>CAXXVR010000017.1:0-6498 GCA_963675955.2 uncultured Desulfobacterium sp. | reverse complement strand
GAAATAATTCTGAAAAAAATAAATACATCACACATTTTCTAACTAATAATTGGAATATTTTATATTTATTTAATTGAAATGGAAAGGTTGCTGTAGGTTATAGGCATTATTCCTGATTTTTCTTTATTAATTTCCATTCCATGTGAGTTGCATCATTTTTCAGTTGTGGTAATAGCGTTGTTTAAGATGTGAATTGACGATGTTAAGAAAGCGATATCATCAGCGAAAGCGAATAATTAGCATTCTGTGGCTAGTGTTTTTTCCAGGTCGATTAAAAGTGTATTGACGAAGATGTCGAATAAAAGAGGAGAGATTATCGAACCTTGAGGGACGCCTTTAGTGATTTTGATGGTTGAATGTCCGTCTAAAGAAAGTTAGTATGATTGGAGAAGAAGTTTAATAAGGTTAAGTGCATTGGGATTGAGTGAATTTTGTTCTAGGATTTGGATTATGGATTCGTGCGGTACTTTATCGAAAGCTTTTTTGAAGTCTAAAAACGTTAAGTAGAGAAGTTGAGAGTCGAATAAATGTTAAAATGCTTATGTTAATATAGAAATTATATTAAATTATGTTCTGCAATTTGGCTTGAAGCCAACTTGGTTTGTGCTGCTTTGGGCAAGGTTGTTATTTATGATTTGAAGATCTTCTTTGACAAACAATTCGAGTATTTTGATGATATTACTAGTTGAAACTATGGGTCTTATGTCATCTAGAGTTGGAATTTTTTATTATTTTGCAAGTTTATTAAAGCAAATAAGTCTTCCAATAGAGCTTTGTTCGGGTATTTATTTACACATTTTCTATATAATCTTCCATAATTGTTACTATTCTTTACCTATAAGGATTTTATAAAGAAATTTATAATTTTGGTTCTTATTATAACTGTATTAAATGATTTTAAAGATAGCACAATTTTTTATTCTTTAGATAAGATTTTATTATAATGATTTATTCACATTATTCATAAGGTGTCCACATCTCATTAGCCCAAGGGTTAGAATGACTTCTTCATAGTCAGATTTTGTTTTTAACTTCTTCTTTTATGCGATCATCAGTTACAGCTATCTCTGCTTTAAGAATACAGCAGTTAATTGTATTAATTAAAGTATCTGTAATTCTATTTCTCGATAATATTTCCCTATCTTCTTCCATTCTGATCAAAATAATATTATTAATCTGAATTTCTAAACAAATAATTTGAATTTAGTTTAGTTTATATAGCTAATTAAATACTTAAAAATTTTTATAAATGGCCACACTTAAATAATAAAAAAGAAAGTTTAACAATTTATTTTTTATTGCTTTAAATTAATAAAATATAATTTTACTTTATTTTAATGTTCATTGAATAATCAAATAGTTACAATTAAATTCTATAAGTTAATCCTTATAACATGGCTGCATAAAATAACAAAGGAATTGTATTTAAGTCTTTAGGGAAATATAACGAAGCACTTGATTAGTTAAATTTAAATTAATTTTTAGAAAATTTATTTAGTCTAAATTAATCTCTTTAACTTAATCCTAATAATGCTGAACTATTAAATAACAAAGGAATGATATATCAGTCTTTAGGGAAATACAATGAAGCACTAGATTAGTAAAATTTCAATTGATATTATTTATTTTATTTATTTATTTAGTCTAAATTAAGCTCTCTAACGTAATCCTAATTATGAGAGGGCATTAAATAACAAAGGACTGGTATATACTAATTTAAGGAAATATGGCGAAGCATTAAATTCGTAAAATTTCAATTGAGAGGATTATTTATGTATTTATTTAGTCTAAATTAAGCTCTCTCACTTAACCCTAAGAATGTCATAGTTTTAAATAATAAAGGAATTGTATATTAACAGTTAGGAAAATACAACGAAGCACTAAATTTGTTAAATTTTATTTTAGACTATTTGTTTTTTATTTATTTATTTAGTTATAATTAAGCTCTTTAACTTAAACCTAATTTTATTGAAGCATTAAATAACAAAGGAATGGTATATAATAATTAAGAGAAATACAGCGAAGCAATAAATTGGTAAAATTTTAACTTTTTAATGATTATTGATTTGGTGTATTTATTTAGTTATAATTAAGCTCTCTAAATTAATCCTAATTATGAGAGGGCATTAAATAACTAAGGAATGGTATATAAAGATTAAGGGAAATACAATGAAGCACTAAATTCGTAAGATTTCAATTGATATTATTATTTTATTTATTTAGTATAAATAAATCTCTCTAATTAAAGCCTAATTAAGTTGAAGTAATTAACAATTGAAAGTAATTTAAGAGTTTCTTAATTTGTTTGTATAGCCAAAATTAAGTCTACCTGTTGCTATGCAAGAATTATCAATAGATGCTAAAAATCAAGTTAATAAATATTTAAATAAATTCTAACTTAGATTTTCAAATATTTGTGTGTAAAATTATTCAAGGATGCAACAATCTTTTGGCTGAAAAAATTATAAACTTGCTACCGGTAGGATGAAAAAGAAATTTGCTAATATTTCAAATAAATTCTTAACTATTTAATTACTTCAAATTATTTTTAGAAACTAATAATTGAAAGCTTTAATGTTAATGCTGGAGGTTTTGGATCAATTCATTACGGTTTTGGCTTTTTTATTTATAAATTAAAAGGAATTTACAAAAATGAAAAAGTAGCAATCAAAGAATTAAAATTTAGTTAAAATGAAAAAAATAATGACAAATTTATTTATTTATTGAGAGAAATTAGTATTCTGGCCTATTGCGACCATCCAAATATTGCAAAAATTAAAGCTGTTTATTTTCATCCTAACAAAATTAATAATGAATACCATGTTTCTATTATTGAGCCAAGATACTATAAGGATTTATATTCTATTTTATTTAGAGGGAAAACACCAAATATTAACAAGTAAATGATATGTTATTAAATACTGAAAGCATTAGAATGCATTCATGAAACTGGACTTGTTCATTTAGACCTGAAACCTTAAAATTTCATGTTTACTGATGACTCGCTCACTGATATTGTGATTATTGACTTTGGAATTTCAGATATTTACAGGGGAAATTAAAACATCAAATTATTAGGAATGAGTCCTGCTTATAGCCCACCTGAAATGAGATTATAAGATTTATCAAACATTTCTACAAAGGCAGATATTTTTAGTTTTGGCATGTATTTTATTATTTATCATTATTACTAAATTGTAGAATATTCTACGAACTTATAACTGAAAGAAGAGCTTGGGCTAAATATTATAAACAATATAATCAAAATCAACTTTATAATGTAATTCGTAACCCAAAATTTTCGTTTTTCTCCGAAAATATGCCAACTGAGATAAATGAAATTGATGAATTGATTGAAAAATGTACAAGCATCAATGCTTCATAACGTCCTTCAGCAAGAAAAATTTCGAAAATTATATCAAGATTCAACTGTAAATTTTGAGTAAAATAACAAATAACTCTTTCTTTAAAGCAAATATTTCTTTGAAAGTAAATTTAACATAAATTAAATATTTTGAATCGTACAAAGAATCTCCAGAAACAATTGAAACATTAGCAGTTTAATTTTTAGGTAAATTCAAAGGAATATTGAAGATGGAGATGCTAAAGTTAGAGAAAAAGTCTTGTTTCTTTGAAATTAATGTATCCCAAACAATACGCAAAAATAATAAGTGAAGTGAATCCTTAAAAACTAGCCAGTATTTAGAAATTAGACATAAAAAATACAGTAATAAATTCTATGAAATAATAAAATCCTAATTTGGATTTAAATTTAAAAATTATATCAAAACTTTAGACAGATTATATCAGAAAATATTTGTATATATATAAAAGTAAACTAAACATCGAAAATTAGAGAGTAATGCACCAAAAATAATTTTAATAAATACAACTTGAATAACCATAATAATTAGAGGAAGAGAAATAGTCTAATGCATTTGCAATTATTGATAAATAATTATTTATGGGAAAAATCGGAGATAAAACTAATATTAATTTTGCTAAAAAAAGAAAGCTCAGGAAAAAAGTCCAATTACTTTAATTAAAGACATAAATAAATCATCTAAACTAAATTTTACTATTCTAATGCTTCTTTATATTTCCCTTAAACATTACATAATTCTCCTTTTGTATTTAATGCTTCAACATAATTAGGGTTAAGTTATAGAACTTAATTTGTACTAATAAATAAATAAAATAAAATAATGTAAATTTAAATTTTACGAATCTGTTGCTTCCTTGTATTTTCTTTAAGCAATATATATTGTTACTTTGTTATTTAATGCTTCGACATTATTAGGGTTAACTTAAAGGGCTTAATTTATACTAAATAAATAAATAAAGACAAATAATTTTAATATTAATTTTACTAATCTAGTGCTTCGTTTAATTTTCCTTAATCTTTATATATTATTCCTTTTGTATTTAATGCTTCGACATTATTAGGGTTAACTTAAAGGGCTTAATTTATACTAAATAAATAAATAAAGACAAATAATTTTAATATTAATTTTACTAATCTAGTGCTTCGTTGTATTTACCTTAAGACTAATATACAATTCCTTTGCAATTTAATGCAGTTACATCATTAGGATTAAGTTAGAGAGCTTAATTATGACTAAATTCATGAATAAAGACAAATAATTAAAATATAAATTTACCAATCTAGTGCTTCGTTGTATTTACCTTAAGACTAATATACAATTCCTTTGCAATTTAATGCAGTTAGGATTAAGTTAGAGAGCTTAATTATGACTAAATTCATGAATAAAGACAAATAATTAAAATATAAATTTACCAATCTAGTGCTTTGTTGTATTTACCTTAAGACTAATATACAATTCCTTTGTAATTTAATGCTAAAACATTATTAGGTTAACTTATAGAACTTAATTTATTCTAATAAATAAATAAAAACAAAATAGTTTTATTTAAATTTTACTAATCTAGTGCTTCGTTGTATTTACCTTTAACTTTATATATAATTCCTTTGCTAATTAATGCATATAAATTATTAGGGTTAAGTTAGAGAGCTTAATTAAAACTAAATTAATTAGTAAACACAAATAATTTAAATATAAATTTACTAATCAAGTGCTTCGTTTAATTTTCCTTAATCATAATATACCACTTCTTTGTTATTTAATGCAATTGTATCATTAGGATTAAGTTAGAGAGCTTAATTATAGCTAAATCAATAAATAAACACAAATAATTTTAATATTAATTTTACTAATCTAGTGCTTCTTTTAATTTTCCTTAACCATGATATACCTTTCCCTTGCTAGTTAATGCAATTCCATTATTAGGATTAAGTTAGAGAATTCTGCTTTAAAACAGGTAAAATTAATTATCATCAGGCTTACTCTTAAAAAACAAAAGTCGGTAAGACTTGCTACAAAATTAGAAGATGCTTCCAAAGAAGGATTGATAAGGCAGTAAAAACCTCCTCGTAGAAAAATTGAAAATAATTTTTTTAATATTAACTGAGCCTTCCGCTCTCAATAAATAAATAAATAAATAAAAACAAAATAGTTTTATTTAAATTTTACTAGTCAATTGCTTCCTTGTATTTCCCTTTAACTTTAGAGATAATTCCTTTGCTAATTAATACTTCAGCTTAATTAAGATTAAGTTAAAGAGCTTAATTATACTAAATAAATAAATAAAAAAAAAATCTAATAAATTTTACAAATCTAGTGCTTCGTTGTATTTCCCTAAAAATTAATATACAATTCCTTTGTTATATAATGCTTCACAAAAATTAGGATTAAGTTAAAGAGCTTAATTTAGACTAATAAATAAATAAAAACAAATAATATAAATTAAAAATTTACTAATTTAGTGCTTCCTTGCATTTTCCTTAACTATAATATAACATTCCTTTGCTATTTAATGTTTAAAGCTGTATTAGAATTTAGTTTAAGAGCTTAATTTACACTCAATAAATAAAGCATCATCTTAATTAAATATTTACTAATCTTCTGATTTGTTGTATTTCTTTAAAATCATATATATCATTCCTTTTCTATTTATTGCAGTTATATCATTAGGATTAAGTTAAAGAACTTAATTATAACTAAATAAAGTTCAAAACAAATAATTTCAATAAAATTTTACCAAGCAATTGCTTCCTTGTATTTCTATTAAGAAGTATATACTATTCCTTTGCTATGTAATAATTCAGCAGTATTACAATTAAGTTAAAGAGACTAATAAATAAATATAAACAAATTATTTCAATAAAAGTTAAAGAGCTTAATTATAACTAAATAAATAAATAAAGACCAATAATTTAAATTTAAATTTTACTAATCAATTGCTTCGTTGTATTTTCCTTAAGCTTTGCATACCATTCCTTTGTTATTTAAGGCGTCGACATTATTAGGGTTAAGTTAGAGAACTTAATTATAACTAAATAAATAAATAAAAAAATAAAGGCAAATAATTTAAATTTAAATTTTTACGAATCTAGTGCTTCTTGGTATTTCCTTAAAG
>CAXXVR010000016.1:0-20435 GCA_963675955.2 uncultured Desulfobacterium sp. | reverse complement strand
CGGACCTTAAAGTGATCATGATGACGGCCTATGCCACAGTTGAAACCGCTGTGGAGACCCTGACCCGGGGAGCCCTTGAGTACATTGTAAAACCCTTTGAGCCGGACGCGGTTGTGGCCCTGGTGAATGGTCTTTATCAGAAGAATAAACCCCTGGATATGACCCGGATTTCCCTGGATATCGCCACGGTGATTCTCACCTGCGGTACGGATTTTTATGACCCTTCCACTGGGAAAAACACCTATGGCCATGGCGTGTATCCCGATGTGGTCACAGGCCAGGAATTTGAACGACTCATCAGCGGTACCGGTCCCACCGGGGGCCAGTTGCTGCGCCCCTCCAATGCAGGGCCCCGAAGAGAATTGCCTGGATTCAATTGTGTGGGGTCACGCACCTTGCAAAATGATGCGCCTTATTGTTCTTCCATCTGCTGCATGCATGCCTTGAAGGAGGCCGTACTCACCCGGGAGAAATCCCAACATGCCATTGAGACCGTGATTTATTATATGGATATGCGTTGTTTTGGCAAATCCTTTGAAGCCTATAAAGCCAAGGCCCAGGAGGATCACCAGGTGATTCTGAAACGGGCCCGGCCCCATTCCGTTCGATGGGATGAGGCACTGGGGAAGCTGCGAATTTATGTGGCAGATATGTTCACCGATAAAACCGATGAACTTTTTGACATGGTGGTGCTTTCCGTGGGGGTGAGGCCGGTGAAAAATATGGCCCATCTTTGTGACATGGGAGATATTCCATTAAATGCTTACGGATTTCCTGCCATGGATTTCCCCTCCCGCACCTGGACGGGGGGTTTTTGCCGGGGGCAGTTTTTTGGGCCCTATGGACATCCATGATACCCTTATCCATGCATCATCTGCCAGCTTAAGGGCGCTGACCTTGTTGCAGAACACGGTATCCCCGGTGAAAGAGGCATCACAAAAAGAGGGGGTCACATACCGGGATGTGTCCATGGAACTGCCATCAACGGCCTTGGTGCTGTGCCATTGCGTTGCCAGTGACAATGAAGTGGCTGTTAAAGAAATGGCAAAACAATTTGAACGCCTTCCCCATGTATCCCATTGCATTGTTGCCAAAAAACTGTGCACCCGGGAGGGCTGGGATGAATTTTTATCAAAAATAATGCCGCTTCAGGTGAACCGGGTGGTGGTGGCGGCCTGTCTTCCCCACCTATTTTTAAAGAGAATCAAAGATCTCTCCCATGAGATTGGATTGCATCCCCATTACTTTGATGTGGTGGATATCTTTAAGGATTCTGTTGATGATGCCCGTTCAAAGGTGGGGATGGCCCTTACCGGCATTCGTCATAGAACCCCGGATACCACTATTCCCAGAAGTGTTGAAAAAACAGCCCTGGTGGTGGGGGCTGGCATCGCCGGCATGACCGCGGCCCTGGCTCTGGCCCGGAATCATATCAATGTGATTGTGGTGGAAAAAGCCCAGGATCCCGGGGGCAATCTTCAATGGTTGAAAAAGAATATAACTGGAACGGATTTTTCATCCATTCTGGAAGAGAACACAAAGGAGATTGAAACCCACCCCCGCATTGAACTCATCACCGGCGCAACCGTTGCGGACACCTTTGGTCATGTGGGCCATTTTGTCACCCACATTGAACCTGAAAAAGGGGAGGTCAGAATGGTAGAACACGGTGTCACCATCCTTGCCACCGGCGGGCAGGAAGCCGTCACCCAATCCATGGGATATGGACAGCATTCTTCCATTATAACCCTCAAAGAGCTGGAACAATCCATGGAAGACGATGGGACTGCCCTGGCTGATGTGGATTGTGTGGTGATGATCCAGTGCGTGGATTGCAGGGATGATCACAAAGCCTATTGCAGCCGTATCTGTTGTACCTCTACGTTGAAACATGCCCTTTCCATGAAACGCCAGACGCCTGACATGCGTGTTTATGTGCTGTATCGGGATATGATGACCCATGGATTTGCCGAGCCTTTTTTTAATGAGGCCCGGGAAGTTGGCATTGTGTTTATTCAATATACCCTGGATAGAAAACCCCAGGTTCGTGTCACCGACGCCGGGGTCACCGTGGAAATTTTTGAGCCCATTATCCATGAAACCCTTGAGATAGACCCCCAGCGACTGGTGCTGGCCACCGGAGTGGTGCCCACCCGGGCGGGATCACCTGCCCAGATAATGAATGTTGATCTGGATGGGTATGGGTTTTTCCACCAGGCCGATGATAAATTCAGACCGGTGGACAGCATCAAAGAGGGGGTATTTGCCTGTGGCATGGCCCTGGGACCCCGCAGTGTGGAAGAGAGTATGGCATCGGCGGAGGCATCGGCGGTGCGGGCCTTACGCATATTAAGCAAAAACTCCTTAGTGACGGCAACGGTTACCGCTGGCGTTAAAACCACATTGTGCAGCCTTTGTGAGCTGTGCATCGGGGCCTGTCCCTATGGGGCTAGAAGTCTAAATTCGGAACTCATGGTAGTAGATGTGGACCCCATCATGTGCCAGGGGTGCGGGGCCTGTGCTTCCATCTGTCCCAGCAGCGCATCCTTTTTAAATGGATTCAAGGATAGGCAGATGCTGGATATCATTGATGCTGCCATTGGATTTTAGGGTTTAATTCTCTATGATCCAGCCCCAGGCTAAAATGGGTAAGAGTGCATGACAGTCATATTGACCAGTAATTTAAATTTAAAATGGCATAATGTCGCCCCCGACGGCTGGCAGGACCGGAACGGTAACGTCGGGAGGAGATTTTTGCCCTTTGGTTCCCAATGTTCCGGTTAAGCCAACCGTTGGGGGCTCTGCCGGTATTTCCAGGCTTGATCCCAACATCGGCCAGGTCCACATTTCATTTCATATGGAAAAAGAAAGGAATAAAAAATATGATCACCACGAACCACATCAAGGAGTTACTCAGTACCTGCATGCAATGCGGTACCTGTACGGCATCCTGCCCCAATGCCTTTGCCATGGACATGCCCCCCCGGAAGCTGTGGCGTCTGGTGCTCATGGATCGCACCGAAGATATATTTAACACCACCACATTTTCGCTGTGTTCCACCTGTTATTTCTGCACATTAAGATGCCCCAGAGGGTTGCCCTTGACCCGGGTGATGTCCCTTTTAAAAGAGCAGGCATTTAAGGCAAAAAGTCCTGGATATAAAAAAGGAACCGCCTTTTATGGCAGTTTCATGGAAAGTGTCCGCCGCCATGGCCGGGTTCGGGAAAGTGAATTCATGACCCTCTATTTCATGGCCATGAAAAATCCGTTGCTGCCCCTGGAATTTGCCGGCATCGGGTTAAAGCTCATGAAAAAAAACAAGGTGGCCATTCAACTGCCATCCAAGGCAGATGGGTCCAACTTGGACAGGTTGTTTAAGAAAGTTGAGGAAATCGAAAAGAGAGCGCCAAAGTTATAAGTTTTTATAACAGTTTGAAATTATGGTTAACATCGAAATTAAATTTTCAAATTAAAGCTTGATTATTGAAGCAGTTTACCAAATATCGGCAAGAATAAGCTGGAAAACTTATGACTGACGAGGAGAGACCATGAAATATATTTATTATCCGGGATGTTCCCTTGAAGGCTCTGCTGTTGAGTACGATGGTTCCACCCGGGCACTTATGGCAGAACTGGGGGATGAACTCATTGACATTGAAGACTGGAACTGCTGTGGTGCCACTGCTGCTGAACCCATGAGTGAGTTGCTCTCCTTTGTATTGCCTGCCCGAAATATTGCCCTGGCTGAAAAAATCAAGGAGGCAGGTGATATTCTGGTACCATGCAGCGCCTGCTATCTGAATTTGAAAAAGGTTATGGTGGAAAGAGCCGCAGACGAAAAACTCAGCAATGGCATTGATGAAGTCCTGGCCGTGGACGATCTAAGCATAAAAGGAACCCGGCAAGTTCGCCATCTGCTGGATGTATTGGCCCATGATATTGGTGCCGGAAAGATTTCACAATTGGTGGTGAATCCATTAAAGGGCCTTAAAATTGCCCCCTATTATGGATGTCAGTGCCTGCGACCCTATGGCGGATTTGATGATCCGGAGGAACCCACCACCATGACCCCCCTTATTGAGGCGTGTGGTGCCACAGTATTCCCCTGGCATTCGGCGGCAAACTGCTGTGGTGCTTCCGGCATGAACACCAAACGGGAGGTGGCAGGGCAATTGGTGCAAAATATCTTGATGGATGCCCGGGGGGCCGATGCCATTGTCACAGTGTGCCCCATGTGCCAAATGAATCTGGAGGGATTTCAGAAATCCGTTGCCAAGGGAACCAATGAAGATCTTTCCATCACTGTTCTGTATTTACCCCAGCTTCTTGGGCTTGCCATGGGGCTTTCAACGGAAGCCATCATGCTTCACAAAAATCTTGCCGTGGCTGAAGCGTTCCTGGAGGCATAGTAACTGCAAAAGCTCGCTTCACCAACGGTGTTGGGGTAGGACTATGGTCGACTGACACCACCAGTCACAACAAAAAGAATATGATTTCAGTATGTTAGAAAAAAGTGCTGACCGCCATGTGCCAGGTACTGCTGCCACTGGTGGGAATCATGACTGCCTGCAGCTTTATGATATCCACATTCATGGCCTTTTTATCCATCTTCATGGTTCAGTCCGGCAAAAGTCTCTGGCTGACAGGGCAGCTTTCAAGTACTTTTCTGACCATTTCAGCCATATCTGATTTAACAACGGGTTTCATCAAGAATCCTTTTATTCCTATAGCTTTTGCCATTTCTTCGTTTACATTTTCGCTGAAGCCGGTGCAAATGACAATGGGGATATCTGGTCTGATGGAGAGAATTTTGCTGGCCAGTTGATCTCCGGTCATTCGGGGCATGGACATGTCCGTGATGATAAGATCAAAATCGTCTGGGTGCGCCTTGAAAGCGGCCAAAGCATCAAAACTACTGGTCTTTTTTGTTACTTTGTAGCCAAGGCGTTCAAGTACCTGTTTTTCAAGTTGGGCAATGGACGCTTCATCATCCACCAACAGGATTCTTTCCGTTCCCGATTCTTCGGCCCCGGTTTTATTTAAGGCATGGTGCCTTTGGGTGTCTTCTTTCATTAATGGCAGATATACGTTGAAGCTTGAGCCGTTATCCACTTCAGTGTAAACCTTTATGTCGCCGCCGTATTTTTTTGCGATACCATAAACCGTGGCTAGGCCGAGGCCGGTACCCCTGCCTTTTTCCTTGGTTGTGAAATACGGATCAAATATTTTATTGAGTATAGATTCAGGGATGCCGCACCCATTATCAGAAACAGATAGCACAACATATTGGCCATGCTGGAGGGATAGTCCCATGGGGGGGCCATCCGTAATTATCTCTTCGTAAACCTGAACGGTTATTTTACCGCCTGTTCCCTCAACAGCATGATATGCATTGGTGATCAGGTTCATACCCACCTGATGAATTTGTGTCAGATCTGCCAGAACATGGCCACAATCAGGTTGAAGGTGGTGGGTAATTTCTATATTGGCGGGAATCGTTGATCTACTGAGTTTGAGAACCTCTTTTAACACCTGCTGTACCCTGACCGGCATCAATTTGTACTCATTCTGGCGACTGAAGGCAAGGATCTGTTTGACAAGGTCAGCACCTCTCATTCCAGCGGCAAAAATGGTTTGGACCTTTTTATGTTCAGGACTGCCAGGGGGGAGATCCTCCAGGAGCATTTCGGCCATTCCCGTTATCGGGAAAAGAATATTATTGAAATCATGGGCAATGCCACCCGCCAGATTACCAATGGATTCCATCTTTTGAGATTGTTGTAAACGCGTTTCCCAATTTTTGAGATCTGTAATATCCCTGATGAAAACCACAAACTTTCCATCACGTTCGCCGCGATATTGAACACTGACTTCCACATCAAAAATTGTTCCGTCTTTGCGCTTCTGCTTGCTTTCAAAACGATCCTCCCCAAGGGACATGATCCTTTGGCAATGGGCAGACACTTCTTTAAAACTTGCAACACAGTCAATATCGTGGATATGCATAGATAATAGCTCTTCGCGGGTATACCCACTCATTTGACAGTATGTTTCATTAACTTCCAGCAATTTTCCACTGGTGTCAGCTAACCAGAAGCCATCCATGGCGGTTTTAAGAATGGATTTGTGCTGTTCTTCACTGATTTTCAGTGCTTCTTCAGAACGTTTTCGCTCAATTATTTCCCAGGCCATATCGGCAAAAATTTGGATCAGTTGGACATCTTGTTGTTGATAATCAGTGCTTTTGTTCCCAACACCCAAAATTGCTAAGATTTTTCCCCCTCGAAGGACGGGTACAACTAACTGCCGGATTAACGGTGCGTGTCCGTTCGGGAATCCTTTTTTATGGGGTAAGTCTTTGTAATTGTTATGTATTACCGGTTTTCCCTCTTTAACGCAGTCAACCCATACCCCGGCTTCTGAAATGGGATAGTGGTTTTTTCTATTTTCCACTTTACAGGCCAGGGTCACAGTTCTGGTGGACCATGTCTGTAGGGATATGTTTATTGGATCGTCTTCAATAAAATGAAAAAAACCAATGTCACTGTTGGTAAGATTTTCTGCTTCATCTAAAAATTTTTGAAGTAACTCTGAAACAGAATGATTCAATGAGTATTCAATAAGGCGCCATTGAGACGCTTGCATTCGTTCTTTAAGCTTAAGGTCTGTGATATCTGTCATGGACAAAAGAACCTTGGAGACCCCATCAATATTTAGAAGCGTTGTGGAAATAAGAAGGTCCATGGACGTTTCAATGCCATCGATCACAAAGGTCACGTTCCCTTCCTCTTCCATGTGAGGTTTCCCGGTACTAAAGGTCGAAGAAATCCGGGTTCGTATTGAACACTGCTTGCATCTATGATTGTTGCCGCAACCGTCACCACCAAATGCGTTTACGCAGTTCAAGGTATCTCCGCAGAGAAGTTTTTCGTCTTTCTTCCCCATTAGTACCTCACCCTTGCGATTGATCAGTTCAACACAAACATCTTTGTTAACAATGGCCAGGATATTGGGAACACTGTCGAATACGGCCCTGAGTTGTTCACCCTGTAGTTTGATTTCTTTGTCCGCCAGTTTTGTCTTTGTGATGTCTTTGACATAACCATATAAAAGTCGTTTTCCCTGGTCAAAAAAGGGGATACCTATTATTTCAACCGGAAATGTTGTTCCATCTGATTTTATATGAACCGATTCAAAACAACGTATTTTTTCTTCTGGCTGACCCGTCCAGAATTTTTTAAATAACTCGTTGTCATAATTCTGATCAACATCCTTTATGAGCAGTGACGTCAGGTTCTTCTTTTCCCTTTCCAAGGCATTGCATGCGGATTGGTTTGCATCTAATATTTTTCCATCCTCTGACAAAAGATATATAGCATCACTATGAGTTTCAAATAATCGTCGATATCTTTTTTCTTCTTCATACCGTGTTTTTTCGGCCTGTTTTTTTTCTGTGATATCGTTGAAAGTGACAACGACACCATGGTCTTCCAAGGGAAGGGGTGCTGCCGTTACATTAAGCCAGGTTGTACCTTTATTGGTTTCATGAAGCCCCATTTCATAATTGCCGACCACTCGATTTTTCTTGAGGGCAATGACAGAAGGCCTCTGGTCTGTGGGCATTTCGGAACCATCTGGATGGAAAAGCGCCCATTCTGATCCGTGAATGGTTCTTTTTTCATGTTCCTGTTTGGTGATACCGAGGATTTTTTCAGCGGCGGCATTGGTTTCAATGATATTTCCCTGTGAGTCTGTTACAGATATCCCGTGGGGAAAACTATCAAACAGAGCCTGATATTTTATTGCAGCGGAATGGTATTGATTGAGTTGTTGTTCGAGTTCAGCAATTCGTCTTTCCAAGGCTTTATAAGATAGTTGTTTCTTCATAGTGATTTTTCCGGTTAGAGATTCTAAATTTTAATTTTAACCTTTAGTATATCACATATGCATGAATTTTATTTATTAAATAATTTAAACATGGTAAAGCTGAAATCCTCAAACAGGACGCGGCTCCGGCAGGGTTCAACATTGTTCTTCAAGCCATGCCCAACAACAAACAGATAAATTTATTTAGTATTTCTGCAAAAGGCTCATATGATAGATTTTACTTGACAGATATCTTGTAATATTGTCATAAGAGGCATTGTTTTAGGTGCCGGAGAAGTCGGCTGAATAGGGAACCCTGTGAAAATCAGGGACGGACCCGCCGCTGTAATCGGAGACAATTGCTGAATTCATGCCACTGGATAAAACCGGGAAGGCGCAGCAAATTGGATGACCCGAAAGTCAGAAGACCTGCCTAAAATTGATAAGAACTCTCCCGCAAATCCAGGGGGAATTTCTATCGTTAGTTATGGGTAGAACTAAATCAAAATACGGTCTACCCGTGGCAGTTATAACGGTTGTTTCTCGGAAAATAACAACCGGTCATGTGGATTAAAAACGAAATCCCTGATCAAGCAAAACGACCCTTGATCAGGGATTTTTTTATTTGTTAAAGGAAATGGGACAATCATTAATCGGTTCTTATGTTATCTTTTTTGATAAAACATTTACTACTTACCTGCTTATTGGTCCTTGCCGGGCTTCTATTTAATCCGGTGGTCATTGGGGCTGACGACCTTGCCGGATACCCCAAAGAGATACTACACATTCAATTCACGGCAATGGATAGGCTCCAAAACGGACAAACCGTTCAACGGTTTACCGTTCACCCACCCCGGATTTCAACCGGCCCGGTGACCTTACTATACCTGGAAAACCAAGATCCCGTCATTTACAAGGCAACGCCTGTGAAGCAATGTTACGCCATCCAGGTACACAAAACCTCAAATATCCGAATTTTTGCCTTTGCCCAAGACCAGCAAAAAAGCTATGTGACCTGCACCGATCTGGTATTGTTTGGGAAATCAAAAATACCGGCCAAAAGAATCCCGGCGTCAATATCGGAGTCCGTCCTTTTAAGAGGGCTTCCGCATATTGCCCTGAACAATTCTGACCGTCATTACTGGCACCAGACAGGCGTTCCACTCACCTTCACCCTGGTCACTGCCTCACAGACGGTTACCCCGACGGTGATGAAGCTTTTTAAAAACAACAATACCACTACCCTCGTACCGGAAATAGCACAACCTTACCGCTTCTTATATACACCGCCCCATGATAAACGCCTGAGACAGTCCAGCCTTACCGCCACCAGACAGGATCTTTTGTTTACCCAAGTGGAGCATAACGGCAAGCAATACCACCTGGCTTACGCGCTTCGGGTGCATCGCTCACGTCATGCCCATGACAACCACAAAGCCGGGGCTGTTACATTGACAGCCGGCACTATTCTGTTCATCGGCGTTTTGTTAAACAAGAGGAAAAAACCATGGTGGAAAGAATAAGGCAGATTTGCCAGCACCTATCATTTATATTGTTTCTTTACGGTGGACGGATTGGAATTGATCTGGGCAGTTCACTTCCCTGTTTTTCATGCCCCTATGTCAATGGCTGTGCCGGGCATTGCTATCTTATGGTGCTCCAAAGAAGCTATGTGGGCTTCCAAACCAGTTTTGAAATGATTTTTTCCAGTGCATTCGTCAATATTTTATGGCCTTTTGTTCTATTTTTGATCTTCTTTATGCCGCTTTCAAAGATCTGGTGCGCATGGCTGTGTCCCTTCTGCCTGTTCCAGGACTGGATCACAATGATTCGAAAAAAATTTAATGTCCGGGGAATAACCATGACCCGGAAGACCCGAAAAAAACTTAAGCCCATCAAATACATCTTGCTGGTGCTGATGATCCTCATCCCCCTGTCCATTGCCAATTTCGGACTCCACCCGGACTGGAAGCTGCCCTTTTGCCAGATCTGCCCTGCACGCCCCATCCTCCCCATGTTTGTGGGAGACTTTGATAAATTTAGCATCAACATGACCAACGGGGTAACCATGGGTTTCAGCATTACCGCCATGCTGCTGACCGGAATTTTCCTTGCCGGAATTTTCTTTAAAGAACGGTTTTTCTGCATTTTCTGCCCCATGCTGGCCCTTATGCACCTTTTTAAAAAATTAAGTCCTGTTCGGTTTGAGAAAAACGCCCATGCCTGTACCGGGTGCGGCAACTGCGAACGCATGTGTCCTGTGGATATCCCGGATGTTCACCTTGAAAAAGGGAAAAAGGATAAATCCGTCTCCGGGGAGACATTGAAGCCCTTTGATGTTTTAACCCAGGATTGCATGGGCTGCATGGCCTGTGTAGAAGCCTGCCCCGAGGACAATGTCCTGACCTTTAAATGGTTTAACTTCAAACTTTTCTCTTCTTCAAGGCGTTACATGACTGAAAAATGGAGTTCAAAATGACACCATCCACCCCAAGGCTTGTCCGTCTTAAAAAACGGACAACAGCCCTGATGCAAAAAGAAGTTGAAGAGCAGATCACACTCATCCGTAACCGGTTCGATTACACGGAGCATCTTGAACCCTTTATCAATACCCTTGGCAAAATCCTTTTTATGGATGAATTTATTGATAATGCCCAAAAAAATGTGATCATGACCCCCTGCATTCAGGCCCCCCTGGAGTTGTTCCATGCTGCAAAGGTGCAACCGTTCAGGCTTGCCTGCGGAGCCTTTGCAGTCCAGAACATGGCCCCGCTCCACCTGCCGGCCTTGACCTGCCCCATGATTAAATCCATATCCGGTCTGCTTGAAATGAACTCGGTCTCCGGAACCCCGCTGGTAATCCCCACCACCTGCGACTGGGTGGTTAAATTCAGTGAGCTCACCGGCCTTTATGATACAGCAGATATTCATTTCATGGAGCTGCCCCATTTAAGGGAGGCGGAACGCTCATCAAAAAGATGGCACAATGAAATCAAGATTTTTAAAAATTGGCTTGAGAAAACAATCGGGCATAAAATCTCCTCCAAAATGCTGTTAAACGCCATCAAAATCCATGCAAAAGCCGCTGAGCTCTATAATCGGCTGATCAACCTGCGGCGTCAGCAGGTGATCCCAAGCCTCCATTTTGCCCTGATCGCCAATGCCCTTTCGTACCAGGATATTGAAACATGGATAAGTGCTGTTGATCTCTATATCCTTAATCATCGGGAACCTGAAATCGGTACTGTCCCTGTCTTTTTGAGCGGTAGCCCCATTGCCTTCCCCAACTACAAAATGCTGACGTTGATTGAAAATGCGGGGATGTCGGTTACAGCAGATGATCTGTGCACCATGGAAAGGACCTTCCAGGGCAGCACCCCATACGAGGATACCTCAGAATTTTCATTGTTAAAGGCCCTGGCGCAAAGGTATCAAAAAGCCTGTTCCTGTCCGACCTTTGCCGATAATCAACGGCGTTTGAATGCCATGGTCCATACCCTTGAACAGCACAGTATCAAGGGGGTGATATTCCATGTTTTAAAGGGATGCCATCCCTATGACATGGAAGCGGGTATTCTTGAAAACCAGCTCAAACATAGAGGTATCCGGTTCCTGAAAATTGAAACCGACTATGTCAAAGAAGATGAACAAAATATCGTCACACGACTGGAAGCGTTTAAACGTACCTTAAGGAGTAAAACTTCATGAAAATCGGCATAGACGTCGGCAGTACCGGCATAAAAATCGTATTTGTAAAAGAATCCGCCCCGGTGTGGAAAAAAGTGGTTCCCACAAAACCCGGGCAGTCTTCCCTGGTAAATAAACTGATAGGGCAGGGGCTTAACGCCCTCAATATTGAACAAAAGGACATAAAAAAAATATGCGTCACCGGGTACGGCAGAAATTTGATCGAGGATTCAAACAAGGTGGTCGATGAAATTTCAGCCAACGCGGCCGGTATAACCCTTCTGACCAATGGAAAGGCACGCACTTTGATAAATATCGGCGGACAGGATGTGAAAATTATCAAACTGGATGACCAGGGTCAGATCATGGATTTTCGCATGAATGATAAATGCGCCGCCGGCACCGGCCGCTTTTTCGAAATCGCCGCCAATATCCTGGACACCCCGCTTGGGGATTTCCATGTAAAGGAAGATGTTGAAGCCGTTAGCATCAACGCCACCTGTGCCGTTTTTGCCGAGAGTGAAATCGTCTCTCTTTTAGCCACGGGGGTCAACAAAAACAGTATTATCAAGGGAATTAACAATGCCGTGGCAAAGCGTATAGCCAATCTTGCGGGCAATGGTCACCTGGAAGAAGATATTTATATTGACGGCGGTCCCGCCAGGAACCTTGGCCTGATAGAAAGTCTTGAAGATGCATTGCTATGTGATATTAAAACAGCTGACGATCCCCAGTTCACCGTGGCACTGGGTTCGCTGTTTGTTGAGTAGTTAAGGACAATCCCCCACCCCGGAACCATGAAAATCAGAATGTAATTTGGCATCCTTCATTCCCTATTTACACTTTCATGAGGTGGATGCCCATTTTTCAGGGATACTCTCAAACGCGACCTTGTCTGCCAAGAACAAAGTCGCGTAAATTGTTTACTCTGCATATTCGATTTCAGCTTTTATTTGAATAATGGCGTCATAAATTTTCTTCAACATTAGCTCTGGGGCACGGACATCACCTCCACGAGCGGCATTTTTTGTTATCTCAACTGCTTGAGCCAAGGCCTTGTCCTTCTCGTTCTTTGTCACTTCAATGCTCAATTTAATCACCTCCTTTTATTGGGTAACGGTAAGCTTGGATGATCTTAATTACAAAATGAGCTTTTTATCAACCTATAAAATTTGATGGTCTCGTAAAAAGTCTGACATCAAATTATTGGCTACAACTTATTGTGGTTGAATAGAAATCAACCTCTACATGATGTGTTAAAAATTCCATGAGCCGATTTTTTACAGGTTCATCAAATTTAGGAAGCAAAATGTAGAATATTTCCTGCTAATCACCTGGATGATATTATTTTTTGCGTTGATTGAACTCTCTTAATCATGTTTTCCTTTTCTGCGATGGTTTAGGTGTACGATTATTTATTGTATATAGAAACATAAGCCACCGTCCCCGACAACTCTTGCAAAAGCTATTATTTCATTTTTGGTTTCGCAATGGCCCAGTCAACATTACACAATTATGATGTTTATCAGCCGCGCAATTCTAAGGCAAGCGCATATTACAAATGTTTTGAAAATGCTCAAGAAAGAGGGAAAGATTAATGATGCTGTCATTGAGAATATGCTTTCATGGCGCCATAGTGGTTTAATGTTTACATCGGTGACAGGATTTCGTCCGGGGAGGGAACAAAATGAACCTCATGTCGTAATGCCTTTGTTTTTATGGCCATTTTGTCTTCAATACCGGCCAGACGATTGATGACAAAAGAGTGGGGTCCGGCGGTATTGACAATCACTGGTGCATGGATTTCTTCCCCAAATGATTTTAGATTCTAACAAAGAATAGTGAAAAAAATAAAAATAATCGTTTGCTTGACCCGAATAAGTTAATTGCCCGTTAACTCTTTTTCGCCTTCGGTTTTTATACGTTCAAGGGTCTCTATGACTGCGTCTGACAATTTTTCTGGCTCATGCTCCGCTAAAATAGCTCGAATCTTTTTTTTGACACGATCTTCTGTGGTTCGACAGCCATCCTTTTTCCAAGATTCAATGGGTTTTCTGGTGAAGATTGAAGGCTGCCACAGCTCTTTTTTAAAATGAGTCATGGTATGCTTTTCGGATAGGAACTGGCCCCCCGGCCCAACCTTTTCCAGAACGTCCATGGCAAGTTGCTCCGAGGTAAATTCAAGCCCCCGCATGAACCGCCTGGCCATACCGATGATTTCGTCTCCGAGGATCAACTGTTCCACGCTGCATCCCATGGTCATATCCACGTACCCCACATCGTGGATCAGATTCAACCCGGAAAGGCCCTGGGCCATGATATGGAACGTGGCCTCCACGCCAGCCTGGGCATCCAGCACCTTGGAGTCGGTTGCACCGGCCAGTCCCCATGTGGGCAGTCCCAGGGATTGTGCCACTTCGGCATGGGCTGCCTGGGCCAGGCTCATCTCCGGGCCGGCAACACTCATCAATCCTCTCATCATATCAAAGGCGGCATAATTGCCTCCCAGGCCCACTGGGCACCCCTTTGCCTTCAGCTGTGCAAGGACGATACAGAACATGGACTCCGCCACACCCTGGGCCACGGCTCCGGGGATGGTGACCGGGCCTGTGGCGCCCAACTGAACTGCTGGGCCCATCATTTGGGGTAAGAATCGGTCTGCTGCAACGAAAATCCGATCCACCGTTTCCCAAGGCATCACCATGGGGGTAATGGGTTCGGGATATGATACCAGAAAAGGTTTCTCTTTTAGTTTCTGAGCACCACCGACCACGGCTTCTGCCATGTCGTAGACCAGCTCCATGCCCCTGGGTGAGTATGATAAAAAGACGATGGGTTTGGTGGTGTTGGTCACAGTGGCCACAAACTCGTGAAGTTCCGCTGCAATGCTTGGCACATCCTGGACAGACCCCATGGGCATGACCCAGTCAATATTGTCCAGGGCATCGGCAATGTGGGCCGCTCTTTCAATATCTTCAACGCGGGTTGCATGGTACTCTCCGGTCAGGGCGTCTTTGGTGGTGGGGCTGGCAGTGGATGTACCGTAATAGCTGTTTCTTCCCCGAACATCCAGGGTTTTGTTTCCATTTCGATCATAGACAGACCATCCTTTGGGCGCTGAAGCCAGACATCCCCGAACGATGTACTCAGGAACCCGGACAATTTCTCCGTCCACCCATGCACCGGCATCGTCAAGCATCTTTCGTGCGCCTTCATGGAGGACTTTGATACCTATTTTTTCAAGGATTTCCATGGCTGCCAATGTCAACTCTGCAATTTGATCCTCTGACAGCATCCGAAAATTGGGTAATGCCTGAATTGTTTTATTTGATTGTATCATTTTGTAATATCCTTTGCATTTCACTATCGATTATTTTTAGAAAATCCCGTTTCTTTCATTGGTTGAATAAAATTTAAGCCTTGCTTCCAATGCGCTGCCTATAAATGGTGTGAAGAAAGGCATGTAGAATTAAAATCATCTATTTTAGGTAGAATGATTTAATCATTAAATTAATTAATGATATATATTTTAAAAGTTGTCAAGCTTATTTTTTAAAATATTGGCGTTCCCCACTTAAGGCGAGACAGACCTTAAAATCAAGCATCGTAGAAGCCTGGAATTTAGAGGTCAAAAGTTATTTGTCTTCAAAAAAAACTATTGAAAATACTTTGGATTATGTGGGTAGCCTTTGTTAAAACAGCAAAGCTATGAATGTAACTTTCAGGTGTTATGATATTAATGAAATTAGCTTGGAGGATTTTCGGATGGAGAGGGACGGTTGGCGGGGTGGGTGATAATAATTGTCTCAAATCGGAGAAGAAGTTCACTAACAAGGGTGGAGGCACGCTCCTCATCTCTATTGGCCATGGCATTGATGATTTTTTCCCAATAATCATGGGCCAATTGGACTTCACTGTCTCCGCCGGGCAGGTGTTGAAATGCATATTGGGAGAGCGTGTCTAACATTGGGGTTAAAACAGCTTCGTATATTCGGTTATCTGCAACATTCAAAAAAAGCCGTCTTAGATTTTGTTCTATTTCCACCAGTTTAACCCATCCGGCATTGCCAAGCCCAAGACATTCTTTGAATTTGTTCAGATATGATCTGAAACTTTTAATTTGATCTGCGGTGGCTTTTTTCGTGACGATTCGGATTAGGCCCACTTCCACAGGGATTCTAAATTCGTAAAGCTCCCTGTGGGAAAACACCATATGCTGCATCAGCGTTTCCATGCTGTTGATCATGGGGGTGGTTGTTATTTCACGAACAAAAAAGCCCCCTTTGGAACCTTTTCGTACCTCTAATAATCCTTTTTGTTCAAGGATCGCAAGGCTCTCACGAATGGTGCCAAGACTTGCCCCCAAGATTTCCTGGAGATCGCGAGTGGTGGGCAGTCGATCACCCGGTTGATACTCTTTCGTGAGTATCGCCTCTTCAATTTGCTGGCTGACATCCTTCACCAGACTTATGTTTTTTGCTTTTCTCAGTTTTGCCATCCTCCCCTCCATCACAATGAGTTATTGATAAAATCATTATATATTTAAACTATAAAGATTCATATCTCTTCTTTTTTCACTTGGCAATGAAAAAGTTGGTCAGAAGGTATTCTCTCGATATATGTGTGCATACTGTGATTTCTTTTTATGAAATTAAAATTATTATGCCCATTGGGCAATTAACGCAAACATCTGCGGCTTGTCCGTCAGCACGTTTTTGTTTGATTTTTTCACCATATTATTACATATGTTCAACAAATGCCGTATCATCTACTCCCAGGTCTTGATTTCCATTCGGATGTCCACGAATCATTTATCATTTTTGGTTTCGCAATGGCCCACAATTATGATGTTTATCAGCCGCGCAATCCTAAGGCAAGCAGTTCTAACGCCCCACCAGCACATAGGGAGACCACACAGCCGGATCACGATAGTCTTTATTGGGATGATTGATAAAATGCAGCCTTGTTCTGTGCAGGGCTTCCGAGGGTGCAGGGTTGTCTTCAGAAGCCAGCCAGTTTTCATAAAAAGTTTCCATGAATATCCTTGAGGCCTTATCGCCAACAGGACGCAAAGTCATAAGGACAGATTTCGCTCCGGCTGTTCGGAATGCGCGTACAAGGCCATAAACCCCTTCGGAATAGTCAATTACTCCTTTACCCGTGTCACAGGCAGAAAGAGATACCAATTCTGTACCCTGAAGGTTGAGACCCAGAACCTCAATGCTGTACAGAAGGCCGTCATCTCCGTTTTCATCCACCTTGCCCTGCAATCCCTGATTGGCTCCGGCCAGGGCCAGACCGGAAAGGAGTAGTGGAGCTTCGTTAGCCCAGCCTGTGAGTTCAGCATTTTGCAGATAAAAGCCGTGGGTGGAAAGATGGAGAATTCTTGGAGGATTGGAGAGATTTTTGAGTTTATGTTCGGTGGCTTCAAGTTTTTCATAAATTTGCGTTTTGCCGTCTTTGGAGTTGGTTTTGAATATATCGGCGATTGTGTTGGTTTCCGCAAGACTGTCAGGGAGATATTTCATGCCTTTCAGTTCTTTGGCCGCCCGCATGTTCAATTGTACGAATTGTTTTTTCCCGGATTTGATTCCGGCACTTGTTTGTTTAGATGACATGTTTCCGTATTCCACACCGCCAAAGGCAACCAGAAGGTTGGAAGGAGATTTTTCAAATTGAGAAAAGAAATTCAACCAATGCGCTTTTTGGGGGCAAATACCCGGCCACTTGTTCTATATCGGCCCGTGAAACTTCCAAATCCGGTTTGAATGCCTTGGCTCGATGTCTGATGCTTTGCTCGGCAAGATTTAGTTCATGCCATACAATTTCAGGGTTTTTATTAAGCTTCGGATGATGTGTCTGAAGGCTAAATTGCTTACGAAGTTCTGCTATTTTATTTCTCAGGTTCATAATAACAGGATCGCGACTGATGGTCAGAAGACGCTGTTAAAAGGCCTTTTCTTCAGCATAGATCTGCTTCTCCGTATCGGCCCTGGGACTTATACAATAAGGCAAGGTTGTTCAGGGAAAGAACTCTTTCCAAACTGGAAAAAATATTGACACCATTATTTTTAAATAATAAAATTCATACCTTCAATTATTTATTACAATAAAAAATAAACTGGAATCATTCTAAGATGTTAGGTGAATTTTTACATAACATACACGGCTGCAACCATCAATCACAACGAAAAATGAAATCTTTATTATTCCAGGCTTTTATACGGAAATTTGATAAGTTCTCAGTGCGTTCCCGGGCATCCAGAGCTTTTTTTGAATAGTGCCCGTGCTTATAGGGTTAAGCAGGGTTTGTCACCTTGGGTTATTGAAAACTTACGAGTTTTGTATAAAAATAAAGCTCACAGTGGATACCTATTGTCAGATATTTATTGTTAAATAGCCAATTCAATGTATTGGTATGTTAATTGCTTTGATTGTTTTTTTAGAACAAAAAAAAGAGGAGGTGACTTAATAATGGTATCGAGGAAGGTAAGATAAGGTTTAAATGAGATACATTGCTGTGACTGGACAAGATTCTTTTCAAAAAAACAAGGATGTTGTCAAGTTCTCAATAAGTCCGGGGATTCATGGAATCCGATTTGAATCGTACCCGGCGTTTAAATGTTGCGCAGCTTTATCGCCCCAGGTTGTTGGAAGCTTAGGAAGCATATTGCGAACAAACTGTTTTTATTGAGTTTTTATTAAAAATCAGATGGTGACATGATGGAAAATAAAGTCAAAAAAACATTTTTAAATTTAATGGGAATTGCAGGAATTACAGTCAACGGAGATAAGCCTTATGATATTCAGGTCTATGATGATAATTTTTATGATCGTGTTTTTAACCAGACCATTTTGGGGCTTGGAGAATCTTACATGGATAAATGGTGGGATTGCCAGGCCCTGGACCGATTTTTTGAGAAAATTTTACGTGCCGAATTGTTAAATAAGATAAAACAGGACTGGGTTACAAAATGGAATATCTTTAAAGCAAAGACATTTAATCTACAGAATATGCAACGCGCATCCATTGTTGGTAAAAATCATTATGATCTTGGCAACGATCTTTACCTGGCAATGCTGGATAAAAAAATGCAGTATACCTGTGGCTATTGGAGGGATAGTAACACCCTTGATGCAGCCCAGGAAGCCAAACTTGCAATGATATGCACGAAACTGGATCTAAGGCCTGGAATGGAAATTGTTGAACTGGGGTGTGGATTTGGCGGATTTGCCAAATATGCGGCACAGAAATATGGTGTCAGTGTCACCGGATTTACCGTATCTAAGAAACAGGCAGAATTTGCGAAAAATTTTTGCAAGGACCTGCCGGTTAATATCCGACTGGAAGATTACAGGCATGCATCCGGGCACTATGACAGGGTTGTTTCCATTGGGATGCTTGAACATGTGGGGTATAAAAATTATAGAACCTATATGAAATTGACAGGCCAATTGTTAAAAAAAGACGGCATTGCTTTTATTCACACCATCGGAAGCAATACCAGTTGCAAGATCTGTAATCCATGGACCACCAAATATATTTTCCCCAACTCCATGCTGCCTTCCATTGCCCAGTTGGGAAAAGCCATGGAGGGAATTTTTGTCATGGAAGACTGGCAGAATTTCGGGGAAGATTATGATAAAACTCTGATGGCCTGGTATAGGAATTTCAAACAGGCATGGCCGGAATTGAAAGATAAGTACGGAGAGCGGTTTTTCAGAATGTGGGAATATTATCTTTTATCCTGTGCCGGGGGATTTCGATCCAGAGAGATGCAGTTATGGCAAATTGTCATGACCAAGCCCGGAAAAAAAAGACCAAGGTGGCGGATTTCATAAAGGCTTATGGGGATGATAAAATCAGAAACAATTGTGGTGGGGGGAGGTCCGGCTGGTTCGGCATGCGCAGGGACTTTGAGGCAAGCAGGGATTGAGACCCTGATCCTTGATAAAAAGCGATTTCCCCGTCAGAAAATTTGTGCGGGTTGGGTGACTCCCAGCGTGTTCAATACCTTGAAAATAGATCCTAAAATATATCCCCATACCTTGAAGTGGTTTGACCGAATTCATTTCCATCTGTTGGGGCTGGAAATCCCAGTTAAAACCTGCCAGTATGCCATCAGGCGATATGAGTTTGATGAATGGATGATTCAGCGTGCCCAGGTTCCGGTTCATCCCCATAGGGTAAAGCATATCATGGCGCACAAGGGATCCTATATCATTGATAATAAATACCAATGCAGATACCTGGTGGGTGCGGGCGGTACCCATTGCCCTGTTTATAAATATTTTTTCAGCAAAACAGATCAAAGGCCTGCAAAGGCAATGATTTGCGCAGTTGAAAAGGAATATCAATACCATATACCGGATGATAGATGTCATATCTGGTATTTTGAAAACCGGTTGCCGGGGTATGCCTGGTATCTGCCAAAGGCCAATGGCTGGTTAAACATTGGGATCGGCGGAAAACTTTTAGGATTAAAGCGACAAAATAAAAACATCATGGATCATTGGCACCTTTTTGTTAAAAAGTTGGTAAGCCTTTCCCTCATAAAACAGCCTCCATCTACCCCCAGAGGCCACAACTATTATCTGCTTCATCCCAGCCCTGCCTTTCGCAAGGACAATGTATTTGTTGTTGGAGATGCTGCCGGGGTATCCACCCTGGACATGGGAGAAGGGATTCACGGGGCCATTAAAAGTGGAATGATGGCAGCCGATGCCATTGCAACAAACAAACCGGTCAGGCCCCGGGGATTGACAAAAGTCAGCCTTCCCGGGATTATAAGCGCTGGGATGTTTCATTAATTGTTGTTCTGGACCACATCAAAACGGCAAGGTTGATGTGAAAGTGGTTTTAAAACAGGCGTAT
This sequence comes from uncultured Desulfobacterium sp., assembly GCA_963675955.2. Taxonomy (GTDB): domain Bacteria; phylum Desulfobacterota; class Desulfobacteria; order Desulfobacterales; family Desulfobacteraceae; genus Desulfocicer. The sequence goes on along the minus strand of CAXXVR010000016.1, from coordinate 6 downwards.
GTATCC
>CAXXVR010000015.1:0-32035 GCA_963675955.2 uncultured Desulfobacterium sp. | reverse complement strand
ATAAATTCATAGATTTGGTCGGATTTTACAGTGCCTTGAATCGTCATGAAATTCATTTCCCCTCTTGGGCTTATCGCTGCCATCATATTCAACCCAAATTATTTGTGATGCGTCACATTTTTTCGGACGTCCTGGCCGATGGCCAGTTCGTAGAGCATCCCACCCACCGGCGCGACACTTGGCAAGCCCGTTATATATGCAGGCGCGTGAGAACCCCAACGTTTTGATAACACGTTCCGGACTTTCACCCGCCTGAACAAGTTGGATTGCTCGGGTGCGGATTTCATCCATTGCCTTGGGACTAATTTTTCTTCCATCGAGTTTTTTAATGAAAATACTTTATATGAAATACTCCGCAAATCAGGGGCGTATTTCAAGCTTCGTTGTGGGCAGAGCCGGATCAGAATACGGTCTGCCCGTGGCAGTTATAGCATATTCGAAGTAAAATGTTTAAACAATTATGCACCGATTAGTTCATTCCAAAAAGGACTTCTCACTCCACCTGATTTTGCCACGGACAAACACAAAACCAAGAAAACCGCATTCTCCCACCGGTGCTACTTTGCTTTTCTTTTCGTTGACCTGAAGCCGAAGCTTACGCTCAAGGAATCTTTTCAGTACTTCCTTGAAAAAACGTGAACTTTCACTACACAACCGCAGCATTTATCCTGTCTCCCGAATCCTGGGCGTTGGCATATTGTGCTGGCTTATCCGGAGACCAGGCCTTATATGCTGTTTCTGTTCGTCGGCTCATAGTTTTGCACTTAGGCTTCCTTCAGACCTTTCCTCGCGGAAACGCCCTTGCCGTCGGCTAATGTTTGTGCCATTATCCATTGATCATGACAGGATTCACACATAGGGGACTTGCACCCCATAAGTTCATGCCCATGCCGGGCGTACCCCCAATAGCTTCCAGGCGACGGCTAAACGCCGCGCCTGAAGCACACGTTTTTGCTAAAACAATTTATGGACGACTGAGGAAATGAAAATATGGGTGTGTCCCACTTTTTGCACAGCACCATCTTGACATAAATTCACACAGAACCCAACTTCCTTAATGATCAACGGCACCCACCTGTTAATTGATGCGAGAGAATTATGGGAATTACAATAAAAGCCCACTTTGAGTCCTCTGTGACAGAAGCGAATAAGGATGTTTATACAGGGTCCTTTATAGAAGGTAAGAAAACTATAATAGAATTTGATATGAGAAAAAGGGATTGGCAGGAAGCTTTGCAAACCAATTCCAAAATATCCTGGTATTCCAAAACATCTAAAGTTGACATATATGAATTTTCAACATTTCATTGTCCTATTGTTTACAGATTCACAATGGCTCGCGGATATTATACTCAATCCGATGGCAGTCGTGAATATTTTACGACAGAGCCCTCAGAAGTATCAACTCACCACCATATGAGCAAAAACATAATAAGGCTTGCCTGCTTTTTAGCTGTCATTTGTGGCGTAACATTAAGAAACATAGCGTTGATCTACACCTCTCTTTTTCAAATTCCAGTGAGCAAGTCATGCATAAAAAGATGGATAGATGAAATAGGTGCCGGTCTTTCAGAAGATGATATTTTAAAAAAATTAATTGATCAGCAAAAGCCTTCTGAATGCAACATTGATGGCTATTACCCCATGGGAACAAACAAGTGTGTCATGGTCATAAAGGATGAATATGACAGAATTTTGATAACTCATGAAGCGGATAGTGAAAATGCAACGGAAGCAAGTGCTTTTTTGAACAAATTGAAGTGCTTAGGATTGAATATCACTTATGTATTTTCAGACTATTCAAAAAGCTATATATCAGCAATAAAAGAGGTTTTTCCAAAAGCAAAGTTTCAGGCTGACCATTTTCATACGGCAAAAAACATATGGAAACATCTTAAAAAAGGACTACTTGAGTATAGACGAGAAGTTAAATCAACCGGAGAAAAAGAAAAAAATGAAGAACTTCTTGAGCTCGCCACTCAATTGTGGAAAATTCGGTGGACATTGTTGAAAAAGCCTTCTAATTTGAGCAGTGAAGAACGATATGAAATAGAGAAAATTGAGACAAAAGATAAGGGCTTTATAAAAAATTTCCGTTCAATTATTCGGCAAATTGGAAATTTATTTGATTATTCCAATACAGAGATTCAGGCTAAAACAAAATTTAAAGATTTGAAAATTCTTGTGGAAAAATCACAGAACAGCCACTTGGGAAAGGTATGTGCCTTTCTTGAAGAACATTGGGATGAAGCAATGCAGTATTTGAGAGCAAGAGGACTGTCAAAGTACAAGCGCGCATCAAACTCAGAATCTGGCATGAGAATCTTGAGACGTCTGGAAAAAAATCATGATGGAATCAGATCCGAAGTAACCCGGAAAAATTACATAAAAATATATCAAACAATGAGATACTTATCTGAAGACGTTACCGTTTTTTTAAATACAGCTCCAGGTAATTGACACGAAAATAGTTGTGCAAAAAGTGGGACACACCCCCTTTTTTTCTGGCCCTTTTTCAATTATGTTTCAAAAGTAATCTGTTCTATTTTTCGAACCAATATACGATCGAACTTTAATGAACACGCTTGTTTTAGGTCTAATTTGAGAAGATATCAGGGGGTACTAAGATAGGTCGATGCCAAACGTACAAATATCAGGCAATGCATTTGAAATTCAAAAAACTATTTAAACTTGTCAAATTAGCCAAAAGTCTATCAAGAAAGGCTTCTTGGTGAATAATACATTGTGCACACAAAAATGCAGCAGGAACCAATTATGGATAAAAAGCCTACATATGAAGAACTGGTACAGCGCATAAAAAATCTCGAAGACCAAACAATTCGTCAGAATACTTCAAAACGTCAGTCCGTAAACACTGAGGCAATTTCCTGTCTCATCTTAGAAAACATTTCAGATACTATAATACTTACCGATGACCTCGGGAACATGCTCTATGCTTGCCCCAATACAACTGTTATTTTCGGATATTCCCAGGATGAAATTTACGCACAAAAGACGATCCAGAATTTTTTGCATGGATCGGTTTGTGATATCGCAGAAATAAAAAGAAAAGGAGAGATTAAAAATATTGAGCGTTCTATCAAAAGATCATTCGGAGAGGAACGATATTTACTGATAAACGCCAAATCGGTAAATATAGAGGGTGGTACAATTCTTTATGTAATTCATGATATTACCGATCAAAAATTTGCCTCTAAAAACGTTGAAAAATATAAAAATATTGTGTCTTCGACAATTGATGGGATTGCCTTCCTGGATAAAAATTACCGGTATATCATTGTTAATGAAGCCTACGAAAATTTTTCGGGTGTTGATCGGAGTGAGTTTATCGGCAAAACCGTTTCTGAATACTTAGGCGAAGATATTTTCAAAAAATATATAAAGGATAATTTTGACAGAAGCTTGCAAGGAGAAATTGTCAGATATCAAGAATGGTTTGAATACCCAACTCTGGGCAGAAGGTTTGTAGATATCACCTATTCACCTTATCGGGAGAGTGATAATCGAATTACCGGTATAATTGCCAGCACAAGAGACATCACCGACCACAAAAAGTCAGAAGAGGCTCTAAGAAAGAGTGAACGTAAATACCGTGACCTTTTTGAAGCGAATCAGGACGCTATTACCATATTCAAAATCGATTCAGGAGGGGGTGCCACTCAGTTTCTTGATTTCAATGAAGCGGCGTTGAAATTGGGAGGCTACTCCAGGGAAGAAATGAAATGTTTGAACCCTGATGATTTTGAGATAGGGGTATCGGAAAATGACATTAAAGAGCGTCTTACCGAAATTGAATCCAAAGGTCATGCCTATTTTGAAACTTTACTCATAAATAAGAGCGGAGAGACGATACCGGTTGAGATTAAAGTGCGGAAGATCCTTTTCGAGGATAGTCCCGCGATGATGAATGTCGCCAGAGATATCAGCAGGCGCAAGATTGCCGAAAGTGCTCTTAAGGAAAGCGAGCTGAGATATCGAACCCTTGCCAATTCTGGAACGGCTCTTGTCTGGCGCAGTGGCCAGGATAAGCGCTGCAATTACTTCAACGAGCCTTGGTTGCAATTTACCGGCCGTACACTGGAACAGGAACTTGGAGATGGTTGGACTAAAGGAGTACACCAAGATGATTTTGATCACTGTATAAAAACATATGTGACTGCTTTTAATAATCAAGAAAAATTCAGTATGGAATACCGCTTGCGACACGCAAGTGGCGAATATCGATGGATACTGGATGAAGGTTCTCCGTTCTACGACAGTAAGGGACAGTTTGCAGGATATCTTGGTCATTGTTTTGATATCACAGCACGAAAGCAATCAGAGGATGAGTTAAAAGAGAGTTTTGCAAGGATTAAGTTTCTCGCTGATATCATCGAGAAAGCTGAACAACCAATCGGCACCGGTTATCCTGACGGTCGCTTGGGGTTCTGCAACCGTGCTTTCTGTGATTTGACTGGCTATTCAATCGAGGAGTTACAGTCCATAGATTGGGCTAAAGAATTGACACCACCGGAATGGTTGGCATCTGAAAGACAGGCTTTGAATAAACTTCAGCAAACCAGAAAACCGGTAAAGTATGAAAAGGAGTATATTCGTAAAAATGGATCACGAGTGCCTGTAAAAATGTTGGTCCATATTGGTAGAGACCAGACTGATAAAGCGGATTACTTCTACACATTTGCAACAGATTTAACCGATCGCAAGACGAGGGAACGAGAATCACTCATACTAAGAACGGCAATTGATCAGGCTCCTGTTGGTATTGCCTTAGCTGACGAAGAAATAAATATTTACTCAAGTTTCGCACCTGTTGAATGTCAGAATAAATGGACAAATATTTTTTGATTATTTTGACCAAGTTGATAAATTTTCACAATCAATGAACCATTAACATAAAGGTCACATTTATCAAAATAACTTTATACCTATAAACTCAGGGTTTCAAGAGGATTCAACACACTTTCTGGCTTTGTAAAGAGTTCTATTCAAATATGCCTCCTTTTGTCTTGGCCTTGAATGGTTTTTCCAATCATCTCGGTGTTCCAAAAGCATAGATCTGACGTCATTTTCATGCATCCCCCTTCGAAACAGAGCCATGGCATAAGCAAAGTCAGTGGCAGATTCATCATTACGATTATAAGAACTGCGGGAAATATTTTGAAGACGACACACGCCCCCCTCCAGGGGTAGATGGGAAAGGGGTAAAGTTTTGTGTTGGGCTGGAGCAAGAATGGGGGGTGGAATGTGGGCAGTCTGTTTCCAGTCGACCCAGACGAGCTTTGCCAGGGGATAATGGCCTGATGTATCACGATATTTTTCTTTTCGATTTCTGAATCCTGGGCATCTGCCCCATCTATTACAGGGATCGGCCCCAGGATCGGATTTCATTATTTTCAGCCAATATCGTTTTTCTTCAAGAGGCAATGGACGATGGGCATGTATCCACACCTGAAAATTATCAGGGGAAGTTTCCACCACCATCCTGCCTGGTTTCCAGGTGCCGTTGGATAATTTGTGGTGTCGCAGTAAGAGCTCAGGGGTGATATCGTCGGCCATAAGGTATGTGTCTTGTTCCACCGGCTGGATGAGAATATGCCTGTCCCTAACATTTTCAGCCTTGAGGTAGGGGATATTGCGGGAAGTGGAGTCTACGATCCATCTTTTGCCAGCGGCCATGTCAAGCACCGCCAGCTGACAAGCGCTGCTGAAGAAACGGCGCAATTTCCAGAATAATTTTTCCATGGATAAAAATGCCCCGGAGGGGATATCCGGGGGCTCATGTAAATAAAAATTAGAAGATTTCACTTGCTGCAATGCGGACATGCTCAGCGGTTACCAGGCTCTGCTTATTTCGGGCAGCCGTGATAATAGCGCCCCTGGCCAGGTGGTTTGCCTTTCTGAACAGTCCTCCGGAACCTTGATGAATGGCGGTGATAGCAGGAGGGTCAAACAAATTTTTCTCAACCCCGGCAATGGCCAGATGATGCAGCAGATAATCCTGCATGCCCTGTTGATTCACTCCCTGCAGATGGCATCTTGCCACCACCCGGGATGCCAGAGGCATGGCATATCGGTATTTGAGGTTATCCACCAGGTTGGCCTGGCCTGCCAGGATCATGGGCAGAAAGGGTTTTGAGTCACCTTCAAACTGGGTCAGAGTATGCAGTTCCGTAAAAACTTCCAGTCGCAGCAGAGAGGCCTCATCAATGATCAGCAGGATTTTCATCTTTTTATTAACTGTGTCAAGCACCTCCTGCTTGATCCTTCGAAGCATAGCCACCCGGGACGTCCCCGTAGGTTCCAGATTTAATTCTCCCAATATATTACGATAGAGTTCCAGGATAGAACCATTTGAAGCCGTTACATGAATCAGGCGGTACTCCGAAGGGTGCAGGTTCCCTGAAACATACCGAAGGGCCGTTGATTTACCGCTGCCGATATCTCCGGTGATCAAGGCGATGGCACCTAAATTGACGGCATAATGGATGCGGTTTTCCACCCCTTCAATTTCATTGGTTTTCAAAATGTCCTTATGGGCGATGTCTGATGTAAACGGTTCTTTGTGCAGCTGAAAAAACACACGATGGGCGTTGACACTCATGAGCCACCTCCCCATACCCCACCGGTTTGAGCCGTTGGGTTGACCACTTCAATCACAGGCTTACTGTTTTTATCCCGCTTGATGCGGCAATTTACATGGACATCCACCGGTTTTAAAATTCCGTAGGTTTTCTGACCGTGTTTGAGTTCCACCTGGTCGTATTCGCCCTCGTGAAAAAGCAGCTCCACTTTTTTACCGATAAGCTCCACCGGCCCTTCATAAATGTGATTGTCCAGCATGATGGTCCGGTCTTTTGTGATTCTTCGTTGTACCTTTTTCCTGAAATAATCCCGCAAGTCCGCAGGGGTGGGACGGATGCATTCCATACCATCTGCAAACCGCTGCAGTGGTTTTTTGCCGGTGGCCGAGTGTTTGCGGTTGTTGTACTCTTCCAGCCAGGCAGCAAAACTGTCATTAAGTTCCCCAATGGTGCTGCCGGTAAACCCGGGCATAAACTGGGAACGCACGGTTTTGAAAAATCTTTCGATTTTTCCTTTTCCCTGGGGTTTATATGGTCGGGCATGAATCAGTGCAATGCCAAGGGAGGCTGTGGTGTGTATCAAGTGCCTTGATCGATAAGCGCTGCCGTTGTCAACGTAGAATTTGCGGGGCAATCCCCGACCCAGGAGGGCCTGCTCAAAGGCATGCATGAAGGCACTGGTGTTTTCAGATGCATAAAAGAAAGCATACACGATCAGCCGGGAATGATCGTCGATGAAGGCGATCAAATAACTCTTTCCCTGCCTGCCATTGATTGCCACCCGGGGGCCGTGCATCACATCGCTTTGCCACAGATCATTGGGGTGTTCTGCCTCAAATCTTCGGCGATCTTCCGCTGGCATCTTTTTTTTCATCAGATCATGGTGATGATAAAAACGATACAGCGTTGACATGGAAGGGATCTTAGGGAAAAGTTTTCCCTTCACGATACGTTCCCTTATAAAGGTAATTGAGGCTTCCGGATACTCCCTTCTCAGCCTCAAAAGGGTCATGCACACATCTGTGTCAAGTACCCGGGGTTCTCCTTTATCTTCCCTGTCATTGGGGTAAAGGGAGTCAAGTTTTCCACCGCTGGAACGGTAAAGGCTTATCCAGCGTTTTAATGTACTGCGGCTGATACTGGTTTTGTTAGAAAAAGGAATCAGCCATTTGCGGGCGCACTTCTCCTGGAGCAACTGTTCTTGCTTGCCATATTCCTGCTCAATTCCGGTTACAAAGTCCTGAATCACAGCATACCGGAACACCGCAACATCTATTTTCTGTTTTTCGTCCATGAGACCTCCTTTAAATGTTGGTTTGAACCTCAATATCTGCTTCTCAAACCATTTTCAAAGGAAGGCTTTGGTGGAGTGGGATGTTTTCGATTGTGATGCCGAATTAAATGGACCTGCTCACTGGATTCCGGCCCATCTCCATCAGTTTGTCATAGCCCGCCATCAATCTGGATGACCATGAACACCCTAAAATGGACACCACCTGGCGTTTCAGATTCCGAAGCCAGTGACGCATTCGTGAGCCATCACCGGACTCAGGCCATCTGCCGGTGTTTATTCGATGTTGGAGGGCTGAACGAATGGTTTCGCGAGAGGATTGAACACGGCTGTAATGGCTTGACGGTCTCATGGTGATCACGCAACCGCAATCCTGACAACGGTATCGCTTTAGAAATAAGGGAATAAAAAACCCGGCAAAAATGGCAGTTACATATCCATGGCTCCAAATTTTACCATTTGAATTGCATCTGGGGCATTCCGATGGTTTCGTCCATTGATAATATTTGCCTTGATGAAAAATTTCCTTGAGTATCACATCAACAAACTGTATCATGTCACTGTGTTTGTGAGGGCTATCAGCCCCCATTTTTTAAGGCGGATGAGAGCGGCTACTCTCTCCGCCTATTTTTTTAATAAAAAAAGCCCTGATCCCAGGGCCATTTAATCTGATATATTTTATTTTTGGTCAACTTATTCTGAAAATTTTTGCCTTCATCTGGTTATTTTATTGTGGCACTTAACAACACCCCTGAAAAGGTGGAAAGCCAGTCAAAGTATGCTCTAAAGCCTCAAAAAATGCGTAAAAATCTTCATCAATATTGAATATGTCAAAGATCTTTGAAAAACAAACACAAAAAAGACCACGGAAAAACTCCCATAATCGTGCCGAATATGTTTTTATGGCTGTATCATCGACTAAATTTTCGAATAATCCACCCATGGTTGAATGATTTTCAGCCTCATTGAGATAGTTCAGGACGTTGTATCTCAGAAAACTCAGGGAATTCGCACATACTTGTCCGTTAAAATTATTGGATTGGTCTTTACCAAGCCCGAGCATTTGTTTGCACTCTTTGAAACATACTTCAATTGGCCATCTTTTGCTGTATTCTTTAATGATTGTAGATGAGTGCAACTTGGAGTTTGTACAAAGAAATGCTGCCCAAGAGGGCTCCTTTTTCTTTTTTTTGCCATTTGTCGGTTCCAGTTCGGGTTCACGATAGCCTTTGGAAAAGAGAATCACCACCGGCTCATCAGAGCCGGAGAATGTAACTTTAACCCTTTTCAGCAGCAAGCCAGTACGAGAGTTTTTTTTGAAACCATTTCGGATTTTTTTATGCAGCTCGGAAAGTTTGTATTTTTGACCATTATAGCAATAGTGAACATTGCTGTCTTTAAGTCGACAGATAACGTGGATGTCTTGATGAATCTTTTTTATGGATTTAATGAATCCTGGCCAGGAATACCAACTGTCAAATAGCACATAGCCAGGGATGAGACCGGTTTTGACGGCTCTCTGGATCATGGCCAAGGCCAACTCAAGTTTGGTGCAATTTTTAGCTTCATAACTACGGAGACCACTGCTGCTTCTTGGATCTCCAATTTTCTCAGGTGTTTTTGCATGCCTCTTTTTGCTGAAACGATAGGCATAATCAAGGGGATAAAAAGCATTGCCTGTGAAAAGACCCAGAGTGACAATGCAAAACCCCAACACCGACCGCCCAACAGTATGATCATGGATATATGATACATTTTCAATTTTTCTACCTGATTTCTGAAGAATGGTATCGTCAATGACAAAGCATAAGTCTTTTTGGGGGGAACTATAGACATCCAAACTATTGAATATTTGACGGTTAATTCCATTCATAAATGCACGCCACCGATAGTTGGTATTCTGTTTGAACCGGTAATAGGTATCCTTTTTGGAGATGGACCATTGCTCCCATTGCTTCCTACAGAAAGAGTGGACAGTATTGAGTTGCAATAAAGGAAGCATGAACAATATGAATAGGAGGTGCGCAGCGTGATACCCCTCTTGCTTTTTAATATTTGCACGACAGAGCCAGGTTTTAACTTTCAGGGTTTGAAAAACACCATCGATTTTCGAATCAAAAACATTTTGCCCATTATTCAGATAATATTCGATTTCCCCTTTAAAATTTCGGCAATTTCTGGTAAACATGACCTAAGGACTCCTTGTGTGTGGTTTGTGTTTGAATTCAGTAGCTTACATATACCACTATTTGGAGTCCTTTTCTATATAAAGTATCAAATTATAAGGGGTTTTATTCGTTAAAACTCCCTGTTTTAGGGTGCGAAACTTGAGTATTTATTATTGTAACCCTGAGGGCTTAGGTATGCGAGGGGGGCAGAAAAATGATTTAGTTGGAATCTCCAAAGATGCTTTTGCAAATTGGCAGGTGTTGAAGACCAACGGTATGCCGTATGCAGTGGGCAACTTGCCGCTGGTCCGTGCAATCACAAAGGGTGAAAGCGTAAGAGAAGATTTTATCGTTCGACATCAAGATGGTTCAAATCGTATTTGTGATGCATCTGCGTATCCCATTTATGAAAACGGTACAATCATTGGAGGTATGGTCATTTTCCTCGATATAACTGAACGTATACAAGCTGAGGAAGAACTCAACCGTATCTTTGAACTTTCGCCAGATCTGATTGGTGTTGGAAATCTAACGGAAGGGTATTATAAACGCGTAAATCCAGCATATGAAATTTTTGGTCGTCCTTTGGAAGAGTTTCTATCAAGGCCATACATGGACTTCATACATCCTGATGACCACAATGCGACAGCAAACGTCATTGGGGTTATGCAGTCTGGCAAGGCTATTTCCGGATTTATAAATCGTTATCGCTGTAAAAATGGATCGTATAGAAACATCGAATGGCGTGCCACATCGACCCAGGAAGATGGCACAGTACATGTGGCAGGAAGAGATATCACAGATCGACTAAAAGCGGAAAAAAATCTTAAAGAAAGCGAAGAAAAATATAGAGAACTGTTTAACAGCATAAGGGACGCAATACTCGTAACTGATATTAATAGATCAATAATAGATTGTAATCCTGCTTTTACTGAATTGTTTGGCTATTCAATTGATGAGATAAAAAGGGTGTGTCCCACTTTTTGCACAGCACCATCTTGACATCAATTCACACAGAACCCAACTTCCTTCATGATCAACGGCACCCACCTGTTAATTGATGCGAGAGAATTATGGGAATTACATGTCCTTGTCAAGGACTTTAAAAGGTTAATTCCTGACACTGAAAGATACAGCAGACTCCCAGTCATCCCCTGTGTAGTCTGACTCAGTCTCTATGATGAGAAGAGTCCTCAATTTCTTCATTCAGATTAAAAGAGTTTGAAAAAAGGATTACAGTCTTTTCAGACAACCCTCGATAGTCTGAGAAGTCTTATGTGTTGCGTTTTGTCATGATTCTAAAAGAAAATTTGATGACACACTCCCCCCCCCAGGGGGTAGATGGGAAAAATTTAATTTTTGAGTTTTTCACTCAATTTCAGACAATTATTGCAAATCATGCTTCAAACGGTGACGGCATTTTCCCATGCAATCAAACGGCTGATAAGGTGGAATCTGTCGTTCCAGTCCGCCTCAAAAAGTCTGCGGATCTGCTTGATGACAACATCTGTACACCCCCTTAATTTTGTCAGCAGGGCTTTGAGTTTCTCCTCCCAGAAAGCGCGTTGAAGAAGCAGGCCCCCAAATATGGCGTTTTCACTGAGCTGTAAAGCCAAATTCTCGTCTGTCTTACATTGGTTAACAAGAAGGTCATATTCCCTTTCTAATTCTCCCAGAAAGCCCCGTCTTTCTGTTTCTGCGTATTTACGGAGATGGATTTCCTGTATCCTGAGTTCGCACTCATGCTGGCAGTTCTGGATAACCTTCACCAGGTAGCGATGGGCGGTTTTAGATTTGAGTCGTCCTTTGTCACGCTCCGTGGCGAAAATGGCCAGTGCCTGGCGGATGGCTTCCGGGGTGTATCTGGAACTGAGCCAGGTCCTCATGGCACCTTTGGGATCAAGATGGTCGAGTTGGAAATCGGTGAAGCCTTGATCCAGTATCAGCCTTGCCACATCCATTGTGGGCAGCCAATCGGGTTTCCGTATCAGGTCCTGGCGCGCCTTGAGATTTTCCAGGAAGGCCCGGTCCTTCTCAGGGTCCGGGCATGCACTTTTAAGGGCCTGCATACGGCTGATGCCGTCTAATTCGACCCGACCGGCATGGTTGATACCAGCGGTATAAGCGCGGACGACCTCTTCAACAGCACTTTTCACAAGATTTTCCGGGGTGCTGTCATCAAGGTTGATATTACCCACTGCCTGCTCGAACTTTCCGAACTCACCTTCAATGACTGCCTTGTTTTCCGGACGACCTGGCGTTGCTGGTATCATTGTCGTTTCGGGTTCAATTGCTTTTCTGAGCTTCTGATCGTTGTGGATAGGCTTGTTGTCATGAAGCAGGGCCTCCGGTCTACGTCCCATGAATCGGGCACTTTCTTCGCAGGCACGACGGACCCCTTCTGCCGTTTCTGTCTCAGTTACCACGACGGCGGTATGGCAACAAGTTGCCTGATCCACAATACCCTGCCAATTGTAAGCGCATTTTTCCTGGCTGGAGGTTAAATCAACCTTAATCTCCTTACCGTCTGTGACAAGCATCGTACCTGGTTGAAGCTTTGTGGTACTGCCTCTGTACCGAGGTGACTTGCTTTTACGTTTACTGATCATTCCTGTGATCTCCAGGACATTGCGTATCTGGTTAGGTGAAACATTGACACGCTGGGGTTCCTGGGTTAAAAAATCCCCCAAACTTCCTTGCCATCGGGCATAGTCTTCAATGATCATACGTGCGATATCACTGAGATTGGAATCAATGGGCGGAATCGGCCGTTTGGGAGCGGGTATGTACGGTTGGACAGCATCCTTTCTTTTCCAGCCCTCCAATGTCGGATAGGGTACTTCGGACAATGTGCAGAAGCGTTCCAGGGACCCGGCCCACTGGTCCAGGTGATTGAGAACGGTACGTATGTACCCGGAGCTGTAGATTGTACGCCCACTTCTGTGTTGAACAAAGGCACCAGGATTATCCAGGCGGTAGTTCAAAAGGGCCACCTTGAGGTGCCATTCAGCAATGGCGCTGTCCAATGCGGGAACCCCCTGTGGCAGGGGCCGTCCGGGACCCGGCAAGGTCATCTGCCCTAATGCCTTATTTATCTGGGACTTTTGTTCGTATACCTGGGTACGGTTTACGCAGGCCTTCCTACAGATCTCGGTGACCGTTCCTTTCAGGCTGAGGTCTATCTGTGCGGCATTATCTCTTATTATAAGGTGCATGGCGATCATTGAAAGCTTGTTTTCTTTAAGTTCTTCTTGTATGTTCATGTCGGCAGGTTTTGTTTTGTGGTTAATGGCTTTCTGGAAAAAATTCATAACTTCTCAAAACTCAACCTGCTAATCAACCTTTTTCTTAACCCAATATTTTTTCGCCCATCAGCCAGACCTGAGGTTTTCCAGCGTATGACACCACCCTGAAAAGCTCCAGGCCTCGGTTATCCGTACTGACCAGGTCGCAGACATCTGCACCAAGCCCCTGCTCAATGCGCTGCAGGCTCTGATCGGCAATCCCGTAAAATCGGTCGGCAGGCACCAAAAGACCTCCCAGGCCATGGTGGGGGCGGCGATGATTGTAGTGATCTACCCATCGGCCAATGGAACGGGCTGCATCCGTCATGTCCATGAACTCGGTCTGCCGTACACATTCCTTTTGAAAACTTGCATTCAGTGCTTCAACCTTGCCGTTAACAGATGCGTTTTTAGCCAGATAGTAGTTGACTTCATACTCCTCCAGCAGGGCTTCAAACCGGGACAAGCCCTTCCATGAATGAAATGCTGAACCCCGATCCGACATGGCTCCCTCGGGCCTGCCATAGCGTTGTATCGAATCTTCAAAGCACCTGATAACCGGTTCTGCGGATTCGGCAGGGGCCATGGTCCAGCCGGGGATGAACCTGGAAAAATCGTCCTCAATGAACAGGACACAGGTCTTTTGTTTGTGGACGTAAAAATGATAGAAATCCAGGTGGTACAGCTCTCTTGGCCGATTGGCCTCATACCGGCCGGTGCGTTCCTTTCGCTTCAGTTTCGGAGGAAGATAGCCGTTTTCTTCCATGACATGGCGGACAGTGCCCACCGATACCTTAAATCCTTTACGCTTTAGCGCCAGACGAACCTGACTCGGCCCGTATCCTGGATGCTCCCGCCATGTTGCCAGAATCTTGCGGTCACGGATTACAGCCGGGTCATCGTTCTTCGTTGAGGATTCATGTTCATTCGTATTGATATTGCGGCGTTTATCCGAACGCTGCCATTCATATACTGTGGTTTCAGCTACATCGAATTTGGCGGCGGCATCGGCTACAGAGCTTTCTTTGGCGTACTGCAATATTTCATCCTTCTGTGCTCGTGAATAGCGCTTGCCGCGCTTCGGGCATTTTTTCCGGGACTTTGTGCTGTTATGCCCTGCACTGTTCCAGTGTTCTGCTTCGGACCGGCTGGTTGATTTTGCCTTTACTTCAGTCTTCATTTCGGCTATCTCCTTTATAGCTTCTTGCAGGAAACGCCGAGATATCAGCTGTTTTGTGTCAGGCTTTTTCCTGTCTTTTTCTATGTAAACTTATAGACTAAGACAATTACAATAAAAGCCCACTTTGAGTCCTCTGTGACAGAAGCGAATAAGGATGTTTATACAGGGTCCTTTATAGAAGGTAAGAAAACTATAATAGAATTTGACATGAGAAAAAGGGATTGGCAGGAAGCTTTGCAAACCAATTCCAAAATATCCTGGTATTCCAAAACATCTAAAGTTGACATATATGAATTTTCAACATTTCATTGTCCTATTGTTTACAGATTCACAATGGCTCGCGGATATTATACTCAATCCGATGGCAGTCGTGAATATTTTACGACAGAGCCCTCAGAAGTATCAACTCACCACCATATGAGCAAAAACATAATAAGGCTTGCCTGCTTTTTAGCTGTCATTTGTGGCGTAACATTAAGAAACATAGCGTTGATCTACACCTCTCTTTTTCAAATTCCAGTGAGCAAGTCATGCATAAAAAGATGGATAGATGAAATAGGTGCCGGTCTTTCAGAAGATGATATTTTAAAAAAATTAATTGATCAGCAAAAGCCTTCTGAATGCAACATTGATGGCTATTACCCCATGGGAACAAACAAGTGTGTCATGGTCATAAAGGATGAATATGACAGAATTTTGATAACTCATGAAGCGGATAGTGAAAATGCAACGGAAGCAAGTGCTTTTTTGAACAAATTGAAGTACTTAGGATTGAATATCACTTATGTATTTTCAGACTATTCAAAAAGCTATATATCAGCAATAAAAGAGGTTTTTCCAAAAGCAAAGTTTCAGGCTGACCATTTTCATACGGCAAAAAACATATGGAAACATCTTAAAAAAGGACTACTTGAGTATAGACGAGAAGTTAAATCAACCGGAGAAAAAGAAAAAAATGAAGAACTTCTTGAGCTCGCCACTCAATTGTGGAAAATTCGGTGGACATTGTTGAAAAAGCCTTCTAATTTGAGCAGTGAAGAACGATATGAAATAGAGAAAATTGAGACAAAAGATAAGGGCTTTATAAAAAATTTCCGTTCAATTATTCGGCAAATTGGAAATCTATTTGATTATTCCAATACAGAGATTCAGGCTAAAACAAAATTTAAAGATTTGAAAATTCTTGTGGAAAAATCACAGAACAGCCATTTGGGAAAGGTATGTGCCTTTCTTGAAGAACATTGGGATGAAGCAATGCAGTATTTGAGAGCAAGAGGACTGTCAAAGTACAAGCGCGCATCAAACTCAGAATCTGGCATGAGAATCTTAAGACGTCTGGAAAAAAATCATGATGGAATCAGATCCGAAGTAACCCGGAAAAATTACATAAAAATATATCAAACAATGAAATACTTATCTGAAGACGTTACCGTTTTTTTAAATACAGCTCCAGGTAATTGACACGAAAATAGTTGTGCAAAAAGTGGGACACACCCGATAAAAAGGAAAAAGACACTTTTTATATACGAAAACGAGAAACAATTCCAGGAGCTTGGAAAATCGTTGCAGAAACGCTATGGACAATCTCCTTTTTTAAAAACTGTCAATTATAGGAAGAAAAATGGAGAGGCGTTTTCCGGTGAGACAGGTGTCTTCTTTTTAAGTAACTACTCACCCCCAGGGATCAAAAAAAAATAAAAAAAGACTTGACAGGTTTTTTCGGGGATTTTTTTAGAAGTTTGAAATAGCACATAAATGTGGTCATAGAGCTCGATAAAGCACGCTTATTCTTACGATCAAAGTTATAGTTATGAAATTTGTTTCCCATAGTTGGAAAAAGTAATTGTAGAACGAATTAGGAGGTCGAAAAAAGCCGTGTTATAATATATCCATGTCAACAATGGATAAGACAAGTATTCGAGAAGAAGTAGAGCGCCTGAAACAGGAATTTAAACAACTGTGTTCGGCCGGTAAAGTATCGCCTGAGATACAGGCAATAATGAATAGTATGCTGCTTGTTGTGGAATTGATACTGACTGTGTTTTTGGAGAAGAAAACTCGTAAAAACAGCAAAAATTCAAGCCTGCCTTCTTCACAAACGCCAAAAGATGAAACTGCTAAATCTAATCCTAAAAGCAAGGGCAAAGGTAAAAAAGTAAGTGGTGAGGTCACCAACACCCGTACGAAAGAAACTGTCACCATTACTAAAGCTGAGACATGTGATGTTTGTGGTGTTTCACTGGACCAAACGCCCTGTAGTGACCATGAACGACGAACAAAAATAGACATCGTTTTTGAAAAAGTTGTAGAGCATATTGATGCCGAAATAAAACAGTGTCCCAACTGCACGGCAACGGTAAAAGGGGCTTTCCCAAAGGACATGCCCGGGACTCTGCAGTACGGCAATGGACTCAAGGCTTTTGCGATCCATTTGATAATCAGCCAAATGGTTGCTCTTAATCGGGTCCAAAAACAAATAGCAGCCATGATCGGATCGGTTATTTCTGAGGCAACTTTGCTCAAGTTCGTTTGGCGACTTCATCAAGCTCTTGAAACGTGGGAGGCAAAGGCTATTGAGAGCATTCTTCAAGCACCATCAATTCATGTAGATGAAACATCTTTCCGGGTGGATAAGAAAAATAACTGGATTCATGTCTATTCTTCCGGAGGAACCACGCTGAAACTACTTCATCGAAAGCGGGGCAAAGATGCGATTGTCGATTTGAATATAATTCCCCGCTATGGCGGGGTGATAATTCATGATTGCTGGGCGTCATATTTATCCTACGATCATTGTGGTCATGGCCTTTGCGGTTCCCATCTTTTGAGGGAGTTGGTGTTTGTTGTTGATTCCAATCAATATAGGTGGGCTGGCAATATGAAAAGGCTACTACAGGAAACTTGCCGTATTGTGGCAAAACGTGAGGAAAAATGCCTTACGGACAAAGAATATGCCAATCTGCAGAAACGTTACCGCAACATCCTTACACGTGGAGGCAAAGAGTTGCCTGAGATACCCCCGAAGCCTAAAGGCAAGCGTGGCAAGATGGCCAAGTCAGATGCTCACAACCTTTGGGAAAGGCTTAAAAAATATGAAACGGCCGTTCTGTTGTTTGCCAAGGACCCGTATGTTCCATTTACCAATAATCGTGCTGAGCGTGATCTTCGCATGGCAAAGGTGAAACAGAAAATATCAGGGTGTTTTCGACGCAAACAATATGCCCAAGCTTATTGTCGAATTTCAAGTTACTTGCAAACTATGGCAAACCATGGAGTAAATCCACTTGTGGCCATTCAGATGGCCTTGGTTGGTAAAATTACCGAACTTGAATTTGATGGGGGTGAGTAGTTACCTTTTTAAAAGATCAAGAAGGTGAGATTACCGGTTTCATAGGACTTATCAGAGATGTCACTGAACGCAAAAAGTTAGAATTACAAGTTCGCCAAGCTCAAAAAATGGAATCCATCGGAACTCTGGCTGGCGGTATAGCACACGAGTTTAATAACATGCTTGCTATCATTATTGGGAATAATGAGCTGATAATGGAAGAAGTATCTCAATCGAGTCTGGCCAAAGAGAGTGCTGAAGAGATCCGAATTGCAGGATTACGTGCCAGAGATGTGGTGAAACAGCTTTTAACATTCAGTAGACAGGACGACACCATTCAAAAGCTTATGGATCTCAAATTAGTAGTAGAGGAATCCATGAGGCTTATTCGCTCATCAACCCCTGCAAATATAAGAATAGAGCAACATTTATTACTAGGTACCTGTCCTGTCTTGGGTAATGAAACCCAGATAAATCAACTTCTTATAAATTTGTGTAATAATGCCGTTGACGTTTTACCGGAAAAGGGAGGTATAATAACTATTGAGTTGTTAAACGAAATCGTAGAGAACTGGCAAACCAAGCATCAGGTAAAATTAAGACCCGGTAAATATGCTAAACTAAAGGTTAGCGATAATGGTTTCGGGATGGACAATGATATTCTTGATAGAATATTTGATCCTTACTTTACAACCAAAGATATTGGAAAAGGAACAGGCATCGGGATGGCCATAGTACACGGTATAGTAGAAAAACACGGAGGCGCAATAACTGTCGATAGCAGTCCTGGTCGGGGTTCAACCTTCACCATATTTTTGCCAGTTCATGATGGTCTCACTGCACAGAATATTGACGAACAAAATATGCTCCCAGTAGGAGGTGAACATATACTGTATGTCGACGATGAACCAGCAATAGCAAAACTTGGTAAACGCCTATTGGAAAGTCTTGGATACATTACTGAGTCAATCTGCGATCCGGAAGAAGCATTCGATATGGTGAGAAGCGATCCTTATAAATTTGATTTGCTTGTCACAGACATGGCCATGCCCAATATGACCGGAGATCAGTTAGTTGCTGAAATATTAAAGATCCGTCAAGATATGCCGACGATTATATGCACGGGTTATAGCGCCAAGATTTCTGAAAAAGAAGCTACTGACATTGGAGTACAATCATTTGTAATGAAACCGATTAATAAATCCGAGTTAGCTAAAACAGTCCGAAAAGTCCTGGATGACGCTAAAAATTCTAATCTTGCAGGGCAATAATATTGCCATATGAAAGGTCAGGTTTTCTACTAACTCATCAAATTGAGGTGCTTCCAGTACATCTATAAAACCAGTCAAAAACTATAGGAGAATCTTTACTTGTAACAATAACATTTTGTGGCTTGACCGTAGAATCCTGGAAATCGGATAAAGCGTACACTTTAAGATTCATAAATTTGATTTTTTCTATAAAAATCAGGCCCTTTATCTCCTTTTTAATAGTGTATGTATTAGTGTAATACGTACACGTTCAAAAGATAAAAAAATCTGTAATTTCAAAATTTTGTAACCTTTTTTGGCGGTTATAGTGTACGCATTATCCGATTTTCAGGGTAGAATAGCATTGTTGGAATTTACTGATCAACTGGGCTTGTCGGTTGTTTCCCTGCAAACCCCTGAGTTAAAAACTCAGGGGTTTGACCATTCATTACGGTCAGAAGCAGGTTTTTCCATCATTTTTTTGCCACCACGTTCAGTGGTGTGCTGACCGTGCCAGTTAGAAATTAAGACTCAGGGTCGCCCCAAAGGTTCGGTCCGTCATGGGATATCCCTGACTGTTGGAGTACTCTTCATCCAGCAGATTATTGACGTAAAGCTTCAATGTGCCCTTTTTGAGATGATACCGGTTCTTAAACAGCTGCTGCTCCACGGCAAAATCAAACACATGGTAGCTGTCCAGGCTGACCTCGTTCACATACAGGTCGCTGGGATCATCGTCAACCATGCCGAGCACCTGCTGAACCTGTTTGTCCTGGAATTTGTAATCCAGAAGCAGCAGGGTGTTTTCAAAAAGATTGTATTGAAGCCCGGCATTTAAACGGTGTTTGGCCCGATCACTCAAATCCTGGTCGGCCCACTCCTCTGCTCCTCCGTTGTGCGGGCCTTTGTATTTCCACTCATTAAAGGAGTAACTCAGATAAAAGTAGAGGTTGTCCAGAAGATTGCCGTTGATCTCCACATCCACGCCTTCCTTGTGGACTTTTTCAAGTTCCACCATGCGTCGTCCCCAAAGGGCCTGCTTAAAATAATCCGTGGCCGCATTTGCCCAGATACCGTAATCCTTAAACTCATAATGGGACACATCCACGTTGAGAAAAATATTACTCCACAATCTTCTGGTAAACACCACGTCATATCCAATCCCATGGGTGGGATCAATCTCAACACCCGATCCCCAGCTGCAAACTTCGCAGTAGTCTCTGGGGGTCCATATTTTGCTGACACCCAGAGAGATAGATGTATCCCTGAGCCATGAAGCAAGGTCATCCATCTGGTAGGTGACAAAGGATTTGGGAGCCAGTTCCGTATAATGTCGTTTTACATGGGTTGAGGGGTGTGAAGAATCTTTGTAGGCCCCGTCGGGATAGGTGGCAGAGGGTTCCCACCAGTTATCCCACCAGACATTGATGTCCTCGTACCTCAGACCGGCTGTCCAGGAGAGACGGGGAATGATCTGCCATTTATCCTGGAGATATCCGGCCCAGGTTTCAACTATCTTTTCCGAATATTTCTGGTACAGGTGAGCTGTGTCCATGCCTACGGTGATTTGATGATTGTCCGATATCTTGAATTCGTTTTTCACCAGAGCCCCATAGGAGACATAATTGGTTGTATAGGAGCTGTAGTCATACCCATTACGGTGGTAGGATTGCCCCTCATCCGTATAATATGCTCCAAGCGACCAGGTTCCCATGGCGGATGGTTGCTTAAAATCAAAACGAACGGAGTGACCATCATAGTCTCTCCTGCTGTCATCATCTGGATTCATCCACCTGGGAGAGACATCCTTTGTCTTAGTCACAGGATAATCGTTATCATAATCATCCCGGTCAGGATCATTGGCACAGGGAATTTCCCGTTCAAGGTCGCTGTACGTGCCGGTTAGACGGATATGTCCACCCGACGGCAATTTGTAACCCAGCCTTCCGGTTACCGTATCTATGTCTGCTTCATTGTTTCTCAAATATCCGTCTGTATGGTATTTTTCATAGCTGAAACCTAAATTCAAACCGCCTTTCCCACCATTGAGGTCCACCCTTTGATTCTGGGTGTTATAACTTCTGAAACTTGTGGAGAGACTACCATTCAATTGTGGTGTTTCATAAAAAATCGGCTCTTTGGTTTTAAAGTTAATGACGCCTCCAAAACTTTTACCATCATAAAGTGCGGAATGGGGGCCTGAGATAAATTCAATGCTCTCCACAAGGGAAAGGGGGATCATGCCGAAGTCCACATAATGGGTCCCCCACCAGCCACCGGTCTTTTGAATGACCAGACCATCCACTGATATCAGGAACTGTCGAACGTCAAATCCCCTCATCTGGATACTGTCGGACTCCGGAACCAGGTCACTTTCTCCCCTGAAATCAATGGTTGCACGATCCTTGAGGATATCCAGCACATTGGTGGGTTGTCCTGCAATATTGTAATCGTCCATGAAAACTTCTGTTTTGTTGGGACTGAGTTTGACGTTCTGGGCCGTAACCTTTATCTCCTTCAATGCAACGGTATCACCCGATGATTCATCGGCAACCTTGTTTTCATCGGACAGGACCGTCCCGGTCATGAACAATACCAGAAATGTAGCAAAAACAAACAATTTTTTCATCTGTACCATTCTCCTTTTTCTCTCCCTTGGGTTCAATTCTTTTCTTGAAATTCAGCCTGAAAAACCAAATTCCAAAACGACAAAAGCCTGAAAGGCTTCCATGGATAATTTCCCTATCCTTGGAAGCCTTCCAGGCTTCAATTAGCGGAATAATAATTCTTTTTTTGCCGGGAATTAAAACTCCCGATTTTGGTTTTCAAGGGCTTTTAAACGGTCTTTTAACCAAAAAAACTCATAAAGGTCACCCTATTCATCCCTAAACGGCTTCTGCCGAAATATTATAAGCATGTGCTAATTAGTATTCTCAAATAAAAAAGTCAAGTTTTTTTGCAGGGCAGGGATAGGGTGCTGCTGCAGCACTAATTTTTCACAAGCAATCAGCTCCAAGGCAGTCTGCGCATGCTTGAGTGTTGATGGGGAGGGCACGTTGGCTTTTAATGGTGGGATTGGTATGCATTCAGCGTGAAAAAGTATCCCCATTTCAAGGCATCCATAGAGGAGAGAAGAAGATGTGTTATCTTACCTGTTTTGTAGTATCTTTGGCTATTTTAATTATATGTTTGGCTCCTCGCTGTTTCATGTGGAAGCCACTTCACAGTTTAAATCCGCACTGACCGATGGCAATAAGATTGTTGTTTCCGTTCGTATTTCCAAATTTGGCAGAATCAGCTTTACAATTGCCTTTGAAGGCAGAGAGAGGCCACCAGTGGTCGACTTGCCGCCACCGGGCATATTGTAGCCGTTGAGCTGGACAAAGTCACTGAAACCACTGTTGAAATTCCGGAAGCATTCAAAAAAGCTGTCAACACCGTGCACCCCCCATAACTGGGCATCCTTAATTCACTGCTTGACACCTTTTCAAAGCATTCCCTTGTTGTCTGGGAATCTCCTCAGAAAATGGGAATGTGACCCAGAAAAGAGTCAATTATTTTTGTAGGTAATATGAAGGATGCCCATAACTGACCCGTTTACTGGACGACCCCTTTCTCTTTCAATACAACAATATTTTGGGCATCATATCCCAGTCCCCGGAGGATATCATCGGTATGGGCTCCCTTGTCGGCCCCTCGGGTGCGGGTACCGGGACGGCATTTCCCGAAACGGGCCGGATAGCCCGGTACATTTATCTCGCCCAGGCCGGGATATTGAGCCGGCCGAACATAGCTGTTGGCCTTTGCCTGGATATCATTTTCCACATCCATGACCTTCTGGATGGGGGCGAACATCAGCCTGGCTGCCATGAAATCTGCCATCCACTCATCCCGGGACCGGCTGGTAAAAAGTTCATCAAGCCGGGAAGTCAATTCATCGGAGGTTATGGGCCCCCCTTTTTCATTGGTGAATTTCGGATCACGGGCAATTTCCGGGACACCCATGACCCGGCAAAAGGTGTCCCAGTACTTCTCCTCGGGATGGTGGGTACACATCACCCATTGGCCGTCCCCACAGCAGAACACATTCCGCAGGGGCGAATGATGGGACCGGTCCGAAGGCACACAGGGGTCGATTTTCAAAGTATTGGCCAGCATCAGATTGATATGCTGAAGCCATAATGACGAACTGTACAATGAAACATGGACTTCCTGGGAAATACCCTGTCGCTCCCTGGCCAGCAGGGCCGCAAGTATGGCATGGGAGAGACTGATGGCAGTGGCCTGGTCAAGCAGCCCAATATGCAACATGGCCGGTAACTCCCCGCCCGTGGTGTACATCAGGCCGGAGCAGGCCTGTCCCAAAGGGTCAAAAGCGCCAATATCCTGCAGGGGACCCTCCTGGCCGTAACCGGAAACACTGGCATGGATAATCCTGGGATTAATGGCACAGATGGACGCATGGTCCAGCTTCATCTTATGGGTGGTGCTTTTGCGAAGGTTGATCATGAACACATCTGCATCCCGGATCAGGCGGTTGAAAATCTCCCGACCCGCCTCGGTGTTGATGTCCAGGCAAATATTCTTCTTGTTCCGATTGGACACTTCAAAGGTTACGCTGCGACCATCAGGCCCGGCCATGTCCACGGCCCCCACCTTGGTCCAATAACGGATGCCGTCTCCCACCGGGTCTTCCACTTTGATCACCTCTGCCCCCAGATCGGCCAATATGGCCCCACCCCCGGGGCCTGCATGAAACACACCGTACTCAACGACCTTTATCCCTTCCAGGGGCAGAGGGGCGTCATCCCGGCCATCTTTGTCATGATAGCTGATTTCCATTCACGCTCTCCTTTGTTAATTCATGAGTTCCAGGTTCTCCAATTTCATACCAAAAGAGTACACGAACCTGTATTTATAATATTTATTGCCTTATGGTGGCAAGTTTCAATGCAAGCCCTAAAAAGACGGTTCCGGCCACACGGTTTAGAATTTTTTGTATGTTCGGGGATTGATTCATTCGTTCCCCAAGATAGCCAGCCACCAAAGCAATTCCACCAAAAATCATAAAGGTGGCAAGGATGAAGATCCCCCCAAGCATCAGGATCTGAAGGGGAATACTACCCTGTGAAGGGGTAACAAACTGGGGTAGGAATGCCAGAAAAAAAATGGAAACCTTTGGGTTGGTGATATTCATGATAATTCCCCGTCTGTAGAGCTTACCATGGGAAATGCCTCCCACAAAGCCGTCACCGGAAACCTCCTGGGCCGAAGCACGAAAGGCTTGCCAGGCTAAATAGACCAGGTACCCTGCCCCCACAAATTTGAGTAGAGAAAAAGCCACCACCGATGTCTGAAAGATGGCGGCCACACCCAGGGCAACGGCAGTGCTGTGAAAAACAAGTCCGGTGCAAAGCCCCATGGTGACCAGCATACCAGCCCAACGCCCCCGTAGGGTAGATTGGGTCAGTACAAAAATATTATCCGGTCCAGGTGCCAGTGCTAAAAGTATGGCTGCTGCAAAAAATGTCAGCATAGTCTCAAAAGGTATCATTTTATTGAGTTCCTTTCCAGGTAAGTTTAATGCCTTTACCGGGGCTTTTAAAGTGCTGTTTTAAGGATTTGGGCTGACACCTCAAGGGTCACATCAGCCATTTCTGAAAGGGCTGTCATCCCATGTTTTTCAAGTGCATTAATAATATCTGGGCATCCTTCATATCACCCTAAAAGTACTTTACAGTGTTTTGGGGAAAATCCCTGCAAATGGAGAATGTTATAAAAAAGTGTAAAGTACTTTTGAAGGATGCCAATATCTGGAATTTGAGTTTTATCTATTCCATAATCGGTCAGCCGGGTTTTCATGCCCAAGCTCTGGCAAAACGCTTCGGTCCTCTCAATGGCTTGATCAACGATCTTATCATCTCTGCCATCAGTGCTCCCCGGACTCCGGTGCGTCCTGGGGACGATGGGCCAATAAGATACGGCGATTATCTGCTTTATTTTGAGATATGCCCCGCTTCCTTTTTCTGCTCTTTTTTTTCCACTAAACAATGCAACGCATCTTTGGTGAAGAGGGTTGAAAAACATTTATTGCATGAAATACACCGGGCCTTTTTCCGGTCCCCTGATGCCCATCTTTTAACCAGATGGGGCTCCCTGATAAGGGGTCTTGACAGGGCAACATAATCTGAAATCCCAGAGGTTACAGCGTCTCCGGCAATAGCATAGGAAAGAAAACCACCAACCAGAATAAGGGGGATACCTACCTCCTTCTTAAATGCCCGGGCAGCCTCTCTGTAGTAAACTTCCCGCTCTTCTGACTTTGAGGTACCAGCCCTGGAGGGAAGATATTTTCCAGATTCAAAGGTACCGCCGCTCATCTCAATGGCATCCATGCCACGGTGTTCAAGCATCTGACAAACCGTTATCATCTCATCTACGGTCATCCCGTCTTCAAGAAAATCCTCGGAGTTGATTTTAACCATTATGGGAAATGAGGTTCCCACCCGTTGTCTGATCTCTTCGTAAACCTGGACGAGCAACCTTGCCCGGTTTTCAAGGGTTCCCCCATATTCATCATCCCTTTTATTATAATGGGGCGATAAAAACTGACTGAGCAGATAGCCGTGGGCTGCATGGATTTCTATGGCATCAAAGCCAGCTTTTACAGCTCTATCAGCAGCATCCCCAAAGGATTTAACGGTTTTATCAATATCATCAACCGTCATGGCAGACGCTTTTTTAACATCTTTTTTAAAAACATCTGAAGGGGCAAAAGGGGCATAGGCGTCTTTTCCGATGCCATGTTTTCCGGCATGGGCCAGTTGCACGGCAACAAGACCGCCATTTTGGTGAACAGCCGAAGTAACCTGGTTCAGGCTGCCAATCATGTCATCTGAATAGATGCCCATCTGCCGGGGACCGGCCTGCCCTTCCCTTGTCACATGGGCGTGCCCTGTGATAATAAGCCCCACGTCCCCCTGGGCAAGTTGTGCCATGCATTCCAACAGCTGGTCAGTGGCCTTTCCATCCAAATCTGCCATGGCCTCGTAGGTGGCGGATCTGACGAAGCGATTTTTTATATTCATTCCATTAATAGTGGTTGTTTCAAATAATGTAGACATTTTTTTCCTTTTCCTTACGGATTAAAATTTTGATGACGGGTCATAACATCGAGCAGGCATCATAATTGATGCTCTAAAATCAGGCATTTGAATAATAATGTCAATACCCCTTGGCCCAAAGAGTCAAAAGGGTTCCTGTCATTATTTTTATAAGATTGGCTTGACAAGGCCATTCTCAAGGTTCATATTCAGGTAGTTGAATAGTGTTTGCTGGGGGCGCTGATAGCGGCTGAGAAGGATTGTTATGATCCTGTCCCTTGGAACCTGATGCGGATAATTCCGACGTAGGGAAGCTGATATTTACTTTTCAAATGATATCTTCCTTGTGAGTTTTCGTCCACAGCCCTTTGTCATGTGTAATACAACAAAAAGGGCTTGACGCTGGGTCACGGCATGTTTTACTGCCCCAATACCCCAAAACTTACAACGGTCTTTTCTATTACTCTTCCATCTTGTTCCGATTTTAATTTTTTTAAAAACAACATGAAAAATCGTTCTGGAATTCGCCCAGGGCTTTTTTTATTGTTGATGGATTTTTTTTATGATGGAACACCACGCATTGGCCAGACAGATATTCAATCTGTGCACCAAAATCCGTGAACAAAGGCCCCTTGTGCATGTGATCACCAATTTTGTGGTGATGAATCAGACGGCAAATGCTCTGCTGGCCCTGGGGGCCTCCCCCACCATGTCCTGGGCCAAAGAAGACGCTGAACACATGTCAAACATTTCAGATGCCCTGTGCATTAACATGGGCACCCCCCTGAAAGACCGCATTGAGGTGATGAAAACACTCATGGGCCATGCCCAGGAGATGAATAAACCCGTTGTTTTAGACCCGGTGGGCTCCGGTGCCGGTGCCCATAGAACAGGCATTGCAAAATCACTTTTTTCACTTGCGCCCCACAAGATAATCAGGGGCAATGCCTCTGAAGTCTGTTCACTGGTGGATGATAATCACACAACAAGGGGGGTTGACAACACCATCTCCCTGAAAACCGCCAAGAAAATATTGATGGGACATGGCAGAACCCAGGGCAGCGAAAACAAACTTAACGAAGATCAGCCCGAGTGGCAGGCCCTCTTGACATCGGCATCTGCTTTGATTATCAGCGGAGAGAATGACATGATCCTTGGGACGGATCAACGCATGATACTCAAAAACGGAACCCCATTGATGAACGCCGTCACCGGTACAGGATGCATACTGTCTGCCATGACAGCCGCCTTTTATGCTGTTGCCGAGAATGGGTTTGACGCTGCCGTTGCCGCCGCTGCAGTGGCCGCCATCGCAGGGGAGCTTGCCGCTGAAAAAGCTGCAGGGCCGGGAACCTTCATGCCCCATTTCATGGATGCATTATACCACATGGACCAGGAGACCCTGACAAAACGCCTGAATGCGGAGAATTGACGGCAACATTGATTACGACATCCATGTCCTGGCGGACACAACGAATATAGGGTCGTAAACGCGGAGCCAAATGGCAATATGCCGCCGCCCCCCGACGGGCAATGGCCCCGGACCGGAACTGTAGACAGCTCGATTGTCCGGTTCCTATTGCCCATCGGGGGGGCGGCTCTGCCGAGGTTGCCTTGAAGGCTGCCTTTTCACATAAAAAATACATGGCTGTAACCACCAGCCACAACGAATAATGAAAAAGTAGTTGCGGTTAGAACCCAGTACCCAGTACCTAGAACCCAAAACCCAGTACCCGCTTTTTCATATATAAAACTTTTAAATAAAAGGAAAAAAACATGGAAGAAATTCAAACGATAAAACCTTCCCGCCTGAAGGGCATTCTGTCCGCATTTGGTCCCGCTTGGCTCATCAGTGCCGTGGCAGCGGGTCCCGGCACCACATTAAGCGTTGCAAAGGCCGGTGGAACATACGGCTACAGTTTTTTGTGGGTCATTATTCTAAGTGTTGTGCTGGCCTTTGTCTGTCAGTACATGGCCGCGAAAACCGCATTGATCGGGGGCAAAGGCATCGTTTCCATTGTTGAAGAAAAATGGGGAAAGGGTCTTGCCTGGTTCGTGGCCGTGGATGCCCTGGTCGTCATCTGGCTCTGCAACGTGATTTTATTAAAAATTCTGGTGGCGGTGACGGAATTTGTCACCGGATTTACCACGCCTTTATGGGGACTTTTTTTTGTGGCTGTTTTCTATGGACTTGTGGCCATGGGCGGCTATAAACCCATAGAAAAGATCTGTAAGGTGGTTGTTTCCCTGCTGGTCATCTGTTTTATTGCCACCCTTTTCATTGCAAAACCGGATCTGGGGGCAATCATGGGTGGGCTCGTTCCGGATTTGATAAATTTCGGCGCAGCGGAGATCATGATGATGACAGCCATCATGGGCGGTTCCATCCATGTAACCATCCTTTCCATGCAGACCTATACGGTGCATGAAAGGGGATGGACAACTAGGGATTTGTCGCTTGCCCTCACCGACACGGCGGTGTCCCTTCTGGGGGCCTTTGGTCTTTATTGCACAGCCATTTATCTCACCGGAGCAAGTGTGCTCAACCCTGCCGGAATTCAGGTATCAAACCTTTTTGAAATGGCTGATGCCATCAAGCCCGTTCTGGGTAACTATGCCCATGGATTTTTCTGCCTGGGTATCTGGTGTGCCGTTTTTTCAACCATCATGCCCACTTTTATCGCAGCATCCTATGTGGTTGGAGACAAGATGAAATGGGAGCTTAAGCCGGGCGAAACAAAATACAAAGGAATTATTCTTGCCGGATGCCTCATTGCGTTGCCAGGGGCTTTTCTGCCGGGAAAACCGGTCAATCTTTTGATGCTCATGCTGGCCCTATCATTTGTGGGCACCCCGCTCTTTGTGGGCATATTCATGAAACTGCTCAACGACAAAGGCTGGGCCCAAGAGCATAAAAACGGGTGGCTGCTAAACATCGGAGGTGCCACGGCACTGCTGGTCACCCTGTTTCTTGGCGTTAAATGGGTGACAAAGACCTTTTAAAAACGGGGTGTGCATTCCATTTTCCCGGTCACAAGCTTCATAAAGATGGGGATAAGGCTTGGTAGAATTCTTTGGATCCGTGCAAGAGGCATCTTACAGGACTGAAATAAATATGCCCCGGATCCAGAGGAACCGGGGCAAGAGAGTGCTTTGTTATGGAAACAATGTGCCTTTTATTTCTGCTGATCCTTGTGCCATTGAGCAGTTTTGATTATCAGTGGGGGGGCAAGGCCTTCACCTTTATCATCAAACTGATACATGGGGGAGCCCACTCCCGGAATTTTTACATCTTTTAATTTGGCAATAAAAGAGGCACGATCCACACCGCCGAGTTCAATGGCCTTGGCAGCCACTTTCACCGCATCATACCCATAGATGGCAGCCAGAGGAGGTAACACATTGTAATTTTTCTGGAATTCACTTGCCAAATGCTGCGCCACTGGTTTTTTGATGTCCAGGGACATGAGAGAGGATATGAAAATATTATCCAGGCTTCCGGCAAGTTCAAAAAATTTGGGAGATGTCAATGAATCCGGACCATACAGGGTGATGTCCCAATCCATTTTACGTACCTGTTTTGCGATCATGCCACCTTCATTGTAGGTGACAAAGAGAAGCAGAACATCTGGATTTTGATTTTTTGCCTGTAAGAGAATTGAAGAAAAATCCACATCCTGACCCGGTGTAATGACATCATCGGTAACGATGGACAATCCCAATGCTTCGGCTTTTGCCTTGGCATATTTTCGTAACTGCTGACCATAATCGGCATTTTCACTGATGATGGCAATGGATTTTGCCTTGAACTCTTCCATGCTGGTGGAGACCATGAAGTCGGAAATACTTTTGGTGGTATAGGTCAGGCGGGCTACATTATTAAAGCCCTGCTCCGTGATGGTACTGGCATTTGCATAGGTAATAATATCGGCAATGCCATATCGATTAAAAATGGGAGTGGCTGCCAAGGCACAGCTGCTCTATTGTTGGCCCAAGGGCCACCAAGTATTTGCTGGCTGCGATTTTCTTGGCCACATTGGCGGATTCTTTTGGATCGCCGCGATCATCAAAGAACTCCAATTTTAACTGGTATCCTTTCAGGGGGCCAGCAGCGATGCCGCCAGCATCATTGATCTCCTTGACGGCAATTTCCTGTCCCCGTTTGTCGTCCAGACCATAATCTCCGTACTTGCCGGTACAGGCATCATAGCCAGCGATGTGGATAATTTTGTTCTTCTCATCTATGCCGTCGCTTGAAACTTTGGCCATGCATATCGAAGAACTCAAGATCAGTGTAAAAATTAAACAAGTAAGCCCCACCCAAACTTTTTTCATTTTTATCTTCCTCCATGTTCGTAATCCTCCCCTTTGAAAGAAGAGGATCAAAATTAGATTTTCCGGAATACATATTCCGGACATCAACAGCTACGACGGACTTGATCACCCCACCGGCCAATGGACACATTGGCGGAGCGACGGGGTCAGGCTTGAATTATTGGGGATTAACGTTTTTATTGGTTTTCATAAAGATGCAAATATGAAAACGTGTCAATAATGCACGCCTGACCCCACCCCCGAAGTAATTAAGACCGTCAGGCCTAAGCTTCTCCCAGATAACTTTTCCGGATTTCATCGGAATTTAGCAGGTCCGACGAATTGCCCTGATGAACAATCTTTCCCAGTTCTATCACATAGGCCCGTTGGGTTATTTTCAAGGCTTTTTTAACATTCTGCTCCACCAGCAAAATGGACAAACCGGTTTTATTGAGTTCTTTGACGATTTTAAAAATCTGATTCACCAGCAACGGGGCAAGCCCCATGGAGGGTTCGTCAAGGAAGAGTAATTTCGGACGTTTCATCAATCCCCTTGCCATGGCAAGCATCTGCTGTTCACCACCACTCAAGGTACCGGCCTTCTGCTTTCTGCGGTCCCCAAGAATGGGAAACATTTCATAATATTTTTCCATGTCCCGTTGAATTTCTTTTTTATCTTTTCGCCCGAAGGCTCCCATCTGCAGATTGGTCTCAACGGAGCGCTGGGTGAAAACCATGCGTCCTTCCGGCACATGGGAGATGCCCTTGTGAACAATTTTTTCCGGGGGAAGATTGTTAAGTGCCTCCCCCATAAAAGAAATATTACCACCGGTAACCGGAATCAGACCGGAAACCGTCTTGAGAAACGTTGTTTTTCCGGCACCATTGGCTCCAATGAGGGCCACAATTTCACCGGATTTGATTTCAAGATCTATCCCGAAAAGTGCCTTGATTTTACCATAACCAGATTCCAGGGATTTAACTGTAAGCATTAAAGGTCTCCTTCATCGCCAAGGTAAATCGCTTGGACCTTTTTATCCTTCTGAATTTCCGTGGGGGTTCCTTCTGTGAATTTGGAACCGTTTGCCAGTACGATAAGCCGTTCTGCCACGGCCATGATGAACCGCATGTTATGCTCTATGACGAATACGGTGATGCCGTTTTCCTGCACAATCCGGATATAATCGGCCAGTGCATCCATTTCCACCGGATTCATCCCTGCGCAAGGTTCGTCCAGAAGCAGCAGATGGGGTCCAGATACAATGGCCCGGCAGACTTCAACCAGTCTTTGTTTGCCATAGGGCAGATTTTTCACCAGCGTGTTGGCCTTGTCGGCCAGTTTGGCGGTTTCAAGGACGCTCATGGCCTTTTCTCGGGCCTCTGCCTCTATTTTTTGGGTTTTCATGAAACGGATATAGACCTCCCACAGGGAGGTTTCTATCCGGCAATGAAGGCCGATAAGAATATTTTCCAGGATGGAAATATTGGGAAACACCCTCAAATTCTGAAAGGTTC
>CAXXVR010000014.1:0-4863 GCA_963675955.2 uncultured Desulfobacterium sp. | reverse complement strand
CATGGATGTCATGGCAATGAGTTCCCATGCCATTGTTTTTCTGGATCTGAACATGCCCCATAAATCCGGAGAAGAAGTGCTTGTGGAGATAAAGCAGGAATATCCCCATGTACCGGTGATTATCTGCACCGCAAATTCAGATATTTCCATGGCGGTGAAGTGCCTGAAGCTGGGAGCACATGATTACCTGGTTAAACCCATCAATATGAACAGCTTTGGCTCTGCCCTGAGAAATGCCCTGGAAATTGGTTCTCTGAGAAATGAGATCATGACGCTCAAGGGAATTCCCAATGCCGCCCAGCTGAAATTTCCCCAGCATTTTTCTTCCATCATTACCCGTGACGCGGTGATGCACGGCATTTTTCATTATATTGAATCCATTGCCGGAAGCGGGCAGCCGGTACTGGTACTCGGGGAAACCGGTTCTGGTAAGGAGCTTATTGCAAGGGCCATACACGACGTCAGCAAGGTGCCGGGTGAATTTGTGGCAGTGGATGTGGCAGGCCTTGATGACACTTTGTTTTCCGATACCCTGTTTGGCCATGAAAAAGGTGCATATACCGGGGCGGACAGTCATCGGTCCGGATTAATTGAACGGGCGGCCAGGGGTACTATTTTTCTGGATGAGATCGGGGATTTAAGTCGGGTGTCCCAGATAAAACTGCTGCGATTACTCCAGGAGGGGATTTATTATCCCCTGGGATGTGATACCCCTGTAAAATGTCAGGCTCGTATCATCACCGCTGCCAACAGGGAATTGAATCAGTTTGCTGTTAAAAACGAAGAATTTCGCATGGATCTTTATTATCGGTTGAGTACGCATTTAATTCGCATTCCACCGTTAAGAGAGCGCAAAGGTGATATTCCATTGCTGACATCCCATTTAAAAGACCAGGCCGCTGAAAGTATGGGAAAAAAGATTTTAACCATGAAAAAAGAATTGTTGACCCTGCTTGAAAATCATCCCTTTCCAGGAAATGTAAGGGAGTTGAAAACCTACGTGTATGATGCCGTTGCCCAGTGCCACACCGGGCAATTGTCCGAAGATACGGTGAAAGATCGAATCTATAGTGAAAGAGGGGAGGTTGCAGCATCCTGTTCAGCCAGCAGTGATGGATTTCCCCTGGCCTCGTTTTTCGGTCATTTCCCCACCCTGGCCGAATTAACCGAATATGCCATTGACAGTGCCCTTGAAAGCGCCAACTATAATCAGAGTAAAGCTGCCGCTTTGCTTGGAATTTCTAAACAGGCATTGAGCAAACGGCTTCAAAAAAGAAAAAAGCGTTTGCCGACATCAATGGCGTAATTTTAACGAAGTAAAATACCTGTACCCGCCCCGGATGCCATGTTTTGCTAAACCTCCCCCATTTTCTGGAAAATTTATCCGGCCATGGTCAATAAAAGTAGATTGTGTCAATAAAAGTTGACCACATGCGTTGACTTTGCCTGTAAAAATAGAACCCATGCACTTCCTCATAATAAAATTACCCAATCTTACATGCTGGACTCTGTTACGGAGTTTCATATAAACGGGTATGTTATGTTAACCCCCAATACCTGATCCCTTTTGTCCTGCCAGTCGTATGGTACGAAATTTGCTATTACCCTTCCTGAATCATGGC
Source organism: uncultured Desulfobacterium sp. (assembly GCA_963675955.2). Lineage (GTDB taxonomy): Bacteria > Desulfobacterota > Desulfobacteria > Desulfobacterales > Desulfobacteraceae > Desulfocicer. The sequence goes on along the minus strand of CAXXVR010000014.1, from coordinate 3,241 downwards.
ATTCAATGAACATTGATCGTAGCGAACGACTTTCTGGTATGGCACCGTGCCTGTGGACTTCATTTTTCAGCTTGGATTCCATGGTTTCCTTGTATTTCCCCAGGTACATCCGGTGTCAGCAAACGGGTCTGTTTAAGCTCCAGGCAGCTGAAGCTGAAATCAGACCCAAAAAAACTTTTACTCAAATGGAGAAATGGTTTATGGGCAGAAAAATGTTTTGGAAGAGATGTGTAAGTAGGATGGTACTGGCCGTCGGGATGATATGTTTAACTTCCGGGCCATCGGCTTTTGCATCGGATCAAGTTGTAAAAATAGGTAATATAATTCCATTATCAGGGCCATCTGCCACCGTGGGCGCCCAGGGCAAAAATGCAAGGGAAATGGCTGTGGCAGAGATTAATGCCGCAGGTGGTATTGCCTCCCTTGGCGGTGCAAAACTGGAATTGATTTATGCCGATTCAGAATCCAAGCCTGAAAAAGGTGTGGGGGAAGCAGAGCGACTCATTAATACTGAAAAGGTAAATGTCTTAACCGGCTGCTGGAATTCTTCAGTAACCTATCCCACCTCTGCCGTGGCAGAACGGTATGGGATTCCCTTTCTTGTACCGGTATCCGTCGCCGATAAAATCACCGAACAGGGTTTTAAAAATGTTTTTCGCATCGCCGCCAAGGATTCCTGGTGGACAAGAGATCAATTTTCCTTTCTTAAGGATATGTCCGCTGAGTTCAACACGGAGATAAAAAAACTTGCCTTTGTGTATGAAAATGGTGACTGGGGACAGGGCATTGCCGGTAACTGGGTAAAGCTTGCAAAAGAAGCCGGATATGAGGTGGTTTTAAATGAACCCTATCCTTCCACCACAACGGACTTAAGCCCTGTGGTTCAGAAGATCAAACGTGCACGGCCAGATGTTTTGATGCTGGTTTCCAATGCAGCTGATGCCATTTTGATTACAAATACCCTGGCCGAATACCGGGTGAAGTTAAAAGCCATTGTCTCATCCGGCGGTGGCCATGCAGACCCCTCTTTTATCAATGCAACCGGAAAAAGTGCCCAGTATTTATTTGATATCGTTGAGTGGGAAACAGATGTTAACAAACCCGGTGCCAAAGAGGCCAACGAAAAATATAAGAAACAATATGGACAAAACCTCACAGGTGAGGCAGTTGATGCCTATCTTGCCATGTACATCATTAAAGATGCCCTGGAACGGGCTGCCAGTCTGGATCCTGAAAAAATCAGACAGGCTCTGGCAACCACCCAGTTAACCGAAGGTCCCGGAATGATCGTGGGTTATGACAAGGTCGCCTTTGACGAAAAGGGTCAGAACAAAGAAGCCTCTCTTGTCATGGTTCAGATAAACGATGTGGGTAAGGGCCTTGAACGCATTACCGTGTGGCCTAAATCTGCCCGACGAGCCGGATATACGCCGGTATTCCCCAAGCCTTGATATCGTGTTTCAACTGATGACCCCGTTTTTTCCGGCTGTTTTACAAAAACGAGTTCTGACCCCTTGCTCCATCAATTATGACAGATGGTTCAGGTTGTAATTAAGCCCAGAAACTGGATCGTTGACTGATATTACTTCTTATCGGGGATATGTGTGTGAACCATATCCCTGATTTATCTCTTTAATGCCTGTCTGGAGGCTTTTAAATGCTCTATTTTATTGAAGACACCATCAACGGCATTCTCATGGGATCCATTTATGGATTGACGGCTCTGGGACTGACCATTATTTTCGGTGTGTTGAAAGTAATCAATTTTGCCCATGGATCCTTACTGATGGTGGGAATGTATGTGGCCTACTGGTCGGTGGCCCTTTCCGGTGTGCATCCCTATCTGGCCCTGGTGGTGGTTATTCCCGTCATGTTCCTGTTTGGATACCTGCTCCAGGATATTGTCATCAAGCCCATTTTCAAGGCAGAAAAAGATGTGCGGGAACCGGTAACGGTGATCATCGTCACCACCGGTATATGGTATATTCTGGACAACCTTTCCCTTCTTTTTTTCGGCCCTCAGTATCGATCCATCCAGGACAATCCCCTGCGGGGTAAAATGTTTGAACTGGGGGATATGCTGATTTCCGTTCCCAAATTCTGGGGATTTTCCACGGCCATTATCACGGCGGCCGGAGTATATTATTTTTTTCAATATACCCGTCTGGGTCGGGCCATACGGGCCACCAGTCTGGACAGGGATGCCGCAAGCCTTGCCGGTATCAATCAATATAAGATTTACAATATCCGCCTTTGGCATCGGCACGGCCATTTCCGGCATTGCAGCCATCACACTTATTCCCTTTTACAACACCTTTCCCACGGTGGGGGTCTCCTTTGACATTAAAGGGTTCATCATTGTGGTTCTGGGAGGGCTTGGCAGCATAGGCGGTGCCATTGTCGGGGGCATTATTGTGGGGTTGATTGAGTCCGTGGGACCGCAGTTCATGACGGCCACCTGGACAGAGGCCATTGTTTACGGATTGTTTCTGCTCGTATTGTTTGTTAAACCTTCAGGACTGTTTGGAGAAAAAAATGACTGGTAATGAAACCCTTGCCCCTTCGGATAACCGTTCCGGTGGCAGTGCCGGGCCTTCAACCGTGCCGGGCAGCAAAACGGCCGATCAGGGGTTTACCCCACGGAAAAAAATTGAAGGTCTGTCCCTTCTGGCGCTGTTACTCATTGCACTTTGGACTGCCCCTGGTCATGACAAGTCCTACCTACCTTCACATTGTAATTCTCATTTATTTTTATGCCTATCTTACCAGTTCCTGGAACATGGTGGGCGGATTTGCTGGCGTATTGCCCCTGGGACATGCCGTTTTTATTGGTGTTGGTGCTTACACCTCCACCATTTTATCTTTGGCAATATGGAATTTCTCCCTGGATCGGGATGCTTGTGGGTGGTGGGCTTTCCATGGGCATCGGGATACTCATTGGTCTTCCCACCTTTAAAATGCGGGGAGCCTATTTTGCCCTTGCCACCATTGCCTTTGCTGAAGGTATGAGAGTGATGGTGGAAAATCTTGATTATCTGGGACCCTTTAACCTCAATGGTCCCCGGGGACTTCAGATTCCACCCTTGAATTTTGGTTTTATCAATTTCATGTTCAAGGGAAAGGAACCCTATTACTATATTATCCTGATCATGCTCATAGGGGTACTTGCCCTTACCTGGGTTATCTCCCGATCCAAGCTGGGATATTATCTCAACGCCGGTGGTGAAGAGCCGGAAGCTGC
>CAXXVR010000013.1:0-4948 GCA_963675955.2 uncultured Desulfobacterium sp. | reverse complement strand
ATTTTTACAAGCTACTATAAAAAAAGTAGAAGATAAAACAAGTAATAATAAAATATGAAATTGTTACAAGCTAATATAAAAAAAGTAGAAGATAAAACAAGTAATAATAAAATATGAAATTGTTACTCCCTAATATAAAAAAAGTAGAAGATAAAACAAGTAATAATAAAATATGAAAAGTTACTCCTTAATATAAAAAAAGTAGAAGATAAAACAAGTAATAATAAAATATGAAATTATTACTCCCTAATATAAAAAAAGTAGAAGATAAAACAAGTAATAATAAAAGATGAAATTGTTACTCCCTAATATAAAAATATAAAAAAGTAGAAGATAAAAAAAGTAATAATAAAATATGAAATTGTTACAAGCTAATATAAAAAAAGTAGAAGATAAAGCAAGTAATAATAAAATATTAAATTGTCACTCTCTAATATACAAAAAGTAGAAGATAAAACAAGTAATAATAAAATATGAAATTTTTACTCCCTAATATAAAAAAAGTAGAAGATAAAACAAGTAATAATAAAATATGAAATTGTTACAAGCTAATTTAAAAAAAGTAGAAGATAAAACAAGTAAGAATAAAATATGAAATTGTTACTCTCTAATATAAAAATAGTAGAAGATAAAAAATTGTAACATATATTATTAAATCATTATTAATTTGCATTTAAAACCTGATATCATAATAATAAATTTTGAAATTTTAATTTAAAAACAACCCATTCCAGTTTTTTCGCAATAAGTTAATACTTCTTCTAAAGTTTCATTTGGCATATCTAAACTAACCAACTCAAACACAATTTCTTTCAATTCATCCTTAAATCCAAATTTTGCTAGCACAGCAACAAAATCAGTTAATTACGGATCCTCAGCAATTTCTAAAATTATTTCCTTATCAATCTTTGCTTAACATTTTTCTAAGGTGTATTCCAAAATATTGAGATTGCATTGCATTTAGCAAAGCGCAAGGATATCTGTTTTACCCAATTCAGCGCCATATTCAATTATTAGGGCTATTTTTTCTTTATTTTAATCAAGCATAAGATAAATTAATAAAGGGAATTTCCCAACAGGAACTAAAGTTAAATTAAATTTTGGTTCATTTTAAAGAATTTCTGAAAACTCAGTTGCTGATTCGCATTGATAAAGAGATAACGGAGTTGTATTTTCCATTTAGTGGATCAAAAAATTTTATTTAAATTTTATTGTTTACGTGTATTTAATATTAATATCAATAGAATAAATATTAATTTTAATTATTATGCTGATATTACAATTTCTTTTCTTGATTTTATTTTTCAAATCATGCAAGCTAGACATGTAAGTTTAATATTTTAGTGAGTTTTATGAAAATTATGGAGTTTGCTAAAAATAAGACAAACATTGTATTCCTTATAAAAATATAACATTTTTGCAATAACCCTCAGTTGATTTTTAAAATAATCTTAAAGGACTAAAATAATACTACTAAGAATCAAAGATAATAAAAAACTGAAAAATGATCGATATTAAATTCAAAAATAATTCTGAATAGCTTGGTTTGCGTTTCTTTCTTTAATAATTTTGTAAATAGGATTATTCACAAAATAGGATTTAAATGCCTCTTAAAAAATATTACAATTTTAACTATAAAAATAATTATGAAATTTTTGCGAGTAAATATCAGTTATTAGAGCCAATTTATGCAAAAAGAAAAATTATTAAAAAATCTTGAAATTTCTTTCGAAAGGCTGTTTTAAAGAACTTTAAATAAGCCTAATTGCTATCACTGTTAAAACAAAATTCTTTACAATTTTCTAACTTTGTTTACTTGTCATCATTGCTGAACTAATTTTAATAATAAACCGAAGGTATATTTTTCAAATTTAAAGTTATTAGATAAATTGTTGTTCTTCACTCCTCTCATGGGGTTTGCAAACCATATTGCAATATCAGGATAAGAAGAAAGAAAACAAAATTAATTTTCTATGCTTCCTATTATGAAGTTTAAGCATAAACATAATTCATAAAATTATGAAATAATTATAAATGATTAAATCAAAGAAAAGAAAGAATTTTATTTCTTTGATAAAAGAGAATATAATGAAATCCTTTTAGAATAAGGTTAAGTTCCAGAAAAAACCTATTATGAATGCATTGTTGTCCAAGAATGAAATAAAGAAATTGCAAAAAAATATTAATTTGAAGGTAACAAAAAATTATTTAATTTCCATATATAATAATAAAATAAGAAACAAATTGTTTGACCATAAAGAAACTGTATAAGCATTATGCTTAAGGAATACTCTTGAATCTTGATAAAAAAGGAAAGGAAAAATGCAAAGAACTTATTTAAAAAAAGTTTTTTGATTTAGAGAATGATTATTATTTAATTATTGATTCTTGCAAAAAACTAAAATTATCTTACAGTAACATAATTTATTAAATATATCTTTTTAGATCTTGATTTATGGACAACATTAAAAAAAGATATCGCTTAGTTCCATGGAATTGAAGATGATAATTAGAAAAAAATGCTTCAGTATATAGAAATGAGAAAGCAAAAGAATTTGTCATACAACAATATTTATGTGCTGTACAAATTTAGTGAAATATATACAGAGATGGCTCTAGCCTTTTTAGAAAAAATCAAATATTTTATATCAGAATAAGAGCTTACTTAAAAATAGCTTTGATATAAAAATTAAATTAATTGCAAGGATTTTTATTGGGAAATTTAAAAATTATATAAAAAAAATACAAAAAAATATAATTAATGGATATTTCAATGCCTATTAAGTATTATTCTCCTTAAATTGGATTTCTATAAAACTCTTAAATTGCTCCTTTTTCGTTGGATTCAATGGACCCATTTTTTATTGGAGTTTTCTTTATTTTTGAATCTATATAATTTTTTTTATCTCTAGATTTGTGGAGGAACTTCTGCTGGAAAGTCTGTGTTGGTAAAATATATCAAGGAAACATTAATTCATGAATATAAAAAGAAAGTTACAATAATTGACATGGTTATATATTTAACTTTGTTATACTTTTCTTTTAGTCAAATTTTTATAAAAACAAAGATGAAATGGATACACTTGAAACAGTTGATTATGATCATCCTCGTAGCATTGATTTCAATTTACTTAGAGTAAGTTTTAGTCTATTAACACTTTTTTAGGATGCTGTTGATAAGCTTATCAAAGGGGAAAGCGTAAAAGTCCCTGTTTATGATAAAGTGATAGAAAAGCGAACAAATGATATGGTTGAAATTATTCCAGGAGATGTAATATTACTTTCTGGAATGTTGAGTTTTTATGATGAATAAAGATCAGTTTATTTGAAAGCAAGTCTATAAAGGTATTAATAACAAATAATTTACCTTTATTGATTTATTCTTAAGTTTAAATAGGGTTAATTACTTGCGATTGCTGTAATTCTTATATATTGTTTTATTCATTTAATTCTTCTAATACTTTTATTTAATTGACTAATTTTGTATTTTCTTGCTATAGATTAGTAATTTCCTATTAATTTTCTAATATATTATATCTCTAAGTTCAAATTCGATATTCAAATATTTGAGTATTATTTTCTCTTTAAATTAATTCTTCTGTTTTCTATTTTAATATAACTTTTTCTTTTTTAAATTAAATTAATAAATGTTTAATGCGAGCTTTTACTGCTTCTATTTATTCATAATAATAAATAAAATATGTACCTTCTTAAAATTAGGAAATAGAATATATTTTGCTTTTAAATTCTTTGAGTTTCTATTTCAATTGGAATATATATGAGGAAACATTATATGCACAATACTTTTCTAATGGTTATTAGCGCAATTCATTTAAATAAAGTATTCATTTTTTCTCAATCTTGTTAGTAATTTCTATTAATTAATAATAAACTCTAAACTAACCATTTTGAATATAATCCTACTTTATTTCCTGAATTTATTTAGTGTATTATTCTATTTCAACTGTGATTTGTTTCAATAACTTTTAAACAATTATGATATCAGCTTCATTCTTTGACTATTATATAAAAATATAAAAAATAGTTAAAGAACTTTATTCAGATTTAAATGCGAGAAAATAATGTTTAAGCAATGGGTTGTCCGTTTTGGATGCTTTAAACATCTGTTTAATTTAATATTAAAGGCAAAATCCATTTATAATATAAGCAAATTTCCTTATTTGGAATTGATAAACTTTTGAGTTTATTTACCCAGATATCCGTCTAGTTATTAAACAGTTTTGCATAGAACTACTAACTAATCTAGATAATATATTATTATAAGGTATTATTAACTTAAATTTATTCGTTCTTTGATAGGATCTAAAAGAATAATTCAGTCATTAATGGTTAAAACTAAATATATTAAATATTTTTTTATTTAACTACTTCAAGCTTTTATTCTTCTTAATTTTATTGCTTAATTTTTAAATTAATTCCTTAGACTCTAAGTATAATTTTTTGCTATAGTTAATAAATCAAAATTAAGAATTGTATACTTAAGTAATTATTTAATTTAGAAATCTAATTTAATCCAGAATTTAATCAAATGAAATCTATATTCTTACCTTCAGAAATACTTGAAGGCAATAAAAGCAAAATTCACTCTACAACCAAAAAAGAACACTAAACTTTCATGGGCAGCATATTCAAGTACTTCACTATGTTCCAATTTGACTAAAAATCTTATCTCAAATTTAGATAGAAAGATATTTCATATTTTTTGACTTTCTACTCCAAAATCTTCGTTGCATTGATAACAATGATCATAATATTATCAACTTTTGGAATGATTATTCAAATATTTGAAGATTAAAAATTTGATTGAAAAAAATAACTCAAAGGCTCCTTCTGGGAAATTATTTCTAATATAATGCTCCTATTTCTTCCAAAGATATTGCAATCAATAATTAACCTACTTTTAAAATAATTTTCTGAAAAATAAGCA
>CAXXVR010000012.1:0-35867 GCA_963675955.2 uncultured Desulfobacterium sp. | reverse complement strand
GAACGCAGCACTTGAGAATTTCCCTTGCGATGAGACTGACCTTAATGGGCTGAACTTTTTCATCGGATCTTCTGGCAAAGGTGAGAATCTGGCGGATGAGATCCTTTGCGCGTTTCCCGCCACTTTAATTTCATTTAGATTTTCAGCAAGCTCGTCATTTTCCCGGCATGATCACTGGACAATTCCGCAAAGCCAAGAATAATGGAAAGGATATTGTTAAAATCATGGGCTATCCCCCCTGCAAGGGTACCCACGGCCTCCATTTTCTGGGCCTGGATCAGCTCCTTTTCCAGGAGCTGACTTTTGATAAGCTCTTCGGTATATGCCTTATTTTTCTGGACAAGGGCTTGGGTTCTCTGCTGAACTTTAATTCCAGCTCGTCCCTGGCCTTTCTTAAATCATCTTCCAGGCACTTTCGCTCCGATATATCCCGGATAACTCCCACTGTACCGATGTACACATTTTCTCCCTTGGTGGGATTTTCCCGGTAAAGCCCTGTACAGTTGACTTCCACAATCACACTGCGTTTTCCAATTTTGAAGATTGCCATAATAGAGCCGGGAACTGTCCCTGCACAGCAATTTAATCTCCAAGCCTGTGGTTTTTCTTTTTCCGGTACGTCTTTCGTCAAATAACTTTATCGGTTTTTTTTCTGTATTTATGGTTTCGATATTTTTTAAAACATTTTCCAGGATATTTTTTTTTCGTAGTGAGGAATAATTATTTTTCGAAATGTTCCCCAATGAGCTCATCAGGTGTATAGCCAAGTTTTTCCACTGCATCATTAATAAAGGTGAATCTTCCTCTGGAATCAATTCGATAAACAATATCCGGAATGGTGGCCACAAGACTTCTAAATTGTTCTTCAGAGGCTTCCAGGGCTTTCATATTCCGGGCCAGGGTGGCATTGACCTTCTCCAGAGATGCCGTGCGTGCCTGGACCATCTCCTGGAGATGATCCCGGTGTTCCCGAAGCGCCTGCTCTGATTTCTGTAATTCACGGGTTCGTTCTTCAACCCGGTCATCAAGTTCAAGGGTCAACTGCATTAACTCGGAATTTGTTTTGTGCAGTTCATGGTGAACCTGTTCAAGTTCTAACCTGAGACCGGTTGAAATCGTTTTTTCATGATCTAATTGCCTGATCTGTTCTTTCTCATCCATGCAGTAAAATCTCCTACAAGTTTGATTTACGATGAGCAGTGTGGCATCATCATTTTCCTTTGCAAGGGTGGTCAACATGATTCGAGCAGTTTCATCCGCCGATTTTTCCTTCAGATCGAGGAATTCATCCCTGGCCAATGGGAGGTGATGCCATCGGAAAAAGGAAAAGGGTCTCTCCAGGATCAAAAGATTGTTCATGAATTATGGGGGTAAGTGCATTTTTACCGATAATTCCCCGGCGAACGGTAATGCACCGGTATTTCCATTCTGAAGACGGACCTCAATATTACCGATACTGGCAAATGTCATTTTTATGGGAACGGTATCCCATTCAAATTTCACAAGTGCCATTACCACGCCCCTGGTGGATCTGCAGGCCCTGCCCGTGCCCTGGAAAATTTTTTCAAATGCTGATCATAATGTTTTTCCACATATTGCCTTGCTCGCTGGGCCGCTTCATGGCAAAAGTTCCATGTCCCAACCCATCAATGACCCCCACCAGCAACCGGCATCCAAAACGCTTGACAATAAAACTATCCCCATTGTCACGCATTCCGGGATAGGGACGCGACCCCACCCCCACAGACAATGGACTGTGGCCATGAGATATATATTCCATGGGAAGATATTTTTTACAGCAGATCCGGGTTCCCCTTCCATTGGTAACTGGCGAACAAATGTCCAGTACATCCATTATTCTATTAATGGAACCCAGGCCGTAACCAAGGGAGTTGGCCGAGGAGACACCATCCGTCATGGCGATTTCAATATCCGGAATGCCAGGTCCCTGGTCAAGGGTTTCCATCTGTATGCCTCTCTTCTTGCCTTCCAGAGGAATGAAAAACATCTCTCCCTGACCTGCATGATTGATGATATTAAATGCCAATTCACTTGCCACAAGGACAAGTTCCTGTACAAGGAGACTCTCAAACCCAACGGATTCACCCATCTCCCGGACAATTTTCCGGGCAAGGCTGACATCCCCGGCATTGGTGACAACAATCCTTTTTTGATTCAGTTCCATCATTTCAACCATTTGGATACAACAACAATTGTACCTTCACCCGGAGCTGACTCAATGTGCATTTCATCCATCAACCGCCGGGAACCTGGCAGCCCCATGCCCAGCCCATTGGAGGTGGTATACCCTGATTGCAGTGCCCGGGTGACATCGCTGATTCCCGGCCCTTGATCTTTAAAAACAATGGTCAATCCCTGCTGGCTTCCATTTTCCACTCTGGTGCAACGCACGGTTCCCTTTCCCGCGTATTTAAAAATATTTCGGGCCAGTTCTGAGGCGGCCGTAACGATTCTGGTAATATCCGTTCCTCCAAATCCGGCGGATCCAGCAGCCTCACGAATTTTTTTTCGAACAAGAACAATATCTCCTTCCACGCGGATTCTAATTTCAACAGCAGCGTCATTGAGCATATCCTGCTCCCCTTTATTAATCCATGTTCTCCAGCAGATTCAATGCAATATCCACATCCAGGGCTGTCCGGATATTGTCCAGGGTCAAGCCCAGCTGGGTGGCGGTGATGGCAACATTTGCCTGCATGCCACTGACAATGGTACGCCCTCCCATAAGCTCCACCATTTGAGATGTCTCGGAAATTGTGCGGGCAAAGAAAGAATCCAGGGTCTCCACCACGGAAATATCCAGGATAACACCTTTTGCATCATGCCAGCTCATGGCCTTCAAAACCTTCTCCTGGAGAACGGTGATGGTTTCATCCTCAGGATCCGGCGGAACGGTAACCAGCAAAATATTGCGAATTCTATTTACTGCGATGCTGTCTGCACCCATAGTGATCTCCCAAACTTTTGAAAATAATAAAATAAATACTTGGATTTGACATCTTTCATATGAGCCCAAAAGTACCTTACACTCTTTTGGAAAGACGTCCTTACAAATGGGGAATGTTCTAAAAATGTAACCTGATTTTTAAGGATGCCTTGAATTTCGTGAATATTGGAATTGATCTATAAATGTTTGACCTGCGCACGCCATCTTCTTTTATTTGGGACTACATCGCACACGAATGCTGTGTGAGCAGGCCAACATAGGTGAAAATGGGATGCTGACCGAAAATTTAATGAATTTCAGGGTTATTTTTTCCAGTCAGAATCAAGGCTTTCCAGCTTGAATCCGAGGATTTTCAATCCCATGGCAAGTGAGTCCCTTGGCCAGGGAGGTGTGTGTCTCTATGCTGGACAAATCAATTCCCAGGTGCACCAGGGTCTGGGCAATGGAAGGACTGACACCGGTGAGAATCGCCTTGGTTCCCAGAAGGCGGGAGGCCGTAATGGCCTCAATGAGATGCTGGGCCGTCTGGGTATCAATGGTTGGTACCCCGGTAATATCCACCAGGGCAACCTGGGATTGGCTCTCAACGATACTGTTGAGAAATCGGTCCATGAAGTGCTGGGTTCGCTGGCTGTCCAGTGAACCGATAAGCGGCGCCATCACAATTCCTTTCCAGATCTGTATCACCGGGGTTGAAAGCTCAAGAATCTCCTGGGACTGGGCCCTCAACGCATCTTCCATCTCTTTTTGGCGGGTAATATCAATGGCCATTTCATACCGAACCCGACGTCCATCGGGCCAGTAAATGGCCTTGTCAATGCACCGGTACCATTTTTTTGTCACCTGGTTTTGAAACTCCCAGACATATTCACCGGAAGTATTGTCAGGATCAAAAATTTTGTCGTTGGTACAAAACGGACAGGGCATTTCAAGGTTTTGGAGCACCTTGTAACACTGCTGCCCGGTACAGTCTCCCCAATTTTTGACAAAAGCCTCGTTTATATAAAGCAATTCATAGGTTGCCGGATCAGAGACATATATCACTTCGCTGATTCCATCTAAAATGGCCTGCTGTTCATTGAATTTTCGATTTAAAGCGGGTGAATCTTGTTTTGTTGGTTTTTCTGCTTTTTTTTCTGCTTTTTTTACTGATTGTTTTACTGATTGTTTTACTGATTGTTTCTCCGCTTTTTTTTCAGCCATATTTCCCCCATTGAATGATTGCGATCAGCTCAATCACAAATCAATCAGATAAAATTGAATTGCGGGTTATAAGTTCTCAATTCGTACGGGCAGACACATCGTCATTTTGTTGATGCAAAACTCAAATTACTATTTTTTTCACATTCTTTAAACAAAAAAAACACAATTGAACATAAAATACAGAATTTTTTGTCATTCTTCATTTTTGCTCTACAGATTCACGAGCTGAATGCCCCATTTGGCGACGATCCTCTTTAAAAAAATGTAAACTACTTTTGATTTGATATGAAGTTAATCGGTTCAAAGCCAAGCTGAAATAGGCCCTTTTTTGACCTGCTCTTTGAAAATTCGGTAAGCCTATTTTTTATTATTTTTAATATACAAGGATGCCAAATCTTTTCAATGGACTTTGCAGATTGGGTCAGGCAAAAATCTTGGTTGGATTACATAACCTTAACGTTGCATAGAAAATTGCAAAAAAAGGGCTTAACCACAACATGGCCCATTTTATGGCCAAGCCCAATACCTTCACCACATTTTCACATGAGCTCTGACTACCTTGATTCCGAACAAAATCGAGTCAGCCCCAGGGCCTTTGCAGGTCCTGCAATGGAGGTTCCATAAAAAATGACCGGTGTGTCTCCAATGAATCGTCCGGCCGTGCCATTGACAATGGTGGAGCCTGTCACCAGGAGCAGATCACACCAGCTGACGGCATCATCGGTGGCCTGGGGCCCCTCGATTTTCACATCATACTTGGTCTGCCCGATGTTCTCCGGGTCCAGATCAATGAGACGCATGTCAAAAAAGGAGGACAGTTTTTCCGTCATCCGAGGCTGCAATCCGATCTGGGTGATGCGCAACCGTCTTCTCTCCGGCCCGGGATGGTTTTCCTGGATATAAGCCAATAGCTTATTCGCACAGACCACGGGTTCCTCGTCTTTACAATGAATGGTTCCCCCCACCAAGCCCAGATAACAATACACCGCATTAAAGGCTGCAACAAAGATGGACCGCCGATAGTTATTGTGAAGCGTCATCTCCAAAATTTCCCCAAGGGTACCATTGAAATCGGCATAATGATCGGTGAATGCCTGTCCAAGGGCACCCTTGAAATCGGCCTGCATGAGTTTTTCTTTCCCCTTTTGAATGGGATAATCGTCTGCTTCGGGGTTTCCAATGGCTTCATGGGTGGAAAGCGCCCGGGCCGTGACCTGTATGGGTTCATCCAGCAGCCCATGTTCCTGCCACAAGGCTCGGGCTTTTATTTTTAATTCATCATAAATATCCGTCATATTTTTCCCTTCTTTCCATTCATTCATGGTGCTGTTTATCCTGTTGCGATCTTCATATTTCTGGCACTACCATCGTCTACATGGTCTATTTTAGCTCAACTAATCAACCAAATCTTGTGACGACAAAATTGAATCAGACTGAAATCGCCTTTAAATCAACAAGCTCATTCATTTTCGCTCGTAAAATCCAAACCGGCCGTAAACGCCAACGTTCCACACAAAATCAATTATACGCTGCACGCATTTTTTCATCGGTCATGGTAGTCGCAATCAGCGGCTTCCAGGAAGCATCTTTCCAGGTACCCAGATGGGTGTGCATATCAAGATAGCTGGTGGGAATGGGATGGGTACCCACCACCACTTTTACCCCAAACCTTTTTTCAAGAAAAGGTTTAAATGTATCAATATAAGGACAAGGCGGATAGCCCACCACCAGACCTGTGGCCAGATGAATCACCTGGGCTCCGTTTTTCACCATCTCAGCCCCGGCATATTCTATATTTCCCCCGGGGCAGCCATCACAGGTGGTAAACCCCACCAGCTCCGGTGGGGTACTATAGATACTGAAAGCCCCCTCCATATTACGCATGGAACGGAAACACTTTCCACCGGCACAGCGACGATAACGATGACAAATAATAATCCCGACTTTGGTTTTTGAATCCATTTGATGGTCTCCCTTGATCATCACCCAACGATTATTTTCAGGGACAAAGCCGTGAGATTTCAAATAAGGCAATCCCCTGAACCACCCACTTAAATATAATGAGCAATATTGCATAACCACTTATGTGGGGCAAGCAATTTATTTCAATCCATACAAGATGGGTCTCGATAGCTATGTGAGGCAGAACATCATGGTTGAATTGTTAATATTCGGGTTGAAAATATAAATATTTGGCCCGTGAGCATACTCGCCTATATTTTGGAGCTGCGCAGCATACGAATGCTGACTTTGTCATAAGATCTGCCATCTCAGGAACTGTTAGAAAACAAACTATGCAAATAGTCTCTGACAGAGACACCCCGGTGGGGCAATAGATCCTGCATTAAAGATGGTTAATTTTTTACCGGAGCCTTAGGAAAGAACACACCCTAAAACCAGGCCCGGAAATTACTGGCGGCAACGGTCTGAAACTGCATTTTATCAAGCAATTCATTTAATCCGTTAAACAGCCCCTGCACATCCCTTGACACATCTGTTCCGGTGCAGCGCCGCATGATATCTCCATTCTGATGGGCAGCGATCACCGCCTCTATTTCCCCCAGGGGGTTCACCAGATGGGTTTCAAGAGTTCGCTTGAACAGCATCCCCGCCATAAAAACAATAACCGCCATAAAAACAATTGCCCAGGCCCCGGCATATCCAAACTGCCTGGCATGGATATCAGCTTTTATCATGGCTTCTCTATTGGTTTTTGCCAGCAGTGCTATGGCGGAAACGATTTCCCGGCGGGCGTCCATATTTCCCAGGAAAGCCTTGTGAAACCGGGCATTAATAGACTTCAGTGGCACGGGTTCTTCCGCTTCTGTGATGTTGTTCTCAGCCCGTTTGAGTGAAGAGACAAACAAGGATTCCAATGCCTGGTTGGCCCTGCTGTCCGGCCCTATCAACGCAAGTGAGGTCAACATTTCTTCACATGCCTCAAGGGAGCGTTCATTTCTGTCAATGATCACCTCAATGGCCGGGGCCATGCGCATGAAAATCCAGATGGATCCCAACGCCATCAGCAGGTTGAACCCCATCATCAGCCACAGCCCTATGCGCACCGCATGTGAGTTTTTCATGGTCAGACCCCCTTTATGAATTTTGAAATAGCCGTTTCATTGCAGACAATCATGAGATTGTCCTCGGCCTGCAGGGGTTCATGGGGGGAGGGCTGTATGATTCGATCGGGGGATCCCCGGCGGATGGCCGCCACCAGAATACCAAAGCGTCTGGGCAGTGCCAGTTCGATGAGATTTTTCCCCACCATGGAGGGTTGTATACGAATTTCGGTGAGGTTAAGATCTTCTCCAATGGCTGTGTCTGCAATGACATGACGATACAGCAGGCGATTGGCAAACCGCATCCCGAATTCCTGCTCGGGGTTCACAATCTTATGGGCCCCCACCAGGTGCAGAATCCGCTGGTGCATTTTATCATTGGCCCGGGCAACAATAAAGGGGGCCCCCATTTGTCGGAGCAAAGCGGTACAGATGATGGACTGCTCCTTGGAATCATCACCGATGGCGCACACCACTGCATCTCGTTTTTCCGGATGAAGCCGGGCAAGCTCCACCTCGTCGGTGGCATCCATGGCCAGGGCTTCTGTTACAAACACAGAGGCCTCCTGTACCAGAGGCTTCTGGGGATCAACGGCCATTACTTCAGCGCCCTTCTGGGACAAGGTCCGGGCAAGGGACATGCCAAACTGCCCCAGGCCAATGATTAATATCTGTTGAATCATATGAAAAAGCCTTTATGTAAGGGTTATTTTTGCATCAGGACAACGGGAAACCGGGGGAAGTGACGCATCACTTAACAGCATGAAAAGCGTCACAGGGCCAATACGCCCAATGAACATGGCAAGTATTATAATAAGTTTTCCAATCTGATCAAACTGGGCCGTGGCACCGATGGAAAGCCCCACCGTGGCAATGGCGGAGGTGGCTTCAAAAATGATGCTCCGGGCGGGAATCTGCTGGGTGACTTCCAGCATCAATACCACCACAAACCAGATCACCCCCCCTGAAACCACAATGGTGATGGCGCGAAAAATCGTCACCGGACGAATATTTCTGTTCTGGAGTCTCACCCCGTTACGATGGGTGATGTTGGCCCAGAAGGTCATTGCCAGAATACCCATGGTGGTGGCTTTTATCCCACCGGCTGTGCCACCGGGGCACCCCCCGATGAACATCAGACAAAGCATGACAAGAAAAGTGGGACTCATGACTCCGGCAAGGTCCACGGAATTAAATCCGGCGGTACGCAGGGTTGCCGATTGAAACCAGGCATTGTGGATCTTATTGAAAAAAGACAGGCCCGACAATACGCCGTTCCACTCAAAGGCCAGCATGAAAAAGCTTCCGGAAATCAATAACACCGCTGTGGTTACGAGGTCTATGCGCACCGTCACCGGAACCGTTTTGCCCTGCAACCACCGAGGAATCAGTAGACTGGTGGCAGGAGCCATCCCCCCGCAGATAATTAATGCAGCAACCATGTGCAGAACCAGAGGGGCATTCTGATAGGGAACAAGACTTTGTGTCTGCAGGGAAAAACCGGCGTTGCAAAAGGCGGATATGGCCGTAAAAACGCCCTGCCAGGCGGCCTGGCCGGGGCTGTCACCCATGGCATAAAACACACCCCCAAGAAAAAGTGCACCCACAGTCTCCACCAGAAAGGTGAATTTAAGAATCAGCACAAGGGATGCCAGCAGGTCCTTGCGATCGGCGTCCATCAAAGAGGTCATGAGGCGTTCCTGGCGTAGGCTTAATCGTCGCCCCATGGCATGCATGGCAACCGTGGTAATGCTCATGATACCAAGCCCCCCGAACTGAATAAGAATAAGGATGACCCCCTGCCCTGCCAGGGAAAAATCCACGGGGGTATCCAGCACCACCAGGCCCGTGACGCACACCGCACTCACCGAGGTAAAGACCGCATCCACAAGGACAATGGGATCATGACTCATGATACCTGGCAAGAGAAGCATCAGGGTACCCACAAGGCACAACCCCAGAAAGGTAAAAAATACAATGGCGGCGGGACGGTTAAAAATCTCCTCCCACCCGCCCCTGTAAACTGGATGAACCCCGGAAATAGTTTCCCTGTCATGACCAATGTCGGGGGTGAAATCCAGCAAGGCAAATCCTCCGGTGATCAATGCCACCGCCCCAAGCAAGGCCATGAAGGGATTTTGCACAAAACAGGGCAGGGCCGCCACAAAGGCCGCAGCACCTGATACCACACCAAAAAATTTGCCGGGCCCGGGCCATCGGAACAGGGTAAGCGCACAACCAAAAGCGGTGATGGATGCCAGACAGGCAATGACCAGGCGCCACACCGGTGGAAAGGGATCCTGGGTTCCCATAAGCAACAGCAACGGCAGGGGAGAGACTATAACACCTCCCCATTGAACAGCCCGCTTTGCCAGCCATGGATTTGATATGTGCGCACGTTTCATCCTGAAATTTTCACCATCACAATCTATTTTTCATATAAATCCACATGTCCTGTCGGACACAACGAAGCATGAAAATGGCATTATGCCGCCGCCCCCCCGACGGGCAATGGGCCCGGACCGGAACTGTAGACAGCTCGATTGTCCGGTTCCTATTGCCCATCGGGGGGGCGGCTCTGCTGAGGTTGCCCTGGAGGCTGCCTTTTCATATAAAAAAACCAGCAAGTTCCCATGGATCTTTATCTGCAGTACGCGATAATCCCGTTCTCTCAGACATCCATCTGAAAAAACGGGATTATCACGTAACAGCCACCCTTGATTGATAAATCATAAAGGCGAATTAATCAATATGAAAATATTCAGGGCATGTCTCACAGATGAAAGGAGAAATGATCCGGAAAGGTCACCACCGGCAGGGTCACCATAAAGCTTGATCCACTGCCCTCTTTGCTCTTAACCTTGATGGTGCCGCCATGCTTGGCCACGATCCCCTGGGATACACTAAGGCCCAGGCCCGTTCCCTTGCCCTTGGGCTTGGTGGTAAAAAACGGGTCAAACACCGATGAAACAATGTGATGGGGAATGCCCTCACCAAAATCAATGACGGTGACATTCACGGCGTCGGCCTTTTCCCCCAGACATCCCATGACCTGTATTTTCCCGCCCTTTTTCGAGGCGTCCATGGCGTTGAGCAACAGGTTGACAAACACCTGCTGGAGCTTCTGAGCATCCCCATGTATCCGGGGAAGATCATCGGTGAACTTAATATCCACGGTAATGCCTGACAGCCGGATCTGATTTTCCAGCAGGGTAATGGTCTCCTTCAACAGCTTGTAAAGATCCACTGATTCCATGGCTGAAGAACTTTCCCGGGCAAAGTCCAGTAGATTGCGAATGATTTTTCGGGCACGGTCTGTCTCTTCAGTCACATCCTTGAGCATTTCCTTACGTTCGTCATCGGACAGGTCTTGATAGTCCTCCAGAATCATGTGGGCTGTGAGCATGATATTGTTCAACGGGTTGTTCAGCTCATGGGCCACCCCTGAGGTCAGTGTACCCACCGCTCTCATCTTATGACTCTGGATAAGGACAGCCTCTCTGGTATCGATCTCTTTTATCATTTCATTAATGGCCACGGCCAGATCCGTAAACTCATCCCGAAATTTTCGTTTGGGCAGGATGGGCCTGAAATCCCCGGAGGCAATGCGCTGGGCATAGGAGGAAAATCGACTGAGAGTGGAATAAATTCTCCCCACCAGCAACCAGGCGTTCATGGCAAGGAGCACCAGCAAGACCAGAATGGAATAGATATGAAAATCCCGGGATTGATCAAGAGAGTTTTCAAGGGCACGCTTTTCAATGGTCATCATACCCTGGGCCGATGCAAGAATCTCCTGGCCATACTCCCGAAGACGGGTTTCTATCTCCTTGGAAAAAGCCGTTTTATGCAGATCCATCACATTCTGTTGCTGCTTCTGGAGCAACTGCCCCAGAAGCGACTCGTAGGATTCTATCTTGCTGAGGATGGCCTGCCGGGTCATTTGATCCTGCAGTTCGGAAAAGGTATCTAGCTCCCCGGTAAATATTAACCTTGCAAGGTGAATATTTTCAATGGCATCGCCTAAATTGGTTCCATAGAGAAAATAATTTTTTTCATATCGGCGGGCCTGTTGAACCTCGGCTGAAAATTCATTGACAAATTCAAGAAATTTAAGCCGGGTCTGAACCTTTTCGTTGTTGAGAATCAGCACCACGGCAATGACCAACACAAACAGAAACACCAGAACATTACCCAGATAAATCTGTTTTCTCACACTGAAATGTCGCCGTGACATTAAGGTCTGCTGGGCCTCACGAATATCGGCTATGTGACCATACAGATGTTTCACGGTATTATCGGCCTCCCTTTCTTTGCCATGAGTTTCCGGAACCTGTTGTAGTGTTTCCATGTTTTATCCATTTAAATCAGTTCACCGGTGCATTGAAATTCAGGGGAGACCCCAGGGCTTCAGCCGCTTTGGCGATGACCTTTCTCAGATCATCTGGCTTAAAAGGTTTGGCAATGAAATCAAAGGCACCCTTTTCCATGGCATCCCTTGCAAGGGAAATCATGGCATATCCGGTGATCATGATAATTTTTGTCCGGGGCCATTGATCATGAACCATTTCAAGCACCTGCATGCCATCCATCTCTTCCATGTAGATGTCCGTAACCACAATATCAAACTCTTTTTCCCCGATACGTTTCATGGCTTCCCGGGGGTCCTGGAAGACCTCCACACGGCATCCGATTTTCTCCAGAGCCGGTTTCAGACGTTTTCCCACGATCAGTTCATCATCCAACAGCAAAATTTCAAGTTGCTTTGACATCAGTGTCTCCTTGGTTACAAATGTTTTTGCAAAACAATTCAGGGGTGAGTAAGTCACAGACAATCGTGACCGACATCAACGGTTACCTACGGCGGCCTCATTGACCCGGTCCACATTCCAGTGCACCTCCAGGTATCCCAACCCCTCCACCTGACCGGCAATTTCTTTGATGGCGGCAATTTTCTTTGTTTTGTCCCGCTTCAGGCATGTGGTTGTCACCACAACCGTGCCGTTCTGGGCATGAACCTGAATATCGGTCAATGTTTTCAGCAGAACATTTTTAACTTTTGCTGCCAAGGCGCGATCCGCCAGATTATTGATGGAATAGGTCATGGGTTTAAACCGCGGATATCCCACGGTGGCGGCAACAGTGGTCACCGCCTCATCGGGTTTGATCTGATCCAGATTTATCACCAGATCATAGAGTCTGGGATCCGCTTCCTTTCTCTGCCATGCCATCATGGACCATTTTTCCCGCAGGCGTTCCTTTTTTGTGTCCGTCTCTGCGGCAGATCCATCCCCGCCGACCAGACGTACTTTCAGGACATGGGACACCACCAGCACATACAGATGTGCCCCCAGTCCCCAGCAGACAATATCATCTTCCAGCAACCGATCCAACACCGCTGTTTCCACACAGGATAGGGAATAATGCCAGAGCTTGGAAGGCATCCGTTTTAATATGGAGGGGGTTGTTGTCATGACCTCCCTCAATTTGGAAGGATCCAGTGAATATTGTTGCGCAATTTCATCAAGAAACGTATGGTTCAGGGTTTTATAGCCCAGATGCTGTGCGGTTTCCCGGGCGATGTTATCTTCAAGTTCCTGATTATCCGACGTAAATATTAGAACGGACATGACTTCCTCCTTATGGTCTAATCGTTGTCCTTAGCGGGTTTCGGGGCTTTTTTTAAACAGCATCCAGAGGAGCGGGAACCCCTGCATGAACTTCAAGATTAAAAATTCCCGGTGTATCCTGCTTAAGAGAATCCAGAATTTTTTTAAATTTTCCATTATGGGCAATCTTTTCCGTTGCATAAAGCAGCATATTTCCATATTCGCAGGTAATCCCCACCTCGGGAAATTCCGTTACCAGAGCGGCCTTAACATTACAGGCAAGGCTCAAGTCCCGGGCTTTTCTAAGGCAAGCCTCCGTTGACTGAAAAGCCGTTGAATTGGCGGCACCACATATAAATTGTGCGGCATCGTCCACAGAAAGCTTGTCAATACAGATAACCATGTCATAAAGGGTATTATCCGCAGGATCAACACCATAAATCTGACGGGTCCATTTTTTGCGCTGGGCATCATCCGCAAGAATAAGTGATTGAGCCTCATGACGGGCGATGCCGTCTTCTCTCATTTTCCGCATCACACGATTCTCAAGGTTTCCAATAATGCGGATCTTGAGTACATGATCAAGACCCTTCAAAAGAAGATGACCTGCCAGACCATGGTAAACGACATTGTCCCCGGCCACCATTTCCAATAAAGTGGCCCGTACATAGGCAAGATAAATCTGCTTTGTATTTTTATACCGATCCTTTAAGCCCGGCGCATCATGGAGCGCCTGGAGCAGGCTCTGCTGGGAAACATGAAATTTATCACTGGCATTGAGCAGCAGATCTCGACTGAGCACTTTGTATCCAAGGGTTGCTGCCACTTTTTCCGCCACCGCTTTACCCATGGAAGAGGATCCCCGGGAAATAGTTACGATTGACATATATAAAACTCCTTGTTGTTAGATGCCGTAAATTAAACTGATCATTGCAATCATCACCACCAGAAAAACCACACTGACAAGGCTGCCCGCTTTTATAAAATCCACGGTGCGATACCGGCCCGGCCCCATGTAAAGGGCGTTGACCTGATGGGTGGGCAGCATAAAAGAATTGCTTGTGGCAAGACCCACCACCAGGGCCGCCATTCTCGGATCTGTTCCGGCAGCAATGGCCATGTTCACCACAAGGGGAACAAGAAGCACCGTGGCCCCCACATTGGAGATCACCAGGGTAAACATGGTGGAGAGAATGCCGATCACTGTCAGGAGAACGATGGGAGAGACATCCCCGATAATACTGAGAATAGAGCCCGCAATCCACTCGGCAGTACCTGTTTTCTGGGTAGCGATGCCAAGGGGAATCAGCCCGGCCAGCAGAAATATGGTGCGCCAGTCCACGGACTGATACGCCTCATCAATGCTTATAACCCGGGTGATCACCATGCCAAGGGCACCGGTCATCAAGGCCACGGACAGCTGAATATCAAACCCCATGATCATCACCAGGGAAAGCACCAGCCAACCGCCTGCCCAAAGGGCCTTTTCCGGCCGCATATCCTCCAGATCCGAAGGCATGCTGAACAAAAGCCCCCCTTCCCGGTGAAGGGATTCCAGACGTTTCCAGGTGCCGTAAAAACGGATTACATCTCCGGTCTGAAGTGCAATGGAATCAATTTCCGCCCGGTAGGTTTCCTCCTGGCGATGAATTTCCAAGGGTGTCACACGGAAGCGATCCTGGACGCGGATTTCCGCCAGGGTCAGCCCGGCAAATTGTGATCGGGGAGAAACAACGGCCTCCACCGTTCCCGAGGTTGAGGTGTCAAACTCGCTACTGTAACAATCAATGGTCTCTTTAAGGACCATCTCTTCAGCAAGGGCCATACGTTCCACATCTTTTTTCCTGCCGCAGACCACAAGATCCACACCGGCACGAATTTCCGATTCCGGAGACGGAGAAAGTGTTTTAAAATCAGGAGGCTCTGTTAATGCAAGGACATTAACAAGATAACGACGACGCAAATCATCCACATGCACCGGATCACGATAATCCATGAAATCATCGGCAGTGGTAAGTTCATAATGGGAATTTACCTCCTCCTCATTTGCCACAAGACCATCTATGGTACAGAAGGCTTCATTGTCCTCTGTACCCTGGCATTCCCCCTGGGGAAGGATAAACCGCCCCAGCAATATAAAACAGGCAATACCGGAGGCCATCAGGGTAAGGCCGATGGGGGTGACATCAAAAAGCCCGAAAGGCTTCAACTTAAAGGGAAGCAGAAGATCGTTGAGCAGAATCAGCGGAGAGCAGCCCACCAGGGTGATGGTCCCCCCCAGGATGGCACTGAATCCCACCGGCATGAGCAGACGGCTTAAGGGAATCTTCTGCATTTTGCTGATACGCTGAATGGCTGGCAGAAACAGGGCTGCGGCCCCGATGTTCTGCATGAAACTTGAAATAAAGGCCACGGTGACGGAAATGGCCACAATAATCCGAGAGGTGCTGGTCCCTGCCACCATTAAAACAGGTTTCACCAGTTTGTTGATCATACCGGTTTTGTCAAGACCGGCACCGATGATGATGACGGCAATGATGGACACCACTGCGTTACTGCTCAGGCCCACAAAGGCCTCTTTGGGTGTTACCAGGTGCAAAAGTGGCAAGGCAACCATCATCAGAATGGCCACCACATCCACCCTGACCCATTCCACAATGAATAGAAAAATAGCCAAGGCTATCATAATCAAGACCAAAATCATGTCCGGCGTCAATTGTCCCATAAATTCTCCATTGTCATCTGTTAATTTCCTGTTATTCGTTTTTGGGGCTTATTGTTGGGATGCCCCTGCCCATATCATCTGTATTTTATGTTTTGGATATTCGCTTTTTAACCGTCACAAGCGGACATTCCAGACTCTTGGTTATCCGCCCAAGCCAATGTTTTCCCGAAGATTTCAATGAAAAGGGTAACTCCTGACTGCTTCCCCAGATAATGACCTTAAATGGTGGCCTGTCCGCCAGGAATTTCAGCAATTCGTGGGCGGGATCACCAATTCGTACAGCCGACTTTATTTTAAGGCCACTTGCAATAAAAGGGAGGGAGTGTTCCTCCAGCAGGCGGTTCACCCGGATGCCTGTTTTTTTCAGATCATGGCGTTTAACCCGCAGAAGGTTAGAGTCGGAAAAGGACATGTAAACCAGCATGAGAAAAGTGACTCTGGCATTAATTCGAAGGGCAAAGGCCCTGGCATAGTGCAAGGCATCAGGAAACACCTGCTCATTTTCAAAAATGACCAACACATCAGAATTCATCCCGGTATTCCTCCTGATATGGACTATTACAAATACTGTGCCAGAAAAATCCAGAAGGGCCATAAAAACATAACTATCTGATTTAGATAAAAATTTTAAAAAAAAAGTGGCGTTATTGAAAACTTTTTTTATAGAGATATTGGAAACAAGGGGTTGCAGAATGCAACGAAAGGAGCAGGAAGACACACCGTATCTCCCGGGCAAAGAGAAAGGAAAGCAGTGTTGCAGAAACGAACGCGGGTGTTTTAAAAAAGAACGTACTTGATCATCCAGGAAATCGTATCTTAAAATTCTATCGTTCCAAATCAAATTTTTTAATTTTACGCCACAAAGAGGCACGGTCAATGCCCAGAATCTCTGCAGTCTTTGTTTTGGCATTGTGGTTGATCGTTAAAAGGTGGGCAATATAATCCCTTTCCAGTTCTGCCAGAGTCATCATATCCTTTTCAGGCCTCTGGTAGGTCTGAAGTTCCAGTTCTTCAAGATCCACCGGAAGATCACAGGCCCTGATTTCATTGGATCGGCTGATGGCAACGGCCCGTTCCAGGATATTTTCAAGCTCCCTGACATTTCCCGGAAAGGCATACCCTTTAAGCAGAGACATGGCCCGGGAAGAGATGGCCCGTATCTGTTTTAAGCCTTTCCGGTTCAAACAATCCAGAATGTGGTAAGCCAGCAGGGGAATATCTTCACTGCGTCTGTTCAGGGCCGGAAGGTTTATGTTAACGACGTTAATACGGTAATACATGTCTTTACGAAACGCACCGGTCTCAACCTCGGCCTTCAGATCCTTGGCCGTGGCAGACAGCACCCGGATATCAACGGGAATGGGTTGGGTACCCCCCACCCGTACCAACTCTCCTTCCTGAAGCACCCGCAAAAGTTTCACCTGCATGGAGTGGGGCATTTCGCCGATCTCATCGAGAAAAACGGTGCCCATGTGCGCGGTTTCCAGGAGCCCGGCCCGGGTTTTGACGGCACCGGTAAAGGCCCCTTTCTCATGTCCAAAAAGCTCACTTGCCAGAAGGGTTTCCGTAAAGGCACCACAATTCACCGCCACAAAAGGTCCCCGGGATCGTGTACTTGCAAGATGAATACTCCTGGCCACCAGTTCCTTTCCGGTACCCGAATCTCCGGTAATCAGGACACTGCAATCTGTGGGGGCAATCTGGTGAATCAATGTCTGTATTTCTCTAATTTTCGGGCTGTTTCCAATGATCACAGGCGGCGCAAGGCTGCATTCACTATCTTCTTGCAAGTTGCCAACCTGGGCGGCCTGGGTTCTAAGTCTCAGACGATTCAGGGCCTTTTCCACAATCTCCAGAAACTGTTCGGGGGTAAAGGGTTTCTGAAGGTAGTGAAAGGCCCCTTCCCGGGTGGCTTCAATGGCATTGTCAATGGTGGCATAACCGCTCATGAGAATGACCTCCATGGCAGGGAAACGGGCCTTGATGGCAATCATCAGCTCCATACCATCCATGCCGGGCATTTTCATGTCTGTGACAACAAGGTCATAGGGGGTTTCATCCATGCGCTTGAGGGCACCTGCAGGATGGGTATAGGAGGAGACCAGATACCCCTGTTTCTCCAGAATCCGTCTCAATCGTTTGAGGGTAATCGTTTCATCGTCCACCAGCATAATTCTGGCTTGTATGGTCATGTGTACAATATCCTTTGGCTCATGTCGGGATTCAAAATTCAGGAAGTATTGACGCCCTGGCTTTTCCTGCCCCATTTCAATATCATAATTCGGGTTCACCATACAAGCAGGTTGACAAATACCCATCAAATATATAATAATTTCATGTTTTTAATGGCCATGCAAATTACCTGGCAGAAACATGAATAAAAAAGGTGAGCATTATCAGTACTAATCCCAACACCGATACCCCCAAAGATACCCTGGCAGCCATTCGCGCCTGTATTCCCATACTTGAACAGATTGTGGAACGATCCGAACTTCTGGCCCATCTTTCCGAAACCGAGCGTATCGCTCTGGTCACGGCGGCGGGCAAAATCTCCCGCCCCGATCGAAAGGAAATAAAAAAACGCAATAAAGAAAAAAAACGACAGCAGAGACAGGCCATCGTTAAGACGGAACGCCACCTGAGGGCCGCCACAGGCATCCGAAAGGCACGGGAAACCGACGTTTTTATAGCCCCGGAACAGATTACCTTTACGGGGAATCCCCCGGAATGGGAAAATTCAAACCAAAGCCTGGAAACGCCTCGAAACTGTTATGTGTGCAAGGCAGAGTTCACCAGACTCCACCATTTTTATGATGCCATGTGCCCGGACTGTGCAGAATTTAATTACCAAAAACGCTTCCAGACAGCCTCCTTAAAGGGTCAGGTGGCCTTGATCACCGGTTCCCGGCTTAAAATCGGCTACCAGGCCACCTTGATGATGCTCCGGGCCGGTGCCAGGGTCATTGCCACCACGCGTTTTCCCAAAGATTCGGCCCTGCGTTTTTCCCGGGAAACGGATTTCTCCCAATGGGGCCACCGGCTCCAGGTCTATGGCCTGGATCTGCGCCACACCCCCAGTGTGGAATTGTTCACCGACCACATCAAAGAGACCTACCAGCGCCTGGACATATTAATTAACAATGCCGCCCAGACCGTGCGCCGTCCCCCGGGGTTTTATGCCCACCTCATGGAAAATGAAGCAAAGGAGATGACACTGCTGCCCCGGGAGGCCCAGTCCCTTCTACAGCAGCACCAGACCTGCATTTCCCAGCTGGAATACGGAAACACCGACAATGTGGCCAAAGAAAAGGCCCTGCCCGTCACATGGAACGGTGCTGCCCCCGGGGTGGGACGGCGCCTGTCTGCCCAGCTCTCCCAGATCCCATACGCCTATGATCACTCCCTGGATGTACCAGAAGTGTTTCCGGCGGGCAAACTGGATGCAGATCTCCAGCAGGTGGATCTGAGAAAAACAAATTCCTGGCGACTGCGACTGGGAGAGGTTCCCACCGCTGAAATGCTTGAAATACCAGCTGGTCAATGCCGTGGCCCCCCTTTGTGCTGTGTAACCGGCTGGCAGAGCTGATGAAACAGGACAATACCGGTCAGAAGCACCATTGTTAACGTGTCTTGCCATGGAGGGCAAATTTTTAAGATTTAAAAAGGGAAGCCGTCATCCCCACACCAATATGGCCAAAGCTGCCCTGAACATGCTCACCCACACGGCAGCCAGTGATCTGGCCCGGTATGGGATTTTCATGAATGCCGTGGACACAGGGTGGGTGACAGACGAAGACCCAGTAGTCCTGGCCAGATTAAAAGAAGAACACCATGATTTTCAGCCCCCCCCTTGATATCGTGGATGGTGCCGCCCGGATCTGTGATCCTTTTTTTAACGGCATCCTCACCGGCAAACACTGGTGCGGCAAGTTTTTAAAGGATTATTTTCCCATTGACTGGTAATCAATGATCACCTTTTGGGAGAATTGATAGCAACCCTGGCCACCACCTTGGGGGTGGGGTCAGGCCTGCGGTTATGATTAGGCCGTTAACGGAGATATAACCAATGCGTTTTCCACGGATTCAAAACAACTGGCTTTATTTTTTTAATGGCACTACTGCTTACCTGTCTTTACGCCGCAACCTTTGTAAACTACCTGCTGTTTCACACCCTGTGTGAAGTTTTCAGCATGAATGCGCCAGAAAGCATTACCCAGACTATAACATTTACGATGATTAAAAGGCTATTTTCATTCTTTGTTGTGTCTGTGGGAAGACGCCCGCTATATGGCCATAAATCGGGCCGGGAAATTGGTAAACACCCCGTCCACCCCCATCGCTTTCAAACGATTTTTATCTTCCAGGTCATTGACTGTGTACACCAGGAACCGATATCCTTTTTCATGTGCCGACCGGACAAATTCAGGGCTGGTGTTGTCTATATCCAAATTTAAAGACCAGAGATCCAGGGAAAGGGGTGCAATAATATCTGCGTAATTCAAAGGGGTGTGGGCCATCAGGGCCGCCATGCGGCACACTTTGTTAAATTTCCTGAAATTCACCAGTTCATGGTGATTGAACGAACTGACCACAAACCGGTCAAAGGTGTATCTGCCCTCCTTGACATACCGGTTTAAAAGACAGGCGGTTTTTTCGCTGGTTCCGGCACTTTTCAACTCCACATGAATTTCAATGCGGTTGTCCACCAGGTCCAGAACCTCCTGGAGGGTGGGAATTTTTTCTTTTTCTCCGGCGTCAAGGCAACGAAGCTCATCAAAGCTCAGCGTCGAAACCAGGCCCTTACCATCGGTGGTGCGATCCACCCGCATGTCATGGATGACCACAAGCTCCCCTGTGCGGCAGACCTGTACATCCAGCTCCAGGGCATCGGCCCCGGCCTGAACGGCTTCTTCAAATGATTTAAGGGTATTTTCCGGGGATGTCCCGGCGGACCCTCTATGACCGATTATCAACATCTAATATCCCTTTCTCTCATGAATTAAATTTTCCGGGGTTGGCCATAACATTGGCCACTCTGGGCTGGGGTCAGTCTTGACGGCAGCCGGATTAATTGTCCAGAATTTCCCGCACTTTAATGGCCAGCTCTTTCTGGGAAAAGGGTTTTGCAATAAATTTAACGCCTTCATCCAATACCCTCGGTGCCCGATGACATTGGCGGTATAGCCGGACATGAACAGTATTTTAAAATCCGCGTTCATGGCCTGGAACTCAGCGGCCAAGTCCCAGCCATTCATCTCCCTCGGTAAGACGTGATGATCCGGTTTTCCTGCAGCTGGAGCAACCGGTGTGAGGCTTGATCCCCTGAATCACCCCAGAGCCTGAAAAACCAGATCCGGCCGGACATGGGATTTTTCCACCATTTCAGCGGTGGTCACTCCGGTGAGAACCAGGGCCGAACGATAGCCGAAATTCAAAGCTCCCTGGACATCGGATTTGATGAAATCACCGGTCATCAACACCCGATTTCGGACAATCTGTCTGCCATATCGCTGTTCAAGCAGCGCATGGGTTTTCTTGAATATGGGGGCAAAGGGTTTCCCAAGATAAAAAGGGGCCACCTTTATCCCATAGCTTTCCAGCACATGGGAGATAAACCGGCCCACTCCGCCGGCACCGATGCACAGCTGCCCGGCATTGCCCGGGTAATACTCATCGGGGTTGGGTACAATCAGGGGGGCTTGGGGGTTTTTCACAAAAAAATTCACTGCGGCATTGATGGCGGGTTCCCAGTCATAGCCCTTTTCCCCCACAATAATGCCCTGGCACTGGTCAATCTGATCAAGATTTCTTGTTGTGGACAGGCCTGCTTTTTCGGCAAAACAGGGGGTGCCCAGGTTGCCCATGATGAAAAAAGGAGCCAAAGATGGCTTTTTTCCCCGGAACAGCTCAACCAGGCCGTCGGCACAGGAGACAATCTCTTCGGAATGAACATCAATGCCCGAGGCATTTAAAATCTCTGATTTCTCCCACGTGGAATGATCTCCATCATTGGTGAGCAGATAAAAGGGCATTTTTTCCTTGCGGAGCAAAGCCAGTAACTCCCTGCTGCCCGGGGCTGCCCGCCCTTTGACAAGAAGTACTCCGTCAATGTCAAATACAAGGGCATCCAGTTCTTCGCGGTGGGAGGAGAGCCAGTGCTTCAGGGTGGGTATGATATTTATTTTTTGCGCCATTGTTTTAAAGATCCTGGTTGGGTATCGGATTCTGGATTTTGGGTTCTGGCTTTTTAAAAGCATAAATCCCGTTAATAATGGTTGTGCCGTTGGCATCCTCCATATCAGCTCCAAAGGAATTTACACGTTTGGGGCAAGACCTCCAGAAAAATGGGATTATTACGCCAAGCGGTGTAAACTTGATAAAAGAGAAATGCCCAGCATTTAATACCATAACCTTTGGCTACTGGTCCACTAATTGTGGCAAATGAGCGGTGGTATGATCAAGCCTGCACCCTCTGTAATTAAGCGTCGAACCAGGAAAGTGGGAATGGGCACATTCAAGACAACAGCTGGACCTTATGTTTCCGGTACAGACCCCGGAGTTGATCATAGGAGATGCCAAGCTGTTTCGCTGCTTTTTTCTTATTATAGCGGGTGCTTTCAAGGGCATTTTTCAACAGAGAAATCTCCAGGGCATCCCTGGCTGCCGGCAATGATACTTCCGGAATATTATTGGCAGTCTTGTTGCGGGCGGTGGCAATATCTGGGGTTCGCTTTGACGGGGATGCCTGTTTCCGCCCCGGAACCTCATAAGGGGAAATAAAGGGATCAAAAACGATCTGGTGAATCACCCGGCCCCGGGCCCTGTAAACCGCCCGCTCCACCACATTTTTTAACTCCCGGACATTGCCATGCCAAGGATGGCTTTCCAGATGTTCCATGGCCTGACGGCTGAATTCAGGGATGTGATCCCGGCCAAGCTCGTAGGACATACGCACGGCAAAATGCTGGGCCAGCAGGGGCACATCTCCTTTTCGTTCCCGCAGGGGGGGCACAAACAATACCTCAAAGGAGAGGCGATCCAGCAGATCTTCTTTAAACCGCCCCTGGCGAGCCATGGCTGCGGAAGATCGGCATTGGTGGCGCTGACAATGCGGACATCCACCTCCAATGGTGCGGAACCGCCCACCCGCTCAAATTCCCCATACTCCACCACCCGTAAAATTTTTTCCTGGACCTCCATGGGCACGGTGCCGATTTCATCCAGAAACAGGGTTCCCTTGTGGGCTGCCTCGAACCGGCCGGTGCGGCGCTGGAGGGCCCCGGTAAAAGAGCCTTTTTCATGGCCGAACAATTCCGTTTCCACAAGGGAAGGAGCAAGGGATGCACAATTTAATGTCACCCTGGGACCCTGCCAGCGCAGGGATAAAAAATGCAGCCGAGCCGCAGCCAGCTCTTTACCCGTACCCCGTTCCCCAAGGATGAGCACGGGCCGCTCTATGGGAGCCACCCGGGACAAGCGCTCCTGGAAATCCAGAAACGCTTCGGACTGCCCCAGTGCCTCGGTGGGAGTCGATTGCTGGGCATAGGGATGAGCGTTCATGGTTTTTTCACCATAATATGGTTAATATCCAAAATTTCATGGATTATCACTAACAGCCCCCTTTTACATGGTCAAGGTATTTTTAACATGTGTTTTTTTTATAACCCCACATATCCTGCCGAACACAACGAAACATGGGTCGTAGACGCGGAGCCAAATGGCAATATGCCGCCGCCCCCCCGACGGGCAATGGGCCCGGACCGGAACTGTAAACAGCTCGATTGTCCGGTTCCTATTGCCCATCGGGGGGGCGGCTCTGCTGAAGTTGCCTTGGAGGCTGCCTTTTCATATAAAAAAGCATGCATGGCAGTAACCACCTGCCACAAGGAAAGTTAAAACGCTCATCATTGCGTTTTTTGTTAGCCTGGCACTGTTTCTGCATATAATTAAGCCAGAAGAACAAAATGGGGTCAGGCTTGGCTTATGGGCTTTATTGTCCTGCAACAAAAAGCCAAAAGGATTGGTCCCAAAGAGAGTAACCATTAGATGGAGAATTTATCATGGGTATATTCACAAGATTCAAAGACATTATCACGGCCAACATGAATTCCATGCTGGACAAGGCAGAAGATCCGGAAAAAATGATCAAGATGATGATACGGGAGATTGAAGACACACTGGTGGAGCTGAAAACCTCCTGTGCCGGGGCCATTGCCAGCAAAAAAAAGGTTCAGCGTAACCTGGACAGTGTCCGGGAACGACTGGATCAGTGGAACACCAGAGCAGAACTTGCCGTCATCAAGGGACGGGATGATCTTGCCCGGGAAGCCCTGCTTGAGAAACGTCGATTCGCAACCAAAATCGACAACCTGGAGCAGGAATTCACCCAACACGCCTCCCTGGTGGATCAATACCAGGAGGAAATCCGACAACTGGAAGATAAGCTCAAAACCTCCCGGGAAAAACAGCGCATGCTCGTGCAACGGCACATCCACGCCCAACGCAAAAAACAGGCACAGAAAGATATCCGGCGCATGGACAACCACGAAACCCTGGCCCGGTTTGATCAGATGGAAAGCCGCATCGAACAGATGGAGGCCGAAGCCGATCTGGTAAACTATGGTACAAAATCAAATCTTGACGAGAAATTTGAAGAGATTATCATAGATGATGATATTGAAAAGGAGCTTAACCGCCTGAAAGCTGCCCGCTCCAAGGAAACAACCCGGCAGGACTGATTCCAGGAACGCCTGGTGAACTTTTCACCAGGCATGAACCCCACAGGAGATGATTTTTATGCATCATGTTTTAACCACAGGCATTGTTTTCAGCGGTATCATTCTCTGCCTGCTCATTATTGCCGGAACCCTTTTGATGATCTTGCGCATGCGTCAGACCGGCACCTTCAGCAGAGACAAAAAAACACAGAATGAAGAAGCCGCCATGATTCAGGAAATATACAACGGTCTGTCCAGGATGGAGCACCGGGTGGAAGCCCTTGAAACCATTCTCATGGAATACAAGGCAAAGGAGACAAAATGAGGAGAGGGCATCAACAACAAAAATGGCATCACAGGACCTCTCCCCGTGGGTTTGGCATGGGGAGGGCATTTGGTCCCAGAAATTCCGGGGGTATATTTCGTTCCCGAAATGGCGTCATCATGGGGGTATGCAGGGGGATCAGCGAGTATTTTAAGGTGTCTGTGGTCTGGGTACGCATTATATTTGTGGTAACCCTATTTTTCAGCGGGCTATGGCCTGTCATCGGCATCTACATTGCGGCCTCTTTTCTCATGAAACCAAGGCCGGTGAGACCCCTTGAGACCGATGGAGAAAAGGACTTTTATGACACCTATGTCAACTCCAGGACCGGGGCCATCCGCAC
This sequence comes from uncultured Desulfobacterium sp., assembly GCA_963675955.2. Lineage (GTDB taxonomy): Bacteria > Desulfobacterota > Desulfobacteria > Desulfobacterales > Desulfobacteraceae > Desulfocicer. Next base: position 10,915 of record CAXXVR010000012.1, on the reverse strand, counting down.
CTTGAAAACACGGTTTGAATCCCTGGAAAGACGCATCCGCCGCATGGAAGACACTGTGACTGGCAGTGAATTTGAGTGGGATCGGAAAATGAACACCTGACTGCCAGCAAGAAAAAAGCGATGATCCCTGTCAATCTTATATGGGCACAAAGGATAATAACAGCATATGTTTAAATATAAAACCCTGCGGACCGCCCTGAAAAATCGAATGAAATATCTGCTCTGGGAACAAAACCCGGCCAAATTGGGGCTTTCCCAGCGCATTGTGCTGCGACTCATCCAGACCATTATCCTAGTCATCCAAGATTTCACAACAAACCAGTGTCTGCTGCGGGCATCGGCGCTGACTTATTACACCATGCTCTCTCTGGTTCCCCTTTTAGGACTTACCTTTGCTCTGCTCAAGGCCTTTGGGGTTCAAAATCTTTTACAACCCTGGATCATCGAAAAACTCAATGTGGGGGATGGCCAGGTGGCCGAAGCGATTCTAGGGTATATAAACAACACCCAGATGACCCAGCTGGGAGCCTATGGTCTTGTGTTTCTGATCGTTGCGGTGGTATCTCTTTTGACCAATGTGGAAAAAACCTTCAACCATATCTGGGGAGTTGAAGGGGTACGGCCCCTGCTGCGGCGCTTTTCCGATTACCTGTCTGTGGTTCTCATCGCTCCGGTATTGATTATCAGCGCCATCTCCATGACTTCAACCCTGGCCAGCAACAAAGTGGTTCAACAGCTAATGACCCTCCAGTTGGTGGGGGACTCCATTTTATTTTTTTTCAAGGTCGTGCCATTTATTTTCATGTGGCTGGCTTTTACGGGACTCTATGTTTTCATGTCCAATATCAAGGTGGAATGGCACGCCGCCTTTGTGGGCGGCATCGTGGGCGGCACGCTGTGGCAGCTGGCCCAGTTGGGATATGTCCATTTCCAGGTGGGGGTGGGGAAATACAACGCCATTTACGGCACCATGGCGGCCCTGCCGATTTTCATGGTGTGGCTATACATTTCCTGGATAATCGTGCTGTTTGGCCTGGAAGTCTCTTATGCCCGCCAGAACCTGCGGGCCAATGGACGAAATCTGCGACGATTCCAGGTCAACCACAACAGTTTTGAACAAATGGCCCTGGCCCTTCTGATCATCCTGGCAGATGGGTTTTCCAGGGGAGAGCCTCCGTTAAGCCACGAACAGCTGTCCCGGCACCTTGGCATTCCTCCCCGGCTTTGCGGGCGGATCATTCATCTTCTAAAAAAAATCGGCTTTGTGTCAGAACCCTGTACCACCGGTGAAATTCGCACCTGTCAGCCGGGCCGTTCCCCGGAAACCCTCACCATAGCGGAAATCTTTACCAGAATACGCCATGCCGGAGAGGTATCCTGCCACCTTTACCCCCGCGCCCACACCAGCGTGGCGATGAAAATCTGCCAACAGGTTGAAACCTTAATGAAAGAAGGGTTAAAGGAAATGACCCTCAACGATCTGGTATTACGTTGTCGGGAACCTGAAGCGGCTGCGTCGCCTCCAATAAAGCCCTGAAAATCCAATTGACATTGAATTCATATTATACTAAGACACTCTCAATTAACATCCTGAAGGATGTAACGCAAAAATTTTAAGTAAACAACCGGCTCCAAAATGTCGGGCTGTTTACATGAAACCAAATTGAGATAAAGGCCACGAAGGCCGGTTGGGAAATTTTTCTCCTTACCGTTCCTTACGTGGCCTTTTTTATTTTGGTAACCCCCAGAGATGATATTCAAAATGAATGTTTTAAAGTTAAACCGACTGACAACCCCTGGATTCCTCTTTCTTTTACTGCTGGGAATTGCACTTTTCTGCATCCAATGCGGGACTTATGCCATTCCATTTCCCACGGTAATTAAAACCCTCTCCTCCCACATTTTCTCCATACCCCAGGTTTCATCCATACCTGCCTTGAACCACACCATCCTCTGGAACATCCGCCTTCCCAGAACACTGCTGGCCATTCTGGTGGGCATGGCGCTTTCCACCTCCGGAGCGGTTTTTCAAGGTTGCTTTAAAAATCCCCTGGTGGAACCCTATATTCTGGGAATCTCTTCCGGGGCGGCGTTTGGTGCCACCCTGGGCATTGTCTTTCCTGCTTTTTTTCTTTCGGTGCAGATTCTGTCCTTTATTTTCGGCTTCCTGGCCGTAAGCATGGCCTATGCCATGGCCCGGGTCCGGGGAGAAACCCCGGTGGTCATCCTGGTTCTTTCCGGCATCATCACCGGATCCATTTTTGCGTCCCTTGTGGGCATCATGAAATATCTGGCCCAGGACACGGCCCTGCGGGAGATTGTGTTCTGGCTCATGGGCGGATTCTATTATGCCGGATGGCGGGATGTCTTCGTGCTTTTTCCCATTATTTTAACCTGCTTTATCATCATATGGCTTTCCGGATGGAAGCTTAATGTGCTCTCCATGGGCGACCAGGAAGCCAAAAGCCTGGGAATTAATCCAGAAAGAAACAAATTCATGCTTATTACCCTTGCAACCCTGATGACGGCCGCTGCCGTCTCCTCGGTGGGTATCATTGCCTGGGTGGGCCTCATGATCCCCCACACCACGCGCATGATCACAGGCCCTGACCACCGCAGGGTCATACCGGTTTCAGCCATCCTGGGGGCCATTTACCTCATTGTGTGTGACACCATTGCAAGAACATTGACCCATGCCGAAATCCCCATCGGCATCATCACTTCCCTTGTGGGAGCTCCCTATCTTTTCTTTCTCATCAGAAGCCGGGGACAACGTATTTTTGGAGGATAACATGCTTTCCATTGAAAACATAAGCTATGCCTATGGTTCAACCCCGGTTCTGGACAACATCTCCTTTCACCTGGAAAAGGGAGAACTGTGCGGTCTTTTCGGCCCCAATGGCACGGGAAAAACCACCCTGTTTAAATGTTGCCTGAAATTCATCTCTCCCCATGCCGGCCGCATCTGCTTTAAAAATAAAGACATAACGCATCTGAAAACAAAAGAAATGGCAAGAGAGGTGGCCTACGTCCCCCAGACCCATCACCCGCCGTTTCCCTTCACCGTGGAAGAGATGGTACTCATGGGCCGAACCCCTCACTTGAATCGCTTTTATCGGCCCGGAGCCACGGACAAAAAAAGCGTTTGCCAGGCCATGGAACGTATCGGCATTTCCCATCTTGCCGCCCTTCCCTATGACATTCTTTCCGGGGGCCAGCAGCAGATGGTGCTCATTGCCAGGGCCCTGGCCCAGGACACGGAACTGATTTTTCTGGATGAACCCACGGCAGCCCTGGACTTTAAAAACCAGGTGACCCTATGGAAAACCCTCAGAAAAATTGCAGACCAGGGTACCACAATTCTGGCCTGCAGCCATGACCCCAACCATGTGGTGTGGTTCTGCCATTCCACTGTGGTAATGGGGCCGTCGGGGATCATGGCCCAGGGCGCCCCCGGCGATGTGGTCACCCAGAAGCTCATGAATCAAATTTACGAGGATACCTGCCAGGTTAAAACCGTTGAGAACTTAAAAATGGTGATGCCCAGTGGATTGCCCTGGAATACCGGTGGCGTGGTGCCCTTTCCCATGAATCGAAAAGGAGAAGCATGGAAAAAATCTTTAAAATCAAGATGATTTCACTGTTCATATGCCTGTTTTCATGGACAGGAAACGTCATGGCCCAGACCAACGGGAATGTAACTGTAACGGATTTTCGGGGAAAAACCATTGAAATTCCTCAATCCATTGAACGGGTGGTGACCATCAGTGACGGTATGATCGAAGGCATCATGACCCGGCTTAAGGTGGCAAAAAAAATCGTGGCCATGGGGTCTGCCTGCATTTCCAAAACATGGGCCTATGACTTTCCCGCCGTGGAAGGAAACGGTTACCATTATGGCGAAGGGATGAACCCGGTGGCCCACCTTAATCCCTGGATGGTGGATCTGCCCTTGGTCTCTCAATCGGGATCGGGCATTAATTATGAAATGGTTGCCGGTCTCAACCCGGATCTTATTCTCATCCGCACAGGCTCCTGCTCCCTTTCCATGGGAAAGGATATTCTGGAAAAAAATATTTTTCTGCTGGAATCCCTGGGCATTCCCCTGGTGGTCCTCCATGGCCCCAATACCTTTGACACCCCTGATATCTCTTCCATGACCCGGGAGATCATTCTGTTAGGAGAAATTTTTCAAAAAAAAGCGGCGGCGGCCAGCCTGGCCAATTACCTTGAACAATGTGTGAAAATGATCAAAAAGCGCACCGCCGACATCCCCCCTGCCGACCAGAAAAAAATACTTTTGCTGGGGCTTTCTCCCAAGGCCCGGGGCAAGGGAGGAGCCGGTCATGTCAAGGGAGCAGATACCCTCCAGACCTATTTTCTCACCCATTTTGTCCATGCCAAAAATGCCTTTAACGGGAGTGGGGCGTGGAACATCCTCAACACCGAGCAGCTCTTGGCCCTTGACCCCGACGTCATTGTTCTGGTTACGGCCTGGGGCTACCATCCCCCGTCGGAACTTTATGAAGCACCCTATTATCAAAATTTGCAGGGCATGCGGGCAGTGAAAAAAAGGGCTGTCTTTGCTCTGCCCTGGAGCCCCTGCAATTGTGAAAAACGACTGGAATACCCCATTGATGTCATGGTCATGGCCCAGGCCGCCTATCCGGAACGATTCAAGGATATTCCCCTTGGTGCCTGGCTCCTGGATTTTTATCAGAATGTTTATCAAGTTGATGTAAAAACCGCCCAAAAACTGAGGTCCTGCCAGTGGATGGACTGGACACACAAGGAGTAATGTATGAAAACTGAACCGTCATGGCCGAATGCCAGCCAGCCCCACCCCATGAAAACAGAAATGAATTTCCATGGGAAAGATAAAGACCCCCAGAGAAAAGCCTTTTTCAATGAAAGGGCCGCCAACTGGCTGGATAAACATTATAAAAATCCTGAAACCAATACCCATGATCGACATTCAGATAAAATTAAGAACATTGTGTCAACCCTCAGGATTCAACCCACCCACCATATCCTGGACGTGGGATGCGGCAGCGGGGTTCTGGTTCCCTATATTCTGGCCCATCTTTCCCCCCAAGGGCAGCTGTTTGAAATGGATTATGCCCGGGAAATGATAGCGACCAACAAGAGGCAGCATGAAGATAAACGACTCACCTTTATCTGCTCCGATGTCCTTGACATGCCCTTTGAATCCGACAGCCTTGATGCCATCATCTGCTTTGCCTGCTTTCCCCATTTTCAGGATCAAAAAAGAGCCTTGAAACGAATGGCAACCTGCTTAAAACCCGGGGGAAGGCTCACCATAGCCCACCTCATGTCTTCAAAGGAAATTGCCCACCACCACAATGGAGAAAGTGCCGTATCCAGCGACACACTTCCAACAAGAAAAGAAATGGAGGCCCATGTCAAAGCGGCCGGCCTTACCATCACCGCGTTCACCGATGAACCCGGCAGCTATCTTTTAACGCTTGAAAAAAAGGTATCCCGTTTGGTGTAAACCGACACCGTTGACAGCTATTGTCTCATCAATGGAAAGCTCAGCTATGCTCTGGATTTGCCTACCTTAAAGTATCAATGTGAACTGTTTGTGTCAGGGGAAAATCTCACCGATGTGAATTATGAATATCAGACCGGTTATCCCATGCCGGGCGCCAATGCCATGGTTGGTGTTCAGTTTAATTTATGATCAAAAAAACCTGATTCCGTTGCCCCCACTGCCAGCTAAAAGCCAGATCAGTTGGGGGCGGCATTATACTTTTTTCTTTATTCATTGTGTCGGTAGGCCAACATATCCGTTATTGAAAGCCCCTGTTCAATGTGGTATGTGATCTTTATAAACTGAATATTTCAAAATCCTCTGAAACCCAATATGAGCCCTCTAATATGGCTTGCGCAACTGAAACCATTCATGAACAAACTTGAAGAGGTAGAAATGCATTTACCCAAATTTAAAGAGTGGCAAATTTTAAGTAAAATTATTACCATATCAATCATCAGTGTGACGCTAATGAGCCTGGTAATTCTTTTCTATTTTATGCCCCTGGTGGAACAAAAACTGCTTCAAGAAAAATCAGCAGGGCTGCAAAATGTTGTGGATATCGCCTACGCTACATTTCATGAGTATGGTAAGTTGGTCCAAAAGGGAGAAATCAGCATTGATGAAGCAAAAAAACAGGTTGTACATCGCATCAAAAATCTACGATACAATGAGCATGATTACTTCTGGATTAATGACATAAACGCCATAATGGTGATGCACCCCATTAAACCGGAACTTGACGGTATTGACCTCACCGATAACAAAGACCCAAAGGGGAAGTATCTTTTCCGTGAATTTGCTGCTGTCAGCAAAAGTCAGGGTTCCGGATTTGTTGATTATATGTGGCCCAAACCTGGCAGCCAGAAACCGGTTGCCAAAACATCCTACGTAAAACTATATGAGCCGTGGGGCTGGATAATCGGCAGCGGCATCTATATTGATGATATCGCAAAAGAAATCAACCGTCTTCGACTGTACATACTATCCGGCATTCTTCTTTTCACCATCTTGACAATATCTTTTGCTGTTGTAATCGGGACCGGCATCACCTCACCACTTAAAAAAGTAATCGAGGGGCTTCAGGACATCGCTGGCGGCAAGGGACGGGCAGCACTAACTAAGCGTATCGCCATTACCTCCATTGACGAAATCGGCATGCTTTCCGCAGAATTCAACAGTCTTATGGAATCAATCAATAACCTTGCCGTATTCAAAAAAGTAATTGAGGAGGATGACAGCCTGGAAGAAGTGTATCAGCGACTTGGCGAGGTATTCACCCAACAGCTTGGAATCAGCCACTGTTTTATTTATGAGGTCATCAATTCCAAAAACAAAATGCAGATGACCTACCCGAGTTCCTTTGACCAGGAAGAAATGATGTGCAGCCATAACATTCTTGATGACAATGACCTATGCAAGGCAAAACGGACCTGTCACACCATTACCTCAAGCATTTTTCCCGCCATCTGCAGACAGTTTTCAGCACAAAAAGGACAGAATCACCATTGCCTTCCCATTGTAGTCGGAGGTGCCACCGTTGCCGTTATCCAATTCGTATTTGACAAACCGGACAATCAATCAGACCTGAAAGAAATGGAAGCCCAAATATTTAAAGCAGAACAGTACATCAACGAATCCCTGGCAGTTATTGAAACCAAACGTCTGATGAGCTCTCTGCAGGAATCTGCCCTGGTTGATCCTCTGACCGGTTTATATAATCGCCGCTATCTACAGGATTATACGGAAAAGATCGTTGCCGGTGTCCTGAGAAGAGGCAAGTCAATAGGCCTGATCATGTGCGATCTTGATTATTTCAAGCAGGTCAATGACACCTATGGACACAGTGCCGGAGATCTTGTTCTGAAAGAAACATCAAAAACAATTCGCCAAAGTATTCGTGAATCAGATATCGTTATCCGTTTTGGCGGAGAGGAATTTCTGGTGGTGCTGCTTGATATCAGCAATGGAGAAAGCATGACCGTGGCTGAAAAAATTCGTCTGAATATCCAGAAACTTAAAATAAAAGTCCCAGATGGCATCATTCAAAAAACAATCAGCCTTGGGGTAAGCGAATTTCCTGCGGATACCGAGACCCTTTGGAGCTGTATCAAATTTGCCGATGTGGCACTTTATCGAGCCAAGGAGGAGGGCCGAGACAAATGTGTCAGATTCACCGAGGATATGTGGAAAGAAGAGCAGATTTAAGAAATATATATTGTATAACGCCCATGCCCTGAGGAACAAAACGAATCATTAAAAAACAGTCCCTGTAAAGAACCCAGTACCCACCAGCCACAACCAAAAACTAGATTCTAATTATTACATGACTTTATGCGGAAACCCATATAAAGAAACACAGACAGAATCAAAAAATACCTTTCTCTCCGCCTGGATTGCTATTTTCCCAGGTATAAACGGCCTTTTCGTCCAAATACTAAAGGTTTTTTATGTGCATATTCAAAATACTCAAAAAACGTTCATTCCATAGACTGTTCAGAGCATGTCTGATTCTGTCTCTGTTTTTTTATTCATCCCTTTTTGCAGGGGAACCCGCCCTGCAGAAACCCCAGGTTTATTCCCATGAGGAAGACATCGCAGGATGGGTGATGAGTGAAAAACTGGACGGCATCAGGGGATATTGGGATGGTACCCAAATGTATACCCGGAAAGGCATCCCCTTGAATCCACCGGTATGGTTCACTCAGAACTTTCCGCCCTTTCCCCTTGACGGCGAACTCTGGAGCAAAAGGGGTGATTTTGAATTTATCCAGTCCGTGGTGATGGACCAAGCCCCGGGAAAAGGATGGAAACATATCACCTATAATATTTTCGAAGTCCCCATGGAAAAAGGCAATTTCCTCTCCCGGCTCAACCGGGCACGCACATGGTTTAAAGCCCATAAAAATACCCATGCCCGGTTTATCCCACAAATTCGCATTAAAGAGAAATCAAACATGGAAGATTTTCTAAAGGAGGTGGAGTCCATGGGGGGTGAGGGTGTGATTGTAAAAAACCCAGACATTCCCTATCACACCGGGCGCAGCCCCCATATGCTTAAAGTAAAAAATTGTCAGGATATGGAGGGGATTGTTGTCGGCATCAACAAGGGGCAGGGGAAATACGAAAATGTAATGGGATCACTGACGGTAAAACTTAAAAATGGTATCACCTTCAAGCTCGGTACAGGTTTTTCTGATGAAATCAGACAAAAGCCTCCGCAACCGGGTTCAACAGTGACATTTAAATATCATGGGTTCACCAAAAACGGCATTCCCAAATTTGCTTCTTTTTTAAGAATGAGGCAGGACTGAGTGCCATTGTTCGGTTTTTATTAGAAAATAAAATTTCCGAGCATCCTCAGCAGAGCCCTCCGATGGGCAATGGGTACCGGCCAATTGGGCCGTCTACAGTTCCAGGCCAGGCCCATTAACCGTCGGGGGGGAGGGGCGGCGGCATGATGGCATTTTCAGTATTCAAAGTGTTAAAATAATATTTTCCACCTTTTCACGCCTTTCCCAAGAATGATATTCCCCTGATTTATCTGAATCACCGTATATTGTTCGATGCGATCCCCCTGTCGAACGACATGCCTGCCGATCACCGCCAGGCGACTGGAAGGCGTTTTGTTCCAGGAGATGGCCTGGATTTTCATTGCAGCGTCGTTCAGCACCTCGGCGGTGTATTTCTCGTGAGACGCTGATGGCGCTGATACCGTTTCAGATGAAACCTTGCCGATTAAGACATGTGGCTCCCCAAGGGACCGGGCTGCCTGTTCTTCAAGGGTCTTTTTTTTAAGAGATTGTTTTTTAATGAAATTTGAGGCAGGGGTCACCACATTTAACGGAGCAGTTTCAGCAGGTATTGTGGGCGCTGATTGCGATGAATCTGATATCTGGTTTTCAAAACTTTCAAATGATGTTTTCTGATGATCTTCGACTATTTTTGAGGATGTCATCCCCCCTTGATCCGGGATGATCGTCGCCGGGATTGTTCCTCTTTGTTGGTTTTTATTCAAAACAGGTTCCGATAAGGGCAACGGTTTTTCAGGGTCTTGCCCAGAAAAAGACACAACAGAAATGGGATGAAAAAAATCTGCACTTATTATAATTGCCATCCCCCCGATAAAAAAAAACACAACTGTGGCCCAGATGCCATAAGAGAATCGATGAAAACGCAAGCGCTGCCGGAGACGATCAAACAAAGACCTTTCAATGGTCGTTTTTTTCAACCATTGCCGATGCTCAACATCTGAGGATGGCTGTTCTTTTTCAAGTTTTTTCAAGGCATTGAGAACGGAACTCACTCCAATCCTCCTTTGAAGATTATCCCAGTTTTCTCCAGGCTGGGTATCACCAATGATTTTTTCTCTTTATACAAAACAATTTTGGTCATAGAACCCACCACGCCGTCAATTGTCAAACCATATTGGCGCTGTATCTGGATAATGGCATTCCGGGTCTTCCTGTCATACTCCGGGCCTGGGTCAATGTCATTGTAACCAATTTCTCTCAACAGACGTTTCAGGATAAGAATATCCTCTTTTCCTGCATTGTCCGGGAGGGTTCCAGACAGGACATAAAATTTTTCCATGGGATGTAGGCAACACCTGACCATGAAGCCTTAAGACTTTGCACAGATACCATAATCTCTTCACCCTCTTTTCCATCTCTCAATAGTACCAAATCATCCTGGGTGCCAGTTAAAATCAGGAAAAAAGGAGTTAAAGACTTTGAGAAATAAACTTTAAAACAGCAGGCAGATCCAGCTTAATAAGCAGTTCCAAATCATTCTCACTCCGATATATCGTCAACCCATTCTGCCTGCCCGCCTGCTGGAAAAAGGCAAAATCGTCAATGTCGTCTATCTGTCCGGGGATGGAAAGGGAGTCTATATGCCACAAATCAGCAACCGCTTCAAAAGCCTCCTCACGGGAAGCTGTCTGCATGCCCTCATTTAAAAATGCCATTAAATGAACCCGGGCTGCCGTCTCATCCTCCGGTGTTTTGTCCACAGAAGTCAAAGGCAAATCTGCCTGCAGTGCAGGTACGGCTTTGGGCTCTTCTTCTTTTTCTGGAGCTCTGGATTTCAATGCCACCATGGATGGGTCCAGTACCACAGCAGATATCTGATCATGGATTAAAGGGGCGAATATCCTTAATTCGTAACCGGCAACCAGAAGAATCAGTGCAATTGCGCAGGCCATAACAAGCATAGTTTTTCGCTGATACGGCCGTCTCAATCCATGTGCCTGGTGCCGATTTCCAATTCTTTGATGGCGGTTTCCGGCTATGTTAGTGCTGACTTTTCTTTGATCCAAACCAAAAGCGGTGAGCAAGGCCCGATCACAGGAGATGTTAA
>CAXXVR010000011.1:0-6586 GCA_963675955.2 uncultured Desulfobacterium sp. | reverse complement strand
CTACAGAATTATCATGTCCTTTAAGTGTAGTTTCAGATACCCAAAGTTTTATCGTCTCGTCCATTGAACCACTAACTAAAATGTTTCCTTTATTGTTAAATACAACTGACTTAACAGATTCTTTATGACCTCTTAATGTGATATTTTATGTTCTTGTTTTTATATTTCAGAGTTTTATCGTTTTATCCATTGACCCACTTGCTAAAATTGTTCCATTCGCATTGAATGCAACTGACTAAACAGATTTCGTATGTCCTTCAAGTGTGGCAATTTCAATTTATGTTTCAACTTTTCATAGTTTTATCGTATTATCCATTGACCCACTTGCCAATAGTGTCCCATTATAATTGAATGCAACTGACTAAACAGATTTCGTATGTCCTTCAAGTGTGGCAATTTCAATTTATGTTTTAACTTTTCATAGTTTTATCGTATTATCCATTGACCCACTTGCTAACAGTTTCCCATTCGCATTGAATACAACTTACTAAACAGATTTATTATGTCCTCTCAGTGTGGCAATTTCAGTTTTTGTTTCAAGGTTTCATAGTTTTATCATATTATCCATCGACCCACTTGCCAATAATGTTCCATCCGTATTGAATGCAACTGACTAAACAGAGTCATTATGTCCTTCAAGTGTGGCAATTTCAGTTTCTATTTCAACGTTTCATAGTTTTATCGTATTATCCATAGACCCACTTGCTAGAAGTGTTCCATTCTTATTGAATGCAACTGACTAAACAGATTCCTTATGTCCTTTCAGTGTGGAAATTTCAGTTTCTGTTTCAATATTTCATAGTTTTATCGTATTATCCATTGACCCACTTGCTACAAGAGTCCCGCTTCTATTAACAGCAATTGAGTTAACCCCATTATTAGATTCTTAAAGAATTTCCTTGGTGTTATTAATTCGATTTCAGAGTATTATTGTCTTATTGTCTGATCCATATGCTAAAATTTTTCCATCATTATTGAACGAAATTGCCTTTGCAGATCCTTCCAGTGTGGCACTTTCTTTTTTAGTTTCAATGTTTCAAAGTTTTATCGTCTTGTCCATAGACCCGCTTGCTAAAACTGTACCATCATAATTTAAAGAAACTGATTTAATTGCCTCTTTATGAGCTACAATTGTTGAAACTCTATTCAAATTTTTAAATTCTTATTCTAGACTTTCATTATATAATATGTAACACTCAATCCAATTTTAATTAATACAGATAAGTATTTTTTCATTTAATAATCCAAAATAATTATTATCATTGTTAAAATTTCCAACTTAAAATTTTACAGAAATATTTTTCTCCAGTTCCTCTATACGAATTATATTATTGCTTTACTAAAAAACAACAAAGTTTTTAAATATTTGGATATTGTTGCAATGCTCTAAATTTACAGTTTTAATTTCCTCAAGCACTGATTTTTTAAAATCTAATAAAAATATCTTTCCAGTGCATGTTAGTAACAAAAAATTATCGTCTCAAAATCAAATTTTCTTAATATATTGATTTTATTGTTGAAGTTAATTAATTTTGAATTCATGTTCAAATACTCTCTAAAATGATTTCAAACTTCAAAATTTTAAGATAATAGTATCTGATATAAATGACGTCCCTGCTAGTATTTTCCCAAATTAACTAAAAGTAAGTGACTATACTTCTTCTAGAAGTTATATTTTTTTAATTAATCCAGATTTTTCTGCTTTAATATTCCAAATTCGGAGTTTTAACTTTGCTTCTATATAAGCTAAAAGGTCTCCTTCCTCACTCAGCACCATAGTATTTACTCCACCTTCAGAAACTTTAATCATAAATTTCTCTAGATATTCGTCGGAGTCGGAGTCTTTGATCCATATTTTGATTTCTTAGTTTGAGGATGTTGCCACTACTGCATTATCCATGGCAACTTGAATCCTTTCTATTCCATGATCATGAGCTTTCCATTGTAATATCAATGAATTATCTATTGGATTAATCACCTGGATATCGCTGAAAAATAAATATATTAAAATATCTAAAAATAAATAACCCTGTTTCAAATCCAATAAAGATTGAATCAACAGAAAGTGCTATCACTTGATATTTAAACTTCATAACTTTTTTGTAGAATGGTAATAGTTTCTTAGGCAAAGGATGATCTTATATGACTTGAACAATTTTTTTATTGTTGGTTTCAAGCTTCTGCTGGATAATTTCCTTGATTTTTTTAATTTTCATTGAACGAAAGATTTTTTATTTTAATAGGTTAATAAATTTTATTTGGATTTATTTTTTCAAAAATGATAGGAAAAATATGTTTAATATTTATTTTTAACTAAAAACAATATTAAGTAATTAGCGTGTAATATTAAAATTATTTTGTTTTTAAATATAATTTAAAACACAATGTTTTGAATTGTCAATTAAATTTTATCAATCAATAATGAAAAAATGTTTTAGATTGAATCAAAAATAAATTACTAATTATTTGTGTGAAGTTTTAATATTGAAAAGAAAAATATTTTAAAACTCATTTAAAAAATGATACTAAATATTAATTTTAAATTCTTTTTAAATTGTTTGAATTGTTAGAAAATAAAATGTCAGCTTCCATATAATCCATCAATAATGAAAAAGTGCTTTATACTTGCTAATCCCATCCCAAATGCAGTGAGCATTGTCCAAGGGGATCTGACTTCAATGTAGTACCTATCAAAAGCAATCCTTCCAAATTTATAAAATGTTTCCTTTGGAGCTAAAGCTAAATAAAAAAAGATAATAACAATAACTTGGCTTGTCATCAATTTCGCTCTTATATTGGTGTTAATAAAGGTGAAAACGACACATACTTTTGTAATCTTTAACCCAATCGAGATATGGAACTTAAAATCTAGGCTTATATGGCCATTTTTCTTCACGTATTTGCAATTCTCTGTAATAAATAGAAAATTTTCTTAAGTCTTTCTCAGAAACAAGTCTTGACATTGATTCTTGTTACTAAAATAAAGTGAGTAAATTACTAATTGTTTACTTTTGCTAAAAATTCTTAATGATAATTGGGTATTGTATAGGATGGAAGATATGCACCAATTTTGGTAAGAGGCTATTGCGGCTTCCAATCAATTTAAAATTCAAATTCTCCTAATTACTCTATAATAAGGTCATTCCAAAAGTGTTTTTATTAGTAACTTTTCTTTCTTTTAATAATCATATTGTAGTATAATTTTGAAGCTTAATCATTTTTTATTTCATTTTCATTTTCAAATGTATTTTAAACTTCTTAGTTTTAAATTTGATAGTTCTTAAGTATTTTTTTCTATAAGTTTTTTCTTTATTTTTTTTCAATGGCTTATTTTTACTTAGACATCTTGTCAAAGTCAGTGAAATTATATTTTTTTAGTATTGGTTCTAACTTGCTACACCTTAGTTCCATTTGTTTTTTTGTTATCCTTGGGGGATCTGCTGTAAAGTCTCCTCCTTCACGTCTCGTTGGTACTAATTTTGCTGTTTTATATTATATTTCTTTGAACACCTTCAACTCTTTTTCTGAATAAATCTCAGATTCAACTTTATTATATTGATCTTATCCATATTTATCTATAAACTCTACATCTTCTTTGGCTTCTTCCATTAAATCCTTATTTTCGCGAACATATTCGTCAAACCCAAAAGGTCGTTTCCCTTTGCGAAACAAAGTAAAACTAAAATTATTAACGTCTGACCTATTAGACAAACTTAAAAAATAAATATTACCATAAATCAGCCACGTAATTTTCACTGTGATAGTAATAATTCCAGGGGGAGAAGCCAATTGTTATGTTATTGAATAGCAATTTACGAGCATAGAGATAAGGCATCCCATCCCAATATTTTCCGTTTTCATCCCTTCCTACCTAAAAAAAATAAAAATAAAAAATATTAACATGCTTTTTTAATGTGTAAGTGACGCATAAAAACCAGAATCTTACGACAATATCAAATTTAAAGAATTTAAAATCCTCAACTTCAAAAGGTTCGCCAGTCCATTTCTTAAATTAAGGTTTCTTTTCTTTTCCAAGGTTAGGCAATAAACTAAACAAAATGATAAAATTGAAATAAACTTTATGCAGTAAACATATTTCTTATGTGTGGGCAAACTCTCCCAACACAAAAGACTATCTGGATCAGGTAAATGGTAACTATATTGCTTTCCCCTCAAATCATAATATCTCAACCACTCCCTGTGCCTCTTCTAATTAGCTTCGGATTGTATAAATTTCTCAAGTTTTTACTTTCTCTTTTCTTCTCTTTATACTAGGCGCTCTTTGCAAAGTTTTATTTCCTCATCTAAAAGTTCTAAGATATCATTTTTATTTTTAGAGATCGATTCATTTTCTGAAAATACTTCTTTTTCGGTAGATTGGTTTTTAATTTCTGATGTATATTTTTTAGGATTAAAAACTTTTAGGACAGACTCTTATTTTATTAAACTGTGTTTGATTTACTATTGTTCTTTTTATCTCTTCAATGTTAAATTTTTGTTTTCATATTCCTCTTCTTGTAAAATCTGCTATTCTAATTACGAATTGATATCTAATTTGTCTAATTTATTTCCATCTTTTTATTTTTTTTATTCTTATAATTTTTATTCTTCTTGCTTTTATTCTTCTTTTGTTTATTATTCTAATTACTAATTGATATCTAATTCTGCTTTTTCTTCTTCTTACTTTTCTTCTTCATCTTACTTTTCTCCTTTCATTAGTAGATAGGATTATTAATTTTTATCCTCAGATATCTCTATAAATACTTATTTTTCATCATCTTTATTCTTTTTATCCATATAAATTTAAAATCGTAGAAATAATTGAAAGTAAATTTTGGAATAATAACTATAAAATTAAAAAATAAATTATTTAAATTTATTTTGTTTTATATTTTTATTAAAAAGAAAGTGTTTAAAGCTACAATCAAAGAATTAAAAATCAATAATTAATTTATGCCAGAAAGGCAAATTTTCTTTCACAATGAGGATAAAATCAATTAATTATCAATTCTAAAATTCTGACCTTTTTTATTTTAATTTGAGATTATTTATTGAAATTTTAAAATTCTGTTTTTGAAATGAAACTATGTTAAAAAAATATAAATATATTAACGAAAAATCAAATTTGTTTGCGTTTTTTTAACTTTGCGAAATTGATTAGATTTTTCTTTTTATAAAAATTTAAATATTTGAAATTTAAAATGAATTATCTTAAATTTTGAAATCATTATTACTTTTTTATTTTCATTCTGTAGAAATATTTTTGTTCTTAAAAACACAGTGATTTTACTATTTTAATTATTTTTATTTAATAAATAAATTTAATAAAGTATAAGTAAGAGTTAAACTTCGCGCCATTGCGCTAAATTTTCATTTTTGTTTAAATTTGTTTGGATAATTAGTGTAAGAAAGAGGAGCAAGATTAAAGTTAGCAAATTTTTTTGCTTAGAGAATAAAACAATTTTAAATAATACTAAATACTAAATCATAATTAAATTCAAATGGGAATTATTAATTTACTTGTTTTTTTACTTTCTCAATTTTTCTGTTGTAAAAAAGTTTTAGGTTTTATTAATTAACTCTCTATAATAAGCATTACACTTTTATGATTTAAAGCCCTCAAATATTCTGATATTTAACAGATTTCGGAGAAAGTAAAGCGCAGAGCCATAGCTAATTATAGCACTTATAAAATAATATTTATGTTTTAACAAACCTTAATATAAAAAATGCTTTCGAAAATTATTTTTCAATATATTAATTTATTTTTAATAAATATAAAATTCCTATAGACACTTCTGTCATTTTAAAGCACAATATAAAACAAATTTAGAAAGAGTAAAAAAATTAGAGTTCCTTTCTTCAATGTTATTTGTGCTTTTTATTCTCTCTACTTTGAAATTCTCATATCATCAATACTAACGAATTTAAATTCTCATTTTATTATATAATTTTTGGCTTTGTAATTAAAAAGCAATAATAATCAAGAGTTTTTGATTCAAAACAAAAAATAAACAAAATTGAAATAATATTAAATAATAAATACTCAATAAAATTGAAATAATACTAAATACTAAATACTCAATCATAATTAAATTCAAATGGGAATTATGAATTTACTTGTTGTTTTGCTCTCCCAGTTTTTCTGTTGTAAAAAGGCTTTAGGTTTTATTAATGAGCTCTCTATATTTTATAGAATATGTTTAACTTGGGGAATCAATTTAAAGCTTTAATGGAACGTCATATAACAAATACACATAAGATGATTTCTAAATCTCAACAAACTAGTATTTCATAAACAAATTTGTTAATTTTAAATAATAAGATGGCCCTTATAAAAAATCACTTTACTATATTGGTTTTATATGGATTCTTGGTAAGAAAATGAAGAAGGGATAGAATGAATGGAAATTTAAAGGATTA
The DNA here is from genome assembly GCA_963675955.2 of uncultured Desulfobacterium sp. Classification (GTDB taxonomy): domain Bacteria; phylum Desulfobacterota; class Desulfobacteria; order Desulfobacterales; family Desulfobacteraceae; genus Desulfocicer. The sequence continues at coordinate 163 of CAXXVR010000011.1, read as the reverse complement.
CCACTACTTCAAATTTAATAGACTAGCTTGGGGACAGAATTTCAGTAATGGAGGTTAAAATTCCATATAAAAAATATGTGATTGTACAAGGAGTTAAATATGATACTAATAGGTTTGTTTTTCTTATTATTTTTAGAATAATTGATAATAATTTAGACATATT
>CAXXVR010000010.1:0-340524 GCA_963675955.2 uncultured Desulfobacterium sp. | reverse complement strand
GCCACCGGGGATTCATCGGCCAGCCATACCTGACTGTCCAGGACCACACCGCTTACACCGGCGGCAAACATGCCAGATGCCGTGTTTCTGCCCACACCGCCGTGGATAAAAACGGGTCTTTGGCTGTTTTGCAGGTACCACTGCATCAGAATAAATGCGGAATACCCCGATACCCGGCCACCGGCTTCGTTACCCTTGAGGATCAATGCGTGGGGATCTGCGGTGTCAATGGTGTCATTGATGTTGATATCTTTGACTTCAAGGACGAGTTTGGTATCCCCGAATCCAGAAAAAGACACAGAACCATTGTCACCGTTCACCGGAATGATCAGTACGTCCAGCTGATCCAGTTGCAGTTCCTTCAGGGTTTCAATAAGGGTCTCACCTGGGGCCACCACCCTTAACCCGAACAGTACACCTGCTTTTTCCAGCTGCTTGGCCCCATGAATGATTTCATCTTCAGGCATGAATTCGGCATCAAACACGGGCAGACCACCGGCCCGGAATATTTCAGTGAAAAAACTTAAAGAGAAAACTTTTGTGGGGTTATATACCATCAAGGGTAGTTTTGAATTCAAAATTCGGGTTAACATTTTATCTGGTTTCTCCCATGTATATTTTATATGAAAAAGAAGGTGCTGGGTTTTGGGTACTGGGTTCTAAAAGCAACTACTTTTTCATTGTTCGTTGTGGCTGGTGGTTACAGCCTATGTTTATATGAAAAGGTAGCTTGCCAAGGCAACTTCAGCAGAGCCGCCCCCCCCCGATGGGTAATAGGAACCGGACAATTGAGCTGTCTACAGTTCCGGTCCGGACCCATTGCCCGTCGGGGGGGGGGCGGCGGTATAATGCCATTTGGCTCCGCGTCTACGACCCTATATTCGTTGTGTCCGTCAGGACATGGCATTTATATCAAAGTAACAGGAATCTCATGTATGCAAAGATGCTGCCATTATGTCTATGAATATAGATTTAAAGCGTTATTAAGGCTATTTATTCTCTATATCACTGTTATTTAAATGAATTTTGTGATTAGCCTGCGGGAATCATGTTGTATTGAATTTTTGTTTTTTCTATGGTAAACCCAAAAAACGTACATATGATGATCAGGCTCATACATTTAATGCACAGGAGACAAAATGGTTAAACCCAGAAAATTAAGTGGTGAGGAGCGGCGTTTTTTTAAAACCGTGTACCATGCCGCCTTTGCCAATCCCTTTGGGGATCTGCGGGAAAAACTGGATCGGACCATTGCCGGGCTTTTTCCTTCAGTTTCCCGCAGGGAAAGTGCCGATCGCTGTATCAAAGAAATTGATATCCGGGTGAAACAGCTGGAAAAAGAGGGTCGTGCAACCCTTGATGCCTTCCGGGGTCAGGATCAGAACCTCATCCGGGTGGTGTTTCTTTTCGATATTTTTCATAAGTTCCGGGATCAGTTTGATCGGTTGATCATGGAGCAGATCAATGCCGGGGATACCCCGGTCAAGGTGTCATTTGCCAGGGAGGCCATGGGCATGCTTCACAAACGTGGTTTCCCGGAAAGGTGTTATAACCATTACTTTGCCTTTTCCTTTCAACTGCGCCGGGCTTTTTTTTTCATTTCCAACTCCCTTGTTGGCACCAGTGACTGTATGAAAGAACTGAAACGTAAACTGTGGAACAATGTGTTTACCAGTAACATTGAATGGTATGATAAATACCTGTGGAACCGCATGGAGGATTTTTCCACCCTGATACTCGGGGAGACCGGTACGGGCAAAGGGACAGCTGCCATGGCCGTGGGCCGCAGTGGATTTATTCCCTTTGACAGCAAAAAAGAGTGTTTTGCCGACAGTTTCACCGGCACCTTTATATCACTGAACCTTTCCCAGTTTCCTGAAACTTTGCTGGAATCAGAATTGTTTGGTCATAGAAAGGGGGCCTTTACCGGTGCGGTGGAGGATTACCCCGGTGTATTTGAACGTTGCAGTCCCCACGGCGCTATTTTGCTGGATGAAATTGGAGAGGTGCCCAATCATGTTCAGATTAAATTGTTGCAGGTGCTCCAGGATCGGGTGTTTGCCCCCGTGGGAGGGCATGCAAAATCCCGGTTTCAGGGACGGGTAATTGCCGCCACCAACCGCAGTATGGCCGATATTGCCGGGGGAGGGGTGTTAAGGGATGACTTTTATTACCGGCTTAGCTCCGATGTCATTGAGGTACCGCCTTTGCGGAAACGCATTCTCCAGGACCCGGGGGAACTTGATGCGCTTCTGGCCTTCACCGTGGAGCGAATTATGGGAACTCCGTGTGAGGAGCTGGTAAAAAAAGTCCTTGGCATGATTGAAAGGGAGCTGGGAAACGATTATCACTGGCCTGGCAATGTCCGGGAACTTGAGCAGTGTGTAAAGCAGGTCATGCTCCGGCGCAGCTACGAAAGGTTGCAGAAAAAATGCAGCGGTGGGATAAAATATAGACTGATCAAGGGTATAAATAATGGAGATCTTACCGTGTCTGAATTAACTTCTGGCTATCTGCAGTTACTCTACCAGAAACACGGGGCCTATGAAAAAGTGGGTCGGCGAGCCGGAATGGACCGCAGGACCGTTAAAAAATATATTAATGAACAGGGCAGATCCTGACCAATACCATGGATCTGTCTTAAAACCGGATTTTAGTCCACAGGAACAAAATATTATGCTCAATTTTCTTCCCGGCCCGGTAAAGGGCGCATTGTCATTTCTATTCTACCTGATCAATACCATGGTGATGTGTACATTTATTTTTATTGTGGCCCTGGTAAAATTCATCGTACCACAGCCATCCTGCCGGGTGGCATGTGACAAGCTTCTCATTGCCATTTCAACGGCATGGATAAGCATCAACATATTTAATTGCCGGCTTTTCACCCGCATTGAATGGGATATCCGGGGTGTGGATGCACTGGAGATGCAGGGGTGGTATCTTGTGCTGTCCAATCACCAGTCATGGATGGATATTCTCGTGCTCCAGACCGTGTTCCACGGTCGGATTCCCTTTTTAAAGTTTTTCTTAAAAAAAGAGCTGATCTGGGTGCCGTTTCTGGGGCTCGCCTGGTGGGCACTGGATTTTCCCTTCATGCGCCGGTACTCCCGGGCGTTTTTGGAAAAACATCCCCATTTAAAGGGGAAAGACCTGGAAAGTACCCGCAAGGCCCTGCGAGAAATTTAAGGCACTTCCCATATCCATCATGAACTTTGTGGAGGGTACCCGGTTTACCCGGGCAAAACATGGGTCACAAAAATCCCCCCACCGGTACCTTTTAAAGCCCCGAGCAGGCGGCGTGGCCTTTGTGCTGGGTGCCATGGGGGAAAATATTCACCGCATTGTTGATGTCACCATTGTTTACCCCCAGGGGGCGGACAGCTTCTGGGGGTTTATTTCGGGGCGGGTGAAGCACATCATTGTGGATGTGAATTCCATGCCGGTGTCGGAACAGATGGTGGGGGATTTTTTTAATGATGCCTTGTTCAGAGATCGTTTCTGCCAATGGTTAAACGCGCTGTGGCAGCAGAAAGATGACACCATACACTGCCTTTTGGGGCATGCCCATGAGCAGAAAGTATCACAGGAGGTCACATCATCACAACAGACGTCAGTATCACCAAAAGACAGCCATGAGGCCTGCCAGGAGAAAGTGTGCATCCACGATGAACTCAAGGTTGCTTCCCGGCAGTAGATAGCCGTTTTCGCACCGGACAATGAGATTTAACAGAAGGGCGGGGAGAGTGGCCTGCAGGAATCCCATGGGACCGGTTATGCCCAGGGTGGTGGCAATGAGAAGCATGAGGGTAAGAATGGCCAGGACCATCTTGATCAGGGACATACTTTTTTCTTCTCCCAGTATCAGGGGCAGGGTTTCTTTGCCGGTGATTCTGTCTCCCTGCATTTCCAGCACATTGAAAAAGGCGGTTCTGGCAAAAACCAGCCCCGTGGCAAAGACAAAGGAAACAGCTACGGCAGAAAATTTAAAGTTTTCCATGGCCGGCAGAATAGATGTAACCGTTCCCCAGGCGGCGGCAATAAGAAGGGTTTTTGAGCCGGGAATATCCTTTAATGCCTTAAATCTGCTTACCCCTGGTAAAAACGAAAAAATGCTAAGATTGTAGGTCAGGCCCAGAAAACTCATGGCCATGAGGATCATGAAGGCCAGGGTGCTGTGGGAAAAGGAAAGCATTAACCCGGCACCCCCGCTGACCAGGGCCACCGCTGTCATTTTTGATTTATGGGTTTCGTAAAACTGTGCCCGCTCGGGATGGTTGTATCGATCTGACGAAATGGTCAAAAGATTGTTTAAAATCTGCATGGACAACACGTAGAGTCCGGCAACAACGGCATGGATCAGCACCCGGTCCAGCCCCTGGAGATAGGCGCAGGCAAGGGTCAGACACCCGGCACCTGCGGCCAGCAGTACATTGGTTTTTAACAGCAGATTCCGGACCTGAAAAAACACCCGGTTTTTTTTCTGCCTGGCCCGCAGATGCTCTTCAATGGCCCGGCAGGTTTTATTGATGATCCAGTTGGGGGTGGATGCCCCGGCGGTGATGGCAATGGTGTCTGCAGGGGCAATCAGGCGGTAATCAATCTCTGATATGTCTTCAATGTGCATGGATGGTTTGCCCGTGGCTTTTGCAATCTGGGCAAGCCTCTGGGTATTGCCGCTGTGCTTTCCCCCACCACAATGACGGCATCACTTTTTTCGGCAATCTCTCTGGTCTCTGCCTGGCGCTTTTCCGTTGAGTGGCAGATGGTGTCATGGATTTTATAGTGGGGATGATTTTCGGTGATCCACTGTTTGATTTCCTGGAATAAAGAGGTGTCCTGGGTGGTCTGGGCCACCACCACGGCCTTGTCAAAGGTGGGCAGGGTCTGTACCTGTTCCAGAGTGGCGGCGGTGAATCCTTTTTTGCCGGCATAGCCCAGAAGGCCCCGGACCTCGGGATGATCTGCATCTCCGATGATGATGGCGGTGTATCCCCTGTCATGGTGACGGCCGATGATGGTCTGCACCCGGATAACCCGGGGACAGGTGGCGTCAATGACCTTAAAACCTGCGGACTCAAGGGCGGTTTTATCCTGGGGAGGGACTCCATGGGCACGGATGAGCACGGTGCCCTCACCCTTTTCGGGAATTTGTTTGATGCTGGGGATGCCCTTTTCCTGGAGCATCTCCTGTACCTGGGGATTATGAATCAGGGGACCAAAGGTGCAGATGGGACCCTGGGTGCGATTGGCGGCATCCAGTACCATGTCCACGGCCCGGCGGACCCCCATGCAGAAGCCGGCGGTTTTTGCAATGGTGATTTTCATGAAAGTCTGTCCAGAAGCTGGATGAGTCGCTGGAATTCATCCTCGTTTTTAAAACTGATCTCCAGTTTGCCCTTGTTTCCCTTTTTTTTGATTTTTACACTGGATTGAATTTTCCGGGTAAGGGCAGTGCACAGGGTTTCCAGTTCGGTTTTTTCGGGGGAGGGCGGTTCCAGCACACCGGGTTTTTCCTTTATTTTTCTGACCAGCTGTTCCGTGGATCTAACGGATAGATCCCTTGAAACAACGGCTTCCCAGGCTTTGATCTGGAGGGCTTGCGTGCCTGCACCAAGAAGTGCCCTTGCATGACCCATGGAAATTTGATTTTTTGCAAGGCTTTTACTGATGGGTTCCGGCAGTTTAAGCAATCTTAAAAAATTGGTGATGGCGGAACGGCTTTTCCCGATTTTCTGTGCCACCTTTTCCTGGGTGTATTTAAATTCCATGATGAGCCGGTGATAGGCCTCTGCCTCTTCCAGGGGATTTAAATTGGCTCGCTGGATATTTTCTATGATGGAAACCTCCAGCACCTGCTCGTCGGAAAGATTGCGAATAATGGCCGGAATGTGGGTCAGATTGGCCCGTCGGGCTGCCCGAAAACGACGTTCTCCGGCAATGAGCTCGTACTTGTCGTTTTGTTTTCTGACAAGAACCGGCTGCAAAACACCCTGTTCAATGATGGACTCCTTGAGATTCTCCAGATCTTCTTCGGAAAACAGTGTTCTTGGTTGAAACCGGTTGGGAATAATATCATCTATGTCACACATGAAATAACTGCCCGATTTTTTATCCATGGGCTGAATATCGGGAATAAGGGCAGAGATCCCTCTGCCAAGTCCGGTTTTTCTTACTTTCTTTCCAGTCATCTGTTCAAGAGTTCCTTTACAAGTGCCAGGTAACTTTTGGCACCGGGGGAGCTGGCATCATAGGAGATCACCGGCATGCCGTAACTGGGAGCTTCTGCCAGTTTGACATTGCGGGGAATTTTGGTTTTAAAGATCATTTCCTTAAAATATTTTTCTGCATCCTCAACCACCTGGCGGGCCAGATTTGTTCTTTTATCATACATGGTTAAGAGGATTCCTTCAATGCGCAGACTGGGGTTGAGGGACATTTTAACCCGTTTTATGGTTTCAAGTAACTGACCAAGACCCTCCAGGGCAAAAAATTCACTTTGCAGAGGAACAATCACCGAATCTGCAGCGGTGAGGGCATTTAGGGTTAAAAGGCTCAGAGAAGGAGGGCAGTCGATGATGATGTACTTGAACTGAACTGCCACCTTTGACAACAGATCCCCCAGAATCCTTTCCCGGCGTGGCTTATCCATGAATTCAACTTCAAAACCGATGAGGTCCACATTGCACGGTAATATTTTGAGTTTTTTGATTTCCGTGTCACAGATGAGAGATGACGGAGGCACCTCGCCGATCAGGCCTTGATATAGAGATGCCGTCAGACTTGGCTTGTCAATACCAGTGGCTGTGGTGGCATTGGCCTGGGGATCGCAGTCCACAAGCAGGGTGTCTTTTCCTGAAATGGCAAGGGCTGCTGCCAGATTCACCGCAGTGGTGGTTTTACCCACACCACCTTTCTGATTGGAGATACTTATTATTGTTGTCATAATAGTCCATTAAGGAAATAAAAGTGCCTTGGCCTGTTTAAACAGAGATAGTCATTACTTTTGATTATAACATATATGTCCCGGCGGACACAAAGAAGCATGAAAATGGTATGATATCGCTTTCAGTGGTCAGCCGATCCGGCCCTGAACCGTTGGCGGCTCTGCTGTTGAATATTTTAATGTAAAACATATATATCGGTAGGCATCTGCCACAACGAACAATGAAAAAAACGTTGCTGTTAGCACCCAGCGGCCAACACCCAGTGTCCAGGTTTTCATACCAGTTAAATCAGGTGCACTGATAACATAAAGTTGGTTTCAGCGCAAAAAAAATTTAAATTATTTGTTTTTTATTAAGAACATGTTAAAGAAAGATAATTTGATGCAATAGATAATACAATAAATCCGTGTGAAGCTTGCAGGGCAAGGCTTTTCGGCTTTGAGGTTTTCATGAATTTTCATAAAAAAAAGTGATCAAAAATGAGGTGAAGGTTAATAAAAATGGTGGACAAAAACGTGGGACCGGATATAGCTGAAACGTTGGGTAAGGTGGATTCTCCAGAAAAAATGGATATGATTTTCAGGCAGTACTTGGATGATGTCCAGTATGACCGTCTTAAAACCATAAAAAATATGGAAGTGCTCAAACGCATTGCAAATGCCATTGCCGTGGGTCGACCCCAGTCGGTGTTTGTAAATACCGGAAGTGAGGATGATCGCCAGTTTATTCGAGATCTTGCTCTCAAGAATAAAGAGGAAGCTCCTCTGGCCATGGAAAACCATACCATTCATTATGACCTGGCACAGGAGCAGGGCCGGATTGTGGATCGTACCTTTTACATAGCCGATATTGATGAAGAGATCAGCACCCTTGCCAATCGCATGGAACGTCAGAAGGCCCTTGAGGAAATAAACATGCACATGGGTGGTATCATGGAAGGAAAAACCATGATTGTGGGCTTTTACATGCGCGGACCCGTGGGGGCACCTGCATCCAATCCCGCCCTGGAACTGACAAGTTCTGCCTATGTATCCCACAGTGCGGAAATTTTGTATCGCAATGCCTTTAAAGGGTTTGATCAGGAAGTGGAAAAACTGGGTCATTTTTTTACCAATATTCACAGTGAAGGACAGAATCGCACCGAAGATCTTCCCAATGCCCGGGTCTTCATGGACAGACGTTACCGCACCACCTACAGTTATAACTGTACCTATGCGGGTAATACCCTGTTATTGAAAAAAGGGAATCACCGCTTTGCCGTGGACAAGGCCGTGTATGAAAACCGGGGAAAAGAATTGTCAGAGCATATGTTTATCACCGGTATTAAAGGACCGGGAGGCAGGGTGTCCTGGTGCGCCGGGGCCGCCCCCAGCGGATGTGGTAAAACCACCACTGCCATGGCCGGGGATTGCTTTGTGGGGGATGATCTTGCCCAGATGTGGATTGCCGAGGATGGATCTGTTCGGTCTATAAATCCTGAATGCGGGATTTTCGGTATCCTGGAAGATGTCAACTGGGAGGGTGACCCCCAGCTCATGGAAAATTTGCGTAAACCAGGCACGGAGGTGATCTGGACCAATGTGCTGGTGGATGAAAATAAAAAACCCCATTGGGTGGGTAACGGAGAAGAACCACCGGAGAGGGGATTTAATTTCCAGGGGGAATGGCATAGGGGCATGACCGATGCCAATGGAAAGCCGGTACCCATATCCCACCCCAATTCTCGGTGCACCCTTGCTGCCACGGCATTGGATAACTATTCTCCTGAATCGGAAAATCCCGACGGGGTGGAAACCCGCATGATTACTTATAGTGGCCGGGACAGCGACACCATGCCACCGGTGTGGGTGGCAAAAAATGAAGAACACGGTGTGGTCCTGGGGGCCTGCATTGTGTCTGCCGCCACGGCAACGGAACTTGGGGTCACCGGTGTTCGACGGGCTCCCTGGGCCAATGCGGCCTTTATCCCAGGTGCTCTGGGAGATTATATGGATGCCCAGTTTAAATTCTTTGGCAATCCAGCCATTGCCCTTGAAAAAAAACCTGTCATGGCCGGTCTTAATTATTTCCTCACCCACGCAGCAAGGGGAGGAGACTCCAAAAAACTGCTGGGGGAAAAACGGGATGTAAAGGTATGGCTTTCCTGGCTGGAGCGTTATGCCCACCGGGAGGTTAAAAGAATTGAAACACCCATTGGACACCTGCCTCTGTATGATGATCTGAAGCTGCTTTTCAAGCAGATCATTGACAAGGAATATCCCCACGAACTCTACATCAAGCAGTTTTCTCTATACGTTGATAATATTATAAAACGCCTGGATTTCCAGATTGAGGCCTATTCCCGGGAAAAAAATATTCCAGATACCCTGTTTAAAGTTCTCCATGGTCAGAAGGCAGAACTTATGCTATTAAGACAACACAGGGGAGCCATTGTGTCTCCTCTGGATATGGCACTTTCCTGATATTTAAGCGTACTCTGCCGATCAAGCATTACAGGAGGCGCTGCTTAGACAATAGGACCGGATCATCCGGGGACACCCGATGATGTGGTAAATATACACAGATATATTGTGGGGATGAAGCACCGGGAAGGGGTTTCATCCCCATCTCTTTTAACATTATTATTCTAAACAAACAGGTGATTACAAATGGTAAAAATTGAGACCAGTATGGGTGAAATCGAGGTGGAGCTGAATGCTGAAAAAGCACCCAAGACCGTGGAAAATTTTCTGGCTTATGTCAAGGCCGGTCATTATGACGGAACCATCTTTCATCGGGTGATTGATGGATTCATGGTTCAGGGTGGCGGTATGACTGAGGACATGAAAGAAAAACCCACCAATGCACCCATTGAAAACGAAGCAGATAACGGTCTTTCCAATGACGCCTACACCCTTGCCATGGCCAGAACCATGGACCCCCACAGTGCAACGGCACAGTTCTTCATCAATGTTAAGAAAAATGACTTTTTGAATCACACAGCCAAAACCCCCCAGGGATGGGGATATACGGTTTTTGGCAAGGTCACCAAGGGCCATGGTGTGATTAATAAAATAAAAGGCGTGGCAACGGGCAACAAAGGGGGACATCAGGATGTTCCCACCCAGCCCATCACCATTTTAAAAGCTGAAGTCATAGACGCGTAAGCCCTTAAATCGGAGCTGCTTGTGTTTAAGGGGTTCATGCCTGATATCTGGACCATTTAAATTTCATCCTTTGTTTTCTCCGGTGTCAGGTTCCGCCCTTTCTGAGCAGATGTCTGTAAAATAATACCCTGTTGCCAGCCTTTTCTTCCATATCTGTGTTATGGGCGAATACGCTAGAAGTGTCATCTCCTGAAGATGGATAAGCACTTCATGCAATGGGGTATATTTGTTGTACGCATTTCACGAAGCATTATCTTTAATACATATTATTTCTGATTCATCCACGGCTAATATGTATAGTGCTTCTCACCACCTGCCAGATTGCCTTCAATTTGGGGGGGGGAGCAGTGATGGATTTATTTGTATTTGATGAATAGTGTTTATTATATATGTATACCTTGTTTTGTGCTATGACCTTACTGGTTGCATTTTTATTTGGCGTTCTGGTTATATTGTAAGTAAAGTGAATGGGGATATAATTTTATCTTGATTTTATTGGTTTTATCTGGTTATGATCATTTACCAAAAACATATTGCCCATGGCTTAAAAATTTGAGAGACACATGGATGCGTCTCGCCACATATACTGAAAAGATTCTGATTGCAGGAGGTATAAATGTTTAAAATTGTCCACCGGGAAGAGATGGCTCAGGGGACCATCGTATTAAACGAAATTGAGGCACCCCGCATTGCCGTCAAAGCAAAACCCGGTCAGTTTGTAATTCTTCAGGCCAATGAAACCGGCGAGCGGATTCCATTGACCATGGCCGACGTGGACCCGGAAAAGGGTACCATTACAATCATTTACATGATTGTTGGAAAATCCACTACTCTCTTTGGGCGTATGGCCGTGGGTCAGGAATATTATGCGGTCATAGGACCCCTTGGCAAAGCCACCCATCTTGAGAAAAAAGGAAAAGTGGTGTGTGTGGGTGGCGGCACCGGTATTGCAGTGCTTCATCCCATTACCCGGGGTCTGAAAGAAGCGGGCAATGAGGTTATCACCATTCTGGGTTCCAGAAATAAAGACCTGCTGATTCTGGAAGATAAAATGGCAAAGGTGTCAGACACCCTTTACATCTGTACCGATGACGGTTCCAAGGGGCACCATGGCTTTGTCACCGATATACTTAAAGATGTCCTTGCAAAGGAAGACATCAGCCTGGTGGTGGCCATAGGGCCTGTCCCCATGATGAAGTTTGTCTCCATGATTACCAAGGAAAGCAATGTTGAAACCCTGGTCAGCCTGAATCCCATCATGGTGGATGGTACCGGCATGTGCGGTGGATGTCGGGTGTCCGTGGGGGGTGAAACCAAGTTTGCATGTGTTGATGGACCCGAATTTGATGGTCATAAAGTGGATTACGATGAATTGTCCAAACGTCTCCAGGCATATCAGCCAGAAGAGAAACTTAGCATGACCGGATGTCAGTGTAAGTAAATTTTACGCTGTCACAGGCGTTTTAGTTTTTTGTTCCGGCGACGATTGCATAGTTAAGAGTAAAATAAGGGTGTGTGTTGCCGCTGGTAACCCACGGATTGTATTTGTTAGAATCCATACCCCTGAAATCAGGTGGTGACAAAGTTCCATGTCCGGATGGGCATGTATTTTATACTGGAGGATGTAATGGCAGAAACGAAAGTCAAAAAAGAGAAGACACCACGGGTTAAAATGCCTGAACAGGCACCCGATGTGAGAAATAGAAATTTTAAAGAGGTTCCCCTGGGCCTGACACCGGAAATGGCACAGCTGGAAGCCTCCCGGTGCCTGCAGTGCAAAAAACCTGCCTGCGTGGAAGGCTGTCCTGTTTCCGTTAATATCCCAGGCTTTATTCATAAAATAGTGGAAGGTGATTTTGCCGGTGCTGCAGGGGTGCTGTGGGGGAAAAATGCCCTGCCGGCGGTGTGTGGCCGGGTGTGCCCCCAGGAAATTCAGTGTGAAGGCCGATGCATTGTGGGCAAAAAAGACAAGCCCGTGGCCATTGGATATCTTGAGCGGTTTGCCGCAGATTATGCCCGGAACAGCGGTGAAGCTGAACTTCCCAAGGTAGCTGAAAAAACCGGTAAAAAAGTGGCAGTGGTGGGTTCCGGACCGTCGGGTCTCACCGTGGCAGGTGATCTGATTGTCAAAGGACATGATGTCACCATCTTTGAAGCCTTCCATAAAACCGGCGGGGTATTGGTGTATGGTATCCCTGAGTTCAGGCTTCCCAAGGAGATTGTGGCATCTGAAGTGGCAACCCTGGAAAAACTGGGCGTAAAAATTGAGACCAACAGTGTTGTGGGCACCACCCTCACCGTTGACGAATTGTTTGAAGAGGGGTATGATGCCGTTTATGTGGGCGTGGGTGCCGGATTGCCCCGGTTCATGAACTTGCCCGGGGAAAATCTCATCGGCGTTTTTTCCGCCAATGAATATCTCACCCGCACAAATCTCATGAAGGCCTATCTTTTCCCCGAATATGACACCCCCGTTGCCAAGGGTAAAAATGTGGTGGTGCTGGGTGCAGGAAATGTGGCCATGGATTCGGCACGAACAGCCATGCGTCTGGGTGCGGATTCCGTGAAGATTGTTTATCGACGTTCCCGTGATGAAATGCCCGCCAGAGCCGAAGAACTGCACCATGCCGAAGAAGAGGGCATTGAGTTTGTACTGCTTACCAATCCCACCCAGTTTTTTGGTGATGAGAAGGGGCGTCTTGTGGGCATGGAATGTCTGAAGATGGAACTTGGCGAACCCGATGCATCCGGTAGACGTCGTCCGGTACCTATTAAAGGCTCAGAATATCGCATGGATTGTGATCTGGTGGTGGTTTCCGTGGGAGCTAAGGCCAACCCGCTGTTGACCAACGCCACCCCGGACATCGGATTGAACCCCTGGGGAAATATTGTCGCAGACCCTGAAACGGGCAAGACAACGAAAAAAGGGGTATGGGCTGGCGGTGATATTGTTACCGGTATGGCAACGGTGATTCTTGCCATGGGTGCCGGTCGTGAAGCTGCCGATTCCATGCATAAGTATCTCTCACTGGGGTGGTGATACCCCTTTATCCGACAAAAATTGACTGTCGGGTAAATCAGGACTTGAAATTGAATCCAGCATGATTTACACATATAGTTAAATGTATGAATCAGGATTTTTTTGAAAGGGAATTAAGAGCCGCAAATAGACACTATTTGTAAGACTTGCCGTCCGGCTCTTTTCCCTTTCTGTTTTTTTGTCGTACCCGTTATTTTTTACTGTGTAAATGAACAGAAGGTATTTTAATAGAGGGTAGTGGCAGGTCGTGTGCCCCTTGTACAACAACGGCGTGCATAAGGGGCATATGGCTATATGTCTGCAGTAATTTTTGATTGATGACAGCAGAGGTGTTTCAGTGCAGCTTTATAAACACCTTGTGATTCACCAGTGATAATGCGTAAATATATCCTTTAATAAATTTCTGATCCCCGAAAATACTCACCAGTCGAATTCCTCCCTCTTCCGGGACCACCGTGTCCACGGCTTCCATGAGCATCTGTTCCTTCTCATCTTCCACAAGATAGGCTGTTGCTTCACACATATTTTTTACTCCTTAGGTTTCGGTTGAAAATCTTTCGCATACCTGTCAATGAGTTCATCAACAAGTTGGGGCAGGGGGGTTGATGCCAGTCCCACAATGGCCAGATTTTCCTGGGTAAGTGGCAAAAGCAGTTTCTTTGCCGGTGACTGGGCAATGGCCCCGGCCATTTCCGGTGTCAGTTCCCCCATCATGGAGTGGGGCATGATGATGCCCACAGTTCCAATGATGAAATCGGCTGATTTCACGGTCTGAACAATGGCGTTGATGCCCGATGCCCCCCGGTTGGCCCGGGACTTAAGCATCTGGGCCGTGGCAATGGCATTGGTGCCCAGGGCCAGGATTTCAATGGCCTCACCGAATCGGTCCTTGAGTTTGCGGATGATGGTGGAACCGATGCCGCCCCCCTGGCCGTCAATTACACATATTTTGATTAATTTGTCTGAGTTCATGATTTTTTTTAGCCTTGTCCATGTTTGTTGTCAAGAATTGTTATGGGCACACCTGCCTTTCCCACGGATTTTTTTAGGGGCCTGACATCATCCCAAGAGGGTGGTAGGGTAGGGCAGGTTATGGTATGGATGGGGTGTCGGTGTCTTTTTTCCGGGAGGCCCTTCATGGATCATGCCATCTGTATGATCTGAGAATTTCAGGGTGTATACAGGGTGACCAGACACCGGGTCTTTTCATCACTTAAGCTTTTTAGCTGATGGGCAATCTGGGAATTGTATTTCATGGATTCCCCTGGCATCAGGGTGTAGGATTTGCCGTCCAGGGTCAGTTCAAGCTTTCCCTCCAGCACATAGACAAACTCCTCACCTTCGTGGCGATAATCCACGGGTTTGTGTTTCTGCCGGGATTCAATGGTGATCATGAACACCCGCAGATGTTCGTTTTCCGCCCCTGGGGTCAGGCTTTGATAATGATAATTGGCCGTTCGCCGGGTATAGGCCTGGGCCCTTTCACCGGCAAGCTTTGTCTGCTCCTGGTCATTTAAAAAGGTTCCGGAGTCAATGTCAAACACCTCGGCAAGTTTGATCAGCAATCCCACCGACGCCGTGGTCTGGTTGTTTTCCACCTCTTTAATAAATTCCGGGGTGCGCCCCACCGATTCAGCCAGTACCTCCCGGGTCAGGCCGTGGGAACGACGCATACGGATCAACCTTGAACCAAAATCACCACCCTCCACGGATGCGTCATCGGTGCCCATGGCATCGGCCAGGGATCGCAGGGAAATCTGCTGAATTTTTTCGGTGAATACCGGCAAAAAAAGGTTCACATCCCCCACAATACCAATGTCGGCAAACCGGAAAATGGGGGCATCGGGGTCTTTGTTTACTGCCACAATGGTTTTTGCGCCGGTGATGCCGGCGGTGTACTGAACGGCTCCGGAGGTGCCAAGGGAGATTAACAGTTCCGGGGCAACGGTTTTACCGGTCTGGCCGATGAGGCAATTTTCATCTATCCAGTGCCACAGCACCGGTGGTCTTGTGGCCCCGGTTTCAGCCCCCAGGGCAGCGGAGAGCTTTCGAAGGGCAGAAAACCCTTCAATATTACCCAGACCTGCCCCGCCCACCACAATTTTTCCGGCGGTTTCAAGGCTTTTCCGGGATGCGGATTCCCGACGGCTGGAAAGAAATGCCATCCTGTTATCCGGGGAAACAGGTGCTACTTTCAGCGTTTCGGTTTCTCCCATGGGGGTGCCTGTTTCTTTCCGGGTAAAGGCCGTGGGCTGTACCGTGATAAATCCGGTGATACCGGGATTTGAAAATCCCAGCCGGGCCATGACTTCCCCGCCATGGGAGGGACAAACCGCAACGATTTCTCCGGCATCATATTCAAAATCCATGCAATCGGCAATCATACCGGCATGGCACAGCACCGCAGCCCGGGCACAGATTTCCCGGGATATTACATTCAAAGGAAAGAGAAATGCGCTGGGATGTTTCTGACTCACCCCATGGGCAAGTATCCGGGCCTCGGCTTCGGGCATCAGATAGCCCTTTGCCGATGTTTCAATGCGCAATATCTTATCCGCTCCGTGTTCAAGGGCCTTGTCAGCGGCAACGCTTTCCGGGACGGTTTCGGGGTTATGTCGGGTCTCTTTTTTTGTCACCACAAACACGGTTTTTCCGCCGGTTTTATCTGCCAGATGCCGGGCCCCGGCCAGTACATTAAGGCTGTTGTTGAGCAGGCCGGTGCTTCTCCGATCTCCATACACCCAGATTTCCTTTCCAGCCACATTACCCTTATTTGATTGAATATTTATATCCGTTATCATCGTTTATTCCACCAATCCTTCCTGTGACAGGGTCTGCGCCAGTGTTTCAGCCACCTGGGCCATACTTCCGGTAATGAACCGGCACTGTTTCTGCTGCTTGTGGGGATTTAATGCCACAATTTTTGTGGGGGAGGCTGCAAGGCCGGTTTCGTGGGCCTCAAGGCCCAGATGGGTATGATTCCAGCGCTGAATGGATTTGCTGTCAAAGGTGTTTTCAATTTCATAAAGACCCGTGTATTCATGGGCCGTGTCCCCGGGGATAACGCTCATGGCCGCCGGGCCGGACAGCTCGAACCGTTCCAGAAAGCCATCTGCCCGCCGTTTCACCCGGGTGTTTCCGGTGTCCGGGTCTTCTATGTTGTAAACGTTGGAAACATAGGGAAGGTCAAGCATCTGGGCTGTCTGGGGACCCACATGGCCAGTGTCACTGTCCGAAGATCTGGTACCAAAGAGCAACAGATCAAAGGGGGGTAATTTGTCAATGGCCGCTGATAAAACCCTGGCCGTGATGTAGGTGTCGGATTCTCGGAACAACGGATCACACAAAAGCACCGCCTGTCCGGGACCCATGGACAGGCCTTCGTACAGGGCGGAACAGGCGGATTCCGGTCCCATGGAAACCAGGGTTACCGTGCCGTCATATTTTTTGATCAATTGCATGGCCATATCAATGGCCGGGCGGTCAAACAGGTTCAGGGTGGTGGTTTTCCGGGCACCGGGTCCCGGGGTCCAGGTTCCTTCCACCACCGCTTTTACACACACAATTATATTCAGTCCCATATTTTTTCCACACTTTTTTTCCGTATTTTAAGAAAGAAGATGCCGGGCAATAACCATACGATGCACTTCGCTGGTTCCCTCGTAAATTCTTGTGATCCTTGCATCCCGGTAATATCGTTCCACGCTGTAAGCCTTGGAATACCCATATCCGCCATGAATCTGCACGGCCATGTCCGCCACCTGGCTTGCCGTTTCACTGGCCATGAGTTTGGCCATGGCCGCCTCCCTGGAGAAGGGCTGTTTCCGGTCTTTAAGAAGCCCTGCCCGGTATACCATGAGCCTTGCGGACTCCACTTTTGTACCCATGTCGGCAATCATGTTCTGGATGGACTGATGTTTGGAAATGGGCACCTTGAACTGGATGCGCTCCTTTGCATACTTAATGCCCTCTAAAAGGGCTGCCTGGGCAATGCCCACGGCCTGGGCTGCAATGCCGATACGGCCGGTATCAAGGGCTGCAAGGCCAATTTTAAGACCCATGCCCTCCTTTGCCAGCAGATTGTCCACGGGAATTTTGCAGTCGCTAAGGCGGATGGAACATACCGGGTTGGCCCGCATGCCGGACAAGTGTTCCTTTTCTCCCACCACAAATCCCGGGGTCCCTTTTTCCGCCACAATGACGCTGATACCCCGGGGACCGGCAGCAGGATCTGTTCTGACAAACATGACACAGATGTCGGCAACACCGCCATTGGTGACAAATACCTTGTTGGCATTGACAATGTAATGGCCGCCATCCCTGATGGCCGTGGCTTCAATGGCCGAAGCGTCGGAACCGGCATTGGGTTCGGTGAGGCAGAAGGCCCCGATTTTTTTGCCCGTGGCCAGGTCCGGCACGAATTTATCATGGTGAAAGGCATTGCCAAAGGCAAGGATGGGATAGAGGGCCACGCTGTTATGCACCGAGGCGAGCAGACCAAGGGCCGCAGCGGCCCGGGAGATCTCTTCTATGATGATGATATAGCTCACAGTATCCATGCCGGCTCCACCAAGTTCCCGGGGAGCCTGGATGCCGAGATATCCAAGTTTTCCCATTTTATCCACCACTTCCCAGGGAAATCTTCTGTCTTCATCAATTTCCCGGGCAATGGGTACAATTTCCCGCTGGGCAAAGGCCCTTACCGAACTTCTGATAATGCGATGTTTTTCCGTTAAGAACGTATCCATAATTAATTACATGCAACTCCGAAAGTTAATAACCCTGTAAAAAGTCCAATTATTGGTTTGTTGTTGCTGAAACGTTGTCAGCTGCAAGGATGTGTGATTTACAATTAAACATTGGACTTTCTGTAGGGCCATCAAAGTTAAAATAAATTCAAATTCGATCATGGCAACAGAGGCGCTGGCAGGAGTCAGCCTTGGTTTATGGCATTTGCCATCCATCTGAGCATTTCACCGGGTGGTCGAGGAGGTGGCAAGGCCCACCTGTGGTTCATCATAATCCGGCCAGTTTTCTGAACTGGGTTTCATCCAGGATGGTTACTCCCAGATTTTGTGCCTTTGCAAGCTTACTGCCCGCAGATGCCCCGGCCACAAGAAAATCGGTTTTGGCACTGATGGCCGAAGTCACCCTGGCCCCCAGAACCTGCAGACGCTTTTTTGCTTCGTTCCGGGTCATGGTGGACAGGGTCCCGGTGAGCACCACGGTTTTATCGGCCAGGGGTCCTGATTGGTCCGCAGAACTGCCCGTAAGCGTTTCTTCCACCTGGGGGGCAGCCACGCTCACCCCGTTGGCCAGCAACTGTTCAATTACCCGGCGGTTGTCTTTATTGGCAAAGAAATCATACACCGCAGCCGCGGTTTTGGGTCCAATGCCGTTAATACCTTCCAGGGTTTGTGTGGAGGCCGTCATGATTCCTTCCAGGGTTTCAAAGTGTCGGGCCAGGAGCAGGGCAGCATTTTCTCCGGTGTGATCAATGCCAAGGGCAAAGATGAACCTTGGAAGGGCAATGGTGGCAGCGTTTTTCAACGCCGCCACAATGTTGGCGGCAGACTTGTCCCCCATGCGGTCCATGGCGGACAGCACCGGTTTTTCCAGAGTGAAAAGATCGGCAAAGGAGGACACAAGGCCCCGGTCCACAAGCTGTTCCACCAGTTTTTTGCCCATGCCGTCCACGTCAAAGGCCCCCTTGGACATAAAATGCCGAATGCGTTCCTTTAGTTGGGCACTGCACGACACATTGATACATTTAACGGCGGTCTCGTCGGCCAGGCGTTGCACCCTGCTGTGGCACACCGGGCAGGTATCGGGCATGATAAAGGGTTTTTCTTTTCCGGTACGTCGGTCAGCTAGAACCTTCATCACCTTGGGAATCACATCCCCGGCCCGGATAACCACCACATGGTCCCCCACCCGGACATCTTTTCTGATGATTTCATCTGCGTTGTGCAGGGTGGCCCGGGAAACCGTCACCCCCCCCACAGAAACAGGTTCAAGCTGGGCAACCGGGGTTAAAATACCGGTGCGGCCCACCTGGATGATAATGTCATTGACAACTGTGGTGGCCTCCACGGCAGGAAATTTATAGGCAATGGCCCACCGGGGGCTTCGGGTCTTAACCCCCAGGGTTTCCTGTAATCCAATGTCATCCACCTTTATCACCATGCCGTCAATTTCGTAGGGAAGCGTATGGCGCATCTCCTCAAGTTCTCGATATCGGGTTAAAACCTCCTGTATGGAAAGGTTCTGCTTTACCAGGGGATTTACCGGGAAGCCCATGGTTTTAAGGGTGTCAAGCATCTTGCCATGGGACTCAAAGACAATACCCCGGCAAAGTCCGATGCCGTAAACAAACATGGACAGGGGCCGTGAGGCGGTGATTCTGGAATTGAGCTGTCTTAAAGAACCGGCGGCGGCGTTGCGGGGGTTGGCAAATACCGGTAGATCTTTTTCCTGCTGTTTGCGGTTTAACGCTAAAAAATCATTTGCCTTGATGATCACCTCACCCCTGACTTCCAGCACCTCGGGAATCGGCATGTTAGGTGGTGGCGCAAGGCGCAGGGGAATGGCGCGTATGGTTCTGACATTGTCGGTGATCACCTCTCCTACAACTCCGTCTCCCCTGGTGGTGGCACGGATTAGAACGCCCCTTTCATAGCAAAGTTCCACGGCCACACCATCCATCTTGGGTTCCACTATGTAAGATACCGGGGCATTTTTTAAAAATTTCAGCACCCGTTTATGAAAATCGAGAACATCCCCGTCGGAGAAGGCATTGTCAAGGCTTAACATGGGAAGGGAATGGGGGGCACTTTCAAAGGCATCAAGAAGTGCACCCCCCACCCGGCGGGTGGGGGAATCCGGGGTGGAAAGGGCGGGGAATTTTTTTTCAATTTCCAGCAGCCGGACCATCATCCGGTCGTATTCGGCATCGGAAATTTCCGGTGCATCCGTGGTGTGATAAAGAAAATTATGACGGTTTAATTCCCGCTGGAGGGCTAATGCCTCCTGCTTTAATGCGTTGTCCATGGATTCCTCAATGGGGATAAGCACCCGTGCATATATTTTTCGGTGATCATAACATGGGCCAGCCGTCACAGTTGGCAGGTCAATTGGGATCAGGCTTGTGTTATTGGAGGTTGAGGATTTCATCAGGCTCCATACTTTTGAGCACTACCTGTGTTTCAACATTGATTTGAACAACAGTGCCAATAACGCAAGTTTAAAAAATATGTGTGGCTACTTAATTAAATTTTAATCGGTTGTCGATATCACAGTGCCATGGTGGGTGCAAAAATCCATGAGGGCATGGCTGACCTGTCTGCGTGCCCCGGAAAAGGCTTTGGATTTAAAGGCAGGCTTCCACCGGGTACCGGACAGATCGTCTGACACCACTAAAAGCGCAACCAGCTCCACCCCGTGGTGGGCCGCCACGGCAAAAAGAGCCGAACACTCCATCTCCACGGCCAGGGCTCCCCGGGAATGAAAAAAGTCCACCTTTTGTCTTGTTTCCCGGTAAATGGCGTCTGTGGTCCAGATGCACCCTTTTTTAAAGGGTATTTTCTTTTCATCAAGAAACCCGGTAATGTTTCCGGCAAGACCCGTGGCAGATGATGGCGGGGCAGGGGGATATATCACCGGGAAATCTTCGGGGGAATCCATGTAATTCATGGAGGTGCCTTCGTGGGAAATGGCGGCATCCGGCATCAGAATATCCCCTATGTTCACCGTGGGTGAAATGGACCCGCACCACCCCATTACAATGATCTGCCGCACCCCCCGGGCAATGAGGGTTTCCAGTATCATCGCAGCGTAGGGAGCTCCCATGTAAGGACCGACAAATGAGACGGTGTTCTCCATGACAGCTGCCTGTTTTGCCTTTTTTATCGGGGCTTGGCTCTGCTTTTCCATGGATGTTGTAAAATGGTTCATGGGTGCGCCAGGGGCAATCTCCTGCTTGTTCCGGTTCTGGCATGCCACAGGGGCCACCGGGGTTGAGAACAGCTCCCCCATAAAAAAAGGCCTGGACCGGGGTTGACCCAGGCTTTTTTTGATATACCGTACATCGGGCACCGTGCTGACCATCACCGCAAGGGGGGGAAGATCAGGGGGTTTTCCGGTCCCCATGGGGGGTACCAGGGATGGACTATTCAGGTCCGACAACGTCGGCAAGCTCATCCTTTACCTCATCAATGATGTCGTACAGCCACAGCACATCTTCCATGGACAGACGACCTGCCTTGGAAGGGGCACGGTCGGTGCCATCCTTTTTCTTTAAAATTCTGGGACCGATCTGCAGCTTTGGCTCGCCGCCGGCATATTGATGAATGGAGACCATCAACCCGGTCTCTTCACATTTCCATTCGTTTAATGTTTTATCTTTTTCAGGATCATAACCTGCCATCTTTTTGCTCCTTATATTTATCTGGACTGACATACGCCTGTCAGCTGATGTTCATATTCATTTTGATTAGTGAATGAAGCCATCGACATTTCGACAGCAGAGCCCCCGGCGGGCGAGCGGTCCGGCCCATTCGGAGCCCAAGGCGATCAGCCCTTTTGCCCTGCCGGGCGTTAAAAAGCGCAGGCTGTTTGAGGACAAACCTGCCCGCAGTTCCTGCGCTTTAGACCGGCAGGGCAAAAGGGCCGCCGACGGTCCGGGGCCGGACCGCTCGCCCGTCGGGGGCGGCACCATGCCATTTTTATTTTTCGTTGTGGCAGGTGATTACTGCCATGTGGATTATATCAACGTAAAATCCGCAATGTTCTGGAAGAGTGCGGCCACAGCACACAAAAGCCCATGCGGTTTTGTTTTACCGCTTCATCATCCACCATGACCATGACCTCATCAAAGAACCTATCCACAAAGGGTCTTAAAGTGGCGATTTCTTTTAATGCCTTTTCATAATCACCGGCAGCCGTGAACGCTTTTACCTGTTCCCCCACGGCCTGGCAGGCCGAATAAAGGGCCTTTTCCGATTCATCTTCAAACAGGGATTCATCCACTGTTATGGCTTCCTGTACACCGGCCTTTTTAAGGATGTTTACCACCCGTTTAAACGCAATGGACAGGGGTTCAAAATCGGGTTCCCTGCGCATGGTATCAAGAGCACGGATTCTAAGCAGGCAATCTGGCACATTGTCAAAGGAAACGGCCAGGGCAGAATTAACAGATTCCCGGGAATGCCCCTGATCCACCAGCATGTTGCCCATGCGGCCCTTGATAAAGGATAATACCTGATCTGTCACGGCAGCTGATTTATCTGCATCTTTCACATACAGGGATACCCCTTTTTCCACCAGGGCTTTAAGGGAGAAGGTAAGTCCTGCCTCCAGCATAATCTGGACAATACCGATGCTCTGGCGACGAAGTGCGTAGGGATCAGAAGCCCCGGTTGGAATCAGATCAATGGAAAAGCAGCCGCAGATGCTGTCTATCTTGTCGGCCAAGGCAAGCAGTTTACCTGTTTCCGATGTCGGAAGTTGTGCTCCTGCATGTACCGGTCGGTAATGCTGTTCGATGGCAGTGGATACCTCCGTGTTTTCCCCGGCCTTTTCGGCATAAACCCGGCCGATGATACCCTGGAGCTTGGTGAACTCAATGACCATCTGACTTACAAGGTCCGCCTTGCAGATCTGGGCTGCCCGGACAACATCATTAAGAAGGGTATCATTGCCGTCGGGATAAACCACACCGGTGAGATATTCTCCTAGAATTTCCAGGCGCTGACGTTTTTCATACATGGAGCCAAGGCTTGCCTGGAAGGTCACATTTTTAAGTTTTTTAGCAAAATCATCCAGGGTGGATTCTAGATCCACCTTGTAAAAGAACTGGGCATCGGCCAGGCGAGCCCGTATCACCTTTCCATGACCTGCGGCCACCACATCCATATCCGTTGCCCGGGTATTATTCACGGCTATGAAGCAGGGCTTTAAAGCACC
Source organism: uncultured Desulfobacterium sp. (assembly GCA_963675955.2). Classification (GTDB taxonomy): domain Bacteria; phylum Desulfobacterota; class Desulfobacteria; order Desulfobacterales; family Desulfobacteraceae; genus Desulfocicer. Next base: position 317,428 of record CAXXVR010000010.1, on the reverse strand, counting down.
TTTGGCATCGGTGAGGGCAAAGTATTTCTGGTGTTCTCTCATGGCCGTGATCAATGCCTCGTCGGGTACCTCCAGAAAGGCCTCGTCAAATTTGCCCACCACGGGGTAGGGATATTCCACGAGATTGGTGACAATGTCCACCAGCTCATCATCCTTTAAAATATGGCTGTCATGGGCGGCAGCGGTCTTTTCAATCTCCTGGATCAAAATGGCCTTTCGTTCTTCAATGTCGGCAAGAACTCCTTTGGACCGCAGCAGTTCCAGGTAGTCTTTCGGGGATGCCACAGGAAATTTGCCGGGATGCATGAAAAAATGGCCGAACACCTCGTTGGAGGCGGTGATGTTACCCACCGTAAATGGAATCACCGTTTCTCCCAGAAGGGCGGTTAGAGAGATAATGGGCCTTGCAAAACTGATGGAAAGGCTGCCCCAGCGCATGCGTTTGGGAAAGGGAAGGTTTAAAACGATACCCGGCAAGGCCTCGGCCAGAATGTCTGCTGCTGACAGGCATGGCTCTTCTATCACCGCTGTCAGATAGTCACCCTTGTCGGTGGTTGTGGTGGTAACCTCTGAAAGGGATACGCCTGCTTTTTCTGCAAATTTTTCTGCGGCAATGGTGGGGTTACCATCCTTGTCATACCCCACCCGGGCCGGGGGCCCCATGATGGTGGAGGTTTTTGCCGCCTGGGTTTCTGCCACGCTGTCAATGATCACTGCCAGCCGTCGGGGGGTACCATATACCTTTGCGGCCCCATGGTTGATCCGGGCCTTGACCAGGGCCGAAAGCAGGCTTTCACGAAATGCCGCAAGGGCAGGAACAATATATCCGGCGGGGATCTCTTCCGCGCCGATTTCAACTAAAAAATCACTCATGATTACACCTGTTTATCCTGTTTTAAAAGGGGGTGTCCCAGTGCTTCTCGCTGGGCCACATAGGCCTTGGCACATTCCCTTGCAATGTTTCTGATTCTTCCGATGTACCCGGTTCTCTCCGTGACGCTGATAACCCCCCTTGCATCCAGAAGATTAAAGGTGTGGGAACATTTCAGACAGAATTCATAGGCCGGCAGCACCAGGCCCTGTTTGACTATGCGCAGGGCCTCTCCCTCATATTTGGAAAAAAGATCAAACAGCACATCGGTGTTGGCCACCTCAAAGTTGTAGGTGGACTGCTCCACCTCCTGCTGGTGGTATACATCGCCATAGGTGATAGTGTCGTTCCACATGAGATCATATACGCTGTCCACCCCCTGCAGATACATGCAAAGCCGTTCCAGCCCATAGGTGAGCTCCACGGAAATGGGGCTTAACTCCAGGCTTCCCGCCACCTGGAAATAGGTGAACTGTGTGACTTCCATGCCGTCCAGCCACACCTCCCAGCCAAGACCCGAGGCACCCAGGGTGGGAGATTCCCAGTCATCTTCCACAAAGCGGATGTCATGGGCCAGGGGATCAATGCCAATGCATTTTAAACTGTCAAGATACAGCTGCTGCACATCGGCGGGGGAGGGTTTGAGCAGCACCTGGAACTGGTAGTAGTGCTGGAGTCGGTTGGGGTTTTCTCCATACCGGCCATCGGTGGGTCGCCGGGAAGGCTGAACATAGGCCACCTTCCAGGGTTCTGGTCCCAGTGATTTCAAGGTGGTGGCATGATGAAATGTACCTGCACCCACTTCCTGGTCATAGGGTTGAATGATGACACAGCCCTGATCTGCCCAGAACTTTTGCAGATTTAAAATTACTTCCTGAAAATTCATAATTTTTTCGCCTTTAAAGTATCACCCATCCGTCATAGATATTTTCCATCTGACCCCCAATCATGTGCTTGGTGCATTTCTTTCAAGGGTACATGGGGGCTGGGCAATGAAAATCTACGACTCATGAGAGTATCATTATACCTTTAGGATCAACGGCCGTTTTCAAAAGCTGGGCCTGATCCTTGTTTATAAGTATGTTTTGCCATTGCTGTCTCAATTTTTCCATGGTGGAAACCGCACCAATGGCCCAGATGCATCCACCGCCGCCAGCCCCGGTGAACCTGGCACCGCAGTCCATGGCAACTGCTGCCTTGAACAGGGCCTGACCGATGTCGTCCAGGACATCTGGTGTCATGTCCAGACGGATGCGGGTTTCCTGATTCATCAGCATGGCTGCCTGGTGAAAATTTTTTGTTTTCACAGCCGTTGAAAAGTCCGCTGTGAGTTTCACAATTTGCTCCCATTTATCACGATTCTGCCCGGAAAGGAACTGATTTACCCATCTTTTATTGATATCACTGGACACATGGGGGATGCCGCAATAGGCCACCAGAAGGTTGGTGTTGAGATCTTTTAACGCATTTTGACCGGAAAATACAGGTTCCTGTACAAAGGTGGGATGTCCTTTTTCAACGGTCCAGCGCCACAGGTTCACCCCGCCGAATGCTGCGGCCAGTTGGTCCTGCTGGCCACAGGGGACTCCGGCCACACTGGATTCAATATGATGGGCAATGGCGGCGGCAGGACCGGGTTCCACCGGGTGTCCCAGGGCCGTATAAAAAGCTGCCACCATGGCCACAGCGGCGGCGGATGATCCGCCCAGGGCACTTCTTGGGGGGGAAGAAGATTCAATGTGTACATGCACCCCATGACCGTTAAAAAACCGAACTACGGCAAACATAAGTCCCATGGGATGGGTAAAGGGAACCGTTTGTGCATCAAACTCGGCACTGTCAAACCCCCGGGAGGAAATTTTTATGTGACCTGTGCGCCAGGGGGAAAGGGTAACGCTGGTTCTCATATCAAGGGCAATGTTGAATGTACCGGGGTTCAGGTGATTTAAGGGAAGGAAAAAGGTGCTGATGTCCAGGGTGCCGCCAAGGTCAATGCGACAGGGAACAGACACGGTGATGTTTTTTTTTTCAAGTATGGTTTTAAAGTTCATCGGCTTCTCATTTTTAACAAAGAAAATCAATTCATAAGCCGACGGAGCACCGTCAGGCTTTTCATATCCCGGCCAATGTGGAATGGAATAAAGGCTTCCAGAAGTCCTGCACCTTCCTGTATGGCCTCCGGAGAAACTTTCAGTCGTTCTGCCCGTCCCATGTCCGTTGTGTTGATCCAGAACAGCTGTTTCAAGGTGCCCTTGGAAACGGTGATGCCGTGGTGGATGGAACCGGTACCGCATCGGTTGCACACCAATCTGCCCTCTGCAAAATCAAAGGTGATGCGACCCTGGGAAATCTTATCAATGGGGGTTTCACACCTGCCGCAGCAGGAAAGATTTGGGGTAAACCCGGAAATACCCATGAAGCGGATCTGAAACAAAAGGCTTAACACCTTCACATCCATGATCCCATCGTTTAATTGCTTTAACACATAAAACAGCAGGTCATAAAGTTCCGGCTCCTGCCTGCCCTCTTCCATCCATGCGTTCACCATCTCCAGCCAGTAACTGGCATACCCTGTGTGCACGGCATTGGTGCGTATCCTGGCAAAGGCGGTCTCTATGTCCACACTGTTTAATATGGGCATGCGGTTTTTACGTTTGGGCCAGGTACACTGGATATTCATCACCGTAAACGGGTCCAGAGCCCCGGCAAATCGCTTGACGCTTAGCCTTGCATTTTTGGCCATTACCGACAACCGGCCCATGGATCGGGTAAAGTAGGTGATGATCAGGTCGTGGTCCCCATACTCAATGCGGCGGATCAAAATGGCGTCTGTGGAAAAAGGCTCCATTTAAATTTCCAACAGAAGCGTTGCTATCATGAAATAGCAGTAAACACTGACAATATCCACCGAGGTGGTGACAAATGGACCGGTGGCAACTGCCGGGTCAATGTTAGCTTTTTCAAAGAGCATGGGAACAAGGGAACCCACAAGGGCCGCCACTGACATGGAGGTGATCACAGCAAAGCCCACAGCAAAGGCAAGCTGCAGGGACAGGGGTTCCTGATGAAAGCGCACCTTGGCTACCACCCCGATAAAAACTCCATAGATAAGGCCCAGAATCACTCCGATGGCAAGCTCTTTTCCCACCACAGACACTAGATCTCCGGTATCGATTTTGCCCGTGGCAATACCGCGTACTACAATGGTGGAAGACTGGGTACCAATATTTCCCCCCATGCCCATGATCACCGGAATAAAGGCGGCAAGATAGGCATATTTGGTCAGACTTTCTTCAAAATTGCCGATGATGAAAAAAGCGGCAAGCCCCCCCAGGAAACTGGTGAACAGCCAGGGCAGGCGGATGCGGGTACCCCGGAGCACCGTCTGGGTTTCAATGTAGTCCTCGCCCACACCGGCCATTTTAAGAATATCGCCGGTGGCCTCTTCGCTGATGATGTCAATGACGTCATCCACGGTGACAATACCCACCAGACGATTGTCATCGTCCACAACGGGGACTGCCAGATAATCGTACCGGGCCACCAGCTGGGCCACATCCTCCCGGTCGGTGTAAGTTTTTACAGATACAATGTCCCGGGTCATGAAGTCCTTAAGGGGTTTTTCCGGATGCACCACCACCAGCTGGCGCAGGGAACTCACCCCAACAAGCTTGCCATAGGCGTCAATGACGTAGACATAAAAGGGCATCTCCACATCAAGGAACTCATTTTGCAGGGCCTCAATGACATCCCTTGCCCCCATGTCTTCTTTCAGGGCGATGAAGTCCGGTACCATGATACTGCCGGCGCTGTCCTCGCCATAGCTCATGAGATGCTCCACTTCCAGGGAGTCTTCATTGTTCATTTTTTCCAGGATGACATCCGCTTTGTCTTCATCCAGATAGCCTAAGAGTTCTGCAGCATCATCGGCGGCCATGTTTTCAAACACATCCACCACCTCATCAATGGGCATGTGATCCATGATCTCCAGGAAAACCGTCTCTTCCAGTTCGGAGAACAGTACCCCCTTTTGTTCCGGATCATCCATGAGCTCAAACATTTTAAGGCGGTTTTCGTTGGACAGTTCACGAAACACAAGAGAGAGGTCCGCTGCGTGGGTTTTTTTGATGATATTGAGCAGGGACTTGGTGGCACCACGTCTTAACAGGCGTTTGACACTTTCTGCAAGTATTTTATGGCGCTCTTTCTGCATTTTTTAACCTCTGTTGTATGGGTGTTGGGTGCTGGGTTCTGGGTTTTCGGTACTGAGTTTTCGGTCCTGGATATTTCTTGATATTCGATGATGGAACTTGAACATAACATATGCCATCTTGGGAGGGGTCAGGCCTGCACCGTTGATGCTTTTGTCTGACTTTTTATTAACCGGGCCATTGCCGTACCGGACGAAGGGTGAAGTAGATCTATAACATATGCTTGACGTGGGCTTTTTCCCTCAGGTCTTCAATCCAGGCGTTAAACTTTTTTTCCACAATATCATCGTATAATTTTTTTCTGATCTCATCGGAAACCGCCTCCAGGGATGTGCTGGAGCCATCATCAATGCTTTCCACAAAGAACATCTGATAGCCCAGATTCGTCTGGATAAATTCCGTGTGCTCACCGGCTGCAAGGTCTTTTACGGCATCGGCAATTTCTCCGGACAGGGCATCCAAGCTGAAAAGACCAATTTTTCCACCATCTGCGGCATTGGGTGCCTGGGAATATTGCCTGGCAACATCGGCGAAGGAGTTGCCGTCTGTAAGGGCCTGGGTGACGGCATTAAATTTTTCCTGCACAAGCCCGTCCACGGAGAGAGCACCCCCGCTGATTAAAATGTTTCTTAAATATATCTTTTTGGTTCCACCATACATTTCCGGGTGGGTCTCATAATAGTTTTTAATATCCTGGTCGGTGATGATCACCTTGGATTTTACACTGAAATTAATCAATTTGGGCCGCAGGATTTCCTGACGGATTTTATCTCGATAGTCATCATAGCTCATCCCTTCCTGTTTCAAGGCCTTTTCCAGGTCTTCCTGGGTCATCATCCGGGATCGTTTGAGCTGTTCAATGGCATTGTCCACTTCCTGATCGGAGACGGTCATGCCAAGTTTTTTAACCTCCTGATCCGTTATCTTGCGATCCACCAGGTTTTTAAGCATTTCCTGCCTTAGGTTAAACTGCATGGCCTCCATTTTTTCCTGGGAATATCCGGCAGTGGACAATTTCTCTTCATAGGGTCGAATGGCATTGTTTAATTCGGAAAGGGTGATGATATCGTCATTCACCACGGCAACAATACGATCCACAATTTCCCCAGAGGTCATGGCAGGAATTAAAATCAAAAAAAATAAACAATAATAATATACAAAGCGATAATTCTTTGTCATACCAGTTATAAGCTCCGTTTTAGGTGTGGATAGCCGATGTCAAGCCGGGTGTCTGTGCGGCCTGGCCACGAAGGCCGGGGGACCAGGCGCAAAACAATAAACACTGTGTGTTAACATGACACACCATCTCTTTCAAGAATTTTCTGGATCTGGTTGTGATTTTGGTACCTGATGATAAGGCCCGCCGTCCATCATATTCTGATGGATCTGATCAAAGTATCCGCCATTGCGGGGATGGAGACCATCTTATGTTACTGGGGGGGTGACAACCTCCTGGGCCATGCCTTTGATACTGGTCTGTGTGCCCGGCCCAGGTCAGTTCACCCCTGTGGCAATAATCTTTAATGCCGTTCTGGCCTCCACCAGGGCCTTGGTGATCTTTTTAATGCGGCTGCCCACGGTTATTTTGAGCACATTCTCCGAGGTGAATTCATGGGGATGTACAATTTTTGATACAGCACCGGCAAGCTTTGAAGGATATCTCTGGTGAAGATCTGAGAACACCATGGAGATGGTTGTGTTGGTGATATCCATCTTTTTTACTCCGGCCTTGACACTGAGTACCCGCAGCATGATTTTAAATAGCATGTTGACGGCTTCTTCGGGCAGCTTGCCGAAACGATCAATGAGTTCCTTTTGCATGGCCAGCACCTGGGCAGGTTCGGTCATCTGGGACAGTCGCCGGTAGATTGTCAGACGCTGCTCAATGGACTGGACATACTCTTCTGAAATATGGGCGGACATGGCAATGTTGATTTCCGGTTCCAGGGATTCAATTTTGGGTTCCCCTTTAAGATCCGATACTGCTTCATCCAGGAGTTTTAAAAACATGTCATATCCCACGGCGGCAATGTGACCTGACTGGGAACCGCCAAGGGCGGACCCGGACCCTCTGATCTGGAGATCCTTCATGGCAATCTGGAATCCCGAGCCCAGAGCCCGGTGTTCCATAAGGGCGGCCAGGCGTTTTTTTGCATCCCTTGTGAGTCTGTTTTCATCGGGTACAAACAGATAGGCATAGGCCTGATCTTCCCCCCGGCCGATGCGTCCTCTCAGCTGATAGATCTGGGCAAGCCCGAACCGGTCAGCCTTGTTGATGATCATGGTGTTTGCCGATGGAATATCAAGGCCCGATTCCACAATGGTGGTGCACACCAGCAGATCAATGTCTTTATTGATGAATTGAAGCATGACCTTTTCAAGGTTGCTTTCTGAAAGCCTGCCGTGTGCCACGCCAATTCTTACCTGGGGAACCAGTTTCTGCAGATTTTCGGCTAACTTGAAAATGGTCTTTATCTCATTGTGTATGAAAAAGATCTGGCCCCCCCGGCCAAGTTCGCGCTTGATGGCATCGGCCACCACAGAATCATCGTATTCCGAAATATAAGATACAATGGGCTGTCGATCCTCGGGGGGTGTGGAGATGACACTGATGTCCCGCATGCCGGTGAGGGACATATGAAGGGTTCTCGGGATGGGGGTGGCCGTCAGTGCAAGCACATCAATGGTGCTTCTTTTCTTTTTAATACTCTCCTTGTGCTTTACCCCGAACCGCTGCTCCTCATCGATGACCAGAAGTCCCAGGGATTTGAAATGGACATCTTTCTGGAGTAGGCGATGGGTGCCGATGACCACATCGGTTTTACCCGATGCAAGGTTTTCCAGAATTTTACGCTGCTGTGACGCCGTTCTGAAGCGTGACAGGGCCTCCACAGTCACCGGATACCCGGCAAACCGCTGGCGAAAGGAGTGCAGATGCTGTTCTGCCAGAATGGTGGTGGGCACCACCACGGCGGCCTGTTTGCCATCATTGACTGCCTTGAAGGTAGCCCTGATGGCCACTTCGGTTTTGCCATACCCCACATCCCCGCACACCAGCCGATCCATGGGGGTTTCGTCCTCCATGTCGGTTAGGACATCCTCAATGGCCTTGAGCTGATCCGGGGTTTCATCATAGGGAAATGCCGCCTGGAAATCGTTATAATATTCATCCGGAGCGCTGAAGGCATGGCCCTTGTGTACCCGGCGCTCGGCGTATATTTTCAAAAGTTCCCCGGCCATTTTTTCCACCTCTTTTTTGGCCTTGGCCCGGGCTTTTCCCCAGGTTTTCCCGCCGATTTTATCCAGAAGTGGAGTATAGCCTTCCACCCCCACATATTTTTCGATCATTTCCATGCGGTCCACCGGCAGATAGAGCCGGTCTTCATCCCGGTAGGAGATAAGGATAAAATCACCGGAAAGACCTTCCATGGTGATGGTGCGAAGCCCCTCATATTGCCCCAGGCCATGCTCTACATGGACGACGATATCTCCTTCTTTTAGCTCTTCCGGGGTGATGAAACTGGTTTTTGCCCGGCTGGTACCGGTTTTTCGGATTCTTTTCTTTGCTCCGAAAATTTCCTGATCGGTTATCAGGGCAAGCCCCTTGTCCGGGTGCACAAATCCCGAAGAGATATTGCCCACCACATGGAAAATACCCGGGGAAAGGGCATGGGACCGGGGAAACTTATCCAGACGTAGAGGTACAATGCCATAGGGTTGCAAAAGGGAAACCACCCGGGTTGCCTGGACTTCACTTGTGCACACCACAACCGCAGCCATGCCCATGTCCCGTTTTTCCTCCAGCCATTTTGCCAGGGGCAATAAAATGTTTTCGTGGCGGCCCTCTCTTTTCAGCTCAGCGGACAGGAGGGCATTATTTTTAAAACCGGGATTCATAACCGTGGCAGCCGGGGCTTTGGGAACACTTACAGCGGGTTCACCAGCGGCGGGTGTTTGTGCAGCCGTTTTGTCGGAAGCGGGCAGGATGTCTTCTGGTTTCTGGATATCAAGGGCCTTGAAGGCGATGGTTTTTCTATTAAAAACCTGGGTGATTACATTGTCCCAGGTCATGTAAATGGATTCCGGCGCCACACACAATCTTTTTTCTGATCGGGCGGTTTCAAGGTTTTCCCGGGCATTTTTTTCAAACTGATGGGCCTCCTGTTGCAGCAGGTCCGGCTCATCCATGACAAAAAGTGCATCGTTGTCCACATAATCAAAGAAAGTGTTTAGCTGTGGATATACGATGGACAGCATGCTTTCCATGCCGGGAAACCGTCCCTCTTCTTTGGTGCGATCCACGTATTCTCTCATTTTTGCCGTTCCGATGTCCGATTCCGATGCCGCCTGGCGCAGTCGACCGAGGACATGGGCAAGGGAGCTTCTTTCCAGTACGGCTTCACTGGCGGGGATGATAATGGCCTCTCTTAGTTCCTTTGTACCCCTTTGGGAAATGGGGGAAAAAAAACGCAGGGATTCCACCAGATCCCCCATGAGATCAAGTCGCAGGGGCAGAGCGTAATTTGGGGAAAAAATATCCATAATTCCCCCCCGCACCGAATAATCACCGGGTTCCTCCACAAGGGATGTCCGCTGGTAGCCACCGGCGTTGAGACGTGCAATCAGAAGATTCCGGTCAATTTCTTCGCCATTTAGGATCAGCTCCTGGGCATCCACAAGGGTTTGTCTGGGGATCAGCTTCTGGAGCAGTGTATCCACGCTTGTCACCACCAGATGATGGGCACGCCCTGAAATAAGATGGTTGAGGACGCTCAGGCGTTTGGCTGCGGTGGCCCCATGGTAGGATAACGATTTAAAGGGCAGGATATGATACCCCGGAAAATAGAGCAGCCGGGATTTTTTGGACGGTGGATTTGGCATAAAAAAGGAGATGTCTTCCATGAAACGCATGGCTTTTTTATGGTCCGAGACAACAACGACAATGGTTTTTTCCATGTCCCGGCACAGCTGTGACACCACAAAGCCTTTTTCTGCACCACTCATACCGGTGAGTTCCAGGCGGGAGGCGGGTTTATTGAACTCTTTTAAAAGGGTGTTTTTCATTTTTTTCTTGATTTTAGACGTCATAAGCATTAAAGGTAGTCACACATTCAAATGCCGATGTAACTCAGTTGGTAGAGTAGCTGATTCGTAATCAGCAAGTCAGCGGTTCGACTCCGCTCATCGGCTCCAGTAAAATCAAGGGTTTACAGCAAATATGCCGTAAGCCCTTTTTTGTCTCTCATTGAAGTTCCGCATTTTTTTTCCATTATTCAACTCTTAATGGTTTCAAAATTTCCCCTCATATAACACCTGATACGCCATTTCACAACATTGGATATAAATCTTTGTGTCCGGTATCTTTTTTGGGTGATTTATATATTTAAAAAAACACAAATAAAAATATCAATAATTCAACTTAGATCTCCACCCCCAAGGTGATCGACGCTGTGAGCATTGCCTAACCGACGTGTAATGCGTTGAAATTCAAGATTTATGGCCCTTACCACCCCTTCATACACCTCGCCGGTGTGTTCGTCCATGTACACCTTTGATACTTCTGTGGGGAGTACCAGAATGCGTTCATCCCATTGGCTGAGACATTGGCACAATTGTCCTTTCCCCTCAAATACCTCATTTTCAGCCACGGTGGTTTTAATCCCATTTGGAAGACAGATGCTTTTAAGGCCTGACAGCCAGTTATGGATGTAAGGTTCCCACCTGGATCGATTCAGCAGTGCCGTTCCCAGATTAAACACCGGTGGAGAGGAAAACCCTTTTTCTTGTTGTCGGGAAATATTATAAGAATGAATATCTAAAACAATGCAGATATTAAATTTGTTTAACAGATGAGTGACCACAGTTCCCATGAAATCGTAAAATCGAGTGTGGCTCTCCAGGCTTTTATGGTTCATTTCAGGGGTGGGCTGGTTGCCATACACCTGAATTCCCCAGAATTTTTCCGGGGTGAGGGGTAATGCCAGATCCGGTGACCGATTGAGATCGTATACGGCTCGGGATTCCAGCCCCCATACTGTGTTGGCAAGGCCTTTGATCATTTTCTCTGTGGCAGTATCCTCTTCAAACAGACGTTGAGCCGGAGGAATGACCATGTAAGGTAAGAGTTCTTTTCGAACATGGTGACCGGCATGGATGGCCGTGGCAATGATGGGGGTGGAAAAATCAAAATAATAGGCAAATCCCTGTAGGGGGTCTGTTCCTGCGATGGTACACTGGTTGATAATTTGTTTTTTTATTGAAGGTAGATAAGGAAGGGGCATGTGTTTTTCCATGGGTAAGGGGTCAAGCCTTGGCTCACCCTGATATATTGGTATTTTTGTTAATGCAGGCCTGACCCATCGTTAGTACAGATTTAAAGCTGTCTGGTTTAAATAAGATTAAACCGTGCCAGGGCCGAGGTGACAATGTGGTTCACCAGCTTTTTGTAATCCTGGGCTTCATCACCGGATGCATGGTGCATGGTGAACATCTGGGGACTCCAGCTTTTTATGGGTTTCAGGCCTGGGATGCCGTTGACTTCAATAATTTTAAGAACCCCGTTGGCATCCAAGCGCATGTCCGCCCGGACATGATCCAGACAATTGAGGGCTTCCATGGCCTGGCGACAAAGTTCGTTAGCCTGGTCGGAATATTTCCCGGCGGGTCTAATTTTGGTGGCACCCACCCCCCTTAAGTCACTTCTTAAGATGGGATACTTACCGAAAAGCGCAGGGTCTACCAATACCTGACCGGGTAGAAATTCCTGGTGTTCACCGTTGCCAAGCATTAATACCGTGTATTCATCACCTGGCAGGTATTCTTCAACCAGGGCTGGCTGATCATAGGTGTCGTGGATATGGGCCACCCGTTTTTTCAGTTCATCATCCGAATTGACCACACTGTCGTCACTGATGCCAACGGATCTGGATTCATAGCTGGGTTTTACAAAGGCCGGGTAGGTAAGGACAGGCAAGGGGTCATTGCGATCAATCTGGTAATGATAGGGCACGGAAATGCCCTTTGCCGTTAGGATATCATGGGTGGCCGTTTTGTTGATCAGGGCCTTCATGGTGGCAGCATTGGGACCTATGTAAGGAATTTTTCTCTCATCAAAGATATCTGCAAACCACTCACCGTCTTCGTTCAACCCGATGGTGTCTGATTTGCTGTTGATGTAGTAAAGGCAGCTCCAGATGATATCGTATTCTTTTTCTTCAATGGCCGTGTAGAACTCTTTCATGTTGTTGACAAATGCAATCTCTGCGTAGTTGTCACCTTCATTAATGGCTTTGCATACCTCCTGGGTGACAGAAAGGTCTCCCCAGCCCTGGGCGTCCCCGGCGGGGCCGGTGATGATTAATACTTTTTTCATTTTTTTATCTCCATTTTTTTATATGAAAGTCTCACCAATACGCTGGAATTAAAGAACTTTCGTTTTTCGTTGTGGCAGACCAATTTGCCATGCATGTTTTTATATGAAAAGGCAGCCTTCAAGGCAACTTCAGCAGAGCCGCCCCCCCGACGGGCAATAGGAACCGGACAATTGAGCTGTCTACAGTTCCGGTCCGGGCCCATTGCCCGTCGGGGGGGCGGTATAATACCATTTGGTTCCGCGTCTACGACCCATTTTTCGTTGTGTCGGCGGGCCGACACGGCGGTTATATTATATTACAGAAAACAGGTTCGGGTTCAGCTCATATCTGCCGAGGGCCGCCACTGTTTCAGGGGATACCTTTTCCAGCAATCGGCGGTAGGCGTTAATGCGCGTATCTTCCCAGGGTATCCTTGAAACAATATGAAATTTGATTTCCGGGTCATCCGTGACGGCCTTTTCCTGCTTTAACGCCCGGTGGGCCATGGCCTCATTGGGATTTAATATCACCACATCCCTGGTTATATGCTTTTTCATGGCTTCCATGAAAAGATCCCGGCAATATCCGAAATGGGTGCAGCAAAGGGCAGCAAAAACCCTGCCACCTGCGTTACCCATTTTTGCCACAGCCTTTTGCACATTGTCATCAATCATTTCCGGCACAATATCGCTGAAGGGGTCTCTTTCAATCTTACCTGCCAGATCCACGCAACCCTGGTTGAAGATGCGATTTCCTTCAATGCCCATATCTTTGAGCCGCATCTCATGGGACCGGGCCGAGGTGGTGGTGGGTGTACCAAAAATTATCACCCGGCTGTCCGGTGTCTGGATCATTTGTTTGTGGATCATGTCCACACCGTCCGTCACAATACCGGTGACTGCAATGTCGGTTTCTCTGCTGAAGGCGGTTTCGGGATAAATTACCGAAAGGGTGTTGCATGCAATGAATATCCGATGGGGGTGGTATTGTGCCATGGCTGTTATGGCATTATGAAACACCCGAGCCCTGGTGGCCATGTCCGGGAAATGATTGTATCCGCGGTGGGATTCAGGCCAGGCGTTGAAATATATGAGATTGACGGTTTTCCAGGGAGACCCGGCCTTCAGTTGATTGGCAATCTCGGTGAATACCGAAAGTCCCCCCAGGCCGGAATCTGTTACCAGAAGGGTTTGCTCTGCGGAAGGGAGTATTTTTGACATGTCTAAAGTGCTGCCGCTCAGGTTTTCCCTTGTCATGATATCTGTCATCGGGTCTTTTCCCCCGTGTTTTGTTTCTGGAGGATGGTTGGGGACATCTTACGATCATCCAGGGTGCGGGTGAGCCATTCCCGGCTCAACTGTCTTGCCCAGTCCGGTGAGGATTCCAGAGTGCCTTCCACCATGCGTGACATGGTATCTTTCCAGTGGTGGAAATGCTGGAGGGTGGTGAGACGGTTTCTGAACATGGCAGCCCCTTTTTTCGGGTCTTCTTTCATGCGGTTCATGAGCATTTCAATTTCTTTGAAAAACCCATCGGTACCATAGTTGTGCAGAAAACCGTGCCATGCATCTTCGATGCCCTCCGGGGTGTCAAGGGGATCTGAAATTTTTTTCAGACCTGCAAAAAAGCATTCTTTGCTGCCACCCTTCAGGCAGGATACCCCCCTGTCATGGATTTCATAGGGGATCAGTTCCAGGGCCGGAGGCAGGTGTTTTTCTAAAACAAGTTTCACCATGTATCCCTGTTTTCGATGCACCAGCCGGGTATCCTGGTAAAATATAAAATTGCCAAGACTGTAGCAAAGGGGGACCCCGTTATGCACACAAATGCCCTGGGGAACATGGGGATGGTGCCCGATGACCACATCGGCCCCGGCATCGGCCATCTGTTTAAAAGCGTTGGCGACATAGGGCGGGGGAAACGGGATGTACTCAACCCCGCAATGGCTGATGGCGATGATGAAATCCACGTTGCCCTTCAGCCCTTTGATGGTGTCCTCCATCAGGGACAGATCCCAGCCCATGACCCCTGGTTTTGCCGTGTCCGCACCGGTGAGGTCTTCGCCTTCACTGAAGTTGACAAGGGCGATGGTAAGCCCCTTCACCGTCAGGATCAATGGCCTTTTAGCCTCCTCCAGAGTGTTTCCGGCCCCGAGGTGCCTTATATTATTTTCATCCAGTACATTCAAGGTCTCCTGGAATGCCGCCTGACCAAAATCAAACATATGGTTGTTGGCCAGGGTCACAACATCAAAGGGAACACAGGATAAACCTTTTACATGTTTTGTTTCACCCTTGAATACGGCACCGCTTTTCCAAACCGGGTGCCCGGTATCGCTTAAGGGGGCTTCTAAATTGACAATGGAAAGGTCGGCACCGGAGAGCAGGGGATAAAGATCTCCATAGATGGACACCGGATCTTTTTCAATTAGAGGCCCAAATGCCCTTATGGGTGCCCAGTCTCCGGCGATGATTACATCCGCCCTGGGATTATTTTTGTCCACATCGGGGTGATCCTGGTAAGCAGGTAAACGGATGGTTCCCGTTTGCCAGTCTATAAAAGGAAGGGGGTTCATAGTGGTATCTTCTCCTTTCCATGTATATATCGGATGGGCATTCGCCGGGTGAGGGAAGCCACGATTTCATAGTTGATGGTGTTGCACAAATTGGCAATGTCATCGGCACTGACCTCACAATCACCCTCCCGACCCATGATGGTCACCGGGTCTCCCAGCTTTACATCGGGAACGTTGCCCACATCAATCATGGTGAAATCCATGCACACACGTCCCACCACCGGTACCTTCACCCCTTTTACAATCATCCAGCCCCTGGAGGAGAGCAGACGCTTGTAACCATCGGCATATCCGATGGGAACCGTTGCAATGGTTGTCTCTCTGGAGGTGATATGGGTGCTGCCATAGCTTACACCAAAATCCTTGGGGACTTTCTTTAAATGAATGATGGCAGAGGTGATGGACATAACCGGTTTCAGTTCCGCCAGCTTATGATCGACCTCAATGGAGGGCCAGAGTCCGTAAAGGCAGATACCGGCCCGGACCATGTTAAAATGGCTCTGGGGGATCTCCAGAATGGCGGCGCTGTTGGCCGCATGACTTAATGGGGGGCAGATGCCCCGGGCATCCAGTTTTTTCAGGAGATTGTTAAAAAGAGCCATTTGACCCAGGGTCTGGCTTTTATCCCGGCAGTCGGCACTGGCAAAATGGGTGTAAATACCCTCCACAAACAGACCCTTCATTGCAGAAATTTTCTGGATTTCTTCCTCGGCTGAGCAGTGGCCGTCCAAAGGGGTGGAGACGGAAAGGGCTGATGGCAGAATGCCAAGACGGCCCATGCCCGTGTCCACCTTGATGTGTACTTTGATGGTATTGCCGCATTTAATGGCTTCATCTGAAATAATGTGTGCTGTTTCCAGGGAGGTGACGGTGGCCCTGATGTCATGACGGCTCATGTATGAGATCTGACAGGGTAACACATCCCCAAACAGCAGGATGGGGGTGTCAATACCTGCATCTCTTAACTCCACCGCTTCAGATACCCGGGCCACGCAGAGAAATGAAACGCCGTTTTTAATCAGCGTTTTTGCAACGGTCACTGCCCCATGTCCATAGGCATTAGCCTTTATTACCGCCATGATCTGTGCCGATGATACCGTGGTCCGGCGAAGTTGCAAAAGATTGTGGACCAGTGCTGAAAGATCAATATTTACAGTTGTCTGCGGTAATAATGCAGCGTTAACGGGGGACATCAGGATACCTTTCCCTGTCCATAGGCCGTGGTGTATTCCCTGAAAAGGGACATTACCTGACGGGTTTTATCACCGGGTTTGCCGTCTGCAACCACCATGTCGTTGATCTTGATCACCGGAACAATCTCTTTGTTGGAGGCGGAAATAAACACTTCATCCATTTCCCCAAGTTCGGCTCTGTCAATGTGGCGAAGTTCCAGGGTAAATTTGTCCTTGATCAGATCCAGAACAACACTGCGAGTGATGCCTGGCAACATGCCATCCGGGGGGGTGATGAGGGTGTTGCCCTTAAAACCGAAAAAGTTGGTGGTGGTGCCTTCAAGCACACGATTTTTTCGATCCACGTAGATGGCTTCTATGGCTCCCACCCTGTGGGCTTCCTGCTGGGCAAATACCGCAGAGAGGTAGTTGGTGCTCTTGGATTCGGGGATGAATCGTTCCATATCAACGGTGATGACGGCGGCACCATCGGCATACCACCAGTCGGGCAGAACGTATTTAGGGGTGACCATCACCATGAGCTTGCCGTTGCCCTGGGGGGTAACACCGTCGGGGCTGATGCCGCCGGTGTAAAGAATGCGGATATTGGACTCATCGTGGTGGGTGTTTTTTTCAATGGTCTGGCGGACAATATCACAGATTTGGGCATTGGTGTGCTGAAGGGTCAAACCGATTTCCCTTGCTGAGTTTTCAAGGCGTGCCACATGTGCTTCAAGGTAAAAGGGCCGTTTGTTATAGGTGATCAGAAAATCAAATACCCCGAACCCTCTCAAAACGGTGATGTCTTTGGCTGACAGAGTTGCCCTGTCCTCTTCAACAAATTCTCCGTCAATGTAATAAGTATCCATTTTTTTCTCCTTATCAGTTTGTTGTTGATGTTTTCTGGAACTGAATCACTTCTCCGACTTTAAGTCTTTGGTCAAGCCGATGGGGTGATCAAGGCCTGTTTTTTTAATGTTTTTTCGTGTGAATGGATGGTATTTATTATAATCGTATACCATATGATTCGTTGTTTGGCCAATAATATTTATATCCACTGCCCAAGTTTTTTTGGCTCATCTTGGGGTGATATCGTGCCATTCTGGCGGTGTATGGACTGCCATTTTAAATTTGCAGTACCCGTTGATTTTCAAATCCTTCCTTGACGGCAGCCATACAGTCAGTTATTTTCTACCGCACAGGCGGCATAAGGCTTTTTGGTGGGCGTATATTAAGAAATAACGGATAGCTGAAAATGAGTCAGAAATTAAAGGTTTTGTCTTTAAGTGAGCAGGTGTATCAATATTTAAGAGAGCAGATGAACTCCGGAGCCTTTCTGCCGGGTTCCACCATTAATATCGGTAAGATTGCCGACCTGCTGGGTATCAGTAAAACTCCCTTGCGGGATGCCTTGATTTTACTGGAGCTTGAAGGATTTGTGACAATATTGCCCCGCCGGGGGGTCCGGGTAAACGCCTTGACCCTTCAGGATATCAAGCATATCTACGAACTGGTTGGACCCCTGGAGGCCGCCATTGTTCAGAGTTGTTTTGACATGATTACCCCTGCCCACATAGATAAGATGGAAGCTTTAAATGAAAAAATGCTTCGTGAGATTGAAGATAATAACATTGAATGCTTTTTTCAGTCCAACCTTGAATTTCATAATGTGTATGTGGATCTGTCGGATAATGTATTGATTAAAAAGACCATTCTTCCGGTGAAGCAGCACCTGTATGATTTCCCCAGTAAAATTTATATACGTGAATGGGAAAAACGAAACTGCAAAGAACACGTTGATTTCATTGAATGCTTAAAGAAGGGCGATTGCAACGGAGCTGCATCGGTGCTCAAGGATGTTCACTGGTCCTACACGGTTCAGCAGGACTATATTGTTAAATCTCATGCCATGAGATCACGGTATATTGTCAAACAAAAAGCCAGCCGAAAAAATGAATAGTGCTTTATCAATGTGAAAAACGTGTAAAAAACAGGAAAATAAAATGATTGTACTTGTTATCAATGCCGGCAGTTCTTCATTGAAATATCAACTTTTGGACATGGTGGAAAATAAGGTCATGGCCAGTGGAGTTGTGGAAAGAATTGGTGAAGATGTGGGCTGTGTGACCCACAAAAAATTCACCGGAACTGCACCGGAAAAGTTTATTCGGGAAGAAAAAATTGCCGATCACCGGAATGCCATGCACCTGGTGACGGAACTCATTGTTGATGAAAACTCAGGGGTTATCAAGGGCAAGGATGAAATTGACGCCATCGGACACCGGGTGGTCCAGGGAGGAGAAGATTTTCGGGCCGCTGTCATCATTGATGCAGATATTAAAAAGGTCATTGAAAAAAATAACCCCCTGGCCCCGCTGCACAATCCCCCCAATCTCATGGGTATTGAAGTTGCAGAAGCGTTGTTTCCCGGCATTGCCAATGTTGCCGTGTTTGACACGGAATTTCATCAGTCCATGCCTGCCCGGGCCTTTCTCTATGCCTTACCCTATGATTTTTATGAGAAGATGCGGGTGCGTCGGTATGGATTTCATGGGACCTCCCATAAATATGTGGCAAGGACCGCAGCTGTTCACATGGATAAACCCCTTAGTACATTAAATCTGATCACCGTGCACCTGGGCAATGGCTGCTCCATGTGCGCCGTTGAAAAGGGACGCTGCATTGATACCTCCATGGGCATGACCCCCCTTGCGGGTGTAATGATGGGAACCCGCACCGGGGACATTGATCCGGCCATCCAGCGATATCTCATGGAAAATACCGGCATGTCCGCCGATGAACTGGACACCGTCTTTAACAAACAAAGTGGCCTTAAGGGCATCTGTGGCATGAACGATATGCGAGATATTCATGGTGCTGCGGCAAAGGGAGATGGGCGTGCCGCCCTGGCCCTTGACATGTTTACCTATCAGGTTAAGAAATATATAGGTGCCTATATTGCGGCCCTTGGCCGGGTGGATGCCGTGATTTTCACCGCTGGTATCGGAGAAAATGATGACATTGTCAGGGCAGGGGTTTGTGCCAATCTGTCCGGGCTTGGCATTGAACTGGATATTGAAAAAAACCAAGGTCGGATTTCGGACCCCAAAGCCATTCATACCGCAGACAGCCGGGTACAGATCTGGGTGATTCCCACCAATGAAGAACTGCAGATTGCCCGGGAGGTTGTGGAGATTATCCAATCGTAATTCCAGGTATTCTTTTAAAACCGAACCCTGGAATAATCAGATGATGACAAAATTCCAGTGGGGTCAACGGGGTCAGGCATGACCCCTCTCTGATTAAGCGTTGAATCGGGAAAATTGGAATATGCCCAATCCTGAAGACCCCTGCCCGGATGTGACCATGTTGTGACCAAACCCCTTTATTTCAGGCAGTTTTTTTCGGTTTGGCCGTTTTTGTTTTTTTCTTTTTGACCTCATCGGATGTATCATTCTCACCGGTATTTTCTTTACTGTCATCTGCCTTATCGGATTTCCGGCTCTCTTTTCTGGCAGGTTTTTCTGACTTTTTTAAAGTTGAACCCTCTTCGGTCCCGGGGGATTTGCCCGTTTTCCTGGATAAGGATGGTTTCCCGCCCCTTAAAAGCTGGAGTACTGTCTCCTTGTTTTTGGCAAGGTGTAAAGAAAGCGTATCCAATTGCTCCGGGCTGATGTCCAGATCTTCCATTTTTAAGAACTGGTACAGATTATCTGCAATGTCCAGCATCTTATCATGGGCATCGGCTTCTTTTTTTGTGGCAAATGTCATTTTTTCGTCTCCGTCTCTGACCACGACATATTTAACGATGACCGCCATTTTTTACTCCTCTAATCAAAAAGTGCATTGACAAACAGGTTTGCATCAAAATCCTGCAGATCTTCAATCCCTTCTCCCACACCGATATATTTTAGTGGGACATCCATGGTTCGGGCCACCGATGCCACCACGCCGCCCTTGGCCGTGCCGTCAAGTTTGGTAAGGGCAAGGGCTGTGATCCCTACGGCATCATTAAATAGCTTTGCCTGGGACAGAGCGTTTTGTCCGGTGGTGGCATCCAGCACCATCAACACCTCATGGGGAGCACCGGCCAGGCGTTTTCCCACAGAGCGTTTAATCTTTTTTAGCTCTTCCATGAGATTTTTCTGGGTGTGCAGTCGGCCGGCGGTATCAATGAGCAGAATGTCAATGCCCCGTGCAATGGAGGCTTCCACGGCATCAAAGGCCACCGCTGCAGGGTCTGAACCTTCCCTGTGTTTTACCACCTTTACATTGGCACGATTAGCCCATATTTCCACCTGTTCTATGGCAGCGGCCCGAAAGGTGTCTGCGGCGGCAATGAGGACTTTTTTCCCCTGGGCTGAAAACTTTAAAGCCAGTTTGCCAAGGGTGGTGGTTTTTCCGGTGCCGTTGACTCCCACCACCATGATCACTCTGGGACCAATGGTTTCAGGTTCCACTGCCGTATCTCCTGTCAGGGGAAACAAGGCCCTGAGTTCTTCTTTCAGAATTGATTTTAATTCATCGGCTGTTTTGAGTTTTCTGGCTTTTCTGGATATTTTGTCCATGATTTCCATGGTAACATCCATGCCCAGATCTGACATGACAAGGACTTCCTCCAACTCTTCAAGCAGGTCATCATCAATTTGTCTTTCAGCGGAAAACAGCTCGTTTATGTCGGTGAAAAGGATCTCCCGGGTTTTACTGAGTCCTTTCTTAAGACGGTTAAAAATGCCCAATGTTATTTCTCCAAACGTAAATATTCGAGTTGATAATGTAAATGTTTGGCCAGTACTTCATATGCGCCTGTCTGGGACTGCGCAGCATACTAATACCATGTGAACAGGCTAAAACAGGTGAAGATGGGGTGCTGGCCGAATATTTACCTCCAAACGATTGTTAAGTAAGTTATGAGTTCGGCTTCTTCTTTATCATGACTGTCATAAAGATTCAAATATCCATTGGGCGCATTTCCATGTATGCATAATTCAGGGGGCAATTTCTTTAACTTTTTGAGTTAAAATTAGAATTTCCAGGTGGAAAGAGTCTTTACTTTCCTGCTATCTTCATATAGAGAGAATAGGGGTGATGTATTTGTTTCAATGTATCTCCTAAACGACCTGCGTTGCAATCAAGGCCTCTGTATCTGTATTGTGGGGGAAGATCACAGCATTTGGTCCCCGTTATAATTCAGTGGGTCCGTCCAGAAGTGTCGGATGTTGTGATTACACCCTTTTTCGGCAAATCCTTTGCCGGTATGTCTGTACCCAATTCCAAAAAGGAGGAATGTTTCATGAAAAAAAGTTTATCTGTTGTCCTTTCCCTTATCGTGGGAATGTTTTTGTTTGCAGGCTCCGCTTCTTTTGCAGCGGACATTGAACTTGCCCAGAAATCAACCCTGGAAAAAATTATCAAGCAGGGGGAGCTGCGGGTGGGATTTGAAGCGGGCTATATGCCCTTTGAAATGACGGACCAGAAGGGCCGCTTTGTGGGATTTGATATTGATATCACAAAGGAAATGGCCAAGGCCATGGGCGTTAAATTCGTTCCCGTCAACACCGCCTGGGATGGCATTATTCCTTCATTGATCACCGATAAGTTTGATATCATTGCCTCTGGCATGACCGTTACCCAGGAAAGAAATCTTAAGGTCAATTTTGCCGATCCCTACATCATTGTGGGCCAGACCATCCTTTTGAACAAGAAGCATAAAGGTGTAGTTGAATCTTATAAAGATTTGAATGATCCCAAGTACATTGTCACCTCAAAGCTTGGAACCACCGGTGAAATGGCGGTGAAGAGAAAAATTCCCAAGTGTACCTACAAGTCCTTTGAAACAGAAACTGAAGGTGCTCTTGAAGTCATTAACGGCAAGGCCGATGCCTTTGTGTATGACCTTCCCTATTGCGTGGTGTTCATGGCAAACCAGGGCGAAGGAAAGGTTATTTTTCTTGATGAGCCGTTTACCTTTGAACCCCTTGCATGGGCCATTAACAAAGGCGATCCGGATTTCATGAACTTTCTGAACAATTTTTTACGTCAGTTGAAAAACGATGGCAGGTACGATAAGATTTATAATAAATGGATTCGTTCCACGGACTGGATTAAAAACGTTCAGTAAAGTCATTTCCGATATAAAGTTGGGTGCACTCCATGGTGTTCCCAACTTTTAGGGCATGGTTACAAATATCCCCATCCTGTTCAGGAAATGCATCCCTGCCAAGGAGGGTTTACACCCGAACCGAATTGTTTTGAACGAAGGGAGTTCTGACTTATCATGGAATCCACTGCGTCTCTACTTCAGAAACAGCAGAAAAAAATTTATTACTCATGGGTGGCTGTCTTTTTTATGGTTATATTTCTGGGCATTGGCAGCCTTTATTATTGCACACTTCAAATTGATTATACCTGGCGGTGGTACCGTGTGCCCCAGTATTTCTTTTTTAATGACCAGATAGAAGTGCGGTCTGATATTGCGGGCACCATTGACGCCATTGAAGAAACCGCCGAGGGCACCATCATCCGAATTGCCGGTGATGATGGTGAAAATGTCGATTACGCCTATCCTTCCAAAGACGTCCGCATCTATGAAGGGGACAATATATTTGAAGGGGATGTTCTTGGCAGCTATCACGAATGGCGGGTGGGTATCCTGCTCCAGGGCTTGTGGCTTACCCTGAAGGTCAGTTTTGTGGCCATTATTTTTGGTATAATATTAGGACTTTTTGCCGGTCTTGCCAGAATTTCGTCCAATCCTGCGTTCAAATGGCTTTCCATCACTTACATCGAGCTTGTGAGGGGCTCTCCATTGCTGGTGCAGATTTTTATCTGGTATTTTGTACTGGGAACCCTTGTCAATACCATGCTGGCCCAGAATGGCATTAATCAGGTCCCCCCATTGTGGTTCGGTGTGGCATCCCTTGCCACCTTCACCGGTGCCTATGTGGCAGAAATCGTTCGATCGGGTATTCAGTCCATCCATAAAGGGCAGACAGAAGCCTCCCGAAGCCTTGGCATGACCTATGCACAGAGCATGTACCATGTAATTCTGCCCCAGGCCTTCATCCGGATTATCCCCCCCCTGGCCGGTCAGTTCATCAGTCTTATCAAGGACTCATCCCTGTTGGGCATCATTGCCATCCGTGAATTAACCAAGGCTACAAGGGAAGTTGTCACCACCAGCCTTCAGCCCTTTGAGCTGTGGTTTGTGTGTGCCATCCTTTACCTGGTACTCACCTTTGCCCTGTCCATGCTGTTACAATATCTTGAAAAAAGGATGATCCATTCATGATAGACGTTAAAAATATTTCCAAAGTGTTTCTGGTACCCCACAGGGTGGATGCCCTTGTGAACGTTTCTGAAAACATTGCCAGGGGTGAAGTGGTGGTGGTTATTGGTCCTTCCGGATCGGGGAAAAGCACCTTTCTGCGATGTCTGAACCGCCTGGAAACCGCGGACAAGGGGCAGATTTTCATAGATGGTGTGGACATTCTTCATCCCAAGACCGATATAAATAAAGTGCGGGCGGAAGTGGGCATGGTATTTCAATCTTTTAATTTGTTTCCTCACAAGACGGTTAAAAATAATGTGAACCTGGCCCAGAACGTGGTGCGCAAGCGTTCAGGAAAAGAGGCCGATGAGATCACCATGGCCCTTTTAAACAAGGTGGGTATTGCCGATAAAAAAAATGTCTATCCAGATCAGTTGTCCGGTGGACAGCAGCAGAGGGTGGCCATTGCCAGGGCCCTGGCCATGAACCCCAAGGCCATGCTCTTTGATGAACCCACGTCTGCACTGGACCCGGAAATGATCGGTGAGGTGCTTGATGTCATGAAAGCCCTTGCAAGGGAGGGAATGACCATGGTGGTGGTGACCCATGAGATGGGATTTGCAAGGGAGGTTGCCGACCGGGTGATTTTCATGGATGAGGGAAAAATCATTGAAGAAGGTACGCCGGAACACTTTTTCACCAATCCCAGTCATGACCGTACCAAATTGTTTTTAAAACAGATTCTTTAAAATACTTCCATATCCAGGGGTGATGTTCAGGGGTGTACATGTACCGGGACATGACCTTTTGTGAGTGGTCGATGTTATTACCAAACCAGGCGGTTGCAATGGGTAATCTTGAAAGAAATCAATACCAGTGTAATTGGTTTCTTAACCCATAACCAGACCCTGTGCAGTTGTCACCTGACGGATTGCCCCATGGCGTGATCCCAACATTTTTTAAGAGATAAACACCCATGAATGATCTGAAAACAAATGATCTTGATAGCCTTTTAACCCACCCTGAACTTTCACGTGTCATCGGGGATGTCAGCATGGAAACCCAGAACCGTCGCGCCTATGTGCCCCGACAATGTGAAGTGTTTAAATCTGAATCCATTGTGCTGGAACCCCAGAAACAATATCAGTTTTCCATGAATACAGAAGCCCGAAAAAAGCTGCCGGACATTATAGATAATCATGTGCAAAAGCTTGTGGACGGCTCCCATGCAACGGCCGATCATAAGAATTTTTTAAAGAAAAAAAGGCGCATCGGTATTGTGTTTTCAGGGGGACCGGCCCCCGGGGGGCACAACGTGATTGCCGGTATCTTTGATGCCGCAAAAAAGGCAAATCCCGATTCCAGGGTGTTTGGTTTCATACTGGGTCCTGACGGTATTATGGAACACCGGTATGTGGAGATCACAAAGGAGCTGGTGGACACCCATAGAAACATGGGGGGGTTTACCATGATAAAAACCGGTAGAAGTAAGATCGATACTCCGGAAAAAATGAAACTTTCCAGAAAGTCCTGCCAGAAATTGGGTCTGGATGCTCTGGTTATTGTGGGGGGGGATGACTCCAATACCAATGCCGCCTTTATGGCCCAGGCGTTTAAATCCGATGGTATTCAGGTGCTGGGTATTCCCAAAACCATTGACGGAGACATTCAGATCTCCACGGAAACCGGTGATACTCTCTGTGCCATTTCCTTTGGATTTCACTCTGCGGCCAGGGCCTTTTCCCATAACATCAGCAATTTATGCACGGACGCAAGCTCTGATCTTAAATACTGGCATGTCTGCAAGGTCATGGGCCGGGTGGCAAGTCATCTGGCACTGGAGGCTGCCCTGCAGACCCATGCCAATATGACCCTTATCGGGGAAGATCTTGCCGATTATGTGGATCAGGAGCGCATTCGGGCGGCAGAAAAGGAGGGGACCGTGGATTACACGGCCTATGGCATCACCCTTCGCCACCTGTCCCGGCTGATCTGTGACGTCATTGTGCGCCGGGCGGCCCATGGAAAAAATTACGGAGTGATGATCATTCCCGAAGGGGTTCTGGAATTCATCAATGAGATTCAGATTTTCATCATTAAGCTCAACACCATCATTGGTGACTATAATCAGATCCATGATCTGGATTTCCATGCATCCTTTCCCAGTCTGGACGCAAAGCTTGACTATCTGCGGCGGCTGTCCCGGGGAATCAGTGAAAAAGAAGCCTCCCCCATCTGGAATGCCCGGGATGATGAGTTGTTCAACGATCTGCCCTCCTTTTTTCAGGAGGGGCTTCTGGTGGAGCGGGACACCCACGGTAACTTCCAGTTTTCCCAGGTAAAGACAGAAAAGATTATCATGGACATGGTCAAGGATTACCTGGATATTCTCAAGGAAAAGGGTATTTACAAGGTGGGTATTGCTCCGGATATTTACAGACAGATCATGGTGGAGGGTGGCCTTGATGCCGATACGTATGGACGGGTGCTGTTCAAAAATTATGATGAAACCGGGCATTTAATTGTAAAAAACACCATTATTTCCATGAAAACCCTTCGGGCTGCCCTGGAAGATGCCGGGCTGCTTTCCCCGGATGATACGATTCCCGGAGCCGTAAATACCATCTATAAAAAATCGGTACCCAACTTTAAAACCCAGAATCATTTTTACGGGTATGACGGCAGAGGAACCAACCCCACCCGGTTTGACTGCAATTACACCTATAATCTGGGACTCACCGCCTTCAGTCTCATTGCCAACGGTGCCACCGGGCAGATGGCGGTTATCAAGAATCTGGAATATGAAATGTCCAGGTGGGAACCCCTTGGTATTCCCATTGCCCGGTTGATGCACCTTGAAGAACGCAAGGGAAAATTGGCTCTGGTCATGGAAAAAAGCATTGTGGAGCTGGATTCAAATGCTTTTAAGGTGCTCAAGCAGTTGCGGGAGAAGTGGATGGCCGCCGATGCGGGTGGGGATCATTATCGAAAACCACGTCCCATTGCGCTGGTGGAAGATGGGGATGAGAATCGGCCCATTACGCTTACTTTGAATGCCATCCGGTAGCTGGCCGGTTCCTATTCCATCGGGGGGGACTCTCTGCTGAGGCAGACTTGAAGGCTACCTTTTCACATAAAAAAATAATGCCGGAGATGAATATGTCGTGTTCATCTCCGGCATTGTTTTTATTTATTTTGTCCCGGGGGCTGATAGGTACAAAGCGGTTCCTGGGCAAGGTAGTTTCCTGTGGCCTCAAAGGCACGGGCCCTGCAGCCGCCGCATACTTTTCTGTATTCACAGATGCCGCATTTCCCCTCCAGGTTATCAAAATTTCTAAGTTTGTTAAAAACCTCGGAATTTTCCCACACCTCTTTAAAGGTATTCTTTGTGATATCCCCGCACAGCACATCCAGAAATCCGCAGGTCTGCACCTCTCCGGTATGGCTGATAAAACAAAAGCCTGTTCCGGCAAGACATCCCCGGGTGACGGCGTCCAGGCCATGGGACTCAAAGGTGACTTTTTCACCATCTTCCTTTGCACGCTGTCGCAGAATCCGGTAGTAGTGGGGGGCACAGGTGGCCTTTAACTGCAGGGATGTTTTATCCCGCTGGTCATAGAACCAGTTCAGGGTTTTCTCGTACTCCCGGGCATCAATTTCCTGGTCCACAATATATTTTCCCCGGCCCGTGGGGACAAGCAGGAAAATATGATGGGCCACGGCTCCCAGAGATTCTGCCAGGGAGAGAATTTTCGGGATTTCATCCAGATTACTTTTGGTGATGGTGGTGTTGATTTGGAAATCTAGTCCCACGGATTTTGCGTGTTCAATGCCGTTAAGGGCACCTGCAAAGGCTCCCTTAACCCCACGGAAGGTATCATGCCCCTCTGCGGTGGAGCCGTCCAGGCTGATGCTGATGCGCTTGATGCCGGAGTCTTTCATTTGCCGGGCATTTTCAGCCGTGATCAGGGTGCCGTTGGGTGCCATGACCATTCGTAAGCCGATTTTTGTGCCATGGGCGGCAATGTCAAATATATCCGGTCTTAAAA
The DNA here is from genome assembly GCA_963675955.2 of uncultured Desulfobacterium sp. Lineage (GTDB taxonomy): Bacteria > Desulfobacterota > Desulfobacteria > Desulfobacterales > Desulfobacteraceae > Desulfocicer. The sequence goes on along the minus strand of CAXXVR010000010.1, from coordinate 289,928 downwards.
GGGGTTCACCCCCGGTGAGGATAACAATGGGCTGGCCGGTTTCCCGGATCTGGTCCAGAAGTTTAAAGGCAGCCTTGGTGTCCAGTTCATTTTCATATACATGATCTTCTGCTGCAGCCCGACAATGAACACATGCCAGATTGCAGCGTCTTGTCGTTTCCCAGGCAACAAGGCGGATGGCGTTCTTTGTGCCATGCCCACCACCGGGATGTCCCCCGCCATGGGGATGTTGATTTGTCATCGTCCCAGTTCCCTTGCCGCTTCCATTGCAGCGTAGGTTAAGATGGTGTCAGCTCCGGCCCGCTTGATGGACAGCAGGGTCTCCATGATCACCTTGATGCCGTCCACCCATCCCATCATTTCTGCCGCCTTGATCATGGAATATTCACCGCTGACGTTGTAGGCAGCCAGGGGCAGGTCAATTTCCTGTTTCAGCCGTGCAAGGATATCCAGGTAGGGCAGGGCAGGCTTGACCATGATGATGTCAGCACCTTCTTCCACATCCATGGTGGCTTCCCGTACCGCTTCCAGGGCATTTGCCGGGTCCATCTGATAGCTTCTTCTATCTCCGAATTGGGGAGTGGAGTCCGCTGCGCTTCTGAAGGGACCATAAAAGGCAGATGCGTATTTTACGGCATAGGACATAATGGGAATGTGTGAATACCCTTCATCATCCAGTGTGCCCCTTATCTCGGCAATGCGGCCATCCATCATATCTGAAGGGGCCACCATGTCGGCACCGGCCTTTACATGGGACAGGGCAGTCCGGGCCAGAAGATCCAGGGTAGCGTCATTGTCTACCTTTCCCTTTTCCACCATGCCGCAATGGCCGTGGTCGGTGTACTGGCATAGACACACATCTGTGAGTATGGTCATGTCCGGAAGTGCGTCTTTAACAGTTTTAATGGCCCTCTGAACGATGCCGTCCTTTGCATAGGCCTGGGTTCCCAGGGGATCTTTGCTGCCGGGAAGACCAAAGAGCATCACTGCGGGAATATTTAAATCAGCAGCTTCTTTGACTACCTTTACAAGGTTGTCACACGAGAGATGAAACTGACCGGGCAGGGGTGCAATGGGGGTTTTTATGCCCTTTCCCTCCACGGCAAACAGCGGCAGTATGAAATCATCAACGGAAAGACTGGTTTCCCGGATCATTCGTCTGAACGCTTCTTTTTCCCTTAATCTTCTGGGTCTGTATTCAGGAAACAGCATGATCAACTCTCCTTTTTTAAATCTTCGGCGGTTTTTTTGATCTCTTCATCGGTGAGGTAACAGGCTGGATCTTCATCCCAGGGATCACCTTTTATGGATTCAGCCCTGGCCCTGAAATTACCGGCACATATGGGAAGCCATCGACATTCTTTGCACCGGCCACCCACGTGATTTTTCTTATCCTTCATTTTCATGAGAAATTCATTGGTGGTGTCTGTCCATATTTCGGAAAAAGGTCGTTCCTTGATATTTCCAAGGCTCTTTTCCCGCCAGAACTGATCGGGGTGAACCTCACCGTCCCAGCTGATGCAGCCAAAGCCCCTGCCGGAGTTGTTTCCTTCATTCATCTGCAAAAGTTCCAGCACCTCAGCTGCTCGTTCCGGGTCTTCATCAAGAAGTTTCATATACAGATAGGGACCGTCGGCGTGGTTGTCCACGGTGAGAATCTCTTTGGGTTTGTTTCTGTCATGGAGATCCCGGGTTCGTTTCATGATCAGATCCAGGGTGTCTCTGGTTTCCTGGTGGTCCAGATCTTCCTTGGCAATGTCAGAACCCCGGCCCGAGTATACCAGATGATAAAAACAGGCTCGGGGGATATCCATTTTTTCAAGCAGATCAAAAATTCCTGGAATTTCATGGACATTTCGTTTGTTGATGGTGAACCGAAGACCCACCTTGATGCCCGCTGCCTGGCAATTTTTAATGCCCTGCATGGCCTTCTTGAAGGCACCCTTCATCCCCCTGAACTTATCATGGGTTTCTTCCAGCCCGTCCAGACTGATGCCCACATAGGAGAGACCAATCTCCTTTAGTACTTTGGCCTTTTCTGCGGTAATGAGGGTACCGTTGGTGGAAATCACGGCCCGCATACCTTTTTTTACGGCATATTCGGCATATTCGGCAAGACGTGGATGGACCAGGGGTTCTCCACCGGAAAACAGGATTACCGGTACCCCGAAGGCAGCCAGATCATCAATCATTTTGAGGCTTTGTTCATGGTTAAGTTCATTTTTGTAGGAGATGTCTTCGGATTGTGCATAACAGTGTACGCACCTTAAATTACAGCGTCTGGTCATATTCCATACCACCACCGGCTTTTTATCTGCGGAGAACTGAAGCAGATGGGAGGGCAGCTGCCCCGATTCCCGGGAGTAACGCAGGGTATCCGAAGGTTCCACAGTGGCGCAGTACAGCTTTGAAATTCCAATCATGATGATATCTCTTTCCTGATGAGGTTTTCCAGAAAATTTTCATGTTCCACCAATGCCTGCCTGGAAATGAAAAATCTGTTTTTGTCGGATTTCTGACGAATAAGGCTCAGTCCATCGTGAAAATCATTGTACAGTTTAGCCATGATTTCCTCTGATGTGATGTCATTTGAGATGAACTGTTCTATAAGAAAATCTATGGCATCTTCCTCAAAAACAATGTTCAGATCATATTCTTTGAAAAAGTTTAATTCTATATCTTTTACGGATTCGTAATGGATTTTTATCTGCCCCACCGCTGTGCCAAGTTCTGTGATGTGACGGCAGAAATATTCGGCAACCAATGCATTGCGCTGGGGGGTTAAGACAATGCCGTGTTCGCTTGAAAGGGTTTTCTGATTTAGGGTTATGTAGTTCTCAATAAAGGCTTTTTCCCGGTTTCGGGCCGCCTTGTGTGCAAGGTCAAACTCGGCCCTGTGATCAGGAGATATGCATTTTTCAAGGTAGACTTCCGGGGCAGTTACCACTTCCGGTGTGATGGTAAAGCGGGTAACGCCGGAGGCGGGCAGAGATTCTTCAAAGGGAATCAGGGATTCCTCAAGCACACTGACAAGACCCCTTGCCCCGGTGTTTTCCAGGAAGGCAAGTTCAGCAAATTTTTCCAGGGCATCTTCGGTGAAAACGGCCTCAATGCCATAGGCGGCAAAGTCCAGACGTTTACCAAGGATAACGGGATTGTTGGGCATTCTTAAAATGTCGTAGAGATCTTTCTGGGTAAGAGATTCCAACACCGATCGCACCGGGAGTCGTCCGATGAATTCAGATTCAAATCCAAATTTAAGCAGGTCTTCGGTTTTGAGGGCATTTAAAAGTTCATTTTCCGGTATCTCGCGTGACAGTTCAGCGCCAAATCCGATGGACTGGCTGGAAATGCGTTTCTGTACAATTTCAGACAATCCGGAAAAGGCTCCGCTGACAATAAAGAGAATATTGGCGGTGTTGACACTTTTTTTGGTGCGTTTGCCGGTTTTCTGGAAACTGTCCAGTTCCTGCATCATGGACACCGGGTCGTGGGGAACCTTCAGATTCACCTCGGTTTCTTCCATGGGCTTTAAAAGTGCCCTCTGGACCCCGGCCCGGGAAATGTCTGCCCCGTGCAGATGGCGGGATGCGGCAATTTTGTCAATTTCATCTATGTAGACAATGCCGTACTGGGCCAGTTCAATGTCATCGTTGGCCTCTTTGACCAGATCCCGGATGAGGTCTTCCACATCACCGCCCACATATCCGGTTTCGGAGAATTTGGTGGCATCTCCCTTGACAAAGGGTACCCCTATCTTTCTGGCAATGAGTTTTATAAGATAGGTTTTTCCCACCCCGGTGGGACCCAGCATGAGAATATTTGCCTTTATGTTTCCGGTGATGCTGCCATTGGATTCCGGATTCCGGTTCAGGTGACGTATGCGGTTGAAATGGGTGCATATTTTAGTGGCCAGTACGGATTTGGCACGTTTCTGGCGCACCACATACTGATCAAGATAGGCGATCAATTCTGATGGCGTGATGGCAAAATCAAGTACCTGGTCTTTTTTTAAGCCACTTGTTCCCCCGGTGGTTTTATCTTCCTGGGGCAACATGGACGGAGAAAACACCTTAACTTTTCCACCAAATTTCTTGTTGAGAAATTCGCCAAGCTCTTTTTCTATTTTCCGGGGGTCTGGTATGTTTTCATGTGTTTCAGTCATAATTGAGTTATTATAATCATAAAAAGGTGTAAATCAAGGTAAAAATGGGTATGGGATGCTGGGGTTTATCTCCAAAACGCTTTTTCATTAAACAAAAAAAGCCACATACATCTAAATGTATGCGGCTTTTTTTTTATATGTGGTGCCGAAGGGGAGACTTGAACTCCCACGGGTCGCCCCACACGCCCCTCAAGCGTGCGTGTCTACCTATTCCACCACTTCGGCATAATCCTTATATTCAGTTGCTGCTGTCTGTTGATACCGGTGCTTGTGTTTGAACGGGTGCTGATACATTCGTCATGATGCTCTTGTCGGCCCGATGTCCTGCCGTGTAGGCAAGGGTCAGGGACGTCAGCATGAAGATAACGGCAACCCCGGTTGTTATTTTTCCCAGTACCGTTGCCGGACCGGAACTTCCAAACAGTGTCTGGCTGGACCCGCCGCCAAAGGAGGCCCCCATATCTGCGCCCTTTCCTGTCTGGAGAAGAACAATGAGAACCAAAAGAACACTGGCAATTACATGGATTGAGAGAATTACAGTTGTCATAAGTTATCAATCATATTTAATTATTTTAATGAAAGTATCTGCATCAAGACTTGCTCCACCCACCAGTGCACCGTCTATATTATCCCTGGACATCAGGGTTGAGACGTTGTCTGGCTTGACCGAACCACCATATAGTATCCTGGTTGCATTTGCAAGCGTTTTTCCAAAAATATCCGTTATCAAAGACCGTACATAACGATGGGTGTTTTCAACCTCATCCGGCGTTGCCACATTGCCGGTTCCAATGGCCCATACGGGTTCGTAGGCAATGACAAGGCCGTTCACCTCATCGGAAGAACGAAACTCTTTTAACCCATTTCGAATCTGTTTGTCAAGCACAGAAAACGTCTTTTCTGCTTTTTTTTCAGCGTCGGTTTCTCCGATGCATAAAATGGGAATCAGGTCAGCCTCAAATGCTGCTTTTATCTTCCTTGAAATATCTGCATCAGTTTCATGGAAGTATTGTCGACGTTCCGAGTGCCCGATGATGACATAGTCGGCACCGGCAGCTTTGATCATCTTTGCGGATACCTCACCTGTAAAGGCCCCCTGCGGTTCATAAAACAGATTCTGGGCACCTGTTTTAACAGCGCTGCCCGCAATGCACTGGCTCACCAGGGGCAGGGAGAGGAATGTGGGGGCGATCATTATATCGGTGTCCTTTACATCCACGGCCAGCTGTACCAGTTTTTCTGCGGTGGCCACAGCCTCAGGCCCGGTTTTAAACATTTTCCAGTTTCCAGCGATCAACGGTTGTCTGCTCATGTAAACGGTTCCTTGGTGTTGTGATGGAATGTTTTTTATTCCCGTCTGTCCTGGTCCCCCTTGAGGATACCAGTGGCTTGGGAAATACTTCTTTTTCCGTATTTTAAAATAATTTCAGTAGTTTCCATCAGGGATTTTTCTCCGCGAATATCCACGGCTTTCAGCAGGATGGGCAGGTTGACACCTGTCATCACCTCAACTTTACCCTCTTCAAGAAAAGAATAACTTAGATTGGAAGGAGTTCCGCCGAACATATCCGTGAAAATGATGACGCCCTGGTCATCCCTTACCTTTTTAATACCCTTTTTTATTTTTTTTAGCAGCAGGTCCGGATTTTCCTTGATATCAATGGAGATGGGCATAAGATTTTCATATTTGGTGCCCATGATAAATTCCACGGTCTCAATAAGGGCTTTTCCCAATCCGGCATGGGTAACCACAAGAAGGCCTGTCATATGTCTGTTATATCCCTGTTAATGTCTCTGTGTGTAATATTGACGGTCTTGTCTTTCTGGTTCAGATGCTCAAAGATCTTTCTGGCAATGGCAACGCTTCGGTGTCGCCCCCCGGTGCACCCTATGGCAATGGTCAGGTAGGCCTTGCCCTCTTTCTGGTACAGGGGAATCAGGAAATCCAGGAGAGAGATGGCTTTAGAAAGAAACTGTGCAGCTTCTTCCGTGGTCATAATAAAGGACTTCACCTCTTTGGATTCACCATCAAGATGCCTCAGATCCGGATCAAAATAGGGGTTTTTTAAAAACCGCATATCAAAAACCGTGTCCGCCTCCCTGGGCAGTCCATATTTAAAGCCAAAGGAAAGAATGTGGATTTTGATTCTTGATTTTATGGAATCGCCTTCCTGGGCCATCTGTGTAATTTTTGCCTTCAGTTGATGAACGTTAAGACTGGAGGTGTCAATGATGCGGTCGGCGGTGCTTCTGATGGTGAGCATCTTTTCTTTTTCAGAGCGGATGCTGGCGATGAGACTTTTATCATGATCCACCGGATGGTGGCGACGGGTCTGGCTGTAACGGTTCACCAGCACATCTTCGTCAGCCTCCAGAAAGATGGTTTCCGGATGAAATCCACTTTCTCGAACATTTTCCATGATACCGGTGTAGTGGGTAAGGAAATTTTTGGCCCGCATGTCCATGACAAAGGCCAAGCCGTTGAGCTCTGAAGTGTTCTGAACGGGCAGCTCCAGAAATTTAGGCAAAAGTGCCATGGGCATGTTATCAACGCAATAAAATCCCGCATCCTCCAGTGCCGCCATGACGGTGCTTTTTCCTGATCCGGAAAGGCCGGTGATAATGTATATTTTTATATTTTTCACGCACTTTCTCCCATGCTGGAGTCTGGCTATTTACCCGCGTGATGTCTATGATAAAAGGCGGGCCGGGCAAAAGCGATGAAATCGCATGCCCGGCTTTTTGATTATTCCTTGTGGCAGGTTTTTATTGCCATCAGTGTTATTATGTCGTGGTTGTTATGTCATAGTTGTTATGTCATGGAATCAGAATTCGTCATCCACACCGTGGATGACATCAATGATGTCATCCACGGACTGGGATTTCATTAAACGGTCCTTAAAATCACTTTGTTTCAGCAGACGGGAAATCTGAGCCAGCACTTTCAGGTGACTTCCAGTGGAATTCTCCGGTGTAATCAGTAGAAAAAAAATGTGAACCGGTTTGTTGTCCAGCGAATCAAAATCCACACCGCCACGGCTGAGTCCAAATCCCACCACTATGGAATCAATGGCTTTGAGTTTTCCGTGGGGAATGCCGATCCCCCCTCCGATTCCCGTACTGCCAAGCTGCTCCCGCTCCAGCAACACCTTTAATATACTATTGCTGTCGGTATGTGCCATGTCGGATACTGCGGCTGCGAGTTCCTCCAGTACGCCTTTTTTGTCATTTGATTTCAGATCTGCAATAATGGCCGATCTGTGAAGAATCTCTGATATTTTCATGTAAAGTTACACCTGAAGTATATAAACAATTAGTTGCGGGGCTGTATAAGTCCCAGGTTTCCATCATTGCGTCGATAGATTACATTTACGCGTTCTGTCCGGGCATTGCTGAACACAAAGAAATTATCATCTCCAGCGGTGAACTGTTCCACTGCTTCATCCACATCCATGGGCTTTACATTGATGGATTCCACCACCACCTCCGGCCCTGAAATAACTTCCGTTGAGGAAGTGTCGCTTTCAGTATCGGGTATGGCCGGGCTGCCAAAGGTGATTTCTTCATCTTTAATACTTTGCTTGTTGCCGGACATGTGTTGACGGCTCTTCTCTTTGCTTTTTTTGATCTGTCCCCGCAGTTTATCCACCAGGGTATCAATGGATGAGTACATGTTTTCCGATGATTCTCTGGCGTGCAGTTTCATACGATCACAGATCAGGGTTATTTCAGCAATATGTCTGATTTTTTCAACGGAAAGGACCACATTTGCCTCTGCTGGACTTTCCAGCATCTTGTCAAAACGATCCATTTTTTTCTGAACATAGGACTTTAAGGCATCGGAAGGATCAATTCGTTTGAAAGTTACGGCTGTCTGCATAGTGTTACCTCCCTAAAATTGTTTTCGTTTGCTGGATGGAAGAATGCAAAGCATCTCCCTGTATTTTGCCACGGTTCTTCTGGCAATTTCAATATTGTCCTTTTCCAGTAGTTCTGCCAGTTTTTTATCGCTCAACGGGTGCTGCGGGTCTTCTGCCGCCACAAGATCTCTGATCTTTTCCTTGACACTTTCAGATGCCATGGCGGCACCGTTGGTGCGTTTGATGGAGCTGTTAAAAAAATATTTCAGCTCAAACATCCCCTGGGGGGTGTAGGCGTACTTGTTAGTGGTTACCCGGCTTATGGTGGATTCGTGCATTTCAATGTCTTCGGCAACGTCTTTTAAGATCATGGGTTTAAGATAAGAAACCCCCTTGTCAAAGAAATCACGTTGAAATTTGATAATGCTTTCCATCACGGCGTAAATGGTTTTCTGACGCTGATGGATGCTTTTTATCAGCCAGGAGGCCGCCTGCATTTTTTCATGTAGATAGGCCTTGGCGTCCTTGGGTATTTCGGTGCCGTTGGAGATGGAATCCTTGTAATACCGGTTGATTTTCAGTTTGGGAAGTCCATCATCATTCATGACGATCTTGTAGTCATCTCCGTCCTTGTACACATAAATATCCGGCAGAATATAATGGGGTTCCTCCGAGGAAAATTCCCTGCCTGGCTTGGGTTCAAGATATTTAATAATATTGACGCAGGAGATGACATTGTCAATGGAGATATTCAGGGCATTGGCAATTTTTTTGTAATTTTTATTCTCAAGGTTTTTGATGTGCTCTGAAATAATACGTTCAAGGATGGGGTTGTTGATTCCCAGTCGTTTAACCTGGATGAGCAGGGCTTCTTTCAGATCCCGGGCGCACACACCGGGGGGATCAAAGGTCTGCATGGTTTTAAGAAGGGTTTCAACGTCTTCCATTTTAAAATTACCGGTCTGGGCAATTTCTTCAAGGGGAGCGCACAGATATCCGTCAATGTTAAGGTTGCCAATGATCAGGCTTCCGATCTGCTCTTCCATCTGCGTGGGGCCATTCATGAGCAACTGCCATTGCAGATGTGCCTCCAGGGTTGTCTTCTGGCTGGTGAACGCTTCGTAGTTGGGGGCCTCCTGATGATCTCTTTCCGTGTGAACGCGGCCGGTGGAATTATACTCATTGATATAACTTTCCCAGTCAATGTCATCGCGGACCTTTTCATCAATGGTGACCTCCTTCATGGGTTCTTCCTGGGCCGGGGACGTTTCTTCCTTGTCCGTCCGTTCGGTCTCTTCGGGCAGTTCCGCCACCACTTCCTCAAGGGCCGGGTTTTCTTCCATCTCCTGCTGTATCATACCCGCAAGTTCCAGGCGGGACAGTTGAAGCAGTTTGATGGCCTGTTGCAGCTGGGGTGTCATCACCAGCTGCTGAGTCAAAGTTAGATTTTGTTGGAGTCCAAGTGCCATATCACAGTTTAAAGTCATCTCCCAGATAGATTTTACGTGCTAACTTGCTTGAGGTGATTTTTTCAGGGGGACCTGATTCAATCACACTTCCCTCATTCATGATATAAGCGGTGTTGCACACACACAACGTTTCCCGGACATTGTGGTCAGAAATCAGAATGCCGATGCCCTTTTTTGTCAGCTGCATAATGATCTGCTGGATGTCGGCCACAGCCAGGGGGTCAATACCGGCAAAGGGTTCATCCAGAAGAATAAAAAGCGGGTCTGTGGAAAGGACCCTTGCAATTTCAAGCCTTCTGCGTTCTCCGCCGGACAATACGCTTGCCTTCTGCTCTGCCAGATTTAATATCCCCAGTTCCTTCATCAGGCTTTCTGCCTTCCCGGAAATATTTGCCGGAGGGTCGGGCAGAACCTCCAGTACCGCAGTGATGTTTTGCTTAACGGTGAGCTTTCGAAATATGGACGGTTCCTGGGGAAGATACCCGATGCCTTTTCTTGCCCTCATGTACATTGGATAGTCTGTAATTTCCTCCCGGTCAAGGAAAACCTTGCCTTCATCCGGTTTTATCAGGCCCACAGCCATGTAAAATGTGGTGGTTTTTCCGGCACCGTTGGGACCCAGCAGCCCTGTTACTTCACCGTGCTTCACGCAGATATTGACATCTCTGACAACGGTTCTGCCCCTATAGATTTTCACCAGGTGATTTAATGTCAGCTCGGGCATGGTTATTTCTTTTTCGTTTCGACGGGGGTTGAACCGGTATCTCCGGAATCAAAGAAGGCCTCCACCCGCTCTGTACCTTCACTTTCCACCACCACCCGGCGGGTGTCCTGGTACAGGGTGATTTTTTTTCCGGTTACACGGCTGTTGGCGGATACCACCGTGGGTGCGCTGCCGGTGAGAATTATGGTTTGCTCTTTGGGGGTGTACACCGCTTTGTCCGCCGTTGCCCTGCCGTCGTTTTGGTCCACCTGGACATTCCCCGAGGCAATAAGCTGCTTTATATTGTCAGCACCCGGTGCGGTGGTGCCGGTGGATTTCCGATCCTTTTTTTCTGCCTCGGAATAAAGTATCACCTTGACATGGTCGGCATGGATGGTGGCATCCAGCCGGGTGGCCACCACATTTCCTGTAAATTCCACCTGGGAGTTTGCCTCATCAAACATCATGCTGTCTGAGGTGATGCGAACCTTTTCCTGTTGGGTCTCTGTTGTTTTGTCTGCGGCATGGATCTGGCCATGGAACCCTGAAAGCATTAACATGGCAACAAGGCCCAGGGCAGTGAAAAATAAGGGTTTGAATTTTATCATTTATACACCTTTAGCATAAGCAAGCCGAATATTTACATCCCATGAGTCCTAAGTTCTCATTTTTAATACCACACGTGATGATTTTAATTTTAAAGAAATATATTATGTGGTGCCAAGTTAGAGAACTCATGACTGTCGAGTTTACTTTTGAGTGGATTGGGCCACGGGCTGGAAAAATCCTTTAAAATTACCTGTGAGTCGGACCACATGGGTGTTCAAGTCCAGGGTCAGTTCATCGGCTGTCATTGTTACACTGGGACTGGTTAAAACCACAGGATTCAATGAGTAGATTATATGTCTTTTCTTCTCATATTGCAACCGGTCAGTTTCCAGCACCTGATCCTGGTGGCGTACCACCACCGTGTCGGAAAAGGTCATGTCGTGCAGCTCGGTATCCAGGGTTCCGGCCCGGGATGTCAGGTGAATTTCATCCCCCCCTGCAAGGAAGAAGTGCACCGAAACATCGGTGAGAACGGCCAGATGCTCCCGCTTTAGTATTTTAGCGGAGGCGGCTTCAAGCGTCCACTCTTTGACGCCGTTTCTGGTGGATGTCTGGCGCATGACACCAAGGGAAACAAGGGTTTTGGAATCAATGTTGATATTTTGTATCACCGGTGGCGTTTGGGTGATGCGGTTAACCAGGTATAGAGACAATAGGGCCACTACAACGCATCCCATGAGGATACCAAGGGTCAACAAAAATCTGTTTCTGCCCTGCAGGCCTGATTTCATTTCAAAAATCCCTGGACAATTTTTAACCACAGTCCTTTGGCCTTTAATATCTTTTCACACACTTCTCGCACGGCCCCCCGCCCACCCTTGCTTTTGGTGGTGTAATGGGCAAGGGAAATAACCTCAATGGGGGCATCCGCCACGGTGATAAAATGCTCCACGGCATGATAAACGTTAAGGTCCGGCAGGTCATCGCCCATGAAGGCTGTGGCGGCAGCTGGAATGCCAGTCTTTTTAATGATGGCGTTAAACACCGTTAATTTGTCTTTAACTCCCTGGTAAACCATTTCAATGCCCAAGTCCCGGCATCGAATCACCAGGGCATCTGATTTTCTGCCGGTGATGATGCCTACCTGCACCCCGGCTTTCATTAGCAGACGCAACCCAAGGCCGTCCCGGACATTAAAGGTTTTGATTTCTGATCCTGTATCGGAATAGGTGATACTGCCGTCGGTCAAAACCCCGTCCACATCCAGTAACAGCAGCTGGATATCAGCCATTTTGCCGGTCTGTGTCATTGCATTGCCCTTTTAATTTTAATGAGGGTGGACAAAAGGGCTTCCATTTCATGGAGTGGGATGGAGTTGGGACCATCGCAAAGCGCTTTATCCGGATTCGGGTGGGTTTCTATGAAGAGTCCGTCGGCTCCGGCGGCCATGGCTGCCCGGGCCAGCATGGGGGCATATTGTCGCTCGCCGGCAGATGCTTTGCCGCTGCCCCCCGGCAGTTGGACGCTGTGTGTGGCATCAAAGATAACGGGCACCCCCATTTGTTTTATAATGGCCACGGATCGGAAGTCCACCACCAGATTGTTGTACCCGAAACTTGTCCCCCTTTCGGTGATGCTCACCTGCCGGCATCCGGCGGATTTTGCCTTTTCAATGATATTTTTACAATCCCAGGGGGCCAGAAACTGGCCTTTTTTGATGTTTACAGGTTTTCCGGTGCGGGCCGCAGCCACAATAAGATCGGTCTGGCGGCATAAAAAGGCAGGTATCTGGAGAAAATCAAGCACCCGGGCGGCCTGTTCTGCCTGTTCGGGCAGATGAATATCGGAAATGATTTTCAGCCCCAGATCCTGTTTTATGTTGCCCAGGATTTCAAGCCCTTTGTCCATGCCGGGTCCCCGAAATGCATCAAAGGACGTGCGGTTGGCCTTATCAAAAGAGGCTTTGAAAATAAAGGGAATGTCAAGTTTTTTAGTTAGTTTCTGAAGGACCCGGGCCACTTCACAGGTGGTGTCATAATTTTCAATGACGCAGGGGCCGGCTATGAGAAAAAAGGGCGGTTTTTCCTTGGAATTTGTATGCTGCAAAAATGAATTCATGTTTTATTTTACCATGGTTTCGGGTTTTTTATATTTATTAAAACCTATATTTACGAGGGTTAAAAGTCAACACTGGAAAATCCCTTGATAACTTGTGCCAGAGCTGCTATTTTATTCAGGTTTTCACCCTTTAATGATAACTTACTGAAAAGATTAGGACCTGTTGATGAGGAAATTCCTTTTTTTTATATTTATTGTGTTCGTGATTCTTCCCTGCGGCTGGCTGCTTTTTAATGAATTTGAGCAAAAAGATCCAGAAATTTCCATGGTATTACCATCGGCATATCTAAAGCGATCTTATGAGATATCCACCGCCGTCAGTGACCGGGGCACCGGCCTGAAACAGATAAAAATCACCATTTCCCAGGGAGATAAAAAAAAGGTACTGCTGGATAAAAAATATCCTTTCATGGGATACCAGTTGCTTTTCATGGGGGGAGTGGATCAGACGGAAAATCTTACCGTGCCGGTGGAGTCCTGGAAATATGGCATGGTGGACGGGGAGGCACTCATCACCGTGGAAGCATGGGATCACTCCTGGAACGGTTGGAACCGAGGCAATCTCACCGTTCAGGAACAAAGAGTTATTATTGATACCCGCCCCCCCCGCATTGAGGTGCTTACCAAGGTCCATAATATTTCACGGGGGGGCACCGGCCTTGCGATATACCGTCTTTTTGAGCCGGAGGTTCAAAGCGGTGTCCGGGTGGGGGATAATTACTTTCCCGGTTATTCCGGTTTGTTTAAAGACCCACTTGTGTATGCCTCTTTTTTTGCTCTGAGCCATCTTCAGGGGCCGGGCACAGAGATCTTTGTCCAGGCCGTTGATGCCGCAGGTAACATGGCCAAAAGGGGCTTTTATCATTATATCCGGGAAAAACGGTTTAAAAAAGATACCCTTAATATTTCTGAAAACTTTCTTTCCAGGAAGATGCCCGAATTTGATCTTAAGGAAAAAGAGTTTGAGTTTGCAAAGGCGGCCAATCCAGAGCTTGAAAAATTTATTTACATCAATCAGACACTCAGGAAAGAAAATATTGAGGCAGTCTTTGCACCTCTGGTGGCAGACTCTGCCCATGCCATAATGTGGAAGGGAAAATTTTTAAGACTTTCCGGGGCCGCCAATCGGGCGGGGTTTGCCGATCATAGAACGTACAAACACAATGGAAAGACCATTGACAAAGAATATCATATGGGCATAGATCTGGCATCGGTGGCCAATGCTCCGGTTCCGGCGGCCAACACGGGTCGGATAATCATCACGGATAACATCGGAATTTTTGGCAACCTGGTCATGATCGATCATGGCATGGGGGTTGCCACCATTTATTCCCATCTGTCTTCCATCAATGTGAAAAAAGGGGATACGGTTAACCGGGGGGATATTATCGGGCGTACCGGTGCCACCGGGCTTGCCGGAGGGGATCATCTTCATTTTGGCGTTGCGGTGCACAATGTGTTTGTAAATCCCGTGGAATGGTGGGATATGTCATGGTTGAAGAACAATATTCTTGATAAAATCGAAGATGTACAATCTCAATTATAATAAGGATCAGGTGTAGACATGGGCGAATTCAAGGTCAACAAGACCTATGCTGAAATCAATGCAAAAATAAAATCAGGTGACGCCGTTGTGGTGACGGCCGAAGAAATCATTGGTATTGTCAAGGAGCATGGCCCGGTGGAAGCCGCGGCCCAGGTGGATGTCGTGACCACCGGTACCTTTGCCCCCATGTGTTCCTCCGGTGCATTCATTAATATCGGCCAATCCAAACCTGTTGTCAGAACCACCAAGACCTGGTTCAATGATGTGCCTGCCTACTCTGGCGTGGCTGCCGTGGATTGTTTTTTGGGTGCCACCCAGGTAAGTGATGATGACCCGTTAAATAAAATTCATCCCGGTGAGTTCAACTATGGTGGTGCTCATGTTCTTCATGATCTGGTGGCGGGTAAAAAAATTGAAGTGCGTGCAGAAAGTTACGGCACCGACTGCTATCCCAACCGAAGAATTGAAAAGACCATGACTTTGGCCGATATTCCCCAGGCCATCATGTGCAACCCCAGAAACGGATATCAGAATTATAATTGCGCCATTAACCGGGCCGATAAAATCAAGTACACCTACATGGGGACCTTGAAACCCGGTATGGCCAATGCCAATTACTGCTCTGCCGGGGAGCTGAGTCCGCTTTTTAATGATCCCTTGTTTAAAACCATCGGCATCGGCACACGGATTTTCCTTGGAGGTGCCCAGGGCTATGTTTCCTGGAGCGGTACCCAGCACAAAAAAGATGTGCAGCGGGCACTCAACGGTACGCCCCTTACCCCGGCAGGTACCCTTTTTGTCATGGGCAATTTAAAGGAAATGTCTCCGGAATGGCTGGTTGGTCAGAGCATAAGGGGGTATGGGGTTTCGCTTTCCGTGGGGCTTGGTATTCCCATTCCCATTTTAAATGAAGAAATGGCAACCTTTACCTCCGTCAGTGATGCCGATCTGTTTACCCAGGTGGTGGACTATGGCCATGATTATCCCCAGGGGATTTCAAAAAGCTATGGGCAGGTGAGCTATGCGGAACTTAAAAGTGGCACCATCATGATCCAGGGTAAAGAAATTCCAACGGTTCCTTTGTCCAGCATGATAAAGGCCCGCAAGATTGCCATGCTGCTGAAGGAATCCATTAAAAAGGGAACCTTTCTTTTGGGAGAACCCCAGCATTTATTTTAGGTAAATATTCGGTCAGCACCCCATCTTCACCTGTTTTTGGTCTGCTCACATAGTTTGGGCGAGCCTCAACATTTGTTTTGGTGTTTCATATAAAAAAAAATAGGGACAGATCCCCATTGAAAAATCAATCCAGTGCCCCGGCCGTCGGGGCAGAAAAGAAATCCAAAGGTGCTCTAAGGGAAAACGTAGAGGCCATTCTCATTGCCATTGTGCTGGCCCTTTTTATAAGGACCTTTGTGGTGCAGGCCTTTAAAATCCCGTCGGGTTCCATGAAAGATACTCTGCTTATCGGGGATCATATTCTGGTGAGCAAATTTATCTATGGCGTTAAGGTTCCCTTCACTGACGGGTATACCCTGATTCCGGTGAAAGACCCCAAAAGAGGGGATATTGTGGTTTTTAAATACCCCGAAGATCCGGAAAAGGATTTCATCAAACGGGTGGTGGGGGTGGCCGGTGACACCATTGAGATCAAACAAAAACAACTTTATGTCAATGGCGAACTTCAGGATCATTCGGCATTTGCCGTGTACAGAGATCCCCACGTTATTCCTGCCAAGTTCAGTGCCCGGGATAATCTTCCCAAAGTGACGGTGCCGGAAAACTCACTTTTTGTCATGGGCGATAACCGGGACAACAGCCATGACAGCCGCTTCTGGGGATTTGTGAATTTAAAGGCGGTTAAAGGCAAGGCCTTTATTATTTACTGGTCCTGGAACAGCGATGAATTCGGTGTCCGCTGGAATCGGCTGGGGCACCTTTTAAAATAACAGGAACATTTACACCATGCGATTTGAACACAAAGATCTTCTCGATATTGCATCCCTTTCATCCGAGGACATCACCATGATCCTGGACACGGCGGAGGGCATGAAGGAGATTAATAAACGGCCGGTGAAAAAGGTGCCCACCCTGCGGGGTAAAACCATAGTCCTTTTTTTCCAGGAACCCAGCACCCGCACCAAGCTGTCCTTTGACATTGCCGCCAAGCGTTTAAGTGCTGATGTGATTTCCATATCCACGGGCTCCAGCAGTATCGTAAAGGGCGAAACCCTCATTGATACGGTGAAAAATCTGGAGGCCATGAGCCCGGACATCATTGTTATACGTCATTCTTCATCGGGGACGGCCCAGCTCATTGCCAGAAAATTATCCCCTTCCGTTGTCAATGCCGGTGACGGACTCCATGCCCATCCCACCCAGGCATTGCTTGACATGATGACCGTGCGGGAAAAAAAGGGGGGCATTGACGGCCTTAAAATTGCCATCATCGGCGACATTGCCCACAGCCGTGTGGCCCGGTCCAACATCAACGGGTTCACCAAAATGGGGGCCACAGTTACTGTTACCGCTCCTGGGACCATGATCCCCAGGGGCATTGAAACCCTTGGCTGCCGCGTGGCTCCGGATATTGAATCCTGTGTGGAGGGGGCCGATGTGGTGATGATGCTGCGCATTCAAAAGGAGCGACAGGAGACTATTTTATTTCCAACGGAAAGGGAATATGCCACTTTGTTTGGCCTTACCCGGGAACGTCTGGCCCTGGCCCGCAAGGACGCCATTGTCATGCACCCTGGTCCCATGAACCGGGGGGTGGAGATTGCCAATGTGGTGGCCGATGGCAAACGCTCGGTGATTCTGGAGCAGGTTACCAATGGAGTGGCATTGCGCATGGCCGTGTTTTATCTGGTGGCAGGAGGAAAAAAATATGCTGACAAGGATTAAGGGCGCAAAAATAGTGGACCCCGGCAACGTAGAGGGAGAATACAAGGATATCATCATCAAAGACGGCCTTATTGAGCGGTTGATGGCACCTGATGAGATCTATGATGCCGATGAAGATACAGACATTGAAGAAATAGATGCCACGGGCATGATCGCCGTGCCTGGTCTCATTGATCTTCACGTGCATTTAAGGGAACCCGGCCACGAATACAAGGAAACCATCGAAACCGGCGCAAAGGCCGCCGTCCGGGGCGGGTTCACCACCATCTGCCCCATGCCCAACACCTCCCCTGTGAACGACAACAGCCAGGTCACCGCATTTATTGTCAACCGGGCTAAAGAGCTGGGCCTGTGCCGGGTGCTGCCCGTGGGTGCCATCACCCGGGGGCTTGAGGGCAATACCCTGGCCGAGTATGGCGACATGAAACAAAAGGGCATGGTGGCCATTTCCGATGACGGCAGACCCGTTGCCGATGCAAGGGTGATGCGCCGGGCCATGGAGTATGCCAATGGGCTGGGGCTTGCGGTGATCTCCCATGCCGAAGATTTATCCCTTGCCCGGGACGGTGCCATGAACGAAGGAATAACCGCCACGCAGTTGGGCATCAAAGGCATTCCCAATGCCGCTGAAAGCATCATGGTCATGCGGGACATTGCCCTGGCCGAACTCACCGGTGCCCGCATTCACATTGCCCATGTCAGCTGTGAAGAGTCGGTGGATGCCATCCGCCACGGCAAGGCCCGGGGTGTAAAGGTAACAGCAGAAACTGCTCCCCATTATTTCACCCTCACCGACCAGGCCGTGGCCCAGTACGATACCCATGCCAAGATGAACCCGCCACTGCGAACAGAAAAAGATCGACAGGCCATTATAGATGGGTTGGCTGACGGCACGCTGGATATCATTGCCACGGATCATGCCCCCCATTCCCCCCTGGAAAAAGAGGTGGAATTTGACCAGGCTGCATTTGGTATTGTGGGCCTTGAGACATCCCTTGCTCTATCCCTTGGGCTGGTGCAGGAGGGCAAACTGACCTTTTCTCGGCTGATTGAAAAAATGTCCAAAAATTCGGCGGCCATTCTGGGCATTGACAATGATCTGAAACCGGGGAATCCTGCGGATATAACAATTATTGATCCCGAAGCCTATCACACCATTGATCCGGATACCTTTTTTTCCAAGGGGGTGAATACGCCCTTTGTGGGATTTAATGTCAAGGGTGAGGCCTGGATGACACTGGTGCAGGGCAGGGTGGTGTTTGAAAAGGATGTTTAGACCATATAACGGATAATTGAATACGGCAATCTACGGGCATCCTTCATCCCCACTTTACACTTTCATGAGGCGAATAGCCATTTTCCGGTGCTCGCCCCTGAAAAGTGCAAAGTAGTTTTGATGTGATATGAAGGATGCCAATCTACGCCTTGAAAAAATTAGTGGATTTTGCTTTTTTTATAAAAAGGCCTTATAATCAAATATATTAAAAATTTTTAAAATGGAAACTTTAGAAAGGCTATGTATGGAAACCACTAAAAACATACGAGGCGAAGAATTACCCCCGAGCCTTAGAAAACTGTTCAAAGTTAAAAGCCATGATTATTTAACGGTTACGGTTAAAGTTCGTGATGATGAAACGTATGACCTTGAAAGTGTTGGAGATGGTATTATTAAAGGGATTGAAGAACTTTTATATGCAAAAAAAAATGGTATTGAGTTACAAGATGCAGAAGATTTTTTAAGGACTCTTTAATTATTTATGTTTATTATCAAAACAACCGCTTTTTTTGCTCAAACATCCAAAAAGCTCAAAAAAAAATATCCCCACATTAAAGATGATTTAATCCCTTTAGTCAAAAAACTAAGACAGGGTATTTTAGAAGGGGATCGTCTACAGGGGTTTGAAGGAAATATATATAAAGTACGGGTTGCCTCTTCCGATCAAAAAAGAGGAAAAAGTGGTGATTTTCGGATCGTATATTATGCCATTACAGAAGATGAAGAAATTAATCTAATCTTTATTTTTCCCAAAGCTTCCCAAGCAAATCTTACTCCTGATCAGATCAAAAAAATAAAACAGCTTATTGAAGACCTTAAACAAACTAATGATTAGCTTAAACAATATAAACAGTATGAATGCTCTCCTCCTGAATCACAGATTCCCTATACGAAATATGTTTAGAACCGCTTTATGATCACGGTTTGATCAACAAAACCATTAACAAGAATGTGGATGGAAAAGATATAGGGCTTACCCAGGCAGAATTTGGAAAAAAATAGGATATGCCTCTGGTACTAACAGGAATATTGAAATGGGTCAGAACAAAATAACACCGAGGGTTGAAAGAGCTATTGAGTCTAATTCTGTCCTTTGTGGGATGCAATGTCAAAGGGGAGGCGTGGATGACACTGGTTCAGGGCAGAATGCTTCAGCATCGCATCTGTCCTTGGGTTTGAAAGGGTTTGCTTTAAAAAGATTGATTCACCCCAAGTTACAAATTGAAAAAATTGGCATCATGCATATACTTGAAAGGGGGCTGTAAAATGAAAAAGCTACCCATAAATAAAAGTATTTTAAAAAAAATTGTTGATGAAGATTGTTGTTATGTCGATAAAACAATTTTTATTAAACAAATGCTGGATGCCGGAGATGGCTACTGGTTTCTTTCCAGGCCCCGGCGATTTGGGAAATCCTTGCTTTTGGATACCATTCGTTCGGCCTTTGCCGGTGAAAAAGAGTTGTTTAAAGGCTTGTATCTTGAAAAAAACTGGGATTGGACCGTGGCATATCCCATCGTCAATATCAGCTTTGGCAATGGGACCCAGCGTTGCCTTGATGAGTTTAATTGTACTGTCAATGATATATTAAATCAGAATGCAAGAAAATATGACTTGACCCTTGAGTCAACTTCATTACCCTATCGTTTCAGGGAATTACTTGAAAAGCTGAACCAGAAATTTAACCTTGGTGTGGTTGTCCTTGTTGACGAGTATGATAAGCCCCTGCTTGACAATTTGACCCAGGATGTTGCCGGGGAGATGAGAGAAGGGTTGAGCAGTTTTTATTCCGTATTGAAAGATGCAGACAGATATCTTAAATTTGTTTTTTTGACTGGGGTCTCCAAGTTCAGCAAGACCAGTATCTTTAGCAAATTAAACAATCTCACCGATATTTCACTTAAACCTGATTATGCGGATATCTGTGGATACACCCAACATGATTTGGAAACTGTTTTTAAAGATTATCTGAAGAATCTTGATTTAAAGAAGATTAAAGCTTGGTACGATGGGTATAATTTCCTTGGAAACAATTTGTATAACCCCTATGATGTGTTGTTGTACCTTGATAATAAAGTCTTTAAAAGTTATTGGTTTGAAACGGGTACCCCCTCTTCTTTGGTTAATGGGAGCTTATGAATACATGTTCCGCACATATACTGGTGGTGGATGATGAACTGAGCATGCGTGAGTTGCTTGATGTGATGCTCACCCAGGAGGGGTATGGGATTTCCCTTGCCAATAATGGGAAACAGGCCCTTAAAATCATTGAAAAGAAGTCCTTTGATATGATTCTTTGTGATATTCGTTTGGGGGATCTCACCGGGCTTGATATTTTGCGGGCTGCCAAAAATAAAGATCCGGACACTGTGGTGATTATGATTTCGGCCTTTTCCACCACAGCGGTGGCCGTGGAGGCCATGAATGAAGGTGCCTTTGATTTTGTTCCCAAACCCTTTAACACCACGGAGCTGAAACGTTCCATTGAAAAGGGGTTGGCACTAAAGCGGCCTGATTGCCTTCGGGGCAATCGAGCCAAAAAAGAGGAAGGTCTTGCCCATTTTGGTAAGATCATCGGGGACAGCTCGGGCATGGTGCGCATCTATGATCTCATCCGCCAGATTGCCAATACCAAAACCAATGTGTTGATTTCCGGGGAAAGCGGCACGGGTAAAGAGCTGATTGCCCGGGCTATCCATGATTTGAGCGACAGGCGGGACAATGCCTTTGTGGTGGTGAACTGTGCAGGTATTCCGGAAACTTTGATTGAGAGTGAATTTTTCGGACATATGCGGGGATCTTTCACCGGGGCGGTGTCTGATAAAAAAGGTTTGTTTGAAGCGGCCCACCAGGGAACCATTTTTCTGGATGAAATCGGGGAGCTTACCCCCATGCTGCAGGTGAAGCTGTTGCGGGTGGTCCAGGAGACTTCTGTGAAACCTGTGGGGAGCACTTCGGAAATACCTGTGGATGTGCGCATTATCTCCGCCACCAACAAGAAGTTGGAAAATGAGGTCATTGACGGCAATTTCCGTGAGGATCTTTTTTTCCGGCTTAATGTGATTCCCATCAAGGTGCCGCCGTTGCGGGACCGGGCCGGGGATGTTAATCTTCTGGCCAACCATTTTATTGAAAAGTATTCTGCAAAGATGAAGAAGGACATCTCCCGGATTTCTTCCTATGCCATGGATTTTTTGAATCAGTATACCTTTCCTGGTAATGTTCGGGAACTGGAGAATTTGATTGAGCGCAGTGTGGCGTTGTCTTCCACCAACATTATTTTGCCTGAAAGTTTGACCATTTCCACACATAAACGTCGTCGATGGATTGAAGGCATCAAGGACCGGCGGTTTGATCTGGAGGAGGTGGACAAAGGGGTGGATCTGGATGAAATTTTGTTTTCCATTGAAGGGGCTTATTTGCGAAAGGCCATGGAGGTTTCCGGGGGGAACAAGAGCCGGGCGGCTGAGTTGCTGGGTATGAATTTGCGGTCTATCCGGTATCGGATTGGTAAGCAGGAGGATGCGGATGGGAAAGATAATTAGTCGTTTAAACAGATTGTTTCTACAGATGGCAGTTCACTTTTCATGCTGAGCATACATAAAAGCGCTTACCTTAAAAAAGCGCTTTCTTTTTTTCTGGGTCTATTGGTTTCGGTTTTCTTTTTCCGCATGGCATTCAAAAATGTTCCCCTGCATGACTTAAGAGCAAGTATCAGCCAGATCAATTATTATTATTTGTCATTGGCTGTTTTTCTGGTGCTTTTTAGCTGTATTTTACGCGCCCTGCGCTGGAAAATATTGTTGTCCCATGGGGTCAAATTCTCCACATGTTTTCATGTTTTGATGACAGGATTTCTTTTAAACTGTGCGCTTCCCGGAAGAGTCGGTGAGGTTGCACGGCCTGTCCTGATGGCTCAAAAGACAAAGAATTCCTTTCCCGGGGCATTGTCTTCGGTGCTCCTTGAGCGCTTGTTTGATCTGTTTACATTGCTTGTTGTTTTTACGCTTCTTATTTCCTGGATTCCCATACCCGAAACATTGTCCTATACCTTTGGGGAGTATGAGTTGAACAGTGCTTTATTAATCACCCTTGCATGGTGGATGATTAAAATTTTTTTTGTGTTGCTGGGCTTTGTTTTGTTATTGTTTTTTAAACGTACCAGGACAATTCCTGGTCGGATCATTTCTATTTCTATAAAATATGTTTCCATATTTCCTGAAAAAATTGCTGATATTTTAAAGCGGTTTCTGCTGAACCCATTGGACAGGTTTATTCATTATTTTGTCACAGGCATTGAGGTGATCAAAACCCCATTTGCCTTTATATTTGTCATGGGATTGTCTTTTGGAATATGGTTTGTCCAGGCCCTTTCATTTTTAATGGTGGCCAGGGCTGTGCCGGGTATTTCCCTTGGGTTTGTGGAGTTGGCCTTTGTGATGGCTGTGATTTGTTTTTTCATTGCCATACCCTCTGTTCCAGGATACTGGGGGGTGTGGGAGGCGGGTGGGATGTTTGCCATGCTGGTGTTTGATGTTCCCCGATCTGATGCTGCCGGGTATCAGCTTATTAATCATGCGGTGCAGATTTTTCCGGTTATGCTTGTAGGTTTTTTTTCTGCTTTGCTGGTGGTTTTTAGTTCCAGGAAACCAGATGATTCTGCTTCAGAGGTTTCCGGAATGGTATGACTGGGCTTGCTAACAGTACCGGCCACCTGGGGAAAGAATGGGTACAGAAATGATTTGTTTACAAAATCAATCCCTCTGATTTCAATATGCTCCTGCATTAAATCTGTGGTTTAACTTCCTGACTGACTTTACAGATTCGCTTTTCGTTTTAAAATTGCTGCCCAGTAGGGGGATGAGGGGGGCCATTTTACATCAGGCATCCAGCTGTATTCTGTTTTCTCAGCACCTATGTCAACCATACCCACCAGATCGTAATTTTTATTTTTATATCCTTCAAACCATTTAAATATCAGGTCGTGGGAACCAGGGCGGGGCAGCCATGAAAGTTGGTGGCGAAAATATATCATATATTTGGGCCGATTGCCTTCTATCTCGTTGATCATCTGTTTCTGCATCTGCAATGCAAATTCATGATTTTCCATGAGGGGATACATGTAAATAAAACCTGTTGCAGCTGGACGATCTGCATAAAAGTATATCTGGGGTTCGGAACCGATGACGGCAACCTTATCATTTTCCTGGGTATTTGCTTTTATATATCTGGCTATTTTAATGGACTCAGTGAACGGGTTTATTGAATATAAATGTCTACAGGCCTGTTCTGGGGTCCTTTCGAATAGGAATTCTTTTTGTTGATATAATGTGAGAGATGAACAAAAAAAGGCAACTATAATCATCAAGAATATTTTAAAACTGCTGGACTTTTCCGAGTAAAATTTTTCAATCAGGCTGTTTATTCCAATACCAGCACAGATAGATGCTGCCGGAAGCAATAAAATAAAATAGTGGGGTCTGAAATAGAAACCAGGACAGATGGAAACTAATGACAAGAGGACAAAAAGAATGACGAAAATTGACTTATTTTTAATTTTTACGTTGCATACTGAAACCAGTAGACCCAAACCTGATAAAATCCAGAACAAAGGGGCTGTTTGAAAGATGGGTATAGCTCGGTTTACAAATCCTGACCATGCATATTGTATCGATAGTTGATCGGAGTAGGCCAGTGCATATTGGACGGTCCAGAACCAAAATATTGAAAAAAAACCTGATCCTGCATATAAAAGACAGGTAAACCCATAGGGCATCAGAATGCCAACACAAAGGTGTACGCCTCGTCTGACAGATGCTAATCTCAATGTCTTTTTGTTTGATTGCTCTTGAATACAGAACCAGATAATTCCCAACAGGGCAAACATAACGCCATGCTGCTTCATCAATATCCCCATTCCAAGACATAATCCACTGACAAATAGATAAAAATTTGATTTGGATTCCATGCTTTTCAACAGGAGATATAGCCCGGCACAGGAAAACAGAATGACAAAATGTTCTGCATTGGCAATGATCCCCTGCACTGAAGGCCCAAGAGAAATGATTGAAAATGTGCATGCTGCAAAGAGTCCCCCCCCAGAGGTGGACAGATGACGACACATCAGGAAGACGAATAGTATGGTCAAAGCATTGATGAAAATCAGGGCAAGATGAATACTTTGCCGGGTTTCATCCATCAGGGCCATGATCAAGGCATATGAAGCATAGACTCCCGGGAGTTTCATGCTGTACATTTGATCATAGGGGAGCTTGCCATCAAGGATGAGTTGTCCGGCGTAGGCATATTCTCCCTCGTCCCGCTCAAAGGGCATGCCAATGAATCGATAGCGTATACTGGCGCTTAAGACAATAATTGTCATTAAGGTCAGAATAGTTAATAACTTTGCATTGAAAACAACAAAAGGTTTATTGTATGTCATTTTTTTTCAAAGGATTTGAAAATTTTCGGAACAATTAAATGCATTTTTGCAAGCCTGAATTGAATAGCGATAAATATACATCCGAAACCATATTTAATACTTCTTTTTAGGTTTATGGATGAAGCTTCTGGAAAATATTTTGTCGGGCAGCTAACTTCGGCGATGGTGTATCCAGACCATAAAACCTGCGCCAGCATCTGATTGTCAAATACAAAATCATTTGAATTTTGATTAAAGGGTATTTTCTTAAGTAAATTACTTGAAAAAGCCCTGTATCCAGTATGGTATTCTGATAGTTTTGCACCTGTAAAAAAATTTTCTACCAGCGTTAGGATTCTGTTCGCAAAATATTTGTACAGCGGCATACCGCCTTTGAGTGCATACCCACCCAGTATTCTTGAGCCCAGGACACAATCATACAACTCGTTTCCGATCAGTGAAGCCATGGCGGGAATGAGTTTTGGGGTGTATTGGTAATCAGGATGGACCATGATGATGATTTCTCCGTGGTTTTCAAGAGCTAGTCTGTAGCAAGATTTTTGATTTCCACCATAACCCAGATTTTCTGTGTGGTTATATACAATAGTTTTTTGAAGATTTTTGGCAATCTTTACTGTTTCATCACTGCTTTTATCATCTACAATGATTACCAGATCCACAATTTCCTGGGCCATCACCTCGTCATGGGTTTTGCATAAAGTTTTGGCGGCATTGTATGCCGGCATGACTACAATAATTTTTTTCCCTTGAAACATTAAAAATTTCCTTGAAAATTTGAGACTAATTTTTTTTGATAAGATTTTTGGCCTTTTTAATATTATTTTGAGCATCCATAAAATCAGGATCAATTATTAATGCTTTTTGAAAATATTGAATGGCAGAGTCAAGATCATTTAGTTTTGCATATGTCACTCCTAAATTATTCAATAATCCAGTGTTATCCGGATTGAGGATCAGACCTTTGTGAAAAAAGTGGGATGCAATTTCATTTCTATTTGTTTGTAAATACAAAGAACCAAGGCCATTATAGGCAGCAACATACTTTGGATTGATTTTTATAGCTTTTAAAAATTCATCCTCAGATTTTTCAAATTGCTTGTATTCCATAAGTACGTCTCCAAGAAAACGGTGAAGTACATAATTCTTTTTTGTAACTGAGATTGAATGATTATATAAAAGAAGGCTATTTTCCCAGTAACTGGTCTGTGTATATGAAATTAATGTAAATAAAAAAAACAAAGCGCAACCCAAAACAGCGCCTATTAATACCTTTCTTCTTTTATTGCAAAAGTCAAAGACTAACCATATGAAGGAAATAAATATACCTATGCTTGGAATGTACATATATCTATCCGCCATCCCCTGCATCCCCACTTGTACGATTCCAATAACTGGAAAAAGCGTTCCCAAGTACCAGAGCCATCCTATCAGCAGATAGGGTTTTCGAGAATATGTTCTTATTGTGAACCTTGTAATGAAAAAAAGAATATAAAAAGAATAAAATGTTTTTAAAAGAGAGATAACTTCTAATCTAGGATATAATATTGCCAGATTGATAGGACAGCATATTTTTCCAAGGTAACTCAGATATGACACCAGTGCATTACAGATTCGAAGGTCCATTGGATAAATATCAAGTGATGCAACTGCGTTGCCTTCCTTTTGAGTGTAAAAAGTTACAATAGACATACATAAAGAAAGGAATAAAAAAGGAATTTTTTCAATAAAGACAAATTTGTTTTTATTCAAATGACCAAAGCCAAGCCGATTTAAAGGCCACAAATCAAGGAGTAATAACACAAAAGGAAGAGTCACTAACATTGATTTTGACATAAGTCCAAGGATAAAAAAAAATATTGATAATAAATAATTTTTTATTTTAGAAAATTTGATGGATTGGACATAAAACCAGATGCTAAGAAATCCAAAGAAAAAACTTAAGACGTCTTTACGTTCAGATATCCATGCAACGGATTCAACATGGAGAGGATGAATTGAAAAAAGGATGGCTACAAGTCCTGAACGCCATGTCTTTCCGGTTATATTTTTTAAAACCAAAAATAGTAACAGACTATTGATTGTATGAAGAAAGACATTGGTCATGTGAATCATGCCGGGAGTAACACCATATAATTCCACATCAAGCATATATGATATCCATGTTAAAGGATGCCAATTGCCCGTGAGTCCAGTTGTAAAGGCCCACTTAATGTTTTTAAGGGAGAGACCTTTAATCACATGGACATTATTTTTTATATACGCCCCATCATCAAAACTTATAAATGAATAACCTCCTGTTTGTTTGAAAATAACAAACACAGACAGTGCTATAATACCGGAGATTATTAATTCAGGTTTTGCATGAAATTTTTGATTTGTATTGAATTTGATCAAATTATGAAATCCATTTTTTCAGAGATGAAGGGTGAATTTATTTATGTTCGATATCCTCCTGTGCGTTTTGGAGATATCTTTGAATCGCACTATTGCTCGGATCAAAAGCAAGTGCTCTTTGAAAATAATGGACAGCTTGATCAAATTTTCCCATGCGTGCCAGTAAAGTGCCGTGATTTTTATATGCGTCAGCATATCCAGGTTTATATTCAGTTGCTTTATTAAAGTGTAGCACAGCATTTTGAATATCATTTTTGCGAGCCATGGCAATACCAAGACTGTTGTGGACCTTTGCATCTTTGGGTGAAAGTTCTAGCGCTTTATTAAAGTTTACTATGGCCTTTTCGATTCTGCCGTGGTTCAGCAATAAAACCCCTCGACTGTGGTAGGAGTCAGAGTAACCTGGATTCAATTGAATGGCTTTGTTGTAAAGATATATTCTTTCATCAAAGTTACTGTTATCCAGTGTGTCTCCGTAATGAGTGTATGCAAGCCAATTGTTTTCAACCACCTCTGCGGCATGCTGAAACAATGCATTGCTGTTTTTCCAGTGTGATGTTTGAAAGTATGTGGTTAACATCAAGCATATCATGAGAATTCCGGAAAAAAAAAAGATAATTTTCTGTGGAAGGCATTTTTCAACGATCATTTTTTCCAATCCCCATACGATCATAATGAAAAGACCAATAAAGGGAAGGTAAGAGTAGCGATCCGCCATGGACTGTAATCCAACCTGAACAATGCCAATTACTGGAATCAAGGTTCCCAGAAAGCAGAACCAACCCATTACAAAATATGGCGATTTCAGGGGGGATTTCATTACCATGAATGTTATGGATGATAATATAAAGCCTGATGTCAGAATTTTCCAGACAGGTATAGCTTCAGGATATGGATAAAAAACGGCAAGGTTGAATGGGTATACCATTTTAAGTATATAATTCGTGTAGGAGACAATCACGTTCCCGGCACGAAGGTAAAGCGGGTAGGTCTGTAAGGTACCGATAACCATTTTCTGAGCAGTAATAGTTATCCAGGAAGTGATAAGAGCCAGGGCGAGCAGTGGAATTTTTTCAAAAATCAGGATTGTTATTGTTCTGCGTGGGAATCGTTGGTTTTTTTGTCTTGAATTGAAGTAAAAAAATCCATGACGTTCCAGGGGCCAGAAATCCAGAATCAGAAGAACGAAGGGGAGGGTCACCACCATCGGTTTAGATAAAATCCCAAGAATAAAAAAGAAAAAAACAGATATGTATCTAAAAAGATTCGGCTTTTCAGCATACTTTACATAGGAAAGTAGTGTGAGCATCCAGAACAATGCACTCAATACATCTTTTCTTTCTGATATCCACGCTACAGATTCAACATGCATTGGATGAATACCAAACAGAAGGGCTATCAAGAAACTTTTCCATATCGCATGGGTCATTCTGTAAAAAACCACCATTAACAAAACGCTGTTTGTTATATGGATCAAAAGTGAGGTTAAGTGATGCATGCCAGGGTTCATGCCAAAAAGTTGACAGTCCAGCATGTGTGATAACCACGTTAACGGGTGCCAGTTGGATGCATGGATCGTTGTGAACGCAAGTCTAATTCCTCTTACTGTAATGCCCTGTTGAACCACTTGGTTATCTGTTATATAAGCAATGTCATCATAACCTACAAAATCAAAATCAGGAAGTTTTTGATATATTAAAAGAATACTTAATATTAACAACAAATACAAAAAAAGCCTGGAATTCCTTTTTTTTCCTATATTTGAAGATTCTGATGATAAATCTAATTTTTTGAATATTTTGGAAAGATTCATTGATATCTTAAAAAGGAAACAGTTTTGAAGAGGTTAGAAATTGAATGTGAATGTAAGAATTTGTTGGCA
Source organism: uncultured Desulfobacterium sp. (assembly GCA_963675955.2). Classification (GTDB taxonomy): domain Bacteria; phylum Desulfobacterota; class Desulfobacteria; order Desulfobacterales; family Desulfobacteraceae; genus Desulfocicer. The sequence continues at coordinate 260,620 of CAXXVR010000010.1, read as the reverse complement.
TTGTATCTAGTGCTTTGTCAGTTCTTGATTTTAGGGTGCTTGATCCTAAATAATGCCACGGAGCAATAGTCTGTGGGAGGCTTAACCCTAAATTTTAGCTTTTACTGTGCAACTAGGACAAGGGTTTAGACAACTTTACGAGCCGCAAAAATGATATTAGCTCCTGAAAAAAAAAACACAATCCAACAGATCAAGACAAGAGTTCCTTCGAAAAACAATTGATGAGGAACCACTTTGCTGTAAAGTGCATCGGTACGAAAATTTAATGCTTCAAGGTTGGGAAGGGTATAATAAATAATGTTGAGCATGTTTTTTAGAAATATATCTCTGGAATTCGATGCAAAAATATAAAGATCTTTACTCCAATGACTTGTGAAATAAATACCTGTCATAAAAAAAGCCTGAAGAATCGGAGATGTGAACACCGCAAAAAAAAGGCTCATGGATGCCATCAAGATCCATTCACCAAAGATAAATAGCAATGCCACTATATGCATTCCCGTTATTTGGATAGGAATGTATTTAAATATTAGAATGGTAAAAAGAAAAAGCGTGGAAAAAATGCACATCAGCACCAGAACCATACCCAGAAATTTGCCGGTCAGGAAAACAAAACGCGTAACCGGTCGAGACAGAATAAGATATACTGTGCGACGCTGGTATTCCTGTTTTATGATATTGGAACCCAGATAGGTAGTGGAAAAAAGACCCCACATGCCAAACATCCAGAATGCGGCATTCTGTACGATTCGTTCCCGGCCCCCCATGGCCATTTCCCCTAACACCATGGAAAAGCATAAAAATATAAGGGCTGATCCTGTCAAGATATGCAGAGTTCTGTTTCTGATGGATTCACGCCATACATTGGTGGCAATGGCTCGAATTTGAAAAATGGATTTCATGATATCTCCGATCAGGACGCTTTTTCTACATCAGTTTTTGATTTAAATAATACCTCTTCGATGTTTTCCTGAATAGGCCTCAGAGATATCATGGAAAATTTATTTTCGGATGCAAGCTCAATGATGTGATTTTTTTTATCAACGGGAAAAAAGATGACCCATGTTTTATCCTGGCGAAATTCAATGTCCGCATAGGGGATATGTTGTGTTAAATTAATATCGGTGACTTTGCTGATAACGGCTTCATAGGATTTTATTTCACGCGGTAATTCCGACATAGCTCCTTTCCACGAAATCTGCCCCTCTTTGATCAGAACAAGGCGATCGCAAAGGCGCTCCACATCGGACAGGATATGCGAACTAAAAAGAATGGTTCCTCCATTTTTTTTAAAATCCAAGAGAATTTGCTGCATCCGGTGGCGCCAATAGGGATCCAGTCCGCTCATGGGTTCATCCAGCAGAAGAATGGGTGGAGAATGAATGAGGGCCTGGGCAAGGCCTGCCCTCTGTAGCTGTCCTTTGGAAAGGGTCTGCATTAATTGATTTTGCAGGTCTTTTAATTCAACCAACTCTAACACATCCAAAGTTTTATCTGTTGCCATTTTTGAACTGATTCCCGAAAGTTCCGCCATCATCTTTAGCCACTCTTTAAGACGAAGATGGGGATAGGCATATTGATTTTCAGTAAGAAAGCCGGTCAATGCTCTTGCAAGTATCTGGTGTGCAGGAATGTTTCGAATCAAGACCTCACCCGTTTGAGGCTTTACAAGACCGGAGCCGAGTTTAAGGGTGGTAGTTTTTCCAGCCCCATTGGGGCCAACAAGGCCTGTTATACTGCCTTTGGGGACAGAAAAATTTATGTCTCTTACAATGGCTTTTGTCCGCATGAAAAAACCGTGACGAACAGAAAATGCGGCGTTACGCCATAGAATTTCTGAATTATTCACCGTTTATCACCTTTTGTAATTTTAACAATATTTGACGACGTTGGTCGGGATCATGGATATGTTTAAGGGCTTCTTCCAGAAAACTGACAGCGAGTTCCTTTTTACCAGCATCCAGTGCAAAGGTTGACGCAAGTCCGATAATAAAAACAGGTGCCTTGGGAAGTAAGGATGCCTTGTGTATGGAGATTGAGGCAGCGCCCTTATCCTTTTTAAACTGCCATTGATAAAAGCCCTTAAAGAACCAAAGCTGCCATACCTTCGGATGGTTGACAATCCCTTTGTCAATAAGATAGATACCATCTTCCACAGATCCTGCATCGGCAGGAAGAACAACCGCACCAAATAAATAGGGATCAAGCCAGGAGGGGGAAAGATCTGTGACTAAATCGATGAGATATAAAAGATAGGGAAATTTCTGGTCTGTGAGTGCGTGTTCTCCAAAGTAATAAGCGGTCCGCAACCACAAAAGATCTGCAAAAAAGTCAGGATCTGCCGGGGCGAGCAGACGGGCAAAGGAGGTGCTTATGGGTATATAAGTAAGATCTCCTCCAATATCATTATTCTCACACCAAGGGCATTCTGGATTTGTCTGGTGAGCGGCAAAGCGAAGGGCGGCAAAGTGATTTTGCAGCAGAAGGGTAGTAATAAACAAAAAAAATAGGATTATTCTTTTGCCGAAAACCGTCATTCAAACTCCCCAAGAATAATATTTTATCCACAGATGTTAGTTGTTTTACCAAATATTGTGTTGAAAGCATTATAAATATTTTGAGGATACTATATCATAAAGGTTATTGATTCTCAACAATCTAAAAATATGTGTTATAACTCGTGACTCATAAGCTTTTTTGAGAAGAAAAAACGCAATTACCCCTCGAACCTCACACTATGATCCATTTAACTCTTTATTCTAATATAGAAAACCTGGCCCTGTGGGCCAGGTCAGAGTTCAAAGGCTTTGCCCTTTGAACAGCTCATTGCTATTTTTTATCCTTATGAGTTGTCCCCACAACCATGAGGAAAAGAATAATAAATGAGCCGATTTAGAAAATTATCACAAACACTATGGCATTGCCAGTATCATATTGTCTTTGTCCCTAAATACCGCTTGAGAATACTGACTGGTAAAGTTGCAGACGAAGTAAATAATTGTATACGAGCATTCTCTGAGCGACAAGGAACAGAGATAGTTGAGTTGAACATTCAGGTTGATCATGTACATCTGTTGGTCATGGTGCCACCAAAAGTTTCGATATCGAATTTTGTAGGTACCATCAAGGGACGTACGGCAATCCGAATTTTTAATAAGTTTAGACATTTAAAGCATAAGCCCTACTGGGGGAATAGATTTTGGACAAGAGGTTATTGCGTTGATACTGTTGGTTTGGACGAAGATAAAATAAGAAAATATGTAAAATACCAACAAAAAATAGAGCAAAGTAAAGAGAACTAATAACCAACTGGGACAACTCATCCTTGCCCCCTCAGGGGGCAAGGTAATTTTATCCCCTTATAGGGGTTATTCTAAAACCGGCCCCTCAGGGGTCGGATTCTTTATTTATCGTTATTGCTTCGTTTCTATACATAAATTTGCCAATTTTTGTGTTGAATTCGCTCTTTGACATTCAGGATATGCACCCTTTTTCCTTCTGAAGCAGTACACTTGAATTTCATGCATTCTGGGAGACCCAGAAAACGGCCTGATGCAATACTAAGGAGACAAGGGATAGACTCTCGTATATTGAGGGATCGCATCAGGCACCGAGTCCGTCGGTCATGGCAAAATCGAAAACCGCCCAAAGGCAGACCTCCCAATAAGCCGGTTGATCGTTGGAAGGTCGAGAGAGCTTTTGCATGGCTACAGCGAAAGTACAGAAGGCTGGTTGTCCGATGGGAACGACGTAACAAATATTGGAATGGCTTTGTTATGTTTGCTGTCTGTCTCCTCTGGGTTAATCCTCTCACGGGATTTTTGGGATAGGCTCATAGTTTATTTTATGACAGTTCCTTAGATGAATTTTGGGCTTGGCCACAACATGGGTCACCTTGTGGGGAGGTGTGCCCATTTTGTAACCAAGTCCTGCTTTTTTGATTATAGGCATGCATTAGATGTGTTGGAGAGAATACCAGATTGATTTATAGTCCATTCATCTTCTTTCCCACTGATATTTCTCTTTGAGTGTGCGGTAAATGTGTTTGGGTTTGCGTTAATAGCAAAGGAGTAAGTATAAGTTGACGTTCCGCTGAAAGTGAATCCTATTTTGTCTAAATTACTGCCATATGTGTCATACTCTGCTCTGTAAGCTTCTTCACAAGATCTTAATGTAATTAAATTTTTTTTTGCTTCTAGTTGTTTTGCTTTACATATAAATTTGGTAAAATTGGGAATAGCTATACTTACAAGAATGCCTATGATTGCAACAACAATCATAAGTTCAATTAATGTGAATCCTCTGGTTTTATTAATTTTCTGCAAGTTAGTTTTTTTTATCATTTTATTTTAAGCATCTTCCCGGTAGTTCATGGTAAGTTCTCAATAAGTCCGGGCAATCATTAATTTTTTACAAGCACAAAAACTTGAAATGAAGACGATTCGTTCTTATTATTTGTATTAACTCGTCAGTCATAAGTTCTCCAATTTGCCACCACATAATGTGTTTCTTTAAAATTAAAACCAACACATGTGGTATCAAAAATGAGACCTTAGAACTCGTGAGGTATTAAATAGCGGTTTTAAAATTTCATGCACTGGGGGTTCCCATGGTTATCAAAATTCCTAAAATTGAAGACATTTCTGTAGAAGAGCAAACCCCTCTGGTTTTGATGCTCCTGGAATCCTGAAAGTCGGATAAAGCGTACACTATTTCATATTCACTCCCAAGTGCTTCGACAACAGATTCCTTTGACCTTTGCGGTTTTTTGATGGGTTGGCACAATTCCTTCTGTTTCGATTCTATTATTTTTCAGATTCTGGTAGCACAAATGAGCACTAATGATATTTTTGTTATAAATATTTATCCGTTCATAGAAAAATATATCATCACCTGGACGCTTTTCACGCCTATTCCGACGTGAGTTTTTCCAATTATTGGTTAAATCATGATTAAAACCCACTTTAAAATGTACGTATAAATATCATACGTACATGTCAAACATGCAAGAGAAAGTAGTTGATTTTTCATCTAAAAATAATTTTATCGTTGTGTTTTTGGCTTAAAGTGTACGCTTTATCCGACTTTCAGGCTGGAATATCTCAACCTGCTTGCTGAGGAAAACCAGGCTCTCCGTGATGAAATTGCACGCTTTAAAGGACAAAAACCCAAACCGAAAACTAAGCCTTCCGGCCTCGAATCCCGGCGCAAAAACAAATCTGAAACACAAGGCGAGCGGCCTGACTCTGCCAATCGTCATAAAACATAAAGATCTGAAAATACATGAGACCATCTAAAGGGTATAATAATTTTGTGGTCCAGGGACTCCGGCTTGAACCTTTCAATATCAAATATCGACTGGAAAGATGGGTTTCCCCGGATGGCAGTTCATTCACCGGAAAACTCGTAAGGCTCTGTAAAGAAATTAACCATCTATATATACTATTTGTTGCCCGACTGAGGTGTCTCTGTTGGAGACTTTTGCATAGTTTATTTTTTAACGGACCCTAAGTTATAAATAAGTTCGGTCATTCAAGGAATCTTTTTGAATTGCACCCGGAGGTTAAAGGATAGACAGGCTTTCTCACCCCGAGTTATTTAGTTAGGACTTACTAAAACGATACCAAATTAGGATTTTCGAAACATCCGTCGCTAGTAAAGAGTAGTGGGATTGGGTAATCTGTGAATCCCACTACCTTTGCTGTTAATTCACCCACACAAATCTTATCTTATTATTTGCAGGAGTTGCTTGTATTGGAGAGTGTGCCATTATTTGTAATTGTCCATTGATCTATTGTGGTGCCAACACTGCCTGCAGGCGCTGCTGCTGTCCCCGTAAACGCAGTAGTTCCACCGAGCGTGGCTGTATATGTATACCTTTTGTCGCCGGAAATGGTGAAACCAATTCCGGCCATGGAGGTAGAGTATGTGTCATGCTCTGCCCTGTATGCTTCTTGGTTGGTTCTTATTGTTCCAAGATTTGATTTTGCTTCACTCTGCTTAGCTTTACACTGATAGTTCATGAAGTTAGGAATTGCAATAGCTGCGAGAATTCCAATAATTGCAACAACAATCATAAGCTCAATCAGAGTAAAACCTTTTTTGTTAAAAAACATAATTCCTTTTTTCATAATTCCTCCTAGATTTAAATAGATTGATTTTAACTACAACCTTTTTTATGTGTTTATTTGCAAGGGATGTGCCAAAATCTTATAAATATTCAATATTGTTGGTAACTACCTTTAATTTATATGTTTAAATTGAAAGTTTGTTTTTTGATGAGATTTTAAACTAACTTAGTTAGTTTTCATTTTTCTGTTTTTGTTGTCAAAAAATGTCTATTAATGTTGTTTGCTTTCAAATTAAGAGGCCTAAGTGGATTTAGCAGCACTCTGGATAGTCGGTGGGGAGTTCATTAGCGTTTGATAGGTTATATTCCATGAACTTCCTAATCTTGAGAAGCCACAACCAAAGAAATTTTCTGATTTTTTTGTCAAAATAACGCAAAAATCAGAGATAAAAATTTAAGAAAAATTTTCCCATTGGTAAGTGCCTTGAGCTTGTCTATTCATGAATTTCATATTTCAATTCAGTGGTGTCGGGTTAGGTTCTTGCATGTTGAAAAAAAGATATAAAACACTTGATTTATTGAAAAATAAGAGATAGTTAAGCATGGCACTTATCTTGTTATAATTTTTTTATAACAAGGAGAAGTTAATGGCCATACCTCAATACAAGAAAGAAGAGATCAAATTTGATGGGCTTGGTCATAAGGGACTCAGAAATTTTCAATTTACCACTTATATCTCCCCATTCGCTCATTTGAAAAAAGTATTCTTAATTTTCAAGTTGCAGGTAAATAGAAGGATCGAAGTTCAATGCGTGAAGGATATCATTTTGCAAATTTGATAACCCCTTCAATGAACGAAGGACAACATTCCCCTCAATGTCCAATATGATAGTCAGATTGATTTTAGAAAAAGCTTTCAAGATTTTCTCGGCAGAAGGTGTGGCAGTAGTCTTCTTTCGATTTTCAGGATGCATACCGGACAGTTCTTTTTTTTCTTCCTTCAATGAGCGTTGAACAACAAATTCTACCAGAGTCATTACCCTGACACACAGAGTCAACAGGTATGTCATCCCTTCAATCTGATGATCCTTTCTAACAAACAATGGAGCAATATTCAGCCTACTTTTTAGTCTGCTGAAGATACGTTCAACCCGATATTCATTCCGATATGATCCTGAAAGTCGGATAAAGCGTACACTTTAAGCCAAAAACACAACGATAAAATTATTTTTAGATGAAAAATCAACTACTTTCTCTTGCATGTTTGACATGTACGTATGATATTTATACGTACATTTTAAAGTGGGTTTTAATCATGATTTAACCAATAATTGGAAAAACTCACGTCGGAATAGGCGTGAAAAGCGTCCAGGTGATGATATATTTTTCTATGAACGGATAAATATTTATAACAAAAATATCATTAGTGCTCATTTGTGCTACCAGAATCTGAAAAATAATAGAATCGAAACAGAAGGAATTGTGCCAACCCATCAAAAAACCGCAAAGGTCAAAGGAATCTGTTGTCGAAGCACTTGGGAGTGAATATGAAATAGTGTACGCTTTATCCGACTTTCAGGATATGATAACACAGCATCTTTCAGAGAAAGCTTCTCTTTATCTAGTTCGGTCACAAATGCTTTCCAGCCAAATCGCATTTTTTGTTCTGCAATTTCTTCTTCGTTCCTTTCAACCGAAGTAATCTGATAACGATTATTTTCGACAACAGTTTTTTCCCGATTAGCAGCGCCTCGGCCCTTACCGACATACTTTGTTTTTTGATCAGTCTGGTATTCATATTGAATTATCAGTAGCCCAACTACCTTGTGGGATTGCAAAATTTTAGTAATGCCCGCCGACAATTGAGATTCATCACTTATTTGACGCTTGCCTCGCCCTCTTTGAGGTGTCAATGCTTCAATTTTCTCCTGGGCTCTTGTCAATCGGTTCTCAAGTCCTGCTGACTGGCTCTTGGCATGGGTTGGGGAATGGACAATCAATACACGTTCCTCCCATGTACTTTTTTTCACCATCTTTTTCGAAAGTCTGGATGCGATTAAACTCATAGCCCCTGGCTACGAGAACCAACTCTCCTTTATAATTCTCTCTGAAAACTGTGGTTAATTGATCATCCTTTTGTCTGGCAAGACCTTCTTTGATCCATATTTTCATTTCTTCTTCTGCCGTTTTACCGGTTAACGGCAATGGACATAACTAATGATGCTCTGAGGATACCAGATGAGCCCGAGTCTCCAATGAACTCATCTTACAATCACCCGAGAATAACAATCCTGTCTTTTGCAGGCTATCCATGACCCGGTTCATCAGTAGAATATATAATACATCATCTGCTGTTTCACCAGAAACCACATCTGAAGCCAAGGGCATCCCCAAGGGGTCCACACAGGCAGTCATCAGTTTTATCTGGGGCAACTTGGCATTATCTTTGCTGTGTCCATATTGAACCAACCCATCTTCTGTGATTTCTCCATCAACAGTTACCGTGGTTGCGTCATTTCTAATGGTTTCCGGTTTCAGATTATATACCTCAAGACTCCGCTTGTTCAGATCATCTTCAATTTTTCTCCAGTATGTCCGATTGCTTAGATGTTTGAGAAGATGACTCAAACGATCATCACTGAAATCCAGTTCATTTATTATCTGGCCTGAAAGAACACTCAATGTATGCTTCATCTCCGAGATGTACTCACTCATTGATACTTTACGATGATCACCTTCAGTGATGATATGAGCCATCCATATAACCGTTGTCCATCCCCAACTGAGATCTCTTTGATTACCATGTTTGGGAATATGCCTGTCGATGACTTCCTGAATGCCCATTCTCAACATATGGGCTATGAGAAGGGGGATATCATCCACTCGTTCAGTGATAATGCGTATTTGGTCTTTATTTAAAACACCTTGATCTTTATATGGCATATCGGTTATCATTTCAGCACCTTCAAGCTAAGGTTAAACCTAAAAAGGAGAACTACTCATTGCCGCACAAAGTATAATGCATTTTAAATTTTACAAGCCCATATTGATAATTAATCTTTTCAATTTAAAATGAGCGAATAGGGAGTTATTATCATGAACTCCCTAATGGATCGTGGTTACCAATCCCATAAGGATTTTGATTTTTTACAGACTGAGAAAAAACATTTTGTATGCCGAATCAAAACCAAAACCACGCGAACCATTATCAAAAAAAACAGCGTACCGGCGGACAGTCACATTTTCTATGACGCAGCAGTCCTTCTTGGAACTACGGGGGTGAACCAATCAAAAACACCAGTTCGAGTCGTTGGGTATAAGATCGCAGATTCAACGTTTTACGTGGCGACTGATCGACATGATCTGACTGCTGAGCAAGTGGCCAAGATCTACAAGCTCAGGTGGGACATTGAATCCTTTTTCAAATGGTGGAAAAAGCATCTCAAAGTGTATCACTTAATTGCACGCAGCGAGTATGGGGTAATGGTGCAAATCCTTGGTGGGCTGATTTCATATCTGCTCATGGCCATACACTGCCATGATAACTTCAATGAAAAAGTTTCTATCAGAAGAATCCGCCAACTTAGAAATGATATACAAAATGAACTCCGATACCCTTGCGGCCTGGCAACATCAGGCGATCAAGCTGTCAAAAAAAGAACCAAAAAAAAGAAAAAGAAGTCCGCAAAAACCTAACCGGACATCACTGATTTCAATTGTTTTTTACAATATCGTTTGATAAACTTTTTCTTATTCTTGCAATATAAACGAATACAGGATCGTTAGTGTCAATACACTAACCTTGAGAAGCCAGAACCAAAAATATTTTCTGGCTTACTTGCCAAAATAAAACTAAAGTTAAATCATAAAAGGAATTTGTGTTGCTAAAGATCGCTTCCATGGAAATCAACTCTCACAATTGCTTGAAAGCCTTTTTGTTGATATTTTTTTTTGTCGGATTTACATACAGCAACACCTATGATGCTTCATGGCACTTTGATGATTTTGGTAACATCGTCGAAAACCCCAAACTTCATATTTTTGATTTATATCCTGAATCCTTATCAAAAACGATTCGCGCATCAATTAACGATGGGTATTACAATAACCAATCTCTTTACCGGCCAGTTGCCATGTTTTCCTTTGCTTTAAACTGGTATTTCGGAAAAGCCGATGTCATTGGATATCATATCGTAAATACTCTTGTCCACATCACGGCCGCCTTTTTTTTGTACCTTTCAATATTCAACCTGTTAAAAACGCCGAATATAGGAAACCGTTATAGGGGAAATAGACATCCCATAGCCCTTATGGCAGCAATCATGTGGGCGGTTCATCCAATTCAAATTCAGGGCGTGACCTATATTGTACAGAGAATGGCATCCATGGCAGCCATGTTTTATATTATGGCCATATTTTTTTATTTAAAAGGAAAGCTTTCAGAGCAATGGCCCTTTTTTTATTATTCACTTTGTCTTTTGACTGGTCTTTTGGCCCTGGGGAGCAAGGAAAATGCAACTATTCTGCCTTTGAGCATTCTTTGGGTTGAAATTATTTTTTTTCAGAAAATCAAGAGGCTAAATATTCAAAAATATGGCCTTATTTCAGTTGTTGTTATATTCTTTTTAGGTTTAGTGTTCGTGTTTTATACTACACATCTGTCTTTTCTGGATGGCTATTCCTACAGACCCTTTACACTAAGTCAGAGATTGATGACGGAGGCAAGGGTCATAGTTTTATATTTTTACAAGTTGATTTATCCAGTTGCTTCAAATTATTCCATCGGACATGATATTGAAATCTCCACATCTTTGTTTTCCCCATGGACCACAATACCCAGTATTATTGTCATATTTGCCCTTGTGGGAGCCAGTATCAAGACCATTAAACAATATCCTTTAATCGGCTTTTCTCTTCTGTTTTTCTTTTTGAATCACCTTGTGGAGTCAACGATTATTCCCCTGGAGCTTATTTTTGAACATAGAAATTACCTGCCGACTATGTTTCTTTTCCTTCCGCTTGCAGCGGGCTTGCAATTTGTACTGGATTTTTACAGGAATAAAAACAAGGGCCTATTGTTGTTTATTTTTGCTGCAGCCTCCAGTCTTTTGTTTCTTACAGGTCTTGCTACCTATACACGAAATTTTGACTGGAAGAGTGAAGAAACATTGTGGACTTCGGCCATCAGAAGCGCACCCGGTAACCCGAGATTTTATCAGAATCTGGCCAGTCTTTATTACCAGAGTACAGGTGCCTACGATAAGGCCATTGCTCTGCATGAACAAGCACTGCTACTGAAAGACAAGAGACCTGAATACTCAAAAATGGTCTCCTTTGATAACCTGCAGTTCAATTACTTGAGGAAAAAAGAATTTGACAAGGCGGTGTTTTATGGGAAAAAGGCTTTAGAAGTTTATCCTGATTCCAACAATGCAAGATACAATTGTATTGTCAGCCTTCTTTCTGTGAATAAGCTTGAGGAGGCTGATCATCAAGTGGATGTTTTAATTACAGAGAGGAAGAGACCAGATCTCACTTTCCTGTACATGAAAGCCCATATTTTGTTAAAACTAAAAAACCTTGATAGCTCAAAAGCATACATTTTAAGGGCATTCAAGTCATCTCCCCTGGCTTCTAAATCTCAAATGTATTTAGGCTTTTACCATTTTGGGGTTAAGCATTATGACCAGACGGATTATTATCTCAATTTGGCCATACCCGGAATGATGCGCTCTGATCAACCGCTTTTATACCTTGTATTAATTGAAAATGCTATTCATGCTGGATGGCCTCAAAAATTGGAACACTATTGCAACCAGTTTTTATCAAATTTTACTGTCACTGAAATTATTGATGTAATCGAAAAAATGGAAAGAGAGAAGTATCCCTTGGTTAAACTTTCCTATAAAATACTCCGTGGCCAGTTATCGGAAGCAATTTCCGCACAGGCGGCATCATTGCCGAATCAGGGTTACCCGCTTGATTGTTTCTAAAAAAAAGCAATCCATATTAACTCTGTTCAGAAACAGGGATTATCATGTAATATTGTTTGGGATAATGATTTTTTCATTATGCATGGCTGTGATGTTGCTCAGCCTTGTGCCCCCGGTGAGCAGGGATGCCCTAGTTCATCACCTTGCTGTACCCAAGCTGTATCTGGAGAATGGTGGTTTCTTTCAACTGCCCTGCATGTCCTACTCGTATTATCCCATGAACCTTGATTTGCTTTACATGGGCGCTCTTTACTTAGGATCAGATATTCTCCCCAAGCTGATTCACTTTTTTTTTGGATTGATGACGGCCGCTCTTATTTATAACTATATAAGCAAACGGATTAATGTCACCTGGGCATTGTTCGGTGCCTTTCTTTTTTTATCCTTGCCCATTATTATTAAACTCTCCATCACAGTTTACGTGGACCTGGGACTTGTCTTTTTCTCCACAGCTTCTTTGCTGGCAATCATTAAATGGATTGAAACAGATTTTAAAATTAAACATCTTTTCTGGGCTGGCGCCTGGTGCGGCCTGGCCATGGGAACAAAATACAATGGTCTGATCATTTTTTTTCTATTGAGCTTGTTTGCCCCTTTTCTTTACTCGCGATGCCGGGGAAATGCATCTCCTCTTGGCCTGAAATCCATTGTTCCTGGATTGGTTTTTGCGCTGACTGCCCTGGTTTTCTTTTCTCCCTGGATGATTCGAAATTATGTCTGGACCAGGAATCCTGTTTATCCACTTTACAACCAGCATTTCAAGGTTCATATTGAACAGCCTTGCGTGAGTAATTGGAAAATTGCAAATGCGGAAAACTCCAATACTAAAGATTTCCATTTTGGTAATTTAGCTTATCGAAAATTCATATATGGAGAGAAATGGTGGGAGATGCTGCTTCTCCCGGTGAGAATTTTTTTTCAAGGTCGAGATAATGATTTTCAATTTTTTGATGGAAGGTTGTCCGCTTTGCTGTTACTTCTTCCCATGTTTTCTTTTGTTTCATGTAATGGCAGAGATAACGTTTACTTGGGCGAAAAAAAAATCATGTTGTCTTTCTCTATACTTTTTATTCTTTTTACCTTGTTTTCCAGCGTTATCAGAATGAGGTATCTTTCACCTGCCATTCCTTTTCTTGTGATTTTATCTGTGTATGGCCTTAAGAATGCAATGTCATCGTGTTGCATTGCCAGTCGTTGGGTTCATATCAGAAAAAAGGGTTCCTATTTCCTAATCTTCCTGGTTAGTTTCTATCTTTTATGGTTCCATGGTGGATACCTTGTAGAACAGTTCAAGTATGTTAAACCGTTGTCATATATTTGTGGCGATGTTTCCAGAAACGCATATATCCGTTCTTTCAGACATGAGTATGCTGCGTTTGAGTACATCAACAAACACCTTCCCTTAAACGCCAATATAATGTTTTTCTACATTGGAAAGAGGGGATATTACTGCAACCGGAAATACGTACCTGACGAGGGTGAAAATATAAAACTACTATATGGTTTGCTTCGTACATACCATGATCCGTGGAAAATAACTCAAGAATTTCAAAATAGAGGAATTACTTTTTTTTTGATCAATAATGCTCTGTTTAAAGAGCGTATTGGTCTGGATTTAAATCATGGGGAACAAGTTTTGTTTTTTGATTTTATTACACACTGGACCGAAAATATTTTTGATCATAATGGTTTTTCTTTGTATCAAATAAAGGCAGGTTCCTAATCTTGAAAAATAATAACCAAAACAAGATTCTTTTACCTTTTGTTTTAATAGCCCTTTTTATATCAGTAATATACAGTAATACGCTCAATTCATCATGGCATTTTGATGATTATGACAATATAACCCAGAATTCAAAATTGCATATAGAAAATTTGAAATTTGATTCCATTGTTCAAACTTTATTTGCAATGCCTGGTGGCAATAACGATAACCCCAAACTATACAGACCCACCGCATGTTTCACTTTCGGTATTAACTGGTATTTTGGAAAGGATGATGTGCGTGGATACCATGTGTTTAATATTACCATACATATATTGACATCATTTGTTCTTTTTCTGTTAATTACAAAACTTCTTAGCACGCCTGCATTAAAAAAAAGGTATAAGGGAAATAAATATTTTGTTGCCCTTTTAGCCACAATGTTATGGGCCATAAATCCCATCCAGGTCCAGGCCGTCACATATATTGTGCAAAGAATGGCCTCGCTTGCTGCCTTTTTTTATGTTTTGGGTTTGTTTTTTTATGTGTGTGGAAGAAGTGCCCCAAACTTAAAGGGATTAATTTATTATCTTATGGTGGTTGTAAGTTTCCTGCTTGCACTTGGAAGCAAGGAAAATGCGATCACTTTACCAATAGCAGTAATTCTTATAGAAATAATTTTTTACCAGAAAATAGAAAGCCTTAAAAAGAAACAGATTCTTTTGATTTTGGCTTTCGTCTGTATTCTGTTCACATTTACTTCAGGGGTCTTTCTTTTTTTAAAGGAAGGGCCGCTTCAGTTTTTAGATGGTTATTCCAATCGATCCTTTACCTTTATTGAAAGGATTTTAACAGAACCCAGAATTCTTATGGGCTACATCACAAAGATATTTTACCCTATTACTTCACGGATCTCCCTTGAACATGATATCACCGTATCGACTTCTATTTTAAAACCCTTTACTACCTTGTTATCGATAGTCGGCATACTTGGCAGTGTCGGGTTCAGTTTGATCACATTAAAAAAACACCCCATACTTTCATTCGCCATTCTTTTTTTCTTTTTAAATCACATTATAGAATCTTCAGTAATTCCACTTGAACTTATTTTTGATCATCGTAATTATCTGCCATCCTTTTTTTTGTTTTTGCCAGTTGCGGTGGGATTAGAAAAGATTATCGTCTTGTATGAAAATAAAAAAAAGCTGATTTATATAATGATTGTTTTTTTTGTTCCTTTATTGATGATGTGTTTAGGTTTCGGCACATATGTTTGGAATATGGCATGGGCTACCGAAAAAACATTGTGGGAAGACGCTGCGGAAAAAGCCCCTAACAGCGCAAGACCTATTCAGAATTTAGCGTCAAGTTATTATTCAAAAATAGGAGATTTTGACAAATCCATAGAACTATATCAAAAATCTCTTACTTTGAAAGATCCCAAACCCGAATATTCAAAATTTGTGGCACTCAAAAATATAGCCGGTTTGTATTATAAAAAAGGTGAGTATGAGACAGCCTTGAACTATGCGATCAGGGCTATTCATATTGATCCAAGTAATATCAATATTCGTTTTAAGAAGATTTTAATCCTCGTGCAACAAGGTGATTTGGTTAACGCTCAGAAAGATATCGATAATTTATTATCACAATATGAAAATGACGAAGATTATCTTTTAATGAAAGGACGCTTACTCTTAATGCAGGGGAAGAATGAAGCATCCGTTAAATATTTTAGAAAAGCACTTAGTGCATTCCCCTATAATTACGAGACAAGTTTATATCTAGGGGTTGCACTCAGTCGATGTGGGGAATATGCAAAAGCTGATATTTTTTTAAACAATGCGCATTCTTTATCCCCAAGAGACATCAAGGCTTTTTTGGCTTTGCTTGAAAATAGTTACAGGGCTGAAGATGGACATAAAATTGATATTTATGCTTCAGATTTGATTTCACAATTCACAATATCTCAGATCCAAGCAACACTAAAAAATATTGACAAAGATAATCTTGAAGTCCCTTTGTCTCAATCAATACTGCTTGGAGTGATATCTGATAAATTAAATCAAACTGCAGAGAAAATTATTGGAGATTCGTAGAATCGCAGACTTATATGTCATGCTATCACGCTGAGCTATAGCGCTGAGGGCAAGAATAGTAGTTATAAGGGAGTTCATGATAATAAAACTACCCATTTTCACATAAAGCACTCCGGATAGTCGGTATGGTTCTCATTAAGCTTGGGTATATTCTTTCCCATAAACTCCCTAAGAGATTTAACCCAGTTTTCTGGCAATAACCAGAAATGCACTACTCATATCAAAGTCAAGAAATAATCGTTGAACATAAATGAAAGGATATGTCCAGATACTCCATGCCGCTATTTGGTTTGCAAAGTTCTTTTCTCGCGTTATTCCACTTTGTTTGGTTAAATATTCTTTTGAAATACCAAAATTGGCAATTATTTCTTTTTTATGGCTTCGATGAATTAGAAGATCCAACAGAAGCGTTAACGGGTATCCATAAGACCAAACATGAAGTATTTCAAATTTAGCGTTAGGTAATTTTTGAAAGAAATCATTTTTCTCATATCTTCGGTAATGGCCAGCCCATACATCATTTTCTCCCCATTTTGACTTATGAGCGGGTACAGAAAAAATCAAAAGACCATTTTTTTTCAGATATCGGTTAAATACTTTTAACATTGAGACATCATCTTTCACGTGCTCCAGCACCTCAAGTGCCAGTACCACATCATACTGTGCTTTGCCAATTTCTTTTTCATTGAAAAATAAATGAATATTTCTTTTGATTTGTAAGGCACATTGATTTATTCTTTTTTGGGCTTCATTATATGCGTTGATGGAGAAATCGTAACCATGTGTGGAAAACCCCAATCTGGATAGTTCTATTAACATATCGCCGGGACCATAACCGACCTCAAGGCATGATTGATTTTCTCTCATCCGCTTTTTGAGTACATGCAGAACAAGCTTTTTGCGCAAGACATATCTGGGCAGTGGTACCCATTTGTTTCTCATTGAATTAGCCTTATACGTTTATGTAAATGAAGCAAAATAGCACCTGTGCCTGCCGTGCAAAGGTCCACTACAGACTGGATAATGCGTAATATAATAGTAATAACAGCTGCATTTCCCGACCCTGTAATGCTTCCCAAAATAAGAAAATAAAATCCATCCCTCACTCCAATTCCGGCGGGGCTGAAAAAAGCTAGGAGACCCATTACCCCAGAAAAAGCAGTGGCTGAAATAATTTGGGGCAAAAAGGTCAATTTCATGAAACAAACAGATCTGCATATGAACCATGTGGAAAGCCCCGCAAAAACACATTGCAATCCAATCACACTTATCAATGCAGTCATTTGCCTGACTGAAAAAATTAACCGGATCGGTTCCATACCCAACTTTTTAAGTAAAATATTTGTTATATAAAAAAAAGAGCCGGGATTAATGGAAAAAAGTGATCCCACACAGAGAAAAGGCAATACAATAAACAGCAGATTGGCAATGTTTTGTACATCATTGTTTGAGTATAATAGTGGCAGAGATAAAACCAATGCCACAAAAATAGTCATAAACGTGCAAAGCAAAGGGATAATTCCCGCCACAGAAGTTGGGATCTCATATTTTTTAAAAAAATAGACAGAATTGGCCACTACTGCTATTTTGCCAGGCAAATATTTACCCAGAAATGATAACCAAGTCACACCTATTACAGTTCTGATAGGTAATGGCGTATCTGAAAATTTCAAGACAAGCCAATATCCCGCACTAATAAAAAGTCTTGCGAATATTTCACATGAAGCAGAGGCCATAATATATGGAGTAGCAATGGAAAAGTCAGCCAGGTTTAATTGCGCCATTTGTTTGAACAATGTTTTTCCAACAATATAAAGAACAATGCTAAAAAGTATGTAACGAACAACGATTAATCCTCTTCTTTTTATCGGCATTTATCTTCGCCAACTGGTATTTTAAGTATTTCTGAAATTTTTTGATCAATGACACTATTTGATAATTTTTTTTCATACAGCCTGCGTCCATTTATGCCAAGATGAACTGCAAATTTTTCATTGGCCTTTAGGGTTAAAATAGCCTCAGCCAATGATTCAGGATCATTTGGATTGACAAGTAACGCATGCTCACCATGAATGAACAGTTGATTGGCAGCCTTAGTACCCGCTGTTATTACTGGCTGAGAAGAAGCAAGCGCTTGATACACCTTATAAGGGATCACCCTTTGCGTTTTGTTTCTATTGCCAAACACACCAAGGCAACAATGGGATTTTTTCATTAAATGATATATTTTTTTCATTGAAATAAAACGCCTTATCCATACTAAATTGTTCAATTGTAGCTCCTTGACCCTGCTGCTGAATTTTTCGGCTTCTTGTCCTGTTCCGATGACAAGAAATTTTATATCTGGATCTGTTCTCATAAGTCGTTTGGCTGAGTGTGCCACCACCTCTGCACCATGTAGGGGAATAAATGTACACCAAAAAATAACAGTAAAAGGAAAATTCCTGTTATTTTTAAAAGGTTTCCAGAGGTTTTCATCTATACCCACCGGTATGGCTTTGATTTTTGTTCGTAGTAGTCCATAAGACTTTTTTAACATGAGTCCATTTAAATCAGTGTCCACAAGAACAATGTCCGCCCAAGATAAGATGCATTTTTCATACTGCCAGATCATTTTGGATAGGACACCTTTTTTTTTAACCAGACCTCGGTCCGAAATAATTGTGTCGTATAGTCCTATAAAACCATCGATAATAACAGTTTTATGGCATATCTTCCCCAAGATGCATGCGAGCCATCCATCCATATGGGATGGATATGGTACAAATAGAATGTTGTGGTCAGGAAGAAAAAAATATTTTATGAAAAGCACACTCCACCTCAGCCAAGAAAATAAAAGAGCATAGGCAAGTTTGGTTGAGGGGGATGCCTCCGGCTTTGCAAATCCAAAATTGATAGTATTTTTAAAACATTTGTCTGCGCATTTTTCGAATGAGTTGCAGAGGATAGAATTCCGAGTTGCATCTTCTGTCATTATAATGTTACCAAAAACCACAACTCGATTCATATTAGTTAGAAGCCTATTAGTTAGAAGCCTATTAGTTAGAAGCCTATTAGTATTTGCCGTTTCATTTGAGCATTTACGGGTAAAGAGTGAAGAATTATAAAGCCGGATCTAAAATTTTCCATCAATTTTGTCCGTTACTCTTTTAGAAGTATCCTGAAGTCTGAAATCTCCGGTTTTTTCAAACCGCATCTGGCATATTTGTTCGGAGACAAGACCCATCATAAAGACCACCACACTGGTTACCAGAAGCAAAGCACTCATATTGGTAAATCTGCCGGACTGAAGATAGGTATTTATGTAATGAAATATTCCCAATAGAAAAAATGAGCTGCTTACTGGCAGGAAAATTCTCAAAGGAGAGAATAGGATACATATTTTAAGAATGATCATAAAAAATTTGCCCCCATCTTTGAATATATTGATTCCACTCTTTCCTTTTTGGCGCTTATTACTTGAAATTGGAACGTACTTAACGCTTCTTCCGCTTCTTAAAACAGATAAGGTTAGGGTGGTTGGATAAGAATATGTGTTGGGAAAAAGATATAAAAAACTTTTTGCCATGCCTGCATTTACTGCTCTGAACCCAGATGTCAGATCTCTCACCCTGAATTTGGTGACATAGGAGGCAAACTTATTATAAAAAAAATTTCCTATATATCTACTAAAGGATGCCTGACTAGAAAATTGGCGCTGACCTACAATCATGTCATAAGTTTCCATTTCTGCCAGTAGCTTTCCGATATCTTCAGGCCTGTGCTGGCCATCTCCATCCATGGTCACAAAGAAATCCCCGGATGCCGCTCTCATGCCTGTCTTTATGGATGCACCATTGCCAATATTATATGGGTGGGAGAGTACCTTTGCACCGGCTTGTTCAGCAAATTTAGCGGTGTTATCTGTCGAGGCATCATTGACCACAATGATTTCAAAATCAGGATATTTTGCTTTGATGCTTTTAACCACATCTCCAATGGAACCAGCTTCATTAAATGCGGGGATGATGATAGATACCTTCATATGGCTCCTGTAAAAAAAATTAAATCTTTACCAGAATATACCTGTAAATATCAACAAATATCTATAGCCATCAATACTTTTTGAATCTGATACTCAGTTAATAATTCATCTTTGAGCGGAATATAGGAAATTCGGTATATGGATTATTGTCGGTGATAATCGGGTATTTCGACGCGGTGTCCCACATTGATGCAGTATCTCCGATTGCCAGGGACATAATTTTTTCCGGAGTATCACAAAGTTGATCGTATTCCTTGAGATCATCTACTATCAGTTTATTTTCAAACATATTTTTAAGTTTTGCAAAATTGAGTTCTATGGGTTTCTTTTTACCAGTCATGTAAAATCCCCAATTCCTGGGGCCTCTCCAGACGACTGTCTCCGGAAACACCTCAAAAAAGGTCCTCAAAATCATCCAGTTGTCTTCTTCCCTTCCGCTTTCCGGGAACCACAGGCACATCACTCCACCCGGTGTAAGGTGCTTTTTGCACAATTCAAAGAATTCTTTTGTATACAAATTTACCGTTCCCGCGCTGTGAACCGGCGGTGAAGGGTCTATGGATATGATATCGTATGTTTCCTTTGAACAAAGCAAGAAGTTTCTTCCGTCTTCGGCTACCAGTCTGGGTTTTTTTCTGTTTAACACTTCCTGGGCGTTCGGATGGTAATACTTAAAACAATTGAATATTTCAGGAACCAGTTCGGCAGCTATTATTTCTAATGATTCATAAAGTGCTGCAGAACGGACGATGGTGCCCATGCCAAAACATATAACTAACATTTTTTTTGCTTCATCAGCCATTAAATAGGGTATATGCGCCATTAGTTTTGTCTCTGTGCAAAGGGTTGTCTGACCCACCCCGTTTACCTCAAGCTGCTTATTTCCTCCCGCGCTGTATGAAGTTACCGTTCCCTGAACCCCTTCTTTGTTTAAATAAATGGTATGGGGTACATTTTTCCATTTTTTTAGTATCCTGTTCTTTATAACATCAAGAAATACATCCTTTTTTAATGTACCAGGTACCAATAGCAGGATCAAAAATACCACAGAGGTCATCGAAATGACGGTTCGCTTTGTCAGCTTTATGCTGGCCAGCATGAGTATAACCCCCACCGACAGGTTAACCAAAGCAAGCATAATAACCGTTTTTGTAGAACCCATTAGTCCTATCAGTACAAAACCGGTCACTAAAGAACCTAGCACATTGCCAGCGGTATTAAAACCATATACTGTTCCGACAGTCTCGCCAGCATTTTCTTTACCCTGCAGATAACTTACTGCGGCAACCGGGAAAATAATCCCGAAAATAAGTGCTGTCGGTAGCACAAGTATAACAGGTGACAATATCATTTTCGTTAATATATTGGTATCAAACAAGGGGAAAATATAGAGATTGAGAAGCGATACTGCTGCTAAAAGTAGCTGAAGAATTCCAAATACAAGCGGATTATTAAGTTTCTCCACGGCTAATTTAGAGGCTAAAAGGCTACCAAGCGCTATACCTATCAAGAAAATAGCAAGCATGGCTGAAAAAGCATATATTGATACTTCCAGATAAAGGATCAACTGCCTCGTCCAAATGACTTCATATGCAAGTGCAGTAAAACCGCTTATAAAAATGGAAGCAAGAACTATCCTTCCCGTCCAGGATACCTCTTTTGCAATAACCTCTTTTTTTGCTGAAGCCACTTTCTCCTGCGGATCTGTATCCCCTGAAGATGCCGAAATACGCAGCGCTGCAAGCGCCACCGCAAGGTTTATGACCATACCTAAAGCTATGGTTTGCCACTCCCCCAGCTTTCCTATGGTTATAAATCCGCTGAGAAGTACGCCGATGACCGCTCCAAATGTATTCATGGAATAAAGCATACTCAAACTGTTTCCAAATTTGCCGGAAATCTGCGTGGTTCGGGCCACCAATAAAGGAAGAGTTCCACCCATGAGTACAGTAGGGATTAAAAGTGTAAAAAACGAGATAAACGAGCGCAGTACCATGACAGCGCCTGTATTACCTCCGGATACGTCGTAAAAATTTATATAAAGGCCTTCAGACAGATTAAACAATACAGGCGTGAGTATTGCCGCCGCCGCGATTAAGAGTTCTATATATGCGTAGAGCTTAAGGGTGTTTTGTGCCCGGTCTGCCAGTTTTCCGAAAAGATAACTTCCTATTCCCAGGCCAGCCATATAAGCTGCAAGCGTGATTGCAGTTGCATATGTAGTTACTCCAAGCACCCGGGAGAGCATACGCAGCCAAACTACCTCATACAGCAGACCGCTGACCCCGGATATTAGAAATATAAGAAAAATAATTTTTTTTTCATCTTTAAAAAAAACTGGCATAATTACTCCTCATAACTTTTAATTGTGACGGAATACAGGCATGAGATTAAATGTATAAAAGTTCGTTAGGGTTTGTTAAAAAATTAACCATCTATATCTAGTGCTTGTTACCCGACTGGGGCTGTTTCCGTCAGAGATTTTTGCATAGTTTATTTTTTAACGGACCCTTAGTCTGATAAATTGTTATATTTTATCAGTGATGTCCGGTTAGGTTTTTGCAGACTTCTTTTTCTTTTTTCTGGTTCTTTTTTTAACACCTTGATTGCCTAATAAAGGGGATCTGAGTTCATTTTGTATATCATTTCTCAGTTGACGGATTCTTCTGATAGAAACTTTTTCATTGAAGTTCTCATGACAATATATGGCCATGAGTAGATATGAAATAAGCCCACCAAGGATTTGTACCATTACCCCATACTCGCTGCGAGCAATCAAATGATACACTTTGAGATGTTTTTTCCACCATTTGAAAAAGGATTCAATGTCCCACCTGAGCTTGTAGATTTTGGCTACTTGCTCGGCAGTCAGATCATGTCGATCAGTTGCCACGTAAAATGTTGAGTCTGCAATCTTATATCCAACGACTCGGACTGGTGTCTCTGATTGATTTACCCCCGGAGTTCCAAGAAGGACTTCTGCATCATAAAAAATATGAGTGTCCTCCGGCACAAGGTTCTGTTTGATGATAGTTCGCGTAGTTTTGATTTTGATTCGGCATACAAAATGTTTTCCCTCAGCCTGTAGCAAATCAAAATCTTTATGGGATTGGTACCCTCGATCCATTATCCCAGTCTGCCCCTTTGTGAGTATGGAGCTTACAAACGGGCGCTCTGCACCATTGCCATCTGTGAGATAGACTTTCAGCGGGATTTGGCGGTTAACATCAAAACCAAAATGACCCTTGGCTTTTTTTGAGCCTTTCCTGTAATCTGCCCAATACATTGTAAGGACAGCATTTATCAATGATCCGTCAATGGATACAAGATCACCAAGATCTGAATATTGGGCTGGCAAAACCTTGTGGGCTTTTTTACAAAGTTCCTCAAAGACATATTGAAGTTGTTCGAGTCCTCGATCATTAATGGCTTCACAAAAACTGCTGAGACTGATACCACCATCAGGCGCTATGTTGTTTTTGGCAAAATCATCTTCTTTCATGCACTGGACAAGATCTCTTGCAGACTCATGCTCTTGAAGGTGATAGAATAATAAAGCATTGAGTTGGTCTTCAAACGTCATTTTCAATGGCCGATACCCCCTTGAATTAAGCGCAGGGGTAGTGAGCAGAATTTTTTGTAAAGGCAGCAGATATTGTATAAAGGATTCAGCATCAAATTTGATCTTTTGTTTTTTGCATTGGGCTATGGGCATTAACTTCTCCTTGTTATAAAATCAATTATAACAAGATAAGTGCAATGCTTAATTAGCTCTCATTTATTAATAAATCAAGTGTTTTATATTGTTTTTTTAACATGCAAGAACCTAACCGGACATCACTGATATTTTATGGGTATATTTTGTCTTGCTCTATAGGTTTACATAGAAAAAGACAGAAAAAAGCCTGAGACAAAACAGCTAATATCTCGACATTTCCTGCAAGAAACTATAAAGGAGATAGCTGATATAAAGACTGAAGTAAAGGCAAAATCAAGTATCCGTCCCGCTGTTGGGGGAATAGAACAACGCAGACAATGCAAAAAGTCCCGGAAAAAATGTCCGAAACGGGGCAAACGCTATTCACAAGCACAGAAAAATGCATTATGGACCAGGTCACGGTATGTCACGACTGCCGTCGTGGTCACCGAAACGGAAACGGCTGAAGGGGGCCGCCGTGCCTGTGAGGAGAGTACCCACTCCGGAATCCATCTGCCAGGGGTTGGCCATTTTTGGCCCTGAGCGGGGCGAAGGACAACTGAAATCTGAAACCGTTCACCGCTACCTGATAAAGGTTATCTAAAAATGCGAGGATGAGAGCAATCTCATGTTGCAGGAGATCCAATTCTAGAAATATGCAGAGAGTCAAAGACGGGGTTCCTGTGAGAATTAAAAAGGTGTATGAACTTCTTGCTAACCAATGTGAGTGAGGCGGGGAGTTGGCTTTACGAATTAGTGAAAATGCTGTATTCGGCGGTCTGGTTCTCTATAGATCAGGGTCTGACCCCGACAAGATGCTGTTATTAAAAAAATTTTGATTTAAAAGATATCAATAGCAGCTCTTAAAACCCACTTTTGGGGGTCAAAAACAGAATTTTAAAGCTCTCAGCAATTTTTATGAATTCTTATCAGCTTCCACCTCAAAGCGCACCACATTACGTTTTACACTGGAAAATTCTACCCCAATCAGATGGATTGTAGACCCCTGGATACGGTACTTGTCGGCATACCCTTTATCTTTGATTTGCTGCAAAGCCCGGCCCTGTGCAAGAAGTTCCACAACCTTAAACTCAAAAATATAGATATGTTTCCCCAATTTCACCGTCATATCAATGCGGCCATGACTGGTGACGTCTTCCACACACACATCCAGGCCCAGGGCAGCAAAATAACAGTAGACAATGGAGGCGTAATACCCCTCGTAGTTGGCAAGCTGATTTTTGCGATACCAATCATGGGGGATGGAAGAAAAAAATGCCTGCAGGGTCTGCTGGAGGGCATCAAAATTATTGTCAAGCAGGGCTTCATATAAATTGAACTTGTTGTTTTCCTGGGCAACGGTGGTATTGGTGAGAAAAGAAAGGATATAGTCGGTCAGGCTCTGCCGCACCTCCTGGTTGGGATAGCCAAGCTGAAACCAGCGCATACCTCCCATCTTTTGGACCTGCTTTATGGTCAAATAACCTGTCTGGAACAGAAGGGTTTCAATCTCCAGCCCATCCACATCAAAGCTGCCCAGAATCTTCTCGCTGGCCCTTAAATCATGCAATGCCGGAATATAATATCTTTTTTCCTGCAGCAGTCGGATCAGAAACGTTGGGGTGGCGGTTTCGAACCAGAAATTCCGGAATTCACCCTGCTTAAGATAAAGCAAAATATCAAAGGGATTGTAAACATCCTGCCCCAGCCAATTGTACCCGTTGTACCATGTTTTCACTTTGGTTAGATCCACACCCTGGTCTATCCAGTCTGAAAACACCTCTTCCAGCTCATCCTGGGTATAGCCGCAGATTGCAGAACAATCCGGGCTGAGGGTAATGTCTTCCAAATTGTTCAGACCGCTGAAAAGGGACACCTTGCTGAATTTGGAAACCCCGGAGATGAACACAAACTCAATGTAAGGGTCCGCATCCTTGATCACGGAATAGAAGTTCTTGAGTTCCTCGCGCAGGGCAATGGCCATTTCCGTGTTGTCAATGTTATCCAGGATCGGCTTGTCGTACTCATCCACCAGCACCACCACACGGCGGCCGGTTTTTTCATAAAGGGTCTGGATCAGCTCGGCAAAGCGGCCCTTGCGGCTTGCCTTGTGATATTCAATACCAAAGGCCCGGCTGTGGTCGTATAAAATTTCATCACAGGTCTCCTGAAGCTCTTCCACACTTCTGGCCACCCCGGACCCGAAACTGATGTGCACCACGGGGTTGTTCTTCGACCAGTCCCAGTTGTCATATAAAAAAAGCCCTTGAAATAATTCTCGCCGACCCTCAAAGGCAGCTTTAAGTGTGCTTAAAAACAGGCTTTTGCCAAATCGACGGGGACGGGACAGAAAATAATACGTACCCTCATCCAACAATTGCCGTACAAAATGCGTTTTGTCCACATAGCAATAATTGTCCTGGGCAATTTTTTCAAAGGTTTGAATACCAATGGGGAGTTTTTTGATTTTTTGCATGGGACCCCTCTGTTATGGTTTATCTGTCATAGTTGGTGGGGCCAACGGGGTCAGGCTTGTGTTATTGGCGTTATCTTTTTACAGCCTGTGCAAACACCAAAAGCACCGATAATGCCAATAACGAAAGCCTGACCCTCCCCCAAGGTGGCCCATCTTGTGACCAAGCCCGAATGCACCCGCTTTGAGAGGGAGCCAAGCATCGCATGAAGGATGCCAAATGCCATTATATTTTTTCCCAGTCATACCTGACAATATTTTTCTCAGTTTTTGAAAATTCCATGCCGATCAGGAACACCTCCTGATAATCGGAATACTTTTCATGATATTTTTTATCTTTAATCTGGGCAAGGGCGGTATTGCCGGTTGGGTCAACACAGGCTTTATATTTTTTCCCTGGTTCTTCATTAACTCCTTCACCCGGACCTTCAAGCGGTTTTTTATCTGTCACCTTGAATTCAATAATATATGCCCGACCGGCAAGTTTTATAGTTAAGTCAATCCGACCCCTGTTTGTCACATCTTCTGCAATCAGTTCCACGCCAAGGGCGGCAAAATAGCTGTAAACCACCGAGGCATAATATCCTTCATATTCATATATTTTGTTGTTTGAGAAGTTGTCGTAGGGGATGTATGCAAACAGGCGTTTCAGGGCTTTGTGCAGTTGTTCAGGATTACCGGCTTCAAGGGCAAAGTAGAGCGCATCCTGATGCTTTGATTTCCCCACCGGTTCCAGTGTCAGGTAATCAAGGATATAGTCGTTTAAAGAATACTGTACCTCTATGTTGGGATATTTCAATTCATATTTTATACGGGGGCCTATGCGTTTTTCTTTTTTGATGGTCAGGTAGCCCGTCTGGAAAAGCAGGGTTTCCACCTCAATAAAATCAACATCAAAGCTTCCGATCAGGCTTTCCGTCACCTCCACTTTTTCAAGATCCGGTATAAAATATTTTTTTTCCTTGAAAAGCTTTATTAGAAAAGAAGGATTTCCGGTTTCAAACCAATAGTTTCTGAATATGCGACCCTTGGAGAAAAAAAGTAGAATATCAAAGGGGTTGTAGACAGATTCTCCCAGCCAGTTGTAGCCGTTATACCAGGTTCGTATTTCATTCAGATCCGCATTCCCCAGCCGATCCGCAAACTCTCTTTCCAGATCATCCTGGGTATACCCGCAGATAACCGAATAGTTTGCATCCAGTGTGATATCCTCAAGATTGTTAAGACCGCTGAAAAGACTCACCTTAGAGAATTTTGAGACCCCTGTGATGAAGACAAATCGGATCACGGCATCCGCATCTTTAATCACCGAATAAAAGTTTTTCAGGCTGTCCCGCATTAAAGCGGCGGTGGCAGGGTCGGTGATGTTGTCAAGGATGGGTTTGTCATATTCATCCACAAGTATGACGACTTTTTCATTAAATTTTTCATATACCTGATGGATGGTTTCTCTGAAATTTTCTTTGTGGCTGATATCACCGAGGTTTAGATCAAATTCTTTTTTAAGCCCGGCAAAGATACCCTGAAAGGTTTCATCCAGTTCCTTGGGACTTTGAAGCATGCCAGCGCCAAAACTTATTTTCAGTACCGGGTATTTCCTGTTGAAATCCCAGTTGTTTTCCAGATAAAGTCCACGGAACAGCTCAATTTTTCCTTCAAAGGCGGACTTTAATGTGTCCAGGAAAAGACTTTTTCCGAACCGGCGGGGACGGGAAAGAAAATAATATTCTCCACGATCCACAAGTCTTTTGATCAGAGGGGTTTTATCAACATAATAACACCCATTTTCTCTGATTTTTGAAAAGGTTGAGATGCCTATGGGCAATTTTTTCATGTTTCGCCTTATATCGGGGGCTGACCCAGCTAAGTGTATGCTATTACAATAAAATTGATTTGAAAAAATTCGATTTTATTTCTTAAAATCCACTTTTAGGGGACAAAAACAGCATTTTAAGACGCATCAATATTTTACAGATAACATTCCATGATTATCATAAAATTATTTTTACTTCTATTTAAAACTTGACGTCATGGTGGAATACATTATTCTATAAAAAAGGGGCACTTGAGATTACATGGGTGATGTTAACCCCAAGGAAACCTGTAACAGCAACAAAAGGCGGCTCATTACGGATTTGAGGATTGGACATAAGGGAGTCAGAACCTATTGATTTACCATTTGTCAAATCCGAAGTGCTGCATTCGATGGATACCCCCCCGGTAAAATGGTAAATTGAAAACTTCTGACTCCCTAAGATGGGCCAGTTTCTCAATTGGCTCAATAATTGTGACGAGTGGCCCATGCTATGACCAAGCCCTAAAAAATTTTTGTCCATGCACTTAACGTCCATGCACTTAACTACAATAACAAAATGGAGGCGGCAATTCCTCCCCCGAGCTAAAGATTCAGGGGTTTCCTTGCCAATTTTTTATGAAAAAATTGCCCATAGGTATCTCAACCTTTGCAAAAATCAGAGAAAATGAGTGTTATTATATTGATAAAACTCACCTGATTAAACAGCTTATTGATCATGGAGAATATTATTTCCTTTCACGTCCCCGGCGGTTCGGAAAGAGCCTGTTTGTGGATACCCTCAAGGAAATTTTTGAAGGCAACCAAAAGCTGTTTAAGGGGTTATATATTCATGATAAATGGGACTGGGAGAAAACCCATGCGGTGATCAAGATAGACTTTTCCGATGGAACCCTGCAGTCCCGGGAAGGCCTGGACCGGCGGATATATGAAATTTTAAATGACAATGCGTTTAATTTAAAAATTTCTCTTGACCAGAGCCGTGATATCCCGGGAACATTCGGAGAACTCATCCGAAAAGCTGAAATAAAATATGGCCGTCGCGTGGTGGTTTTGATTGATGAGTATGACAAACCGATTCTCGACAACATAGCAGACACAAAAATAGCCGTTGAAATGCGCGAAGGGTTGAAGAATCTCTATTCCGTTCTCAAGGGGCAGGGTGCCCATCTCCAGTTTGTCTTCATGACCGGGGTGAGTAAATTCTCCAAGGTCAGCCTGTTCAGCGGAGTGAATCAGCTCCGGGATATTAGCCTCAGCAGCCAATTTTCAACTATTTGCGGCTATACCCATGCTGATTTGAAGTCCCATTTTGCAGATCATCTTCGTGGTGTGGATATGGAAAAGGTCAGACAATGGTATAACGGATATAAATGGCTGGGAGAACCGGTTTACAACCCGTTTGATATTTTGCTTTTTATTAGTGAGGCGTATCAGTACCGAAATTACTGGTTTGAAACCGGGAATCCGGGTTTTTTGCTCAAGCTGTTTGAGAAAAATCGCTATTTTTTGCCCAACCTGGAAGGGGTGGAGGTGACCGAAGAGGTTCTGGACTCCTTTAATGTGGAAAAAATAAATCCACTGACATTGCTGTTCCAGAGCGGTTATTTGACAATTGCACGCACCTTTACGCGTCGCAACCGGATGATGTTTGAGCTGAAGGTGCCCAACCTTGAGGTGAAAATTGCCCTCAATGATCATTTCATCAACGCCTATACCGATTTGATCAATGAAAAAATTGGCATACAGGATCATTTATACCATTGTCTGGAAGCCGGTGATCTTGACGGCATGATCGTCGTGATCCAGCGACTGTTTGCCGCCATCCCATGGCGCAACTTTACAAAAAACGACCTTCCCGGGACAGAAGGGTATTACGCTTCGGTACTCTATGCCTTTTTCAGTTCTTTGGATGCCGACATCATTCCGGAAGATATCACCAATCACGGACAGGCGGATATGACCGTCAAACTGGGAGAGCATATCTACGTGATGGAGATCAAAGTGGTGGATACGGATACCACTGATAAATTGGGCCAGAATCCTGCATTGAAGCAGATTCAGGAAAAGGGATATGCCGAAAAATACAAAAACCGGGCAGGGATAACGGTACATGAAGTGGGGCTGGTGTTCAGCCGGGAGCTGCGAAATCTGTTGGTGTGGGGGCATTCCGTTGCCTGAGGCCTGGGTGTAAGTTCTCAATAAGGCGGGCATTCAGTTTTATATTGCTGCATAGGGTCGGACTGCATAGGGTCTGACCCCGATAACCTTCTGTTATAAAAATAAAATTTAATTTGAAAGGTCTCAATTACAACCCTTAAAACCCACTTTTGGGGGTCAAAAACAGCATTGTTGGCCAGTGCATCCAGCACATGGGACTGATTGCGGGTTTTGGCCAGATGATCCTGAACCAGCCCGGTCAAAATGGCATTGGTCAATCCTGCCCGCACCTCCAGATTGGGATAACTTAATTGATAGCGCCGGAACGCGCCGGTCTGCTCAAAGCCCGTGATGGTGAGATAACCGGTCTGAAACAGTAATGCCTCCACTGTGATATTGTCCACGTCAAAGCTGCCCACAATCTCCTCGCCAGCCACCATGTTTTGGAGTTCAGGAATAAAGTAACGGCCTTTGCGCAGCAGTTTGATTAAAAAGGCTGGTGTTCCCGTCTCAAACCAGAAACTTTGGAACACCTTACTATCCAGATAAAGCAAAATATCAAAGGGGTTGTAGACATGTTGTCCCAGCCAGCTGTAGCCGTTGTACCAGTTTTTAACCTCGGCCAGATTCACATTTTTATCCAGCCGTTGGGAAAACACGCGCTCCAATTCTTCCTGGGTATACCCACAAATGTCTGAAAAACGCTTGTCTATGGAGATGTCTTTGAGATTATTCAGCCCGCTGAAGAGAGATACCTTACTGAATTTTGATACCCCGGTGATGAACACAAATTCAATATAAGGATCGGCATCCTTGATCACGGAATAAAAATTTTTAAGTTCTTCGCGCAGGGTAATGGCCATTTCCGTGTTTTCAATGCTGTCCAGGATGGGCTTATCGTATTCATCCACCAGCACCACCACCCGGCGACCGGTTTTTTCATATAGGGTCTGAATCAGCTCGGCAAAGCGGCCTTTGCTGCTTGATTTGTGATATTCAATGCCAAAGGTTCGGCTGTGGTCGTACAAAATTTCATCACAGGTCTCCTGAAGCTCTTCCACACTTCTGGCCACCCCGGACCCGAAACTGATATGCACCACGGGGTTACTCTGACTCCAGTCCCAGTTATCATATAGAAACAGGCCCTGAAAAAGTTCTTTGCGGCCTTCAAAAGCGGCCCTCAGCGTACTTAGAAACAGGCTTTTGCCAAATCGACGGGGACGGGACAAAAAATAATACGTGCCCTCATCCAATAATTTCCGTACAAAATGCGTCTTGTCCACATAGCAGTAATTGCCCTGGGCAATTTTTTCAAAGGTTTGAATACCAATGGGGAGTTTTTTGATTTTTTGCATGGGACCCCTCTTTGATGGGATTTGACCCCGCTAAGCATTTGCTATTACAATAAAATTGATTTAATAAATTTCAAATTTATTTCTTGAAATCCATTTTGGGGGGGCAAAAACAGCATTTTAAGGATACTTATATATAATATATCACTCCATGATTATCATAAAATTATTTTTACTTCTATTTAAAACTTGACGTCATGCTGGAATACATTATCCTATAAAAAAAGGGACATCGTTCATTTTCCGGTTTGCATTTGTTGATACAGAAAACCATTCATCGGGTTTTATTCCCCAAACTGTGTAAGGTACTTTGGGGGAATATATTAAGGACGTCAAAAAAGACAATTTTAATTTCCAAAAATGAGAACATTTTCCATTTAAAACTTGTGATTTGATCACAAAGTATTATTTGCGACATCAAAGAATGAACGAGATAAAGACTTTTAATCCTTCAATAGCAAGAGTTTATGAGGATATTTCATTACATTTTTTGATGTCGTACAAAGTAGATTTAGAGGCCACCAATGAAAAAACCCGAAAATGCCGACCTAACCCATGTAAACAATCCCCATGACAAGCTTTTCCGGGAGACATGGAGTGATTTGGAAAATGTCCGTTGTTTTCTGCAGCAGTATCTGCCGGGGGCCATTTCTGAGCTTATGGATTTTCAAACCCTTGAAATCAAGAAAGATTCCTTTGTTGAAAAGGATCTTGCAGAGTATTTTTCAGATATGCTCTATCAGGTGAACCTGGCGGACACCTCCGGGTATGTGTATGTTCTCTTTGAGCACAAAAGTTATCATGAAAAACATATCCATCTTCAGCTGCTTGAATATATGGTTAAAATCTGGCGGCTCTGCATAAAGCAGGACAAAAAAGCGCCTCTGCCCGTGATCATTCCGCTTTTGCTATGCCATGGCAGAAGCCCCTGGCCCCAGGAGAAGATTCGTTTTTCCACCATGCTGGAAGGGCCGGTGGAAGCGCTTTCTGATTATATTCCTGATTTCAGCTATGCGCTTTATGATTTGACCCGGTTTTCCGACGATGAAATCAAAGGAACCGTGATGGGTCGGGTGGTGATGCTGTTATTCAAGCATATTTTTGAGCCTGATCTAATGGAGAAATTACCACAGATTTTATCATTGATGCGGGAATTGATGGAAAAAGAGACGGGGATGCAATATCTGGAGACGGTGCTGAGGTACCTTTTTAACACTGTTGACGGGGTGTCCACCGAGACGATTAAGGAAATTGTTGAACAGGCATTTTCTAAAAAAGAGGGGGGTTTTACCATGACACTGGCAGAACGACTTCGCATGGAAGGTAAAAACGAGGGTAAGATTGAGGGTAAGATTGAGGGGTTGAGGCAGGCAATAGAATTAGGAATGACCCTTAAATTTCCAGACAAGGCTTATGCAGTAACATCCCGAGTTGAAAAGATAAACGACATTAAAATCCTTGAAAAAATAAAGGACACCATCAAAACGGCAAAGGACCACTCGGAAATCACAGCTTTGCTTAATTGATGCGCTCACGCTCAGGGTCTGACCCCGACAAGATGCCGTTATTAAAAGAGATTTAATTTAAAAAATCTCAATACAGCTCTTAATATCCACTTTTGGAGGTCACAAACAGCATTTTAAGGCTCACCATTGTTATGAATTTTGGGCTTGGTCACAGCATGGGCCACCCGTCACATTTAATGGACCAGCGGGGTCAGGCTTGTGTTATTGGAGTTATCGACCACAGCCTGTGC
Organism: uncultured Desulfobacterium sp.; assembly: GCA_963675955.2. Classification (GTDB taxonomy): domain Bacteria; phylum Desulfobacterota; class Desulfobacteria; order Desulfobacterales; family Desulfobacteraceae; genus Desulfocicer. Next base: position 227,478 of record CAXXVR010000010.1, on the reverse strand, counting down.
AAAGGCCAAAAGCACCGATAATGCCAATAACGCAAGCCTGACCCCACCCCAAAGTGGCCCATGTTGTGACCAATCCCTGAATTTTTATCAGATTCCACCTCAAAGCGCACCACATTAGGTTTTTCGTTTGAAAATTCCACTCCCATCAGGTGAATTATTGACCCCTGGCTGCGGTACTTGTTGGCATAACCTTTATTTTTGATCTGTTGCAAAGCGTGGCCTTCGGCAAGAAGTTCCACAACTTTAAATTTAAAAATGTATATATGTTTCCCCAATTTCACTGTCATGTTGATAAGGTTGAGATGGCTATGGGCAATTTTTTGACGTTTCAATTCCTCGCCTCATATCGGGGTCTCTCTCAGCTAAGTTTTTGCCATTACAATAAAAAAGTAGTTTTTTCAAAAGCTAGATTTTTTCAGAAATTGATGAATTAAAGAAGCCGTCTGATCTGGTTTATCCTCAAACAGATAATGCCCGGCATCTTCAAACAAATGCACCGGTACATCAGGGAAACGCCACTGCCACTCCCTTAAAAACGACAGATCAAAAACAAAATCATGGCGGCCCCATAAAATCATCATGGGAATGTTTTCAAGCCGGTGAAGATTGTCCTCCACCGATTTTACCATAGCGTAACTTTCATCCCGGGGACAAAGGGGAATATCCTGGACAAACTTAAGGGTGGCAATTCTATTTTTCCATGAGTTGTAGGGTGCGGTGAGGCCTTTTTTTACCTGTTTTGAAAGGGACCTGCGTGGGGCCATGTAAAGGGCCGCCCTTGCAAAAACATTGCCTGCCTGTACAGCAGGAACGGCAAAGGGGGCAAGGTATTTTAAAAGCCATAACCGCAGGGGAAATTTTTTCTCCCGGGGAAGAAAAAATCCCGAGGTGTTAGTTATAACAATGCGGTCAATGCGATTCAGATGATCAAGTGCCCAGGCAAAGCCGATCATGCCGCCCCAGTCGTGGACCACCAGGGTGATTTTTTCTTTCAAATCCAGGTGGTTTATCAGCGTATCAAGATCCGCCACCCGGGATTGAAGGGTGTACCTGTATTCTCCGGCATGGGGTTTGTCCGAAAAACCGCACCCCATGTGATCGGGCACAATGGTGCGATAATTCGGGGAAAGGGTTTTCACCAGATGACGGTAATAAAAGGACCAGGTGGGATTGCCGTGGACCATGACCACCGGCGGACCGGTGCCTTCGTCCAGGTAATAAAGACGATGGCCCCGTGTTTCCAGGTGATGGGGCGTGAAGGGATAAAGTGATTCAAATCCCCTGGTAGAAAGTTTTTTTCCATTAATAATTCGTTCCATGCTTTTCCTTATTACCACTCAACCCCCATCATAAGACAATTAAGCCCCGACCCGATACCCATAAACCCCACATACTCTCCGGGATTCAAAAACCCCCGTTCCTGGGCAATGGCCGCCGTAATGGGCAGGGACACAGAACCGATGTTCCCCAGATAGGGAAAGGTGGAAAAATCCCGTGCCGGATCAATGTTTAAAATTTTGTGAAACATCTTCTGGTGGGTGGAGCCTACCTGGTGGCAGATGAATTTATCGGGCATTCCGTTGGGTATATCCATGTGACGGATAAAGTCTTTAAAGGTTTCTCCGGCCAGGGCCAGACCGTTTTCCAGAACCCCATGGGCGTTGGTGCGCATCTGCACTGTGGCATGGGTGGGCATGCCCGGTTCACTGAAGGTCCAGCGGCACAGATCATGGAATCGGTTATCATGTTTTACAACACCTCCTTTTACCGCATGGCGTTGTTCCACATAATTTCCCAGTGTTCCGTCGGTGAGAAGGATGGCCGCCGCTCCAGAACCCCCGGTCATGGTGGCAATGGTTGTTGTGTAAAAGGGAATGCTTTTTTCCCGGTTGATCTCGTCAATGGTGGCATCCACAATCTGCCGGGACGTTTCGCAGGACACCACAAGACCCGCCCGGATCTGGCCAAGTTCTATGGCATTGGCCACCTCCACCATGCCCGAGACCATGCCAAGGCAGGCGTTGGACACATCATATACATGGGCCGTGTTGCTGATTTTCAGGGCATCTGCCACCGCACAGGCCGTGGCCGGTTCAAATCCGTCCCGGCCCACCCCGCAGAAAACCAGGGCATCCACATCGTCGGGGGATACCCCGCCCGATTCCAGGGCTTTACGCCCAGCCTTTGCTGCCCCCTGGGCCAGGGTGTGATCCACCTCCCACAATCGCCTCTCCTTGATGCCCGTCAACACCTCAAGCTGTCCCATTTTGAAGCCGGAAGCCGTATAAAAGGGTTCAAGGCGTTTTTCAATCTCGTCGGTGGTGAGTACGTGGGGGGCCAGTTCATAGCCCAGGGCATCAATGTAGACCTTTGAATATTTCATCTATTACTCCACAACTGTTCAATCTCCCGGTGGGAAAGGCCCACCAGTTTCATTCCCATATTTTTATAAAGGACAATGCGATGGTCATCGGAAAACATGTGGGCATCGGCGACCACATGGGGTTCCGGGTTGTAACCCATTTCCTTGATCTCAATTTCGTATCTGGCTTTTTTTGTCTCCGGGGTGACCGGTCCCCGGCATTTAAGGTCACTTTCAAGTCCTGGAATGATATCATAATGCACATCATCCCGGGGGGAAATCCAGCCCATGCGCTGGGTGAAAATGCGCAGGGCATGTGCGCAGCACTCATACATCAATGTGCCGGGCATGACCCTGTCATCCACAAAATGACAGGTAAGAAACCAGTCGTCAGGATGGATGTCGGCTTCGGCAATGATGCAGCCAAGGCCAAACCGGCCCCCCAGGGGATCAAAGGCAAGAACCCGGTCAATGAGGTGCATGCGTTCCCCGGGCAGTCTCATGTTTTTCCCCAGAATAATGCCCTTGAATGCATTGCCAAAGCATGATTCCAGATTCCCATGACGCAGGGCATCCACCTGGGGTTCCGTGTAAAGTTCTTTTTTAACCGGCACTGGTGCCTGAAACCCACAGGCGGATGTTTCCATTAGGGTCTCTTCTTTCTTAAGGATAATTCCACCGGAGTTTTCCACCTCCTGGGGCGTAAAAAATCCCGCACACCCATCCCGCATGGAGATGAACAGCGTATTGTCGATGTATCCTTTATAATGGAAGAAAAACAGATACACCTCTCCCTGTTTTAAAAACCGGTCAATCTCAATGTGATACTCAATGGTTTCTCCCGGTTGGGGCAGGGGACGATGAAAAGTCACCCGGGCATCCAGAAGGCGATACCGTCGATGTCCTTTTACCTGATGGTCAATTCCCATCCATGAGCACAAGAACAGATCCGCCTGACCGGCCTCAATGGAGATGGAAACCGGGGCTTTGCCGCCGTCCAGGTACCAGGCCTGGGGTTTTACATCGTGCTGGGTGATGATTTTGCCGGGACCCATGGAGCACATTTCCCCTTCAATGGACAGGATGCGGTCCACCAGCATCAGGGGTTCATCGGGCAGCCTCACCCGCACGGGGTAGGTATCTATTATGTTAAATTTTTCCCCCATCACACTGCCGGCAGTGCCCACGGCAAAGGCCAGGCACTGGGAACGGTCAAACAGGGGCGACACTGTTTTTTGCTCATCCCCGTCAATTACATCATTGATATTTGTTTTTTCCATATGGTTTTTTGCCAGAAACGCTTCCGGGGCAGTGCCACCGGAGTTGACCATGGTTGCTGCCAGTTGTGTCAGGATCTTGAACTGGGCCTTAAAGGCCATGGTGTTTTCCCGGGAGAGATCCAGAAATTTCATGTGGGCCCGGGTGGTTGTGGCTGTGGATGCGGCAAGGTTTTTGCCAGGGAAACCATGGGATTCTGGAAAATCATGGGACCATGGTATTGTCTCCCCATTGGGAAATGGCAATTCACCGGGGGGGCTGTCTTCATTCTTCAGAGACGACGTGGCTCTGGATTCAGGTACCAGAGACGGCGCTGTACTGGATTCAGGTGTGGGATACATGCTTTGGGGTGTTTTATGGTGCCGGTTCGGGTCAAGGAATGACCGGGTTTTATTTGCCGTATTTGCCGGGATAATATCCCTGGAAGCATCAAGGCCTGCAGAAGGAAAACGATGGGCCTTTAAAACAATGGCATGTCCTGATAAATCCCCCATGGGAATATCCCGAAAATGCCGGAAATCTTGTTTAATATTTTTTTTTCTGTCTGAAAATGAAGGTCTTTGTTTATCTTCAAGGGGTGAAAAACCGTCAGGGGGAGATTGCAATATCAAGTGGCTGCAGGCACCGTCCCGGGTGATACTTGCCACACAGGCATGGATTGTGGCATTTTCCTTGCTGGATGGAGCCATCCAGAGGGGGCGTGTACCTGAGGGGTTTTCAGGGCAAGCCGGGGGAAATATGTCCCCGGTGGGCCGAAGTCCATGGTAAAGCCCCAGGGATGCCTGGATCGTTGAGACAAGACTGGAAATACCAAAGGTGCGGCCCAGAACCTGGCTGGTGTCCGCCATGGTGGCAATACTTGATGATTTTTTCCGGGATTCATGGTGTTGTTTCAATATCCGGGACGTAAGGCTGCAACCAATACCATGGCCCGGACTCATATGAAAATTAATGTCTGAAAGAGAAAGGCGGCTTTGGTTCAGGGCCGTTTCAAGACTTGTTTGATATGCGTTTTCAAGCACCGGTATGGTGGAGGGATTTTCCGCAGCCAGTTCCCCGCCGCTGCTGCCTGCGCTGGCGGTGATGACACTGTAAATACGATCCCCGTCGGCCAGGGCCTTTTTAAGGGACTTAAGCACCACGGCGGCGGCCCCTTCGGATGCAGGCGGGATCTGGTTGGTATCTGAGGTTTTATTGCCGATTTTCTGATTCATTGTTTCCAGTGAACAATCAGGTGTCTTGGTGTCCTGTTCCAGACACCGGGCCAGCAGATCCTGGCGCAGATCCCCGGCCATGTCCACGGCTCCGCACAGAAATACATCGGTTTCTCCGGACTCAATGGCATTTATCCCCACCTCAATGGCCTTTATACCCGATGCGGCATCGGCGGATAGGGTAAAGCAGGGGCCTCCCAGCTGAAATTCCCGGGCGATGCGGCTGGCCACAATGCCCCCCAGTGCCCCCAGGGTTCTGTTGGCAGTGAGGGGTGCAAATTGTAATGCATGTCCGGCTAGTGGATGGGGCGGTGGGGCGATGGAGGTGTTATCCTCCCTGTGGTTTTGTTTCCAGCCAAGGTGAAAATCCGTGGCCCCATGGTCAAAGTCAATGCCCATGGCAGCTCCAAACTGTGTTCTGGGGGATTGATCTTTGCCGGGACGGGGGGCAATGCCCGCATCTTTTATGGCGGCCATGGCAGCTTTAAGCATCATAAGATGCTGGGGAAGCAGATCCGGGATCTGGTTGGGGGGAATATGAAATTCACCGGCAACTGTTTTTATTTCATCCAGCCACAGCCCCATGGTACGTGTTGGGGAAGGTGTGGCATTTGAAGTGGATGACCCTTCCGGAGAAAGCATTAACGCTGCAAGTGCATCAAGGGTGTCTGCCCGTGGGGTGATAAGGGACATGCCAACGATGGCAACGGCATGGTCAAGATGCCAGAGGGGGCGATTGTGATCCCGGGACAAGGTATCAATGGTTTGCCCGGAATGACAGCTATCATCATAGGTCCCTTTCCCGGAGGAAAGTTCTGTTTTATTCGGCGGATGGTGCCCGGTGGTATGACCCGTCTGCTTATCAAGAACCTGTGTTTGGTCGGTGTGTATCTGGACAGACGGTTTTTCAAAACCTTCAGCGGTGTAATAAAATTTCGGGATATCTTTTCGAAATTCTTCAACCAGCACATGGGCGTTGATGCCCCCGAAGCCAAAGGCACTGACACCGGCACGCCGGGCCGGGGGCAAGGCCTTATCTCCGGAAAGGGATTGGGGCACCCAGGGTTCAGGATCGGTCTGTACCCGGAAGGGAGACGTTTCCAGGGGGCTGTTTGCCGGTGGAGAAATAAAATTTAATGAAGGGGGCAGCTGTTTTGCCTTCATGGCCAGGAGGGTTTTGATGAACCCTGCGGCTCCGGCTGCGGTGAGAAGATGCCCCACCATGGATTTAACGGATCCAATGGCGCAGGTACCCCGGGTGATTTCTGCCGTGTTCCACAGCGTTTTCATGGAGTTTAATTCCACGCCGTCCCCCACCGGTGTGGCAGATCCATGACATTCAATGTGCTGGACATCAGCAGGGGACCATCTGGCCTGTTTATATGCGGCGGCCATGGCCCGGATCTGGCCGTCCGAGGAGGGGGCCACCAGGTTGCCACCAATGTCATTGGACCAGCCTGCACCGGTGATGACCCCGTGGATGGTGTCACCGCAGGCCAAAGCATCTGCCATGCGTTTTAATACCACCATGCCTGTACCTTCTCCCACCACCAGCCCATCGGCCCGGCTGTCAAAGGGGGCGCACCGTCCCGAAGGAGAAAGAGCCTTTAACTGGGTGAATCCAATCTGGGTGTATAGGGAATCTGGCCGGGAAACACCTCCGGCTATCATCATGTCTGCCCGGCCACAGGACAGTTGGTCACAGGCAAGTTTGATGGCAAAAAGTGAAGATGCGCAGGCCGCATCCAGGGTGAAACACCCTCCCATAAGCCCCATGGCCCTTGCCAGAAGAGCCGCAGGTACCGAGACCACACCTGCGGAAAGGGCATCAAACCTTGTGAGTGTTTGTCCCTTGTTTTCCATGATCACCCGCCATGCAATGTCTGAGGTACACTGGGTGGGAAGGGCGATGGCGGCAAGAATAACCCCTGTTTTTGCCTTGATTGCATCCGGGCAATAACACTGGGAGAGTGCCTGTTTGCCTGCCGAAAGGGCCAGATGGTGCAGGGGATCAAGGCCCAAAAGAAGGTTAGGTGCTACCCGAAATCCATGGGGATCAAATTTAAAGCCTGTGATGAGACCCGCCCGTTTTGATGCGGCCGTATCGGGCAGATAGGTGGTGGCATGAACCCGGTCCGGTGGCAGTGTCCATCGGTGCGGCGGTACATCCCCGATGGCCTCCTTTTTTGCCAGGATGTTTTCTCCAAAGGTCTCCACATCATGGGACCCGGGAAAAATTCCCGAAAGGCCTACTACGGCTATTTTATTTGTATTTGGAGTCATAACCCGAAGGATATAATGGAGAAAAAAGGGAAATACAAGGGGAGCATGTACAGATCCTTGTTCCTTCGGAAAATCCACCCCGTTTATATCTGGATATTTTCATTTATTTTAATGGCTTATCCGATTGTGTTTTTATCAGTCTGCCTTTGTAAAACATTTGTAAATAATCCAGACGTTCAGGCACCATGGACGGCTCTTCAAGGTTCAGGAAGGTGATTATCTGGTGTTAATAGAGGGGATTGGTTACAACTTACGAATCCCAAGGTCTCATTTTTCATACCACATGTATTAATTTTAATTTCAAAGGGACACATTTTGTGGTGGCAAATTGGAAAACTTATGACTGGTGAGTCCTATCTGACCAAGCCCAAAAAATCTGGATTGCTCAACCCTGAATATTCCGATATAACAAACCTCGTTTAAAATCATCAAGTGTAAGGAATTGCATACCATGGAAATATCTTTTTTACCAGCTTACCTCGTCGCCATTACCCTTTTGACCGTCACCCCGGGCGTGGATACCATGTTGATTATTCGTAATACCTCCCGGGGGGGCTTCCGGGACGGTGCTGTCAGCAGTCTTGGCATTTGTTCAGGTCTGTTTGTCCATGCCGGCATCTCCGCTGTGGGTATTTCGGTAATTTTGCTGCACACCGCCTGGGCGTTTACAGGCCTTAAGCTTGTGGGGGCTTTTTATCTGATGTGGCTTGGAGTAAGCAACTGGAAAGGGGTGTTGTCCACAAAACAGATGCAGGTTAAATCGGGCAGTCTGCCGGAGGCTTGTGGTTTTAAGCCTGTCCGATCATTAAGAGAAGGTTTTTTATCCAATGTTCTTAATCCCAAAACAGCCGTTTTTTACATGGCCTTTCTGCCACAGTTCATTACGCCTTCTGGATCTGCTTTGATGCAGTCCCTGGCACTGGCCGGATGCCATTTCATGATTGCAATGATATGGCAGTGCTTTCTGGCCATGACGGTGAATCAGGCCGGAAAATGGCTGCAAAAACCCCGTGTGAGCCGGATCATGGGGGGCGTGACAGGCACGGTGATGATTGCCTTTGGTTTGAAACTGGCAGTGGATCATTAGCGGATTTACCACTTTTTTTACTGGGCGGGGTGACCACAACTCTGGAATGACAGGTATTATGATCAAGCCCCGGTGCCATTTTATGAACAATTTTTTTTACATGTCCTCAGCAATGGTGACCGTGCGGTCTCCGAGCATATTAACATAACTTGCCAGTTCGTTGTCGTACCAGCCGTAAATAACGGTCTGTGTGACGGGTACATGGATGTTTTTATTTTCAAGAGTGGCAATGATACTCTGGTTTAATCCCGGCACATTGGACAGATTTATGTTGATTTCAGCCGTACGGGTGTGGGTTTCATGGCCTTCAATGGTGGCGGCGGCCCTGGGCATGCCAACAATATCACAGGATACATTTTGTTTTTCTGTGTAATGCAGATATCCACGGGTATCGTTTTTGGCTGCCTGCTGGTAGATGTTGTTGATGACATCCCGGCGGATGGGCTCCCCTGACAGATCTTCCTGGAGGTTCAGTACCAGAATAACCAGGGAACCTGTACTTGTGGGAATACGCACGGACTCTGCAATAAACCCGATACGTTCCATTTCAGGGATTACCAGCCGGAGGGCATTGGCGGCACCGGTGGACGTAAGGATGATATTATTTAGAATGCTTCTATTCTTTCGTAAATCCTTGGCACCGGAGCCGGGAAGTCTGTCCAGCACCTGCTGGGAACCGGTGGCGGCATGAATGGTGGCCATGGAGGCGGACAGAATTTTCTGGGGTCCCATGACATCCAGCACCGGCTTCATCATATGGGCAAGGCAGGTGGTGGTACAGGAGGCATTGGAGATTAATACGTGTTTTCTAGGATCATATACATGATCGTTAATGCCCATAACCGTTGTAACCGCATCTTCGGGCATGGCACCTTTCAGATCCAGTCCCTTGTCCTTGAATTTAAAGGGAGCCGATGCAATGACTTTTTCTGCACCGCCTGCAAGGTGTCCCCGCAAAGCGCCTTTGGGGGCATCGGCCGGGGCAAGGGGGTCCAGAAATTGTCCTGTGGTGTCAACCACCAGTTTGACATCATTGTCCTGCCAGGCAATGTCGGCGGGATTTCTGGCGGATCGCAGAAAGGTTACTTTTACGCCGTCCACCATCATGGTGCCATCTGCTTCGTTGATATCGGTGATAACCGGTTTCCCCTGGAAACCATACAGATAGGAGCTTAAGAGTCCATAAGTGGAATCACGTTCCATGTAATGGGCCAGATCTTCCATGCCTTTGCCTACCTGGCGTCCCACATTGATGACAATTTCATCAAAGAATTTTCTGCCGATGTGGTGCCAGACACTGAGTTTGCCAATACGACCGAAACCGTTAATTCCAATTTTTCCGCCATTCTCGTTTAAATTCATAATATATCCTTATTTTATGCGATTAAGGGCTTGGTCACAGCATGGGGCACCCGTCTCACATCCGGTGGACCAACGGGATCAGGTTTGTGTTATTGGCGTTATCTTTTCACAGCCTGTGCAAATGTCAAAACCACCGATAATGCCAATAACGCAAGCCTGACCCCGCCCCAACTGCCCCCACTCCAAAGTGGCCCATGTTGTGACCAAGCCCAGGTCCTAAAAAACGGTAAACTACTTTTTAGCTCATGTTATGGATGCTGTTAATGGTTCGTTTTTTTTATCCCCTGGTGCGATCAGCTCAATTTTACCTTTGAAAACACTGCCTTTATGTCCGTCCATGCTGATGAAATCTCCGGCTTTGAGAATAATGTTATCAAATCTGCATTCTTTTTTGTGCTCGTTGCACACCATATTACGATATCCCACCACGCAAGTTTTATTTAAACGGTAGGCCACAATGGATGCATGGGAGGTCATGCCGCCCCGGGCGGTGAGCAGACCGTCTGCTGCGTGTATTTCCCGGATATCATCCGGTACCGTGTCATTTCTGACCAGAATCAGAGCGGTTTTCGGTTCCTGACTTCGCCAGTGGCGAATATCCTGGAGGCTGAACACCAGACGACCGGACATGGCACCCCCACTGACCCCGATGCCGTGGCCCAGGTATCGGCTTTCGGCCATGGCACGGGACTGTGCGTGGAATAGAGGTCTTGATTTTCGTTCCCGGATGCCAAGATCCCTGGACTGCAGAATATAAAGATCTTCCAGGCGGGGACCTTCAAAGGTGAATTCAATTTCCTGGGGACTCCAGCCCTGTTTATTGATAAGGGTGTCAGCCCAGGCCAGAAGGCCTTTGTATATGTCAGGGTAATGACTTTCCAGGGTGGTGTCCGTGTTTCTCATCTCCCTTTCCTGCTGGGCAATGGAGATGGGAAAGGTGTTCACAAGGCCCGCTACGACGTCTTCTCCTTGATTTTTGCGTGTGAAGTCGCCCCATAAATTTATCTGGTTCCGGGGAGAACGCGGGTCGTGGGTGATGATTACTCCGGTGCCGGCCCCTTTGGAAATATTGCCGAATACCATCTGCTGTACCGTCACCGAGGTGCCCCAGTCCTGGGATAAACCGATGATGTGGCGATAGGCCCGAGCCCGGGGGGCGTTCCAGGAATCAAATACCAGACGAATGGCCTGGAAAAGCTGTTTTAAGGGGTCATCACTGAAATGAATTTTCTCTTCTTTGACCTTATCCCGATAGGCCAGGGCCACGGTTTTCATCTGGTCGTCGGAGAATAAAATTTTATAGGGAAGATTCCATTGCTTTTTAAATTTAAGGATGACGGCATCAAAATCATCCCGTTTCATGCCCTGGATCATGCCAATGCACTGGAGAAATCGACGATAATTGTCCCAGGCCAGCCAGCCGTTTCCGGTTTTTTTTGCAATTCCCCGGGCAATATCTTCATTGATACCCACATCAATGAGTGTGTCCATCATACCCGGCTGGGAGATCACAGAGCCGCTGCGTACGGACAGCAGCAGGGGATTTTTCGGATCACCAAATGTTTTACCTGAGGTCTTTTCCAGAACCTCCAGGGCGGAGAGTACCTGTTCCCGGAAATTGGCCAGGGCCGGGGGATAAGAATCAATGAGTTCTCTGTATCGAAAGGCCTCTGTGGTGATTATAAACCCTGGAGGCACCGGAAGATTGCAGGCACTTAAGGTCACCAGATTATTTCCCTTGTTACCAAGGTCCATGGCCCCCAGTATCCATGATTTGGGTTCTGTTAATGAGGTGAGAATACGTTTGGGATCATACATTAACAGTTTCTGAAGATGCTCCTGGGGAAGTTCCTTGGCCTGCTGGTGCAGGGTGGCCAGAATTTTACTTAAAAAAAGATCCAACTGCTGAAGGCCAAGGGAAGTGGCCATGCGTTCCCGGAAAAAGATCTCGGCCACCTGTTCACCAGGGTTGGTTAATCCGTCTCCCGTATCATATTTTTCTTTTAAAAGGTCAAGGGGAATCCGTTTCAGGGCATCTTCCAGGTGCTCCTGGTGAACCGTGTGAAAATAGTCGTTCATGATGTTCTGCACGGCCTTGGTCAGGTTCTGGAAAATATCAAGATACTGGGTAAAGGAAAAACCCTGCACCTCCAGGGAATGGGTCAACAGCACCATCTGGAATTCATACTCCGATGAGGAGATACCGTCCAGTTTCAGGGCAGTGTAAAACATGCGCAGGCGATTTCTGATCTTGTGCACGGTCACCTTGGTGATCAGGGTCAGATCCAGCTCCTCAATGAGCTGTTCAAAGAGGGGGTTAACCATGGATTCCAGGCGGAACGTCAGGCCCAGGGCATCAAATTTAGGCTCATGGTAACTTCCATAAAGGGAAGGAATGTCCGCCGTGAAATGGCGTTTTTTAAAAATATCCTCCCGGGCTTCGAACTTGTTTTCAGACAGGAGTTCTTTTTTTAGAAGCCCCAGATAATTTAAAAGTTTCTGCAGCCGGGCCTTTACCTTTACTGCGGGATTTTTCTGGGCGTTCAGGGCATCTTTTAAAATTTTAAACCGGGGAATCCGGGCCGTGTTGATGTGGGCCAGGTACTGATTGATTTCCGTGCAGGAAGGGGTGTATTTCTGATAGAGGAGTCGGTAAAGTCTGATGAGCAGCATCACCCGTTCACGATCCACGTCACTTCCTTTGTCCGCACAGCTATGGTAAAGGACGTCTTTTACCTCATTCTCCGGCAGATAAAGCAGGTCTTCGGGGGTGTCTATGCCGTGGGAGTTAAGTCCCTGGATAATTTCATGGATCCCGTCAAGATAACGGGTATCTGTGGCAATTTGTTCGGTGAAATCCATGGGAATGTAGGGAAGAAGCCCTTTTATCTGTTTTGTTTTCCAGAAATTGAAGATGGCTTCGGTCATTGCAATGATGCGGTTGCTGCTCTCCACATGGATTCTTTTGCGATAGAAATGAATTAAAATATCCCGGCGCTGGGTGAGTTCGTCAATGCGGGTGGACAGATCGCGGATGGTGCCTTCTGCCCCGATTTCATTGTAATACACTGGGAAAAGCCGCGTGAGCTGCTTTACAAGGTGGTACACCGGTTCAATGGGGCTGTTTAAAAGATTGGTGATGTCCCGGGGAAAAAGATCCGTGTCTTTTATAAACACCCCGCATATGGAAAGATAGATGGTCAAGCGGGACATAAGACTGATGGACCAGTGGGGATTCATGGATATCAGCTCCAGCCATACCCGGATATTTAAAAGGTGAGCATGATTGGATTTTACCTGCCAGTTATGTCCCACCCCCTCTATGTTAGGGAACTGAAAACCGGCGCTTATGACACATTTTATAAAAAACTTTACCAGATAGCTGTCTCCGGTGTTGTATACCCCCTTTCCCATATTTAAGATCGCAGTCAGTGTTGCTTCGGGAAAGGCCTGGGATCGTTGTTTTAAAATGGTAAACGTCTGGAGAATTAATTGGGTAATATAGGGACTGCTTTCATGGCCGATAAGCCACCTTAACGTTGCATTGATTTCTTTGAGGGTGGCATCGTGGATCATGGCAAGATCGGGTATGTTGATGATCTGAAACAGAGAAATTACTTTCCAGTGGTTTCCCTGGCGTCGGGTTTCACCGGTCTTGAAAAGTTGTTTGGGTAATTCCTTATATACAGAGGCAATCTGGTTGAATTCAGGAAATTTCATTAACTGTACCGTCATGGCTGCAGCGTTAAATTCATTGTCCTTTGCTATCTTTTCCATTTGTTTACGGATCTGTTCCATGGATTCATGGGATATGGGCTGGAAAAGTGCTTTTACCCGGTCCGGCAGTTCTGTTTCCTCTGTTTCCCTTTTAAATGCAGCTAAGGGATCATCTTCAAGAAGCCATATGGTGCAGTTCATTTTATGGTACCGAAACAGAACCCGGTTCAGGGGTTGCCACTGGCTGGTTTGTGGCGGTGCAAGTTTTAACAGTATGGCTGCCAGACGGTTCAGTCGGTAGTAGCTTTTTACAAACAGCAAAAAATGTTCATCTTTATAGGTGTGCATTCGCACCAGGGACCGATTTATTTCCGGAAGTATAGTACCGGCATCCGGGCCATATTCCCGGAGAATGCGCTGGAGAAACTGCAGCAGTTGATCCACGGATTCCTGGCGGGTTTCACGGGTATCTGCGCATTCCACCCCCCGGTGAAAGATATCTATGAAGGTTGCCACGGCCTTTGTGCCAAAGGGGTGGGATCGAAGGATGTTAAGATTGTCCAGGCAATATTTCCTGGCCTCTGTCACCAGGAAATCCCAGTTTCTCATGGGGTTACACAGTTCTTTCAGAAACAGGGTCAACTCCTGCCCAAGGGCAGGGTAATCTTTAAAAATTTCCAGAAGAAAGAGGTAGCGGGCTTCAATTTCAATGTGAACCCGGGTCTCCATCATGTTATCATGCCATGCCTTTGATTTTATAGCCACTGCCACTCCTGTTTGGGGTTAACTCCCTGTTGTGCAAGATATTTCAGTCACATGAGTCCGGGTTCCGGGTAAAACATCATCTGGGAATGCGCTCTTCGGGATTCCTTATGTTCAATATTATTTATTAGTGGTAAAATACCACAATGTCAAGAGATGTAACGATTGGGCGGCGCATAACACCGGCTGGCATTTTTTGTCAATGACCTAAGCTATGGGAGAACTTATGGAAAAAAATATCAACAGGGCAAACAAGGTACAAGATAAAGGAAATAAACCCGGGAAAAAGGGCTTTTTCAATCGTTTTCTGCAATGGATATCCAAGGGTACGGAAAAGGCCGCTCGCAATGGCAGTTTCTGCAATACCTGACATAAAAAGTAAATGCGGGGATGCAGGTTGCATCCTGAAAATTTGGCTTGGGCACGGCATGGGCTACCCGTCACATTTTGTGGAGAGACGGGGTCAGGCCTGTTTTGCTGGCGTTATCGATTACAGACATTGCAAAACTCAAAAGCACCGGTAATGCAAGTCTGATCCTATCCCAAATCGGTTCAGGCTGTGTGAGCGGGCCACAAAAATAGCCCCCGATGATGTCTCCTGTAACCTTTCTGTAACCCCCTTTATGTTATTGCCATGTAATCAATAAGGTATTGAAGCGTTGTAAGCATGGGCCTAAATTTAAAGGGAGATGTAAGTACATGAAGCTCGATAGAAGAGATTTTATGAAGTTTTCCGGTGCCACCGCTGCCGGTATTGCCGTCAGCGGACTGGGGTTTGACCTTAAGCCGGTCAAATCCCATGCCGGCATGCTGAAAACACGGTATGCAAAGGAAACCACCACCATCTGCTGTTATTGTGCAGTGGGCTGCGGTATTATTGTACACACCAGCAAACGGGGGGACGGCCGTGTCATCAACACTGAAGGAGACCCGGATCATGTCATTAATCAGGGATCTCTTTGTTCCAAGGGATCTGCCATCAAACAGCTCACCGAAAATGAAAATCGGCTCACCGAACCAATGTACCGTGCCCCTTATTCGGACAAGTGGCAGACGGTTTCCTGGGACTGGGCACTGGACAAAATTGCAGAAAAGGTGAAAGAAACCCGGGATAAGACCTTTGAAAAAACTAATGCCAAGGGGCAGGTCGTCAACCGTACCAGGCGCATTGCCTCGGTGGGATCTGCGGCCATGGACAATGAGGAGTGCTGGATTTATCAGGCATTGCTGCGCTCCCTGGGGCTTGTGTACGTCGAACATCAGGCCCGTATCTGACACAGCGCAACTGTAGCGGCTCTGGCAGAGTCGTTTGGACGCGGTGCCATGACAAATCATTGGATTGACATCAAAAACAGTGACTGTATTCTCATCATGGGCAGCAATGCTGCTGAGAATCATCCCATCTCCTTTAAATATGTGATCCAGGCCATGGAAAAAGGGGCACCTCTCATCAGTGTAGACCCCCGGTTTACCAAAACTTCATCCAAGGCAGATATCTATGCTTCGTTACGATCCGGGACAGACATCGCCTTTCTGGGGGGTATGATCAAGTATCTCCTGGACAACAACCTGTACAATAAGGAATATACGGCTGCCTATACCAATGCCCCTTTTCTTGTGGATGATTCCTTTGGATTCAAGGATGGGCTTTTTTCCGGTTACGCAAAGAATGAGGGGAGCGGCCCCTCCATGGGCGGCTATAATAAATCCTCCTGGGCCTTTCAAATGGATGAGAAGGGGATTCCGAAAATAGATCGGACCCTTTCCCACAGGCAATGTGTTTTTCAACTTCTGAAAACCCATTACCAGAGATATGATCTGGACACGGTTTCCAAGGTTACTGGAACCCCCAAAGCAGATCTGCTGAAGGTGTATGAGACCTATTGTAAAACCGGTGCCAGGGGAAAAGCCGGTACCATTATGTATGCCATGGGCTGGACTCAGCATACAGTGGGGACCCAGATCATCCGCACCATGGCCATGATTCAGCTGTTGCTTGGCAACATGGGCGTTGCCGGCGGTGGCGTTAATGCCCTTCGTGGGGAGTCAAATGTCCAGGGATCCACGGATCACTGCCTTTTATGGCACATCTGGCCTGGTTACCTTAAAACCCCCAGTGCCTCCATAAACAGCCTTGAAGCCTATAACAAAAAGTTCACCCCAAAAAGTAATGATCCGCTGTCCGCCAACTGGTGGCAGAACTATCCCAAATATTCTGTAAGTCTTTTAAAATCCTTTTTTGGTGAAAAGGGTACTCCTGATAATCAGTTCGGGTTTAACTGGCTGCCAAAAACCGATGATGGCGGAGTCTACTCCTGGTTTGATCTCTTTGATGCCATGTATAAGGGTGAAATGAACGGTTTCTTTGCCTGGGGTCAGAATCCGGCCTGTTCCGGTTCCAACGCATCAAAAATCAGAAAGGCCATGGAAAAACTGGACTGGATGGTCAATGTCAATATCTTTGACAATGAAACCGGCTCTTTCTGGCGGGGACCGGGGGCAGATCCATCCAAAATCGCCACCGAGGTGTTTATGCTTCCGGCATCGGTGTCCGTGGAAAAAGAGGGCAGCATCACCAATTCCGGTCGATGGATGCAGTGGCGTTACCAGGGGCCTAAACCCCTTGGCAACAGTCGCCCCGACGGGGATATCATCATGGAACTTGGGCATCGCATCAAAGAAAAATATGCCACATCCGATGGGGTTTTCAAAGAACCCATTGCCAATTTAAAATGGGATTATGAGACCAACGGTGTCTATGATCCCCACAAGGCGGCCAAAGAGATCAACGGATATTTTATTAAAGATGTGACGGTGAATGGCAAGTCCTTTAAGAAAGGTACCCTTGTTCCCAGTTTTGCTTTTCTCCAGGCAGATGGTTCCACCTCTTCGGGTAACTGGCTGTATTGCAACTCCTATACTGAAAAGGGCAACATGTCCGCCAGGAGAAGTAAGAAAGATGCAGCAAATAACATCGGGCTTTACCCGGAATTTGCCTGGTGCTGGCCGGTGAACCGCCGGATTCTTTACAACCGGGCATCGGTGGACCCCAAAGGTCAACCCTGGGATGACAAACAGTGGGTGATTAAATTTGCCGGAGATGTCAAAGACGGTAAATATACTTCCAAAAAATGGCTGGGAGATGTGCCCGACGGTGGATGGTATCCCCTGGAAAATCCCGATGGAACACAACGTGCCGATGCCAGACAGCCCTTTATCATGAGAAAACATGGATTTGGGCAGATTTTTGGACCCGGCAGGGCAGATGGTCCCTTTCCCGAACATTATGAACCCCTGGAATGTCCGGTGGAAAAGAATTATTTCAGTTCCCGCATGGTCAATCCCACGGCGGTGGTGTACTCCACCAAGGAGGACGGTCATGCCACCTGTGATCCCAGATTCCCCTTTGTGGGTACCACTTATCGGGTGTCTGAGCATTGGCAGACGGGTCTCATGACCCGGCCCCAGAAATGGCTCATGGAGCTTGAGCCCAATGTGTTTGTGGAAATGAGTGAAGAGCTTGCAGAACTTAGGGGCATTAAAAATGGAGAACGGGTTCTGGTCTCCAGTGCAAGGTCCAATCTGGAGTGTACCGCCATTGTGACCAAACGTTTTAAGCCCTTTCAGGTCGGGTACGCCACCGTGCATCAGGTGGGGATACCCTGGCATTATGGCTGGCGATGGCCTTCCACCGGCACAGAAGAGAGCGCCAACCTTCTGACCCCACCAGCGGGAGATCCCAATACCCGGATTCCTGAGACCAAAGCCTTCATGGTCAACGTGACAAAGCTTTAAGGAGAGGATGATACCATGTCCAAATCAATTTTTATAGATACAACCATCTGTACTGCCTGCAGGGCCTGCCAGGTGGCATGCAAGCAATGGCATGATCTTCCTGCAGAAGAAACAAAAAATATGGGGAGTCATCAGAATCCCCAGGATCTCTCCTTTGATACCTATAAGCTTGTCAGGATGAAAGAAGAGGTCATTGATGGAAAACTTCAGTGGCTGTTTTTTCCGGATCAGTGCCGGCATTGTGAAGAGGCGCCGTGTCTTGAAACCGCCTACGACGAAACCGCCATTTACAGAGATGATGCCACCGGGGCCATCCTTTATTCCCGGGAGACCCGAAAGCTTGAGGCAGATGACATCATTGCCGCCTGTCCCTATGATATTCCCAGAAAGGCAGCAGATGGAACCCTGGCCAAATGTGATATGTGCAATGATCGGGTGCACAACGGGTTGAAGCCGGCATGTGTTACTGCCTGCCCCACCGGGGCCATGAACTTTGGGGATCGTGATGAGATGCTTGCCCTTGCAGAAAAACGTCTTGACAGGGCCAGGATCAGATATCCCAAGGCCAGACTGTTGAATCCCGATCTGGTCAATGTCATATATCTGGTGGGATTTGATCCGGAGCTTTATTCAGAATATGCTGTGGCACGTCTTACACCAAGGGGTATCAGTCGCAGTGTGGCCCTTCGCAAAATGATGGGGCCCTTTGCAAGGATGATGCGCGTATAATTAGTTGGCAATGTGGACTTGAAGGCCTGACCCCAGCCCAAAGAGGGCCATGTTGTGATCAAGCCTGATTTCAACAAGATGAGCCTTTCATATAACGGTCATGTCCTGTCGGACACAACGAAGCATGGGTCGCAGACGCGGAGCCAAAGGGCATTATGCCGCCGCCCCCCCCGACGGGCAATGGTCCCGGACCGGAACTGTAGACAGCTCGATTGTCCGGTTCCTATTGCCCATCGGGGGGGCGGCTCTGCTGAGGTAATCTTGAAAGCTGCCTTTTCTCATATAAAAAAAACACATAACAAGAAACTAAGGAATGCCCTATGAACACCATGGACCAGATAAAACAGACCGCCGATGTGATTAAAAAGATCAGACCTGTTTACCAGCCCATCCTGGACTTTTACAGCCAGGTGTTTCTGGCCCAGGAGGAAAGCCGGGGTGAAATCATGCTGTCCCCCATTATTATTAATCCTGAATGGCTTGCCCTGAAACAGAAGAATCAACTGCCTTTAATTGATCCGTCAGATTTTGTAATTGATATGGAAGAAACCGCCCGGCTGCTCCTGAAACTCTGTGATCTGGCCCATGGACTGGCTCCGGAGCTGTCGGAGGCGGCCGGTTTGCTGAAAAAGGCACTGACGGATAAAACCATTGAACTTGAAAAGGTGGTAACCGCCATTTTAAATAACCAGGAAACCGTTCTGAAAGAACAGGCAGAAACTGCAGGGGTTCTTGTTCCACAACTTATGTTTTTTACCTATTCCGGCATGCTGCCAAGTATTCAGGCCTGTTCAGAACAGCTTGCAACCTATCTTGCCCAGCTGCCGGACATGAAAAAAAGCTATTGTCCCATCTGCGGAAATAAACCGGACATGGCCTTTTTTGATGAAACCGGCAAACGCCATTTAAAGTGCGCCTTTTGTAGCCACCAATGGGTTGTGGGAAGAATGGGCTGTGTTTTCTGTGAAAATACCGATAAGGACATGCAGCTTTATTTTTTCAGTGATGAAGAGGCCGAATATCGGGTCAATCTCTGTGATCATTGTCATCAGTATATTAAGGTGGTGGATTTAAGAAAAATGGAGCGGGCCTTTTTTCCAGGCCTTGAGATGGTATCTTCTCTGCACCTTGACATTAAGGCCCGGGAAAAGGGGTATACCAATGCCGCTTCTCCCATCAATGTCTGATACTACGCGCCCGGATTTGTTTAGTGGTAGAGGGCATAGCAGTAGCTGTTAGCAGCTAGAACCCAGTACCTACTTTTTCATATAAAAAAAAACACTATTCTGGGAGATGACCATGAGAAGTATTAAATTCATATACCTGATCCTGCTGACACTCACCCTCTGGTGTGGTCCTGTTTTGGGCCAGGACGGTGAACCGGCACTTGATTTTTCACTGTCTGCGCCGGAAACGGACGTCCATCGTCAATATCTGGGGCTGGAGAATGGGGACCCTTTTGTTCTGGGGCAGATCAAGGCAGATATTATTATCATTGAAATATTTTCCATGTATTGCCCCATCTGCCAGCGGGAGGCAGCCAATATTAATACCCTGTTTTCCCTGATTCAGGCCCTGCCGTCCCAGGAAAAAACTATCCGGTTGCTGGGTATCGGTGCTGGCAATTCGGCTTTTGAAGTTGATTTTTTTCGAAAGAAATATGCCATTGAATTTCCCCTTTTCAGTGACGGCAATTTTGTCATTCATAAAAAAATAGGAGAGGTCAGAACCCCTCATTTCTTTGGCTTGAGGCGCAATGAAAAGGGCGGTCTTGATGTCTTTTACTCCGGTCCCGGGGACGCACCCCACCCGGAAGCGTTTCTTGAAAGCCTTTTGAAAAAAGTGCAATGATCCCATGTGATCATCATGGGGGCACATTCCCATGTTCCCGGTATCATCATGGAATTCTATGGATCTGATTTTCAGACCGACGGACTCAATGCCAAACCCGTCATTACGTGAAAAAACAGGAGTGAAATAAACAGTCATGTCCATGATACATCGAAGTCTTGGGTATCTGCTACTATTTATGCTTTTTGTGGGTTTCACCGGCAGTGCCATGGCCGGTTTCTCGGGATTCGGGAATAAAATTTTTGACCCGGGAAAATTACTGCCCGTGGACAGTCAGCTCAAGGTTCGGGTTGGAGACATGGCACCGGATTTTAAATTGCCCGCCGTGTCCGGAAAATCCGTTGCTTTAAAGTCATTCCGGGGAAAAAAGAATGTCCTGATCTCTTTTGTTCCGGCGGCATGGACGCCGGTGTGTTCGGATCAATGGCCGGGTTACAATATTACCCGGGAAATATTTGAAGGGGCGGATACCGTTGTCCTTGGCATCAGCGTGGATAACATCCCCACCCTTTTTGCCTGGACCGGGGAGATGGGGAATCTGTGGTTTGAAGTGTTATCAGATTTCTGGCCCCATGGGGATGTCAGCCGCCGTTATGGGGTGTTACGATCCGACGGCATGGCAGACAGGGCACTTTTTCTTATTGATAAAACCGGCCGACTTCAGTTTGTCCATGTGGGTGATATCAATGTTCGCCCGGATCTTAAAATGATTGTGGATGAATTGGAAAAACTCAATTTTTAATCCATGCTGTGGCCAAGCCCAGATAGTTCAATTCCGATGATCAATATATTGGGGTAAATATACATAAAAGCGTGTACCGTTACCTGGTTCACTGTCAAATATAATGATCCCGTTGTATTGCTGCACGATTCCATGGGTCATGGAGAGTCCCATGCCGGTGCCTTCCCCTCTCTTTTTTGTTGAAAAAAACGGTGTTAAGATCTTGTCCTGAATAGCTGTGGGTATTCCATGCCCCGTATCGGCAACGGTTAATCTGACAAATTCTCCGGGTATCAGACAGATTTCATGGCTTACCTGATTTTCATCCACTCGTATATCGTCCAGGCCCACACTCAAAATTCCACCTGTGTCTTTCATTGCATGTAGGGCGTTGGTACATAAATTCATGATGATTTGATGAATATGGGATGGATCTGCCATTACCATTGCATTGGACCGCATGATTTTATTTATTGTAATATCAGGTGGTAAGGAGATGCTAAACAGTTCAAGGGTTTCTTCTACTAACGAACGGATACGAAGCGGTTCTGTTTTGATTTCAGCCTTATGGCTGTATGTAAGAACTTGTTTTACTAACTCTTTTCCTCGCCTGGCGGCAGAAAGAATTGGTTTTATGTTGTTTCTTAGTGATGCATCTTCCTGCAGATTGAAAATTGCCAAATCTGCATATCCAATTATCATAGATAAAATATTGTTGAAATCATGGGAGATGCCGCCAGCAAGGGTGCCGAGCACCTCCATTTTTTGCGATTGAATAAGCTGTCGTTCCAGCTGTTTTGATTCAGTTAGATCCTGCCAGGTTTCAATGGCACCATTGATATTACCGGTTTCGTCTTTCAGTAAAACCGCTGATCCATAAAGCCATTTTCCGTTAATGCCAAGATGCCTGCAGAAAATTTCTGTTTCGTATGCCCCTGGCATTGTGGATGACTTTTTATATATCCAATTGCCGTGTTTCTGTATGGTTTTGCTCAGAACATTATCCAGCATCAAATCAGCGATTGAGTATGATTGTGTATCATAAAATGCCTTGGGATGGTCTTTAGTCCCCACCATTTCAACTGACATTTTTCCTGTTAATGATTCGCAGGCCCTGTTCCAATGTGTTACCACATGGTTTTTATCAACCACAAACGTGGGGATTGGAATGCCTTCAAGTACGTTTTTCAGCATAAATTCCTTATATCCTCGGCCACGGAGACCATCCGTGGGGATGGCTCCAATGCTTTTACAGGAATCATATCGACAATATCCTGAAATGATTTATTTGATAAGCCCAGTATATCCAATCTCTGAGTCAACTGGTCGGTATTTATACGTTCAATCTCGAATCCCACATGGAATCTTGACATGACAAGATCTGCCAGATAAATGATGTGGACAAGTGTTTTGTACTGGACCGCATTCTCAGGCATGTGGTGATATTTTATGACCTCTTTCAAAGATTCCGGAAAACACCATTGCTGAGCAAGGAAACTTCCCGCATCGCAGTGATTAATTCCAAGAATTCTTTTTTCAGCTTCTGGAAAATCTTTTCCCTGTTCAAACAGTTGTCTGTAAAATAACGGTAATGATTCCTGGATAAATTGATCCAAGAGCACCTTGCCGATATCATGCAATAACCCGCCGGTATATGCAAGGGACATATCTGCTTTTCCTGTTTTTTCGGCAATTTTTTCAGCAATGATGGCGGTTCCAACCGCATGGTGATAGAGTCCTCCCTTGCACAGGGAGTATCCCATTCCTGTTTGATCAAAGAAAGTGTTTAAGGCAGAGGAAATTATAAATTTTACCAATACTTTTTGACCCAGGTAGACCAGTGCATGATCCATTGTTTCTATTTTTTTGCGTTTTTTAAAAAAGGCGGAGTTGCAAAGCTTTAACGTGCGTGCGCTGAGTACCTGATCTTGTCTTATTTCTGCACTGAGCAAGGATACATCATAAGTATCTTCGTTGATGAGCCTCAGAATTTTCAATGCAACCTGTGGAATGGGTTGCAGGTTCTGTATTGAATCATTGATCTCCTCCACAGCCGATATCCGGACAGGGGCTGTGGGGGGAAATTTTTCAAATAGAATGGGGTCAATAGTACATTCCCAGGTTTGCATATTCAGGTTTAGGGTGCAGGTAAAAAAACCACCACTTTCTGATTTTGTTATGCGAATTTGTTTTTCTGTCAGAAATTTGACAACGCGTTCAGTTGTACGACCGCCAACATCAAATTCCAGATCATGTTTATGCATTGGCCCGACAAGTGCACCACCGGCAACACATGCGATGATATGTTTCTTTGAAGCTCCCAAGGCCAGCAGTGCCTCAAACAACAAAGGCAGTCCGGTTGAGGCATATTTGGCATATTCCTGCCTGTCCGCATGGATGGGTGCCTTCTCCAGAAGTAAATGAATCATTCCGCCTATTTTATTTTTGGGATCAAAAAGGGCAACTCCGACACAGGTTCCTAACGAGGCCTTGAGCATTAAAGGCGCTGACTTACCAACATAGTAGCTGCCAGTGGAGATATAATGTGTTTCAAATATATGCATGTTTTCCTTATCTGGAATTAATTACAACAGCAATCACCTGAGGGTGGACTGGCCTGGCCTCTTCCAAACTTGGCAGCCGTTGTGATTAAGCCCCGTTTTAAATAATTATCTGGATAAAATATGATCATATAACTGCACCGTTCGGGCATCAGGTTCCGTTGCCAGCTCTTTTTGTAAGATATTTCGGCAGCGTTTGAAAACCTCCAGTGCCTTGTTTTTTCGTCCGGCATCGGCATGAAGCACCATCAGATTTCGGTAGGCGGGTTCAAAGCAGGGATCCACTTCAAGAATACATTGCCAAGAGGCAATGGCTCTATCAGTCTGATCTAGTTCTTCATGAAGCCTTGCTTTTTTCTGCATTAACTCCATGAACCTGGCCCTTAAAAGGTCCCTTTTCCTGGTCATCCATTCAACGTAAGGTTCTTCACTGAAATAATCACCTTTGTACAGTTGCATGACATGATCATAATTCCTGAGGGCGTTTTCAAATGCCTCCTCCCGTTCCTTTGCAACGGCCCTGGCTCCAGCGGCCATGAATTCGTCCACATCAAGGCTTACAAGGGCCTCATCAAGTGAAACCAGTCCTGCCTTGTGGATAATATAAGAATAACCAAATTCTTTCCTGGGGTGGGGTTCCAGGGCCTTTCTCAGACGATGCAGGTTTATTTTAAAATTTTTTTCCCCGGCCGTTGCCGTGGCATCAGGCCACAGATTATCAATGAGAATTTCCTTGGGAATATCCTTTGAGCCATTACATATGATGGCCTTCAGCAATAAAAGGGGCTTTGGTCCGCCAAAGGTTTTATGGTTAAGTATTTTATCATTGCATTGGATGATAAATTGTCCCAGTGTTTTAATTTTGATTCCGGGCAGCAGGCGCTTGTACAACGGGGCCAGATTATCAATAATACTGCCCTTATCGTTGAGATTGCACTGGGTCAAGATTTTGTCCATGGCGTTTATCACCTGCATGGGCGCTTTGTTCAACAAAATCCCGAGGGGGTAGGGGGCAAGAGGATTAAGATTTCCATGGGCTGCCAACAGCATCAATGCCCTGATCAGTACCTGTTCGCCAATCAGGGGGAAAAAAGAATATGTTTCCCGGCAGGCCTTTTCATACCCCTGTTTTAAATGGTAAAACGCCGTATCTATATCATTTAGTTCCCAGGCACTTAAGCCCAGAATTAAACAGGTCTCACAGGTGCACAGATCCGAAGAAATACTCTGGAAGTATTTAAGAACAGGACGCAGACGATTCTGGGCCTGGGCATAGTTCTTGTTGTGAAATGAAATGATCCCCGCCATCTTCTGGGTGAGAAAATAATGGATATCTCCCTTGGGCACCTGCTCCAGGGCCCTTAACGCATTGTTTATTTCTCCCTCTGCAAGGGTGCAGGCATTTTCCCGAAGATGACTTAAGGCTTTGATGCGATGGGAAATACCTTTGTAAAATTCATTTCCATCCAGCAATGAAAAATCATTGAGATGTTCTGCCATCTGCCGGGCATCGTTAAATTGGTCCGTGTATAGAAGATACAGGGCCTTTGCCTCCACAAAGCCAGGATAGAGAAAAATCAAACCGAACTTATCAATGTCAGCTTCAGACCGGGTCAGAAGATCCCTTGCAACATCAAATTCACCATTTTTCAGGGCAAAATCAATGTCCACAATTCCTTTCAGTGCACGATACTCCGGATGCCTGCCTTCGCTGGTGAGGATTTTTATCTTTGATAACATCTGCCGTGCATTGGCAAAATCTCCGGCCTGTACATAGCCGAAGGTCAGAGTAATGGATGCATTGAGCACCAGATCTTCATTATCTATCTGTCGTCCCAGTAAGATGGCATTTTTGCAGGCGGATATCCCTTTGGGAATGTTGCCGTCCCCGGCAATGTATCCCAGTCCCATTTCCTGCCACAGAAGGGCTCTGGCCCAGGGGTATCGATCTTTCCGGCCCATGGCATGGAGTTGTTTCTCTCCTTTTTGGATATATTTCAGTATTTTTTGGGAGGGCTGGCGCACAAATACCGCAGCTTCAATGAGATACCCCACACTTAGCAGTATCCCCCTTACATCCTGGTTCTCCTCAAAAAGAGAAATTGCTTTTTTAAGATCCCGGATATTTTTTCTTCCCCCCTGGATACGTCTGGTCATGGTGCGATAAAACAAAAGCCATGGATCCTTTTCAGTCATTTCTTCGGGCAGGGAATCCAGCCATTTTTTCAAACGTGATATCTTCTGCTTGATGAGATAATCAGTTCCCTTTATTTTGATAATATCGGCAATTTCAGGAAAGGCGCTGGATTTAACAAAATAATCCATGGCAAGCTCATGGTCTTTTTTATCCCAGTAAAATTGACCCAGTTTCCGGTTGAGTTGCTCAATGCTTTCCTGGCCCTTTGTTTTTAACAGATCCTGCAATAAGAATTCGCGAAACAGTTTATGGTACTTAAATGTTGGCCACTTGCCTCCGGAATCAATGCGCTGGATAAAAAGGTTCCTTTTTTCAAGATCCCACAGCACATCAAAGGCGTCATGGGAGGTGGAAATATAATTTGCCACCTCTGGATCAATGGTGTCAAGTACGGCGGTTATCATTAAAAAATTGCGGATGGCCGGGGCAAGGCGCTGGTAGATTTCCCGGGAAAAAAAACTGAATACCTCCCATGTCAATCGTTCGGGAAGTGTATCAATGTTACTGAACCTGTCAAGGGACTGGGATACCAGGGTAAGCCCCCCGGCCCAGCCGTCGGTGATCTTCTGAATTTTTTTAAGATTCTCGGTGTTCATTGCTGTTTTTCCGGAAAAAAACTGCCGGGTCTCCGCCATGGTGAATGCCAGGTCTTTATTGGTCAATACCATGGTGTGGCCTTCCATTTTGAACAGCTTCAGATCAATGGGGGGCATGCGTCGTGAGAGAATAAAAATTTTAAGCCGATTAAATTTCTGATCCAGGATATGTTTTATCAGTTGAAACCCCGAATCACTTTCATGAAGGGATTCAAAGTCATCCAGCACCAGGATCAGGGGAAGAGACAGATTTCTCAGCATAAGGGAAAGACTTTCCATGTGACGCAGAAGTTCCCTGCCCGTGCCAAGGGTTGTATGGGGAATGTCCCCGGGGGATGACGTTTCTGGAGTCAGAATGTATCTTTCTTTTATACCCTGAAGAAAAAGGTCAAACAGTTTGGCATGGTCACCATGGTCCTTTGAAAGATGAAACCACACAACTTTTTCCCGGGACCGTTCAAGGTAGGAGGACACAAGGGTGGACTTGCCCTGGGCTGCCTGGCCGGTGATGATAAAATTTTGTTTATGAAACTGACTGTCCAAAATTCGGAACAGGCGCAGGCGCTTAACGGCATGGGAACTGTGTGGGGGGCGGTTTGGGGTCATCTTGATACCCTTTTGGGGGTTAATCGTCGGCCGATGTTTCATTTAAGGTTGCCATTTTATCCATACCGGCCATTTTAAATATCCGTGCGTAATTGCAGGTCAGATTTTCCATGACAATGGAAATCTGCCGCTGCTTTAATATCTGCATAACCTTCATCAAAAGGGCAATGCCTTGGCGATCAATGGAAAAGCTGTCATCCATTATCAGTTGAACCTGTTTAATCTGCCCCAGGGATTTCTCAGAAATATGTGAAAGAAAACAGGGTTCTGTGTCTGCTGTTAATTTACCTTTAATGGACATGATATGCACCGCATCCTCTGTCATTACATTCAATTCAGCCGGAAAATCACAGGGCAGGGCGATTCTTTTTTCCGCTCTGACCAGGGCTGCATTCAAGGCCTGACGTTCCACCGGTTTGTTGATGAAATCAGACGCATTTAAATCCAATGCCTCCAATGCCCTTTCCATGTCTCCGTGGCCGGTGATGATAACGACCTGGGAGGCCGGATGTATCTGTTTGATGCGGTAAAGTACTTCCAGACCGTCCATGCCCGGCATTTTGATATCAGTGAATACAATGTCCGGGCCGGCCTGTTTAAAGATTTCCAGCCCGTTTTCCCCGTCTTCGGCGGTGTATACATCATATCCATAGGCTGTTAAAAACAGCTTGAACATGGAAAGAGTAGGTTTTTCATCGTCTATGACTAAAATTTTCATCTGTTGTTTATTCCTGTGATTATGTGTCCACCATGATGGTTCGAACCCGCTTACCGCCTCTGCCGGCAGTTATAACTGGCGGATCAATGGGGTTAATCCCTGGATGATTGACCGGAAAAAAACCGGAGTCATCACGTTCAACCATGAGCCGGGAAAAGAATTTTAAAAATCGAACCAGCGCCCGGTGTGCTCTCCAGATGCATGGTGCCATTATAATCCTTTATGATGCCCTGGATAATGGGAAGCCCTAATCCTAAACCCTCTCCCATCTCCTTGGTGGTGTAAAAGGAGTCAAATATCAGATCCATGTGTTTCGGGTCAATGCCGTTGCCATTATCTGCAATGGCAAGGCCCACGGTTTGCTCATCAAAGAATGTGCTCACGGTGATGATACCCCTGTCAATATCTTTTTTTTCTTCGATGCGTTCATTGATGGCGTCCCTTGCGTTGGTGACAAGGTTAAATATCACCTGTTCGATTCTATTGTTGTGGGCCAGGACCGGAGGAACCCATTGGGCAAGATCCAGTATGAGATCAATGTTTTGAAGGGTGATCTGTCTTCCGATGATTTTGTTTACGGCCCGGACGCAGTCATTGATCTGGATCACCTCCCTTGAAAAATCGGCTTTTCTGGAAAAGGTTTTGAGCCGGCCTACGATTTCAGCAGCCCGGGATACCTGGGTACTGATCTGGGTTAATACCATATTAAGATCATCTTCTTTTATGATTTGTCCCCTTTCCTTCATCATGCACAGGTATTCACTGCCCATTTTGATGGCATTGAGGGGCTGATTGATTTCATGGGCAATGCCTGCGGACATTTTTTCCAGGTTGGTCATCTTACTTGCCTGGATCAGCTGGGAATCCTTTTTCACAAGCTCGGTGATATCCGTTGCTGCCACGATGAGAACCGGTTTGTTTCTATATTCCGATGGACTGGCGTGGATATTGACAAAGAGAAAATCTCCATTTTTTTTATAAAATTTCACCTTGGAACTGATCACCATGGTTTCACCTTCAGAGTATTTGTGGGTAAAGGAGATTTCATTGAGATCACCAATGGAGAAAAGGCTCATGCCAAGCAGTTCCCTGCGGTCGTACCCGAACATCTCCGTGGCATTGGGGTTGGCATCCATGATGCTGAAGGTCTCTTTTTTCACTACAAATATGGGATTAGGACCGCTTCTGAAAAGGGCGTGGTATTTTTTCTGGGATTCTTTTAGACGGTTGGTGGACAGTTTCAGCCGGGATGTCATTTTTATAAACGAATTGGTCAGCTTTGATATCTCATCGTCCCTGCCCCTGGGCTTCCAGTTGTTTTTAACTCCATCATCCTCAAAAAGGATGTTAAAATTTCCCCGGGTGATCTGGTCAGTGTACCGGATCAGGGATGAAACGGGTTTGGTGATGTGCAGGGCCAGGCGGTGGCTTAGAAAAAAGAAAATAACAGTAACCATGGACAGAAAACTTAAAAAGAGCAATCGCAGATCGGAGATCAGTTTTTCAATGTGCCCCTTGTCAAGACCGGCCTGAACAGACCCGATGGTGTAAATGCCCTCCTTCACCGGTACCACCACATGAAACATTGATTGATGGTTCACATCCATGCCGGTGATATTTTCCCTTTCAATATCTTGATTTTTTACAAAGGTGGCAATGTGGGGGGGAAACCCCGTGGTAAAGGTGTGGGCCAGGATATTGCCCCGGTTATCACTTATGATGAGATAGGTGATGATATCCTTTCTGTTCCCCAGTTTTGCATCATAGGCAATGGCGGTGAGTTCTGCACGGTTTTTTGTCAGGATATACACCCTGGCACTGTCGGCAATGCCCTGGGCAATGCCGATGCCTCTTTTTTTTAACTCTCCGGTGAGACCCGTGATTAAAAGGGAACGTGTAAAGAGGGCAATGAAAAAACTCACCAGAAGAATGAATCCAAGGCAGGAAACAAAAATTTTATTTTTAAGGCTGAGGCGGTTGAAGTGATTCATTTTATCAGCACCAGTTCTCCGTTGTGGATAATGGTGTAATAGACATCGTTAAGCCCCTGGTTATCATTTTTCCCAAAGGAAAGGGGATTTTGTATACCAAGGTCGTATTGCTCTATGGATTCAATGGCCTGAATGAATTTTTCCCGGGTGATGTCCGGTCCGGCCCGGGTGATGCCCTCCACCAGTATTCTGGCGTTGAGATACCCTTCAAGCCCCACAAAACTTGGCCGACTCCGGGGATAGTAGGTTTTAAGCAATGACAGATATTCCTTTACCCCGGGCAGGGCAGGGGCATCAGAATCAACGGTGGGCGGGGGTACCACCTGGGTGACCATGACCCCTTCGCCATTTTCCCCCAGTCGTCTGGCCAGTTCCTTGGAGCCCACAAACGAAACATTGTGAAACAGGGGAGAAAAGCTACGTGCCCGGGCACGGTTGATGAATTTTGCACAGGAATCGTAGGTACCGATCATGATAACGGCCTGGGCATTGGAGGTAATGATTTTTTCAAGGCCAGCGTCAATGTCCAGGGTGCCCCGGACATAAGAGCCCTTGGCCACCGGGACGAGTCCATGCTTTTTAAGGGCAATTTCCGTACCCCGGAGACCATCAAATCCGTATTCGTCATATTGATAAAATACGGCCACCTGATCCAATTTTTTCCCTTTGACAATGAAATCCACCGCCGCTCGGGTTTCCTGGTAATAGGAGGCCCGGATGTTGATCAAATACCGGTTCACCGGTTGGCGCAGGCGATTGGCCCCGGTGAACATGCCCACCAGTGGAATCCGGGCTTCATTTACCAGGGGAATGATGCGCACGGTGGTGGGAGTTCCCACATAGCAGAACAGGGCAAAAACCTTTTGTTCCAGAATCAGCTGCTGGGTATTGTAAAGGCATTGGGTGGGATTGTAGCGATCGTCCCGGGCAATGATGGTGATTTTTCTGTTGTGAACACCTCCTGTTTTATTAACGTGCCGGATATAGGACATGGCACCCTGGAGCATCTGAGTGCCGAGGTATCCGGCATGGCCGCCCAAGGCCAGGGAGGAGCCGATGCGGATCTCATTTGCCGTGATGCCGTTTCGGTTTTCCGGTGCAATGTCCTTTTCCCGTGGAGGGGTGCAGGCGCATAATAACAGCAGCAAAATGAATCCGGAACAAA
Source organism: uncultured Desulfobacterium sp. (assembly GCA_963675955.2). GTDB lineage: Bacteria > Desulfobacterota > Desulfobacteria > Desulfobacterales > Desulfobacteraceae > Desulfocicer. Next base: position 196,483 of record CAXXVR010000010.1, on the reverse strand, counting down.
CAAAAGATAACAGACCTCGGGGGGAGATGTTTGCCATGGTTTGAAAAGCACTCGAGGCGTTCCAGTGGGGCATGTGGGTTATATTGAAAACCCTCCCAATTTGGTTTCAAGATATTCTTCAATGCCTTCCATGGCCCCTTCTCTTCCCATGCCGCTTTCTTTCATTCCCCCAAAGGGGGCAGCTGCTGAGGTGGGATTAATATCATTGATGCCAATGATGCCAAAGTGCAGCCCCTCAAAAACATGCATGGCCCTGGACAGGTTCTGGGTGTACACATAGGCGGCCAGGCCATAGTGGGTATCATTGGCCATGCTCAGAAGCTCTCTTTCATCTTCATAAATAATGACCGGGGCCACAGGTCCAAAGGTTTCTTCTCGGTAAATCAGCATCTCTTCGGTGACGTCGGACAAAATGGTGGGGGCATAAAAATGTCCTTTATCAAGGCCATCCTCCCGCATTTTAAATCCACCGATGATAAGGTTTGCCCCTTTATCCAGGGCATCTTTCACCTGGCGGTCCACTTTTTCAACGGCACTGTCATTGACCAGGGGGCCAATGTTGACACCGGGCAGTGTGCCTTCCCCGGCCTTCATCCGGGAGACCCGGCTTAACAGTTCTGCCAGAAAGGGTTCTTTCATGGAAGAATGGACAAAAATGCGGTTGGGGCTGATGCAGGCCTGGCCGGTGTTTAAGAATTTCACCAGGCTGAGTCCCTTGGCCGCACGAATCGGATCGGCGTCTTTGCACACGATAAAGGGCGCATGACCACCTAATTCCATGGAAACGCGTTTCATCCGGGATGCTGCCCCCCGGGCCAGATGTTTTCCCACCGTTGTGGAGCCGGTGAAAGTCAGTTTTCGGACCCGCTGGTCTGTGATAAAGACCTCGCCCACAGGGGCAGGGTCAAGGGCTGTCACCAGGTTGGCAACCCCTGGTGGCAGCCCTGCCTTTTCCAGAATTTTGAACATTTCAATGGCACAAAGGGGGGTGGCTTCGGCGGGTTTGAGCACAATGGTGCAGCCAGCCGCCAGAGCCGGGGCTACCTTGCGGGTGATCATGGACACCGGGTAATTCCAGGGAGTTATGGCCGCCACCACTCCCACGGGCTGTTTCAACACCATGAACCGCTGGTCTGATCGAGCGGAGGAAATGGTTCTGCCATACACCCGTTTGGCCTCTTCGGCAAACCACAGCAGAAAATCCGCTCCGTATTTTACCTCGTTGCGGGCCGCCTTGATGGGTTTTCCCTGTTCTTTTGTCATCACCTGGGCCAGGTGTTCCAAGTTGTTCATCATCAGGCCATGGGCACGGTAAAGAAAGTCCGATCGCTGGTAGGCTGTCTGAACAGACCAGGTTTTGAAGGCCTCATGGGCTGCTTTAATTGCCATTTGTGCTTCTTTTGCACTGCCGTCGGGGACCGCTGCGATGATCTCACCGGTGGCAGGATTTAATACGGTGAATGTTTTTCCGATGTCTGGTGTGGTCCACTGACCGTTGATGAACATGTTGACTCCTTTCTATATGAAAATGTCGACAGCAGATCCCCCAACGGGAACCCGTTCCGGCCGCCGACGGTCCGGGACCGGATCGGGTTCCCGTTGGGGGCGGCATGATAGCATTTTCAATATTTGTTGTGTTCGCTGGCACATGCCCGTTATATGAAAAAGCGGGTACTGGAACCCGGGTTTATATTTGCAGACATATAAACTCACAGGGGGTTCTAAGCTACCCGCTTTTTTACGGTTTGTCAAAATCTGTAATTTTTTATCTATTTTGATGATACCGTTTGTTTGACCTTTCTGGTGCAGTAAAGGTAAAAAAAGCCCCATCGCGTATCACTTCATGACATCCCTATTCCTGAAGTTCTGAGATCTGTTCGAAGAAATCCAGGGACTCCGGATTCTTAAGGGAATCTTTGTTTTTTACTTCCTGGCCATGGATGACTTTTTTAACGGCCAGCTCCACCTTTTTCATGTTCAGGGTGTAGGGAATGTCCGGTACCTGAATAATTTTGGCCGGTACATGCCGGGGGGAGGCATTGTTGCGGATATCCTTTTTGATTTTTGCCACAAGCTCGTCGGTGAGGGTCTGTCCTTCAGCCAGGGTGACAAACAGAATCACCCGGACGTCATTGTTCCAGTTCTGTCCCACCACCACGCTGTCCTTGAGTTCTTCCATCTGTTCCAGTCGTCGATAGATTTCTGCGGTGCCGATGCGGACACCTCCGGGGTTCAAGGTGGCATCGGACCGGCCGTACATGATGACCCCGCCCCGTTCGGTGACCTCAATGAAATCGCCGTGGGCCCAGATGCCGGGAAAGGTTTCAAAATAGGCAGAGTGATACCGGGAGCCGTCTTCGTCATTCCAGAAGTAAATGGGCATGGAGGGAAAGGGCGCTGTACACACCAGTTCTCCCTGCTGCCCCACCATGGGCTTGCCTTCATCATCATAGGCAAATACCTTCATCGCCAGGCCCCGGCACTGGAGTTCTCCGGAATACACAGGTCCCATGGGATTGCCCAGGGCAAAACAGCCGTTTAGATCCGATCCACCAGAGATGGAGGCCAGCTGCATATCGGATTTAATTTCATCATATATGAATTGAAAATCCTCTTTGGAAAGGGGAGAACCTGTGGACAATAATGCTTTCAAGGCTGAAAGGTCAAAGCTTTTACCCGGTTTTACACCGGCCGCTTTCAGGGCGGCTATGTAACCTGCGCTGGTGCCGAACACGGTGATTTTTTCTTTTTCAGCCATGTGCCACAGGGCATCGGGTCCGGGATAAAATGGATTGCCGTCAAACAGCACCAGGGTGGCCCCGGTGGCAAGGGAGGCGGTCAGCCAGTTCCACATCATCCATCCACAGGTGGTAAAATAGAAAATGGTGTCCTCTTCCTTAAGATCCGTGTGGAGCATCAACTCCTTGATCTGGTGCATGAGGACTCCGCCACCACTCTGGACCATACATTTGGGAAGACCTGTGGTGCCAGATGAGTACATGATGTAAAGGGGATGATCAAAGGCAAGCTGCTCAAACTGGATTTCTTCGGGTTTTTCAGCCTTGAATTCATCCATCAGAACGGCATTGGAAAGCATACTTATGTCGGGGGTTTCACTGATATAGGGAACCACTACTATTTTTTCAATGGAGGGCAGTTCCTGAATAATGCCTGCAATTTTTTCCAGACTGTCCAGGGCCTTCCCCTTGAAAAAATAACCGTCCGCTGTGAAAAGAATCCGGGGTCGGGTCTGGCCGAACCGATCAAGAACTCCCTTGATACCAAAATCCGGGGAGCATGATGACCACACGGCCCCGAGGCTGGTGGCAGCCAGCATGGCGATTATGGATTCGGGCATATTAGGTACAAATCCCACCACCCGGTCACCTGGTTTTATGCCAGCAGCCTTCAGGGATGCCGCCACCCGGGAGGTCTCATCATAGAGCTGTTTATAGGTAAGTGTTCTTCTGATTTTATCTTCCCCTCTGAAGATCAGGGCAAGTTTATCATCTCTTCTGCGCAGCAGATTTTCTGCAAAGTTCAGCTCTGCTCCCTCAAACCATTTGGCTCCGGGCATTTTCCCAGGATCATCAATGACCTGATCATATGGCTTGGAAGCTTTAATACCTGCAAAATCCCACATGGTGGCCCAGAAATCTGCAAGATTATCCGTCGACCACTGATAAAGGGCGTCGTAGTCGTTGAAATTTTTATCGAATTTATCGTTTACCACCTGCATGAAGCGGTACATGTTGGTTTGTTCGATTCGCTCCTGGGATGGCGTCCATAAACATTTTGCCATGATTTGCTCCTTATTTATATAAAAATGCCGCCCCTGACATTCCCGTTTCGGTCAGGACACCCGTCGGGGGCGGCATTATGCCAGTCTCATTGTCAGTTTTGTCGGTAACCGACGGTGTCATTATTCATAAAGAACGGCAAGAATGGTAGCCTTACCCTGTTTTGCCATGATCTGATGGGGGGTTGTGGATAGATAGTACACACTGTCCCCGGGTCCCAGATCAAATGATTCTTCACCAATGTGCAAAAGGGCTGTACCTTCGAGAACATAGATAAACTCTTCACCATTATGCACGGAAACTTCTTTGGCAGGGCTTTCTTCCAGCTGTACAATGAGAGCTTCCATGTGACGCCCCTGAACTTCCGGGGCCAGGCTCATGTAAGTATAAAGATTCTTTTCCCCCTTGGGAGAGGTGGAGCGGGAGATTTTTTTTCTTTGTTCCCTGCGGGTGATGGAGTAAAGCTTATCGCCTACGCCGGATACCAGACGTCCCAGAGCGCTGTCCAGTGCCCTGGATAACTTCATCACCGTTCCCAGCTGGGGTTTTATGATGCCTTTTTCAATATTTTCCAACTGTTCTTCATCAAATCCGGTGAGGTTGGCAAGGTCTTTCAAGGAGATGCCCTTTTTTTCCCTCAACTCTTTAATGCGTGTCCCCACCTCCTTGACATCTCCCTTGGGTCCGTCTTTGATATTACCGGTGAGGTCCTCAAAATAGTCCACATTTATGTGGGGTGTGTTTTCCTCTTTTTTCATGTTCTCTCCTTTTTTATACCCATCCCTCGGGCAGAAGCTGATCGGGTTTTTCACCCAGTTTTTCCTTGAGTTTTTTCAGTCCGGGTCTGGCATAATGCATATGGCCTTCCTTCAAAGTTCGTCCGTTGACCATGGCTTCACTTCGCAGGCGATATCCCATGGTCCGCTCCAGCTGTTTGCCCAGCCACAGGACCCGATCCACATCCCAGCCATGTTCGATGTTCATTTCATCCACCTGTACCAGGGTGTCTTCAAGGCAGATGAGGCCCACATACCTTGGATCATCATAATAGTACTCACCGGTGCCTTTGATGGGGGTGTCATCCAGGAAATTGGCAGGCTGTCCACCCAGACCGCCCAGGGTTGCTTCAAAATTGCGAATACCTGCCTGGAGAGCTGCCAGCACGGAGGCCGATGCCACCCGTTTAGTTTCGTGGAAATGGGCGATGTGGAGGTTCACATCTGGCAGTTCATCCAGTACCATGGAAAAATAGCGGTACACGTCGGCAGCAGATGCGCTGCCGTCGTGGTCGGCGTGCTCCACATCGTGGGCACCTATGTCCAGCCAGCGTTTGGTGAATTTTACGGCATCTCTCATATCCGTGGCTCCGCCTATGGGACTGCCCCAGATGGTACTCACCGTACCGCACATTTTCATGCCCGCATCATTGCATTTTTTTATGCTGCGTTCACATTCTTTCCAGTAATTGGGAAGGGTGGTGCCAGAATTGGCAAAGTGGTGTTCCTCTTCGGTGGACACCATCATCAGGAGACGGTCCGGACCAATGCCTTTTTCTTTGAGCTCAATGGCTCTGTCCACAGCGGCTTCTCTGATGGTGATGGCCGTAAAACAGATGTCATCCACATTAATACCCCGCCGGGTACATTTCTTTTTAAATAAATCTCCCCGCACATAGGTTAACAATTCTTCGGCATCCCTGAACTGGGGCATTAGATATGGATTGCCAAGATTGGTAACTTCAATATTACGGCATCCTGCAAAAATCAGCTCTTCCAGATAGAATTTTTTGGCTTCGGTGGAGATGAATTTTTCTGAATGTTGAAATCCATCCCGCACGGTTATGTCTCCGATGATTACTTTTTTGGGCATTCTTGGAAAAATTTTCCACATATCATATTCAGTCATAATAGGCTCCCTATGGCTGTTTAATAAAATCGGATGAATGGGTACTGGCTTGATTAGGTACTGGCTACTGGGTTAATGGGTGTTGGGTTCCGGATTTATTACCCTTTCCATTGTGTTTGCTTATTTTGTTGTTGCAGTTACGTCTGCCATGGTTTTTTGGCATCCTTCATTTGCCAGTTTGCATTTTCAGGAGCAATAAGCCCTTTTTTCAAGAGGTCCTGGCCCAAAGGTGTAATTTTTTTGGGAGCGATATGAAGGATGCCGTTTTTTTATCATGAAAAGTGATTAAAATCTGAAATTACCAAAGGCTGGATCACCGATTTCCTTGAGCACACTCACCTCAAAGCCCATGGCCAGCCAGTCCCGGATTTCAGAAAATTTAAGCACTCTGTCATTTAAAAGGCGTGCTGAACAATAGAAGGGATGGGCTTCTCCATCGTATTTTTCAATCATCTTTTCCCGGAATGCATCTTTTTCTTCCTGGGTCATGGGAGTACCGGAACGTTTACGTTTACCCTCTTCAATGGAGAGCAATACACCGGCTGCACTCTTTCCGCTCATCACCGAGGTACGGGAGCGCATGGTGGAAAAAAGAAAATGGGGGCGGTAGGCCCGGCCGCACATGCCGTAATTGGCAGCCCCGTTGTCCGGTCCGATGACCAGCTGAATCCGGGGAACCTGGGCACAGGATACTGCCCGTACCAGATCTGCCCCATACTTGCCGATGCCAGCATGTTCAGCTTCGGACCCCACCATGAATCCGGGTGCGTTCATGATAAAAAGCAGAGGAATTTTTTCCTGGCTGCATCGAACAATCCATTCTGTGGCTTTCCGGGCGGCTTCATGGAAGATAATTCCCACACCGTTGGAAGCTACAACTCCCACAGGCAGCCCCTTGATTCTTATCTTACCGGTGAGAATGTTACTTGCCTTGCCCGGGGCATAATCTTTCTTATATTCCAGAAATACGCTGCCGTCGGCAATGCATTCAATGATGCTTCGGGTATCAATGCTTTGGCTGAAGTTCACCGGTATGTAATCGTAAATGGAATCAGCCGGTACTGCCGGCTCCTGTTCCTGGTATCGGTGGAGGTAGCTGGTCTGGGGTTTACTCAAAGATAGAATATCCCGGACCCGGGCCACGGCATCTGCCTGGTCGCTGCACAGATGATCTGCCCCACCTGAAATCTGGGTATGTGTTCTGGCCCCACCGAGATCCTCGGCGGAAATGGTTTCACCGGTGGCCATTTTTACAAGGGGTGGTCCCCCCAGGAAAGAAAAGGATTGCTGGTCGATCATGATGGATTCACAGGCCATAAAAACAATATATGCACCGCCTGCTGTGTTGCCACCGGTGCTCATGGTGATCTGTTTCAGTCCCTTGGCAGACATCCTTGCCATGTTGTAAAAAAGTGAACCAAAATGCTGATCATCGGGGAAGACCTCCACCTGCATGGGAAGAAATGCTCCGCCGGAGTCTGCGATGTACACACAGTTGATCCCGCAGTTTTCAGCGATGGCCTGGGCTCTCATGTGTTTTTTTAAGGTAATGGGAAAATAGGTACCTGCCTTTACCCGGGAGTCATTGCCCAGAATCATGGTCCAGTTGCCGTGGATTTTGCCAAGGCCTGTGACAATGCCTCCGCAGGGGACATCTGGTACTCCGGGGTAATTCATACCAAAACCCGCCAGCAGGGACAGCTCAAAAAACTGGGTTCCCGGATCAATGAGATCCTGTATCAGATCTCTCACAGGACGTTTGTTGTTTTTGGCCAGCCGGTCCACGGCTTTTTGTCCGCCGGGCCAGATGGCCTCGTATTGACGCTCGGCAAGCTTTGCCTCTTCATTTTCCCAGAAAGTTCTATTTTCACTCATGTGTTTTTCACCTATTTTCCTTTGTAGACCGGTTTTCTTTTTTCTCTGAATGCGGTGAGTCCCTCAATTCTGTCTTCGGTGGGAATGGTGACCCGATAGGCATTGGATTCAATGGCAAGACCTGTGGCAAGATCAGTTTCAATGCCCTGGTTGATGGCATATTTGGCCATTTCTACGGCAATGGGTCCGGTTTCTGCAATCATATCTGCCATGGCCATGCACTCATCCATGAGGTTTTCCGGGGGACATATCTTGTTTACAAGGCCGATGTCAAGTGCCTCATTGGCATCCACCCGGCGACCGGTGAAAATAAGCTCCTTAGCCTTGGCCACCCCGATGATGCGAGGCAGTCTCTGGGTGCCCCCCCCGCCCGGGATAATGGCCAGGCGTGTTTCGGTCAGGCCCATGACGGCAGTGTGGGATGCAATGCGGATATCCGAGGCCAGGGCAAGCTCTGTACCGCCGCCAAGGGCAATGCCGTTCACAGCGGAAATCACCGGCTTGTTCAGGTGCTGGATGGATGTAAGAAGATTTCTAATGGTAAGGATGAATTTTTTTACCTCATCCTGGGACAGGGTGGCCCGTTCCTTTAAATCCGCTCCGGCACAGAATGCCCGGTCACCGGTACCGGTGAGGATAACCGTGCGGATATCCGGGCGATATTGCAGCGCATCCACCTGCTCTTTAACGGCATTTAACATATCAAAATTGAGGGAATTCATGGCTTTGGGGCGATTCAAAGTCAGGACAACAGCGCTTCCCCTTTCTTCAGTTAGCAAAACAGTTTCACGATCCACGATTACCTCCTTCTTATTATGAAAAAGCGGTTAACGGGTGCTTCTGGGTATGTGGGGACCTTAAATCCCCACGGTACCTATGATGTGCTTTTTCATCATTTGTTGGTCGTTATTTTAATCTTTAAAATCAGCAAGTGATGCATATTTGATTTTATTTATCAATGGTTTCAGTGGCAATATCCCTTAATTTATATTTCTGAATTTTGCCACTGGCCGTGGTGGGATAGTCATCCACAAAAAAGACAAATCGTGGAATTTTATGATAGGAAATTTTATCTTTACAGAAGTTTTTAACATCTTCAGCTGTGGCTTTTTCACCTGGCTTGAGCTGAATAAATGCCGCCACCTCCTCCCCGTATTTTTTATCGGGAACCCCCACCACCTGGACATCTTTAAGCTTTGGGAAATGATACAGAAATTCTTCTATTTCCCTTGGATAGATATTTTCTCCACCCCGAATGATCATATCTTTAATACGTCCGGTGATCTTGCAATATCCGTTTTCGTCCATGGTGGCAAGATCGCCTGTGTGGAGCCAGCCGTCTTTATCAATGGCCTGGGCCGTAGCCTCTTCCATTTTATAATAGCCCTTCATGACATGATAGCCCCGGGTGCAAAGCTCACCCTGTTCGTTTACGGGCATTTCTTCGTCTGTGATGGGATCAACGATTTTTACTTCCACATTGGGAAGCGCCTTACCTACGGTGGATGTCTTTAATTCCAAAGAGTCGTTGTCACGGGTCTGGGTAATGCCCGGGGAGGCTTCGGTCTGGCCGTATACAATGGTCATTTCCTTGGCACCCATGTCTTTGATTACCCGTTTCATGACCTCAATTGGACAGGTGGAACCGGCCATGACACCGGTTCTGAGGCTGGATGTATCATAGCTGTTTTTATCCATTTCCTCAAATTCGGCGATGAACATGGTGGGAACACCCAGCAGGGCATTACACTTGGAAGCTTCCACGGTTTTGAGTACATCCACCGGGTTAAAGGCCACCACAGGGGCCATGGTGGTACCTGATACCATGCAGCAAAGGGTACCGATGACACATCCAAAGCAGTGAAAGAAAGGAACTGGAATGCACATGGCATCATCGGGGGTAAGCTTCATGCAGCTGGCCATGCTCATGGCATTGCCGATGAGGTTTGTGTGAGAAAGCATGACACCCTTGGGAAAACCGGTGGTGCCGGAGGTGTACTGCATGTTGATTACATCATCGGGTTCCAGGGAGTCCAGGCGTTGTTTGAGTTCAGCATCGGTAACTTTTTTACCCATTTCCATGATGTCATCCCAGTTGTACATGCCGGGAACTTTATCCTTACCCAGATAAATAACATTTTTAAGGAACGGCAGCTTGGGACTGGAAAGTTTTCCTGGTTCACTGTCCTTGAGTGTGGGGCATACCTTATTTATGACCTTGATATATTCATCCGCTTCCCTGACTCCACCGGTGAGAATAATGCTGGTGGCATCGGACTGTTCCAGAAGATATTCCAATTCTGCACTTTTATAGCTCGTGTTCACCGTCACCAGAACTGCACCCATTCTGGCACTGCCGTATTGAGTATACACCCATTCTGGTAGATTGTTAGCCCAGATGGCAACCTTTTCCCCTCGCTGAATACCAAGTGCCATGAGCCCCTTGGCAACCTGATCACAAATATCCCTGAATTCCTTGAAATTATACTTTATATCCAGGGATAAATATTCAAGTGCACTGTTGTCCCCCAGGTTGTCAGCCAACATATCTACGATGTTACCAATGGTTGTCTTGCCTACTGTGATGTCAGGTTTTTGCATTTGACTCCTCTTTAAATAAAAAAGTTAGCTCAGCACCCAATGTGTCGTGAAATAACAATTCTTTGAACTTCTGAAGTTCCTTCCCCAATATCAAGGAGTTTCTGGTCCCGGTAAAATCGCTCAACATTATACTCCTTCATGAGACCATAACCGCCGTGGATCTGCACTGCATGATTGGCCACCCGGCCCATGAGTTCAGAACAATACAGTTTGGCCATGGCTGCTTCCTTTTCAAATGGGCGGTTTTCGCCCCTGAGCCAGCAGGCTTTGTACATAAGGTTTCTGGCACATTCAATTTCCATGGCGCAGTCTGCAAGCTTGAAGGCAATGGCCTGGAATTTTGAAATGGGCTGCCCGAATTGTTCCCGGTCCTTTGCATATTTCAATGCCAGATCGTAGGCTCCCTGGGCACCGCCAAGGCCCATGGCGCCAATGGAAAGACGGCCACCATCCAGAGTTTTCAGCATCTGGTGAAAACCGTCTCCACGTTTACCCAGAATATTTTCCTTGGGTACCCGGACATTGTCAAAGTACAGTTCTGCCGTGTTGGAGGCCCGCCACATCATTTTCTTATGCATGGGGACAGCCTTGAATCCCGGTGTGTCTTTTTCCACTATAAAACAGGTGTATTCGGGCTTGCCGTTGTCCCGGGTACCGGTGATGGCCTGTACCGTAACGCCAAGGGTCATTTCGCAGGCGGCATTGGTGATGAATATTTTTGAACCGTTGATGATCCAGTCATCTCCATCGGGAACTGCCGTTGTTTTACTTCCTCCGGCATCAGAACCCGCTGTGGGTTCGGTGAGCCCAAAGCCCCACAGACCTTCACCGTTGCAAAGGGGTGGCAGATATTTCTGTTTCTGTTCTTCTGACCCGAAATAATAAAGGGGACCGATGCCGAGGGAGTTCCCGGCAGCGATGGTGGCGGCCTGGGAGCCGTCTATTCTGGCGATTTCTTCCACGGCGATGATGTACGAGATGTAATCCATCCCCTGTCCCTCATATTTTTCCGACACAAACATCCCAAAGAGACCTATTTCTCCCATTTTGCGGGTGAGTTCTGCTGAAAATTCTTCATTTTCGTCAAGTTCACCTGCAATGGGTGCAATTTCTTTCTGGGCAAACTTTCTCACTTCTTTGCGAATCATTGTCTGCTCTTTGGTAAGGTCAAAATTCACCCTTCATCCTCCTTATGATTGTAGTCAATGGTGTCACCTTGAAATATGGAGGGGTATCGTCACGGAGATTTTCTCTCATATCCCAGGTTCGCGTATTAGAAAAGTATATCCGTTGCATCTAAAAAATAATTTATCCGAACGAGCGCTCGGTTGTTATGACGATACTATATTCGTTGAAGATCATTTGTCAAACTTTTTTCAACAAACATGAAAAATTTATTGAATATAAGTGGCTAGGCAAGGGTTTTGTTTTTTTATCTGGGCAAGAAGTGGAGCTGGAACGGCAATGGTTTTATTTGTGGACAGAGCACGGCTATTTTTAGCACTTGAATTTTTGACAGGGGTTGTGGAGGAAATGTTTTCTTGAATAAAAAAGGAGGCAGGAAGTTTTACTTGATTCTTTTTTTCAGGAAGCAATTAATGTACCTGAGGTTTCAAGGTCTGTTTGCCAAGGTTTTTTTATGACTTGTTGTCGGCGGAGGAGGGTTCACTCCATCCTCCGCCGGGAACTCTGCTGTTGGCAATCTGGTGCTATATCTTATCCAAAGAAAACACTGGGTAACCAGGTAACAATGGATGGAAACATGCACAAAATGGCAAGGCTTACGACCTGAAGCAGCACAAAGGGAAGAATACCTTTGTAAATATGCATCATTGTATATCCTTCCGGAGCCACACCCTTAAAGTAAAACAGTGCATAGCCAAAGGGCGGCGTCAGAAAGGACGTTTGTAAATTAACACACATAAGCAGAGAAAACCAGAGAGGATCAAATCCGATTTCCATGGCAATGGGCATAAAGATGGGCACTGTGACCAGAAGAATGGCAGCCCAGTCAATGAACATCCCCATGATAAATACAATGAGCATCATGATGCCCAGTATGGCCCATTTACTCATGCCGGATCCGATGAGAAGATCTGCCACAACATCCCCACCGCCCATACTTAAAAATACGGTGCTGAAAAATTTTCCACCAATAAAGAGCAGCATGACCATGGAGGTAGTTTTTAAGGTGGCATAGCTGGCTTTTTTAAGTACCTGAAAATTGAGCTTTCCGCTGACCAGTGCAAGGAGCATTGCACCGCCAGCCCCCAGACCTGCTGCCTCTGTGGGGGTGGCAACCCCTGCCAGGATGGTTCCCATAACAGCAAGGATTAGAGCAAGGGGGGGGAGAAGTGATTTAAGGGTCATGGTCCATTTCTGGGCTGCAGTGAACTTAGAGGCTTCCTCCTTGGAAATTGGGGGTCCAAGTGTCGGATTTAAATTGCATCGTATGAAAACATAAAGAAAATAAAAGGAGGCCAGCATAAGTCCGGGAAAGATGGCACCTGCAAAAAGATTTCCCACAGAGGTCTCTTTCATGCCTGTGAGTCCTCCGTAAACCACCATCATGATACTTGGGGGGATGAGAATACCCAGGGTTCCAGATGCACATATGATCCCACTGGCAAGTTCTTTTTGATATCCTTTGCTGATAAGGGCCGGAGTTGCCAGAAGACCCATGGCCACCACAGAGGCACCAATGATACCGGTGGTGGCGGCAAAAACCGTACATACTATAATTACGGCCAGGCCAAGGCCTCCCTTGAGTCCCCCCAGAACCACGTACAGGGATTCAAAAAGGGCATCTGACACCTTGGATTGATCCAACAACTGGGCCATGAGGATAAAAAGGGGAATGGCCACCAGGGTATAATTGTTCATCAACCCCCAGGCATTATTGGCAAACATATCAAACAGCATGGGGATGGAACCACCGTTGTCAATAAGACCGAACAACGTGGCAATGGCAGCCAGGGTATAGGCCAGGGGATGTCCAAGGATGATCGCCATCATAAGGGTTACAAACATTGCCAATGTCATGAATTCAAGACTCATAGTGTACCTCTTTAGTTATTGCTCTTCAGGCGGTTAATGTCAGAGAGAAGGTTTGCAACGCCCTGGAGTAACAGAAACAGGAAGCAGACCGCCATGAGAATTTTCAACGGCCAGATGGGCGGTGCCCAGCTTGTGGGGTTGAGTTCTTGTCCCATGGTTGAGTTGTAGGCAAAAATAAAGGACCAGATGGTCAGACAGACCATGACAGGCATAAAGAACAGCATGTTGGAGATAATGGCTATAATTGTCTGAATTTTTTGGGGCATATATGAAGTGAAAATGTCCACCTTTACATGGCCGTCATTTACATCTGTGTAGGCATTGCCGAACATGAAATGGAGCCCATATAGAAAGGTGGTTGCCTCAAACCCCCAGGTGGTGGGGGAGTTAAACGCATATCTCATGAAAACTTCATACACCACCACAAACAAAAGAGGATAGACCAGAAACGATGCAAGTTCTCCCTCCTTTTGACTGAAGTTATTTAATTTGTTTGATATCGATTCCAGCATTGTTAAAAATCCTCTATCACAATATTAATGGAAATATGGGGTCAGGCTTGGCTTATGGGTGTTATTAATATGGATGTGTTCAAGACCAGACCTCTTCCAGTAATGCCCATAAGTCCAACCTGCCTTTTTACGTCCAGCCTTAAGATATTTCAGCTGTTGATATTAATGTTCTGATTGCCCTGCAAAATTATAAGTTTGCATACTTGTCGTTTAGAAATATTGACTTACTCATGTAAATGCTTGGACAGTGTGCCCCCACCTTCACCTGTTTGGGGCTGTATAGTATACTAATGCTATGTGAGCAGACAAAAACAGGTGAAGATGGCGTGCTGCCCGAATATCTACTGTAGTTCTTAATTTATTGATCAAGGCAGTCAAAGTTTTATAATGATGGTTTTGTTTTTATTCTGTTGTTTTACCCTGGATAAAGTCTTCGTAGGGCCATGGAGTTGCACCACCTCTTGCCTCTCTCCATACAGCATATTCATTGATAAACGCTTCCTGGGAATCCAGAGCTTCTTTAACATCGGGGTATTTGGCTTTTACAGAATCCAGGTAGGTTTTTGTCATTTTGCGGAATTCAATGATGGTTTCTTTGTCCATTTTGACGATTTCAACATTTTCTTTGAACAGTTTCATTGCCTTGGCATTCAGGCTGTTAATCCAGTTGTAGCTCCACAGCTGGGTCTCTTTGGCACAGATATCAATAATCCATTTAAGATCTTCTGGAAGGGCATCGTAGGCTTTCTGGTTCATGATGATGTCACACTGAAAACCAGGCTGATGAACACCGGGCTGGATGGCATACTTGGTAATTTCGTCAAAACCCATGGGATAGTTGATGGCGGGTGTTGAATATTCTGCAGCGTCAATGACACCTCTCTCAAGGGCCAGATAAACTTCGCCACCGGGAAGTGGGCTTACAGATGCACCCAGCTGATTCATGATATCCATGTACCAGCCCGGGGTTCTGATGCGCATCCCTTTAAAGTCTTCCATCTTGGTGGCTTTCTTATTGGAGAAAAGTCCCATTTCCTGGCCGGTCTGGCCTGCGGGAAGGGCAAAAATTCCATGTTTGGCATAGAGTTTTTGCAACATTTCAAGGCCACCTTTTTCATATAACCAGATATTGTATCCTTCTGCATCAAGGCCAAAGGGTACAGAGGCAAATGCCACAAAGGCTTCGTTTTTACCTTTCCAGTAAAGAGGGGAGCCATGGGCAATCTGGACAGATCCCATGGAAACAGCGTCAAAGGTCTGATTGGCGGGAACCAGTTCACCTGCGGAAAAGGGTTTGATATCCAGACGACCGGCAGAGGCAAGACGGACACTGTCTGCAAAATGAACAGCAATATCGTAAAATAACAGCCCCTTGGACCATGGCATGACCATTTTCCATCTGACCTTATCAGTGGATGGCTTAAACGAAACACGCTTGGCATCTTTGTGACGGGGATCTGAGCCGAATTTTTCTCGTTTACCGGCAAAGGATGATCCCGTTGCCAGGGTCAATGTAATTAAACATGCGATGATCAGGGTTAAAACTTTTTTCATTTTTTCTCCTCCAGAATAAAGGAACTTAAATAAATAAAATAAAAGCACTCTGCAATTACGACGTCGCCAATATGGAGAATCGGCTAACGGTTACCACCTGGGATGTTTTACCTCCCTTCCCGGAGTATCTTTGGTTCTCCGGTAGACCAATTTAAGATTTGTACGCATGGTTTTATTTTTTTGAGCTATGGTATGACCAATAATAAATGCACGTAGTCATGCTTGTCAAGAAAAAAAATAAAATATTTGAATTTTATTAAAAACTTTGCTATTGTTTCTGAAAAACGTTAAAAATCAAGTATTTTCGATAATTGGAGTAATTAAAATATAAATAGGTATGACCAATATTGGCGATAAGGGTAAACCCGGGAAATGCGGGTGTTTAAAAAATTGGTATTACCAATACCAAGGGGAGGATGATGTGCAAAATAAATCCATTGTTAATGAATTAAGAAACATTGTCGGTAAAGACAATGTGTTGACAGATAGTGAGGATATGTTGACCTATTCTTATGATGCGGCTGTGCTTGATGCTGTGCTGCCCACCGCGGCGGTGATGCCTGAAAATTCCCAGGAGCTGGGAAAAATCGTCAAGCTGTGCAGTGAACATCATCTACCCATGACCATCCGGGGGGCCGGAACCAACTTAAGTGGCGGAACCATTCCCCATAACAGTGGTATTGTGGTACTCACCGGAAAACTCAACGCCATCCTTGAGATAAATGAGGCTGACATGTACGCTGTGGTTCAGCCCGGGGTTGTCACAGCTACTCTGGCGGCAGCCGTGGAGAAAAAAGGTCTTTTTTATCCCCCGGACCCTGGAAGTCAGGCAGTTTCCACCATCGGTGGCAATGTGGCGGAAAACGCCGGGGGATTGAGGGGGTTAAAATATGGCGTCACCAAGGATTATGTCATGGGAGTCAGTTTTTATGATGCCATGGGTGAGCATGTGAAGTCCGGTTCCAAAACTGTGAAATGTGCCACAGGATATAACCTTTCTGCTCTGATGGTGGGCTCCGAAGGTACCCTTGGGATCATGGACGAAATTATTTTAAAATTAATTCCCCTGCCCAAGGCCCGTAAATCCATGGTAGCGGTTTATAAAACAATTGAACAGGCATCTGAAACCGTTGCCGCCATTATTGCCGATCGCATTGTGCCTGCCACCCTGGAACTTCTGGATAATTTCACCATTCGAGCCGTGGAATCTTACAGCAAGGCGGGATTGCCCGTGGATGCCGGGGCGTTATTGCTCATTGAAGTGGATGGCCATCCAGGTCAGGTGGAGGAGGATGGGCTTCGGGTGGAGGCCCTGTGCCGGGAGTTGGGAGCGGACAGTGTCAAGGTGGCCGCCGATGACCAGGAACGGGATCGCATCTGGGCCGCCCGGCGAAGTGCCCTGTCGGCCCTTGCCAAGCTTAAACCCACCCTGGTGCTGGAAGACGCCACCGTTCCCCGGAGTAAAATCCCGGCCATGGTGAAATCCCTGCAGGAAATTTCCAAAAAATATGATATCAGTATCGGCACCTTTGGCCATGCCGGAGATGGCAATCTCCATCCCACCATCCTCACGGATAAACGCAATAAAGCGGAGTGGCACCGGGTGGAACAGGCCATTGAAGATATTTTTGATCGGGCACTTGAACTGGGGGGCACTTTGTCCGGTGAACACGGCACCGGTCTTGCCAAGGCCCCTTTTCTGGAAAAGGAGGTAGGCCGCTCCTCCATACTGTTTTCAAGGCGTTTGAGAGAGGCCCTTGACCCTTATAATATACTCAATCCGGATAAAGTAACAGGAGCTCTTTAATTATGAAAGATATGAAATCCCTGGCACGGCGTGTAAAGGAGCTTGAGGATCAGCTGGTGGTGTGCATCCGTTGTGGAACCTGTCAATCGGTGTGTCCGCTTTTTGAACAGACCCACCGGGAGGCAGATGTGGCCAGGGGGAAACTGGCATTACTGGATGGCCTGGGTAAAAATATGTTTGACAATGCCAGTGGCGTGGAGGAGCGACTGAACCGCTGTCTGTTGTGTGGCTCCTGTGCCGCCAATTGTCCAAGTGGTGTTAATGTCGTGGAGATCTTCATCAAGGCCCGGGCCATTCTGGCAGAGTACAAAGGGTTGTCACCAGCCAAACAGGTAATTTTTAAAAAGGTGCTTTCCGATCCAGAGACCTTTGATTTTTTCACAGAGCTTGCCGGAAAATTTCAGAAGGTTTTCACCAGAAAAGAAGAAAATCCCCAGGCAACTTCCTGTGCCAGGGTGATCTCTCCTCTTCTGAATAATCGCCATTTTCCCTCCATGGCAGAGAAACCTTTCCATCGTCTGACCCCACGGTTGAACACTCCGCCCGGTAAATCCGGGATTAAAGTAGCTCTGTTCACGGGATGTATAATTGATAAGGTGTTTCCCCGGATTGCCAATGATGTCATTGAGGTGTTCAAACATCATGGTATTGGCCTTTACATTCCTTATGGACAGGGGTGCTGTGGAATTCCGGCCCTGGCCTCCGGGGACAGGGAGAGTTTTACCAAACTGGTGGAGCATCACATCCGGCTGTTTGAACGGGAAAAGTTTGATTATCTTATCACCGCCTGTGCCACCTGTACCTCGACTATTAAAAAATTGTGGCCTTCCATTTATGAGGGGAAAGATAGTGGTACAAGGGCAAAAATCCGGGAGCTGTCGGAAAAAACACTTGATGTAAATCAGTTTCTGGTCAATAGTATTTCCTTTGGCCCATTGGATCAAACCCCTGGGGAAAACCGCGAACGGGTTACCTATCATGATCCCTGTCATTTGAAAAAATCATTGGGGGTGGCAGAGGAACCCCGGCAATTGATAAAGGCTTCAGGTCATGAACTGGTGGAAATGGAGGGGGCTGATAAATGTTGTGGTATGGGGGGCAGTTTTAACCTGTACCATTACGGTATATCTTCCCGCATTGGAAAGTTAAAGCAGCAGAATATTTCCGCTACCCATTGTGATACCGTGGCAACTGGATGCCCTGCCTGTATGATTCAGATTTCTGATATGCTGGCAAAAAGCGGTGCACAGGTCAAGGTGAAACATCCTCTGGAACTTTATGCTGAATCACTGCGTAAAAGGACGCCGTAACATTGAGCTGAACCGTTGAAAAATAAGGGTTTGATCACAATACGGGCCATTTGAGGGTGGGGTCGGACTTGCGTTATTGGATACTGATGAAAAACTCAGCCTCCAATAATGCAAGTTCAACCCCATTGTTTCCTTCAACTGTGATGAGTGGCCCATTTTGTGACCAAACCCAGAAATAATGTAAATTTGGATGTGAAATACTATGACTGTAACAATAAAGCCCATCAAACCCAAACGAATTTCAGATCAGGTTTTTGACCAGATCCGAGAGTTAATATTCCGGGGGACCCTTAAACCCGGGGAAAAAATGATGCCCGAAAGGGAACTTGCCGAGGCCATGAAGGTCAGCCGTACCACCATTCGGGATGCCACCCAGCGACTGGTGGCCATGGGGCTTATTGTTCAAAAACAGGGTCAGGGCACTTTTGTTAAACCCTTTGACGGGGCACCTGATAGCCCATTGGTAAAGGCTATGCAGGCCCAGGAGGCCTCCATCGGAGATTTGCTGGAAGTGCGCATGGGCCTGGAATGTAATGCTGCGGCCTTGGCTGCAGCCCGGGCCGATGAGGGAGATTTAAAGGCCCTGGCGCACAGCATTGAGGAAATGAAAAAGGAGATTGCCTCAGGCCGTCTGGGAACAGAAGCTGACACCTCTTTTCACATGGCCATTGCCTATGCTGCCAAAAATCCACTGCAGGTGCTGGTGATGCGCAACTTTTATGATTATCTCTTTTACGGCATCCGAGAAAATCTGGTTCGTCTGTATAAGTTCGAGGACAACACTGAAATCATTATAACACATCACCAGGACATTATGGACAGCATCAAAAACAGGGATACTTACCGTGCCTATACTGCAATGAAAGAGCATATCCAGTTTGTCATGGATTTTTTTGGGGAGAAAAAAATATTTTGATCCGATATCTTGTGCTTTTATCTGCGGTGATCATGCAGCTTTGTCTTGGGGCCACCTATTCCTGGTCGGTGTATGTGGCACCCCTGAAAGCCATCACCGGGATTTCCAGGGAGGCGTTCAGCTTCCCTTTTCATTTTTCTACTTTGTTTTCCCCGTGACCATGGTGTTCTCCGGATCGGTGTTGACCCGCATGGGACCCCGGTTCAGTGCCGTGCTGGGGGGGATTCTTTTTGGCTCCGGCTGGATAGTTGCAGGATTTGGGGAGCATGCCTTTGGGTTCACCGTTGTGGGTATCGGTGTCATTGCCGGTATGGGGGCAGGTCTTGCCTATATTGTTCCCCTTTCCACTGCCATTTTGTGGTTTCCACGGCAAAAAGGACTGGTCACCGGCATTGCCGTTGCCGGATTTGGTGGTGGAGCCGCCATTGTCAGTCAGGCAGGGGGAATGCTCATGACCCACATGGGAAAAACCCCTTTTCAGGTATTTCCGATTTTGGGCATGGTGTTTCTGGTGCTGATCTGTCTTGCGGGAAGTGCCATGAAGGTGCCTGAAAGTGTTTCTGGGCAGGATTCCTTAAAAAAAATAGGGGAAGATAATGATGTGTCTGTTTCCCGGATGATCTCCCAACCCATGTTCCGCATTCTTTATTTTGCCATGTTTTCAGGGCTGGCCGCAGGCTTTGCCGTGAATGCCAACTTAAAGGAGCTTTATACCGGCACGGGGGTGCATGTGGGGGTGCTTGCCGTTTCTTTATTTGCCCTTGCCAATGCCCTGGGTCGGGTATGCTGGGGGGCATTGTTTGATCGGATTTCTCCTGCCATGGCCGTGAAGACTAATCTTCTGTGTCAGGCTTTTCTCCTGCTTCCGGGATCTTTTTTTCTGTCGTCAAAAATAGGATTTTATATTTTTGCCCTGGGAACAGGCTTTAATTATGGTGGTATTCTGGTGCTCTACGCCTCTTCCACGGCCCTTTGCTGGGGGGATAAACGCATGGGAGCCATCTACGGCTTGCTGTTTTCCGCTAATATTCCGGCGGCCCTGGCACCCATGGCTGCAGGATGGGTCTTTGAGGTTGGGGGGAGTTTTTTTCCGGCCTTTGTCGTCATTGGAGCCTTATTGATTCTTTCTGTGTTTCTGGTGCCTGGTTCTTTTATGGCTCAAAAGATCGGCTCGGAGTTCAAGTAACAGAGTCCCCCGGATTTTATGGTTCGGGACCGCACCATGCCAATTTCATCATTGGTTGTGCCAGGTGCTCATTGCCATTCTAAATGGCTTTATGTGACTTTCCAGAAAACTAAAAAAGCCCCAAACCGTTGTTGTGGTTTGGGGCTTTTATGACCGAGCTGTATCGGCTCGGATTGTATTCTGGTAGCGATGCAGGGATTTGAACCCCGGACTCTGCGGATATGAGCCGCATGCTCTAACCAACTGAGCTACATCGCCAAAACTCGGCCTTTATACAATTGCCTGACTGTGTTGTCAAGTTTAAAATTTATTTTGGCCATTTTTTTTATTAAGAACGCTGATTTTATCATCACACTGGCTGTCATGCGGGTTCAATCCCTGAAAATGTTTTTCTGAGGTTACAGCCAGAGCCTTTATTTATGGTCAAATTCCTTAACCGTCACAGTAAAATTCTCAAGATTGTCCGGAAGCTTTGAAAAAACAACCATGAAGGGGCCGGCCTGCCCGGGGGCCAGGGATGATTTGGCTTGAGCTGTGGGACCTGCCAGTAGTTTATTAATGGCCACCATGTCCAGTGTGGTCAGCTGCTGATCTGAAATTGTTGTGCCACAAATAACGGTTTTGGACTTTATTTTAACTTTCTCCGTATTCAGCAGGGAAGCGGTTACCTTGACATTGGTACAGGTCACCTGGGAGGGATTTCGGATATTTCCTGAGATAACAAATAAAATACCCTCTTTCTGATTGGTTTCGAATCGTCCATTAATGGTTTTTTTGTCCGGCATCAGTCGCACCGGTGGGGGTGGTGGTGGCAGTGGGGTTACAAGTTCAGTTAAAAAGGGTATTTTGAGGTCTGTTATATACGGTATGGAGATGCCCGTCATCAGAGATGCCGCATGGGCACCGAGCACAAGAATCAAAATTAAAATAAAGAAAAGAAATAATTTTACAATGAATGAGGATCTTTTCTCAGTATCAGAGGGCATGTCCAGGGGCATCTCATCCAGAGGGGGAGTGGATACAATGGGAATATCATCACCGGATTCAGTGATGCCCGTCTTTTTTTCAACGGCTGTCTGTTCTGTATGGTCTTCTGTGGATGTTATTTTTTCCGGAGGAATCACCGGGGGGGCTTTCTCATCCGAAGTGGGCATGGTACTCTGTTCATTCAGATCCATTTCCAGATTCAGATCATCATCATCCGTTGTACCTGGGGGCAGGGTATCTTCCTCCAGAACAACGGCCAGTGAATCATCATCGGTATCCAGATCCAGTTCCAGGCTGAAATCATCATCATCCCCAGTGTCATCGGTGCTGTCCCGGGGCAGTGTGTCATCTTCGAGTATTTCAGCCAGGGGATCATCTGTGGTGAGTTCCTCATCCATGTCCAGATCCAGTTCCAGGCTGAAATCATCATCATCCCCAGTGTCATCGGTGCTGTCCCGGGGCAGTGTGTCATCTTCGAGTATTTCAGCCAGGGGATCATCTGTGGTGAGTTCCTCGTCCATGTCCAGATCCAGTTCCAGGCTGAAATCATCATCATCCCCAGTGTCATCGGTGCTGTCCCGGGGCAGTGTGTCATCTTCGAGTATTTCAGCCAGGGGATCATCTGTGGTGAGTTCCTCGTCCATGTCCAGATCCAGTTCCAGGCTGAAATCATCATCATCTCCAGTGTCATCGGTGCTGTCCCGGGGCAGTGTGTCATCTTCAAGTATTTCAGCCAGGGGATCATCTGTGGTGAGTCCCTCATCCATGTCCAGATCCAGTTCCAGGCTGAAATCATCATCATCTCCAGTGTCATCGGTGCTGTCCCGGGGCAGTGTGTCATCTTCGAGTATTTCAGCCAGGGGATCATCTGTGGTGGGCTCCTCGTCCATGTCCAGATCCAGTTCCAGGCTGAAATCATCATCATCCCCAGTATCATCGGTGCTGTCCCGGGGCAGTGTGTCATC
Source organism: uncultured Desulfobacterium sp. (assembly GCA_963675955.2). Taxonomy (GTDB): domain Bacteria; phylum Desulfobacterota; class Desulfobacteria; order Desulfobacterales; family Desulfobacteraceae; genus Desulfocicer. The sequence goes on along the minus strand of CAXXVR010000010.1, from coordinate 174,008 downwards.
TTCGAGTATTTCAGCCAGGGGATCATCTGTGGTGAGTTCCTCGTCCATGTCCAGATCCAGTTCCAGGCTGAAATCATCATCATCCCCAGTATCATCGGTGCTGTCCCGGAGCAGTGTGTCATCTTCGAGTATTTCAGCCAGGGGATCATCTGTGGTGAGTCCCTCATCCATGTCCAGATCCAGTTCCAGGCTGAAATCATCATCATCTCCAGTGTCATCGGTGCTGTCCCGGGGCAGTGTGTCATCTTCGAGTATTTCAGCCAGGGGATCATCTGTGGTGGGCTCCTCGTCCATGTCCAGATCCAGTTCCAGGCTGAAATCATCATCATCCCCAGTGTCATCGGTGCTGTCCCGGGGCAGTGTGTCATCTTCGAGTATTTCAGCCAGGGGATCATCTGTGGTGAGTTCCTCGTCCATGTCCAGATCCAGTTCCAGGCTGAAATCATCATCATCCCCAGTGTCATCGGTGCTGTCCCGGGGCAGTGTGTCATCTTCGAGTATTTCAGCCAGGGGATCATCTGTGGTGAGTCCCTCATCCATGTCCAGATCCAGGTTAAGATCCAGATCAGATTCGTCAAAATTAAACTCTTCGTTAGAAAAGTCTAATTCCAGATCCGTATCAAAGTCAATGCCATCCCCTCCCATGGGGGCAGGTGTATCTGTTTCCATGGGAATGGATGGCTGCTTTTCGGAAAGGCCATCCTGTTCTTTGACAGGGGGCTCATCTTTTTCAACAGATGTCTTGTCCGGTGGTGGAGGTACTGGTTTATCCGCCGGGGGGATATCTTTTTTCGGGCCATAACCTTTGGCAAAAGCAACGAACAGATGGCCGCATTGACTGCACCGTACCCTGGATCCTTTCTGGCTCAGAAGTGATTCATCAAGATTGAATTTTGCGGTACAGTTTTCACAGACGATAATCATGATTCACCCCTTATGAATTTGGAAATGTGCGCCGAAATCAGGATTGATAATATCTATGTCGGCTTACCATCAGCCCTCTTATAGTTTTAAATCAAAAATGGCGGGAAGATTTCGATACTTCTGGTCATAATCAAGCCCATACCCCACGATAAATCCCTCTTCCAGATTAAAGCATGAATAATCCACTGTAATTTCAACATCCCGTCGTTCCTCTTTATTAATCAATGCACAAACTTTTATGGAACGGGGCTGGTAGGTTTTAAAAAATTTTAAAAGGGCTGACAGGGTACGTCCTGTATCTACAATATCTTCAACAATGAGAATATCCTTATCCTTAAGGTCAAGGTCGGGCTCTTTGGTAAATTTGATAATACCCGTGGTGCTGGTGCCTGAATAACTGGAGACCCCCACAAGGTCAACCTGATGATCAATGGTTATTACCCGGGTTAAATCGGCCAGGAATATGAATGATCCTTTCAGAATGCCGATGAGAATTAGATTTTTATTCTCATAATCACGGGATATCCGCCCACCAGTCTCTTTTACTTTTTGTGCGATCTCCTCCTGGGAGATCATGGGAATAAGTGTTGTCATGGGTATCAGTTATAATCCGGTTTTTGCTAATTTTTCAATAAGTTTTTTCTGTGCCGATGTTAAATTGTCCGGCATTGTGACATCAATGATCACAAACAGATTGCCGACCTCTCTGGAATTCATGAAGGGAATACCCTGTCCGGCAAGGCGCATCCGTGCCTTATGACGGGTACCAGGGGGAATTGTGATGGCAATTGTTTTACCCATGGGTGTTGAAATATCCACCTTGGTTCCCAGAATAGATTCAGTTAATTTTATATTTTTGACAATGGAGACATCATTGTCCTCTATCTGAAACTGGGGGTGGGGGAGAATGCTGGATTTGATCAGTAGATTTCCCCGTGGGCCACCATAGGGACTGGGTTCCCCTTTGCCGGGGACACGAATTTTTTTTCCCTGGGTCATTCCCTTGGGAATTTTAACCGTGATCGTTTCTCTATTTCCGGCATGATTAAGATTGATGGTCTTCTGGGTGCCGGTGTAAACTTCTTCCAATGTAAGTCCAATTTCATACTCAAGATCGTTACCTGCAATGGAACGCTGGTGACCGCCGCCTCCACGGCACCCGCCACCCTGGGCAAAGGGATTTCCGCCCATGGATGAGAATCCACCGGCACCACCGCCAAATTGTCTGAAGCCACCCCGTGCCCCTCCACCAAAACCAAATTCTTTTAATATATCTCCGATATCAAAATTTCTGAAAATATCTTCCTGGGAATATCTCTGCTGAAATCCGGCAGATCCATATGTGTCATACTGCTCTCTTTTTTCCTTGTCGCTTAAAACGGCATATGCCTCACTGATTTCTTTAAATTTTGCCTCTGCCGCCTTGTCATCCTTATTTTTATCCGGGTGATATTTCAGGGCAAGCTTGTGATATGCTTTTTTGATATCAGAAGCCGTTGCACTTTTTTCCACTCCTAGAACTTTATAATAATCTGTACCAGACATTTTTATAAATCCCTTATGTTATGTTATATGTTCTTTTATTAGAAAATAAAACTTTCGGGCAATCTCAGCAGAGCCCCCCCAAGGGGCAATAGGAACCGGCCAATTGAGCCGTCTACGGTTCCGGGTCGGGCACATTGCCCCTCGGGGGGGCGGCATGATAGCATTTTAAATATTCGTTGTGTCCGCTGGGACATGCCTTTTTATATAAAAATGTAACACCAAAGCCCCCAGCGGGAACCCGATCCGGCCCGTTCGGACCCAAAAAAGATCAGCCCTCTTACCTTGTCGGTTGTTAAGAAGCGCAAGGTTGTTTGAGGACAGTGCCTGCGGCAATGACTCCTTAGACCGGCAGGGCAAAAGGGCCGCCGACGGCCCGGGGCAGATAGGTTGCCCGTTGGGGGCGGCATAATGCCATGTATGATATAGAAAAAACAAGCAAGGTAAACATGACTGAGATGTTTGCCCTGCTGCTGTTTGAAAAATAAACGTCAATTGTAATGTGTCAACTCGGTAATCGGGTTTTCAGGTGTTTCTCTGTCTTGTTAGACCTTGATCTGTTGTGAGATCAAGCCCCGATTCGACATTGATCTTCTCTGTTAACTGTCAGGATGTTCTGGATTTTCTAAGGGCTGAGATGCCCACCATGATTACAGAAAGGGCTGCCGGGGTCATGCCGTCAATGCGGGAGGCCTGCCCCAGGGATTTTGGCATGATTTTGATAAGCTTTTCTTTCATTTCGTTGGAAAGCCCATGGATGACATTGAAATCGAGGTCAGGGGGAATTTTGATGCTTTCCATATCCTTAAATTTTTTAATTTCCTTGATCTGACGTGCAATGTATCCCTCATATTTGAGTTCAATTTCCACCTGACGTTTTACTCTGTGAGGAATTACCATGGGTGAGGGGGCCACATGTTCCACAGTGGTATAGTTAATCTCTGCCCGTTTAAGCAGTTGATCCAGTTTTGCTCCAGTGCTGAGCGGTGTGCTTCCCGAGGCCTTAAGCCATTGATTCACCGCATTTGTAGGTTTTACAATGGTTTTTCTGATGCGGGACAGCTCTTTTTCTGTGGCAGATTTTACCTCCCGGGTGCAGGCCAGGGCACTTTCATCCACAAGGCCCAGATGGAATCCTATTTCTGCCAGTCGCAGGTCTGCATTGTCTTCCCGGAGCAGCAGTCGGTATTCTGCTCTGGAGGTGAACATGCGGTAGGGTTCCCGGGTTCCCCGGGTTACCAGATCATCCACCATGACCCCCATGTAGGCCTGGGATCTGTCCAGGATAAAGGCAGGGCGTTTCTGGACCCTGCAGGCGGCATTGATACCGGCCCACATGCCCTGGGCTGCAGCCTCTTCATAGCCCGAGGTCCCGTTGATCTGACCTGCCATAAAAAGCCCGGATACTTTTTTTGTTTCCAGGGTGGGATGCAGTTGTTGGGGGTTGATATAGTCATATTCAATGGCGTAAGCGGGACGCATGATTTCAGCGGATTCCAGCCCCTTCACCGAACGGACAATTTCAATTTGAACTTCCAGGGGCAGGCTGTTTCCAAGACCTGATGCATAAATTTCCTGGGTATTTACCCCTTCATGTTCCAGAATAACCTGGTGGCTTTCCCTTTCTGGAAATTTAACAATTTTATCTTCAAACGAGGGACAGTACCGGGCAGACTGCCCCTTTATAAATCCGCCATAAAGGGCGGAATATTTCAGGTTCTGCCTTACCAGTTCATGGGTTAAGGTATTGGTGTTTCCCATGTAACTGCACAGCATGGGGCGGGTAATCCCTGTTGTTGTGTAGGAGAATGGTGTGGGGTTCTCATCGGATTCCTGGCGGCTAAACGCAGAAAAGTCAATGGAATTTCTGTGAAGCCGGGGGGGGGTCCCGGTTTTCATGCGGCCCAGGGTGAACCCCTGTTTAGCCAGACAGTCGGCAAGGCCCACAGCGGCAAATTCACCGGCTCGTCCGGCATCAAAGGATCTGGAGCCGATATGCACCCGCCCCTTTAAAAAGGTGCCGGTGGTGAGGATCACCATGGGGGCTGAAAATCCAAAACCGGTTTTATCCACCACCCCCACAACCTGACTGTTTTCCACCACCAGTTCTTCCACCATGGCCTGTTTAAGATCAATATGTTTGTCCATTTCAAGGGTGGATTTCATGATCTGCTGGTAACGATTTTTATCGTTCTGGGTTCTTGTGGACTGAACGGCGGGACCTTTTCTTGTATTTAGGGTGTGATACTGAATGGCCGATGCATCGGATATCCTTGCCATGGCACCGCCCAGGGCATCAATTTCCTTTACCAGCTGCCCTTTGGCCATGCCGCCGATGGAGGGACTGCATGGCATGGCCGCCACCTTGTCCAGATCAATGGTGATAAGCAGAACTTCACAGCCCATTCGTGATCCTGCCAGGGCTGCTTCACAGCCAGCATGACCTGCACCTACCACAATTATGTCATATTTTTTTTTATAGAATTTCATGGGCAGTTAATATATATCTGCTCTGAACCAAGGTCAAGAAGAGATGGTCTCAGCCCATGGTTATTCGGCACTTATCCGGGGGATAGTTGTCTGGATTATGTTTAAAAATAGATATGAATTCAGCGTGATATAAATACAGGAAAGATGTGAAGCCAATTCAAATGAGAAGACGATATAATGATTATAATGCCTATTTAAAAGCATTGTTCGGGGAAAGAGTTCAAAAAATTATTGTGGATACTGGGCTTGGATGTCCCAACCGGGATGGTACCATTGGCCGGGGGGGGTGTATTTACTGTAATAGTAAAGGTTCAGGTTCTGGACTCTGGCAAAAGGGATTGTCCATTACCCAACAGATAGAACAGGGACGAAAGGCCATGGTCAGGCGGTACAAAGCTCGGAAATTTCAGGCTTATTTTCAGTCTTATACCAACACCTATACCTCCTGTGAACACATGAAGCAGATGTTTGACGAGGCCCTGGCAGCCGAGGGTATGGTGGGTATTGCCGTGGGAACCCGGCCCGACTGCGTGGACCCGGAAAAAATTCAAGTCCTGGCCTCCTATGTGGAGAAATATCTGGTGTGGGTGGAATATGGTCTTCAATCCGCCCATGACATTACACTGAGCCGTATTAACCGGGGGCATGATTTTGCCTGCTTTGCCCGGGCAACACAGATGACACGGGCGGCTGGCATCAATGTGTGCGCCCATGTCATACTGGGACTTCCCGGTGAAAATAAAGAAATGATGCTTGAAACGGCTCGGAAAATAGGGGAGCTTGGTGTGGACGGGGTGAAGCTGCATCTGCTTTATGTGGTCAAGGGAACAGAGCTGGAGCGGTTGTGGAGCAACGGAGCGTATCAGTGCCTGGATCAATTGGCCTATGTGGATATGGTTTGTGAGTTTATTTCCTTGCTTCCCAAAAACGTCATCGTCCAGAGAATCACAGGGGATCCCCATCCCGATGAGCTTGCCGCGCCGGACTGGTGCCTGGATCGTACCATAACATTTAAAATGATACAGGAAACCCTGGAAAAAAGGAATCTGTGGCAGGGAAAGGCCCTCGGAGAAGGGCCTGAAGGTCTGGGATTCTCCTCATGACATATTACCATTTTCCCTGTTTGCTCACAATTTAATTTGTTTGTTATAGTTGGTGGAGTCCAACTGGGTCAGGCTTGTGTGATTGGCCTTATTTTTTCACAGCCTGTACAAACGCCAAACCCACCGATAATATCAATAATGCAAACCTGACCCCTATCTGATTAAGCGTTGAACCGGGAAAATGGGAATACGCCCCATTATAATGTTATCATGCCGCCACCCCCCCCCCGACGTGCAATGGTCCCGGACCGGAACTGTAGACAGCTCAATTGTCCGGTTCCTGTTGCCTCTCGGGGGGGGGGCGGCTCTGCTGAAATTGCCTTGGAGGCTGCCTTTTCATATAACGGACCGTATTCTGCTCCGGTTCTGCCAACAACAAAGATAGAAATACGCCTCAGGTTTGTGGAGTATTTCATATAAAAAAGATGGAGAAGAGGCTTATCTGGGAAACCCCTGGGAATACCAGTTCTTGAAAGCCCCGCTTTTTTCCTGAACGATGATAAAGCACTCGGTGTCCGCCATGCGGTTGACCAGGGCAATGCCCTTTTGGGCTCCCATGACCATCAAGGCCGTTGCAAGTCCGTCGGCAAAGGTACAGTTGTTGGCCAGTACCGATGCGGAAACCACGCCGTTATCCACCGGGTATCCCGTTGACGGATCAATGATGTGGGAATAGGCTTTTTTATTCATCACCACAAAATTGCGATAATCACCGCTGGTGGCCAGGGCCTGGCCCTGAAGTGCAATTGCCTGATAGACCGTTTGTTTTGCCATCTGTTTGTCCGGGGTGGCGATTCCCACATTCCAGGGTCTGCCCGGTTTCTTTTCACCAAACCCGACAACCTCCCCCCCGATTTCCACCAGAATATTTTTAAACCCGGTTTCCAGTAAAAGTGATGCCACCTGGTCCACGCCATATCCCTTGGCAATGGACCCAAGATCCAGACTGATATCTGGATTTTTTTTAGCAAGGGTTTGTTCTGAAAGGATTATTTTGTCAAACCCGGTTCTTGTAAGTGCCCGGTGGATGCTAGCCTTGTCCGGTGCATTGCCGGTGGGATTTTTTGTTCCGAATCCCCAGAGATCTACCAGGGGTTTAATGGTGCCGTCCCATGCACCACCGGTTAATCCATAAAGGGTACGGGCCTGTTCCAATACAGTGGCAAATCCCTGGCTTATCTCCATGGGGATTACTTCCCGGGACTGGTTGAAAATGGAAATTTCACTGGTTTTGAGATACATGGACATGCTCTCATTGACTGCCTTGAGGCATGCATCTATCTGATTTTTCACAATGGCACGATCTATTTTGTCAGGGGCTGATATTTTTATGTGATAAAAGGTTCCCATGGTTTTACCGCTGATTTCGTAGATCTGTGCATCATGGGTTCCGGCAATGCCATTTATCGTTGATGATACCAGAACACCTGCCATGGCAAATATACCCATATACCCTGATATAAAATGGTTTATGGCGGGAAAAAACCTTCGACATGGTTTATCATTAAAGATCTTTACCGGTTTAAAGGTATTCATCGGCGTAAAAATCGTGGAATATATATATTTGGTGTAGCAGCACAATATCTGGAACATCATGGATCTCCATGTATCAATGATTCAAAACCAGAACAGCAAATTACTGAAAGACCAGAAGGTCCCAGTAATTTGCTGTTCATGGATTAAGTGATCAATTTCTGGAACCGCATAACCTGATTCCATTCTCCGGTTAAACCAAGGCTGCAATCAGCTATGGTCATTTTTTTGCAAAATTATGCGATTTCAGTATCCGGATTGTAGCAGGTGCGGCAGCATTTCAGGCAGCGACTGGCTTCCCTTAATGCCTCTTCTTCGGGCAGCACAAGATCCACTTCAATCATGGAATCAATGCGATCCTCCACGGGAAGTTCCGGCATCTCAGCCCGTTTGATGGGGGTAACCCCGGGAACCACGGTAAAGACGGATTCTTCAATGCGGGAATTCTGCAGTGAATTGGGTACCGGTGTAACCGGTTTGCCCTTCAGGTACAGGTCAATGGATCTGGCAGCCCGTCGACCGCCACCAATGGCTGTTACAACAAGGGATGGACCGGTAGCGGAATCCCCGGCTGTAAAAATATAAGGCACCGTTGACTGCAGGGTTTCAGGATTATTGTCAATGGTGGACCACCGGGTGAGCTGCAGTTCGTCCATGCGTTTGGGACCCCCATCCTTGAATGCGGGATCGGGTGCCTGGCCGATGGCAGTTACAATGGTATCCAGTTCCAATCGGGTTTCTGATCCTTCAATGGGTACCGGACGACGTCTGCCACTGGCATCGGGTTCACCCAGCTCCATCTTTAGATATTCCAGATGAGTAACCTTTCCGTCTTCATCACCCAGCACCTTTACAGGGGCTGCAAGGAAAACAAACTCAATGCCCTCATGCTCCGAGGCCACAATCTCCACCTCATTGGCGGGCATTTCTTTGCGGGTCCGGCGATAGACCATGTAAACCTTTTCAACTCCAAGTCTAAGCATGGTTCTTGCACAGTCAACTGCAGTGTTTCCACCACCGATAACCGCTGCTTTTGAACCAAGTTCAAAGGTTTCTCCGCCTGCAGACCGGGACAGAAAATCAATACCGGTGTAGCAACCTTTAAGATCTTCACCCGGGATACCAAGCGCATAATCCTTCCATGCGCCAATACCCATGAAGATGGCATCATATCCTGATGCAACCAGGGAATCTATACCAAAATCAACCCCCAGACGGGTGTTGGTGTGAGCTTTGATGCCAAGGTTCAAGATGCCTTCAATTTCCCAGGCCAGTACTTTCTTGGGCAGACGGTATTCGGGAATACCATATCTGATTATACCTCCCAACTCGGGCATGGCCTCAAAAATGGTTACTTCATGTCCCACACGGCGCAGAAAATAAGCGGCACTTAAACCGGCAGGACCGCCACCGATGACAGCCACCTTCTTACCGGTATCCGGAGCGCACTTGATAGGTACCCGGGAGCCGGAGTTCATTTCATAGTCAGCGGCAAATCGTTTGAGCTGATTAATGGATACCGGCTCATCGGCAAGTCCTCTCCTGCAGTCATTTTCACAGGGATGAGGGCATACCCGGCCACAGGACAGTAACAGGGGATTTCTCATGCGAATGGTCTGGACCGCTGCCAGATAATCCCCATTTTTAATCTGGGAAATATACTGGGGAATGTTGATCTCTGCGGGGCATGTCTGAGAACAGGGTGCAAGAGGATCATTCTGCTGGTTGAATTTCAGCAGTTTTTCCGACATGTTTTTAACTTCAATGATGTCCTTGGGACATGCTTTCTGACAGGCACCGCATCCCACGCATTTACTTTCATCCACAATGGGAAAACCATCTTTTCCCATGTATACGGCATTGAAATTACATGCCTTAATGCAATCTCCAAGACCAAGGCAACCCACCTGGCACTGGCGCTGGCCACCATATATAAGGGCCATTGCCTTGCAGGAGGTTACGCCCTTATAGTGATACTGGTTCTCTGCCCGATTTCCGCCATCGCACATGGAATATGAAAGCTGGGTTTCTGCTATGCCGGGGTCCATCCCCATGATGGCTGCCACATTGGCAATGCCTTCACTGCCGGAAATAACGCATACATTGGGGGGAGCCTGTCCTGAGACCACGGCCTGGGCTGCAGCACTGCATCCTGCGTAACCGCATCCACCGCAGTTTGCTCCTGCCAGATTATTTTCAATCATGGAGATTCTGGGGTCTTCGTATACGTAGAATATCTTGGATGCAAAGCTTAGAACCAGGCCACACAATCCACCGATGCCCAGCATAAAAAAGAGAGCTTCAGTCATAATAACCTCATTTTGTAATTTACAGTGTATGGTTGAAACAAAAAAATCCGCTGATGATATAAATTCATCAGCGGATTTTGTTTAAACCATTCCTTTGAATGCAAAGAAAGAAAGGGCAATCATTCCAGCAGTGACAAGACCGATGGAGGTATCCTGCAGGGGTTGTGGAACCCTTGCTACGTTGATTCTTTCTCTGATTCCGGCAAAGAGCACCAGGGCAAGGCCAAATCCCATGGCATAGGTCATGGAAGCCACAATGGCCTGCAGGAAGGTGTATTCTTCATTGATGTTGATGAGGCAAACACCCATAACCGCACAGTTTGTAGTAATGAGGGGGAGAAATATTCCCAGACCGGCATAAAGTGCAGGCATACTTTTTTTAAGAAACATCTCAACGAACTGTACCAGGGAAGCAATGACAAGAATAAAGGAGACGGTTCTCAAAAATTCAATGTCAAGGGGTTTTAAGAGGTAGTTGTCCGTTATCCAGGTAATCATACCTGCCATGACCAGTACAAAAATAACGGCCATGGCCATTCCCGTTGCCGTTTCCATTTTTTTGGAAGTGCCCAGAAAGGGACAGTTGCCCAGAAACTGCGCAAGGAGAATGTTGTTTACAAAAATACAGCTTATGGCAAGTACAACATAATCGCCCATTGGTATTATTCTCCTTTATTTTTTACCGATAAGGTTCATAAGGCACAACATCAGCCCTAAGCAGACAAATGCCCCGGGGGCTTCTATCATGAAGGTGAACGGCTGAAAGTCGGGCCCGAATACGGGGTTACCAAGGATGGTTCCGTTTCCGAGACATTCTCTTACCGCGCCCAGCGCACCAAGGGAAAGGGTAAAGCCTATTCCCATGCCAAGACCGTCTGCAATGGCAAGATGAGGGGCATTTTTACTGGCAAATGCCTCTGCACGGCCAAGCACGATACAGTTTACAACGATCAGGGGAATAAATATACCCAGCTTTAGAAACAGCGGATATGTATATGCCTGCATCATCAGTTCCACAACGGTTACGAAGGTGGCGATAATAACAATGAAGCAAGCGATTCTTACCTTGGCGGGTATAATGTTTCTCAAGAGAGAAACCAGAAAATTGGAGCACACCAGTACGAATGTGGTGGCAATTCCCATTCCAATTCCATTTTCAACGGATTTTGTTACCGCAAGGACAGGACAGAGACCCAGAACAAGTCGAAACGGGGGAATTTCTGCCCACAGCCCCTTGGTAAACTCTTTTACCATGGATTGTGCCATAATAATATCTCCTAATTGGCCATCTGTTGGGTCTGTTTTTGAATCTCAGGTTTCAACCGGGTATACATTTCCTGGGCCTTCTGAGCCGCAAGGCAAACACCTGTGGATGTAATTGTGGCACCGGACATGGCATCAATTTCACCACCACCTTTTTTGGTGGCCAGGTTGTCTTCCATGGTTTTTCCGGCAAACTGAGATACAAATTTGGGATCATCTTTGGCTCTGGAGCCAAGACCCGGGGTTTCGCTGTGGGTGGTTACAACCACATTGATGATTTTATCGGATTCCAGGTTAATACCTACCATCAGTCCGATATCCCCGCCAAAACCCTTTCCCTTGGTTTCAAACGTTACTGCTTTGGGGGCACCATCATATTTACCGACAAAGAAGGTGACTTCTTCTTCATTGTCCATCAGTTTGAATCTGTCCTGAAGGGGGTCATTGGAGACATCACTCAGGATCTGCTTGATGGCAGGAGCTTTCTGAAATTTTAGAATCTGGTTTTCAATTTTATCCTGGGTTCCTGTTCTGACGGCGGCCAGCATGCCTCCGGAAAAGGCACTGAGTACTGTCAGAACAACAACCATGCTTATCATTTCACGCATTGTTCACTCCCTTTCCCAAAGCCTTTGGTCTTATCATGTCGATGACCGGATTGATAAGATTGATGATCAAAATCGCATAGATGGTGCCGTCTGCATAGGCACCGATGTTTCTGATAAGGATTGTCATCACGCCACCCATGATTCCGTAAATAATCATGGGAATGAAGTTTACCGGTGAAGATGAGGACTCCGGGGCCAGAAAGAAAACCGCCAGCAGGGTGTATCCGGTGAACAGATGAAACATGGGACCAGCATAGGCTTCAGGATTTGACATTTGAAAAAGTAAGGCGGTAATGACAATACCTGCAATGTATGACACGCATATTTCCCAGCGGATATAACCCCTGATGATGAGATAAATGCCGCCGAGGATGAGACCTAGTCCGAAAACGGAACCAATGGCACCTACCTGGTTGCCCATAAGAAGGCTTGAGTTCGAAAAGAGCGTTGCAGCCGAGGCTCCCTGGTGATCCAGGGCACCAAGGGGTGCAAGTGCAGTAAAATCAAACTGGTAGCTCAAGAGGGCTGCATCAAAGTCAAAATAATTTTTCCAGGAAAGAGAGAGAACTGCAATTCCGATAACCGCAGGGTTAAAGGGATTGGCACCAATACCACCGAATACCTGCTGGCCGAGAACCACTGCCACAAGTGTTCCGATGATCACCACCCACCAGGGGGCAGTGGCTGGAAGCATCATTCCTGTCAGCATTCCAATAACAGCAGCATTGTAATCGCCGATATTAATGGATTTTTTTGAGATAAATTGAAAGAGAGCCTCCCAGGCCATGGCACTGGAAATTGCCAGACAGATAACGCCAAGAGCAATCATTCCAAATTGAATAACCCCGAATATAATGGCTGGTAACGCTGCAACCATTATGTTCAGGTTAGTTTCTCCGATACTGTCGCCATCATGCCAGAACGGTGCGTGGGATACGGTGAATTTGTTCTGCTTATGCATTTTCAGCCTCCGTTTCCATCTCAGCTTCCAGCATCAGCTGTTCGTGTTTTCCAAGCCTGATGTATTGAAAAATAGGCATTTTTGCCGTGCAAACATAACTACATAGACCGCAGTCGATGCAGGCATCAAGGTCAAAATTATCCACCGCCTCCTGGTAGAGGCCAGCTTCCAGGTAACGAACCAGCAGGTTCACCGGAACACCGGCAGGGCAGATACGAACACATTTGCCGCAGTTGATACAGGGATAATCCGATACCCCGGGAATCTCTTCACGATCCTGCAAAATAATAGTGTCCATGTCCGGCTGTACAGGATGATACAGGGTATAGGCACTGAAACCCTTTAACGGGCCACCAATGATGATTCTGTCCATTTCCTGGGTTTCAAGACCCAGCTGGGAAAGAATCCGGTGAATGGGGGTGCCGATGAAAGCCTTTACCCGCCTTGTGACCCCATCTTTGCCGATGACGCTGACGATTTTATCAAACACCGGGGTTTTGTCTTTGTAGGAGCGTGCCATGGAAAGCACTGCCTCTATGGACATGAAACACACCCCCTGGGCTTCACAGGTGCTGCCTGCTACCGGTTCAATCCCCAGGTGTTTTTTCATGATCATCTGGGGCAGGGTGGCAATATATTCTCCACTGAGCTTGATGGTGTTCATTCCCTGGAATGCAGACAGCTGTGCCAGATTTTCTGGAATGGCCATGTGAATATCGGTGATACCCGTCATGTTTTTCAGGATTTCAATGCCATCCCGGATATCATCCATGCATTTTGCTGCCAGGTATTGCCGGGTGGTGGACATCAGATCACTGTCCATGCCGGAAATAACAATTTTTTTGATTGTGGAATCAGGGGATGCCAGAAGTTCCAGGGGCGGGGCACCGGGCAGGGATCTTAATGCCCCGTCCGCCGATGCAAGGTCCGGTACATCTGCAAATGCGGAAATATCTTCTGTGGGTTCGTCCTTGCCGTCTTTTTCAAGTACAAGGTAGGTGGCGTTTTTTCCAAAATCGCCGGTGAAAGAAGCAATGGAAGTAATGGTGCCGGAGGTGGGAGCAGTGACATAACGGGTGCTCTCTTTATACAAGAAGAGTCGTTCTCCCTTTTTTGCCGTGTCACCCCTTCTGATACATCTTTCCTTTGTGCTGTCCAGTGCTTCGTCCAGCAAAAGTATCAGGCGGGGGGGCATGGGAATCATCTCCGGCTCCCTCGGACCTGGTTCAACCAGGTCACACTTGAGACGCGGTGTGGTCAATCCGATAAATGATCTCTTAATCATAACAAACCTTTATCTGGTGTAAATGGGTCCATGGTGTTTAAACCGGTTAGGGTAAATCCTTAGGCGTAAAAACGTAAAAGGGGTTCCATCATCGGGTTAAAGGGCATGGCATGAATTACATTCCACAGGGCCAGCTCCCAAATCATTGTGGCAGCCAATGCATTGTGCGTGGAATGCGTCCGTTCTTCCCGGCATACTTTCGTCACCGGTGGCTTCGTGACATTCACTGCAGTTGTAGACTTCATCATCTTCAATGTTATGATGACAATCAAGACAGGAAACATCATAGTCCTGATGGCCAGCATGGGTGAACAACACTTTGCCTGCGGCATTTTGAAACATCAGTCTTACCGGTTCTTCCGGAGACGGTGGTGGAAATGCGGCGTAGCAGGTGATGCCTGTGATGAAAAGTACAATTGCCAGAATTGAAGCGAATTTTAACTCTTTTTTCGAGGTCATGGTTCTTGCCTCATCCTTAATCGGTAAAGCGGTTAACAGTGCAAATGACGATACGCTAAACTCTAAGCTTACTATCCCAGAAAGGGACAATATTCAAGTGAAAAATATTTTTGGTTTTAAAAATTGTGTGTCAGAGGGGTTGACTTTTATGGGGAATGCAATAGAGATCGGTTGGGGTAATTGTGAGCATTATATTTACCTCTGGGAAATACTCAGAGAGTTATTTTTTACAGAAAAAAACACAATGGTCCCATGGCGCAATATGTCCCATGGTGCAATATAATGAAGAGATGAAAGTGCAGGGGATGGGTGGCAGGGGGCAACCCATCTCCTGAAATCAAGATTTACTGCAGGATTCGGTGTTTCTAGCAAAGCGCACCAGAAATGGTTTGAATTCTTTTTTATCTGCAAACCGGTTGTTGAAAAGGCGTACCACCCCAAAGGAAAGGGCAAAAAATGCCAGACCTGCCAGTATGGAGGCAGCCGATTCGTCCATGGCCAGGTTAGGTGCAAAATTTTGTCCCAGCACGGCGCCGGTGATAAGAAAGATTACAGGAAAGATATAAAGGACAAAGGAAAGCTGCAACATGGGTGCAGAGTCAAATCCTATGACCACTTGATCCCCTGTTTTGGCATTTAAAGAGTTTTCCACCTGAACAATCATTTCCCTTGATTTGCCCCCTTCGGCGCAGGAGTCCCTTGATTCGCAGGAGTCGCAGGATTTTGATCTGACGGTTTTTACCCATGCCATGGTTTCGGCTGTACCGGTGATGATGCCTTGTTCTGTAATCATAATGAGAATCCTTTCTTTTATTGTGACGGGTTTATCTGTCATGGCTGATATTTCATTATTTCCGGGTGGGGTTTACCAGCCTGTCCGGAAGGTAATGGACACCCTGAAAGATGGTTGAAATATAGACTTTCAAAAAAAAATGTCAATTGGTTAATTTTTTTTCTTGACACCTGATGGCTGCCGGGGTATAAGCATCGAGTCTTCGACGGAAACGGCCTTACGGCTGACCAACGAAGGCCTCTGCTCCCCAGTAGCTCAGTCGGCAGAGCGAGTGGCTGTTAACCACTTTGTCCGCGGTTCAAATCCGTGCTGGGGAGCCAAACGAAAGTATGCATCATCAAGGTGCACCTCATAATGAAAAAGGCCCTGGATTTAAAATCCAGGGCCTTTTTGTATTTTGTCAGGACCCATATTGACCTGCCATTTCAGTAAAATCCTGAAATTCAACATAAGCCAAGAAGTTTACATGCCTGTGCCAGGAAATCCTTGATTCCTTATGTGTTTTGTCGCATCATAGCGCCATGAGCTTTCAGATTTATAATCCAACCCGCTGGTATCTCCACCCCGTGCTTATTTTTGCGTGCTCCATCATTGCCCTTGCCACGGCATTGATTTTAACCATTTACTGGTACATGGATATCACCGCGGCCCTTGAGGTGATCATTAAAAAATTCAACATTGATCCAGGACAGATATTTCCCTCCAGAACCGGGATGACCATATTGGTTCTTACCCTTTTAATTACAGTGGTGCTGGCCGGTATTTTCCTGGCATTTATTTATTACCAGCGCACGGTTCGGCTTTTCCGGCTTCAGCACAATTTTATATACAATTTCACCCATGAGCTGAAAACCCCTGTGACCTCCCTGAAAATTTACCTTGAATCCTTTGTACGCCACCCGCTGTCCGTGGCGGATATCAGAAAGTACAGTCAATACATGCTGGCTGATGTGGCTCGTCTGACGGAAAATATTAACAGCATTTTAAATCTTGCCCGCATTGAGAGCAGAACCTTTGGGGCTGAATCCACCAGGGAAAATCTGGTTGATCTTATTCAGGGTTTCTG
Organism: uncultured Desulfobacterium sp.; assembly: GCA_963675955.2. Classification (GTDB taxonomy): domain Bacteria; phylum Desulfobacterota; class Desulfobacteria; order Desulfobacterales; family Desulfobacteraceae; genus Desulfocicer. Next base: position 157,672 of record CAXXVR010000010.1, on the reverse strand, counting down.
TGATCAGAATCGTTCTTTATTTCGAAACAGCCGGATAACTGTGGAAAGTCCTTCCCCTGAATTTATATATCCTGTTAATATGCTTTTGTTTGAAATGCTGATCATGAACCTTCTTTCCAATGCGGTAAAATATAATGATAAGGCAGAACCCACTGTCCGCATTGTCTTCAGGACTCGAAAACAGAGACTGATGATTGATTTTGAGGATAATGGCATTGGCATAGAACAGGCGGAAATTAAAAAAATTTTTCGAAAATTTTATCAGGCCCCGGACAGCGGGGTAAAAGGGGTCAAGGGAAGCGGCCTTGGCCTATATCTTGTATTGAGTATTGCACGAATCCATGGTTGGAAGGTGGCTGCCCGGTCCCGGGGAAAGGGGTATGGGGCTGTTTTTACCCTGTATCTGCCCAAGGAAGGGGCAGATAATATCAAAGGAAAAAATTTATGGAAAATGATCACAAAAAGCGTATCCTGGTAATTGAAGATGAGACGCACATTGCCGAGGGCATTCGATTGAACCTTTCCATGAAGGGCTATGAGGTCATGCTTGCATCGGATGGTATTGAGGGCATTGATGCATGGCGCTCCTGGCATCCCCATCTTATTGTTCTTGATATCATGCTGCCCATGATGGATGGTTTGTCTGTGCTTCGTACCATCAGAAGCGATGATGCAAGATTGCCGGTACTGATTCTTTCTGCCAAGAGCAGTGTGGAAGATAAGGTCAAAGGCCTTCGTTGCGGGGTGGATGACTATCTTGCAAAACCCTTTGATTTGGATGAATTTCTGTTGAGAATTCAGCGCCTCCTGGAAAGGCAATCCTGGACGGTTGCAGATACCCCCTCTGCTGCATCTGCAGAAACGGATATTTTCAGTGGTGATGAATATCGTTTTGGTAATAATGTGGTGGACTTTATCACGGCCAAGGCCCGTTGTATTAACGGTGAAATTGTGTTGACCGAACAGGAGGTAATGTTGCTGCGAGTCCTCATTGCCAACCGGGGAAGGCCCGTTCCCCGGGAAGAACTTTTAAAAGCGGGCTGGGGGTATTCCAGTAGTACCACCACCCGTACGGTGGATAATTTCATGGTGCGGCTTCGAAAATATTTTGAAAAAGATCCAAAAAAACCGGTGTATTTTAAGAGCAGACGTTCGGTGGGATATATTTTTGAAGGTTAAGAGGGGTTGAATGTTGTTAAGGTTTTAATTTGCCTGATTCTGGCAGATTATCCATTTCATCTTAAATAAGGGAGTGTTGACATGTCAGTAAAAAAATCTTCACAAAAACCCAGTCGGAGACGAATTTCTTTTTCATTCCATGCCCCCCAGGCAAAAGAGGTATTTCTTGTGGGGGATTTTAATCAATGGGATGTCAAGAAACATAAGATGAAAAAAGGCAATGAAGGAACCTGGAAAAAAACAGTTGTGATTAAACCTGGAACCTATGAGTACAAATATATTGTTGACGGGAACTGGCAGGAAGATCCCGACCATCCCCGGAGTCTGCTTAATTCTTTTGGTACATATAATAATGTGCTCACCGTGGTGCTGCGGGGTGAGGAAAAAAAGTAACCTCGATGTTCAATCTTTTTTATGTTTATAAGATTTGGATGAAGGGGCATGCCTGAGTTCTTAACGCTGGTCGGGTTATGAAATAACCTTACGCCAGCCCTTTTTAAGAGTGTATTCAGGAGCAAAACCCAGTTCTGTCCGGATTTTCTGCCCTGAAACCCCAAGGCTTTCCATTTGTTTTTCTGCTGCCCTGCAAAACATTCTTAATGGCTGGGGATATTTTTTTTTGTGTTTAAGGATACCCCTTCGGATCAGTGTTTCAGGAATTTTGATAAAAAAGGCCTTTCTGCCCATGGCCTCACACATGGCGTGGACAATCTCATTAAATGTGTGAACCGATCCATCTGTGATATTGTATGTTTTCCCACCGGCACCAGGGTGTTCCAGGGCCAGAACAGATGCCAGTGCCAGATCTTCATCAAAGATCAAGGTCCGACGGTTATCGCCGCTTCCCAGCATCACAAAGCCCCCTTTTTTTAAATAACGGATCAAGAGGTTATAATTACCCTTCATGCCTTTTCCATAGACAGCCGCCAATCTCAGGATCACTACATCAAAATCATCCGGTGCCAGGCTGCCTGCCTCACGTACAAGTCCTTCTGCCGTTAGCTTTGAACGGGAATAGGCATCGTTGGGTGTGGTGGGGGAGTTTTCATCAAAACAATTATGGGAATTGCAAACCCCATAGACGTTGATGGTACTGAAGAAGATAAAGCGTTTAACGCCGGCTGAGCGGGCGGTATTGATAAGCAGTCGTGTCCCTTCTACGTTCGTGCGCAGATAGGCCTGTTCCGGAGATGTTCCCCGGGTATCATGGAGTTTTGCGGCAAGGTGAAATACAGCATCTGCATTTTCCATGGCCCGGGAAACGGCCTCCGGATCAAGGATATTTCCCTGACATCGTTCCACTTCATCGGGCAATCCTTTATGATCCGGGCAATGCCGGGAAAAAATTCTGACATCATAGCCTTTTGTCAGTAATTTTTTTACAAGTGCTGGGCCGGCAACACCAGTAGCCCCGGTGACAAGTATTTTTTTAAATGTTCTTTTCTTCAAAGTTATTCACCTGTCTTCTTTCGGGTTTAAATGCATCAGTGGAAATCGAGGCTATGGGGATCGTTTTCAAAATGAATAAAAAAAAAGGCTTTCAACGAAAACCGCTGAAAGCCTTATATGCTGTGTGGCTGGGTGATAAGGATTCGAACCTTAATTGACGGAGTCAGAGTCCGTAGTCCTGCCATTGGACGATCACCCAGCAAATGATGAACGTCTTATACCCCATGCCTTTGTATGAGTCAACCCTATAATGCATAAAATCTGTTTTTTTTCCATGAGGGCCTGTGATATTCTGAATGCGTGTCAATTAATTTTCTGACAAAAACAGCCTTGGATTAAGGGAGGATGCCATGACCATTAAAGTACTTATCAAGAGAGAAATTCCTGAGACGGTTTCAATTGAACTTGGTTTGATTTTTATGGAAATGCGGTCGGCTGCCATGCAGCAGAAGGGTTACATCGGAGGCGAGACCCTCCGGCGGATTGATGCGCCGGGAAAGTGTCTTATTATCAGTCGATGGCAAAGCATTGATGACTGGACAAGATGGCTTGTCAGCGATGAACGCAGAAACTATCAGGAAAAAATTGATGCATTGACGGAAGGGAAAACAACATGTGAGGTGTATCAAAACTGAAAATGTTCAGCCGCACCTATCTTACATATTGCTGAAACATAAAAAAATATTTCCTGCAACAAAGGCCCGTTCGGACTGTTATAGCAGTTCAAACGGGCCTTTATTTATTTTGATGACTTGGCTTTTCTGGCATCCTTTATCCACACTTTACACTTTTATGAGATGAATGACCATTTTCTGGTACCCGACCCTGACAAGTGTAAAGTACTTTTGATGTGATATAAAGAATGCTTTTTTTTAGGCATTCTTGGGGACACTGGATTCAGCGTTCCAAAAAGGTGTTTATTATCCCGTTTTAGCTATGTGAGGATGTGCCGTGGCCAGCTTTTTTTTGAAGCTCAGCGTCTGCTGCCTCTCCATGGGATTCTGGAACGATTTTTTCTTCAACCTTGACGGATTTAGTGGCGGTCTGGTCATGTGCAGCCATTTCAGATGAGTTTCCTTCTGGCTGAACCGCAGCGTCTTTTTTTACCCCATGGTTTGAATTATCTGCAGCTTGGAAGAAGAGGGTCCGGAGCTCGTTGAGCATTTCTTCGTCCCGGTCATCGGTGGCAAAACCTGCAGCGGTATCAATGGTGGCACGCAGCTTTGCAAGGTCCACAGACCCCTTTGCATTTAAAATCTCCTCTGCAAGGTTTATGTAATGGAAAAAAGCAACGGGGAAGACCTCTTTCTGGTTGTAGCAGGCTTTCTCTTCCCCAGTAAAGTCAATGCCTTCAATAAAAGCTATTTTATGTTTGCTTACAGGAGCAAAGTCGCCTTTCCATATTTCCATACCCTGGAAGGTATCTTTGATGTAGTACCTGTTGGAATTGTTAAAGCTTGATATGACAATCATGGCAACGACAAGAATAAAGCATAACCCTGCAATCATCAATGGTTTTCCCATACATTTTTCAGGGGTAGTGATTGGGGGTGGGGGAGGGGTGTTTGAATTTTCAGCTTCCATGGCTTCTTTTAAAGCAATCTCCTTGATTACCTGGTTAATTTCCGCGGCTCTCTTTTTAGCAGCTATTTCTTGGGCCTTTTTTGCAGCAGCAGCTTCTTCGGCCAGGCGTTTTTCTTCGGCAATTTTAGCCTCTTTGGCCAGTCGTTCTTCCTCGGCCTTTTTGGCGGCCGCTTCTTCGGCCAGGCGTTTTTCTTCGGCTATTTTAGCCTCTTTGGCCAGTCGTTCTTCTTCAGCCTTTTTGGCGGCAGCCTCTTCGGCCAGACGTTTTTCTTCGGCTATTTTAGCCTCTTTGGCCAGTCGTTCTTCCTCGGCCTTTTTGGCGGCAGCTTCTTCGGCCAGGCGTTTTTCTTCGGCTATTTTAGCCTCTTTGGCCAGTCGTTCTTCCTCGGCCTTTTTGGCAGCCACTTCTTCAGCCAGGCGTTTTTCTTCGGCTATTTTAGCCTCTTTGGCCAGTCGTTCTTCCTCGGCCTTTTTGGCGGCAGCCTCTTCGGCCAGGCGTTTTTCTTCGGCTATTTTAGCCTCTTTGGCCAGTCGTTCTTCTTCAGCCTTTTTGGCGGCAGCCTCTTCGGCCAGACGTTTTTCTTCGGCTATTTTAGCCTCTTTGGCCAGTCGTTCTTCCTCGGCCTTTTTGGCGGCAGCCTCTTCGGCCAGACGTTTTTCTTCGGCTATTTTAGCCTCTTTGGCCAGTCGTTCTTCTTCAGCCTTTTTTGCAGCAGCAGCCTCTTCGGCCAGACGTTTTTCTTCGGCTATTTTAGCCTCTTTGGCCAGTCGTTCTTCCTCGGCCTTTTTGGCGGCAGCCTCTTCGGCCAGACGTTTTTCTTCGGCTATTTTAGCCTCTTTGGCCAGTCGTTCTTCTTCAGCCTTTTTTGCAGCAGCAGCCTCTTCGGCCAGGCGTTTTTCTTCGGCTATTTTAGCTTCTTTGGCCTTTTTTGCAGCAAGTTCTTCAGCCATACGTTTTTCCTCGGCTATTGTATTTTCTTTTGTTTGGGATGCTTCAGCTGCTTTTTTTGTTTCTACAGGCTGTATGGATTCACTGTTTGTTGTTTTTTTAGATTTTGCAGGTGTCTTTTTGGCAGCGGTTTTCTTGGCAGTGGTTTTTGTCGCAGTCTTTTTAGCAGCGGTCTTTTTTGCTGCGGCAGCAGTCTTTTTTGTTGTGGTTTTTTTAGCAGTGGTTTTTTCGTCTTTTTTCTTCACTGTTTTCTTTTTTTTTGTTGCAGCCATGTCTCCCCTTTAATCAAAATTCAAATTATGACTCAATTTTCGGAACTGGCTTTTTTCGACGGGGTTCGGCTTGTTTTATTAAAGCCTGCACTATTTAACAGACTACATGCTTTTTATTGAAATAATTTTAAGCATTCATGTGGTAAAAAGTTATAACAAAACAGGCCTGACACCTCTCAAAAAAAATCCACCCGGAAAGATGAGTTATGATGACTTTAACGGATAATCCTTTAAAATAAATACCGAAACATATACAATAATTTGATGTTTGTAAATACTTTGTTGGGACAAAACAAAAGGCTGTATTTATTTTGCTAATCTAAAGGGTTAGCGCTAAAAGGATGATCGTGCAGAAAAAAATTCAACAACTTGGTATATTGATTGGGGGATATCAAGGTATTGCCATTGCTTTTTCAGGAGGTGTTGACAGCGCCTTTCTTGCGGCCATGGCAAAAAAATATATGAAAGGCAATGTGGTACTGCTGACCCTGGATTCAGATTTCCAGTCAGATAAGGATACGGAGCATGCCATATATATGGCCGGTAAAATAGGCTTGCCCCATGAAATCATTTCTTTTGATCCATGGTCGGATAAGGCCCTGGTTAAAAATGAAAAAAACCGGTGCTATATCTGTAAAAACAAAGGTTTTGCACTGTTGTGTGCTGCCGCTGACAGGTGGGGTATCTCCACTTTGGCCCATGGAGTCAACACAGATGACATGTCCGATTACCGGCCGGGGCTCAAGGCCGCCCAAGAGCAAGAGATTGTCTCCCCACTGGTGGATGCCGGTATGAGCAAGGTCGAAATTCGACAGGCCTCCAGGGAAATGGGACTGGAAACTTGGAATATGCCTTCACAATCCTGTCTTGCCACACGAATTCCCTATGGGGAGTGTCTGACCCGGGAAAAGATCATGCAGATCAAACATGCCGAGGATTACCTGCAATTGCTTGGGTTTGAGGGGGTGCGGGTGCGCCACCATGGTCCGCTTGCCCGGATTGAGTGCAAAGCCGAAGATATTGAAAAAATATCTTCTCCAGCATTCAGAAGCAAAATCTCAAAGGCCCTGCAGGCACACGGGTTTAAATTTGTTTCACTTGATCTTGAAGGATATGCCAGTGGAAGGATGAACCGAATGTTGTAGTGCAATGAATTGATCTGAATCGGATGCATTTCCCATTTTTTCTGTTTGGTAACAATAATGCAAGCCTGCCCCCTCTCTGAGTAAGCGTTGAACTGGGAAAATGGGAATGTGTCCTCTGAAATTCTTTGGTATTATGCCATATCGGGTTTTCAGGCTTGTCATGCCGCTGTCTTTCGTTGTTTTTGCTTATAACTTTTCTTAAACAGGGGGAGGTCTGTGCTGGAAAACAACAAACCTATTCCCCCAATGGCACTGACTGTAGTTCATTTAGTCTTGTGGCTTGTGTTGAAGCAAATTATTGTGGACCAATGATATAGTTGTCATACCCCATGGTATTCAATACCTCAGAGCCATTTTCTGTGACAAGAATCATGTTCTCAAGTCGAATACCTCCCCATTGGGGCAAATAAATACCTGGCTCTACGGTGACCACCATACCGGGTTCAAGCATGGAGTCATCCATGGAAGAAAGGCGGGGTGCTTCATGGATGGCAAGGCCAACGCCGTGGCCCAGGCCATGTCCGAAGGTGTCTTTAAAGCGGGACTGGTTGATGTGATCCCTTGCAATTTTGTCGATGTCACTGCATTTCATGCCGGGGACAATGGCATCCACAGCCATCTGCTGGGCCTTATTTAATACCGAATAGGCTTCCTTAAAGGTGTCGTCCGGCGTTCCAATGACAAGGGTTCGGGTGGTATCGCTGCAATAGCCTCCCCATCTGGCACCAAAATCGAAAAGAAGGGGTTCTCCTTCCAGAAAGGCCCGATCCCCGGGAATGGCATGGGGAAGCGCACTGTTTTTACCTGATGCTGCAATCACAGGAAATGATAATGCATCCGCTCCGTTTTGACGCATGAATTTTTCAAGAAGCCAGGCCGCTTTTTTTTCTGTCATTCCCGGGTGAATCATGGTTCTGAGCTCAAGAAAAGATGTTTCAGCAATGGCCAGGGCCTTTTTCATTATTCTGATCTCATCGTCATCTTTCCGAATCCGCAATTTTTTTAATATGTTATCCTGGGATTTAACTTGGCATTCAAGGCCTGCCTGTTGGATTTCTTTTACTATTTTATCATAAAGAGCATGGGTCAGTCGGGCGGATTCCACTCCGACGCTTTTGCTCCCAAGTCTCTCAAGCAACGCCGGCAGCTCAGCGGCCAGACCTTTTTTGTAGCAATAGATTTCATAGCCTTCGGCTTCCTGGGCTGCCTGGGTTTCAAATCTTGAATCCGTTGCCAGCAGGAGATTCTCCTGGGTAATGATCAATACCCCGGCCGATTCGTCATAGCCGCCATCCACACCGGTGAATCCACTCAGGTATTGGCGGTTTTCATCGGAAAAAATAATAAGGGTATCTGCCTGGGTTGCAGTCAGGTCATTTCTAAGTCCATTGAGTCTTTGTTCAATATGAGGTTTCACGTTTTCTCTCCTTTTTTTGAAAATTCCTTATATCATCCCAATTGTCTTCTGAACAATTATTTCTTTTTTTCATGGTGACAAATTTTTTTATTTATTATACTCAACTTTCGGACGTAGGTGGAGAAACCTGGATCAGGTTTGTTTTATGAGAACCTTTGTTTTTACAGTACAGGTTCCATGCTTTTTATCAAAAAATTGAGTCTTGATCAAAACATGCCCCTCTTTTTGAGTCCCAGTTAACCCGCCAGGGATGACGGCTGGCCCATGTTGTGATCAAGCCCAGTTTAGAGTCAGTCAATAAGATGTACCAATCGTAATAAACTTGAATCTGTCCTTGCAAAACCGGTTAAAAGAATTAAATATCTAGTAATAACAAAAAGTTCTGACTTAAAAAAAGAAGGTATGATGTGAATCGATTATTTCGAGATGATGCATTAAAAGATATCTATAATAAGGTTAAAAAAGGCATTCGGTTGTCCCGGGAGGATGGCCTTTTGCTGTATAAGACCCAGGATTTAAATGGAGTGGGGCGCATGGCCGACCATGTTCGACGTCAACGGCATGGTAACGATGCCTTCTATGTGTATAACCAGCATTTAAATTATACCAATATCTGTAAAAATCGATGTCTTTTCTGTGCCTATGCCGTGGACAAAGGTGATGACGGAGCCTATCTGTGGCAAATGGATGAGATTGAAAAAAGGCTCATGGCCCGCATGGATGAACCCGTCAACGAGTTGCACATCGTGGGGGGGCTTCACCCTTCCCTGGGTTTTGATTATTTCACCGATCTGCTTAAAACGGTAAAGCGCATCCGGCCCACGGCAAAAATTAAGGCATTTACATCTGTGGAGATTGATTATCTTTCCAATCTGTCCGGGCTCAGCGTGGAAGACACCATTGGTGAACTTAAAAAAGCTGGCCTTGACATGATGCCAGGTGGCGGGGCCGAAGTTATGAGTGAGCGGGTGAGAAAAAGGCTTTTTCCCAAAAAAGTGCCGGGTCACCGCTGGCTGGAAATCATGGAGGCCGTACACCGGGCAGGGATTCCCACCAATGCCACCATGCTCTACGGGCATATTGAAACCCTGGAAGAGCGGGTGGACCATTTGATTGCCCTGCGGGAACTCCAGGACCGAACCGGGGGCTTTTCTGCCTTTATCCCCCTGGCATTTCATTCCCAAAATACGGGTTTATCCCATCTGCCTGCCACCACCGCCGTGGATGATCTTAAAAATATTGCCATTGCACGTCTGCTTCTGGACAATTTTGATCACATTAAAGCCTATTGGGTGATGATCGGTGAAAAACTTGCCCAGGTGGCCCTTAACTATGGTGCGGATGATCTGGACGGCACCATCATTGAGGAGCGCATCACCCACGAAGCCGGAGCCACCTCTGCCAAAGGCCTGACCCGGGACGACATGGAGCGGATGATCCGGGATGCCGGTTTTGTCCCTGTGGAACGGGATACTTTTTACAATGCCCTTCGCCGGGACGGGGTGTCCGTTGCGGAAAACGGGACAATGGGGCATGGAGCGTAACATGAAAGCAATCGAATCAATCATTGACAAGGTTTATCAGAATGTTCGAATCACCATTGACGAGGGACTTTCCCTTTTTAACGATGCAGATCTTTTAACCCTTGGGGCTATGGCGGAATACAAACGCTTTGAACGGCATCCGGATCCAATGATCACCTTTGTGGTGGACAGAAATATCAATTACACCAATATCTGCATGTCCGGCTGCAAGTTCTGCGCATTTTACAAGACCCCGGAAAGTGGTGAAGGCTATGTTATTTCCCGGGAAAGCCTCCATGAAAAAATACAGGAAACCCTGGATCTCGGAGGTACCCAGATTCTTCTCCAGGGGGGTATGAATCCTGGTCTTGAAATGGATTACTATATTGATTTATTAAAGGATATAAAGGCCAATTTTAAAATCCACATTCATGGGTTTTCTCCGCCGGAAATTGCCTATATTGCCAAAAAATCAGAGATGGACATTGCATCGGTGGTATCCCGATTCCGGGAGGCAGGGCTTGATTCCATACCCGGAGGCGGTGCGGAAATTCTCTGTGATGATGTTCGCCTTAAGGTGTCCCCTAATAAATGCATGTCCGGTCCCTGGCTTCAAGTCATGGAAACCGCCCACAACCTGGGCATGAAATCCAGTGCCACCATGATGTTCGGCCATGCGGAAACTACCCGGCATATTTTTGAGCACATGGATAAAATCCGCCAGCTCCAGGATCGCACGGGTGGCTTCACCGCCTTTATTCCCTGGACGTTTCAACCGGGTAATACCCGCATCCATCACCCGGGAACCGGGGCGGCCATCTATTTGCGGGTGCTTGCTTTAAGCCGGATCTTTCTGGATAACATTGACAATATCCAGGCATCCTGGGTCACCCAGGGAGAAAAAATAGCCCAGACCGCCCTGTTTTACGGGGCCAATGACCTGGGAAGCACCATGATAGAAGAAAACGTGGTGGCATCGGCCGGGGTGGATTTCATGCTGCCGGAAAAAGAATTGCGTCGTCTAATTGAAACCGCCGGGTTTACCCCCCGTCAGCGGGACTGTTACTATAATCTGTTATGAGTCCTTTTTGTTGACATATTGACAGGCACACGCACAGGAAACTCTGATATAATGATAACACCCCCTCTTTTAATGGGTAAGATAGACTATATAAATGCATCACCCGTGTATTATGGACTGGACCATGGATTACTGCCCCGGTGGATAAATATGGTGCCCAACCCCCCTGCCATATTAAATGGCATGATACAGGAAAAAAAAATTGCCATGAGTCCGGTGTCATCGGCTTTTTATGGGATGCATCACAAAGATCTGCTGGTCCTTCCGGATCTTTCCATATCCTCCCATGGTGAGGTTATGAGCGTTGTTTTAATGAGCGATTATGATCTGGATGAACTCCATGGTCGAAACATCCTTCTTACGCGGGAGTCCGCAACCTCGGTGTGTCTTGTGAAACTGATCATGGCCCAGCGTCATCTGGTGCCGGTGTACACCACCGGACGGTTGAAGTCCGTTGGGGATGTGCCCGGAAATGTTGATGCGGCTCTTATCATCGGGGATGCTGCCATGACCCAGCCCTGGGAATCCCGGTTTAAATATCGCTTTGATCTTGGAAGAGAATGGCATAGGGCAACCGGATTACCCTTTGTGTATGCCCTGTGGGTGGTGGACAGAACCTATGCGGGAAAGCATACAGAGGCCGTGGGGGCAGCCCTTGAGCTTTTTTATCGGTCAAGGGCCATGGGTTATGAAAATATTAAACAGGTGATAAAAAACGGTGCCCGGAAATTAAGCCTTGATGAGGCCTATGTTGAACGTTATTTCAAAGGGTTGATCTGTGATCTGGATGGGCCTAAAATTCAAGGGTTGACCCATTTCTTTGATTCCCTTTATCTCCATGGTATTTTTCCGGAAAAGGTGGATGTGCAATTTTTTAAATAACGGTCATGTCCTGATGGACACAATGAAAATGGCATTATACCGCCCCCCCCCCGACGGGCAATGGGCCCGGACCGGAACTGTAGACAGCTCAATTGTCCGGTTCCTATTGCCCATCGGGGGGGCTCTGCTGAGGTGACCCGAAAGTTTTATTTTTTAATAAAAAGAACGCTTCAAGGCCAAAAAAATTTAGTGTTAAGCGATCGGGGCTTTTGAGTACAAGCCTGACCTCTCCCCCAAATGATCCATGTTGTGACCACGCCTATCAAGTCCAAAGGTTGTGATTCCTGGCTTAGTCCGCAAACCAGGATGGGGGTCCCGGGGGCAGGATACCGGCCTGACGGGCCTTTTCAAAAAAAGTGAGCACGGCTTTTTCTCCTTCTGAACCAAGGTTCATGGAAAAATTATTCACATAGAGTCCGATGTGCTCTTGTATCACCGTGTCTTTTAGTTCCTGGGCATGGTGTCGAATGTAAGCGACTCCTGCTTCCGGGAAGTTTCTGGCATGGGCAATACTCTGGCGAATCAGCGTTTCCACCTGCATGGCTGTTTCCCGGGGTATTTCTTTTTTCACGGCAATACACCCCAGTGGAATGGGCAGTCCTGTATGATCTTCCCACCACTGTCCCAGATCCTGGATCAGTTCAAATCCCATGTGTTCATAGACAAACCGGCCTTCGTGGATGATGACCCCCGCATGGGCCAGGCCCTTTTTCACCGCTGGCATGACCGCTTCAAAGGGCATGGGAATCAGATCCGTTGTCACGCCGGGGAACCGGTCTTCAAGGTAAAATTTAAACAAAAGACAGGCAGTGGTACCAAGTCCGGGAACGGCCACCCGGATGTTATCAGGGGATGAAAATGTTTGACCGGGCAGGGTGATCACAAGGGGACCACAGCCCCGGCCCAAGGCCGCCCCGCTTCTTAACAGGCGATATCTGTCCCCCAGACTGCCCATGGCGGCAAAGGACAGTTTGGTGATGTCATAGGTGCTTGTGACTGCCTGCTGGTTCAGGGTCTCCACATCGGCAATGGTGGTTTTAAAATTCAGAGGGGTGGTGTCGATGATGCTGTGAACCATGGCGTGGAAAATGTAAGTATCATTGGGACAACTGGAATAGGCAAGACTCAGGGGTTTCAATGTGATCTCCGTAGATCTGAAAGGTGAAATAATGGGGCCAATTCCCCGGCGGCAATTTTAAACCGATAAATGAGGGATATTATGCTCAGGAAATTGTATCCCCAAGGGCATTGACGGGTCAAGCCCTGTGAATTGAAAAAGAAGGTGCTGGGTTTTGGGTACTGGGTGTTAACCGCAACTACTTTTTCATTGCCCGTCGGGGGAGGGGCGGTATAATACCATTTGGCTCCACGTCTACGACCCTATATTTCTTGACCGTTATTAGAAAATAAAACTTTTGTGATCAAACCCTCATTTTTTTTGGACAATAAACTCTTGAACATCGAGTGGGAGCTTTAAAATTTTAACTTAAGGCAAGAATCTTCATGGAGGGGGATGCCGTGTGGAAGGATAAGATAGTGTTTAAAACTATTTATGCTCTGGCGTTGTTTGTTTTAATCCTGTGGGCACCTGCAATGGGGCAGGAAGTGCCCATCAACTTCATGGATGGACAATATGTTAAAGAGGAATGGATGATCAGCAAAAATATCATGACGGCGCGTTTTATCCCCCATGAAAGGCATCCGGTTGTATACACCCTTCAAAGGAAGCCTGGCAGTGAAATAACGCGATTGGGCATGACCATGCAGCTTTGTACCACCATCGGTGCCGCCAGAGCCAATGTGTACCTGGCCTGTGGTGGTAAGAGAGATGGATTTAAAATCAACACTTATCCCCATGAAAAGTTATGGAAAAACATCCGTCAGTGGCAGATGGATAAGCATTGCCTGGAAATTTTAAATAAACGTGGTGAACTGCAGTTGGTTATCAGTGTCAACTGGGATGGTCACGGGGTCTTTAGTTTATCGGATTTAAAGATGGATGTGGAGCAAACCGGGGCAGAAACTGGGGTAAATTCTCAATAAGGCCAGGCATTCAGGATTTACTCCTGGATATTGTTTTTTTACATCCTTGGGGATATTTATCCTCTCCTTTACCTCCTTTGAACCCCAGAAAAGCAAAAAGCCGGGTCTCATTTAATATGAGAACCGGCTATTTTCGTTTGACTAATAATTAGTCAAAATGTTATTTTTTATCAAACTTCCAAAACCGCTGAAAGCCTTGTTTGGCGGTGGTCGGGATGAGAAGATTCGAACTTCCGACCCCAGCGTCCCGAACGCTGTGCTCTACCAGACTGAGCCACATCCCGACATCCAAACGACGAATATTAATAGTTTGTTTTTAAAGCATTGTCAATTAAAAATCGGTGAAACAGTGCAAAAAATTCAGAATGAAGGACTCTTGCCTGTCAAACGGCAAAGAAGATTGCCGATGATAATCCAAGCAGTCGGATATCTTCTGTGAACCCATGGGCATTGAAGCCTGATCTATTAAAAGAAATGATCCAGTATCATAGTGGCTTCTCTGCCGGGACCTACGGACAAAATTTTGATTTTTACCCCGGACAATTCTTCAATCCTGGCAAGATATTTTTTTGCATTCTCAGGTAATTGATCAAAGCTTGTAAGCTTTGAGGTATCCGTTAGCCATCCGGGATGGGTTTCATATACGGGGGTGCAGTTTTCAAGGGCTTTGATGCCGGCTGGAAAATGTTCTATGATCTCACCGTCATATTCGTATCCGGTGCAGATTTTAATTTCCTTTAGATCATCCAGGACATCCAGCTTTGTAATGACAAGTCCGGTGAGACTGTTAAGGCGTGCCGCATTTTTTAAAATTACCATGTCAAGCCATCCACAGCGTCTTTTTCTACCGGTGGTGGCACCGAATTCTGCCCCTTTCTTCTGAATGGCATTACCAATGTCATCAAACAGTTCGGTGGGAAAGGGACCAGCACCCACACGGGTGGTATAAGCCTTTACAATGCCGATGATTTCATTGAGTCTGCAGGGTCCTACACCTGAACCGCAGGCGGCATTACCGGAAACGGTACTGGAGGAGGTAACAAAGGGGTAGGTACCATGTTCCACATCCAGATGTGTACCCTGGGCACCTTCAAAGAGGACCGTTTTTCCCTCATCCATGCCCTGGTTTAAAATAACGGATACATCTGCAATATAGGGCAGCAGACGATCCCTTAATGCCATATATTCCTTGATAACCGTTTCAGGATCAAGGACAGGGGCATCAAAATATTTTTCAAGGTAGAAGTTTTTTTCTTCCATGATGCTTGTGACCTTGTCGGCAAAGAAATCAGGGTCAAGAAGATCTGCAAACCGGATGCCCCTTCTGGTGGCCCGGTCTTCGTAGCACGGACCGATGCCCCGGCCGGTGGTACCAATTTTATTGACTCCTTTTTTGATTTCCCGGGCTTTGTCGATCTCTTTGTGGTAGGGCATGATCATGTGTGCCCTGTTGCTTATCTTCAGCATGGCCGGGGAAACATCCACTTGATTGTCCATGAGATAGTCCATCTCACTTAACAATACACCCGGATCCACCACTACGCCGTTGCCGATAAAGCATTTTTTATTCTGGAGGATTCCCGACGGCACCAGATGGCTGATGATTTCTTTTCCATCCACCACCATGGTGTGACCGGCATTATTTCCCCCCTGGAATCTCACCACATAATCGGAAGATCCACTTAAAATATCAACAATTTTCCCTTTGCCTTCATCACCCCACTGGGTGCCGACAACTACAATGTTTGACACTGTTTTCTCCTTTTATTTCTAAAAAAGCTTCTGATAATATTCCGGGTTTCATCCTCACAAATGCCGGATACAACTTCAAGGTTGTGGTTGAGCCGGGCATCAGAAGCAAAATTATATAATGCACCGGCGGCCCCCCATCTGGGGTCAGGGGCACCAAAAACAACCCGGGAAAGCCGGGCATGGATCACTGCACCCATACACATGATACACGGCTCAATGGTGGTGTAAAGGGTGGCACCGCATAATCGGTAATTAGCCATTTTTTTTGCGGCGTTTCTAAGGGCCAGCATTTCTGCATGGGCCGAAGGGTCCGACAGGGTGATGGTTTGATTATGACCATACCCTAAAATATTTCCCCTGGTATCCACCACCACAGCTCCCACTGGTACCTCGTCCAGTTGCCGGGCCTTAACGGCCTCGGCCAGGGCCAGGTTCATATATTCTCTGTCATTCATGGCCTATCTATATCCATTAATCCGGCTTAAGGTCAATTTAATTTTAAACAAAGCTGAAAATAATTTAAAAAGGTGTTGACATTTATCGCTCGGAAATATATCTAAGAGGGGTTTGTGCGCCCGTGGCTCAGCTGGATAGAGCACCTGACTACGAATCAGGGGGTCAGCGGTTCGAATCCGTTCGGGCGTACCACTATAAAATCAAGGGGTTACGGCAATTTGCTGTAATCCCTTTTTTTTGTGGTTTTTTTGTTTGTCCCCACATAGTCCCCACTTTTCTTTCAGTGGGGACAGAATGGGGACTGGAAATAAGGCTTTTTTTATCCTGGCATTATTAGAGATAATAAGAATCTATAAGAAATTTTCATTCTTGACATTAAAATGTGAAAAGCCTATTTTTCAATCACACAATGTGAAGAAGAAAAGCATGAAAACAAGAATCAATGTCTCAACGGATGTGGTCATACGTGCTGCGGAAAAAATGAGAAATTGCAAACCGCAAGATTTAAAAATACATCACCCGTAAATAATTAAAGGCATTTCTGGAAAACAAATCAAAGAAGCCTTTATGAAAGCATCCAGAAGACTGGACTCTCTTAACAGGGCCTCAGCCCTTGGAAAATAAAAGAGTCTACACCTTAATCCATATATGAGGGTTTTCACTGTCCAGATTTGGGCAGTGGTGCCACCTGACGGCCTATGTTTTACATACTCCAGGGGTATAAGCGGTCCCCGCATACCTTTTAATTTTCAGGAGCGACATTTTAACCGCCTCATATTGGGGGTGGTTAATTTTTGCATGATATGGAATTGTTTTTCACCAGCACACAAACAGACCGAATAAAAAAACAAAACCCGATCCCCTATATCCCCTAAAGGGTCATCCAGGGAAAGGGTTCCTAACCCACCTGCAGTGTCCCATACCTGCCCGGCCCCACATTGTTATGCAAATTGTGCAAAGTTGCCTTGTTCAAAAAATGCTTATTGTGCAAAAGTTCAAGATGCCGGTCATGGATGATATTTTATTTGGGCTGGAATAGTGCCCGGGAAAGATCCCCAGGGCGATGATTGATTAAACCTCCAGCTCCTTTATCTCATGGGCCAGCAACGCCAGAAGATCCCCGGGAATATCATCGTTATCATATTCATTTTTCATGAACCATGCCGCCGCTTCCTGGTCGCTGATCTCGATGTACGTCTCCGGGGTCCCCTGCCATTGACTCCACCTGTTCAGCACCCACCGGCCAGACTTTGTTCTGTATAGGTGGTGGTGGCAATACTGCCCGGCAGACTTGGATACATTGTTGTTTCCATCCCAATACACATCTTCTTTGAATTCTTGTGCCTTATCTACATCAAACCATTTGCCGGTACCGTCTGTTAATGCGATCCTTGCCATGGTTGAACCTCCTCAATAAACAATAAATGTTTGTTTTTGTCTGACCGAATCCGGCTTGATCCGCATCACTGCATTTATTGCGGTGGCCCGGAAATGTGTCCGGTCATTGATATACAATTGGTGATTGCCTGACTTGTAAATTGTGATACTGCCATTTATGCCGTAGAAAGTAAGCCTTGTGTTTGTGGCCATTGATTCAATGTGGTGTCTCACTTCCCCGGGGGTCATGCCTCCAGGGCCTGGCAGGAAAGAAGTTCTCCCAGGGGATTAAAATCAATCCCCAAAGGGTACCCACCACCGGCATGGGCCTGGTAAGCCCGGATAAAATCCCTGGTCCACCATTTCAGTTCTGATTCCTGAACCCTTGATGCCCAAGCGTACCACTTCCACCGGTGGCTCATCAGGTGCCTGGTGATGGGATCTTCAAACCGTGGCTCGATGCTGGCACCAAACCGGGAGAGATATTCAATGACCTTCCCGGCTTCGATCTCGGCCTTGTTATCCTGGACGGGGTCAATGGCGTTGATAATATCGGCGGTGGTGGGCATGGAATTATACTTGTGTGTCTGGATAATCCGAACAGCTGCCCCTTCCACCTGGTCAATGGAAAACTTCTCCAGGGCTGCAAATCTTAGCTTTAAGCCATTGCTGGTAAAAGACGTTCCAGGGTAATTCTCGGCAAGCCCCATCATAATTTCTGTGAATTTTTTAAGATCTTCTTTTTTCATACATCCACCCCCATATCAGCCAAAAATGCTGCAGCAGCCATATAATTTGAATCCATCCGCTTACATCCGGTGACAGTCCCATTGGGATATTTTCCGGCAGGAATCCCACCAGCAAAACCCCCAGGGGAGAACAGGGCAGGTGATATGCTTTCTTTTTGCAAGGTTTCCAGGTATCCGGCGGCCCATTTGCCTCTCAAAGTCTTGTCCAGGTACGCCTTGTACTGCAATGCATCCCCTTTGACATTGGCAGATGAATAAACAATGGCCTCTTCCAGCTCCAGGACGGTGTATTTCTTTGCAGACTGGTTGACAAGGGATATGACCATGGGGTGTCTATGCTGTTCGGGAATCAGGTTCAGAAGAGAATTTATATCCTCTGTGGCTGGATACGACTGCGACGACGGTTCCATCACTTCCACCTTTGATTCTGGGGCTGGGGTAGTAGTCGTTGCTATCCCTTGATTGTTAATACCCTTATTAGTTATTACGTCTTCGGTTTCCCGTATGTGGGTTTCCCGTATGCGGTCATCATCACGGACGTGGATATCCCTGGTCTGGGTTTTAACCTGGCTGGTGTGTTCTTGCTCCGGTGTCCCATCCTGTATAATAGACCGGCTCACATTTGAGCACATCTCGGCAGGGTCCACTCGATGATCAAAAACAAGATATTCAGTCCCGGTGATCCTGCCACCATCCCCCCTGGTGATTTCTTTGTGAAGATAACCTGCATCCACCAGTTCGGTTAAAGATGATCGTAAAGCTGTGTGACCGTCCTTCCCAGTCTTCACCAGATGATTGACATTGACGTTCCAGGAATCCGGACGGGATAGCAGACGGGCAAGTGTACCTCTGGCTTTATCTGAAATGGTTTCATCCAGGAGAAATTCATTGGGTATCCGGGTATAATTACCTTCAAGCTTTTTTCTGATAATCATCTGGCACCCCCTTAAAGCCCTTCCAGTTGTTTATATATTTCCGGTGATGTCCGTGCAGGAATACCCGGGAAAAGTTTATCATAAGCCTGGTTGATTAAATCCATGGCCTCAATGTATCCGGCCTCATCTTTTTGAAGATCCCTTAAACCCCGCATAACCCCGGTGATAATCCTTGTATGCTTCGGCTCTGTCGGCTTCCTCAGAATCAGATAAAAGTTCCAAGTGCTGGATACTTTGCAACCACAAATTGAATTCCCGAATATCAATAACAGCTTTTGTGGGTGCATCAGGAATGAACGAATGGAAGAAAGGCAAATTTTCGATATTGTGTTTTTCAATACTCATTTCTTATATCTCCTGCTTGTTTAGATATTTATTACTTTTGCTGGTGCTGTATCTGCCTTCTGAAAAATAGCCCCCATGGTGTCAGCGGCCCGGCGGTTCCGGTCCGGTGCAAGGTGGCTGTACCGTTCAGTCATTGCAAGGGAAGCATGGCCCAACAATTCTTTGACTTCATAGAGTGATATCCCTTCCATCACAAGCCAACTGGCGAAACTGTGACGTAATGTATGGAAAGTGACCCGTTGCCGACGGTCGGTGATGCCATCGTTTAACCCGGCTTTGTCCACTGCCCTGGTGAAGGTTTTGGATATTTTTTCAATCTTTCCGCCAGACCGGGCAGGAAAAACAAGTTCTTCGTTTGTGTTTGGTCCTACTCCGGTCAATACCGCTTTTACCTCGTTTGTCATTGAAAGAGTTCTGGTTTTGCCTGACTTGGTATCCAGAAGGGTTATGAGATTATGCTCCATGTCAACTGCACCCCAGGTCAATGAAAACAGTTCCCCGGCCCTCAATCCACAATGGAGAGATATCAACGCCATATCATGAACCTGTTGACTCATCGTTTTTAATATTCCAAGGAGGTGGTGAGCCTCATCTAGGGAGAGGAAACGAACACGCTTATTATCAAATTTGATTTTTTTTATCCCGGTGGTGGGTATCGCCCCAACATGGTGCCCGGTACGTTCCGCATATCGGAATATTTGCCCCAGGGTGGTTAAGGCGTACTGGATGGTTCGGGGAGACTTTCCGGCATCCAGCATGGCCTTTTTCACTCGCTCGATGTCAAAGGGGGTAATCTCTTTGAAAGTCTTCTGGCCAATGGTGGGGCTTATCCAAAGCCTGAAAAGCTGTTCCTCTGTGGTGTGGGTTTTTTCTTTTTTTGTGATCCGGATTGCAGGGTAATAGATGGATTTGAAAAAAACTTCCAGGGGCATTAAATCCTTTTCCTGGCGTTTTACCTCTTCCTGCCTTTGTTTCTTCTCTGCTTGGACTTTTTCCCTTTTTTCTGACAGTCTGCTTTCTCCTTGCCCGGTGACGGCTGCCTCTTTAAGTTCGGCCAACTTCAAGGCCACCTTTTGGGGGGACCATCCTTCACTTGCCCATCCAACACCTTCCTCTTTCCGTTCCCCGTCTTTTTGATATCGGATTGAAAAATATTGATCATGTTTGATTCCATGCTTTCTATTTTTGTGTTCGCGGTATCTGACTCCGGGGTACTTTGTGGCCTTCCATTTTCCCATAATTTCAACCCGCCTAAAATATCATTTAAAAAGTTGTCCCCACTTAGTCCCCACTTTTTAGAGGATTGTATGGGTTTTTAAAAGAATTTAAAAGAAATAATACAAGGCAAGAATAGATGGTATATCCTTTGTTGTCAAGGCTTTAGCAGTGTTCAAAGGTGCTTAAAAGAAAATATAAAAAACTGACTACAAATCAGGGGGTCAGCGGTTCGAATCCGTTCGGGCGTACCACTATAAAATCAAGGGGGATTATGGCATATATGGCTGTAATCCCCTTTTTTTGTTTGTGTTTCCATTCTTTCTTTGATATTCGCATAGTGTCGTTATGTGCAACCCTTTATTGGCATCAGGGGCAATTAACTATTTGATTAAGTTGGTAAAATCCATGATGTTAAATCAAGGCTTTCCACAATGAAAAAGACAGGAATCAAGAGATGATCCAGAAAGTATATGTTTCCAGTGATAAAAAGGCAACTTTCAGTTGCCCCCAGTGCGGATTGGTGAAAGAAAAAGATGTCTCAAAATTTCTTGATATAAAAGCAACCGTAAAATTAAAGTGTAAATGTGTCTGCGGGCACGCATATCCTGTTGTTTTTGAACGCAGGCGGCATATCAGAAAGGAAGTTAATTTTCCAGGTTCCTTTGTTCGGGGAAAGGAGGCCGGGAATCTTTTTGTTAAAAATATTTCCCGCACCGGTCTTAATTTAAAAATGAATCTTAAAACATCTCTGAAGGTGGGAGATAAATTCGTGGTGAAATTTTCCCTGGGATCATTCCCCAATTCAGAGGTGGAAAAAGAGGTCATTGTCAGGAATGTGATTCCCCCCATGATAGGGGTTGAGTTTATTTCCAAGGATCATTATGGCAAACTGGGGGCCTATCTGCTTTATGATTTTTAAGGGCCTTATATTGTCCATTGTCATGTGCGTACTGTCGATACTGCTGCTTCCCTTTCTTATATGCCGTATCCCCGAAGATTATTTTCTGCATAACCCATCTGAATCAAAGCCCCATACCTCGCCCCTGATAAGGGGGGGGAGCTGGTTGTTTAGAAATATTGCTGGTTATATACTGGTTCTGGCTGGTATCATCATGCTTTTTGTCCCCGGTCAGGGGCTTTTAACTATTTTGCTGGGAGCAATTCTGATTGATTTTCCTGGAAAAAGACGGTTGGAAGATCGGCTCATCGGCATTCGTCATATCCGGACCACACTGAACTGGATCAGAAAAAAGTACCACGTCAACGCCTTGAAATTTCCCTGAAGGAAGAAGCCCTTATGTCCTGGTGGAGTTCCCTGTTTATCTTTATTCTCTACGTCTATATTTCCATTACTATTTTTTATCTCCTGCTGGACAACCGGGAGACGGCAACCACTCTCTCCTGGCTGCTGGTATTTATTTTTTTCCCCTTTGGCGGTATTATTATTTATTTTCTTGTGGGCAGGGGAATGCGGAAAAAGGTGGGACAGACCCTGGTGCGCCAGAATCTTGAAAAACGCATGCAGGATATTCATCAGAGTATTGTTGATAAACAGCAATCTGATATGGGCTGGATTGCTGAAAGGTATTCGCTTTTTGAACATAAAAAGCTAATGAGGCTTTTATATCACAATTCCGATTCAATTCTCACACGCAATACCGATATAAAAATATTTTTTGAAGGCAGAGATAAGTTTAATGTGTTGTTAGATGATCTTTCATCGGCGGTGAGCCATATCCACATGGAGTATTTTATCTGGAAGTCTGATGCCCTTTCCCAACGTGTGGTGGATGTTTTAAAGCATAAAATAGATCAGGGGGTGGATGTCCGTATTTTATATGATTCCATCGGCAATTACCTTTCCAGACGTTATCTTAAAAAACTAAGACGAATGGGTATAAAGATTTATCCCTATTACAATTTTCAGTCTCCCTTGAAAATTCATACCCTTAACTATCGGAATCACCGAAAAATTGTTGTTATAGACGGCTCCATTGGCTACATTGGTGGCATGAATATGGGCAATGAATATATAGATGGGGGGGAACGATTTGCCTCCTGGCGGGATACCCATATGCGCATCAAAGGAGAGGCGGTAACCGTTCTTCAGGAAATTTTTTCTGTATCCTGGCTTAACACCACCAATGAACTCATTGATATTCGTCCGATTTCCATTGCCAGTGACTCCGGTGATCATCTGTTGCCGGTTCAGATAACCACCTCCGGCCCGGACTCCAAATGGGAATCCATTAAACAGCTTTATTTTCTGCTTATTTCTTCGGCCCAGAAAACCATTTTTATTAATACCCCTTATTTCATCCCCGATGCCAGCATTGTCATGGCTCTTAAAACGGCGGCCTTAAGTGGCATTGATGTCAGGATCATGCTTACTGGGGTTCTGGATAAAAAACTTCCTTACTGGGCGGCGCTGACCTATGTTGGAGAACTGCTCAATGCCGGTGTACAGGTATATTATTATCAGAAAGGATTCATGCATGCCAAAACCATTGTGGTGGACGGAACCTCATGTTCCGTTGGCACGGCAAATATGGATATGAGAAGTTTTGAGCTTAATTATGAAATCAACGCATTGATTTATGACGAATCCCTTGCCAGGGATATGGAAGTCCGGTTTCAGGCAGACATGGCAGATGCCCGGCATTTTTCACTGGAAGATTATACCGCCATCCAAAGGCCACAACTGCTTCGCAATTCACTGGCTCGGCTTTTTGCACCCTTATTGTAAATATGAGACTGTTCATGGACAAGAAATTTAACGACGCATCTTTTTTTATTGAACTGGGGAAACCCCTTGCAAAAGCCAAAACAGTGAAAGACACCCTGAATATTGTCATGTATCAGGTGGGAAAAATATTTGAACCGGTGAACTGGTCGTTGCTGCTCAAGGATTCCAAAACCAATGAAATGGTATTTGCCGTGGTGGTGGGCAGTCAGAAAAAACAGCTCCAGTGCATGCGCCTTCCCATGGGGCAGGGGATCGTGGGGCATATCATGGAAAGCGGGCAATCCGTCATTATTGAAGATGTGGCAGGGGATGAGCGTTTCTGTGCAGAAATTGACCAGACCACAGGGTTTAAAACTCGTTCCATCATCGGCGTTCCCCTGAAAACCGATGAAAAAATATTCGGGGTCATAGAACTGGTAAATAAAATAAGCGGTGAGAATTTTACATCCATGGAACTCACCGTGCTGGAGGCCATTGCCGAATATGCCGCCATTGCCATTGAGCGCAGCTATTATCTTCACAGCCTGAAAAACCTGGCACTTATGGATTCGCTAACCGGATTGAAAAACAGGCTCAGTTTTGAAAAAGCCCTTCAAAATAGCAGCACTGCCTTTAAACGCTATGGGATTCGATGTGGCATTCTTCTGGTGGATGTGGCTAATTTTAAACAGATCAATGAAATTAGAGGCTTTCATGCGGGCAACGATGTTTTAAAAACCGTGGCTGAAATGTTGAGACAGACCCTTCGGGGAGTTGATGATATTTTTCACTATGGGGGGGATAAGTTCATTGTGATTCTGCCCGATGCCGGAAGGGAAGAGGTGGAACACCTTCGGCAGAAAATATTAAATCAACTTGCCAATGCCCATTCTTTGGACCAAAAAATTCCGTTTCAGGTAACCATCTTTGCCCAGCCCTATGATACAGAGCAGCTGAAAACCTTGATTGATTTTGTTGAAAAAAGATTTCTTAAACGGCCAAGTTCTGAGGAACACGAAAGAGGAGGCATGGAAATGCATATTCATTCATGCCTTAATACAGAATCCCTGCAGCTGGACCAGGAACAGGAATTGAAGGTCGGTTTTCGCAAAAAAGTGTCTCTCATGGGGGATTTCAAACATTTCAATCGAAAAATGTTTGGACGTATCATCGTGCAGGATGTCTCCATGCAGGGTATCAGCTTTGAAACCCGAAAACCCGAGGCCCTTGAGGTCGGAGATCTTCTGGATGTTAACTTTACGCTGGATGACCGTAACAGAAGCCGGATTAAACGGCGGGTGAGCGTCCGAATTGTTGATGGAAAACGCATCACCGGTGATTATTACAATCCACCGCCCCATGATAGGCATCTCGGTTTTTATCTCATGGGGTAGAATGAGGCATGATGCAGGATATTAATAAATACCCCAGGTGCCCTGGTGATAATAGCGGTACAGCACCGGTTGCTGGCTTGTATTTATGCGGATATCGTCTTTCAGGTCAAATACCCCCTTGCCGAAATGAATCATGGATATCATGGCATCCTGATCTATAAACCGGGTGTCTACTGTATCAAAGTTGAGCTGCCCGGCCATCTTTTTTAGGCTGTCTGCTGCAATCAGTGTGTTGTCCACGGCCAGAATCCATCCCCATTGACCCAATGTTGGGATGGCATTGTGCATGGGCAATGTCGTAAATCCAGCGGATTGGATGGTCTTGTCAATGCACAGAAAAGCTTTTCTGGCAAAGAATGGACTGCTTGCCTGGGTAATCATGACGCCACCCCGGGTGAGGTGTGCCTTTACGGTGCGATAAAAATCATCTGAATAAAGATGCATGAGATCCATGGAATCAGGGTCAGGCAGATCAATGATGATGACATCGAAAAGGCGCTGGGTCTTTTCCAGAAAAGAGGTGCCGTCCATATTCAGAACCGTCACCTTTTCATTGGAAAATGAGTTTTGGTTGATCTTGCTTAATACGGGATGATGGGTGGCAAGATCGGTCATCACCGGGTCCAGATCCACCAAGGTCAGAGATTTCACATCGGGATATTTTAATACTTCCCGGGCTGCAAGGCCGTCACCACCGCCAAGGATGAGGATATTGTCATGATTCGGCGTGATGGCCATGGCCGGATGTACAATGGGTTCATGATATTTTTCCTCATCATAGGTGGAAAACTGTTCCTGCCCGTTGATGAACAGCCAGTAGTCCTTTTTCCAGCGGGTCATGACGATTTTCTGAAATTTTGTCTGCACCGCATAGATGATGGTGTCTTTGTATTTTTTCTGCTCACTGAATTGAACAATATCATTGGCAAACCACAGGGCACCGCCCATGAGTACCATCACGATGACAAAGGCACTGACAAGGGTTTTTCTGTATATGGTCAGTTCAAAAAAACGCCACAGCAGCCAACTGGCCACCAGAAAGTTGATGGTTCCCAGCAGCACCGGGGTGTAAATAAATCCCAGCACCGGTAAAAATACAAAGGCAAATAAAATACCTCCGATGAGAGAGCCGAAATAGTCCATTTCAAGGACCTTTGAGATGTTGGTGCGAAGGGCTTGATAGTGACTGTTCAGGCGGGTAACCAGGGGAATTTCCAGGCCTATAAGAAAACCGATGCCAAAGGCCAGGGGATATATTACTATCTCCCGGGACTCCAGATGGGGAGACAATCCGAAGCACACAATGGCAGATACGCTGCAAAGGGAAGACAGGGTAAATTCCACCAGAACAAAAACATCCAGAAGGTGCTGTTTAAAATGGCGGCTGTATGCGCTTCCCACCCCCATGGCAAAGAGCATGATGGACATGATCATGGTCCACTGAAAGGTGGCATTTCCCATGAGGTAGGTGGCAAGAGTGGACAGAACGAATTCGGCAACAATGCCCGAGCACCCCGTGGCAAAAAGGGCAATTTGAAGGGTTCTGCTTCTGGAGGGGTTAAACAGCGACACGTGTTTTTAGATGCACCAGAAAATAATGAATGCCCCGGCAATATAAGAAAAGGCTTCTATGTAGGCAGCCCCCACGTTGGGCCCCCGGGTTTCAATGGATTTATCTTTTCTCAACCCAGTGATTTCATCGGAGAGTTTTACCCCGGGAACAAGGAGTGCGTCTGTGAGCATGCGGATGAAGGGCAAAGATACAAGTCCGGTGATGGCATAGGTAATGAAGGTGGTGATATTTTCGGACCAGGAGATAAAATCGCCTTCGGCGGCAAGACCCAGCACCACACCCATGGCAATGAGGGCACCACTGAAAGCTACCCCGGCAGCCACGTTATCTTTTTCAATTTCCGTGTGGATATCAAAGGGGAGGATAAAGTTGTAGACTTTAGACACTATCAGTAAAAGCAGCTGGCCCATGGCCCAGAATACCACAGCTGTGTCCATGCCGCCCCCCATCCCGGATACGGCACCGTAAATTACGAATCCCGATGCCATGGAGGTTCCAAACAGCACAGCTCCGGTACCCTGATTCCGGTCACGCAGCAGTTCATCCTTGATTTTAAAGCGGTAAAGGATAACCCAGTCACACAGATAGGTAGACAGATTTAACAACAAAATACTTAACAGCCCATACCTGGTTAAATCAATCAGATCTTTTGTCAGTCCGTGGGAGGGACCCACAATAGTACCCCCGAGGGCAATGACAAGACCTGCATAGTATCCTGTAACGGCCAGGGAGACGGCGGGGTTGTCGTTTTCCACCAGTTCAATGCTCAAGTTAAAATCCCTGTGAAGAAGATTGTAACAAAGTTTTCCCGCAAAAAAAAGAATGAAAAAAACAATAAAATAAATAATGCCCAGAATCAATCCGTCAATGGTCATTTGCCGGAACCTCCTGCTCTGCTTCTCAAGCCGGTTTTGGAACGGCCGACCTTCTGGTTTACCTTGTTTGAAAAGGAGGATTTCTTGGCATTCAACGAAGACATCCGGGAGGAATAAAAAGAAGGTCGTGTGGCTTTTACAATATTTCCAGTGGAACCATATTGTCTGTTGCTGCCAAAGTAGGGCTTGTGGCTGGTTCTGTAGGTTTGATAGTTTCTGTAATCATTTCTGTGAATGGGGCTGTACCAGCCGCCGAACAGGCTTGAAATCAGGGCATATTTCCCATAAAATTCCCAGAAGGAGCTGCCACTGCTGTCCTCGCGCCACCGGCCATATTTTTCATCACCCACAAGGGCATAACCCGGGGGGGAAGCCACATCGTCAAAGGTTCCATCTTTTTTTGTCAGCAGTGCCATGCCCAGGAATTCAATGTTTTTATTGTAAAAGTCCTTGGAGACTTCAAACCACTGGGTTTTGGAAGATTCTTCGGGGAGCACGACAAGGTATTGATGAAAATAATTTTTTACAAAGGTGCCTTCTTCCTTCATATTTTCAAGAATGATGGAAAAAGTGGACTCATCCTTTAATGTCTTCTTTAAGGTTTCCAGGGGATTCTCCCCGGACCCGCCCCCGCAGCCTGTAAGAAGAATGCAAAACAATACCACAAGGGTAAGTTTCGCAGAAAAAATACGGATATTTAAGGCATTGTATGATTTCATAATGATTAAATCTAACAGAAACTTTTATGGTGGGCAAGTAAATATTTATGTGGACAGGCACTTATTTACAAGTTTGATCATGGGCAATATCGCAATATCCGTTGCGCTTTTCATGGGTCGTTGTTATGTTTTTATGGCGACCTTTCCGGTGTTGCGATCAATTTTCCAGTATGTTCTTTTCAATGCCGGAGCCCAAATTCATATAATATAAGGAGGATGCAGATGTTTACGTTGGATAATACGGTACTGCTGGTCATTGATATCCAGGGAAAACTGGCCACTTTGATGCATGAAAAGGAATCTCTTTTTTCATCCGTTTCCACGTTGATCCGGGGCATGAAACTTATGAGCGTTCCCATTGTATGGGTGGAGCAGCTTCCCGATAAACTGGGAAAATCCATTGTGGAGGTCTCCGATCAGCTTGCCCCGGACATCACCCCCATTCCCAAGCATACCTTTAGTTGTTGTAAAAATGTACAGTTCATGGACAGGTTTGATGCCATTGGCAGAAATCAGGTGTTGTTGGCCGGGATTGAGTCCCACATCTGCGTGTACCAGACTGGTATGGCGCTTCTGGAAAGGGGATGTGAGGTACAGATGGTAGCAGATTGCGTGTCTTCCAGGACCGCGCAGAACCGGCAGTTAGGCATTGACCGCATCTGCCAGGCCGGTGGCAACGTAACCAGCGTGGAGATGATCTTTTTTGAACTGCTTGAAAAGGCCGAAGGAGATATGTTTCGTCAGGTGGTGAAGTTGATAAAATAATCCAGAAATTGGATTTATTTACTTCACCCCCGGGCCGTTGGTGGCAGCAAGGGGATCAGAGCTTCTGAACCCATCCCGGACAATCGGGTTTTATTATATGCAAGTCCCACCAAAGTGCTGGAATCAAAGGGTTTTCGTTTTCCGTTGTGGCTTGTAGTGACAGCCATGTGGGTTTATTCGAATTGATTTTATCTGTTTTTGAGTTTTTCGATGTTTTCCCTGGCAAAATCCAGGCCGGGGTCAAGGGCCAGGGCCATTTCATAAAAATCCATGGCCTTTTCAACTTCTCCCATTTCACGGTAATTGGAGGCAATACTGGCATGGTCAATGGCTGATCCGGGTTTCAATGCAAGTACCTTGCGAAAACAGGCGATGGACTCGGGATGGCGCTTAAGCATGAAATAACAGAACCCCATGAGATTGAAGATGTCTTCTCGCTCATCGTCTATGGCAATACCTTTTTTAAGGAAGGTAAGGGCTTCCTCATATTGTTCCATATCCTTGAGACAGACTCCGGCGTAAGAACAGATGGTGGGAATATCCTGGGCCGTGGGGTTTTCCGTCAGAGCAATTTTTAACTGGTCCAATGCCTTTTCCGGGGCATCCATGGCAAGATGGCAAAGGGCCTTATAGAATGAAATAAAGTACTGATGGGGAAGCATGTCTGAAATGGTTTCAAGTTGAGAGAGAGCCGCTTTCGGGCTATTGTTTTCATAGATGTGTTTGGCGCAAAACATTATTACACTGCTGTTTTCTGCCCGTTCCCGGAAACTTGTGCCCGGTACCATTATGTAGCAGGCAGGGACATTGAGCTGTGGATCTGTGGTATCAAGTACGATAAGTTCAAACCCCATGCGTGACAGTTCCCGGGTAATGGACTCTATCTCATCCCTTATATTAGGACTTGAAATATCTGGAAGGTCAGAAAGGCTGACGCTCTTTGCTGTGCCGTTTTCCAGGGGAGCCATGAGATAGTCTGCCTGATCAAGGCTTGTGAATTTGGGCAGGCCGCTTGCCACATAGTTGGAAGGGGTGTTGAAATCTCCGGCCAGCTGGGCCACCTCTGTCAATGCCCGGCTGAGTGCCTTGTCAGGGCTGGCTGCCGTGCCTGCCGTCCAGACAATTTCACTGGTTTCAGGAAATGTGGAAGGGTCATAGGCCAGCACCCCCACAGTGGGAATCCCGGTGTCCAGGCTGAAATCATGGATGTAAAACCGGATACCGGCGGATCTGAACTTGGCAATGAGTTCCCTTGTGGAAGGGTTCGTCACCGAGTCTGGGTCAATGAAGGGAAGACTCTTTTTTTCTTTGCAGATGATGGCACAGACATGGCGCTCCACAATTTCACAGGCTCCCTGGCAGATGGCCTCTTCAAGACAATTGCCAGCCGATGAGCCATTGAATTCATTTATCATGAAAAACCAGTCCAGGGGAATATCCACCTCCTGGTCCCGGGTGACATTGTAAGCGCTGACCCATTGAAAGGGCAGGTCTGAAAAAATCTTTTCGGATATCTCTCTTATGTCTGGGTGTTGATCCTGGACCGAGGCTGCTGTTAAAGAAAAGGAAAGGGGGGTAGATACTGCATCTCGACATTTTTTTTCAATGTTTTTCGGAGAGGTTTTAAACCTGTAAAGGCTGAATCGTTCGGCAAGCTCCATGACGGCACTGGCCTCGGCAAGGATGGGGCTTATGCCTTTTCCCATCTGCTTACGGGTGCCGGTGAGCGCATGGGCGTCGTGGCCGCATACGCTGAAATATACAGGAATGTCCAGTCGTCCGTTGTCGATGCGCCGGGTTTCCTTTAAAATGTTAAGCCCCGCCTTCATGGATTTGTGCTTAAAATTTTCAATGGTTTGTTCAGGTGAGATGATTTTATCATGGTCTTGATCTTCAATCTTGTAGGCATCGGATAATTTTGATGTCATTATATTTTTAAAAACCTCTATTTGGTTATGCTGTACAATATTTCAGGGTTGGCGTATGCCGGCATGTTAAAAAACAGTTTGACACAGTATCTATTTTTTTTGTACATTCAAAAGATCCGTAATTCCAACGGATACTAGGATGAACAAAGAAAAAATGAATATATTATAACTATTAACGCTTTGCAAGGCTAAATTACATGGGTCGTACCGCATCACTGACAAGAGAAACCAGAGAAACAAAAATAGACATTGAAATTAACATTGACGGTACCGGTAAATCCCGAATTTCAACGGGAATTGGTTTTTTTGACCATATGCTGACTCTTTTTGCGGTTCATGGTTTTTTTGATCTCACAGTCACGGTGAAGGGAGATCTGGATGTAGATTTCCATCACACCGTGGAGGACACAGGTTTGGTGCTGGGACAGGTGATTTCCAAGGCACTTGGTGATCGCAGGGGTATTGCCCGGTATGGGGCCGGTGCCGTTCCCATGGATGAGGCCTTCAGCCGGGTGAATGTGGATCTTTCCAACAGGCCCTACCTGGTGTACTGTCTTCCCGAGACCATTCGATCATCGGGGCCCTTTGACGCCTATCTTGCCAAAGAATTTTTCCGGGCCTTCAGTGTTCAGGGCGGCTTGAATCTGCACATCTCCTGTGATTATGGTGAAAATGAACATCATATAATTGAATCTGTTTTCAAGGCCCTGGGCCGTGCCATGAGCGTTGCCTGTGGGTTTGATGACAGGATTGTGGGAACCCTTTCCAGTAAAGGAGCGCTCTGAGTTTTGATCCCCCGTTATTTTAACCATGCGGTTTGCCTGAATGCCATTGCAAAATTTACCAGAACAAAAAAGTTAAATATTCGGGTTGGTAATTTAAATATCTGGCCAGTGTCCCATATTCACGTGTTTGGGACTGCTTGGCATACAAATGCTATGTGAGCAGACCAGAGCAGGTGAAGTTGGGGTACTGGGTGAATATTTACCAGAAAATGGGTTCATCCTTATAAATTGTCATTGACATCCGACCGCCCGTAATTACCTTTAAAATTTTGTGATGTGCAGGTGCTGATCCTTCCATGCGTATATCTGAAGAAATCATTTCACAAATTTCAGCAGCCACCGATATTGTTGCTGTAATATCTGAATCGGTTATGCTGAAAAAGTCAGGAATGAATTACTTTGGTTTGTGTCCGTTTCATTCTGAAAAAACATCTTCTTTTTCTGTGAGTCCCCACAAGCAGATTTTTTACTGTTTTGGCTGTGGTGCCGGGGGAAATGTGTTTTCTTTTCTGATGAAATATCACGGCATTACCTTTCCCGAGGCGGTGAAAATGCTGGGCCGAAAATGCGGCATTGCCGTTGAGACTGGACCAGTAAGCCCTGAAAAAGAAAAGCACATGGCCCTGAGAGAGGGGCTTTACCGGCTGAATCAACAGGCCATGACCCATTACACCGATCTTTTACACCACACCCCTTCCGGGGAGCAGGCCATGCATTACCTGGAAAACCGGGGAATCACCAGTGATACCATGGAACAACTCAACCTTGGATTTGCTCCGAATCAATGGGATGATATGGTGTTGTTTCTAAAAAAAAAAAGGGTATCGAAGATGATGGCTGAGGCATCGGGGTTTGTGCTTAAACGCAGGGATAAACCAGGGTATTATGATCGTTTTCGAAATAGAATCATCTTTCCCATATTTGATGTCACCCGCCAGATTACCGGTTTTGGCGGACGGGTGATGGATGACGATATTCCCAAGTATCTCAATTCTCCGGAAACCCCTGTGTACAGCAAGGGTCGAATTCTTTATGGTTTTCATCTTTCAAAGACCTATTGCAGACAGGAAGATACTGTTTATATTGTTGAAGGATATTTTGATTTTATTTCCCTTTATCAATGTGGAATTAAAAATTGTGTGGCAACCCTTGGAACGGCTCTGTCCCAGTCCCATGTCAGGTTGTTAAAGGGGGCAGCTTCCCGGGCAATTCTGGTGTTTGACTCTGACAAGGCCGGTATTAATGCCGCCAAAAGAAGCATTGGCACCTTTTTAAAAGAGGGCATGGATGTTCGTATTGTTATTTTGCCCCAGGGTCAGGATCCGGATTCCTTTGTGCAGCAGAGGGGAAAGGCACAATTTGAAGCATGTGCACAAAGGGCCATGTCCGTGATTCCCTTTTTGACTCAGTCTGCCGTGGAGCAGTTCGGACTTTCCGTGGAGGGTAAAATAAAAATTCTGGAAGAGATGAAAGAACCCCTTGCCCGGGTGGAAGACCCTGCGGCACGGTCTCTTTATATCCATGAGCTTGCCCAGACGCTTGGCATTGATGAAGCGGCGGTGCTGGAAAAGGTCAGAAAAACTTTTCTGGCATCCACAGGTGCATTGGCTTTGCCCTCTGCATCCAGTCCCCGTGGAGATGGCCCCATGGAAACTGCCACAGAGAATTATTTCATGCCAAGGGAAAAGCAGATGATATCCATGATGCTGCAATTCCCCCAGATCAGGCGGGAAATTCAGAAAAGGGGTGTTTTAGACTGTTTTTATTCCCGGGAACTAAAGGAAATTGGCGGGTATGTGCTTGAAATAGAAGAAGATGAACAAATTGTGCCCCGGGTCATGGAGGCGGTGGAAACAGATGCCCAGCGACGTCTGGTGGCGTCTCTTTCCATGGTGGAAATTCCCGATGTGGACAATGTATATGAAAAATCAGTATTTTTAATGAATAGAATTGTAAAGATCTGGAACAAGAGTGAAAACAGACTTACATCTAAAATAAAAAGAGCAGAACAGGGCAGTAATTCCAGCCTTTCCTTTGACTTGCTTGAAAGACGTCAGAGGGAGATCCGGAAATTACGTGGCTATGAATGATAAAAAGCCTTTGGGGGGCATTTTTTATGGCAGCAGCGTCGGTTGAATCCAGCGAGAAAGATACAATATCCAGAGAAGCGTTGAAGCAGTTGATTGAAAAAGGGAAAAATGAAGGCTGTCTCTCCTATGCCGAAATAAATAAAGCCATTTCCGATGATATAAAATCATCCGATCAGATTGATAACATACTGAGTATGTTTCAAAAACTGGGAATTGAGCTGGTTGATCTGGAAAAAGAAAAATCAAAGACACGCACCGCCGGGGGAAAAAAGGGTGAAAATACAACTGCCTCCACTGGTGCGTCCGGCACCTCCTCATCTGCCGACACCAAAGGCAAAAAAACTGCTGCGGGAAAGGGAAAGCAACCCCGGAAAACAGTTTTTACGGCAGGTGGTCCGGATGCAGACATGGAATTTGGTGCCGTTACCGACCCCGTTAAAATGTATCTTCGAGAAATGGGCATGGTCACCCTCCTAAGTCGTGAAGGTGAAATAACCATTGCCAAAAAAATTGAAGTGGGGGAACGTGAGGTTTTAAAGGCCATGTTGGCAAGCCCCTTGACGGTGGTAAAGCTCCTTGGTATCGGTGATAAGATGGAGGAGCAAAAACTGCGGCCTAAACATATCCTGCGGGATGTGGATGAAGGTGATGGCATTGCAGATGAGGCGGTTAAACTTGAAAAATTTCTTTCCACCGTCAGTGGCATCCGGAAAATTCATTTTGAAAATCAGAAAAACAGAGATCTTCTCATGGCAGGGAATCAAACACCTGCCGCAGCAAGAAAGTTAAGAGACGAGATCCGAAACAACAATGAAAAGATATATGATTTCCTGAAGGACTGGCGATTTGAGTCCGGTATTCTTGATAATATTGAAAAAAGTCTTCGGAATAATATTAAATGGTTTGATACCATGGATGGTCTGCTCAAGCGGTGTGCCGGTACATTTAAGGTCAAACGGGATGACATGTGTCAAAGTCTGGCAGATGCAGATGCCTTTGTGGAATGGGCCTGTGAGCAGTCCAATCTCACCCGGGAGCGTGCGGTTATACTTCATCAGGATCTCTGTGCCATTGTGGCCCAGATTGAACAACGAAAGGATGATCTCAAGGGGGATGCATCTTCTCTTAGAAAGATCATCAAAGGAGTGGATAAAGGGCGTGCCAGGGCC
Organism: uncultured Desulfobacterium sp.; assembly: GCA_963675955.2. Lineage (GTDB taxonomy): Bacteria > Desulfobacterota > Desulfobacteria > Desulfobacterales > Desulfobacteraceae > Desulfocicer. The sequence continues at coordinate 123,293 of CAXXVR010000010.1, read as the reverse complement.
AAGTATGCCAAGAGTGAACTGGTGCGTGCCAACTTAAGGCTGGTGGTAAGCATTGCCAAAAAATACACCAACCGGGGTCTGCAGTTTCTGGATTTGATCCAGGAGGGCAATATTGGTCTGATGAAGGCCGTGGACAAGTTTGAATACCGCCGGGGTTACAAGTTCAGCACCTATGCCACCTGGTGGATCCGCCAGGCCATCACCCGGGCCATTGCCGATCAGGCCAGAACCATCCGCATACCGGTGCACATGATTGAAACCATTAACAAGCTGATCCGAACCTCCCGGTACCTTGTCCAGGAAATGGGTAAGGAGCCATCCCCCGAAGAAATTGCCGAAAAAATGGAAATCCCCCTGGACAAGGTGCGGCGGGTGCTGAAAATTGCAAGGGAACCCATTTCCCTTGAGACCCCCATCGGAGAAGAAGAAGACAGTCATCTGGGTGATTTCATTGAAGATAAAAAGTTCTCTTTGCCTTCGGAAGCGGCCATTAATCTGAATCTGGCAGAGCAGACAAGAAAGGTACTTGCCACCTTGACCCCCAGGGAAGAAAAGGTGCTTCGTATGCGCTTCGGCATCGGAGAAAAAGCCGATCATACCCTGGAAGAGGTGGGACGAGACTTTACGGTTACCCGTGAACGCATCCGTCAGATCGAGGCTAAGGCCCTTAGAAAGTTGCGGCATCCCACACGCAGTAAAAAATTAAAAAGTTTTATAGAAATTTAATCCTTGACAATATAATTGAAAATTATATAATTGCCGAGTTCTCCAAATTGGAGGGGCCCATAGCTCAGTCTGGTAGAGCCACCGGCTCATAACCGGTCGGTCCCTGGTTCGAATCCAGGTGGGCCCACCATAAAAATTCCGGTTGCCAATGGATGGCAATGCCGGGTGCAGCCTCTGTAAAAAGAGGTGTGGGACGCAAATGAAGAGAAAACAACAAACAGGATATATATGTTTTATATGACTGTTGTAATATCTGAAAAGCTTGAGTAAAGAAAAGCGTGGTATTCAAATACCGCGCTTTTTTTATTTAGGATCAGGCTGTGGAAGGTTTTTTGACCGGAACCCTTTAGTTTCCGGTGCCAGGAGGGGTATATGGCCGTAACAATTTGTGAGTTTCTTGGACATCTGGATACTGTGATTCCCTTTAGTCTTGCCGAAAGCTGGGATAACTGCGGTCTCCAGGCCGGTCGTCCCGAGGCGTCGGTGACAAAGGTTCTTGTGGCATTGGATGTGACCATGGAAGTGATGGCCGGTGCATTGGCATGGGGGGCGGATCTGGTATTGACCCATCACCCCTTGATGATCGCCCCACTCAAGCAACTGGATTTCAGTGTCATGCCCGGATCTGCCATTGCCCTGTCAGCTGCCCACAATATTTCAATCATCTCTTTGCATACCAACCTTGATAAAGCCCGGGGGGGATTAAATGATTATTTTTCCCGGTTGCTTGGCTTGACGCAACTTGTCTGCCTTCAGCCCTCCTGTGAAAATAATGGGACCAACAGGTGTGTGGATGAGGGCATCGGCCGGGTGGGGCAACTTGCTGCCCCGGTGACACTTGCTGCCCTGGGAGAGCAGGTTAAGAAAACTTTCAGGGCCGGATATGTAAGAAGGGTGGGTTCACCGGACATGATGGTCAATACCGTTGCCGTGTGTACCGGCAGTGGTGAATCCCTTCTGAAAGATGTGTTTAATTCCGGTGCCCAGGCCTATATAACCGGAGATTTAAAATATCATGGTGCCCGTGACATTGAGTCATCGGGCATGGGGGCCATTGATGTCGGTCATTTTGCATCGGAACACATTGTCATTGATCTTCTGCTGGAAAAGGTCAAAACCATTTCGGTGCAGGGGGAACTTAATCTTGATGTAAAGGGATATACTGGTGAATCTGAACCTTTTGTTATTCAATGATGGGGCTTTTTCACACAACATCGACCAGTTCGGGCTGGGTTTAGTCCTGCGTTATTGATGCGTATGGGGCAACCTTGTCCAGCGCCTGGATTATGGTGCGGTGATACATCCTTAACTATGGGATAAAAAACGACGGAGTATAGTTACAACACCAACGCCACAGGGGAAAAATATGGCAGCAATTACCAGAAATGAGATGGATGTGCTGATAAGGCTTCAGAAAGCTGAGACAGAGACCGTTCGGATTTTGTCCTATCTTAAAGGCATTGACAAGGAAAAAGAGGCACTTGAATCCAAGTTGGTGGCTTTTGTGAAGGCCCTGGACAAGAAAAAAAATGCGCTTGACGCCGTTGTCAAGAAAGTGACGGATATGGAACTTGAAATCCTGACCACGGATGAGCGTATTAAAAAGAGCACTGAAACCTTGAGGCAGGTAAAGACAGACAGGGAATACCAGGTACTTCAGCGCGAAATAGACAATAATAAAAAACGCCTGGAAACCCTTGAAGATGCGCTTTTGAAAGTATTGGATGAAAAAGATGCCCAGGAAAAAATTGTTCAGGAGCAATTGCTTAACCTGGAACAGCTCACGGCAAAAATAAGATCGGAGCAGGCGGACATTGATCGAAAATGTGAAGATGACCGGGAGTTGCTTGAAACTTACAAACAGCAGAAGGAAGATATTGGTTCCAGCCTTTCCCCCGATCTTTTAAAAACCTTTGATGAAATTTCCGGAACCAGCGGTGGACTTGCCGTGGCAGAAGTCAGAAATGAGGTATGTCGTGGATGCTTCATGAATATACCACCACAGCTTTACATTGAAGTGCAGCGTGGGAAAGACTTGATTTTATGTCCCCAATGCAATAGAATCCTCTACTTCAGTGATTCTGAATAACGTACATGGCGGAGACCACCTGCCATAACGAAGATTGAATCTCTAATTATTCCAAATATCTGATCGGAGTTTCATATAAAAAAAGAATATATACGGTGGAAGTAGACTATACGATCGCTGGATCTTAATTGATCTGGAGGAAAGTCCGAACACTGCAGGGCAGGACGCTCCATAACGTGGAGTCGCGGCAACGTGAAGGAAAGTGCAGCAGAGAGTAGACCGCCCTTTTGTTTCTTCATTGAAACAAAAGGGTAAGGGTGAAACGGTGCGGTAAGAGCGCACCAGTTCTCCGGGTGACCGGAGAAGCTTGGTAAACCCCGTCCAGTGCAAGACCAAATAGGGAAGTGTTTGAGGGCTGCCCGTCCGAGCTTCCGGGTAGGTTGCAAGAGGTGTGCGGCAACGTACATCCCAGATGAATGATCGTGGCCCCGACGGCGGGTAACTGCTCCGGGGTACAAAATTCGGCTTACTGGCTGCTTTCACCGTATATTTTTATTAAAATTGAAGGATAGATAAGATGCTGTTGATTGAAGAGCTTAAAGTGGAGGTGGGAAATAAAGAGATTCTGCAGAATGTCAATCTCCATGTCCCTCCGGGGGAGACCCATATCCTCTTTGGACCCAATGGGTCTGGTAAGACCACCCTGATGATGACCATCATGGGATTTTCCGGCTACCGGATCACCCGGGGAAAAATTACCTTTAAAGGCGAAGATGTCACCTTCATGCCCCTCCATGAACGTGCCCGACTGGGCATTGGGGTTCTTTTTCAACGTCCCCCCACCATTAATGGTCTTACCACCCGACGTATGGTGGAACTGTGTGCACAGGATCGTGAAGTGGATGTGGACAAGCTGTCTGCCTGCCTTCGATTTGAAAATTTCCTGGAAAGAGATGTGAATCATAACCTTTCCGGTGGTGAAATCAAGCGCTCGGAACTCTTGCAGCTCATGGCCCAGCAGCCGGATATGGTACTTCTGGACGAGCCGGAGTCCGGCGTGGATCTGGAATCCATTGCACTTCTTGGAGAAAGTATCAACACCCTGTTAAATCGAGGGATCAAAAAGCAGCCTTCCTGTCAGAAGGGGATCATCGGAGAAAAACCCAAATCAGGTCTGGTGATTACCCACACCGGTCATATACTGGACTATATCACCGCTGATAAAGGGCAGGTGCTATATAAAGGACAGCTCAGGTGTTCACGTAATGCCAGGGAAATTTTGAAATGGATCAGGGAATACGGTTATGAGGAGTGTGTCGGATGCACAGTGTAAGTGATAAAACTATTGTTAACTTTTCTGACTTTACCAGCGATGCGGCCCATGATGAACACGCCTATATTGACCGCCTTGACGCCATGGCAAAAACTGATGCTGATGAATTTGTCAAGGTGGGCATAGAAACCAATGAAGCCTTGAGGTCTGGCACCTTTATCCAGAAAAATAATGATCTTGTACATTGCAGCCATTCCATGGACGGGGTGGATCTTCTGAGTATGCCCGCTGCTCTTTCTCAATTTCCATGGGTTGAACCCTATGTATGGAAACTATTGTCCCCTGAAAAGGATGACATGACAAGGGAGACTGCCAACAGCCCCCTGCAGGGATTTTTTATTCGCAGCCACAGGGGAGTTAAAATAGAAAAACCCCTGCAGACATGTCTTCACATTGCCCAGGATAAATTCTCCCAGAAGGTGCACAATATCGTCATTGCCGAAGAAGACTCTGAAGTGCATATCATAGCCGGGTGTTCCACCTCTTCCCATCTTTCTTCGGGCCTTCACATCGGGGTATCGGAATTTTATGTAAAAAAAGGTGCCACCCTGAAATATACCATGATTCACGACTGGGGAGAAAATATTTTTGTTCGTCCTCGAACGGCGGTGCATGTGGAAGAAGGCGGGGTGTTCATATCCAATTATATTTCCCTGAAACCTGTGGGATCTTTACAGTCCAATCCGGTCACCTATCTGGAAAAAGACGCCACTGCAAGATTGAACAGTATTCTGGTGGCAGGTAATAACTGCCACATGGATGTGGGATCTGTGGTGGAATTAAACGGTGCCGGTGCCAGGGCGGAAATAATTTCCCGGGCCATTGTGGCCGGTGGAACCATTATTTCCCGGGGGCATATCAAGGGCAATGTACCCGGGGTAAAGGGGCACCTTGAATGTAAGGGACTTATCTTAAAGGATGGCCTCCTCCATGCCATTCCGGAACTTTCAGGGCTTGTACCCGGGGTTGAAATGTCCCATGAAGCTGCCGTTGGCAAAATTGATAAACGAGAGATAGAGTATCTCATGGCCCGGGGCCTCACCGAAGATGATGCGGTTTCCACCATTGTGCGTGGCTTTCTCAATGTGGACATTGAGGGATTGCCCGAAGAACTGGCCAGGAAAATGGATCAGGCGGTGAAGGAAACTGAACAGGACATGATGTAAGGGATAATAAAAGAAATCACATGACCCTATCGTGCGATATTTCCTTCAGGGAAAAAGCAAAGCTGTTTTCATTTGAGTATTTGAAGTGTCTCATGTCCGTGACAGAGGTGGAGACTGAAGCCTATCTGTTCACTAAAAAGCTGTACTCCAAACTCATCACCGCTTCGCATCTTCTGGAGGATTTCCTTGATTTTCATGGGGCCAAAAACAACCGGGAGTGGGTGTTCTACAGGGAACTCACCGCTGCGGTGCGCCATCTTTCCCTGGCGGGTTATTCCCAGAAACATATTTACAACCGCATCGGTTTCTATGAGTTTGAAAAAAAGCATGATACCTTTGCCCTGGAGTCCAGAGATACCCTGTTAATGATCCAGGGGTCTTTACAGCTGGCAGCGCCGGTGATTCTTCAGGAGGCTGTAAAGCTTGGCATAGAAATTCCAGCAATGGGATATGAGCCTGGCTATTTCCCCGGGATAGCCACTGGAGAACAGCTGGAACACAACATTGACGACCAGGAAAACAGACAGCAACAGCAGCAGAAAAATCTGACAATTATTGCAAGTGATTTTCTGGCCTTGGTGGACAAGTTTGAACAATTTGCCTTTTATGAAAGATATCCCAGTACCCGAATTCGGGAGCTTGTACCGGAAAAAGTCAATGAAGTGGAGATTCGGCGCTTTGAAATGCTGCTGCATAACCTCCAGTCCTCCTTTGATTCCTATGTGATTCATGGTGGATTTTTCCATGGCAACCGTAAACTTAAACAGCTTCGGAGCCATTTTTCCATTGTGTTTCATATTCTCCAGGTCATGGGACGTCTGCTGCATTTTTATGAGCGTCATCTCCATGATGTGGAATATAAGGATGTGTACAAGATTGTCAGTGAAGCCTTAACTGAACTCATTGATCCTGATGTCCTTCTGGACAGAGCCGTCAATTACTGTCTTTTTTATGCTTGGCAATTTCTTTCTTCAGGAAAGCGTCTGGCCTCTGAAGTGCTCAATGAAAACATAGACCGGGGCAGTATCACCGTGGGGATTCCCCAGGAAAGGGGATTTCATTCCCGCCCGAGCCTTCTGGTGGCCAAGATTGTCCAGTATTACGGCGGGGAGGTGGAGCTTCTGGTGGGAGCAGATCGTTTTGATGCCTCAAGTGTTCTTGATATCCAGTGGGCCGGTGGAAAAATTAAAAAAGAAGAGGTGGAACAGGTTTCCTTTGAGGGGGATTCAAGAGCCCTTGCCGACATTAAAATTCTTGCCGGTGTAAATTATGGTGAAGATCTCATTGGTAAGGGGGTTCCCCTTCCCAAAGAGCTCTTTTACCTGAGATAGGCGGCCGGGACATGTCTCAATCCAGGGTGGCAGCCATCATAGTGGCCGGGGGAAGCGGGCAGCGCATGCAATCATCTGTGCGCAAGCAGTATATGATGCTCAGGGGACTGCCCGTTGTGGTGAGAACCCTTAATTTCTTTGCTTCCCGGGATTTTGTCAGCCCCATTTTACTTGTCATTCCCCGGGGCGATGAGATTTTCTGCAGGGAACAACTGCTGATACCCCACGGTCTTTGTGAAAGGGTTATGCTGGTTCATGGTGGAACGCATCGCCAGGCATCGGTTAAAAACGGTCTGGCAGTTTTAAAGGATCAGGTCTTTTGCGGAGAGGATCTGGTGCTGATTCATGATGGTGTTCGACCCTTTGTTAATGTCACCATGATTGAAAACTGCATTGAAGGTGCCAGGCAGCATGGAGCCTGTGTACCGGCCATTGGCGTTGTGGATACCCTGAAACGGGTGGATGATCATGGAAAAGTGGTGGCCACGGTGTCCAGGGAAAATCTTTACCAGATTCAGACACCCCAGATTTTTCGGTTTGACCTGGTGGTCAAGGCCCATGAACATGCCCTGCGCCACGGTTTTACTGGAACGGATGACGCTTCCCTTGTGGAGGCCATGGGGGAGTCTGTGTACATTGTGCCGGGTTCTCCTGATAATATAAAACTTACCACCCCCGAAGATATGGCACGGGCAAAGTTGATTATGACTTGCTACGGATGACTCACAGGGTGTTTTATTTGCTGATAAATAAAAATTTGGGGAGAAAATTTGGATTTTGAATTAAAAATGCGGCGTTTTATTTCTCTGGCAGTCTGTACCATTTTTCTTGTTTTCCCATCCGTTTCCCATGCGACTCCCCCCCTTGACCCTCTGGCATCGGCCATGGCTGAATACCTGGAATGCTATCCCCTTGAACTGTTAAGTTTTAAAGATCAGAAACCCTCTGCCACCTCCCGGAATTTATGCCTGGCGGTGATTTATCATAAAAAGGGATTATCTCCCCTGTGGGTAAGTGCCCAGGGGCCTGGAGAGCGGGCCACTATTATTCTTGATACCCTTAAAAAGGCAGATGAGGAGGGGCTGGAACCCACCGATTACGGTGTGCCCCAGATGGAAACCCTGTGGCATTTACTGGAACCGTCATCCCTGGCCCAGTTAGATACTCTTATTACCTTTAATTTGATCAAATACATTCATGATGTCAGTCGCGGGCAGATAAAGCTTCGGTATATGGACCCCCTTTTGTTCGCCGAGGCCGGAGATGTTGATTTTGATCCCCTTGACACAGTGGATCAAGCCCTTTCAGTCCCTGATCTTGCAGCATATCTTGCCGCATTACCCCCGTCCCACCGGCATTATACGGATTTAAAAAAAGCCCTTAAAAGTTACAGACTTCTGGCCAAGCAAGGGGGATGGGAAAAAATTGCTGCCGGTAAAACCATCCGGCCTGGTGATTCAGATCACCGCCTGCCTGCCATCGTGAAACGCCTTGCCATTACCGGAGACATTGTGATTCCCCTTGAAATCAACCCCATGGTTTATGGGGAGGATCTGATGCCCTCCATTAAAAGATTTCAGCTCCGCCATGGCCTCTCTCCAGATGGCGTGGTGGGCCCTGCAACCCTTGCGGCACTCAATATCCCCGTACACAGTGCCGTCCGCCGGATTAAGATTAACATGGCCCGGTGGCGCTGGCAGGAACATTCTCTGGGTGAAAAATATATTCTGGTGAATATTGCCGGCTTTAATCTGTCTGGGTTTGAGGGGGGACAGTTGAAAATTCATTTTCCCGTAATTGTGGGAAAATTACAGCATCAGACTCCGGTTTTTAGTGACCGTGTAATGTACGTTGACTTTAATCCGTATTGGAATATCACCCCCTCCATTGCCCGCAATGAAGAATTGCCGGGCCTTCGTAAGGATCCCCATCATCTGGTAAAACGGCATATTCGTCTGTTTTCCAGCTGGAAATCCGATGCCGTAGAACTGAATTCCACCACCATGGACTGGCATAAGATCACCCGGGGGCAGATGGGCAGGTTTAAACTTCGCCAGGATCCCGGACCTTGGAATGCCCTGGGATCGGTTAAATTTATCTTTCCAAATAAATATGATGTGTATATGCACGATACCCCCACACAGAATCTTTTCAGCCGCAGCACAAGAAATTTCAGCCATGGCTGTATCCGTGTGAGTGATCCGCCGGGTCTTGCTTTGTTTATTCTCTCCGGGAAAAACAACGGGTGGACCCGGGAGAAAATAAAGACCATACTGGACTCCGGTAAACGAACAGTGATTCGACCGGAGATGTCTGTACCCGTGCATATCACCTACCAGACCGCATGGGTTGATAAGGATGGATTAGTATGTTTTAACCGGGATATTTACGACCGGGATAGAAAACTGGGGCAGGCACTTTTCCCCGGAGATGTACTGAACTGACAAAGCGTTCCTGTGTGATTTAAAGGGTTTATGGGTACTATTTTTTGATATTGGTAAGGAGCTCCGGGTTGCATTACGGCCTTTTTTGAGCATTGACTGACACCTGACAATAAGGATAGAGAAAGAAGCCACAGCATATGAATACCAAAACAACAAGACGACAATTCTTAAAAGCTTCAGCCGGGGCGGCGGCGAGTCTTTTCCTCGGTTCTCCGCTGGTATCTATGGCAAGCACGGGGGGGCGGCGTACCCTGACTTTTTTTCATACCCACACAGGTGAATATCTTGATATTCACCACACTCCGGGAATCCGATCCGCAGCCAATCAACGTAAGATCAATAAATTTTTGAGGGATTTTCGAACCAATACAGTTCATCCCATTGATCCTGGCCTGCTTGATATCATCACGGCTGTTCAAAATCGGGGAAAAAGCCGTGGAATCATTGAGGTGGTTTCCGGTTATCGTTCACCAGAGACCAATCGTAATTTGAGAAAAAAAAGCTGGGGAGTGGCTAAAAAAAGCCTTCATATGGAAGGCCGGGCCATTGATATTCGCATACAGGATTTCTCCACCCGTCATTTAAGGGATGTGGCCGTACATCTTGGTGCTGGCGGCGTGGGATATTATCCCAAATCAGATTTTGTTCATCTGGATACTGGAGATTACCGCACTTGGTAATATCTCTGATAGAGATGATGCCAATTACTGTGTTAGCCTGCCTGAAAGGGGGCAATATGCACCCGCCAGGGGCTTGTCTTGTGGCATTCCGGTGCCGGTTTTTTTTATAAGAAACTCCGTCTAAAAGGCTGCAATGATTGGAATTACAATTTTCGTTGTGGCTGGTACTCACAGCCATGTGGGTTTATTAAAAAATAAAACTTTCAGGTCACCTCAGCAGAGCCCACCGAGGGGCAATAGGAACCGGCCAATTGAGCCATTGGCCCATTGCCCCTCGGTGGGTGACATGAAAGCATTTTCATTGTTCGTTGTGTCGGCGGGCCGATATGGCGGTTTATATGAAAAAGCAGGTACTGAAAACTAACAGTTATTGCCTTTTCATAATTCATTGTGCCCGCCAGGGCATGGGTGTTATACTCTGTAAACCCCATCTGTTTTACCTTTTTTCTTCTTTTTGCCTTATTTTGTCGCAGACTTTTTTCGTGAAGAGGTGTTTTTACGATATGGTTTGACACCCATCCTCCCCATTGGTATATTCAATTTAGGTGGCCGACATCAGACTCGTATCCCACCAGATAAGCATAATTCAGCGATACCATAGCAGTGTTTTATACTTGTCTATCAAGTAATACCGTTTTCATCAAACAGGTTTTCCGTCATTTACTTTATATATGATCGGCAGCAAAAACCTTGATGCTGCCCGGGGAGGAAGCAATGGATGATAACACCACTTCAAAAACACTTTCCTATCACATTGAACTGGTAAAAACAGAAAAGAGAACCTTTGAGGATTGTTTCCAGGGGGTGTCCCGCATGATTCTAAGCAGCGGGGTGGATAAAATCACCGTCAAAGGTCGAACTACCTATCATTTTGATCTTTTCAGCAAAGGTAAAAAACACCTTGTGGGGATGTACGATGAAATCAACAGTTTTGTCTCCTTTGTCAAGGATGCTTCCGAGGGGGGATCTTCCCGGGAAATGGCCTTTGTCCTGGTAGGTGAACCGGGAAATGGAAAAACCTTCTTTGTGGATTATTTGTGTGAAGCCTATCGCAATTTTATTTTCAAGCCGGAAAATCGTAAATATACCTTCCGGTTCAAAGGCCTTGATCAACTGGAAGGGTATGGCAGAATTTCCACCATAGAATCCCAGACCTATGAAGACCCTATGATTCTTGCCATGGGACTGCATGAAACCCAGGCCGCCTCCCTGGAATATCTTGGTGACACCTTTGGTTTTTCTGACAGGGAACTTGAGGTGCTTACTGAAAAATATCGCCCGCTTGGAGCCTGTTCTTCCTATATCTGGAACCAGATCCGGGAGTTTTGTGATGGGGACCTTGAAAAAATGCTCTCCTTTGTGGAGGTAGTACCGGTACCCATGATTGAGAGCATGGGTACCTTGACCGGTAAATATCCGGCCAAGGATAAAATCACCTCTTCTGCCGTGGATCTTCTTGGGGAAGAATCCATCCAGAGACTTCTCCACATTTCCGACACCAATAATCCCTACCGGTTTGATCTGAGACGAGGTGCTCTTGCCCGGGTGGCCGGAGGTGGGATTCATTTCAGCGATGAAATTTATAAAAACAAAAAAGATCTGGTCCAGGTGTACCTCGGGGTGATCCAGAACCGAAACATTGAAATTGACGGGTATAAATGGCCCATTGATACCCTGATTGTGGCCACCAGCAATAACTCTGAGTTTAATACCTTTCTGGCAGAAAAAGAAGAGGCCCCCATCGTGGACAGGTGTCGTCTGTGTTATGTGGCACACAACACCGACTATAAACTCCAGAGTGAACTGACGGCCTATGCCATCGGCGGAGATGTAAAAACCACTTTGAATATGGAGAAACTTCACCAGGACCCCAACTTGAACTACGCTGCATCGGTGGGGGTGGTGCTTACCCGGTTGCCCCGATCCGAAAAACTGACCCCGGTGGAAACCATGAAACTGTCCGCGGGGGAAGTGGCCGGAGAAAAGAGTTTAAAGACCCTGTCTGAACTCATAGATACCTTAAACCAGGACCCCGACATCACCAAGCGGTTTGGTCAGAAGGGCCTGGGACAGCGAAATCTGGGCCGGGCCATTCAATTGCTTTTGGAGAGTTCTGAAACCAACGAGGGCACCTGCATGTTTGCCCTGGATATCTTCAAAACCCTGGAAAAGGTGGTGCTCGATTATGTCACCGAACCCGGGGATCGCGTTAAATTTATGGAGGACCTGCATACGGCCCGGGGACTTTACCGGGAACGTATCATGACCGAGATTTTCAATGCCTACATGGATGAACCCCTGGCCATTAAAAAAGATGTCATGAACTATGTGAACATGATCATCGGCATTGATGCCGAGCACCTGGGTCCGGACATGATGTGGAAATACAAAGATCCCCAGTCCAATGAACTTAAATCCATGAAGATAGATGAGCGCTACATTAAAAATGTTGAGGAACGGCTCGGGCTTAAAACCGATGAGCAGCGCTCCTCCTTTCGAAACACCATACGCAAGATTTATGGGCAAAAGATTTCCGTGGACCCCAATTATGATTTCATGGATAATCTGGAGCTTGTAAAAGCCATCACTGATGTGCGCCTGAAATCCGACATCGCCGGGGCTGGAAGTCTTGTGGGAGCCCTTGCAAATCGCACCAACGAGGAAAATAAAAAACTTCATGACCGAATGATCACCACCATGATGGATAAACTGGGGTATTGCAGCACCTGTGCCCAGAAGACCATTGAATATTTCTGCAGTCAGGAGGACGATAAATAATGATAACCCTGGATGAACTCCTGGAAAGGGACCGGAAGCGGGAAGAGGACGGATTTAAACGCAAGATCCGCATTGGCCGTATTGTTAAACCTGTCCAGGGGGGCAGGGAAAGGATTATTGTTGTACCCACCACGGTGGAAGAAAAATTTGTTCATGATGAAATCAGCCTGGATGAAGAGGGTGAATCCCAGCCCACCGGGGGCACCGGTACCGGAGAAGAGGGTGAGGTTATTGGTGAAGAACCCATCCGTCCCCAGGAAGGGGAGGGGGAAGGTGCAGGAGAAGGAGACGGTGAAGGCCCGGGGGAGGGCAGTGGAGGCGAACATGAATTTGAATCCAACGCCTACGATCTGGGAAGAACCCTGGCCCAGGATTTTGAACTGCCCAATCTGGTGGACAAGGGTGGTAAAAGAACCCTGGTACGGTATATCTATGATATGACCGACCGCAATCGCGGGTTCGGACAGATCCTTGATAAAAAAGCCACCCTTAAACGCATTGTGCAGACCAATATCAGCCTTGGGAACATCCCCGATGTGTCTGATATTGATTCCTCACGGTTTCTGGTGGCACCCTCTGACATGATCTATCGGGTGCTTTCCCGGGAAAAAGCCTATGAATCCCAGGCCTTGATATTTTTTTTAAGGGATTATTCCGGATCCATGGGGGGGAAACCCACCCAGACAGTGGTGTCTCAGCATGTGATGATCTATTCCTGGTTGTTGTACCAGTACGAAAAACAGGTGGAAACCCGATTTATTCTTCATGATACTGATGCCAGAGAAGTAGTTGATTTCTATAAATATTATTCCTATAAGGTGGCCGGTGGCACCAAGGTGGTGTCCGCCTACCGCATGGTCAATGAAATAGTGGAAAAAGAAGGCCTTGCCAGGGACTACAATATTTATGTTTTCCACGGCACAGACGGGGATGACTGGGATACAGATGGCAAAGAGGCGTTGGTGGAACTGGAAAAAATGGTCACCTATTCTGCCCGGATCGGCATCACCGTTGCAAAACACAATTATGCCAGGGGGAAAGAAACTGAGGTGGAAAAATACATTGCCGGTTCTGGACTTCTGGAAAAGCATCCCCGCCATATCCGCATGGATGTCATGGCCGAGGATGCCGAAGACAGCAGGATTATTGAAGGCATTAAAAATCTTCTGGGCAGTTGATATGTAAAATGGGGTCATCACATAGATAAGGATCGTCAGACGGCTGACAAAGGGGAGGTTCACCATGGAAATTGTTGATCAGCATGTAAAGGCCATCATGGAAGGGTGTAAAGAGCGGGCAAGGGATGCAGGTCTATGTTTTGAAGATGAGTCCCTGGAATATATTGTCACAAACCGGGACATGGTGGAATTAAGCCCCAAGGTGATGATGCCCACCCTTTATGACTACTGGGTGCATGATGTCAGGGTGCTTTCCGGCAAGGGAATGTACGAACTTTATCCCAACAACCCCTATGAGACCGTCATCAACACCCGCCCTGCCATTTCCTTTTACAACGATAACAACCCGGACTGGTTAAATGTAATGATTTTTTATCATGTGCTGGGTCATATTGATTTTTTCCAGAACAATCTTTTTTTTCAACATACCTGGGATCTTGATTTCAATGGTCAGGCCCTTGCAGATAAACGTCTCATTGCCAGATATCGGTCTGAAAAGGGACGATGGGTGGATTATGTCATTGAATTTGCCAGGGGAATCGATAACCTGGTGGGATATCACGATACCGTTTCCCGGACCACGCGAACCCATCAGGCAAAACATCTATCCCCGTTTGATTATTATTTTGATATTTTCCTCCAGCGGGAAAAAGGCCTGTCAAACAATGAATACCTCAAAGAGATTGAACGGTACAATGAGGTTCTGGCCGACCATCAACATGATATAGAGGAGCATTTTTTTATTGATGTGCGGATAAAATTTCCCGAATTTGATGCCTTTTACAAACGATATCTGGAAAAAAAAGACCGAGGGCGACCCGATGTCATGGAATATATCATGGAGCATTCCACTTTTTTGAACAGGGAGGAGAACAAGTGGATGAAATCCGTTATGGCGGTGGTACGAAAAACCTCTTTATTTTTTCAACCCCAGATCCGCACCAAGATCATGAATGAAGGCTGGGCCAGTTACTGGCATGAAAAGCTGTTCATGAAAGATGACAGAATCAAGGGCCATGAGGTTAACTTTGCCAAGGTCAACGCAGGTGTCACCGCCATGCCCAAGGTGGGGCTCAATCCCTATGCCCTTGGCATGCGCCTTTTGTATCACATAGAAAAGATGGAAAACCGGGGATGCTATTCCCGGGAATACGATCAGATCAAGGATGAGGTCAAACAGAAACGCTTTGACCGTAAGCGTGGCATGGGCCTTGATCGCCTTTTTTCCATCCGGGAAAGCATGTGTGATTTTACTTTCATAAATACATATATTGATCAGGAATTCATGAATCGGCACAATCTGTTCGTGACAGGAAAGCGTCTGAACAGCCAGCGTAAATCATGGCAGTACTATGTTAAATCAAGAAGCGCCACCGCCTACCGGGACATGGTCATTAGTACCCTCTACCATCCCCCTGTCATAAAGGTGAATGTGGAAAAAACCGCCCAGGGTCCCCTTTATCTGGAACACAGCTTTGAAGGTAAACCCCTGAAGACTGATTTTATTGAAAACACCATGATGGGTATTGAGTATCTCTGGGGACGATCGGTGCGCCTTGAAACCAGTGAACCGATCAAGGAGACCACCCCCCAGCAGCGTTACATTGATTTCTGGAGTCCACCTGCAAGTGCATCAGCAGGCACCTCTGAAAGGGAAAAAGAACCAGCGGCATGGAAACGGGTATTGTATGTGATGGAAAACAGAAAACTGTTGAAACGGGGGGTGTGAGGATGAACAAAGAAACCCTTGGCATGGAAAACAATGAACAACGGGTGAAACAGGCCCTGGCCTTTCTCAATGGTGATATTGGCGAATACGAAAAATTCAAACCCATTACCTTTACCCAGTATCTGGATATGGTGGCCAAAGATCCCTTCCAGACCATCCGAAATATTTTCCAGGTGTTCCATGATATGATGATCTCCCATGTGGATCGGGTGGAAGCCTTTGAAGAACTTGATGATCTGACCATGATCAATTATGACTGCAGCAGACTTTTTGTGGCAGACTCGGAAAATCCCTATTTTACAGATCGGCTCTTTGCCAATCGTCTGATGAAGCATATGGAAGGCCTGCGACATGGTGCCCAGCAGAATCAGATTTATATCTTTCATGGCCCCCATGGCTGTGGCAAAAGCACATTTTTAAATAACATGCTTAAAAAATTTGAAAGCTATGCCAACAGTGAGGATGGCATCCGGTATGAGATTGTATGGCGTCTTGATGTGAATAAACTCGGGGATGGGCGGGCTGCCGAGACTACTTCCGCCATTGAACGCTTGGTGAATCTGATAGATCATCCCCATGGGGATATTTCTGAGAAACTCACCGAGGCCTGCATTGCCCCGGGGTTTCATTCCAAATACATAGAAATACCATGTATTTCCCATGATAATCCCATTTTGATTATTCCCAAAAAGCATCGGCGGGATTTTCTGGATAAACTGGTTCCCAATGATGAATTTAAATGGCGGCTGTTCAAGGAAAAAGAGTATGAATGGGTTTTCACCCATGAACCCTGCACCATTTGTGAATCCATTTTTCAGGCCCTTCTGGAAAGACTGGGTTCTCCTGAAAAAGTATTTGAAATGGTTTTTGCCAGACCCTATTATTTCAATCGACGTCTGGGCACCGGTATTTCCGTATTCAATCCCGGGGATGTCCCCTTAAAACAGAATGTCATGAGCAATCCAATGCTCCAGCACCGTATCAATAACCTGTTCCGGGACAGTAACCTGATCAACTATATCTATTCGCGGTTTTCCAAGACCAACAATGGCATTTATGCCTTAATGGACATTAAATCACACAATGTGGACCGCATGGTGGAACTGCACAATATCATAAGTGAGGCGGTGCACAAGGTGGAAGATATTGAAGAGAATGTCAACTCCCTGTTTTTAGCCCTGATGAATCCGGAAGACAAGAAAAACATCCGGGAATTTCCCTCTTTCACCGACCGTATCAGATACATTAATATCCCTTATGTGCTTGATATTGAAACGGAAATAAAAATATACAACAATATTTTTGGTCGCCACATAGAGGATGCTTTTTTGCCCATGGTCATGGATAATTTTGCAAGGATTATCATCTCCTCCCGGTTGAAACCCAAGTCTGAAGCTCTTATTGACTGGATTAAAAACAGTGCCAAGTATAGTCTTTACTGTGATGAACCGTTGATGCTGCTGAAGATGGAAATATACGCAGGCCATATTCCTGACTGGCTTGATGATGAAGATCGAAAAACCCTTGACAGTAAGGTTTGGCAGCAGATTTTCAAAGAGTCGGAAAGTGAGGGTAATTACGGGTTTTCCGGCAGGGATTCAATCCGGCTTTTTGATCAGTTTTATTCCCTTTACGCCAAGGACGATGTGCTGATAAACATGCCGGTGTTGTGCTCATTTTTTAAGAACGTTATCAAAGATTATCCTAAAATGGTTCCCGATGGATTTTTAGACTCCCTGTTGCGCATGTACGAGTATAACGTGCTGCAGCAGGTGAAGGAATCCCTTTATTATTACAATGAACAGCAGATAACAAAGGATATTAAAAATTATATTTCAGCCCTGACCTTTGAGCTGGGTGCCGAGGCAAGATGTCTTTTCACCGGTGAAGAAATCCATGTTACAGAGTCCTTCTTAAGTTCCATAGAGAGCCGTCTTTTTGCCGAGGGCATAACCATGGCAAAACGTATTGAAATGCGCAACGATGTGCTTAACCAGTATACCACCCACGCACTTCCCCGGGAGATCATGGTGGAAGAGAAAAAGATCACCGAAACCCGTCTTTTCCTGACCCTTTATGAACGTTATGTCTTTAACCTGAAAAAACGGGTTTTGGAACCTTTTTTAAGCAATGAAAACTTCAGGCGGGCCATCCGGGACTTTGACACATCGGATTTTAAAACCTATGACAAGCGCATCAGAAGTGATGTGAAATTCCTCATTAAAAATATGGTGAAAAAATTTCAATACACAGAACAGGGAGCCAAAGAGGTGTGTATTTATGTAATTGATTCTGAGCTTACCGGTAAATTTAAGTAGGACCTGGTCATGGCGTGGCCCTCTTAAAATTGTTGGGCCAACGGGGTCGGGCTTGTGACCAAGCCCTTTAAGTAATGTCCAGCACAATTTTTAATGCCTCCAGGGCGGCAATATATCCAAAGATACCGCTGATCATGGAGAGGCTTCCCATGGGATTTCTTTGTCTGCCACTGTCAAAAAAGTTGGCTTCAGTTTCCCTGGACACCGAGCTTTTTTCCACAATTTCCGTGGAATAAACGGTGTGAATGCCCGAGTCAATTCCCATGCGTCTCAGGCGTTTTCTCACAGAACGGGCCAGGGGACAGGCCATGGTCCTGGAAATATCTCCGGTGGTGATGGCTGTGGGATCCATGCGCCGGGCCGCTCCCATGCTGGAAACAACCCGGATATTTCGCTGTACCAGTTCAAACAAAATGTTAACTTTTGGGTTCAGGCTGTCAATGGCATCCACTACCACATCCGTGGGGGTGTGAAAGACCTCATCAAAGGTGTCTTTATGGCACAGGGTATTAAATACCTCCACGTTAATATCCGGGTTGATCTGCAATAGACGCTCCCTTGCCGCATGGGTTTTCAACTGTCCCAAATTGGGTTCAACGGCCAGGAGCTGGCGGTTGAAATTACTGGGGCCGATCTCATCGAAATCCACAATCCTTAAGGTTCCCACCCCGCTACGGGCCAGGGCCTCAATGGCGTGGGAACCCACTGCTCCAAGGCCGATGACGGTGATACTTGCCCTTTCCAGGCGATCCATGGCGTCTTCTCCCAGGAGCAGTTCTGTACGTTTAAATTTTTCTCTGTTAAATCCCATTTATTCCTGTGTGGCAAGGTGTTCTGTTGTGTTTTTTTATATGAAACTCAGTTCAAGGTGCTGCAATGATGAGAGTTTCAACTTTCGTTGTGGCAGGTGTTTACTGCCATGTACGTTATATGAAAAAGAAGGTGCTGGGTATTTGGTGCTGGGTACTGGGTGCCTGCAGCGACTGCCTTTTCATGCTTCGTTGTGTCCGCCAGGACATGTGGGTTATATGAAAAGGCAGCCTCCAAGTCAACCTCAGCAGAGCCGCCCCCCCCGATGGGCAATAGGAACACCGCCTGGGTGACTCGTCCCAGCCTTTCATCGTATAAGAAATCATGCAGGCCACTGTCTACATTAAGCCCTCTGGTAAAGGCTTCCCTTATGGTTTCCTTTGCCTGGAAAGAAAGCCGTTCCTCCGTCCGGTGCAAGGCCCATCACCAGTGTTTCGGGGGTGTTTTCCGGGGAGAACTGTGACATGGCAGCAGCAAGGGTCTCAAATATTAAAATCCCGTTGGGTCTGTTGTCCAGCACCATTCCTGCATCCTGGCCGGCATATGTTCTATCAATGACACCCATCAGCTTGTATCTGTGGGTGAACCGTGTAAGTCCATGGGCGGTTTTGCCTTCCGGCGTGTTAAAGGCCCCATCGGCATACACGAGGGCTTTTCCATCAATTGTTTCTTTCATACCCTAATATTTCCCTGTTAAAATGGCGACATATCTATCGTTGGTAAATTCATTCTTTCCATGTTTTTCCAATAGGGCAATAAGTCCGGCAGTGGATGCCGGCAGAATTCGGTATCCTTCTTTTTTATGGAGAAATGTGCTCATTTCCCGCATTTTTTTATCACTGATATGTCCGGCATATCCCTTGCTTTCCCGCAGGGCATAAAGGGCTTCGTCTCCATCAAAGCTGTGCCAGTTGATCAGGGGTTCATTGATGGGGGTCTCTGTAATCTGTCCGGGGTCAATGTCTTTGCAGGAGTCCAGACCGGCCTTGAATGACGCAATAATGGGATTTTTATTGGCCGCTGAACCGGCAATGAATATGGGTATCCGGGAGGTTTTTCCCCGCTTGTAAAGGCTGGTAAATCCCCGAAAGACACCGGCCAGAAGGGTGCCGTTGGATACCGGAGCGGCAATGCATTTGGGGGCATCATGCAGTTGATCATATATTTCATGGGCGATACCGGCATATGCGGAAATCTGCAGGGGTGTGTTGGTACCCCCTGGATTGGCATCATACCATTTTTGATCCCTTGCACGCTGGCTTGATTCCACCACTGCATCTTCATAGGAACCTGGCAGCCGGATAATCTGGGCATTGAAGGTTTCCATCTCCCGGATGCGTTCCGTATGATAGGTTTCGGGAATGAAAATCTTGCATTCAAGTCCTGCAAGGGAGGCGGCAAAGGCCATTGCCACCCCATAGTTTCCACATGTGGCAAGGGAGATGATACCATACTCCCGCCGGAAGGCATCATGAACCTGGGCAAAGGCAATTCGGTCTTTCTGGGTTCCGGATGGATTATCACCCTCGTACTTTATATACAGTTGATGGATATTGAGTTCCCGTTCAAGATTTCGTGCCCGGTTCAGAGGTGTGTAGCCGACTTCCATACTTATGATATCTTCAAAACTTTCGATTCTGTCCACCATTGACAACTCTTTATCTTTGACATATCCGCTTAACTTTTTAACCTCTTTACTTGTTTTTATTTCAACAGATTTTACACCGTCAAGCAGTCGCATGACCATTTTGTAAATATCACCTTTTTGTTTATGATGGATTTGCCTTGATCTAAACCTCAGCCATTGAATACTGGTAATGTGGGCTTGATACAACATGAATAAAAAGATAGCAAGATCTACCGATAAATATATGGCATGAATACAGTTTGAAATTTTGTTTTGTATTTTTCAGGATTTATTTTTAACGCTGAATAGTTACGTTTTGATTTGTCTTTTTCCTAAAAAATTGAATACATCTTTACTAAAATGCCTTATCTTGGTACTAAATCATTGATCAGAATCTATTAATCGTTTCAGGTCAGATATCATTGTCGGCAGCAGAGAGGTTGCGTTTAATAATACCGATTTTAGGCATGGGTTTGTTTAATCTCTTTCATTAAGGAAGGATTATGAATTTTTTGAATCTGAGATCAATACGTAAGAACTTTGCACTAATAGTCTTTCTTGCAGTTTTCCCTGCCGTCGTTATCCTTTTTTACTCCGGAATGGAACAAAGAAGAACTACCATAGAACATGCAAAGAGTAATGTCTTGCTTCTAACTCATTCCATGGCACAAGCACAGAAGGAAATCACCCTATCTGCTCGTGAGACTCTTTCAACACTGGCCATTATGACTGAAGTTCAGTCCCTTGATATCCAGGCGGTTAATGTCATTTTTAAACATCTTATAAAAAGAAACCCAAATTATGAGAACATCGTCTTGGTCGATTTGAAGGGGAATGTTTTAGCCTCCGGCATCCCCTCCAAGGGGATTAATCTTGCTGATCGTAAACAAATCCGTGATGCATTGAAAACAAAAGACTTTGCCACAGGTAAGTATATTTTGACCCGGATTGGCAATATGACCCCAGCATTTCCCTTTGCTTACCCGGTTATAGACACAACTGGAACAATCAAGGCAGTTTTAGCTGTAGCCGTTAACTTGACGCTTTTTTCTGAACTATACCAAAACGCATCCCTCCCACCAGATTCCTTTGTCGCCATAACTGATTGTCAGGGTGTCCGTTTATATTACTATCCAGCAAAAGAATCCACCAACCCCGTTGGAAAACCAATCAAAAATAGCAATTGGAAAATTGCCCAGGCAACACAAGAGCCAGGTATCATAACAAATACTGGATCAGACGGCATAAACCGGATTTTTGCCTTTGAGCCTATTCGTCTAAAGGACAATGCAGACCCATATATGTATGTTTGGACGGGTGTTCTTGAAGCTTTTATTCTTGCCCCGGCTAACATCACTATGAAACGCAATTTACTGCTCATACTGCTAACGACAATAGGAACACTTTTTATTTCTTGGAGTCTTGGTCAGAAGACGCTCATAGAGCCCATTCACAATCTGATAGGCATGACAGAGGAATTAGCCAAGGGCAATTTTAAAGAACCCATTAAACAAACTGAAAGAGCAGCTGAGTTTGAAAAACTGACTGCGTCATTTTACGATATGGCGGATGCTTTATCTAAAAATCAGAAAAAATTACAGAGTAGTGAAGATCGGTTTAAAAAGCTTTCCAGGGTAACTTTTGAAGGGATTGCAATTCACAATGAATGGGTTGTGAAGGATGTCAATGATTCACTGACAGAACTGTTTGGTTACAAAAGTGAAGAAATCGTTGGTAATAACGCTGTCGAGTTATTCTTTCCAAAAGAATTGCACTCATTAATTTATAAAAATATTTCAAAAAATATCGCGCTCCCCTATGAGGTGATGGCAAAAAAAAAAGATGGTACTTTGTTTCCTGTAGAGATTGAATCAAAAGATATCATAAGAGGTGATGAACATTTTCAGGTATCGGCTGTAAGAGATATCACGGAGAGAAAACGTGCTGAAAGAGAGCATAAAAATTTGTTGGGTCAGCTCAATCAAGCCCAGAAAATGGAATCCATAGGCCGTCTTGCCGGAGGCGTGGCCCATGATTTCAACAACATGCTGGGGGTAATTCTTGGACACACGGAACTGGCATTGTTACGGGCAGGTGAAAAACATGATCTGTATACTGACCTGAAAGAGATTCAAAAAGCAGCTATACGTTCGGCTGATATTACAAAACAGTTACTGGCCTTTGCCAGAAAACAGACAATTTCCCCCAGAAAACTGGATTTGAACGATACTGTGGATAATATGATCAGCATGCTGCGCCCGCTTATTGGTGAAAATATTGATCTGGTCTGGAAACCGACTGCCCATATTTGGCCAGTTAAAATGGACCCGATTCAGATCGACCAGATGCTTGCCAATTTGTGTGTAAATGCCAGAGATGCCATTAAGGGTGTGGGGAAACTTACCATTGAAACCGGAAAGAAAACTTTTGATGAAGCATACTGCAAAGATCACCCCGGCTTTATTCCCGGTGATTTTTCCATGCTGGCGGTGAGTGATGATGGCTGTGGTATGGACAAACATACTTTGAGCAATCTGTTTGAGCCTTTTTATACAACAAAAAATATTGGCAAAGGCACGGGGTTAGGGCTTTCTACCGTATATGGCATTGTCAAACAGAATAACGGGTTCATCAATGTCTACAGTGAACCAGGCCTGGGTTCCACCTTTAAAATTTACCTGCCCCGATTATTTGGAGATAAAGATGATAATGTAGTGCCTCAGAACAAAACAATTGCTGGGGGGACCGAAACTATTCTCTTGGTTGAAGATGAGCCATCTATTCTCAGTATGACCCGTATAATGCTGGAACGAAACGGCTATAGGGTTCTACCTTCAGTTACACCTGAAAAGGCTATAAAAAAGGCAAAGGACTACTCTGAAGTTATTGATCTGCTAATGACCGATGTGGTTATGCCGGGCATGAACGGCCGTGACCTGGCCGGGCAAATAGTTCCCCTTTATCCAGACATCAGACTTCTGTTCATGTCGGGGTACAGCCCTAGTATCATTGCCCATCAGGGGGTACTCGATGAAGGGGTGGCATTTATTCAAAAGCCCTTTTCAATGGCAGACTTGACAGAAAAGGTGCGGGAGGTCCTGGATATGACCTCTGACAAAATTCAAGGATAACTATCCTGTATTAAACCTTCTTTATCCCCCTGATTTTTAACAATACCTGTATAATGTTTGAACCCATATGTAGTAAATTCTCCTGAGAATCGTATCAACGGCTTTTACTTGCACCCCGGCTGTCAGATATGGTATTTTGAAAATTTTTCTGGGGCATAAATCAATGATTCATTTGACAAAGATATCAAAGCAATATGGGGATCAGATCCTCTTTAAAAATGCCGGGATGCAGATTTTACCCGGGGCACGTATGGGGCTTGTGGGACCCAATGGTGCTGGTAAAACAACCATTTTTCATCTGATAACCGGGGTAGAATCGCCGGATGAAGGGGACATCTCCTGTTCCAAAAAAACGAAAATCGGTTATTTTTCCCAGAATGTGGGAGAAATGTCCGGGCGGTCTGCCATGGCCGAAGTCATGTCTGCAGCCGCTGATGTGGTTATGCTGGGCAAAAAAATGAAAGAGATGGAAGCGGCCATGGCAACACCCATGGATGACAGCGCCATGGCAATTTTGCTGGAAAATTATGGAGAGACGGCCGAAGCCTTTGAAAATCGGGGAGGGTACGATCTTGAGACCCGGGCACAGACGGTGCTCACAGGGCTTGGCATCGGTCCCGCAGACTACACCCGACCGGTGGAATCCTTCAGCGGTGGGTGGAAAATGCGCATTGCCCTTGCAAAAATTCTCACCATCAGCCCCGACGTTCTGCTCCTTGATGAGCCCACCAACCATCTGGACGTGGAGTCCATTGTCTGGCTTGAAAACTGGCTGATCAACGATTTCAAGGGTGCCCTTTTAATGACCTGCCATGATCATGATTTCATGAACAAAGTGGTTTCCAAAATTGTTGAAGTGGCCAACAGCACCGTCACCACCTATGGGGGCAACTACGATTTTTATGTCAGGGAACGGGACATCCGCATGACCCATCTGCTGGCAAGTTACAGACGACAGCAGGAGATGCTGGCCAAGGAGGAAAATTTCATTGCCCGGTTCAAGGCCCGGGTTTCCCATGCGGCCCAGGTTCAGTCCAGAATCAAAAAACTTGAAAAAATAGAGCGCATTGAAATCCCTGAACAGCAGCGGGTCATGAAATTTGAATTTCCAGATCCCCCCCGCTCCGGGGATGACGTGGTCATGATTGATAACCTGTCCAAAACATGGACCCGCCCAGATGGAACGCTTAACACCGTTTTTACGGGTATTTCCGGATTGATCAACCGGGAAAATAAAATTGCTGTGGTCGGGGTAAACGGGGCCGGGAAATCCACTTTTTTAAAAATTCTGGCAGGAAGGACAGAACCCACAAGGGGAAACGTAAAAATCGGAGCCGGTGTTAACATCGGTTATTTCAGTCAGCATGCCATGGAACTGCTGGATGCTGAAAAAACCGTTTTTCAAACTGTTCAAGACACCTTGCCCCTTGAAGGTATCGGTGTAATCCGCAGTCTGTGCGCCGCCTTTCTTTTCTCAGGTGATGATGTGGATAAGCAGATCAAGCATCTTTCCGGCGGGGAAAAAAGCCGGGTGGTTCTGGCCACACTTCTGGGACAACCCATTAATTTTCTTATCCTGGATGAGCCCACCAACCACCTGGACATTCAGTCCCGGGAGATCCTGCTCCATGCCCTTAAAAAATTCACCGGCACCCTTGTGCTGGTCAGTCATGACCGTTATTTTCTGCGCAGCCTTGTGGATCGGGTTCTGGAGATGGACCATGGTAAAATGACCGATTATAAAGGGGACTACGAGTACTATCTTTCTAAAACCGGTCGGGATCACAGGGCGGTGTGATTGGAGGCAAACAGTCGTCCCAGGGGATTCACGGTAGGCCTGATCCGGGCGGTGGCATGTGACATGAGCATGGACGTGCGCATTCAGCTTGGCCGCACCCACTTCCGTTAATCTGATATATTTTGTTTTTGGTCAACTTATTCTGAAAATTTTTGCCTTTAACTGGTTATTTTATTGTGGCAGTTAACACCCGCGCCTTTGTTCCGGCGTGCCACCCTGTCCGGCGTGCCATAAGCCCCCTTATAATAATTTTGGCTTTTTTTGATCGTCACCTTATTGTGTAACCCTTTTTCAGAAAGCGCTTTGGAAATCCTGTCTTTATCCTTGTTCTGCTCCATGGGAGTAACTGTTTGTTTTAAACCCTCTATAACATCCTTTACATAGTGATATGGCAAACCCAGGGCCAACTCATCCTTTCCCCATTGCCCCACTCTGCGTGTACCTGAGCATAGCATGGACAGGTTAAGGGTGTTTTGCTCATAGGGATAGGATGTGCATTCCTGACAGATGGCGCAGTTTCCAAGCATCTTAATATTCTTCAGTTGCCCGAAATGATAGGCCCAGGCCTGGAGGATTCTCATTGCCGTGTATGCATTGACAATAATAACCACCACATCAGGGACTATGGAAGCGTATACCTCCAAAGGTTGAATTTCAACGCCCTTGCAATGGTGGACACAATAGACCATATCTTTAGCAACGGATCTGCTGATACAAAGGTTTTTGTATATACCTAAAGCCCTGTGCCGTTTTCCTGAATAGGCCTCTTCCGTAGGTTTTGCCATTCCCAGAGCCCTGGACCCTGCAATACAACCAGAGTGGCTGGCATCCAATTTATAGGATTGCCCTTTGGTTGCTCTCATCACGGCCGTGCAATAGGGCAGGCCAGTTTTCGGTTCGGGAAGATTCGTTTGATCAAACTCTTCTTGCTCCAGGACAAATCTGATTCCCACCGGTTTTCTTGACAGTTCCAGCAAACTTTCCAACCATAAGGCCTGGGTCTCACACATTGGTATATCCATAGTATTATGCCTTGTTATTAATCAAAATATTCGTAAAGGCCACCGTAATGTTTATAGGCAAAGTCCCGGATTTCTTTGCTGTGAAAGGCCTGGACAAGGTCCTGGGCCCACTGGGCTTTGGCATTTTCAGTTTTGACAATGACACCTTGTGGATATTTATCGGGCCGTTGGTCCCTGATCAGGTAATTGTTAAAATCCTTGTCTGCATTTTTCATGTGGCTGAAAAAGGCGATTGCCGCATCCATATCCTGGAGTGAGCGTACGGTCTGGGTTTGACCCATCTCAACGAACTTAAAATTTTTAGGATTTTTTACAATGTCCATCAAAGTGACGGTTTCCTTTGAAGAATCAATGGAAAGAAGATCCGCATCAGCCAGGATTCTAAGGCCACGATCCATATTCATCGAATCATTCATGATGGCAATTGAAGCATTTTCGGGCAGGTCATCGACGCTGGTGTATCGCTCGGAAAACAATCCCATACCCACAGCAAACATATGCGGTTCGACCATCACAAGATCAGCGTTATTTTTATTATTATAAATTTGCATAAACGGTTTGTGGACAAGCATCAGGGCGTCCATACTCCCGTCATTTACGGCCACAAGCGTGTTCACATTATTGTTGAATATCTGGTAGGTGATTTTGTATCCTTTTTCTGCCATGACCGGAACAACGGCATCGACAAGTGCCTGGGTGGTTTCTGCACAGGCAATTGAGATATCCATTTTCTTTGTTTCAGCACTTTGGACTACTGAAACCCCATTAAAGGGTGTTACCCCAAAAAAGATCAATGACACCACTGCCATGAGAATTGCTCTTTTCATTTAGATACATCTCCTTTTTCTTTTTGTTTTCTATAGATAAACTCCCCGCCCCCTTGGATGACAAGAACCATGACAAAGAGGATCAGGACAATTGCATACATCATTGCATCGTCAAAGCGCTGGTAACCATAGGTCAAGGCCACGGCTCCAAGGCCTCCTGCGCCAACAGCGCCGGCCAGGGTGGTTGCCCCCAAAAAAAGAATGGTAGTGGTTGTGAGACCGGACACAATTGAGGGCATTGCTTCGGGAAACAGCACTCGAAAGATGATCTGCCAGTCTGAGGCCCCAAAAGAGCGGGCAGCAAGGATCAAATTCGAGTCAACTTCCAGGATGCTTGCTTCAATATATCGGGCAATAACTGGAAATGCGGAAAGCGTTAAGGGGACAATGGCCGCTTTTTCCCCGATTGAGGTGCCCACAATGGCCCTTGTCAAAGGAGAAATGGCAACAATTAAGATGATCACAGGAAAGGCACGGATCATGTTAACGACAAAGCCGAGTACTTTATAAACCTTTGGGTTGGGTTTCAATCCATGGGGGGAAGTCAATACCAATATAATGGCCACAAGGATTCCGATGATCAAACCAAGGATCATAGAAAAAAAAAGCATTCTCACCGTGGCACCAACAGCGGGAAGAATGATTTTAGGCATGTATTCAAATAATCGGGTTGTTGCAAAATCAAGATGTATCAACAGATACTCCTTTCAGCAGTGCTATCATTGTATTGCACACAGGTCATCATGCGATCATTAAAAAAGGTCAACACCTTTTGAAGATCGTTTTCGGGTACGGCAAGAAAGATATTTCCAAAGCGTTTTCTATTGGTCCGCTCAATGCCCGCAGATAAAATGGAAAAGGGGACTTTCAATTCTCCAGCCATCTCATAGAGAAAGGGTACGGCAATATTCTCGTTTTTTACAGAAAGTCTGATCACGGCTTTTCCTTGGGGAATTTCAATAGGTCTTTGGCCCACCAGTTCAATCAGAGCTTTAGGCTCTTGGAGGAAAACAGATTCCACAGAACCAGAGACCTCTATTTTCCCTCCTGCAATAATAGCCATCTTGTCACAGATGAATTTAATGACATCCATTTCATGGGTAACAAAGACAATGGTGAGCCCAAGTTTTTTATTAATGCTTCGCAATAAATCCAAAATTGACTGGGTCATACCCGGATCTAAGGACGAGGTGGCTTCATCACAAAGCAGGATCTTGGGTTCCAGGGTAAGGGCTCTTGCAATGGCTACCCGCTGTTTCTGACCACCGGAAAGCTCGTTGGGGTAAGCATGGATTTTATCCTCCAGACCGACCAGGCTCAATAGCTCTTTAGCAATCGAATTTTTCCGGGATTTCGAATACTCCCAGCACTGCATGGGTAAAACAACATTTTCAAACACAGTTTTTCGACTGAGCAATGCAAAATTTTGAAAAATCATCCCAATGTTTTTACGAAAATGCCTTAACGTATCATCAGATAACCTGAAGACATCCTGCCCGTTAACCATTAAACGGCCCCGGTCAAACCCTTCAAGTCCGTTGATACAGCGCAGCAGGGTGGATTTACCAACCCCACTCTGTCCAATAATCCCAAAAATATCACCTTTTTGAATGTCCAGGCTGATATCTTTTAGCACCATGTTTTGCTCAGCACTACCATAAGACTTATAAAGATTTTGCACCTGAATCATAGGGAGAAATGAACCTCTTTCTTTTTTAACAATACCGTATTTTAAGCATTTCAATGTAAAACCATTTTCCACAATTGAGCCGGGATTATATTCATAGAATTCCTTGAAGAGTCAAATTGTTAATGCCTATTTCAAACAGTACTCCCAATAGCTTTGTGCAATATCCGGATTCTGCCGCACCATGGGAAAAAACCACTTATTCCATATATAGGTAACTGAATGTGCGACCGTTCTGTTTGATCAGGTCTCCAAGACGGTATTTTCCGCATACCAGACCATCTTCTTTATCAATCAATTGGATTTTCAGCAGATAAAATCGTTCGTTCATTTCTTTACCTCATAATTTGACCAGAAGCTTCGTTTGCGACCATGTGCTTTTTTGATCTGCTCTTTGAATGTTTCCTGGCTGTTAAATTCTTTCCAATCGGAAACGGTTATCGCCAGCTTGTCCAGCTTCTTCAGGTACCGGATTCCATGGGGATAGGCTTTGGTGTAACCTCGCTCCAGAATTGAGACAAGCAGGCTGCGGTACATCAGGCTGGCAGCGAGATGTCGATTTTCTGATTCCATTGTCTCAGCCAGAGAAAGCAGGCTGCCGTAATAATCTCCATTCAACTGATGGGCAAGCCCAAGCAGGTATTCCTCGGCTTCATCGATCTTTCCAATTGAGATCAGGAATTCCGCATCTGATTCCCGGAGGCTGTCGGCTTTCAGAATCTGTACCACCTCATCAGCAACGACCTCATCTCGCTTGTCATGACCGATAACATCCAGAAGTGCCTGCAAGGTGTCCGTGGAGTGATAGGCTCTGAATTTCTGGTACAAAAGTTCAATCAGTTTTTCTGGATTACCCTGTTTCTGGTAGATTTCCTCCAGCAGTTTATCCCGTTCATATGCCTGATAGGTTTCATCCTCAGGGATTTTCTTCAGCCATGAATGGGCTGTTTCAACATCTCCGCTTTCCAGATACACCCGGGCTATGTCGATAAGTGCCGCTGTGGACAGCTTTCCCCACGAAGCAATACGGGTCTTTTCAAAGAGTTCGGCATCCTTGATCTGCCAGGCCAATGATTCGATAAGCATCAAATGATGACGCTTGCCGTATTCATCCTTTCCTTTATCGGCCCACTTCTGAAGTGTGGCAATCATGGTTCGGATAACCTCTTCGGGCAGGCATTCTCCAGCGCAATCAATCAAGGTATCCCGGATGCCGTAGTTGTCCTTCTGAGTCACATCCAGAATGATGTCCGCAATTTTCTCTTTGTCGGTGCAACGGGAGGCATAGTCCACAAACAGCTCTTTGGCATCATAACGGAATACATCGCCGATGTTTCCACTGGAGTCATCGCACATCTCAAAAATGGTATTGTCAGCCTCGTAAAATGCCGCCACCATCTCAATGCCTGTAAGGGGATCATCCACACCGGCTTTCACATCCTTCAGCAGCATTTCAAGTTCACGGGCAAAACTGGAGGCACCGCGCCAATCGATAAAGCGACTTGAATGTTGCAGGCTGGAAAGCTTCTTTTTAAACCGCTGAACGTTCTCTTTTGGTGTGGCTATCAACTGTTCAATCAGGTCATCGGCCTCGTCAGAATGGCCTGCAAGGTTCAATAAAGCATCTGCCAGAGCATCAGGACCCAGATCAATCAGTTTTTTTTTGCGGGGATCAGTCATTTACTTGTCCTCCCACCTTTGTACATCCCGGGCCGGACAGCGACTTGCAGCCACTTTGGCCTTTGTGTTAACCATTCCGTTGTTGTTGAAGAAACCATCTGCTCATTTTCCCTTTGAATTAAACGTACTTCCCTGAAAAGTCCTCGAACGCATTTGTGACGGCGAACTCAACCTCTTTGCCCAGAGCTTTGAAGTGCTCCTTGCCGCATGCGATTTTGGCTTTTTCAGTTGGGCGGAGAGCATCGGTGAATAAGGTGCTTTTGGTCTCAACAACAAAGTAGAGTTTCTCTTTTCCATCCACCTCAATCAATACAGCCCAGTCTGGATTGTAGGTGCCCAGAGGCGTGTCAATTTTGAACCAGTCCGGAAGCTTGGCGTAGAGCTTGATGTCATCGCTTCGTTCAAAGGCAGTGGCAAACTCCAACTCTACATCGGAATCGTAAACCACATGGTCAAAGACCGATTTCTGGCTTTCGACCATGTTTTTCTGCAGGTAGCCAAACAGCTCGTTATCGCTGAATAGTTCCTGAGCATAAAAATGGTCATCACCGATCTTGTGATACTTAATCCCGTCCACCACAAAAAGGCGCATCTGGTGCTGGATGATGGTCGATACCTGCTCGATGAATTTCTGCGGATTGTTTTTGAATGACTCCAGACGACCGCTGTCGTTGATAATCTTAACGATTGTCCGGCGTGTCAGATTGGTTTCATTCTGGAGATAAGTGATCAGATCCGGCAGGTCAAAAGATCGTGACTCATAAACGCTGGCTGTTTCCTGAACCTGTTCTGCGTGAACGCCGCCACGGTCAATCTCCGCCTTGGCTTTTCGATAAATAAACCTGGCTTTGCCCACCTGCAGATTGGCTTTGATCTCTTCAGCGCATTTTGTGGCAAGTGCCTCCACATCAAAGTCCACTCTAAAGGTGGTCTTGTATTTGATTCGGTCCCAAAGCGCTTTGAACTCCGGACTTAAAAATACGGCTTTATTCAGCGATACCTTTTTCTTGTCGTCACGGTTCTTGATGTTGAGATTGCCAGACACCTTCTTCAGCACCGCAGCAATTTGCGGGGCGTGCTCTTTGAATTCTTC
Organism: uncultured Desulfobacterium sp.; assembly: GCA_963675955.2. Lineage (GTDB taxonomy): Bacteria > Desulfobacterota > Desulfobacteria > Desulfobacterales > Desulfobacteraceae > Desulfocicer. Next base: position 91,906 of record CAXXVR010000010.1, on the reverse strand, counting down.
AGGCAGTTTCAGCTCGCCGCTTTTCAAGGCTGTTTTCAAAGAGTCTTGAACTTTGCCTTTGGAATCAATGTAACCGGTGGTTTTCAGTTGGTCCCAAAGTTTCTTGGAGGCATCGACACCAAGATATTCGTTGTTGTATTCGTCAACCGGAACAACGATGTTGGCAAACAGGTGCTCTTCAACCACACCGAATTTGATGCCTTCTTCCTGCTCAATCTCTTTCTGGAGTTGCTCGGCAAACTTTTCATATGACTCGTTGGCCATAACCGTGAGGGTGTTGACCTCAAAACCATGGACCCGCTCACCATTCTGATTGACACATATACGCAGACCACGGCCTATTTCCTGCCGTTTTTTGATAAGGGAATTGGTTTCGTTGAGCGTACATATCTGGAATACGTTGGGATTGTCCCAGCCTTCCTTAAGGGCAGAGTGTGAAAAAATGAATTTTAAAGGGCATCCAAAACTAAGTAACCATTCTTTAGCTTTCATAATTGTGTGATAAGCACTGCCATCAGCGACAGTGCTTGCTGGCTTATCATTTTTGCCTAATTTTGACTCCTTAAATCTATTATTTCCAGAAGAATCCTTTTTGGGGTCAATCGCAAAATAACCGTCATGCACACCGGCAGCCACTGTATCCAGGTCGGCCCCTTCAAAGAGGGTGCTGTATTTTGGTTTGCGGATTGCCCGGGCATACTCTTCTTCAAACATCAGAGCGAATTTGCCCTTTTGCGGATTGCCGTCCTCGTCGTACCAGCGGTAATTGGCCACCTTATCGATGAAAAACAGGCTGAGCACCTTGATACCCTGAGGGCGCAGGCGCATCTCTTTATCCAGATGCTCCTCAATGGTCTTGCGGATCTGCAGGCGCTTGTATTCATCCGGGTCCACTTCACCAATGGCCTGACCTAATTTCAGGATTTCCGGCTTGCTGGTGAAGCTGATGTATTCATTGCCTTTTTCGCAGTAGATATCCTCAATGATATAGCCATCGTAAATGTCACGACCGCCGCTGTATTTTGCATCCAGCAGATCAGCACCGCTTGAGACCACCACGGTCTTTCGTTTGATGTTGCCGTTCTTCATGCGGCAATCGATCTCGATTTTGGCAGTGATCGGGCTCTTCTTGTTGTTTACACTCAAGAGCTTTATATAGGCTTTGTTGTGGCCGTCTTTGACTTCAACTCCGGCAACCTCAATCTGCTTAACCAGCTTCTGTTCATAGGCATCAACCGAATCCAGCTTGTAAAGCATGTGGTGCTTGTCCACATGAGTGGCGGAGTAACGCAACGTGCAGAGCGGGTTCAGCGAGGCTATCGCCTCTTTACTCTTTGATGTGGTATCCACGCTCTGCGGCTCATCCACAATTACAATCGGGTTGGTTTCCTGAATGTATTCAATCGGCTTGGCTCCGGTCATCCGGTCATGGGACCGGTGGATAATGTTCGCCTTGTTCTCCTTTTCCGGATCAGTGAAGCTTTTTCGGAAAGCATCGATATTGATCACCATGATCTGAATGTCCGGACTGGTGGCAAAGTTTCTTACGTCGGAAAGCTTGCTGGAGTTGTAGACAAAGGCATCAAAGGTTACATTTTCATAAAGCTCTTTAAAATGCTCGGCAGTGATCTCTAAAGACTTGGCAACGCCTTCCTTGATGGCAATGGACGGCACCACAATGATGAATTTGGTGAAGCCGTAGAGTCGATTCATTTCAAAGATGGAGCGCAGGTAGACATAGGTCTTTCCGGTTCCGGTCTCCATTTCTACGGTAAAATTCATGGAGTCCATTTTCTCGGAAGGAGCCAGCCCGTTCTGCAGCTGTATCTTGCGGATGTTTTTGTGGATGTCCTCGGGGAGCAGCTTTAAGCGGTTTCCGATACCCAGATTATTTTCCATGCCGGGAATGACCTGTTGGGTCGTGTACTGCAGCGGAGCCACGGTAAAATTGGTCTGGCAAATCTCCTGACCTTCAAATACCCCTGCGACGGATTCTATGGCCTGTTTCTGGAAGTCCAGATTCGGATCAAATTGAATTTTCATGACAACCCTCCGTTTTTAACCACGGAATACACGGAAAACACAGAAGGGATGTTTTTTAACCACGAAAGGCACGAAACACACGAAAGTGCATTCTCTGAAATTTTTAAGAGCTCTGTATTTAGCATGTGTAAACTCTTTTGAGTGGTATATTCCAAAATGGAAACAACCACTTTATTTCTTAATTCGTGTTTATTCGTGTTCATTTGTGGTTCCTTCTTTTTGAACGTCCGAGGAATTCTCGTGAGCTGCTTCCCATTCGGCTTGGGCTTCTTCCAGTTGGTTTTTCAGGGTGTCTTTGTCCGGAAGGTAGGTCTGGTATTTTGTAGCGTGGATATTGGCTCCTTTGGGAAGCGTTATTTCCACCAGTGAATCCTTCTTCTTTTTGCAAAGTACAATACCAATGGTTGGTTGCTCATCATCGAGTTTTACAAAACGGTCGAAGTAATTCACATACATCTGCATCTGCCCGAGGTCTTGATGCTTTAATTCACCAATCTTCAGGTCGATAATGACATAGCAACGAAGCAGTCGGTTGTAGAAAACCAGATCCACAAAAAAGTGGTCTTCATCAAAGGTAAAGCGCTTTTGGCGAGCTTCAAAGAGATAACCTTTTCCAAGCTCCAGTAGAAACTGTTCTAACTTATCAATGATGGCGGTTTCCAGTTCCGTCTCCGAATATCGATGATGCTCTTTAAATCCAAGGAACTCCAGCACCAGTGGATCTTTGATCACATCCTCATGTCTCTCTACTAACTGGCCTTGCTCAGACAGCTTTTTCACGCCCTCTTTATCTTTACTCAGAGCCAAACGCTCATACAGGCTGGAATCAAACTGCCGCTTCAATTCTCGTAGTGACCAACCCTCATTGGCCGATTCGACCTCATAGAAACGCCGTTCATCGGCATTGGAAATCCCCATCAGAAAAAGGTAATGCGACCAGCTCAACGGCAATTGGGCAGACAGTGTTTGGCCAATTCGGCTAAGGCTCAATTCCTCAGACCCTGTCTGAGGTTTTTGTCCCTTGGATATCTCAGACGCTGTCTGAGGAATCATTTTAATGCGCGGATTATATGTTCGATAGAATTTGCGCATATACTCAAGATTGGTCGCAGAATAACCCTTGCCGAATTCCTTAGTAAGCTCAGCAGACAACTGTTTTAGTGTCTCCTTTCCATATTCAGCACGCTCTTTCCCCGGTTGTTCACTATCCACAAGCCTTTTTCCAATCAAATAATTGGATATAACCTGAAGGGAGTTCACACTTCTCCGTGTAAACGATCGAGCCTGCGAGATAATCTCTCGAATATCACCTACCAATCCACCAAAACTCACTTCTGTGTTTTCAGTGTGTTCTGTGGTTACTTTCTTTTTTCGTGTCTTTTCGTGGTTTTCGTGGTTCATTACAAGCTCCTCACATCAACAATGCCAGCCTGTTTGAGAATCTGAACCGCATTTGTTTTAACCACATCATCTTTGAACCCGGAGTCCTTGAATACCACGCGCATGATTTCCGGATTAAGCTCATCTTTCAGCTTGGCAATGCCTTCGACTACTTCGAGAGAGATGGCATCCGACAGGCAGATGATCAGTGCCCCCATACCAATATCGAATACCTTTTGCCCAGCGATGGCGTGTTCCGTGATAGGCAGCGTCAAATCCAGACCATACTTAAGCAGGATCTCGTAAAGGACATCTTCCTCACGGCGGTCGGGTTTAATATTGGAAATAAAGTCTTCGAGAGTACGCTCCGTCAGGTCAAAGTCGACTTCCCACGGCTTGATATTGGTGGAGTCAAGCTTAAATACCTTGAAGCCAAGGTCACCATTGTATTCAGGATTTTCTTCTTTGATCTTTGCGGCAGCGCGGCGGATGCGTTCAGCACTTAATTTCGAAAGAGATTTGAACCCTATCGATAATGCATTTTTACTTGGTTCGGTTTTATCACTTATTGGCTCAGGTAACTGAACCAATATGAAATTTCTTCGCTTTATATCATTCGAAACATTATCAAGAAAAACAGCATGAGCAGTAGTTGAAGACCCTGCAAAAAAATCTAATATTAATTCATCTTTATTTAGATTAAATCCAATTAGTTTCTGCAGAAGTTTAATTGGTTTAGGATTATCAAATACATCCTTCCCAAACAAATCTAGCACTCCAGAACTGCCATCACTTGTTGTTCCAGCATTATGCCAAATAGAGTCTGATAGAAAGATTGAGCGAGGTTTTTTCCCTTGTGGAAGCCGTTGTTTAAAGTGAACACTCCACTTGCCGTCACCACCAACAAATCTAACCTCTCCATCTTTTAAATCTTGATTAAACCTTGCTTCAGACCTTAACCAACTGATTGGATTACCATTATCATCAGTTTCTAATATTGTTCCGTCTGGGGCAAATATAGGATAGTACTGCTTTCCTGATTTTCTTTTGAATGTATCCCAAAAAAATTTACCTATCTCGTCCTGCTCTTTATATCTTTTTAAATACTCAGGTTTGTACGGCTCAAACAGATTATGCAAAGAAACTTCATCCCTTGCATACATAACTACATATTCGTGTTCAACCGCTACATATTTAGCGTCATTACCACCACCTTTTTTGTTTTGCCAAACAAAGTCTGCTATGTGGTTTTCCTCACCAAATATTTCATCACATATAATTCTAATTTTTGAAAGTTCAATTTCATCTATACTAATAAAAATAACCCCATCATCCTTCAGCAAATTCCTCGCCAGCTTCAAACGCGGATAAATCATATTCAACCAATCAGTATGATACCGCCCACTGGTTTCTGGATTGTTTGAGAGGTTGCGGCCCTCGCCATCCACCTGACCGGTGATTTCCTTGTAATTTTTGATGTTATCCTTGAAGTTGTCTTTATAAACAAAATCTTTACCGGTGTTGTAAGGTGGATCGATATAGATCATCTTCACTTTTTTGTGATAGCTCTTCTGCAGAAGCTTGAGCACCTCAAGGTTGTCGCCTTCAATAAAAATGTTCTGGGTAGAATCCCAATCCACCGACTCTTCTTTGCAGGGGCGAAGGGTGCCGGTGCTGGGTGTCTGGGCAATCATCCGGGCTTTGCTCTTGCCGTTCCATGTAAAGCTGTAACGTTCATCGCGGTCGTCCACAAAGGTGCCGAGCACTTCCTTCAGCGCCTCGAAGTCGATCTTGCCCTCGGTGAAGGCTTCCGGAAACAATCCTTTAAGCTTGCCAACATTTTCGGCTACGATGTCCATTGTTTTACCATCCATTTTTTCCATGATTAAACCTTTCTATTTGCAACCACGAATGAGCCAAGATTTCTTTTAACCACGGAATACACAGAAAACGCAGAAAGGAACAAATAATTATTTTTCTGTGTATTCCGTGTGTTCTGTGGTTTCATAAATTTCCTGCCAGTTGGTTGAGCTCTTGTTCAAATTTCTTGATTTGTGTATTCAGCTCCACCTGCCGGTTAAAAGCCGCTTTCTTCAGCTGCCCGCGCAGCTCCGATATTCTTGATTCAATTTCCCGGCACCGTGTTAATCGTTCTATCCGGTCTCCGGCCTTGCCTATTGTAAAGGTCCCGGATAACACCGCGCATTCGTATCCGGTAAACCGATCTGTCCAGGCATTGTATAAAGTGCCGTAGGTCTGAAGCGGCATACTGTCCCACGCAAGTGATGCGACAAAGGCAGCTTCTTGGGTCTTGAATGCATCGCAATTCATCCAGCCGGTGGTGTAAAAACGCTCGACAACAAAGGCTCCGTGCTCGGCCTGACTGAAACGCTTTGGAGCAACGCTCAGGGCGATATTTTTAACCACGGAATACACAGAAGACACAGAATTTTTATTTTCTTTTTCCGTGTTTTCCGTGTGCTCTGTGGTTCCAATATAAAATCCGATCATCAGCGGGTAAGGGATTATGCGGTGGATGATCTCGGCGATTCGTTTGTGGCCGCTCTTTTTATTTTTTTTGGGGGAATTCATTTCGACCTGCAGAACCGCCACCTCAAGGTATTCCCGTTCATTGTCCCTGTAGGGCAGAACCGGACAAGTTGATGGCTTCAGGGTGTATTCCCAGTACACGTTTTTCACGTTTTCCCGAAACAGCTTTTTATCGGTGGAGACAAGTTCGCCACTTTCAAGAAATTGCTTTTTAGGAACCCGCTTATGCAAATACGCCGACCTTGGAAAACCGATATTAACCACGGAATACACAGAAAACACAGAATTATTTTTTTCTTTTTCTGTGTATTCGGTGTGTTCTGTGGTTCCATTTAATCTGTGTTTATCAGTGTCCATCTGTGGTTCCTTCTTCTCTTTCCAGAAGGATCAGGTAGCTGACCACTTCAAAGTCATCCATGCTCTTAAAGCTGTTTTTATTGATTACGGTGCCGCCGGGAGAAAAAAGACTCTCCACGCCGCGCTCTTCAGCTGCGCCGGTCAGGGCCTGCACTGCTTTTGAAAGCAGGTTGCGGTACTGCGACATATCGGAACCACCTCGTGTCAGATTAGAAAGACGGGTTGTGGCTGCGCCATCGACGGATTTTCCATGGATGCTCATCTTTTTCAGCAGATCCAGAATCTTTTTGGTCTGTGTGAACTGTAAAAAAACGGAACCGTCGTTCTTCACATAGACCAGATAGTATGGCGACAAGGCATAGGTGGAGTCTGAAACGGTTTGAGCGCCTTCATTTCTGAGGCAGAAAATCACTCCGGGTGAGAACTCGTCTTTTAGAGAGGCGTCGACGGTGGCCACGGCATATGCGCCAGAGGGTATCCGCTCCAATAGGTTTTCATGCTCTTTTATGTAATCGCTGAGATCCATGCGGAAGTCGTTCAGAGTAAGGTCACTAATGGAGATGCCACCTTCGACATCATCAATATCGACCACTTCGTTCTGAAGCTTTTCAAGCTGTTTACGGCGGTATTCGAGGTCATTCATTTTGCCTGAGTCGGTAAATTCAATGACGTTCTCTTCACCGGTGGCTGAAATATCCAGCAGAACCATGCGGCCGGAAACGCGGGCCTCAAGATTGATGTATTCATCCAGCTCCATGTTGGGCCAGAAGTTCACCAGTTGGATTTTGTCATTTTTCGAGCCCAGTCGATCAACACGGCCAAAACGCTGAATGATTCGAACCGGATTCCAGTGGATGTCATAGTTGATCAGGTAATCGCAGTCCTGCAGGTTTTGCCCCTCTGAAATACAGTCTGTGGCAATCAGCAGGTCAATTTCTGCCGTGAGAGAGGAATCGATCTTTTCACGCTCTTTCGATACAGGAGAGAAGGACGTAATGATCGAGGCCAGATCCTTGCGTATGCCGGGCATCTCGGTTTTATTTTCACCGGAGCCGGTAACCAAGGCGGCATAGACGTCAAGCTCCCGTTGTGCCCATTTTGCAGTGTTTTCATATAGATACTTCGCAGTATCAGCAAATGCGGTAAAAATGATGAGCTTTTTGTTTTCCGGGTTAATCGGATTGGTGACTTTGTAGCGAATGAGCTCCTTAAGTTTCCTGAGTTTTTCATCTTGAGGCGCTTTGACGGACTGTGAAGAGGCAATGAGTTTTTCTAAAATTTCCCGATCCTCCTCAAGCTCTTGCTTCCAGCGAACCGTGTCCATGTCTTGAATCAGGACTTTGACCTTCTTGCCGACAACAAAAGGAGAGAAAGCGTCATCTTCAATTTCAATCTCCTCGATATCAAACTCGGAAGCAGCTGCGTTGTTGTCATGGTCTGCAATTTTCTGAATTAATCCGGTTACTTCGCCAAGCAGTTTTTCCAGCGTCATGGTGAAGGAGTTGATTGAGCTTTCCATTCGCTTGAACAGGTTAACCCGCATCAGATGGATTAAGCTCTGTTCACGGTCGACCTGTCTGAACACAGAACCGCCAGCAATCTTGCGGTCATACTTGCGGCTATACTCTTCAGCCTTCTGCGGCAGAACATATTTCAATGGAGCATATGCGCTTAGATTAAGCAGCCGAATGTCTCTATTAATACTTTCAAGAGCCGGGAAGCGTCCCTCTGCATCAATGTCTGTCTTGATATTGACTGGTTTTAGCCTCTCCGGGAATTTCCCGATTTCTGTTACATCATAATATTTTTCGATATGCTTTCTGGATCGGGCAATGGTGAGAAGATCCAGCAATTTGAAATAGTCAAAATTCAAAGTTTCCAGCAGGGACTCGGTGGTCCTTTCGCTGTCGTCCAAATTCAACCAAGCATTGAAGCGGGTCTGAGCCATTTTCAGTGTCTGTTTGATGCTGGTAATACCGTTGGTCTTCAATGCGTCGTCTCTTGCCTCAACGATAAAGGCGACTTGGTTTTTCAGGTCGTTCATCCGGTTGTTTACCGGTGTAGCCGAAAGCATCAGCACCTTGGTTTTCACACCTGCTTTGATGATCTCGTTCATCAACTTGGAATAGCGGGTCAGGGAATCATCCTTACGAGCCGGGTTGTTTCTAAAATTGTGTGACTCGTCGATAACGATCAGGTCGTAGTTACCCCAGTTCAAGGTCTCTAAATTGATCTCCCCCGACATTCCTCGTACACGGGTCAGGTCTGTATGGTTGAGGACATCATAGTTGAACCTGTCTGAGGCCATGATATTTCGTTTGTCATTAACCGTATATAAGGTCCAGTTTTCCCTTAGCTTTTTAGGGCATAAAACCAGAACGCGGTCATTGCGGAGTTCGTAATATTTAATGACTGCAAGTGCCTCAAAGGTCTTACCCAGCCCCACACTGTCTGCGATGATGCAACCGTTGTAGCGTTCAATTTTATCGATGGCTCCGAGTACGCCATCCCTCTGAAATTTGTAAAGCTTCTGCCAGACCTGTGTGGTCTTAATTCCGGTCTGGGTCTTGATAATCTTGTCTTCATCGAGCTCGCCGATAAACTCCCTGAAGATATTAAACAGAGTCAGAAAATAGATTTGCTGGGGAGTCTTATCAGAATAAACAAGCGCAAGTGCGTCTTGAAGAATCGTTTCAAAATCATGGCTATTTCTTCCTGAAGCCCACAGTTCATCAAACCACTTGATGAGCGAATGCGCCTCATCAGAACTGCGAAAGCAGGTGTTCATATGGTGGGATTCAGATGGGACGATACCTAAACCATCAGTGGTGAAAGATGAACTGCCCACAATGGCAAGGTGCTCATCACTGCCGGTATGAGATAAATGAATAAGGTTCTGGTGGACCGATGACGGCAATTCTCGGACTTCGCATTTCTGTTTCAGCCAGTCCGAACACTCCCGCGCAATCCGAGTAACATCAAGTCGATTCCGAAGACGACGATCCAAGTGATTTCCGGGTAGGTTTTTAAGGAAGCCTTCTCCACCTCCATGACATGGAACAAGGAGCCTGAACTTAGAAACTTTTGAAAGCTCCTTTTTCAACTCGTCATAAGCGTAAAGAGAAAACAGAGCGGAAACCACAGAGAGACTGCATCCGGCTGCAATATTTTCTTTGAGCTCGGAAACAACATTACCCAGAGATTTATTATCAAGTATTCCCACAGACTGCTTCACTGATCTTCACCCTCTTTAGAATCACTTGCTTTTCCGTCACGAACCCATGTATCGACATCGTCTTTCTTGAATTTCCAAAGACGACCGATTTTATGGGCGGGCATGCCTTTTTCGCTTATCCACTTATAGACGGTATCTCGCTTGATCCCGAGATAGTCTCCAATTTCATCTACGGACAACCATCTGTCTTCCATTTTCGACTCCATCATTCTTTGAGGGCCGTCCAAACGGCTCGTCAATTTGTTTAACCGGACGGCATCCCATGGGGGCACAATCCGGCTACATTAGGTTAAACAGGGTTAAAGGTATATAGATGAAATGAAAAAAACAAGTTTTCTTTCCGGATTTAACCGAGTTTAGCCCAATTTCTTCCCATCTCAGTGCCCATCGGGAAGATGCAAACTGCCTCGGAGAATATGGTCGAGACCATGGTATGTCCAGCAAGAGAAAAGTCGATCTTGGCATTCAGCCACCACCGGAACCCGCTGAAACATGTTCCTTCCATTTGGATCGAATGCCTTCAGCCGGTCAATGGGCGGTAGGTCGAAGCCGGGATTGGCAAAGGTCATCAGCTCCCCGTGAACCAGATCCCAGTTGCCTTCGGGTTGTGTCATGGCATTTTCAGCAGGTAATTATTCAGAATCGGCTTGGGCAATCATTGAAAATGGGATCGCCGCACACGGCGCAGACAGATGTATCAAGCCTTGAAATAATTTCAGAAATAGCCGTATGTTTTGAGTCAAAGATATTTTTTTCTCCGATATCGTTGAGATAATCTCCCTGCCTTAAAAATTGGACAATTCCCCGGTTGAGACTGCACAGAAAAAGATCTTTTTTCATGGCCCTGCGCCTTTCGGCTTCCTGGACCAGCATCATGGCTCCGGACACATCAATGTAGCTGATCCCGGCTCCCACAATGAGCAGACTTTTGGGGGAGCCTGCATCAATTTCTTCAAAAATCTGGGTAACATGACTGGCTGCACCAAAAAAAAGAGAACCGTCAATGCGGATAATTTTCAGCTGGGGGCATTCGGGAAACTTTCCGGAAATATTTTCTATCATATGTCGTCCCGGGGCCGTGGGATTGGGCACAAGGGAGTCAACCCGGGGATGTGACATCCGTGTCAGGTAGATGGCAAGGGAGAGAAGCACCCCCGTGTAAATGGCAAATTCAATCTGAAATAAAAGGGTGCCGCAAAAGGTGGTTAAAAGTACTATGGATTCGGAACGGCTGCTTTTAAAGATTTCCCGGATGTGGTGAACATCAATGAGTTTAAAGGCCACCAGCAGAATGACACCTCCCATGGCAGACAGGGGCAGCCATGCGGTGAGCGGGGCGATTAAGACAATGATGGCACCAAGGAAAAGGGCGGAGGAGATACTTGAAATCGGGGTTTTTGCACCGGATTCGTAATTTACCCCGGACCGGGTAAATGATCCGGAGCTGGCATAGCTTGAAAAAAAACTGCCCACAATGTTGGAAAGCCCCTGGCCGATGAACTCCTGGTTGCCGTTGATGTGCTGCCTGGAATGCATGGTGATGGATCTGGCAATGGATGAGGCCTCAATAAGTCCCAGAAGTGCCACGGCCAGTGCCCCCGGTGCCAGCAGTCGCAGGTTGTCCAGACCCAAATCTGGCCTTGACAGGGGTGGAAGATTCCCGGGAAGGGACCCCAGAAGCCTGACCCCATGACTGTTTCCTCCCATGAGAACAGACAGGACACTGCCGATGATCATGGCAAGAAGCAACCCTGGCCACTGGGGACGCCAGGTCTTTAGTATCCCTCCACAGATCAGGGTGGTCAGAGCAATGGCAAGCTCGTATTCGTTGGTCTGACCGGTGGATTTTATGATAACTGCCCAGCTGGACAGAAATGAAGAGCCATTGGGAATGTGAATGCCCATGGCGTATTTCAGCTGGCCGGTGGAGATAAGCAGTGCCGCACCGGCGGTGAATCCCACAATTACCGAATGGGAAACAAAGTTAAGTACCGTCCCCAGCCGTGCCAGGCCAAAGGCCAGCTGAAAAACCCCGGCCAGGAAGGTAAGTGACAGAACAAGGCTTATGTAGCTTGTGGAACCGGGTTCTGCCAGGGGACTTAAGGTGGAAAAGACAATGATGGACAATGCCGTGGTGGGGCCGCTGATCAAATGCATGGATGATCCAAAAAGGGCCGCAATAATCGGTGGAATAATGGCGGTGTACAAACCATATTCAGCTGGTAGACCTGCCACCAGGGCAAAGGAGACCCCCTGGGGCAGTACAATGAATGCTCCGGTGAGACCGGCTGCCAGATCGGCCCGCAAGGTGGAAAGATTGATCAGGCCAAGCCATTGCAGAAATGGGAATAATTTGACACGAAGGGGGATTCTTTGAACCGGTAATGCTGATGGGGATGTGATTTTCAATATATATCCATTCTTGTTGTTTAATATTCACGATTTTGGTCATTCATCATAATTGATGGATCTGTGGAGTCAAGGTTATGTTATCAGAGTCTGAATTTATTAACAGAGGCTATATTTGTAAGTTCTCAATAAGTTCGGGCATTCAGGATTTGTTTTGAATACCGTCCGGCGTTTAAAGGGCTAAATAGGCTTTATTACCCCGGGTTATTGAGTGCTTACCTATATTTTTATAAACAGACTGGATTTAAAGACAATTCTCAATAAAACTGAGATTTTAATACGATATGGGATCTTTGTCATGATGGGTGGGGCAATGGGGCCAGGCTTATTCAAACCTGATCCCATTTCAAGGTGATGTGTTAAATGTCTCTTATGTTGTGATCCGGCTCTGCCTCATTTGTTCCAGGGGAAAGTGTAATTGAGATGGTATCGCTTTTTAAGCTCATCCATCTGATTCTGAAGTACTCTGGGAACCGGGCATCCATGTTTTTTCCGCTGCTGCCAGGCCAGGTATTCTTTTTCTCCGGCGGTGTAAATACGTTCCTGCCCCGGGGCTTTTTGGGAGTTTCTCAAATCCCGGCAGATGCTGCCAGCAATTTTTTTGAACAGTTCCAACCCGAGAAAATGATCTATATCAATGGCCAGGAAAAAGTGTCCCAGCAGGATGGGGACTTTTTTGCCATTCTCATCCGTGCCATTTAGCATTTTAAGATACTTTCCATCCTGCAATGCCGCCGAAAGTATTTCCACCACCGTGGCATAGCCATAGCCTTTGAACCCTGCTGTTTCTTCTCCAAGGCCTCCCAGGGGTGCCAGGGCCGCTTTTCCTCTGGTCAGGTCAATGAGTACCTGCTGGGTATCGGTTCTGGTTTTCCCATCTTCGCCAATGACCCAGCCCGGGGGTAACTCTTTTCCGGCCCGGCCATACACTTCCAGCTTGCCCCTTTGGGACACGGAGGTGGCACAATCAAGAACAAAGGGAAAGGCTTCATCCGTGGGACACCCAAATACCAGGGGGTTGGTGCCCAGCATATTTTCAACGCCGAAGGTGGGGGCAATGGATGGGCGGGCATTGGTGCCGCTCATGCCGATGCAGCCGGCTTTGCAGGCTTCCAGCACATAATACCCGGCAATGCCGTAATGGGTGGAATTGCGCACCGTCACCATACCAATGCCATATTTTTTTGCCTTGGCAATGGCCATGCTGTTGGCTTTTTTGGCAATGACATGCCCAAGTCCGTTGTTACCATCAAGCACCGCAGTGGTCTGGGTGTCCTTGATGATATCTATTTTGGTTATGGGATTCTGGGTGCCTGCGGCCATGCGGTCAATGTAAATGGGCTTAAGACGACCAATACCATGGGAGTCAATCCCTCTTTTGTCTGAGGTGATCAGAACCTCTGCTGCAATTTGTGCATCTTCTTCCGGAACCCCTTCTCCCTTGAGGGCATCCACCATAAATCTTTCCAGGGTTTCAAAGTCCATCCATTCACAATCCGGGTATGCATCGGTGTAAGACATTTCAATCTCCTGTTTCAGTTTTTTTTATATGAAAAGGCAGCCTCCAAGGTAACTTCAGCAGAGCCGCCGCCCCCCGATGGGCAATAGGAACCGGACAATTGAGCTGTCTACAGTTCCGGTTCTGGCCCATTGCCCGTCGGGGGGCGGCGGCGGTATAATGCCATTTGGCTCCACGTCTACGAACCATTGTTTGTTGTGTCCGTCAGGACATGGCCACAGTTATTGTAAGGCCGGCTGAAAATGTGTGGGCATACGGTGATACTTCCTGCCGATGAACAAGGTGGACATAAGGGGCAAGATTGTATCAAGTCTCTTTTTTTGTACGCTTATAGAACCGGTGAGTCAAGGAAATATATGGAGAATTTATCATGCAGAGACCTAATGATTGATGCGTAAAAGAAGTTGACGTATTTGATAAACGCTGTCATAGAATAAAATTTTTTTAAAAGTAGCTCAGGAGTCACAGTGTCGTTTAGAAAAGGGCAGCGGTGGATCAGCCGCATGGAGCCGGAACTGGGGTTAGGGACACTCACCGCCGTGGGAAATAACGGTAGACGAGTGCATATACACTTTAAGGCAAGTGGTGTGGAACGGCAATACACCATGGAAAGTGCCCCCCTTGAAAGGGCCTGTTTTTCTCCGGGGGATATGATCACCTTGAAAGATGGTGTTTCTGTCAAGGTGACGGCGGTGGATACCGTGGACGATCTGCTTTACTATCATGGTCAGGGTCGGATTATCCCAGAAGAGATGCTGTCTGATACCATGTCCTTTTCCAGCCCCGGTGAGCGATTGGCCGCAGGTTTGTTTGACACCACTAAGACCTTTGATCTGCGACTCCAGGCCCGGATGCTTCAGCACCGATACCGGCGTTCCCCTGTCATGGGATTTCTGGGGGGACGGGTGGAATTGATTCCCCATCAACTTTACATTGCCGGGGAGGTTGCCGCACGTTATCTGCCACGGATTCTCCTGGCCGATGAAACAGGCCTTGGAAAGACCATTGAAGCCAGCCTGATTCTACACCGGTTGCTCTTAAGTGAGCGAATCTCACGGGTACTGATCTTGGTGCCGGATACTCTGGTACACCAGTGGTTTGTGGAAATGTACCGGCGATTTAATCTTTCTTTTTCCATTGTAAATGATGATTTCCTGGCCTGCATGAACAGTTCTGACAATTTTTTTATGGAAAATCAACTGTTCATCTGTCCCATGGATTCCATGGAAAACCATCCATCTTTAATACGCCATGCCCTTGATGCCGGATGGGACATGGTGGTGGTGGATGAAGCCCACCATGTGGACCCACATGGTGATACCCATGCATTTTTACAGCAAATGGGTAAGGGGACTTCCGGCATGATGCTGCTTACGGCCACCCCGGAGCAATTGGGCATTGAACGTCATTTTGCCCATTTAAAACTGCTTGATCCCCATCGCTATACCAGCCTTGAAGCCTATCACAGGGAAGGTGCCGCCTATGAGAACACCGTTAAAGAGATAAACCAGCACCTTGAAAAAAACATGGATACGGACAGCGCACCTGACAGGGATCTTGAAATGCTGCTGGACTGTTATGGACCGGGCCGGTCAATTTTCAGAAATACCCGGACCGTGATTAAGGGCTTTCCCGTTAGAAAGGGAAGATGCTATCGCCTTGACCGTCAGGATGAAGTAACGTGGCTTGCCGATCTGCTGCAGCGTTTGAAAACCCAGAAGGTGCTTGTGATCTGTAGCACAAAGGAACGGGCTTCAACCATTGCCCGTGCCCTTAGGGGGGTGATGACCCTTAATTTTACCCAGTTTGATGAATCCATGAGTCTTTTGCAGCGCGATAGAAGTGCTGCCTGGTTTTCCGAAAAAGAGGGGGCCCGGCTCATGATCTGTTCCGAAATCGGCTCCGAGGGCCGGAATTTTCAATTCTGCCATCATCTGGTATTGTTTGATCTTCCCCGCAACCCGGAACTTCTGGAACAGCGCATTGGACGGCTGGACCGCATCGGTCAAACCCGGAACATTGAGATCCATGTTCCGTTTTTAAAGGACAGCGCCCAGGAAATCCTGGCCCGGTGGTACATGGAGGGCACCGGTATCTTTGATGGGCATGTCAACGGTCTGTGCCAGATATATGATCCCTTTAAGGATCGTTTAACACGTCTTTGTAATGACTGTGACAAAGGGAAAGGTCTTGACCGGGCAGCCCTTGACCAGCTCATTGAAGAAACCCGGACCCATGTCCGGAAAATTCAGGCCACCCTGTCCCGGGGAAGGGATCGGCTCCTGGAGCTTAATTCCTTTCGGTCCCGCCCGGCCAGTGTCCTTGTTGATGCCATTGTCGCCCAGGATAATGATAGCACCCTGGAAAGCTTTCTCCTGGCGCTTTTTGATTTTTTCAATGTCTCCCATGATGAATTCATGCCACGGACCCATGCGGTCACCTTTGACATGGCCCATCCGTCATTCCCGGTTCCCGCCCTGAAAAAAGAGGGCATGACCATTACCTTTGATCGAAATATTGCCGTTACACGGGGAGAGATGGATTTCATCACCTGGGACCATCCCCTGGTCCACGGGGTCATGGAACTTTTGCTTGGCAGTGAACAGGGCAACTGCAGCTTTGCCAGATACCGGCAAGACGGTGGATTTCAATTGCTGCTGGAAGCCGTGCATGTTTTGGAATGTATAACACCGGGAAACCTTAACATGGATCGATTTCTGCCTGTGACCCCCATTCGGGTGGTGGTGAATCATTTGATGGATGAAGTTTCAGCCACATTTCCTTGGGATACGACATCCCCTGAACTGACGGATGAAAAAAGTGGGTTTCTGCGTGAATATCCTGAAATAAAGGAATCACTGCTTTCAGGAATGATCCGGGCTGCGGAAGTGGCGGTTGAGAAACAGTCAAAACAAATAATTGCAAAGGCCAGGGCAGACATCAACCATGTCCTGGGAACGGAGGTCCAGCGGCTGATGCATTTACAAGTTAAAAATCCTGCGGTAACGGATATGGAGATTGACATGGCCCGTGCAGCTCTGGAAGAACTTCAAACTGCCCTTTCAACGGCCCGGTGTCGTGTGGATGCCCTGCGCCTGATCCGGGTGGGGTAATAGATAATTTGTGATCAGGTCCTGAAAAGCCCTTAACTAAATTTTCCGGATCATGTATGGTACCGTTCTGGTTGGGGTAAAAACGTTTTTGAATAACGGTCATGTCCTGTCTGACACAACAAATATATGGGTGTAGGCGCGGAGCCAAATGGTATTATACCGTTGCCCCCCCCAACGGGCAATGGCCCGGACCGGAACTGTAGACAGCTCAATTGTCCGGTTCCTGTTGCCCATCGGGGGGGCGGCTCTGCTGAAGTTGCCTTGGAGGCTGCCTTTTCATATAAAATGATAAAACTCAAGCGGGTGGCAGCAGACTGGAAGGATGAACCCATGGTATCCAAAAAAATGAAAAAAGACACATTGTTTAAAGAAAAAAAAGATCCGGTGCCGGCCTTTGAATTCAACGAGAACGTGGCCCAGGTATTTGATGATATGATAAATCGTTCGGTGCCGCTTTACCAGGAATGCGTACAGCGCCAGGCCGAGCTGGCCGTACAGTTTTATCAGAAGGGAACACGGATTTATGATCTTGGCTGTTCCCATGGTAATTTTGGTATGACTTTTTACGCGCTCATGAAACAGACGGCTTTTGACATGGTGGCGGTGGACAGTTCCCGGCACATGCTGGAACGCTATGCCCATCGACTAAAAGAAAAAAATACAGCCTCGGCGGTTTCTCTGATTTGTGATCTGGCGGAAAACATCGTCATTGACAATGCATCGGTGGTGGTTTTAAACCTGACACTTCAGTTTATCCCTCCCAGCAGGAGGCAGGCCCTGATTCAGAGCATTTATGACGGGCTCTGCCCTGGAGGACTGCTGCTGCTCACCGAAAAAATTATCCATGAAAACAATGAGATAAATTTGCTTCAGCAGCAGTATTACAAAAAATTCAAGCGTGAAAACGGTTATTCAGAAATGGAGATCAGTCAGAAAAGAGATGCCCTGGAGGATGTACTTGTGCCGGATACATTGGAAATTCACCGGCAACGTCTGCATGAAGCTGGATTTACCCATATGGATATCTGGCTGAAATGGTTTAATTTTACTGCCATACTTGCCATAAAATAGAGGGGCTTGCCTCAAAGCTCTGAAAAAAAGATACCAGGATACACGTTTAATGATTCCGCACATCAGCCTTGAATTTGAAAAAATATTTATTGAACAATTAAATGAAGCCCCCTTTAAAGACGCCCTGAATGAGGCCCTGAACAAAAAACGGCATCTCTTTGAAATTCCCAGGGGAAATATTTTAAAATATAACACGGCCCTTGAAACCCTGCCCGAAGCCACCCCTTCCACCTGTGATTTTGGTTCAGATACTGTGGGTGTGGGAAGTTTGCTGGATATCAGCCATGCCGACAGAGACGTGCTGGATTCGGCATTGTATCAGATGTGTCCCTGGCGTAAGGGTCCCTATAACCTGTTTGGTATTTCCATTGACACTGAATGGCAAAGTTTTATCAAATGGGATCGATTGGCAGCACACATTGCCCCCCTTCACCGCAGAAGGATTTTAGATATAGGCTCCAGTAACGGCTACTACATGTTTCGCATGGCCGCCTTTGATCCATCTCTGGTGGTTGGGCTGGAACCCCAGCACACCTTCTATTTCCAATACCTGGCCCTGCAGAAATATCTCAAATTATCCCGGGTGGTGAACCTGCCATTTACCTTTGATGAATTCCCCGTGGCCCGGAATTATTTTGACACCGTTTTCTGCATGGGGGTTCTTTATCACCGGAAATCTCCCCTGGAAATGTTAAAAAAAATCCATGACACCCTTAAAAAAGGCGGGGAGCTTGTCCTGGAAAATCTCATCATCCATTCCACGGAAAATATCTGTCTTTTCCCGGATGATCGATATGCCAAAATGCGAAATGTATTTTTTATCCCAAGTATTTCGGCCATGACTTCCTGGTTGAAACGCACTAAATTTACCAATATCCGCTGCGTTGATGTGTCTCCAACCACGCCTGGTGAACAGCGCAAAACCCCATGGATTCAGACTGAATCCCTCAATGATTTCCTGGACCAGGATGATGCCGGCAAAACAGTTGAGGGGTACCCGGCACCGGTGCGGGCCATCTTTCTTGCCAATGCAGGATGACGGTATTTTTTTAGCTGTCCCAGGGAACTGTTCTGTTCATGACGATTTAAGAATTTCGCCATACCGCCGGTGTGAAGAATCATCATCCCGGCGATGACCGGTACCCCGAAGGTGTTCACCTGTTTCATGATTTTTTCAAGTTTATTTTTATGGAAAAACAGGTGATGATTGCCAAACGACTGGTTTAACAACCAGGAAGTCCCCCCGTTTTATGGCAATGATTGAAATGGGTGAAGCAAGAAAAAACAGATCGAAAAATACTGATTCCATGGAATATACGTAGATTTATGTATTGGTAAAAATGTCTTGACAACTTAACTTATTTGTTTGATATTGCATTTAATTATTTTAAATGCAGCTGAAAGGATCTGGTGCTATCTGGCATGTCCCTGGTACCAGCCATTAAAAGCAGAGCTGCCTTGATTACAGAAAGGGGCTTGGTTACAAGCCACAGGAAATAATATGCTGAATACTGAATCCCCCCTGCCGCTGTACCATCAGCTGGCAGAAATTTTAATCTCAGAGATAAGATCTGGAGCATATCCCCCGGGATCACGGATTCCTGCTGAAACGAACCTTGTCAGGATCTATGGTATCGGCAGACCCACCGTCCGTCAGGCCGTGGATCTTCTGGTGAGAAAGGGACTTGTTAAAAGACGTCGGGGATCAGGAACCTTTGTGACTGAGGCGGAAAATGAAGTGGACCTGTTTTCCCTGGCCGGTACGTCAACGGCTTTCCAGCGCCAGGGTATTCCCATAGACATTCAACTGCTCTCCCCGGTGCGTCTTAGGGCGGTTCCAGCGGACAGGGAAAATCCGTTTTCAGAGGGAGACGCCTATGTGGTCAGCCGCCTGACCCTGGCAGAAGAGCAGCCGGTGCTTCTGGAAAAAATTTATCTTCATCCCCGGTTGTTCAAGGGTATTGAGCACATGGACCTCAGCGGGAAGTCACTGGCCCGGGTGGTGTCAGATTGTTTTTACATGGTTCCGGACTGTGGCAGGCAGACATTCCGGATTCACCGTTTGAACCACTTTCAGGCACAGGCCCTGCAGCTTGCCGAGGATGATCCCGTAATCCTGGTGAAACGATTCCTGGATTTTCCCCAGGCCACCAATGCCGTTTACTCGGAACTTTTATGTCCCACAGACCGGTTTGTTTTTTCACAGACCATTGGAGGAAATATACATGAATAAACGTGGATACTATGGGGAATTTGGCGGGGCCTTTATCCCCGAAATTCTGGTGGCCACCTTTGATGATTTGGTGAGCCATTTTAATGATATTAAAAATGATCCCGGTTTCTGGGACTCCTATGTGGATTTGATGTCCACCTACTCCTGCCGGGCCACACCGCTTACCTATGCCGAAAATCTTACAAAACATTTTGGCGGGGCAAAAATTTACATCAAGCGTGAAGATCTCAATCACACCGGGGCACACAAGGCAAATAACGTCATGGGCCAGGGACTTCTGGTGAAGAAAATGGGTAAAACTCGGGTGATTGCAGAAACAGGAGCAGGTCAGCACGGTGTGGCCACGGCCACCATGGCAGCAAAATTTGGATTTGACTGCACCATTTACATGGGAGAAGTGGATGTAAAACGTCAGCGGCCCAACGTGTTCTGGATGGAGCAGATGGGGGCCACGGTGATACCGGTCACCGACGGCACAAGGATCTTAAAGGATGCCATCAACGAAGCCTTCAGGGACTGGGTTACCAATATGGAAACAACCCACTATGTACTGGGAACTGCCTGTGGACCTCATCCCTTTCCTGAAATGGTCACCCATTTTCAATCCATCATTGGAAAGGAGGCCAGGAAACAGATACTTGCACGGGAGGGGAATTTGCCTGCACGGGTCTATGCCTGTGTGGGGGGCGGCTCCAATGCCATGGGGCTTTTCAGTGGATTTCTTTCAGATCCTGAAGTGGAGTGTGTGGGGGTGGAGGCAGCAGGCCGGGGCCTTACCACCGGCGCACACGCCTCCCGCCTCTGCACAGATGATGCCTCGGTGGGGGTGGCCCAGGGGTACAAGACGTTTTTTCTCCAGGACGAGGATGGGCAGATGAAAGAAACACATTCCATTGCAGCAGGACTTGATTATGTGGGAGTGTCTCCCATTTTATCCCAGCTTCATGTGGATAAAAAGGCCAGGTTTGAATCCGCCACTGATGAAGAGGTGGTTGCCGCTTTAAAACTGACCATGCAAAAAGAGGGGATTATTCCGGCCCTGGAGTCTTCCCATGCCTTTGCCGGTGCCTTCAGGGAGGCCGGTAACCTTTCAAGTGATCAGTGTATTATTATCAATCAGTCAGGACGGGGGGACAAGGATATTTTCACGGTGGCCGATGCACTTGGTGATCCCAAATGGAAAGCGTTTATCATGGAAAAGGCAGGTGAATATCATGCTTGAGGCTTATATCAGAGAAAAAAAAAAGAAAAAAGATATTCTGCTTATGACCCATATCGTGCTGGGGTACCCCTCCTTTGGGGCATCTATGGAGATCGTGGAGCAGATGGTGTCGGCCGGGGTGGATCTCATGGAATTGCAGATTCCCTTTTCTGAACCCATGGCAGATGGTCCGGTTATTCTTATGGCCAACCAGAAGGCCCTGGATGCCGGTACCCGGGTGGCCCAATGCTTTGAATTTGCAAGGGAAGCTTCCCTACGGTTTGACATCCCTTTCTTGTTCATGACCTATACCAATATTTTGTTTAAATATGGTATGGATCGGTTTGCCGGGGATATGTCAGCCGCCGGGATAAAGGGGGCAATTGTGCCGGATTTACCACCGGAAGAGGGGGCGCAATACCTGGAGGCCATGAAAAAATATGGCCTTAATCCCGTGTATATCTTTTCCCCCACCACCACGGATGCCCGTATGGCATTTCTGGCATCCAGGGGTTCCGGTTTCATGTACTGCATGGCCCGGAAAGGGGTGACGGGTAAAGCCACCACCTTTTCCCACGATATGGATCAATATCTTGCCAGATGCCGGAAGGCAACGGACCTTTCCCTGGCCGTGGGGTTCGGGGTCAAGGATAAAAAGGATGTGGATTACCTGAAGGGAAGGGCGGATATCGCCGTCATCGGTTCCCAGACCATTCGTATCGTGAACGAAGAAGGAATAGAGGCAGTGGGGCCGTTTATTCGACAGCTTCAGTAAGGAACAAGGGTTTCTCCGCCTTGCCTTAAAGCCCTTTTATACTTGATTGTGCTTGAAGGGGGGCGGATTCTTTGTTTGTCAGAGCCTGACTCTTTTGTTCAATGTTCATCTTGTCAATGATGGTGGGTTTATTGCCCCTTCAGATATTCAAGGAAAGTTGACATGGCCTGGGTTTCCTCCATGTTGCTGAGCTCCCTTCGTATGCGGGATATTTCCCCAAGTTCCGCATCATTTAAGAGCAGTGCCTCTTTACGGGTACCGGATTGATTAATATCAATGGCGGGCCAGATGCGATTTTCTGCACAGGTGCGGTTGAGCATCAGATCCATATTGCCCGTGCCCTTAAATTCCTGAAAAATGATATCGTCCATTCGGCTGCCCGTCTCCACCAGTATGGTGGCAATGATGGTGAGGGAACCGCCGTTTTCCGATTTCCGGGCTGCCCCGAAAATTTTTCGGGGAATCTGCATGGCATTGGCCCCCAAGCCACCTGTCATGGTTCTGCCATGGCTGTCGGTCTGGGTATTGAAGGCCCTTGTCATACGGGTCAGGGAATCTATAAAAACCACAGCATTATTTCCCATTTCTGCACAGCATATGGCCGTATGCAGGGCCAGACGGGTCATGCGCATGTGCTGGGACACTTGTTGATCAGCTGAAGAAAACAGGACATGTGCATCCTTTAATCCCCTTTTAAAATCAGTGACCTCTTCGGGGCGTTCATCCACCAGAAGGATAAATACTTCTGTGTCCGGATGATTGGTTATAACGGCATTGGCCATGTGACGAAGCAGGGTGGTTTTGCCCGTTTTTGGGGGGGCAATGATCAATCCTCGCTGGCCAAGACCCATGGGAACAATACGGTCCAGGGCCTTGCCGGTCAGGTCATCAGGTCCCATGGTCATCTGCAGTCGTTCATAGGGATTTATGCTTATCTGATCCTGCAACGGGACGGTGTTCAGGGTTTCCTTTAAGGGTACTCCGTTGACCGTGTCAATGCGGAGCAGTGCCATATTTTTATTTCGTGGACTCTTTTTTTCTCCCACACCCTGGATAAAGCCCCCTTCACTGAGCTTGAAACGGTTGATCATTTTGTTGGGCACATAGGTGTTTTCAGGAAGTGGTTGAAAATTATTTCCTATTTGTCTTAGAAATCCAAATCCCTGATCCATGATTTCCAGATATCCTTGTACGGGATTCACCATTTATCTCCTTTACGGCGTTGTATTGTTCGGCTATGGTCACGTATGGACGAAATGCAAAAAGGGGGGCATAAAATATAAAATCCCTTCTGCCGTCATCCGGTTTCTATTCAGGAGCATTACGGTATACAGTACTTTGAAACATGATTTCGTCGTGTGTATATGGAAAGCGACAATGAACCCAAGGCTTGGAAATTGATAGATTGCCATGGGGGTGGTGAAGCTGATTTCTTATCGATTGCTCTTTTTGAGCTATATACTAACGACAAATACCTCTGGTGTCAAATGAATTGGGGTTTAAAAATCAGGTTTTCCTGTGAATTTTTTGTTTGAAGAAGGACGGGAGGTGACTGATAATTGGTCATGTAATGGCTGCCCTCTTTTTCAAAAACCACTACCCCTTCCATGAATCCCACGGTGCCGTGCTGTTCATGGGAAAGGCCCAGTTTGAATTCTTTTAAGGGAAAGAGATTCCAGTCGTGGGACACACAGATGGCCACTTCTCCCGACGACAGGGTGTCAAGGCGGTTTACCAGAAAATCGGCAATGGTATTGGCGGTGTGTTCCGGGTTGCACATAATGGTGTCATCAATTTCAAAGTTAAACCAGGATCGAAGAAAGGCAGGTGTACCCACCCGGGTCATCATGGCAATGGCTTTGCCCAGATTTTTTACATAAAAGGGTGCCAGCTCTTCGGCCAGAATATTATGGTCACTGAAGATGCCATGGGCCTTTATATAGCCCTTGTCCATGACAAAGGCGGTCTCAATGCAACGGCTGAAAAAACTGGAAAAAAAATGGGGTTGAAGGGATACTGGCAACCAGGTGCCAAGATCAAAGGCATGGGCCTTTCCCTCCGGGGTCAGACCAAGAAAGGGTTCTTTTGAGCTGTCTTCTCCAAAATATCGATGGGAGTGGCGCATGATGACGGCCATTTTTTCAACACCCTCATCCATCAGGGTGGTTATGGTGTCAAGGGTTTCCTGGTGTCGCATTTTATCTTTGGGTCTCATGGTGCAGTGGGGATTCCTTTTGAGTAAACTGATTTGTGTTTTTCCAGGGTCAGTCTGGGAAAACGAGCGTATCAAGTATTAAGGTTGAATGAAATTCATCCGTTATGATATATCTTCCAGTAAAAGACTGCAACCATAAGGTTCTATTTTAATGAGATACAAAGAGGGGATCATGAAAAAAAAAATTAAAATTATCGGTGCGCCCATGGATTTCGGGCAGCTTCACCGGGGGGTGGATATGGGGCCTGCGGCCCTTAGATACTCCGGGCTTGTTACGGCGCTGCGAAGTCTTGGGTATGAGGTGGAAGATTCTGGAGATGTGCTGGTACCGGTGCGGGACCAGGGAGCGGACAAGGCTCCAAAAAACTATCTTCCCGAAATCACCCGGGTGTGTCAGCGGGTGTATGATGCCGGAAAACGGGCCGTCAAGGAGGGCTGGATTCCCATTTTTCTGGGGGGAGATCATTCCATTGCCACCGGAACCGTGGGAGGTGTATCCCATGACAGATCAACGGGCCTTATCTGGCTGGATGCCCATGGAGACTTTAATACCTCGGAAACCTCTCCAAGCGGTAATGTTCACGGCATGCCCCTGGCTGCCCTGATTGGGGAAGGGGATGCAGCCCTTGTCAACATTGGTCGTAACTCAAGTAAAGTGGAATCTGACCAGGTGGTTCTCATCGGCATCCGGGACCTGGATGTAAAAGAGAGACAACGACTTAAGGATTCCGGCATAACCGTCTACACCATGCGTGATATTGATGAACAGGGCATAAGTGCCATCACCCACAAGGCGTTGATGAAATTTGTTCACATGAAAAATGTCCATATCAGCCTGGATATGGATGTCATGGATCCGGCTGAAGCCCCAGGGGTGGGCACACCGGTGCCCGGGGGGTTGACCTACCGGGAAGCCCATCTTTTCATGGAAATCATTGCCGACTCGGGAAAGCTTGCCTCCATGGATATTGTGGAGATAAACCCCATTCTGGATCAGGCCAATAAAACTGCCCGGCTGGCCGTGGACCTCATTGTGTCGGCACTTGGGAAACGTATCTATTGAGCCTTTCCGAATACATTGATGCCCTGAAAAAATACAAGGAACTGGGACCGGACATTGTGTGCCATCGCACCCTTCCGCTCCGGGCTGCCATCTATGCCCCGGAAGATTCCCTCCACCTTAATTCTGCAAAATCCGTTCTGGCCCGGGCGGGCATACCCCGGCTTTACCTCCACCAGGAACAGGCCATGGGACAGATCCGGGATGGCATTCATACGGTGGTGGCCACCCCCACGGCCAGCGGCAAGAGTCTGATCTATAACCTGCCGGTGCTGGAAGCCCTTTTAAAAGATGCAAAAACCCGGGCATTGTATCTGTTTCCCTTAAAGGCCCTGGCCCGGGATCAGCTGGGAACCCTGCAGCAGATGTTTGATGCCGTGGCCCTGGACCATTTCGGTGCCGGTGAATTCACGGCGGCCGCCTATGACGGTGATCTGTCCGCCCATGAGCGGACCCGTATCAGAAATACGCCCCCCAATGTTTTGTTAACCAATCCGGAGATGCTGCACCTGGCCATGCTGGCCCACCACGGGTTGTGGGAAACTTTCTTTAAAGATCTTAAGTTTGTGGTGGTGGATGAGGTGCACACCTATCGCGGGGTGATGGGGTCCCACATGGCCTGGGTGTTCAGACGGCTCCGGCGCATCTGCCGCCATTACGGCAGTGACCCGGTATTTATTTTCTCTTCGGCCACCATTGCCAATCCCAGGGAACTGGCATCGAATCTCACCGGGCTTTCGGTTCAGCTCATCCATGAGAGCGGCGCCCCCTCGGGGAAAAAAGAGATTCTTCTCATGGGGGGCATGGCCGGGGCTGCCCAGACAGCCATTCAATTGATGCATGCCGCCATTCATCGTAATCTTCGCACCATTGTCTACACCCAGTCCCGGAAAATAACCGAGCTCATTGCCATGTGGGCCGTCCAGCGGGCGGGTAGCCTGTCTTCCCGGATCAGTGCCTACCGGGCGGGATTTCTGCCCGAAGAACGCCGGGACATTGAAGAAAAGCTGGCCAGCGGAGAACTATTGGCCGTGGTCTCCACCAGCGCCCTTGAGCTTGGCATTGACATCGGCAACCTGGACCTTTGTATTCTGGTGGGTTATCCCGGGTCCATCATGTCCACCTGGCAGCGGGCTGGCCGGGTGGGAAGAGACGGCGGGGATTCCGCCATGATTTTTGTGGCCCATGAGGATGCCCTGGATCATTATTTCATGAACAACCCGGACCATCTCTTTGATATGCCCCCGGAAACGGCGGTGATCAATCCCTTCAACCCCGTGATCATGGCCCGTCATCTGGAGTGTGCCGCAGCCGACCTTGCCCTGGTGGCCGGGGAGGAGATGGTGCAGCTTCCCGGTGTACCGGCGGCCCTGGAAGATCTTGAAAACGATGCAACCCTTTTAAAAAGTGCCCATGGAGACACCTGGTTTGCCTCCCGAAAAAGCCCCCACCGTACGGTGGGACTCCGGGGAACCGGCAGCACAGTGCCCATTTTTCTTTCCGGTACCAGGACCCTTCTTGGCAGTGTGGATAAATTCCGGGCCTTTTACGAGACCCACGAGGGGGCTGTTTATCTTCACCATGGCAACACCCATGTGGTGAACCGGTTTGATCCGGAAAGGGCCATTGTGGAGGTATCGCCAGAAACCGTGGGATATTACACCCGGGCCAGATCCGTAAAATCCACGGAGATCCTGGAAGAGACCGACCATCGTTTTGTGTGGAATACCCGCATGGGATTTGGCAAACTGCGGGTCACCGACCATGTCACAGGTTATGAGCGAAAGGCGGTGGGTTCCGGAAAATCCCTTGGCATTGTTCCGCTGAATTTTCCGCCCAACACCTTTGAAACCGAAGGGCTGTGGATTGAGATCTCCGATGAGATCAAAAGGTTCATGGAATCCAACCGCTACCATTTCATGGGCGGCATACACGCCATGGAGCATGCAACCATCGGTATACTTCCCCTGCTGGTGATGACGGACAGAAACGATCTTGGGGGGATCTCCATTCCCTTTCATCCCCAGATTGCCCGGGCCGCCGTGTTTGTCTATGACGGCACGCCCGGGGGCGTGGGGCTTTCTCGTCAGGCCTTTGTCCATGGAGATATCCTGCTTGAGCGAACGCTTGATGTCATTGCCACCTGTCGGTGCGACAACGGCTGCCCTGCCTGCGTCCATTCTCCCAAGTGTGGGTCCGGCAATCGGCCCATTGATAAAACAGCGGCATTAAAGATCCTTGAAATGATGAAAAAGACGGCAATCAAGTCAAATACACGGGGTCCGGTCACCCGGGTCATGGAGCATGTGGGGGCGTTTGTGTCTGCCATGAAACAAAAGACCACGGTGGAAACGCAACAAAGACACCAGAAAGATCACCCGGCTTTACCCGGGTTTGAAGAATTGTCGGAGACAAAAGGGCGAAAACTGCGATATGGTGTGCTGGATCTGGAAACCCGGCGGTCGGCCCAGGAGGTGGGGGGCTGGAACCTGGCCCATGACATGGGTGTCAGTTGTGTGGTGGTGTATGATTCTAAGGGGGGATGTTTTTAAAGAATATCTCCAGGCGGATGTGCCCACCCTGGTAAAGGATCTTGCCCAGTTTGATCTTGTGGTGGGGTTTAATATCATCGGGTTTGATTATAAGGTGCTGTCCGGATTGTCGGATTTTGACTTTTCCACGCTTCCCACCCTGGATCTGCTGAAAAAGGTCCATGCAAAGCTTGGCTATCGACTTTCCCTGGATCGTCTGGCCCAGGAGACACTGGGAACAAAGAAAAGTGCCGACGGCCTGCTGGCCCTGAAGTGGTGGAAGGAAGGCAAGTTGCGGGAAATCATAGATTACTGCATCCAGGATGTCCGGGTCACCCGGGATCTGTATCGGTTTGGCCGGGATCATGAGCATCTGCTGTTTCGCAACAAGGCCGGAAACCAGGTGCGCCTGCCGGTGAAGTGGTAACTGCTGGCCTTGGACCTGTCAGGATTTGAGCCGGGTGGCTATTTTTTTTGTGAATAGCCGGATCTCCTCAATGTTGAACAACGATCCGGTGGCAATAAAGACAGCAATGAAAACCGTGGTGGTGATCAGGCAGATGGCAAGGGCACCGGTGATGGTGGCAGGATTTAAAAAATGTGACAGAGGAGCAGCCAGATTCAAGAGAAGCCATCCAATGCCCGTACTTAATACGGCCATTTTAATGAAAAAAAGATAAACGGTCCGCCCCTCATGGTTGTGACTTTTCTTATTCCACAGAAAAAACAGAAGGCCCGTCTGAAAGGTGGCTCCAAGGCTAAGGGCAAGGGCAATGCCCATGGCACCCATATAGTGCATGAGCCCATAAAAAATCGGCAGGCTCATCAACACTGCCGCCGATCCTGCAAGGGCGGGAAACCAGGTGTTCTGGATGGCGTAATACCCTCGGACCACAACGGTCTGGGCCGCAAAGGCCACTGTGCCCGCCATGAGAAAGGGAAGTACCCTGGCCGTAAGTTCGGTGGCTTTGGCATCAATTGTCCCCGCTGGAAAAGAAGAAATACGATTTCCCGGCGAAGCACCATGAAGAGCACGGACACGGGAATCACCAGAATGAGAAATTTAAGGGTGACGTTTAACAGATTGTTAAGTTCATCCATGTCGCCTTTTGCGGCCAGTTTTGCCATGAACGGGTAGGACGCAACCCCCACGGCCTGGCCAAACAGCCCCACCAGTATGAACATCACCCGCAGGGCATAGTTAAGGGCGGCGATACTTCCAGATTCCAGAAACGAGCCGAAATATTTCAACAGAATTTCCGTGGAAAAGGTCATGGTCAGCCCCACCATCAGGGGCAGGGTCAAGAGAACATAACGGATAAAATCCGGATGGGTAAGGCTGAATATTGGCAACAGTTTCATCCCACATCTCTTTGCCCCCATGTACTGCAGAACAAAATTACCGGCAAAGGCACCGCCAAGTACCCCCCAGGCAAATCCCTCCATGCCCAGGCGGGGTCCCAGTAAGAGGCCGCCCATGATAATCCCCAGATTATAGATCAAGGGGGCCAGGGCCGGAATCATGAACTGTTCCTTTGCAAACTGCACGGCCATGAAAAGACCGCCGGAAAAAAAGCACATCTGGGCCGGCATGATAATTCGTGTCATGCGAACGGCCCTGGCAAACAGAATCGGATCGTTCATTCCAGGGGCCAGCAGCGAGACCAGCTGGGGGGCAAGGCAGAAGGCAACGATTAAAAGAATGAACAGCAGGGTGCCAAAGGTATTTAAAACAATGGAGAGGATTTTCCATCCCCCCTGTTCATCATTCCGGGCCAGGTAGCTGGAAAACAAGGGGATAAAGGTCACCGATAAGAAACCGCTGGCCACAATGTGATTAAGAATTTCAGGGATGATAAAGGCCACCTGGTAGGCGTCCACACCTCCCCCGGCACCGCCTGCATAGGCAATGGTCATTTCCCGGAAAAGCCCGATGACACGGCTGGCAAACACCGAGGCCATCATGATAAATGAGGCCACACCTATTTTCTTTAGGGTGCCTTGTCTGGAGGTCATTTTGTTTTCCTTTGTGGGTATTCCGGAGGTGATTCGGGATTTTGACATTACAGTTGCCGAAAGGTGTAGCACAATGAAAAATGAAATAAAAGAAAAATCCGGAAGGATTCTTGCCTTGTCTGACAACGGTTTCCTAAAATAGTGCAGGGCGTTCCAGGTTGGTGTCCAGTCAAAAAGGTTTGACTCATTGTTTCTATCAAACTAATATATGAGAACATGTCCGGTGGCATTATGATCAAATCGGACTGGGGCACAACAAGGGCCATTTTCGGGAGGGGTCAGGCTTGCGTTTTATATGAAAATGCCGACAGCAGAGCACCTGGCGGACCATCGGACCGGCCCATTTGGAGCTAAAGGCGATCAGCCCATTTGCCCTGCCTGTCGTTAAGAAGCGCAGGCTGTTTGAGGACAAACCTGCCCGCAGTTCCTGCGCTTTAGACCGGCAGGGCAAATGGGCCGGCATTAACATCAAAGTCTCCCATTGCAGGATATGTTGTCTGGAATTATTGAGAATCTCAAAAAAATGAGCTGGAGGAAAAATGGAGATAAATCAGTTTACCCTTCTGGGAATTGTTTCCTGGATCGGCGGCTTGGGAATTGTGATATTTCAGGCAATATCCCAGGCCATGAACACGGATAATCAATGGACAGCTCTTTTCCTGGAGGGAATTGTCGGAGATTCCCTGGATGGGGTTGCCGAAAAAATCCCCCTGGAGATCCTCCAGACGGGATTTAATTATATAATGTATGAATTGCCCTTTTATCAGCTGCTGCTGTTCTTGGGTGTGATTTTCGTTGTCCTTGGCATGTTTTTTAAAAGATAGGTTACACCTGACTCCATCCCAGAAATGTTGAGGGCTTGTCCCATTCCAGCCTTTGACCTGACTTGGACAAGCAGAACCAAGAAGGTTTTTGATTCTCATTCAAAATGACACGAAAATCAGAGATATGCCCCATACTGTGACCAAGTCCGAGATATGAACCTGATGCCATGAGACCTTTGAATAATGATTTTGTCTGGAAGCACCCATCAATGGAAACAGTATCTTGTAGATGCGAACCTTGTAAAACATAGGGTTGTTTGTGCAAAGGTCTCGCCATATGAACACTTGTGTATCGCATCAGACCACATGTGACCGGGAGAATAGTGTCAGAATTTTGCATGATACCGGGAGGATAAAATGGGAAAAAAATATCAAAACAAACGGTTAACGCGTCGGCAGTTTTTACAGTTATCCGCCCTTGCCGGTGCAGGAGCACTCACTGGATGTGCGGTGAATCCGGTGACGGGAGAAAATCAGTTGATGATGGTGTCCCGGGAGACGGAAATCTCCATGGATCAACAGCAGTCACCTCATCAGTTTTCTTCTGATTTCGGAACCATGCAGAACAATAATATCAACGCGTACATTGCAGGAGTTGGAAACAGACTGGCAGTAAGGACCCACAGACCGGACATGCCCTATTCCTTCCGGTGTGTCAATGCCACCTATGTCAATGCCTATGCCTTTCCCGGGGGGAGCATTGCCGTGACCCGGGGTATTTTGCTGAAACTTTCCAGCGAAGCCGAACTTGCGGCCCTGCTGGGGCATGAACTGGGACATGTCAATGCCCGCCACAGCGCAGAACAGATGTCCAAGGCCAGTATTTCTTCTCTGTTGATCGGGGGTGTTTCTGCGGTGATCGGTGCAAAGAGTGCCCAATTGGGGCAACTGGCCCAGCAGATCGGCATGGTGGGGCAGGGGGCCTTGCTTGCCCGGTACAGCCGGGCCAATGAGCGGGAAGCCGATGCCCTGGGTAATCAGTACATGGTCACTGCCGGGTATTCCACAGACGGGTTTGTGGGGTTGATGGCTCTTCTAAACCGCATGAACGAAGGGCACAGTGATGCCGCTGAAATGCTTTTTTCCACCCATCCCATGAGTTCGGAAAGATATGAAACCGCCATTGCCATGGCAGGGCGTGAATATGCCCATACCCGGACATTCCCCCTGTACCGGGAACGGTACATGGATACCATGGCCCCATTACGGGCAAAGGAAAAACTCATTATCGCACTGCAGGAGGGTGATGCCTTCATGGCGGGGAAACAATATGACAGGGCACAGGAGCGGTATCAGCAGGCCGTGGTCATGGATGGCAGGGATTATGCGGCAAGGGTGATGCTGGCCCGGTGTTTGCTGGTGCAGAAAAATTACACCGACGCATATACCCATGCGGGGGTGGGCCATGACATTTATCCCACCGAAGGCCAGGCCTGCCATGTGGCGGGATTTGCGGCCCTGCAGCTTA
Organism: uncultured Desulfobacterium sp.; assembly: GCA_963675955.2. Lineage (GTDB taxonomy): Bacteria > Desulfobacterota > Desulfobacteria > Desulfobacterales > Desulfobacteraceae > Desulfocicer. Next base: position 59,906 of record CAXXVR010000010.1, on the reverse strand, counting down.
AAAAATTCGACACGGCACTTAATTATTTTAACACCTATGACCGTCTGTTGCCCGGTAACCCCGGTACCCTGTTCTTCAAGGGATATGCACTGGAGGGGATGAATCAGATTCAACCTGCGGCAACCCAGTATGCCGCCTATCTTGGCAAGGTTCAGCAGGGCGATTATGCGGCCCATGCCTACAGTCGTCTCAAGGCCTGGGGGTATATTAAAAATTGATGATGGACGTAGACATTGGACCTTGATATTGAACAGATGCTTCATACATGCAAGGTGATGACTCTGGCCGTTGCCTGGCAGGAAGGGGCCTGGTCCTCACCGGTTTATTTTCTGTATCTAAACAAAGCCTTTTATTTTTTTTCAGGCCCGGACAGCCGTCATATCAGGGGAGCCATTGAAAATAAGGGCAGGGCAGGGGCCTCGATTTTTGCCGATGCCCATTCCTTTATTGAAATAAGGGGGCTTCAGATGGAGGGGATCATTGAACCTTTGGGAAAGAGCAAAGAGGCTCTGGGGGCGGCCGTAGCCTATCTGAAACGATTTTCCATTTCCCATGAAAAAGGCAATGCACTGTCCTTTATTGAACGGCAATATCGGGCACGCCTTTATAAATTTCTTCCCCATCGTCTTGTCTATATGGACAACCGGGTTGCCATGGGATTTAAAAAAGAACTGGAGATGTGAATGGGATTTAAAAGCCTTGGGGCATGTGTTGACTTTCTGGAAAAAAATGGAGACCTGGTGCGTATTAAGACCCCAATTGACCCCAATCTTGAAATGGCGGCGGTGCATAACCGTGTTTTTGCCGCAGGGGGACCTGCCATTTTGTTTGAACAGGTCAAGGGCAGTAAATTTCCGGCGGTGTCCAATTTGTTTGGTACCCATGAAAGGGCCTTGTCCATACTTGCACCGGATCTTGAACGGGTTACCCGTCTGGTGGGGCTTAAATTTAATCCCCTGCAGGGATTGTTATCGCCATCATCGGGTATCAAGGCCCTGGGCGCCCTGGCCCATGCCCTGCCCTTGAAATGTAAAAATGGTCCTGTTCTGGAACATCAATGCCGCCTTTCTGATCTTCCGGCCATTCGCTGCTGGCCCGGAGATGGTGGTCCTTTTATCCTTCTGCCCCAGGTGTTTTCCATGGACCCGGATAATCCAGGCATTTTGCATTCCAATGTGGGTATGTATCGTATCCAGATGGGGGGTAATGACTATGTACCGGACAGGGAGGCGGGACTTCATTATCAGATCCACCGGGGCATCGGTAATCACCACACCCGGGCTTTGAAAAGGGGAGAACTCCTTCCGGTATCCATTTTTGTGGGGGGGCCGCCGGCCCATACCCTGGCCGCTGTCATGCCGTTGCCCGAAGGGTTGCCCGAGGTGGCCTTTGCCGGTGCCCTGGCTGGAAGGCGGTTCCGGTATGGTAAAAGGGGGGATGCGTTTTTTTCCCTGGATGCAGATTTCTGTATCACCGGGCACGTGACACCGGGGCGGACCAAGAGGGAAGGTCCCTTTGGCGATCATCTGGGGTATTATTCCCTGGCCCATGAGTTTCCCGTTTTGGAGGTCACCGGGATTTTTCATCGAAAAGATGCCATCTGGCCCTTCACCGTGGTGGGACGTCCCCCCCGGGAAGATTCTATTTTTGGAAAAATTATCCATGACATCACCGCCGATGCCGTTCCCAAAACCATCCCCGGGGTCACCGCCGTCCATGCCGTGGATGCCGCCGGGGTCCACCCCCTGCTTCTGGCCAAGGCCATGGAACGCTATGTCCCCTATGAACCCCGTCAGCCCCGGGAACTGCTTACCCATGCCGGTGCCATACTGGGGTTCGGACAATTGTCCCTTGCCAAATATCTTTTTATCTGTGCCCACAACGATCGGCCGGATCTGAATATCTCAGACACCATGGGCTTTTTTATACATCTTCTGGAACGCATTGATCTGACCCGGGATATCCATTTTTTAACCGCCACCACCATGGATACACTGGATTATTCCTCCCCGGAGTTGAACCGGGGGTCCAAGGTGATTCTGGCAGCAGCCGGGGAAAAAAAGCGTGACCTTTTGAGATATTGTCCGGATGAATTGACCCTTTCCCCACCATTTACCAGGGCAGAACTGGCAGGCCCGGGCATGCTTATTGTCCAGGGGACGGTATTTGAAGATTATGAAACAGCCGGAAAACACATGGATGTGCTTGTCCGGGATATGGAAAATCAGCCGTTCTTTCAGCGTCTGCCCCTGGTGGTGGTGGTGGATGATGCCGTGAATACGGCCGAAGATTTTGACACTTTTTTGTGGGTAACTTTTTCACGATCCAATCCCTCACATGACATCTATGGTGGGGAAAGCTTCACTGCATTTAAGCATTGGGGATGCAAAGGGCCTTTGATCATTGATGCCAGAATAAAGCCCTTTCATGCACCGGTATTGAAGCCGGATAGGGAGGTGGAGGCAAGTGTTGATGCCCTGGGGCAGAGGGGAGGCCCCCTTTACGGCATCATTTGATATTTTAATAAAATTTTTGAAATACAAGCCTGACCCTGTTGACCTGAAAATCAGATTCATAGAATGCTGTGATGATGCCGGGAAAACAGGAATGTGCACTGTCCCTGCTGTGCCTGGATGTTTTGACTTTTAAGGATTTGAAATAAAATTAAAAAGCCAGATGACAGCCGGGTCCATGTAATGACTCAATAGGGTAATTCCGTTTATCTTCATGCTTAAAAACAGTCCCACCACCAGATAGGGAGACACTCTGGCAAACCCTTTTCCTGCAAGACTCATTTTTACTTTATCGGGAAAAAAGAAAGCCAGTACCGCAGCACCGGCCAGGGGAGGAAGAGGAATGATATTAAACACAAAAACCATGAGATTGACAGACAGCACAATGGAAAAAACCTGATCGTCCAGCTGCCATTTTGTCATAATCCATACGATACTACCGGCAATGCCCGCCAGAATCAGATTGGCAAAGGGACCTGCCAGGCGAATTATCATGTAATAAAAGTGCTGGTGTCGCAGTCTGTTTCGATCAACAAAAATGGGTTTGGGCCAGCCAAAACCGGCAATGATAAAACATAATATTCCCGACAGGCTTAAATGGAACAGCGGATTGAAATGAAATCGGTCCCGGGCATCTCTCTGGATATCTCCCAGAACCGTTGCTGCAAAGGCCTGGGCTTCTGCGTTCACTGTAATGGATAAAAGAACTGCCACCAGAAAAATAATGGTCTGATCAAATTGAAAATCAGAGAAGTTCAGAATAAATGGAATGGGTATGAGGGAACTGGCGATCATTTTGTTTCTTTTCTCCAGTGATCTGTTCAGGATCTCCAGTGATCTGTTCAGGAATTGATCACAACATCGGCTGACGGTATGATTTATACGGGCAAACGGGACCCTGTCTGTGTTAAAAGAAACCCCTGAAGGCTGGTCATGACGTGTGATCCGCCTTCAGGGGAATTTGTGAGGATGTTACTGTGTTGTTTTAATAAAATTTATTAATGAACTCATGAGTCCTGATCCTTTATTTTGAATACCACTTGTGTTACTTTAAATTTTAAAGAAACACATTATGTGGTAGTAAATTGGAGAATTTATGACTGACAAGTAATGAACAGCTCATCCAATTGAAAGGTTTATGTGCGTCGCTTTTCATGAAAAAAATTATATTGAAATATTAACCGGTGAACTGCGGTTTGGTGGTAATACGGGCCAGGAGAACACCCACCACCAGAAGACCGCCGGAGATGTAGAATGCCAGATTCAAACTGCCGGTGACATCCTGAATAACACCACCTACCCGTGCCATGAAAAAACCAAGACCCCAGCCGATGAAGACCAGACCATAGTTGAAACCAAGGTTTTTGGCACCGAAAAAGTCTGCTGTAAATGAAGGCATAAGTGATAATCCTCCACCATACTGCCAGTAGGCGACACCAACAACCAGGAACAGAAGGAACAGGTTTGCCGTGGAGATTACAAAGGGAAGGGCAAACAGGCAAAGGGCGGAAATGCCGCAGTTAAGGCAGTAGGCATTGAGACGGCCGATTTTGTCTGAGTAATAACCGGTGCCCACACGCCCGGAAGCGTTAACAAGACCACCAAAGGAGACCAGAATCCAGGCATTGGCCATGAAAAAGGGCATATCCTTTGCCGTTTTAACCATCAGACCCTTGGCGGAACTGATGATGAGAAGACCGGACTGGGTGGTGAGAATAAACATGAAGACCAGGGCATAAAACTGCCAGGTTTTCATCATGTCACCAGCTTCCCAGTTATGGGTTTTTTCGGTGGCCTGGGTTTGTCCTGTACCCAGTTTTGCACTGGGAGGAACGTATCCTTCCGGTGGTGTTTTAAGCATCTGGCCTGCGATGACCACCACCACTGCAAAGAAGCTGCCCAATGCCACAAAACTTCCGGTGATGCCGTAGGCGTCAATGAGTTTCTGGCCCAGCCATCCGATGTAAAGGGCTGCGCCACCATATCCGCCCACAACCAGCCCTGCGATGAGCCCTCTTTTTTCAGGGCCGAACCATTTCAAAGCGGCCGGTGTGGGAGCTGCATAACCGATACCCATACCAGCACCACCCAGCATACCAAAACCAATGATAAGTCCGGTGTAGCTTTTCATCATGCCGGCAACGATACATCCGGCGGCCAGCAGAAGCCCCCCTACTGTGGCACCGAATTTTGGACTGACCTTATCCTGAATTCTACCGCCGGGGATCATTAAAAGGGCAAATACAATAACGCACAGGGAAAAGGGTGTGGCCGCCTGGGCATTGGTTAGATACACCCAGCCTTCATTTATACCGGTCATGGCTTCACCGGCCCTGTCTACATTTACCAGAGCCGATTTCCAGATACTCCAGGCATACAGTATGCCGAGACAGAGATTGATCGCTGTACCTGAAAAGGTCGTTATCCAGGCCTGTGTCGGGACTTTTTCAATTGTCTGTGTACTCATGCGTATCTCCTTGTTTGGTGGGCGGGTTAAACGATAAGAAGGAAGTAAAAAAACATTTTTCCCGCTCATACTTTTAATTATAGACTGTTTCAGGTGGCCTTGGCACCATAACCAATGCGGCCCAGGCTTTCTTCAATTTCACCAAGGATGGTGGGATCATCTATGGTGGCAGGAGCCTTGTAGGGCTTTTTATCGGCGATACTTCTCATGGTGCCCCGCAGGATTTTACCCGAGCGGGTTTTGGGCAGCCGTTTGACCACAGTTGCCGTTTTAAAAGCGGCCACCGGACCAATCTGCTCCCGAACCATCTGTATGGCCTCTTTGACGATTTCAGCATAATCTCTTGTGACACCGGCATTGAGCACCAGCATTCCTAAGGGTACCTGACCTTTGAGTTGATCTTCCACACCCATGACGGCACATTCCGCCACATCGGGGTGGTTGGCAAGAACCTCTTCCATGGCACCGGTGGAGAGTCTGTGCCCTGCCACGTTGATGATATCATCGGTGCGGGTCATGACATAAATATAACCTTCTTCATCAATGTAACCGGCATCGGCTGTTTTATAGTATCCCGGGAATTCTTCCAGATAGGCTTCCACATATCTGTCATCATTCTGCCACAGGGTGGGCAGGGTTCCGGGGGGCAGGGGCAGCTTCACCACAATGGCACCGATGTCACCGGGTTTAACAGGTTTACACGCTTCATCCACCACCTGGACATCCCATCCGGGAACGGCCTTGGTGGGTGAACCGGGCTTTACAGGAAAGTGGTACAGTCCCTCACAGTTTGCTGCAATGGCCCAGCCGGTCTCTGTCTGCCACCAGTGATCAATGACCGGAACATTGAGTTTATCTTCGGACCAGTGCAGGGTATCTGGATCTGTTCTTTCCCCTGCAAGGAATAACACTTCAAATTTTGATAGATCATAATCTGCGATGAGTTTACCCTGGGGATCTTCGCGTTTAATGGCCCGGAAAGCCGTGGGGGCCGTGAACATACTCTTGACACCATATTCTGAGATCACCCGCCAGAAGGTGCCGGCATCGGGGGTTCCCACAGGTTTTCCTTCAAAAAGAATGGTAGCCGCTCCCTGGAACAGGGGGGCATATACGATATAGGAATGGCCAACCACCCATCCGATATCCGATGCGGCCCAATAGACATCCCCGGGATCAATGGTATAAATGGCTTTCATGGTCCATTTTAATGCCACCATATGACCGCCATTGTCCCTTACAACCCCCTTGGGTTGCCCGGTGGTGCCGGAAGTATATAGAATATACAGTGGATCCGTGGCCTTAACAGGAACACAGTCATGGGGTACAGCATCCTTCATCATCTCTGCCCAGTCAAAATCCCTGTCCGGTTTTAATTGAGCCGACTCCATGGGGCGTTGAAAGATGATGGTGGCTTCGGGTTTTGAGTTGGACATATCAATGGCAGCATCCAGCAACGGCTTATAAACGATTTTCTTAGCCACTTCAATACCGCAGGATGCCGATACAATAACCTTGGGTTTTGCATCGTTGATTCGGGTGGCAAGTTCATTGGCTGCAAATCCGCCAAAGACAACGGAATGTACGGCACCAATGCGGGCACAGGCAAGCATGGCCATGGCTGCTTCGGGGATCATGGGCATATAAATGATAACCCTGTCACCTTTTTCAACACCCTTGGATGCCAGAACTCCGGCAAACTTTGCCACTTCATCTCTTAGCTCTGAATAGGTATATTGTTTTTTCGTATCTGTTACCGGACTGTCGTAGATCAGTGCGGTTGTGTCACCATGACCATTGTCAATGTGAAAATCAAGGGCATTATAACACGTATTCATTTCACCGCCGACGAACCAGCGATAAAACGGTTTGTTTGAATCGTCCAGTACTTTGTCCCATTTCTTATACCAGTGACATTCTTCGGCAATGGGACCCCAGAAAGCTTCAGGATTTTTGATAGAAAGTTCGTATGCATCTGTGTAGGCATTTGACATTAGTTGTGATCCCCTGTGTATCAAATTAGAGTGTAAGCCAGCAATGTATCAACGCGTTAACATTGCCGGCCTGTTAAAGAAACATATCACTTTGATCTATTCCGTCATAAACGGACACTCATTGCCTGTTAGGCTTTTAGAACCATATTCTTAATAATTTCAACAACTTCTGGATTTGCAAGGGTCATAACGTCACCTACGTCCTTGTTGTTGGATATAGATCCAAGGACCCTTCTCATGATTTTACCGGATCGGGTTTTGGGCATATCCGGTACCAGCCAGACCTTTCTGGGCTTGGCAATTTTACCGATCTGATCGCATATGGCGTCGGAAATTTTCTGGGCCAGTGCTTCGCTGGGTTCATTTCCAGGTTTCAGTGCAATGTAAAGATCTGGAACTTTTCCTTTGATCTCATGGGCCACAGGGACAACCGCCGCTTCGGCGACTTCGTCCACAACAAGGGCTGCAGATTCGATCTCCTTTGTACCCAGGCGATGGCCTGATACGTTGATAACATCATCAATTCTGCCGAGGATTCTGTAATACCCGTCTGCGGATCGGGTGGCTGCATCGCCCGCCAGATATGGCCAGTCACGCCAGTCCTTGCTGTCAGGATTTTTACAGTATCTTGCAAAATAGGTGTCAACAAAGCGATCCCTGTCGCCCCAGATGGTCTGGAACTGTCCGGGCCAGGAGTTCTGGATACAGATGTTGCCTGCGATGCCAGGTTTGGTGACCTCGTTGCCGTCCTCATCATAAATGATGGGATGAATACCGGGAACCCCAGGACCTGCACTGCCGGGCTTCATGGGTTTTATGCCCGGTATGGTGCTGCATAGGAAGCCGCCGTTCTCCGTCTGCCACCAGGTGTCAACAATGGCTGCTTCCCCTTTGCCGACTTCCTTCTGATACCATTTCCATACCGCAGGTTCGATGGGCTCTCCCACGGTGGTCATGTGTTTGAAATGATAGTTGTATTTGGCAGGCTCATCCGGTCCGATTTTTCTCAATGCACGGATGGCGGTGGGGGCGGTGTGAAAAATATTGACATCCAGTTCCTGGGCGATCCTCCAGGATCTGCCTGCATCCGGATAGGTGGGAACCCCTTCATAAATGACGGTTGATGCACAAAGTGACAACGGGCCATAGACAATGTAGGAATGCCCTGTGATCCAGCCGATATCAGCCATGCACCAGTAAACATCTTCCGGATGGATATCCTGGATGTATTTGGATGTGCCGGTTACATATGACAGATAGCCGCCCGTGCTGTGCTGACATCCTTTGGGTTTACCTGTGGTGCCGCTGGTGTACATCAGGAACAGCGGATCTTCAGAAAGCATTTTTTCCGGTTCAATGCGTTCTCCATAATAGTCTTTCAATACGGTGTTGACACTGTAATCACGGCCATCAACCATGGGGGTGTCCGAAGAGTATTTGCCCGGATATCTTTCCCATACAAGAACTTTATCAACCACCTGTCCACCGTCTTTGGCGATTTTTACGGCATTGTCCGCATTGACTTTATGGTTTAACAAGGTTCCGGACCGGTAATAAGCGTCCATGGAAATAAGTACCCTGGACTGGGAGTCCACAATTCTGTCTGCACAGGCACTGGGAGAGAAACCGCCAAAAACAACGGAATGAATGACCCCAAGTCGAGCACAGGCCAGCATGGTAACTGCAAGTTCTGCTGTCATGGGCATGTGAATGGTGACTCTGTCGCCTCGTTTTAAACCTGCGAAATCCCGAAGCAGGGCTGCAAACTCATTTACTCTGACGTAGAGTTCCTGGTAGGTGATATGATCGATTCTTTCGCTCTCGGGTTCCGGTACAAAATGAATGGCTGTTTTGTTTTTATTTTTTGCAAGATGGCGATCAATGCAGTTATAGCTGGCGTTGATCAGACCACCCTTGAACCACTTCCAGCAGGGTGCATCACTTGTGTCAAGAACTTCATCCCAGTATTTGTACCAATCCAGCATTTCTGCATACTCAATAAAACAGTCTGGATAATTGTCCAGGCTGAACCTGTCATAAATTGAAGGATCTGTGACATTGGCCTGTCCGATGAATTTAGTTGAGGGATAGTAGTACTCTTCTTCCTGCCAGTGTACCGCAATCTGCGCCTCTGTCGTCTCTTGAATTTCTTTGTCGCCCATTAATTGTCTCCTGCATTTTGAAGTTTAAATGATTAAAATTCTAAGAAATCAGCAAGCTCTCTGGTTTCCATCACCCCCTTTGTAAGGTTATTTGTATTATTCGTTTAAGAAAAGTGTTGTGCCGTTTGATAATCTGGCCCTTGTCAGCCCGGACCGGGTTGGCCAATGGGCCTGGAACGGAGTCATGAAGTGTTATCATTTTGATTGCCTGGATGTTATCCTTCTGCTTTATTTTACATTTTTATAAGGCCAATACCCGTTTCGAAGTGTTTTTTTAAAGAAATGTAAAATATTTTTTGAAGGCATATGAAGTATGTCGCCCGGCTAATGCCTTTCTGTGAACCATATAACATTATCGGGAAATACATCGCGAATTTGAGATGAAATTTTTTAATTCATCATATCCGTACAGTTTGTTTTGAGTTTAAATAATGCGAAAAAAGTCATAATGGAATCTAATTCCTTTGTTGATAAATTTCAACATTATAATAAGGAATGGAATGATAAACATGGATTGATCGTTTTTTAACTTATAGTTCATGATTTTTACTGACTTTTCAAGTAGAAGCTTACCGGTTAATCGTCGGTATCGGTTGAAACTGAAAACGGTAGTAGTGCCAGAAGTGAGGACAAGAGAAAACAGGCTGAAATCTGTAATGCGTGTTCTACTGAAGCGGATTCATATCGTGATTTGACTATAAAAAGAAATAACTATTTAGTCAACACAAATTTTTAAAAAAAATAAATAATTTTTTGCCAGAATAAATTTGATAACTCAACATATTTTAGGTAGTATCACCATGGTTTGAATTATCTGTGTAAAACACATCATCATGGAGAAATAAAGAAAACATGAAAAATCCCGTTAATAACTATTGGATGCACCGACTTGAACAGGTAAAGAAAAATCTTGAATCCAATAATTTTGAAGCGTTTATTGCAGACACCCCAGGGGATGCCAGGGATCTTGTTCTGGATAAAATTATACCGGAGCTCAACCCGAAAAGTGTATCCTGGGGTGGTTCCATGACCTATGTTGCCACCGGTCTTTTCCATGCGCTGAAAGATGCGGCGGATATGGAGGTTTTAAATACCTTTGATAAAAGCCTTCCCATGGAAAATCAAATGGCCCTCAGGCGTAAATCCCTTTTGGTGGACCTTTTCATAACGGGTACCAATGCTGTGACGGAAGCCGGGCAACTGGTCAACCTGGATATGATCGGTAACAGAATCGGTGCCATTACTTTTGGTCCTAAAAATGTCATCATCTTTGTGGGTAGAAATAAAATCACCTGTGATCTGGATGATGCCATGTACCGCATCAAAAATTATGCCGCACCGGTGAATAGCATGAATCTTGATAAAAAAACCCCTTGCAGGGAAACCGGGTTCTGTCAGGACTGCAAAAGCCCGGAGCGCATATGTAATACCTGGTCCATCACAGAAAAATGTTTCCCACCAAAACGGGTGAAGGTGGTATTGATAAATGAGGATCTTGGGTTCTGATCTGTAATTTTGTTTTTACCATGCCGGAAACCGGGGATTCTGGTGATCACATCAGGAAAAAAATAATAAGGGCGATGTGATGACCCATCCCGTTTTTGACGATGCCCGGTGCATCGGGCAGTCAATCTCCATATCCAGCAAGTTTTTTCTGGATATGGATTTTCTTTTTGAATCATGCAGGTTTCGGCAGGTGGGGAACCCGGTGTTCATGGATGAATGTCAGATATACCCTGCGGGTTCTGGGACCATCAAATTCGCATAGAAAAACGCTTTGCCATGTTCCCAGCACCAGAGAGCCATTTTCAATGGGAACCATCTGAAAGGATCCCATGAAGCTTGTTTTAAGGTGGGCTGCAGAATTGCCCTCCCTGTGACGATAATTGTCGGTCCAGGGAAAGAGACTGTCAAGGCTGCTGATAATGTCCGTCTTTACATCGGGATCTGCGTTTTCGTTGATGGTTATGCCTGCGGTGGTGTGCATGGAAAAAACATGGACCAGCCCGGAATCCATTCCGGCTTCCATCACCGCCCGCTGAATGTCCGGAGTGATATCCACAAGCTGTGTGTGTTTTCTGGTGCTGATGGTAATATGCATGTCTGTGCCTTTTTATCTGGTTTTCATATCCGGGCCGGGGGAGGCCTCGGCCTCTAATACCTGTATGTTTACATTAAAAGAACCACTTTGTACAGCAGGTTGATGGGTACTGGGTTCTATGTGCTGGGTGGCCCATTTTCCCTCGGAGGGCGGCATAATGCCATTTTTATCATTCGTTGTGACAGAATAGTCTGTCATGTGTTCTTTTATAAGAAACTCCGTTCAACATGCTGCAATAATGAGAGTTTCAATTTTAGTTGTGGCTGATGGTTACAGCCATTTATGTTTATATGGAGATGTAATGACAAAATCATTTGATCCATGGTATTATATTTTTGTGACTTTTTGTGCCATGACTGCCCTTTTCATACTTACGGGCTGTGGCAGTGATGAACCTTCCAGTTCCCATGGGGGGAATGTCAAAGTTACCTTTAAGTCCACAGAAAATTCCCATGGTAAAACGGAAGATGCGAAAACTGCGACAGAAAGATTGCCGGAAGGGCAAGTATCTGATTCCCATGGTACAAATGCAGTACTTCCGGAGGGAATTACCTGGCTGACCAATAATAATGATCCTGTTTTTTCCTCCCCGGATGCAGTTAAGGGTGGGGTGCTGCGATCTGCCATTTTAAGTTTTCCCATGACCTTCAGAACCGTGGGGCCGGATGCCAACGGCAGTTTTAGAAATGCCATCCTGGACAATCAACTCTCCCTTGTGAACATTCATCCTGACACCGGCAACATCATCCCCGAGCTTGCCACCTACTGGGCTTTTGATGCCGATAATAAGACCATGTATTTCCGCCTGAACAAAAAGGCAAGATGGTCCGATGGTGAACCGGTGACGGCAAGTGATTTTGCCTATACCCTTACCTTCATGCGTTCGGAACACATCATGGCACCCTGGTACAATGATTATTACTCTAGGGAGATTGAATCGGTGACGGTTTTTGACGATCATACCCTGGCAGTCAAAAGTACCAAGGCCCAACCGGACCTTCATTTAAGGGTCGCCATTGCCCCCACCCCGGAACATTTTTTTGGTACCTTGGATGAAGATTTTGTCCATGAGTACAACTGGAGGGTGGTACCCAACACCGGAGCATATCAGATTTCCGATTTTAAAAAGGGAAAGTACATTCATTTTAAGCGAAAACAGAACTGGTGGGCCGGACAGTTGAGGTATTTTAAAAACCGGTTTAATGTGGATAAGGTCAATTTCACCGTTATCCGCGATTTTAACATGATGTGGGAGTACTTTAAAAAGGGGCAGATGGATTTGTTCTCTTTGATCATGCCCCAGTACTGGTACAATCGCTCAGACACCGATGTCATCAATAAAGGATATGTCAAACGCATATGGTATTTTAATGATACCCAGCAATCGGCATCGGGGCTGTGGTTGAACTGTGACAAGCCCGTATTCAAGGACCCCCTTGTTCGGTATGCCTTTGCCCATGCCATGGATGTGGATCGGGTAATTAAAAAGGTGCTCAGGGGGGACTATTTCAGGCTGAATCAGGCCTATGTGGGGTATGGTGATTACACCAATCCGGATATCAGACCCCGGGATTTCTCCATTGAAAAGGTGGAAGAGTTGATGAGCCAGGCCGGATGGCACCGGGGAAATGATGGTATCTGGCAGCGGGAGGGGCTGCGCTTTTCCGTGGAGGTGACCTATGGCTTTGAGGGACATACCCCCCGTCTGGTGGTTTTAAAAGAGCAGGCCAGAAAGGCCGGTGTGGAGCTGCGGCTCCAGAAACTTGACAGCACTGCAGCCTTTAAAAAGTTTCTGGAAAAAAAGCATGATGTGGCCTGGATGGGATGGAGCACCTCCCTTCGCCCCTCCTACTGGCAGAGCTGGCATTCGGACAATGCCCACAAGGCCCAGACCAACAACATCACCAACACCGATGACCCTGAACTTGATCGGCTCATTGATCAGTATCGGGAAAGCCTGGATGCTGGTCAGAGAAAGATGCTTTCCCGACAGATTCAGGCCCGTATTCATGCCCAGGGTGCCTTTGTTCCCACCTTTATGGTGCCATATGTACGCCATGCCTTCTGGCGCTGGTTGCGCTTACCCGAGTTTCATGGTACCAAGGTTTCTGAATCCTTGTTTGATCCCTTTTCCCCTATGACCGGGGGCCTGTTCTGGTTTGATCGCCAACGCCATGATGAAACTCTGACGGCCATGAAAAAAGGTATTTCCTTTCCACCGGAAACCATCATAGATACGCATTTTAAACCGGGAGGGCAGGGTGAACGATAAGGTATCATTAAACACCCAAAACCCCGGAACACCTCTATTACAGGTGCAGGATCTTGTCACCGCCTTTGACACCGAAGGGGGCAGAGTCCATGCCGTGGACGGGGTCAGTTTTTCCATGGCCCGGGGAAGTACACTGGGTATTGTGGGGGAATCGGGGTGTGGAAAGAGTGTTACAGCTCTTTCCATAATGTCTCTGCTTCCCCGACCATCGGGGAAGGTGATATCCGGCCGTATTGTTTTTGACAACCAGGATCTTTTGACCCTTTGTGTGTCGGACATGCAGTCCATCCGGGGCAGGCGTATATCCATGATTTTTCAGGAACCAATGACTGCGTTAAATCCCGTGCATCGCATCGGTTCCCAGATCAATGAGGTCTATGAGTTGCATTTCCCGGCCATGATCTCCAGAGATCGGCACGACGCCGTGGCACAAATGCTTGGGAATGTGGGAATTGCCGATCCGTTGATGATCATGCAAGCCTATCCCCACCAGTTGTCCGGGGGCATGCGCCAGCGGGTGATGATTGCCATGGCCTTGGCATCTTCCCCGGACATTCTCATTGCCGATGAACCCACCACTGCCCTGGACGTTACCGTTCAGGCCCAGATCATGGCACTTATAAAGGATCTGCAAAAAAGAATGGGTATGGCTGTGATATTAATTACCCATGATCTGGGTCTCATTGCAGAAAACTGTGACCATGCAGTGGTAATGTATGGGGGGCGTGTAGTGGAACGTTCGGCGGTAAAAGAGCTCTTTACACATCCGGTTCATCCTTATACCAGGGGCCTGATTTCATCCATACCAGGATTGTCAGGTGTGCCTAAATCCATACTTCCCACCATCCGGGGACGGGTTCCCTCTCTGGATAAAATGCCCCGGGGATGCCGGTTTTCCAATCGATGCCCCCGTGTGATGGAGCGCTGTCACACGGTTTGTCCCAAAGAAATCCAGATGAAGGGTAATGGTCATTTTGCATCCTGTCATCTTCTGGAGGAAATGTAATGGCTGATCCCATGGAAAAACGGAAAAGTTTCAATGGAAGAGAACCGTATCCAGACCCCGATGTGGTTTTACGTGTTGAGAGGTTGACCAAACATTTCCCGGTGTCGGGGGGGCTTTTTTTAAAACAGACCGGGGTGGTAAATGCGGTGGATGATATCTCTTTTGATATTAAAAAGGGGCAGACCCTGGGGCTTGTGGGTGAATCCGGGTGTGGAAAAACCACCCTTGGTCGGTGCATCATGGGGCTTTACCCCATAACTGCAGGAAAAATATTTCTCCATGGCAGGCAGATTGCCCCGGGTAATCCCAAGTGGTTTAAGTCCATGCGTCTGCAGATGCAGATGATTTTCCAGGACCCCTTTGAATCTTTGAATGCCCGGCACACTGTGGGGGAAATTCTCAGGGAAAAATATATAATCCATGGTAAAAAAGAGGGGAGAAGTGACGAAAAAATCGGGCAATTACTGGAACGGGTGGGGCTGTCTGGCGATGACATCAGCCGTTTTCCCCATGAATTCAGCGGTGGACAGCGCCAGCGCATCGGCATTGCCCGGGCCATCAGCCTGAATCCGGAAGTCATTATTTGTGATGAACCGGTTTCTGCCCTGGATGTTTCCGTGCAGTCCCAGATCCTTAATCTCATGGTGGCCCTGCAGCGGGAAATGGGATTAACTTATCTGTTTATTTCCCATGATCTTGCCGTTGTCAAACATGTATCCGATCGCATTGCGGTGATGTATCTTGGCCGAATTGTTGAGTCTGCCCCGGCCCAGGATTTATACGAGAATCCCTTGCATCCTTACACCCGGGCCCTTTTGTCGGCTATACCCCTGCCGGATCCCCTGGCCCGGAAAGAACGAATTATTCTAAAGGGGGAAGTACCATCCCCGGAGAACCCGCCGCCGGGATGTCGCTTTCACACCCGATGTCCCCGGGTCATGGATGTATGCCGCAGGGAGGAACCCATGTTTGCAGGCTCTGGCCATGTAGAAAAAACACAATCAGGTGTTCATGTCGTGGCCTGTCATCTATACACTCTATAGAGGGCAGGTGCAGCGTGGGGACCATGCAGGAAACATCATTGATCCGTATCCGGGGCTGTCTGCTTATATCCACACCCTTTGACGGGACATTTAAATATCTTTCCCTCTTTTTTGGTTTCTTTTTCCACCAGATAGGGTGAGTCACACTGGGGGCAGGGAATATTGACCGGTTTGTCCCAGGATGCAAAACTGCAGTCCGGGTAACGGTTACATCCATAAAATATTTTTCCCCTGCGGGAGCGTTTTTCCACAATGAAGCCCTCACACCCTTTTTCCGGGCATGCGATGCCGGTTTCTCTTCCGGGTTGATCCCCGAAAACAGATTCGGTGTGCTTACAGTCCGGGTATCCGGTGCAGGCAAGAAATTCCCCATACCTGCCTTCTTTTTTTACCATGGGCTTTCCGCATTTGTCACAATCTTTTACCTTGGTATTATCCACCTTGGTTTCATGAATTTCGATGTTGCCCTTTTCATCCCGGGTATAGTTGCTTGAGAAGGTGCATTCGGGGTATCCGGTGCAGGCAATGAAATGGCCGTTTCGACCCATTTTAATATTAAGGGGTTTTCCGCAAAGGGGACATTTCAGGTCTGTGGGCATACCTACACCCTTGACGCTGAGCATATTTTCTTGGGCGTATTCAAGTTTTTCTTTGAAGGGGGTATAAAAATCATGGAGCACATCAATGGCCCTGGTGGTTCCATTTTCAATACTGTCGAGATTATTTTCCATCTTGGCTGTAAATCTGGCATCCAGAATTTCAGGAAAAGACTCCACCAGCAGATCATTTACGATGAATCCCAGCTCATTGGGAATAAAGTATCGCTTGACAAGGTCCACATACCCTTTGTCTCTTATTGTGGTTAAGATGGATGCGTAGGTACTGGGGCGACCGATGCCGTTTTCTTCGAGTTCCTTTACAAGGGATGCCTCGGAAAACCGTGGAGGCGGTTTGGTAAAATGCTGGGCAGGCAGGATTTCCGTTACCGACAGTGTATCATTTTCCGCCATTTCCGGCAGAGGCTGTTTTTCTTTTTTTTCCACGGTATCATCGGTGTTGTAAAGGGCCATGAATCCCTGAAATTTCACAGTACTGCCCCCCACGCTGAAGGTGTAAACCCCGGCCTGGATGGAGATGGTTTTCTGATCAATGAGGGCCTGGGTCATCTGGGAGGCCATGAAGCGTTTCCAGATAAGATCATAGAGTTTGAACTGATCCTGGGAGAGAAAGGGCTGGACCTTGCCCGGGGTATTTAATACTGATGTGGGGCGGATGGCCTCATGGGCGTCCTGGGCCTTGTTTTTGTTTTTAAAATACCGGGGGGATTCCAGCGCATATTCCGGGCCGAATTTTTCCCGAATCAACTCCTGGGCTGCCAGTGCTGCTTCATCGGCAATACGGGTGGAATCGGTACGCATATAGGTAATAAGACCTTCGGGGCCACCGGTGCCGATTTCAATTCCCTCATAGAGCTGCTGGGCCACCATCATGGTTTTTTTGGCGGAAAATTTCAGGCGGTTAATGGCATCCTGCTGCAGTTTACTGGTGATAAAGGGGGGCAACGGTGTGCGTTTGATGGTTTTTCGCTGGATTTTATCCACCACAAAGGCAAGATTTTCCAGATCCTTTACAATGGCAGCGGAGGTATCCCCATCGGGGATGACAATCTTTTCCCCCTGTTTTCGCACCAGCTGGGCCACAAAGGACGGGGGATTATCCGGGGCAGACAGGTCCGCTGCAATGGTCCAGTATTCCTGGGGTTCAAAGGCCCTTATCTGTCGTTCCCGGTCACAGATGATTTTAACTGCCACAGACTGGACCCTTCCGGCGCTGAGTCCTCCCTGGACTCGCCGCCAGAGCAGAGGAGAAATTTGATATCCCACCAGCCGGTCAAGGGTCCTTCTGGCCTGCTGGGCTTCATATCTGTCATAGTTGAGATCCATGGGATTTTCCAAGGCATCGGTGATCCCTTTTTTGGTGAGTTCATGGATCAATACCCTGTAAAATGATCGTCCCTTTTGCTTTAAAATGTCTGCAGCATGGAATGCAATGGCCTCGCCTTCGCGGTCAGGGTCAGGTGCCAGATAAATAGTGTCGGTATCCCCGGCCTCTTTTTTCAGGGCCTGAATCACCTTAGATTTCCCCTTGATCTGAAGGTATTTTGCCTTAAAATCTTTTTCTATATCAATGCCCAGCTCTTTCTGGGGCAGATCTTTGATATGTCCGGCGGTGGCAGCAACATTAAACTTTTTTCCGATATATTTTTTAAGGGTTTTAACTTTGGTGGGGGACTCGACAATTAAAAGTGGTTTACTCACGATGTTTCCTCTACGACAAAAAAATAATTTCCTGGTGTTTGTGTTACCACACCCTTCAGTTCCAGGCACAGAAGTGATGCATTGACAACCCCTGCATCAAGACCGGATTGTTCGATGATGGTGTCAATGTGAACGGGATAGGCCCCCAGGCAGTTTAGAATCTGTTGTTCGGGCGTGTCCGGTTTAAAGACATGCCCCTGGGAATTGCCCGGGGGATTTTCTGGGCTGAAAGGTACAGCCGGGTGGACCATATGGTCCAGTTCTTCAATGACATCCAGTTCATTTTCCACAAGTTTTGCACCCTGTTTTAACAGGTAATGGGTACCGGTACTTTGAAATGAGTGCACACTTCCGGGTACGGCAAATACCTCCCTGTTATACTCGGCGGTGAGCCTGGCTGTGATAAGAGATCCGCTTTTGGCGGCGGCCTCCACCACGATGGTGCCAGTGGACATGCCGGCGATGATGCGGTTTCTCATGGGAAAATGGTGGGCATCCGGTATACTGTCAATGGAAAACTCTGAAATAACGGCACCATTGTCGGCAATGTCGTGGTACAGCTGTCTGTTTTCTCTGGGGTAAATGGTTTTTAAGCCGCATCCCAGCACGGCGAGGGTTTTTCCCCTGGTTTTCATGGCCCCTTTGTGGGCAGCCGTATCAATACCTATGGCCATGCCGCTGACAATCTGAAACCCCTGTCGTGCAAGGTTGTGCCCCAGCTTGAACGCCGTTTGAAGCCCATAGGCAGTTGCCCGTCTTGAACCCACAATGGCGATGCAGGGTGCAATATTGTCAAGGGTGCCAAGGTAGGTCAGTAGAGGGGGAGGATCTGGAATGTGTAAAAGAAGTGCAGGGTAATGGGGATCATTCATGGCTGCAATCTGAAAACCGGCCCGTTCAATGGCCCTGATTTCATCATCGGGTCGATTGTTGCGATTTCGTTCTATACCTCTAACAATCCGGGGACTCATACCTTTGATTTGTCTGAGGTCCTGTTCAGGCGCATTAAACACCGCTTCCGGCGACCCAAAGGCCCCCATCAGGCGCTTAAAAAGCACGCTGCCCAGTCCCGGGACATTTCTCAGGGCAAACCAGAATCGATATTTATCAGTCAGTGCGGACATCTGGTATATTTTTCCCTGTTATGAGGTTCATGGATCGTTAAGGTTTGCACTCCTTGAATATAAACATACATGGCATTAACCACCAGCCACAACGGAAATTGAAACTCCAATCATTGCAGCCCTTTAGGCGGAGTTTTTTATAAAAAATAATCCAACTTATAAATATTCGGGTTGGTATTGTAAAGGTATGGTCAATGCCCCATACTCGTCTGTCTGGAACCGCGCAGCACATGCTGTGTGAGCAGATTAAAATAGATGATATGGGGCGCTGACCGAATAATTACCCCCATTTTTTCAATTAACGATTCTTCCTGTCCGTTAAAAGAACAATGGGGCTTGCAACAAAGATCGAGGAATAGGTACCGACAACTACGCCTGCAATCATTGCAAAGGCAAAATTATGAATAATTTCCCCCCCCAGAAACAGCAGGGAAAAAAGCACTATCAACGTGGTGAGAGAGGTGAGTATGGTGCGACCCAAGGTCTCATTGATACTTTTGTTTATAATTTCAGCCATTGTCAGTTTGCGTTGATGGATATTGTTTTCCCGGATTCGGTCAAACACAATGATGGTATCATTGAGGGAATACCCGATGATGGTCAGCAATGCCGCGATAATAGGCAATGAAAATTCATAATCCAGTATGGAAAAAAGCCCCACGGTGATAAATACGTCATGGATTAGGGCAACAATGGCTCCCATGGCATATTTGAGTCCGAGATACCAGAACAGCACCAGGGTAACCACCAGGGCCGCCGCGATGAGGATTGGCATGCTCATGTTAAAGATGGACAGAAAATAAACCGCCGCCATCAGGGCGCCTGCTGTCACACCGGAGAGCACCCATTTCATTTCAAATCGACCTGAAATGTATATGGTGATGAAGAGCAATGAATAAAACATGGCCAGAAGTGCCTGTGTTCTCAGATCCTTTCCCACCTGGGGTCCCACCATTTCCACTCTTCGGATATCCGGGGTGGAACCTGTGGCATTTTCCAGGGCCTGGGTAATGGCCTGGGAAAAACCCTGGCCAGTCATGTCCGGATTACTGGTACGGATGAGAAACTCATTTTCTCCGGGGTCTCCGAAATGCTGCACCGAAGAGTTGGCAATCCCTATCTGGTCAAGGCCCGAACGAATATCCTGGGTGGCGGTTTCTTTTTCAAATTTAACCTGTACGAGGGTGCCGCCTGAAAAATCAATGCCGTAATTGGGACCTTGGTGAATGACAAGGGAAATGATGCTGATAATAACCAATGCCAGGGACAGTGAAAATCCCAGTTTCCGTTTTCCTATAAAATCAAAGGTGGTGCCGGGTTTGATAAACTGCATGGATGTTTATCTCCTTATATACTGAGTGTGGGGGTCTTTTTCCCGGACAGCATCATATCAAAAATACTTTTTGAAAGGACCAGAGCCGTGAAAAGACTTGCAAGAATGCCAAGTCCCAGGGTAACGGCAAATCCCTTTACAGGGCCGGTGCCGAACTGAAACAATACCACCGCAACAATAAGTGTTGTCACGTTGGCGTCAAGGATGGTGAGAGCAGCCCTTGAAAATCCCGCCTGGACCGATGCTGCAGCGGTTTTTCCCGAGGCCAGTTCTTCTCGTATTCTCTCAAAAATAATAACATTGGCATCCACCGCCATACCGATGGTGAGAATAATGCCCGCAATGCCCGGCAGGGTCAGGGTGGCCTGGAAAGCTGCAAGACCGCCACCGATGAGCAGAATATTTGCCACAAGGGCAACGTCTGCAATGAGACCGGCCACCTTATAGTACATCACCATAAAGAGGATTACCAGAAGGCCACCAACCATCATGGACATGATTCCCATGCGAATGGAGTCTGCTCCCAGGGTGGGTCCAACTGTTCTTTCCTCAATGATATTAACCGGTGCCGGAAGTGCGCCTGCCCGCAGTACAATGGCAAGATCTCTTGCCTCTTCCGTGGTGAAATTACCTGTTATTCTGGCCTTGCCCCCGGCAATGCGATCCTGGATCACCGGTGCGGAATAAACGGTTTTATCAAGGACAATGGCCAGCCGTTTTTTTATGTTCTCTCCGGTGATCCGCTCAAATATCCGGGCTCCTTTTCGGTCAAATTCAATGCCCACATAGGGTTCATTGAACTGGGAATCAATCATTACCCTTGCATCGGTGAGTGATCCGCCGTCAAGCAGAACCTGTTTTTTAATGAGAAAGGGCACTTTGGAGACCCTTCCTGTACGACTGTCTTCCTTTGTCTGGTATAACAGCTCTGATCCCGGCGGAGGCGTACCCTTTGCCGCGGAAGCCATGTCTCCGGTTTCATCTACCAGCTGGAAATTAAGCTGGGCAGTTTTGCCGATGAGATCCTTGGCTCGCTGGGTATCTGTGATGCCTGGAAGCTGGATCTGAATCCGACGGTCACCCTGGAGGCGGATGTCCGGTTCGCTGACACCAAATTCATCAATTCTATTGCGAATGGTTTCAAGGGCCTGCTCCGTGGCCATGCGCTTGATATTTTCCGCCTCTTTAGCGGGAATCTGCAGTACAATTTTTTTCCCCTCGGGAACCGTCACCGTGGAGGCGATTTCCAGCACATTGAAATCATCCGTGACCAGTTCTGTGAAGCCCTCTATGTTTTTATCTCCGCCCAGTGTTGCCGTAATGGTGTTATTGCTGTTACGGGTGATGCCAAGATGTTTGATTCCCTTTTTTCTCAGCTCCTGTTTCAGCTCATGCACGGTGCGTTCAACGGTGGTTTCAAGGGCCTTCTGGTTCTGAACTTCCAGAACAAGATGCATCCCGCCCTGGAGATCAAGACCCAGATTAATTTTTTTATGGGGCCAGCAGTCAACATAAAAGGTTGGAAGAACATATACCAGTGCGGCCAGTATGATCACTGCGGTAAGCGCGCCTTTCCATGTGAATAGTTTCAATCTTATTGCTCCTGAAATGGCAGTTGTTATTTGTTTTTCTTGTCTTTTTTTGATTCAGCCGGTGCGTTGCCCTGGAGGGTGGCACCGACATTCCCCCGATTTATTTTAATTTTAACATTTTCTGCTATTTCAATGGATACGGTGGTATCCCCAAGGGAGACAATGGTGCCATGAACGCCACCGGATGTAATGATACGATCACCCTTTTTAAGACTGTTGATCATATTCTGGTGTTCCTTGGCTTTTTTCTGCTGGGGTCTTATGAGCAGAAAATAAAAAATAACGAACATCAGAATAAGGGGTACAAACGCTGTAAGTCCACCTGCCTGTCCACCTGCTGCACCAGCTTGTCCCATTGCAAATGCTGTGTTGATCATGATAATAAAATCCTCCTGAATTTAAATGCGCCTGTTTATTTTAAGGTTGTTTTGCAGGAAGCCGGATCTATTTCGGGTTGAACCGGATTCTGCCCGCAATGTTATAGTCAATTTTTATATGAAAAAGAAGGTGCTGGGTGTTAACAGCAACTACTTTTTCATTATTCTTTGTGGCAGGTTTTTACTGCCATAGAAAATAAAACTTCCGGGTAACCTCAGCAGAGAGTCCCCCCGAGGGGCAATGGGAACCGGCCAATTGAGCCGTCTACGGTTCCGGGCCGGGCCCATTGCCCCTCGGGGGGGCGGCATGACAGCATTTTCAAGTCCTCCACATGGACTTTTTAGTGTGCGACTGTTTGAGATACACAAAAGTTAAGATTATGTCAAGGTTCAGCTTGTGGGGGATATCAAGCCTGAATAATTAATAATATTGCGCTTGATCATGTCCATGGCCGCTTATAAGCTTCTTCCCGGAGAGAATTAAAACAGCAAAATAATGGATAACTCACCGGTAAAAACTGTTTACCAGAAACTATTTATCACAGCTGATGCGACTTTCTCCCCAGGGGATTCCATCACAGGCGTTGATGGTGATGGTTACCTCTCTTTTTAGTTCAATATCATGTATTTCTTTTCTTTTTTTGTTTAAAAGATAGGTGGCCACCTCCGGTGGCAGGTCCGCGGTGAGGGCGGTGATGCTTCCCTTGATGGTTTTAAGATTGAGTTGCCGTAAAAATGCAAGTCCCAGATTTTCCACAGAGGGGATCATGCCGCGTCCTTTGCAGTGGGGACAGGTTTTATAACTGCCAAAGGTAATGGAGGGTCGCAGGCGCTGTCTTGACATTTCCACAAGACCAAAACCGGATATGCCGCCCACCTTGGTTTTTGCCTTGTCGGATTTCAGATGTTTTTTCAGGGTTTTGGTAACATCCGCCTTGTGTTTTCTTTCTTTCATGTCAATGAAATCCACCACAATAAGTCCCCCAAGATCCCTGAGTCTCAATTGCCTTGCCACCTCTTCGGCAGCCTCAATATTGGTGTGGTAGGCGGTCTGTTCAATGTTCTTTTTACTGGTGGATTTTCCGGAATTGACATCAATGGCCACAAGGGCTTCTGTCTGATCAATAACAATGGCACCCCCTGATTTCAGGGAGACTTTGGGTTCAAAAATGGAGGCAATCTGCTCTTCGAGCTGATGTTTTGTAAAAATGGGTTTTTCACCCTTGAATAATTTTACAATATTTTGCTTGCCGGGGGCAATGACCCCCATGAAATCTTTTACCTCCTGGAACATCTCTTTGTCATCTATGAGGATTTCTGTGATATCATCGGTGAAATAATCCCTTAAGGACCTCACCGCAAGGTTCTGTTCCTTGTACAGCAGGGAGGGAGTGCTGCTTTCAATGGCCTTCTGGTTGATGTTTTTCCAGGCCCGCTGGAGATATTTCAGGTCATTGGTGAACATTGTCTTGGTGGCGTCTCTGCCGGCTGTTCTGACAATGAGTCCAAATCCCTCGGGTATTTTTAGTGATTCTATGATGGCTTTGAGGCGCTTTCGTTCCTCTTCATCGGCAATCTGACGGGAGACCCCCCGGGTGGTACTGCCCGGCATGAGCACGGATAGTCTGCCCGGCAGGGAGATAAAGGTGGTGAGCATGGCCCCCTTGTGCATGATGGGATCTTTAGTGACCTGGACAATGAGTTCCTGGCCTTTTTTCACCAGGTTGGTGATTTTCCGGTCCCCGGCATCATTGTCGAGGAAATAATCACTGTGGATTTCATTGAGTTGCAGAAATCCGTTTTTCTGGGTGCCATAATCCACAAACACCGCCTGGAGACTGGGCTCCACCCTTGAAATAGATGCTTTGTAAATATTTCCCTGGGTCATTTCCCGTGCGGCTGTATCCAGGTGAATTTCTTCCAGTTTGTTTTCTTTAATGGTCACGATTCTGCATTCATCAGAGTCATGCGCATTGATTAAAATTTTTCTTGTCATTAAATCTGCCTTACCGCCTCCATGGAAAAAAATTGTTTTATGGAGATTCTCAACCATCGGGGTTTGTTGTCTTTTCGTGACCCTGTCGGTCTTGCCCCCGGTATATCTATCCTGGTGGGTTACCATTGCTGTAAAAAAAGCAAAGAATATATCATGGGTCTTGAAAAAAACCGATGACAGCTGAAATCTCTCTTTTGACAGATATTGTCTGTCGTGTGTGTGTTTATATAAACCGGTATTCCGGTATTGTCTAAAAAAATAAAATGCCTTTCTGCACACAACAAGTATTCGATTGACGCCGCCAAGTCAAATAAATTATGATCAGCAGGTTGTATCATCCTTGCTATTTCATTCATATTGTGCCATTTAATGTGCTTTATTTGCCCTTGTACTTGATGGGCCTGTTTTTTTTTAAAAGCGCCCCCTTAAGGGATAGTCCGGATAAAAAAACGGAACATCATCAGTCATAAAAATTGGGGTTTTAATGCGGGTTTCAGCCGTCCTGGAAATTTTTCCGGCACCCCCCGTTCACACCGGGGCAACGGTTTGTATTATCCCCTGAAACGCATAGTGTCCGGAGGTTGACATATAATCATGGAAGATCGGTATCATCCTGAAGAAGTAGAGACAAAATGGCAGCAATATTGGGAATCCCAAGGGGTTTTCACCACAACAGAGGACAGGTCAAAGGAAAAATATTATCTTCTGGAAATGTTTCCCTATCCGTCCGGCAAAATTCACATGGGGCATGTTCGAAATTATACCATTGGTGATGTGGTAGCCCGATACAAAAGAATGAAGGGGTTCAATGTACTTCACCCCATGGGCTGGGATGCCTTTGGGATGCCCGCAGAAAATGCCGCCATTGACAACAATACCCATCCGGCGGCCTGGACCTATGACAACATGGCCACCATGCGGCGCCAACTCAAAAAAATGGGTTTTTCCTACGACTGGAACCGTGAAATTGCCACCTGCCGCCCGGAGTATTATCGATGGGAGCAATGGCTGTTTTTGCAGATGCTTTCAAAGGAGATGGTGTACCGCAAGGAATCCTATGTCAACTGGTGTGAACACTGCCAGACCGTCCTTGCCAACGAGCAGGTGGAGGCAGATCTTTGCTGGCGGTGCAGTCAGCCGGTGCAGCAGAAAAAATTGTGGCAATGGTTTTTTAAAATCACCGATTATGCCGATGACCTCCTGCTTTACTGTGATGAACTGCCCGGGTGGCCCAACAAAGTCACCCTGATGCAGAAAAACTGGATAGGCAAGAGTCTTGGCTCTGAGGTATCCTTTGATATTGAAGGCATGGAAGGCGATATCAAGGTGTTTACCACCCGCCCGGATACCCTGTTTGGTGCCACCTTCATGTGCCTTGCCCCCGAACATCCCCTGGTGGAGACCTTATCTTGTGGCACAGAACAGGCAGATGCCGTGCAGGCCTTTGTGGATAAAATATCCCGCCAGGACCGTTCTGCAGATGCCCTGGAAAAATATGAAAAAGAAGGGGTGTTCACCGGTGCCTGGTGCATCAACCCGGCCAATGGTCGACGCATGCCTGTGTACACTGCCAACTTTGCCCTCATGGGATATGGCACCGGTGCTGTGATGTCCGTGCCGGCCCATGATCAGCGCGATTTTGATTTTGCTCGGAAATATGACTTGGACATTGTGGTGGTGATTCAACCGGAAGGGGAAACCCTGGACGGTGCCACCATGACGGAAGCCTACACCGGGGAAGGGCTGCTTGTAAACTCCGGCCAGTACAACGGCATGGACAATACTTCAGCCATGGCCGATATAACAAGATGGCTTGAAGAACAGGGAAAGGGAAAGCAGACCGTCAGCTTCAGGCTCCGGGACTGGGGTATTTCCCGTCAACGGTACTGGGGAACCCCCATCCCGGTGATTCACTGTGACAGCTGCGGCGTGGTGCCGGTGCCGGAAGCACAATTGCCGGTGACCCTGCCCGAGGATGCAGATCTCCTGGAAAACGGCGGATCTCCTCTGCCCACCCTTGATTTTTTTGCTAAAACCACCTGTCCTGTGTGCGGCAGACAAGATGCCCACAGAGACACTGATACCATGGACACCTTTGTGGAAAGCTCATGGTATTTTGTCCGCTATTGCAGCCCCCGGTGCGAAACAGCCATGTTTGAACCCGATGCCGTCAAATACTGGATGCCTGTGGATCAATACATCGGCGGGGTGGAGCATGCCATTTTGCATCTGCTCTATTCCCGGTATTTCATGCGGGTATTAAATACCTTGGGACTCATTGATTTTAAAGAACCCTTCACCCGTCTGCTCACCCAGGGCATGGTGTGTAAAGAGACCCTGACCTGTCCTGAGCATGGATATATCTTCCCCGAGGATGCCATTCCCGCCGGGGATGGGTTTGAATGTGTGAAATGCAAGCGTGAGGTTGAAGTGGGTAGGGTAATTAAAATGTCTAAATCCAAAAAGAACGTCATTGATCCCAACACTCTACTTGAAAAATACGGGGCAGATATCACTCGACTTTTCTGCCTGTTTGCCGCACCCCCGGAAAGAGATCTGGAATGGAATGATGACGGGGTGGAGGGCTGTAACCGGTTTATTAACCGGGTATGGCGCCTGGTTGCTTTGTGTAAAGATATCTGTGGTGACACCCCCGTGTGGAACGGTTCCATGGATGGGTTGTCCGATGATGCCAGAAACCTTTATCGCAAAGGGCATCAGACTATAAAAAAAGTCACCGATGACATTGAAGACAGTTTCCATTTTAATACGGCCATCAGTGCGGTGATGGAACTTGTCAATGCCATGTACAGTGCCAATCTTGATACCGCCGATGACGGGATGAAGGGTGTTGCAGCCTTTTGCATGGAAAATATTGTCCTTTTGTTGTCTCCCATTGTTCCCCATTTTGCCGAAGAACTGTGGCAGCAGATGGGTCATGATCCAAGTATTGTGGATCATCCCTGGCCCACCTACCGGGAAGACGCATTGACAAGTGATGAGATGGTCATTGTGGTTCAGGTAAACGGCAAGCTCAGATCAAAGTTCACCATTGGTACAGATGCCGATGATGAGTCCATAAAGGCTGTGGCCATGGCCGATCCTGCCGTGATAAAACACATTGCAGATAAAACCATCCGAAAGGTGATAGTTGTGAAGAAAAAACTTGTCAACATCGTGGTGTAATGATGAACCGACGTGTCTGTCAGATAATAGGGGGGTTTTTGCTCCTGGTTCTGATCCTTGGGGGAGGGTGCGGCTATCGCATGCAGGGAACGGCACCCCTGCCCGGGGGAATAAAGGTGGTTCGGGTAAATCTGTTTGAAAATCGCAGCAGCCAGTCCGGTGCGGAAAACGTATTTACCAACGCCTTTATCAATGAGCTGCTCAAGAAAACCGATGTTCGGGTGTTGAAGACCACCACCACCACAGGCGGGGTGGTCACTGGAACCATTCGCTCTATTTCTGTGGGGGACCTGACCCGGTCATCTGATGATACCGTGCTCCAGGGTCGGGTCAGTGCCATACTGGACCTTTTAATGACGGATGCCGATGGGGTGGAACTGTGGTCTGTAAAGGGATTTGCCGGTAATGAAATTTATACGGCATCCAGTTCCAATGTCACCGATGAGGCTGCACAGCAGGAAGCTGTGGCCCAGATTGCCCTGAGGTTGTCCGAAAAACTGGTCAGTGCCATGAGTGATCAATGGTAGTTTGGGGGCAGTGATCGGGATCTGCTTCTGGTTTTTTTATCTGTTAAACCTCCAGCATGGCAGTAATAAAGAGTCCATAAAAAAAGGCGCATGAAATCAGGAAAATAATAAATTTCCGATTTATGCGCCTTTGATTCTTCTATTTGATTCTTCTAAAAGATGGCTTTTAGTTCAGAATCCTGGACAGTCTTGAAATTTTACGTGCAGCGGTGTTTTTATGGATAATTCCTTTTTTACCCGCTTTGGCAATGTAGGATTGGGCACTCTTGAAAAGGGCCTGGGCATCCTCATTTCCCTCTTCAGCTGCAGCACGCACCTTTTTAATGGCGGTATTCATGGTGGATTTTGTTGATTTGTTTCTAAGACGTCTGTTTTCACTCTGTTTTGCACGTTTCAGTGCGGATTTATGATTGGCCAACTTGTTTTGAGCTCCTTAATTGATATGATTAATTTAACAGTAAATCCATAAGTTTTGAAATAATTATTTTATTTGGGTTCGTGTTTTTTGTCAAGGAAAAAGTGATGATATTACATGAAAATACAAGGTTTTCCAGGCTGTTTTCCGGAATTTTCACCATTGGATCCGCCACCCTTGTCAGTCGTATCCTTGGATTTACCCGGGATGCCATTATGGCCATGATTCTGGGTGCAGGGGTTTATTCTGATGCCTTTTTTATGGCCTTCAGATTACCCAACCTGTTACGAAAATTTTTTTCCGATGGGGTTTTGACCCTGTCTTTTATCCCTGAATTTACCCGGTACCGCACCAGGGGTGGCAGGGCAGCCGCCTTTGACATGGCCCGGTCTTTTTTCTGCATCATCTCTTTTGTCGGGGTGCTTGTGGTTGTGGTCGGGATTTTATTTACCCCGGGCCTGATTGCCGCCATTGCCCCTGGATTTGTACCCCATCCCCAGAAATATGAACTGACAGTGGCATTGACCCGGATTATGATGCCCTATCTTGGAAGTATTTTTCTCATGGCCGTGTGCATGGGGATACTGAACGGAATGGGGCATTTTGCAGCACCGGCGGTGGCCCCCATATTGTTTAATGTGGTGATCATCCTCTTTGCCTTGATTTTATCACCTCTTTTTTCTGCTCCGGCGGTGGCCCTGGCCTGGGGGGTGACCCTGGGGGGAGTTATACAGCTGGTGCTGCAACTGCCCTTTATCCATGCCCGGGGATTTCGATTTTTTAAACGGTCATGTCTCCTGCACAGGGGCGCACTCCGGGCTGCAAAAACAATGCTGCCGGCCATGGTGGGGGTGGCAGGCTATCAGATCAATGTGCTCATGGCCACCTTTATGGCATCCTGTCTGGGGGATGGCAGTATTTCCTATCTGTATTATGCCGATCGACTGGTGCAGTTTCCCATGGCTCTTTTCACCGTGTCGGTGTCCACGGTGATTTTTCCCCGGTTGGCCACAAGCGTTGCCGCAGGCAGGGAAGATGACGCTGCACTACTTTTTTCCCGGGGGCTGCAGGCGGTGTTTTTTCTTACCCTTCCGGCCATGGCTGGGCTGATGGTTTTAAGTAGACCCATTGTCGCTCTTCTTTTTTTCCAGGGTGCATTTCACATGGAAGCGGTGCTTGAGACCGCCTCTGTTTTGTTTTTTTTATCCACGGGACTGGCCGCTTTTTCGGGTACACGGCTGTTTGGTACCCTGTTTTA
This sequence comes from uncultured Desulfobacterium sp., assembly GCA_963675955.2. GTDB lineage: Bacteria > Desulfobacterota > Desulfobacteria > Desulfobacterales > Desulfobacteraceae > Desulfocicer. Next base: position 30,222 of record CAXXVR010000010.1, on the reverse strand, counting down.
CGCCTTTTCAGACATTCGAACCCCCTTTGTGGCGGGCCTTTGTGCCATGGGTGTAAATGGGGTCCTCGGCAGTGTGTTGTTAAAACCCATGGGGCACCGGGGACTTGCCCTTGCCTTGTCTTTGTCTGCCTGTGTAAATCTTATGATATTGCTCTGGAAAGCCGGTGGATATTTTACACCTGGTACTGGCAGACAGTTGATATATTCGGGCCTGAAGGGCCTTGTTTTTTCCTGTGTCATGTATGTGGTGGTGGATTGGGTTTTCTTTCATGTGTGCCCGGGACTCAATGCCGGGAAGATGTCGCTGCTCATGGGGGTCTCTTCTGCAATTTTGGTGGGCATACTGGTTTATATCTGTCTTTTTTTAGCATGTGCCCGGCGGGAATGTCGAAGAATACATGGATGGATAAAAGGAGAAAGTTGAAATGTTAAAACTGAATGCGTCCGGATTTTTTCTTGCAGTTGTGGCATTGGTGGTGCTGGCCGCCTGGATGGTCTGGGGGGACAACGGCTTTAGATCCCTGGCGGCCCTTAGAGAAGAAAAGGAGCAGATACTGAAAAAGATCCGGGAAATTGAAGCGGAAAATCGGAGTATTGAAAAGATTATTGCCCGCCTGCAACACGATGGAACCTATATCGAACATCTGGCAAAACATGGGTTGGGACTGGCCCGGAAAGAAGAATTGATTTTCAGGTTTGCCTCCCATGCCCCAGCCTCAAAAGACACCGGGGCTGAGGTTGACATGCCGTGATATGGGCCTTGAATACGCATTTAAGCATAAAGGAAATTATGGGGAACACATCATCGGCCATTTCTGGGAGGGGCAGGTGCAGGGGATGTGCTCAGGGATTGATAAGGTTACGCAATTTTCCAGAGCATTTAAAGGTAACCACCCGACGGGCCGGAAGGTTCATTTCCTGGCTGGTGGCCGGATTGCGACCTTTTCTGGCTTTTTTCTCATTGACACAGAATTTGCCGAATCCGCTGATCATGACGTCTTCGCCTTTTTCCAGGCTGCCTTTGATAATTTCCAGAAAATCCTCCATGATTTTATATGAAGTACTCCTTGAAAGATCGAGTCGTTTTTGAATTCTTTCTGTAATCTCCGTTTTGGTCAATGCCATGGCTTTATTCTCCTAAATCAAATAAGTCTTTAAATTATATATATAAATATCATAATAATCGGGCAACGATACTTTAAATTCAGACCGTTTGTCAAGGGAATTGATGGGGGATGATATCTATGTGGGCATGGCGATGATCATCCCCTGTCAGGTAACGGATCAGGCATTCATTTCATAGGCATCGGCCATGGACAGAACCTGCTGCCATACCCGGTTAAATCGTTCTTTGTCCGTCACGGGCTTTTTAATGATCTTCAAAGCAAGTTCCATCTGTTTGTCCGTGGAGCTTGCCTTGGTATAAAGCTGAAGGGCATGTTTTGAAAAGTCCTTGACCATGAAATCAAAAATTTGATCCACAAGGTCTTTATCAATTTTCATCAGCATTGCGTTTTCAATGATCAACTGTCCATATACCACCAGGGCAAACAGTTCTCCGAGGATCAGCAGAAAATCAATATCTTTTGTCTGTGCTTTTTCCGGTGGGGCATTGACCAGAAGATGCTTAAGGGCGTTGATCTGCTCTTTAAAGACAGCAATATTGGGAAGATCCATCTGATCGTATGTTTTCTGAAAATCGTGAAAAATAATTTTGGAAAGGCCCCGGGTAGTCCCCTGGTCAAACAGGAAATCATCATTGGCAGGTCCATGAACCAGGGGAATTTCAGGCATTTCTCCCGGTGCAAAAAGGTAGTTTGCCATGAATTTCACCACAAGGGCCATGTTTACATGCACGGTGCCCTCAAGTTTTGGAAGCCCTCGGATCTCAATGCCTGCCATTTCAAAATAGGTGTCTTTTTCAAAACCCTTGGCGGCAATGACATCCCAGATGAGATTGATCACCTCTTCCCCCTGGGTGGTAACTTTCATTTTTGTCAGGGGGTTATACAGCAGATAGCGTCTGTCATCTGCCGAGGCGGTGCGCATGTAGTCACTGTTTCTTGCGGCAAAGAGTTTCATGGCCATGAGTCGTGCCCATGCCGTTGTCATCAGTTCCTGTACATGGGGAAAGTCAGTTACCATCTTGCCATACAGATTTCGATGGGCTGCATGTGTGATGGCTTCATAAAAGGCATGGGTGCAGATGCCGATGGAGGCCCAGCCCAAATTGTATTTTCCCACATTAATGGTGTTCAAGGCACTGTCCCATGCATGAGCACCCCGGGAAAGAATGTCCGATGCGTTTACCGGGTATCCGTTAAGGCTAAATTCAGCCACATAGGACTGATTGGATATGATGTTTTTCACCAGGGTGTAATTTTCATGGGTTGGATCTGCGGTGAAAAATACATATTCATCGGTGTCGGAATCCTTTGCAAATACAGATACCAGGCCAGCCTTATTGGCGTTTCCAATGTAATATTTGCCACCGTCTGCCACAAATTTATCATCGGTGAGGGGGGTCAGTGTCATGTCACTGGAATAAAGATCGGCACCGTGCTCTTTTTCTGACAGACCAAAGGCAAAGATTTCACCCTTTTTCAGTAATTGCGCTGTCTTTTTTTTAAGCGCTTCGTTTTCTCCCATCCAGATGGGTCCAAGACCCAGAATGGTGACCTGCCAGGTGTACCAGTAGGGCAGGCCATAAAATCCAAGGATTTCATTGAAACAGCAGTTACGGCAGGTATCCCATCTGCACCCTTCATCGCCGTACTTGGAGGGGGTTAAAAGGGTGTAAAAAATTTTTTCTTTTTTTACAAAATCAAGGAAATCCCCATACCATTCCTTGGCGTGGTAATCAGCTTTGAGTTTTGTTTTTCCCTTATCTTCAAAAAAGCCAATGGTTTTTTTCATGATCTGGGCCGAGGCTGGATCAAGATGATCAAATGTTTCTTTTTTGGGGTTTAACAGTTTCAAAATAGCCTCCTGAAAATATTTATTATTTTTTATAAACAATGTTTACATTGAGTAATACATATTTCTATCAGGTGGGAAGGTTTGTCAAGTCTTTTTAATAACGGGCATGTCCTGTCAGACACAACAAATATGGGGTTGTAGACGCGAAGCCAAATGGTATTGTACCGCCGCCGGGCCTGACGGGCAATGGGCCGGTCCGGAACTGCAGACAGCTCAATTGTCCGGTTTCCATTGCCTGTCGGGGGGGCGGCTCTGCTGAAGTTGCCTTGGAGGCTGCCTTTTTATATAAACGGGCATGTCCCAGCGGACATGACAAAAATAGAAAATGCTGCCTGCAGTTCCCGGGATCGTTACAGCAACAGCTATTCTTGTGCGGGTTACTTTAGAAGGGTTTTAATGCTTTCTGAAAGGGCATTAATGGAAAGGGGTTTTGATAGAACCATATCGATGTTTTTCCCGTCACCCCTGGACATTGCCGTGTGACTGTCAAAGCCGGTGGCAAGGATAACTGGGGTTGTGGGGCTGATTTTTTTTATTTCGTTTGCCAGCTGGGTTCCCTGGAGATTGGGCATGGTTAAATCTGTGATAACCAGTGAAAAAGAAGCAGGATTATTTTTGAAAATATTCAGAGCTTCGGTGGGTGACTGCAGGGATACGGCCTGATATCCAATTCTTTCAAGCATCATTTTTCCAAGATCCACCAGCATTTTTTCATCATCCACAAAAAGGATTTTGCCTTCTCCGGTGCTGATGGTATCCTTTTGAATTTTTTTGTCTTCCGGTTCATCGGGATAACCGGGAAGATAGATGGTGATCTGTGTGCCTTTTCCCGGTTGGCTGTCCAGGGTAACGGCACCCTTGCACCGGGTGATAATGCTGTGTACCACCGAAAGTCCAAGGCCCCGGCCGTCTCCTCCCTGCTTGGTGGTGAAATAGGGATTAAAAATTTTATCCCTCAGATCCGTTGCCATGCCTTTGCCGTTGTCTTTGACCTCAATGATGACATAATCCCCATGGGGCAGATTCAATGTGGCGGTGGGGGTGTAATTTTCCAGGGTGAGAGAAATGTCACTCATGGTGACCGAAATAATTCCCTGGTTATCCTCCATGGCCTGGTATGCATTGGTCAACAAATTGGTGATAATCTGATAAATCTGGTTGGGGGTTGCCAGCACACGCCTGGTTTTTCGGGGAATATCGGTGTTGATGATGATGGAAGAAGGAATGGTTGCCCGGAGCATTTTGAGCTTTTCCTTCACCACGGACGTGGGATTGATGGGGGTCTGGGAGGCACTGCCATCATTGTTGGTTTTCAGGCGACTGAAATCCAGTATCTGGGTGGTCAGATTTTTTGCCCGGTTACAGCTATCAATGATTTGACGGGTGTAGTGGGCGGTTTTGGAGTCACCTGATACATCCATCTGCAACAGCTGGGTGTATCCCAGGACAACCCCCAGAATATTGTTGAAATCATGGGCTATGCCACCGGCCAGGGTGCCCAGTGCTTCCAGGCGCTGGGCCTGATTGAGCTGGGTAATGAGGCGTTCATTTTCTTTTTCAGAGAGCTTGTATTCTGTAACATCCCTGTCAATGCCACGATATCCCAGAAGTGATCCCCGGGCATCCAGAATGGGACGTCCATTGGTCAGAAAGCAGAGATTTTTTTTATTCTTATGTTTTTTCCAGATTTCAATGTTTTTAAAGGGCAGCTGGGCAGTTGTTCGATGGGCAATGCGTTTTTGTGCAATGGTTTCTGGTTTGTTGTTCAGGATTGCAGAAAAATGAATCTCATTGAGTTCATCCATGGTAAACCCGGTTATTTCCGTGACGTTGTCCGAAACATAGGTATACTTGCCATGGCTGTCCATTTCCCAAACCAGATCCCCGATGGTGATGGTGATCTCTTTAAAACGCTGTTCGCTTTCAAGGAAATGATTTTCCATTGCCTTTTTTTCATCCAGTTGCTGCTGCAGTTTGCAGATGTGGCTGTATGATCCCAGGGCCGTTGCAAAAAGAGTGCGAATTTTCTGTTCGGTTATGTCTGACTTTGGGTAAAGGGCATGGATATCATTATTTTCAAGTAGCTCCTGCTGCAAATCTGCATTAAAAACATCCACTAAAACAATGATTTGAATTTTATCGTTGTTCAGGTTCTTTCGGATATAATGGATCAGCCATCGGCCATCGGTGTCCGTCTTTGTGGAAAGGGACAGCAGGAGCACCTGGATTTCTCGGTTTCCCGACAGCAGGGACTGGGCCGCCTGAATCGAATGGGCATGATGAAGAAAAAGTGGTTTATTTCTAAAAACAAAATTGGAAAAAAGGCTCTGGGAAAGCTGGGGATTTTTTTTGTCTGCATCAACAACCAGCGCCTGCCAGGTATCACAGAGAGAAACAAACGCAGAATCAAGTTTGTTGTCTGCCCTTGAAGAATGCTGTTTCTGAATGTCAGAATCCATGTTTTTTCTACCTTTATGCCCGATGGTCAATAATATCATTTGTATTGGTTTTTTAATAATTAAGGATGCCAATGGTTTTGTCAATGTAATTTTTTGGTCTCTTTCTCATGGGTATGCCACAGCTAAAGGCATTTATATCTTTTTCTGGGCCTGGAAAATAATTGACACCCGGTGCATCTTCCATTAACTATGGGGTCACATCGTAAAACTGGATTAATATTGGGGGGCAGCCCGGTTACAGTATTTAACGGTTTCTGTGACCGAAGATGCCATCTGGCCCCCTTTTTTTGCCCCTCCAGGGCATGACCATTATATATGGATATCTATGGAGAACTTATGGAAAGTATAAAAGCATTGTCCGTGCTTGATGGAAGATACCAAAGACTGACCGGAGAGCTGGCGGATATTTTTTCTGAATATGGATTGATCATACACCGGGTTCAGGTGGAGATTGAGTGGCTGAAATTTATCCTCACTGATCTGAAACTGGCCCCATTTGACAGTGGCCGGGTGAAGGACATTGATGCCGTTTTAAGTGAATTTACCACCGCAGATGCCCTCCGGATCAAAGAAATTGAACGTACCACCAACCATGATGTCAAGGCTGTGGAGTACTTCATCAAGGAAAAACTGGCCGAAAAAAGCCTTGGTGACATCGGGGAGTGGGTGCACTTTGCCTGTACCTCCGATGATATCAACAATACCGCCTATGCGCTTATGTTGAAAAAGGGCAGGGACATTGCCACAGATCTTCTGGCGGATCTTGTGAAAACCATAGAAGAAAAAGCCCTGGCCCATAAATCGGTTCCCATGATGTCCAGAACCCATGGTCAGCCGGCCACCCCCACCACCGTGGGAAAGGAATTTGTCAATTTTGCCTGGCGGTTCAACCGGGAGGTGACCATCTTAAGACAGGCCACGGTGCAGGCCAAAATCAATGGTGCCACGGGTAATTACAATGCCCATTTTTTTGTGTTTCCGGAAATCGACTGGATCGCGGCCGGTCAACGCTTTCTCTCCACACACCTTGGGCTTGAACCCCTGCTGTACACCACCCAGATCAACCCCAATGCCTCCCTTGCCTTTATTTTGCATGCCCTGATCCGTTCCGCCGCCGGTGTGATGGATCTTGACAGGGACATGTGGGGATATATTTCCCTTGGATATTTCAAGCAGCGCCTTAAAAAAGGTGAGACCGGCTCTTCCACCATGCCCCACAAGGTCAACCCCATTGATTTTGAAAACAGTGAAGGAAACATGGGCATGGCCATTGCCATGATGGAACACATGGCTGTAAAACTTCAAAAATCCCGGTTTCAGCGAGACCTGACGGACAGTACGGTGTTAAGAAGCCTGGGATCTTTGTTTGGCTATTATATCATTGGTATTAAGAACTGCATGAAAGGACTTTCCAAGGTGGATCTGAACGCTGCGGTTCTTGCTAAGGATCTGGCAGCTAATCAGGAGCTTCTGGCGGAACCTTTTCAGACGGCCATGCGGGTGTTTGGGGAATCCAATCCCTATGAGCGGCTCAAGGATCTCACCCGGGGACAGAAGATAGATAAAGAAACCCTGGATGCGTTTGTGGACAAGCTGGAAAAAGTTCCCGGGGCCTTTAAAGAACGCATGCGGCAATTGACCCCGGATACCTATACCGGTCTTGCGGAAAAGCTGGTGGATACGTATTTCAAGGAAAAAGGGCAGGGATAAAGCGCGGTATCATGCCATTTTCATTGTTCGTTGTGTTCGTCAGTATATGGCCGTTATATGAGGGTGTCCTCATATAAAAAGGATGACTGAACATTAATCCATGGGTCCCGACAGCACCTGTCGGGGCTTTGCACCGTCCGAAGGCCCCACAATGCCCTTTTTTTCCATGATATCAATGATTCGGGCGGCCCGGTTGTACCCCACCCGTAATGCCCGTTGAATACCGGATATGGAGGCCTGACGGGTGGCCATGACCACTTCCAGGGCCTCGTGGTATTTCTCATCGTATTCATCATCACGGTAATCCTGGTCCGGCTCCTCCTGTTGTTCGGTGATGACATCAAACATATATTCCGGTTCCTGCTGGGCCTTCAGAAACGAGGTGACATCTATGAGTTCCTCTTCTGACAGATAGGTGCCATGGACCCTGGTCAGCCTTGCCGTTCCCGGGGGTACAAAGAGCATGTCTCCCATGCCCAGCAATGTTTCTGCACCGTTGGAATCAATGATGGTTCTGGAATCGGTTTTGGAGGACACCTGAAAGGATATCCTGGTGGGAAAATTGGCCTTGATGATGCCGGTGAGCACATCCACAGAAGGCCGCTGGGTGGCAAGGATCAGATGTATGCCCGCAGCCCTGGCCATCTGGGCCAGACGGGTAAGTGACAATTCCACATCCCGGGAGGCGGTCATCATTAAATCTGCCAGCTCGTCAATGATGATAACGATATAAGAAAGTGAGTCTGGCACCTCTTCGTGGGTACCTTCAGGATCTGCAGCCATATTTTTCATTTTCTGGTTGAACTGTTCAATGTTTCTCACCTGGTATTTGGCCAGGAGATCATAGCGTTTTTCCATTTCCCGAACCATCCACTGGAGAGCCGTGGTGGCCTTTTTCATGTCCGTGATCACCGGAGTGATCAGGTGGGGGATGTCATTGTATAACGACAGTTCAATGCGCTTGGGATCAATCATCAGAAACTTGACTTCATCGGGGGTGGCCTTGTAAAGGATACTGGTGATCATGGCGTTGAGTCCCACGCTTTTACCCGTTCCCGTGGCCCCGGCGATGAGTAGATGGGGCATGCTTTCAAGCTCCACCACCACCGGGTTGCCGATGATGTCCTTACCAAGACAGATGGGCAGTTTGGAGGTGCTGTTAATGAAATCATCGGAGCTGACAATGTCGATAAAAGGCACAATGCTTTTTTTCAGGTTGGGAATTTCTATGCCCATGACATCTTTTCCAGGGATAGGGGCAACGATACGGATGCTGTAGGCACTCAAGGCAAGGGCGAGATCATCGGCAAGGTTAACGATTTTACTGATTTTAATGCCCGGGTCCGGCTTGTACTCAAAGGTGGTGATCACAGGCCCCGGGGATACCCCCATGACCTCACCCTTGATACCGAAATACCCCAGCTTTTTTTCCAGCAGTTCGGCATCCCTGCGGATACTTTCATGATCGACCTCTGTTTTGCTGTTAATATTTTTTAAAAATTTAAGGGATGGCAATTCAAAACTTGCCGTTGTGGAATTTTTTTCAGGGGCAGGGGGCTGGAATTTGGTCTGGGAATAGTTGACTGCCGTGTGTATGGGAAAACTGCCCATGGGTGGCGGGTTTTCACTGCAGGGGGTGGCTGCTTTGGGAAGTTTTGTGTCTGCTGATACTGCAGCTGCCTGTGGTGTTTCTGGTTGTGCTGACGTTGCTTCCTTTGCCTCAGGTGTTGGATTGTTTTTTTGTGTTTCAGCCGTTTTTTTTATCTCTGTTTGTGGTGCTGGTGCAGTTTGTGGCGTTTCAGGTTCTGTTGGCTTTGCCTCAGATATCGATGTGTTTTTTTCTGCTCCAGTGGTTTCTTTTATCTCTGCCTTGGCCATTGCGCTTGTTGTATCGGATGCAGATATTTCTCTGGTTGTCGTCCCTGCTGTTTCCTGGAGTGAGGGCATATCCGCAGGGCTGGTGGAAATGCCGGGCATTTGGGCAGGGGTGTTTGGGTTTGCCTGTTCCCATTCCACAGGGGTGTCCGATGCCTCACCACTTATGGTGGCAGGATCAGAGTCCTGAACGGGCTTTTTTCCCCCGGAGATTGACAGAACTTCTCCTGTGGATTCCAGTTCAAGTGTCGGTGTGGGGGGGGCGCTTATGGATTCTGGGGTGTGAGGGTTCTGGGAGATTTGAGCACAGTGGGAAGGACTGTTCAATGTATCGTTCTTTTCGGACCCGTTAGAGTTTTCTTGTTCTGCTGTTATTTGGGGTTCAGGCTCTGCTGTTTTTTCTGTATCAGGGAGCGTATCCGGCCCTGCAATTTTATCTGGCAAAGGCGCTTTTGCAACTTCAGGGACCTGTGCAGGTTGTTTAATATTTTTTATCGGTGCCGGTTGGGAGATATCTGATGGTGCTGGTGCCAGGTTTTGAAAAGGGTCTTGAGAAGCCTGGATAACGGGATCGGATAATAAGCTGTTAATCTGCTGCAGATCATCAATAATATCAGATTCCAGGGGATTTTTAATGGCCTCTGGTTTGACATCTTCGGTTACAGGAGCCTTCTCTGATGGGGGTGGTGGTGGCTGTGGAGGAGGTGTCTGGGTTGATGAGGTACGGGGTTTTACACGTGAAAAAAGCTGAGTCTTTTCTTCCAGGGTCTGGTTCAGTGTATCCAGGCGATCCTTTAACTCAACATATTTCTTGCTCAGATTCAAGTTGGCAAGTAACACAAGCACATGGGGATTGATGGCTGTGCCTGTATTGATGAAGGAGTTTTCCGCCTTTATCATTTCAGAAACCATCATCTGGGCAATGCGGTGGATATTGTCCGTGGTGCCGGATTCTTCCATTTTAAAACTATACTCACCACAGATGGACCGGATGGTTAATACGTCGTTGTCTATTTTATAGCTGTTTTTTTCCAAAATATTCACTCGATATCAACTTGTCAGATGGTTTAAAAAAAATGTCCCAGCCTGTAAAGGGGGTGCCTGATCCAGTTACCCCTGTTTTAATGATTGGCAGATGTTATGATCAAGCACCAATGGGGTTTGGAATTGAATACGTTATTCATAACACATTTTATGTAAAGGGTTCAATTCTTATAACGATCATGCCGGCCTGCCGACACAACGAATAATGAAAAAGTAGTTGCGGTTAACACCCCGTACCCAAAACCCAGCACCTTCTTTTTTATATAAAAATTATGGAAGGGCCATTGGCACCATACCTGAAAAAAAGCCTGCAACCCATCAACACTTAAGATTAAAAAAGGAAGATGAACGGTTTTGAAAAATCATAATATGCCGGAATCAATTCAAGATGACCGGCTTGAAATCATTTATCAGGACAACGATCTTGTTGCCATTAATAAACCGGCAGGGCTGCTGGTTCACAAAAGTGCCATGGACCGACATGAAACACAATTTGCACTACAGATGACAAGGAACCAGATCGGCCAGCGTGTTTTTCCCGTTCATCGCCTGGACAAACCCACCTCCGGGCTTCTGCTTTTTGCCTTGAACCCGGCTGCGGCCCGGAAACTTTCTTTGCAATTCCAGGAGAACCAGGTGAAAAAAACCTATCTGGCCGTGGTCCGGGGATACCTTCAGGGTACAGGCACCATTGATCACCCCCTGAAAAATATTAAAAGGGGACGGGCAAAACATCAATTCAGTGGCTACAAAAGCCGTGCATGCATGAACTCTCCCCGTTCGAATGGGCAAGGAGATGAGCTGATCCCAGATACCGAAAATACAAGCCCTTTTCAAAAAAACTTGAAGGTCTTGAAGAAAGATTCGGCAGGCTTGCAGGAGCGGCCAAAGCAGAGGGCCGTCACCGATTACGCCGGTGTGGCAACGGTGGAACTGCCTGTGTGTGTGGACAAGTATCCGTCTTCCAGATATTCCCTGGTGGCACTTTGTCCTGGAACGGGACGTCGGCACCAACTGCGACGGCACATGAAACATCTTTCCCATCCCATTATCGGAGATACCATTTATGGCAAAAGCTGTCACAATGATTTTTTTAAAAATCAATTTCAGTGCAGGGGGCTGCTTCTCTGCGCCCTTAGCATCCGTTTTATTCACCCGGTGACTGAAAGGGAAATGGTTTTAAGGGCAATGCCCGATACTGGGTTTCAGCAGATCATGGTACGTCTGGGCTGGTATGATGTGGCCAGGCATTTACTGAAACCGTGTTAATCATACCAGATCTAAGCTTTCTGGGAACCTTTTAAATTTTTATTATTTCCGGGGTCCTGCCGCAATGTTCCATGAATTTAATCAGATCGGCGGGGGTAATGGTGGTGGTGGCCGTGTTCTCCAGGGGATGGAAATTGAGAAGGTCATTTTCCATCAGATCCTGGTCCAGTACGATCTTCACCGGTTGATCCTGGATGTTGATCACGGCAAAGGGGGTGACCGCACCGGGAATGACCCCCAGGACCTCCATGAGCAATTCCGGCTTGGCAAAAGAAGGGCTTTTGGCCCCTATTTTTTTTGCCAACTCTTTTATCTGAATGGGCTTGTCTGAGAGGGTGACCACCAGGAATAGATTTTTCTTTTTATCCTTGAAGAATAAGTTTTTGCTGTGGACCCCTTCAATACCGTCGTGGTGCATGGCTGCCTCTTCAACGGTGAAAACAGCGGGATGCTCATGGTTTGTATATTCAATGCCTATATTTGATAATACTTCCAGTAATTGATTTTGATCTTGCAGCATGGTTTTCCTTTTTTGGGGATTTAATTTCTGTTAGCGGGCTGATTCTTGTGATCCAGAGCCTGGGTTAATTCATTGTATCTGACCACCGAGTATGTATCGTTGTGCCCATGGAAAATCAAGTCATTATCCTTCTTTTTTTTGTAGCTTGATATTGACTTGCTAAAACATGCCAACTATACTGATTGTCAAATTTTAACCCGGGGACGGAGATCCCCCTTGATCACCATGAATTATTGCCGACTCCTACCGGAATGAAAAATCTGTCCGGTAGGGGTTTGTTTTTTTTGAAAACCTGTCATAAAAGGTTTGGGTTCGTCAGTGGCCCGATAACGGTGACAGGTGGCCCATCTTATGATCAAACCTGTTGGGTTGGAGGAGTTGATACCGTGTTGCAGAAAATAATGTGTATTGCTTTTGGTGGTGCCCTGGGAGCCCTTGCCAGGTACGGTATGGCCGGTGCTGTCCAGAAATGGGCCGGCTCAGGGTTTCCCTGGGGAACGGCGGCGGTGAATATACTCGGCAGCTTTTTGTTTGGTATGCTCTGGGCCTTTGCCCTTGGCCGGGGAAATTTAAATGCCGATTTTCGAGCGGTGATCTTTGTGGGCTTTTTGGGCTCATTTACCACTTTTTCCACCTTTATTTCTGAGACAGGTCAGTTCCTGGCAGATTCCCAGATGCTCATGGGCATGGGAAATGTTGCGTTTCAACTGCTGGTGGGGACGGGGGTTTTCTTCATTGGCATGGCTTTGGGCCGATCCATATAAATTTACATGCCAAAAAATAAACTTACATGGCAAAAAGATCTGCCACAACGAATAATGAAGATGGTAATATATGTATACTGAAATGGAACTAATTCGAATTTACATCGGCGAGAGTCAGAGAGCAGGGCGTAAACCCCTTTATGAAGCCATTGTGGAAGAGGCCCATAAACGGGGGCTTGCCGGTGCGACGGTGACCCGGGGAATCATGGGATTTGGCAAAAACAGCCAGATCCGCACCTCAAAGATTCTCAGGCTTTCCGAAGATCTGCCCCTGGTGATTGATATTATTGATGAACCCCACCGTCTGGCCGAGTTTATGCCGGTGCTGGACACTATGGTAAAGCAGGGTCTGGTGATATCAGAAAAAATCAAGGTTCTGATCAATCGTCATGGTGCTCCGGTGGGGGGAACGGCTGTCGTGGAAAGTGATAAACAGGGCTCGGTATCCACCCAGGAAATCCACATTTACACCGATGGCTCCGCCATTGGAAATCCTGGACCCGGTGGATACGGTGTTATTTTAATGATGGATGGAAAAACCATGGAGTTTTCCCAGGGCTTCAGTCATACCACCAACAATCGCATGGAGATGCTTGCGGTGATCACCGCCCTTGAAAAGATTCCGGAAGCCCACAGAAAAAGAGATGTGGTGGTTCATAGCGATTCTCAATATACCATCAACGGCATTACCAGGGGATGGGCAAAGAGCTGGAAAAGACGTGGCTGGAAAAAAGCAGATGGGCAACCGGCTTTGAACCCGGATTTATGGAAACGAATGCTTGCCATCACCGAACTATACCCGAAATTGAGCTTTAAATGGGTTCGGGGTCATGCCGGTGATCCCCTAAATGAACGGGTGGATCAGCTGGCCAATACCGCTGCCCGCAGTAATGTGGATATGCTGACGGACGAGGGCTATACCCGCAAGTAAATGAAAAGCAAATCATAATGTAGATAATTTAAAGGAGTTGAAAAAATGCCCAATGCGTGTGATTTAAAAACAGGCCAGGTGGTGGAGATAAACGCAGAACCCCACGTGGTAAAACACATTACTGTAAAATCCCCGACGGCAAGGGGGGCTGCCACCCTCTACAAGGTGCGTTTCAGCAATATCAAAACAAGACAGAAATATGAAGACAGCTTTAAGGGAAATGACATGCTTGCCGATGTGGATCTGCTGAAAAGATCGGTGCAATACCTTTATCCTGACGGGAATCTGCATGTGTTCATGGACAAGGAAGATTATACCCAGTACATGGTCTCCACCGAGGACATTGAAGATGAGCTTGTCTGGATCACCGATGACATGGAGGGGCTTCTGGCCACCATCATTGATGAAAACATGGTGTCCCTTGAAATTCCAAAATCCCTTGTTTTTGAAGTGACAGATACGGCTCCTGGAATGCGGGGAGCCAGTGCAACTGCCCGGACAAAGCCTGCCACCCTGTCAAACGGGGTGGAAATTCAGGTGCCGGAATACCTTGAACCCGGAGAGATGGTGAAGGTCAATACTGAAACCCGAAAATTCATGTCCAAGGCGTAAATAAAATGAATAATGAGCGACTGATGGACATTGAGATCAAAATTGCATTTCAGGAAAAGACCATCAAAGACTTAAATCAGGTTGTGTATGAACAGCAGCAGGAGATTGAACGTCTCCGATCCATCTGTGAGCTTGTTTTAAAACGTACCCGGGCATTTTCTGATTTTATTCCGGGAAGTGATGGCCCGGCAGATGACAAGCCGCCTCATTATTGAATATTTATCATGGGCCACCATTGATGACAGGTGGCCCATGGGACGATCAGGCAGCCTTTTTAAGCATGGCATTCCGGGTTTTGGACACTTCTGAGTTGTTAATATACTCGTCAAAGCTCATCAATCGATCAATGACCCCGGCCGGGGTGATTTCAATGATGCGGTTGGCAACGGTGTTTACAAATTCGTGATCGTGGGAGGTAAACAGCACCACTTCAGGAAATTTCACAAGGCTGTCATTTAAGGCGGTGATGGATTCAAGATCCAGATGGTTGGTGGGTTCATCCAGCATCAGCACATTGGAGGCAGCAAGCATCATCCTGGACAGCATGCACCGCACCTTTTCCCCACCGGAAAGCACACCGATTTTTTTGGTGGCCTCTTCTCCGGAAAACAGCATACGCCCCAGAAATGACCGGGCAAAGCTCTCACCTTCGGTGGGGGGGGCAAACTGCAAAAGCCATTGAATCAGGGTGCAGTCTCCTTTAAAAAAGGAGCTGTGCTCCTTGGGAAAGTAGGACTGTGTAATGGTCACCCCCCACCTGAAGCTGCCACTGTCTGGCTCCAGCTCTCCGGCCAGAATCTGGAACAAGGTGGTTTTGGCCACACTGTTATCCCCCATGAATGCGATTTTATCCCCGCCGTTCACAGTGAAACTAACATCGTTTAACACCTTCTCTCCATCAATGGTCTTGGATATATTCTCCACCTCCAGAATCACATTGCCGCAGGAGCGCTCCGGGGTAAAACAGATAAAGGGATATTTCCGGGAGGACACCGGCATATCTTCAATGGTGAGTTTTTCCAGCAGTTTCTTCCGGGAGGTGGCCTGTTTGGACTTGGAGGCATTGGAGCTGAACCGCTGGATAAACGCCTTTAATTCGTTGGCCCGGTTGGTGACCTTTTTGTTTTCCGCCTGTTTCTGCTTCAGATTGAGCTGGCTTGCCTGGTACCAGAAGTCATAGTTCCCCACGTATACGGCAATTTGGCCAAAATCAATGTCGGCAATGTGGGTGCACACCTGGTTCATGAAATGCCGGTCATGGGACACCACAATCACCGTGTTCTGGAACCGGTAGAGAAACTCCTCAAGCCAGGCAATGGATTTGATGTCAAGGTTGTTGGTGGGCTCATCAAGCAGCAGCACATCCGGGTTGCCGAACAGGGCCTGGGCAAGAAGTACCCGCACCTTTTCGCCACCTTCAAGCTCCTTCATTTTTTTGCCGTGCAGGGTTTCTGGGATATCAAGATGATTTAACAGCACAGCAGCTTCAGGTTCGGCATCATAGCCGTCCATTTCGGCAAACTCCACCTCAAGCTCTCCGGATCGGATGCCGTCCTCTTCGGAAAAGTCGGGTTTGGCGTACAGGGCATCCCTTTCATTCATGATGGTGTACAGTTCTTTGTGTCCCATGATGACGGTGTTTAATACGGTGTCTTCATCAAAGGCAAAGTGGTCCTGGCGTAAAACGGCGATGCGCTCTTTTGAACCCACTGAAACCGTTCCTGAATCTGCCTCAATCTCCCCGGACAAAATCTTTAAAAAGGTGGATTTCCCGGCTCCGTTAGCCCCGATGAGTCCATAGCAGTTACCCGGTGCAAATTTTATGTTAACGTCTTTAAACAGAACCCGTTTACCATAGGCCAGGGTGACGTTGGTTGTGCTGATCATTTATGTTTTATTCCCTTAAAAAAGTGTAAAGCGATTTTGATGCTGTTTTTCTGCAACACCCTTTATAAAATAAAAAATCACAGAACAATAATTCTGTGATTTGAAAATTTTACTCAATATCATGTTTTTGAATAAAGATAAATGGTTATTATCTTGGCATCCATCATCTCCACTTTACAGGGGTGAAATGGGTTTGATTGCTAATTATTCTTGTATAATATCAGGGTCGGGCCCCGTTATTGATTCCAGGGTCAGGCCTCTGTTATTTAAAAAACATTACCTGTTTGCTACATAGCTGTTAAAATTTTGAAACCCGGTGATCTGCTGGGTAAGATAATCCCCGGTGCTCTGGTATTCTGCCAGAAGCAGTTCCAATGAGTTGAACTGGGCCCGGGTGCGGGTCTCCCATGCCAGGTTGCGCAACTCCAAAGAATCCACCTTGTCCTGTACGTCTTCAATACTGTCCTGTATACCGCTGGTTCTGGCTGCGAGGGTGCCGGTGGATGTGTCCAGTATGGTATCAAGGGAGTCCATCATCTTTACTGCAAATCCTTCAGATCCGCTGGTGCTCTGGGTGAAAAACTGAAGTACATCCTCAAAATTATCATCCAGGGCATCCGTCAGAGTGTCGGAATCGAGTTCCAGTCGGCCTTCAGCATTCAGGGTGATACCCAGATCTGCCAGCTGATCAATGCTGCCAACGCCTGAGACAGTTCCTGAAATCATGTTTTTCAGACTGTTTCGGATACTGTTGGTGGTGGCATCCCCCAACAGTATGCCGGCATCGCCGGTGGTGGCATCAAAGCTCTGCTGGGTGGCGATGAAATCAAGCACCTTATTATAATTGCTGATAAAAGAGTTGATTCCCGCGGTGACCGTTCCCGTGTTTCTTGTAATCGAAAGGGATGTGGTATTGTCCGGTGCTGCAGGCGCCGAATTCAGGGTAAGGGTGACCCCCTCAATGACATCATCTATCACATTGGTACTGCGGTGAATACCAGATACGCCATCCACGGTGATGATGGCATCTGCCGCACTCTGGGTATTGATCATGTTGGTGGTGACATCATGATCATATACCAGGCGGGAAAGGCCTGTGGTATCCGAGTTTTTGGAATCACCCTCTGTGGTATCGGCCTCGGTGACCGTCAGGTTGATGAGGTTGTCCTCTCCGGTCTCCTTTGCTGCCAGGGTGAGAAAATAGTCGGTTCCATCAAAGATGACAGAGGCTGTGACCCCTGCATCGGCATCATTGATGGCCTGGGCCACGTCCTCAATGGCGTCGGTGGCGGATATGTCAATATCTGTTGCCGTGTCATTGCCAACGGCCAGATGAATGGTGCCTTCTCCCACGGCTTCGCCTTCGGCAAAAGCTGTACTTGTAAGTTTATGGACGTCTGCCATCTGGGTAATGGAGATGCTGTAGGCACCCACACTTGCATCTTCATCGGCGGAGACACTGAAAAGATCCGTATCTCCGGACTTGGCTGAAAATCGGGTAAGGTTATCGGCAGATTCAAGGGTTTCCATGGAGGACTGGAGACTGCTCAGTACGCTTTTAAGATTACCATAGGTGGACAACTCCACCTGGTACTCTGCCTCGTCCTTTTGAAGGGCGAGAATGGGTTGCTGCTGCACCTCCAGCATTTGCTCGACAATGCCGTTGGTGTCAAGACCGGACATTAGACCGCCCACTGAAATGCTCATGGTATCCCCCCTTTTATTTTTTGTAATGAAAAATCCAATGAAGCAATACTAACATTATTATCGGCAGTATATCAATAAAACTTGAGAATTTGATTTTTGTCTTAAATACCCCCCGGGACTTAAAAACCCCGCCAGCCGTGGTGGCGAGCGGGGTTCTGTGGTGCGCATTTTCCCGTGACAGCAGGGGGGCCGTCACAGGAAAATGCGATGGTTTCAGGGTTTCAGAGGGGGACTTTTTTTATACCAGTCTCTGAATCTATGTTGCCGTTATCCCAGCAGGCTGAGCACTGCCTGGGGCAGCTGATTGGCCTGGGCCAGCATGGCGGTACCGGCCTGCTGGAGGATCTGGGCTTTGGTCATATTTGCGGTTTCTGATGCAAAGTCAGCGTCCATGATCCGGGCCTTTGCAGCGGAAAGGTTTTCTGATGTGGTGGAAAGATTGGAGATGGTGGAGTCAAACCGGTTCTGGATGGCACCGAGTTCGGCTCGTTGATTGTCGATCTGGGCCAAGGCACCGTCTATTGCTTTTATGGCATTTTGTGCGCCTTCGTAGGTACTAATGTCTACATTTTCAATGGTACCTACGGCTGTTTCTATTCCTGCCAATGCCTGCTTACCGCCTGTAATGCTGCTGATGGCTTCTCCTGATTTAGCTTCTAAAGCGATAGTTCCTTTTGCAGTGACATTGGTGTCTGAGGTAGCATCAAAATTGCCAAGAAAGCTTGCGGCGTTTGCAACCCTGTCAAGTGTTGTCGTTCCGGAATCATCTTTCCCACCGACATCAACTGCGACATTGATATTGCGTCCATCATCGGCTGTTATCAGAAGCTCACCTTTGTCATTAATAGAAGCCACCAATCCTTCAGCATCGCTATTATCCGCTGCTGCAGCAAACGCTGTGTTTAAGGTACCAACAAGGCTCCCATCCGCATCACTGTCCATAACGTCATTATCAATATCAATAGATAGGCCGTTTATTGTCAATCCAAAGTTGTCATCAATCGTTGCCTCTGAAACTTTACCAAGGTTTGCAACTGTGGTGGCGGATGCTGTGACTTCATCCTTGAGTCCAGCAGTAGCATTTATAGCCGCAGCCATAAACATTGCACTTGATTGTGCATCAACAAGGGATTGTTCATTTGCATTTGTTATTGCAGAGGCTTGTACGGCAAAGTCGACGTTGTAACCATTAATGGTTAAATCGCCATTTGAAAGATTGTCAAATGTGTTGGCACCTGAATTGTAGTGACTTTCATTATAAGTTGCAGAATCTCCTGACTCGGAATCAAATCCTGTAGATGTTGTAATTCCTAAAGTAGTATCAGCTAAACTACCATCTGTACCCAAATTAATGCTACCGGTAGTTGAAGTAAGAGTTATTGACCCATCGCCATTATCAACTGCTGTCACCCCCTCAACGTTTGTGCCAATGGCAGCTTGCAATACGGCAGCATTTGCAATGGCTGATTGAGCATCAAGAGTGGTAAAAGATATATCTGTTCCGTTAATCGTAAAATCTCCAGCCCCACTAGCGCTACCTGTTGTGCCTGTGGTTGCACTTATATTTAAAGTCACACTTGTTGTACCAGATGTGGTTTCCAGTAATTTTTCCTCATTAGCTGCCACACTTTGTGCACTGAAACCAACAACTCCTGGTTCCGTTCCCTCAATGGTAAAAGCTTCGTTTGAGTATAGAGAAACTTGGCCACGGACGACTTTATTGTCACCAGCGGAAAAGTCAGTTCCCATTACAGTAGCTACTGCTGCGGTATCTGTTTCGATTTGGATATTACGTCCATCAACAGATGTGAGTGTTAGTTCATCATCTGCGACACTATAGGTAGCTGTTACTCCAGCTCCTGCAGCATTGATGGCATCGGCAACATTGCCTCCAGCTGTATCTAAATTAGCGTCGGCTACGAACGCACCAATGTTAACTCCATTAATTTTTAAGTCCCCAGCAGCGGTAGTAGAATCATCTCCTCCGACCATAGTAAGCGTCGTTGTCGTTTGTTCCGCAGAAGCATATACCCCGGTTTTATTTGAAGATGCATTGATGGCAGCCGCGATGGCTATTGAGCTGCCTCCATTATCTGTGCTTGAAACCGTATCATCACCTGAAATGGATGCACGAATTTCGGTGCCATTTAAGGAAAGTGCACCAGCACCCAACGTCGTCATGGAACCTGAGGTCACGAGGGAACCAGCTGTGCTTTTTTCTTTGGCAAGGGAATAAGCCCCGGTAGCAACGCCACCAGTGGCACCCAATGCATTTGTCTTTGCACTGGTCATACTCATGGAAACTGTTTCACCAGCGTTGGCACCTACCTGAAATTTACCGGTTCCAAAGGAACCATCCAAGAGTACCTGACCGTTAAATGATGTGGTGTCAGCAATTCGGTCCAGTTCAGCAACTAGCTGGCCAACCTCAACCTGCATGGATGCACGGTCGGTATCCGTACTTCCATCACTGGAAGACTGTACCGCAAGTTCACGAATACGCTGGAGAATATTACCGCTCTCCTGCAGGGCTCCTTCAGCGGTCTGTGCCAAAGAAATACCATCGTTGGCATTTCTGACAGCCTGATCCAGCCCGCGGATTTGGGATGTCATACGGTTCGAAATGGCAAGGCCTGCAGCGTCGTCCTTTGCACTGTTAATGCGAAGACCGGAAGACAGTCTTTGAAGAGACTTGTTAAGCATGCCCTGTGATTTACCAAGATTTCTCTGGGCGTTCAATGATGCGATGTTGGTGTTTATGTTCATTGCCATGGTTAATTCCTCCTTGAATTTTGATTTGTGAGTTGCCAGCTTCCCTGCCGACAACGTACTTTAGTAAAAATGGTGCTTGTTTCAGGGTTTTTAATTATTTTTTAAACGTGTCACCTGTTTAAAACTTTTTTTGACCCTTACCTGTCCTATCGGTTTTATGAATGAAAACTTAAATGTTTTTTTAATTTTTCCGGCGACAGTTTCATCAGGCAGCCTTAAACCCTTCTGCCCACTGGTCAAGTTTTTCCATAACAGAATCATAGGTATTCATGGAAATGTCAGGTAAACTTCCCCCCAGTGCTTGCGCGGCCATTTGAAAACCCTTTTCAATACCGGCTTTAATCTCAGCAAGTTTTTCAGGGTCATTCCCCCCCAGACTGACGGCCATTTCAACGATCCGATCCGATGTCTGTTCCACCCCCCAGTACCCATCCTCTGAAATTAACTCCTGGGCTTCTGCCTGGGTGATGTTTTTAAGATCAATAGAAGTGTCCCCCGCTGCAATGCGGGTGGAAAGCCCCTGGTCCTTAAATGTATTGAGAATCATTTGACGTACATCGGAAAAATCTGACCTCACATGTCCGGATGTTTTGTTGATTCCATAGGTCCCAGTTTCTGCAGGCCTCTGATTCAAGGAGACCGTATCTCCAGAAAAAGAAGTTTTTTGATCTGAAGGCTTTGCGTTGCTTGCATTTGAGGATATTTTTTGATTTTGGTAAAGGGTGCGTTGGTTGAAAGCGGTTACATCGTTGATCATGGGTTTCTCCTCTGTCCACATTAAATTTCGGGGGATCTTTCTGGTTTGGGAGTTGATATCATTTGTCCTGCATATTCCCCGTGTGATGGTTCAGACCTGTTGTCCGGGATGGGGGTAAATGCTTATATCATCGGCATATCGGTGGGATTTCTTTAGAGAAAATTGATTCGGGGAAGATCCTGTAATTCAGTGGAAATGGGATTAAATACTCTCCTCACTGCCTCTTAAAATGCACTTTTGGGGGGCAAAAACAACCTTTTAAGTTTAACGGCCATCATGATTTAAAATGCCCTCATACAATGCTTCATAGGCTCCGGCACTGATATCCCAGGTAAACATCTGGCCCATGGCCTGCCGCTGCATCCGGCGATACAAGGTCCGATGATCCACATAAAGGTCCACAGCATGTTTAAGTGCCCCATAACAGCTTTCAGCGTCCGCATGGATGAAGCTTATGCCTGTGGCAAAATTTTCAGCAGTGTTATCAGCAGTATTTTTGGCTGTGTTTTCATTTGTACTCATACCGGATATCGGTGGATTTGCAGCACTCTGACGCGGCCTGTCCGTAGATACATAATTTGTTTCTTCCCCATGGGGAGCATTTCCATGATTCGCATCAAGCCCCACAACCGTATCCTTTAACCCCCCGGTTTCACGGATAATGGGAAGTGTGCCATAGGCCAGACTGTACAGCTGATTTAACCCGCAGGGCTCAAATAATGAGGGCATCATGAAAAAATCAGACCCGGCTTCAATCAAATGGGACAGATCGTTGTCATACCCATTCACAAAACTCATCTTATGAGGATAGCGGTTTTGAAGGTGATGAAGTCGGGAACCATAATTAAAATCACCGGAGCCAAGCAAGACCAGTTGCACCGGCACATCTTCGTACAATAAGCGTTCCAGTGCCGGGATGAGATAATCAAACCCCTTTTGCTCCACCAGCCGGGCGATGAGTCCAAGCAAAGGAACATCGCTTTTTTCCGGAAGCCCCATTTTGACCTGAAGGGCTTTTTTGCAAAGGGCCTTACCCGCCATATTGTCTGCGGAAAACCCATGGGGAAGAAGGGGATCGGTGCCGGGATTCCACTGACTGTAATCACATCCGTTGAGAATCCCCGTAAAATTGTCCTTTCTCTGATTTAGATACTGCCACAGGCTATGGGAGGTTTCAGGTACAAGCAGTTCCTGGCAATAGCCCGGGCTGACGGCATTGATGGCATCGGCATACATGATACCGCATTTCAGCAGATTTAAAAGCCCATACTCCTCCATGAGTTCACTGGTAAACCGCTGGGGGAGAATGCCAAGGGCATCAACCCATGCGGGATCAGATTTTCCCTGATAGGCTCCGTTATGCAAGGTTAAGATGGATTTTACCCGGGCCATGCCGGGAAGGTGGGCATAGTGTTCTTTCAGATAATAGGGGGCAAGGGCGGTCTGCCAGTCATTGCAGTGAACCACATCGGGTATCCATTTTTCGTGAAGGCACTGTTCCAGTGCCGCCTTGCACAGAAAGGCAAACCGGAGGGGGTTGTCCCGATAGGCATAGGACCCGTCATCATAGATGCCGTCCCTGCTGAAGAAGTCGTGGTGCTCAATCAGCCGTACCCCGATGCCTTGAACAAAAATATGGTGTACAAGGCATCCATACCTATCCCGGTGGTTGAGGTTGAAATAGAGTGAATTTGTTTTTATCTCCGGGGACAGGGCAGGGGATTGTAGTTTTGAACCGGGCACTTTAATATCATGAGAACCATCGGAGGAAGGTATATGGGCAGACTTAGTTTTGGACATGGGCAATGGCAGTACCACCTGTTTGTACTTTGGCAGAATAACCCTGACATCATGCCCTGCAGCAATAAGGGCTTTGGGCAGTGCAAGGGCGAAATCCGCCAGCCCACCGGTTTTTATTATGCCGTCCATCTCCGCTGTGATCATCAAAATTTTCATCAATAAAGCTCCAGAATTCTCATCTCATCGTTTAAGCGCCAACACCTTCCATCAGTTAAACCCCACCATGGCCCCTTTGGGAATAATCACAATGCCGCTGTCGGATACCTGGAATCGCTGTCTGTCAAGTTCGGGATTTTCCCCGATCACCGTTCCATCAGCCACGGTTACCTCCTGATCCAGGATGGCTCTTTTTATACGGCATCCATTGCCAATGTCGGTATTGCCCATTAAAACAGACTGTTCAATGACACAATGGCTGTGGACGTGGACCCTGGGGCCCAGAATACTCTGCTTCACAAGCGCACCACTTAGAATGCAACCGGCAGACACGGCAGAATTGATGGCATGGCCGGTTCTGTTTTCATCGTCGTGGACAAATTTGGCCGGAGGTACCGGAGGATGATAACTTCTCAGGGGCCAGTACCGGTTGTACAGATCAAAGGGAGGGCTGATGGAGATCAGATCCATGTTCGCCTCGTAATAGGCGTCCAGGGTGCCCACATCCCGCCAGTATCCCCTGGAAGTTTCGGGTTCTCCCCGGATTTGGTTGGTGGAGAAGTCATAGACGTAGACATTGCCTCCGGGCACCAGCATGGGGATAATGTTATGGCCGAAGTCGTGTATGGATGTTTCATCCTCGGCATCAAGCTGAAGATAGTTCACCAGTGTATCGGCGTCAAACACATAGTTTCCCATGGAGGCCAGCACATGGGTGGGACGATGGGGCATGGTCTTGGGATTGTGTTTTGGTTTTTCCTGAAATCCGATCATTTTGCCGTTCTCATCCACTTCAATAACCCCAAAGTGTTCTGCCTGTTCCACCGGTACCGGTATGGCAGCTACGGTAAGCTCTGCTGACTTGCTCCCATGATAATCAACCATTTGACGCACATCCATTTTGTAGATATGATCCCCGCCAAATACGCACACCACCTCAGGGTCCTGGGATTCAATGAGATTTAAGTTCTGGTAAATGGCGTCTGCCGTGCCCTTGTACCAGTGTTTTCCAGTTCGCATCTGGGCTGGGATGGGATCAATAAATCTTCCGGTAAGTCCGGTTATCTGCCATGCCTGGCTTAAATGTTTCATCAAGGAGTGTGATTTAAACTGGGTGAGTACATAGATCTGGAGAATGTCAGAATTAACAAAATTGTTTAAAACAAAGTCAATAATCCGGTAACCACCACCAAAGGGAACTGCAGGTTTGGCTCTGAGACTTGTGAAGGGATACAGACGGGTCCCTTCACCGCCTGCCAGAATCATGGAAAGAATGCCTGACAAAATGAACCTCCTTATCTTTGTGATCAGGTTGGCCGATGTTATGACCAACACCAGTTATACACATTAAATTAAATCGGATATTCTAAGGTGTTCAACTCAACAAAGTCAAGCTCGGGTTGGAGTCATGGTCAGATTGTTGATATTTTTACTGGAAATATTTTTTATATTCAGGCACTTATCAAAAATACAAAAACACAGGCCTGCCCCCATTGGGCGTCAATTGTGACGATCAGCTTATGTTATGATCAAGGCCTGAAAAAATAATGGTATTAACCGGAATGCCTCTGAAAAGGCCATTGCAAGACAAGAGCAGGCCCTGATATTGATGTGCCGGGACAGTGTTGCGCTGCTGTCCCGGCACATTTGCTTTATTCATCGGCCATTTGTTTCAGTTCATCCTGAATGGCTTTCAGCTCTGTTTCCAGTTGCTGGGCCCTGGCTGACAGTGTTGCCTTGGTGGCCTGGGGAGGTGGTGTCTGCATCCAGGCAGCTCCTCGTCCCATTCCCATTCCCATGCCCCGTCGGGGGCGTTGACATCGCTGTCTTCCCATGCCCCGTCCCTGTCCATAACCCGGCGCATTCCATCCCATATTGGTGGTATCGCCATCCTGAGCATAGTTGCCAGTGCATTGTCCCATACCTCGTCCGGTCATGGGGCCTTCATTCATGGGTCCTCTTTGATTAAATCCAGGCATAATATACCTCCTTGTCTGATGTTGTTATGACTTATAGTTCCAGTGTTTTTCCGGGTAAATATTCGGTCGGCATTCCATCAGCTTCTGTTGCCTTTACCACCGCCCATTCCCCGGCCCCGGCCACCATCTTTTTTGCGGCAACTGCCATCTCCCTTACCGCCGCCAAGACCGCGTCCCTGTCCTTGACCTGTCCCACGGCCCTGTCCCTGTCCTGTTCCACGTCCCTGTCCACCGCCGCGTCCCCGTCCTGTACCGTTGCCCGAAGGGGACGTTTTAGGATTCTGTCCGTCTGTTTTATTATTTTCAGCCATGATATTACCTCCTGATGTTATCTGTGTATCCTCTGGGTCGGCCATGGCACCCCGTCGGTGTCTGTGCCTGCCCCTGGCATTATCCTGCTTACCGTTTCCGCCCCGGATTTCATAACATCCCCCACCGACTTTGAGATGAAGTCCTTTTATAAGGGCTTTGGAGAGGGTAAATCGACCTGACCTGAGCACACGACCAAAGGTTTGTCTGGAAACTCCCATCAATTTTGATGCCCGGATCTGATCAAGTCCTTCAAAGTCAATAAGTCGGATGGCTTCAAATTCTTCCAGAGAGAGGATAACCTCTCCTTTTTCACCAACCTTTCTTGGTTTAAATCCGCCAACGGTCGGTGGGGCATGTATGGTCCTGGGGTTTTTAGGCCTCGGCATGGGGTATCCTTATCATTGAAATCCAACATCCTTAAAATTCAGCATTAATTAAAAATCAAATGAGCATTTGTTTATAATATAGGGGTGAAAAAATAATGTGTCAAGGAAAATAATGGTCATATGACCAAAAAAAGATTGTAATGCCATAATGCTCTAAGACAGGGTGGTGTGTGGATCAGTGGTGTGTGGGGTCAGGCTTGCGTTATTGGCATTATCGCTGCCTTTAACCTTTGCACAGGCTGTGAAAAGATAACGCCAATAACACAAGCTTGACCCCGTTGAGCCAAGACTTAGGACAAGTGGCCCATGCTGTGATCAAGCCCGATGGATGCTTACCCCAGAAAAGACCCGTAAAGCCCCAGACCATAGGCCACACTTGTAAAGGCATCTGCGGTTCTGATTTTATCTTTTCCCATGCGTTGTTCAAATAATTGCCGGATCATGGGAATGTAAGAAGATCCCCCGGTTAGAAACACCACATCAATGTCCTCAGCCGTTAATTGAGCGTTCCTTAATGTTTCGTCCACACATGTGTTGATGGACTTTACTTTTTTCCGTATGAAGCCTTCAAACTCATCCCTTGATAAAAGCTCATCAATGCAGATTCCATAATCATTGAAATAGATGCGGGAGGAGGGGGCCATGGGACAGTTCACATTTTGAGGATTCGATGGCCTGGAACAGCAGGTACCCATAGTTGGATTCAATGAGATTTTCCAGGTTATCCAGAAGCTTTTTGATCTTCATACGCTGCATTGACCTTGAGTTCTTTAATGTTTTTTTAAGGTTGTGGGTAATCGAAGCTGGGGAATGAGGTGCCCATTGGGTCAACTTGCTGATTACAATGGGGGACAGCCCGAAAAAAATTATCGCTCCATATGGATTTAACCTGTACATTTTTTCCGTAATATGCGGCTACTTTCTCCCGCATTATCTGGGAGTCAAAACACATCACCGCCTATATAAAACACCCCCTACAGAAAGGATATCCTTTTCTCTTTGTGCGTTACAGTTCTCCTTTCTTCCGGCTTTATGGATGGTGAAATCTGAGCTGCCGCCTCCGAAATCTCCCACCAGTACCAGCTGTTCTTTGCCGTCCTCTATGGTGTTTTTCATAGGCAAGAGCTGCGGCAATGGGCTCCAGTTGGAAGCTGATGTTTTTAAATCCGGCAAGCTCTGCTGCCATAACCAGCCGTTTGCTGGGCAAGCGCATCTTTTTGTGGATCTTCTGAAAAAATCACCGGACGCCCTAAAACCAGGTCTGATACCTCTTCTTTGATCAGAGCCTCACCCCGTTCTTTCATTGTCTTGAAAAATATGGAGATCAAGCCTTCCAGGGTTGTACTGGGTACCGTAAATGGCGGTTTTGTCAAATTCCGTGTCCGGAAGAAAGGTTTTGATGGACTGGATATAGCGGCCATCCGCCCTCATTTTCAATGTATTTTCTCACCCCTTCATGCCCGACATAGGCATTAGCCCGACCATTTTCCTTTATAAAATAGAGAATGGATTTCAGGGAATTGGAAATGGGGTTGTTTTCTGTCAACGTCCAGCAATTTCACATTGCCTTCTCTGTTTACGGACAATGCCGAATTGGATGTGCCAAAATCGATACCAAATATTGCAGACATGGGTAACCTTTTATGATAGATGTTTTGTACGTGATGGGTCCGGTTTTTTTATGGTAGCCCGAGTTAAAGCCGGCTAACATACATGAGAATCATGGGTCTGTATAGTAAAATTTTGTTGATTCCGCCCCCAGGGGCTTGAAGTTAAAGTCAATCCCCTGAAAAGGAACCGGATAATGGCTGTTAAAAAAAAATATCTGCTGGGGATCTCCGTGATGGTTGTTATACTTATTTTGTTTGGCATAACATACAACACCAGTCGGGTCATCACCGAGCGCACCGTTGAAAGTCACCAGCAAAGCATTGCCACGGAAACTTGCCAAAAGCCGTTGAACTGTGGTTGAAACAGCACATGAATATTATTGATGCCACGTCCATTGCATTGCAGGAGATCTCCATTGGTGAGACCCCCGAGACCAAGCGGATTCTGCAGATGGCCGCAAGGGCTGGCAATTTTGCCGATGTTTACATCGGACAGCCCACCGGAGCCATTATTCTGGGTGGAGACTGGATTCCTCCAGAAGGGTATGATCCACGGATACGACCCTGGTTTCGCAAGGCCGTGACAGAAAATCGCACAGCATTTACCAGCCCCTATCAGGATCTGACCACCATGAAAATGGTCATCGCCATTGCAAGACCACTTTGGATTAAAAAATGAATTTGCCGGTGTGCTAAGTTCCGATATTATCCTTGATACCCTGAAAAAGAATGTCCTGAACGCAAAGATTGTATCTCTGGTTATTCATTTATCATTGAAGCTGATGGAACCATCCTTGTTCATCCCGATGCCGCCCTTGAGATGACAACAAAATTTCAGGCATTGAACCCCTCACTATATGATGTTCTGGATCATTTTCAAAAAATTTCCACAGGTTCTTATCATTATGTAATGGATGGAACACAGATGATTCTGTCCCATAGACGTCTGGCAGGCTCCGATTGGTATTTGTGTACAACGGTGGAAAAAAAAGAGGCCTATACCCTGGCCAAGAATACGGCCATGCTGTTTGCCATGGGGGTGGTGTTTAAAATTCTGGGTGTCCTGGCTCTGTTGACGCTTCTGGCCACCTTTGGCAGTGCCATTGCCTTTGTTGTTGCCAGGCGACAGTTTAATATCATTGTCACTAAACACAAACGTCTTTTGTCCGGCAAGGACGCAGACTTAAAAGATGAAATAACGCTTAGAAAAGAGATGGAAACCCGGTACCATACTATTTTTAATATGGCCACCAACGGCATCTTATTAAGCCGGGGAAATATTTTTATGGAATGCAATCAGAAGGCCGCTGAACTTCTGGGCCTGGGACGTCGAAATATTGTAGGCAAAACCATGCTGGATTTTTCCCCTGAAAGACAACAGGACGGTAAAGAGAGCCGTTTTACACTGCAGGTGGTAAACCACAAACTTATTTCAGACAGTCATCAGAATTTTAAATGGTTTTTTATCCGGGCCGATGGCACTCAGTTTCCGGCGGAGGTCAGTGTCAAATTGCTTCGGCTTGGTGATGATGTCATGACACTTTACAGTATCTGGGATATCTCCAAGCGGGAAAATGCGGAACGTCAGCTGCGACAGGCCCAGAAACTGGCGGCCATGGGGGAGATGATAAGTTCCATAGCACACCAGTGGCGTCAACCTTTAAATGCGCTTTCCACCTATGTGACAAGCCTTTTACCTGCATTTTATAATGAGATGATAACCCAGACCTTTGTGGAAAAACTGGTGGGGGAGGCCGATGCCCAGGTTCAGTTTATGTCCTCCACCATCAATGACTTCCAGGAATATTTCAAACCCTCCCGGACCCAGATGCCCTTTGAGGTGTATGAAACTGTGGACAGCGCGGTAAAGCTCATGAGATCCCAGTTGAATCACAGTTCAGTGATTCTTACCATTTACAAAGATCCTGATGAGAAGGATATTTTTGTTTTTGGATATAAAAATGAATTTCTTCATGTGCTGGTCAATATTCTTGCCAATGCCAGACATGCCATTGATGAGAAGCGAGGCACCCTTGCTAAAGACCAGGAAGGTCGTATTGATATCACCATAAAAAAAATCAATGCCGATAAAAAGGATGATGCCTGTGTATCTCTGATCATAAAGGATTCGGGAACCGGGGTTCCGGGGCATTTGCTGGAAAAGGTATTTACCCCTTATTTTACCACCAAGGGTACCGCCACTGGTACAGGTATCGGGCTTTATATGGCTAAAATGATTGTGGAAAAAGAGATGCGAGGCAGTATTAACGTTAATAATCATTCAATGGGGGCTCAATTTACCATTACCTTGCCGCTTTTCGAAGCCACTCTTCCATAACCATCCGGCATACAAAGGAAAATAAATGATCAACTTCAGTCATGCACAAGCAGACATCATAATCGTGGACGACGAACAATCAGAGCTTGACGCATATAGCTTTTTGCTGCAGGCCATGGGTGTAAAGCACATTAAGACGGTGAAAGACAGCAGAATCCTCATGGATGTCATGGCAATGAGTTCCCATGCCATTGTTTTTCTGGATCTGAACATGCCCCATAAATCCGGAGAAGAAGTGCTTGTGGAGATAAAGCAGGAATATCCCCATGTACCGGTGATTATCTGCACCGCAAATTCAGATATTTCCATGGCGGTGAAGTGCCTGAAGCTGGGAGCACATGATTACCTGGTTAAA
>CAXXVR010000009.1:742500-1723351 GCA_963675955.2 uncultured Desulfobacterium sp. | reverse complement strand
ATAAATGTTTATTCTTCAAACAAATCAATATATTTATTAATCTTTATAATTATAACCTTAATCATTACAATATTCATGAAATTTATCCTCAGTAAAGCTAAATAAAAATTAATTAATATATAAATGTTTGCCCATGGGTTGCAGTAGAAAAGAGTAATTTAAAT
The DNA here is from genome assembly GCA_963675955.2 of uncultured Desulfobacterium sp. Lineage (GTDB taxonomy): Bacteria > Desulfobacterota > Desulfobacteria > Desulfobacterales > Desulfobacteraceae > Desulfocicer. The sequence goes on along the minus strand of CAXXVR010000009.1, from coordinate 1,723,187 downwards.
TCCACTCTAGTATCTTAAAACAATGAAAGTATAATTTTTTAATGAATGGAGTCTGCCATTAATTCCGAATTAAATACAGGTAGAAAACTTTTAAGGCCTATACAAAAAATTATAACTCTGAACAATAATACTTTCTATCTCATTTTTCATTTAGTTACATTATTGTTCTAAGAAGAAATATGATTTATAAATATTTACATAGTTCTTATATTTATTATTTCATTTTGCTATTTTCTTATTTTAATAAATTATATTTGCTTTCAAATACTTCCAATTACTTTTTAGAACTGCTTTAAAGTTCTTGTATTTATAAATTTTTTTGTTTAAGCATTTGCTCTGTCTCTGTCTCATCTTACTTTTTAAGTAAGTCTATAAATAGATCAATAATTAATAAAAAAAAACTTAATAATGCCTCACTTAATCCAATTAATTAAGAATTTTCATCTTTAATTGTCTTTAACGACTAATTAAACACAGTTGAAACTTAAGTTAGCAATTTTGTTAATTTATAGTTTTTCTAAGAACCATCGTCCACACTAAAATATTTTAAATCAAGACTCATTTAGAGATTATCATTTAATTTTGAGAGAGTAATTATAGTGTTCTGTTAATTTAAATTTTTTGTGAGTATTGAATAAAATTAGTTGATCGAATTTATTGCAATTTATAAATCATTCTGTTTTAAATTAATATTTCATACAGTTCATTCTGAATATATTTCGACAATTGATAATTCAATATATTCTTAATATTAGCATAATTAAAAGGCATATGTTTTTCCGTTGATTTATTTAAAGTAATTAATTTCTTCAGCTGGAACCACCATTTACTAATTTGATTGTTTTTAATTTCTCATTTTACCTAGAATTTATTTACCTATTCGCTGGAAATTTTAATATTCAATAGCATCAATTTGAAAGTTCTTTTGTTCTAAGAGACTTAAATAGAGTTACATTAAAGATATTCGATCTTAAGGGTCATAGTTCACTAATCCTAATAAATTCTTTAAAATATCTTTATATTCTAAAACAATTATTTAATAAATAAAATATTTTAATAACAGTTTGAAGGTATTTTTTACATTAGCACTTTTTCCATATTTTTTAATTCTTAGTTAAATAAAATTTTATTATCACTAAAAACAAAAAAATATATTAAATTTATTACATAAAAATATTAAAAATGAACCGTTTTTGATTGAGTTAACTAACTTCGTCGGTCCCTAGAAGCAGCTCCAAAACAATAATACCAAAACAATAGGTATCAACTTTAATCGGATTGTATTTTGCAGTAGTAGCTGCCTTAGTCCACACATACCATAATTCAGGTGGTAAGTAAAATGGTGTTCCTCGAATACCTTTGAAAATTTAAAAATCAATATTATTACTTAAAGTCTTAGAGTTGGCGCATATTTATTAACAACTTTTGCTTTCACTAAAATCCGCTAAGTAAAAGTTCAATTTCTCTCCTTTCTTATTAGTCAATATATTTGCAAGTTTTAGATCGCGGTGATAACAATCATTCGCATGCAAATACATTAAGGCTATACAAAGCTGGCTGGCTAAGTCAAATATTTCTTTAATTTCTAGTTTCTTTCCACTTTTCAGATAATTTTCTAAATCTTAAGAACAGTCTTCGAAAAAAAGTGCATAATCTTCATAGGGAATTTACCCATTAATTCTTTTAATTTTTAATAAAATATGATAATTAACTAAATCATCAGTTTTTTAATTCCATAATATGGTACAATTCCTGGACAATCTTGTGTTATCTTCTTAATTTTGTTCAAAATAATTCCTTCGTTATTTGCTTCATCTTTATTCTTATATATCTTGACTGCCATTTGATAATTATGCAATTGATAACGATATACATTTGCATTTGTCCCTTTTCCAATGCATTCATTAAGAGAAATTTAATAAAGTTTGTAAATTTCTTGTTCAATTTAAAAAGCGGTTTTAGAGAAAGGGTTAGCTTACTCCTGTGGACTATTTGGATATAGAGCTTGCTTTATGGTTGGCTTATTGAATCTCATTTAATGATTTGAGTTATATTTTTGAATTTTTAAAAAAAAGTTTATTAAAAATAGTTAGAATTTTGAATTTAAACACCAAACTAAAAACTAAAAGATTTTAATTATTAAAAAATAAGAGTTATTTTTAATCATTCTTTTGAGAAAAATATAAAAATTTATTAGAAAGATAGTAAAATATAATTTAATAATAAAATAGAGGATTCTTACCGCAGGAGTTTAAATTTTACTACGTTTTTACTTTTATATTTTATATTTTAAACTGTAATTAAAATAAATGAAATTCTTTAACATTTATGATATTTGTTTTCATAAGTATTATTTAGTAGCTGAAAGAACTATTTCTCTAACACAGCATGATTAAGGCATACTATAAGCAAAATCAATAGCAGAAACTACTTCTTTTGGAGAAATACATATTTCTTTTTCTATTAATTCTTGATATTTATTTATGGCCCATTCATTTGTTAGATGACTAAACAAACCAGTTTTAGTTATCCCAGGAGCGATTGTAATGACTCTAATATTACTTCCTGAGAGATCTTATCTCATTGCTTCAGAAACAGCATGCACAAAATATTTAGTCCCACGATATATAGATGCACCAGGCTTTGTTTTTTTACCAGCTACAGAACTAATATTTATTATTGTACCCTGTTTTTGCTCTTTCATCACTGGTAAAACTGCTTTGATTCCATTCAAAAGACCCTTGCAATTTGTTTCAATCATTTAGTTTCATTCCTCTAAGCTTTAGGTTGAAGGATCAAGACTTTGTTGCATCGCTGCTGCGTTATTAATGATACAATCAACTGGACCAAATGCTTTTATTCCTTCATCAATGCATTCTTGCAATTCATTGAATTTTGTTACATCACATTTTAGGCAAAGAGCATTTGATAATTTCATTTCTTACATTTTTTCTACTTGTCTCGCAAGTAAAAGCAATGGATATCCTTTCGAAGAAAAAAATTAGGCGGTTGCTGCTCCAATCCCAGAACTTGCACCAGTAATTACAATGAGTTTCTTTTCCATTCACTTAAATTAATTTGTATTTTCACTAATAATTATTATTGTTTCTAAATAAATTTCAAGATTAAAAAGCAAAATTTAAATATTTAATTAAAATTTTATTTATATTTTAATAAAAAATATTCAAATTCAATATAATTGACACATATATTATTTATTAATATACAATATGTTAGTAATAAATTAAAATAAAAAACAATTATTAGATTTTATTTAAATAATGTAATTTTGTTCTTCTAAGTTTTGGGTAGAAGGATCAATGCTTTATTACATTGTTCCAGCATTATTAATTATACAATCAACTGAACCAAATTCTTTATTCCTTCTTCACCACATCCTGGCAATTTGTTACATCGCATTTAAGGCAAAGAGTATTTTATAATTTTATTTCTTACATTTTTTCTACTTGTCTCGCAAATAAAAGTAATGAATATCCTTTTGAACAGAAAATGAAATACTCCAAAATTTTTAAAAATTTATAATCTCAAATTAATAATTAATAAAAAGCTTAAATTATAAAATGTAAAAAATGTCAAAAATATTATATTTAAAAATTACTTAAAATAGTCGGTGTATAAAAAAAATTTTTAATATTTAAATTAGTATTTATTTAAAATTTGGAAATAATAAATCATTTTTTCAATTTATTAATATTAATTTGAACATTTCAATTATATTTTTAGCTATTCCTTAAAGGTCTGTTTCCTTTAAATTACAATTGGTAAGACTAATTTTTAATCTTCCTTCATTTTCTTCAAATTTAATTTCAAAGAGAACTCGCACTAACTAGCAAGAAAAATAAAAATACAAATTCCCGCTATATGTTTATTCTTCTTAACAAATTTGAATATTGGTAAAATGCTGTTTTAAAATATTTAGAGATGATACATAATTAGTTTTTGCAATAAATTTGTCTTCAAATTCTTATTAATTGCTCGGCTTTTAGAATAAAATTATGTTAGAGCAATTCATAAATGAATAAATATTTAAATACATTTTTTTATAACAATTAATTACCTTAAGTTGGCCTTCGTCATTCAAAATTCTGAAAAATAATTAATATATTATTAAAAATATTACTGCAATTTAATATTTATTTTTAGCGGATAATTAAATGTTTAATTTATCGCATCCATATCTTTTAGGGTAATTTTAATCAAATACGACACATTTTCATCATTTAAAGTTTCTTGATTGCTTGAAAGAATGAATGCTAAATTAAAATTAAAAATTAACAAAAGAAACTATCTTCAATCTGACTTTAATTCAAGATTGTTAAGAAAGAATTTTCAATCTTGTTTTCACTTTCTAAATCAATTTGTATTTCGATATCATTATTATTATCCTAAGGGACATTAAAAATACTTTTTAAGACGATCCCTTAATTAGAAATTTGCATCTTTTTTGGGTGAATATTTTTTAATTTTAATTATTTGCATTCCATTTTATCCTAATTAATTTAATGTTCAAGAGATTTTAGTTAAGAATAAAAGGATTGTAAAAAATCTGAGTCTAATTTCGTTGATTTAATGGTCTGTTATAATTATTTAATCGATTTATTTTAGCGCAAAGATATTATCGTTTCTTTAATTGAAGATTTTCGCTTGAAAACCTTTTTATGATGAACAATTTATAGCACTAATTAATATTGTAATTTCACTTTTTCTGCATAAAAAATAATTTCTACATAGAATGAAAGATAAAGCAAATACAACAAATAGATTAAAGTGAAAAAGAATAAAAAGAAAAAAAATGTGAGTCTTTCGTAATTATCTTCAGATTTGTAAATAGATTAAGCACATTATAAGGCAAAAAAGTTTAAAAGAATGCTCAAAAATTCAGCTTTATTAAAAATTTATTTCCTATATGGTTAGTAATTTAAAATAACGAGCATATATATGCTTAATAAAATTGTTAAGAAAGTACTTTTTAGAGAGATCCAACTTTCTTAGCTAATGAGAATAAATTAAACTCCGCATTTTAGGATAATTTTTACGATTTCCCAGTAGCAATATTTTTTTTTATATTCATAAAAGAATAATTAATAACAAATCTCCTTTTTTTTGTTTAGGATATTCCTAAAAATTATAAATAGTATCCAAACAAAATAAATGAGTCATATCGGAATAATAATTAAAAATAAGTAAATTAAATGAGTTGATGTTAAACAGTCAACAGATGCATTACTATGAAGATATTTCAATTTTATTCCAATATCATCCAAATCCAAGGTTTTACACCAAGATGATCTAAACAAGAGCTTAAAATAAATCGGTAATGTTAAAAAATAATAGAAAATTAATGTATATTTAAACAATTATTATGATGTATTATCTTAACTTAATTATGATTTTATGCTTAAATTTTCATCGTCGTTTTATAATTAAGGAGTTTATTGTTTAATACCGAATTAATCTTCATTTGTTATAATTGTTTTTTGGGTAAAAAACTTTCTTTTTAGATTGAAAATTAGTATTAAAGTAAAAGCAGTAAACAATAAAATTAGAAATGAAATAATAATTCTTAAATATGGAAGGTGATCTTTTGGTAATACTAAAGTTAAAAAACAGTCTAATGCAGCAATTTGCATTTCCATTCCATAAGCAATGAAATTTACAATTTAGAAAAAGAAACTAAAATTCACATTTTCATTGAATTTAAATTTCATCATGATTTGATTTATAACAATTGTTTCAATCATCACAAAAATTTACAAATGATTTATAAAGAACTTAAAGTAAACCATTTATTTTAGACTTTTTTTTTTTTAAGAATAATAAGATTATAATGCTAGAAATCCAAATATTAAATACATAATACATATAAAAATGCTAAGGAGAACAGGGCGTTATGCAACTGAACATTTTTTGCAGCTATATTAAGCAGAATTAAAGTATTTATCTTGCCAAAATTCCGCATATTTATCACAATCATCGCATGAATATCCAATATACCCTTCTGAACATAAATTATTACCAAATTCTCCTGATTATTGTGCTATTTGCAGCATTCTTGTTGAATTTGATTCACTTGTCTTACTACTAGTTTTTTAACAATTTGAAATCTTGTTTATGCAAGCAACAATTTTTGAAGAATTTTCATAAGGCCGCCAATACCCTGAATTGATTTCAATTTAATCTTCTCCTAAGCAATTGGCCCCTTCTGGGCAAGAGTTGCATTAAAGTTCATCAGTTGATAAAGAGTATTAAGAATTTGGACATGAATAACAAACAGTAGTTAGATTATCATCAATTGTGATTTAGCCAGAATGGCAGAAACTAAACATTAAACTGATTTTATCAAAGGAGTAATTTGATGAAGCTCTCAGAGTTTATGAATCGTATTATTTAATATTAGAGCATTTTATTGTTAAAGAAATCGAAGTGTTAGGCTTACCAATAAAAGACAAACTTTTAAACTGATAACATTACCCTTTGATATTATCAATCGAAGTTTATTTTATACTTTTTTAACCAAGAATTGAATAATAACTCTACTCACTATCGCTTAAATTTGTATAATTCATATCCAAATATAACCACGTAGTGGATTTCAAGTATTCGTCATAGTTTTCTATGAGTTCGTCATCTTCATCAAAGAGCTAAAATATCAAATTAAAATCAATTAGATTATTGCTATAAATATCCAGAATGCTAACTTCCTGATCAATATATTGATTGTTTGCACTGAAGTCATTTGCAAATTAGAGTGCTTTTGTAAGTAATATATCAGCTAATAATTTTATTTTCTTTGGAGACATTGAGCTTATTTTTGATCCAAAGTATTTGGCTGTATTATTAGAAAAAACAATAGAAGAATAGTTTTTAATTCTTGGATATTATTAAGAATAGAAAACACAAGCCCCCACATTTGCATTATTCCTTTCAAAAATCAAATTTTCTCCGAGTTCAAATTCATATAATGTTGTTGGGCTTCCTTAGAAATAAATTGCCCCTCCATCTAAACTTGCATTATTCTTTAAAAACATCACTGATGAAATACTTATATGACTTTCAATTATCTTTAAAGCTCCGCCGTTCTTTAGACATGTATTATTCAAAAAGGTACTCTATGATAATGAACTCAAGGATTCCAAATTTAATAGCCATAATGCACCACCAGCAAAGCTTTAACATTATTTGAATTCACTGGAAGTGATTTACAAGATTCCATATTATTATTACAACGCTGCTCCATGACAAAGACTACAAGTTATATTAGAAAATAGACTGTTTGATATTTCTGTTTTTAATTCAGAAGAACTATAGATAAACAAGGATTAAAGATTTGAATTAGTAAAAGTTAAATTATCAGCAGTCAAAGAGGATTGCATTAAGATAATGGAAGCGATCTCAACTTTATCTTAATTCACAAGGCTATATGTTTTGAGTGTATTATTAAATTCAACATTTTTAAGTTCTATCTAACAATTTGTTAAAAGCATGAAACTACTTAAATCACTAATAAAAGACTCATTAAACACAACATTTGTCAATTGTAAATTATTTATTTCAAAAATTCCTTACTAATACATTCCTAGATTACTTTTTATCGTAAGATTACTGATATAGATGTCTGTTAGTTGTGAGGCCTAAACTAAAAAGCAAATATAATTTGATTCTTCAAGCAAATTATTGCTATATTAAAATTAATTGTTCCATAAAGCAGTTGAATTTATCATAAAAGTATGCTTCGAATTCTCATTTGTAATATTAAGAAAAACTAACTACCCAGAATAAGAAAAATTAAAGACATTATTTTCAATATTTAATTCTGATAATTAGAAGCTTGGATTTTCCGTATTTTCTTCTTTATTGTTACCAAATAATGATTTAATAGAAATGTTATTATCGACCATTAACACTTTATTCACATTCCAATTATCTGTTTAAATAAATAAAATCTCCTCATTTAAATTTTGGACAAAAGCACATTCTGTTATTTAAATAGAATAAATTCTGGCTTCTTCAAATCCATTTCCATAAATAAATTAACTTGAATTGAAAGTACTGTCCTCAATTACAATTTCAATAATATTTAAGTAATTTTTAGGATACAATCCTGACGGGATTATTGAAAATATTGTGGAGTTTGTAATTTCAGAAGAACTAATTTTGAAATTTTTAATTGAGATTAGCCCATTTGTTTACTCAATGGAAATTGCTTTTAGATTGCTTATTTATGAAGATTATATTTCAATATTCTCAAGATAAATTCCATTAACTGCCAGTTTTAAAAGAGTTATTTGGGATGATATAGATATTACTTCTTAGAAAAAAAGAATATTCCTTAAATAAAGAACTGCCTCTGAATTATCACTTTCTATTGTCAAACAATTATCAATTTTTAGATCTTTTACAGCGAAATGTATATTTTGAATTGTTATTTCATCAAAGTTCTAAATAATAATTTGATTCAAGCTCCAAATCAATGTTGACTTACTATTTCCATTAAACGTCCCAATGTTTAAGTATTTGCTCTTAATTTATTAGAAAGAATCGATATTAATTGTGAGTGCTAAATTTATTGTTTATTAAGTTACTGCACACTCTTTTCCACTAAAAAACAAAATATTAAGAGTAACACTCTTAATTTCGCATTCTCCAAAGTTGTACAAGGCGAATAATGAAAATTAAGCGTTAAAATCATTGAGGTTTTGTTCATATACTTCATTATATTTTAACAAAGAATTAAACTCCAAATCGGAATAAGATGTATCACAATAATCATAAAAGGTGAAATGATAGTCCAATCCCTCTCCATAAATTTATCCAAACCGAATTGAATTTTAATTATCATCAATTTTAGAAATCATTATATTATAATTATCAGGTGTCTTAAATTTTTAATAAAAAATAAACACTTTGTCTCAAGTGATATCTAATATATCCCATTCATCTCCAAAGGTTATCCATGAGCTGCCAAACCCTTGTTTTAATTAAGATATTATTTCTCCATTCTCTATATTAAATAATTTAACAGCAAAATTTCCATCATTCAATAATAATAATTTTGTTCCTTCAATTTATTGAATAATCCCACCTCCTGAATAAAAATCCAATTTAAAGTAGAACCCTGAAGACATTATTCCCTCGGTTGTTGTTTAGTTGAAAAATAAAATAAAATAATTTAAATCACGCCTTAGAAAAAAAAAATTAAACAAAAATAATAATCATACCACATAGTTAAAGTAAAGTAATTCGAGGTATATGGGTCGATATAAAAACCAATTCCTGTACATCCAATAAGAGAATTATAAGGTTTAATCATCCAAATAGGTTTAACATTGTCCTCATTTAAGTTCCAAATTATGGGCCTACTTTAAGAAGTCACTATACCTTTGCTAGCAATTAAAGACGAAGTTTTAAACAGCCGTAATAGTGTCCCGAGAGGATATTCGGTGTTCACTGTATTCAGAAGAGTATGGCTTGTTCCAGAATAAATTGAAAAGAATAAATTGTTATGATACCCCTAAAAAGTAATTAAATTGAAAATAATGTAACAATAATAATAATTGATCCATATTGCTTAGTATCTACTTGCAAACACCTTTCCAGTGTTGCATCTTGTGGGAATAAATTAACTTTTTTTACGAAAGCAAGATTGTAATCCAAATAAAGCAAACTATGATCACTGAGACATAATATTTAATATTGGTTTGTTAAAATAATTCCTTTGATCCAATTTGAATTGATTGTTGTTAAGTATTTAATTTTTTCTTAATAACCGGATGTGATATTATAATAAGAAATTTTAGTAATATTTGTTAATATATCATTAACCCCTCCTAGACAAATTTATGATTCTTGATTCAAAAGAGGCAGACATTTCATATTACTAGCCGAGAGCCTACTATTTAAATCAAGAAGATGCTTTCCTGTTTTATAATTAAAAATTCTAATAGTTTAAAGAAATTAAGTTTATGCTGATTCACTTTCATCAACATTATCATTATAAGCAACACTTATCCAGTAGGATGTTGAACTTGTAAAAGCTGAAGTATGGTAATAACCTTAGATAAATCAATAAGATGATAAAAAATATAATATTTGAAACCATAAAGCGAGTCAGAAGGAAGAATGGAAGTCACAGTAACTAGTTACACATAATTAAAAAGCAGCACTATTCCATTCTCAAAGTTTAAAATTACCAAATTATGATTGTTTGTTGTATCCAGTGAATACACTTCTTAAATATTAATAATATTTTAAGTAAATTAATTAATCAATTGAAAATCATTGTTATCGTATACATACAGCAATTTTAATTGAGGGCCAATGGCTAATAAACAATAATCTACTTTATCGTATAGTATTTCAAGTTTAGTGATGGATATATCTGAGATCACATATTCTTTTACTATTGTTTAAGAATCAATATCTAATATCATAATGAACTTTGGTCCTTACACTAAAATATGATTAGAATCATATAATTATTTGACAGAAGAGAGCAATTTTTCTTATTTGGATGCAGTAAAATTCATAATAGAAGTAGAAGATAAATCTGATGTGAGATCAATTTTAGCAAGGCAATTAAGGCTTTCCTGGTGTTAGATATTTTGTAAGATTATTATTGTTTTTGAAGCAATATTAAAAGTAAAATAGTTATATTTGTTTGGGAATTAAAGCATCTTTACGATTTTTTACTTTTCTATATTCCAAATAATTAAATCAGAAATTCCTGAGCTGACTAAATAATTCAAATTCTCAACAAATAATAATTAAGATATTTCAGTGGAGTGACCCTCTAAAACTCTTATTAGTCCTCCAGTTTGAACATCCCAGATTCGAATGGTAAAATCAAATTAAGTCGCCGAAGCAATAAACATTTCATTATTTATCACAAATGAAAGTAGTTAATTTATTGAACCAATAGTACTTCCTCCAATCTATGTAATTTCTTTTTACAAACAACCGATGATTGAATCTTATTATAAGCATTTCCCTTATTTTTAATAGTATCCTTATATGCATTAAGTGCACTACCCAGTATCGTATTAACAAATTTCACAGGTTTCATCGCAAGCGATACAAGTTTTTTTATTTAAATTAAAATAATAATGTTCATTACATTTTGTGCAAACAAACTCTGAAGTACATTCTGAACAATGTAACATTGAAGTATAACAAGGAAGACATTGCTTTTTAATGTCTTCTGAGGGATAAAATCCTTTAATTTTAATTTATTAAAAATTTAAATTACCAGCTTTGCAGTTCAAAATACAATTCATTGATTCTTACACATGATACAAATCATTTGGGCATGTAGCATAGCATGCATTCTAATAAAGATATTTCCCTTAGGCACAACTAGTGCAATTAGTCTTTTGAAGAGAGCATGTTCTACAATCATTGAAGCATTTCAGACAATCTTTTTTGATTAAAAAACTATATTCGTCATAATCACATAATTTTCCTTTTAATGAATTGTAATCCAATAGAGAGGTATTAGTAAATACTTTGACATCATTAAGCACTCCCTCGAAATTGAGTATTTTTTATGCTGTTTTTTTCCATCCAAAATAAATATAACTACCTTACTTTTCAATATAGTTAGCATTGTCATTTTCAATAATCTCTGATTGATCTACTAATTCAAATAATTCCTCTCCATTTTGAATAATAATTTTAAACAAATAGACTTTTGTCTAAAATTTGGTTTCCATTTCTCTTGTAAAAATATGAATATATTCTACAGATAAATCAGTAATTTCTTAGCGTTGAATTTCTAATAGTTTGGGAGAATTAAACTAACTTATTAATTCTGAATTTGAATTTATAAATAAAGCAAATATCTAATCACGCTCACTGAAATCATCCCCTGCGATATTTGAAGTTATCCTATAAATTTGTTTTCTGACTTCAACTCCTTCTTCAACTTCCTCTGGAATTCCAGTTAGTTAAAATCTAGTGATCATTGTGAATTATTTCAAAGGATATTCTAGATTATAAAGAGCTGAAATTGGATCGTTAAAAGGAAATAATAGTTATTTGCCAATCTTTGAAAATATTTCTTGAAATTGTATTAAATGGATAAATTCAGAGCAACTTGGAAAGCAACCAGTACAATAATTTCCATTTGAAAATGTTCCAATTGGACATACTTTATAGCAGTAGTCTCCAACTATTTTAAAGCCACTGGAAATGCAGTTCTCTTGAGTAACACAATCTAATTTCTAGAAATTTTATATTTCAGTAGTACCTTGAAAAAATAAATAACATTAAAATAAATTACATTTAACACAAATATTAGTAATTGAATTTGAAATATAACCTTCTGGACATTCAGCACATTCATTTATTTCGGCAGGATTGATATCAGATTCAACGGCCGCTATTATTTATTCACATTAACTAATTAATTTTACCTAAAGAGCCATAAGATCAACAATCCTGTGCATTGATGCAAGGCCCACAGTTTTCTCCCTCATTTTTATAAACAAAATTGTTTGTTTGCTTGCAAGTTAAACAAGCAGCAGAATCATAAGGACGTTAGCAAGTCAAACATGTTGAATAACATTCTGCACAAATAAATTAAGAATTTGGCATCATTCCATAGGGACATGAATCAACACATTAATTTATTTTTAAATCATAATTTTTGTTTGATGTTAATGCAACTATTTAATAAATTATAAGATATTCCAATTAAAACTTTTTGTTGAGCAAAACAAAGATTCAACACATAATCCTCCATCCAATAAATTTCCTAAATAAGTTATTTAACTTTATGAAAAAACCATCTAAAAATTTTAATGAATCAGCACATGATAAGCATTTATCACTATTATCTCCTTCATAACTTCCTACAGTACATTGTAAAGGATTGCAATCTTCATGACAAGGTAAGCAAAGATTAGAAACAATTGACTAAACTAAATTTAAGTTTGTAGGGCATTCATTAACACATTCACTTATTTTATTTGCATTATTATACTCAGAAACCAAGCCAACTAAAATAATTTTGAAACAACATAATAATTTACTTTTTCCACTAGAGCATTCAAGCGCTTACACACAAGCGCCATACTCTTAATTAACCATTTTATCTAAGAATAAGAGATCAGAACTACAAGTATAGCAAGCATTTCTGTTTTTAATTTCATAACATGAGCTACAACTTAAATGGCATCCTTCACATTAAAAAGTTATTTTATTCAAAAAATAATTATCTTCACATTTGGTGCATTTAGTCAATGTTTCACATTCTGCACAGTGGAATAAATAATTAGAACAAGATAGACAGGCATAGGCTGCTTTGTATGGAATATATCCAATTGGGCAATTCTCAGTGCATGTAGAACTTATTGGATTCAAATAACTTGATTTACATTATCTACATTTCGTAGAACTATCGCATTATATACAATTCTCTAACCTAGAATTGCATTTCAAACATTTACCATTTTCAGAGAATGTCCCTTGTTTTTAAAATTACAAAATAAAATAAAAAAACCAAAATCATACAACTTGCAACTAGTAGTGCACCCAAGCAAAGAACTTAACAAATACGGATAATTATCTGAACATTTTGTGCATTCCAAGCCATCACTTGTACATTCATTGCACTCCTTTAAGAGTTCATTACATTTCAAACAAGTATACGAATCATTATCCATTATTTCAGTGGGACTAGAGCACTCTTCAACACAATCACCTGTAGAAGTATCCAAATAAAATATAACACATTATAAGCATTATGATTTTGATAAGCAAGTAACACAGCCGGGCATTGCTATTGAACATAATTCGCAAACCTTTTCTACTTCATTTTTATAATATAAGTTTGGGCAATCATCACTACATATTTTTATTAAAGGGTTTAAATATTTATCATTTCCACAAGCCTGGCATTCATAACTATGACTGCATTTTGTGCAAAATGCTAATGTTTCAGTACATTTAATGCATTCCATTATTACAGTCTATTTCCATTCATCGTCTGCACAAATTAATTCATTACAAGCTTATTTTTCCTCTGATAATAAATACCCATTTTAACATTAAGTGCAATTATCACCTAAAGGAGAACAAGTCTCACAATTTTCAAATATTAATGAACATGCAAAACACTCTATATTTTGGCCTCCATAACCATTATTGCCTCTGGCATTTTCAATATAATATTCTCCTTTTTCACAAGGTATTTCGCAAATATTTTCTTCTCTATTATAAATAGATCCATCCATACATTAAGTACACTTCATAAAGCCAGTGCATTCAAAGCAATATTCACATTAATTACAGTTATCAATTTATGTTAGACATAAAATACAAATATGAGTTGCTAAATTACCCATATAACCTGTTTCACAACCTTCCTCACACTTCTTTGTTTAATAATCCCAGAATCCATCACTGCATGCTAGGCATATTTCTGAATTAAGGCAACCAATGCAATAATCTAATGTTTAATTACAATCAACACATTCTCTATTTTATAAATCAGTCCAACTTTGTGTACATATTTGCACACATGTTTCTTAAGAAGTCATATAGTAGCCTTCTTGGCATTCATCGCATGCTACACTATCTGAACAAGAAATGCAATAAACAATACATTCAATGCATTATTTAACTGGTTCTGATAATACCCAATATCCTTGTCCACAATTTACAACACATTACTTCTTTGCATTCAAAGCATAACCATCTTTACATTCTAAACACTCACTATTATACTCACATTTTGCACAATTCCCTATGGCATCCCCACATAAACCGCATTACATTAATTCACTATCAAGTTTCACATAATATCCGTCATCATTGTTGCATTCATTGATACATCCTGAGAAATCAGGTTCAAGATAATACCCCATTTCACATGAAGTACAATGAGTAGAAGTTAGGCAAAGAATGCAATTTTACATAATATTTCAACATTTATTGCATTTTCTAAGAGGCCAGACTATGCTAAGCATTCCTAACTCATCCCCACAGGAATCGACACATTTGACTCTTGTGATGCTTAGATATTTGTTTGAACCACATCTGGAACATACAGTCTCAGTTTCGCAAAGTAAACAATCCTCAATTGGACATTTTGAGCATGCTAAAGGGTTACTCGTTATTATATCATAATCTAATTTCAATAATTAATAAAATTTATAATTAGCCTGGATCATCAGAACAACTAGTAAGGCATTCTTTTGCATCACTTTTTAAAAAGTATCCAAACATGCATTAAGTGCACAAGGAATAAGTTGAACAAAGCTAGCAATTATCGATAGAATCCAAACACAATTTGCATTGAGTGATTCCTTCTGTATTATTAGAAGTTCATGTTCCAACTTATTCCTAGCAACTTTCTAGGCATCTAGTATTATCGCTATTCAAATAATAATTCGAAGAGCATTTTTAGCAATAATTTTCATTTAAGCATTTTTAACATCTCACAATTTCCTTTGAGCACAATTTGCATTTCCCTTCATTCAATGATAAGTAAGTACCAGAATCAGCTAAGCAATTAATTAAGCAACTAGCTTACGAATTTGATAAATAATAATTCTCCTCACATTTTTAGCAAAAACTATCATTTAAACAATAAACACAATTTAAAATTGATTTGTTGCATTTAATGCATTATTTTATTGGTGTTTCAGAGGCTCATGTTCCTTTATCATATAATTAAATAGTTTGTAAGATTACCTTCATCTGAACAACATGTTAAATAACACCCTGCTTTGTTGCTTGCCAAGTAAGTTGATTTGCATTCAGTACAGATCTTATTATTTGTGCAAGTTTTACAATCAAACATCGTAGTCTAACAAGTTTCACATTGCATATTTTCAATATTTTACCAAAATCCTTTAAAATATTTAATTTTGATTTGATTATTACCATCTAAGCAAGCTTCCCGACAAACTTATTATTTATTATCCAAGTATAAATTATTTCGACAGGAATTACAAGGATATCCTCCATCATTACATGTCAAACAGTTATCAACAACATTCTAAATGCATTTAAGTTTTGCTCCACAATATCCTAAATAAATTTATAAACAAACTCTAATTACCCTCAGGACATTCACTAGTACAACTGCTGCCTAATGGACTTAAATACAAGCCCTCCTCACATTCTTCACAAATTATTCCACCTTGATCGCATATCTAACAATTAGCTATATGGTTTTCATTCGAAATGCATGTCATATCAGGTTATTAGCAAGATCCTTGTGAAAGTTAGATTATAAATAAAAAATACCAATTGGGCAAGATTCTAAACACTATAATTTATTGACTGTTAAAATAAATCCATCTGAACACCCTAAGCAAATATTCCCTTATTAGTTACAGAATTCACAATTTTCAATGATTTTTGTTATGCACTAATAGTCTGGCGATTTGCAAGTCCCTATAATTATTTGATTTAAAAATGTTTAATAGACCAGTTGCACACGCCAATAAACATTGCATTCCAGTCAAAGATAAATAATAGTTTTCCTAACATTTCTGGCAAGGAATTCCCCCTAGATTGCATTATAAACAATTTGCAATTTAATTTAAAATGCAAAATCCATTGGATTAACCACATTAGTTTTATTGGCATTCTTCTAAACACATTATTTTATCCATATCTAAGTAATAATTATCCTAGCATTTCTCACAAATAAAAGCTGTTGTTCCACAGAAAATACAATTTGTTATTTAAGTATAAATGCATTGATTTGATAATGAAATGCATGTACCCTCAGGACATTTTTCAAAATAACATTAATTTTTATCAGGGGATAATAAATAATGTGCATTGCAGCTAAAGCATGGGACTCCCGTAAAATTACAGTTTTTGCAGTTATCAATTACATTAGCCAAACAAGTAAAGTCTGGCTATCCACAGTAACCTTAAGAAATTAATTAATTATATTATAAATTTACTAGGGGAGCAAGCAGCACAAGTTATCCCATCCTCACTTAAATAATAATTATTTTCACAAGCAGTGCATTTCAATCCACTTTACTCACAATCCTGGCAATTTCCTATTAATGTTCTTATGCATTCATTATTTGGCTAAGCGCAAGTTCCTTCAGAGCAAACTAACGAGCAAGCTACTTTGCTTGTTTCTAGTAAAAATCCATTTGCACATTTTGTGCACACTGTTCCTTCTTCTTAGCAATTGTTGCAATTGTGAATTAAAGTAATTATGCATTCATTGTTTGTTTGTTTGCAACTTCCTTAAGCGCAATATTCAGAGCAAACTTATTTGTTTGTTGATAAAGCAAGAGAACCCGAGCATTTATAACAAATCTCGCCCCCATCTGTGCATTTTTAACAATTTGAGATTAAATTTATTAAACATTCATAATTATCTTGTCCGCAATATGCTAGAAAGTATTATAGAACTCAAAAAGAAATTACAAGTTTAACAAACTTCAAGACATTAAGTTTAATCACTTGATAAATAATAAGGAATATAGCATTTTGTGCATTAGCTATTGGTTTGGCATAATTCGCAGTAATTAATTGAAGTAGTTGCACACTCAAATGACGGTAAACCACAAGAATTATCTAAATCAATTTATTGTTTTAAAATAAAACTTGAGCAAACTAGACTGCATTAAACTTTTTCAATAGATAAATAATAAGTATCCAAGCATTTTGTGCATTTAACTCCTCCTTAATCGCAATAAGAACAAAAATCTATCAAATTTTCAATACAAGTATAATCTGGCTATCCACATTAATCTAATAATTATAATTAAAACACTGTTTTTTAGCAACCTTCTTTACATTTCTCTAAACATTGAATACTAGATTTATCCAAAAAATAGTTATTATTGCATTCATAACAAAGAACTCCATCGTAATCGCACATTTTACAAAAGGAAATTGAGTTGGGTTCACAGATGAAATTTGGTTACCCACAATATTCTATTCAGAATTCAAAATATTTTAAAAGCTTACCAATTGAACATTCTTCCGAACATAAGTAGCCATCATAAGATAAATAATAATTATCTTCGCATTGCTTGCAAACTGTGCCTTCACCTTTGCAATAAACACAATGCTCAATTTCTGTCAAATAGCAAAAATAGTTTGGACTTCCACAACTTCCTTCCTCACACTCTTAAATACAAGAAGTTTTATTCACTGAAAGGTATAAGCCTTCTTTGCACAATTAACAAAACAAACCACCAGTCACACACGCTTGGCAATTAATAATTGATGTTTATTAGCAAA
Source organism: uncultured Desulfobacterium sp. (assembly GCA_963675955.2). Taxonomy (GTDB): domain Bacteria; phylum Desulfobacterota; class Desulfobacteria; order Desulfobacterales; family Desulfobacteraceae; genus Desulfocicer. The sequence continues at coordinate 1,704,941 of CAXXVR010000009.1, read as the reverse complement.
CTCTCACTTCATTATAACATTAATCTAATAATATAAATGAATAGAAGTAATTTTAAACTATCTGGACATTACTATTAACATGAAATTTAATCAATTTAAAGGTAATAATTATCAGCACATTAATAGCATATTTCGCCTCCATAATTACATAATTTGCATAATGACCCTAATTTGAATGTTTCACAGCAACTTCTATCAGGCTATTAACACATTCCTAATTATTATTATTATTTTCAAATTTTAACCTTCTAAACACTCAACAAGGCACATTATTTATTTCGGATCAAGTAAAAAATCATCCCAACAAGATTTACATTCCAAGCCATTATTTTCACATTATTTGCAATTTAAGATTGGTGTTTCAATGCATTGAAACTCAAATCCACATTGTTCTAAGTTTAATAAAAATTAAAAAGTATTTAACTATTTGGACATAACTCAAGACATTCCAATTTATCAAGACTTAAATATAAATTATCCAAGCATCCTGTACAAGGTTATCCTGCTTCATCACAATATTTGCATCCAGCAATCACATTTTCAATACATTTTTGCTTTGCTCCTCCACAATAGCCTTAAATTTAAAATCAATCATAAGAATATAAACCAATTTCACATTCTTTCACACATTCATCATTATTAGCATTTGGAAAATATGGTAGATCGCATTCTAAGCAAGATCCAGAGTTACATTTCTTGCAATGCTCAATGCTATTTTTTAGACAATTAAACAATTCATCTTTGCAATATCCTAAAAATTTATAAATTTTATTTGTTTTACCTAGTTTGCAAGTTAAATTACAGTAATTGCCATTTTCAAATAAATAATAATTTTCAATACATTTTTAACAAGGAAAGCCACCATCAAAACAGCTAAAGCAATTTCTTATTTAACTTTCAATGCATATGTTATCTGGCGAACTACAATATCCTAATATATTTTATAAAGTTCACAATTCAACCTTCTAAACATTAATTTAAACATTAATCCGTTCCCTATAACTGAAAATCAGTATTGCATTTAATACAAGTTGCTCCATCTTCTTCGCAGACTTGACAGTTTTCAAGAGTTGTTGTTACACATTTAAAGTTAGCAGCAGTATAGCACTGAGTCTCCTCACATTAGTCTACACATTCATTTTCAGACAAGAATTAATCTGCCACACATTTTAAGCATATTGCACCATCTGAATTACATTCTATACAATTTGCAATAGTGGTTTCAACACAGATTCCTTCAGAAGAACAATAAGTTTCTCCACATTCATCTTAACAAATATTATTGAAAAGCTTTTTTGAATCCTTGCATTTCGAACAAACTGTTGCATCACTAAGACATTCACTACAAAACTCAATATTTGTCTACGAACAAGTATTACTACCAAAATAACATTCATCTATTAAATTACTATTTCAATTGAATAAAACCTTCAGAACAAGAATCTTAGCATAAGAGTCCTTATTATGCAAGATATTTTCCTTCATTACATTAAATGCAAGGAGCCCCTTCAATTGCACAAATACTGCAATTAGCAATCTTCATTCAGCATTTATTATCAGAACTCGCACTAAATCCTTTTTAAAGAAAATATAGACTTTTTTTCATATTTTTTAACCTTCTTTACATTCAGTTAAACATTCTTAATCGTCACTCAAAAATAAAGGTGATTAGCAAGCTTAACAATAATAACCATTATCTGTGCAGGATCTACAAGATGCAATTGGATTCAATAAGCATTTTTAAGTAGTTTCTGTTGAACTAAAACCTTCATAAAATTAATAAATCTCAAGATTACCTTCTAAACAAATACTATCTTCTTAGTCATATGCATATGAGCACGCTCCACCTAAACTATATGAATAATTGTCAGGACATTCATCCAAACAAAGATTTCTCAAAAAATATTTTTCATTTTAATTGCAAGAAGTGCAGTTTTAGTCAGATGGGCCATAACATGTCTAGCAATTAGAATTGCATGGCTAGCAAGATAAAAAAGAATCAAGGTATTCACCCTCAGAACAAAATGAGGCTGCCTTCTTATTATCGAATGTTTAGAACTTAATATTACTCCAGACTTTTATATCATATATTTCCCCTCTAAATGAAGGTAAAGTTCCACTAAAAAAGTTAGAGAAATGATTTATTTAAAGAAACCTTTAGCCAAAAAGCATCGTTAAATTATTTTACCAAGAAACTTCAATTGATGCATTAAATTAGCCAGAATATTTTAATGAATAGCTTGCAGTGTAGATATAATAAGCACAATTAAAGGATTCAAATGTAATTAATATATGATATTCTGTTTGTTTTTCTAATTCAACTGAAATTGTTGGCCCAAAAAAGATGTTGTAAAGATTTTCACTAGTAGTATGGACAGCAAGATAAATATCTAGAATAACTACATCCTCTTTGATGAACTGAAATAAGGATAAATTTGCTGTTACTGAAGTTGGAAAGTGCAAAGCTACTTTAAAATTAAAATATATTTCCATCCTTGAAAAAAATAATATAGTGTATAAAATTTACGTTGTAATTGGATAACTAATTGATTAAAATATAGGGTGTACATTAAAATTAAATTCTTGCTTTGATTCATCTACTAAAAAATAATTTGGCTGATAAATGAGATTAAGATAAGCTGAACATTGGGCAGAACTTGAGGATGGAACACAGTAATTTCCATTAATTTTTGTGCTTATAGAGCATTTATCTAAACACTAATTTTCAAATATTAATTTTTCTAAGCTTGCACATGTACTCTCATTTACACAAAAATATCCATTTACATTTTCAGAAATCATTTATAACTAGCCAACAGAACATTTCGTACAAATTCCATTATAAAAATTCTCACATTAATCATAACAAATCAAACTTTATTCTATTGTGCCATTTGGACATGATCCGCTTGCAACACAAGTATTTTGATGTGGCACAAATAAAGGAGTTGAACTGGATCTATCACAGGAATTACATTCTGTTATACTTGATCCAAAGCATGAAGAACATCCACTAGCACATTATAAGCAAGAAGATGAAGATTTATCATAAAACTAATTTAAACGGCATTTATACAATCTGTCATATAATGAAATATCAAATTATTCAGTAAATAAATAAGCTTTGTAAATTTCAATACTTGATGCATTTCCAAGATACCAATAATATTCTTTACTAAAAATATTTCCTATTCCATCTAGAGTTGATAAAGTACTTCCAATAATTATATCATCAAATTCTTGAATGATTTAAGCTTCTAAAATGTTATCCACAAAATTCATACTTACAATAAAAGTATATTTATAACCTTATCTTAATAATGATGAGTAAATTAAATTTATTGAAGTTCCAGATAATGTTTATTTGTATAATTCTATCACCTTATTAGCGTAGTCCTAATTTATCCAAAGTAATTTTTCATCATTGCCATCAAATAACGAGAAAAAGGTCCCTGTAGATGTAAAAGAAAAAGATAAATAAAAAGTCAATCTAAATTATATAAATAATTGAAATTATAATACGCTTGAAGGGGATATTATAAATTACTCTAAATATCTTTACTGTCATAATTATCAATTTCTTTTAAGCTAATAGGATGATCAATAAGAATAAGTATATTAGAGCATGGAGGAGAGCAAGCCATGCACTAAGTTCCAGAAGAGTACATCGATAAAGGACAGTCTTCAAAACAAAAATTAATTCAATTTTATGGCGAGTAAAAATTTCATGATAAAGCAGAACAAGATACTTAAGTAACACAATAATATTTTTCTGTCGAAGATCCATTTACTAGTTGTAAAAATCCTTTGCAATAAAATTATTAAAACGATTAAATACCATCAATGCATCGTGTAATAATTTTTTCAGCTTAATTTGAAAGTTCAAAGTTTCCATTGCAATTATTAGTTTCTTGAGTCATACCAAAGGGACAATTAGTTTGATCAATGCATGAAGAACTATAATAGTCAAATTAGGATTTTGAGGAGGAAGTTTTGCAGGAAAAACAGTTATTTTCTAGTCCACCAAAGCATGTTTCGCAATCTGAATGACAATTCTATTTTAGTATTATTAATAGATGATTAATATATTAATAACCAAACAAAGTTGGCTAGTATAATCTAAATATTATCCCAAATCACACAAAATTGCTTGAGCTTCTTTCTCTTGATCAAAATAGTGCCAGTAAAAGCGATAATCAAGCAGCATGCCATTAAAAGACATATCTGAAGAGGATGGATAAGTTACCCTAAGATTGATTAAAAATAAAAATAATGAACTTTCCAATAACGATGCTGCAATTAGTCAATAAACTTTAAGAAGGATTATATAATTAATAATTATATGAAGAAATTAAAGTAAATGAAGAATCAAATAAATAAATCTTTCCTTATTTAGAATTGAAATTCATAGATGAAATTAAATAGTATGTTTCTTTTTTCTTAATGTAGCAAAAAGTAAAAATCAAATCTCCAGCATCAGAAGGGAGTTTTAAAGAGAGTGAATAACCTTATTCATTTTAAACACAAGATGCTTGAATTTAAATTATATCATTAGAATGATTAAATGCAAATAATTTCCAACTTTGATTTGGTTCTCCATAGATTATTTAAAATTTCAAAAGAAATGATTTTTTCTAAAAATCTGTATCGTCAGAAAATGTAAAAGATTTATCCTCATTATACCAATCAGAATAAGGTTGTAATTAAACAACTTAAGTTTTAGAAATTGGGGAAATTACACAAAAATTGGAATCAATGATTGTTCCAATTGGACATGTTTCGTAGCAATAATTATTAAAAATATTCCAACCTAATGCATTGCAAACCGAGGAATCCTACATGCAAAAATTATTTTAATAAATAGATTTATCTCCAACAGGAGAAATTTGGTTCAAACAATCCAAACAAATATCATCTTCATCAGAAAAAAATGCACAATTAGACTAACAAACATACGAATTTAAAGTAGATCCTTCAGGACAAGTATCAACACATGTATGGTGGATTATATCTAATAAAGGTTTTACTGAGCCAGAAACACAAGACATGCATTAAGTAGATGAAGAACCGAAACACGTTTCACAGTCACTTGAACAAACCTTTAGAAGTTATTTAATTAAAACAAAATACTTAGCTTTCGCCAGATGAATCAATATATTTCCCAACTTCCCCAAATATAGCTCGTATTTCATCTATTGTTTATAATTTTAGTTCATGGTAAACTTTTAATGATAATGTGCCATTAAAAGGCAAATAAGGAAAGCTCGATCTGTAACAAAAGTTAATAAAAATGGAATATAATAACGTTTTATCAATGCTAACCATAAGGACTGATAAATCTTTTGTAAAATAATTGATTTATTCTAAGATCGTAATAGATTTCTAGAATATTAGTTTATAATTTTCATTAAAAATAAATGTTTAAATCTTCTTATAGCCATAATCAATTTGATGGTAAACAAAATATTGTTGCCCAATATTCAAGATAGTACTTATTTTTTCTTCTAATTGATTTGTTATTTAAATATTCAAATTATAGCAGTTGTCATTATCATTTAATTTAGTAGCATAAATATTTAATAGCTATGACATGGCAGTAATATCAAAATTCAAATCCTTTGTCAATCGAATTATTTAGGTTTTTGGTTTACTTTCAGTCTCAGTTATTTAAATCAAATATAATTTATATGAAATCGATAAACTAAAGAATATATTATTATTTTTAATACAAAATTTTACTAAAATTATTTGTCAGAATAAGCTTATAATGGAAAGCTAGTGCTTGTCCAATTATACGTCTTGAAATTATCTACCAAAAATAAAGAATCTTAAATAAGTTCCACAAAATTTGATCTTAAATTTGAAGCAATGCAATTTTCTCCAGAAATTTCATAACCAATATAACATTTCTTCACCCAGTAATCATCATCTTACAAATAAAAGGTCCCCCCACCACTCTCCATACAAAAATTATCAACAGTTTCATGTGATGGCTTCCCTAAATTTTCAATTAATTTTAAAATTATAAACAACCATTAATACATATTTTGCATTAGGAATCTACCATAAAAAAGCAAACATCTTTGCAATAGCGAACGTTTTCGTCTGAGGTCGGGCAAGTATCTACACAAGAGGTAGCCAGACTATAAAATTTCAGGTTGTTACATGAATAGCAATTTGAAGAAGTAGGGCCGTAGCATGTATCACATTCTGTTGCACATGGCTAAAAATAATTGTGTAAAATTAACAATTAAATATAACAGCGCAAACACAATCAATGGAATTATAATATTATGAATCCTTGCAAATTATTTTAAATTAATCTTCCAATGATATTAAAGCTTTTTAGAAAAAGAATTTAGAACTTTTAAATAATCCATAAACACTATTAAATGTTCTAAATTAAAATATTTAAATAAATTTTTGAATGAATTTATACTATTTTCCAAGGGTTACTACTATATTTGTATAATAATCCATAGAAATTTTAATTTCGTAAGATTATGTTTAAATTAATTCTTTTGTTTCAAAATTAAATATGCTAACACTTCCAAGACTAAAAATTAAATCATGCCCAAAAATTATTATCATTTCATTTTTTAATTTTATGGGAGCTATCATAATCACTTTTTTTTCATTTAAAGAATCAAAAATAGAAAATTCCAATTACCAAAGACTATTTTAATAAAACATTATGACTTCTGTTATTTATATGTCATTGCTTTTTATCTCATAAATTGAATAATTAGTTTCAGAATCCTGTTGATGAATTAATAATTTAAGTTAAAGGGTGAAAGTCAATCTAGCAATTATAATAAAAAAATTATTACTTATAAGATTTATTTTAAGAATTAAATGAATCTTTCGTTCATAACAAATTTTCAGCTTCTTCTAAATATGTTAAATATTTAATCACTTCAAAAAAGTCTGCTGTTTTTGAATCACTGCATTCATTACCATTTGGAAGAGTGTTGACAGGACAAGATTCAAAGCAGAATGTTTAATAATAAAAATAATTTAGTTCAGTACATTTTACCTAGCTTATACATTACTAATCATGCTGCAAAGAATCTATAATAAGGTAATAATTACCTATTAGCATATTTCAATAAACTATAAAATTTAACTTTCACACTTTAAGCATTAATCACCAATAACTGTGAGACAATAATCAGAAGTAATAGTTTCATTAAGTCCATTTTCATCCGATTATACACATTTGTAAGCTAAATAATTGTAATAATAGGTTGATTTGCATGAGAGACATTGATTTTCATTAGGCCCAAAACAAGTGTCACAAGTATCATAGCATTACTTAGCAAAAATAAGTTTAATAATAAGCATTACTTCACAAGTTTAGGAATTTGAATTAAAAAATTAATAAAAGTCACAGAGTTAAGTATTAATATCCAAATCTTAAATATTATAATAAAACTTGACTAGATGAATTATTCCTCCAAATGAGTACTTTGCGCTTTATAAATATAAATTTAAATTTTATTAACTTCAATCCTCCATAATGAAATGTTACATTAGTGATATCTGTTATTGCACGCTAGCCAAAGTATTCCAAATCATATTAAATACTCCCAATCGATTATTTATTTTATAAGATATTGATGTTTCCAGTAAAAGTTAAATAGTTTAGATTTATAGCGATTTAATAGACTGTCTAAATTTGAGCATTTACCCTTAAAATAGATACTAATTATTGTAATTCATCGTAAATGAAAACAGCCACAGTGCATTATCCTGAAATATTTTTTTCTTCAATTGCAAAATACAGTGATTTTATATCTGGATAGTTTTAGAAAAAGCTTGTAATATAATATTAGTCTTCTTGTGAAAATGAAAATAATTCAAATTCTATAATGAATCCAATTCTGGAAAATAATTAATCATTAAAATAAAATTACTAAAATAATGGAAGATGAGGAATCTTGAAACTCTGTAAATTTTATGTTTAATTTAAAATTATTGATCGAGATATCAACTAATCTTTCAAAAAAATTATTTATTTATGCGAGTAGCTTTATCTACAGCTATATGTATTGATTTATATTGTTCCTCCTGGGCAAGTTTCATATAGAAAATTATTAAATAGAAAATTATTAAGAATGTTTTAGCATGTTAAGCTTTTTGTAAACAATTTATAGTATTAGAAACAGTGATAGCAGATTGAATTTCATTAATAAGCACAATTTGGATAAAAGGTGTTTCCACTTACTGCACATTCAGTAGCACTTACTTGGAAGGGCTTGCAAGTTTTATTTAACATAGAATAATACAAAGGCAATTTACAAGCCAAACAATCAAATTCACTTGGACCATCACATTCTAAGCAATTTTCGTTGCATGTCTAATAATTTTTAATATTCTAAAATGTCTGTTACTTAACAGTTTAGTTAGTCATAATCATAATATAAGCCATATCCACATATATTATTAATAACTTCTTCAATTTTTTTATTTAATATAATTTTTGCATCATAAAACCACAATTCGAATTCTCCTTCTAAATCACTTTATGAAATTAATATTAAAAAAATAAAATTACTAATCATTTTTAATCTATAAAGTAAAATTATAAAGTTCTTGGAGGTATACTGCATAGTTTTCTATTTCAAAGTAGCTTTCAAACAAAATTTCTTAAGATTCATAATCTAGTAGTAATGACTTAGATTTCCATTTACCATAATATAATTCATTTATATACTTGAATTAGTATTTGACACCAATAGAAATTTCTTAATACAGATAATCAGTTTTGGTAGTGAAAAACTAAAGAATATTTTTATTATCTACAGTATGAAAGCTTAAGGAAAGTTTTGAGATAACTTCATTACTATTTTATGATATTGCGACAATTTATATGGAATTCGCGGAATACTTATTTATTGAAAACGTCATGATCAATGCATAGCTATTATTAATAATTATAATTTTTAGAATAATAACTTTTTAATAAAACTTGTTGAACTCAAAATAGATGGGAATCACAAGTAATGATTTGTCTTTGAATTTTCAGAATTAATTTTGTCAATTGGTAACGTTATTAAATTAGAACAAGGTGGAAAGCAAAATTTACACGAAGAAATGTTTTCATAAGATCCAGCAAAGCATTCTTAATAACAATTATTTCAATATTGATAATATGATGCACTTTAACAAACAGTCTCATTTACACATTGCTAATTTTCAATAGGATCACCAATCACAAGTAATAAATCTAAACAAAATTATGAAAATTATCAATAACTATTATCGCATTCATAACATATCCCATCAATGCCATTAATACATGGGTAACTAAAATCTTCAAAAGTACAATAATCATTTTCAGGGATTGTTCCTTCAGGGCATGTTTCATAGCATTTCGATTTAAAGGCTTTCCAACCAATATTAATGCATTCTTCTTTACTTAAGCAAAATGGATCTTAAGGGATATTTCTAATTGTAGGGAGTGTAGAATTTTCACATGTTTTACAATATCCAGTTGAATAATAGGAGCTGCACTATTTGATGCAAATATAAATTGACTGATAAGTGCCCAATGGGCAAGTTTCATAGCACGCTTTGTTTTCAGGAAAAACTAAATATTTGACTCCACTTTTATAACAACTTGTGCATGAATTTGAATTTACTAAACATGTTTTACAATCTTCAGAACAGTTCTTTTTTTAAAACAATTTAAAAATTATATAAATTGTAATAATAACTTTGCATGTTCAAGATTTTGGATCATAATATTGATTTTCTGCACAAGTCAATGAAGAAATTTAATCATAATTTAAAAATTAATCAAAATAAAGTCTTGCCCATGAGATTTCGCCCAAGAAATTAAATCAAGTCTATCCAAAATAATACTTTGTTTCAGAATTCATATCCAAAGTTTCAAGTGGATATTGTTTTTAAAATACAAGAACTTTTGCCATTTGACTTTAAATTGTTTCAAAAATAGTTGTTATCCCAAAAAAATCAACATAAGAATTTGATGAAATAATCGTATATTCTGTTAGAAATTTTAGGGGAACTGATCTAAAGTAAAAACTCTTACTCGGCGTAAGGAGTAAAAATAGAAGCTTAAAAGTAGGAGAATTGTCTTCATGTTCAATATTTATTTTCAGCAGATATTTAATCGAACACTACAATGTGTAAATATATTCAGATTAGTTCATAGAACTTCTTACTGTAAAAACTAGTTTGAAGATAAATCTATAAAAGAATAAAAAATCAAAATAATAAATGAACTTCTTTTTAATTTCTTAATGTATACTATTAGTTGTGCTTTATTAATCTGTATAATTAGTGCCATTTGTAAAGACATATTTAAAAAAAATGTGATCAATAAAATTTGTTAATAAAGGAAGATCATCATAACACTCATCATTATTCACATAAAGGGAATCAGGACAAGATGGAACGCACAAAAATTAGCTTGAATGGTAAAATTAATAAAAGCCAATATCACTGCAGTTTGAAACACAAAAGTAATTCTCGTCAGTTGTAACTTTGAAATCTAATAATCAAATATAAATTGGGCAAATCATACTTGGTGGACAAGAAATGCAATAATTGTCATAAAGTTATAAACATTAATTTTAAAGAGCGTATAGATTGCTGCTACTTTCGCAAGAGTTTCCTTTATAATTATACATTTTTAAAGTTGAATCTTATTTGCAAGAAGTACATTCAGTCTCACCAGGGCCAAAACATGTTCTACAATTTGAATGGCATCCCCTCTAATTTATTATATAAAAAAATATTTTATACTTGAGATTCTTGTCTTGCTAAATAAGTATATTATAGATTTTCGGTCCAAGAAGAATAAGGATAAGTAGAAAACCTTGATTCATAAATAATTCCTTTCATGCTTATATAAGCATTGAGATAATTTCCAAAAGTAACATAACCATTAAAAGGCATTTATTTAGGTAATTGATCAATTGCAAATAATAAACTTTAAGTCTTGGTCAATAACAAATTATAATTGGAATCAAACATACATATGACAGCTTATTTTGTAATATAGTTATGCTCTTAAATCATTATATATTGTTAATTTAAAGTAAATTGTTCAGAAAACTAAAATTGAAGTCCCACTTTTGCTGAGACTGACCAAGTTAATTTAAATTGATCATCTTGTATTCCTGGGTCACATAATAATGAAAAAGCTCGGTAATAGTCAATTGCTTCTTCATCTGGGGATTCATTGTGGTTGTAACTTACCCTAAAAATAGTTGAAGTGTTTGAGCACTAGGATATTTTGAAATTTATAAGAATTTAAGCTTTCCATAAAGGAAAGGGAAAATAATTAAATACTTCAGAGCTAAAATTAAATAACAAAAATGAAGAATCTTAAAGAAAATAAATTGGTGTATCAATTAATTGAAGTTCTGAAGAACAAAAAATTAAACAAGGCAAACAAGTTGTTGAAGAAGCTGGGTATGTTCCAAGTGGGCAATTTTCATAACATTTTTCATTATAGAATTTCCATTATAAAGTTAAACAATCCGAGTAAGTGACACATTTTTATTCAATTAAGCTGCTAACGGTCAGATAGTATGAATTACTACAATTGTAGCATATGTCATCATGGTAAAAGCTGCAATGATTATCACAAATATTTCCATTTACATCAGAAAATGCTGGGCATTCCGATAAACATTAATGAGTTTGATGATAATAGTAAGTTCCACTTGGGCATGAAGTACATTATTATTCTCCAGAATCAAAACACGTTCTGCAATTACTATGACATTTCTAAGCCAAATATTAACTAATAAAAATTAAACTTTGCAAATAGTATCATAATAGTAGCCGATTTCGCATAACAAAGGAATAATTTTCTTTGCTTCTAAAAGTTGTAAGGAATTGTAGAGTTTTGCTTCTTTAATAATTCCATTAAAAGAAGTCATTAATATTCCTCTAAATTTTAAATCAAAAAACAATTAAAAAATAACAATGTTTTTTCTCCAAAAATAAGAATAAATTTTTTTAAATAATTAATTGAACCCTTTAATGGATACGACTTTTGCTTCATTAGAAGTTTTGTTTGCCAAAACGACTAAATTTCAAACAAGGCTATGTATCCCTTCATTGCAAAGTAGTCAAGGGAGACAACAAGATAATAATCTTGATCTTCTAAGAGCTCGAATTCAAAGAGAGTTTGAAGATCTGGATTATTCTATTGGATGATCAGTATTTTGTTATTGATTAGCGCCTTCATCATCATTGAAGTATCATCTAATTATTCATTATAAGTCAACTGAAAAAAATGGCTATTTTCTGAAGAATTGATGATGGAAAATTTTATTACAAAAGTAATTCTATAATAATTTTGTTTATTAAAACCAAAAAATTATGTAACTATAGTAGGGAATCATTTGAATTGTATTCATATTTTTCAGAAAAATTAAAACTAGTCGAAATTCCCTCTTAAAATTCCTTGGGTACCAAAAATAGTTCGACTTATCCTCTGCAAGCAGATGAGCAATCGACACAAGTCGTCGTATCTTCGATGGTTCCGGGTGGGCAAACTGTATAGCAAATTCCTGAATATTGATACCATCCAGATGATTGGCAGTCGGCTGCTAGTATGCATGAGTAGGAATCTTCATGCTTTCTTACAACATAACCTAAAAATACTTTCAAAAATGAAGAAAACCTGAATTGCATTCTGAGCAAATAGTTGAAATTTGTGTTGCGCAATTTTCAATGGCAATTTCTTGGAGTTTCCTTGAATATGCAGAGAAAATAAGAAGAAACAAAGTAGTTGTGAATAACATAATTGTGCTTTTTTATAGAAAATTTTGTAAATTTGTTTGAAAAGATATTTAATTTTAGCAATAATTTATCGGCAATTTGGAAATCTGTTTTATTATTAAATTATTATATTAAAATTTAAGTTTCATTACTTTGAAAAATGATATTAAGCTTAATATCCAAACAAGGAAAATGCTGATATTGTATTTGTAATTTACAAGTAGATTTTGGTTTTGTAAAAAACAAAAAAATAAAACAAAATCGTTTGGTAGATTATTTTTCATTTTTACCTTCAAGACTAAAAATATTTTATTTAAATAATATATTTTTAAATTAATACTTTTTTTGATTCCAAAAAAAAAAACAATTTTTTTTAACATTTATTATTATTTAAGGTTTATACCAATACCCTATTGAAAGAACTATTTCTCTAACACAGCATGATTAAGGCATACTATAAGCAAAATCAATAGCAGAAACTACTTCTTTTGGAGAAATACATATTTCTTTTTCTATTAATTCTTGATATTTATTTATGGTCCATTCATTTGTTAGATGACTAAACAAACCAGTTTTAGTTATCCCAGGAGCGATTGTAATGACTCTAATATTACTTCCTGAAAGATCTTATCTCATTGCTTCAGAAACAGCATGCACAAAAAATTTAGTCCCGCGATATATAGATGCACCAGGCTTTGTTTTTTTACCAGCTACAGAACTAATATTTATTATTGTACCCTGTTTTTGCTCTTTCATCACTGGTAAAACTGCTTTGATTCCATTCAAAAGACCCTTGCAATTTGTTTCATTCCTCTAAGCTTTAGGTTGAAGGATCAAGATTAAAAAACAAAATTTAACTATTTAATTAAATTTGTATTTTTATTTATTGAAATTCAATATAATTGACACATAAATATTATTTATTAATATACAATATGTTATTACTAAAATTAATTAGATTTTTATTTAAATAATGTAATTTTTGTGAACTCATAAAGACTATTTTGTAGCTGCAATAACTATTTCTCTCACACAACAAGATTAAGGCATACCATAAGCAAAATCAATAGCAGAAACTACTTCCTTGGGTTAAATACATACTTAATTTTATATTTAGTATTAATATTTTTTTATGGCCTATTCATTTGTGAGATGGCTAAACAAATCAGTTTCAGTGATTCCAGGAGCTATTGTAATGACTCTTATATTACTTCCTGAAAGTTCTTCTCTCATTGCTTCAGAAACAGCATGCACAAAAAATTTTGTCCCACAATATAATGATGCACCTGCTTTTGTTTTTTTACCAAAAACAGAACTAATATTGATAATTGTACCTTGTTTTTACTCTTTCATCGCTGGCAAGACGGCTTTGATTCCGTTCATAAGACCCTTGCAATTTGTTTCAATCATCTAGTTCCATTCCTCTAAGGTTTAGGTTGAAGGATCAATGCTTTATTACATTGTTCCAGCATTATTAATGATACAATCAACTGGACCAAATTTCTTTATTCCTTCTTCAACGCATCCTGACAATTCAGTGAAATTTGTGACATCGCATTTAAGGCAAAGAACATTTGATAATTTCATTTCTTGCATTTTTTCTACTCGCCTTGCAAGTAAAAGCAATGGATATCCTTTCGAAGAAAAAAATTATGCAGTTGCTGCCCCAATCCCAGAACTTGCACCAGTAATTACAATGAGTTTCTTTTCCATTAAAAAAAAAAAATCTTTTATTTTTTAATTATTTTTATTTTTATACACTATGAATAAAAAATTTAACACGCTTTTAACAAAAGCAAATTAATAAATATAATTAAAAAACAATACTCCTAAAAAAAAATTATATTTAAAAGGTTAAAAATATAAGATTTAACTAATTAATTCTGTGTTTTCCTTTTGCTTATTAATTCTTGTAAAAAGATAAATTTCAATTTTTTTATTTACTTAAAATAGTCAATTATAAATGGAAGGGTATATGTATAAATGGGGCACTATTTTTACGAGATGGCGTCTCCGCTATTTTAAATTAAAGGACGGAGTGCTCAATTACTTTATTAAAGAAAATGGAGAATTACGAGGAAAATTATAAATTTAATTCTGCGAGATTAAAGAAGTCCCGGAAGATCCTCTTCAGATTCACATAGATACAAAAAAAAAAGTGATGCAACTAAAAGTCAAGAATGTTAAGGATAAAATAAAATGGCTTTCGGCTTTAAAATTAGAAAAGTTTTAGCTTTAAGGTTCAGAAAGGAAAATCACCGGTATAAGTGCAATTACGGAATCAGTTATTTTACCATAATATGATAACAATACAAGTGCTAATATTTCACCCAATAATCATAATTTGAATCAAAATAGTAATAACAATAAGCAGGATTTAAATAAAACCTATAATTCTCCTGAGCTTTTATCAGAAATTAACTAATTAGTAAATTTTATTCCTAAGGAATAGCAAAATAAATTCACAACGTTAAGCTAGTTGCTCTTTAAACAAGAAAACTTAATGTCTAGTCGGGATAAAATGAAATTAGAAGATTTGTCAACACTAATAAATGATAAAATTACTGATATTTGGAATGGGACTTAACTATTTGATTAATTTCTCTAATTATTTTTAAATATAATTGAAAAGGATGAAATTTTGAGAAAGCATATCCAAACAGATATTATTAGAAAACTTAAATAATTTGGGAATTCATTAATTAATTTAACAGTTAATTGTTTGAAATTATTGGAGTAATAAAGGAAATTTTAGTAGTAGGTTTCAAAGAAACTGAAAAAAAAATTAGAAAAAAATGGGGAGGATTATCCTGGAAACAATTAAAAAAGCAATAACAGTAAAGAAAGTTCGAATAATTAATTCAATTGGTCAGAAAAATTAAAAAATAATGGGCAAGATTAAAATAATTTAAGTATCACCAAACAAGAAATTGAGTCGTTATAAAGTCCATTTTCAATGGATAAAAACCTCGCTAATTTATTTGCTGAGATCCCAAACCTTGAAAGAAACATTCAAAAAACAAAAGAATACAGTAGTTTAAATGAACCAGAGTCATTAAATGTACCAAAATTTGACGAAAAGAAAAACTTTATTGAAAATAAAAGTCTAGACTCTGATTATTAAAGCTTTTCAAATTCCTTTTCAAGTTCAAAGTAAACAAGGATTATTTAAACAAGAAAATCTGCCAAATCTAAATCAAAGTCAAAAAAGAAGGAAGCAAGACCGAGTCAACATCCTTAGATTTAATAATTGAAAGCAAATTAGCCAGTGATAAAATAAAAAGAAGAAAGATTGTTAGTGTAGTTTGAAGAGTAATTACAAACTTATAGTTCTGAAGATTAATCCGCTATGTTGTAATCATTTGGAGGGAATAATTACTATTTTTAAAAAAATAATAATGAATTTGAAAAATAAAATATTTAATAAAAATAAAGTATTCTGCCATTATCCAATCATAACAATGAAGTCTAAAATAAGCATATCCATTCTTCTTTGCTAAATAATAATAATAATGAGACCTAAAATAATAATACTAATTCTTTGTTGAATCATAATAATTCGTTTTTATTGTAATTATAATAAACAAAACCAATTTATTACTAAAAACTAATTTTATTATCTGAATAAAATCCTAAATTATTTGTAACATAATTTTATCTATTTCATATATTGTTTATTAGGAATTACTAACAGAGACAAAGATTTATTAAACTATATAACTCTCAAAATACCCTTTGAAAATGTATTAAAAAATACAGGCTAACGATACTTAACTTGAAAGAATAAATTGGCCAAAATTAATTTAAGAATAAACAGGAAGAAACTTTTCAACCTTAAATTTACCTTCCGCTATTTCACTGCCTTTAAGTTTTTTATAATATCTTGCGCTAGAATTTGATCATAGTTATTTATTAAACAAAGCAAATTCTCTTTCGCTTTCGGCCGGTGTTAGAATGGGTTACATCGCAGCATTTTATTTATAATATTTGACATCATGCTTAACAAAAATGAAAGCCCCTTTAGGCCCTCTTCTAGGAGAAACATTTTTGTATGAAAATAAAGAAAAATAATTTTATTTTTTTGCAGAATAAATGTCCATCAATCCTTTTATTACAGCTTTTCATTGTGAATCTAAACACTTTAAAGTTTATGACACTATTACCTTTAAATCAAATTTTTTGGGAAATTCATTAGAAATTTATCTTCCAGGAATTTAACATGTGATCTTGAAAGAAACAAATGATCATTTTACTTTTACAAAACCATTGATTTAAATTAATGATATTTTAAAGACTTAGCCAACTCCACACTTAAAAGGCAAGATATTAATCCAAAATTTAATAAATGGTGATCATACTGATATATCCTTTTAAAATTGTTAAAGCCTGACAGATTTTATTTAATTTGATATTAAAAATTCAAAGAGTTAAACAATTTGCAGTTAAACAGGATATTTAAATGAATGATTTAATATTAAAACTAATTAGAATGAAAATGAAGTTATAAATTTTAAAAAAGAACAGTAAACATGGTCTCATTTAAGTTCAGAAATTTATAAATTAAACGAAATGAATGAACATAATATACTCTTGGCTCTTAATAATGATTCAAGATTTAGAATAGATATTCGAGCTTTCGAATTGGATTAATAAAAGATAATTTAATAAGAAAGAGTAAAATAATAATAATAATAATAAACTACTAAAATAATTTCGCCAAATTTTAAAGAATAAAGAAATGATAAAAATAATTAAGTTGAATACATTTTTATAAACTAATAATTATTTTCAAGTAACTATTTATGAATTTGATAAAGAATTTTAAAATTATTTTATATAAAAATTATTATTTATAAAGAAAAATACTTATTAAATTCATTCATTTTATAATTCTAAATAAATTTACTATGCAATTTTTTTTCTTTAATATTTAATGAATAGGAGAAGAAATATGCTAAACATTATTAATTCAATAATTATCACACCTATATTCAAAATATTTTATTAAAAAACAAAGTGTTTTACCATTAATTAAATACAATTACCAATGACTTTTATCATTTCCACAGTTCAAACCAGGAAAAACAATCTCCAAGTTTAAAAAATTGTAATAATAAGTATTATAAGCTAACAATTAGGATTAATAAACTATATCGTAACACAATGATCCAAACGATTAAGGTTCAGTGATTGTAAGAATTTGTGCTGAATTTATCGTAAATATAAGCATCTGGGCCCCAAATGCAATAATTAAAGCATCATTGAGATTGATTTGTAGATTTAGTAAAGTTGGCATAATAAGAAACTCTTTGATTTTTTCTGTTTATGTGTGAAAAATATAAGTAGATAAAAAAATAGTTTTTATTTCTAATTGTTAAAATTAGGCCGAATTATTTTCATGGGAATATATCTATATTGTTTGCATTTAATTATTTTCTAATTCACAGAGACGTAAAAAGTATTTAAAACAAGAATTCATTTTTCCTGAAAGATTTTAGCACCCAGGAATCCTTTTATACACAATTTATGCAGAAACAAATATTTATGCATTCTGTTTATCAACTTATATTGCTATTCTATAAGCATCCTAATCTTCAGAATTTAAAAATAATAAAAAAATAATAATTTCTTAAGGTTGTTAATGAAAATCAGACAATGAATACAATTCAATATTATTAATAACTGGACTTTAACTTGCAATTCCAGGAATTAACTCATCTAATAAAATTTCTGTCTATATCCACACTGTTTCGAACCCAGAATTATCCGTAGAATTCATTTTAAAACACTGCAATAAAACTCTATTATTATCAGCAAGAAAAGCAAAAAGAATAGCTTCTCACATCGTTGAAATATCTTGGACAATTTATGAAGCAACTGTGAGACTTTTAAATTAAACATTATAAAATAAGTCTCCAAAATTAATAAAATTGTTAGCAGTATTTAAGGATAAGTGAGAGTAATTAAATGGATAATTATCGATCTCAATAATTTCTTAAACTTGAACACATGTCCACTTTGATGAATCATAATAAATAAAATTTTGATTATACAAAATCACTAAAAATGTTCTTACAGCGATCATTTTTAAATAATTCCTATAACCTACAAGACTCACCCAGTTATTAGCTTCTCCATCTCTAATAAAAAATTCCAAAGCAGTTAATTTTCCAAAAGTTTCTTAAGAATTTTCGTTCAAAGTTGAATGAGATTCTTAACAAACTACATAACTTTTGAGATTATATTCGTTGATTCCTTTAATTGGAACAACTGTTAAGCAACTTTAAAATGATTCATCCAAAGATATTGTTGAAAAATATTTGGGAAATGATTAGAGAGTTAAAGTATTTTAGTTCAAAAAAGCTAGAGTATATGTCTGCAAATCAATAAAAATATACTAATTGAATTATTATGCACTTTGTTAACTTGACTAAAAAAATAGTATTGTTTGATCTTATGTATTAATCCCATAGATAAATTCTAAAAAATCTTAAAATGTTACTATTGGTTAATTTGTTGCTAGATTTACATCAGACATTGTTGGCCAAACATTAAGTGTTTAAAAAGTAATGCCACGAAAAAGTGATTGATTAAAAGTAAAAGTTATTGAGCTTGTGTTATGAAATTAGGAAGTGTTTAACTCATAGGTTAGAGAATCTTGTGCTACGTTTGGAAAAATTGGTAGTAGCCAAGAAGCATCTTTCTATAATAAACAAGTATAATTAATTTTGATCATATCTGCATTAGATGGTGTTCTTTGAATGAATGGGACTACTGAAAACTCTATTTCAATAATTTGTTCTTCCTCAATCGCTTCCAAAGAATAAACAGCAATTTTATTTGTTCCAGTGATTTCATAAAACTCAATTATTTTTTCCTTGTTTGTTTACAACGATAACTGAATCATATCATATCCTTTTGAAAATTTGATTGCAGTGACGTTGACATCTATAACCCCTTAATTTTATTAAATAATTTCTTAATCAAGTTAGGCAAATAAACAACGTTTTGCTTCATATTATAAATTATAAATGTATAAATTTGTGAAAACTTTTTGTTTATTTTTCGTTGTAAATAAAGGCAAATAAAAATAATTATCTGAAAGATAGGTTTAACTTGCGAAAAGAGTGAATTGTTTTTCAAAAGGAATTATTTTGGAAAAATAAACATTTGTATCAATAGAATATTATTCAATGCTTTAGTCAGAATCGGATATTACTATTAGTGACATATTTTATAGAAATATTTTCAGATAATTAAACTCCTATTTTTTAGTTAATTTTGTTTGAGTTTTTAAAATATTTCGACAGGATTTTAAAATTGTATCATAGACAAAACTTATAATAGAATTTGTGTTTGCATCAAATCCATAAATTTGAATCGCACTAAAATACTTTGTTAAAAATCAATATTATTGAAAACCTTAATTCATTCGTAGCACTAACTATAGGAACAATTTCAAAATCAATAAAATTTCATTATTATACTTCTCCACTACATTATAATTCTTACTATTAAATAATTGCATCATCTTAGGATTTATATATGTCAAAATTTATTAAATGAAGCTTTCCTTTCTTATCATTATATACAAGATAACTTAATAAAGTTTTATTGTAGTAATTGTTAATAGTTATGGCTTCAAAATTTACACAAGAATTAACACAAGAAATCGGAGTAAATTTCGAATTGTCTTTATTAATATCTTAATTATGCAAGATATAATATGATTCTGTCTTTGTATTTTTCATTTCAACTGTACATACAATTCACAAGGGAGTAGCAAATGTTGTTTAAATCCCAATATTATACTAGTCAAGAACCTTCTTTGCATTCCTGCAGGAAAGACTACTACTCTCATTATTATAAATTGTTTATGTGGTTGGATTATCATTGCACTTGAAATTTTCATCAAGTTAGAGATTTGAAATTTAATATTTAATACAGTTGAAAATTTATATTTAATTCTCTGTGAATAAAACTGTGAGAAAATTGATTTTATTAGAACTAAAAGAATTATAATTCTAAGCTGTGTTTGAACAAAACAGCGAGAAATCAAATTTTTTTATCGGGATATTTAAATTCTCATTTTTTTTATAGATTTTTTCTTATTAGATATCTATTCGTAAAGAGATTGCTTTGTTTGAACAATAATACTGAGAAATAAAAAGATAGTAAGGTCCACCATAAATTAAAAACTGAATATCAAAATAGATATACTAAGTTATTATTTTAGGTTAGTTTTAATTATTAATCGTAATTAATTATGAGAAATTAAAGCTAGGCATAATAGAAAAACTTCATTATTATTAAGTAATTTTTTCTGAATTATTTTAACTGATTTCCATCTAAGCATTAATTAAAATAATTTTTGTATTTTCTATTCAACTGGTAATATTCAGACAATAAGTTTGCAAAGACAAAACCAAAAGATTATCCCTTTATTAAAACACAATCGATTATTTTTCAATTCCAAAATGCATTACTTACGCATTATTAAGAAATTGTTAATCATAAAGACTAGAGATTGTTATTATACCTGGAGATATTTATTTATAAATTGAAATAATATCCTTATTATTTAGATCCAGATAAAAAAGAAAATAATAATTAGGGATTTTTAGAATTCCTTTCACAGTGTGAACTTATTAGATTTCGAAATTATCTAAATTCTCAAATGATTTATAATAATCTTAAAAGGTAAATACTTTTCCTACCGAAGTATTACTATTAACTCCAAATATTACTAACAATTTTTCTTCGAAACAATAATTCATTTCCATTAATTAGTAACCTGTAATATCCATGTATTATGCAACATTGATTTAAAGATCAGTTGTTTAATCAATTTATAATAAAACAAAACCCTTTAATTAATCCAGGATTATAATTTTATCCGAGGGAAAGAATTCAGATGCCTTCGAATATTTATAAGAGTCCGGAATTAAAAATGGATAAGGGATTATTTTTTGAATATTCATTTCTGGCATAGATGCTACAGTAGTATGTTCTAAACTCATTCTGTATTAGATTTCATAGGTGCCATAAATATAATAAATTTAATAAATTTCTATCATAGTTGGTTTGAGGCTATATTCAAACGGACAAAATCTTGCGTAGAAATCAAGAATAAAAAGTGATTTTCATTTGCAATTTTATAATCAAAACGCTACTTGAAAGAGATCTGGGTTTACAAATACTTTCTAAGTTAAGTTTGTTTTATTTGATAGGTCTATGAGTACAAATACACTTTTTGGTATAGAAATTAGAGTGTCTTATGATATACAATCCATAATCAGAAATTATTTGTTATAATTTGGATATGAAATACTATAACAATTTGTTATGTTTCCTTCGAGTTAAAAATTTCCAACAAACTTTAAATAATTTTCCGAGTAATCATAGACCATAAAATCTAATCCTGAATTATTGCAAAGAAGATAGACTTATTTATTAAAATAATCAAAATACGAAAGGATGATTTCTGTTGAATCACTTGTTATGCTCATTACTTTAGATGTTGTTTTATTTGATATTTTAAAAGTAATATTTTTCTCATATTCCTGGGGTATATTTAATTAAGTAAAAGCGCAATCACCGCCATAGTATAATGAAAATAAATCTATCACAATTGTTTCCTTTGATGCTAATACTATATGCTTGGTTGATAAATTATTTTTTATTTTTCAAAAAGTATTGGTAGAATATTTTGTTGAAGTAGCTAAGGATTAATCTTTAAATACTTTATTCGATTTAATATAATTGTTATTTTTATTATGTTTTTTGGGAAATAGCTTTATATTGAAGTGTTTATCAACATCAGATTTTTAGTAACAATTTTTAAATTTCAAGGTAGCTGATGAATTAACACTAAATATTATTAACAGGATAAAAATTTTCATTTATTGAATATAATTTACTATTTTTTATAAAATATTAATATTTGAATAAAATTGATTTTAATTATTTAATAAAATATTGAAAAAAACTAAACAAAAATAAACTAGACCAAAATATTAGAAGTTTAGAGTTTTTAGTATTCAATTACTTAATAATTTCTGAGATAACCAATTTGTTAAAATATTAACTATAATCAATAGTTATCCCACATTCGGCCAATCTATCTAAAATCCATACTCAACTTTGCAAGCTTTTTTATCACTATTTTTTCATATTCTTAGTCATTTTGAATGTAGAAAATAATTAATTAATTTGTTAACAACAATTTCGTTAAAACCGTAAAGCAAAATTTGATTTTCTCCTAATTTTTTATGATTTATTTCTAGATAATATGTAATTTCACTTTTTTTTTCAATCTATTTTTTCATTAAATTTAAATAAAGGGCTTTTGAATATTACTTACTATCTACCGTATAAAGTGTAAATATATTGTTTTACATAAAAAATAGTTTATTCAATATAATTCAATGCTGTCAAACATTTTGTATCAAGATTTTCAATAAATTAAACTTAATCAATATAGTTTGAAATATAATTATTCAGAAACTCTCCAAATATTAATCTATTGATTAACTGCAAGGATTTCCTTCCAAAATTTGGTATTACTATTTTAAATTTTGATAGAATTGTAACATTTAAAGAAAAGTTGATTGAAAATATTTTCTGAATCTGCTAATAAAAATTAATTTATAAAAAAATTATAATTAAAACAAAAATTTAGAATTATTATTTATATTATACTATTTTAAAATTTGTAGTTTAAACGCAATTTAAAAATATTTTTGTTTTGTTTTTTTTGAATTAAATAACATACAATTGTTTTCAATATAAGTATAAATAAAGGTAAATCATAAACATTTTTATATTGATTGTAAATTTTGTGTTTTTGAAACATTAAAAATAAAAATCGCTTGATTTTGTCCCAAAACCCACCCCAAAAAATCAAAATTAATGTGGATGACTATTTTAGTACTTTGAATCCATCTGGCCTATTAATTTCACTTAATTAATATAATTTTATGTTATAATATCCAAAGTTAGCTCTTAATTTCGATTGATTTTATTTTTCTTCACTAATTTCAAACTTTCCTTCAGAATTTGGTATTGCTGTTTTATATTATCATATAATTAAAACATTTCTTGACAAATTATATTATCAAATTCAAATGTATTTTATTCTTTAAAAATTTAACTAATCATTTTTTCTTATTATCTCTTAGGCTTTGGTATTTCATTATTTTTTTTTAAATATTCCTATAATAATAATAAATGATAGAAATAAAAATACTTTTTTTGAATTTTAAAAGCTATTTGAGATTTTAATTAATTCTTTTTAGTTGACATGTTTCTTTAAAATAAAAAAAAACAAATTTAAGATTTTAATTATAATATTTTTTTTTATAGAATTTTGCTTAAGAAATAAAATTTATTTTTTAATTTATCAAAATTAAAAAAATTTTTCACAAGTCATTCATTATAGAATACAATTTAATTGTTAATTATTATTTTAGAAATAAAACTATTTCACATTTAAAAACAAATTTTCTTCTCAAAAATAATTTATAGTTATTTCATAATAAATTTTAATAAAGTAATTTTTTAATTGCGTTAAAACGGTATTTTATTAAAATAAAAAAAATTGTTTGTTTTTTCCTTTTAAAAATTAGTTACAATAATAATTGCATTACAAAGTTATTATTTAAACTTAATAACAATTTTATTGTTTTTATTATACTCAGTCATCTTTTTCAGTCAAAAACTTTTTAAATATTGTTTTTGAATAATTTTAATTTTTTTAAAAAAAATTTTGATTTATTCTATATAAATTTAATACTTTCAATTACATTTAGTCAATATTTCAATCAATTATACTTAATCAAAGTAATTTTACATGGCATTGTTTAAAGAGTATTCTCTCTTTTAATCAATTGCAGATTTACTGATTATTGGTAAGGTTTCCTAAAGGATTTGATATTATTTTTTTAAATTATCTGCTAATTGTAACAAATTAGGACAAGCTTGATTCTCAAATTCAAAAGTAGTATCCTATTCTAAATGCTAATTTATATTTTTTTATGATTTTATATTGGGTTTTTGTATTTTGTTTTGCTTCTTAATCGATCTTTTCATTGATAATAAAAAGAATAAAAATAATAAAACTTTTTTTTCTTGAGAACTTTTGAGCTCTTTTTCTACTTATTTAAATTTTCCATTCCCTTTTTATTTCCTTCCTTAATATAAAATCGTATATTAAAACTTATTTTTTCTTAAAAATTAAAATAATTAAAAAAGTAAAAATTAAAATTTTATTTTTCTTAAAAATTAAAATAATTAAAATTTTAATAATCTGAGAAAACATAATAATAGTGCTTTTTACAGTGTAATAATAAGTGAGATTGAAATCTTGTATTAAAAAAGGAAACTAATTCAATTTGAAGAGATTTTATAGTCTTTAAAAAATAATGCAAGAAATTAGAAGAGTTAACTGCTTCTTCCGTTTGATTAAAAAATTTAAAATTGCTTTTCAGAATCTTTAGCGAATAAATATAAAGTGTCAAGACCGAGGATATTTAAAATTAATATGCTAAAAACATAAAGAAATCTTTAAAATATTTCAGTAAATCGAAGAAAATATTTTACTTTAATTAATGACTTTTAATTGTGTGATTTGTTCATTAACCTCAAAAAAATTTTGTAAACATAACTTCTCGGAAATCTAATGTTTTTTGAAATTGCGTTTTATAACCATATTTTAATATTTTAGTAATTTTTTATCATGTTATTTATGTTTTAATAATGAAATTTTTAATAATTGAAATAAATAAGCTAATAATTTTACTAAAAAAATTATTAATTAATTCATTTTACCTATTCTTAAAAAGTGAGTCAAAAATCAAGTAAAAATAATTAATCCATCATTTGTAAATAAAATAAGTTTTAATTTAATTAAATTTTTAATAATTTGATTGTTTAAAAACTAAATACTCAATAAAATTCTAAAATTGTTTAGATACTCAAAATTAATACTATCCTCATATTATTCAAAATTTTGGATGAATTCTCATTTATTTAATTTGTATTCATGGCATTCATGCTTTCCTTCAAAATTTGGTATTACTATTATAAATTATTATAGAATTCATATATTTCATTGTAAATTCTATTCTCAAATTCAAAAGTATTCTACGTTTTGAGAAGATAATTTGCCTTTTTTTCTTCTTATATCTTCTTAAGCTTTGACATTTTATTTTTTTTTGAAATATTTCTGTAATATTAATAAAAGAAAGAATAAAAAGACTTTTTTTAAATGCTAAAATCATTTTCGGAGCGAAAAAAATTGTGTTGATATGACATATTCTTTAAAAATACGATTTTTTTTTTTTTTTTTTTTTTTTTTAAGATTTTAATTAGTATTGTTAATTATTTGAAGAAAAAATTGATCTTAAATGCTTAATATTTTATCTTATAAATTTATTATCTCAAACAAATTAAATTTCAAATAAAATTTATAGTAAATTTTAAAAGTTGTTTGAGAAAAAATAATTATATTTATAAAATCAGTTTGTACTTTCAAGGTTAAATAATTCATGATATTTATAATTTAGCTAAGAAAAAAATAAAATTAACAACGAAAGAAATTAAAATAACTTTAATATCGTATGATATTTAATTGATAAAATACTTATTTTATAATTTTTCCTTGAAATTTTCTGTCAATATATTTTCGATCTCAGTTTTTTTGGATTTATATCTTTCAAGTTATTAATTCGACATTATTTTTGAGTCATATTAAATAATTTGGTTAATCATTTTTTTATAATTGATTAAGTTTTCTCTGTTAATCACTAATTCAAAAAGTAGTGTTTTAAAAAAACTTTTTCATAATAATTAACTTTAATAATAAGTTTTATGAAATTTAATTTCAGTTGAAAATAAGTGCTGCTACTTCAACTTTTGTAAGCAAAAGCTTAAAAATTTTGCACTTGGAGTATAGACAAGTAAGCTTTTCAAATAAAAGTAAAAGAAATAAAAGTAAATAACTAAATAAGATAAAACAGAATAACCAAGATAAACAAAATAAACAAAGGCAATTATTAAGTCTTACAAATTCTACGAAAAAATTCTTTGACATAATTATTTTAAAAATAATCTCCTGGCTTAAGTGACACGCAGAAATAACTTAAATCATCTTCATAACCCTTAAATAACACTTATTCGACATAATTTTTACTGAATTAAAAATATGATCGTTTCCATACATTCATATAGCAAAGATTAAATGAATAATTACTGTAAGAAATAAAGTTCTTTTTACAACAATTTCTAAAGAACTGTCAAGATTTTTAGGCATTCTGCAAACTTTTAATACTAAAAAATACAAAAATAAAATTATTTTAAATTTTGTTTACAATAAAATTTATCTAATCAATAGAAAATTGTGAGTTATAAAATAGTAGTTAAATAGAGTATTGGTATCCCAGCACTATACAAAAAACACACAAAGATTGTACTAAGGACCTAAAATTAGTTAGTATTGACAATAATTACCTAAGAATAACGAAGATCTAAAGGAAATTCTGGCCCTAGATATTAGTTTTCATAATCGGCTTAATATTTTTTCTTTGTAAATTAAGCACTCCACTTGCAACCTATTTATATAGTTATATATATATATATTTATGATATAATTAACTTCGATCACAACACCTTATGATAAATTTAATTATATTTATTGTTAAAATAAATAGTATTGTACTAAAGCAATTAAAGAACATGGTTATGCAAATCACTACTCCCACTTATTTAAATCAATCCTACAAAACAAAAAAAATGTCTCTATACTTGTTTTTTAAAAAATTATAAAATACAGGAGTTAAATCTTAATATTTCCCTGCGAATAATTTTGACCAAGATATATTTTCTGTAGAATAAGTGTCTTTAAGTCTTAGGTTTACTAATAAAATCACCAATGCCTACAATTAAATCTATTGTTTAAAATAATTACAGTATTAATAAATGAAGCGATAAAAATTTTAATCATCCTTGAAGTTAATTCCGTTGAAAAATAATTATATTTTTCAAAATATGAAAGCACTAAAAATAAAATTAGTCAATTGTTATTAATTACTTCGAAGAATAATTTAAATAAAGCAATTCAAAAAGAGAATTACAATAACAATCCTATATAAAATGTGTTAGTGAAACCAAAAGATTATTACATATAAGGAAGACATTTTAATAAATAGTAGTTAATTTATCTTAATAAAAATAAAATAGTATTTAAAAAGGTATGTACCACTCTAAACATAATTATTTATTATCCAATTCTTCAAATTTTTCATATAATCTTTCATCTTTATAATCTGTTTCAGTACAATAACATTAAAAAATATTTAATTTGGTCACTTAATAATCAATCACAACCTTTTCAAATATAATTACTAATAATAATATAACTTCTTCTTTTGTTAGTCCTTAATATTAATCGCAATTTAAAATTTAATATTTGTTTATTGCATCTTCTTATTCAGCTTTTAGTCTTGCCACAATTAAAAAGGCTAATAATAATAATAAAATAAATAATTAGCAATTTTATAACTGATAAAAATTAGAGTAATGCTGAGAATTAAACTGAAAATTCTTCGAAAATACTTTTCTTTCCTACGAATGCCAATATTTTCCCATTATATATCAGAAGGATCAGGAGCTAGTTTGCAAGATAGAAATTTTCCATTGAATCTTTTAAAATTATAAAAAAGAGAATTATAACAAATGCTTTCGTTTATTAAAGCAACAACACTTACAGCAATAATTTTATATAAAGCGTTCAAAGGAAGTTGTATACAAATACTTATAGGCTAGATCCCTTTGTTTGATTGTTTAAAATGTTATCCATGCGATTGGAAACTTTTTGTTTACTATTAAGAACATTAAAAATACAATTTCATTTTTATTTTCTTCAAGATTTTCAATTTATTTAGTTAGGATATTTATTTAATTCTCAAGATAGATTATTTTCGAGAGTTTAATTCTTGCTTTTTTTTTGTGTTTCACTAATTGTATTTCAATTAAAAACTACAAATTAAATAAACAATCTTAGATACAATCAGTAAATTTAATTAATTTTTCGAGATTAATTGACTACAAAATCATCAAATTATTTTATTTATCATATTTTTACACTCATTACTTTACTAATTCAGTTTTCTTAAAAATAACAAATCATAACTCAATATAAAACATACTTTATTAATCAGTCCCTGCCTTTTGCTAAAAAAAATCACCAGTTTTGAAGGGAAGGATAACTAAATATCAATTACTTTAAAATTACTGAGGGATGTCTTTGAACTCAAATGATAATATTATGATAAATTCTATTTATTAATAAATATTTAAAAAATTGCCTGTTCAAAATAAGTTCATAGCATTTCAATCAATTGATATTTCGCTATGTTTGATGGCAAATTTCCAATTTCTAAAGAAAATAAGGAAGGGGATAATGAATATTTCATGGATAAAGCAATTTATTTCTACTGAGTTATATGGAAACTATTATTTTAATAAACAAAAATAAATTGTATCTTAACTTTATTAACATTATTATAAACATCAGTATTATCATAGCATCAAAGATGGATGAAATCAAAGCAAGTTACGATTTTTTTCTTTAACCAAATATTGGAATATCTAATTCCATTTCTTAATTAATAATTTTTATATAATTTGGGGGTGCAAAATTACCCTAACATGAATACGATAAATAAAATGGGATTTAAGATTCTGAATTACTAAATTTGTTTTAACACTCTGTATCATGTTTCATATGATTTTCATAGGATATTAAAAACTTGCATTCACTTTTATTGTAACAATTTTCATAAAAAGTTTCTTGAATTCTGTTTTCATAAATACAATCACTCTCAATTTATGAGCTCTTATCATTCATAAATATATATAAATTAATCTTACACTCTCAATGAAAATGCAATTATCTACTGCTTATTGTTTCACTAAAACACGAAATTTTGAAATAAAAAAAATAAAATTACAAAATCCAACTTCCAATGATGAAATATTAACCATCCCTGAGATTGGACATTTAAGTGCTACATTTTCAATAAGTGAATTCTCTTTGATAGTTATAAAGGAGCATAATTATTGGCTTAAGCTTCCAATGGTGGTTGTATATAGAAAAGTTTAAAAGGAATCAATTTTGAAAGTATTATTTCAATGGGTAGCTTTACTCAAAAAATTAAGATTTAAAATTTAAAAAAATAAACCTCCGGTATTAATGATAAGCATTGGAATTGCTAAAATGAAAAATATCCAAAACCAACAGATCATGTATTTGATAAACTTAAAATATAAACTAATTCCTATGCCAAATTTATTTAGTTCACTTTTTGCAGATGATGTACAGAACCTTAAATAGAAAGTTATTAAAATACTTTTGGAAATTAAAACAAGTGGTAACCAGTAGGCAAACATAAAATTTATTTCAATGAATATTCTTCTTCATTATCGTTTTTGGGATGCAATTTGTTTCTTACTAATTCCATCTAAAAATTATTCTATAATTCGTATTAAAGACTTTTTCATAGTTTGGCTTTGATTCTTCAAGAAGTTTTCCTAAATTTATTTTGGAATTTTATTAATAAGGATCTTAATACAGTCCAGCTTGGCTTCTTAATAATTTCCGTTTGCCAGATGAACTATTTTCTTAAAAGTTTATTACAATGTCTTGATTCTCTATTGGTTTAATATTGAGATTTCTAAGAAACTTATAAAATTATTGTAAGTTAATTACTCTTTCTCTTTCTGGTTCCTTGCTTGCTACTAGATTTGTAATTCTAGATTTTTCATTTTATAAATTAATGGGGGAAAAATTGAATAATAATAAAATAATTTTAAAAATTTAAAATTTAAATTAAAACAATTAATTAAATACTCAAATTTATAAAAAATAATTAAATTTTCCTAATTTTGTAAAATATTGAAAAAAAATATAAATATAAATAAAAAAAACAATTAAAATTACTTTATTGAGTTTTAAATAATAAAGTAAAAACACCAATTATATCAAACTTTTTTAATAAATTCTTAACAAACTGAAAAAAATGGATTTTGATTTATTAAACCCATCCTATGAGAACGAAAAGGAAAAGCATAAATTAAAAAGACTTGTCCAAGCACCAAACTCTTATTTCATGGACATTAGATGTCCAAATTGCTAGGCTATTACAACTATCTTTAGTCACGCTTAAACAATAGTGAATTGCGAAGGGTTTTTATTATTTTTTAATCAATTATTTCATTTTTTTTTACAGATGCAGCACTATTATTTGCAAACCAACTGGTGGAAAAGCTAAATTGACAGTTGGATGTGCTTTTAAAGTAAAAAACTGAGTTGAACATATGAATTGTGCGCTGTTTAAATAAAAATTCAAATAATCTCAATCTAATTTGTTCTTTATTAGTTATTTTTGCTTTTTTGGGTTGTACTTTTTGAAAAATTTAATTGTATTTAAATGAAAAGTTTTTTTTTAAAAAAATAATCATCATTCATTTTATTCTGCTTATGCTTCAAAAATTGGATATTGTTTCAAAACATCACTCCAAAGTAAAGACCCTTCAATCAGTTATGACAAGACCTTTACAACCTCATCAATCTAAATATAAATTAATGTATCAAATAAAATTGATTATTTACATTTATTCTCACTTATTTTGTAGTCTCCTGTTCTCTTAATGTTACAGTTTTCTCAGTCATAGTTTTGTTATCAATAGTGATACCAAAAGGAATACCAATTTCATCAGTTCTAGCATATCTTCTTCCTTGTATTTCATAATTATATAGAAAATATTATATGAAATTACCAATTGTCTAACTGCCATCATCAATCTTACTTGAAATTCCAACTTTAACTAACTCTTTTTTTAGTGAAATAATATAAGGTTGGAATTCGGGGATACTTATAACTGTCAGAATTGAGCATTTAACCTTGAATAAAAGTGAGCAGTGTTAAAAATAAATACAGGAGCAATTCTCGGCATTAAATGCAGATAAGTTCTTTTCTAATCTCTCATTTTGAAACAATGCTCAAAAACTGCATAAATAATTCTCCCAAGACCAAAGGAAGGCTCTATAACATTAGGAATAAACTTTTCCTCCATCACATTTTATTCCTTTGCTTCAAATTCCACGTACTCTTTCTTCAAAGTGAACGATTTCCCTTCAAGTTCAAACACCTTTTCAGTATTTGCTTCAAAAAATTTGCTTAATTCTTCCTTTTCTTAATTTGAAAGACCATCCAAATGGCAAAACAATATTTAGCTTTCTTTTTTATACAGTTATCCAAGAGTAGATTTCCCTTTTTTTGTTATTATTAAACTTATAAACTTCACAACAGTTGATTCTTTCAACCTCCTTGCTGCAACTAAGTTAGTTTTGCTTCCTTTTGTATGTCTATCCAAATCAAATGCTGATCTGTCAGCAATCCCCACACATTCAATCCAACCATAGGACATTTCAATTTCTGCGTCCCAACATTCCTTTGCATAATGCGCCATTTCTTTTTCTCTATGCTGTCTAAAACGTATATTGTTGCCACTGATCCCAGCAGAAGTTAAAAAGAGATAAGTTCGACCTAAAAAGTACCCAATAGTTTAATTTTAAATCAGTTTCTAAGCAAGGGCGTTTTTGAGACTGATTTTTATAGGCTTCCCACCTTCTTTTTAAATTTCTGCGGAGAACATTTATAATTCTAATTCCTCTACCATAAAAAATTTAGAATGTGATTTATTCTCAGGATCGACAAAATGCTCAATCTCTGCCATTGGGAACTCACGAGCTCTTAGCAACCCACTTCTTGGCGCAATTTCATTTCTATACCCAGTTCCAACTATTGCTGCAGCGAATGGCATTTTTTATTGGTTAAAATCCAACAATTTATTGAAATTAACAAAGATCCCCTACGCAGTTTCTGGACGTAAATATCCCGCAATTGTACCAGTTGGTCCAATATTAGTCTTGAACATTAAATTAAAATCCAAGGGTGCTGTAAAATCATTCCCTGTATCGGGATTCTTTATATTTAATTAAGTAATTACTTCATGGAATTATTTTTTATCATAATCTCCCACATCTTATTAAATCTTGCTCAGTTTTTCCTTTTCTTCTTATTTTAATTTCTTTTCTTTCACATCTTTAACGAGGATCTTTTCAATGTGTTCTTCAATCAGCTTATCAGCTCTGAAACATTATCCTGTTTTCACATCCTTGACCATAAAATCAGCAAATTTTTCAACATGGCCCTATTGTATGATCATTATTATAAATAATAAAGAACTGAATGAGTTAAGACGACTTCTGGGACTAAACTAGTAGTATTAATTTCTAACATATCTTCTTCTAAGATAAAATGTTCTATAAATATTGATGATAAATAAATTAATTTTTTGGGGGGTAATAACCTCTCCATAACTACTCAATATTATTTTTGATAGCACAGCCTTTTCCAACAATTTAATAATATAAAATAAGTACCTGAAGGACCGAAATCATATAATCCTGCATATCCACCATAAATATCAAAAGCAATACTATAAAAGTATCTTCTCTTTAGTAAATCTTCTAGGTATTTTCTTTAAGCTAATAAAGTCTAATTAAAAATAGTTTATGAATTCTATTTAATTATGGTTTACTTCTTTTGAAATATTTGATTTTAATTCTTCCATTAAAAAAAGATATTTAATTTGTTTTTTTATATAATTATTTATATATTTGCTAAATAGGACAATAGGTTGGTAATTAAAGAATTTTTTGTCTATTAAAAAGAGGAAAAAAATAAAATTATTAAAGAATAAAGTAAATAATACAAAAGGATTTAGATTTAAATTATTAGAATTTATAAAGACCAAGCCTAAGTTTTTTTATAATTCTTGTTTGTTATATTACAGCGTTGCTGAATACTTTAAATTTTAATTTTTTAAAGAATTTAATAAAAATAATAAAGATCAAATAATACAAAAAAAATTAACAATTTATATAAAACAAATTATTTAAATAAATTAAATAATTCCATAATTATTTTTTTAAAAAAATAAACATAAATCCTTTCTATAGATAAAAATGGATTAATTAAATAATGAAATAAAATCTTTAAAATAATAAATTGCTTCCTTGGAATCAAAAGTTTTCTTTCTCAACTTCTTGTTTATAACAATTTAGTAAAGAATTCGTAATTAAACAAATATCTCAGCGATTACTCAGCAAATAGAAGAGGCTTTGTGGACGAAATTAAATCATAATCTAATTAAATAGAGAATCTGAAATTTCAAATAAAAGTCTTAGAGAAAGATAATAATTAATTAAAAAAATAAATTACTTAGCTTGAATCCTCAACAAATTAGGTAATCTTTATCAGCGATTTAGAAAGTGTGTTTTAGATGGATGAGACAGAAGAAGAACTGGAAAAAAAAGATATTGAAATAGAAAATTTATAAAAAATTATTGAAGAATTCAAAAATGAAAAGCATGCTTTATAATAAGGGATTTATAATATGGAAGTAGTTAACGATTAATCACAAGTTTAATATTACTTTTATTTAATATTAATAATAATAATATTTTGATTATTTTTTAAAAGTAAAAAATAGAATTACTTGAACTCAAATATTAAAATGAACTGAAGCGTTTGTATTCTGAATTAGAAATTTTGAAATAATCTAATCTTGAACTTGAAATAGCGAAAGCTAAAGTCACTGAATTATCGCATAGACTTTCTCAATCTGAACTCACAATAAAACAGTTAGAGACATCAAATATGAATTTAAAATAACAAAATAATTAATTACTATTTGAATAATAAGCACTGTAAAAAAAATTGAAACAGGACTCTACTACAAAGGAATTTTTGGTAACAAAGTAACTAATTTTTATGAATAATTTGTAATACTTTAGGTGGATCGGAGAGTGATTACAAAGTTTATTATAAACTTATTTGATTAGAATGCTTTATATAATGTGAAAATGCAGATGCTAGAAACACTTTCAAGTATCCTTTCATTTAGTGATAATGAAAAAAAAATCCTGGGCATTTATAAAATCGAGAAAAAAGAATCTGAAACCCCGAAAAATGAGGAAACCACTTTAAAAGACAGACTCGCATAATTTTTAATGGAAGAAGATGAAGATCTTTGATAAAGTGAAAAAATCAACAAATAATGTAATTAAATTTTTAATTAAATTTGACTTGCTTTATTTTACCATTAAGGGCATGGTAACTTTTTTGTATTGAATTCAATTATTTAAAAAATGTCCATACAAATGAAATGATGGTATTAAAAAATTAATTTCAATTTTACTGTTTGTTTCTGGAATTTCTGAATTAATTTTGAATTTTTGTCTTAAATTCGTATTCATCATGAAGGGATTATCAGGAGGTGTTTTGAGTGTCTTTCTAAGAAATATTTCTATATTCCTTATTTTTTTTGGTTTCTTAATAAATTAATCTTATTATTTTTGCCCATCAAGATTCCAAATATCTAATTTAAAAGGACTTGGTAATAATTGTGTGTGTCAAAAATATTAAAAATTTAGTTCATTTGTGTTTTTTTAATTTGTATTCTTCTTAAATGAATTAACATGTTTCTTGAATTGTTTTCTCCATAATTTTTTTTGGGGTTGTGTTTTTTTTTTTTTTAATTTTTTAAAAAATGGCTGGATGGGTCAACAATATCCAAAATGGAAATGGAGTTGTCACTAATATTTTGATGCTGCGAATCAATATTTTATTGCATCTTCGAAGCTATTTTTGTTATGTTTTAAGGATATTAGAGAGAAATTTTTATTTTAATTAATTTAAATACGAAATTTTTATTTTTTAATTAATAATAATTTTCTATTTTTAAAGAAAAATAGAAAATATTTACAATGGACAAGCTGAAGCATCCTTTATTCTAGTAAATTTGAAAATAATTTAATCTTTAGCTCGAGGGAATAGTGAAAGTGAAAGCTCATTGCAAAGTAACTCATTTTTATAGCTCTTATTATGAAGTTTGGTATCTTCCTTTAAATTAAAACTCATTTTTCATTCAATCAATAATCTTCAAATGCTCTTGCTTTGAAATAACTTCTATATTCTGTTAATAAAAGGTTTTTTAAATGAAACAAATTTTATGAATTTACAAAAGGGAAAAACACGGATGAAATCTTTGAATAACAAAAAATTTTAAATTTTGCTTGATATTGTATGCCTACTACTCCTTCTTTGTTTTTAATAAATTTTTGTTTTAAGATTGATTTTAAAAAATATATAGATAATCATTTCACAGGCAAATGAATGTAAAATATCTTGGGCTATCAAATTTAATTTTTGATATAACTAATTTCAGAACTCATAGTTTCAAAAGAAGGAGTTAAAAACCTAGTAAATTCGTATTAAACTGAATTAATTTAAAGATTATAATCAGTATTCTATGTGAATGGGTTCTCAATTTGCAAATAATAATCAGTCTTACACTTGAATGAGTTCTCAGGATTCATAATATTTAATTTGGGGTGTTCAATACTTTCATGCTACAAATTATTCTTTTACGTCATTTTTACTTAAATAAATAAATAAATTTAATTAATAACTCAAAAAATGTTTAAAGAAAACAATTGATTGTTTTAATTTTACAAAAATTTCTTATTAATATTGATAGTCTAGTATGCTTTTAATGTTAAAATTGTTTCTCTTTTTGTATTTCGTACAATTTAGAAGAAAAATTTTTAAATTTAAAGGAGTGAGAACACTACTTTAAAGAGAAAGTTTGTTGATTTTTTAATTTATTTAAGACTATAAACTAAGTTTTTGACGTAAAGAATAAATTTGAGAATGTAAATTCAATTTATTTATTCGCATTTTTCTATTTTACTTTTTAACTTAAATATTTAAAAAGAAAACAGCAATACTTTGCGAATAAATCAATTATAAATGCGAGTTAGTTATTATCCTCCTACTGTTTATATTCAATTAATTTCTTATTCACCAATTTAAAATCTTCTCAACATTTTTCCCTCTTATTTTGTTTGTTAAAACAATTTAAATTTTATGACAAATTTGAATTTCTAAAATTCTAAAATTAATAATCTTTAAAAAATTTGAAGTAAAATTAAATTTAAAATTGATTTAAATATCAACGCTGATTGTTATTTCTTAGGTTTCAAAATCTAATAATAACAATTTTGGCTTAATGTAAATAAAGAATGTAAATTTTGTTTTTCAAAAACACTTTATTATTATTATTATTATTAAATTTTGAATTTTGATGAAAAAAATTAATTAGTTTAATAAGTTATATTTTTTTTTTTTCCTGGTAAAAAAATAAATATTAAATTTAAAATCAATTCAAATTGAATTAATAGGCGATATGGCAATGTCAAACCTTGAACGCATTTAATCATCTAAATCCAAAAAAATCAATAAAGAGTAGCCCTTACAACCTCAAAAACTAGTAATTTTTCTCAATAATAATTAGTGATTTTAAAAAAGAAACCAAGTGATCTTGTGTTGCGACAATAAAAAGGCACTCTTTGAAGTGCACAATAATCGACAGAAACTCCAAAAATTCTCCAATTTTTAAATTTATCTGATTATTCAATCTACACTACATCAGCAGTACCTGTAAATGAGCCTTTATTTTGTCCAATCCCTTCAGTAATTCATTTCAGCGATTTCGAGCCATTATAACTTAAAGAACGTGTGTTCAAACTGCGAAATAAAGATAAATTTGTGCGACGAGTTAAGATTATTCAACCTGAATCTCGACTATTCCAAGTGATTGCAATGCAATAAGAATTGGCATTAAATTCTCATAAGACAATTAAATCTAGTAAGACTCGGCCGGTGACAGGGACATCAGCATTTGGAGGGAACAAAGTGGCACCTGGGATGGAGATCTCTTTTATTGTCCGTTTCTCACCCGAGGCCAAAATTGACTATTTCTATGAGCTAGTCGTTGTGACTGAAAGAGAAAAATTTGTAGTTCCAATCATGGCCGTTGGGAAAAGAGCTGTCTTAGACTTTCCTGATTTGGTAGATTTTGAAAACTGTCCTGTGAAATATTGCTCAGAAAAGCCAGTGATTATTAGAAATCTTGGAGATAAGACTTGCAAATGGCAGTTGAAACTTGAGCCACCATTTGATGCTGATTTGAAAGAAGGAGTTCTTGAATAGTAGAGAAATGAATAAATTTTACTAAAATTTAATCCCACTGAAGCTAAGTTATACAGAACAGAAGTTGCCCTTTTATATGAAAATTTAGAAGCCTATGCGATTTTATAAGGGAAATCACATAATGGGAATGTTTATTTAAGCAAGAGTCACATTTCAATGGATGATGCATACATAGGGTTATAGACTTAATAGACTTTACAAATAATTAATAAATCCAACGTGAAAGTGGAGTTTTAATGGCGAGCATTTAAAACCGAAAAAGAAGAATAAGAAAAAAAGAATCGTTTGAGATAGTAACTTGAGTAGGAGGAAGCAGAAGAAAAAATATTAGTAAAAGATATCGTAAGTAATGAAATTATTAAAGAAGAATACGATATTGATTTGGAGGAAGAATCTGATGAGGATGAAAAGGATGAAAAGGTGATAATGTTAAAGAAACAGAAAAAGGCAGAACTCATGCTCTCGCGAAAGTATAAGACAATCCTCAAAGCAATCGACGACGATATGCTCCTTTTCTAAGACGACATCTTTACAATAGAGCCTTCTTATGGTTAAATCTGGCCAAATTCAGAAATCACAATTACTATTGCATTTTTCCCGAAAGCTGCACTAAATTATTAATGCACTGCGTTTTGTAATGTCTCTTGCTCTGACACTCGGCTTCCATTGCATATAACTGGGGAAGGCGTAGGTCCAAAAGCTACTGTCTACCCAAATTACTATAATATTAGCGAGATTTTTATAAAGGATGAACGCAAATGTGATTTTATGATTGAAAACCAAGGGGAAATTGAGGCTAGATTTGAATTAATGCCTAATGATTCCTCATTCAGTAAGATGTTCCATTTTGGGATTGAAAGTGGAGTGTTGGGAGTTGGCGAAAGAATTCCTTTCCAAGTATCATTTTGCAGTCTAATTCTTGGGAATTTTAATGAAAGATTTATGTGGAAATTAGATGGAAGTAGTGATTTGCATCATATTGATTTCACCGGGCATGTGATAAGTCCGAGCTTTGAGTTTGATAGTACGGAAATAGATTTTGGGAAAGTGAGTTTTTCTTTTCCAAATAAATAAAAAGTAAAACTGACTAATACATCGACTGTGTCTTTTAGATTCTTCCTAAGAATTCCAGGAGGTTTATTTCAATTGAATCACTTAATATTTTAATTATAGATAACAAATAAAACTAAACGAAAAAAGAATTTGATATAAAACCTAACAGAGATCTAATACTTCCAAACGATACAGTCACAATAGAAATTACTTTTATTTCATAATACCCAAAAAAATATGATACCGCTCTTGTTATCGACATAGAAGGCGTTGGGTTTGATATGAAGTCGATTCCAATTAAAGCTGAAAGTGAAGTCCCTACTGTACGTATCGAACCCTCAGAATTTCTTGTCTTTGAAGATGTATTTTTGCGTAATCCTTCTATCCAAACTATTTACATTATCAATGAAAGCAATCTTTAGGCAAGATTCAATATCCTTCCTTAAATTGAAGAAACAAAAGTGCTTGCAGATTATTATGTTGATTAAGAAAGTGGAGAAATTGAAAGGAATGGGAGAGCATAGATTTAAGTGACTCTTATCACAAAAAAACTAAAAGAAATTAGTCTCAAATTAGAAATCAATATTGAAGGAAATACACTGGCAAACCCATACACACTTATTCTGTAAGCAAATTCTAAAGGCCCATAAGTGCGTGTCAGTGAGCGGGACCTAAATTTCGGCCCAATTGACGTGCTTCGTGATTATGTTAAAAAGGTCATGGTTATTAATGAGGGGAAAATTGAGGCAGATTTTTATGCTTTTACTTAAAATAAAAGCTCTATATTTAAGCCGTTGATAAAGGAAGCAATTTTGAAACCTTAAGAAAGTAAAGAAGTTGAAATAATTTGTAATGCGGATGATACTATCCGTTTCCATGATATTCTGTATTTTGTGATTAAAGAAGGAGTTGATATTGAAGTAAGTCTATCGGCAATCGGAACAAAAACAACTATATTCTGTAAGGAAGATATCACAAATATTTCATTTGGAGTTTAGTATACACATAGGACGATTACAAAAGAGATCTTTGTGGAAAATAAAGGTAGACGACCATAAATGCTGAGTTGGGTATAAAAGAAGCCAACAAAAAAAGAAATCTAGTAAAAGGAAGAAGAATAGAAAAAATAAAAGAAAACACCCTAACAATTATAAGAAGAGGAACATGTAACATTCTGGGTTATTCCTGAGAAAAAAGAAATCCCACCTAAATATGGGTATATGTTCTAATTCAAGGCACATGGAATCAAAGCAGGAAACCTGATAGAATAATTTAGTCTGAATTCTTAAATTGGCAATGATCGAAAATCGTAGCCAATTTATCCTAATATACAGATTGCAACCTAGTTTATAACTCCTTAATTAACTTTTTCCGAACGGAAATTATAGTTCAAGTACTCCTGGGAAAAGAATGTCCCATTAATGCCACTTTCCAAAACACTTACTATTACTTGCAGTAGTCTCCTCCCTACAAATTTCATGCTGAAAACTATCTAGCCTTTTTAAATAAGCGCAGAAAATTTCTAATTACTTCCAAATAAAACCACAACGTTGAGAGTGGATTTTGATCCCGGATTAAAGGCAGATAGAGTATCGGATAAATTACTCGGAAAACTTTAAGTACATCATTTAGACCATCCTGAAAAGGATCATGTGGATCTCATAGGTGAAGTATGCTTTCCAAATCTAGATATCGAAAAGAAAATGTTGAATTTTGGTTCTATATTAAATGAAACTTCAAAAAAATAAGTCATTTGGATAAAAAATGTTTCAGAAATGACGTTAAATTACTAATGGACATTCTAAGAAGAAATGCCATTAGACTCCATGGATGCATCCAAAATAGAAGATCTAAAACATTCATAACATTCCTAACTCCAGTCTTAATAGCCACCAATCAATGAAATCTTTGATATTTTGCCTTTAAGTGGGAATTTGCAACCAGGAGAAGTTCAAAACATTGAATTTATCTTTAATGCACTGGGATAACAATAAAGACGCTACAAAACAACAGCACTCTGCAAAGTAGATGGTGGTCCTGATTATGAAGTCACTTTAATTGGTGATGCTGCTTTAATTTCTTATAAGATATCAACATATGATATTTATTTAGGAGAAGATATAAGGTTCTGCGACTGGGTGGTCAAAGACTTTACAGTGAAAAACACTGATGACAGAGGAGTCACCTTTGATTTTGTTGTAAATTTGAATACAATTAAAAGAAAGGGCCTTATTGATGTGACTCCTCTGTCAGGAAAAATTTTAGGGGGTGAACCTTAGAAATTTACAGTGAAGATTTGTCCAGGTTGGCCAGATGAAATCAAAGAAGCATTTTCTATTTAAATCGCTTACTTTGAGCCAGAGTTTATAAATATCCGAGGCAATGCTTATTATCCATCGTTTGTCACTAGTTTATTGCGATATGAAACCCCGGAATATTTAGAGAAATATGAAATTGAACGGAAGAAACGAAATGATGAACAACGAAGACTCCTACATATCTTTCAACAATAGAAATAAATATTCAAAGAGGAACCTGAAAAAATGAAATCATTATAGCCACTTTAACTTAAAATGTTGGAGTAAATCCTTGTGGAAATGGATACTTAAATCGATAGGAAGATCTTTTGTTCATAGATTTAGAAGAATCTCTCAGACTATTCCTCTAATATAACGATACCGTAGCAATAGAATGTGGAAATCAGTGGGATGAGTACTCTTTATAAAGTGGAAACACGGTTTTTTGATAAGATTATTCTTACGAATTATATTTGTGATTTTGGAAATATTGTTATCAATTAGACAAAAAAAAGAGTTTTCAAAGTCACTAATTCCAGTAATAAACCATTAGAATTATTTTTTGATTAAAGATAATCAAAACCTGCTGATTTTGCTATCCAGCCTGAAAGAGGTTCCCTTTAAATATTTATAAATTGTTTCTTTTAGTTAAATTATTGCCACATGATTCTCACGAAATCACTGTTATTTTCCAACCAAAAAACACAACAAGATTCGGATTTAATAAGACTACAGCGCTATGTGAAATCAAGCACGGGGCTAAATATAACATTGAATTGAGTGGGAATATTACGATTCCAGAAATTAGTATCCCAATGGAACATATAGAATTTGACAGATTATTGATCGGATAAAGAAAGACAATGTATATACGAATTAGTAATGAAAAGGAGGTTGCATGTGATTGGTATTTATATTGATGCTTTTATATTGTATTTTTTAGGACATTAACAGCAAGGTTTGAAGTAGGCTAAGCTTAAAACTTAGACAACACTCGTTTCACAATCACTCCTGCAAGTGGCAGTTTGTAATCAAAATGCAAATAAATGTTAACAATAACGTTTATTCCTCTTGCGGAAAAATACTACTAAACTAAATTTATGTTGCATGTTAAAGACAATCCTAAACAAATAGCAGTAATTTGTAAAGGAACTGGAGTAACAATCCCCTTAGAAGTAACTCCATAGAATATTTCTATTGGACCAGTATTACCTTACGAAGGGAATGCTTGGAAAATTTTAGAAGTTAAAAATTTAAGTGAATATGATACAGAGATTTTCTCAGTTGAGTTTGATAAGGTCTACATAAAGGATGAAACTGAAGTAAGAGAATATCTTGAACGATTAGATTAATAAAATTAAACATTATAATCCGATAAACCTTAATCAATAATGCAATAACAGTAATAACAACTCTTATAGCAAACACAAATTCTCCCATAATAAATTGTGAGTGTACGAAATCCGGGGGATCCATTTTGGGAAGAAATAATGAAATCAAATGATAAACGAAGAGAAATTATTTAGTTATAGGCAGACTTAGAAGAAATTGAGGATGAAACACAGAAAGAATAAATACAAAGGAGATTAAATGAATTATCATCAGAAGAAAAAATTGTATCTTATCCTAAACCTGTAGCTTCGGATGTTCTTCATCATAGTTTTTAATATTATTGTTTATATACTGAAAAGTTATTGTTTGGGGTCCTCCTCTTTGTGGCAAAACAACAATGGCAAAACAGTTAGCGAAGCAATAAAATCGTGCTTTGATTAATTTTAATGAGTTACTTGAATGGGGAATCATACATAAAACGCCTGCATGTTTCACTTTATTATTATATAAAATTTAAATCAATTTTCAATAGCTGACAAAGCGCAAGAATTTTTAGAATAAAGATAAAAGGAGTATGATCTTTAAATCGTAGATAGATAAAAATTAGTCAAAAAAGCGGGAAGAAAGAAAGAACATATCGTTGACGCATAATTACGTTTAACTTAATGCTTTTATAAATTATAAAATTATTAGCAAAAATTGATTTATCACTATATCAGTTTCTACCAGAAGATATACTTGGGGAACTCTTAGCTGAAAGACTTGAACATCCCGAATGTGCAGCGGGAGTAATTATTGATAATTTGAAGAGTAAAAACTCCTAGGATGAATTGATGGTAATTTGTTTATTTAAAAGTAAAATAATAACTTTGTAGAGTATGAAAGCTATTCTTAGAGGATGCAAGAATTGCAAACTTTAGTTTGCGTTATTAAGTGAATAATTAGATGAGGATGAATTGCCAATTTGCCAGTTTATTGAATGGGATAATATGGAGACTTCTTTTAAGGATCGACCTTCTCCCAAAAAAGTATTATTTTTAATTAAATTTCCCTTTTAAAATCATATTTTTAGAATTAGTAAGGTGCATAAGGGAATTAAAGTGGACAACGATAAAGCTCAGCAAATTAATAGCGAGCATAGTCCAAGCAATAAGCTCGTAAGCCAGGGAAAAAGGAAGAATCTAAAAACACAGATCCTAAGACATAATAGGATAAACTATTAATGCAAAGTGAGAATGAATTATTATTTGTGATTAATTTTAAGAATATAAAATGGGACATGATGAACACGAACTATTTGATGTGTTTTATCCGGGGAAGTTTTAAGATGAGGTACAAAAAGAAAAATATGAAAGGTTAAGGGAAGAATTGATTAATTTGTTTGTGTCTAAAATAGAAGCTATTGAGTTAGATAGATTGAAACTCTCTGAACGTTAGATTCTTTATTTATAATTGTATTTCAGCGCCGGATTACATTTTGTAACGTGAACTTGAAAAGAAAAAGCCTGTAAAAAAAAAGAAAGGACAAGAAGAGATTGTTGAAGAAAAGCCTGATCCTTAGATCTTTTATAATGAAATGCGAGAAGCATTATACACCAGTCTAGGATCAACTGAACTGACTATTGTCCCATTATTTTACAACCTTCACTAATTTTTAAATAATTGTTGTACTTATGTTCGTGGACCAATTTATCCGGACCCGGATCTACTACCAGTGCCTGACCCAGAGTATAAATAGATTTTAGCATGGAGTAATGTGCGTGAACGAGCTTGTATAGAAGGAAATGATCTGAGTAAATTTTCTGTCTTTGGGATGAATGAAGATTGGGCAATGTTTAAAGAAAATTATGAAGAAAAGTGTTAGGGTATTATTAAAAAGGAACGTGAGGAAATGGAGGAAGAAATTAAAGAATGGGAAAAAAATGAAAAAGAAAGATTGTATAAAGAGGCAAAGGAAGCATTGTAATTGGAGGAGGGGGAAGAAGAGCTATTAGAAGTGACTGTAGAAGAAGAAAAATTATAAGAAATTGATGAGTTAGTGAGATCGAAATATGATGAAGTCAAAGCAAAAATGGAGGTCAGAGAAACTGAACTAATAACAAAATATGGTCTAATTACCGGGACAGAATTTGAGAAGGAAAAGACAAGATGGTTGTTACCTGGGAATAAAACCTTGTTATTAATGGTACGGTTTTTTACGAAATCCATAGGAAACTTTTCAACTTTATTGAGATTTGATGGCGAGTTCTGTTAACGAACATATGAAGTGCAGATTGAAGGTATCAGTGAATTCCCATAGATCAGTTCCTTACCGAAAAGTATTTTCTGGGTGCATA
Organism: uncultured Desulfobacterium sp.; assembly: GCA_963675955.2. Classification (GTDB taxonomy): domain Bacteria; phylum Desulfobacterota; class Desulfobacteria; order Desulfobacterales; family Desulfobacteraceae; genus Desulfocicer. Next base: position 1,659,977 of record CAXXVR010000009.1, on the reverse strand, counting down.
AGAAATCAAGGCCATCGACTATCCCGGATAGTTATTTATCTAAGTGTTGGATAAACAGCGAGAAAGTCTTTGAGTTTGGTCCTTTATTGATTGGAAAAAATTCATCCCGAAAGGATGAAGCTGTTATCAAGAATATTAATAGTTAGACTTTCAGGATAACAAATTAAGGGAGATTCGATTGTGATATAGAAATTGCATTAATGAGTGATTCATTGCAAGTATAGAATAACCCTGCTTAATTCCCGGAGTATAAAAGAGGAGTCTTTTTTGTTGAGCCAGAAAAATTAACAATCAGTTGCGTGGGTAATGAAGTCATGCAATTGATTCGAGTTTGGGCATTGCCTTAGGAAGTCGGAAAATGGAATGACTAACTAATTATTATGATTAAGGACAACCCTACGCCTTTAATTCTGCCTATACAATGCGAGGCAGAAAAGCCCATTGTTGAGATCAAAGAAGGTGGAACTTTGCTTTTTGAGAGATTATTACTTAACTAATAAGCAAAGAAAAATATCGTGATAAAGAATATCTGTGCAATTCCCGTGAGATGGAAACTGGCAGGCGTGGATGAACTGCCTGCTGAGTTTAGTGTTGTGAATATTTTTGGGGAGCTTAAACCAACATAAGAAACGGTAATTGAAATCAGTTTCAAGGGATTAAAATAAATGAAATTCACATAAAAGTTAGTTCTAGAAGTTGAGGATGTGGAAAACCTCGAAGTTAAGCAAGAGCCATAAATCATACAAATAGAGGCCGAGGCGTTTGATATTACAGTTGAGTTTAGATTCCCTAACTCTAGTAACGAAAACTTATTGAATTTTGATTAAATGCGGGTGGGCGAAGTAAAGACCTAATAATTTTCAGCAAAGAATATCGGGTTATATAAAGTTAAATATGCCTTCAATATGAGGAAGCGAATGTTTAGAGAGGTGTTTACAATTCTTCCAAATGAGGATGAACTTGAACCAGGATAGGAAAAGATGATAAGTCTTAGAATGAAATCATTGGTTGAGTTAAAGCTCTTTACAAATAATAATACAACAGATATTAATATGGAAATTCTAGAGGGAAAAACTTTGGAGTTATTCAAACCTGTCCCAATTAATGTTAGTGCTAATATCGTTTACTCTAAATACAGTATGAACCCTGCAAAGAGTATTAATTTTGGGCCTATACAATTTAATGAAAATAAATTAAGGCAATTTGAAATTAAAAATGAAGGAATATTTGATTTTAATTATTGGATCTTTGATTACACAAATGAAGAAAGTCGAAAAGAAGTAGCTGATGCTTATTAAGCTTATTTAGATGAATTAGGTGTTGTATTGGATGAAAAGGATGATGGGAAGAAAGGCGGTAAGAAAGGAAAGGATAAAAAGGATATTAAAAAAGAGCCAAAGCAAGGAAAAAAGGAAGGAAAAGCAGGGAAAAAGGAAACTAAAGCTCGTGGAAAAGGTGGATAAGCAGATCCAAGTCTTGAAGTTGAATAATGGCGTATTAATCCTTGGTTTGGGAATATACAGGCAGGCCAATCCTCTATTATTGAAATCAAATTTGAAGGAAAAGGATAAAAACTATTTGAAAATAAGTTAGGAATTGACATTTAAGGCAGGGATATTAATGATTAACCGGAAGGGATTTAATATGAAGTTGCTGGCGAAAGTTGTGTGCCTGGGATTAATACTGAGGACTTTGAGTCTATTTTTGAGGAGCAAGTAGTAGTGCCGTCACTTAATACAGGAACCAATATCACTTCAATGATCAATTCAAATGTATTTGCAATTGAGGAAAAGACTTTCTTTTTTGGTACTTTAGTCCCATCTAAAGTACCTGATGGCATCGTTGAGAAGTTTAAAATTATTAACTAAAATAAGATCCCTTGTAATATTAAATTTGATGTAAGAAAAAAATCTGAAAAGGCAACGGAAATATTTGCTTTTGAAGTGTAACCAAAAAACGCTAAGATTGCCCCACATGAGCATTGTTATGTTAAAGTGGCATTCAAACCAACTATTATGGCATAGTATGCTGGAATGTTTGAAGCAATTGTTGAAAACGGAGAGCAATTACCAAAGACACATCGTTTGGCTTTTGATCTACGTGGAGAAGGTGCATTACCGACAATTAAATTAGAAAAACCTAATACATGGTTTGATGATAAGACAATCTTATTAAAATTCCCACGGACACGAATTGATAAAATTGTGACGTTACCTATTGTCCTAAAAAACGAAGGACAAGTACCTGCAACAGTGAAATTTGATTTAACGCCAAATGATAGTTTTAAATTTATCAGTTAAACTTCATATACTTTAACACCTAAGACTTATTAATCCTTCTCAGTAGAATTCCGACCAATTGAGTCAGGAATGAAAAGTTGGAATATTTAAATGCAAACATTATTGAATCCTTATGAAATTACTAATATTAAAATCACAGGTGAAGGGTACTCTGAGGATGTTACCTTCGAGGGGTTGCCTTCAGAACTAGATGATGAGATCAATCTTGGGGATTGTGTTGTAAATTAGGAAAAGAAACATTCGTTTTATATTAAGAATAATAGCGGGAAGTAGTTAAAATTTTAATGGAGTACATAAGGAAATAATGAGTTTAAATTGACCCCAAGAATAGGCCACTTAGATGTAAATGCAACAAAACTGATTAATCTCTCATTTTTGCCTTCAAAAACTGTGGTGCATAAAGACTTTTAATTGATTTTAGATATAAAATAAATAGAATAATAATAGTAAAAGCCAGGGGAAGAGTTCACAGATTGGGATGATACAAAAAAATAAATAAAGTATGTAAGTTAAACTTAGTATGATTGGTATATAAAAAAGCAGCATGAGGATGAATTAAAGCGTTAGGAAGAAGAGTTGCAAGCCGCTGAGCTTTTAAAGCGGTAGAAGACAAAAAAATTAGAAAAAAAGCCGACAAAAAAAAATGAGGAGACAAAGGAACCAACAATGCCTAAGAGCCTACCTGGAGAAGCGGCAGAAATTCCTTTAGAAGAATTGATTTCTGAGCCCGAATTCAAAGAAATTGATAAGACTCAAAAATAAATCGTGCTCAAAACAAACGCTGTTGCAGACTATGCTCGTTACGAAATCGACAGCACTGATATAATTTTCAAACCAACTTTAATGTTTACTTCAAGAGTGCATAGATTTAAAGTGAAGAATTCTTCTTTGATCAATATGAAATATAAATGCAAGATTGTGTCCGCAGATACAGCTTAATTTGATCCAGGATTTTTTATAATCACGCCAAAAACAGGAAGTGTTGTTCCGAATGGATAGGAAGTATTTACGTTAACGTTTAGTCCCACTGAAGTTGAGCCTTCCAATATTCGATTGCTTGTTGTTAGTCTTGAGAATTTAGACCCGGAGCAAAAGCCTTTGATAATTGAAATTGATGGTGATGCAGAACGACCGATTTGCCACTTTGAAATCCCTCCTAGTAATTATAGAGAGAAAAAGGGTTCCTTATAAGCCAAATATGATATTATAGAATTCTAAAGTCTGGGAACTAAAGTTAAAAACACAAAGAGGTTTTATGTTGCAAATCCTACCAACTAAGGCTATGAGTTTGAATGGAAACGAGTTGATGACGATAAACTACCATCTGAAGCTAACCCAAAGTTTTAAGGCTTTTTCAAATGCAATTCAAATAGAGGTTTTTCTTTTCTTATATTATTTTTAAAAATCGTATAGGTGTGATTTTATCTGGGAAGAAATTTGAAATGTCATTCGAGTATTCCCCAGAAATCGATGGTGTTCATGAAAGCTATTGGATTTTTGAGATTCCCTAATTCAATATCTAATAATACTTTTTAATTGTTGGGACTGTGCAAAGTCCGAGTATATTTTTTGATGTTGGCAAAGTTAATTTTGGGCCTCTATTGCTTACAGGCAGGAATAAAGAAATTGTTCATATAAAAAATTTAGAGGATGTGCCTATTCCCTTTCAATTTATAAAAGAGAGTATTAAAGGTGAAATAGATTATGCTGATTCATTATCAGTGCAACCAATGAACGGAGTTATTAAACCATCTTCTGATTAACCAATTGAAATAACCTTTGCGCCTAAAATTGAGCGTTCATTTAACTATAATATCTAGTGCCAAGTCAAACGTAAGAATCGGCCGTTGACACTTAATGTGAAAGGCATTGGGTATATTTTACATCATGCACTAACATAGGATGAAAGTACGGTTGTATTAAATCATAATGATATTTAAACTATTAATTTTGGTGATATTTTTATAAATGAGAAGAAGATTAGAAAAATAGTGATTGAGAATCAAGGGGATTTTAATTTCGATTATACAATTAAGAAAGCGCCACATATTAATTTTATTACAATCACGCCAGAATCTGGAACTGTTAGGAAGAAAGAAAAATTAAAAATTGAGGTATATTATATATAATTATTTATTAATTTCTTTAATATTTTTTTACTTAGATTCTATTCTCCCCTATAGATGAATATAAATTCACACAAAAGCAAAGTCGGATCTTCTTAACAATCATATCAGGTCCATCCTATTAATTTGATTTAATTGGGTCATCCCGGAAGCCTGCAGTTGATCTTTCGTTTATTAATTATGACTTTGGGCCTTGTTTTGTTCTCAAACAACCCTTAGTGCAAACCGCTACATTAGAAATGCGGAATAGAGATAATACTGCAATGTCTATAGAAACATTATTCGAGAAAAAAAATTATTTGGATTTTAAGTTAGCTTCAGGATAAGTGTTACTTCCGTTATAAATTGAGAAAGATAAATAAGAGTTGAATGTACTAAAAGTTCCAATTCTATTTACTCCACGTGAAACCAAATTTTATAAAGAGACAATTAAATTAGATATAAATAATTTGCATAAAATCGATATAACAATTTAAGGTGAGGGGATTCCATTTAAATTAGAACTAGAAAAAACAGAGGATGCTTTGATAGATTTTGGCATAGTGCGTGTAGGTTCTGATGTAACAAAGGTTGTCAACTTAATTAACTCTTCAAAACGCACTATTAATCTCAGTTTTGATTGCAAACATTAACAAGACGAATTATAGAAATGTAATATTTAATGTGTACCAAGTAAAGAGTTTTCGATTGGTCCCAAAGAAAAACAATAAATAGAGATCCGCTTTAACCCTAAAATGCGCCAACACTAGTTTTCAAAGGAACTGTTTTGCAAAATCGTTGAAAATTAAGAATAAAGAAAAATCTTGAATATTACTGGCGCTTGCCATGGGATTGAATTAAAGATGTTAGAGGATGGTATTGGGTTTGGGCCTGTAGTGATTAATAGCAAACTAACGAAGAATATCTAAGTGACAAATTTGGGTGATATCCCTGCGAAATTTTAATGGGAAACATAATTTTGTTAGCATTTTTTTACTATTCAACCGAAAACAGGGGTAATTTCTACTTTGTTATTATTATTATTATACAATAAAAGGTAATTCCGGCACATGAGAATCTGATAGTTAGTATAACTTTCCATCCAAATGTCATCAATAATGATATTTCTTTTCCGAAAGTGAAATGCAACGTAGAAGGAGCAGATCCGTTATTTTTAAATCTCTTTGGGAAATGTGTCCCCTAACCTAAGGAATAAATCTAAGAAATCAAGTTTGAAACAATTGTCAGAACTTAAACAAAATAAAAGGTTGTACTTAAGAATACTACACCAAAACCATGGAGAATCAAAGCAATTATTAGTAGTGCATTGGAGTAGCATAAAGATTATTTCTTTGGGAATGAAGTACTTGATATCCCAGCTAATGGCTAAACGGAATACGAAATTTTCTACCAACCATTAACTATGACTAAAAATGATTAAGTTACCGAAATTAAAGACGAAAGACACGAAGGATCTTTATTCTTTCCTTTACCAGATGGCTAAGCTCTCCTTTATAATTTGCTCGGAAAAAGTAATCCTCCTGCACCTGCCGGAACCGAGGATGTTACATTTAAGGCAAAGACAACACAAATAAAGATCTTTAATATAAAAAATTGGCTGCAGAGCACTTAAAGATTTTAGGTAAGCTGGGTGTTAGATGTCCCTGATAGCTCAATGTTTATAAATGGGGCAAATACTATTGATATATCAGGGGAAGGTATGAAAGCGTATAAGCTTGCAATCCTCGGATTAAAATCCACGACGAATAAGGCTTCAGTGTATTTCCGAAATGTAAATACCCATGAATTTGTGTTTTTTAGACTGGTAAATTGTGTATAAAAATAAAATTAAATAGAATATAACTGTATAACCGCCAGATATTTAAGGGAAGATTGAACTGGCTGCGATTGTTCGAGAGACTACAAGTAAAGTTATTACAATAGAAAATCCCTTAAATACTCCTATTGAAATTAAAAAAGAATACTTCTAAGTCGATAATGATAATATTTCATTTAATCCAAATGAATTTACAATCCAAGCAAACTCTGTAATTTATTATTTTCTCTAAATTTATTTCAAGGAATTTGGATTTGAAGTTGTCTACAGACCACTCCTCGCAGCCGAACTCACAAGCAAAATGATACTGAAATCACCAGAGCTTGGAGAGTTTAGTTATGTACTTGCTTTAATAGGCCTAGCTTAAACAGTCTAACGTTCATTGACCTTCAAAACAACACTTGGAAATGATTTGACACAGACTTTTAAATTCACTAATTTTGTAAAGAAGTTGGCAGTTTATTAATGCAAATTGGAAAAACTTTCTCCAAATCAGACGAAACCTTAGTAATCCGAATCAATAAGTATGAAGGCTCCATAAAAGGAAAAGGAGAAATAATAATTAGATTTTATGCTTGAAAATTAAACAATTAGTAAATATTACTTCTCCTTTATTTAATAATAGATGCATAACCGGCAGCAACGTTTGAAGGCACTGATATTTCGCTAAATATTCGTTTTGAGCCTTCAAATCTCCTAGAATCACGTGCATATTTAACTGTCTTTAGTCCGGATGGTGGAGAGTTTAATTGCTTGTTACTTGGATACTGTTCCCCACCACAACCGAAAGGGCCATTCAAAATTTCAGGGAAAGGCTTTTCAATTGAATTTAAAAATCCATTCTTTGAGAGTTAAGAATTTATGATAAGAGTTGATAATCCTGTGTTTAATTTATCAGCTAAAAGTCCCATGAAAATTGATGTTTATTATTAAATTGATTATTATAATACTTTATATGATTTTTTTAGGGTAAAAAAACTGTGAATTTGGCCATTAGTTACAAAGCAGTTCCTAATTGCACGAATAACGGAAGGATGATGATACAAACAGGTAGATTAAATAACTTTTTAAATTCTATTTCTTAGGAGAATATCCGCCTTGGGTATTTTATTTATAAGGTGATGATGAAGAACTCCTGAACAAATAACAAAAAAAATGACAATGAAAACTAATTTTATGATTTTTATTTAAAATTATCAAAATTGCATTAAAAATTATACAAAATTATAAAAAGCTTTTTGATTTTTAATAATAATAATAATATTAATAAGTTTGTAAATGGGATTAAATTAAATATGGAATTTTTCATAAAATGTGATTTTTTTTTTACTTGGGATAGTCTTTTGTTATTTCGGTCAAGAGAAAGTTTAATAATTAATAGAAGAAATGAAATCTAAAGTTAAAAGAAGGTTTAATCAAAATTAACCTGAAAAGAAACTTGATAATAATAAGGCATTTCTAATAATTATTGGTTTATAATTTGTTAAAGAAAAGGAAAAAAAATGTAGGAGTTAATTAGAATTTAAATTAGGACAAATATAATCAAAATGCTTTCAAAAAGAGTTTATATTGTTATTTGATAATTAATTAATGGTACAGAATAAAGAAAAAACGATAAACGCAGAAGCTAAAAAGCTTCAATTGAGATAAACTCTTAACTAAATTCCTAATTGCAAACACCATAAATTTAACTACTTTAAGTGACTACGAAAATTGAATAAGATGTATTTTAATTAGATGGGTTATAGGCTTCAAATTTCTCCAATCTAAAACAAAAGACTAATAATTCATCTGAAAAAGAAGAATTTAATCTTTCATAGCATTACTCATAATACTCAGAATAAGTTATGAATGAAATTGAGGCTTTAAGTGCAATTTATATCGATGAAATGAAGATTATTAGTCTTGGGAGATTCAAGGTGTGTCCAAAATTTGAAATATGTTTTAAAAGCAAAATCGAAGGTGAGGATGATTCTATTATGAGAATTTTGTTTAAATTGCCGTGGTATTATCCATGTGAACCTTTGGAATTACAAATAATAGAAGTTAATAATTATATATTTATTGAAATAAGTGTAGTGGCAGAATATAAAGCGAAATAAATAATAGAAATTATTAGAATAAGCGAATAAAATAATTAAAAAGGGAGCGACAAATAAATGATTTATAATTTTTTAATTATGTGAGGAGTTGAAAGAACTGATAGCAATGCCTGAGGAGATAGAGGAAGAGAAATCGCCAACAATGAATTAATTGTAAAAATATTAATTAGAATTAGAATAAAAATAAAGTAAATTATTTAACTATTTTATAACAAAGTATTTATTTATTTAGAAACGGAAAAAGAAAGACTATAAAAATAAGAGGAAGAAAGACTGACTCTTGCAAATTAATGTTCAAAATTTTTATTTTAATGGTTAATCAAGAGTCAATAATAACAGAAGAGACGAAAGAACTTAAAGAAAAGTTTACAATGCTTAATAAGTAGACTGCATAGAATAACCAACTATTCGAATAATTTAAAGAGGATTTAATCTTAAAAAATAAATGCTCATCTCCAGGGTAAGCTTAGACTTAAAATTAGTAAGTTGAGACCCAATCTGAAAATGTCGAAGAAGAAAAAACAATATGGTAGTAACTTGAAAGTAATATGGAACCTTCCACAAAAATGTATCTCCGTTCTAAGAATGATTTTGATAATTGGTCCCAAATTGGTGAAGGTGGACAGGGCAAGGTGTTTAAGGCACGAAATAAGCTTGATGGGAATATGTATGCAATAAAAAGAGTGAAATTGGATTATAAATTTCCCGCACATTGTGAAAGGATTATCAGAGAAGTGACATCATTATCTAAATTATATCATCCAAATATTGTGAGATATTTCTAAGCATGGACTGAAGACGTGGAGTAGTTTAGTGAAACTGATAGTAAGAATGAGAGTAATGAGAGTAAAGAGGAGAATGAATATGATAGTAGTGATGAAGAGGAGGAAGAAGCGTCTTAGTATAATTCAAATTCAAATTCAGAACTAGATATTGAGTTTATTTAAAGTGAAAATGAAGATAATGAATTTACGTAGCATATTACTGATATTATGAACATCAATACAATTGAGTAAAAGAAGGATTTTGGAAGCATAGAGATTGAATTTGAATAAGAAGAAGGAAGAGAAGAAGAAAAATATAATAACAATTAATAGTGGAGTGAGGAAAGTAAGTCAACAAATCAAAAAACAAAATAGTAAAAAAACCAGAATATAAAATATAAAAAGCAATTGCTTTTCATTTAGATGGAATATTGCGAAGGTGCTACACTAAAAGTGTTGATCGATGGTTCTACAACACTGAAAACAAAATAGAGATTATTAAATTAAATACTCGATGCATTAGCATATATTCATACGCATCAATTGATTCATAGGGACTTAAAACCATTAAATATCTTTTTAGACAAAAATGATGTTCAGGATGTTAATATTAAGTTAGGTGATTTTGGTTTGGCGTTAAAATTGGATGGCAAAGAAAAAGAAAAAATGCATTTGAGTTATAATAATATGTCAAAAATAACCGATGAATAGAAATAAGATTAAACTTATGGAATAGGAACTGCGTTGTATTGTTCTCCTGAACAGTGCGGGGAAACTAAATTCAAATATAGTACAAAATCAGATATGTATTCATTGGGAATTATAATTTTTGAATTGTATTTTCATATGAAAACATAATAGGAAAGGCATTCGACAATTATGAAACTTTAGACAGAACATTTATTGCCAACAAACTTTGAAATTAAAGCTGAATTGCAATCAGCGGATGTGAGGAATACAATTCTTGCATTGGTTGATCCTGATCCTTCACACAGACCGACAGCAAGGGAACTATTAGAACATTATAAAGATACTGCATTTTTTGAACAAATCAATTAGATATCTAATCCAAAGAAAGATGAATTCAAGATCCTGTTGTACAATTTATTTAAGATCCATAACGCGAAGCATTTGGAATAATTTTATCCAATTTATTGTGACTTTGAAGAAGAAAAAGTGTTTATTAATTAGCTTTCTATCCCGTATTTACAAACCCAATACTTCCATAATAGCATTTTTTCATTTTCTAAACTGGAATACGAATCGATTTTAGAAAAGCTTATGATGTAGAAATTAGAATAACTCTATGTAAGTTACGGCGCGATTAAAAAAGATATCTACCATCCAATTCCTTGAAATGAATACATTTTAATAAACCGAGCCTCAACCAAAAAATTATTCACTGAAAAATAATAATAATAATAATAACAAGTTGAAATAGCCGAAAACCGAAATTACAATTAATAGTAAATCGAAAAGCAAATTAATGGAGAAAATCTATTCGTAAATGTTAAATTCGAACGGAAATCCAAATTCATTTTCTTGGATGAAAAGGGAGTCTTAATTGAAATTCCTGATAATCTACTTTAAAATTGGGTCAAATTTTTAGCTCATAAAACTATAGAATTCAAAAAATTTAATAACAAAGTTAAATGGTACTAGTAACCTTTAAAACGTTACAGCTTTGAAAAAGTCATTGAAAAAAATGCAACAAATGATTTTTTACATGAAAATCTATAAGTCAGTTTTGATTATGCCTTTTTCAAAGAGAATTTAATATTTACATCTGGGTTTGTCTCTGATAACGAAAATATCATTGAAGCTGAAGTGATCAGGATAGCATATCTTAGTTTATTTCATTTCAATCAGTTCATAGTAAGAGTTCATAAAATTTTATATTATCAAAGGGGAAACTCACTATACGTATCACACTAACATAAATTTTAGATCTTTTGATTGAATGATTGAATTTAGATTCGACGAAATTATTAATTTTTTATGAATAATTGTCTAAGTTTTAAGAACTTAAACTTTAAGAAGTGATTAATCTTCTTTAAGAGAAGCTCGGTATTTCTCCAAAAGATATTCCTATGCTTTAAAATTTAGGTTTTTAAATTGTTTTTTAAGTGTTAAAATTTTAGTTAAATTATTAACATAAAAGTATAAGACAATAGAAGAAATCACTAACTAGCTATCAAAATAGAATATGTTGACAAATTAGTTAAAATTGTTACTAAAGAAATTAGATACAGTTATTGATTATTGTTCGAAGTTTGATGTCCCAAATGAGATTTTTGAAATTGATTTAGCATTGTTTTCGCCAACGTTTTAATATTATTCAGGATTGATTTTTACAGTACAAAAATTTTTAAGTTATATATAGTATTTGAAAGATTGTTTAAGAAAAGCCATAAAAGTCAAAGAAAAAGCCATAAACAAAGAAAAAAAATACAAAATACGATAAATAATAGCGAAAATCCTTTGAAAAGGAAGTTCAAATTATCCAAGGTGGTCGGTTCTAAATTAATTCTATTCTCAAAATAATTTTTAAATATATAAACAAAGTTATGATAATTTAATTCGAACACATTAACTCTTACTCAGTGAACAAAACTCACCAGATTTAATAGGAATTGGCTTTTAATTTAAAGTATCAAACCTACTTTCAAAAATCTATGAGCTTTTGAATAATGAAGAAAAATAAACGAAATAAAAAGGACTGATATAATAAATCTTAAATCAATCAATTGATGTGTTTGTAATGTCATTTCATGAAGAAAATCTAACAGAAGAATTAAAATTATTAGCAGCATTATGGAATCATGATATTAAAGTTATAAATTTCTAGTTATTAATAAGCTGTTTTTATCAGGCTTAATCATAGTATTCATCTCAATTAAACCCTTCATTATAATTTGAAGTTATTATAGAAATTTTGAAAAAAAATGGTATAAAGTATCTAGTGATACTAAAAAAGTAAGAGCACTCAAATTAACATTTGGTATTTTTTAAAAATAAATAAAATAGAAAATTTATAGGCCAAGATCAAAAATTTATTTAAGAATACAGAGACAAATTTACCGGCGGATAAAGTATGTGAATATTTAATCTCAAGATTAATATCCTATGAAAATCGAAATTAACTGTCCTAAAATAAATAAACTCTTGAAAATGATGATTGAAACAATAAGATTGCAATTAATTAATTTTAAATTTAATTATAAATTATTAATAAGATTATAATTTGAGTAATAAGTAAATTTAATTAAACAATAGTATGGAGGTATTTGAAAAAGTCATACAGAGTAGAATTTGTTCACTATCGGAGCTTTTTAATTCATTTCAGGACTTGATTAATACAGATAATTTCGAGATAATAAAAACACTTTAAAATCAAATTATCAGTTAGAAAAAATAAGAATACATGCGAATCTTTAAAGAAAATAACCTTTACGAGTTTTGTAATGAACTCAAAGATCAAACAACTGAGAATCTAAAAAAATTTCTTTTAGTTAGTTTAAGAATAATGTGTAAACTCAATCCCAATTTTTAATATAAAACATGTGATATTAAGTGTATTTAAATTGAAATAGTCCGATTATACATTAAGTTTTTTAAATTTATCCAAATGAAAGAAAAAATTGCAGAACTGTAAAATTCTTTGTAAGGAAATTATTTTAAAAATGTACTATTTTTTAAATCTATTTTATAGTAATTTAATATTTAGTCAGGATTTCTGAGTATGGCATTAAAATCACTCACCATTTTATCCCGAAATTAATTTTAGGAATTTATTAAAGAAGTAAATAACAAACTCTCCATTTTTCTTAACTAAAAATTCGCAAATTAAATGACTTTTTACTCACCATAAAGAAGAATCCGCACATAAACGGCGATTGCTAAATCATCTTATAGTTAAAACACGCCAAAAAATACCCGTGGCTATTATTATTAATTGAATCCTCATAAAAATGAGTAAGTTAAAGTATCAAAAAGTTCATAAGAGAAAAAGTATTTAAAATAAGTTAGTGCTGTTGTCGGTGATTTAGACTATTGTAATTGCTGTTCATAATTATTCGCTTTAAACTCAGAAAATTTAGAATAAAATTTAAAAATTTATCTAACAAAAAATAATACAATTGCTACTTCTATTTAAGATTATTTAAATAATCTAGATTTTATAAAACTCTAGAATTAAAACGTAAAATGAAGTTAATAATAATAGTAATAGTAATAATTATAAAATTCTAAAGAATCTCCAAGCCCTCCAATAAAGTTTTCTTATTAAGTTAAGAAACACAATTCATTAAATATAATGAAGCATCATAGTTTTAAATTATAAGAAAGGAATTCTAATCATTAACAGTAACAAATTTTGCCACGTATAAATTCTATTGATGATTCAATCAAAAATTATTCAACTTTAATTTGAGACAAAAGAAAAATGAATATAAAAAATTCTATGCTTTATAATAAAGTGAAAGATTTTTTAAAAAAAGGGAATTAAGAAATAAAAAGTACATAAACTCAAAGTACATAACTTCCTATTCGAGAATTTAAGTTTCCTAAAGAAATAATTCCTTGTAAACTAAAAAATAAATCTTAAGGGTAGTTTCAATCTCTAAAACTTTTTGATAAAAGTTTTATACGGTTAACTACTTAACATAAAAAACAACTGGGATCTATTTTTTAAATGAATGATCATAAAAAAAGGGCTTATTTAGTTCAGACAAATTCTAAAAATACGACTTTAAATTCAGAAATTACGATTTAAAATTTATCCAAGATGAGTAAACTATTATATTGAAATTTCACATTATTCCTATAGAAAAACAAAACATACTAATATAATGTTTGTTTTTTTGATTTTAATAATAACTGTTTGATAAAAACCCTTTAAAAATATTTATAATTTAAAATTATATCATTACATAAATCACAAAATAATAAAATTTAATGTTAAAAGTAGTAGCAAATAAAATAAACATAATACTAGAATAAAATAAATTTTATAGTTTTAATAATTTTAATAATAATAAGTAAAATGGGAGCAAATTAAACATCACCTAACTCAAGCCAATAATTTCTGAAACATTTTTAAAATACTTTTCATTTTTACAAAGAACTTAATGATAGAATTTTTGGTTACACACAAGTTTATAAAAATAATACACCATTACCGGAACTTGAAGAATGGGAATATTCCTTTATTGCGCGATCAGGAAAAAGATCTGTCACGGATGAGTAACTCGAGAATAAAATGTAATTGTTTAAATTTCTATATCGATATTTTTTTTAATAGATAATCAGCAAAAAAATGCATGAATCTGAAACACAAAAATCTACTTAGAGTGTTTTCTGTAACTGAATAATCTTAAGAAATACTTTGTGGAGGTATGGATAAACTGAATATTTATTTTGAGTACTATTTCCATAATCTAGAGGTAGAAATAAAAGAGCGTGCAAGGAAAAAGGTTTTATTTTGCAATTATTTTTTATAAAAAATTATCCAGATTTACTTTTCGGAAGATGAATTGAAAGCATTGTTAATAACAATGATTAATGGAATGGTCTATCTGGGTGCAAATTAAATTCCTTAGTCCAATTATATTCCATCTAGGGTGTACCTTAAACAAGACGGTGAAATTAAAATTGGTACTTTTTTTCCCTGGGCAGAAAATACTTTAACATTATAACAAATGCAACGTGAGTTCTTTGCACCAGAAATAATGACGCGAATAAACTACCCGAGGCAATTTGAATAATATAATTCTGGAAATGATGAAAAATCTTTGATTTTTTCAATGGGAATTACACTGATGGAGGCAGCTAGTTTGAAACCCCTGCATCTAGGTTTTGATATCAAGAAAAACCTTATTAATTTTTCATTTTTTTGGGATTTACTAAAGTTAAAATTCAGCATTTTGTTTTATATTTCCTAGTTATTTATCATCCAGATATTCTCGAAATTTTATTAAAATAATTGCAATGATGATTGCATAAGAGAAAGAAGTAAGGCCAACTGCAACTTAAATTATACACGCAATGTCAGAACATGAAGCGCAGAAAATTTAAATATAGCCTCTTTAAGTTTCATAAATTATTCCAAATCTGGCACTTTCTAATGTCTAAAATCTTTAAATTAATTTAGAAAATTATTTTTTTATTTTAGTTATAGCATTCAGGCATGTTCTCACATTAAGGATTAAATATTTCTCAAATTTCTGCAATGCCAGCTTAAAATAGTTCACTTATGCATAATATTAAATCGCCAGCATTGTTTTCTCCTTTAGGTGTTAAAAACACTTAACTTCCATCTTAACTTACATGCTCTAAAAAATCTATTATTGTTAATCGGTAAACAAGAAAAGAATTCATGACACCTTAAAGATCTACTGTCTTTAAAAAGAATATCTATAATTCCAGTATAAGAGTCTAGTAATCGCCAATTAAATCGCCAATTTAATAGCAAAGTTAAAAGCCAATTTAATAACTAATTTAATAGCCAATTTAATATCCAGTTTAAAGGCCAATTTAATAACCAATTTAATTACCAATTTAATAGCCAATTTAATATTCAGTTTAAAGGCCAATTTAATAACCAATTTAATTACCAATTTAATAGCCAATTTAAAGGCCAATTTAATATCCAGTTTAAAGACCAATTTAATAATCAATTTAGTAGCCATTTTAGTAGTCTATTTAATGTCAACGCTAGATTGTAGCGTAACCTGTTGAAGCTTCAAAGCTAGTTAATTATAATAACTCGTCTGTAAAAATAATAAAAATAAATTAATTAAGTTAATTTAAAAATGTGGGAGAAGTTTTACCAATACCTCATTAAGTGCAAATGTAAAAGGGAGAGAAATAAATTGAAGAATTAGTGTCAGAATTAACATAAAAGAAAAAACTAGAGGAAGAAGTTACAGAAGCTACTCAGAAATAAGATAAAGAGTAAAAGGGAGAAGTATATTTAAAATAGGAAGAATTTGAAGAAGAAGAAAAGAAACCAAAAGGTAAGGAAGAAAATGAAGAAGAAGAAGAAAATCATGAAAAGGAAAATAAAAAAGAATAAAGTGAAAAAGAAAGTGAAAACGAAAAAAGCGACGAAGAAAAAGAAAAGCATAAAGAAGAAAAAGAAAACAAAGAGAAAGAGAAAGAAAAAAATTAAGAACCAAACTAAGCACTTCAAGAAATAGAAAAAGAAAAAAGTGTTAGAGAACAAGAAAATATTTTAAAGGAAGAGAATCTATAAAAAATAGATGACAATAAAAAAGAATAAGAAGAAGAAAAGAAATAAAACAATGAATCTGAGATCAAAAAGATGGAATAAATTTAGTCTGATTAAGAATTATTTGAAAAAATGAGTAGTGAGGAATTTGAGAACGAAGAAGAAGATGAATATGATAAAATCAACAATAAAATTCTTATGGCAATAAAATTATCAGAGAATACAATAATAAAATTAAGAAATATTGAATAGCAAGAAGAGAAATTTGGGAAAGATTGCGAAAAAAAAGAATCATTAACTGAATTATATAAAAAGTATGTGGATGAAACTTAAAATGAGCCTGAACCTCACTGGCCGGAAGAGGCTGAAAAGGGAGTATCGTTTAGTGTTTTAGATAATGAGCTTTAAGATCATAATGATAAATTTAAGAAAAAGAGTAATTGTTTTATTTTATTTTATTTTTTAAAGTGTGAAAAAAGGAAAAACTAAAATGAAAAAACAAAATTTTCGCATAAAAATAAATTACTTTTTTAAATAATTTTAAATTATAAATATACAATAAATGGAAATTGAAAATAATATTAGTAAAGACGAGGTAAAAAAGGAGAATGATAGAACCATTCCATCAGAAGAATTTTGTCTATTATGCTCGACTAATCCTATAAGTCTTCCTATCTTAGGAAAAAATTTAAATTACAATGACGATTATTATAAAAGCTAAAACTTTGTGAAAAATTTTGAAGCGTATAAGATTGGGAATGAAAATTATATTGTTGGGTGGACAGAAAACTCAAAATTATTAGTTTATAACTTAGAGCATACAAAAGATGAACTTAATACTACTCACAGGTTTTAAAAATTAACAGAATAACATAATTCATTAATACCAATTTATGATGCTTGTTTATTAAATGATTGTGAAAAAAATCTGTTGATTATGAGTAAGAAAGACCATCCTGTAATTTTAATTATTATTTTGTTTTATTTTATTATTTTAGATAATGATTTATGATCTAAAATAAGAAGAAAATAAATGGAATATTGAATGTGTTGCTTCTTTGCAAAATTATTACAAAAATTCAGAAAGATTTTAAGTGCCTTTATAACTAAAAACTTACCGCAATTAACTCAAAGAACCATAATTATTTTGTGTAGGAAAATAGTTCCTTTATTCATACGATCTTAATAAACTTAAAATTTCTTTTGTAGGATTTATTTTCATTTATTATTGAATTAAGTGAAGCAAAGAAATTAAGAAACGGGATATAATATCATGTCTTGATTTGCCAAAACCACAGACTTTAAATGAAGATTTAGTTTATGGGATTGTAGCTTATGGGAAATTTGATAAGGAGGTTTGTCTGTTGTCAAAAGAAGATGATAAAATATTTGGGAAATTAAAAGTATAATTGTTTTATTGTATGTACTATTAATAAATAGGTGCATGTAGATGGCGTAACAAGTGTTAAATTTAGTCCAACTGATTCAGTATTTCTCTTTACTGCAGCAAGAAAGGATGATTTGGTGTATTAATGGGTTCAAAAACAATAAAAACAATTATTTTAATTTTGTTTAAGGATTTAAGAAAATATGATAAATTTTTGAATTACTTTGAAAGGAGATGTGCAACAAATTAAAGAATGACTTTTGATTTATCTTCAGATGGAAAAGAAATCCTCTTAGGAAATGAAGTATAAAAGCGGATTTTTTATAGATTTAATAGGATGGAACACTTATTTCATATGACATTGCCAACAAAAAACCAACCAAATTTTTAAAGGCTCATTCATAATGTTGCAATACTGTGAAATTTTATGACTATAATGAATCATCCAGCTAATACTGTTTGAGTTCTGGTGGAGAAAGGACTTTTTTAAATGAAGATTAGAGCATTGAAGAATAATAAAAATAGAATGAAGATTGTGATAGTTTAAAATTTTGGAAATTGGCAAATTTGTGAGGGATTTAATAATAAGTTTTGTAAATTATATAAAATATTTTGATATAATTATTTTCTTGCGATAGTGAATCTAATAGAAAAAAAAAAAAATTTAAATATAGAACACACTGAATACAATATTGTAAAAACAAAAATCATTCTTTAAATGAATCTTCCTCAATTGTATCTAGCCTCAAATTTAAATTAGGGTCTTTCCTTTGAATATTCTCATTTTATATAATAACACAATTTTTCCTACGAGTTGATCTATGAACTTGAAGTTTTGGAGTCAGGTCTATCTCTTCAACATCATTTTCAATTGAATCCTTTGCTCCTTCGGATATAGCACGCAATTTCTTCTAATCTCAGAACCCGGGTGGTTTACATAACATTCTTCCACGTTTTCTTTCAATTTATATATTCTAAATACTATTTGAATTGCCGAGAGAACTTGACTTACTTGCATTGCTTCCAGTACGTTCTGTCACTCTATTTTCAATTGTTGGGAAAATGGCCATTGAACGTTGTGGTTTACGTTTCTTAAGCTAATTAATTTTTTAAGTTTTATGATCATATTTAGTATGTTGAACACGATATAAAGTATCGCTAGCATAATAATAACGAGAATGGAGAAATGTATCAAATTATGAAGGAGTTAGACAGTAGTGACGAGAACTGGATTCATGCCGTATTTGTTCCCATTCGTATGGCGAATAATTATGTTGTTATAAGACTATAGTCATAAAAATAAACTTATTATTTCTGTAATGCTTCCAAAATTATTTTTGATTAATAATAATAAAAAGGAAAAAAGTTTTAAATTAAACTTTAATTGGTTTGATAATAATTTAAGATGATTATATTATTTTTCCTATAATTCATGATTTGGTAGTTCTATAATTTTTGTAGCATTTTTAAATATTTACCTTTTATATAAAGTAAATGAAATATGTAGTTTATAATTTTAATATGTATATTAATAAATCACTTAAAGTATAATACAATTACTAATAATGATAATGTATTGCAATTAACTCTATTTGTTAATACTTTATCAAAAAACTTTTTAAAAACAAAATTATTTAGATAAACTGTAGAAAAAAACATTATTTGTAAAATACTGTCAATGAATAATGCAAAAATTATAAAATTAAAAATGTAATTACCATCTTCTCAATCAATTACTTATGAAATGAATAATCCGTTTTTTATTTTTCTCTTTGTTATTACTAATTGTTAAAGTTAAACCCTTGATACGCAGGACTAAAGGAAGACCCAAAGATTTTAATATTTTTCAAATGAATAATTAAGTGACAGTTCCAATAGTTATTTTTAACCGAACAAAGAATAATTTTATGGGTTTACCAAATAAATTTCGTAAGTTTCAACTAATTACATCAAATAATCTACTGATATATAATAAAAAAGCTGTTAATTAACAAATGAAAGTTAATCTAACATTTAAAATAATCATAATGATTTTAATATAACTCAATAATTCTCGACCTCAAAAAATAATCAAAAGAATTAAATTTGTTTGCAATAAAAATAACTTTCTCAGTCTATAAATGAAGAAAAATTAGATTTGTTTGCTTTTAACAATACTTAATAAAAGGGCTTGGATTAATAAAGAATTTCATAGTAACCGAACTTTAAAGTAAATTTGAAACGTGTTTATAAAGCATGAACCCTGAAAACATAATAGAATGTTGTCGGAGAAAAGATAGTAAATTTATTTAATTTTTCCTAAGCAAACCAAACAAATTTATTGTTTAAAATTGTAAAAATCTCAAAAAAAAAAAGGAATAAAAAGTTAACAATCTATAAAAAGCTTTAATAATAGAATACATTTGAAAGATAACCCGCATAGTAGTATAATAATAATCAAAGAAATCAGTTAACTTTAGTTACAAATTTTAGTGACTTTAATCTTGGGAAAAGCAAATTATTTTAAATCGAAAGAAAAATTACAGAGATTAAGCAAATTTATACTCAATATAAAAGCAATGAAATTCTTTTATAAAACTTGCAGGCTTAAGAACGTTTTATTCATAATTTTTAATCAAACCTTACTTCGAAATAAATCAATGGGCGCGAACCAAAATTCACTATAAAATCAATTATCAATCTCAATAAAATTAAAAATAAGTTTCTTGATTAAGTGAATAAAAAAAAACCTGTGCCTACGGATTCAAATGAATTTAATATTGTAGTGCACCCACCAACCAAAAATATAAATAAAATAACAACTTAAATTAAAGAAATTCAGATAAAAAAATCACAGGAAGTGTAAGAAGCTACGTTAGAATAAGATGAAAATACTAAATTTTTTGTAAGTTTTTAACGCCTAATTCAAACAATTAGTACAGAATAAGCTGGATAACTTTTTTTATTTTCGGATTTTCGGTTAGATTACTTAGAATTGCTCTCTGATCAAATTGTATTAAATTTTTATAAATCATTTATTGCCACTAACTTTTGACACTAAATCACATAAATTAAGTACTTCCAAAACAATTTTTCTCCTCACTTACAAACGCAATCTTAATCTAATATATTTTCAGAAAGTTTGGGTGCATCTAAGAACATTTCGAAAAGGTATTTTCGTTCGGATATTAAAATCAAAACAAATGTACATCAATCTAAACTAAAATTTATATTTCCAATAAATTGGGAGTATATTGATATCAATAGAGAAGACTTAGATTAAGTAACTGATGATTGTGATTAATCTTTTTTTGATAACGATGATAATTAGTACTCTTAAAGCTCTTTGGAGTCAAATGCTGAGTAGTTATAAATAATAGAGTTAGATGAAATGAAAATTACTTTTCCTATGATTAATCTGATCACTAATATTAAAGAAAAAGATAAAGCATTAATTCAAGATCACCGGCATTAATAAATAGGTTTGAATACAAAAGAATAGTTTAAATTTGCAGCTGAATAAGTAGTTTACTATCCTTTAGATTAATAAATTCTTGATGAAGAGAAAGTGAAAAAAGTCTTAAATATATGTGAAGCTTCAGTGAAAAATAGAGAAAAAGTATCATATCTCTAATAGAATTACCCGTAGTATATATTTGGTTACTTTTCAAATGAAATTCGTTATCAAACAAAAGAATAATAATAAAATTAATTAGCATATTTTTAAGGATCGAAAACAATAATTTGTACTCCAAGCAATTAGGATATTATTATCTAAAACAAAATCGAGAAATAAAAGCATAATACAATTTAGATTATTGGTAAGAAGAAAGAAAATATTAGATGTTAAAAAAATTATACAATATCCGAAAAAACGTCATACGATTCTTCAATAAAAAAGCCCAATTGTGCGCTCAAAGCAAGACCTGAAAGAAAATTGAAAAATATTATTTCGTCAAGTGATGTTAATGAGGATAAGTTGTCTGAAACTTGGCACCCACGAAAGTACAATTCATTGTTGTTACAATTTGTTTTTTTTTAAAGATAAACGTTCAACACAAATGAATAAAATTGAACCCCAACAAATGAATTTTCTATCCCTTAGAAAGCATCCTTTAATTAATTTATTTCAAAAGGGAATTAAACTTGCACAAATACAAAATGTTAAAAATCGGCTGTTGATAATAATAATGGAACAAATTAAGTCAGATCGTCTACTGATTGGAATCAGATGACATCTTCTTTATAACTTCCGCACTAATAAAATCTGTAAGGAGAAACCACGTAATTGATGAAGAAATGAAGGATGGATGTTATTATATTTTTTGAAAATTCATTAAAGTATTTGATAGAACCCTAAAGAAAAAAAGACTTTCTACTAGCTATAATAAGAACGTAAAAATAAATTTAATACATTGAATATTCTTGACAAATGTTTTCAATTAACAAGCGAAGGAAAATTATATGAAGTAATTTAAAATTCAAAAATAATTTTCTTTTAAATAGTTTCAATAAGTACTAAATAGTCATCCTAATATTAATCTAAATGCCTAAAAATCAGATGGCAAAACACTTTTAATAACTGCTGCGCAACATGGTTACGTCAACATGATCCAATACTTGCTAAAAAAAAATGCGAACCCTGATATTGCTGATAATCTTAAGAATACACCATTACATTATTCGCTGTTATCAAATAATGATGATGCGGCGGATGCATTGTTACTTTATAGTCCTAACGAGTAAATAAAAAACTTGAAAGGAAAGATGCCATGGGATTAATAAATAAAAAATTGAGTGACTGCTAATAATAATAATAATTTTTTTATATATTATTCTTTCTATTTTAATATATTTATTATGTACAGTAATATAGGAATTCATAATTATTCGATTTTTTAATCTTTTAAATTCAATACTTTTCTCAAAGATTTCAGCTCTTTTTCATTTCTTTAGTACTCTAAAATCATCCTTAAAAAGCTCCGCATCCCTAATGCTGGCCAAAATTCATCAATAAACTCAAGTTCTGAACTTGTGCTTTAAAAGATCAAAAAATTGCTGAGTCTTCGCACCCCTGAAGTTCTAACCATCACATCTGGCATTGTTTTGACTTCAAGTTTGCTTAGAAATTCTTTTATTGTGTAATTTTCACTTGGTTGGTTAATGGCTGCTAAAAGCTCATGATTCCCACTATATGAAAAGCAAATATTAAGGAGAAGTTTTGTGTTAGATTGTGTACGTGACATCACTTCTAGCATTGACTTATGAACATCTTCTGGGAGTAAAGGTAAATTTCCTCGTATTTAAACTTTAATCGAATTGTACTGTAAAAACTCATTCTCTCTTGAAATTTATTCTAACCCATCCTTAGCGAGTTACATTAAACAGTTAACTTCTTCCTTGCTCCTTGAAAAATTCTCTATACTAAAAGCGAATGTTGTGACTTCTTTAACACCAAGTTCTAAACACCATTCTAAACAATGTTTTAGGCTTTCAAGGCCTTACTAATGTCCGAATTTAGTCTATTGTTTCAGGCTTTTAGCATAACGCCTATTGCCATCCATAATGAAAGCTATGTGTTCTGGAATATGGCCTGTACGAAGGATCTTGATAGCAATTTTTTCCCAGAATGATAAATAAGTGGATTTTTTTTCCATATTAATCAAATTATTATTGACAATAAAATTAAAAAAATTTTAAAGTGTTTGTTTTTAATTGAAAAATTAATTGATGGAAGTACCCAAAACAATGAAAGCTGTGATAATTGAAAATTATAAAATGGAACCAATTGTGAAAGAAATTCTTGTGCCAGATCCTTAATAAAATGAATTGTTAATTAAAGTATATGCATGCCCGATAAATCCAGCAGGTAATTCCCTTCATTATATTTTAATTAAAATAGATAATGCTTCTCTAAAAGGGAAGTATTAAAATTCACGCACACCACCAACAACAATTGGTCTAGAAGGATCAGGAGTAGTAGTAAAGGGAGGACCTGGATTAATGACTAAATTGTATTTAGGGTACAAATATTAAAAATTAAAAGTAATTTAGTCATCATGTATCATTTATGGCAAAATCGAAGATAAATGGATCATGAGCGGAATATATAATTGCTGATATTAATTCTGTATTAATCCAGCCATAAAAGTCAAACTTCCTTTAGACTTGTACTTAGTTTGTAAATCCGGTTACAGCTATCTTACTCTATGAAGAATGTAAAAAAAGGAAAGCGAAAGCTGTAATTTCAACAGCAGCATCAAGCGCTGTAGGGAAAATAATTTAACGTTATTTTGGAAAAAAGGGAATTTAGGTAATAAATATAGTACATAAGGAGGAATAAGTTGAATCTCTTCCTGGGTAATACTTTGTAAGTACTGATAATGATGATTGGGAAAAATAATTAAATAATTATATTGAAAAATTTGAGCCAAATTGTTTGTTAGACGCTGTTGCGGGAAGCTTACAAGGGAGAATTTTGGCATTGATGCCAAAGAATTCAATATGTTTTTGTTATGGACAATTATCTCTTAAAGATTGTTAAATTAATGCAGCTTAATTTATTTTTTAAAAAAAAATATTGGAAGGGTTTTGGTAAGCTAATTTTTATTTTACTTATTTATTATGTTTAAGGACTACAGAAAAATTGAAAAGCAAAAACTTTCTCTAATTATTGAAAATAGCGTATGAATTAAGATTGCTTGATCAAGAGATCTTTTCAGTTTAAGTCTAAGCAATCTACCCGCTTGAAGAAGTCAATAACGCAATTAAATTTTACAAAAAAAATATGTCAAAAGGCAAAGTGATACTAGATCTAACACTAAATAAACCACGCCTCTCTTTTTCAAAATTATGAATTGTAAATAGTGTAAATATTTTAAAATTTGATTTAATTTCGCTTTCAAGCGACATTATATTATACTCTTGCTCTTTTGCCTTTTTTTTGAACTTTGGTAATAATTAACTTTCCAATTTCTCTTATGTGTTTGACATGAGTGCCTCCGCATAATCCCCACCAATCTTTTTCATTAATTTTTACAAGTCGCAATTCCTTTCCCTTTAAAAACTCAGGAACTTTAACCACTTTGCTAGCTTCATCAAAATCAACAACTTTTGTTATCACTTTATCTTCCTCCGGTAAATTTGCTATTAAATCATTGCAATCTTTATTTAAGATATCTTTTACTTATTCGGTCTTACTAGCGTCAATTGCACTTGGTAAAATGTATTCTACATAAGGTGCATCTGGAAAATGATAGCCCTTTCCTGGTCCCCATGTTGGTTCATATTCCCTCATCACTAGATCGATCAAATGGCCTGAAGTGTGGTTACGTGCGTTTAATTTTCTCCACTCAGGATCGATTTCTAGTTTAACATTGTCTCCAATTAATAGTTCAAAATCTGGCTTTTTAATGATATGGAAAAGCTCGTCAGTGTCTTTATCGACAGAAGCTGATTCAATTTGAATTTTAGTATCAGGATTCTTCTCAAAAATAAAATAGCCTTTATCGGCAGGCTAACCACCACCTTATGGATGATAAATTGTTGTTTTTAATATGATAGTCGCCATTTGAGATTACGTTTTTGGATCTTCTGAGAATGTGACTGACTTGATTATTGTATCCAAAGAGAACTTGTATGTATCAAATAAAAATTATTTTGAAGCACCAAGCTAAGGCTGAGGTTCTGCTTCCATTCAATAAATTTAAATTTAGATTTTGTTTTAAGATATAAATAAAATTTAAATTCAAACAAACAAATAAAATAAGAAGTTTTCACAAAAAATTTTTAAAAAATTAAGTAAAATTGTCTATTAAATTTAGCTTTGAAAAATTTTCCTTTTTTGTTTTTAACTTTTAAAGAAAGATTAAAAATAATTTTGCTTTGTAATACAAAATTCCAATAGTCAATTTAATAGTTTATAATTTTCTTAACAATTTCAAATTATAAAACTCAGTTACAATAATAATTTCAGAAAAGCATCGTAATTCCATGGATTCTGCATAAAAAAATAAACCTTAACTTATTCGATGCTGTTCCAGGTAAAGTGCTAATACAAATGATACCTTTAACAATCCATTTAGTTTCATTGAATTTTTTTTTTAAATAAAGCTAAATCAATTAAGTTAAATTAAATAACAGCAAGTAGTAGTATGGTTAACCGTAGACAACAAATAATTCTCCTGATACAAGCTTTGATCTGAATAGATAATCATAAAAGAGTTTAGATTAAACAAGAAAAAAGATCCCCAAAAATTTGTAAACTTCTTTGAATATGAATATTAATAATAATCTGAACAATTTGCAATACTGTAAAAATGATTATTGTAGCACTTCTACTCTTGATAAAAAATAATTAATTTATAAATAAGTTCCTTTAAGATTGTCTGCCAAAAAATTTATTCAAAATAATTCTGGTTTTTATGATTGTTAAAGAGATAGTAAGAAATTAGATGAAATTAAGTTAGATAAATAATCTTCAATTGAGTAATAAGTTGTTAATCCGGAAGAAGACAATATTTCAGGACTTGCCGTGAAAAAAAAAAAAAAAATCAATCTTGGATTTAGAACAATAGAAGAAATGAATGAATTACGATAAAAATTTATCAATTAAGCTAAGTATTATATTGGGACTCCTTATAGAAAAAAGTTAAATTATTTTTAGATTTTATAAACAATAATTTGTAGATATTTAACTCCAAAAGTTGATAATTAAATATTTATTTGGTTATATATTATTTTAAGGATGCTAATTATAATTCTCCTTTGTTTTTGGATTGTTGTGGACTTGTTAGATAAGTTGTATATGATCTACGAGCAGAATTTGGATTTTCACTGCTAAATTGAAATTAAGTTCCTAATTTTTTATAAAATATTTGCAAAGGCATATTAATTTGATACCCTTCCCCACAGTTTAAAAGAAAATGAAATGAAACCCGGGGATTTAATTTTCTACAGTGGAATATACTATGATACAAATGTAATAATATCATTATAAAAACTAATAATTTTGTTTAAGAGAAAATCCCATGCACATAATTTAACGCATGTTGAAATTTTTCTAGGAGGCAATACAGGCGAAAAAAGTATTGCAGCTAGAATGAAACGTGGTGTTGTCTAGATTTTTGATAGTTATAAGTTCACAACCAATCTTTATTATAATATAAAATTCCATTATAAGTCAATTGATACTTGGTTAGGTGGCGTTTGCAGGTTAACTAATAATTTTTTTAAATAAAATAAGTAAAATTTTATTTTTAGGAGTTTTTGTTCACTTCATCCTTGGATTAAATTTTCAGTTGCAAAAGAAAATAAAGGACAGTTATCCGATGAATAAGAAAAAATCAAAAACTAAAATACAATCATCTTAATCAATAAAGCATAATCTATGAGAATTTGGAATTACTTTTATATCAGGTTTCTTTCATCTTAATTCAAAAGTTAATTACTTCATCTTAGGGCATATTAATTATATGATTTGAATTAATATTTAGAATTCAATAATAACCCTAATTTTTAAATTATAAATGAACAAGTGAGTAATGAAGCTGAATAGCCAGCCAATACTGATAAGCAATCAATATTTATAAAAGCGTAACGAGAGTATGTTTTAAAATGGACAATAAAAATGACAAAGTAAGATTAAGAGCAATTTTAGGAAGGAAAATAATTGGTTTAGACTTTATTATTTAATAATTGCTTTTTTAAAGATAAATGTTATTGAAGGATTGGATACTTTTATTAATAAATACTATTTATACAATTTATTGAAAAATTAAAAAAATTGCATGATCAATATTGAGCCTTATTCCTACTTGTCTGAAATGATCTATTCTTGTTATAAGTCTTTTATTTACGATATAATATAACTTTTACTAATAGAATTACGGAAGGGACAGGGAAATAAATTCTGAAATCTTTATCTTAATAATCCATTATAATTTATTAACCATTTTCTAATGCAAAATCAAGTATAATTTCTGATATTTCGCTGTTTAAAAAATTATTAAAAGAAAAATTTTAATTGTGTTATGATTCATCATCAATTTAATCTTATAAGTAGTTATCTCAATTAATCAAAATTTTTATTAGAACAAATAATTTTTTACCACCTATCATCGCAATACATTAAACAATTTAGCACAGTCTTTCTATTTAAAGTAATATAACTTTGTCTTGTATATTACATTTTATTTTTTAAGATGAATTATAAACGATATCTACTTAAAATTAACATCAAAATCGTTTTTATCCATAAAATAATAATCGTTAGGTCAACTAAGAATATTAAATGAAATATTCAGCAAAAAAAAATACATTAATAGCTTCTTAATCGCCACCTACAAAACTTTAAAAACTCAAGGATACAATATTCTAAAAAAATGGGAATTAGATTAATAAATCTGATCAATTAACAAAAATTAAAATACAAGTTATAATTTTCAATTTTTTTATTGTATCTTTTTAGAAAAATCTTTCAGCAATAAACAAAAACGCGCTGGTTGCAATAATCGAGACGCCTTTGCTAATAAATGAGGAAATCATTTCATTTGAGTACTTTTTTCAAACAATTTATGAATTTAATAGAAATAAATAGTTGCTACATTTTATTCGCCTGCACTAAGCCTAAGATCTTGTTCCTTTATCCAGGTGCTTTCAGTGGATGGAGTTCTTTAATAATTTAATTTTAATTTTTAATCTTATATAAAGTTCTTATTGAAAATATTAATAAATATTCAATTTTTGAATCAATGAAACGTGAACGATATCTATTTCCAAAAGAATTTTTTGTAAATTTTTATTTTTATTTTATTATTTAACGACTTTTTTACTTTAGGATTATCTCAAAAAAACGTAACAAGATCAATATTTGTAATATAAAGATAAATTTCTTGTAAAAATTAAAACAATTCTACGAGCTGTATTTCTTGAAATTTCAGAGCAAGTCAAAAAAGTGAAAGGATAATTTGAATTAATAAAATGCATATTTTATTTTGATTAAATGTTTAATCCACGTTTAAGTTCTATTCAAAAATTTCGTCCTAATTATGGCATATACCTTATTTATTTTTCATTAATAATATTTCTAGAGAGGGATAAATTATTTGCATAATAATTAATAGATGAAGTTTTTTTTTTAATTTATTGTAAAGTTTTACAATATAGACATTAGATATCCTTTTAAATCTGAAGGACAATTTTAAAGAAGATAATCCTAATATTAGCCTTGCATAACTCAAGTTGATGAAATATGAATTATTGTTTTATGAATAACTTTGAAAAAAAAAAAATTATTATAAATCTGTTTATTTAAAATTATTTTTTATTTTTACACAAAAATTAAATTATGTATTTTATAAATCAGAAATCCCTACTACAACGGTTTATAATTCTAATTATGTTAGCATTTTCCATCGCTGCTTCGACTCTTTCTTTATCTATAATAAAAAATTAATATTTTATAATGAACTACCATTTAATTATTTATTTAAAGATTCAGCAGAATCATGATACTTTTCCATTATTTTTACTCTTATCTTCGTAAAATATATTAAACAAAATCATATTATTTTACATGAAAGCTTTAAGGCAAACATCTTAGTAATTTAGCTTTCACTATTAAACCAATCAGATTCGCTTGGGTGCATCAAGAGATTGTAGGTTTTATATATACTTTTATTTTCTGATCTTTAATATGAATATTCTCGATTGATATAATGTTTAATTCCTCCAAGGTTAAAGGATATTCAGGGTCTTTTAAATTTCGTAGTAAATCAAATACTAATAAATAAAGTTTGAATGCTTTTTTATTAACCTTCAAAAACATCAATTTTATCAATAGCATTTTCATCCATTTCTTACTCTTTTCGTTATTCTTATTCCTCTAATGTCATTAACGTTTTGGGTTCAAAAATTTGAGGGTTGGGATTTTCGAAATTATTCATTAATTTTCCCTGAAAATAAAAAATTGTTATTTGATTATTTAAATAAAGAATATTAATTTCTTGTTATAATATCCCCCCATAATTTTTTCAATATGAAATGGTAATTTTTTTTCATAAAATATAATCAGGTTCATTGTTTTGATATTAAATATAAGATTTATTTTGATTTGATTTTAATAACAATAATAAAACAAAATATTAAATCGTGAAGATAGTACTGATAGTTTAGTACTATAATCAAATATATATAATTTCGAAACTCTTAGCTTAATATATAATTTATTGTTCATTTAGTAAAACTTTAAAAGAAAAAATACAGTTTGTGATGGAAGATCAAGTACAATTAAATAATTATTTCCTTTATTAATACCTTTTTTTTTTTGCACAGATGTTTCAGTTAGCCTAGGATAATACAAAATTTAAATATTGGGCAGTTTTGAATGAAACTTTTCTACGGGTTTTTTTAATTGATTAGCTTTATAACTTTGATTAGACGAATTACCCCACTGAGAAAGAAAAATCGGAGATTGCAAATAAATTTAATAAGCAAATTGATAAGATCAATAATTGGTTCAAACAAAAAAGAAGAAAATTTTATTTAAAGGGTAAACTCTAAAATAAGGTTAAATCCCAACAATTTTTTTGTGAAACGATATTTTATAGAATTATATAAAGCATTGGATTAGTAAAAGGTAATCAAAGAAACTGTAAAAGGAGTTTAAAGAAAATCCCAGACCCGATAACTACATCATTCATAAATAGTATAATTTACTTCTATCTTTATTGTAAACTATTATTTTAGTGCTAACAAATTTAATACAACAACGACTCACATAAAAAATTGGTTTTCTCATCAAAGAATAAAAAAAGCAATGTTTCTTTATAAGAAAAAGATTGCAAAGCAAGCTAATCAAAACAAAAGCAAAACTTAATCTATTATAAAAGAAACCTTAACTTCTAAAGTGGTAACAATAATAGAAGGAAAAAGCAGTGCTTAACCTGAAAAATCTGAAGAAAAAGAGGATAAAATTATTTCATAGTCAACTCAAAGCTAATCCTTTCAACCTAAACTTTTCTCTGACGAACAATTTACATATCTTCGGCAATAATAGTGGATCCAAAATTAAAATTAGTTGTATATTAATTAATTTTGGAAAAACAAATTTTATATTGAGTAATTAAATTAGTAAATTTGGGAAATTTATGGGCTAAGGAACCAATTAAATTATTGGAAATTCAAGAATGAAAGTTTCCTCCAATGCTTAAAGACTAATAATGGAAATTAAGATGATCAAAAAGAAAGAATTCGTTGAGTATTTTGTATTTCAGACTAGTAATTACATTTATTATATTTACAAACTAATAATTTCGTAATTATAATGATAAATTTTATCAAATATATTTAAAAATTATCGAATAATCTCTTATTTTATCAATTTTTCAGATTTTTGACTTTGAATTTCAATAAATTACTAATGATTACTAAGCTTTAATTGCTTATTTCATTCTACACTTTATCAAATTGATAAAAATTTTAAACTCAACAAAAATTTGATGGTTTTCCTAATTGTAATACTAATAAAGGATATTTAATTGATAGTTAAGAAAAAATTTGAATGAAATATATATATTTTTAAATTTGAAAACTTCAAAATTTTAATTTTAATAAAAAAAATATTTAATTTTAAACATAAGCAAAAAGGAAGGAAAAAAAAATTAAATTAAGAAAAATATACTTTTACATTTAATGTATTGATTTAATAGAATGGTCCTCATTTAAGTTCAGTTTCATCAATAAGAAAGGTCCGGACTACCTTGGTCCTATATAAAATTTAATAGAAAAAGTCTTTTGTTTGTTTTTGGAATTGGACCAAGACGGTCTGAACCAAGGCGGTCCTTAGGCAAAAAAAAAAAAAAAATAATAGAGAAGAAATACAAAATTATTTATCCAATTTGTATAAATTAATAGTGTAAATTTATGATTTCAAATGCAAAATTTATTTTATTATCTTTTGTAATAAAGGCCTTAACAATTTCTTTTAAAATTTAAAAAAACCACTAATTATATATTAAAAGAATGATTAGATAATACCTTTCGTAAAATAGGTCAAAGACTAGATGAAATTAAAATATTGAGTTTGTTTTAAATGGGAAATTGGAAGAAAATTAATTGTTTTCAGCTAAAACAAAGGAAAGTTTCTTTTTCAAAAATAGGTATGACAATCTTTAGTAAAATATTTACAGTAATTATTATTAATTAAAAAATTTTAATAATTTAAATTTTTTAGTTTTTTTAATTAATTTTTACTTTTTATGTGTTTAAATTCAAAATTCTAATTATTTTTAATAAACTTTTTTTTAAAAAATTTATCAAATTATTAAATTCAAATCAAAATCCAAATAGCACACAAAAGTAAGTTAGTCCTTTGTATTAATCAGCTACTTAAATTGAATAAGAAATTCACAAACTTTCTAAAATTTCTCTTAATGAATGCATTGGAATAGGGATAAATGCAAAAGTTTATCGTTATTAATTGCAGAATTATCAAATGGCAGTCAAGATATATAAGAATAAAGATGAAGCAAATCAAGAAGGAATTATTTTGAATAAAATTAAGAAGATAACACAAGATTGTCCAGGTATTGTACCATATTATGGAATTAAGAAGTTGATGATTGAGTTTCTTCTTATATTTTGTATAAAAATTAATTAATTAGAATTAATGGATAAATTCCCTATGAAGATTATGCACTTTTTTTCGAGGATTGTTCCTAAGATTTAGACAATTATCTGAAAAGTGGAAAGAAACTGGAAATAAAAGAAATATTTGATTTAGTCAACTAGATTTGCATGGCCTTAATGTATTTGCATGCAAATAATTGTTATCATCGTGATTTAAAGCTTGCAAATATATTGATTAATTAGAAAGGAGAGAAATTTAACTTTTACTTGGCAGATTTTAGTGAAAGTAAAAGCGGGAAATAATTAAGCGCCAACTATGATACTTTAAGTAAGAATATTGATTTTTAAATTGTCAAAGGCATTCGAGGAACACCTTTTTACTTGCCACCAGAATTATGGTATATATGGACTAAAGCAGCTACTACTGCAAAATACAATCCGGTTAAAGTTGACACCTATTGCTTTGGTATTATTGTCTTGGAGCTGCTACTAGGAACCGACTAAGTTCGTTAACTCAATCAAAAACGGTTCATTTTATTTTTTTATTTATATTTTTTATGTAATAAATTTAATATTTTTTGTGCTTAGTGGGGATAAAGTTTAATTTAACTAAGAATTAAAAAATATTGAAAATATACTCAAGTAAAAAATACCTTAAGATTGTTAATTTATATTTTTTATTAAATAATAATTGCTTAAGAATACAAAGATATTTTAAAGAATGTATTAAATTTAGTTAACTACGACCCTCAAGATCGAATATCTTTAATGCAACTCTATTTAAGTCTGTTAGCACAAAAGAACTTTAAAATTGATGCGATTGAATATTAAAATTTTCAACGGATAGGTAAATAAATTATAGGAAAAATGAGAAATTCAGAAATAATAAAATTAGCAAATAGAAAATCCAACCGAATAAATTCATTGCTTTAAATAAATCAACGGAACGACATATGCCTTTTAATTATGCTTATATTAAGAAAATATTGAATTATCGATTGTCGAAATACTTTCAGAATGAACTGTATGGAATATTAATTTGAAAAAAAATGATTGGTTTACTGAAATATCAATAGAATCATTGTACTCAATACTCACAAAAAATTTAAATTAACAGAACTCTATAATTACCCTCTAAAAATTAAATAATAATCTCTAAATGAGTATTGATTTAAAATATTTTAGTATGGATGATGGATCTTTGAAAAATTATCAATTAAAAAAATTGCTAACTTAAGTTTCAACAGTGTTTAATTAATCCTTAAAGACCATTAAAGATGAAAATTCTTAATTAATTGGATTAAGTGAGGCATTATTAAGTTTTTTTTTATTAATTACTGATATATTAAAAGACTTGCTTAAAAAGTAAGATGAGACAGAGACAGAAAAAATACTTTAATCAAAAAATTTATAAATACAAGAGCTTTAAAAAATTGCTAAAAGGTAATTGAAAGAATTTGAATAAAAATATGATTTATTAAAACAAGAGAATAATAGAATGAAATAATAAATATAAGAACTTTAAAGTAATCAACTACAAATTGTCCCTTTATGTAAATAATTATAAATAATATTTATTTCTTCTTAGAAAAAGAAAACAACTAAATGAAAAATAAGATAGGAAGTATTGTTCTGAGTTCTAAATTTTGCATAGGACCCATTATAAGTGATAAGGCAATATTTAATTCTTAATTAATGACAGACTCACTTCACTAACAAATTATGCTTTCATTGTTTTAAGATAACAAAGTGGAATTTAAATTACTCTTTTCTACTGCAACCCATGGGCATACATTTATATATTCATTAATTTTTATTTAGTTTTAATAATTATAAATTTCATGAATAGTGTGATAATAAAGGTTATAAATATAAAAAATAACAATTTTATTTGGTTGAAGGATAAACATTTATAATAATGAAAAGTACAGATGAATAAAATAGTTGGTTTGGAGGAATGGCAATACCTCCATGGCATTCAAATAGAGGGCACTCAAGTGACCCAAAATACTAATGTAGTTGGCTGTTCAAATTATAAGAGAACAAGAAATTGTAATACTAAGAATTTTTATCAAATTAAAGAATAACCTTGCATTAATGGAAATGTTCGAAAAAAGAATATGCAATTTATGGATAGGATTGTAATATAATATTAAGTTATTTAAATAATTTATAGCGTATGGACCATACTTTGGGGTATTTTTTTATTATTAAGTTATTTAAAGTATTTTATTATTGTTAACTTAAATTTCTTTTTCTTTTTAGGAAGTAATATTTTAAATAATTATTAAATTTTAACTCTTGAATTTATTTTTATTGGTAGTTCGTAATAATTTTCATAATTATTCTTAAACTTTAACTCTTGAATTTATTTTTATTTATAGGGAGTAACAATTTTCATAATTATTCTTAAACTTTAACTCTTGAATTTATTTTTATTTGTAGTAAGTAATAATTTTCATAATTATTCTTAAACTTTAATTCTTGAATTTATTTTTATTTATAGGGAGTAAAAATTTTCTTAATTATTTTTAAACTTTAATTCTTTAATTTATTTTTATTTATAGGGAGTAATAATTTTTTTAATTAATTTTAAACTTTAACTCTTGAATTTATTTTTATTTGTAGTTCGTAACAATTTTATAATTATTCTTAAACTTTAACTCTTGAATTTATTTTTATTTATAGGGAGTAACAATTTTCATAATTATTCTTAAACTTTAATTCTTGAATTTATTTTTATTTGTAGTTCGTAACAATTTTCATAATTATTCTTAAACTTTAATTCTTGAATTTATTTTTATTTGCAGAGAGTAACAATTTTCATAATTATTCTTAAATTTAACTCTTGAATTTATTTTTATTTGTAGTTCGTAACAATTTTCATAATTATTCTTAAACTTTAACTCTTTAATTTATTTTTATTTCTAGGGAGTAACAATTTTCATAATTATTCTTAAACTTTAACTCTTTAATTTATTTTTATTTCTAGGAAGTAACAATTTTCATAATTATTCTTAAACTTTCAACTCTTTAATTTATGTTTATTTGCAGAGAGTAACAATTTTCATAATTATTCTTAAACTTTAACTCTTGAATTTATTTTTATTTGTAGAACGTAAAAATTTTCATAATTATTCTTAAATTTCAACTCTTGAATTTATTTTTATTTGCAGAGAGTAACAATTTTCATAATTATTCTTAAATTTTAACTCTTGAATTTATTATTATTTGTAGTTAGTAACAATTTTCATAATTATTCTTAAACTTTAACTCTTGAATTTATTTTTATTTGTAGGACGTAACAATTTTCATAATTATTCTTAAACTTTAATTCTTGAATTTATTTTTATTTGTAGGCAGTAATAATTTTCAAAATTATTCTTAAATTTCAACTCTTGAATTTATTTTTATTTGTAGATAGTAACAATTTTCATAATTATTCTTAAACTTTAATTCTTGAATTTATTTTTATTTGTAGACAGTAATAATTTTCATAATTATTCTTAAACTTTAACTCTTGAATTTATTTTTATTTCTAGTTAGTAACAATTTTCATAATTATTCTTAAACTTTAACTCTTAAATTTATTTTTATTTTTAGGCAGTAACAATTTTTAGAATTATTCTTAAACTTAAACTCTTTAATTTATTTTTATTTGTAGGCAGTAACAATTTTCATAAATATTCTTAAACTTTAATTCTTGAATTTATTTTTTTATATCCTATAATAGTCAGAATTGCCTAATAATAGTTAATTTAGTATTTAATTATAATTTTTAGATGAAAATCCTTATAAAAAAGTTGATTTAAATTTAGAGCTTGAGGCAGTAAAGACTGAAATAGGAAATGCAAACAATGGAATGAATTTGTTATCTGAAATAAGAAAAACTAGATTAATTGAATTACCAAAGATTACAAAGTTGTTTAAAATCAATGAAATGACTATTTTCTTAGAAGAATTATGAGGGAAAAATATTAATCGTTGGATTTGAAGGCTTATGAAGTATTTAAAATAATAAAAAAATGAAATCAGATAGCAAATAAAACATGAAAATTTAATCAAATAAAATTTAAATAAAATAACAATTTAAATTGGTTTTTATAATTACAATGGATTCCTCTCTGATCTTTTGACTTTATTTATTCTTTTATTTATTTTATGATGAATTCATTCAACGTTTTAATTATTTATTTTTTTGTTAAACTATTAAATATTAGTTATATTAAAAAATGTATAATATTTAGTAAAGCTGGATAAAAGTATATTTACCATAGATTAAAGCGATTTGAGTTAAATTAGTGAGCTTTTTATATCCATTGGTTAATTATTAATTTCAATGAGGCTCAAAAATATTATAAAAGTTTAAATCTAATATTTGAATTCATCTTATTGAATCTAAATGCTATATACTAAATTAAATATTTTGAAATATAATTTTATAATATTAATTTTAAATTTTAATTTAATTAAACACTAAAAATACTAAAATCTTAAAATAATTTAATAATTTTTAATAAAAAATTAAATTTTGCAGCAATTTTCACCAAAATGGACACCACCCTAAATATGCTTGACTAATATTCTCATGAGATGTCGCCTGCCGAATAAGTTTATTGACTTAATCTTTAACAGACAAACTTTCATTTTCCTTAAAATCTTTACCAACTAGCTTTTTTTTAATTCGATCCAGAATATCCAGTGCTTTTTTGTTTAGCACTTCCTTTGGCTATCCATGAGCTAAATTACCTTATTCTTAAGCAACTTCTTCTATAAACTATGGTTATTACTAATTAGCTGGTTTTTTTTATTAATTTTCCATTGACCCAATTTCAATTTTTTATTCACTAATTTTTTCTTCTTCTTCTTAATGTTAAATTCCTAACTATTTTACTCCAGTTGCTAATGTTAACCCTCGGAGCATACTCTAGGCTTCTTGGTGTTCTTCGGTATTATTTCCACCTTCAGCGCGCTATGCAACAACTTCTTCTTCTGTAAATAAACGCCAATGTAAGAGAGGGTCATAAACAAATGCTTCCAAGACTGCCATTAAGGATTCTTTATTATCCCTGAGTACTGACATTACAATCTCACTAGTATGGCGATAATTTCCTTCAATTCCACATGCTTCCATTGCTTTTACAAGCATTCGGGTTAGACGGAAAGGAACTTTTTCAGGATATTTTTCTCGTTTCATGGCCACTTCCCAACAATCACCAAAGTCAATATGTATAATACGACCTGTTGATTTATTAAGCATTATGTTACTTGGATGTCTGTCTAAATTAATAATAGAACAATCAAACAAGTGATACCTCCTAAACCTAATATATATCCCACCATAGACATAGTAGCCAAACTCCTTGTATAATTAGTTCTACGTTCTAGCCAAATTTCGGAATTCGGGCTTTTCAGCCAAAGTACCTTTTATAGATCCTCCCCTTTAGTATTTTCTAAAATATACCTATATATTTCGACTTTATTGGCTAACGGAAGAAATTAAAACTAAGCACACATTGATTTCATCAGCATAAACTCAGTGCTTTGAATAATATTTGAGCTTTCGCGGTATGTCTTGATTAATTATTATAATGGATCGCTGTTTTGTACCCATCCAACAATACCTGTATTTGTTGATAACGGAACCACATCATATCTTGTTATTATTAGATCCTTTTTTTAAGTTTCATGATTATTGTTTAACAAACGGTTAACTAATGAAAATAACTACATTGTTCTTTCATCTTATCTCATATCCTCGTGTCCTTTTAATAGAAAATTATATTCTTTTTCATCGCTTCCATAAATAAAAATTTTTCTAGGCCTTTACTTTGATGAAAGTACTAATAGTTTAGCACAAAACCCAGCGATCCTGACAATGCTTTGATTTGTTCGATATAACCCAGGAATAGATATTTCACAATTTTTTAAAGAATACAGTTTCGGTGATACGTTCTCTAGAAATACCATTTTCATATCTTCTAATTGCTCTTTGATCTTATAATAAACATGGTAGTAAATATCAAATGCCTGATTTAAACAATTTTCATCCTTTGTAAAATCATACTAATTCAGCCATTATTCGGCACTAAAAATTTAATGACCCATACTCTAATGGAATGCAATTTCATTCTATGACTAACACTAAGATCTTGTCTTTTCGTTAAGTGCTCTCAATGTAATTACTGTCTACCTAATATTCTTATTATGTGAATACATAGTCCATGCGCTTTCAATACCCTCGTACCATAATTCTTTTAATAAAATGGCTGTTTTAATCAGTTCTTCAGATATTATCATTGCTTCTGAAACGAGTTAAGGATTTTTCTCTTTAATAAATTCGACAATCTTTGCTGAGGCTTTTACTCTATTTTCTACTTTCGATTTGGAAGTAACAGTCAGTTAATAGATTAAAGCTTAGGGGTGTTCTGCGCTTATGTGAATCATTAAATCCTGCAATAATGTTTATATTGCTTAATTTGGAATATCTATCCTTGCAATTATCTATGGAATTACTTCCACCCATGAGACTATATCAATACTTTTCAAATTTTCTCTTACTTCATTCCCAATTCCTTCTTAATCCCCATACTTAAATATTAACGTCAATAATCTAAGACTATCTTGGAATGCATTACGAGCTTCTAAAGCAATTGCCTTCAGGAAACCTCTAATTGCCTAAAAAATATATTTATCTCTTGCATTTTTTGTTTCTTCATTAGGTTCTCTGTCATTTTCATGTTCATAGATCTATACAATTTCAAAATTAGTATATGCATATTAGTTCCAGCCCTTATAATATTTTGGGTCATGACTTATGCTTTATTCAAAGATCTGACAGATTTATTGTAGGTTTACAAGATTAAAATCCTCGTTTCGTTCTTTCAGCCAATATCCCAATTTACTAAAACACCGAGCCCTTTATCCAAAACTGAGTTCTTCTCGTTCATTAAGAAAGGCACCCACCTTATTCATTAATTCTACATCTTTTATTACTTCTCTTCTATAATCACATTCAAGTTCCATCATAATTAATTCTGCTGGGTGTCGTTTGGGACCATATAAAGCTTCCCATTCCTTTTTTAGTTAGTCAACAACACGTTTAGCTAATTGCATTTATTGTGCTTCAAGTGCCATTTTCGCAAGTCCTAACCATCCTTTAATATTTTCAACTTTATTAAATAATAGCCCACGAACTGAGAGAATCTTTTACCAAACATCCACTCTTCTTTCGCACCCTTATAAACGCTTTTACCATCT
The DNA here is from genome assembly GCA_963675955.2 of uncultured Desulfobacterium sp. Lineage (GTDB taxonomy): Bacteria > Desulfobacterota > Desulfobacteria > Desulfobacterales > Desulfobacteraceae > Desulfocicer. The sequence goes on along the minus strand of CAXXVR010000009.1, from coordinate 1,620,384 downwards.
ATCTTTCATATAAATTGTTAATTCTTCAAGTTCTTTTTCTATTATTTATTAACCACTTTCTTTTAACCATTCTTCATTACGTTTGGTTTTAAATTATTTAACTTCAATAATTTCTTCCATTTCACTTAATTGTTACAATTTGACAATATTATCATAAGCTCTTCCATAGCTTTCAAGAAGCAACCCCGTGACTTTACTATCTAGTGATTTCCTTGCGCTTTCTATACATTATAAAGCAGGCTCATATTATTAGTTTTTGATATTGACTATACCTGTTAAAAAATGAAATTCAAAATCATCGTCATTATTTAATTTTTCCACCCACTATTCCAATTTTTCCCATTCCCCTAGATTAAGCGCCGCGTTTGCAGCTAGCCATCCAACATTCTACTATTTTTCAACCTAAACTTAATAATATCCTTCACATTGACTCAGAATTATATCCCATTCACTTAATGCTGATAAACAGCGTAATTTAGGAACAAAATAATCCTCTTATCCCCTAAGTACTTTTAATCTATATTCGTTTAGTGCATCTTCCCAACGTTAAAGCTTTTCATGCCATGACATATTTAATTCGATTTATAAAATATTTTTGGCATATTTTAGTAATCCCGTTGCAGCTTCTGGTTATCCGAGGTTAGTATAGAGCGATAACAATGACTCCACTGTTTTTTCATTAGCTGTTTCAAATTCTTACTCTCTATAATAAAGAGCCTTTGCATAAGCTTAACAACGTTCTGCAAGGTCACCCAAAGTACTATTATCAATTTATAATCCCAATCTATCATGTTACATAAACTCGGATAAATCAAGTATAGTTTAAAGAATTTAAGTTGGTATATTTGCAGCATTAATAGCAATATGAAGCTATTTTATTACAAATTCTTTTTATTTATCATTAAAGAATTACCAACAAGAAGCGAATGCAATATTATACATTTCTTAAGAAATACGAGAATAAACTTCAGCGAGTTTTAAACACGGACAGATCACTGGATTAGGACTTTATTTTAGCAATTCAAGACTTGATTTACGCATCCATTCAATCCATTCCTATCTTAATAAATTCCTACTGACATCAAATTCCACCTTTATTGATTCAGGATCAATTTTACGATAGTAAGGTTGATAATCTTGATCAGCATTAGCTGCAATTTATTGATAATGCGTGTTTGCTATTGCACCAGTACCCACAGTGTTATTCCCAGGGGCAGTGGCATTTTAGAGATTGGATCTTTCTATGGCAGAGAGTCCAGCGTTGTTTCCAAACCAAGCATTCATAGCCGAGAATTCATGGCCTTGTTCATCAAAGACTTTACTAATTTCTTCAAGATTATTGTACATCAGTAGATTATTGATACAGGATTTATATTCGTTATTATAGATTTTATATTTTCGGACAATAGAGTTAACCAATGGCAAGTAAATCAAAAAATCATTATGGTATGTTAATAAAAATAATACAAATATCTCCATTACTAGATTTATTACAACCTACCAATCCTTCCCACCAGATTAGCAAGCTTCTATAACTTTCAATAATGTAGGCACTAATAAACTCAAAAATTACACTGTTGTATCAGAACAACTTTTCACTAATCCTTTAACTAATTCCAAAACATTTTGCCAAATCTCCATAACATCAGCATTGAAATATTATTAACTTTGTTACGACAATAATTTGCAAAGACTTGGGACTACTTTTTAAAGATAAGGCTCAAGAAATTCTCGGAGATTTGTAATAATTTTTAATACTTTTATGATCACTTCCTTTTAGAGTGCATTGTATTAAAGCTATTCATCACTATTTTATGAAACAATTCCTAAAGCCCCACCATTTAAGACCGTGTTGACAATATTAACTATTGGTTCAACTTTAAACTTTAGTTATGATTTTTTAACTAAAATCAATGTATCAAGTATTTTCAAACAGATTCTTACAAGCCTGGTTTCTTTAAAATACTATTTCACAAGGTTAAGAACAACATTAACATATTCCATCCCGAATTCTCTCTCACAGAATCCTATAACCTTTTCAATAATTTCAAAAATCTTTTCCGATTTTTCTTAGTTATAACGTTCCCATTCCTCAATTATTCCCAAAAACACAGGGAACAACACATAAAGAAAATGAGAACAACGGCCTTTTAATTATGTTAAAATAACTTTCAAAGTGTCAATTGCAAGATCGTGATAATTGGCCAAGGAATTATCAACAAGCACCTTCAAAAATGTCCTGATTGCTATAAGATAGAAATAATCCGGGTTATTTAATTCAATATCAACTGCGCCATAGAGTAGTTCCTCTAACTACCCTTCATTGACTTTCTCAACAGCCATTGAGCTTGTATCCTCTTTCTACCATTTTTCTTTTTCTTTATCCTTGTATTTACGTTTTTATTCTGAACTAACTTTGGCTAAATGAAGAATGATTTTTTATTAATCTTTTCCTTTTTCAAACAGGATGAGATCATCATAGAAATTGTAAAGCTCGCCCATCAGTTATTATCCATCTACATGTTATTGAAAAGATATTTATTTCGAATCAATATTTTTTAGAAATTTTAAACGAATTCCTGAATAATTTTTCACATCCTCAGTCGAGTAATAGCGTGCCTACTTGTCATCAGGCACACACTCTTTTAAATTCAATAAGGCTTTCTTAAAAGAAAAATAGTCAACTGCACCAATTACTCCCATTAATCTCAATAACAACCCACGTAAAGCTACATTAGCTTCTGATTCTATCTTCAATAACATAAGGATTTTTTCTAATAATGTAGGGTGCTTTAAATACGGCAAGATCACAAAATTTGTGCTTTTTACTACTTCAATAAAAGTTTTTATTGCACACCGTCTTTTCTCACTAAATGCTTTATCTTGCATTAATTCCAAGAGCACATAAACCGTCTCGTCTTCAAATTCTTAAAGCCGCCATTTCCCACTTCTCCATAACATTTTAACTCCTTTTAGAATTTATGGAATTAAATGTGTATGGGAGCTTTGTTTTACATAGTTTAGTAGCATTGGAGCTATCATTTCTAATTTATTATTATTAAAAACTTCAATATTTAAATAACCTGTGTGGGGGAGAACTAAATCCTTAGCCTTTGCAATTAACACTGTCAATTAATTAATCAACTGGATTTTTTATTTTTCTTACAGATAATCATCAAGAATAAGGCTTGATAAATTCTAAAATAGCATTTTTTTTAAAAATGGATAAATATCTGAAGGATTATCCCTTGAAAGTCTGCCTTTAAATCAAATTTTATTAAATTAGAAAAAAGATAAATAAATTAAACATAATATTGAAAGTGCAAGTTTTTGGACTCTAATATTGGGATCATAAGCACATTAAAAAAACTTTTTCAAATTACTTGTCGAATTTAAGTAGTAATCGAAGTTAGAATTCAGGGAAGCAAGCATAGTAACACGAATTTCATCGTCTGGGTCAGAAATTGCAACACTCATAAATTTATCCAAAATAACCACCATAAAGTTATTAGAAATTTGCATTGCTGACATTTATTGTGACGCTTAATAAAGTTTACCAACTGACATACTTCCACTAATTTTTTATTATTATATTGATTATTTAAAGGGTTATTAAGACATTTATGATTTGAGTTATTATTATTATAGGTAATAATACGGAGTTTTACGCCGATCATAAAGTAAACAACTTGCTTATGCTGCCGCTTTTCTAATCAATGCGTTGGGGTTATCAAGTTATGGTATAACATTTTCTTTTACAAAATTGCCAAGATAATCTTAATAAGCCGAAAAATCAAAACTGCATAACGTTTTAATCGCCAAACTAATAGCTTCATCATTTTTAAATTCTGGTAAATTGTTGGCTTCTTCTTAAAGACTATACGAAAACCGGGAAAGTATCATCTTGTCTAGAGTATCCTTGTAGATTATTTAAGGCTTCCCGATAAGAATAGTAGAGATTGTGAGAAGTAATTTGCACTGAACATATTCCGATAGTAGAGGGATATTTAGTTTAGATAATTGGTTCAAAAATACAATTATTCTTTTATTAAGTCCATTCAGCAAAATAGAATCAATAAGAATTTATAGATCAATATACTCAGCGATTTTTACTTTAAATTTTTATACAATGCTATACAAACAATTTAATGTTTCGACACACATTGGTTTGGATTTTGCTTGCAATTCATCTAGGATATTCTTTACTACAATCACGACATACTGTTTTACAGTCGCCTCGTCTAGCGTATTGCATACATCCGCGAGAGTTAAATAACATAATGATTTATCCTTTTATAATTTAATCTAGTTACTATAAATCAATAAAAATTTTATGCTCTGAAGTAGAAACTTTTAAATAAACACTTATTTACTAAATTTTAGAAGGATTGGTATTGTTTAAATTACGGCTTTTTAGATCATAGAATTTTTTGTTTCTCTTTTGGAAAGAATATAGGTACAAATTTCTTCAAAATTATCCGCAAAGATCTCTTACTTTGCATGGGTCAAAATACTTTTTAATACTAAGATATTACTATGTATCACATCTGCCTCTGTATTTAGCATTTATTTCAGAATCTCATTATAAATCTTTGTTAACCATTCTTATTATTACTATGTTTCTCTTTATGAGATCTATCTAATACACTCATTTACAAAGTCCAAAGCCTATGTACGGATTTACTCCCGTTTGTCACGGATTAAGTTCCAGATAAACTATATACCTTAATTAAAAATTCGTGTAAATGTTATATATGGTGCTTGGATCAACAGTTATTTCAAAGCTAGAATTGCAGAAAGTTTTTTCCAGTCTTTATTTGTGTCGCCACGTAACCAACGGAGAGCTTCATCCACATCAGATTCTATCACTACAGCGAATTTCGTCCCTTTTAATTTTTAATAAAATGAAAAGTTCTAACCTCCTAAACGAATTAATTCTCCAAAGACTTCTGCAGCTTTTGTATAGATTCCATGCTCATTTTATTATTTGAATTATTCGAAAATGCCTGAAAAGAAACGACTTACAAAGGTGAGTAATTATTGCTCTGGGATTACATGGATTAATTTTCCTGCTGCGATTAAACCACCTACAAATAAATTCAATTTATCTATAAAAATAAAGGTGATTAACCTAACTTTTCATGATAATCCTAGAGATTGATTTATTTTTAGATTTTGAGAAAGATCTATTATATATGATGCGATAATAAAATAAACATCCTCGGATTGATCTGTGTTGTTACAATAAAAAGACGCTAAATCTTCTGCCGCTTTTTCTTTGATTTCAGTCGACTTTGATTTCAATTCAAAAAATATTCGGGTAAGTTCCGATCCTGATGCCATTTCCCACTAAATTTTATTATTTTTATTATATTTATTATGATTAGATTTAATTTTTCTTAAAAATTATTTTAAAATTTAATATAGAGAAACAAATAATACAGAAAATTTTGTTATGAATGATCATTCTTTCTTTTTGAACTTGTTCTTAATTTTTTATAAAAGAGGAACGAATGATCCAGTTTATCCCATCGGCCCACAGATCATAAGCAAGGCTGAAAAGAAGACGAGAGACCACAAAATAGAGAAAATAATCGTACAGATTAATAATTTTCCCATTTTTTTAAAGAAGTCCATTTAGCCCATGATAAGAAAGACTCCAGCTCCGAGAGTTGTGATTGCTCCTCCAAGAATTGATATTCCCATGCTCATAAGACTTTAACGCATTTTTTAGTATCTTGTGTCAAATTTTAAAATCAGATAATAGATACACTAAAATAAAATTTAATTTAGAGAATAAATATTACCAAGAAGACAATATATTCCACAGAAAATCCGACAACAATACTAGCGGCGATTGTTTCGATTAATCCTAAGTACCACCCAAACATTTTAATCAAACCTAAAATTCCCATCACTATTCCAATAATAGACATAGTGGCAAACAAAGCTGACAGGACATTTAATGTTGAACAACAAAACACAAAAAAAGCAAAGGCCATTGTTGCAACTAAACTGATAATTGTATTACTAATAAGTTTATCCTCTGTCACCATCCATTCCCATCCAATTCCAGCAGTTTATACAGCTTTATTACATACTTCAGGACTATTCTTGTTATAATTGTTCATAATTTCTTCCCATTGTTGTAATAACGGTTCCTGTTTTTTTTTTTCTTGGACAAGCAATGTATTACCATAAGCAAAAACTTAAACATATTTGACCGTATCATCAATAATTCCAAATTCATGGTTATTTTAATATTCTTTTCCAATGTCGGTTGAAACAAACATTTTAAACAATGTTATAAAAACTTAAATAAAATTATTAAAAAAATTTATAATTACGTGTTTGTTAAACTGGGAAACTATATCCTCTGGCAACAACATAAGCTTTAAAATCTTCCAAAAAACAGCTCACTCCATCTTCTTGCACTAAATCTCCACCAGCATGAGTATTTCTCAAATCCTGACAAATATCATAAATTCTCTTTTATGCGTCAGGTTCTGAGAGATCAAAAGTATCATCCCAAATGACATTCCCACGATCACTCGAATCCCAATGGTCCGATTTTGCATCTTGATCAATGCCTGCAACTCCCCATACAAATTATATTTTTATCACATTATCTGATTACCCAGAATTGAAATCAAGAATTCGATCCTTTGCTTTCTTTACAATACTGCTATCAGGTGCTGCTTGTGTCGCTTCCTTTGGAGCTTGCAATTAAGTAGTAAAGTAGAGTGTAACGCCAAACCATGCAGCAAAAAGGATTATCACTGGAAATCGAAATTTGTAAAGGAAGGGACTAAATTTATTATAGAAAAAATTTTCTATCAAATTGTATTTGATTTCTTAATTTTCATTATCTTTATTTTTATCTTTATTCGCAGAATGTGTACTCTATATATACTCAGCATCACCTTGAGCTGGCGATGCTTATTATTCTTTGGCTTATTCAACAGCCATTTGTATCCCTGCTTCTAATTCTCTCTATTATGGTTGAATGTGCAATTGCACACATTATTCCTTATTTATGATATTATTATTTTCAGTTCCTGCTCCGTTTTTATTTAATGCAACAGTCTCAGTTTATATATTATTATTATTATTTTATTCGGCATATTTTTCAGAATTTTATTTTTCTTCTACTCCTTATTTTGATAATTATTTTTTATTCTTGGCTCGTTTATCCATAAATTTAGCAAAGATAACAAACATAGCTGGGTAGAAACTGAGGACAAGAATGTAATTGCAAAGAACGAGCGATACAGCAAAAAATCCAAAACTTGCAATTGGCAAGATCTTAAAACAAATTATTATAATAATAAAATAAATACTGGTGTGATTCCTGTCATAATGAAATTAAAAATCGTTGTAGATGTAGTGGTAGATATTTATCTGAGGCATTTTTTGTATGTAAAATTAAATCTTTTTTCAAGACTGTCTTTAATATAGAAAATCTATGCTGATTACTTTCATGTATCCACATAAATAAAAATATTATCTAAAATGAAAATTAATTAAAAAAATAATTGTTACCAGCGGAGATTCCTAAAATAAGAAACAATACAATTAGATTAAACATTGAAAAGTATGAGACTTGAAATATGTAACGATTGATAAAAAAGGCAATTGGCAAAGACATAATAATTTAAAGCATTCCAATCTTTTAAAATAATTTTATAAAATATTATTATAATACTGAAGGAAAGACAAACGATTGTGTATGAATAATCATGTAAACCAGGATAAAACCAAATGAAGCAAAAATCCAATTAACTATGAAATATAAAAATATTTAAAATAAAATACGATCTTTTAAAGCTATTTGCATTACCACATATAATTCTAAATTTGATGCAAACACATAAATATCCATTGAATCTGTAGCCTCATCTTCAACATCTAATACAAATTTAAATAATTTCAAAATAATACATTGATAAAATTCATACATGAATTCAGAAAACTTTTCATCCTATTCATTGAAATCATCATACATGTCTCTATATCTTCTGCCATCTATATTGAGTGGCATTGCAAAACGAAATATTGATCTTGCTAGTTTAGATTTAGGATTCTCTGCAGTAAAATCTTCGCCGAAAAGAGCCTTATATTTATCAAATAAAGTTTCATTTGTGGCAATGGCTTTTAAAACAGCATTTATTTAAGTTTCCGTCATGTCTTCTTAAAACAACCCCGTAACAAGGCTTCTTGATGAAGGACTACAAGTTGAATCAGTGTCACTTGTTGCTTTACAAAATTTTTTAATCTTTTCATTATCTCTTGTGATCAAATTCTTTTCAATCTTGAACATGTGATTAAGATTTTCTGGTGTAAACACATTTCCATTTGAATTCTCATACATAATAATTGTTGTTTGATCGCCAATTGCTTATGTCCTTACAGGCATTCCTTCGAGTTCAGGATTATCTTCGATCAGTTTAACAGTTCGCCATTCATCAACTGTTTCTTCTGCAATATCAACTGCATCCTGCCTTTTTACTCTGTAATCACTTGAGACTAATAGATCACGGTCTCCTATATCATCCATTTTAATAGCACCAGCAGCAACAATGATGACTCCACACAAAACAGTTATTAAAACTCCCACAAGGATTACATACAACGAATAATGAAAAATCATTTTAGTTAAGATAAATGGTCGACTGAAATGATCATAGAATTCCTTTTCAGCCTCTTCGTGTGCTTCGCCTTTTTCCATAGTTTAAAAGTTAAATCTATTAATAGTTTGTTTATTATTATACGCTGAAAATTTACTTGATATTTATATATGAGGAAGCTATTATAATCTAAAAATAGATATACAACTTATTACTAAAAATAGATTGGACAAAAAAAACACTACTATGTTATTATAAATTAAATTTTAGCAAAATATAAAAGAAGAAAATTGTTTGGAATAGCTTTAAGAGTAATCAAAGTAGTTATAACTATAACACTAAAATATACAAACAAAAAGTATGTTGAAATAAATAAATAAAGGTTTTTTAAAAGAGCTTTTTTCAATATATAATTGTATTTAATAATTAAATAATAATTTCCTTTTCACAAATCGCTTTTTACCTAAAACTTACTAGACATAAATTTTAACAATCGTTATTCTTTAAGATCATCATTGATATCATCAATAGAAATCTACTCTGGCTTTAACGCTGCAAATTCTGATACAATTTCATATAATAGCTTTTTTGTCTCAGGTTCTAACAAAAGTAAAAACAATTTAGTCAGATTAGCAATCATTTAAAAAACCTTCATCCTCACTAATAAACATTTTTTCAAGCAACTCCTTATATCCTTCTTAATTTATGAATTATTTATTTTCCGGATCATATTTTTCAAACAGATTTTCCAGAAACTATTTATACAACACGCCTTGATTAAGGTCATAAGGTGAGCTTTCTTCGTCTTCACAGTTGACTAAGTTCCAACCCAATCCTAAAAAAATCAGAGTGAAGAGGAATAAGATTGAATCACGTGGCATTATTATTTTTAAAAATTATTTTATTTAAATTATATATACAATTAATATTTTTTTTTTATGAAATTGTGTTTAATTGATTGCTAATTTTTTTTATTTACTTTGCTTTCTGCTCATTTTTTTAACAAATTTTCATTCTCATTATCCCATTAATCTTGTTCCTCTTGTTTATCGGGAGCTACATCACCTCTTTTTTATTCTGCATACATTTCTTATAATTTGGTTGCTAAAAAGTATTTTAATTATTTTAGAAAAAGGAATTTGTTTTACGGTCAAACTTTGGCTTCTTGAGCATCTTAACCTTTGTAATATAGACATTTTAAAGAGGGTAGATAAATTTGCATTTCTCTTGAATATTTTATGTGAGACTATCAGTAATCATTGTGGTAACAAGCTTTGTAAGATTGGATTCTTTTGCTTCCTAGTAGATTAAATCGATCATTTTTTTTCTAATCATTTTTCCCTTTGAGCGTTAAGCATAGGAAGTTTTTGTTAATTATCCGTCTTGTTTTTTTGTGAATGCACAACAGAAAATGCGTAAGAAATAGCCATCAAGAGTTTTCACATTCACAAAAGTTTCTATTAGAGTTTACTTCTTTCTGATCAAACTGCAATATTTATCACGAGTAATATCCATACCATAGAAGGATGTTCTACAGTTTCTACCTTCAACATCCTCGACCATTAACTTTATTTTTCTCCTAATAAAATCATATTTTTAATAAAAAAAAAATAAAAAAACCAATGAAGATTATCAGATTTTTGTTTGAGATCAGCAAGTGAACTTGAAACTATTCTTCCTTTTAATGAATCAGTTGAAATTTCTTTAATTATTATGAATAAATTAATCATGGATAATGTAACTTGTTCCGCTGCTTCTTGTAACGCAGGTCTTTCCGAAACTAATAGTTTCAAAAGGTGTGGGGGCCTTCAGGTCATACCATTCCTTTCGAGTTTAAGGGTCAATTCTTTTTTTTGTTCCCTTCTTATATTTTTTTTTACTCTTTCCAATTGCCATATCAAATTGTTTTTTTTTATTGTTTATCCAATATATTTGATATTTACTAAAATATTTTTAAGCCAACTATTTAATTTTAAAAAATTGAAATAATATAATAAAAATAATATTAATAATAAAAATAATAATAATAATAAAAATTATAATACAATTTTGTTTTTAAAAATATCAAAAACAAATTAATCAGATAATGACTTATAGAATTTCAGTTCTTAATTAATTTAGCATAGAAATTACGAATTCCATAAATTCTCAACCCTTTAATAATTAACAAATTTCTTTGGACAGTAATTAAATATCACTTTTTCTTCTTACTTCAAGTTCACTCAAATATATTTATTATTCTAATTAAAAACAAAATTAAAAAACTAATAAAATTTTTTTATACAGCAATAATCAGAAATATTTTATTCAATTTGGACTTTTTGTCGTGAGTACTTTTCATTCAATTAATCTGCTTATTCTTTCTTAACATTTACTATCTATTCGAAATCATTTTGAGCCTCTTTATTATTCGATAATTACTATTTTGTGCAATCATCATTGAAAGGAAATATTTATTTGATAAATTCTATAGATTATTGCTTTGTTGTTTAACTTTAAAATCGATGTCATTTTTTAATAATACTGCAATTTTATTGATCCGTATTAACATCTAATTCTATATTAATTATATTTTTCTTTTGTTTAACAAACAATTTTTATTATTTTTCTAAATACTATTCTTTCTTTTTTATTTATCTAATAAATATGCAATTTGCTTATTCATTTAAATCATCCAAGATTTCTTTACGTTTTTAAAAAAAGAATTCTTTTTAATTTTAAATAAAATCCAATACTCATCTCTTTTTTAATTACACTAATAAAACCTATACTGGTTTTGATGAGTTTATTAAAGTTTCTATCACAAAATCCTAATAGTGTAATACAATTTCTTATTGTTGAAAGTATTTTTATGTTTTGAGATTATTGAATACCAGAATTGACTTAAAGACACGATTTATAAAAAATAAAAAAAAACAGAATATTCAAGATTAATTGTTTGGACCTAATCAATAAAGAATTTCATCATATCCTGATTAATAAATTATAAATTCGCTTAGTTTTCTTTTTCAAAAATCTAAAAAGCTGTAGTTGAATAATAAAGTCAATTTATTAAAAGTAACAAACTTTTCGCAAATAATCCATCAACAAATAATAATAATTAATTTTTTTAATTGCTTATTATAACGCATTTTCAACTTAATAGAAATAAAATTATTATTATAAATTTATAGTTATTATTATTATTAATTGTATTTTTTGAAATTTTTTTGCCAAAATAAAAAATAATAATTCAGCCCACAGGACATTATCATTTATCTTTTTCTTAGTCCCAGTCAGCTTCTTCCTTTTCTTATTTATAAACTTCGAACTTCTAGGCAAATGGAGGCTTTTTAAGGACATATTAGCCATCTGGCTATTTTCCAACAAACTCAATAATTTGCTTTATATAATACCAGCAATCCTTTTCTTTAAAATTAAGCATTTTCATTAATTCTTCCAACTTATATGTCTCAACCAATGCTAATGAATAGGCCTTGTCGCTTTCTTTAGCCACAAAAGCAAGCTTGAACAGACTAATACCTGAGAGAATTCCTTAACATATCCATCTAACTGCTTTATAAATATTATTACGGAGTTCTTCCATTAAGATTAAACCAATCTTTTGTTCAAGATTTGTTTTCCATTATTAAACTTCAGGTGTGAATTCGTTTAATGTAGCTAATAACATTTCATTCCCATCTATTTCACCATTACTTTGACAACGTACAAATATATTCATTTTATTTTCAATTGTAATCTATCTGTATTTATAAAGCATTTAACGCTCGGAAAAGCCTGTTGTAGGGAGCTTTTACAGGAAGTCGCTGAGGATGTCATCTTCTGGTAATGAAATAGAGAACTCGGTTTCACCTTTGGATTTGAATAAGACGGAAGGCAATGTATGATGAATAAGTGTTGATTCAATACATTATTTAACAATATCTTTTTCATCTTCTGGAATGCTAACAATATTTTCATTAGCAGTCATTAAATCAATATAAGAATTGAAAAAATTATTAGGGTTGGTGCTTTTATCCATAAAAAGTTGGTTTCCTTGCTTCCTGACCATAATTTCGAAAGGAAAGTTACTATGTTAAAGTGCCATCACAGCTGTCAAAACTGTATCGCTTGTGAATATCATTGGTTGCTAAATATATTGAAGTTCTTTGATCGTTGAAGAATCAGCTTCACCTTTAGAATACTTTGCAAAATTGTTATTTATATCTCTGAGCTTGTCAGAAAGAGCTTTCAAATGTTCATCCTGTTCTAAGGGAAGGTTGGCAATTGATTATTTTTCTAAATTAAATATTGGTTTTTGTTTGACTGCTTTCAGTTTATCGAATGCTTTATTGTATTGTCTCACAGTACCAATTTTAAATAAGTCTTTTGATTTTATTAATCCAATTGTATTAGCTTTGACATCGAAGTTCCCTCTAGAAATCTCACCAATAGACTTCCAAGTTTATGTAAGAACTGTGTTATCCTTAAATTTGGTTTTATGATAAATAGGACGTTATTAATTATATCTGTTTTAGATTTTTTATTTTGGTTGTTTTTATTTCTTATATCCTTTTGAACAATTATTACCCAAAAAAACAAAAATTATTCACCTTGATTTAGTTACTATTATTGCTCTGCAAACTAATTCTATGCAGCTCTTTATAATTAGAACCTCCTATTACGATAGTAAGCGGGTTACGTCGTTTTTGGCTTGTTTTCAACTTGGATAAAGTTTTCGATAGCCTTTGTTTCAAAATCACAATATTTAGAAATTTTATCCAGTTTATTAAACGGTGCAAATGGCAAGTCTAAATAAATAGAATTTTTTTTATTTATTAATAAAAAATTACTTTTAAATTATTCAAATACTTTGTTACGGTTTGGTCCCCAGTAATCCTGTTATTGGAGATGTATATCGCAAAAGTTTAAGGGTGCTTTGTTCATGAAAATTATTGGAAATGCTTTCGAAATGTCTTTGGATTTGTTTTTTTTGCTTTTTGGAAATAAATTAAAAGATATAAATTTATTGGCCCAATATATTTTTTAAAATTTAAATAAAAAAAAAAAATTAAATATATAATGAATTTCGCAATTAACAGTTTATTACAAGTGACAATCAAGAAATATTAGCAAAAAAATGAATAATTCCTTCATCTGTACTAGATTTCGTTTTATCTTCGCCTGCATAGGCCAGCATTTGAAACTTTGGATTCCAAGAAACTATAAAAACAATTTAAAACAACATTTTTTTTTGTTTAAAACCTGTATTCATTGTAGCATTGCATTAAAGTGTATAACTGACTTCACCTTTAGCAATATTGCAAATATCGATTTATTAATCCTCACTGGCTGTAGCTAAATACCTTCCATCATGACTAAATGATAGTTGCTTAATTTATCCTTCGAGTTAACTAAATGTTTCTTTGACTGCAAATTAGTTAGCATCCCATATACCAACTAATGCATCACCTGCTCCTGTAGCAAATGTATTTGTACCATTTTTACAATTTTCAGATTTATCAATTGCTAAGCAATAAGAATTGTGTTATTATAAAATGAAATCAAAAACCAATGCAGTAACAAATTCCTTAATGGCATTCTAGTATTTCTAAAGGTGGAAGGCTTGGATTCTTTCCATCAAGTACATAAATTGGCCCTTAATTTTTACTCCTATATCTTAATTAATCTCTAATAAATATAACTCTATTCCAGTTGTTACAAGAAGTAAATCTCCCGTGACATTCCATTGCATTTCATTTACTTAAACATCAAATTTTAGCAATTTAGTAGGCTATGCATTTCTAAAAGCTAATTTAATACAAAATTATTATATTTCTTACCTTAAATCATAAAAACTTAAAGCATCATCTTTATTTCCAACAACAACTGTCTTCCCATCCGGATGCCATGCAAGATTCAGATTTGATCCTTTGGTTCTTTCACTCCGGATGCAAAATTTACTTGAACTTCCACGTGTGTCCCAAAGTTTGAGTGTCTTATCACTTGAAGCTGAGCCAAGAATATTAGAATTTTCTGGATGCCTTTTCGAATTAGTTTGTTGTGATTTTTTACCACGCAATTGCATCTACCATTTCAGTATGTCCTTTAAGTTCAGTGCTTTTTTCAAGACCTATTGATGTATCAAAGTTCCAAAGCCGGATCGTTGAATCCGAAGAAGCTGATGCTAATTTCATTCCTAGGAAATAAATGATTTTTCAAGAAGTAAACAAACCTGAGCAATTTCAATCAACTGAATATACATGTTTTTTATGTCCCGTGTATTCCTTTTGACTAAATTTTGCAAAGTGCACATCGGTTTAATCGTTTTAATCCTATTTATGTTGCATCTGGTAATTCAAAAATGCCAATTAAAATAAAATTTTTATATTTTTTTAATTTTGTTTTAATTTAAACTTTGATTATTATATAATTTATTAGCAATTATTATTATTATTATTATTATAAATTGAACCAATTTTATCACAATTCATCGAATTTATGCTTCTACAAATCAACACTAAAAAATATAAATAATAATTAATCAATTAAAAGTGTAACGTGTGATGGGTTTATAAAAAACTCACAATAGAGTTTTTATCATAATTTCCAGCAACTTTAAATCTGCCAGACTTATCATTTGAAGGATAAAACTTTATTACTGGTAAATTATCTGCCTTTACGCCATCAATTTCATTTTTTTCATAATCAAGTATACCAAACACAATATTCCTGTTATCTTAAAACACTTTAGCCGCATTTTTAAAATCTTTTTAGATTTTTTCACATAGCGTACACCAATCAGCAATCATTAATACAACAACATCTTTTTCACTATCCAATACAATATCCTTCCAATTATTTGCAACAATTTTAACAACGATATCACTATTGATTCCAGATGTTTCTTCGCTGCGCCTAATTTATCCCTCATTCCCTTATTTCACTTCTTTTACAAACTATTTCAAACTACTTTCATTAATTTCTCCCTTCATCCTAAATTTTTTAGGCTCTTCCTCATTTTCATTTGGTTACAAATAAATTATCATTGGAAATATATCCTTTCCTTCACTCACACCAAGGAATTCCAATAATCTACTATTCAATTCTCCGCCTACTTTACTCACACATAATCCCAGACCTTTCTTTTTGAAAGGTTTTGCAAGTGAATGAAAGAGTTATAAATGCTGCATTCCTTCTGTGCCTTTCCCGAGAAGTAAGAATAAATAAGGCTTTTCCTCTGTGAAAATCTTTTCTGCACTAGTTGCAGAGAATTCCAAAACTTAAGGGAATTATTCTTCATATAAAAATTCGGCAATTTCTTTACCAAAGTCCCATGGGCCTTTGTAATCAACTCTTTTATCATCAAAATGCTTGAATAAAACGAGGGTATGATCTTCGTCCACGCTTATAAAATATTTCTTAAATGCTCTTGAATCTTAAGTATGGCCAAAGAATATATCATCAAAGCCCAACGCAATGGCCGAGAGCAACTAAAATTCTTATGCATACGGATTACCAAAATAAATTGCTGTTACTTAGTGCTTACTGATTGCATCATCCACATCTGTTACAGAAAGAAGAGGCTCAATCTAAGTACCAAGTTTTTTACGTACCCAAGCTTCAATATCACTGGCCTATATACTTGGCGACTTGTATTCAAGTGGCGCATTTTAATGATAAAGTTGAATTGTAGGATAACTATCAATCTTAAAAACAAATAATAATTTTCTCTTTAATTACTTCTTATTCTTAGGCAAGCTAACTTTCTAAAAGGCAATTAACTTCACCAAATACAATATCTTCAGATTCGAGTAATTTCACAGCTGCTTCAAATTCTGGTTTTAATGCATTACAATGTACACAATTTGCTATAAAATTATTCAGAGTTATTGAAAAATATACGAGAATAGAATTTTACAAGGACTGATTCATGATCTTGAATAAAATCATCAAATGTTTGCGAAGTTAATTAATAGATTCCATTAATTGAACTTGGGTCTTTTAAAAATACCAAAGAAATGCTAAAAAGCAGGAAGAACAGAGATTTCATTGAATATTAAAAGAAAATAAAAATGAAATATAATTTTATTTGTTTAAATTAATAAAAAAAAGAGTATAAATATAATTTAATTTAATTTAAAAATTGACGTGTCTTAAAAATTTTACTAAAAATAGAGAATATTATTTTTATTATTACTAAAACCTTTCCCCTTATTTCTTTAAAAATTTCATTAAAAATTATTTTTATTTTGTTAATTATAACTATTATTAATAATTTATAAATTTTGTGTTAGTAGATAAGCATTGAATTTAAATTTTGAGTTATTTTTGTGATAATAAATTTTATTCAGTCTCAAAATGTTGTTTCATTCCAGTGATGGATTGTATTTAAATTATCTGAACTAGTTTTTGATGGGTCATAAATATCTGTAACACCAGGGTATACCAGTTCAAAACATTTCTAGATGGATTTTGGTAAAACTGGAGTGGTTGAATAACTAAACAATATATAAATAAATATAAATCAAGAATACTAAAAAATGGCACAGGAACATAAAAAGCAAGGATCCCAGTAAGTGTTTTATGGAATCTAAGCTATTACACAAGAATCGCGGTCATCGTAATCGGATGAAGCATAGTGTTAGCAATTTCTTTAAAATTATAAATAAATAACAATTAAAGTAGTTGAACTAGAATGCATCATACATCAATTGGGAGCAAGGTGATCCATCTTCAATTGCACATAAATCCCATTTAGTCATTTTTATATCCCAATCATTTTAGTCCAGAAGGTATTATTCTCTTGCCTTATAGTCAGTTAATCTTGGTGGAGGACTTGACAAAAAGGTTTTAATTTTAGTGTACCTAATAAAAATGATAAAAATTATTATAGGGGTTACGCAGTGGCACGCAATGCCTCTGTAATAATTTCAATCTCAGCCTAATTGAATGACTTACCAGGATATGGTGTTCCTTCAGCAAAAGTTTATAAAAATGCAATTCTTTTTTAAATATTAAAGAGAGAAATTAATTAACTAGATGTTTCCATTGCTATTTGCTCCACTTCCAATGAATTCAATGATATCAACATCAGCGCTGCTAATGGACACATGGAAGGATTGGAACTCCACTGATTCAGAAAAGGTTACCATTTTAAAATTATTCACGATTTCAGCACTGAATCCATATTTTGCAATCATTGAATTAAAACCTTTAAAATATTTCATAACAATAACTTTATACCTGCAACATCACATGCATCATATCCATCGAAACCATTTGTTTTTATATCAAGAACGAGACTTTCATAACCTGATGGCATACTTTGTGCAATTTTGTCAGCTTATTCTTTGAGTGATTAGATCAGTTAATTTGATGCTTAGGCATTTAAAAGTCCGATGATAGACAAGATAATAAGAAATTTCATTGAATTTTTTTTTTTTTTGATAAATTGTAAAATAATTGTTTTAAGGTGAGAGGATTTTAAATTATGAGTTTAATTTGATTTTTTATTATTGTGTCAAACAACTTTGTCAAATTTTATTATAAATAATAATTTCCCAATTTTTAATCAAGAGTTAAATTGAGTGAATAATTATCATAATGATTAAAACTTTTAAATTCATGAAGGTAAAAAGTTTCAGAATCAAATAGTAATTTTGTATACATGATTTCAATTATTAACAAACCAACTTTATTCTAATTTTCTTAATCGAAAAGAAATATATGAATTACAGATAATAAAATAAATTCAAGAATTAATTTATATAAAAATGCTTAATAAAATTCATTATTTTCCAATACAGATTTTCTAAATTTTATTGGAAAATGTTCAGATGATTGAAAAAGTCTATTTAACAGATTAAAATGCTGAAGAAATAGCATCCGTTACATTTATTGAGACAAAAAGAGATGAAACAGAGACGATTATTAGTGCTACATTAAAATAATCGGTTTTTATGAAACTAGATTGTGAAGAGAAGCAGGTAGATACTGAAGGAATCATAGTCAATAAACAATGCGGACTAAATATTGCGTTTGGATAGCCAGGAGATAATGACACAGATGACACATTTAGTTCGATTTATGCGGTACTTAAAAATGCGATTGCAGTGCAATTAAATACATAATCAAGTGTTGCAATGAGTGGTGTTACATTAATTGAATAATACAATACCAAAAATAAATAATACAATATCAAAAATAAATAATACAGAACCAGATATAAATGATACTATTGATTCTAATGATACTATTAATTCTAATGATACTAATAATACTAATGAGGAGACTGTGGAAATATCAGTTAAAAAAGCTACAAAATATGATATAATAATATATGTTTTCAATGAAAATTCCACAAGGTGATTACTAAAAGAAGATTATTTAATAATTGGGGATGTATATGTAGAAAATGATGATGATTCAATGAAATTAAATCAAGAAATGACTATAGAGAATGAGAATGTAACAACCATTTTAAATTTAAATATTAGTGAGATTGTAAACAAATTTGGAAATTAGTTTACGCTACGAATTATTTTCAAAAATTCTATGACTACAGATATTGATATATATTATAAAAAAGTCTATATTGTAATAACACCTTAAGCTACAGTTGAGAACTTTGAAGAAAGTAATGGATGAATATCAATAATATGAATTATTCTTATTATCATTACCATTAGCATCATTATAATTATCATAATCATAAGAGTTTCGAGGAAGCATAAAAGGCAAGTCTAGGACAGTAATGAAAATATAGATGTAAATGGTTAGAATAAAAAGGATTCTAATACTGATGAATAATTATTATTTGAAACTGAAAATAATTCTAGTAAAAAATTAATATCAGAGGAGGCAGCAGAATAAATGAATGATAGATAAAAAACATAAGAATCAAATCGTAACTTTTATATTGAAATTTATTTTGATATAAAATTAATAGAAAAGGAATAAAAAGAAGCAGTATAATTTAACAATTAGATGCCAGCAGAATGCAAAAGTAATTTAACTTTGATATTTAAAATTTATTGAAATTTATTTTAAAGAAAATTAGAAACTGTTAGACATGCAATCTATTTCGATAAATTCAAATTACTCATGAGCAATTAAATAAATTCTCAAGAGTTGTTTTTACAACCAAGTGAAACAACAGCCTTGGCATTTTTAGATATTAATTAAAAAAAAGGATTAAAAAGTAATAGTAATTAAAAGTTAAATGATTTTTATTGAAATATAGTATATGATTTTAATGTATTTAAAACTTTATAAAATTTTATTAAGCATAAATATTAACAATAGATAAAATAAAAATGAAATCTAGTTTTTAAAAAAAAATAAAACCTGGGGATTAATTTTAAAGTTCTGGGAATATTTTTTTTGGTCTACCATACTTTGATGCGATTTTAGATAACTCATTAAAAAAGGGAACTTTAATAGTAATGGAAGAGGATTATCCAACAAAAATTCATACATAATTTGTCAGATATTATTTAGGAAGTGGAATTTAGTTGAATTAATAAGTAATAATCTATGATTACGAGGTAATAAATTGGCGAAATATTGTACCTGATAAAATGGTGACTAAAATAGTTAAGGGAGAAGAAAAAAAAGAAAAAGAAGAAGAAGATGTTTAATATTGTGTGTTTTAAATTTATAATTATTTAAGCATAAAATCGCATGGAGGTATAATAAATTGAAGTAAGTGGAAAACACTTTGCCAATTTCTTAAAATGCGCCTAGGATTGATTTATCCAAAAATATGAAAGAAGAAATGGTGGATAATAATAAACTCGAACTACTTAATCTCGAACAATTTAGTAATTTATAGTAACTGTTTGAAAGTATTTGCAATACCTATAGCAATTGTTTAAAGTTAGTATTTACAAAAAGTATTTATTATTATAAAAAGGTCATCCAAGGACACATCCTTAAAAAAATTTTGTATTAGGAACTTATTAAATAAATTCAATCCTGAAGAAACTATTGAATTCGCTTAATTTTTGCATGCTTTAAAAGTATTTCTAAAAGCTTCGCATAGTCTTATTTTATTAACTATCCCCACAAATTGCAGTGCGAAAACCAAGTATTAATTCAAAAAAGCAGCGGATCTTTATTTTTAAATTGAATAAATTTTTGGTGGGAAGGAGTTCGAGGATTTTTAAGGATTATTGAAATTTTAAAAACTGCCAGTTTATTAAAATTATGCGGGGTTTTGCTTGGAAACAATGACATGGGGACTCAAACTTAATGATAAAAAGGAAATTGTGATTGAAAAGTTATATATAAATCCAACTTTTGATAATGTTTGATTGTTTTAAATAAGACACAATGATAATGTTATAGGTATTATTATTTCAATAATGCTGGTACTTCATCTAAAATTTCATGTGATTCTTTTAGCAATAAGAAGTCGGTAGGCCTTTTTAAAGGAGGGTGGAACAATATTAGCAATATCCAGTTTTTCTTTTCCTTTGTTTTGAATAACAATAATAAAAATAACTTTTAATTTCTAGGAGAGATTCTTTATTTTTCGTGATAGTCGGGATGCGAGATAGAATAAATTTGTTCAGCTAAGTCATCTATTTAATCTCTATAAAAATATTACTTAATTTTTTTAAATAACACAATGTTCCCAGAATACTTAGAAAAATACTTTTATTCTTATTCTTCCTCCTACGATTCTTCTCCATATTAAAAATCATATATTTATTTATTTCCGAAGCCAAATTAAGCAGTCTTTTAAGCATCAAGTAATAATTAATTATTTTTATCTTTAATCTCCGAATTTAATTGATTCTACACAACGAGTTTACTCATAGCAAAACGATTATTAGGATTAATGGTAATTTTAAAATTCTATTGTAAGAGTTCATCAGTTAGTTTTTATTACTCCTACTGAATTCTTTCTTTTTAAGCACTGTCAATATCACCATCGGCAGAAGGGTGCTTTTCATTTTATTTTTTGTTAATTTATTCACGAAGATAGTGGATTTTAGTTTTTAATTCTTATTCTGTGTCCATTTTTAATAGTAATTTTTATTTGTAAGAATAATAATAAATAAAAATAATTAAATCTATTACTTTTTTAAATATTGTGATGTAGAGAGAGAAATTGATTAAATAAATTTGTGATTGTAAATTTCATAGAATATTAAATAATTATAAATTTTTATGTTTTTTAAACCTTAAAAGTATTTGAGAAATAAAAGAATTATTAAAAAATATTTTAAGATAAAAAATTATAAATGAACAATTTTGGATTTCCTTCAATTTTCTTCCTTTTATACTTTACTTGCTTAATTTTATATGGAAATAGTAAAAATATAACTCATTTTTTAAATTAAAATTTAAGGCAGTGTTATTGGAATTGTAGAAGGCTACAAATTTACAGCATGGTTAAATGAAAATCAAACAAAAATTATCGAGGGCATAAGTCTTTCTGATGATTCTTCAATCGTCATAAAAGTAACAATCCCATTTTATTGGGAGGATGTTCAGATGATTGAAAAAGTCTATTTAACAGATTAAAATGCTGAAGAAATAGCATCCGTTACATTTATTGAGACAAAAAGAGATGAAACAGAGACGATTATTAGTGCTACATTAAAATAATCGGTTTTTATGAAACTAGATTGTGAAGAGAAGCAGGTAGATACTGAAGGAATCATAGTCAATAAACAATGCGGACTAAATATTGCGTTTGGATAGCCAGGGGATGATGACACAGATGACACATTTAGCTCGATTTATGCGGTACTTAAAAATGCGATTGCAGTTTAAGTAAATACATAATCCAGTGTTGCAATGAGTGCTGTTACATTAATTGAATAAGAGGATTGTCCATGTTGTGGATCATCTTGTGAAGAGGATGATACATTACCAGAGATAGAGACGACTATTTGTAGTATAGGAGAATGTGAAACAGATGCAAATAGTGTGGAAGCAGATGAAATTATAAACACTGTGACTGGTCAGGAAGAAACATTTGTTGAGAAAGTTACACCAGATGATATACTAACGTATGTTTTCAATGAAAATTCCACAAGGCGATTACTAAAAGAAGATTATTTAATAATTGGGGATGTATATGTAGAGGATGATGATTATGCAATGAAATTAAATGAAGAAATGACTATAGAGAGTGAGGATGGAAAAACTATTGTAAATTTGAATATTAGTGAGATTGTAAAAAAATTTGGAAAGTAGTTTAGACTACGAATGATTTTCGAAAATTATATGACTGAATAATAAATCGATGGAAATTTGACAAAAGTAAGGATTGTAATAACACCTGAAGTTACAGTTCAGAACTTTGTAATTAATGAAGAAACTAATAATGAAGAGAAATCAAAAACATGAATTATTGTTATTATCATCATTACTATCATTATAATTATCATCATCATAGGGATAATAATGTATAAAAAGTTTCTTAATAAAAATAAACCCAAGAATTGTAATTAATAATTAATTAATTTAGAAATTTATTTTAGAAAATAAAGAAGAAAAGGTTTTGAATATTAAGGCTCCTAGTGATGAATAGTTAGAGTTAGAAAATTCAATTAATCCTGATATACAATTAATATAACCAAAGTAAATAGGAATAACATAAAATATTGTTATAAACTAAAATGCACAATAAGAAAAAATAATAAAGAATGAATAAAAAGAAGAAGATTGTTCTAAGAGCTAGATACCACAAGAATGCAATAGTAGCTTTTATATTGAAATTTATTGAAATTTGTTTTGAATAAGATTAGAAACACTAAATAAACTCTTTTTAGATAAATTCAAACTATTTGCTCATGAGCAATTCACTAAATTCTGGCGAGCATTTGTTGTCATCAAGTTAAAAAACAGCCTTGACATCTTTAGAGCTTGAGTAATAAGAAAAATAATTAAGTAGTATTAATTTTTGAATATTTATATTGTTAGATATACCCAAAGTTTCTTGAAAAAAATTGAAATTTTTCAAAATAATCTTTATTTAAAATTAAAATTATTTTTTCAACTTTAATTTAATTAAATTAAATATACTTTTAATAAACATAAAAAAAATGTTAGAAATAATTTAAATTTTTTATATAGCAATTTTAAACCTAAATTAGAAGTCAAATTTGAATAAAAGCATTATTAAAGATAAAGTGTAAAAAAATTAATTCAAAAAAATAATTTATTAAAAATTCTAAAACAAAATAACTTCATAAAATGGAACAAGCACAATAAAACTGGTAGTAATTACTACTCAATGCCAATTTAAATCTATTACTTCAGCTATAATAAATGTAAGAATCCTATCAACAATAATAATAATTCTAAACCAATCAAGTTTTGCCATTAAGTTCTCCAATCTCATGAGCTTGTTCTCCACCGAACATAGCATCATGTGGAACCTGCGGGTCATCTACATAGAACAGCGCAAATTCGCCTATGATGGCAAACTTTAGTCAAGCATTTTCTTAATTTTCTCTTGGTGGTGGATTACCGAAAATTGAAGAAGAATAAGTTGATGAGGTGATTGAAATGAGTAAACGCAATATTAGTCTTGCATCTCGAAATTTTTTAATTAATTATGCATCTGGACTCAGAGATTTTATTAAATTTGAAACCTAGATGGCGAGGATCCGAGGTGAGAACGAAAAAAAAATAATGGAATTGAATATTTTATCATAATGAATTTATGAAAATTCAAAGGCATTTAGATGCTATGAGGGCTGGTTTTTTGTTAATTTTTTGTTAATATTTTTTTAAGGAGAACTATGTTAGAGGATAAGTAATTTGGATTAAACTTATTAAAACTTGCTAAATAATTTTTTAAAAAAACATTTGCATTTACTTATATAAAAAAATCTAGGATTAATGAACTATATAAATAAGAACATTATGATAAAATCAAAAAGTTTTAATTAGCTCTCAAAAGTATAAGTTTATTAAACCCGAATTTTTTCAAAACTTAAAAATGAAGCAAAAGTACAAGAAATTGATTTTTAATTCAATGTAATTTGAAAAATAAAGTTTAGATTTTTTTTATTTGTTTTTAAGTTCAGTATATTTAAAATTTTCAATCAAATATTGTTTGATATTTAAATGTAAATATTTTTTTTTTGTTTTTATTTTAATTTTCTATGGAAAGAAATAAAAATAGCCTTTAACAAAGTGAATATTACAAAATAAAAACAGTTAAAATTTCCATACTTTTACAATTTTTTCACAATCATCAATTCATTTAATTATTATTATTATTAGGCTTTTCATCTTGGTTATTCCCAGGGTTTTAATTTTCTTATTTAATACAATGATTTAATCCAATTTCTTCTTCTTATGATTTTTATTACTATTATTGTTATAATTATTATTGTTGCATTAATTCTGAAATTTATAGTTAATGCATTTAACGAGCTAAATCAGGCGATCCAATATTTGTGCAAGTATTAAACAAAGGATTTTAATATTTCTAAGCTTCAAATTATGAATTAGAAAGCAAAACTTAAATTTAAGATTTAACATCATTTTATTATCTCTAACTCAAAGGAATTACATATAATTCATTTTTGCCAGGATTATATAAACTAATTTAAGCATTTGAAAAATCATTCAAATCAATTGAAGAAAGATTTTTTTTTCATGCAATTTCTGGGATTAAATTTTAAGATTAATTCATTAATTAATTTATCGAAAATTATCCAGGCAATTAATTTTGTGATTACCATTAACTTGCAAGTTATGTTTAAAGACTTGATGCCATTGATTATAATGCATATTATTGAGCGATATTGTATTCTTATTTTTTTAGCAAGTTTTGATAGTAGAAATTAAAGGGATTATTAGGTTCTAGTAAATATGGGTTTGACTGAACAGGCAAAGCTGAAGCTTATTATTATTATTATTAATTAAAATTATTTAAAGGATTCTATTCAAGATATTAAAGACTTTTAATTTCTTAATTTTATGATTCAAAACTACTTTCATTCTAAGAACATTTCAGTAATAGATTATTTGATTTAATCTCATTCTTGAATTTTCTTTTTTCCAAAGTTTATTAAAAAGGTTTTTACTCCTACTACTGCTACTACTACTAATACTACTACTAATATTATGACAATTCTATTTATTTTTTTTATAAAATTAGTTAAATCTATTATAAATTTGGCTCAGAATTTGATAGCAATGAACTAGATTCTTCTTTTATTTATGGTAATATACTGCCAGTTTAAGGTTAGCCATTCTCTTCCCTTTTTATTAGACTATTCAGTCGATTTTTTACTGAATTTTCGGTTCTTCCTTTGAGTTTATGAGAAATTTCAGACCAATGTTTGCCGATTGATAATATTGATTTTAAGAGAATAATATCTTCTTCCAATATCCATATTCCTCTAAAAATTTATCACTATTAAAAGAATAAATTTACTTATTAAGTTCAGGGTTAAGGTGATTATTAAACCGTTCGCGACATTGCTTTCCATTACGGAAGTAATCGCTATGAGATTCAGAGTTGAGTTTGGTAGCTATTTTGCTTCATTATTTTATTCCTTGTTCCCTACAATATTGCATTTAAATCAAATGTAAATTTAACGATGTGAGTAAATTACGTAGAATTTGATCTTCTTCTAGTGTCCATGGTTGCTTTTGAAGCTATGATTTTTGAAAGGATAGCCATTTTAATTTGCAATCTTCTGGGGATTTACCGCACATTAATTTCGCTATCTCTTTCCAGTGTTAATCCTCCTAAAATAAAATATGATTAAACAAAGAGTTATTAAAACCAGCGAACTATGGGATATACTAATGAATTCGGAATACTTGACAACAATCCATATAAGAAGCTATATTTCTGAACTACTCCAATTTTTTTTTTTTTTTTAAAATAAATATCTTTTAGAAAAATATTTAAAACAAATAAATGGGACTTTGAAAGAATGTTATTAAATAGTATCTCTATATTATTCGAATCAATTAAGGAGTCTATTGTTATATTTAATTTTTACTTGAGCACACAAAAATCTAGTTGCTCGTTCTTTATCGAATCAATCTATGCAAGAAATTAGTAAAATTAGGAGCGGCAGAGCTACATACTGTCCTGAAGATCTTGAGTTGAAAGGACTTTTTCTTAGGAATTTGAAGAATTAATGTCATTTTGATTTTTCTTTATTGAAATATAAATCACACCAAATAACTTTTTATTCTTTGCATGGTGGACTATCATTTATTTATGGCTCTTGAATACCATTGAAATAAGTAAAGGAACTTCTCTTCATTTTAATGCTAAACTTAATCAAAGTTTTTTGTTTTATTTTCAAATAAATTTAAATATCATCATAAATATTTTCCCATAATTTTTTTATATATGATTAAAAGTTAAAGATATTTATAAAGAATTATAATACTGGGCTCAAAATTGAATATTTCAGTAATTTTTTTCAATTTGAAGAAGATGCTCAACATAGTATTCAAGTTTTTATATTATTAAAGTTTCAATAAATATTTAATTACTATTAATAAAAATTATGTAGAACAGATAAATCAAGTTTAAAAATTTAGTGAGACTATAGTAAATAGAAAAGTCAAACAATATGCTTATCGGGCATCTTCACAGAATTAGAAATATGCCTTCAAGTATTGATAATAGTAAACCTGCGACTTGGAATCTTTAATTTCTTAATTGTTAAAAAAAAAAGGAATAAATTTATACTGAACAGTTAATAATTATTCATTGGGTTTTAGTAATTAATCTATTTAGTTGTTCAGAAATTGAACGGGAAAATAAAATCCTCTTGAATAAATTGAATAGAATTTAAACTGATTCTAATGCTTCAAGTTATCAGAAAAATTCTTGGTTTTTTATTAATAAATAGATATTAAACGATCAGTTTCGAATTTATCAACAGATAGAGAAAAATATAAAATTGAAGTTGCGTTCATTTATACATTAATAACTTATTATTATTATTTGTTTTGGTAGTTTTCTAAAAAGTTTATGAGAAGTTAATAACTACGTAAAATCGATTAAGAAAATTATACGATCCTGCGGCGCATTCTGGAAAAAAAATCTAATTACGATCTACAAAAATTTTTGAAGGAAAGAGAAACAAAAGAAAGAATACTAGCAAATATTTCAGACTTTCCACTACCTTCTATTGGAAGACAACGTAGTTCACCAAATAAAAACTTAATATCATTAACTGTTACAAAATATTTTTTTTATGTTAATCAAACCTTTTTCTTAAAGTAAGAGTCAGAATTAGAAACTTCACGAAATGAGTAGTCGATGTTTGGAGAAGTAAACAAACGATTTTTTAAGAAATCAAGGGTTATTAATAAAGTGCCATTCATTTGTGAGTTATGAATGCATTCAGGGTATGAGATTTAGAATGAAATTAAATAATTTTATATTTTAGACAATTACAAATTGTGTTAAATAATGCTTAGTTGCCTTAAAAATTTATATTGACATTTCCATTAAAATAAGGTTATTAATTGAAATATTTTTTTAATTAATTAAATTTAGGACTTGAGTTTTTTTCATAAGAATTTCATAATAAATTTAATGAGCTTGTTTAATCAATTACTAAAAAATTTTCAAATTATATAATTTTGGGAACTTAATATAAATTTTAAGAAGTGAAGGCGATTGATACAAACTAATAGAATAAAGAATAAAGCAAAGGGGAGAATTAAGAATGTGAAAATATTTAAACAACAACATAAGAATAAGAATGAGTTTACTTGAATTTGATAATTAATTTTTTAAAATACTTATAATAATAACTAATAAAAATAAATTAAAAAAGTAAAAAATTAATAAAAAATTGATTTATATTAATAATAAAAGATTATTTTTGAAACTATTTTTATTTTGCTATTTAAAAGAAAATGATGACCACGATATTATTTAACCAAACGTTTCTTATTATTTTAAATTCATCATTATGTAGAAAGGATTAAAAATTGATGTTTAATTTAAATTTACAAGAACTGTCAAAGTAATCTAAAGTAATTTATATTCATTTTTTAAAGAACTTTAATCAATGAGATCAACGAATTTTCTCAATGAAATATAAAAGTTGCAGAGGGATCATTAAGTTATGCACCAAAGGATGAAGAATTATTTAGTAATATGGAGCAATTTGAAACTAATTTTGAGATTATTTAAGTTAAACAAATTAAACATAAATAATATTTTTTTTTTAAAGAGATTAGAAGAATGCAGAATTTTACGAGGCCAAAACAATGAAACAGAAAGAAAACTTGAAATTTAACTAAAGCATTTAGAAAGTGAAAAAGATTTATTGAAAGTATTAGAATAAGTAAAAATTATGGCGAAACTGCAAAAACAGAAATAAGTAAAGAATTTCCTTAAATTATAGGGGATGGTAATACATGAAAGTATCTCCCAGTTGTTCTATGAATATGGGGATTGTTCACTCGATGATCTACTGAATTAAGGAGTTATTTATAAAGAGGAAGAAATTATTTGGTTGATGAAAGAAATAGGAATAACAATGGCAATTGCTGAGAATTTAGGCATTGGCCATTAAAATATTTCTACTTAATCCTTAGTATACTGTTAAAGAGAAGACTGCTATAAAATAGGAAATTGGTCCTGTGCATGTTTAGTGCAACTTCCTGGGAAATATATTAATACAGGGTTTGTTGGGTCATCAGTTTATTGTGCAAGTGAATTATTTGATGTTGAAGCTGGAGGTTAAGTTCATTATTCGCCTTTCAAAGGTGATGTATTTGCATTGGGGTTAGTTGTTTTGAGAATGTGCGGGATTTCAGAGGAAAAAATTTTAGAAGCTAAGAGCAGTAAGGAATGGAATGTTGCAAATTTTGCTACCTTGTTTAAAACAGTGGAGAAAACGCATGGGAAATTGTGTAAAATATTAGCATAGATGCTGAATAGAAATGCTGCTATTAGGCCCTCTTGGTTTATAGTGTGTGATATGCTAAAGGATATATAATAAGTAAGTTAAAATGTAGAGAGTTATTTACCAGTAGTGACTGTTGCTTAGTATCTGAATGGATCGTATTTGTATTATAAACATAAATAATGGGAAAAATGTGTAATTATGTCAAATAAGGGAGTACAATTCATTGATGACATTGATTAACCAACAGAACAAATTCAAGAATTTAAAGTGTAATTAAAATATTTCAAAGGATTGGCATTAAAGGATAAGTCTGATTACTCTGAATCCTTAGAAGAGTTTCTAGAAGTAAAAGAAATTTAAGAAGAATTTGTAACAAATAATGGAAGGAATTTGCAGAGTTACCCTTTTTGTTTGAAGAGAATTGGTTAACTGCATTTTGCAATGCATGAGCCAGAGAAAGCAGTAAAGTTTTATAATTTGGCTATTGAGAATTTAAAGAAATTATTTAATGAAAGTAATATTGAAATTGCAAACCTTTATTATGAGTAATTATATTTTATTTACAATTGAATTAAAAGGATTGGGTTAGTGTTCATAAAAGAAGAGAATTTTGAAATGGGATTAAATAATTTAAATTTAGGAATGCAAATTTGGAAAAGTATTCAAGGAGAAAAAGATCTTGTTCTCGCCACATTCTATAATAAGTGATCACTTAATTATTATTCAATGATCATTATTTTTTTTAGCATAGCCCTTGCTTAAAAATTATTAGCAAATTATTAAGAATCATTATCAATATTAGAGTTATCACTGAAAATAACATCCGAAATGCTAGGACTAGGATCGCAAGCAACAGTCACTCGATTAAACAAGTTCTATTAATGCTTTTTTTAAATTTAATTAAAGTATTGCATTAATCTATAAATTAATGGGAAATGAAGAATAAGCAATCGAGACAGTAAAATAATTAATGTAATTGTAGAAAGAAAGATAAGAAGAGGATATAGAAGAGACCATAGAAACCAAATTAAATAGGTTAATAATCTACTTAATCAATTATATTAAATTAGTTTGAACTTTTTGGAAGAAATGATTGATCATCCTGAACTCGATATAATGTTTATAAAAGAATGTTAATAGTGGAAACTCAAAGATTTTGCATTAAAGGGCCCATAAATTAAAAAAGAACCGTATATTATTTTTTTGTTTAACATTATTATTATAGGAAAAAGCGAAGAATAAAAAAAAAGGAATAAGAAGAAGAGGAATAATAAGAATGAGTTTTTACTAAAAATTAATAATTTTTTATTAATAAAATAATTAAAATTTTTCCAATTTAAATAAATAAAATGGCAGATCTTTTTTTATTTGACATACTACCAAGGTATTTAATAAATTTGGATAATTCGGACTTAGCTGGCATAAAAAACAATGAAAAATCTTTAGAAACATTTAAAATTATTGCACCTTGTTATAAATCTCAAAATGAAACTGAGATCCATGAATGCTTATTGAATAAAATTTTCACTAAAATGTGTAATAATGAAGCATTGTCATTAGTAAAATGCACTTCAGAGAATAAAGGGATGAATACTGGTTTGAAATGTAAAAAAGAATTAAATTTATTTATAAATTGTGGATAAGAAAAATTTATGTATTTGTTATATAAAAATTAATTTCCTGATTATTGAACACAAACTATATAATTTTAATTATTATTCTGATAAAAATATTCAAACAAACATGAAAATTTAATCAAATATATTCATAATAAATTAAAATTCAAAGCATCCACAAATCTAAACTACTTCTAAAACTAAATAACTCTATTTAATTTATTTTTGGGACCTGATAGTCTGTTTCTAAGTAATTTTTCATTAACTGTTACTATGAATAAAGGTGGGAGGTGAAATATAAGGCTATAGTATCATGAGTCCAAGTGAGTTAATATAAAATCGGCTAAGTTGTATATTTTGGTGTAATTTCAAAACATGAATAAGAGTATAGCAAACAGTGACAACAAAAATTTTTTTATTTATCAAAAATATATTTTTGTGAATTGTTTTAAATTAGAAGTGCCATTGAAATAACCTAGATTTGTCTTATAAGTTGGGATCAAGGGTTCTGTTACACTGCCAAACCATACAAGAGGGGGATTTACTTAAGTTTGTTCATAATTGTATGTTGGAATGCCACTAACTGTTAAAGCATAAAGTCTTTCAGAAGTGTTGTTGTCATCAGCTGATAAAGTGATTTTCACTCTTCTAGTAATATTTGTTGTGCATGAAGCCGCAAAATTGTTAATTCATTATCCGAAAGTGACATTTGTTGTTTCGTTAATATCTGTTTTTGCTTCTACTTTGACGTTGAAAGTGTATGTTGAGTCTTATCCCACGCTATCAAATAATCTATTCATTGTAATTGTTGCGACACTGGACTCAGAGGATACTGTTTTAAGTCCACTGTATTTCTCTGATTGATCATCATAGCTGCCACTTCCTATTAATTCAGATCCATAATAATTTTCAACTGTGATTAAAGAACTTGAGCTTGGTTTATTTTCTTGTACTTTGCCACCATAGCATTTGAAAGTGAATTAGGCATGACCCTTTTCTGTTGGATAATCAAGTGTTGTTTCTGTTTGTTTGTATTAAATTTAAATATCAGATAAAACTGAGTAACTAAATGTGGAGAAGTCATGAGAAATAGATGTGCTTGTTGATAATTCACACCGTAAATTATCAACAAGTGCTAAATTAGGAGAGTCTAAATAGGCAAGGTTGATTTTGTATTTTGTAATATCAAGTACATCGTATGGGGTACTGAAAGAGAAAGAGAAATAAGTACGAGAATCGATAACTAAACTGTGACGACTTGGATCTTTGACTGTAATCTTACGATTCTCATTAGATCCTGAAGTCCTGATACTGAATTCTAACAATCATTTATTACTGTTGCATATCCAGTATTAGGACTTGCTTTTAAATCAGTATAAAAAGTAGCTAAAATTTGGGCGGTGTAATTTTAACTCTCAGAATCACTACTACTCGAAAAGAGCCAGAATGTTAAAGAAATTGATGAAGCTGAAATAGTAACATCATTTTCTGTATCTGTATTTGTCAAAGTAAAAATAAAATCTTTATCATTAGCAGCTAAGCCAACCGTACATTTTACATTCGTTATTCCACAATAACATTGTGTAATTTTAGGATCCGAAGAAGTTGTTTCATATGTACTTAAAACAATTGTCATTGTTTTTCTCTCGCCTTCAGTAGTTGTTGCTGCCTTTAGTAATAGAGTAGTTAAAGGAATTATAGATATAGTAGCTTTTTTTTAAGTAGTATTTAATCCAAAAATTTGGGTGGCTGGGTTAAGAGTACAATTTAATTTTGCCATTCCTTATACTCCAGTTTAAAAGAATGACAGTAAGTTGCCTACTCTGGCTGTCCAGAGAAATCTCAAATGAGCTCCAATTTCTACACCCTCTCCATAATAATCAGGCCATTTCCAAGAATCAAATTTTATTTAAGGAGATAAATCTGAAATATTAGTAGACCCACTTTCAAATGATCCTTCAAAAGGACAAACGATCAAATACTATGTTATAGTCGATTTAATAGTCATTTCAGTGCAAGTTCCTTTAAATGGAACACTTGTAGAGTTGTCAAGACTCCAAGTAAATATTGATCTTCCCAATATTTTTCAAATGAATGCACTGTAAAATGAGCTGAAGCCAGAAATTGTCCAGCAGAATCTTCTATTCCATCAGAATTATCATTTAATAAGTCAGTAAATCCATTAGTCATATGTCCATCTAGTATGAAATCTGTTTTAATATCTGTGGGTTCAATATTACTCTGAAATGAAGACCCAATGACTTCAGTTTGAGTTGTATTAATCACAAAAGGAAGAGCTTAGGATTAAAATATAACATATTCAGTTAAAATAATATCCAAAGTAGCAGCATATTAAGCAAAGGAAGGAAATAAAGGTGAAGGAACTTCAATCATCTAAGAATAATTTATTTTATTTAATTAAAAATACATTTAATAACGGATAATAATCTCTATGATTACATTCTTCACGGCCAGCAGTGTGGCAAGTGGAATATAAGTAGTATCATCATATAAACGACCATTAGTATCAGAAGCATGTAAGCAAGTTTCATTAACAAGCTTTGTTGCTTTTCCTCCATAAAAGCTTGCTACATCAGCAGTATCACCAGCTGATGCATGCATGACTTCAACTCCCTTAAAGATTGTTTTATCATTATCATTATCATAATTTTCTCCAAACTCAGGACAAATTTATTAGCAAGAATTTTTATCACCAAACTTGAGGCTTTAGCTACAATGTATTCCATATTTATAGCTGCTCCTACTGATGTAAAACCTTCAGCAACACAACCTTCACCGTACAATTCAGGATTATCAGCTCCACAGGATTATTAACCATATGTTGTTTTAATTAGCACAAGCAAATCAAAGGTTCCACTTTAATATTTAATTGATGCTCTCCCATTAGTTGATGTTTTTTTAAATACATCCGTATATTCAGTTATTGTCTGGTCCATAGCTGTTGGCACATCGACAACTGAATTTACTATACCAGTTGTACCAGGATGTTTATTATAATCAGCATTTTTTACTATGGTTGTGATGCCAGTATTAGATGGGGAAGCTGTCTCTGTAATTTTCACCGTTTTTTCTCCTTCTCCTTCTTAATGATAGAATTTTAAAAAAATAAATGAAATACTTTATTTTGATAGTCAAGGTAGCGTCTGAAACATAGATATGCCCAGCCAACGATAGTGTTAGAAAGATTTTTTATTTTTGTAAGTAAATTGTTAAATTGAAATAAATTTGAAAAGCCATTTATTTAAAAAAAAAAGGCATAGTTAGTTAATGAAAGCCATCTTATTCATTGCCTTATTTGTCTCTGTGACTTTAAGTTTCAAGACAAATAAGTAAAATGCTATGTAAATTCAAAACAAATTTCAACAATTACAATAAACATTCTTTGGTCGTTTAAAAGATTTGTAATATTGCTTTTTATAAATTCGATTATCTAGTTCATCATCCCCGTATCAATTTCTTCTTTTGTTTTTTTTAAATTCAGTTTAAATAATATCTTTGACCTCCATTTTAAAATAGCTAATAATTCTCTTTTCCCAAGAACTTTTAAATCGCCAAATAAAGCTCCTAATCCTCTGGCGGTTTAACCTTTGCCATAAATTCCTTTTTTTCTTCTTCATTTCCTTCAATTTTATTAAAGTCATAAAGAATAGCAAACGGACTTTCACTTTTTCCTTTAAAATTTTTCAAGTTCCTTTAATTTTTTAGTGAATATTTATTTATCTTAAATTTACTACACAATAGTTTTAAGATCTTAATTTTATGAATTATTCTTGTATAACTATTATTTTTTAATAATTAATTTTTATAAAAATTACTTCAATTTAATATAAAAATTCAAAATTTTTTTATGTATTTAAATTCAAAATTTTAAGTATTTTAATAAACATTTATTAAAAAAAATATTAAAAAAAAAACATGAAAATGGAATCAAATAGTCCACAAAACATTTCTCAAAAGAAATTGACTGAGATCTTGGATAAACTTCGAGAATTAAAATTTGAGATTACTACCATCCCTAAAACAAAGAAACTAGTTCTAAAAGGGATAGATTAAATTTAATAAAAATTAGATGAATTTTTAAATGTTGTCTTGCTTATGAAATCTTCTCCTGATATAAAGCCAGTATTGACAACAGCAAATGACTTGGAATAAAAATTGCTTTTGACATAGGATGCGCTTGGTTAGTGGATCAAGTGTTAGCAGTCATGAGTATACTTAGAATCAATTTTTGCGAGTGAGAATATTAAAACAAGTTTGCCTTTAGAAAAGGAGAGTTTTGATACTGTGAACACATTTTGGGTGCAGACAATGGAATAATATTAAAGAGGTATTTTAATAAAGAAAATTGTGTTTTTTAAATTTTGCTTTTAGCCATAGGTGTTGAATATTGCAGAAAAACTAAAGAATGACTTTATTAACTATAATAATAAATTAGATTTGATTTAGAAAAGTTTGAGTGAATATCTAGAAACAAAAAGAAGACATTTTTCCAGATTTTATTTCCTGTCTAATGATGAATTGGTATTTTTCTAGAAATTTTATATTTAAATTTATAAAATAGTTAGAAATTTTAGCATAAACAAAGGACCCAAAGGCCATTTAACCACATATAAATAAATGCTTTTAAGCTATCAATTAACTTTAATTTGATGAACGCTAATGTGTCACTGATATGATTTCTCCAGAAAAGGAACGTGTTCCTTTATTAAAACCAGTAGATGTGAACCAAGGAGAAAAAAAGGGAAATGTTGAACGATGGCTGTTAGAAATCGAAGAAATGATGAGAGAAACTTTAAAGGATATTATGTTTAAAAGTATCACGGATAAAAGAAAGCGTATTGATTGGGTGCTTCAATGGCCAGCCTAAATTATTTTGGCTGTTAATATGATCCAGTGGACAAAGGGCGCAAACAATGCATTTACTTAACTTTAGACTGAATAATCAAGCATGCTTGAGTATCTATAACAATTATAAGAAGAACTAAGATCAGTGATTGAATTAGTGCGTGGGGATTTGAATTAATGGCAGAGAGTTCTATTAGGAGCTTTAGTGACAATTGATGTGCATAATAAAGATATTATCGAAGATTTATAAATGAAAAAAATTATGAATGTGACAGATTTTGCATGAATTGGATAGTTAAGGTATTATTTTGAGAATATTGGGAAGAAGGCTGCATAAGGATAAGGATAAATTGTCAAAATCAGAATTATCAACGCAGAATAGAACTATGGGTATGAGTACCTTGGAAACTCAACACGTTTAGTTATCACACCATTAACAGAAAGATGCTATAGAACTTTAATGAATGCTTACCATTTTTTTAATGGTGGTGCACCAGAAGTACTTTAGTATACTTATGTTATTATTTATTAGGGTCCAGCTGGAACAGGCAAGACTGAGTCAGTCAAAGATCTAGGAAAAGCAATAGCAATGCAATGTGTAGTGTTTAATTGTTCTGATGGATTAGATTACATAACCATGTCTAAGTTTTTTAAAGGATTGGCATCAAGTGGTGCGTGGTCTTGTTTTGATGAATTCAATAGAATCGATCTTGAAGTGCTATCTGTTATTGCTTAGTAAATGAGCACTATTCAAACGGCCATCAAAGAAAAAAAGAAATAGTTCTTCTTTGAAGGCGAAGATATTAATCTTATTAGTACTTGCTGTATCAATATTACAATGAATCCTGGTTATGCAGGACGTACTGAAGTCCCAGATAACTTAAAAGCTTTATTCAGACCATGCGCGATGATGGTGCCTGATTATTTATTAATTTCAGAAATCCTTTTATATAGTTTTGGGTTTTAAAATGCAAGAAATTTAGCTAAAAAAGTTGTTGCATCATTAAGACTTTCTTCTGAATAATTATCCTCATAATATCATTATGATTTTGGAATGAGAGCATTAAAGGCAATCCTTACTGCTGCAGGAGATCTTAAACGAAAAATGGACGATCAGCAAGAAGATATGATTTGTCTGCGTGCTTTATTGGATATCAATTTGCCAAAATTTACTATTAACGATATTCCTTTATTTAATAGTATAACAAGTGATCTATTCCCTGAAACAGAGGTAAAGGAACGTGCTTATGGGAAATTAATGAATAATCTAAAGGAAGCTTGTTTGGCATAAAATCTATAAACAGAAGATAAATTTTTAAATAAGTGTATTTAATTGTTTGATACAATTTTAGTGAGACATGGATTAATGCTTGTTGGGGAAGCGTTTAGTGGGAAGACAAAAGTGATGGAGATTCTGGCAAAAGGGATGGGGAAAAGCAAAGGCGATCCTGAGATGGAAAATGTAATACTTTATAAAATCAACCCAAAATCCATAACAGTAGATTAACTATATGGTCTGTTTGATTAAGATACAAAAAGTTGGTCGGATGGTGTTTTGCCAATAATAATGCGTGAGTGTTTGGATGCAGTTGACAATCCTGATCGTCGTTGGATCGTCTTTGATGGCCCAGTTGATGCTTTTTGGGTCGAAAATATGAATGCAGTCCTTGATGATAATAAGAAACTTTGTTTAACAACAGGAGAAATTATTAAATTAACACCATAGATGACAATGATGTTTGAAGTATAGGATCTGAACTGTGCATCACCGGCTACTGTTAGTAGGTGCGGAGTGATATACTTAGAGGCTAAGAATTTGGGATGGGAGGTCTTGTTGAAATCATATGTGGAGAACAAGTTGCCAGAAAGTTTGGAAAAAGAAAAAGAGTTCATCTTAATGAATATGAAGATGGGTGTAGATTATTGTTCTGCTTTTGTTTTGAAATATGGGAAATTTCCGATGGTAAATTCTTAATTTTTAAAAATTATTTTTTTTAAAGCAAATATCTGAAATGGAAATGTGCTGCACTTTTTTAAAATTATTCCACACTTTTGTGGATGATTATATGGATACAGACAAAGAAACACTAAAGATCCCCAAAGAAATTTGTGACATCCTTCTAAATTACATAATCTTTTCGCTAATTTGGAGTTTTGGAGGATGTTTAGAAGAAGACAGCCGCAAACAATTCAATTAATTAATTTATGATATTATTGCAGGGAAGGATATTGCTTCTGAATATAAGATTGATCTTCAAGGATAGTATGAAAAGAAACCCCTCGCTTTATAAATGAAGGATTAAGATGTCTTTGAAATTTGTTTTGAAAAGAATCAAAAAGTATGGATGAATTGGATATAATTAATTCCTCCTTTCAAAATACAAAAGGAACTAAAGTATCATGAATTAATAATTCCAACATTAGACTCAGTACGTAACAATTTTTTCCTCATGCTTTCTATTTCCTCTGGACTTCATTTTCTTCTAACAGGTCCAACGGGTACAGGAAAGACAGTTAATATTGTCTCAGAATTACAAAAAAACTTCTGTAATTAAACCTATACGAATCTATGTACTTCTTTATCTGGATAAACAACTGCTAATTAGTTATAGAAAATCATTGAATCTAAAGTGAATACCAAAAGAAAAAAGGGATGCTTTGGTCCTGAAGACCAAAAAGCATAGATTGTTATATTTATTGATGATATAAATATGCCAATGAAAGAAAGCTATGGAGCATAACCACCTATTGGTAATTATTCTATTAAAATTCATTTAAATTAAATTCTTTTAAAGAACTTCTCCGACAATGGATGGACACTTCTGGTTGGTTCGATCTCGAATCCAAAGAGAATAAAACTCTTTAAAATATTGTATTTATAGCAGCAATGGGCCCGCCTTCGCAAGGTCATAATTCAATAACCTAGCGATGTTCAAGACACTTTAATATAATGTATGCAGCACCATTTTCAGAAGTTTCGATGATAAAAATCTTTTCAAATATACTTGAATGGTATTTTATGAACCTCGCTAAACCACCAATCCAAACGATAACTAATTTAAAGGATGATCTTGTACTATCAACTATTAAATTATATTAAATTATCAAAGTAAGATCTCTAATATTTTTTTAAAATAATTTATATATAGACATCTAAAGAATTGCTGCCAACACCTGCAAAATCCCACTATATTTATAATCTGCGAGATATTTCTAAAGTATTTTAAGGGATTTCCAAAACTACTTATTAATCTTGCAAAGATGATAATGAATTCTTACGTCTATGGATACATGAATGTTCCCGTGTTTTCTAGGATCGTCTAATTAATACAATAGATCGAAATTTTTTTAACTCAAGTAATTTTCTAATTTTGTTTCATTAATTTATAAAAAAAAGTCTTACAAGATATTGTTTTAAAAACATTTCATCGTGACTGGAAAACTCTTATCATAAATGACCCACTTCTTTTCTGTTCATTTGTCCCAACTATTTAACCTGAAGGTGATACTTCCCAACATCCTCTCTCTGATATTTATTGTGAATTAGCAGATTTTTAAAAACTCAAAAAATTTTCAGAGGAAGCTTTAGAAAATTATAATTGTACACATACATCAAATCGGATGGATTTAGTCTTGTTTATGAATGCTTTGGAACATGTAATCAAGATTCATAGAATTATCACAACTACGTTTGGACATGCGTTATTGGTAGGAGTTGGTGGTTCGGGAAGAAAATCCATGGCCAGTTTGGCCTGCCATATTGCTGATTTTGAATAAATTTAAGTTATTTTTATATGATGTAATTGATTTGTATAGGTTAATCCCAAAGAATGAATTAAAGAATTATAAAAAGTTATGAAATTAGCAAAAAATAAGCCAACAGTCTTTATATATAATGATACATTAACGCTAGATGAGTCAATGTTAGAGGATATATGTAATATAGTAAATAATGGCGAAGTATCAAATTTATTCTCAATGGAAGAAAAGCAAAAGATTATTGAAGATATCACTTAAGAAGTATTAAATAATCCTGCACTAGCAGGATTATTAACACCCAATTAAAAGTTTGAGTATTTCCTTTAATAATGTAAGCAAAATTTGCATATGGTGATATGTATGAGTCCTGTTGGAGAGACATTTAGAAAAAGAATTCGTACATTCCCTGGACTTCTTAATTGCACGACTATTGATTGGTTTTTTCCATGGCCAGAAGAAGCTTTAATTTCTACAGCTTTATAAAATATCCAAAAAATAAAATAATTTTCAAATGCAGTTGTTGATGGGCTTGTGAAAACATGTGTTGATATGTAATTGACTGTATAATAGTTAAGTAAATAATATTTAGAGGAATCGCGGCGGTATTTCTGTGTGGCACCGATTAGTTATTTGGAATTATTAGAGACATTTTCAACTCTTTATTATTAACGTGAGAAAGAAATTGAAAAATAGATAACACGTTATGAAATAGGGTTAGAAAAATTTAAGGAGTTAGAAATTATGGTGAATTAGATGCCAATGGAAGTAAAGGAATTATAACCCAAATTAGAAATCAAATCAAAAGAGAATTAGAATTAGATTTTGCTCGAGAACCTTAAAGTTAAACAAAAGGATGCGGATTTAAAAAAAGAGTAATATTTAAAAGAAGAACTTGAATACACTAAAAAGAGAGAAGAGGCAACGAAATTGAAAAATGAATGCTAGAGTCAGTTAGACTAAGTTCTGCCAATACTTGAGAATGTAAAGCAAGATCTTGAAAAAGTGACAATAAATCATATTACTTTTATTAAGAGTCTTAGTTCGCCGCCAGATGCTTTGGATAAGCTTATGAAAGGTTTATGTTATGTGTTTTGCATTGATGATAATGTTAAATTATAACCAAAAGCTCCAGGGTCATTGGAAAAAGTGAAAGATTTTTGGGATTATTCAAAAAGGTTTGTACTGACTTCTAAATTAAAAAATAAAATGAAGGGATACAATGAAGAAGCAATTCGAGCTATTCCAAAGAATAAAATTGAGAAGATAAAAGAATTAGTTGAAGACCCGAATTTTTCTGATGAATAAATGAGTAAAGTGTCAGAAGCTACTAAGTATATGGCAAACTGGGTCAGAAGTGTCTATCTAACTTACGAAGCTTTGCTTGTTGTGGATCCTAAAGGAAAAGAACTTTAATAAGTTTAGGCATCGCTTGAGGAGTCAGACCGATTATTATAAATAAAAAGAAATTTATTATAGGAAGTTCTTGATATCGTAGCCTAATTAGAAAATGAATATAATGTGGCAAAAAAGGAGTAGATGCCAATGGAAGTAAAGGAATTATAACCCAAATTAGAAATCAAATCAAAAGAGAATTAGAATTAGATTTTGCTCGAGAACCTTAAAGTTAAACAAAAGGATGCGGATTTAAAAAAAGAGTAATATTTAAAAGAAGAACTTGAATACACTAAAAAGAGAGAAGAGGCAACGAAATTGAAAAATGAATGCTAGAGTCAGTTAGACTAAGTTCTGCCAATACTTGAGAATGTAAAGCAAGATCTTGAAAAAGTGACAATAAATCATATTACTTTTATTAAGAGTCTTAGTTCGCCGCCAGATGCTTTGGATAAGCTTATGAAAGGTTTATGTTATGTGTTTTGCATTGATGATAATGTTAAA
The DNA here is from genome assembly GCA_963675955.2 of uncultured Desulfobacterium sp. Taxonomy (GTDB): domain Bacteria; phylum Desulfobacterota; class Desulfobacteria; order Desulfobacterales; family Desulfobacteraceae; genus Desulfocicer. Next base: position 1,578,762 of record CAXXVR010000009.1, on the reverse strand, counting down.
TTATAACCAAAAGCTCCAGGGTCATTGGAAAAAGTGAAAGATTTTTGGGATTATTCAAAAAGGTTTGTACTGACTTCTAAATTAAAAAATAAAATGAAGGGATACAATGAAGAAGCAATTCGAGCTATTCCAAAGAATAAAATTGAGAAGATAAAAGAATTAGTTGAAGACCCGAATTTTTCTGATGAATAAATGAGTAAAGTGTCAGAAGCTACTAAGTATATGGCAAACTGGGTCAGAAGTGTCTATCTAACTTACGAAGCTTTGCTTGTTGTGGATCCTAAAGGAAAAGAACTTTAATAAGTTTAGGCATCGCTTGAGGAGTCAGACCGATTATTATAAATAAAAAGAAATTTATTATAGGAAGTTCTTGATATCGTAGCCTAATTAGAAAATGAATATAATGTGGCAAAAAAGGAGTAGATGCCAATGGAAGTAAAGGAATTATAACCCAAATTAGAAATCAAATCAAAAGAGAATTAGAATTAGATTTTGCTCAAGAACCTTAAAGTTAAACAAAAGGATGCGGATTTAAAAAAAGAGTAATATTTAAAAGAAGAACTTGAATACACTAAAAAGAGAGAAGAGGCAACGAAATTGAAAAATGAATGCTAGAGTCAGTTAGACTAAGTTCTGCCAATACTTGAGAATGTAAAGCAAGATCTTGAAAAAGTGACAATAAATCATATTACTTTTATTAAGAGTCTTAGTTCGCCGCCAGATGCTTTGGATAAGCTTATGAAAGGTTTATGTTATGTGTTTTGCATTGATGATAATGTTAAATTATAACCAAAAGCTCCAGGGTCATTGGAAAAAGTGAAAGATTTTTGGGATTATTCAAAAAGGTTTGTACTGACTTCTAAATTAAAAAATAAAATGAAGGGATACAATGAAGAAGCAATTCGAGCTATTCCAAAGAATAAAATTGAGAAGATAAAAGAATTAGTTGAAGACCCGAATTTTTCTGATGAATAAATGAGTAAAGTGTCAGAAGCTACTAAGTATATGGCAAACTGGGTCAGAAGTGTCTATCTAACTTACGAAGCTTTGCTTGTTGTGGATCCTAAAGGAAAAGAACTTTAATAAGTTTAGGCATCGCTTGAGGAGTCAGACCGATTATTATAAATAAAAAGAAATTTATTATAGGAAGTTCTTGATATCGTAGCCTAATTAGAAAATGAATATAATGTGGCAAAAAAGGAGTAGATGCCAATGGAAGTAAAGGAATTATAACCCAAATTAGAAATCAAATCAAAAGAGAATTAGAATTAGATTTTGCTCGAGAACCTTAAAGTTAAACAAAAGGATGCGGATTTAAAAAAAGAGTAATATTTAAAAGAAGAACTTGAATACACTAAAAAGAGAGAAGAGGCAACGAAATTGAAAAATGAATGCTAGAGTCAGTTAGACTAAGTTCTGCCAATACTTGAGAATGTAAAGCAAGATCTTGAAAAAGTGACAATAAATCATATTACTTTTATTAAGAGTCTTAGTTCGCCGCCAGATGCTTTGGATAAGCTTATGAAAGGTTTATGTTATGTGTTTTGCATTGATGATAATGTTAAATTATAACCAAAAGCTCCAGGGTCATTGGAAAAAGTGAAAGATTTTTGGGATTATTCAAAAAGGTTTGTACTGACTTCTAAATTAAAAAATAAAATGAAGGGATACAATGAAGAAGCAATTCGAGCTATTCCAAAGAATAAAATTGAGAAGATAAAAGAATTAGTTGAAGACCCGAATTTTTCTGATGAATAAATGAGTAAAGTGTCAGAAGCTACTAAGTATATGGCAAACTGGGTCAGAAGTGTCTATCTAACTTACGAAGCTTTGCTTGTTGTGGATCCTAAAGGAAAAGAACTTTAATAAGTTTAGGCATCGCTTGAGGAGTCAGACCGATTATTATAAATAAAAAGAAATTTATTATAGGAAGTTCTTGATATCATAACCTAATTAGAAAATGAATATAATTTAGCAAAATAAGAAAAAGATACCCGTGAAAAGAAATTGAATCGCGCATTAAAGCTACTTGAAGGATTAGGAAGTTAAAAGTAAAATTGGTAAAAATATGCTTAGAATTATAAAATTGAAGAATAAAGTGTGGTAGGAGATATCATATTATCATCTGGAATCATTACATATATGGGAGCGTTCCCAGTAGAATATAGAAAGAATTGCATTAATAAATGGGATAAATTATTAGCGGGGCTTGGAATTTCAGTCTCAAAAGATTTTTCATTAAAAAATACTTTGACGGATCCTATTACTCGTGGGATATGGGTTAATTAACATAAATTACCTAATGATGACTTCTCGATTGATAATGCTATAATAATGTAAAGGAGTAAACGATGGCCATTAATGATTGACCCTTAAATGTAGGCAAATATTTGGATCAAAGAGCGTGAAAAGACTACAACACCACCTTTGATGATCATGAAGTCTACTGATTCTGTTACTACAATGGCAAATAAATTAGAGTAAGCTATTATTTATGGACAGCCTGTTTTATTAGAGAATATTGGTGAGACAATTGATCCTATTTTTGAACCAATTTTGAACAAATGTTTGTTGAAGAAGGGAGCATCATATACAATTTAGATAGCTGATAAGATTATTGATTACAATGATGATTTTAAATTTTATTTAACAACTAAATTATCAAATCCACACTATGCTCCTGAAGTTTGTATGAAAGTTAAGCTTTTGAATTTCTTGGTCACTTAAGAAGGTTTTCATTAAGATATCTATAAATTATTTACTATTTTATAAAGGACTAACTGATTAGATGTTAAATAATGTGATGAAAAAAGAAGAATCCGAGAAATGGGAAGTCAGCTAAAGGAATATAAACGAATTATATGAAAATAAAGCTAAATAAACGAAAACAGAAGATTTAATCCTGAAGTTATTAAATGACTCTAAGGGCGAAATTCTTGATGATTATGAATTAATTGACACTCTGTAGGCATCCCAGATAGAATCTGTTGAGATTGTTGATAAATTAGAAAAATTATAAAGAGACTAAAACCAATTTGATATAACAAAAGGTATGTATTCTGGGCTAGCAAAAAGGTGTGCAAATTTGTTTTTTGTGTTAATGGATTTAGCTAAAATTGAACCAATGTATTAATTTTCATTGGAATCGTTTGTTTAAGTTTTCTATTCTGCAATAGACCAGACTCCACCTGAAAAGGCAGGTATCAAAATTGATAATATTAAAAACAAATTTACAATCAATTTATATCGATATGTTGTGCGTTCTTTACTTGAAAAAGATAAATTGATTTTTTCATTGTTATTGTGTATGAAAATTCTTGAAATGGAAAAAGCTACAATCAACTAATAAGAAATCCGATTTTTAATGATTGGTGGGACGGCGATTGATGCACCGAAACCTAACCCATCATCTGGATGGCTGTCGGATAAATAATGGGGAAATCTCATTCAAATGACTTAACAATTGCCAGCTTTTGATGGATTTGGTGCTGACTTTGCTACTAATATTTTAGAATGGGAAAAAATTTATTATTCAAATAACCCTCACATGCTTTCAGAGAATCCATGGCCTGGGAAATGGGGAAATGCTTTAGGTGTTTTCTAAAGACTACTTGTTGTAAGAATACTTAGACCTGATAAAATGATAACAGCAGTGTAAGAAATGGTAGCAGTAGAAATGGATCAAACCTTTATCGAAGTTCCACCATTTGATCTCTAATAAGCTTTTGCTGATTCCACTTATTTAACACCTATAATCTTTATTTTATCCCCAGGTGCAGATCCGAGATAAGAATTACAGAATCTGGCAGAACATATGAACTTTAAAGCCAACCTGATTGATAGATCGCTTGGATAAGGGCAAGGAAAGTTAGCAGAAAAAGATATATAAATGGCTTTGAAAGAGGGAAAATGGGTGTTTTTGTAAAATTGTCATTTAGCGCCAAGTTGGATGTTAGACCTTTAAAGGATCTATGAATCCATACCTGAGGTACCTTCACCTGAATAACCAGTTAATAGAGAGTTTAGATTATGGTTAACATCTATGCCATCACCGATATTTCCTGTGAGTATATTATAGAAAGGAATTAAGTTAGCATATGAACCTCCCAAAGGATTAAAAAATAATTTAATGAACTGCTATTGTGGATTTGATAATAAAAGGTTTGAGGATTCAACTAAACCGGCTGAATGGAAAAAACTTTTATTTTCCTTATCATTTTTCCATGCATTAGTTATTGAACGACGTAAATTTGGTCCACTTGGATGGAACATTCCTTATGGCTTTAGTTCTACGGATTTAGATATTTCTATTTCCTAACTCAAAATGTTCCTTAATGAATAGGATACAATTCCCTGGTCAGCACTTAACTACATGGTTGCAGAAGCAAATTATGGTGGTCGTGTCACTGATGATAAGGATCGGAGATTAATCAAAACAATTCTTGAAAATTTTTACACTGAAAAAGTACTAGATGATGACTATAAGTTTTCAGTAAGTGGAGTTTATTTTGCACCACCTGAAGGGAATTTAGATTCTTATAAAGAATATATAATGTCATTGCCATTGAACGACAATCCAGAAGTATTTGGAATGCATTAAAATGCAGAGATTACAGGAGCGATATTAGATACTGCTGCAATGACATCAGCGATACTTTCATTATTACCTCGTTCAGGTTTTGACATTTAATTTTGATTTATTATTAACAATTGTTTTAGTTTGTGGTGAAGGCTCAAACCCAAAAGATATTATAAAAGCAAAATGTGCTGACATATTATCAAAATTGCCATAGCTTTTTAATCTCGATGAAATAATGAAAACATTTCCTATAAAATACGAAAATTCAATGAATACTGTTTTATAATAAGAGCTAATTCGCTTTAATAGACTGTTAGATGTCATTTTAAAAAGTTTAAACAACCTCTAAAAAGCTATAGATGGACTTGTCCCTATGTCTAATGACCTTGATGAGATGTTTAACAAAATGTTAGATAATTAAATCCCTGCATTGTGGTACAAAGTAAATATTATTTTTTTATAGATTACATTATATTAAATACTTTTTATCAGTTTTCTTATCCCTCATTGAAACCTCTTGGTTCGTATATCAAAGATTTTATGGATAGGGTAAATTTCATGCAGAAATGGATAAATAATGGTTCTCCACCAAATTTCTGGCTCTCAGGATTCTATTTTACTTAGAGCTTTTTAACAGGGACTTTGCAAAATTATGCTCGCAAAGTTTCTTTAATTTCTTTTTGTTTTTTAAATTTGATTTCAGTATAAAATACCAATTGATACTCTTTAGTTCTAATTCACAATGATTCCGAAAGAAACTACAATAGATGTTACAAAGGCTCCGGATGATGGGTGCTATATCTATGGGTTATTCTTAGATGGTGCGCGTTGGGATTTATAAAAAAACATTTTAAGTGAGCCATTCCCAAAGCAACTTTATTGTGAAATGCCATATATAAGGCTTGTACCCTGCGAACAAAGTAAAATTTCTGCTGATGAAGTGGCTAAGGTTACATATTTCTTATTAGAGATTAAATTTACTGTTTAAGAAATATGATTGTCCTGTTTATAAAACTTCTAAACGTCGGGGAGTGCTTTCTACAACAGGTCATTCAACCAATTTTGTGCTAAATATGCTTTTAACAATTGAAAAGGGCTAATCTCCAAAACATTGGATTTAAAGAGGAGTAGCAATGCTAACTTAACTTGATGATTGAGAATCATAAAATAAATAACATAAAAAATAAAATTGCAAATGTTTTAATATTTTTTAATTTTCTCTATTTTCAATAAATTTAATTTTTTTATGTAAAGTTTTTCTATATATATAATTATATATTAAATTATTCTTATATATTCTAACTATTTTTAATAAACTTTTTTTTTTAAAAATTTAAAAATATTTTCTCAAATTATTAAATTTTCTTCTTTATAACTATTCTATTTAAAATTTTGATCTTTTTTCTTTATTATTTTTTCTTATTGTGCATTTTAGCTTATGACATAATTTTATTATGCGTCTTTATATTTATTATAAACGTGCATTAATTGCATTAATACTATTTTATAGTTAGGCTTCATAAAAGGTTATCAAAAATTGACTCCAAGTAATTAATTATTCTTTCTATACCTAGATTTCAGCAAATTAAGTATTATTAAATGCATTTTATTTATAGTCAAGGTTATGCTGAAATTAACATCTTTACTTAATTCCTTAAAAATTTGTATAAAAAAGAGGCAAAGAAATTTGAATGTATCCATTTTGTTTTTTAAGATTAATGATGTTATTATTATCTTATAAATTACTGATGAGAATTTAAAAGTATTATTTAATTGTTAAAGAAAGGGTTTCATTTTCTAGATCTTTTTCTGTAAAATTTTTTGTTCATACAGATCATTAATTATTAGCTTCAATTATATTTAGTTGGATATAGTCCTTATAAAGTTATGCGGATATTCCGAAGAGTTTTCTATTGATTTACCTAAAGAAATTTATCTATTCCTCTTCCTTTAATTAGTATGGCTTTTGTATAAGAGAAGTTTAAAGTTTCTTGATAAACTTTTTAAACAAATTTTTTATTCCCGTTCTGTCAATTTAATCTATTTATAGGATATTTGTCTTTACTAAAACTAAGCAGATTTCCATTATAGAGATTCGATTTTCAGGCTAATAATTTAGCATATCGGCCAACATTTTTAATAAGTATTAATGTGATTATTCTAAGAGTTTTAAATTAATATTGAAAATTTAACATTAAAATTCATGTCTTTTCAAAACTAATTATGAAAGTAAGCGTTTTAATTCTTGATCAAATTATTTTTCTGAATTACTAAAAGTACTTTTTAAAACTTAAATTTTTAAACCGTAATATATTCAAGCTTTTTACAGAATTCTAACCAAGTAAAAGCTCAAGAGTAATAATTCCCAAGGAATATATATCTGTTTTCATTGGATTAAATATTCCTTACATTTACTAAGTTCCTAAAATTTTCATTAATTCTGGCGCGAAATAATAAAGTGTTCCTCTCAATTCTATAAATTAGTAAATTATAAATACTATTTTGTTACATAAATTTTTAAAACTGGCAATTGTTTATCCAAACACTTCACTCTCTCCAAAATCGCTTAAATTATAATTAAGTTAGTTGTTTTATTCATTTATCATTATATTCTATGGTTTCAGGTCCCCGTGAAAGCATCCATGAGCATGCAAACGCATTAATATCAGACACATTTAATTTAAAAAATCTAAAACATCCTTTGTCGTTAAAGAGTTCCCTTTCTTTAAATATTATGAGAAATCACTTTCACATTTTTAAAAAAAAATAGCGTATCTTTGATAACTTTCATTTGATTATTTCTATTTTCCAAGAATTCTAATTGAAAATAGTATAAAATCATACGGTACTTTATTTTAAGCTTTTTCATGCCATAGTATTACACAATACCAGGATAGCCACTTGCAATTTTATCAATTTTTTCCAGGATTTATTTTTCTTCTTCTGCTTCTTCTTGAGTTTGGATAATTTTTACTGCCATTGGCTGGTTTTTAATTAGATAAGAGTATACATAATTTTTTCCCTTTCCTAAAAGATCTTCTTCATTAAACTCTATCTTTTCTAGTTTGTATATTTCTTGAATTATTTCTTCTTTTGACATTTTTAATTTTATTTTTTTGAGTTAATTTCTATATTATTTTTTATGAAATTTTATTTTTCTATAGATTTTAATTTATCAAATTTTACAATTTCATTAAATTAAAATTAAATGAAATCTTGGAATTTTTTCAGAAAAATGAATGAGTTAATAAAAATTTTAAGCAAAAATTAGCAAATAATAAGAAAATATTAAAACTCCAAAACAAGGTCCACAATCTATTCATTAAATCCACAAAATTATTAAATAATTAAAATAACCAGAATTACAACGAATTGCTTCACTTTTTTTTATGCATTTCCATTAATGAAGAATGGTCCTAATTAAATCAATAGAATATTTTTATATACTATGTTTCTTTCATCTCAATTTTGAATAACCAGCTGCATTAATCAGTTGGATCACTGCCATCTTTACCTTTTTAAGGAGATTCCCACTGAGGCACAGCCATTCCTCCAAAAAAGCAATTAGGTTCTTCATTGCTATGCATAATTACCAATGTAGATCCTTAAATATTTTAATATTTTATTCTTAAATACCTTTCTGATCGCAGTCTCTATGAAAGGCTTTTCTATCAAGTCTAAATTAATTATAAGAATAATAAAAAAATAAAGAACTCTTTAAATCCAGCTGAAAAATGAATTTGATGCAAAGAGATGTTGATCTTATCAAATAATGAAATTACGATATTTTGTTAAATTGGTGTTTTAATAATTTTAGAATCAAAGATAAGTTAATAATCTAATAAATCCATAATTTATTAATCAATAAATAATTTATGCTTTTCTTGATTGGCTAGATAGGGTCTGCTATTGATAATTATTATAACTTTTGATCATTAACTTCACGGGTCAATTTATCTATTTATTTTTTTTAAATATTGATCATCTCTTCTTTTTCCGTAATAATCTTATTTAATTCTAATAAATTCATAATTTATTAATCAATAAAAAATATATGCCTTTCTTAATTGGCTAGATAGCTATTGATAATTAATCTATTTATTATTTTTAAATATTGATCATCTCTTCTTTTTCTGTAATAATCTTATTTAATTCTAATAAATTCATAATTTATTAATCAATAAAAAATATATGCCTTTCTTAATTGGCTAGATAGCTATTGATAATTAATCTATTTATTATTTTTAAATATTGATCATCTCTTCTTTTTCTGTAATAATCTTATTTAATTTTGTCTCAGAAGAAACTGAGGATGCAAAATAAATAAATATAATAAAAATATATACTTTAAAGTAAGATTAGCTATCTGACTAATGTTTCCAAATGCTTTTCTTCAATTCCCTCAAGGTAAAATGAGTTAGCCATTATTAAATTTTGGCAAATTTAAAATGCATTGATTCTATCCTCTGGTTTATGGCTAACCATTTTCAAAACCATATCAACCAAATTCGCTTTTTGCTAAAATTCAGCAATTTATAACAATTGATTTTTTAGATTTTGAAGTGCTGAATTAAAATTCTATTCGGAATCACTATTTATATATTATTAATAAGTAATAAAAACCGAGCTTAATTCAATTAATAAATTGATTGCGGTCCTAGAAGTAATTCCACTGCCATAATTCCTAGAGAATAAATGTCGGCCTATTATGGGCCATATCTTCCATGAGTAGCTCTGGAAATATAAATTTGCCATAATTCAGGAGAGAAATAAGTAGGCGTTCCTCTTACAGCTAATATAAAATGAAAGGATTATAGGAAATTACAATGAGTCTAATAGTTGATTGCAATTTATGATCCTAATGCTCTACTTTCTCCAAAATCAGTTAAGTAATAAATGAGTTTTTAATTCCTTTGATTAACCATTATGTTTTAAGGCTTCAAATCACCATGAACACAGCCATTTGCATGCATACAAGTAAGAGCGACACTTATTTGACTCAAAAATTCACAAACTTATTTGGGTGATAAATGCTGGATTTAATTTACATAATTAAACAAATCCATCGGGCATTCTTACATGAATATAGCATAACCCTAATAAGTAGTTTAAAAAGTTCCAGCAATTCTTTAAAAATATATGATTTCAATTGAAAATTACTCAATTTAAATTTGTCTCATCCCATAATATTCTACAATTCCAGGACAATTAGTAGTAAATTTTCTAATTTCTTCGAGGATGATGCGTTCTCTTTCAGCAGCTTCATAATTTCTAAAGCATTTCACTGCCACTCTGTGATTAGCAATTCTGTACCGATATACTTGAGCATTGGCTCCACTTCCTGCACAATCCATTGAGTCCAGCTAAAGCCTAGGTAATCTAGCGATTCCATCCACTATTTCTTAGTTTTGCATCTTATTTTTGAAAAAGTTGTTTGTAAATACTTTATTTTTAAAGAACAAATTTATTGTTATATTATTTTGATTTTTTTTTCGCTTATATAGTCATGCGAAGTGTGCAAATCCTTCAGACTTCCAATTTTTTTTAAAAAAAGTATAATTTTAAAAATTGAAAAATTTTTCAAGTTTTTATAGCAACAAAAATATACACACATCAAGCATCAAATTCTAAATTATAATGAATTATAATAAATAAGATTCCTTCTTTAATATTTTTCGCACAAATTTCATTTTTTCTTCATTAAATTAATATCACTTATATTAATAAATTTCTTTTTTAACTTTTATTTCTTTTTGCTATTGTTACATAATATCCAAAATTTCTTTCCTTTAATAATTTATATTCCCGTGATGTATTGAGTTTTACTCTTAATGCTATATTCATATGTAAATACATTAAATATACTTAGAATAGCAGAGTTTGTTTAAATTTAAGCTCCTTAATATTAACTTTCACCAAAATCACCAAAGTAATAAATAAAATTTGAATTGGTTTTAGTTATCATAATATTGTCGGGTTTTAAATCCCTATGAAAACAGTTGTTTTAATGCAGACATAAGAGCCCCACACATATTTAACTTAGAAACTCAAATATTTGTTAAGGGGACATGCAATCTAGCATTCAAGAGCTATGGAATATAACAGACATAGGTTTTAAAATTTGTTTGAACAAAATCTTTCCTGGGATGAATTGAAATATTTAATTATTCTTCATTTGTTGAATCAAAGACTTATTAAATTCTGTTATAATGAAAAAAAAATTAAAGAGTATTATTTCTAATTAATTTTCTTGTCAGAATAAATAATTAATTTTAAAACAATAACAAATAAAGAATAAATAAACTATGGGATTATCATTTACTAAATTATTTGACTCCTTTTTCGCCAAACCCCACAAAATTCTTATGCTTGGATTGGATAATACAGGAAAAACAACCATCCTTTATAAATTAAAATTTGGAAAAGTAATGGCAACTTAACCAACAATTGGTTTTAATGTTGAAACTATTTAATACAAAAATTTCAAAATGATAGTTTGGGATCTTGTGGGTTAATTAACAATGCGCTAACTTTGACAGTAATTATTAAATAATTTCCTTTTAATTTCTAATAGTTATTAATTTGAAGGATCAAGTGCCTTAATTTTTGTTATTGATTCATCTATCAAAGAAAGAATACAAGAAGCGAAAGAAGAACTTTTTAAACTTTTAGCTTCTGATAAGCTTCGTGAAATAAAACTTTTAATTTATGCAAATAAATTGGATCAAGCTGTTATGAGTGTCACTGAAATTGCTAATTAATTGGAACTTGATAACATATAAGATTAAGAATGGTTTATTTAAGGAACATGTGCTTTGTCTGGCGATGGACTATATGAAGGATTGGATTGGTTGATTAAAGCTTTGCAAAAAAAAAAATGAGAAGTATTTTCATCAAAAGAAAAAATATTTAATAATTTTATAATTAGATTACTCATATGTAATCATTTTTTATTTTTTTATTTAAAAAATTCCTCGATATTATCTTCATTTAATACTTAATTGTAATACTCTTCTTCACTATTTATCTTTTTCAAAGTTTGATTTTCTTATTAGATTTAGTTTTAATTGTCTTTCTACTACTGAAGAGTTTCTTGTTTAAGGAACTTGTAAATTTAATAACTGTACATTATTTTTAATTAAGAAAGTTTATTTCTTTCAAATATTTGTTCCCAATTCTCTAATTATTATCGGTATTATTAATCCCAAAGGTTATCGTAAATATCCTCTTAGAAAATTTAGCTTAACTAACTACCTTCGCTCATAATAAAAGAATTTGTTGAAAGATAACGAAATATAAATCTCCCAATAACTTTTTTCATATCATTTAATGTTATCTTTTATGATTTGAGAAATTATAGTAAATCAAAATTCAGAATACTTAAATCATCTAAAGAATTCATATATTATGGTAAGCATTTTTCAACTAAATTATCTAGAATTGCTGTTTCAAAGTAAACGATCAGATCGATTAAATGTGTATTGCAAATTTATAATTACTGCAAATATATTATTTTCTCTTGTTATTAAAACTTTAAGTTTTCTAAACTCTAACTAATTAATTAATCTTTATTACCACCTATTTTCTATAATATTTTTGCCAATCCTATTAATTATTCTAGCATTTCACTGATATCCTATTTATTAATTACATTTATTTGAATTCAGTGTTCTAATTTATTTATCTAAAACTCATCAAGGCTCACTTATGTTATACTATTTTCTAACTGAAACGCGATTATTAAATATTCTTAAATGTCTTTTTTAAATTCTACTTTTGGAGTATTTTCTAAAGAAATCATACACTTTTATTATAAAGATTATTCTGCTGCAATTTATTCAAGCGTCTAGAAATCGCAAATCACATCTGCTTCTTGATTAAATAAAATTTTTGGAATGATAAATCTTACAAGCTATTTAGAGTCTTCCAATTATTCTAAATATTTATTTTTTGATAATATATTTCATTGCTTAATCTAAATAAGATTTAATTACCTTTTTATTTCATTTTGTAATTGTTTTTATAAAGATCCAGCTCAATCTTTTTAATACGAAAGTACTTCATCATTTAATAGATTAGACATTTCTGTCATAATTGTATTTTACTATGCTATTAAGTTAAAAAGGATGCCATTAAAAATCGGGTTGATTTTTCTATTTTCCTTATCAAATAACAGAAAATTATTAATTTTAAATTTATTCAAATTATTTTTATCAATCAATGGAATCTAAATATTTAATTCACAAAGTTCTTATATTTCAACTTCATTTCTAAGTTCATTTCATATATCTGCTATTTATGTTTTAATTAATTGAAATAAATAAGATTTTTCTTTTTATCTTTCTTGATTTTCTTAATGATCTTTTTAATTAACAACTATTTATTCTAAAGTTAGTTCCATTATTTCATTTTTTGTATATTATTTATTTATTAATTTTCAAAGACTTTAGTAAAGACTAATCAACGGCCATAAATGCGACTGAATATATTCGGCTTTACTATCAATTTCAATAAGTTTTTTTAAAGTTTTCAAATTATTTTTGGAGAAAATTATGGTTTATAAATAATTCCAAGAAATTGAAGATTAAAAAACAAATTAATTAGGATATTTAATGATGCAACTATTTTTAAGATCTGGAGATTCTCTTAAAGTACTTAATAGATTAACTTTCTCACTATTTAATTATAAATTTTTATTTTATTTATCTTATTCAAAAAAGTATTATTTTATTTATTGAATATCTTATAAATTAGAGTTAGCAACTAATTTTTAAAAGAAATTTTCAAATTCTGTCCTCTTTGTCGTTGTTGTTAATACAGTTTAGAAAACTGAACTACTATTCCGGTTTTTATTATTTAATAAACCAAATAATGATTCAATAATCTTGCAAATTAAAAACATTAAATCTTCATCAGATGCTTTTAAATTATTTTTTAAAATATCCCAATCAACCTTTATATGCTAGCATAAATGATCTATAGTTTATTTCGAATTCAATGATATTAATTATGAAATTTTTGGTTTTAAATCAGTGTGAAATATAGCACTGAATAAAAGTATTAAATGAACAAATAAATGCCCAATTCTAAAAGTAATAATATCCATTGTTCTTAAATTCAAATTAAATGGATATTCGTTTGGTGATAAAAAAACATATCCTTCTTCTATATTTGAGTGCTCTTTTTCAATAAATTCATCCCAAGGAATAGGTTCTTGATCAATTTTTATTGTGTTATTATTTATAGTTCCATGCTGGCCATCTCCTTTATTGCCTAATTCTTTACTACATTTTGGGCAAGGCCAGCGGTTAACAAATTCACCGCAATTATACAAAAAAAATTTATAGCTGCAATTCCTACAACGATATCTTGTAACACGTTCTTTTTAAACTGACTTCAAGATAAAATCTGTATTATTATTACTAATGAAAGCCATATATGAATTATCTTTCTTTAAAATTGAACCTGGATTAAAATATAATTACGAAAATCAATTATTTTTATCCTTACAGTAAACTAAGCTTCCTTATAAAAAGATCCCAACTAAAATTTATTAAATATTTAATAGATTTTTGCTGGGGTCTTAAAGAAAAATAGATTGAAATAGTGAGTTTGAGTCATTGTTTTTAAATTTAGTTAAAAATTCCACTAAAATATTTTTTGATAATTCTGATTTCAATTAATTTAATGATTTCTTTTTTAAAACGTTTTAACTCCATTCTTCTTCAATTTGATTTACTTCATTCTTTTCATATTTTTAAATATAAAATTTGCTAATAAATGCCATTTAAATTGTAAATTAAATTTCATTATTATTTATATTATCATTGGAATAATTAATTATCAATTCAGTAGATTCATCATTAATAGATTCTTCTAACTATTAAAAAGCTTAATAAAAGTGAGGAAGAATTTTCCAAGGATGTAAAGAAACGGGATACTCAGTTTCAAAAATAGATGCTAACTAAAATATTTATTAAGCCCAACCAAACTTATCTGCATCAAAAGATTTTCTAGTTTTCTTAAAAGTTTAGTACAAATTGAGATTTTAAATTTCATTTTCATCTTTGTTCATAATTTTTAACAGATAATAAATGCATTCTATTGATTTACTTTCTTTGGCAAATTGTGTCATAGCTATCAATATTTAATCCAATTCTTTTTGAATTCCAGACAATAGTGCATTTTAGACAATATTTTAGATTTTGCTTCTAATATTTTCTCTCAATAAAATAGCAATCCATTTTCAAAACGAAAGTAAAATAATTCCATCCAAATTTGATTTTAAATTAATTTCTATTTATTAAAAATATTTTTTAGCATTACTTCCAAAAAAGAATAAAAGAGACTTTGCTTATTATTAACTTTCTTAATCAATTTCGTTTCGTAGTATATTTGGTAATTTTTATTAAATTTAATAAGATAAAAGAACACTTAATGGGTCTTCAAGCTTAATTTTTAAATTTATTAATGATTCATTTATTTATTCAAAAATTTGTAATGGTTTGATTTTGTTTGCTTTTTCCTATTATTAAAGAAAATAAGTAACCAAATCACGAAATTTAACGGCTTCAAGTATGCTAAATAGAATAGAATTGAATTAAATTAGGGACTTTTAATTTAAATTCACAGAATTATCAATTTCATAAATCTGTTTTGAATCAATTTCAATAAATAATTTAAACAATTTGTTTGTGCAGTTTTTATTAAATTATTTCCCAATTATAAAGTAAGAAAATTATTTTAGAGGTATTTAGATATTTTAATCAAACTTCATGCCTTTTTACTAAATTCATTTTTGAACAAAATTGTCAATAGTTTATAAAAAATTATCAATAAAGTTTTTCTTTGTTAGATAATTGTATTCACTATAGGCAGTGATTAAGAAATAAGTTTTTAATTTTGGGTGATTTATAACATCTGAAAAAGAAAAGTTTGCTTTCAATCCAACCAAGATTACTAACTCTAGTAAAATTTCTAAAAAGATTGGTTGTACTAATTATTCTAATTTTGGATTTTTTATCTAAGTAGCAATATAAAAATTCCTGTACATATCAATAGCTTGAATTATTTTGTTTGAATCAAATCCAGTGGAACATTAATTAATAATTTATGAATAGTAAATGCTTAAAAAAATATTTAGGCATTTTAATTTATCAATCTTTTGTAATTTGTATTATTTTAAATATTCAGAGATCAATTAATTGATGTTGATATTGAGAATATCTTGCATTTATTCTGCAAAGTTAAATAATTCAGTAAAAAATTCTTGATATTCCCAAAAAATTATATAAATATCAATAATTTCTTCAATTGGAAAGAATATTGAAATCATTACTTAATAAAATTAAAATTCTAAATATTGATTAGTTTTCAACTGTAAATAAAGCTAATAAAAATCTTCTAAATAATTTTCTATTAATAATTGCTATTATCAAGCAAATTGTTTTAATTCGGGAATATAATTTTTATAAAAATCTCTTGCTGTTCTAATTTTTTCTGAAATTTCTAAATCTTATTCTTAATCTTCATTAAATTAATTTTTTTAGGACAATTACTCTTTAAAAAGATCCAATAATCTAAACTTAAATTTTTATATAATTGCATGGATTTGCAGAGAAAAAGGAAATTTATAAGGAAATGAAATCAAATCAATTACTAAATTCTGTTGTTAATGTGTTGCAATTTTTTTTTATATTTCTTCAAGATAAATATGTTGAAATATATTCATCCATAATTGACTGAAATTTAGAAATGAATGTAAACTCTAAGATTATTCTAAATAATAAATTATTGTTTTCAGTGCTTCTGTTATTTCATTTGACAAAAATGTTATCAAAGCATTTTCTAAATTAATTGTGTTTTTAATTAATCCTTTGTTTGTACATGCAAATTAGACCCATTTATTCTTAAAATTTTCAGAATCATTTAGTGGCTATTGAGAGTCAAGCTTTTTGCAGCGTTAGATAAGCAAAGTAGACATTAACTCCATTATTGCTTAATATAGCTCTTGAAATTACCGCTAATTAAAAATTTTAATAAAAATAGTAATTTTTTCATTAAAGATTTACTTATTTTAAACTTTTTTATTGACATAATTAAGTCTACTTATAGCTTCTGATATTGAATTATTAGCATAGTAATGTAATAATTCTTTAGAGGAAAAAATTGAATATAAATTGGTATTAAATAATGAGTTGATAGATAGTAGTTAACTGATATCATTTTTTTTACCTGTGAATTATTCAGAAATTGAAGCCAAATTATCAATAGTACATTATTTCCAATTCTGACAAAAAGTAACACCTCTACAATCAGAACCATTCATTTTAATGACAATGCAAACATGTTTATTTTAGACTGGATAGTACTTATTCTTTACCTTATTAATTAAGACTTTTATTAAACGAATTCTGGAAAATGAATTTTCGCCAAGATCGCAATAGATTAAAAGAATCTGATTTTTATTTTCTCCTTGAAAATAATTGTCTATTAAATTCTACAATTATTTTGTGCTTTATATTGTTGAAAGATTTATGTTTTATAAATTCAATTAGGCCTGGTTGTATAATTTTGTTGCAATAATCTTTGAACTTGATGATTATGTATAAATAATGAGCGAAAATCCCTAAGGATTCATCCAGGGCTAAAATTTGTTAGTTTTTATGCTTTCGCAATAAATTTTATGAGATTTCAATATTAATTCTGCTAAAGAACGATGTTCTTATTCTTGGCAATATTAAGCCGACCAATAATTGATTTCTGCATTTTAATTGAGTTTCATTAATATGGCAGTTTCATAAGTTAATAATTCAGTTAAATCATATTTGCATTTTTATATAATTATTTCTTCTTATTATTATTAATGTTTATGTAGTTCCCCTTTTTGGGAAAGAACAATTTTCTTATTCCTTAAAACTAGACTTTCAATTTTGTTAATATCTTAAAATATTAAAATATTATCTTTCTTTGTTTCTTCTTAAATTTTAGTTATCCATTGATATAAATCTTTTAAAACTTTAAGATCATCTGTGTCCAATAAAGAGCTCGATGGGTATTCATGTTTCTCAAATCTATTTAGTAAAGGAGGATCCTTAAAACAATTTAACAATATTATTTAATATTTAGAACCATCATATAAGCTTCTTTGATATCACATATAAGTATAAATTTGAAATTTGGATGAACTACGATTTTTATGTTGTCAGCACCTAATGCTACTCTGCAAAATCTTTTTCCACCAACTTTTAAAAGTTTAATAATAATAAAGTAAATTAACATATCGTATAATTTTAGTTAAGCATATCATAAAACGATTAATAAATATGCTCAAGATCCTAAACAATGCAGATATATCCCAATTCAATACACATAATAATATCCTTGATAGTGGAATAAGCTGATTCATTTTCGACATCTTCTGGAAAATCACTTCCCATAAATATTGAATATTCTTTTTCTTTTACTTCTTCTACTAGAAAATCATAAGTGGCATTAAAATTATTGGTGAGAATCATGAGATTGCGTGTATGATTAATTTCTTCATTTTCCATGAGATTTTCTCTTATAAAGTCTACACTTTTAGGGAATTAAATTAATTCATTTTATTAAAATTGTTTTAATAAATTAGTCATATAATTTTAACTATTTTCTAATCCTCCGAAATTTCGAAGAAAGCCGTGTGCTATTATATTTGCAATAGTTTCATTATTTTAATTTTTTTCAAATTTTCTACAAATGAATTTTATCATTGAATAAAAGTCTCTCAAATCATGAAAATATTCTAAATTCTTTTAGTTGCTTAAGAATTGTTTATAAGTATAATAGCATTAGACAATTCTTGTAAATTATTATTTTAATTGTTTATTATTATTATCCATTTCTTCTTAAATACTTAAAGCTGTTTCTTCTAATTCTTCTTTGCTAGGCTTTGTCCTTGATAAATGTAAGACTCTGTTCATTTTTGAAGCGTCTAAAGCCTAAAAATTTATAACAATTTATTAATTTTTACCCAATTAGAAATTCCAATAAATGAAATTGATGGATGTTCGAGAAAGCTGTGCAACACCTTCAACGGATTAAATGGACTTAATTCAGCCAATCCAATTTCTTCTAAAATTGCTAATATTCTTGTCATAATAGTTTTCTAACATTGTTTGAAAATTTAAGGGTTTTAGTTTTATATTATTACTTTTTTAGTTTTTTATTCTTTTAATTATTGTATTTTTTGTTCTTAAAGTGTGGAAGATTTAGTTAAAAATCTCAGAATTTTTTCAGAGGTTGATTAAAGGTGACCTTAATAGAATACTGGATAAATAAAGGGATAATATCTAAAAAATTCATCAGTTGATTCGTTGCCACGAAGTCCTTTTATAAGGAGATTTAAAGACAATGTTTTCCCACAGCCAGGTCCACCCGTTAAAATCATTGGAATCTTCTGCGTAATGCAAATAAAAAGTGTAAATACATTTTCACGAAGAGCAAAATTTTTAGCAATACCAGGAGGCACTCCTATTCTATTAATTAAATCCATTTATTCTGTCATTATAATATCTTCATATTCTTTTTCAGTAAGTTTAAATACTTTTTATTTTATAAATTCTTCTACAATTAATTCTTTGTATTATTTACGAATGTTTTAATCAGCAAATCTACACTAATAAACAAATGATAAGGCTAGTACAATTGAATTTCTTTTTATTTCTTCTTCAGATTTATTAGTGTAATTATTAAATTGATTCTAATTGATTTAATTTGAGACATCTAAAGCTTTTTTTGGTGGTAGTTCAATTTTTATCTTATAAACATTTAAAAACCAGAATAACAATTTAGCAAATCTTTTCACTTCTCTTAGACTCACACTCCATTTTGCAATTTTTTTTCTTACAAATTATTAAGATAAATCTACACAATTTGTAATCAATTTTTTAATTTCATCTTCGGTAAACTGTGGAATTTGCAAATTTTTATGTTTTTAAGCTTTTAATTCTATTACACGTTGAATATAGAACTTTTCATCAGTTTGTTTGAGCCGATTATAGTTCCAAACAAAGTAATACATACTTTAAGGTAGTGGATAAACTGTGTAAACTAAATTGCTTAAAGCTACTTTTTTTTTATGTTTTAAGCCTTGAGTTTCAGTATTTTAGTTTGGCTTCTTTAATTTATATGGATTACAAGCTGCTATAGGTATTATTGTATCTTTTAAAGATATTCCGTCAAGCCTTCTATCAATGACAATTTCTTTAAGGAGTCCTCCAATATGCTCATTTGTATTAATTTCATCAAAAAATAATACTACATTTTAGTCTGTTTCGCTATATTATTGAACAAATTTGGTAATATCATCAGAAGTTATGCCTGCATGAATATTTAATGTATCAAACTTCATTGTCATAATACTCGATAGGAGTTTGATAAGTGCTGTTTTGCCGATACCGGTCTCGCCCATTAAAATTACAGGAATTTTTGCCTAAATTCGTAAAGAAATCAATGCCATTTTAATAAAATTATCTTTAAGAATAGCAATTTTTTGCATTATTTTTTGAATGTCTTCACTCTATTAATTATTTTAATAATTTATATTTTCTTTAATTTATTCTATCTTTTAGTGTTAACTGTTTTTATCTTTTTCTTATTTTTTTTTTAGACAACATTAACACATTTTAATTAAACAATTTTTAATTTTTTGAGTAATAGTTTTATTATTATTCTATTGATCTTGGTTTTTATTATACTAAAAATTTTATTTTTGAGTTAAATGAAGTAACCACTATAAATAATTTTAACTATCTTAACTATTTATATTTGGGATACCAAAATTAGGGGCTTATGCATGTGGATCATAAACTTAATAAATTTATTTGATACATTCTGGAACATCATTAATATTGTTATAAAAGGCCATAAAAGAAAATTAGTCAGCTCCAAAAGCTGCAAAATCATAATTTTATTAGTTAAATTTGCCAATTTATTTAGCTTGATTCACCATTTACTCTTCATCCTTTTGTTCAGGATTCTATATTTTATTTTAATTTTGTTTTACAACTGAACTTTGGAATGCAAGATTATAAAAATATTCAATTAAATGATCACGAACCTTCAAATATTTTGAATCCAATAAACTTTCCATCAAATTTTCTATTGTTAATTAATTAATAAATTTATTAGGGTTCTCTAAATTTCGTAGTTATGATGCAAACAGATTAATAAAAATTTTCAAACTATAATAGTTTATAGCGTTATTGCTTTATTATTTGTCAACATCGTTTTCTATTTTGCTAAAAAAATAATTATATAAAAGTTCTTATCCTTCTGCTTCACTAATTACAGGAACATTATCAACAGTATAATCATGAGTTGTAAAATATTAATTTTTTAAATTCATTCCTTATAAATATCTCAAAACAATTTAAGTATTTTCAGTTGCGCTTTAAGGTATATATAATTAACTGATCTAAAAATCTAATTTAGTTGTTTAGTTCGGAAATTTTAGTAATTAACGGGACAAAGTTTCTTTAAAAGTATTAGCAACTTCAACAAAATATTAGATATCTTAAGGCAATTATAAAAATGTTTGAGAATTATCATTTAGAAAGGAGAGTTAAAATAATTCATAAAACAGTATATTGTAATTTAAGCTTGATGAATAAATATCAAAATGAATAGCAATTTTTTGACTAAATTTTGTAATGGAAAGAATTGAAGTGCCGCCCATTGTTTTTATAGTGTTTACTAACCGCTCTTAGATTTTTGATAGTAATTTCGCTTTTGAAATTTCGCCATAAATTGGGATTCTAATTAATTGTAATTAGTGTTCGGTACAGTATTTTTCAATAAAGAAGCTTTTTCCCATTCCTGCTTTATTAGACATTACAAATTTAACTTTTGAAAATTAGTTTTTGTCATAAGTATCATCAAAATGTTATTAAATAAATTTTTCATTTCTATCCCCAAATAATCTATGAAAATTATCTTAGATAATTTAAATTTAAGTTGGATTTTCACCTCCATATAAAATGTAAAGTTCAATGTTTGAGAGCATTTTTAAAGAAAATTATTTATTCAAAAATTCACAGAAAAACAATAAAGAAGCTTAACTTAGTACTTAAAGATTAACAATACAAAATGACTTCATTAATTAATTCTATGAAGCTAGAAAGTTTTATTCTTAATTGTTCATAATTAAATTATTTTGACTTTATAAAATCTATGGAAAATACTTAATTCTATAAATAAACAATTCTAAATCCTCTGAAGTTGTTTAATTGTTACATAAATAAATCTGACTCGCCTCAGGTTGCTTTGGAAATATTGATTTTAAGTGAGAGAACAATTATTAATCATTTTAAAAATGTATTGTATATATTTAACTCTCGATAATTTACTATTATTTATTGAGTTAATTATTTTCTAGTATATTTGAAAGCGCAGACCCAATTAAATTCAGTTTAGCTTCGTCATTTTATTTTTTTCTTTAATTTTCTAATATTTTGAATAATTTTGGAATATCATTCACATCATTTAATGTTCTCAATAAATTTTTATTTACAAAGCTCATAATATTTATAATTTAATAAAGTAGCACTTCTGAAATTTTGTCTTTATTTAAAATTTTTTCAAAATAAGTTCAGAGAATAGAATAATTCTTATAATTTATAAGAGTTAAAATCGGAAATTATTCCATTTATCTATTTTAAATTAATTTCCAATTTTCTAGCCTTTCTTTTAATATCTGTAAATCTTTCATAATATCTTCGTAGCATTACTAATAGCCTCCTTTTTTCTCATTTAAATATTCTTTATAAACTGATTAAAAAGAAAAATTTCCTAAATTATTAAGACTGACAAGCACACTTTAAATTTATTAAAGTCCATCTAATTATTGTATAAATTTTTAAGTGTTTTGTTAAATTTGCTCTTTATTTTATTCATCCGACAAAGCATTTTGAGAAGTGCTATAAAGTAAAGCTTTACTTCTTATTTAGATTAGTTCTTCAACTTAAATTATTTCTTCTTTTTATTTTTAATCTTTTCCATAATAGCAAGTAAGTAAAGTTTTTTGTTCTTACCCAATTTCAATAATGAATTTCCCTTTTTATAAGATTTTTTCTAGTTTTTACATAGTTTTTTCTGCTCTAAAAATATGTGCATCTATTAAATTAGAAATAGAAATCAAATTTTCATTAATTTATTTTAAGGTTACCAATATTTAATCATGTTGTTAAGAGCCCTCATCAAAAATTTTTTTTAATGCAATACCAATTTGCTAAATTGGAGTTTAATGAATAGTTTTAAACATTCCTAACAAAAATAATTTCAAGGAAGCTAGATCTTTAATTGCACTTTCTAATTCAAAATTCTATTCTTCATTGCAGTCTAGTCAATCATAAATATCTTCTTTTTCATGTGCAAGGATAAATTATATTGTTTGCTAAGAGTCACCAAGGATTTATTGAAACTCTAAATTAAATTCTCTAATTCCATCTATTTAATTATAATAATCAAAAAACTAGTTTATTATTGTTATCAGCGGACAAAATTCCGTTTCTTTTGTAATATTATTGATTTATTCTTCTGAAAACTCTTCAATAATCTTTAGATAATCTGTATTTAACTGTTGTTATCGTTTATTTTTTATATCTTTTAACTAAAAAACGTTACTTAATGATATTATAAATTTCTTCATTTGGATTGTATTTTTATAATTTTACAAATTTTCTAAAGATTTTCCTAAATCCTCATGAAATTCTAGATTTTCTAAATGAAAAATTGTCTTAAAAAACTATTTTATTTTTAATAAATCTTCATGAAAATTTATATTTTTATTTTCGAGATCTACACTTTGAAACACCTCTAAAAATTGCAGTTTATAACTAAAATCAATGATTAATTTCGTTTGATTTTAGATTTCTTATTGTGTTTGTAAGAGAATTTTGGTTTTATCTTATTAGAATAAAAATAATTGAAAGTATAAATTAATGAAGTTGTTAATTAATTTTAAAAATTATTCAATGCATTCATCTATCCTTGCTGGTTTAAGAGTTTAAACAGAATTATTTTGTAAATAAATCTAGAACAATCCTATATCCTTTAATATAACAATATAGTCTATTAACGGATAAAATTTTTGATAAAGGCTCCAAAAATTAATTGAAGAAATTTATTTTAATGTTATTTATGTTTATGGAGTTCGATATTTCTAGAAATCTTATTTTATTAAATTAAAACTTATTAATTGAAAATTAGTCATTGTCTCAAGAAATGCTTCGATTTTTTAATGTTAATTTAGATAATTATCATACGATATTTTGGTTTCGGCTAAAACTTAAATGTAATTTTTCTTTTAATTTTCATTTCAAATAATATACTTTTCAAAGAGTATTTGCAAATTTGTTTTAAGTCCAATGAATAAATTGTTAAAACATTATAAACTAACTGATTAATTTTCAATTGATTTCCAAAGAGTATTTAAAATTTCTTGTAATTTTTTATTCAGGCGATGTTCTTAAAATTCTTTTATATTCCAACACGTTTCTAATAGATTTAAAAAGTCCTGACTTTCAAAGACAATTTCTTTGTTTTTTTCTACTGTTTAATAAATTAAGCCCAAAAAATGTTTAAATAGTTCCGAATAAAGTATGTTAATAAGTTTCTAGTCCTGAATTAAATACTTTAAAATATTTTAATAATTTGAATTAAAAGCAATAGTGATTTTATTTTTAATACATTTTTCTAATTCATGCCATATTTATTGGAATAAAATTTCATCATTTTGTAATTATTAGGTATAATTTTTTAAATGCAAGAAAATTTATTTTATTTGAAAGTTTTCAAATTATCTCATAAATTATTTTTCAATATTCTTTTATAAGCTATGCTTATCATTTGTTTAAAATTCTTGAATGGAAGACATAAGTTATTATAAAGTTTTAATTACTAAATGCTGATTGTTCAGAAAGTCTTTTTACAAGATTGATTAAGAAAATTTCAGTATAGATTGCTATATATTTTAAGAAAAATCCAAATACCGAGAAGCTTATTAAAATATTTTTGGGAAATATTGTAAACATGACTGATATTCACATAATTTTATTAATAAATGCTCAGAATATAAAAAAGGATTTTAGTCGATCATTAAAAACAGATCTTCAAATTAAAATTGACTAGTTACAATATTTGCCAATGCTTGTTATAATGGACTATAAAACGAAAACCCTTTTCCATTGAAGTAAGGCATTAATTAATTTCATAATGAAAAATTCTGTTTTTCCATGAAGTTTTTTATAAATTTGGATAAAAGCATTTTACATCTTTGGGGATGGATTATTTAATTTACTCACTAAAAGGTTTAAAATAATACCAAAATTATTAGCATTCTAAGGAATTTTTTAAATTAATCATGCTCTAATAATAACTAATAAAAGTTATTCGATTTAATCATTTATCAGAAAAGAATATTCAATTTCTGAAGATAAAAATTTATCAAAATTATCAAATTTTTCTATATTATTCAAATTAATTTCTTCATAAAAGTTTTTGTCTTGAACAAGGAAAGGAATTTTTTATTTAATATTTAGTAATAAGAGTTTTTAAAAAGTTTTTGAAATTCTAGCAAGAAATTTCAAGCCATTACAGATAGTTTCATTGGGTTATTTGTGGAGATAAGATAAAGTATTTTCTAGGTTTTAAATTCGACAAACATCTAAAAGAAAATCAAGATTTTTTTTATTATTCTCGATATCAATGTTAGTTAAATGTCCAATTCCATTGAGATAAATTAAATTAAATATTTGCTCTTCTTTTGATTTTTAATAAGAATTTAACATTTTGCATGAATACTCATAAATAAGCACTTTTATTTAAGTTCAAGAAAGGTTTTACACTTAAAAGAATAAAAACAGGTCTTCGAGTTCTTATTTATTCTAATTTTTTTCTTTTAAAATAAAGGAGGCATAAAACAATAAATATGATTTATTTAAAGTAATCATTTTATTATTATTAACTGAATCAGAAAAAATTCATTGGCAGGGGACATCAAAAAAAATATAGTGATTTTATTGTTTTAAGGATTTTCAAGGCTGCAATTTTCTAATAATTTGTTGACATTAAATATATTTAGAATCAGAAATTTTGAATAAATATTAATAAGTAATTTCTTCGTGCTTTTGATTAGCATAATACTTTGCTACATAAACTTCTGATGAAATTTTTTCCATTTCAATTTATTTTTCTTGCTGATTTTTTATAGATATTATCAAAAACCGTTTTTTATAATTTTTAATTGAAAATGATTCCTAATTTGACCAGTGTAAATAAAATTTAAGTTCAATCAAAGCTTAGTTGTCTTTTACTAAGTTTGAATTTTCTTAAATATGGTTTAACATATTTGTGGAAATCACCTACTATTGGAATTCTTTATTCTCTTCTTCTTATTATTAATTTATTTAATTTTAAGGATACAATTGTTGTTATTCATCTTATGTTTCTATTTATTCTACTTCTCCTATATTGCTTTTAATGATCACCTATTATTGGAATTTATTCTCTTTTTACTATTATTAATTTATTTAATCTTAAGGATACAATTGTTGCTATTCTTCTTATATTTCTATTTTTTCTTCTTCTACTATCACCTATTATTTGAATTTATTCTCTTTTTAATTTATTTAATCTTAAGGATTTTCAAAAAATGGCAATTGCTATTATTCATCTTATATTTCTTCTCCTACTAGATTATTTTTAAGGGTCATCTATTATTTGAATTCTTTATTCTCTTATTATTATTATAAATATTAAGGACACAATTATTATTATACTTCGTATGTTTTATTTTTTTCTTTGAGATATTTGTTACTACTCTCTTCTTATTATTATTAATATATTTCAGGATATGCAACAAAAGACTCTTCTTCCTCTATAAATTGTTTTATCCTTTCCATCTCTCCTAACTTTTTATCTGAATCAATATTTTTTTTTTTAAATTTAAATTTTATGTTTAATTTGCTCAAAGATTTTATGTAATATAATAGTAATAATAATAGTGAATAAAAGAAAATTACATAAAGAAACTTATTTGTTATTTATAATTATAATATTTAAAAATTTAAATTTAAAAATTATTAATAAATTTAATATATTAATAAGAATTTAACTTTCTATATTTTATTATATTAAATTTTACAAAGGATAATTTGTGTCCTTTTAAGCTTTGAAAATAAAAATAAACAAAACAAATTGTACTAAAAAGTCAAAAAAAGAGCAAAAAAATATTATTATTTTTATTAATTATTCTGTAATTATGAAAATTTATTGCAATCAAATAATCTTTCAACTTTTTATGAATGTTCTTTATGCATTCATATTATTTAAATGAAAAATTAATTACTTACCTTATTTTATGCAAATATCTTTAGTTTATACCCCAATTTTATATTATTATTTCAATTCTTATTTATTCATTAAAAAATTATTAATTTTTTATTAAAAAGACAGTTAATTAAGTTTATTTTATAAAATAATATATAATAAAAGAAAGAGACCTTAAAGTGCTTCATATTATAAGAAAATTTAATAAATTTGTTCTCTTTCTTAAAATTTGAGTAAACAAAAATTGATATTAATTTCTTGAGATTTTTATATTATTAATTTAAACATAAAATATGTTTAGCTTTTTGCTATCTTAAGTGCATTCAAATAATTCTTGGGATGCATAATGTCATTAAATATTTATAAATTTCAAAAACAATAAACAACATTTTTATCTTAGATTTTTAAATTTTT
Organism: uncultured Desulfobacterium sp.; assembly: GCA_963675955.2. Lineage (GTDB taxonomy): Bacteria > Desulfobacterota > Desulfobacteria > Desulfobacterales > Desulfobacteraceae > Desulfocicer. The sequence continues at coordinate 1,551,401 of CAXXVR010000009.1, read as the reverse complement.
GTTGCAAATTTTATTTCATTGACCCACTTCTTAAAAGTCCAGAGAAGATATATTTTCGTTCGCCATTAGAGTTTTCTTCTACAAATATATTTTCTGGTTTAAGATTTGAAATGAGTAATACTTGTACCCCAAAATAGTACTCTCTTAATTATATCTTATTCATAAATATTAGATAATAACAAATTTTTATCAATTAGCTTTTCAAAAATACTAAATATTTTATCTTTCTAAAGAACAAAATTGTAGCATGATTTTTATTATTTTTCGGTAAATATATAGCTTCGTAACCATAAAGTATTTCAAATGAAATAACACCAATACTATAAGATCTGAACGAAGGGAGTCAAAAGAATTTAGCTTTTTAAGCGAAAAATATTTTTTTAATAATTTTTTATTTACTTACAAAAAAAGCACTAGCATAAATTTAATTTTATGCCAATTTAATGCATATTTTTATTATTAGTATTTTTTTGATTTTTTAATTTTTTAAATAATTAAAATTTTAATTAATTAAAATTTCAAATAATAACAATTTTTAACAATTTTATATTTTGCATCATCTAGCATCAATAAGAGTTAAAATTTGTCAGGAAATAAACAATTCAGGAAAGTTTAATTAATTTAAAATTTTTATTAAATTCAATATATTAATTTATTTTGTTTAGAAGTGACTAAATATTAAATAATAAAAATTTTTTTCTTTTTGATTGACTAAAAATTAGATAAAGAAAATAATATAACTTTTAAAATAAAAAAAAAGTATGATAGATAGTATTTATCTTTAAATGAAGTAAAACTTAATATAAATCTTATTTTAAAAAAAGTTCAACTTAAAGAATATCCCTAAATACTGCTCGGGTGGAAGAAGAAGAAGAATAAGAATAAAAATTTTTGAAAATGGTTTCTTCAAGTTATAAAACAATAGAAAAATTTGAAAATTCTTAACCTTGCATTATAAACATCGAGGCAAATAACTTCAATTCGTTATTGGATTAAATTAAAAACGAAATGCTTAATTTTAAAAAGTGTTAATGCCTGAAGGAATATATTTAATTGCTTTCGCTTCCTGACATGACATGGAACAATAATAAATTTTCTTAGCATATTTCCTATGTTTTTAGCAAGATTTAAAATTCCTAATACTAAATTTTATTTGCTCTTGCAATGATCCATTCTCTCAAGAACAAAACCCAATTTAGTGAATTTGAAACAGAATTAAAGATCATTATAAATGATGAATAATTTGAAAAAATTAGAAAGTTTTATATAATCAAAATTAACGAACAATAAATTATATAATTTACTTAGTTATAATAATAAGAAAAAAGCACAGAAGCAAATAAGAGATATTCATGCATTGATAAACTTTTAGATAAAGTAAAGGAAATGTTAAATAATTAAAAGTAGTGCAAAAAGTTTTTCTCTTACTAGTAATGCTACATAGAATATAATAATCTTTAACAAGAATTATTACTTGGAAATAATGGAGGATTATATTTAGTAATTCATAAAATCAATAAAGAAACTTTAGAAATTTTTAAAAGCATCGAATTTGTTGCTTCAAAAATAAATTAATTATAAGAACTTTCTCTTGGAGAAGGAAGTTTTGGAGATGTTAAAATAGGAATATGTCTAATACCCCCCTTGAATTAATCAACATTTTCTCCTTTTATAGCAATTAAATAAATTAAATACACAACAAATTGGAAACAATGATATAAGTGGGTTTATGATGAATACTAACCTTGGAAATATCATGAAGAATTTTTATCATCAAATGAAATTTACGATTGAAATATCGTTTAGAATTAGTCAACAAATTAAATATATGGAAACGTAATGATGGAATTAATACCTTATAATAATTCCTCCGTTTTTTTTAATTCTTAAAATATTTGCAAGAATTAATTATTGGATTATTTAATCAATTTGGGGGAAATAATTGTATTAATGCATCAACAAAATATTATTTAGACAGACCTAAAACCAGAAAATATTTTATTTGATCCTTACACAAAAGATGTGAAAATTATTGATATTGGAGGACTACTTAAATTAGATTCTTTAAAATTTAATAAATTAAGTTCGCTATTTTATTATTCCGAAACGTTTATTGCTAATGAACTTCTTACAAATTAAGAAATAATCTAATGGGATTTAGCATAATTTGAAAGTTTTGGAAAAATTATTCACCATATTTTATTTTCGTAAAAAAGGGACCCATGGAATAAGAGATTTTAAAAGTGTTTCTCGGAAGCAGATTTACAAATATTCAGAGACTTGATTGATAGCCTTACAAAAAAAGAACCAACATAAAGACTAACAATTTAAGAAGCAATAGATTTATTATAAAACAAAATTACAAGGTGTACTGAATGTGAGTGTGCTATTCAAAAGAAAAATGAATAATTATAAAATGATATTATGTTGTAATTAAAAAAAGAAAAATTATAGATTGATGATTCTTTGTCAGAGTATATTTACCTTTAACTAAATAACTAAAATGATGAGATCTAATAATGAAAAACTACAATATATTAATTTCTTTAAGAGACTAATAAATAAGTTTTATTGATTTCTGGTGGCTATGGGAGTGGCAAAACAACTATTGCCAAATAAATATTTTTAGAACAATGCACTACTCAATTGCCTCAGTATATTCCAGTGATGATTGATTTAGAAAACAATTGTTGGAATATTAAGGAGGGATTAGCAAAGTCTTCTAAGATTTCTAAAGAAAATATTCCTGATTCTTTTTTAGCTTAAAATTAATTCCTTGTTCTTGTTGATAATTTTAACTAATCAATTTTTAATGGCAACATCGCTAATTATTTCCTTTAGGAATTGCACTATGGAGTAAACAGTAAATTAATAATATTTAATAAATTGTAAAATCTTGATAATGAATTATAAATTGATTTGCAATGCTCTCCTCGGAGTAATTTAGAAAAGCTTAAAATTACATAGATTGCACCATTTAACTTAGAATCAATTAATCTTAAAGCTTGGCATTTAAAAAATATTTAAATTACAGAGCAAACAGTTAAATCATTATCACAAGCAATTAAGTAAAATAACGAAATTATTGATTTTATTAAATCGCCAAAAAGTTTTTAGATTTTGGTAGAGTTAATAAAAAACAAAAACATTAATACAAATAAAATGATTAATATATATGAATTAATGAAATTTGAGTCATAAAAATAACTCCTTAGCAACTACAATAATTGTTCTGAAATTGATAAGAAAAAAATTAATGAATTATTAAAAGACAAATTTTTACTGACAACAGATAAAATAACAGATGATAAAGTTGTTAAAATATTGACTAATTTATCTGAGGTAATTGCTTTAGCTATGAATGATAAAAATTATTTAACTTTATTTCAAACACATAATTAGCTTGAAGATACCATGAATTAAATTTAAACTAAATGTTATAATAAGATTATGGAAAATTTTCAAACTGGAAACGATAAAAGTGAATTATATAAGTAAGGCTTTTTTAAAGTTATTTAAATTTTGCTTGTAAAAAAAACAATACTAAATCATCCTGAAAATTATTAAATCTAACTTTAATTTTTGGATAATAATTTATTTTATTTTTACATTGCTAGTAATCTTCAAAAATAACTAAAGAATAAAATATATATTCCCAAGAGTCTTTGCAATAGTTTTCAAACTTAAAATTAATAATTTCTTGAAATGATGGCCGCCTGCATTTATTTAGATAAAAAGAATAATTTAAAATAAGAGCTATTTGAATGTATTTATTCATCAAGATAGCATGATATAAGAGATATCTAAGCAATTGCCGCTTCCAATGCAATATCAATTTTAAATTATATGAAAACACCATTTTCAGGCCGAGACTTATCGTAAATTGTTATTCCAAATGCAAATTTAATGGCCGCTATCTGCCACTAGACAATTTTCGATGACGCTAAGTTAGTGGGAGTAGATTTTAGAAGAGCATAATTCTATTCAACCTCATTTATTAATGCTGATACTGCTTGAGCTATTTTTGATTTTTCTAAAGTTTCATTATATGAAAAAGAAATAACGAATGAAAATGTTCTTAGTGCAATTTTTACAATTTTTGGGGCCATTTAATTTATCAGTTAACAGATTTCTGAGAATCCAAAACAAAAAAAATATAAGTTTTCTCTTCAAAATATTCAATAAAATAAAACATTTGAATTTAAAGATTAGTACCCTGAGATTTTAGGTAGTGGATTATCTAATAATGGAGTCTACTAAGCTCTATTAATTTCTGAAAATAAATAAAAGTTACTTATCCTTTCAGAAATTCCTGAATAATTATCAATAAACTCACAAAAAAAAGGTATAGTTGATAAAATTAAAATACCTAATTTATCTTTGAAAAGCCCTATAAAAATAACATTTTCTTTGGATAATAAAATTATTGCTTTATGGGGTCCAAATAATAAACATTTTATCCTATTTAATATTAATGAGATGAAATAGTAATCATATGAAAATTATAATTAGTCTCAAGAGTCAAGTAAGCATTCCAGTGTAATCACTTGTTTAGAATTTTTTGATAATTGAATTATTACAGGAAGTAAAGATAAAAAAGTTAAATTTTGGTAAATTATGGGAGCTTAAAAGGAATATTATTCCCCCAATTTTGGGATAAAGCATAAAGCAGCTATTGTTAATGCATATTTTTTAGCAAGGAAAGAATAAGATAAATATTTTGGACTTTCTGTTAGTAAAGATGGAATCCTTAATGTATTTTCGTTTAATAATCAGGAATGTGCAATTTCGGAAACTTACCAATTAGAACCAAATATTATAAAATTAATTGTTTCTTCTGATGATAAATGAATTGCGTATTAAATACTCAATTAAATAAAGGTTAAAACTCTTTATAAACAGGAAGAAAGATTTTAATTTGAATTAGATTCTCCCAATATTTAATACTTTCTATTTTCCCCTGATCATAAGAAAATGATAATTTGTTCAGACAAGAAAATACAAATTTGGCTTTTTAAATCCGATGAATCCAAGCAATAAATGAAAGGACATACCAATGCTGTTACAGATATTGTTGCTATTGGGAATGAATAAGTTTTAAGTGGAAGTTTAGATGGGACTGTCAAACTATGAAATATTAATAGTAGTAGAGTGCTCGAAAACTATAATTTGTATTTTAAAAATCAATAATATATGGACGAAAAAGTTCAAATTAATGCAATTGGATATGCCAAAGAATCTATAATAATCGGGGGATTGACAAATAGTAACATTATAGTTTAACCAAAAAATGAAGAATAATATAGTTTGGAATGTCATTCAATTGGAGTAAATTCAATTGATTACTGTGAAAACAAATTTGTTTCGGGTGGAAGAGATAATTAAGTGGTTTTATGAATTTATTTAGAATAAGAAAAAAAATTTAAACAACATCAAGTTTATTAACATGAAGGTGAAGTAACTGGTGTTAGATTTTATTTAGATTCAACTTATATTGTATCTATTAGTACCGATAAAAATATTATTATATATTCGATTAATAATGGTCAATCAACCTCAATAAGACATACTTCTTCATTACATTGCATGGATTGTTTAAATAATTTCACAATTGTTGCTAGTAGAAAAGATATTAAAAAATTTTAAGATATTGAAAATTAATAGCTAACTATGTCTTGGTCGAAGCAAGATTTTTTTGATAATTAAAAAGGAGAAATAATTTGTATTAAATTCATCAATAATAAGAAATTTGCTGTGGGATTTGATAATAACTATATTTAATTACTTTCGGCCGAAAATAAAAACACCAAGGGAAAATTATTTTTAGCACACGAGGATAGCATTAGAGCGTTAAGTGTTACGATGGATCAAAACAACTTAATTGCTTGCAGTTCAGATAAAACTATTAAAGTATTTTCAGTCAATATCAATAAATTACAATAAAAATAAGCTCATAAAGGGCCTGTCACACATGTCAGTATGACTTTTGATGGTGATGTGCTTGCTACAGTAAGTGATGATAAAACTATTAAACTTTGGGATTTAAATTCTGGGTCTTTAAATTAGGAAAAAAAAATTGAATAGTATTAATAAGTAGTTTGCTTATCAATATCGCCAGAAGGAAACTATTTGCATGTTGGAATAAAGAAAACCAATGAAATAGGTATAAATAAATTATGAAATTTAGATACTGGAGATCTCGTAGAGTAATTTAAATATGATTTTTACTCCAAAATTCCTTAATGTTCAAGCTTTAGTTTTAATGAAAAATACATAGCAATTGGATATTAAATTGATATGCATATTATTGAAATAAGCACATTTTATATGCTAAAATTTAAAACAATAAAAGATTAGTACGAATTTAAAATGCTTGAATTCTGTTAGGATGGAGGATTATTATTTAATTGATTCAATAATATTGCTAAAAATAAAACATGCATTGGAAAATTATCTTCAGATAAAATTAAAATAACAGAAAGTTGTCCTGATATTTTTATTCATGATGTTACTTCTATTGATTTACAATAAGAATATGAATAAATAAAATCCATACCTAATTCTGAAATAGTGGTTGCTTATTCCTAAAGGTAACTTATTTTTAAAAACATCAAAACATCTAAACAAAATTATCTTAATCTAAATGAGTAAATTAAAAGTTTTTGTCCTATTCCAATTGAAAATCATATTATTATTCTTAGAAAATAAAATAATGATGCACTCCAATTAATTAAAACAAATAATAATTTTTAAATTATTGATAGAAAATAATTTTAAGATTGTTGCAATAATATTAATTAAATATGTGTTTCTGGCACATTTAATAGCTAAAAAATTCGAGGAACAGCAGAAAATAACACAGAATAAGATAAAAATATTCGATTAGCATGCGGTTCACAAGGAAACAAAATTTAAGTCTACGAACTACTAGAAAGCGGGACTTTGCAAAGCTCTTATTCGATTGAAGACACTCAAAGGTAAATTTCTTCTAAAAATTAAATAAATTAGTGATGAATAAACTGAAATGGCAAATTAAGAAATTAGTTTAGAAATTCGGTTGATTTATGAAATGACTGAGACTTATAGTGTTACCAAAGAAGATTAAATGATCTTTGAAAAAAAACCAACGTTACCTGTGGAACCTAGACCTATAAAAAAAAGTTTTTGGTAGTCTTTTTTCTAATGTTGCAAAACAAAATAAAAGTGAAACAAATTTAATAAAATTTAAAATTTTTGAAATAATTTAACAAAAAATTTCATTCTTGATTGCTATTAGCCTGTAAATAAGCTTCCACGTTTGTTTTAGTTAACTGGTTATATATTGGCAAAGAAATTGAATTAAATGTTTTGAGTGCAAGTTGTTCAAGGTTCGACAACTTTAATCCACTCATTATAAGGAGTGGTAAGGTATTGTAAATTCCTGCTATTATATTTTAAATAATGTCCTTTTCTTTCATATTAGTTCTTGCAACTTTGATTGTACTTAAATAAAATTATAATTAAAACAAAAATAATAACTAGACGGGGCCATTGCCTTAGATAAAATATGTATAATTAGAGAGATCATTTAAATATTGATCAAAATTATCTTCAAATTTATCTTTCATTCGCTCTGGGACATCATCAAGTTGAATTGGGAAAGGATATCTATAGAAATAATAAATAGTAATAGTGTTTTAATTAAACTTTTTTCGTTCATAAAAAATTTTTCCTGTTGGCTTCTTTAAAATACTGTAGATTTTATAATCACAGAAGAAATAATCAAATGCTGAGCATAGCTTGCGTTTTTCTAAGTAAGTGGGATATTTTTTCTAGAGCTTACTATAACCGATTACCTGCGAAATATTATTTATACTAAGTAAAACTGACCTTTGCTATGCAAGGAATATTTAAATCAGATATTTTATCTTTAAATTCTCTTTATGGGTCCTTGCAAATGATTGCAAACTTAGATCCATATTCTTCAGAATAAAGAGGGTGAGGTAAAGGACTAAATTAAAGAATTATAATTATAAAAAACTGTACATTTGAGTTGGTCTAATAGAATAGTTTTCAGGGACTTTGTTTGTAATAATTTCTAAATAAATAAATTAATCATTAGCATTAAGTAGATCATTTGCTGGACGATTTTTTTCATTAAGTTGCAATAATGCTTTTATTGCTTTTTCTATTTAAAGATTTGGGAGAGTTAACTTTCCTTTTAAGGATTTTTCTAGTTTATTTATTTTCTCAGTTCTTGAATGATAAAACTCAGTGTAATCTTTAATTTTTGGCTTGATGATCTTCTTTGATTTCTATGAGACTTTCATTTGGTCCTGTGTTTGTAAAAATAATATTTATATATTTTAATTTTCCGTATTTAATTGGTTTAATTAATTTCACAAAAAAAAACTATTTATTTGTAGCAAATAGATTTAGTCCCTTTAATAATTTTAAAATTTATTCATAACTTCAAAGCTACTAAATTTTATCACATTAACGAGGTTCTTTAACCCCTTTAATCAATGGAGGCTACTTTGTTTTTATTATTAAAATTAGAAATTAGAATTGTTGTAATATTTATTTAATTTTGAAATATTTTCAATTCAAACTCACAAATTTTTGTCTTCATCTTTAACCTTTAAGCTCTTAAATTCCAGACGTTTTATTATGATGAATGTCATAAATAAGAGGAAGAATCCAACAAATAATAATGCTGGCTTAAATAATATATTTTGCTTGTTAAATGTATATTTAACCTAAACATTATTATTACTAATCAATTAAAATTAACAGAGAAAAGCTAATGATGATAATCAGAAACTAAATTCTTTTTCAAAACAAGGGTAGGTTTGCCAAGAGTGTCCAAGTAGGAATAAGAGACAGTTTAATGTTCCTTATCCAATAAAAATGGTAATTCACTCTAAAATTAATTTATTTTAATTAAAGAAAAACCTCTATATTAACGGCTCCCTCTGGTAAAACAATTTTTAACTCATACTCTTCAGCAAGAAACCCATCAAAAGGAAATCCAAATAATTGTTTGAGAATATATTCATTGGGTTTTTCTGAGGACTGGAACAAATAGTGATGTAATGGTAAGTTATAGCCTATTTCAAAGTTTGACTTCCAACCGCCAAACAAAGAAAATCTTGGAGTAATTTCTAATTTGACTTCTTTGTCTTTTAACTAAATCATTAAATAATATTATTGAAAATGCGTTACATTTCTTTTAGCATTGGAAGTTGAAATATTTCCTATTTCATCCCTGTAGTAAACACCCCAGGCATGGTAAGGAAGTTCAGCCGATAATGCCTTTAATGCGCTCTTTCCTGCACCTGGTTTGTATTGGTTGTAATCAACTCTGCTATACTCACCTGTGAATTCAGCACCTTCATTTTTCAATTTATAGAAAGTCTAAATGGCTATATTGCCCCAATGTGAAACTTCGATTATAGATCTAATCATAAAATGATAAAGATTTTAAAGATTAAAGATTAAAAGGAACTTAACAGATTTAAATAAAGCAAAAGGAGTATTATTCATGAAATGAATTTTGATAACTTAGATTGAAAAGGCCTTTATGTTTTCAAAGGAACCATAGATTAACTAAGAGCCTCTTTGTGTGACAGGCTAAATTTCAGTTTTTGTTCTAAAAAGGGGAAATATATTAAAAGAAAATATTACATTGGAGCACCGGAGAGAGAAAATTCAGTTTTTTATTTTTCGACTAAATAAGGTGACAAAATATAAACATTATCTTCGAATACAACTAATTGATCCTCCTGTAATTTAATTTTTTTTGGTAAGAAGGACATAATATTGTAATAGTTTTCCTAGACTGTCAAAGAAATAGTTTCTTTTGGTTTTAATCCCACTTCAAGATTAACTTCAAAGAGGACTGCCTAATTATTTTTTTTGATTTCCAAATCTTCAACAACCATGTAAGTCAGCTCCTTTGGCTTTCCGGCTTTAAAATCGTTAATAATTGTGATATTCTAACCTTAAGTAATTTTCAACAAATGCAATTATGCAATCCAATCCTCACGGACAGCAAGATAAATTTAATTAACATTTGAATTTCCATTATTTTTAATTTTCATTAGTGTTGTCATTTATGGATACTTCCCATGTAGATCAATTTTTCTATCAGCATTTTCAATCACGATATTACTAAATGAATTTTTATTAATGCTAATTGTTAGAGAAAGCAAGCTCAATATTAATAAGTATTTAAGCATTTTGTTTAAGATTACAAAATTGTTTTGGATATTTTATTAAATATTTTATTTTTTTTTTTTTTATTGAAGCAATTAAAATCAGAAATTTTAATTTTAATTTTGTGTTAATACTAATTAGCAAACATCGTTTTATTAGATTCTTTTTTGCTTAAATTTATAATAAGCCAAAAAGGGGTTTATTAAAATAAACTATAAAATGCCCATATTAATACTTTTATTATTTAAAATGAAAAAAGTGATCATTTGATTACTTTATTTCTGCTTTGATTTTCTAATTCATTATAAAAATTATTGAAATTTATAAAATAATTCAAATTAATAAAATTCATATCCGAAATACTTTTTATCCCCTATTTATATTTATAATTTTAAAATAAATTAAAAATTATTATGTCACGCTATACAAAAAATAATCCAGGTGGGCATGTTCTCACAGCTTTTGAAAAGAACCTGCTCAAAAATGTGTATGGAACTAGATAAACAAGAATTGGCGTTGGTTTACAATTTATTCTTAATGAATTTAAAAAAGATTCGTAAAAAAAGTTTGAATAATGCTTTCTTTGTTTACAAAAACTCCAGTAGCCAATGTGCTGTAATAAAGGACATTTGTTTTGTAAGGATTGCATTATGTTGAATTTGATTGAATAAAAAAAATGTAAAAATTATCTTTTTCTTTATTATGGAAATAGAAATCAAATAATTTCAAGAAAATTGGATGCTGAAACAATAAATAGAAACACAAAAATAATTACAAGAGAAAGAATAAGAAAGGTAAATAGCGCAAGACAATTTTGAGAAAATGGAATATTTTGTAGAAACTGATAAAAAAGTCAATACACCAAAGAAATAAGAACTAATTAAACAAAATGTATAATTTTTAATTTTTTTTAAGGCAATTATTATTACCTTAGGAATAGCAAAGGAAAGACAAAAAAGAAAAAGAATCAATCAAAGAAAATAAACAACGAATTGCTAATTTGAGTTCAATAGAAATGACAAAAGATAGTTTCTGGCTACCCGAAGCAAAGAATTCATAAAAGGTTGCAACGAATTTAGATAAACCTTCTAAAAAATTGCTTTGTCCAGCCCAGCATCAAAGTTATTATTCTTAAATTATCGATGATTTTTTTTTCTAATAGAATAAGCCCATGAAATTAAACTAAAAAACCTGTATACAGCTAATATCTAAGAAATTGACAATGAATTTCTCTGTTACATTTGTTAAAAATAACTCTAGTATTAAAAAATATGCATGCTTAAAAAATGCGGACATGTAATGTGCAAAGAATGTCTCAATAAAATATGTCTCAAGGAAAGTAAATGCGGAGTTTGTATGAAACCATTTACTCAAAAAGACATTATTGAAATGCAAGAGGGATAATCAGGGTTTACTAGCCATAATTCAGTGGAAGTTTAGGTGTATACTGCAGCGTTTAAAGGATGAAACAAATATATTAAAAAAATTATTAAAATTTAAATTTAATGAATATTTTCTGAGAAAAACCTTTTATCAATATTATTGATTATTCAACTATCCCTCAAACCTCCTATTCACCTACTCTATACCAGCTCTTTCCTTATCCACCTTTAGAATATCATTCTCATTCTTTAATTTCAAATTTTCCTCAAAGAATTTCTAATTTTTTGTTTTCAGCTCCGCCAATTCACCTTCCTTTTCTTAAGAATCCTATTTCATTTTTGCGATTTTCTATTCCTTAACATTAATTTCATTATTAGCAAATTTTAGTTCATTCTACACTGAAAGAATGGATATCTGGCCTTGTTTGAGTTATACTTCATTCAGTTTATATCCACTTAATTATTAATCGTAGTACTAAATTTTTATTTCAAGTTCAGCTACTTTATCTTTTTATGTTTCTAATAATATTTCAAATTCTTCCTTTTTTTATGTTTCTTCTTACTTTTCTATTTAATATAAACATATAATAATAATAATCACAAAACCTTTTGATAATTTATCGACTTCAGTTTACAAATTCACAAGTCTTTAATCCTAATATTTAGCGTTTCCTTACTTCTCCAATTCTTAAATCATCTAATACTTTTCATAAACTTGATTTTTATAAAATTTTATTTCTTTTTCCTTCAAAAAAATACCAGCCTCTAATTATCTTAAAGTCGTATCATGCTTTGCTTGTAATTCTTCCATCAAAATAGTAATCTCTAAATACTTTTTTTTCCACTCTAAATTATCATTTAAATCCTAACTAACTTTCCCAACTTGTTTCTTTAATTCTTCATTTTCCTAGATCCTTTTTTAATTTTAATCATTTATTTCATCAAATTTCTTTCTGTATTCATTAAACTCCTTTTATTTTTCCTGTAATTGCTATCCCATTACTGCAGCTTCTTCAATACTTTTTTCTGCATTTGATGACAACGAAACTAATTTCTAAGCATAGATTTAACTTTCATCCCCTTCAAGAAACTTCTCATGTATTCTTGGTACCTCACATTTAAAAAAGAGATTTTCCTCATTAAGTTATATGAAATCCTTTGCTAGTGCTGTCATTCGCTTTTCAGTTTCTTCATATTCCTTTTAATTTTTCCTGACTCTATGGCGTCTTAAGTCATCCATTAACAATTATAAATTCTTTTCTAAACATTCCCTTTTTAAACTATAATCTTGATATATACTTTCCATTTGTTGTATCAAGTATATTGTCTTTAAATACTCTATTTGTGTGATCTTATTTTAATTATTTTTATACATAGTAATCTCCTCGATAAATTTCTCATAATTTGCAGCTTCTTTCCCTAAGAAATCTATCTTCATTGTCAATGTTTTAATAGTTTCAAACTCTTTTTAATCTTTTTTAAGTTTATCCATTTCTTCAATTTTTGTTTGTAATTATGTTTATTCCTCTAATACTTTTCCTTTACGTTCAAGCAAAGTTTATTCATATTTATTAACTTCTTCATTCTAATTATAATTTGTAAATTTTATTTAAATAATTACATAATGTTATTTTAATTACTCGTACATATCTTCTAAAGGCATTGCCAATTACACTGGCTTAATTTCAGGAGAGCTTTCCTTTGTCTAAGGCGATTGTTATATTTTTTTAAATTAGGAAGTATCGGTAAATTGTTTCACTGATCGTAAGTCAATTTTGGGAAACCTAAACACTTGTTTTAGAAAACAAATTAATTGTTGTTAAAAACCCTTCATAAATAAGTATTAATGAGGATTCATTGAACTGCACAATAGGATTCTAATTCACGAGATTTACAATATCTTATTCAGTTAATAAAGTTTCAATGGCTTCATAATTTCTGTCCTCTAAATATATTATTTCGTTTTTAAATTAATAAACCTTGTGTTATAAATAAGCATATCTTATCCTAAAGGATATCAATGATTAATTAAAGTTTTTGATCTTTTGGGAGATTAGCTGGCTGAATTGTTGAAGTGATTTTCTTGGAATGATAACCTTTATTTTATAGATTTTATTTTAAAAAATTATAGGGAACATACCACTGTAGTTTGCCATTTTCATTTACATTAGAGATTATGTTAAATTTGTTTGTATAATTTTGATTGTTTTATTTTTTAAGTTTTAAAAATTATTTTAATCAATTAATAAAATTAAAATTAATTTTTTCATATTTCATAATTTTAAATAATTCTAATTTTATATTTTTTTGTAAATATTTTTTCACAATTTTTAAAAAATTAACTAAAATTCTATTGTTTTCAAAGTTTCTTTTCATTTTAGAAATCCTTTAATAATTTTTCAATTTCACTTAAATTTTCTTTGTAACTAAAACAAATACTATAATTAAATTTATTATCAACTTATCTGTTTGAACTAGTTGCTTAATTTATTAATAATTTGTTTGCTTTTATTTTTCAGAAACAATAATCTTATTATTAAAACTATTCTATTTATTTTATTTGCAATATTTCTCGACTATCTATATGTAGAGTTTAATAAAAGCATCTAATTTTTATCCAGGAAATAGCATAAGTTTTTATTTAATTTTATAAGTTTTGATAATTTAACTTTAAAATTATTTATAAGTTAATGCTTCTTTGCTCTCAAATTTCTTTAAAGTATAAATAAAAATTATATGATTTACTTGTTCCATAAATTCTTAATCTAAATCCTTATTCAATAAAATTATTTATGAAATTTCCGAAAGCAATTCTTTTGTAAGTTTTTTTCCATACGTACTTTATAATTTTTAAAAACTCTCTTTAATTTGAGATTTAGTTTCTTTCTTCAAAAAGTATCCCTAAAAGCAATAAAACTAAAATTTAAGATTTCAAAATACATGCTAATAATTGCTTTCAAATTCTAAATTTAATTCCTTTGGTTTAGGCTTAACAACGTAATTTTAGAGATTCAATTCATCAACATATTTCCAAACATTTAAAAAATCTAATACATATTTTAATCTGTTTTTTAAAAAGTGATGAACTTATATACACAGATTAAAAACTAAGTACAATTCCTGCAGACACAAAAAATATTATCATTTTTTTATTTTCTTTAATAATTTTTAATATTTTTGATTTCAATGGCTCCACTAAAAATTAGCAATTTATTTATTCGTAAATAATAATAATATACTTGATTTCTTAATTTATTCATTTATTTCCTCATTTTATTCTTTTAACTTTTAGAGTGTCTCCTACGAAGAATTTAAATAAATTAATTTGTTTTTACATCATTTTTATTTAGGATATTGATTATTTGGCAATTTTATTATGTGTGGGCTGAATTAAACTGCTTTTAAAGGTTAAAACAAAGTCCTTAATAATACAAATGACCATATTTTTGATAAAATTTGCTTATCATTTTAAATTAAGTTTGTGTTTTTTTAATGGGAAATAAAATATATTTAAAATCAATTAAGTTTGTGATTTGTTGAATTAAATATAAATAATTTAAATAAATAAATAATTATATTAAAAAATAAAATAATTTAAAATAAATTAAGTTTAAAATTTTTTAATTAAATATTAAACACATTAACTACCCACAACTTTTTAATAAAAAAAAAAAGTATCAATCAAATAATATTTTATTGATTTCGGAAATCAACTCATTTTTTTGAGTAAATACATTTTCATAATTTGATTCTAGTATTTCTTCTTGTTCTAATTAAAAAAAATATTTTTTATAAAATGAAATTACAATTATTTTCCTCACTTTTAGAATTTGTTAATTCTAATTTTTTAAAATCTAAAGTATCAGACGAAGTAATTACTTTAATTTCATTATCAAGAACATTATTGCCTTTAACCTTTCATAAAATAAAATATATTTAAAAATGGCTACGAATAAATTTTATAGTGAACATTTTTCACAATTTGATTAAAACTTCCTAACTAATTTTTAATTGTTTGCAATTTTTTCCATAGCAAACTGTAATCCAACAGTTGCTTTTTTCTTTGATTAATATAGTTGTTTTTATTAGGCAAGATTAGTTCTTGAAATTATTTCAACTTCAACAGGTTTCAAACTCAATTACCTCCAAGTTAAACATGGCCTTATTCTATATTTTGTTGCTTTATCATAAACTTCGGAGTATGCTAAACTATTTGAATGAAAGCTTTACATTGTACTAATTGAGGAACTGGTTTTATTTACTGATGATTTCATTTATCTAAGATCAATATATATTTTAAAATATTACTTGAAATCTTTATCATTTTAAATTTTTTATTAACTATTAAAAGTATAAGTTCTTAATGAATTCTATCATTATAATTTGTCACATGAGGGTGACAAGAGCTCAAGCGTTGTTTTTACTTCGTTTTTAGTCCGATATTCCTAATAAAATATTAAAAATAAATAAATATTTAACATCTGAATTTTATAGAATAGATTCTTACGGATTACGATTTAACGCTTACATAGATTATATTCAATTATTATTAGTTTTTTCATAAGAATCAAAAACTCTGAAATCATGAACCATCGTCAATTATTTATTAAATATTTCTTTTTTTCTACAAGTTTCCTCTTTTTGCTTGTTTAACTCAATTCTTTATTTCACTTCTTCTATATCCTTAAAAATTTCTTCCTTTGTTACTTCCTTTTTTACAAATTTACGGGTAATCATTCTATTTATAGTGATAGGTCTACTAGGAGTATCAGTTATAAATGAAGAAAGTGAGGTTTATGTTTGTAGTTTATTTTCAGTTTCTGAATTTTCCTAACAAAATATATTAATTCTTAGAAAATTTAGTCACCATAATTTCAAAATTCTTTTTTTTTCTAGGACTCTACCTATTACTCATAGGTGTCACCTAATAAATTTATTAATTTAATTTATAAATAACTGTAAATGCACACTAATTAATCACCCTTTTCTTACCTTCTTTTATTTCTTCTTAAAACTTTGTAAATCTGTCAACACTCCCTATAATGGAGTAGTTTATAATTTTCCCGTCATTTAATACTTTTGGCCCTAAATAATTATAATAGACTGATATTGTTACCTCCAAAATTTTATAAATTTAAATTTTTTATTTATGCGACCTTCTCTGAGTTGTAAAATATATTTTTCTTATTTAATTTTGATTTATATTTATTTGTCATTGGTGATGATTCTTCATCAATATTTTCGAGAGTTTATAGCCCTAAGAATTTGTTTACTTTATTATCAAAAAGAAAAAAAGAACTTTTTTATTAAAAAATCTCAGAAAATGTTCCGTAATTCTATTCAGTATTTTTTCTACTCAGAGCGAATGTATTTGATATTTCTTTATCAATTTTCTTTTCAATATATTAAGGTTTTGCATAAAGTAATTGTTTGGATTTTTTTGTAAAGTCTAACATATAATTTCAAATATTTTGAATTCCGTAATGCAAATCAATATAATTTAAATTTCTGCATTTTACAATTAAATTTCGATTTAGAATAATTATAATTTTAGGAATACTTTTTGAGTAGAAAAAAATACTTTTTTGTTAGAAATAATAATTTTATTAAATAAGGAAACCTTGTCAAAATAAAATTTAAATCAAATTATTTTATTTTGGTTATGAGATTATATTTATTATATTTAAATTATTTTTTACTTTGACTATTTAGTATAAAGAAGAACCTTTTTTATATTTTATAAAATCAAATAATTAGTTTTTCATTAATTTCTGAAATTAATCCAGTTTTTCTAACAAAAATATTCCCATAATTTTACTCAAAAATTTCTTCTTCTATTTAACACATTATTATAATTGTATTAAAATTACTATCAATTTAATTATCCTGAATCTCAGAATTTTCTGCTTTTGCAAATTCTTGAACATCAGATTGCAATATTGTTTTGATTTCATTTTCTAACACATTATTTCCTTTAATCTAATTATAAAATCACACAATTAATAACAAAATAATAAACAATTAAATTATTCAATTGATTTTTCTAACATTAAGGTAAAACTTTCTTAAGCAATCCTTTATTATTATAAATTTTATTCATTGCAAGTTTTAGTCCCGGTGTCACTTTATTATTCATTAAATTTTACAGCTTTGACTCATACAAACTAGTTCTCGAAATTATTTCTAATTCTTTTGGTTTAGGATTTTCTTTCTTTAAAAGAACACATGGACGAATCTTATACTATGTAGCCTTATCATAGATCTCCGAATAAGTGAGGTTATTAGAATTAAAACTTTGCATTGTACTAGTCGCAGGGGTTGATGGTTTTATGATTTCTTTTGAATCGTTTTACTTACTTATATTTCTATATAATATTTTTAGAAAAAAAACAATCGATTTTTTACTTAAAATAACTTTCGTTTTAATTTCTTTCTGAATTATAAGAAGTATAAGTTCTTAAGGAATGTTATCAAAGTTTTTAGTCACATGGGGGAGACACAAAATCAAGTGCAGCTTTTATTTCTTTTTATGTACGAAAATCCTAATACATTTTATTAAGAACCATTTAAATGAAACATCTGAATTTTATAAAATAGATTCTCTTGGATTGCGTTTAGAAATGGACATTAATGATGCTCATTTCCCATTAATTTTTTCAAAATATTCTAAAACTCTTATATTATTATTATTATAAAAAAGCAATATAAATAATAACCTTGAATCATGAGTAATAGCTAATTATTAATCAACCTTTCGGTTTTTCAGTTGCAATTCTGCCCTTTATTTATTATCTTCTACTTTTAACTTAATTTCCTCAATATCTTTAATTATTTCTTATTTTGTTAACTAATCTCTCTTTTTTAACCTGCAATTAGAATTTTTGTTTATCATTGTCGTATTAATAGATTTTTTAATATCCACACTTTCACTCGCCATTGAAGATAATGAAACCTAAGATTAGAGTTTAGTATCCTAAAATTAAGCTTCATTCTTGTTCTATTATAAATTAACCATATATATATGTAATAATTTATACAAATCAATGTCTTTTTGGGTTCGAAACATTAGTAAGAGATGCTATTGATATTTAAGTTTATTAACGATGGATTCCAATCTTGCTTCTTTCTTTCATTTTTTCTTAAAGTTTAGTAAATTAGTCAGCAGTTCCTATCAACGAATATTTAACAATTTTTCCATCATTTTATATTTTTGGCCCTATTAAAAGAAAAGGAAACTTAATTTTTGAAAGCAAATAATAATAATAAACCCAGATTAAGATTTTTATTAGGATTTTTTTTGTATTTTGCAAGTTTCTAATTATAAAAAATATTCTTTTCATTTATCATTGGTTATCTTTTATTAGATAGTGGTGAGAATTCCTCATCAATATTTTCCAAAGTTTATAATTCTAGGAAAAAAAAGTTTTAATTTATAATAATACTTCGATAAGTTAATACATCTGAAAAATTTTACTGCTAGCTTGCTTCATTTCCTTATTTCGAAAGAGATAATTAATAAGGAGTTGCATTTCCTTCATTTTCGTTTATTTTTTTGGTGATATAATACGGTTTGAAAAATAGAAATTATTTGCATTGCTTGGCTGAATAAGGAATTGCTTGTTAAGGGCTTCCTCTGTTTTCATTTTTCCTTCGAATTTTATTCATTTTTGTTTTTATAATAAAATATTTAGTTCTTTTGTTATTTTAAAAATATAAGCTTTTTGATTTAAAATAATTACTTCAAAATTTATTATTTAGTTTCAATATTTTTATAAGAATAATAAAAAGTAATGAAATTGTTATTACAAAGATGAAAATATATAGAAGAAAAAACTAATTTTTTTACTTGGGATTTAATCATCAGCTATTATTTCCTAATTCACAAAGAAGTTTGATTGGTTACGGAGAATAAAATGAAATAAATTTTGATACTGGGCTATTTTCATCCATTAAAAACAAATCTTATAATAAAGATGAATTTGACTTCTAATTTGTATTTGATAAAATACTCTTACTTTTTTCATTAAATTAATTAAATTATGTCAAACATTGTTTGTTTAATTAGTTATTTGAGAATTATGAAGGCATTGTCATTGTTACTTTTGATGAAGAATCCCGTAAAAACATTGATTTAATTTCTGAAAGTTACATCGATGATCCATTTAAAAGATTATTCATTAATTAAACAGAATTAATTGGTGTTTTATTCGTCTGACTACTGTTTTTACTATCCTTACTATCTTTGCTATTTTTACTATTTCGTGTCAAATTACGATGGCTATAGCGACTCTGCCGACTATTTTTACTATTTTTTGAATTTCTACTATTTTTACTATTACTTTTTTTGCTTTAATTACTACTAGCCTTACTATCAATTTGACTAAATTTCGGTTTTGTCTTTTTCAAATTATAATTTTTGGTAAGTCCTTTGATATCTTCATTGATTATTTTTTCTTCCATCGGTGTCACATCTTCATAATACCCATTAGAACTTTCATTACCTTCATTATTCAATGAATTCCCTTCAATATCTTTTATTTAGTTCTTCATCAAGATACTAGTAGTAGTACAAGGCTTTTTACTTCGACGATCTTAATTAGACAAAGAACGAAGTTATTTTTATTTATTTGTGATTCATTAAGAATCGAAAACTTCTTCAATTGAAATACGACTTTCAGGTGTTTTTATTAACATTTTTTTTATTAATGATATAACTTGAGGGAAACATTAGTAAAGATTTATTCTGTTACCTTATTTAGAGCAAGATTCTCAAACAGGCTAATCAAATTAAACTCTTTCATGCACTGTCGCAGTGTAGATTAAGTGAGGATCTTTACCTTACTAAGGAAATTTCCCATTGATTCTAATATGCAATATTTAGTATAAAGTTAAAACTTACAATGTGTATAAAACCATCCCAGCGCTGTAAACATCGGATTTCGCATCACATTATTACGAAAGGATGAATTCAGGGGAAGTAAAACTAAACATTAAAATCAAAAGAAACAATATTTTTTATTTACCCAGGAGTTCCAAGCCTTTTCTATTAATTTTAACAAAAACCTATTTTTGAAATTTCTGCATTATCAAAATTGCAAATCTTGATCTAAATCCCTTAGATATTCTCAATATTTTCCGACACAATTTAAAGATTTGTTAAACTTAAATCACAATGTATTATTTTCTTACTATTAAGAAATCTCAGTCCCTTAATTATTTATTTAAAAATTATTCAAGCCGCTTCTTCTGGAAGTTTCTTCTTTTTAAGCAAAAAGTCTTATAAAGTACCACCCTTGTTTCATTCAGTTATCAAAATTATTTCTCCTTATTCTTCAAAAACTTCTATTAATTATTAAATATGTTTGCACCCTTTTAATGTATTTCATATTTTGAGTAACTTCATGAGTTTTTTCT
This sequence comes from uncultured Desulfobacterium sp., assembly GCA_963675955.2. Taxonomy (GTDB): domain Bacteria; phylum Desulfobacterota; class Desulfobacteria; order Desulfobacterales; family Desulfobacteraceae; genus Desulfocicer. Next base: position 1,530,408 of record CAXXVR010000009.1, on the reverse strand, counting down.
ATGAAAAATGCAAATTTATATAATATTTGAATTTGTAACAAACTTTATTTTCCTTTTACAATGCATATTTATCAAAAATTATTGCTTCATTTTATTCTCCATTAAACATATTTTAAACTTGTCTTTTCGGGTGTTTGAATTCTTTAAATTTAAATATTAATAATTACAATAATTATGAGATAACTATGTTCGTCAATGTAACAATAAATTTAATGAAAATCAGTTCGGCATGTATGTGCTTTCAATTGATTTATCCATTACAGAATTGTATTTTTATCCTAAGAGCAAAATTCTTAAAACACATCATTTTTTGTTAGAATAAAGGAGTAATAAATTTCATTAAATCTCTAGAATTTTGAAAACTCTAACTTTATTTAATAAGTTAATTACAAATATCCTTTCTCTCTCGCATCATTAGAACTCTATTTGCTTATTAAGAATAATAAAGTTTATACCTTATAGTAATAAAGCTAATTTTTGTAAAGTCTTAGAAAAAATCTTTTCCAAGCTGCTTTTTTACTGAGAGAAAAGATATAACCTTCGAAAATGGTCTTATGGTATGGTAGAAATGCCTTTTCATGTCTTTATTATCAGAATTTAGACTTTTTATGCTGGATAATTTTTTTTGGTTGATTTTCATCAAGCTTTTATTGAAAAAAAGTGAGTTAAGAAGGCATGGGAATTTAGTTTAGGGATGTCAAGTTTTGTGATTTTTACATTTATTGTTTACAAACTTAATTAAAATTATAAATTTCATGTTGCTTTTAAATAAAATTATTTATTTTTTTATAGAAACAAAAATAAACTTGTTATATTTCATAAATATATTGGTTTTTTTTAATTTTTTTAATAGAAAATGAGTTTCAATTCATTGAATTTTTATAAGAATACAAATAAAGCTAATTTTGATTTCAATAATTATTTATCCAAAATTGGAAATAAAAAAAATGGATACCATCCAAGAAGATCAAAAACACATCTAAAACATCACCCACAAATATAAAATCTTTATCATTAATAATCTTCATAATCTCTTCTCGGGAGTTCAATAGTTTAACTACCATAACAATCGCAATATTATTAATATTCTTAAGTGCCAAACAACCCATATTAATAATGAATAATCCCTTAAAATTAGTAAGTAAAGCCAGATCAAAAAAATCTAGAAGAGTAATTAATGAATTCTATTGCTTAATTAGTGTAAATGGAAACTTAAAAAAAGTAATAAATAAAACGATAAGAGTAAAATAATTTTTAATCAAATGAATTTTCTATTGAATAACAATTATAACCTAAAAAAAATCATTCATAAGGCAGCGTATAAGTAAGAAGTAATCCTTCGATTATTAAATAAAATTATTAAAACCAACCATATAATCTATAAGCGTCATAAGTAAACAAAGAGTTTAGAATAAAGGATGAAGATAATTTTGAAATAAAATAATCAACATAAGTAAAAAAAAAGAAAATAGTTTTAAAAGATAATTAGTTAGAATCAAAATAAGAATAAATAAAATAAGAAGTAGAACCCATAAAAAATGAAACATTAACGAAGATTAGAATAAGAAAAAAACAATCTATTTAACCTTAGTAACATACTGATTAACCCTTGACTTCAAAAAGTGTTTTCTAATCAGTTATCACTAAGTAGCTATAATAAGAGTATAAATTGCTTTAATAATAGCAATAAAAATAAATTAATGTAGAAAGTATTATTATTAACCCAAAATATGAAGAATTATTTCCATTAAACAAACGCTAGACATAACTGAGAGAAACAGTGAAGTATAAAGCATTTTAATAAAAATTAACCCCTTTAATTAATCAATATTTTGCAAGTCCTGCATAATTTCTTTAATAACATCAACCTATATCTGACTATTAATTAGTTCACTAAGGAACTGCATTGAATAAAGGTTAATTGGATAATTTACTTATAATTTGCGGACTTTGTATTGAAATTGTTGAGGATCTTATAATTTGTGCGGATCTTCTTAAATACAATTTGGATAATTATTTCGGCGAGCAATGAACAACTATTATACTTTCTTTAAAATCGAAATAATAAGAACCACTTGATTTTCTTCATATTTAACCAACAAAAACAAAATCTTTATAATTGAGTGTCAACTATTCATTGCAAGCAAAAACTGATCTAAAAGTGATTTTCTTTTCAGAAATCTATGTGCATATTTTCCGGAGCTTTCCTTAATCTTATTTATCGAGTTTTTGTTTTCAGGAAGGGACTAAAGAATAAATAAAATTTATCAAAATTGGTTTAATTTATTCCTACTTTAACTTTTCTCAGATGGTTTCTTTACAAAACCACAATTAAATTATCTGTCTCTCTTTCTTCGCGATTTATTGAAAAATTTAAAAGTAACACGTCTGATGATTGAAAATTAATTCAAATCAATCTTGAACTAAATTTTATGTCCAAATTGGTTTATTAAAATCACATAAAAAGATAATGTTTCATCCGAGGCATCCATATCTTTATAAATGACTTTTAATTTTTAAAATAAAACCCAAATACTCACGGCTTATCGGTCGCAAAGTATTTAAGATCATACGAATTATTTCTTTCCATATAGTCTTCTGAATTCAAATGAAAAAATCGCATTGCAATGGGCCGCTCCTTCATTATCCTCAGATTAAATTACCCAAATAATTACCATAGCAAAGAAATAAATTTCTGATATATCAATTCTTTAGAATAAGATCCTAAAGATAACTGAAATTATTAAACAAGCATTGGATGAAGCATTTACTCCTTTCTGGACTGTGATTTCCATTCATAAACAGGCATAAATAGGAGTTGGGTATTAAGGGATAGGGAATATGGAATTAATGTTTAATATAGATAATACAATTAATCTTTATGTATTTAAAGCAACATGAATTTTTTTATGTAAAATAAAATTTGATAAAATTATTAATAAACTAATAAACTAAATAATTCTTAATATTAAATTTTATCAATTAAGATTTTATTCAATAGATGGAGACCCCACTGAGTTGAATTTTAATTTATTAGTTTTAATAACATTAATAGAATTAATAAAGTAGACTCATTCGCAAGAAAAAAGTTAATAATAGTAATCAGTTCCATAATCTTTAACAAAAAAAAAAGGTAGTAAAAGTATTACAGTAAGAGCCAAATAAATTGAAGAAATTTGTATTTAAAAGAAAAAGCTTTCAGCGTATTCAAAGTACTAGAGAAATCAAACTAAGCATTCAAAAAATTAAAACCGGACGAAATCAAGTAAAAAAACAGATAATGATTTTGAATAATAATAATAATAATAAATAATAACCCTGGCAAACGAAACTGATGAATCTCGAGAAAATTCAACATAAATTGAAGGTAAAACAAAACAAAATCTTTACAATAGTTTAATTAATTTTAGCTTTTATTCAAATAATAAAATAAATCGAACTCAGCCATATTTTGCTTGCATTTAATTATATAAAATTTACTGATATCATATCATTAAATATTAAAAAAAACAAAAAAGAGAGGCTTTCGGAATCGATGAAAAAAATTGCTTTTAATATCAATGCCAAGGCAGTTTAATTTTTTAGCAATGTTAAAATCTTAGAGATTATTTAATATTTTTATTTAGAGTCTTTCTCATCTAATCAGAGAACATGAAATCTATTTTTAAGAATAAGCTTTTTGAAAAGTGAATTAATTTGCTGAATTTAATAATTAAATGGGAGGGTATTTCAGCAATATTTAAAAGATTGTTATTCACAAATCAATGAAACTTGGATTTTAGTCGCTGATAAATAATAAATAGTAAATAAATAAACAAAGATAAAAGAAATTGGAATCACTTATGTAGATCTCAAAAATAATCCAAAATAAATTATTTATTTCTGCGTTTTGTCAAATTAAAAAGAATTTGAATAGAAAGCAAAGTTGTAGACTATTTTTGAACATTCTTTCGAAGTTTTAGAAACACGTTTTAATAATATTTATGATGAACCTTAAAAAAATTAATAAATATAAAATGCAAGGATTATTTCTTAATAATATGATAACAAATTTTTAAAAAAAGCAAATTATCGCAGGATTTAAACATTTTTAAAAATACTCACAATCAAAAAAACTAATGGACTAATTCTAAGTAATAATTAAAAAGCTAAAACTTAAGAACTGATTACAGGTATTAAATGAAACCTATGATAAAAGTGTCTATTTGTAAAAATTTGATATAGGATATTAATAAATTGCCAAAATTCTTTTTAAATACTTTTCAAAATAGTTTATGAAGTAATTGATCCATAAATCTCATATTGTTTGCAGCATTAATACAATCTCACAAGTTTTTAATAAAATCTCCTTGCAACAAAATTGGGTTTAACTGAAACAAATTGTAATTTAGCACCGTGCCTTTAAAAAATTATCAGAAAAAATAAACTTTTTAAGAATTTCATAACTAAAATAAAGTTTTACAAACCTTAAGTAATAAAAAGATTGATCAATTCGCTCAGAAATTCGTTAGAAATTTTATTACTAAATTCTTTACACTAATTCCTCTGTTATTACAAATACAATTACAAAATATCAGCTGAAATGTGCTTTTATTAAACTCCATTAATTTTATGAATTATAATAGTTTGTTGAAAAGGAAAACTCCATGAAATTACAGATCTTTACCTATGTGATTTAGAAATATTGGACTTAATATTATTTTAAATACTTTTATTAGTAACTGAAATTAAGGAAATAGAAATAATAATAATAATAAATGAAATTGGGGAAATAGAAACAAATAGAAGATAACAGATTAAATAAATTGAGAGAGGAAAATAAATAAAATTAATATCTTGATAACTTAGAAGTCAATCCTGAACAATAAATCAATAATAATGAACATTATTTATATCTTTCACAAAGAAAATACATAATCAAATATTGTTTATGCAAAAATTGTAAATCAAATAAACTTTGCATCAGTGTAATGACTGAGGGTGGATAAAGTGAAAAACTCAAATAGGAGCACTTTCAACAAATCAAAAATTTACTACCTTAATATAAGGATTATAGTTATTGTTATTGTATTGAAGATGAAGAAGATTAAGAAAATATTCCTATAGATTAACCTTAATTACGAAGCGAATAAGCTTACTACGAAGCAAAATTAAATTATGCATTTAAAAGAATCTAAAAACAAAATAAAAATAAATAATTAACATCATATTGGCAAATCCTAGAAAAATTAAACACATTTTAACCATTGGCAAGAGGATTTAAAGCAATTTATACTTATACTTTGAAATCTAAACTTTTTGAAATTAAAATTAAGTTATATGAATAAGGGAGTTTGATTTTAATGTATAATCTCTAAAAGAATTAATAGAATTTCTTAAAATTAGGATTTGACAGCATTAAAGAATATTTAATAGAATAAAGGAAAAAATATTAAAGAATTTCTTATTTTTATAAAATTAGTGCTTTATAATAAAAGTATAATCTTTGTATTAGCTAGCTTTAAGATAGAGATCAACTTCTACGATTTTGTACTATACTTTAAACACTCAAAAGCAAATTTTTATAAAAATCTCTAATCTTAAAACTTAAATAAAATGTAAAAAAACAAAGATTTCTACAATACTTTTGTTAATTTTTACAAAATTAAATTTAATACACTTTTATTATCAGTTTCACAAGAATCAGAGCTTTTGCTATTGAAAAAAATTATTAAATTCGGGCCAAAAATAATGCATGCGAGCAATTAATTATGACTTTAATACCACATGAAAATTAAATTAAAAATTACTGTATGTAGAAATTAAAGAATTTTAATTAATTTTGCTAAAAATTAAATGTTATTGATAGTAAGTTAGCAAGTATTCTCGAATTTAAAAAAATTTGTATTTTGAAAAAATGTTGGTAATAATTATTCAATTTTGGGAAATTCTCCTTATTTGTTTATATTTTGGACTTTAAAATTCTGTAAAATTGTTCTTTAAATAATTCCTCATTTCATGCAATAAAAAATTATTCATAAAATATGAAATAATAACATCATTTTAAATGTTTAGTAAATGAATATTTTTCATTTGTTGTAAAGGATTTATTTAGGGATATAAAGAACTATTAATATAAAAAAGAAAATCGTGTATTATCTTTGTTAACTCTTGAATAACTTTTCTTAAAAAAATATGCATAAAATTTGGAATTATTAGGAGGATCTCAATCCCCGGAAAACTAAATTAAATTAAAAGAAAGAAAATAAAATAGAATGTTCTTAAGTATAAATAATTTAGAATTGTAATTAAAGGCCAAAGGTTTTGAACATCTCAAACAAAATTACTATACTTTCTAATTGTTTGAATAATTTATAAAAAAAATTACTGAATTTCTTTAAAGGAAAGCTTACTAAAATCTTTATAATTACTCTAAAATCTAAAAGCAAAAAAAAATAAACTAAAAAAATTAGCTGATTAGTCTTTAATTTGTCTGTACAAAGCTTAAACAACTTGTTTATTCATAATGCTATTATTAATTTTTTAAAAATTTCAAAGAAAATATTATCTGTTCTTATGATAAAAAATAGTAATAAGTGTTACCAATCAGCTAAACTCTAAGAAAATTATCTTTTATTCATAAAAATTGCCTAAAAAGAAAGGGCTTGGAAATGATTTAGCATTAAAGCATAGTTTTATCAAAAGGTAGGTTAATGAGTGCATAATTATTGTGTTCAAAACTTTAATAACTAATTATTTAACAATGTTACTATGGAATTTTTAATAATTTGAAATAAAATTATCTTTGTTATAATGAAAATTAAATTAGCACTGAAGAATTAATAAATAAATTTTATTCTATTCTCATAAAGACTTTTATACAGAAACCCTTTAACAGATTAATTGTAAATAAAAGCTCTTAAAAATAATAAAAGGAGATTATAATAACAAAAGAATAACTTATTAGTATCTAATTCTTCTGTAGTAAATTGAAATAAATAATTTCGTAAAAATATTCTTATGAATTCTTTAAGAATTTAAAATAAAATTATTATATTCATGGTTAATTTATGAAATAAAACTAGTCTTCTAAACTTAATAAAATGGTCTTTATTTTAGAACAAAATTTGAAATCTGTAATTTTTTTAAGGATCTTTAATTATTCAAAAAGCCAATAATAATAATTACTCTCAAAATAAGCAAATAAGATAACAATTTAACTACTTTGCACTAAGATTTAATCACTTATATATTAACGTTATTCAAGATTCTTTAATTAAATTAACTGTTAATTCTAAATTTCTAAAAGGAATTTAATACTGAATAACTTTTTTACTCTATTAACAAATAATTTGAAATAAAATACTTTTTATAAAATTTATCTCTATGAAGATAATAAAAACAAATCATAAATTAATAATTTAACGAAAGATAAAATAATAAGCACTTAATTCCTGATCACTAAATTTTAGCAACTTCTCAATAAAATGTATTTTTATGAATTTTTTCATAATTTAAAATTACAAAATTCTTTTGAGAAAAATAAGGAAAGGAAAGAAAACTAATAAATTCCACTGTAAAAGAATTAAAGAATTAATCTTTAATTCTTTTGTGGTAATCTAGATACAATTATTTTTTCAAGATATTACTATGTATTGAATAAATTATAATAGTATAAGCAAATTCAAACATAGAATTTTAAATTAATTAAAAGGTTTGATTTGCTTGCTAAAGTGATTTAAAAACTCATAAATAAGGAAATCTATGAATGTTTTAATAAACTAAACTAAAAAAATATTATTATCAAATTGGAATTTGATAATAATAATAAGTAGAATTCTGAACAATAACTTGAAAATTACTAAACAAACAAACTAAAAATAAATATAATAAATACTAATGATGATAATAAACTCTAAGAAAATTTTCCGCGGGGAAGAATACCCTAGACTTAGACTTCTTAAAATATTCCTTAAAATAAAGCCTAAAGATAATTTAATTTATCCCAAGATAGTAAATATATAAAATAAGAAAGAGACTAAAGTGGAGCTAGTTAAAAAAATATTTTTATCCTTTAAGAAGATGAATCAATAACACGTTATATTTGTAAACAATGCAAAAATGAAATAAAGGATTCATCAATAGATAAGATCTATAATAAAGAATAAAAGAATTATATGATTAAATAATACTTAAGTACAAAGGATAAATTGAATTGGATTGATATTTAATTATAAAATTCTTTAATTTATAATGACTTATCATTGAAATCCTATTCTAGGAAATATTAATCTTCAATTGAAGCTAGAATTGCAAACAAAGAAGAAAGTCGTAATTTATGTTGTTCGTAGAGTAAAAAAGAAGTTAGTAAATAAGTTAAAGGAAAAAAAGGGACGAAATAAATTAAATAAAAGGAATCATAAAATTATTAGAAATAGAATTAAAAATTGTTAGGAAATTACAGGTAAAAATAAAAATCTTGCTAATTTTTATTTTGAATATAGAGTGAAAAATAAAGAATATCATCTAAATTATTATGAAAGTATTTTAAATTCCATACATAATGAAGAAATTCATTATTAATCAAAAAGTTTATTTATTTGGTTATATATTTTTACTTTAGTTAAATAAGATAAAGGATTCCTTAATAGCAATTTCTAAAGCTAAAATAGCACAATAAAAAGAAAGAATAATAATAAGCCAAATTAATTGAATTTTTTTTAAGAGAGAACAACTGAGGTTAAAACTATTCTGCTTTATTTTTATTTATATTTTATTATTTAAGAAAAAAATTAATAATATTTAATTGGAAAGATAACGTGAAAATAATAGTAGATAGTTGGCGAAATCATATTATCTAAGCATTGGAAGAAATGAAGACGACTAAAAGAAAATTTCTAAATATTAAAATTGAATGTTATATCTTTTTAAATTAAATCAATTTTAATCTTTTAATAAAACTTCATAAAATATTCTTCAAATTCTCATTTTATAAATCTAAAGGATTCTAAGAATTAAATATTTTTCTTTACGTAATAATTTTATCATTATTTGAATTATTTTCTTATTCTTCCTTACTTTTTTGGATCTATAAATTAGGGATATTATATTTTTCGCAAAACTCTTATTATTATAAATTTCTTATTCCAGTTTTTACCTTCCTTACAAATTTGCAATTATTTGGCAAAAATAAATATGTAAAGAGAGTTTACATCATTATCATATTATTCTTAAAATTTCTTAAATTATTATTAGATTTTAAGTTTTCATATCTCAGTATATTAAATGATTAATTTATCACAAATTTCTCACAATTTGAAAATAAATATTAATCCATTACTCTTATCAATTTCCACATTCCGGTTTGATTTACTTCAGTTTCAGTTAAGGAAATTTTAAAAGACATTAATTATTTGCCAATTATTTTAAGCATCTTACAAATAATTAATATTATTTTGTTATCCATTATTGTTTGATCCAATTAAAATCACAAAGACGTTAGTTTAGAGCTAAAACAACTAATAATAGAACATATTTCTTCTAAAGTTCTATTTGTCAAAGGGTTTTTGGAGATATTTATAGTTAATTATTTAATGTGTTTGCCTTGAAATATTCGCAGGATTTGGCCTAAATTAATTTCCTATGAATCAATTATTTTTTAATTAGATAATTCCAGAAATACAATCTTAATATTTGGTCGCTACTTCAGTAATTCTTTCACTTTTTCTTTGTTTAAAGTTCTAACTTATAAAATAGAATCCTATGCATGTTCGTGCATTTTTTCTTAATTACTATTATGTTTAATATTTTAAAACAATTAATTCATAATTATAAATTTTAAATTTGATAATAATTAAATTTTTAATAATTTCAAAAATGTATTATTTGTAAATATTTTTAATAAATTTATTAATTTGTATTTTCAAAAATATTTTTAATATTATTTTTAGTGAAGATAAATGATAACAAAAAATTAAGGATTCATAAATTTATCCTATTTTTATAAAGATTGTGAGCAAGTTTAATAATTACCAATTCTTTATTATTCACATATCGGACAATAATAAAATCAATGAGAGATTATTCATATGCAGGAATATAAATAAAGAAAAGGTGTTTGCTTTTGTGTTTTAGAAATCAAAAATCAATAGCCAATTAATTTTAAATTTTCAGATTCTAAACAAATTTATTCAATTGAAGAGAAATGTGAATATGCTATTTATTAAAAATCAATTCTTAAAATAAAAACAAATGAATTCTTAAGAGATTTATTTGTTGTCACGGATATTGGTACAAAATTACTAATTAATGAATTTATTGTAGATGGTACTTTAATGCATGAATCTTCCTAAGGAATAAAATCCCTCGTAGAATTCAATAAATTTTGAATTGAAAACTTTTATTTTAATGATAATAACAAATAAATTAGTTTAGCATATAATACAGGACGAAATTTTTAATCACTTTTAGCGTTATGAAAAACATTTCTAATATTATTATTATTATTTTAGTTTAAAAAAAAAGCACGATTAATTGCTTTGGCCAAAATATTTAATTGTTGGGTGCGGAACATTTATTTATAAATATTCAAATGGATAATATTTATTGGATGAGAAATGAGATAAAATTGTTAATAAATTTTGAAACTTTGATTAAGTTTTGACAGCATTTGATGATGAACCTTGAATTATGAAAACCAGGTTTATAATGAATTTTGCTTTTTTTTACTTAATAAAAATTATTATTTAAGATAAGATGGACATTCTAAAAATAATTTGCATTACAATGCTACGCTAGAAAATATTGAATGTTACCAAAAAAGAATTACACAAATTCTAAATAAATTAAAAGATTAAAACATACAAATTAAAATAAGTTATACAGGAAAAAATCCGGAAAAAAAATGTCTGGATATAATCCCATTTAATATTGACAAAGGAGAAGCAATCAAATTTTTAGCAAATTAATTAGATTATAGTAAATAATAAATTTATGTTTTTGGCGATTCAATGAATGATACAGATATGTTTTTAGTGGCAGAGGGCAAAAGAATTGCAAGTTATACTTTTTGATTCTTTGGTTTTTATGTTGTTTTGAAAAGCGTAAAATTTATAAGCTCAATTAAAATAATGGATTTCTGAGAAATAAGAACTTAAAATCGAAATAAGTGAATATTAATATGCAGATGCTTTATTATATTGTTTAACAACAGAAATTTTCTGAATAATGAATTTAATTGTAACGAAATTATTTATTTTTAATAATTTCAAAAATTTAGTTATTATTACATTTGTCTTAATTCACTCTTATTTTCTTCGTTATTTTGTCTAATATATTTAATGTTTCCAGGTAATTACTTTTACTATTATTCAAGTTTTGCTACTTTTTTTTACTAGATTTATTTTATGTTTTTATTTTTATTCATTAAAAGCTCGGTTATTTATGTATAATTTCCAAGTTTCCTTCTTAGTCTTTCTATTTTGATTAAATATTTATTTTGCATTTTCATAATTTTTTTCGTTTATTCCTGAATTATTAGGTTTTGATATTCTATAACCTTATAATCAAGCTTTTCTACTTCTACTTCATTATCTTGAATTTAACAATTAAACTATTTTTGAAATTTATTTTCATTATGAATTTTATGAATTTTTTTATTTTAAAAAATCTTATTTCCCTTAAAATCTTAATAAATAACTCTATCTTTGTTTTCTGATTATTCTATAATAATTTTTAAATATCTTTAACGAATTTAATAATTTGTACGATTTGGTATAAATGCTTAAATAACTAATCATTTATAACCATATTTATTAGCAAGTTCTAATATTAGTTAATCTTCTTCTCTTGTAAATGGCTTTGAATTTAATTTAGGATTCAAATGGTTTTCATAGTAAAAAGTAATTTAAGATTTTTTAGCATTTGGGATTTGATCTAATAATTTATCTCAATTCACCTTAGTATTTTTAAAATATTTGAGAATAATCTAATTTTCTTCCTCAGTTCATTTTTTGCCTTTCTTTTTAATTTTATTTCTTTAAATCTCATTGTTGTGTTTCTTTACACTTTTTCTTTTTTTTTCTTTCTTAGTTTAGACTATTTGTTTCTTTAAAATTTTGTCTGAATTTATTTCAAATTTATTAATTGTTTCTTATTTCATTTTATTTAAAAATTTTGGTTTTAATGTGTTTTAATAATTTGTTATTTATATTTTGAAATTGCAATTATAAATAAATTAATTTACATTAAAAATTAAGATATTTGATTCTTTCCTAAAACTTTGGAAATTAAATATGATTAGGATTGATAAGGCAATAAAAATTCAAATTTTTATTAATTTCTTTACTCAATAAAAATTCAAATTTTTATATAAAAAATACTCAAAATTGTTGATTAAGAAAAACAATAAATTAAAACATTTGTTTTTATTAACTGATATCCCTATTTTAAATGGGATTCTATAATAATATTATTTTAGTTTAAAAAAGAAGCAATTGTCAATAAATTTTGAAACTTTGATTAAGTTTTGACAGCATTTGATGATGAACCTAAAATAATGGATTTCTGTCAAATAAGAACTTAAAATCGAAATAATTGAAATTAATATGCAGATGAATTTAATTGTATTCCTGTTTTAAACAGGAAATTATTTATTGATTATAAATTTAAATACATTTTAATTAAGCAATTATTAATTTGGTAAACTTAATGATACTTCTTACTCTTACTTTAACTTATTTTCAACTGGAAATTATATTTTGAGGACATATTAATATTTTAAAAAAATTAATTCATAATTAATAATTAAATTTTTAATAATTTCAAAAATTCAATTATTTTTACATTTTTCTTAACTCACTCATATTTTCTTCACTATTTTGCCTAATATCTTTAATTTTCCTAGGTAATTACTTTTACTATTATTCAAGTTTTGCTATTTTGTTTTACTATATTTATTTTATGTTTTTATTTTTATTCATTAAAAGCTCTGCTATTTATATAAAATTTCCAAGTTTCCTTTTTAGTCTTTCTATTTTGATTAAATATTTATTTTGTATTTTCATAATTTTTTTTGTTTATTCCTGGATTATTAGGTTTTGATATTAATAAATAACTCTATCTTTGTTTTCTGATTATTCTTTAATAATTTATAAATATCTCTAATGAATTTAATGATTTGTACGATTTGGTATAAATGCTTAAAGAATTAATCATTTATGCCCGTATTTTTTAACAAGTTTTAATATTAGTTAATCTTCTTCTCTTTTAAATGGCTTTAAATTTAATTTAGGATTCAAATAATTTTCATAATGAAAAGTTATTTAAGATTTTTTAGTATTTGGGATTTGATCTAATAATTTATCTCAATTTATCTCTCAATTCACCTTAGCATTTTTAAAATATTTGAGAATAATCTAATCTTCTTCCTCAGTTCATTTTTTGTGTTTCTTTTCAATTGTATTTGTTTAAATCTCATTGTTGTGTTTCTTTAAAAGTTTTATTCTTTTGTTTTCTTCTTTCTTACTTTAGATTTTTTGTTTCTTTACACTTTTTATTCTTTACTTCTCTTCTTTCTTTGTTTATAATTTTTATTTCTTTACAATTTTTATTCTTTACTTCTCTTATTTCTTAGTTTAGACTATTTGTTTCTTTAAAATTTTGTCAGAATGTTTGTACATCAAACAATTGTAACTTCGATTCGGGAAAAACTTATGAAGAATTTTTCATTTTCTACCAAACATTTTAATCAAATAATCTAATTTTGCTTTTTCTTCTTATGAAAGAGGATTTCTATTAATATTGGGATCTAAACATTTCTCAAATCTAAACTATATTGACCCAGCAGTTTTATTTTTCATTAATTACGCAAGTTACTACCACTTATTTTCTCCATTTTATTCAACCCATTATAAAACTTATTTCTCTTCTTCTTACGTTCAAAAATAATATTGCCTCCTATAATTTATATAATAGTCGGAATGCTTGAGTTTTTTTTTTTATTCTTTTGAATTTATTTCAAATTTATTAATTGTTTCTTATTTCATTTTATTTCAAAATTTTGGTTTGAATGTGTTTTAATGTTTTAATAATTTGTTATTTATATTTTGGAATTGTAATTATAAATAAAATAATTTTTAAAAATAATTTTGTCTTTATTTTCATTTCTTTGTTTCAAAATAGTTATTAAATATCGGCAAAACTTAATTTAAATTATCTTTAGCTGCAAGTTTTTCAAAAAATATACTGCAATTTAATTACTAACAAGGAATTTCTTCCATATCATATTATCGTATATTGGCACAATATTTGCAGATTTCTTCATATTTATTATAATCCTTTTTCATTTATTTTATTTTATTGTCTAACAGAAATTAAGCCACAGAGATTGATTTTAAGCATTTGTAACAAATCTTTCAGGGGTAGGAAATATAAAAATAAAAAGATTACCTATTCATTTGATTATGACAGACAAACAATGCAATAATTTTATTAGAGAAAATTATTTAAACTTGAGTACATACATTTTTTAGATTTTTAAATCTAAAAACAAGTTATTTTATTTATTAAATAATATTTGACAAGAGTTGCTTTTGTAGTTCGAAATAAATTCACAAAATGACTTTTTTTAGGATAATTTTCATACCAATCCTTAATAAATATATTTGAAATAAAAAGAAAAATACTTGGATATTAACTCCAAAAGTTTAAAATATTCTTTACAAAGCAGGATTTATTTATTTTTCTATATAATAATTCCAATTTAATTAATGATTATAATTTTCCAAAAAGTTTGGAACTGAAACAACAAGATCTTTTAATTTAGATTTGTGGGAAGCTAAACAAAAGCAATTATAATAAATTTATTTACATTAAACAACAAGATATTTGATTCTTTCCTAGAACTTTGGAAATAGCATAGGATCTCTATTGATGAGATCAAGTGCTGCTATTGCAGAAGCAGGTTCTACTTTATACGTCCCGAGTTTGACCTAATATTTTTGTTTTAAATTAGCGTAACAAACTTACTTCTTTTTCAATTATAAAATCTTTATAATTAACTAATCCGTTTTATATTTTTGCCCACTATTTTTATAAGTATAATTTAACCTTAAAATATAAGAATTTTTTGTTTCTTTTTTACATTAGATAAATTTTTAGTTTCAAAGATTTCACTCACACACTTTTACATAATTTTTGTTAATGCTTCACACCCATCCCTCCGGACAATTTCAATTCCTTTAGCATCAAGAACTCCTTTTTCACTTATTGGATCGCATTTATATCCAACGTATCGTTTCTTTGCACATAGTATTGAAGATTTAAATAGTTTTTCAAATTTTAATTCAATTGGGTGAGGAAATAATTATGTCACTTCTTTAGCCATTTCTTTACCGATTTCAAATGCCTGTTAAATGCTTCTTCCTTTTAAATGGACAAAAATACTATCAGTATCCCCATAAATAACATTTGCTTTTCATTTTTCATTTTTAGTCTTAGAATATAAAAGTAAAATTATTGAATATATACAATATAATCTATTGACTTTATAAGTGCTTATTTAGCAGTTTCTACCACACTATCAGCGATATCGCCACAAGGCATTCTCCCAGAAAAAGAGGCACCAGTATATCTAATAAATTAATATTTTTCACTTTAAAATTACCCATATGTAACATTCATAAATAGTTTCAATGCTGCTTATCTAAATTCTAATAATTTTGAAATCAATTTCATTTGATCATACTATTTGTGTATATAAAACTCTTTTATAAAAAAATACATATTTTTATTCCCTTTTCATCATAATTCTAGTCCATAAAAATTCATGCAGCATTTAAGGGAATATACCTTCCCTGATATTCTTTTTCAAGAAAACGACATTATTAGGAGATATCCAAGCGATTTTTTATAAATTTGTCTCATTTAATTCATCGCAAGAAAACAGTTATTCAAATTCGAGATGGCAAGTTTTTAGCACACCAAATCTAAAACAAATTTATTTTTTTTATTAAAAACAAACAATAACCTTTTATTTCCTTCTGTAAACAACTCTTTTAAATTTCCAAGACAAGTGCTATAGCAAATATTATATGCAATCATGATTGAAGGATATAAAGATTAAAAGTCTAAAACTATGACAGGACTACATTAGATAACTTAATATTTATTTTGTAAAAAATAAACTCAATGTATAAAAGTTTTGCAGGCTCCAATACCATTGGGGAGCATTCTAAGATTTTTTGAGTTCCAACCTAAAATTTACTGGCACTTAAAAGCAAATATCCATTCTATTTAGTAATTCTGTTTAAGATTGCTTCCACTTTAAATTGCGACCCTCGAGTAAACTATAAACAAATAAAAACGATATAAGAGTCAACGACGGATTCATAATCACATCCATATAATTTGGTCATTTCTACAGTTCTTGGAATAATATCTAATTTATCAAAAATATCTTCTAAATATTAAATTCTTTTCAACATATATCGTAATACTCTTGCTTTGGATTTTAAGTTTTCATTGTACCATTGAGTTAATGTTCAATTTGAAAATTAAGGAACTTTTATCTTGAATAAATGAAACACAGCATTTTCTATATCATAATTCTTTAATTTAACATCATGAAGCAACACTCTCCAAACATTTATAATTATTCTTCCAGTTATCTATAGACATTATTTATTTATTTTTAATATACATGGAAGCTTTTAGAAAACATTTTCATCTATTTTTTATGGTTCACTTATTTAGCTTAATTTACTTTATCTCTTTTTTTGCTAAATTTCTGAGAATTGTCTTCATTAATTAATGTTTCATCCTTTTAATTCTATTTTTACTAATTTTAAATAATCAATAAAAACTAATTACATTTGAGAATTTTAAAAGAGAATTTTCATTTGTTTCTAAAATAAAATTAGAAAAATTTAAAATTTTCTAAAAAGTTAATAAAAATTAAAGATTTTTACCAAAATATCTTCCAAATTTACCATTGAACGAGAAATAAATTCCATTATATTAATCTTAAGACTTCATGCCCTCATTGCTAAATAATACAATGAATTTTTTTCAACATCATATCCTATTTTATTATTTTATTAATATCACACTATATTAATTTATACCAGCAATAATATCTGGGTCAACTTTAAGAATAATTTAACAAAATAAGATTATCATATCTTCTTCTGAATTGACTACATATAATTAATCAACAGACTCCATTCCTATAGAGAATAAATTTGACAAAAAATTTAAATTACTGTAAAATATTTTCAATTTGCTATGGTAATTCTTTAATTTTTCATAATTTTAAGAATCATACAAAATAATTCCACGTTAGATTTCAATTTAATTTGTATCCCTTGTTTTTGACTTTTCATTTCAAAATGAAAAAAATATTGATTGAATTGGGTTTTTCTCAGGGTCTGCAAGTTTTTCAGGGTGACTTTCTGCAAAAACTTCAAAAATAAAGCAAGTTATATCTGCCAAAAATTCCTATGACCTTCCCGAAATTCATAATTAAATTCATTAATAAACCTTACAACTTCTTTTTCTATTTAGCTTAATCCAGCCGAGCTTTATGAAGCTTTAAAAGGTGAGATATAATTGATTAATTCTAAATTTTTAGATTGTTATTTTGTTAATAAGCTTTGTTTTGAATGACTAAAGCAAAAATTATTAAGTATTTAAGTAAATCAATTTGTTTTTACATTTTACTATACGATTAGATAATAGTCTTTCATTGTGGAACTTCATAACCATACTTATAATAATTTTCTTCATTATTTTATTTAAAATCCAAATTGGTATATTCATCATTTAATGAAATTTTGAAAAAGCTTGGTAACTAAAAGGAGAATATAAATTCTATAAATATATAAAACTTTTTATTCATTTTTAATTGATATTGCATAATTTCTATTACAAGGAATTTTTATAATATCTTTCTCAAAGATTTATGCTTTTTATAATTTCCAACCAAACTAATTTTAGCTTGCTGAAGAAAAAACAATTATTACTATTATTATTATTATTAATTGAAACCTTTTTTCACATTATATTCTTCATATAAATCATCAGAATTATAAAAGAATGGACTAAATTATGAGAATAAAAATGGTAATTTACTATTAATATAAAGTATTTTCATTCTGTTCCTATTCTTTAATTATATCATAAAAATCTGGTAATTATTTATTATATTTTCATAAATTTTAAATTGTTTAAAAGCAATGTTCTTATTCTTGTTTAGGAGCAATTTGATTAGATTTGTCTAAACAAATGCATTATGCTTTTAATTTATGGCAATAATCACAAATCAAAAATAAAGCGATATTCTAATAAAAAAATAAAAAGTTTTTTTTGTAAAGAGAGAAAAATTCTACTGATGAAAAAAATTATAAATTATTTTTAGATTTGGATTTTATCTTGGATTTAGCACTTTGCTTCCCAGAGGTTGATTTAAGCAAACTAAATGCAGATTTTTCTTACTGCTATTCTGGCTAGATCACCTCTTCAGTGTTTTCTTCTTCAACTAAAAAGAAACAATTAAAACCCACAAAAAAACAAATTACTGTTTTCATCCTCAGCATTATTTTCTCCAAATGGATTTTAATTAATATAAGATTTTCATTAAAACTTCAACCCTTCTTCTTTATTTTTTTTTGCTCTTCCTGCATATTCTTTATAACGAGCAATTACTTCTTAAATAATGTATTGTTATTTTTCTTTAATTGTTCTCCAAAAACTAACAACTTTAGCTTCATCAATAAATAAATGACTAAATTATTTCTATTTTTATAGTTAGTTTGTTCCAAAAAAGTCCTCTAAATGAGTGACAAATAATTTTTTTACGAAATTATCATTCATTTTATCGTTTGGATAAATTAAAGTTTCCCCAGGCTTGATCTACCCTTCTAAATGTAAAGAATACTTTAACAGCACTTAAACTTTTTCTTAATTTTTCATTTGGATATGCCTTTCTGCTTCATCCTGCCAGAAATTTTTTAATGCTTTTGTGAGTTTCACAACGAATAATTCATCCATTCTATGAGTAATTTCACTTTCCACTTTTTTTTCTTCAATTTATTCAAGTTAATTAATTATTGAATCTGCAAATACATCAACCTCAACATAACAACTTGAAATTTTCCTTTTTGAATAAAATAAGATAAAAAATAATAAGATAAAATAATACGTAAAAATTGAAAAAAAGTCAGGAGATTTGTTTTAAAGTTCTATCAAATCACTAAATTCAGGAAATCAGTCTTCTTTCGTCATAAGAATAGAATTTTTAAAATCAATTTTTTTCAGTTATGACATTTCTTGGGGTTTCAAATTTTACCGATATTTATAATTAGAGAAATAAATATTTTTCAGTCCAAAAAGATTTAAATCGCTATAGAAATGAACAAAATAACTGAGATGTCCTTCATAGATTTAAAATTATTTGCCTAATACTAATCCTTCTTGGAGAATTTAAGATAATTATTTAATGTAATTAGGATCATATACGAATATTTTAAAAAATTTTTCTTTAGTCGCATGGTATCCATAGAAATCAAGTTTTTCAACAATTTAAATACTATGAACAATATAATTTTTCCTATAAATGTCATAATTATCTTTTGCAAACTTGATTTTTGTACAATCATTATATAATTAATCTAAAATTTTAGCAAAATTTTTCAGAAATTCTAAAATGAATTAAAGATAAAAGCACCTAACTTTCTTTATCAGTTTCAAACAAATACTTAATCTCTTCGACTTTCACATAAAAATAAGGAAAATACTAATAAGCATAAAATAATTTAAAAAATCAAGTACTCCATGAATGTGACAGCATGTTTTTTACCCATAAATATTTGTTCCATATAATCTGATCACTGGCGCAATTTTGATTTTTCTTCCAAGATAATCCAAACATTTATCATAATGTAAAAATGAATCAGACAAAGTGGTTTTATTGCAGACTCTATTAAAGAAAATGTCAATTAAAAATAAGTAAAAACTTGGAATCAAGTGCTTGAGTAACATCTGGCAAATATATCATATAATAATCATGAGAAAAAATATTTAGGGAAAATAATGGTGAAATCTTTGTTTTACTTTTATTAATTTATGGTGATTCTTCTTATTCAATTTCCATTAAAATTAATTTAATAATAGATAATAATTTCTAATAGAAATTATTACTTATCATAGAAAATATAATACAAATATAATTAGGAGCTATCATAAAACTTTCGTTAAGGGGACGGAAGATATATAAATTTGATTAAAATGCAACGTTAGGAGAAACTTTTTTTCGATCATTATGAAATTTTTTTACAACCAAGTGTTAATCATTTTGATTCATCAAGAGATATTAAATTATAAATTTTAATTTATTTTTTTGAGAATGTGTTTGTTGATCATTATTTTTACATTATATTTTTTCAAAAAAAATTGCAGAACTTTTATTAAATAAATTGAAAAAAAAATTGTGCAATCTATTTAATAAGAATAACAATAATAATAATATGATAATGATGGCAAAAATGAAGCAATTATTTATGAACCTAATTTTAAACCAAAACGGGCTATCACTCATCCGAACTAATATACCACCGAAAATTTAATCTTCGTTAACGTATAATGACTCTGAACACAATTTCCAAATTAATAACAACTAAACTGAACTAGATTTCCTTGAAACTTTTAAAAATCTTAGTAAATATTCAATTTGGCAGATAAAAACTTCACACTGAGACTTCATTAGGATTATATAATAGAATCAGAGATCTAATGGTCCATCAAAATTGATGAAACCTAGCAAAATTTTAATAAAAATGTTTTTGTTTTCTTATTATAAATTACAACAAATTCATCTCTCTCGGGCAAACTTTGGCAAATATAATCCTAAATAAGCAGATATTTACTCATTAGGCATTATCGTGTTGGAGTCACTTTTAGGACCAAAGTAGTTATTTAAACTCAATGCATTACGGTAATATAAATTATTAAAGGAAAGAAAATTTTGGCAAAAAGAAATAAAAGTTAAAAAAGATATTTATTAATATAAAAAATGAAATTTGTGTGCGAGAAATATTGAAGAAGAAAGTTATTTATTATAGTTCATTATAATTTAGAATTTGATGCTAGATGTGTTTGATTTTTTTATTACAATTTTACATTTTTGTTGCTATAAAAACTTGAAAAATTTCTTAATTTTTACTATTATACTTTTTAAAAAAAAAATTGGAAGCCTGAAGGATTTGCACTCTTTGCATGACTATATAAGCGAAAAAAAAATAAAAATAATAACAATAAATTTTTTCTTTAAAAATAAATTATTTACAAACAACTTTTTCAAAAATAAGATGCAAAACTAAGAAATAGTGGATGGAATCGCTAGATTACCTAGGCTTTAGCTGGACTCAATGGATTGTGCAGGAAGTGGAGCCAATGCTCAAGTATATCGGTACAGAATTGCTAATCACAGAGTGGCAGTGAAATGCTTTAGAAATTATGAAGCTGCCGAAAGAGAACGCATCATCCTCGAAGAAATTAGAAAATTTACTACTAATTGTCCTGGAATTGTAGAATATTATGGGATGAGACAAATTTAAATTGAGTAATTTTCAATTGAAATCATATATTTTTAAAGAATTGCTGGAACTTTTTAAACTACTTATTAGGGTTATGCTATATTCATGTAAGAATGCCCGATGGATTTGTTTAATTATGTAAATTAAATCCAGCATTTATCACCCAAATAAGTTTGTGAATTTTTGAGTCAAATAAGTGTCGCTCTTACTTGTATGCATGCAAATGGCTGTGTCCATGGTGATTTGAAGCCTCAAAACATAATGGTTAATCAAAGGAATTAAAAACTCATTTATTATTTAACTGATTTTGGAGAAAGTAGATCATTAGGATCATAAATTGCAATAAACTATTAGACTCTTTGTAATTTCATATAATCCTTTCATTTTATATTAGCTGTAAGAGGAACGCCTACTTATTTCTCTCCTGAATTATGGCAAATTTATATTTCCAGAGCTACTCATGGAAGATATGGCCCATAATAGGCCGACATTTATTCTCTAGGAATTATGGCAGTGGAATTACTTCTAGGACCGCAATCAATTTATTAATTGAATTAAGCTCGGTTTTTATTACTTATTAATAATATATAAATAGTGATTCCGAATAGAATTTTAATTCAGCACTTCAAAATCTAAAAAATCAATTGCTATAAATTGCTGAATTTTAGCAAAAAGCGAATTTGGTTGATATGGTTTTGAAAATGGTTAGCCATAAACCAGAGGATAGAATCAATGCATTTTAAATTTGCCAAAATTTAATAATGGCTAACTCATTTTACCTTGCGGGAATTGAAGAAAAGCATTTGGAAACATTAGTCAGATAGCTAATCTTACTTTAAAGTATATATTTTTATTATATTCATTTATTTTGCATCCTCAGTTTCTTCTGAGACAAAATTAAATAAGATTATTACAGAAAAAGAAGAGATGATCAATATTTAAAAAAAATAAATAGATAAATTGACCCGTGAAGTTAATGATCAAAAGTTATAATAATTATCAATAGCAGACCCTATCTAGCCAATCAAGAAAAGCATAAATTATTTATTGATTAATAAATTATGGATTTATTAGATTATTAACTTATCTTTGATTCTAAAATTATTAAAACACCAATTTAACAAAATATCGTAATTTCATTATTTGATAAGATCAACATCTCTTTGGATCAAATTCATTATTAAGCTGGATTTAAAGAGTTCTTTATTCTTTTATTATTCTTATAATTAATTTAGACTTGATAGAAAAGCCTTTCATAAAGATTGTGATAAGAAAGGTATTTAAGACTACAATATTAAAATATTTAAGGATCTACATTGGTAATTATGCATAGCAATGAAGAACCTAATTGCTTTTTTGGAGGAATGGCTGTGCCTCAGTGGGAGTCTGATAAGAATGGCAAATATGAAAGTGATCCAACTGATTAATGCAGCTGGTTATTCAAAATGGAAATGAAAGAAACATAGTATATAAAAATATTCTATTGATTTCGTTAGGACCATTCTTCATTAATGGAAATGCATAAAAAAAAGTGAAGCAATTTATTGTGATTCTGGTTATTTTAATTCTTTAATAATTTTGTGAATTTAATGAATAGATTTTGGACCTCGTTTTGGAGTTTTAATATTTTCTTATTATTTGCTAATTTTTGTTTAAATATCTTATTCCACTTATTTTATTTTTTAAACTAATTGTTTATTTTCTTGGATATTAGGGAGTAAAAATTTCTTATTTTATTTTTTAAACTAATTGTTTATTTTCTTGGATATTAGGGCGTAAAAATTTCTTATTTTATTTTTTAAACTAATTGTTTATTTTCTTGGATATTAGTTAGTAAAAATTTCTTATTTTATTTTTTAAACTAATTGTTTATTTTCTTGGATATTAGTAGTAAAAATTTCTTATTTTATTTTTTAAACTAATTGTTTATTTTCTTGGATATTAGTACGGAGTAAAAATTTCTTATTTTATTTTTTAAACTAATTGTTTATTTTCTTGGATATTAGTACGTAAAAATTTCTTATTTTATTTTTTAAACTAATTGTTTATTTTCTTGGATATTAGTACGTAAAAATTTCTTATTTTATTTTTTAAACTAATTGTTTATTTTCTTGGATATTAGTACGTAAAAATTTCTTATTTTATTTTTTAAACTAATTGTTTATTTTCTTGGATATTAGTACGTAAAAATTTCTTATTTTATTTTTTAAACTAATTGTTTATTTTCTTGGATATTAGGCAGTAAAAATTTCTTATTTTATTTTTTAAACTAATTGTTTATTTTCTTGGATATTAGTACGTAAAAATTTCTTATTTTATTTTTTAAACTAATTGTTTATTTTCTTGGATATTAGTACTTATTTTATTTTTTAAACTAATTGTTTATTTTCTTGGATATTAGGACGTAAAAATTTCTTATTTTATTTTTTAAACTAATTGTTTATTTTCTTGGATATTAGGGAAAAAATTTCTTATTTTATTTTTTAAACTAATTGTTTATTTTCTTGGATATTAGGACGTAAAAATTTCTTATTTTATTTTTTAAACTAATTGTTTATTTTCTTGGATATTAGGGAGTAAAAATTTCTTATTTTATTTTTTAAACTAATTGTTTATTTTCTTGGATATTAGAGAGTAAAAATTTCTTATTTTATTTTTTAAACTTGATATTATTCTATATAAACAGTCAGAATTACCTTCTAATAATAGTTGATTCATAATTGTGTTTTTAATTTTTTAAGACTATTATCAAAAAGTTGACTTGGCTGGGGAGTTTAGCCAATTAAGCAAAATCGGATAGAGTGAAGCTAAAGACAGAAAAGGAATGAGTTTGTTGTATGAGTTGACCAAAAGTGCAAGCATTGATTGCCCAAAAAAAGTTGCTAGGTTATATTTAATTTATATTTATTGAATCTGAAGTGAAACGATAATGTGTGAAGATTTTAAGAAATTTAAATTAGATGCTTTATAAGTTTTCAGAATTGTAAGAAAATGAAAGAATAGTTGGAAAATAAAACAAACAAAAATTAAATAATTTGAATAATACAATTTAATTTAATAATATATTTATAGTAGATTTCAATTTTTAAATTTGTATAAACAAGCGGCATCTAAATTTGAATATTTTCATTCTATATTTCAATATTAATAGTCGTATTATTATCTTCTATATTAGTTATAAGTATTTCGTAGTATTATTAGATTGAAAAAGAAATAACTTAGTTTCCGAGATCTTTTTCTGTTAAATTCTTTGTTCACACAGACCATTCATTAAATAAAATCACATTAAATTATATATATTCCTGATAAAGTTTGACTTAAATTCCAAAGAATTATCCATTACTTTTTTTTAACATATTCTTTTATTAATAAAATTATGTTTTCTAAACAGAAGGATTTTAAAGTTTCGTGATTAATTTTCTAACTAACACTTCTAACTCTTTTGTCCTAATTTAATCTATTTTTAATATATTTGCATTGACTAAAACTAAACAAAGCTTCATTATAGAAATTCTATTTTCTGGTAAAAAACTTATCATATCCATTAACATTTTTTATAAGATTTAATGTGATTGCTCTAAAATTAATACAATAAATATGAAAATTAAACATTAAAATTCTGGTCTTAAAGAAACTAATTCTTAATAAATTAATCGGTTTAACTCTTAATCAAATTTTGTTTTATTTTAACTAAAAAGTATTTAAACTCAAATTTAGAAACCGTTAATCATTCAGATTCTTCACAGAATTTTGCCCAAGCAAAAGCTCAAGAGTTATAATCCCTAAGGAATATATATCCAAAATAATAAATTGTTCCCTAAGCCTCTTTAAATTATTAATTCAAACTTAATATATTTTTTTACATAAAGTTTTTTGACTGATTGTTATTGAGTCAAATATTTTGCTATCGCCAAAATCGCTTAACTTATAAGAAAGTTTGTTATTATTTGTATTTATCATTATATTCAATGGCTTCAGATCGCCGTGAAAGCATTTATGAGCATGCAGCTGCATTAATGTCAAACACATTTGACTTAAAAAATCAAAACACTCATCTGTCGTTAAAGAATTCCTCCTTGTATTTAAATATTTTTTCAAATCACTTTCACATCTTTCAAGAAATATTACCTTTCTTTAACATTGTAGATTTTTAGGATTTGATTTTTAAATGATTCTAATTTAAAATAAGGATAAAATCAATAATACTCAATTTAAAGTTTTTTCATTCCATAGTATTGCACAATTCCAGGATATCCAGATGCAATCTCCTCAATTTTTTCAAGATTATTCTTTTCTATTTCTGCTTCGTTTTCATCAGTGAAAATTTTTACTGCAATTGGATGATTTTTGATGTTGTAAGAGTATACACCACCTTCATTCTTTCCATTTCCTAAAAGATCTTCCTTTTTCAACTGAATATCCTCAATTTAGGCTAGCTATAACCTTATTTCGTCTTTTTACATTTTCTTTAAGCAAGATTTTTTATTTTTTTAAAATTTTATTTAATATTGATTCAAAATTAAATAAAATATTGTATTAATTATTTTTATTGTTTTAATTTTAATATTTTTCATTTTGTTAATTAATTTTTTGGTATGCAACTACTCAGTAATTCTTTCATTTGATTAATAAATATCTCAATATCTTTTTCTTTCATTAAATTTGAATCAGAAATTTCTTCGCTTTATGAAACATCAATTCTACTTACTATATTGTCTATAAATTCTATATTGTAAATAAACAAAGGAAATATATCCGCGAATAAATTG
Source organism: uncultured Desulfobacterium sp. (assembly GCA_963675955.2). Classification (GTDB taxonomy): domain Bacteria; phylum Desulfobacterota; class Desulfobacteria; order Desulfobacterales; family Desulfobacteraceae; genus Desulfocicer. Next base: position 1,504,070 of record CAXXVR010000009.1, on the reverse strand, counting down.
AGCTAGAATTAACCATATAGTAATTATTTATCTTCATCAATTTCAGAATATAAAATACGTGCTTTCATCTCCTCTAAAAATGTTTCATCTCCTTCAATCATATTTAATGCATTTTAAATTTATTTAAATTCACAAAAGTCTTACAAACCTAATTAAAGCGGTAAATTCTAATATTCTTCTGAACAACCGTCTTCATATCTTAAATTAATATAATTATAGTATTGGGTATACTCAACGTTAAAAGAAAATCTTACAATTGTTTGTGGTTCAAGATTTTAGAGATCAGCGCAAATTGAATACAATATTTCAAACTATCATTCTTGTGCTGATAAATCTTGATGAGGTTGAATTTAAATTACAAATCCTTGATAAAACTTTAATTATTATATTTTCTTACCTGAGTTTTCTATTTCATTTTTGGATAGTTCTAATTCAATACTTTTTATTTTAGTTTCAAGATTTTTAGATAAAATAAGCACTTTTTAGCAAGCGCAGTGGTATGTCTCGGAATATTACCCTTCCAAGAAACTCATTCTTTCTACAATTAGTTATTCATTTTCATAGACAATTTATTCTTTTTAAAATATCCCATTGTTCAATGAAGTTTCTTTGACTTCATCATTATAATTTATTATTTTTTTGTTTAAGAATTCATCTTATTCTTCATAAAGACTCTCTAAAATAATTTATTTTTTTAATAAATAATTATCTTCCACAAATAAAAAATTTTAATTTCCTTATTATTATTGTTATTATTATTATTATTATTATTAGGGACTCTCTTATTTATCTAATAATTATTATTATTATTCTTTAAGTTAATTAATTTCAGCATCTTTTAATTTGATAATCCCTTACAATGATTTTATTTTCCGATTCAATTCTTTTATTTTTTTAGCAGAATCCATTTCTAATTCTTATTTTTTCTAAAAAAGTTAAAAAATATAAGTAGTTCTTCGAGGATCCTTTAATTTAAAAAGTTTACTTACAATAGCAATTATTTTCTAAACCAAGGGTTTGAACTTGTAATAGAAAAATAATTTAAAAAAGCTTAGAAAAAAGGCTATGTTCAATGCAATTATCAATAAAGAATTTATTATTGAGACTGAGACAGGCAGTTGTCCTGAATAGCTGAGTTCAAATACTAAAATAGTGTAGCATAAAAGTTAGGTGATTAAAGAATGGGATTCAAATTAATTTAATTGATTAAATTACTTTTAATTATAAGGCCTGCATTATTATTGTAAGATAAGAGCAAATATAATAACAACTTACAATATAATACTCGGATAAGCCTTTAAAAATTTAATTGATTCTGCAAAGATAATAGTTAAAAGAGTTAATAATATTTTTCTTGCTACTATGATAAGTTCCCAAAAGATAAATTCTTTTTTAAATGCATAATATAAAAATCCATATTAAAATTTAAAAGCTGGAGTCTTTAGTTTATTTTGCGAATGGTTATACAAAAGTATAACTACTATAAAAACTGGAAAGCAAATTCCAATTATTATTAATATTGGAAATGATATAATGAATTTCCTAAGTTAAAATTACTTTTTAAAATTATATACCATCAGTTGTTCGTAGAACCATAACAGGAAATATTTAAATCATCTATTAACCTTTTTTCTTCGTTTGAACTATCTCCAATATTAATGCAGTTGAAAACGGCCAAATTTGATTGAAGAATGCTTTCAATTGAATACATTAAAAGAATAATGGTAATTTGAATAGTTATCATCGAAAATTTAATATGTAAAATTTATGATTCATCGATTTTCTATTAAGCTTTTGTCTTAAAAGTTAAAATACTTGATTATGTCAATTAGAATCTTTTCAGTTTTTTTCTTTATACAAATTTAATGAATAAAGTCACCCAAAGTATAAAAATAGGAAGTGCAATTGATGCAATTATTTAAAAATATATTGCACTCTTCTCTTACCTTATTTTAAAACTAAATAATCTTTAAAATTACCAAAATGTGTTTTTAAGTAGACATTCAATAGTAACCATTTCTGCAGGTTATGCACTAAAATAAAAGAATTTTTAAAAATATGATTCAAATCCAAATTTCCATTCAATTGGAAATAAAAAGATAATGGAAAGACTCTAATAATTTTAGGAATACCTTTAAATAATAATATTACCTAAAGATGATAAATGAATAATTTCATTATGTAATTTGAGATTACTTTTTATCTTAATTAAGGATTAGCAGGTTAGCAAATTTGAATCCCCTAAAAATTATTTTATAAAGAAATAAAGATTTACAAATTCAGTTCCTAGATATAATGAATAAATACTACTACATAACCCAAGTAATAACTTCACTCCAGAATAAATAAAAGTACTCGCAGATGCACATTTTTAACAACGATTTTTATCAATTTTCCCATATTAATTGCTGCATAAATTGCAAAGCGGTCCTTCATATCCTGTATCACATTCACCAGAATAAAACGTTAATGATTAATACTCAGCATATTCTCCACCAAGACACACTTCCTCTAAAGGGCATTTTAGAAAATTAGTGCTATTTTCATCAAAACGCCAATATCCGGACTTTGGGAATAATTCGTGTCCGCCATAAATACAACTCAAAGTAGACTCTGTTACGCAGGTTCTACATTAATCTCCAGAATCCAAAGTATAAAAATTTTCTTCGCAAGTTTAGCAAATCCAATAATTAGATGAATACTATTTTGTTGCACCTAATGCACACTTATCAAAAGTTACCTCAAGTTCGCCTGTTCAATTATAGTAAACGAATTTGTAATTATAAACTAAATTTTCAAATTTTTCAATGTTTGCTTGTATTTGTCGCAAGCATAACAAACCATAAGAATTGATTTCAAAAATTAGGTTGTTAACAAATTATGGTGTTCCTGCTTCCTGAATCAAATCATCCATATTATAATAATTATTTGGTTCACTATTAAGTTCAGATATATATAAATTCTTTGCAAATTAGTAGTTAGTGTAAGATATAAAATCATTAAATTGATTAGTGAGAGAAATCTTGACTAAACATTGATCGTCTGCATCTTTGCCACTCTAAACCTTAAGTGAATACGAATTATTATTATTCTGAAACTTTAGCGAATAAGTTTCAATATTTAGATTGTTATATGAAGAAGAAAACTGTTCTTTGCTTTCTTAATCTAAATTATTTTTACATTTCAATTTTCCAAATTAATTTCCATAAAAATAGTGCAAAGAATTCGTATTATTATATTCAAAATTAGTAAAAGTCAAATAGTTTGTGCTTTCTTTTTGATAGATAAATTTTCCTAGGTCCGCTTAATTTTTAGTAAGTTTATTAGAATTAATATTAAAATTAAATGATCTTTCTGGGTTATCAAACATTAAAATTGCTCCTTGTTAAGCCTTATTTCCTTTAAAAGTATTGTTTTATATACTTATTTGTGTTGTATTGGTCAAATATAAAACACCTCCTTTGTTTGCTGAGTTTAATGCAAATGTATTTTTGAGCAATTATATTTCTTAATCACTTTTAATAAAATAGAATACTCCACCTTAATTAAAAGTAGAAGATACGGACTAATAATTAAAAGCCATGTTAATTAAAAACAAACAATTATTGGCTGAAAAATACTAATTTTAATTTATTGATGCTACCGTTCCTAAGCCATCCAATGATTATGTAGTAATAAAAGAGCATTGATTAGCTGAAAAGGAACAATTATCTAATTAAATAATCCCATAAAACTTAGAATTTTGGGTTAATAAATTATAAAAAGATGATTATTTTAAATGAATTATTGAATTGTTTCCTTCTATTAATGAGAATAAATATTTTATATTTCTTTTATATTAAGAAATTAAAAGATTAGAAAGTATGATCTTGCAATTTTCACTTGCTTTTAAAAATGTCCCTTGAAAATTGGCAATATTAGCTGAGCTTTTCATACTTAATTTGTTGATTTCTATATTTGATTAGTTTTGCAAATAGAAATAAGTTAAAGTGTTCTCGCATCCTTAAAACACAATTGAACTAAAAATTGAAGTGCAGCCATTTGCTAATTTAAAAACAATATATTCTTAACTGTTTTCATTTTCGTGTGTAATATTAGAGAATTTGATATTTGAAATCGTGTAATTGGATTACTCCCCAAGAAATTCAAAAAATACTTCCGATATTGAATAGATTTGATAGAATTCTAAATTTGATAAAATCAATGTAGTTTTGGTAGATTTTTCGTTAATTTATAGTACACATGAGAGGGAACTTGTAGAAAGTGAATTAAATTTAGAATTATTGATTTCCACTTTATTTTGTTCTTATGTTATGCTAAAAAGCTATTTTATTATATTAATTAAAATAATCAATTAAATTGAACTCCTCCATAGATATCTTCAAAATTATCTAAATTTAATGTCATAATATTATAGTTTTATATTATAATTAATCCTTGCTCTTATGAAGAAATTGAAGTGAAAGTGTTATTTACTATATTGAAAGAGTTCTAATCAATACAAGATAAAAAAGCTTAAAGAGTTAATAAAAAATAAAACAATCTTAATTACATGCACTATTTCCTTCAAGTTTTGAAAAATTATTACTTTTAATGTTTATCGTGTTATTTGTTGCTAAATATAATATCCCACTTGATTAACTGGCAAAAATATCTGAAAAACTATTTTCTAGAAGATCAACTCTATTACTTTCTATTAAATAAGCAATGCCTTTTAGGATTTATATTAAAAATCAAATATTTTTACATCCCATTGAACATGAATCTAAAACAAATTTATTATCCTACAAAACAAATGAATTATCGTTTTTCAAATAAATATTTCCAAACTCTGCATAATTATTTATTAATAAACTTGTATTCATTGTAATCTGGTTGTTTGATACTCCATAAAGGATAGCTAAATAGGTAGTAGTATAATATTGATAAAAATTACATCCTAGGGACTCTGTTGTTGTTTCATAAAATTCTACATTTTTTAATGATAAAATATTCCCATCTTCAAGAAAAAGTCCAGCTAAAAGATATTATTTATTTATTTTTAATAAATACCTCCTGCAAATTTTGCTTAACTTCCACTAAATATTGTATTTTTGATCTCGAATTCAATCATTTCACTTAAGTATATACCTGAGAATAAAATCATAAAAAGATTGAATATTTTAAAACATCCTCCTAGATATGCTATGTTATCAGTAAAATTGCTAGATTCAATTTAATTAGCTAGATTAATAATTTCTGAATTTTTTTAAGCAAAAAGCACTATCAAAATTATGTAAACTAAAATTATTGTTTTTAACCTCCTCCAGCATCTGCTGTATTTTCATTAAAATTACATCCAATAATATTGATTCTTGAAAATGAAGAAAGGTAAATAGCTTATTATTAAAATAATTAGAATTTAGAATTTACATCCACCACTTTCACCCACATTATTATTAAAAGTGCAGTTCTAAATAAGAACCTCTTGATTGTAAAAGGCATAAATATAAATTGCACCTTGTTTTTTTATGAAAAAATATTATTTCTAACCTCCAGAGCTTCCATAATTAGAAATAAAAGTGCAATTTTTAATTGTAAAATCTATATAAGAAGGATAAATGGCCATAACTAAATTATTATATATTTAAAAGATTTATTATTAAAAACCTCCTCCATTCTAGTCTACTTTGTTATTTTAAAAAATAGAATTTTCAATTAAAATACTCTTTTAAGCTCATTCAAAATAGAATACACCTAAAATTTATATAAAGGGAACAATCAAACAACCTCCTTTTGTTGATGTTATATTGGTAAAGGTGCAATTATAAATAATTAAAGTATTATATTTATAAAAAGTTATTACTTTTAAATTGTGTTTATTAAATTAATTTTATACTTCCTCCATATGAATATGCAGAATTATTTTCGATTTTTAATGAAGTCAAAGTTAATTCATTTTCATTATTCACGAAAAAAATTGCTATAGAAACTTTATGAAATTATATATTGTTACCTCCAGCTCCAGCTGTGTTATTGATGAAATTTGCATATAAATTTATTTTTACTTTATTGCTTTAATACAGATAAAACAATCCTAAAAATAATAAAAATTTAATAATTAAATTAAAAAATGTGAAAGAAAATTAGATTTTAAGTATATTATTACCTTCGTATAATGCTTCATTATCAATAAATAAATTAATCTCGTTAATTTCTGATAAATTATTTTCATCTGAAATTTCTAAACTATTGTTTTTGAATAAATATATAGCACCTTTTTAAAAATATTTTTTAATTAATTAATTAATACTTCCTTACTAAGCATAATTTGATTAAAATATATTTGAATTATGAATATAAATAATCTAATTTTGATTACACACAAGAACTCCTTAGAAAAAGTGTTTAACAAATAATTATAGTTGCCTCCATTATTTCTTCTCGATACTGAATTGCTTTTAAATTCATTCCCATTCTCTATTGTTAAATTGTTTGCCATATCTAAGTTAAAAACTCCTAATCAAACTTAATAATATTTTAATTAATACCTTCTTTATTGTTTGAAAAAGAATTAAATTTATTGATTGTAATTTAATTCATATATACTCCTTTTATGACTATCATAAAACATGAAATTTAAAAATTTTTCTAAACTTTGTAATTTATAATTCTTAACAGTATTGTTTTGCTCCATATAAAGTATATTATTAAAATTGAGTAAAATAAGGCTTTCTCCATATTCTTCATCAAAATCATATTCTTCATCTAGCGAAAATTCATTGAATTATAAAATTGATAAAGTGCAGTTATAATATACATAAAATAATCCTAATGTAATTAAATATTTTTAAAGAAAAAACTTTATGAATTATTATAGAAGGAATTACATTCTTCTATGTTTATGATATTCTCATATCCACTCCAAACAAAATCTAAAAAGTAAAAAATGAAGTTTTAAAGAAAGGAACATTAAAAATTATTTTAAGAAAAATTATTGTGATTTTTAATTGTCAAATTATTGCTTGCATAAAGATAAATAATTTGAGCTGTAACATTATTCACAAGAAATTCATTATAATTCGTAATTATTAAATTATTATTTTCAATCAAAGTAAACATTTCTATAATAATTTAATAAAGATATAATAAAGAAACCATTGGCTGAAATATTATTAAACGAATTATAATCATCTAGTATGATATCAGTATAGTACTTAAAAGAAAACATATTTGAAGAACAAGAAATATTTTAGAAATTAGATTCAGAAAATTTATAAATTCCTTAGGCATAAGCATACATAAAGACATTATAGACTATCAAATTTGTAAAATTTGATGAGGAGATTGTGCAATTAGAGTAATCGGATGATTAATCAATATATAAAAATGATTTTATCCAAGCATTTTCAATAGTTAAATTAGTTGAAACTAAATTAAAATTATTACTTATTTAAAAAAGTATTAAGTTGTCGCAATTTCTCATATCGGTAATTACAAGATTGGTAGCAGTTATCTAATTTTGCTAACTTAAGATATTAAATAAAGTAGGAGAATGACTTTCTGGGCATAAAAAGAAAGTCCCTGAAGAAATAGTTAAATTATTGATTTCAATATTCAATGATTCTCTACTAGTTGCTTAATGTATCAATCCATGAATTAAATAGCTGGAAGTATATTGAGAATTAGATAATTTAATCGTGATTGAATCAGCATTTACAAGCATAAGAGTGGCCCAAGAAGTGGTAGAATAAATATTATTAAAATACACATTTTCAAGGGTGAAATATTCGGAAGAAAGAATAAATAAGCTCTAAAATTCAGACTCAGTTATTTCTGAGTTATATAAGCTTGGAATGTCTAGTAAATTTTCAAATTTGATATTTTGAATAAGCATTTCTCCTTAAACCAGAAAAGAAAATTGTTATGTATCAAAATAAATAGTAGCAATTTGGTTTTCCAATGTAAATATTTAAATCTTTTGAGAAAGTTTACTCAAGAAAATGCCGTCAGCATAATAGTCTTTGAAAGAGTTCTATAGTAGTGAGAATGTTTTGGAAAGTAAAACAAAGTTTATTTAGGTAACGGTAGAATCAGCCTTACTAATCGATAAATTGCTTTCAATTTCATAAAAAGCTTGTGCGAGATTAGAATATGGACAGGTAAGAGAGCCATTATTAGAATCGCAATCAAAATCACTTGAATTTCCAATAAAAATAGTTATTATTTAGCTACTATTTTTAGTTTCACATTATCTATAAAAAAATAAACTTTTAATACTAAATTAAATTACTTATAGTCTTCGGATAACATGTAATTTTCGTTGCAAGATCCACAAATTTTCCCTCTGATTAACAAGCAATTAGCCGGAGCCTCTTCAACGCATTCTTGGCTTTCTTCTGACCAAATCATTCCTAATATACAATTGCATTCCCCATAAAAAGAAATTTCAAAATCTTTTTTAAGATTACATTCCAAATACTCGCAAGTTCCATCAACTAAATAGTATCCATCCTTACATCTGCATTCATTATTTTCTAAATAAAAGTTCTTTGACGCATCACAACTTTTACAATGATCCAGAATTACTTCATCTTCAAAGCAAGTTTCACTATAGATTTAATTTTACAATAAACAATTTACCAATTATTTGTGCATATCAATGTGCATGTGCTTTCATCTTCTAAAGTTGCAAATCGATGGCAAACGCATTCTTGCTGATTGGAAGTTAAAACATATCCCATTGCACATTGATTGCAAGTTACAGGAATATCATTTCCTTATGAGCATGATTAACTTTTAATGATAACAATTGTTAAAAAAAACCAATATTTTGTAACACAATACCCCCCACCACAATAACAGCAATAAGAATACTCTTCCTAAGTAATAGTAGCTGAATTCCTTTATAATTATATTTAATTGTTTCTTACTTATTTTATGAGGGTGAGCATTACTAGTATTCTTCATAATAAGCACAATCGTTATTATTTTCATTACTCCATTTTTCTCCTTCGTCAAGAAAATCCTGGCAGATTTGAAAGCAGTAAGTCCAAGATGATGAAAACAAATACAAAAGCAAAACTATTTGAAATAATTTCATGATATAACTAACACTCGAGTTCTTAAATAAAATTTTTATCTTTATTTTTATTTATTTTATCAATATCTTTTTTCTATTTTTGAAGCATTCCAACAATTAAAATTAATTTTATATTTCCCTCAACATAAAATAAATTTACTATTAATATTAATGTTGTTTTTGTATAACAAAAATTATGGGAAGGAAATGTAAGTTTCAATTAATATATGCAAGGCAAACAGCATTTCAATAAATATAAAAGGTATTGGGTTGATAAGTTTGTTGGTTTCTTTACTTTTCGAAAATGAAATGATGAAAAACAAAGAAAATATGTAAAAACTCTATAGAAAACAACATTTTTAGGGCTTATAAACTTTTAATTGATTTGTTAAAAAATTTAAACAATTGTTTTTTAATTTTCAGAAATTTACTTTTCATATTTCATAATAACATTAAATTTATCCAAGCTTATAATTACTGAAGATGATTTTTAAAACTTTTTCGAGTTCTTGCGCTTTTTATTTACTTTCATATGAGACAGTTCGACTTTTCACTTTCCCAAATCTGCCTGTACATAAATGAGAAAAATTAAATGTTAATTTTTTTTTGGATTCAAAGTAAGTGAAAGATGCAATCTTTATTAGCTTGATTTTAATAAAGTCAAAAGCATGTTTCTAGATAAATAATAAAAGTGTTGGGGATTAATTTTTGTAACTTCAACAAATAATAGCCTGTGATCAGTTATAACTAAATGGAATATCTTATTGTGTTGCCGTTTTTGCCAGACTCTTAAACATTCATTCCAATCTCTTCGGACAATTTTAATTTCATCATAATACTGAATAACTTCTCCCTTTGTTTTGTTTAGAAATAAAAGAATAATTTAAACTTAGATTTTTTTCAAATTATATTTTTTAATCAAGTCTATACCCATGGATGGAATAAAATTAAAATTAATCAACTCATGTTATTCGCCAAATACACGCGGTGGACGCGAACGCTCATCCATTATATGTTCTTCAAGTAATGCGGAATTTAGTACGCCCTTTAAATAACTTTATTATTATTTATGATGTTTTACATCATAGATAGCTCCCAGAAAATCATAAAGTCCTACAGTTGGCATAATTACTAAACTAATCGCGGCCTAAAAAAGAATAAAATCATACTATTAAAATTAATTACGCCGTAGATTCCTTTAATCAAACCCACTACAGCATTGCTATTCGGATTATTCATTTCCTAAATAGGTCTTTTAAAAATTCCTGTAATTGCTCGCACCAAGACTTTTATTAACTCTTTTTTTGACAAATTAAATTAAATTATGATTAAAAATAACCTCTAAATCCAAACTTAAACCCATCACCAACCCTCTTAATAGTTCGATTTTTCATAATCTATCTTTCTTGCAGATATTATTTATCCAAAGTTAATGTTGCCAGTCCCTTCATAATCGTTCCAAGAATTCGAGCAATAGATTAAGAAATTCCAGAAATCGAAGCACGGACAAATGACATTGTCCCCTCTGCAAACATTTTCCCGAAGGTATGTATCTATTTACTTGAAATTAAAGTAGTGATTGGGATGATAAACATATCTTTAATACCAATTTCTACAACATTTTCAATCAATTAAGCTGGGTTTCCAAGAATATCAATTGATCCAAATAATTTCGCTAACTGTACAAGAAATTAACGTGAATAATGCTTCCATGCAATATCTTTAAAAGAAGACATTGATCCAAAATAATGGCTAATATTTAATGAATTAAGATTAATTTTTGCATTATCAATAGAAGCAATTGTCAAACCAATATTGAGTCCAAATTCCGCTAAGAATGAACCTGTCATATTCATTCCTGGATATGAAGTGAAAGTGAAACATATTGAAATTTCTTTAAACCACAGCTTTTTTATATAGATTATCAATGTTTATTATTGATTAATTGCTAATAATTTCTCATCCAAAATATTTCAAAGAGTCCGAAAATCAAATATTTAGTTATATTAAAGGTTTGTGTTATCCAAAGTGATTTCTGGTACATTCTATGATGAGGGTATTTGTTAAACAAAGTCTAAAATTGCTTGGATAACAAAATCGTCCAAACGCATTTCAATTAAATCAATGTATATATTGAAACTATTAATATAAAATAATGAGTATCTACTCCCTTCGTTATTTTTTTCACTCTCCGGATTTTTTTTATCGGATTTCTTTAATAATAAATTGGAATTTTTAAAAAATAACCAGTTCGATTTAAGCTACTAAAAAATTGGCATTTTCTTATAAGACTTGCTTTCTATTTGGGGCAAATAACACCGGAAATTACGCTTCTGCTAATTGATTGTTTATAATTATTTGTTTGATTGTTAAAGAAATCTATTTGAATGATAATAATAATAATAATAATAGGAAATTAAGAGTGAACATTTTAATGGGAATTTATAAAAAGATCTAATTTCCCTTCACTTTCCCCTGGCTTTTTATATTTAATAAACTTCTCTGCAATGCATACTTTTGTATTTTCAAGAGAAATCTTTTGATATAATAGATTAATAATACTAAAAACAAAATGTACATGTAGAATTTCACGTGGAAATGAATCAATCAATGAAATACCTTAAATAATAGTAAGTTAATGTACTTTCCTACCAATAGCAGAAATATCTAAAATAAAGGTTTTGTATTCTGAGCTTTATTTATTAAGTTCTTCTACATTATTAGATTAATTTTTTTCAGAATAAAATGTTATCATTTTAGTTAGATTCTTGGGTTCAATCTTCACAAAAATCTTATGGATTTCCATAAAAACACAAAAAAATTAGGAAAATATTAACTCTTTCTGGATTATTAATTAGCACTGCCTTCCATAACAACTCCAACCAGATCTTTTTCTTCTCTCCAGTATCTGCCTGGAATCGAAACTGTTTCTTTCGAAATGATACGATAAAATCTTTTTTTTCTTTATTTTCAATCTTAGCCTACTTCAGATTAATCGATTTCTTTAATTCAAACTTCTTTCCAAGTGCATACAGTTTTAATTTCTATTTGACCACTGATAACACTGCCTCAACTCTTTCTTCTGTCGCCCAAAAATTACCCTTAGTATCCTGCAGCCATGTCAAACTATCTTTTAAGTAACTTTATTCAATATTGTTATTATTATTAATGTCTGATATTAATTAATTTTCTTTAAAGACTATGGGCTCATGTTCTTTTATCACATCTAAATTATACTCTCTTGTAATTCCTTCTATCTCTACTTCAAGTAATTAATTCGCGTTTTCATGTGAATCCCAAGTAAAAGGTAAGGATTCCATCGGATATGCTCTTTATAAAAGATATTAGTTGTTCACTTAATTCTTTCCTTTCTTTGATTTCTATCTGTATTAAATCTCATAATTTGTTAGATTAACAATCTTATAAGGCGGTGCAGTAGGATCCTCGTTTTCAATTCTTATACATACTATCATGTCATGCAAAGTGATATTGACTCTAACAAATGCATAATTGTCTGCCATTGTAGTTGAGGATAGAGTTAATAATTTTAAAGCAAAATTACGGATAACAGAAATTTGGAAAGGACCACTCCATTGTATGATATTCGAACTAATTGGATCACAAAGACTCATCATTGTTAGCATTTTTTTTTTGCTATCACTCCAATGAAAGCTTGTCCATTCGTTTTTTCTTAATTTTTTTATTTGATACTCCTGATGTGCCTCATAATTTTGAGCCACTGCGATATAATAATCACTTTCATTTTTAAATACAAACCTTGGAGTAAAATAAATGATTTTTGACCGATAGAATATGCCTGGTGCCGGCTTTATAGACACTCCAAACTCATATAACTACTTTTAATGCAATGTTTTTATCTGTTTATTATTATTATTAATTGCTTTTTTAGCCCGCTTTGTTTCTTTTACAAAATAATCTTTCAATTAAATTATCCCATCCGCTGATTCTAACGAAAAAGGACTTGACCAAGTAAAAGCCTTGCCTTCTGCCTTCAATGCAATTTAGATTTTATTCATCCGTTTAGAAGTAGAAAACATATGAAACTTTTTAAGCTAGTTTTTTTAGCTTACTGAATTCTAAGTCTCTAGGTAAATTGGCTTTTCAATTGGGATCTCGACTATTTCTTATAATTCTTATTAATTAATCTCTTACTTTTTGCTTTTATTTAATTGATTTAATTAGTTTTATCATGCTGGATTATTTGCAATTGATTGGTGAAAAGATGCCTTAGCTTTGAACGAAGATTAATGATCCTCACTTTTCTCTTCATCCAGAATTTATTCCAATTCCTCTTCTTCTTATTAATCTTCTTCTCTTTAATCCATTCCACTATTCTCATTATAACTTGATGAATCTTTTGCTTAGTCTTCATCCAGAGATTGCTTATCAACTGCTAGTCCATATTCCTAATAGATCAAAGGTAATTGTGTTTGATTATAAATCAAATAAGGACAATAAACAACAATTTATCTTGCTAACTGCGAGACTCGTGTGATTTCTAGCCAAAGTACTAATGGACTTTTTTTGTTATAATTTGCTGATTCAAGAATTGCTTCTGACTTTCACTTTTTATCATTTTTTTCAAAAATTTAAAACAATTTGCTTGGCTTATACCCCTCAAGTTATAACCAGAATACCATCAAATGAGAAAATTTTGTAAATAATGGACTATAGCTCATCCCAGGATTGATATTCTCTTGAAATGAATTATTATTCTCTTCAACTGCTATTTATAGTTCTGATTGTTATGATTATAGATTAGGAAGGCTTTTTTTATCTTGAATTTTAAGTTTTTTTAATTTTTTTTAGTATTCTCCACCGGATAATTACCAATAAAAATCAAGGGATCGAACTGTTGCATTTAAAAATTTGAAATAAGGATAAAGAGATAATGTGGTATCATAACATATTTATTTCTTTTAGCCTGTTTTGGATGCTGAGATCTCCATTCTTTCCTTACTGCAGCATAATGAAAAGTAACAATATTTACTCAATTATTCGCTAAAAAATATATTAATAATAATGAAACTGATTTTTTCACTTAGATTCCTTATTAATTTCTTTATCATTCTTCATTGTAAGTATTGTTTTATTCCCATTCATTACATTTTATTCAAATTCATTAAGGTTTCCCTGATCTCCAATCAGTTGTTAAATATCATAAAATTTTAAATTAGATTTCCTTCTATAAACTTATAATAAATTAATAAAAAACTATTTATCCCATTGCTATTTAGTACAAAATGCTATCATCGATGCTGAATTTAAATAAGTTATTGGGAGATAATAACTAGGCGATTTCATTTCAAGAACTACATGCTAATATTCTGGGGAGCCATCATCAAATACAAGCACAATATCAGCATCCAAACAGTTTTCAAACTTTATTGTCGAACGGAAAATAGCTTCTTTAATTTAACTCTTTGAATTATACTAGATTTCAATCACGAAAAATAAGTCATTTTTTTCATTAATTTTAGTTTCATTATTTAAATAAGGGAATTTTTTTAAAAACTCCTTCTTTTCTTTTTTCTAATCCATAATTAAATTATCAATGCGATCAAGTTTCAATATTATTTTACCACATCTATCTAAGTACACATTTTAAAAAGTGTGATAATCACTTTTCTTTCTTTACGATTTCAATCTTTATTCAAACGATTTTGATTCATTTATATTATCTTGGTAAGTCACTGTGCTATTTCTTGGCGATAGCCAAAATGGATGATTACTATTACTTCCAGTTTATTCTTACCGTTTGGATTTACCAACCATATATCTTGTTGATTTTTACAAAGAATAAGATTCGCATGTTGGATATTCCGGTATTGGCAAATAAGCAGTTGTTTAAGCCGTTTAAAGGTGAGATTAAGCAGTTGTTTAAGCCGTTTAAAGTTGGTATTAAAATTTTTAAGTTGAATCTTTTTTTTAATGAAGTGTCATTGACTATTGTTTATTCATTAAGTTTCCTTTTAAATATTTTTTATTCCAAATATCACCTGATGATATCATATTTTATGCTTGTTGAAAAAGACTATTATATTTTTAAAGATGTTCTTGTTCAATAATTTATTATTTCTATTTCCCAGCTACTGCTTTTAAGATTTCTTCCTATTTTGTTATAAGTGTAAGATTATGAGCTTTTCTTACAATATTTCTTTATTTAACTTTTTCTTAAATACTTTTATTGCTATCAAATTTAGCAGCAGAGATTTACAAATAATATCCAGTATAATTGCAATACAATGTCGATTCTGATTCTTCTTCATTTGTTTCATAGATCTATTATGCATCTATTACAATCCCTAGAAATTAAGAAGTCACATTCAAATTTAAAGCATTTTCAAACTTATTTACATACCCTATCTTTTTTTTCTTTTTTTCTTTTTCTTCATTTTTATTTTCTATCACTAATTATGATTTGCCATAAATCTTTTCATATTTTACATAAAAAGTAAATGGTTCCAATACTGGTTCCAAAGCCATATTTCTTTTATTAAAATAGTTTAGAGTAATTGAGCATTGGCTTTGGATTACTTAATTTCATTCAATCTTTTATCCTTCATCTTCTTGTAAATTATTCAGCAATGGAATATTATTCACATCAAAATCCTCTTCTTAATTCTAACTACTTATCTCTAATTTCTTTTTCTTTTTATGCTTCGACCCTGGCTTTTATAATTATTTAAAATGAATATTCTCCAATACCGCAGTCAGTAATTTTAAATCATTATGTTTAAGTAAATTTAGTTTCAAATGCTCAATTTAATAGGAAGTTATAACTATGCAATCATCCTCTGCATTATTTTAATTTTCTTATTTCCCCTTTTTTTGTGCTTACTCCTTATCCATAAATAATTTTATATTCTTTAGCTGAAGTTCCTCTTACGATGATTAGCTCATTAATGCCATAATTTTATTCAAATACTTGATATGTTTTATTGAAAGCCAAATCTCATTGAACGTTGAAAGGTTTTTATCCGGATCTAACAATTGCAATTCAAGTTCATAGAACGTAAATTATCTTTTATTCTCATTTTTTGGTAGATACTTTTTCCGTTCCTCCATGGAATCCTCTCTGCAAAATTCAATTTTATAATTAATACCAAGTAAGACAACAAATGATTCAAATAAGGTTTCATGTTGAGACTAGTAGACTTCTTGATTTTGATTACTTCCTGGAGATTATGATGATTAAGGAGTTTATTCACAATTACTTGATGTTATCAAACAAGTCGGAAACAAATACATTTCTAATAATCTTATTTCGATATCCTATTTCTATATACCTGGACCACGTTAAGTATCTCCTAAAAAGGTCTATTCAAATTTAGCTGTCAAATCAATAACTAAAGATTTTTCTGAATGATTTTCATAATCTGGTTCATAATCCGGTAAGAATACTAAGGATAAATTTGTTGCATTGATCTTAACAACCATAGGAGGGTAATTATTAAAAATAGGTTCAATTAAATAATCTTGATCATTTGGCTTTACAAATGGGCCTCTAAAAAATCCAATAAGATCAAAAATAAAGTCTTGAATAAATATCACCCATTGGTTCGAGATCTCAATAGTTATCAGCTTTTCACCATTGGGTGTACCACGGATTAACATCTTTACTTCCCCTTAATATTGATCCATCATGTTATCAATTTCGTCTTAATTTGACTATTCTATTGTCCGAGGTAACATTTACCAAAAAGTATGTATCAATTCATAATGATCTATGGAAATTTATTATGATTATAAATTCGCTTTATTCAGCAATGATGGGGCAAATGAAGATGAAGGTTCTCCTGTAGAAATCCTCTTTTCACTTTCTGCTTCTTTTTATTCAAATGATTTCTCAGTTATCAATTTCTAGGCAGGAGTACTAAATTATTATGTTTATTGACGTCGCAAGCATTTAAACATTGAGCCAAACCAAGACTATTTATTTTATTAAAGTGGAGGATTGCCAGAACAGACGGGCTAGTCTTTAATAGTTTATGTCTCTTGATCTTTGGAAGGGATTATTTAAATATTTACATCCTGTTCAATAATTGGATCTTATTTTTGACTCACATCTTCTTCTTCTTCTTTGCTAAAATTTAAATGAATTTCTTAGCTTTAATCATCATCAAGATTTTATAATTATTGTTAATTATTAAGAAGGTTTAGTTGTGAGCTATTATTTTATTCCTAAACTGATTGTTCTTCATGCTTCTAGGCGTTTTTCTATTTTTCTTCATCCTCATTATCGATATTTTTTTCTTAATCAAAATTAAAATCAAGCTTAATAGTTTTATCCTTTACTATTTTTTTCAAAGGCTCCCACTCGGCCTGATCTTCCTTATCAATATAAGCATCATCCTTCCTTTTTTGTTTCGTGAAAATTATTTCCTTTGTTGCTTTCATTTTACTAAATGGGCGGAAATCAGCTAATGTGAATTTCTCAATCATTACAATCATTTCCTTACCCCCATTTTCTTTCATTAAGATTTAGTATTCCAAATTTGATAACTTTTGTTTCATATAATTTAATTTATAAAAACAAATATAACTCGTAGATATCCTAAGGAAGAATAATTCTTAAACAAAAAATCCTATTCATTATAAGGTTTATTTTACGATTCATAAAAACTAGCTAAATCATCTCTTGACCCTTTAAACAATTTTATCATACATCTATTTGCCTTGATTTTCAAATTTTGCCAGTACTAAAATTAATGAAAAATCATATTGTCTATTAACTCTTTCAGTTAAGGGCGCTTCCTCAGCAGGAAGGACGGTTTATGGTTATTCCCCAAGGTTCTCCTGTAGCAATTTAATAAAGAAATTATAATCCGGCTCAAATAAAAATATTTGTAACTTCTCTATTTATACATCTATAAGCATTGGGTTTATATCTTGTTTAAAAATAAATTCATCCATGACCAAATCAATATAAATAGTAGCCCCTACAGATGCACGTAGTAATGTCCCGTATGTTTTCTTGATGTTTCGACCACCATTAACTCGTGCATTTCCAATTAAATTATTAAATTTTATTATATAACGTTCTTTTAGATTTTCTACACTCTCATTACAACTCTGCATTTCTTCTTCATCGTTGTTTGATGTTTCTTATTCTTTTGTTTCTCTTTAACTTAATTAAACATTTTCTTAGTATTTTTCATACGGAAAATATATAGAATCTGAAGAATAATCAAGATTGTCGTCTTGATCATGATCGTTACCGAATTTCCCTGTGTAGAAAAATTAACTCTCCTTTTAACCCCATAACCCAGTTGACCAAAACCTTACTTCATTTAATTCAATTTCTAAATAATCCTATGAGATTGAATTTCTATAAGCTAGGACTAAAGAAGTCAAACAAAATATTTCTAATCTCATCACTTTCAAAAAAATAAACGAAACAAAAAACTAACTCGAAGGAGCGAATTCTGTTTGCAAAGCCGATGCTTTCCTCTCAATTCAGAATTACTCTCCCTAAACAGCCGCCAATAAATAAAATCTTATGTATTCAACTAATTCATTTATAACTTTTTTCAGAAATACAATTTTTAAATCTTCAATCTTAATTTGCATAAGTGTTGAATATTTCAATTATTTAGAAGTTTCTAAATCATAAAAACTAAACATCATTGAAATAGATTTCGTTTTCTTTCCTTTGTTTTTCTTTGATTTAACGATATTTGCATGCTTACTTCTAGTTGATGATGTTTCATATAATGTTAATTCCCCTATTTCAATTTTCATTGTTGATAATTTCTTGAATGTTTTTTAAGTCACTAATAAATTATTCAGATTGCAAGAGTATATTAATTCATTTTTATGATACAATAATAAAGTTACATAATTAATTTATATTACAGATGACGATAATGGTGTTTCAGCTGTAGGTGTATCCTCTCCCTCTACAATTTATTCATCACAATCGGGCCAAAATCCTTTCGATTTCATAAACTACTTAAACTCTTCCACTCTCAGTTCTTAATACTAATAAGCTTTATCCCATATATCTCTGAGCATAGATATTATACTCGGATCAAGTAATATGCAACAAGGGTTCAGTACAATATTCGTTTTATTACAAATAGGATTTGGGGATTGTAATAAAGGAAAGTCTGGCTCATAAGAAGTAATAGAAATTGATAGATCTGGGAAAGAAGTTTAGATAAAGGAAATCATTGGTTTTGGCATAAATTTATCATTTGGAAAGCAACTAGTGCAGACTTAGATTTCTGGCTATGTGGGTAATTCATTGTTATTCATTACTGGAGATTTAATAAAAAATTCTGAAAGTTCTTTTTCTTGCTTTATTGATTAATCCCCTTATTACTCAAAAATTTCACTGAATTATGAATCCAATTAATTCAATACCTTAAGTTTTTCTTGTCGTTAACACTATTCTACCTCTTCTATTTTAGTTGAACTAATTTCTGTTAATATTTTTTTGATTTAAATATCACTACAATTATAAGACTTCAGTGCGATATTTTTAAATGTTAATTCTGTGGAACTTTAAAAAAATTTTACTCTTTATATATGTTTGATTTTTAAAATTGTCAGTTCAATAATCTTATTCTAATGCAGATAATTATTATCTTTCATGTATTCATCCTTATCATCGTTGGGATAGAAATTTAAATTAAATTAAAAGCCTTTTGATTCAAGTTAAAAAGTAGAAAGGATAAGCACTTAAAATATATCCCAAATTTATTTTGTGTACCTAAATAAATTGCAAAATAATAATTTTTTTAAACGTAATATCATGATTAATTTGCTATGCTTTTTTCCAAGCATGATGTAAACCCTTTTTGTTTTTATTAAGTTCAAGAGGATCCTGTTAGCCATATTTTTATTTTTTCTATTAAAAAACAATAATAATAATAACCAAATTAATGTTTACTGCGAGCTAGGAATTTAAATTAAATCCCTAAGAACTCCATTGATTTAATAAGTACATAAAATCAAATAATTATGAAATTGACATAGTCATGCAAATGAAAGGCAAAGAAACAACAGTATTATAACTTGCTGGTTAAACTTTCCTTTTCCCATCTTCAGAAATACTAAACTCTTCAAAGGATTTTTCTATAATTATTTTAACAGGTAGTGTCTCAAATAAAACTTTATTATTATTTTTATTTTTGGCCGATATATTGCTGCCATTTGGCATTTTTGATGAAACAAATTTCTTTTCATTTAATTTTGATTAGTTTATATAGTTTAATCCTTAAAGGAAAATATTCTCATCACTTTCCCAATTATAAGTATCAGTTCACAAGCATTTTATGCAATTAATATTAAAAATTCAAGGTTTAAAGATTGCTTCTACAATCTAAGGCCCTTATACATTTTATTATTGAGGAGAATCACTACTTGATAGATCCTATGGTGATTGTGCAAATGTTGTTTCATTTTGTACTTGCTTATTATTATCCTAATTATTCTTAATTTATTCTACATTTGCTTATTCATTTTCACGAAAATGCAATGATGTATTTGCTAATTATATGACTAAAATCTTTGTTAATGAAGTATAATCCAGAGGCAAATAGATATTTAATTTTTAAATATGAGTAGAAATATTTAATAGATTGCGACACTTTTATTTCTCACGCAGAACCGTCCCAAAATACAGCTAATGCCGTGATTTTTGGTATTCAGTTACCCAGTTTTACTATTAGTTTGCAAGGGGTGAAAACGTTAATAATTAGATAAATGAATGCAAACGTTCGAAAAACGGTTTACAAATTATTAATTATAAGTGTTTCAGATTAATTTCAATTGATGTATGACTTAAATACTAATGCAAATTATCATCGAGATCTTATTTTTACTAACAAAAAAGTATTTATTGGACTATAGAATAATTCTTACCACTTTTTCAGTTTTTGATTCTATTTCAAGTGATATTCCATCAGTAATCTCCAGCGCATTCTAATGATGTTTATTACATTTATGCATATCCCGACATAAAAGGGAATTTACTATTCATTTTAATTTATAACTGCTTGAACTTGGTTATTCATAACTCAAAGAAAATCCTTAAATTTCTAAATTTAGGAGCAATTTTTAAGTTGCTAGATATCTTGATGTTTAAATTGGACAAGTATTCCCTTCAATATATTGTTCGAATTAATTTGGGTCTGGATCCCAAAAATTTTAAGACGCCATATTCTTTTATATTTAAGTATTAGCCATTTCTTCTATAAAATTGTTTTAAATATGATTAAGCACTTTATTTCGCAGATCTTATTTCTCAGAAAGGATATCCTAGAAGGTAGAAATGTAGTTGTGTAAAACTTTAAGTTATTATTAAATTTCGTTTTCTTAGATAATTATATTGATTTTTTTTATTTAGAATGACACCTTTACTGAACTATCTTGAGTTTAAATCATTTCAACTATTTTTTTGGATTTCTAGTCCCAGAGTTTAATTTCTTACAGCTTTTAATTCACATTAGTGATCTTTAATAAATCAAAGAATTCACGAGCTTCCTTTTACTATAATTCATCACCTTTTTAATATTTTATCTTCATTATGCTTATTGTATTCAATGATAAATTTCTTATCCTAACAAAAAGAATCATAAAAAAAAGTTGTTTTTATAATAACATTAAGATTTCGGTAATGCTTGAATTTCGTTCAAACTCTTACATGAAGCTTTTTTCCCATTATGTAAGTTTAGATGGATTCAATTTGAGTTTTATATATCGTAACTTATAACGTTCGGCATGCACATAGTTTTACATTTTGGTTGCTTTTACTTTCTTTTCGACTTATTCCATTTCAATAATTCTATTATCTTTTTTAAATTAATAAAATTGTTAAATTAATTATTACAAGTATATCGCCATCACTTTTTATTAGCTTCTTCTGAGTCCCCTGGCCGTTCAATTGGCCTATCATTTCTCTAATTTAATATTATTTCAATAGTTGATATAAAATGCTTCAATTATCTCTAAACAAATTAATTAATATAAATAGGTTTTTTGTAATAAAAAAACCTATTTAAAAAACAACATTAATGAATTGGTAGCAATATTCAAATTAATACTAAACTTATAAACATAATTTAGTGCAAAATTTATCTCAAGACTAAAATTCTTAAGAATATAATTTTTGCTATCAAAGCACTGTTCATTCGTTACTGATTAAGCCAATTATGTCTAAGACAAATTATGTTAAAAAAATACTAATAACTTATAGCATTAGACTATCATAAAACTCAAAAAATATTGACAAATTTTCTATTTTTATAAATTTTTTAATAATCCCACTTTCAATGTTAACATTCGAATCTTCTTTTATTAGTGTCAATTTTTCCAATTCAATACCAAATTTCACCATTTAAAAGTCATTTAGCTGAAAAATAATAAATTATTTTATAAGTTTTACTTATAAAATGTAAATAATTTCCAAATTATTCAGCTTGACTGTAGCATTTTCAATAGAATTTTTCAGTATCTCCATAATTTTTTCAAAGTAATTTGATTTATTTTCATTAAATCGTTGCAATTAATCCTCAAATTCTTGCAATGTTTACTATTTCAATTTTTATTCCTCCTCTTAAAATTTTTTTTTATTCTCACTCATTTAATTTGAAATATTTGATACTATTAACTTAAATCCAGTGATTTCTAAAGAAATAGGCTTCAAAAAATAACAATTTTATTTATCGTTTTTTTATTAATATAAACCTCAGAATACAAAGACTTTCATGGAATAATAATCTTACAATCCTTTATCTAGCTATCAATTACTTCAAGATTAATATTATTCGCTAAAAATACATTCTTTGCCAGTTTTACATTCTTTAATGTGACTTCACCTATCATAATAAGTTTTCAATTTTTAAAATATATAAAAAAAAACCTTTCCAAAGTCCAACTGATATTTTTTGGGAATCGATATCTTGAAAGTACTTATCAATAAACTACAAAAAATAATATATTTAAATAATTTTTTACTTTTTTGATCATCCATTCAAGAGGCTTAAACATTTTTATATTTAAAAAATCAAATTAATAAAAATATTTTGTTTATTATTTTAAATTTCAAGAAAATTAATTTCACAATTAATTCTTTTTTTTATTTTTTTTAATAAGCAAAAGCATTTTAAGAAAAAAAATTTATTTCATTTTAATTACAACTCTTTCAAACAATACAACAATTCCGGCAACACTCTTTATTTTCCTCATTTTCTTCTTCTTATTACTAATTATACTCCTTCCAATTTTCGATAATTGCAACATCTTAGATTTTATTACGAAATGCTATGGAATGCTATTTGCAACCTTTAATAATTTTTACGCCAAAATTGTCACTTCTTGCATTTTTGAGTCCTGCCGTTATTCTTTATTACTAACCAATTGTTATAATATCTGAGGTTGTATCGGTAGTAGAAGACATAATTATAACTGAAATTTAAAAACAATTTTTCACAAAATTAGAAAATTATTATTATTATTATTAATTTTTTCAATTAAATTTTGTAACAAAAGCTGTAAAATCTTCTGAAAAAATTGAAAATGCATGTGATATTTCATTTTTTAAATAAGCTTTATCATAATTATTTATGTTAGCTAAAACTGCATAAATTTATTCATTTTCTTCATTTTTGTTAAGGATTCATTCGTTTCTTGTAACTTTAAAATCCTTTCCTCCTTTTTATTCAATAATTTTTAATTTTAAATTAATATTTTGTCAGCTTTCAGCCTATTATTTTCTTTAATTTATATTATTTCTTTCATAATTTTTTAAAGTTTTTAATTTTTTTTTCTCAATTAGACTTTTAAATCCTATATTTGATTTACTTATTCTTTAATTTAATCTTTCTTCATTTTAATATTATTTTGTAGTTCTTATCTAGTATCTTCAAATTACTTACACTAATCAAAATAATATTAAATTTTTCCTTAAATTAGTTACAACTAATCTTTTGTATTTTCTTACCTATACTTTCTTTTTATTTCTATAAAATATAAAAAATTTAAGAATTTACTTTCAATTGATATTCTTGTACATAATTATTTAGTGATATTGTAAAATTCTTAAAACGTAAGATATTTATTATATTTGGAAATATTTTATTTTATCGTTTCAGTTATAAACTGTTCTTAGAAATTGCAATAGCAATTCAAAAGATCAAAGACTTAATAGATAGCGGTTAGGCAATTATCAACTATTATGTATTATTTTAAATTAATTAATAGTACTATGTAGTAGATTAGTTTCCTCGATATCAAACCTAATAAATATTAGAAAATAAGAAATTAAAGACCAGTGAAATGCTTTTAGGGATTATTGAAAGATATTCTCATCATTAATTTATAAAAATGGCATTGATTAGTTTGTATTTTAATCATAATTTATTAAATGCTTTTAGTTTTAAAACGTATTCATGACTCTTATAAAATAATAACACGTTCAAACTTCTCTTAACTGAAGAAAGTAAATTAAATAGTTTGCAATTACTTTATTATAATTAAACTTATAAAGCTTATTAAAATTATTATCAAAACTAATAAAATAATAATAAAATTTCCAGATAAAATTAGCTACTCAAATGCTTTCATCTGCAACTACAACTATGGTCTGCGATTTTCTTATAAGTCTTGCAAGAACAGAAAAGAAATTAGAAGTTATTAGACAACTCTTAGCAAAAAAAAATGAATTTGAACCTTATGCCGCCTTCAGAAGAATAGATCGACAATCCAAATAGATTCTCTAAGCTAGAGACATTGCATTATTCCTTGCTGATAATGGCATACATTTGACAGATGACACTATTTCCTAGAGTTATATTACTCATTATGATATTGATAATGATAAAGCACTTGTCTTTTCTGAGTAATCTTATTTATCAATTATTGTTAATTTAGATTTTTGAGGGCTTCTTTGCCATTTTGATAAATTCCAAATCTCCGTTCAATATGCACTCAAAGGCCAACTTACGAAATCTCCAAATTGTAATTCTTGAGTCCAGACATTGAATGTATTCTTGCTAGACTTATCGAAAAGTATATTTGTTTCCTTTAATTCTAAATTTTCCCTTAGTGAGATAAGTTCTTATCTGGAATTAGAACCAATAAAACAAAATATTAAAAATTAAATAGATTTTTCAGCAGATAAATGCTTTGCATCAATTGACGTCAATAATAATGGTTATATTGATTTTGAAAATCTTTTATCCTTTTTCTCCATTAACAATTTTTTCCCTTATGAAGAAGAAATTATTTCAATCTTACGTCGTTTTGATAAAAATGAAGATGGTAAAACATACATTATTGTTTTATATTAATTTCAAAATAGGAAGACTAACTTTTAATGACTTCGCTTAAGGAATCCTACCAAAATATTTCAAACACACAGATATTACTCGTGCTAATATTTAACCTCTTGAAAAAAAACTTGCTTCGTAAACAACGAAATTCTCTACTCCACATAAATCAGGCTTCATAGGCTCTCCAATGAAGTCTGGAATTAGCAACTCTCCTTCACGAAATAAATACCCATTTGAACCTGTACGTAAACCTGGCATAGAAAGCCCCAACATATCACCTATTATTGCATCTCAACTTGTTCAAACATAGATTATTTAGGAATAATAATAATAATAGTTTATTTCACTAAAAGCATCTGAATAATTAACAAATAGTATTTAGAAAAGTAGATTACAACCTGCTTCATAAGTTTCATTCCCTTAGACTTAGAGCAGATATTAAGACTCACCATTTACTACATCACCATTAAAAGCATATAAAATGTATTAAAAAGAATGAGATATATTATTTTTTCACTTACATTAGATTTTCATTTACTTAAACCTTTTTATTTAAATTAAATACAAATTATCACAACATAAAAAATATATAATTTTAAATTTTTTTTTCATAAAGTTAAATTATAACCTTTATATAAATATTCAAATATAATGAAATCCTAATTTGATTATGACTATTTATTTAAAATCCTTTTAGTAGGTAATAGTGCAGTCGGAAAGTCAAGCTTAATTTTAAGATTCGCGGATAATATTTTCAGTGAAAATTTTCTTCCTACTATTGGAGTTGATTTTAAAATTAGAACATTTGAACTAAAAAAAAAATCTATTAAAATGTTAATAGCTTTCCTTTATTTTAATCTTTCTTTTAAGGTAAATTTGGGATACTGCAGGGCAAGAAAGATTTAAAACAGTTTCAAAATATTATTTTGTTTCTACTTTTAAAGATCACATCAAGTTATTATAAAGGAGCTTAAGGTGTGATTTTAGTTTACGACATCACTGATAGAAAAAGCTTTAATGAATTAGATTCATGAATGGAAGAGGTCAATAGACATGCTGCCCCAAATATTATTAAAATACTTATTGGTAATTACCACTTTTTAATAATGTAGAATTTTCAAGGTAATAAAAATGATTTAGAGGCAAAACGAGAGATAAAATTTGAAGAGGGTCAATCATATGCATAATATAATTCAATGTAATTTATGGAAACTTCTGCAAAAAAATCTATGAATGTAGAATAGGTCATAAAAATTATCTCTTAATAATGTTATCAAAGGCTTTTTTCGCTCTTTCTGAATCAATATTAGAGAATATAGTTTTGTTTGATGATTAAACATAAAATTTTCAAGATAAAATGCAATTATAATATGGCTATTCTTTGGAAGAAAAATAAAAGAAGAAAAAAAAATCTAAATGCTGTTGATTTACTATATATTATAATAAATATAGGTAAATTTAATATAAAAAAAATCAATTATTTATTTTGTATATAATTAATTATTAAACTATCTGAATAAAATTAATTAAAAATTTTTATTAAAGATTTTTTTTGAATAATAAAATCCTAATTTTATTATTTAAAAGAATGTCACGAAAACTTTATTTAAATAACTTCAAAATAAGAATTTTAAGATTAATTTAGAATTTGAATAAATTATTCTATCCTTTAATAAAATCTGAATTAAAAAAAAAAAAAAATAAAAAAATAAAAAAAAAATAAATAAAAATAACCAATGAAGCAATAAAACAATATTTTTCATAAAAAAAATAATATTTTGAACTCCCAATTCTGCAAAATTCAAAATTCAATTTTCCTGCAAATTTACTTTTTTTATTTGTATAATATTTTGATTTATTTGTATAATATTTTGAACGAAAAATGAGATTTTTAAAAGATTTAATTTTTAAATAAAATTTTATTTTTTGATAATTCATAGTAAATATTAAATCTTCAAGAATTTTCGAATCGGTGACGCATTATTTAATATATTAAATCATAAAAAAGTGGAATATTTTTTATTTATATATTAAGAATAATAATAGTATTTGATTTCATGTCAGTTCTAAAGAATCACATTATTTTCTACATAAATTATCAAACGAAATTTAGTTAAAATGTGTCAGTTATAGGAAATATCCCTTAATTAGGTGATTGGGATGTAAAAAAATCTTTAAAACTATAATGGATCGAGGTTATTTTTATAAAAATGTTATAAAATTTTTTATTGTTTGAAACTTAGAATCACTATTGAATTGGAAAAATTGAGTACCAATAAGGAGAAAAGCAAAAACCTATTGAATATAAATACATTATCGTTAATAATACTGATTATGAGAGTATATAGTGGGAGGAAGGCAAAAATCGATTGTTAAATAAATTTTATTTCGAATCATCAGAAATATTTCTTGGTAAATATCATTTTTTATTAAATATTCATATGGAGTTTTATCTGTATTTTCATTTTGAGTCCTATTATTTCATGTTAAATAATTATTTTTTTTTAATTATTATTAAAGTTTTCAAGCTTTTCCCATTTTTTTATTCAATTTTTATTATTTTTATTATTTTTCATTAAATTAATTAATTAATTAATTATACTTTTTTTTTGTAAATAGATAATGTTTGGAATCACAGGAAAATTAAAATTTAATTACCAGTTACATAGGATTATTCAAAAAAATGAATGTACATAATTGGCTCAATGCCTTAACTTGGGAATTTTTAATAACCTAAAAAAATGAAATTAATCTCAAAAAAACATGATGGTTCTTATGAAAAATATTGAGGAATTTAATTTTATGTCCATGTCAAAATAGAAGCAATTACTTATTTATTTGTCCATTAAGACCGAGCAAACAACAAATTTTTCTTTGAACGTCGCGAAAAACGCTGTTTAAACTTAATTCATTCAATCTAAATCCAAATAGAATCCAATAAAAACTCAAAATTTATTTCTTTCTCTCCTTATTCATGAACTAGTTCCAGAACTATTTAATATAAAAACAATACATTTAAAGTTGTTGAGGGCAACTTTATTATGGATTAAGAATTCGTTAAACCAGTAACGCAAAACCTGATAGTTGGAAATTTCCCGTATTTTGAAAAGGAAGTTGAAGATATGTTAAATTATTAAGTCAAAGCTGTTTTGAATATTAATAATTTTGGAGAATTTAAATGCAATTGCATAAACTGGGATATTATTACTTAATAATACTAAGCACATGATATTGAATTTGTTGATTATTTGTATGAAGATTCGGATTAATAGTCTCAACTTAGATAGATTCAATAAGCAGCAGGCTTGTTAAATGACATGATATAAAAATATGAAGTAAAATTTATAATTTTTTATAAATTATTAATTAGGTCGTCTTTATGCATGGTGTGTTGGGTAATAATTTAATAACAAAAATCGTTTTGGAGTATTTATGCAAATATAAAAAATTTTCTTTGGAAGCTGGTATATAATTCCTTCATTAAAAATAAATCCCAATTTGTCCTTTCCTATCTACCACCTAATTTGGATTGAGAAGGAAACATCTATAAAAAGCACATTCCGCAAAACTCAAAAGAAAAACAAATAGTAGAAATTAACAATTTTAATTTATGAAAAATGAAAGACTTTCTTTTCATGCAACCTATTACTAAATTTGATTAGAATTAAAGTTGCCAAATATATTTGCTAATAAATGATTTTTCATTTTTATCTTATATTCTTTAAATTTATTTTATTCTCCTTAAAACTTAATTTAATAAAATATTTACATTAATTTTAATTTGCTACATTTTAACACAAGTGTTGCGGAATAAATTTTATTATGATAAAAAAAATTATTAACTAAATTTTGGTTCTTTTGATTCAAAAAATTCCGAAAAAAATTATTTCAAAAGATAAATCTAACAATTTCAATAAAAAAATGAAAAAAATTAAAAATTATATTTTTGAAGACTAAATTGGAGTTGGGAAGTTTGGTATTGGTAATTTATCTATCTCCTTATTATAAAAATAATAATTTTATTAAGTTTTTAAAGGATAAAATTTGGACACAAATGAACCAGTTGCCATAAAATTAATAAAGAAAAGTTTATTAAACAATCAAATAAAGAAAGAATTATTATTGTCGGAGGTCAGGGTGATGAAAAAACTAAAACCTCAGGATAGTAACAATATTGTTAAGTTGATAGAATTCATTGAAACATCAAGAAACTGCTACTTTATTTTAGAATACTGCAATGGTAAAAAATTAATTTATTTAAAATTGAGTGATCAAAAGGTGGGGATTTAAAGTAATATTTAAGCAAAACCAAGAAACTTGATGAAGAGAATTGTATTAAACAGTTTAAAGAAATTTTAAATGGGATGAAAATATTAGTTAATAATAAGATTATACATCGCGATTTAAAAACTGCTAATATTTTTATTCATGACGGGAATTTAAAAATTGGAGACTTTGGGTTTGCTTCCGATGATATATCGGATATGTTAAAGCTTGGGACTCCCTTATACATGGTTCTTTATTTTTAAAATTTAAATCATTTTAGGCACCTGAACTTCTCAATAATGAGAAATATTCAGATAAGGTTGATGTATGGTCATTGGGAGTAATTTTATATTAAATGCTAATAGGAGATTTCCCATTCAAAGCTAATTCCGAACAAAAATTGAAAGAAGTTGTGTTGGAACCAATTGTATTTGATGAAACTTTAAAAATTAGTTCAGAGATAAAGGATCTTTTAAGAAAGATGTTTGATCCAAATTAAGAGAAAAGAATAAGTCTTTCTGACTTATTAGAACATCCCTTATTCTGTGAAGAAAATATAGTTGTTGAATAATTAACTTCAATATCAGCCAAAATGTCCCCACAGAAATATAGTATTGGATCAGAAATAACCGAACAAAGTGATAGCATCAAAGAAACAATGAGTAATCTGAAGAGTATAAATTTGCAAAGTTTATAAAGTAACGCATTACAGTAATAAGAGTATGAAGGCTCAGGATAAAATGTCGGAATGTTTTTCCCTATGGAGATTAATTAAGAAACAACAATAATAAATTTAAATGGGGGAGAGCAAGATTGTAACTCAAATTGATTTTTTTTTTAAAGAAGAAGGTGAGAAACAAGCATGCTTGCCATTTAAGGAATGTTCATTTTTCAATGATATTTCTTTAAATGAAGTAAATTGTCTTTCTCTTTCATAATCTTCTTCTTGATTACTTTTTTTTTAAAAATAAAACCAAGGAATTAAATTTGCATTTATGTCCTTTAATTAATTCCAAAAAAATCATAAATTCTAATTGTTTTATTTATTTATTAAAACCCATAAAAAATAGTTTTAAAAAACTTTAAAATTTAAAATAATAATACAAATCATCCATTATAAGGTTGGCTTAAGTTTGCATTTAGACTCAAACACAATATGTTTTCCAGAAGGGGTTCCCCCTTTTGGTAATTCATCTACTCAAAGTCTGAGAAGGTCTGAGTTGCCCTCATTTCGAGAGAATAAGCATTTCAAATGCTGAGATAGTCAACAGAAAAACACTAACTCTCTTTCAATTCTAAGAGATAATGCCAACTTTGGCATTTGATAGAAAGGTGGAGGGGTTTAGGTGAAAGACTATTTGGCAATGCTGCTTAGTTCAATACGCAAATTGCAAGTTGGGTCACTGACTTGCAAAATTCAATTCAGACTACTCTAAGCCAACCCCTTCTTTTTATGAATTAAGTAGATTATTTAACAGATTATTTTTTTAAAATCCAAAGAAAGAAAGTCTCATTTTGAAATAAAATTATTACTAAAATTAATTGTAGTATAAATACATAAAAAAAAATATAATAAAAATAAAATAAAATTTAGAAATAAAATAAATTAAAATTTAACTTTTTCATTTATGTCCTCTTATTTGCAAAGATCAGCACAAAAATATTAATAAGTTTATCACTTTTTCTCATTCATTTTTTATTTATTTTAAAGTAATAATCGTATTATTCCCCAGCATAAGTAGATTCAGATCAAAAGGATGTAATCATTTAATAGCTTAAACAAGACATCAGTGATCTTAAAAGAAGCTAGGCAGATTTTTATGATACAAAATAAGCTTATGCAAATCTTGAAAATCGGTATACTCTCCTTTAACAAGACAAAGAAAGAAGTGAAAATGATTTTAGAAACAGAAATGAAATGGATATGAAATAGTTAGTCAACTTTTAAGGCGAGTTAGAAGATCTACACGGGATTAAGAAATAAAAAGAAATTGAAATAGTAAGTTTAAAGGGAGATAACTCGTAATTACAAAGCATGAATTAAACAAAAAGTTCTGAAATATAAAACTTAAAGGGAGATATCAACAGAAATTATGAAATTAATAACCGAATGTCAATAGATAAAAGAGATAAAGAAGGAATGTTGAGCGGCTTAAATGTCGAAAATAATAATTTAGTGAATGAGATTACAATTGTGTAAGGTGATATTTAATAATTATAATCAAAAAACTGTGAATTGGAGGAATATTTAAAGAATTTAACTATTGATAAATCGTAATTACTATCTTTAAATTCATAGTAAAGTAATTAAAAAGCACAAGTTTTATTTAAATTTGATTCTCATAACTTTTGTTTAGCAATAAAGTGATTTAAATAATAAGATCAACCGAATAAAATACTTAGAAATCCAAAGAGAAGATGCACAAAAAATATTATCTCAATTAAATTCTGATCTTAATGAATTATAACACATTCTCGAATAAACCAAAGGAGAATCCTTTAACTTTAATAGATTATTCCTCGATGAATAACAAACTGGAAAACAACTTATTTCAAGATTATAACTCCTGGAAAGTTCAATCTAATAAAAAATTGCCCAAATCAATGACTTATAATAGTAAAATAGTATTCTTAGAAGTTAAAATGCAGAGTTAATGGACTTGAATTCGTAATTGAGTTATGATTTAGAGTCATTAAAAAAGCATATTGAATTAATAACTGAGCGAAATTCTTTAGTACTTTTGTTAAATTTTATTATAATTGTTTTAGTACTTGGATGAATTGGATACTTATGAAGAGCAAGATGAATAATTGAGATAAATTTTATTAAGGAAGAATAGAGTGACAACAGTTAAGATTACCTCGGATGAAAGGATGCGTAAGACCTTAATGCTTATTCAAAATTCTTGAGGCAAATGAAAAAATTATGATGTTTTTTGATTTTAGATTTTTTTCTCTTTTAGTTTATAATTTTTAAAAAAAATTTTAAAAGTTTTGTTTTCCAATTTTGAAATTATAAAAAAAAAACAATTATTAGTTCCAATAATGCCATAATATGAAATTATTAAACCAAAATATTAATACATTCTACTAATAACTAACTTATTTATAATTATCTTTCTTATTCTATGTCTGATTAATTATCAATAACATGATGACCAAACTTTAACTAATTATGATATTTATAATTGTTTAAAAGATAAACAGATAGAATTAAAGAAAATGCGGGATGAAGAATCTCTTTAAAATTTATTTATTTACAGAGAGTCAGAATTTTAAGTTGTTCAAAAATAACTTACAATAATAATACAAGCAAATTATTCTGAATATACCTATCCTATACGCAAACAATGTGATATCATTTTTTTAAATATCAAAATTTCAGATGCTAATAATAGTAGTAGTATAATTATAATTGAAAATACAAGTTATAATGTTGAAAAAAGTCCTCTTTATCTTTAATACTAATTTTCGTTGAGTTTTGAAAATCGATGAATACCTTTTCCTTTAAAACTTCAAACGAAATACGTTGAACCTTATTAAGATGAAATTAATTGTGTTTTTAAAAATTCCTCTTTACAATAAATAATAGAAGCAAAAAATTTATGGAATTGAGTGTCTAATACTGCATTTAATGATAAAATTACTTCTTATTCAACTTTGCCTTCATAAGAAATAACAACTTTATCCTTTTAAATTATCAACAATTCTCATGATAAATTACTTTATATTCTGTAATATATCGACGATATAGATAATAGCCCAATCAACAATGCCTTTTAACATTAAAGTGTTTCAATAGGAGAAATAAATATTAATAGATTTTCAACCGTATTTGTCTAGAATCCTTTGGCAAGATTTTATAATTCATAAACGTAATTAAAGTTTTGGGGTGTTTATCTAAAAAGTGAATATATTTCTGGGAGTATTGTAAATATCCATATAAATCGAAATGGTTCTTTAAATGAATTTAAATTTGTAGAATATGGAAGCTTTGATTTTTTTCTTGATGAAAATAATATTTGAATTTAATTTACATAAATGTTTAAAAAAAAAGTATTAAATCTCTATAAAAATTTTTTAATTTTATAAACAACATTTTTTGTGTTTTTTATCATTCATCATCAGATCTTTACTTATTATTATATACAATAATTGAAATTATTTTGTTAATAAAACTAGTTTGGTAGTATCTAAATAGGAAAATGAGGTTGTTAGGGTTGATTATTGAGTTAAATATTTGATGTACTATGATGTCTAATAATTGAAAATGAATTTTGACTCAAATTCTCTTGGGTTTGGCCTGTCATTTATGAATTTTATCGAATTTTATTCTTTTTTTTTTATTTGTTTTTCTGAAATTATGAAAATCGTTCTGTAATATTAAAAAAGTCTTGTAGATGGGATTGTTCTGAAGGAGCTCGTTTTTTTGGGCTTGTATCAATTTGAAAAGCATTCCCATAAACATTTGATCTTGTCGAAATTGGACTTGTTTCCAAAAAAGTATTAGTTTTATTAATTTCTAAGATAAAAGTAATAAAAAAATTAAAAATAACTTTATTTTAATGAATTATTAAATGATGAAAGTTAATTTCATTGTTAACTTGATTAATTAAAATATTAATTTTAAATAGTCTAAATTGGTGGTTAGCAAACTATCAAAGGTTATTAGACAAACAACCCACGCAAATTCATTACCGCTGGCGAAACAGAACGAACAGTTCTAAATGATTAGCTCCTTTATGTCTGAGCCCGTTATTATTACGTCGATATTGAATATAAAAAACTGCATACTTTGATTAAAAATTCATCAGGTCTTTTGGAAGAATGATTACTTGAAAGGTAAAAGAAATCCTTGACTCCAGGGTAGGATTAATAAAGTTATTCAACATATTTGATTGGTACTAAATGATCACCCGTAGAGCTTGCAAAAAAGCAAGGTGGTAGTTATTAATGCTTCACTAAATTTTCCATAAGGTTGATTGTAAACATATTAATATTAGTTATTGAGATTATTTTTTATTTTAAATAGTCTAAAACGGATTTAATTAAAAAATTTGGTAGGTGAAATCTTTTGGAAATAACGTGCTAGAATAATTGTTTTATAGAATAGTATGGAGTATCCAAGACAAGGCCTTTAAATGTGATGGGAAATAATTATAAAAATTTACCATTAATTAAATAAGGGTATTATAAAGTTGTATAAAGTGCAGCAAAAGCTCCCATACATCTGTTTAATAAATTTCTTTTATAAAAAAATTATTTACCGGCCTCATAAATAAAAGCCTACCAAATTCGAATAGTGTTCTTTAAGATAATTAATTACACAAATAATATCGTTTGATTCATTGATTCCTAATGTCGAAAACTTTCCTTTTGATTTTCCTGCACCACTGAAATCAAAAATCACATAAGCAAACCCTTTCGAAAGTTAGTGTTATTAACTTTTCAACCTGTCGCCAGTATTTAATTTTTAATTGCTGCACCTGATAATCTTGAACCATTATTTGCATGCAAGTAAATTACACAATTTAAATTATTATGAACTTACGGCATATATATAGTGCAAGGCAACGTTAATCCTAGATAATTTGTGACATAAAATTCTTTTGTGTTTATTAGAAAAGAATTAATTGAAAATAATCTGGGTCCAAGATCAGATTCTTTGTAATGCTATTTCTTCTCTGGTTGTATGATATTACACCATTACGATGCATACTTTTCTATAACAATACCTAACAGATTATTCATTAAATTATTAAAGTTTTATCGAAATAAAATACAATAATAAAATAGTATTATTGGATTTTTATTTTTTTTTTATTAATTAATAAATATATTTGTTTTTAATTTTTGAATATTTATTTCTATAATTGATTAAATTATTTTAAAAGAATATAAGTTATTTTTTTATGTCGAAAAAATCAAAAAATAATCCAATTTAAGACTTTTTTAAATCAGAATAAACGAACGAAAATTTGCAAACTTAGGACAAATCCACTGGCACTTAGGTTTTCTCTATAAATTTTATTTAAATTATACTTAGAATCCACCAAATAATTTTTAAAATTCTATTTTAAGTTAATAGAAAAGTGAAATCTCAACCACAGTAAATCAAGAATAATACTTTGAAAAATTGCAAGAAAAATGAACTAACAATGAAAACAAATCAGTTACAATTTATTTATTGTCCATTATATAAAATATTTTGATTTTGAAAGATTTCGGTCAAATTGATCTAAGCAGCGGATTAAAAGTACCAAACTATGATTTAGAAAAAGCAACTTGCAATTGCGAATGTTACTAATTTATTTAATTATAAATTTAATAATAAAATTAGAAACCTAAGGATGCAAATTTATTAAGATTAATGCAACACACAAATTTCGAGGAATAACTCTATTCTCATAATTTAAAATAAGCAGCTTAAAAAAAGGCAGAATTATTGAATAAAATTGATGCTGTTGAAGAAGATATTTCATATTTTTAGAATTTATAAAGCTCAATGGTGTCTCCATCATAATAAGAATAAGGAACCAAAACTAACAAAAAAAAAATAAAGGAATTGATGTTAGATAGAAAAGAAAGGGAAAGACGATTATTGTAAAGATAAGAAAAAATAGTAAAAGAAATGGATTAGTAATAATAGTAATTAAAAGAATAAGAGAAATAAAAGGAATTAGATTTTATAAGAAAAGTTAAAGAATTACATAAAGAAAAGCATTAAAAGTTTCAATAAGATAGATAAATTGATGAGAAGATGTAGAAGTAATGCGAAGAGGAAGTGAAAAAATTTTAAGGGAAATTGCCTTTATATATAAAATTTGAAAAATAGTTTATGCGAAAAGAGTAATAATACTAAAAACAAAATTAAACTTCTAAATCCATTTAAAAATTTGATTTCCTTGAAAGCAAATCAAGAGTAATTTCGAAAGCCGAAAAAAAACATTAATGGACGCCACCTAAAATTAAATCACATTATCATGATCTAGTAACTAATATACAATCAGAAGAAATTACTAACAAATAGCATAAATAAAAAGTACGTGAGTATTAAAAATAATTACTCTAAGACTAACGTTATAAGAAACTCAATATTGATAATGAAAAGCGCTAAGCAATAGAAGAGATGATTTAACATGAGACATTGCATCCTTTGAGTAAGATTAAACCATTGTAAAAGTATGAACGAACTTACAATTTCAGAGAAAAGGTTTATGACGTCAACAAAGGAGAAAAGGGGAATTTGGAAGTATATGAAAGAAATGTGGAAGATAATGAAGCTTAGAGGAAAAGAGGATTAGAAAATTTGTAATTTTCAAAGGAAAATACAAAAACTGTAACTGGGTAAGACTAATCATCGATTATGAGAGAATCTGTATAAGATGAAAAAGATATTCTTAAACAAAAAAATTATGAGTTATAATACTATTTTATATATTTAATAAATATTTTCAAAGAAATGAATAGAAGTAAAAGAATTTAGGTAATGAATACATGAGAAAAGTTTTGCCCAAAAGGTAATAAATAGATGAGATCTAGAGCCATTTGAAAAAAATTTAAAATAACAAGCGTTTAAGCTCTATTGAAAGAAAGTAGTAAATTTAAGGGTAGATTGACAAATTAGATAATTTATTGAAATAAAAAGAAAGTTTGATGTAAGTTAAAGGAAAATAAATGAATTATGGTGATGATTAATTTACTGAATTAGATGAGCTGTTAATCAATAATATAAAGACTAAGGTTTAATTCATTGAATGAAATTTAAATTTTAAAAATAAAACAAATTTTCATAAAAAAAATAATTAGTTTTTCATTTCTTTTTTTAATTTGCTTCTAAATCTTAATAAAACTTTTCAAGATCAAAACGACAAATAGGACAACGGCAACTTTATTTCAACCAGGGACGTAGACAAGTTTTATGGAAGATATGCTTGCATGGTAATTATTTTATTATGTCTTCTTTTGAAAAAAATATTAAGAACTTTATAAACAATTTAAAACACTTTTTTTAAATTAATTGAGACAAATTGAGCACGTTTAGCTACTAGCTCCCATTTTCATTTTTTTTATTTTTTTATAAAATTTAGGGGTTAATGGGGGGTATTCGGTATTCTAAGCTACAGTCACTTCTGCCATAACATCAAAATAAAGGTCAATAAGGGCTAATAGCGACCTAATGTCTACAGTATTCATATTAATGCTCTGATATTATATTTAATAAAATTTTTAAAAAATTAATAAAATTATTAAAAAATGACATTAGAGATTAATATTTCGAAATAAAAACTTTTCAATTTTAATAACTATTTTCAGAATTTTTAGTCTTAATATTAAGGAATAGATAGCTTTGAATTGGTAAAAATTAATTATTAA
Source organism: uncultured Desulfobacterium sp. (assembly GCA_963675955.2). Classification (GTDB taxonomy): domain Bacteria; phylum Desulfobacterota; class Desulfobacteria; order Desulfobacterales; family Desulfobacteraceae; genus Desulfocicer. The sequence goes on along the minus strand of CAXXVR010000009.1, from coordinate 1,466,066 downwards.
TTGTAAGCAGAAAATTGATTTTCAATTGTATTTTTAGTGAAAGATAATTAAGTGATAAAATATGAAATTAAATTATACAAATTATTAGTCAAATTAAGAAAATTGGAACCTTTGAATTAAATTTTGATAAGTCATTTTTAATTTCATATTTTAATTTCTTTTGCAAATTAGAATTTAATTAATCTAAACATAATTGTATGAAGAAATGTTTTAAACTTTAAAAAAACTTGAATTTTTAAGAAAATTATCAATTAATCTTCCTTAGTTTCTTTTATTATCATTAATTTTGTATCTTTTATTATTGAAGTTATAGAGCTTTATGTAATCCTCTTTAAAGAATATCAGAAGCTTGTTCAACTTAAAATTCTCTTACTTCATTATCTATAGACTTATAAAGGCAATTCATAATTAGTGATATTAAATTATTTTATAGAAATTGTTTTATGAGTGATAGTGACGTAAAAACATTCTCTTAATAACTTTCATCCCAAAATTCATTATAATATCTTGACTTAAATTTTCATAAGTAAAAATGATAATAATATAATTTATTTAGTGATACAAATTTGACAGATAAAACATTAATTTCTTTAGCGAACTTATTTATTAATTTAAATAACTTAAGCACTTTATCACTTAATTTTTATTGGTTCTTCCCTAAAATTTGTAATTTTAAATTTTAGTAATAAATAATTCACTGATTATGGATTAAAAGAACTTTCAAACTCATTATTATACTTAAATTAATTATCAATACTCTATTTAAATTTCAATTGGTAATCTCTTTATTTGTTATTGCTTTATTTGTGCTCTAGTAATTAGAGTTTCTACGATCCAACACTTAAATCTTTATCGAAAGCGTTAAAAAATAGTTGTTTCTTAAAATCTCTCTTTCTTGACTTTTATTGGTTTTCATTGAATTAACTCAAATTAAATTAGAATTCATTACTTTAGTGATTAGTAAATGAAAAATTTAATATTTTCTTTACCAAAAGGGAACTCATTGATTTCTCTTTCTTTAAATTTTGGAATGTAATAATTTGAATTCATTCTTATTGCATTTAGGAATACAAATGTGACAGAATATTTCCTCAATTCAATAGCATAGATTTTATAATATTATACATAGTTAAATAATTTATACTTAAATTTTCATGAGTTTGATAATATTTATTGATTATATTGTACTAGAAATAGAAAATTTACGGATTCTAGTTTTGAGAAACTTGGAAAGGCACTTTGTTAATCTACTAAACTAAAATCTATTTATCTAAATTTTTTCTGGTTTTACTAACTTTATTATTAAATATTTACTACTAGAAATCATCATTTTACTGATAAAGGAATGAATGAGCTTGCAAATGCCTTAGAATAATAAAAGGATTTAAGTGATGTTCATATGGATTTTCACCGGTTTATTATTGTTTTTTTAATTTAATAAGTAACTTGTTATGCACAGACTAATTTTTATAAAAATTTGCTTAAGCTTTATAACATAAATCATTTCTAACATCCTTTTATTTTGACTTTAAAAAGTTTAAGTCAACCCCAATATTAATATTTTTTAGTAACAGCAAATTAACTGATAATGGATTACTAGAATTGATAAAATCAATAGCTTCATGCAAAAATCTGTAATATTTAACTTTAAATTTTGCTTAGTAAGTGTTAATTTGTAATTATTTGAAAATAGAAATGCAAAATTTACATAAAATGGATAAATTGAACTAGAGCGCCTACTTTCTTTGTATAAAAATCATGAAGGAGAATTTTGAAAATAAAGTTCTGTCTAATTCTCTTAGTTAACCTCAAATAAATTTAAATTTCGAATTAATTTCTTTAAAAAAAATAAATAATATACAAGACAATTATATATTTTTATATTAAACTGTTTCGAAAAAAAATTCAAATTTTTTAATTATTTTCAAAAATAAATTTAATTATCTGATTAATTTATTGAAATAAATATTAACACTATTTTCAGAAAAAAAACAATGATTCGCAAATAATTAGTGAATTAAATACAGAAAAATTCTTCAATTAATAGATTCAAGAGGCTTTTTTAAACACAATTTTAGTAAATACTTACTGCCAATACTTTCTGTTGTTGGTTCACCTATGCTGTTTTTTGAGGATTTTAAAAAATTAATTTTTTATTTTGTCAGATTGAATTGCTGCGAATCCACTTAAGCAACTACATTGGAAGCGATTGAGTTAGTAAAAACAGAATAATATTAGTTATTTTGTTTACTTCCTTTCTTTGAACTTTTTGATTGTAAAAAAGAGTTTTTGGATTTAAGTTGATTTTCTTCCTGTCTTTTTTTGAGAATTAATTGAATTTTTGAATTAATGGTTGTTCCAATGCGTAATGTTTTCTTTTCTTTTGTAATACACAAAGGTTATGGAATTTGCTTATTGCAATTTTCATTGAGAAGATTAGCATCCATTTTGCTAAATTTCCAAAAAATTTTAATTTTGCTTTTAAATTGATTTTAAGAATAGATATGATTTATTTTTTGATTTTGTGACAATAAATAGTAAATTTCAAATCAATATTTTTATTTTTTTTTAATTGGTAATAATTTATCAAATGGGACTTCTTCTAGAATTTTTTATGAATTTTTAAAATTGAATAATTAATCCTGGTTCTCTAATTTTAAATTATTTGTCTTAGTTTTGGAGGTCCCTTCTCAAAATTTATTCATAATAATAAAATGAAATTTTCACCAATTTTAAATTTTTCAGTAATTCATTATTAAAATTTTTATAATAAAAAAATATAAAACTTTTATTTTAATTTCAAATTTTAAACTTATATTTATGCCATAAAATATAAAGATATAGAAGACATAAATTATAAGGATTTTAAACAAATAATGTCAATTGTATTTTTTAAAATAATTTAAATAAATAATTAATTACAAGATTTCTCATTATTTGAATATTGTATAAAATAAAAAATAAACTATTGTAATGCTTTCTTCCACTACATCAAATATTATAAATTTGATCCTTTTGTTAATAATTTTTTTATTCGATTAAGCATTAATTTTAATTCAATATTAAAAAAAAAAAATTAAATTAATTAAAAAATTGAGAATTATTATTCCAAATTATTTAAATATTTTAATTATGGAAAAATTATTTGAAAAAGGAGAAGAGTTATATTTAGAAGATTAATTGAGTAAAGCATTAAAATGGTTTTTATTGAGTGATATAAATTATATGCTAGCTATTCTGTTATTACTTTTTTAGATTAAAACCATGAAGATGCTTGGTTTTAAAAAGGTTAATGTGAAAACGAACTAAAAGATTATAGATCCGCAATTGAAAGGTTTTATTTTAAATTTCAATACTCATTTATTTTAGTTTAGATAAAGTCCTGTAATTAAATCCTTCAAATTCAAATGCATGAGACTATAAACTAAATTTATTAAAAGAATTAAACAGGCATGATGAAGCATTAGAATGGTTATTTTTCAATAATTTTATTATTTTTTAGTTTTGACAAAATTCTGCAGTTTTATCCTTAAGAGACCAATTTATGGAGGGACAAAGCAAATTGCTTGAAAGAGTTCAATAGAATTGATGAAGCTTTAGAATGGTTGTTTTTTAAGAATTTTATTATTTTTAGTTTCGATAAAGCTTTGCAATTAAAGCCTTAAAAAACTAATTTATGGAAAGTCAAAGCAAATTGTTTGAAAGAATTCAATAGAATTGATGAAGCTTTAGAATGGTTTTTTTCAACCATTATATTATTTTTTAGTTTCGACTAAGCTCTGCAATTAAAGCCTTAAAAGACCTATTTATGGTAAGAAAAAGCGTATTGTTTGGAAGAATTAAATAGGTATGATAAAGCTTTAGAATGGTTTTTTTTCAATAATTTTATTATTACTTAGTTTCGATAAAGCTCTGCAATTCAATCCCGAATAGGCAGATTTATGGAAAGACAAAGCAAATTGTTTGAAAGAATTAAATAAAATTGATGAAGCTTTAGAATGGTTGTTTTTAAGACTTTTATTATTATTACTTAGTTTCGATAAAGCTCTTCAATTCAATCCGGAAGAGCCAGATTTATGGAAAGACAAAGCAAATTTCTTAAAAAAATTAAATAGAATTGAGGAAGCTTTAGAATGGTAATTTTTCAATTATTTTTATTATTATTTCTTAGTTTTGGCAAAGCTCTGTAATTCAATCCCGAAGAGGTAGATTTATGGTAAGCCAAAGCAAATTGTTTGAAAGAATTTGATAGAATTGATGAAGCTTTATATTGGTAGTTTTTCAATAATTTTATTATTATTACTTAGTTTCGACTAAATTCTGCAATTCAATCCCGAAGAGGTAGATTTATGGAAAGACAAAGCAAATTTCTTGAAAGAATTAAATAGAATTGATGAAGCTTTAGAATGGTAGTTTTTTAATAATTTTATTATTATTACTTAGTTTCGACTAAGCTTTGCAATTAAATCCTGATACCAATTTATGAAAAGAAAAAGCAAATTTCTTGAAATACTTAAATAGAATTGAAGAAGCTTTACAATGGTTGTTTTTTCAATAATTTTATTACTTCTTAGTTTCGACAAAGCTCTGTAATATAATCCTTAAGATACTGATTCATGGGAAGATAAAGCTAATTTTTTGAAAGAATTAAATAGAATTGACGAAGCTTTAGAATGGTTTTTTATTTCAATAATTTAATTCTTTCTTAGTTTCAATAAAGCTTTACAATTAGATCCTTAATTGATTTATTTATAGAAAGATAAAGCAAATTGTTTTAAAAAATTAAATAGAATTGACGATGCTTTAGAATGGTTTTTTCAATAATTTTATTATTTCTTAGTTTCGACAAGGCTTTGCAATTAAATCCTAAAGAGACAGATTTATGGGAAGACAAAGCAAATTTTTTGAAAGAATTAAATAGAATTGATGAAGCTTTAGAATGGTTATTTAATTTATAGAATTATTAATTTCTTAGTTTCGAGAAAGCTTTTCAATTAGATCCAAAAAAGAAAAATTGTTTCCTTGAAATTATTTCCTTAAAAAAATGAGTAAAATTTAAAAGAACTGAAATAAACAAAATAATTTCAAATTTTGAAAAATAAATAAATTATAAATTAGAATTAAACATTACTTTGAAATTAAACTCTCTTCATTTTTCTAATTTTATAGGCATAGATATCACATTCAACTTTTGATATACCCAGTTGCAATTTGCTGAGAATTATTCCTAGGGATAAATTACTCTATTTTTTAAAAATAATAGAATATATTAATTAAATACTTTTCTTATATTAAAACACTAGATTTAATTTAATTCATGTTTTATACTTATTTAGTTTTGATTGCGCATTAAATTGAATTCAAAGTATAAAGAGGCATGGAATGACATAAAGCGCATTGTATGATTTAGGCAGATATTAAGAGGCATTCGATTATGCACAGACTAATTTTTATAAAAATTTATTTAAGCTTTATAACATAAACCATTTCTAACATCCTTTTTTTTTCAAAAATTTCAGTATTAATCTTTTTAGTAACAAAAAATTTTATTTTTAAACATTCATTTAATTTGATAAATTCCAAAAATTGTAGTATTCTGTTTTGTCAATTTAAAAATTATTAATTTTTAGTAAGCTTGCATTTGAATCTTCAGGTTGAAACTCACTAATTTTACTAAACTTTATAAGAAAATATCTTATTTTTAAAATACAATATAATAAATATTAATTTACATTCATACTGAAGTTTGTTCAATAATAAATTTTAATAATTTGTAATTCTGAATTAAAATGACTTTTATTATCACTAAAAAAATCAATAAATAATAAAAGAATTACCATGACAAATTAAGTTATTAATTTAGTTTGTTGCTAAAAGCAATTCCAAAATAATAATGCCAAAACGATATGCATCCACTTTTACACTTTTATTAAATAAACAAACGGCACACATGACAAAATTCAGGTGGTAAATAAAATGGAATCTCTCGCATACCTTTCAAGGAATTACAGATAAATATTGTGACTTAATGTGTCTTAATGATTTGAAATTTTTAACATTTGTAATAATGCATCTCAAATAATAATTTTATAATTAAATAATTTCATGAAGTGAAACAGTTTAGAAAATAAATAAAGAAAAAATGTCCATTAAAATAGAAGATAAATAGAGCCATATTATAATAGGTATTAGTTTTTATTTTTTTCCAGTAAATAAAATTACAGCAACTGAATTTATTGAAAATATAATTATAATAATTATAAAATTCAATTTTTATTTTTATAATTTAAAATAACTTTTATTCTTTAATAAGTATTAATTATCCAACTGAAAACAAAAAGTAAAATACAACAAACTGTACCATTTGTGATGATACTATCATAGAACATAATTATGCTTTCTGGCTGGATCTTCATAATTAATTTGGACTGTCAACTCTATGTTTAAATTGTTGTTTTGTTTTTCTAGATATAAAAATTATTGTGTTAAAATAATAAAATAAAAATATAAAAATTCAAATTTAAACTAAAGAAAAATGAATTAAGCAAAAGAACTTTATACAAAAGGAATGGAATTGAAATAAACAAAAAATTATTCTGAGGCAGTGAAATGGTATCATTCCTATAATAAATAATGTTAGTTTTGGTGCTGCTGTTGTTTTAGATTAAAGTTATAAAATTTCATGGTATTAGAAAGGATACTGCGAAGATTAATTGAAAGAATACTTAAAGGCAGTACAAAGGTAATTTTTAATTTTAATTGGAACTAATTATACTTAGTTATGATCAAGCAATTCAATTGGATCCAAAGTATGCTAATGCATGGAATGATAAAGGATGGGCATTGTATAATTTAAAGCGATATTAAGAGGCATTGGATTGGTTAAATTGATTCAGGATTTCATTCTTTTTAGTTATGATCAAGCAATTCAATTATATCCAAAGTATGATGATGCATGGAATAACAAAGGAATAGCATTGAAGAATTTAAACAGATATTAAGAGGCATTGGATTGGTTAAATTGATTCAATTTCATTCTTTTTTAGTTATGATAAAGCAATTCAATTAGATCCAAAGTTTACTTATCCATGAAATAACAAAGGAGTAGCATTGAAGAATTTAAACAGATATTAAGAGGCATTGGATTGGTTAAATTGATTCAGGATTTCATTCTTTTTTAGTTATGATAAAGCAATTCAATTAGATCCAAAGTTTACTTATCCATGAGATAACAAAGGAGTAGCATTGAAGAATTTAAACAGATATTAAGAGGCATTGGATTGGTTAAATTGATTCAGGATTTCATTCTTTTTTAGTTATGATAAAGCAATTCAATTAGATCCAAAGTTTACTTATCCATGAAATAACAAAGGAGTAGCATTGGATGCATTAAAGCGATATTAAGAGGCATTGGATTGGTTATTTTATTAGATTATTTATTTAAAATTTTTATTTTTTCGTAGTTATAATTAAGCAATTGCTCTTGAACCCAAAGTTCTTTACTATAATAATAAAGGGTTAGTACTAAAAAAATTAAAGCGATATAAAGATGCTTTAGAAAGGTAATAATTTTTAAGTATTAATTTAAATGGATTTAGTTATTAATAAGCTTTAAAATTGAATCAAAATGATAAAAATGCTTAAGATAACATTAAAGAAATTTAGGAGCAAGTTAATTTATACAAAGAATCTCAGATCCAATAAGTAAGTTTTTTTTTGAATTTCAATAAGCATAAGCAAACAAATAAATTGGTATAAAATCTTACGTAAACAGAATAAACTGAAGTAAAATCCTTTATCTATTGTATTTGTTTTAGATTACTAAATAATTTGTTGTAAAATTTATTGAAGATTAAGCTTTCCTTTGGATTGCAAAACTGAGTGCACTGCAGAATCAATACAAAGAAGAAGTATGCAATTATTATAAGCAGATTTTATCTTTCTTAATATCTTAAAATGAAGCAAATCAAATCTAAATCACTAAGTTTAATGCAAAAAGTGGGGGATTTTCTCAGATTCATTTTGGTAAAATATCAATTATGAAAATTCATTATGTAGGCAATTTTAGGAATGAATTAGTGGCAATTAAGGAACAATCCTTCGTCGAAAATGAGCCAGATTCTTCTTTAATCGCACTATTAAGAGAAATAGCAATTTTAACTGTTTGCAATCATCAAAACATTTAAAAACTTAATGCCGTATATTTTAATCCTCAACGCCTTTAAGTTTGGACTGTTCATCCATAATATTACCTAAATCTTTATGAAGTATTGTTTGGAGGGGAAAAGTTTTTTATTCCAAAAAAAGAGGTAATCTGCTATTAATTGTTTGAAGCACTCACTTATATCCATTCAATTGGTTTTATTCACATGGATCTCAAACCTACGAACATTGTATTCAAAAATTCAAGTTTCAAGAAGATTATTTTGTTGGACTTTGGCATTTCTAAAATAGAGAGAAAGAACCAAAACACAAATGTCATTGCAATTAACTACCACTATTGTCCTCCTGAAATCTAAGACAATAATGAATCTTAAGTTTCTACAAAAACGGATATTTTTAGTGCTGGAATGTATTTTATTAGTTTTTATATTTAAATTATTAGAGTTTTATATGAATTGATAACAGAAAGAAGAGCATTTATGTAATCTTTAGGGAAGGGGGGAATTGCCATTTATTAATTAATTCACAATACTAAATTTGACTTTTTTAGAGAGAATTAATTGACTGGAAATTAATAGTTGGACAAATTGATAGGAGATTGCGTACAGTATAATCCTTCTCATAGACCGACGGCATCAGAAGCATTACAAAGGATAAAAATGATCAAATTATGATCAATAGCAGATGAATGAAAAGTCATTCTAAAATAAATCAAATAAATTAAATTAAATAAAATTAAAATTATTAAATTAACTAATTATAATTTATTTATTTTTTTGATTTTTATCAAGTCCTGTTTGGAGAATAAAAAACAATGTTTATTCCACAAAAGAATTATATTTGCATATAATTATTAGAAGAAATTAATTACATTCATTCAATTGACTTTATTCTTATGGACCTAAAGCCTAAAAATATTGTGTTTGAGGCTTCAGCCTTGAAGAAGATAGTCTTATTAGATTTGGCATTTCAAAAATTTCAAGAAATGATCAAAACACCAATGAGCTATTTATTACTCATTTCTTAAGGTTAAAAACAATAATAGTTCTAAAATATCTTCAAAACCAAATATTTTTAGTGTTTTATTAAGATAATAATATGTAGATTAATAGTTTGTTTAAATTTATTGATTTGATTTTTTAAAATTTAAAGTGATCAAATATTTTATTATCATACTTACTTGATCAAAAGTTAATTATTTTCATTTTTTATAATGCTTCTGCTGCTGTAGGTCTTCTAACTGAATCATATTGCAGGCAATCTCCTAATAATTTATCCAATTGTGAGTTTCCAGTTAATTCGTTTTCTTTAAAAAAATTAAATTCTTTATTATGAATTAATTAATAAATTTATTCATCTTGGCCTAAATAATTTATAAATGCTCTTTTTTCAGTTATTAATTCATATAAAACTCTTTTTAAAATTCAGACAATCAAAAATTAATACATTCCAACACTAAAAATGTCTGATTTTTTAGAAGCTTAAAATCTATTATTAGACTTTACTTCAGGAGGACAATAAAAGCAACTTATTCCAATTATATTTGTATCTTTTTTTTTTTTTTCAATTTTGGAAATGCCAAAATCCAATAAAACAATTTTCTTCAAATTTTAAGATTTAAACATGATATTTGCTGGTTTAAGGTCCATATGAATGATTCCTCTCTAATGAATATAGTCAATAGCTTCCAGTATTTGACAGCAAATATCGCATTTGTTTGGTATATAAAATTTTGTTTCTCCAAACAACGCTGAGTACAGATCCAAGTAATATTATGGATGAATAGTCCAAACTTACAAAGATTATGGGTTAAAATAAATTGCTAATATTTTTGCAATATTTTTATGATCACATATTGCTAAAATTGCACTTTCTCTCAAGATTGCTATAACAATTGAATCTTTTTCATCTTGTTTATTGGTTTGCTCTTTGATTACGACTAATTATCCTTTAAAAACTCCTAAATGAATCACTGAAAAGCCTCCACCATGTGCCATACGCTAATTAATTTTGATTTCTTTTACCTAGCTTTCATTTAACATTAAAGATATAATATTTTTATAATAAGAGCAAATTTCATTATTCTGTTAAGGATTTAGTCCACTTAGTTTATTAATTCATGGAAAAGCTTAATATTCCAATAGCTTTTTAAAAATTATTTTTTTAATCTAAAGGATATTATTTAAATTAATAATTTTACACTATTTTCTTCTGCTTGAGGCACTTTTTGCAAGAATATTTCTTCATTAATTTGTGGTTTCTTTGTAAAATTAAGCAAATATAATTTACTTCTTATAGTTTAGATTTTTCAAATGCATTATTCTGTTAATTTATCATATCTTATGAATTTTGTATTTTGGTTTACTTATTTAATTTAAAAACAATAAAAATTTACTTCTTGAAATTTTTATTGTACTAAACTGGACTATTAATTTATAGCAATGTTATTAATTTGTTTTTTCTTCTTTTAATTACAATAATTAAAAAATTACTTCCTGCAGTTTAGATTCTTCTAATAAATTGCTTTTAGAATCTTTAATGTTATTTTATGTATTTTTATTAAAAATATCATCATTATTTTAATAAGATTTAACTGTATTAATAGAACTAAAAAAGAAATTAAATTATTAAGAAAATCACAGATACAAAGCCTCTTAAGTTTTTTATAAATTAGACAATGCAATTTATTTACTATTATATGCTTCTTTAAACTTTGGATCTAATTTAATTGCCTCATTATAACTGAAATAAATAATTTAGAATTAATGAAATTACCAATCCACTGCTTCCTGAGATTTGCCTGAAGAAAGTAATGCATTTCCTTTATTATACCACAAAGAAGTATTGTTTGGCTCCAAATTAATTACCTCATTATAACTAAAATATAATCAAGAATTAATCAAATCACCAATCCACTGCCTCTTTATATTTCCTTAAAAAATACAATGAATTTCCTTTATGGATCCATGCTTTTTTAAACTTTGGATCAAATTTAATGGTCTAATTATAACTGAAAAAATAATTAAGTATTAATTCAATCACCAATTTAATGCCTCTTCATATTTCCCTAAAGAATAGAATGAGACTCCTTGATTATACCACAATGCTGCATTATTTGGCTCCAAAATAATTCCTTCATTATAACTAAAATATAATAAAGAATTAATTAGATCACCAATTTACTGCCTCTTAATATTTCCCTAAAAAATGTAATGAATTTCCTTTGTTTAATCATGCTAAAATATACATTTTATCAAATTCAATGGTTTAATTAAAGCTAAAATCATTAAGTATTAATTATAAGGAACTAATCCAATGCCTCTGAATATTGACCTAATTTGTTTAATAATAAGCCTTTATTATATCATGCATCTCTAGACATTGAATCTAATTAAAGGGCAACATTATAACTAAAAAAAAATAATTATTAAGTAAATCACCTATCAAATGCCTCTTCATTTCGGTTTAAATGAAACAACATGTTGCCTTTATAAATTCAGGATTTATTATCATTTGGATTCAATTAAATAGTTTTATTATAACTAAATATTATTAGTATTAAGAAAATCACCAATCCAATGCCTCGTCATATTTCTCTAAAAGAGCTAATTCATTTCCTTTTTAACTCAATAAAATGGCCTTTTGACGACTAAGCAATTAGATTATATTAATAAAATTTTAACTCATTGCACCCTATTTTTTTTACCTATTCCATTTTTTTAAAAAATAATTTTATAAATTCTTTGTTTAATAATATTAAAGATTATATGATATTTTTGGATTTCTAAAAGTATTGTTGTTTTAAAATAAAAATAATAAAAATATAGAGGAAAGGAATAATAAAAAAATATTGTTAAAATAAAATTAATTAAAAGTTGCATTACATTTTGAGTTTAATAGTTATATAGAAGAACTTTACATATAGGTGTAATCTTAAATAAATTAATTCTAAATTAAATTTATTTGTGGTTAAATAATAGAATTAGGACATAATTCAAAATACTCCTTCATGATTTTTATACAAAGAAAGTAAGCGCGCTAGTTAAGTTTATCCATTTTATGTAAATTTTGTATTTCTATTTTAAAAATCACAAATTAATACTATACTCAGAAAAATTTAAAGTTAAATATTACAGATTTTGGCATGAAACTATTGATTTTGTCAATTCTAGTAATCCATTATCAGTTAATTTGTTGTTACTAAAAAATATTAATATTATTATTTTCTTTAAACTTTTGAAAGTCAAAATAAAAGGATGTTAAAAGAACTTTATGTTATAAAGCTTGAGCAAATTTTTTAAAAAAATAGTCAGTGCATAATAAGTTCCTTTTTTAAATTAAAAAAAAATAATAAACCGATGAAAATCCATATGAACATCACTTAAATCCTTTTATTATTCTAAGGCATTTGCAAGCTCATTCATTCCTTTATCAGTAAAATGATGATTTCTAGTAGTAAATATTTAATAATAAGTTATTAGTAAAACCAAAAAAAATTTAGATAAATAGATTTTAGTTTAGTTGATTAACAAAGTGCCTTTCCAAGCTTCTCAAAACTAGAATCCGTAAATTTTCTATTTCTAGTACAATATAATCAATAAATATTATCAAACTCATGAAAATTTAAGTATAAATTATTTAACTATGTATAATATTATAAAATCTATGCTATTGAATTGAGGAAATATTCTGTCAAATTTGTATTCCTAAATGCAATAAAGAATGAATCCAAATTATTACATTCCAAAATTTAAAGAAAGAGAAACCAATGAGTTCCCTTTTGGTAAAGAAAATATTAAATTCTTCATTTACTAATCACTAAAGTAATGAATTCTAATTTAATTTGATTTAATTCAATGAAAAACCAATAAAAGTCAAGAAAGAGAGATTTCAAGAAACAACTATTTTTTAACGCTTTCGATAAAGATTTAAGTGTTGGATCGTAGAAACTTTAATTACTATAAGACATAAAGCAATGAAAAACAAAGAGATTACCAATTGAAATTTAAATAGAGTATTGATAATTAATTTAAGTATATTAATGAGTTTGAAAGTTCTTTTAATCCATAATCAGTGAATTATTTATTACTAATATATAAAATTAAAAAATTTTAAAGAAGAACCAATAAAAATTCAATGATAAAGTGCTTAAGTTATTTAAATTCATTAATAAGTTAGCTAAAGAAATTAATGTTATATCTGTCAAATTTGTATCACTAAATAAATTTTATTATTATAATTTTTACTCATGAAAATTTAAGTCAAGATATTATAATGAATTTTGGGATGAGAGTTACTAAGAGAATGTTTTTACATCACTATCACTCATAAAACAATTTCTATAAAATAATTTAATATCACTAGTTGTGGATTGCCTTTATAAGTCTATAGATAATGAAGTAAGAGATTTTTAGGTTTAACAAGCTTCTGATATTCTTTAAAGAGGATTATATAAAGCTCTATAACTTCAATAATCAAATTATATGATAACAAAAGAAACTATGGGATATTAATTTATAATTTTTTTAAAATCTTAAGTTTTTTTAATGTTTAAAAAATTTCTTCATACAATTAGGTTTAGATTAATTAAATTCTAATTTGTAAAAATTAAAATATGAAATTAAAAATAACTTATCTAAATTTAATTCAAAGGTTTTAGTTTTCTTAATTTGACTAATTATTTGTATAATTTAGTTTCATATTTTATCACTTAATTATTTTTCACTAAAAATATAATTGAAAATAAATTTTCTGCGATTACAATTAATAATTAATTTTTACTAATTCGAAGCTATCTATTCCTTTATATTAAGACTAGAAATTCTTAAAATAGTTATTCAAATTGAAAAGCTTTTATTTTTAAATATTAATCTCTAATGTCATTTTTTAATTTTTTTAAAATTTTATTTTAAATAATTAATTTTTTTTTATTTTAAAATAATTGAATATAAATACTATAGAAATTAGAATTTCATTTTACAAATTACTGTTTAAGATTTTACTTAAAATCTGTTGAAGTCAAATCAGTTTTTCTTTTTGTAAACTAATTTGAAATTTTTCAAATATTAATTGTTCTATATATAAATTTTATTTAAATTAAATTATATCCAAGCAGTAAACAAATTATTTTTTTACTGCTCTAAATCAATTAAGAACAGAGTTTAAAATTGAAATATTTATCCATAAATATATTATTATTTTTCATTTTTTTGAATATCACTTATTTTCAGATTTTTTTAAAGTTCTTTTGTATTGCATAATATATGCTATCATTTCGTTTTTTACATTCTAATCAATGTTGAAATTATTTTTAGCTAAGGTTTTTTATGGAAATATTGGTGTTTCTTTAATTTGAATATTGTTATTTGGTGAAATTTTTTTAACAAAACTGAATTCTTCGTCAAAGACATTTCCAAAATTTATTTGTAACGTTGATTCATTATCTTTGTATTTATTGTTGTTTTCTAAATTATTAAATTTCGAAAACTCTTAAGAATCAGTTGTGCGATGTTAAGTAGTAAGAAATTATTTTTGAATTAATTCTTAGTTAACCTCAATTGAATTTTTTGAGTTGATCGTTATCTATTGACACCCCATGCTATTAATTAGTATTTTTTATTATTTATTTAATAAAAATTTAATTAAATCATTCGTAAAACAAATATATTTTTTTTTATTTACTTACTCTTAATTTTACTTACTTCTTGTTCAAAGAGAAGATTCAAAATAACTATAACAAATAATTACATGCAAATAATGATTAGCAATTAAAATTTTAAACAAATATTTTTAATATTGATGTTTATTTCAATTTGTTAATAACATAATATTATAATTTTAATTTCATATTAATAGTGATTTTATGATAAATATAAAATATTACATAAATTATTTTAAATTATTATAAATTTAATTTTAAATTAAATTATATTCAAGCAGTAAGCAAAATTTATTGCTTTAAACTTAAAAATTAATATGTTCAGAGTTTAAATAAAAAAGATTTAGTTTGTATATAAATCCATAAAAATCGATATTAGATTAAATATAATTTATTTTCAGATTTTTTTAAAGTTCTTTTATATTATCTAATGTATGCTATCATTTCTTTTTTTACATTTTGTTCAATGTTAAAATAATTTTCAATTAAGTTGTTTTATTTAAATGTTGGTGTTTCGTTCATTTTAGCATTGTTATTTGGTGAATTTTTTGTAACAAAACTGAATTCTTCTTCAAAAACATTTCCAAAATTTATTTGTAGCGTTGATTCATTATCTTTGAATTTATTGTTGTTTTCTACATTAGTAAGCTCCGAAAACTCTTAAGAATCAGTTGTGCCGTGTGAAGTTTTAAGAAATTAGGTTTGAATTGATTCTTAGTTAACCTTAATTTAATTTGTTGAGTCTATCGCTGTCTATTGACATCCCATTATATTAATTTAGTATTGCTTATTTTTTTATTTAATTATAACTAATTAATTTAACTAATAATTCTAATTAATTTAACTAATAATTTAGTAGCAAAACATAATAAATTCTTTAATAATATATTTGATTAATTAATCGAGTTTTTTTATTTAATTTTCAGATAGTTGCATAAACGTACACTTAATTTTACTTTCATTACTAAATATACTAATCTGTTAAATTTAATTAAATTTTAATTTTTTGTTAAATTTCAAATTATAAATATTTAAATTAAAACATAAAAACTATCTTTGTATTTTTACAAAAGTAATATTTGAAAAAAACTACAGATTAAACAATTGATATTTAAACTATTAGTCAAAGCTAATAAGAATTATTTTTCTAAATTAAAAGAACTAGAAATTAAATAATCTAATATTCGTTCATTCAAATAAAAAGTAATAAGGAATTTCGAAGCCAAAATTCAGTTTTTAGTTTTTACATGTTTATTTAAATTTTTTAATAATTATTATAAATATAAAAATATATGATGCAATTCATTGATAATATAGAAACAATGGCTGTTTCGAACCCTAATAAAAAGAATGGTTAAAGAAAGAATAAAAATGAATTTAAAGACAGACTATCTATACCGCTATATATTTATTATTTTATATATTATAATTCAATCAGTAACTAAAATTTTTACTGCATTTCTATTTAAAAATTAATTGAAAGTAGAGTTTAAAAGTAAAATACTGAGTTCATAAATACATACATACATACATATATACATAAAAATAGATAATAATATTACTTTCATTATTATTTATTTCTCTTTTTTAAAGTTTTTTTATATTATATGATAAATGATATCATCTCTTGTTTCACTCTTTAATTAATGATTAAATCATTTTTAACTAATCCTTTATTTGTATCATTTTAAACTAATTCTTTTTATGGAAATCTTGGTGTTTATTTAAATGATGTAGTATTTTTATTTGGTAAAATTTTTGTAACAAAACTGAATTCTTCTTCAAAGACATTTCCAAAATTTATTTATTAAATTTATTCATTAACTTTGAATTTTGTGTTTTTTTCTTCACTATTAACTTCCAAAAAATCTTAGGAATCAGTTGTATGGTTGTTTTAATTACTAGTAAGTTATTTTTGAATTTGTCCTTAGGTAAACTCAGTTTAATTTTTTGAGTCGATAGTTATTTATTAACACCCCATATATTAATTATTTATGCTGATATTTTTATTTTAATTATTATTTATACAGGGAAAGCCAAATTATATTAAAAATTTTATCAAAATATTCATCAAAAACATTTCTCAATGCTAATTATTAATCAAATTTCTAAATTAAAAGTCGAGATTCACAAAAACTTACCATTATTATTTTATTATTATTTTAATTACTTCTTTGTAAATATGACCAAGAAGTTAATAATAAATCTCAACCTTATAAGCTTAATATATTTTAATTTATAATTTTACAAAATATTTAATAAAATCAATCAGTTGAATATGATCTCAGAATAAACAAGCCAAGTGATTTAATTTCAATAATTTTAGTTTTTAGAATCAGAAAGTACGGAAATCTCGGAATACAATGTTAAGTCAATTCACTTCAACTAATACAGTTGTTACTGATAATAGTGAACTTGATGGTGAAGATGATCTGGGAGATTTAGTTTAAGGTGCTTAGGAAAAAATGTAAGCATATTTTGATGATAAAGGAGAACAAAATAGTTACTTTATAATATTTCGTAAATAAAAAATAGAAGTTAATAACAATGCAAACATTTAATTAATGTCGAAAAACAAAAATAAAATGTGCTCAATCTGTAAATTATACTTTGAAAAGTCTAATTAAATTTATAAACATCATTGGTAAACCGAATAACTGCGAATAAATTTAATTTTAGTTATAAATGCACAGTACATGTCTGTAATTAATGCTCAAATAAAAAATATTTAAGTGCTTAAAAAACAATAAGAATTTGTCATAAATGTTGTTTGAGTGAATAATGTTCGAGTTAGTACATCTTTGTATACTATTAAATCCACTTTTTTTTAAATTTAATTTTCATAGAAAAAATAAGATTAAATCCTTCTTGAATTTAATAACAAAATTGAAGAATTAAATAATAAAATCTATGGAGTTTCTTAGGAAATAGAATCAACAGAAAATGATATCTTTAATTTAGAGAATTCTACCAGAAAATAAAAATATTCTTCCTTAGAATAATAAAATACATTTAAATCAGAATAATCACTGTAATTTTAAACTCTATCTGACCTTTAAAAATAATATAAAAATGTTTAAAACGATTATTAAATCATTGAAGCTAAATATATTTAAAAAGAGAATGAACTCAAAGAATAAAATTAAAAAATCAATTTTTTAAATTAAGCAAATGCTCATAAATAATAATAATTAGTAACAAAGTAAAGTGAACTAGAAAAATTAGAATATGAATTCTAAAATCTATAATATGATGTACTTTTTGAAATTTTATTTTTATTATAATAATTTAGCCAGAATTTATAAAACAAATGCAAGTGTATACTTAGAAAAATGACCCAAAAAACAAAAATACATTAGATGAAAATATCAAAGGGTTTATCAAATAGATTGCTAAAAATACAATTTCAACTGTTTCCACTAAAAATTCAGAAGTTAAAACATAATAATAACACTGAAAACTGAAAGCTCTTTTGTTAATTAACAATTTAAAATATTTAATTAGAAATTAAAAATTATAATTTCTACAATTTTATTAACAACAAAAAAAATTAATCTTAAATTCAACAAGAAATTGACAGGATTATCTAAGTGAACCTTTAAATCTTTTTAGAATCTAGCAATGCTTGCTCCATCAAATACTCTCATCTATAGATAATATCATAAAGCATTTAAAATTTAATTAATACAATCTTTTTTGGTTAATCCTTTGTGTATTCGGGTGCAGAGATAATTTTTCCCAAACCTAGAATACAGAATAATTTCCTGTAATTTTACCATTCTTTTTATACATAGGAATATAAATATTATGTTAGGTTGATAACTTGTGGAATTTCTAAAACTTATTTTATCTTTAATTGTAGATGCTTTTATTTTTCTGATAACTAAACAGGTTAGAATTCTAACTCATTCTCTAAGGTTAGGTTGACATGTCACCCTTTTTTAATAAATTGATTTTGGTTATTATTATTATTTTGTGAACTTTTTTTTTTTTTATTATTAAATTTTTTTGCTCACAATTTAATCAAATATATTCTTTTTTACATAATAAAAAATTGTTAGCATTTTTTAATAATTTCAAATTTCAAATTTCAATAAATAATACAGAAAAATGAATTTTTAATCTTAAATTTAGCAAGGAAACTTATCAACAAGATAAGAATTAAATTTTTTTCAAGAATAAAGTTACAATCATTTTATTAAAAACCCATTATAAAGTGATTACACAACCACTTATGGCTAGCAATTTTCAGAATTAGATGAATCTTAGAAATGAAGTATTGCCTTATTAAAATAAAATGATTGAAGAATATAGTTATTAAAATTATTAAAATTTAATTTTGTGGTTTATAGGAAAAAAGATCGTTAAATTATTTCAAAATTTAGCAGAAGAAAAAGGAATTTAGCTTTATTAGGTGGATTTATTAGATGAAGCAAATGAAGGTTAATTTTTTTTTTAGAGTTATAAATATCTAGGATTTAAAACAATTTTTAAAAAAGAATAATTGTCACCTTTATTGGAAGCTTATGAAGAAGAAAATGCTTAACTTAAAAAAGAAGTTAAAATCCTATTAAAATAAAATTATTTTAAAGATCGACAGTCTAGCAAGATAGATTTAAAAATTCATGACAATGATTGAAATTTTACTAGTTGAAAACAACCATATAAGAGACCATATCAATAAAAAAAACAAGTAATTTTATAATAAATAGTCAATATGTTTAGTGATATTACTCAATTAATCCAAACAATTGGAATAAATGAAAGCGAATCAATCAACGAATTAAATCATAAAATTCATATGCTAACTGAAGAAAATAATACATTACTGAAGCATTTAGATTCATTAAAAGTAATAAATAATTCTGAGAAACAATTAAATGAATAAATTTAGGTTTACAAAGATGAGTTTGATTAATTGGCAATGGATAAAGATTAATAAATACTGAAAATTTAATAAGAATTTGATAAAAAAGATATGGATTTTGAAGAAGCTTAAGTATTATTTATTTTGTTAGAGTTATTAAATAATAATAAAGCTCAAAGAAAAAGATTTAAGTGAGAAAGTTGAACTTTTTTAACCAAAACTTGAGAACTTGCAAAACGCTGTAAAAATCTTATTATTTTATTAAGTTAATTTGGGAAAAAAAGAATATCAAATACGAAAAAGATCTGGATTAAGCTTAGAGTAAGATTGCGACTTTAGAAAATGTTTACTAATAGCTAAAAAATTAGTATGATTCTTAGAAAAAGTTATCATAATATTGTATTTAGAAATTTTAAGGTAATTCAGAGAAATGGAGACTAAAAAAACTTACGAATATGATTAGCTAATTTAAGAAAATAATAAATTATTTAATGAAACAAAAATTTAAAAATAGTAGATTTCATAACTAGACATAGAATTGGAGGGTAACATTACACATACTTCTATAACTATATTATTAAGCTTTATAAAGTGATGTCAAAATTCGAAAAAATTAAATAGATGAAACCTCTAAAGATCAAATGAGTTATCAAAGCAAACTATATGAAATGACTCAAAACTTGAATCTAGAAAAATTGCGTGTGAATAATTCTTTAAAAAGAGAAAAAGTATTGATTGAATTTCAAACTATTATTTATTTACTAATTCTTAGGATTTGAATGAATAAGTATGTTTATTATAAGATAAATTAGAAAAATAATAATTGCTTTTATCAAAAACAAACAAGTAATATTAATAACTTTTGAATGAACATCGTAATGAAATTGAAGAAAAGTATAATAAATATGAGACAATTATTGATAAGTTTATCCTTAATTTTATTTTAATTAACCTTTTATTAATTATTTCGATAGTATCAAAGAATAATCCGAGAACAATTTATTAGAAAAAGAATAAAATATTGAATCCCTAAACAAAATAAAAAATTATTAAAAATAAGAAATCGATAAATTTACTTTGGAAATTAATGATAAAACAAAAGAAATTAATTAATTGTAGTAAAAATTAAATGAAGCTGAGGAATATGAATTATTAAAACAATCATAAAGAGCTTAAATGAATTAATTAGAATAGGCATTCAGAGATTAAGAGCGTATTTGGAAAGATAAATTTATGTAAAAAGAGTCCAATGAAGAATAGTTATTCGGTAAGATTGATAACCTGTAATAGGAAAATGCAAGATTGTAATAATTGTTAAAAAATGAAGGATAAGCTGAAAGTTAAGAATAGTCATTTGTACAGCAGGATGATAATGCAGACTTTTACAGGCAAAAGCTTGATCAATTAGCTCGAGAGAATTTAGAACTTAAGCAATAATTGAAAGAAAAAGAAATTAATAGTGGAATTGTTTAACAAAATAATATGCAATCTTTGACAAACAACATGAGATTCTAGCAAAATAATTTAAGATAATAAAATAATATGAGATAGTAGTAGTAGTAGTAGTAAAATATTCCAACTAGGGGTGATATATTGGCTTATAATAATATGAATACTCTTAATAACCGCAATTAATAAACTAATTTATTTGACTTTAATTAAACAAGGCCAGTACAAACAAATTATCAATATGATTAAAAGCAACCGATTGTTATTAATGCCAGATAATAATAAGATCAATAAGGATTGATGACAAATGTACCATATATTGGGCCTTTATCAGCTAAATAGTAATGATTTTTAAAACAATAAATTTTTACTTTAAAAAAAAAATATGATTTTTAATGTTGCTTTTATAAAAATATTAAAAAATTAAATTTTGATTATTTTGTTTTCATAAAATAATAAAATTTTATTCGAAAAACAATTAAAAAAAATGTCAAAATCTTAAGTTGATAATTATTCTCCTATTACTTGTATTGGAAAAGGGGCAATAGCCACAATTTTTTTGGTTGAAGAAAAAAAAAGTGATGAATTATATGCTATGAAGGTTTTTTATTCAAATATCAAATACATTTAAAAAAAATAGGTTATTATGAAACCTGATATTAAATAAAAAATCGGAGATATGAAAGTCAAATTAAAATTAGAAAAAGTCAATTGATTTTAAATTATCTTTTAATCTAGCTCTAACATCCATTTATTTTGGAGTTCAAAAATTATTTTTCAGCAAATTAGTCAATTATCTTTATTACAAAATTTATGAGGTATTCTTGATTATAATAATTTATTCAAATAAAAGAGGTGGAGACTTATTTTTCTAATTACAGTAAGAAAAAGATTTAAGACATTTTACTGAATCGAGAGCAAAATTTTATTTTTGTGAAATTGCTTTAGCCCTAAACTATTAGCATGAAAAGGGATTTATTAATCGGGATTTAAAAGTAGCAAAGTTAATAATTCATAATATATTGTTTATAGCTTGAAAATATCTTGTTAGATGAAGATGGACATATTGCTTTGACCGATTATGGATTATGTAGGTTACTTTTAATAAATTAGAATTTAATCGGATAGATTGTTATAAAATTAATCAAAGGAATCATAATTTCTTGGTACACCTGAATACTTAGGTTAATATTTGCTTTTAAATTATTCTTTTAAGCACCTGAATTATTAAATGGAGAATCACATAGTTAGGCCAGCGATTGATGAAGTGCTGGGATTCTATTGTATTATTTTATTGAATAAAATTTGCAAAAAGGTATGAGATGCTGGTAGGAATTCCTCCTTTTTATCATTCAAATTAATATGTGATGTTTTAACTAATCTTAGAAGCAGGAATGCAATTTCCTAAATCTATTGAGGTGAGTAAAGAATGTTAACATTTTGTTTCAATGGTTAATTTAGAGTCAATTGTATATTTCTTTTAGTTATTAGCTAAAAATCCTAACGATCGTTTAGGAAAAGATGGTTTTGATGAAATATAAGGGCACCCATGGCTAGCAAATGTGCAATGGGAGAAATTTTAAAAAAAAGAAATAAAACCAGAATTTATACCTAACTGTGGAGGTACAATTTATTAAAACTTTGATAGAAGTGTTACTGAAAGTTATTTATTTATACTGATAAAGCTGTATTTATTTATTTAGCAAAATTTTAAGAGATTTTTGAAAAATTAAGGAGTTGAAGAAATATTAAATTTAATAAAATTTTTTGATAAATTACCTTTTAATTATCAAACTTTTTTAATTCTTTTTTTCATTTTGTTAGGATATATACTAATATTAAAAAGGTTTTTCAGTAAAAACTAAAATTATCATTTATATATTTCTCCAAAAAAAATGAATTTGCTAAAAGATTTCATCGATTGCAACAATTAAAAATTGCAATATTCTTCATGAAGATTACTCTCGCAGAATGCCCTGAATGATTTGATAGATTATATTAATAAACAAAATTTCAAAGGTGTAAATTAGAGCATAAGAACAACCAAAAACAAAAATTTTATAATTATTATTTATTACTAATTGTTAAACTAAATTAAATTTTTTATTTAATTTTAATATTCGCTAATTTATATAATTTTTAATTTTCGTTCATTTTAAATAGAAATGATTTGAAATTTGTTAGGTTTTATTATTTAGAAATTGTTTAAAAATAACAAAATGCTTGAAGTCAAATTAAAGCCAAAAACAAAGAAAGAACTGATAAAAAAGTATTAAAAAATCGGAATTAGAAGCTCAAGAAGCACCATAACTTCTTTTTATGAAGAAAGCACTAAATTCTTCAAAGAAAGAAAGGGAAATTTGTTATTTGACTTAAAAATGTTGTACATCACTGAAAAATTTTGATTTAAATTTGAGGAATTTGCAATTTCTCTGATTAATGAAATTCCAATTGATCCAAATGTACTCTAGATTACAGATTTTTATAATTGGAAGAGGAAAGATAAAAGGAATAATGAAAATATCTGGGTGTTGGGGCTTTTATAGTTATTTTTTAAACTAATATAATATGATTTAGTAAAACAGAAGATTTAAACTTTACCAAATTATGCAAAGAACCTCTTAATAATGAATAAAAATTTCAATTAATAACATAAATAATAAAAGGGATCGAGATATTATAGTTTTATCCCTTTACCACTAAACTGCTATACTAATCGAATTTATTTATTTACTAATCTGAAAACAAAGTCTTATTTTTTTTAAAAATTGTTAAAAATCCTTTTAAAAAGGAAATATAAATAAAAGTGTTTGATTTTTCCTTTATCTATGAAAAAATGAATGAATTCTGTTTTAGAATTAAGCCAGATAAATTAGAATAGATTTCTTTAATAAATAGATAGATTTTTTAATGATCCTGCTAGATTCTATTTGCGCCAAATAAATTTATTCCCTCATTTATGAAATCCTGCACTCGAGAAAATGTTATTGAGCAAATTTCAAAGAGAATATTATAAGAAATTTCTAATAACCCTGAATTGAAAAAAATAATAGTGTTTCTTTCTAAAAAGGAAACTTAATTTAAATTACTCCGAGAAATTTTAAATTCAATTGAAAATTGGAACGCGATAACACTATCACAAACTTAGCCAGGAAACGAGCAGTAGTAGTAATAGTAGTAGTAATATTAATAAAGTAAAGAAAGCTCAAAGTTTATTAATTTATCTGAAATCGAATTTTAAATTAATAATGATGATTAACTTTCATAACTTTTGGAATTGGAAACTCAGAAAAAATTAGCTGAATAGTAGAATAAGTTAATTCCCAAGGAATTATTAGAATCGCAAGACAATTGTGAAAACAAAGAAGAAGAAAAATTAGGTAAGGATTTTTAAATTATTATCTTTTTAGAAAGTTAACTGCAATTTTTTAAAGAAAGTAAATCCTATAATGAATTGATAAAAGAATATTACAAAAAAGCAATTGATGGATTTGAAGACAAAGTTTTTAAAAAATTGGAAATTCTATTAAATAATGCAAAATTGTTTAAAGAAATGCTTTAAGAAAAGAATATCACAATAGAAGAAACTTATGATTAATATTTTTAAGAAATTAGTAATTGTGATTCCCTTGAAACTTTTGAAAATGCACTTGAAAAGAATTAATCCGTAATATATTTGCCAAAATAAGATATTTTTCTGTAACTTTATCTGAATATTAAGTAAGATATGGCTGAAATGCAGGATATTTTACAACATAATATTTTATGAATTTAAGAAAAAAAGCATAATGAATAGGAATCAGAAATACAAAAACAAAATGATGAAAAGTAAAATAAAAATTCTAAAAAAAGTAAAAAACTTAAGTAAAAATCAAAAGCATCGCACAAATCCAAATCGTAATAATCGAAAGAAATACACAATAAAGCATAAGTTCCATAAATCATCATCGATATTTTAAAAATACATTAAAATAAAAAAATTATCTTGAAAGTTGATTCAATAACTAATTATTGATTTTTACATAAATAAATATAGCTTTTATCAACAATTATTATGGAAATAAACTTTTTATCTAATAATACATATTTGAATATATTGTCAAAACCATATACTAAAATATTAATTTAACATTAGAGTTTAATAATTTAAAAACTATTTAGTTAACTTAAACTATAATATTAATAAAACCCTTTTGAGTTCAACTAATTTTTAAAATATTGAAAATTTAATTTTTAAAATAAATTTTATAAAATGTGAAAGCTGGTAACAATAATAAATTGTAATCGATAAAATATAATATTTTTTAATAATAATTAAATTTAAATCTAAAAAAAGTATAACTACTTTAAATTTAGAGCATTATGTTTAAAAACACTTTTTAATCAGGGTTTCTGAGCATCTTATATAGCATTGGGTATTAATTTTCATTATTGAATTTAAGATTTTTAATTTAGGAGCAAACCATTATAAATCTGGGAAAAAGAAAGTAAATTATTTCATTTTAATTTTAATAATAAGTTCGTAATGGGCATTTAAAGCGAATCACAGATAATGATATTCAATCATCTGTTTTAGAAATTATGGGAACCAATGTCACAACAAATTATATTACTGCACCATCTGCTCCAAAGGAAACTTTAGGCATTAAGCTTCCATTTTTAGTCATGATCATTAAAAATGTAAAAAACAAAACAATTTAATTCCATTTTAAAAACGTTTTTTGTTAGCTAAAAAAATATTTCACTTTTGAAGTACAAGTCCTGGATGACAAGAATATACGAAGACGTTTCAGAGCTTCTAATTATCAAGTTTTTTCAAATTTCTAAAATCTTTTATTCAATTGTTTTTTCTAATAGTCTACAACAAGAGTAAAACCGTTTATTTGCACTATGCCAATGCGTTTAGATGAGGGTTGGAATTAAATTTAGTTTAACTTGTCTGATTTTACGAGAAGAGCTTATGGAACCAACTATATTGAGACTTTAAGGTTTAATTATTATTAATACTACTAATATGTTTTTTAAATAAAAAGAGTTCAAATTCATGCCAATTGTAGAATAAGAAGAATTTACTTTTCGGATAGACTTTATTCAGAGGAAGAATTACCCCCAGAATTTAAATTATTTTTACCTTATTAAGTAAGCATTTTTATATTTATTGAAACTGTTACAAAAGAAATAATAATAACAGTGAGGGACAATTCATTCATTCACCAGATTTTATTAAATTTAAAACAAATAAATTCAATTTTCAAATAATTTTTTCATTATAAATATTATTATATTCATGTAATATTTTAAATATCTATCTTTTACTCTTCAATTCTTTCCTCATTTTACTGTATTTGCTAATTCTCGTAAAATAAGGTTTTGTCAAATTAAAAATTTTAGTTCACATCCTCCCACAAGATCAAAAACTAAATATAGAGATATATAACTAAAAGTATCATAACCTCCTGTTCTAAATTCGTTTATTCCGCAGTGAAACTTTTAAAATCTACAGAAAACCTTTCATTTCTTTACTAAAAAGAATTCACAATTTCATCAAAGACACTTCCATTAAAGAATGCAAAAAAGTGCTTAAGTCCATTAAGCTTACCGGTTTCTTCTGGTAGCATTAATTCGAATGCAAGCAATCTGTCAGTTAATATTTCTGAGGATTTATGGATTTTTAAAACATCATTTGGTATTTTCAATGCTTAGAGATTCTGTTTTTTAAATAAAGCTTCCTTTTTTTTATCAAGTTCCTGTTATTCCATCATAAACGATTTTTAGTGATAAAAACGATCATTTAAAAGCTCTAAATAAACCTTATTGATATTTTTTTCATAATGAAAGAAGTTTTCTAGATTTTATGAGATTAAATGAATTTAATTCGTTATTAAATTTCCTTTTTTTTTAATTATAATTTTAGAAAGAACAAACAAACCTCATTAAGTAAACATCTAATTTAATGTAATATACGCGTTTTCTGTATGGATATTCTTGCCAATATTAATATGATTATTAAATGAATTTGATTGTTCTGCAAGAACTTTAAAACTATTTCCAAGGGCAAATAATTTGGAATTTACAACATCAAAATCTAACCATAATTCCTTGCATAAATGCTTTACACTTTGAAAAACAAAATTATACTTAATTAATAATATTTAACGTTGTGTATTCTTTATTAATAAGTTAGCAATAAGTTTCTAATTCTTTAAAATATTACTCAATATCGGGATTTATTTTCATAGGAAAAACTCCTTAACAATTTGCTAACTCGGTTAATCTCACAGGACATTTTTTGTTTGTGATAACCTAAAATTTATTATTATAATAAATAATATCTAATACTTATTTTGTTTCTTCAAACAATTAATTATCATCACAAGAAAGAAATTACACAAAAAGTTCTTAATTTCTGAGATTAGGATATCGTAAGCAATCGTTTAAAAATCTCTAACAAAAAATGAAATTGAAATCCCAAAATTATTAAATTACTTGCAAAAATTATTATTACTTAATCACGTAAACTTCTGTAATAGTATTTTTGAATTACTTTGTTGAGTGCATTGGAACCTTAAAATATATAATATTAGTATGGAATAGTTACAAAATCAACAAATCTTAATTTAATCAACTGATCTCTTAACCAGAGAAAATCAGCAATCTTCCTTTCGACACTCCATCCTAACTATGTCACTTTCACATTAAATACTACTTATTTTTATGAAAAAATGAAGCCGCTTTTCACAATCTTATAACTTTAGCCAAATTAATAATCTTGAAGGCATAACCTAACCTTGGAATCTCTATTTAGTATCCCTGATTTTATTCAAATACTGTTGGCTCCAATTTTGTACATTCATGCAATGTATTCATTGTGACATTTGCTGCAATTTTATAAGTATTTTATTTATTTAAAAATTAATAATCCTCCTTGCGTGCTTATCGTTCAAGTGTATCTAAATCGAAATTAGATTTTTCGAGGTTGATATTTTAATAATTTTCTTATGCTCCATCAAGATTTGTGATAAAGGATATACGCGAGCTTTCTAAGTTGTCGCGTCGGGAAGAAAAGGAACTACGGGATGATATGCTGGACCTCTCGTAATTATTTAATTGCTAAAATTCAAAAATTTCTTATTTTAATTCTTAAATTGTCCATAAGTCTAGATTATTACCTAAAATTATTTTTTACAAAATTTCTAATAAACCATTTTATTTTTTTTCATTTAAATAATTTAGAAATTAGTCTTAATCAAGTTCCTTTGCTTAGATTTCATTTCGTACAAATAAGAGTTTCGTTTATCTTTCAATTACTTATTTACTTTCATTCATTGTTTTTTGTTTATTAAAAAATTATTTGTAAAATTTTTATTGTTTAAAAATATTTCTCAATACCAATAAAAATTTTTAATAAAAAACAAAATATTTATAAAAAATTCATAAAATGAAATTACTTTAAAAATACCTAAAAATACCAATTAATTAAATTACAAAAAAAAAAGGGTATTAAAAAATTTGAAATAAAATTTAAAAAAATAAATGAAAACAACTGAAACAAAATTATAGGAACTTTAAAATTCTATAGATTAAGCTTAAGAATTCATACGGAATAATTTAATTAGCTTCAATGTATTATTAATTGTTTTGTTAATCATTTTTGTAAAAGAAATTTATCGAAATGCTTTAAGATTGTATTGATTAATTTTAGTCATTTATAAATCAATCAAAACCACTCTTAACAAATTACGAATAGAAACTTGAAATTTTAAATGAAGAAACTTAAATTTTAACAAAGAAATTTCAAAATGATGGTAATCAACTTAAGAAATTTTTATAAAAACAGCAAAATAATTTAATCGATTATAATATTGCATAATTATCTTAATTAAAATCAATAGATAATGGCAATCTGTAAACGAATTTAGCTTCGAAAATCTCTTCAAATTTCGTATAATAACTAACAATTTTTGAGCAAAATTAAATAATATTTGAAAAATTTGTAGCAAATATTTAAACTGAATGCACTGCAATTTCGACAGAATTTAATTGATTATCAGAAACAATTAGTGATTCAATAAATTCAAGCTAAATAGAAATATAAAAAATTGTAAGAATGCTTTCAGATGATTCGATTTTTGTTCCAACTTAAAAGAAAGATAAACAAAAAATTCGAAGCAAACAACAACATTATTCAACTCCTTCACCATCCACTAATATAATTAAAGTTTCACACCCTCTCAATACGACTCCATCTAATTCTGAAAAGTAAATCTGGAAAAAATTGTTTAATACAACCCAAAAAACATTAAAATCTGAAACGTTAAATGATAAAACAAGCTTTTTGGAAAGTTAAAGTCAGTCAATTAATGAACGATAGTTAAATTTTAAAAATCCAAAGTTTATTGAGCTATAATCAATTATAAATCTCGAAAGCTCCAAAAAATTTTGAGTGTTGAAATTAAAAAATACTTATATATATATATAAATTTAAATTTAAATTATTCCGCTCTATATATTGGAGCTAATATTAACAATTATATTATTTATTAATAAATGTAAAATTAATTTAAATTTTAATATTCAAACAAAAAGATATAATCATCTTTAAGTTTATTTGCAATCTTCCTAATGATTTAAGCTCTTATCATTGGTGTAAAGCAAATAAAATAGTAAAATATAATTTTTGCAAAATAAGATCTTAACTTTAAGTTATAATTTAAGAAAAAGGATGCAAAAAATAATTTCATTATCTCAATATATTATTATATACTCTTAAAAATAAAGTAATTTCTTTCCAAAAAAGACTATTATTATATATTAAAAGAAATTTGTCATTTATTTTTTTAACAATTTTTTTGTTTGCGAACTGTAAAAGAACCATTTTTAGCCATTCATAAAATTATTTTAAAAATAGGTGCTTAAAATATTAATTTGAGTGATAATTTATAATAATTATGATAAAATAAATAAAAAAAAAAATGAATTTAGAATAAAATGGTCAAAAAGTAAACCAAAATTTAAATGTTTGGTATAACTTGACTAATATTCTAACAGTAATTTTTTTACTGTTAGCATTTAGTCCCATTGCATTGGATATTATATCTTTAGCAATTTACACTGTTGATTCGCCAAAATTGGAAGCTAAGACTCAAGCGGATGCTAAGAAAGCAATTTTTACTATTTCTTTACTTGGTAATTAATTTTTCAAAATGAAATTAATTTTTATCTATAGCTATAATGCATATAATAAATTTTATGATTTGCTACATTGCCAGCAAAACTTCTTCAAACGAACCGGATAGATCAAAATCCAAAGGGATCAGTAGCATTTTGAAATATTTTAATTAGTTTTGGAATGAAAGAGTAAATATGGTGAAAGCATAATGTTATTTCTTTGGAACCTTCCTACCAATCATAATTGCTTTATCATTTAGATTATAAATCATAGGAAAATATTAAATTGGTGATAGTATAAATAGAATTTTAGAATGCCATTCACTCAATTTAATAACCACCTGTATATTTTATCTACTTCTTGTGACATTAATATTTATGCTAAATATCAATGAACTTCGCTCATCTGGAAAGTATTTCTACTTGTTTTACAATATTTAATTAGTTTAACATGTGGAAATATCTGTAAAGAATTCTTGTTAATCTATAGCTGCGGGATAATCGATCTGGGAGAAAGGAATGACCTCGCTTTGAGCGAGCAGTTCCTTGATACGGATGACTCAAATGAAAGGAAAGAGTCATAGAGATAGATTTCAGATAATTTAGGTAATAATTTATTTGAAATTATTAATAAATTAGGTGAATTTGATAACCTCAAATTTATTGTTTGAATTATTAGATCTCGATTTTTTTTAGAAAAATTTGAGATTTATTTTTTTTTTTTATAATTATGTTCTATCATGAACTCACTTAAATATCTTTTTTTTTTCATTTTAATTTTTGTGCAAGTTATAACAACTCTAAACCTACATTGCTCAGTTACTCTCCTTTGCAGTATTCGAAATTCTTAATCAATTCTTCCACATTGCTAGAATTCTTAATACAAGTCTTAATCTCATCATCAGTTTCTTTTGTTATTGGAAGAACATGAAATGCTAGACTTGTAAAAAATTTTCCTTTGATTTCTTGCCTTGCAAAGGTATAAAAAGAGGCAAATTAGGAGTCTTCATCGTACATTAATTAATTATTGCATGGTGAAAAACAATTATCATGTAGAACTATCTTACGTTCAGAGATATAGTTTAGTGGAAGTCCACGTTCTTAAAGTTCCCGTTCTTAATGTCTTTTAAAAAAATGTATATAATAAACCAACAATTTTCTAACGTTTCGATAATTCCATAAGGCAAAAAAGCTCCACACTCTATAACAATATTAACTGCCTAACTTTATGAGATTTTTTCTTAATTTCAATGATAGTTAGCCAAAGCCCAAGGATGGAAAAAGACGGAAAATTCATTCCAACTATCACACATAAAATGAGCACAGCTTTTACGAGGGATGTATTTCTCAAAAATTATAAAGATAGGATGCTCAGGAGTGTCTATTGGAATAATATCTGGGATATAGTTTGATTAAGGAAAGTAAAGAGCAAGATGCGGTGATAAAGTTAATAGAGGCGATGAATATTGAGAACACAATGGCGTTGGTAAGAGGCAATAAATAGAGGGCAGTGTGATTTCTTCATTTAATTTCATTTTAAGTCAGTTCTAAAATTATTTCAAAATCATTAATTAAATTTACAGGAGAAACGGCAGGATCTTACTGATTTTAAACTCTCTCATTTTGTTTTTCTTCCTCTGTTTCCATTTTATTTAATAACTAATAAGGATTTTTAAAAAAAGAATAAATTTAATTTATAAATTAAATATGGAATTTATAAATTCGGCTCTAAAATAAATATTAATTCAATTATTGTCTTCTAAATTTTGAGATATTTCTTTTTAGTCTTCGATATTTTCTTACTTTACTTCATTAATATCTCCTTCAAGTGAGGTTTTTTATAACTAATCCTCCTCTTTTTATTGTTATTCGGGTTCCTTTTATTGATCTTCAGTTTCAGTTTCAATTTCTTTCTTCATTTCTGGATCTTCAAACTCTTTCTCTTTCTCTTTCTATTCATCTACTTATTCTATTTCATTATTCTCAATGATAGGCGCTTAAAATTGACTTTTTAATTCCTCTAATTATATTTTCAATCCCAATCTTTCTTCGTCCAATTAATCACACTAACTTTATAATTTCTCAGCTGATTCAAAATCTTCTTACTATTAAAAATACATTACAAGATTTTATAGTAATTTACTTATGCACATTCATCTATTTGCCCTTCTTTTTATGTTATGGATTTATCAATTTCTTCTAACCGAAATTATAATTTCTCTATTTTATCTTCTAACTTTTCTTCTTCTTAGATTAACTCAACCTATTTTTGTTCTTCTTTTTATTTAATTTCTTCCTCCTCTTCTTTTTAAATTCCTTCTTTTTCTAAACAGACTTCTGATTCTTACTATTCTTCACAAATTTTCTCCTCCTCTTCCTCCTCCTCTACCTCTTCCTCTTCTATCTTAAAAAATTCTCTTCCATATTGTGTTTCCAATTCATTTAATAATTCCTTAGAAACTTGAATCTATTGAAACAATTAACACAATAAAGAAGGGAACAACTTCATTGTTAATAAATTATAAATTCTAGGATTAATTCCCAGCTTAAAACTTCTCTTAAATTTCCTCCAAATCATTTATTTTTAACTGAGTGTACAAATACCGATCTTTATCGGCACGTTCCTATAACACCTTACAAGTAATCTATACTCCGCTTTCTTATTTTTCAATCTATCAATAAAACTTCATTATAATATAAATTTAAACCTTTTCAATGTTTACCTCCAATTCCTCGACCTTTGTCTTTAATTACTCAATCGTTTAATTATAACTCTCTACTGTCATAGTTAATTACTCGATTTCATTCTTAATCTAAGATGCACTTTTAAAATTCCTTTAAGCAGCAAAGATCTTCTTTTCCGATTCTAGTTTCGGCAATTTCCCTGCGATTTCATTCTTCTTTACAGAGATATCATTTAATTCTTCGCTTAGGATCTAGCATTAAGATTTAAACTCATTTAATTTCAATGAATCCGTTTTGGTTTATTTTGTGTAGTCCAAGTACTAATTATTAGACTGCTAAAATTAATCAAGTATTGTCTTTCTTTTTACATTACTCTCTTCAAGCAATTTGCTCTATAGTTTGATTAATTTATATTAATAAGAGATTTAAAAAAAACTTTATTTTAATTCTCTTGTAAATAATCCGAGAGGAAATTTAACTACTGTTCATCCTTCGTTAATTTAATATTAAATGAATCCTCCTCCTCTACATTTTTTTCCTCCTTTAAAACAATCTTCTCTTCATCTATATAAAATTGTTTATACTCTTCCTATATTTTCTCCCTTTTTAATGACTTACAATTAATTATTTTTAACAAACTTCTTTTTTTTCACTCTCGTCAATGACGCCTCAAACTTTCCTTTAACTGTTCTAATCTTATTCTTATAAGTGTCTATTTACACTTTTGTTTCTTCTAATTCTTCTTTTTTCTATTACAACTCTTTCATAATTTATTCTATCACTATTTCCAATTCCTCTTTCTTTTCAGTATATAATTTTTATTTTTCAATATATTCCTCCGTCTAATTTTCAACATTATTTATTAACGATTGCTCCTCTTCTGTTATATGTTTCTAGTCTAAGTCAATATGACTTTTATTAATTTCAAGTTTAGCTTTTTCATTTTCGATTCAATCCCGGACCTCTTTGAATTTACAAGTCTCTACTTCTTAATTGCGTTACAATCGTTTCATTGTTTATCCAATAATTATTTCTAAATTACTTGATATCGTTTTATTTAATTCAAATTCATGGGAATAAATCTCAGTTTTTTGCTACTCTAATTAATTATATTAAACCGCACAGTTTAGTAATTCCTCTTCTATTTAAGATATCTAGAAAGTATTTTTAAAAAATTAAAGAAACAATTTATGAATTCTATTCGATCATTGTTTGGCATTACTCAGCTTCTTCGAATTCTTCTTTCTCAATACTCTCATTTTATTTCTATAAAATTTATTCTTACTTTTTTTTTATTTTCGTTATATCCTATGCTAGATTACCTACAGTTTATATGATAACTACAATAATAAATTAAACTCTTTTATTTATATAAATTATTTTATTAAATAATAATAGTAGCCATCTCGGTTTATAATTACTTTGTTTCTTCGTTAATATAATCAAAAAGTTACTCTGAATCCCTGAATTGCTATTTCTCTTAACTTTCTTTTTATTATTTTACAAGATCTACATTTTCTAATTCATTATTGTCCTTTGTATTATTATCTTATTATTATTCTATGGATTCTTATTCACTTTAATTTTTATTTTCTTCTTCATTTTATTATTAATTATCGTCTTATTATTATAACTCCTTCTCTTATTATTATTACTCTTTTTCTTCATCATCGCTATGGAACTACTTTTAAAATTATTACAGATAAGGATTTTCTTCATCCTTTACTATTTCTTCTTTCTAAAGAGAAGGAATTTGCGTAACAAATTATTCCTGAGTAGCAGTTTGTACTGGCATTATAGGCCCTTCAATTTTTGTTTCCTTTTTTTTTATAAATTAAAAGGCACTCATCTTTTATTTCACAGGCGGGTCTTCTTATTTTATTGAAGGCTCTTATTTGATTATTGGTTAATCTGCAAAGTTCAGTGGTATAATATCTTCTTAATGTTTTGGTTCTTTAAAGACAACCTCTTTTGCTGGTGATTCAGAGGTATTTAAAGTTTATTCTTATTCCGTTTTCTCTGTCCCTTCAGATGTATTTTCTTTACTCTTTTCTTTCTTTTTCATTGCCATTCCTTAAAAAAACAATTAAAAACTGAATTTAAACCTGCAAACATATTTAATTATGCCTTTGGTTTTGGCTTTGAATCTTAGAAATTCATCGGAATCTTAATAACACAATATTATTATTATTGGATTAGATGAGAAAAATACTTGCGCTTTTTACATTGAACTTTATTTTTTTAAATCATTATTTTAATTTGAAGCATTTTAAGTTTACGATGATTCTTTGTTATTGGCGAACAAATCTATAATTAAAAGTAACTCCAAAAACACAAAGAATTAATAACTTTTGAAGAACATGTTTTTCCCTTTTCACAAAATCCAAAAATAAAATATTTAATTCAAATAATTTTGTTTTAAATTATTTTAGTTTTTTTTAAAAAATCAAAATTATTAAAAAAATTTATTATTATAGATAGATATAATTATGAGTTTTCAAGCATACTTCTCATTCAGTTCCTTTCTTATCAAAATCGCCTTAAACACTTTTCTCCATTTCCCTAAAATCTCCTTCATGCATTTTTGTTTCTCATTTTCAGTTATCTCAACTTTATACACCTCATACAACTCAGTAATTTTCTTCTAATCTCTTTCAAACGCTATCACTCCATTTTTAACTGCATGGCTTTTACCAAATTATTTTCCTCTCTCAAACCCAATAACTGCATCCACATAATCAATCCCTTGTTACTTACACAATTTGGCCACAGGTAACTCAATGTGAACAGTATCTTTGGGCAACTCTCCTGCAAACATTTCATAATTACCGTATTTATTTCTTGGTAATGACCCATCATCATTTAATTTATTTTCTAGTTTTTCCGTTTATCAAATGCCATAAAGTTTCACAAAGTTTGTATTATTAGTATTTTGTTTATTATATTGAATAGTTTTAACTGGCTCTTAATTTTCTCTTACTTCCCTGCCTTTGATTTTCCATCGGTATTATGAACATAATTAACTAATAAATTTTTTTTCATAGATATATTAATCATTAAATTTTTAATCTTTATAAGGCACTGCCTCGGGTGTAAAAGCTTAAAACTATTTTAGTAAAGACGGTAAAGTGTAAAAAGCACTCAATTTAAATTCTAAAATTGATGTTGGAAGTCTTGCTTTTAATAAATTTTCAATGCAATTATTTTATTCCTCAACTAATTATTTAAACTCTTCATTTGGAGTCTCTAAAATCTTAGAAGTATTATTACTATTAAATAATCTCAGCAATTTGTTTCACCAAAAATCCATCTTTAATTTTAGTCGACTTTATGTAATCAATGGTAAGCTTAATACATTATTATTATTTTTGATAAAATCAAATTACTTCTAATAATAAAGAATTGCTAAATCTTTAATTAAAAACGAATTTCAAAGTCTCCTATCTTCTAAGTCTGGGATTTATTAAAAAGATAGCACAAAATACCCTGGAGGAATTGAGCCTAGATGCTATGTTGCCCATTATTAAATATTTTCATAAACTGATGCTGATATGAGATCAACAACCTCTCACCTTCAATTGTTTTTTATCTTAAATATAAACTTTAAACTTTTTTGTTTCTGGGTTATACACTTCTACTCAGATTTTTCAGAATTCATTATCAATTAAAGGATACTCCATTGTTTTTTTGTTTGATTACTACTCTAAAATTTCTTTTAAATTATTTCCATTGTTGTTATTTCCGGTTTATTTTTTCATTTACTTGTTACCAAATTATGAGTAGGATCGATTACTTTCAAAAGCATATAAAGAGAATAAATCATCATCGCTTTCTATTGATTTCGATTCATTTAAATCAGTATTACTCTTACAAGATTTTACTTTTTTTAATCCAAAATCACTTCCAAAAAAGGGATTTTTTGATTATACTTGTCTTTTCTTTTTATTAACTTTTTATTCCTAATTGAAATAATAATCAATGAAGAACTTTGAAATACAATTTTAATATCAAATTATGCCATTAATTTCGTTTAGATCCCGAAAATTTAGCAAAAAGCTAACCAGATTTAAATAAGCTATTCGAACTAAAATTAATTCCCATTAGCAAAATTAAACAAGAAATGTCTTCCCAAACAAATAGAAAACTTAAAATACTTTGTAAATTTTAATAAAATAATATTTAGATTTTATTTAAATGATCTTCTACTACTACTACTCCTTGAAAAGGAATAAAGTTCATTTATATCTGCTAAAGATAGTTTGGAAAGAACAAGTGATTGAAAATATTCAGAGCATGCTTAATGATATAATCACATGCTTTTATAAATATAGATAAGAATAAGTGTTTTATTAAGATCTTATTTTTGTTATGCAGTTTATTTGGATAAAATTCTATTGAATTGTTTTTCAATTAGTTCTTTTTATTTTATTTATTTCTAGATAATCCCATCAACTTGTTCTTAATTATAAATTATTGATTATTCAAGCTCTACAATTTATTTTGCTTTATCTAAAAAAAATTATAATTTAAATAAGAGAGAAAAATTAACCCAAGGGTTATGTAATTTTAACTTCTTAGAGTTAATCCTTAATTGTTTCCTCCAGTTTTGTTTGATTATTTTTTTTTGATTCCTCATTTAGTAAATCCATATTATTAAAATATTTCTCATCATCATTACAATTTTTGTTTGGGTTTTATTAATAAAGATTATGAAAATCTTTTATGATTAGTTATTGTATAAAGTTCGGAATAACCTTCTGATTAATTTTAATTATTTTCATACTCTGATTAATAACTTAATTATTCAAAATAATCATTTGCATCAATTAGTTCTTCTTCTTCAATTTCGCTCATTTAGATAATTTATATAATTTAAATTAAATTAATTAGTATTGCGTTGATTATTATTTCAAGCAAAAAAAATAAAGTTAATACAAATTAACTCTTATTACTTTGTAATTATAAGTGAAAATTAAATAAATTAATATTAAATAGCATTGCTTATCTAAATATAAGAAAAAAAGAAATTGAAACCTATTTACAATAAACCTATGCAGTAAAACAAAAAACAATTAATTAATACAACCCTATTCATCAACTAAGACTACTAATGGAAAAACGAACCCAAACCACAAATGATATGTTGCTGTAAACGACGGAGACGGATTACTCCTTAATCCTGCGCCAATGGAGAGCGCGAAATAATCAGTGAAATTTATAATGATAAAATTATTTTTAGTAAATTTCCCGGACTACTAAGTCCCATCAAATATAATTGAAACAAGCAAATATACGTGATACAGTTTTATACCAAAGAATCTTATAGGAGAACAATTCACTAAGATATCAAATTTCTACTTTTTAGTTTACATTTAATAAAATTGTACTTAAATTAAATAGATTCTATCCTTTCTACAAATAATCAAAAGTATCTCAAATTCAAGAGGAAAGCCAGTTATGTTTGGGCCATTGGGATGCGTCCTTGGAATCAGTATGCTCAAGGATCTATATGAAGATCTTAAAAGACATAAAATGGATAAAGAGGAAAATAATAGACCAATGCTTGTGTGAAAGCAAGGAGAAGGATTTAAACCGATAAAGCAACATTAATTACATATAGGCCATGTTGTGAAAATCTTTTAAAATGATCCACTTCCTTGTGATTTGCTGATTCTCAATACTAGCGAAGAAAAGAAAATTTGTTTTATAGAAAGTCAGAATCTTGATGGCGAAACAAATTTAAAAATTAAGCAGGCGGATCCCAATATTGCTTCTTATTTTTCAAATTTTGATAA
Organism: uncultured Desulfobacterium sp.; assembly: GCA_963675955.2. Classification (GTDB taxonomy): domain Bacteria; phylum Desulfobacterota; class Desulfobacteria; order Desulfobacterales; family Desulfobacteraceae; genus Desulfocicer. The sequence goes on along the minus strand of CAXXVR010000009.1, from coordinate 1,427,281 downwards.
TGTTTTTTTATTTGTTGTGTTTGTAATTATGATGAGATTAGTTTGAAAAATTCAATTATAATCTGGTTTATGAACAACCAAATCCGTATTTTTATACTTTTAAGGGATGTATCATTGATAAAGAACAGTAACTATAAGTAATTATTCTTATAATGTTTGTTGTGCTTTTTAGATTCCATAAACAAATTAAAATTTTATATTGAGAGGAAGCTATTTAAAAAATACAAAATGGATTTATGGCGTGGTTGTTTATACAGGGTTAAACACATTTCTTAGAATTAAAAATTTAAAAGACATGACACAAAGATAATGCTGAATTCAGTACGTCCAAAAGGAAAAAACAGTAAGATGTGTAAGGAAATGAATTTTTAAATCTTTATCATATTTATTGCGCTAGTTATTCTTTATTTATTTTAATATTATGACGTAAGATTGGGATAAGTTTATTGAGCGCAATTTTATTTCTTATTTCCTTTGAATCAATACAAGTTATGTTTGATTTTTATAAAATTAATTTTATAAAAGGAAAAATTTTATTTAGACTATGAAAAGTCTTCAGCAGTAACTGAATTTTTTATCAAAATGGGTATTTGGATGCTATTATTAGGGTTAATTTGTTTTTACTTCATGTAATTATTTGTTTTTTAGTAACCTCGTGCCTATCTCATTAGTTATTTCAATTGAAATGGTGAAGTTCCTCTAAGGTAAATTAATGCAAATTGATAAGAATTGTCGTTGCTAACTAACCTAAAAAAATATCAATGTTTAAAATTCTAATTTAAATGAGGAACTTGGGTAAGTGCAATGCATATTTTCGGATAAAACAGGCACATTAACTTAGAATGAAATGGTGTTTAAAAAAATAAGTATTGGGGGCATAGCCTACGGGGATTTTGAAACAATGGATTTATTTGATTCTGTTTCAGTTACTAATGTCGATTTTAGAGACCCAATGCTATTTAATCATTTGAAGGATACTTCGCATCCGAATAGTAAAAAGATTAAGTAATTTAATTTCTATAATTATAAATCCTTTATTCAAAAATTTTAGAGAGTGTCTAAAGGAAATTGCTGTTTGTCATACAGTATGACCTTAAAAATAGGATGATGAAATAATTTATAATGTCCTTAAATTATTTAATGAATTTGTATTTGTAGGCATCATCTCCTGACGAATTAGCTTTACTTAATTTTGCTAAATTTGCAGGATGTGAATTCTAAAATCTGGATGAATTCAATAAGATTACTCTCTCAGTGTTTGGCGAGATCTAAACATTTTAACAACTCTACATTCTAGAATTTAATAGTACTCGTAAACGCATGTCAACAATAATAAAAAATGAAAAAAATGAGATAATCCTTTACTGCAAAGGCGCTGATTAAGTTCTAATAGAAAGAATGGGTAATAAAAATGATCTTTCGTTAATCAATACGACTTTAAAACATCTTGAATAGTTTGGATAAAAAGGATTAAGGACATTAATGTTTGCAATGAAAAAAATTCCTATAAAAGACTTTAATTTATGGGAGGAAAAATATAAGAAAGCACTAGTGAATTTGAATACATAGCAAGAGGAAATAGAAAATATACAAAATGAAATTGAATAAGAACTTACTTTGGTGGGGGCCACTGCTATTGAAGATAAATTATAAGATGATGTAGGTTAAAGTTACCTTTGTTCATATTTGTTTGTTAGAAAACACAATTGTAATGTTATAACAAGCAGGGATATTGATTTGGATGATAACCGGAGATAAAATGGAAACTGCTATAAATATTGGATATTCTTGCAAACTATTTCCTATGGATTTGGAGCTCATAATTATAGAAGCAAATGAAACAATCCTGAAAAACGCTATTATAAAGGCAGCGGTTATACCTTGTGGTGTTGTGATATCTGGTGATGTTCTTTTAAAAGCAGATTCCATGAAAGATTAAGTTTACAGCTAATAAAAATTTTTAATTTCATTTACAGTTAATGGAATTATTGTTTAAAGCAAAAGCAGTCATTGCTTGTCGTGTTTCACCAAAACAAAAATAATAAATCATAGTTTTAGTTAGATAAAAAGTTATAAATATAAATAATAATCATTAATTTAGATGCCAAATATTGTAACACTTTCAATAGGCGATGGTGCCAACGATGTTAATATGATCAATGCTGCTCATATTGGTATAGGGATCGAAGGTGTTGAAGGTACTCAGGCTGCGAGAGCTGCTGATTACTCTATCGGAGAATTTAAAATTTTGAAAAGGTTGTTATTTTATTGGGGCCGTGAGAGTTACCGACGCAATGCAAATTTGATTCTTTATAATTTCTATAAAAATATTATTTTTGTGATGCCAACATTTTGAATAGCCTTTTACATGCAATTTTGTGGATAAATGATTATGGATACATTATTAATGCAATTTTATAATACCCTTTATACTGCATTGCCAATTATATTATATGCTCTTTTTGATGAAGAATTTCCAAGCACAAATGTTATTATTTTTAGTTGTTTTATTAAATTATTATTTAGATATTATAACTTTTTAAAAGCACTAAAAGCATTCTTGAATTTTAGCCACATCATTATGAATTAGGATTAAAGTCTTTAAGCTTTAATACAATCGAATTTTGGAGTATAATTGTCAATGGAATGTGGTAATCAGAATTAATTGTATTAATCGCGTATTCATTTAATTTTAATTTTAAGTATTTTCAATTAGTCTTTAAGCTTTTGGAAGTGTTGGAAAAGACGGTAATGCTTGATAGTTAATTTGTGTGGGAATGTTTATTTATCACGCTATTATTATCCTGGCTAATTTAAGAATGCTATTAATTTAGAATACATTTAATTTGCACCATCTTGTAATTTACATTTTGGAGTATTTGTCCTTTATTATCAGTTATAAATTAGCTGAAACAAGTCATACTTTTGAAAGTCATAATACTTTTAACTAGTAAAAAAATAAATTACTTCTTTGTCCTTAATTTTTTATAAATAGATTATTTACTGAGCCTTTTTTCTGGTTAGGAGCTTTCGCAGCTCTAGGCGCCACATTTTTTATTGACCTTCTTTATTCTAATTTTAAAAGTATTATTATAAATGGTTTTTAAATAATACTTAGAATTGTTCCCTTATTTAAACTTAGTCGATTAGTTCTTTAAAACAATAAATTCCTACAGAGCAAACTTTTCTCTTTTAGCAAAAGCAAAAGAAAGATAAATTATTGGAGGCAGTTAGCATAGTAATGAAGAAATATCAGATGATGAAATCGGGCTTTATTAAAATGATCGAAGCCGTAGATAAGTAATATTTCAATTTTTCAGTTTGAGATAGTTAATGTAGGAAATCAAACCTAATAATAATAATTAAGGCTAAAAGGAAAGACACCCAACAGATTAAAATGTTTAATCCTTATCACGGCCTTGTTCACGTTTACATCATTTTTATTATCCAGAGTCAACACCATAAAGACCATCAACTAGTTATCATGGGTTTGCATTTAGTAAGGATGAAAGAACAGAAGAAAAATCACACTAGTAAATTCCATGTGTCAGGAAAATGACTGCTAATCTTTGAGCTTGTTTAAGCTCTTATTAATATTGTAATTAAATGAATTTGTTTTAAATTTATATTTAAAAATAATCTGTTTTTTATGAATAATATTAATTTATGGAAAAATTTAATATATTTTATATAAATATTATTATAATTAAGTTTTCTCAATTTTTTGTTTTCATTTAATTAACTATATTATCAAACAGATATTATACTGTTTCCAATGAATTTAACTTTTCGTCTTTACAATTGTCTTTCAGTTTTCTTAAATTTGCTTTTAAACTTGTGTTTAATAATTATACTTTTCCAACTATTTATTTCAATTTATTAATCTATATGATACAATAACAAAATTTAAATTCGACTTTCCGAGAATCCTTTTATAAATCAATATTAAGCCCAGTTAATTAATCATTCAAATTTTCTTCAATAATACTTTATATTGGATTAATATCAATAATTAAATCCTAGCGTTTCTTTTGCTTCTTCTATGAAATTAGCAAATTTAATTCTTATTCTAATAAATTCTACCAAAAAATTTTAAATTAAGATTAAATTTACCTTTTCATTTTTTAAACTCTCATATTCTACTTAATATTATTCTTAAACTTCAGAAAGAAAGACATTTGCATTACTAAGATTACACAATAATAATATTATTAATAATTTACCGTATACTACTCAAATCATGAACTAATTTATTAAAATCACTTAAATGTGGGATTTTAAGTTTGAATTACTCAAATTACTTTCCTCAAATCAGTTTTTCATCACAAAAATTTTAATACTTTTATTAAAGTTCTTTTTTTTATTAAATTTTGGCTTGAATTTAAGTTTTATATAGTGATTATGATTAATTTATTTATTACTCTGCAATTTCAACAGATTTATATTCCTCTAATATTTTATATTCCTTGACTTCCTTTTCTTATTTAATTCATTTCTCTAATTTTGTTTAGTTTTAAAATAAGGACTATGCATTATCAAGTTACATGGAAATTTAACCAATTTAACTAATATTTCCTTGTACAGATTTATTTCATAGAGTTTAAAATTTATTTATTTCATCAATTTCAAATTAAATATTTGTTATTTGTTATTCTCAAAGTAAAGAATCTATTTTTCTAATTTTTTTCATGTATTAAAGTTCCACTTACTTTTCTTTTTCGTGTTCTTGCTTTATTTTATAATTCTGAAATTATTACGAGAATTATTTTATTTGATAATCTTAATTTTATTATTATTCTAAATAAATCGTTTCATTAATTTTATTAATTTCATTTTATAATTTTTTTTTAATACATTTTTTTTCATTTCTTTATATCACAAGTTAATTAAATTATTTAATCTTAGATTAATTATCCATCATTAATTACTTTTCTTTCATAAATAATTAATTGCCTAAACTTGAAAAGATATTTGATTATTATAAAATAGAATGAGTCTATAGTTTTTCTTTGTTTACTTCAATATTTAAATAAGTTTAATTTTCATTAACTAATTTAATTTATTTATTTTAAGAAATAGAATTTAATAATAATACTATAGAGATGTTTATTAAGCATATCTTAGAGATTAGATTTTTCAATAGTAGAATCTCCTAAAGTAATTGTACTAGATTAACTTCGTGAAATTATTTATCGGGGTATAGTCATTTCATTTGTTGTTGTTATATTATGAAAGTTTCCACCATAATCAATATTATACTTTTTTTACAATTTCTGTGTTTTAAGTTATAACATTGAGAGTTAGTTTTCAATCTAAATATTAACTTCATAATTTAAAAATATAGATATGAAACCTTTTCTAAAATAAATTTATTACTTGTTGCATTATTATCTAAATTACTATTTTTTTATATTTTTCTTAAAGATTAACTTCTATTAATATTTTAAATAAGGCAATTGGCAATTACTTATTTACAAAAAACGAGGCTTATTAAATTTTAGGAGGACTTTATTTTAACTCTTTTTTCTTCATCCCATTGAAAATTTCTTTTTAATAAATTTAACGAATTAGTTTTTTACTATTATTGAACTAAGTTTTTTGTTATGAATTTTATTCAAAGATTGATTCCGATTCATTATTTTTTTTATGAAATGTATTTTAAATTCTTTATCAAATTATTTATTATTTAGATAAATTAGTCTGATTGTTCTATTCTATTAAAAAAAATTTGTTTTCCAACATTTAATTATAATAATAAATACTAGAGTAATCATGTTCCGGGCTTTTTGTTTCAGTAGTTGTCAGTACACTTTATTTGAATTCACTTTTTGATAAAATTGGTTGGAGTTTATATTATTTAGGCTTTCTAAGTTGTATATAAAAATTTGCCATTGAAATTTATTTTTTGCTATATTTTTAAAATTAATTTAGAACAACAAATTTTAAAATAAACTTTAAAACTCTAAAAAATGTATTTGAGATTAGATTGTAAGTAAAAATAACTATATAAATCAATTATTTGCTTGTTTTTGTTATTCTCTTTTAAAATTTTTCTATTTAATTATAATTGTTTTAGGTATTTGAGGGCGCTAATCTTCATCAGAACCTAACTCAATTTAGTCATCTTATTCCCTTATGATTATAAAGTATTTAATCATAACATCTATTTCATCTTTGGTAAAATTATCATAGGATGCATTTTGATCTGTGGATTATTCTAAGGCTTCAGGTATTGTAGATAAAGTTTCAATTTTTAAAAGGAAATCATTTTATCCCGAATTTTCTTTTTTGATTATAATTAACAGTAACACTATCTTGGTTTTTTTCTTTCATAAAAGAGTAAGTATTTTGCTTTATCTATTAATCATTCTATTTTTCATTTTTCGAAAGATAATTTATTTTATTTTATTTAGGGGAAAAACTAATGAATTAATAATACTGCAATGAATAGAAAATTAAACACTAATAAAATTAAATATTTTAAATTATTTAAATTACTAAATAATATTTATAAACATAATAATGAATGAAAATGCTTGTATTTAATATGAAATTAACTATGATATTATTAATAAAAAAATATGTGAAGAATAATTAGTTTCTAATGAATGAATCAAGCAATATCTCTTTGAAGCTGTAAATGAAATAGAATAAAATTATAATTTTGATTTTTTCATTTATTTATTTAAGTGATACAAATTTGGATAATATTTATTAATCCCAGGACTATTTTTACTTTTTATTTCTATACTCTTGGGATTAATATTTTATTAATCCTTTCTTTATATCCTGTTGTTGGGATTATTTTTATGCTTTTGTTTTGTAATATTAACAGTTTATTATAAATGTAAGTTTGAAAAGCTATTGGAAGATGAGCTAGATCGCTAGGCTTTAGAAATTAATAATATTTTAAAACAATTTAATTTGAAAGTGAAGAATGAAATACATTAATATAGATTTAGTTATATACCTGGTACATTTTAAACTTTTTCATAATTATTTGGGAAAATCACCAATTATAAAATAAAATTTATCCACCCTCGGTTAGTTTTGAAGTGCTTTGAAGAAGAATTGAGTTGTTTAGAATTTTCACAAACACCTGAGGATTCAGAATTTACAGAATATGGAATTTCATATTATTTAAAAAAATAATTGAAAAATTAATAAAAGAATAATTAAAAAATAAATTTTGGATCTATTTGAATCTTCTTAAATTGTAAAATAATGATTTTTTTTGAAAATGAGAAAAGAAATAAATAAAATTATATACTATACTATTTAAACACTTTTTTTATGTATTAATTAATTTAAAATAATAAAAAAACAATATTAGTGCCTCATAAAAATAATTTTTCGATGATTTCAAACGAAGCAGGACAAAAGAGTTAAACAGAAGGTGATTTAAAATTGAATAAGAGCCCAAAGCAATGTATATTATTTAGTTAACTCATAAAATTTATTTTCTAGCAACTTACCTAAAAATATTGGGATTTACAAACGATAAAATTTTGAATTCCACAGATATTCAAAAACAAAACGAAGAAGAATTAGAATACAATTAAAATTTGAATTTGCCTACACTTACTAACAAGCAAAACGAAGAATAAAACTAAAATTCGAATTTAATTACACGTGTTTACAAGAAAAACCAAGAATAATTCGAATAAAACTAACTTCAATGTATATTATTTAAATCAACTCATAAAATTTATTTTATAGCAAATTACCTAAAAATATTGGGATTTAAAAACGAGGGAATATCGAATTTACCTGCGCGCATTCAAAAGAAAAATGAAGAATAACCGGGATTTAAAAAATATAAAACTGCCTCTCAACTTTTGAATACCTCAAAACGAATTAAAAAGTACAAAGAATTAGAATAGCTTCATCGTTCTCTTAAAGGACATATAAAAATTGAAAAAGTTGAATTATCAAAGGAAGAAAAGTCTAATATAGTGCTTTAAGTCAATTAATATTATCGCATGTAATCAAAATAAAACAAATAAGTTTGTAAATGCACAGTTTGCAAAAAATTGAAATTACCATTTTTAATTAATAAAGAAATGGAAGATTAATAGGAACTTTATAGCTTTCATTAATAATATTTAGATGAATTAAATTTAATACTGAATGATGAACTTGAAACAAACGATGATTCATAAAAAATTAATAACTTAGTAAAATTTGAAGTTAATTCTGTTGGAGTAATAATGTGCTAAATATTTAATTGATCTGTTTGTCATATAAATTTAAATAAAATTTGGTAATTTTTTATTATATTTTGTTTTGAATATTTTTTTGAAAATATAAAATGTATTTTTGTATAATTTTAATAAATTAACTATTTTATGAAATTAAAATGATTTTGTTCTTTGATAAAATTTTGTATATTATTTTGTAATGATTAATAATGATTCTAATATATAATTAAAAATTTATTAATCATAAGTCAAATAAGGAAAAATTGTATTTTTGTATAATTTTAATAAATTAAATATTTTATGAAATTAAAATGATTTTGTTCTTTGATAAAATTTTGTATATTATTTTGTAATGATTAATAGTGATTCTAATATATAATTAAAACTTTATTAATCATAAGTCAAATAAGGAAAAATAAGGAAGACTAATTCCATGTCATTTTTAAATATTGTACTAATTGTATCGAGTACACTTATTTTACCTTCATTGGAATCAGAAAGTTTATTTTATCAATTCGCTAAATTTAAAAAGGTTATTTACAATTAATCTCAGAATAATATTTTGACAACACTTAATTATTATTTGATGAAAATAACTTCACGGATATACCAATGTCTTAATAATTATTTAATAAAATAATTTAGTACCAAATGGCCGCTTATCCCAGAATAGACAATTACATTTTGAATGAAAGGATAAGATTTAACAATCCCAAATAAAAATTATTTCATTTTTAGAGAAACAGCAACAGATAATAACGGTGGCCAAGAATATGATAGAATTTCTACACTATGAAAATATAATTAAGAGTATCATATAATCTAAGGAGATTCAGATTCGCCTAATTTGTAATTATTAAACTTATAAGAATCTATAATAATATATAGGTAAATTTGTGATGGATCATATGAAGACTTAAATTTATATTTTTTTGCATTTATTCTGAATTATAATAACCACTATTATTCTGAAATATATAGTAGACATTTAAATTAAAATTAAATTTCTTAGTCTTTGGTGATGGATCAACAGCAAATAAATAATTTATCTACTTTAAGCATTGACTTCATATAGCAGTTTTGACGCAATTAGATAAAGATAAATTAAGAATATTGGTCGGTAAGGATGATAAGGATTCCTATGGCTATCCTCCCTTTAAAGGGACTATTATGGATTTAAGATTCTATTATGAAGTTAATATTTTAAAATAAACAAACGAATTCTTTATTTTAGGATGCATTGCCATTTAATAAAATAGTTAAAATCATGGGAGATAGTTTTTAATCTTATTATCGTTAAAAATTAAATATTTAAAGATAATTTATTGTATTTAGCGGTCGAAGAATAGTTTGATTTTCATAATGAGTAAATTACCGATGCTGAAGTTGAAGACTGAACATTTTAATCAATGACTCCTGGGATATTGACAACATAATGTGATAATATTTATTTTGCTGGAGGCCCTAATTCTTTTGGGGCTAATGTTAATATTTCAAAGAATTTTTAAAAAACACTCTCACATTGTAAATATTTCTTGTAAATATATTTTATTAGTATTCACATAAATTTAATATACAATTTTATATACTGATTCTTGAGATCCTGATGCTGCTGATATTTTTTATTTTAAAGCAGATTCAATGTTAATATTAGAAGAGAATCATAATTACAATAGTATATTTTCGAGGCCGATATGTGGATTTTAAAATTCAGAGGACATGTATAATGATTTAATTGAATCATATAACTATTTGCTGCCTCACAATAATCCAAATATTGTTTTAAATTATTATTCAGTTTAAAATGAGTCCGCATCAAATGAGTTATTTATTAAAATTTAAATGAAAAAATAGAGCATGGGGAATAAGAGATATTATAATCACTACATGAAATATTTGCCATGAAAATTGTGGGAATTGTATTGGCCCTAATTAAAATTAATGTGAAAGCTGTCCATCAAGTTTAACTACTAATCATTATTTATCCTCCGGGTCATGTTGTCATAATACTTGGTATAATATTCGATTTTTGAGCAATTTTAAGTAAAACTTGTGACGGAATAGATGAAGCTGATTGTGTAACATGTTTTGATGGATTTAAAGTTTCTTTTAATAAACCAAAAGGTTACTGCTTACAATGCCATTATACTTGGTAAAAAACCATAATTTTAATAAATAATTTTATTATAGTGCTGAATGTTCAGAATCAAATGATGAAACAAAATGCTTGAGTTGTGTTAGCTCAAGATATTTGTATAACTGAGAGTGCCTTTGTAAAAATGGAAAATTTGAAATAGGACTTAATGAGTGTTTATAATGCCATCAAACTTGGTAATTCAACAAAAATTAAAATTTAATTAGTTCGCAAATTGATTCTAATAGTTGCTTTGAAGAAAATGATCAGAATGCTTGTCTTAAATGTGATTCATCACAACTACGAGAGTTAAAAGGAAATGAATGCAATTGCATTTCAGGTTACAAAGAATATTATTGTTTTTATCAATTATTTCAATGTATAAACAGGAACTTTTGTATCAAATAAAAATTGCTCTCGAGTAAAATTCGTTGTTAATAATTCATTTTTAAGGGGTGTCTAACTTGTGATGATTCTTAATGTTTTATTTGCCAAAATTCTTTTGTTTTGTAAGGAAACTAATGCAATGATAAACAATATATTACTTTCGACTACTAACAATATTCAAATATTTTAAACTTTTCAGTTATTTTTTAAAGCAAATAATAAAATTATTCTGAAATTATTCTTGAATCAATTTAGAATAACCATGATGACTTTTGTGAATTTTAATTAATGGGTAAGTTTTAGTTAATCTTTTAGTTTTAAAAGATTAAAAAGAAAATCAAAATTTTATTATCAAATCCATAAAATATGGTAATAACTCTTTATTATATTAAGTTTGTTGAAATTAACTTAAAAATATGGAAAGTTGATCAATTTTATAGATTTAATTTTTATTCTTTTATTTAGTTAATAATGATGATGATGATGTTGAAAACTAACTTTATCTTTCCTTTAAATTTAAATTACCTAATTCCTTTCAAATTAAATACCCTGAAATTGAAATACTAAATAGCAATTTTAATTCTTTATAAAGATATTCTATTACTGATTTATGCGATATTCCTTTAGTTAATGATAGTCTTCATCATACAAATGATTACAATATTTTAAAATTAAAAATTAGTGAGGGAGCTCCTCTCTAATTCTACAATAATTTAACTGCCTATATTGAGAAAATTACCATCGGTGGTTTAGAAAGCAAAGAATTTTCGTATCAAATCCATCTAATTAATGACACAAAATATGAATATTTAATTATTTTATCTTTTCAGAATGATATTACCTAGAATTCTTTATTTTCTTTGGAATTTAAAGTTTCGGAGAATATAAACAACGCATTTATTTTAAGTTCATATAATTTATCAATCTAACTCCTTGATTTTCAAGAATATAATAATACATCTTTGATAAATATTTCATCTTCTATGGTATTTAAAAATAATTAAATTTATTTGTTTTAGATTACCATGATGCAAAACTCTTTATCTATTGCTCCTATTCTGTCCTCTTTAATGGGAAATCCAGTTCTTGGACCATAAATTAGTATGCTTTTAGGCATATCTATGCTAATTAAATACTTAAATATTACTTATCCAACTTTTCTTTTGACAATTTTTGAAAATGATCCTGAATTGTTTAATAATCAACTAATTAATACTGATAATATTTTGAAAAATAAATAGGACTTATGTGAATAAAATAATTTATTGCCAACACACTTTAAACGTTATGGCATTTCAGAAATCTATTTAATAAATAATTTAAATACAGTTATTTATACAATTACTCTTTACTTTTTGATCTTACTGATTAATTTTGGAAACTCAAAAGTTTAAAAATGGATTTAATTATTACGTCATAAAATAATTTTTTATAAAATTGTTCTTGCATGCTGGGATTATATTTTTTATTTTTTCGTCTGAAACTATTTTTATCAATGGATGTTTTAAATTGCATGCGAGAGCTTTTTATTTTGTTTATTACAAATAAGATTTCATCTATTTAATGGTCTAAGTTTAATTCTAATATTTACATTTGCAATTATTTCACTTTGCTTCCATCTTATTTTTGCAGCTCTTTGCTTTCAAAAAGTATGGATAATGCATTATCATAAAAATTTATAAAATACTGCTTTTTTAAAAAAATATTTAATCCTAAGGGATAAACTCAATTTAAATTCATTTATCACAGAATTTCATATCATAATAGAGTTACTTAAACTCTATCTTTTTATTTTTATTATTGTTGTTACTGATTTTGATCCATTTTAATAAATTGTAATCATGGTTTATTGTATTAATTTTTTTAATTATTTTTTTAGTTTTTAATATAAAGCTTTTATCTACTATATTTAATTTTATATCGTCCAATCTAAAAAAAGTTTTTCTCAATTATTAATTCAATATTATCTAGGCTTATAATGATAAATACATTATTGTCTGAAGTATTTATTAATCTATCATTTATATTTGTGATAATGCTTGGATATTATGATAAAATTGAAAAATTTATTAATATTGAATAAAGAAAATAATTGGGATATCTTATAATATTTGCAATTTTAGGTAATTTATAATGCTTTTTTATAATTTAACTTTAAATCTATAGGTTCCCTTATATTTGGATTGCTTTCATTAATCTATGATATTCTGTCTTTTTTAGCGGAACTTTTGTTATTAGTAATTAATTCTTTAAGCAAAAGAAAAGAATCAAATAGAAAATTGCCACAATTTACCACAATTAATAAATTTAGCTTTATTAATACCATTGAAATAAATTCTACAAAGACAAAATTCATTTAACTAAATTGAAAATTCAAATTAGACTATTTAAAAACTAATTTTTGTTTTTTTTAAATATTTAAACAATTAATAATTAAATTCTTTAAATAAAATTATTTTAAAAACATTAATTTTTATTTTTTTACCAATAATAAAACTTGAATAATAATTTAAATTTTGAAAATAATTAAAAAATGAAAATTTCGAGGTGCATAAGCAATCTTAGTGATTCAAAACAAATCAAATCTTAAATTTACAATAATATCGAGGTTTATTTCGCAATTTCTTTTATATAAATAACTTTCTTTTTTTGAAAAGAATCTTGACAATACAATCACAAATGCAATTTGGAACTGTAATTAAAACCATCATACCTTAGATATAAAAATTTGTATAAATTCATCTTTTGGAATGGGTTACATAATTAAAACGTAATCCATTTTGTTTTTTAAAATGAATTAAAATTCAAACAATTAAGTAAAAAAAAGTCTTTACATTATTTTATGAAATTTTTAGTTCGATAAATGCAATGTTTAAATTCCGAAAAATTTTTAGATTTAGTCTGTAGATTAGATAAAAATTATTAGCAAGTAATCTTTAAATTTTGCATTTATTAAAGCTATTTAAATAGTTCGTAATAAATTTATTGGGTTTTATTTGTTGATAATAGTTTAAATTTCAATTATTTTATTATTATTATTATTTATTTTTAGCTAAGTTTGCACTTTGTTCTATTCAACTTACAGAGGAAGCATAAACTAATAATTATGAAATATATATTCTGAAAGAAAAAATAAAATTTAGTAAACATGAATAAATAGACTCATTGTCAAATCCATTTATTCACGTAATTTTTTTAAAATTTTATTAATTTATTTTGTTTTTAGAATAATAAATTATTTTTATGCTTGCTTACTAATCAATTGAAAATTTATTTTATTATTATATCAATTACAAATCCCAATGAATTGCATATACAGGATAATTATAAATTGCAAATATGTTAGATCTATAGAAATTAAAAGGTATAAATAAAACAATTTAGTTGTCTTATTATCTTTGTTCCAAGTTTTTACAAAAATTAAAATCATGGATAAACTCAGATGAATAATTAGAAACAAAAAGCTAAATTAAAATCACTGGATACCCTTAAAGCTAATCATTAAGCTTTGATATATTTGTCTTTTTTAATTCAAGAATAGAAAAATTTTATCTTTAATTTGAAAACTACACTGAAAATAAATCCCTTTTTAATATTTAATCCAAAGTTTATTATTAATTCTTTTCATTTTATTTCAAGAATAAATGAAATTTAAACATCAATTAGGAATTAGCTGCTATTTGTTAGTAGAAACAAATACAATTTTCAAGCTTTTCTATTTTGGATGCGTGCTTTATCTCAAAGAATTATGAAGAGTAATAATAATATTTATAAAAGTTTTAAGTAATCTTGAAAATGAAATGAATCTACTGATATCTCTTGAGAATGACTCTATTGATGAAAAGACTGTTGTTTTGGTCTTCCTTTAAGTTAACAATTTTAAAAATGTTTTTAATGATTTTAAGGGCTATTATGATTAAATTCATTCCGAGTTTGTGTTTAACCCCAATTTTCAAACTTTAACGACATTTAAATTAGAACATAACCTCTCACAAAATTTTAAATTCTTATTTGCAAAATTTATTTAATTAGGGAAAAATAATGAATGTTAAAATTGGTGTAATTTTAATTTATTTTTAAAAACAGATAATTTAAATGAAAATGCTTTTAAAATTGAATAAAAATATATTGCGATACAACAACTCAATAATAATGAATTCAAGACTCTACAAAAACCAATTCTTCAAATATTTAAAATTGAATTTGCTCTCCCAAAATAGATTTCTTAAATACCTAATTAGCATTGCTTTACGGAATTAATTTTTCATTCATTGGAATTGGATTAATTTTAGAAACTCTTAGTACAATTTATTCAAATCAAAACTAATAAAAATAGGGTTATGGAGCTTATTATAACATAAATGATGAAAACTCTTTACATATTATTGCAGTAAATCAGGAAAAAC
This sequence comes from uncultured Desulfobacterium sp., assembly GCA_963675955.2. Taxonomy (GTDB): domain Bacteria; phylum Desulfobacterota; class Desulfobacteria; order Desulfobacterales; family Desulfobacteraceae; genus Desulfocicer. The sequence continues at coordinate 1,412,153 of CAXXVR010000009.1, read as the reverse complement.
TCTTCCTTATTGATGTAATTAACATATAATATAATATTTTTTCAGAAAACTAAGAAGATTTGCTAATAAGAGTTATAAATATAATTGCCACAAACTTAAAAAATTAAAATTATTTAATCCGTAGAATAAGTCAAAGAAGATCTCTTAGAGTTTTTAAAATCCAAAACGATACTTATTGATTAATCTGTTATTTTTTATCCAAAATTTTAATTACATATTTCAATAGGATGAACATATTTTAGCTTAGTTATTTAAACTTGAAGAAGAAGTTATTTATAAATACTAAATTCATCTATAAAATAGGCAACTTATAAACTATTAATTTAATTACCTTAAAATATTCTTTAAATTCAAACAAGAAATTTAATGATTGCATCAGTAGCAAATTCAATATTATAGCTTCCTGAGTAATCAAAAAATAAAGACAGGTGAAACTCTAAGGATATTATTACCGATGAATTAGAAAAAAAAGAGAAAATGCTCTATGAATTCCTCAAGTTATTAGGAAAAACCAAAAAAATATTTTATCATAATTTTATAAATCTACAGTAAATAAATACTTTTTAATAATAAAAATATATAAAAGATCTTAAGTCTTTGAAGCTCTTTAAAAACTGCTAATAGGAATAAAAATTAGAAAATTATAAATTAATTACAGCAAAGACAAACACATTATGGAATTTATTAATTCTATATTGGATTGCTTTAAATAAAAAATACAATCATTTGTGAATTATAATTCTGTTTATTAAACCCATGAAATTTTTTACTTAAATGTTGATTCTTTATATCTTAATTTAATATAGTTGGATAAAATTGAATATTTGTACTAAGCTCTATCTAAAATAGAATTAGATCCCAAGAGCAATGTGAAAGGAGAAAGCACTCAACTTTAGATTGTTCATGAAGTACTTATTTTATATTTTAATGTCATTAAAGTTTTGGTTTTCCTTGTTTGAAGTTCTTGTAGAAACTTCAATTAAAAACATTGAAGGAGCAAATCTTTAGAATTAATTTTAAAAATCCTGGATTGTTTAGCCTATTAAATCACAATTAGAAGGATCAATAATCGATTTACTTTTTTTACATTTCAATTTTCTCAAGGTTTAAATTTTATTTATTTATATATATTAAAAGAGTAATAATATTAAAACAAATTATGAAAATCCTTTACAATTTTGTTATTTATTTTCCTCTTTAATAATTATTAATCTTAGATTCAAATATCTTACGGTAATTATACCCAATAAAAAGATAAGATGAAGAAGAAAAAATATAAAAATAAATAAATACTTTATTTGAGTTTATGTTCTTTAGTAATTTAGAAAAAGAAGCTTTAGAAATAACGATGAATAAAGAGTATTTTGTTATTTTAAAATTTTTATTTTAAGATTTCAATTGTATTATTATACAACTTTGATCTATCATAAATATGATATTGGGCTAGATTTAATAAAAAATCAATTAATGCAACCAGACTCAAATGAATTTTTAGAGATTTTTATAAAATATTTCTTAATTTTTGAAAAAAATTAAGAAATAGATAACTCTTTGATAAAGAATTCCTTTATAGAGATTGTTCCAAAAATAGTATTACTTTCTTTAATTTTTAAATCTCTTCTATAGCATAATAATCGATTACTTACAAATTTCCCAGAATAAAATGCTAAGATTGAAGAAATTCTCGTGATAAATTATCCAGAAATTGCATGGTTGTTTTGTTTAAAATTAGGTAAATTAATAATTATTATTATTAATTATTGATAATTTAGGAAAGTTTAATTTAGTCTAGAAATTATTAACAACAATTTTGAATGGAAGGTTATAGAATCAAATAAATGAAGAAACAAAATAAGTAATTTTGTGTGTTTTAAAATTATATTTATTTTTAGATCATGTAGGATATTTTTAATTGCTTAAAAGCAATCCAACCTTGAAAATAATTTAACACAATGATAAAACAAATTAAATTTACATAAACAAAAAAAATAATTTAATTTAATATTTAGTAAAATATTTAACAATTAATCAAGTTTTGCCAACTTGATATGTGCACCCTTTTAATTTTAAATTTTATAATATTTTATTATAATAATACTATCTATATAAAATTTAAAGTTTACGTCTCGAAATGGAATTATACTTAACCCCTCTTATTGTATCGATAAATATATTATTATAATTAATAAAATTATAATTATATTCTTTAAAACATATAATATTTTATAATAATGTTCTTAAATATAAAAATTATTTTTCAAACTACTACACGAATGTATTTTAAAACGATACTTTTAAGGACATCAAATTTCACAGGTTTGGAAACAAATTGCACCATCCCCGCTTTAAAAAATTCTGCTTATAAGGAAAGATCTTCATAAGCAGAACATGCTATTATCGGAATATCACCTTAAGGCCTTTATTGTTTTAAAAATTTATGAATAGCAATGGCCGCATCTACTCCATTCAATACAGGCATTTAATAGTCCATAACTATAAGCCCATATTTTTTCCAATTTTTTTTCACTTTATCAACAGCTTGTTATCCATTAAAAGCGCTTTCGGTTCCAACTTAAAGTTTTTGTAAAGATAATTCTAGAGTTTTTAAATTGAAGGCATCATCATCTACTAATAAGACTACTTATTACTAAATCTAGGGTTTAATTTCAGGTTAAAAACAAGTCATTGGTGATCCTTCTTGTGGAATCGACATATTTTCTTCTGTAATCAATTCTGATTTTTATTTTTTATAGTACTTTGATAATGCTTTAGTTTATACAGATTCAAGTTAAAATTAATTAAATTTTGATAAATTATGTGTTATACTTGTACCACTTTTTATTTTTTTAAAGGATGAAAGTGAGATTAATTCCTACGATGATTTTTATTCCAGTTCTTATAATAAAAATGTAAAGGTTGAGCCCTCTCCTACTACTGATGTTATCTAAATACCAACATCATTATCTTAAGGTCCAAGTCTTAAGATCAAATTTTACGAAATTATTAATCCAAGTCCTATATTTTTTTCATTTACGCTTCTTAGATTAGATAAGTCATGATTGGCTAAAATTTAATGTAATTTCTCTAATTATTATTAATTCATTCCAGTTCCTGAATCTGAGATCTTAAATCTTATCAATTGCTTTGAAATAGGACTAAATGTCAGATCTCTTCTTTATGCAGGCTCAACTTCAATTTTTATAAATCCTTATTCTGTAAACTTTACTGCATTGCTTAATAGATTCACAAGAATTTATTATAATCTTGTGCCATCTGTTCAAAAGAATTCTTAAATCTTTGAATCAATTGATGATAAAATAGAAAAGCCTTTAAGCTAGGTTTGCCAATCATAAATAGATATCACTTCTTGAATTAATGTAGTAATATTAACTTGAGTTATATTATGGACAAATTAGTCAGACATAATAAGACAAAAATCCAGAATATCACTCACCACTGTTTGAAGTATCAATAAGCTTTTATAACTGTATTAAAGATAATCGTTTTTAATAGTTTCAGGACAAAGAGAAGAATTCATGCATTCTTATAAAGGAGTAAATGCTCCATTTAAAGGTGTTTTGATTTCATGTGCAAAAGAGTTTAATAGCCGATTCTTATATTCATCACTCATCTTAACAGCTTAAATATAATTCTTTTCGGTTGTATCTTCAAAAGTTATTAATAGATGCTTGGATTTATCAAATTACAAAAATTAAATTAATATTTCAATATTTTTATCTATATCTCGCAGTCCATCATCTTATAAATCTAGCAGCTCGCTTAATTCCTACATCTTTAACACTGCTTCATATTTTTATGTTTATAAATGCATTTATTTCTTCTCTTCAAACTTTAAAAATTTTTCTATCTTAAACTTAAATTTCTCAATTATCGTTGCAAAATCATATTTTTTTATTGCTTATTTTTTCATTTTATTTTTTTACTTAAGACTAACATTTAATCCTGAAATAGTACGTACTTCTTCGAACTAAATTTGCCATAAGTATGATGGTATGGTATTTTCTTGTTTTGAACAGTTAAAAATCTCACCGAATTTTGTATTTGAATAAACATTTTAATTAGAAAAATTCAGTATTAATATGCCAATTGGTAAATCATTAAATATCTTCACCCATTTTTCCAAAGTTTCTGACTTTTTTTTAAAATTTCATAAATGGTCAAAATATTTTTTCTTAAAATTTATTTTTGTATAGATCAATCCCATCACGACATTAGAAAGTATATCAAAGAATTCAATTGGTAAAAATTTTATGTCGTCTTTAACTTTATTAATTTCGCGAAGATAAATATAAAGAGTTATTAAACAAAGGTTCAAATGTTACATTTTTTCAGCTAAAATAAAATTTAGGCTAATTCCAACAAATTAAAAAAAATTTTGTAAAGGGAGTAATACTAATCAAATTAGAGAAATCTTTTCATATTATTCAAAAATTTAAGTAAATTGAATAACTGATTCCAAGCATATAACTTAAAGTACAAACATACCTAAAGCTTAGAAATAATTTTATTTAGAAAAATTAATTTTTATTTTTTTGTACTCCAAAAATACCATAAATAAGGCTGATACAATTACACAACTAAGAAGGATACTTAACTTTATTATATTTTCTTTTTCAAATTTCTCATAAAGCCAACAATACAATAATAATTTAATATAATGAATTCCTGTTCATAATAAAAAAATGTACTTGAAATATGGTGAAAACTAGTAAAAAGTAGAGTTTTCTTATTCATTAAGTGTGTATTATATATCTTTTTATGGATTCTTTGGTTCTGGATTTATAATTGAAGGACCCAATTAATCAGTAGAACTAAACATTTATTTTTTTTATTCTAAATTTTTGTTGAAAATGGAATTAAGCATTGAAATTTTTATTATTTTTAATTTTTAAGTTAATTGGTGCTTAAAATATTTTTTATATAAATAATATTACAAAACTACTTAATCAAGTTGTTTTTGCTTTGATTTACTCTAATCTTTATATTGCAAAATATAAATACATTCCCATAAAAATTAAAAAACAAAAAACAACTATATAAGTTAATATAATTTTCAGTTATGAATTAAATTTTATCTTTTCAGAATCGTAATTAACTACATTATCTAAAATAATATTTTTGCAAAGTTAATTCACATTTATCAAATTATTTGTAAAATTCGTTACAAACTAAGAACAAAAAGAAACACATTTTCTAAATTTCATTTCCTAAACTTAATAATGAAATTTTTCTTATGTATGCAAACAATTTATAAATTCACAAGTTTCACTAAGCCAAAACACATTTTATATTAAAGATTCATTCTATATTTATTACCACTCTTTATAGATATTGTTTAAATGCACACGATTTAAATGCATGAAATAAAACTTATAGTTTTTGAACTATTTAATGCAAAACGGACAATTAACTTAATAACTTTCACTTGGATCTTGTTCTATAAGCAATTTTGTTAAAATATTATCATCTGGATTAAAGTTTAGATCAAGATTATAATCTTTGAGAGCCTTTGATAATTTCTAATATGCTATTTTGAGTTTTTCAAATTAAATTTAGATATCAATATTTTTGGATTTATGCTAAGTTAATAATATTCTTTCTTCCTTTGGATAGTCATAAAGCGTTTTGTTGGCCATTACTATTGCGCAAAAATAAAAACTATAAAATAATTTCATTATATATTTTTAAGATTGTTTTATTTTTATAAAATATAATAATATTAAAAGAAAAAAATAATTTGAAGTGTTTCATCATAGTTCTGTCTCATCAATTGACGAAATTATTTCTTAAATATCAAAAGATTTATTAAACGATATAATGATTCCTTTAGGTTAATTTATTATATTTAACCAGTTAGGGCATAATCTCGTAAGCATTTTAATAATATCAGCTATTTCTTATTTTGTCATTGCAATTGTCTTGTTTGCAGTATAGATATGGTCAATAAGTTAGACAAAGAATACATTTGAGACTGATCGTAAAGTAATATATATTTTAATTATTTGTGCAACAGTTTTCACCTTTTATTTGTTAGCAATTAATTCCTAATTATTAGAGAATTCAGGCTTTGATGCTTATAAAGCTTTTTCTTTTTCTTGGATCTAATTAAACAATAAAAAATAAAATTAAATACCTTTGCAATAAGTTTATCACTTAATCCCGCTGATTTTGCAATCGTTAGTTTCTTATCTTCCTAATTCAGCTAAACCTTTTTTGAGTTTTTGCTATCTTTCTTAATTTATTCAACTGTTTCTTCTAAAACCTTTTTCATTCTCTCATTGCAGGTTGAATTTTATTTCAAAAAGTTTTCAATTGGTTCAATTGTAACTTCTTTCTAACGATCTAATAACTGCACGGGCATAGTTGGTAATTTTATTGTTGGTATTTCGGAAGGATTTGAAAACAACAAAGTTTTCTTGGATAATTATTCCGTTTAATTCAAACAAGTAGTTTTAAAGTATTTATTCAATAAAGCTTGGAAACAGTTTTATCTTTCGGAGATACTAAGTTCTGCGTTTCTTGGCAATGAAATCATTAAATCTAATTCATTCAAGTTCTTATTTTTTTGCCATTCAAGCTAATAAGCATCCTGATATAAATAACTAATCTACTGAAGCTTTTTCAAACTAAAATTTAGCTAATAGGTCTTAAAAATAGTTTATTTCAAATCTTTATAAAAGGTAAATGACGGTTGGTGTTATTAATTCCGATATTCTATCGTCTTATCTAAAGCAATAAACAAATTTAGTAACATTTTATATTCAAATGGAAGAGTAGTCTCATGCAAATCAGAAGTCAATTATTCATATTTTTGGCGCAAGGAAGGGCCATTAAAGTATTTAGCAGTTTGTGATTCTTTTTTTTAATCACTTTACCAATCTTGCTTTGATTGTGATTTAAGTTTATTGATTAAATCCTAAGTTTATTTCGATAATTCTCCTTTTTTCTATTCATTTTTAGTTTCCAACTCTTTCTTATTCTCACTGTTAAAAAAGTGTTATGTTTCTTCTTCTTAAACTGGATTTGGTACATTATTAAAGATCGATGCAATTTTATCCTTCAATGGACTGTCAAATTTAATTTCGATATTATTTAAACAATTTTCATTTTATTGAACACTTATAAACTAATTCTGAAGTTTTTTCTTGATATTAGCCGAAGTTTAAGTAGAACATATTTCTAGAGAAAATAATAATGAATTTAATTGAAAAGAAACATGGTTATCTCTTTTAAGTCTGTTACTTCTTGCCTGGTTATATTTTGGCGGCTAATTAATTGCTTTTAAACTCAGTATCTAAAAAAACTAAAATGCTTTTTAAATAAAAATTAACTAGTTTGTTAAATAGGTTCTATTTTTTTGGAGGAATTTTAAAAATTTTTTGTTGTTTAGAAATACTAAAATAAATCCAATTGTTTCATTGCTTAGTTTTGATTAATTTGTGAAAATTTTCTAAAAAAAAATAATATTTATTTGTTAGTTTTCAATTTTGACTTATATATAGGCGCATTTTATAATTTGGGCAAATTTTTAATTCCTATTATTAACGAAATCCTTGTGTTTGATAATTATGAATTTTATTCAACAATTTAAGTCTTGTGTTTATTCAAGAGGTAAAAAAATAGATCTATATTATTTATTTAAAAACAAGGAATTATAATATTTCCCATTACTAATAAAAAACTATAACGGGGCAAAAATTATAAATATATAAAACAAATATACGGTTTCTTGTTTAATGCAATTATTGAAACTCTATTTTAAAAATTATAGAGAATTTATAAAAACAAAGGGAGATGGACCCTATTATTATAATTTTGTTTGTTGAAATTATTCGTTACAAAAAAGAATTTATAAAATTAAATTTTTATTATTTTATATAAAAACAATTAGTTTTTTATTTATTATTATATAAGGAATGAAATCAATTTAGAATATTGATTAATTTTTTAAAACAACTCCATTCTTAAAACACTTGCCAAAAGAAATTAAAAGATAGAAAGTTAACGGAATAAAATCAAATACGAAAGAATTCTAAGATATGATGAAAAAAGTAATTGAAAATTCATAATATAGTAGTAATATTTTAAAGTGAGAAAAAACATTTTAATTAAATGCTTTACGGGCAAATAAAAGGAGATCAACGAGACTTGAAACGATTACATTGAAAATTGATCCAAATGCTGATCTGACAATTACCGAATAAAGTGAGCCAGATTTGTAATTTATTAATTATTTCTTCATATTATATTTGTTTTTATCTTAGATCCGTAAGTAGAATAAAATATGTAGCATAAAATGAATAAAATTTAGCTTTAGAAATATTTTAACGATTTTAAATGACAGAAAAGACAGAAGAATGAACTAGCAAAATGAAAGATATGAAAAAATAAATTGCAAACTTATAAGCAAAAGTCCTTTTTTAAAACAAGATCAAACTCATTTGTTTTGTTTAGGTATTAATTGAGTAAGCTAAATTTGATGGAATTGAATCCCATAATAGTAACCTCACTTAGACTAATCATAATCTAAAATTAACAGTTGATAAACTCGAATAAGAGAAATAAAAAATCACATCTGAAATGAATACAAACTTAAATAGGTTACATAATTTAGATAAAATTAATGATGCTAATCTTGGTATGTATTCTGATTTAAAAATCATTATTAATTCCTATGTAAATTAATTGGAGAATAAAATGTGCTCGAAATTTGAGAAAAAAAATAAGTTTAATTTCAAAAATTTTTTGTCTTTAAATTGGTTTTTTAAATTTGTAGAAAGAATAAAATAAAAGGAGTTAGTACAATTGGAAAATCGATTTTAAAGGTAGGTGGAGAAGCAATTCCGAAGGTTGTCTAATTTAATTCTGAATCAAAAAAAGACAAAAAAATTTGATATTGTTTAATCTTTTGGGCAATGGTGTTTATTTATATATATAAATTTAAATAATTCATTTCATTTTCTATCAATTAAATAATCTATATAAAATAATTTCTTACATCAGCAGCTTTTTCTCTATTGATTTCTTTCATTAATCTGATAATACCATTTGGATTAACTCCATTTTCGCACATGCTTACAAGTATAGCTAATGTTTATTTATCAATACCGCAATTCAGCATCTAAGATATTTAATAAATATCTTTGCAAAGTTTATAATAAGTAATTAAATATAACGTTCCAGTGATTCTTTTGCTTATTCATACTCATATTATTGTTATTACATGATGTTTGATTAATAGATTAATTATTTCTTTAAATTTAAAATAATATAATATAATTATATACTTTTTTACCTGAATGGAAGACTTAAAAGCAGTTTTATTTAATAATAGATATATGCTCAAACGACGAATTAGCTCAGGATCTTTTGGTGTTGTCTTTCGTGGGTTAGATACTTTAACAAACAAAATAGTTGCCCTTAAACTTGAAGAATTAAAAAAAAAAGAAGACGAAATTAGATCAGTGTAACGAGAAGGGTCATTTCTTAAAAAGTTAGAAGGCATTCAAGGCGTGCCTGAGTTATATTGGAGTGGCACAGAGCATGATTATGATGTAGTTGCAATTTAGTTACTTGGAAAAGATTTAGCAGGCTTATTGAAATAAGTTGGAAAATTTTCTTTAAAAACATTAGTGATGTTGGCAGATTAATTATTAACAGTTATAGAAAATGTGCATAATAAATCGATAGTTCATCGTGATTTAAAACCAGAAAATATTCTCCTTGGCCGCGGGGACAAAGAAAACACTGTATTCTTGATTGATTATGGCATTTCCAAACAATTTAAAGATAGTAATAGTAGTCATATACCATTTCGTTATAATAAGCCTTTTATTGGAACGGCAAGATATGCATCAATTGCATCGCATAAAGGATATGAAATTGGGCGAAAGGATGACTTGGAAAGCCTTGGATACTTATTTGTGTATTTATTGAAGGCCAATTTACCATGGTAGAATTTGAATGTCCCAGATAAGGATAAAACAAAAAAGGTTGGCGAAATAAAGATGAAGATCAAAGTGGAAGAAATCACATAGGGTTTACCGAATGAGTTTAATAAGTATTTTGACTATGTGAAAGGTTATTTTATTTGTTTGTAATAATATTGTTTTAGAACTAAATTTTAAAGATAAACCTAATTATGAATATGTGCGGGGATTGTTTAGAGAAATGGCTATTAAGAATAAAATTTTGTTTGATTTTGAATGAGATTGGAGCCAATAAGGACATGATAACTAAAAATCTCATACTATTTTGATTTAAAATAAGTTGGATTAAAGGAAAAAAAAACAGCATAAAACTATGCTAATAAATTAAGATCGCCCACCTGCGCTTTCCAGAGGTCTATTTTATAATATTTCTTCATATTAGTATTACTGTAGATTAATCACCTGCTAGAAACTTGAATAAACAAAGAAAAGCTTCTCAATCACCTTAATTCAATAGTAAAAGTAATAATTCTGAATAATTTCCATGATATATGGGTAATCCGGATGATATAAAAAACAACCTTAAAAATTACTAATAATAATAATAGTAGTAGTAGTAGTAGTAGTAGCAATTATAATACAATCTTGCAGCATAATAATAAACGTATAATAATACAATAGATTTGAAGAAAAATGCTGTTGTGAATAATAATATTAACTTTTTTAATTTCGGGTTTTAGCCAGGAGGTGCACCACCTGCGGGATTTCTATTACCACCTGAAGTTAATATGTTTTAAAGAAATGATAAAAAAATGGGATCAATGGTTGTAGGTTATAATAGAAGTCATACTATCGAAGAAGAATTTGGCCCAGGTTAATTATTATTATAAAATAACTATTATTATAGAAAATATTAAATAAGAAGAATTAATAGAATTTCCTTTGTTAAATTTAAAAGAGTAATTAGATAAATTATCCAATAAAATGTAACTAATTAATTATATTTAACTGATTTTATATAAGAAAATACATTAATTTTGAAAGGAAGAAAAAATAATGAAAATAAAACCCCAAATGATAAAATTTTGACTTGTTTGTATTCGCCCTTTTTTATTAAAATTTTTCTTCCTGTATTTAATCTACTATATTTTGAATTTAAAAATAATTTTTTTTTTTTTAGAAGTGAATGCAATTTATAAAGATATCAAAGAAATTCTATAATAATTTCATTTTTTCAAAACCTATTAAAACTTATTTTCTTTGGAATAATTGTTTTAGGAATCTCTGGTAATGACAAAAATTCCTCAATATCTTAATTCAGCTCCTCTGACTAGAAATCAAAAAATCCTTATTGATTTTGTTCATTCGTTGAACTCGAAGATAAATTGTTAGTGCCAAATTCTGAAACTTCAGTTATTGTTAGCAAATCAGTGAAAAGCAAAACATTAGATTAAATTCATTCTAGCGGGTTTTCTCTATCTACTCTATTCTGCTAAGATTTATGAGAGTTTATCAGATTAATATAGTATTCTATAGCCTTTTATCGAATTTATTTGTCTTCTTTATGATTATTTTGAGATGCATCAGCTAATTTGTACATTTTTATAAGATTTAAATTGTTTGAATATTTTTATCTTTTAAATTAAATTTTAATAGTATTAAAAAAACGATGACACAATTTATAATGAGTTCATCTAACCCAGAGCGTTTCAGAACCTGTTAATTAAATTATCAAACTTCTGAATTTTGTGACGGGAAGAAAAAACTATTTGATTTAAAATCGAATTCGAACGAAGCAAATTTACCCAAAAATTTATTTTAACAAAAATACAATCAAGGTTAATCTTAGTTAATAATTGCAGGGAGATAATTTGCAAACGATTAAAAAAAAACACAATTAAAAGATTAAAAGCAATTAAATGCTTCAGCTAATTCAAATTATTATCAAAATGGTACAAAAAACTTATTTTAAAATGGTTTTAATTTCAAAGATAATAATAATAATTATTTTAAATTGACGAAATGCTAATAAAAAAACTTGAAAAAAAAACTTGTTTATCCTATAAAGATTGGGAAAGATCCGGTTTTACCATTCAGAAATGTGTAATCAGCGAAAGCTCGTATAAATGTATAACTACTTTAACTATTGGATAAATATATAAAGAAAAAAATTGATTTTTGTAAACAAGACACAGAATCCATTGAAGAGGATCAACGAATTAATGCGCCAATCAGAAAAGAAATTTATTAAACAGAAGGAGATTAAGAAAGTTCGAATATGGATTTTTTTAATTATTTGCAGTTTTATTTCATATGTCTATATTATTATATAATTCAAGTGATTTAAACTATCGGCCTCCAATAAAAATACTACCAAAAGGACCATAATTTCGTGGTAATAAACTTTACACAGTGGAAGCTGATCGACTTGATAGATTGGAATAAGATTCTTCAGAAGCTGCTTTAAAGATCAAGGGCTTATCTTTACTTGATAAACAAAAAATCAAATAAACAAAGAAAGTAAATGGTAATTCACTAGTTTTAGGCTAAGGAGCCTTTGTAAATAAAAATATTATAAATAATTTTTGATTTAAAGGAGTATGCTGCATCTGATGCTGGAAAAAAGATGATTGCTATGCTTTAAGAGTATAATAAAACAAAGGGTAAACCAATAAAGGAAAAAAGTTCGTAAAAAGGAAAAAGGAGTGAGATGAGTTCAGGCTATCCTCCAATGTTTGACAAAGCCAAATATACAAAAGTATTTTTAATTACATTAATGAATGATTTTTTTTTCAGAGTTTATATTATAATACAACTTACAATAATTTTTTCACTCCTCAAACATGTTATTCGAAGCCTGGATTTAGGTTTGGTACTGTCTAATTCAAAAAAACATACGTGCCAACATTGTTTAATTAGTGAATTATTTATTTTTTTTCAATATGGGAATTGGAATTGACAATTTGTATCTTTCTATACTTAAAATTATAAATTAAATTATTTTTATTTTACAAACTAAAAAAATTATACCGTTTTAAACAACTTAAAAAAGTCCTTGAAATGACACAATTTCCATAGAATTAAAATTAGTAATTTTCGAGGTAATCTTAAGAAGCAATAGGACCTTAACCTATCCAACAGTATTCACTGCTCACATAGAAATTAGAGTAAATTTAATAGCTAAAGCATAATTTGCTGAATCAATTATAATAATAAATTCACTAAAATTTAGAGTCGTGTTCGACAAGTTGTCGGAGTGAAATCTATTAAGAAGTATGTTCTGAGAAAGTCTATAAAATAAGTGACTTGTAAAAAGAGAATTGTGATTGGGAGAAATCGCATGAAGGTGTAAAAAACGGATAAATAATAAGAAAATAAAGTGTCTTAGAAAAAAGACTTCGTTCGCATTTTTAAACTTGTAAGAAAAAGAATTTTAATGATGAAAATGTGAGTTAATATTCTAAATAAATAAACAAATTCTGGAAAACATCCAAACATCATCATTCAGAAAAAAATAATTAATATGAAAAAACTTTATAATAAATTCTTGTTGACGAATAATAATAAAATAAAATGCAGGAATCAAATATTGATCAACTATTCATGCAGACTGATCCAATTGAGGCGCAATATCAGTTTAAATAAAATAGTTTTCATTAGAATGTAATTTTGAATGAATAAAAATTAAAAAGTTAAAAATGGCTGTAATTGTAAGATTCACGTGAAGTTGAGCCAAGTTAAAGTTAGGAATATTAATTTATGGGACTTGAGATGAATATTTAGTCCAATGAGCAGGAATAGTTTTCAGAAAAACTCGGAGAATTAAATACAAATGTGAAAAAGATTTAAAATTTATTGGATAATATTCGTGATAATTTTGAAGTAATTAAGAAGTAATAATGAGATTAATTTAGAATTAAGTGAAAGATGCAAGAGTATATTTTTTATAATTTCTTATCATTATAAACATAATTAAATTATTATTATTGAATTTAAAATATTGATAAAATATTTTTTATTAGGAAAGAATTACTAAAACAATTATCTTTATCAAATAATGGTTATACATTATCATATTTTTATAATAATAATATTATCAAATTCAAGGAACAAAAAACAGCAATTTCTTTTGAGGGTAAAGCACAAGTCACCAGTCTCATCAGTGGTATACTTAAAAAAAAATAATGTTATTAATTAATGAAAAGGTGGAAGGAGAAGATTACATTATATTTTCCCAGATAAATCAGAAAAAGTTGAAGAATTTGATCTTAAAACACATGAATTGCTTGGTAAATTACTAATGATATTATAATTCTTTTATGAAGTGCGAAAATTTAAAAAGGTAAGTAATATCTCCAGCTCAAAATGGGTATTTGAGGTTGGCGAACAGGTAGTTGTAAGTGATCCCAGTGAGTAGTTGATACTTGAAAGTTCAAAGAATGTTTCAATAACAATATTTTAAATACTAATAATTTTGTTTGTTTTAGCCAATTTTTATCAGAAAGGATACACCCTCTGAATTTTAATTTCGTATTCGTAATCTCCCTTACCCAAAAGAAGTTTACTCTGTTGTTGTTGAGAAGAATTAAATAGTTATAAGAACATCCAATAAGAAATATTTTAAGAGAATTGATATCACAGAATTTTTAAAGTATGGTTTACTTTTAGAGGAAAGCTAATTATCTTGGAATTATAAAAATAATACATTGATTGTATCCTATAAAAAACCATAAAAGCTTCTTGAAGAAGAAAAACAATTAAAGGCTTTGTTTACCAAAATGAATGAAAAAAAACCCAAGGAAGGTGATATTGAATGTGTATAAAAATGAGAAAAAACAATTGTTTCTTTTTTGAAAAAATTAATTAAATTTTTAAGAATTCAATTTTGTTTGATTTTTTATGTTTGTTGATTTTTTAATAATTGAAATTTGAAATTAATTTAAGGGATTTTATTTGTTTTTAATTATGTTTTTAGATTTATTAAGGTTCTATATATACAAACAAAATTTAAAAATAAAAAATTTACTATATTGATCAGTAATCATCTATTGCATGAATTATTTTACACTTCAATTTAATGATCCCATTGTATAAGACAAGTATGAACATTTAGCTAACCGATCAAACATATTCCTTATTTTATTAACCCTAATCCTGACTGAACTTGCCTTAACAATTTACTTTATTCTTTAATTATTTAATGACGAAAAATTATCAATTTTATAATTAGTTCTAAATATGCTAGTATCAATACTAATACCAATGATATTTTTAATTACAATGAACAAATAATCATGGGGCGTATATATCTGCTAATTTTGTGGACTTTACTTCACAATCGCATGGTCTTATTATTATAGCAATTCTCTGGTAAAGTTTATAAATATTTATTTCTTTAATTAGAAAGGAAATTCTGCGGATGATATAATTTATGCATTTGGCACTGCTTATTGGTGCATCCACATTGTCCTTTACTACATTGGAGTAAATATGCTTTTTTCAACTTTTTTATTTTTATTCTAAATATTTTTGACTGTTTTTTGGATCAACAATTGATTTATGTAAGGACTTTTATACAAAATGCTGTTTATATATTTGGTTTGAATTATTTAAATCATATAATTTTTAAAGAATTTTATCCTGATAGCAATGAGGTATTTCAAAGAATTCTCATTTCGATAAAATTTTTTAGAATTAAATTCAATTTAATAAAAAAATTTAGAAATATGGAAACACATTATGCTCGAGGTTTTAATACAGAATTTCAATTTTAAATCCATTAATTTTAAAACAGGTTTTTCCTGATTTGACTGTATTAATAAAAAAAAATAATAATTAAAAAAATGATAATAATATATGCTAAACATTTCTAGATTCATATCGAACTTCTGTTTGAGTTTAACAAATTTACCCTTTTTCTATTATTATTTAATTTTTATTTAGTAATTAGTTGAGATCAATGAATATGCTCGGATAACTTACAATCTCGAATCGTAAGAAGATCTGGAAAAATTTTTATCTTCGATAGTTTTATTGGATTCTCCCGATGAAGAAAATACATTAAAAGATTAAATCAATTCATTTGTATAAACGAATGAATTATCACATTTAAATCCGAAATAATTTCAAAAATTTGAAGTTTAAGGTTAACTAAAATCGGAGGTTTTTAATTTTTTAATTAATTATTTTAATAATAAATAACATAGAAATATAATTATGAAAAATTATAAATAATTTTATGTCCTTTTAATTGAAATAATTAAATTTAATTTCTTCTCAGAATTTAAAATATTACACAAGAAGAAGAACTTAAATATCTTTAAGAATAGGACAAATATAAGGATGGGTTATTAGCAAGTGTATCCCATGATCTACGCACGCCATTAAACGCTATTAGCTATTTAATAAATCAAGCAAAGGATTCTAAAGATAATTAGAAAAGAGTCTCAGACCTTGATATGGCATTAGTGAACTGCGATCTTCTTATGAGTTTTATAAATGATATTTTGGATTATTGCTAACTCAAAGATAATAGATTAAAATTGAATTAATCTGAATTTTCTTTATAAGAATTATTATCTGATATCTATAAATTAATGAAAATTTAAACTTAGTTAAAAGGATTGTAATTAAGGATAAAATGTGATGAAGATAATTTAATACTAAAAACAGATCTCCGTAGAATTAAACAAATATTAATTAATTTACTTTCTAATGCAATAAAATTTACCGAATAAGGGTTTATTTAAGTAAAAGCCGTAGTCTCTGCTAGTAAAAATCAAGTATAATTTTCTGTTAAAGATACAGGATCAGGGATTGAAGATGATAAAATTGAATGTTTAGGATAGCCTTATAAAACTTTTTCCACTAGTACAAATTAGAATAAAGCAGGGATAGGATTAGGATTGAATCTATGTAAAGATTTGATATAATTATTGGGGCCTAAAGAGTAGTAATTATAACTTGAAACAAAGATTGGCGTTGGAACAACATTTAGTTTCACAGTGTATACAAATTTAGACTTAAAAGAAACATTAAATCATATATCCTAATAGTCATCTTTCGCCTAAGAAAATTCAGGAAACTATGTTAGTGAGAATATTGAATCTTTAGTAGACCTGTAAAATCAACAGGCCATAGTTTTGCCAAAATCCCAATCACTAATTTGATAAAAATTTGAAGATTATAATTTAAATAATATTGAAATGCTAAGCAAATCTTTTACTATATTGATTGCGGATGATAATATATTTAATCTACTTGTTCTTAAAAGTTAATTAGAAAAAATGAACGATAATTTTTAAATAATTCAAGCGAATAATGGTAAACAAGCTATGGAATAATTTTGTAAATATAATTCAAACTAAAGTGAAAATAATATTAAATTAATTATTATGGATTGCGAAATGCCTGTTATGGATGGGTATGAAGCTTCGAAAAATATTATGAAAAAAATTAAATTTGAAAATTATTAATAAACAATAATTATTGGATATACTTCATTTCTCGGGACAAATGAAGAGTCAAGATGTATGTAAGCAGGTATGTGCGATACAATCTTAAAGCCCGCAGCCTTTGCAGATTTAAAGGCTAAAATATTTGCAAATTTTAATAAATTAAAGAATGAAAAAAAAAGTTAATTTTGAGTTATTAAAAAGATGTATTAAAAAATTTATTGAGTTTATAATATTAATATTTAAAATTAAAAAAATTATTTATGGATACTTATGAATTTCAAGACAAATAAAAACTTTACAAATAATTGCTAAAGCACACATAATTAAGTCAATCGTATCAAATGAATAATACTTGCTTTCAAAACTGTGCCTACTGAATTAATGGGTGGAAACTGGGTTGTACACAATATAAGAAATGTCAGACTCTTAATAAAGTGACATTTTTTCAGGCAATTTTAGTTAACTTAATTGAAGAAAATGGATTAGATTCCATAAGTCCCAAACTTTTTAATTCCAAAGTCAATTTCTTTTAAACGATGAAAAAAAATGAATAATTTTTTTTTGTATTTTATTTTTTATTAATGATATTAGAAAACTAAATTTATTATTATTATACTAGAAATTTAATTATTTTATAGTAAACAACAATGTTTTTTGAAATATTATAAATATAAATCAGGCAAAGGATAAAAAATTTTTGGCAAATTTCTAGCAATACATATTACTTAGAATCCCAAAAATACTTTCAATAATAGTACCAAATTCAACACAGTATGTTTGATAAACTAAAAGTGAGGATTACAATTCATTTTATTCTTCTGATTTTTAATTATTTAACAGCTCTTATTATTTATTTACTATTTTATTAATGCTTTCTTTTTATTGTTCCGCAAAAATCAGTTCATCAATTGTAAATTCTTACTGCATTAGTAATTTTTATATATAATCAGATATTTTATGAAGTGAAGTTTTTTCAAATTTTAAAAAATTTATTTATTTGTGTATGCTGTTAATTATTTCGCTAGTCTTCCACAAAAATAAGAGTTGAAAAAATAAAACAAAAAAACTTAAGAAGTCATTTCTTGTTATTGAATTTTTAAATTTGTATTTTCATTTCTCAATTCTAAATTTTGTTTCAATAATTCATTTTACATTGTTTCAAGTTCCTTAATGGAACTTTAAATCCCTTCATCTTCTTTAGAACGAGAATTTTATTTCTCATACTCTTGAATCTTTTTTGTATTTTCTTAGATTATACTTCAGAGCTATTATTTTTCAAGAGTTAATTGATTATTTTTTATCTTGAGTTTTTTCAAAGTTGAGAGAAGTTATGCTTTCTCATTTTTATGTTGTGTTTCTTACTTGTAACCAAAAAATTTTATTATATATAGAAAAAAAAGTACTTTTTCATTTAAAAGCAAAATTGTGCTCTAATTGCTTTTTTTTAATTATAAATATTTTTAATTATTTTAAAAAGTCTCCACAGAATTGTGAGTATGTTGGGCATTTTCTTTGTCAGATTGGATTTAGATAGAACCCTAACTCTCTAAGAAATTATTTGTTTTGTTTGTTTCTTAATTAATTCATGAACTATTTATGAATTTAAACGAAGGTTTTGTTTAACAACGATTTTACTAATTTTTCTACAAAATATAAAAAAAGCCATTTTATTTTTTAATTTAATGTTTTGGATTATGCCTAATTGGTGGTTTTTCCTAAATTAAAGACTTTTAATTGAAATGTTTTTCTTTATTTATATTATTACATTAAAAAGAATTGAATTAATTTTCAGGTAAATCAAAAGGTGATAAACTTCGTGTTGATAATGCATCCATTCCTTTTTAATATCCATTTAAACATTTTGTTTCAACTTGAGATTTTTTTATGGCAAAATTGTCATTTAATTTTGCTTATAAAGGTGGTTTTGATTATTTTTAGTGATATAAATCTTTTTTAATTTTTTCGTAGGCTGGAATCTTGAACTTTTATCGACAATTAATTTTAATTAAATTTTCAAAGTGGTTGAGTGATGAATTCTTTTTGTCAATCATTTTAAGACTTATAAAAAAATTTAACAACTTAATATAATTTATAAAATTGCAATAATATTTAATTATTTGATTGAAATTATAAAAAATTTATTATTATAATTTCATAACTAAATTATTGTATAAATATTAAAAAAAATAAAAATTATTAGGCTTAAATTTAATAATCTAAATCACAATAATGGTAGAAATTAATTCCGATAATTTTGAAGTAAAATAAGAATTTTATAAAGAACTAATAAAAAAAAACAACAAACAAGTACCTTATACTCAGATTCAACAAGAATTACTTTAGAATCTTGATTTGCTTGCTGATTCAATGGGATATAGATTATGCACAATAAAAGAAATGACAGAGTCTTATTAAAGTGACATTTTTTCCAATAATTTTAGCTTGATTGAGAAAAAGGGCCATAACTAAATTGATGAAATTGGATAGATTTCTCCAGTTCCAAAATCTTTAATTCCAAAGCTTATTTCTTTTAAGCGATGAAAAATGAATAATTTTTTTCTATAGTTTGTTATATTAATTTGAAAATTTTATCTCATGAAATATTTTACTTTAATATTTTTATATTAAGTATCTAAAAAAGTGTAATAAGTAAATTCATATTTAAATATAAAAATTAATAAATTTTAGCAATTATTTAATTATAAATCATTCACTAGACTGAAGCAATTGAGTTCCCATTATTTCTCTCAATTAAAAATTTAATATAATTTTAAAATTACGATAATATTTAATTATTTTAGTAGAAATTATAACTACTTTATTTTCCTAATTAAATTAATAAAAATTGACTATTTTCTTTCATAATTATAAATTTATATTGATTTCATTTTAAAGAAGAAGCAATTTTAACAATTAAAAGCAAAATAATTAAAGGAAAATTTAAATTATTGTTTCAATTTATTAGTTGTAATTTTGTTCTTATTGATTTTCATTATCATTAGTTTATATTTTTGTAGAATTTGAATTTTATTTGAATTGAAATATAAATTTTTTGTATTAAACAGTAATTATAATTTAAGCAAACTCGGATTAAAAAATATAATTTAAGAATAAGCGATACTATGGTGGAACCAAATTCCGATAATTTAGAAGCAAACTCAGAATTTTATAAAGAACTTATAAAGAAACACAATGAACTAAAAACTTATTCTAATATTCAATAATAATTACTTTTAAATCTTGGCCTCCTAGATAACTAATTTAATATTAGATTACGCACAATATAGGAAATGTCAGAGTCTTAATAAAGTGACGACATTTTTTCAGCCAGTTTTAGTATTATTGAAAAAAGGGGTCATAACTAAATTGAAGATATTGAATAAATTCCCTAAGTTCCATAATCTTTAATTCCAAAACTAATTTCTTTTAAAAGATGAAAGAATGAAGGAAATTAATTTATATTATATGTAAATTAAATAAATTATCTTAACCAATTTATTAATTGTAACTAAATTTATTAACTATATTATACATTCATTTTTGAATAATTTCTATTGAACAACTTTTTTATATAAAAACAACTTTAGAATTAAAATTGATATTGATTTTTATATTCATTAGTCAGCTAAAGCCAATTCCTATTGCAAATTCTCCGCATTAATATTTAGAACAAACTCGGGTTAAAAAATTTAATTGAAACGCTAACGATACTATGGTGGAACCAAATTCCAATAATTTAGAAGTAAATTCACAATTTTATACCATTTAGTGATTTCGAACATTTCTAATTTAGATTTATCTAAGTGAATTTTTAAAAAACAAGAAAAATATAAAATTGCTTATTTTTTTAATGAACACGGTTTCGAAACACAACAAACCAAAAACTTATTCAAATGTTTAATAAGAATTACTTTTAAATCTTGGCTAGATCAATTTAATATTAAATTGCGCACAATGCAGGAAATGTCAAAGTCTTAATAGAGTGATGACATTTTTTCCAGTTTGAGTATTATTGAAAAAAGGGGTCATAACTAAATTGAAGATATTGGATAAATTCCCTAAGTCATAATCTTTCATTCCAAAACTAATTTCTTTTAAAAGATGAAAGAATGAAGGAAATGAATTTATATTACTGTTTTTTATTTAATTTTTCTAATAATTATATAAGAAATATTTATCAAAAAAATTTTTTTATATAAAACAATTTTAGAATTAAAATTAATGTCAGAAATTGATTTAAGTTATTATTCGAATTATAAGCCATACATTAGTCAACACAAGTCAATTCCTATTGCAAATTCTGGGTATTAATATTTAGATGTTTGTTCTAATTAATATCTCAAAAATAAATCCATATTAAGTTTTAATGCTACCCAAAAATGTTTTTTTCCAAAATTAAATAATTTTGATAAGATTTTTTCTAGTACCATTAATTACTTCAACCCTCTAAAAATCTTCTTTGTTGGATTAAAATAATTTGACTAATTCATTTTGAAAATAAATGACAAGATATGTACTGAATACAACAGATTTTGAAATGCGGCAAAATAGTTAAACGAGACAAATGACAAATCCAGCTGAGCCAAATAATTATTAAGCTTAAAGTTATGTTATAATAATATTAACATTTATATAGTGAAAAAATTTGTATAATAGTCAAAAATTTATTCCAATTAAACTTCATCAAATTACATAAAATCCTATAATTCTCCAAGATTTTCTCGAAAAAGCTATTTTTCTAAAGCACCAACAACAATTTCTATAGAATAAAAATAATAGGCTGAAAATTAAAGGGAATTATAATCATAGTTTCAAAGCAATGAAAGCAATATTAAAAATCAAGACATATCTTTTGTTTTTGTTTCTAAAGAACCCAACGAATAGGAACTTAAATAAACAATAAACCAAAGAAGAAAAAGCTGTTATTGCCAATGTTTTGGCTAGTAATCAAGCAAAATGAAAAAATTTGAGAATTATTAAATTAAGTAAACATTTTTTTAATATTTATTATAATTAGGAAAATTGATATTAAAAAGAATTTACGTTGGAATGTGAATTTTAACTAATAGGGGAATAATTTTAAAAAATATCTGTAAAGTTATGTCAAGACTGCTTGTAAATTTATTATTATTATTATTTTTTTTTTATATAATATTTGTTTTTAGTACAAAATTTTAATTAAAAAAACCATAAAAACCATAAATCAGAGTTTACTTCCACATAATAAAAAAATAACTTGAAACTCCCAAAAAAAAGTTCGTTTTACAAAAAGAGATAAACTACCTTTTACTAATCAAATAAACTTAGCACTCAGGAAATTGAAAATTAAATCTATTCATTAAAATCTGTAATTGACATATAGCCAGATACCCGCAGGAATGATTAGTCATAAGAAGAGGAAACAGCCCCTTTGATTACATTTAGTAAAACTTAACATTCTAAAGACCTTTAGAGTGCAATAAGCAATGCAATTTTGAAAAATATATGTAATTTAATTATTTTGTAGAAATTCATTAATTAGAATAACTTAAGGAGAATTAGTGTTCTGATTAAATTAAAGGAGCTTTAAAATCATAAAACTCTTCACCTCGTTTTCATTAATTTGATATTCTGTAATTTTCTTTCTTTAAAACTTATTTTGGTTTAGTTCTTTAAAATCTTTAAGCCTTTAAGAAGAAGAATATTAATAAAAGAAAGATAAATATAATAATTATCTGATTGATGTTATTGCTCCTAAATTAAAGCCTTCAGAAAAAGGACCAATTTAATCTATGTAAATTTCAACTGCACGAACTTCAATGGTTAAGTAACTTAAGCAAATAAAACAAAAAATAATATTAAATAAAGGCATTTCTAGAAATATGAAAAAACATACACAAAATCCTCCTCCTGTTATTAATAAAAAAGTAGCTAGTTGTAATAAAATTTTTAAACAATTAACATTATCTAATACTCCTATACGTCGCATCAATTAAATTCATTAGAATTAATTTTAAATTAAAAGTTTTCCTGCTTTATATCGCAATTCACTAACAAATAATGATTCATTTGTTTCTGCTAAAGGTTAGAATGAAAAATTAAAATCGGCTATCACTGAATTTAAAAAGTCTTTTAAATATTGATGCACTTTATTTTTAAACCATTTTTTTTTACTTTGCAAAAATTTATGCAAGAATATAAATTTATGATTGAAATAGTATCATTATTTAAAAAAATCATATTTAATTTTTTTATTACAAAAAAACTTTTTTTTTGTTGTATTTTAAATGGAACCAGCGGACGATTAGTTAAACCCAAAAGAGGAAGAAAAAGCAGAAAGTGGTGTCTTTTTAAGATCAGAATATGCTAAAAAGTAATTCTGAAACGAAAGATTTGAAAAGTAAAATAAAAAATCAAACTATCATTAATAATTCTTACAAAAGACATAAAGGCTTTTTTGATTGGTATATAGAATATAATGAATTCAAACTTTATTTGGACTAAAAATTTTATATCTCGAAAACTTCTGATATTTTAATGGTTGGATGTGGAAATTCTAGTTAAAACTATTCATTGTTTATTATTTATTATGAATAAAGAATTGAGTGAAGATATGTACAAGAATGGGTTACCTACCGCATAAATTTTATTTTATTAAGATATGAAAATATTACAAATATTGATCTTTCAGATGTTGCGATAAATAAGATGGAGTAACATGCAAAAGATTAAAATATGAAAATGAATTGTCTAACTTTTATTCAAAATTTTGTTTGATTTAAATAAAGTTGCTGTGATGGATGCCACCGAAATGATGTTTCCAAACTAATCATTTGATGTTGTTATTGACAAAGGCACCTTAGATGCTTTAATAGTTGATTAACTCTTAATATAACTAAATTTTGTTAGTGTGGATATGATTATGAGGTCACTAACAAATTATTAAGGGAAATGACAAGGTATGTAACTAAAACATTAATTTATTTTAGAGTTTTGAAAAAAGATGGCTCATTAATAATTATTACCCATGGTGAAATATTACCATTGTTTTTATTTTTTTAAAGGAAGCCCTGAAGGAAGAAAACTTGTCTTTGAAAATGGAATTGGATTTTAAAATTATAAATATTTTGTTTCTAGGCAAAGTTTATAGTTTCTTTTTCTTTTATTATTGTTCCTTAGCCCTTTCACAATAATCATAATTAATTAACATTATGCGCACTTAATTAAAAGACAAACCACTGACACATATTCTAAAAGATAAAGAAGCACTGTTAAAATCATTATTAGAATGTTATTTATTAAAATAAACTTATATGCTATTTGTTGTTTTAGTTGGAAAATTTAAAAAAACAAATAAAATTCTTGAAACTTTGCCTGTATAACGTGTGTGTTATGCAAATGATGATATTGAAGAAACTTTTCATTCCCCTGATCTTGAAAAATACTTACTTGCTAATAAAGTAGTGCCTAATGAAATTGAAATTGGATATGTAAAAAAGAATTATATTGATAAGGTTTTAAATAGGAGGAACAATTGTCGAATTTTTAGGCAAGTCCCGTAAAATAGAGTGAAGAAAGTGTGAGTTTAGAGCCTAAGAAAAATAAAAATGATGTTTATAATCCTTAGAGATAGTCATTTTGCTATTTGTATAAAATAGTAAAAAAATGAAAGTGAAAATTAACTTTAAAATTAAATCATAAATATTAATTTTAATTTAAAAAACAAAAAAATTCAATAATAATTATTTTTATAACAAAACTAATATTTAACCTTTATTAATGTTCAGGATTAAAAGTATACTTTCCAATAATGAAGCAAAAAAAGAAACTTAAAACCATATTTATAGTCAAAAAAAGTTTGATAATGAAATGTGGAACAGCCTACTATAATTTTTCTATTCATCTATCAAATAACTGATATAATAAGTAGATAATTTTGAATATTATTAGTTTAATTTTGAAAAAGGGGTAATATGCAGAAGCTTATTTTTAGATTTAAGGCTTTTATGAAAAGAATAAAAGTAAAATTGATAATCTTTAGTTAGTGAAAATTGCTCGGAGAATTATGTATGTTATTAATAAAATGATTAAGCATAAGTAATTTTCTTTCTTTATTAACTTTATTTTGAATGAAGATTATACAATTTATAATTTAAAGATTACAAATAATTTTCAACAAAAATCTCTGACCTCTTTGAACAATTTTAATAGTTTTCAAAAAAGTTTTATGTCTGTTACACTTTTCTATTGAATGAAAAAAATGAAAATAACTCTGTTAATTTATTTAATAACTAATTGAGATTGATTTTAGGAACTGATTGAAGCATTGAAAATAGCAAAAGAATTAGAATTACCGATAAATAAATATTTAGTTTAGGAGAATGTATGCTCTTAAAGTCAAAGTTAATGGTCAAATAACTCTTCTCCATTGAGAAAAAGATCTCCTTCAAATTAATTTCATTTAAAAACTTAAATTAATAATTAGAATAATGAAGAATATAAAATTAATTGTAATCAATTTGCTAATTTATTTATTCGTTTGTCTTTTAGTAAAATACCATTTTAAAAAATACTTAGAACTCATTGCATAAAACTTTTTACATTTTATTTATTTCATCAAACGGTAAAAATCTTTTCACAACTTTATATTATTACTATTTTTCTAAGATAAAAATAATCCTAAACTTCTCTCCTTCTTTTACATTTTTTTATCAAGTTTTGTGACTCCTTCAGTGGCATAGTAAAATATTATTTTAATTTGCAATTATTTTGTTAAAGAATAGTTAATTAATCAAATTTACCTCTTAAGCATAAATTATTATGGGAAATATTTCCGCAGAGGGTACATAATATGATTATGCATTAAAATATTACAATGATGCTATGTTTTCTTTAAATAGCGAATTATTAATATACTTGCATAAGGATGGGTAATAAAAAGCTATAGAAAACTGTGTAAATTATTATAGTTTAATAATAATAATCACAATTCAAAGGTAAAACATTTAATTGTGTGTTTGGAGAATTAATCCTATATTTATGAATAAGCAGAATAATATTCCTATGT
This sequence comes from uncultured Desulfobacterium sp., assembly GCA_963675955.2. Classification (GTDB taxonomy): domain Bacteria; phylum Desulfobacterota; class Desulfobacteria; order Desulfobacterales; family Desulfobacteraceae; genus Desulfocicer. The sequence continues at coordinate 1,385,700 of CAXXVR010000009.1, read as the reverse complement.
TATTGAAAGCTTACGGTATTTTCTATAAATTTTATTATACAATATAAAAGTCTTGCACTTTGATTTTCTGAAAATTTTCTCCCAATTGAAAATATTTTAACCAATCGAATAGCAGAGTATCTTGATTAAAAAGAAAACATTTACTCTAAGTTTCTTCAAGCCTAAATAACAATAACTACAATTCTTCGTGAAATATTTCCCAAGAAAGTAAGTTTTTATGAATCCGTAGTTTAGGATGAAAAATAAAATACGGATTAAAAAATTAAAATTTTAGGAAATGAAATTACTAATAAGATTTATAATAAATTTAAGTGCTTTGAATTAGATAATTTAGTGATTATTAATCATTAGCAAGAAGAAGAAGAAGAAGAAAAGATAGAAAAAAATAATAGTCTAGAGATTTCGTAATACAGAAAGAAAAAAGTATTGTAAAGATTAAAAACTGTTGGCGACTATACATCGATTAAACATTCAGACAAGAAATCCTTGTAATACAGACATACAATGACAAACACATCTCTTGTTCCTAAAATATTAACAACTGACAAATATTTCTAAACAGAAATGCCTAAAATATCTAAAGTTGAGCCTACGTTTGAAGAAAAATGTAAGTAGGATAGAGAACGTTTTTTTGCTAAAAAATTTAGGCGTCATTTTAGAGCCAATAGTACTGGTTTAAAATAATAATCAGGATATGATGTTCTGAAAACAAGGGAAGAAAGTATTGAAGAATAGTATAATAAAGTTGAGTAAGTTGATAAATTTTTTGAAAAACGAATAATTAAGGAATTTAATTTGAGTAATAATGTGAAAAATCTTGATTTAAAAGAGTAAAGATTGTTAAATGTTAAATTGATATAAGGATTTTTCATAAATGTAAGACATTAAATGATGATGATAAGCTAGATAAAACTGAATTTTCTTTTGGCAAGACAGTACTTTCTTCGAAAAATCGATTGACATTAAAAAAACAAAGTTAAATCGTTTTTTTTATAGTTTTTTCATTAGTTAAGCAATTTATCAATTAAAAAGAGTTCTAAATGAAAATGGATTAATAAATTGAAGTATAATTTTGATTTTAGAAAATATTTTAGAAAAATGTTATTATGCCATCGATTATGTTTGAAAATTAAAGGTAAACAAGGGAATAAAAATTTATTTAACTTGAGAAAATAAAGTCGAAAGAAAATTAACTTGTGACAAGAAAATCATAAAGTCTAGATAATAAAATTCTCATAGGTAGAAGTTTTTATAATTTATTAACAAAAAAAAGATAATACAAAAAGTATTTATACAGAACCGTTAAATTTAAAGAATTAGACGAAGGATGCGCCGAGATTAAACACAGAAGTAAAAAAACTTTTAATTTGTTCAATTACATTCTTAGCATGCAAAATTATGTATAGAATAAAAAAAAGAAGATCTTGAAAAGCTCTAAGAAGTTATTAAAATAATGAGTTCAAAGAAATAAGATACAAAAGAAAATTAATTTATCAATAAACTAAAGTTACAATAATTTTTGTAAAATATTATTATTAACTTTAAAACAAGAATTGTTGATACTTGTGATAAATTAGCAAATTCAATTTAGTTATCCAAACAGAAAAGTCTGCAAAAAGATAGTTTATTTACAATTATCTAAAAACAAAGAGCAGTAGCTAGAGCTGGCGCAAAGATTAGGCAGTTTTCTATTTAACCGATCAATTTACAAACTCATGATTGAAATTATTATTATTAATATTATTACTAAGTTAATAAATCACAATATATTGTCATTTATATCAACAACACTTTTTTTTATCTTCTTTTTTCTATTCTCCAGTTTTCTTTCGAATTTATACTGACTTACGATCATTACTTTGGGGGATATCATTTTCATTCTTTATCATAGATGCTTTTAATATTTCTTATTCTTTTTTACCCTCAAGTTTTTAGATTATCCGGGAAAAAAGTTCCTAAATTCCTTTGTTTTCACATGCAGAAGTTTCGCCAAAAATTGCATTTATTGATTATGCATATGATTTAGCCATTTAATAAGGCACAGGTGCCTCTTCAGTAGAATTCACCAGATCAATTTTATTACCCACAATACAACGTATTTAATCCGATGGCCCATGATTATCCAATTCAACGATTCAATTCTTTAAAGATTCAAAGGATTTAATATCAGTTACATCATAAACTAACAATGCTACGCGAGCATCACGATAGTATAAACTAGCAAGGCTATGAAACTTTTCTTGTCCTGCTGTATCTCAGATTTGAAAGGTTAATTCGAAGGATTCAGCTTATACAGTTTTTGTGAAATAGGATGCCCCAATTGTTGTGTAAATTGAAGGATCACTTGAAGAATCAGAAAGATAGGCTGAAACTATTGAGGATTTTCCTACATTTTATGAGCCTAAAAGAACCAATTTCACTTCTTTCACTTGGTCTTCTTCCATAAAAATTCTTTTTATTTCTATATAATTATTATAATAAAGGTTTAATTTTATGTCTTATTTTATATTTTTATTTTTTAATTAAAGTTCTTGATTATTACCGAGCAATTGCTATCAGTAAAGATCATAATATAAAAAATTAGAAGATAAAATATTAATAATAAAATATTTGTTTAATATAAAAAAGTATAAGATAAAACAAATTAATCAATATGAAATTGCTACTCCCTAATATAAAAAAGTAGAAGATAAAACATGTAATAATATATGAAATTGCTACTCCCTAATTAAAAATTCAAAGATTGATTCAAATTTTTTAAATTGTTAAATAAAATATCAAAAAATGATTTTATTGTGTTTTTATAATAATAAAAAAATAATTGAAATAGGCATTGAGATTAAATTTTTAAATTAATGTTTATTCACTAGTGTGGTATTAGCATTATATTAAAATAATAGTTAGTTATCAAATTCCTAAAATTATAATAAGATTTCCTAACTGAAAATTTTGTTTTGAGATATTATCCCCAAATTGAATAAATGAAACACACTTAAATTTTTAAAATTATTTTTTTTTTATCATTATTGTTTTAAATATTGCAAAAAAATTTCATTTTCTTCTCTTTATTTCCGAGATCGTTCTATACTCGAAGTTTTTTTATTTACATAATTAAATTTTTCTAATTAACAAAAATTAATTTGGAAAAATATATTAATACATGCAAGCGCATTACCATATTCATTTGGAATTTATTATTGTATTTATGCCTACTATTAAGACAATTAGCTTGGTTATTGGACTTGTGTTTGGTTCATTACTTGCATGTATTTTATTTCATTTTCTCGAAAACTTTATTCCATTTCTATTTAACTATTTCTCAAAAAATAAAAAAAACTGCTCACTGTATCTTCAATCCCACCAAGATTTTTCACTTATTTTTAAATTTCATTTAGCAGTTGATTTTGCTTTCCCACAGCTGCTTCTTCTAAATTTTAATTTAATTCAATTTATAAAAATAAAAAAAAGCCAACGCATTACAGAAGTCCCAAAATAACCTTGTGAGGCTGCATTTGAATATTATTATTGTTATAATTCAACAATTTTTTAAAATTAATCATCTTGAATGGGTTTTTAAGGCATTTATAAATATGTGAATTCTTATTATTATTGATTAGATTAATAAAGATTAGAAGCAGGCTTCTAAAAATTTTAATCTTGTTAATAATAATTTTTTTAATCATTTATTTAATTTTCTAATTATAATTTTTATTGAGGGGGAAGCTTTTGAGCACTTTTATTGAAGTAAAAATTTTTATTTGCATGCTAACAAAAACAAATTGTAAATTTAAAAAACAAATTGATAAAATTACCAAATCATTATAAGTGCCATTAAAATTTTAATTCCAAATATTTTAATTCAATTTTTCTTCTTACAAATTATTCTGGCTAAATTAAGTTTTTAGCATTATCTATGTTGGGTTAATTCCATTATTATCAGATTATTGTTACTAAGGATTAAATTTAATTTATCTATCAGCTTCATTTACACTAAATAATTTTATAAAAAAATTATAAAGTAACAAAGTCTTTTAAAAAAGGTTTTATTATGATTATTATCCTGTTTAAACTTATGGCACGCTTTAAGTATCAATTAAATTTGCTTTTACCAATTCAATCTAAAAATTTTTATTAATAAATTTAAATCAAAATCAATCACTGAGTATAGTTATTATTTATATTTATTCATTTATTCTTTAAATTATTACTAGCCATTAAATTCATCATATTAAGTGTTTAACAGTTATTATGCAACATGGTATGGTGTTATTTAGTTTTATTAATAGTCTTCTAACATTTATTACAAAATATTATATATATTAATTTTTAATTTAAATTAAATTGTTAAATTTATTTTCTAGATTTAGACTTATCAAACTCAATAATATTTCTTATTAATAAACTTTGGTTAACCAACAATCTTTTTGGATCAATCAGAGGAAATAAATTATTATTGTAATGTACAGTTTTATTAATGTTTTTTTTTTTTTTGCATTATTATTTATTTATTTAAATTTTGAATAAAAAAAAATTGATTTTATGTAATAAATTTTATAATTTTTCTTTAATTTTTTGTTCAAAACAAAATATATTCCATAAATTGAAAAAAAAAAGTAAAAAACTGAAAATAATTTAAAAAAATATTTTTTTTAATTAAAATAAGTATTTACTTTATAAATAAATTTAAGTTATAAATTTTTATATTGAATTTGCATGAACTAAAATAAACTACTTACCTGTGATAAAGAAAAATCCATTTTTATTGAACACTGTATCAACTGTAGTAAGCATATCTGGTGTTCAATGCACAATGAGGCAAAGTACTAAGAATTTTTTATCAAAAGTTAAATAAAAGAATTATTTTGATATTTTTTTTTTAGTAAAAGAAGCAATTGCAGAGTAATTTTCTTTTAATGTTTACTAAAATGAGATTTGGGATGAATAATTATTTTAAATCAATGAAGAGGATTCAAATGATATTAAAAGTTTTATCCTTTTTACTCAAATTTATATAAAATAGTTAAATAATATGATACTTTTGTTAGTTACCCACGAATTGGATCCTTTGAGATAATATTTAAAGGAAAAGTAAATTTATTTCTTAATTCACTATTCATAACAGAAAATTTTTTCAAAACTCTTTTTGGGTCTATGACCAAAAATAAACAAAATAAAATAAAAGATTTAAGATGTATTAGATGGCAATGAAGTTATAGATTATAACTAAAAGCTGATGGAATAATTTATTGGATAAACAGAATAACAAAAAAAAATAGATTAAAGTTGATTTTGATCTTATAACAATTGTTTTTAAAAGGTTCATCACGACCAAATTATAATTTATCTCCAATCCCTTAAACAAGAAAGCCAAAATCGAATTCTTAAAATGAACCAAAGGCAGTTTATACATAAAAGCCTTAAAAAATTGTTTTACGTCCATTAAATTAAGAATTGTCGAAACCTATAAAACAACAGATAAGTCCATAATAAATAAGAAAACAAAATAAAAAATTAAGCCCCATTGTTGAAAATAATGTGACATCAATGAATGAACATTAATTTAGATTGTAATAAATATAATAGGAAAAATTTTAATAAATTTATTAATCTATTTATCGTCCTAAGTGAAAGAATAATAAAAAGGATAATAATAATAATAATTCATCAAATGGTAAATTAAAAACATAAGAAACAACAAATAGTAAATAATAATCAGAATAAACTACTAAATCTGTTGGATAGTAAGTAGAAAAACCAAAATAAATTAACGAAAAGCCAAAGAATATTGCACAATCTGATAAAAAGAAAGAATTTTAAGAAAGTAAACCAAAATAAGAAATCTTAGGAGGAAATATAAAGCTTTCTTAGTCCTCAGGATAGAAAAAAAAAATAAAGTAATCTGAAGTATCGAGCAAACAATAACCATTACCGTATGAGCTAAATTAAAAATAATAAAATTAAATTTCCTTAAAACCATAATAGTAATAATAATAATAAAAACAAACTGTTCAGAAATAAGAAAATCAATAAAGATCAAACGGTTAGTAGTAGTAAAAAAATGTTTAAAAATCTAATTACCTATAATAATAGCAATAAGAATTTTAATAAGCATTAATAATTTAAAAGGAGAAAGAAAATTCTCGTTATAAAGAAGAATAAAAAGAATAAAAGAAATAATCTGAGAAAAAAATCATAGATAGTCTTGGTAAGAATAATTAAATAATATTGATTAATAATTTTTAGATTTATAAAAAGGAAAAAACAAAAAAAAATCTGATAAAAAATCTAAAGCGATTTCTTAATTACAAAACAATGATGATGATGATGAGCCTGCTGAAATAATAGAAACTGACAACAAAGAAATGAATATAGAATAATAAGAATCGTAAGAATAATAATAAACTGATAATGAAGATTATTAAAATGATTTTGAAGAAAGGGATGAAGTTGTGATGGGATCAAAAGAATCAAAAGAAAAAAGTCTTGGTGCGTAATTACAAACTAAATAATAAGAAAAATCACTAGTAGAGGAAGAGAAAATGATATAAATTGAAGAGGAAAAGAAGTACAGTGAAGAATTTGAATAATCAGAAAAAGAAAGCGAAGTTTAATAATCAAAGTCTAGTAGTAATAAAATTTAGAATTAAGAAAGCTATGTTAAATAGCAAAAAAGTTAAGAGTAAATTGAGTAATAAAATAAATCATAGTCACGTGAATAAGAAAAAGGATTTTTAGAATAAATTTAAAAAGAAAATTCATAAAGTTATTAGTAGTCATAAGAAAACTCTAAAATTAAATTTCAATAAGAAAAATCATAATAAGAGATATCTAAAACTATAAATTCATACGTTGTTTAGGAATCACAATAATAATAATAATAATAATAATAATAATAGGAGCAATAAGAAAATTTATAAAGTTATCTTTAGCCATAATAATAAGAAATATCTCAAACTATAAATTCATACGGCGTTTAAGAGTCATAATCATAATAATAAGAATAACAAGAAAATTTATAAAGTTAAGTTTAGCCATAATAATAAGAAATATCTCAAACAGTAAATGCCTATGGTGCTTCGGAGTCACAATAATAGGAGCAATAAAAAAATTTATAAAGTTATCTTTAGCCATAATAATAAGAAATATCTCAAACGATAAATTCATACGGCGTTTAAGAGTCATAATAATAATAATAAGAAAATTCAATTTCAAAAGGAGATAAATAAAGCAGAGAAATTGAAGAGAGTTAGATTTTATCTAAAACTTCAATGATGAAGGTTGAAGAATAAAATAATAGTTCGTAATTAAATGATAAACAAATTCAATAACTTGATGATAATGAGAATGAGTCTACTCTAAAATAATATAATGAAGATGTGAACAAGTATTCACAGGATTAAAATAACTTAGGATCTCTTTAGTATTCTTCTGATTAACCAAAGCCACAAAACAAAGACGAGGAGGATGCTTTTGAATAAGAACCATAAAAATAATAGCAAAATTAAAATAATCTTATAGAAAAAACTGTTATCTAAGCTCCTGTTCCTGAATATAAATGGCCAGAATAACAAGAAACTAACTTGTAATAAGATTAAATAAAATATGAAGATAAACAATAATAAGAGATTGAATAAAAACAGGAATAAGAAATTGATAACAAAACTTAAATCAACAATTAATATCATACTTAAATGATGTATGCCCCAAATTATTTAGAAAAAATCCCAGAGGAATCAAGCCAGCAATTAATGAGTGAGTAAGGAACAATTCAATATTACAATACAAATTAAAATGTAACATCTAAGTTTCTGGAATAGTAGGCATCAAAGGATCTGGATAAAGAAATTAATATTAAAAATGAATAGGAATAAATGATTAAATCTGAAACGAATTTAAAACGTAAAGCATCATAAGAAGAAGAAAAATAATTTGAAGAGGAAAGCGTAAAAAGCATGGATTAGCAGCTCTAAGAAGAAGTACCATCTGATGGTGAAGATCTTATTTCAAAAGAATAATAAATGAAAAATATAAAAGAAGTTGAAGAATAGATGCCAAATATCTAGGAACAATTCCTTGAGGATAATTAATGTAAAAATATTTTTTTATGTTTAATTTTACGACTTTAAGACGATACTGAGGCAAACTAATAATTATAAAATGAAAATTCAGAAGTAATATTTGAGTTTTATCATTACATTATTTTAGTTATAAATGAAAGACTATTTAGAAGCTATGGAAGGACTTCGTTAACAAGACTTTTCTGAAACAAAATCGATCAATCTTAAAATCTAATTGCACAAAAAAACCAAAAAGGTTACCCCTTTATCAAATCCTTATATTTTTCATAGAAATTTGTTCTTATACTTAAAAAAGAAGAAGAAGCAAATATTTTGATTTACTCTTCAGATCCTCGCTTCTTGCTTGTGGATAATCCAGAAGTGGTTACACAAGGTGCTGGCGATCTGCCAATTCATTTAATTTTCTCTTCATGTGATGTATCAGGGGAGAAAGAATTTTAGGTATTTGTGATTAAAAATGAGTTCAGGTGGGCAAGAATTAATGTGTCCGTGAATTATGCAGGCGCTGAAAATGAATGAAAATACATCTTAAAAATTGTTTTAATTAATATAATGATTTATTTCATATAAAACGATGAAAAATATTTGTCTTTTCATTATTATTAAGCTTCTAATTCTTTCGGTAAATTAAGGCATGTAGCTACGCAAAGATATCCATTTCCGTAATTAGTACAATATCCACCGGCTTCATCATATTCCCTTTTAATATTCACTAATGCTTCATCATCTTTTAGCCAAAGTTTCAAAGCTTCGTGTGCAAAATTATCTTTTTTTATTAATGTGCTTGCAAATTCTGAGTACACACATTTATCTGTGAATCGTTTAGCACGAGAGTTGAAATCAGGATGAAGTTTTAATTTTGTAGGATTTTTAAGCAGTATTTAAGTGTATTCATATGCTAGTTCTTACATACGCTCAGTCCGAGGAATGTCTTACTCCATTCCAAAGAAATTACGTTGATAATCCAATTCATTTAGAAGTTATTCTCCAAGTTAAAGACCTTCTTCATCAATGGATACTTTTGTGGTTACTGTAGAACTAGTTTTACTATTTTTCTTATCACTAGAATGAACTGAAATTAACAAAATTAGTAAAAAAATGAGTGATTTCATTGATTTTTTATACGGATAAAATTTATTATTATTTATACATTCAACAAGGAATTTTTAATAAGTTTTTAATTATTAATAACAGACAAGTAACGGATATTTTAGTATTTAAAGTCTTTTGACGATTGAATTATTTTCAGCCAAAATAAATATGTTATAATAGTTTAAAATTCGATAAACATTTATAATGCAATTCATAAATTAATCTATAAAGTAGAAATAGCATCTATTATAAGATCACAACTCAATTTTATCTTTTTGAAAAGTAAAAAACGACATTTCCAAAGCTTTCTCAGCACTAATTCTTTCATTCTCCTCAACAAGCATTCTCTCAACAAGTTCTACCAACTCTTTTCCCCATTTTTATCTCCATTCACTATTTTTAACTACTTTTTAAATATTCTAACTTGCTATGAATTTCCCTTCAGTTAATTCGAGTATAAGCATCCCGACGTTCCAGATATCCATTCTTTGATCACCCACAAGTTCAGGTGGCGCGATTTTCTTTACTCCTGCTACCTCTACTCCCTCGGGATTTATTTTTTCGACTAATCCAAAATCTATCAATTTCACTAACCCATTTTCATCAACTAAGATATTTCTACTTGAAATATCTCTATGCACAAAATTTTTCCCATGCAAGTATTTTAAAATATTTAGCAAATTAAAGAGCATTTTTCTTAGCCATTACAAGTCGACTTTTCCACGATACATGTGTAATTAGGGTAAGTTCACTAATTCAGAAATCAGCACAAAGATTCCTTTAGTTTTATCCTTCAAATATTTTTAAACCCTCATGATTCCTTTATGCTACAATTAATTCAAGACAACAAATTCTTATTCCACATGATACTATAATGTCTCGTCATCTGTTTTAGTGACTTTTGCTGCAAAATTGCATCCCGTACTTTTTTCTTACACTTAGTAAACAAAGGAATGCATGCCTTCACCAAGTTTCTCCTTTTTAAAATATTCTTAATCAAATTAATTATAATTGCTTTCGAGCGAATTAGGAGAGGATGTACATGTTGATAATTCATCTGGGAGAATTTTTGGGACTTAAAGTTTAAATAGTTTAGGATCTAATTTCAAACAGTACTGTTTACGCTTGAAAAGCAAACCCTTATGAGAAGTTGTTATGCTTTATTCCATTAAGTTATAAAATTAGCTTCCCAGTTAATATTTATGTTAGTATTTTATAGATTTTAGTTAATATAATAATTCTAAATAATTCTCTCTACTAGATTCAATTTAATTATTTCCAATTAAATTTAGCAAAGGAGTATGATAATTGATTAAACATTTGATAATATATGATAAAGTTGCTATTAAACAATATTATTTATTTATTATTTTAAAAATTCAATGTCTATGTTTGAGTATAAAATAACTTAAAAATTTAATTTTAAAAATAATTATAAATTTTATAATAAAATTTAATTTTAAAAATAATTATAAATTTTATAATAAAATTGTAAATTACTTAACTTGAATAAATCGAAGTTATTTAATATTTTTTGAATAATTTACACATTTTTCTTCAATTTATTTTAAATTTGAGGAAATTAAATTAAATTCATGACTTTATTTCTAAATTTATTGCTCGCTTGCATATTTCCAACGCTCTTGAACAACAGCGATTTAAACTCTTTTAATATATTTAATTAGGAAATCCTATTTAAAGATATAAACTCTTTAGAGCTTCAAAACCTTCAAAAATACCTATTGCTGCTACATTGTAATTTATTTTAAAACTATTTATTCTATTATTTAGATATCCATTCTGTTTAATGTTATAATACAAGTTCCCACGGAGTAATTAAATACTAATTATTAATTCGGAATTAATTTTTGTTATTTATCTTCCCTTCAACAAACTAGTTCGTTATTCCTATATTATTATTAAGCAAAAGACTTTATTAATTTTTTTTTTGATGAGGGAGATCTTAGACTTTTAAATCAATTTGAAACCACTCTTGAAAATTTATTTGCCAAAATTTCTACAGATTGTGAATACATTGAAAAATTAATATTTAAACAAACTAAAAAAATAAATATTATTTATTTAAATTTAATTAAATCTAATTATTATTTAAATAAATTTAAAAATGTCACAATTATCAAATAAAAAGCTTGAAGCTCTTCATAAATAATTATTAAACTCATCAAAACAAGCTCCATCAAGTTAGAAATAGCCTTAGTTATCAAAATATTCAAAACCTTCAACACGTTCAAAAAAACTCTCAAAAATATTAAAGGGAAGCAAAGCAAATAAAAAAAAAAAAAATAATATTAAAGAACAAGGTAATTTTATAATCATTGCCATTTTAGTTAAGAACCATAAGTAGTGAACGAAGAAGTGCCAGAAGATGAAGAATAGATAAACAATGAAGAAACTTAACCTTAAAATGAAGAATAAGAAACTCAATAGCTAACAGATTCAATAGAAATTGCCCCTGAATAACCTCAACAAATCTCACCATAAAATAAAGAGACTTCTACTCTTCAAAAAAAGGAATCCTTAAATGAAAAGGTAACAAACAAGCCAACCCAATTGTCTCAAACTTTAGCAATTGTTCCCTAAATTCCTTAAAATTCTTTTCTCAGCACGCGACATACAAAACTCCATAAGGACCCACCAATGCACTATTCTCCATAGATTCCATTTCCGAGGCCAAAATATTATCATTAAACTACATTTAAATATCCTTCAACTGAATCGTTATCGCTTTTAAGTTAATCAGCAACAGCGTAATCTAATAGAGATTTTGTTTCTGAAAATAAGTTTCGAGCTACATAATCTGGGGCAAAAACAGTGAAAATTAATATATCATTTACATAAAGATTTAATGTTCCTTAAAAAAATGAAAAGTCCTAAAGTCTAAACTAATATATAGAGATTCTTCGAAAAGTTGAATTGATTAAATTTATGGCAAATGATACATTTGGAAGAACTAAAAATGAAGCCTTGGAAGTTAAGAATAAAAACTTGCAAAATGTATTAGTTGATGTACAGATCGATAATGTATAGATCGATGATCTATAAGAATAGGCGATTTATGAGTAGATGCAGTCGAAATATGGAGAAGAGTACTACTGTATTTTCGTTTTTCAATTATTAACTTTTGGGGAAAGAATTATTAAAAAAAATGTTTAACATGTTTGCAATTAAAAAGAGCCAAAGCATAGCAATGAACTCAAGATAAATAAAAAAGATGATCCAATATTTTGAATTACCTCATAAGATTTAATCTCTAAACTCACACAAATTAGAAATATTTGTTCATTCATAAATCAAGCAGAAATGTGGAATTAATTTCCTAGGTTTAAATTACTAATTAATATTGTGAAATAATTGTTTATAAAAAAAAAAGATTTTGTCGAGATATTGTACGCAATCTGCAAACTTGCGTAATCAGCAAAATCCGTTGAAGAATCGTTTTCTGCTATGACACCGGATTAAAAATTCAAATTATTTTTAGATGATTACATTAAACCTACCTTTAAAAAAATCAATTTCAAATTATATGAATTTAATATTGAAAAAATCAAGATCTTTTTTGAACCTTACAATCCTTATTAAAATCCTACAGGTTTTTTTTATCAGAGGAAAATAAAGTTATTAATTTCTAGTATCATTATTTTATGAAATGGATAACCTGTTAAAACATGTTAAATTTTAGAATATATTTTTATAATACTAATAATAATTAGATTTTTTCTCTTTACGAAACATAGAATCTTAAAGTAGATAGTCAAAACTTTATCACATTAACAAATTTTACACGATTTTGCAAAGATTATGAAATTGTACCAAATATTTGCATGTTTTAATAAGCAATTAAAGTAAGAAATTATTTAGTTTTTGGTTTTTAAAATATTAATCTAAGTTCTTTCGTGCATTCTAAAAAGGAAATTAAGAAATTATTTATTTTTCTGGGTTGATTATGTTGCTTTGTTGCATTGCACATATTGGTATTTTAATTATTTTAACATTATTATGAATACTAAAAAAGGATTTATGGGTCCTGAATATGATGATAATTATAAAGGATTTTTTAAAAAAATTTAAAAGTTGTTTGAAATAATCCTGTACGCAAATTCCAATGTAGCTGAATCTTTAATGATAAATAATTTAAATAAATTTAAGGATTGATAAATTACTTAATAAAAAAAAAAAAAATTAAAATAATTAAAAAAAAAAACAATAATACAAAAATTATTAAAATTAAATGGAGGATTTAGCTTTAGATGATCTATTTCTCAATAAAGAATATCAATTATAAGAATTTGATTACAAAGGAATTCAAGAACAAATCAAATGCTTAAAAAGTAGTTCAACTGACTTTGATCTGACTGGGTAAATAATTTGGCAGGCTGCAATTGAATTAGCAAAATTTATTATTGATAATTAAGAAGATTATAAAGATAAAGCTATACTCGAAATAGGCGCAGGAGCAGGTTTGAGTGGAATTGTCTGTGCAAATTTTGCAAAATAAGTGATATTAACTGATAATAATGAAATTGTGGTTGAATTGCTTGAATAAAATAAAGAATATCAAAAAAAAGATAATTTAATTGTAAAATTATTTAATTGGGGTGAAGAATAAGCTAAACAATTAATTACTGAAACAGGAAAAGTGGATTACATAATTGGAAGTGATATTTTATTATGGCCTGCTTCAATTAAACCTCTAGCAGAAACATTTAGAGTATATTTAGATACATGCCCAAATTGTAAAATTCTAATATGTATTTAAGAGAGATCCCAATACACCGTGAATTCTTTTGATACAGAAATAAAAAAGCTGAATATTAAAAAAACTTTAATTACAAATATTGGCCCAGTTTTAATGTATTCTATTGAAAATATATAATGAATTTTGTGTCTAAATTGAAGCAAAAATCAATAATTTTGTTTTATTATTATTAATATTAATATCATATATTAGAAAAATATATAAAATAGTTATATAAATGAATGAAAAATAATTAGAGAAACGATAGCATTTTTCAAAACGAAAAATAATCAAACTAAACTTAGATGATAATTCAGTTAATATGAAAAACCTTACAAATTCATTTTATTCAACTATGAATACTTCTTTAAAGCAATCTCCCTTCGCATTAGTGAAAAAGGAAAGCTAATTTACTCTTTGTCGGCTTTAATCTTCTGAAACACTCAAAATAAATAAACCTAATCTCTAGGAATAATACCTTGATGAATACTGTTTAAACAATCCCAAAGAACAAAACTAATTGAAAAAATATTTAAAAAGTCGGCTGCCTTCGCGCTCAATAGATAAAATTCTTGAACGGAGTAATTAAATATTAGAAAAGCCTTATAATCTTACTACTGCAAGGGAAAATATAAAGCATTAAGTAAAATAATATATCGTACCTAATTGAGCAAAAAAAATATTTTAATTTAAACGGTAGGAATCTATACTAAATAATGACCCAGATCTAAATCCTATAGCAAGACTTATTAATATTTTTTCAAAAAAGTTTTAAAAACTAAATTTAATTAATCTTATTATTATAGAATGGAAGAAAGAATGTATGAGGAACGACTTACTGCTATAAGTTGATTGCAATCTTGTATTGTTTTTAAGTATTTGCCAACATAATTAATAATGAAAGTGTATGAAAAAATCTAGTTGGTGAAATTTAGTGCTGAATCTATTAGTAAAATATTCATTTTTTATTGTTTGTTATTATCAATTTAGTATGCAATTTTGGAGAAAAAGTTTATTTTCAATATGATATTTGTAATCTTACTTATTTTTTTTTTTGTATTAGGAGAACAATTTATTTATAATTCTAAGAGGACAGGTAACCTTTAAAAATTATTAAAATTTAAAGGTGAAAAAAATGATTTCATAAAATTAATACGAACTCCTCACCGAAAAGCAAGATATTGGCAAGGAATCATTATATTAAGATTGTGGAATAAATAATACTTATCTCGCTCAGCCTAAATCATAATTATTAGTATTGGCACGTTCTGATTACCAACAACTAATGAAAGTTATAATTATATATTATTAAGTGTTTATATATAGGTATTTTTTGAAGAAGAAAAAAAAGAATAAATATTTTTTTTTACAAAATTAAATGTATTTCGTGAATTTAATCTCCGGACAATAGAAAAGCTTAATACATAAACTTTTTAATAATATGTGCATAAGAATGAAGTTATTTATGATATTGGGACTCTTCCTTCAACTTTATATATTATAAAAATTGGGAAAGTTATGTTAATAAAGCCTATCTAAATCGAAAAATTTAATTAATGGCCTTATGTATAAAATTCTTAATTTATAAAAACTTTTTTGAATTGAAGGATTAAAAGTCATGAACAGTGAAAAGATATGCACGAAACTTTTAATTTCGAGAAGCTATTAATCCAAATGAATTTTTTGGGGAATAAGAAATTTTTAATGAATAAAGAAGATAATAATCAGCAATTGCTTTAGAAGATAGTTTATTGATATGCATCAATGCTAAAAATTTTGATGATAGTTACTTTCAAAATTTGTTTATTTTATTTGAACAAAGTTTTTAATTCAAATGAAATTGCGGCACTCAGAAAGGCAATGCATACATAATTATCAACAAAAATAGAATAGTTTAAAGAAGAATAAATTTCAGCAGAAAAGTTCTAAAGAGATAAAGTAAAATTTAATTTGACTATAACAAAATTTATTATTATTAGGCGTAATTATTTTAAGAAGTGCTAAATAGTAAATTTGAAAATTTATTGTAAGATAAATGGAAAAATCTGGAAAATAAAATTGCGCCATGGAAGAAAAAGTCCTAATAATCATTAACACATTATCTAAAAAATTTAGATATAACAAATTCTTCTATTGTAATTAATTTTAGATTTATATTTGTTAATAAAGTCAGAGTAAATCTATAGTAAAAAATTATAAAATAAGTCCAAAGAAACAATTAACTGGAAAAGCTAGAATTGTTAAAATATTTTCTTGAATTCTAAATGCGAATGCTAAGAAAAAGTATTATTTGAATAACTTCGTGGATTTTAATCAAATTTAAAAGAGTTATTTTATGTTTTAGAGGACCTTCTCCCAAGAAAATAACTAAAAGTCTTTATCTAATCCAAAGAATTTGGATAACTTAAAAAAGAGAGTAAAATTAAAGATTTTAATGAATTTAAAAAACCAATAAAATTATTTACGATAAATCTAAAAAATTTACGAAAGGAAATTGGCTTCGTAGTAAGAAGAGATGCATTGGAAATCATTTTAGGCTATTTAAAAAACAATTAATTAGAAATAGGATTAAAATTATTTTCGGCTAATAATTACTACTTCACAGAGCATTATTTAGAATTTTGGGATAAATAATAAATCAAATTTAATATGTTTTGAGAATTAATTATTATTTATTTTATAATTACAAATTTTATCTCATTATTCTTTATTATTATCTGTAAACTTTTCATACATTTTTTCAATCCTTTGTTTGAAAAATTATTATAAAAATAAATAAAGAAAAAACGGTTTGTTTATAGTATCTTAAAGTAAATTCCTTCCTTCAGTTAACATATCTTGAAAATTTTATTTGGGAAGCTTATCAAGCAAATGTGCATTCTATTTCATTTTTAATGCCTTTAATATTTTTATTGACAGTATTTTATTAAATTATTACCAAATTAATTGTAAGGAATAATACAACAATTATTAAAGTGATTGCAAAAAGGATTAATAAACACCAAATAATATTAGTAAAAATTGGGAAAGCAATTTAAGACGGATCATCCTTCTCATTTGTATCTATTTAATTGTTAAGATAATAATATGAATATTTACTTAAATAAGAAAATAATTTCTTATTTAAATGGCCTAGATAACTTTATTTCTTTTAATTTAGTTTTTCTTCTTCTTTTAATACAGTATTTTCTTAAGAATTATCATCATTTTCTATGTCTTAAAATTGAGGTTCTTACTATGGGACAGTCAAATCATCTTATATTTCTTCTTTAATTTCTTCTATTTCTTCTTCTTCAAAATCTGTATTTATCTAATTATTCCCTATATTATTTTTAATGATTTGCTTTTCCTACAAAAATGTATAGCTTTTGAGTCTTTCTTTTTTCTCAATAGGAGAAATTTCTTATAAATTTTACAAATACTTTCAATAATAATAATAATACTTTAAAGCTATTTCATCATATCAGATAAAGTATCAAATTTGTTAGATTTTTGGTTTATTGCTACTGCATATTAAAGATCATAAAAAAAGAGAAAGATGAAAATATAAAAGAAGCTTCTCATTATTTTTAAAAACGAATAATTTAGTAATTATAAATTAAATTGAATTGAAAAAATTATTTAATAATTAAATTATAATGAACATATATTGATTAATAAAGAAATAAGAAAAGATAAAAATTTATAAATTCTCAAATTAAAAACAAAGCAGATACCATTCCGATAATAATTCCAATATTAATTGCCATTCCGAAAATTGCAGAACTGGTTTCCTTTTATTAAGAATTTGCTTTAGCTCCACCGATGACTATTGATAATGTTTAAACCCAGCCATTAGTAAAAGCAAACATGAAAATATTTAAATAGATTAAATATCTCAGAACCATTGGAAACCAAGGCTATACAAGTATTACAAATTGTAAGCAGTTGAAATATCTTGATTTAACAACTTTGCTTGCAATAAATTCACTTTAAGGAAGATAAGGGGTTAGCAATCTGCCTAATACATCAGAGATTGTCCAAGTTAATGCTATACTTGTTGTTTTCCAACTCGCAGAAATCCCATCAATTTCGAGCTTTGAAATTGCATATCCTGGGTACATAATATTTGTTTGAATTTATTAAATTATAATAAATAAAGGACAAGGCCATATCTATTCAAGTACTTATTTGAAGATTTGGAATCCAGAAACTGAGGAGGATGATTAATTTTGCTATAATTTCACATGCATTGGGAACTTTATTTCATCTTCACAGATGTCAGATAGTTAGTTCAAATCAGTTAGTCGTGAAGCACCAGTGGTTGATCTACCATCATTATCGAACCCAAGTTAACTAAACTCAGTCATTTCTAATGAAGTTAATTTTTCAATATTGCTAATAAGTTTTCCTTCAATTTTAGATAAATGGGTGATTGAATATTCTGTTTTGCTAAATAAATGTACTACTTTCATCAAAACCAAAAATGCAACCCCAAAGAAGCAAAAGAAAATAATAGTAGCCATTGTGATTGCTTCTGGTTCTGTTCCAAAAATCGAAAGCAAAAGTATTCGTATTAATGCACAAATTATTCCTGAGAAAGCAAATCCAGAAAATAATATTGTAGTGTAGTTTTCTTTTGGGAATGCACTTGCAAAGCTGATTCCTCCTGCTGTAATTAACTATACTGCAAAACCAAGAATGAATATAGTAGTCATACAGATCCAAAATCCTATTGCATTCGGAAAGTAAATTGCAATAATTCTAAATAGAAAAATATTAAATTTAAAATAATATAATGAGTTACGGTAGTAAAGGAACTAAAAAAAAGCAAGCCCCATTTCCAATATAGATTCGATCATAAATTTTTAATTTGCTGGATAGAGGATAGATTAAAAAACTCATTATTGTCATACCAACGGCTATAGGAATTACCATATAGAAGTAAACATTATAGTCAACAAATTTTGACTAAACAAATACATTTTATTAATAGATTTAAATATTAACTTAAAAAAAATCAAAGGTCACTATTAATCCATTTTAAGGAATCATAGAACAAATTCCTGCTAATAACGCTAATATAGTGCCAAGTTATTTATCTTTTTTTGGAGTTTCTATTATATCTAAAATAATTTAAAAAAGAATAAGTACTGTATTCATCCATAAAGGAAAGACTAAGATCATTTTCCATATTTTCTATTGGTGATTTCGTTTTCTGAGATTGCATTATTAGAATTATTTTAATTTTTAAAAGTATTTTAATTTATTGGTAATAGCATGGCTTTTACAGAGATATTTTGAACTCGATTTAATGGATAATTATTATATTATAAAAATTGATGGTTTAAATTGATTCAAGAATTCCTTTATTAAATTATTTAACTTTTATAAAAATTAATTTTAACCAATCAACCAAAAATCATAAAATTAGATATAAAATATATTAATTAATATCATGTTAAATTTATATTCCTTAAACCTTAATAACTTAATTAATTTAATTTTATAATTGAATTCATATTTTTAAAATTATTTTTTAGTTAAATTGATTTTTTGTTTTTTATCAATTTCAAATTTACCAAGTTTCTCTTTAGATCTCATCAATGTTGTATTTTCTAAAGCAAAAAATATAATCATCGCCTATATATTTGTTCAATTTTTTAATTATTTTACCTTTTACACAATTATCGCCACCGTCAACATACCCTGGACATAAATATGTCCCATTTTCATTATTAAATCTTAATCTTCCCTAAAGAAATTATCTATTCATTATTTTACCCCAAAGCAATTAGGACATTTTGGTATTTTCCCAAGAACTCTCCCATCGATCACTCTTTCCACTAAACATTATATAACAAATCAATTAATTTTATACAAACAGCTGCTTTTACATCAGTCT
Source organism: uncultured Desulfobacterium sp. (assembly GCA_963675955.2). Taxonomy (GTDB): domain Bacteria; phylum Desulfobacterota; class Desulfobacteria; order Desulfobacterales; family Desulfobacteraceae; genus Desulfocicer. The sequence goes on along the minus strand of CAXXVR010000009.1, from coordinate 1,365,890 downwards.
TTGGTTGACCATTCTTAACTAATTCTTCTTAAAGTTATTTCTAATTTGAATAGTTATTATTTAAACTTAAACAAAATAAAATACCACAGTTGTTGATATTAATTAATCGGATATTGTTTTAAATTATTTTAATTAAGCAGGAGTATAAATATACTTGCTTTTAACCTACCCAAGTTTTTAAATTTTTTTCACCTAAAATCCTCTCATTATTATAAAAATAAATTTGTTTCTACTTAATCAGTTAACTCATTCCCCAATTACAATTTAGAAAATAAATCATACTCTTTATCATCAATTTCTTTCACAGCATCAGCAGGACTTATTGATAAAAAATATTTTATTTAGTTATCCCATCGCTTTTCGGCTTATTCTTTTAATGTTAATGGCTTTCTTTCTGGAAACATAGGAACTTTACTTTTTTTAGATATATAAATATTTTAATTGTTATTACATTTTTTTGATAGGAAATTTAGGACCAAATGGGGTTTTTTTCTTTGGCCCACTCCCATCTTTCCAGCTCTTTTCTGATGAATTTTCAGACACAGGATTTGATGTTTCTTCATCATATTATGGGGTCTATTCATCCTCCGACAATTCTGATTCACTCTCAGAGTCATACTTTGTTTATTTCTTGGCAGGCTTTTTGTTAACCTTTTTTATTTTAGTGCCTTTTTTTGTAATTTTCTTTGCTACCTTCGCTGGTTTCGCAATCTTTTTGACTTATTACTTCTTTTTATTTTTATTTTAAGCTTTTTTTTTTGGTTTAGCCATTTTTTTAAATTTTTTATCAGAAATCAATAAATCAAATAATTTATTAAATTATACATTTAAATCAAATTTAATTTTTTAGTTTTTAAAATTTGTCTAAAGGTTTTTATACTTTATCAAAGTTAAGTTTAGAAGAAGAAGAAGAATGTTATTAAAGGTTTGTGGAAAATATAAGAAATTAAAAATCAAAAATATTATTAATATTTAATTTGAATTTTCATTATAAATTAACATATTTATATATATAAAGAATTTAAGAAAATAGGAGCACTAACTTTTTCAAATTAAAAGCAAAGCCGATACCATTCCTACAATGACTCCAATATTAATGGAGACACCTAGAATAGCAAAACTTATTTCTTTTTATTCAGAATTTGCTTTGGCTGCTCCAACAATCAGTGATAATGTTAAAGACCAACCATTAGTAAATGCAAACATGGAAATATTTAAATAGATTAAATATCTCAGAACCATTGGAAACCAAGGTTATACAAGTATTACAAAAAGAAAGCAATTAATATATCTTGATTTAACAACTTTGCTTGCAATAAATTCACTTTAAGGAAGATAAGGGGTTAGCAATCTGCCTAATACATCAGAAATTGTCCAAGTTAATGCTATACTTGTTGTTTTCCAACTCGCAGAAATCCCATTAATTTCGAGCTTTGAAATTGCATATCCTGGGTACATAATATTTGTTTGAATTTATTAAATGATTATAAGTACTGGAATAGGCCAAATTTAGTCTATAACTTATTTGAAGATTTGGAATCCAGAAACTGAGGAGGATGATTAATTTTGCTATAATTTCACATGCATTGGGAACTTTAATTCATCTTCACCGATGTCAGATAGTTAGTTCAAATCAGTTAGTCGTGAAGCACCAGTGGTTGATCTACCATCATTATCGAACCCAAGTTAACTAAACTCAATCATTTCTAATGAAGTTAATTTTTCAATATTGCTAATAAGTTTTCCTTCAATTTTTTATAAATGAGTAGTAGAATATTCTGTTTTGCTGAATAAATGTACTACTTTTATCGAACCCAAAAATGCAAGTCCAAAGAAGCAAAAGAAAATTATAGTAGCCATTGTGATTGCTTCTGGTTCTGTTCCAAATATTGAAAGCAAAATGATTCGTAATAAAGTGCAAATTATTCCTGAGAAAGCACATCCGCTACAAAATAATGTAGTGTAGTTTTCTTTTGGGAATGCACTTGTAAAGCTGATTCCTCCTGCTGTAATTAACTAGACTGAAAATCCAAGAATTAAAAGTATTGTCATACAGATCCAAAATCCTATTGCATTCGGAAAGTAAATTGCAATAATTCTAAATAAAAATATTAAATTTAAAATAAGATAATGGGTTATACGGTAGCAGAGGAACTAAAAAAAAGCAAGCTCCATTTCCAATATAGATTCGATCATAAATTTTTAATTTGCTGGATAGAGGATAGATTAAAAAACTCATTATTGTCATACCAACTGCTAATGGAATTATCATATAGAAGTAAACATTAAAGTCTGCAAATTGAGCCTAAGCAAATACATTTATATTAATTTATTTGGATATTAACCTAAAAAAAGTCAAAGGTAACGATTAATCCATTTTAAGGAATCATAGAACAAATTCCTGCTAATAAGGGCAATATCGTTCCAAGTTATTTATCTCTTTTTGAAGTTTCTACTACATCTAAAAAATTCATAATTAAAAGGAAAATAAATTAAAAGTACTATATTCATCCATAAAGGAAAGGGTAAGATCGTTTTCCATTTCTTCTGTTGGAGATTTGACTTTTCGAAATTACATATTCTAGAATTTATTTGGGGATTTATTCTAATTATTATTTTATTTATTGGTCAACTACTTTATAAATACCTTTAGGAAATTAATTGAATGGGAAATAATTTATTATAAAAAATTGGATGGTTTAAAAAAAATGATTATAAATTTAAATTTATTAAACTAACGAAGCCAAGAAAATATAAAAAATATTTTTCAAATTAAAATATTTAAAATTAATTAAAAAAACAAATAAAAACAACAAATAATATATTATTCATTTGTTTTAAGTTTAAGCAACAGTTTTAGACTTTTTCATTGTCGTACCCAAATCAAATGAAATCTTTCTATCTTATTTTATTTATTCGGTCTTATTACTACTTTATGAAAGATTAATACTTTCATAAATCATTAGAGGCTTTTTTATAGTATCCGAATTTTTTTATGATGGAGATTAATAAATAAATTTATTACCCTTCTATTATTGATCTTGATGGAATTCTTATTGGGATTTATGTTAAGGCGATTCTAAATTATTTATATCCTCTTAGTTAATATTGATTTAATCATTTTTCTACTGTTAAAATAAAGATAAAAAATTGTTTTACTTCTATCTTTTTAAATCCTTAGACTACATTACTTTTGTCTTCTATTTTAGTTTAAATATCATCATTGGTATTATTATTATTTCAAATTTTTTTTGATAAAAGAATGGTTTATAAAATGTTAAAGGATTATTATTTTTTGTTTACTTAATTAAGAGTTTTTTAAATCTTGTCATTAAATCCTGAAATTCCTATCCATTAAAATGTGGGTTTTTTTTATTCGGAGGATGGGATTTTATTTATAAGTCCCAGGGATTTAAATACATTGGCAATATCATATAATCTTCGAACTTTTGTCTTCAGTTTTTCTTCATCTTTTTTCATTTCAATTTTCAGCGCAGCTTCCTCTAATGTAAATTAATCCTTTCATTGAAGAAACAAGCGTAAAAAATTCTTTGATAAAACTTCCAGGCATTTTTCTTTTCTAAAATTGGAATTAAATAATTAAAAAAGGTTAAACAATTTTTTGGAAGGCGGTTGTAAATTATCAGGTAGATCTTACATCTTTGATCAAAATTAAATCAAAAAATAATGTTCACCTCTTGAATTGTTTATTAGATTTACCCAAACCCTTTCCACTAATAATAATTCTTTCCCTTTCTTTAGATCACATTCAAACTTTCCATAATATTAACGATATCATAAACTAAAAATATTTTAAACAATTGCAATAATTGGGTTCTACTTCTCCTTCTTTCCACATCTAAAAAAGCAAATTAACAGAAATTAATCACACACCTAAATCGCAAGTCAGTTTATCAAGCTAGATTACTGTATCATCCTTAACAGAAAGGAAGTGTTACAAAAATTTATTCGATAATCCTTCTAAGCTCTTTAATTTTCGGTTGTAGGTAGATTTGTTTGGTTATTGCTTAATCTCCCTTTCATTGTTAATGGATTTTATTCTTAATTACTCAATTGTAAAAATGGTTTATTTCTTTAATATTTTCTCTGATAATTTATTTTTTTTTTTGGTTGATTTATTGATTTCTTAGATGATAATATTTCCAGATGACTCTATAACCTTTTCTGGCGTTTAATCAATTTCAAGTTGAACTAAAAATTAAATAATGTATAGGATTTTAAAAATTTATTACCAGAGTCCAAAGAATGAGGATCCTATGAAGTTTTTTCAATTTCCATTTTTTATTATTTGTTTAAGAAACGCGGGAATCTCAAAATTAAAATTTTATTAATTTTAATAAAACTTTTTTTTTCGCACAATTTTTTAAATTTAATTTTGAATAATTTAATTTACTTTAGTGTATTTAGTTATCTAAGAGTTATTATATATAATTATTCTTTTCAATTAAGATTCTTTTTATGCTAATTGTTTATTTTAAATTAAGTTTTTTTCATATTTAAATCAATGATTGTTTGATTAAATTTCTTTAAATTTAGAAAAACACTTTGCTAAAATTTAGAAAAAATTATTAATAGATAGATTTAACCTTTTTAACAATAAACTAAAAGTTGCTTTGGACAATTAATCTTCATTTCCATTATTTCAACGCTTTAAATTAATTTTATAACAAAAATTTTAACAGAAAAAACCCTTCATTTTTATAAATTAAATAATATATAAATTATATAATATGAATTAAAACAAAGATTCTCAAATGTATAAATTTTTTCAAACTAGATTTTAAAAATAATCATCCATTTTTTTAATAAATTAAATTTAATTTTTAGTTTTTGTAATTTGTCTAAATGTTTTTATAGTTTTTAGAAAATAATATATATATAAATATAAGAATGCTAACTTTTCAAATTAAAAGCAAAGCTGATACCATTCCTACACAGATTCCAACATTAATAGAGGCACCTAAAATAGCAGAACTCGTTTCTTTTTATTCAGCATTTGCTTTACCTGCTCCAACAATAATTGATAATGTTAAAGACCACCCATGAGTAAATCCAAACATGAAAATATTTAAATAAATTAAATATCTAAGAGCCATTGGAAACCAAGGCTATACTAGTATTGCAAATAGTAAGCAATTAATATATCTTGATTTAACAACTTTTTTTGCGACAAATTCACTTTAAGGAAGATAGGGGGTTAAAAATCTGCCTACTAAATCAGAAATTGTTCAAGTTAATGCTATGCTTGTTGTTTTCCAACTCGCAGAAATCCCATCAATTTCGAGCTTTGAAATTGCATATCCTGGGTACATAATATTACTTTGAAATTATTAAATGATAATCAATAATGGCATAGGCCAAATTTAGTCTATAACTTATTTGAATATTTGGAATCCAGAAACTGAGGAGGATGATTAATTTTGCTATAATTTCACATGCATTGGGAACTTTAATTCATCTTCACCGATGTCAGATAGTTAGTTCAAATCAGTTAATCGTGAAGTACAAGTGGTTGATCTTCCATCATTATCGAACCCAAGTTAACTAAACTCAGTCATTTCTAATGAAGTTAATTTTTCAATATTGCTAAGTTTTCCTTCAATTTTTTATAAATGAGTAGTAGAATATTCTGTTTTGCTGAATAAATGTACTACTTTCATCAAAACCAAAAATGCAACCCCAAAGAAGCAAAAGAAAATAATAGTAGCCATTTTGATTGCTTCGGGTTCTGTTCCAAATATTGAAAGCAAAATGATTCGTAATAAAGTGCAAATTATTCCTGAGAAAGCACATCCGCTAAAAAATAATGCAGTATAATTTTCTTTTGGAAATGCACTTGTAAAGCTAATTCCACCTGATGTAATTAACTATACTACAAATCCAAGAATGAACATAATAGTCATACACATCCAAAATCCTATTGCATTCGGAAATAAAATAGCAATAATTCTAAATTAAAATATTAAATTTAAAATAAAATAATGAATTCTACGATAGTAGAGGAATGAAAAAACCGCAAGCCCCATTTCCAATATAGATTCGATCATAAATTTTTAATTTGCTGGATAGAGGATAGATTAAAAAACTCATTATTGTCATACCAACTGCTAATGGAATTATCATATAGAAGTAAACATTAAAGTCTGCAAATTGAGCCTAAACAAATACATTTATATTAATTTATTTGAATATTAACCTAAAAAAAGTCAAAGTTAACGATTAATCCATTTCAGGGAACCATAGAGACAATTCCCACTAATAAAGCCAATATAGTTCCAATTTATTTATCTCTTTTTGGAGTTTCTATTATATCTAAAAAAATTCATAATTAAAAGGAAATCAATTAAAAGTACTATATTCATTCATAAAAGAAAGGGTAAGGTCGTTTTACATTTCTTCTATTGAAGATGTGACTTTTTGGAATGACATATTTAGGATTTATTTTATAAATTTTACTGTTTAATTATAATTTTATTTCACAGTCAAAACTTTATAATTTATCCAGGAAATAATTAAATGGAGAATAATTTATTATAAAAAATTGCATTGGTTTAAAAAAAAATGATTATAAAATTTAAGTTTTATTGTAATATAAAAAATATTTTTCAAATTAAAATATTTAAAATTAATTAAAAAAACAAATAAAAAACAACAAATAATATATATTATTCATTTGTTTTAAGTTTAAGCAATCGTTTTAGACTTTTTCATTGTCGTATCCAAATCAAATGAAATATTTCTTTCTATCTTATTTATTTATTCGGTCTTATTACTACTTTATGAGAGATTAATGCTTTCATCAATCATTATAGGCTTTTTTATAGTATACGAATTTTTTTATGATGGACCCTTCTATTATTGATCTTGATGGGATTTATGTTAAGTCGATTCTAAATTATTTATATTTTCTTAGTTATTTCTGATTTAATCATTGTTTTACTCTCAAAATAAAGATAAAAAATTGTTTACTTCTATCTTTTTAAATCCTTAGACTACATTACATTTGTCTTCTATTTTAGTTTAAAGTTATCTAAGAGTTATTCTATATAATTATTATTTTCAATTAAGATTCCTTTTTATTTTAAATTAAGTTTTTTTCATATTTAAATCAATGATTGTTTGATTAAGTTTCTTTAAATTTAGAAAAACACTTTGCTAAAATTTAAAAAAAATTATTAATGAATAGATTTAACCTTTTTAACAATAAACTAAAAGTTTCTTTGGACAATCTTTATTTCCATTATTTCAACGCTTTAAATTAATTTTATAACAGAAAAAACACTTCATTTTTATAAGTGAAATAATATATAGAATTATTTATTATAATTTTATTGAATTAATAATTTTAAATTATTTTTAAACAATTGATTATATTTAACCATAAAAAAAAAATTCATATTATTTTTTATCAATTATCCTCGGAAGGTTTTAATTCCTCAAGCTAAGAAATAAATTTATACATATTATTAAAATAAAACCTATTGTTTTAAAGAATCAACTTGGCCTTTTAATTTCTAATTATCTTCTTTTAATCTATCATACTCAATTTTCAATTTTTCAACATCTATATCACTAGGAGATCCCATATATTTCTTAAGATAACTAATTATAATATAAAACAAAAAGAATTTGATGTTTAAAAAATACTCAATTGCATTCTATGGTTTTTCCGGTTCTTCATATAGTCCGACTAAGACACGAGTTAATTGATCAATAACGCCTGCTTTTTCGAGATATTTACGGTATTCTTCTTTTTTAGATTCAGTTGTCTATTTTTGTAAAAACAAAAAGGAAATTATATATTTGAAAATAAATAAAGTGATTAACTTAGAATTGTGCCATTTAAAATTTGAATTTTAAATTTAAAAAACTTTCTTATATATTTTTATAATTTTAATTTTTATACATTTAATTTAAATTGTGTTTTAATTTAATTGAATTTTTTTTAATTATTTGATTTATTCATTTTTTTTTTTCAACAACAACAATTGTATTCATATATAGAATTAATAATTTTTAATAAAATTCAGGGGAAAAAAATAAATCTATTAATAATAATAAAAGTTTAATAAAATAAAATAATAAATTACATGGCCTAAAAAATTCAATTTGACTTACAAGACCTTAATTAAGATCTTTTGTATTAATATAGTTTAACTATTTATATTTCTAGCAACCTCAAATCCTCTTTACTAGCATAAAGAATTCTTGGGTTGAGTTAAATAATTCAAAAAGTTTTAATCTTTCAAATTAATTAATATTATTCCTCTTAAAGTGCAAACATTTAAAATAATTGTTGAGCATATAACATTAATAGACAATTACATCTTAAGTTTAATGCGAATAAAATATTGAAATTCTTGAAGCTTAACAATAGTAATTAAAAAAGGGATCATTTTTTTGTAACATTTTGTAATATTAGGAGTCTTTTAAAATGAATGGAGGATAATCAGATTTTTGAATTAATTTTTGGTGAAGAATCGCACCCAGAATTAATAAAAAGATCATTACCAATAATTAGATATTTATATGAGAATAATCAGTGGAAAAAGGAAAAATTTGATTTACTTTGGGCTCTAGGGTTTTCGCAAAATCAAATCCTGAATTCATAAATCTTTAATATCTTTAAAGATATCGCATCCTTTTTATCGATTTCTGACCTTCATGTATACTAATAATATACGATTGTCTTTTTAATTAATTTTAAATTAGTATCTCTTTAATAAAATAAAGAAAGTTGAAGCAAATAAAATAACCCATGAAATACTCCAGATTATCAAAGCAATAGGATTTAATAATAAATTTTCATCTTTATCTTATCCCGTGAGAAGGACTAAAAGAATAAAGGACTTATCGTAAAGTAAATCTGTAAAATAAAAGCATATTTTCCGAGAAGAAAATATTTAAAATTGGACAAATTGTTTTGAAAATTAAGTACCTGAACTTGTTTTAGCTGTTTATTAGAATAATGAAAATTGTAGATTATTATTTGTTTTAATAACTATTTTAAAAGAGTTTCTTATGGAATTTGAGGAATAAAAAATTATGCAAGAGGAGAGTTAAGAAAGAAATGAATAAGTGAATAATAATGAATAAGAACTTTTTAGTCATGATATTTTAAATTTCTTGTGGGTATATATTAAAGAACTCAGCCATTCTTTATAGGCAGAAAAGTTAACAATTACTTTTAATAAGTTATTTCAAAGACTGATCCAGTAAGCGTTTTATATCTTAAAGGACTTATTGTGTTATAAATTCAAAGCTGAAAGGATAAATTTTGTTCACAAATGCATTCATTGTTTGCAAATTTTTTAAAATATTCACGAATCCCTTTAAGTTTTTAATTGTCTAATTTTATTTTAAAATGCTATAGTTACTATCATATATAATGAATTCATCATTCCCAATTCTAAAAGATGCATAGTCAAATAAGATCCTAAATAAAATAGAATTTGTAAAGTATTTAAGAAGCGATTTCTAAATAGAAAATATTTTAATAAGTTGTATCATTTCATTGAAAGCTAGTTTCGTGAACTATTTAACAGATAATAATCAAGAACTTAAAGTAAGATTCTTAAGCATTATATTTATGTATAAATTAGTCATAATCTGAAGAGGAAGAAGAACTTATTTTAAATTTTAATCAATAAATACAAGGTTTAGAAGAGTAAAATAACCATAAAAATATATACGCCCCTCCTGAAAATTAATAAAACTTATTTTAAAAAGAAGAATGTAAGCTTGATAATTCCAAACTGGAAATAGAAGCAATGATGCTTGAAACTTCGAACAAACTCGAACTAGAAGAAATGATAGCAGAAGATAATATTGAAACGGAATAAGAAATCTAGTAATAAATTTTTGAAGAGCGTAAAAATACAGATAGCAGTATGATAGATACTACTGATACAAAATCTTCAGTAAGTAATTAAAATGAAGATCGGTTACCCCGCCGTCAGTAATAACTTGAATGGTGTCTTATGAGAAAATTATTTTCGCTTAAAAGTGAGCATGAAAGGGTGATTTAAAGTAGTGGGGAACTCAGACTATTAAGTTCTTGCTTAAAATTAAGTCGGTCATTAACAAAACCAGCCAATTATTGGCAAACAATGAGGAGAAATAAATAATAATAAAAGGATTTGGATAAACATTAGGAATAGATTTTAAAAGCGGGTGAAGATATGTATTTGTATTTAAGTGAAATGGAATTCAGATTGCAGTTTTTTCGTGCTTTGGCGGAAATTGAACCAGAGATCCTTGGAGTTGAATAGGTGGAAGTCCTGTGGGAGATTCTAGTTATTAATGCATTTAATTATATTGAAAGGGATTTGTTTGCTTGTATGATAGATCTGATTTTAACTTTTGCTAACCATATTAATGAATAAATGGCATAGTTTTTATTTGTTGATATTTTTTTAAAACTTGATGGGAAAAGCTTTAGTTTAGGACTCTTTTATTGCTTTTAAACACTCTGGGTTTTAGTAAATAAAGCAATTGGATGTATTGAAACCCAGAATGATGGAAAACAAATTGCCTAAAGTTTGGAATTTCTTGGACTCTAAAAAATCCGTGCGATTTATAATTAAAGTCAATTTGAAACAGTTGTTAATGCTAGTAGGGAATTACTATTAGAAGTATTCCGTTTAGTTGCGCCCGTTGAATAGTTATTTGAATAATTTAAACTTGAATAAACTGAATATATAATGGAAGAAATCAGATAGGCGGCATGAAGGATCTCATCCCATGAACTTTAACTCGAAACATCCAACGAATCTGTACAAATAATTAATAGATTAATTCAGTTACTTTAATTATGCATATCAGAATTTGAGGGATGCGGTGGGAAGGCAGAACTAGATGCTCAGGAACTTAAGGGAACGAAATTTGATATATAAGTTTAAGTTTAAATTAATGGAATACTCCCACCAACGAGATTTGAAGTGGAATTATTGAGTAATATGACTTTGAAGGAAACAAAGACAGTGATAGCGAATAAGATTAATCCTTGTTAGAACCCGGATGAATTGTGGATTTTGACATAAGGGAGAATGCTGAAGGGAGATAATTGTACTTTGGGGGAATTAAGAGTTATGAATAAATTGAATTTTATTGTTAATAGAAATACGTATTTATTTATTTTTGTCACACTACTTTGTCTTAGGATGACTGAGGATATTATTGAATAAGAGAATTGTTTTGGATTAATAACATAATGAAATTTGAGTTAAGAGGATAAAATTTAACGTGCAATGGAAGTCTAGGGTATTTTTCCAGACATTTAATTAGATCTGATTGGTTATGTTCTTGAAAAAAAACAATTCAATCTTGAAGAGACTGTCAATTGTTTAATGGATGAAAAATAATTAGAATAGTTTTATGTTGGGTTTGAATTATAAAATTAACAATAATAAACTTAAATAATACACTAGGAAGAACCTGATTTAGGGAAATTATAAATGAGTCGATTGATATCAAATAATGAAGAATATTTAGAATTGTTATTTAGGATGCTTAAAAGAACAAGTACCGTTAAAGGTGAAGATACATCTCTTACAATATGGACATTGATTTAGACTTTGGCTGTCAATGAGGGGATGTTGAAGGCAGTATAAAAAGGTGGAATAAGGGTTATTGATGAATGATGGGATCAATTTGAACAAAATGAATATAAATTAGTTTATGTATTGGAAATTATGCTTGGGTTAGGCCGTTGTAATGGACATTAATATGAGGATATGCAATAACGGCGGTAATGGCGAGAAGAATTCGTGAATAGCGGTGGTGTTGAGCGTTTATTTTAATTGCTTGGATTAATGTGAAAGGGTGGAGTATCAACTGCCGAAACAAAAGTGGCAATTAATATTTTGAGTATTATAAAGATTTTTGTGGATGCTTTTATTATGAGTAGAGTTCAAACTTGTGAAAAATGGTAGACATAAATCGCAGCATTAGCAATTGAAGGAATTGAATTCAATTGCAATAATAGCTAAGAAGAGGATACAGAGTCTGCCAATCAATGGCGAATGAATAAGAGCTATCAATCTGTGAGTTCAAAATCAAATTCCTCTGCAATGACACCGTAATTCCATTCCCCAATCACTTCTAAATCTGGTACTCCTTTGTGTTCCACTCCTAGAATCTAATAAGATGACTAGCTTTCATTAAATAAGAGTTAAAGTTACTACTAACATTTATTTGTGGATTAATAGCAATAGTAATAATAATAGTAGCATTTAGATGATCAAGAATTTACGTAATTAGTTAAATGGTTAAAAGAAACAGGGAAACTTACTTTGACAAATTTTAAAGAAGTTTGCGAAAAGATTGTCTAAATTGTTGAGAATATTGTAAGCAATGATAATGAGGATACAAATCCATTAATTGAAGTATGCTTCTAATTACTCTTAGTTTGCAGTGTCTGGGACTTTCAGGCATTTTTAGAAGCCCTTTATGCTAGTAATTCTCTTAAATCAATAATATCTCGTGTGTTTATTACAAGTTCCAAAAATATAACAAGAGCTGTGACTTATTTAATAAATTTTGTGTGTAAGAATTATTAAGGGGTTTGAGAAATGCTTGACTATTTTCGAACTTGTGGGATCTAGAAAATGAATGAAATGCAGTAGGAATAATCGTTTTAAAATGAACTCATGGAATTTGATGTTTAAGAAAAAGAAATGAATTCTGATAATTAAATTGGTGTTAATGATTCCTTTTGTTTGAAGTAAGAAACTGTTGAATAGGTTTGTCCATTGGAAACACCTTAACTTTTTTTCTTAAAATTATTATTACCACTAATGAATTGTATTGGAGAAAAAACATTAGTTGAATAAACTAACTCCGAGGATTACTTTGTTTGTTTGTCAGGGCTCATCAAAAGTGCCTATTCAAGTTCAAGCTAATAACAATTGGAAGAATTAGTTAATTGGCGTTCTTTATTTGAATGTGCTTGCGGACTTATTTAATAGCGACCAATACTTGAATTACGCTGTTATGGGGGACCAAAAAGTAAATAAGGCTGGGAAATTGAAGATCGTGTGCTTTGTGGCATGTTGATTCTGTGCTAAACTTTTATTGAAATTAAAAGTGAATTGAAAGGATGCGAATGGGTTGAAGGCCGAAAGGTTGTGGAATAGTTATTTGATTATCTATTTGAATTATCCGAGGAATAGACAACAGATGGATTAGAATAATTAGTCCGGTTACCAAAATGTAAGAGTAAAAGTTCAAGAAAGCATGCATTTAATTTATTATATGCTTTTTGTATGAATTGTCCTAAAAATTACGAATTAGTAATTCCTTTATTAGAACGAATCGTGAATAAAATCAAGTAGTTAGATATTGATCAAAATAATATTGAACTTAGAATAAAAGAGAAGTAAAAATTTGTAGGACTTAAGAATTTAGGATGCACATGTTATTTAAATTCATTAGTGCAATAATTATATATGATTGATGATTTTAAGAATGGGATATTAAACTCTTAAATGTAACTATTTGATGTTAATGCATTCAAATCGGAAGAATTAGCTCTTTTAGAAAGCAATAACACATTAAATGAACATGCACTTTTCTAATTAATGTCTCTCTTTGGGCATTTAAATTCAAATTTAAGATAATATGTAATCCCCACAAAATTTATCAATTCTATTCGTGGGTATGACAACTAACCAATAAATTATAGTGTGTAATAGGATGTAAATGAATTTTTTAATTTACTTTGTGATAAATTAGAGTAAAATCTGAAATCAACTCGATAAGAAAACTTGTTATAAGATATTTTTGGCGGTTTATTAGCTCATAAGATCATCTCATTAGAAGAGGAATATCCTTATATCGGAGAGCGAGAAGAACCTTATTATACATTACCATTAGAAATTAAGAATTAGAGTAATATTTATATGGCTTTGGATTCGTTTATAAAGGGAGAAATCTTATCAGGGAATGATAAATTTTTTTGTGAGTAATATAATAAGAAAATATCCGTTAAAAAAATATGTTGTTTAAAAACACTGCCGAATACATTAATTATCTCATTAAAGCGATTTGAGTTTGATTATAATAGGTAGTAAAGACTGAAAGTAAACGATTACTTTGAATTCCCTACAGAACTTAATTTAAAAAAGTGGACATTATAAGGGATTTAAGAAATAGAATAAGAAAATGAAAAAAACTAATAAGAAGTCTTGCCTACCGAAACAAATGAAACAACCAACGAAGAGTCGGATGATTATTTCTAATATAACTTAACTGGCGTGATTGTCCATTCAGGCACGGCTGACGCAGGCCATTACTACTCATTCATTAAAATAAGGAACAGCCTGCAATTTCCTTTTAATGAATTTGAAAATTAATAAGATGCCTGGTTTGAGTTCAATGATGTGTATGTTAAATAATGGGATATTGAAAATTTGAAAAATGAATGTTTTGGTGGAGAGTACGATAATTAAAGATAAGCTCCTCCTAATTTCTTTTATGAATTTGATAGTTTTAAAAATAAAAATGCATACTTACTTTTTTATGAACGTAAATCCCCGAGAAAAAGCCAACTTTTAAAAGAACTGAGTCCATCATTTCCTAAATTCTTACAAGAAATGGTTTGGAGGGATAATTTTAATTGTGTAGAAGCACGACTTATTTACGATTAGGATTTTTTTAATTTTTTTAAAGATTTTGTCTCATTGTATGAGTTTGTGCCTAATTTACAAGTGCGTTCTGTTATATCTTATAATCAAGAACAAATAGAACAAATTGAAGCAATGTATAAAACTCTTTCATTGGATGAAAAAATAAATCAAATAGAAAATTACAGTATAAAATACTATTTACAATCCCCTTAATTGAAAATGATAAAAATGGCACTCTCATTTTTTTATGAGATTTTAATAAAATCCAAAGACGGATAATCCTTTTGCCATTAAGTCAACATTCTGAAACCATTATTTGATATCAACCTTCCCGCTTGCTTTTGGTTGATACAGTATTTAACATTCAATAAAACTATGTTAACACATCTAGTCTTTGAGCTTGTCAATATTGAAAAAAATACTTTTGCTAAATTATTGACCATTATCTTGCATAAGATTTTTAAAATTGAAGAACCTTATTTATTTAAAACAAAAATGTTAAATAATAATTAATAATAATAATAATAATAATAAGAAGAAAAAATAAGTAAATTTGTTGTATTTTTTTGTTAATTAAATTAAGTAAAAAAATCTTGCTTCTTGCGATTTTTAGACAAATTTTGCTCCGAACTGATAGAATTATGTTAAAAATATCCTAAAAAAACTTAAGATTATTATTAAATATTAAAGTATCTGTTTTAATTATCTTAAAAAGTAATACATTATATCATCAATGAAACCTAAACTTTTAAAATCCTATTTGCTATTTTTATTTAAACATGTTCATAATAGAAAGATATTATTTTTGAATCAGCTTAACAATAAAGAGGATAATAAATTGGATTATAAAATAATTTACAAATTTCAACTTAATCTACAGCAACATCATTATAAAAATTAAATGAAACTAAGTTGATACCTTTATTAGATGTACTTGGATTGTTAATCAAAGGTAATTAATTATTTTATATTCTTAAAATAAACAATAATCATAGGAAGTGTCACAAAGGGGATTAAAGAAATTGGTATTTAGGCTCCGACTTCAATTTTTAAAAATGAGGAAATAGAAAATTAATAGCCTATGCCTCAAAGCTGTTTAAATTTGCTCATTGATAAAACTTCTTTAAGGTTATTTATTTAGATAATATATATTTTAAATAATATAAAGAACGAATTATTAAAAATATTTTATCCCAATGCAGTAATTTAGCGACGTTATTAAACAAATTACTTTGCATTTATCATGGGGGGATATTGAAAATAGCAAATTTTTTTTAAAGGAATTGCTGGAATTCCTACTCGAGTTCTATAATCTATAAAATTTCTTTATTAATTTGTTTTTTTAGTTAACCGCATTGGAAATTAGTTGATTATGCTTTTATAATAATTGATGGGTTAATAAAAATCGAAGATAAATACTAAAAACAACGAATAGAAGTAAAAATTATTATTTTAAAAAATAAATTTTTATCCCTCAAAAAAGTATATGTTTCAGAAATAGTTGGCCACTTTATTGCAACCAACTAACATTATCTAGCAAATTTCAATAAGTATCCAAACAGATTAATTATATTCCTTATTTTGCATAAAATGGATAGCTGAAATTGGATCTAGTTGTCCTCCATTTGCAGAGTTTATGCGTTTAAATTCGGAAGTAATCCAATTATTTGTTATTAATTATAATTTTGTCATAAGTTATTTCTTTGGATGGTTAAATATTTGTAATCATCCACAACTCATATTTTAAATGAAACGCATGTTACGTATTTGCCAATTATGGTGAATTAAAGCTACAAAAAATTGATATAAATTCTGGAAATTGATTAATAGAAATGGTGTGAAACCAATGAAGAGGAAAATAAATGGAAATTTAATGGAAATTAAATTTAACTTTCGACTATAGAACCCAAAAAGGAAATTATAAAAAGTCCTAAAAACGATTAAACTTAATAAAATTAAACTAAAGCAGATAACCGATAAGAATATTCGTTTGATGATGACGAGTTAGCATTAATTGATAAAGGTTGGGAAAAAAATAAAAAGCGTGAGTAAATAAAAGTTTAATTTTTTTTTATCTTTGTTTTAATTCAATGACTTTATTAAAAAAGGATAAAATTTAAGAAGAAATGCAATCAATAACAACTTCTTCTTAGTAAATTAATTTCCTTACGGATGAAATCATTAAATCTGTGCCAAAATTAAAATACAAAAATAAAGAAAACCCAGAGATAAAGATGCAAAATGGACAATTTTTAGATGATAATTTTTTAGAATATTCAAGTAGTGACCCAGAAAATTAGGAGGATTTTTTAGGGGAAGAGCCAGCGAACAATGATAAAAATTAAATGGATAAGTTTGATATTTGAACAATTAAAATAAAATAAATTTGCTATAAAAAAAATATAATTAAACTTTATTAATTTGTATTAATTTGCTAAATTTTTTTGTTTATTTGTTACTGAAATTTAACTTAATATCAATGCTTTTTACTAAATCCTGGTGGTGCATCCTTGGAACCCTTATATAAAATTTTCAGATCTAATGGATTTGTCACTAACTAGAATGGCAATTAAGCTTCTCTATTAATTTAATTTCTATAAAAAAAATACAAAGGAATAATTTTAAATTTAACTATTAATAGAACATTTATTTCTAATCATAACAAAAATAATTCTTTCCCTGGGTTTGCTATTAATTATAATTTACTTATTATTATTATTATTATGGCTATTAAGCATTGGAACATTAAAAGCTTTAGGAATTTGGGTTTAACGATCTCGCCAAAGGTCTAGGAGCTGGAAAAGGATGTTATTCATTAAAATGCTAATTAAAAAGTCCCGGTATTCCTTAGATTCCAAATCCAAAATTATAGTTAAATTAATTTTGTTAATTAATATTTTGATTATTTATTCCAATAGGTATTCGCTGGCTTGTTTCCGTTATAATTTTACTACTTTGACTAGTATTACTCGCGAGATCAGCATAACTATCAGATTCACTTTATTATTCTTATTTCGTTTAGACAATTTCTTTTAGAAAATTATCAAACTGATCCTCATTATCTACTTTTTAATTTGTGGAAGCAAAGCCAAGATTAAATAATTCATAAGCATTTTAGAAATTTTTTTATTAGGAAGAATTTTATGAATGCTCGTCATCTTATGGCAAAACTGCTTGTGCGCCAATAACGCCAGGATCTTATCCAGTGTATTATAATTATGAACGATTATTATGAAACGAAGTTTCAGAATTTATACTTTCGTAGTTATTACTGGCACCATTTAATGATTCTCCTTCAAGTTCAAGAGAATCTTACGAACTTGATAATGAAAATTAATCGTCGCTTGAAAGAACTTTTTATTCTTCTGGTTATCGTAATTGTGGTTATTCTAGTGATTAAGGGGTGGATTCATTGAGAACTTATTATTCTATATTTGGGGTTGGCTAATTTGGAATAGTTTCATCCGATGTAGTAGTCACTTATTGTTACTCATTTGGGATTATCGATTCTGTTTTCTTTTGAACATATTATATGGTAATTTATTCTTTGTTTTACATTTATTTTCTTTTCATAAAATACTTATTCTAATTATATTTATTTTTATTTGTTAGATAAGTCTATTACTTATTATAGGCTTGTGGAACATAAACAATAATTGTTTCGCTTTAATGCTTTTTTTAGGGACTTGGTTGCAACTAAATTGGTTAGGGTTAAATATACTACTACTAGTTTTTATAGGATTAATCCTTATAATCCAGTTTTTCTTAAAGTTCTTAAGGTGAATTGAGTTCGAATGACAACTTATTGTTTTCAAAAGGATCAATCGTAGGTATTTATACTTCTTGCTCAAATAGCTTTTCTTTTCCAATTTCTTATGGGACTTCTTATGGTATTTCTTATGGCATTTCTTATGGCATTTCTTATAGCTTTTCTTTTCCAATTTCTTATGGGACTTCTTATGGTATTTCTTATGGCATTTCTTATGGCATTTCTTATAGAATTTCTTATGGCATTTCTTATGGCATTTCTTATGGCATTTCTTTTGTAATTTCTTATAGGACTTCTTATGGGACTTCTTATGGAACTTCTTATGGGACTTATTATGGGACTTATTATGGGACTTATTATGGGACTTATTATGGGACTTATTATGGGACTTCTTATGACATTTCTTATGGTATTTGTTATGGAAATTGCTATGGAATTTGCTCTGGAATTTGTTATTTAATTTGTTATTTAATTTGTTATAGAACCGGTACAATTTCCTATGTAATTTGTTATGAAAATTTCTGTTTAATTTTCTGTGGAATTTCTTTTAAAATTTTTCTTTGTGGAATTTTCTTTTTTGGGATTGGTGCATCTTCTTTTATTTAAGTTTCCTCCTATTTATAATTAGTTGCTTCTTTTTATGATGTTATTTGAGTTTCAACTTTGCTTTCATCTAAATTTAATTCTGATTTCTTTTACTATTTATCATTTTCTGAAGGAAGAGAATATACAGACTCCTCCTCATGTATTTAATTTTATTTTTATTATTCTTCTGTCACTTGATTCTGAATCATTCGTTATATCTTCATTTCACGTTTAAGAGCTTTTGAACTTATTAATTTGGAAGGATTTTTTTATTGTTGTTTGAATTTTTTTTATATTGAAGATTATGTTGGTTGCTTTTCAGGTTCTTAAATTATTATACTATCCTTTTTGGCTTACTAATTTGGGGTTATAATTTCTGTTTGCTATTGTTTTGTAATAACTTTTTCTTAAATTTGGACTTCTTACAATGAACTTTCTTTTTATTTCTAAAAGGTTTTTTTGGAGCTTTATCTATTTTTTTCATTTTTATTTTATTGTTTCTCTTTATTTTATTTACTTTCTTCTCTTTTACTCTCACTCTTTTTTTAAAACCCAGTAGTATTATTATTATTCTCTTACTTTTCCTATTACAAAGGTTCCTTAATTAATATTTTATGCGTCATATTTTCTCTTTAAAACGTATTGGACTCTCTCGAACTGCATTCTTTTTTATGTAAAATAGAAAACTATTTCTCTTATTCATAAAAAAATTAAAATTCTTAATTATGAAGGTTAAATTCATTACAAATTGATGAAGTTTCTTCATCACCACTCTCCCAACTTGTCTGACTTAATATAATCTTACTTTTATGTTGAGAATTAAAAAGCCTTTCAGCTTGGATAGTTTATTATAAAGGACTATAAAAAATTTTAGTCCAATTTAAATAATGTGATGCAGTTATTTATTGAGTTTTCTTTGATTTCAGTAAATTCTAATGAGATTTTATCTTAATCTTTGCTGTCATTTCAAGTTTGTACTAGAGAACTTTAAACAGGATAAATAGAAATAATCCTAGAAAAATATAGCTCAATATTTCAAGTGTTTAATAATAAATTTTATAATTTTTTATTTGATTTGAAACGAGGGGGTATTCATAAAAAGCTTCCATTTTAAATTCAAATACTTATTTCTAAGTCAGCAAAAATAGGGATTTATGTACCTCTTAATACGAATACTAAGGAGAAAAAGTAATCTTAATTGTATATTCGGATTTAGGCTTAATAGAAAACCCTTTACAAAATTTATTTTCAATTGAAAACCCAAAAGCATTACATCCTTGATCTTCAATAGAAAGTTAAGTCACCCAAAGTGTTAAATTCCCCATATTTTTAAATGTAACCCATCTCGTCATTTCCTCACGCAAATTAAACTAACTAAAACAGCTAGGACATTTATTTACTTGTTCTGACATATCAACTTCTTCATTTGGTGGAGTAAATCGAATAATACCAGAGCTTTAAGTTATTTTATTATCGTATGGATGCTAGTTTAGTATCCTCCAGATAGTGAAATCATCAATGTAATCATTTGAATTCATATTAAATTATTACATTTAATTCCAAATCATACTAACTTAGACAATACCTAATTGTACTTACTCAACTTATCCTTTTAACATCACAGTATCAATAAATGTTAGATTATTCAAAATATATAGATTTAGCATACTAGACTTCTGACATTCGGATGCTTCAAATAAAACTGCAGGAATTGTTACAGAATCATGTGGTTTAAGAATCATGTCAAGGTAAGTCGAATTATTGTTGAGATAAAACTATTAGCATGCGAATTGTTTGGATGAAACTTCTTTTGGATTGGATTCTTAATAATTAGCAAGTTCATGTGGTTAAAGAAAGCCGAAGAAATAGTTCCAGAATTTATTTTTCAATCGAGATTAAACTAATTAGTTGAACCTATTTGGCGGGCTGGCTTCAAATTTCTGTATTTAAGTAATATTATCTAGTCTTTCCTCTGTAAGTTCTTTGAAGCTTGGAATAGCTTCATTGAGTTCATTTTCCACAAATTTAGAGGATGAAAGCAAATTATTATTTTGGACACACAATTCTTAGTTTTCATTTAAATAAAATGGAAAATTTTCTAATAACTATAGCTCGCCATTTTTATTAAGATTGTATATCAGTAATTCCTATTATGTTTTTTTATGTTTATTAGATTACTTACTATTACCATCATTTTAATTACTGAATTTATTGTTTAAATTTTAATTATTTTAAGCCATTTCTAAAATCAAATTAATAAAAAAACAAAAATAATAATAATAGTACTAGCTCCTCTGCTTTTTAGAAAACTATCGTAATCATATAATTCAGGTTATGAACTCATATCATTTTTTATTTTATCATTTTTTTTTTTCCTATCAAACTTATTCCCATAATTATTGCCTGTAGGATTATCCTGTACTTCCTCACCTTTTTCCAAATTTTCATATAAATTCTCACCATTTAAATTGCCCACTTTCATACCCTCAGTTAATTTTTAAATCCTTTTCGTTAATTAATGTTCAATTGATTTTTCATCAATACCAAGAAACACTTTAATATGTAAGGGCTTATCCAAAGGATTAATAATGCGCATATTATAAGCATTTATAGTTCCAAGTTCTCGCACTCCAAAATCTGCAATTGAATCACCGACAATCTTTGGGATTTTTATCTATGCTTTTACTTTGAATTCTTTGACTAAAAGATTAAACTCAATAGTTATTTATGCATGCACTTCCGAATACTAACTGTTTTCAAAGATCTTTGCTAACTCTTGTTTATATTCCATCCATAAAGAAATATCAGACCATTTTAAATCCTCTGAAAAATTCACTTTTTATACTTTTCTCATTAATTATTGTACTTCTGGGCTCTTTGAAGCATCAAACACAAGTTCTAAAACTTCACTTCTTTTTGTTGGACTTATCGAACTTGAATTTATAATTTTAGCTTAGATTCTTGGATCTGATGATTACACATCTATAGCCCAGAGATCCTTTTAAAATTAATTCTTCACTCGTAGACGCTTTTTAAAGACAAGCCCAGGGAACCCAGGATCAAATTTTAATGGTTAAAATCCTGATAATTCTGGGATATAAATGGATCCATCAATTGTTTCAAATTTCCCACATATTTTAAAAGTCTTAGATACACTGGAATAAATGTATTTAACTGTAATACAAAAGTGTTTGACATTCGAAACAGAACTTTATACAGAGATCTAACAACGAATAATTTCGGATACATTCAAAATTATCCCTTTATCTTATTTTTATAAATCCTCTTAGTTAACAATTGTGACTTTAACTTCTTCACAATCTGATTGAATATCCTAAACATAGGCACTTAATGGATTATTGTTTTATAATTCAATTATTTTCCACCGAAATTAATCCACTTAAAATGCCCCAAAATTTAAATAAATATCTTCACATTATCCGCTACATTCTTCTTTATGCAATCTATTCATTTATTTCCCAATTTTCTTATACTCTAGTACACTTAATCTTTCATCATAAAACATTATTAACATAGGGAAAAAGAATTAATTAAAACTGCATAAATAAAGATGCGTTGCAAATGGTTAATTGGAGGGATAAAATGTTACATTTTGTTTTAAAGAAAATTATAGCATTGTGCGAAATTTTGAGTGCGGGTAGATTATCGGAGGGTCGAATGGTTAGATTTTATGTATTGCGTGATGAAGCTTTTAAACATTGAGACTTGTTAATAAAAGTGGAAAATCTAAATTATTTATTACTTTCACATAACGTGATTAGTTTAATTGGCCTTTAGAAACAAAAAAACATAAGCGAAATCAATAAAAAAGTATTAACTAAGTTTATATGAAATCTTTTCATAATCAATGAAAATTGGCGTATTTATATACCCACCTTCAAATTTAATAGATACTAATTCATAAGGGTTCATTGTGGAAATTTATTCTGGCTGCATTGATTAAGGATATTGCGATTTCTTTCTATTTAACAAAATATGAATCTTTCCTTTCACAATCCCTTCCTTTTTAAACAAAAGTTATCTTAAATTAAATTTTACTGTCATATAATCCGCCAGATAAAGCACAAAATAACCTATAAGATTCTTTTTTTGCATCGCAGAAATTTCCTAGGTTACACCAAAATAATTGATCCTGAAATTGCTTTGAGGATCGGATTGGAAATAAAAGACATCAATGATCTCGTAATTAAATCAAGTTGGGTTATTAATGTAGACTTCACAACGGTGGGCGTACTATATAGAATTAAATCATTATATTTGTTATACATTTTTTTGAGAAATTATGCCAAAGTTTATTCGGACTTAAGGACAATAAGGAGTTTTTGGAACCACATTTGCAATCCAAGGGATAACTAGTGCAGTGTCTTTAAGTTATAATGTTAACTATAAAATATAAATAATAATAAAATTTACTTCTAAGTCATGAATTCCAATTTTATTACTTTAGAACTCAAGATGTATATTGGCTTCTTCATTTTCTTTCAGAATAATTTTTTTATTATTTTTCACCAAAGAATCAACACTTGCTTCCTCTGATTAAAAAAGATAGCATTTCAGTTCTTCAACATTCGAGATCATGTCATTGATTTTCACTACTTCTTTCTAACTATTTTTTATCCTGATATCCTTTGTTCATAAGACATTTTCTGTAATTTCAAAGGGCTTGAATTCTTCAATACCAAGTTTATTTTCGTTCACTTTCCCTCTGTATTCTGTATAAATTGCTCGTTTCGCAATAGGTTAACCAAAAATATTATCATTCTGATTATCAGCTACAAATTCTAGCACAGTCACAACGAAACAATCAAAAATATCCACTTCATTAAGGTTCGCTACGAGCCTGTATTCAAGTTCGCCACCAAATTGAACACTCTACTCTGTGTCTTGATAAATAATCTCAATATTTCTGCATAATGGAACTACTTTATTAATAGAAATCCTGCCTTCTTTCCAATTGCTTTTCAAACGAAATCTAAACACAGGTGAACTAAATAATTATTTATCCTTAAATTCTTTAATAATATATTCTGATTACACAAGACTTTCAGTAGTTTTATTTTTTTCAAACCATTAGTAATTCGTTTCACTTTATAGATATAAGAAATTTTGTAACAATGTATCTGTGAGTTCTGTCAGGTACATTTCATGAAACAAACTTGAATGCAAGGGGCCATCAATTATTTAAACATTACGAGCTAAAGAAAAGGTTGATTGACTGTTTGAGGAGAGGGTTTTTGGTTCAATATTGTAATTTGAATTCCGTTTGAGAATTTCATTTGCTAGTTAGGAGAGGTGCATATTCGATGAATAGTTATCAGCAAAAATTTTTTCTAAGGTTTGTAGTAGCTGTTTTTGTTGATAAAGGGTTTCATTTTCTAAATATTTTGAATAATTGAACGAGAAGATTGAAACCTGGGACTGGTGAAGATTCAAGATCCAGAGTTAGGATCATAAAAAAGAAAGCTGCGAGGGAAACTAGAAATAAGAATCGCATTTGAGATTTTTTTAAATTTTATAGAAGTTTTTAAGGTTTTGTTTAAAAAACAAGAAAAATTATTTGAGTTTTGCCTATTAATTTATTTAAATTAATTTTCTTGACAAAATTATTTATCAAAAAAAAATAAAGTTTTTGACTGTAATTTTATTTAATTTCTGCACAAACAAACAGTAAAAACTAATAATTAATTATTTTGAAACTACATTTAATTTTTTAAGAATACTCAATAATAATAATAATAATGGGTTGTGCAAATTCTAAAACAATTACGCCTATAAGTCCAAATCATTAGGATACGGAACTCAGGCAAATTTTGGGACAGACCGCACCACACAAATTACTAAAATAATCGTAATTTTCAAAAAATTAGTCAGAAGATACCACTATAGTTGAATAAGAGCGAGTAAATTAGGAAAGGAAAGTAAAATAAATTGAAAAGATTAAAAGAGGTTAATCTAAAGGATAGTTGCTTGCGAAAAAGGAAAATTTTACAGAGATAGAGAAATAAATGAATAAAAAGGAAGCTGCGGAGTTGCTCGCATGTTTAGGCAAGCATTTTTTATTTTTTTCTTTGAAAAAGAATGAACTGTACAATTTTTTCTCATTTCATCAATTGTTTTCAGGGAAATGATAGTTTCTAAAATGATCTTCTGCTCAACCGAATCCGAACAATTCATCTTTGAACAAGGCGATGATGCTTAGTATTTCTTCATCATCTAAAAAGGGACATTAGATGTGATTATCAACGAAGAAATTAAAAAGTAATTAAATCCAGGGAATTATTTTGGCGATCTGGCATTGATGTACAATGCTCCTCGGTCTGCGTCAATTCGAACAAAAGAAACTTGCAGGTTTATAAATATTGAAACCATTTTTAAATTTGAAATAGTTTTTGGGCAATCAATAGAGAAACGTTTAGAGAATAAGTCGAAGATATGGTTGCAAAGGAGTATGTGGAAAATAGGTCGTTCATTGATACAGTCCAGTTTTTTAGTTTTTTAAATCAAGTAACGAGAGAGTAATATTGTTTGTATAGATAAAATGAGAAATGATTAAAAAGATAGTATAGCAGGAGTGCTTATGACTTAAAAATTTTCCAAAGGGGATAATATTGTTAATCAAAACGATTAAGCATCTTCATTTTACATTATAAAATCAGTTTTAATTTTATATTTAAGCATTTTTTTATCAAGGGTGAAGTATTAATACTAAAAGACGAAAAGCTCTTACGAAAAATGGGGAAAGGTGACTCATTTGGTGAGCAGGCTCTCTATGAAGAAGGAACGCGTGGTTGTACAGTTCAAGCAAGTTGTGAAACATGGTGTCTAGCTCTTGGACGTGATGAATTATAACGGATCTTAGGAAATTAATTATAAGTAATCATGTACACTAATATCATTCGTTGGGCATTTGATAAATCTGAAGTTCTGAAAAAATTAACTAAAGTACAATAAGAGAAATTAGTAATGAATATGCGGATGGTCGAATCATAATAAGGAGAAGTAATAATTGGAAAAAAGAATAAAGTAGATAAGTTTATGATTGTGATTGAAGGCAAATTGATAACAGATAACAAGAAATAGGTTGCTGAAAAGGGAGAAATTTTTGGTGATTAGTATATATTGGAAAAAAATCGAAATGTGGCGTTGATAATTGTTTGATTTTCAATAATTGTGTATTTTTAGATGCACTCAGACAATAATGATTGAGTCTGATGGAATTCTTGCTTTGATTTAGTTTTCAAAATTTGAGTCTATTATCGGTGGCAAATACGAATGTTAGCTTATTATAATTTTATAATTGGAACAATTTTTGTTAGAAATTGAATAAAAGAATGTGAATTCTCATGAAGTTTAAATGAAAAAATAAGTAGAAAAAAGGAATATTGATTTATATAAATTGGATGATTTAATATTTATTAAAAAACTTGGTAAATTATATTTTATTATTATTATTCCTTCCTAAACTCAATTATAAAGGATAAGGAGCCTTTGGAAATGTTTATCTAACCAAAAACACTGAATTCAATTAATATTTTGCATTAAAATGTTTAGGCAAATACTAAGTTATCTAAGACTAACTCGAGCAACATATCAAAGTTTTATTTTTTTTATAAAATTAATGTTTCAAAAGTAAGAAAAATAAGTTATGGAAAAAGTCAGCTTTCCTTTTATAATGAACTTTGCCCGTTCTTATTAAGATGCCAATTCCATTTATTTCTTGATTGAATATATAAAGGGTATGGAATTATTTGATGTGATACGTGATATCGGACTGTTAAATACTTACGATTCCAAGGTCTATGTTGGGACGATGATTCTTATTTTCGAATATTTGCATTCCAAAAATATTATTTATAGAGACTTAAAGCCCGAGAATTTGATGATAGATGAAAAGGTTGTTTTTTAATGTATTAAATTATTTATTTGTTAAATAGGGTATCCTGAAAATGATTGATATGGGCACTGCAAAAATCCTTGAATCATAGAAAAATATCATGAGAACGTTCACTATTATCGGGACGCCACACTATATGGCCCCTGAAGTAATTAGAGGAAAAGGATATGCATTTATGGCTGATATCTGGTAATGATATTTATAAGCTTTTATTAAAATATTCTTCAGATCTATTGGTGTTTGCTTATATGAGTTTATGTGTGGTGGTGTACCTTTTGGTGAGGTTTTAAAAATAACTTTTTAATAATAAACAAATTTTTAAAAAAGGAATGTGATGATCCTTATGCAATTTATGAAACAATTGTTAGCTCAAGCTTGAAATTCCCTTCCTTTTTAAAAGATGCTAAAGCAAAAAAATTTATGGGATAATTATTAAGTCAAACACCTGAATTGCGGCTCGGTGGTTCATACGCAGCATTGAAAGCTAATTAGTGGTTCAATAATTTTGATTGGGTTATAATTTTGTATTATTTAACAAAAATAAAAAGGATGTGTTGTATAATTAAGAATAAAAACCGCCTTATATTCCTCCAAAATCCAAATTAATTTCCTAAAAGGACTTGACTAAATTAGAAGGAAAAAAAAAGTAAATTCTTGAGGAATTAAAAGTAAAACAAAATTTAGTTATTGATTTGCTGTAATTAGTCTTAAAAAATAAAACCTTATTCTAAATCATAGGCAGAGGATCCAAACTGGGATTCAATATTTTGAGCATTTAAAATTTTAACAATATAATTTATAAAAAATAACGAAATAAGAATAAGCATTTAATAATTTGTGTTTTATTTTATAATAATAATAATAATAATTCCTTCATGCACTTTACATATTTAATACCCCTTTGGAAATTAATATCTGTAATTTCTTTGCCAAAATATCATTTTTTTGCATTAAACTAATAACAAATTATTATTATTATTATTATTATTACCTATGGAAATCAATTCTTTAACATTTTTATAACGTTTAAATTATTTTTATCACTTCTGGGTCCTTTAAAATTGCCTTTAAAATAACATTATTTTATTTTATAAATTTTATTTAATTTGAAACTTAAACTTCTTAATCATGTTAAATTATTTATTGTATTTTTTCTTCTTATGATGATGAACTTTAAGAACTCACAGAAGTAGTAGTTGTTGTTTATTATTATTCTTATTTTTTTGTATCCTCTTAAGATAATCCTTAGAAATGTCCTGACATAACTGTGCAAAATTCTTTAAACAGTGAGTTAAATTCTGGATTTCCACCATATTTTTCTTATGCTTCTTTTGGATTGCTTTATATTAATTTTATAAACTTTATTTAAAAAATTATTTATTCATTATTATTGTTACGTCAGCGTACTTTGGGTCCACGAATAATTAAAGTAGCCTTGGATTTTTTAATAATTTTTCCATCAGGTCTTAAGTTAACCAAGATTTTGAGTTCTTTAAAAAGTCAGTATTCATTGACATTTACTCTTGCACTGCTTTTATTTCCAAAGGGTTTTCTAAACAATTTATATATATATATTTTTAAGATAACTTTAGGGTTCTTTTGGTTTTACGTATTCTATTACTTCTTGCTTTGGTTTGCTTACAGGAACCGATTCTTGCTTTTTTGGATTACTTGAGAAAAAACCTTTTTTCAATCCTCCTTTAAATTATCGTTTTCACAAAACAAATTAATCCTTACCAAAAAACCCTTTATCATCTTTTTTTTCAGGTTAAGAAACTGTTTACTAAACTTAAACTTCTGGAACCTTGGTTTCTTCCTTTGTTTATGTATAATCCCCAACATAATCTTCTGATTCATCTATAAATGCAATATAATATAATATAAAACGAATCTGACTTGCGGGTTTAGAGCGTATTTTTTATAATTTCTCTTCGAAATCCTCTAATGGAGGTAAATCATCATCATCAAAATCTGCCATTTATAATTATTCTTTAGTTTTTTAGTTTTATTTTTCCAATAAAAAAATTATTTTTTAATAATTTAATATTTTTAAAAAATTAAAATAGTTTTTATTTTAAAAGAATAAATCAATATTCATCAATAAATAATAATAAATGTAAATTTCTTATCAATTAACAGATTCCTACACAATCGTTGATTTATTAATAGATATTGGTAACACACAAATTTAGAATTTATTATATTTTCACAGGTGTCATTCTCGGACCTGTAATAGGGTTTATCTCCTAATATAAATTGATACTTACAACAAAAAGTTCAAAAGCATTTAGTATTGATGTGCCTTTGATTTTGTTAACTGCAAATATCCTGAGGTAAAATAATAATCTTATTATTATCATTATTTAATAGAATATGTTTTTGGTTTGGAAAGTTTTATGAAACTGCATTGCTTGTTTAATCTGGAGTTATGATAATTGTTTAAGTAATTACTTAATTTTTTCTGGATTTGTATTATAGTTGATCTTATTACATGCATGTATTAAATATGATTATTAATTAAAAAAATCAGGTAATTTTAAAAATAATTTGGTTTGTAAACAAATAATATAGAAAAAGGTGAAGGGCTACTTTTTACTTTTAGTAACTTTTGGAGATGGGGAAACTTTGCTTAATATAGTAATTATTATTACTCATTCAACTATTTTTTTCTAATACAGTTAAGTTCATTATTTTTTTCACACTCCTCTCAATTATTCTTACATCTGCTTCTATGTATAATTCTTATTTAGTTGAAATTATCGGACTCGTATCATTATGCACTGAAGTATTAACAAAATATTTAATTTAAAAATTACTAATAGGCATGTCTTCCACTTCCACAATTTTATAAAAATGTTTAAACAAAAAATACTTCTGGATTAAGTTATACAATGATTGCATGCTGGTTTATTCCCCCAAATTTTTTAATGAATTAATAGGTTTTTTGGGGATCTTTCTAAATTAATTTATTATATTTTTAAAAATTAACCCTTTTAATTTAGCATGGTTTTCTTTTCCAGTTAATTATTTTTTACTCATTAAATAGTGTGGATTGTTTTAATTATTTATTGATTCTTGCATTATCATATAAATTAAAACATATGGGAAACAATTTGAAATTTGAAAAACTCCTTTTAAAACAAAAAAAAAAATAATTAAAAATAATATTAAAAACTAAAACATAAAAAAATCTTTCATACATATTCACAAATGGAAAAAGCAAAATTTAATTCAAAAGTATTACTTGAAGCTTTATTAAATGCTGGCAAAAATCTTGAGGATATAAACTTAGAATATGTGTGCGGATTCTTAGATTAATTCCTGTTACTTTTTAAATAAATGGGGAAAATCATGTACTTAGCGTTTGAAGATATTGATTCCAAGGAAAAGATCTTAAGGTAAAAATATTTCTTATTTATGGATTTTGAAGGGAACATGTAATTAAATATGGTACACCAGGATTAATGTCGATCATTAATATAGAAAAAGAAAAAGGAATTGTCGAGTTGAGTGGGAGTAATATAGTAAGTATACAAATGAAAAAGAATTAATAAAATATACATCCGCTACTCGCACAATGCTTCGAATTGTAACTTTTATAAAATTCTGGAAACTGTTATATTAGATGTGGTTTATGGATTTTTTGGATTGCATGTTTAGCTAATTCTATCTAGAAAAAGATAAAAGTACAAGTTCAGTATGCGATTTTGCATACAAAACTGCTTTTGGAGATAAACATAAATTTACTGTCAGAACAGCTGCCAAGGCGGCTTGGGTTTTTATTGGGTTTATCTTCTTATATTTTAATATAGTTGGCTGCACCTAAACGAACAAAATTATATTCATATTATTTCCCAGGTAATAAATCTTTGTTTTTATTTCATTGTTTAAAGAACGGAAAGTGACAGATTCAAAGGCTTTTGAAGAAGAATGTTTTGTTTCTTTTAAAGAATTAGTTTAAGCTTTAACACCAATTAGAACAACTCTCTGGGATTACTATAAAAAAAATGGATATGATCACTTGGCTTGAGAATTAATTAACTACACAAACAATGGTTTTAAATATATTTTTTTAATAAGATTTTATTTGAAAAATGTAATTCAAATATATTTTAATCATCATTATTATTAAAAATAATATAATAAAATCATAAATCATAAATAGCTAATGGATGAGAATTATCTTTTTATTCATTCTCTAAAAAATTATCCATTATTGATTTGTCCAAGGACCGGTCCATTGACTTATCCAACCCATTTTCTAATATCGAAACATTTCCAGATGTGTTGCGTGAATGTACAGTATTCCCATGACTATTATTTCCCTAAAAAATCTAAAGGTCGATATTTGTTTCAGATTTAGAACGCGTAGGGTCAGGGTGGAATATCTCGGCTCACATTTATTTTATATTCGGATTGAAATTAAATATTATAGCATTGAAAATACCTTTTATTATAATCTAGAAAATTGTTATTGTTTTAACCTTAGGAAGTTGTAGAAATAACATTTAGAGTACTGAGTACCTCCGAATCATCATTTTTGGCATAAGTATAAATCCTATGTATTGTTGCGAATGTTCAACATATTAAAAGCATCAAAGGAAAGCATAATAACCATCTTAAATCTTTCATTTCATCTTGTGTGAAATTACATTATTTAAGAAATCTATTAACAACTATCACACAATATAAACAAATTGCAATTCCGAGCCATAATTCAATATAAAAGATTCCAAATGACCAAAGAAACGTTCGAATAGTGTGATCATCTTTGATTCAACATCAGGATTATTAGATTCCATAAACATCATCGGTGAATGGCCTTCGAAAAAATAAAATAATTTGATTAAAGTTACAAGCTTGCTATTAATAATGGTACCCCATAGCCTATACCTATCAGCCATTTGTAATATTATTCTACGTTGTGAATGCCTTTCACTACAGTTAAATACAAAACAAGAGAAATAATTGTAGGCCAAACTACAATACTCAAGGAAAAAACGCTAATAAAATATGCTTAAAAATAACATAATCCCGAATTTACTACGTTCATTTTATAAAATGATGTGACATTGATAAGTATAAAGATATCATAAAAGAGCATACTTATAGTCATATTTGTAATTAATCTGAAAGCAAATGTTCGCATACGTGGTTTTATAACTTAAAAAATCAGGATAAAGAGAGATCCAACAATAGAAAGAGGGGCTGCAATGAGAATAGCGAGAGAGGAAGAATGGTAAAAGTCGTGTGTTTTTGATTAGATAAATAACAAACGAGAAATTGATTCCATGAGTATTTTATTAAATACTTGATTTAATAAAGAATTAATTTTTAGTTTATTTTTAAAATAAATTTTGCTAATAAAGTATTATTAAGTTTATGACCAAGCACTACAATGTTTTTTTTTATATATTATTATTATTATAATACTCAAAAAATAAATGAATAATTTAGTTTTCCTCGTTAATTATTGTAAATTTATTTTGAATTGTTTGAAACAATTATTGATCATCTTAAATTCAACAAGAAATTGACAGGATTTTCTAATTGAGACTTTAAATCTTTTTAGAATCTGGCAATGGTTGCTCCATCAAGTACTCTATGGTCACACGCATATGAGACTCTCATCTATAGACAATTTCATAAAAAGATTTAAAATTTAATTAATACAATCTTTTTGGGCTAATCCTTGGTGTATTCGGGTGCAGAGATAATTTTTCCCAAACCTAGAATACAGACCTATGGAGAGAAGATCAATGGACCACAGTAATTTCCTGTAATTTTACCTTTAAAAATAATATTAAACGCTAATAATTCTAACCGATATTGAACAAGGAAACAGTAGCATTTTCTCCTTCTTCTTAGGTGACTTCATCATTTTCTACTCTTTTCTTCATCAATTCCAGTTCATTTTGAATCTCAAAAATTGACATGCTTTCAACTTAATTAAGCACAGGCCTCACAATACCATTATTTCCATAAATAGGAATAGAAATATTATGTTAGTTCGATAACTTGTATTCAAAAAGATTCTTTCCAGCCTCATAACGAGCATTTACTATAGGATGTTTGTATAAAGACTAAGAAAAGGCTTTGAGTAAGAAAGCCGAAATATTGGGTACTGGTGTACAGATCTTTGCATTTTTTAAATACTCTTTCATTTTAAAGATTTCAGTTAAGTCAATAAAGTCCATGCAATACATATGTGGAATTTCTAAAGCTTATTGCATCTTTGATTGTAAATGCTTTTATTTTTCTGATAACTAAACAGGTTCAAATTCCAACTTCATTCTTTAAGGCTAGACTGGCATGCCACCCTTTTTTCCTTTCTTTTTTTTTTTTTCAGGAGCAGCAGCAGGAGAAGCAGCTGCTTTTTAAGGATTTTCCTTAAAATTAAGTAGATCCTCTTTATGAATACGGCCATGCTTTCCTGTACCTTTTACGAGACCCAAATCAATACACATTTCTTTAGCCATACGTTTGACTGCAAATGTTGCAAGAACATTAGCGGGAACTTCAAATTTTTTGGTTTCTTCTTTCTTTGGTTCTGGCTTTGGCTCTGGCTTTGGTTCTTGTTTTGGTTCTTTTTTAGGTTCTGGTTTTGGTTCAGGTTTTGCCTCAGCTTTAGGTTCCTCTGGCACATCTTCTTAAATATCACCCTCTACATCCATATCATATAATGGGGCATGTGTCTATTTCAAAATTATATCAATAAATATTTTCAACCTAACAGATAGACTCTTCTTTATGATGGATAGCCATTATAGTTCCAGCATATGAAGAAGGAATGGTGGTAAACAATTTATCAGTAATAACATCACATAATCCATCAAATTCTTCAACTTTATCACCAACTTTGACATGCCATTTTTTCACAGTTGCTTCTTTGATTTCTAAAAAAGATTTTTGATATAAATTGCAAAATTAATAAGAATAAACTTTCTCCTAATTCTGGTAGCATGATCTTCTTCAGTGCCATGTGGCAGGCTGGAAGGAAATTCACTGCCAATTGTTAAAAGATTCTCGATTTTAAACACAACATTTGTTGGATTTTTGTTTTTTTGTATCTATTTTTGATTTTGATCTTAAATTTATGTTTTAATGTAAAATTAAATCTCATAAATAAATTTATTCAAAGTCGGAATTAAAAATAATGTGTTTTTTTGTATTATTATTAAATTTACAAATTTAGAAAGGAATTTTCATTTTATTTTACTCCCATTAATCTAACTAGTATTTTCAGATTTAAAGACATATTTTTTTAAGAATGGTGGAATTAAAAAAGCACAAGCAATTATTATCAACTTAAAAGGAAATAAAAATCATTCAAAATTAGATTTTAACGATAATATAATTTTTTTTATCTATTAGTTTATCAGAGGATTTAAACTATTTAATCATCAAACCGGCCGAACAGGCCAGTAAATTCCAAGGCGTAAGTCCTACGTATTGTAAATAAATTATGATGTTTATAGTACCTATAAATATTGAAATAACAAATTTCGAAATAGGGATTCCAAGATGTGGTAATGAAATGCTATATGAAAAATTACAACGCTTATTATGTATATTTACTTCATCAACCAACTTTTTAAAAATAAAAATAAAATATTTGATATTACTTTGGACTTCCTGGGAATATACGAGTGAAAATCATGTAAAATAGTAAATTTTCTTTATGTTTTTCAATCTATAAATTTAAATGCAAACTTGTAAAGTAAGAACTGTTTTATTAATGTTTAGAAATTATTTACTGAGTTTTCTGTGCACAATATCAGCAGCAAAGAAAGAAGAAATAAGGAAACAATTTAATGCTCCTAATGTATTACACTAATAAGAAATTTATAATTAATTTTTTAAAAATAACAAAAATGCAAGCAATGTATCCGACTTTTAAGCCAAATAAAGCTCCAGCTAAAAGATTAAAGAGGAAAGTTCCAGGAATGCATCAGGCTTTCAAAAATATTTTAATTTAAAATATTATGAATAACTTTGCAAACTAAAAAATGTTATAATAATGTAAAAACACAAAAAAGTTAACAATAAAAAATTGGTAACTACAAAGAGAAGTAGTCTAAGATAATGCGTCTCTAATTATACTTCAAGTTCGATAGCTAAAGCTTAAGCTTTTTGAAAATTTGTTGGAAATCCAATTTTTGTAATTCTATTTAAACTCAACAAACAATAATAAAACTCTGGTAATTAGCTCCCAACAATATAAAAAATAAAAATTTAAAGGAGTAAATGGAGAAGAAATAAAAGAGGAATAAAACGCCAGGAAAGGTAACTGTGTTCTGATAAAGACTTCATAAATAATTATTTGTTTTTAAAAGTAAAATAAATTTATTTTATTGAATAAGAAACGGGGCACAACCTATTATAGTATTAATACCTCAATTATTATTAAAATTATTTATTAATGAGTTTTCGTAGACTGATTTATCCTTAATGATAAAAAGAAATAATTTTATTTTATTTTATTTTATAAAATTACCTAATTGATTCTTAAAAAAAATAAAGTAATATTGCTCTTAAAATTTATTGTTTTCTATATTAAGCAGAACACATTTTATTTTCTATTAAACTATCAAATTTTAAATACAGTAAACTTATTTTTTACATTGGAAAATGAATGAAGTATAACCAGATGAATAATAAAAATTCTTCTATGGTAATGGGGACTGGTATATTGGAGAATTCTCTGAACTCAAAGAAAAATCTTGTTATCAAGGGACTTTTTATTCACGCGAATACTAAACTCTTTATGTTGGTAGCTTTGACAACGATGTTTATTAAGGAGAAGGAACTTTATAAAATCTTTTTACACTTGAAACATTAACTGGGACTTTTAAAAATGGTCTACCTGACGGAAAATGTGAGCTAACTTATTATAATGGTGCATGCTTTACTGGGAAATATGTAGAAGGCATAAGAGAAGGCTATGGGAAATGGGACTTTCCTGATGGTACTGTATTTGAGGGAGAATATCATGCGAATTTAAAGAACGGTATTGGTTCAATTATATATTAGAATGGTCGAGTGTTTAAAGGATAATTCGCAAATAATTTCCGAGAAGGAAAGGGTTAAATTATAAATGAATAAGGATAAACAGAATTTGAAGGAGAGTATCGTCGTGGAAAACGATAAGGTTATGGTAAATTATACTATAAAAATGGTGATATTTATGAGGGAATATTTTCAAATGATAGAATTGATGGACAAGGGGTTATGAAGTTTAAAGATGGTGGTGAATGGAAGGGATTTTGGAAGGATGGGAAATAAAATGGTAATGGTATATGGACTAAAGCTGATGGGACAGTTGAGGAGGGTGTATGGAAGGATGGGATTGTTGAATAAATCACTGGTGTAAAAGAGCTAGAGGAAATAAAATAATAAGAAGAAGAATAAGAAAAAGAAGAAAAAGTTGTAGATAAAATTAAGAAAGAAGAAAAAAAAGAAAATAAATAGTAAGAAGTAAAAAAAAATCAAAATAATGCGTCGCCTTAAGCAAAGAAAAAGAAACGTGGAAAATTAGATGAAAGTATTAAATCAGAAAAAAATTGCATGTGCAACATTATTTGATTGAAAATTTAATTATCCTTATAAAACAAATTGTTGAAACACTTAAATTTATTTATTTAAATACTTTATTTAAATATCAATTTTTCATAGATAATGAACAACCTAATTTATTAAGCTTATCATTGGTAATTAAATTGAATAAACAAAGTTTACATAAGAAATTATTGAATTCTGGAATCTATATCATATCAGATTAATTTATTAATCCATTGCATTCCGAACAATGTATATCTTAAGCATAAGAATCAAGTAATTCTTTATATTATATCTCTAATTGATCATTGGAAATTAATTATTTTTCTTCTTTTTATTCTTATTTTTATTCTTTTTTTTATTCTTTTTTTTATTCTTTTTTTTATTCTTTTTTTTATTCTTCTTTTTTTTCTTCTTTTTCTTTTTCTTTTTATTCTTCTTGATCTTATTTTTATTATTATTCTTGCATCAATTCGGTTTGCTCTTTATAATTGAGTTTTTCTTCTTCCTTTTCTTTTTATTAATAATTTTATTCGCATTAGCATAATTGTTTCTCTTTGAAGCATTGTAAACAAATAGATTTTTTGCATTTCTCACATTTCTTATAGGTAATATTTCCAATTTCTTCTGTAATATTTGTTGTCAAGCACTTTTCACATAAGCATTAGCAGAATTACATAGGCAATTCATGCTTTAAACAACTAATTTTATGACAAATTCCACATTTATAGTAATCTAAAGATTAGTTCTCACAAATTTGCATTGTTCCATTCTTTCCACAACAAGCACATTAAATTTCCTATTTTATGTATTTTTTGTCATTCAAAGATTCTCTTGCAATATTTTCTTCCATAAATTCTTCAAACTTCTAACTTTTTAAAAAAAAACTGGTACAATTTTGTTTTAAGCATTGATTGGATTCAAAATTAGCTTTGATACCTTTAAGAATTATTATTAAAAGAAAATAATACAATTAATGCAATATTTATGATTACAAAGAATATTCTCATATAATTATGAAGGATTCTAAAATTATTTGTTGCAAATACTGCAAACATTTTTTTATAAAAGTTATTCTTTTGAACTCACAAAGGGTTCATATTTTACAGACTATCGAGGTAAATATAATGAATAATACTGGTCTCGCTAATAGAATGACAAACTATAATTATGAGATTCAGAATTAAATTTTTGAATTTCTAAATGTCCTGATGTTTCATTATA
Source organism: uncultured Desulfobacterium sp. (assembly GCA_963675955.2). Classification (GTDB taxonomy): domain Bacteria; phylum Desulfobacterota; class Desulfobacteria; order Desulfobacterales; family Desulfobacteraceae; genus Desulfocicer. The sequence continues at coordinate 1,328,191 of CAXXVR010000009.1, read as the reverse complement.
AATATTTAGTTATATAGTTAATGCTTTTGATATATTTTGAAGTTAAAATTCCTTTAAAACTTTAGTGTTTAAAATTTTTTGTCAATCTCTAATGTAATTTTTTAACATGTAATAAACTCCTACGATCAATGGGATTGCTTTGATTGCTTCTCGCTATATTTCTTTTTCATTTATCTTTTTTATTAGTTAGTTGACAATGAATTCATTGCTATTATTTCTACTTAATTAATTAATTATGTCTTTCACAATTTCGTTAATATAAAAAATATTAGTATGAGCCATATATGGCTAAATGCTTTTTTTTAGTTCAAAAGAGTTACTACAAGAACAAATAAATTCCAAGTTGTTTACATTTTTCTTCACTATTTATGTTTCCAAGTAATGAAAGCTCAAAGCTAGACAAAAATCATTACTCAATTTTCTAATTTATGAAAATTATGATTGAATAATTGCTGGGAAGTGAGAATAAAGCGAAGCTTTATCATCAATAAATGTAGTTATCGGATAGCGTTGTCTTTACAAAGACCTATTATATAATTCACTCATCTATAAATATTATTGATTTTATTATGATAATTTTATAAAATTAAATGAAATAAATTTTAAGGTTTAATAAAAAATTCTTCTTGCTTTATTTCCAAACTATTTTAGTGAATATAATTTTTTATCTTGATAATTATAATTAAGAGATTTGTTTATTTAATTAATTTTTCAAAATTAAATTTTTTGTAATTGTTCTTATATTTCAAATGCACTTGGTCTTTTATTCTATTCAAAATTAACGCAATCAGAAATAAGTTGATCAAGAGTGAGATTTTCAGTGCTTTGGCCAGCTTAAATGAAATTATATGCACCTGAATGTACTAAATCATAAATAAATTTATGTCTATCCCGAATAAATTCTCCTTTATTTAATAATTTTCCCCAAGCGTTTTTCCCAGTAATAATCTCATACATTATTCTAATTAAAAATTAATGAAATCAAATATATCACATTACAAAACTAAAGATATCAGATTTAAAAGTAGGTTTTGATTTACTATCGATAAAGACTTCTGGAGGACAATATACATAAGTTAAACCAAGCATATTTGTACTTTGATCCTTATAGACCTTGGAAATACCAAAGTCTAATAAAACTATTTCTTGAAGATTTTAATTGACAAACATTATATTGGATAATTTTAGATCAAGGTGAAGAAGCCCTGCATTATGAATATATTATAAAGCACTCAACAATTATAATATAATTGCCTTTTTATTTGGAATGATTTAAGGTTGAGCTCCAAACAAAACTTGATTTAAATTCATGTAATATTTAGGTTAAATAGTTAGTAATTAAAGTCTCTTTGGGTTAAAATAAATAGCTATGAGTTTTGTAATATTAGGGTGCTTACAAAATGCCAAAATTGCTGCTTCTTTCAAAGCTGCAAGAATCAGTTAATCTTTTTCATTTTCCTAAACAGTAGCGGAATCAAAAGAAGATTCTTTAATAGCAACTACTACTTTTTAATTCTTACCTATAAAATTGTTATTTCAATTTAAAGCAACCATAATGCACTGCTGAAAAACCTGAAATATGTGCATTTATTACTTCAATTTATATTTAATTTTACCATTTATTTTAAGAAATAAAGTAGGGTAAAATATAATTTAAAGATTAAAAAAGGTCGGCTTTGTATTATTATTATAAAATAGTAACTTAATTTATTCAAATTTGTGCTTAATCTTCATTCAATTTTTCTACTATTTATTCGATAAGCTAATAAATTATGAAAAATATTAAATATTATTACTTGATTCTATTCAAGTTATGAAATTTCTTTATTAAATTTGTCATCCATTTTTAAAATTTTGAATTTATTTTAATTTAATTTGTTTATAACATTGTTTCTTGTTATACATTTTAAACAAATTGGGCAAATTAAAATTTCAGGCTCATCGTTTACAATAAAATTAAATAAACATATTTTGCAATAAAGGTGGTTGCATTCTGGTACTTACATCATATCTGTTTACTTTATTAATATATTGCATTTAGTACAATACAGTTCTTAAGCATAGGAATCAAGTAATTCTTTATATTATATCTCTAATTGATTCTTAGAAATTAATTATTTTTCTTCTTTTTATTCTTATTTTTATTCTTCACATTAAATTTCCTATTTTATGTATTTTTTGTCATTCAAAGACTCTCTTGAACTCACAAAGAGTTCTTATTTTACAGACTATCGAGGTGAATATAATGAATAATAATGGTCTCGCTAATAGAATGACAAACTATAATTATGAGATTCAGAATTAAATTTTTGAATCTAAAAATGTCCTGGTGTTTCGTTATAAATATTTAGTTATATATTTAACGCTTTTGATATATATTGAAGTTATAATTCCTTTAAAACTTTAGTGTTTAAAATTTTTTGTCAATCTGTAATGCAATTTTTTAACATGTAATAAACTCCTACGATCAATGGGATTATTTTGATTGCTTCTCGCTCTATTTCTTTTTCATTTATCTTTTTTATTAGTTAATTTACAATAAATTCATCGCTAATATTTCTATTTAATTAATTAATTATGCCTTTCACAATTTCGTTAATATAAAAAATATTAGTATGAGCAATATATGGCTAAATGCTTTTTTTTAGTTCAAAAGAGTTACTACAAGAACAAATAAATTCCAAGTTGTTTACATTTTTCTTCACTATTTATGTTTCCAAGTAATGAAAGCTCAAAGCTAGACAAAAATTATTACTCAATTTTCTAATTTATGAAAATTATGATTTAATAATTGCTAGGAAGTGAGAATAAATTAACACTTTATCATCAATGAATGTAGTTATCGGATAACGTTGTCTTTACAAAGACCTATTATACAATTCACTCATCTATAAATATTATTGATTTTATTATGATAATTTTATAAAATTAAATGAAATAAATTTTAAGGTTTAATTATTAAAAAATTCTTTTTGTTTTGTTTCCCGACTATTAGTTATTAAAAGCATTGCTAATGTAGATGAAAATAAAAGTTTTATCACTAATTTTACCACTTATTTTAAGAAATAAAGTAGGGTAAAACATAATTTAAAAATTAAGAAAGGTCGGCCTAGTATTATTATTATAAAATAGTAACTTAATTTATTTAAATTTGTGCTTAATCTTCATTCAATTTTTCTATTATTTCTTCGATAAGCTAATAAATTATGAAAAATATTAAATATTAATTAAAAACCTTTAATTGATTCTTTTAACTTGCTCTTCTTTTTCTGTTTATTAGTAATTTTATTAGCATTCACAGAACTTTATATCTTTGAGGCATTGCAAGCAAATTGATTTTTAGCATTTTTCACATTTTTTATAGATAATATTTCCAATTTCTTCTGTAATATTAGGAGTTAAACACTTTTCACATAAGCATTGGCAGTATTATATAGGAAGATCGTGTATTAAACAAATAATTTCATGGCAAATTTTACAGTTGTAGTAAAATACAAATTATGAATAGTTACCTCCTGAAGCATATATTATATCTGTTTATTTTATTAATGTATAACATCCAGGACAATGTTTATCTTAAGTATAGAAATCACTTTTTTTCTTATTAGGTTTTTCTTTTTGAATTTATTTAGTTTGTACTTTTTTTGGATCACCACGATATTTTTCTTTTTTTTATTAATAATTTTATTAGCATTCACAGAACTTTAAATCTTTGAAGCATTGCAAACAAATTGATTTTTAGCATTTTTCACATTTCTTATAGGTAATATTACCAATTTCTTCTGTAATATTAGGAGTTAAACACTTTTCACATAAGCATTAGCAGAACTGCATAGGCAATTCATGCTTTAAACAACTAATTTCATGACATCTCTCACATTTATAGTAATCTAAAGATTAGTTCTCACAAATTTGTATTGTTCCATTCTTTCCACAACAAGCACATTAAATTTCCTATTTTATGTATTTTTTGTCATTCAAAGATTCTCTTGCAATATTTTCTTCCATAAATTCTTCAAACTTCTAACTTTTAAAAAAAAAACTGGTACAATTTTGTTTTAAGCATTGATTGGATTCAAAATTAGCTTTGATACCTTTAAGAATTATTATTAAAAGAAAATAATACAATTAATGCAATATTTATGATTACAAAGAATATTCTCATATAATTATGAAGGATTCTAAAATTATTTGTTGCAAATACTGCAAATATTTTGTTGTGACAACATTAATTCTTTTATTTATATTTTTTTAAAAATATTTTCAAAAAAACATATTTATTTTTTTTAAAAATTTTAAGATGTATTAAATAGAAATTATAAAATAAAAAAATAATAAAAGAGTAGTATTCTTAGAAGTTTATTATTGTATTTCTTTTTATTCTTTTTGATCTTCTTCTTATTTTTTTTCTTCTTTTTCTTTTATTAATTTATATTAAAAAAAACATTTTATTTTGACATTAATATATTTATTTTGTTTTAATAAAAATAGAAAAAAACCATCAAATATTTTTATTTGCCTTAAAGAATTTTTAAAGTTAAAGGAATTATTCATTAGATTTATTCTACATATATTTTGGAAGTACAGAAAACGATGAATTGATTTAATACGCTCCTGGCCCAGGGATATTATCATTGAAAATCTTTGGTTGAAACTTTTCTCCAATACTATAAATAAATTTAAACAATTTTTAAAATTTTGCCGATAGGAGTAACCAACAGAAACATTAGAATTAATCTTATATTTTCCAGGTCCTGGCGCTGACTCAATATTTTTATCCAAAGTTTCATATTTTTGTCCAAAAGTATACTTTGGCCCAATATTAAAAGAACTGATTTCTTTCTCAAAATATGATCCAGGTCCTACAAATTACTTTAAAAACTGTATTTAATTGCCTGGGAGCACATTTGTTATTTAATAGGATTAATTTTTTAACTTACAGAAAATTGGAGCCTTTTTTAAATCAAATAATTTACAAATTCTTATTTACTTAACGGCTCAAATTATTGGCTGATGCAATGTTATAACTTCCTAAATTATTATAATAAAATATTGGATTTATTTACCGACTCCTGGGGTATTTGTTTCAAAGTCCAATGATTTTCTTACAGAAGTTCCAAATCTTTATTGAAATTAAATAATCATTATTACGTTGGTTTATAAGCTGGTAAATTTTCGAGATTATTTCTTTTAACAATATACTCTCCTGAAACAATTATATGATATTTAAATTTAAAAGAACCTGGCCCTGGTGCGGCATTTTCGCATTTTATTAAATTTTTTCGCATTGAATTCCCAAACCTAATAACACTTTTAATCAAAGAAAACAAAAAAAAAATCAACGAATATTTAATATTAGATCGTAAGGATTTTAAAGTATAAGCCCCTGGTCCAGGACTTTAAGAACTACTCTTCAATGTATCAGGCAATTTACTGTAAAGACTATAACCCTTTTTTTTCGACTCCTATTTGGTAATATTATATTATCCAGGACCAATTTCGTTGTCAATGTCATCTCATTTTTAAAATTCTCTTTTAGCCTTTCCAAACCTAATGTTTATTAAAGGTAAGTATAAATTGTAACTTATAACTTAATCCATTTAAAATTGTGGCCTTGGGATTATAATAAGTTCTAAAAATTATTTAAAAAGTTTAAATTTATACTTTAAAATCTGTTTAGTTTCTTCGATTTTATTTTATTTTGAAGTGGTTTTCTTTTGTGGTTCGATTTTCGAAAGGGATTTACACTTTTTTTTTATATAACTATTCTTCAAAAAATTTTCGGATTAATATGCCCCGGGTCCAGGCGTGTCATTCTTTACCGAGGGTGGATCAATCTTATTTCTAAAATTATTATAATTAAACAGAAATCCAAACCCAAACGAATAACTTATTTTTGGTTTTAAAATATCATCTTTTATATTATAAGTGCCTAAAGAATTTTTTATTAAAAAAAGTTGTTTTATTTTTACCAGGCGCAACTTAACTGTAACGCTACTAGGCAATTAATACTTTTTTCCCCATTGTATACTCTTTAAAATAGTAATACAAAAAAGTAATAAGTTACTTGGAGAATTATCCTTTATATAAATTTTAACTATCAAAAAAATTGTCAACCTATTTTATAAGATCATAAGCACCAACTGAAGGCCCTGCTATCACTGGAAGTGATTTATAGTTGTTCCTTGGAAATCTTTAAAATTTTATGCAAATAAGTTGATCAATTTAATAACATTGTAGAAGGTGTTTATTTAAAAAGCAATTTTTCTTTGACTTCGTAATAATTTGGCCCTGGTTGTTTTGTGGTTCCTTCTATAGTTCGATCTTTCGCAAAATTTAATAAAAAATAATGAACATCGTGCATCTTTACCAAATGTAAATGCTCCTGAAAATCTCATTACATTTGCAAGGGACATCGTTTAGGAAAGTAAAATAACTATTTTTTTTATTAACAATTAATTTTTGTGAAATGTCTTATTTTAAATAATATTTAATAAAATATATTTTATTGTAAATGAAATACTTAAAAAACAAAAAAATACATTAAAGTTTTTAAGAATTATATAAAATTAATTTAATTTTAATTGGATTTTTTTAAGGAAATTTATTTATTTATATAATCCAATAATATAATTCATTAATTTTTTTATTCTTAACTCAATTTTTCCCCACGCTGAATTAAATTTAACAAAATGGCTTCATAGAATGGTTTTAATGGTAATTAAACTTCATCATTAATTTCGAGCATAGATTTATTCATGCTTTAATCTTATAATTGTTCAGCAAAAAATTTTTTCAAAAGTTCAATTTTTTTTACTAAATTACATAATATAAAAGTCTTAAAATTAAAAAAAACACTATTCGGAATCTTCAAGTTTTGTTTTTATACATTTAAATGTGCACTAATATTTTTGAAAATTTGGAATCTATAAAGCATCATTCAGTGGCTTATTGCATTTATTTTAAATATCAATTATTTAGCTATGAAAGAATGTGCTGGGAGTAGAAGAAAGTTTCTAAAATAGATAATTAATGCTAAAAGAATAAGTACTTTATCCTTCAATCTATTTAATTTGCCTTTTTTAATTTTTTTAGTCTAATTTGACTTCATTTGGAATAATATTTTATAATGCTTTTATATAAAAAAGTGTATTTTAAAATTGTCATTTTTACTAATAAAAAAATATATAATATCTTTAAATTAAATTAAATTAAAATTTAAAATTTTAATAAAACTAAAACTCATTCTGTTTTAAGTTTCTATGTCTGGAAAATTGGTTCCTCTTTAATCTTAGAATAATCCTTTGCAACCTTTTCGGATAATCTAAAGCAAATATTAATTTAAATAATTAATTTTTTGTTTTTGACTTAAATGTTATTCTGTACATAGATTTTAAACTTGAAATATCCCTCACATCACGAATTTCAATGAGATCAGAATTTTCAAATTTATTGCCAATATATTTCTTAACTTTATCCAGTAGAACAGTTTTTTATTTTTCTTTATCCTCATCACTCTCAAGAAATGTATAGACATGAATCTAAAAAAAAATTTAAAAACAAAAAATAGTAACAATAGGAAGTTTATTTTCCCACACGCTTTCATCAGCCTCATACAAAAACCCTTAAAATACATCCAAAAATTCAATAGCATTTCCCGGCAAATTCATATATACATGATCAAAATGGCGATACTAAACTGGAAGTGTCATCATTCCTTTCTTACTTACAACAAATTTTAAAAAAGTTCGAGCATCTTAATTATAACAAAGAACTTTGTCATCAAGTTTGTTTCGTTTAATATTACGGATTAAGTATTTATAACAAAAAGGATTTAAATCATTGCATAATGCTAATCCTCCCTGTATTATTTTTAGTTTAAATAAAATTTGTTTTACTTATTTAGCAACACGTAAAGACAAAGGCCCAATACCTCCAAACATATCACACAATACTTCTTAAGGTTTAATTATTTAAGATAATTTATCTCTATCTCCTTGCAATCTTGAATTCCAATAAACTTTTGAATAATCTAATTCAAAAACACAGTCTCCTTCTTTCACTTCTGTTTCAAAAGAATCAACTCCTATAAAATTATTTAAATTATTATCTATTGTAATAAACCAGCAATGCATTCGAGCTCAGGGGTCCTGAATTCATTTTTAAGTGCTGATGTTTTATTTACAACTGTGCGAAGACCTGAATTTTTATCTAATAAGACCTATCCAATAATTTTTTTATATTTACTAAGAATTATTAAATAGTTCAAATAAGAAACAGCTATTCTTTAGTTCGCAGATTTAAATGAGCTAATTTTCCAACTATTTCAAAGCTTGTAGGTACAAGTATATTAGCTGGGAGTATCTAAGCTAAAGCCTCCTGCATTGTCAAATCAGAATAAGTGTAGAAAATTGTATAATCTATTACTTTTAATGATTTTTCTTTAATTAATTTGACTAAATCTTCATCCCAGTCTGCCTGATCTTGATCCAAGAGTTCAGGTTTCATTAAAAATAATTTTTCTGTCTTTAATATTTATGGGATTGTTGTAATACATGGTTTTTTTGGTACATTTAAAGATAAGTGGCGAAATGTTTTAATATAATAGGAACATTCTTTCGCAGGTATAACAAGTGCTGGAACTTTTACTTTTTTTGTCAATGCTTCAGCGTTAAAAGAACTTATTTCTTCAGGATCTGATAATTTAGTTTCTTCAATTATTTTTTGCATTTATTCAATTTACAACTTTAAATAAATAATAAAAAATGTTTAAAAATTAAAAATTTTAATTTTTATTATTTTATTCTGTTTTTGTTTATAATTTTCAAATTTAATCAATTATTAAATAATTAACTTTTATTATACTTTATGATAACATTTATAATTAGAAATCGGAATCGAACTGGTTGTTAAAGCATCTAACTTTCTATTTATATTGCTGTCATCACTTGAAATATTTAGTTTAACTCTTCTTTTATTGTTTATTTTGAGTTAATTAGTTTAAATTTCAACATTTTTAAATGAACATATTGGAGATCAACCAAATAAAAAAGCTTAATCAAATTCTTCTTTTGGAAATTCTACCCAAATTGGTTTTTCTCTGCATTGTAAACTAAATGTAGATATGATAGCATTATTTAAACTTTAACTAGAATAAATAACAGGAAGCATTTCTGTGGATTCAAATAAACTTGCATCATCTTCAATTGAAGAATCATGATATTCCTTAGAATACAAACAATTGCAAAATTATGGCAATTTGTTTCATTATGGTTAACTGTTTTTGCTGTGAAAACGATTCTTATTTCACTTTCATAATGACAATAGATTGGTGAGTTTTCATGATAGCATCTAATGATGCTAAGTCTATTAAACCTTGGGGAAATGTTAAATAAACTTTTAAAAATTTATATTTAAAATTAATTCTTTGTAAAAATTTATATTAAACAAAAAATAAAATTATTTAAAAAAAAATCTTTGAAATTGAATAATAAAAAATGTCAAAAATAAAGTAAATAATCGAGGATTTGAAGATGATAAATACTGATGATAGTTAAATTGTGGAAAATATATGTGAAGGAAGCACTGGTACAATCTACAAACTCTTCAATGGAAACGAACCCCTTGCAATCAAATGCGTGAAGAATGTTCGAATTGCGAATGAGCTTGTTGCTAAAGAATAAGAGGCTTTTTAGTCCATTGGATGGAATTCAAGCTTAATGGTAAAGTAATATTGCATAAAATAATTACCAATGTTGAATATTAATAATTTATTTTGTTAATGTAATTAATAGAGTGGAAAATGGATAAAGCTATTAAGCTTAAGTGATTTTTATGAAATACTATGAGACTAATCTGCGAAAATTAATTCAAACAGGAATTGATCAGAATTAATTTAGAAAACTGTTTTCAGACATGGTATGCACATTTAGTTATTTCTAAAGCAAAAATCTCTTTTGCTCCAATTTGCAACCAGAAAATATTTTTATAGAAAACACTGATGGTGATATAAAATGCGTCTTCTCTGGACTTTCTAGAAGTAACTCTATAGAATAAAATTAAAAACAAATGTTTAAAAATTTAAGATAAAAATATGGTAATTTTTTAAAATACAATGATAAATTTTAAAAGGACATTATGAAGTTTCATAATACGCATCCCCAGAATTATTCGAATGCTTTTAAAATAATAAAAAACCGAATAATTTTAATCCATTTTTATCAGATATTTATAGTGTTGGCAGTATTTTATTTGAAATCCTTTATGGGAATGAAGCCATACAAGAATTGCATAAAGTAAAACTGCATAATTCATATGAGGAATATAATAAAATACTCAATCTATATTTCTCAGAGAGTTAAATGTCAGAAGAAGGTTTAAAATTTATTTATTTAATTTGCATCCAGATTACTCTTACAGATAAATGCTAAAAACTATGCTTTAATTTTGTCCTTTAGAAAGAGCAAATGCTTTATAATTTTTAGAAGAGCTAATTGATAAAAATTTGCTTTTGTTTGATGGTCATGAGTAGGATATCTAATAATTATTAATGATCAATATAAAAAATAAATTAAAATAAGTTTACGATAAAAGAAAAAGTTAATAGACTAAATGGACCTTGCAGCGTTTGTGCGATAAGAGCGGTGGATAATTTTGCTTTAGTTTTTATGCTATAAATAAAAAGCAAATTGAAATTCAAATAATTTAGCTCTTTGGCTCCTTTAATATTTGAAAGGGATCATTGAATGTTGTGGAAATAAATAAGGAATACCCCCAATTTTCAAACTTTCTTACTACTTCTCTAGCATTATGCGAACTTTTAAATTTTTATTTATAAAATGAGACAACAGATGTTGAAATAAATGAACAAAATTAAGAAATTTAAATAAATTTTTGTTGGAATTTACTCTCCACACAAAATTGCATAATATAACTCAAATCTAAATTGGAATTTGTATAAAGCATCACACAAAACCCAGATAAATTTTAAGAAAAAGAAAATATTTATAAAATTTTATCATAATATGAAGCACTTTCAGGTATTTTAATTTTTATTAATAGTGCTTATTAAAAGATAAACTAAATCAACTGCCTGTTTAATAAAATATAAATAGCTTTTTAGCAGAAGAAGATGAATTCTAATAAAAATGTGAAGTAGATGTAAAAACTGAAGATATTTGTATTAAAGGTAATGAATTATTATAATTTAGTTTTATAAAGATTTTAATCTCAAGTATAGTTAAAAATTCCAAAAATATGAATAAATAAAAGAAACTCTTAATAATAATTTAAAGCGAATTGAATCAATAATATATGAGCGAAATGAAATTATAATATTACCAATAATATAATTGTAGAGTTAAATTGAAGAATCTTTCAATAAAATACCTTAACTTCAATAGACGAAAAATAATAAAGTTTATCTTGAACTTTTATCAAACTTAGCTAAGCAAATTTAAGTTGATATAGAATTATATAAAAAAAAGATTACAGATCTTAAGGAACATTATATTAAAAATGGTGAGTAAACTTTTTATTAAGTATTTAAATAATAGAAATAATGGCAAAAATTGGTGAGATTAAGAATAATTGGAAAATTTATAGTCATGAATTGCATTCATTCTCATTAGAAAACTATTGTGCAATTAATATTTCCTCATAAATATCCCCATTAAAATAGTAACTTCGAGAATAAAATAAAAAATTATAGGACATTTCCTTATTCCTAGAAGGTAAATAGTTATTGACATTATTTTTTTAAGGAAAATAATAAATAGATGCAACGAATACAATTTAAAATATATTTAAAGAATTTAAAAAAGAAAAAGTTCTTTAATAATAGAAAATATAAAAATAAAAAAAATAAGAATATTAAATATAATTAGATGAGCAATTAAAATAAGGAAAGCAATAAAAATTCGAATTTGAAATTCTTATATAAGAAAATAAGCAGATAATTTCAAAATTAGAACTAGAGAATACTTAACTGATAAGGAAAATTGCTATCTTCGAAGAAATCAAATAGAATCAAACACAAAATATTAAATATCCAAACTTAGAAGAAGAAAAATTAAGTGAAATAAAAACTATTAAGAAATAGAATGATCAAAACAATTAATTTCAACAAAATTACAAATTAAGAAAATTCACAAACAAAAGTAATAATAATTACTTAAATATTTTAATATTAGTATTTGATTCAAAGCTTATAACAAATTAACTACAATAGAATATTATTTTTTCCTTATTTGAAAATTCAATAGTTTCTTTGCAGTCAATTCACTTTCAAGATAAAATCAAGGAGTAATTCTAACTTTAATTATATATTTATATTTAAGATTTAATACAAAAATCTTCCATAACTAATGTAACAATAAAGGTTGCTTTATTATTATTATCTTAATAATTAAAGAATTAACCTTAGTTGTTATGTATAGTGATGAGGAACCAAATTGCTTATTTGGAGGAATGGCTGTGCCTAAATGGGATTCAATTAGCTGGGAAGTACCGGATCCAAATGATTAATGCAGTTGGTTATTCAAAATGGAAATGAAAGAGAATAATTAGTTTCTTAAATTATATCATTTCTTTCTTAGATTCATTTTTCATTAATGGAAATGCTAAAAATAATAAACAGCAATTTATTGTGACAAAAGGGTTGGACCAAATTTTGGAGTTTTATTATTATTCAATAAATATTTTATACGTTTTATTTTTGTATTTTTTTAATTTTCTATTTCTTTATTTTTTATTTTGTTTATTTTTGTTTCTTGTATTTGTTATAATTTTCTATTAGTTAGTAACAATTTTTTTTTTCTTGTATTTGTTATAATTTTCTATTAGTTAGTAACAATTTTCTTTTTTATTTCTTGTATTTGTATAATTTTTTATTAGACAGTAGCAATTCATATTCATATTTATTTCTTTATCTTTTATTATTCCTTCTATTAGCCCGTAACAATTTCATATTAATATTTATTTCTTTATCTTTTATTATTCGTGCTTTGTTTGGTGTATTTGTATAATTTTCTATAAGTCTGTAATTTTATATTCATATTAAATTCTTTCTTTTATCTTGCGTTTATGTAATTTTCTTTTAGGATGTAGCAATTTTATTTATTTATATTCATATTTATTTATATTTTACTAGTCTGAATTGCCTTCTAATAATAGTTAATTATATTTTTTTTTGTTTATTTTTGTTCAGAATAATATCAAAAAGTGGATTTTGCGAAAGATTTACTAGAAGAAAGTGTGCTGCAAAAATTGAGCAAAACAATAAGAATTGATTTCCCAATGAAAGTCACAAGGTCTCTTTAATTACTCTTATAATAATCTTGAAGTGGAACAATCATGGGTGAACAATACAAATCGTTTAAATTGAAGACTTTAGAAGTCTTGAAAATAACAAAAAAATGAAAGAAATAAAACAAACAAATAACAATAAAAATTAAATAAATTCTCGTTGATTTTTGTTTTAAATTTCCTTTCTCAAATTATTCTCATAATATTTTATAAAAATCACTTAGGCTTTATAGTTTTATTTTGAAGGTTTATCTACATCGACATAGTATAAATATTTGAGAACTGTTTTTTTTGTAGTGCCTTAAAAGTTAAGCATTGAATAAAATTTCAAGTTTAAACTTCAGCATCAATAATTTCTTCATTATGAAAATCATATAATTCTTCAACAACTAAAAATATTAGAAATTATAAAAAAGATATAAACTTTAAAATTCATAAATATATATTTTAAAATAAAGTAATAAGAAATTAAGTAATTTGATAAATTATATATTTAATTACTTAAATTAATTTCCAATAATTTTAACAATTTTATTGAAAGCCAAGGCATCCTAGTTAATAATTTTGTTTAGATAATGCTTACTTCAATAAAATCTAAAATCCCTTATTGTTCCTTTAAAGGAAGGAGTATTATAATCATCCTTACCAATTATAAATCTTAAGTTATTTTTTTCCAGTTGAATCAAAACTGCTGTATAAAAAAACAATTTTAAAAAATGGCGATGGGTGCGATGAGGGCTTTTGTTGTTTTTCCTTTAGACTTGATTTAATTGATCAAATTTTATTAATTTTTAAGTTATGCATTAAATAATCATACTAATATTATCCAAAGTTAGAGAAATTTTTCTTAGATGGAAGTTTTTTTTTTTTCAAATAGAATTTAAAATTTAATTAACAAATGCAATTTATTGTTTAAAGCAATTGCATTTTGATTAAATTACAAATGTAATTTAATAAATTACACTTGTTATTTTAATTGATTTTGTCAAATGATTCATCCATACCATTTATTTAAAAATATTATTTTGAAAATTTAGATAGATAATGATAAGTAAAAAAAAGTATTTAATAAAAATAAATGTTTTTATTTATTAAATACTTTTTTTTCTCTGATTTATATTAAAATTTTAAATTTAATAAGTTTGCTGTTTGTTAAGATACTTACTTACTCAAAAATTAATAGTTTTCATTTTTTCTAAGGCTTATGATGCTGTAGGTCTTTTTGATGGATCATATTACAAACAATTTGCTATTAATTCATTCAATTGTTGGTTTCCAGTTAATTCATTTTCTTTAAAAAAATTAAATTCAACATTATGAATTAATTAATAAATTTATTCTTTTTAGCCTAAATATTTCATAAATGCTCTACTTTCAGTTGCTAATTCGTAAAAGACTCTAATTAAAATAAAGAAAATCAAATAAAAAAACATTCCGGCACTAAAAATATCTGATTTTTGAGAGACTTGAGATTTACAATTAAAATGCACTTCAGGAGAACTGTAAGAATTAGTCATTGCAATTATATTTGTATCTTTGTTTGTTTTTTCCATTTTGGAAATACCAAAATCCAATAGAACAATTTTTTTTAGATTTTAAGATTTAAAAACAATGTTTTTGAGCTTAAGGTCCATGTGAATGATTCCTTTCTTATGAATATAGTCAAGAGCTTCCAGTATTTAACAACAAATATCAAATTTTTTGGGTATCCAAAATTTTGTTTCTCCAAATAATACTTAATAAAGATCCAAGTAATATTATGGATGAACTGTTTAAACTTAAAGGAATTCAGGATTAAAATAAATTGCCAATAGTTTTCCAATATTTTGATGATTACATATTGCTTAAATTGCACTTTCCTTTAGTATAGCAATGAAAAACGCATCTTTTTCATCTTATTTATTTGTTTGTTCTTTGATTACAACTAATTCCTATCTGAAAACTCCTTCATGAATCACTGAAAAGCCTCCACCATTTACTATATGTTTCTTAATTTAAATTTCTTTTGCTTGATCTTCAGTTAGCATCAAAGGTAAAATATGTTTAAAATAACAGCATATTTCACTATTCTACTAAGGATTTAGTCCAGTGAGTTTATGGATTCATGAAAAAGCTGAGTATTACAGTAATTGTTCAATAAACTATTACTTAATCTAAATAAGATAATTTATAAAGTAATAATTTTACACTGTTTTCTTCAGTTCGAGAGAATTTTTGTAACAATACTTCTTGGTATTTAGATCCTTCAAATAAAGTGTTTTACTAACCACTAGTGAGATCTTATTCTTTATTAATTTGAGGTGTCTTATTTAATTGAAACTATTATAAACTTACTTCTTCCTGAAGTTTAGATTCTTCTTATAATTTTTTTTATTGAAGTTTAGATTCTTCTAATAAAGTTTTTTACTGAAGTTTAGGTTCTTCTAATAAATTTTTTTGTTAATTTTAAGTATTATTTTATTCACTTTAACTCAAAGTATCAATTGATTATTCTTAATTTAAATTAAGTGAATGCATGATACTAAAAAATTAGTTAAAATTAATAAAAGCACCAATCCAAGTCCAAGACCTCTTAAACTCTTCCCAAATGAGATAATGCAGTTGATTTGCCTTCATATGCTCTTTTATTGTTTGGATCTAATTTAATTGCCTCGTTATAACTAAAAAAACTAATTAAAAATTAATTCAATCACCAATCCAATGCTTCTTAAGGTTTCCTTCAAGACAGCAATGAATTTCCTTTATTAACTATTAAATCTTGTTTTTTTGAATACAAAGGTATAGCGTAATTATAACTAAAATAATTATAAATTAATTAAATCACCAATCCACTGCCTATTCAAATTGCTCTAAACAATGAAATAAATTTCCTTTACGTATCCATGCTAAACTAAACATTGGATCTAATTCAATGGCAGAATTATAACTAAAACAATTAATTATTAATAAATAACTGATCCAATGCTTCTTAATGTTGGCCTAATTCCTCTAATGCTAAGCCTTTATTATTTCATACGCTTTTCTACATTGGATCCAATTAAAGGGAAAAGTTATAACTAAAAAAAATAATCACAAATTAAATCACCTATCTAATGCATCCTTATTTCGCCCTAAATAAAATAACATGCTTCCTTTATAATTTCAGGATGTTTTATCATTTGGATTACATTAAATGGCCTAATTAAAACTAAAGCATAATTAAAAATTGAGAAAATCACCAATCCAATGCTTCTTCATATTTGTCTTAAATACTCAATAAATTTCCTTTTTAAATTAATTATTCGGCTTGTTGTAAACTAAGCAATGAGATTATATTAAGAAAGTTTTAACTCATTAATGTCAATTGTTTTTGCTTATTTCATTTTAAAAAAGGTTTTTTATATATTTGAAAATAATTTTGTTATATATATAGAAAATATTATAGATGCAATTTTTTTATAACTAAAATCAAATTATTAAAAATATCTTGATAATGGTAAAAAAAATTGATAATTAAATGTTATTCAATGAAATTAATAAAAAAAAAGTAACCTTTCAACTTTCAAATCCCATTCTAGGATTGTTCAAACTCTTGCAATAACTGATAATAGAATAAAAATATTTGATGTTAATAGTTTTTAGTTGATAATTAAGGAGAAATAGTTACTTTAAAAGTATAATTATTCTTAATTATTATTTTATTTGGTAATTTATTTTCATTTTATTTGAATAAAAATAATCTTTCAATTTTTATTCTGTTTTTAGAGTTCTTCTAAAATTTAGCCTTTTAAATGATTTAAACAATTAAAATTAAATTTATTTACCAAATTATTCTTTCTATTCAATCATTTGTTCTTTTAGGAATGAAAATTTGTATCTACTCATATCATCTTTTAGTTCTTTGAGGTTTTCTTTGTAATTATTCAAAAAATTAAAATTTATATCCTACTCATACCATCTAATTTCTCTTTTATGCTTTCTTTTTAATTATTAAAAGTAAAATTAATATCTACCTATTCCATCTAATTTCTCTTTTATGTTTCCTTTGGAATTATTTATAAAATTAAAATTTATATCTACCTATTTCTTGTTTTAATTCTTTTATGTTTCCTTTAAAATTATTTATAAAATTAAAATTTGTATATTTACCAAACTATTCTTTCTATTTGCTCAATTATTCTTTCTATTAATCTTTTATGTTTCCTTTGTAATTATTTATAAAATTAAAATTTATAGTTACTCATTCCATCTTTTAGTTCTTCATGAATGCTATCCAACTTTGTCCTTATCCTTTTTGTTTCAAAATTATCTTCCTCTTATTCCCCTTGGTCTTACTCAAAGAAAAAAACATACTAATCACCAAACATTTTGTCTAACTCTTATCTTTAGCCATCATTTATTTTTCTTTCAATGTAAGCAATCAGTCCAACTCTTTCTGAGTAAAAGGCAATATCTTTGGATTAAATTAGATTCTCATAAGAGTCATTAATAAATGCTATCAATAGATTCAGCATAATGATCATCAGGAGCAAAGTACAAAAGAAGAAGAAAACCCAAACACAAACTTCCGATCCAGTTACATCTTCCTGCATTACTTCATCAAAGCTATCAAAGTCACCCAATAATAATTTGTGGGATATCTTGATCATATGAAAGATATCCTAAGTTTGCTCTTGATTTCTTTGTTAAAGCATCCCAACTAAATAATTTAAATACAAAACTTCTTACATGAAAAAGAAAATCCGAGAAGAATTCAAATCAACATAGCAAGAAAGTATTTCATATCATTGAAGACAGCTATCAGCATTAGCATAATAAAGGCGAATCCCGAGAATGCACGCAAATAAGTAACCACCTTGATCCAAGTAAAAATCAATGAAATTGCTCCGAACATTCTCACAAGAAATATATTTTCAAATTGGAACACAAAATTAATAATAATATAGCAGATCATACTGAAGATTCAAAACATGTCAACATAGTTAGACCAATCACATAAATATTCTTTCACTGAATAAGACATTTGCCGTAATTCTATCTTAATAAATTCCAACAATAAAACTGTCATTGCGCTATGCAAAATATTTCCAGTTATTTGCTTTGTACTTTCGTTAACTTCATTATAATGAAGTCAAAACACCTCTGTCAAAAAGCATCCAACTAATATTAGTAAGGACACAAATTCTCTCCAATAAAGTTTTCTAGCATATAAGTTCCATTTCATTTCGGAAATTAAAGGAACAATTCTTTATGGCTAAAATATTTTACTTGTCATTGATACTTTTCGAAGGGATTGGCACCAATCATTACAAGGTGAAAGAATTCCTTTAACTGAAAACACCACCCATTTTCCATAAGAATAATTTTCTTCTAATAAATCATCATAGTATAAACGATCTTCAATCATTGAGTGTGTTGGCTGAGTTGTATTAAATGTTACTTTTGTTTCAGCTTTAAATCCTTTATCATATGTTTTAAGGCTTTGGGGTTCAAATTCAAGTTCTTTAATGAGTTTTAGTGCATTAAAACTCAATGTATTTTCTTTATCTTAAAGATATTGTAGTTAGTCAGCAGGAAAAAATGAATCAGTAAAGTGTATCCCCTTATATTTTATACAAAAGTTAATCAGCATATTTCAGCATTCATTGAGTCTACCTTACTATGCAATTTGAAAAGGAGTAAACCCAAATGAATCTATTTCAAAACATATTTTGACTTTTTCTCCAGCACATTCGATTATTGTCAGAAACGTTGAAAGCAATTCCTTGTCATCCAAATAAAGCAGAAAATTAAGCATGGGGATTTTATGTTCATTATCAACGTAGTAAAAATAATAGCAAGAGGTGAATTTGTTAACCCAAACATTAAACTATTCACTATTTAATTTAAAGTTTTGTTTCTGTTGTTCTTATGTACATTATTAAGTAAACAATTTCAGTGTTTCAATGAATATATATCCTTGTAAGTGAAAGTTTTAATCAAATGATGGACTATATAAAATAAATCTCATAAATAATTTTACTTATAAAAATAAATTAAATTGTTTTGATTGTTTTCATCTCTTTTTTTATTCTTATTTTTTTGATCTCTTTCTTATTATTCAAAATAATTAGGAAATTTTGTTTCTTAGCTTTTTACTTGATTACTTTTCGTTTCAAGGTTTCAGAGTTTTATTGTGCTATCACCTGATCCACTTGCTAAGAGAGTTCCATTTTGATTAAATGCAACTGAGTAAACAGAATCATTATGTCCTCTTAATGTTGCTATTTCAGTTTTGGTTTCAAGGTTTCAAAGTTTTATTGTCTTATCACAGGATCCACTTGCTAAAAGAGTTCTATTTTGATTAAATGCAACTGAATTAACCCAATTATTGTGTCCTTTTAATGTTGCTATTTCAGTTTTGGTTTCAAGGTTTCAGAGTTTTATTGTGCTATCACCTGATCCACTTGCTAAGAGAGTTCCATTTTGATTAAATGCAACTGAATAAACAGATTCATAATGTCCTCTTAATATTGCTATTTCAGTTTTGGTTTCAAGGTTTCAGAGTTTTATTGTCTTATCATCTGATCCACTTGCTAATAGAGTTCCATTTTGATTAAAGGCAACTGAATTAACCCAATTATTGTATCCTTTTAATGTTGCTATTTCAGTTTTGGTTTCAAGGTTTCAGAGTTTTATTGTGCTATCACCTGATCCACTTGCTAAGAGAGTTCCATTTTGATTAAATGCAACTGAATAAACAGATTCATAATGTCCTCTTAATATTGCTATTTCAGTTTTGGTTTCAAGGTTTCAGAGTTTTATTGTCTTATCATCTGATCCACTTGCTAATAGAGTTCCATTTTGATTAAATGCAACTGAATAAACAGAATCATTATGTCCTCTTAATGTTGCTATTTCAGTTTTGGTTTCAATGTTTCAGAGTTTTATTGTCTTATCACCTGATCCACTTGCTAAGAGAGTTCCATTTTGATTAAATGCAACTGAATTAACAGAATTATTATGACCTCTTAGTGTTGCTATTTCAGTTTTGGTTTCAAGGTTTCAGAGTTTTATTGTGCTATCACCTGATCCACTTGTTAAGAGAGTTCCATTTTGATTAAACGCAACTGAATAAACAGAATTATTATGTCCTCTTAATGTTGCAATTTCAGTTTTGGTTTCAAAGTTTCAAAGTTTTATAGTCTTATCACCTGATCCACTTGCTAAGAGAGTTCCATTTTGATTAAATGCAACTGAAGTAACAGAATTATTATGACCTCTTAGTGTTGCTATTTCAGTTTTGGTTTCAAGGTTTCAGAGTTTTATTGTCTTATCACCTGATCCACTTGCTAAGAGAGTATCATTTTGATTAAATGCAACTGAATTAACCCAATTATTGTGTCCTTTTAATGTTGCTATTTCAGTTTTGGTTTCAAGGTTTCAGAGTTTTATTGTCCTATCATCTGATCCACTTGCTAAGAGAGTTCCATTTTGATTAAATGCAACTAAATAAACACAATAATTATGTCCTTTTAATGTTGCTATTTCAGTTTTGGTTTCAAGGTTTCAGAGTTTTATTGTCTTATCATAGGATCCACTTGCTAAAAGAGTTCCATTTTGATTAAATGCAACTGAATAAACAGAATTATAATGTCCTCTTAATGTTGCTATTTCAGTTTTGGTTTCAAGGTTTCAAAGTTTTATTGTCCTATCAATTGATCCACTTGCTAAGAGAGTTCCATTTTGATTAAATGCAACTGAAGTAACAGAATCATTATGGGCTTATTCAATACTAAACACATTTTCTTTTTCTAATAAATTAAAATATGCTTAAAAATCTTCATCATATAATGAGTAGTACTCAACTGTTTGTTTGTTAATACATACAAGTGTCTTTTCATTTAAAAATCCAAAAAAACCATCTTTACAATATTCAATTTCAAACTCTAAAGAAGTTTGGTGTTCCATTTATTTAATACTAATTATATTGCTGCCTTTAAAGAAAGCAAAAAAGTTACTAAAAAGCTTTATATTTGATTATTAATTGTTTTTATGTTCATAAATATTCAGTTATTTAAAGTTTGGAGATTTAATATCTAACTTAAATATCTTCCCAGTATCCGTGATTAATATAAAATCATTGTTTTCAAATTATGCTTTCTTAATATATTATTTATTTTACTCTAAAGGCTTTTCACTACCATCCTCCAACGAATTAATATCAAAAGAGTGTTTAAATCCTAATTCTAATAAATCCATACTTTAGCATTTTACTATAATGTTATTTCCTTCTTAAGATGTGCATGCCAACATTTTCTCAGAATAACTAAAATCGAGCTGCTGTATATCCTCTAGGGAGCTGACATTTTTAACGAGTAAGAATTCCTCTTCACTAATTCTCCAGATTTTAAGTTCTTAGTCCTTTCCTGTAAAAGCTAGCAAGTGTCCTTCCTTACTCATCGCCATTAAATTTGCTTCACCTTCATCAATTTCAATGGAAAAATTTTCTATATATTCGTTAGACTCTATGAGCCTCCATACTTTTAATTCTTAATGAGAGGATGTTACCATTACTGTATTATCCTTTGAAACTTTGATATTTTATATTCCGCCATCATCTTCATCATGGGCTTATCATTCAAAATTAAATTCACTTTCTTTTTGGTTAATCACATGGATTTCCCTATAAAAATAAATAAAATAATAAAATCAATAAAAATGAATGACCCAGATTTAAATCCAACAAAGATTTAATCGCCAGAAAGTGCCATTACTTAGGGGTCATTCGTCAGATCTTCCGTGAAGAATGGGAATATTTTCTTTGGCCGCGGAGGATTGTATATAGTTTGTATAGCCTTATTTTTGTTTGGTTCAAGTTTCTGCGTGATTAATTCCTTGACTTTTTGAAGTTGCATTGAGCAAGAAGAGTTTTTTATTTTATATTATTTATTAATTTTATTTGGATTTATTTTTTGAAAAACAATCAAAATACAATTAATTAATTTTGAATAATAAATTAAACACTATTTTTTTTTAGTTAATACTATATTTTTTAAAAAATATAGAAATATAATAATTAATTAATTTTGAATAATAAATTAAACACTATTTAATTTCAGTCTATTATTACTCTCTAAACATTATTGGCTTGGATATTTTCTGATACCGTACGTTGAATTAGATGTTGTATTTATTAGTTAAGCAATTTTTTAAAAGTTTCTTACAAAGTCTCAACATTTTACCAAAATTATTATTAATTTTGGTTAAAAAAATATTAATATTAATTAATTCAGTCAGATCTTATTGATTCCTGCTTTATTTTATCGAAAACTGTGAATTTAAGTAAAGATAATTGTCCATTAACTGTTTTTATACTACAGAAAAATGTAGAACATTTATTTGGAGGGAATGAAGAAGGAAATATTTCCTTTGTTTCATCGCCAAACCTCTATTATGTTCTGATAAAATTTAAATAGGATGATTAGCCCTAACCAGAAAACAAAATAAAATAAATGATTGATCATTTAAGGCTAGTGCTGATAGCCTTGTTTATTGTTTAATTCAATTTCCTTTTGATATTCTTAATTGTGTTTTTTAAAATATTTTAAGGTTAATTAATGTTGAATTGAATATTAATGTTGCTAAATAAATTATTTTTTATTTATTATTTAAATTTATTAAAATTATATATTTGTCTTAGATCAGTTCATAAAGTTTCAATTTAACCAAAGTATAAAAGCATTTATTCTGTAAGAGTGGAGAGAAGAAACTCAATTTTATTATGCTCATTTTGACTTTATAAAGAACAAATAAAATCTTTAGCAAGATAATAGTATAAAAATAATGATCCTGTTTACTAGAGAGTGGATAAATAACAAAAATTCATTCCATATTCGTAACTTGTTTTGAATTGATCTGTTGGAACCTGCATCATGAAATTAAATAAAATGATTGAAATCAAAAACATAATTTCATTAAATTTAGCAAAGGAATATGCTAATTTATTTTAAAAAACATTTTAAGAAGAATAGTAAATTATAAAACAAAGAGTTATTAAAAAGTATAATATTATTTGAAGCATTGGAAAATTCCATAAAAATGTGCATATTAAACAAAATATTTCTGTCTTTCCTAACTCCAATATAGGATTAATTTAGTTCAATAAATTATCATTATAGTCTTCAAAAATTAGTTTAAAGCTTTGTAATCTGCGAATAATTTCTAAGAAATGGCCCATGCCATCCAAAAGCTGGTCCAAAAAAAATCTCCAACTACTTCACCAAGCACCGAAAAAGCTCAACCGTGAACATTGAATTTCTCTCTAAAGTGCCATGAAAAGCCTCCTCTTCACCTGAATCCATTTACCATTTTGAAAAACAATAATATTAAACATGTCTTAATTCGAATCCAGCTTATGTAAATCTTCCAAGCGAACAACCACCTAAATGCAAACTCCAAACATTAATTCTTCTAGACGAAATTAGTCAACGGAATAACTACAAAACAAACTATCACAACAAAGACTCGTTTCATTTAAGCTAACAAGAAAAAGCGATGCACAGACCAATAATACACCTGCAGATTGCATCCTTATATTGATTAATTCTTTTCATTTTTCATATCTCTTTTTTTTTCCTTTTTTTGGTTTCAAATCATACAAAAAAAAAAAAAAAAAAAAAAAAAAAAAAGCTTTGTAATAATTCTCTAGTTATTTTAAGAAAGCATCTTGCATGATTGCCTTAATTTTTTGAAATTTCATTTTTATTTGTCAATAATTGATAAAGAAAAAAGAGAAAATACAATTAGATAATTTTTACAGCTAAAGCTAAAATTCAATTGATAATTCCATAAGTCGAATGAATAGTTATAAATCTAATATTAGTCCATGTAAACAAGGAAATGCAAATTAAGCTTGTAAAATATAAAGAGATAGAAAGTTTCCAGACAAGTTAATATTTGATAAAATATTTAATTAATTATACTAAAATTTATAACTTTTATAGAAAGGTGCAATCTTTATATTTTTAAATTAATTATTTAGGAGATTTCATTTAAGAATAAGAAAAATAATGTATAAAAATTCCCAGAATAATACTTATTAAGATCAGCAATAGTGGAACATTGATAATATTTCAACAATAACTAAAAATATTAGCCTTTTGAAACATTGCTTCATAAGATTCTTTATCCTTTAGATTTTCAGTCAAAGTCAACTAATCAATTTCAAATAATTCATTACCTGTTTATTTTCCTTCCCACATAGCCAGGAGATTTGAGGGCTTTTCTACATCGACATAATATAAATAAATGATCATATTCATTTGGGCCGAACTTCTCGCAGCTACTCCTCCTGGCAACAAAGCCCCGCCTTTTTAAATTGAACTAGCCTAAAATGTAATTTAAAATAAAATATTTGGAAACTGTTTTTTTTGTAGCGCCTTAAACGTTAAGCACTGACTCTTATGCTTCTATTTATTCTGTTGAAAGTAATTTATAATTGTCTAATTATAATCTTAAATTTGAAGGATTTGGTGTGAAGTAACATAAGTTTTCATTATCAATGATTGAAGAATCAAAAGAAAGATAAATTATTGGATTATTATTAATTGAGATTTTAAAAATTATTTCAATAAATATTTGTCTGTAATTATCAGCGGTAGTTATTTAAGTAAACCTAGTGGAATATTAATCATCATTTAATGATTCAATTGAAAGTTTCGTCATCATTTAAATTCAATCACAAGTTAAAAACTTATTATATTTGTTTGCAGATAATTATATATTCAAAGATAATTTAGTGGGTAAGATTGTTTTTTCGAAAGAAATAAGCCCTATAATTTTGCATTAAAGATTGTCTAAATTAGAATAAGAATTAATTTTAAATTTTAAGTAATTATTATTTTATTAAGAATTTGAATCAATATAGATTCATTAGATGGGTGCATACATGGCAATAATTTGAACTTCAGTAAATCTTTCATTATTACTTTATTTACCTATTTCTATTTAATTTCTTTTTATTGTGAATTAGCAATTTATATTATTTTTTTTATTTTCAATTATTTCAGAAAAATTTAAATAAACAAGTTCTTCATTTTTTTAGAGAATTTTTGGATAAATTTATTGTTATGAGGGATTGGTCATTAAAAAATCAAAATCCAAATAATTTTCCATATTATTTTTTATTAGCTGGATCGCAGGTGCACTTTTTACTGTCGCTTCTTTTTCATTTCAATCAATTTAAATAAGATTAGAATTAATTTATTGAACTATAAAAACAAAAGAGATACAATCAGCTAAGTCAGATGAAAGGCAAAATTAACAATTTTCAGGACAAGATTCGCATAAATTAGTATCGCTATTTCCATAAAGATCTAAGACAAAATTAATAGAATTCATTTAAATTTTACTCGAATCGATTGATTAGCAAACTGAGACACATTATGTAGTATCCACTGATAAAAATTAATTAGTTTCACAAGCCAATTCTTCAAAACAGGTAAAATTTGAGTAGCATTTAATGCAGAGAGGTGATATATCTGCACATTAAAAGCAAAATTATTTGTTCTCATGCAGGATTTAATCTAGTAAAAATAAAGAAATTTTTTGAAAACTTTCTTTGCAAACACATGCTTATTGATTTTCATCATATATCAAATTATTAACACAAACACATTTACCTTTGTTTTCATTAAAGATCGAATTATTAACACAAACACATTCTCCTTTGTTTTCATTTAGTATGTTAAGCAATAAACTTGAATAACAACTTAAACAATCCAAAGCACTTTCTCCTAGACAAGATTTACTATAAAACAATGAAATTATATTTATCTTTCAACCATTTGGAATTGCATTGCTTACAATTTTCGTCTACTCCATTATCATACCACCCAGTTTTGCAAACACATTTATTATTTTCTAAGTACCTGTGTTAAGAAATATCACAGATCAAGCAACTTGATGAATTATTTGTTTAATTACAGCTATTCTAATCAGATATTTTGTGAGAACTATAATCATTAAATTATTTAAGAATTAAACCAAGAATAATGACATAGTTAACATTCCTTATTTATTCCATCATCATACATCCCACAAACACAAATACATTCAGAATTATTTAAAACTCTCTTGCCAAAGGGACAACTAGTACATTGATTGTAATTTGGTCCAAAACAAAGTTCACAAGTTTAATGGCATGTTTGTCATGTCGTTATAATAATATCTCTTATGCCCCATGATCTAAAGAAAATTAAATATTAAATAAAATACTCATCTGTAAAGTTTGAATTTAAATTTGAATGATAATTCAATAAAATATTGTCGTTATCATTTTGTAGCAAATAATTAAATTTTTCAATTCGATCATTAGCACCATTATTTCCACAAATTTTGGAAGTAAATAATGTTTAATCAAATGTATGATTATATTATAATATTATTGTTGAATCAGCTTCACAATAAAACAAATCAGGGGCGTCCCAAGTATCAATAAATACAATTGTGTATTAAATTTAGGTAAATACTAAAACTATTTTATAATTTAATTTATTAACAATGAGTTCTTGTTTTTGCGAAATTTTTAGAAATATTAACTCCTTATCCAAAAGTATTATAACCTCCAGCAAAATTAATTCCACCGCATTAACTCGTATATATTCCAAAGAATGATGGGCTAAAATTTCAAGTTTAAACTTCAGCATCAGTTACTTATTCTTTATGAAGATCATATAATTCTTCAACAACTAAAAATATTTTATATTTAAATTTTTTACTATAATAAGATTGAAATTAATTTCCAATAATTTTAACAATTTTATTGAAAGTCAAAGCATCCTAATAAAATAAATAATTTTGTTTAGATAATGTTTACTTCATAATAAAATCTAAAATCTATTATTGTTCCTTTAAAAGAAGGAAAATATTTATCCTTACCAATTAAAAATCTTAATTTATTTTTTTCAAGTTGGGCCAAAACTTTTTTATGTAAAAGGCGGCGAAAAAATATCAATTACTTATCAACTGTTGATCCATCTCCAAAAACTAGAAATTTATTAAATTATATGAATGAAAGTACTATAAATTTCTGAATAATAATCATTGTTATAATTTAAAGTCAAAGCAAAAAAATATCAATTTAAGTCTTAGTAAGACACAACATTAGCGTTAGCGTGGCTTAATTAAAATAAAAAAATTACAAATTTGGATAATTAGGGTCTCCTTATACAATAAGGAATTCATTGTTATATTTAAATACTGCTTATATTCTATCACAAGCAATGCCAGAATAATAGTTTGTAGTTGTTTCTCGAAAAATAAAGTAATATTAATTTATTGATGTCAAATCTTCTCCTTTGATTCAAAATGTTACTGTTTGTTCTGGGATTAATGGCCACTTACTCCTAAACAATTTATAATTTATTATAGAAACGTAGGTATATCAGCAAAATTAGGTTCTTCAAATATTAATTAGAGATCTTCAAAATATTTTTCAGTTATCAATTGCAAATAAGCTTTAAGTTTAAAAATTAAATAAGTATCAAACCTTCTTATTAATATGAAAGTAAACACAGGAAACCAAATTTAATCAGTATGAATTTCACGTTTATCATATGTTCAAAAAATATCTTTAAAGTAGCAAAAATATATTCAAATTTATCAAATAAAAAATTAATAATTATAAAGTGATAAAAATATTTTAATTTTTTATTCTTTCACTTTATATTCTTATTAAAATTAATTAAAAGATTTGTGAATAATTTATTTCTTTTAGCAAATTATTGTAAAATAATTTGTATTGAGTATTTATATTAAAATTTTTTGATTAATAATTGTTCTTGGATAGTTTGAGAACATTGAAATGCAACAGAAGAAAAAAATATAATATTTTAATAAAATAAACTAAGAATTATTGTTAATATTTTTAAATATTTACTCAAAAGTTAATAGTTTTCATTTTTTCTAAGGCTTATGATGCTGTAGGTCTTTTTGATGGATCATATTACAAACAATTTGCTATTAATTCATTCAATTGTTGGTTTCCAGTTAATTCATTTTCTTTAAAAAAATTAAATTCAACATTATGAATTAATTAATAAATTTATTCTTTTTAGCCTAAATATTTCATAAATGCTCTACTTTCAGTTGCTAATTCGTAAAAGACTCTACTTACAATAAAGAAAATCAAATAAAAAAACATTCCGGCACTAAAAATATCTGATTTTTGAGAGACTTGAGATTTACAATTAAAATGCACTTCAGGAGAACTGTAAGAATTAGTCATTGCAATTATATTTGTATCTTTGTTTGTTTTTTCCATTTTGGAAATACCAAAATCCAATAGAACAATTTTTTTTAGATTTTAAGATTTAAAAACAATGTTTTTGAGCTTAAGGTCCATGTGAATGATTCCTTTCTTATGAATATAGTCAAGAGCTTCCAGTATTTAACAACAAATATCAAATTTTTTGGGTATCCAAAATTTTGTTTCTCCAAATAATACTTAATAAAGATCCAAGTAATATTATGGATGAACTGTTTAAACTTAAAGGAATTCAGGATTAAAATAAATTGCCAATAGTTTTCCAATATTTTGATGATTACATATTGCTTAAATTGCACTTTCCTTTAGTATAGCAATGAAAAACGCATCTTTTTCATCTTATTTATTTGTTTGTTCTTTGATTACAACTAATTCCTATCTGAAAACTCCTTCATGAATCACTGAAAAGCCTCCACCATTTACTATATGTTTCTTAATTTAAATTTCTTTTGCTTGATCTTCAGTTAGCATCAAAGGTAAAATATGTTTAAAATAACAGCATATTTCACTATTCTACTAAGGATTTAGTCCAGTGAGTTTATGGATTCATGAAAAAGCTGAGTATTACAGTAATTGTTCAATAAACTATTACTTAATCTAAATAAGATAATTTATAAAGTAATAATTTTACACTGTTTTCTTCAGTTCGAGAGAATTTTTGTAACAATACTTCTTGGTATTTAGATCCTTCAAATAAAGTGTTTTACTAACCACTAGTGAGATCTTATTCTTTATTAATTTGAGGTGTCTTATTTAATTGAAACTATTATAAACTTACTTCTTTCTGAAGTTTAGATTCTTCTTATAATTTTTTTTATTGAAGTTTAGATTCTTCTAATAAAGTTTTTTACTAAAGTTTAGATTATTCTCATAAATTTTTTTACTGAAGTGTGAATTCTTCTAAATAAAATTTTTTAATAATTATTTTATGCACTTTAACTCAAAGTATTAATTTCTTATTCTAAGTTTGGTTCTAATTTACTTGCCTCATTATAACTGAAAAAACTAATTAAAATTAATTCAATCACCAATCCAATGCCTCTTCAGTTTTCCCTAAAGCAAGCAATGAATTCGCTTTATCAATCCATAATTCTTTTTTGTTTTCCTCCAAAGGAAAAGCATAATTATAACTAAAATAATTATAAACTAATTAAATCACCAATCCAATGCCTATTCATATTTCCCTAAACAATGCAATAAATCTCCTTTGCGTATCCATGCTAAACTAAACATTGGATCCAATTCAATGGCATAGTTATAACTAAAAAATTTAATTATTAATAAATAACTGATCTAATGCTTCTTAATATTCGCCTAATTGCTTCAATACTAAGCCTTTATTAGTTCACACATTTATAAACATTGGTTCCAATTAAAGAGAAAAGTTATAACTAAAATGATAATCATTAATTAAATCACCTCTCCAATGACTCCGTTTTTCGGCCTAAACTAAATAACATGTTTCCTTTATAATTTCAGCATTCATTATCATTTGGATTACATTAAATGGCCTTATTAAAACTAAAACATAATTAAACATTGAGAAAATCACCAATCCAATGCCTCTTCATATTTTTCTTAAACAATAAATTACTGTCCTTTTTGAACAAATTAGGCGGCCTATTATAAACTAAGCAAATGAGATTATATTAAAATAATTTTAACTCATTAATTCCTATTGCTTTTGCTTATTCCATTTTTTTCTTTATATAAAAAGTCTTTTTTAAATAATTAAAACAATTTAGCAATCTAAAAAATATTATAGAGTCATTTTTTGATAACTAAGATATCAAATTATGATCAAATGATTGCGTTTTTGAAACAAAACAAAAAAATAGTATAAAAAATATTATGTTATGTTACTATAATTTTACTTATAATAATAATAATAATTCAACAGAAAATAAATGTCACTTTATATTTCATTTTTTTTAATAAGTAGTAAATTTTTGAGCTTCCCTTTTGGTTGTATGCAACTTAAACGGTTAAATTTTTCTTGTACCTCCATTATTATATATTTATTGCTTTTCCTCAATTTCTTCTGTAAGTTCAAGTACTTTATCCAGTAATAACTGTGCCTTAAAATGGATCTATTTATTCTATTTCACATTTTTATAATAATCCTATCTTCTATCAAGTTTCTTCTCAAAATTCATATTTGTATCAATTAATGTATTCAATCTTTATTGCCTTGCCAGTTTTTTCCATTAAATTGATTTCTCACTCTCCTAAATAGATAGTTCTGACTCCAATTTTTCTAAAATCTTTTGTTTCTTCTCCTTATTTTCCTTTTCTTTATCTAATTAATTTTGAGTATTTATATTAAAATTTTAAATTTAATAAGTTTGCTGTTTGTTAAGATACTTACTTACTCAAAAGTTAATAGTTTTCATTTTTTCTAAGGCTTATGATGCTGTAGGTCTTTTTGATGGATCATATTACAAACAATTTGCTATTAATTCATTCAATTGTTGGTTTCCAGTTAATTCATTTTCTTTAAAAAAATTAAATTCAACATTATGAATTAATTAATAAATTTATTCTTTTTAGCCTAAATATTTCATAAATGCTCTACTTTCAGTTGCTAATTCGTAAAAGACTCTACTTACAATAAAGAAAATCAAATAAAAAAACATTCCGGCACTAAAAATATCTGATTTTTGAGAGACTTGAGATTTACAATTAAAATGCACTTCAGGAGAACTGTAAGAATTAGTCATTGCAATTATATTTGTATCTTTGTTTGTTTTTTCCATTTTGGAAATACCAAAATCCAATAGAACAATTTTTTTTAGATTTTAAGATTTAAAAACAATGTTTTTGAGCTTAAGGTCCATGTGAATGATTCCTTTCTTATGAATATAGTCAAGAGCTTCCAGTATTTAACAACAAATATCAAATTTTTTGGGTATCCAAAATTTTGTTTCTCCAAATAATACTTAATAAAGATCCAAGTAATATTATGGATGAACTGTTTAAACTTAAAGGAATTCAGGATTAAAATAAATTGCCAATAGTTTTCCAATATTTTGATGATTACATATTGCTTAAATTGCACTTTCCTTTAGTATAGCAATGAAAAACGCATCTTTTTCATCTTATTTATTTGTTTGTTCTTTGATTACAACTAATTCCTATCTGAAAACTCCTTCATGAATCACTGAAAAGCCTCCACCATTTACTATATGTTTCTTAATTTAAATTTCTTTTGCTTGATCTTCAGTTAGCATCAAAGGTAAAATATGTTTAAAATAACAGCATATTTCACTATTCTACTAAGGATTTAGTCCAGTGAGTTTATGGATTCATGAAAAAGCTGAGTATTACAGTAATTGTTCAATAAACTATTACTTAATCTAAATAAGATAATTTATAAAGTAATAATTTTACACTGTTTTCTTCAGTTCGAGAGAATTTTTGTAACAATACTTCTTGGTATTTAGATCCTTCAAATAAAGTGTTTTACTAACCACTAGTGAGATCTTATTCTTTATTAATTTGAGGTGTCTTATTTAATTGAAACTATTATAAACTTACTTCTTTCTGAAGTTTAGATTCTTCTTATAATTTTTTTTATTGAAGTTTAGATTCTTCTAATAAAGTTTTTTACTGAAGTTTAGGTTCTTCTAATAATTTTTTTTGTTAATCTTAAGTATTATTTTATTCACTTTAACTCAAAGTATCAATTGATTATTCTTAATTTAAATTAAAAGAATGCATGATACTAAAAAAAATTAGTTAAAATTAATAAAATACCAATCCTATGTCTCTTAAAATCTTCCCAGATTAGATAATGCAATTGATTTACCCTCATATGCTTTTTTATTGTTTGGATCTAATTTAATGACCTCATTATAACTGTAAAGCAATATTAAAAAGTAATTAAATCACCAATTTAATGCCTCTTGAGCATTCCCTAAAGATAAAAATGAACTTCCTTTATCAATCCATAATTCTTTTTTGTCTTCTTCCAAAGGAAGAGCGTAATTATAACTAAAATAATTATGAACTAATTAAATCACCAATCCAATGCTTATTCATCTTTTCCTAAACGATGCAATAAATTTCCTTTGCGAATCCATCCTAAACTAAACATTGGATCTAATTCAATGGCAGTATTATAACTAAAAAATTATGAATAAATAAATAACTTATCCATTGCTTCTTAATATTTGCCTATAATCTCTAATACAAAGCCTTTATTAATTCATGCATTTTTGAACATTGGATCCAATTAAAGGGAATAGTTATAACTAAAAAAATAATCACGAATTAAATCACCTCTCCAATGCCTCATTATATTGGCATAAATGAGATAACATGATTCCTTTACAATTTCAGCATGAATGATCATTTTGATTAAATTAAATGGCCTTATTAAAACTAAAACATGATTAAACATTGAGAAAATCACCAATCCAATGCCTCTTCATATTTGTCTTAAAGAATAAATTTCTTTCCTTTTTGAATAAATTATTAGGCTTGTTGTAAACTAAGCAATGAGATTATATTAAAATAATTTTAACTCATTAATTCCTATTGCTTTTGCTTATTCCATTTTTTTCTTTATATAAAAAGTCTTTTTTAAATAATTAAAACAATTTAGCAATCTAAAAAATATTATAGAGTCATTTTTTGATAACTAAGATATCAAATTATGATCAAATGATTGCGTTTTTGAAACAAAACAAAAAAATAGTATAAAAAATATTATGTTATGTTACTATAATTTTACTTATAATAATAATAATAATTCAACAGAAAATAAATGTCACTTTATATTTCATTTTTTTTAATAAGTAGTAAATTTTTGAGCTTCCCTTTTGGTTGTATGCAACTTAAACGGTTAAATTTTTCTTGTACCTCCATTATTATATATTTATTGCTTTTCCTCAATTTCTTCTGTAAGTTCAAGTACTTTATCCAGTAATAACTGTGCCTTAAAATGGATCTATTTATTCTATTTCACATTTTTATAATAATCCTATCTTCTATCAAGTTTCTTCTCAAAATTCATATTTGTATCAATTAATGTATTCAATCTTTATTGCCTTGCCAGTTTTTTCCATTAAATTGATTTCTCACTCTCCTAAATAGATAGTTCTGACTCCAATTTTTCTAAAATCTTTTGTTTCTTCTCCTTATTTTCCTTTTCTTTATCCTTTTCCTTATCTTTACTATTTTTGTTTCCTAATTACCCAAAAGCACTCAAACTAATTTTTCCATTTACTATTGATTTTCTTATCCGAGGAAGCTCAATATTCCTATTTGTTAATTTTTGCAATTCTTTCGCTGGACCTTGAAGACTTTCACGTGATTTGGGAAGCATTTAATTTTATTCTTAAAGTCTCGGCAATGATTGATTTGGCTAATAAACTATATAAGCAGCATCCCAAGGCACCATTTATGGTTTTTAAGATTTTTTAGAGTTTTCATTATCAGATTCATCTTGATAATTGTTTCCTAATAATTGTTTATTTTCTTAGTCATGTGTCCTTTTCAACTAAAAATATAATTACAAATTGCTTTTTGAACGTTTTTCCATTTTTGCTCCATTTCTTTTTAGTTTTTTAACGATTATTCATCAACATTCCTATACCCTTATTTAGCTAATTTTTAAAGTTTTCCTAGAACATCCTGCTTTTATTTAATCTTTTCCGGTCTAAATAAACTTCCATCAATTTCTTCCATCTTAAACAAAAAAAAATAAACTCGGGAGAAGTTTTATTAACTTATTGTAAAGGAATCACATATTCAAAAATCTCCCCTTTCATCATATATTTATACTCACATTTATCTTTCAGACTTCATAATTCAGTTGAACACATTGTTCCCTAAAGAAAGAAAGTATATTTTACATTTTTATATAAAAATTCACTTTATTTCTCATGTATAATGGTTAGATAACTTTAATATTTTTTTCCAATTCTGCAAGTAATATTTATTATTACTATTGTTCCTAATAAACCCGTTTTTTCTTTTTCAATAATTCTTTTGCATCAGTAGCAGCTTGATCTTCATACGATAAATTTGAAATATAAGGGTTTGCTGAATTGTATTGAAAAAAATCATTGCCTTATCTCTTAAATACTTTATATTCGGAGTCTATGTATTCTCCTTTATATTAAAATG
Organism: uncultured Desulfobacterium sp.; assembly: GCA_963675955.2. Taxonomy (GTDB): domain Bacteria; phylum Desulfobacterota; class Desulfobacteria; order Desulfobacterales; family Desulfobacteraceae; genus Desulfocicer. The sequence goes on along the minus strand of CAXXVR010000009.1, from coordinate 1,293,468 downwards.
GTATTTCTTCTTCTTCCATCATTTTGGATTTATTAGCAAGTAGCATTATTTATTGTTTCAAGTTAATTAAAAATTTAATATGCAGTAAAATTTTCTGATTATTGATAATAAATTATTATAATTATATATATATATCAATTTGTATTTTATGTAAATTATGATATTGTCCCAGCTTTTCTAATAAAAATATTGTCATATTGCTAATCGATGATTGCTTTTTAAAAAATTTAATTATAATTTAATTGTTTTTTAAACATTCTTCTCCAAATAGTTTCTTCTTCTCTATATTGTCTATTTTTTTAAACTCTGAGTCACTAGCGCTCATGATTGAATTAATTTCCTTCTACAATACACTATCTCCTTTTACCTAATAAAAAAAATATTCTTTATCAAAAAAACTACTATTAGATTATTCAATTAATCTTACGAAGGCTTCAATTTATTCACAATTTATTAATTCTCCTTTATTTTTTCAATAACAAATTAAATTCCAGGCGGATTTTTAGCCTTCCTTTATTAATTTAATAATTTTCATATTGCTTGTTTTCCTATATTCTACCGAGAAATTATTTCAACTTCTTATTTTTTGTCTTCTAGTGGTTTATAAACAAAACTTGGCTTTATCCTATATTTCGTGGCCTTATCATAAATTTCGGAATAACTAAGTCCTGTGGAATCAAAGCTCTTTACAGTACTTGTAGCCACTGGTGTACTTGGTTGTGATGCCTTGCTTTATTTAGAGAATATTCTTAAAATAACTTATAAAAACGAGTATCTTACTTAAAATCAGAATTAGTACTTTTTGCGGTGTATCCTCGTAATTACTGTTGTCATAAATGTGTAGGCTGTCCCTAACTAACTGGTTTTAAAATGTCTAAAACAATTTTTAATTCTTATCTCGAACGATAGTTCTATAAAAAGTCTGAAATTTCAATAAAAATAAAAACATCAGAATTTTATAGTATGGAATTATTCGGGCATCTTTTACAAACACTCATTCAATTTTATCATTTTGCCAAGACCCCATCATAATGCTCAAAGATCCTGAAAATTTATTTTTAAACAAAGATAAAGTTAACCTTTAATCATGAGTGTAAGCTAATTATTCACCAGTATTCAGTTCCCTTACTTTCTGCTTTTCAATTTTCTTATTTTCGTTTATTTTTTCTTTTATTAAATCAATGTCTTTTTTAATTTCATCCTTTGTCACAACTCCAGTTTACAACTTCTGGGCTGAAACTCTTAGCATTGTTGTAGGATTTTCACTATGTTTAGAGGATAAAGATACTTAAGATTATTATTGTTTATCATCATTTTCACTTTACTCTGATTACCCCTGTTTTTTATTATTATTTTGCATAATGCTTGTCAACGAATTTATTTAAGTTGTTATTTTCATTTTTTTTAAAGAGGGATTTAGTTAGTTTCCATATAGCTATCGAAATGGATTAAATTTTTTCTTTTCATATGATTATTCTACTTATTTTGAAAACTAATCAACATTTCCAACAATTGAATACCTCACAACCCTTCCATCATCAGTGACTTTTGGACCTTCATAATGCAAATTTTATAATAATTTATTTTAATCAATTACCAAGATCACACATCTTGTGATTTCGAAATTTCAGGTCATTAAATTTCATATCCTCAAATATATTATTATCATTTTTATTATGAGAATGGATTTTTGAGTAATTTTTTGATGTTGGAGAGAATTCTTCATCTATATCCATTAATGTAGATCCTTACAACAAATTACAAATTATTTTGGATTTTTACTTTTTTATGGTTATTATTCAGAGTTTTGTGACGATTAGTTTTATTCATAGTAAATTTTAGCTGAGTATTATTGATTAAACAAATTATTCATATTTTTATCATCGACTTTTTTTGAAACGTAAAAAGGTTTAAAAAACAAATTTTGTTTATCTTTTTAGGAGTTTAATAATTGCTTTTCTTTCTCTATTTGTAGTTGTTCTCTAATACGATATTACGATTAAAGTTAATGCATTGTTTTTTGTTTTGTTTATTGTATTACCTTTAATAAAGTTTAGGAAAATAAATTCCAAATTAATTATTATTACTAAATCCAAATGATTGATAAGAAAAACATTTTATCAGAAGAAGAAATTAACAAAATAAAAGCATATCCAAAAATAGAATTGCATTGTCATTTAGACGGATCATTACCAAAAGATTTAATAAGAACTTTAGCAAAAGAATGTAATATTGATCTCCCAGAAGATGAAACAGAATTTGATAAATTTATTACAATTACAGATGATTGCAAATAATTAATGGATTGCTTTAAATTATTTAATTTTCCTATTAAGTTACTCTAGACTACGCCAGCTATCAAGCAAAGTGTTTTTAGATTAATGCAAGAAGCAGCAAAAGAAAATGTTAAATATATTGAAATTAGGTTTGCTCCTCAATTGCATATGGAAAACGGTTTAAATCTAGAATAAATTCTTTAGGCAGCAGTTGATGGGCTATCCGAAGGAAAATAATAACTGTAAATGGAAGGTGGGATAATTGTTTGTGCATTAGGCGATTTTTCAAGTGAGAAAGGAATTGAATTATTTAAAGCTGCTTAGCCATTTTAAGAAAAAGGTGTTGTTGGAGTAGATCTTGCTAGGGTATTCACAGAGCACATGAATCATACTGAAACTTTTAAAGTAGCAAAAGAATTGGGTTTCAATGTATTTTATCTTCTATTTAAAATAACTAATTTACAACAAGATAACAATTCATGCTGGCGAATTCCCACCAGCCCAAACAGTTATTGACTGCATAACTAATCTTAACGCTGTTAGAATTGGCCACGGAGCTTATGCAGCACTTGATTCATCAATTATGTAAGTTATACGGGACAAAAATATCCCATTAGAGATCTGTTTAACAAGCAATATACATTCGGGGAAGTTTACATAAGGATTTTAAAACTACGAGGATCATTTTGTGAAAAAATTATTGGATTATGGAATTAAGGTTACATTGAATTGTGATAATCGAACAATTTCTAATACGACTTTAACGAATGAGTTTTGTTTATTAAAGGAGTATTTTTTAGTTGATAAAAAAGAATTGAAGCAAATTTATTTAAATTCTGTGGAAGCTGCGTTTACGAACGAAGAAGTTAAGCAAAAGCTTCGTGAATTTGCTTAATTATTTGAGGATTGATATTTAAACAAAGTTATAATAATAACCATAAATAAACTGAATTTTTAAAATCAAATTATTTTTAGTTTCTTAATTTAAAAAAAAAATAATGAAAAACTGTTCTCTTGCACTTTTTCTATTTTTCTTTTCTATTTTGTATGCTTCTTCCTTTGAAACTATCAATCATCAAGGCACAGTATCCCTTATTTCAACTTTAAATGACTCAATAATTTCAAATGAATCCTTAGCTTTTGAACTATAATAATATGGCCATTCATTTACCAATTTAGAGATTAAGACAATCAAATTTTGTATAGATGTATCCTATGAAAATAAAAAAGGACATTATTTTATAATACTACCTCAATTTGCAATTGCATAACAAAGTGAATAACTTGAAAAGGTTTATTAATTGCCCTTATCATTGCTTGCTAATATAAACAGGCATTTTGTGATTTTAGTAAATGTGGAAAATTTGCCAAATGGGAAATATTTTTTTAATTTTACTGCAGAATTATAAGAATATAATAATAATGGTAAAGCCAAAAAAAATAAATAAAATAATAAACATGCAATTCTAACGATGAATGATATGGCAATTAAAATTGATAAAAAACTTTGTTTAGAACTTTAAATATTTTTACTTGGTATTGGAATTTTTATATTGGCTTTGTTAATTGGTAAAAATTTTTATTCTTAGTAATTTATTTTAAAGTTGGCCTTTGAAATAGAGGATTAAAGTTTGGAATTTCGAAAATAATCCCTCATCAATCTTAATTACTTTTAAATGATGAAACATTTTAAATTAATTGTAAAGAGGATGATGATGGCGATCTATAAATCGAAGCTAAGACAATTTTCAATGTGCATTGAATAAGAATAGTTTTTTCTTTTTAATTATGTTTTTTGTTATATTAATTTAATAATTTTTATATAAAAATCTAATTAACAATTCTTTAAAATTGTTAATAATATTACTAATATAATAATGGCTGAGAAAAAAGGAAAAGCGGGAAAAAAAGGAAAGAAGGGAAAGGAAATAATGGATGAATCAACTGGGAAAATATTGCGACTTTATAGGCGCAAATGTGAAAGTAATGAAGTAGCACTGCCCAATAAATTCTTTAGAGAAAAGGTGGATGAAGTAATTGAAAATAATGAGGATTTAACGAAAGTTGACTTGAATTATATTCTAAAATTTTTAGTTGCATATGTGGGATGAAATGGGGCCAAATGGAGTGAAAGCAATTTTTGAAACTTTTATAGATTTAAAGTTAATAATTCCCTTTTTTTTTTATTAATTTAAAATTTTTTTTTACAGTTACATTCATCTAAAAAGTGTAAAACTTTGAAAGGTTAATGCAGATGATGAAGGCACAAATATAATTTGTTAGTATATGGAAAAATGCAAAAGCCTGAAAGTGTTAGATCTAATGGATAATAATATAACACCTTTAGGTATGATTTCTTATTTTATTTTTTAAATTATTATTATTATAAAGGATGCGAATTTATTAGTTCAGCTGTTAATTTACAAAATTAGTTACCACTGATCAAACTGAAGCTAGATTACAATTTATTTGGTACAGAAGGATTATTAAAACTTGCTGAAGGCTTGAGATTAAATAATTCTTTAACTCGTCTAAGGTTTTTTATATCAAGCTTTAAAATCAATTTTAAAAAGTTTAAATTACTGTGGGATAGATGAAACAGGCGTATAATATCTGCACTAGATCCTTGCATATATCAATTGTAAAATTGAGAAACTTAAACTGTAAGGAAACTAGCTAAAAAATAAAGGAATTTATTAGTTGTTTCAGGTGTTGGAAGTAAATACATGTTTAGAACGAATTAATTTGGCTGATAATTAATTTGGGGAGGATCCTAAAACTCATGTTATAGAAAAAATATGTTCTGTAATGAGAAGTAATAATTGTCTGGGTTCGTATGACTTTCGATTCAATGGAATTTATGATGACGGTAAACTATAATTTTGAGATTAATTAATTGTTTTAAAAAAAGCTGCTAAGATGTTTTTGGAAGTTGTTTAAGAGTGCAAACATATATTTTCTCTTTAATTGAATGAACATATCTCGAAGGAACTAAATTCAGAGTTTAAGAAAGCAATGAAAAAGCGTCGGCCAAAAAAGAAGAAGAAAAAAAAGAAGAAGAAAAAGAAAAAAAAGAAGAGTTGAAAATTAGTTAAGCTTTATTATTATTAAATAAAAAATTTAAATTTAAATAAATTATAATAAATATATTAATTTTATTTGGGTATAATTTTTTATATCAATCAAACTATAAATATCTATTAATTTCACACATCTCTTAAATGTCAACGCTGAATTTTTTAAAATCAATTCTCCAAGAAAGATTCAAAACTAAACCAGAGAAAGAAGAAAACGATGGTTAGAATCATTAATTTCTTCATATTATTGTGTTTTTTAAGAAAGCTATAACAAATTTAAAAATATTCAAAAGGCTTCTCTTTTGTAAGAAGCTAAATGCTTTAATGACCCAAGATTAAACGAAATTAAATGTTCAGATATAATAGGCAAAATTATTTATTTGATTAACCAAGTTAAATTTATTTTAAAATATTGTAATTGAAGGGAGAAACTTTTAATGAAAATGAGTCAACCATATTATTCCTTTCATTAACGAAACTATTTTAGTCAAACAGCAATTAATTACGTCGTTTACTCTATAAGCTCATTAAAGTAAGCTATAAAATATAATTTTTATTCCTAAGGAACTTAAAAACCAATCCTCAAGCTACATTATTACAAGTTCTTTAAGCAAGGACATTAACTCAAAGATACCCTTATTTAAAATAAACGCGCTTCGATTGATACCAATTATTATTGATCCAACGAATTTCATTCAAGTAGAACGTTATCTTTATAATGTAGATATTAATGATTTTTATTAATATATAATTTAGTCAATTTTGGATAAAAGCGCATCGATTTCTTCCGCAGCACTTTTTGCATGTATTTAATTATTGCCACATCATTTAGATCATATTAAAAAGTATTAAAAATTAAATTTAATATTTGTTAAGATGGTCATCCTAATTGCAAACTCAATCTTCCCCACTTCATCCTTGTCTTATTCTCCTTCACGAAATTAAACGGGGTGATTAGCTTTCATTCCGTAAATTAACACTTTAACTGATTTAGCAGAAACATAAAAACCCTCTCACTACAATACAACTCATGCGTTTTGTCATTGAAGTTCTGTAAAGTTAAGCCGATACACTTGACTCATCAACAGCATAAACGTTTACTGACTTCATCTGGCGTTAGAAAGATAAATAAGATGAAGCAATTGTATTTGAAGCATGCAAAGCAGCTACTGAGATAAAAAACCTTACTAATAGAGAACTTATGCCAATTGTGTAGATTCTTTTATTGCATTTGAATTCCACATCAACTGTTAATAAATTTGCCAGTCTGAAAATACTGAATAAATTGATTTCAAATCCTATTAGAAGCACTTTGTTCAACAATCTAACTGAAATAGAAAATCTGGTAAATGATAATAACAGAAGTTTAAGTTCCTTAGCGATATCCATTTTACTAAAAGTTTGTAAGGATACAAACATTTAAAAACTAATCAACAATATTTACGACGTATAGTTTCAACTTTTTTCTTTAATTACCTTTAGCAAATTCCTGACATAGCTGATGAATTCAAAATCGACATAATCTGCGCAGTAAAGATCCTGATCAAAAAGGCTCCCTAGCAATATGAGGCTTCTTGCATTTTTTCTCAAGCTAATGAATTTTCACAGATAATCGCTTCATTCCTTTTCAATTGCATCACAAAGCTTGATACAAATGCAGAATTTAAACGATATTGCATTGAATCATTTGAATTAATGTCTGCTGAATTACCTGAATCAAGGCCACTTGTCCTCCAGAATTATATTGAAATTATTGAAGATTGTACTTTTAAAGAAATTATCCTTTATGTAATTTGTTGATATTGTTATAATGACTAAGATATTGAATCTTATCAATAAAGAAGTGCATTAATCCAAATAATCCCCACGCAAATACGTCAGGTATATTTATAATAGGGTATTATTGGAGGAGGCTGAAGTAAGAGTTGCTGCATTGGGTACACTTGGGAAATTCGCATTGTAATTCCCTGAGCTCAGAAATGATATAATTTGTTTATTAAATTCGTTTTTTATCCCCCTCATTTATAATTTTTAATTTGTTATACTTTAGTTGTTGTTTTGATGAAGAAGATGAAGTTAGGGATCAAGCCATGTTTTATCTCTCCCTCCTTCAAGAAAAGGAAGAAAAGGAAGAGTTTTAGAAATTTGAACAGGAATTAGTAATTGATAGTTGTTTTGAGGAAGTGAATTGGGACTATATCAATTCTATTGAATCCTATATCAATGTAATTCTAATTTATTATATGCTTAATTAATGCAAGGCTAATCATAGTGCAATATGTAGTTCATCCGACCCCAAACTTATTTCTAAATCCTAAATTATTCAATTCTAACAAGAACACGAACCAGAATAAAAAGAATCCTAGCCCTAAGCCTAAGCTGAAGCAGAATAATTCCATTAGGATCCTACAATAATTCTCGACAGTCTCAAAGGATTCTAAGAATACCAAGAATTGTTTTCATAAAACCCAACATTTGAAAGCTATGGTCCATTATTGTATATGTGTCCAAGTAAGGCTTTAACTGATGATTAAAGTGAATACATTGTGAAGTCTTAGAAATTTATTTTCGAGAATTATGTAGTCATAGAGTTTAAGATCAAAAACACTTTAACAAATATGGTTTATTATATTAGTTTATAAAAATAATTTTCGTTAAGATTTTGAAAAATTTGAATATCGCGGTAAACTTCAGTTCCGACTAAATAGAAATCCACAACATGATCCCAGCGCCTCAACTCCTCCCTAACTAATCCAGTAACGTAGTTATCGGTTTCCGTAAACATGAAGAAGCTCGCATAATCCAAGCTCATTCCACCTGTTTCCTAAATTTTATTGCATGTGAGCTCAACCCTTAAACACAAAAAGAAATTAATAGTTATGATGATGAGTTTTAATTGGAAGACTTGGATTTAACTATTGCTGATTTTATTTAATAGATACCGGATCCTCATAATTTTGATTTTGAAATGGTATGGGAGAAATTACCGGAGTAATTGGAAGCGAGAGAAACATATTAATTAACGCAGTATAAGACGATCGAACTTGGAATTAAAGGACTTATGAAGCACTTTGGTTATAATTATAGAATATTATTTTACTTATAGGGATGACTGTTATGGGAGACACTGATTAGATAAAGCCAAACTCAAGTTATCATACATTAAAACTTGCAGGAATCTATTTAAATACTTAAATACATGTAATAAAATACATTAATTTAATTAATATCAAAGGTACTTGTTTAATGTATGATAGGAATTGATGAGAGTTATGGGTGTGTGACAAAGATAATGACAAGGAGTAAAGATTCTCTTGTGAATAGAAATTTCGCAGAATCGTTAGAATGATTTTTAAAAGCAAATTTAAATTAGTTTCCAACAATTCAAAAATCAAATAAAATTTAATTTAAAATATCAAATAATAAAAACAAAATCAAAAATTTCTTAAAAAAAACAAAAAATATGTACACCAGTTAGTTGAAATAATCACAGCCACCTTAAGAAGAGCATCGTTAACAATAATAAGGGTATACTTTCCTTTTAATTAATTATATCTACTCTCAAAAGACTCACAGACTATGAAGGCGCTAAAGCAATCGCCCGTCGTCTCTTTGAGACATATGATCGTGATAAAGACGGTGTAATAGACAATGTTGAAGTTGTTCCAATGATTGTTGATGCTTATCGTGCATTTAATCGGTCATTTTCCCCTGCAAGAAGTGATATTGAAAGTTATTCAAAAGTTGCAGTTATTTTAATTTTTAATTTTAAAATATAGGTGCTTGATAGGGATAGAGATGGTAGAATCACATATAAAGATATTGAGGAAGTAGCTATTAGATATCTTTGTCCTTAATAGTAAGATTTGAATTTAAAAACATAATTTGGCAAATAGATTGATTCCTATTGGTTAGTCAGCAATCCCAAAAATGATGTCAACCTCATCATTTAAATTTGAAACATTCAAATAAAAAAAATTCGTCCCAGAAATTGAATAACGGTAATTTAAATTTATGTGTCTCTTTTTCAATTGTTTTTCATAGTTTGGATGTAGCAAGACGTATATTTCAAAAGATTGATGTTGATGGAAGTGGTTTCATAGAGGAAGACGAAGTGCCAGAACTTCTGAAACTAACTTATAAACAAATGGGGTTTGCTAATTATGTTCCAAGCTCGGAAGATGTAAGAAGCTGGATTAAAATGACTGATGTAGATGATGATGGCAAAATTAGTTTGGATGAATATGAATTTTTAGTTCTTAAAAGTTTGGAAAAAGCGGGAATCAGAGTTGAATATATGTGATGATTCTGTTTTATTTATTTTTTAAAATGAACCATTTTAAAATCTTTTAAAAAATTGTGTTTTTTGTCTCAATATTATGTTTTATTTTTATTCTAAATTATTTTGTGTATTATTAAAATATTTAAATTAAAAATTAAAATATTAATTCTAAAATTATTTTTTTTCGGAAATTCATTTTATTAAATTTTAATTAAATTTATAATTATAATTTATTTTTATAGCATTTTTGTTCTAATTTTTTCAATTATTATGAAGCATTCTGGAAAACAAACTTAAAGTTATCAACCTTATAATCTAATGATAAATAAATTTTTAATTTCAATAGATGCAGCTCCTTTCTAAACATAATCAATTAGTTTAATAGATGAATATTAAAAAATTAAAGCATAGGAGATGCCTTAATAGACTGAATAACCTAAAAAAACACAGATTTAGCTTTCTTTTTAATAATCAGCAAAAAGCAAGAAACCAGCTAGTAATAGTAATACAAAAAAAAAGGCAGTTTAACCAGTTCCATAAAAAACTCCCAAGTCAATCTTTCAACAAAACAAAAATTAAAAAGGATTTTAATCAACTTCAAAATCACCTTTCCATAGACAAAACTCAAAAAGATAGAAATCAATCACAAAATCTTAAGCCAAACATACACCAAAAGCTAGAGAAACTTCTAGAACTCCTGTGAGGAAATAAACGCCTTCATTGATTATCCCTTTAAACAAAACACCTAAACAATAATAAGAGGTTAGGTTACCAAGTGAAATTTAACTAGCTGCAGCATCCTCTCCTTCATAAGTTTTTTCCTTTTATAATAACTTTGTTTCTAGAAAATAGAAATTAATTTATTGGAGGAATCATAAACACCTTCTAAACAAAAAATTTATTAACTTCCTTTAAAGGCTTCAGCAAAAATTGTATAAAATACTAATAATAGTATTACGCCTTTGTAAATTGAAAAAGTTGGATATATTACGAGCACGCCAAAAAATAATCCTGTTTCAGAAAAAGTTTCTTCACCGTTGCTAAGTAATAAAAACAATAATAATGGTAATAATTCAACTACTAATATCAAATCAATGATAAATGATAATTCTTAAAAATAAATAAATTAAAAATTAAATGAAAGTATGACTCCAAAATCTGGGAATAAAATTTAAAGTCGATAAAGTAGTCGCCGAAAACTAACCCGCCATTCTTCTTTATAAATGGGGTCAAAATCAGATATAAATTAAGAGCCAATAATTTAAAATAAAGCAGAAAACTTTTAATTAGCTGCCTAACGAATTCTTTAACAATCAAATGAAGAAGAAAAGTCATAATCATAATAATAATAAGATGAGATTTCAAAAGAAGAATTTTAAACCTTATTGCAAAACTAAATTAAGAAGATTTAAAATTCAAAATAATTATTACTTACCTCACAAGGTTCCGAAGAAAAATTTAAAAATGAAATATCTTCCCTCATAAATAGTATTTTTTCCTAATTTATGCAGGAACATTTTCATACACAATCTGCTTTGCAAACATAAAAAAAGGATTTAAAATTATCTGATATTGTGAATCCCAAACCCTCGTTATTAAATTCTTAATTTACAAAAAATGATGAGGATTATATTCAAGAAATTGTTGAAACTAAAGTGTATTCGATTCTTAATGAATGAAATTAGAATTAAGAATTAGCATAATTCCCTTGTTTTTTTATTTACAAATTGTTATTAACTTTCTTTGTTTAGAAACAAGATTTTACTCCCCACCGAAAAGAAAGTAAGAAAGTAGTATCTAAAGTATTGGGAAAAGAGAACGAAGTTTTTCTCCTTAATTATTGAATACAAATGTATATCCAACATTTATCTCAAATAGTTTTTTTAAATCATTCTTTTTAATAATCTCACACTATTAAAGGAAATGAAAGTTTGGATTGTGATTAGAATTTTGGATCCTCTATTAATGTAACAAGACAATTTATTTAAACTTTTGATTTTAGAATTATTAAAATTAAAATTATGGGAAATTGATTTCATAATCCTATATTGATGTAGATTACGAAAAAACCAATTTAATTAAAAAGAAATAAGAAATTTTGAAATAGATTGTCTCATTGGATTAAGAAATCATACAACTCTAAAACTCAAATTAACGTATTCCTGCAAACTCTTAGGATGAGCGAAGTAATAAATTATTTTATATAATTATAAATTAGCACGAAAGCCTAAATAAAAGGAGATTTTAATTGACTATCGTTCAACTTAGACAACCTCTAAACAACCAAAATCAATATACGTGGATACATAATATTTTAGTTAAACAAATTATTCAACACTTTAAACCGAAAAAAAACGTAAATAATAGCCAAATTAAAGTCATCATATTCGATAATTAACTGCTGGTGCGAATTATACTTAGAATTAATTATAATTGAGTGATGATATAAATAATTATGTCCATTAATCGAAAAAAGAAAATTTGATTTTAACAGGAAAGAATTTAAAGGCTTTTGAGGAAAGATAAACAAATTGAATTGATAAAAAGAAGAAGAAAATCACACTCTAATAAGTTTGTTCAAAATAAATGAATTAAACAATTTTTTAAAAGAAAGAAAGAGAAAAGGATGAAATTAAAGAATGTACTTTTAAACCCAAGATTTGCCAACCATAGTTAAGTAATAAAGTTTAAACTAAATAAATAACAAATGATCCAATATCATTTCGGACACAATCGAGCAACCCAGAAAAAAATAAAAAACAAAATCAAGATAAACTTAACATTCATGCAAAAAATAATTCAAGATAAAATTGTTAGTCTTACCTTGAAGATTAAGTTCAGATTAATAAAATCAAGTAATATGACTTGTGTAATTAATCCGGGTCCTATAAGAAAATGACACAATCCCATCATTTTGCGTAACCACGAATTAATAAAAATATTACGAAAAATAATAATAATAATAATAGTAAATTATACTAAAGTTAGGTTTGTCCAGCACTAGCAGGGGATGATTAAAAATTAAATGCAAACTAGATTAATGATTTATTAAGTAATTTAAAAACTTTATAGTCCTTGAAAGAGTCCGAATTCACTGTAATTTATTTTTTTTAAATACTTTAAAATAAGGCAACAAATTTGAGATAATTAAAGGAAGTACAAAAAATATCACCAATAAAGACAAAATAAAATTAGAATTATAATCTGATGTAAAATAGTTCATTAAGTTTATATTTTTTTCATAAGAAGTATTGATTGTTTTTTTTTTAAGATTTAGATTTAAAGTAATAATAAAAGCAAGGATTAATGAATAAATATGAGTAACTTCTTTAAAAGGCGTAGATCTTTTCAAATAATGTAAACATAATATTACAAAATGATCAAATTCCATAAGTCCATTCGGAATTGTAATGATATTTTATTCACCTTTTTTTATTATTTGATTTTATAAATTGATTAATGATAAAATAATTCAAAAAATAGATATTTAGAGTATAAAGTTTTACTATTTTTGTTAATAAAATAATTTTTTGATTGTTTTTTCACTTTAAAATAAAGATGACTTTCAACCCAATTAACTTTTATAAAGGAATTATAACTAACTAATAAATGGGTAATTTAAATTATTAATGTTATAGTTAAACAATATAGTGAATAGATCACCTCCACCTCCATAAAGGAACTTTAATAATTATTCAGTTTGAAATTATAAGTAATAAATTCTTTTATTTAGATGTAAGTACCACAGGGAAATTATCCATAATTGCCAAGAATAAACACTCAAATGCCTTATGAATCACCAATTTCTAAACTTTATCACTAATCATAACAATAATCAATAATATAAAGTTAGCTCATGGGTTCAGGAAGGTAGCCAATCTTTAATCCTTCAAAATAATCAATTTAATAACAATATATTCCTTCGCCTTAACCTTAAAATTAAATTCGAAGTAATTCGGAATCAAATGCTATATAATCTTAGCTTGTTAAATCAATGGCTTAGCTTTTAGAACTTGAAAATAGAAAAAACGAAAGACAAAGAAAATTTGATTCTAGAGATTCCTAAATTAATAATGGATTAGCGGAAAAAGCGTAGCTGTCAAAATTAATAACTGATAGAACGAACAAATTAGAATAGTAATTATAAAGAAAATAATCATTTGAAAACCTGTCCTAAAGTTAGAATTTAGCAACATATCGATCCTACAACTTAAATAATTCTAAAACATTAACTCGAAAACGGTAGTAATTAAAAAATTATGGATGGGATGAAAAGTTAAAAGAAGAAAATAATCATAATGAAGAGTATATTTAATAATAGCAACCAATTATCAAAAATTAAAAAAGTATAATGAATAGATCTCCTTCAGTTAAAGAAGAAGAAACAATTGAATTAAATAGTGGGGAATCTAAAGATATTGTAGAAGAGCCTGTAGAAATTTAATTGATTACAAGTAAAAGGCCTGAAAAATTACAAGCTTAATCAACGGATAATATTTTTAAATCAGTTATTTCTCAATATGAACATAAAATTATTCATCCCAAGGAGGATTTCTAATAAACTATTAGTAGTTAATAAGCTCTGGATAATACAATTTAATCCATATAACCAGATGAATTATATCCTTAAAATCCAAGACTTAATAATCTTCGTGATTCATTGGAATATTAAAAGTATTCTGAGAAGTTAACACCTATATTGGAATAATATTTTACTGAGCCGTAGTCATTTTTCCAAGAACATTTGCCTATAAAACAGTATTAATTAGTTCATCTTGGGTCAGGAATTAGTAAATAATAACTAGATAGTTTATTAGTCGTCTGTGGGCAATGTGTACGCTTAATAGATAATCTTTTATATTGTGCAGACATGCTTAAACGAGCATTAGATGATTAATATGGGTAACCATGAACAGCTGTTGTTTTATCTTTAACCCAAAAGCCAAAGGGAAGATAAAAAGATGATTTGGATTTAGTGCTTAAGCAACCCAAAGAAATCTTACCAGAAGATCTTTAGTTAAGTATCAATTATTCCTTAGAGACAAAAATAGATTTGAAAGTGATATTTTTTTCCAAAGTCTATGTGCATATATTCAGGAGTTTTATTTAATCATACATAAATCATTCATTACCGGAATTCAAATCAAATTTTGTCTAAATTAAAAAAATAAGTACAATAATATGGTTTTATATATATACAATTAATAGATGGATAATTTACAAAACCTTAATTGCTTTATATTGTAAGATTCTTATAAAATCTTCTAGAAGATCCGACAATAAATCGACCTACTCTAGAAAATTAATTTAAGGAACTGTTAAATTAAATCTTTTGTCCTAAATGATCTGTGCAGACCTTTTCTAAGATAGCCCCTATTTCTGTCTAATATAGCCTATCTGTATAATTCCTCCTTGAAAATACGACTTATATGTTATATGCTTCTCGTTCATAAGAAAATAACTATCAACATGATGATTATATCTTCCCCCGTAATTTACTAAACTCAAATGAAAAGATTAAACTTTATTGGGCTTCACCTTAGATATCTAACTAATAAATTACTCAAATAATTCTTGTAGCTAAAAAATATATTTCCGATATTTCAGTTCTTGAAAATCAAATTCTGAAAGCAACAAGTACAATAAAATAAATATTGGATGAAACATTTACTCCTTTTTGGACAGTTCTTTCAGTGCATAAACATGCGGGAGTGGGAGTTGGGTTCTAAGGTCTTGGGAATTTAGAACTTGTTTTTTTATTAGATGATACTATCAATTTATATATCTTTAAATCCGCTTGACTTTAATAACTAAATAATTTAAATTTATTTATTTATTTGAAAATTCTAAATAAATAGATTATTTTTGTTTCTGTTAAAAATAAAATTTCATACAAAATTAAATTAAATTAAAAAATGTCTAAACGGGAAAACAAATATCTAACTCGTAAAACCTAAACAAAAACACTCAATAACATTGAAAACCCTTATTAAAAAAAAGAAATTCCTAAACCGGAATGGAATAGCTCGATCAGTGACCCAAACTAATATCGTCTATCTAAAGAAGAATAAATGAGGAAAAAAATATTAATGAAATCTAGCAATGAAGCTGTAGCACGCGAGGAATGAAACAAAAGGTAGGATAAGCTGAAAAGAGGAATTATGGATGAAGAATTAAAAGAGTTAAGAAAACTCACTAATACAATTTCAAAACCTTAACCAGCTAGAGTATAAAATTGCAAACGAATCGTGAATAATAATAATAATAACAATAAAGAGAATTGTTAAAAAATGGAGCCAGTTCGTTAAACAATGGATATAACCCCTGAATAATTAGATCCAATGCCATAAGGAAACATTTTAAAAGAAATTTCCAATTGTTTGACTAATACAAGAGAATTTGTTAAAAATGTCGAAACTTGTAATACACGTAAGAATTTGGATGATCCAGAAAAAATGCTATCTAAATTAACAAAAATTGAGTGAAATTCTTCTTAATAATAAAGAAAGAGTTTGCCTAAAATTTAATTAGAATAATAATAATAATAATAGATAAAAGAATCATAAAGTCTATAAAGTATGGATCAAAACTAATGTTTACAAGAATAAGTAGATAAGATTCAAAATACTATTAAATATCTAGAATAAAATTTTGTGAAAGATGAGCAAAGTCTGGATATATAGGAAGAAAATTAAGATAATTTAATATAATTTGTTAAAGAATTAAACCAAAAAGATGAAAAATATCAAAAAAAATAATAAGATGATTCTAAAAACTTGACATAACTATCATAATAATTAAACTAATTTGATTAAGAAGAAGATGAATATAAATATGAGTACTAGCCATACAAACCAAAATTTTCCAAATAAAAGAAATTATAAAAGAAATTGTCATTTCATGAGGAGGCAGATGAAGAAAATTAATAATAACAGTAAATATCTTTTGCAATTAGTTCTAATGAGAGTTCCGCAGAAAAAGAAACTAATAGGGTTGAAAATGAATTAAATCTTGATAATTTTGGCTTTGATGAATTATGCAAATAAGTTTTTGATGGTAATAATTAGTGTGTGAATTAAAAATAATAAAAAGTATCAATGAGTGAAATGGAAATTGAGTAAGAACCTGTTTCAATTATTGATTAATTAGAGAGTTGTGATAATGGTGAAGAACAAGAAACAGAAATGTTAGAAAGATTAAAACATTTATTAAATAATACCCGTGATGATTTAGAAAAGCTTTCATAATCTCAGTAGTAAGACATTGGGGATAATCTTGGTGTTATGAGTTTTCCAAATAGTGTTATATCGCGATAAAAGAAAAAGAATTTTGTAAGTGAGGATGTGGTAATTAATATTAATGAAACGTTTAAATAATAGTTTGAGAATACATTAAAAAATCAAAAATTATTGAATTAAAGAAATAATCGATAAAACTTTTAGAAAAATAAATAACGTGAAAATGATGAAGAAGAGGAAACACCCAGAAATTTCATCGTTGAATAAACAAGTGTGTTTTGATATTTAGGATATTAGAATTCTTATTTGCATATATATATATATAATATAAAATTTTATTAAAATTGAATTTCAAATGAATAAAGATAAGAGTGAAAGGTTTCCTAAACTTCTTTGGCAGATTTTTCAAAAGGGCGACAAATATGAGTTGAGCTCACCTGAATATATCTACTTTTGGGAAAGTATTGAAGAAAATTGCGAGTTCGTCGTGCTTTTCGTCTCAGAAATAATTCGGAGTATAATAAATTACGAAAACAATAAAAAAATACCAAAATCAATTAATGTAGATTAGGCTTTGGTTCTTTTGAATGCGTGTTCATCCTATAGATCTAATTTGAATAATCTGGGTCGATAAAAAGAAATCCAGTTATTTGCCGAAATAAGAGCTGAATTGTAAACCTTTTTAGAAAAAAATGAAAAAACATTAAATAAGAATATATTTTCGTAAGAGATACTGCATGCAACCTATGACTTATTCATGGACTAATAAGAAGCTTAGCTCCCTAAAAGTTCCATGCAATTGCAAGTGGATACTAATACAGGTGTTTGTGGGATTGAGCACCTTCTTGCAGTTATATGCAACCTCCCACACGAAATCCTCCGTGCGCTGAAAACAGAAAAGGCACATGAAGGAGTTTCAGAAAATTGTTTATGTTAACTAAATGATATTAGTAAGGAATATTTTAATAAAATCGAGTAATGGAGATTTAAAATCACATTACAATAATTCGAATCATTTGTGGGGAAACTTTGTAACAATGAGAATGGAGAAACTGCTGAAATGATTGAGCCAACCTTTACTTATAACACATTGTTGTATCTAATTGAATATAAACGATGCCATTGAGATCTAACGGAACTTAATACATCGATTCTTAATACGTTTAGATTATTTATTAAAGCTATAGCGCTGATTGGATCATAATAATACTTTTAATAAGCAGAAGGGTCAGCATAATGTCTTTTACATACATTAAAATGTGTCCTATTAATCTCTCCAATGATTATGTTTTAAGGGAAAACAAATAATTAAAAACCACTAAAAATTTGACGTGAACTTGCTCTTTAAGTAGAAGTTTTAAGACGTTGGCCATTTCCAGTCGGATTCATGGCTGATGAATTAGTTAAATTACTTATCCTTGAAGAAAAATGTCCAGGAAATGCTTTTAGGTTTAAAATTAGGGATGAAATCCCATTGATAGATGTACTAACAGCTGAAAATATATTACAGGATTAAAAAACAAAATGAAATATTAGTTCGATTGGTCATGCATGGTGTATATGTGATGAAGCAGAGTTCTTATAATTTGAATAATTACTCTTTCAAAATTAATTAAAATTAGAGTCAAAAGTTCTAAACCCAACTCTTTATAACCTTCGTGCATTGATAGTAATTTCTATAATGAATCAATACTCACTCAGTAGTCCTGATCTGCTTAAACATATTGTGGGAATAAGTGACGAAAATATGTTTAAACTGTATTGCAAATTGATATAAATTGTAGAGAGGTGCAATGAACTAGAATCTGTCAATGATATCCTGAAAATTGGCAGTAATGTAATAAACGAAATTGAAAAAGATATACTTGAAATGCCAAGCAAATCTTAATTTATGAATATTTATGAGTCAATTAATTGTCCAGTGCCTTATCCAATTTTTCCAACGTTTTAATTCTTTCTTCTCTCAAATTTATGGTAACTCTAATAATAATAATAATAAAAAAATAAGACAATCCAGCTTTCAAAACCAAAAGACCCTTTTCCTCAAAGTACAGCGTCTTAGACAGTTATGCTCTTAGTAGATTAACTTTAAAAAATAACTACCCAGATGTAACAACTTTACACAACAGCTGGACTTAATCTTTAACTTAATAATTATCGTTTGAAGCTGATTGTATTCGGTGGGGACTAGATCATACAAACATTATGCTAATCACTTTGCGAACTGTTTTAAATTACGGATGCATTGTAAAATGTGGATCTTCGAATTTATGTTATCCCTGCTGGGAAAGAAGAAAATCATATAGCAAAATGACTGGCAAGTAAGGATGTTTGATATGCAAGATAAGTCTATAACCCGTTTAAATTTCCTCCCTTATTCCCAACAACCCCATTACAAACTCATAATACAGCATAAAATGATAAATCACCTTCGATGAGTCAAAGTTAACTCAATAGCTCTATGCGGTCAGGAAGATAAACAAATGATTATAATTTTTCAAACTCCCATACTTCTGACAAGAAAATCTTGAAACTGGAAATGGAGGAAGAATTAATTTAGTCCTATTTAAGGGATGCCTAAAGGATTGTGACAATTGAAACTTATGAGATTCGTTGTTTTAAAAATAAATAATCAGCAGTTGTATTTGCAACATTAGCATCTCAATAAGATATAGATGATACTGTTTATTTTTGTATTGGGATGGAGATTGGGTTTGGTGTAGATTTGCGTACGAATGAAACTGAATTTTATGAGGATGATATTATTTATAAAACTTATGAAAAAAATGAAAAGGGAAAAATACATTTTAATGGAATCGAACTTGAAATCAGTGTATAGTTTATGGATCTGTAAGGGAAACCAGGGGATGAAGAATCAGTAACTTGCTAAGTGCATAGTCTTAAAATTAATAACGTTTAGAAACCTTACTTTGAAGGGAATTTGCCAATACCGAACTCATAGTGGTTAGAATTAAGTTATATAGACGTAGAGGATGCGAAATAAGAATACGCTTGTTTTCAAAATAAGAAAATGTTTAAGAATAATACAAGGGAGTAAATAGTGAATGCGTTTAAGGGATTACATGTGTCAGTTCCTATTGCTAATTGTACTATATCTTCAAGTTTTTTTAACTTTTTTTCTATTGTATATCCAATTTAGCCAAGGAAAAAGATTTTGAGTTTATTGCAGATGGGAAAAGGTTTGGCCCGTATAAATAAATTTAAATAAATCCCGTGACGTATTCAAAGAATAACGAGATGAGTTTTGCTTTACCTATAATGACTTTTTTACCAATTAATATTTGATAAAAAAGATTAATGAGTCAATTTTAATGTGAATTTTATACTTAAATATATAAACTTAATTAATTAAGTAATAAATAAATAATCATCTTAAAATGAATAAAGAAACGAACTAAAATCATTGTCTATAACTAGGATTTGAATTAGAGCATATTGTTTGCAATTCTAACAAAAAATCACAAGAAACAATAGATCAATAAATTTTATCTCTTGAATAATTGATTGATGCAGTTATAATACAATTCTCCACATTGACAACAGAAGATTAAGAAACAATGCTAACACTTCTTGCGAATATTTTTAGTAATGAAATTTTTGTGTCATGAATAAGACACTAGGAATTCCCTTAAATGTTTAAAAAATTAATTTTCAATGCATTTACATTGCAAAATGAACAAATATTCTACATTTTTATGCTTTATTTTTATAATTTCTAAGTCCACTCTGAAGATTTTTATTAATTGAATTTGTTCTTTGAATAGATTACTGAATATTGTAATTGATTATAAAAATAAGATTTTAGTAATGGATCTCGTTAATTAGAAAAGCAATAGGAAGCCAAAAAGATGCTTTACTTTATAAAAATTTTATTAAATTTGATTTTTGAAAATGAATTAAATAATATCAAAGAAATGATGCTCCTAACAGAAAATTATTGGTAGGAAAGCTCTTTAACTGAAATTTTTAATAAAAAGAAATCAGAATAATTAGTAATTAAGTTTGGCTAGGAATGTTTTATTCATCTAATTGATGCTTTAGTTGCATAGAAATGCTTTTCGAATTAGTTAATATTTTTCTGTACTGTGAAACTCATGATTATTATCTTTTCCTTTCGACTTAATAAGGAATATTTCAAGTTTATTTTAATATTTATCTCATTATTCTTTAAAGAACAACAATTGCTCATATTTATAAAAAAATAAAAGCATTAATTAAAGCCTTTTTTAACAATTATGATTATTCACCCTATGAATTACAATGTTTTATTAATCTTCTTCTTAATGCTTCAACATAAAATGATTATTTCTTCATGATTGAATAAGCATTATTCTTTACT
Organism: uncultured Desulfobacterium sp.; assembly: GCA_963675955.2. Classification (GTDB taxonomy): domain Bacteria; phylum Desulfobacterota; class Desulfobacteria; order Desulfobacterales; family Desulfobacteraceae; genus Desulfocicer. The sequence continues at coordinate 1,272,235 of CAXXVR010000009.1, read as the reverse complement.
CCTGACTAACCTCCTGATTAATAAAAATCATAAACTCCTCACATTAAAGAGAAATAATTGATAAAAAATGAAATAAAAGATGAAGTAATAACTGAAGCGCGTTCACCAAATCAGCGTTAAACTTATTCACCGGAACATTGAGAATAAAATCAAACTATTAAGACTACTTTTTAGAGAGAATCCCTATAAGTAAGGATTCAACCAAAACATTTCACCACCCCTAACCCGGTCTTTCGCAAATAATAATCAATTTAAGGCCCATTATCTTTTTCTCCTTTGTCTCCACAATCCCCATTTTTAAATGAAAAATCATCTTCATAATTTAAGAAACGGATGAGTACTTTAGTGCATTTTCATGATTAGTCGAATAAGATTTTATCCATTTCAAAAATCCTTTCAAAATTAGATTCCGTAATTTATCTCTGCCGTTATATTAAAATTCAAGAACCATTTTTCCTTTACCTCTGTATTTGATTTACTTTTCAAGCCAAACTCCCAAAAGAATTCAAATAATTCTGCCTTAAAGTGTTTGATGGTATGGTTGTTAATTCATTACGAAATGCTCTCTCCGTCTAGAATGAAGAGATTATTATTTCTTTATTGATGCATTTACTTAAAAATGAAAAGGATATAGATGTTAAAACAAATATTGCGAATTTGCTTGGACATTTACTTAAATATCATATTACAATTCATGAATATAAACGGTTGGTTAGGTTAATGAATATTAAAGAAGATGAATTAAGTTCATCCGGAGGAAACTTGTTAGAAACAGCAAGATAAATTCAAAGAATATTGAAAACTCTAATAACTGAGACAGATGAATAGGATGATTTTTAGGAATGCTTAAATTTTTTAGGGATTTAATCAGGAATCACTCTTTTTCACCTTCCTTCATTTCCAATTACCAATTTCACTTTGATCTTTTGAATTCAAAGTGATAATTTCTTATCTGAAAATAGAGAATCAATACCCTTTACAAATTTAAGCACTACAAAATTTTCTATAGATCAATAAGAAGGAATTGCATTGAAAATGGATCAATATTAATTGTAGAAAGATTATGTATAAGATAGAGAATGTTCTTATAAAGAAATAACAGTATAAATTTATTTTATTTGTTGTCACTTTTTAGGTTGATAGTGAATAAACTGTTGAAGATAATTATCAGTCTAGGTTTTAGTTAATGTTATTAGAGTCAGTTAATGGAGCGCAATTAGAAATATTCTTTGAAACACAAAAGCAAATGGCAGATATTTTTATTCAAGTTGGAAATTCATTTTTTATATATAACATACCTATAGTTACAATCGAGTGACGGATCCAAGCCAGTCTCACAGCATTTTTAATGCCAACTTAAAGAAAATTTTTGATATCATATCGCAATCGTTTGTAATGAATAAGAAGAACAAAAAAATGGGACTTTTTAAGTCTATATAAATAAAGAATTAAAAAACAACTTCTAAGTAAAACAAGTGAGTTAACTTCTTCGAAAAGATTTCTAAAAATTACATTCAATGACTCTTGGCGCCAGTTTATTCACTCCCCCAAGCGAAATAAACCTCATGCATTAAGAGCAAAAGCAAATCTAGTAATAAAAACTATCCTATAGTAATTGCTTTTCTGGAAACTGAAAAGAATTTTATTTATTTCCTTGTGCGTTTGGGAAATAAGAAGTGCATTAAAGTTTCAATAACACTTCTTTTTGCTCAACGCTAAAGTAATAACCTTATTTGAATTTAGATGTGCTGATTAATTAAGCTAAGAAAGAAAAGTTCTAGTTTGTATCTACGTTTGCTAATTCTAAAAATGATTTTTCATAAAATATTGGAATTGCAGAGGTGTCTATTTTTAATAACCCTGTCAAAAAGAAAAGGTCATTCTTTGCGAAAGTTAAGAATTTTTTTACCAATTCATCTTAACAACATGATACAAAATAATTAGCAAAGCTTAAACTCATGCAAAATGTTAAACCCCCCCCCCCCCCATTTATTTAATAATTTTTTATTAAAGAATATTCAATATTATGAGCGTAATTCTTTTGTCGAAGTGATATTTTCAGTTGGTAGTATTGATGTTTTCCTTTACATCCTCCAAATGGCAAGAAATGCACAAAACATTGACCCAGATATCAGTCTTTAGATTTCCTCTCTTATAATCAACTTTTTACGCTAACTCTAGACAAAAAACTAAAAAGATTTCGATGACTTCTTTTTAAATAAACAAGGATTTTCAGTCTTATCATACTTGTTGTATGAGTTGACAGAATCAAAGGGAATGAATATAGAGTTGCAAAATAATATTTTAGATTTTGTTAATGGGATTGGCAATTCTTCATTAAAAATCACAGGGTTTATAAATCTTGTCCTAAATTTTGATATTTATATTAAAGGAGGTTATCAAATTTAGGTTTCAATGTAATTTTGTTTATAATAATAATTTAGTCAAAATTAATCAACGATATTCGATACTTTATAATTAATAATTGGAAAGAATTTAAATCATAATATAATAATTACAAAATCGAATATTTATTTTATGTATTGAATAGAAAGTATGACTTAAATGACTGAAACAGTTTTTTTTTGTTTAAAATCTATTATTTTTATGATAGATGAAATTTATTAAAAACGCAATAATGAAAACACAACGTTGACAAATATTAGTTTAATTAAAAAAATTGAGTTGTCGCATCATTTAACGAGCTCTGAACTCTCCTCCATTCGTGAAAAACTTTTAAATTTAATTTAATTTGTTCATTTTTATTCTTTTATTTTTATTTATGATCTTTTTTTATCTTACAAAGCTCTTTGAATAAAATATAACAGAGACAAACCTTGAAGTCTTACTTAATAATATTTCCCTTACAGAAATTGGATAACCGTTAGTTGATTATTTAAATTTATTTATTTCTTTAGCAACAAACAAACAATGTTATAAATCACCATTCATTTTTAATTTTTCTTTTTAGGCGAAGAAAGTCTCGCGAAATATTTAGAAGTTCAATAATGGATTTGGGTGTTATCAGGAATTGGATATTAATTTATAAAAAACAAATATACTTTACAAATTCAATTAACCAATTCCACTTGTAACAGTATAGATATGATTGAAAGTCTTCTTATTCTATCAATGATTCATCTTGCCAAATTATTTAAGCTTTAAAAGCAATTATCAAAGAAAATTTAATTATCCTGGGGTGCCTTTTGTCTTGAATGCAAAATAATGTTAAAGAATATTCGTGTACCAAAATCTCATCTAACATATGCACCGCTCGTTCAACTTTTGGAATTATCATTGATAGAGTCTATGTCGCTTGAAAAACCTCTTCTTAGACTCTTAATAATAGTCAGTGCATCATAACATGAAATTTTAATATAAGATTTACTGAGATTGCTTGGCAGATTCCCAAAATAAAGAATGTTTTTTGAATTATCCTTTCACTATGAAATACTTCCTTTTTTGGCACGAGTTTAAATAGAACGCGGACAAATCGAGGCTTTTTTAACTTATTTAGTTGATTATTAATTAACGAGCGATATTTCTGGCGCGAAGAAAATTCGAGAACTGATTTTTTAAAGTGAAGAGAGGTTGCATTTCTTTACTTAATTTTTATTAAAATCTATGACTGCAATTACTATATTTGGTAAAGATGATACAATATAATTATTTAATTATATGCAATTGATTTATATTTATGAAGATTTATTAAATGCGGATACCTTTCATCTTGATACTGTTGTAATTTTAAACGTTATCAAATAATTAGTGCGCATTTATTCTGAAAATGGATTGCTTTATTGTACTTGTCCCAGATTAAAAATATGCTAAACAAAATTATCTTTTCATGAATTGTGAGAAAAATTTGGATATGAAAACTTTAAATAAACTTTATTTTATGTGAAAAATGGAGGAGTGTTTTTATCTGTACTCAATAGTTTATTTAGAATTTTAGAAATTAGTCAGGAAGAAGAAAAATCCTGCGAATAGGTGTGTTGGTTACTCAATAGTATCTTATTATTGCATGATTCATAAGATTTATAAAAAATAATTGATAATTCATTATTATTACTGATTTAAGGCCTTCATAAATAGCAAAATAATACTTTATAATCAATGACATTCTGTCAGGTTTAATCTAGCCCTTAAAAATAGAAACCAAATTCTTTACATTTATAAATATAATGATGCAATTAAAATTTCTAAAAATTATTCATAAATATAAAAATAATTCCTTTACTGAATTAGTAAGAAAGCATTCAATGCGATAATAAAACTAACGATTTTACAGATGATTATCTCTACTAATTTTTGTTTCTTCGATTACATAAATGAATTCGTGTTTCATCTTTTAAGGTTTCTTAAATTATTGGGAATCTAATATAATAAATTTTTGGGGAGATCATTAAACTTTGTGGGTAAACACTTTAGATACGTCATAATGAATTTTGAATGTAAGAAAACTTAGAAAATGTGATTTAGCAAAACAAAAATTTGATTAAATAATTAAGGGTTAAAGATATTGAAGAAATTATTTAAGAAAATAGTGATGCTAATAATTATAAATTTGAAATATTAATAAAATAATTTGAAGATTTATAAAAGCAACTTGAATTGCTGTTAACCACAAAACCAGAAACGATTTCTCAAACTGTCGAGAAGTTTAATTCATTTATAGTAAGAGTTACAACTAATTGTAATAAAATTAATTCCGAATCGAAACTTTTAGAATTATATAAATAGAATGTCTCAGACTTTGAGAATTAGATTATCCCTTTGTTTTATGAGTAGTTTTATCTAAATATTTTGGTGTTTGAATAATGTTATAAATATGTAATAATGATCTAAAAAAATGATTTAGAAAAAATGAATAAATAATAATTAACAATAAAACAGGATACTAGTATGAATATATATCTAAATAATATTTATCAAACTTATTTAAAACGTAATTGGATGTATTATAATCGTATCGAGACTTACTTTTAAAACGAACTTAAAATTATTGTTAAATAGTACAAAGAATGGGAATTTCTTAGGAAAAAGCTTACAAATGTTATTTAAATATTATTATTTTATTAATTAAAAATTTGGTTTTTAAAGTTTTAAAGTTTTGGATTTTTCATTGTCCTGGATATTGAGGATATTGTGGATAACCGCCTGGTTAATTTGGTTAACCGTAATGTTATTATGACATATTTAATCCCATTGGTTATGGTTGTTGAGGTGGCATTCCAAAGCCTTAAGAATTTTGTTGCATTGTTTATGTTCTCATTGATGGATTCATTCCCATCCCTTATTAATTATTATTATTTATTAATAATACATACCCATTCCTTGATTCATTCCTTAATTCATTCCCATTCCTTAATTCATTCCCATGCCCATTCCTTACTATTGTTGCATACCCATTCCCATACCTTATTATGGTGATGGTGGTTATTGCCCCATCGATTTCATCATATTCTAACCAAATTGCATCATCATTGGGTTTTACTATAAATTATTTAAACAAAAACACAAACCAAATAATTTCCTCCTGCACTTTAAGATTAATTTGGCTAATAAGCATTTTATTATGGCTAATTTAAAGGCTATTAAGGTACATATCCACTCAATGATGGATATTATTACTATTACTCTTAGTTTTATCCCATCATCCCACCGGGCTGTTATTAATTTTCATTTCCAAACATCCCAACAGCAGGTGGTTATTAATTTTAACCTAAGCCAAACATTGCGCCAAGATTTGGTTACTATTGTGGTTACGAGGGCTATGATGGGGGCTACTGTTCTGTTCCAAGCCCTTACATGAGATTTTTCATGAATGCGCCTTATACTAATCCTTTTCCGAAGAGTTCAGTTGGTTCATTTAAACCTATTTATAATTTTTTTTTTAAATTTAAAACCAGTCATCGCAGTAATATCAATAACTTAAGCTTATTACGGCTTTATTCCTGTCATTTTGTAATAGAGAACCACTTAATCTGGTAATTCAAAGAGCACGTTTCTAGCCAATTCTGTTGAATTTCCTTTTAAAACAAATAATAATAAAAAATGTTGAAATTGTTTTAAAACCTTTGAATTAATTAAATGGAACAAATTAAACAAGATCCCTTTCTGCTTTTCTTCCATGAGAATCATAAAGCCCATTATCACCATCCAAAGTTTCCATATTTGAAAAATCCTCATTTCCTATTCCAATAATAATAATTGACAATGGAAGATAAGCACAATTTACAATAGAAGTGATGGTTGCATCCATATCTTATTATTGTGATAATAATAAAACAATATTTGAAACCATGAATGACTCCATCTGTTAAGATTAATAAAATAGTATAAGCAGGAGAATTTTAATCTTTATGCATTTAGCAAATTTTCATTGTTTCTGTTATGATAGGGTTAAACAAAGTGGGTCCTGCTAACTCAACATTTTTGAGCAAATGCGAATAGGCATCCAGCACTCCAGGTATCCCAGCACATTATGGGCTCTCAGGTTGTCCATTAACTGGAAAACAGTGCAAGGCAACATTACTAGAAAAATAAGGAAGTTTTGGTTTCCCACCAAAACCAAATGTGGGAACAAGTTTATTATAATCATAGTTTATTAAAATTTCACCAACTGCTACAATTGCTTATTGGTATTAATTCAGTTGTTGGTTTGGAGAAATGGCATGTAAAGAGTTTGGATGGCTGGGGGTGCCATTTGATCCTGTAAAGTCAATAGCACAAATAAGACTTAACTGGGTTCCTCCACGAATAAAATCAAGAAATTCTGGTTTGTCAAGTAGGGCATAACTTTAAAAATTAATAAATCCTGCTGATTTATTATGTTTTTTTGTATTTTTTAGTTCAAACCTTGAAATTATTATTAATATATTTTGAAATGAAATACCTTTTTGTTTATGATTCAAGTTCTTATATAGAAAAAGTTGTTTCCCCAACATAATTATGAGAGCCATTATTTTAATAATCTCAACATTCAATCCTGATTGGTCTTTGAGAAAAATATAAACAAAGCATTAATACATATGGTGATCTCCATTACATAATTTCTATACCTTAATTTCTATTGGTTTATAAATGGGATTTAAATTGGAATGCACTTGCTCAGTTTAATAAACAAGTAAAAGTTGCCCATCTTCTCTTGTTCTGAAAAACTTCAAAAATGGACTCGTCTTAGAAAAGGTATGTAAATCAGCTATTTTCTCTCCAACAATTCTTGCTGACAACTAAAAAAGAATATCAAAATATACTATTAAACAATACAATTTCACGACAAGAACCAACTCTCTCACATCTGATAATCAACTTTCCACTTGCTTTATTGCTTTTCCCTTTTAGTTCTATAATTGATGTCTGGTTTTTAGTTCCCATAAGTTTAGCAACTGTTGTATCACATTATCCAATGAAGTCATAAGAATTTTTTCCATCAACATCACTGAAATTTAAAAATTTAAAAAAAAAATTTTGAAAAAATTAAGTAATTACATCACTTCAAATCTTATAAATTATTAGACTTCAAAAATATAGTCAGTTATAAAAGTTTTCATAAAATTTGGGTTAAGATTATTTTAAATGACTTCTGTTCTTGCAAATTCAGAATACTACCCATTTTGGCCTTTCATTTTTAGTATGACTTAAGGATCACTTTTAGAAAACGTGTCCAAGTTTTTTAAAGACCTACAACTGATAAACATTTCAATTTTTTCACGATCGTCTAGCATTAAGAATAATGTTTTTATTTGATTAATATTTAAGTTAGTAATATATTTTCTAAATTTGTTTTATTTAAATATCCTTTTTTATTATTATTGTTTTTTTATTTAAAATAAAGTATTTTTTAAAAACATTAAAAATTAGTTTTTATTTTATTTTTTTAAATTATTTTTAACAATTTTAAATTAAAATAAAGTTTCTAGAAAATTTAAAATTTGCAAACAATAGTTTGAATTTTAAAGAATAATCAAAGGTTTTTTACTCATAATTCATTTTTTTAACGTTTTTCTTTCTTTTATTTGAACTAAATTATTAGATAAATATTCATAAATAAAAATTACAAATGCTTATTAGATTTTTGCTTAAAGCTAAATAATTTATCTCTCATCTTTTGTTAATTTTAGATCAGGATTTTCATTATTTATTAAATTCACAACTTCTTCTTTATTATATAATTCAAGTATTTTCTCTTCCAAATCATCATTCTTCAATTGTTTTTCAACCTAATTAACAATTAATTGGCTTATAAATTTGACTGTGATTAGGTCTTTTAAATCTATTTACTAAAAGCAAAATACCATTTTCATTGCAAACAATTTATCCTTGAATACATTTTTCTTTTTGTTTGAAATATTTTTTATTAAATCTGGCTATTGCTCTTCATTCTTATTTATCACTAATACACATAAATTAAAGAGTTTTTCTGCTTTTTGTTAATCCTACATTATTGTAAAGATAATCTTCACATAAAAAACAATTAATGGGATTTTTAATAAAATAATAATTACATTTGGATCTTTTTCGTATGAAAAAACAAACCATATCAAGACAAACACTAAATTATAAATATAGTTCATCCTCCCCTCAATTTTTTAAACTTAGAAATATTTTTTTAAAAATATTTAATTTATAATAAAATATTTTTTTATTTAATTGTCATTTTTATTTTAATAATAAAACAAAACGCTTTATTTTAATCAATTTTTTTTTTTAATTTTCATGGGGTAATTTAACTTATTAAATAAATCAAAACTTTTTTTTTCTTCTTCTAATTCATTTAATAAACTTTATTTTTTATTTGGTAATTCCTCCATCAGTAAGTTAATTTCCTTTTATTTTATTTAAAAGTCTTCCTCATTGATAGACTCAATATGAATTTACGAAATTTCTTATAATTTTTAATTCAGTTGTTTAATTATCTAGGACTGACTTTTTTCTAGAGCAGTTATAATATCCTCCTATTCTTCTTTAAGTTTTAAAATTTCTTTCTTTTATTAAATCTAGAGATTATCCATTTTTTCTATTAAATTGCTTGCTTTTTTAATTTCATTTTGAGTTTTCTAATTCCCTTCAACCCCTGGTTAATTATTATCAACCTAGCTTAACCGTAAACAATTGGATTCTTTCTAAATTTTTAATTATTCCAAACTTCTTTAAAAGCTTTACATACATTAATCAATTTCTTATTAATGAACAGAAAAAATACTATTTAAAATCTCCATTGCCTGTTTTTAGATTTTTTCAGTTTATAAATCATTCTCTTCAGTTTCACTTTTATGAGCTTTTTTTCAATCCAAAAGCTATTAATATTTACCTTTAAGTTATTTTTTCTATTCTTTCATTTATTTGATTTTTCGTAATAATTAATCAATTTCTTTCAGTTAAACTAATTAAAATTTATTTAATTTTTCTATTTAGATCATTTATTCATTTAATTTAGTATTTTCTAATTAAATCTCCTCAATTGCCGTCTTTAATTTATCTATTTAATCTTTAATTTAATTTGAAAAAAGCTAATTTTCAATGGAATCCTAGGACTCATCCAATAATTAAAATAATTTTATTTTTATTTCAACTTATTATTTATAAAAAACAACTATTTATTTATTTTTTATTTTTTTAAATTATTTTATAAATTTAAAAATTTAATTAATTACATTTTTATTTAATATAATTTTTGAATATTGACTTTATTTTAATAAATTTTTAAAATAATTAATTTAATTTTAATTTCATTCAAATTTAACTTTTTTTTTTATCTTATAGTCATTTGACCCTCCACTTTCTTCGCTTAAATTTTACTCTCTTTTATCTTTATTATCTATTAACTATAATTTTTGTTTTTTATTTTTATCCTTTTTTTTAACAAAATTAGATGGATTATTATCTTCTGTTTCCATTATCGGTTATTCTGACTTGCTGTCAACTTATTATTTTTACGGAGTTTCATTTTTATTATTATCTTTTTTTAAATTTAATTTATCTTCAATCTCAATCTCAATATTATCAATGTTATTAGCATTGCCATTGATACTTTATTTGTTTAAAGCCTCAATATTTTAAAAATATTAATTTTAATATTATTCGATTTGCTCTTCATTAATATTTTCTATTTGTTGTTCAACTTTTTTAAAAACCTTTATTTAATCTTCCAAATTTTTAAAAAAAGCATCAAACACATCATTTAAGAATAAATGCTTGAATTCCTTTGAATGCATTTAACCTTCAAGCAAAACACTCCCATACATTCTATCAATATTGATTAAATAATAATTGAAAGTACTTTGTATGATTTTTAAAGCTCCATTCCTCAACATTTTTTCTTTTTTTCATATTATTATTAATATGAATTTTTTCAGTTTTTATTTTCTTTTTACTCCACGATTAATTTGGTTAGTGCTTTAAATACTATAAAAAATCAACAATTCCTGCCTTAATTAAACAATTATTAGTTGAATAAAAGAATAGAATAAACTCCTTTGGATGAAACTAAAGGATAAAATTAATATTTGTTAGGCTTGTGGGAATTCGATGCAGAAAAGGTATTATCACGAAAAAAAGAACATAAGTTGGGATAGCAAATAGTCCCTTTGTTTAGTTAAGAAATTATTGTATCTGAGCTATTTCCAATTTATTTATGCCATCCAATCTATAATTAGCATCATAAATTATTTATAATACTAATTATGTCCAAATAGATTTAGAGTGATATTCTTTATGGTTGCTTGTAATAATTTATTAATCATTGATGGATGATGTGTTTCTATCAACATTTGAATAAGTGTCAATATTTGCAATATCAATTTACCTTTTTGGAATAATAAAGGCTAAAAAAATTACTTAATTTCTAATTCATCCGACTTAACGACTTAAAAATCATGTGCCATGAAATAAGTATGTGTAAAAGCATAAAAATAAAGAATCAATGATAAACCATTAAAATTTATTTCACAAGTTGAAGGAATAGTTTTTAAAATTTAACTTAGGTTTAAAAATGTTTAACGGATTAATAATAAGGTTTATTATGGATTAGTAACTGTTTAAATTATCTCATTTATTTTAAGAATTAAAGACAAAGGCTTTTCACACTAAAACAATTAAATATATATTTGATAATTGTAAAATACTTCTTTTATTTTTTATTATAAGCATTCTAATAAAACAAGTAATTATTTTATAGGTGTTTGTTATGATTTAATAAATTCTTTAATATTTGTTTCTGGAAACTTCCTAAAATTAAAATCGCCCCAAACAAAATCAATTATCTAATTATATTATAAAGTTATTTTTGTTATTTACTTTGTGCTTTTCAACAATTTGTAAAGGTGGATTTTAATCGTTATTTTAAGTTGTAAGATATTTAATAAGATCAACTGTGATTACGAGATTTTAAATCCTGTTTTCTGTGCAACAGTTTGCTTTTAATTCAGTTTATTTTAACTAATTATTTTAAAAATAATTTATATGATAACTTCTTCTTCAATTTATCTATTTATTTCGTCAACTTTAAATTATATAGAATTAAAATATTAAAACTGTTGGAAGGTTAGGATGCTATCTTTGCTTTCAATGCGTCAATAATTGGGTTAGCATTTGTTAGCATATATTATTTCTCTTAATCTATAAATTTCAAGATCAAAGCGATCCATTTCTTGAGCCAAATTGGACAACTCTCAAAAATAGATTCTTTAAAACTTCGTTTTTCAAATAATTTTTCATCTTTTTAATCGATGGATTATTGCGTTGACTTCATAGAAATAATTCCAAATAAATAATAAGTTTTTACCATTAAAATATGTTTGATTTATTTTAAAAACTGATATTTTTTATCTAGATACTCACTAGTATCCTTTGATTTCACCAATTCTAAATATTTCCCTCGGCAATTTGCTTCTCCACAAAGACAAAATGCTTTGTTATATTCATTTAATTCTTCAGTCACCTATTTTATTTTTTAAAATATAATACTTACGGAACAATAATCAAAAGTTAATTCCTCACCATATTATATATTATTCAATGCATACATTCCTACAAAATATTTTTTATTTGCAACTGATGTGATGGTTCCACAATTTGCATTACACGAATGACTTAATCTAGAAGCAAAATTCCCTTTACGGATTGGGTCAAGCAGCTATTTTAAATTACAATAATAATGATATATCAGTGTACTAGGATATCATATCCCTTAGGATCCTGTTTATGCATTTCCAGGTATATATTGTAGAAATCAATAAGTACATTTTATTTATTCTAAAAATATTATTATCAAACAATAATGATTGAATTATCAACTTGCTAAAAATATAATTTGATAATTTCTTGTTTTTCTAGCCACCTAAAAGGTCTATAAATTTCTCCTAAATATTCGATAATCAATTCATTTTTTTTAATTCCATTCGGACTAAAACACTATATAAACAAAATACCCAAAGAACAAACTTAATGCAAATTAATCCTTTTCCTTTTGAATGCACTCTAAATGCTTCGGCATTATAATTTAATTTCATAATTTCAAGTAAGTACTTTGCACACTTTTTATCAATTTTTGAGAATCCGAATTAATTACTTTCATTTTTTTTATATTCATCGATTATAAATTCACAGGCTAATTGTATATCGTATCCATTTTCACCCTTTGATAGAGATAATTTGTAAAAAATATAGATTTAAGTTTACTTATTAATTAATTGATTTCAGAAGCTTATTTGAAATAAATCTTGACCGAAGATCATCTGGAATCCCAGAAGGCAAAGAATAAAAAATATTCCATCTAGTATAAGTATCAATGCCCCAAGTCCAGATTTCTTTGACATCTTTATCCACAGATTTTCTTATTCTATTACTCACAACTCTGTTTTTGCATTTGCTGGAATGCTCTTTAGTAATTTCATCAGTTATTTCACCCGAGCATTCAATTTTTTCTAACAAAAAAATAAAATAATTTAAGATTGTTTTTTAAAAACTTCTTCGATTCGGGCATTAACTTACCCAAGTTTATTCTTCGTAAGAAAAATGGCCAAGCGTTTCAAATTAATAGCAACAACAGTTTTCTGGGCATTTTTCAGGAGTTATACCTAATTTTTATGAGATAAAACAAAAATCTACCTGTCTCAAATCTTTGTTTAATCCAAATTTAATCCTTTTCATCCAATGCATAGTCTTCAATTTCTTCATATTGCCGATAGAATTTAGGAATAATTGGCCAACTATAGGTAATATAATTTTCTTAATTTAAAGAAATTACTTTGGACAATTAACTTTCCATTTTAAACTTTTTTTAAAGATATTTTAAAGATCCCTTTATTATTGCTAAATAAATTTTTTTTTAAACTATGCGCTGTTCTCCACAAAAAAATTTTATAATTTTTGTAATTCTGAAATAATTTTCTAATTTTTTATAAATAAATTAAATTAAATTTAACTTAATTTCCTTTACATCTATTTTCAATAGAATATTGTACCATTTTCATAAAATCGGTTTGGAACCATTCAAATTTAAAGTAAAAATGTTTTCGTATTTTATTCACTATAGCTTCATAATTTAGGATTTTATATTTTGTGGTTTCTGGGGTTTCTACAACCAACTTCCAATTTTTTTATTTTTGTTTTTTCTATTAAAAAATTAAATGAAATTTAAGTAAGTAACAATAAATTAATTTAAATGTTCTATTTCATATTCAACATTCTCTGAATATAATAATTTATATTTATCTTATTCTTAGATTTATTTGATTAGATCTCTGAGCTCCCAACAAGCAATTTAATTCTTTTTAAATTCAAATAAATATAAAACAATACAAAGTAAATCGAAAGATTTGGAATAGGATCAATATCATTACTAAAAATAAGTTAATTATTTGATAAAATTAAACTCAGATTAGAAGTTATTTCCCTTTTTTTATTTTTTTTTTATTTTTTAAATAGTTGAAAATTTATTTAGTTTTTTTTCCACAATAAATTTTTCTAATAAGAAATTTATTAAATTAGAAAATAATAGAAGGTACAGTCTTCATAATTTTCTGGCAATAAGTAAAGGTCCCTATCGCTGTCGTAAGTAAATTTATATTTGGTTAAACAAATATAATGCATTCACTCGGCTTAATTACTATAAAAAATTGTTAATAAAATAAAAAAAAATTTAAAACTTTATTATGCATTTAACTAATAGTAATCGCTTAGGGGAATGGCATTCATAACATGAGTTTTTTTCTATTTTTTATGAGCAAGCCAAACATTTACTTATTAAAACATTTTGGCATCTTTTTTTTTAATTTAAAGCTAATAACTAAATAATACTTTTTGGCTTCAGTAAGATTCCATTTCTTTGAAAGAAAGCAATCATGGTGAAATTAAATAAAGCAAATTTGACAAATAGTTCTTTTTTAAAACTAATTAATGCACTTATGGCATAATTAGCAAATTCCTTTGAAAGCATTTGATGAACTTGAGGGTCTCATCATTTTGATAAATTAATTTTATAAATTTTTTTTTTTTTTTAAATATAATATATTGGTTAATTTTGAATTTTTGGCACAAAAATTATAATAAATAAAATAAAAATCATTTGATAAAAAAGTTAAAAGCTCTATAACATAGAATAAATAAAAATATTTTGAATATTTTTTTTTTAAATAAGATTTTTATTATTAATTTTTTTACAAAATTTAATTATTTTTGAATATTTTAAATTTTAAATCAAATTTTTTTATTTTTATTCACAACTTATCCTTAATTTCTATTTAAAGAATTCTATTTTTTCTATAGGAATTTTGTTGGTTTTACTCATCATCTATTAGCAAACCAAACATTTAATTGTTAAAATATTTTACTTTTTCGTTTTTTTATTTAATTTAAAACTAATGAATGATAAATATTTGAAAAACACAAAAAAATAATTTAGTATCTCCTTATTTCTTATAACGATTAACAGTTAAAATTATCCCCCAGTTTTATCCTAAAAATTAATTAACAAATTCAATTAAGTAAAATAACTATAAAAATATAAAATTCTCTAAATATTATTTACAAATTGTATTTCTTTAAATAACATAAACTTAATGGGAAATAATTTATTAAATTAATAGTAAAAAGCAAAGTGAGCATAAAATTTATTCAATGTGCTGTTTTCTGACAAAAAATATTAGCTTTAATTTATAAATTTCTTTCAATTTTTTTTGAAATAATGTTAAACTATTTTGGAATTTTACTACAAAGAAAATCATTCTCTTCAATTTTATTAAACTCTTCAAATAATTAATCTAGTTTTTTATACTCATTATCAGAAGTTTTTCCAAAAATCTGTATTAATTAAGAATATTTGAGAATAGAATTTGATTCAAATTGCTCCCTTTCTTCGGTTGATATTAATTAATCAGCTTCTAATTCATCAAAGCAATTTTCATTTTAATTTGTAATGGATATACAACTTTCATTCATTGCGCTTGCGCCTGTTTTGCTTTCAAAAAATAATGATTATATTTCACAAGGTAATTAATTATCAATGAAATCTGTCATTTTTTTTATAGGCTTTAAAGATTTATAAATAATTAAATTTAATTGCTTTTTTATTACTTTAATAATTATTTAATAAACTTGAATATATTTTATATTTTTGTATTCATAAAAAATGGAAGGTTATATTATTTAAACTATTTTAAATAAGAATTTTTGTTAAAGTAAGGATTCGAAGTAGCAGCATCAGACAGAAACCCTCAACTTAGAAAAATGAAGAATTCAAAGAAGAAATTGATTTAGATCTTAATGATGATTCTATGGAGGATAATAAATCAATTGAATAAGTATAAGAAGAAGAATTCAATATAATTTAAGATGCAAGTCTGATAAATTTTTAATAAAAAAATATCTGAAATAAGAATTTACTTTCAATTTCCGTACAAGAAAAGATCGAACTTGAATAATTATAATTAAATTCAATAAAAGAATGCAATTAAAATCGTATGAATCTGTATAATGATTTGAAAATAAAATTATAAAAATTTTCAGGGGAATTCGAGACTATTAAAGTGAAATAAATAGAAAAAACAAAATTATTAACAGAGATCATGAAATTTAGGCAAATTGAAACTAAAAAATATTTAAATTAAGTCTAACTGACTAAATTGTCGATTTGTTTTAATTCAAAATTGTATTCTGAAATAAGTAATAAATATGATGAAATAATTAAAAAAATGAATATGTTTTTAAAAAATGAAAAATAAGTAGAATAGTATTATGAAGTCCATTCGATTTCCTCTCAAATTAATTAAAAGCTTTAAACTATAGAAAAAAAAATTAAATCAAAAGCTAACATATGTAAAGAATTATGGGAATATTTTGATTTAGCACAATAACAGGAAGATATTGAAAAATTTTCAATGGCAAAAGCAATTGCATCTTGAAGTATACTTTTTGAATCCGAAAGCAAACGTCTTGAGATTTGAAAACAATCATTCTATTTGTTGAGTAATGAATATTCATAAATATATTCTAATTGTGGACTTATCTGTCATTAAATTGAAGAACTTCTTGAAGAAATTGAAGTGTTTGAAACAGTAGAGCAGATTTTTCATTGGAATGCAACTGATTCAGAAGAATTATTAAAGGAAATACAAAATAATAAATTTGAATGAAATAATTATTCAGAAATTATTATTGGACAGTTTCCTGCATTTTGGAATATAGAAGTGACTAATAATAATGAATTTAAAGAAACAAGGAAGGTGTTCTTAATAATGACAATAGAATAGGTATTGCTTATTGTAATTTATGATGAAATTACTTAAAAAACTAAATTATCGGAGAGTATTAATATTAAATAAAGTGAATGGATAATAAATTAAAAGAATTATTATTTTACTTTATAAGTGATTAATGAAAAACAGAATAAAAAAACGAACATTCATAGTTAATACTTGTTTTAATTACTGACATAAACAGATTTATAGAGATTATAATTATCTTTAGAATCGATTACAAACTAAATTTGATTATATTCTTTATAGCAGTTAAACAATTGCAACAAATTTGTAAATTATGTGATAATAAAATTTATTTATTAATAATATTTTAATATACTGAAAAGATAAAAATTCCAAACACTAATTTAACCTACAACTTGACGATTATAGTGATTCTTAGTAATTTCACAAGAGAAAATAAAATAAAATAAAATTATATTTATATATTAATTATATTTTTATATAAAATTCATAAGTTTCATAAAAATGATGGATAAACTTCCTGAAATTAACTAAAAAATAATTGGTGATTTAATGGTTCAAGGCATGACTTGCGGGTCTGGCTCTTTCTCGGATGTTTATAAGTACTAAGTTTCGGAACAAGAGTGTTATGCAATTAAAGTATTTAAAGAGCTCACAGATTGGGACAGTATTGAAAATGAAGCACTCGTAATGGAAAAACTAATGTAGAATTAACCACTTATTGAAGGCATTATTAAGTTCTTTGGTAAAACATAGTTGACGATGTAAAATAAATTGTTTTTTTGTTAATAAACTTTATTTTAGATAGAATGTTAAAAAATCTTATGAAACAAGTGTATTCTTTCTTGAATATTGTGACGGATCGTTAGACTCACTCATTGATAGTAATACCAAATTTACCGAAGAATAAGTGCTTGAATTTTTGAACTAAGTAATTTCAACACTTATTTATCTTTTTGACAAACAAATTTTCCATCGCGATATTAAACCAAAAAACATTCTTTATACAATGGATTAAAGCAATAAGTACTTGTATAAGTTTGCAGATTTTGGTGAAGGACAATTTAATGAAAAATTACAACTTACTTCAACTCGAAGTTATTTAATTTTAAAAATATCATATGATTATTAGCTATAAGAGGCACTGAGTTTTTTCTTGCACCAGAATTAAGGTTTGAGTGGCTCGTTAGCAAATACAATCCTTTTAAATCTGATATATTTAGCTTAGGAATTAGTTTACTTTAAATGATTTTTGGTAAAAATATTGCTTTTCCATCCCTTATTAAGTACATTATTAACAAATAATTCATATTATAGTCCTATTGATACAAAGAACAAATTCTCAGCTGAATTAACTAAGTTTTTATAATAATTAGATAAACGCTTTGATTAGTCTAAAAGTTTCTTTTTGATTACCTATTATTTATTTATGATGAATAAGATGCTGAGAATTGGAAAGAAATCATTATGAAAATGCTAGAGTATGATTTCGAATAAAGGCTTGACCCAATAAGTTTATACCTTTTGCTTAAAGAAAAATCATTTAATCGTTTAAACGATAAGTAATTAGAAGCTATTGTTACGAAATATCAATAAAATCCTGAATATAATTAAAGTATTATATTTTTTGGAAGTAATGTTTTTAAGGTTTGTAAGCTTAATCTGATAATGAAAACTCTAGTCTTACATAAGTCTTTAATGAACTATTTGATACTTATTAATTTAATTAAATCAATTTAAGCAATAATTGTTCTCTGATTTTTACTTTTAAAAAGTTAAATACTTATTTTATTTATCTAACTTTTCTTTTAGTGAAAAAGATTTAATTGACAAAGAATTTTTGCTTCTTCTTCATTTTCTGAAATAGAATGCTTCAAAGATTACAGAACTCTAGCTCTTATTCCCAGAGTAAATTCTTTTTATAAATTGTATTATTTAAAATAAGAAATTAAAACTTTTCTGAGGTTTCATTAGCATAATTAGGAAAATTATTAGAATAATTTATTAATTTGAAAACACTTGTAATCAATTTCAATAAGTTATTTTAATGCTTTTTTATTAATAACGTTTTAGAAATATTAGTTTTACTGATATCAGCCTAGCGCCTTTTAACAATTCTATCAAATTTTTATCGAAATTAACTAATCTAACATTAGATTTTGGAAGGTTTTCTTTTTAATCTTATTTATTTTATTATTTAGTAACATTTAATTTTCTAACAAAATTATCATATCTCTATTTAAAATCATTAAGCTTTATAATTCTTAATTAATGAAACTTAACTTAAATTTTAGCTCGTAATTAGCATAATTTTCTCATTTTTTTCCTATAGAAATTCAAATTTTACACCTTTAGCTTAGATGTAACTTGCATGTGCTTTATAAAATCAAAAAAATTTAACTGAATTAGAACTCAATTTCTCAAGGTTAATTTAGAATCATTGAATATATTTTCGTATAGGAATGATAAATTTGATGATAATGGACTTAATGTATTAGCCTAGAAGATAAAACCTTTAACCAAAATTCAAAACTTAAATTTAAACTTTGCTTCGTATTAACCAATAATTTAATAATTTGTTTAATTATTTAAGGACTTATAATTTGACTGATGTATCATTTAGAGAATTAACAAACGCTTTAAAGAATTTCTAAGGATTGGAAACTTTAATTTTAAATTTTAACAAGTTATTTTTCGTTTATTTTTAAATCATAAAAGCTCCTAAAAACTGACATCTTAAAGCTTGATTTACTTATCCAATTCTCTGAAATTTTCAACAAAAATTACTTCTTTGCTTCTCTAATTTAACAAGTTTATTTTTTTACAAATTTATAATTTAATTACAATTATTAAAAGAAATTCTTTTTTCAGTGACACAGGCATTATTCCACTCATTGATTCTATTCAAATGTTAACAAAATTAAAATCTTTAAGTTTTTAGTTTACATCGTAAATTTTATTTATCATATTATTGTATCTATTATAGAAACTAATAATTTACTGGCGCTTTATTAACTTCGCTTGGTAAGACTCTAGAAGTTTTAAAAGAATTAGAAGAGCTTAATCTCAATTTTGGCGGGTAAATTATTATTATTATTACTATTAAACAATTGGGTTTTCCCATTAAAATAATATTTTTTTAAACTTTATAATTCTTTTTTTCTAGAAATTATACTTTTAATGATGTTCCTTTATAAGACTTTTCAAATTCTTTTAAATCATTGAAAAAACTCAAATATCTTTCTCTTAATTTTTATTAGTTTGCTTTTTCTTTGATTTGTGTTTTATTTTGATATCTAGCAATTAGAAATTTACTAATAAAAGTATTTTAAGTTTGGCGTTAAGTATGAAAGAATTAATTTCTCTCGTTAATGTTAACCTTGATTTTAATTAGTACAACATTTTTTTATTAATCTATATATTGTTTATTAGTAATTAGAAAATAAATGATAAAGTTTTAAACACTTTAACTAATTTATTGCCTAATATGAAATAATTAGTATCTATTAAATTAAATTTTGCAGGGTAATTATTGATTAAAAATATTATTAATAATTAAGATCAACACTGTTTTCTAAAAACTAAATTTTGAAATTTAGAGACCTATGCTAAAAAATTCCAGAAAATAAAATTTTATTTCACGTATACTTTTTATATTTAAATTAATAAATACCCAGGAATCCTATTAGTGAGAACGATTTCATTATAAAACAAATTATTATAAATCATTAATCAAATTTTATAAATAAATAAAACAGTAAATAATAATTTTATAAAATTAATATAATATTTTCTAATGTAAATAAAAAATCGTAAGTACAAGCCTTATCAATAACTATCAACATAATTTTTTCATGCATTTTATGCACGACTTAGGATTATTACAACATTTTTTATGATAATAACCTTGAAATAAAATAAAAATATTTGGTTTCAATTTCCGACCTTAGCATTTCTTGCATTTATAAAATTCATCCTTTTTTTTTATTAATAAACAGCAAATCACACAGATATTGGCATCTAATAAAAATATTAAAGATAATTTTGTTTCAAAAACTTGATAAATTGTGGATTTAATCATATTTAAATTATGATTTACTTGGTACAGATTAAGAAATATATTTTAAAAATTTATTGTCTTAAGCTTTTTCCTAGAGTTTTGTTATTTCTTATGATAACTTTATATCATTCTTTTTAGGTTCTATTATTTCTTCATCAATTTTGTATATTAGCTAGTCTTATTCTAATTTTTCTAAGACAATTAAAACAATACAAAATATCTTTACAAATTTTTTATAATAAAATCACTTTCTCTTTATCAGACTATTGCATTTACTTTTATAACTCTGCATATTTTAATGTAATTTCATTGTATATTTAAGATAAATCAGAACCTTCTGCTTTGTTCTCTTTATTATTAATTCTATGAAAATTTTCAACACAAAAGAAATTACAATTCTTATTTTTCTTATTATAATTAGCATTTAATTTCAGAGATTTCTTCTTGTAACTATATAAAAAGCAATTAACTAATTATATGATGTAACTAAAATATTTTAGTCCTGTAAATCAACTATCTATTTTTATTAATTTTTTATTAGTTAATTATCTTCAAATTTTTATTCAATTTGGATAAATGTCCCCTAAAATTCAATAAGCTTTTATTAGAATTCTATATTGTTGTTTCTTTCTATATTGATTAAGATTTCTAAAACATTCATAAGAAATTACTATAACTTAATATAAATACTATTATTTTCATTAATTTCTTTCTATTCATTAATTTCTTGTTATAATTTCTCATTTTAAACCAATAGATTTAAGTTTTAATCTTCTAGAAGTTAAATTTTATTATTAGATTTATCAAGCAATTCCTATTTTTATTCTCTTTACAATTTATACTATTTGATTTCTATATCATAATTATGAAATTTTTCAGTCAAAATCTCATTATCATTCTTTCTTTAAATTAAAATGAAAATTAAAAATACAGTAAGCTAATAATATTTTTCTTAATTATCCGAAGTTGATTGTTTTAATCTGGACTTAATAAAGAATTAAATTGAAAATTAAATATTACTATTTCATCAAATAAAGATTAACAATTTGCAACTATTATATATAATTATTTAAATTAAAAAATGCCTAAGCTATTGCAAATAGTACCATAAATACTTTTTAATTCCATAAGATCATGCTAAAGCTTTCTTTCCTAAATTTACTAAATTATTTGTGCTTTATTTTTACATTTTATTAGATTTAATAAAGTGATTCGTTTAGTGATTGAATTTCAGTTTCCTTTTCAAGCAAGAGACACGTTTAATCAGCATTGCATTGTTTTATTAGTTTTTCATATTTTTCTTTAATATTATCATACTAAAATAACAGATATTTCATTTATAATGAATTACTTAATCTAATAATTATTTTTTTTCATTTAAGTCAGTTTCTTTCATTTTTTCCATCATATTTGACAAAGCCTTAAATTTATATTCTCAACTTTCATCTTTATTTTAATAATTTGTCCAACTATAATGCACAAATACTTACAATTAATTTAAATATTTGTACTTTAGTTTATTTTGAACATCTTCGAATATATTTTTCAAATTTCTTTAAATTCCAAAGACTTCACATGTTAATTATTTAGTTGATTCTATTTTATATTTATTTAAAAACAAAATAACATTCTTCATTCATGTTAATTAAATAATTTAAATATAAATAATAAATTTTTACTTATTCTAATTTATTAATGCTACGTATATAAAAATATTATAAATTAATTTTAAGATATCACAACCTCCTCAATCAATATCTTTTTTTCATAATTAATCGAATTTTTCTTTTTTTCTAAGAACTTTCCTTTCCCATACTTCCAGATATTTCTCCGGATGTATATTTGTTATTATCATTGTAATTTGTACGAAATTACTTTATTTTATGGTATTTATTAACAAAAATTCTTTCATTAAAAAATTATTTGAATTTATTTCTTATTTTTGTTAAGCAAGTTAAAATGCTTGAAGGTTCATCATCCAATAATCTTCAACCAAGATATGAGCAAGAACGATTAACATTTTAAAACGATTGTCTCATTATTTATTTCCCAATAAATCCTGATACTTTTATATTGTGTTAAGCTATCTTAACTTATTCTTTCTCAATTTACGATTGCTTTAACACTTTTTATTCATTTGATATAACCTTAACAATTTTTGTTAAAATTTGCTTTTTTTCGGAGATAAATTTATTAGTTTGCAAGTTTAAAGCCTTTTCTAAATTAATTACCATATTATTTTTTGCATTTTATAATTCTCCTAACTTTTCTTTTACTTTTTACTTTTATTATAATAATTAATAATTGTATTCAATTGAAGGATGAAAGTAAAATAAGGATGAGACTAAATTTGAATACTCATCAAATTTTATTATTTAGTCATTACTTATATTGCAATTTTCTTCATCTTTATTACTCAACTGAATTGATTTTGATAATATAAAATCACTTGAAAATTCCTTTTTATAAATTATTATTTTAAAATAAAAATAACTTTATTTAATTTTTCTAAACCACTAATTAAATTATAAATTAACTATTCGCATAAATCAATCATGCAAGTGCTCTTTTTATTTTCCATATTATTTTTTAAATTATCTATTTCTTAATTAATATAATTTATCTATATTAAATTGTAAGAAAAGATATAAAAATTTTTATACTTCGAAAGTTATCAAATATTTAACTTCCTCAGACTATTTTTTTGTATTTGGTTACTGATCTTCAAAAATTGGTAAATAAGTTGGATCAAAAGATATATCCTAACATAATTAAGCAAATAATAAATCATTCAAGATGATTTCCAAAGATTTTTATTCTAGAATCCAATCCATAAATAGGCATTTGAGATCGCATTGCATGAAAATATTCTAAATTCAAATTTAAAATTAAAATGTTAAAATTAAATTAACTGTTAAAAATTTTATATGCTAGTATTTTATGTAAGGAGAATTTTAATCAGTAAAATTGTAAGCAAAAAAGTGTAGGATTGATTTTTCTTAATAATTTTGTTTATTGAGTTCAAGTTTTGTTTAATCCTCATTTATACTAAATTATATTATAAAAAATAAAAAATTACAAATTTTCTAAATTGATTTTTCCAGTTTACTGCAAGCAAATAAAATGCAAATTGGCTTAAGATTTCTATTTACAAAAATTAATTAATTTATTATGATTATTTTAGGAAAAACCTTAATGATTTTACCATATTTTGAAATATCTTTTGAAAAGCAAATAGAAATATAAATAGCTTAGGAATTTGAAGTTAAATATTCTTTGAATTGCAATTGCAGTAAATCTAAAAGATGCTCTACATCTTCAAAGGATTTTATTGGAATTTATTATAATTATTAATAACTCACATAATTTTTTGATTGAGTTTTTAAAAGTTCGGTTGCATCTTCTTCAAGTAAAACATCACTAAAGCAATCTATAATTTAATTTTTTTCTAAAATCGCACATTTTACATAACATCTCACATAAAAGAGATTTTTTTTATCGTTTTTTTATAAGAAATAGTTTAAGGATTATTCTAATAAACTTTAATTCTTGACTTTTAAGAGTAAATTTAAATGTTGCTTTCAATTTTTTTTGGAGTAAAAAATTATTGTATTATCAATATTTAGATGCAGAGTGTTTTTTAACTATTTTTTTACAAGCTTATTGAAAATAAATGAGCAAGAGTGAAATGGAGTGAATATTTAATCAAATATAAATTCTTTTTTGTCTTACTTATGTTGATCACTATTATCACCTTTTATTATAATTGTATTTTCATTTGTAATTTGAATATTGTTATTATCTAATTCGAACTGGTATTCATAAGGAAAAGAAACTTTTATAAAAACCTATTTTATTGTTACAAAAAAAACAATAAAAACTGATGCTAAATTTAATTCGAGTTTATAGTTTGGCATTTTTAGTTTTTTCTGCCTAAAAATTATAATTAGTATATTAGTTGATTAATTAAATAACTCACAACAGGAATGCATAGAATAATATATTTGTTTAGATGATAATTAAATTATTATTATGGGCTTAATATATTATGGCCAAATTAAATTTCAGTTTTAATTAAATTAAATTGTAATATAATCAAAATAATCTTTTGAAAAAAACACAATGAAGAAGATAGTTTTAAAATCTATTCTTAAAAAAGTGCAATTAATTTTTTTTTTCTATTAATCATTATTATTTTAAATTAAATTAATATAAAAAATATTGTTCTTCAATTTAATTGAATGCAATTAATTTCTGAATAGGAAATAGATTTAAATTTTAAAAATATTAAAAAAAATTCAAAATAGATATGACAGAGAAAGTTCAAAAGGAAAATAAAGCTAAAGAGAAAAAAAAGGAAGAAGATTTAGTTAAATTCATTTCATTATTCATTTTGCTTTTAAGAGTGAAGAAGACAAAAAACTTAAAGAAAGAATTGACGAATACTGTCAAGTCTTAATTGAAGATAATGCAGAACTCAGTAACAAATCCTTAGATTTGCTTTGTCAAGAAGTCAAGGGCTCAACTACATCCATGACATCCGTACCAAAGCCTTTCAAGTTTCTATCAGCTCATTATTAATCAATTACTGGGTTTTATTCGAAACTTTAAACAGATGCATTTAAAGAAAAATTAGCTGATTTCCTTTCAGTATTATCTATGACAATGGGTGAACAGGATAAATAAAATTGTTTGAAATATTTGCTTGAAGGCACAAAAAGAGATTATAAAAACTGGGGACATGAATATCTCAGTCGCCTTGCTAGCGATATTGGTAAATCATACACTGAAAAGATTTAAGCCTAATAAATTGATGTTACAGAACTAATAGAACTAGCATAATAAATTATTCCCGAATTTATGAAAACAAATTCTGAAACTGATGCAATCGATTTGTTAATGGAAGTTGATAAATTACAATATATTGTCCCACATATAACTGCTGATAATTATTAACGTGTGCTATTGTATTTAAGTTAGTGCTCGTTTTATAGTGCAGATTAAGAAGAAATGGTCAAAACCATGTCTATTTGTTATACAATGAGTTTGCAGTAAGGATAGTTTATTAATGCATTGAGAATGGCATTAAAATTGAATAAGGAAGAATTAATTTAAGAAGTATTTAATTTGTGTAAAGATCCATTGGTTTTAAAATAACTTTGTTTGTTGCTAGCAAGACAAAGAATTACAATTGAATTAAAAGCACTTCAAGAAGAGTTTATTTTTTTATTTTTTCAATCTTTGAATTAGTGAAAATCTTTGGTAAATTGCATCAAACTAATTACTTTCAAAGTTCTATCTAGCTTTGGCCACTGATTTAGAGACCATCGAACCAAAAACAGCTGCCTAAGTCTTTAAATCAGATATTGACATGCCAACTAGCGTATAGGCAAATATTGATTCTCTATTAAATAATCTCGCTATTACATATGTCAATGGATTTGTAAACCTTGGGACATAACAAGATAGTCTTTTATTTGTAAAATAAACAAAAGAAAATTCATCCTGGCTCTTTAAAGTCAAAAATGAAGGATAAATTGCTGTTGGTGGAAGTATTGGAATGCTTTGTCTTTGGGACTAAGAAACTGGAAGTGATAAAATCTAAGAATATTTGGATCTTGAGGATGGATTTGGCCGTTGTGGTGCTTGCATCGGTATTGGATTATATAACACTGGTGTTCAAGATTAAAATGACACAGCAAAAGCTATATTATGTGATATTTTAGAATAAAAACGTGAAAAAAATTTTTGCACAAGAATAGGAGCCATAATTGGCTTAGGACTGGCCTATGCTGGAAGTGCAAGAGATGATTTTGTAGAAACTTTAGTGCCTATTATTGCAGATAATAATATTGACATTACAGAAGTGTCCTTTGCAGCTCTAACTTTAGGACTTATTTTTGTTGGTAAATGCAAGGAAGAAGTTGCAAATGCAATTTTATGTGCATTAATGGAACGTGAAACTGTCGATCTTGATCAAAGTGTAGCAAGATTTTTACCTGTAGCATTAGGGTTATTGTTTCTAGGATAATAAGAGGCCGCTGAAGCAACTATCGAGGCTTTATCTTTAGTTACACACAATATTTAAAAATTTGCTAAAAATTGCATTGAAGGATGTGCTTATGTTGGTAGTGGTAATGTATTAAAAGTTTAAAAAATGTTCAGAGAGTGTATTGAACATGTTGAGGGTAATGAAGCTGCTTATTAAGCTTAAGCAGTCTTATGTATGGCTTTAATTGCATCCAGTGAAGAAATTGGTAATGAAATGGTTGTGAGGTCTTTGAATCATTTACTGCAGTATGCTGATATTTAAGTGAAGAGGGTTGTACCATTAGCTCTAGCTATGTTGCATCTTTCCAATCCCAAAATGAATATTTAGGACTTGCTATAGAAAATGGCACATGATATGGACCCTGAATTGTCTTATCGCGCAATTATTTCCTTAGGACTTATTGGGTTTGGTACCAATAATTCAAGGTTCAAATTTTCCATTTCTTAAAAATATTAGAATGGCAGGAATTTTAAGATAGTTAGCTTTATTTTACTCTGATGAGAAATTCAGCAGTCATTTATTCTTGATTCGTATTGCATAAGGCTTTTTACATGCCGGAAAAGTAAATAATGAATTTAAACTAAAATAATTATTTTTTAGGGACTTGTAACAATAATTCCTTATTATTCTGAAAGATTTTTGCTTTCAAATGTAGGAATGGCTGGCATAATAATCCTCCTCAATTCCTGTCTCGATATTGAAAATCTTCTTCTTGGGAAATTTCATTATCTTTTATTTTACTTGGTGTTGTCCATCTATCCAAGAATGCTCTTTACAGTTATTTTTCTTTTTAATTTAATATCAATTTTTAAAATAAGTTAAATGAAAATTTGGAAAATATGCCAACAAGTATTAGAGTTGGTTAAGCAATTGACATTGTTGGACAAGCAGGACAACCTAAAAAAATTACTGGATTTTAAACGCATGAAAGTCCTGTTATTCTTGCTTCAGGAGAAAGGTTAAAACTTAATTGTTAATTTATAAAATTATCAGAGCCGAATTGGCAAGTGAAGAATACATTGCAGTTTAAGAAATGCCATTAGAAAATTTAATAATTCTTAAAAAAAATCCCGATTATGTCCCAGAGGAGGAATAAGGCAAATAGAAAAAAAATTGATGAGTTTTAAATTTAAATCAAATTATAAATAAAATTTTAAGACTGTTTTTACAAATTCAATTTTTTTTTATAAATTAATGAATGCCGAATTCTTACTTTTATTTATTGGATTTCTATACAATTTACAATTAAAATCAACAAATTTTACTTCATAAGTGCCTTCTTCAATTAGATTAATATCTTAGAATTTCAAAAAAATAACTTCATATGGTTTTTTTAAATACATTTCTTTTCATAACTCAAAATTAATAAAAGCTTACATTTTGGAAAAAATTTGAAAGTGATAATAAAATACTAACAACTGAATTTATTTATTATACTTTATGCATTCTTTTTAGTTATTTTCTTTTCAATTCGACACGGATACCTATAATAATTTATTATCAATTAAAAGTAAAAGGTTTTGCCATTAAGATGAATGGTCAGAAAATTTAAATTTTGCTAATTATAGATATATTTCATTATTTTCAAGAATAAATTTAAAGACTCCTTAATTATTATTTCTTTAGATTTCTTGTTTTTCTTAGATATAATTAACTTTATAATACAAAAAAATACTTTAAATCTATTAGTTCTCAGGTTAAAACACTTTTTCAAAGCTCATAAAATATTTCAATAGATGTATTTTTTCAATAATTTTAGTGAATTATTAAAGATTAATCTAACAAATATTAAAACGCAAAATTCATATTTACTTGCTCATTTCATGAATTTAATGGTATCACATTTTCATTATTAAATAAAATATATTCTGTTGGTTTAAAACTTTAAGGTCTATCAAAGGGGAGATCAGGCTTTTCATTCATAATAATTTTCTTTATAACTTTAAAATTTTTATTAATCTTGCAATTAAAGCTAAAAAAATTGTTTTTTATT
The DNA here is from genome assembly GCA_963675955.2 of uncultured Desulfobacterium sp. Taxonomy (GTDB): domain Bacteria; phylum Desulfobacterota; class Desulfobacteria; order Desulfobacterales; family Desulfobacteraceae; genus Desulfocicer. Next base: position 1,243,403 of record CAXXVR010000009.1, on the reverse strand, counting down.
TAATAAAAAATATTGCAGATGGATTATTCCTTGCAATCTGTATTAAATCTCTATCACTGCTAATGAGTTTAATAGAGGAAATATTTCTTAAAGTTCCTAAAATCAAAATTTAAATGTTATTAAATTCAAACTTTTTAGCTCAAATTATTAGTTACAATATCCTATAAACAATCCAAAGATTCAGTATTGCCTATTTTAATTTAAATTATAAAAAATTAGAGCCTAAATATAGATCCTTTGATAAATTATACAGTTAATTATAATTTGCAACATTATTTAAAAGCCTTGTTAAATTAATATTTTTTTTCCTATTGCAATCATAAATTTTAGCTTTTAATATTTAATTTGTTTATCCGTAGTAAATCAAATCAATCTAAAATTTTATTATTAAGAAAAATAATATTATTATATGACCATATCATTAATTTATTATTAAGTAAGATAAGTTAAAAAACAATCAAATAGCATTTTGACTATAAATTTAACTGCCATCAAATTAATCGTTTCTTTATTTTGAATTTTATTTTGAAATTTAAAATTTTCATAATTTATCAGTAGTTTAAAGATCATTTCTATTTTTTATTGAATTGTTATTGATTACAACAAAGTCAGAACAATTAAAAAGTCAATATAATAAGAGTCAGTTCCTTAGTTTAACCAAGCCAAAGACTTAAAAATTATTGACCAATCAGGATTTTCTGGTTTCATTAATTAATATTACATATAATTTTCAGCAATTATTTATTTTTATGCATTTCTTAAAATTTCATAAAATTATTAATATTCAATGATTGCATCCTTTTTTCATTCTTATGGGTCAAGTTTAAAACATGAATTCTTCGCATTTTTTATGGATAAACAATTTTCAATAGTCTGCAAACACTTCTCATTATATTTTTCGAATTCAATAGTTTTAAGTTTGTTAAAGATTTAAGGACAATAAAAAAAATCATTAAAATTAGAATCTATTCTTTATTATTATTGCACTGCCTGTATTATATTTAAACTCAATGGAATTTAATGTGTGTTTTTATATTTTGTAAAATATATTTAATTTTCTTAATAATCTTCTGATAACAAGAAGGTGAATTCCATTTCTGATAGGATTAAATTATAATGGTACTAATCCTCTGGATATTCTTAAAAAGGAAGGATTAATTTAATTATTTAATTGATTGGAAATCCATTAAAATCTTAACTACTCATTTTAAGAATTTTTTGTTCTTTAATTTATTTCATTTTTCGAGTGTAAATAATCTCTTCATAAATTGTAAAGGTTAATGTATTATATCCTGAAATATAATTTATTTATTCATACTAATTTAAATAAATTTAAGTATCCGATTCAAGTTTTATAGTATTAGTATAGTCCTGACCATTAATTGATTTGTAAGAAATTTCGAGGAATAGATTTGTACTTTCTGAGTAAAATAGTATTAGTTTATGCAAAAATAAATGAATTCTTTTAGATTTTTATTGCGCTTATTATTCAAGCTATTTATTATCATTTTATTTATCATGGTAAGATTCAAATAATATAATCAATTTTTATAAATATTATAAATTAAAAGGGATTTAATTTTCAAACGGTTGTCTTGCATGTACTAAACATCTTTAAATAAGTTTTAAAATAAAGGAGAGTTAACTTTATTAAGATTTAAGCTGCTGCAGGATTGTAATAAAACTTATTTGATAATTATTCTAAAGAAAGAAACTCTTCAGAAAACTTTTTACTTTTCATATAAATTGCAATTTTTTCCTGCATTTTCAAAATATCTTCAATAAATTTATCAATATTTTGCCATATTTATCCTATTTATGTATATATATATAAACAATAAATAAAAGTGCCAAATAGTTTAAAAATTAAAATAATATCCTAACTATTATTAATTTACAGCAAATAGGGACTAATATAATTAAGTATGGTTAAAGCTATTGCAATCAAAAATTAATTAAATTTTTCCTTTATGTTATTAAAGTAGATTTAAATAATAATAATACCTTTGATTCAAGACTTCGAAAATAAAACAAGAGATCCCAAATACTAAGAAATAAATTAATAATTTTATGATTTTTTTATACCGAAATAGTATTTCATTATCAAAAAAATTAGAAAAAATAGTCAAAAAGCACTCTGAAAACAAATATTCAATTGCTATTCCACTCTCCAATAATTTTTCAGATACCTAAACAAAGATTTAGTTTTAAACTCATTCAAACCTGTGGTAGGAGCAATTTAATAAAATATTTTAGCAATACTAAATCAATTCCAACTCCACTCCATGCATTATTATGCATGGGATAAGTCCCTTGGAAATTTTTAAAAGCTTTCTCTATCAAAGACAACTCTTTATTACATATTTATTCACTATCCTAAACACTCGCTTTACAGTTATAATAAGGCTTCAGAAATTATGAGACAATTACGATGAGTAACCAAAAGACATCCTATTCTTTTTCAATGGATGAATGTTCAGAAGAAATAGAATTAATAATGATAAAAAGTTTTCGTGCGATTTTTTTAATGGAAGGATAAAATATAATTTCTTGGTTTTCTTTTCCTAGATGTGAATTTGTAATATTAATCCATTGAGTAAACGCAAGTAAAATATTTTATAAAGTTTCGTTTGTTTTATCAATTGTAAGATTTTTAAATTTATCTGTAATTTCTTAAGAATAAAAATTATTATCTTTTTTCGCTTTGTTTAATAACACAAAGTAGATCTTCTCTTCAAACTATTCTTCATTTTCAAAGTTATAAGCATTCTCATTATTTTATCTTTGTTCAGTATTTTAATAACCTTCATAGGATTGTCGTGTCACATACTACTGGAATGCAGCAACTGTATTTTTGATAATTTCTGATTTCGATCCTAAAGAAGACCAAATGACAATTCTTATTTGATTTGGTAACCCTTTTTCACAAAGCGTTTTAATTTTGCTTGAAATAGGATCAAGTGACCTATATTAATTAATTTACTTTTAAATTTAACAATTATTATTTTCCTGAATTTAACAATTAAGATAAAGAAAGCACTTATTATTCAACAATATTTTCTTCATTACTATTATGACTATATTTTTCTTCATTTTCCGCCAAATTTTACTATGAATTTTTTAACTAAAATTATCTATATAAAAAGTATTGTCATTGTAACGATAATTTCTTCTTTATTGAGCAATTCTTCTTCAACTTCAGCAACAAATCTAAACTTTTTTTGCACTTTGCAATTGCTTTTTGTATTTCTAAAAGTAAAATCAATCTATTACTTTGTTTCTTTACCTGTTTATAATAGCTTTAAACATTTAAACCCTTAATTTTATTGTAATATCTTCATACATTAATTCATCAAAAACCTAAAAATTTTCTACATAGTCTAAGATTTTTCAATCTTAAAGAATTTGTAATAAAAGTTTAAAATGTTTTGGCGTAAACTGTATTAATTTTATTTTATCATGATAAATTGGATCATAAATTACTTCCTAAGCATTTTTATATAATTTAACAAAATTAACTTCGTATCGAACTAAATTAATTAAAAAACTATCAAAAGAAGAATTATCGCACTTATTTCGAGATGGATATAATAATGTTTGGATTTCTAAAAGTGAATCCTCTTAATTGCACATTAGCAGTTATTTTGGTTCGAATTAGATTCATGAATCCTTGCAACCTTATTTAGAATCAATTAAATCAGCTAATATTATTTTTGTTTTCGAGCTATTAACGTCATTTTCCAAATCACCTTATTTGAAATAACTACTATAATATATAATTTACATTCATCAGCTAATATCATCGTAACAGAATCACACCCTTAATATTACTCTAATATAATTTTTACTGTATCATCTTTATCATTATTCGCTAATACAGTTGTATTCTCTTGGACTAATTTTCATATTGTTATGTTTTTATCATTTTATTTTTCTATTATTCCGTATAATTTCACTTTGTAATATAGATCATGATCATAAGGTTACGGATTATTGTTAATTATTCTTGGTTAATTTTCATCCGTAGTCTAAAGCAATTATAAATATCTATTTTGTTTTTTCAAACCTTTTCAAATTTTATTTCCAAAGATGGAAAGATCATTTATAGCTTCTAAAAAATATTGATCAATAATAATTACGTTATCTATTTCTATTTACTTAAATTGAATTTCTAGAATTTAATTGGCTGCGGAATTTTCTTTTTCTTTTTACTAATTCACCGATTTTGAGTTTTAATCTTTAATTTGTTTTATTTAAACTGCCTAATTATATTTGTAAGTAATTTTGAATTGTAACCTTTCAATGCAATTTATTAACGATTATAGAAATTATTTTATGATCATAACTTTTCAATAATTTATTATGTTTCAAAATATTTTTCTTTTTTTATTTAGAAAGAGCTTCTAATTATTTTTATTATCTTTTCTTTATAAAATTGATAACAAACATACTCTATCATCATTTTTTCTTCTAATTTTTTCATTTCTTCTTATTATTCCTGATGCTTTTTATAACTCCTAACAAACAAACTTTAAATTTGATTGCAATTTAAATTTTACAATTATTTCTACAATAATGAAATCTTTTTTCACTATTTTAAATAAAACTTCATTGCCTGTGTACAATCGGACTTTGATAAAACGGATTTTAATAATCTCAGTTTTTTTTCTTTTATTTTTTATCTATAATAATTGGCTTGGATCTTCAAGATTTTTCTAAACTAAAGCAATTGTAATAATAATAAATAAAACTGCATTTTCATTTAATTCTATCCATTTAGTCACAAAAGTTTTTGCAATGATTTCATAATTTTATGTTTCTTTTAAAAATGTTATTGTATCCCGGATTTTCACACACTTAAATTAACTAATTTAATTTAAAGTTATAATTACTTCGCTTAAGTTTGAACAATATAAAGCGCAAAGAGTCTTCCTTTTTTCAAAACTACAGATGATTCTAAATTCATATTCTTAGCACTATTAAGTATTTCATGGCAATCCCATTTACTTTTGCTCAACTTAAGATTAATTTTACTTGTTTTCTATTCTGATTTTTGACGGAAAAGGAAAATTTTTTATACTCTCACCTTTTTTTTAAACAATTGTTCCAAAATTTTCAGAAATTTTTAATTAGACTTATCTTAATTAGATGCTTTTAAATGTTTATCCTAACTTTTGTTTTACAACAAAATACAAAATTAAAAAGGAACCGATTTTTTAAAATAGATAAAATTTATTTTAATTTCAACTGGAAAAAAAAGATTGAATTGTCACCTTTTTTGAATACTCTTAATTAGTAACTTTAAAATGGGCTTTTATATTATTCTTGGAATTAAATAAGCTATTAAGTCTTTTCTATTTGATTGATTCTATTTCGTTTTTAATGTCTGTAAACTTCTTTTAATCCACCATTAAACTCTATTTTCATTAAAATTTAGACATTATTTAACTTCTAATGCTATTTTTAATTAAATAATGTAGAATCCATTTTCTAAAAAATTCAAATATTCCGATGAAAATTGTTTAAGCCAGTATGCTCCAATTTTACAATTTTCAATAGAGATTTCATCTAATAGCAAATTTTAATTGAAGTAAATTGCATACCCATTTTAAGTTTATTATAAATTATTATTATTCAATATAAATAAATTTAAGGTTTAAATTTATTTAATTATTATTGAATTAGTTTTTTAAATTGTATTATTTATTGTGTTTCATTTATTTTATAATTATTTTTTAAAATATGACCTTAATAATCCTCAGAGAGAAATGGCGAAATAAAAAACAAAATACATTTTTTAAAAAATTTAGAATACATTTAATTATTATTATCAATCATTTTTTATTTAAAGAAGGAATTTTGCTTTTTATTTATTTGGCGGATAAAATATAAAATTTAAAAACAAAGTTGTCTATATTTTTGAATGAGTGTGATTGAATAAGAAAGCGAGTCAGAACCACTGGAAGAAATCGTTATATAAAAGGAAGAAAGATTCGATGAAATTGAAGAAAAAGTGAAAGAGAATTTATAAAATTTTGTAGTAAGGGATTTTGATTTTGAATATGATGAAGATGATATTGAAAATCGTTTAGATTATGAATTTGATTAAAAAAATGAAGAAGATTTTGAAAACGAATTGTTATTTGCTCTTTAAGGTCTTGGCGGAATTAAAAATATTAATGGGTTGGATTTATATATCAAGAGTCCTCATTGTGAAGAAAGCTTAAAGTAATTGGTGAGATATTTAAAATTAGATGATCCTGAAAATCCAAGAGCAAAAATGAAACTTGGGAAATGGAATCTACTAATAACTGATCTTTTACCTTTATTAATTACTTAACCATAAGATAAAAAACTTAGTTTTTTGATACTTTTATTACTCGTACAATTGACGGAATAACCAGTGAAGACTTGCATCCATCGTTAAGAAATCTGGAAACACTTATATATCTATAAAGAGGGTTTCTTGTAAGGTACAGTGCTTAAGACACTGATGTTACATTTGGTTGATTGTCTGGATCGAAAGGATAATAGTAATGTTCGTACAAGAATTTAAGATTAAATGTCAGAATTGGTTGTGACGTTGATAAGAAATTTGTTACAGATTAGTAATCCGAAGGTGAGCGGCGCAGATGCCTGGAGCTCAAATTTAGAAAATCTTTAGAGTTCAATGTTAATGATGTTTAGTGAGTCGAGCATACTTGACGGCTTGATTTATATGTGTCAGGATGGGTTTACTACTGAGTTTGAACATAAATTATGTGTTATTTTTGTGGAGATTTTTTATTATATATTACGGGAAATGGAAGATAAAATTGAAGAGTTATAAATTGTATAAAGAGAATAAGCAAAAAAAATGGGAAGAGAAAGGTTAATTGGTCGAAGACATTCTCGATTTGAATCATCCAGATTGATGGTGGCACGAATGTTTGGTGGGAGCTGGAAAGTAATCGGTAAAACGAATTAAAATGTTAATCAAGTCAACGGATAGACTGAAAAGCCGGTGAAGCGTAAAATGGTTCATGTAGCAAATGATAACATGGAGGGTGTACGCGGTGGTGCTGCCGAAAATATTTAACTATCAAATGTGCTAAGAAGATTTTTTGATGATTTTATAGAAAATGCTTTCACATAGGTTGTGGAAAGTATGGGTGGTGTGGTAGCCAAGGATGGATTTTTAGAAGAAAAAGAGATTATCAATTTTTTGTGGATGGTTGGTATTACCTTGCATTAATGGCGTGTGTTAAAGAAATAAGAAGTTGGTTAAGTGGCTTGTGCCTTGGAACTCGGGTATGTTAATTGGGTCTATGAAATTATGTTGAAATAAGCAAGCAAGCAAAAGAAATCGTTTAATTTTTGTTTTATAAACAATTTATTATTTATTAGGTAGTTTAAAGTTGGATTGTATCATGCATCAGCACATACCTTTTTAGAAATGTTTTATGTGATTAAAGATATGAGTTTAAGAATTGATGCAGTGAGTAGAAAAAATGCATTGCTTTTAATGTAATGTATATTTCATCATGATGTGACTAGAGTCCTTCGAATTGGGTTAAATTACTTTTATTAATTAAGGAGATAGGTTTTACTAATGCTAACCAGGATTATTAAAAGATGAACTATTAAAAGACTTAATACAAATAACAAATCTATTCTTTGATTTATTAGAAGTTTACTCTCAAGGCAAAGTACTCACTATATAAACGGGCAAAATAGTAAAACGTAAAAAAAAAGTGATATCTTAGAAAAGAAAAAAGAAAGAAAACGAAGAAGATTTAAAAGACTTTATCGAAGAGGATCATCTGTATTCGGATGATGGTAATTTTGGTGAAGAAGGCAAATAAAATGAGCCTTAGCAAAACGCTCCAATTGAAGAGGAAGAAAAAGAGTAATCAATAATAGATGAAGAAGAGGATGAGTCGGATGATGAGATTCGTTTCTAAGAACGAAAATGTAATGTTGTGAGTGAGTTTGCAATTTTAGCGGAATACGGAGTTATATCAAAGATCCTTGAATTAATGAAAGGTAGTCAGTTGTTGTACAATACTGATGAATTGAATACCAGTATTTTCAAGTACTTGAAACGAATTGTGGATATGCTTTAAGCGGATTGGATATTTTTTTAGATTGAGTATCTAACAATTTTTAAATAGATTTTAAAGAATCCTGAAATAACAGTTATTATTATTTTTTATAACATTTTTTTTTATAGACAAGATTATAATTTCGACCACTTATTTTCTTATTAAAACGAATATCCAAAAGCTTTTTTAATCTACTCAGGAAAAATAAATTTTTAGTTATTGAAATGTTTTTTCGGTTTCTTTTTTATAAAATTATATTAAAACAATTATAATCTTAGATTCAATGATAAAACTATTAAGGATGCAATTATATCCAATTACGAAGAATAATATGATGAAAATCTTGATTAAGAAGAAAATTTAAATAACGACCTGGAAGAATAAAGTTCATTTTGTTTCTTTTTTTTCAAATATAATTGTGTGTGCTTTTAGTTGAAGAAGAAATTTAAACTTAAAAATTATTCTGGTCTTAACGTGAGGATATGCTCCTCATAGAGAATTTCGAATTATACAAAAATTTAATTAATTGTGAGGACAAATTAGCCAATATTTTGCATGATGCTGGATTCCATGATAAGAATAGTTTTGCTGTGAGGAAAAGAATTAAGTAATTGAAGTTAACTAAAAGTTTTGAAGAAGCGAAAAAAGTTTATGATGAGTTATATGAAATGGATTCAGTTTAGATTTTTTTATTTGGATTTATTCGTTTTTTAGAAATCAATTGAAAAAGCTTTGTAATTGATTAAATAATCGCTAATAAAATAAAAATTTAGTAAAGATGATCTAATGTAATTTCTTACACTTCAAATTAAAAAATTCATTGAATATTTAAAATTCTCCTAAATGTCTTCCTAATTAAATCTTTAATTTCTTGTGTAGTTAACCTATTTGCGATAACAATAATATTGCGTATGACCTCGATTTTTCGATTGTACCTTTTAACGAGAGTGATTTTGAAATTCTTGAATGGAAATGGATAGAAAATATTCTATTATTTTTAGGGGCAAGGAAATACTAATAAGGTGAATGGATGTGGAGGGTTTAATTTTATGATATTGTGAATAGTTTTAAGATACCTTGTTATCTAACTGAAGAATAATTAGGATCAAAATTATTTGATCTCTAAGAACAATTAAATAAAGAAATTGAAATTCATAAAGAAGAATAAATTGAAATAGAGTAGCCAATTTTTTCAAAATAAGTTGGATTGCAATAAAAAAAAGTTTAGTAAGGATACGAAGAACCTTTTGAGAATTTTTTAAAAAAGGACAATAATATGATAATAAAAGAGTTAAGCGAAGAAGGAAGTCCTCAGGATTTGAAAATATAATAGTAGTAGTAGTACGAGGAAGAGCAATAAAAAATTTAAAATGAGAGTATTGATAAAATAATAGTTAAAAAAGTTGAAGAAGAAGAAAGTTTCTAGATTAGTCCAATTTTTTAAAAAAAGAAACTTAAAAAATTCGCAAACAAAGAGAAGCCAAATAATGAGAAATAAAATAAGCCATTAAATTAGTTTTAAAGATTAAAATTCGAAGCTACCTTGGTATTGCCAACTTTAGATGCAGACGAAAATTAACCAAATTAACAAAATGATAAAGATGAGAATAAGGATGATAGTATAAGTGAAGATAATGAGGAAATTGAAGAGAAGATGATATTGAAAACAGAAGAAGAGTTGAATAGAGCTTAAGAGAGAACTAAAATTGATCCAACATTAGTTCTTGGGACTTTAAATGAAGACGATAAGTGATATTTCTTTTTAATTTATACTCTTTTTAAACAATATTGATGTAAATTTATTTTATTTTTTTTCTATAAACAATTATTATTTTATAAAAATATGGAAAATTTAGTTTAGTAAAATAGATCCTTATAAGAATTGAAATAGCATCTTATTAATTATCTCCTAAATACACCAATAGAAAAAGTAACTCTAAGTTAATTAATTGAGCTACTTTTATAAATGAACTAATAACTTGTGTTTTATTAAAAAAACAATAATTGAAATTATGATATTATAGTTTATTTATATGAAGTAATAGAAATAATTAGCTAGAACTAGAAAAATTCAATAGAATTGTGCGAGAATTTTGATGAATAACAAGTGCCAGTTATAATTGATAAATTGTATGATATATGAATTGAGCAAGAATAGTTATCATAGGAAACAGTATTAGCCAATTAAAACTCATTTTCACCGGAAATTTGTATCAAATAGTTCAGATTTGTGACATAACTTATAAATTTTGTTATATCTGGATCAAGAAATTATAATTTTACTAAGTTTGAACCACTTTTTATCATAATTTTAAACAATATTGAAATTATGGATTATTCTTTAATTGAAACACAAGAATTTGTTGCAAATTTATTAATTTTTATAGTCAAAATTAATAGCATAATTCTAAATAAATATTATCCTTAATTTTATTATTTAGGCAAAATAATAATAGATTTTTCTACTAAACTTTATAAGATTCTATTTTGTAAATTGCACATTCCATTTTATAAATTTCTATGAAAATATATCATGAAATAAAATATTAATGAATAAATGTTATTTAAAGATTAATTTGAACGAAAATTTTCTTTTACAATTTTTGCTAAATACATAATTCTAACTTTATAATTTATGCAGTTTAATACCAAAGTTAAACAAAAAGATATTTTGAAATAAATAGAATAATATTAGAAAAAAATTATACGGACTTTGCGAATAGTTTTTAAATTTAATAATTATTAAATATAATTACTGATTTCATTATTTCTCAAAAAAACTCTCTAGTTCTCTGATGAATCTTATTTAGAACTTTATAACAATATTTTTGCAGTCAATTAGTATTCAAATTTGAAATAAATTTCAAAGATATTTGGTTCATATAATCCTTTTGAATTAACTTTCAGTTTTGCAAAAAGTCTCAACTATTAGGCAGATTTTATTTATTAATAATTATTAATTGATTCTAATTTTTTGGAGTTTATTATAAAACTTTTTACAACCTTGAATAAATTCTTAGTTTCAAAACAAAATTAAACATAAAATTCATAAAATAAATTAAAATTAAAACGATTCTTCAAAAGAATATATAAATTAATTAAGTCTAATCGAAAAAGCTTTCCTTATGATACTTATTTAGTTCTAAATTTGGTCGAGGATATATATTAGTATTTATGAATTGTCTAAACAAATAATTTATTTTATTTTATTAAAATAATACAATATAAAAATACAAACAAAAAATGTATAATAAATTGCATTTTCCAAGGATTAAATTGGTTAGATCATTAATTATTGAAATTCATTATATTACTAAAGGAGTTTGATTAAGCAAGTCTGGAAAATTAAGAAAGTTCTAATTCTTAGAGTCAATCTCTTTAATCTTTTTGAGTTATAATTTATGTGCTTATTATAATTAAGTTTACACGCATAAAAAGAAAAATGAGAAAGCACATAATGCAAAAAAGTAACTGATCAGAAGATGAATTAATTCAATAATAATTGATTTTTCGAATAATTTGTTAAAAGGTTCAGGATCTGGTTCATCATCATCATCATTATCTTCGGTAAAAACAAGTACTGCAATTCCCAATATTATCTGGAGTATTGAAAACACTATAAAAATCTTAAGTTGCAATTTTCATATGGACCAATTTTAATAAATCTTTTGTATTTCTTCTAACGATTTAATAAAAAAACCAAATTTGGCGAAAATAAATTCTATGACTCCAAGCATTCAATTGCCAAAAATTTATAAAAGTTTGAAAATTTGGACGAGATCAAATGCATTAGTGATAATTTCTTTAAAATAAAATAAAGAAGAAATTCCAATGGTTAATCCATGCAATAATAGGTATAATGATGCTATTTTTACTCATGTGTTTGGAGTAAAGCAACAGCGTTTAATTTTAAATCCTTTAAGCCATAAATTTCCAATAGTTTTTTCCTTTGTATTATTATATTCTGAAGGTTGACTCGACATTTCTTTTTACTAATAAGCTTTTCTAAAAATAGAATAAATTTTTAAGTGTTTAAAATTTAAATATAAATGTTTCTCATTATTTTTAGTAATTTAAAGATTATATTTAATAATTTATTATTAATGAAGTGTTTAAAGTCGGCTTAAAACATTTATTTTCTTAATGAATATTTAATCCAATTTCAAATTTTAATATAAAATAATATTTGTAATTGATTATTATCTTTAATAAAATTAAATTAAAATTCTTATTATAAAAACTAAATTTCAACAAACAAAAAATTTAGATTAAATTTTATTATTTAGCTGTCATAATTTATTTTAAAGATAATTGTCATTCTAAAATATTATCAAATATTTAACATTTTTTTGCAAGAATATTTTTCAATAAATTTCGCAACAAATTTTCCTACAAATATTAAAATTTTATTTAATATAATAACCTTCATTCGTAAGTTCAGATTAATACCTTTTGATGTACTGAATAAGTTCATTTTAAATAGTTTCATTGGAATACTCATACAGTTTTTGCATCACATAATTAGCAAACTTATTGTTTATTAATTGCAAAATTAGTTTTTAAGTTCTTTATTTAATTATTTTATTACTAAAAAAAATAAATTACTATTTTTCACGTTCTTTTATTTACTACCACAGCAGTTTTTTAAACTCTAAATTTGAGTATTATAAACTTTTTTCAGCAATACTACTAGAAAATTATTAAAAACTAAGTTCAATGAATTAAGGCTTGATGAATTCAAATAGAACTTAATTTTTTAAAATATCTTGTCCTCGTTCAACAATGTGCGATATTATATAATTCGCATATTGATTTTTACTTAAATCCCCAATATTTTGTAGTATTGTTTAAATTGTATCATAAACTTTTTATTTGTCTTTATTAGTTTTTATTTTATAAATGTCAATAAGCTTTTATATGACAAGGCATCCATATTTATCATAACACAAAAAATTCAGCTAAACAATTACTTACAAATAAATAAAAAACATATTATTTGATTAAATTAATAAAATAAGCTAATGTTTCCCCAGTTTCTAATTCCAGTTCCTTTTAAATCTAGAAATTGGCAAATTCATGTAACATAATATCTTTAAATTGTTGCTTTATTTTATTTAGGAAAAATTAATATTTATCTTAATTATTTTTCTAAAAGCACTAAAATATTATATATAGTAATATTCATTGTATTTGTACTTCAATAGCTTTGCAAATAATACGGCTACCATATTTATCGATTTAAAGTATCTCATAATATTCCTAAATCTTTTAAAATAGTGCAATCGTGTGGTTAAATGAACCTTTAAATATTATTTGCACAATAAAAAATACCAATTTCTAATATTCTTTAAATAATATAGTTATCATATTTATTTGTCGCATATTATAAGAAATTTTCAAAGCAATCAAGTGCAATTTAATTCTGTTAATTTATTGTTCCTATTTCATATTCTTTTTATTTTTCTTTGGATTATTAAAGATAAGACGTTTACTCTTAATACTAAAATTAAAATTACTCAACTGGAGGTTATGGATTCATATTATAATTATAGCCATAATTTGGTCAACATCTAAAATAATTTAAAAATTGAACAATTACTAATTATATGGATATGGATAAAACATTAAACACTATTGGGGATTTTAAAATCCATAATATTAGTTATAGTACATATATTATTAATCATAAGTCTATTATTGCATTTGAGTAACATTATTGTACTATTAATTCTAGGAATAGTTGATAGTTTTTTCTGTTTGATTTGGAATTTATTTAATGCTTTCTTCAGCTTATCGAATTTCTTAACTATTCTAATCAAAGTTATACCAAGACAAAATATTCTTTACATTTTTTTAAATATTTTAATAAGAATAGTTTAATTTATTATTTTTTTACTCTTCATTCCCCTAAACATTATTTAATTCCCCCTGTGAAAAAAAAAATAATTTTACTAAGAAATTAGTTGGTAATTTGATGGATTTAGAGTTTGGCAAGGCATTATTATTTTGTGACAATTAATTATTTAAAAATTATGATTTAAACCATTATGATGTACTAGTGATTGAAGATCATTATTAACAAGGATTTTAAAAGTCGAATTTTTCCCTTGGGAAAAAAAAATCTAAATTTTTCTATACAAAATATAAATAATCAATAAAAATTAATTAACTATAGTTTTCTCTTATTAATTCTTTATTACTGTCATTGAATTCGAACCTTTTTTACTTTAGTCCTTGGTTGGATTTAAGTTCTGACTAAAGACTTAATTCCCAAAACTAAATATTTTTATAATGTTTCAATATTACTTGAATAAATCCTTTGCTTGGAGACTCCTTCGATTTTTTTTATCAAATTCGTCTTGATTATTTTAATTTCCTTTGAGTAAAAAGTTTAATAGTTCTTCCTAATCTGCTTTTTAATCAATTTCTTATTTAAACTATGTTCATTCGGATTTATTTTTTTCATTTCTATTATTTAATTTTACAAAAATGATATTTCTAAAAATTCAACAAATGCTTTTGACAAGCTTCATTTATTTATGCAGTTGATGTAGTAATTTCTTTAATCAATAAATTTATAATTTAGTAATTCTTACCAGCAACTTGTTCAATTAAATTATCCAAATTTAAATCAAAAATTTACTTGTCTTCAAGCATATTAAATTCGGGATAAATTTATTGATATATTCTTTATAATTATTGTATATATAGTATTATATTATTAAAAAAAAAAATATATATCAATTTTTAGTTAAATCTTTTAATTCAATTTCTTAAAAGGCAGGAACTAAACTTTATCTAAATGTTGCTTCACTAAAAGTAGTATCATGTTGTTGTAAATTATTTGCAGAATTTTATAAAATACTGTCAAAATCTATTTAATTATCAAAATCATTTTCGTCAAATTCCGATTACTCTGTCTAACTTTTTACTAATTTAAGTTACAGATTGTGTTTAATTTTCGATGAGTTTTAAGATTATTTTAGGAACATTATAAAAAAAAATTAAATTAAACATATCCAAATGAAAAGTAACATAATTAAAAGATACCCTAATCCTTACAATAATGAATAGTTTAAAAAGCCATTTCCTAAATATTAATAGCATTTAATCACACCAATAATCATGACCCACAAGAAAATGATAATATTGCTTATAAGGCTTTAGTTATGTGAAAATTTCGATTTAAATGGATGTTTCAAAATAAGAAATGCCACATGGCTACTTTATATGCATATAATGCAAAGAATTTAGATTAACCCCGAAGTAAAAATAATTAGATAAATAAAGATAATTTTCTTTGTTTGTGTAAAGATAAAGTAATTTCGATAATAAAAAGTTGATGACTTAACTTAAGAAAATAATGGATAAAATTTTTATTAAAAATCTTTATCATCAATTCGAAATTTAGTTGGAAATTATTCTGATTTTTTATAAGCATAATAATTGAGTATATAGATTGCATGCATCATTAATATTATTATTATAATCAAAGAAATGATCCCTAAAAATTTATTAATTATCGTCTATTTATCTGCAATTATTTCAAGAGTTGATACTAATAATAACTAAGGTAGAATTAAATAATAAATTCTTAAAATAAATGAAAATGTCAAATACTATGTTGTATACAGACGAAGAAATTTTTTAATTCGGTGATATTTAGCTGATAAATGTTCTAAAACTTTTATTACTATTCAGAATATTAGTATCAAAATAAAGATAATCCAAATTCCAAAAGTATGCACAAAGAAAAAATTTTCAACATTTCAATGTTAAATTTAAAATGATTTTGGTAGATTTTTTAAAAAAATCGATTAAGAATTTCGGAAAATTAATTCACGAATTATTTAATATCATTAAAAATTAAAACAACTAGATGAATTCATTAATTCTGAAACCATTATTGGTAATTAAACATCAGCAAAAGATAAAATATTTAGTATTTAAAATAATTCAATAAATTTCCAAAAAAATCCTTCATTTTTGATAGAGAATAATCAAATAAAGGTCAACATTAAAATATAAAACAAACAGTAATAGATATAAGCAATGGTTTTGAAATTTTACTAATTTATTAAATAAACATTAAGAGACACTTCATTTCCCTAACAAATATCATTAGTATTATAATAAATTTTTATCAACAGATTATTAACATTTAATTATTTTATTCTTTCTAATTCTAGATCTTCAAAATTAATTTATAAAAATCATTAATTAATTGTTAGTTCATTGATAAAGTTATTGTAATAAATAAGATAAAGAAAATCAAAGTTTGTTTCGTCTGTATTAGAACTAAGACAACTTATCTTTACATTTGTAAGTAAATTAGAAAATGTAATGGATTACTATTATTCGATTTCTAAAATTATTGGCAATGTAGAAATTTATTTTACTTCTACCAAACAAGATTAAGCATGAATTGATGAAATTATTAAAATTATTATAAGAATTTTGTCTAATGTCATCATTGAATTACTTTTTTTTTATTAAAACAATTAATGATTTTTTAATAATTTTATTTTAACAAAATTATTTTTATTATTGAAAAATATTTAAACAAATAAAGTAAAAGCTATTTCCCATTATATTTTTTTATTAAATTAATCATATATTTCCTTTCATGGTTTCTTCTGTTTATTCAAAATGGTTTATAAATTTTTAAGAAAATAAATAGTTTTCTTGGGGTCATCTTAAATATTCTATTATAAATAAATTATTATTACATGGGGTAATGTTTTTTGAAATCACAAATTATTTTTTTTAAATACTATTATTGTCATTCATTTTATCCTTTGCTTTTTAATAAACGATAAATAATAAAACAACATACATAGTTTATGCGAAATTCTTGAGGATTATAATTGTGAATTATGTAAAAAATCAGAAGTTTGATGTTCCCTTTATGAAAAGTACAGGCCTTTATCGTATGAACTGAAATTTTTGGGATAATTTATTTTATATAAAGGAGATAAGCCTCAATTAGGAGAATGTTAGAGTGCAGTTAAATGCTATCTTTCTAAAAAATTCCTTGAACATATAATAATAATCTATGTTTTAGTTTGAAAGTAGTAACTTTATTTATTTTTTCACAGGATATTTGATAATTTCTTCTTTATTAGAGTAATCATTTAATTTTTCCAGTTCTTTTTGATGAAAAAGAAGTGGTTATAATAATTATTATGATCTATTATTCCAAGTTAGCATTTAAAAAAATAAACCTAATTTATTTTTTTTTTGAAGGCATTAAAAAAACTTAAACGAAAATTATCAAACAAAATAAATTTTACAGTTTTCATTCATCAAATTATTAAATATTGAGATCTATTTTTTTTTATGTTAGAGTAATTCTAAAGAAACAAATAAAAGAGAATTAAAAAGAAACTATCCGTCTTTAATATTATTTTATCCGGTGGATCACTTTCGAGCAATTTATAAGATTTCATATTAATCTCCTTTGTTTTTTTGAGATGGGCTTAAAATTATTTTTAAAACGTCATCAATTTTTTTATTTATAGAAATTTAATTAAAATAATTTATTTCAAATAATTATTTTAATTAATAAGTTTTAATTTTAATTTCATTTTACTTACAAATAAATGGAGAAGACCCTTTAAATTTTATCTAAAGTTACAGGCTTTTTAATATACATGTCCATTCCTGATTCAATGCATTCCTTAACATTTTCACTAGATTCAAATGCTGAACAAGCTATAATCGGCATTTATTTTAATTGCTATTATTACAAATACTTTCGGATTTTTTTTGTTGCTTTAACACCATTCATTATTGGCATTTAATAATCCATAAAAACTAAATCATATTGATTTTATTTAACTTTATCCAATGCTTATTGTCCATTATAAGCAACATCAACTTCAGCATAGAACCATCTAGTTATTAATAATTTCATTGTATTGATATTAAATGCATCATCATCAACTGCTAAGATTAAAAATTATTTTTGAGTTTTATTAGTCAGAAATTTATTTTAGGAGGCTTTTGTTATTTTTAAAGAGACAATCTTGTGAAAAATGCCTTCATCAATATCAAATTCCGATTTCTAGGATTTTTCTATTTAAAAATTCGATTGGCGTTTAAATGCTGAATACATAAATGGAATTTCTTTATAAGAATTGAGTAAATTTTATTATGGTTTTATATCTATTTTATATTATTATTATTATAATAATACCTTAGTCTTTAAAATTTAAACTACATCTTCTCTTTCCTATAAAATTGATCAAGTTAAAAAATAAAAACCGCTTCGAAATACAATTCCATTCATTTGTTTATTTCCAGAAGTTTGTGTTATTAATGTACCCTTTTTACTCTTTAACATTGATTATTCTTTTTCAGAAGCTCCCATTGACATAAAAGATGACATAAAGGATGTTTACATGTCAGATTTCTCCTCAATTACAAAAAAAAATTTAGTCCCAATATTTTCTTCTGATTCCAAATTTATTCCGGATTGCATTCAATTTTCTTTTGGGCCAAGCTCTTTAGCAAGTATAGCCGAAATTGTTAATCCTAAGCATATCCCTGTATCATTAATTTAAGAATTTTGTAAAAGATCTGAGCTTTGGAGAAGCTGTTAAATTTAGTCGGCTTTTTCTATAGACATGCCAATACCTGTGTCTTCGATACTAAATTTAACCATTTTTTTTGTTTTTTTGAAATTTTTTCTTGGCAACAGGATCTAGTCCTCATAATTTTCTACTGTTAAACTAATTTTTCCTGCTAAAGTAAATTTAATCGAATTTGTAATAAGGTTTAAAATTATTTGTTATAATCTGGAGTAATCAGTGACAAATACTTCTGGTAGATTTGGTCCTAATTCCATTTGAAATGTCAATCCTTTCATTTCAACTAAATCGTTTATAATTTCTGCTATTTTATTTAAAAACTCGTTTAACTTTTGCTTTTCATACAAAAAATTCAGTTTATTAGAAAGCAAGTATGTCAAATCAATAATATCATTTAATGAATTATGTAAAATCTAAAGACTTCGTAAACAACAAATTAAATTATTGAGATCAATTTAAGAGGTTTATATAAGATCAGAAATTGCTTACTCCAGTGGGAATAATGCGCCATTCAAGGGTGTTTTTATCTCATGAGAAAAAGACTCCAGTATTTTTTATTAAAAATTCTAATTTTTACGTAAGATTTCATTTTTCATACAGCTAGTAATATCATGAAAAAATATGAAAATTCTTTCATTTTCTATTAATTAAATTATAACTTCAAATTTTTTATTTGTTTTGTTGCTTTCAAATTGCTCTTCAGAAAAGATTCCCACTGATTCGTCTTAAGATTACTCAAACTGTTTATAAAAAACAAGTTATTGATTTTATTATTTGAATTTTACTCGTTTAAGAATCTTATTAAATTTGTTGTTTTCTTTCGAATTGAAAATAATTTATTCTTTCAAAAGCTTTAATGCTTATGAAAGTGTATAATTTTTTTAAGAGATCTATAGTTCTGATTTGTTAGTTTGTTAAACATCAAAAGACATTTTATATAGATTACCAATTTGCATTTCTAACTCTGCAAAATCTCCAAACTTTGAAAAATTCAGTAACTTTTTAATAAAAGTATTAATAAATTCAATTGAATTAGTATCCGAGTCCAGAATTACAAATCCTATAGCGAATGCATTCATTATGTTTTCCCATTTTACTTTTTCTTCCTTGTAATTTTTCTCGTTTTAAAAATTCGATAAAGAGTTTTAATCAAAAATTCATAACTGGAGAATAAAAAGTATCGAAAAGAAAGTTATCCCTAATAGTAAAAAAAGTAAATTAAATTTATCCATACATTTTAAAAAAATCAGAAAATTTGAGAGGAAAAATAGTATGAAATAAAGCAGAATTTTATATTTAAGGTTTAGATAAGTTCAATTAAAAAAAATCACAAACTGAAGAAGCAAAGAACTAAAACAATTGTAATATATATAAAATTTTAGCATTTCTTGGTCTTCTTCTTCATAATTAGTGAGAGTTAGTATGGTTGATGTTGCATTAAAGAATAAAATTAGAAGAAGTATTAGATTCAGACATGTTGAAAAAAAAGTTATGTTATTCTTTTTTTTTCTTTCCAAAATAATAAGCACAAAGAAAATCAATAAACAAAAAAGTATTTTAGCAATTCTAATCCATTAAAAAAATACACTTGATAATGATTTAAAAGAATAAGAAAGTGCTTCAATTCCTGCGATAATTATGAGTGCAAGCTTAAGAGTAAAGAGACTATTTTTTAGATACTTAAATTTGTATTCTAAGTATTCTTCCGGTGTAAATGTAAAGTGCAAAATTTCAGGAATTGAAAAGATTCTTTTAAAAAAATTTGTGAGCATTTAAAGCATTGATAATTAATTAAATTAGTTTGATAATAATTTAAACATATATATATTTTAACAATTTTTTATCACAAAAAATTTGTATATTTATTAAATGAGTTTCTAAAATATTATTCAAGTGGGGCCAATAAGTCTAAAAATTCTTCACTCTTTAACTTTGCTAATTTCATTTTTGTCTATAAAACAAGTAAATTCTTAAAATATTTTAACTTAAGCGACAACTGTTGCTTATCTTTTAGTTTATTTTAATAATGCTACTTCCCCAAAATACATAAATTGGTTATACTGCATAACTATTTCTTCATTTTTTGTTGCATACCCTTAACCCTCTAAAATAATATAAAAATAATCCGGTTCTTCCCCTTCTTTTATTATAGTATCTCCTGGCTTCACAATCTCAATTTCAAAAGTATCTGCAATAATTTCTCGATCATATTCTTCTAAACTCTCAAACCCTTCCACCTATAATAATAAATCCCTCAACGAATTTCTTTTCTCAACGATTAATTTCTTACAAATAATTTCGAAACTTTCTTTATCAAGTGTTAGTAATCTACACTCTGTTTCTGTTATAATAGAAGCATTTCGAGGTGTGTTGTATAGAAGTGAAAGTTCTCCAAAGTAGCCAGAAGAAGTATAGACTCGGAGAAGTTTGTCAGGGCTTTTTATGCATTGCATGGTGCCAGAAAGTATAAGATACATGTTTGTGCCAGCTGAGCCTTCTTCAAATATAATTTCATTTTCGCTAACAAAAAATTTGTTGAAAATTAAAAAATAAAACGGAAAATTTTGGAATTCTAGTGCATCAATTAATTATGAATGTACTTCTTTACTCAAATTTTTAAAAATCCCACAATTTGCTAATAAATATTATATTTGTTATTTTTCTTCAGATGATTTTGGCACTTTTCTTGAAATTTATTACTAACTTTATGAGTTTTCAAATCCGGAAGAATATTATTAATCTATTGATGGTGTTGCATTTGGAAATTAAAACAATTATGGCTATTTATTTAATCCCAATTTTTCTTTACGCAGCCATTCTAACATGAAATCGCACTTTTCAAAATAATTCTTAAATTAAAGTTAACTAATTCCGTTGGCTTTTCAATAATTATGGATTAATAAGCTCTTTCAAGTATTTAATTTACAGTTTTATAATAGTCTGTTTGATTGCTGTTAAATAAATTAGGTTCCATAAATTTTTTCAATAAATTCAAAAAATTAGTTATATTAATAATTTTGTAATTATCTAAAAACAATTCAATTTTCAATAAAAATAATTTTTAAACATTAATCCCTCCAAAATTCCAATAAAAAAAATATTAAAAGTTAAAAATGTCGGATGAAATTTGGCTAGAAAAATATCGTCCAAGTAATCTATCTGAAGTATAAGGTAATCCAGATGCAGTTTCTTAACTAACAGCTATTTCAATGGAAGGCAATATCCCAAACATGATACTCGCAGGCCCACCAGGCATAGGGAAAACTAGTAGCATTCTTTGTCTGGCCTAAGCATTACTTCCTAGCTCATATAAACAAGCAGTAATTGAGCTGAATGCTTCAGATGATCGTGGAATAGAAGTGATCAGATAAACAATAAAAGATTTTGCATAGAAAAAAGTAATCCTCCCAGAAGGTGGCCATAAGATTATTATTCTTGATGAAGCTGATAGTTTAACTGAAGGGGCACAATAAGCTTTGAGAATGATTATTAGTGATTATGCTGAGACTACTAGATTTGTGCTATCCTGTAATGATAGCACTAAGATTATTGATCCTATTTAAAGTCGGTGTGCTATTTTGAGATTTACAAAGTTGACTGATAAATAGGTTCTTGAAAGAATTTTGCATATTATTGAAAAAGAAAAAGTTTACTTTCTTTTATATAAAAAATATCATAGATTAGTTATGAGAAAGATGGACTTGAAGCTTTAATCTTTACTTGTGAAGGTTTTATTAAGTTCTGACAAATTATAATTTTAGGTGATATGAGATAGGCAATAAATAATCTACAAGCCACCTATACAGGATTTAGTAAAATCACAAAAGAAAATGTACTTAAAGTCTGCGATGTGCCAAATCTACAATTAATAATCGATTCCATCGATTGTTGTTTAGCCTAAGACTTTAATAAAGTTTACATTTTGTATGCAATTTTAAACAATATTTACAGGCTTAATTGAAAATGCATTAATTATGGTAGGAAGGCTTTACTTGTTATGATATTGTGCATACAATGTCAAAATTAATATAAAAAATGGAAATTGAAGTCAATTTATAATACGAAATTTTAAATGAAATAACAACTTTGAAAATGAGAGTATTAGAAGGACTGCCTACATTTTTATAAATCTCGGGATTTTTGGCTAAAGTAGTAGAAATTGTACAAGCAAAAAAAAAATGAAAATTTATAATTTTATCTCAAAAAATAATGAAATTCTGTTTTTTTATCTATAAATCATTATGATTCAACATCAATTCCATTTACTAAAACTTCCAAATCATCTTATAGTAACTCATCATTTCTGTTTATATGCTTGCCTAATCTTTAACTTTTGATATGGCTCCAATTGCACCCATCAAGCTTTAATTATTTAATAGTTGGGAGAAGAATCTCCAACCAGTTTTTAGTCCCAAAAATATCAAATAAATTATCAATAGTTTCTGGTTGCGAATAATCATATTAATTTAACTACAACAAAGTATTGTTAAAATTATGATTTACCATTATGTAATTATTTTAGCACATTCGCTTCCCCCAAAATTCTATTGTTGTGGATCCTGTTAGTCCTAAATATCAGTTCCAGCTTGTAAATCCAGAAAGAATTACAAACAAAGTAAAACTCAGTGTCATTGTAAAATCATAAGCTCGAGTATATTCTTATAAAATTTCAGGTTTCTATGCCAACAAATATTAATAATAATAATATGTACACGGAAATCATTAACAAATATTTGAATTAAAAAAAAGACACTCATGATTCCAGTGCCAATCAATAAATAAAGATTCATCAGCATAAAATAACCACAGTTA
Organism: uncultured Desulfobacterium sp.; assembly: GCA_963675955.2. Lineage (GTDB taxonomy): Bacteria > Desulfobacterota > Desulfobacteria > Desulfobacterales > Desulfobacteraceae > Desulfocicer. The sequence continues at coordinate 1,219,915 of CAXXVR010000009.1, read as the reverse complement.
TAATGACCAACACAACTATTAATTCAGGCTAATAAATATAATAATAAAATAAGTAAATTACGGCAATGATGATCCATTTTCAAAACGCATCTGTTGCAAACAGAGCAATGGTGAGCACGCTCTGGCTTAAATCTTTTGCATTTTTTACAGAAACTTATTTTATCTAATTTGTATTCATACTTCAATTTAAGTATATCTAAATCTGAAGCCCCCTATTTTATATTATTGGTTTAATTTAAGTTTTGAAACTTTAAAAATATTTGTATTTCCGGGATCTATAAAAATTGCCAATGTTGAATTCAACACTATTCCAAAACTAATAATCATTCCAAAGGATAATAAAAGCTGAATAGAAAAAATGATTATACAAAAATAATTACTGAAACAAAAAGTGTACAATTATAAACGATATAAATAATTTTGCAAATGTCAAAGAAAAAAGAATACATTAGAGCAACAACTAACACATAGTAAAATATTACAAGACTTATTCCAAGGATTTACATGCTGTAAGACCATAATTTAGAGGCAGAATTAATAAGAATTTTTTTCATTTTGTATTTTTAAATTATTAATTTTTAAAAAAAGTTTAAATATCAGAAAATATGTCTATAAAATTTCAATCAAAAAAAAATAATTGTTTTTTATTTCTATATATTTCTTTAAATTATTTTATTTCTGCGATATAAACCATGTTTCTTTTCATTATTGTTATTTATCGAATTAAGATAAAAAGTAAAAAACTTAATTTAAGTAGTTTTTTAAATTAAATTTAAAAAAATAAAAAATAAAAAAAAATACAAAATAAATCTATTAAATCTATGAAACCATAAACTCACTCTGAGTTGTTTATTTAAATAGGTAACGAAATAGGAAGTCAAAATCCAAATCTTATTGATATTTCTTGGGCTTCCTAGCTGACCAAAGAATAATTTTTTTAAAGAGATAATTTTGGTTTAACTTGACTGCAATATTCAATAATTTACAAAAACATTGAATTGTTTGCATCTTTAATTAACAACTATTAAATTAATTTTGATTGTTTGTCTTCTTAAGAAAAAGATTGCATTACTAATGATTTTTTTTAAGTATTTCTGTAATTGTTCAAAAGGGATCGAAAGATTTCAATTAATTAAGTTATTTTATTTTGCTTTACATTTTAAAAGGAAACAGAAATTATAAAAGATGAAATTGAGAAACAAACAGACTTTGAATTTGTTCAAGCCTTATTAACTCTAATTCAAGAAAGTTCATTTATTTAAATTTTTCAACATTATCAAAAATTAAAAATTAATTTCAATTATGCTTCTAAAACAATTAAACCAAATGAGGGTATCCTTTCTCTAAAAGAATAACTCAGTAATAAATACATTAAAGTCCACTGTTAAGAAAAAGATTTTTCAAATATCAAAACAAGTTCAAAAGAATTTCAATAAATTACCTTTTTATAGTATTGGACTGAAATGATGCTAAAACATTTACTTTTTTGAGAAAACTTTTAGAAATTTATGGAAAAATTTAGTTAGAAGACTGTGATTTCCTTCGAGATTTGAAAGTAGCTTTTAGTTCTGTTAAATATTTAATTTATAGATGACATATTAAAAAGAATGAAAGAATTATCTCTGAAATAATATTAATTCTGAAAATATTCAGTAATACAGTAATGACTATACATTAGAATAACTTGACTATAGCATTTATCATCATTTATTTCTTAATAATTTAACTAAATTTCTGTAAGATGATGAATAATACAAGAATTAATTAATGTGTTTATAAAATAAAAGTGGTGAAAGTCCTTTTTAAATTGCATTCAAACGATCATCTTTTGAATTCCTGAACAAATTATTACGAGTTTGCATGAATGGTGATTGGTTGCTCTTAAAAAATTTAAAAGGTTAAACTTATAAAATTAAATATTATTATTTAGGAGAAAATTGCATTCATTACTTAATTCTTAACAATAATCTCACTTGTGAATAGAAATTAGAGATTTGCTAATAATTATAAAACGAAAATAATACTATATTCCTTTAATTAATTTAAGAAGCAGACAAATATTTTAATGAGATTCCATTAATATTTTATTTATAATATGCTTAAAAACAACTAAACCAAACAATAAATTTTGACTTAGTCCGAAGATTAATTCCTCAGAATATTGATTTAATAAATACGAAATATAATTAGTTGGATCTTTATTTTTATTTAGATGTCAATTCTTACTAATATTTAAAAAAATATTCTTAAAGTCAAGTCAAAGAGGAAAATAATAAGAAAAAAAAAAGATTAAGTATAAAAATAAAAAAAACTTGTAGATAAAGTTTTTCATGGTTTGATGATTACTTTAAAGAAACATATGCAGAATTTTCAGAGTATTTAGCATATTTTGATAAATTTTAAAATCAAATTATACTTGCTTGTTTGAGATTTGATACCGAAGATATTTTATAATACATTTTGAAGTAAGCTAATTGGTTAAATTTGAATACATTTTTAATTATTAATGGAAATTAAACCAAAAAAATACATTGCTTAGAATTATTAACTAAGAAAAAATTTGTAAAATCAATAGAAGATTTACTTATTTTGCCAATTGATCAATTATTTTAAGATGCAAAAAATTCTAAATTATACAAATTGTTTCAATCTTATGCTTTAGACAATTCAGAAATTATTCCGGCTTAATTAAAACAAGTTTTTAATTACTTTGAAGGATCTTGCCAACGAACTGGCTATTATTATTCAGTTATTGATATTTTATTCAAATGCATTGCAAAATTCTAAGACCCATAACTAATTGATAAATTCAATGAACTATTTGTACAATAATAATCGATTCTTTTTAATTTAACTTTAACGGATTTTGATGAAAAAGCTTAAACTTTGTAATTGTACCCTTGCTTAACTTTAATGTAGCTTTATTAAAATAAGAACATCAAAAATGAAGATTTATTGATGTAAATTATTTTGAATTTATTCATGGTACTTTAGATAAATCGAAAATAATATTAGTGATTTGAACGATTTTGAATTGAAATTAATATTAAATTATTCAATAATTTATGATAATTTACAATTGATGAACCTATTGCTACATTTTAAACCTTAAATGAATTGAATGTAACTTTTAGAAATCGATACAGCCTATAAAATAACTCATTAATTTGATCTTTTAAAAGCATTTTGCGAGTTAGAAGAAAATTATTATACCTTTTTAAAAGTATGATATTAAATTATTCATAATTGTTTTTCAAAGGAAAAATTATTAAATAACAAGAAAAATTATCATAAAGAAATTGAAAAGCTTAATTTAGAAAATATTATCAAACTGACTTTAGCTGTTTTTTCTTTAAGTTTATAGAATAAAAATCTTGCAGAATAAGAATAACTTAAATATTAAATTTCATTAGAAATACTTTCAGATTTGTTGCATCCACGAAACGAATTTAATAATTATTTTTCAATGTAATTTTAATTTTTATTGTATTATTTTTAGAATCATCTAATAAGAAAATTGGGTGAAAGAATTTATTGAATTAATAATAGTATTATAAAACAAACACAACAAAGATGGTGGCTTCATATTTTATTTATAAAAACTTGTTGATGTGCTTGCATTTATTTAGTAAACACTTATTCTTTTTTTACTATTGATTTAAGAAATGAAGAACAATTTATTAATTATTTAGAAAGTAGTTAGTTGTCAATTTATTTCTATATGAAATATAATTTTACATTTCAGAAAGAATTGAATTATTTAGAAATAATGAAAGACAAAAATGTGAAAACAAATTATTTATTTATTCTAAAATTAACTGAAAATGTTGACAATATTTTGATAAAAAAAGGGGAAATTAACATTGATTTAGCCTTATTACTCTTAGAAAAGGGGATAAGTGTATGCACATATTTTGAAATAAAAAATCTAGAAAAACTGAATGAAAAAATTAAATTAAAATTCTAAATTAGTAATCAATATTATATAACAAGCTTTAATAACTATGATAAATTGATAAAGCAAAAACCATTGATTCTAAAATTTTGTAAATAAAATAATGGTTAATAATTATAAAATTTAATTAATGGCTTTGGATGCTGGTAATTATTAATTTGGAAAGGAAGCAAATTTTAAAGTGTATTGGAAGCTGCTTTATCATATAATTCTTTAATATGCACTAAGATAATTCTTAATAATCCAATATTTTTAAAATTTTATTAAAATAGTATAAATTCCTTAAAGGAAACTTATTATTTTTTGCCTAAATTATATGAAACAACAACTCAATTAATTTAAAAACAAAAATTCTACTTTAATCAAAGATAATCTTTTCAAGAATTTGAATTTTTTCTTTTAGAAAATAAAGAGCTTATCTCCTAATTTAATTAAATAGTAAATATTTTACTTGAAAATTAGAAAATTTTTGGTTTAAACCATGAAGAAATACTAACATAAATCTAAAATAGGGAGGAGAAAGGCATTCCTTAATTTGGAGTAATTAGTCCATGCTTTTAAGTTGGAATATTATATTTAGATTTTTGCATAGTTTTATTTTAATTCATTTATATTTATTCAAGATGGAAAAATGTCCTATAGAATCTTACAAAATTCTTATTCACCTTCATCCAAAACTATATTCTAATTTAATGAATCTTGCTATTCGAACAAAATGCTTAAATAAAATTAATTTTTTATTAAAGATATGACTCGACGTTTTAGAAAATTCTCCAAAATTTTTTCAATCTCTATAAATATTAGAAAAAATTAACTGAACTTAAAATTAATGTTAAAAAATTCATTTAAAAATTATGCGAACTCTATTACTTAATAATTTTGTAACCAAATATTTTGAAATTCTTTCATTTTGCTAAGAAAAAAAAATATTTGATGATAAAGCTTTTATTAATTTAATGATTTCTTCTTTAATATTATTAATAAGAGAGAAAAATAGTGAAATAAATAATTTAATTGAAAAAATGATAGAATGCAAAATGCTTTCAAAAACTTATTTTAATCAAATTTATTACCATTGTAAAATTTAGTAAGGATTACAAAGTACTAAATATTTTTTATTATTTGATGTTGATGTCATGAATAAAAATTTACAAGATATTCGCTAAGTTTTTTATATTATATATATTAAATAATTAGATGGATGAAGAATAATTTTCCCAATTTCTTAAAGTCAATACTCCTTAATTGTTGAATATAATAGAAAATTAAGAAATAGCAGAATTACAAAAATTAAAAATTTTTCAATTGATTTTTATTAATGGAGAATGCGAGAAAATCAAATTGTTTGTAGAATTATTAAAAGAAATTGCAAACAAATCATAAAAATTACGAGATAAAATTTAACAATATTTAATCTCGCAAAATTTTTTAACAAATATTTTATAGGGTTATTCTAAATACTAAAAATTGACTTATTATAAGGTTTTGTAATTTTATGATTAAATTTTATATTAGAAAAACTCGAAAACTTTTTTATTTCAAGACTTGCTTTCATAATTCCCTTTTATTTAACTAAATTAACACTTATTTGATTCGACTTATTCTAAAAATTTTGCATCCTCCCGACAAAATTATAATGAATCTATTGAACATATTAATAAAATTTTATTTGAAAATATTGATTAAAGTAAAAGGAAATAGATCAAAAAATTATTGATAATTTCTTTAGCGATAAATCAAAATTGCTTTGAAACATTTTCTGCATAATTAAATTAGTTTATCATAAATGAGTAAAGCAATAAAGCAATTAAATGGGCATATCTCATACTTTATAATGTTTTAAGGTATCAAAGAAAATTAATTTCGAGAAAATATTAATAAAATTATTTTTTAACAAATTCTAAAGATTGGAAACCTATTGAAAAATTTATCCTTGCATATATGGAGTTACCTTTATTGAGTTAAGAGACTAACAATTTCAAAGAGTAAATAAAATTTAATATTGTGTTTTAATGGTTTTTTTAAAGAGATAAGTTCTAAATCCTTATTGAAAATATTTTTTATGAAATTTATCGTTTGTAAAATACGAGCATAAGCTTGTAATTTTGGCAAATTCTTTCAAAAAATTAATCAAGATTTTTAAATTTTCAATATTCATTGTTACTTTTTCCTTATACAATAATTTTAGGTTATTTTTAACATTAATTATAACTATTTTCAAGATCAATTGGAACTTTATCAATAATATATATCTTTTATAAAAGAAAATAATTTAGAAATCAAATTTGAATCTTTATAATAAAATCATGAAGTACAGCAACCAATTATTCATCTTCATCAAAACAATATAGAATTTATTGAAATTGATTAATCAAAAATTCTAAGCAATTTAAATTTAGAAAAAATTCAGTTTTAAACTATAGAATTATCAAATAAAATAATAAATAAAGTGCTCAAATAAAAATAAGAAAAATATTTTATTTAATTAATGAAATTTGATATTAATTGGAAAAAAGAGCTTTAAAATTATTCTATTTCATCAATGAAAAGTTATCAAATAAACTGTGAAGAATTAAATTATAATTATTTTGAGATTGCATTGCTTTTTAACAATTAAAATCTCTTCGAATATTGCTTAGCTAATGAAATAGTTAATGAAACTTATATTGAAATAGCATTGGCAAAATTGAATTATGGATAACTCAAAGCATTATTAAATAACTTTTTTGATAATGATATTGCCAAAATTATTCAATATATTCTAAATAAAAATATTATTATGAAATTAGTAACAAAAGGAAAAGAAGTATTCTTAATAAATTTATTCGAAAGTTATTTATTTTAAATTGATTTTTCTGGTCTCTCTATCTCATGTGAACGTGATTTTACTGATAATAATTTATAAAATTCTTTTGATTAAAATATTTTCCATTGGATAGCTTCATATAAAATGACTTAGTTTTTATCATTATTTATTAAATTTATTGATGAAAAACTATTTTATTCCTAAGAAGAACTTAAAACTTATCTAATATAAGCTTTGAATTAATTAGATAAAAATGATTAATCACCTATTTTTTTATCTTTGCTTAATAATTTTTACGAAATATTTTTTCTATGTGATTATTATCATATTGAAATAGAATATAAAGAAATTGATGAATTTAATAGTATATTTGCAAAGCAATTGAAATAATTTAATAGATTCACTTTTATTACAGATTAATAAATCAGTTTAATTCCTTAAAGTTCGTTTCTTCTTAAAATGATTCAATTGTTGCAATATTATAAACAATTTTAACCTGATTGCTACTATCTGCCTGGAAAGAAACCTGGAAAGTCTGGAAAGAAGTCTGGAAAGAATTACGTAAAAACTAATTCTGAAAAGGATAATCATCTTGAATTTATACTTTTTGGATAAAAATTTACATAGCATTATAGCTTTTATTATGATTTAGTAGAAAAATCAATTACAAAAATACCAAATAATAATGCAATCAAGCTATTATTTCTCTAATAAAATCTAACAAACTTTATAAATAAACAATATATTAAAACTAGATTTTTTAATCTTTATGATGAAATGTTTTTATTCTTTATTTTGAGTTAAGCAAAACTCAAAAATTTCGATAAAATTGTAACATAATTAAGTGTATTTTTTAACTAATAATAAATAATGACTTTTTAAAAATTAATAAAAAATACAGAAGTAATTGAATTGTTAGATGACTCAACTTAAGAAACATATAACTAAATTTATGATAGTTTATAGGAAAATACAATCTTTGAATAATTTCTTGAATAATGCTTTAAGAATTAATACAAAGGATTACTTTGTTCCTTGATTTATTGTTAAACTGAGCATTTTGAAAAAGAGCATATTAATTATAGAGATTATTTTTTGAATTAAATTGAATTATATTATTTTTTAATAAAGATTTCTCACTAACCGCAAATTATCATAAATTATTTAACAAACAATTTTGAATCTGAAGAGAAGAATTAATTCCTTAATTAACAATTTAAACTTTTATTGTATTTATTCCTCTCAGAAAAAGAATTATAAGAAAATTAAATTGTAATGATTTTGCAAAAAATGTAAACTAAAGTTTAATGGAATAAACTATAATGGAAAATATTTTTATATGAACTTAAATTCCAGTTTTAAAATATTGTGAGACTAAATTGTTTTAATCCAAACGAATAAAGTAAAATTTCACAGCAAATAATATCCAAATTTGTTAATTTATTTTCATCTTTGAAATCTCTAAAATATTTCAAATTATAATTCAATAATCTTCACTTACAAATTTATTCAGAATTATAAAAAATATTGCCGATTAGCATTACATTAATTTTTGATATTTTAATACTAATAATAGATTTTTGTGAAATTTTTAATTATAATGAATAATTACATAAAAAATTCCCTGAATATTAGTTTACAATCTCTTATCAATATTAAAATGATATGGAGCAATGTCAATGGATTATCCCAGAAATTTAGAATTTAGAAAAACAAATTGAAGAAAAGCATATTAAACTTTTAATACATTGGAATTTTGATAATAAGAAAGAACTGCAAATTTGTGATTTTAAAGATAATTCTTTTGATAAGATTACAACTCAAATCAATATCAATATTTTTAAGAGTTAAATCAATTGTTTAATTATAAATTTAAGGTAAAAGAGACCAACTATTTTTTGAAATATTAGAAAAGATTTCTTGTGAACTAAGAAAACATAAAAAGCTTGGTATTTTTCAATTATTATTAATATAAATTGTTAATAGAGAAATTGAAAACTTCTTTTGATTCTTTTATTTTGAATTTATCATATTAATAATATGAAAAGTATTTCTCTAATTTTCCTTATTTCAAATTAACCATCCTTTTTAAATAACTTGCAAACTCTTTAAATGAAAGGAACTCTCTCTTATTTTCCATTAATAATGCAAGTTTTATATCATAAGATCTTGAACATTCTTTATTACTTTCAGATTCAATTAGTAATTCTTGGAGATTAAATTCAATGACAGAGTTATTTTTTAATAAATTTTAATTTTTAATAAGGATTAAGAAAAGTCCAAGCATAGAATTAAAATCCCAGCAGGAGAAAGAATAAAATACTTTTTTTGAATTTTTTAAATTTTTTAAACATAATGAAATAACATTGATTTTTAAAGAATTAACATAAGATGATTATTAAAATTTGGTAATATATTTTTTTATTTTTTTTAACTAATTTATTAGATTTCTTCATAAAATATTATAAATAAAATTATTTCCGATGTAAAAAGTTATGCTAAAATGATATAAACATTAATAAACAATAAAAATGCAGTAGAATAAATAGGAAAAACAGATTATGAATTTCCTATTTTATTTGGAGATAAATGCAATATAAAATTTGAATTCTTTCCTATGTATAATATCATCCAAACAATTAATAAACTTTAATATTTTGAATCAAAAACTAAATAGTTTTAATTAAAACAAAAGTAATTTACTATTACCTCTTAAATTTTTTATAGTATATTATGGAAAATTGATATGATTTCTTTTTACGAGGTCATGATGAAACCTCTGTTTCTTTGTGAAACTGCCAATGATTAATTCAAATCATTTTTTGATCTCTTAAAGTTCTTTTTATTATTAAATTATTTATAATAGTTATTTTCTGGAAAGCACTATTTTGCAATCATTAATAATTTCTTCCATTAATAATACAATTGTTGATGATAGCTTTAATATTTTTAATTATATTTATTTTTAATTTCAATCCACGAAAATTAGTGATAATGATAAAAACTTTAAAGTAAATGCATAAACGTTATGAAAATTAGATTAATATTTTAGGTTATAGTAGTTTATTATAATATACAAAATAGGTTTACTAAAACGAACTATTTTCTTGATCGCTCTATTTTAATTATTTAATTTAATTGCGAATTTAATCCTGAATTTGTAAAATAATCAGACGAAAAGTTAACAAAACCCTAATCTTAATCTTAATTGTAATAATACATTTCTTTTATTACAAATAAATTGGATTTTTATGAATAAGTTATTTCTACTAAAAAAATAATCGCTTATCTAATAAAAAAGACAGTTGATAAAATTTTAATTTAGCTCTACATTTTATTAGGAAATTGAAAATAAATTACTAAGACAATAATAGTAGCTCAGCAAAGTCATTAAAAAAGATATAACGTTTACAATAAATTTTGATTCCTTACAAACACTTTATAATCAAATAATTTAAAAAATAGATAAAACTAATGATTATTAATTAGATTTTGTAATTTTTATTTTATTTATTTAATTTTAAATAGATATGGGAAAATGTAAAAAAACTTTCTTTTTATTTAAAAAATAATTTAATTTCCAATGTAAAAAATATTCTCTTTAATCAATAATTTGATGATTTCTTTTATTGCCTTTAGAAAAATTTTATTAAAGCTTACTAATCTAATATTAGTTTAATTGAGTAGTATAACACACTCGAAAGTGTTCATAATTTAATGTTGAATGAAAATTCAGAATATGAAGAAGAAACATTTTATTGCTAATTACAAAATTTAACTCTTCGCAATGAATCTTTTTTAGCATTTACATTTTTATTTGAAAGTGATTATTTTGATTTTGGTTACAAATATATAATTATATAATGTTTTTAGTTTAAAATTGCTAAATTAATGATATTGTAATAATAAAATATAATGATAAATTTATTCTGATAAAGATTTCAAATAAAATAAATGGGAATATTCATTATATTAATTTAAAAAAATAAAAGTTTAGAGATCCATCTAATAACTCTTAAATTTTAAATTCAGAGCAAGTTAAATAAATTCTAAAAGTATAAAAAGTAATATCATAAACTACTTTCACCAATCTAAAACATAAACTATATTGTACAAATAGTTAGGGAATATTAATGACGTTTTAACCAAACCTTTTTTATCAAATCATTTAATAAATGATAAATAATTAGGAACAATCTACTTTAAACAACTAATTATTCTTCAGAGATTCTCCTGGATAAACTTTTAGTTTCACTGTTTAAAATATAATTTAAAGCATTCCATCACTATTTTAAATCGAATTTTAGTAATAATAATAAGGATCTGGTGGTGAGCTTTCTGAAAACTAGTCAGTAAAGCCTGTATCATAATAATTGAGCAAGTATTTTTCTATGATGTCGTGTGGTAATTCTTAATAAAAAATTGATAATTTTGTTTAGATTTAACAAGTGCTAAGAACAAAAATTTTTAAAAAATCGCAATAAAATGTGATGATTTATTAGATTTTGAACTTGAATAATTCAATCCATAAAATTATTAATTGATGCATGAGTTATAAAGCTCCCCATAATTTAATTATTTAATCTTTGACTTTAAGAAGAAATTCAATAAAATTATAATGAGAAATCTTACATAATTTTGTTAAAAAAAAAGAATAGTCATAAATTTAAAAATTACTTTGGATAGTTTAATAAATGAATGAGAATATTTAAAATGGAAAGATTATATTTTAGAAAGTGTTAAAAGGGTTTTAGAAAAATTAATTTCTTCATTTACAAGAATAATTTGTGATAATTAATAAAAGCATACTGATTCGTTATTAAAAAAAATGTAAATGATGATGGATAAAGTTGAATTTGGTAAGAAATTAACTGAAGAGCTTCTTCAAAAAATCATTTTAAAATTTATTTAAACTTTTTCTATTAAATTGACTTAAGAAAATATTGAAGTATTTAAATTTTATTCTATTGTGTTTTTTTAGGACAAAATTACCTATAATAATAAAATTGCTGAATTATCGATAACTTTATATTGTTAGGAACTTGAAAATTAACCTATTTCAATAAAAGTGCCTTCCAAAAAAGAAATTTCAAAGAAGATTTTGCAATTATTAATTAATGAATCAAAACAATGGATATAAAAGGAATTCAATAAATTTAAATCAATTCAATAAGAAATAAAATTGGCTCCTAGTTTTGATATAGCTTCTTCTATTTTTAATGATAATTTATTTGTTTTATGCAAACTTCTTTAAGAAAATAATATTGAAATAGAAATTACTTTTACAGATAATAAAATTGAAAATTTTGAGATCAACTATTTGCTGCAACTTTGTCTCCTTGAATATTTGCTATACTAAATATTTATTGCGTTTTCTCTGAAATAATAAATTTTATAAGCAAATTAAAATGAAAAATAATTAGTAAAGATTGAATTCACTTCGTAAACAGATAAAACAATCAATAATATATGTTATAATAAAGGTAATTTTTCTTTTATTTCATTAATTAATTTTTTGTAATAAGAAAATGTTTTAGAAATAAAACTCTATTTTAATAAACTTAAATAATAATATTTAATACCATTTTGGACATAAATTATTTCAATTTGAATCAAAACATCAAACATTATTTCCAGTGAAATGTAACCTTCAAACCTAATTTTAAATATTAATAAAATCGAAGATTTAAGCTTAAATTTTATTTCAAATCCCCTTGAAACTAGTTTAGATTGTTTGTTAATAAATTTGACTTCATTTACAAAAATTCTTCTCCAAAAATATGAATAAACAGAAACAAAAGATAGCATTATAACATATTCATTGCCATTAATATTTGGAAATCAAGGAAATTAGGTAATTTCTGGGAAATATTTAGTTGTACTATTTAAAAATTTGTAAATTTATTCTACTTAACTCATGTATATAATTCTTGAAAATGAAATAATATTGGAGTAAAGTCCCTTTTTAAAAGAGTTAAATGCAATGTTAAAAAAAACAGAATTATTACATGCTGAAGAGGCTTTGAATTTTTTAATTGAATTACCATATAATAATTAAACGAAACACTAAATTGCTGAGGTTTTTAAATAGAAACTTGAAACTTATTCTATGAAATTAAACTGTTTTAAAGAAAATACATTTAAATTTTTAATAAGTATTGATATGAACGAGATTTAAATTCTTCAATGCAATTAAACTCCAAAAAATAATGAATGCTCAGCTTAATATTAACTATTTTATCTAACAAATAACACAGTATTTGTCAAATTTTCTTTCAAAGACATTCAGTAAGTTAAAATAACAAACCCAAATATTATAAACTCTGAAAATGAAAATAAATGTTTGAGAGTTATTCCTTATTTTCCCATCAAAGGTGATAAGACACCTGATGAATTAGAAATTTAATGAATTTCAAGTAATTGCTTTTTTTATGATAATTTTTTTAGATTAAAAGATAAATTTAGAAAAAACGATATTATGTTCAAGTAAATTATCAGAAAAATTAATTGATTATACAATTCTAATTGAAAAATCTTAGGTGAGTACACACAAAGAAAAATCAGTAAATAACTATTCAAAATACTATGATAAATATTATTGTTGTGAGCTTGAAAGGATATTTAAAGATGATAAATAATATTTTTAAGAATATTCTTAAGAATAATTAAAACAAAATTGTTTGAATTCCAAAGAATTTTCAGAGATTGCTTATAAAAATATTTGCTATATTCCTGAAAACAAAATTAAGAAAAATTAATTCTCTTTAGCAGGGGAAACAAGATATGATAATATTAAATTTTATGATTCTTAAAATCAATTAATTGTTGAGCATAAGTAAGATGAAATTGTGATATATTTTGTTCATACTAATTTTGATTAAATTTGCTTTTCTTCCACTTGAAGTTTAGAAAAAACTTTTATTTCTGTTGAATGGACTCCAACAATTAAAGGAAATTATTAGTTTTATATTTTATTTTATTACTAAAATGTCTCTAGTATGATAATTAATGGTAAAAAAATATTCTCAGTTGGAGAATTTGTAGTTCTAGCTAATAAATATGAATCAATTTTTGCTGAAGCAAAGTTTGAAAATCGGAATCTTCATTATTTAGAAGAATTAAATTTTACATTAAAGCTTAGGTAAAATAAAAAATAATATTTAAATTTTTGATTTAGAGATAAATATTAAAATATCCTTTCTGATTTAGAATATTCTGCTTTAAAATTTGAATTAGATATTACACATAAATTTACCCCTATTCAGGAAACAGAGGAAGAACTATAAATTACACATAGAAAACATAAAAACCAAGTTTATTTTTATTTTAACTCAGAAAGTAATTTGTTTGTTTAGATACAAGATAATGGCGATATTTAATATTCAATTAATTTCAATATTAAGAACAAATCAATAAAAAGTGAAGGCGAACTAGTGCTTTTTTATGATAATAAAATAATTTATTGTTAACACAATTTTTTTAAATCATTTTTTAGGCGAAAAAATGATAATTGAAAAGTTAGGCTTTAGTTAAAGACTGGAATTTTTTTATTCTGATTTGAAATAAAATATTAGTCAATTTTATAAGTGAATATATATCTAATAGGTGGATCCTATTATGAAAAACATATTCAGGTTTCTAGGTTTAACCTTCTAAATGATTTTTTTCGCCTTTATAAAAAAAATCCAAGTAATTTTTATAATTTTATAATATATTCATAGTGCTGTATAAATACTAGCTGAAAGTAAATTTTATTAACGAATAAGGATATGTAATAATTTTTATAATAAACACTAAATAGGATGCCGGTGGACTAAGGACTGAATTTTTTGATTTCATAGGAATTAATTTAAAGGAGTATAAATTAGGATTCTTTCAAAAATGTGAAACAAAAGAAGAATACTATTTTTTTCAGCCTACTATCCTAACTTTACCAAAAGCAGAAGCTTAAATAAATATTTTAGGATCTGTATTTATTCTAATAATGATTTACTTTTTTAATAGGTCTTTGCAAATGCAATATACTATAAACACTTTATTGGAATAGATTTTATCCAACCTTTTTGGAAATATATGTTTGGATAAGAAATTAATGAATAGGATTTAAAATATCTGTTTAATAAAGAAACATTCAATAATTATCTTTCATTAAAATAAGTAAATTTTGATTAAAATAATAAAGAAAATTAAAGATGAACGATGAAGATTTAGAATTAGTTGGCGAAACATTTAGTTTATAGGATGGTGATTAATTAATAGAATTAATTCCAAATGGAGCATAGATTAACTTGGTGAAATCAAATGTTGATTCATACTTAAAATCTATTGCTGATTATTTTTTGGTGTAAAAATATTAAAAATATTTAGAAGCTTTTAAGACAGGATTTGAATAGTACTATTCCTTAGAAGTTTAATTCTTATAATTATTTGATTCATAAATTAGTATTTATCAAAACATCTCGAACCTTATGAAGTTGAAAGATTAATTTCAGGAAGAAAAGTTATTACTTATGAACTTTTATCTACAGTAATTTAATATGAAAATGAATCTACGATTACAAAAACTTTTCTTAAACAATATTTAACTTAATGTTCTGAAGAAATGTTGAAATTATTCATTAAATTTACATCAGGTTAATTCTTTTTATAAATAATATTTTAAAGGTTCATCTAAATTACCTTATGAAACCTAGCATTATTCAATTAAGATTAAATTTATTGAAAATTAAAATAAGTTGCCATTAGCGCATACATGTTCGCACTAAATTTAATTTAATTTATTAATAATTATTTATTAAAATAACAAATTTTTATAACTTTATTTAAAAATATTTTTTTTAAATTAAAGTAATAATTTTGCTTTTTTTTTTAATAAATTTAATAAAATTAAATATGCTAATTTTAATCTGAAATTACTTGATATTTAGTAAACAAAGTTAAAATTTAAAAAAAATAAAAATAAAATCAATTAAATCTATAAAATTGTATGAAACCATAAACTCACTCTGAGTTGTTTATTGAAATAGGCAATGAAATAAGAAGTCAAAATCCAAATCTTATTGATATTTCTTGGGCTTCCTAGCTAACTAAAGAATAATTTTTTTAAAGAGATAATTTTGGTTTAACTTGACTGCAATATTCAATAATTTACAAAAACATTGAATTGTTTGCATCTTTAATTAACAACTATTAAATTAATTTTGATTGTTTGTCTTCTTAGGAAAAAGATTGCATTACTAATGATTTTTTTTAAGTATTTCTGTAATTGTTCAAAAGGGATCGAAAGATTTCAATTAATTAAGTTATTTTATTTTGCTTTACATTTTAAAAGGAAACAGAAATTATAAAAGATGAAATTAAGAAACAAACAGACTTTGAATTTGTTCTAGCCTTATTAACTCTAATTCAAGAAAGTTCATTTATTTAAATTTTTCAACATTATCAAAAATTAAAAATTAATTTCAATTATGCTTCTAAAATAATTAAACCAAATGAGGGTATCCTTTCTATAAAAGAATAACTCAGTAATAAATACATTAAAATCCACTGTTAAGAAAAAGATTTTTCAAATTTTAAAACAAGTTCAAAAGAATTTCAATAAATTACCTTTTTATAGTATTGGACTGAAATGATGCTAAAACATTTACTTTTTTGAGAAAACTTTTAGAAATTTATGGAAAAATTTAGTTAGAAGACTGTGATTTCCTTCGAGATTTGAAAGTAGCTTTATTTCTGTCAAATATTCAATTTATAGATGACATATTAAAAAGAATGAAAGAATTATCTCTGAAACAATATTAATTCTGAAAATATTCAGTAATATAGTAATGACTATACATTAGAATAACTTGACTATAGCATTTATCATCATTTATTTCTTAATAATTAAACTAAATTTCTGTAAGATGATGAATAATACAAGAATTAATTAATGTGTTTATAAAATAAAATTGGTGAAAGTCCTTTTTAAATTGCATTCAAACGATCATCTTTTGAATTCCTGAACAAATTATTACGAGTTTGCATGAATGGTGATTGGTTGCTCTTAAAAAATTTAAAAGGTTAAACTTATAAAATTAAATATTATTATTTAGGAGAAAATTGCATTCATTACTTAATTCTTAACAATAATCTCACCTGTGAATAGAAATTAGAGATTTGCTAATAATTATAAGACGAAAATAATACTATATTCCTTTAATTAATTTAAGAAGCAGACAAATATTTTAATTAGATTCCATTAATATTTTATTTATAATATGCTTAAAAACAACTAAACCAAACAATAAATTTTGACTTAGTCCGAAGATTAATTCCTCAGAATATTGATTTAATAAATACGAAATATAATTAGTTGGATCTTTATTTTTATTTAGATGTCAATTCTTACTAATATTTAAAAAAATATTCTTAAAGTCAAGTCAAAGAGGAAAATAATAAGAAAAAAAAAAGATTAAGTATAAAAATAAAAAAAACTTGTAGATAAAGTTTTTCATGGTTTGATGATTACTTTAAAGAAACATATGCAGAATTTTCAGAGTATTTAGCATATTTTGATAAATTTTAAAATCAAATTATACTTGCTTGTTTGAGATTTGATACCGAAGATATTTTATAATACATTTTGAAGTAAGCTAATTGGTTAAATTTGAATACATTTTTAATTATTAATGGAAATTAAACTAAAAAAATACATTGCTTAGAATTATTAACTAAGAAAAAATTTGTAAAATCAATAGAAGATTTACTTATTTTGCCAATTGATCAATTATTTTAAGATGCAAAAAATTCTAAATTATACAAATTGTTTCAATCTTATGCTTTAGACAATTCAGAAATTATTCCGGCTTAATTAAAACAAGTTTTTAATTACTTTGAAGGATCTTGCCAACGAACTGGCTATTATTATTCAGTTATTGATATTTTATTCAAATGCATTGCAAAATTCTAAGACCCATAACTAATTGAAAAATTCAATGAACTATTTGTAGTCGAAACAAATTTAAATTCACGATAATAATCAATTCTTTTTAATTTAACTTTAACAGATTTTGATGAAAAAGATTAAACTTAGTAATTGTACCCTTGCCTAACTTTAATTTAACTGTATTAAAATAAGAACATTAAAAATGAAGATTTATTGATGTAAATTATTTTGAATTTATTCATGGTACTTTAGATAAATCGAAAATAATATTAGTGATTTGAACGATTTTGAATTGAAATTAATATTAAATTATTCAATAATTTATGATAATTTAAAGTTAATTAACCTATTGCTACATTTTAAACCTTAAATGAATTGAATGTAACTTTTAGAAATCGATATGGCCTATAAAATAACTCATCAATTTGATCTTTTAAAAGCATTTTGTGAGTTAGAAAACAATTATTATACCTTTTTAAAAGTAAGATATTAATTATTCATAATTATTTTTCAATAAGAAAAATTATCATAATAAAAAGCTAAATTTAGAAAATGTTTTCAGACTGATTTTAGATGTTTTTTCTTTAAGTTTAGAGAATAAAAATCTTGCCGAACAAGAATCACTTAAATATTAAATTTCACTAGAAATATTTTCAGATTTGTTGCATCCCTGCAATAAATTTAAGAATTATTTTTCAATGTAAAATTTTAATTTTATCATATTATTTTTAGAATCATTTCATAAAAAAATTGGGTTAAAGAATTTATTGAATTAATAATAATATTATAAAATAATCACAAAAATGAATATGGCTTCATATTTTATTTATAAAGACTTGTTGATGTGCTTGCATTTATTTAGTAAACACTTATTATTTTTTAATTATTAATTTAAGAAATGAAGAACAATTTATCAATTATTTAGAAAATTTAAATGAATTATTTCCTAAAAGAGTTACATAAAATAGTTGGTTGTTAATATATTTCTGGATGAAATATAATTTTACATTTTATAAAGAATTGAATTATTTAGAAATAATGAAATACAAAACTGTGAAAACAAATTATTTATTTACTCTAAAATTAACTGAAAATGTTGACAATATTTTGATAAAAAAAGGGGAAATTAACATTGATTTAGCCTTATTACTCTTAGAAAAGGGGATAAGTGTATGCACATATTCTGAAATAAAAAATCTAGAAAAACTGAATGAAAAAATTAAATTAAAATTCTAAATTAGTAATCAATATTATATAACAAGCTTTAATAACTATGATAAATTGATAAAGCAAAAACCATTGATTCTAAAATTTTGTAAATAAAATGATGGTTAATAATTATAAAATTTAATTAATGGTTTTGGATGCTGGTAATTATTAACTTGGAAAGGAAACAAATTTTCAAGTGTATTGGAAGCTGCTTTGTCATATAATTCTTTAATGTGCACTTAGATAATTCTCAATAATCCAATATTTTTAAAATTTTACTAAAATAGTATAAATTCCTTAAAAGAAACCTATTCATTTTTGCCTAAATTATATGAAACAACCACTCAATTAATTTTTAAAAAAAAATTCTACTTTAATCAAAGATAATCTTTTCAAGAATTTGAATTGTTTCTTTTAGAAAATAAAGAGCTTATCTCCTAATTTAATTAAATAGTAAATATTTTACTTGAAAATTAGAAAATTTTTGGTTTAAACTATGAAGAAATACTAACATAAATTGAAAATAGGGAGGAGAAAGGCATTCCTTAATTTGGAGTAATTAGTCTATGCTTTTAAGTGGGAATATTATATTTAGATTTTTGCATAGTTTTATTTTAATATTCATTTCTATTTATTTAAGATGGAAAAATTTCCTATCGAATCTTACAAAATTCTTATTCACCTCCATCCAAAACTATATTCTAATTTAATAAATCTTGCTATTCGAACAAAATGCTTAAATAAAATTAATTTTTTATTAAAGATATGACTAGATGTTTTAGAAAATTCTCCAAAATTTTTTCAATCTCTATAAATATTAGAAAAAATTAATTGAACTTAAAATTAATGTTAAAAAATTCATTTAAAAATTATGCGAACTCTATTACTTAATAATTTTGTAACCAAATATTTTGAAATTCTTTCATTTTGCTAAGAAAAAAAAATATTTGATGATAAAGCTTTTATTAATTTAATGATTTCTTCTTTAATATTATTAATAAGAGAGAAAAATAGTGAAATAAATAATTTAATTGAAAAAATGATAGAATGCAAAATGCTTTCAAAAACTTATTTTAATCAAATTTATTACCATTGTAAAATTAAGTAAGGGTTACAAACTACTGAATATTTTTTATTATTTGATGTTGATGTCATGAATAAAAATTTGAAAGATATTCGCTAAGTTTTTTATATTATATATATTAAATAATTAGATGGATGAAGAATAATTTTCCCAATTTCTTAAAGTCAATACTCCTTAATTGTTGAATATAATAGAAAATTAAGAAATAGCAGAATTACAAAAATTAAAAATTTTTTAATTGATTTTTATTAATGGAGAATGCGAGAAAATCAAATTGTTTGTAGAATTATTAAAAGAAATTGCAAACAAATCATAAAAATTACGAGATAAAATTTAACAATATTTGATCTCGCAAAATTTTTTAACAAATATTTTATAGGGTTATTCTAAATACTAAAAATTGACTTATTATAAGGTTTTGTAATTTTATGATTAAATTTTATATTAGAAAAACTCGAAAACTTTTTTATTTCAAGACTTGCTTTCATAATTCCCTTTTATTTAACTAAATTAACACTTATTTGATTCGACTTATTCTAAAAATTTTGCATCCTCCCGACAAAATTATAATGAATCTATTGAACATATTAATAAAATTTTATTTGAAAATATTGATTAAAGTAAAAGGAAATAGATCAAAAAATTATTGATAATTTCTTTAGCGATAAATCAAAATTGCTTTGAAACATTTTCTGCATAATTAAATTAGTTTATCATAAATGAGTAAAGCAATAAAGCAATTAAATGGGCATATCTCATACTTTATAATGTTTTAAGGTATCAAAGAAAATTAATTTCGAGAAAATATTAATAAAATTATTTTTTAACAAATTCTAAAGATTGGAAACCTATTGAAAAATTTATCCTTGCATATATGGAGTTACCTTTATTGAGTTAAGAGACTAACAATTTCAAAGAGTAAATAAAATTTAATATTGTGTTTTAATAGTTTTTTTAAAGAGATAAGTTCTAAATCCTTATTGAAAATATTTTTTATGAAATTTATCGTTTGTAAAATACGAGCATAAGCTTGCAATTTTGGCAAATTCTTTCAAAAAATTAATCAAGATTTTTAAATTTTCAATATTCATTGTTACTTTTTCCTTATACAATAATTTTAGGTTATTTTTAACATTAATTATAACTATTTTCAAGATCAATGGGAACTTTATCAATAATATATATCTTTTATAAAAGAAAATAATTTAGAAATCAAATTTGAATCTTTATAATAAAATCATGAAGTGCAGCAACCAATTATTCATCTTCATCAAAACAACATAGAATTTATTGAAATTGATTAATCAAAAATTCTAAGCAATTTAAATTTAGAAAAAATTCAGTTTTAAACTATAGAATTATCAAATAAAATAATAAATTAAGTGCTCAAATAAAAATAAGAAAAATATTTTATTTAATTAATGAAATTTGATATTAATTGGAAAAAAGAGCTTTAAAATTATTCTATTTCATCAATGAAAAGTTATCAAATAAACTGTGAAGAATTAAATTATAATTATTTTGAGATTGCATTACTTTTTAACAATTAAAATCTCTTCGAATATTGCTTAGCTAATGAAATAGTTAATGAAACTTATATTGAAATAGCATTGGCAAAATTGAATTATGGATAACTCAAAGCATTATTAAATAACTTTTTTGATAATGATGTTGCCAAAATTATTCAATATATTCTAAATAAAAATATTATTATGAAATTAGTAACAAAAGGAAAAGAAGTATTCTTAATAAATTTATTTGAAAGTTATTTATTTTAAATTGATTTTTGTGGAAATGGAATCTCATGTGACCTTCATTTTATTGATCATAATTTATAAAATTCCTTTGATTAAAATATTTTCCATTGGATAGCTTCATATAAAATGACTTAGTTTTTATCATTATTTATTAAATTTATTGATGAAAAACTATTTTATTCCTAAGAAGAACTTAAAACTTATCTAATATAAGCTTTGAATTAATTAGATAAAAATGATTAATCACCTATTTTTTTATCTTTGCTTAATAATTTTTACGAAATATTTTTTCTATGTGATTATTATCATATTGAAATAGAATATAAAGAAATTGATGAATTTAATAGTATATTTGCAAAGCAATTGAAATAATTTAATAGATTCACTTTTATTACAGATTAATAAATCAGTTTAATTCCTTAAAGTTCGTTTCTTCTTAAAATGATTCAATTGTTGCAATATTATAAACAATTTTAACCTGATTGCTACTATCTGCCTGGAAAGAATAGATTTAAAGTTAAAAAAAAATGAATTTCTTAGGTAATTACTTTTAAAACTACTTATGAAAATTAACTCTGTAATCATCTTGAATTTATACTTTTTGGATAAAAATTTACATAGCATTATAGCTTTTATTATGATTTAGTAGAAAAATCAATTACAAAAATACCAAATAATAATGCAATCAAGCTATTATTTCTCTAATAGAATCTAACAAACTTTATAAATAAACAATATATTAAAACTAGATTTTTTAATCTTTATGATGAAATGTTTTTATTCTTTATTTTGAGTTAAGCAAAACTCAAAAATTTCGATAAAAGTATAACATAATTAAGTGTATTTTTTAACTAATAATAAATAATGACTTTTTAAAAATTATTAAAAAATACAGAAATAATTGAATTGTTAGATGACTCAACTTAAGAAACATATAACTAAATTTATGATAGTTTATAGGAAAATACAATCTTTGAATAATTTCTTGAATAATGCTTTAAGAATTAATACAAAGGATTACTTTGTTCCTTGATTTGTTGTTAAACTGAGCATTTTGAAAAAGAGCATATTAATTATAGAGATTATTTTTTGAATTAAATTGAATTATATTATTTTTTAATAAAGATTTCTCACTAACCGCAAATTATCATAAATTATTTAACAAACAATTTTGAATCTGAAGAGAAGAATTAATTCCTTAATTAACAATTTAAACTTTTATTGTATTTATTCCTCTCAGAAAAAGAATTATAAGAAAATTAAATTTTAATGATTTTGCAAAAAATGTAAACTAAAGTTTAATGGAATAAACTATAATGGAAAATATTTTTATATGAACTTAAATTCCAGTTTTAAAATATTGTGAGACTAAATTGTTTTAATCCAAACGAATAAAGTAAAATTTCACAGCAAATAATATCCAAATTTGTTAATTTATTTTCATCTTTGAAATCTCTAAAATATTTCAAATTATAATTCAATAATCTTCACTTACAAATTTATTCAGAATTATAAAAAATATTGCCGATTAGCATTACATTGATTTTTGATATTTTAATACTAATAATAGATTTTTGTGAAATTTTTAATTATAATGAATAATTACATAAAAAATTCCCTGAATATTAGTTTACAATCTCTTATCAATATTAAAATGATATTGAGCAATGTCAATGGATTATCCCAGAAATTTAGAATTTAGAAAAACAAATTGAAGAAAAGCATATTAAACTTTTAATACATTGGAATTTTGATAATAAGAAAGAACTGCAAATTTGTGATTTTAAAGATAATTCTTTTGATAAGATTACAACTCAAATCAATATCAATATTTTTAAGAGTTAAATCAATTGTTTAATTATAAATTTAAGGTAAAAGAGACCAACTATTTTCTGAAATATTAGAAAAGATTTCTTGTGAACTAAAAAAACATAAAAAGCTTGGTATTTTTCAATTATTATTAATATAAATTGTTAATAGAGAAATTGAAAACTTCTTTTGATTCTTTTATTTTGAATTTATCATATTAATAATATGAAAAGTATTTCTCTAATTTTCCTTATTTCAAATTAACCATCCTTTTTAAATAACTTGCAAACTCTTTAAATGAAAGGAAATCTCTTTTATTTTCTATTAATAATGCAAGTTTTATATCATCCGATCTTGAACATTCTTTATTAATAGATTCAATTAGTAATTCTTAAAGATTAAATTCAGTTGCAGAGTTATTTTTTTTAATAAATTTTAATTTTTAATAAGGATTAAGAAAAGTTTAAGCATAGAATTAAAATCCCAGCAGGAGAAAGAATAAAATACTTTGTTTGAATTTTTTAAATTTTTTAAACATAATGAAATAACATTGATTTTCAAAGAGTTAACATAAGACGATTATTAGAATTTGGTAATATATTTTTTTATTTTGTTGAACTAATTTATTAGATTTCTTCATAAAATATTATAAATAAAATTATTTCTGATGTAAAAAGTTATGCTAAAATGATATAAACATTAATAAACAATAAAAATGCAGTAGAATAAATAAGGAAAACATAATATGAATTTCCTATTTTATTTGGAGATAAAAGCAATATAAAATTTGAATTATTTCCTATGTATAATATTATCTAAACAATTAATGCCCTTCAATATTTTGAATCAAAAATTAAATAGTTTTAATTAAAACAAAAGTAATTTACTAATATTTATTAAATACTTTATAGTATATTATGGAAAATTGATATGATTTCTTTTTACGAGGTCATGATGAAACCTCTGTTTCTTTATTAAACTGCCAATGATTAATTCCAATCATTTTTTTATCTCTTAAAGTTACTTTTAGTATTAAATTATTTAATACTAGTTATTTTCTGGAAAGCACTATTTTGCAATAACTAATAATTTCTTTCATTAATAATATTCTTGTAGATGATAACTTTAATATTTTTAATTATATTTATTTTTAATTTCAATCCACGAAAATTAATGATAATGACAATGATAAAAACTTTAAAGTAAATGCATAAACATTATGAAAATTAGATTAATATTTTAGGTTATAGCAGTTTATTATAATATACAAAATAGGTTTACTAAAACGAACTATTTTCTTGATCGCTCTATTTTAATTATTTAATTTAATTGCGAATTTAATCCTGAATTTGTAAAATAATCAGACGAAAAGTTAACAAAACTCTAATCTTAATCTTAATCGCAATAATACATTTCTTTGATTACAAATAAATTGGACTTTTATGAATAAGTTATTTCTAATAACAAAATAATATCTTATTTAATAAAAAAAACAGTTGATAAAATTTTAATTTAGCTCTACATTTTATTAGGAAATTGAAAATGAATTACTAAGCCAATAGCAGTCACTCAGCCAAGTAATTGGAAAAGATGTAACTTTTACAATAAATTTTGATTCCTTACAAACACTTTATAATCAAATAATTTAAAAAATAGATAAAACTAATGATTATTAATTAGATTTTGTAATTTTTATTTTATTTATTTAATTTTAAATAGATATGGGAAAATGTAAAAAAACTTTCACTTTATTTAAAATATAATTTAATTTCGAATGTAAAAAATATTCTTTTCAATAAATAATTTGATGATTTCTTTGATTGCCTTTAGAAAAATTTTATTAAAGCTTACTAATCTAATATTAGTTTAATTGAGTAGTATAACACACTCGAAAGTGTTCATAATTTAATGTTGAATGCAAATTCAGAAGATGAAGATGAAACATTTTATTGCTAATTACAAAATTTAACTCGTTGCAATGAATCTCTTTTAGCATTTACATTTTTATTTGAAAGTGATTATTTTGATTTTGGTAACAAAAAAATATAATTATATAATGTTTTTAGTTTAAAATTGTTCAAAGAATGATATTGCAATAATAAAATATAATGATAAATTTACTCTGATAGAGGTTTCAAATAAAATAAATGGGAATATTCATTATCTTAATTTAAAACATTAAACGTTTAGAGATACTTCTAATTAATCAGATACCTCTAAAATTTTAAATTCAGAGAAAGTTAAATAAATCCTAAAAGTATAAAAAGTAATGTCATTATCTACTTTAATTAATCTAAAACATAAACTGTATTGTACAAATAGTTAGGGAATATTAATGACTTTTTAACCAAGCCTTTTTTATCAAATAATTTAATAAATGCTAAATAATTAAGAACAATCTACTTTAAACAACTAATTATTTTTCAGAGATTCCCCTGGATAAACTTTTAGTTTCACTGTTTAAAATATAATTTAAAGCATTCCATCACTATTTTAAATCGAATTTTAGTAATAATAATAAGGATCTGGTGGTGAGCTTTCTGAAAACTAACCAGGAAAACTTGCATTTTAATTTAGTAAGTATTACTCTATGATGTCGTGTGGTAATTATTAATAAAAATTTATAATTTTGTTTAGATTTAACAAGTGCTAAGAACAAAAATTTTTAAAAAATTGCAATAAAATGTGATAATTTATTAGATTTTAAACTTGAATAATTCAATCCATCAAATTATTAATTGATGCATGAGTTATAAAGCTCCCCATAATTTAATTATTTAATCTTTGACTTTAAAGAGAAATTCAATAAAATTATAATGAGAAATCTTACATAATTTTGTTAAAAAAAAGGAATAGTCATAAATTTAAAAATTGCTTTGGATAGTTTAATAAATGAAGAAGAAAATTTAAAATGGAAAGAATGTATTTTAGAAAGTGTGAAAAGAGTTTTAGCAAAATTAATTTCTTCATTTACAAGAATAATTTGTGATAATTAATAAAAGCATACTGATTCGTTATTGAAAAAAATGTAAATGATGATGGATAAAGTTGAATTTGGTAAGAAATTAACTGAAGAACTTCTTCAAAAAATCATTTTAAAATTTATTTAAACTTTTTCTATTAAATTGACTTAAGAAAATATTGAAGTATTCAAATTTTATTCTATTGTGTTTTTTTAGGACAAAATTACCTATAATAATAAAATTGCTGAATTATCGATAACTTTATATTGTTAGGAACTTGAAAATGAACCCATTTCAATAAAGGTGCCTTCCAAAAAAGAAATTTCAAAGAAGATTTTGCAATTATTAATCAATGAATCAAAACAATGGATATAAAAGGAATTCAATAAATTTAAATCAATTCAATAAGAAATAAAATTGGCTCCTAGTTTTGATATAGCTTCTTCTATTTTTAATGATAATTTATTTGTTTTATGCAAACTTCTTTAAGAACATAATATTGAAATAGAAATTACTTTTACAGATAATAAAATTGAAAATTTTGAGATCAACTATTTGCTGCAACTTTGTCTTCTTGAATATTTGCTATACTAAATATTTATTGCGTTTTCTCTGAAATAATAAATTTTATAAGCAAATTAAAATGAAAAATAATTAGTGAAGATTGAATTCACTTCGTAAACAGATAAAACAATCAATAATATATGTTATAATAAAGGTAATTTTTCTTTTATTTCATTAATTAATAATAGAACATGTTTTAGAAATAAAACTCTATTTTAATCAACTTAAATAATAATATTTAATACCATTTTGGACATAAATTATTTCAATTTGAATCAAAACATCAAACATTATTTCCAGTGAAATGTAACCTTCAAACCTAATTTTAAATATTAATAAAATCGAAGATTTAAGCTTAAATTTTATTTCAAATCCCCTTGAAACTAGTTTAGATTGTTTGTTAATAAATTTGACTTCATTTACAAAAATTCTTCTCCAAAAATATGAATAAACAGAAACAAAAGATAGCATTATAACATATTCATTGCCATTAATATTTGGAAATCAAGGAAATTAGGTAATTTCTGGGAAATATTTAGTTGTACTATTTAAAAATTTGTAAATTTATTCTACTTAACTCATGTATATAATCCTTGAAAATGAAACAATATTGGAGTAAAGTCCCTTTTTAAAAGAGTTAAATGCAATGCTAAAAAAAACAGAATTATTACATACTGAAGAGGCTTTGAATTTTTTAATTGAATTATCATCTAATAATTAAACTAAACATTAAACTGCTGAGGTTTTTAAATAGAAACTTGAAACTTATTCTATGAAATTAAAATGTTTTAAAGAAAATACATTTAAATTTTTAATATCAATACTTATGAACGAGAAATAAATTCTTCAATGCAATTAAACTTCAAAAAATCATGAATCCTCAGTTTAATACTGACTGTTTTATCTAACAAATAACACAGTATTTGCCAAATTTTATTTCAAAGACATTCATTAAGTTAAAATAACAAAGCCAATTATTACTAAACACTCTGAAAATGAAAATAAATGTTTGAGAGTTATTCCTTATTTTCCAATAAAAGGTGATAAGACACCTGATAAATTAGAAATTTAATGAATTTCAAGTAATTGCTTTTTTTATTCTAATTTTGTTAGATTAAAAGATAAATTTAGAAAAAACAAAATTATGTTCAAGTAAATTATCAGAAAAATTAATTGATTATAAAATTCCAATTGAAAAATCTAAGGTGAGTACACACAAAGAAGAATCAGTAAATAACTATTCAAAATACTATGATAAATATTATTTTTGTGAGCTTAAAAGGATATTTAAAGATGATAAATAATATTTTTAAGAATATTCTTAAGAATAATTAAAACAAAATTGCCTAAATTCCAAACAATTTTAATAAATTGCTTAAGAAAACGATTGCTATATTCCTGAAAACAAAATTAAGAAAAAGTAATTCTCTTTAGCAGGGGAAACAAGATATGATAATATTAAATTTTATGATTCTTAAAATCAATTAATTGTTGAGCATAAGTAAGATGAAATTGTGATATATTTTGTTCATACTAATTTTGATTAAATTTGCTTTTCTTCCACTTGAAGTTTAGACAAAACTATTATTTCTGTTGAATGGACTCCAACAATTAAAGGAAATTATTAGTTTTATATTTTATTTTATTACTAAAATGTCTCTAGTATGATAATTAATGGTAAAAAAATATCCTCAGTTGGAGAGTTTGTAGTTCTAGCGAATAAATATGAATCAATTTTTACTAAGGCAAAATTTGATAATATGGAGTTTCATTATTTAGAAGAATTAAGTTTTACAATAAAACTCAGGTTAATTAATAATATTTAAATTTTTTATTTAGAGATAAATATTAAAATATCCTTTCTGATTTAGAATATTCTGTTTTCAAATTTCCATTAGATATTACACATAAATTTACCACTATTCAGGAAACAGAGGAAGAACCAAAAGTTACTGAAGTTAGACATAGAAAAAAAAGACAAGTTCATTTTGTATTTTAATTAGAAAGTAATATATATTTATTTAGTTATAAGATAATGGCGATATTTCTTATTCAGTTAGCTTTAATATTAAGAACAAATCAGTAAAAAATGAAGGTGAATTAGTGCTTTTTTATGAAGATAAAATAATTTATTGTTAACAAAATTTTTTTAAATCATTTTTTTTAGGCGAGAAAATGATAATTGAAGGATTAGGCTTTGGTGAACGACTTTAATTATTTGATTCTGATTTGAATGGAATTATTAGTCAATTTTCTAAATGAATATATATCTAATAGGTGGATCCTCTGAAAAACATATTCATGTTTCTAGGTTTAACCTTCTAAATGATCTTTTTCGCCTTTATAAAGAAAATCCAAGTAAGTTTTATAATTATATAATATATTTATAGAACTGTATAAGTACGAGCTGACAGTAAATTTTATTAACGAAAAAGGATATGTAATAATTTTTATAATAAAAACTAAATAGGATGCTGGTGGACTAAGGACTGAATTTTTTGATTTCATAGGAATTAATTTAAAGGAGTATAAATTAGGATTTTTTCAAAAATGTGAAACAAAAGAAGAATACTATTTTTTTCAGCCTACTATCCTAACTTTACCAAAAGCAGAAGCTTAAATAAATATTTTAGGATCTGTATTTATTCTAATAATGATTTACTTTTTTAATAGGTCTTTGCAAATGCAATATACTATAAACACTTTATTGGAATAGATTTTATCCAACCTTTTTGGAAATATATGTTTGGATAAGAAATTAATGAATAGGATTTAAAATATCTGTTTAATAAAGAAACATTCAATAATTATCTTTCATTAAAATAAGTAAATTTTGATTAAAATAATAAAGAAAATTAAAGATGAACGATGAAGATTTAGAATTAGTTGGCGAAACATTTAGTTTATAGGATGGTGATTAATTAATAGAATTAATTCCAAATGGAGCATAGATTAACTTGGTGAAATCAAATGTTGATTCATACTTAAAATCTATTGCTGATTATTTTTTGGTGAAAAAATATTAAAAATATTTAGAAGCTTTTAAGACAGGATTTGAATAGTACTATTCCCTAGAAGTTTAATTCTTATAATTATTTGATTCATAAATTAGTATTTATCAAAACATATTGAAACTTATGAAGTTGAAAGATTAACTTCAGGAAGAAAAGTTATTACTTATGAAATTTTATCTACAGTGATTTAATATTAACGTTCATCAACGATTACAAAAACTTTTTTGAAACAATATTTAGCTTAATGTTCTGAAGAAATGTTGAAATTATTCATTAAGTTTGCATCAGGTTAATTCTTTTTATAAATAATAATTAATTAAAAGGTTCATCTAAATTACCTTATGAAACTAAACATTATAAAATTAATATTATATTTACTGCAACAAATATCAATAATTTGCCATTGGCGCATACATGCTCAAATGAAATTGAAGTCAATTTCATTCATTTTTTATTTTAAATAGATTCCACATTATAAAAATTTTTAGGAAATGAAGAAAAAATTAGATTTGGCTTTCACTTATGGAAATTATGGTTATGGATTTGACTGAAAAGATTAAATAATATTAAAAATTTTAAAATAATTTAATTTAATTTATTAATAATTAGTTTATTAACTTTTCCAATAATTTTAAAAATATTTAATTATTAATCAATTATTTTAAAATATTAAATAATTAATATTTGTTTTATTATTTAATTATTTGATTAGAAAATTTATATAATAAACAATTTTCTAAATTGTATGTAAAAGCCTTCTATTTGATTCACTTTAATTTTAAATACTGCTTTTTTTCATTATAATGTAGTAATTATTTATAAATTTGGGGTAATTTCTCATTCTCTTATTTTTCATTTGAAGTTTGATATTGCTTTATAAAATCAGTACTTTTTGATTCTTTTATTGGAATCATTTCTTTCCTAAATACAAATTAAATGCTTACTTAAAATAAGAGACTAATGTTCAAAATTATCAATAAGTTTTTCAGCTGGATATTTAATCCTTAATTCAGTATTTAAATTATTTTTAAAAATATAACTTAAATTCATTTCTTTTTAAATTTTTACTCGTATAGCAATTTAAAATCTTGTTTTCATTCAAATAATATTATGCGGATTATTTAGCTTTTTTCTAATTGAATTTAGGACTAATAAAATAATAAACTTCTTTTCTATTTTAGATTTCCACTAATCTTTGCAACAAAATATAATTTTCATGGTCAATTTACATTAATTTTTCTATGAAAATAACTAAAAAAAGAAATGAAAATTTATTACTATGAGGAAAGAATTTATTTTGAATAAATTTTGTTTTATAATCATTATGAAATTCCTTTTAATGCCAAGAATTTGTAGAATTAATCTTTTAAATTCTTTGCTGATGTTTATTATATTCACTAACAAAAAATAATTGTCTATATTATAAAATTGTACAATTTCCTCAAATATTTTTAATTGAGAGTATTAATTCCATAATAAGGCAATATATCTTTATTGGGGCTTTTTACTTTGCAATTTTAAAATTTATACATTATTTTCTCTCTTATATAATTAATATTTTTATAATATTTTATTTAAAAAAACACCCTTATCACTTTTTTAACTTTGTCTTTTACTAGTTAATGCATTTATTATAAATGTGCATTCCTACAGCAACAATTTTTTCTACATTATCTCCTAATTTCTAAACACATCTCATGATATCGACAAAATCTCCCTCCAAAATTTGTTATCTTTTTAATACGAGCATAGCAACACCAATACACCGAACAAACACCATTTTATTTTCGGAAAATGATAAAATTGAATCCCAAAGTCTGGCCCCTTCAAGTAATTCAAATTCTTGGAGAAACCCAAGCATCAACCAACGTAAAACAAACATCTCTGCTTTAATACTATGTCCCAACATATGTTAATTCATTTCAGGATCAACAATTTCAATCATTTCTTAAAATTTATCCATCTGATACTTAATCCCTATGACTGTTTTATCTAACTATTTTTAAAATAAGTCTCGCCATTCACCCATTATTAGACAAAATACTCGAAATGCTTCATGTTCATCTTTGAGTACCCAAAACACCATTCCTAAAATTTCATTCATCCCTTGAACATATAAAACGCCTTAATTTAATTTGGCGTATATATAAAGAATACGGGTCAAAACTTCTCAATTTAAAATTTATGGTTCTTTGGACCCACGTTTTAAGAAAGGGTAGTTTTGACTTGTTTTATTTAAAACTGGAGAATTAAATCATGCGATTTCTGCTCGTGTTCTACTTGTATCTTTTTCAATTTCATCCCAAAGTTCCTAATCCTTAAATCTTTAATTCCAATGACTATCTTAATTTGTAGCCAATGGGTGATCACAATTCTCTTTTTATTCTTCATCCAATTAGTAAATAAGAAATTCTTAAACAAATTATTTATAAATCATTTCGTTTTCAATCTATGCTTCCTTCCATTCGCTCGCCTTAGATGGCCAAATTTTCAATAATAAACGTCAACATAATCCACGTAAGCCTTAAACTTCTTCAGGTATTCCTTTAGTACTTAATTCTTTTAAAGTTTCAATATTAACTTCTTCTTGACCGAGAACATAATAAAATTAAGAAATTCGTGACTGGATTTTTGAAGGAAGGGAGTAAGGTTATTAGATATATGGCTGAAGTTACTTTGGGATTGTTTGTGGCGGTACCGGAACTTCTTATTGTATTTTTTGTAGTTCATTTTCGCCTGCTGGAAGTTAGGATTAAACAAAGGGAATGATTCTATCAGTAACTAGGGTTTTCACACTATTTAAATAATACATTATTGGCAAAATAAAAATATTTTTATTTATTTATTTATAAACTTATCAACTTATTTATTAAGACAAAATGATAAAATAAAAATTTTTAAAATCAAAAAAATTAAATTTCCTTAGTTTCTGGCAATAAATTTGCATAAGTCTTTGAGTTTTTCACTTGATAAATCGTACCAAAATTAATATCTTCCGTATTTTCTTCAGGGAACAAATATTATTCAAATTTTTATAATTGCTATTATTTTTCATAACTAATATATTCTAATTAATTTAATAAATGCTAATTTTCAGTAAATAGTTAATCACGGTTTTGCTTTAATTAATTAATAACATTTTATTAATTCAGATTTTATTTTATTAATTCTTCGTTTTGAGTTTTATAATCGTCTAACGCAGTTTGCAATTATTGAAATTATGAAAAAGATATTTCTTTGCCAGTTCGTTCCTTTTGCTTAACAGAAGATTCAAAGCTTTAGTCTTATTTTTTCATTAAAGAACTGGATTTTTAGGTGAGTTGCTTAGGAGGACGATGAGATTATTGAGTATTAGTAAGTTTGATAGTGGTATTAAAAAGCTAGTCATGAAATTATTTTCTTGGCGTAAATTATTTTTTTTAAGTTTATTCATTTTATAAAGAGCTCTAAATAATGATGATAATAATTGAAAATAGTAGAGTTAACCTGATTGATTAATTTTTTTTTAGGTGTTTAATTTTTACTGCGAAATACTTATTTCGATGAAGGTAATACTCTCTTAGTAAGATTTTGCAGATTGTTTTAAGTGGTAATATCTAATTTTATGTTAATATAATAGAGGTAATTGAACCTGTCTCGTTAAAACAAATTAAATGTGGTAATATAGACTTCATATAAGAAGCTAAATCTATCTATTCAGGAAGTACTGCATTTTTCAAATGAATTTGCTTATCTTCTATTGGATTATTAGACAAATTTAAATTGATTAATTAAGAATTTTTCCAAGAAAGTGTGAGTAGTTATTATTTATCTTATATCAAATTTGATTTAAGGTTAATTCTAAAATTAAGATTAATTTCAAATAAATTAAAACGCTTAAAGTGAATAAATGTGTGTAAATTAAAAATTATTTTTCATTGAATTAAATGATAAATCGATAGTTTAGAGGTACTAATTATTTTGAAAAACACTTGAAGATATAATTTTAATTGAATTATGGGATAAATTTAGTTCCTATAGGTATATCAGTTTCTCAAAAAATGAAATTGATTTATTATTTCTTGAGCAACTTAAGGATTGAATATTATTAAATGATAGATCTAAAACTTTAATTGAATTAGGGTATTATAAAAGAGAGGATAAATTGGCTAATTTACATAATTAATATAAAAATATTTAAAAAAATACAAATTAAGTTAGAAGGCAATTATAAACTCTTTATTTATTAAAATTTATTCATCCATATTGGTAATTCTTTTAATCCATTTTATTTTAGAATCATTTGTGTTGTTGATTCGAAAAAATTATCATTATCATTTTCAAAATTAAGCTTAATGAATAAATGAATATTTTGTATATAATGGATTACATTTTTTATTAAAAAAGCAAGCGATAATATTCCATCTTGAAGTCTTTAACTGCTAAAATTGATACGTTTTTCAGTCGCTGAATAGCTAGAATTATATGATTCCATTTGAAAATTTAATTAAAATAATACATTTACAAATAACTAAAATTTTTCATTTAAATAGAGATAAAAATTTGGTTAATTTGTAGTTCATATAAATTAATTAATATTTTAATAAAATTATGGATAAAATACTATTTTTTTTATAATTTAATTTTTCAAATTCTGATTATTATTATTCTTATTAGAAAAATTTAAAAATTAAATTAATTGCAACAAAACAATTAAAAAAATATCTTCAACAATTTTTAAATGGAAATTGAGAATTCAAATAATACTTAGGAAAGTTTAAAAGAAAGGCATTTCTTATTAAAGGATACTTATCAAAATTTACTCAAATAGCAGATGTTTATAGATGCTATCCCATTAATCTGCAAATATATTTAATTTTGTCAATTTGATCTAATCGCAAAAATTTAGTTAGGAAATTGCTGATTGAACATTTAATATTACGAGCAAGCAATTAAATACTACAAGAATGCACTTAATGATTATTTAAAATAAAGTAATTAGAACAATTAGTATATGTTAAGTTGGATTATCCAAGCTATTTAAAATACAGCCTAATGTTTTACAAAACTTTTTAAGCTTGAAGAATGTTAAGAGGTAACTTTAACTTTATTTTTCAATTTCTTAAAGTTTTTGCATTTTTGCTAAAATAATTTTTCAGACTCGTTTATTAAAAGCAGTTTAAGAGAACTTGTTAGTAAAGTTGAGACTTGAAAATAAGAAACTTTAAACATAATTGTAATTTTTATTTTAGTTTATTATTATCAATACTTTAGAAAAGACATTAATCCGAACAATTAGTGTCATAATTTAATAAGATTCTTTTCAAATTGGAATAATAAGACTATATTGAATAAAATTCCTGTTAAAAATCAATTTATTTAATCCCAATATCCTGGGTCTTAAAATTTAAATAGTTTATAATTAAAAATGATCAATCCTAAAACTAAAATTATGCAGCATTGTAAACAGTTGATGATGATAATGTCTTTAATTATTACCCAAATTCTATTAATTCATTGGAATTAATTGAAGATACAACTCATTATTTTCCTAATCAAGGAGAATTTTAATTAAAATAAACAATCAAAGAAGGATAGGACTTCTTATATTGCAATTAACAGATTTGGGATATATTGTTTAAAGAATTTAAAGGATTTGCTATAAGTCGCCCCTGGTTTATGGAGAAATCATAATTCAAAATTATATTATGGTAACCAATGGTTAAAGTAACGATTATTCCACGACTTGTTGTCTCACAAAAAGGAGAAATTATTAATATTTTTCTGGGAAGAGACTGGAAAGGAAAACAAATGAAAGATAAGATAGTAAATTTGATAAATTTGTAATATTTTTCTGATTTTGTTCTAATTAACTAAAGATATTTCAGAAATAAAAATGACAAATTAAACTTAGAAATCCTTAATAAATGTAGATTTTGAAAGTTAGAAGATGAAAAATAAATGGAAGTAATTGAAAATTTAATTGAAGAGAAAAAGTATCCAATTGAATTAGAAAATTAACTTATCGAAGATTCTTTAAATATAGAAGTCAATTTTACAATTATTTTAAAATTATCTAATATAGGAAGCTGAGTTGACAACAGACAGTATTATTATGACAGAATTATTTTTGAATAATCGTTAGACATTTTTCTAAAAAAATAAGCCATAAAAAGAATAAAATAGCAATAACATACATTATGTGAGTTAAATTAATCCAAAAACTGAAGTTCTTAGCTTACTGAAAAGACATAGAATAGTATTGGAAAATGAATCATCCGATTCTGATCCTTCATTAGGCTTTTGCGGATTATAAAATTTAGGAAATACTTGTTTTATGAAGTAAAACTAGCATTTTATATTTGATTTTTAGTTCTGGATTGCAATGTTTAAGCAATACTGTGGAATTAACTTAATATTTTTTGTCAACTAAATTTTTGAATGATTTGAATCTCCATAATCCCCTTGGTGCAAGTACTAGTTTTTATTTATTAAACAATATCAAAGAGGGATTATTAGCTTGTTTTTATTATAACATGCTCAAAACAATGTGGTTCAAAAATGTGTCAAGCTATTTACCCTAAGAAGTTAAATAAGTTATCAGTGCGTTTGCACCTCAAGTAAAATAAATTAGTAAATAAAATGAATTTTTTAGTTTTAAGGGTATTAATAGTAAGATTCTTAAGAATTTATCTCTTATATTCTTGATGGTCTTCATGAAGATTTGAATAAAATTATAAATAAACCTACTACCACAGATATTGAATCTGATGGAAGGTAATTTTTTTTTAAAAATATTAATATATTTAGGCCTGATTCTATTGTGGCTGAAGAGAGCTGGTAAGTTGTCATATTATGAAATATTTTATAGGAATAATTATAAATAGCGTAACTAATCCATAATTTTAGAGTTATTTTATGGTTAATTGAAATCAAAACTTGTTTGTCCTGAATGCTAAAAAGTTTCCATTACTTTTGATCCTTTTCATATGTTATCTGTTCCAATTCCTGTAAAAGAATCTCTAAAATTTTAGCTTTATTTTATTGATGCTGATCATTAAATAACACCTTTGAAATTTATTTTTTAGATCGAATCTTCTGCAAAATTTTAAGTATAATAACTTGTTTGATTGTGTATTAATAATAATAGGAACTTCCTAAACAAATTGCAGAAAAGTTAAAGAAATAACCAAATAATTTTGTATTATTTATGATGAATAAATTTGATAATCTCAAAACAATTGCTTAAAACCTAACGATTAAAGAAGTCTTTTAAGATCCTGGAATACCATTTCTCTATGAAATTGCGCCAGAACAATTAATTTCTTCCAATTAACTTCAAACACAACAAATAAATGAATAATACACTCTAATTGCTTATGTATCACAAAATCCAGCAACTCTCTACAGAGATAAAAATTATGTATCTTATCCCCGAATATTGCTAATTAATAAAGATACAAGTTTTAATGAGCTTCATTTAATGATTTATAAGAGATTTAGGTTATTTTTTTGTTTCGTTTACAATTTAATAAGAGCTTATTTATAACAAATTTATAAAGACAAAATAGTATTTGAAAATGATGATTCAGTTGAAAATTTAAAAAATGAATACGAGAAAATATTTCCCCTTTATCGTGAGAATGAGCATCCTTATTAAATAAAGGAAAAATTTGAAAAGTTTTCATAAGATGCTTGCATATTTTGTAAGAAAAAAAATTGCAGGTAATTTTTAAACAAATTTAGAAATATAAACTTTAATTAGATGCACAATTCCCTCAGATAATGAAAAGCTTGAAGTAATCTATATGAAATCAAACTCTATTTAAATTGAAATTGCCTTTTCTGGTAAAATTATCAAAGAATATTTGCCCGATTGTCGTTGCAAGGAATACGATGATACGAGTAGCACTGCTACTACCAAACAAAATACTACTATTTATGATTGTTTGAAACTATTTACTCAACCTGAAATATTGGAACAGGATAATTGTTGGTATTGTCCTACCTGCAAAAAGCATTAATAAGCGGAAAAAACATTGCAAATATTTAAAGCTCCCCCAATTTTGATTGTTCATTTGAAAAGATTTAAAAGCAATAAGATACATAAGTTAATGTATAGTGTTTATTAGACTTATTCCAAAATCAATTAAAGAGTTGACTTTACGGACGAATTGGATTTGTCTTCATTTATTTTATCAGATGAAAATCTAGAAAAAGATTATGAATTGTATGCCTTTGTGAATCATTTTGGAGGAGCTGGTGGTGGACATTACACTGCTTGCGCTTCAAATTATAAAGTTAAAAAATGGTAATGTTTCTTTGTAATTTGTAATTGAACTTATTACTTCTAGGGTGAATTTTGATGACAGTAGAAAAAGTCTGATAAATTCTTTTTAAGATGTGGAAACGGCAAATGCTTATGTCTTGTTTTATAAACGGAAAAATTTTAATCTAAAAGACTAGGAATAAATCTATGAAAAATTATAAAAACTAAGTAGTTGATATTAAAAGAAAATGCAATTTAAATACAATTAAATCATTTTATAATTAAATTTAAAAACTTTAACAAAAACTATTTTTAGATAAGCTTCCTTCTAAAATTATGTCTAATCAGCCTTCAGAATACGATATTACAAAGGAAAAATATATTGGAAATTTATGGCTCCGAGGATTTAAAATTAAAAATTGTTGCTTTACTTTAAGTAAATGAGTAAAAATAGCATCATTGTATTTATTATTGCATGGATTAATCACAGGGATTTATTCTATATTCTATTTCAAAGAAATAATGGATAATACCTTTAATTTCATATAAATTTTGAAGCTTCTATAAATTTTTATCAATTGACTTTTTGGAATAATTGAATTTTATTTTTCTAAATATGGATTTAATATTAAATCATTGAATGAAATTAATAAAATTTACAAAAATTGGTAGACTTGAAAATTACAACTTAAGATTTTTATGGTGTTCGCAATATTATATTTAATAATAAGTCTTGCCATATTTGTTTTTACAGAAAACAATGAAGATATTGAACCGGATCCTGAACCATATAATGAACTCAACAATGAAACGATTATTATTGGTTTAATAAAGTTGACAATAATGTGCTTTTTTGAGATGGCTGCCTTCTCATTTTTCTTTCTTTGTGTGTAAACTTAATTCTAACAAGCATATAAATAGCATAAAAAGAATAAATAAATTGAAGTTGATGACTCCAAAAATTAAAACTTCATAAATTTCCCAACGCCATTTAATCAAAGTGCTTCTTGAGCCTGGAACCTTTCAAATTTTGTAAATGGAAATATTTTTTAAATTAATTTTAAATATTTATTCTAAAAATTATCGTTTATATTTATTTATTTATTAATCAAGCTAAATTTAACTAATTTTTTAAAAATGAAAAATTTATTATTTCAAAATTTCATTTTTTTGTTTGATGTTTAATATAATAATTTAAAATTATTTAAAATTCGTTTTTATTCAGTAAAAACTCATGTTAAGGAGTTTTTATTAAGTCATCTAAATATCTACTATTCTCCATTTCTTAAAAATGTTTTAAATCATTGAAAAATTATACTTTCCTTAATATTTTCAATCGTTAATGATTGCTATAATGACAATAAATTGTTATAAAATCTTAATTCGTTAATTAAAGTCAATTCACTATTTGATAATTTTTTAAATTAATTAAGTATTGGTGGATTTTAATTTATTATTTCTTGGATGAATTCATTTACAACTGGCTTTTAAAAAAATTTAT
Organism: uncultured Desulfobacterium sp.; assembly: GCA_963675955.2. Lineage (GTDB taxonomy): Bacteria > Desulfobacterota > Desulfobacteria > Desulfobacterales > Desulfobacteraceae > Desulfocicer. The sequence continues at coordinate 1,180,078 of CAXXVR010000009.1, read as the reverse complement.
ATTAAATATAATAACATGTGTTATGCTTTAATTCAACATATGTTTAAAATAGGTATATAATAAATTGTAATAATTCTAATAAGATTTTGTTAAATGATTTTTAGGAAGCATTTCTTTTATATTTCTAAATTTCAATCAATAAATTAAAAGTAAAATACAAAGGGACAGAACTAATTATTAATTTTATTGATTCTTCTTTCACATTTTTGCTTATATGCTATTCTAATTATTCCAAAATCTAATCAAGTTATTCTCGGTATAACTAATATTTTTTTTTTCATATTCTTTAAATTTTAATTACTATAAACTTTTATGAGCTTAATTAAATTTTTACTTTTGCTTTCATAAATAAGAAATTATTAAAATAATTTTAATTTCGGCTTAGACTTTTTTAGAAGAGAAATGCAAATATTTTTAGCTTTTTTCTTTCTATTTTTAACTATTTTTTAAGCAAAGAACTATAATGACCTAAATAATAAATTTGATTATATTCACAAAATTACAATTTTGTATCTCTTATTTTAGAAAACTTAAAATAATTAGAACTCTGTGCATTTCAATAACTTTTGCATAATTATTAAATTTTGACTGCATAGCGATTTTATTTAAATTACATTAACTATAAAGTTTTCCATTTCTTTTTTATTTACTTAATAATATACAAAGTCTTACAATCAGGTGGGAATGCATCTCGTGATAAAATAATATTGACGTTAGATAAATTTTCCAATTTATTTGTTACCAAATCTTTTATAATTTTTCTTCTTTTTTTAATATTTCTTCATTTTTGAATTATTTTCTTATTAATTTAAACAATTAAGTCTAATGAGAATTATTATCATTTTGCTATTTTCGTAATTAATTTTCTGCTAATTTTGCTTCTAGTAGATATGACTACGTTAAAATAAAATTTCAGTCAATAATATAACTTAACAGTATGAATTATAACACTTATTCATATTAATTAAAGCTTTTCGATTTTAAGTTTATCCACTATTTTATTAAACTGAAAAATTGATGCAATTATTGGATCTTTAAAATATATAAGCTTTAATAATTATACAAGGAAGTTATATTGTTTTAAATAATATTTTAACTATTTAACTTTGATTTTTAACTCTTTTTTTATTAGATCTTTCCTAAAATGATAGCCAATTAATTAAAAAAATTAAACCAATTTCTTCATTTAGTGTTTTTTCATTTAGCTTTTAGACAGCGAATAAATTTTTATTTAAGGATGATTTATTTAAATGATATTGTTTTTTAAATTTACTTAAAGAATTCACTTTTTATCCAATGAATAATTAAAACCAAAAAAATTGAACTTTATTATAACGTTACAAATAATTTCATTTTGCAAAATGTTATTCCAAAAAAACTGAGATAATACCAATTAATTTTTTATTATTCTAAATTTGAATATTCAATTGTAATTTTAACTTCATTTTTAAAATAACGATCGTACCTTTTTCTATTTGCCTTATCAAAGTGTTATTAATAAGTGTTTATTACTTTATATTTTGAAGACATAAAAATTTCATAATCACCTTCTTCATCTGAAATTTATATTATAATTGCAGAAGATCTAATAGGTTTAATTCTGTAATACAAAAAATTATTTTTTTATATTAGAATAGGCTTTAAACAATTCATTTACAAAACTATAAAAAATTTATAAAATATCAATCTATAATTTTACTTGGAATTTCTTCTTTTTCATCTTTTTGTTTCTAAATTAAATTTTATGCTTATTCAAATAATTCTTAGCATCAAGGATCTTAAGAAAAATTTGGTGTTGTCTTTAACGCACTACTTTCAATTTTATTTATTATATCAAATTTCCTTTCATACTGTTTTAATTCACTTTCAGTTGCTTTGGAATCAGAAGAAAATTAATAAGATGGCGTTTTAATATCACTAAGACTTTAGAAACTATTTTATACAAGAAAGGGTAAGGTAATTGAGCTCTTTCTTTGATTGCTTACTATAGACAATGTTTTTTTATGGAAAATTGATTTTTTTATTTTTGGGAGTCCTAAATTTTACATTTTTTACTCTACTTAATTAATTATTATTATTAATTATTTATTACTCTTTTTACAATTAATATATGTATATAGAAAGTAATATTTTAGAAAATAATAAAATAAATATATTTTATTAAATTTAAACTTTATCAATAAAAAAAAAATAATAATAATAAAAATAGTTCAATTATAAATGATTTCAAACATTTGGTTCTCGAATTTCATTAACAAAAATTGGTTCAGATGAATTGATTTCTATTAAATATTTCCCAATCTACTAACTCTTATAAAAATAAAATTAACTTATCCAGGCCTATATGTACAGGGAATCAAAACATATTTTTAATCATTTTACAATTATACTTTTAAGCAAGCTAATTCAATCAAAAAGGTTGAGCTTGATTCAAAGGATTTAATTTCCTTTTCAGTAAGTTTAGAGTTTTTTTCATTTGATTTAATCAAGTAAAGGCCTAAAGGATAAGGATCGGAGGAATAGATCTCAATAATGGCTTCACAAGTGCCATTCGTTGATATTTCAAACCTATTTTGTTATAAATAAAATTAAAATACTTTGGGTTGTTTAAAAATGTTTTTTCTGTAATACACCCACCTGCATTAGCTTTATTCCAAAAGCCTTTTAACTAGCATCCATATTATTTTTTTGTCAATTAAATGTTATTTTACACTTCCTTAAAATCTTTATCACTTTATAAAATTAATTCAAATTTTCCTAGAGCACCTTTTTCAAAATTCAAACATAGCAGCAAATACCCATATTTATTTTCTTTTAATACAATATCATTACTATAGCATCCCCATGCGATTGGAGCATAATTGTCATCATCCAAAATACAATTAAATTTAAAGTTTTCTGTGATTTCGTAAATGCAAATGGATAAAGAATCAGGTGTTTGATTAGACTATTTATTTATAGAATGTAGATGACAGGAAAATAATGTATCTTCAGAAGTATAAATTATAAATCCAGGGTTTTTCAAAAATGCTTAATAGCTATCAGTGTTCATTCGGTAAGTACCCTTTGAATTCTTTTTATTTCATTCACCAAAAAGTTGCTTTTCAAAATTGTATTTCTTTTTAACCACCCTCTCAATAAAAAATTGATCTTTCTTTTATATTTTCGAACTTATTTTTGGTTTCTCACTTAATTCATTTTCCATTGTCCTTACAATAAATCTAAATTTTCCTTCCTTTGTTTTTTATTTATTTTCTTCTGGTTCATTAGCTACTACAATCAGATATTATCCTTACTATAATGAAACTTCTAAATGAGAGAATCCATCGAAAAAAAAACCAGGGTTCAGACTTTCCATTATTACATTGTATGAAAATTGTGATAACTCAATTGTATTGCAATCTATTGGAGGTTTCAGACACATTAGCATGCATTTGTGATTAGATAAAGATGCATCAAACTAAAATTGTACATCAAATTATCTGGACAAAGTTAAGATAAATTAAGGGTTAGATATAAAGTTATCACATGTTATCCCTCCTCCAAAATCCTATTACTTTAAAGTTCCTGTAATTTCTTCTTCCTGATGCACGATCCGATAAGGCATTTCAATAATTTCAATATCAATAAATGATAAAATACTTAATGTAAAATATGTTTCGTCTTCAACGTTTATCTAATCTGTACCTTTAATATTTGATTTTAAAATCACTAAAACATAATGCTCATCTGAGTCAGAAGCTTCAAAAATAAAGACATCTGAAAGCAATTCTCGAGAGGAATAAGGATAGGTGCGAATCGGTTCATTAGGGTATATAATACGTTCCCCTTCATAGGAAAATAGTTTAAATCCAGCATTATTTTTAAATTATAAATTATTTGTCATTGCTATATGTCGATCTAAAAAAATTCTAACCTTGAAAATAAATAGTTAAAAAGTAAAAGCAACTTCAAAGTCATCGTCATGGGGAGGGATTTTAAATAAAAATTAAGGGCAGAATTCGACAGAATATTGCTCATTTCAACATTTTGAATCATAGATTCCCTTAAGTCATGATGAGTTTATAATTTTTCTGTAAGGATAAATTGCAGGATTCCAATTTAGAAAAATACAACTAAAATTAGTTATTATTTATTGTCATTCAATCCAAAAAATTCCTCTTTGAATATCTTCACTACTACTCGTAATTTCATTCTATAAAAAAAAGTTTCTTTATTCAGAATAAAAACTTAATATTCTTTAGGCAAAAGTTCAAGATCAAAGATGATTCCAGCTGGTGATTACTTAGCCCATGAATTCTTGCATTTAACCAATTAAAATTCCTCAATTTCCTTTATTTCTAACACTGCATAGGCATGTCCCTCTACAATCCCTTCATTCCCTTGATCTGTTCCTAAGGAAATTAAAATATTCCCCTCCTCATTATTCTACAACAGTCTTCCCCATAAATTACTTTTATTAGGAATTTCTGCAAATTATACGCATTCGGGTATCCAACCACATAAATGGTAGCTTTCAATCGCTGGATTTGAAGAAAGCTGAAGATAACTATCGCCATAAAGCTTTATAAGCGCTTTTTCAATAAGACACATTCATGCTTCAGTGCGAGAGAGAGATTATGCACCATAAAGCCGTTATTTCTTTTCATAAATTGGCAATTAGTCATCAAGTTCAACATAACGCTTTGTCCCATTAATAGTTAATTTCACACCATATTTTCCACATTGATTAACAAAAGGCACATTATGTTAATTTTAAGGGTAAATTAATTCCTTCATCAAATTTAATTAATACTGCAATGCATAATTTGAAATATTTATTAATGCACATACAACGGCACATGTATTAGCTTTTCCTTAAGCTACATTGTAACAATCATATTTATTATTTTCGACTATTTAAATATTTGGTATTTCACTAATTTTCACAAGGGATAATTACTTTTTTGAGATCAATAAATTTTGTTACATATTAAAACTATTATCTATAAATTATTCTTCTTGCAAATAAAATTCTTATTTTGAATGAATTTCATCATTCCAAGCAGGGAAATTATGGTGATTGATAGTGCAACGCTTTTCTCAAAAGATTTTTAGTTTTTCTTTCATATAACTCTCCTAAAAACAATTATTATCTCTTATAAATTAAAATTAACGTCTAGAAATGATTTATCAAGAATTCTATTCATCTATTCTGCTTCAATTTTATTCATAAAGCCTGGGAATGATCCTTAAATTTCTTTTCCTTCATTATTTTTTTCAAATTATTCACTTATCTCAATCTACGACTATCGTTTTGCAAGAATATTTTGCGCATTTTTATTTACTTCCAACTATCCAAATTATTTTTTACCCAATACTAATTAACTATTACTCAATTAGTTAATTTTATTATTATTCCAAACACTTTCTTCTAACGATATCACACTGACTATCCGGTGATCAGATTTCATTTCCTCATTTACTTTTTGGTTGTTTAATATAATGCTATTGTGATCTAATGATCCTAAATCAAATTTCATTGATGACTGTTTTCCATTTTAAGAAAAATGAGGCAAGCTTCATTTTTCATCATGATTTGAATCATTTTAATTGCTTTGTTTATTTCGGTCTTCCTGTTATTATTATTCTTATTGTGATGATTATTATTATTATTAATTAGGGATTTAGTACGATTTTGTCTAGTGCTTAACAATATTGATTTTCTTTTCTTCTCGATTTTAAGTTTTTTGGTTCTTTTCTAATAATTAGTAATTTTATTGAATAGAAAAAGATGGGTAAGGCAGTGCCGAAAATTCCTAATTATTTTGGATTTCCTGAATTTTATTTTAAAAATCTTTATTATATTCAGAAAAATATTATAATAAAAGGTACCAGTTGTTTGTTACTTTTATTTAGTTAATTATTGTGTTAATTTCAATAAAGATGTATCGTCATTCTCGCTTTTTTCATTATTAATTCTTTAATTTGGGCCTTTGAACATTTGTGAATTAAAATCCTTTTTGTTAACAATAACAGTCAGAAAATAATTACTATTGTATGTTTGCTTGTTTCATTTTCGGTAAAATTGAAAAAACTTTAGCTTTTTTTTGAAAAATTGCTTATTGAATTTACTTTCTGTTATTACTAATGTGTTAAAACTATTTTTATAGTTACTAATTAATAATTTAAAAGTTTAACATTCCTACTTGTCTTAATTCTTATTATGAATAAATATTTCTTTCATATTGTTATCTTATTCTGTTGAGAGCTTTTATTACTACGTTATCTAAACTTTATATTCAGAATTTTCTGAAGTTATTTAATGTATTTTATTTAAAGATTTCTATTTGTTGAGATTGGCTTTATTAGGTTTGCCACAACAACAGCTATTACCCATCGAACTTATGAACGGATCTGAAAGTTAATTGATTATAATTGTTTTATATTTGAAATTTTTAAAATATTTTTATATTCTTTTTTTATTAAAAGTTTTAAACATTGTAATTTTTTTTTTTACTATTTGAGAGTTATGTTTAATTTTATTTGGATCATTTTTATTTACAAGATTTTGAATAATTCTTCAATAAATAAATTAGATTTTATAAATTCTAATAAGAATCACTCTAAATTTATTTGTATTGTTTATACAATTTTTATAAATTCAGTATAATTAATAATAATTATTATTTTACAAAGCTAATGAATTAACAGAAATATCATACGTAAAGGAAATTTCTCAAATCAGCAAATTGCAAAAATATTAAATCTATTATGCATCTTCTCTCAATAAAATCTATGACTTAGAAAAATAATAATAAAACTACCAATACAAGATTGTCTACTGCTGATTCAAATTTACCAGGGCGATACTCGGTAAATAATAGGCAAAATCAAATAGGAAATTAGGATTTATAATAAACAACTTAGAGTCCAAAGGATAAAATATAAATTGATTCCAAGCAATCTTAAATCTAACATTATTTTCCAAACAAGGCATTAAATTAATAATTTTAATCAAGAAAATTAAAAAATGCTGATAGTTTATTCGTAACAAATTCTAATACTTTTAATGAATTTAAAAAAACATATTGACATTAAATAAAAAATCTTGCATCATAACCATTATAATTAAATAATATTGGTTTGTCGGAGACAAAATAGCATTAATTTAATAAATCCTAAATCTAAAATTTTTCAACATCTGAAACAATAAAAAAACAAAATAATTAAGATAGTTGATAGTATCAAATTCCTTAAACTTCTTAATAAAAATTGCAATTAACTTTACAATCAAAAAAATGCAATGAGAATTAAAAGGGTAATTTTTTTAATTTATTTTCATAATGAAAGAATATTTAATAAATAGCACAAAAAGTGCCAGCATTTACAACTCTGATTTCAAGATTTCAACCTGAGGATTTTAAAAGACTAAAATATAACAAGCATTCATAAAAAATAATGTTGTGAAAAATGAGAAAAAGGGTTAATCATTTGAAAAATATAAATAAACTTTTTAATATAAACTTAATAATCCCATTGTTGTTGAAGAAAAACAATTTTAAGCAGAAGAGGAAATGATGCCTAATAATAAAATAACAGTTTTAAAAAAGTTGAAGCAAAAGAATTAACAAAATGAAGAAAATAAAATCTAACTACTAATAGAAAATAAAAATTTTAAAAAATCTACTTAAAATTTAGAATAAATAAGAAATTAAAAAGAATTGGGAATTGGAAAACAAGAAATTGAAAATTAGCTCTCTAAAATCTAAATACAAAAACAGGAAACTTAATTAACACCAATTAGCCAAAAAAAAAAATTGAAATAAATTAACGAACTGCCCGACTTAATGGATGAAAATATTTGCACAGCATGGAGCCCATAATAAGATTAATTAGCGTCAGAAACTGAAAAAAGAGATATCTCTCTGTTTTATGAATATTAATAAAAAATTCGTCTAAAAAAATGTTGATAAATTATATGAATTTATAAATACAATTTTTAATTTATTTTTTATTTTTTATCAATTTATTTAATATAATAATGTTAGGATTTGCAAAAACAATTGGAAAGTATTTTTTAAGCATCAAAGGTATAGGCAAAACAGATAATTAAGCTACTTTGCAAATACCACTACCTAATAATTAAAATAATTATCTTAAATGGCTATTGGAAAATGGATTATAATTTAAAAAAGTAGAATTTGCTAATTTTAAACTAAAGAATGGATTGCCTTATTAAGTATTTAATTTTTGTTTGATTCTTTCATAGGGTCTTATTGCAACTGAAAGTATTACTTATAATGAAAGAATAATTCGTGTACCATGTTCTTTATTATTAACAACAAAAATAGCTTTCGAGTGTGAAGAACTTTAACAAATATATAAAAATAATGTTGAGTAATATATTTTAATTTATTTTGAATATATTCTTAAAGTTTTTTCCATTAAAAAAATAACCCCGAATGGGAAGACCATATTTTCTTACTATTTTTACTGTACTAAATTCAATTAGGGATTAATTCAAAATGATATCATTTACTTTAAAATCTACCAAAAGAAGCCGATTATATTGCATTTTGAAATGAAGAGAAAATTGAATAATTAGAAGATCATTTTTTTATAAATATAATTCTAAACTAAAAAAAGGAATTGGCTAGAAAGTATTATTAAGTCAATCAAATTTTATCTGAGTATCCCAAAATTATTGAAAAATAAACCTTCTGTTGGAAAAATTTTAAATTTATTTAGAGCTAAATTGTGAATCGATGTTTTGGGAGTTCTTTAAAATATGTATCCATGGTGCCATTTGTTGAATTTTTAAACCATGAAAATATTGTATAATTACTTAAATATTTATATTATTTTAAGGATGTTTATACAGATCTTGTCAATGCAGAATCTCCTTCATTAGAAAAGTATAATGAATGTTAAGAAAACAATTGAAATTAAAACAAGAATTCAATTAATAATTTAGACATACTTACATCTGATGAAAGTAGAAATAGTTGTGAGTAGATAGAATATGAAGAAGAAAATATTTTAAATGTATATATATATCTGAATTATTATTATTTAAGACTGAGGAATGATAAAAATAATGACTATCAAATATTTTTACAAAATTATCTTCAGACACTGAGGCTTCATTGAGTTTAGTGGAAATAAGATACTAATTAAATCAATTATACTTATGGTTTTATATTTTCTTTGAATTTATAAATATTTAGATTACTTGCCTATGTAGATTTCTAAGACAATCACTCGATTTTCTATTTTGCTTTTATTTTAAAATTATTATAAGATATTCACTAAGATTTTATGGGAAATGAAAAATAGTATTTTAAAATAAAACAAATCATACGTTAGATTACTGAATGAAATAATTATTTTAAATTGTTTAACAGAAAATTAAAATTCAAAATCCCTTTAACAAAACTAAAATAAAATTCTTCCCATCTAAATCTCTCTGTTTAATTTGATAAGACAACTAATTGGAAATAAGATAACTTTGATTTTTTTGATGTAAAAACGGGGAAAACTTAAAACTTTGAAAAAGGAGCTTAATTATTTTTATGTTACGGACGACTTTCAAATCGGTAATTATTGTTACGTTATGGAATTGCATTAGAAGATAATAAATATGACCATATGTTTTTAAAAATAGACTTTTTATAATATCTTAAGGATTCAGATAAATTCATCTCATAAATCTAATCTTATATAAGCAAAATCCATTGTTTGAAATATAAAATAATAAAATTAAAATTCACAAAACTGAATACTGATATAATAACATTTTTTAAATTTGCTAAGTTTCTTTCATAAACAAATTTATAAAATAACTGGATGTTTGAATCAAAAAATATCGATCTAGAATTAGTAGTTTTAAATGAAGTATTTGACTATTATTAAATCGTAAAAAAACAATTTAAATTAAGTTAAGGAGAATATGAAGAAAAATTAACAGAAATCAATACAGATTATTAAGATTATTTTATTACTGTTTATAATTTGAGTTAATTTAAAATAGTTTAGCATTAATAAAATCTAATAGAATTATGCATCACTGCATTAAATTAATTGTAGCATGAATAACTAACTGAATAGTATATAAAAGCTTTTATTTCAAACATATAATCGAATGATTAATTAAAAAACATTGGTGCATTATAAATTGAAAAATATTTATGTTCATTTATTAAGTTATGATATAAAACTAATTTGTCTTTCATGCTTATAAATGTTAATTTATAATATTTTATAAAGTGAAGAGCATTTATAAAATCGCCATTTTTTAGTAGTTAAAATTTGAGATCAAAGCAACAATAATTACTTTTGAATATTCAAAGGGTCCTTAAAATATTAAAGCGTTATCTTTTCCATCCTTAAGCAAAATCAAGTCATCTTCCATTTCGATACAATAAAAAACTAAAATATTATAAGATAAATATTAACTTATATCTACAAAGATTATTTTAAATGCAAAGACATTCATTATATTTCAATTAATTTCCAATAATTTTAGGATAAATATTAATTAAATCTTTTATTTGTATTTTAAATTCTTGATTAGGGTCTTTTTATTATTGCTTTTTTGTAATTGGTTCAGTTATGATAACGAATGGCGGCTAGTATAAAAACTTAAAATTCCCATATATATTTAAAAACTAAAATCGATTAATTGTTAATGGTTGTTTTACTTTAGTAATTGCAGAATTTAATGTCTAATTGAATGAAGGAAAATCTTCAATTAAAGTATCATATGTTATTATTATAGAATCTTGAGGTTTCATTTCTAAAAAGTAACAAAAATTTCAAATTAATTTCAATTTTTATTTTAATTAAATTCCAATAATAATAAACTACAATAAGAATTAAAAATAAATATTTCTTTATTTTTTAAAATTTGAATTGTTTAATAATAACTAACTTAACCCAAAAAAACAAAATGTAAAATGACTTTGATTAAGTTTTTTTATACAAATTTAAATAGTATTTCAAATAGAATATCCCATATGTGTAGGAATAAAACGTTCCAGAAGAACTTTTAAATCAATAAATGGAATATTAGCAAATTAATACATTAGATGAGCCTGTCACCACAACAATTGTAGAATTTCATTTTGAAAGACAATTTTATTCAAAGGGAAGAGACTTAAAAATGATTGGTTAAAAGCTGAAATATGTGTTAATGCCAAAATTTGCAGAAGAAAAAGGTTCAATGCTCAGAAATTGTAATTTTATTTTTAAATTTTTGATAATATAAAGGGGATCTCTGGGGACCATTATTTATCTGTATCATCATATCACTGTATTTCTATTCGTGTTATCATTTTTTCAAGGACTTTAAGTATTGCAAGTAAGTAAAGCTCTGATTTAGTTTTTGGAACAGTATTTATATTAATTTGGCTTGGTGCCTTCGTAGTTACTCTAAATGCAAAATTTTTAGGAGGATACGTGTTCAATTATTTCTCAGTAATTTTTTTAATTAGATCATATTTGCAAACAATGTGCGTTTTAGGATATTGTATTTTTCCAATTGCTATTTCAACTTGCATTTGCGTAACATTTAAATATGTGTTTCCAGTATTAGTGAGGTTTATTATAACAGCAATTGCTTTTGTTTGGGCAAGTCTATGTAAAATTTTTTAAATTAAAAACAACTTAATTTTTAGCTTCAGTAGCATTTATGAGTAGTTTGATATCTCCTGAGAGAAAGTGGTTAGCTGTTTACCCTATAATCTTATTTTATTTATTTATAAGTTGGTATAGTGCATTAGCTTGATTGAATAAAAATATAATGTATTAAAATTAAATAAAATTAAAACAAATTTATTTTATGAAAAAACAATCAAGAATTTTCTTAATATGGCTTACAGATAGTATCCAACAAACAATTAATTTACTTTTTACAATCACCATTTAAAGAAGGTAATTCTAATAACTAATTGAATAAATCCTCTGCTCCATATTTTTATAAACACATAATCGAGTAATTACTAATTTAATCTTATTCATTCTCATTTATTTGATCATAAACATCAACTAAAATTTCAAAACTTGTAAGAATTTTTTTTATCAAATATTCAGTGGGCATTGCAGATTTTAATAAATCAAGCATTAAATATACTATATTCAATGATTTAAGAAGAAAATCAAGTTATCCGTCCGTTGCCTTGTTTATTGAATTACATAATCCAGAAATTAAATTGCATCTTATCTTTCCAAAAAATAATAAGAAAACTACTAAAATTAACTTCACAGTCATCGCTTTAAATACTGTCTTCTAACATTGAAGGAAATTTTGAGCCAAAAATAAAATTTAAAATTTTTGGTGAACATGTAAAAAAATTTTCAATAGCCTTTGAAGCTTCTATTCTAATTCGTTTAGAATGATGGCCAAGAAGTGATTCAAAAAATCTCAAGATTTACATATCAAAAAATTCCTAAACCCCCATAATAAAATAAAAAAATATTTTAACTTTTAATTAAGTATCAGAACCAAGCACTAGTAGTGACAAAATTTTAATAGCTGGTACTTAAATCTGATATTTGTCAATTAATGTTGCTCTGAGAATTTAATCCACCTTGTCAGTATTTATAATATCTTGAATTTTTTCATATAATTCAATTTAGGGAGTAGTTTCAGGATCGCACTGACAAATGTTAAAAATTGTTCATAATAAATTTTTCAAGATTTCTTCATCATTCAATTTAAAAAATTTAGTAATCAAAGGCAGAAATTATTTTAATTAATTGTAATGCGAGTGATGTTTAGTTAAATTTGCTGTTAGCCAAAGTAAATCAGCAAAGTATTAATCAACTACAATTTTTGATGGTGAGAAAAGCTTTTCAATCTTTTCAATTATTCCTAAATCTAGAAAGTTGTTTCGATAAAATTCATTTCCGCCAAGCATATTAGAAATCCCAAAAATTGCCTACATAAAATGATAAAATTAATATAGTTTGCATTGTGAGTTAATGGTATATGATCTGAATCCAGAAATAAAACAAAAATTTAAAAGACTCCAAGTTCTTTTAAATATTAAATATCATTTTACTCTGAAGAAGATGCTAAATTACAGATTAGCCAAGAAATTTCACATAACAATCCTTTATTTAACTCTACGTAATGGTTTTACACTAGCTGAACTATTCCATCTATTACTTTTGAATACAAAATTTATTAGATTGTTTCAATATCATTTTTTTTACTAACAAGTAAACGAAGATATCTTATCTAGGCTTATAAATTTAAATAGGATGATGATGGGTATAGTAAATATTGCTAAATTTATGATAATAATTCATTAATTTTTGATGATTTTTTTTCCTATTAATAAGTAATTATTAATATTATCATTTTTACCATTCCTATTTCTGTTTATTACTCTTTTTTTTGCAGAATTCTTTTTTGATTAAATTTTTTATTAATTTCTGTTTAGCGAATTTCATATCTAAATTTTTCTTATTTAGCTAGAAACAACGATTTGATTTCTTGTTTTTCTTCGTTTATTGAATTTTGCATAAAAAAAAAATATTCCTAAATTTAAAATTTATATTAAAATTTTTAAATTAAGTGGAATGAATTATTACTATTTTAATCTTTTAATATTTTTAAATATTCTTCATTTCACTTCAAAATTTAATAAAAAAATATTAATTGTTGTTTAATAGAAAAAATAAAGTGTTTTTTGACAATGATCAGCTAATTGACTCATTAAATAAAATATTTATATAAATTACTTAATTGTTGTAATTTTTCAAATATAGTTAACTGTAAATAACTATTCAAAGAGCATATTTGATTAAATATCAATAAATTAAAATGTCCACAGCAAAAATGCCTATAAAAAACAATGAAAATTAAGCATTTAAATAAAGATTTTTTGGAAAAATTAGTCTTTTGAAAAAGGATGGAATTCTTGGACTTGTTAAACAAGAAAGTTTACCCATTGAAAAGCCTACTAGAATTACTTCAAATAACTAATTAATTTCTAATAAAATGAGTTAATGTTCCTCATATTTAAAATTTATTAAAGAATAATTGAATTTACCAATTGTAAAATCAAATGACTATTATATAAATAGAAGCAGTAAACCCTAACTTTAACCAGCAGAAAATATAGCTTCTAGTTTTAAAAGTTAGCAAATTGTTAAACTAGCTTCAACTTCAAAATAACAACACTTAGAAAAAGAAAATTTTTCATTGGAATTCCTTAAAAGAAGATAAAGTAGGTCAAATGGTAAGAAATCTACAAAAGTATTTATTAATTTTAGATGTAATAAAATCTCACAAAACTCTGACATAATCTTAAAGTTTAGAACCAAATAATTTTTAGCGTCAATAATATATTCAATTTCCTAAGTCAAGAACAATTTCATAAGAGTAAAGCAAAGCTATTTCTGAATGGAAAATTAATATTTTTGATAAATATTAATTGCCAAAATCTGAGAAAAATATTGAAAATGAAAAGCGATTTTGGAAAGCTTTTATTAAAAAAACAAAAAAATAATCAATTTGTGAGCCATAATAGGAAAAAAATATTTTAGTAAGAAATTTTGATTTTAAATTATTTTAAAAGTTTTCAAAATTTGCTTTTTTAATCAATAATTTATAATAAAGCAAAAAGTATACAAAAGAATCAATATAATATCCTTTGAATTTTAATGCTTAATAAAATCAAATCACGGGCAAATATTAAAATAGAGGAAAAAATATAAATTTAAATTAATTAAAATCCGAATTTCCAAAGAATTATTTGTAAAATTAACCCGAGTCATTAGTGCACTTTCTGCGCTAATAATAAATATAACAATAGCAAAATCTAAAACTTAATTAAGAAACTCTCCCAACTTATTTCAAGAACCAAGGTGAAGTAATACTTCAAAATAATTTTAGCAAACGCTCATGACATACTATTCAATATTTTATATTAAATTATTAAAATTAAAATTTTTCTGTTCAAATTTTTTTAAATCTTAATAATGCAAATAATAATTGAGCATATTTATTTATCAAATATTTAATTTAAATCCTAAAAAAAAATCATAATTGATTTATTAAATAAAAACAAATTATAACATGATGGAATAACAATAAGAACAAATTCAAGAAGAAAAGGATATCCTCTAGCAAACTTTTATGAAAAGCAAAATAGCTAAATTTCTAAACGCAAAACAAAAAATCGCAAATCTACTCACACAACAAAGAAAAGCTGAAGCTTCATATGAAGAACTAGATATTCTTTTAAATCAATCTATCTCCCCAAAAAAACCAAAGTCATCCATGCAAAATGAAAAAATTAAACATTATTTTACAAAAGGATAGACAGTCTTTAATATTGAATATCCATAATAGGCTAATCTCCAAGAAATTGATGAACAAAAATTTAAAGATTCTATTTATAAACTTTCTATGAATTCCTTGGAAATGTCCAATTCAAGATAAAGCTTTAGATGCTCAAGTTACTTAGAAGAATTATGCAAAAAAAGTAATAAAAATGATTTAAACTGAATAAATAATAACTGATTTAATTTTTTTTATATGTTCTTCACTTTTAAAAAATTTTGGTAATAAGCAAATTATTAATGAAATTTAACAATTTTTTTTGTTTTTGTTTTTGTTTAATTTAAAGAAGCAAATAAAAAAAAATTATTATAATCATTATAGTATTATTCTCTTTACTTTAATATTTGCTTTTTTTTTAATTAAAAAACACAAATGCATTCAAGCAATATTTTGACATAAAGCATAACTATTTAATATAGAATAATTTTTTTTATTTAATACATTTTTTAATTAAAAAATAATATAAATAAAAAAATTAAATAAAAATAATGAGAGTTGCATAATCACACCGATTTTGGCTTTAATCTTCTTCAATGTGCGCCCATAAAATTATTAAAGTCAAGCATGGCTAAAACAAATTAAATTTTGCTAAATCTATTATTATTAAGCCACTTGAACTAGAAAATGTTAACCATTCTTTTAATATTTATTTAATGTATTTAGATAAATTTTAATTAAGATGGGGACTAAATTAAAGAAATAAAAGAAGAATTTCCAAGTTTGCTTCAGTATTCTCCAAAAATTGATGTAAATTTTATTTTTTTTCTCATTTAATCGCTTATGACCAACTCACATTATAAATATTACTTTTTTTCATATAAAAAATTGTAATTGTGGGAAAAAAAATTTAAATTTTTTTTGCGCAATTATAATTTCTTATGTTTATGTTTATTTTTTGTATAATAATTTTAATCTAGATTTTTTAAATTATTTAATTTATTTTAATTATAGGAATTCGCGGAAAATTAGAAATCGCCAGACTCATTTAAAATTTCTAAACGAAGAATTACCAAAAAGAAAGCATAGAGTGAGTTAAGTGAAACCCCTAAAAAAAAGAGTAATAAAAAACCATTGGTCATTCATTATAACTAAAATTTCTAATTTGATTCTATCCTGAAAAATCGAATGACAAACAGCTTTTTAGTTCGAATATTTATTTCTTAAAAGTTCTTTTAGGAAGCATATTCAAAAATAAATTCATCTGAAAATGAATAATTAAAAACAGAAAAGAAATCATTAGTTTTAAAATCTCATAAAATTGAAGAAGTTCATTAATATTTTTTATATTATTTTGAAAGAAAATTGATCACAACGCGACTACTGACGAAGAGGAAGTTAATTCAGCGAAATCTACATAATCAAAGTCCCCAGAATAAACCTAATAAGTTGAAAATGAAAAGAAATTAATAAAAAATAATTGAAAAAAATAATAACTCAGTTTATATAGTTTAACATAATGAATTAATTTATTTTGGCAAAAAAAAACAAAATTTCAATTTTATTATCTCTTTCATTAAAGTATTAAAATTTAATTATTTAAAAGCAATTAATAAAGCATAATTTAATACTATTTCTTATCCAATAATAAATAAAAACAAAAAAATAAGTGAATTATTTCATAAAGTAAATTAATACTTATGGCATAGTCAAATTTAAAAAAGCAACAATATTCCCAAAATATTCACCATAAACTTGACGGACTCTATTTTGGGTACTATACAAATGCAGAAATCAGATCACTCAGTGTCAAAGAAATAACCAACCCTATTGCATTTGATAAAATGAATCAAGCAATAATTGGTACATACCATCACTTTTTTAAAAAACTATTTTAGGGGGATTATATGACTAAAGCATGGGCGTTTCTCCTTACGACTAGCTTTCAAAATGTATTACTTGTGGATAAGCACCCGGGTCAAGTTCAAAATAAGCAGCTGCTTCTGGATGTCCTGGACATTTAGGACATATTGAACTGATTCTTCCGTTGTATAATCCATTTTTGGTTCCAACTTTATTACGTGTAATGAAGTAAGTTTGAATTAATATTTTCAATATAAATTTAGATCCAAATGCTTTTATTGTCATCGTTTAAAAATTCCTGATCGAAAGTAAACTAATTAATTTAATTTATTTTTTATATCCTAAACAAAGATTAAAAAATTTTGCAATGATGTTTCTCCTAACGAAATTGGGTTATCTCACTGAACGCTCAGAATATGAAAAATTATGCGAAAACCGTTATTACAAACAACATTTACTTGAACAAAAAAAGGATCCGTTATTAGAGTTTGACTTGGAAAGCAAAACCACAGGGAAATCTAGAGCCGATTCAATGATGACTCAATAGTCAAATATCTCAGAGTTGACTAATCAGAGATAAACTCAAACTCCGAATAAAAAATAAAAAAAATAGTCCAAATAGTAATAGAAAGC
The DNA here is from genome assembly GCA_963675955.2 of uncultured Desulfobacterium sp. Taxonomy (GTDB): domain Bacteria; phylum Desulfobacterota; class Desulfobacteria; order Desulfobacterales; family Desulfobacteraceae; genus Desulfocicer. Next base: position 1,162,311 of record CAXXVR010000009.1, on the reverse strand, counting down.
AGAAACTTAGAAACAAAACAATGTATTAGAAGACGAAATGGCTGAAAGATAAGTAAATGCTGTCCTGGCGAAGATTAAAGAAATTAAGAATTTATTGAATTTGAAAAGTTAGGATTACGATTTTACACACTATTAAAATACTAACTAAATTAATAAAGTTTTGAAGTTCCACTTTTAAATAATTGTTTTACAATTTTATTCAAAGGGAATTGATTCATTCTTTCTGGTCTTGTGTTGCAGGTGGCTAATAGAAATGCCCACATTGTGGGAAAAGGAATCCAGTTGTTTCAAAAGAAGGATACTCGAAATTTTTTGTAACAAAAATTGAATAGTAATTATTTTTTTATTTTTAATTTTTGAAGGTCAATAAAAGTGAAAGGGTCTGCTTAATTAAAAATTATAGAAGAGGAATCAGAATCACTTGAAAAAAATCCTCATATTAAATAAAAAAAAATTTAGCATTTCTTAAATCCAATAGAAGTGAAAGAACATGTCCAAGTTCTTTGGCAAAAAGAAAGAGCTATTTTGAACATACTTTTTGGAAATTTATTAATAAATGACAATACGCTATAAAATTCTGAAAATGGTTGTTTTTTTGATCAAAATAATTGTTTCGATAAGGTTACGAAATTATTTCGAATGGCCCAGATATGTTCTTTGTGGAAGCTACCCTAGTGACTCCAAATAGGTTTCGCCCAGAAAATAAGCTTGGAGGTATTAAACTAAAATTGTTTATTAAATTTAGATTAAACTTTCTTACATGGACATACAATATTACTAACAAAAATGTTATAATTAAATTAAGAAATAAGAGATCTATTGATTCATTCTAATAAGGATGATTAGATTATTAGTGAAAATTTGAAAAAAAATAATTTACAATTCAAAAAAGATACTAAGATTAGCCCTGAATTGATAGAAAACTTCAAAGTTTTAATTTTTTAAACAAACAATAAATTTATAAATAAAGGGATAACATTTATCAAAAATCATAGGAAAATGGATAGATTTACAAGATTGTTTAAACTGTTACTTTGATGCATCGATTAGCACAAAAGGTAACGAAGCAGAGGGATAAGGAATCAAGTAGCTCTTAGAAAAAAAGGAAGGTTTATTTAGAATGAAGATTATGGGAAAAAGGTAATAAACATTTTAGTTTTAATAGTTTTCTCAGAGTAAATTACTCAGCTCGTTCAGTTATCAGTCCTGATCCAAACTTAGCAACGAACGAACTTGGTGTTCCTTTATTCATTGCAAAAACATTAACAATTAATGAACCTGTGAATGAGTACAATATTGAGTTTCTTAGAAAACTTATTGAAAATGGTCCATTTGAGTACCCTGGAGCTGTAACAATCTAAATAAATAAAGAAACAATAAATCTTAAATATAGGACTGAATAGTAACGTAAAGCGCTAGCATAAACATTACTTTTATCAAATGAAACTAAAATTGTATAACGTTAAGTTATGGATGGAGATTGGTGTTTATTTAATCGCTAGCCAAGTTTGCATAAACAAAGTATCATGGGATTTAAAGTGAAAGTCTTAAAAAAGGAAGATACTTTTCGAATGCATTACGCAAATTGTTCAAGTTTCAATGCAGATTTTGATGGCGATGAAATGAACATGCATTTGCTTTAAGATTATGTCTCCAGGATGGAATGCCAATCCATTGCTAATTCTGATTTTAATTATATTGTGGCCAAGGATGGCAAACCTATTAGAGGGCTAATTCAAGATTCTGTTACAAGTTCTGTACGCTTAACTTTGCGTGATACTTTTTTTACAAAATATGAGTTCTAATAACTTGTGTATGTGTCAGTTGGAAAAATCTTACCGAATAATATGAAACTTGAAATTCCTGATGCATGTATTCTAAAACCATAATAACTTTATTCCGGAAAGTAAATTATCAGTTGTATTCTTCAATGTTTGATACAATGTAATAATTAATAGCCATTTTCTATGAGCTCTAATACTAAAATGAGTAGAGCGACATTATGTGGGCCAACTGATATGGAAAATATTATCACAGTTCATAAAGGGGATTTACTTACTGGTGTTATTGATAAGAATCAAATAGGAAATTCCGAATTTGGAATGATACATTCATTTTATGAACTATATGGCCCTGATTGTACAGGAAAACTTCTAACGGCATTGTCTCGTCTTTTTATGGCTTATTTATAATTACATTAAGCTTGCACTTGTTCGGTTGGTGATTTGCATTTAACTGATGAAGGCGACGCTCTTCGGGCTTAATATATCTCCAATGCAGAACTTGAAGTCAAAGAAGCACTTCGAAGCTATTTTAAATTACCTAAAGATGCTGATGACGAGGAACTCCGCGAATAATTTGTAAAATTGCTTGTCAATCCTGAGTTAATTCAAGACATTGATGCAGTTGTCAAAGGCACACTTAACCAAGCTACTTCAAAAATTTTTGCACTTATTTCAAGTCTTCGTATCCCCTTCCCAGACAATTCCTTTTCTGCAATGGTATAGTCAGGAGCAAAAGGATCCCTTGTTAATCACAATTAAGTCAGTTTATTGCTTGGCTAATAAGAACTCGAAGGAAAACGAGTACCATTAATGCCAAGTGGGAGATCTTTGCCAAGTTTTTAAAGTGGTGAAATTGGGGCAAGAGCTGGAGGTTTTGTTGCTGACAGGTTTTTAACGGGATTAAGGCCTTAAGAATTTTTTTTCCATTGTATGGCTGGGCGAGAGGGATTAATTGATACTGCAGTGAAAACAAGTAGAAGTGGTTATCTATAGAGGTGTTTGATAAAAAATCTTGAAAATTTAATAGTTTCTTATGATTATACAGTGAGAGATTCTGATTAATCTATTGTCTAATTTTATTACGGCGAGGATTCAATAGACCCGATCAAAAAAGGGTACCTCTCATAATTTCCATTTATACTTGAAAACAACGCACGATATCTACAAAAATTTCGAACTTCGGATGTTAGTTAAGTGCTGGAATCTAATACTGTTCGTCAATATCTAAAAACCCGAAAAACGGATCCTTAATTACAGGAATTGGATACAATTTTAAACAATTTCCCGCCCTCCTAATATTTTGGAGCTATTTCTGAAAAATATATCAAATTAATCTCATAATTTGCATAGAATCAATACCAACTTAATGATAACGAGAATCTTTTTAAAAAATTCAATATTTCACAAAAACGGTTTTTTACTCTCCTAAGTCTTAAGTATTTCTATTCTCTTGTAGAACCCGCACATCCAGTAGGACTTATCGCTGCCCAATCATTAGGCGAGCCCTCAACTTAAATGACATTGAACACTTTCCATTTAGCTGGACATGGTGGAGTCAATATGACACTTGGTATTCCTAGGCTTCGTGAAATCTTGATGACCGCTTCAGAAAAAATAAAGACACCATCAATGACCATTCGACTGAGTGATAAGGAAATACCTAAACCATAAGCAGAATTTATTGCAAGAAAGTTTTAGAAGACTAATATTCTTGAGATTATTAAATGTTTAGAAGTTCATGAACAGATTTTGATTAACAAGGATTAAGAGCCATTGCCTGCTTAAGAAAGGAAAAGAGTTTATAAGATTATTATAACTTTTGAAAATCCTAAAGCTATCAAACATATTTTCGGGTTTTCCTAGGAAAATTTAAAAAAAGTACTCAAAATTATTATATAATGTTTTTTAAAAGAAAATTGAAAGGATTGTCATCCCAACAATTCTTAATGCAATCTATAAGTAATTACGCAAAAATGAGCAAAATAAGGATGGCCTTTCAATACAAAAACATACAGGTGATTTAGGTTTGCAAACTTTATTTATAACCAAAATTTCAGTAGAAAAAGATACAGTTTTATCAGATGTTGAAGAAAATGAGCTGGCAGGACTTAATTAAGATGAAATCGAAGATTATTTATAATAATTTGCCAATGAGAATCAAGAAGAGAACAATAGTTAAGCAGAAGAGCAAATGACAACCCCCAAAAAAGCAAAAAAGAATAAAGAAACAAAAAATTCCATCTCTTAATTTATTACTCCCTAGCACGCTTCTTTGTTTTAAGGATTTACGTATGAAAATAATTCAATGGAATTGATCCTTGCTTTGCCACTTTCTGCTAGAAAGATGCTCATGCTTAAGTTAATTTTTTATTATTATTATTCACAAATAATAATAATAGTTTGATAGAAAATATTCTTTCCTAGACTATTATTAGTGAAATTAAAGGCATCAGTAAAACTCATGTTATGAAAAAAAATTAGGAATTTATTATTTAAACTGAAGGTATAAATTATCAAGCCTGTTATTAATGCTCTAAAATTGATAAAAATTCATTATACTCAAATGACATAAATCAAGTGCAGCATCTTTATGGAGTAAACATTAATAAATAAATAAAACATTTAATTTTTTTTTAGATTGAAGCTGCCAGAAATTGTTTAATTTCAGAAATCACAATGGTTTTTAATGTCTATCACATCTCAATAGATACCCGCCATTTATACTTAATCGCTGATTATATGACTTAATAGGGCGTAATTCGGCCATTGAATCGTATAGGAATTGCTAATGCTGCTTCTCCACTTTTAAAAATGAGTTTCGAAACAACAATGTAATTCCTTACCCATGCTTCTCTCTACAGGGAAAAAGATGATAATTCTAGTTTATCAGCTTCTGTTGTCTTTGGAAGGGTTCTTTCTTGTTTTTGAATTTAAAATTGTATAAAGGTGCCTAAAGTTGGGACTGGAATGTTTGATGTACGTCATAAGATTAAATGAAAATATCTTATTATTCAAAATTTTATTAAAATTGATAATGTATAGAATTTTTTTATTTTCTTTAAATCACCAAAATGGACACCATCCTATATATGCTTAGCAAATGTTTTCATGGGATGTTGCCTGCAGAATCAACTTGTTTACTTAATCTTGTACTTCTAAAGCTTCATTTTCCTTAAAATCCCTTCCAATTAACTTTTTTTTGATTCTATCAATAACATCAACTGCTTTTTTATTTAAAATTTCGGTCTCAATATGCTATTTATTTTCTTCTTAATGATGTTCCTAAGCCACTTCTTCAATAAAGGCTTTTATTTCTTTACTCCCGGCTTCATTTTCACGTGAATGAAGTTCTAATAATTAATAGTTATCTTCTTGTTGGCTTTAACTCATAGATGCTTTATTTATTTCTTTCATTTTTACTTCCTCTTCTTTTTCTTCTTTTGGCTTTTCTTCTAATTCATCATTATTTTGTTTACCTTTTTTATTGAAACTATTAGTTTCAATCAAGGTTCTTTACAATGTAATCCCTCTAAGCATACTTTATCCTCCTACATCTTTTTCAACTTCATAATTCTACTACTTTTAAATTCGAACTCCATCACCCTTTTTAAAGTCCTCTTCCGTGAATAATCTCCAATGCAATAATGGATCATGCACAAAAGCTTCTAGCACAGTCAATACTGATTCACGATTTTCTCTTAGCACACTCATAACACTTTCACAAGTTGAACGAAAATTACCTTCAACACCACAGCCTTCCATTGCTTTGATTAGCATCCTCGTTGCACGGAAAGGCACTCTCTCTGGGAATTTTTCACGTTTCATTGCAACTTCCCAGCAATCACCGAAATCTATATGAACAACATGAAATGTGTCATTTTTTAGCATTATATTACTTGGATGGCGATCTAAGTATACTTTTAGAAATAATAATAATAATAGCCTCCAAGTCCTAAAATATATCCAACAATTGACATAGTAGCTAGACTTCTTGTATATGCAGTTCTTCTCTCCAGCCATATTTCACTATTTGGACTCTTCATTCAAAGCACTTTTTCTAAATCTTCCCCTTTAGAATTCTCCATTATGTATCGAAAAATCTCCACTTTATTAATTGCAGGCAAAACTTCAAATGGCTAGCATACACTATGCATCAGGCGTAATTCACTATTTTATATAACGTTGGCAGTTTATCTGTAAAATTTGATCAACTGTTAAAATGGGTTACTATTTTGCACCCACCCAACAATTCCTGTATTTGTAGACAAAGGGACCACCTAATAACTTACAACTCCCAACTCCTTTTTCTATGTTTATTCATTATTATTTAACAATTTATTAATCAATGAAAATAATTGCATGACTCTTTCATCCTATCTCATATCTTCATGGCCTTTTAATAAAAACATATATTCCTTTCCATCAGTACCATATATTTTTATTTTTCGAGGCTTTTATTTAGAAGGCAATGCCTCGAGTTAAGCGTGAAATCCAGCGATACGGACTACATTGCGTTATGATGGCTTATAAAGCCCAGGAATTGAAATCTCGCAGTTTTTAAGAGAATATAACTTAGGGGAAACATTTTCTAAATGAACTATCTTTAATTCTTTAATTTGATCAGCTATACGTCGGTACATCGAATAATAGAGATCAAAGGCTTGGTTAAGACATGCTTCATCCCTTGTAATTTCAAATTATCTCAATCATACTTCTGACAAAATTAATGCTTAATCAAACATAGAATGAAATGCTATTTCATTCTAAGACTCACATTAGATTTTTGTCCTTTCATATAAATCTAAATAAAATTTATAAAAATAAATTTAAGTAACTTTTTAAAATATGAAGAGTTTATGGAACATTTTTATCTACTGAATAAGTCTTCCACGCTTCTTCAATTCCTTCCTGCCAGAATTCATTCAAAAGAATTGCCGCCTTTACCATTTCTTCTGATATTAAATGAACTTCTTCTACAAGTTGATTATTAATACTCCTTATTTTTTCAATGATTTTTATAGCAGGTTCACGACGAGTTTTGAACCGCGATTTCCATGTCACAGTTAATTAATAAATTAGAGCTTATGGATGTTGATCACAAATATATAAAAGAATTTCTTATAATAATTCTTGAATTTTCTGATTTGGAATATCTAAACGGGCAATAATCTAAGGGATAACTTCAATTCAAATAGCAATATCCACAGTCTTGAAACTTGCTCTAACCTCATTTGCAATTATTTCATTGTCTCCAAACTAAAAAATTAAAGTCAGTAATCTAAGACTATTTTAAAATGCATGTCGAATATTCAAAGCTATCGCCTTTAAGAACCCTTTCGTTGCTTAGATAGCATATTTACTCTTTATTTCCGTTGATATCGTATTTATTTGAACAATCTCATAGCTGATATTTGCAAATTAGTTCCAACCTTTATAATAGTTTGGGCCACAGTTGATACTTTATTAAAACATATCGCAGATTTATTCCATTGTTTAGAAATTCAAATCCTCTGATAACTGTTTTAGCCACAAACCAAATTAATTGTAAAATTTTGCCTTTTAATCCTATTATTTAATTTGTACTATGTGTTCTAAATAACATGCATTTACTATTTCATACATTTTCTCCTTATTTTATGAAATTTTCAATTCACTTTCAATTTCCAACATATAAATTTCTATGGGAATTTCCTACTTACATATTGTAAGCTCTTCTTTTAATTCTAAAACAATTCTTCTTGCATATTGCATGAATCCCTCTTTAATTGCCATTCGAACCATTTAAATCCAGTCAAACATGCATTCGACTTTACTAAACAATAACCCCCGAATTGCTAAGAATTCCTCCCACAAATGCAATTTCTTTTCACATGCTTTCAATCGTCACTCTTATCTTTTTCTAATCCTTTCTTTATCTTCATTTCCTTTCAAGCATTCCATTATTTCTTCAATTTCACTTAATTTTTATAACATTACTATTCCTTAATATCCTCGTTAATAGCTCTCAACAGCCAAAGATGTAATTTCCTTATCAATTTCTCTTCTCGCATTATCTACTGCTTTTCCAACTCGTCCCCATTCTTTCTTACGAATCCCAACTAAGGCTTCAAACATTGCTCCTTTATATCCTCCACCAATCACCCATTTTTCCATTTACTCCCATTATCCAAGCTCCATTGCCGCATTGGCTGCTAACAATGAAACTTCAGTCACATCTTCTCCATTGTCTTTTTTGGTCTAGCATATTTGATCAGCCTGAGATAAAATTAAGTCCCATTCACTTAGAGCTGCAAGACATCTTAGTTTCGGCATTTGATATTCTTCTTCCCCTTTTAAAACCTTTAACCTATATTCATTTAATCCTTCTTCCCATCTTTCAAGTTTTTCATACCAACCCACACTTAAATCAAACTGCAATATTTGTTTTGAATATTTCAATAATCCAGTAGCTGAATCAATTTGTCCCATTTTGGAATATAAGTTTAATAAAGATTCAATAGTCTTTGGATTAGCTGTTTCAAGTTCCTGTTCCCTATAAAACAATGCCTTTGCATATGATTGGCATCCTTCAGCAAGGTCTGCTAAAGTCGTTTTGCTCAACCCTAAACTTAAAGTATCGTGTTCCATAAATTCAGCCAATTCTAAAAAGATCTATAAAATATTTGCAGGGATATTTGTATTCTATGTCATTAGAAATTACAATTAATACATGATATATTCTTTTTATTTGTCATTGAACATGTGCCAACATGATGCAAATGAAATATTAAATAATTCTTTTGCTAGCTAAGGATAACCTTCACTTAATTTAAGAGTCAACTGGATGACATGATTTGGGGATTGTTTTAAGAGGGCTCGACTCAACTTATGTATCCAATCAATTCATTCTTGTTTAAGAAAATTGGTTTCTAAATTGAAAGCTTCCTTTAATAATTCTGGATCTTATTTACAAAATTTAATTTATTCAAATCCCGTTTTTTTCATAAAATTCTACTACAATAGAATATTTTGCTACTACTCTTCATTTTCAAAGATTTTTTCAAATTCTTCAAGATTATTAAACGACAATAAATTATTGATGCATGTTTTATATTCATTATGATAAATATTATTTTTCTTCACAACTGAATTTACCAATGGCAAGTAAATCAAAAAATCTTATTTAAAAGTAATTAAAAACAGCACAAAAATCTCCATTATAGGACTAATTAATGTTTATCACTCCTTTCCCACATTTACGCATTCCTCCGCAAGTTTAATCAAAGTAGCTACTAATAAATTCAAGAATTGAACTGTCCCATTAACACATTTTCGGACCAAGATTTTTAATACTCCGAAAGCTTTTTATAATAGTTCTATTCTATTAGTATTCAGTAAAGATGGTTAGACTGACAGTAATCTGCAGATGCAAGGAATTAGTTTCTATAAATAAGGTTCTGAATATATACTTAAATTCATCATGATTTAGAAAATTTTTTCATAATATTCTTTCTTGATCAATAGATCATCATTAGTTAAAGAATTATCAAGTATGACAATTATTGGTTCCATTTTAAATCTTACTTCATTCTTTTTAACTTGAATAAGCATACTTAAAATTTTCAAACAATGAAAAGCTAATTTTGGTTCTTTATGGTAACTCTACACTAATTACAGTACTAATGAAACATACTCTTACTTAAACTCAAAATCACTTAAATGAATCGCAATTTCAAGAATTTCAAAGATAAATAATATCTATTTGATTTATTATTTTTAGTACAACAATTAAATCATTTTTATCAGCACAGGCAAGATCAAAAACTGAAAATGTGAAGTTAATTCTTTCAATTAAAAAATAATCATCTTCAACGTTTCCATAGTTAATTCATGATGCACTTATAAAGAAACGTCCATTAGAATTTTCAATAATGCTTTTAAAGTCACATGTATGTAATAATCTGGATTATTTAATTCTATATCAATAGGCGAACTCAATAACTAAAAAATCGCTTAATCACTAATTTCTTCCAACGCTTCATTAGTTTCTTAGATTGTAGTGCTTGCTTCTTCAAAATCTAGTTACTTTTTAATCTTTTATTTCTCATAAATTTTAGAAAGATGTAATATTAATTTCTTATGATCATTTCCTCTTTTATCCAATAATATCAAATCATCATAGTACCCATATAATTCTTCTATTAAAACCCCATTTTAATGCTCATTTAATTCCAAAATCACAGTCTTATTAATATCTAATAACTACCTAAGATTCAATTCATTCGTAATCCTTTGCACTTCTTTTAAAGAATAATGCTTCTTGGTATCTACTTGCATTGTTTCCGGGAGGTTTTATTAAGCTTTTTTAATTAAAAAATAATCAATAGCCCCAAGTAATCCAATTAATTAAAGTACTAAATTTCTAACATCCACATGACTTTCTGCTTCAATTTTTAAAAAATTTAATAATTTTGCCAACAAACTCGGATGTTATAAATAAGGGAACACGACATTATTTGTATTTTTTATAACTTCAATAAAAGTTTTCAATGCGACTTTTCGTTTTTTCTTAACTGCTTTATCCTAAATTAATTCAAGTAGAATACAAATCATTTCATCTGAATAAGGTTGCATTTATTATTAGGTTGTAATTCAAAGTTATTTTAAAGAATTTAACACTGGAATTAAAAGAATGGAATTTGAAGTGTAGTATTGTTTTAGTTAAGAAAGTAGCATCCGAGCAATAATCTCTTTTTAGAAAAATAATTAAATTTAAAAACTATACAAGTATGTGGGGATATAATTTCCTTTGTTTCTTAGATCATGACAGTTAGTTAATGAATAAGCGTTAACCGTTCTTTTGGTGCTAAATAATCATCCTGCATAAGACTTGACAGGATAAAAAATAATGTTTTTTTTAAAAACGGTTAAATAGTTGAAGGATTCAAGTTCCTTAATTAACCTTTTTATTACAAAAATTCACAAAATAATAAACAAAATAAAAATAACATAAAAAGCTTAAAGCCAGTTTTTAAATATCAGCATTTGCATCGTTTACAATTGATAACATCTTCTTTAAATTATTTATTGAATTGAAAAATTGGCTTTTCCAAAATGAATTTTTCAAGATTGTTAGGATGTTTATCCTGAGTTAAATATCTTCATCTATCAAGACAATATTAAACAATTTATTCAATATCTATCCAGTAGCTACTTATCCTAAACCTTCAGCTAATAAATGAACATTTTGTGCAACAGCATGTCTTACGCCAACATTTTCTGAATCCAAATGTAATTAAACTGCAATTTTAATTATGCTTCTTAATACTGATAGTATATTTTAACTAAACTTAAATTTATCTAGAACATTAAAAGCCTCAATAAGTTTCTCCCCTGAAAAATTGACACCATATTAAAAAATAAAGGATTTTCAAAATCTTAAAATAATAACTTCATCAAGTCTCTTGAGTGTTGATATCTAAAGAATTTCATTACTTGGATTGACTATTTAATTCAGTGCAATTAAGATCTTTGTTTCGACAAATTCTTTAAATTCAGGGATTTATAAATCAGCCAAGATTTGTAAAAATTCTATTGTCATTGAGTTTATTCCAAGTAAAATCACTTTATCTGTCAAATGATGCAAATCAATAAATTAGTTCACTTGCACTTAGAATTTCAAAAGAATTATTTAAAGACATAAAAAAATCTCAGGACAAAGCAAGGATGGATTTTAAAATTCTAGATTTATATTATTAATTAGCGGACCAATATAAGGGAACAATCTATTTGGAAGTTCTGGTTCCATAATTTAGTACAATGTTGAATAGTATATACATTTCTCGTGAAACAAAAATTGTTATTAAGCAAATAGAGTTATTAGAAATTAAATAATTGATTCAAAGCATTCACTTGAAAAATAGTCAGGATTATATTTTTAAAGGATAGGAATTGATGATACAATCTGAAGGTTGGTTGGCAAATTTTTCATTTCCTTTTTTGATATCAGTTAAACATAAAATTCTCCAAATTTATCATTTAAAAGCTGAAACATTAATCCTGGATTTTGTTTATTATAAATATATATTTATTTAAAAATAAAAATTAATATTATGAAAGTTTTTCTTGTTCAAATTATGAGATTCTATTATATTTGAAATTTAGCTAATGTGCTAGTTCGTTATCTAAAAAATAAAATCGGTAATTAAAATACAATTGCTTTTAAATTTTTAATATTTTTTTAAAAAATTACAGGAATTATATTTAGAGTCTTTTTTATTTAAAATTATAAAAATTATAAATAAATAATATATTCTTTAAATTATTATTTATATTATTTATTTAACTAAATCCAAAAATAAAATATGATCATAACATTTTTAATAGTTTTTGGCTTTTACAAAAGCATTGCGTATTTATTGGAATTATTCTCAACACTAAGACGATGCTTTGTTAGATCACCCATTGATTTTTAAAAAACCTATTAAATCACCAAAGATAGTTGGTGTATAATTACAGGTGCTTCGGATGGTATAGGAAAATAATTTGCTTTTGATATTGCAAAATAAGGATTAAATGTCTTATTATTAGGAAGAAACGAAGAAAAGCTTAAATAAGTATAAGAAGAAGTGCAAAAACTTTACCCAGAAAACTAAATTAAAACGTTTACAATAGATTTTGGTATAGGACATTCACCAGAATATTATAAACCATTTTTTGAGGAAATTAAAAGTTTAAAGGATATAGCTATGTTAATTAACAATGCTGGTGTTGGAGGATTTAGAGATTATTTTTTAGATTATTCAGAAGATATCTTATTTGAAATGGTTACAGTAAATTGCTATTCAGTTTCATATTTAATGAAGTAAAAATTATTCTATCTCATTAATAATAGAGCTATTATCCCAATTATGCTGCAAAGATAAGGAAGAAGTGGAATAATCAATGTTTCTTCAGTCAGTTGTGCTAGGCCACTTCCATTTTGTGCTACGTATTCCGGAACAAAAGGATTTTGTGATTTTCTAAGTAGAGCATCAGCTTAAGAATTTTTAAATAAGGTTATATTTGTTTTTGGTTAAAAGTTTGTTTTTTTAGATTGATATTTTATGCTTACGACCTAATTTTGTAGCAACAAAAATGACAGATAGAAAGCCAGGTGGAGTTATTTTAACAACTGCAGAATGCACAGAGGGTTGTTTGAAGCATTTGGGATACGAATATTATACAGATGGACATTGGAAACGTTTTGATTAATATTGTTTGTAATGATTATATTATTAATTAGATTGGATGATGAATTCTTTTATATCAATTTTGCCAAATTTTATGGTGAGATAATCGTTTTTAAAATAAATAAGTGAAAGAAAAATGCTTGATGAAGAAGCATGTAGGAACAAAAAAAATTAATGAAATTTATAAAACAAAAAATTAATAAAATTTACAAACAATTCTGAAAATTTATTTATTTATCACTGTCAACTACTTCATAATGTTTCTTCTTATTATAAATTATTTTATATTGTTAATTCAAAAAATCATATGATCAACTCTTGGAATTATTCTCTTTTGGTGATCAATTTTTTCACTAACTAATGAATTTAAAACACAACATAAAAATTAATAACTTAAAATTGAATTTTAAAAATATTTGAACAAAAAGCTAACTATTTTTGATAATTTATTAATTCTGACCTTAAAATATAAATAAAGTTTGCGAATTATTTAAAAATAATATTTAAAATTTAAATATTTTTTTTATTTACTGCGTTAAAAAATAATGAAATTAGAATCGGAACAAGAATTCTTCATTCATGAAGAGTATTTAAAAAACTTCTTTAAATTAGAAGAAAAGTTAGGATCTGGGTCTTATGGCGTTGTCTACAAAGCTACGGATCTTTCTACAAATGAAATTGTTGCAATCAAATGCTGCAAAGGTGACACTTTTCAACGAGGGACTATCACATACAAACAATTAATTTCTGCATCAACTTTACGTGAAATCTCAACTTTAAAAAAGCTTTAGCATGAAAACATTTTAAAATTAAATGGAGTTAAATATAACACAAAAGATAATTTTATGTATCTAATTTTTGAACATTGCGAAATGGATCTTTTTAAATTCCTTTACAGAAGTTAAAGAGAATTTTAATAGCTATCAGCAATGAGATAACTCTTTTATGAAATCCTTAAAGGGTTGCAATATATGCATATGAATGGAATATTGCATAGAGACATAAAGCCTTCAAATATTTTACTAAAATAAGGTGACGACTATGAAGTAACTGCAAAATTAGCGGATTTTGGTTTAGTTAGAAACATCCTTCCAGTACCTTATGTTTAAATTGAGCTCGAAAAGGATCAAGTAAAGTAATTTACTTAAGAAACCAAACTCTTTAACTAACCAAAAATTCTAACTTCTGGATGTTGTACATTATTATATAGGGCGATTGAAATGCTTTTGGGAGAGACAAAATATTCTTTTGAAATTGATATCTGGAGTTGTGGATGTGTTCTTTATGAACTCATCATGGGAAAGCCTTTATTTAACAGTGACTCATAATTTGGAATGATTATTGCTATCTTCAAAAAACTTGGGATGCCAATAGAATCAGAAGCAAACTATTTGAAAAAATTGCCATATTTTTCAGAGAAATTACCAAAGTTTAAAAGAGATGATAATTGGCTTCACGAAGTGAGTTAGAAAACAAATTGTCAATGTGCGGATTTGTTAAGTAAAATGCTCGAATTGGATCCCAGAAAAAGAATTAACATTACTGATGCTTTATTTCATCCTTTTTTTTATTCATTATGATATAATTATCATATATATATGTTGTTTTTATTTATAAAAAATTAACACTTATTATTTTGAGCTTGTTTCAAAACATACTAATAATTTTATGAAAAATACAAAGTATAGAGGGAAATTAGATTAAGACAATCAAGAAAAAAAAATACCCTTTAGCATATTATAATATCTTCCAAGTATTAAAGAGTAAACACCTGTTAATTAATAACTATTTCCTTCATAAATTAAGCTCAATCAAACTGAACATTCAAAAAGTATTTCACTTTAAATTTATTCTTTTTGAAAGATTTCGTGTTACTGTAATATCATCCATTCAATGAAACTAAATTAAATTTCTTAAACTTATTATCATTTGAAAAAAACAATCCAATTAACCAATATAATAACTTTGAAAGTTATCAATCATTTTAAATTATATATTTTTAAGAAAACTATCAAATTGTTTAACAAAATTACTAATTAAATCCAGAAAAGAAAGAAAAATAAGTAATAGGGAAAAAAAAATAATTGCAAAGAAATTTTTTTTAAACAAAAAATTTAAATAATAACTAGAACTCTTAATAGTAGTTTAAAAGCAGCTTTAGAGAAGATAATTAGAATGAATTGTAACCAAGAAGAAGGAGTTGTTTTTGTTCAAAATGTGGTGACCTCACAGGAAAGGAATTAAGCAATTGATATATAAATTATTAAATTCCAAGAAACAAATAAAAAGTTGAAAAATCCCTTAAGAGTTTATTAAGTTTAGAAACAATTCACAAAAAATTAAAAGAATAAAAATAAGATTTTATCTAAGAAATATAAGAACTTTAAAAATAACCAAAAAATTGATTCTAAGTTTAAAATAAATTGAAATTTGCGAAATAAAAACTTAAATTTATTCGGAGAATGCCAGATTCTGCTCAAAGTGCAAATGGACGTTTTATATTTCAAAAAATTTCAATTTTAATTTTAGGGAAATCAGAAAAAACAACCCCAAGTTTCCGAAGTAATAATAAAAATAATAAAATAACATCATTTGAAACAGAACTTGTCATAAATGATACATAAAGAGAAAATATAAATTTATTTATATCAAAATGGAAAACTAAGCCAAAAGTATTGCCAGTTTATGATGTTTCTGTGGAAAAATGAAGAAAATTAAAACGTTTAGATACACATAAATACACTTAAAAGCAGTTTATAAATTAATAATAAAGAATTATAAAATTTCAATGTAATATGATCAAACAACGATAAAATTTTAAAAACTTTATTAATTCACTCTAAGGAAAAATTAAACGAATTTATATGGAATAGTATATTTCTTAAGATAAACCATTTAACAGTGTTTTAAATCCAAATAATACAAAAGAATTAGAGAAATAAAAAAGTTGCAATACTAGTTTAATGCTTAGAAATTTAAAATATAGAAAGACATTATCTTCTAAATAATCACATTCAGAAAGTAGTAGATCAAATAATATATTTTTATCAAAAAACAGCATTAAGACAGCCAAATTATTAAATAATAAACAAAAAAGCTTAAAAGAATAATCTCAATTATCTGAATAAAGTTATACTAAATATTTATTTTAAAAAAAGTGATTGAAAATGAAATCCAATAAATTATTATTATTATTCATTCATTATTATTATTCTAACTGGGTATCTCTAATAATTCAAATAAAAAGAATTCTCCATCCTATGAAATATAAACGATTTTGTTATCAAGTTTATCAGCATTAAAGCTGACTTCAATTTTATCCCCTGAAGCAAATTCATAGATCCCTAATAAAATATAAAGCAATTCGAACTATTAAAACCAAGTCCATGTTTTTATTTTTCGGAAAATAGTCCAAGAAATGTGTGAGTTTCATTCTAGCATTTTAGTAAAATTGAATTGGCAAAATTATTTAAATTTAGTTATCCAGTAATATAAAATTTCATATCTCTTTATTAAAAATTATTATAATTTCACAAAAAGATTTTACAGAGAAAATTATCCAACACCTTCTATAACATCTTCGCTTTCAACAAACTCTCCTAAATAACTAAAATTTTCATAACAAAGCTCGCCTTTGCTTTTTACTCCCTAATAAAATTCCCCCAAAAATACCTATTTAAACTCCTCATTCATTTCTTTGCCAAACCCATTTAACCACCCATTTTCAAAGTTTCCTTCATATTTTACATTTTCTTATAAAAATTGTCCTTCTCCGTGTAATTAGGATTCTTGCCATTATCCATCGTATAGAAGTTGCCCTGAAGCAGTAGAAAGCTTGCCTATTCCCCTTGCTTGATTGATTTCAAAATTCCCTTTGTAAATTAATTAAACATCCAATAATTCAAGTTTTCCTTATCCAGTTCGAAAATTTGATTGGTAATTTCCTTCAAAACTATAATCACTGCTTTTTTCTATTACTGATCCTTCCAATTACCCATCGCAAAATTCCCCATTCACTCTAAATATAAAATAAATTAATAAAAAAACAAACATTAGATCTGAAATTGGAGTATACATATAGCCTTTTCCTTAAGCAAATCCGTTTTCAATTGGACCAATATAGATAAAATTATTTTTAAACAATCTATAACACATTTGGCAATTCTAGTTGGAATTATCAAAAAAGCCTTCAAAATAGTCACCAATTGTTCAATACACTTTATAGTACCCAGATAGTTACTTTGAATCAACTTAAAATTCAGGCCCTTCTATAATAGCATCATCACCAATTTAATAATAATGAAGTTCGCTTGATTAATTAAGTTCTTTTAATTATTTCAGCAATTCTGCAAATTCACTATTACTTTCAATTAACTTATCTAATAAAATGTCTCTTGAGTTTTAAAATTCTGTTAAGGTTGAAGGATATTAAGCATATTTAATAATATTATTGGTCATATTTAATTAAAGAATTGGTAAACTTAATGCTGAAAGAATTTCTTCTGGGATTTCAGGGAATTTCAAAGATATTTACTCAAGTGGTTAAGAAGGATTGTAATTACAATGATTTTTCCAGTTCTCAATACATTAAAATATCCTTAAATAATAGTTTTTAATAAAATTATGATTTTATTATGAACTAATTTTCTTCAAAAAGGTTTTCCTTTTTAACAGATTGAACTAAATTTCTAAGATGATAGAAGTCGACTTAATTCTAATACTCTTCCACTAGTTCCTCATCAATATCATCTATATTAATTTGCTTTCATTTCTATTTCGAAAGAAATTCATCATATTGTTTTTTTTATTTTTCATAGAATTCACTGTACACTAAAAATTACTCTTAAATAGAATCTAATTATTAAAGAATTTCGCCACACGTTGTAAACAGTTCTGGAGAACAATGAAAATTTTCCTTAAAAAAAAATAAATCTTTATTTATTTATTATCTTACTGATAAAGCTGGCTCTTCGGGGTCATCATCTTCTTCTTCTTATAATTCTTAATTCTTTAATAATGCTTTATTCCTAAGCTATCTAAGCTTTTTATGCTTTAACTATGCAATTTTTGCAACATCAATAAATTCATGGAAATCAACATTTTCGCTTAATTAAGATTTTAAACGATGGATTTAGCTTGTCTTTTAGCTAAATAAAAAGCCTTCTTTTTATTTTCGTAACAAAAATTCTTATGCAGAATCCTTTATTTTCCTTTATTATTCATCTGTTCTTAATTATCGCCATTTTTTCAGGATTATTTATTCCAGCATAGACTCATCGTCTACAAATTTAAATTTATTATCTGTGTACTTAAATTATTCTAAATTCTAAAATCTTCCAAACATTTTTTGATTCCTAATTTTTTTAAGGTCGGAATTATTGGAAGGCGATAAAGTTGGAGTGCGTTTCCCTCGAGCCTGAGGACTTGGACTCTCATATTTATATGATTAATGGCGAGGTCCATGATGGTATCTACCTTGCTCCGAGAGATTATAAATATCAGTGATAGTATTATCTTGCATAATAATAATTTTATCTTTATTTTTATTGATTGGTTCCCTCGAAAAATATTTAGCTGGTATAAAAACTGAATTTTTGATTTACGAAAATTATAGATCAGTTGCAGTAATTTACTTAAACAATTTTTATAAAAAATAACTTTTTGGGTTATAACCTATACTTTATTGATTGCCTCAATCTTTCTATCAAGTGTGGTTGTTAGCATGATTTTTGACCAGAATACGCATTTATTAGGATGAGTATAAGTTTAAATCAATATGATCACATAATCTTCTAATTCAATTACCCGAAAATTTCCTTAAATTGCTTTGCCTTGTATTTAATCAAAACAAAATTTGCTTTCCACAAAGATTCTTCCTTCTTTATCCAGAATATCTTATTCATATAAGAAATTTATTTCTTTATTTAGCTCATAAATTATAGTCTAAATTTAATTCATTTTAGTATTAGAATAAATAAATCAATAATACCTAACTAATTTACTTGTTTGCTAATTCTTAAATCTCCTTTATTGAAGTAATATCGTTCAATGGGATTAATTTCATTATACTAATTTAATCTTTACTAAACTCAATTTTTAATGAATGTTCATAAGATAAGTAGTAGATTTTTGCTTTCCCATGCCACCCTGTATTAGAATAATGTATGAGTTTTTATGTAATGAGTATTTCATTAAAAGATTCCTTTGAAGAAAAATGCAATTCATTATTTTCTTTATTAAAATTAAGAAATTTAGTTACTTCTCTACAAATATTATTTAATTTATTTTCCAATTGCAATTTTTATAAAAATGTATAAGGGATAATTCGCATTTTTCTTTTTCATTAACTCAGATTCTAAACCGCCATTTAAATATCCTGCGTGACTAATTAAGTTTCATCCTCTTTTAATCTTTAAATATAGATCTTGAAAAATAAGGAATGGTTTAAAAATTATAAATAGATTATCCCTTAGTAATAGCGTTTTAAAAAGTTTTTTTAAAACTGAAATGCGTAACGACGATGGATCTCACAGTAATACTAAATTGTTAAAATTTCAGGATTATCTTCATCTGGAATTAATGCATACTTAAAAGTATATAAATAATAATTATAAATTAATTTTGTTTTTAACATCTTTTATTGCACTGCAGACTTTTTTTTTTAAGTCTAGAAAATTATTATAATGTCCCGGCGCTCTCATAAAAGAGGTTTTTATATGAATATGTTCACTACTAATACGCACTTCCTAGGAATCTCTAACAAAATGCAATAAAATCTCATAAGTTTCTTTTAAATAATTTATATTTTTTGATGTAAGAAATGTAAATTCTCTGAGCTTTTCAATTTAGTTCAGTTTATGAAACAAATATAATTTGGAATAGTAAATTGAAAAGGATTTGAGTCGTTTAACTAAAATTTGGATTTTCTTATTCATTATCACAGGGTAACGAAATTTTGCTAAGCTTATTATTTTGAAATTTGTTTGTATTTTATTAAAAGCCCTTTTTAAATGTTAAACACCATCAGGTATTCCTTTCATCAGTAAATAATTTTTAGTTGCTTTCACTTTAATTTTGGACAAAGCATGAGTATATAATTAATTATATTTGCTTTAAAGTTTCGGCGAAATATTCTAAGTAAATAAATAATTTCCTTTATTAATTTTAAATTATTTCAAAATTAAATTAAATGCAAGAATTAATTATTCTTCTTAATTAAACGCAATAATACCACAGACTTAAATAATTCTTTACACGGTTTCGTTTATTGATCTTATTTTCAAAAAAGCACTTTTCACATGGATTTCAAGCTAAACAGTATAAACAAACAAACAATATTTACTAAAAGCCAAGGGTTAAAAAAGGATGTAATTTCTGTAAAGAATTTGAATTTTATTGTGATAAATCTATGGAATAGTTTTATCGAAGTTTAGACATCTGCAAGGGAGTATTGTATTACGATTAATTAAAATAAAGGTTCTTCTGCCACATTCTAAAATATATACATCCATAGAATTTATTTCCTGTCAAAACTTAATTTAGCTTTGGAATAGCGTAGTTTATACAGCCCCGGAACTTAAAGATAAAAGTCTTAATATTTTCTCCTTTTTCTCCAAAATTATTGAATTTTTATAATTTTCTCTGTTTCATCTTAATTAACAACCTTTTCGTATTTTTGAACTTTTAATTCAAACGGTTAGAAGTTTAAAATTTCTTATTCAATGTCTGAAAATTAAAACTAGGTATGTGACCCAGGTTATTATTTTATATCTTTATTTGAGAGTTACCCCTCTTCTATTTCTTTCTCATTTTTTTAAGAGATTTTTGCTTCCTCTATTTTTTTATTTTTCTACTTTATTCTTTGTTTAATTTTTTAAATCTACAAAACACAAAATTTATAAAATATAGGGATTAACTTAATTTTAATTAAAATAATTATTTTAAACTTTTATTTTAAATTATTTAGTTTTGTTCTCTCGATGGTGATATTATTAATTTGAATCCGAAATTCTTTCATATTTTTATTAATTACTTTCGTTATTTGTTTCATTTATAAATTTTGGTTGAGATTTTGACGCCAACTTTTACGCAATCACTTTTTATCTCAAAACATTTGCTTCAACACTTATTTATTGTGATTTATTTACGTTTGTGAGATTGCTTTCGAATTGATTTTATTAAGATTTATTTTAAATAGTAATATTATTAGTATTCTTAGATTTGGTTAAATTTTGCAATTTTATAAGAAAATCTAAGTCATATTATTATTCATTTCCTACATTATTTTTTTATAAATTAGTCTCTTCATTTATTTCTTGGAATTATTATTATTATTATTGAAAACTATTTATAAATTTTTATCCATTATTTTTAATCCTATGATTAACCATTTTTATTTTTTTTAATTCCTATAACATTTTTAATGGATCAATGCTTGTTTCTTTGTCTCAATTTTCTTTATACATGAAATTATCTGATATTTCTTGTGAAACCGAAAGCTTGGGGACTTTTTTTATTTAGAAATTATTTCTTGGAATTTTTTCTTTTGCTTGTTCTTTATTAACACATTCTTTAATTGAAGAAGTAGTTTCAGAAATATATTATAATGTAAAATACTTGTCCTAGACTTAGAAATCCAAAAAAAAAGTTTCTTATATGAAAAACTCTTCTAAATAAATAATCATTAAAATTATTAATTGATTACCTATAATTAAATATTTGTCATATAATGCCAATTTTGAAGCAAGTTTTTCTGCAAGTTATTGTTATTATTAGCTATTTTATTCATCGTAAAATTACTCCATTTAATTCAATTAAAAAATATGGCAAAATTCATCTTTAATACCAAAGATTTTAAATTAAACGATTAAATTCGCTTTATTGAAGTAAATTTTTAAGTCCCCAAGATTTTTCGCTATTATTTCTCATTTTTATTCAGAAAAGGCATATTAAAAATATTATTAAAATTTTTTGGAATAGATTAAAATTCCTGTTTAGAAGAGTTAACATTGTTATGAATCTAATCTCCTGGATAAAATTTATAAAGGATGGTAAATTTCTTTTTATTACTCTTTTTAATTAGCAGGCTATTCTCGATCTTTTAACTAATAATAATAATTTTAAAAAGAAGAATTATTTGTTTCATTTAAATTCTGCTTTAGAAACTGTTTTGATTTGTTTTTCAGTTAACAAAGCTATGGGGATTATATATTTAAATTAGTTTAAGTTTGCGAAAGAAACTTCTAATTTTTTGGAATTATACATCTGTTTTTAAGAATAAAATCAGTCGGGACTAATTAATATGCTTTTAAAAAACTAATATAAGGTTGCAATTTATCATGTATATTAGTAGCTTTTTTACTATGTTTAACTTTTTTTTTAGCATTTCGATGAACTATTAATTCTTATTAATTGTCATTTGAATAGTTATTTAATTTTTGATTTGAATGAATATCTGAATTCTATTTACGATTATAAATTGAAAAGAAAAAAGCAACTGAATTGTTGTTGTATAATATTTTTTCATCATTTATTTATCGAGAAAGTGATAAATACTTTTCTAAGAGTAAGAATTATTTGCCAATTGGTTTCATTAAATTTGTTTTAAAAATTTAAAATATAAAAAGTTAATTTAAAATATAAAAAAAAAGTTAATAATTTTGTTTTTCCTTAATCAATAAATTTCACGTTTTTATTATTATTATTTTATTGTTATTACTTTAATGTTTAACCCATTCGGAGATGACAAGGAATATCTAAATGATTTAACAAGGGAAAAGAAATCCTAAAGGCAGAATATAAAAAAGCTTGATAGTGCAATGAAGATCCTGTAAAAAACGAATATGGAATTGAATTAATAATTAGATTAAGAAGCAGCTGTACATTAAATATCAATATTTTTAACTTTAAGGTTATCAAAAAATTCTCATTGTAATCATTCTAAATTCGTGAAAAAATAGATGCTTTTAAACATTAGGATAAGTTTCTTCAACTTGAAGAATACTACGAAGAACAAATAAACGACAAAATTATCTCCCATTTAAAATTATTTTTTAAAAGTTCAAAGAAAGAAAAAGAAATTCCTAAATAATTTATCAAAATATGAAATGAAAACACAATGAGTACTCTTGAATTAACAGACGATATTTAAACCTTTTCAGATTTAAGACAGATTGTGTCCGCTTAAGATTTTATTGATAAAGATATTTTGTTTTTTCAAGTTCATTTAAATTAAAAACAATGTTGATTATTTTTAATAGAATGATAAAGATGCATTGATGCTATGGAGTGATAAAATTCGAACTGGACTGTTTCCTAACTACACACGTGATTTTACTGATTATATCCCTGAAGTTTATATTGTCCTAAGGTAAAACTTTAATTTTTTATAATTTTGAAGAAATAAATAATCTTATATAAATATTATCTAAGAAAATATTCAGGATATCTTAGACAATGAATAAGAAACAATAGATAAAAAAGAGGAAGAAAGAAGGAAAGAAGAACAAAGAAAGATCCTAGCTGGTTAAAAAAATAAGACTAATAAAGTGGAATTAAATAATTGTTTTGCGAAATTGTATTATTGGTTTTTAAGTATGCTTTGTTCTTTAAAAGTTTTTGGGTACATATTTTTAGATCAAACTAATTTTATTAACATAGAAATAAACTAACGCAAAAGAATATAGACATTTATTTTTCAAGAGCTCCAATCTATAAAAAAGTAAAAATTCAATTTAAAATTCAATTTTAAGGGTGAGGATAAACTCAAGCATTTAAAACTTTTTAAAACAAGAGAATATTCTATATATTTAACTAAAAGTCTTGTCATTAGATACATAAAATCCTATATTATTTTGATATTATATTGCTCTATGATCTATTCTTTTTTTCAATCCGAATTTATGAAAAGAGAAGTTGAAGACTCTCTTCAGTTTTTCAATTATAATATTTTTATTTTTTATAATAAGAATTCATGAAATGATCACGGATATTTTTCTTACCAATATCACTGTATTTTTGTTTATTTTAATAAGTTTAAGGAATATGAAGATACGAATTTTATCGAAGATTATTAAGAGCTCCTTTGATATTAAGTGAATAGTAATGAACATTAATTGGCTTCAAGATTACCATTTGCTGAAGTAATTATTACATTAGCTGATCCCTAAGAATGCAGTGATTTAATTGTAAATGTTTCAAAGTTATCCGACTGAAAATTTGACTATTTTTATTGTAAAGAATTAAATTTTACTTCTCCAAAAAATCATATTTAAACTTATTTTTTGAATCTGAAGGATAAAGATGAGTATGATGAAGCTTATGCTAAAATACTGTTTTAACATAATTGTTTTTTAAATATATTGATCCAAGATAAGAAAATGATTTCGCAAAAAAAATAGAAATTCGTTTGAATTTTTATTTTTAATCAGAAGATGTTTTTGCATAATGAAAAACGGTTATCGATTATAGTATTTACTCACATCGCAGCGCATATGTTTTCCTATTTTTAAAACTCATTATTTTCAAAGTTTTAAATCACTCCTTAAATTTAGATTTTAAATACTGGAATCTCAAGTGATCAATATACTTTACACTACTTAATAATCAAAATTTTAGCTATTATTCTCTTACTTAATGCGTTTTTTGAAATTATCTCTTTTCATGGTAAGAGATCGAAATCATTAGTCATTGCTTAATATAAATTGCTTTAAGAATAACAAAAATTAAAGTAATAAAAAAAATAATAAGAAATGCAATAAGAAAAACAATAAAATTAACCTAACAACACTGAAAAAAAAGAAGAAAAACAATAAAAATAAGAGTACCATGGCCCATGAATAATAGAATTCAAATTTTGTTATTTAGAAATTGCAAAATTTAGAGTACTTCATATATTGAGTTAACATTACTGTTTTGATTTTATATATTCAATAGATTTATTAGGATTACTCATTATTATTTATTTACTTACCTAAAAGGAATCACTTTACAAAGAACTTAATGAGTTATCTCTCAGCCCAAAAGGTGCTACTGAATATTTTGATGTCAAAGATTTAATTTCAAGGGAAAATACTATTAAAATAATTGAAAATATTTTGATTGTAATAATGACAATCACTTTAATGAATTATTTAGCAAAAGTTGCTTTATTTTTAAGAATCTATTCAAAAATGATAAAAAAAGTTACATTTGATAATTTATATTTTACTCCAGTGTGTTTCAAATACTTTGTCTGTCATGTTTTTTTTACTTTGGATAGTCTTTAATGCTAGTATTTTATGGTATTGCAAAGTGTTTGGGGATATTTAGGGGCAAAAAAATTTTTTATTTATATTCATAGATTTCTTGAAAATTTCTTTAGGTTATAATTTAAGCAATCTTTTCCTATTTAAATTAGGTCACGGATTTATGACAGCATATGAATCAAGTAATAAGTTATCACATTAAGCTTAAACAATAAAACAACTGAAAGAAAATATTTATACAAATATAGTTACCATTTATTATTATTTATGAAGCTAAAAATTAGATAATTTGTGGGACTGTTATGATAACATAGTTTGTTTTGCTTGGTATTATTATATCAATCCTTACCAAATTTATTCATGATGTTTAAGAAGAAGTTAAGTATGTTTAAAAAAAAGAAGAAAAATTATTTAAAAAGTTAGAAAGGATATCAATTTAGCAAGGCTTAAAGGAGTCAATGGAAGAAGAAAATAATTTATGATTTTAAATAATAAAAAATTAAATTTTTGATTTATTAATTATGCGTTTTCCAAAAACAAATGAAAATATTTTAAATTATTTTATTTTGCAGTCTCTTTGTCTTAGTTTCATAAAAGGATGCTTATTTTACAATAATAAATGAGCCTCATTAGCCCACAGAAATAGTTTTGGAAACGCCTTCACAAGAAGTGCAAATCATTGGCACATAAAATTAAGATTTCGCAATTTTATAAAATAAGGACATCATTTTAAAATATTCAAATGAAAATAATGAAATATCCTCTGATTATGAGATAATTCCTGAAAATAATTTAAAATTAGGAGATTTTGAATATAATTTTATGTATAAGGATATTAAATAGAAAAAACTTTACCATGAAGAAACTTTTGAAAATTAAATTGTTGGTTGGAGTAAAAAAGTTGTGTCATCTTGTTAGAATTCGGAAAATTACTTTCTTGGTATAGTTATTCTAATCTAATAAATCAATTTTAGGTGGACATTGTAATTTTGGTGGTGAAATAATTACGAAAGAATTTGATAACCTGCCTTCCCACTCTTAGGTTTAACATACATTAATAATAATTAATTATCATAGCTTGAAATTCATTTTAATTTCAATTTTATTGATAATTGGTAGGGTGAATTTGCATTTGCAAAGATTGATGAATAAATCATTTGGATTGAAAGCTATTCATGGTGTGATATTGTTCTCAATTGGGTTTGCAAAAAGTATGGTGTTGATGTATGTGGAGGACCTTTACCTGATAGGATTGGGAAACATGTAAGAAATTTTGTTAAAAGTTATTTTTAAATATAGGTAAGCTATGTAATGCCACATAATGAGACAAAATTCAAGTTTAGTATTGGATCAACTTTAAAGTAGTCCCCTTGCGAAGCGTCCTGGGGCATTGATGATTTTGAAATCTATTTAAATTGAATCTTATAAATTTTATTACAAAATTTTATAAATATCATTAATGAAGAACTTAAAGTATTTAGTAAGTGAATGCGCTAAATGATTAATTAAAATTGATAATTTTATAAATATTTTTCTAAAAATCTTAAAAAAAATTATCATTAAATAAAAAAATTATTGATAGCATTCAGTTTTAAAAAATATATAATTTTTGGTATTTCTATGTCAACATAATTCAATTCTAATTCCAAATTTACTGAATTTTTTGAGAAAGAAGATATTGTTGATAATATTTAAAACTCACAGGATAATGAAACTGTTGAAAAGTCAAAATTAGAAACAAAGTTTTAACATTATCCTGAAATGAAAATTGTAGAAATTTTGCCTGAAGTATTAAAAAACAAATATGGTATGAAAGAACATTAATACATTAGGTGTGAAGATTCTTAATTAGAGGAACTTGAAAGCACTTTGCAGGAAAATGATGAATAAAATGTTTAAAGGGAGGAAACGAAATAAAGTGAGGAATAAAAAATTAACACATAGACTCTTGAAGAGCCTTCGTAGGGAATTTAAATGAGTAAACGAAAAGTCAATGAAAAATAATTAAAAGAATAAATGAAATGAGGTGGGAAGATAGCAGACTTACTTTTGCATACAACTCTTTATAACCGCAAGAAGCCTATAAATGATTATTTGCAGAAAAAAAAGGAGTTAATGAAATAATAAAAAGTGATGGTTAAAATGACTAACACCAAATTTTAAATACTATCAGATAAAAATCATTAATTAGTGAAAAGTTATTCAGCAAGCATTATTAAACCAATAATCGAATCGCCAATTAAAATATTAGAAAATTAAAAGAATAAATTAACTAAAAAAACAAACTAATTAAAAATATTTGAGAGTAATTCCTTAGCAAATTCAATTAATATGGACAGAAATAATGCAAGTTAAAGTAGTAATATTTTATTAACTGAAGCGGATTATATTGAAAGCCTGGTGAAAGAATTTTAAAAGAGCATTGAATTACTAATAATTCATGAGGTTTCTAAACACTGTGATATTGACTTATAACACATGACTATCTAGAAACTAATATTAGATTTTGTTAAATAAACTAACCCGAATATGGATAAACTAACTACAATGATTGGGAAAATAATAAAAATTAGTTAGAAATCACAAACTAATAAATCAACAATTTCTAAACATTCTAATTGTTTTCATTTGAATAGATCGCCATTAGAATATAAGCCTTTATCGAATTTTCAAGTGGAATAAATAAAGTTATTATATAGATATAAATCTAGTGCGGATTATGCAAAATAATCAATTTAAAATAAAATTTAAGGAACTTTAGCTCAGAAACTAAAAATTCCTGTTAAAAAATGAGTTTCAAGTGTAGATTCTTTTGAAAGACCAATTGGCACTTACTAAGCCAAAATTCCATTTAACGTAAAATTATTAGAATATTAAAAGGAAAGAGATTAAAGAATCAAAAGAGAAAAGTAATTACTACATGAAAAAAAAATAAAAGAACGCTTATAGAAAGAATAAGAAGAACGAATGAAGTAAATAAAAATAGAGCAAAAATTAGAATTGGAGAAATTATAAACTTAATAATGTTAAGATAGCAATCTGATTCTTGGTGAAGCCGAACAACAACTTTTGCTAATTTCTTAGATTACTAGAGAATAACTTGTGACTAATATTAATATCTTGCTTTTTTTCTTAAACTTATAAAAAAATAAGATAATTAGACATGAAAAAATGGTAATAACTGATCTTGCGGAATTAGGAATCCAAAAGGATTTGCTGACCAAAGAAATTGAAAAACTGAAATGAATTAATTAAATTTTAATAAATAAAGTTGATGAAAAAAGCAATAATACAAATAAATCTTAGGATAGTGTTTACCTTGAATTAATTTCATCACCTTATTATAACAATGTTGTGAAAGATATTGAATACCCTTAATACCTAAACTCAAAAAAAATATAAATTTTATAGTACTTGAATAATAACCCAATGCCTGTAGGGAATAAATATCCTATGGATCAATGGCGAGTCTATAAGCCTTCAAGCTAAGAAAAGAAACGTATGCAAATTTATTCAACTTAAATGGTTGCCCCAGAAATGGAAAAAGAATTGATCACTTTACATGCTACAAGAAAGTTTCTAGCAAAAATGAATAAACTTTAGTCATTCGTAAAAGATATTTCTGATATGAACTAAAAGTATAAAGTACACTATGATTAAATTTTTAAACCTTTGGATGTTAATTACATTAAACAATCTGATGACATTTTTGATGGGATTAGTCCCGAAAAATAGCATATGTTAAAAAAAATAAAAAAGAACTTGCATAAATCGCTAAGTGAATCAAAAAATACAGTGAAAACATTAACAAAAAATTAGTTGTCTATTAATAATGGTGAGAAACTGGATAATTTAAATTAAAATTTATAAAAAATCTTAGGTAGGATTGAAGAGAGAAAATAATTGGATGAAAAAAAATTAAAAAAGTTTTTTATATCCCCTTGATTCTAATTAATAGAATAAAATTTAATCCACTTTTTCAAAAATTGTTTTTTTTTTGTTTTAAGAAAATTTCAAAATAAAATTACTAATAAATTATTAATTTAAAAATTATTTAATATTATTTATTTTTATTTATTTATTATTATTATTAAATTGCTTTGATTTTAAATTTCAAAAAATAAAACTATCAAATCTGGAATTGTTAAATTTAGCCTTCTTTTTCCAATTCAACAGCTATTAACTTTCACAATTTTATTACAAAAAAAACAAAATAAATACTTCTTATTCCTAAGACTTGAGTTTAGGAGACAAAGAAATGGTATCCTCTTCATAGATAATACCAGGCTTGACTCCATATCCCGCTTCTATTATTTTTTATTATAATTCTGAATAAACAGTTTTATCTTCTATTGTAGCTGGCATTGCAAAAGATTCACAATCTAACATTTTCTTCAAAGTATATCTTAAATATTTGCCACTCCTAAAAAGTTAATTTAATTATTTTATTCAATAGCCTTGTTTTAGGGAGTCTTGATATAATAATAACAGACCGAAAGACAGCAACTGGCCCTATATCATTTCTAACTAGTTAAATCAACTCATTCTATATTTTCTTCTCATCAATTATTAAATCAGTTTTTTTTAAACAGACAAAACCTACAGGTATTTCCCCTCTAAAATTTTCTTTAACTGATACAACAGCAGCCTATTGGACAAAAAAAGTTTAATAATTTATAATATCTAACTTCATTAACTAAATCATGCTACAACAAAACTTCTTCCATCTATGCTGTTGATAATCGATGCCCTGCCGTGTTAATGACATCATCCAATCTAGTCATTACATGCAAGTATCCATCATCATCAAAATAGCCAGCATCGCCAGTCATATAATATCCATCATACTTTAAATACTTTGAGATAAATTCTTTATCATTTCCCCACAATGTGAGCATAAATGAAGGTGGCATTGGTAATTTTATTAAAATTTTACCTAATTCATTCATTGGTAATTCTTCTAAATGATCGTTCATTATTTTAAGATTAAATCCTGGACATGGTTTTGTTGCTGAGCCAGGTTTAGGAGGGAATGTATACAAATCAGTGTAATTACAAGAAATTATCCAACCTGTTTCTGTTTGCCAATAATTGTCATTACATAACACGCCTTTTAAATTTTAACTCAACCAGTCAAATGTCTTAATATCACATCGCTCTCCTGCAAACGAAACTGCTTTTAATGAAGAAATATCATATTTTTTTATCCAATCACCATTTGGATCTTCCTTTTTTAAAGCTCTAATAGCAGTTGGGGCAGTATATAAACCCATTACTTTATAATCTTCTACTATTTTCCACCACGCTCCTGGATCAGGGGTGCCAATAGGCTTTCCTTCATAAATTATAGTTGCAGCTCCCATTATCAACGGTCCATAAATAATAAATGAATGTCCTACTACCCATCCAATATCGCTTGTTGAAAAATAAACATCTTTTTGTTTTACCCCCATTATGTGTTACATTGTCCAAGTCAAAGCGACGGCTGTCCCACCTTAATCTCGGACAATCCCCTTTGGTGATCCACTTGTCCCGGAAGTATAAAGAATATAAAGAGGATGTGTACTTTCGACTGGAACACAATCAGCTTCCCCAGCCATTTCCATTAAAGAATGATAGTCAAAATCTCGACCAATAACAATTTAGCTGGTTCTTAATTACTCTCTTTATATAATAATAGTTTTGAGTTGGATTTTGGAATCATCTATTGCTTTATCCAATAATCCTTTATAATCAACAGCTCGATGTGGTTCAAGTCCACAACTTGCACTAATAATTAGTTTTGGCTTACAGTCGATTATTCTTCTAGCAAGTTCCTTTGCTGCAAATCCCCCAAAAACTATTGAATGGATAGCTGCGATCCTAACACAAGCTAATATACCAATTATTGCTTCTGGTATCATGGGACAAAATATGACTACTCTATCACCCTTTGTTATCCCCATTTTTTTTAGCACATAAGCAAATTTGCTTACTTCACTTTACAATTCCTTGTAGGTATAAATTTTTTATTATTTGGTCATATTGCTAATGTAAATCAAAGCTTTTTCATTTGCAAGATCTGGGTTTAATGCGCTTTGCTTGAAGAAATAATAATTTTCAAAGTTCAAATTATTTTATATAAGTAATAAGAATTTATAAAAATATTTTTATTTAATTAAATTAAAACACAAATTGATTGCAAATAAAATAAAGTTATCACATTAATGGATTTAAGTTCACAGCCTTTCTTTTTACACAAGTTTTTCCACGGTAAATGCAGATATTAAAGGATAGTTGAATACACATTCCTTATTTGGATAAGCTCAAATAGTCTTTACTCAGAAATACATTTGTAACATCTTAGTAATGAAAAAAAATTTCTGTAGTTTCTTAATTTATTAAAATGAATCCATATTCTTTTGTTTGATCAAAATACTTTACATGCCCAGTGTAAAGTATTTAAGAAATCTCAAGGATAAACGGATTATGGATTGTTTGCATGACAATTTAATTTGGATATGGTTAGCATTAACTATTTTATTAGCGAAAATTATTGTAATCAGCAGATTAGTTTTAACAGTTATCTTACAGGTAAATTTCTTTAAATTGCTTACAAGACAAAGAGGAGAGTATTATTGGCTTTTCTTCTGAATTTTGTTAATTATTTTTTTAATCTTTTATATATTGCGATTAGTAAAAATAATTATTTTATTCTTATTGGGTGATTACGTTTTCGTTTAAAGTTAATTATTTTTATGTTTTTTATAATTATTGTCCTAATTCTTACTCTTCTTCTTCTTCTTCAAGATCAAGTTACTGAATTTATTACCGAACAAACTATTCACATTATTCATTTTCTTAATTACTTGGGCTTTCATTTCCATCTTTTTCAAAAATTTTACTCCAAAAATCAGGAAAAGAATTGTTTTAATTTTATATTTTTTCTGGAAAATCAAAAGACGCAATGCTTGACAAAGTCTATTTACTGCAAAAATTTTACTAGTTGAAATTGTCGTTAGGATTAAACTAGATTTTCACTATTTCATTATTATTATATCCATTCGTTTTATTTTATTGGCCAATTTTTCTATCGATTTTATATTTTTAGTCACTACTTGGTCTGATTTTCATTGAACTTAAATTTGATAAGGATTAAAGCTAATTCTAATTTATTTGTTCCTTTTTTAGTATAATACCATTAAAAATAATTTTACCTACTTATTATTTGATTCGCTTATCCAAAAATTTTCCATTGGATTTTTTTGCAGATTACTAAAAATACTGAAATTTATAGTTATAATGATATAATAATAAATTATTAAAAGAGGCTTTATAAAGAAAAAAAATCTTTATGAAATAACTATTAATTTTTATTTCAGAATCAATAAAATATTTTATTCTCATTATTTAACATTAATATTTCTAATGCCAAGTTAATCTCAAAATAAAAATTTAAAAATAATTGTTAATAAAATTATATTTTATAGAAAAAAGCTATTTTTGTTAAATGTAAAACCGATCATTTCAATATAGTGTGCATAATGTTAACTTATAAATTGGGTTATTAATATTTTTTAGAACTAATCCAGTTTATATTTGAGTCAAAATCCCATTCAAGCTTCGCAAATGCAAAATTAATTGAAATTGCAATATCCATAAGTTAATTAAAATTCTGGAATCAATTTGCAGCTTCCGAAAAGCAATATCTTGACTCAAAGATCTCAATTATCAACTTTCCGATAGTCTGAGAATGAAAATAAGTTTGTTGATTAAACCTTTGTTGAAGATGAAGCTGATAAATTTATATAAGAAGAACTTTCAATACCATCTAAACTGTCACTAATAAACTGGAATATGGTAGTTGGGTTTCTCATGCTAATAATTGCAACAGGACACTTCATTTATTGTTTATTCAAATTAGACTCTAAATCGCCTTTTGTTATTTACTAATCTTATCACATAGAAATAATTTTTGGTATATTCATGGTTATTTTTAGTTTAATGTAACTTTATTGGAGTTTTTCCTCAGCGAAAGAAATCGTTTTATCTACTAGTCCCTCAGTATTTGGAAAATCATTGCATTTATTTGGTGCTTTACTATTTGGACTAGAATTAATTTGTATTTTAGTTTGCTTTATGTTTGCTAAAATTGCGCCGCAGATTTGGAAAACAGATTTTTATTAAGAGTATTTAACCACTCTGCTAATCAGTTAAATCCTATTTGAAATACTTTTAGGATTCGTCCTTTATTCCTCTTATTAAATGAACAGAAGGCCTTCAACTTCTAGATTCAATATTTATATAATCTCGATATGTTCTTTGATTCTTGCATTTTATCTTCTTTAATCCGGATTTCAACTCACAAAAATAATTAAAATACACAATTTAGAAGATTTTATTTCCAATGAACTTATCATCACTTTGCTTGCTTTTACAATTATTGCAACTGTGATTTTATTTTTTTTGTGCTTTATAAATTATTCAAAGTCAAGAGTTATGATTTTTTATTTAGGAAGTGTCTTGATAATGTTGACATTAATGTACGCTATTATTATTGGATAAATTTATCGTGAATCACTCTCTCTTTACAAAGAATATACTAAGGAAAATTCCTAATAATGCATTGTTAGTTTAAACATTATCCATAAAGATATATTAGAGGACTATAACTGTAAGAAATACTATGATATTTAACGCTCACCTTACCTTTCATGTTCTCATGACTAATCAGCAATTTAATGGGAAAATGAAATTGATACTCCTGTTGCTGAGAAATAAAATAAAGTTGCGTGTCTTAATTAAAAATGCTGTTTGGAAGGAGCTTTAATAATAAATGTATACTTACTAAAAAATTTAGTATTAGATTTGGCCTTGACTTATTGTTTATTTTTGATTGCTCTTTACTGTTTTTTTTTGATCCCTAAATAAAAATTTGAATATAATCTTCCAAGATAATTAGAATAACTATTCATAATACTTTTTTTGGCTATATTTACGACAGGCATTATACTATTATTTTTTAAAAAAACAGTCATAAGCAATGTGAAAGATACCGTGATACTCGGCGAGCAAATTACAATAAACAAAGAGCCAGTTGATAATATTTACCTTTATAATATATTTGCGAATAATCCAAAATGTGATATCTTTACTGAGTAATTAACAAAAATATAGCAAAAAGAAATAAAAGAATCAATAGCAGTAAATCAAAGGACCAAATTTGAAGTGCCAGCTGAATTAACAGGCCAATGGTTGAGGGCATAATTGCTTGTAAAAAATGCTAAAATAGAATTGAATGAAAAATCTAATAATAAGGATCTATAGATTTTGGCATCGAATTCTAAAGATATCATAAAAAGTATTTATTCAAGTATTGATGATGATGAAATTAAATACTATTCTTTTTTGTTAATTCAAGGAAAGACAAATTTGGTTGTAAATTTTATCAAGACCTAAGTGTTTATTTGTCGGGAATTTTCTGCTAACCGTAAAATCAAAATGTATATCAAAAATACTATGATTAGCAAAGAAGAATTAAAAAATGCAATCAGCACAACAATTGAAGAATCAAATGATCAAAACATTTTATTAAATGCACCTATCAAAGATAATTCTTTATTTACTTCGCATAATAAATTTTTTACTCAGATAAAAATACAAGCTTATTCAATTTTAGATTCATCGGAGCTTAGTGACGTTATAATAAATTTTTCTAGTTCATCAGAGCTACGTTAATGTCCGGAAATTATTGAATAAAATAAAATTGTTTATAAAGCGATAACAAATAAAAAAGGTTCAGTCAATGTTAAAAATATCCAATCTGGAAAATATTTTGTCTAATATTAAAAAGAAGGTTATCATACAAATTGCCTTCAGGTAATAACGAATGAAATTGATGAAATTACTTTAGGATTAATCCCTTTATTAAAAATAAATTAAATGGGCATTTTAATTTCTTATCAAAAATAAACTGAAAATAATGATGAATCTAACACTGTTTTGAATACACTTGACTTAGATTTATATGGAGCATTTGTGAATGAAGGACATGAATGTATTGTGAGTAAGTCGTGGCCATCATGTGGAGGCATGAAAGAATTTTAGTTCACGAAAAAGGTTCTTTAAAAAACACGAAAAGCAGAAAATTAAATTCTTTTTCTCGAAATTGATCTAACCAAACAAAATTATCTCTTTTATTTAAAAAATGTCATAACTTATAAAGATTATTCAGGTCTAACAACTCCATAAAAATTACAACTTAATAACCTATTTGTTGAATCTAGGCCTATTACTTTTTCATTATTTGTTTCAGGAATAGCCTAACCCGTAGAATTTAAACTGAAATTAAATATTAATGATAAAGAAGAAGCAAATAGTGAATAAGATTTAGTACTTATACTTGGATGCGTGAGAGGAGCACTTAATAATAAATTTAATGGAGTTTATAAGTATTGGATGGGGAATTCTATTGCAGGTTACCCCAAGCTATCAGAATAATAATTTCCTGACCCATTATTTTGTTAGAATTACCAATTTGAAGTTTGATTAACCTGTTTAATTTTATTTTGCTATAAATTTCAATATTTTATAAAATTGTTCAATTAAACTAAGAGAAATAATATTAAAATTAATTTAGATTAATTAATTTTTATATTCATTTAGATCTTAGGGTTAAGTATTAAATTGACAATTTAGCCAAATTAAATAATATAAATTCCAGATTTTTTTGAAACTAGATAACAAATACTAATATAATATTTTTCTGTCAATAATTTATAATTATTATATAAATATAATATTGTTGAATGAATATTTAAAAGGAGAAGAAATTATTTTAAAAAATAAACAAAACCCTGAACGACCCAATATTACGTAGTAGCAGATCAATTATCAATCTGACAAAAAATTGCGCAAATGAAAATAATATTTCAGATATACATGCTTTACTTTAAAGACGAAAATCATCTAAGTTAAATTTTTCTTCTAATTAATATAAAAAGATAATTATTATCATAAGGAAGATAACTTGATTCATTCCAAAATAAATTAATTTCATCAAATAAGTTTGCTGAAACACCTGACCCTTTGATGAGAAAAAAAGGACAATTAATGCTTTTGTTGTAAAATGATACTAATAAATAAATAGTTTATAAACTTCGGAAATAAAAATAAGGATTAACATCAAATGAAATAGTTAGATAAGATAGTGTAGGAGATAATAAGAAAATTGAAAATTAAAGAAAAAAAAGTGAAAATTAATTAAATAAAACTTAAGAATAGGATGAGTAAGAACAAACTACTTTCCAACAGAAAAAGGTTGGTTCCAACTTTTAAGAAATTCTCAAACTTCGCATGGAGAAGAAAATGCTATAAATTTAAGTTTAATCACTCCAAGAAGAATTAAACTATGTAAATGAATTCACTGCAGCAATTTAAAAAAATAAATAGTAAGAAGAGAATGGTTTTGAAAATAATGATAAATTTAATGAAAAAAGGGTTGATTTACTGAAAGGGATGATCAGAAAATAATAAAGATATATCCAATTATTGACTAAAAATCTAAAGCTTTGTATGTGTATGCAGAAAGAAATGCATGATATTTTATAATGACTTGTGTCTGTTAATACAAAAACCTAGAATTCACTCAATGATAATTTAACTAAAAGTGAAATTGAAAGTGCGAAATAAGGATAAGAAATTGAAGAATTATATTAAGACTATCTTCTGGGATCGGATAAGAATACTTATTTATAAATGAATAGTATAAATAGAGACTAAGTTATTTAAAATATAAACACAATGGAATAAATAAATCCTTCGTTTAAAGATTTTCATAAAAAATTTAATCAGGCTTATAAGCAAGCAATGCATTATTTCAATGAAAAAGATTAACTAAAATATTGTTTTGGTTTAAAAAAATGGTATTAAAAATCTAAATCTGATAAAAATTAGGATTAAGTGATCAAAGAAATAGAATATAAATTCCCATTAATGTAGTTTTTTAATTAATTTAAAGAATGCTTTCCAATAAAAACCATTTATTAAACCTTTTCTTCAGTCCAAACAAAGCTAACTTTTGACAAATTCGTTAAATCAGTAGTCTTAATATCTAATGAGATTAACAAAACATTATTTTAATTAAACCAACAAAATTATTTCAAATAAAATCCCTTTTTTTCTCAAGATTATTAACGAACTCTTCGTAATTAAAATGAGTTTTATGTGGAACATTTAACTAGGTTTGATAAGTTTTTAACATCAGATACCCGATTAAAAGTTGATTTAAATTATAATTAAATAATGAAAACAGAATCAAAGCTTGGAATGTTATTTAGTGAAATCACAGAATTTCATTAATAATTAATCTCTGATAAATATAATTTAAATTTTGTTAAAATTATTCAACTAAATGATCTCATGAAAGCAAGTGTAAATGAATTATTGCTTTTAGGAATTAGCACTAGTAGTGATAACCAAGATATTATTATGACAAATAATGCAATTATTGATAAAAAAGTCAAAGAGGATAATGAAGTCAATTCAGAATGTCAGAAAGAAAAAGTTTATTTTATAAAACAACACCAAGAAGCAGAAGAAAATTTTTGGAAATTTAATTAAGATTTATAAAAAAGAATATTGAATTTAATCGAACAATATGGATAAACAAATGAGGATTTGAGAGCAAATTTAGAAAACATTAATTTTATTGCATAGATCATATAGGGATTATTCAGTTAGAATAATTCTATTTATTCAATGAATTGTTTGGAATTAAGTTATTTTAGATAAGTTCTTAATAATTTGGAGATTTGCTTTGAAAATTTTTAAGCTTTTGCACTCTCAAAATAGGATTCAATCTAATATTTCTAAAATAATGGACTCAAAAATGTCATTAAAATATAAAATTTTTTGGATTATTGTTTGAGTGATAAAGTTGATGTACAATAATTGAGAAAGAAATAAATTGAAGCAAGAATTGGGATTTAAAATATTAAAGATATGTTGTTACAATTAGGAGATAATTCTAATCTACCGGATATTTTTGGGATGAAGAATTTGAAAACAGATTTTGATAACTAATTGAATGAATTGAAGAAATATTGGAAATATTATAACAAAACAATAACTGGAAAGATTGATAGTTTTGAGAATTAGAAAATGGCTTGAGATTAAAATAAGGTGTTTTGATAAATTAATTTTAGATATTTTCATGAGTGTAAAAACCATTTTTTTTATTTAATAATTAAAAAACAACAATTATAAAAAAAATAAAAATAAATTTAATTTTATAAAAAATAACAACTACATTTTTATTTAAAAATGCTTGATGATATAAAATTATTATCAAATGAATAATTACAATAATAAGTTATCCTTTTACGAGATTAGCTGAATGAAAATAAAGAAAGAGAAAAAATATTGAAAAGTATGAATGATTAGTTCATTCTAGCGTTGAATGATATTTCATATTCCGATAATTCAGCAATCAAAGTAAATTTATCTAAGACTAAAATAACTATCTTAGGACAGGAAATAAAAAGAAATCGAAAATCTTTAAAAATAATTTGAAATAGCAAAATCTAATTTAATAGAAAATTATGAAGCTTAGATTAATTCAATAATTAACAATGTAAACAATTATTATTATTATTATTATTTAGAAAACGAACTAATATAGTTAGCTTTAAGAATAATTAAATTAAAAAGTTAATCAAATAGACTAATTACAAAAAGATTATGAATAAAGCGTAAATCAAAATTAGTAATTGATTAGAGAAAATTAAAAAATGTAATAATAAATAAAAAATAAAGCGTTAGTTTTTTTGCATAATCATTATTATTACGTTTTTTATAGCGCATAGAAGTAAAGCTAATAGTTTGAATAATAATCAAAAATGCAAATCCTTAAATAATAACATGAAATTTCATAATAATAGCTTAAGGATTAGTTTTAAAATGAAATGAAATCTTTAGAACTTACCTTTGAATCAGTAATTTATTAAATTTTAATAGTATTTTATAAAGGAAAAATAAAAATTATAGTAAATAATCACGAAATTAACTAATAAGTAATAAAACTCGCTTGATTAATAAGAAGCATTAACATTGTTAAAAGATACATTTTTAGAAGAAGTTGATTTTATATAATATTTTTAATAATTTCCATAGAAATAATTATTATAAAGTGCTTTATAAAAAAAAACAAGTGAAAATCTTCGACTTTAAAACTCTCTAGACAAGCTTTAAAAGATTGGAAAAGAATTTGAAGACGCTTAACAACTGTTAAAAGATGTAATAGCATAGTAATAATTATAAATGTAAGAATATAAGGATTTAATTTTTATAAAAAATGCAGAATTAAGGTTGAATTGTCATTATTAGTTTAAAATAAAGTATAGTTCATTATAAGACAAAATAAGGAATTAAGAAAAAGCTATCTCGAGCATGGAATCTGATCACTATTGAGAAGCCAATAAAGAAATTTCATAACTGAAATCTAAGTTAAGTTGTGAGAAATAAAAGACTACTATTTTATAAGAGGCTGGAAAAAAAATTAAGGATGATTTTGAAAAGAAATAAGCAATTATTATACAAGAAGTAAACATTGTTTCCTAATAGAATTTTTGTTAGATTTTAAATAAAGAAAAATACATTCATAAATTAAATAGGATAATTGACAGTATATTTATTAAATTAATTATAATTATACTAGGTAAAAGAGGACCAAGCCATTGTTCTTAGTATTCTAATAATACTTTTTCTTCTTTAAATTAAATCCATGCAATTAATGAAATAAAATAAAACAGTTAGATAAATAATCTAGAAATCCAAACAGAAAAAAAAGATAATCGAACATTAGGATTATAAAACTTATCCAATGATGGAAGTGGAAGTATAATAAAATTACATATAATTTTTATTAATTTATTTAGTATAGTAATACAATTCTGAGAAATAATTATATTACTTATAAACACCTAAGTATGAAAGCAAAAAGCATTATGATATTGGTATTGCACCAAATTCAATAAGCAAAACAACAACAACAAAAGATATTAAAAGAAACCAAAAATGAAAATTTGCTGAATTAATTGAAAAATTTGATTAAAGCTTTATGACTATTAATAATATGAGTATTAAGAATCAAGAGGATGGGTTAACTAAATAACATAATAAATATTTTGTTTTAGATAAAGCTTTTAGAATTCTAAAATGTAAGCAAGTTTATAAAATGATACTGGAATATAATATTATAGTACAAAAGGATCTTAGTTGTAGGATTAGCCCATAAATATAGAAGATATATAATTAAAAAATACAAATCATGTGCAAATTGATTTATCCTGTGTCGATGAGGTTTGATTTGATTATATTTAAAGTGATATTTGATTAGTAAATTCTAAGTCCAATAAATTTGAATAAAAGAATGCCTTAATCTGCAAGTCATAGAAAGTAATTGAGTTTTGGTGTAAAACCTACTTAGAAAAATTCTTAATAAAAAGGCGAAAATCTTAAACATTTTCCATCTACACATAATTTAAATAATTTGAAGGTCTAGAAATTGCATTAACTAATTTCAAAAACTAAAAATAATGGATGAATTCTTTAATAAAAATAATTTATTAAGTTTTAATGATATTTACATTGCTTTTCTTGTATAAAATAATAAACTTTAACATTATTTGCATAAATATACTCTCTAGAAGTAAAAATTAAAATGAAACAAATTTTGTTTTGATTGATTATTTATAAATAATATTTTATTAATATGAATAAAATATCATTTCTCTCATTTCTCTGTAACTGTAATTTCTCTATGAGAGACAATTTTTTCTTATCCGCAAGCGCTGACAATAGTAACTAAGATTTCTTTTCCATCATCAAAATCAGCTTAAATCTTATCACATAACTTTTAATAAAATAAATAAAATGGCTAAATAAAAAATCAACTTCTTAGTTATCAGTTGGTAGTTTTAAATCTTCTTTCATTTC
The DNA here is from genome assembly GCA_963675955.2 of uncultured Desulfobacterium sp. Taxonomy (GTDB): domain Bacteria; phylum Desulfobacterota; class Desulfobacteria; order Desulfobacterales; family Desulfobacteraceae; genus Desulfocicer. The sequence goes on along the minus strand of CAXXVR010000009.1, from coordinate 1,121,097 downwards.
ACCACTTTCAAGCAATAAGACGACAAATTAATCTTGAATATCAATTAATTAGAATTCTTTTCTTAAAACATAAGGTACATCTACATTATGACTGGTGCCGCATGAATCTTCTAATTTTTTGTTAGTAAAGATATCGACTGCTGTGATGTTAGCTTTTGCAGCTCCGTGCTTTCCTGGTTTAGCATGACTTACATCAACAACCTTGCAAGGACGACCCTTGATCATCATGTAAGCATTCTTTTGAATTGATCCTGCACTCATTGGGTAGGTATCCGAACCATTTTGCTAGATTTTCTCAAATTATTCGTCAACTGCTGCCATTTTTCTAATTGATAATGTTAATTTGTTTGTATTTAAGATTTTATTTATATTAAAAATAACACAAAAAATTAATATTTTGTGAAAAGTACCAATTAAATTAATCCAATAGTGTTTTTAATTTCTATTGTTTTTTCTGATATAATTTATAATATAAATTATATTATTATATAGATTATTATTATATAAAAATAATTTTATTTCATTCAGCTTAATTCTAATTCACTTAAAAAAAATAATTCTTATGCTTTTATTCCATGAATCAGCATGTAACCACTTCCTAATATTCCAATGCACATCAATACAAAATTTTTTACTAATTATTTTGTTGTAATAGTTTCTTTAAAAATTATATAATAAGCAAAAAATGGCATTAAAAATTAGCAAATTATTAAACCCAGATTAGAAAGAATATTTATTATTACAAATTGCATTGGTAAAAATGAAAAAATAATTGTGAGTAATATCAGTAAAAATCTTATACAATATTTTCGTAATTTACTTTATGCATTAATTCTTCGAAATAATTTAAAACTTTTTGCTCGTTCTAAAATTTCAAATGTTTAATATAAATTTAATGGCATCGAAATCATTAAATTCGTTGCATATAAACAATTACAGATTACAAACACTGATTAATTTTTAATTGAGTACAATACATTTTTCGTAATTTTTGTTTAACCCAAGAGAATTATAAAATTAAAAATAGAATAAAGCATAAAAACTACTAAATTTAGTTTATAAAAGAGCTATTTAAACTAACAGGGATTTATCATTGCATATTTTACATCAAATAAGTTACTTAAAAATTAAAACGAAAATTAAAAGTATCCTAATGCTTCTAAAATCATAAAAACAATATGCTTTTTTTTCTTTACTTCAATTTCTCATAGATTTTTCTAAGTTGAATTTATAGATCCATGCCCAAGATAATATAAATTGTTTAAAATAATGATGCAAACTGTTAATAATACTAATATATTTCCTATTAAACTAATTTTCTTATATTTTCAAAACTTATCATAAAGTAAAAAAGGAAAAATCAATAGAATTGAGAAAATCATGATAATACCTGTAGTAAAATGTAAGTTAGGAATCTTGATAAAAACATGAATTACTTATTATAAATAAATTGTGTAAGTAGCAGGGTAGAATAAGTTAGTTCCAATTTAATAAAAGAAATAAAAGACACTAAAAAAGTTCGCAATTATCTTCCCAAATGTATATTTTACAACATGATCTTTATAAAAATTAACACAAAAATAATATTTTTACGATAATCCAAATTTGTTATAAAATTTTCTTCTTCAACCTTCTCTGCACATTTGATAAACAATTTACAAGGATTAGAACAACAAACTAAAGCAAGCAACATAATAGGTAACGCTCAGATATAGCCTAATTAAAAAAAAATAGCAGGGAGAAGCATTATCTAGCCTCCAATCGAAGTCTTAAAAAGCATTTGAAGTGAATCAAAATTAGAAAGTTTTTTTTAATAGATTGTTGGAGATGTTATAGGTGATAATGTTAAAATTGGTGATTAATTCGTCATCTTGTTAAATTTTTATACTGAATTTTAATATTGATTTTAAAAATATAAATCAAAATCAAACAAAATTTTTTATAAAAGCAGTAAATATAATTTTAAAATCAAATTAACTAATGCTTCTAATTCACAATTTTATTTGATGATGAAACTAAATAATAATCGTAAAATGTATAAAATTTATTAACTTTTTGGCAAAACTGATTTAAATTTTATTAATTTCTAATGTTCTTAATTTTCCTTTGAACGATAAGAAGATTCAAATGTTTTCAGGCTTGGCCGAGCTTCCATATTCCTGAAAGCTGATTTATTTACATTAAATGCATCCAAAAATTTCCCTTAGAACAATTTTGGAGGTAATAAATTAGCTGAAACGTTTTGGTTAGTATAATCATTTCCTCGCATCGGTGAAGTACTTTAATTGACAGGTTATACAACTTGCCTTTTCACTACTTAAATAATTTATAAACTTATAATATAGTACAAGAATTCGATTAAGGGGTTCTTTTGTGTATTCATTGGTTGAGAATAATTTTATATTTTTAATAAAATTAGTTATTCAAGCTATTATTAATATTTCTTAAATTCATTTTATATTTTTATTTGCTAAATGAATCCAATGATTAATATTCGTTCATTGATATATTCACAAACTTATCTTGTTTTTTTTTTTCAATTTTTAGTTCTTCTTTTTCTTATAAAGACTAGTCTACTTGAATTAAGTTAAGGCTTGGCTTTTTCATTAAATTCATTGAAATAGTTCGTGATCTTTTGAATAATCTTGGCAATGAAGGTGAATTCTCATTTGAATATTTTTCGTATTTCTTTCTTAGCAATTGTGAGCTTTATGGTTCTTCTTTATAGTCATTCTAACTATCAATAGTATCACCACAGCCTTCTTCTTAAATTATGAATTTTTAATTAAATTATTTATCCCAAGATTAATTAATTGATAATTAAGTTTTGATTTTTCCTGTTTTATTTATTGACTACCTTTTTCTCTTTTCAAAAATTTATTAAAGTGCTTTTTTTTTCAATAATTCTTATTTGCATTTCATAGCAGTTTTATAAGGTAAACAAATATATTTTGATTCAAATAAGCTTCTATCGCCACATTTAGAACAATAACAACTCTTTCTACGTGAAACTTATTATCTTTAAAATTAAATTTCTTGTTCAATGTCGTCATGAGCAGCTGATGCACTCGAATGTGTTGGCAAAATTATAGTTTAATCTTCTTTCGAAATTTCCGCGAAATTGTCTTTTTTAATATACTTCTCACTCAACATTGAAATATTTCTATTATTTTTAGTCTTATCTTCTTCTTTTCTTGTATTTTGCATAAACTCACTTCATTTCATCCTTAGCAAGTAATCATTTTTTACTTCATCTCTTATCGAATTAAACTATCTTTGTTTTACTTTTTCTTCTTCAATATCAAACAAATTTTTACGAATTAATGAAATATTTTATCACTGAACTTTCTAGTTTTTATCAAAGCTAGCTTTTGAATTCGATTACTGTAAATGCTTGATACTTGTCATGGTATTGCCTTATGGAAATTGTTTCGTGCTTTATTCAAGTTTAGAATTATCAGAATCTAAATTGTCTGAAGAAGAACGTCGAGAGGAGGCTTCTCTTTTCAGTTTTAATTTATTATTTGATATTTTCTTTTATAAAATTGCTCTGAGTAAGACATTATTTTTCGGTAAAAATGGTGTCAAAATATCTTTTGCAATTAAAGATCATTAATTATTTGTTTGTGGTCTACTGTTTTGCTTTCAATGCTAAATGAAATTAATAAATTTTTACCTTAGAGATTCTAGGAATTTCTAAGAGTTGCTAATTGACAGAAAAGAATGATGATAAACTATCTTTAAATTCTTATTTGCTTGGGTCTAGCTCATTACAAATTGTTGTTAATTAATTATTATTATTGTTGGTAATTGGTTAATAATCTTAACAAAATTATTATTTAGTTATGTTTTTTTTAGTATTTTTTTGACGGAAGCGTGGATTGTACATTCAAGTTATTTTTTTTTATTTTCTAATATATTAATAATAAATTATATATAAAATTTATTTATTGAATATGGGCACTTATTATTAGGAGAGTTATTGTAATAATAATTAAAAACAAATTTGTAATTTCATTTTAAAAGAAGTGTCTTTTTCATATCAACAATTTTTCTTTTTTTCAGCCAATTTACCATCGCTGCCTGTTTGGTAACAGGATTTTCCCGATCATAATCAGTATCAAATGAAATTTCTGCTTCTGAATATTCTAATATTTCATTTTCTTCTGGGATAGGAAATAATTTTTGATTAAAATTCTCCATTGGTAGAAAAATATATAAGAATCCAAGAATTATTATGATAATATTTTCAGAATACACTGTCCCAAACAGCATATAATCATAAAAGCAATTAGCAATCTTGAAAAATTAAATTATTAAAGAAAAAATGCCTACTCCAAACATTGGAAAAATATAATCCAATTTATCAATCATATGTTAAGAAAGTGCTAAACTAATATTTTCTTTCACCGCGCTTCGTTTTAAAAAATTATACTGAAAAAAAATTAAATATTAAAACAATTACTTTATCAATCCAGTAATAAATTGATAAACTACCAAGATATAATGGTCCAGCAATTGGTACGAGCTCAGAAAAACAAAAAATTGAATACATAGTCTTCATAATATCCGCGTACCTTGCGGCTGCTTTATAAGGTGTGCCATCTTCAATTAATCTAAATTTAAATGCAATCAATAAAATTTTATACTCATGAGCTTCTTTTTAAGTAATTGCAACTCTATTATCAGTTTAGCGTACTTTTTTGTTAATTTTATATTTTTTGTATCATTTTTCTAAAAACCAAGGATTGAGTGCCCAGAGTGATGGGCCTAGAATAGCATCTATCAAAACTACGTAATATTCGAGATAGACAAGTCCACCTTTTAAAAGGAATTATTAAAATTTAAGTAAGAATATAAAAAACCTGTGGAATAAATATTTTTTTCAAATATTTATAATATAATATTAATTAAAACTGCAATCACAAACAAAGCCATGGCTTACCTTTCAGCGAAATTAATTTATGCTTTTGTCTTTGTTGAATATTTAGCAAAACTAAAATTTAAGATCAATTTTCATAATAAAAATTAACGCAATAATTTTATTAACAAACTTAGCAAGAATTATTTTATTAAACACACAAATTAAACCGGATGTAAAGATTGTCATGGATTTTACAAATTATAATTAGACATCTGTTATCTTGCCTTCTTTTGAATTATTTTTGGCAAATTGCTTGTATTTTATTTAGCTGAATTTTATTCCAAAAATTACAAGAATACAAACTATCCATAATGCAAACGTCTAAAGCCAAGATTTAACTCTCAATGGAATTTTGCTTTTAGTTGCGACATGAATCACATTTCTAAACTATTTTTAACCTAAAAGCAATTAAATTACCAATTTATATTTTAAGGTTCTGGAGCTTCTTCAATTATCAATTAGTTATTCCCAATTTAAAGTAAACAATCACTATTTTCAGGATTTATTATTTTTCCTTACTATCTAAATAATAGCATGCGGTTTAGAAAAGAAATTGTAAAATTCTCAAGGATTTTTTATTTATCGTCTTCTGTATTAAAAGACACTAAAGCAATTCCGCAAAAATCTTCATTTGTACGTTACATTTCATTTGAAGTTTAATTTTTCAAAAGTTTTAATTTATTAATATCCTAATCTATTTGAATAATGAAAGAATCTTATAAATTAAATTCATTTGAAAGCAATCTTTTCTTTTTTTATCCAATTTTGTCTTCAATTTATTTATCAATTGCTGTCAATTTTTCAAGGATATAACAGAGATTGATCTTTGTAACTTTCAGTGGAGTTTCTTCCAAATAACTGATTGATGATGATGGACCAATTTATTTATATTATTTAAATAATTTTGATTCTTCAAATACTTTTCTTATCTCTTCTTTAAGATTATCAACTTTTGGAATATTTTTTACAATTAGTGTATAATCTGAAGGTGTATTTAAATCACTATCAATACGTTTATCAATTTTTCTTGCTTAATATCTGAAAAAAAACAGAATTATCATTAAAACAATTGTTGTTATCAAGCCTAGAATATTCTAAACTTTTTTGGCTATATCATTATCAAATTTATTAGGATAGCTTAACGATGAAATATAACTATCATTTCTGCATTATTCTGTTCTATCCGGTTTGTAACAGTAATCAGTTGTATAATTCGAATACATTGCTGGAAAAGAATACAAGCATGATAATATTATGAGAATAATAATACATTGTTTAAATCAATTAAAATATAGTGGATAGCCTTACATTTGTTTTAGTAAAAATATTCCTCACCTGATCCGAGGTAGCCAAAGTTATAAGGTGAATCAAATATGCTAAATGGTTTGCGAGTTGCAAACTGTCCACAACATTTGCAAATGTTTTCACAATTTGTTTCGATTTCTAGTGCTACTCTTTACGCCATCTAACATATTAGAATAAAATTCATCAAGGTAAAAAAGTAACACGATGTTTTTTTGCTTGTTCCCAATTTGGTGGAATTAAAAAAGGGTTGTACATTTTTTCTAAAGAAAATTCAAGAAATTATTGTCTTACAACTAGCTTTCTCAATGATTTTTATTGTTTTAATTTTATGTAAAGCCCGGTGAAATTTTACTCTTCATCCAGGACTCTTTGCCACTTGTTTTTCTATACTGTTGTCTAATGCATTCTTCCATATTTTGTTGTGAGTAAGATCTGCATCCAATAAAGGAATTAATTACTTGGATGATAACTTTTTCTTTTTCTTCACTTTCTTTTTTTTTTTATTACCTATTATCACAATTTCTTCATTCTAATTGATTAATTCTGTGAATGTGTGAATGGTTGATAATTTTAGTTTATCACAACTTAGGAAAGAAACACGCTCGGTTTTATCTCTGGTACTCTTAAAAAGCATTGGTGAGTATGGCTCTTCTTCTTGATTCATTTTAGTCTATAACAATTTGTATAAAATTTTTGCAAGTAATTAATCTACATTCAAATTTTATATGTAATTCTGTAATTATTCATTAAAAAAATCAATGACTTTAAATAATGTTAATTTGAATATTAATTATAAAAATATTATTTATTTTTGGTTTAATTTAAAATAATTGCATTGAGGTATTATTTTTTTTTGTATAGGGGGACTCGTATCCTATGTTTTGAAGATTTCCACAATGGATGAATGCTCAACATCCAGAAGACCAATAGTTATTGTCTAACTTATTCTTGTTGCCCTTAACTGTTTTTAATTTATTTCTGTTTCAAAATTATTAGTTATCTTTGATTTCAACTTTTATAAAATTTAATATGCCTCTGATACACAATGATTCAGAAATATTATATATATACTATTTTTTTCTGTTTTATTGCTTGGAGGAGCATTTTTAGGAGTTTATTCAGTTATATTAACAATTTTTTATATGTGTATTTTGCTTCAGACAATAATGTTTAAAGATAAATTTGATGAAGGCGGATGTGTAGATAGCGACGGTAATCCATTGGACAGTGAATATTCTGAGATGTGGAAAGCAACCTTTGGAATCACTGTTGTAACCGTATTATTTATTCTGATAAAAATCTGTTTGATCTTCTATTTAATCTACCGATTTTATTTGAAAAAAAATGCTTTAGCATGGAAAATTTTGGAAGAAGAAGAGGAAGACTGAATTATTATTATTATTATTATTAAATTTAATTAATTAAAACAAAAGTTTCCCTTTGATTTAAAATTGATTTTCAAAACAGTATAATATATTTTTTATATTTAAATGTGACAATAAATATTATTATCCTTAAAATATAAAAATTGGTTATTAATTAATTAAAAAAAGAATTTTACGTATCTAATTAATCTTTGAGGATGAAGAAGAATGTAACACCTTTTGAGAGTATACTTACTAATCTTAAGCAAATATTGATTTAGATTCAAAATTGTAAAACTAAGTAAGATCGGAAATTAATTTTTCTATAGTAGTCTCTGAATAATCAAAAGTTTATAAATATTAATTTGATATTAACGTGTTATTTAGACAACTTAATCTAAAACTACAAAAAGAAATTATTAATCTCTAAGTGAAGAAATCTTCAATAAGTTGAATGAAATTTACGAAAAAGTATTTATCAAGTTGATTAATATACTATTTTGATAAGAATCAATATCCAAGTAAGACATAATATTATAATTTGGCTGCTGAATTTGGCTTTTCAGTCGTAAAAATCGAAAATTGATTTAAACATAAAAGGAAAATTGATGTAAATTTGGGGAAATTACAATTTCATGTATTAATTATTAACTTTTAATATTATTTCAAGGAAAAAAAAAAATTTTCAGTTGAGGATAAAAATATCTTAGATTTATATTTTGAATAAAACTGTCGGCCTCATCACTTAACTTATCTAAAAATGTAAAAACAAAATAAGAAATAATTTAAAATAGAGCAAATCAAATTAATGCTAAATTAACAAATGTGAAACACTATTTTACATATTAACGAAAGAAAGTTTAGTAAAAGAAAAAAATTGAATCATTAAGATGCAATTATAAATTAATTAAGACATAATAAGAAGAAATTCCAATAAAAATAGAAGTTGGCACTTAACAATAATTTCAAAATACCCTTTAAAAGTTTATGGAATTAAATTATACCTATTCTTTGTTTCCTTATTTTAATATTTTGCCATAAAGAAGAATATTTACATATGATATTATTTTATGAAAATTGCAATTAATTAGAAAAACAATAAATTACAACCAAACTTAAAATACAACAATAAAATTTACTCTTTTAGTAAATATATAATAATATTATTATAGAAATTATATTTTAACAAATATTTTTTAAATTAATTTGACTTCAAAACATTCAAAATTAATGAAAATAAAAAATAAGTTCTTAGCTTCATTGCTTTATTACTTCTTTTTAATGACCCTCTTTGTTAATAAAATCTAGAATTCAGATAATTTAGATAATAATACTATAATTTAAACCCGATTAATGCTTACTGAAAAAGTTGAAGAATTACAATTATTTATCAATTAATGTGATAAAAATTTGAAGGCATTAGATAATCTTTCTTTGCAATTTACAATCTATTTAGAAGAAATAGCATTGACTGCCAATAATTACTCAATTAGTTTTCTTCAAGAAGATTAACTATGTAGTTTTTTAATTCAATTAGTCTTAGATGAAAATATTTCAGCTAATTAAAATTTAACAGTAGATTTTAATCAAATAATGCTTTCAAAATGATAATTTACCTAGCCAAATAAAGTTAATATTTTAGCTCAAGAAAGTAATTAAACATTCAATAATGAAACTGATCAATAATGGTATTTTTTTAATTAAGAATGCGAATAAAAAAATGTTGCAATAACACTTTGCATGTGCATTTATCTCTCCACGATATTGACTTATGCTTTTTGCTTTTGCAATATTAATAATTCGTTTATTCTCATCAAAGTGGTGCTATGAAATAAACTCTGCAATTTACTTGTAATGCTCCCAATTTATTAGTCCTGGAAAATTTAATAAATTTTTATTATATTCATGGACTATAGTGACTCTATTTTGTTTTAATATTACTTCCCTCAGACTTTAAAATATTCATAATAATTTGAGGATATCTAAAAAATGCCATAATTTTTGCATTTGTATAAATTAAATCCTTAAATTTTATTGATGGTTACTAATAAAATAATAATTTTTACAATTATTGCACTGTTTTGCATTCTGATTAAACTAATTTTGTAAACTTATTCAAAAAATTTTGAATATGAAAGAATTCGAAAAATTTGTAGAATACTCTATGAAAAACTAATCTCCCAGTTTTTAATTCTATTAGTTATTGATTAACTTGTTCCTTTTTTTACTTGTGCTCTTATTTCTATTCGGTATCTCGAATTTAGTTTAACCTGCAATTATTTCTTAAATTTAATAATCTCATCACTAATAATCTTTCTATTTCTTTTAATGTTACCATTTATTTTATACAGGAAAATTTCGTTAATTAAACAATATGAAAACCAATTTGAATAAGAATAATTTTAAAAAATGTGAAGAAATTTTAGAAAAATCTTTGAGTTTTAATAAAGTTTATCGTTGGAAGGAAAAAATGCAAATTTAAAATAAAGTCTAAGCCCTTCAAAGTAAAAAGCTTGCGTTAGTAAAAGTTAAATGGAAATAGGTATTATATTATCAAATTTTTCCTAAAAAGAAATTGAATAATATAATACATATCAAGAATTAGATAAAACAAATAAAGTCTATTCAATATTAACTTTAGATTTAAAATAAGAATAATCATTATACATTATTCAAGAAATTATTCGGATCGAAGTTTGTATAGCATTATTAATCGTAATACCTGAGGAATATTATTATTTATCTCTTACTTTTATTGTTCTATGAAATTTTATTTTTTTTATTTGGGCCTTAATTAAAAAACCATTTACAAATAAATTAATTTCTTTTCTTTGCTATTTTTAAGATATCACAAGTTTATCATTACAATCTCTATTTTTACTCTAAGCTTATCTTTAACTGTGCAATCAAAAATTTTTTACAGAACTAAACTATCCTTATCACTTACAATTCATGGTTCTCTTAATTTTCTTATAAATTTTCACTCTAATTATTCCGATTGGCTTGCTTTTACTCAAAGTTGTAATCCAGTTATTTTATTTTAAAAATTCTAAAAAAGCTGATCTATTGATTCAAAATTATATCAAAGAAAAAGAATAAAAAAAAAATGAAAACTAATTGGAAATAATAAATAATGGAATGATAATTAGCGAGTGTCTATAAGAATAAAATAGTATTTTTGTATCGCAATTAAATAAATAAATGCTTTCTCCACTAAAGTTAACTTTTAAAATCTCAAAAATGTTTAAAAATTTTAGGTTTTCTTTTAAAAGTCCTAGGAGGAAGAAAGAATCAAATTTTAGTAAACAGAAGAAGAAAACTTAAATTCCATTACCATAAATAGTAAAGCAGAATACTTTTAAAAACTTATAAGCAATAACTCAAACTTAATTATTATCTAATCTTCTGAAGTAATACTATATTTTTTAAAATTTTATGTTAGACATAAAAAATTTGATGAAAATATTGTGAAATAAAGTAAAGACAATGGATACATAGCATCAAGTGAGCAAAAACCCATTAAAAATATATTATCTTAAAGCTAATCGCTTAACTCTCCTTAAAAATCGCCTTAAAAATAAGTAGAATCAAAATATTTAAATAACTCCAGTATTTAACTGAATTATGAAATTATTAAAAATAATTAAGAAAATAATAATAATAATAGCAATTGTTAGATCCATGAATCGTAAATTGAAATATTAACATTAGAAAATTCACAGGAAGATAAAAATGAAGTTGAAATGAATATAAGCATTGACTTTGAAAAAATTCGGCTTAAAATGGACAATTAATCAGAGATATTAAAAGAAGAAATACCGTAATAGATAATGAATTCAGTTACCAAACAATCCATGTAAAGCCAATTATATCCATAATCTACTGATGAAAAAAAATAAATACTAGTCAATCAAACTAACGAATTTTAAGAGCAAGAAGAAACAATTGAAAGGTTTGTGGAGTCTATGGAATAAACAGCAAGTTAAGTTCTTTCTCCATTAAAAGAAATCACAATCAAATAAAATAATTTTAAGATAAAATCTAATTCTTGTATGAAAAAGTTTGACCAAAAAGAAAAAACAAAATGAATCATAATTTATTATATTAAATGTATATCGAAATTAATTAATTAATTTAACATTTTATTTTATATGTTTCATCTAATTGGATTTTATTTTCAAATTCATTGTTCTTTTTTTCTACCTTCAAAGTTGTTCATATAAGTTGTTGCTCCAAACAATTTTTAAACTTTTTCATTAACTAATTCTGGCAAGAATGCTCTAATATAGAATTTTAAATAATATCTCCTACCTAAAAACTAAAACTAAATTGCAAATCCAAGGCATAAACACCAAGCCTTCTCCTTATTCAATGGCATTTTTAATTCGTTTTACAACATAATCTTCTTTAAGGATAGGCAATAAAATTCCTAAAGGAGAAGAAGCCCCTTCAAACATTCCTAGTAATTAATAAAAATAATAAAATATTTTACCAGTATTAATAAAGAATGGACAGATGCAAGTCAATTAAACATCTTTATTAAGCTTTTAGATTTCAAATTTTAAGCTTTCGTATAACCCAACAACACTAAATTTGGTAGAACAATAATCAACTAATTTTGCAGTTCCTATGATTCCAGCCATAGAGGCGATTTCTACAATATGACCTGAATTCCTTGCTAGCATTTCTGGGAGTATTTGTTTGATTGTATAAAAATGAGAAACTATGTTAACTTCGAAAGTTTTTTCAATTTTTTCTAAAGGTATTTCAGTTAATAAAGTTCCGGAGACAAAGCCAGCATTGTTAATTAATAAATCAATTTAACCAAAATTTTGCCTAGCTTCATCAAAAGTTTTTTAAACTAAATCTTTTTTTGTGACATCACAGTAAACAGCCTTGGCGAGATGGTTAGTTTATACTAATTCTTATTCGAGAGCTTAAACAGAAGCAAAGTTTATATCACAAAGAGTCACCTTGCTTCCAGAATGTGCAAATAAAATAGATAATTTTTTTCCTATTCCACTCCCTTTACAAAGTTAATCGTTTTGAAACTCAATAACCTGCTCCAGTGATAAAAACATGCTTGTCTTTATAAGATTATTTAGGCAATAATCCATTGGTCCTTAAGATCGCATAGGCTATGTATAAGCAGATAAAAACTATAATTGCTTTTGAGAAACTTATGAGTGAAAGCGCGACAAAAACACCAATAAGACCGAAAAATAAGAAGTTATTCAAAATTTTAATGTTCATATTTTAGATAGATTTAATTTTTTATTTACAATTTATATAAAAAAATAGTTAGATTTAACATAAATCATGTATTGAGAAATTTCAATTTTCCATGGCCTTATTTAATTTTGTAATTTTTACTACCAAACTTGTAACAAAATTAATAAAATAACAACATTATTTTGACAACAGAGCCTAAAATTTATTCATAATTCATTGGTTAGTATTTGATTTCTTAGCTTTATATTTATTTCCTATCCTCTAATTAAACATCAAACTAATTCAAAATTTATTTTAACTTTAAACATTTTTATCTATTTCATATTTTTTGGATATCTTTTCCAGAAGGTCTAGATTGTTTTCAATTTTCTCACTCCATCCACTTTCTTATTAAATTGCCTTTAAATCCCGATCCAAAGCTTTATTAAAATTTATTGTAGGAATACTATGTTTTTTTATTTTTAAGTATTGATCATTACTTAAATAAGTATGATCATTCGCATAGGTTGTATGGAAGAATCTATCCTTTTTTCCAATTTATATATCAATTTTATGCGGATTAACTTTATTATAATCAATGAGACCAATATAATATCCAGGGGTTTGCTAAGCTGTTTACTTTATAAATCAAATATAATTATCAAAAAACATTATATAATGGCGGCCGTTCTTTGGAAAGAAAACAGGAAGACAATTTTGGGGCAGATAAGTTATGCTTTTTTTAATAATTTTCCTTTTAATTAAGTTATTTATCTTCTTTTATTTTTCAATTATTTTTTTTATCGAACAATTAAATTGTATTCTCATAGAGGCAATATTTTTCAATATTTTTTATTAAATTAGAATTTTATAAAAAATTCGCAAGTTTTGAACTCGAAGATTAATTTGAGACTTCTCCTTTATTTTAAAACGATTTTTCAGTGTTTTAACTATAAGCATTTTATCAGATTAAATAATTTGTTTTTTTCTAGACTTCTTATCTTTTTCATATATAGCAAATTAAATAATAAACATCTTTTTTTGAAGCTCTATAGTATCTGGGCAATAAAATTACTTTAATTGTTTTTTTTCTATTTTTGTATAATGGTCCCTCATCGTTTGGTTCTTTTTAATGTCTTTTGTTTAGAATTAGTTTTTGGATTATTTTTATTTTCATTAACTAAAAAATTGTTTTTCTGGCTTTAATTTTTATTAATATATTCAAATTAACATTAACGATTCTCCCAAGTCCATCCCGTTCATGAAAAAAAGGAATAAAATTGTGTTTTTCAGTTATAAACAATGAATTAGGAATTGATTTTTATTGTGTTTTCACTTTTTAGAATGGTGGCCTGAAATTAGTTTTAAAATTACTTTTTAATTAATTCATATCAAAATTTAAATATTTTTATTATTAATCTTAAAAAAATACTAATAGTTTTCATCAATTATTTTATTATTTTGCTAACCGTTCGTATTCTTAATCTGAATATTTTCCAGGGCACATAGATGATTCAATTGGTATATAATTTTTCTGAAAAATAGTTTTAAAAGAGCCTGGATATCTTAATCCATAAGGTTTTAATAAACCCTTTTGTATAGGAATTATTAATTATAAGAATAAGAACCTTTTATTAATTTAATCCTAAATTATCTCCCTATTATTTCTTACATTATTAAAAATCTTTTGAATAGGATGATTAACCATTAAATGGTAGGCATGAATAATCTCTAAGATTAAAAATATTAATATTTTAAAATACATTGGATTAGTCACATGTACAAAAGAAAAATTATTTTTTCCAGACCTTCCATTAAAAGAATGAAAATCATCTTGATAAGTTGATTATTTTACTACTGTAGGCATTTCTGGCAATGTATGCTTTTAATATCCGCGTTAGGAGATATCATTGTGTGGATTTGCTCCAAAATTTAAATAATCAAGCTAAAAATTACATATTACGAAATTAAAATTTTAACCATATAACTTGATTGCAAATTCATGATATTTGGTTCTTGCTAAACTACTTTTTATTTCATTTTTTAAATTCCATTTGCTTTCAATTTAGAATTATCAATAAAGTCTGCTTGATGTACAGTTTAATAGTTTAACCCTGCCTCATTTCCCAATCCATGCTTTTCTAATTCTCTCATTTTCTTTCTTATTTTTTATTCCTAATCTGGTAATTCCTATAATTTCTAATAGTTTCTTTGATAATGACTTAGAAGTTTTGGATGAAATGGGAGCTCAATATGTGTCTTGCCCATGAAGTCACAGTGGCATCCACCACATTTGCAACGGAAGCATTTACATTTTTTGTAAAAGTGAGAGGCAAAAGAAGGATTTGAGGCAAGATACAGTTCAAATTCCTGCATTTCGGCTTTAAAAAAATTAATTTGTAATAGATAAACATAAAGTTGGTTCAGAATTTTAATCATTATTTTATTCTTTTAGTTATTATTCTAATTCTTCATTTTCATTTTCTTCATTTTGTTTATTATCTTCTGGTTTTTCTTGCTATTTTAAAATTTAAGGAACCTTTTAAGATTAATCTTTAATAATTGGTTCTTGCTTATCCTAGATCTTATTTTGCAATTAAGATTGTAAAGTGTTTACAACGCTTTTTAATTTTTTTTTTTCCTTACAAACTTTTTCATCTAAATTAGCATTTGCCTTTTATTTCTTCGATTTTTTAGAATGACGTTAAATATCTTTTGCACTAAAAACTAATGGTAATTTAGGTACCTATTAGACATAAATTATTTTAATATTTAACGCTTCATTCATTTTCCAAAGAATTATAAATTGATTACCTAAATTATTGTTAAAATACTCCAGGTTTATTATAATCATTGCTATAGGTTGATCTATACATATCTTAGCAAGTATTTTTATATTATTTCATTGACAAAAAATCCTATTATCTGATATTTGACCCTCTCATCATTGAATATTTTCTGTAAAATGACGAACTTGATGAACACACTGAATTAGTTTTCTAAGATTTTATTTTTTTGTTTTCCTAATACCTTCCTTAAAAATACTTAAACATTAAACAATATTGTTTCTGACTTGGCTGAAAGAATGGTTAGAAATTAGTATCTTCTTAGTTTTGCTTTGTATTCAATTCTTTAAGATATTACTCTTTTATTCGAGACTAATAGTTTTTTGGATAATATAAAGGAGATTAAGCTTAATGCACGATTTAATTCAATTTCATTGATAAAAATATAACAAATTTTATTAATTTTATTACAACAACAATACAACATATTAAATAACATTTTTTTTTCTCATTTAATAGTCTTGTAATGCAAAGGAAAAATATTAAATTACAATAAACAATTAAAAAATTTGATTGATTGATATTTTCAATAATAAAAATTAATTTTTCATTTTTATTTTTTTTCTAATTCTTTAATCTGATTTTACACTCTTTTCTCTTTACTCTGTGTTAATTATTTTAAGAGAATAGCAATCCATATTAAAAAAAAAAGCAAATGCACAACAACTAGTACATAAATTACAACTTTTAGATTATAATCAAGTTCTGAAGGCAAAAAATCAAATTAATTCATTAAATAAATTATTGAAAGATTGGAAAGGATTTTTTATTTTTATAATTAAATTATAATTAAAAGTAGTCTATATATTATTTAATTCAAATTTAAATTTTGAAAATTGAAAATGACCTCAAAAAAAAGTTTTATTGATATTTTCAAGAGTTGCAATGTTTATGACTTTAAAAATTGTGACTATCAAGGTGATGTTGTTTAATATTAAGTAATTAAAAATATTTTAAATTATAAATTCGTAGGATAAATAAATTGGAAAAAGAGTATTTAAAATACAAGGAACAGTGTCATCAAGTAATTATTTGGTGATTCCAAAAAAATAGGGAAAGAAAGCATTAGATTTATTTGGGAGATATGTACACAATTTTTTGTTTAAAATAGTTATTTTGAAAATAAAGATGTATTTTTAAGGTAAAATTCCAGTTGGATCAAATTTTTCGTTTACATTAGAATTTGTAGTAATGAAAAAGAATTAAATTAAAATATGTTTTTCTAACCTTTTTAAAAAGCAATAAGTTGCAACAATATTAGTAAATAATACTTTAAATAGTTTGTTTAACCAAATTAAATTTAAATTCCTTTGCAAATTACTTCTTAACGCTGATTTACACTTATTTTAGATATTGAGAAATACTTATTTATTAATGACTATACTAAAAAAAGTAAAGGGGATTATTAATTAAACAAAATTTTAATCTGTGCAAACATTTCTGTAAAGAATATTTATTTATCTAATGAACTATTCCTGGTTCCTGAATAACTGCCTTAGGAAATGACATTTCTTTTGACAAAAGGATTATAGTATGAATAATTATATGATTGAATTAAATTTGAAATTGATTAAAAAGAGGAAGAAAAATAAGAAAACGCAATTGAAAATATTTATAAATTTAAAAAGGTAAGTTTATTTAACTTTTATATATATCTTATAAAGTAATTGAGATAGAAATATGATAAAAATAGCAAAATTCTTTTAGAAAAATCATTTAATAAACAAGAAAATATTATAGCATAATAAACAAAATTAACAAAAGAAAACAATGCCAAAAGTTAAAAAATAGAATAACTTTCTCCGCCTATTTAATTAGCAGAAACATTTACTTTATCTCCACTTCCAATCATGACTTTATCCTTTGCTTAAGGGTATTCAGGACATCCTAATTAATTATAAAAATTTGATGAAAAATCAATTATATTTTCAAATGGGAATAACTGTTTAATTAGTTTCAATGTTGATAGCAACGAGTAAAAAATATTCTTTGGGACAAAATCCAAAATTAAATGTTTAGCTGTCTATTAGCAAAAAAATGTTATTATGACCGCAGATGAAAGTGAAATTGTTTATTGAGATATTGAAAAGCAAATACCTTTTGAGTAAATTAGTATTTCACTAAATTATTTTAGATCTTATCAAACAGAATTTTCATCAATTGAGCAGCTTTTAATCTTACCAAAATAATTTTATGAAGTGCTGGCTTTAGCAATGGATTCATAAAATCGTCAAGTGCTTCAATTATTTACCCAGACAAAAATTTTGGCAACAAGTTTAACAACAATGCAAATTTCAAAAATCAAACTTTTAAAAAATTTAAAAGTTACAAACGATAGCAAAATCAAATAAATTGATTAATATTAATTTCTTTCCTTGGGATTTGAAAATATTTGTCTTTGAAAAATAAATTATTAAAAAAAGATCTTTATTAAGGAAGTTATTAAGCTGGAAGATGAAGCACGAAACCAACATTTTAATGATGCAGTCTAATATATTAATAATGCTTAATGTAATAATGCTTTTATTATCACTTCATTGGGAAAACTTTTTGTTCTGAACCTTTTATCAAAACAAATTGTTTAAAAAATTTAACTTTACGAAGGATCATTAGATTGTATTGCTTGAGAAAAAAGTGAGAAAATAATTGCTATTTCAACATTTGATTGGAAAATTAAATTATTTGAAATTATGAATTTTGGTTAGATTTTAGGTAGGATTTTGTTTATTATTATTATAATTACTGCATAGAATTCAATCTTGAAAGTGCTATTTCTTCTATGTTTTTTCTTAATAATGAAACATTAATCTGCGGTTCTATTAATAAACTAATTGGCTCATTAAATCTCACAACAAAAAAATTTAAATATTTAATTAGATCGACAAAAAACAAAATTATCTACGCGAAGTACCATGAGCCAAGCCAAAAATTAATTACATTATAAAATGATTCCTTTGTTAGCATCTGGTAGAAAATTAATTAATTTAGTTTAATAATTATTATCTTAGAAATATAACAGATTATTCTTTAATTTAGCATTTTGAATTTAATAGTGATGATAAAATCACTGCTATTGATTGTTTTTATAAGTAAGATACTTTTATTTGTGGGTGTGAATCAGGTAGAATTCATATTTTAGGAATTGAGGAGTTAATAACAAATATTTTGATTAATTTTTTAAAAGATATAATATTTTAGCAACTTTAGAATCAACTTTAGAATTCCATCTAAGTCCTGTGAAAAATATTCTTATAAACAATGATGATTATTATTGCCTTTCTGTTGATAAAGTATAAAATGTTTGCTTATTTAATGATTAATGCAATATAATCAAAACTTTTGAAAGTTATATTTTCTTCATATAACGAATTTTAATAGTTTCTAAAAATTTTGAAGGAAGTTAAATAGGATTTTAAAGCGCACAAAATTAATTTTTCATTCTTGAAAATCCTTTTACATTAAAAATTTATTCTCTGTCCAATTTGACAATGAAATTTGTAATTGGGCTTGAAGAAGAAATAGCATTTTTTTTAAACTCAAATTACCTGAGCCAATTTTGTCTCATTACTAAAACTGGGGTCTTAAAAAAATATTAAATTGATTAGGAAAATGAGAACTTACTTTGTATCAAAGAATATGCAGGCATTTATTAATTTATTTCAGTTTTTTTCAATAGGATTGCATGACGGATAAATTAATGAAATTGCAGCTTCTTTCAATGAATAATATTTGTTTTCAATAGGGACTGATAATTTATTAAAGATATGGGATTATAAATTACGTGGAAATTTAAGTTACGAATTATTTTTTTTGAAGTTTTAAAATATTATAAAGTTCCAACATTTTAAGCCTTTAACTGCTTTGAACCTATTAGTGGAATAGTCCTGATTCATTAAAAACAATTAATACTAACTTATGGCATAGAAAGCTCCACGATATATTGTTGGAAATTTTAAAATGATATGGTGACAAGAGAAATAGATAATTCTGAAAATGAATTTAATAAATAAATAATTATTAATAATGAATAATCTGTAATAAAGAGTAAATCAACTAAATATAGAAGAGATAAAATGTAAGAAAGTTACAGTGAGAGTGAAGATTCGCATTTTAATTTTGAAATCAGTTAAGAAGATTAAGTTATCATTGTTATATTATTTAATAACAAAAAAAGAATCAATTGTAAGAAAAATTAGATAAATATAAAGAAAATTTAACGACAAATAAATTTAAAAACTCTGACAACATGCCTTAAAATTGCAAAATCTAAATAGTCAATCTTGTAAATCCAAATAAATTAAATTATTAAGCAACAAATTAAAATAAAAGAGAAATAATGTAAAATAATATTTTATATTTTATCCTAATAGTAACCAAAATATTAGTCCTTTTAACTTTTAATTCTTATAACTTTATGGATTCAATACATTTTAGCCACTGACATAAAAATGCTTAGTTTGGAATGAATAGGAAAATTATCTTGGCTATTTATCCATTAACCATCTCGTAATTTTTAAATTATAAGAAAAAAATGAGCAAAAAATAATTTAATTCACTGAAGATTTTTCATAACTTCATTTAACAAAAAATAATAAATTTTTAGTTTTGGGATCACATAGTGGCAAAATTTTGATTTATGACGCAAAATATTTAAAGTTTCTTTAAGAATTTACAATTGAGTGAATTTTTCATTACTGTATTTAAAAATATTATTTAGTAATATGGAACGTTTAAAATGTTTGGATGTGTCATCTAATGAAAACTTTTTAATAGTGGCGTATAAAAAGATCTAATAAGATAACACAAATTTAATAATTTTTGAGATTGTTTCTGAAAGAATATTGGCTTGCTCTGTAATAAATTATGAGTAAAATTCAAATTTATTATAATTATTTGAAAAGAATCATACAAACCGAATGATAATAATTAAATGAAAGTTTTTAATTTTGAACATTGACCCCAAATAAATTGTATTTTTGGAGATTGACCTCTTAGTAAATTGTTATCTTTTAATTGAGAAATATATAGAAATACGTTGGAATTTTCAAAATGTGAAGTTAATTGGAAATAAATTTGCAGTTAATATGGCCATTTATTATCCTTTAGTTAATTTTGACTTGAGTTTTTTTATTAGATTTTATTAACCACTTATTTAGGTAAAAACCTGTTGTTACATTAGGAACAAATTAAGGGACACTAATCATTTTAGATTAAGTCAGTCTTTAAATACTAGTCATAATCGAAAAAATTCTTCCATCACCTATTTTAAATATTTAAACCACATAAAATAAGTTATTTAACAATTTCAATTACAAAAATGTTTTTTAAGATTAACAATTGTAGGATCAAATTCATCTATTCTTTTCTGAACTGTCAGCAATGTAATGACAGTTGAATAATTTGTTTAATAACTCCAAATAAACCCTGATGTAATACTTTTAGATGAAATGCCTAATTAACAGATAGTAAAAAGTGAAACTGAAGTATTTTTATATTGAATTAAAATTTAATAGATTTTTATTACTTCAAGATTGGGGACTCTTTGATATTTAGATCTTGAAGAAAAAGTTTCACTAAAAATTAATTCCAGTCATTTAAGCTCATCTATAGTAACTTAATTTAAACTCTAAAGATAATCTAATACAATTTATCTGTTTACAAGTTCAACGGATTCGTTTCTAAAAATATATGATATTTAAACAATGGAGTTTATCACTGAAATTATTTTTCATAATAATAAAATTTTTTGCTTTGATGTAAAAGGAGAAGAAGTATTATTAGTTGTTGGATTAACTGATGGAAACTTCAAATTTTTTAATTATCTTACCAGTTTAATTATATTTAATTCTATATTGATTTTTTTAGATTAGTTTTTAGGCTCTTATCAAATGCAGGTGGCATAAAAAAATTCGCCTATCATGGTAATAAAGTTTTTTCTACAAAATCTCATTTTAATTGGAAATTATAATGGCAATATTAGTTTAATTTCTTATAAATTTATTCCAAAGTTTGAGGTTTCATTAAAAATTAATCAATTCATTCAATTTTGTTTTCTAAGATCTAACAAATTGAAATTATAAATGAATAATAATTCCCTATTAGTTGTTTAGAAGTGAATGATAATATAAATTGATTATCAGCAACTGTCAATGGCAAAATTAATGTTTGGGATATATAATAATTATAAAATTCATCTGAAGTAACTCTAAGTTCAGAGAATATCAAATGCCAAATGAAAGATAACTATAAAATGCCATTTATGCAAGATTTTTAGCAAGTTAATAAAAATTATTTTTAATACAAATAGGATAATAAAGCAAATACAAAAGTAATATTTTCTAATTAAGAAGAAAATACATATATTGCAATTCATCCCAACTGTGAGTAAGTAATTATACGAAACTATGAAGAACATTAAACAATCAAAATGTTTTCATTAAAGACTTTTAATAAACAATTGGCTTCGCTAACGATAAGTCCGAAAGGCGACATTTTCCTCGGAACATGTGATGGATTTTTAATAATTCTTAATTATAATACAGGAGAAATTTTAGGTTTAAATTAAATAATATTGATTTAAAATTATTTTTAGTTACATTTTAATACGGAAAAGATGTAATAACAAATTTACAATATTTTGATTAAACATTTTCACTTGGTAATGATGAAGCTAATTCTTTAAAAAAGCTGCCTTTACTTGCAAGCTCAATGCAAAACCTTGTTCAAATATTATAAATTATATGAAAGCAAAACAAAATTTATAAAATAGCAATTTTACAAATAAATATGAAAATAATAATATCATTAAAATTATACATTATATAATTCCAAAGTTCCCATTAAAAATTCCTTTTCACCGCAATTCCAACTTGTTGACTCTTATTTATTAAATTAATGGATACTTTTCTTTTCAGTATTCTTAATAAGCAATTGCTACCCAAAATTAATTAAAGTATCTGGAAAATGTTTTCCGTAATAAAAAGTTTTAGTGAATTACTGTTTTAAACTATCATTCAAAGAAAATAAAAAATTTGCCTTATTTTCATTAAACTAAATATAATCAGAAGAATTACCCTAGATATTATGATGAAAATAAGCACCAAACCGATATATTTAGTTTTAATTATAAGATCGGCAAAGTAAAAGTTTTTTACAGCAATTTGTATTTTATCCTAAGGATTTTATGAATTAATCCTTGTCTAGTTTTTATATTGAATTTGTATATAATAATTGAAAATGTATTTTATTTTCTTCACACATTTCATCAACTGTTTAATCTAATCAAATTCAATGCCGAATTTAATTTTCGCCATCGAGTATGTGCTTGTTTTCATAAAGTGATAAAATTTCTATTTTTATATTTTTCCGTTGGAATATTGAATTTAATTTATGAACCAAACAGGAACTTATTTATAAAAATTATCTTTCTCTTATCATAAGTATTTTAATTTCAGAATCAATGTCTTTTGGTTTTAGTTTTTGAATTTAGTAATCTGATGGTTCATAATTTTGTTGGCTAAATGTTTATCAATCACTGGATGACATTATAGTTGTACTTTTTTAAAGAGACCTTTTACTATAACAAATTCCCATCCTGTAATAATCTATCGAAAGTTAAATAAGTTCTTATAAGCTAATTTAATTATAGTTTTAATAATATTAATAAATTTTAGCATTTTTCATTTACAATTTTGTAACAATTTATCCTTTTCCATTATTTCTGAAATATTATCCATTTCTCTAATTAATAAATTTATTTTAAATTATTACGAACTATTAAGCTTCAGACAATTTCCCTTCTTTTAAAAATGTACGATCTTTTCGTTTATAACTATCTGAAGGTAAAACATTTTCAATATCTGAAGTTCAGAATTCTATTGTATTTTAAATTGACCAAGGGACATATGATTCATCGAATTATATATGTGAGAGTCATGATCCACTTTTGTAGAATAATTAGTTGTTTAATATTAAACCTCCCGGTTGATATTATATCTTATGTTTAAATATCTTTAATTTGAATAGTAAATTCATCATATTATTTAGAAGATGAACTTCAAAAACTAAATACACTTTTAAGCAAGCCCTTTAAAATTATTTTAATAATTGAAAGTTAACATTATTAGATGGATTAAATACTATTTCTGCTTCATAAGAATTTTCTTTATCAAAAACCATTAATCTTCCTTCATAAGTTAATACTCTCTCTCCAAAAATAGCTCCTGCTATTTAACTACAAAAATTTAAATAAAAAATAATTAAACAATTGTGGATAGTATGCAGCATAAATTGACTCATTATTTCCAATTGTAAAATGTATTTTCCCACTCCGATTCCCAGTTAAGGAATTTAAGCCATTCAAAGAAATATTAAACTTATCAAATCGATAATAAACAAAATTAAATCAATAAACATGTTAGTTGCTATTAACTTTATACTCTTATTCAGGTCCAACCAAATAATAAAATTAATTATATCCCATGCTTTCACCGTAAAACTTTGTCCCATCTTCCTTTTTTAACTAATAATAAATAAATAAGTTTGTTAAAGGATTATAAAAAAAACATTGACTGTCTCTCCAGTCATAGTATTCAAGGGACATTTTGAATAATAAATTTGCAAATTTTAATGTAATCCAGAAATTAAAAATGCAATTACTAATTGAAAACTTTTGAGTGAATCACCTTCATAAATTTTTGCTGCTTACAATAATAAATCAGTATTTAAGTTTTCACTAAGTTAGTAATCAATATAAATCATTAAAATGAACTTTGCCTAAGCCTCCATATATGTCATTGGATAACTTACAGAGGCAGGTTTGTCAATTAGAGCTAAATTAAGTTTTCCTTTTCCAAGTTCTTGTATTAATTTTTTTAGTATTTCAGCAAAATGGTTCTCTTCATCATATTTATTCATATGAAAACCACCTAGAGAGAGAAATTTATTTGATTTAATTTTGTTTATAAAACCAGTTTTGTAAGCATCCTTATGTTTTTCGTAATTTTTCCCTTATTCAAAAACTTCGTAAACTTTAGCCATTATATATTTTCTAACAAATCTTTGAAATTATTAATAATATTATTAAACCAAATAAGAATGTAGGAATAAAACATCTGTTATTAATTAAGGCAAATTTTTTACTTGAAAAATTATTTTATAATTAATTAATAAATTTTACTTAATTTTATAATTATTTTTATCTAATGTAAAACAATGAAAAAGAAAAAATAGATGCAAATGAAAATCAGCGTTGCTAATCCTTTTTTCCAGAAGATGCTTATCTTCAGCAAGAATATCTAAATATGATTTTAAATTTAACTTGCGATTATCCGTAAAATTGTCCATAAAGATTCTTTCGTCGCAGTTTAATTGCGTGGATGAGTTTTCTGAAGCCAGAAGTTCCTATTGATTAGCTTGTGCTAGCTGGTACCCATAATTCAGGTTTGCACATTATATTTTTAAAGAAATTTGGTTTTAGCAACTTGCTCAATGACAAAAACGCTTCTGATAGGAATACACCCAGAAAAATTTGCAAAGTGCCAAAATTTTAATATTTTAAGCTAAATGATATCAGGTGTCAGGTATTTTGATCTTCGCGTTGGATTAAATAAAAAAAATGAGTTTGTTGTTATTCATGGGATTGTATTTGGCTAATAAATCTAAGAAGTCTTTGATTAAATTTCTTTTTTTATTAATCGTTTTCCATCTGAATTTTTATTCTTGCATTTTGAAAGACTCAAAATTCCTCAAGTTCATTTATTTATTATTATTTTTAAACATTTTTTAAAGGAATACGAGGAAAAACTATTATAGATTATTCAAAAAACTCTTTCTCCTTTAAAATACGCTATAAAAGAATCATAATACCATTAAGGATTAACCATAGGCGAAGTTTGAAATTATGGTTACTGTTATGCAATGCTTTGATCAGGAGAAATAACTAGAGATTGATTGATTGATAGAAATTAAATACTTGTTGATATTTATTTAGAGCATGTTTGAAGAGAAGGTATTATTCTTTATTAGGCAATAAGCCATAAATAGGAACTGATGGCATTGTAAACGCATTAAATGAGCATATGTCTTAATTTAAACAAAAAGATACAGAAATTTTATTAAGCCAATTGATAAAAAGTTCCGGATACCATTCAGCTATTCATTGTGAAAAACATTTTAGTTTGTATAAATTTAATTTTACATTATAATTTATTTAAAAAAGAGAATTAACAAAATTTGTTGAGAAATTAACAGAAAAATCTAACGTTCATATAATAATGCGGGACTTTATTGATTGGAATTTTTGAACAGTGCTCTAAATTTTTAAGTTGAATTGATTAAAAGGCTATTTCAAACAAATAGCAATGCCTTACGTCGATTTAATTATCTCTAGTTAAAACAATTATCCAAAATTTGTTTTAAGCAATAAACCTATTAAATTTTAATGTAAAAACCTAATTATTGAAACAGGTACTAAAAATTTTAATAACCCAATTCAACTAATTTTGCCGAAAAATGAAAAAAGTTTTCATATTAAAGCGAACTAATCCTCTGTATTTACTTATATTTTGATAAGATCTTTAGAGAAAGATTAAGTTAGTTCAGTTGTATTTACAAACTGTTGGGTTTTGGATTCTGAATTAAGATTTACTCTTTCTTCAAAATATTCAACGGAAAAATGGGAAATAATAGTGGAATAGAGTAAATTACAGCTAGAAATGTGCCTATAACCATGATGAACATTTAGAATTCATATTTAAACAATTAATAATAATAATAATAATCACATAAATTATCAATTTGATTTATTATTTATTTCATCATACGTATTTTGGCTGTTTTATTTTTATTTCAATAAATTATTCAACTCTTTTTTGCAATAATAGAAAATATATCCGGCAATGCTAACTGTCAAGATTACTGAAAATATTAATAATA
Source organism: uncultured Desulfobacterium sp. (assembly GCA_963675955.2). Taxonomy (GTDB): domain Bacteria; phylum Desulfobacterota; class Desulfobacteria; order Desulfobacterales; family Desulfobacteraceae; genus Desulfocicer. The sequence goes on along the minus strand of CAXXVR010000009.1, from coordinate 1,094,512 downwards.
CAATATTAATTATGCTTTTAGACTTATCTAATAACTCGTAAACAGTTTTTGCGGTATGTGCAATATATATACGAATACAACTAAAAATAAATGTTGTAGGTATTATTGTAATAATGTATTTTGTGTATTAGATATCAAAAACAGCTAATGTGTAGTTTTTTATAAATAAAGGGAAAGCAAGGTAACGTATTAACAATACTCCTTTCCAACTCCCTTGTTATTCCCCTTCAACCAGCAGTTAGAATGTTTATGTTATTTAATGTTACTAAATTAATTCATAAATTTTATTTCGAAACAGATATTTTCCGATAAAATAAGCACCGCTTGAACCAATTATGTGTATGAAGATCATAAAAATAAATGAGATATATAATTCTGGAAAAATAAAAGCAAAACTTAATTCAAAAAGAATAACCGGCAAACAAAAGATTACAGCCAACGATCCAAGCGATATTATTATTAAGTATCCATATATTTTCCAAGAAAGAATTATATGAATTTGTTCCATAGCTTGTATTTTAATATTTCTGTTGAAAAATAATATCAAAGAAAAAATCCCTAGAATGATAAAATAGCTAAAAAATATAATTAGTTTTTTCCTATCAATTTTCTGAAGAAGAAAAAATAAATATTTGATTTTGGCGTTCTTTCAAAATTTGAAATAATAATAGTTTGGCTTTTTCGTTCCTTCTTCTTCTATTATTGAAACTGTATCGTTTACAATTGTTTCTGAAATTGTTAGAGGATTCATATTTCCTTCAATTAAATGTGTGAAAAAAATGTATAATGTATAATTAGAATATAAATTATTATACAAAATAAAATTATATATATTCTTTTTTTTCAGACAAGTTTTTGCTTTACTAAATAATTTTAATGAGCCCGTAATTAGACTAGATTGTTTACCTAAAGATTTTTAGAAAAACAAAATAATTTTACTAGTTTTTCTTAATTTTTTTCATAAGTTTTCAGCTAATTTAGTCTTGATTAAATTTAAGTTTGTATTGATTTTTTGCGATTGTCCATAATTTATGCATAACAGTTTTTATCAAATATATCTACCAAGATTAATAATTTAATAATTAGAAACTGCAATGCTGATGGCGATTGACTATTTCAAAACTTTCTTTATCAAAATGTTTTTATTTTACACTTAGAATAAATAATAGATTTTTTAAAATTAACTTCCCATATGATCTTAAAACTGTGAGTAATTTTTTTTTTCTATCAAATTTATTTTCTTGAACACCATCGAGATTATATTATTTCAAATAAAATTTATCTTCTTTATTATTTTCTTCAATTAATTATAATGGATTCCAAGTTTCATTTCTTTCCATTGTTTAATTCTTCGAAGTCAAGTAATGTTTATTGTAATTAAAGTCTTCCAAATTACGAAAATTATTATACAGGTTTAATTCTAAAGAAGAGAATTCAGTTGGATTTAATTTTTATAAATTATCTCAACTAATAGTTGCATCAGTCTTAGAATTTAAATCCAAATAATTTTTTTTTATCGATGAAGATAATTTAACTGAATAAATATATTCAGGATTAATCACTTCAAAAAATTTATTAATAAATATAAGATACCTTTAAGAGATTTTTATTATTCAGTTGATAAACTTTTATTTTAATTGCAAACTGATACAGGAGTTAATTTATTTCGACTTTTTAGGTTTTCTATAATTTTAGTACAATGTATAATAAGATATAAACGTTTCAATTGAATTTTTTCATCTTGTGAAATTGGTTTTAATTTCTCTAATTAATTGCATTTTAATGCAAAATCATTATATCTTTCATTTTTTCCACCTCCAAATGCAGTTTCACATTATTTCATTTTAAAAAGAAACTAATTTTGTATTTTATTTTTAAAAGGAAGAATACTTACAGTTTTAAATTAATTGATTCCTAAAAAATCATAAAATTGCTGTAAGGCATCTTAATGTTCTTCTTTATTTTAGGAGTATAATATATCTGCATATTTTTCTAAGATTTTCTATCAATTATTTAATTTTAAAAGGTTTAAACCTAAAATTAATCAAAATTAATTTCTTGTTGAAAATTAGTTGTTTTCTTGAATATTTCAATTAATTTCTAATACTAAAATTACAAATAATAGAACAACTTTCTATGAAAGTGCTGATTATTTTTTACCAATTTAAAAATTAGAACAAAATACAAGGAATTTTCCAAGATTCATGAACTCTTATTTATGCGATAAATCAGCAAAAGTTTATTTAGGACAATCTTGTTTGCAATAAAAGTTGAAGATTTCTTTTAGATAAATAGTTATTTGTTTTTCACTTAAATTATTATTTTGTAAAATTTTTTCTTCCATTGCTGTCAATTATTTATCTTATTATTAGAGAAATGCTAATAAAAATTATATATATATAAAATATTACTCAGAATATCTTATTTAAGCTATTGGTATTCTTTTCATTATTGAGATGATTTTAAAGATAATTTATCTAATGCACTGAAAAATTATTAAAGTTATAAGTCAAAAAAATTAATGTCTAAGAATGAATTAGAAATCAAATCTTTATTTTATTATTTTTATTTTAATTTAAGAGATTAGTCTGTTAAAAGCCACTGCTAAAGAAATGAGACGAACTATTCAAAATTGAGTGTAACTGCTGTAAATGAACTGATTTCTACAAATTAGTTAAATTTTATTGAACGAACTTTAATTCAAAATAATATTGTAATATTTATTAATTGATTTGCAAAATTTTCCATAAGCGTTTTTTAAAGAAAAATAATTTTATTCTTTTCCTTTGAGACAAATCACTAGTTCTTCATTCTCCATTTCAATTTTCATACCAAATTTGCAAAAAAGAATATACAATTCTCTGATAGATAATTCATTAGATTCTTTGCCAAGCGTTTTAATTAATTTATTGAAATCAGTATTTAGGCTTTTTTTCTCTTTCATAATGACTGCTTATAAACTAGATTTCGATTAAGATTGTGCGCTTTAATTGTTGTTATTCATTTGCAAAATAAAATAAAACAAAATAATTATTAATTTATAAAGCAAAATTATAATATTTATTTCTACAGAATATAAAAATGGAACAATTAGATGCAACAACTAGTTTTAATGAAAAGAATATCGGAAAATTTTAAAAAATTTGAATTATGGCTCGTTTAATTTATTTTATTAACTAATTTATTACTTAGCCAAATTATTTCTTTTATTCAGGATTCAAGAAACTCTAAATTAATGTTCCGAAGCAATATTCGATAAAATATTCAATTATAATTTTAATGATCTATTTATCAATGAAGCAAAAATTCATAATTATTTTAGAAATCAAAAAAATGAAACTCCTTTTTTTTGTCAGTTAAAACAATTGATTAAATTAAAGACGAATGATTGATCAAAATTTAAAATTAGTTAAAAATTATTGTCTAGTTTAGACTTTATACATGAAAATTTAAAAACTTATGCCATCTTAATGCATTTATTAGATTATTAATGTGAAACAAAAGTAATTGTAATTATTTGAATTGTTTAACAAGAATAAAATGAAAATTTTGAAGAAGAATTAATCAAAGAGGAAACAAATTCTATTTAAAAAACATTAGAAAAATATTCACATTAATTTATTCCCACTTCTAAAAGTATTATAAGCAAAGAAAAAATTTGGATGACTAATTTAACAATTAGTTTATGCTCGACTGCTGATTACAAAGATCCTTTTATTTATCATAATCTTAAACATCTAATAAAAATATTGTTTAAAGATACTATTTCATAAAAATAATAATTATTAGTAAATATTATTCGTTCCGTCAATATTATAAAATCCCAGCCATTTAAAATTATAGAAAATTATTCCTCAACATTAAAAATTACTAATTTAACTATTTATCTCTAACAAATTCTTGTTATTTTTTTCAGCTTATTTAAAATTTTATCTTTAACAATTACAGATTTATAGTAAGGACTTATAGAATTCTAGTTTAAAGTTTGTGGATATTAATGTCTATAGCATGGAATATCAATTTATTAAATTGTTGAAATATGCCGACCAATTATATTATAAATTGGAACTGATTTCTAATATTATATTATCTAAAACAATTAATAATAGTTATTTTTAATTACAATTTAAATCTCTCTGATTAAGATCAAGAATTGAATTTAAATTATTTACTGAGATATTTCATTATGATGCTCAACATTTAATCTAACCAGTGATCAGAAAAAATGATTTTAAAGCAAATATTTTTAATAAAATAAAAGCAATTTCAAAAACAATGAAGTTTAATATAATGCTACTTTCAAATATTTCCTTGAACTTGATACTTTATGAAAAATATTTACTCAGCTCTTAAACTTATTAATTTAATATATTAAAAGTCATGAGTGGGACAAATGCGATTAAAGAGTTTGAAAAACATAATCAAAAATAACATAAAGACAATATTCAAATTATTATTATGGATTAAGAAATGCCACTGTATCTTTTATTATTTTATCATAATTTATAGATTCAATGGATATATTATTAGTAAAGCAATTAAAAAATTAATTTAATAATAAAATTTATTTAATTGTTTCATTATTACAATGTGTACTTAAGCAATGAATGAAAAAAGATCTTATATAGATTTAACGATTAATAGGCCATTCAGTTAGTAATAATTTCTTGATATTATTGAAAAAACAATAGAATAAATATGAAATATTAAATTATAATATTTTTTATAAATATTAGAATTAATTTATTAATGAATAAATTTTGTTTGCTTGTATTTATTTGGTTATGCTATGATAAGGTGTATTTATAACAAGCTTTTTGCTTTAATGGAAAAATATGTGATAAATGTCCTGAATTTTGTATTTCTTGTTTAAATGAAACTTATTGCTTAAAATGTTCAGACAATTATTTCCTTGCCGAAAATTAATCAATTTGTTTAAAATGCCTTCAGAATTGCATTGTTTGCAAGGATTATAGTAAGTGTGAAGTTTGTGAAGAGAACTATTAATTATAAAATGAAACATGCTAGTTAATTTATAAAACAATATAACCAAAATTTTTGCTTATTTTATTTTGCATGATTTTTATTATGATAATAATAGTAGTATTTTTATTAATGTTTTTGCACTCCTAAAAATATATTATGTAACTTCATAAGTTATCAATACAGGAAACTTAATGGGATTCCGAATAAACCGAAACAAATGAATTATAAAGATAATCAAAACAAATTAATATAGAATGCCCTGTTGATGATGAATAAAATAACAATGAATCTTGTGAATCTCTAGATAAGATAGAAAAAACTAATATTTGATATATTTACTATTATAAATTTGTATTAATTTATCTTTCAAATAAGGATTTATTAAATTAATAAAATAAAATTTTTTAGGATTTCTGAATTAGTACTCTTAAAAGCAAATTTAACAACCTAACTGTTTAGTTCCAAAATAAAGCCTAAAATTTGTCCATCCCACATCACTCCTAAAGCTTAAATGGAGTATTCAGTCTTTCGAAGTTCAAAATTTTGTTTAAATATCGCTGCAATTTAATCAATTGATTATGTTGTTTTAATAATAATTTCTTTCCCAAAGTAAAGAGAGTTATATATCAGATCACAAAATTATGTTGAAATTGAGACAATTTTTAAAGGTAAAGCAAATTCTATTAAATTAATCGAATAAGGATTCGTTCTGAACGTGACAGACTCATAAATATAAACAGATTCGAACGAAACTTCTATAAAGAATTTAATTTCAGTAATTTCTTTCAACGAAATACAAAATTATAAAGGCTTAGCTTAATTTGGAGACAATTCGTCAATAAACTAGGTTGGATTGCTTTCAGGAGATAAAACGCAAGATGGACTCATAAGTAATCGGAATTTTAAAGATGTTAACAGTAATTAACTTGTGTTAACTATTTTTAAGTTGAGTGAGACAAGTTGATTATTTGGAGAAAGTGCATGACTTGCAAGAATTTAAACTAAATCTGAATAACCAGTAATCAAAACCTTTGAAAATCTAATTTAAAATTATTAATACCTGCTCTTGATTTCGAAAATTTGTTTTTACTTAATTTGACTCTATAGATTTCAATGCAAGTGCATTTTAAATTGGCTGATCAATCTCTACATTATCAGCAAAAAAAGTACTACTTTAAATAATAATAGTTTATGAAATCAAAAATCTTACTTGTTTTCGCAAATTCCTTCTTTAAACATATTAAAAGCAATTAATAAAAGATCTCGTGGCTCATAATCTAAAGCTTAAAATGAATTCTAGTCATTAATAAAAGGTTCAATCATAGAAGAAAAATTAATTTTTATTTAATTAATATTAGAAATGGTTTCATTTGAAAGAGCCAAACTAATAATTTATTCAACAAAACTCTAAATAGTCTATAATAAAGGCTTAATGTATTAGGGCAATGTTTCAAGTTAAACAATATACTAACAATAATCTGATAGCATCTGCATTACTTAATTATTATTTTACATTTTTTTCATCATTAGACACTCACACCAACAAATATATTGCAAGCAATCAATATATATTTTTAGTTAATTAAGATAGTCAGAATTTTTGAGAGCAGAAATTGAAAAGAGAGTAGTTTAAAAGATTTATGCTTTTAGGTATGAAAATGCTTCATTTAAAAATGCATTCTAATCAATTTAAGAATAAATTTCATTGGTGTCTATGTACTGAACTAAAAAAAAGAGCATCTTTGCTTTGAAGAATAAATTCATTTCTCCTAGATTCATTTATTTAATAATTTATGCAATATGTATCATTCGCTCCTTTTCGGATAAGTAAGTTGTATTTATTATTTCGGAGAATAATATTAAATATAAATTGATCGTAAAAATTGAATTCTTAGAAATCAGTTCTTAGGATGATTATTTAGAATTTTATAATGATGGGAGTTATTTTCGAGAGATTAATCGATTACAAATATCCAAAACTGTTGAAAGCAAGGAATAATAATTTTTTTCATTCATTTTTTAACAATTCTCCTTCATATGTAATGCAACACTAATTAATGTAATTAATAATTCCTCTCTTATCTATATACTAGTTTCATTTTCATTTGTAATTCGTTTTAAAAATCAATCTTAGTTAAACACCCAAAATAAACAGTTATCTTTACCCTATTTACAATATTATTTAATACTAAAATTCAACTTGACAAATAAGATCATTGGAGGCTTCAAACAAATTGTTAAAACTGATTTGCATTAGAAAGTATCTAGTAATTGGATTAGTAATTGTTGTGCAAGCAAGTTCTAAAACTTTAAATGAAATACTAATTTTATAAGAATTATTTAATTTAAAGCATTCAATTGCAAGGTTAACTGTCAATATATTCATTTCGCGTTTGTATTATTATTTCATTATCATTAATAAGAATTATTTATATAGTTCCCAAATAAAATAGATCTATTAATGGTAAGGAAGCAAGCTTTGTTTTTTTGAAGGTAAATTTAATAAGAGGATAATGTTTAAAAATGAATTTTGAAAAACATCTCTTTCTAAACATATTTTAAGTACATCTTCCAACAGGTCCTATTCGATGAAATTATTAACAAATTCGTTCAAATTTAATTTATTTAGTGAATCTTGAGTTCCAATGCAGATTTAAATTGGCTAACATAAAGAATCAGGTTCATTAAAATTTGTTAGCATAAAAAATACTTTCAAAGTCAAGACAATTGTACGTTATAAATAGCTTTTTAATCGAAGCTCAAACAATTTTATTCGATTATTAACTATCTCTACATTATTTATTAATTTTTCAACAACTTTTTTAATAATAGGGTATAATTTAGCTTATAATGGCCCATTCCCATCAAAAAAATGCATCAAAACACCACCTTGACTTTAGTTTGTTACAAAACTCAATAGTAAATCGTTGACTATTTCCAAGCATGTTCTTAGAGTTTCTTTATTTTATCCAAATATAATTTCCTGTGTTATATCTGTATACCAATCTATTATTAATTCATGCACGCTTTCATCACGATTGGAATTTCAGTTTAATAAATATGTTTTTAATAAAAAATCATTGCAGCAATGAAGTTTTTCATATTAAAAGTCGTTATTTGAAAATAATTACTTAAAATATTTTTCATTCTGTTTAACAAAAGAAATACTCTCTAATTATGGGATTTAATATAAAACTTTTATTGCTGTTAGCTAAATTTCATTATCTTTGCTTTCTAAATCCTCCTGAATATTATGTAAGAGTTCCTGCCTTATTTAATTTAATAATGACTATACTTTACCAATCATGATTCAGAATTGATTTTAATAATGGATAGCTTAATAATTTCACTAATTTTGTGCTAACCATTGAAGTGTACATATCAAAAACTTAAGGGCCAAATTTTTGTATTTCATTATTTCCTTCTGCTAGCGAAATCAATTAACTTCGAATATTTTCAAGCTTTTTTTTAATTTCTTCTTATTATTTTTTATCCATAATTAAATAAATTTAATTTAAAGTATAAACTTATTTCATTTCAATTATTATCTCATTTATCTAGGAAGTTAAATCTCCTTCCTTTTTCTTTAAAATCTTTGAGTTTAATTTGTAAAATATTTTTGTGATAATTATTGCCAAAAAACAATAACTTTTTATTTAATTATTTTCATTTATTTATAGATTAATTCAACTAAACTGACTTATTTTTAAAATTACAATTTTTAGTTAATAAAGTTGGATTCAAATATAATAGATTCTAACTTTCTTTTCTCCTAAAAAGTCTTCATTATCAAAAAACTTTGCATTAACAACGACATTTCCTGAAAGAACTTCTTTTGGTAGCATTTATTCAGCGGAAAATATGATTTATTACCATGAATTTGTGCTACCAGGTATAACAAACCCAAACTTAAACTCAAAGAATTCAACAAGTTGATCATTCAAATAGACATGCTTTTCTAATCTTAGTTGTTTAATTGCATTTATTGATGAAAAATTTAGTTCTATCGCAAAACATTTTTATTTTAGGATCTTGCATGGAATTTCTGCCTATTTTACAAATCATAAAATAGCAAATTTGTAACTGTTAATTCACCGTCAGTGCTCCAATCCAATTGCTTAGAGTCCCAAAGAATTTCTCGTTCCTCTGGATTAGATAAAACAATTTTATTTATGCAGAATTTAGCTTCCATAATAATTTTATATTTAATCAAATTAACCAAAATATTATTATAATTTAAATTAAAAAAACAAAATCCAAAAGAATTAATCTGCATTAAATGCCTTAAATTCCACTTTAATTATATTAAACACGAAACAAAATAATTCATTATCAATCATTCTTGATTTGGATTGGAATTTAATGCTTCAAAAAGATTTTCAAACTCATTTTCTTCTTCATTATTCATATTATTAAATCTACATTATTTAATGACTTAATCCGTATATAATTAGTCTTATTTTAGGGCAGTTCTAAATCTACTTTTTAGAAAACTCTTTTAATTAGTTGTTTTTTCAGTTTTTTCTTATTTCTCATAGAATTTTTCAGTATCTAGTTCTTATTTAAGAGATGCGTCTGCAAGGAGCTAGAATTCACCATCATCATCATTTTATTCTTCATAATCCTCATCCATTATTACGGCCTCATCTTATTCGAAAAAAGCATTATTTAGTGAATCATTTTCTTGTTACACAACTTATTGTGGTTATTCAAGTTAATCTTTAGGAAAATATTTACGAGAGCAATCTAATCTTTTATTTTTTGTGGATTTTTATTAATTTTCAAGTATGTGATCATGTTACTCTTCATCCTGGCCCCAATTCAACTCCTCATCAAAATGTTTTTATTATTTAACTTAAGATTGTTATTTAATGTTTACTTATTTATAGTCCAACTTTTTTTCTTCATACTAATCATAATTCTTTTACTATTCTTATTATATTTATTTAATATCAGGATTTGTAACAAATCGGTTTTTATGATTAAAGGTAAATCCTTTTTCAGGCATTATTATTTATTGGATTGGTTATTTTGTTAGATCATCGGCTTCATTATGTTTAGATTTTATATTTAGACTAGAAAGCTTTTATTCACAAATTTGTTACAGATCTTCTGTCGATGCAAATTTTTCAAAGCTTTGAGGAATAGACAGTCTATCATTTGAATTCATTGGAAGAATTTTAATTAACTTATAAATTATAAAAAAAATAAATAAAAACAAAATATTTTAGTTTTATTTAATGTTAAATTAAATCATTATTCAATTAGGATCTAATCCTAACTCACAAATTAAGAATTAGTATTACTTAAATAAAGTGCAAGCAAAATGTGTTTGTTAATTTTTAATTTAAATTATTATTATTATTATTATTATTATCAATTTAAAAAAATAAAACAACTTCAATGAAAAAACCTGGTGGTAAATAAAACCAAAAAGAACTTGAAGTTCAGCGTTAACTTGAAGAATAACATCGTTTAGAAGAAGAGTAAAAAAAATAAGAAGAAGAAAATAAAAAGTATCGTGTGATCTCTCTACCAGATACTCAACTACCTCTTTTCCTGACAAAATTTTGTATCGAAGAGGTTTGGTATAATGATCAACCAATTGAATTTATTGATAATTATTTAAAAATTATCTGCGAAAATGAAGCAATTGAACAATTGAGTGAAACAGAAAGGAAAGTTGTAGCTCAATAATTGGTGTATGATTTGATTTTTGTTAAGGATAAAGTCAAACTCGATGGAGATAGCGCAATAGTCTTATGGAATTTGTTTTTTATGCTAAAAAGAAATAAAAATGCTAAATTAATGAGAAAGGATGAAACTTATTAAGGAGAAAAAACAATTAAATAGGATTTTGAATACTTTAAGAAATTAATACATTAACATATCAGTTACTTTAAAAATCAGGAATATGTGAGAAAGATCTTTCAATATGCATAAGAAAGTTATTTCTCTCATTTCAATCTATACAGTCTCTTTTATAAATACCAAAAAGTGGAACGGACAATCCAAATGCCCGTATTTATTGATGAACCAACAATTACAACCCCATTGGATAATGCTGTGTATCTCGGAGTATAAAAAATCACACCTGAATTGGAAGAGGCGCGAATGGTTCATTATTTCAAATTAATATTAAGTGTAGAGATAAGAAATTGAAGGAAAAGTACAAAAGGAAGAAGAAGAAAAATAAATGGAGTAGGCAAGAGAATAGGAGAGACTAAGGTAATTGTAAAAGGAAGAGGACGAAAGATTGGATCCTAAGGCTTTGGAGATAATTTAAGAGAAGATTAAGGAAGCGGAAATGAGTATTAAAAATAAATTGGAGGAAAGATAAAAAGGACTTAGCGAAAAGTTATAACAATTAGAAAATCCCAAGAAAAAATGAGTAAAGTAACTAATATTGTTTTTCTAAATTTATTATCAATTTAATATAAAATGCTTGCTATTATATTAACAACAAAAATAAAAATATAAAAAAAATCACCAATAAGAAAAACAAAATCCAATATTATTAAATGTTTCACAAAATCGTTGTGATTGACGGCAAAGACCATATTCTTGGTAGATTAGCAAGTACCGTGGCAAAGCAATTGCTCTCAGGATAAAAAATTGTGATTGTTCGTTGTGAAAAGGTTATCAAAGCCGGGTCTTTATTTAGAAATAAAGTACTTTTCGGAGCATGGAGATAAAAAAAAATGATGCATAATCCTAAGCGTTTTGCATAGAAATAAACTTCACCTAGCAGTATGATTTGGAGAGCTGTGAGAGGTATGATTCCTAGATTGACTGCAAGAGGGTCAGCTGCAATGAGTATTTTCTCATAATTAATTAGCTTAATTAGGCAGATTAAAAGTTTATGAAGGTGTACCAAGTCCATACGACTTAAAGAAAAAAGTTATTGTTACAGATGCTTTAAAAAAGGTTTGTCTAAGAAACCATCGAAAATTCTGCACTGTAGGAGAACTTTGTTCTCAAGTTGGCTGGACCAAGAAGAATTTGGTCGATAGACTTGAAGAAAAAAGAATGAAGAGAGGTGAGCTTTATCATTCAAGGAAAATTGAAAAGGTTAATCTTAAGAGAAAAGCATTAGAATTGCCAGAAGTTAAAGCAATTTAAGAGAAATTAAAGGTTTATGGATATTGAGAGCTCTTTTAAAAAGCAATTTTAAATTCTGTTTTAGAAATTTAAATCAAAATATAAATTTAATAATGTGTTAAATACAAACAAATAATAAAGGGTTGAACTTAATATGTTTTAGAGTATTATGAATTCAATCCTAGAAAACTCTATATAAAGAAAAAGAAAAGTTTAAAATTGTAAAAGAATGTTTAATTTTTATTTAATTCATTTCTAAAAATAAACTTAAAAAGAAATATAAATAAATACTATACTGATTTTAAAAGTAATTAATTCCAAATTTCAGAGAATTTAGAATGATAACTTGCATAAAAAGCTCTCATAAATCATCAAAAAAAATCACTCACAATGTAAAATTTATGGATGATAAACAACAATACGATTTTAAAGATTTAACAGACTAATTAATGTTCAAAACCAATAATAATCTTATAAAAGAATCACCTAATAAATTAATGAGTTCAAGCTTTGACGCGAGTTATAAATAGTCAGTATAGTCGCAAGATTAAACTTCTAATACTGCAAAAGCATGCTATGCTAATCACTATAAGCGTAGCTCGGTAATATTTAGTAGAATACTTTTTTTTATTTTAAGTTTTATTTAGAAAAATTTGACCCTTAATCTTTTAATGTTTAAATAATCTTTGAAACTTTCAATAATTTGATTCTGAATCTTGATATTTCGATCTGGGCTACACTTGCAGAGCTTAAAACAAATATCTTTACCGAATAAGTAATTTTCTGATTTTATAATTGCTCTTAGTTAAAATTTTCTGAAGAATAAGCAAAGATCTTATCTTAAAACTGTGAAATTTATCAAAATTGTACTCTATTTTAAAATAATCAAATCCTTTACTAAAAAGCAATTATTGAATGCCCATAATTGCAGGTAACTCTAATCTTATTGTCATAAAAATTAAAAGTTAAAATTATTTGCAAAAGGTTAATCCTTCATTGAATCCAGCTATTTACCGTAACTGAAAAACAATACAATTGAACTTATTCCTTCTTTGCAGGAGCTTTGCCTTTTGAGTGAAAGCGAACTTTCGAAAGTGCCGAATTTGATAATAAGAAATAAATTTGGAGCAATTGAGTTTCTTGAGCCAGTTGATGTAACCTACACAAATTTTGATCGTATTTTAAAAATGACCAATTATGAAGTATACAAATAATTGGTCATTTTTAAATTCTATTTTTTAAGATTACTTTATATCCCAAAAATTTTTTCAAGTAATCTTATGAAAAGCCTAAACCAAAAACTAAATTAAATGCCAAATGCTTAATAAAATTCAATGCAAGTGATATTAAAGAACAATGTTGTGACCATCAGAAACTAATAGTGAACTAATTGATAAGAGAATGCTAGCAAAAACGCTAGGTGTTTTAATTTTTTGATAATTAAACAGGAGGCTTTACCGCAATGGCAGAGTATTTTTGAGATTTAAAAGTATTTCTTTAAATTAACTTAACTTTAAAATTTTAATTTATGAAAAATATTTTAAAATATAGAATTTATTCCTATCATTTTTTTACTTTCTTATTAGAAGAAATAGATTTGAAATAAAGAAACATTGATTTCCATTTCTCAAGCTTATCTGTGATTTATTTACTATACAAAAACTTAGTCATCTAAAAGAAATAATTATAAAGCCAAAGGATAAATTAGTAACCTAGCCAAACTATTCAGGTACAAGTGTAAGATCCTCATTAGCCTCTTTCATTCCTTTCCAAATTTCCTCTAACGCAATATTTCTTAAATACAATTTTTCTTTTTCCATTTTTAATTCATTAGCACGAGCTTTCCAATGAATTACCTACTCTTCAAGTTACCTAACTCGTTCAATTAAATGTTGGTTTTCTGTAACTTATTATTTCCATTTGGTCTTTATATCTTGAGTTTATGTGCGGGTTAATAATTCATTTTCTAGTTATTCGATCTGGAAACGAAGTTCTTTTTATTTTAGATGCTCGGAACTTAGTTAAACAAAGTAATTTGATTTTGTTGAGTTTAATTCAAGTTCAAGTTATTTTAGTTTTTGTTTTAACATTATTAAAACATCCTTTGTTAGCATTCGCTTTGTTACCATTTTAGGCCTTTATTATTCTTACTAATTTTATAATTATTCTTTAACTTCTGATATACTTTAAGCTTTTTCTTCTTCTTCCAATTCAATATTTTATTAACCTTAAATTTGTTAGCTTTAATCCTGTGCTACATAAATTTCTTATTACATTTATTCAGTTTCTTAGAGATCTTTCAAATCTTCTTAAACTTCTTATAATTGATACTCCAATTCTTCAACTTTTTGTTCTTCATTTTGATCTTCTTATTTTTGTTCTTCATTTTGATCTTCTTATTTTTGTTCTTCATTTTGATCTTCTTATTTTTGTTCTTCATTTTGATCTTCTTATTTTTGTTCTTCATTTTGATCTTCTTATTTTTGTTCTTCAACAATCTAATCATCTTACTATTCTTCCTATTCTTCTTCTACCTATTCTTATTCTTCTTATTATACCTATTAATCCTATTATTCTTATTCTACCTATTAATCCTATTATTCTTATTATTCTAATTGTTCTTATTATCCCTATTCTTCTTATTCTTCCTATTATTCTTATTATTCCTATTCTTCTTATTATTCCAATTATTCTTATTATTCCTATTATTCCTATTCTTCTTCCTATTCTTATTATTCCGATTATTATTGTTCTTCCTACTATTCCTATTCTTAATTTTGTTATTCATTCTCTTAACCTTCTTCTTCTTTTTCTTCTTCTTCTTCCTCTTATTCCATATTGTCATCTTCTTCTTTTCCTTCCTCTTCCATTTATTTCTCTTCATAATACTAACCCTCAGGTGTTAATTTTCCTTAAGCAAATTCTTACCCTTCGCCTTCTCTTTATTCCTCCTCTTCTTCAATTACTTCTTCCTCTTCACAATATTCCTCTAGATCAGACCATGATTCTCCTGCTTCTTCAACCAGTTTTTGTCCAATTCCACTTCTTACAAAAGATGCCCAACCTTTTTTTTTTCTCATTAGAAGTTCGATTAATTAGTTGCGCTCTTCTTTTAATTTCATTAACTCATCACCGTATTCACTTAATTACCGATTATGCAGTAGATATTATTCCTATTCAAATTATTGCAAAATCGAATTCTTTGTTCCCCATAATTAAGATTCATTACGAGCTTCTTACTTGTCATCTTTTAACACCTCCATCTATTATTTCAATGAACTAATTTCTCTCTAATATTTTTCTTTTTCTATCAACATTTCTCCAACAACTTCTATTCTTTCATCTCTCACCTCCTTTTTATCTTCCTCCACACCTTAAGTTTACTAAACTTCCAATTCTTTTTCTTATTCTTTCACAACCCATTGCTTAATTTCATCCAACGCCTATTCTAATTTCCTTTCGATTTCCTCTTTTTCTTCAACAATTCCATTCAACCGCTCATCACCCTCATTTTTAACTTTCTACAAATCATCATTATATTTAGTTTCTAATTCTAGAAATTTATTTGATACTTCCTCCAACATCCTTTAATATTTCCCAACCATTTCTTCTTATGTTTCTTTATGAAGATTTAATTCCTCTTATAACTCAATTACACTCTATCGATTTTCCTATGACTCTTCCTCTAGTCTTACAAACCCACTCCTTAATTTAAATTCAGAAATCAACTATTCCTCTCCACGCATTTTTTACAACTCTTTCTCCAAATCCTCAATTCTACAGTTTTTATCATTCACAATAGCTTCAACCATTTTTACTTCCTATTCATATCTTTGTAATTACACTCCTTGATTCTCATTTTTTATTGTCAAGACATTGATGCAATTCATCCTTTAAGCTTTCTCCATTTCATATTATTTAAATTCTATTTCATACTTACTCCATTTTTCTTCCATTTCTTTTTCCATTGTCTTGATTACTGAAGCATGCACACTCATTATCTCTGCATTTTTATCCTAAAGCTCTAAATAACCTTAGAAATACTATTCCTTTTCTTTCATTACTTCATCCAATATTTTATTCATTTTGTCCCCATTGTCTTATAAAAAGTTAATTCTTTTCTCTGATTTTTCGTGTTCAATCTCCAATTCTTAGAGCCTTAACTCCATTCTCATTTTTATCTCACTTAATTCATGATTTTTTACAGTTAATTCAACTAATAATCCTTCCTTTTCATCAATTCTTTTTTACTTTTAATCCATTAATTCACGTTATTATGTAACTTCTTTTGACAGACAAGACACTTCCGAATTTAACCATAACTAATTATTATTGATTTTCTAACGTGCTTCCTATGATTCTTTTAACTAATCTTAGAGATAATGATTATCTCTAAGTATACTTTCATACTTTAAAATTAAAGGTTATTATCTTTTATTTTCCTAAGCTATTTAATTCTATTCTTCTTCCATATCTACACCCTTTTATTTCTCATTATTCTGTGCCAAAATACTTGCTTAAATAGTTTCCATCTATTCAAGGCTTTATAATTTTCTTTCCATTTTATTAACTTCATTTTCTTTCAATGTTAATCTCTCTTTGACACTTGCTAATTACTACTCTGTATTATCTAATATATCTCTCGAAACTACTTCTTTATTCTTAATTTTCTACCTAAATTTATTCATTTCAGCCTCTAATTTACAGTTTTTATCTAATAACTTCTCAATTGAAGAAAAAAAATCAAGATCATCGTGATCTTATTCCGATAACATTTTTTTAGCTTTTAATTAATCAATATATGTTAGTACATACTCTTCTTCAAATGGATAAAGATTAATCTTACCATCCGTTGCAGCAAACAATTTTTCTTTCAGCATTTAATTAATAAAGATAACGCATGCCAATTATGTGCTCAAATTTCTTATCTGCACAAATACTTGCCCATTTTCTTCTCTTAGCTCCTTTACCATTCCCTCAAACTTGAGCACTTCTTTCTCACTTGCATTATTTTTTTTAATACTCATTTCAAGCTTTTTCTTCATCATTCCACAATTATTTACTATTAATTCATATTCATTTGCTCTTACTTCAAACATTCCTTTTCTCTCCTCTCTCTCTCGTTCATTTTCTTCCCACATTGTCTTCCATTTAATCTTTTCTCTCCTTTCGTCATCATATTTTCTCACAACTTCCGAATATTATTCTGCTTTTTCGCTTCACATTGAATCGATTCCAGTCCCTGTCTTTTGCATTCGCTATTCTAATCTTCGACATTCCATTTCTTTTTATTTCAGCATTGATTCATTAACCTCTTCCTTACGTTAGCATATTTTTAATTCTTTTTATAATTCGGTCTTCTCTTACTGCAAGATTTCAACTTCACTTTCTAATTTCTCTTTTAAGACTAACCAACATATTTAAGCTTCCTCCAAACGTGCCCTCTCTCTTTAAAATTCTTCTTCAATTATCTTATTTTCCGGCACATGACTTTCAGTTTGTTTGAATTCTTACTCTCTCATAATTCTTTCAAAATCTATCTTTATTCTTCGATCTTCCTCTTCCTTTTTTTCTAATTCTTTTTCCAATTAATCGATTTATACTCGCAATAATTTCATTCCTTTTTCTTCTTCAACTTTTACTTATCTCTTCTCTTCATTCTTTAAGGTCTGTTCCATCCTTTGCACTTGCTCTTTAAGCATCCACTCATTCTTTTCAGCTGTTTTCAGCATCGTTTCTTAGATCATTATTTTTCTTTCAGCTTAATTGAATTTTTCCATGGATAAAGATAATTTTAATTTCACTTCTGTTAGTTACTTTTCAATATTACTATTTTCCATTCCAACATTCCCAAGTAAAATTTTATTCATTTCTTCAAACCGTTTTAATCTTTAATCCTTTTCTTCTGACGTCTTTTCTACTATTTATTTATCTCGTTCACTCATTATTAATTATTCCCTTAATCTCATACTTTCTTTTATTAATTCCTCCTTTTCATTCACTAAATTTGATTTCTAGACACTTAATTGTTTAATTTATTTGTCTTTATCGTCAAGCAGTTTCTCAAAGGTATACCATTTACGCTCATAATAATTATCCAAGGATTTTTAATTTTATTATTTTTATTCTTCATTGCTATTAATATTGCCTTAAACACACGGCTTAACTAAAATTTAAAAGAAAATACTTAGTTGATTAGGTTCAGCTTCTTATGGCTTTTCTTCTGTATTAATAGTTTGCTAATTATTTTCTACCTCCATTTTTAGCTAAATTTATAGGCCAAATATCTGCAAAAATTGCTTTAAAATAATTTCTATAATAATGATAATTTTTAGAAACTTATTAAACAACAAATCAATATTAGTAATTGAATTTTATTAATAATTTTGTTTATTATTATTATTATGCGACCTTAAAAAATATTGACGGCAAAGAAAAAAGATCCCAATAATTTGCGTTCAACCTTTACTGTTAACGGTTTACTCACTTAAGAAAATATTAATAAAATGCGACCAACTAGTGCAAAAGTTGATAAAATAGCTGCTAATTTTTGCAATAATTTAACAAGTAATATCAAATAGTTTCCTTTTCAATATTTAAAAAGAATAATCAAATGTTGTATTAAACGAATACAAAGAACTAAAAGAGCAAAAAGATAAATGCCTAGAAAAAGATGTTAAATATTTTATAATTTATACAAAAACTTACTCTAAGTTAGTTGGAGTTAGCAAGAGCTTAGATGAAGTTTAAACTAGATGCAGAGAAAAAAAAGTCTTAATTTGAAAGTGATTTGCTTAAAGAAGTTAATTATACAATTTATTTTTCTAATATTTGATGGAAGAAATATGAAGGTTCACAATAATTGTTAATGGAGATTCAAAATAATAAAATCGAAATGCTCAAGCAAGACCATGACGAATTTGTGAAGAAACTAAGACAATAACATGAATAATAGCATGAGGAAATTGTTAAATTTTATGAGAAATAAAAAAAGGAACAAACATATTAATAAAATGTAAGAACAATATTGTTAAAATATTTAAAGTTAAAAACAAAATAGTATGAAGAAGAAATAGATTAACTAAAAAAGAATTCAAAATAAAAAGTAGACTAATTAATGAAATAGCATGAAACAGAATTCTAAAAATTAAAATAGAAAAATAAATAAAAATTAAATGTAAGACTAAGCTAATAAAAAAAAATTCTTCTGGAAGAAAAATAATAAGAAATTGAAGCTTAGTTTAAAAAACTTGAAAAAGCAAAAGAAGAAGCAATCAAATATGTTGTTGATAATATGGATGATGACATTTAAATGCAAATTATTTAACTGAAGGAATAAAATTTAGAGTTATAAAAAGAAATAACTTCCTTAGAAACTTAAAATGCAACTTTAAATTAACTAATAGAAAAATAATAAAATTAAGTCGAAACAAATACAAAGGAATAATTGTGTATGAGTACAAATACTTCTTAAGTCTTTCCGATCAATAATCTATCATAATAATCAGCACTTCATTAATAAATTGAAGAATTGCAATACCAGCTTTAAAATTAAGAAATACAATACAAGTCAATTATTGAGAATATTTTTGAACGAACCAAATTGCTAATTTCAAATAAAAATGAAATTTTGAATAATTATAAATAGATGTCCATAAATCTCAGAAATAAAGTGGAGGAATATGAATGGGTTGTTTAAGGTCTTGCAACTGCAAATAAGAAAATTAATGAAGTTGAAAAATGAATTAAGAGCAAAATTTATTTTTTATTTTTTTGTTGTTTAAATTATAAAATACAATCGTTTTCGCTCGCAAATAAAGATATCAACATAAATTAAAATTAAAATAATTTTGAGATTAAAAAATTCAATGGATTAAGATGCTGAATTAGGTGAGTAAAAAGATTTGAAGCTCATTGATTAAATTGAGTAAGAGTATGATATCAATGATCGTTAACATTTTTAAATTTATAAACTAATATCAGCAAATGAGGATTAAGAATATCAAGATGAGTATGAAGAAGTTTATGATAATAATTATAATGATAATAACAAAAATTAATTAGGATATGTTTTATTATTTTGATTCTTAATTCGATGTACTAGGAACCATATGGCTATTAAAGAAGATAATAAGCGGTTTATCAGCAAAAGCCTTTTCAATAATGTTTTATTATTATAATTCCACATTTACATTCTGAATATAGAATATTAAAAATAAAGTAAAAACTATGAAGTAATGTATGTACCTAAAACCCAAAATAAATTTGATGAATTACTTAATGCAGTATAAGAGTATGAAGAGGATGGATCAAAGAAACCTCGTTTTGAAAAATAATATATACCAAAAGGTAGAAAACCATTCTAAATTAAAAAATTCAAGGGCAAAATAAATTTGAATATAGTATTGAAGAAATTAACCCAGGATAATTTTTAGATAAATTGCACGAAAGAAATAAAAACTCATAGAATTAAAAAAATCAAAATTTTGAAAAGACCAAAAAGGAAGACAGTATTAATAGAATGTGAAAAAATTTAAATTAATTATCGATGCAAAAGCAAGACTTGTATTATCAACAGTAGATTTATTAGCAGACTTAAATGCAATAATAAATGAACTTATATAATCCTGCTTTCGTTCCGGATCTATTTGGGTACGTACCACCATAATTTCCAATTTTTCCTGGTATTTAATCTTTTGTAATATTTTAATTAGAAATGCCCTGTTACTATGATGCACAAAACTTTTAATAAACTGCTGTCAATGATTCAAATTTGGATCAATTAAAGAAAAAGTTACAGTTGAATTCTGATAATTTTCTTCCCAAACAGAATTGATAGTGCTCCTCGAAGATTTAATAATTAGAAAGAAAATAATTATTATTTTTTATTTGTCGGTGCTTATTCCTTCAAAAAAATTAAAAATAAATCTTATATAATTGTAATTTTTAAATTGGAATATATAAAAGAATAAATGAAGATGAATTTATAATCATTTTTTTTTCTATTGAGTTTTTGTTCTCTTCTTAATACCCACTTAAGGCATTTTTTCATCAATAGGAGCTTTTGTTTTTGGCTTATTTGGAGGTTTATGCTATTCTTTATAAGTTTATCCTTAGCCACCTGATTTCAAGTTCTCTATTTCATATTAAATTATTTCAAGATGATTTCCTTTAATTTAGTCTAAATAAGGGTGGATTTTTTCTTCTCCAACCAGTTTATAGATTTAAAAAAATAAGTCAAGTGAAGTGATTCTAACTTCACGATTTTAATGGTCAATTTATTGAATTACATAATTCATTACAGGAGAAAAAGGAACCTAGAAAAAAAATTAGTTTTAAATTTAAGTTTTACTTCTTCATTTTTTATTTTAAATTAGGCAATAATTTTAGATAAGATTTCAAGTTTAGCTTATGTATGTTTGAAGCTACTGTTATATTTATTGAGTTAATATTTTCTAAATTAATATTAATTTAATAATGTAAGAATACCTTGTGATATGAGTAACTATTTATGCACAATCAAAATTTTTATTTTTGGTCATTGCCATAATAGTTGTCTCAGCTAGAGTTTTTACACGTTAATTATTATCACCAAGTTTTTCTAAAAGACTTTCAATTAAAATTTCAACCTAATCTATAAAGTTTCCAAATAATATGAAATTAAACTAGTAAAATCAGCAGATTTATTAATAGATTTATCAGCATACTTCGTAATAAATATTTCAGTTACAGCAATAGCACTCAATGATACAGCCGTTGTTTTATCAACAACAGTCATAGCAGCAATTTCCATTAGAACTAAATAAAACATTGAAGGATCATTTGTTTTAAGTTCTTTTGGTGCTTTGAGTTCTTCCTCAAGACTCTACAAGGCTGTTTTTCTTGTTGTCCATTTTTTCGAAAATAATTATATAGCTATTTTGGAAGGAATTACTTAATTGAATTGTTCTAGTTTCGCTTAATGTTCTTCTGGAATTGTAATTTCTTCTTCCTTTTCTTCTTCTTTTCCTTGCTATTAAGGATTTTATTAGCGAAGAATTGATGATTAGTCGAACTAGGAAGAATCTAAGTTGAAAGGGTCTTCTTCTTTATTCATTTTCTTTTACACTAAACACAATATTAAAATTTATTGTTTATAAACATGCAGGAAGCATTCTTTCTTCTAAAGGATTTATATCCTGGATTTATTAAGGTTCATCTTGATTTTGGCTGTTATTTAAATCCAATTATTAACTATCTTCAATTATTTATTAATCCTAGACATTCTTATGAGAAATCATACTAGCATTAAATTAATTCATCTCCTATTATTATTCATCACCTCTAAAAAATTATTCAAACAAATTATTATTAATTATTACTATTCTCCAATTATTGCCAAATTTGATCGATCATGTTATTATTATTATTACTACTACTACTACTACTGCTACTACCTTTTAAAGAGCGAGTCAGGCGCTACTGCGTTTTTTAGTGCTTGGATTTCTGCTTTGAGTATTCTAGCACTTTCATAGTCTTCAGTTTCAATTGCAATGTTTTTTTTCTCTTCTAATTAATTAAGCAGAAAGCCAATTTGTTTGAGTTTGTCAATAGCAGTTTTTATCTTTTTTGCTTGCTCATAATCTTCATTTTGAACTGCTTTCTATTTAGTAATTTCTAAAACCTTTATTGATAGTTCTTTAAAAATAAAGTTAACTTTAATTCTATCTTCTGTTATGGAATCTAATCTCACTTTATTTATATCAAAGCTATCACTCTAAACAACTGGCGCACCAGCTGTAAAACTTTCAGATTAAATATTAGCTTTTTCATAATTTTTTAATGTTTTTTCAATAGGCCAATGTACTACCTCTCCCAGTATACTTATAACAAGAATTCCAATCTAATTGAATACATTAAATTTATTCTTTCAATTATTCCAACATACAAATTTTAAATATCCTGCCACAGCCTCAATATAAACTGTTTTAAGTTCTCTTGCTTATCAATTTGACCTTTCATTACTTTCCAAAGTAATAAATCCTAACTTAGAATATCGCTATGACTGATTAATCAACACATCAATTTTACTTGAAATTTTGTTTTAGTGTGAAAGCAAACTTATACTTTTTATCTTTACAACACTATAAAATTAAAGTTCGAGCTCTTGTGGGTATTAGCAAAAACGCTAGGATTGCCAACCCTTGGTTGAAGGAGTTAAAGAAAGAAGCTCATTTGAAGGATATTCGGTATCCTCCGAGGAAATGTAGAGTAATCGATAGCGAAGTTTTTGTAACTGCTGAGGTGCACTAATTTTTGACATTATAGTTATATAATTAATTATTTTAATTGAGACTGTTATTTATAAACTATAAAAATTAAAAATTTTTATCATTCATTTTGTGTCTTTGCTTCTTCATAATTTCCTGTTTTTTCTATAGTTATATCAGCATTTTCAATTAAAGCTTCTTATTATAATAGATCCAAAGAAGATTCACTCAAACTTTATCTCAAATAATCAATAGTTGATTTTCTTATTAATTTTCCCATTGAAAAATAAAAAACTTCAATATTATAAATAAATTCATCCTCTTATATTTTCAGTAGATCAAAAAGAGTTATTTTTTCTATCTGATTATATTCCTTTTCAATTCGTTTTACAAATTCCGTGGCTTCTGCTTAGAATTACGAAGACATCACTTTATCTATAGCAAGATTAGTTGTTTTTATTAATGAATCGACAAGTTTGAGAAATTCTTGATAAGTGAGATAGTGTTTATGTGCCTTGTCGAAAATATAAAAACTCATTTCTAGTTTATCTTTTATTTTTCCACGCATAAGAAAAGATAAACAACTCAGAAATTCTCGAAAATCAATAGTACCTTAAACAAATTATGAAACAAAAATAACCGCTATTATCATCATCAAACAATTAAAACATTCTATCAATATCTGTTTTCGAATAGTCTACTAGAACTTGCTTATTGCCTTAAAGATTCGTTTAAATTTTTAAAATTATTTCATAAAATTCTTCTTAGTTCAAGCCAATGCCTTATTTCAATCCAATTTCAGGACTTGAAGGGCTTTAGTCCAGAGAACCGGATTTAATCATTAAAGCTTTTTTTTAAATTATTTTTTTGTATTCATCCTGCACTAACTTTATTTCATTTTTCGTAAAATAAGTAATTTTTTGTAATTGATGGTAAACTAATTAATCCTCTTAATTCCATTTTTCAGAAAAATCTGTGAGAAATTATGCGAATAAAGTATCCTTTTCTTCTTTATTTAAACGATTTTCAATTATAATTTAAGTTATTTTATCTATTGTAATTTCACGGCAAAATATATCAAGCAACAGTTCAGAGTTATCATAATATTAAGGAATAGTTTCTAAACTATAGATTATCATTGCCATTGTCGTTTATTCTAAAATTGTCCACTAAAATAATTTAATTAACAAAAAAGTAAATTATTACATTAGCTTCGAGTATCATTTTTTATCATATGAAAAACGTTGTTCCAAAATCTAAAATATTTACCATGAATGTTAGCATAAATTATGCTATTTTTAACTCGATAAATGTTTCAGTTATACTATAAATTTTGGGTGGCAAATTTTAAATTTCGGGTTATTTAATAATAATTTTTTGTAAAGCAAATTTTTCAGCTAAAAAACCAATTAACCCAGCACCACGTTTGGTTTATTCAAAAAACTATTAAGGAATTACACAGTCCACCAAATAACAAAAAATTATAAAAGCATTGTTCTCAGAACAAAAACAAAGTAATCAGCAAATTATATAATTCATGCCCTTTTAATGAAACAATTATTAATTGACAAAAATAACCTAGCAATAACCAATATTTGGATACTTTGCAACAATTGCATAAAGAACATTTGTTATTGTTTATCTAATAGTATCTTCCTTGAATTTTTGTTATACCAAATAAATAAAATGCTTTAATGAGTGATTAAAAACTAAGTAAGTTGTACGGCCCTACAATATTTTAATAAACTAACTTATTTAACTTCAATGACATCATTATTTATGATTTCAAACTCAATAGCTAATTATTCTTTATTAGCTAATGCGAAAGATTTATATTCCTCATATGTCAATTATTTTTCATTTGACTTTTATAGTTTTGCTTATTTTTCAATTTGTGATATTCATTTTAAACTAATTTAATTATCTGTACTTCATTCTACATGATTCTTTGTAAATTAATGATAAATTTTTGTAATTACTTAAGCAATAAATTATTATAAAAAGTCTATTTCAACTTTGCAAAGTGAACATGTTCTATGTTATTTTTTTGCTTCATAATCTATTCCTAAAATCTAAAACACAATCATCGGATATTAAAGTATACATGAGATTTAAATTTTGAGCAAGATGAACAAACATATCGTTTACATCGTTTACATTTGTGCATTCTTTTATTCTTTCTATTTCTAAATTAAAATAGGTATACTAATTACAATAAATTCATCGTGAAATGAAAGGATGCTTAGCAGACTTCACAATTTTCGACTTTCCTTAAATTTTTTTCATAGAAGTAACTTGTTTATTTTTTTTTATTTGTAAATATTCGAGAAAAAAGAGACATTTTATTTAATAAGTATTTTTTATTTACAATATATAAATTATTAGTTGAAATGATTATTAATAAAAATAAATTAATATTTTAATGCTTTTAATTTAATTGATCTTTTTATTTTAAACAAATCAAGAATAACCTTTCATTTTTAGTTGAAATAAGTTGCCAACTTAAACTTTAATCTAATATCAGCTAGTAATTTCAAATTATTAATCAAAATACTTTTAGAAATTTCTAAAATAGGCAATATTAATCAATTTTTTAATCTTCTTAAAAACTTCAAAGAAAGTGTTGTTTACATGTAATGTTGTTATTTAAAACCTATTATTTAAAACCTAAACAAATTTTTATTAGTTAGGGGTATTTGTGGTCTCAAAATCTAAAATAAACGCTGGCTTAAAATAATATTATTATATTTTTTATTTTAATCATCTATAGCTTATTTCAATTGTACAACAATCAGATCTATTTTCTAATGTTGAATTTTTTTAATTTTCACAAACAATTTATCAAATAAACTCTAAATGATCATTAATTAAATCTCATCAATTATTTAATATAAGGGTAAAATAACATGGATTATTATTTTAATAATAAAATACTTTTAAAAAGTTTACGTTTAATTTTTAAATAATAAATACATACTCTAATAAATTGGCTAAAAAATAATAAAATATTAAATTAAATCCTCAAATAAAAATATATAAAATTCATAAGAATTAAGCAATATATAAAATATTTTGAAAATGAATTAAAATTCAACAGGAGTACCTTCAAATCAATTAAATTTCGAGCATTATTACAACTAAAGTTAAATTTAACTATCAAATGCGATTGCCAGTTTAACTTAATAAGAACAATATTTAGTCCAAAAAATAAAATATTTAGAACATCTAAGAAATAAAAAAGTTTTAGAGGAAAACCAAGAAATTGAGGTTTTGAAACAAAGAATCAATGAACTTGAATAAGAATAGGCTAATAAAGACAAATTGAAGAGAAAGTAAGGAAATCATTTTTAAATTGGCTTATTATTTTAAAGGGAGTCTGAAAGCAATAATAATATGGATATCGAAGAAATTGAACAAACTATTCCAGAGGAAAAACCTTTTGAGGAAAGAGAAGAAATTATTAATTAAACAATTACAGATTTGCTTGGAAATCAAGCTTATTTTTCTTTGCCTAGCAATTTAGCTGAAGGAAAAATTGTTAATTTACTTGATTATATGTGATAAAATTTTATATTCTCTTGAATATGCTTATAACTTTGTTATATACAAAAGCTTAATCAAAAAATTACTTTTATGCATCAATAATATAATATAATATTTTGATTACAATATTTAAATTTCAAAGTGAGTGACAATTGATTCTTAAAAGCATTTCCATTAAACTATAATCTAAAATGTTTTTTTCTTAAATGATAAAGAAAATAATTAAATATACAAATATATATAATTACTATTATTTTAAAATATTAAATAATTATTTAAAAAATATATTTATATTTTATTAATAAAACCAATTTTTCATTTAGTTTTTAGTTTAAGCTTTAAAGACAAATTTTAAACTTCTGCTTCTTTTTTTCTTATGATAGCTGAAACTAAATTAATTTAGTTTTCTAATAAAATTTCATTTTCTCTAACAGTTCTATATTGAAATTCTCCATTTGATACCTCCTTGTTATTAACTCTCAATTGAGCATTCAGCTTTCGATTTTGCTTACTTAATGTAGAATTTTCTTATTTTAGTGTTTGTATTTTTTATAGTGATTCATATTATTTTTCAAGTAAATCTTAAACATTTCTTTTATTTTCTTCCAATGCATCTATTTCTGCATCAATTAAAGAAAGTTCGGCATTGGCTTTTGCCCTATGTTCCCGTTTAGAGCTAAACTCATTTTATTACTTTGCAATTTTCTCTTATAATGAAGTAGTTTCTAATTTATTTTATAATCAAAAACAATAAAATACATTTTTTTTATTTTGCAATTTCTTCTAAAAAGAGTTTATGTCTTTCTTCCTGTCCTTTTTCACCACTACAGTTGATTTATACTTTCAATTCTTCTTCTTTTTCGGTAATCTCTTTTTTCACTTACTTGACTTAAGTATCCTTTATTAATACATGTGCTTCCAATCCTTTAATTCGATTTTCTTATTTGATTTTCATTTCATTTGTAATTTTTTGCAATTCAACGTATTTTTCCTTCCAATGCGAATTTTCTTTCAGTTAGTTTTCATTTTCTTCAATTTCTTTGCGTAATTACTTATTTTTCTCAATTAAATCAACAGTTTAGATTTCCACTTTATCAACACTTAATCTAAACTCATTAAATTCCTTTTTCTTTGCAAGTACCATATCTTAAGACATTTAAACTTATTCATTTGCTTCTTGTACTTTCTCTTATAGCTAACCAATTTCATTCTTATAAATAATTGTTTCATCACAATTTAAAAAGTCATGATCGATAACTTTATATTCCGCAATGAAAAAAGCAGACTATTCTAACGCTAAGTACTCTTGCTCCATCACTAAAATTTTCTTTTCGCATTCTTCTGCTTCTTTTAGCACTTTTCTTGCTTTTAGCCGACGAATATCATCTTATAAAGAAATAAAACGTTGATCAAGCCTTGATTTTTGAATTTAGTAGTTGTGCGAATTCTCTTTCATCCATTCAAAAAGCTTTATATTAATTATACAATAAGTTAATAACATTAGCCATTTTGAGATACACTAATTAAGTAATTTTTTCCTTTTTATTTTCCCAACTTTGAACAATAGAGCTATAGACAGGCAACTTCTCAATTTCCTTTTCTTATACTTACATTTTAGCTTAGAGAGTTTTAATAACTTCATTATCCCGAAATTCTTTTTTCATTCTATCTAAATCAGAAAATTTTTTTTTCATTTCTTCTAATTCTTCCAGTGCTGTTTTCAATAATCCCTCATAAATATTGTTTTGTATTATAATATCCTTTTTCTTTTTAAAATATTTATTAAAATTTTTTTGTTACATATTAATAATTTAATTCATCATACATTGCATCAACTGTTATTTAAGGCTTACTAGTAGACTCTTCTGTATTTTAATTTTGTTCAACTGGTTTGGATGGCAAATAAAATTCTAACACTTATTTTAACTCTATTATTGGAAATCCTTCATAACGTAATTAAAGCTTTTAGTTTTTCTTATGAACTTCTGGTTTTTAATTAACTATATTAACAATATCTTTTTCTAAAAGGAGAGTTTCAATAGCTTCAAAGAGTGTTTCATCTATCAAAATTATAATTATTAGCTTATGATAACCTTTTTTAACAAATAAGCAAACTTGATCCTATATGATGTCAATTGTTAATTCAAAAGTTTCTCCTTAAGGCAAATTTTTTGGTTATGTTTATTATGTGATTTTTTTTTGTCCATATCCTAAAACAACCAATTTAATAAGTGATTAATTTACCACTAGAATTTGGAAGTTTTGGAATAAATTAAGCTTGCATAATTTTTAAAAACTGTTTTACAAAAAATAAAAATAAATAAATTGATTTTTTTTTATATAAATTGAATTAATTAAAAAATTAAAAAATTTAATTTTGAAATATTTTTTTAATTTAATGAACTAATAATAGTTTAAAAAACAAAATCTTTAGTTTTCTTCTTTAATATTATTATTCAATTTTTTTTGCCAGGCGAAGAAGCCCATTAACTATTGTCTATTGGATTTAAAAAGGCACTTTCTGTTGGAATTGCCTCATTTTCATCATCATGCTCTTCCTTATCATCTTTGCTACCCATTTCACTAATCTAATGCTCTTAAAATATCTTTTCATTATCAGGTTAGCTTTCTTGCTCTCTTAAAATGTCCGGGTCACTTTCATTAACTTACTTATTTTAAAGATCTTCAACGCTTCGTTCCCAAGTATCGTATGATTCACTTTCATTTTGCTTATTATCCCCACCTTGCATGTGTCTAATTTTTTGTTCTTTCCATTTTTAATTGATTTGATGAATTTATTCAAGTTATTATTCTTGAACATCTCCCACAGAAAATCCAATACTTGATAAACTTTATTAAGATCCATGACGACTCAGACTCACCATTGAATTGCGTCTCGACTACTATTTTGTTGTAACTTCTGCCTCTGAATTACCATTATCAACTGTTGAAAGTTTTTATTACTATTATTTGGTATCACCACTTTTTATTCTTGGTCTTTATTATTCCGCCAGCAAATCTACACCAAATTCATTTTCTTCAACTATAGCATTCATTTAATCTTACGGATTGACTTGATGAGTGGCAAGAATATAATGGACACCAGGAGATTCTGGCGAATGAGTTAAATTTCTCCTAAAAATGAATTAAATATAAATTGAGTAACATGCGAGCGCGACGCATACGGGACTTAGCAATCGATAATTAGAGCCCTGTTCTTACTGAATCTGAGATTTCAACACCAGGAATTTCTTAGTTGATAATTTCGTTAATAATGGTTTCATCTTGTTCGGGGAGCATAAAGCCTTCATCTTCACTTTCATTAAGTGTTTTTTTGCGAGGTAAGAATTTTTTTCCAAGAACTGCAAACATTAAATTAAAAAATCTAACTTACTTAAAGTAGTAATCGCACAAGGCGGTGATGTGATCAGAATACACAGAATTGAAATAGTGAGTATCTTATTTCCAAAATCAATGTACTCCTAATTTTCTTCTTCTTTTGCCTTTTCTAGGATATTACCACCAAGAGCAGCCTACACTGTTGCTTTAGGTATCCACGCACACGCCATGAATATTTTTTCTCCCCATGAGTATTTTGGTTGCATTGTAGAAAGGATAGTTGAACCCCACCGAAATAATACTCCCACAATGATTATCAAGAAAGCATAGCCTAATAGCAAATTATAAAGTTTAGAAGAAGAATTCAAACCTAGGACTGATGTATCGATATCTGAGAACACCATCGCAGCTCCCACAGTACCAAATAAAAATGCAGTAATATAAGAAAACATCACATTTAAAAAATGATCAGGACGGTCATTTCCCCATGCTTGCCTGCACATATAACTATTTTCAAATATACAAAATAAACTAATTACCCAAAAATAATCACACTTAAATATTTTGATTCGTGAAATCCTGTTAATTCAAAGGTAAGAACCATCCCAACTGCAATGGAAAGAGAAACGATGAATTTTATCCTAATTGAATACATAAGAATTTAAAATAATCAAACTTTATTGATAATTTTTTTAAATATCTCATGAAAAAGCCTAGAAGTGCGCCAGCGGCAACACCTGCTGCTAACTTAAAAAAATTTTAAAATAAATCTCAATTTAACTTCATAACAAATTTTTAGTAGCACCTACCCTACAGGATCTTCTTCTTCCTTAATAGTGTTCAGTGCAATTGTTGAAAAAATTCCATAGAAAATAATAACTGTCACATCTTCAAAACTCGATGCTGCAATCAATGTTGTTGGGATACTAATTTCAATTCAAATTATAAAAGTTTTACCCATTAGATATGCCATAACCCTCCATTTACAATTGCAATAGCGGAGGGACTAGTACTGCTGGTGATACAGCTGCAATTGTAAATCCAAGTGCTAATCCCAAAGGAAGACTCATGTCAAGACAAATATATGCGAGTCCTCCAATAGCAAAAGCCTCAACACAAGGAGAAAATAATACAAGCAATAAAACAACTAATCCCTTTAAAACAATTAATTTAAAAATTCTTTTGAACTTTTCCTTTAAAATCTAAGTGCATTCCCCCAGCAAGTAAGAGGACAGTTAGACAAATCATTCTGCTGTATTCGCCCCATTTGGGATGGTAATCCTCCATGAACTCTTAAATAAGCTTGTTTATAAGTTTAAAAATGAATTGTAAACCTGAAAAAGCATTTCTAGCAATAATACCAAAAATAATTTCGCCAAGTAATTATGGCAATTTAAAAGATGTAAAAACTGGCTTAAATTTAACTAAGCCAAATCTGTGCATGAACTTTGGAAACTTGTACCCTCCTAACAAGTTAACAAGAAATCCACCAATTATGGAAAATACTATCACTACTAGCATACAAAGAATGCCAAGGAATGTATCACGATCCTTACCGTCTCCTGATGATGACATTTATTTAGGATTTATATTATTTATATTTATTTTTTTTTTTCTCAAAAAATGATTTAATATTTGTGAAAATATTTTGAAGATAAGTGTCGGAAAAAAATATTTGAGCAACAATATCTTTAAGTAATGTTTATAAATTTATCAAAAATTCATGAGTTTCTAATATATTTTAATTAAGCATAGAACCACATTGTTTTTGGCTCATAATTTTTAATAATAAACACTTAATATTTGCTAATAAAAATAGTTATTTCTAATTGATTGCTATGCTTTCATTTTCATTTAAGTTTTTAATATGTTATATCGAATTTTTTAAAATTAAAATCTGTATTATAAATAAAAAATAAATATTATTAATAAAATTCAGAATTAAAATAATTTTTATTTATTTACAATTAATATAATTAAACAAAAAATTGAAAATCAAACACAATTTTCTTTATTCAGAGTGCCATCCACAAAAATATTTACTTTTAATGGCTGTTTTCTTTCCCATTATATTTTATTTTCTTCTAATTATTTATAATTTATATTTTAATTAAAAGGCTATAGAAGCTATTTGCTATTTTTTTTACAAATTTATTACCCAGATTATCCTGACTATTTAACTTAATTGCTTGCATAATTCTTTTACTCTGCCACTTGATTTTACTGATTTTAATATTAATAAATATCGTTAGTTAATGTCTTAAAAAACGAATTTTTATTTTTCATTACATTACTGATGTTAGACTTATTTTTACTTTTACTCCGTGAATAAGATTTTTTCATTTAATTACTTTTCTCTAAATTTTAAGAGTATTTTTTTTTGTAAATATCCTCACGTTCAGTGGAACATAAATATTGCGATATACCAAAAAAATCTTGCAGTTAATTATGATTGTTTTATGTACGTGCTGAAATTATTTAAGAATTTTCCTTTTTTTTGTTTTAAATAGTCTTTTTGGATTAAAGTTAATTTAGTTTAGAAAGCTTTCCAATTCCACTAATATAGTTGTTTAATCAATAAAAAACTCTACAAAAATTATTTGGAAGCTCCTTTTTTGACTTATTCTAGTGATGGCTGTGATTATTTTTTTTGGAATATATTAATAAAATTATTATTACTGCCTCCTTACGAATTATATTCTTTTGATTAAATCAACTAAATTTGTTTCTTCAATAACTAATTTTCTTCCTAGATTTATTTCTTTTGATTAATCCAATCTTTTTTTTCTTCTTATCATTTCTATTTACTATTTACTATTAAAATAATGATAAAAAACTTTTTATTATTCCTCAAATTACGTTATCTGATATTTGAAATTATGCTCTATTTCAAGATATTTGTCTGACATTTCTTCACTAATTAATCTCAATTATTGCTCTGTCTATTTACATTTAATATGATGACATTTACCATTATATGGTTTCTAATTTCATTTTCATATTTTTAAAGCAATTTTTCCAATTTGTTGTAATCATCTGAGCCTTATAATTAGACTAAAAACAATTTATTTAAATTTCTTTTTTAATTACTTTTTTCTTCATTTTAGTTTATTAATAATCATGTCACTTTATCTGATAAATAATCAAATATATTTTCAATAATTTTTGTTAATTCAAAAGAATTTTCATAATCATGTAGTTTTTATTCAATCACACCCACTTCATTTTTGGATGTCACAAAGCTTTCAAGTAATTTAATTATCTAAGAAATGAATTGAAAAACCTAATTAAACCTTTTACAACAGAATTTTTAGATTTTTTTCTATCAATTGCAAATCTTCTTTGGATTACTCCACTGAATTTTCATCGAGCTTTAATAAGGCATCGTTATTGCTTGTATTCAGAATTAATGACATTAAATTTTTAAATTCTGTTATTTAACTATAAATTCAATTATAGAAATTATAAATTAATAAAAGTTTAAATAATTAAATAAGGTGAATAAATCAACATAAATTTTTTTAAAAGTTTCAAAAAATAATTAAACAAGATATCAACAACATTTTTTTCCTTTTTTAGTATTTGATTTTGGTTATTACTTTAAAGTTAAACTGGGCCTATCAATACCAATACTAACAGTTTTTCTTTCCTACGCAGACATTAAACTAAGATTCATTTTTTGCAATTCCAAGTATTTACATATATCCTATACCAAATTTAAAAAGGCAGTTTCAATATTTTCTCCAGTTTTAGCACTAGTTTCTACTGAATTACTAATTTTAAATTTTGATTTCACTACTTCAATGTCCTCTTTTTGTATTTTCTAAAAAATTGGTTTGCTATGAGAAATCTAAACCTTTTCAACTGATTTAGCCAAATCTAATTTTGTGCCAACTAACATAATAGGAATTCCTTCTTATAAACTTTAATTTACTAATTCTAATCAATGTTCAATACTTTTAAAGGATTCCGGGTCAATTAAAGAATAAGTCATAATTATTCCTTAAGCTATTTTGTTTTAACTAGACTTTTTTATAATAATTAAATAACCTCCTTTGAAGAGCGTTTTACTTATTGCCTAAAATTTTTCTTAGCCAGCTGTATCTCATATTTACAGTTTTATTTGTTGATTATCAATTTAAATTGTTTTACTTGACCAGTCAATTCCTTATAAGAGATAATATAAGAAAAATAATGAAAAACCTATAGTTGATAGGTAATTTGTATCAAATTTACCTTCACAGTAACGATGAACTAAGCACGACTTTCCAACGCCACCATTTCCAATCACAATTAATTTAAGTGTTTAACTTGCTTATTATTATGCCATTTTTTTTATCTTGAATAATTTTATATTTATACTATTGGGAAAAAAAAGTTTATTATGTAATTTAACAAAATTTTAAAAGGTTTAAAATTTTTTATATATTAAATGCTAAATAAAATATTTGTAAAACAAGCTTCCCAAAACAAAAAGTCAAATCTTACATTATACACAATATCCCACAATTAATTTTCTGAATTAATCAACTTTAGAAAATGAAATAATCGCAAAAACTGCTCCTAAAATTGTTCCACAAATTGTGTCTGAAACATAATGGCAAGTATAATAAATCCTTGCTGTCATTACCAAGAATGCTAGTATGCAAGACATTAAAATTAATGAAATCTATTAAATAATTATAATCCATGGATTAGATTCATTCCTATACTATATCGCATTCATTGTTATATAAACTAGAAATATTCCTGACTAAAACGAATCCCCACTTGGCATGGATTATTTATTTGGTTCCCGTTTGCGGTAAATATTTGACTTGTATTTAAAATTTTAAACTAAACTTAAATTAATTATTCTTAACTTCTTACTTGGCGGTCGAGGCTTTCTAATTATTTTTTTTAGTAAAAGTGATAGAATACATCCAACTCCAACTGCAAGAGCATAGGTCAAGCCTAGTCAACTCTAATAAAGTAAGAACATGATTAGCATTGGAATAATAATGAAGGTTGGGTTAAAAAATCTCAAAAATGGGTAAAGAATTATAGAAATTTTTTTATTGTCTTGAAAAAGATAACTAAAAATAGTAATCAACTATTACCAAGATTATGCAAATAATCATTCAATTCTGAATTAATTTATACAATTCGTTGAAATTTCATTTATTAAAAAATATAATTTGTTATTTTAAATAAAATTAAATAATTTCAAAAACAACTGGATAAAGTGTATTATTAAATTGTATTATATAGCATTCTCTTTAAGCAATTGTAATTTGATTAATTTAAAATTTAATTTTTTTAGAAAAAATTCTCTCATTCGCCAATCTTTAATTTTCTTCTGCTCATATTTTTTTTCACAGCAACAACATTTTATTCCTTTGGTTTTGCTTTTGGTACATCTTCTTCTTTTTCAGTTGCCCAGATTTCAACATGGCAAGGATTATTCATGTAAGGGTTAATTCTACCATGAGCACGATAAGTTCTTCTTCTTCCCTTCGCTGCATGATTTACCTGCACGTGTGTAAGATATAGTTTTTCAATATCAAGGTTCTTAACCTATGAGTCAAAATAAAACTTACAATTTCATTTAAATTACATTAGCATTGGCTTCCAAATTTTTAAGTAAATCTAAGACAATTCTAACAGATTTCTATGGCCATCTGGCTGTAGGAATGTTCCATTCCTTTGATTAAGCAGTCCTTCCAATACCACCATTATATCTAACATAAGGAACAGCTCTCTTATGATCTAGCACCTATTCTAAGTATCTTTATGCTTTGACCAATTGCATTCCACGGATGGCTCTTCCTACTTAGAAAGTATTTTTAAAGTGAGTACGGAGATCTTCCCCTTGGGCTTTGCATGCTTTATTTGTTATTATTACTTTCAATTTAAAAGAAACCTTTTTTGGGAACTGGTGGTTCACGAGAATAACCTTTGACCATTTTAATCAAATATAATTTTAATATTATATAATTTTGTTACAAAATGATTTGATAATTAATTTATAAGAACTATTTATATTGTTTTAAAACAATATAATATTTTATTAATACATTTAATTATTTATTGTTTTAAATTGATTCAATTTTCATTTTGAAATTCGTCCAAAAAAAAAACTTAAAAAAAAAAAAATTGATAAGAAATTACTCAATAATGTTGATTTATTTATCCTATATTTGAATGAGGTAATTCTAATAAAACTTCATTTTTTAAAAAAATATTAACTGTTTGGAGGTATTATTTTTAATTCTAATTATTATAAATCATTTATTCCTTTTTCAACAAAGAGTTTTTTCATTGGAGTAAAGGCAATCATAATTACAGTGATATTATCTAATGTTTTTTTCTTAAGTGCAGTATTCAAGATATTATTTACAGCTTCTCCCACAAAAGAATGAATACTTTAATCCTTTTTAGTCAAATTAATTGCAGTGGCGGCTTCATTATTACTTAATTTATCAAAAATGCCATCGCATCCGAGTATTAAGTATTCAATTTTTTTTAACTTTAAATCAATTTTATAAATATCTGGTGAAGCCACAACGACTCCAGGCTTTCCACCATATTATTCCATTTTTGCTTCAATATCCCCAAACGTCCGCGAGACTGATAATCTCCCAGGGCTCACTCTTCAAGGGACATTTAATAATTTTTTTGTTATCTTGGATACAACCTAATTTTGATATAATTTTCCGCCAGCTTCAAGAATTCTTTATTGTTCTATAGGATCCCTTGGGCGATGATCAGTTGTAATCTATTGTATTTAATTTTAGTACTAACAAACAAGAGCTCGACTATCGCCAACACATCCAAAATAAACAACTGAATCAATTATTAAGCAAAATAAAGCACAAGATCCAGATTTATCTAAAGTTTCTCCTGCTTATGCCTATTCAAGAAATTATGCTTCTGCTTATTCGCATCCATCTTCTATTGCTAATTCTACCTCATTAGGAAAGAAAGTGGAATTAATAATACAGTTCGCTAAATTTTCGCTTAAAAAGTCAGCACATTTATTACCACTATGCCCATCAAATAAACCAAAAAAATGAATCTATGATTATGAATTTTTTGATTTTATATTTAAATTCACTGAGATACGATCTTCATTATAATTTCTTATCACTCCTTCATGCGTATTGTGTGCATATGCTGAAATAAAACCGATTTTTTTCCTAGAATGTTTGCATTTTTAAAGTTTAAATATTTCATTTTATTCAAGAATTTCTTAAATTTTTTGAGTATTAGTAACACTATGTTTAATTTTTGGCAGAATTTCAATGGATTATGAATTTGGGTTGCAATCTTCATCAGTCTTTATTTCTTTTTTGGAACAAATACTTAATTAATAATGCTTTTTTTTTGAATTTCTTCTAAGATTTTATTAGCAATTATCAAAGTACGTAGAGTTTATCAGTTTCATAGGAGTTTAAGAAATTAATATTTTAGAACGATCTGTTTTATATTTTGAAGTTATTTTTATTTCAATATTTTTTGGAATAAATCTGTTCTCTTACTATTATGGAGATTTAAATGGCAATTTTAATTACTAAGCAGCATACTCTATAAAAAATTATTAACAAAATTTTACTAACTTTGATTCTAATTTTTATTATGATGCAAATAAATTTCTGAAGCCAGAGGTGTTTTCAAATTCTTATTAGCTTTGATAAATTTTTTAATTGATGAATTAATTTCATTCTTATTCAAATAATTAATGTAATAATAGTCAATTAATTACTTAGGTTTTAATAGTTGATAATTATTTTTTTGTGTTTGGTTCCTCTTTCAATTCTTAAATTGACAAAAAATTCTTTTAAGTTTTGGAATTTTAAACTTCTTTCTCTTCGAGAATTAAAGATTAATTTTCAAGGCTTGCTAATTTAAAAATTGGTCGTGAGCTTTCAACTTTCAAGTGCTAGCACTTTATAGATGGAAATCGACATTGAATTTTTTCAATTTCTTTTTGTTACATTCAGAGTTATACAAAAATTATTAAAGTAGTAGTAAAAAAAAACAAATTTGCTTATTTAATCTTCAAAACAAAAACAAAAATCAAAAATATTATCCCTATAATTTTTAATTTAATTATTTTTCATAATTACACTGATGAATAAAAAGAATTACGATTATTATTTGTTTTAAAATTTGATTCTTTCTAATCAACATTTCTTTAAAATGTAAAACTAGTATTTTATTGTTTTGAAATGGAATTTCTTATTGAAGATTATTGCATTTCCGATTTGACATTGCCTTATTGCTCAGCCAATTTATTTCTTAGTACTTCAACTTCAGCAGACAAAAGGACAATATTTACTAGTAATAAATCAACTTTCTTTGATGCGTCACTTTATGTCAGATATTTCTTTTTATAAGAATTTGTTTGCATTTTTTCATCTTCGACTTATTACGAAAAGATTTTTAATTATTACTCATAATCAATAAGAATTGTCTCGTTTTCTATAATTTATTATTTAGCTTCTTTCAATTTTAATTCTAGTTGCCTCTATCCTTGTAATTTTATTTCATATTCTTATGCTTTTCTTTTTTCATTTTGCAGTTCATTTTAATAAAAATTACATTCCTCTTCTACTTATTTCATCTATTACAATTTTTGTTCTATTTAAAAGCATTTGGACTTGTAATCCTGAAATTGAGATGTCAAATGTTCATTTTCTGTTATTAATAAAGCAATTTTATCTTCATAATCAATACACTTATTTTTATATTTTGTTAAAGATTAAATTTAATCATCAAATTTCTTTACAGCTTCTTAGAGATTTTTCATTTCCATTTCCTATGTTTGCAATTTATTTAATTATCTTGCTGCTTCCTATTCAAGAAATTCTTTTTGCTATTCAAATTCAATTAAACTTTAATTATATTCTTCTAACTTATTTTCCAAATTTGATAACTATGCTTCTGCAGTCCCATATTTTGCTTTTCATTACATACAATCCTGATTCAACTACTAATTTTAATCCAATAGATTTTATATTTCTTAATTTAATTCAGTTAGTTTGAAATTTGCTTAATTCAATTCGTTTGTACTTTATTTTTACAATTTGGAATACTAATCTGTAAGGCGAGAAATATCTTAGCCAAATTACTGTAACTATCCTTCATATTCAGAACATTTTATTTTTAATCTATGATTTTCAGCAGCAAGTTTATCATGTGAGTTTTAGTTCTCATCAAGTAAATTTTCTAAACTAATAGATCAGTAAATATTTTTTATAGTTAAACAAACCTTTTTAACTATTGTTATAAATTTTTATTATTTTATGTTAAGTTTTTACTTTGTTATAAATCTTTTTAATAAGAATAATTTAAATTATCAAATTGAGGTTACAATTCATTGATTTCTTAAATTTTTTCTAAGAAAACAAATTTTAAAACAAAAAATTTTAAAACAATTTAATTTTCTCTTTAAATCATCATTCTCATTTTTATTATGTTTAATAGTTATTTCAGATTCCATTACACTTTAATTTTGTTAATCAAATCTAATTTATTAATAATTTTGATTTTACAAAACTTTTAGTGCAATTACGCCAGTTCCTTCATTTTTTACTATTATGATATCTTTAATTACTCTAATTACTATTAAGTAAAATTCAATTCAGCTTCAAGTTCGCTTTATGTTCCCTACTGTTTTTTTAATTTTTCTATCATTTTTTAGAGTCGCTCTATTTCATTCTCAAGATTTTTTATTTTATTTTCTAAATTTTCACATATTTCTTTATATTTATTTTTTTCTGTTTATACTGTTTACAGTTTTATTTATATATCTGAATGTTATCAATTCTTATTTAAAAACTCTCATTCAAAAATAATAATAGGGAAACCTCTGCATCTTATTCATTTTCTAAAATCATATTATTTAATTTCTTGACTTATTCTTAATATCTTTTATTAAGTTCCTCAAGGTAATTTATTTTTTATTAAAGTTTTTCATTTTATAATCTTTCAAATTCAGTAGATTATGGCTAATTTTTAATTATATAATTCTCATACTCTCTTATTTATTATTTCAATTTTTTTATTTCATTTTGCCAAATATCTTTTTCTGTTTGAGTGAGCTATGATTAGTTTAATAATTTTTTCTTATCCTCTTCATAATCTTTTTCTTTTTATTGTAATTCTTTTTACCTTTAAAAATTAGTATTCTTTGAAATTCAATAAACATTTTATGAAATTTTTGTTTTATTTTCTTATATTCATGAATTTCTATAGTTGACTCAAACTGAAATAAATTTGTTTTCAAAAAGATAAACTTTCTACTACAAAGGCTACTATATTATTGGCTACTGCTATATCACTGGTTGTTATTGTAATACTGGCTAACTGATATATCGATATTCAATTTATTTTTAATTTAATTTTTGTTCAAGAAGTTGAGTTAATTTATTATTTTCTTCTATTAACAGAGCAATTTATTTCTCCTTTTATTAATAAAAACAAATTTCTAGATATTACTAATGGGGTTTCTTTTTCAATAATTTTTTATTCAATTACAGGCACACTACAAAGATAAGATTAAGAGACTAAAAATGGTTTCGTAGCAGTTTTGTAGCCAACTTAAATTATTAAAAAATAACAAAGAAAACTGGATTAAGGCGATAATGTTCTAGTGTTACTTGCTGGAGTTAATGAATTATAATACTGTGAACGCATTGTAACAGGAGATTTTGATAAACGCATTAAAAAAATAATTTTAAAAATTTAATTTTTTGATTTTTTTTGCTTTAAATATAATATTTTCATTTGAGGGATTTTCAAATTAATTTTGTTTGTTTGAATTCTTGAAATAAATGAATAAACAAAACTAAAAAAAGAAGAAAAAAAAATTAAATTATTATTCATTTGTTAAGGTAAATATTTTTAATCCAACAAAAAACAAAAAAAAACACAAAAATTTTCCTTATCAAAACTATAAGGCACTCTTTTCTCATTGGAAAGATTTTCTCTCTTCCATAAAATACTTATTGCAAAATTCTTTCCTTGTTTCTTGGAATTTCAGATAACTGGGAACAAAAATTGCCCCAGTGCAATCAGGCATGGCCATTATAAATTCATTCTACTCCAATGAAGGAATCTTTACAAATCCACTTGAATTTGGCTTAACTTCGTAATATGAATCTTGTGAACAAGGAATGTTAAAGATGTTTTGGGAAGTCTTTTTGATTTACATGAAGCTCATTTTAAATTAATAGTGATGGTATGGTAAAAGAATTTAAATTTTATATAGTCGAGAATTTTTTAAAAATTAATTATTAAATATTAGAAAATTTCAGAATTTAAGCAAAATCACAAAATAATTTTGATTCATGATTTTTTATTATTTAAAATCCTAACTTTAAACAAAAATTTTCTTTAAATTATTACAAAAAAATTGCATAATTCTATACTTAAATATATAATCGATTTATTAATTTCATATTAAATTGACTTTAATTGTCACATCATCTTTATCAACAAAAGCTTAACTATCTTCTTCAATACTTTGCTTTTTCTCATAAATATCGTTATTTGGAATGCTTTTTCTCAAATATCTTTCAGTTGGACAAGCATTATCTATTGACTCTATATAGGCATCAGATCTATTAAAGCTTTAGAAAAATATAAATTAACATTGTCTTTGCACTATTTTTAGTCTCATAATTAACAGAATTGCCTTAAGTTAGTTTAATAAATGGTTAATTGCTTTTATTTTAATTGCTATAAAAAGAACTCCTTTCTTCATTATTATCATTCGAACTATATGAGTTTGCATCTTCAATTGAACTCCTATTTTAATATACATATATTTTAGATTGTTAACTCAGTATCAGACTTATATTAGACACCATTTTCTTTTGCTTCGTGGATTTGTTTTGTTTTTTTTTATGCATAGCTTAACCAAGATTTAAAAGACATCCCAACGAATAAAATTTATTATAAAGGATTAACAGACTCTTTATATGAGTCTTTTAATGTTTGTCTGGAGAATTTTCTATCAAGTTTCAAATGCTTAATAATAAACTAAATTCAAAATAACAATATTATTATTATTTATTTATTAAACTCTATGTTTTTTTTCAGTGATCTTTTTTAGGACCTTTTATTCCTCATCATTTAAAATTTAAAATCCCCTAATAGTAATATTTTTCATTACATCACTTGCAAAAGCTCTTTTCATTAAACCATGCAGTAGTTCATTAAAATAAATATATCCTTAAATATCGGTTCAAATATTGAGTTTTAAAATAATTTTAGCTGCTTCACGACGTAAATGGACACGAAATTTATTTTAGATCACTGGTCCGCTATCTTTTAATGTTTCTAGTTATTTATTGATTCCTAATAATATGTTGTAAGCAATTTTAAGCTTTACCTAATCCCAAAGGTTAAGGCAAATCTAAAATAAAATCAATGAGTTATTTTTCATGTATTCTAATTCCTTCGGTATTCATTGTATAACCAACCCAAAATTTCTTAAAAATTTCAGAAGTCTCGGCAAAATTCTATAAAGGATTGTTTGGATTTAAGTAATTGTCCTCAAATTGCTCCAAAATAATTAGTACAAACAAATTAATCATGATAAATTAACATATAATAGTAAAGGTGATAAAGAATATAATATAGTATTCTAAATAAAATTAAAAATTGAAAAAAAAATAAACATTTATCTTCCATGACATCAAACATTATAAGATACCAATCTTCCCCAGTAGCACATTAAAATAATAATAAGAAAGTAGAAGAAAAATTTTTAAAATTTTAATCACTATTAATTGCAGCTCCATTTCTAAATAAATATTATTAAAAAAACAAAATAGGAAACGTAATGTCTTTGAAAAGAAACACACCCAAAATTGAATAAATAAAAAAGACAAGCAAGAGCAATGAAGCTACATTCAATAATGCTGGCAAAGAATAAATAGCAGTTTATAATAATTTTTATAATCCTTAAAAACTTTTTACTAATTTAAACAATCTTGATAGCCTTAAAATTCTAAATACCCTTGCAATTTAAGGTCCGATACGAAAGAAATTAAAAAGACTTGAGCCAAGAAAATCCATTGCAATATCAAAAATAGAAGTTACTACTACAAATAAATCGAATCGATTCCAACTACTATAAAAATAGCCTCTAATGCCAAATGCTATTAGTTTAATTATGGCTTCAAGAATAAAAATTGAAGTAAATGCTAAATTAATTTATGTTAGCCACTAAAACATGTGTAATTACTTAAAATAAAATAACTGTTTCATATGTAGCACTTGATCCTTCATAATTTAGTGCCATTGCTACCACATTAAAAATAATGCAAATAATAATTACACTTTCAAAATAAGTTGACCCTGCGATTTAAAATAAAATAAATCTCCATTTCTATCGTGGTGGTCTGAGCTCAAGGAAATTAGGGTTCGCATTCATTACCATTTTTTGGATTTCTATCCACCTGGATTAGTCAGCAAAATATTTATTTTTCTCTTTGCTTTCGGTGAGGATGAAATTA
The DNA here is from genome assembly GCA_963675955.2 of uncultured Desulfobacterium sp. Classification (GTDB taxonomy): domain Bacteria; phylum Desulfobacterota; class Desulfobacteria; order Desulfobacterales; family Desulfobacteraceae; genus Desulfocicer. The sequence continues at coordinate 1,050,786 of CAXXVR010000009.1, read as the reverse complement.
AAGAATATCACTCCAATAAATAGGTTTAAAAAAAATAATGAGCCAATAAGAATAAACGAAAAAACATAAGCCACCATATAGATCTAATTATCTTGAGTTGGCCCCTGAAAAACTATAAACAATTTTATTAAATTTTTACAGAATCTGCATCATTAGCGTCAATAAAATAGTACATTATTTAAGGCCATCCCTCGAGAGTTGACAATACAAATAAAGTTAGCATTCCATGAAAAATATTATCAAAATTTGTATCTCTTCTTGTCCATTCATACCCCTCATCAATGCACTAACAGTTAAATATTAAAAATAAATATAAACTCTGTTCTATCCATATCCATAAATTGTAGGAGATCCTTTACAATAGCCTAATTTATTACTTAGTAAATTCATCCCAAGTATAGCAAACATCACCCAGATCAAAATAATAACCATTAAAACTTTAAAAACTAAAAAATATGTGAAATAAACCATTGAAAAAAGCTCCAATAGAATTCAATAATGCATTGACAAGGATTTTCATGTTAAGATTATGGGAAATAAATCTCAAAGGCCTGAGTATCCTTAACAATCTCAAGATTTTAAAAAATGTTAAATCTGCATCTTTAGCAACAATATCAATAAAAGAGAGCACCACGATTATAAAGTCAAGCTATGACCACGAATCTCGAAGATAAGAACCCTTATTCAAAACAAATCCAAGGGTAAATGATTTAAAAAGGCTTTCAAGAAAGAAGACAATTGTAAAAATGTAATCGAAAGTTTTTGATACACTGACCTAAATTCTAAATAAAGACATTAATAAATAAATAAAACAAGTTGATTATCCACATCATTCAAGTCTAAATATGTATCCATTACTAACTTAATTGAACTTAAAATAATAATAAATAAGATAAAATTCTCGCAATGATGGTGTTTAATTAGCCAATAGCACCATTTTCGAATTCTATTCTAATAAGGGAACAAGAAAAATGATTTATAACAGGCAACACCTTCATAGTATATAAATCTACTATTTTAAGTCATATCTTATTCATCTTCAAAAAAAATTTCTGATTTCTTTTTTTCATTCAATTAACGAAATTTCCAAGAATTATAATGACGAAGTTCGTTGCCATAAGTTTCATTTTCTTCATCTTCTTCTTCGTCAGCCTAGTTAGTTTAATTGTTATGAGTTTCATTTACTATACTAATTTCTGTTAATTTATTTTCTTTTTGTTTTTATTTCTCAATTTATCTATCCATTCCTTTTTTATCAATAATGATTTCGTCTTTTAAATCCGATTTCTCTTCAAAAAATTCAATTTCTTCACTTAATCTTTCATCATTTGTAAAGGCATCTAATAGAATTGCTAGTAATAAATTTAGTAAAATATAATTCCCAATAAAGATCCAAGATATTAAATAAAAAATTGTAAATCCCTTAAAAATACTAGATCTAAAACAAGCAATCATAATTTCTTGCCAATTTTCTAGAGTCATTACTTAAAACACAATAATTAATGAGTTAAAATAATTATCAAAATTTTATCTTAGACTATTATTAGGAAAGTTTAGTTTCTCTGAATACATAGACATACCAAATAAAGAATAAATCATTAAAAATAAGAGTAGTAGTAATGCTAAATAAATAAAGCTTTAAATACTCCCACTTATCACTTTTATAATAATTTTCATGTATTAAAGTGATCTAATTAGTTTTGTCATTCTTAAAACTCGAAAAGCTCGAAAAATCCTTACAGATTTAAAAGCAGTAACATTATAAGTATCCTCAAAAAAAATGAGTTCACATCATGAGATCACTACAATAATACAATCAAACACATTCATTGTGTCTCGTATATACCCAGATAACCCTAAAGCAAATAATTTAATCCCTAATTCCACTGTAAAAATAATTGTAAAAATTAGATTAAATGTTTTCATCAATTGAATCCCTTATTCATCCTTTACAATATTATCCATCGCAAGTATTACAGTATTAAACAATACACAGAGAATGATAAAATTATCAAAATACTTACTCAATGCAATTAATGCGACTCACTTTTATGCCAATTTATAAACCCCCCTAATTCCTGGCAACCATATCGATGCTTCACTTTATTTGAAATTTAAACCTGCTAAAAGTTTATCTAAATGCGATTTTAAAGGACGGATCATTTAATAGCTTGCATCTCCATTCAATAAAACATCTTCTCCAGACCAAGGCATTCTGAGTCTACGCAATTTTGGGTGGCGTTTCCCTGTTTTTGTATAAAACTTTTTTTGTAGTTTATAAAATTCTTACTAGTCGTCGCGAAGAGCAAAACCTTTTTGATATTTTGCTTTTTATTCTATTTTTTCTTACCAAGTATCTTTAAAGATTAAATAGTTGATACGAGACATTTCATATTTTTGTTTTGCTTTAGTTAAGTATTTGAATTCTTTAAAATTGAGTTTTTCTAATTCTTCTAACTATTATTATAATAGTTCCTGCTACTTCTTTTTCAAATACAACGTCATTTTTTTTTGTAACTTGGGTAATAAATTCTCCTTTTTAACTTTATTAACCTTATTCCACATCTCTTTTGATCTATATACATCACACTACTACCTCACTTTTAAATCTTTGATTTCTTATTTATTAAAACTTAAAGGTAAATGACATTTCCACAAACGTTCAAAGTATTAATTTCATGTAATATTTATTTTTTTATTAATCCAGGGTAGTAGATTAGTTTTCATTAAGTCACGTTCATAATGCTCTACTAAAGAATTTTTTCTTATTTTATTTTTGGACTTCGATTTTTCCTACATTTTCTTTTTCCATTTCAAACTGGGATGTATCTTTAATAACCCTGATTCATAATTTTCCTCCTATATTTAATAATCTCCAATTGGTTTATTCAATTGCCAATTATATTTCACTGCACTTTTCAAAATTTTGTCATATTATCTTTATTTCTTCCCAAATTTTGTTAAATAAATCTTTCTTGTTAAAATATCCCATTAACTGCTAGATTCGTATTCAACTTCATGCATAACTTTTAATTTCAACGATTCAAGCTTAATTTTCTTTTTCAATTTCTCAAATTCTTCATTAAATTCTTCATCAGCCTCATGCCCTGTCATTTCCAACTAAATCTTTCTCATCAAGAGTCCTGGCTTTGCTTATTCCTCACTTTCTTCACTGTCGCTGTCACTTTCATTTGATTTTGATTCTATTTATGATTATTCTTCATCCTAATCTGTTTCAGTATAACGTTTTGTCATTGATCTTGCTAATCATCTTGCGCGTTATCATAACAATCCTTAATTACTATCGACTGAGCGTCCGACTTATGATTATTATTTTTTAAATCGATGCAATATATTCCTTGGGCCTTTTACATAAACACTTTAAGATTGCCTTCTTGGTGCAATTTATTCTTCATTTTATGTATTTCTTTTAGAATATTAACTGTTAAGAATAGATAATTATGATGAATGAATTTAGGATTCAGCTTCACTACTTTTTTAACTTGTATTCTCCATACTTTCATTTATTGATTTAAATTCAGTTGATTCTTTAACCTTTTCAAGGTTTTTTTATTTCTTTTAATTTGTTTATAATTCTTTTTCATCCAAAAGCACAAATTTCTTTAATAATTTTTAGTAGCCCTAAACTCGATAAATTTAAAACCAATTGAGTTTTTATTATTCAGTGAGAGTTCTATCATTTTTAAGTCCAAGCATACCAGCTAATTTTATTTCATTATTTAATTTAATATTATTTCCTTGAATTTATTTCTGCATCTAGCTTTTACTATTAATTTAATATTTTAATTTTTATTAATTTATTGGAGGCAAGCTGCTAAACTAACTTAGCTTTGTTAACTTTTGTTCATTTTTTTCATTTTCCTCAACTTTTATGAGACTAATAAGATTTTTATCAAATACAAGTGGAGTCTATTTCTATCCTAATTTAATAGAAATTCGTTCTTTAGGACTGACATAAGAGCATTAAGACCCAAATGATCGTTCATCATCTTAATATTGTGGTAAAGAAGGAATGCTTTAGTTTTATTACTTTCTAAACAAAGTCTCCGAGTTTTCCTAAATATTGGATTGGCTTCTCAAAATATTATTAGTTTTTAATAATTATTAATTCTATTGCAATGGAATTTTTTGTAGCTAACAGTTTTATTCAATTAAGGATTCTGGAACAATTTATCTAGATGATTTTTTAATTTTTATATCAGATGGATTACTAATTAATTCGATTTTTTTATATTATGATAAAGGTGATCTTGGTGTTCTAGGAGTTTTGAATGTTTTTGATGTTCTAATAGTTTAGGCTTTTGTAAATTGGCTAAAAAGGTTAGAACTTTATTAACTTTTGGAGAGTTTATTTTACTCTAATCTATATTTAATAATTCTTAATTTTTTTTTTCGTTCATCCCATAAATTAAATTCTTTTAATTTTTCAAAATTATATTCATCAGCTAATACTTTTTAAATTATTTGTTTTTCCTATTATTATAATAATTACTTAAGTAAAAACAACTTTAAAAAACTCTCCTTTTAAATTATTTTCACTCTCACTAAACTTTACTTTGATAACAGCTAAAGTTAGATTCAACAAAACGAATGAACCAATAATAATGATAATCAGAAAATAAGTCCATGACCAATAATTCATTCCATCTTGCACATAAAGCATTGTTTCAGACCAACCTTCCAATGTAATACATTAAAAAACCTAAATTTAATTTAAATAATTCAATTAATTAACTTATAAAAATGAAAGTAAGAAATTATCAAAACTAGTGATACCAAAATTTGGATTTTCAATAATCTTTGCACAAATCATATTGACATCACAGGAATTATCATTTGAACAAATCTTTACAGTTTCTGTTAACATCTCAATCCCAAAATCTTAATAAATGCATCTATTTTTACCTTTAATTTATATTTTAATAAAAACCTTTTTGTGAGGTACCCAGAAAATAATTGCAAACCTGCAATAGCAAAAATTGTATAAAAAAATGCTAAAATAATCAAAGCATCCTTAAGTAAAGAAATAGAAGAAAACAAAGCAGTTAAAAGCATTTTTAAATGTTTTATCGATTTAATTGTTTTCAAGGGCCGAAGAACACGAAAAGCCCTGAGAATTGTTAGATTAAATTCAATCTAATTAGAATTCATAATAAAGAAAATAATAACATCAGTTATTATTAATGGAAGGAAGGCTGTAATAACAACAAAAAAATCAAGAATATTCCAATAATCCCGCAGGTAAGTTTCAGGTCCAAAAATAAATCCTTCATAATAAGTTAAAATATTAGATTATAAATGTTATTTGACCTAATCCAATAATTTTCAGAATCATTTCTGTCGTATAAATTGTGAGAAACATAATTTCAAACTAATTAAATTTTTCTATTCAAAACATTTTGTATTTAATAGTAAAATATTGTACAATCATTGCTTTTTGTATCACTATCAAGCATTAACATCACACTATTCCAAAAAATGACACTTAAAATAAAAAATTCAAATACTGAGTTTTTTATAATCTTTTCACAAACAGTTGACACTAACCTAAAATTAAGCCAATAAATAATATTAATGTATTATATCAAACGCTTTAAATCTCAAGCAGTGTTTCCTAAATTCCAAGGCTGGGTGATCGTCTACCATTAGTTAAATACTTTCAAAAGGATCTATTTTTACTACTTTCAGTATCTCCTTATGCTTCACTTTATCTTTTTATACCTCATACTCTTACTAATCACTATTCACTGATTTATTTTCTATTTGCAAGTCATTACTATCGATTTCTTCTTTGATTAATCCTTCCATTGCTTGTTCAATTTCTGTTGGAAGACACGATTCTCATTCATTAAAGATATCTCCTTATCGAATAATATTTGGGCTTTATGATGGGTTACTTTAAGAAAATTCTATTGAACTCATTTTGGCAAGTGAACGTGTCTTTGGTGTATCAGCTTCAGAATTCCTTTATTTATAGAGAATAGTTAATTTTTTTTTCCGCCTTTGAATTAATTATGCTTCTACACTTTATCTATTTCAAATTAGTTTATTTATTACATACCTTGGCTAATCTTAGGATTATTAACTATATTTAGATGGTTTAGGAATTTATCAATAAGGCTAAGTATGTTTATTTTAGGGTTTTATACCTAATGTGTGCCGTTTTTAAAATGGAATTTAGAGGGAATTTTCGTTTTTAGGATAAAATATTAAAGAATTACGTTTTTTTGTTTGTCGAGAATGACTATTTGAGTAACTGAGTTAACGAGATATAAATTCATATTATTCTTCATCCATTATTTCAATAATTATTAGCTATGATTAAATTAAGTTTCACTAATTAAGTTGACACGAATTTGTTATATAACAAGTGTAATATTTTTTTTTTAATTTAAAATAGTTGCTTGAATATTCAAATTTAATTATTTTTATGCTTAATTTTTTAATTAAAAACAATAAAGTAAAATCATTATAATAATAAAAAAGTTTAACTACTTTAATGGAAGAAAACACCCTTGATTTAAATAACAGTCTATAACAATAAAAAAATCAACATCTTGATTCATAGATTTCAGATAATGATTTCCTTTTATAATCCTCTATTTAATTATAACCAAATAATGAGAAAGTAGAGGTTAATGATTAGGAACTCTAAAAAGATTATATAACAATTAAAGATAAAAACAATGAATAAGATTAACAAAATTTAGAAGAAAATAGTAAATAATAAGAAAATAGTGTGAAAGAAGAGGAATCAATAGTAGATTTGAGTTAGAAGCAAGAATAAAGAAACGAAATTTCTAAAAAAAGCAAAAGCAGTGAGAAAAAGGACAATATTTTTGAGGATTAATAAAACAGTTTTGAAAAAAGTAACGAAAAAGAAGAAAAATTGAATCAATAAAATTCATAAATCTTACATAAAGTCAATGAAATTTTATAGAATAGTAAAACAGTTACTTAAGAAGAGGAAAAAGAAACAAGTTTAATTCTGAATAATTCAATGTAATAAACTGAAAAAAATGAAAACTAAAAAACTAAACTTGATAAATAAAATTAAGAAGATGAAATGCAATTTAATTAAAATATTAAATAAAAAAAAAGTATATAAATTAATAAATCAGTTGAAAAAGATGAAAATTTAGAATAGGAATTAAATTAAATAACTTAAAATTAAATAAAAATTCAAAATAATGATTTATTGAATGAAATAGTTTAAAACACTAGCTAATAAGTAAAGAAAATTAATACAACTGTTATAAAATGCGAGCCAAGCCTTTCAATTCTTGCAAGATAAGAGGATTACCATGAAGTTTTTATTTAAATTTGATTTTTATGTAGTGTTCTTTGAATTCAAAATCAAAAATGACTCAATTATAATAGATTTTTACTTTTTATGCAAAACAATAAAAATTACGAAAAAATTTTGATGAAATTATGTACTAAAAATGACACTTATATCTTGGGACCTTTTTAATATTTTGTAAACATTTTGAAATAAAAGAGTTAATAAAAATAAAAAATACAGTTGAATTTTAAGGGTTTTAATTTAAATTTTATTGTAGGATCTAATAAAAATGTTTAATACAATTTCTAAATATAATTAGTATATTAATTTCTCATAATTTCAGGTATTTCCTTAGAAGTTTAAACAATATTTGTTAGGAACTTATTAATTAATTAGCACTTTAATAATAAAATAAAGATGATTCTATAGGGGCACATAATTTAAAATAAAAGCAAGTATTATTAGCATAATTTTATACTTATCTTGGAATTGATTCACAAAAAAATGTACAAATTATTTTCCATAATTATTGCAAAGTACTAATAAAAATTACAAATTTTAGATAAATCCTTTTTAAAATAACATAGATTAATGGCACGAAATGATTATCCGAGTCTATTATAAATATAAAATAAAGTTCTACCTTAGTAATAGAAATAGTCCAATTTACAGCCATTAGTTTATCTTCATACTGGATAAGGAAGATCATAAAGCTAACCGATAAATATTTAAACAAAGAAATTAAAAACAAAGAAATTAATTTAATAAAATGCAAACAGCACAAATAAAAAAAATTAGTTAAGACATTTCTCAAAGGAACCTGAAGTTGATTTTAAAGGAATGATTGTCCCATCAGTTGATGAAGAAATGGAGTATTTAAATGGAAAGGTCTTGTAAAATAAATCAAAAGGTATATCGTAGTTATGAAATTGATAAAATTACGGAAAGTTATTTATTCTTTATTATTTAATACGATATTTAGTGTTAAAGAATCAAAATATCAAAGATAATTATAGCAAAAAATTAGTGGATCTAATCGAAAATATAGTAATTAATTATCGGATATAGCTTTTTAATAAATAAATTAAAATACAACAACACCATATGCTTAGGTAATATCTTTTAATCAGCCAATCCCTTATGACTTACCTCCTATAATTAATAATTAAGTTTAAAGGAGATAAAAAAAATAAATTGATCAAAATAATAACAAATAAAAAATAATGAAAGAATATTTTAAAAGTTATTATTTTATATAAACTAAATTATTTTGTTTCAGTGCAGGATTAAATGAAAGTGAATTCATTTGCATAATAATTGTATGAAAAAAAATTATAGTTGTCTTTATAAATTTAATAACGAATCAATGAAATTTAAAACTTGGATTTATAAAAATAATTTCAAGTTTAATTTTAATTTTTATTGAATATTTTAAAGATGAACTAATTGCTGTCAAATGAGTACTACTAATAATAAATGCAGTAAAACTATTAACCAAAAAATTAGTAATATAAAAATTATTGAGTAAAATCACGAACTTTATTAAATCCTTATTTTTTCAATTTTTGTAATTTTTTGAGTTAAAAATATTAATTAATTTTTATAATAAGTATTTAAATTTTTATTTTAAGTTTAATTAATTTTATAATTTTAAAAGAAATTTTGATTTAAATTGAATTGAGTTTTGAAAAATATGATCCTCATAATTTATCAATATAATTAACAAGAGGTGGCACTTCTATTGCTAATCCCTTGCGTTTTCTAATATCTTAAACAATATTGAAGCACTTGGTATTGGGTTCAACTGGACTGCCATTCACAAGTTGCCAATGATCAAATACGCATTATGGGAAAGCTTGACCGGCAGTAGATCCTCTCAAATGTGAAGCGAATCCTAATATTCATAAATTAATAAAAAGTATATACCGAATGATTCAGCCACTGGAAGATAAGCTCTTAACAAGTTCATGGGTGTTCCAGAAATTTATTCTTCTTCGTTAACAATACCTCTTCTCTAACTCAAACATTGATAGACACCGCTCATAGCATCAGTTGGGCAAGTAATTTCAGCCAAAAAGACGGGCTCTAACAATCTAGGTTCAGCTGTTAACTCGCAAGCATAGTATACTCTTCTTGCTGTGGGAATGATTTGTCCGCCACCACGATGGATTGCATCAGTATGTAATTCTACATCGTGCATGTTGAACTTGATTCCACGCATAGCTTCCTCACAAAGAACACCTTCACGAGTGACCCATTGGAATGCACTTTCACATGAATCACGAATTTCTTACATATATTGGACACCCTTTGTGGCATCGACTAATAAGTTAGGGCCAGTTGTATCAGGGCCAAAAGCCCAGATCTTGTAGGTCTCAGCTTTATCCCAATTGTAGTCTTAGACTAATTTTCTGCTACGTTCCTTTGGGTCATCGTTTGGACTAATATCACCGTTTTCAATTTTATCTGCAAGTTCTTCGTTTAATGGCTATGCTGTGCAATATAATCTATTATGCTTGTTTGGTGATTTAGCTAAACACATTTGGCTTGAATTTTCAGTTACAGTTTCTTTAAAAGTGACAATAGGATCGGATGCAATAATTGCCATGCCTTAAGTATAATCATCACGGAGATCCTTTAAGCAAATTTCTACATGCAATTCACCGCAACCAGCAATAATTTATTCACCGGATTCGTTGGAAGTGCACACGACCAAAGGATCAGATTTTGATAATTTCTTTAAACCTTCGACTAATTTTGGTAAGTCCTAAGCATTTTTTGGTTTAACTGCCACACGCACGACAGGAGAAACACTGTATTTCATGTTTCTGATCATATGTGCATCAACATGGTCAGTGATAGTACCAGTTTTGAGCAAGTATTAATCAACACCGACTAATCCGACAGTGTTTCCTGCGGGGATATCACCAATTTGTTCAACTGTTCTGCCCATCATAAGGACGGTTCTTTAGATATTTTTCTCATATAAGTCATCTTTTTTGCCAATTTTATAGTTTGGTCCAAGGATTCTCACCTTTTGTCCAGTGTACACGGTTCCTGATAAGACACGACCGAAGGCAAAGAAACGTGATTTATCCATGGTGGGTACCATTTTAGAAATATAAATCATCAATGGGCCCTTTGGATCACAATTTTTCATACCAATGGCAACGGGATCATCTTTTGGTCCTTCGTATAAGTAATCAGTTCTGTATTTTCCTGCAACTTTGGGTGAAGGCAAGTGCACAATCATCATTTCTAACAAAGCATCAGCAGCGTTGATCCATCTTGCCATAACAAGCTTCAATAATTCTTTTCCTTGAAGATCTCTTTCATCTTGTTTCAATTCAACTTCAACAACCTTTAACATTTTATCCATTTATTCCATATTTCCTTCGATAATAGCTCTGGCTAATCTAACCAATGGCTCCATAATAAAAGCGCAAAAAGCTCTTTTCAATTATTTTCCACTTTCATCATATTCGTTTTTCTTCCATTTTTTAACTGAGGCATCATAATAATTATCTCCCCACAATTTTTCAATCATTTTTTCCTTGTCAGTATTGAATTTTTTGGCATAGATTTTTGCAAACATGGTTAAAGTAAATCCCCAGCATTCTTTTCCAGAACCAAAAGCACAATTACCTTTAGCTGGATCAATAGTCAAATCACCCATATCTTCTCCTTGATAGTTAGAAATAATCACATTCACCATATCAATAACTCTAACGAAATTTTAATACATGCTTTCCGCATCATGTCTTAATTCCAAGATCTATCTATCAACTTTGTTCACCATCAACACTGGTTTGATTCTCTCAGTCATTGCTTGTCTCAACACAGTTTCAGTCTGCACGCACACTCCTTCAACGCTATCGACCACCACTAAGGCACCATCGGTAACTCTTAATGCAGCTGTGACTTCTGAACTGAAATCAACATGTCCGGGAGAATCAATCAAGTTAATTAAGAAGGGTTCCATTTTTCCATTAGAAGCGATATCATACTCATAGTACAATGACACACCAGTACTCTTAATTGTAATGCAACGTTCTTTTTCATCCTCACGTGTATCAGTATATCTTGCTTCTCCAGCTGCCTTTGAGGAAATAATACCTGCTTTACAAATAAGCGAGTCGGTCAATGTGCTTTTTCCATGGTCCACATGAGCAATCACTGACATGCAACGAATGTTGTTGGGATTGTTCATGATCTCACGGATCTGTTCAATTGTGAAGTTCACCATAATTTCTTTTGGTTGGCTTTTTTTATTTTTTTAGAATCTTTAATTTAATTTGATAAATTTTTTATGCTATTAAGCTTTCAGATTTCCAAAACTATTTATACTTATTCCAACCAATCAGATTTTTTATTTTTATTTTTATTAACTATTCCCTCTATACAACTTTTTATTCATTTCTGGCTTTGTCTAATCTTTTAATAATCAATTATTTTATTTTCCTTCAATTTAGCATTTGTTTTCTCTATTTTACATCATTTTTAATGTAGTCAATATGTTTTAATTTTATCATTTTAATTGTAAAAAAACACAAAATATTGTTTTTATTACAATTAACTTATAATAAAAATGAAAACAAATAGTTTTTTGTTTTTAAAAAGATTTTCAGTCCAAATTATGAATAATTCAATCAAAAATTTTATACTACCCATTTTCCTATTATCTTGCAGACTAATTCAATGACTTCTTATAACTAGCTATAAGATTTTCGCCTTAGAGTTCTTAAAGTTCTTTTGATGTTTATAAAAAATGGATTTATTAATTCAAATTCACTATTTCCTTTTATTTTGTTGAATTTTCATTTTATTACACTCTTAATTCTTCTTTAAGCTCATTATTTTCTTCAATTACAATCTCCATTTCTTTGGAGTTGTTATATAATTATTTATTATTTTCTTCATTTTAAGCTTCATTTTCATTATCTAATTTTTGATCTTAATTTTATTTTAGTAATGACTATAAAAACTCATTTTTTTCTTGTAAATTGTTTATCATTTCATTCTTGATAATTTCGCTTTTTTTTAACAGTTTTAATTGGTTTTCTAAATCTGAGTTCTTTAAATATAATTATTATATTCCCTCTAAAAAATTAAGTTAATCGAACAACAAATAAAGTATGCCTTTGAATAATTTATTTTCTTATTTGATAAAATTTGGTGTTCCTTCGTATTGTTAATTCGCTTTAATAAGTTCTTATTATAGCGAAAACAATTTTTATTGTAATTAGTAAATTTATTTTTATTAAGAAATTATTATTGCATTATCATCTTTTTCTATATCTTTATGGAGTTTATTCTATGAAATTACTTACTATAAAACAAAAAAAGCTACCGAAACATTTTATTTCTAAAAATTTTAATCAAACAATTGGTTAAACGTTGTTAAGAGAATAGGTTTTTAATTATTTGTCTAATTTTAACTGTTTAACTCTAAATTATTTTCAGGCAGATCTTATTATTAATTAATATTTTGCAAATTGATAAATTAATATTCCATTTAATCAAAGTCAATTAGTTCTCTTGTTTTTAATTTTTATCATCCAATATTATATTTTGATGGTTATTATTCATCAGAATTAGAACATGGAAAGCATTACCCTCAATAGGCTAAGCATTCTATAAGTAAGCGCTAAAAATTAACTTCATAATTATCTTTCGAAACACATTATTTCTGATAATTTTAAACCTGAAAACTCAAAATTTTATAAAACGGTTTCATTAAAAGTTTCTATGTTATCGCTAATTGTTATAATTTCTTCTATAAGTTCATTTTCAATTATTATTATTAGATCATTGTTATCAGATTGTAAACACTCATTAACAAACTGAAAAACAGTAGTTAATAGTATACTATAAATTTGCTAACTAATAAAGCATAGAATAAGACAGTATATTCTTCTTTTTAAAAGTTTTTAAATATTTATGCAATTAACTAAATCATTGAATTACTAATAACTAAATAAATGTTGATAATTTACCTATAGGCTAATTAGGTTTCCATTAAATTCAAAATTCTCATTTTATTCGCCTCATAAACATTTTCATTTTCTAAGAATGATTCTTTTAGATCATTAACTAAATTTATATTATTTTCATTTTCCATTAATAAAATAATGCAAAAAAAAAACAAAAAATAATTATATTTTTTTAATTAAAAACATTTTTAACAGAAAGTTGACCAAATATGAAAAAAAATTTATCATAGATTCAAGCAATTAGTAACCACGGACAACACTCCTGAAATTATTCCAAAAATTAATACAAAGTATGCCAATTTGAGATAGAATCCTTTTCTATTCTTAGTTAACTTAATATAAAACAAGCTAGGAATCAAATATGCAATTGAGTTGCATCCAACTGCTCCTATTAATCCAAATACAAAGCCAACTTCTTCAATAAAGAGCCCAGGAATCAGTGTAACTGTATAGAAAAAAAAGGAGAAAATAATATAAAATGTAAATGATTCTTTTGGAGGTTGTTCTGGAAGATGCTGAATTTTATGTAAGTCAGCATTTTCTTCAACTGGCTCATTTTAAATTTGGTTATTTTCCGGCCTTACACCAAATTTAATAAAATTAAAAATTCTTACTCTTCATCATTTTGATTCTCTAATAATTAATCTGTGGATGGTGATAATTTATGTGCTTATTTTTAGACTTTTTTATGTATAAACACCATTTCAATATCATGATAAAGTGACAATAAATAATTTCTTAACTCAAAATAAATGAATGGCAGACTACACCCACAACAAACACTATAACTAATAGTCATCACCAAGTACAATCCATTCCCAATATTATGATTATTCACGGATTGGATGAAATTCACTTGTACATCACTACCATATGATGCTACTCCAGCCATTGCCACAAGACTATAGATTAAACAGCATCCAAACAGTCCAAGCCAACCTGATTTTAACATTCTATAATTGGTTGGTTTTTCTAAGCTGCGATATAACGGAAACCAATTAAAATGAAAAGTATAGGCCATGAAAATATTTGTAAAGCATCCTAAAGCCTTTTTAAACACGAATACATCCCCTGAAGGTACCCATTCCATATCTTGAAGGTCGTGTTTTGCAAGCTTTACAAAAAAAACAGCAATACAACAGATACAGAAGAGAGAAATTGCCAATATATTAACATAAGAAGCAATTCTCATTTTAGCCATTGATTTTGCGAAAACTAATGGCATTTGAATGCCATAAATGCATAGGATAAAAAATTTTTTATTATAAAAAAAGCTATTGCAATACCAACTATCACTTCCCTCACAAAATGGCTTGAAAATATTTTAAAGGGCGCCACCTAAATTAAAATTAAAAAAAGATTTAAATGTTTTTCAACCAAAAATTATGAAAAAAGCAACATTTATTCCAAAATTGTTTACTATGATTAATATTTTGATGATAATTTCTCCAGTCCTACCAAAACAATATTTTCCAATTTCTTTATAATCTGAAAGACCAGATAAGTTTTTAGCCATCAATAAAAATCGGCAAGTATAAACCGTCAAAAAATAGATGGAAACCAACATGATAACACCTAAAATCAAACCAAATTATCTCAAAATAAATGGTAATCCAATGATGCCAGCACCTATGCGAAAAATAACTTAGAAAAACAAAAACCCATCACAGTATTCATAATTCCAAGAGCAGTTGTTCCAATGCTGGATTTTTTCTTGGAAGCAATAAAAGATTAAGTAAAGAAATTCCCGAATTTAGACATAGTATAACCTTCTCGGAAGGTCTAGTAGGATAAATTGGAAGTTCGTTCAAAACCGATTTTTTATCCAAAGGGATTCTTTTCCACTCCATTTTCTTCATTATTTTCCATTCAAATTTGATAGCTTTTATTTTAAATGAACAGATTTTTAATTTTTAATAGGACTAAAAATAAATAGCTCATCCACATCATAATTGTAGTTTTATTAAATCATAAATTTTTAATTATGAATTATTGTGTTTTTATTTTTTTAAAAAAAAGTTATTTCATATAATTAAATGAATTAAGTTTGAAATTATTTTTTTTTCTTTAATATTTAATTACAACCCATTAATTTACTCACTTTTAAGCTAATGCAGCAACGAAATATGATGCAGCGATTCTCGTTTAGGTTATAACATTTAATTTCATTTCATTTAACTCTTTTTCTAACCCTGCTATTAACTATTATAGAGATGTTTGTGTATTAAATAAAATAAATTTTACTTCTACAATAAATTATATTATTTACTATTTAGAATATTTTTCTAAATGTTCATTAGTAATTAAAAAGCTCAAATCATATCCCTATATTATTTGATCAATAAAGTAATTCTTACAGTCACAGGAACTCTTCTTAAAATTTAGAATAAATCAGCTCTGACTTAGAAAAATTTTCCAAACCTATTCGTAATCAATTTATCTAATTCATCATTTTATTTCACCGTAAAACTCACCTAGAATTTAACTAAAGACCTTTAATTATTGAATAAACTCTGCACGAATTAATAGAGTTTTCAATCAATGTTTTTTCTTTTTCACTTCTTTGTATTAAAACTGGTTCCATTACAAGTGGTTTATTTCGTTGATTTTCCAAATGAAATACTTCAATTTCTGGCTTGATGTGCTTTTCCACGATTTCGTGAGGAAAATCACGTAAGCAAAGCGATTAATGAAGCTGCCTTTCTATCTTTTGTAAATATTCTGTTGAGTTCATTGTGGATTTAGTTCCATAAACAGAGGATTGAATCATGGATTTATTTTATTTTGATTTTTTTATTATAAATAATTATTATTTTATACTTAGTTCTCAGCTTTTTTATTTATTAAATTTTATTTATTTTTCAACTTATAAAATGTAAGTGCGGATAACAAAAGGAAGTTTCTGGAAAGATAGTTTCATTCTTATACATCATTTCTGAATTTAAATAGCTTGCTTAAATTGATAGATCTAAATAAGAACAACTGATTAAAATCAATTTAAGAAATATTTAATATAGATAAAAGAGATTTTACTAAGCAAGATTGCAATTAAGAAAAGAACAAAGAATAAAAAATATATTTTTGGTCAAGCAAACATTTCAGATATAAAAAACGAAATGTTAAATGCATGTGAATATTCCTGGATATAAAGATCAAATGTGAAGAAAAAGTTGATAAAAAGTTAAAGAAAAAGATGATAAAAAGGAAGTGAACTGAGGAATTTGAGTATTAAATAAGCTAAGTTTAATAATTGTAAGCTTGCGTGAATTGATTCTGTATTTTTAATGAAAATTGATTATTGGTATAATTAATTGAAATTGCTTGTAATTTGATGCAAATATTATTGTTATTATTTAATAATTATACAAATTGAATGTTCAATTAAAAGGAATATCAAGCCTTTTAATTTATGACTAAGAGTCAATAGAGTCATGAAGCTTTTACTAAAAATAAATAATTAAAAAAAGCTTTTTTTATTTAATAAAACCAAAAGATAACTATTTGATAAAAAAAAAATTTAAACAAAGAAGAAATGCTAAAGCACTTTCTATTATTATTATTGATTTTAGGCCTTACCTCCGCAATAAAACCATTTCCTTTCCGTCGTATCGGCAAAGTTAATTCTCGTCTTGAATCTACAAACTCTGGGAGCTATACAACCAAATATTTTAATTTATAATTGCTTGATCATTACAATTATAATGACACTCGTACCTATACTTAAAGATATCTAGAAAAAACACCATCAAATTGGACAACTAATTAGCCAATATTTGTTTATTGTGGAAATGAGGGCGGTATTGTGAATTTCTATGAAAACAGTGGATTCTTAACAGAAACATTATCTAATCTTTTTACTGCCAAGATCTTATTTGTTGAGCATAGATTTTTTGGTGAATCAATGCCTTTCGGTAACCAGAGCTATGCAAATAACTCTAATATTGCCTATTTAACAGTAACATAAGCAATGGCTGATCTTGTTTATTTCATTAAACACTATAACAGAGAAGTCCTCTAATGCGAGCCAAAAAATTGTCCAAAATATGTGAGTTTTGGTGGAAGTTATGGTGCAATGTTAGCTTCATGGATGCGCATGAAATTCCCAAACGTATTTTATGCTTCAATTGCAAGTTCTGCTCCAATTTTATTGTTCAAAGGAAGAAGCAACCCAGAGGGTTATTCAATTATATGCACAAGAGATTATAATTACTCTACAGTTGTACCAAATTGTGTAAATTTAATGAGAAATGCTTATGAAAGACTTGAAGCATATAGAACTTCATCAAATTTGAGTTCTAGTATGAAAGCAAACTTAAATTCCGGATTTAATTTATGCAGTAACTCTTATATCAATATACCTTCTGATATCTCTAATTTGGAGTATTGGTTAATGGGTGCTCAGTAAAACATGCCAATGGTAAATTACCCATATCCAACCTCATTTGAGGGTAGTTTGCCTGGATGGCCATGTAATGTCTCATGCCAATCATTTTCTGCCTATGCCAATGTCACAAATGTGACAAGTATTTCTGATTTGAATATCTTTACATCCATGTATAACTCAGCAAATTTGTTTTATAACTATCAATAGCCTGCAAGTTGTTTGAATTTATATCCAAATACAACAACTGTTAATACAGGTTAAAAACAATTGTTATTCTTTAAATTAAACTAGACGATCTTGGATGGGAAATTCTTGCATGCGGAATGTGCCCAATGCCAATGACTAGTAAGTTCGACTCATATGATATGTTCCCACCATCACCCTGGAATTATGAACAAAACACTTGTTTACTTTTCAAATAATTTATAATTTAATAGTGTAATGCAAAAGTAGTTTCGGTATTGAACCTAGATATGACTGGGCTTTGGACTATTTTGGCGGCCGTACTGATGCTACCTTCAGCTCATATACTAAAATATTTTTCGCCAATGGAAAATTGGATCCATGGAGTTCAGGTGGTGTTTTGTCAACAATTTCTACTGAATTGCCTGCTTATTATATGGTATTATTCTTAAATAATAATAATTACAAAGAATGGAGCAGCTCATCATTTGGATTTAAGATTGCCAAATGCTGCTGATCCTGAAGGAGTTAAAATTGGTTGAATTTGATTGTCGTTTATTATTAATTAGGAAGAAATTTGGAAATCTTTTATCTAAAGAAATGGTTAAATGTAACTGACACAACTGGAAGATTTGACTTTGTTGAAGAAGGATTAGCTCAAATGGACTAAGATGAACTAAGAGAAGTAATGGGACTTGAGAAAAATCCTTCTTATGAAGAACTTTAAAAAGTATTTGAGCCAATTGGGTTTCTTACAAAATGAATAAATTCAAAAACACTAAAATAATAGTTGTGAAAAATTCAAGAATTTAATTTTTATATTTTTTTATACTTACTTATAAATATAATTATAATTTAAAACTTTTTGACTCATAACTCAATTGTGTTAGAAATGAACATGGACTCATTAAATAAAGAGTAACTTTAGTTTTGTCTTAGCTAATTTGTAAATCAATTAGATTAGAATAAAAAATGAAAAAATACGATCAGATTTTTGATACCTTTTCAGTCAAAGATAATGAAGAATTGTTAGATAGTCCCGATCCTTCAAATTAATTATAAATAATTCGCTTTTTAAATTATGTGCTTTTGTTATTATTAACTAACTTTCTTAGCGATATTAAATTTTTAATGAATGTAAAAGTGAGCTTCATTCTTTGTCTTTAGACCGTACTTCATAATTAATTTGCCATATTCTTGAACGCGTAATAGATGGCTATCATGATACAATTCAATTTCTTATCTAATATTCGTTAAAAGCTTTGTCTAAAAAGCTCGAACCAACTCAGATTTTGAACCCAAATATTGTTGTTAAGAAAAATGAATAATAACAATAATAATCGCAATAATCTAGATATCTTCCGAGAAATTCAATTTTATTGTCATTAGAAAAGGCTGAAAATACCTCGCATTAAAATTTTTCAATTTCCTAAATTTTGTCTACTCATCGTACCGAGGTTAGCAAATATGAGAAAACGATTTCAGAATTAAAACAAAAAGTTTTATTGAAAGAATAAGAAAATGATAGGTATTTACAATAAGTATCCATAATGATCTAAACAATGAAATACTTAAAAGTGTTTAATGCATCATTATTATAGTAATTACTAAAATATCTATAAAAAGAAAGAAGTTCAAATAGTGACATAAACCAATCAGAATTGAAAAGCAATTTAAAAGGAAAGAAAGTCTAAATTAATTAAATTCCGTCCATGTAATCTGAAGTCAGTTTGGATCAGGAACAAGTGCACTTAAAAAATATGAACTAAGGGTTTGATATAAAATTAATTTTGAAAATGAAAGGAGATGATTTATTGTCGTATTTAAATTAGCAGGTGAGTATTATTAAAGAGTCCACTAATCAAACTGGGCTTAATCTGAATTTAGACAGACTTGATAGTGAACTCAGAAATGATATTCGATTAAGTATGATAATTATTTATTATAATTTTTACTAGAAAATTAAGAATATGAAAGAAGTTCATCTAAAACGATGAATTTAAAAAACATTGCAGATAACTAACCTTAATAAGAGTTCAAAGAATTAGAAAATTGGGAGGATGCTTTAAAATAAAAAAATTAAATTTTAAAATAGATTCAACGTATGCAAACAAAAAAAATTTCTAATTTTATGGAATAAATTATTTCAGAATTGAAATAGACTGGAAAAAAGGCATTAGGTTAAATAGTTTGGAAAGACTTATTTAAATTAAGGTAAAATATAACTGACAGATAAATAGATTTCGTCTGAAGATCTTAGTTCAAAAAGTAGTCCTAAATCGTGGATACACAGAAGAAAAACTAGGAATATCAGTCCTTAAAATACTAAACCGTAACCAATTTTATTAGCTCATTTTTTAAATAGAAAGACAATCCTTCTTCAGACTTTAAAAAACATAGATAGTGCGAGTAACTACTCAGAACTCTTAAAGAACTCACCTCGTGTAAATTTCTTTGCTGTCAAATCAGAAATTGGCACAGATGTTTTTTCATATTTTTTTAAACAATTTAGCAAGTTATTAGCCGGATGAGACAAAGTTCGACTGGCGGTTGCTTGAAGAAAAGAGTAGACAGCTTGATGAATTAAAAATGGAATATGAGTTTATAAAAACAGAATTTAAGAACTTCTAAGAAGAAAGCGAGAAGGAGATTGATTTACTGAGATTTGAATTGAATTTTGAAAAACAAAAATTAAAACAGTATTAGTAGCATTTAGAAAGTCTGTAAGGAAAGACATAAGATAATGAATAGTTAAATAAATCAATGGATGAATGGATAGAAAAATATGCATTGATTTAGGCCAATTTATAGAAAAAGAAAGATAAAATAAAAACCTTGAAATAACAAAACAAACAATAATTGAAAGAAATTGAAAAGACTTGTTTTGAAAGAATTTATGAATTAATAGAAAACTAAAAGCAAAAAGAATTATTCCCAATGTTAACAACATTATTAAATTTTTATAGTTTTTATTAAGTATGGAGCTTTTAGTTGATTGACTTCCAAATTATTACAAAAATAAATTTAGTTAATAAGAAAGTAATTTGATTGAATAAAATTAGATTGCTAATTCCGAGCTTCAAATAAATGAATAAGCAAATGAAAGTAATTCCTTTATTATAAAAGAAGAAGAGTAAAGTTTTCAATAATAGTCGCAACAATATCAATCACTTTAATAAGAACAAAATGATAATTAATAACTTTCTTTTAAAGAATAAAATTAAAATGGATTTTCTAATAATTCAAGTCGCCCAAATACAGGAGATGAAAGGATTAATATTTTTTAAAAATCAGCATCTTAAGTGAAGAAATTATCTATTTATTCATAAAATCCTGGAGTTTAAGTTGGTTAATATTAAGATAATTTGTATTTGGAATAAAATTAATTAAATTAATAAGAGTCTAATGAAAATAAAGAATCAAATTAATAAAGTAAATTAAATACTTAAGGATCCTAAGAAAAAGAATAAATAACCGAAATTAGCCAATAAAAGCTTACAGAAAAGTCAAAAACCTCAAAAAAGTACATTAACAAAGAAAAATATAGATATATATCAAAACTATCATAAGCTACTTAAACTTTTGCTCAAGAACAATAAGATAAGGCAGTATAAACTTAAACTATCTAATGAGAAATTAAAACAAAAATTCCTCAAACTCCATTAACTGCAAGAAGCAGTTATAAAGACTAAGACACTGAATGTGTTGATGCTTCAACTACTATTACGAAAAAATAGTCCTCAAAATTTAGTTGCTAGTTACAGTAATTTTCTCGTGATACAAAATTACGCTTAACAAACAGTTAAACAAGTGATTAAAACAATATTGCTTTCCCTCGTATTTCTACAAGCAAAAATCAGCATATTTCTGTCTAATATTAGCAACCATTAAAGACTGAAGAAGCAAAAACAAGTAGAAATTTTTTCAAAGAATTTATGAAAGAAGATTTTTCAACTTAACCAAAAGAAAAATGTGTTGGAACAAATTGTGTAAATCTTTGGAGATTTTATTAATAGTTAGCATTTGATAAATCAAATAGTTAAAACTAAAAAACCTTTTTAGAATTACCATTAACTGTGATTAATCAACTGCCATTGAATAGTCCTATTCATACTACTCCACACAAGAATCATAAAACATTTACAGAGATGCAGTAAAGCTGATAAATATTGAAATTAATTAATACTATTTTAAAATTATTAAAAAAGAAATCTTTTGAACAATTTATAATTACTATTTATTTGATAAAATTTATAAACTCATTTTATTTTTTTATTCTTTGCATTTGTTGAGAAAGCCAAAATTTCTTTCAGAGCAGAAAAAAAATAAAATGCAAACTATGTGCAAATTGTCAAACAAAATGAAAATTGCAAAATGCGTAAACTTATTAAATTTATGCTAAAATACACCTGGATAAGTAGTACAATTGTTAACAATGTTGGAATCAAATAGTAAACTCGAAGTGCTTTCGGAGGTTACTAATATAATAAATTTAATGATCAATATTACATTAGTCATTGTGTGCAAAAGATATTCAATACAATTTTAAGTATAAAGCAAATTTATTATTGTAATCCAAAAAATATAGTAGTCTGGAAAAATTTAGGTCCAAATTATTTCTTAAATATAAATATCATAAAATCATTTAAAAAAAACCAAAGGACAAAATTAAAAAAATATAACTATAGCAAAGAAATAATTTTATTGTATTTTGCCCTTTTCTCAGCGTACGAATTAATAACTTTGTTGTGACAAGTACAGGGACAATTGAGCATTAAATCACTATTATATTGTATAACCTTACTGTACAGCCATTAATCATTTCCAATCCAATTTTACTAAAAATCTCTTAAGCAAATGAAGGTATGGTTAAGATATTACTCCACCTATTTTGTTTTTAATAATATATTTGAAATACCATGAGGGTCCAACAATACTTGTTAAAAAATAATCAATAATTGCTAACACAAGTGCTTCAGAATCGCCAATTTACCCAATTCCATGTTCATGCTTTTATGTAATAGTTTCTGACCAATTCACAGTTCAAATTGCAATCTAAATTGCTTATTGAATTATCAAATAAAACAAACTTTCATCATAAATTAAAAAAATAGTGTTTATTTATATGGTATGTTCATTGCCATGTATGTAGCAAGTAAACAAGATCCTTAAGCATAAGCATCCAAACCTAATATAATTAATAATTTTGATAAAACAAAACCATGATCAAGCAAAGTCCCAATTGGTGAACTTAAATTTCTTGCTCTAGCTAATTTACCATCACAGTTATCAAGAGTCCAATAGACAAACACACAAAAAGCAGAAACATAGTACACCCATAATGATAATTCCTCTTCCAATAAGAATCGAATGTAAAAAATTAATATGCAAGGGACAAGCTATATAAAAAAACTAAAGATTGTTATCATATTTGGAGTAATTCACTTTGAATAAAAATGAAAAAATATACATTATTACTAACGGAAAATGAGCTACTAAGAATTCGATAAGCGGATTTATGAGTTTATCAGAAATGGTAATTTATCCAGATTGATATTTGAAGTGAATTAATGTATCTAACTCATCATTTGAAAAAATTGGCTTCATTTAGTGTTAATAACAAAAAAAAGATAATTAATTTTATTTTTGCAAATAGGTGTTTTTGCAATTAGTTTATTAACAAAATTTATATTAGTAGTTGTTAATTAAATTGTAAAAATATAAATTACTAGCTATAAAACTGAAAAATAAAATAAAATTTTAAATATTTCAAAAAAATAATCTTTAAAGACAAAATGGAAGCTTCAAGTAGTTTTTAATTAAAATTCTTATTTAAAATAAAGTTTTACATAAATTACGCCAAGCAATGTTTTAACGTGGTGCTAAAACTATCAGAGGCATTGGAAGAGTGTTCAGACAACTCGATTCCTATGATGGAAATAAAAAAGTATAGATTTGAGTAAATAGTAATCCCCTTTAGGTTGACTAGGAAGAATTTTTTGTTGGACTCAAAGAGCTAGGCATTGAATTAACAAAATCAGAATCCGAAGTTTTAATTTATTTCTAATATTATTACTTCAGGAATTAATGAATATTATTGATAAGAATAAAGATGGAAAAATTGATTTTGATGAATTTTTAGTTTCAATCAGAGTTTGCTATTTTGAATTTGTATTATTTCGTATTAGGGTGATGTCAATGCTACAAGATAAGTTGTGATAGATAAAGCATTTATAAAATTTGATAAAGATGGAAATGGAGTGATTAATCTCCAAGATTTGAAGTATAATACTTTCTTACTAATATTATGAAGAGGTGTATATAATTGTGCTTTCCACCCAAAATTCAAGTCAGGTGAAATGACAGAAGATCAGATTCTTTCAGAATTTTTATAAAATTTTTAGGATGCGAATAAAGATGGAATGATAAATAAAGATGTTTTTATTTATTTTATTGTTTTACATTGAAAAAGGAATGGAATGATTATTATGCTTCGGTAAGTGCTTCTATTGATAATGATTAGCATTTTGTTGAATTAATAAAAATTGCATGGAAATTAGAGTGAAATTGAATATAAATTTAAAACTATTTTATAAATACCAATAAAAAAAATAAGAAAATTAGATGATGTTTTCAAAAATCGTAGTCTTTGACTGGCATTTAATTTTTTTTAATTTTTTAAAACCTTTTTTAAAACCTTAAAAATAAAATAAATTAACTGTTATGTCATTGAAAGGTTTTAGTTTTTTTATTACTTAATCTCAAGAAGCAAATCTTTAATTCGGTTTTCATATTCCACTTTCATTTTGCTTTCTGTATTCCAAATATTATTTAGTACATCTTAAACTTTTATCTTTTCTTAAGTAGCTTTAGCTTTCAGACTTTCAACTTCATTTTTTCACCACTCAAGTTCATATTTTTTCTAATTTTCAATTTATTCCGAACGTTTGTCATGCATTTTCCAAACTTCATCCATCTGAGAGTTATGACTCGTAATTTCATTTTCAAGGGCTGTGATCTTTTAATCCTTTTCTGTTGTTTATGAACTTAATCCATAAATTTCTTAATTTAATTACTCAATTGAATGATTTTTATTTACTAAATCTTAATTCAATCGTTTAATCTTTTCACTATTGCTTTAATTATATTAATTGAGTTTGCTAATTTCTTAAAGGTAATGTGAATGATCTTCTGCAATTTGTTCTTCCAATTCACGAACTCTTGCTTCAATTGTTTCATCAACTCTCCCTCCACTAAAAAACTCTTTATCAATCCAATTCCGGAGTTTATTTAATTCAGATTTTATTAAAGAATTTTCCTTGATCAATCTTTCATTTGCTGTTTATTAGTCTACCAACATTTCTTTCATATCCTTTGTTTCTTATTCAAGCTACTCAACTACATCCTTCCATTTTTCTTCTGTCCGTGATCTTGCTTATTCAATTTATTTTGCAATACCTTCCATACTACCTTTTACTTCTTTTTCCATTAATTATTTCACTCTCTCAGTTGCATCATTTCTTAATTTTTCACGTTCCTTTTCAATTATTTATTATTCTAATAAATCACGTTATTCAGTTTCTCGTTTCAATAAAATATCACATTTTTATTCTAGGTCCTGGATCTTTTATTCATATGTTTCCATCATTTTTAGTAATTAATCACTATCAGAATGGCTTTAATCCAATTCTTTTTTCAACCGTCTTTAATCCTGAGCATAATTATCGAGTTGAGTTTATTATTGTAAAGTCTATTCCAATAATTATTCATTTTCAATTTTTAAAGTTTCTGTTTCTTTTAACACTTAATTCACACCACGCAACTTTTCATCCTCTGTTTCTTTTCGAACTTTTTTTAATTATTCAATTTATTATTTCAAGAAAGTAATTTCACTTTAAAATTTACGACTTTTTATTGACCTTTCATCATTTTCACGTTGCAAGTTCTAAAAATCCTATTGTAACTAATGATATTTTGTTTCAAAGATATCTTTTTAATTTTTGATTTAATCGTATTAAGAATTTAATATCAGATATTCATCGAACTATTTTTAGTATTATTCTTTCAAATTATAATGCTTTTCTTCAATAGTTTTAGTTAATGAGATGCTGTCATTGTATTAATCCTTAATATTAATATGAATTGAAAATCTAATTTATGCTTACTTTAACTTTATTAAAATTATTTCATAGAATCTTGTTTTCTTCATTAAGTAATTTGATTTTTTATTCATAATCAATTAAATTTGATTGAGCTAAGGAATATAATCCAAATGTAAACTTTACCAAATACGGTGCCAATTGATTAATTTCCTGTTCCACTTTGATATAATTTTTTTAGTAGACTTCAAGAATTATAAATCAAAATATAATTAATTACTCAATTTTCTCGTTAAGTTAATCTCTGAGGAGTTTATTTTGTTCACTTAAACTTTCTCCTTCATTTTTGAGTTCAACCAAGTCATTCTAGCAGTTATCAATCTTCATCATACATTTACAAACAAAAATCATTTAAATTTACAAAATTTTGCTATTAAGAAATTTTATACTCATATGCCTAGAGTAATGGCCCTAAAAAATCCTAGATGCCTCCTAATTATTGAGCATAAACTTCCATGTCCTAAGCAAGTCCATCATCCTATTCACTGCTGATTCCTAATTTTGTCTAACATTATTTGAGTTAAATACTCAATTGTTCATCTATTTCTATTAAAAAGAGAAATTTTAAAACTAATTTTCATGCAGATTATTAACTACTATTTCCTTTCATAGCATTCTTTTTATAATTAGTTTTCAGTTGGTTTTTTGATGAAGAAATCTTCTTATGCTCGGTCTTAAGAATCCTCTAGGATACCTTCTTTTTAAGAAAACACTAGGAATATAAATGAATGATTAAATTGAGAAGATGGAGAAACTTTGTTGACTTTGATTGAAAAATTATATTGAATAATTGTTAATTTTATTTTAATATAATTCAAATTAACTGTTGCTAAAAAACAAACAAATAAGTCTAATTTAGAAGCAAACGAATTAAATGATTTCAAAAAGTTAAAAACTCCATGAATAAAAATTTTATTTATTTTCTAAAGATTTAGTTTTTGAACAAAAAGCAATAGCTTACGAAATCACTTATAAGAATGAACATTAGCCATTTTTTCCTTTCTGATCTTTGGATCCTGTAAAACAAAACTTTTGCATCTTTTAATTCGGAGAATTCTTCTAGCTTTGCAATCTTTTGCTGTACATTCAACTCTTTTCAAATTTTGTTGGTTAATAATATTATAAACCTAACAGAGATAATCTTTGTAGTCTTTGCTTTATTTCTAGCAATAGGTTTGGTTTAACCACCATAACCCTTTTGTTTAGTGTGATATCTTCTCGTTCCTAATTTATCAATTAATTTAGTTGAAAAATCAATAAACCTCTTGCCATTTCTCTGTCTTTTCCTTTCTTGTATTAGGTAACCTTATGAAGAGTATGCTTTTTGCATTTATTACAGAATGTTTTTCTTTGTTTTGGTAAGCTGACCTAAAAAATTAAATCGTAACTAGTTATAAAATTGTAAATACCATTGAAAGCTATTTCAATAAATTAATTTTCCAATTAAAACAAATAATTTTGTTTTATATTTATTTTTATTTATTTTAAGTGCTATTCTTTAATAATTGAAAGTAAAAAATTTAATTCATTTAATTTCGATGCTCACTAAAGTATTTCCGAGTCTAAGAACACTCTAATTAATAATTTCTTCATGTAATATCTTTTTCCATGTTCTATTCAAATGAATCAATTTAAAAAATTGCTTTACCCATTTTAGGGACTATTATTTATTAAATAAAAATTTTAATTTTCTCTAATAATTTGACAGTGAATTCCATCGATAAATTTATTGTCCGTAATTATTAATTAGCACTTAAAATCAATTACTATTGAATTAATTTACGCAAGGATTGGCACCAATTGAAAAAATTGTATTGTTAGTATCAAATTAAGAATTAGTAATTTTGGAATTGAGAATTATTTAAAATTAATAATTTGGCAATAAATTCTAATTTAAATTTCTAAAAGAAAATTATTTACAATCATAAACGATTATCCACCAATTTAAAATATATCATTATTATTAATTTTATTTTTTGCAATTAAGATAAAAGTTCCATTGTTACTAATTAAATCAGTCAAATAAAAGTTGTTATCTATAATTTATATCGTGGCATGTAATTGGCCCATTGTTTCATCCGAAAGACATATCTGGGCTAAATTTTTATTCCTTCCAATTGTAATTGGACAAGATTAAGCCAATATCTAAATAATTAAATAAAAGAATAAGTTTACCTGTTAACTTTTTTAATTGAATTAAACATACTTAAGGAATAGAGATTTTTAAGGTGATGTATCAAATTTATTAGCAATAGAATCCAGAGATTGCCCTTCATAGGTTTGTAGTGGAAATTATGATTGGAAATATTATTGACTTGAGTTAAAAATGTAAAGTTTCTAAAAAATATTACTTCGCTTGACCAATTTATTCCGGACTAAAAGTAATAAAAATAATTAAAAAATTACGTAATCATCTAAGTTTTTTTAAGAGGATTTTATTCTTGGAAAGAATTTTAGGAATTACCAGCAGACTTAATTTTATTAAAATTACAAAAAATTTAACTGTATTTGGCTGCGTCATTATTACACTTTCAATAAAATTACTCTATTGATTAAACTTTTAAAGATTCTTGGAATAATAAAACTAAAAATTAGATTTACTCCAACAGGTGAATTTTAATTTTATTGTTAAATGCCAGGTTGCGCAGATTAATTGCCAGATTCAATGACACCGCTTTCAAAAAAACCTCCCATTGCTTAATTACTCATTTATTAATAAAATAGAAATGCTTTTTAAATTATTCTTATAATTATTTTATCAAAAACTAAATTGAATTAGGCAATCATTTAAAATTATTATTTAACTTTTTTTAATTAGTTTTCAATTAATAAACAGAGGTTTTATGTTGAATGATAGTCGTTTTTATTATCAATAAATAATTCAATAATAACAAATATTTGTTTCCGAAACAATGAAAAACTTAAATTAAACCTTTTTCATTCCAAAAGAATCTTTTATTCAATTATTTTAGCAACTATCACTTTGTAAATTTAAACATTTTCAAATTTCAATTTTAGCTCATAAACTCAAACAACTAAAAGAATTAGGAGGTATTGAGAAACTTTTATAAATACTGCAAACTTCAATTGAATCAGGAATAGATCTGAAGAATCCTTAAAATTTTAGTTAAAGAAAATAACTATATGGAGAAAATGTATAATAATAATAATACAATGTTCATTTTGTTTAGTTTCTACCAAAAGCAGCTCTTTAAACTATTTGATACTTTTTTAACGAATAGTTTAAAAATTTTTGTGTACAGATACTTTTAATTTGCAGTGTCCTTGTATTTGTAATTGGGTGCGCTTCAGATGATCCAACAGAAACGTACACTTTTTCCGAATATAACTATTTTAAGATGGGTGGAAAGTATGTCAATTTGTGTTGCAATTCTAATCGTTATCTTAATTGGAGGAATAAGTGATTATAATAAAGAAAAATAGTTTTAAGAATTACTTCCAGATACAGACTCTTAAATTACAGTGATCCGAAATAATTGTAAGGAAGCTTTATCGACTTAAGATTTAGTAGTGGGTGATATTATTTTACTCAAAGGTTTAATTTTTTTGCAAATATTATTGTTTAGACTTTCTTTCATATAGGTGGCGATTAACTAGATGTCGATGCGCTTATTATTGATGGAAATTATGCAGAAATTGATTAATCTTAACTTACAGGACTTAGCGAAACAATTGTTAAAAAGCCTCTTCCAACGAATTTTGATTACTCTGAAGACAACTTAACATTTGATCCATTTTTAACATCTGGATCAACACTATTATCAGGCCATGTTACTGCGCTTGTTCTTTGTGTTGGAATTAATTGTTAGATTGGTCAATTGAAATAAAATATTTAAGACAATGAGTTAAAGAATTCAACGATTTTGGATTAAAATTTGGGTAATGTAGCGAAATTAATGGTGGGCATTGGCGTAGTGATGGCAACTGTAATGTTTGTATCCTTGATGATTTATTTTTTTTTGAGTTTACATGAAGTTGAAGAGGAGTTATTCACAATTTCCAAACTCCCAATTCTATTAGATATGTTTATGGAGTCGTTTTTGGTTATTGTTTTGTCAGTTCCAGAAGGCTTACCAATGGTCTTGACATTATCGCTGGCTTTTACTGTAAAAAAATTATAACCTGAGAACATTGTAACTCGTAAACTTAACGTTTGCTATGCAATGGGTGGGTGTAATGAATTATTAATAGATAAAACTGGAACATTGACATAAAATAATTTAACTGTAGGATCCTTGTATTTTTCTGAATAACTAATCAAAGGATATAAAAATATCATTAACCAGGAACTTTCTTTTGATAAATTATAATTATTGTAGGATATTACTTTAGGAATGCTTGCAGTTTCTTTTAATGAGGTATATTTGTTTGTTTTTATGAATAAAAAGAAGGATGAAGAAGTTCCCTAATAAAATTTAAATTTAAACTGTTATAATCTGGAAGATATGATAACAGCCTTTGCTGTTTCAATAAATAGCCAAAAATTTTAAAATTCAATTATTTTAAATCCTTAAAATATTATTGAAATATATCCTTATAACCAAGCAACCAAATATTCTGCTGTTGCTTATAGACTAAATGATGAAACTACAAGAATTTACTTTAAAGGAAATCCTTCAGT
Source organism: uncultured Desulfobacterium sp. (assembly GCA_963675955.2). Classification (GTDB taxonomy): domain Bacteria; phylum Desulfobacterota; class Desulfobacteria; order Desulfobacterales; family Desulfobacteraceae; genus Desulfocicer. The sequence continues at coordinate 1,020,119 of CAXXVR010000009.1, read as the reverse complement.
TTTATTATAGAATTGTTGCTTTTAATAAATTAAATGTTCTGAAATTTGTGAATTTGATAATTAAAAAAAGCAAGAATTATTAGAATACAATAAACAAGGCTTAAAATTAATTGCTATTGGTAATATTTAATTAATCTATAAATGAATCTTTAGGTTTTATCGATATTTCAGCCAAAGATTCATTATATAAAATTTCCTAGTATTTCAATAATTTAACATTATAAACCATAATTGGATTTCAAGAAAAGCTTAGAGAGTAATTACCTGAAATTATTCAACAAGTAGGCGAGGCTGGAATCAATGTTCGGATAGTTACAGGCGATACAAAGGAAGTTGCAATTTCAATTGCTAAAGAAATTGGCTTTGATTTAGAATTAAATGATCTTATTGCCATTGATGGTCCAACTTTTAGAGAATAAATGAAAAATAATAACGCAAATAAATAACGAGTATTGAGAAAGATTAAAGTGTTATATTGCGCGTCAAGTTCCGATAAGCAATTATTAACTGAAGAATTGACAAATGAAGGAAATATTGTTGGGTATATGGGTGATGGAATTAATGATACATAAGCACTCCAAAACTGTGATGTTGGATTAAGTTTTAGTACTGCTAGTTCAGTAGCTTAACAATCTGCATCAATCATATTTTGCAATGCAAACCCATTTTCAAAACTGCTTCTCACAATCAGTTATGGCAAGAATATTTATGAAAATATTTAAAGATTTATCAATCTCTAATTGACATTTTATATAGTGAGTATCTTTTTAATTGTCTATAGTTCCATTAAAATTGGTGAAAGTCCATTATCAATTGTATAGATTATTTGGCTTAGTTTAGTATAAGATGTGTTTTCTAGTATTGCTATTGCAACTGAAATTCCAACTGATGTTGCCTGGTTAAGATAAGGATTTAAAAGGAATGAATATGTCATTTCAAAATATATTTTCAAAATGATTTTCTTACAAGTAACACAATTAATTTATAATTTCTTTAGGTCTGTTATTAAATATGCGCTTTAATAATTTTAATCAATTCATTCACTTGGAGTTCTCCTGAAGAAAATATCGAATAGCATGTGTATAAAACTTTATTTTCAGTGTAAATTTATTGAATAGTGAAGGATGGGATGAAAAAAAAGGAATTCCAAACACAATGATCTTTATGGCAATTGCTTGGATGCAATTAATTACTTTAATCTGTTCAAGAAGGATCCAGAAGGATGAATTTAATATTTTCTAAAATATTTTGTCAAATAAAAATTTCATGGTTATCTTAACTTTAATACTCGGAGTTTTATTTACCATGGCCATTTTTGGAGGCAAATTCGTGTAATGCTCAAGATTAACTTTGTATTAGCATTTAGGGTGCTTTAGTTTGGGACTTGGGTCCTTCATTTGCTTTTTTCTTGCCAAAATAGTTATTTCCCTCTAAGAAAGTGTGCTTGAAAAAATTATGCAAAAGATGTCTCGTTTCAAAAATATCGAAAGAGAATACGAACCAGAGGAAAAATTAAAATTATGTTGATAAAAGTTTCTTTCAAGATTCAATTATTATAAATCAAATTTTTTATTCTTATAAACCATTTTTTAATTTACAATATCTGCTTTTTACAAATTTTATATAGTACATTTACATCAATTAATTATCTCAACATGAACATTTCTTATCATCTGTTGGAATATTATCTGTTGATTCATGTGTTATATTTTTTAATCTTTTTGATCCAGGCTTTATTCCATAAATCTAGAAAGTAATCACTAACATAATTATATTAACTTCTTTTTTAATATCAATTGTTCCTTCCTGAACTTAATTCATAATATTTTCGGTTAATTTTTAAAAAACATCTTGAATATTTGTGCCTAACTTAGCTGATGTTTCCATATAAAATATTTCATTTTCTTTAGCAAATTCATCTGCAACTTATCTACTAACCTACCTCCTAAACCCATATTTATAACGAAAATAAACAAATATTTTTAACTTGCCTTCCAAATCTGTTTTATTTCCTATCATCATTATATTTATTTTTTCATGAGAATAAGTTTTTATTTCATTGAGCCATGATTTTATATTTGTAAATGAGTCTTGCTTTGTAATATCATAAACAAGGATAGCTCCAATTGAACTATTTAAACAAATAATTATTTTTTTAATGCAAGATTGTTTAACTTTCTGTAGTAAGATCTTGTAATCGAACGAAATGATTCCTAACCAGCCTAAATAAATTATAATTTGACTCTAATTGTAAGTAACTGTATCCCAAATTTATAATTTAATACTTTTTTACAAAATATTTAATAATTTTGAGCCAAATTCAACTCCGATTGTCGGATCTTAATTATATCAAAAATATTATTATTAACCATATTCTTATCTAAAACGATTTTCTATAAATTACATTAAGATACTTGACTTTCCAACATCTATAAAAAAAGAGTTAAAATTTCAGCTTTTTCAATAATAACTTGTATCTCCTATCATCACATATTTGAATAAAAAATCAAATTCATTTATCATTTTCATTTTTATAGTAAATATAAATTACTTTTTATTATAAACTAATTGCTAAGTAGTAATATAATTTTTGTTATTCTATTTATTATAATAAGAAACAATTTAAAAGTCTAATATAAAATGATGGAAGAAAGTGGAATGTTTTCATCAAAAATTCATTAAAAACAAAAAGAAGAAATGAGATAGAGAGTGAAAAGTTCATTCAAAATATTATCAAATATACATTTAGTGAGTTTATTTTGTTAATATCCAACAAAACCTTCAGTCGAAAAAAATGTAGACTAAAAAAAATAGTTCCTATAGTAGTTTGCCTATCATTACACATATACTTAAAATAAAGATGAAACAAATTAAGGAATTTACTATTTAAATCGAAATTTTAGTGATTTTTACATCGAAGACATTATTATTGGACAAGTTAGTAGTTTTATTAATTAAATATTTCAAGGGAACGGTTGCAATTGTCAAAAAAGTCCGATCTGTTCGAAAAAATAAAATTTATGCATGCAAAATTGTTAAAACTAAGGATGATGAAACAATATTTAATGTAAAGTTGTCAATCATTATGATATTATCTTAGATGAAATATGAGTTTCTTCATCTTAAAAAATTGAAACATCCAACCATAGTAAAAGTGAAGTCCTTATTTATCGATTAGTGTTGAGGCAAAGTTTATACAATAATGGAATTTGTTGATGCTCCGGAAATGTTCATAACGATTTAAAACATTGGCACATACTCGGAATCTAAAGCCCGAGATATTTTCAAAGAAATTCTTCAAGGAATTTAATATTTAGTAAATAAATTTAATTTACAATTTTTTTAAGCATAAAAATGGAGTCTGTCATCGAGATTTAAAACCAAATAATATTTTGAGTGATTCTAGTTTATTCTTTTAATTTTTAACATTATTTAAGCTGGAAATAACATTAAAATAACAGATTTCAATGTTTCTAAATTTTGTGATGATTATAAAGTAAATATTTGCAAACATATTTAAATGATAACATATACGGGAACAATAGCATTTTCAGCTCCGGAAATCCTATCCCATTAAGAATATAAGTAACAATATATAGTTTTCATATTTTATAGTGAATCTGTAGATATGTGATCACTAGGCACTGTTCTGTATTGTATGCTCTGTGGGAAGTAGCCATTTTAAGCTGAATAGTTTTTTATACATAAATATAATTATTTTAATAGTATTGATGAGCTTATCTAAGTAATAATAGAAGGCAATCCTTCCTATGATGATCCTTTATGATTTTATCTTTCAAGGTAGGCAATAGACCTAACTAAAAAATTATTAACAAAGGATCCTCTGAAACGAATTACTTGCCAAGAGGCACTAAATCATCCTTGAATAGTTTTATTTCTAATTTCTAATTAATTTTCAGCTAAATAAAACTTTAAGTACTGAAACTTTTTAAGAAATCTTAATGAATTTATCTTAATCAACACATTAAATCATTAAAAATCATACATTTTAATTTAGCAATTAAAAAAAAATGGTATATAGTTAATCTGTGATTAAACCAGCTCTCTCAAAATCATAAATATTTTTTAATAAAAGCAATTTTGAATTGAATTTTAGTAAAGAAAATTCACTGGAAGAAATAAAAGAAGAAGACGTTGATAATCCCCATATAAAGGAAAAAGAAAGAAATTCAGTATAAAGAAAAAAGAGATAAGGAACTTCTAATTTTAATAGATTAGGAACAGAAGCTTATAAATTAAATATGATCACTTAATAGTCAATTATTTTAACTTCTAGAATGGAAGAAGATGGAAAGAAAAGATGAAAACTCTTATAAAACTAGTTTCTCAATTAAAAAGCTCAATATTATTATAAAATCATAAATAAATTATAAAATAAATTAAAATAATTTTATATGATTTTAATTTTTATGTGTAATTTTGAATTTTTAATCTTATATTTTTTTACTAAATTACTTTAAATTATGGATTAAAGTTGTAATTCAGTATGCAATTTTTCTTCATTAGATGAAACAACAAAATTTATAAATTCGTTCGCATACCATTAAGACTATTAATTGACGGAAGAAGAAAATAAATCGGGAATATTTTATTTAAACAAAAATTTTTCTGACTTTTTTATTGAAGAAGAATTTCTTGGAGAAGTAAATTATTTTTTATTTCATAATTTTTAGGGAACAGTGGGAATTGTAAAAAAAGTTCATTCAATTAAAAATAATAAAACATATGCATGCAAAATTGTAAAGACACGAGATGATGAAACCATATTCAATGTAAGACTCTTTGAATATTTAATTATTAGATTAAATTTGAATTTTTACATTTGAAAAAATTGAAACACCCTAATATAATTAAAGTGAAATAGTTATTAATTGACATGCATTTAGGGAAAGTGTATACAATAATGGAATATGCTGAGGCTCCAGAAATGTTTATTACAATTTAAAATATTGGCTCTTATTCAGGTAATAATTTTTTGCATTAATTCAAATATTTAGAGGCTAAAGCTAGAGATATTTTTTAATAAATTCTTTCAGGAATTGATTATCTCGTTAATTTATTAATTTTTAAACTTTCTTTAGCATGATAATGGAGTATGCCATCGAGATTTAAAACCAAATAATATTTTGAGTGATTCAAGTTATTTTTTTTATTGTTATTATTGAAATTCTAATATTTAAGCTGGTTTAAACATTAAAATAACAGATTTCAATGTTTCGAAGTTTTGTGACGATTATAAAGTGAATATTTGCAAACATATTTAAATGATAACATACACGGGGACCATAGCATTTTCAGCTCCGGAAATCCTATCTCATTAGGAATATAAGTAACAATATATAGTTTTCATATTGTATAGCGAGTCTGTAGATATGTGATCATTGGGTGCTGTTCTGTATTGTATGCTATGTGGGAAATAGCCATTTTAAGCTGAATAGTTTTTTATCTATTAATACTTTAATTTTAAAGCATTGATGATCTTATAGAAGTAATTTTAAAAGGGATACCTTCATACGATGATAATATATGATAAAAAATTTCAACTGAAGCAATTGATCTTACTTAAAAATTATTAAACAAAGATTATATTGATAGAATTACTTGTAAAGATGCGCTAAAACATCCATGAATAGTTAAATTATTAAGATTTTTATAAACTTAATAGCTAAATAAATAACTTAGTACTTTTACAAATGAAGAGGTATTAATGAATCTCTCGTAATCTACTCAATCTATTATTAAAAATCATACTTTTTAATTTACAAATATCAAAAGATAGATTATGAGTTAAGCAGATGTACACAAAGCAAATTTTAAGCCTCTGTTTCACTCGCATTCACAAATGTTTTTTTGTAAAAGCAATTTTGAATTGAATTACAGTGGAAACAACTCTTTAGAAGAAATTAAAGAAGAGGAAACTCCAAAGCCAGATTTAATAAAACCAAATCTGCCTACTTCTTCATTTATTTTTTAAAGTGGTGAACTTGGAAAATAGTGATAAATATTATAAGAATTTAATATAATAATAATTATTTTAATAATTCTAAATTACTAAGCTTTTAAGTTGCTCTATTTTTAATAAAATAATTATTAATATCTTTAAAAATACACTAATTATTATAATTATTGACAATTGTATTTGTTTATCATAAATATGATGTATACAAAAAAAAAATTAAAACAATAAAAATTAAAATAAATATTTATTAAAAATTATGTTTAAAAATTGATTATAAAAATTTAAAAAAACTTTTATGGGTTTCAAAAATATTAGAAACCATAACGCAACATAGAATTATTATAGTTTTAGGTTATGTTTAGACATATTGGCAATTAACAATATTTAAATTTAAAAGATTTAAAAATTTGATTAAATAAAAATGTATTTCAATGAACTTTATGCATAACTTCAGCATGTAGTTATTTGAGATAATCAAAATAAGATTTAGATAAACGCGATTGATCTTCAATTAATATATTTGTAAAAATAATTTCCCAGTTTATATCCCTTATTAACATTTAAATAATCAGATATTCAACTTTTAAGTAATAATTTTAAGATTCTGATACGAAGCATTTTTGTTTCTCCTCAACAAATCAATTATTGAATTTACTCGAATATTAAATTAAGTGTCAAGCTGTGGAAGTTATGTAGATGCATCAATTAATTCAAGGCTTATTCCCAAAAGCTCATTAACTTATTCAGAGTTTGCTTCTGAAAAAATTGCTAAATAAATAGTTTCTGCGTTATCAATAAGATAAATTCCTAGAATTCTATCATACAAAAACAATAAGTACCATTTTATTCAAAAAATTCGCTTGATAAAGGTATATTAGGTGGCATGATTTCCTATTATTATTCATTATTTTCTTCTTCTTCGTTGTTAAGAGTGTGTAATGGATAAACTTTTGGATAAAGTCTTGTCACCATGTTATAAATTGAGCAAGTTGAGTAATAATAAATTTCATAAAATCTATCATCTAGGCGAACATCCATGCCAGATCTCAAAGCCTATAGGAAATAAATGAATTCAGTTGAATAATACGGTTTATTTTTATAAAGAGAGTAAATAAACAAATAAATGTGGTATAGCTCCTGGGAATAATAATTAGCCTGCAGGTGTTCCTTATCCAACCTAAGTTATATTAACTAAATGGTTCTATTTTACATGTGTTCGATAATAAGATAGAATACTGATAATTGAATTAAAAATATTTTCATAAATTGTTTTTATTGGGATTTAACTTATCTAATGGATAAATTACCTCATCAGCAAAGCGATTACACAATCTTAATCAACGCTTTTGAAAAATAATGCTAAATATAAGTAAAAATTAAAGAAATGGTACCAATAGTGTTCACAACACTTAAACAATAGTTAATAACTCGGATCACCCTTTAACCAAAGGGATTTGTATAAAGAATAGCATATTGAATATATGCTTCTTGCTCATGAATTCTATTTTAATTTCTATAAAAGAATAAGTAACATTTCATCCTATTTGAAGAACAGTGTGACTGTTTTATCGGCATCAATAGCAGACATTTCTAGATCTCTACAAAGCACCTTTCCCAGCCCAGTATAATATTCCTTCAATTATAATCCATTGCTTGAATCCTCGTTAGCTTTACAAACAAAAATAAAAATACCTTGATCTTACAGTCATAACTGAATCAACACCAGAATATCTCGTTAAATTCCTGCTTAAATCATAATGCAATTTTTCTCCATCCAAAATTGAATTATATTTACTATAATGGTACAAACTACCGCCTGTTAAATTAACAATGTAGCCAAGGGTCACAAGTTAAATTGATTCAGACGAAAAATTAAAGATATCAACTGCCACTCTTGCTTCTAAACATTCTCTTGCTAATTTACTTACAATTTGAGCATTGTCAAGTGCATACATTTATTTCTCTTTATCAGTGTCCTTTAAAGCATTATCTTCTTTTCTTTTTAGCTATATTCCAGCTGTTGGAAGAGTTGATGTGAAAAACAATATTTTCCCTGGCAAATTTTCAAATAAATGAAGGCTCGTGCTTAATACACTTAACAAGCATGATTGCTAAAATTTTTATTTTTGCTCAAGCAATGTTTAAGAAAGTTACTAAAGTTTTTGTATAATATAGTGCAACTGAAGATAATTTAATAAATAAATAAAATTACACGTTCTTTTCCCGTTAATGCGTTAATAAATAATTGGGATCGAGGTAATATTGGGCACGGTTCGTCAAGTTCATTGATTACTATCATTGATGGCTCTTTACTCAAATCCTCTGGGATATTATAAAATGCCATTTAATGTGTAAATGTCATTAAGCAAATTTCTGTTTTTTCAGGACATACTAAATTATCCAGAAGTATATCTAAAGACGACAACACCTAATCAAATATAAACTCTAAAACTTCAATTTACTTAGTTTATAGAACCGTTTAACAAATTTTATGGTGTAAATTCCAAACAAAATAAAAGATAATTATTTCCTATCTCTTTGTTATTATAGATGGAAGGAGCTAAAAACTCATACGCTGCTAAATGAAGTTCACTTCTTTCATATTTATCCTAACGATTTCCAAACTAATCAGTTGATGAAAAATATTCGGGTGCAATCTTTTTTAAGAATAATTATGATATTAGAGTACTTTATTATTCATTTAACAAATATTACAGATCCCAATATTACCATTTTAAACAAATTAAAAATAAGGATTCATATATGCTTTGCATCTTGAGCATCTAATAGGCCCATTTTCATATTAAATCATTGGAACTGCTTCTTCTTCAGAAATCTTGAATAATTTATCAAAATTCAAAACTCTACCAAATCAGCCAACGGTTAGACAACAATTCCAAATGGTACTTGGCTTTGATTAATAAATGCTGGTTCATTTCCAATTTTAGTTAATGAACATCTCAATAATCTTGGGTTTGGATTTCCTTCATCCTTGGCAAAAAATTATTTATAAGCTGGAATTATTTAAGGTTCTTTTCGAGAACAAACATATCTACAATATGTATAAGCTTTCATTAAAAGAACTTTTAATAGGTTGTATTTTCTTAAGATGTTAGTGTTGGTCGAGGTAATGCATTTGGTGAAATTTTACCTTTTGGCTGCTCTTCTCTGGGATTTTAAGATGGCATTTATTATTGCATCATTTGTGTTTAAGGTTCTACTGATAAATTAATAAAAGTTTAATACCTTGAAAGGATTGGGGTTAAACTCCTAAAAATCAATTAAATTAAAAATTTATAACTTTCTTTCATAGTATTTTAAGGTTGCATTGGCCCAGTGTTTTATATTTACTCTTTTGGAATTTATGATCCCTCTTAGGCAAATCTGTTTTGATATAATTTATGTTTCATTTCGTTGCCAAAAAATAATTTTAATGTAGAATTTATTAAAGATAGTTTATTTAAATGAAATTAAAATAAAAAAACACTTGTTTAAAAAATTAATCAACACTTGGTTTATTTATTATATTATAATAACTTATATAAAAAAATACAAAACCAATAGAGATCATGAACGTTCCAAACTTCTTTTAGAAATATATCTCAGTTATGAATATACTCTGAAAAACATTATAAACAAATCAATTTAATATAATCGAACTTTCCAGGAGGACTACCAAGGATGAGCGAGCAAATTGCATTTCTAGCAACCTGAATATTACTGAACGATCCTAAAATACTAATCTTTTATTCGGCCAAAATTATTCTTGTGCGAGTAGAATTTTCAATTGCATTTTTTGTCTTTCCTTATTCGCCTGAAATACGTCCTATGCAACGACTTAAATGATCGCCATGTAGTGTTTTAACTTTAAAAAACTTTCAAAAACATTATTTAATTTATACCATCTTTGATTTCAAAAGTTTCTAAGTACAGATCATCTAATCTGAGTAGAGCAATTGCATCACTTAATTCAAAACCTTTAAACAATTAATCATAGGTAAAAGAGGCTTTTACCAAGCATAAATGCCTTTAAAAAATCAGTTGCTCGTTATAGAGCAAGTTTATCCTCAGTAAACTCGGAAGTCTTAATTTCAACACTTTTCTTTTTAGTATTCATTCGAATTTATAATTTCATATTTTCCTTAAATAATTTTTGTAATTTAAATTACGAATACCACAATGGTTGTTACTATCTTATCCCAATTTTTTTTTAATGGAGTCATGCGATGTGCAGGAACTTAAATTCTTCTCAATTCTGTTTTCTTTTTTGTTTCCTTTTAAACATTTTTAAAAACACCTAAGAGTTAAAAACCTTTTAATCTTTTGATAAGTGAATGGTGGTGTTAGGAAAATCTTCAATTTTATCAAAATTAATATCCTCATCTTCATCATTTTCCTCATTTTGTTGGCTTGTTTTTTCAACTGGTTATTTTTTTTCTTCTTCGTCCATAATTCAACTTATTAATTAATTTTATATATACTTGTTAAAAATTAGCAAATAATATTTCAAAGAAATTTATTATAAGAATATAATCATATTATCATCAAAAATTGATTTTTTTTAAAAACTAACACTTTATTAACGTTATGTTTTAAAAAACGAAAAAAATTAACTCATTTATTTAAGTACCTTGTTGGCGATTTTGTTGTCATCTCTTAAGCAAATTCTGCATATTTTATTTGCCCATCTTAATCCTTATCAAATCTTTAAAATAACGAAATAAGATCCTTTTCTGAAGTAAAAATTCCATAGCATTCAAGCATTTCCTTAAGTTCTTCATAGCTGATCAATCCATCTGCATCCAAATCCAATGAGTTAAATGCGTTGTATAAATTAAATAAAGGACGTTGTTGGAGCTACTCTCTAAATGAATCTAGAATAGCCTCGTTTTCAAAGATTTAATTAAAAAGTCGCTTTATTACTTGGCGAGTTGAAAAAGTGAAAATCTAATTAAAAGATGAAAGAAATAATTATTACTTATTGGATGGTTTCTCCTTCCAATGGTTCTACATAAGCTGGCTTTCGACTATTAATTAGACTAACTTAAGATTCATCTTAACTATAGAATATTGAAGTAAATTCTCCATATCTATAAAAGTTTCAATTAAAATAAAGTCAACGATATGTATCCATCCATATCCCTGTCAAATTTAACAAAAAACAAAAACATTTCATTTTTTGTTGGATAAATACTCATTTTATTCAATGAATTTTCAACCTCCCATTTAGATACTCTTTAATTTTTGTTAATATCAAATAATCTAAATGCATCTTATAAATTAAAATCTCCTTGCAGACTCAATTCAGTTCGGATTTTTTATAAAATGCGATCCATTGTGATCATTTGCTTTAATAAGCCCATTAAATGTTCCTCATCTCTTTAAGTTAATTATGCTCCGGATGGAGAATAACTCATCTTCATTGGCATGCTTGTTTTTTCAGGTGATTGATGCATTCCACTTTTCTTTTCTGAAGAATGTTAAGATTTTTTTTCTGCTGATCTCACATTTGATTAATGTAAATAATTGGAATATTTAACATTATCTATATCCTTTAATTAATTATCTTTTTAATGCTTCGAGGCGACTCGCTCTCCGCCTGGTGATTTCTGTGAATAGGCCACTACTTTACTTGGTGTAAAAACATTGGATGCAACTGTTGATTAGACATAAGATTGTTTAGTTGGCGATTAATAGGTTTACTGCTATAAAGGCTATGATTAATAAGTTGAAGGTGATAGTTATGACCATTTCAAGGGTGATGTTTATTATGGAGCCGGTAATCCAGGAATCAATATTTCAGCGAATTCTGTAAAATTTAATCTCATATCTCTATCAACATCTCCATATTAAATAAACGCAATAATTTCATTTTCAGATAACGGTCGGCCAAGCTGCTTAGTAAATTCATCGAGTCCCACATAATCAATAAATCCTGAGAATTTTGTATCAATTGCTTAAAAGGCTGCCCTTGTATCATAATCAGCCAAAGATCGAAATTCAGTTTTCAGTATATCATATTTTATCGCATTGACTGAAATTTGTTCAAAAAAGCGAGCTAAGCCCATTTCAACATCATATTCAAGGAATTCGTCTTCTGCAACATAATAAGAAGTTCTACCCTGCGCTTGCATTTTAACAGAAGTCGCATTTTTAGGAAGAATAGCGTCTTAGAATTCTTCAAAGCTTAACTTTTAGTCATGATCTTTATCTATATTCCGAATTATCAATTACACATCTGAATTTGGAATAGGAATTTGATTTTAAAAAAAGAAATTAGAAAGATCTCGAGTAGTTAAAAATTTTTAGCCAAGACGATCTAACCGGACAAAGGAAGTGTAAGGCTCAAATGCACGCAATTCACACAGTACTTGCCGACAAATTTCAAGACGCCGCTCACCTTCTGCAATCCCCACAATAAGATTACATAGTCGCTTTTTGCTTGCTATTGATAACATTTTTATTTTAGTGTGTTTATAGTTAATTAAATAATGTTCCCTGAACTTATTGTTTTTTCGAAGATTTTAAATTTTATTTTTTAAAATACTATAAATTTTTATTTCAATCAAGCTTTCATTTATTTATCTGTTATTCTTTTTAACTTTCTTTTTATTTAACCATTACAAAAATATATACTAGATATATTTATTGAAAGTAAATTAATAATAAATTCTAATTAATTACACCAACAAAATTAATAATATATTTAATAACATAAAATTGTAAATGCTATAAAAAATACAATCGGAAAATAAGAAAAAGCTTATTAGCTTTGAAAGTGATTATTTAGCCTCAAGCACCAAACGATTTACTTAGTCAACAAGTCCACCTAAGAAATAATCAAAATTCTAAAGCTGTTTAAGATTCTTGAAACATTTTTGTTTGAAATTTCTGCCTATTCCAAAAGAAAAAACAAAAACTCTCTAATAAAACGAAAGAAAGGATAGAAGAACTCGATAATGTATAATTTCTATAATTATTTTATTAAAATTATTAATATAATAGTAAAATATTTTTTGTTTTTTAGAAGCAAGCAAAGAAACACACATAACAAGATTCCGAAATCGTTTATTGTATTAAAAACATATATGGAAAAAATATTCGTTTTTAATAATTTTCTTCTTTAACAAATTTATTAACAAAATTTCATTAAAATTTCCAATACTTGATGAATACCATTTTAATTTGATTAATGATAAAGGCTATGCTTATGAGACTAATAAAGATGCAAATGAAATTGAATATTAACGGTTACATAATTACAGTGCCTAAAGAAAACAATATTCAAAATTCGAAAGCTTATTTTTATCGTTGCATCAAATCAAATGGTACAAAAAAACAGCTAAATGTTAAATTATTTATATTTATTAATGAAAAATAGAATTTAATAAACTTTCGATTAAACTTGAATTATGAATTTCACCATTCGTTTAAAAGCTTCCTGTTTTTTCGTTAGATAGCCATTTCAAAACCTTTGCAGAAATACTCAATTTTATATTTCTTGTTATTAACATATTTTACATTCCAATGAATATGAGCTTTGAAATAGATTAACAATCCTCACTTAATATTTAATATTTCTTCTCCTTATTGCCTTTAATCATTTTTACTTTCTATATCTTCATAATATTAAATAGTGCTATTTTTGTTAAAGGTGTAGTAGTGACGTCTCGAAAAAAAATTATAATGTATTATATCAAAACTGATTGTTTTATTGATCTGATCACTTTGATTCCATTGCATCTTGCTTATTGATTTAATATCTTTTGATTATAGATCACATTTATTCTGCAAATTCAAAGATTATTTAGATAAATTAAAAAAACAGAAGAAAATTTATAAATCTCAGAGCATTCATTCGGAATTTTAGCTTTATTTAAACTATTACTCATCATTTTATATGTGGCTCATTTAAGTGGATGTATTTAGTTATTATTAAGTTATGATTTTCTTATTTTTTTATGAAGGCATTTGATATCAGTTCGACTCCTTGAAGCAGGTGACATAGATACTTGGATAGTAAACCATAATATTGTTGATGAGGAATGATTAGCAAGATATATTGCTTCTCTTTATTATTCAGTTTTAACTATGATAACTGTTGGAATTATTAGTACAAATTCTACATAAGAATAGTTTTATTCAGTCTTTATTTGTTTGTTATTGGCTGGAACATTTGCTTATTCTTTATCTGCAATTGGTTCTATTGCTTAAGAAATGGCATAAAAGGATAACGAATTAAAGTAATTTCAAATAATCTAATATATTTTAGAATGAAGATTAGAGATATCAACCATTATTTAACTATGCGTGGAGTTAATGATGCACTTAAAAGTCGTGCACGAAAATACATTTCGTATATGCACAGCGAGGCAATTTACGGCCATGAACGTGGCAGAAATATTTTTACTACTTTACCACCAGGAATTATTGAGCAAGTTAAATAGGATGCATATTTCAAACTTTTTAATAATATTAAAGTATTTGGGACTTTTTCGAAGGAGTTTGAATAGGAGCTTTGTCAGAAGCTTGGAGAACAAACATTTGCCCCTGAGGATTTTATTTTTGATGTTAATTTGCTTTATTTAATACTGTATTAGGAATGCAATGAAAATTAATTAATTTATGTGAAATCAGGAATTGTAGAAACTGGACTTAAATTTCAAAAAGTGAATGGATAAATTGACTTTAATTTCATTAAAGAATATAACGAAAATGAAGTTATAGGTATTGAAGAGTTCTTAAAATAAGCGAAAAGACCTTACTAAATAAGAGCAAAAACAGTTGTGCATATCATTTTTTTAAATGAAATTGATTTTCTGAATATTATCAGGCATTATCCAACTGATAGAGAAAAATTTGCAAAAATGAGGGATGAGCTAGTATTGTATTAAAATAGGTCATTTCTTCATGAATAATGTCCTTCTTGTGGTTAGTTGTCACATTCAATACTTCAATGCAAATTGCTTGGATTTCAAGAGCCGTAAACCATAATTGCTAAGTATTTGAAATAGAAATTTTAATAAAGAGAAATGCTTATAAGAAGAGAATATAAAACAAATGCATTGATGGAGTAATGGACGTGTGAAGATGCAGCTTATAAAATATAAACTGGCTTTGAGGATACTCACAAATAATTAAGTTTTAAATTAGTTTTAGGAATTTAATTATAAAGGATTTGTAAGAAATCCAATAAATACAAATACACTCCAAATAACAAATTCTACAATGAGGTTTGGGTTTCGAAAATAAGAAAAATTGAAATCTGAAATTCATGTTGACAAGTCAAAACGAAGGCATACAAGAATTCTTAAATAAGATGGAAAGACAATAATTTTAAAGCGAGCGAAAAGTCTTGATAAACGTAAAACTTCTAAAATCCAAAATTTATAAAAAATGAAAACCTTATAATAAAATAAAAAAATGCGATAATCAATATCTGTGATGAATAAAGGTAATAATTTAAAATAAGCATTAGAAATTAAACAAAATCCTGTAACACCTATAAAATAATAATCGCAATTCTAATAGCGTAAAGCATCATTAGATCAAATAGAGGAAAGTTCAAGCTCTGAAAATTCATCTACTAGCAAATAAAAATAAGAAGAAAAGCAATTAACAATTTAAAAGAATAAATAAATGTAATTACTTTTAAATATAGCTTAGGAAAATAGTGAAAAAAAGATAGAATCAGAAATAGAGTCAGACAATCTTGTTCACCAAAAAAGCTAATTTTCTAACTAAGTAGTAACCAGTAGTTTTGATGTTAAGCTGTAATGAGGCCCATAGTTTTAAAGCAGTTAAGATTTTTATTAGCATGCTAAAAAGGAAAGAATTCTCACGATGGAAGAAAGTGAAAAATCCTATAAATCAAGTCGTTCTGAATAACCTATAAAGCCCTAAATTAATTCATAGTATTATAATTGATTGCAAAAGGATTAGAAAGATGCATAGCAATCCCTTTAAAATTTAATGCCTGGAAGCAATTTAAATATTTCCCCATCAATTCTTAGATGCGATGAAGAAATTAAAAAACTGGTTATTGTGATTATTATTAATTTAATTTTTAGTAAGATGAATTTGAATTAGTTTGCAATTTTGAACATTATTTTCCTCATAATAATATTGAATTTATATGCAAAACAAAAACTTTCTTTTTTAATTTACTTCAAGAAGAAAAGCGAAAGAAAAAATCAATATATCGGCATTCCAAGCCAATAAAAGCAAACTTTAGATTTTAAATAATTGCGCTGAGAGTTTATCGATTTATTAAGTAATTTCGTTCATGCTTAAGAATAAAAAAGCTAAAGAAATATTAAACTTTATTAACGATGTATACAAAAAAATTGTGAAAATAAATTATATTTATATTCAATAAAATAAAACAAAAAGGATTAAAGAAATATTAAAATTTATTTTCAAATTTAAGTTTCTATTGAATAAATTAATTATGGTTGAGATAGTTATTTTAATTAGCATTGCTTTATTAATTCAGTTTAATTCAAAAATTTTGCTTTTAATTATTAATATTTTTCCTTCATAACAATAAAATTAATATTATTAATACTTCTAAAAGTAAATCCTGTTCATCTGGCTTCAATTCTATTTCTTATTTATCATTTAATATATAATATTTTGAATTAATATAGTTTTATTAATTGTCTTCCAAATTTATTCTTAACTCTTGAATTTCAAGTGTTTATTTATGCAAATCTTTCTTTACTGTTTCAATCTATAAAAATTTTATATATTTTATTATTAAACTTCATTTTTAAATGCAAGTACTTATTCTTTTTATAATTATTATGAATTTTAAAATCCTATTAATAATCAAAATAGTTAAATCAACTTTCTTTCTCTTAGAACAATGATTTTTAGTCATTATTTTCAAACTGTATTTATCAATGAGATCTTTCCATTGGTTATTTTGCTTTGAGATCACTTTACTTCTCGTGTTATAAATTATTATCTGGAATCACACTTTAAGATTGTTAATATTAATACGGAAATAATAATTATTATTATTATTGAATAGCACTTTCACATCGAGTAACACTTTCAGGTTTTTATGATTATTATTATTGAGTATAACTTTAAGATTCTTCTTTTCTAAATGGAAATTGTTATTATGTTACTTATTATTAGTCATAATTTTAAATGTTGTCACTTTCATATCGAGTAACACTTTCAGGTTTTTATAATTATTATTGAGTATAACTTTAAGATTCTTCTTGTCTAAATGGAAATTGTTATTATGGTACTTATTATTAGTCATAATTTTAAATGTTGTCACTTTCATATCGAGTAACACTTTCAGGTTTTTATGATTATTATTGAGTATAACTTTAAGATTCTTCTTGTCTAAATGGAAATTGTTATTATGGTACTTATTATTAGTCATAATTTTAAATGTTGTCACTTTCATATCGAGTAACACTTTCAGGCTTTTATGATTATTATAATTGAGTATATTAATCATAATTTTAAATATTGATTATTGGATGAAATTACTATTAATTTAATTGAGTATTTGTGTTTTAAATGTTGATTATAGGATTTGATTGTTATTGTGTATTTGCTTTTATAGAAGATTAATATTTATAGATCTTTAAAATAGTTTATTAAGTTTGATTTGAATTAATTTTTTGATCAAGAATCTAATCAATTAAATAATAATCCTAAAGTAAAAGAGAATTTTTTAAAAAAGAATAATCAAATTCTGATTAATTAATTTCTTTATAACAAGTCACTATCTAGTAAAAATTAATTAAATAAGAAATTACTTATTTGAATTTTTATTAAAAGATCTAAAACTCTGGCTATTCTTTATTCATTAATAAGTTTTTGATTTAGTTATATTTTGGTTTAAGATTTTAATCTTGATAGAAAATTAAATAAAGAGATTCAGATAAAAAAAATCTTTACAATATCAATTTATTTAATTTAAACCTCTGCAAAAACAGTGTCTATAATTGCAATAATTTCTATTATTCATCAGTTTTTAACATTTCAAAGAAATCACAAAACAAATTTTTAAAAGTTTATGGTAAATTTTCCAGAAATTGTATAAAATCATTCTTCAAAATATTTTGAATTTTAGATGAAAATTATTAAAAGCTAGTAAACTTATTGAACAAAGCTAATTTAAATTCAGTTTTTTTAATAAATCTTACCTATAAATTAATGAAACAACGGAGTATATAATAGAATCATATAATTGCTAATAAAATTCAATAAACTTGCAGGAAAATCAGACTCCATTAAATGAGATTGATGAAATAAATTAAATTCTTTGTCTAGTTTTTTGTTTTGCATACTATCTTCCACATATTTTCTAAAAATACTGTAAATCATATCTTGCCCAGAGTGTTATATTTGACTTTTTGAATTTGTCAAATATTGAGATAGATATACTCTGAGAAGGCTAAATTAAACTTATTAGTTAAACTAATTGTCTTTTAAATCAAGAGTTAATTTCAATTCTTGGCAAATTAATAATAAATTAATAAAATTGATTACGATATTTGAGTAATAATTAGAGCGAATCAAAGTCACTACTAAATATAATTTGGTTAATTTTTTTAATTTATTCTTTAGAGATCAACTTTAGTTACATTTATAATTCATTTGTAATTCCAAGTTTCATCTTGAAACTTTGAAATTATTGATTTTGCTCAATCTATTAAAATTTTTCTTTCAATAAAATCAAATCTAGGTTCTTTATAAATTTATCTACATTTGCTTTATTTGCTTCTAAGAAAAGAATTACTTCATTATTTTTTACTTTCAGTAATTTATTTCAGATAACCAATTCATTCTTCGTCTCCAAAAAATGATTAAAAAAATGGCTCTATTATCATTTTTGTAGAAATTGATAGTTACGACTAAGATTCTTCTTATATGCTGTTATTAAATGACTATAATTAAGATGCTTCAAATCCTTTTTCTTTTTACTTTTTATTCAAATAAAGCATTAAAGTGATTTCATTTAGCAAATTCAAAATATAGTTCATTTCGGTTGACAGAAATTGTTTATCATTATTTGTTAATATGTTTTTTAAAAAATTCCTTTACAAAATGTTATATGCTTATTCTAAATTACTTTAATTCAACAAAAACTTAATTGAAAGGATCAACATTTTTATGAATGCACTTCTTGATTTCCAATAATGCTTGAAAATTTTATTAATATTAGATATAAAAAAAATTACTCCCAATATCATAATTTCTTTATGATTTTATAAATGCACTCAAATATTTAAAATGGATGAAATCTTATTGTAATTATAAATTTTTTTTCATTTAATCCAGCACTAACAGATTAAATTATGCTTTAATTTAAATTTTTATAAATTCTTTTTTGAGCAATAATTTAATAAAAATATGATGAACATTTGTTGAAAGAATGAAATTGTTTATGACATTTATAAAGTCAAATTTATTTAAATTATCTTTAATTGCATAACTATTATAATTATTTTTGAATTATTCATTTCATAATGAAATCAAAAATGTATACAATTTCGCCGTCAACACCTTAAGTTCCAAAAAACAATAAAAATTTCCTTAATAAGAATAAGCCGAAACCATATGCCTAAGGCTTTACTTTAGCTGTATTTATTTAACTAAATTGATTATTTTTAGATTGGGAAACTGAGAAAGGATAATTTTTTGCCTTTTAAATAAGAAAAGATTGAAGAAGAAAAAAAAGAAAAAAGTGAGATTCCCGAAACTTTTTCTAGCCATTTATTTTTGCTGAAAAAACAAATAAAAACTGTAAAAAATGAGGTATTATTATAATTTGATAGAGATAATATATTGATGCTTATATCTCAAATGAATTATTTTACTAAAAACTGAAATCAATTGAAATCTATAGAAACAAAAATGGAAATTGATTTGATCTAGAAAAATACCTAAAAATTCATCGCTATAATTTAATAATTTTAAACAAAATAATGAAAAGAACTTTGATGAAAGTAGCTCTGATACCAAAAAAAGATTCGTTTGAAATGCGACTTAAATAATGCTTTAAGTGTTTAAATATTATGTTTTCTTGCTTACGAATTTATTTAATCAAACATGGAGAAATAAAATAACAAATACAAAATTAAGTGTATTACTAATGTGAAAATTCTAATGAGTTTAGCATTTTAAGTGATGGAGATAATTAATAAGTACGTTAATTATTTATTAAACCATTTAGGAACTCTAAAAAGAAAGATATGCTTAGAAAAAGAATTCTAAGTTATTTCATTAAAAAAGTGCAGCATGGGATTAAATAAATCTGGATGAAACTTTATTTTATGATTATAAAGAAATTCTAGCTACTGTTCCTGTTTCATAATTTGTAAATATTTCAGGTTATTCATCAAACTATTGTTTAAAATACATAAAGTGAAAAAAGAATTAGATATCTTTTTATATCAACTTATGACATTGCTTCTTAATATTGCAAATTTTTCTAAAAAAAGGAAAGTATTTAAAATATCTTATTTGCATTATAAAGCTGCTTATGAATTAAGTTTTATTTTAGAGAATGCACTGGTTTTAACTTCAAATAATCTAAATTATTCAAATAGAATCCAGAGTTAATAAATTTAGCCAATAAAGCTAAAATGAAATATGCACAATTTTATTTAGAATTTGAATAGTTATTTTCTATAATTTAAAACGATTAAAGGTGAGATCAAGCAATTGTAATTTATGAATAATGTCTTTAAAAAGTTGAAAAGGAACTCAAAATTAGATTTGAATAATTTTCACCAAAAGCAAAATACATTAAGAAGAGAAAGTTTAAAAGATGCGTCATATCTTTTTCTATTTTATATTATATTAAACAGATTATATAAATTCTCGCAATTCTATTAAATTTGGCTATTGCTTATGAAAAAACTAAAAATTATTAAAAAATTCGAGAAATATTTTAGTTTCAATAAGTTATTTCTTGATAAATTATAGATTAGGAGTTTATTTTGGCAGTTTTATTTCATAGTAAACAGAAGCTCTTAAATGTTTTTTCTAAAAAAAACTCAAAGTTATCAATGAAAAGTTTCTTTTCATTATTATTATTTTATCAAAGATTTGGTGATTATCTTGAAGCATTTGCAGAAATGGAACGAATATTGAAATTATTTTTACGTTTTAATTAGCATTTTATGGAATAATTTAATAAAAAACCTCCAGTTCGTTTGTTTATATTCTTACAAATTGTATATTTTAGGCTGCAAGTGAACTAGATCAAATACATTAATCATTATTTCATAAATTCAAATTTCATAGAGTCAATAAAAAGCTTGACTTAAATTATAATTTGGTTGTGAATAAATAATTGGAAAAAAAAATGATGAATAAGTTTTCATAAATATTTATTCAACGATAATAAACGTATATTATTTTTTCAATTTTACTAGTCTAAAAGTAAAGAAAACTAAAAAAAAAAGAATGGATTAAATATTTAGCAAGGAATAGGAAAGCTTTCAACTTATTAAAAAATTAATTTAAGAACTTAATCTTAGGCATAATATGATTCCCCAAAGTTTGATTTATATTAAGAATATTTTGGACCTTCAATACCTTTTTAAATTACAGATGAAAAAATAAATAAAAGTAATTCATTTTTAATTGATGATAAAAATGGTACTGACAAATAATTTGTAATATTGTATTAAATAATAAATAAATAGGATCATTCAAATTTCTTTTTAATGGATAATCCTTTATCATCAATGAAACTAGGTAATGATCTGTATAATAAGAAAAAAGAAAACAATAAATTAGTAAAATTAAGTGTAAAACCAAGTAGAAAATCAAAGCATAATGTAGATAAGAATTCTATGAAAGATTTTTTTAATCCTGATTATAAACCCAAAGCTTTAACTACTAATAAATGTAAGAATGTTTTTTATAAATTTATAATTAAAAAGATTTTTCAAAGTTTATATCTAAGGATACAGTTTAAGATAAAAAAAAGAATTTATCAAATTAATAAGTTTAATAATTAAATTAAAAGCAAACATAAAATTAGAATTTCCTGCCTGATATGGACTACTAATTCTAAAATGAAGTGTATTAGCATTTAAATAAAATTTAAAATTTAAAAATAAAAAACTTTAGCTAAGTTTCTTCAGATTTTAAATATGTTCTTGATGATGAAACTTTCGATAAAAAAGAATTTACATGTGCATAGAAACTGCTTTAATAGAAAAGGCATGAAGCATTGACAGTGCTTACTGATAACATAGATAAGTTTCCGAATAGAATTTCAATGAACGAAGAATTTTAAACAGAGAAATCAAGAAAGTCAATGTTAATCCGGGTGAACAATTTATTAAAACGTAGATATAATAACTATAGTTAAGGAACAGTTGATAAAAAATAAGATATTAAATAAGAATTTGGCGAAAAATATTAAATTATATTAGAATTATTTAAATAAACTCATTATCCTAGATTTGCAAAGATTATTATCTTACATCCAGACATTTTTAATCTCAGAACAGCTATTGATTAAATTATCTCTAACTTAAAAGATAAGATTATCAAAGAGCAAAAAGAACTGGAAAAACGTGTGAAAGTCGATGAAAGAAAAAAGAATCTTCATCATTTGCATAGTACTTCATAAAACCATATTGAAGTTCCAACAGGATTTAATCTCAAATAATCTGTGTTCAGTCATTCTATTTAAAGTACTAATATTGAAGAATCAAAAAGTAATTTGTTGAAAAATGATTACGCATTTCAATCAATTTTTAAAAGTCCATCACCTACAAAATAATAGTAAGAGAGCTTTATATCATCTATGTCAGAAAGTTCTAATGCCTCATTTATTGCTTTAGAAAATTTCTAAAAAACTGAAAAAGTAAAATTAAATATTAATTGTATTTTAGATAATTAAAATAATGATGCATAAATTGTAAGATACTCTTTAATAATAAGGTTAAGATTGTTTTGATAATTCTCAAAATTAAAATAAATTTGCAAAGTTGTTTTTAGATTTATTAATTTAATTTAATTAGTGCTTTAAAATATTATACATAACTTTAAGCATCAACATATGGACTTGCTTGCAAAACCTTTGCTGATGTAGCCTATCAACTCTAAAAGAATTTGAAATATCGAAAATAATAAAAGAACTTTATGAAAAATTAAAATTCAATATAAGAAATGCCACTACAGTCATTATTTAAAATTGAAAATGCTGAGCAGCTGAAAAATATTTAAGTTCGACATTCAAAAATTTAAACATAACCTCCATTCTAAATCTAGCAGTGATAAAATATAAGTAAAAGTATAATATTTATAATTTTCTATAATAATTTTCAATAAAACTCTAAAAATATAAATTACATTAAATCATCAATATTTATAATCTATTGCAATAATATCTTTTTGAATTGGGTGGAATGCAATGATTACAATGTTTCTAGTTGTAAAGCTTCTACAATATTTTCAAAAAGTAGTGATGTAATGGATGATGTATTGTCTAATATTGATGAGCGTTCTAAGATTTCTTCTATATTTCTTGTTAGCAAGTTTAAGATTGTGGTAAATTCTTGCAAGAAAAGTAACTCATTTGATTTGATTGGATAAAAAAACTAAAAAGTAGTGTCATGAAATAAATATGTGTTACATTCATAAGAAATTCCACTTTTTCTGTTAATGCTACTGAATTTTTCTATTTAACAATTCTAGCAAAATGGCAAAACTAATTTCAATTTATATATGAGTTTTCATCAAAAGGATTTATAGAAAATGCCAACAATATTTTATCATTTATTTCGTTATAGCCATTTCTTTTAAAAATATCGAAATGCGCTTTTAAATTGCAAAGTTTTATTTGATTTTGTTTGAGTTCATTAACTTTAAAAAAATAGTGATAAAAATTCTTACAATTAAACACTTTTTATTGATTTTCACAATCTTACTCTTTTTTAGATTAAGAAACTAACTCTGAAAAAGTTTAAATAATTCAATTATAATTCTGCTCAATTATTTGTTTTGGTTACTAAATAATTTATTTAGCTTTTATTAATAATTTCCTAATTTCTTATAAATAATAATAATAAAACTAACTTAATTAATTTATTATTAGTATTTATTTTATTAATGCTATTATTGCAAGACACTTACTCATCATGAGTATTGGATTCTAGAGTTAATTAATTTTCTAAATCATGTAAAGTTAGAAAATCTTAAGAATTTGTTAGATTTAATTCACCTTTTTTTAATTTCATTGCAAATAATGGCATTTTGCTATCTTAAAGGAGCATTCTCTCCTATGGCTTTTTATTATTAATAATAATCTAATCTTAATTATAAAATTCATCTAACTTTTTTTTTTATTTTATTTGGCAATTCAGTGGCGTTTTTATTTGGGGAAAAGATAATTGGTTAAAGCTAGAATTTCATAATTTTGTTTATTTGTCATTTGACTAAAAAAAATCCTTTTTATTCACTACATTAATAATTTGTTTAAGGCTTTTTTACAATTCAGAAAACTTTGAATCTGATTCTATGAGTTTTGACTTAAATGAAAGATTTGTACTACGCTGAACCTGTTTACCTCTTGCTGGTTATTAATTATTATTCTGAAAGTAATTGAAATATTTATAGTTGTTATAGTTCTTTGATTTGTAAAAATTTTATGATAAATTATTTTTTGTTTTTGTACATTTAGTAGGATAAAATCGTTACATAATTTTTTCATATTTGAGAGAAAAATCATTGTTTTTATGGTCAATATTATTATCATTATTATTAATTTGTTAAGGCTCTTCATTTAGATTTGATTAGTTTGAAGTAAATTTTTATTATTCATTAGTAAACTTTTTAAACTCAAATAAAAACTTTTCAGTGTTGTTATCCAGCTGATTCATAAAAATCTATTTATTTATTGATTTTTGTTAGTAAGGTGGAATAATTTCAGTTAGAATTTCTTATACCCTTTTTTGTTAGATTAATAGTGGAAGCTTGCTTTTCATAAATAACTTTAATTTGTATTTTATTATAAAATAATATTTAATTTAATACTTTAATGAATTATAAAACAAAGCATTTTTTGCCGAATTTAAATAAAGATAACACTGAATTTTATAAAATTACTTATTCTGAACGACTTCCTGCTTTTATAGAAGAATTAGCTCAGCAAAATCAGCAATATTGTCAATAAAGCAAAAAAAAATCCTAGCTTAATTCTTTCCATAAAATAGATCAAGTCATTTAGCCATAAAAAAAAATTTTTCAAAGCAGACAATCAAGTTCAATGTGAATTCCTGAAGAAAGTATTCTTGATTAAAAAACTGAAATTATAAAAGAAAAAAATCGAGCATTAAATGAAAGTGTAGTCTTTAAAAATGATGGGAAAGTTACTTATAATATTAAATCCATAAATACAAATTAATAAAAGAAAATAAATAAGCTGAGCTCAACTAATTTTTTCAAAGAAACATTATCCCATAAGAATTGGAAATTGTAAAATGATTATAAAAAATTTTCAAGCATTAATTTTTTTCAACCAAGCGAATATCAAACGAATCCTTTATAAAAATCATTATTAGATTTTTAAAAAGAATAATTTGTTTAGACTCATTCCAGTTAAGTGCATTTTTTTTAGAATAAATTAAATAAAATGCTTGACCGATATGGAAATTATAAAAAAAAATAAGAATCCTTAGATAAAAATTTAAAATAAAAAGCAAAATAACAATATAACACAGTTTAAGATTAAAGGAAGGAGAATTCGAATTAACTTACTACGATAAATTAAGAAACATCTTTTATTGAATCAAAGTCAAGGATAAAAAATGCCATATCAAATCTTCATCGATTAAAATATTTGCGGTAATGAAATGCAGATAATTTTTTAATTAAGAATAAATAAAATGAACTATCCTGAATAGAGAGTTCTAAAAAGTATTAAGAATCATTTAAAGGTTCACATGCAATAGAAATTGCTGGAAATTATTAAAATGTTTTAAAATAATTTGATACCAGTGATAGAGAAGCTGATAAAAGAATAAAAGAATCTAATCGAATTTAGGCTCATTTAAGAAAAAAAATGCCGCAAAGTTTATAAATTCATTTGACAAAATAAATTCATTTAAGAAATGATTTTTTAGGTTGATGAATATTCTTGTAAAGTAAAAATTAATAAATTTTACATTATAGATAAATATATACAAATTATAATATTTAATTATATCAACTCAACTATCATTACATTATTATGCAAATGTCCATCCTCCCACTTTTTAAGTATAAGATTAATCTGTTACATCAAATACATTTTTGCCATATTTTACATTAATTTTTAATTTTAAAGAAGGAAGTGGCGGTTGCAGTTTTCTATTTTATTTCAATAAATCACAATATTAAACCTATCAAAAACATCCTGCCAATTAAGTCCATTAAAAAATGGATGTGATTTAATTTCATCTGCATCCGTTTTTCCAGATCCTAGTCGTTTAGAAGGATTTCTTTATAATAACTTAAGCAATAATATTAAATAGATTATTAAATTTGTAAACAGATTTTAATAAGGACTTCGAATCAGCTGACAAAAAAGAAGGAAATTTTAAAGGTGCTTACTAGATATTCTAAAATAATTACTCTCTATCATTTGCATAAAATGGCGGAATGCCAACCAGCATTTCAAACATTACGACTCCTAATAAATACCAATCAACAGCTTTGCCATGTCCTTAACGCCTAAGCATTTCTGGTGCCAAATAAGCAACAGATCTATAAATTTGAAAAATAATTGTTTTTTACCCGCAAAAAGATCCAGCTCCATTATCTGGAAGCATTACGCCTTGCTTTGAAAGGCCAAAGTCAGTTAGCATTGCATGTCCGTATTAATCAAGAACTATATTTTCTGGTTTAAGATCCCTATAGATTATATCTTTTAAATGTAAATGTTCCAGAGCAAGAAGTACTTCAGCTATGTAGATTCGTGTACGTTCTTCAGAAAATCTTAGAAGAAAATTGAATATTCAATATAGAATAATACTTTTTGTTTGCTTAAAGATGAGCACCTAAATCCCCGCCAGGACATAAATCAAGAATAAAAAACAATTTGTCTTCTGTTTAGAATGAATAATTAAGTTTTACAATAAATGGATGGCTTGTAAGAGTTAACACATTTCGTTCTGTAAGTGCATACTCAATTAAATTATGTTCTATAACAATTAATAATAATGAATTATTAAGTTACTAAGTATTCTGGATTTATTTAAGACTTTCATTGCAAAAAAAATTTAAGAAGTGATTTCTTAAACCAAATAAACTTCACCAAAACTTCCTTTTCCAAGCATTCCTAAAACATTAAATGACTCTGGCCCAATTTTTTTTTCAGTAAGTTTTTTAAAATTTGGTGAGTTTTAAACTGGCATTTCATTAGAATCCATTTTGGAAATTTATTGTTTTTGATCATGCAAACTCTGCATCGATGATTCAGAACTTTAAGTTGACTCCGATTTTGCTTCACCACCGCAGTTTTGTTTCATAAAAAATTGTTAAAAGGCTTTAATTACTTAGGGTTCATTAGCAAGTTCTAAAGCAGTCTTATTATTAAAATTAGTTTTGCGAATATTTATATTTGGTAGTTAGAGTAAAATTTCGATGATATTGCCATGTCCACTCATTGAAGCAAAGTGTAAAGGAGTATTGTAATAAATATCAAAAGCATTTATATCAGCTCCAAATTTTATTAATAAATCAACTAAATCTTCTTTACCTCTTCAAATCAAATTAAACAAATTATTGAATTATAAACTTTTATGCAGCTATCATTAAGGGTGTAAGCTTAGAACTAGTTTGAGGGTCAATACTTGCGCCTTTAGTTAACAGCAATGATGCTAACTAAAAATTTATATTCAGACAGGCGAAATGAAGTGCCGTTCATTTACATTCATCTTAGAAATTTAGGTTTACTACCTAATTTTAATAATTCTAGAAGATTAAAAGACAGGCTTTCATATTATTTGATTTTGCAAAAGATAAAAAGTTAATATTAATGTCACTTAAAATTTAATTATTTAATATTAAAAGTTTCGTACATTGAATTAATTGATTATTGTTGAGAATCATTCGATTTCTTGGTAATAGGAGAATGATTACGAAGATTTAAATGCGTTGATCCCATACTAATCTTACTTAATTATGTACTTTTTCTTGTTAATTCTGCTTAACTATTCTAAAACTAATGAACATTTAATAAAATTAAACTTTTTTTGTTTGCATTGGCGATTTACTGATTCTTTTTGTGAATTGACGTTAAATTTATTCAACTTTTTATAAGATATTAGTTTATTTTTATCGAAGTACTCGTTATTCAACCATATTGACAAAGTCCTTTGATTTTGAAGTTTTACTTTACAACGCTGTCGGTTAATTAAACTAATTTAAATCATTTTCTTGTGTTTCATTTAAAAAATCTTTTAATTGTATCTTTGTGCCATTTTATTTATCAGTTTTCTTAATTTTTTATACCTGTTTTTCTATATGATTATTGTTATGATTTATTGAGCAATTTGATTACATTGGCGAATGAGACGCAACTTTGGATGTATTATGATTATTATTACTTCTGTTAGAAATTCGCCTTTCCATTTTAGGAGTTAATTTTTTATTTTTGAGTATTTATTACAATATTTATTACATATCCATTGAAGTTTGTGGCGATTGAAATAAAGAACTTGTTGAACAATTTTAAGATTTACATATTTTTTTTAGTTATCCTGTAGCAGCTGATGTTTTATTATTAGAAATTAAATTTTTAGTAGAGGAATTTTATGTGGCATTGCTTGATGCAAATTAATTGTTATTGTATAAAGTTATTTCCTTTTTGATTGCATAACGACTTGAATCTAGTGGTTTAATTGTGTTTTGCGATTTTGAAGGCTTTGATACCCTTTTCTCCATTGATGATTCAGTTGAAAATCTTGTTTATTTATTTTTCACTAAAAATATTAAATTGAATTAAAAAATAAACTCTGTCAATCAAGAGTCTTTTTGTGAATATCAAGTTCTGTGGTTACTCTTTTAATTGGGGTGACTGACTTAGGAGTCAGGCTATTTAATCCTAATTAATGCTAATTAATAATTTTTTTTGCATTTAAATGATTTTAAGATAGCTACAACATATTTTTTGTGGACTATTGATTGGATTTAGTTTTATTAAGCGATTTATGCAGCATTTACTAAAATTGATTATTATCTTTGTTAGTTTTCAAATTATTATTGAATTCTTTTTAAAGTTAAATGTACTTAGGAGTCAGAGGTTTTGGTTAGCTCAAATCAAGCATCTTTTTAATATTGACACTCATTTTGAAACTCAAATAATTTTAATTTTTAACAATAATATTTTGAAATAAAATTCAATTATTATAAATATTAACTTATTTATTTAAACAGTTTCTGAAAATACAAACTCATTAAAAACGGTTTTCAATTCTTTGCATTTTAAACTAACAAATGTTTCGCATGCTCAATAACTTCAATAAACTCCTCAGCTGTATCCAAATTTTCTAAAGTAAATGACAATTTCTCTACTTTATTCCAGAAAAAGCCTTCCTATAAAATATCAATCTCTACTATTGATTATTTTCTAATTGCTTTCGCCAGTGTAACATGCGCAAGAACTTTTAATTTATTTGAAGGCAATATACACAAAATAGAGCCATCAACTGTTACCACGACAAATTAATATTCTTTTCCAATAACTTTGATTTTTTTTAAAAGCAAATATTGTTCAATTCCTACCTCTTTTATTGAAAATTCTTCAAAAAACACATTTAATTCTTGCCATTGGACCTCTTTGCCTATCCATCCCTTTACAAATACTAATTATTCTTCATTGAACACTTCATTGAGAATTATTCCTGTTGGTTATTATTTTTCAACTTTATTGTTGAACACATCTTCAATTATTTAATTTAACATAGTTTCTCTCCGCTTTTTCATTTCTTCAATTATTATTTAAAATTTGCAAATATCTTTGGCTAAAATTCGTTATTGTTCTTTAACCTTTTCTGTAGCTTTAAGCCATTTGGCTACATGAATGAATAAATCGAGTTATGGACTTTTTTAATAATTTAATAATTAGATTTCTTTAGCTGATAATTTATGGAAATATGTATTTAATTATTGCTTAGAATGAATAATTTTTCCTCGTTGGACTGATAATGTCTACGACATTATCTAAAGCTCCTAAATAAGAACACTCACTGCCTTTTATTATAACAATTCACCAAATTTTCCACATTATTCAGCCTTTTCTTTTTACTATTCATTCACTTTCTGCAACCCCTTAAAAAAATCTTATTATTAATTCAAACTATCAAAATTTATTGATAATTCTACATTTTGTTATTTATAAGCAATTTCTTGCTAACTTCTGCCTTTAAAATATTCAAGAAGAGTGGAAATGATCTATTAGCTTGCTTAACTATATTCATCTAAGTATTTGAACAAATTTTCAACTAGTTTTCTTTAAAAAACATATACAAAAAGAGATAATCTACAAATGAAGAGTGAGAAAGCCTACTCGTTGTTTATCCCATTCCTTTAATAAGTTTCAGGCATCTTTTTTTCGTTCAGATATTGCAATTTACATTATATTTTCTTAGGTAATAGGCTTTTCTTATTAAGTTTCCTATTCTTTTGTTTCTTCAGAATTTATTGTTTTTTCTTATTTGGGGTTGGGGGATTCCTCTTTACAATCGTCTTATTTCTCATCATTATGTCCAATTTGCTAGATTTTTGTTTCACTTTCACCAATTGTTGCTTCTCCTGTAATAGTTTTTTCTTATTCAGTTTACTATTCTTTTTTTTCTTCCGAATTTATTATGTTTTCTTATTTCTGGCCGGATTCGTGTTTAAAATCATCTTATTTCTCATCATCATGTGGAATTTGCTCGATTTTTTATTCGCTTTCACTATTTTTTTCTTCTTCTTAATCTTGTTTTGGAAGCTCTTTTAACTCAGTTTATTAGGTTTCAACATCATTTAACTCAACTGATTGTTGTTGTTGTTATTCTATTTATTATTAATCAATTTATTCTTCTTCTTTTTCTTTCATTTGCTATTTTGATTCAACAACAGTTTTAACTCCTGATTCCTTTATTTCTTTTTCATTATTTGTTTATTCTTGATCTTATTATTATTAATCCATTTTTAAATTAAAATTTTTAAAATTATAAAACACAATGAATAAACATAAATTGTTTTTATCATAAATGAAATTAATCGCTTAAATTCAACTAATTTTAAAAAACTCTATATTCCTTTTTTTATTTCCACATTTTATCTAACGACGATTGTCCCTTCTGTTATTATTTCTCATGAAAATCAAACTTTACTCCTTCTTATTCCAATAAATTGTCAACAGTCTTTCAAGATATTCTCACAAGATCTGGAAATCCAAATACTTTATCTTAATGATTTCGTAACCATGATTTAGTAGTTTCATCTCCTGGATATCCACTACCATAATTAGTAGCTATTTTAATTTATTCTTTGCATCTCCAACTATTTAACAATTCATCTCTATTGACTTTTGCACATATACTTGCAGCACTTACTACTGGAAACTTTGCATCAGCTTTTTCTGAAGGAGTAAATTTTATTTTCGGCCATTCTTAAAATTCATTCTCCAACCTATTTATTCATAACAACTTTATTTATTAAACTTTGCTTAATAAGCAAGTACAGGGCCAACTGTATCAACAAATACTTCTACTACATTTAACTTTCACTTTAACAGTGCTTTATAAATTAATTTAAATGCACATTGAAATGATAATTCATTTAAGCTTACTTTCCTTTCCGCCAACATTTCTGTTGAAATTTATTCAGCGGTCACCACTTCTATAGCTCATTTTAAACAATAGTTATCCAGATCCTTTATTTATTTAAATAAAAACTCACGTTATTCTTTATCTAACACTTTAGAGTCCATAAAACCTAATTCTGAGAGCTTTTAGTTCAATGATAAAGGCCATGCACAGATGCCATAGACCATTGGCCCAAGCACTGGACCTCTGCCTGCTTCGTCAATACCAAGAATTATTTCTGTTGTTTCAAGGTTTGGAATATCTGCATTGAGAAGCTCTTTCACATTTTCTTTGATTTTTTATTGCTTTTTAATTTGAGATTTCATTAAATTATATTTAATTTTAAAAAGTTTATTACATATTTCAAATAAGATAATTATATAAGAATTGTTTAGATAATCAATATGTAAATCTGGTAGATCACTATTTTATATGTCTCGCAAACAATTAATTAAAACTGTTTATTGATACAGTAAATTCTGTACTAATCAAAGTAAGTTAATCAACTAATGATTATTTCATTTTAATTGTATTTGTTTGTTTTATTGTTTTGTGCTTGAAATTTTTTATTTGATTTAGTAATTGTGTGGCTACATTAAAAGTAGCTTCTCTAATAATAATTAAATAATATTAAAAATTACTCTTCTTATTCATCTATAAATATGTGTTCGCTGTTTTTTTTATGTTAATTTTTTATAGAGATTGCCTTGTTTATTCTAATAAGTTTGTTAGCATTTTATTCTTCTTGATTTTAATTAATATCCATCGGCACATTTTATTTTATTTATTCACTGCTATCAGCCGATAAAATATCAATATTCTAAATTTTTTGATATTTTTAGAGCTTTCTATCTGATTTTCTTTTAATTTTTTTCTTTATTTAATAATCAGTAAAACTTTCCTGTAAAGGTTAGGATATTTCCCTACTAGGACTTGTTTGTCTCTTTTTATGTTTATCTGTTGTATCCGTATGTCGCTCTTTGAATTTAGTAATCGAGTTTTTATTTCCTTCAGAATTATTTGAATTGTTTTTATAAGCATAAGTATTCATTCAAGATAATTACTTTTCAAATTATTCTTTTCTATCTTTTTTTGAAATTTAAATTTATCTTTTAATCGCAACTTACTTTTCAATTGGCTTACTTGCAAGTTCTTTATTTTAGGTTTGTTCCATTAATAATTTCATAAGATCTAATCTCTCTTTTTCTGATAGATGATTAGGTGGTGTTGAGAGTAATCTTTAGTTATACGCTTCTGCTTAAAGTTAATTCTTTTATTTTTATTCTTGTAAAATTACTTTTTTTAAACCAACTTATTATTTTTTCAATAAACTTTCCTATTTATCTGATTTCTTTTATTTTACTTTCTATTGCATTGTAGATTTCTTATAATTGATACTTGTCAAAAAATTTCTTAATTCAATATCATCTTAACTTTCTTCTATAATCTAACTCTTCCCAATTTCCTCAATTACTTTTGTGCTTTCAATTATTTTATTTTATTTCCCATTTCTCTCATTTCCTGAATTAATTAAGCTTTTCACTTTTTCTGTTTATATTGGCTTGACAAACTCACTACAATCACTACTAATCTTTCAATTTGAGTAACTATCAGGATCTTTAGAATCTTTTGAATCCTCATCCATTTTCTTCTTTTTCTTAATTTTATTATTAACTTTAGAACTTTTCGATGATTTTTCTGCTTGCTGCAATTTTTTTAAACGTTTAAGTCTGCTATCAGTATTTGTAGTAAATTACAATATTTCTTTAGCCTCACTCTTGGAACTATAAAGAATTTCATCTGGCCAGTAAGTTAATACTCGTTCACTATTTGCACGTGTATCATTTGATTATTTATCCTTTTCAATTTCAAGAAAATACACTCTTCAATTAACTTAACATTAATAAATTATTGACCTTGAATTATAATTTTCTAAGAAGTTTCTTTGAATTTATTTGGCTTCAATGTAAAAATCTGTGCTTTGTTATTGCAAGTGATAAAAACATTTTAATAATTATTCTCTAATTATGATTAAAATGACAAAAATTAACTTATTTCCTCCTTTATCATAAATAGCATTCATCATCATCATTTCATTATCTTCATCCTAGATTAAACCCTTATTAAAAGCATGATATATCAAAATAAAATGAACATTTATTTGCCCACATTTCACATGAAAAGAATAAAAGCATTTTTTTCCGAATTCTAGAGCATTGCATTGAATGCATGACCCATACTAAAGTTTGCAAAAACCGCATTTAAGTCCAAATGATTAAAAAAAATAGTTTTCTTAATTTTCAGTAATTTTAGCATATTCTCGTCTACAAGAATTATTATTTCTAATAAAAATAAATAACAATAATTAATTTTCTAATTAATCCTCAGCAGAATTATTTGATACCTCAGGATCACAATCAAAAAAAATAAAAGGATTTCAATTTATACATTAGACGTGTGCCCAAATATAACACTAGTTTTAGATTTTTATACGTTTGATCGGTCCTTTCAAATCTGGACATAAATAGCATTTAGTCTCTTCAATTTAACATCCAAACTATATACAATATTTGCATCGTTAACAATATCAATTTTAATCTGAATCAATTATTTAAGAATGAGTGTTTACCTGAGTTCTCCCAAGGATTTTCTTCAGCTCCATCTGGATTAAACAAAATATCACTCCCATAGCAATTTTAATGAACTTTTAATTTGCAGGAATGACATTGAAGAATTAAATTCTGTTCATCAGATATACTTGAGAGGCAAATTTCACATGCTTGCTATGATTCATCCTTTTTGAAATATTCAAAACAAAGTAACAATTTACACTAAATATTTTAAAATATTTTTCTATAAATTTCTCGCTATTATATTTTTTATTAACATCTTTACTAGAAAAGAAAGTGACATTTTTTTTGTTCTTTTTTGAATTTAAAATTAATTATCTAGCCTCTGTAACTTTTTTCTATGCAAAAGTGAATTACGATTTCTTTATTTATTTCTCCATTCCAAAAAAATTTTTATCAACGAATTTTGCATGATCTTCATGCTTTTTTTATTCTTTCACAAGATTCTCTTTTAATTCTTAAATTTCTTTGTATTTTATCTTTCGATTATTCCTTAACTTATTTTTCCATTCATTACTATTATTATTTTCTTCATCAATTACCAAAACCACATTAAACATATCGTTTTTTTTCAATTTTTTAGATTGAATCTCTTCTGATGAACCACTAGGAATTATTTCTAAATCATTATCCTTAGAGTCTTGTTCCTTTGTTGGCCGGTTGTGTCCTTCACATCCAGAATTATTCTCAATAAAAATATTATTCGAAATTGTTGAGTCATTACTTTTTTAATTTTTTTTTTCATTATTTATTATATTGCATTTTGGATCCTCACTGCCTTTCTTTATACAATTATTTAATTAATCGTTTAAAGCATTTTTACCTGACATTTATGGTTTTATTGTTATTATTTTGTATAAATATTTTGAACTAATTTAATTAAATCAAATATTTAAATTTACGATTCGTCTCACTCAGTTCTTCATACCATTCTCTTTCCTCTTAATTTTCGCCTTTTCTGCACTCCTGTAGCATTAAATGTTTGAACTTTTTGACTAATTTTTAATTTAAAGTAAAAAAATTTTAAATTTAATTTAAGCTTCAAAAATTTGTATTTTTATAAATTATGCGAAATTTTTAAATTCCTAAGCTAAATTTAAGCAATATTTATATATATTCAATTAATTTATTTCCAATTAAATTATTTATCAATAAATTTATTATTTTTATTGAATAATCAATAACAACTTATACTTTTCATTTAGATAATTACATCATTTGGATCAATAGGTTTATTTAATAGTTAATAATTATTTTAATAAAATATTGTAAAATAATCAGTAGGAAATTATCCAAATAAAATCTTGCTAATTACAATTTTAAGAGTTTTAATATTAAAGATAAATTAATTAATTTTTAAAAAATTTATATAATTTTTTTATTAATTTATTATACAATCAGTACCAAATTAATCAAATGGATATTAATGAAAAAAGGCAAGCACCAAAAAAATTTGAAAAAGTATATATTTACCTTGACAAAAAGTTATTTATTTAAGGACATTTCATAAGATAAATCCTTTTCTAACTCACCTAAAAGTTCATCAACCACAGATTTTCCGACAATCCTATCAAATTTTCAAGATGAAATAATTGAAGAATTCAATCAATCAGGCGAAGGTTTATAACATTTTTTTCCACAGAAATCTTTGCATTCATCATAAAATATATTAGAATCATCTAATGAACAGACAAACACTTTCTGCAAAACAAGAAAAATTGAATTTGGAGATAATAAAAATTAGTCTTCTGCTGTTAGTTTCTCTCAACTAAATTAAAATAGTTATTCTGCATCAAAATTATTTGGAGCTTCATTCCAAAATGAATGGCGTTCACTCTTATGTCATGAAGAAGAAAAGGAAAGACAAGAAACCTTGAAATAAGAAAAAATTTAAATTTAGTGGCCAGAGGAACAGTACCGACGCACTGGACAACCAAAATTAACTTTCCCTTTTGCTATAGCGCATCTAGAATCAAAATGTGATAAAAATTTGAGTGACGATGGAGAAGAAGCTGTGCGAAAGTAGATTATGTCTTTAGATTTAGAAGAAAGTGAGAATGAGATGTAAGCCGAAAATAATATTAAATCTGCGAAATTGAGACTTTGTAAAAAAAAACTCAATCCGAATTCCTAATAATTTAATTCATTTTAATAAGATTCTTAATAAAGCCAATCGTTGTTTATCAATTAAAAAACAATTAATTAAAATGAATTACCTTTCAAAAAAATTGATTTATCAGAATTATAAGACAAATAATAAGTAAATGAGCCTCAGTTAGTGCCATTATCTTGCAAGCAGTTTAAAGATTTATATTTATCGGAAAAATAAATTGAGACAAAATCCATCATGCAATCCATTCAATAGGCTTAATATTATCAATAAAACTAACAATTTTTATAAAAATAACCTCCATTTTGTATGGATAGTCCGTTAACTCCAATTACCCCAACTCTTCCAATAGATAATTAAAGTTAAATCATAGTGCAGACAACCCATAATCCATTTATATTAGAAATTTCTCAGAAGCGTTATACTGGTTTCTTGAAATATTTTGACCCAATAAAATTATACGGGTTTATTGTAATAGACAACGAAAATAAAGAGATTTTTTTTCATTTCCAAGATGTGACACATTACTTGCTCACAAAAGAATTTTTGACTTCATTTCGGGATGGCAGAATTATTAAATTATCATTTAATATTTGCTTGTATCGAGGAAAGGCATCTGTGAGAAGAAAAGCTGTGAATCTGTAACCTTTAATATGAGTAATTTAGATAACCATATTTTTTATTTGTGCAATTCTTTGCTTGTTAATAAAATATTCCATTTTTTTTAATAACAATTCATGAAATCAATTAATTAAACTTATTTTTATAATCAATATTGGTTTTTTATTTATGTTTAGCTTGGAAAATTAATTTAGTCCAAAATAGTTTAATAGTAAACAATCAGTTAATCGATTTCTCGTTAATTTACTATAATTTTGTAGAAAATTAATTTCCTTCATTCTAAAATTTATAATAAAAATTTGAAAAATACATTATTAGAAAATTATAATTTTTAATTTATAAAACCAAAAAAGACTTAAAGAGCTTTACATAAATAAATATACAAAACTCAATCAATTTCTTCCAAATTTGTTATTTTTTATTTCTTTTAATTTTCTTTGAATCTTTCTCGAATTAATAATTCTTATTTTGTCCAGATTTCTTGAACTTCTTCTTATTTTAATTATTTAAAATCAGTTTTCTATTTGCTATTCATATCTACTATTATTTTATTAATTTCTTCTGTCACTTATTCAAAATTAAATGAATATTGTTCAAGTAATGCTTCTAATAATTCTTCAATATTTAATGAAAGATATTTCGATTATTCATTACTTTGATTTTCTTAAGTTTCTTCTTATTATTTGTTTTCAAATTATTCCTCTTCTTCATTTCCAATATTTTTCTGCAAATTCTTTTGTTCTTCTAATATTTCATTTCTAATTTTATCACTTTCTTCAATTTTTTTTCTTATTATTTCAGCTTGTTCTTCTGTCTTATTATAAACAACAATTTTTCCATCAATTTCTCTTGTAAAATTATATGATTGATAGGGATCAGTAAGTGGGTGCAATTAGTTTGAAATTTCTTTTTCTTTTTCATTTAATTTTTATTCTTCTTGTTTAAGATCTTATTGCAATATTTCTTTTTTTATTGAAGAGTCTTAATCTATTTCTTGTAAATTTTCAAGTTCAACTTTGATGGATTATTGCTGAGCTTCAGATTAACGCTTAGCTTCTTCTATCATTTATTATTTTTTCCTTTGATATATTACAAAAATACTAAAAATAAACTCTTAAACTTCATTTCTTTTTTTAATTAAATCCTAAGCATATTTCTTATTTCAATCTCTTTTTTCTTAAGCAATTTTCTATCTTTCTTATACTTCTGCCTCCATTCCACCTTACGCCCAAGCCTTGCATAATCTGTTTTCTTCCTAAAACACAGGTCTATCTAAACAATTGTATTAAAAAATAAAAATACCATCCAAATATTTCAATTCAGGCAAACTACAAATAAATATTTTCCTATAATTTCTAATGTTGGAAATACAAGGATTTCCTTTTAAATAAATGCAAGCAATATTTGTCATTTTCACAAATAATTCAATTATATCATCTGCCCCTTCTATTTAATTCCCAATCAATGAAATATTTGTTATTGATTAACAATCTTTCATTCCTTGTAAATTTTCACAATTCTTAATTAAATTGTATGAAATATCGAAGTTTTCCAATTCTGGTAAAACATCTAATCCTTCAATTGCCGATATTCTATTATGGGCTAAATTTAAAATTTTTAATCCTTTCACTGGTTGCAATCCTTCAATATTTTCAATTAAATTATTCTATAGGAACAAAGTCCGAAGCTTAGTTAATTTCTCCAATCCTTCAATTTTTTTTATACAGTTGTTTTCTAGCCATAATGAAACTAAATTTGTATAAGCATCAAGATTTTAGATCTTTGTAAAACCCTTGTAATGCAAATAAATTTTGGAATTTAGGTCCGGATATTCATAGAGCTCATCTTCGATACAAAACAAACGAAGATTGTGTGGAGTCATTAATATTTCGCCTTTTTCGCCTCGCTCCAATTCTGCTTTTTTGCGTAACATAATTTATTTTATTATATTTTACCTTTATCAGGAAATTTGGTTTAAATTTAAATTTTTACAAGTTATTTTATATTTTAAATTATATATGCATATATGCTAAATTTTGTTAATATTTGTAAAAAAGTATTGATTATTATTCAACAATTATTTTTCTGTAATAAAGGAAAGGCTCGTAAAAACTTGAGGATAAACTTGATTTCCTTATATTTTTTTAACTTGAAATCTATTATAAATTTAATTTTATATAATTTGGCTGTTTGATAACATTTAATATAAATAAAGATTACAAAAACTTCATGAGATTAAAATCAATATAAATTAATAAAATTGTTTTTTAATTTTGTATCTATTCCTAAAATGTCATCAAATCAAATAGAAGAACTTGAGAAACTGAGATAGGAAATCATGAATCAGACAAGTGGCTTATCGGGTTCATAAAAAAGTTTTTCAACATTTGAAAATTTACCTTTTATGTATGATCAAGCCGATGAAATCAATGAAGAGTCTTACAAAAATTTACAGACAAAAAGTTCAATAACAATAATTTTTATGCATTATTAATATAGAGCCAACAATTAACAAATATGTGAAAAGCAATTAAATATTATAATAAAAAGAAGAAGCAAATATTTTTGAAAGTTTTGAAAGCTAAATTTCTTCAAGATAGAAATCTCCTAATAGTATTTTTTATCCCTCACCTCAGACACTACATTCAAATTAAGAAGAAGAAGAATACAAGCAATATGCTTTCGAGAGATAAAATTAGCCATTATTTTTTTTAGCAAAATAAGAATCTCAAAACATCCCTGAAAATGGTTCCAGTAAAAGCAGTGAATGTGAAAAGGCTGTGAGAAAATAAATTTTATCACTTGATTTAGAAGAAAGTAATGAATTTGAGCATTCTGTTAAAAAGAAACATTAATCCATTAAGAAAAAAAAATTAAATATTAATTCGTCTTCATATATTTCCGAAAGTATTGATAAAACATAATTATTGTCAACTTAAAAGCAAGAAATATTTAAAATTTAGCAAAAATAAAATGAATTTTAAGAGTTCAATTCATTAAAATGGAACACTACAGATTTTCAATAGCCTTCCTTAACTCCAAATAATTAACCTTAAATAGAATCACTATCATGTCAATAGTTTAAAAACTATTATTTTTCTGAATAAATACAATAACAATAATAACAACAATAACAACAATAATTTTTACCTTAACAAAACTAATAGTAAATTTTAGAATAATAATTAGTGCCTCCATCATTTATTTCGCAAAG
This sequence comes from uncultured Desulfobacterium sp., assembly GCA_963675955.2. Classification (GTDB taxonomy): domain Bacteria; phylum Desulfobacterota; class Desulfobacteria; order Desulfobacterales; family Desulfobacteraceae; genus Desulfocicer. Next base: position 979,729 of record CAXXVR010000009.1, on the reverse strand, counting down.
CGGCTTAAATTTACCAAAATAATTAGTGCGAGATTAAATAATTGTTTAAACAATACATAATCCATTTATTTTAGAAATTTCAACAAAAGTTTATACTGGCTATTTAAAGTATTTTGACTCCGAAAGACAATATGGCTTCATTGTAATTGATGAAGACAATGTAGAAATTTTCTTTCACTTTTAAGATGTTACTCATTGCTTACTAACCAAAGAGTATTTGAATTTAGCAAGAGATGGAAAGAAGATCCCATTGCAATTTAATATTTGTTAATATAGAGGAAAATAATCTACTATTAGAAAAAAGGCAGTTAATCTTGCACCATTAACTTGAAGAATTACTTAGATTTTTTTTATAAATAGTGTTTTTTGTTAATATTGAAACAATAAATCAATCAAAATAATTGTTTTTCTTTTAGAAAATTATAGATCTTGCACTATTATAAACATCTTAAAATAAAAAATTTCTATTACTAATTACATTTACATTAACTAAATTGTTTTAAAATTTATAAAAACAATTAATTTATAATTGTTATTAATATTTTGAATGAAGCAAGAAGATTAAGATTCTCCAATGAATACCAGAACTCCAGAACGCACTGAACGTGTGTCATTCTTAAGCCAAGAAAAACTCAAATTTTAAACATATCAAACTTTTAGTGAATTAGTTAATCACAATGAGGGAATCGTGATTATAGGCAATAAAAAGAAAAAGAAAGTCAAAAAAAAGAAAAAGAAAAAATTACCAAAACAATTGGTACCATTATTTGATTCAACATTGGAGATGAAATTTTAAAAGGCATTAAATGGTTCTTGCATTTCTCGATAAGAGGATACATAATTAACGATTAAATAACTAGAGCGTAAACCTTGGCTAAAAAAATTATAAAAGGCTGTAAATAAGTTAAAAACATTAAGGATTTTAGAGAAAGCTTGCTGTAACACTTTCTTTTAAGAATTTAAAATTCTTTTTAGAAAAAATGTATAACCCTTTTCTGATTCCTCCAAATTGAGAGTAAGCTGAAAAGCACAGAGTAAAAATAATTATCTTTAAACTTATTTTAAGATGGCTTAAAGAGTAGCAACTGAAATTGAAAGTAATTATGAAAATATTTGCTTATGTTGTGGATAATTTGCAACACGTAAGCCAATTCAATTTTTTGATTCTTCATATAAATTTGGTTATCTTGGTTCAGGTTAAAAAATAATTTAAAAGATTAATTTATTAAAAAGGATATACTTTGTTTTATAATTGGTTTAAATAATGCATTATTGTCTTGTTTATAGTTTCAGGAGTTTATTCCTTTCCAGCATTATACTAAAACTATACAACTGATTACTGTGATAATCCCAATCGAACAGAACTTTGTAGAAATGATAATTATATATCTTAATTGAGCTATCCAAATAAATTTGACAATGATCCAGCCAAAAAAGTTTAAAATATCTTAGGATTAATAACAACCGTGACATTAATGATACTTTTATTTTGATTCCGTTATTAAGCCCGTAAAATTGATTAAACTATCGATGGATTATTATGCACACCTTCAGACTATACGATTATAGTTAAAAATATACCAAAAGTTGATAATATTCATGAAGAATTAAAAAAAGTCTTTGAAGAAGCGGAATAGCGTAAAAGAAAAGGCATGAAAAAGTTTGAATGTGATGATTGTGAAGTCAAAGTCACTAAAATAAATCTATGCTACTATATTGGGAAGATTGTTGAGATAGATATTAAAATTAATAGCCAACTTTCAGAGAAAAAGAAACGATTACTTGCTAATGAATTTAATTTAGATGACCCACTTGTTTTATAAATTGATTCTGAAATAAATAAATTGAAACTTGAAAAAAATAAAACATCAAACGAAATGTAAAAAACAAATGAGGATTTTTGTGGAATTGCTTTTGTTTCATTTCATACGGAAAATGATAAATAAAAAATTCTTGATGAATATAAAATTTCCTTTCTCCATAGAATGAAACTGTTTTAGAATAAAGGTAAAATTCATAGTTAATATGAACAATCTGATGATCTACTGAAGATTGGTCAGAATGAGCTTATTGTTGAAGAAGCTCCAGAGCCCTCTAATATAAATTGGTTTAAACTATTTTTTTTAATTGTAATAGAAATGTAATACATGTGACCACTAAATCCAAAATACCTCTAAGGGTAAAATCTTGGCTTTAGACTGTTTTTCTTTGGATTGTTTGTATTATGGTTATATTTGGAATCAAGATGAGCCAGATTTTTTATAAAAACTATGCAAAAAAGCAATCCCCTGATAATAAAATCACAGGATTTCAGCTGCAATTAGTTCAAGCAATGACAATATTTACATCTGCACTTATTTGTTGCTTTAATAAATTCTATTTAGCAAAATTTGTTAATAAGATTATTGCGTAATTTAAAATGATAATTATATATTTAAGTTATGCCAAATATTCAACAAAAACGAAAGCATAAGTTAACTTTGCTGAACGGCAAGCTATTGCTTTATTTTTTATTGCTGGAATAATAAATATGATTCTATAAATTTTTGAAAAAAATATTTATTCTACTGGTATTAATTAGTTAACATCAATTTCTAATTATATTAATAGGTGGTTTAATATTCCTAGAATATTATGTTGTATTAATTGATGCAATTTTAGGCCCTGCTTTATGGCTAGTAAATCCGTGATTTCTCGAAAAACGTTATAAATTCTTTAAAGTGAGAAAAGAAGTACGACAAACTGGAAATAGAGTTGCTATTACTCAAAGAGAAGCTCATGAGTATCTTACATTTTTTTTTAGAAAATTCTAGATTGATTGAAGATGGGCCCCCTTATAAAGCTGCTGCAAGGTCAGGCTCTACTGTTTTAAAACTACTTTTAGATATGCTGATATCATGAAAACAATGTATTCAATTTTCTTTTTTGTAGAACTTATACCAATTGCTGCACCTCTTTATTTAATTAGTCTTTTAATTTATTATTGGATTGATAAAGTTGATTTAATAACTAAATAATTAGAAATAGTATAATTTTTTGAGAAGAAGTTCGGTGAAAGAAAGTTTAAGTTTAGCATTATCTTAGCATATGATAGATAAATTAGATTATATATTTCTTTTATTTGGAGTTAATTTAATTTGCTAATCAATAATTCTTAGGTTTCCAATTGTTTATACGATTACATGCTCTTTGGTATAATCTCAACGTTAAATTTAATTATTGCCATTATGGGCCTAATCTACTTATTAATGCCATTAGAAGAATTAAATAGATAGTTTTTCCCGATTCCAGGAGAATCAGAAAGCCAGGAATATAAAGAAGCTGAAATTTCATTTGATACAGTAAAAAAAATAATTTTTTTTACTGAAACAAAGGATTATGATAGAGAAAATCCTGTCACAAAATAAGCTGCTATGGTAAATTGGTTAAAAAAACGGAAAATTTATGATATGAAAAAAGAATTAGTAAAATGAAAAGCTCTTATGCAAAATGAACAATTATTTTTGTATTTTTAATAATTATTAAATGATTAATAAAATTGTAATTTGATGAATAAAGTTACAAATTATTTCTTGGAGCCTAAAAATAAAGGATAATCAGAGGATTCACTTATGTTCACAATTCCGACAGAAGAGAATGAAAAATAATCAATTATTAGTGAAGATTTAATCCAACTTTCAGATTCAATCACAATTAATGATGATGTTAATTAAAATTAATAATTAATTCTTGTAAACGCTGAAGATAGACAATTTAAATAATGCAAAATTAAAATGTTTTCCAAAAAAAATTTTGTTTCTTCTTTAAATCCAGAAATTGCAAGATTGAGAACTTTAAAATCTATGAGTTTATAATACACTTAAAATGATAATTTTTATTATAATTGATTGAAACCTAGTGATACTACTCCAGGATGAAAGTAAAAAATTAATAGAGCTTTCAAAAAGATTAAAGCTATTAAAATTATCTAAAAAGCATGCTGTAAGATAATTATTTATTATAATTTTAAGAAAAAATGTATAATCCTTTTAATATTCCTCCAAATTGAAAATAAGCGGAATAGCATCGGGTTATTTTAATTTAATCAATTAATTTAAAGAAAGAAGGCTTAATCAATAGCAACAGAAATGGAAACTAATTATGAAAATATTTGTGCATGCTGTGGATAATTTGCAACACGAGTGCCAATTTCACTTTTTGATTCCACTTATAAATTTGGTTATCTTGGATCAGGATATACGTTGTTTTATAATTGATTTAAACAATGCATTATTGTCTTATTTATTCTCTCTGCTCTTTATGCATGTCCAGCCTTATATTCAAATATGACAACTAATTATTGTGATGACCCTAAGAAAACTGAGCTTTGTAGAAATGATACTTACATTTCTAAAATGAGCTATCCTAATAAATTTGATAATGAATCCGCAAAAAGTGTGTAAAATACTTTAGGATTGGTGACTACAGTTGTATTAATGATATTGTTATTTCTATTTCGTTATCAATCAAGAAAAATTGATGAAACTATTGATGGACTATTGTGTACGCCTTCTGATTATACATTAATTGTGAAAAATATTCCGAAAATTAAAAATGTTAAAGAAGAATTAAAGAAATTATTTGAAAAATAAGATAATTTTAAACAATCAGTTGATCCAAAAAACTCTTTGAAAAATAAATGTTTGCAAGTTTCTAAAATAAATTTATGTTATCAAATTAAAAAGTTAACAGAAATAGATGAAAAAATTCAATAAATTTTAAAGTTGAAGAAAAAATAATTATTACTAAATGGCTTTAATTTAATTGATCCAATTGTAAGTTAATTAGATTCTGACATAAATAAAATGAAATTAAAAAAAAATAAAACCTCAAATGAAATGTAAGAAAGTAATGAAGAGTTTTGCGGAATTGCATTTGTTTCATTTAATTCAGAATATGATAAATAACAGATTTTAGAGAATTATAAATTGAGTTTTCAATATCGAATTAAACTATTTTAAAATAGAGGAAAATCTCTTATTTAAAAATAACCACCATTTAATAATTCATTAAAAATGTAAAATTAAGAATTAATTGTAGAAGAAGCTCCAGAACCTTCTAATATTAATTGGTATACTCACTTTATTTATAATTCCTATTTTGATAGAAATGTTATTCATGTCTCGACTTGATCAAAAATACCACTAAGAATTAAATCATGAATATGGACATTTCTATTATGAACTATTTGTATTCTTGTTATTTTTGGAATTAAAATTGGATAATATGAGTATAAAAAATATACAAAAAATAAGTCATTAGATAATAAAATTACAGGAATGTAATTGTAATATGTCTAAGCAATGACAATATTTACTTCAGCTTTAATGTGTGTTTTCAATAAGATGTATTTGGCCAAATTTGTTAATAAAATTATAGTGTTGTTTTTTTGTTTTTTTTTCAAACCGATATTATCTAGATATTCTAAATATTCTACTAAAACAAAAGCTTAAGTCAATTTTGCAGAGAGACAATCAATTGCTTTATTCTTCATTACAGGAATAATTAACATGGGCCTACAAATGTTTGAATTAAATATTTACTCTACTGGTTGCATTTTTATTACTGTAATAATCGTTAGGTGGGCTTTTGTTTCTTGAATATTATGTAGTATTAATAGATTCAATATTAGGGCCTACTCTTTGGCTCGTTAACCCATGATATTTATAGAAACTTTATAAATAATTTAAAATGCAAAAATTAGTAAAAGAAACTGGTAACTAAGTTTTGCTCACTTAACAAGAAGCACATGAGTTTAAATCAATTTTTTTATTATTTTTCAAGGCTTTTTGAAGATGGACCTCCTTATAAAGCAGCAGCGAGGTTTGCTAATAAATTTTAAATACTTTTAAGATATGCTGACATAATGAAGACAATGTATTCAATATTTTTTTTTGTTGAATTAATACCAATTTGTGCACCAATATATCTTGTCAGTTTGCTATTTTATTATTGAATCGATAAGGCAAGATTAATATTTAGTTAATTATTTTTAAGTATAACTTCTTAAGGAGAAGTTCAATAAAAGAAAGTTTAAGTTTAGCACTTTCACAATGTATGATTGATAAATTAGATTATATTTTTCTTTTATTTGGAGTTTTTTAATGTTTATTTTAATATGGGCTAGATAGCAAATTGCTTGTATGACATAATGCTATTTGGCAAAATTTACTTTTAAAACATAATAATTGTTGGCCTTGGATTAATTTATGTTATTTTGCCATTAGAATAATTAAATAAACGATGTTTTTCAATACCTGAACAAAATGAAGAGTAAGAATATCCAGTAGCTGAATTATCATTTGATACTGTATTATTTAATATACTACTAAAATATATATAGGATTATGATAGAGAAAATCCAGTGACAAGATAAGCAGCAATGGTAAATTGGCTAAAAAAACGGAAAATACTTGATTTAAAAAACGATTTAATAAAATGAATATTAAATTTTCTGTATTTATCTTATTATATTTTTTCAATTATATTTTTTCAATTCAACTAATAATTTGATTAAATACTTGTTAATTTAAAATCAAATTTATTTTATATTTAATCTTAGATTTTTTAATTTTTAAATGAAATAAACAAAGCAGCCAGGACCACCTCCACCTGCATCAAAGGGTACTTAATAGAAGGGAGCAAAAAGTTAATAATTTTAAGTTTTATTAAAACATAGGAGAAGCAAAACCAGCTTAGCATGGTCCTTCAAAAGAAGTTAAAGATAGTTTCTACAAGAAAATTTAATTCTGCAGTTAATCTTTTGACTTTAACGATGAGTCCAAGTAAATAAAAGAAAAAAACGATCGCATAACATATTTGCAAGAACTTTAAGATTTTTTAAGCGATTAAAACACTGTAATATCTCTTATCATCCCACATTTAGATATGGTGATGGAAATGATAGAAAAAAATATTTTCAGACCTTTACCAATTTTAAAAAAAGCAGGAGCTCCAACTGATGGAATGAGTAATGAATAATAAATGGAAGATCCAGCCGATATGCTAATTGATCCAGCTTGGCCACATTTATAAGTTAATATAATTTTTATCAATTTAATTTAGCTGGTCTATGAGTTCTTTTTGTCTTTGATTGTGAATGAAGCATGTGATGTCAAATCATTGAAAGTATTTGTTACTCACTCTTTTATTCAAGAAGTAATTTTATTAATTTGCATTTAATTAAATTAAGTTTTTGGAATTATTGGATTCAGAAGAACCAAAAGAAAGAGAATATTTAAAAAATATCTTGCATAGACTTTATGCCAAGTTAGTTCCAAGAAGAAAAATGATTAGAAAGGCTATGACTGATTGCTTTTCAACATTAATTCATGAGACATATAAGTTCAATGGTGCACCAGAACTTTTAGATATATTAGCCAGGTAAGTTACAATAATTATTTCAAAATTAAATTGTTTAGTATTATTAGTGGATTCGCTGTTCCTTTAAGAGATGAACATGTGATATTTTTCAAAAATGTTATCACACCATTGCATAAAGTGTAGACCTGCCATTTATACCACGAGTAGCTGCTTAGATGTTCCATGCTATTTTTATCTAAAGACCCAACACTCGCCTTTTATGTTTCAATTTTATTAAGCAAAATTTTAATTATTTGATAGTTAGTGGAAGGATTACTCAGGTATTGGCCATTTGGAAATTCTGTGAAAGAAGTGATGTTTTTAACAGAACTCGTTGAAGTACTTGAAGTATGTGAAATCGCTAAGCTTGAGCCTTTAGTTACTAAGTTGTTTAAAAGATTGATCAAATGCATTGCTGGACCTCATTTACAAGTTTATTTTAGAATTTATTATTAATAAAATAGGTGGCTGATAGAGCAATGTGCTTTTTTGAAAATGATTTTTTTTTAACAATTCTTAAAAATTATAAAACAGTTACATTTCCTTTGCTTGTTCCTGTTATTAATTAAATAGCTGAGAATCATTGGCACAAGTTCAATTTTATTTAGTGAATCTTTTTTAGAGTTTTATAAGAGTCACTTAATGCTCTCAAAACAATATTAAAAGAAATTGACTCAGTTGCTTTTGATAAAGCATTATAAATCAAAGAACCAAAGTTTAATATTTAAATTAAAGCGAATTATATTATAGAATATTATATTTGTTATAAGACCAAAAAGTACAGAAGTAAACCAGGCAAAAGTATGATGACAAATGGAAACAATTATTGAAATAGGCGTAGTAGGCAAATCCAAATTTTAAGGAGCCAGATTGTTATTTGATTTTAATATTTGACTTTGATTTAGTACCATATACTGAAGGACATGTTGTTGGGTAGCATAATCGTTTGTCCAATGGTAGTGTATACTTTCTCTAATCTTGAAAAATGCACAATCAAATTTCTAATTTTTTAAATTTTACAATTTAATAATCAATAAAATATTAATATTAAAACTCAATACTGTATCAATGATCTTCTTTATATTTCACAACAGTAAATTATATATTAATAAAAATAAAAGCTTTATTGAAAGTTATAAAAAGGTAACTATTACTAATGAATTTAGATAGCGAAAGATCTATAGAATCGAACTAATAAGATAAAAGTGAGCAACTTGTTAATTTAACTGAAGATAGTGTTCTAAAATATAACCATCGCCCATCATGTAGTGATATTCTTCCTAATACCTAAATTGTAAATATTCAAAATAGTGGAGTAATAAAACACAAGAGAAATTATAAAAATAAATTACCACCAATTCTAAACCCAGAAATTACAAAAATTAAATAAACATAGGCTCATAGTTCATATTCTATATATTAAGAAAACTAACAAAAATATGAAAAAGCATTGGGAATTGAAGATATTTAATGAAAAAGTAAATTGGAAAGAGCAATCAAAAAAATTAAAGTAATGAAAATGATCGAAAAAGCTTGCTGTTACTATTTTCTTTTATTTTAATTATATTAAAGAGAAAATGTATAATCCATTTTAAATTCCTCCGAACTGAGAATAAGCTCAATAACATAAAGTAATTTTATTTTTTAGCATTAATTTAGAGAGCTTAAAGAGTTTCAACAGAAATGGAAACTAATTATGAAAATATTTGTGCATGCTGTGGATAATTTGCAACACGAGTGCCAATTTCACTTTTTGATTCCACTTATAAATTTGGTTATCTTGGATCAGGATATACGTTGTTTTATAATTGATTTAAACAATGCATTATTGTCTTATTTATTCTCTCTGCTCTTTATGCATGTCCAGCCTTATATTCAAATATGACAACTAATTATTGTGATAATTCTAATAGAACTGAGCTTTGCAGTAATGATACTTACATTTCTAAAATGAGCTATCCTAACAAATTTGATAATGAATCCGCAAAAAGTGTGTAAAATACTTTAGGATTGGTGACTACAGTTGTATTAATGATATTGTTATTTCTATTTCGTTATCAATCAAGAAAAATTGATGCAAATATTGATGGACTATTGTGCACACCTTCCGATTATACATTGATTGTGAAAAATATTCCGAAAATGAAAAATGTTAAAGAAGAATTAAAGAAATTATTCGAAGTCTCTGATTTTTAGAAAAACACTATTGGTTGTCAAACAGAAACAATCGAAGAAAAAAGTAGTGGAATTATTAAAATAACTCTTTGCTATTATATTGGCAAACTTTTAGAAATCGATAAAAAAATTGAAGTTAGGCTAAATAAGAAAAAACAATAATTAGTAAAAGCAAAATTTAATTAAAATGATTCATTAGTGGTTTGATTGGATTATTAAATCAATGATTTAAAAATTTAAAAAAATTAAGTTTCCAAATAAATGTAAATGGATAATTATGATTTTTGTGGTATTGCATTTATTTCATTTAACTCTGAAAGAGAAAAAAACATAATATTAGATTATTATTCAATTAGCTTTTTAGATAGAGTTAAATTGTTTTATAATAAAGGATTAACACGATAATAAACTCAATGAACAAATAACTCACTCTAACTTGAAAATAAGCAATTGATTATTGAAGAAGCACCAGAGCCTGCTAATGTCAATTGGTAAAAATAATCTTAATTATTAAATTTATTTCAAGAAATGTCATCCATGTCACAACAAACACAAAAATACCATTAAGAATTAAATCTTGGCTATTAACATGCTTTTTATGAACTATTTGTATTATTATCATTTCTGGGATTAAAATAGGATAATATTACTATAAAAAATATGCTATCAATAATTCTCAAGATAATAAAATTACAGGAATTTAACTTTAACTTGTTAAAGCAATGACAATATTTACTTCTGCTTTAATTTGTGTTTTCAATAAGATGTATTTGGCCAAATTTGTTAATAAAATTATAGTGTTTTATATTTTTTTTCAAACAATATTATCTAGGTATTCTAAATATTCTACAAAAACAAAAGCTTAAGTCAATTTTGCAGAGAGATAGTCAATTGCTTTGTTCTTCATTGCAGGAATAATTAACATGGGACTTTAATTGGTAGAATTAAATATTTACTCTACTGGTTGCATTTTTATTACTGTAATAATCATTAGGTGGGCTTTTGTTTCTTGAATATTATGTAGTATTAATAGATTCAATATTAGGGCCTACTCTTTGGCTCGTTAACCCATGATATTTATAGAAACGTTATAAATAATTTAAAATGCAAAAATTAGTAAAAGAAACTGGTAACTAAGTTTTGCTCACTTAAAAAGAAGCACATGAGTTTAAATCAATTTTTTTATTATTTTTCAAGGCTTGTTGAAGATGGACCTCCTTATAAAGCAGCAGCGAGGTTTGCTAATAAATTTTAAATACTTTTAAGATATGCTGACATAATGAAGACAATGTATTCAATATTTTTTTTTGTTGAATTAATACCAATTTGTGCACCAATATATCTTGTCAGTTTGCTATTTTATTATTGAATCGATAAGGCAAGATTAATATTTAGTTAATTATTTTTAAGTATAACTTCTTAAGGAGAAGTTCAATAAAAGAAAGTTTAAGTTTAGCACTTTCACAATGTATGATTGATAAATTAGATTATATTTTTCTTTTATTTGGAGTTTTTTAATGTTTATTTTAATATGGGCTAGATAGCAAATTGCTTGTATGACATAATGCTATTTGGCAAAATTTACTTTTAAAACATAATAATTGTTGGCCTTGGATTAATTTATGTTATTTTGCCATTAGAATAATTAAATAAACGATGTTTTTCAATACCTGAACAAAATGAAGAGTAAGAATATCCAGTAGCTGAATTATCATTTGATACTGTATTATTTAATATACTACTAAAATATATATAGGATTATGATAGAGAAAATCCAGTGACAAGATAAGCAGCAATGGTAAATTGGCTAAAAAAACGGAAAATACTTGATTTAAAAAATAAATTAAAAAAATGATTGATTGCACTATAATTAACTGTAAATTTTTATATAAACAAAAAACAATATGTATTAATCATTTAAATTAAAAATAGATAATATTCGATCTTATTTGATTTAAAGGACCTTCAATAGGAATTTAATTAACATTACTTGAAACTGTGCTTATATTATCTTACGCCTTTTATTAAAATTAAATTATTTAATTGCCTTCTTCTTTCATCATTTAAATAAACTCATCATAAGTTATCCTTCCAGGCTATGATGTACTTAATTATTGAATTCAAGGTTGCACTTCTTCTAATTAAATATTTCTTCCTTGTCTTGTCTTAATGAAAACTAGTTAAGATAAATAATTTATACCAGAGCATCTTTAATATTTGATGAGGTTATATAATTAGTATTATCTATATCAAAATATTTAAATGTTGCCTATACATTTTCTTCATTTAAATAAATTTTTTTATCAAGCGTAGCAACCATAAATTCAAAATAATTAATTTGTCCAATTTTCTCAAAACTTACTAAATTCATGATTGTTTTGGCTTCTGCAAGAGGATCTCCAATCCCACTTTAACTTATTGCCATTGATAAGTTATTGATATCAATTGAGCCATTGGCTTTGACATCGATTATCTAAAAGGCCTCATTAAGTTCTTTTAATTCCATTTCACTGAGCATGTTTATCATGACGCGTAATGCTTCACGTTTCATGTTTGATATTGTTTTGAATTCTTTTAATTTTTGAATTATTTTTGGATCCGGCGTTTTCAGAATTATAGTGGAACTTTTCAACTAAACGTTTTCTAATCATGGATGTTATAATGCTTAGTCCAATGTCATGCGTTTATTTATATTTTTGCACACTAACCCTGCAATTCAATTTTTAGCATCAATTGATATATTATCTCATTACTCACCTGAAAATTTTAATTTTGCAGCTTTTATTTTTTTAAACACTTCATATTCATTTTTTCCATGAAACGGAGGATTCCCGTATAATAAAAAATAAGTCATTACTCCAAGACTTCAATTATCACATTTCTAATTATATTTTTATTTAATAACTTCTGGGGCAATATATATAGGAGTGCCGACTAATGAATGCATTGTAATAACGCCTTAAAACAAAATAAAAAATTAATAAAGAACTTTCTAAATGTTAGTATTATTTCGCTAATCCAAAATCTACTATTTTGATTTCTGCACCTTTTCTCAGATGCTGAAATAAACAATTTTCAGGTTTTAAATCTCGATGACAAATCCCACGTCTATGCAAATAATGTACAGCACTCACAATTTTTTTGATTACCAATCTAACATACGCTTCATCAAGACTGCCTTCTTAACAAAGCTTATCCATCAATTCACCCCCTGAACAATATTCCATGACTAAGTGAAAAAATTTTTCATCCTGGTAAGTTTCATAGAATTTTACTATGTTTGGATGACTTTAAAAAATAAAACGCTTCAATAATCTTACTCAAGACTTTTAAAAATTGACAATTCTCTTTAAAGTAAATATAATTCTTTTTTTATTTTTTCCTTGTAAATACTCTTTACTGCAAAAATCTTTTAAGGATTATTTTTTAAGTAAGCTCTTTTGAATCAATAAAATAAATCAATAAGAAATAAAAGTCAACTTTCGAACCATTCCAAAATATCCCTGTCCTTACAAATATTAATTAAAATCTCTTAGAAATAAATTCACCAATAACTTAAGAATCAAATTGATAAATAGAACGAATATCCTCATTTGATATTGCTGTATTATCAACTTCAGAAAATGTTGCCTAACAAATTAGCTAGTTTTTAACATGTTTTCTTTGTCCTTATTGAAGGCATCCTGTTCCCATAGGTTTTTTGATATTTAATAATTTACTTTTAATTTAAATTGTTTAGGTAAATCAAATTTTGTAATTATTTATTTTTTTTTAACATAAAGATATTTTGTGACTCATTTTAAAAATGTATTAGTTGACTAACGAAAATTTTCAATTAGTAACTTACTTCAATTTTAAAAACTAAATAAAATTAAAACAATAATTTTATTTATAAAAATTAGAAAATTTATTAAATTAATGGGTTGTAGTGCAAAAAAACCGTAAAATAAGACATAGTAAGTAGACGAGTCGATACCAAAAAGCCAATTAGCGAATCAGTTCCAAATCAAAAAAATAATTTATCTTTAGGATAAGAAATTTACATGGGCTTAGATTAATGGACCAAAACTAAGTTGTTTCAAGTAATCAAGAAGAGGAAGAATCAAAAAATTGATAACGTAACTTGAATAAAATTATATTTGGTATAGAAGATAAGCATAAAGCAAGGATTAGACAGCATAAAATTTATGCAGTGGAAGACGAGTAAATTTATGAAAAGATCCAAAAACAAAATAAAAATATTTCAAAAGAAGAATCTAAGTTCCTTCTTAATAACATGAAATAAAATATGTTATTTAAATTTTTGGAAGATGTGGAACTGTATAACTTTATTAAATGAAATTTTATTTTTAGCACTATTATTATTGAATAATTATTTTATTGTGAAATTCCAGACTTTCATACAATCTTCGATTAAGGTGATAAAGCAAGTGGCTATTTTATTATTGGTAAATTTAATGTATTCAGCAGTAAATTTTAAAGAAAATGGTGAAATTGAAATTATCATTGATGGTCAAATAAAAAAGGTTTTGAAAAGTGGGGAAGGATTTGGAGAAATGGCCTTAATTTAAAATTGCGAAAGGTTTTTAATCTTATTCTGTTGAATCAATCAATGACAAGATCGGCTACTGCAAAAAGTCGTGGGCCTTGTAAGCTTTGGGGAATAGACGGTACATCATTTCGGAGAATTATTCAAGAAATTTCGATGAAACATTTAGAGGATAGATGTCATTTTTTAAAAAAAGTTGACTTTTTTAGTATGATTTCTTATTTTTCTTTGCATTAATTGTAGATAAATTGTCTGAGGAATAAAAAGAAACTATAGTTTCTGCTTTAGATTTATAAAAATTTGGAGAAAATTAAAATATTTTCATTTAAGGAGAAGAAGCTTAATCTTTTTATATTATTAAAGAAGTTGAAATTTTGAATTTGTAAGTTAACAAAGGGCAAAGTCGATATAATAAAAGATAATAAAGTCATAAGAGAAATGTCTAATGGGTAATTCTTTGGTGAATTAGCTTTATTTTACAAAACTACTCGAAGTTGTACAGTGAAAACAAAAACTTGCGTTGAATGTTACACTTTGAGTAAATCAACGGTGGAATCCATTTTTGGGAAACAATTACAGCAATTAACTTTCAAACATTAATTAAAATGGCTTATGGAAAAAGATGAATATTGTAAGATCTTGACACAACTGTAAATAGAAAAAATATTTGAGAAAATAACAATTAAAAATTGTAAATCAGGAGATTAGGTGATAAAACCTGGAATTCCATCTGAAATATTGTTTCTATTAGAAGGGACAATTGTTGAAGTTTATTTCCTAATTTTAGTTCAGTAATATAAGTTTTCTTAAGGTAAAGAGTAACAAAATCTTTTTACAAGAATTGCAGTAATATGGAATGGAATTTTTAACATAATAAGGATAATCTAAACAATAAAAGTTTATTTCAAATAATTTAGAGTTTAATAGGACGCCAAAAAAAATGAAATAAGATGGGATCATCGCATCCATATCAATTGAAGAAATGAAACAAATATTAGGCGATTCATGGGAAAAATTAAAAATTAAGAACATGAAATCACATGAAGTTTATTCTTTCCTAAAAACAATTACTTTTAGCAATATTAATAAACAGGCTAGTCAAAATAAGAATGCAAAATTTAATTCTAAGATTTAATATATATTAAAAAATTAGGTTTTACTGCTTTATTATTAATCTTTATTCAAGGATCCGGTGCTTTTGGCAATGTCTTTTTAGTTTCAGATTCTAATAAGGAATATGCATTAAAAAGTATCTCAAAAGCATCAACTATCGAACAAAAGCTTGAAAAATATTTATAAGTTAATATCAATTTCCATTTTCTCAACTATTAAATAGTAAGAAAAAATAGTTTTAGAAAAATGCAATAGTCCTTTTCTCATACAATTTGAGCGTTCATTTAAGGATGCTGTTAATGTTTACTTTCTAATGGAATATATCAATGGAATAGAATTATTTGAAGCATTCAGAGAAATTGGTAAAATATTGAATTAAATTTTATTTTTAAAAAAGGTCTATTATCTATATCTTAGACTCGATTCTATGTTGGTTAAATAATTTTGGCCATAGAATTTTTGCATTCCAACTGCATAATTTATCGTGATTTGAAGCCTGAAAATATTATGGTTGAAAAGAGTGGCTTTATTAAATTAATTGATATGGGCACTGCAAAATTGATGAATAAAAAAAATTCTCGAACTTTTACAATGCTTGGTACTCCACATTATATGGCGCCAGAAATATTAACTGGAAAAGGTGAAATTATTATTTAGCACAATTAATGGTTTTACAGGATATTCTGTTAGTGCTGATTATTTTACTATTGGAATTATAATGTATGAAATGCTATGTGCTGTTTATCCATATGGAAATGATTCTGATGATCCGTTTGAAAGTTAATTTGTTCTTTTTTAATATTAAATATTTAAAAAGTTTATCAAGAAACAATGAAATAGCCTTTGACTTTTCCAAAATTTATAAAAGATGAAAAATCAAAGGCTCTAATGAAATAGCTATTAAATAAAAAGCCAGAATTTCGAGTTACAGAATCAATGACTGTTCTGAAAGCGCATCCGTTTTTTGATCAAGATAAAAATTGGGACTGGGTTAGTCAACTATTTTCTTATAATTAATAAAGGATTTGCTGTATTGGAAATTAATGGAACCAAAATATATCCCGCAAGACAAACATTTATTAGATTAAAGTTAAAAAGCGAAAATGTTAAAAAAAAACTAAAAGATTATTGATGTTCTCAAAGTTTTTTTATAAAAATACTTTCATAATTTAAATGAAGAATGAAACTGGATCGAAGAAAAAAGCTTCAAGTCAGGCTTAGTCAAAAAATCCGGCATGGGATAGTATGTTCTGAAAAAATATTTAAAGGTTTATTAAGAAATAGAATTATACAATTTAATTTAACAAATTTTCAAAAACGTATAATAGAATGGTTTCTACTATATTTTATAATTAATTATAAATAATTAATAAAATAATTATCATATTGATTTATATGATGACTGATAGACGGCCCTTAATAACTAAAGAAAAATTCACTTTTAATCCTGAAATCACAAGGCCAGATAGCAAAAAGCAAAGTTTTGCAAATAATTTTTTGCCCAATGATTCCTCGATAGATAACTCTTGTGATTATTAATATAATTAGTCAGCCAAGAATATGCGTATATTTAATAATCCAATGTAAAATTCATAATTTGGCGATTCAGCTTAGAATTTTTTCTAAAAACCTAGCTATTCTTACCACTCATAAAAAAACTGATATACACCTGGTTTACCTTCTTCTTATAATTCTCAAACAACTAAAACTTTTAATAATACATTTTCTACACAAAATATTAAAGAAAAATTATTTGAAAAGTATAGATTACCAAAAGAAGTAGAAGAAGTTGTGAGAGAATCTTAATAAAAAAATTTATAACTAGAGAAAGGGACTAGAAAGCTTTCACCAATTGAAGGTTCAATGCAAAGAATTAGTGTTGCCAATCATTTTTAATAAAATCCTATTTCTTGTGCTTCTAAATTTGAGTCTTATTTTATTGATACAAAAAAATCTATCTTAAAGCATAAGAATAATATTGCTCCTGCAAGTTAATAGTAATTTATAAGAAAATCAAATAGTCCTTATTAACATTAACCAAATTGCTACCAATAATAATAATAGAATAACTGTTCCTATACAATAGAAGAAGCATCAGTCTCTAATTTTCTAGTAAATTAATTTTTTCTAGTTAGGCTCTTGATGATACTTCCATATTAAAGGATAAAGTCCTTACTGTTTTAAATAATTACAATCAGCAAACTCTTTAAAATAAACCAATAAAACGAGTTTAACTTGCTTCAGATTATCAATAAATTTCTTCAGAGTATTCATAATTACTAGATAAATATAGTATTCTTCCTTCATAAGATGTTAGTAGAAATGACTAACCATCTATAGTAAATTAATCTTATATTAAACCTGGAAATTAAAACAATTAAAACATGAATTCGATGATCAGTTTAGTCTCAGAATATTTGACAAAATTTTAACCATTTAATATTAAATCATCTATTTAGCATTCTGATAATCTTGACTTAAATAAATTAAATGAAGCAATTGATGATTATTTATAATATGCATCTACATAAGATCCTATGTCGCCAAGATATGATAAATCCTTAAATGATATCTCGTTTTATAATGAAAATACTATGACAGTATTTTGTATAAATTGTTAAGAATATATCAGTTTGAGAGAGATTAATGAACATTCATTGCAATGTTCAGATTAGTAAAATTCAATTCGATAAGGAGTTGTTATAAAAAAGTTACACAAATTTTGCCATTATATTCTTGAAAAATCTTAGAAAATGAGTAATTAATAGCACAAATGTATGTTATAAAATCTGATGATATAATTATTAATGATTAAAAAATTAAATGAAATTTAATAATTAGGTAATTTTTCAGAAAAATTTTAACAATTAATCTAAATTTTTCATTCGAAATCTCTAAACCACTTTATTTCAAAGCCAACAGAACGTGAATTGCAAATACTTGCAGCACTTAATCGTCTTGAGAACTTTTTAATATAATATATACCTTCAATGCATAAATTATAGTAATACAATTTCAACAAACAAGATGATAACTAAAAAACTGAATTTTTTAATTTGGTAATTGAATGCAAACAAAATTTAAGTAATAATAGTCCTGGGAAGTATTGTTTAATATCAGAATTATTTGAAGAAGTACAAGAAAAGAAAATTCCAAAAATGTAATGGAAACACTTTGTTTAAACTCGGCTTGGACTATGACATTGATCATTTTAATTGTTTTACTTTTTTTATTTAGATTTATAATAGTGTAAAACTATAAAAATTATAATTATAATTTTATGTACAAAACTTTGCACACAAACTCAACTCCACTTTTATATGAGTAGTAATAAAAATAAACTCTACAAAATCGTGCTTCTTTTGGTTTTTTCCAAACTTCCAAAAAATCTCCATAATCTTCTAAAGCAAAACAAAATGCTTCTCCAATTGCTAGAATCTTTAATGATAATCAAAATTTTGAAAATGCTTTAAAAAACTGATAAAAATAAACAACTTAATTGGCAAAAACTGTAACGATTACAAGAAATATTAAATAATTACTTAATAATATTAAATTAAAAAAACTGGTACTTAAGATTAAAGATCTTTGGTAATAACATGTAAAGAAAAACTTTTTAGGATAATTCAAAGCAAGTGTCGAAAACTTACATAATATAATGAATGATTTTTTCTAAACTGTTAGCCTTGTTGATTTAATGCCTAAATACACAGAATATAAACCATTAGTTATTTTCAAATAATATGAAAATTAAAATAAAAGATAATAATCAATTAAGACCCGTCAATATAATTAGCTTATTCCATATGAAGTAAAAAATTCAGATATATCAGAAGACAAATTTTGAAAGTAATAGTTAAAGTACGAGGATTGTGATTCTGATCTGTGAACGGAAAGTAATAGAAAGAAATAAATTTAAAATGTATATTGTTTTGCGAAAAAAGTGATTGAAACATAGATTAAAGAATAAATGGAGAAAGAGTCTTTATAAAATTAAGGACTCAAAAGTTAACTTGAATTGTTATTTGAAAAAAGAATGGAAAAAAGACGAGAATCTACAAGTATTTTAAGGAGAAAATCAAGTAGCAATTTTTTTTTAACTTAGACTAAAAATTAAAATTCAATGAACTTAAAGAATTCTTCATAATGTTTGAGAAAAGGAGCAAATATTTCGTTAACGAAACGTATTTAGTCTGCAATGCCGATGGCTCAGCCTTATTTATTAGAATAAGAAGTTTATTAGATTGTAAATAATAAAATTTTAGGCTCCAACTTGAATTAACAATTGAAAACATTAAATTGAATGCTAATTAAAAAATTCAAAGGATCTATTAACAAACCAGAAAAAAAAAGATGAAATTTATACATTTTTCAAGTAATTAATATTAGATATATTTTGTTTTAGTAACAAAGACACAAAACTTTAAACAGAAAAAAAAGAAAACCTTCAGTAATCAAAGCAACAAGCTGAACTTATAATTAGTACCAAGCTAGGCTATTCAACTTTGACATAAAATGAATAATCAATGAAAAAAGTTATTAATTCTCTTAAAAGTATAGACAAACACTAGTATGAAAAAAATAAAGAAAAGATCTTTCAAGAAATGGAATAAATGAAAAAAAAAGTTGGTTAAGATAATCAAAAATGGTACTAACGAAAAATATTGGCAACTCAAAATCAATCTATTAATTCAACCAAATTAAATTTATCTAATCGAACAAATAGTCCCTCAAAATTTAAGAAGAAAATCTAAAGAAATTAACAATTTAATTCCAAGAGTTTCCCAAAGAAATAATCAAGTGATTTTTTTAAAAAAATTGAAGACTATTATGAGAAGAAATATTAAATAAATGATATTTTTTAAGCAACAGAAAGTACTTTACATGAATTAAAACGAAACTTTAAAGAAAAATATAACTATTAGAAATTTAAGATATTGATTAAGATGATAAATAATTGAAATTTCTTATGCAATGAATTTTCTTTTTACCTATAAAATATATAACTTTATATATCTGTAATTTGATTAACAAAATAAATTTTACAGATGAAAATAATAAATATACAACAAAATAATTAGTGAATCATCAACATTAAGTAATAAATTATGCAGTTTTTTCTTCTTTAGTTATAGGTTAAAATGAATCATCTTGATTACTTAATTTTTCATTTTAGATTTAGTTTTATTTTTATTCATGATATTATTTATAAATTGAGGCTTTGTATTTTACTGCTTTTTAATTTATTTTTGTTTCATCTAAATGCTACAAAAATGGATCATCAGCGGATTAAACTTAAGGAAGATGTTAAAACGTAGACTAACTTTATGCTAAATAGCTTAGCCAACTCATTTAGTTATTGGACAAGCATTGATAGCTCGATTATTAGAATTACTAAGAAAAATGACTAATATTACTTTCACTCAAATCGTAATTAAATAAAGAGCCTTATTAAATAAGTTTATGTGAAGTATTTTATAGTTAATTTGTGGTGTGTGGTAACTACTAAGTGCTTTTTAATTATAGTATAATTTCGTCATCGCTAGATAATTAAGGTGATGTCTAAAACTCACGGTAGATTTCAATTTATTTTTTAGCTTAGTTAACTAAAATTATATTTATTTATCAAAAATCCAACTTGGAGATTTGCTCGAATGGTTTTTCAGCAACGGTGTCAAGCATCCTTATCGTTTTAATGTTAAACTTTTTTTGCTCATATCAAAAATACTAGGCATTTAATAACAAAAAAATTTAATTACTTTGTGGAAAATTTTTAAATTGTACATTAAATTATTGTTGTTTGTTCATTGTCACTTAAATTTTCATTATATTATGATCAAATTTTTGAATCTTTCCCATGAACTATTATTATCTATAAGATTATTAATAAATGAACTCTTAATTTGATGTTATGTTTTTTTTTGAATTTTTGATGATAAATTAAACTTAAAAAATTCATGTTCCAAAGCTTTTTCAGCCGAAATTCTAAATTTTTAATTTGGCTATAACATTTTTTTCAAAAGGCTTTTTGCTGCAGTTGAGCATTTTAGTGACTTTAAATTAATCAAGCATTGTTTATTTAATTTCTCAATTTATTCAACTGTTTGTCCAGAAAATAGTGGTTCTCCTTTAATCCTAAAAATTCATAATTTAGGGAATATTATTTAACATTTAGTAAAAAATGCATCCCAATGAAAATATATCAGCTAATTGCGAATAATCCATTTCTTTCTTTGCTCGATCAATTTCCGGAGCCAAAAATCCATAAGTTCCACACTTAATATACAATCATTTTTTTGCTTCAATTTATTATGCAAGTCCAAAATCTACTATCTAAATTTCAAACCTTTTCTTTTCTTAAACTTTTCTTTCAAAAATTAAATTATCTGGTTTAATATCTCTGTGTATAATTCCTTTTGAATGAAGATACGCTAACCCTCCTAACACTTTTTTTAAAATCTTACGAACAGAAGATTCTGATAAAGGGTAGTATTTTCTTAAGAATTAGCCAAGACTTCCGCCAGTGAGTAAAGGTATAACGAGAACAAATGAGCCCGGAGTTAGAAAGCATTCTTTGATTGGTAGAACATTCAAATGGTATAGATTTGCCATAATTTAGAGTTCGTTTCAAAGAGATTAAGCTCCTTTAGAATCATTATTAATTTATTCTCTAGAAAAGACTTTGCCTGCATATTTTTTTTAAGAGATGAAATTTTTAATTAAAAAGACATTTGCAAAAGCACCTTTTCCAATGCGTTGAATTATTTTATATTTTTCTGAAAAAGAATCTTAAAATGCATGTTTGGATAAATATTTAATTAAGCTTTTCGGTATGCTGGTTTGCACTTTATCCTTTAAAACAAAATTGGCTGTTCCCTTTGGTAAAAACAAACTAAAGGCATCATATTAAAATTTTTGAGGTGATTCCTTTGTTTAAGGTTACGAATCTTTTATACATTATGATTTTTCTTTAAATTTCAAAATCATTTCAGATGAAAATTTAATAGAAAAGATTGATTTGCTTGCAGTTGCATCTAAAAACTTTTAATTGTAAAAATAAGAATTAGTATTTCTAAACTTAAGCATAAAAATTGGTTTCTATCATATTAAACTGAATGATATTAATTATTTTTCCAACTTAACATTCAAATTCAAGTTTTAATCTTGAATTATCTAAAGAAATTTGAAGTTTCTCTATTTCCAGAAAGTATTCCATTTCAATACGAGATTTACAAATAATCAATTAAAATTGTATTCAAATTATAAAAAATAATTTTTTTATAGAAAATGCCATACATTTTTTGTTTGTGTGAAAATATTTATTGATTCTTTATTAAATAGTTTTTATTGATTCTTTATTAAATAGATTTTCAAAATTATTTAAATTAAGTAACTTAAATTTATTTATTTGTTTTATTAATTCATTTCAATAATGATTAAGCTTTAGGTAAAAAAGATTTCCAAATTCCACCAAATTTATTTAACCAATTTTCAGCTTTTTATCCAAACAAAATCCATTCATTTTTATTAGATATTGACTTTGTTTATAACCATGCTAACACTAAAATTGTCATCCAATAATCATTAGGAATTTAACATTAAATATTTTATGGAATTGTATAATCAAAATCATTAGGGTTTTTAATAATTTAAGAAACCAATTACATATTATAACACCAATAGCCTTCAACTTTAACTGAATTCACAATCATTTAAAATATTATTGATGAGGTTTATTAAGTTATTCCTTATTATTGTTGCTATTATTATTGTTGCTATTATTATTAAAAGCATTATGGACCAAAACTAAAATTCTAAGAAAAATTCTCTACTTTTTTTTCAGATGATTCTAAATCAATACAATCCAGCAAATTTCCTCCAAAAAACCCTTGATATTCTTTTTACTATAAACACTGTAATTAAGGTGCTTAAGGTGCTTAAGGCACACCCCAATTATTTGATGCTGAGCCAAATAAACCAGCTGATGGAAGGTTTTATATACTTTTATTTTTAGCTCCAAACAATCCTTGATTTTAGTTGAATTGCATTGCCATTGAAGAACATTAAGGCGCTTAAGGTGCACTTAACTTTTGTACTGAGCCAAATAAACAATTTTGGCTTTAAAATCCTTGAGAAAGTGACTATGTAAATTAAGGTTTTTGGTTTTCATAATCAACTGATATTAAGGAAGGAATTATAATTTTTTATTATTATTATTGATTTTAAACTAAATGCGCATTTTCATCTGCAATTTCATCAATTACACAAAGGAAGGCTGTTGATTTTGAGAGAATCTAATGTTTTATAGATAAATTAACAATTTCATCTTTGTAATTCATTTTTCTTGCAAGGAAAGTATCATCTCCAATATTTTAATTGTTGCCTTTTATTTTCTCTTCCATGCAATTTATCATTTTAAAAACTCCCAATTTATAGACATCCTCAGTTTCTAGACAAGTATTCGAATTAATTTCAACGATGAAGGTTAAATTTTCATTTAACGCACTGTCAGAGCAAGTGAGTACTACTTAAGTTTAAATTCCGGGAATTACCGTTGGTTTAAAAAACAAATACATAATAAAGGGTTGGTTTTTTAAAATATAAGGAATATTAGTTGGTGCTGGTATTATTGAATCCTTTTTTTTAAATTTAATAAAATGAAAAGAATTTACTATTAGTTGTTGATCATAGCTGAAAACAAAATTATCCAAACAAGGAGTTAATGAATACTATAAGAGTTTTATTATTGAACTTGAAATATCGTTATTATTTGAAACAAAAAGTGAGTTTCCTTTTCCTGCTTTTGCACATTATTTTATCAAATATGTTGATACACCACTTCCAATTCCAATACTATGCACCTAATAATAATTTAAACAATTGTGCTTTAACTCTATTAAATCTATTATTGTTTTGGATCAATTAAATGACTGAATTTGCATTGCTGACATCACCATCAGTCAACAAAAATACTTATCTTGGAAATCCTTTAATTCTTGGTTATTCTTTTAATATTTTTACTAAAGGGCTATAAATTTCTGTTCCACCATAATTAGCCGTAAAGTTTTATACTTGTTCGATTGCAAAATTCACTTGTTATGCTTCATATTTCATACTAGAAGGGAACAAAGAATCAAAGTTTGATCCAAAACTATAGATATTAAAATAAGTTGAGTTTGGCATTGATTTTAAAAAAAGAATGAGTGCTTATTTTGCATACTGAATTCTTTAGCCACCCATCTATTTAAATAATATAGGCATAAAGAATTGTGTTTACAGAGCCACTTCTATCAATTAAAAATATATATTCACTTCTTGCGGAATCAAAATTTATTGGAAAATCGTTAGGATCGTCCTAAGATTTGCTTAATGATTATTTTAATGCATCGTCAAGTTAACAATTAGAAAAATCTGGAACAAAGGAAAGCATTGCACACATTTCATTATTTTTTCCTTTTCCTAACCAGATAAATTAAAAAATTTTGAATAATGACCTAACATAACTTAAGGCTATCTAATTTAATCATTTCTAAAAATCAAAACGAAATCTTTATTTGGAAGCAATTTTCCTTATTCAGTTTCGGCCATAACCGTCAATTATGTTTCTTCTAAATTTTTGTTTATTAATAACAATTTATGTGAGGGTGAATCAATAACAGTGATTTTAGTTGTTTACAAAATTTCCACTGTAATCGACCAAGTATAAGCTTAATTTGAATCACTTGATATTGTTTAAATATTTTCCATATCTAACAGGCTTTCAGTTACATTTTGTTTTTCAATTTATGGTTAGTAGTGTGGAGTTAAAGTTGAAGGTATGGTATATCGCCAAAATTTATTGAGTGATACTTCGAGTTCTTATAAATAACTATAAATTATTTCGATTTGGGAATTTGGAGGAATATTGCCAATTTTGACTTTCATTATATCCTCAGATTCTTCATTAATTTCTAATTTATTTCAGATTTTAATTTGAAAGTAAAAATTAACCTGAGTATGCTACAGTATTTCCTTATTCAAGATGAGACTAATACTCTTATTTTGCCTATTCTTTTTCTTTAATAACTCCTTTTATTAACTAATCTTTATTCAAAATTATTAAGAAATTTAAGAAATTTATCACTTGCTAATTTTGCTTAAAAACTATCAAAACATGCTGTTGGCCAAATTGGAAACAAATATTCGGCTTCAATATAATAATTGGAATTGTTTAAGTATGTTTATTTTATTGAAGTTTTTACAATATTATTGGTGATGACTGTATCGAAAGAAATATGTTTTAATGGAAGAGAGTAAAACATGTTATCTTAAAATAAATTGTTTACCAAATAAAAGCCAAATTTTAAATCTTAGAACTAGAAATTATAATTATAAAACAAAAATTAACTTTCTATTTAGCAAGTGGCACCCAATAATTAGGTACATTTTTTTTAAAACTTTATGGTATCAAAATTGGTAGAAAAATATGTGAAGGATCATGCGGACAAATCTGATAGCACTTCTAGCAGTAATCAAAATCAGGACACTATTAGCATTTATATCTATTTCCTATCATAGGACATTGACCACATCCTTTATAAAATATAAACAAAATACATTAAGAACCATCGCATTTTATATACTCGTGAGTAACCATTTATTAAGGTGGCTATAAATTTGGGACTGGCCGAGGTATAGGAATTAATTAATGTTCATGCTATTTTGTTTAAAAGCAATTCTCACAAAAATCAAAATCATCACATACCCTACATTTATATCGTATTCCAATGATTGGGGAGCATCGGCATCTTGAATAAAGCTTAAAATTGTTGTCAAAAATGTACCCATCGCACGTAAATTAATTATGAACAGATAAATCACTCATGCAGTTTAAGCTCAGAAAATATCAAAATTTTATTTTTAATTATATTATCAAATTTTATTTGAAAATCTTTATTTCTGTTTAAATATAATATTATTTTAAGCATTAATAATTGAATTTAAAGATGTTTAGTAAATTATTTAGTTCATTCAAATCGCAATAACTCAAGGACATTCCAACTCAAAAAAACAGCAAGCTTTTATTTTTTGTTCCTGCTCTTGCTCTTAGCATTTTAATTAGTGATAAACTTTTCTAAGCACATCGTACTGAAGGAGTTTCAATGCATCCAACAATTGGGCACGCATGAGTAATTTTTGTGGATAAAAGTCTCTTTAAGTTAACAAAGCGTGTTTCTACTTATTTTTTTTGTAATTTTTAAAAAAGGGATTGAAAAAAGGAGATATTGTAATTTCTAAATGTCCATCAGATCCAGAAAATGATATTTGCAAGCGAATTGCTTATGCAGCAGGAGAAGCTACTAGTTATTTTGGAATTAAAAAAATTCCAGAAAATCATTATTGGATAGAAGGAGATAATTAAGACAATTCTTTTGACTCACGAATGTTTGGTCCTGTTCCAAAATCATTCATTAAGGGAAGGGTATTATTTTCTATTTACCCATTTAGAAAATTCAAAAATACAAAATGATTTTTACTATAATTCAAAATTATAAAACATTTTCAGCTTTTTATCTATTAAATTTAAAGGTATATAAATATTTTAGCAGTTGAATTTGTCCCTTCTCAGGAATAAATTAAAAATATTAAATTCAATATTATGAAATAAAGAAACAGATTAAAATTTTAAGAATTTTTGAATTTGGAAGTAGAATTGAGTTATGAGGATTGACAACACTAATGAATTAATCAATGCCAGAGGTGCCAAACTGAACTTATTTGTTTTTGGGTTTCCTCTGATTGTTTTAGTGATTTTTAATTAATTAAATAATATTTAGTTTGCTTTCTTAATTTTATATATTTTAATATTTGTTAAAATTACTAATTTTATTATTGTAAAAATATTGAATTAATCTAAATTTGAAATTAATAACTTTATTTTATTACCTTTTATAAATTAAAGACTGTTTCATAACATGTAAAAGCTTCATTCTCATAAATTTGGCCAATAAAAAGAATCAGTAAACTAATCAGCTCTTACTTTAATAACCTAGTCATAAATGAAAAGTATTTTAATATTTTTTTTAATAAATTAAGATGAAAAAACTGGAAGAAGTTATTCACAAACAACAGCTAATAAATACCTGAAACCAAATTAAAAAAGCTTGGAATTTCCACTTCCTATTTTGGATAAATGGAGTTAATAAATAGAAAATATGAAGAGAAAGCAGGTTATTCTGGTTATATAAATGATTTTAGGAAAAAGAACTATTTATGATATAAAATAAAAAAAAACTGGACGAATAAATAATGTAATAAAAATATCAAACAGCAAAAAAGCGGGAAACATAATTTGAAAAAATAAAGCTGTTACAATAATAAAAAATGGAAGAAGTAAATTAATTTTAAAATTAATGGTTTTTAGAAAAGATTAAATGACAAATCTAAACACTTATACGAAGAAATGATGAGAGCAAGATATTAAAAAGAAGAAATTAAAAATCTCGAATTAGTGGAATCTAAGAAAGCAAAAAGTATTTTATAATATCTTGAACTGGAAAGGAAACTTTAGTAAAGATAGTAAGAAAATTAATTAAAAAAAAATTAAAAAGAAGAAGAATACTAATATTTAATTTAAAAATTTACTTAGAAACAAGAACAAATTCACTAATAAAAATTTTTAAAAATTTAGAAAAAAGAAGAATTAATAGAATAAAAACTAAAAAAAGTAATTCAAGAAAAAGCTTAGAAAATTTAGGAATCAAAATTTGAACAGGACTATAAGTAAGAAAGAGTCTATAAATCAGCTTATGATAAATATTAACTTATATTATAAGATTAAGAATCAAAAATAGGGAAAAAAAATTAGAAAATTAATTTTTTAAAGTTTATAATTATCTAATTTTTATTGATAATCTTTAGGAAATAAAAAGAATTATTAGACAAAGAAAGATAATTTATCTAGCAATAGTTCCTATTAGAAAAATCGAAATTACAAGAATAATTATGATAATTATTAATAAAAACAGATCAAATTTTATATATAGTAATTTTTTTTTATTCATTAAAAATATTTCAATCCATTTTTTCAAAATTTTTGATCTTCATTAAGATTATCGTAATGGCTAATTGATTTTATACTCTTGTAACTTATTAAATAATATACAAAATTAATTAAAAAATTGAATAATTATTATTTAAAAAAAAGTGATTAAAATTTTGAATGAATTCAGATAAAATAATTTCAATTTTCTCAGTAAATAACAGCAAAACTGATTTTTCAGAGATTAATTCTCCTCACTAGCATCCATACTAACTAAATTAACTTCTGCATAAAGATCAATTATTTAGAAAACCTCATTTTTTATCGAAGGATATTCAAAAAGTCAACTCTTAATCCCCATCGAATCAATTTTAATTTAAATCTCTTTTTAGTGGTAAAATTTATATTATATTAATTGTTTTCAAAGAAAACTGTTTATCTAATATTGATGAAGAATCATCAGATTCTAAAACCAAATTAATTTTTGGAAAGTCTCGTATCTCAATGATAGTTTCAAATAAATAACTTGCAACTCTACCAGAAAATGAAGAATTGACTAAAAAGAATTCAAGAAAAAATATTTTTAAAGATAATGAAGACTAAAAATGAAAAACAAAAAATCCAAATTTTAAATATTATAATTAAGGGCCTTAATTTTAAAACGACGGGAGAGTTGTTAATTATTCTATTATTGGATCAAGTGACAACTTTAGTCGTTTATATAAACAGGAAAGTTAAAAGCGTGAAAAATATTAAAGATAAGCCACTTTATCAAGTTCAAATAGGTCTTCAAAATCGCCTTTGTTTCGATGGCTATAGACTAAAGGTAAAGGCAAATTTGGAGAGGTTTCAGACTTTATTAAATTTTGAATTTTGCAAAGGTTGCGGATTAAAATAATTAAAGTTCAGAAGAATTAAAAAAGTCTGGCTTAATTGCTCCAAGCACTTAAATGTCAATAGTATCTGAATCAAGATTTTAAGTAAAATTTTATGATGCATGTACGTTTCTAGATGGCAACCTCAAAAAAATAATCATCTTAGATGCCTTTAGTTTTAAAAGATAATATTGTAAAAGAAATAAAAGCAATTGAAGAAAAAATGGAAGCGAACAAAGAAAAAGATAAATAAATCTTTAAAAAATTAGATTTTTAATGCTAATTATCTATTTTACATGAAAAAAAGTTGTTTGATCAATGTTTAAATAGTTTAAGAATATTGGATTCATTTGACGAAAAGTCATAAGATTTTAATAAAATTGTTGGAAGTCTTGCAAAAAAAGTCAAGAGACCAACAACAGATTCACTAATTATACGTAGTGAAGTTAATTATAATTGAAATATTATTATGCATTTAGCATTTCAGGTACAAATCCGAATAAATGCAATTAACAGAACTAAAGGAACACTAAAGTAGTCATTAGTTAAATTATTGATAAGAATGCTTACGAAGATACAAAATGCCTTAGAGTTAAAGGAATAATAGAGATAAAAAAGTTTATAATAAGTTGAAATCAGAAGGTCTTACAAAAATTTGTAATGTTTTCCCTTCTCCTCTGAGTTTGACGAAAGGACAAGTAGAAAAAATATCAAGGGTGCAATTTGAATAGCCTAGTAAAGATGATCTTTTTGTAATTTTGAATTGTTTCAGAACCATTAATTAGGTGAAAGGAGAAAACGCATTCGAATTAGAAAAACAGTTTATTTAAACTTCAAAAGATCTTGAATTTAGAAAGTTTGTTGACACTATTGAGTCACCTAAATTTAATAAAGGTTAGGCTATCTCTTTCATCAATTTATTAATAGAAGAAATAATAGTTTAAAACTATCCTAAAAATTGGATCCCTAAAAAAATACTAATTCCTTAATGTTTTTAAAAAACTATGTCTTGAAAAGCAATTATTTTATTTTTTATTGCTTTTTATAAATTAATGTTTATTTAATAATAATAAAAAAAATAAAACAAAAATATTGATTAATGCATTTTTTTAAGGATAAATACAAAACAGTTTCTAAATTTCAGTTAAATGTATTTCTTAAGATTTCTCAAGTGATTAACGACTTAGGAACGAAAGCAGACGAACTTACCCATAAAGCTAAAGAATAAGTAGCAGTTGTCTCAAGCAATATTGAACAGTTTATTTCTAAAAAGTTAGTTGAGGAGCTAGAAAAAAGTTATATAGAGATAATTCCTTAATTACATTATATGAATTTTCCTAAACAAGAATCCATTCCTTAACTTGCATAGCATTTAAATGAAAAGTTCACTGGATTTTATTTTATTTGAAATTTGAGTGAATTTAATTATGATACTGTTTAGTTCAACAATTAAGTTTCTTCTATTTTAAACTTTCAAATAATTAGGTTTCTGAAAATTGTTGGTTGGGATACCCAAACCCGCCGCTTTCTTAAATTTTTATTATTTGTAAAGATATTATTAGTTGACTATCAAGTGATTCGAGGCATCAAACATTTATTCACTGTTAGGCATCTAAGGGAAGAAGTGCATTAATATTGAGTTGTGTCTTGACACTATTAGGATATTATGCTAATCCAATTGAGTCATTGTCATTTATATGCAAAGTCAATTTTTATTAGAAATTAACTAAAAGTAGTAATTAAAATAAGAAGAAGAAATAATTTTATTTCCTGCATAGAAATTATATTTAAGATATTTTCATAACGCACTAAATCAAATAGATGTTATTTAATAATTAATAGTAGATTTAAATTAGGTAAACTATAAACCAATAAAAATACTTAAAATAATGTTCAGTGACATTCCAAAAATAATAAATGATAAAAATCAAGAAATAGAAAACTTTAAGCCGTATTTTTAAATTTATTAAGAATAAGAAATGTTATATAATGGAATCAATGAAAACTCACTCGAAAGTTATAAAAACTCTGATATTTCATGTTGAATTAATCTTAATTATACTGTTTCCTAATTTTTCTGTTACAATTTTAAAGGTTCATGAAGATATTTTAATAAAGTGTAAGCATTTCTAATCAACTTAGGTGAGGTATCCTGTGTTTAGAATTTTATTTAATACAAAATTTGTTTATGAAAATGTTTTAAGATTTTATAAAGTAAGTCAATAATAACATTTATATTTATTCAATTAGAATGAAATTGAATTTTCTTAATATGTAAGAGTATCTGATAATTTTTTTATTGATGTAATACTGCAATAAGTTGAAGAGTCCTTTGAAGAAATGAAATAAAGAAAATCCGAAGAAAATCTAGATTATTTGATACAATTTTGTAGTAATTTTATGAAGTAATCGTAAGAAAAAAGGATGAAGAAGAAAGAATTTGAAGATTATAAAGAATCAGATTTTAAAGCAGATTTGTTAGTTTTAGAGGATAATAAAGCAAAATCAGAAGATAATTTAAATAATTAATAAATTGAATAAACAAACTTTGATAGTAATGTCAAAGAAAATCCCTAAGAATAATTATTTATTGAAGAAGAAAAAGATTTAGAAGAAGATTAAAATGAGAAACCAAAGGAATCCGAATAAGAAATTCTTCTTGTAGAATTGGAATTAGATGGGGAAAAGAATGGAAATCCAGAGAAAAAAATAGAAAACGAAGAGATAATGGAAAAACTGGCATAAGAATGGTAAAATGAAGATAAATTAAGTGTAGAAGACGTGGATGATTATTTAATATAATTAGAAAATGAAAATAACTGAAAATTTTAATTACCTATATTTAATTCATATAAAATTTAAACCTATTATTAAAAGAATTTATATTAAAGCATTTTCTAAAAATCCTTAGTAAATACAATGGGAAGTTGCTATTCAATACAATCTGAACCCAAATATCCTTTACCATTAAATTTCAAAAATTAACAAATACAACGCCAACATATTCCTATTTAAATGTCAATCAATTCTAATGCTGATTCTACCAATTCACTTACTGACCATTAATCAATAAATTAAATGCAGTAAAATTTATAATTCGCAAGTGCAGAAGATCTGGTCAAATCAATTGAATTGAACTATGTTGGCAAATTGAAAGGGGATAATGAAGAAATTTAGCCAGACGATTCATTAACAAAACTGGAGTTATTTAGAATGCAGAAATCCTTATCGGTTAAGATAGCAAACAACAATAAAGAAAAAGTTCGTTTGCCTTTGGAATCAATATAATTTGAAGACAATTTTGCTTTTTCCGAATGATAAATTTATTTACTATTATTATATATAACTTTGAAATGGGTTAGATTAAAAATAAATAAATTTTTTAAAGCTTAAAAGTTGAATACTTAAAAAGTGATAAATAAATAAACTACTATTAAAATTATCATTTAAGCTCTTTACCTTCTTGTTACCGCTTTTTCAAAATCTTTGATTCACCAACCCCAAATTAATTCAATTTAATTAATTTGATTTAATTGCTTGAAGATTATTAGGTTGAACTCAAAGCAGTCTTCCTTCCAATTTGAAAAGCATTTCCTTTTTGGAAAGTGAAGTAATTAGTTTTTTTTCGAGTTGGAGAAATTTGATCTATTTCTTCTTAATTGAGATAATTAATAATTCTTTTTTCCATGCTTTTTTCCCATTCATAGCATAATTTTTAAGTACCTTGTTGATCAATATCTTATGTAAATTGGCTTAATGAATTACAATTTTGATTCAAACTTTTATAATAGTTTGAAATTTATAAAAAAAACCTAAACTTAGGTGGTAGGTTAACTGAAGTTTAACTAAAGTCACTGGTACTGCTGATCAGAGTAGGCGAAGAATTATTAGAGCAAATAGGTTTCATCATTGTTTCTAAATGAAACTATTAACAATTATACTTACTTTTTACAAAATTATTATTTAATTTCCTTGAAAAATTAGTCAAAATATTGTTTTAAAAAAGGAATGATTTAAGATTTAATTCTTAATTTTGTTTTATCTATATTATTAGTTTTAAAACTTTAGGATTTTATTTCATTATAAAAATATTTATTTAAAAAATAAAAATGAAATGCTTTTGTTTAATTAATATTGAATAATTTTAATTGCTTCCGTACTTATTTATATAACAATTCTTTAAAAATTAAAAAAAAAATAAAAAATTCCTATTTTTGCTTTTTCTTTTAAAAAAATATAACTGCTTATTCTGAAAAAATCAATTAATAAATAAATAAATTTGAAAAACCAAATGCTTGAAAATCAATACTCTCATCAATTTTTCTCAACCAAAGAAGAACCAAGTAATACTTATCCAGTAGCAGCCAGTATAGTGAATGCCATAGACTTTGGATTCTGTGCAGTCGGCCAGACTTCAACCCGAGAATTATTGCTTGAAAACAGAAATACATATCCAGTTAAATTCACTATTGAAGAAGCAGCATTTAATTTTTATCCAAATTACGGAGTTATTTCAGCTAAATCAAAATAACTAATCCAAATCAAATATGTCACTAATAAAGCAGATGTTGTAGTAAGCACTGCAGTTCTAAAAGTGGAAAACGAAGAACCAAAAGTAATAAAATTATCAGCAATAGGGAAGATCCCACATCTAACAATGAATTAATATAAACTTGACTTTGAATAGCTTCTTGTTGGATGCAGAAAGATGAAAGAAGTCCTTATAAAAAATAATTCAGATGTAGTAGCCAAATTCTCTATAATAAAAGTTTAAGATGATGAATTTAATGACCATTCCTTTTCAATTGATAACTATTAAGGGGAAATACCACCAAAAAGCACATTTTTAATTAAAGTTTGATTTACACCTGGAATTCCCGAAATGGTTTCTGTAACTCATTTTTAGATAGCATGTGCCGGAGGAAATGTTATGA
Organism: uncultured Desulfobacterium sp.; assembly: GCA_963675955.2. Classification (GTDB taxonomy): domain Bacteria; phylum Desulfobacterota; class Desulfobacteria; order Desulfobacterales; family Desulfobacteraceae; genus Desulfocicer. The sequence continues at coordinate 945,661 of CAXXVR010000009.1, read as the reverse complement.
CATTAGAGTGTCTCGGAACAGGAATGACATTTAATGTATTTTTAAATGCTATGAGCATTAATTTTGGGGAGATTCATTTAGGAAAAACTACAAGTCGTTTGTTAACTATTAACAATGATAGTGATCTGTCAACCTCCTTCGAGTTCTTTAATTAAGAAAATAATGTGTTTTCATTTTCAAGAAGCAAAGGAGAAGTTAATCAATTTGTTATATTTTTATTCATACTTTTTATAGATACCTGCACATTAAAATGCTAGGATTATTGTCTACTTTCTTCCAAAAACAACCATTAGTTATTATGAGCGTGCATGGTGCATTATTCGCAACCATAGTCTTTAATATGTTGACCTTATTGGTACATGCTATGATCTCCTTGTGAAGCCTATATCATTACAATAAAAACATATAGATTTATTCCGTTAAAGAGTAATCTAAAATCGGCTGACCAAATTAGATATTAAATATCTTGAAAACTCAATGCTTTCGAATATTTATTTCTAAAAGTCAGGTGGATAATTGCCAGACAATCTTGGATCTTCATAAACCTAAATGGGCTTAAAGGATAATCCATAAGGGTAGGGGTCTTTAGGTGTGGATACTTATGACCCAATCACTGTTCCCTCGCAACTTTCATTGCATAAAGAACTTTTTAATTCATTTAGCAGTAGTTCATAATTGATATAAATATCTGAAACATTTTTTGATTTTAATTTTACTTAATTTAACGAAACATCCCCGGTAAGAGACCTAATAATATATAATAAATTACCTTGCAAAATTACTGTGATCTGGACTATTTAAAAGTCAGATGAATTTGATGGATAACCCGTTTTCAATATCTGGCCATAGGCAGCTAGGCTAAAACCATAGGGTCAGGCCAAATTTTCAATTGGATTTAGACCGAATCGAGCAGCTGCATATTTTTATTAGCTTGTGCAATTTTTTGCAGTGAAATATAATTCTAAAACATAGGATTAAATAATAAAAAAAATGAAGGGTGTTGCGAGTAACAATGCAGCTGCGAATTTCCCTGGCACTATGTCAGATAACATTTTTAATAATGCATCATATTAATAAACTGTTTAAGGAAAAACTAAAACTTTAGACAAATCTCGGCAGTTTGAGATTACTGAAAAGTATAAAAAAGCCCCGTAGGATAATGACTACATTGATGGTCTTATTTCAATTAACTTTTATAATTATTTAGGAAAATAAATAGAAGAACTGATTCCATCAATTTAATGTTATATTCGTTGTGTTGGACATTCTTTCCCACCGATGTCGTAAGTATTTATTCCTATCGTGGAGTTGTTGCCTAGCAATAAGGTTTAAATTTAAATGATTTCAATGATTTCAATAATTGAAGATATATTTTGGCCCTTGTGGAATTGGATAAAGCGTTTACTAGACAGTACAATTAATGAATAAAACTGATACTCCAACATATTTCCGTTTTCATTAAGATTCTTCGAAAATGTAAAACATTAAAATAAATAAATATAAATAGATTTCATGTTTTCCCAATGAGCGGACTAGTTGAATCTAAATAATTTTGCGTGATAATCATAGAATTCAGTCCAAAAACGTCTGGTTCTTATAATATACACCTTCCATGTTCACTTAATCACAGCTCTAGTTCGCAAATCCATTTGCAATTGATAGCATTCTGTTCAACTCCTGAACTTGCATTAGAAAATAATGGAGAAATTTATTTTCCACCAAGCTATCTTGGCGTTTATTCATAACGCAAACTCAAAGTGCATAACACTTCAAGAATTCCTGTTTAATTTTCAATTTAAGTACCAGAAAAATATGTTAGTGAATTATTTATGGAACCAAGATAAATGACTTTACTACCGAATGAAATCAAATAAGTTGACTGCAAATTTATCCCTTATAAGAAGAAAAAATACAAAATGATTGTTCCTTGTGTCACGTAGGAAATACATGATTAGTCTTAAGAACTTATTGGGTATTTCTAGCCTGGATCAGGTGGGAGATAGATGACTGAAAATGATCACGAATTAAGATAAATTTAATATAATTTTACAATATTTGGTTCTGGAGGTGATGGGTGCCTGAAATTATCACCTGATATGATTAATTTTGGTATAGTGAAAGTGAATTTTAATAAAAAAGTTTATGCAACATTAGAAAATATATCTGATTGCACATTTTTTGTTCAATTGAGTCTCAGATAAGCTAGTGATAAAAAGGATAAAGAAAAAAGATTTGATTAAAAAATGCTTTAGTTATTACAGTAGGCCTTTACTTTAGATTTCGAGGAAGGAATAATTGCAGCACACTCAAAAGTTGATGTTGGAATCACATTTAATCCTAATTAAGTCTGTTCTTTGAATCTTTATCTTGAATGCATTGCCAAAGAACGTAACATCAAAGGAGTATTTACCACAACAAGTAAAAATTTAACATAGTAAAAATGTGCAATTCGGATAAAGGGGAAAGGCAAATACCCTTAACTCAAAATTGTAGATGTTAGAAATGACAGCATGAGTGTGGCCACTTTATTTGAATCATTTTCCATTGCTCACATCAACCAACAGTTATCCAATGATCTTAACGAAGATGAAAAAAAATTTCTTAATATCGAAAAATTGAATTATTTTGAAGCTAGTGAACTAATGAAACGACTAAAAGCATATACTTGGAATTTTGGCTATCTTCCCAACCGAGCTAATGTTAAGCCAAGAAAAATTGTGATAACAATGTAAAATGTTGGCGGAACCGATCTTAATTGGAACTTTAAATTACCTTCTGATTCCCAGATTGAAGTTGAAGCTTGGGCCGATCCTGGCGAACCAACAGAAGATGAAGCTTTTGAAAAAGCTATTCTTGAAAGAAAGATTTTTGAAATACAACCAAAGTTCATTTTATTTTCATTAGTTTTTAAAGGAATGGAAAATTAAACCCTTAAGAACTTGTAGATGTCGAATTAATTTATAGCCCAGGAAATGAAGATGATTTGTTAATGGCTAATGATAAACGTTTAGAACTTTAATAAAAAAATGAAAAGCATTTCTTGCAAGTAGTTTTACAAATTCAAAATGGAAAACCTTTGTTATTACATTTTTAAGGAACTCAACTGAATCCAAATGAAGGGTAATTAAATTAAATAATAATCAATTCAAAATAGAATGCTGGTATTAAGAAAAGGCCATTTCAGGATTCCAGATGTACCAATTGGATCATTGCTGCCAGTTTCATTTCCTATTGAAATTAGAAATGTTGGGTCTGCAAAGGTGCAGTATAAGATCGCAAATGCGTAAAGACATTTTAGTTAATGAATTATTTTTTCTAGAGCTGAGGAACAAAACCAAATCGCTACATCAAAATTTAAAGTATTTGACATAAAGTGTCCTAATACAGTACTACCTCCAAATGAAACAAATTATTTGATTTGCAAATTCGCTCCATTGGAAGCCAAAACTTACATTTTTGAACAAAAGATACTTGTTTATGATATGTTCAAGCAAATTGATGAAGTGACTTTTAAGGTTATTTTGTTAAATAATAAATTTGTTGATAGATTGAAGGAGCAGGATACTATAAAGAGCATCCTTAAAAAAAGATTGCTGAATAGCATGTAGAAATTCCTTCTTAGCGTTCTCTTGTCTCTCCACTCGGATCGAAAGTGTTTTTTTCAATTGAAGAAATTGATTTTGGTGAACTTGACCCTGGGAAAATTGAATATCGGATGATAATTCTTTACAATCTTAGTAAGACAACAAAATTGCATTTTGCTTTCTAAAGCACAGGATTAAAATGGTTTCAAATTATCATTTTATTTCTTTAGTTAAGATGTGCTAACAATTGAGCCCTAATAAGGAGATTTAGATCCGACCTAATTTACAGAAATTAAGCTTTCATTAATTTCTCATCCAGTTCCATCAATTTATGAAGGAGAAATTGAGTGCACTATTCTTTGGGATTAAGACAAATAAAAATCAAGTTTCCTTTTTATTCAACTATAATTCTTAAGAAACAACTGCAAAGTAAACAAATTAAGGATAAACAAGTCATTCAGATTTACCAGTTGGGGTTGGTACTAATATTGAAAAAGAAACTTTGTTCTTAAGGATTAAAAAACGCTCAAAAAACTTAGTTTTATCACTTTTTTATATATAATTAATAGTTAATTAAATCCTCCTCCTCAATAATGGCCAACGACATTGATCTAACAGACACCTTTCTTCAAAGTTCCAATCACCTATTTGAACAATTAATCTCAAAATCAATAACTGATTTACTCAATGAACCAGATCTCCAGAACCTCCTCACTAGAGTAGACTCCCAGCCAGTTTAACTTTACAACTGTTTTGATCCCGAATAACCTGTTTGTATTGATAAGATTTTATAAGGTGGAGTACTTAATTAGCAATAAGCTGCACTTTAAGCTCAATAACTTGGAATGCTTAAAGATACAAAGTATTTGTTTTTGTAAGATGAATTTGTGGAATTGATGGATTCAATGCTTGAAAATACTTTTTATAATATTATTTAAGAGACCACTAGAAAGGAAGCTGATCTTTTGAGAATTTCTAAAACCTATTTAACTTCCAATAAATAAAATTGATTCAGTAAATTAAATTTAAATATTAAAAAATTAAATTTTATTTTTATTATTATTCAATAAAGAGATCATTAAAATGTCATTGATCTCACAATTTAGTAGTATCCCTAACCTATTTTTATTAGAATAATTATTTGAAATGTTTCATCTTCTTAACTATTATTGCTAAACAAATAAATTAAATATATTTACTATTTATATTAAGTAATTAGTTTTTAAATATATGGCTTCAAAATTTTTGCAAAAGAATTAAAAATAAAAATCGCAATAAAAATTAAAATTGCCATTAAAAAAATAAACATTTTTTGAAAATACTTTAGAACAATCCAAATCCCATACTAAAGTTTGCAGTAATGTTTAAAATGTAAAACCTTAAGTAAAAATATTATTTAACAATAAAATTAATTATATTTAAGTTATAGGCATCATCATCATTTAGAAATGTGAAAACAAAAAATTTAGAAATGAATAATTAAGTAATTGAAAAATCTGTTTTCAAAGATGGAAAGTATATAAATAAAAGGGAAAATAATTTTAAAGATAAATAATTACTTCAAACTAATTAACACAATTCTAAATGATAAGAAAAAAAGTCCTAAAAAAATAGTAATATCATAAAAGTTCTTTGATTTAATTTATTTATGAAATAATTTGAATAGAATATAAAAAATAATGAAATAAAGTTGTTATTTAAACCAAAAGCCAAAACAAAATCTCTTCAAAGTAAAATAATTTATTTTTAATCCAATAATTAAATAAAAAAGTCCAAAAAAGATTGAATAATGATTAAATACTATTAAAAGAGTAGAAAAGTATTTGAGAAAAGTAAAATTAAAAAAATTAAAATTGCTCCCCAAAATTCTAAACAATAACAATAAGAAAAAATTAATCTCAATTAATAGCAAAAGATGATTAAGAAAAATTATGTCAATAATAACTCTAAAATGTAATAAGTATTTTTTATTTTTAAAATACTTTAGGAAAAGGATATTTGTAAAAATTTAAAGTAAAGATCTGTTTTTGGCAATTTTTTAAACAAAAATTTTCTAAAATAAATGTTAAGTAGCCCAAATTTAAAAGTTTAGCTTTAAAAAAGTAGCCATTTTTATTATTCATTAGAAAGAACAAAGAAGCTTGTCTTTAGAAGACATAACAAAAATGGAATAGCATTTTTTGCTTGACAATTGTGATATTTCTTTTTCCCCTTGTATATATTATGATAATTTAAATCCATATAAGTTAAAGAAAATGTAATTATTCCAAAGATAAAAGAAAATGAGTTTAATAAATTGAATTAATAAAGACAATATTGTTCAGTTCAATAAAAAAATTAATTTAAATCTTTTGAAAATTAAGAAAAGCAATAATAAGACGAATTATTTGACAATATTTCATTGAATCAGAACTAAAATACAATCACTTAGGAATTATTAAAAACTTCAAAAATTCTTCAAAGTGCTAGTAGTAAGGATAATATAGAATCTCCAAGTTAAATTGGAGGATCTTTAAGTGCAAAATCATAAATGATAAGTTAATTGAAATAAAATGAACATTACTAAAAACTTAAATTAAAATATTTGAAAAATAATTATAATAAATGTACTAATAGTTGCATTAGTATCGAGATTAGTTAAGAGTAAAAGCTTTCATAAAAAATGGAAAAAATGAAAACAATTCCAATATAAATAAATAAGTCCGTTGGAGTAATTATGGAAAGGCTTGCATCTGGCTCAAAGGTTAAATTAACCAAAAAAGATATGCATCTTCTCACTAATAAAAAATATTATTAATTACCAGAAATTATTTAAAAAAACATTCAGATTTAAAAAATTATTGATTTAAAGTCTCGTAAGCAAAAAGCAAAGGAATTATCAGAAGTTTTAGATTTATTTCTTTATTAATTTAGTTTAAAGAAGCTGCGACAGTAATTAAAAAACAAAATCACTTATTGAGCTAATATAATTAAAAAATTTTTCATTTAGAGGCTGCCTCCTCTAAATTACAGAAATAATGTCTGCATTTAAATTTTATTCAAAAATAATATCATTTTTATTTGTTATAATAATAATTAATTAATTATTCTTCTTAAATTTAAAATTTGAAATCTTCTCACTCAAAATAAAAATTAAAAAAAATTAAAATTAAAAAAATCAAAATTAAAATGGTAAATCCAATATTAAACGAAGAAAACTATGTTGTTTAATATCACACTGTCAAACACAAGCAAAGATATTTACACCTCTTACTTTTATGGGCTTTGATTTTTATTTTCGCTATAATTATTTGCTCAACACTGGCATTTGGCGGATATTATTTATAGGATACAAACAGAATCGATTCTCATATGCATGTTATTAATTGATAAAATATTAAATATTTAGATTTTAAATATTATGGGATAAAGTGCAACAGTGTCAAATACATGCTATTACAAATTAAATACTGATTAAACACGTATTCAAGCATTAAATGATTACTATGATGAATAACATGAAGCAAATTAAGTTTTTATTTTGCTTAGTTTTATTTTTGCATGGGTTTCCTTCGCATTATTGTAATTTTTCTTATTATAAAATTATTGTTAGCATTTTGCTGTTAGTGCTAAAAAAGAAGAAATACCCACTGGGAATGATTTCATTATTATTTTTAGTGCTTATTATATTAAGTATTATAATTATTGTGGAATTTATATATTACATGGATGTAAGCGAAGAATATACAAACTCACTTGAAAAGCTTCAAGAAAATTTGTAAAAATACTCCAATAGTCAATGTAAATCTTATGGTTACGGCTCAAGCTCAATTAGCTACATGGATGGATATATTAAATCTATATTGGATATTGTGAGACCCATTGTCATTACTAAATTCATTCTGGCCTTGATTTTCTTAATTGGAAGTTTGATTTTATTTGCTTTAAATATGAAAAAAAAATGAAACAAATGAAATTTATTTTAAACTTGAAATACAAATATTTGCAATGAAATTTATTTTAAATAATGCAAAAAAATTAGTTAAGGGGCCTTAAGTTGTTATTCTAATTCTGAATAATCATAAAATTAAAACTATTAAAGTTAAAAGAGAATAATTCAAAAGCTGAACTAAAAAATTAAACTAAAAAAGGAATTTTTTAAAAAATAACTATAAGCTTCCCCTAAAACAGTACTACTGTTTTCCTTCTAGTTTGATTGTTTTATTGGAGAATTAACAATTTTAGGTGTAAATGATGTCACTCTCAAATTTATTACGTCTAAATCGAAATACGGAAGGCCCAGTACTCAAATATATATGCTATTTATTCTTCTTTTCCTTACCATTTGTTTTTTTTATTTTAAAATTTATATGTTAAAGAGATAAGTTAAAGAGATTAAGAAATTTAAAAGAAATCATAATTTTAGAGAAGAAATAAATCAGTGATATAAAAATGAAATAAACTAAAGGATAGAAGCTTTAAAATAATTATCTTCACAACTAAGAAGTTGATTCAGATCTTAATTTATTTCATATTTACTCAACTAAAATAAATTATTAAAAAATTAGCAATTTTAAAATATATTTTACAAAAACTCTATTAATTAATTAAATTATTTTAAATATTATATTTAAATATTTTTTAATGCTTCGTTCTAAGACTTGCATGTTTAAAAGTTAAAATTAAGTTAATCCATAATAAAAAAGTAAATAGAATCAGTAGCACCGATTATTTATACTTTATTCTAAGCTTTTGGACTAATTATGATTATATTAAATTATCCTTACATATTAGAAATATGCAAATTGTTTTCGATAAATTTTTGGTAAATAATTTTGAGAATAACTTTTTAGATGCAGCTATTTTCTTTCCAACATAATGTATATAATAGTGTATTTAAGAGATCCTGGCTATCTACCATCTAATACTTAGTAAATAAATAGTCTTAATGATGTAAAAAATTAAGTAAAATTAAAGAAAGAACAACTTATTTTCAAAGGTAGAATTGCAATCAACATTCAATATATTTTTGAACAAATAATCAATGGAGGAAAAAAATATTTCACCATTGCCAAGTTATGATGGTAATGATGACAAAAGCAATATATAAGTTGATTTTTGAAAATAGTTTGTAATCTTTAAGTTTAAAAAAGAAATAAATGTAAATTTGGATTAATAAAATAATGGAAGAATGAAAATTTCTTAAATTCAGCAGAATTAATTTGAAACAAATTAAATCCTAGAGAAATAAATATAAGAAGTAATTTATTAAAATTAATTTTCAACTAAAAGCCGAACCTTGAAATTGAATCACGAAAAATACTTTATGATTAATGAAATAATAACTTAAAAGAAAATGATCATAAATTCATAGAACCAAATGAAAATATCAAGGATAATGTTAACTACATGAAAATTAAATGTTTATCAAGTTCATACTTTAAGATGACATCAATAATTCATTTTAATGCAAATCAAACAGTAAAAACACTTCTGAGAAATAGTTAAGTAATGAATTTGATACAAAATTAAATTCAAGCTAAATAGAAGAGGTTTAATAGATTCAAAAGAGATTTTGCGAAATTTGTAATTTTTAGTCAAAACAAATGTTTTAGGTAAGCATTATTAACCAATTAGAACAAAACATTGCAAGGATTGCAACAAATGTGTGGCATTATATGATCATCACTGTCCTTGAATGGGTAATATAAATTTAGTAAATAATTGTTTTTGAAGGAAACTGTATAGGATAGAATAATAGATGCTTTTTTTATTGGTACTTGATCTTACAATTATGAACTTTATTGAACTCAATAATTTATGTAACATATTATTCTATAAAAGAACGAAACCATTTGAAACTACTTGATAATGCCTACATTTTTGTATTATCAGCCTTTGCTGCATTTTAATTTTTCTATTTCTTAATTTAAATAATCTTGCTGTTAATTTTTCATTCATTTTTAGCATTAAATAATCTATCAACCTGTAAATTTATTGACTAGAAGTATTTAATTTAATTTTAGGGGAAAAATTGGCTTGGTAAAAAATTACTTATTTAAAAGATTGGCCAGAAAAATATGGATCACCGTTTTCTAAGGGATATTAAAATAATCTGAAGTATTACTGTTGCGAAGTTTTCACTAATGTAATCAAAGAATGGAAAATTCCAATTTTGCCAAAGAGTGTTTGAACGAATAAATTATGCTACAAATTTATATTAAATTTTTTGAAATTAATTATTTTAAAATATCAAAGACAAACTTCTTATATGCAAACAGGACAATTTTTATTTTTTTTAAGCCATTCATCAATACATTGGGAATGATAATTGTGATGACAATTTAAGATTTTTAATTTATCGCCTTATTCCCAGGAGCATTAACAAATTGCACAACTTTACAAATTCAATTAAATTTTACTTTCAAATTACATATTTTAGTCAAGATCTTTATTGGGCTAATATTCTGTTATTGGAATTTTATTAATTTCTTCTTCAGAGAATCCTTTATTAGCATAACCAATTCTATCTTATAACTCCAATAATTACTAAATAAATTGAAAGGAATAAATATTACTTCATAATTCATAGAATCCGGATTAAAATCAGTAAAATCAGCACTCATTGGGAATAATTGGATTTAATTTTACTATAATTACTAAATAAAATCACGAAACTAATTTATTCTTATTGAATGCAATTAAAATGTTCTTTCAAACGTATCTTCCTACAATTCATCATTATCATTATGATGCTAATAGTCATTATCATAATTATTTTCACTTTCAAGTTGGCTCTCATGATCTAAATCATCTGCATAATCATCATAATCATCTTCTTAAAATCTTGAATGCAGTTAATTTTACAGTATTGTAATATATTCTTATAATTCAGCTTTTTCTTTCAATAATTTTAGAATTTTTTTCAATTGCTTTCTTTTTAAAGTTTGATATTACTTAAGTTGCTATTGCAGTTTTGTATTTTCTTGCTCTTTTTCAACTACTTACTAAATTATTAATTTTATTTGAGTAATAAATTACATTCTTTAGTTTTATTAGTTTTTTTTTATATTTTTTTGCTAATTGAACTGATTCCTAAAACAATTTGGAGGAGCGTATTGTTTCTTCAGGAATTTCGGTTGTTTTAGGTTTTTCGATTTTATTTAACATACTAATTGGAAGAGTTTGTTGTTTTTGAAGTTTGTAATCTTAGTTTGATTCTTTTTATAACGAATCTGTTTTTACAAATACACTTAATCAATAAATTACTAAGTTTATTCAATGGTCTTTTTAATCTAATAGTAAAGGCTTTAGTTGCTTAGTTATAAAGATGCATTTGATTTAATGAATTCTAAATTAATATTTAATGCTTTTGTGAATTATAATACTTTTAAAGTTATCAAGTGATTTAAAATTATTCTGATAGTTTTTATAATTTGATTTTATTTTTAATTTAAATTAAATCAATTAAGATTTTCTTCAAATTAATAAAACAAATACGAAAATTGCAAGCAGGCTTGAGATGACAGTTAATGCAACTGAACTTAATTTATCAACATATGCTTTTCCAATTGCAATTTCTCTTTCCTTCAGTAATTGCAAATTACGATTATTTCCAGCTCCTGCTGCAAAACTTGAGTTTCCACTCCATAATGATTAGAAAACCTTCAATTAAGTAGTTGAAATTGGGAAATAATTCTTTATTATATACCAATTGACTGCTTCTCTGCAAGGTGGTATCTATAATTAAGTTAAATCAACTCAAATTTACTGTTATTGATCCTTGATAAGTATAATAGTACAACGACGAATTATAATGAGCAAGTAATGGGAATAAAACATCATGTAAATTTATATCTTAGAATTAGCTTCCATCAGAATCCTAATTTCTTAGATAAAATAAATAACTATTATTAAATTAATAAATTTTAACTCAATAAAATTTAAAAATCCTTAGAGTATTGCATTATCTTCACCAGCGGCTTCAACAAATAATAAACTTAATATTCCTTAAATTTTGTTATCCTTGAGTTTAATAAATAAAAATTAATAAGAACCGTGTATCCTGATGTTTGGGTTGCTAATATTTGAAGCTCCAAGTCTGGCTAGATTTCATCGATTGTGTGTTCACTTGGTGAATGAAATGTTATTGTTTCAGCCTATTTAAAAATTCAATCAATTATTTAGTATCGCAACTTCATATGTTCTTGGCCTTTTCTCAACATCACTTGCTGTAAAACCAACCCAATTGTCTTAAAATCAAAAATTATTTAAATTATATTAGATTCAAATAAAATACTTTGACTTAATATAGTTACTCCATCATTCTCAATTGTAGCATCCTCTTGATTCTTAAGATCAGTTATTACTAATTAAAAATCTTCCACAGCATTTACATCTACAATGGATGTCTTAATCTGAATTGGTGATTAAATCTCACCACTTGAACAATACTATAGTTTATAAAGCTCAAAAAAGAAAATAAAACAGATTCCCATTCGTTTTAGCTGGAATAAGAAAATTCTGCAGCATTGCAAATCAAAAATATACCGTTGAAGATTGTAATGAATTTAAATAATTTCATGATATTATATTTTTATTTTAGTTTGCTCTTAAATTTTATATATAAATTTATTAATCAATTTTCTTGTTATATAAAATTTTCTGGACACAAAAAATTGTTTATTTATATTAATAAATTAAATTTTAATTACTTTATTTAAGAAAAGTTTTTCCAAAAAAAAATTATTATAAATTATTTTCATTTTGCCTCAATATCAACTCACTTTTAAAAATTATAAAAATGCAAATGTGTAACTTTCTTAATTTTTTTTGAAGACTTTTCAACAACTTTTTTTGGATTTTTCTTTTAATAAGCTGTTTTTTCTTTGATATATCTATCATAATCTTTTTTAGCCTTGCTTTCAAAAGGTTCTTTGTCTTTTTGGTTCATACTTTACCACAGCTTTCCAAGGCCTGAAATTACTTCTTTGTGAGATAATTCTGAATGTTCTTTCTATATATTAAGAAAAATTCAAAATAAATACTTTAAATTCTTCTCTTTTAGCTTATGCAAAGTAAAGGAAAGAGGTTAATGGACGTTTTGGGGCATTGGGATCTTTAACTTTTTTTTCCTTTTTTATTTTTTTTTATTTTTTTTCAACAACTTTTTTGTTTGCTTTTTTAACTGCTTTTGCCATGAATGAATAAATTTTAAAAATTTTATTTTGTGCTTTTTTTTATTCAAATGAATTCTTTTCTATATTTATTTAATTTTATGCTAAATCTAGGATTTGATTGGTCAAATTTTATATTAAAAAGATAGTTGCTTTTATTAATTTTATTATATTTCAAACATTTAAAATCAAAACACAAACAAACTTCAATATATTCAAAAACTTTATATTTTATATAACTAGCTAAATAGCTTTATTATATAAGTTTTTATCCTTATTTTTATTTTTAGTACATTTCAAATTTTATTTTTCAAAAGTACAATAATTTAATAAAATTTAATTTTGGCAGTTTTAGATTTTCTCTTGAAATTCAAATGGAACCAAACAAACAAAATAAAGAAAAATAAATCATTTATATTTTAGGTAATTGATTAGTTTATTTTAGTTTATGGTTAGGTGGCCCAGGAAGCGGCAAAGGTACTCATTGCGAAAGACTTGTCCGTGATTTTTAATTTAAACATATTTCAATTGGTGATTTAATGCGAGATGAAATCGCAAGGTTAATTGCTTTGAATTATCTAAATATAATAAACAAGTAAATCATCATTAGGAAGCACAATTGAGGCTTATGTCAAAGAAGGTGCTATTGTACCAACCAAGACCACTATTTAGTTATTGACTCGTGCTTTGGAAAAAACAAATTATAAAGTATTAGTTGATTATAAAGTAAATATGTTTAGAAATATTTAATTGATGGTTTTCCGCGTGGAGTTGATTAAGCTTTAATGCTTGAAAGCACCTTTGCAGAAATAAAATTTATTTTGAATTTTAATTGTTCAGAATAAATTTTAGTTTAAAGATTGTTGAATAGAGGTATATAAGAATGAATAAAACACTTTATATAGGATTGACTTCAGGAAGAGCTGATGACAATGAAGAAACAATCAGAAAGCGCATTACTACTTTTAATGATTAAACGATATAAGCATTAAAGATGTATGAAAAATTTGGTAAAGTGACTAATATTTTATCAGAAGGTACAATTTTAATTGAATATCTCATATTTTTAAAAGGGTCAATTGAAGATGTATATAAAAACGTTTTGCCATCAATTTATCCAAATGTGATATTTTTTTATGGCGCGCCAGTACTTGGTAAAAGTACTGTTGCAAAGAAATTATGTGAGAGAATTAACTATACTTATTTAGATCTTTAGAAATTTTTTGAAGAAAAGTAATGTTAGAATAATGATGAACAAGTAAATAAACTAATGGGTAAAATCAATATTTTATTTGATTTTGCATAGAGTATTTGGTTGATAACCCTGAAAGAAACTTGATTATTGATGATTTTTTTTCAACATTAAAGTAAATGGAAGTGTATTTTAAATATTTCATCAAGCCAAATAAAGTCTTTTACTTCCAAGCTACAAAAGATAATGTTACTTTTATTTTCAACTTTATTTATTATTAGGTTGATAATAACATTTTTCAATATTATAAAACAGTCAAAGAACAAGAATTTTAGATGAAACGCTATGAATAATATGCAATTTCAAGAAAGGAAATCCTACCAGCTTTAAAAAGTAAGTATTTATTGTCTAAATTTATTAGCAAGTGGTACTTTAATTGAACTTAATGCCTGCCAATCAATTTAATAATTAGAATTAGAAATTATTGCCCATTTAAAACCAATGGTAATTTTTGCTTATAATAGTATTGAATCTTAATTGTATCCTTCTTTATGCCAGTAACTCGAAAAAGAAGAATAGTTTATTGAATTGGATTTAAAGTATTTAATTCCTACAGAAATTTCTCGGGGCACAGCTTTAGCCCATGAATTATAAAAATATCATATAACAGCTATCCCATTAACACTTTAATTGCAGTTGCTAAGAAAAATTTTGTTTAATAATCCATAAAATAAACGTTTTCTAATTAGTGGCTTTCCAAGAAGTCTTCAAAGCTACAGACAGTTTGAAAGTGATTGTTGCCCAATTGATTATGTAATGAGTTGTGCTGATGCAATTAAAGAAGATAAGCAATTGCAAAATGAAATAATGCTTGAAAGTTACTATAATCAATCAGGGCGTTATTTTTTAATAAATGAAGCGGATATCCGTTATGTCTAACAATACTTAGTGAAAAGAAAATCGTATGCATTAGTTCTTGGAGCTCCAGCAATGGGAAAGACCACGATTAGTAAAGTATTAGAATCTTCATAAGGCTTTATAATTCCTGACTATGAAAAAATAACAACTTAATTAAAAGAAACATTAGGCGGCGAAGATGGGCCGTTGGAAGAAATAACTTTCGAATAGTTAGCAAAACAATTGAAAAAAAATTTAGATAGTCAACCTGATAATTAATTGACATTGTTTGATGGATTTCCTTATGAAGATAAAGAATTGAAACAGTTTGTTGAATTAATGGGTGATCCAAGCTTTGTGATTTTGCTTAAAGGAACAAAGGCTGATATCACTGCTGGGTTCAAAAGAAAAAATGAAATAGAGCCCGAAACTGAGCTCTCAGAAGAAGATATTGAAAAGATTGATCAATCCTTTAAATTATAGGAAAGAATTTCACAATATTTCGCAACAGTGAAAGAACGAAGCGTTTCTGTTAGAGTTTATGAAATCTAGACTTCCTTATAGAAGCCCTAAAATCTTATTTAGGAATCGTTGAGATTCTTTTCTAAAAAGATGGTGATTTGTAATTTTAATATTAGTGGATTGAAAGTGGAACACTGCTGGAAACTTTATTCTGAACTATTGAATAATATTTGTACAAAGAATTAAGTTAGGTTCGTTGATGTTAGGTATGGTTTTTAAATTGAAAAGATTTGATTAGATAATTAATAGAAAATGAATTTACAAACAAAAGCAGGTTTTTCTAAGAACTGGAACTATAATACAAAATGCGTTGGAGTGATACACCACAAAATTTTCCTAGTAATTACTCACCCAATTTAATCATCCAGCTGATAAAACACTATTTGGACAAATTTCAATCGGCATAGTCTTAGGTGCTTCTATTTGGCTTTCCTTCTGGTGATAATTTTTTAGAACGAAAATCAGAAGAATAATTTTTCCCACGTATTCTTGATGAACTCAACGCTATCGAAACATAATTAGGGACAATCCATTCAGCATTTATGATTAATGATATTTTTGAGCCTTAGGAATATGATGACCCTGTTTAAGCGATTATGAAAATTGTTCCTGAATAAACTACTACCTAAAAGCCTTAAGACAATTAGGATGATGAGGATAACAAGGATAAAAAAGATGATGAAGATGACCCTGAAAAGAAAAAGAAATTTAATCCTGATGAATTTACTTGGACTATTAGTGATGGAAATCCTAAAAATTTTGCTTAAATTTTACATAAAAAAGGATTTGAGGAGGTAATATTTTAAATACTTATTACTTCTTAGGAGTAAATTTCATTAACCTAGAATCAAATTCTGTCATTGTTAGAATCGAAAGTAATTGAACTATTTGGAGAATCCGAGCACAGAAAGTTTATTTAGTTTTTAAACTGCTATTAAAACTGAGTTAGTTTCATTAAATCAAATAATTCAATTTTTAAAAATTTAAACTTTAATTATAAATTTTAATTCTTTAAATTTAATAAAATAATATCTAAATTAAAATTACGAAAACAAATTAAAAATATTTAAATTATGCATAACATGGCCTAAGCTTTAAAACGAAAGGTTGATTCTGATGATGAGTAAATAGATTTCAAGCATTAACAATAATACTAATAATATAATTGTGAATATTAAGGTTTGGTACCATTTTATATTATAACATTTAAGATTATCAGGAAGATTCATATTATGCTGACATGTAATACGATTAGGGAGAAGATGATCCTGAATTTTGCAATCAATATTTTTCAGGCAAGCCTCAATAGAATTTTAAATAAAATTTTAATTGTATATTTGAAATTATTTAATTAGCTTTTAAGAAACATTTTAAAAGACACCAAGCACTTATGAAGTAATTTACGTACCAAAATAGTAACCAAATGAAAATCAAGAAAAAACAATTTTAAGTTATCCAAATAAAAACAATAATCAAAAAGAAATTGATAAATAGATCGAGGACTTGTAATTTGAATACAAAAAGAATTATGGAAAAAAAATTCATTATGAATAAAAATCCAGAATTATTTATGTAAAAACTGAAAATACTAAAGAGCAAGATAAAACTAATGCCCCATAAGAAAAGAGTTTATTGTTTGTTTTTAATAAAATCATTTTAGAATAAAAATTTCCTTATAGTATTGAAGAAATTCATCCAAAGCTTTTTTTAAAGCAACAATCACTAAATATGACTCCATCATAATCACACATTTAGTAAATTTAACCACCAAACATCTAACCACCAAGCATTTAATAATTACACATTTAGCCTTAGAGCATTTAATAATTGCACATTTAATCATAAAATAGAATAATTCCTTCCTAAGTTTAGTAACAATCAAATATTCCTTAATCAAATATTCCTTAATCAAATATTCCTTAATCAAATATTCCGTAATCAAATATTCCTTAATCAAATATTCCTTAATCAAATATTCCTTAATCAAATATTCCTTAATCAAATATTCCTTAATCAAATATTCCTTAATCAAATATTCATTAATAATAAATTCACTTTCCACAATAATAATAATAAGAAATAGGATAATTTGAAAAAATAAAATTCTAATCGCCTTTATAATTGCATTAATCATAATAATAATAGTCTCCTCACATTGAGAATTCGTAATAAATATTTGAAAGCAATATTTAGTAATAAAAATAATAAAGTATGTCCAGAATGGTTTAAAATTTAAATTAACTTTAAAAATTGCAATAAAACATGAATTTATCACATTAGGCCTTGCCTGAATTTATAAAACCTATGCCATCATAAGAACAATAATAATAGTAAGAATTTTCAAGATAACAACAAAACTAAAATCAATTTTAAATGATCTAGAAATAGGCATAATTTCCTAATTAAAATTTTTAAACAAAATATCCTTCTTAAAATTCATAATTCAATCAATAAAATTTATAGTCCCGTTATTTTCTTCTTGATTTATTATAATTTTATTTATTTAAGTTAATTAATTATCTATTCTCCAATAATCAATTAAAGAAAAAAGTTAATAAAATATGTCAGAATAAATTCATCATCCTCAATTTCAATAATAATAGTAATAAATTTAATAGCAACTCTAAGAATAATTGCTTTCAAATTATCAACCTTAAGAAGAAAGTGATGATGATTAAGAACATTTCCCTTACCAGATTTAATAACTTTAATTTTAATAAAAATAGTAATCGATGCCTGCATAATATTTAGAACGAAATTAAAAGTTTTGCTAACCTTAATCCTATTCTCCATCTAATTAAAGTGAAAATATGAGTTAAAGTTAATCCAATTTAGACTAAAACAATAAAAAGAAATTAAAATTAAATATAAATGCAAAATAATACATTCCAAATTAATAGTAATAACAGTAGCAATTTATTTATTAACAATATTAACAACAAAATTATTAATAGCAATTTGATTAAATGAATGAGTAGGCATTTAATTTTTTTAATTATTGTTTTTAGGGATAATGAATCTGATAATTGATTTAATTAATAATGCACAACTATTAAATTTTAGTATTGATAAAACACTAATTTTGGTTCTTTAAAAATAAAATTAAAATTTATTAATATCATAATATTAAATTTAAATAGAAAGTGAAACTACACTATTTCATAATTCGATCATAATTGTTTTAATTTCGAATTATAATTTTTCAAATAAATAAACAATTTATATAGAAAAAAAACAAAATTATTTTGATTTGATAATTAAATTGAAATAATTACATAGGAAAATTCATAAGTAAATTGCCAAATCATTTTTTGTTTAAAAAAATTAAAAAATATTTCTCCCTAATTGTCGAAAATGGTAAAAGGATATTCTCGTGAACCACCAGTGCCCAAAAAAGGTTTCCTATTATATTTTTTCTATTCTCTTACATTTGAAAAGCTTGCAAAGCTCAAGGCGAAGATCTCCGTACTCACTTTAAAAACACATTTTAAGTTGGAAGAGCCATTCGTGGAATGCAATTGGTTAAAGCACAAAGATATTTAGAGTAGGTGCTTGATCATAAGAGAGCCGTCCCTTATGTTAGATATAATGGTGGAATTGGAAGAACTGCACAATCAAAGGAATGGAATATTCCTACAGCTAGATGGCCATAAAAATCTGTTAGAATTGTCTTAGATTTACTTAAAAACTTGGAAGCCAATGCCAATGTTTGATTATTTTAATAATGAAATGTGATTTTTGTAAAAGGTTAAGAACCTTGATATTGAAAAATTATATCTTACTCATGTACAGGTAAATCATGCAGCAAAGGGAAGAAGAAGAACATATCGTGCTCATGGTCGAATTAATCCTTATATGAATAACCCTTGTCATGTTGAGATCTGGGCAACTGAAAAGGAAGAGGATGTACCAAAGGCTAAACCAAAAGAATAAAATGTCGTTGCAATTAAGAAAAATATGAGCAGAAGAAAATTAAAAATTGGTGAATGAGCACATAATATTAAACAAAAATCAATAATTTCAATTCAAATTTCAAATTAGTCCATTTTAGTTAATCGAAAGGCAAATGTTTTGTAAAATAATAATAAAATTTGGGTTTAAATTTATCAGTTCTATTCTTTTTTGCATACTAAGAAAAATAATATTATTATTAAACTAAACTGGGACACGTTCTCTGTTTTTCAAACCATTTATCAATGCATTCAGTGTGAAACAAATGAAAGCATAATATATATTTAACATTTTCTCCTTCTTCAAAGTCAGATAAGCATATCTAAAAACAATTTATTTTTTTAAAAAATACAGCACAATGCTTTTAATTATTTTGACTAGATTTTTAAAACTTAATTGTGACAAATTATTGTCTTTATTCTTTATTAATTCCTTTATTTTGTTAAGATTTCAAACTTATTCTTAAAATTTATGGGATCAACTCCAATCCTATATTCAGAGGGTTATTTAATCTTCTACTATTAACTCTATTTTATGAAAATTATTCCTGATTTCTTACTTATTAACAATATTATCTTTAATGGGTTTTCATTAAATTCCGAGGAAACTTTCCATGACAATATTAACACTCTATTTCACATAACTTACAAATAGATAAATGATGTTCTATTTCTGTTAATTCTATTTATTATTAGCAATTAGGGCAAGATATTTTTGCAGGAATTGCATAGGAAAAGGGTTATAATTTTTCTTCTTCATTTACTTGGTATTCATTTGAAAATATATTTCTTTTATTCTGGGAAATATTAGATTACAAAAAGTCCGTCTTATGAAAAGCTTCCTCTTTCTATAAAAAATTCTTTTCACATTAAGGTTCATGAGTTAACATATTTCTTGCCGAAATGTATTTGCCACTTAAGAAGAGATTGATAAAATTCATAAATTTACCAAAAATTGCAAACTACCATTTAATCTTCAATCATTTATTATAATAATTTTTTAAATAGAAAAATAATTGTATTTTATTAACCTTAAATAATATTTTATGTATAATTAGGAAAATCACTTTTAAAAATAATTTTCTTTTCTAGAATCAAGAAAGAACTAAAGTGATTAAATCTAATAGAATCAACTTTTAATATATATTATCGATAACCTCGAAACTTTAATTTTATTTTGTAATGATATTTTAAATAATTAGAATTTGGTTAATAAACAAAGAAACCTACTTAACTTTCAATCAAAAATTAATATTTTTCTAATTTTTACTATTTTTTAATTAAATGGGAATGACATATACTTGCTGTTAGAACAACTCCCGCTAAGTATGCAATCTAAATCTTGCATACCCAAAGAATTCTTAATTAATCCCAAAAACTAACTAAATAACTAGAAAAACTAAAGAAACTTATACAGGTATTAAACGAAAATGAATTAATTAATATGAAATCAAACAAATACTTGGAAAAGGAAGTTTTGGGAAAGTCCGACTTGCATAAAATGGTGATGATCTAGTCGCCATAAAAGTATAATTGGTTAATATATCAAAATGCTAATTAGATAGTAAACCGAAGATAACTTCGGAAAAAACGAGAGGCATTTCGTGACAAATAAGGTAAAGTTCAGTATCGTGATGCATTACAGGATGTACTCTAGGAAATAGAAGCAATGGGAAAGGGTAGCCATGCTAATGTTATTCAATTGTATGAAGTGCTAATTGATGAATAAAAAGATAAAATGTATCTTGTAATGGAGTATGCTTAAAAAGGGTAGTTGTTAGAATGAAATGTTCAAACATAAAAGGTTAAAAAAAGTTTTCAGTTTTGATTTTAATTCAGTTTTATTATGTTGATTCAAATATGACAGGATATCTAGAAGAAAGTAAAATTAGAAAAATATTTCGATAATGTCTTAAAGCTTTACTCTATTGTTAATTTCAAGTCATTATAATAATAATTAGTGCATTCAAATGGAATTATTCATCGAGACCTTAAACCTCAAAATATTCTTTTTGATAAAAGCAATAATGTTAAATTAGGTTCTTGATTATAATCACAAAAAATATATTATAAAAATAGTTGATTTTGGAGTAGCCGTTCTTTTTGATCCTGATAAATACAAAAGTGATGAAACTGAAGAATTTGAACCGTTATCAGAACTGCAAAAACCCAAAAATATCCTTAAGAGGCATCTCACAATGCAAATTCAATATGCTCCACTTGTATATTTTTTTGCTTTTAATAAAATTGCAGGCAGGAACATATTTCTTTATGAGTCCGGAATGTTTAGATAAGAAAGCTACAGAATAAGGAATAAGAGGCAAACCTTTAGATATATGAGCTCTAGGAGTAACTATGTTTGCGTTTACATTTTTAGAGTTACCTTTTTATGCTGATACGTTTGATGAGTTGAAAATGAAAATAAAATCTGAGAAGTTGAAATTAATTAAAAGTTAATAATTGTAAAGGCCAAAATTTGTTAAGACGAGGAAGATATCAAATTCATTTAAGGAATTATTTTATAAAATTTTTACTAAAAATCCTGATGAAAGAGCAACATTAGAGTAAGAATTGTTTATTTTCTAATAAATAAAGTTAAATGATTTGCCACCCTTGAATCAATGAAGATTCTAAAAATTTATCTTCAGAAATGTAAAATTCTTTATTTTTCCACATTCAAATTCAAGTATTGAAGAATATTAAATGTCATTAAAATTAATAAGTAATTCAATAAAATAAGAGAAAAAGAGTTTTACTCTGAAAGACCGATAAAGCTAAATTTCTAATAATACCAAAGATTTATCAATATATTCGAATACAAATTTATTTTCTAATACAAATTTGTTTGAAAAAATTGACAAAATTGGTAACTCATAGAATTAATAACACCTAACTCCTTTTGAAATCTGACTGTCTATAATAAATTCATATTAATTAATACATTATATATTTTTGTATTTTAATGAAATCATAAATTTATTAATCATTTTTTATCCAAAAACTTACCTTCAAATAATTCTTTAACCCTTTTACACACATTATTAAATATATCTTCTTCAACTGCAATTTTTTCCCTACACCATTTTTCCCAAAATTGTTCATTCATAGTCTCGAACTCAATTTTTTCCTCACATATGACCACACCTGCTACCATTAGCCATCCTTATGAAAAGCTAGTTTTATTTTTTAAATAAGCACTATGGATTCTTGGAATAATATAAATTGTTTGTCCGTCATCACAAAATAGTAAATTATGTGCTAATTATAAGTCTAAGAGAATATTTGTAATTGTTCCACAAACAAATGCCAAACTTGCAAAGATTTCCGATTAGTCAGGAGGTAAGATGTCTGTGGAAAACGAAGGTTTAACTAGAAATCCTCTGAAAGGATAATTTTTTAATGAGGAAATTTAAACCCCACATGTATACTATAATTAAGATAAACAACAAACTACAACAAACTTAAACCATATTTATTTCATCAGCTGGACTTTACAAATTACTTTTCAAAAGAAGCTCACTTTCAATAGTTTCTATTGGAAATTTTGCTTCTTTTGGCAGCAAATCATCTACATATATTAATTCAAAATGCAAATGATTCGCACTATTACCTCCACCAATACTATTATAACCTATTCTAATAAAACTTTAGTTAAATAACTATATTTACCTTAAAGTTTTGGATTCTGAAACATTAAATATAGAAAACAACAATACAAATAAGTCCTATCCAACAACTTAAGGCAATTCTTCTTTCGGAAACAGTGCTAAAATACTTGCTCTTGGACAGACCGGCATATTGTTGATAAGAATTGGATGTTTCGATTCAGAAATTTCGGTTTCCAAGTTCTCATCATCACCATCATCATTTTCAACAATTTCTTCCTCCTCTAAATCAACATAAAACAATATTTCTTTTTCATTCACTTTATTAAAATTATAGTCATTTTCGTCAAAATTTTTAAAAACCGATGGTACTTCACCATCATCTAAGTCAAGACCTAAATCATTATTTTTAGCACTTCAATCCACAAGGCTTTAATTATAATAAATTAAATATTTTCCCATTTTCTTCATTTCAATACTATCAAGATTTGTTCTGAATACTGTTTCACTTTAAGTTTCATAGAGATTAAACCATTTTTCTATTAATGCATTATCAAATTTTTAAGGATTATCCATTACTAAATTTTTTAAATTAATAAAATATTAAATAAATAAAGTAGTAATTTAAAAGAACAATAAAAAAACAATAAATTAATATTCCTAATGCTTTCTAGATCTTCATCACAGCAGATCTTAACATTCAAAGCAATTGTAATTGGAAATTCAGGTGTTGGAAAATCAAGCCTCGTATACAGGTATTGTGAAAATAAATTTGAAAGGAATTATCTAGCTACTATAGGTAAAATTACCTATTTACCAAATTTTAGGGATTGATTGATAATACAAGATTATTGAAATTGATAATTAAAAAATTAAACTTTAAATTTGAGATACTGCAGGATAAGAACGCTTTGCATCTATATGTGGTACTCTTTTTAAAGGAGGTTATTTTGGATTTGTAAAATTTGTAAAAGCTTAAGGAATAATCATGACTTATTCTTTGATTGATCCAAGTTCACTCTCAAGTATTCAGAGTTGATTAAATATTGTAAGTGAAAATATTCCAGATGAAATTCCAATTGTATTAGTAGGAACTAAATAGGATTTAGCAGAAATCGAATCTGAGGAAAACGTTAATTTATATTGTTGGTATAACTAATTTTAGAAGGTTCAAATAACTGAAATTGAAGAAATTAAAAATAAATTTGGGTTAAATAATTCTATTGAAACAAGTGCGAAGACAGGAGAAAATATTGATAATGCTTTCTTAATTCTTGCAAGAAATATATACAAAAATTATCAACGCCCAAGTGATAATTTGAGTTAAATTACTGTTGAAGCTAATGAACCGAGATTGTCTATTGCTATTTAACCTAATAGAAAAAGTCATAGTTTGTCTTAAAAAACAAAATAAAAAATAAAAAAATGTTGCTGATAATATATTACTACTATATATATAAATAAATATAAACAATTTATGTTAACTCATATAAATTAATATTACTTTCAAGTTAAATTCGTATATTTCCAATTAGCAGAACTTCCCCTTATAAATTATTTAATATACTTTATAAATCAAACCTTTAAGAAGGGAGATCTTACTTATTATCATTTAATCTAAAAATTTCACCAAAATCTATCTATTATAATAACAATCGACCAAACGGATGTTTTACATTCTTTTGCTTTTTTCATTCTGTTTCTACTAAGCCTAAATCAGCTGCTCAATCGGGAATGCATTTATCATTTCTATATAATTTTGTTACAGTCTTTGTTTTTGAAAACCCAGTTTTCATTTCTAATTTCCCTTTTTCCATAAAATTGTTATTAATATTTGGTAATGGTGTAAGATTTCAACAATTATTATTGGAGAATTGATTAATCATATTAGATTTTACTAATTTGAAATCAAATACATTCTAAAATGATTTATTCATTGCCTCTCCGGGTAACGGAGTCATCTCAAATTACTTATTTTCTTCTACTACTTCTTCTTCTTTAAATTCATAATGAGATTGTGTAGCATCAGGTGAAATACCTTGTTCTGTCATTTTATAATTTTCTTATTGAAGTTAAACTCCCATTGTAAAAGAATATTGATTACAAATCTCTTCCTGTATATTTGCAGCTTAATTAGAAATATCTTTTGTTTATTTTGGTTTAATATATGAACCCTCTAAATTTTCATAATAAAAACCATTTAATGAAGTATTTTTTTGTCCCTTCTAAAAGGTTGGACTGAAAAAGCTATTATCTTATTGACAGTCTTTTAATAAATCATCAAAAGTCATATTTTCTAGTTATTTCTCAATTTCAGCTTCATTAATTTCTTTATCTTTTAACTTTTCTATTGATAATGCGTTCATTAATTTCTCAGAAGATTATAAATAATTACTTTTTAATATTCCTAACGAACGTTTGACATATATTTATTACGATATTCTCTTACTTTTAGAAGGAGCTTGAGAGAGTTTTACTTATTTACATTATGAAAATGTTTCTTTAAATTTCGATCTTGGTGGACTTTGTTATCTTTCCAATCCCTCAAACTAAATACGCGATCCATTGTTATCTATAGTACTACTGTTATTTTCTTAATTGTAATCTTGCAATTAATAATTATTTTCACCATTTTTTGTAGCTCCTTTCTGCATATTTTAATCAAACATATTCTATTCCGTCCTGTCATTTAATTTTTTCTTTTTAATGATTTAATTTTCAATAAATTATTTTAATTCCGAAATTTATTGTTTATTTTCACCATAATTATGAAAGACAACTTAAGGGAAAATTTCCATTGAATTATATTTCATTTATGATTATTGCTTAAATAGAGTAACCATATTTCTCAGCAAAAATAAGGATTGAGTAATATTTCTTTCCATATTTGAAGTGCAAAGAGAACCAATATCATAGATTTATTTCAATAAACCAGAAGTATTCATTTAATCCGTTAAAATTTTAAAAATTTATATCCCAATATTAAAAAAATATAATATAAATTTTTAAAATTTTAAAAAATTGAAAATTGAAAAATATTAAATTCAATTAATTTGTCTAATTAAAATAAATAAAATATAAATATAACTCAATTTTTTTTATAACCATAAACAGATTATTATTGTTATTTTTATTCAATTTCTCTCAAAACTCTGGCATATAACTCTAATTCAGCCTATTAATTCTCAATTTCCTATTATTAATCCTCACAAACTTCCTTAAACCTTTAAATTTCATTTTCCAATTTAAAATTGTTATCATTAAGTAATGTCATTTCTCGCATCATATTTACTTTTTCTTTATTTAATTCAGCTAAATGTGTCGTAGTTTCAGAGTAATCAGTTTCAAAATGTTATTTTTATTATTTTAGCTATTTATTTTCAGAGATTAATTTTGATAGCTATGAGGAAATTTAGTTTTATTCATTATTTAGTGATGATAGATGTTGCTTTGTATTTGCTAATTCTGATTGCAATTAGTAATTTATTTATTCTAACTAAATTTAATTTTATTAGGAGTTTTATTTCTATTATTGAAACTAAAGCTATTATTGTTTATTTTTTTCATCTATATTTTTTAATAAAGTTTGAATTTTGTTTTCTTGAATTCTTTACAGTTTCTTTAATTCTTATCTTTCTTCCTTTAATTCTTAAATTATTTTCTATAAAAGTTAAAATTTTATTAAACCAAACTGTCATTTCAAGCTTTTCTTCATTCAAAGTTATTGCTTCATTTGTTAATTCAGAATTTACATATTTCAATTATTTTAATTAATCATTCTGTTTTTCAAATTTTGCCGAAAGATCAGATTTTTCTTTATTTATTTCTTCAAATTAATTTCGCAGAATATTCTGATTATTTAAGTTTTCTTTATCTTATTGATTTTACTTTTGCTAATAAAGCTTTTTAAACTTTCGGAGTTCCTAGCTTAAGTTTTCGCATTATTAATTCTATTCTTAAATCTTTTAAAAAATAATTGTTTAATTAATAATATTACTTCTTTATTTTTTTAACAAATTTCCTATTAAAGCTGGTCTTAAGATTCTTCATAGTGAGTCATTTAGACATTCTAAACCTCAAATTATTGTTTAAGTCTTTAGAGACTTTGATATTATTCTTCAAATTTAGATACTAAAGAGGCCTTTTCATTTTAAAGAGTTTGAACTTTATTTGATTAGTCTAACTTTTCTTATATTCATTGCTTTTATTCTTCCTCTTCAAATAAATTTAATTTTATAAAGTATACTAATTTAATTAATCTATTCTTACAATGAGTTATTTTCATTTTATGTTGTTTCCAACAGATTTTTCAATTATTATCCTTCCAGATTCTTTTAATTTAGAGTCATTTCAAATTGTCCAAACACATTCTGTACATTTTATAAATATTATTTCTTTTCAAAATCAAATTGTTAAATAACATTTTTTAGCACTTTTTTTTAATATAATAAGCATTTTTATTTATTATTTTTATTTTTTGTTTAATGGCTAATACTTTTATGAAGAATTAAACTACAATTTTAAGATTCTTTCTTTTTATTACTTTCACCCACTTAAAATAAATGCTTAAATGAATTTCTTATTAAATCTGTCCTCTATTTATATTCATTTTTCTTCGATTAAAATTCAATAAGACCAAATGAATTTAAAAGCAAAGTTAATCTTTAATTTTTTATAATTTTTATCAAATTTTATAAAACTTCATTTGTTTTCAACAGATTATGACTCTTTTAATTAATTGCTTACTATTTTGCTTTGATCTAAACAATTATCATCTATTGTTTTAAATGCATCCAATTTTAAGCTATTATTTTTAATTTAGATTGACTCATTTTTGTTTCAATAATTAAGCAAAATTTTTAAATCAAATCTTCTCCTGATTATTAATAATTCTTATTATTTATGAGTTTATTCAATGCTTAACGTTATTAGAAGAAACAAGCATGTTCAATTATTTTAGTTAATAATCGAATGCCAAGAGTATTATCAACACTTTTTATTTTTGTAAAGCACCTAAATTCAGTCCAAAAGTTTGCAAATAATCTTTATTCAATTTTTTTAATTACTGCTTACAACCCAACGAATCCACCAAAAGATCTTGCAATAGATTTGACATTCTGAACTTAAGCGTCTTTTTCATTTATTTTAATAACGCAGCATATTTTATGCCATTAATGAAAACATTATTTGATTTAATTATCTATAATTTATTTATCTTTTTAATTTTCAATTACTCTTCTCACTTTATGAATAGCTTTTAAGTTATTAATTTTTTTTAACAATCGCAATTCTTATTACTATTATAATTCTCGTTAGACATTTAGCACATAAGTACCTTATTTCTTTAATGATGATAATTAAATTCTTTGAAATGCTCATAAAATCTTTGAGTTTTACAATTCAGCTAATTTGGTAAATAAAATTCATATTAACTCCTATCTATTAAATTAAACTTCTCTATACATTTTTATAGACTGCAATCCAAATGATAACTGATCTTTTATTTTCCAGCTAAGTTTTCTTTGAATTTCATTTGCAAATTATATGAATTTAATGCCATTATTAATTTTGCAAAAATGATCATATTATGCTTTGATTTCAAATAAAGTGCCATCTTTAACTTCTAATAATTAAATTAGCTTCCTTTATTAATCAATTAATTCTGAGTTTTCGAGTTCCAAACTTTCATTATTTTCGACTTATGTTTTATAAAGTGTTGTTAGAATGTTTCGAGCTTTCAGGTCTTCTTCCATTATTTTTAAGAGTAGATCGGTTAGTTTAAAATTTAAATTATTAAATTTAAAAATTAAAATTTGTAAATAAAAACTAAAGAATTGTAAATTGATTTTATTAATTTGAACACATACTATAATGTTTTATTCTCATTTTTCATAATAAATACTTAACTGAACACCATTGCTAAGTTTCGACCAATTAATTGATTTTTTATCTTCTTTAGCTTTAGGATCAACCTTTCCTTTCCACTGGACTCGCATATCATAATGTCCAGGTCCAGGAGCATTGACATATGTATTGCTTTTAGTTTTCGTTGTATCGGGAAATCTTTGTTCCTTGCCAAAATATGTTTTTTTTTCTTTTGTTCCTTCTTTTGCTGCTAAGTCTCTTAGTTATTAAACTTTACTAAAGGTAAGAAATGAAGCTGGTTCAGGTGAATAACTCCTCATTGTCTTTAATAAATAAAAATTGATAATAATTTACTGGAGTACAATAAGTTTCTTGCATTTTTTTCTTAAAGGAATCATATTCTTTATCAGCTTTGAGTTGCTGCTATGGAGTATATCGCCCTAGATGCAAAGGCGTTCGTATGAACTAAAATTTTTGCAAGATATAATAAAAATACATGAGGATTATAATTTCCTGGTCCTGGTATCTAATCGCTTTTTACTTGGGATTCATCTAAGTAAATAATTTTTTCAAGCAGTCTAAAGAAATTAACTATGAATTAACAAATATCAACGATCCTTTTTTGGTTTGTTTCAAAGCAGCAATTTCTGCATCTTCTTCCTTTCTGGTCTTTTATAAATAAGTACCAGGTCCAGGTGTTGGCCTTAGTTTTGCATTTTTTTCTATTTAATCTATGAACGAATTTTTGGCTAACACCCGAAACTTTCTATCTTTATCATTAGAGGAAGCCTTTCCAAAATATATTTCAACTCAAAGAAAAATACAAATTATGAAGGAATTTTATATGCACCAGGTCCTGGCTTATTTGCTGAAATCTTTTGTACATACTCCAAAAAAGAGCTTCTACTTGAGAGTTTATTTTTGGTTTTTGCTACACATAAATTATTTTTTTACTAATTTTACTCAAAGAAGGCTTTCCTTCCTACTCCTTTGAACTAGTATCCACATACTTTTTAACTATTTCATATCCAGCTATATTGTCTCATTTAATGAATGATTAAAAAATTACGTAAGCCCCAGCTAGTAAAATCACGCTTATCAATATTATACATTTCTTAAATCGAAAAATCTTGAAAACCATTTTATTTCAAGATATTCTTTACCTCTTCTTGGACCTTTTTAAGCACGCTCAGTCTAAGCCATTAAAACTGACAATTCATGATCCAAAACTATGTTTAATTAAGTATTTCAAATTTTACTATCATGTCGAAAACTTCCTTCGTTGAGTTATAAGTTCATAGCAAAAATATAACTTACTTTAATTGATTAAATTATTTCAATAACTTAAAATTTATTTTATTTATTAATTGTTTTTATTCTAATTTGATTCTTCTTTTTTTAATGAAGTGTCTTTGAGTATTATAAAATATTTGAAAGTTTTACAATTTAATAAGAATTATTAATAAATTGTAATGAAAACAATCAATGATTTTGATTTTTTATTTAAATATGTGATGATAGGCGACACTAGTATTTTTAACATTATTTTTCCAATATAATAGATGTGGGTAAATCAAGTATTCTACTATAATTTGTTGAAAATCGTTTTCGTTAAGAATATGGTTCATTGATAGATATTGTTTGTTTACAATTAAAGATCCTACAATCGGCGTGGAATTCGGATCTAAATTGTTAAATCTGTTTTCCAAAAATATTAAACTATAAGTATGGGATACGGTAACATAATATTTGTCATGAAATTTTTGTAAGGCAGGATAAGAATCTTTTCGATCAATCACAAGATCTTACTATCGGAAGTTTTTATAAATGATTCTCTATATATGTTTAGTTCTATTGGAGCAATGCTTGTTTATGATATTACTAATCAAGACTCATTTGAAAATGTTCAAACATGATTAAAAGAAATAAAAACATATTCTCATGAAAAAATTAATATAATTTTAATTGGAAATAAAATTGATCTGGCACCTAAGTTTGATTCTTTGAAAACAGCGACATTTTTTAAGGAGATAAGTAAGCAAAGATGCTGCATAGGAATTCGCCAGATAAAATGATATTTGCTTTATGGAAACTTCTGCAAAACTTCCTGAAAATATTGATGATGCGTTCATTGTTTTAACAGAAAATATAATGCAATAGCTTCTCGATGGAAAAATTGATATAACAAAAGAAGTTTTAATATATTATTTATTCAAATTTAGGTCTATGGAATTAAAGTTGGACCAAAAAAAGTTCAAAAAGGTATCACCCCACGATAAGTTGATAATCAATAAAGTGACAAAAAAGAATGTGAATGCTGATTTTAAATATTTAAAATAATTATTTACTATAATTATTAAATATTTACCAATTAAAAATAGTATTTCAAATGTATAACAAGCATTAACGTGATCGAAACGACCGAAGTGTGACATAAAAAGGATCTTATAACTAAAATAAAAATAAAGGCAATAGCTAATAAGAACCTCTCATAACTCTAAAGTTTAAGCAATTAAACAAAAGCACATTAGAATAAGAATTATTTGACTACTATAAAAGTGCTTATTAATTCAAAAGAAAAGTTAAATAAGATATGAAATACTTTTAAGTAAATTAAGTGCGAATTGACAAAATCTGGGGTTAATGAATTATTCGAAATTTAACAAAGCAAAAGAAAGTTTATTCTCCATTACCTGACCCAAATGATTGCAAATTAGATACTTATGTTCTGAAACATATGTGTGATGAAGGTTGCGAAAATGAAGAGAAGGCAAAAGAACTTTATTTTTCATGGTTATAAATTCTTGAAACATTTGAAAAAGGAAAATAATTAAGTTTAAAAGTGTGGGAAAACAATGAACTAAAAGATGAGTTAGAAGCAAATTATTTGATTGAAGAACATAAATTTGATGAATTTGAGTAAGAAATAATTAAAATACGGCTTCCGAAAAGTCTGTTCAACAAACTACAATTTATATACAAAGGCGATCTCCGTTATAAAAAATATTATTTATTTGAACTCAGTTTCTGTCATGACATTTTGGATTTTGTGGTAAAGCAATATTGCATTCCACCAAAAGTAATGAACTTTCTTCACGAAGAATTTTTAGTTTAACATGAATTGTTTGCATCACCATTGAATTCATTCTTTAAAAATTATTTCAGTATTTTCCAAGTAGACAGAATGTTTGGTAGTTACGGTAATTTTTATGCGACAGAAGATGAAGGCGTTAAGATCACGGGGAACTGTTAGGCCAATCCACCTCATATTGAGTAAGTCTATAATGATTCAGCAGACGAAATAGTTAAATGGATGAACCAAGCTGAAAAGGAGGATTAAGAATTGATGATGATTTATTTTATCCCTTGGAAAGATTGTAAAGGGTATTAAATACTATCAAGTTAGAAGCAATTTGTCTTTTATGAGACTGTGTTGGATGAATTTAAACATTATGAATATACTATTTAAGGAAAATATTTTACATAGATGAGAATTAAAACTTTTATTATTGTTATTGCAACAAGTAGATCTTAAAAAATTTGGAAGGAAAAATTGCCAAGCCTCATGAATTCTTTATTGAAAATTTCTTCTAATCCAAAAAATTATTAAGGGGATGAATATTTAATTTGAAGTTTAACTATTATTCTTAAACAGTGGTTTATTAAATCAACTATTAAATCATTATTGTTATTATTAATTTTAATTTATTATTCATTTCATTCATTAAATATCAAAAAATTAAACTGATTTAATTTAAATTAAAGTTTTAGAGTTTGCTAATAATAAAAAAATCTAAAAATTTAAATAAGAATTTAAAAATGAACAATTTTGAAATTGATGAGTTAGTAAAAGAAATGGATGAAATTTTAGGGGATGGTTCAAATAAAAAAAATTAGAAATCGACAGAAATTCAAAAATAATCATAATTTAGTTAGAAAAATAGCACTAATAATCCTATTGATTATTTTGACCACATTAACGAAGAATTAAAAGAGTTGTCATAAAATAAACCTAAAAAACAGTTTGAAAAAGAAAAATCTAATTATGACAATATTGATAATTTACTTAATGATGTTTTAGAAGATGAATATGATGATGATGCAATCAAAAAAGACCAAAAAAAATAACTGCCTGAATTTGGTACTAGTGGTCTGGAAAATAAAAAAAAACAAAAATGCCACAGCATTTATTTAACTAATAATTTTGGGGTGCAACAAAATTTCAATTAGAAGGCATGTGAGAAGCTGAGATGCCTCAATTGCGATTTAAATGTTTAAATTTTTGAAAATTACAAATGGGAGAAAGATTGCGAATATTTATTTTTCCGTAACAATTATAATTAAAAGGATAAATTGATAAGCAAATTAACAAAGTCAAAAGATAATTGCGCATATTGTTGTTAATGTTCTTGGGTTACAATTGAAAAATTAACGCCAATTACAACTATTTCTAAATTAAAATGGGTTTGTTCAGGTCATTGAATAAATTTATGCATTAAATATATTTTCAATTTCTTCTTTAAAGCAATATTTCAAAAATAAAAATATTAAAATTTATATAAGTAATGAATAAATAAAATAAAAAATATAAAAATCCAAAGGAAATAAAATAAAATTAAAATGGCTCAGCCAGAGGAAGATCTTCTGAAAACCCCGTTATTTGAAAATCTGAGAAAGTTGGTGACTATAATTGATGAACTGAGGGATATTGGACTGCAAGAATACATTAGTCTGCCTCGAATCGCTGTTGTTGGGTCATAATCCTCAGGAAAAAGCTCGTTGCTTGAAAATATTGTTGGGCTTGATTTTTTGCCAAGGGGAGAAGTTAAAGTTAAAATAAATAATATTTGGATAGGGACTAGTTACAAGAAGACCATTAGAAATGAGGCTAGTTCATGTGCCAAGTCAAAACAACATTATGATTTTAAATATACTTAGATTCTTAAAGGACTTGGGCTGTGTTTGAAGAATGCAAGGATGAAAAATTTACTAATTTTGATAAAGTACGTGATAAAATCAATGAATTGACTGACAAAGTTATTATTTAAATCAATTTAAAAACTATAGGTGGCAAAAAAAAACAAAGGAATTGTTAAGGATTAAATTGTCTTGACAATTTATTCAGATGACTGCCCAGATTTGACATTGATTGATCTTCCTGGAATTACAAGAATACCTTTACATGGGAGTGATCAACCTTAAGATATTGAACGAATTACTAAAGATATTGTCTATCAGTTTAAATTTGATGCTTTTTAAAATTCTATTAAGTTATATTAAAGATGAAAGAACAATTATTTTGGTAGTAATTCCAGCAAATGCAGATATATCAACTTCCGACGGCCTTTAAATGGGCCGGAAATTAGACCCGGAAGGAAAAAGAACAATTGGAGTGATCACTAAAATAGATATTATGGATAAAGGTACAGATGCTCGCAAGATGTTACTGAATTAAGAAATCCCCCTAAAGCTTGGGTATGTTGGAGTTAGGAATCGCTCTCAATTGGATATAAATACTAACATGCGTGTTCAGAGAGCATTAAAATAAGAATGCGAGTTTTTTGCTAAACACCCAGTGTACTCAACACTTCCGTAAAATTTATTGGGTACACGTGCATTGACTTCAAAACTGTCAACTGTTATGTTTCATCATATTCGAGCTTTCCTTCCGTAAGTAGTGAAAGAAATTCAATCAAAGATCAAGGATTGCGAAGAGAGATTAAAAGATTTAGGCCCTCCATTACCAAGAGAATATAGTGAAAAAATGCATTTAATTTGGAATATGGTGACTGATTTTACGGAAACCTTTAAGAACTAAATTAGGGGAAAATATGAAGGGAAAAAATCTGCAAAATATGACAATAGTGAACTTTCAGGTGGGGCCATTATTAAAATGATGTTTAATGAACTTTATGAAGAATTTGTCAAAAATGATTTTAAAGCAACAAAGGACTACTCCGATAAGGAAATTGAAAAGGCAATCGTTTTGCACCAAGGAGATTCTATCCCAGGCTTTCCTTCAATTGATTCATTTCTCTATTTGATCCAACCACAACTTGAACATTTAAAAGATCCTGCATTTGATACACTAGCCAATATTTTCAGTTACTTGGATACATTAAGCCAGAAATTAGTAGAGAAAATATTTGCACGATTCCCTTCTGTCATAGATGAAGTTCAAGAATAAGCAAGCAAAGTATTGCAAGAGGAAAGAGAAAAGGCAAGAATTGTTGTAGAAAACATTATTGATGCTGAACTAGGATATTTATTTACAAATGACAGTAACTATATCACTCAAAGAACAAGTATTATTCCTTAACAGCAAATAAGTGAAGTTATGGATGCTAATAGAGCATTTATTAAAGAATTGAGTTTCAACACTTTTAATACCATTTATTTTAGGAATGAGAATTGATGCTTATTTTGACCTAGTAGTTCACAATGTAAGGGATACAATTCCAAAAACGATTGGATACTTTTTGGTAAAGGCTGCACAAGAAAAAATGCAATATTAGCTTTATACAGAAGTTATGAAAAATGAGTCAATCCTTTAAAATTTAGGAGAAGTAATTCAAACCATTTTACTTTTTGAATTAGCCTCCTCATATTGCACAAGAAAGAGATACAATTACTAGAACATTAAATACTCTTAGAAAAGCTTAGAAAGTATTAAAACGTGACCCAGAGTAAACTTATTTTATATTTTAATCATTCAAGTCTTGCCTCATATTCTCAAAAATATGCAGGACCAGCTGAGACAGATCCCATCGAAGAAAAGAGAAAATAGGTTTACTTTCAGAAATTTTAAATTTATTCTAGAAATAATAAGAATTTAATAATAATAAATAAAGTTGTCCTTTATTTTTAGTTAATAAAATTCAAAGTGTAATAATCACAATAAGCCGTTACTAGCTCATAAGTTTCTTATCCTTAAAGATAAACAGATACATCTTTGTTTGGTTTTTGAAAAATCTCATTTTCAATTTAATCAATCAAACACAATTTATCACTTTATTAATTCTAACATTTTTAAAATTTATATTAATTCTAACATTTTTACTAATTCATAAAATTTATATTTTATTAATAATATTAAATATTCAAACTATTATTTACTGTTTTAATTTTGAATTTAATTTTTAAAGTATTTTTCATTTCATTTACTTTTTGAGTAAACCTCATAAGCCTTCAATCTTTATTAATAGAGATCTTCCTTTTCAATTAAAAATCTTTTTAAACTTATTTGGTTTGTTTCTACTTTTGTGAGCTATTCAGCAATTGCCGATAATATTGTCCCAATTTCATCAGAGTAAATCGGAAATAGTTCTCTCATATAACTTAATTGTAATTCAAGACTGGAATTGTTGTTTTGAAAAATTGATTATAAATTATTAAAATACAAATTCATAAACTTTTTCTTAATTACTTCTGATGAATTTAATAGAACCTTTGAAAATTAATAAATATGTTAATTAACATTTTTGACAAATCCTTTCATCTCTGCAATTTAAATGTATTTTGAAACTGTTGAATTCAATTTTAAGAATTTTTATGAAAATTATTGTTCTAATTAGCTCTCTTCATTGATTAAAACCATTTCAAATTATTTTTATATTTTCGAAGCTTAATCACTTTTATCCTCATTGTTGACTTTTTAAAAAATCATTTGTTTTTCCTCATTAGAAAACAGTTAATTTGAAGCTATGGCAATCACTATATTTCATTTCAATGAATTTTTAAGTTCAATTCCTTCATTTTTCTCAGACATTACAAAATTCTTCAATTATAATAAGGACTCTTGATCATCATATGAAAATTCAATTAAATAATTTATTAATGCTTCATAATTAAATATTGACTATTTTTACAACTAGCTAAATTTTTATATACAGTTCCAAACTATGCTAAAGAGGGATTTTGCATAATTTTTCTATTCTGTTTATGGTGTCCACGTCAATAAGCAATGAGATGCAAATTCTAAAGCAAGAGTTATTAAATAAAGATCATTAAGTTTTGGCACAATCTTGCTCACAAAATCAAAAAACTCAGTGGATGAACTTACCCCATCTTCAATTCTATAATATAATGATTTTATAATTAATTATTGAGATAATCTTTTTTCAATATTCTCAAAATTATTTTTAAAGTAATTTAGAGATCTTTCATCTAAATAGACTTTAAAGTAAGCTTGATCATCATAATTTGGCAGAATTGCAACAATTTCTTTCTGGTTATCACATTTTAAAACACACTTTTATTAATTTCCCATAATTAATTTTTCAATTGTTTTATTTTCTAATGAATAATAAATGCAAATTTCAAATGAATGATGTCTGTACTAAGCAAATTATTTCAGAACATTTGACTAAACTAATAATT
The DNA here is from genome assembly GCA_963675955.2 of uncultured Desulfobacterium sp. Lineage (GTDB taxonomy): Bacteria > Desulfobacterota > Desulfobacteria > Desulfobacterales > Desulfobacteraceae > Desulfocicer. The sequence goes on along the minus strand of CAXXVR010000009.1, from coordinate 908,512 downwards.
GATTAAAATTAAATTAGTGAAAATTTACTAAAAGTAATTTCCTCTTTATTTCATTCACAAGTAACCGTGTTTAGTCCAGCTTTTTAAATCCATTCTTTTAAAATTTATCAACTTAAACTTATTTACCTTATTGCCATTAATTAAGATTAAAATGCAAAATATCAATTGGAAAAAAGTTTGAAAAGATTTCCATAAATTAATCCAAATTTGCAACACTTCATTGATATTTTTTAAAAAAAAGTGATGCAGCATTACTAAAATTATCTCTTCCGATTAAATAGAGTAATTATTTTATAACTGCTGCTCCTTTCGCTATTATTCAATAAACTTAAAAATTGAAATTTGTAATAACCATATGAAATTCCATCAAAAATTGATTTAGCCATTTCTGTATTAGTGACATGTACAGAAATAGGATGAGTTGTAGATTTTGAATCTGTGTTAATGCCCCATTCAACTCTTCTATTAAATAGTTCCCAAGGATTTTCAAACCATTCTTATTTAATTTCATTAAGCACCCAATGACCCATAAAATCAGCAAAACTTTCTTTCAACCATAAATCATTCCACCATTTCATTGTCACTAAATCTCCAAACCAAACATGGCATAATTCATGGCACATTACAACTAATACTTTTGTTAAAAATAATTTAGTAAAGGGAGTTTAAGCTAAATAAAGGTCATTGAAAGTTACAGCACCAACATTTTCCATTGCTCCAATATTATATTCAGGACAAAAGATGTGATCATACTTTGGGTAAGGGAATTTATATTGAAAGAATTTTTCGTAGCAAGGAATTGAATGCTAAAGTACCCAAGCAAAAGAATTCATGTTTTGATCTAACTAAGATTATAATGACTACCTGCAATAAAATGCCATGGGAATATTATTATATGTATCTTGTAATTAGTATTTATAGAATTAACCGCACCCAAAAAAGAGTATATAAGTGCTAAATATAACACTTTTTTTAAAATGCCAAATGGTATAGTCATTACTAATTCTCAATTAATTTCAAAATTGCTTCTCCTAAATGGAATCATATTTAATTGAACTTGGAATATTATCAGTAACATAGCCAGATTCATTGCTAATGCAAAGCCAATTATTTGGTGCAAACACTACAAATTCATAAGTTGCTTTCAAATCAGGTTGGTCAAAACAGGGAAACCTTTTTTAAATTAAATAAGAAATTCTTTACATTTTATGAGCTGAATCAGGTTCAAAATGAGAATAAATATATTATTTTTGATCATTGTCAATGAATTTATGAAAACCTTATCCATCAGTTGAATAAATATTTTCAAAGCTAAACTGGATAATATTTTCATCAAGTTTACAGAATTAAGTTGGCAATTATAAAAAGTTACCATTCCATAAAGACTCAATATCAAGTGCATTTGAATTCAATTCCACGTTAATTATTTTTTGCCCACTGTAATCAATAAAAAGGATTTGATTTTAGGTCGGCAAAGTATTTAAACAAAATTTTATTTCACAATGTCCTTTATAAGTTTCATCTTTTGTAATCCCTAACAGTAATTTATATTCGAGAGGGCTTTTTATCAGCTCGCTTCTTAATTATGCGTTTTCAAAAGTGAGAAATTTATCTTGCATAAATTTTATATTTAAATTCAATTCAATTTTATATTTAAATTTAATTCAATTTTCAATAATTCAATTTTTATAATTCTTCCCTTGTAAAATAACTCAGCAAGTAGTTCAACTTCATTGTAAACTCTTTCATTTCAGAGTCCAGTATTGAAGAATTAGTGAGACAATTGTACCAAAATTCAAAATGCAGATTTCCATTGGTTAAAATTTTTTGTAAAAAATTGGTAAAAATTTGTTCTATTGTATTATTCTTAATTTATTAATTATTTTTTTCTTCAAATTTAATAGTTTGAACAAGAAGTAAAATTTGTAAAAGTTTATTTTTAATTTGAATATCTTTATTGAGATAATAAAGGATAATTATTGTGACTAGTTATTTAAATTTTACTTATGATGAACTGAAAGATGAGTTATAAAGTTGTTGGATTTTATTAATATAAAAGGAACTCTTTATAAATTAATGAAAAGAAAAAGAACTTGTTGAAATTATTTTAGTTCTAATGCCAAATATGCACAATTTAAATAATTTTCAAATAATTATTTTAGATTTCCCATAAAAGAATTACAAAGAGTTTTACAAATTTCAAACGATTTTTCATAATTTTCTAAATTAAAAATACAATAAATTTTTGATAACTTTATGCAAAATTGAATTAAAGTTTCAATTAAAACAATAAATTCATTAAATTTTCACTTTATTAAATATTATTTGATAAATATTCTTCAATTCTTGAAAAAAATTATTCAGTCTTATCAAACATTTTTTATTAAATTAAGTTTTCAATTATATTTGCAGATAATTAAATAGAAAAATTATTTTCCTTTTAAAAATTTTAAAGACAGCAATTTAAGCTTTTTTATAAAAAGGTTAGTTTCAGTGGTTTTGTTAAATTTGAATTAATTCCAATGAATTAGTATAAGAGGAAAAATAAAGGGTGTTCAGATCCAAAATTTAATTCAATTGAAATTAATAATGCTTCAACAATGCTTCCAAATTTTTGATGGCTTGATGCTTCATGATTTAATAATTTTAGTTGTAACATCATGAATCGAATTTTTGATGCCTAAATACGCATAAAAATACTAAATTTACTTAAATAAGCTCTTTAAAATTATATTTCCATTAATTGTTTATCCCCTCAATGTCTTCTTGCAATTCAAAATTTAATTCTGCTATTTCATATTCGATATTTTATTTAATTCGTTTTTGCTAACTGGTATCCAAATCTCCTAATAATTTTAATTGGATTGTTTTCAATTTAAGTATTTCTTTCAAACTTAAATTGGCTTGATTTACTGATCACTAGAGATAATTCTAACAATAATTTGAATAATTCTGTTCAAAAGAGTAATAATTGAGAAAAGAAAATGTTTCTAGATTTAATAATTGTTTTTTTTTAATGAGAGATATATTTATTGTTTTTGCCTTAGGATAATACTCTAATTATAATAAATATTGACAAAATACGTACCAATAAATTCATTTATTTCAAAGATAGGTTAACCATTTTGAACTTTATTTAATTTTTACTCAATGTCACAATCCATTTGAAATTTGCAATGGTATAAAATTGCATTAAATATTGATCCAAAAGGTAATTTTTATTTTTATTTTGGCAATTTTATGTTAAAATCTACAGAGATTTGTGAAGATAAAATTGAATTTCAAAATGTTTCCCCTTCGGAGTTTTATGAAAACATCAAATTTAGAAAATTAATATATATCATATTGAGATAAGAACTCTAGGCATTTTAATTTTAATTTTAATTTGCCAAAGCAGATGAAGTTAAATTGTAATTTAAAATGTTTTTCGAAGATCTTGCTATTATTTCTATTAAAAATAACTCTTTTAAGTAATTAATTGTTGCCCGTTTATACAACATGTTTAAATGGCAAATCTGGATTTGATTTGAATGAAGATACTTGAATAAATAAAGAAACAAAAATTATACTTAAGAAATACTTTCACTATCTAGCAATATAGTTTCCAAATTTTCTAATTTACTAAGTAATGAATTTATCTTGGTTTCTAGCAGTTTTTAATTTTTGTTCTATTCAATTGACTGACTGATTGGATTGTAATTTTTTATAAATTATTTCTTTTCAATTCAAAAAATGTAATAGCTTGAAGAAGATTTCTGTGTTAATAGTTATTTTAGTTAAATTTTATTCTCAAAATCTTCCTCCTTAAAATTCCCCTTAATAAAAACTATTTAATCGATTATTGAAAAACTTTCGTTTATTCGTTTAATAATTACTTTAAGAAATATAATACATTTTAATCTTAGATTTAATTAATATTTAATGATTTTGTATATGTCTAAGCAATCTATATTTTGGCTCGAAATCCCTGAATAAAGAAATATAAGTTAAAATTTACTTAATAATCAATTAGAGCAATCAATGGAATTTTAAAGCTTGCTTTTTTTTATTTTGTATATAGTTCTGCCACCAATTAGTTAAATAGGTGGTTATAGATTCACAATTCTAATAATTATAACTAAAAGTTCTTTACCTTGACTAAATAATTTTGCTTCTTTATTTTAATAAAAAATTTCTTAATTCCCCATTTATATTTTCTCACAATTTTAATTTACTTTTTAAATTTTTGTAGAAGACAATCAAATTTCAATATCTTAATAATTTTCAATATCTGATATTAAAAATATATTTTCTTGATTGGTTGAATTAATTTTAAAGAACTATCTATGATGAGGTTTTATTCAAGAGGAAATTATAATTTTAACAAGATTTTTTGCTTCTTATTAAAATTTTGCAAGTAAATTTTAAATTTCAAATAATAAATTTTTGTTTTCTGGTTTAGTCATAAACTGTTTTAGAAGTTTATAAAACTATGAAGTAAGCTACTAGAGACTAAAACGCTAATTTAACTATTTAGATAAGGTTTAATTATCTTCTGAATGATTCTAGAAATGCATTTATTATTGTGATTTCGGAGTAGTAGCATTTAATTAATTTTTTGCATAACTCTTTTAATCATTTGTTTATACTTTCCCATCATCTGAAAGTGTTTCCAATAAATTTTTTAATTCATAATGTTTTAATTATTATTTATTATTATTACTAGTAATCATTTAATTCCTTTCTGAATTATTTATTTCTTATTGTGCTTTATATTTCTTAGTTGAATTTTATTCAATTTCTTTCTAATTATGATTTTACTCTAAAAATAATAAGTTATTGTTTAAAATTGTATTTTCATTAGTTTTTAGACTTACTTCATTTTGTTATTAATCTTCATAAGGAAATTGTTTACGCTTATTCTAAATCATATTTATTTGTATCCACTCTATTAATAACATAATTCAATAACTAATTGACTACCATTTGTAATAGTATTTTATTGATTATTTTAGTTACTAATTTCTTAATTAACTTGATTTAATTTTTCATTATCTTGTTCTTTTTACTCTAGTAACTGTTTCACATCATTTTCTATAGGCGTAGTATTTTAAGTAAGTGAATTTTCATGCTATTATACTTTTATGGGTAAAATTGATGATTTTATTTGTTATTAATTTGATTTTAATTCTGAATTTAAATTTTTATTCTCAACTATTAAGCTTTCAGTTTAAATGACATCATTACATTATTAATTATAGGTTGGCTTAAAAATCAAAACTTTTGGCTGAATTTAAATTTATTCTATTAATTGATTATCTATTTTATTTTGGGATGAATGTAGTGATTTTTAAGGTATCCTTGATTCTATATCAATTTCTGGTATTTTAAAGGTTGGTTCTAATCTAGGTGATTTCTCTTATTTCATTCGTTCTAATGAAATTATATCGCTTAATTTCTCTAAAATCTTAAAAATCTAGTAAGTTAATTGTAAAAATACAAATGAAGCTTCTTTTTTTTAAATTTCATTGAGATTTTTAAATTCTATTTTAAACTATCAAGTCAATTCTTTTGGGACAATTTTACTTTTATTTTTGTTGATTAATTTAAATTCTTTAAATTAATCAACAAAAATTAATGAAAACTTAAATATTCATCTTCTTCCTCTTTTTTTTCTTTAGGTGAAAATTTTGAGTTTTTATCAAAACTTAATAAAGTATCTTAATTAAATTGAATCGTCAGTTAACAATATTATTCAAAATAGCTTAAATTATACTTTTTAATATGACACACTCTAATTCCAGCAAAAGGAGGTTGGGTCAACAAGGAAAAGCTATTTTCTAAAAAAAATAAATTTAGAAATCAAATTACTTGTTCAGTTCTTTGGAATTTCAGAATAACAATATAATCCTTTTTTAGTTACTTGTAAAATTCAATTTTTTGTTAATCAATCATCATCTACATCAATCAATTAATAATTTTTCTAAGAAAAAACTTAGATCTTTTTTTTTTACTTTGTCAGCTATCTAAGTGAAATTTTTTAGTCTTGATGTTAAAGTTTCATAATCAGAAGACCTACTTGAATAATGGGTAAGTATTTGTAATTATTAATCATTAATTGATTGCTTACTAAATTACAAATTTTACTATAATAAAAATACTGTTGTTCTTTTTTGATATCTTTGTTAACAGTATTACTATTTGATTCTAAATTTATAGCTTAATTTTTTTCTTTCTCAGATGTTTCGTTTTTAATTATGTTTGCATTCGAAGTTTGCTGTTAATTTTAAGTTGTTAAATTTAGTTTGTCTTCTTCTTAATCCTATTCAGTAGATGATAAAAAGTCAAAATAATTAATATAATTATCAATTTATTTTAAAATCTAATACAAATGCACTTGTATTATAATTAATTTACCCATCTACTTTCTTTTTTTTCATCATTTGAAGAGTTTGCTTAATATTTAATCAAAAAATTTAAGATTTCTATTTTATTTTTCCCTATTTTTTCATTGCAATTTATTTTTGTGAAATCTAGACAATTTCAAAAGAAAGTAAGAACAGTTAACTTTATTCAATATTGAATGTTTTTAGTTCTGAAAGTGTTGTTTTTTTAAAAGTAAAAATGTTACTTTTACTTACTTATAGTTAAATAATACATTAATCCTTTTCATTAATTAACCCAGAATATTTATCAATATCTTTTAAATAGATACCTTCTTTTGGAGCTTTCACAAGTTTTTTAAATTAATTTCCTAAACAAATATAGTTAATTAATAAAACTTTTTCATTTTTTTGGGATATAATCATAATAATATAAAGCATTTAAGGTTACATGCATTATAACTTGTTTTTTTGGTGTAATAAAAACAATGTCAGCACATTATTTAAGAGAAGAAAAAAACTAAGAGCTTTTTTTGTGGGAGTCAGGATCAATAATACATGCTTTATCAAATTCTAATTTATAGTGAAAATTTAGAATTTAAACCTTTATCAAATATTTTTATTTCATTCATTATAATTTTTGGTTCTTCCTAAATAAAAAGTTAGTTAAAAAAGAGTTTACTAATTTATTTATATCTTTTGATTTTTATAGATCTTCCCATAGTTTAATAAGAGTTTGTAACATCTAGAAACAAATTTATTATTTGATGCATTACTGATTAATTGTATTCATTTTAAATATTACCAAAATTTTCCAATAATGTCATTGTTTCATTTTCTATTTAGAATAAATTTTTAAAATAATACTATTTGCTTCATTCCAAAATTGGAATAAATTTATTGAGCATAAGTTCTCTTATTTATATGAAATATTTAAAGATCAATAAGAAGTATTTTGCTTTAACTGTGACACAATTAAAATTTCTATAATTTTGATTCATTTATCTGGATTCGATTCGAGTAAGTTAAAATTATTTTCTTTTGATATTTAATTGAAAGAAATTTAACTTGTTCAATTTTCAGGAATTTAAAAAAACATCAAATATTCATTAGTAATGAGTAAAATCATTTCTTCATTTTTAACTAAAATTATTATAAATTAAAAGCTTAAAACAAATTCCTTCTATTGTTATTTTATCAGCACTTAAAAGAGTTTGTTTAGTAATGTCAGGAATCATTTTTTCTTTAAATTAACATTATTGAATAAAATTAAACTATGAGCCATTTAATTATTGTGTTTGAAAATATAAAATTTTAATTATTTGGTTGTATAAAACAAAATTTAGTTTAATTATATTGATTGTAAAAATAATGCATAAACACTCTGATTAATCAAAAAATAAAAATTTTTCTAAACCCTAATGACTGAGTAGCTCTATTTTGTGTAGGTCCACCATATATTTTTTATAAAGATGAAATTTAATTTTAGGTAATCTAAAGTAAGATTAAAGAAAAAGAAAGTTACTGATTAGCGTTCCCGAAGTAAAAACCATCTAACACCTTCAGTGCAGGGAGGATAAGTTAATGATCCATCATAAGATATAAAATTTAATGCTTCATCAAAAAGCTAATTTAATATTGAGTTTAAAAAAATTACTAAATTTAAAGATAAAGTTTTAGTAGAAATTGCTATTTCTTTATTCAATGGAAGATATGAAACAAGAGTTGGGTCTTGATCTGTGAGAGAATTTAAAAATCTGATAATAAACATTAAATTTAATTAATAAATCACTAATTTGTTTAATCATATTCCTCCCCAAGTGACTGAAAAAATACACTAATAATTAATTTGAGTCCAAATTTGTCCTCACAGACTATTTATGCTTCCACATCCATTGGATTTGCTTCTTTACCAAGCTAAAAATAATTGTTATGAATGAATATATGAAACTGTATGTTCGCTTGGTGATTTGATTAAAATTTCAGGAACTTAAAAGCTATGCTCTCCATAATTGACTATACCAAAATTAGCACCATATAGTTTTAAGCATTTTTTGTCTGGATCATTTTGTAATTTGATTTATTTTTCATAAAGTTAATGAAGGAAATTGATTTTGAGTGCATTAGGCTCACAGTAAAATTATTCATCAGGATAAATATTGATCGGACTCTATTCTCTTCCGACAACACAAATTGAATTGTCTTATAATTGTTGTTTATTTCTTTTATGAAGAAATTTATTTTTCATCTGCAAAAACGACATGCCTTAGACATTGTCTGGAACATAATTCTTTGCATCAAGCGATAGAATATCATCAGTACTACGCTTATTCCTTTTTGCGGGTACAAATTATTTGGTTTGAATTTATTTGTTTTCTGGGCTTTAAAATTCATAAACAACTTGCTTTTCATTTTATTACTTTTTCTCACTATTTATTGATTAGTCCAACTGAAATGAATCATGCAATTATTAGTTTGCTTCTTTATTAACAGCTGCCTCTATCAGATCTTCAGATGATAAATCAAAATCTTCATTGCCTGGTTTAACTGTTTCAAGTTCATGAGAATGCGTAGAGTCCTTGAAAGGGGAATGCTGCGATGCCTCCAAATCTAGATTAGTAAGGATTTCATCCAATGATTCATCTGAAAGAATGATTCTTGAGGAATCAGCATTAGAATTGACGAATTCTTCTTTTGTAACTACAAGTAATGTATTTTCTTGAGACAATTATTTTGATATTTTTTCATTGCCTCCATAAAAGTCTTCTTCATATAATTCATCTCCCTCTCCAATTAAATCAACCTTTTTCAATTTGATTTCTGCACTTTCAGGACTGTCCAACCTTTCTCTATTTTATAACAAAGCTTGCTCTTCTAATACTTTATTCTCTTCGTCAGATGAAGATTCATTTTATGATTTTTAAGGCAGTTGTGCTTGTTCTTCTTCATCATATTGTGCTTAAATTGATTCTTCAGAAAAAGTTATATAAATTGCACGAGCTTGATTGGATCTTGCTCTTTGATGGAAAATCAAATTTTAAGGGAAGTCTTTTAATTGTGCAGAGTTTAGCTAATTCATCTAACAATCAAATAAAATACTATTTAGGAATCATAAGTTATAAATCATAATGTTGGCTCACAACTCCCAGTTGTTTGTGATCCTTAATATATAAAAAACTAATCTTTGTAAGGAAGAATCTTAAACGAATAATTAAAATTAAATCTAACATTTCCCAGCGAAATAGGCTAATTAAATGTGAAACTTGCATTTTTTTTTAAATGGGCTAATATTCCATTCCCTATAAATTAATATAAATTAATATAATTTGAAATATAAACCAAATCCAAGGGATTGTAGAAATTAATTATCATCTGCATTTTCTTCTAGACTAAAGAGGACAGCAATATTAATAAACATTTTGTCCTAATTATTTGAAATAAATTAAATTTCTAAAGGAAATTCTTATTCAGTGGAGCCTACCTTTAAAATTCTTTTTAAAATCAAATATTACTGAATGTTCACTTGGCGATTTAAATTAAATTTGATAAATATTAAAAAGAGAATTTTAGTATTCAAAATTCCCAAAATCTCCAAAAAGAGCTAAATATTATCCATTGTTAATAAGCTCGCCTGAATCAACTTCATAAAAATTAAATTTTGTCTTAAATTCTATTTAAAAATAGTTGAAACAATAATTACTCATCTAAGTAAATGGAGGAACAATATTTAAAGGAGATTAAAGCGTATTGTGATTAGAACAAAATCCTTGCTTAAAAATATTTTACTTATTATAATTGCTTTAGATTTCATTTTCAGTGCTACAAACACAAAAAACCAAAACTGATAAAATATTTAGAAAGCTTATTATCATTAAGTTTTTTGAAAAAAAATAAGTATAAAACGGATATTCATCAAAGGTAAAATTTATTAATATTTTAGTAATAATTAATTAATTAATAATTATTTGAATTCATTAAAAAGAGTGCATAAAATATAAAAAGTTAAAATAAATTATAAATAAAATTTAGAATTTAAGTTTTAAAAACATTGGTATTCATAATGGACAATTGGAAGGATCTAAATAATTTATTACTACGAGATTCAAATTATTGTGTAAAGTAATTTTTTAAGCCAGGATCAATGCTCTAACAAGCATTTTTTAGTAACAGTAAGATTTTAATTGTGGGTGCTGGAGGATTAGGATGCGAATTGTTGAAAGATTTGGCATTGACAGGATTCAAGGAAATTCATATTATAGACATGGATACAATTGATGTGACCAATTTGAACAGATAATTCTTTTTTCGACAACAGGACGTAGGGCAATTTAAAGCAAATGTGGCAGCTAATTATTTAATGAAAATTATGCCTTAAGTAAAAGTTATCCCAAAGGTTGGAAAAATTGAAGACTAATCTAGAGGCTATTACTAATAATTTAGCATTATAATAGCAGGATTGGATAATATTGAAGCAAGAAGATGGCTTAATATGCTTGTGCATTTGTTGGTTGAATGAAAAGAAGATGGGACAGCAAATATAGCAACTCAAAGGGTTTTAATTGATGGAGGCAGCGAAGGATTCAGGGGATAGGCTCGAGTAATAATTCCCTATACAACAGCTTGCTATGAATGCACACTTGGAACACTGACACCATAAGTCAAGTATAATTTCTGTACTATTGCTAACACCCCCCGTCAACCAGAGCATTGCATTTAATATGCTTAATTAATTTAATGGCAAGAAGAAAAGGAACATTAATTAGATACAGATAACATGGAAGATATGATGTGGCTGTATGAAAAAGCTCTTATTCGTGCAAACAAATACAATATTAAAGGAGTTACTTTTGAATTTACTTTAGGTGTTGTGAAAAATGTTATTCCTGCAATAGCTTCCACAAATGCATTAATTTCTGCTGCTTGTGCTAACGAAGCTTTTAAGGCTGCTACTGCCTGTGCTAAAAATGTTGATGATTATTTTATGTTTATGGGATAAAACAGCATTTATTCATAGACTTTTAAATATGACAAAGATCCAAATTGTTTGATTTGCTCCTAAAAGCAATCAACTTCATTTGAATTTTAAAAAATTAGATAATCAGAAGAAAACAAATGATAATTTAAAATTATTAATAAAGTTTAAATAGATCAATCTAAATCTTCTTATTATTAGTCCTCTTCTTCTAGTTCCTACTCTTCTTCCTTTATTTCTTACTTTTCTTCTTCTTTTTATTCCATCCTAATAGAAATTTATTTTAAACTTATATAATGGGCTTTTTCACTAAAAAATAGCCTCATATACCAATCAGTTACACTTTTTGCAGCATAAATTAAAGCACTGTATTATATAGATACAAAAATTACTGTACCATGCAATAAAAAGTTAATATAAAATATTGTAGAATGATATTTTATATCCAATTCCAACAGAGGAAACTAAAACAAGAATTCCAATCATATTTTATTCATCTCTATATTATTTAGTTTTTTCTGATCGATATGAAGCCTTTAATCTATTAATTAATATATAATTCAACGCCTCGTAATGTAAATCCTTTTGCCTCTTTTTAATCTAATCTTTTCACTAGTATACTTGGAAAACACTCTACTTTTAATCAAAAAATATTAGTTAAAATGCCTTCATTTTTATTATCAAGATAGCACTATCATTATAAATTAATTTTTATTACAGCACCTGTCATCTGAACTGTATTAAATGATACTCCAGCTAATGCTAAGAGTTCATTGACCTAAAAGACAATTAACTACTTTTCAAATACCGAAAATGTATTGGCATTATTTAATCCAAATTAGATTTTAGAATTCCCTGTCGAATATAACTTCAAAATAGCTTTGTCAAGCTTTGGAAAGTTAATTACTGATTTTATGGTTATAAGTTAATTGAGTGTTCCTATTAATTCATGGAATTCAGTTTTTTTTGAATTAAAAATATGGAGGTGTGGACATCATTGTTTCATTACACAACCTTTCAATTTCTTTTATTGAATAAATTGAATAGAATAAATATAACTGATGGCGCTTGAGGAAATAACATTTTTCTTTCATCGTTGACTTTTATTGTTTCACATTTGGATTGCTGTTCATTGCAATCTGCATCACTTTTGCAAGATAATTCAAGATTTGGACAATCATCAACTTTTTGATTTCGTGTAAGTAAAATTATGGATGGAATAAAAATCTTTAAATAAATTCGAAACTACTATTACTAACTGAATTTGATGAAGCAAAAGGAATTTAATTTTAAGGTAAATCTCAAATTAAAAATTAATTTTGTTAATAAGAATGCGATTATCCTTCAACAAATTTTCATATCAAAAACTATAACCTGTAACTTCAATTATATTTGTTCCAATAGATTTTTCCTTTTCATAGTATGTCTATTAAATTCCAAAACTCTTGATAATAATAATTATTCAGTTTAAAAAGAACATAAATGAATAAATATAAAATTATTATAGTTGCTATTCCTCAAAAGATATAGCCTAAATGTCTAAACAATATTCATGTCACTTAAAAGTTACTTATCAAAAATTACTAATTCTTTTTTCGAGCAATAATAAAAAATTTTATCAAGATCAGAAAGTCAATTTTACATTTTTTTAAAAATCGTTACTTTATCCTTAAAATATTAGAAATCAACAATCAATACTCCTTCATTGTCCGTTTATTTTAATTATTATTTATCATCTACATCCGAATGAGAATAATAAGATAAATGTTCAGACATTTAAGAATAGAAAATTAACTTTAATTTGTTGTTTATTTTATATTTTAAAGATAATAATAAATTTAAAAAAATGCATAGAAACAAAATAATTTCTTTGGTAAACATTATGATGGATTATATTGAAAGAATTCTTTCTGAGACTGAAGGTATAAAAGCTTTATTAGTTGATGAAGAAACTTTGGGTATAAAGTAAATAACAATACAAATTAACAATTAGGAATGGTGTCATTGATTTATTCTCAGTCATAAATTTTGAAGAAAAATGTGTATTTGATAGAGAAAGTAGAAAATAATAATTAAGATAAATAGTTGCATGTAAAGGCAATTTATTTAGTTCGACCTACAAAGGAAAATTTTTCCAGAATTGAGTAGGAAATTTAGCATCCACGATTTCTTGAATATAATTTATGTTAAAATATTGAAATAAATGTTTTTTTAGATTTTACTAATTTTATTTCATCTAATCAAATTGAAAAATTTGCAGAGCTTGATATTTATGATTTAATCAAAATTATTAAAGTTATTAGTTTTTTATAAATTTCAAAAGGAAGTATACTGCGACTATTATGTCATTAATCCTGATTTATTTAGTCTAAATTAAGATTTAACAATAGGTTTTTACTTTCCCAATTACTTTGATTAGGATTATAAAAATAATAGTCGTTGTGGACAACTGAATGATGTTAATTTTCCAGATTGAAAGAAGGGCTGCTTTCATTTTTATTTTCAATTCGTTAAAATCCTATGATTAGATATATTGCCAATTCAGAAGTTGCTTCAAAATTAGCAGAAAGTCTTCAGGTACTTTATGTTTTAATTAAATAAAATAGAAAGATTTGTCAATTTTTTATAAAGAAAACCTAAAAGACTTTGATTAAGAAAGCAAGACTGTGCTACTAATAACTGATAGGAAAGAAGATCCTGTAACACCCCTATTAAATCAATGGACATATTAAGCAATGCTGCATGAATTATTAACAGTTGAAAAAAACCGTATCAATATTTAAAGCAAACTTCCGTCTGAAAATTCGTCTAATTTAACGGAATTTATTGTTTCCAGTCACATTGATCCTTTTTTTGAAAATAATATGTTTTAAAACTTTGGTGATTTAGAAATAAATGTTAAAAGTTTGATTTAACAACTCTCCGCTACAAAACAATCAAATATCAAAATATAATCTATTGGTTTTTTATTAATTTTTGTGTATATCAAAATAGAGGATATGCAAAAAGTTTTAGATTATTATCCAGAATTAAAAAAACTCTCAAGTAATTTCAATTTTGTTCATTTTCAAACAGATAATGTTTAAAAGCATGTAACTTTAACTTATGAAATGACCAAACTTTTAGAAGAAAGGGCTCTTATGCAAGTGTCCAAAGTTGAATAGGAAATTTCAAGTAATGATACAAAACTCTAGCAATATGACGTTAAACCTTTTACCAAATATTCAAACATTAGATGGTTATTAATTTGTTGGAAAATACAAAGGTTGGATTGTTTGATAAGTGAAAAGTTGTTGCTCTTTATGCTTTGCGGTATTGTTAATTATTAAAATTAAAATTTAGATACGAAAATGACCCAACTGTAAAAAAAATGATCACAGTTTTATCAACAAAATTCAATATATCTTCTGTAATTTCTATTTTGCTCAATATATTTTCAGAATTCATTAAATTTGATTGATTCCCTTCAAAAATTTAGTAATAAAAATAATCGAATATGCGATTTATTTATGAATAAAGGGATATTAAAATAAGCATCAACTTATTTTAAAAGGACTTTTAAAGTTTTAATTCATTTCTTAATTTTATTAGCCTTGTAGGAAACTGAAAATATATACCTTTAGCATTAGCCTTTTTTAGTATAATTAATTAATCAAATAAACAATGGGTCATTAAAAGAAAGCGAATATCTTGCTACTAACTTTACAAAATAATATAATAATCCTAAAGATAAACCGACTTTGATAATAGTTTTTATTATTGGAGGAGCAACTTTTGAAGAAGCAAAAGAAATTGGTCTACGAAACTAACAAATAGGCTCAAAAGATATAAGAAATTAAGTAATTTTAGGTGGTACTTACATTCATAATTCTAAAACGTTGTTAATTAATTAATAATTTATCTAATGAAATAGGTTTTTAGCAGAAATCAACCAGTTGTCATATATTTAAGAAAATTAAATGTAAGAAATGACTCCTGTGGATTTGAAGTATGGATCGAAGACAAAATAAGGATTTATGTAATTAAAATGATGTTGTTTGTTCAATAAATTAATTCTTAAATTCAAAATTAATTCATAAACTTAAATTGCTTATTTTTCATTCAATTTTTTTAATTTTTTTTGAAAATAAATTTTTAATTTGCTTTCCTTTTTACAAATAATTACAAATCAAATAAACCTTTTCCAACAAAAATTTCAGCTTCCTCATTGCTTTTTTCTGACTAAGATGACATCACTGAATATTTTCTCAGTAATTTTGCTAATGATTATGTTTTTGCTTTTTCTGCTTCTAACTCTTTTTTTAATTCTTTTTCTTTTGCTAATGTTAATTGATTCTCATTTTTGATTTTCTTTTGAAATTCTGTTATCTTTGGCTTTTTTACCTCAGCCATTTACTATCCTTTTATTTCATTCAATTCTTCAATCAATTCTGATTCCGAGCTTAATGCTTTGTTTTCTATTTCATTTTGCTATTCTTTATTTTATCTTTTCTCTTCTTTTAATTCTTCTTAATTTTTTTCTTTTTACTAAATTATTTATGATTTTTTATCATCATTTACGTTTATTTCTTAACTTTTATTTTCTTTTTTATCTTCTTTACTTTTTTTTATTACTACTTTTTTTACTTTTTTATTTTTATTTGGATTAATAACTTATTCTTTTGTATTTAATTTTGAAATGGTATCAATCTTTTCTTGCGATTTCACTTCCGATTTGCTTGTTTCTTTTTTGGTTTGAAATTATTAAATTTCATTTTTAATTTCTTCTGCTGGCTTCACCTTAATTTTTTTTATTATCTATTCAATTTGTGCTGGCTATTCCTTAGGTTTGATTAATTTGTTTTTTAGAAGTTTAGGAGTCTATTCTTATTGCAATATGCTTAATGAAAATATAAATTTAAAAATTTGATTTTTAACTTATTTGAAACACCACTCTGTTTTTTTGGTGATTGATGAGCCTGCTATTTTTGTGATTGATCAGAAGTTAAATTAACTTGGATTGATTTATTTAAATTAGCCAAAGTGCAATTGATTTTGTCATTATTTACTAAAAAATCTTGTACTTTTTTAAAGGGATGCAGCACGTAATTGTTATGCATTGAATACTTTAATTTGATATAGGAATTAACTAATTTTTCTGGATCTTAAGGCTCTCCACAAAATAAGGTTTGATAATAGCTGGCAATAAGTTAATTCATTTTTTCTAAAATAATATTTAAACAAAAATATCAACCAACAGTCATTGTCTTATTACAGAAAATAATAAACTGTTTTGAAGAATTAGTTATTGTGACATAAATCTTAAAAATGTTCTATAAAATAAAATTTAAGAACAGAAAATACCTCTTAATTGTCCATTTTAATCCAATAAGGATTTTATATTTTGAAAAAAATAAATAAAAAATAATTTAAAATAGCAAAATTATTGAATATTATTATTTAGAATTTTTAAATAATTTAAATTGAATTATTATGTATTATTCACATTATCCGTTTTTAAAATTATTATAAAAAGAATCATTTAGAGATAAAGAAGTGAATGTTGTTGTTTGTATTTTTAATATTTCCTGTTGTGTTGTTTTGCTAAAAATTCAAATGGAATTATTATGTTGGAGGAAATGATTGGCACAAAATTTGGCCAACATGTTCAAGCACTTAAGGGCAATAATCTCCGATTGATATTCATTATGATTAAGTAAGAACTGTGACTTAAGCAATTTTGTATTTTGAAATTTTTGCAAACAATATTGTGACAAAAGTTGAAAATAATGGCTATTTCTTAAAATCGGATTTCCCATGGATGGCAATTTAAGTGAATGATAATAGTGGTTAAGTTAGAAAGGCGCAATGCTTTACACTTGGTTTTCATGCTCCAAGTGAACATATAATTGAGGGTAATAGATTCGACATGGAAATGCAAATAACATGTGAAGATGTGGTTGAAAATGGAAAATATGTGAATTTAGCTCTGTTATTTGAAGCAGAGAGATTTTAAGAAAACTAACTGATAGATTATTTTGCTACTACTGCTGTTAATCTAAAGAAGTCTGGAACTAAATCAAAAGTAATGTTCAATTTTGAAGAAGCCTTTAAAGATTGCTTGGCTACAAATAATGTAGAAGAATATTATACTTACTCTGGGTCATTTACAGTTTGATTATTCATTTTATTGATTTATTAATAGTCTCCTCCTTGTCATCATTCAGTTGAATGGGTAATTTTAGGAAAACCAATGAAGATATCTGTGTAATCGCTTTCTCATTTTTAGGCACTATGGGGAGGAAATTCAGAATTTGCTGGAGGTAGTGGAAATTATAGAAACCTTTAAGTATTAAAGAAAAATACGAAATTTTTAAAAGGAAAAATATCCAATGAGCTTAAGCCTGCTGATCTAACAAAATAATTGTAAACTTGTTTTAAATAATAATAGTTAAAAGAAATGATGAACTAGGAAATGAAAACACAAAATCAGATGAATATTATTAAAAAAAAATTACTAAATACTTAGATATCTTAGAAGACTAAACCAAAATTTAAGACTATTAAGTTAAGGTTGACAAGAAGGCTAAATTGTTGCAACAACAACTACAAGCTTTAAAGCTAAAATTTCAATAGGAATTATAAATTGATGATGGAGTTGACACTGATATCATTGCACAAAAAATCAAACAAAAAGAAATTGAATTAGAATAATTTTTAGAGAATTGTTCAGAATTTCATCAAAATTGTTCCTATTTTAATTATTTATACTAAAATAGCTAATTGTGATATTGAACTCAGATCACCTGCCACGGTGAGACCCGACGGTCCGGAACCCACCACTGCCACTTTTTTACCGGTTTTTTCAGCTACCTTGGGAAGTTCAGCTTCACCGCTGTTCCGGGCATAATCTGCGGCAAACCGCTCAAGATATCCAATGGCCACGGGCTTGTCTTTTTTGCCCACAATGCATCGGCCTTCACACTGAATTTCCTGGGGGCACACCCGGCCACACACCGCCGGCAGGGCATTTTTCCCCCACAGCACCCCTGCAGCACCGGCAAAATCACCTTCCACTATTTTATGAATAAAGCCTGGGATATTAACGGAAACAGGACAGCCTTCCACGCAGGCAGGTTTTTTGCACTGCAGGCACCGGGAGGCTTCCAGCTGTGCCATTTCCGGTGTCAGGCCCAGGGGAACCTCTTTAAAATTTCTATTTCTCACATCGGGTGCCTGTTCAGGCATTTTAACCCGTGGTGTCTTCTCTTTTTTGACTTTCGTTTCTGCCATTACATCCTCCAGTATAAAATACATGCCCATCCGGACATGGAACTTTGTCACCACCTGATTTCAGGGGTATGGATTCTAACAAATACAATCCGTGGGTTACCAGCGGCAACACACACCCTTATTTTACTCTTAACTATGCAATCGTCGCCGGAACAAAAAACTAAAACGCCTGTGACAGCGTAAAATTTACTTACACTGACATCCGGTCATGCTAAGTTTCTCTTCTGGCTGATATGCCTGGAGACGTTTGGACAATTCATCGTAATCCACTTTATGACCATCAAATTCGGGTCCATCAACACATGCAAACTTGGTTTCACCCCCCACGGACACCCGACATCCACCGCACATGCCGGTACCATCCACCATGATGGGATTCAGGCTGACCAGGGTTTCAACATTGCTTTCCTTGGTAATCATGGAGACAAACTTCATCATGGGGACAGGCCCTATGGCCACCACCAGGCTGATGTCTTCCTTTGCAAGGACATCTTTAAGTATATCGGTGACAAAGCCATGGTGCCCCTTGGAACCGTCATCGGTACAGATGTAAAGGGTGTCTGACACCTTTGCCATTTTATCTTCCAGAATCAGCAGGTCTTTATTTCTGGAACCCAGAATGGTGATAACCTCATTGCCCGCTTCTTTCAGACCCCGGGTAATGGGATGAAGCACTGCAATACCGGTGCCGCCACCCACACACACCACTTTTCCTTTTTTCTCAAGATGGGTGGCTTTGCCAAGGGGTCCTATGACCGCATAATATTCCTGACCCACGGCCATACGCCCAAAGAGAGTAGTGGATTTTCCAACAATCATGTAAATGATTGTAATGGTACCCTTTTCCGGGTCCACATCGGCCATGGTCAATGGAATCCGCTCGCCGGTTTCATTGGCCTGAAGAATTACAAACTGACCGGGTTTTGCTTTGACGGCAATGCGGGGTGCCTCAATTTCGTTTAATACGATGGTCCCCTGAGCCATCTCTTCCGGTGGACAATTTTAAACATTTATACCTCCTGCAATCAGAATCTTTTCAGTATATGTGGCGAGACGCATCCATGTGTCTCTCAAATTTTTAAGCCATGGGCAATATGTTTTTGGTAAATGATCATAACCAGATAAAACCAATAAAATCAAGATAAAATTATATCCCCATTCACTTTACTTACAATATAACCAGAACGCCAAATAAAAATGCAACCAGTAAGGTCATAGCACAAAACAAGGTATACATATATAATAAACACTATTCATCAAATACAAATAAATCCATCACTGCTCCCCCCCCAAATTGAAGGCAATCTGGCAGGTGGTGAGAAGCACTATACATATTAGCCGTGGATGAATCAGAAATAATATGTATTAAAGATAATGCTTCGTGAAATGCGTACAACAAATATACCCCATTGCATGAAGTGCTTATCCATCTTCAGGAGATGACACTTCTAGCGTATTCGCCCATAACACAGATATGGAAGAAAAGGCTGGCAACAGGGTATTATTTTACAGACATCTGCTCAGAAAGGGCGGAACCTGACACCGGAGAAAACAAAGGATGAAATTTAAATGGTCCAGATATCAGGCATGAACCCCTTAAACACAAGCAGCTCCGATTTAAGGGCTTACGCGTCTATGACTTCAGCTTTTAAAATGGTGATGGGCTGGGTGGGAACATCCTGATGTCCCCCTTTGTTGCCCGTTGCCACGCCTTTTATTTTATTAATCACACCATGGCCCTTGGTGACCTTGCCAAAAACCGTATATCCCCATCCCTGGGGGGTTTTGGCTGTGTGATTCAAAAAGTCATTTTTCTTAACATTGATGAAGAACTGTGCCGTTGCACTGTGGGGGTCCATGGTTCTGGCCATGGCAAGGGTGTAGGCGTCATTGGAAAGACCGTTATCTGCTTCGTTTTCAATGGGTGCATTGGTGGGTTTTTCTTTCATGTCCTCAGTCATACCGCCACCCTGAACCATGAATCCATCAATCACCCGATGAAAGATGGTTCCGTCATAATGACCGGCCTTGACATAAGCCAGAAAATTTTCCACGGTCTTGGGTGCTTTTTCAGCATTCAGCTCCACCTCGATTTCACCCATACTGGTCTCAATTTTTACCATTTGTAATCACCTGTTTGTTTAGAATAATAATGTTAAAAGAGATGGGGATGAAACCCCTTCCCGGTGCTTCATCCCCACAATATATCTGTGTATATTTACCACATCATCGGGTGTCCCCGGATGATCCGGTCCTATTGTCTAAGCAGCGCCTCCTGTAATGCTTGATCGGCAGAGTACGCTTAAATATCAGGAAAGTGCCATATCCAGAGGAGACACAATGGCTCCCCTGTGTTGTCTTAATAGCATAAGTTCTGCCTTCTGACCATGGAGAACTTTAAACAGGGTATCTGGAATATTTTTTTCCCGGGAATAGGCCTCAATCTGGAAATCCAGGCGTTTTATAATATTATCAACGTATAGAGAAAACTGCTTGATGTAGAGTTCGTGGGGATATTCCTTGTCAATGATCTGCTTGAAAAGCAGCTTCAGATCATCATACAGAGGCAGGTGTCCAATGGGTGTTTCAATTCTTTTAACCTCCCGGTGGGCATAACGCTCCAGCCAGGAAAGCCATACCTTTACATCCCGTTTTTCCCCCAGCAGTTTTTTGGAGTCTCCTCCCCTTGCTGCGTGGGTGAGGAAATAATTAAGACCGGCCATGACAGGTTTTTTTTCAAGGGCAATGGCTGGATTGCCAAAGAATTTAAACTGGGCATCCATATAATCTCCCAGAGCACCTGGGATAAAGGCCGCATTGGCCCAGGGAGCCCGTCGAACACCGGTGACCCCAAGTTCCGTTGCCGTGGCGGCAGACACAATGCAGGCCCCCAGGACCACACCGTGTTCTTCATTTTTTGCCACCCACACCGGTGGCATGGTGTCGCTGTCCCGGCCACTATAAGTAATCATGCGGGTTTCCACCCCGTCGGGATTTTCCGATTCAGGAGAATAGTTATCCAATGCCGTGGCAGCAAGGGTGCACCGAGAATTGGGGTGGGATATGGGTACCGGCTTTCCATTGGCATCGGTCATGCCCCTATGCCATTCCCCCTGGAAATTAAATCCCCTCTCCGGTGGTTCTTCTCCGTTACCCACCCAATGGGGTTTTTTATTTTCATCCACCAGCACATTGGTCCAGATCACCTCCGTGCCTGGTTTACGCAAATTTTCCATGAGCTGGGGGTCACCCTCCCAGTTGACATCTTCCAGGATACCGAAAATCCCGCATTCAGGATTTATAGACCGAACAGATCCATCCTCGGCAATCCACATCTGGGCAAGATCATCCCCCACAAAGCAATCCCCGGCCATGGCAGTGGTGGTTTTACCACATCCGCTGGGGGCGGCCCCGGCGCACCAGGACACCCTGCCTCCGGTCCTTTAATACCGGTGATAAACATATGCTCTGACAATTCTTTTCCCGGTTTTCATACACGGCCTTGTCCACGGCAAAGCGGTGATTCCCTTTTTTCAATAACAGGGTATTACCCGCATAGGTACAGTTATAACTGTAGGTGGTGCGGTAACGTCTGTCCATGAAGACCCGGGCATTGGGAAGATCTTCGGTGCGATTCTGTCCTTCACTGTGAATATTGGTAAAAAAATGACCCAGTTTTTCCACTTCCTGATCAAACCCTTTAAAGGCATTGCGATACAAAATTTCCGCACTGTGGGATACATAGGCAGAACTTGTCAGTTCCAGGGCGGGATTGGATGCAGGTGCCCCCACGGGTCCGCGCATGTAAAAGCCCACAATCATGGTTTTTCCTTCCATGATACCACCCATGTGCATGTTTATTTCCTCAAGGGCCTTCTGACGTTCCATGCGATTGGCAAGGGTGCTGATCTCTTCATCAATATCGGCTATGTAAAAGGTACGATCCACAATCCGGCCCTGCTCCTG
Organism: uncultured Desulfobacterium sp.; assembly: GCA_963675955.2. Taxonomy (GTDB): domain Bacteria; phylum Desulfobacterota; class Desulfobacteria; order Desulfobacterales; family Desulfobacteraceae; genus Desulfocicer. The sequence goes on along the minus strand of CAXXVR010000009.1, from coordinate 885,940 downwards.
TGCCAGGTCATAATGAATGGTATGGTTTTCCATGGCCAGAGGAGCTTCCTCTTTATTCTTGAGAGCAAGATCTCGAATAAACTGGCGATCATCCTCACTTCCGGTATTTACAAACACCGACTGGGGTCGACCCACGGCAATGGCATTTGCAATGCGTTTGAGCACTTCCATATTTTTTATGGTTTTAAGACGGTCATACTGGACATCATCCAAGTACTGCCTGAAAATCATATCCATTTTTTCTGGAGAATCCACCTTACCCAACGTTTCAGCTATATCCGGTCCACGTTTTTGTCCACCATTTTTATTAACCTTCACCTCATTTTTGATCACTTTTTTTATGAAAATTCATGAAAACCTCAAAGCCGAAAAGCCTTGCCCTGCAAGCTTCACACGGATTTATTGTATTATCTATTGCATCAAATTATCTTTCTTTAACATGTTCTTAATAAAAAACAAATAATTTAAATTTTTTTTGCGCTGAAACCAACTTTATGTTATCAGTGCACCTGATTTAACTGGTATGAAAACCTGGACACTGGGTGTTGGCCGCTGGGTGCTAACAGCAACGTTTTTTTCATTGTTCGTTGTGGCAGATGCCTACCGATATATATGTTTTACATTAAAATATTCAACAGCAGAGCCGCCAACGGTTCAGGGCCGGATCGGCTGACCACTGAAAGCGATATCATACCATTTTCATGCTTCTTTGTGTCCGCCGGGACATATATGTTATAATCAAAAGTAATGACTATCTCTGTTTAAACAGGCCAAGGCACTTTTATTTCCTTAATGGACTATTATGACAACAATAATAAGTATCTCCAATCAGAAAGGTGGTGTGGGTAAAACCACCACTGCGGTGAATCTGGCAGCAGCCCTTGCCATTTCAGGAAAAGACACCCTGCTTGTGGACTGCGATCCCCAGGCCAATGCCACCACAGCCACTGTATTGACAAGCCAAGTCTGACGGCATCTCTATATCAAGGCCTGATCGGCGAGGTGCCTCCGTCATCTCTCATCTGTGACACGGAAATCAAAAACTCAAAATATTACCGTGCAATGTGGACCTCATCGGTTTTGAAGTTGAATTCATGGATAAGCCACGCCGGGAAAGGATTCTGGGGGATCTGTTGTCAAAGGTGGCAGTTCAGTTCAAGTACATCATCATCGACTGCCCTCCTTCTCTGAGCCTTTTAACCCTAAATGCCCTCACCGCTGCAGATTCGGTGATTGTACCTCTGCAGAGTGAATTTTTTGCCCTGGAGGGTCTTGGTCAGTTACTTGAAACCATAAAACGGGTTAAAATGTCCCTCAACCCCAGTCTGCGCATTGAAGGAATCCTCTTAACCATGTATGATAAAAGAACAAATCTGGCCCGCCAGGTGGTTGAGGATGCAGAAAAATATTTTAAGGAAATGATCTTTAAAACCAAAATTCCCCGCAATGTCAAACTGGCAGAAGCTCCCAGTTACGGCATGCCGGTGATCTCCTATGATGCCAGCTCCCCCGGTGCCAAAAGTTACCTGGCACTTGTAAAGGAACTCTTGAACAGATGACTGGAAAGAAAGTAAGAAAAACCGGACTTGGCAGAGGGATCTCTGCCCTTATTCCCGATATTCAGCCCATGGATAAAAAATCGGGCAGTTATTTCATGTGTGACATAGATGATATTATTCCCAACCGGTTTCAACCAAGAACACTGTTTTCCGAAGAAGATCTGGAGAATCTCAAGGAGTCCATCATTGAACAGGGTGTTTTGCAGCCGGTTCTTGTCAGAAAACAAAACGACAAGTACGAGCTCATTGCCGGAGAACGTCGTTTTCGGGCAGCCCGACGGGCCAACCTGACCCACATTCCGGCCATTATTCGCAATCTTTCCGACGAGCAGGTGCTGGAGGTTTCCATCATAGAAAATATCCAGCGAGCCAATTTAAATCCCCTGGAAGAGGCAGAGGCCTATCACCGGCTCATCATGGAATTTAAATACACCCAGGAAAAGGTGGCACAGAAAATCGGGAAAAGCCGTTCCGCCATCACCAATTTTTTAAGATTGCTTAAACTGCCGGAACCCATCAGTAAAAGCCTTGCAAAAAATCAAATTTCCATGGGTCATGCAAGGGCACTTCTTGGTGCAGGCACGCAAGCCCTCCAGATCAAAGCCTGGGAAGCCGTTGTTTCAAGGGATCTATCCGTTAGATCCACGGAACAGCTGGTCAGAAAAATAAAGGAAAAACCCGGTGTGCTGGAACCGCCCTCCCCCGAAAAAACCGAACTGGAAACCCTGTGCACTGCCCTTACCCGGAAAATTCAATCCAGTGTAAAAATCAAAAAAAAGGGAAACAAGGGCAAACTGGAGATCAGTTTTAAAAACGAGGATGAATTCCAGCGACTCATCCAGCTTCTGGACAGACTTTCATGAAAATCACCATTGCAAAAACCGCCGGCTTCTGCATGGGGGTCCGCCGGGCCGTGGACATGGTACTGGATGCCGCCAATCGCACCCAGGGTCCCATCTGCACCTTTGGTCCCCTGATTCATAATCCCCAGGTACAGGAGATGCTCCAGGAAAAGGGCATCCCCAGCATCAAACAAATTCCCGAAAAGGGTGAGGGCACCGTGCTCATCCGTGCCCATGGAGTCCCTCCCCAGGATAAAACCGCCCTTGAGTCCGCAGGTTTTAAGGTCATTGACGCCACCTGTCCCCGGGTTATCCGGGTGCAGACCATCATCGGCCGTCACCATGACAGGGGATACACCGCCATCATCATCGGAGATGCAGATCATCCCGAGGTCCGGGGCCTTCTGGGCTATGCCGGCAAAAAAGGATTCACCGCCGCCACTCTGGAACAGGTACAGACCCTGCCCACCTTTGACAAGGCCGTGGTGGTGGCCCAGACCACCCAGGACACCTCTTTATTCCAGGAAATCAAACAGTGGATCACCGAAAATCATCCCCACTATAAAATCCATGACACCATCTGCCACTCAACGGAAAAGCGCCAGGCAGAGACCAGAGAGATTGCCGAAAAAAGTGATGCCGTCATTGTGGTGGGGGGAAAGCACAGCGGCAATACCCAGAGGCTTGCCCAGATTGCAAAAGCCACGGGCAAACCATCCATGCACATTGAAGACATATCAGAGATTGATTACCGCCTGATTGCCCCTGCAGACACCATTGCCATCACCGCCGGGGCATCCACCCCCAACTGGATCATCAATAAAACCTGCCGGGCCATTGAAGAGCATCTGCGGGCCAGGCAGAAAAAAAACCGGGTGTTTTTTCAGGTCCGGAATCTGCTGTTAAAAACCAATGTACTGCTGGCCGCAGGTGCCGGGTGTCTGACCCTTGCCTGCGCCTATCTCCAGGGGCTGGACCGGGTGCTGATCCATGCCGTTGTTGCCGGACTCTACGTGTTGTCCATGCAGATTTTAAACAATCTTTTGACCATTTCGTCAGATCGATACAACCATCCCGAGCGGGCACAGTTTTACGAAACCCATAAATCAAAAATGACAGCGGTGGCCCTGGTCAGCGGGGGTGCCGGGTTAATGCTTTCCTTTTCCCACAGCACCCTGGCCTTCATGATCCTCATGGCCATGAGTTTTCTGGGCCTGACCTACAATCTTAGCATTTTTTCGTTTTTACCAGGGGTAAGCAGATTTAAGGCATTAAAGGATATTCCCGGCTCAAAAACCCTTCTTATTGCCGCCGCCTGGGGAACGGTTACATCTATTCTGCCGGCCATGGAAAACTTTAAATTTTCTGCCGTAGCTGTTTCCTTTGTCTTTGCCACGGGGCTGGTTTTTGCCAGAACCGCCTTTTTCAATGTGCTGGAAATGCAGGGAGACAGAATCACCGGCAAAGAAACCCTGCCCCTGATACTGGGAGAAGAAAAAAGTATGTCCCTGATCAAGATGGTCCTGGCCATTCTTACCCTCATGCTTCTCATTGCCACCACCCTGGGCATAACCGGTCCCATGGGATTCCTGCAGGCCACTCTCCCCGCCCTTCTGTTAAATCTCATTGTCCGGTGCGAAAACGGCTATCTACTGCCGGGAAGCAACCTTGAGTTCATCGTGGATGCACACTTTCTCCTGGCAGGCCTCATGGCTGTCTTTTGGTGATACTGACGTCTGTTGTGATGATGTGACCTCCTGTGATACTTTCTGCTCATGGGCATGCCCCAAAAGGCAGTGTATGGTGTCATCTTTCTGCTGCCACAGCGCGTTTAACCATTGGCAGAAACGATCTCTGAACAAGGCATCATTAAAAAAATCCCCCACCATCTGTTCCGACACCGGCATGGAATTCACATCCACAATGATGTGCTTCACCCGCCCCGAAATAAACCCCCAGAAGCTGTCCGCCCCCTGGGGGTAAACAATGGTGACATCAACAATGCGGTGAATATTTTCCCCCATGGCACCCAGCACAAAGGCCACGCCGCCTGCTCGGGGCTTTAAAAGGTACCGGTGGGGGGATTTTTGTGACCCATGTTTTGCCCGGGTAAACCGGGTACCCTCCACAAAGTTCATGATGGATATGGGAAGTGCCTTAAATTTCTCGCAGGCCTTGCGGGTACTTTCCAGGTCTTTCCCCTTTAAATGGGGATGTTTTTCCAAAAACGCCCGGGAGTACCGGCGCATGAAGGGAAAATCCAGTGCCCACCAGGCGAGCCCCAGAAACGGCACCCAGATCAGCTCTTTTTTTAAGAAAAACTTTAAAAAGGGAATCCGACCGTGGAACACGGTCTGGAGCACGAGAATATCCATCCATGACTGGTGATTGGACAGCACAAGATACCACCCCTGCATCTCCAGTGCATCCACACCCCGGATATCCCATTCAATGCGGGTGAAAAGCCGGCAATTAAATATGTTGATGCTTATCCATGCCGTTGAAATGGCAATGAGAAGCTTGTCACATGCCACCCGGCAGGATGGCTGTGGTACGATGAATTTTACCAGGGCCACAATAAAAATAAATGTACACATCACCATGGTATTGATCAGGTAGAATAGAAATGACAATGCGCCCTTTACCGGGCCGGGAAGAAAATTGAGCATAATATTTTGTTCCTGTGGACTAAAATCCGGTTTTAAGACAGATCCATGGTATTGGTCAGGATCTGCCCTGTTCATTAATATATTTTTTAACGGTCCTGCGGTCCATTCCGGCTCGCCGACCCACTTTTTCATAGGCCCCGTGTTTCTGGTAGAGTAACTGCAGATAGCCAGAAGTTAATTCAGACACGGTAAGATCTCCATTATTTATACCCTTGATCAGTCTATATTTTATCCCACCGCTGCATTTTTTCTGCAACCTTTCGTAGCTGCGCCGGAGCATGACCTGCTTTACACACTGCTCAAGTTCCCGGACATTGCCAGGCCAGTGATAATCGTTTCCCAGCTCCCTTTCAATCATGCCAAGGACTTTTTTTACCAGCTCCTCACACGGAGTTCCCATAATTCGCTCCACGGTGAAGGCCAGAAGCGCATCAAGTTCCCCCGGGTCCTGGAGAATGCGTTTCCGCAAAGGAGGTACCTCAATGACATCGGAGCTGAGCCGGTAATAAAAGTCATCCCTTAACACCCCTCCCCCGGCAATATCGGCCATACTGCGGTTGGTGGCGGCAATTACCCGTCCCTGAAACCGGGATTTTGCATGCCCTCCCACGGGGGCAAACACCCGATCCTGGAGCACCTGCAACAATTTAATCTGAACATGATTGGGCACCTCTCCAATTTCATCCAGCAAAATAGCGCCGTGGGGACTGCAACGTTCAAATACACCGGGGTAATCCTCCACCGCACCGGTAAAGGCCCCCTTTCTATGACCAAACAATTCTGATTCCAGCAAAGTTTCAGGAAACTGGGAAAGGTTCAGTGATATAAAGGTGCCGGTGAAACTGTCGGCAAAACACTCTTTTTTGCTGTCAAAGGGAATAAATCCACTGCGGCCCACGGCCATGGCAGCTGTCCCTTTGCCCGTACCGGTCTCCCCGAGTATCAGGGTGGAAAAATCCTCCATGCGGTTCCACAGGTATTTATCATACCATTCAATGTTACTGGTAAACACATTGTTCCACAGTTTACGTTTCAGTTCTTTCATACAGTCACTGGTGCCAACAAGGGAGTTGGAAATGAAAAAAAAAGCCCGGCGCAGTTGAAAGGAAAAGGCAAAGTAATGGTTATAACACCTTTCCGGGAAACCACGTTTGTGAAGCATGCCCATGGCCTCCCTGGCAAATGACACCTTGACCGGGGTATCCCCGGCATTGATCTGCTCCATGATCAACCGATCAAACTGATCCCGGAACTTATGAAAAATATCGAAAAGAAACACCACCCGGATGAGGTTCTGATCCTGACCCCGGAAGGCATCAAGGGTTGCACGACCCTCTTTTTCCAGCTGTTTCACCCGGATATCAATTTCTTTGATACAGCGATCGGCACTTTCCCTGCGGGAAACTGAAGGAAAAAGCCCGGCAATGGTCCGATCCAGTTTTTCCCGCAGATCCCCAAAGGGATTGGCAAAGGCGGCATGGTACACGGTTTTAAAAAAACGCCGCTCCTCACCACTTAATTTTCTGGGTTTAACCATTTTGTCTCCTGTGCATTAAATGTATGAGCCTGATCATCATATGTACGTTTTTTGGGTTTACCATAGAAAAAACAAAAATTCAATACAACATGATTCCCGCAGGCTAATCACAAAATTCATTTAAATAACAGTGATATAGAGAATAAATAGCCTTAATAACGCTTTAAATCTATATTCATAGACATAATGGCAGCATCTTTGCATACATGAGATTCCTGTTACTTTGATATAAATGCCATGTCCTGACGGACACAACGAATATAGGGTCGTAGACGCGGAGCCAAATGGCATTATACCGCCGCCCCCCCCCCGACGGGCAATGGGTCCGGACCGGAACTGTAGACAGCTCAATTGTCCGGTTCCTATTACCCATCGGGGGGGGGCGGCTCTGCTGAAGTTGCCTTGGCAAGCTACCTTTTCATATAAACATAGGCTGTAACCACCAGCCACAACGAACAATGAAAAAGTAGTTGCTTTTAGAACCCAGTACCCAAAACCCAGCACCTTCTTTTTCATATAAAATATACATGGGAGAAACCAGATAAAATGTTAACCCGAATTTTGAATTCAAAACTACCCTTGATGGTATATAACCCCACAAAAGTTTTCTCTTTAAGTTTTTTCACTGAAATATTCCGGGCCGGTGGTCTGCCCGTGTTTGATGCCGAATTCATGCCTGAAGATGAAATCATTCATGGGGCCAAGCAGCTGGAAAAAGCAGGTGTACTGTTCGGGTTAAGGGTGGTGGCCCCAGGTGAGACCCTTATTGAAACCCTGAAGGAACTGCAACTGGATCAGCTGGACGTACTGATCATTCCGGTGAACGGTGACAATGGTTCTGTGTCTTTTTCTGGATTCGGGGATACCAAACTCGTCCTTGAAGTCAAAGATATCAACATCAATGACACCATTGACACCGCAGATCCCCACGCATTGATCCTCAAGGGTAACGAAGCCGGTGGCCGGGTATCGGGGTATTCCGCATTTATTCTGATGCAGTGGTACCTGCAAAACAGCCAAAGACCCGTTTTTATCCACGGCGGTGTGGGCAGAAACACGGCATCTGGCATGTTTGCCGCCGGTGTAAGCGGTGTGGTCCTGGACAGTCAGGTATGGCTGGCCGATGAATCCCCGGTGGCGGAAAACTTTAAATCCCTTCTGGGTAATCTGGTGGAAAGTGATTCCATAGAGGTGACCACCGATCCGGGCTTCATCATCCGAGTATTTGCAAAACTGGGTACAAAAATTGCCCGGGAACTCAAAGAAAAGGCCATCCTCTGGTCTGACCAGGACAATGCAAAAGAACTGGTGTACCAGGAGCTGAAAACCAACAGCACCGCCCTTGATGATGCAGACGCAAGTGCCGTGCAATCCCTGTTTTTTCTAGGACAGGATGCACTTTTTGCCAAGAGCTTTAAAAAACTTGCCTCCTCCATTAAAGAAATGATCCCCGGCTTTTTCAAAGAGATTGGAGAACAGCTTCAATGGGTGGACAAGTTTGACCCCGTGGTGCCAGATTCCCCCCTTGCCAAAGAACATGGTACCACCTATCCCCTGATTCAGGGACCCATGGCCAACATCAGTGACAATGCCGACTTTGCCACCCAGGTACTTAAGGCCGGTGCCCTGCCCTTCCTGGCCGTGGGAAGTCTGCCGGATTTTCTTGCAGAACCCATGCTTAAAAAGGGAACCGAACAGGTCAAAAACTTCGGTGCGGGCCTGGTGGGTATTGAAGCCTTTAATCCGGCCATTGCCAAACACATGGATATGGTGAAAAAATACAGGGTACCATTTGCCCTGTTTGCCGGTGGCATTCCCTCCCAGATCATAGAACTTGAAAAGGCGGGCACCAAAACCTATCTACACACCCCCTCGGTGTCCATGCTGAAAAATGCCATGGAAAACGGCTGCTCCCGTTTTATCTTTGAGGGCAAGGAAGCCGGAGGACACGTGGGTTCCCTTTCAAGCCTGGTGCTGTGGGACGCCGCCATCACAAGGCTTCTGGAGGATGAAAAACAGGACCTTTCCGGCATCAGCCTAATCTTTGCCGGGGGAATTTCCACCTGTTTTGCAGCATGGTTTATTTCCGGCATTGCCGCCCGTCTGGTAGCCCGGGGAGTCAAAATCGGCCTGCAGGTGGGCAGCGCTTATCTGTTCACCCAGGAGATCATTGAAACCGGTGCCATGAAAAAACGGTACCAGGAAATTCTCTGCAAAACCGATAAAACCGTGGTCATCGGCACCAGTGTGGGCCTTGCCTCCCGCACAGCCCCAACAGAATTTGCAAAAATGACGGTGACCCTGGAAAGGGATATGATCAAACAGGGAAAATCCCTGGAAGAACGAAAGAGAGCCTTTGAGAAAAATAACATTGGCTCCCTGCTCATCGGTGCAAAAGGCTATCTGCCCGATTTCAAGCGTCCCGGAGAAGAATTTTATACCCGATTTGATGACAATGCCCAGGAAGAAAAGGGAAACTTTCTAGTGGGGGACAGCCTTGCCTATTTCCATAACACTCTGACCATTCCCGATGTCCACAATCGGTATTTTAAAGATAAAGATACCCTTTACAGAAACCTTGGAAAACTGGAGATTTTTTCCTCCCATAAAAATCGGATCAACGATGAAATCGCCATTGTAGGCATGGGCTGTATTCTGCCCGGAGCCGCTGATCCAGAACAATTGTGGGACAATATCATGGGCAAACAATATGCCATCAAGGAGATGCCCGATAACAGAATCCGAAAAGATCTCTACTATGATCCAGACAAGAGTGCCGAAGACAGATCCTATACCATGCTGGCCGGTCTTGTGGAAAACTACCAGTTTGACCAGAAACGGTTCGGGTATAACGATGACAAGGCCGCCAAACTGTCCAGAAGCCAGAAAATGCTGCTGGAAGCAGCCTACCAGGCCGTGGAAAACGCGGGCTACCTCAATGAAGATTTATCCTTTGCCTGCAAAGATCCCCAGAGAACAGCTGTCATCATCGCCACCTGCCTTGGCAACGAGCTTGGCAACGACCTCCAGCTGAAATACCATTTCCCGCAAGTGATATCCATGTTAAAAAAATTGCCGGAATTTAATGCCCTCACCGAACTTGAAAAAACAGAGCTGGTGGAACATCTACGTATCGGCATGGAGGGCAACAACCAGGGATATGATCCGGTACACGGAATTTTATTAAACATTGAAGCCTCCCGGGTGGCCCGGCATCTGGGCATCCGGGGACCCAACTACATTGTGGATGCCGCCTGTGCATCTTCTTTTACGGCCCTGGATGCCGCCGTGGGGGAGCTGCTTTCCGGGGAAAGGGACCAGGTCATCGTGGGGGGGGTAAACACCCACCTGGCACCGGAATCATTCATCGGATTCTGCAAAATGGGAGCCCTGTCTGCGGATGGGTCCTTTCCCTTTGATAAACGGGCCAATGGATTTATCCTGGGTGAGGGAGCCGCTGTTTTTGTGCTGAAACGCATGAAGGACGCCCTGCGTGACAATGACAATATCCAGGCTGTCATCAAGGGAATCGGCAGCAGTTCCGACGGTCGGGGAAAGGCCATTGCCGCCCCCAATATCAACGGGCAGATCCTGGCTCTGAAACGTTGTTTTGAAAATATGGCCCCCCATGTCACCCCAGACGATGTGGCGTTTGTGGAGGCCCACGGTACCTCCACCATCATGGGAGACCAGGCAGAACTTGAAACCCTGAAACAGGTGTACAGTACCTCAAAAACCGGCATCAGCTCGGTAAAATCCCAGATAGGCCATCTGCTGGGAGGTGCCGGGGCCGCCGGTCTTGTAAAGGCGGTTCAGGCAGTAAAAAAAGGAGTACTGCCCCCCAATGCCAACTTTGAGACCCTTTCCCCCAACCATGATCTCAAAAATTCCACCATGTACATCATAGAAGAAGCTGCCCCCTGGGTGGAGCCGGACAACAAAACCCGAAAGGCAGGTGTCAGTTCCTATGGGTTCGGCGGAATCAACTACCACATTGTCATTGAAGAATACCGAAAAGATTATGCACCACTGGCACGGGATCTGTTCACGGACCCCGCATACGACTTTAACGATGATCGCATTGTCATTGCAGGTCTTGGGGTGCGCCTGCCCGGTGCCCCGAATACCGCTCAGTTCTGGGAAATATTGAAGTCCGGAGAAAAACAACTCTCCGCCATCCCCGAATCTGCCTTTGACAATGCGGCCTATGCCGAACTGGATAAAAAATCCAACTATCACCTGCCCATGATTCAGGCCGGAATTATCAAGGATTTTAAGTTCAACAACATCAAATACCGAATGCCCCCCACAACGGTGAGATCCCTGGAACGGGGCCAGCTGTTGGGGCTGGATGCCGCCGATGAGGCCATCACCTCCTGCGGGCTGGATAAATTTTTGTCTCCGGGAAACAAAACCGGAGTTATCCTTGGTACCATTGCAGGGGAACGCCAGAATAAAAACGTTCTGCGGGTAAGAAAAGGCCTGCTGGCCGAAATCATTACAGGATATAAAAAGGCAGGTACTCAAAAAAGTAAGGGCATTGCCGAGGCACTGCTAAACGCCATCCGGGCAAGCGTTCCAGAAAACAATGAAGATACCACCCCGGGTCTTTTATCCAACATCATCTCCGGGCGTATTGCCAACCATTTCGGACTGAACGGGGCCAATTATGTGGTGGATGCCTCCTGCGCCTCTGCCGTGGTGGCCATCAACAACGCGGCCAGAAGTCTGGCCTTTAAAGATATGGATTTCGTTCTGGCAGGCGGTGTGGATGCCAACCTATACCCCGTGGTACTCATGGCCTTTAAACGACTGGGGCTGCTGTCTGAAAGCACAGCCCGGTTCTTTGATGACCGGGCCGATGGCTACTCCATGGGGGAAGGGGCTGCCATACATGTCCTGACCACCCTTAAAAAGGCAAAAGAAGCGGACATGGAAATCCTGGGAGAAGTCAACCACTGCACCATTAAATCCAGTGTTCCTGATCATCTGCTGGCCCCGTCAGAGCAGACCTTTGTGTCCACCATCAACACCTGTTATACGGAAAGCGGTATTCTGAAAAAAGAACTCAAACATCTTGATCTGTTCGCCTTTTCCAATATTTTAGGGGACATGGTGGAAAAACAGGTGGCGGAAAAATGTTTTACCCATGATCTGTCCTGTGGCAATGTCAAAACCCAGTTTGGCTATTTTAAGGCGGCCAACCCGGCGGTGGTCATGGCCAAACTTGTACTCATGAATAAAAACAGAACCCTGCTTCCCTTTCGGTATCTTGATCAAGCCCACACCACGCTTAAGAACGGCACAAAACTTAAACCGGTGAAGGAGATCACCACGGTTGATCGACGGGAACCCATGCGGTTTGCCTTTAATGTCAACGGCATCGGCGGCAATCATTGCCATGTGATTTTAAGCCCGCTGCCGGCCATACTCCTGAATTCCAGGGCCATGGATCTACCGATCCAGGGTTCAGCATCCAAAGAAAAACTCGCTCCTTCTCCGGCAATCACCCCCGTGGCTGCAGCTTCCAGGGAGAAAACTCAACGTATCATCCCACCAGTCACAGCCATTCGCATGAAACCTGCCACCACAGCTGCTTTTCCCACGGATGGCAAACATCAGAAAATGGTGGCCCTGCTGTCCGGGCAGGGTGCCCAGAGCCCGGGCATGATGAAGGAACTCTATGACAGTGATCCAGACATCAAAAATACCATGGACCGTGGGGAAGAAATCTTTGTGGAACAGCGGGGGTACTCACTGCTTGACATGATGTTCGGGGAAGACGACCGGCTCAACCAGACGGAAAATACCCAGCCTGCTGTGTTTTTGTCATCGGCGGCCCTGTTTGACCGTCTCCATGCAAACGGATTTGAACCCGACTGCTTCATCGGCCACAGCGTAGGTGAATACACGGCGCTGTTCTGCAGCGGCATGCTCAATTTTGACGATGCCATGCGCCTGTTGCTCAAACGGGCAGATCTCATGAAAGAGGCAGCACAAAAATATCCAGGCAGCATCATGGTGGTATTCCGGAATGAAAAGGAAACCGCTACATTTATCCGGCAAAGCGACATCCAGGACATCTACATCACCAACAAGAATTCTGAAAACCAGACGGCGGTATCCGGTAAAACCCCTGCCATTGATGCGTTCTGTGAGTACCTCACCGGCCAGAACATTATCTTTAAAAAGCTCAATCTTTCAGCGGCCTTTCATACCCCGCTTCTCCAGGAGGCTGCGGAAAAACTCAGGGATTATCTCGCAAACATCACCTTTAATGACACCGCCTTTGGCCGGGTGATCTCCAATGTCACGGCCCGGCCCTACCCGGAAAACCGCCGGGAGGTCAAGGATCTTCTGGCCCGTCAGATCACCTCTCCTGTGGAGTTCATCCGGTCCATTGAATATGTGTATGAATCCGGCAGAACCCACTACATTGAGATTGGCCCGGGTCGCTTACTTGCCAATCTCTTAAAAAACATCAACATTGTGCACTTCCAGACCATGGTCACCGTGGACCGCCGCCAGGGAGAAATCAAATCCTTTGAGGCCTGCAAGGCCTATCTGGCATCTTACAGCAGTATCTTCACCCGGCAGCGGGATGAGCGGCAGATGATTGTACCAGGCGGCTCAAAAAAGGCCATGGGCACCCGGTCAAGGGGCACAGGAGCGCCTGTGCCCGTCTCCCTGGACGATGATTTTGCAGCGTTCAAGGCCCAGAACAGTGCCCTGGCCGAAAAACTGCTTCAGGAGGAATTTCGCCGTCAAAAACGAGAAGCAGCCATGGACGCCCTGGAACGATTCGATTTTAATACCGACCGCATTGTCATCTCAGGTGTCTCCGTGGGACTGCCGGGAAAGGCAAGAAGGGTGTTTGCCTCAGATAACTTTGACCGGATTCTTGAGGGTACCAATTTCATTGAACCCTTGACACTGGAAGACCAGAAGCGCATCACGGACAAAAATATCACCCGCCTGTTTAAAGAGCCAGACGGCAATGCACGGTTTGTGGAAATCACCAGAACCGAAGATGTCATCCAGCTGGCCGGTCAACTGGGATATTTCAGCCTCACCGACGAGTATGGCATTAAAACCCAGTATGACATTGCCATGGCCCTGGCTGTGGCAGCAGGTATTGAGGCACTGAAAGATGCCGGCATTCCCCTTGTCATGCAGTACAAGGAGGCCTCTGCCGGGGGCGGGAAAATGATCCCCGACGGATTTGCCCTGCCAATGGAAATGCAGGAAGAAACAGGTGTAATCATCACCTCTTTGTGGCCCAGCAATGAAACCCTGCTAAATGAAATGGAACGCTATCTCTATGATCGTTTTTACTTGAAACCCTATGAGGAATTTGAAAACATCTACTTTTATCTCATGGAAAACGTAAAAGAAATGGGGGTAAAAGAAAAGATCACCGACTGGTTCTTTAAAATCAAGGGCAGCAAGCAGGAAAATTTAGGGACCTACAAATTTGACAGGAATTTTCTCATGAACGCCTGTCCCCTGGGGGCGGCCCATCTGGCCCAGATCATCCGGGCCAAAGGTCCCAATACCCTTTTAAGTTCCGCCTGTGCATCCACCACCCAGGCCATTGGGGTGGCCGAGGACTGGATTCGGGTGGGGCGGTGCAAACGGGTCATTGTCATCGGCGGTGAAAATGCCACATCCCCGGCTCAAAATCAGTGGGTGGGCAGTGGTTTTCTGGCACTGGGGGCAGCCACGGTGAAAAAACGGGTGTCCGAAGCAGCCAAACCCTTTGATTCCGAAAGAAACGGAACCATCCTCGGGGCCGGTGCTGTGGGACTTGTCATTGAAAATGTGTCCCGGGTAAGGGCCAGGGGCATGAACGGCCAGGCAGAAATACTGGGTACCCACATGGCCAACAGCGCCTACCATACCTTTAATATTGACGTACCCCATATGTCACGGGAGATGATCCGGTTCATCACCCGCATGGAACAGCAACACCAGATGACAAAAAGTGAGTATGCCAAAAAGCTGTTGTTCATGTCCCATGAGACCTACACTCCGGCCCGGGGTGGCAGTGCCGATGCCGAGGTTACAGCTTTAAAAACCGCATTTAAAGATTACCTGAAATACATCTGCATCTCCAACACCAAGGGGTTCACCGGTCATACACTGGGGGCCGCCATTGAAGATGTTGTCATGGTTAAAGCCCTGCAGAAACGAAAGGCCCCGCCCATTGCCAACCTCACCAGTATCCCTGATCATTTCAAGGCGTTGAATTTCAGCGACAAAAAAGCCATACAGTCCGAGTATGGCCTGCATCTGGCCGCAGGATTTGGGTCGCACTTTGCCTTTTTGTTAATTAAGCGCATTGAAGAAAATTCCTTTGACAACAATCCAGTGTACACCCGCTGGCTCCAGGCCGTTTCCGGGGCGGTGAATCCGGAACTCAAGGTTATAGACAACACCCTTTGTGTGGTGCCCGGTCCTGGTGGTGCCCTGCCCCGGGCAGAAACACCTGCCGGCAAACAGGCCCAACTTCCGGGATCGGTGTCCATGCCAGAGGCTATGTCCTCCCAGAGGACTGCATCAAACGGGGAAACCCCATTTCCGGCCGGGACTCAAACACCCGCTGTCCAGGCCGTTTCCGCACCGATATCTTCCAGCAATGGGACCGTAACAGCGGCAACTGCACCTGTCACATCACCGGCAGCAGATACCTCCCCCTCAACGGCTTCAGCTGTTCCCGCAGGGGATTCTGCGGGTGCGGCATTGTCAAAGATAAAGGAAATCATTGCCGAGCAGACCGGGTACACCACGGACATGCTGGAAGATACCCTGGATCTGGAGGCCGATCTGGGCATTGATACGGTGAAACAGGTGGAGATCTTTGCAAAGGCCGCCGGACATTTTGGATTCCCCGTGCCCGAGGATCTTAAATTACGGGATTTAAACACCATTGCAAAATTAGCTGATTACATTAATACCAAGGCCACCCCCCAGGGACCGGATACGCCGCCTGCTGGTGGCACGGACGGTAACGGTGCCGGAAGTGGCGGGGGCAAAAGTGCAAGTGATGCAGGCCCACAGATTTCCGGGCCTGCAGGTGGACCTGCGCATGGAACGGCGGCATCCGCTGGGGCAGGTGCCCTGGAAAAGGTAAAAGAGATCATTACCGAGCAGACCGGGTACACCACGGACATGCTGGAAGATACCCTGGATCTGGAAGCCGATCTGGGCATTGACACCGTTAAACAGGTGGAGATCTTTGCAAAGGCCGCCGGACATTTTGGATTCCCCGTGCCCGAGGATCTTAAATTACGGGACTTAAACACCATTGCAAAATTAGCTGATTACATTAATACCAAGGCCACCCCCCAGGGACCGGATACGCCGCCTGCTGGTGGCACGGACGGTAACGGTGCCGGAAGTGGCGGGGGCAAAAGTGCAAGTGATGCAGGCCCACAGATTTCCGGGCCTGCAGGTGGACCTGCGCATGGAACGGCGGCATCCGCTGGGGCAGGTGCCCTGGAAAAGGTAAAGGAGATCATTGCCGAGCAGACCGGGTACACCACGGATATGCTGGAGGATACCCTGGATCTGGAAGCCGATCTGGGCATTGACACCGTTAAACAGGTGGAGATCTTTGCAAAGGCCGCCGGACATTTTGGATTCCCCGTGCCCGAGGATCTTAAATTACGGAATTTAAACACCATTGCAAAACTGGCCGATTACATTAATACCAAGACCACGCCTCCGGAACCGGACACCCCACCAGCCGGAGATAAGGGTCCTGACGGGGGTACATCAGATGGCTCCGGTGGTACGCCCGATGGTACCGGTACCCCCACAGAAACGCCGGAAACCTCTGCCAAGTACAGCCATGGACCTGGTTCAAAAGTATCGGCCCCATCTGACATTAAACGTCTGGTACCCATCATTAAACCGGTGCCCGCTCCCATACCGGGGTACATGGATCTGTCCGAAAAAACCGTTGTCATGACCCTGGACAATGGATGTTTTGCAGAAAAAATAGCCCGGCTGCTGGGTAAAGATACCCGGATCATCGGGCTGGGAGCCAATAAAAACAGCGATGATTTCTGCCACCAGGTGTTTCCTTTAGACCTGGCATCTGAAACATCCATAAACGACGCTGCTGAACAGATTATTAAAACCCATAACGACATTACAGGATTTATTCATCTGGCACCCCTTGATCTGTGTTTCCCGGAAAAAAGCAGCAATCCCCTTTCGGGGGCGGCCCACGTCCATGCCTTTTATCATCTCATGAAGGCTTTTTTCACATCACTGAATCAAAAAGATCGATTCCTTACGGCACTCTCTTTGGAATCGGTAATCTTCCCCCACGGGGATGTGGTTACAGGAACCATTGAACCCTGCTTTGCCGGTATTTCCGGCATGATGAAAAGCCTTGCCAAGGAGATGCCTCATACCCGGGTAAAGATGGTGGATTTTTCATACCCGGAACCCCTGACATCCCTGGATGTCATTGCCGGACAGTTCATCAATGAACTCTTCTCGGGCGACACCCGGGTGGAAACCGGTTACCGGGATGATGAAAAATATATTCTGAAACTTGAAGAACAGACTCCCCAGGACACAGGTGAGGAACTTATAAAAACCGGGGACACCCTGCTTGTCACCGGCGGTGCCCGGGGGATCACCTTTGAAATTCTGCAACAGGTGGTGAAAACCTATAAAACCAACCTGGTCATCATGGCCAGAAGTCCCATTGACAACGTGGATGCAGCCTTCCTTGATCCTGCCGCCACACCGGCCACCATCATGGCGATGTTAAGGGAAAACATGAAAGGCGCCAAACCCGTGGCCCTTAAAAAAGAAACCGAGCGCATCATGGCCATCCGGACCTCCCGCCGGAACCTTGATACCCTCAGAGCCCAGGGGGTGACCGTTACCTATCTGGCAGCGGATGTGGCAGATAAAACAGCGGTGGCAAAGGCCCTGGCCGACATAAATCATGTGGATGGGGTCATCCATGCCGCTGGTCTTGAAGAGAGCATGCCCTTTGACAAAAAAGCCCATGACTCCTTTGCCCGGGTATTTAATACCAAGGTCATGGGATGCCGCAATGTAATGACCGCCCTGGAAGGTAAACCGGTGCGCTATCACATCGGTTTTTCTTCTGTAACGGCAAAATTCGGCAATGAGGGGCAGGCAGATTACACCGCCGCCAATGACATGCTGGCCAAAATACTTTTTAAAGCCCAGGCAGAAAACAGGGATCTCACATGCAAGGTCATGGACTGGACCGCCTGGAGTGGGGCAGGCATGGCCACCCGGGATACGGTTAAAAAGGTGCTCACCGAACGGGGCTTGAAATTTTTGCCCCTGCAGGAGGGTATTAATTTTTTCATGGATGAAATGACGGATATCGTCACCACAGAGGTGGTCATCACCGGCCTGGATGAGGCCTTTGACCGGGATTCACTGCTCAGCACGGCCCCCTTTCTGGACAGACAGACACAAAAGACGGATAAAGAGACTGTGTTTTCCCGTTATCTTTCCATAGAAAAGGACTGCTTTCTTCTGGATCATGCCATGGACGGCACCCCCATTTTTCTGGGGGCCACCGGCGTTGAAACCATGGCCGAAGCGGCCATGGCAAGCCGGGGGAAAACCGGATATCTCCACCGGGTGACTGATTTCTCCATTCCCTACGGCATTAAGCTGCTCAAGAACCGGCCCAAGACCATCCTTGTCTCAGCCCGAAAAGCGGACCCCGACGCATGGAAATGCACCATCACCTCACAGTTTGTAACCCCCGCAGGTATTGCCATGGGAGACCCCAAACTGCACTACCGGGCCAGACTTGTCATACAAGATGAGCCCCTGACCGCTGAAAAACGCGCCATCCCGAAGTTTACCCTCGTTGCAGACTCAAAGGAGCTGGCCAACCAGATTTATCATCCCCAGCGCCTGTTCATGGATAACCTGTTCCGCTCCATCCATGACATTGTCAGTTTTGACGGAACCACACTGATAACCCTCTTGTCCCATAGAAGTGATGCCCCCTTCTTCACCCACGGGGCCACACCGGAATTTTTAACGGACGTGGTGCTTCTGGACGGCATGTTCCAGACAGGCGGGGCCTTTGAGTTTTTCACCGACTCCTATGTGGTGCTGCCCTACAAGATCGGAAGTCTTGAGTTCATGGCCCGGGGGAACAAGAACACAAATTATCTTTGTTTCACCACCCGCACGGCCTCGGACGACGAGACAGATACCTATGACATGGATCTTGTGGATAAAACTGGCAATTTTTTCATGAAACTCAGGGATTTTCAGATGGTGAAACTCAATAAACTGACGGCGGATAACAAAATCAGCAAGGGTGTTTCCACCAGATAAACCCGGTTGGAGATGTTCTGGGAGAGTACAATGCAGGTGTCGGGGAAAACGTCGGGAAAAATTTTTGAATGCTGACGGCAACTCCTGCTTTGTATTTTGGAGATTGGTTTTAAAAATGGGGGGATACGCTCACTTTGTTTCGCCCCTCATTCTTTGATTTATAAAGCATTTTATCCGCATCATTTAACAAATCCTCAAAACTATACTCCGGATTAATGAGGGTGGCAGTCCCAAGACTGACGGTGTACTGGATAATGTGATCATGGCAAGCCGTCTCCACCCGGCTTTCCTCCACAAGATGCCGAATTTTTTCGGCCACATGTCTTGCCCCTTCACTGGTTGTTCCAGGTAGAATAATGACAAATTCCTCGCCTCCATACCGGGCAGCCACATCAATGGCCCTGACGTTTTTTGAAATAATTCCGGCAAGATGCTTCAGCACCCTGTCACCCTCAGCATGCCCATACTGATCGTTAACTTTCTTAAAAAAATCAATATCCAGCATGATCAAAGACAATGCTTTGTGAAAAAGAACCGCATTTGTATACTCCCGATTTCCGAAATGAATCATAAAACGCCGGTTATACAGTCCCGTGAGCGCATCGGTATTGGCAAGATTTGCATTTTCAATGGCATTGGCCACCGCATGCCTCAGGGAAAGCTGGGTTCGGATACGTGCCATTAATTCCTGCCTGTCAATGGGTTTTGTCAGGTAATCGTTGGCCCCGGAGTAGAAGGCCGCAACCACATCTTGATTGCGCTTTCCCGCAGTAAGCATAAGTACTGGAAGCTCATAGGCAGTATATTGCTTTCGGATATGCTTTAAAACCTCATAGCCGGACATGCGCGGCATCATGATATCAAGGAGCACCAGATCAAACATCTGATGCTCAAGGATTTCAATGGCCTCCATTCCATTCATGGCCGACACAATCCGATGGTTTTCCAACACAAGATAATTCTGCAATACTTGGACATTGGTGGTGTCATCGTCCACGATCAGGATTTTTTCCCTGTTGTTTTTATCCGCACACGTTGACGATGAAAAAGAGGTGTCATGGTCTTCTGGCTGGCTTTCCTGAAAAAATACATCTTTCGTCCGGGGGGGGAATGATTTCTCCGGTGGTGCAGCGCCATCAGTGCCTTTTTGCAGGGTAAAAGAAAATATCGACCCCTTCCCTTCAACGGAGTTGACACTGATTTTGCCGCCCTGGAGTTCCACCAGCTTTCTGGTAATCGTCAGACCAAGTCCGGTACCACCATAGGTTCTGGTTGCAGTACCGTCAACCTGTTCAAATGATTCAAATATAGTCCCAAACATATGCGCTGGAATCCCTGCCCCCGTATCTTCAACATGGACAATAATATAGGAATCGCAGTCCTGTGCAAAAACCTTTACATGGCCCTCCTGGGTGAATTTAACGGCATTTCCAATGAGATTAAAAAGAACCTGTTGCAGCCGATTTTCGTCCCCCCTGACAGGTGGAAAATCATTTTTCACATCATTTATCAAATCCAGTTTCTTGGAAGGAATGGTCGCCTTGACCACAGTTAAAACAACTTGCGTTATCTGTCTCAAATCAATATCGCTTATGGCCATGGATATGTCGTTATGCCGCAGTTTTGAATAATCCAGAATGTCATTGATCAGGCTGGCAAGCCTTTTACCACTTGAAGAAATCAACTTTAAATTCAACAGGGCCTTTTCTGACAAATTTCCTGCAATGCCATCAATCAGAGAATTACTGATGCCGATAATCCCGTTAACTGGGGTTCGCAGTTCATGGGAGGTATTGGCAAGGAACTCGTCCTTGAGTTTATCCGCAGCCTGAAGTTTTCTTGAAAGCGCTTCTACCATCCGATGCTCATTGGCAAACTTTATGGCAAGCATGGAAGACTGGGCAACAATAAAAAAGGAAAACCATAGAGACAGGAAATACCCCGTGTTAATGATCTGCATGTAATGGAGCATATCATTGGCAACACCTGCGAATACAAACAAGAATCCCCCAAAAAAAATAACGGCATATCGAAAGTCCCGGGCCACTGCACAGCTATTGACACAGATGATAAGCACACAGGACGCAATAATCACCAACAGATATGGCGTATACAAATTCGAATAGTCCATGGGAGACAGCGTCAGTGATAGTATAAAATAGGCACTGTGCAGCAACAACAGTACCCCATGGGATTTAACAGGAAAATGAGGCTTGAAAAAATAATACGCATAGATCTGAAAGGCCATGACACACAGCGGAATGATGCAGGTGGCAACCCGGGAGCCGGCTTCAAAGGGAATTTCCGGTATCATCTGGGTGATAAAGGTTGTACCGGTGTACACGGTTCGGAGGGCGATTAAAATGCAGAAAAGACCGAAATAAAAAAGTTCTTTTTCTTTTCTTCGAAAGGAAAACAAAAGGATATGGTAAATTCCGGCAAATAAACACACTGCAACCAGAACCATTTCAATAATGGTGCTGAAAAGATGCTGTTTCTGAATGGCCTCTGGGCTGCCGAGAAAAAAGCTCTGCCCAATGCCGGCATTTGCATGGTTATTATTTGCGATGTTCAGAACAATTTCTATGGTGTCACGTCTGTTTTGGAAGGTATAAATTTTCGGGGACAAGAACCGGATACCGTGATCTGAAAATCTGCCGTGACTGTCCATAAGCTCTCCATTGATAAACAGCCTGTACTCGGTGAAAATCTCAGGGGTCAACAGGCTCAGGGGTCTGTTTTTTTGGTTCACAAGAATTGAAAGCCTGTAAGTTACGATCCCTTCCGGGGAAAGCGCAAGATCTTTGTATGCCGTCCAATATTTAGGAACCGGATAATATCCTCCGGAATCGAGTACCATATTATTCAAGAATGCCTCCGGCGTATGAACCCTCCCTGGATAAAATTGCCACTGTCCGTCCAGGCGTATGGTGCCGCCCCGGTACAAATCATGATCTAAAAGATTCAGTACCCCGGATATGGCAGAAGGCACTGCCTGTTGGTTACCAGTGCCCCCTGAAACGCCCGGAACACTGAAAAAAAACAGGAGCACCGTGGCAATAAGGGTTTTAAATAAAATGACATATATGTCTTGATTGTTTTTCATGGAGTACTCAGGATCATATCAACATGTAATTAGCAAATAATTTCTTCATGGTCAGAAAGTGGGGGCTTGGTCACAACATCTACCAATCCAAGGCGGAATCAGGGCATTTAACCCCTATACCGATTCCTGCAACGCCAACAAGCGCTTAATATCATTAATCTTGCCATGGGTGGCGATGTAGCCCTCTTCAATGGAGTGTTCCACCTGATCATAATCAAGCATTTTCAGGTCTCCCAGACGGGGGGTAATGAGAATATCCGGAGGGTTCACGGCAAAGTTGACCCGGGTAATCCGATCCTGCATGAGCTGTATGGCGGCATGAATCACCTGCCGGGTGCCGGGGGGTGTCTGTTTTTTTTCTTTCTGCAGTTCCAGCTTCTCCCGGATCATTTTTTCGGCGGCCTCATAACGAGCCGCCAGATTCTTTAAAAACTCATTGCGCACCGGTGGCGGATGAATCGGTGTGTCTGCATCGATTCTCTGCTGACGACGACGGGACACCAGTTGAGAGTCCAGATTCACGGCAATGACAACGTCTGCCCCCATGGCCCTTGCAACCCCCACCGGCACCGGGTCCACCACACCGCCATCTATCAGCCATCTGCCCTTGTGAAAAACAGGGGCAAAAAGCCCGGGATAAGACATGGATGCCCGGAGTGCCTTGAACAGATCACCACTGTCCAAAACCACCTGGTCCCCGGAATGCATGTCGGCGGCAACCACTTTCAAGGGGGTGGCAAGTTCCTCAAATTCTTTTTTGTCACTGTGCATGCCAAAAAGCGCCCTGAGTTTTTTATCCCCATCCAGGAGTCCCGAGCGGATCAGGCTGACATCTGAAAACGAAAACATGCTTTCACCGTCCATGTCGATGACAAATTTTTTCAGGCGTTCCAGACCGCCACTGGCATAGATGGCACCCACAAAAGCACCCACACTGCACCCGGTCACAAGATGAATGGGAATCTGTGCATCCTGCAGGGCCTCAATAACCCCGATGTGTGCCCAACCCCGGGACGCACCGCTTCCCAGTGTCAATCCTACCTTACAGGTCGTCATATTTTCATTCCTTTTTAATTTTTTATATGAAAAAGCAGCCCCCAAGGCAACTTCAGCAGAGATGCCCCCCCGAGGGGCAATAGGAACAGGACAATTGAGCTGTCTACAGTTCCGGTCCGGGACCATTACCCGTCAGGGGGGCGGCGGCATGCCATTTTCAATCTTCGTTGTGGCAGGTGCTTACTGCCACGTGGGTTCATTACCATAACACAAACTTTAAGCGGTTGAGACGCCAATTATGACAGCAGGCAGATATTCTGGTCAAGGCCGAAAACCAAGAGCATCAGGGCTTGGTCACAACATGGCCCATTTTGGGAAAAATAAGGGAAATTAAAGTTGTTTCAAAAGCACGAATCAGATATAGTAAAATATGAAAAAAGCAGTAATTACCCATGACATTTGGCACTGCACAACAAGCACCAAACAGGCATTATCTTAATTTTCTTTGAGGATATATACACAGGAGACATCCCCCATGAACACCTATGAAGAAATCATCAATTACGCCATTGGAAAAGAGATAGAAGCAGAAAATTTTTATAGAGAGGTGGCGGCCAAAACCACCAAAACATTTTTAAAAGAAATGTTCACCGCCTTTGCCGACGAGGAAAAGAAACACCAAAAAATTTTAAACAATATTCTGAAAAATAAAATCATCGGCTCCCATTTCAAGGCCACCAGTGATTACGGCATCTCCAAAACCCTTGAAAAACCCGATGTGTCCGATGGCATGAGCCTGGCCGATGCCTTTGCCATTGCCATGAAGAATGAAGAAGAGGCCATGAACATGTACCTGAAGCTTGCCGCAGACTGCGACTCCGCCGATGCCCGCAAAATTTTTCAGGACCTTGCCACCATGGAAAAAGGCCATAAATTTAAAATGGAATCCGCCTACACAGAAACTGCCTACGCCGAGGTATGGTAACCGCCGTCCCCCACATCGGTGCCATTCAGGAACGACTGGAAGGAATTGTTGACCGGGTGACCTTCCACAATCCGGACAACGGCTGGTCCATCTTAAAGGTCACCCCCTTTAATACCATGGGACAGGAAACGGTGGTGGTGCATCAAACCCGTGTATTTGCCGGTGCGACCATGGTATTTGAAGGGGCATGGACCGTTCATCCCAAATTTGGACGTCAATTCCAGGCCATGGTGGCCACGGAAAAAAAACCGGCCACCCTGGCGGCCCTGGAAAAATATCTTGGCTCCGGGCTTATCAAGGGTGTGGGCCCTAAAACCGCACGTAAAATCGTAAAACACTTCAAGCAGGACACCCTCAATATATTTGAAACCCGCATGGAGTCTCTCACCGAAATTCCAGGAATTGCAAACAAAAAACTGGAGATGATCCGCCACGCCTGGACCCGGCACAAATCCATCCGGGAGGTGATGATGTTTCTACAGACCCACGGCATAAGTACCCTTTTTGCCGTGCGGATATATAAAACCTATGGGGACAAGGCCATTGCCACTGTCACCCAGGACCCCTACCGTCTGGCCAATGATTTTTATGGCATCGGTTTTTTTTCTGCGGACAAGGTGGCCTTAAGCATCGGCCTTGACAAAAAAAGCCCCAAAAGAATCATGGCGGGTATCCGCCATGTGGTGACAGCCGCTAGAAATGACGGTCACTGCTATCTCACCCTCACCCAGATCAACCAGAGAGTCAAGGAACTGCTGGAACTTGATATTGAAGATCAGCTGAGCACCTTACTGGATCATATGGTGAAAGAAAGACAGCTCATGGTTCGGGAACTGCCCACCGAACACACCACCGCCATGCGCTGTTATTATGCCCGTTCCCTGTATTTTGATGAACGGTATGTGGCCCGGCGGGTGGCTGGCATGGGGCACCCACCTCCGGCGGATCTTCAGCGGATTCAGCGCTGGATCGATCTGTTCTGCAAAACCCGGAAAATAAATTTAAGTGATGAACAGGCAAAGGCCGTGGGCCGGGTGGTGTGTGAAAAATTTTCCATCCTCACCGGAGGCCCGGGGTGCGGAAAAACCACCACCACCAAGGTGATTGTAAAACTTGCCGAAGCCATGGGGCTAAAAGTGCTTCTGGCAGCTCCCACGGGCCGGGCTGCCCAGCGCATGGGCGAAGTCATCGGTCGGGAAGCCAAAACCATTCATCGGCTCTTGGAATGGAAGGGCGGCGAGTTTAAAAAAAACGAATCCCAGCCCCTGGACACGGATTTTCTCATTGTGGATGAATGTTCCATGCTGGACATCAGTCTGACAGCATCTCTTTTAAAGGCCGTACCCATGGACAGTCGGGTATTGTTCATCGGTGATGCCGACCAGCTGCCCTCGGTGGGCGCCGGCAATGTGTTAAAAGACCTCATTTCAGCGGATACCGTACCCTGTTTTCGTCTCACACAGATTTTCCGCCAGGCCCGGGAATCGAAAATCATCCAGTATGCCCACCAGATCAACCGGGGGGAGATGCCCTGGGTGATATCCCCCTTTAAAAAACCCTCCGTATGGCAGGATGGGTCCGACTGCATGTTCATGGATTCCGATGAGGCCACCGGGGAACAGCTTCGCTTCATTGACCGGGTCAAACGCCTGTGCAATGGCCACCTGAAGGGTTCCGATGACAATGTGTCCTCCGCTACTGATCCTGAAGCCGTGAATCTGGACCTAAATAAAAATCAAAAAAAAGATAAAACCATCATAGCTGAAAATATTGATGAGGGCAAAGGAACGCTTCCTGACCATCCATGTGACATCCTCTCAACCCATGACAATGATGACCGTGAGGATGCGTCTTTGTATGAATTTCGCATTAATGAAACCGTCACCCCCTATGAAACAGAATTTACCATTCCGGCTAAATTTCAGCATGTGAACATCCATGCCCTTGCCCGGGCAGACTCCCGGGTGGCAGAACTCACAACGGTCTTGAAAAAGGTACATCCCTGGTCCTCCCTTCACTATGGATATGCGGCCCTTGATGTGGTGATCCAGCTTTATCTTAAATGGATTCCCAAATACTTTGGCAGGGACCGGGAGATACAGATTCTTTCCCCCATGACCCGGGGCTCCCTGGGAACCGGCAACCTCAATCGGGTGATCCAAAACGCGGCCAATCCCTTTATGGAAGGCAAACCCCAGCTGAAGGTGGGGGAACGCATTTTCAGATGCGGAGACCGGGTGATCCACCGCAGAAACAACTATGATCTGGGGGTATTCAACGGGGACATCGGCACCATCATCGCCATTGATAATTCAGAACCCAGCCTCACCGTTGCCTTTTATCCGGACCAGCGCCAGGTATTTTACCAACGAGATGACATCATGGAGCTGGATCTGGCCTGGGCCATCACCATCCATAAATCCCAGGGCAGTGAGTTTGAAGTGGTTATCATTCCGGTGCTGACCCAGCATTATAAAATGCTGTATAGAAATTTATTATACACGGGGCTTACCCGGGCAAAGAAACTGGCCGTTTTTGTGGGTACCAGAAAAGCCATGTCCATGGCGGTGCGCAACCAGGATGTCAGCCAGCGGCAGACGGCATTGGATTTTCTGTTAAAAGAAGGTCCGGAATTATTTGAATAAACTTAAACATCAAGTACAATCCACAGGAAAAAATGCAGCAATTAACACCCCAGGAGACCATCCACTGGCAACCGGAGTCGGGCATAATCGTCCAGGTCAGAACCTTCTGTGCATTCCTTAAAACCATGCATGCCCCCGAACGCTTCCATGAATTTACCACCCGGCGGTACATGAGATTTACCCCTGATGACTTCATCCACCCCTTTTTATGCCCGGCAGAACTTGAGACGGTGAACCGGTTTAAGAGCCTGAAAAAACAAATAGAGTGGATGGCCGGACGACGTCTTGTAAAAGAAATGGTGGGATCTGCCATGGCAGAAAGGATAAATTCTTCCAAAATCACAATTGCTTACCAGGATGAAGGTGCCCCCTTCCTTCCCCTTTATCCGGAAATACAGATCTCCATCACCCACTCGGGCAGGTATGCAGCAGTGGCCCTGTGCTGTGATAAAAACAGAACCCTGGGCCTGGATCTGGAAAAAATCGGCCCGCCACCGGACACGGGGTTCATGAAGCTTGCCTTCACCCAGCGGGAAAGGGAGGACACAGGGGGAGATCCCCAGAAAATTTTCAGAAACTGGACGTTAAAAGAGGCGTATTTAAAATATATTAAAAGGGGATTTAACGAAAGCCTTCACCAGGTGGAAATCCACGGTGATGTTATTTTACACAGGGGCACCAGGGCAAATATAAACATGTATTGTGCAACCATTGGCCAGGAGTATGCCATTTCATTGATCACTGATGAACTGTAAGCCCGATTTTGTTATTACAAAATCGGGGCTTGGTTGCAACATCGGGTTAAAAAAAACCAACGCATGAAATCAGGTGTTCATAGTTCAGTCAATCATGCAGGGTAAGGTCTCAGTTATTCGTTCACCCGCTCCACATACTCCTTGGTCCGGGTGTCAATTTTAATCAACTGTCCCTCCTCCACAAAGGGAGGTACCTGGATCTGATATCCGGTTTCCAGGGTGGCCGGTTTGGTATCCCCGGTTGCAGTGTCGCCCTTGGCCCATGGGTCAGACTGAACCACCCTCAGATTGATGAAATTGGGCAGGGTCAGACCAATGGCCTTATTGTTAAAGAACAGCACCGTACACACGGTGTTTTCTTTTAAGATATCGATTACATCCTCCACCTGGTCTACGCCAAGAAATTCCTGTTCGTAGGTGGTGGTGTCCATGAAACAGTAGCTGCCGGGTTCAGCATAAAGATATTCCATTTCCTTTTCTTCCAGGGTGGCCTCTTCAAATTTGTCACCGGATCGAAATGTTTTTTCAAACTGGACTCCGGTGATCATATTTTTAAGTTTGCACTTGTACAGGGCCTGGCCCTTACCCGGTTTTTTAAACTGAAAATCCACAATGATATATGGATCTCCATCAATCTGGAATTTGAGTCCTTTTCTCAGATCACTTGCGTCATGCATTATTCTCTCCTGTCCGTAATTGCGGCAATGATATTTGCCCGAATTATTAATGATATGTGATGATCACGTTTGTTTATGTTGACATGGTAAAACATTTGTCAGTATTGCTCTCAGGCATTCTTGCCAGATATTTATGGTGTGCATTAATCGGATTGAATCCTCCCATAAGCCAAACCTGCCGCCCTTCTCCCAATTGAAAACATAAGCACCACCAGGCACGTCCAGCCATGGGCACTAAAATGTTCCAATAAACCACATTTCCCGATAATAGGCAATGCCGTGATAAAAACAACTTGATTTTTTGTCGTTTTTATATAAGAAATAGAGCCATTATACAAATTTAATGAAAAAATGACAGATTTTAAATTTCACCATAAGGACCTTGACATTTATATCCTGATATCCTGTTTTTTACCCACCAGGCCCTTGAATTAAAGGTTAGCGAAATATAAACGCTGGTAAATCAGGGACTTCAGACATCCTGAGCACCCATCAACTATAAAAATGACATACTAATTTCAGGAATATAATTTAATTATGATACTTATTATTGACTTCGGCTCACAGTTCAATCAACTAATTGCCAGAAGAGTTCGGGAAAATGAGGTATATTGCCAGGTTGAACCTGCTGGCCTTGGCATTGACAAGATCAAAGCCATGAATCCCCGGGGCATCATATTGTCCGGTGGACCATCCAGCATCTATGAAGAAAACAGCCCCACCATTGACACGGAAATTTTTCAACTGGGGGTTCCCATCCTGGGTATCTGTTATGGTATGCAGTTCATGGTTCATTCCCTTGGCGGTAAAATCGGCCGATCCTCAAAACGGGAATACGGCTTTGCCACCCTGAAGGTCAAAACCCCTAAACCCATGTTTTCCGGAATGGACACAGAGCTGCAGTGCTGGATGAGCCATGGTGATTCCACAGAATCCCTGCCGGACAGATTTGTGGTCACCGCTTCCACGGACAATACCGAAATTGCAGCCATTGCAGACACCGAAGATCAATTCTACGGTCTGCAGTTCCACCCCGAGGTGGAACATACCCACCAGGGAAAAGAGATGATCAAAAATTTTCTCTTTGATGTGTGCAAATGTACAAAAAACTGGAACATGGAATCCTTTGCCGCCACGGCCATTGCGGAGATAAAAGAAGCCGTCCAGGATAAAAAGGTCATCATGGGACTTTCCGGCGGGGTGGATTCCTCTGTTGCAGCCCTTTTAATCCACAAGGCCATTGGAAAAAACCTCCACTGCATTTTTGTGAATAACGGACTTTTACGAAAAAATGAACAGGAGAATCTCGAAAAAAGCCTCACCAGCCATCTGGACCTGAACATCAAGTTTGTGGATGCCCGAAAACTTTTTCTGGATGCCCTGAAAGGTGTCACCAACCCGGAGCTCAAAAGAAAAGAAATCGGCCGTCTCTTCATTGAGGTCTTTGATGCCGAGGCTAAAAAAGTAGAGGGGGCAGATTTTCTGGGCCAGGGAACCCTGTACCCGGATATCATTGAATCTAAATCTGCCTTTGGTGGTCCCACCTCCATCATCAAATCTCACCACAATGTGGGGGGATTACCTGAAAAAATGAAACTAAAACTCATTGAACCCCTGCAGTTTCTCTTCAAGGATGAAGTCCGGCAACTGGGCCTGGAACTGGGACTCAATGAAGATCTGGTGTGGCGACAGCCATTTCCCGGCCCCGGACTTGCCATTCGCATCATGGGGGAAGTCACGGAAAAACGCCTGAACATTTTAAAGGAAGCCGATGCCCTGCTTTTAGAAGAAATAAGGGCCGCCGGTCTTTACAGAAAGCTGTGGCAATCCTTTGCCGTTCTGCTGCCCATCAAAAGCGTAGGCGTCATGGGAGACAAAAGAACCTATGACAGCTGCATTGCCATCCGGGCAGTCAACAGCATTGACGCCATGACCGCCGACTGGGCAAGACTTCCCCATGATCTCCTTGCAAAAATATCCAATCGCATTATCAATGAGGTGGACGGTGTCAACCGTGTGGTGTTTGACATCACCTCAAAACCCCCTGGAACCATTGAGTGGGAATAAATCATCTGACCGGAACCCCTCTTTAAGGAGCCACGCCATACATGGAGACATTAAAGATATCTAAAGAGAATGATGATATCCATTCCCTTTCCGCATCCATTTATAAGCAGGAATTAAATGAACTGAAAATTGAGAAACTGGGAAACCGAATTACCATTATCTCGTTTATCCTGCCCTGCCTCATCGGTGCCATTGTCTTTTATGCCTACATGGATATCAATCACCGGGTGGTGGATGCCAAGGATTCCGGTCAAACAGAAATTCAGATGATTACCCAGGAAATGGAAGACAAGATCAACGCCATGAATGTGGAGATGGCCAGGCTTAAATTCACCCAGGAGCAGCAACTGCCTGCCATCACAGCTCAGATTGAAGAATTGTCCGTATTGAAGGCCAACCGGGAGGACACCCTTGCCGCTTTGGAAACTCTGGAAAAAGAAGTGGCCCACACCACAGAGCAATACAAAACAGCCATTCATATCATTGATCGCACAACCAAGGAAAATCTAGGGATTATCAACACCACCGGGGATCGGCTCAAAAAAAATGCCGAAGCCTTTGAACAGAGCACCACCCAGCGCCTGACCACCGTTGAGACCCAGTTAAACGAGGCATTAAGGGCCGTTGAAAACCGATTCAACGGGGCAATAACGGCCCTTGAGGCCAGCATTAAAAAGGACCTTTCCCACATGGAGAGCTTAAACCTAAGTCTGGCATCCTATGAAATGACCATGAAAACATTCGGGGAAGATCTGGCGGAGACAAAATTAGCGTTTAATCGGCAATTAAAGCAGACCATCACCCGGAAAGACCTGGAAAACCTTAATATCCAGTTAAAGAAAAAAATAGGTCAGGATGCACTAACAAACGGGCTTGAACAACTCAGAAAAACCGTTAACACCCGATTACAACAGATTGAGAACAGGCTTTCCAATGCATTGTCAACCATGGACAAACAAAAGACTCAATCTGTGGCATCCAGCGGGACAACCGTTGCAAAAGACAAAAAAAAAACGTCTCCCACAAAAACAAAACCCGAACCCATTATAATCATGGTGCCTGAATCCGGCAAAATCTCGGAAACAGATCTCACTCAATAAAAAAGCATCCCCCAATGAAATTTAATACACAACACCTGACAGATGCCCACATACTGGTCATCGGCGATATCATGCTTGATCAATACATCTGGGGCAAGGTGGAACGTATTTCCCCTGAAGCCCCGGTACCCATTGTGCATGTACAGAACAAAACATACATGGTGGGGGGGGCTGCCAATGTTGCCCGGAACCTCAACGCCGTGGGGTGCCATGCAAGTGTTATGGGGCGGTGCGGCACCGATAAGGCCGGTCAGCAGCTAAGAACCCTGCTGGACCGCCACCGGATCACCCACCACGTCCTTGTGGAGGAAAGTTTCCAGACCATTACCAAGACCCGGATCATGGCTATGGAACAGCAGCTGCTTCGCATTGATGAGGAGGAAATAACACCCCTTGACGCATCATCTGTGGGGGGATTCATGGATAAGATCACCACCATGCTCCAGCAGGTGAAGGGGGTTATTCTATCTGATTACGGAAAGGGACTCCTCCAGACTCCCGGGATAACGGAATCCATCATTAAATTATGCCGGGCGGCGAATATAAAGGTGGTTATTGACCCCAAGGGAGTTGACTGGCGACGGTATCAGGGGGCCACCTGTATTACCCCCAACATCGGTGAACTCAAGCTGGTGGCTGGAAATCGTCCGGTGGACAGCGATGCTGATCTTACAGAAACGGCAGCTGCGGTGTGCCGTGAATTCCAGCTGGAGCGACTACTTGTTACCCGGGGGGCACGGGGCATGTGCCTTGCCGGCACCAGTGCACCACCTCTGCTCATCCCCACCCAGGCCCGGGAAGTATACGACGTGTCCGGGGCCGGGGACACCGCCATTGCCATTTTCACGGCGGGACTTACCCTTGGTCTTTCCTTTGAGGATGCGGCCAGCCTTGCCAACCGGGCCGCCGGTGTGGTGGTGGGCAAAATCGGCACCCAGCCGATCACTGCGGAAGAACTTGGCTCCTGTGCAAAAACTGAGGCCCCGGGAAATCTCCTGACTTCTGTCAAGAATCAAGGTTCTAAGGATAGGAGATAAAATAAGATTATCATAAATAGCGCTGAACGCTGGTTCGTCTAAAAGGCGTATCAAAGGGTTACAGACTATTGGGCCTTTTATGCAACAAAGTAGATGGGCTAAAGGACAGACAATTTCTTTCAGATTATTTTGTCCGGGTTCTGATATCATTATTTCTTTTTACCGCGAAAGCCCACCACCAGCACATCCCCGGGATGAATATAACTTTTAACGGTAAGTTGATTCCACTGTAGCAGTGCCACAAGAGGCACATTGTACCTGCCGGCAATCATGGTCAGATTTTCCCCCGTTTTTACCACATGATAAATCTGATGGGTATCATTGTTCCATGTGATCAAAAGTTTCTGGAACCGTTTATGAAACCCCTTGCCCTTTCCCCTGGGAACGGCAAGGTCATAACTGCCTTCACACAGAAAATAGCCTCTGATTTCAGGATTAAGCATTTTGATTTCCTTAAATACGGTGTCCGTGGCCCGGGCAATAATGTTGAGATTCAAGCGTCCGGGAGACGTAAATTGGACACGATCACATGCCTCAGGGGGATAGTAATCCTCTTGCTCCATGAAAAAACCATATTTTTCAGGCTGCTCCAGAATCATCTTCACCGCAGCAATTTTCAAAACATACTGCTGGGTCTCCAGGGAGAGGTACAGATCATAATAGGAGTCCACCTCCTGTAATTCCATGGCCGCAGCCAGGCCGTTCTCGCCCATATTATACCCGGCAAGGGCAAGGGACCAGGTACCGAACTGCTCATAAAGTTTTTTAAAATATGCACAGGCAGCCCGGGTGGATCGCAACAGATTGCGCCGGTCATCCACGCAGTCGTCCACCCGCAGCCCATACTTCAGAGCCGTGGATTTTATGAACTGCCAGTAGCCCATGGCCCCCTTGCTGGAACCGGCATGGGGCCTTAATGAACTCTCCACCACCACCACATATTTTAAATCATCGGGCAGCCCCTCCTGTTTGAGCATGGCTTCAACGGGGGGGAAAATCCGGGAGGCACGTTTCATCCATAACAGTACCTGGGAACGATTCCACAAGGCCAGCAGAATCTCTTTTTCAACACCCTCCCTGATGGCCGGACTATCCAAAGGCAGAGTCTCACCAGCCAGGACAATAGGTGCCGTCAACCGGGAATTCAAAACAAGATCAGGCAGTTCCTTGCCATGAGCCACAGAAAAAAATTCCGCTGCCGGGAGCATCAGCACCACAGCAATTAATTTAATCAATACACCGATGGATTTCATGGTTCTTTTCATATCTCCCTGTTTTTGTTTTCAAAAGATTGGATCTATGGGTCCTGGTCGGGGCCTGGTCACAAAATCAACCAGCCATCATAATTGACGGGCAGGCAGTGATGTAGAAAACATTTCACAGCCGATTATAGAAATCCGTTCCCTCAAAGTCAATGGATTCTGCCCGGCTCAGGTGATACATCCTTAAGGCAGGAGCTGTTTTTCTATTTATTACTGTTTCTTATTATGATAGATTACCCTCCATGTATACTTTACCCGTCATATTATTTTCCTGTGGAGTGGTACTCGGGAGCATCCATGGTTATTTCATGGGGCAAACCACTCTGGACATGCTCTTCTCCATTGCCGTGGGGGGATTCCTTGGAAGTGCCCTGGGGGGAACAGCATTCATGTATGTGTATCTGCATCATCAGGATCCCGAGGACAATGAATTTCTCCCTGCCGGAGAATCCCCGGAGGCGTTGCCCCGGTGTGCCCCCTTGCCCCGATCACAGCACGAATTACCAGAAAAACAGGAAAGTCCAAAGCTCCGACCGGAATTAACTTCTGAACAATCTTCTCCGAACGATCCCGCAGCCGCAGAAAAGGCCAGACAGATACAGAATCTGGAAAGAGAAATCAACGCACTGAAAAACAACAAAAAAGGCAACTGACCCATGGCTATACAATGGTATCCCGGCCACATGCTGGAAACAAAAGAATTCTTAAGACAGATGATCCCAAGCGTGGATGTGGTCCTGGAAATACTGGACGCAAGATTACCCATCTCCAGTGCCAACCCCCTGCTGGACAAACTATGTAAATCTGTACCCCGGGTAAAGGTACTCAACAAGCAGGATCTGGCAGATCCTGAAGCCACGGTCCAGTGGCTGTCCTATTTCAATGAACAGTTCGGGGGCAAAAGCGTTGCCATCACTGGCACGGACAAGACTCAAACCTGGAAAACCGTGGATGATGCCGTAAAGACCATCACCCGAAATAAGGCTCGCAAGGCAAGGGTAATGGTGGTGGGAATCCCAAATACAGGAAAATCTACCATCATCAATTCCCTGGCCGGTAAAAAAATTGCTAAAACCGGTAATGCCCCGGCCATCACCCGTCAGCAGCAGCGGGCCGGGTTGAAAAATAAAATTGATATTTATGATACCCCGGGCATTCTATGGCCCATTCTGGAAAATCAGGCCGGAGCCTGCCGACTGGCGGCCAGCGGTGCCATATCTGACACGGCCATGGACTACGGAGAGGTGGCGCATTTTGCGGCAACTTACCTTCTGGAGCGATATCCTGGCCTTCTTCAGGAAAGATATCAGCTTGAAACTCCCCTGCCCGGCACAGCCAATGATCTGATTGAAGTCATCGGTACCCTGAGGGGATGTTTACAAAAAGGCGGAATCCTGAACTGGCAGAAGGCATCTGAAATTCTCATCCGGGAACTCAGAAGCGGTAAAATCGGCAGAATCAGCCTTGAATTTCCCAAAGATCATCTCAGGGAGCACGCATGATCCGGGCCTGGCCTGCTTTCCAGCCCGCCCTCCTGGCCGATGTTTATTATCTACATGGCAGTAGCACTCTGCCACAACTAAGATTGAAAAAGCAAGGTGTACCAGATTCAGTACCCGCTACCGGCTTTTTCATATAACTGCCATGTCCTGACGGACACAACGAACAAAGAAAATGGTATTATACCGCCCCCCGAGGGGCAATGGACCGGCCCGGAACCGTATGCGGCTCAATTGGCCGGTTCCTGTTGCCCCTCGGGGGGGCTTCTGCTGAGGTTGCCCGGAAGTTTTCTTTTCTAATAAAAAAAGAGTATAACATGACACCATTGCACAATCATTTCAAAACACGCCTCATCTGGGTCATTGCCTGGACTTTTTTTACTCTGCTTCCCCTTTCTTCAGGATATGGTGCAAACGCCCCTGCCCCGACCAGGGAGTCCATAACCAAGGAGCCTGCAGAACTTCCCCAGCTTACCTACACTCGGGATGATGCCTACACCGGAATGGCCATTGTGAGATCCCTTGAACGATTTCATTATTCCGGAAAAAGACTCGATGATGCCCTGTCCGCTAAAATTCTGGAAAAATACCTGTCCACCCTGGACCCGGCCAGAAATCTTTTTACCAAAAAGGAAATCCACGAATTTGAACAGGTCAAATACTGGCTGGACAACTCCCTGGAGCGGGGTAACCTGAACCCAGGTTATGTGATGTTCAATGTGTATTTACAACGATCTATGCAACGCCTGAAATACATTAAAAGCCTTATCCCGGACTGGGAAAAACGATTTGATTTCACAAAAATGGAAACCCTCTCACTGGATCGAAAAAATGAGCCCTGGCCGGAAAATATTACGGAATTAAAAACCCTGTGGTATCAGGAGCTGAAAAATGAAATTCTCACCCGGAAACTTGACGATATTGCCCCGAATGAAATCACGGAACTTCTTGAGAAACGTTACCACAATCGTATTATCCGGCTTTCACAAATTGACGAAAAAGATGTCTTTAACAGCTACATGAACGCCGTGACCATGAGTTTTGATCCTCATACCCAGTACTTCCCCCCCCGGCTTTCAGAGGATTTTGACATCCAGATGAGCCTTTCCCTGGAAGGCATCGGGGCCGTGCTTCAAACCGAGGATGAATATACCAAAGTAGTTCGCCTCATCACCGCAGGCCCGGCGGACAAATCCGGCAAGCTTAAACCCGGAGACCGCATCATGGGAGTGGGACAGGGAACAGATGGGGAAATAAAAGACACCGTGGGCTGGCGCATTGATGAGGTGGTGAAACTCATCCGGGGACCAAGGGACACCTTTGTCCGCCTGGAAATCATTCCGGCAGACAAAAAAGGTGCCCAGAATGCCAGAACCATTGTCATCAAAAGAGATGAGGTAAAACTGGAGGAGCAGGCGGCCCGGAAAAAAATCAGAACCATTAAACAGGGAGATGCCTCATATAAAATTGGTATCATTGAGCTGCCCACTTTTTATCTTGATTTCAAAGCCTACCAAGACGGCAAAGATGATTATAGAAGCACCACCCGGGACGTTCTTAAATTAATTGAAGAGCTGAAACAAGAAAGGGTGGACGGCCTGGTCATGGATTTAAGAGATAATGGCGGCGGCTCCCTCCAGGAGGTGAACGAACTGACGGGCCTCTTTATAAAATCCGGCCCCACGGTACAGATCAGATCCCGCAACGGTGATATGTCCCAGCTGGATGATCCCGACCCTGCCATTGTTTACCAGGGACCTTTGGTGGTTATGATCAACCGTATGAGTGCGTCGGCATCGGAAATCTTTGCAGGAGCCATAAAGGATTATAACCGGGGCATTATTGTGGGTACCCAAACCTTCGGTAAGGGTACGGTACAGGCCATGCAAACACTTGGTTCCGGGCAATTGAAACTCACCAGCGCAAAATTTTACCGGGTCTCCGGGGAAAGTACCCAGAACAGAGGGGTGCTTCCCGACATTGAATATCCCCCACTTTATAACAGCAAAGAGATCGGTGAAAGTGCCCTGGACAATGCCCTGCCCTGGGACACCTCCCCCAGGGCCAAATTCCAGCCCTTCCAGGATATGGCACCACTTTTACCCCTGTTGCAGAAAAAGCATTACCAGCGCATCAGACACAACCCTGATTTTGCCTATCTCAATCAGAAATTTAACCGTGCCACGGAAATGTTTAATATCAAACACCTTTCCCTCAATGAAAAAGAACGCAGAAACCAGATAGATTTATTTGATAAACAGGAAATGGCGCTGGAAAATCGCTACCGTACGGCTAAGGGACTTGCTCCCCTGGCATCGGTGGATGATCTGAAAAAAGACTCTGAGCTGGAAGATCCCCAAAAAAAAGATTATGAAAAAGAAGATCTGCTGCTGGAGGAAACGGCTCACCTCATGGCGGATTTCATTGAAATATCCCGGTCCAGGGGATATCAGTGGTAATTTCATACCAAATATGATATTTCATTTATTTTTCCAGCATTAAACCGGTGGGTTGCAACCTCTCATTGTTCATGCGGCATGTGTTTGGGACTTGATCACAACATAGCCCATTTTAGGGAGGGTTACGTCATCCAATGACAAACCAGAGAGGTTACATCGGAGCCAAGCGTCTAAAAAAAACGGATAAGTTGCTGTACAACCCATAACCATTAAGGAGTATTCCATGGCAAAGGCCAGTGCCCGCCATATTCTGGTGGAAACAGAAGAAGCATGTCAGAACCTGATTGATGAAATAAACAATGGTGCCGATTTTGGCGAACTTGCAAAAAAGCATTCAAAATGTCCCTCCGGTAACAGAGGCGGAGAGCTGGGTGAGTTCGGCCCGGGACAGATGGTGCCGGAATTTGACCGGGTGGTTTTTAATGAGGCCGTGGGTAAACCCCATGGCCCTGTGAAAACAGACTTTGGATACCATGTGGTGGAAATCACCAACCGCACAGAATAAGATAGTTAGCAAACCAGTACGCCCCCGACCATCCTGAACATCCCACAAACGATTCAGAATGGTCGGGTCTGATTGTAATATGGATCAATTCAATCTGAACCAGAGATTGGCATTGCAATCAAACACCTGTGATCATAGCCTGTTTTCAGATCCATCAGGAGTCCTTTCTCCATGTCCACTTCCCATCAAAACATGGCAGAAAAATCAGGCCTAGGCCGCACAAGACATTTTTTGATAGTCAAATCCATTGTCCTTGTGCTGCTTATCCTGGCAAGCCTGCCCCTTGTACTGCCCCGGATCATAGATACTGATTACATAAGAACCAAGGCCTTTGAACTCATGGGTCAGGAGCTGGGGCAAAACATCATGGCGGATCACATTGCCATAACCCTTTTTCCCCGTCCCGGATTTCGGCTTGGTGGAGTTCGCCTTCATGCCGGTACCAATACCGTTATTGAGATTCAAACGGCACTTTTATTTCCTGATCTTAAGGTTTTTCTCTCCAGAACCCGGCGACCCCTCACCGGTGAACTTATGTTAAAAGGGATGGCACTGCTGCCCTCCCCGGTGGGTGATGCCCCGCCACTGCCACCCTTTCTTGCTTTACTTGACACGGCCACCCTGAAAAACCTTGCCCTGCACTTTTCCTACACCTCTTTACATCGCTTTTCCCTTGGAATCAGAGGGGGATATCTTGACATTTCACTGAAGACCACCCCGGAACAGATCATTTCTGCCAGATTATTTCAAGCTGAAATCAAAAAAACACCGGAAATGTTTACCATGGATCTTGATCCCATGGCATTTGATTCACCGGGCATGGTTCTCGGCCTGGGTTTTCATAAAGATCCCCACCATTCAAGCCTTTCCATCTCCGGTGATACGGTTTTGATCCCCCCCCTTAGGGCCATGACATCCACCTTGTTAAAAAACAGCGGCATTGCCACTACACTTTGCCACATCATACAGGCTGGTAGAATACCCCACATCACCGTTGATTTTCAAAACGATGCAGGACAATTTCTTTTTGATCCCAGAAAAATGGTTATCAGGGGGAAAATAAAGGATGGAAGCATTGCCATCCCCGCCACCGAACTTGTGGCAACTGACGTCACAGCGGATGTAACCGTTGAAAATGGTCTGCTGGTGCCCCAGATATCCAAGGCAATGGTTAAAGACTCCCGGCTGAACAAAGGACACCTGGAGGTGAATCTGCTGGACAAGGGGCATCCCTTTAACGGAGATTTTTCTCTCACAGCCGATCTTGGAAGGCTACCCGGAGTTCTTCAATCCCTGCTGCCGGGCACCCGCCTTGCCCGTGAACTTACGCTTTTAAAAAAAACTGCCGGAAGGGCCAACGCCATCCTTACACTTGATCGAACCTCAGGCCACCTTGATATAGGTGTCCAATGCAGTGACATCCAGGTGTCTGGAACCTATGAGCGCTTTCCCGGTAAAACCTTTAAATTGAAAGGGGAAAAACTTGTCTTTGATAAGGAAAACATAACCTTAAATGAATTTAATGGAAGCATTGGTACAAGCCAGATATCCTGGATATCCGGAGACATCAGCCTTGTGTCCCCCCATAATCTTGACCTGCGATCCGCACTGGGAAATTTTGATGTCCAGGATATGCTTGTCTGGCTGTCTCAATTTAAGAACCTTTCCGCCCTTGTGAACCCCCTGTTGTCTTCCCGGGGCACAATAAATCTGGATACGCTGTCCCTGGAGGGGCCTCTTTCCAGACCAGGGTCATGGCACTATGACGCAAAGGGGCACTTTATGGAAGGTTCAATTTCTGACACTCCTGAAAAAAGGGGAATTTCTGATATTGCCTTTGATTTTAATATCTTTCCCAAAGGGCTCACCGTAAACGATTTCACGGCAACCCTTCATAATATGGCATTGATTGCGGGAAAGGGTCCCTTTGCCTTTCTTTCCCCGGCCCAGCAGTCCCTGCTTAAAGACCTTCATACCCCCATTGTCATCACAGATACGAACCTTCATCGCGTAAACAGGCAGATTGAACTCCAGGCAAAAGCCACCTTCCCCCGGGGCGTATCCATGAAGGTGACGGCCAGTACACCCAAAGACAGTATTCTCTTGAATTCTGTCGAAATAAAAGATCCCCTCCATTCCAATACTACGCTGACATACCACCCGGGATCAGCCCTTGATGTCAAGGGAAAACTTAGCCTTGCCACCATCAAGAAATTCTTTGGGCCGAACACAGCCACCAACCGAAAAACAAGCCTGCCGGGAAGTGAAGGATCTGTTTTTATTGGCTCTGGTCCGGAAAAGGGAATCACTCTCTTCATAGACAGCCTGGACCTGGAAGAACTGTTGCATGCCCTTAAAACAGGGGATAAGAAACCGTTCACTCCGGGCAGTGATAACGGACCTGACAGCCTGGACCTTCAGAAAAAAAGCTCCACAAAAAACAATCAAAAAATTAAAAACAAGGTAACATCTAATAACGGCCTGGAATTGCCATCCATTTTTCACTCAAGGCTGATACCCCGCCCCCTGATGATTCATACCAGTACCCTTAAATACAATGGTTTTAAGAGTTCACCCCTTGTCTTGCAGCTGAATCCTTTAAAAAAGGGTATTAACGTAACCATAAAAGAATCAAGCCTGTGTGGTCTGCCCATTACCGGCATGATCCATAAAGAGAAAAACACGCTGAATATCAGCCTTGAGATAGATGCCAAAAACGCGGATCTATACACATCTATTGTCTGCCTCATGGGAACGGATTCTCTCATTGAAGGCAGGTACGATTTCAAGGTAAACCTGTCTTCCATTATTGAACTTCCGGGCATCGGACTGGATATATCCTCTGCCCCCCGGCTATCTGCCGAAAGAGCATCCCTTTTATCGGGAACGCCCGGGGCCGGCCCAGCCATGGAACAAAACAACCCAATTGCCCCACTCCTTTCCCAGTGCCAGGGTCCCTTTGAACTCTATGCCCGGCAGGGCAGGATTTTTCAAATGAACCTTCTTTCACGGATTTTATCCCTGATCAATGTTTCAAGCATTTTAAAGGGTAAACTGCCGGATCTTGTGCAGCAGGGTTTTGCCTATGACGCCCTGATGCTAAAGGGTGAGATGGAAGATGGCAGGATTAACATTAAAAAAGGATTGATTAACGGTGTGGATATGACCCTGATCATAACCGGATGGATTGATCCATTGCAGGAGACCATGGATCTTCTTATTTTTATTTCTCCTTTGAAATCCATTGACAGCCTGATTCAGAAACTACCCATCATCAACACCATGTTTAAAGGAAATCTACTGTCCATACCTATTACGGCAAAGGGTCCCTTTCATGATCCTGTGGTTATGGCACTTTCCCCTGTAGAAATCACCAAAGGTATTGTAAATACCTTAAAGGATATCCTGACCACACCTCTGACCCTGCTGGAAGAACTTCCTTGAAAAAAAACACAAGTTATCATAGATTTTGGCGATTTATTATTTACAGACCCAAAAAATTTAAGGAAAAACCATGTACCTGATATCATTTTACGTTCCCCCGGAACACCTTGAACCGGTGAAAACCGCCCTGTTCCAGAAAGGAGCGGGCAAAATGGGCAATTATGACGCCTGCGCCTGGCATACCATGGGTCAAGGGCAATTTCGGCCATTGCCGGGAAGTGAGCCCTTCAAGGGAGAAGAAAACATCATTGAACGCTCAGAGGAAGCCCGGGTGGATATTGTGTGCGCCGATGGGATCCTCAAAAAGGTGCTCCAGGAACTTGTCCGGGTTCATCCTTACGAAACTCCTGCCTATCATGCCATTCATGCGGTGACCCTTGAAGATATTTAATCATCACACCCGGGACTTCACAGCCACCTTTGAAAGGCAGTTCACCATGGGCTATTCAGCCATGGACGACCAGGGTCTGATGAAAATTGTCAGTATCATGAATTTTCTTCAGGATGCGGCATCGGAACACGCAGGATATCTGGGAGTTTCAGGCTTTGATCTGGCACGGCATGACTTTGCCTGGGTGATCCATCGCTACCATATAGAAATCCATTCCCATCCCCAGTGGCTGGACACAATATGCATCCGCACCCACCGGCATTCCTTTAAAAATCTCTATGAGATCCGCCAGATAGAAATGGCCCCCCCGGATGGAAAGGCCAATTTTATCACCTCCCAGGTAGCCTGGGTAATGGTGAACAAAAACACCCAGCGACCGGTGCGCCTGGACCGCTTTCTTCCCCCGGACATGGTGGCGCATTGCCTGACCCAAAACCCCTTCACAGCTTCCCCCGGCCCCCTGGAGCGGGTGGATTTTGAGCTTTTCTTCAAGGTCAGAATGCATGATCTTGATATGAATCGACATGTGAACAACGCCATTTACGTGGAATGGGGTGTTGAAACCCTTCCCCGAAAATTTCTGGAAAAATACCGACCCGGCACCATTGATGTCATCTTCCAGAAACAGGCATTTTATGGAGATCTAATTGTGTCACGTACTCAGATTTCTTTAACAGAAGACCTTCCGGTGACAGTGCATACCATTTTAAGAAAAGCGGACCTGGCAATGCTGGCATCCCTGGAAGTCACATGGAAGGACCGATCCTGTATCTGACAGGTAATATAACAGGTGGGCCATGTTATGAGCAGGCCCACCGGAGGCATCATGAAAAAAGGAAAAAACGGTGAAATAACCCCTGCCCGGGCATACGATATCTGCTTGAGATTTCTGGCTCCCCGTCCCCGCAGCGTGGCGGAAATGCGACGGCATTTAATAAAAAAAGAAGTAAGCGTTGAGATAATTGACAGCACCCTTGGAAAACTTGTGGATCAAAACATCTTAAATGATAAAGATTTTGCCCGGATGTTTGTGGAAAGCAGGGAACGGCACA
Source organism: uncultured Desulfobacterium sp. (assembly GCA_963675955.2). GTDB lineage: Bacteria > Desulfobacterota > Desulfobacteria > Desulfobacterales > Desulfobacteraceae > Desulfocicer. The sequence goes on along the minus strand of CAXXVR010000009.1, from coordinate 842,993 downwards.
AGCCCAGATCCAGATTTGCCTTGGGCTGCGAACTGCGACAGAGGGGAATTAAAGGAAACATCATTGATGAAATGCTTGAAGGGGTGGACGAGGAAACCTCTGCCTGGAATGCGGTAAGGCCCAGGCTGAGAACCTGGCAGCACCTGGATATGGAACCCCTTAAAAAAAAAGTATTTAATTATCTTCAATACCGGGGATTCGGTTATGAGGTTTCCCTTAATACCTGGAACAGGGTTATTTCAAAAATGGAAAACCCCACCAATCCATAAAAAAACAGGATTTTTTCCCATGAAAATAAAATTCTTTACCGTTGGCGGTACCATAGACAAGGTTTATTTTGATGCCCTCAGCGAATACCATGTGGGACCCCCGGCCATCAAAAACATCCTCAAGGACGCCCGGGTGAACTTTCAATATAAGGTTGTATCTCTTTTAAAAAAAGATTCACTGGAGATAACCCCGGAAGATCGACAGACCATTTTTGATGCCATAGCAGCTGATCCGGCAGCGCTTGTTGTGATCACCCACGGCACGGATACCATGGTGGACACGGCCCTCGCCCTGCAACCCATCCAGAATAAAACCATTGTACTCACCGGTGCCATGGAACCTGCCGGATTTAAATCCAGCGATGCCACCTTTAATCTCGGGTCTGCCATTGCAGCGGTGCAGTGCCTGCCCCCCGGGGTTTACATTGCCATGAGCGGCAGGATTTTTGATCCGGACAAGGTCTCAAAAAACCGGGAGGCAAAACAATTCCAGGTAAAAAAAGAGGCAGGTAAACAGCTAAATCAGTAAGAGTAAGCCTTCCCACACCTGTGTTTATCAAAAGATATAACATGCATGGCACACAAAAAAGCAATCGCTGTTAGTACCTAGAACCCAGTACCCAGTACCTACTTTTTTTTATATGAAAAGGTAGCCTCCAAGGCAACTTCAGCAGAGCCGCCCCCCCCCGATGGGCAATAGGAACCGGACAATCGAACTGTCTACAGTTCCGGTCCGGGCCCATTGCCCGTCGGGGGAGGGGCGGTATAATACCATTTGGCTCCGCGTCTACGACCCTATATTTGTTGTATCCGCTGGGACATGCCCGTTATATGAACTGCCATCACCGGGCCAGAATAATCAGCCGTGCCCGGTTTTCCCGACCTAAGAACCGGGAGGCAAGTGCTGACAGATCTTCCGGGGTAATGGCACTGTAGTCCGAATATATTTCCCGGGTCCACTGAATCTGCTCTGGATGGGCACGCGAACCAGACAGCACGGATTTAAGCCAGTAGCGATTCTTTTTCTGCATGTCCCTTATGTGGGTGAGCACCGGAGGCAGTACCAGGGACAGCTCCTTTGCTGTCACCCCATCCTTTGCCAGATCATCTGCAATTTTTTCCATTTCATGCAGCACCCCATCTGCCATGTCCGGGGAAGTTGCCACCGTGGCATGCATCACCCCATACCCGGAGTAGGTCTGGGAGGGTTCATTCATGGCCTGGGGTGAATAGGTAACCCCGAGGTTTTCACGAATCTGCTTTCTCATGCGCTCGGAAAAAACCTGGGCCAGAAGGTTCAGCCGCCGGGTCTGGCTAATATCCCAGAAATCACCGGTCTTAAAGGCCAGATGAACCAGCCCCTTGTTTATTTTGGAATCCACTTCAATTATTTTGGTCTTTCCCGCGGGAAATCCCGGCATTCTTGCAGAGGTGTCGTATGACGCAAGATCCCGCATGGGCAAGGTGCCAATATAGGTTGCCACCAGGGTTTCAATCTGTTCTTCACTGATATCCCCCACAACGGAAATTTCAAGGGGAGCCCGGGCAAAGGAGGGGGCAAGCCATTGCTTTACATCCTGAAGCGTCATGCGGTTCACGGCTTCAAGATCAGGCATGCCGAAACGATTATCACCACCGGCCAGAAAGGCCTCCCCTTCAAGGGCCATCATGCCCTGGGGCGAACCGGTTAGCTCCCGGTACATCTGACGGTATCGCTCCCGGGCAAGCTCAAAGGAAGTCTTCCGGAATCCCGGGTCCACAAAGCTTGCCTGGAGCAGCTGAAACACCAGCTCTGCTTCCTTTGCATCTGCCTTGCCGGAAAAAAAGAAACTTCCCTGTTCCATGCCAAACTCCAGGCTGACATCCCTTCCAGCCAGGGCCGCTTCCAGGGCCTCCTGATCCAGGGTACCAAGTCCACTTTCATTGACCACATTTTCGGCAATCATGGCAAGCCCAGGCAGCTTAAAAGGTTGGGACTGTTTCCCCGGGCCGAAGTCCACTTTAAAAACAAATTCACCTTTTTTATAGTCACTGCGGCGCATGTTCAATCGCACCTTATTTTCAAAATCAATCTGCACAATACCCTCTTCTCTGGCAAGGGTTTTTGTCTTTATTTTACCCGTGCTCTCAGGTTTTGGCAGATAAGGAAAGGGCAGTATACGCTCATTCACCCATGGGGTCACCGGAAGGGTCACCGATTTTTTATAATGGTCTATAATCACCTGCTCAGGAGAAACCGATTCCCCGGGTATCAGTGCATTACCGGTGACCTTTATCAGACGATGATCTTGTTTCCACAAGGCCTGGAATGCCCGGGTTACATCCTCAACGGTAAGCTCATCAATAAAAGGTTTTAAAATTTTCAGTTCATTTTCAGGGGACTGGAACACCCTTTTTCGATTAATCTGGGCGATAATCTTTCTTGCAATACGACTGCTGTCCCGGGATTCCGATCGTGTGGCTGCACTTTCCAGGGACTGGATAAATTCAGCCTTCACCCGGGCAAGTTCCACCGGGGTAAATCCGGAAACAAGCACCTGGCGCAGGGCATGTTCCAGAAAAATCAGAGAGGCCTTCCATTGATCCGGATCTGATTCCGAGGCAATCACCGAAAAATGGGCATTGCGAAAATAAGTGCCAGAATAAGCTCCGGCATCGGAAAAGGGTGCCTTTTTCTGGGACACAGCACGGGAAAGACGATTCTGTAAAATCATGTTCCCCAGCTCTTCAACGGTGCGCTGGTGATAGGCTTGGAGGGTATCGGGTTTAAAGGAAGTTTTTTTAACAGTCTGAATGGATACTTCTGTGTTACCGGCCTCCGGCTCATGGTGATAGAAGGCTTTAAGACCGGAATGGGGGGTCCAGTCGTCCACCGGCAATGGCTTTGCCGGTGCCCGGGGAACCATGTCTTTAAAATTTTTCACTATCTGCTGTTTTGCCAGGTCCGGATCAAAATCACCCACCATGACCACCACCATATTCTCCGGTCTATACCAGGTGTCATAAAAGGATTTCAAAAGGGTATGATCCATTTTCTCAAGCACTTCATCCGTGCCGATGGGAAGGCGACTGGAAACCAGGGAACCCGGCATTTCAAAGGCAAGAGAGGATTTAAAGGTACGGTAGGACACCGAATCCCTCTCTCTTTTTTCAGCCAGGATAACCCCTCTTTCCCGCTCGATCTCAGATGGCAGCAGCAGAGCACCCTGGGCATAATCGTTTAACACCCCCAGAGCTTTATTCATGCTGTCAGCATCATTGGCAGGCAGAAAGATATCATACACCGTCTCATAAAACCCGGTGTGGGCGTTGGCATCAGGACCGAACATCATTCCGATGGATTGAAAATACTCCACCAGTTCTCCTGGTTTATAATGGGTCAAACCATTAAAGAGCATGTGCTCCAGATAATGGGCCGCGCCCTCCTGTCCATGGGCTTCATACATGGAACCCACCTGAACATCAAGGTGCATGCTGATGCGATTTTCAGGTGTGGGATTTTTAAGCAGTATATACCTCAATCCGTTGTCAAGGGTCCCCTGTATCAATGCGGGATCAGGAGCCATATTACCTGTGAGGTTCCCGGCAAGACCTTCATCCATCTGGGAAAGCTTTCCGGGAACCTTGTACTGTAATACATTCCGATTATCATTCAAACCACTGCACGCCCCCACTATCAGGGGCAAAGTTAAAGTCATCAAAAGTATGAACCATTTTTTATTCATCATGCCAAAGCCTCCAGTGAATATGTAAGCATCCTGCACGGGCTGATGTGATTAATAGTTAAAACGCTTATCCCATACCACCTGTCACTTGGGAGAAGATATCAGGCTTACGTTCGATTATTCGATTTCAGACCCACGGTCAATTGCCATGCTAATCATCAATTGACAAATTGGCAAATGAGGCACTGGTAAAATGATATGAGCCATCATGGGGAGGCCCCATATAACCAGGCCCCATCTTAGCCTGTTTGGAAGCAAGCAGCATACAAATGCCATATTAGCAGATCAAAATGGGGAAAGGCGGGATGCTGGCAGAATATTTACACTCTTTCAGTCCAGAATATCTGGTTGAATCTCTATGGTACTTTTTTCCTTCAATGCTGTGATCCACTCACCATAGGCTGCATTTTGTTTCATGGACTTGATCTGCTGCATCACATCCGCCAGATTTTTATTTATCTCTTCTTCCCCGGGTACCTTCCTCTCTTTCAAAGAGATGAGATAATACCCGTCATTTCCCTTGAGCACCCCGGGATGAAATGCGTTCTCTTTCAGCTCAAAGGCGGCCCTGATGATTTCCGGACTTTGCCCCAGTTCAGGAATGGTGTCCCTTCGTCCGAAAAGAGCCGTTGACTTCAAGGCAATACTGTTGGATGCCGCAACGGCTTCGAGGCCCTTATCCGGCGTTACCTGATCAAGCCAGATCTTTGCAGTGGCTTTGGCTTTTTCGTCCTGCAGTTGTTTTTTCACCGCTGCAGTTACCTTGGCAGTTACCTCTTTCAGGGGAAGCATTTCAGGTTCAGTCCTGTCCACGACCCGGAGGATGTAAAAGGTATCCCCTATTTCCTTTACATCACTGATTTCTCCCTGGGGCAGGGACAGGGCAAATTGAGCAAATGCCCCGGCATCGGCACCCATGTCCTGGGGTCCAATGGCATCAAAGGGGCCTTTTTCAAGGACCTTTGTTCCGGCAATGAGGCCTGCCTGTTCCAGATCATCCCCATCAATGATGGCATCAAAGGCCTTGGAAGCTGCGGTGTAGGCAGCATTTTTCAACTCAAGGTCTTCAAGTTTTTTTTCAATATCTTTTCGGGCATCTGCCAGTGAACGGGTACTGGCTTCAAACTGGGCGTTCACCTTTATGATATGCCATCCAAACACGGTTCTGACAGGTTCGGATATTTCATTGACCGCCATGGAAAAAGCTTTTTCTGCAAAGGGTTCCACCAGGTCCTGTTTTGCAAAGGCCCCCAGGTATCCGCCATTTTCCTTACTGCCGTCCTGGGAATATGTCTTTGCAAGTTCGGCAAAATCTTCACCGGCCATTGCCCTTTCATATACCTGCCTTGCCTGTTTCTCAACAGCCCTCACCGTTTCCTCATCGGCATCTTCGGCCACCCGGAAGAGAATGTGGCTTGAATCCACCTTTGCAGGTGTTGAAAAGTCACTGACATTGGCAAGATAATAGGCTTCCACCTGATCCGGAGAAATGCTTACCTTTCCTTTAAAATCAGCGGCACTGAAGCTTAAGTACCGGGCCTTTACAGTTGGCAGAGACTTATAACTGTCTTTATTTTTTTCATAATAGGCCTGGATTTGATCCTGGCTGGGGGTAATATCCTGATACTGGTCCGGATCGGCAAACAGATAGTTAATACTTACCTGGGTGGCATTCTCGGTGTACCAGGCCCGGGCTTCCATGTCACTGACCTTGATATTATTTAGTATCAGCTCCCTTACCCGGGTCTGGCGCAGGGTTTCTCTGTGGGTGGGCTCAAAGGTTTCCGGGCTGAGCCGATTCATGGACAACACCCGCCTGTATGTGTCAAGGTCAAAGTGGCCATCTTTTTGAAATGCCGGGATGGACATAAGGGACGTCTGAAGCTCCTCATTGGACACCGTGATTTCAAGGCGATCTGCCTCCTGGGAGATCAATTGTTCTTCAATGAGGCGATCCATGGCCATTTTCTTCACCTGGAGCATTTTGAGCAGGTCATCATTGAGATTGTCACCAAACCGCTGGCGCATCTGTTCAATGACATTCTGATGGGATCGTCTGAATGCGTCCATTGTAATCGGCGTGTCATTCACCAATGCCACCTGACTGCCCTTTTTTGATCCCATGGATCCCATTCCCAGAAATACAAAAACAAGGACAATCAGACCAAGAATAATCTTAATAATCCATGATCCGGTGTTTTCACGCATCAGCCTGAGCATATACTCTCCTTACGCTATGTCATAGTTGAGAAAAAAAATCAGTTTACAAATCAGCATTTTTAACCCGTTCCCATATCAGGTGTCAACCTTTATACGTGACAACGCGATTTTTTATGGTAACATCAGCAAATCAGGTATCTCTCTAATTATTTTCAAAGGCCGAATAAAAACATCACAAACACATAAAGTTTCAAAATATATGTTGACAGACGTCGGGATTTCAACTATTAAGGTTTTGTTTTTCTTCGGGGGGCTGTAGCTCAGCTGGGAGAGCGCATGACTGGCAGTCATGAGGTCAGGGGTTCGATCCCCCTCAGCTCCACCATCAAGAAGATCATTTTTTACTGCCGTAGAACCAGCAGCAATATCCAAGTTTTGATATTGCTGGAATTGTGGGGCTGTAGCTCAGCTGGGAGAGCGCATGACTGGCAGTCATGAGGTCAGGGGTTCGATCCCCCTCAGCTCCACCATTTCTATAAACAATTATGCTCCGAGTATTTTTGACAATTTAGGTTTCAGCCTTCGTTATGGCAGGTAGTTATTGTCGTATGAGGGGACTATATCAGTTTTTTTACCCTTTTATTTTAAACCTGTGTCCATGGAGGTACAGGCTTTAAGTAAAAGGGCTTTTTTTGTTTTACCCATCTCTATTATTTCCCGAACTTGATTTTTTTCGTTTGACTTCCTCCTGTTCAGATCTACATTATATCTCATAAACCGTAAGCTCTACAGCTAAGGACCGCAGATATGAAACTTTCAAAGATCATGGCTTTTATTATTTTACCCGCTTTATTGTTCACAATATCCTGCCAGTACATGCAACCCGCCCCGTCCAGTGGCGATTATTATATATGGGCAGCAAAGCCGGTGAAATCGCAGCAAAACAGGATGCACTGGATTACAGATGCATTCATTATCCCACACAATTACCCCACCTGATAAGAGACAACGTAAAAGCCCATCTCAAGAACGATGATAATAGAAACATTGAGGCATATGTCAGAGGATTTAAATGGGGATACAATGCCGCCTTCAGGGACTACACCGACACCTATTGTGGTGGAGATGACTCCTTGGAGCTGCTCAAAGACTGAAAATGAAAAAACTCGACCACCCCGACGGGTGGTCGAGATCGAAAAAATATCAGATTCTTATTCTGATCTTTTCTATAAAAGCCCCTTGGCCCCCTGGGCCTGAATGGCGGTAATGGCAATGGTATTGACAATGTCCGTGACGGTACATCCCCGGCTGAGATCGTTAACGGGATACTTTAAACCCTGAAGAAGCGGCCCCACGGCCACGGCGCCAGAAGATCTCTGTACCGCCTTATAGGTGTTGTTTCCCGTGTTCAGATCAGGAAAAATAAAAACGGTGGCAACACCGGCCACATCGCTTTTGGGCAATTTGGTTTTGGCCACAAAGGAATCCACAGCAGCATCGTACTGAATGGGACCCTCAAGCCGCAGGCCCGGCATGATGGTATCTGCTTTTTTTCGGGCAATCTCTGCGGCCCGTCTCACCTTATCCACATCTGCTCCCTTGCCGGAAAATCCCGTGGAATAAGACAGCATGGCCACCACCGGTTCAATGCCAAAAGTTCTGGCCGTCTTAGCCGAAGTAATGGCAATTTCAGCCAACTCTTCAGCGTTGGGGTCTGGATTGATGGCACAATCCCCATACACCAGGACCCGGTCCTCCAGACACATGAAAAACACGCTGGACACAATGGAACATTCCGGCTGGGTACTTAATATTTGCAGGGCCGGACGAATGGTGGACGCGGTGCTGTGAACCGCCCCTGAAACCATACCGTCGGCATGTCCGGCAAACACCATCATAGTGGCATACTCATTGACACTGGTCATGGTGTCATGGGCAAATTCCGGGGTAATTCCCTTGTGTTCACGCAGGGCATAATAGCTTTGGACATACTCGTCAAGGAAGTCGGAGCTGGGGGGATCAATGATCTTCACCGATGGCATGCGAAGCCCCAGACGATTTATTTTTTTCTCAATTTCTTCCCGGTCGCCGAGCAGGGTGATATCCACCACATCCCGCCGCAGCAGGATTTCTGCGGCCCGCAGCACCCGCTCCTCTTCGCCCTCGGGCAGGACAATATGCTGTTTATGGGCCTTTGCCTTCTGGATCAGTTCCAGCTCAAACATCTGGGGAGTCTTGATGGTGGTGCGGGTTTTGATAACCTTTTCAGCCAGTTTTTCCGCATCCACATGTTTCTCAAAGGCCGCCATAATCCGGGTGATTTTACGTTTATCCCCGGGAAAAATACCGGCATTGATATTGTTGATGCGCGTGGCTGTGGGAAAGGTGTTTTCCTGAACGCTTAAGATGGGACAGATTCCCGGAAACCCCTCAATGAGATCCTGCACCGGGCCTGTGGGTTTTAGTCCCCCTGTCAGCACAATGCCCGCAATGTTTTTCTGGGACCGGGAAGACACCGCCGCCAGGCAGGCCACAATCACGTCGGCTCGATCCCCCGGGGTGATGATCAGGGCACCATGTTCGATTCTGGGCAGAAAATTACGCAGCTGCATGGCGGCAATGCTGAAGTGATATACATGCCGGTTCAACTGCTCTTTTCCCCACAGAACTTCGGCATCCAGGGCCGTGACAATCTCATTCACCGTGGGGCGGTTCAAAGACGGCTCTTCGGGAATGGTGTAAAGCAGCTGATTCTCATACTGGGGATTTTTTGAAAGCCGCTCCATGATCTCCCAGCCCAACGAGCCATCGGTGCGGGTAACAATGGTGCCAATGGTGCGGCATTTTCGTTTCACAAGGGAGGCCAGTGCCATTTCCACACCCTGAACGGTTTCATCCACGGTTTTTCCCTGGGCACCGGCCACCAGAAGCACCGGAGCAGAAAGATTCTTGCTGATCTCCCCGTTGATGTCCAAATCTAAATCAGCAGTATCGCTCAAGGCATCGGTTCCTTCACACACCACAAAATCGCATTTTGATTTCAGGGCCTTATAGCGATTGATGATGATTTCAAGCACCTCTTCCTGCCTGCCGTGGGAGGCAAGTTCCGTGGCTGCCTCCGCTGTCAGGCCATACATTTCATCCAGGGGGATATGAAGGTTAAAGCAGGATGACATAAGACTTATGTCTTTGTTAACCCCATTTTTTTCCTGGACAATGGGCCGAAAAAATCCCACCTTGTTGATTTTGCGTAGCAACAGCTCCATAACTCCCAGGGTAACCGCTGTTTTTCCACTGCGGGGACCCGTGGCACTGATATATAAATTATCTGTCATAATGTTCTTTTCTTACTATCCTTATTTATTCTTTTTTAAGCTTCGTTGTGGCAGGTAGTGACTGCCATGTATGTTTTTTTATATGAAAAAGTGGGTACTGGGTTTTGGGTTCTAGGTACTGGGTTCTAAAAGCAACTACTTTTTCATTGTTCGTTGTGGCTGGTAATCACAGCCATGTGGGTTATATGAAAAGGTAGCCTCCAAGGCAACTTCAGCAGAGCCGCCGCCCCCCGATGGGCAATAGTAACCCCGGCCAATTGAGCCGTCTACGGTTCCGGGCCGGGCACATTGCCCGTCGGGGGGGGCGGCGGCATAATACCATTCTTATTCTTCGTTGTGTCGACAGGCCATTATTTTTTTTAAAATCACCATGGTGATCATATATGTGGGGCGGATGCCCTCCACCCCCATGGCCCCGGCAGCCAGGGTGTTTCCAGTCATCAGGGGATTGTCCGAGGCATAATAGGCATATCGAACAGGTACATCCGGTGAAATATTGCCTTTGATAACCGATGCGTTGATGGCCTTGTGATAATGCCCACCTTCCATCTCCAGGCCCACGGCATTCCAGTCCGACCGAAACATTTCAAGCACATCTTTGTTTTGTAGAGAGGTGCCAAGCACCGTGGCCATGGTTCCCTTGTGGACGGGGATACCCGGTTCAAAATCTTCGGGTTCAAGGTCATTGTTAAAAAGATAATTATCAGAGGTCCCCTCCAGCACATGGGCCGTGGCCAGCATGATATCTCCCTTTTCTCCGGTGAGAATTCCAGCCTTGCCCATGATGGAGATGGATGCAAGATTCAAGGGCCACGTGCCGGAACTGTCTTCTCCGGGTTTGAGCAACTGCTCCATCAGTTCAAAGGCCTGGGCACCAAAGGCATAATCCATGACAAGGATCACCGGCATCTGCTTATCACAGTCTCCATCATTTATTTTTAACAGAGGATGACAGGGTACACCTGCCAGCAGGGCAGTATCAATGATCTGGCAATGGGTGTTGGACCCCGATTCATCGGGCAGCAGTGTCAACCCCCTGTCTACGGCAAAGGAAATAATGGTGTCTGTATCATTCTTAATGGAAGTGAAAAATGAATAGGTTTCCTCATCACCGGTACTTTGTTTTTTTTCGGTCAGGGCGGCATACCCATAAAGGACATTAACCACACTGTGCATATTGGCACTGATAATATGCAGCGGACGGTCCTTAAGCCCCATCTGGGAGAGCCGGGACTTGATCTTGCCTGCCCAGATTTTGCCATAACGCTGATGTCCGATGATGTTCATCAATGAAGGCGCAAAATAAATCACCAGGGCATTTTCCCGGGCCAGCCCCTCTCTTTCAATGCGTTTTCCCAGGTGATAAATCAAAGAAAAAAGCCCGCTGTTGCTCTGGGAGTCAATACGATTTTTTTCCAGATATTCATAGGTTTCCCGGGTTTCATGGTAGGGTCTGCCAAGAATAATGCTCAGGTTCCACAGGGCAGAATCCAACTCTTCCATGCTCAACTGGGGAATACGATCCACCACCTTTTCAAGGCGCTCCCACTCAATGCGGATGTTTCCATAATCATCGTGCATTTTAAGATATATTTTTTTTGCCTCAATGTTTAAAAAGGTCATGTGAGTGATAATATCATAGATTTCACTTATGCCCCGGGAAACAATGAAACAAAATTCATGCTGACTGATCTGATAGGAAACCCGTCTGCGTTTTAGGGGTTCAACGCGCTTGAAAGGGGTATTTTCAAATTCATCTTCATCGGTAAGGATAATTTTGGTGCTTTTTTCCACTCCCTGGGGAAGCCGGTCGATTACATACTCAAGCCCCTTAATTTCCACCACCTTGGAATCGTTCATGGTGCCGTAAATTTCAGGACTCAAATCCCGTAAACACCCCTCAAGGGCCTTGCCAAAACGACCGGAAGGACGATAAAATCCTCGGATGGCAAGAGAATCGGTGATGGTCTTAAACTCCCGGATGGCCACTCTGGCCCGCTGGGATTCCTTTAAATTTTCCATTTACACTCCTTTCTCAGACAATCTGCTCATATGCCATTTTCAAAGAACGGTGGCCCGCTGGGATGGATACAATTTACGCCTGCTTTTTTCCAGAAAAATGTGATTATCATATCATAGCAGTCAAACCAAGTCTTTAAATTTAAAGATTCTGCACCAAAGTGGCCCATATTACTAATATGCCCGTGAGAACAGCGCGAAATTGTGTATGATCACATCCCTAATTTTTCTAGTTCTTCTTAATTTATTGACCTTATCAACACGCTATTGTACCTTTGATTCAGAATTGATCCCACAGCACATCTTCACTCAAGGACAAAACCAGACACATGGATTTGGGTTACCAACTCACAAAAGACAATGCATTGATCATCCGCCTTGATACTACATTTCTCATCAACGATACCCTTCCATCCACAGACGAGATCATTGCCCGCATTAACATCCACCCCGATCTTAAAGGCATTTCCTTTAACACAGACAGCCTGAAACAATGGGACAGTGCACTGGTAAACCTTATAATCCAGCTTCAACACCATTGTGATGAACGATCAATCCAACTTGTCACCACAGGGCTTCCCCGGGGGGTTAACCGTCTTATAAAACTTGCCACCACCGGGCATGGTAAAGCGCCCCTGAAAGAGCACCTGCCCCCAGAGCCGTTCTTTCAGAGCGTCGGTGCCGCCATGGAAAATGGGATCACAGCATTTCTGGAAATTCTTAATTTTATCGGAGAGGTGGCCCTGGCATTCTTCAATCTTTTACGTGGCCGGGGCAAGATAAGAGGGTCTGTTTTTTTCCCTGTACTCAGGGAATGCACCGCAGGGGCGCTTCCCATTATCAGTCTGATAAGCTGCCTTGTGGGGCTGATTCTGGCCTTTGTGGGGGCAGTACAGCTGGTGATGTTCGGTGCCCAGATCTATGTGGCAAGCCTTGTGGGCATTGCCATGATTCGGGTCATGGGGGCTGTCATGGCCGGGGTGATCATGGCCGGCCGCACAGGGGCCGCCTTTGCTGCCCAGCTGGGTACCATGGAGGTTAACGAGGAAATTGACGCCTTTAAAACCCTTGGTATCAATCCCATTGAATTTCTGGTTCTCCCCCGGGTTCTGGCCCTTACCCTTGCCATGCCACTTTTATGCGTGTATGCAGATCTCATGGGAATCATCGGGGGACTTCTGGTGGGCATCTTCATGCTGGATCTTAACTTCATGGAATATTTTAACATGACACGGGAATCCGTGGGCCTGAACAGCTTATGGATCGGTATTTTCCAGAGCATGGTATTTGGTGCACTGGTGGCCATGGCCAGCTGCCTTAAAGGTATACAATGCCGCCGCAGCGCTTCCGCAGTGGGAGATGCCACCACCGGTGCCGTGGTATCAAGTATAGTGGCCATTGTGGTGGCAACTGCCATCATCACACTTTTGTGCAACGTTATTGGAATTTAAAAAAATGCCGGCAACGCCACACATTGAAGTCCATGATCTCACCATGGCCTACGGGGAAAAAATTATTCAGCAGCAATTGACCTTCACTGTGAACCAGGGAGATATCTTTATTATCATGGGCGGCAGCGGGTGCGGCAAAAGCACCCTGCTTCGCCACCTGGTGGGCCTGCAGCGGCCAGCCAGGGGAAGTATTTCCTATAACGGGATTCAATTCTGGGAAAGCCCTTCAGACAAACGGCGTCAGCTGATGCAGACCTTCGGCATTCTTTACCAGAGTGGTGCATTGTGGAGTTCCATGACTCTGGCCCAAAATGTGGCCATGCCCCTGGAGGTACATACCCGGCTTTCCCCGAGGCAAATCCGGGAACAAGTTGAATTAAAACTGTCCCTGGTGGGACTGTCCGGATTTGAAGGTCACTATCCATCAGAAATCAGCGGAGGCATGAAAAAACGTGCAGGCCTTGCCCGGGCCATGGCACTGGACCCTGATATTCTTTTCTTTGATGAACCCTCGGCAGGTCTTGATCCCATCAGCGCCCGAAATCTGGATGACCTGATTCTGGAACTGAAAGAAAGCCTTGGCACCACCATTGTTGTGGTCACCCATGAGCTTGCAAGTATCTTTGCCATCGGCACCAACTCCGTATTCCTGGACCCGGCATCCCGCACCATGATTGGGGGGGGAGCTCCCATAAAACTCCTTGAAACCACAGACAACCCCACCATAGGTGAGTTTCTCACCCGGGGTGAGGGAAAAAAGACGAGGACACAATTGGTTGATAAAAGTATGGGGCCTGATAAAAACTTCAGTTTCAAATAAACATAAGCCAGACTCCGTTGGTCAACCGGTTATGATAACTGACCGATATTACAACCAGGCCCAAAACATTCATGGAGAACCCTTAATTCAATGAAAAAAGAGCCAGACAAAACCCTGATCGGAGCCTTTGTAGTCATCGCCCTTGTCCTGACCGTGGGGGCCATTGCCATATTTGGCTCCGGTTCATTTCTATCAGAAAAAAACACCTATGTGCTTTATTTTAAAAATTCCGTTAAAGGACTTAATATCGGTTCCCCGGTTGTGCTTAGGGGCGTAAAAATCGGTGCGGTTAAAGAAATTCGAATCCATGCTGATTCACAACAGAATCTTTTTTCCATCCCGGTATACATTGAAATCAAAAAAGAAAGCATCATGGTTCCGGGAAAAGCAGATGCCTGGGAAGGGCTGAAAAAGAACCTTGATATTCTGATTAAACAGGGACTCAGGGCACAATTAGAACTCCAGAGCATGGTAACTGGACAATTACTGGTTTCCCTTGATTTTCATCCAGATAAACCCGTGGTCCTCCATAAAAAATCATCCGATTTTCCTGAAATCCCCACCATTCAATCGGACATTGAGGCCTTTACCCAGAAAATCAAACAGGTGCCCATCCAGGATATTTTTGCAAAATTGCATGCCATCATCACAAACCTGGAAACCACCCTGAACTCGGAAAAAATGGCCAGATTGACCGAAACCTTGACCCGGACCCTTGAAGGTATCGGTCACCTTGCAGGTAATATGGATAGATCACTTCCCAATGTCACCCGGTCCATTGAGACCACCATAGCAGATACCAGAGCACTGATACAGCATACCAGCCAAGAGATTACCGCCATGGGAACACAGGTACACGCCTCGCTTTCAAATATTCAAACCCTTGTCAAAACTACGGATCAACAGGTAAAAAACATGGGCACCAACATGAATGCCACGGTTTTAAGGGCAAAGGATGTGCTGAGCACCCTTAACAATGAAATAACACCCGTTTCCCAGGCCCTGCAGCAGACGGCACTGAGTCTGCAGAAAACCGCAGGGCAGGCCACCACAACCCTGAGGGCCATGGACGACATCTCCCATCCGGATTCTATTCTCATGAACCAGCTTACCGCCACCCTGGAAGAGTTGTCCGATGCGGCCCGGGCCTTTCGCAATCTGACCCAATACCTGGAACGACATCCCGAAGCCCTGATACAGGGCAAACAATAATTTCGGGTAAATATTCAATCAGCACACCCATCTTCACCCGCTTTGATCTGCTAAAATAGTATTCGTATGCTACGCAGCCCCAAACGGGTGAATACGGGTCACTGACCAAACGTTTACACAATTACATAAATAAACCAGATTTTTACAAGCCCTAACTCCGGGATATTTTCACCCGAGATTAATGTGTATTAACTCAGGTGCCCCACTTATTTTTTAGTATCAAGGAACACAAGACATGCAAACTGAAAAAAAAACTCATCGCCCGTTCTCCATCTCTTTTTTCATGACTGTTTTTTTGTTCATACCGGCAGTTGCCATGCTTCCCGGCTGCCTGTCCACACCGCCAACAAGGTATTACAGCCTGGTCCCGGTGGAAACAAAAGCCCTGATTTCTGCATCAGGGGCAATCCCCCGGGACATGGCAGTACCCCTTGTGGGCATTGGGCCTCTGCAGCTTGCCAAATACCTTGATCGCACCCAGATTGTGATACGCCCCACCCCCCACAGGGTTGAAATATCCGAATTTGATCAATGGATCAGTAACCTGGCAGATCAGATATATCTGACCATGCAGGAAAACCTGTCCACCCTGCTGGGTACGGACCACATCGTCAGATATCCATGGAAACGCAGCAGCGAACCCGATTTTCAAGTCAGCATTGAGGTGATTCAGATGGATGGCGTTTTAGGAAAGGAGGTTAAACTTGTTGCCAGATGGCATTTATATCATAAGGGTGGGGTTAAACTTATCACATCAGAAAAAGCGAAGATTATAGAATCGGTGTCAGAGGAAGGATTTGATCCCCTTGCCCGGGCACACAGCAGAACACTGGGAAAATTGTGTCGGACCATTGCAACAGAGATTACCATGGCCCGACAGAAAACTGATCCATATTAAAGATTAAGCCGCACCCAGTTCATGTCTTTGAGCAGTTCTTTGGTTTTTTGAATAATTTCTTTATTATCCGCCGGTTTCTCAATAAAGGCATCTGCACCGGCCTCCATGATCTCTGCCCGATTTTCTTTGGTACTATAGCCCGTGAGAATCAGGATTTTAATGTGAGAAGTGGACTCATTGGTTTTAAGAAATCGACACACCTCAAACCCGTCCATTTTGGGCATGACCAGATCAAGGATGATGAGATCTGGATTAAATTCCTTTGATTTGACACCCGCTTCAAACCCGTTCAATGCGGTCTGAACCTCACATTTTTTACGAGTGAACAGCTTTTGAAGCCCCTGGACAATTAGGGGTTCGTCATCCACAATAAGAATTCTGGGAGACGCATCCAGCTGCCTGCTGATGTATTTAATACCATGGCCTCTCAGGGCATCTTCCAGATCGCTCTTGGCAATACGGTGGTGCCCGCCTGGGGTTACGAAACTTTTGATCTTACCGGCTTTTACCCATCTCCACATGGTCATCCGGGTTACGCTGCAGAACTTTGCCGCCTGGGGAATTGTCAAAATTTCAGTGTTCATATGAATTATCTACCTTTTCTGTTAAGAATAAAAATTAAGATATGCTTCTTTATTCACATATCTGTTATATGCAAAAGCAGGTGCTGGGTTTTGGGTACTGGGTTCTGGGTATTAGCAGCAACTACTTTTTCATTATTCGTTGTGTCCGCTGGGACATGTCCGTTATATGAAAGTGTGGGCATGCCTGATATTACTTTCATAATTAGTTGTGGGCGGACCAATCTCAGAAGAGTCCGGTCCACCCGTGTTTTTTTATATAGCGGATAACTGCTGCTACACTTTCTTTTGGCTCATGGCCTTATAGGCATTTATCAGCCCATTGGTTGATGAATCATGGGTGGTAACAGGGTCCGGGGTACCAAGCTCGGGAAAAATATTCCGGGCCAGGGCCTTACCAAGCTCCACTCCCCACTGGTCAAAGGAAAAAATATTCCAGATAACCCCCTGGGTAAAAATTTTATGCTCATACATGGCAATGAGACTGCCCAGAATTTCCGGGGTCAGCTGTCTAAAAAGAATGGAATTGGTGGGACGATTTCCTTCAAATACACGATGGGGTGCCAGCATTTCCAGGGTTGAAGGATTTTCTCCGGCCACCTCCATTTCACGGCACACCGTTTCTTTGTCTTTTCCAAACAACAGGGCTTCGGTCTGGGCAAAAAAATTGGACAGCAGAATCTCGTGGTGATCTCCCAGGGGATTGTGGCTGATGGCCGGTGCCAGAAAATCCGCAGGCACCATGCGGCTTCCCTGGTGAATCAGCTGATAAAAGGCATGTTGTCCATTGGTGCCGGGTTCTCCCCATATGATGGGACCGGTGTCATAGGACACCCTGCCACCTTTTCGATCCGTGGTTTTGCCGTTACTTTCCATATTGGCCTGCTGGAAATAGGCGGGGAACCTGTTCATGTACTGGTCATAGGGCAGTATGGCCTCGGTGGCGGCACCAAAAAAATTATTATACCAGATGCCGATCAATGCCAGCACCACGGGGATATTCTGCTCAAAAGGCGTATTCTTAAAATGCCCATCCATTTTATGCGCACCACGAAGCAGGGCTTCAAAGTGATCGTATCCCACATAGCACACAATGGACAGGCCAATGGCAGACCACAGAGAATAGCGCCCCCCCACCCAGTCCCAGAACTCAAACCGATTGTCCGGATCAATACCAAAGGTCGCAACCGCCGCTTCATTGGTGGAAATGGCTACAAAATGCTTTTTAATGGCAGACACATCACCACCGGCATGCCCCAGAAGCCATTTCCGTGCAGAATGGGCATTAGTCATGGTTTCCTGGGTGGTAAAAGTCTTGGAAGCCACCAGAAAAAGGGTGGTTTCAGGATCCGTTTTTTTCAGGGTTTCCAAAAGATGGGTGGCGTCAACGTTGGAAACAAAATGAACCGACACCCCCTTTCTGGCATAGGGTGTAAGACACTGGGTGACCATCAGTGGCCCTAGATCCGATCCGCCGATACCAATATTGACAAAGGTATTTATGGGTTTTCCGGTGTATCCCCTCAATGTTCCGGCATCAATGTCCCGGGAAAATCGCCTCATCTTTTCAAGTACCCGTTTCACCCCGGGCATCACATCCTTACCCTGATGCATCACGGGAGCATTGTCCATATTTCTCAGGGCAATGTGAAGAACAGCCCGGTTTTCCGTTGTGTTAATGGCATCGCCTGAAAACATTTTATCAATGGCATCTTTAAGCCGCATCCTGCGTGCAAGGGCCATTAGAAGGGTCAGGGTTTGTCCGGTGAGAATATTTTTGGAATAATCCACCAGTATATTATTGAACCGCAGAGAAAACCCTTCAAATCGACCTGGATCCCGGGCAAAAAGCGTTTTCATATGCACCGCTTTCATGTCCTGGTAGTGGTCCTTCAGCTGTTGCCATTCATCTGTGTGTAAAGGGGATATGGTATTGAGAGCCATCAAACACCTCGCGTTGGATATATTGGAAAACATCTACTCATATGATCGCCATATGAAACAACAGTTAATAAACGTCCCCCCGACCACCGGCAACACCCCCGGGGGCCATTGATTTTTTCACTGTTACACTTAACCACACATTCTTTATAATTTCAACATGTTATTGATTAAAAATAATATTTTTTTTCAAAACCCTTGAATTTACAACATAAATTACAATATCTCATAACAAAAAAAACCACATTAAGTATTTTTTACCCGGTTTCAGGCCCCTGTTTTCTGAAACTGAACATAATGATTAATCCTTTAATTTCCAATGAAATTTTTGCGATCTATTTTAAATTTTTTTAACTTATAATGCAGTGATTGGGGAGAAATGCCAAGTATCCGTGCTGCCTTTGCAGCATTTCCCCGGATATCGGCAATGATCACCCCCTCATGCAAATCGCCCAGGATAGAAAAGATATTGATATCATTGGTAATACCTAATTTTTTCCGCAACAGATTAATATCCAAGGTCATCCATCACTCCTGTATTTCAAGTTGGCCCATTCCCATTTTTCGGCCATCATACACAATTCCAATAAATATAATTTTCTAGCAAATCCACCCCTGTCCCCCCGTCAATGATGCCCCTGACCGGGAAAGTGGAAATACACCGCATAAAGCTGCGCACACAGGCAGATATATATAAAAAAATTTTTACACACCTATTACACCTGCAAATGAAAAGTCAAGACAAAAAGGTGGTGAATAAAAGGTTCTGATATTATAAATATTTCATAAGGGAACCGCTATATATTCGCCCTTGCAAACGGGGACTTGCTCACAGGACAAGCCCCCTGCAAACGCTCTTTCAACAGCTCACCGCCCCCTGTCTGATCAAGGCACCCTGTCGGGAATCGCCCCAAAGAACAGATACACTTTTCACTACTTTGTCAGGATTAAAAGACAGGACAATCAAGTGCTACCACTGATGAAAAACATATGATATCATACATGGCTCATGCGGGACAAAAAAGGTTCCTTACCCCATCCAGCAGACCCGATTCTGGTTAATACTTCTCTCAGCTTTCGGAGTTGGCGGATTCCGTCCACCACCGCTGATATTCTGAAAGTTGCCTATTTAAAAAAGGTTATCAAATGGACATCAACGTTTTTAATCATGATTTATTTCACTTCCTTCACACCTGCCCCACCCCCTTCCATGCCGTTGCCAATGCCACAAAGCATCTCCTTGAGAAAGGATTTACACAACTCCATGAAACCCAGGCCTGGCACCTTAAAAAGGAATCAAAATACTTTGTCGTACGTAATCAAAGTGCCATCATTGCCTTTTACACCGGAAATCAGCGTCCATGGGACACCGGCATAAAACTATGCGGGGCCCACACTGACAGCCCCTGCCTTAAGGTAAAACCCCTGCCCGAAATTACCAGCGATACCATGACACGTCTGGGTGTTGAAGTCTATGGAGGGGCTCTCTTAAACACCTGGTTTGACAGAGGATTAAACCTGGCCGGTCGCATCATTGTCCGGTGCCGGAATCGGGAAGGGGAAACGGTTATCACAAACGGCCTGATCAATCTAAATACCCCAGTGGCCGTCATTCCATCTCTTCCCATTCATCTGGATCGGGAGGCTAACACAAAAAAAACCATCAATGCCCAGGTGGATCTGCCCCCCCTTATCTTCACCGGATCATTTTCCAGACCCGGGACATTCCATAAAATGCTGTGCAATGCCGGAAAACATATCCCGGCCCCCGGCCATGAAATATCGGAAATTCTGGATTTTGACCTCTGCTTTTCAGATGCCCAGGCCCCGTTTTACACAGGTCTTAACCAGGAACTGATCAGTGCTTCACGCCTGGACAACCTTTTGTCCTGCCATGCCGCATTAAAAGGCATTGCACTTGCCCGGGGAAAAACGGCGTGCATGGCCATCCTGGCCGACCATGAGGAGGTGGGCAGTGACACCGCCGCCGGGGCCAGGGGCTCCTTTGTTACGGATATCCTCACTCGGATAATACCCGACACGGAGCAACGGCTCCGGGCCTTTGCCGGTTCCTTCATGATTTCCCTTGATAATGCCCATGCCCTCCATCCGGCACATGCCCAGCGGTATGACGGGGCACACACCTGTCTTGTTAACCAGGGTCCGGTATTAAAGGTCAATGCCGCCATGCGTTATGCATCTGATGCCATATCCTGTGCCCTATTCAAACAACTGTGCCGGGAGGCTTCCGTACCCGTGCAGACCTTTGTCATGAAAAGTGACATGCCCTGCGGCAGTACCATCGGCCCTTCCATATCCGCTGCCACGGGAATTAAAACCGTGGATGTCGGCGCCCCCACCATGGCCATGCATGCCATTCGAGAGCTCACGGGAAACACTGATCCCCACGCCCTTTTCAGCGTATTGAAACACTGGTTCACCACGGACGCAGCACCGCTTTTATCCTTGACATAAATTTCCAGTATGGTTATACCGCTTAAATTAACGATTCAACCCCCGGAGTTGATCGACGGGTATGAACTCAGACCTGCTTTTTTTGTGTTCATCAGAATATTTTTTCAGATAAGGGCTTGTTTTTGATTGTAAAAACCAACAAATCAAATATCATCAATTCAATTTCAAAACCAAGGTCCGTGTTCGTGCACAACACATATTCATCATCTCCCACAGACCGCTTTGCCGGTCGGGGTGATAACGGAGTAAAATGCTAAAAAATGGATTTTAACAAAACCCTTGAACAGAACCGTAAGGCAATTATTGACCAATGGTTCCTGGCAACAATAAATACCTACCCCCAGGAAACCGCCAGAGTCCTGGGAAAATTAAAGAATCGATTTGACAACCCCGTGGGAAGCGCCACCGCCCATAGCCTTGAAGAGACCTTTTCACTTTTGCTCAAAAAAGAAATGGATGTCGATAAAATTGAAAATGCCCTGGATTCCGTCATACGAATCCGGGCGGTTCAAAATTTCAGTGCATCCCAGGCTGTGGGATTTGTCTTTGAACTCAAACAGATTATAAAAACCGTCTTGAACGGTGAACAGGACAGTGCCTTTGATGCGAAGATAGACCAGGCTGCCCTGGCCGCATTTAACCGGTTTATGAAGTGTAGAGAAAATATATTCCTTTTAAAGGCAACGGAATCCAAAAGGCGGATTCACAGAGCCTTTGAAAGGGCAGGTTTAGTAACAGAGCTTAAGGAGGAAACACTCCTTGACTCAGACAAATCTTAAACAGGTTGTTTCAAAATCATTTATCTGAGACAACCGAAACAGTGAGGTGGTTGGAATATGAATCAAAAGTACATGTTGCCCCTGGCAGGCGTTTTGCTGCTTTTTCTGCTGGCTTATGCAGGGGTTGAGGGAGCCGGTATGCAGTGGTTCTTCGGAATAATAGTCCCCTATGTCGCGGTCATCGCCTTTATCGGCGGTTTTGTGCGCCGTGTCATGGGCTGGGCTGCTTCCGCAGTGCCCTTCCGGATTCCCACAACCTGTGGACAGCAGAAATCGCTTCCATGGATCAAACACAACTGCATTGACAACCCTGACAAGGCATCCGGGGTTTTCGTGCGCATGGTTCTTGAAATTTTTCTTTTCAGATCCCTGTTTCGCAATACCAAAGCGGCCTTCAACAGAAATGAAAAGAACAAACTAACCTATTCCTGGGAAATTTTCCTGTGGGTGGGTGCACTTGCCTTTCATTACGCATTTCTGGTGGTGATTATCAGGCACCTGAGGTTTTTCATGGATCCGGTTCCTGCCTGTCTTAAATTCCTGGAATTTTTTGACGGCATCATTCAGCTGGGTCTGCCCGGCCTTTTTATCTCTGGTGCAGTGCTTCTGCTGGCAGCCCTCTTTCTGCTGGCCCGACGCATCTTTGATGCCAAGGTTAGTTATATTTCCCTGGCAGCCGATTATTTTCCCCTTTTTCTTATCATCGGCATTGCGGCTTCCGGCATTGCCATGAGATATTTCACCAAAGTAGATATCATCGGCATCAAAACCTTCACCATGGGTCTTGTCACCTTTCATCCCACCATCCCCGATGGCGTAGGTGGACTTTTTTATGCCCATGTTTTCATGGTGAGCGCCCTGCTTATGTATTTCCCGGTGAGTAAACTCATGCACATGGGCGGCATATTCCTCAGCCCCACACGGAACATGGCCAACAACACCCGTGCCAAGAGACATATTAACCCCTGGAACTATGCTGTGGACATTCATACCTATGAACAGTATGAAGATCACTTCAGAGAAAAAATGATAGAAGCTGGACTTCCAGTGGATAAGAAGGAGTAATCAATGTCTGACGAACTTACACCCGATGAATTACTGGACAAGGTAGATCACACCCCCTCCCGGGGCAGCTGGATGAGTGAATCGGTCCAGATCCGACCGGGTATGTACTGCTATGCGGCAAAGGCCGAAAGTGTAGAAACCCTTGGTCTTCCCAATGCCAGATCCTGGAATCCCACGGATGAAGACTGGAAACTACCGGAAAACTGGCAGGAAATTATCCACAACGGCATCAAGGAACGCCTGGAAAAATTCAGAACATTTAAAATTTTCATGGATGTCTGCGTTCGATGTGGTGCCTGTGCCGATAAATGCCATTTTTTCCTTGGCACCGGCGATCCTAAAAACATGCCGGTACTAAGGGCTGAACTTTTGAGATCCGTTTACAGAAATGATTTCACCACGGTGGGCAAACTGCTCAGTAAAATCCCCGGTGGAGAAAAACTGGGCGGTGGCAGACCCCTGACGCTGAATGTACTTAAAGAATGGTGGTACTACTTTTTCCAGTGCACAGAATGCCGGAGATGTTCTGTTTTCTGCCCCTATGGCATTGACACTGCAGAAATCACCATTATGGGCCGGGAGCTTTTAAACCTTCTGGGTTTAAACATTGACTGGATCGCCACCCCGGTATCCAACTGCTATCAGACCGGTAACCATCTGGGTATTCAGCCCCATGCCTTTAAAGACATGCTCGACTTCTTCACCGAAGACATTGAAGAGATCACCGGCATAAATGTGGCCCCCCAGTTCAATAAAAAAGGGGCGGACATTCTGTTCATCACCCCATCTGGGGATGTATTTGCAGATCCAGGCACATACACCTGCCAGGGCTACATGATCCTGTTCAAATACCTCAAAGATAAATACGATCTGGATGTCACCTGGAGCACCTACGCCTCCGAGGGTGGCAATTTTGGTTTTTTCACCTCCCACGAAACCATGAAACGACTCAACGCCAAGATGTATGCCGAAGCCAGACGTCTGGGGGTCAAATGGATACTGGGTGGAGAATGCGGCCACATGTGGCGGGTAATTAACCAGTACATGGACACCATGAACGGCCCTGCCGACTTTCTGGAAGAACCGGTGAACCCCATTACTGGAACCAAGTTCGAAAATGCCAAATCCACCAAAATGGTTCACATCACCGAGTTCACGGCTGACCTTATCAAACACGGCAAGCTGGAACTTGACAAGAGCAGAAATGCCAACAGGATCATGACGTTCCATGATTCATGCAACCCTGCAAGGGGTATGGGCCTGCTTGAAGAACCCCGATATATCATTGAAAATGTTTGCGACAACTTCTTTGAAATGCCGCCCAACACCATCCGTGAGCAGACCTTCTGCTGTGGCAGTGGTGCTGGTCTCAATGCTGGTGAGAACATTGAACTCAGAATGGCCGGTGGTCTTCCCCGGGCCAATGCTGTAAAATATGTCCATGAAAAATTTGGTGTCAACACCCTTGGTACCATCTGTGCCATCGACCGGGCAGCCCTGTCCACCTTGATGGAATACTGGGTACCTGATGTTGAAGTTTATGGTATACACGAACTGGTTGGAAACGCCCTGATTCTGCCGGGCGAGCAGGAAAGAGAGATGGATCTGCGAATGGAACCGCTACCCGGCAAGGAGGAAGCAGATGAATAAAAATGCAATTATGGCGGGCCTTGTGGTGTTTGTTGCCATGGCACTGTTCCCTTTCTGGTACAACATCGGCGGCAGCAGTGCCGCACCGGAGCCGGAACTTTCAGCCAAGGCAAAAGCCGCCAAAAAATGTGTACTGGATAAATATGACATGCGGGCAAATCACATGTCCCTGCTGGATGAATGGCGGGATTCCGTGGTCAGGGATGCGGACAGGCTGTATGAAAATACCAATGGAAAATCCTTTCAGATGAGTCTTTCCACCGGTGAGGAATCCTGCCTGGGATGCCACACAGACAAGGAAAAATTCTGCGACAAATGCCACACCTACGCCTCTGTAGACCCCTATTGCTGGGAGTGTCACACAACATCCAAGGAGATTAACCAATGAAAAAAAGCAGAAGAAGCTTTCTCAAAGCAGCGGGGGTTACTGCACTGGGCATTGGTGCGGCTCCGGCAATAACAGCCGTGGCATCATCCGGCCACACAACCGCTGCACCGGTGAAAACAAAAAAACCCGAAGCCCTCACCGCCAAACGCTGGGGCATGGTCATTGACACCAACAAGATTACCGATGAAATTGCTGAAAAAATTGTTCATGCCTGCCGTAAGGCCCACAATGTGCCTGACTTCAACCATGAACCCGATGCCGAAAAATATCCCGACATCCAACCGCCCAACAAAACCCAGGAAGTAAAATGGATCTGGGAAGAACATTTCCAGCATGCCTTTCCAGACAAAGAAGACGAGTTTCTGGCAGAAAAATTCAAACACCTTCCCTTTCTTGTGACCTGCAATCATTGCAAGAACGCTCCCTGCGTTCAGGCATGCCCCACCCAGGCCACCTTTAAACGAGAAGACGGCATTGTAATCATGGACTTCCATCGCTGCATCGGCTGTCGGTTCTGCATGGCTGCCTGTCCCTTTGGCTCCAGAAGCTTCAACTTCAGGGATCCCAGACCGTTCATCGAAGAGGTCAACCCCGACTTTCCCACCCGGACCAAGGGGGTGGTGGAAAAATGCAACCTGTGTGCCGAACGTCTGGCAAAAGGACTGCAACCGGCCTGTGCAGAAGTATCAGAAGGGGCCATCACCGTGGGCGATCTTGAAGATCCTGCATCCACCGTCAGGGAACTTCTGGCAGAAAACTATGCAATCCGACGTAAACAGGAGCTTGGAACCGAGCCCTCTGTTTACTACATCATGTAAGAGAGGCACGTATGCTTGAAATAGCTATTAAAGGAAGCAAAAAGTACTGGATATGGCTGGGGCTGCTCCTCGCTGTCATGGCTGTGGCCTTTGTCGTCTATATTGATCAGTTCCTCAATGGACTTATGATCACCGGCATGAGCCGGGATGTCTCCTGGGGATTTTACATTGCCAACTTCACCTATCTTGTGGGGGTTGCCGCAGGAGGTGTCATGGTGGTCATCCCCTATTATCTCCATGACTATGAAAAATTTCACAGAATCACCATTCTTGGTGAATTTCTGGCCGTGGCATCCTTGATCATGTGTCTGCTGTTCATTGTGGTAGATCTGGGGCAGCCCACCCGCATGCTCAATGTGCTTTTGTACCCCACCCCACATTCCATGCTGTTCTGGGATATGTGTGTGCTCAACGGCTACCTGTTCCTGAATATTGTCATTGGATGGAAGGTGCTTGAAGCTGAAAGAAATCAGGTAAAACCACCGGCATGGACCACACCGCTGATTTATCTGTCAATTCCCTTTGCCATCGGCATTCATACGGTCACCGCATTTCTGTACTGTGGTCTGCCAGGAAGGGGTTTCTGGCTTACGGCCATCCTGGCCCCCCGATTTCTGGCGTCTGCCTTTGCGGCAGGTCCCTCAGTTTTAATTCTACTCTGCTACCTGATTCGAAAAATCAGTAAATTTGATCCAGGCTGGGAAGCCATTCAGACCCTGTCCAAGATTGTATGCTATGCATTGATTGCCAATGTGTTCTTCTTTCTGTGTGAAGTGTTTGTGGTTTTTTACAGCAAAATTCCCGGACACATGTCCCATATCCAGTATCTGTTCTTCGGACTCCATGGTCACAACGCCCTGGTACCCTGGATGTGGACATCCATCACCTTGATGTTCATCGGTATTGCCCTGATGGTTGTACCGGCATTCAGAAGCAACAAGACCCTGCTTCCCTATACCTGCGTTATGATCATTATCGGTACCTGGATTGACAAGAGCCTTGGCATGATCTCCGGCGGGTTTGTTCCCAACCCCCTTCACACTGTGACGGAGTATATCCCCACCGGCAAGGAAATCATCATAAGCCTTGGTGTATTTGCCACCGGTTTTCTGATTCTCACTATCCTTTATAAGCTTGCCACCACGGTAAAAGAGGAGGTACGTGGATAATTTGATCAAATTTTTTAATCATCAGTAACTCCCTGCGGGGTGTCCTCATTACAGGACACCCCGCTGTTTAAACAGGTTCTTTCCAGGAAAAAGAAACACTATGAGTGAACCGCTAAATGAACCCCAAGGTTTCTGGTGGAAAATCAAAAATATCGTTTTCCCCCGTCTGACCAGCAGACAAGATCAATCCCTTTACCAGAAACTCAATATTATTTTTGGCTTCTTTTTCCTGATTCCCACCTTTGGTCTGCTCTATTTCCTGCTCACTTACAATTTGCTGTCTGACCAATATGTACCCCATTTTTTTGCACTTTTTCTTTTGTGTTCCCTTGCCGGGTTAGTTACCCTGAGAATGGTGTTTGAAAAAATTGCCACCATATCCAACAAGTTTACCCAGGTACTTGAAAAGGAATTTGAATCCAACGGCATCCGTAAAGGAATCGATGAGGTGGAAAACATCTCCAAGTCCTTTGCCCTCTTTGAAAGACAGCTCAATCAGACCTTTTCCCAACTGGAAAAAAAAGCTTCTGAAATAGCCATTCTCAAGGAACTTTCCGACCTTTGTTATGTCACCTTTGACCCCGAAGAGCTGCTCTACGTTACCCTGGAAAGGGGACTTCGCATTGCCAATGCGGACATAGGATCAATTTTAATCCTTGAAAACACACCAACAAAACACTTTGTGGCCAGGGCAAGTATCGGACTCGGTGAACACTTGGGCATTGGTGACATCGTTGATTTTCAAACCAGCATTGCCAAATACGCCGTCATTAACAAGGCACCCTTTGTGGTGGAGGACATTGAAAAGGATACCCGCCTTGGCAGACTTAACAAATCCCAGTATGGAACCAAATCCTTTGTGTGTCTGCCCATCAAGACCATCAGGGATATCATCGGGGTAATGACCCTGTCCCGGAGATCCGACGACAAAATTTTTACATCAGAAGAGGTGGAAGGTCTTGTCCCCCTGGTTTCCAATGCCGCATTTACCTATGAGAATTTAAGACTTCTCAAGGAAATAGAGCATTCCACCCACACAAAAAACGTCATTAGCCGTCTGATCAACACAGTTAACTCCAGCATGCGTGACATTGAGCTGTACCAGAATCTTCTAAAAGATACGCTCAATATTCTTCCCCTCCAGGGGGCAGTATTGATGACCAACGAAAGCTCCACCCATGGCGACACCATTTCCATTGTGGATTTCTTTTCCAGACAAAAAACAGATATTCAACGGGGACAGACATATCCATGCAAAGATTCCATCCTGGAACGCCTGTTCATTCAGGGGGATTCCACCCTCATGGAAAATATCCAGGAAGAGTTAAAAAATCCCGTTGAAAAAGCCCTTTTTTTAAGCCACGGGGGCAATTCCGGCATCATTCACCCTCTTATGAATTCAGGCAGGCTCATCGGATGTTTTGCCTTTATTTTTAAAACAAATGCAGACGCCCTGGAAAACCGGGAACTGACCCGAAAAATTTCCAATCTGTTTGCCCTTGCCATGGAAAAGACCACCCTTTCACAGTCCGCCCGGCAACGGGCCAGTGAACTTGCCACCATCAAACAGATCGGCAGTATGCTGGCCTCATCCACCTTTGATATTGAACAGGTCCTATCCTTTACCATGGACATGATCCGGGTGGCCATGAAGGCTGAAGCAGGCTCCCTTCTTCTCATTGAGAAAAATAAAATGGACAAGGAAGATCTGCTGCGGATTAAAACAGCCTTTAATATAAACCTGGAAAAGACAACTGATTTCACCATAAAAATGGGCCAGGGAATTGCCGGTTATGTGGCTGCCAAAGGCGATTGTGTCATTGAAAATAATGTACAGCACTCCAACATGTTTTTTTCTGCCATTGATAATGTCAGCGGATTTGTCACCCGATCGGCCCTTTGCGTACCCATGATTTCCCAGGGCAAAGTCATAGGCGTCATTGAGGTATTAAATAAGACCAATGGTAATTTCATGGCCGATGACCAGCAACTGCTCCAGGCCATTGCCTCATCAGTGAGCATTGCCATTGAAAATTCAAGACTTTACAAGGAGACTCGGCTAAAAGCAGAGCAGGAGCAAAGCATTCGCCAGATTTTTCAGAAATTTGTACCCAAGGAAATTGTCAATCGCATCGTCCATGGTGCTGGCCATGAACAGCACCTCATGGAAGAACTCAAAACTGTCACCATTTTAAACATTGATCTGAGAAATTTTTCCAGGCTTGCCAATGCCATCGGTCCCCAGAAGACGGTTTCTGTCCTGAACCATTTCTTCTCAGTCATGGGTGAAATTATTTTTTTCCACAAGGGCATTGTGGATAAATATCTGGGGGATGGATTCCTTGCTCTGTTCGGCGCTCCCCTTGCCACTGTTTCCGATGCGGATAACGCCGTATGTGCTGCCTTTGAAATGAAGAAGGCCCTGGTGGGTATCAACGCAGAACTCAAGAAAAAAATCGATGCAAAAATGGATATTGAACTGAGCATGGGCATCAGTATTCACACAGGAGAGGTGGTGGTGGGCAATATCGGTTTTGACAAAAAAATGGATTACACCGTCATCGGAGATGCGGTCAACTCAGTATTCGGTATCCAGGAACTCACCAAGGCCATTCCCAACAGCATACTGCTTTCTGAAAAAACCATGAAGGCCATGTGCAATTCCGTAACGGTCAATGAGGTCATAGTTCCAGAGAACGCACCCAAGGTGGGGAATATAAGGGTGTTTGAGTTGCTGTCCCTGGGCCGTCCCGAAGATACGTCCCTTTCCGGGGAAATAACGCCTCCGCCCTCTCTAACCACCTCAACCCGGGAAATGAGCCTTCTGCTTCAGAATTCTTCCCCCAGCCAATAGACTTTTGACCTTACCCCGGTACCTTGAAATCTGTTTTTTATCTTGACAAAACAGGGGGGTTACCCTATTATTCGGGATTTAGGCGCAATAGTTACATAAGATAAGTACATAAAGGAGACAATGCATATGTATGCAGTTATAAAAACCGGCGGTAAACAGTACAAAGTGGAAGAGGGAGATCTGCTTCGGGTGGAAAAACTTGAAGGCGGAGAAGGATCTGAAATTGAATTTGGTGATGTCCTCATGTACTCCGACGGTGAAAACCTGACACTGAACGGTGATGATCTTGACAAGATTGCCGTAAAAGCCCACATAGTTGAGCAGGGCAAGGGCAAAAAAGTGCTTGTATTCAAGTACAAACGACGCAAGGGCTACCGAAAAATGAAGGGTCACAGACAGGCCTTCACCGCTATAAAAATTGATTCCATCCAGGCATAGAAAATAAGGAGATCGATATGTCACATAAAAAAGCAGGCGGCAGTTCAAAGAATGGTCGCGACAGTAATTCACAACGACGGGGCATTAAAGTCTATGGCGGACAGACCGTTGTTGCAGGCAATATCCTGGTAAGACAACTTGGAACAAAAATCCATCCCGGTCAGAATGTGGGCATGGGTAAAGATTATACTCTCTTTTCAAAGATCGATGGGGTTGTGTCCTATGAACGAAAGGGCCGCGACAAGAAGAGAGTCTGCGTTTATGAAGCGTGAAATTCATAGATGAAGCAACCATTTACGTCAGGTCCGGTAACGGTGGGCCCGGATGCGTAAGTTTCCGAAGAGAACGGTTCATAGAACGGGGCGGACCTGACGGTGGTGATGGCGGAAACGGCGGCAGCATTATTCTAAAGACCGATCAGAGCAAAAGGACCCTTTTTGATCTGCGTCGTCAGCGCATGATCCGTGCCAAAAACGGCACACCGGGAATGGGCCGGTTGCGGCATGGTAAAAATGCAGAACACCAGGTTATACCCGTGCCCCCAGGTACCCTGGTCATTAATGCTGACACCGGAGAATTTATTGCGGACCTCACCGAACCCGACCAGGAATTCATTCTGGCAAAGGGTGGCATTGGCGGACGGGGCAACAAACGCTTTGCAAATTCCACCAACCGTGCTCCCAGGCATGCCCAGCCGGGAATGCCCGGAGAAGAGTTCAATCTGCACCTGGAACTGAAGCTCCTGGCGGATGTGGGACTGGTGGGTCTTCCCAATGCTGGCAAATCCACTCTGGTCAGTCGCCTGTCTTCGGCCCGACCCAAGATTGCCGATTATCCATTCACCACCCTTGCACCCTCCCTTGGCATGGTGCAGCCTGACTATGGAGAACCCTTTGCCATTGCCGATATACCCGGGCTCATTGAAGGTGCCCACCAGGGTGTGGGGCTTGGCATTCAATTTTTAAAACACATTGAACGTACCGGCATTCTGGTTCATATCATTGATTCATCTGCCATTGACCCTGACTCCCCCCTGACAGCCTATCACCTGATCAATACCGAGCTGAACCAGTACAGCAAAGTCCTGGGACAAAAACCCCAACTGCTGGTTCTTAACAAAACAGACCTCACAGGGGCAAAGGAAAAATGTGACGCCTTTATCAAGGCTTCGGGTCGAAATGATGTCATCACCCTTTCGGCGGCAACAGGACAGGGAACCGAAAAACTGAAACAGATTCTTGCGGACAAACTCGGAAAAACAGATGGATAGCGCCAGACACATGACCCTGGAAAGCTGTCGGCGAATTGTTATTAAAGTCGGCAGTGCAGTCTTATCTTTACCACATGGGCTCAATCTTGAGACGATTGAACATTTAAGCCATGATATCAGCACATTGACATCCCGAGGAATTCAGGTAATTCTGATCTCTTCGGGAGCCCTTGCCTGCGGTGTCAAAAAAATTGGATTTTCAAAAAAACCTGATGATATCAAAGGCCGACAGGCAGCGTCGGCCGTGGGACAGGCGGGGCTTATCCTTGCCTATGAAAAGGCCTTTGAAACCATGGGATGCAAGGTAGCCCAGCTTCTGCTCACCCGGGACGACCTAGCGGACAGACAGCGATATCTCAATGCAAGAAACACCATAAACACCCTGCTTGACTGGCGCATCGTTCCCATACTCAACGAAAATGACACCATCGTCACCGAAGAGATGAAGCTGGGGGGTAATGACAACCTCGGGGCCTTAATTACCCTTTTAATGGATGCTGACCTCATGATCAATCTCACCGATACCGATGGACTGTATGATAAAGATCCCCGGGAGCACAGTGATGCCAAGCTTATTCCCATGGTGACCCAGATCACCCGGCAGATGGAACAGGCCGCCGCAGGTGCACCGGGCACCCTTGGTACCGGAGGAATGCTGACAAAACTCCAGGCAGCCAAACGCCTGGCCCGGGCCGGTATTCCCATGATCATCGCCCCTGGTCGACAATGGGGAATCATCTCCCGCATTTTCAACGGCACCCTGGACGGAACCTATTTTGTTCCCGGAAAAAAACGATTGAACAGTCGTAAATGCTGGATCGCCTACAGCCTGAAACCCCAGGGAGAAATACACCTGGACAGCGGGGCCAGCCGGGCCATTCTCAACCGGGGAAAAAGTATTTTACCCATCGGCATCACCTCGGTGAACGGGGTTTTCAACAAAGGGGCTTCGGTGGAGATAAAATCAGATACCAATCAGGTTCTCGGCAAGGGACTGGTCAATTATTCTTCAACGGACATCGCCTGCATCATGGGGCACAGAAGTGACGCCATCTGCAATGTGCTCCAACTGTCCCGCCCCTATGCAGAAGTGATACACCGGGACAATCTTGCAATTACTTACGAACAGGATGAGGCATCATGAGCTACCAATCAATGGTGGAGACCCTTTCCATCAAGGCTAAACAGGCCGCCCGTCACATTGCCACCGCAGACACGGATACTAAAAATCAGGTGCTGGCACGCATTGGACAAAAACTCCACGATCAGCAAAAGGCTATTTTTGATAAAAATGCACTGGATCTCAAGGCCGCCCGGGAAAAGGGCATGTCTTCAGCCATGCTTGATCGCCTGACCATCACAGACCAGACCCTTGACCAGATGATTCAGGGGTTAAATGAAGTGGCAGCCCTGCCCAACCCGGTGGGAAACATCACCCGGACATGGACACGGCCTACGGGTATTGAGGTTTCCAAGATGAGGATTCCCCTGGGAGTCATTGCCATGATCTACGAATCCCGGCCCAATGTCACTGTTGATGCCGCAGCCCTGTGCCTGAAGGCGGGCAATGCCACTATTCTAAGGGGGGGCTCTGAGGCATTTTCCTCCAACACCATTCTGGCAGCCATTATCCAGGAGGCCCTGACAGAAACCGGCCTTCCCGGGGAAATCGTCCAGATACTGCCCGTCACGGACAGGGAAGCCGTCAGCCATCTTTTAAAACAAGAAGCCTGTATTGACGTGGTTATCCCCCGGGGGGGAGAGGCCCTGATTCGCTATGTTGTGAATCATGCCACCATGCCGGTGCTGAAACACTACAAAGGGGTCTGCCACGTCTATGTGGATGAGACCTTTGACATGCAAAGCGCCCTTGATGTCTGCTTTAATTCCAAGGTTCACCGCCCCGGTGTGTGCAATGCCCTTGAGACCCTGCTGGTCCATGAAAAGGCCGCTGATACATTTTTACTCCCCATGCTTGAGCAATATCACAAGGCAGGGGTTGAAATCAGGGGGTGTAAACGCACCTGCGCCTGTTTTCCCCAAGCCGTGCCGGCCCTGGAAGCCGACTGGGATGCAGAGTATCTCAATCTTACCCTTGCCGTAAAAGTGGTACCGGACATGAAAGCTGCCATGGATCACATTGCCACCTATGGTTCCGACCACACCGATGTCATTGTCACCACCAATGAGGCCCATGCAGATCAGTTCATCCGCCAGGTGGATTCCTCCATGGTGGGGGTCAATGCCTCCACCCGTTTCAACGACGGTGGACAGCTGGGTCTGGGCGCTGAAATCGGCATTTCCACATCAAAACTCCATGCCTTTGGTCCCATGGGACTGGAAGAACTCACCGCCACCAAATTTGTAGTGAAAGGCAAGGGACACACCAGACAATAGAAGGTATAAATGAAAGAGGGCTTATTCGGAGGCACATTCAATCCCCTTCACAATGGCCACATACAGGTAATAGGCCATGTAAAGGAAACCTTTGCCATTGACCGGATTCACCTGATTCCCTGCGGCATTCCGCCCCATAAGTCCTTTCAAAACCTGGCACCAGCCCGGGATCGCTTTGAAATGATCGAGCACACCCTGCGAGACTTACCCGGACTGTTTGTATCCGACCTGGAACTGAGACGAAGCGGGCCATCCTTCACCATTGACACCATCAGGCAGTTTCTTGACGAAGCCTCACCGGAGACTGAACCTTACTTCATCCTTGGCACAGATGCCTTCTTTGACATGGGTTCATGGAAGCAACCCATTGACATATTTAAAAGAATAAATATTATTCTCATGACCCGGGCCGGAGAAAAAAAAGCATCCGGAGAGATTGCCGCTTTTCTGGCTTTTCAGGTCAGCCGGGCCTATGAATTTGATGATGTCTCCATGTGCTTTCACCATCCTGAATTAAAATCAGTTCATATCTGCCAGACTCCGGAAATTAAAATTTCATCCACCCTTGTTCGAAACCGGATCAAAAACAATCAATCCGTTCATTCACTGGTCCCCGGACCTGTGGAAGACATCATTATAAAAAAAGGACTTTATTCATGACCCAAGACCCCACTGCTGCCGGAAACGCAACGCCATTTCTTGCCGCTGCATTCCAACGAAAACCCGAAAAGGTTGTGGCCCTGGATGTCAGAGGACTCACCGCCTACACCGATACCATTATTATCATCACCGCCAGTTCTGCCCGTCAGGTCACCGCCATTGCCGAACATATTTACATTGAGATAAAAGCTCAGGGACACATGCCCCTTGGCACTGAAGGCATCAAGGAAGGCTCTTGGGCACTGCTTGATTTCGGGGATGTACTGGTCCACGTATTTGATCGGGAGTCCGGTGAATTTTACAATCTTGAAGGACTCTGGGCAGATGCCCCTAAGCTGGATATCTCTGCCTTT
Source organism: uncultured Desulfobacterium sp. (assembly GCA_963675955.2). Classification (GTDB taxonomy): domain Bacteria; phylum Desulfobacterota; class Desulfobacteria; order Desulfobacterales; family Desulfobacteraceae; genus Desulfocicer. The sequence continues at coordinate 808,266 of CAXXVR010000009.1, read as the reverse complement.
GAAAAAAAGGACTGATCCCGTTCAGCACAGTTGTTACATTAAACCAGACAGATCCGAACTTAAAAGAGGTGTGCAATGGAACAGAAAAAAAGCGTCAATGCATTAATTATCCTGGATGGGTGGGGTTCCCTGAATGAAAAAAAAGGCAATGCCGTTCTCCAGGCCAGGATGCCTTTTTTAAATGAGCTGGAAACCCAATACCCGGTGACCCGCCTTTTCTGCTTCGGTGATGCCGTGGGACTTCCTGACGGTGTCATGGGAAATTCCGAGGTGGGGCACATGAACATAGGTGCCGGAAGAAAGGTATACCAGGATCTGGTAAGCATCAACCATGCCATCATCGACAAGACGTTCTTTGCCAACCCTGCCATGGAACATGCCATGGAACATGCAAGGGACAAGAAAAAGACGCTGCATCTTTTAGGACTTCTCTCCGATGGAGGAGTCCACAGCCATATAAACCATCTCTTTGCCCTCATTGATATGGCTCGTGATAAGGGGATAACCGATGTTGCCATCCATGCCATACTTGATGGCAGGGATACTTCCCCCCAAAGCGGCATCAATTTTGTAAACCAGCTTCAAACCCACCTTGAAGAAAAAGGCGTAGGTCGCATTGCTTCCCTTTGCGGACGGTTCTATGCCATGGACAGAGACACCCGGTGGGAACGTGTGGAAAAGGCCTATAATCTCTACACCCTGGCAGAGGGAGAGCGATTTTCTGATCCCGTTGATGCAATGAAATGGGCTTACCAGGCGGGGCAAACAGATGAGTTTGTCAACCCCATTCATATATCCCCTGAACCCGGTGTGTCACCTGGCACCTTCCAGAATGGAGACAGCCTGATTTTTTTCAATTTCCGGGCCGATCGTGCCAGGGAGATCACCCGGGCACTCACCGAAGATAATTTCACGGGATTTCATCGACAGAACACTCCAGTCATGGCATCCTTTGTATCCATGACCCAGTATGATGAAACATTTACCTTAAAGGTGGCCTTCCCCCCCCGGCACCTGACCCATATTCTGGGTGAAGAGATAAGTACCCACGGCTTAAACCAGCTCAGGATTGCAGAAACAGAAAAGTACGCCCATGTCACCTATTTTTTCAATGGGGGCAATGAAACGGTTTTTCCGGGTGAAGAACGCATTCTGGTGCCCTCCCCCCGGGAGGTGGAGACCTATGATCAAAAACCGGAAATGAGTGCCAGACAGGTGGCCCAACAAGCCTGTGAACGTATCGCCTCCGGCGATATTGACTTCATGGTATTAAATTTTGCCAATATGGACATGGTGGGGCACACCGGGGTTCTGTCAGCAGCCATCAAGGCCTGTGAAACCGTGGACCAGTGTGTGAAAATGGTGGTCCAGGAGATATGGAAATCGGGTGGCACTGCCATGATCACAGCTGACCATGGCAATGCCGAACAGATGCTGCATGCCGATGGCTCCCCACACACGGCCCATACCCTGAACCCGGTAAAATTCATCCTGGCAGGGAAAAATTACCAAAACAGCGCTTTAAAAGAAGGCATTCTCGGCGATATTGCCCCCACCGCCCTGAAGGTATTAAACCTTCCCATTCCCAAAGAAATGACTGGCACTCCCCTGTTCTGATATCACAAATCAAGGGTCATTCTCCCCTTTCCAGGCAGCGGGGGGGGGGGAGAAAAGCCATGTATCCAACCCAATCCAAGGAGGTCCCATGGAAGATATTCTCATTGATTACATCACCGGTAAGCCCGTTCCCGACGTGGGTGCCGAAGGCAGTCGCCAGCTGTTTGAAAAGATTCTGGTGGACATCAAGGGTTTTTCAAAACAGGAAATCCGGGTGGACGAACCCATCACCGTTAACTTCCAGGGTCAACCCTACCATTCCACCCTTGATCTGGTGGTATTCTGTGAAGAGCAGCCCTTCATGGCGGTGCGATGCATTGCAGGTTCCCTTGGCTCCTATGAGAGGGAAATTCTTGCCGGAGCCAGACTGGTGTATGAATACCAGATACCTTTTTCAATTTCCACCAATGGCATAGATGCCCTGGTAAGAGAGGTTATCACCGGCAAGCCTGCAGGAGAAGGCCTCGACGCTGTTCCCACAAGACAATGGGCCGTTAAATATCTGCAAACCATGGAAAAACAGGCCTTTCCTGAAAAGAAAAAGGAGCGGGAAATGATTCTGTTCCGCTCCTATAATATTGAAAAAGAAGAAAATGAGTGCGATAATTAGGGGAAGGGTTCAGAACCATCCCTTACGTTTAAAAAAAATAAGCAGGGCACCGGCCAGAACAATGAGCACCGCCCAGAAAACAAAATAACTGTACTTATAATGCAGCTCCGGCAGATATTCAAAGTTGGTTCCATAAATGCCGGCAATAAAGGTCAGAGGAATGAAAATGGCGGCAAATATGGTCAACACCTTCATGATGTCGTTCATACGGTTTGCCATCACCGAATTATAGATATTAAGCTGATCTGTCAAAAGATCCCGGTAGGCGTCAATGGCTTCCGTGGCCTGATTAATCAGGTCCTGGAGGTCTTTTAAAAAGGGAAGGGTCTGCTCCGCAAACAGCTGACTGTCAATGCGGGACATATGAAAAATGGCTTCCCTGGCCGGACGGATGGACTTTCTCAGATAATTGGTTTCCCGTTGGAACCCATTGATTTTTTCCATGATGGACGGGTCCTGACCTGAAAGCACCTCTTCTTCAAGGTCTTCAATTTTTTCCCCGATAAGCTCAATGGTATAGATGTAATTATCCACCACCGTATCCAGAAGGGCGTAGGCAAGATAATCCGTCCCGGACCCCCTGATCCGGGAATTGTTTCTTCTGATTCGCTCCCGGACAGGATCAAACACATCTCCAGACTGTTCCTGAAAGGTCAGCAGAAAATTTTTTCCGAGCACCATGCTCAATTGCTCGTTGATTATCATTCCAGAGTTCCCATCATATCGGATCATCTTCAATACAATGAAAATATAATGCTCAAATTCTTCAATTTTGGGTCGCTGGCCCGTATTCAAGATATCCTCCATGACCAGGGGGTGCATGTCAAACGCCTGTCCCACATCCTTAATAATCTCGGTGTCATGCAGCCCATTTATATTGAGCCATGTGACGGTGTCTGTCTTCTTAAAATGCAAACCGTCTTTTATACCTGACAGTTCCCGCTCCTTCAGACTCCCGGCATCGTAATCAATTACCCGTATCTGAACCGAATCCGTCTTTTTCTGACCAATGAAAATTAACGAACCGGGGCTTTGACCTTTGCTTTGATGACGCTTCTTTAAAAAACGTGCCATGGAAAGGAGCCTCCTTTAAAACTCTGGTGAATACCGGGGGACGTGGTGGTGGGAGATGGGGCTTGCGCTCTTGACGCTTTTGTTCAAAGGCTGGGTGACAGAGAAAAAATCCTATACAACAAAGGTCTGATCCCGCCGGCACAGCCATTTTTATGGCTGGCCAATGTGTAAATATTCGGCTTGCAGATGTAAATGTATGGGGCTGCATGGCATACGAATACTATGTGAGCAGACCAAAACAGGTGAAGATAGGGTGCTGGCCGAATATTTACGCCAATGTTGTGATCAAACCTCTTATTCCAAACGATTAAGCCCTGGGAACGTCTTTACCGCAATGCCTGCAGACGGTTGCCCGATTTTTTATGATCTCGGCACAAAAGGGACATTCCCTTGTATAATGGCGGGCGTGGATGGCCTTTACCGCCTCGACGGTGGCTTCCTGGAGCCGTGGTGAGGGGAACTTATGATTGACAATGTGCTCAATGGCTTCTGTGTCTGCAAGTTCTCCAACCATTTCAGCAGCTTTCAGCCTTACCCTGGCAGGTTTCAGGGGGTCCAGAAGCACTTTAAGAATTTCATCCCAGTCTTTGGACATATAAAAATCCGTTAACATGGAAAACCCCACCTTCAACGCCTCTTTTTGTGCATCCCTTGCCACCAGTTCCTCGGTGTCCAGCTTCTGCCCTGTTCCACCCATGGGACTGAACACCGGCATGTAGTCAAAATGATCATTGCCGGGCTGATTGATGCAGCGGTAGGAAGCGTGATACTCCATGGTTTCCTTTAAATCATCCCACCCCTTTTTATAGCTGGGACACTCATCATTAAAACACACAAACAAATAGGGGGTTCCCCATCCCAGACCATCACTGAAATTTATTTCAGGTACTTCCCAAAGATCCATCTCTTTATTACAATGAGGACAGCAGGGCTTTGGCATGGCCAAAATTTTCTGGAGCACTTCCTCTTTGGTTTCAAAAGCCATATTAAATCTCCTTATTTATATAATACACATGTCCTGGCGGACATAACGAAGCATGAAGTCGCATTTTCATATAAAAGTCGATACAGATAAGCACCATACAGGCTGCAAAATTTAGTTTAGAAGCTAAGACCCGGGGGCGACATTGTCAATGAAGGGGATTGGTAACAACATCAATCCAGCTCTCCAAGTGGAAACATAAAAAAATCATAAATCCGATTTGTACAGATCCTCTGATTCCGTCAACACCTTGGAGCTTGGTGTAACCTTCGTGGGAACCGTTCCCTCCTTGAAACATTCAAAAAGCGTTTTAACAGAGGCGGCATTGGGTAAAAGCCCTGAGGCTGCATCAATTTTTGCAAATACAACGCCTTCGGGGGCATTAAAGGTACGGACAGGTTTCCCCTCCAGTACAGCGGCCATATACCCCAGCCAGATGGGGCTTGCCGTACGGGAACCGGTTTCTCCTTTTCCCAGGGGAGCTTCATTGTCAAACCCCACCCAGACACCGGTGACATACTCCGGGGTATAGCCCAGAAACCACGCATCGTGGAGGTTATTGGTGGTGCCGGTTTTTCCTGCGGCCGGACGTTTCAGGGCTTTGATCCGCCATCCGGTACCCGAGGTAACCGCACTTTCCAGAATACTTGTCATGATATAGGCAGTGCTCATATCAATGACCTTCTCCCTTTTGAGTTCCGCCTGTTCAATGACATTGCCATCACGATCCAGAATTTTGGTAATAAAAACCGGTTCAATGCGGTATCCCTGGTTGGCAAACACGGTGTAGGCCCCCACAATTTCCAGAAGAGACACACCGGAAGACCCAAGGGAAATGGAAAGATCACGGGCAATGGGGGAGGTTATGCCAAGCTTTTTTGCATAATCAAGCACATAATCAATGCCGATATCCTGTAGTATTTTCACCGTCACCACATTGCGTGACTTCACAAGGGCATGACGAAACAGGGTGGGACCGTGGAAGGTATCCTTGTAGTTATGGGGCTTCCATGTGAAATCTTTTTTAGCATTGGTGAAGACCACAGGAGAATCAATAATCACACTTGCCGCCGTATACCCCTTGTCCAGGGCCGCAGCATAAATAATAGGCTTAAAGCTTGAGCCGGGCTGACGGCGTGACTGGATGGCCCGGTTGAACTGGGAGTCTTTATAATCCCTCCCACCGATCATGGCTTTAACAAGCCCGGTGCCGGTTTCTATGCTCAGCAAAGCAGATTGGGCAAGGGGTTCCTGTTCCAGGGAAAACACCCAGTGATTTGCTTTCTCATCAAAGGCAACTGCCCGGACAGTGATGACATCTCCGGAGGAAAGCGCCTGTTCGGGGCGGGTAATTTTTTTCTGCCAGGGGGCCAGCTTTATGTTGGGAGTTCTTGCCCATTCAATGTCCTTGACAGGGATAATTCCATGGAAATCTCCCACCCGGACCCAGGTATTTCTGGTCTTTTTCTCAAATTCTGTGACCACGCCCTGGTACACCGAATCAGGTACCAGGTTCTCCTTGTGCATTTCAGCGGCAGCGACCCGGCAATAATCGTCAATGGCATCCGGTGCCAAGGTTTTAATGGGTCCCCGGAACCCCTGACGTCGATCCAGCTCCACAAGGCCCTTCTTCACCTCCCGCCGGGCAATTTTCTGATACTCTATATCCACGGCAGTGTATATCTGAAGCCCCTGTTCGTAAAGGGCATCTTCACCATATTTTTTAACCACATAGCGTCGGACATGCTCCGTGTAGCAGGGCACCTTTTCAATGAACCAGTTTTTCCGGGGCTGAATATCCAGTGATTTATTGATGGCTCCGGTGGCGGCCACGTTGTCAATGTATCCATCTTCCTTCATGCGGTTAAGCACATAAATCTGTCGCTGACGGGCCCGGTCGTAATGGCGGAAGGGAGAATATTTACTGGGAGCCTGGGGAAGGCCTGCCAGCATGGAGCATTCGGCAAGATCAAGATCCTTTGCATGCTTGCCAAAATAATTTTCCGCAGCAGCCTCCACACCGTAAGCCCCATGCCCCAGATAAATCTGGTTGAGATAGAGAAATAAGATCTCATCCTTGGAAAAATGGTGGTCAATACGATGGGCCAGAATGGCTTCTTTTACCTTGCGTTCATAGGTACGCTCCGGGGTGAGAAAAAAGGATTTAGTCACCTGCTGGGTAATGGTACTTCCCCCCTGAACAATGGCCCCGGCCTGCATGTTTTTAAAAAAAGCTCTCAGGATACCGACAAAGTCCACTCCACCGTGTTCCCGAAACCGTGAATCTTCAGCTGCAATAAAGGCATTTTTCAAGTTTTGGGGCATTTCATTCAACGGGATGACAATGCGTCGTTCCCGGAAAAATTCCCCTATTTTTCTGCCATCATCGGAAAAAACCGTTGTCACCGTGGCGGGACGGTAGTCCTCTAAACTATTTATCTGGGGCAGATCCTTGCTGATATAAAAATAAAATCCAGTTCCGGCGACACATACAAGCAAGCCTCCGAAAAAAACAAGTATCAACATCCATTTGAACAGGGTGGCAAAGACACCGGAAGGAGTCTTTTTTTCACGCTGTTTTCGTATTTTTGAGGCAGATCTGTCCGTTCTGATATTATTATCTGTATCTGTCATTGATCCCTGCTGTTTTGATAGAGATTGAGGGTTTTTCACACCATGGGCCATCCGTCACAGTTGATGATGCAACAGAATCAGGCCTGTGTTATTGGAGGTTGAGGCTTTTATCAAGTTCCATGCTTTTGACAACGCCCTATTTTCCAAGGTAAATTTTAACAAAAGAGCCAATAATGCAAGCCTGCCCCTCCCTAATTAAATCCATTGTGAGTACTTATCAGATAAAAAAGACCATGGCAAGCGGGGAAGGTTGGGTCATGGCATGGAAAGCGCCTGCCAAACATGAAAAAAGTTTGACATTTACCGGATAAAAAGTTAGGAGTAAAGGTTTTATGAACCAGAACAAAGGAGACAACCTCTGATGATAGAGCTTGATTTCAAAAAAACCGGTGGGCTTATCCCTGCCATTGCCCAGGATTTTGAAACAGGTGATGTACTGATGATGGCATACATGAATGAGGCGTCATGGAAAGAAACCCTTGCCTCGGGAATGGCCACCTATTACAGCCGATCACGCCAATGCCTGTGGAAAAAAGGCGAGACATCCGGTCACGAGCAGATTGTCAAGGAGATCCGCATTGACTGCGACAACGACACGGTGCTGCTCAAGGTGGTACAGAGGGGAGGAGCAGCCTGTCACAAAGGATATCGAAGCTGTTTTTTCAGAAAGGTAATTGATAAAGACACCCTTGAGATTGTCGAACCCATCATATTTGATCCGAAAAAGGTATATAAATAATGGAAAACATTTTAAAACTGGGCATTCCCAAAGGAAGCCTTCAGGAAGCCACTGTGGCTCTTTTTCGTCGCAGCGGCTGGAAAATTAACATAAACGGCAGAAGTTATTTTCCGGACATCAATGATGATTCCATTGAGTGCGCATTGTGCCGGGCCCAGGAAATGTCCATTAATGTGGAAACCGGCGTCATCGATGCCGGTCTCACCGGAAAAGACTGGATTGCAGAACACCAGTCCGATGTCCATGTGGTATCTGATCTTGTCTATTCCAAGGTCAGTGCCCGACCGGCCAGGTGGGTTGTAGCCGTTGCCGGAGACTCCCCCATAAAAACCCTGGAAGATCTTCAGGGCAAAACCATTTCCACGGAACTGGTTCAGTTCACCCGCCGGTTTTTTAAAGAACGTAATATTGATGTCAATGTCAAGTTCTCATGGGGAGCCACCGAGGCAAAAATTGTTTCAGGCCTTGCCGATGCCATTGTGGAAATCACCGAGACTGAAAGCACCATCCGTGCCCATAATCTAAAGGTGATTCACGAAATCATGCAGACCAATACCCAGCTTATTGCCAATAAAAAAGCCTGGGAAAACCCTGTAAAACGCAAAAAAATTGAACAGATTGCCCTGCTTCTTCAGAGCGCCCTTGTAGCAGATAAACTTGTGGGACTTAAAATGAATGTTCCAGAAGATAAAATGGAAAAGGTAATTGCCCTGCTGCCAAGCCTCAACGGTCCCACCGTGGCATCCATTTACCAGTCAAACTGGTTTTCCGTTGAGAGCATTGTGGACGCCGGTGTCACCAGAGACCTCATTCCCGAACTCATCCGGGAAGGTGCCGAAGGTATAATTGAATATCCTCTGAACAAGGTACTGTAAACATGAAACCCATCAAGGCGGCCCAGAGAACCCGGGAGATAACCCCGTTTATTGTCATGGAAATTCTTGAAAAAATCCATGAAATGGAACGAAACGGTATAGATGTGATTCACATGGAGGTGGGAGAACCCGACTGCAATATCCCGGAATGTGTGCAAACGGCCACAGCTCGGGCCTTCTCCTGCAATGAAACCGGGTATACCCACAGCCTGGGGGACATCCGTCTGCGCCGGGCCATTGCGGATCATTACCGGGAACGATATGGTGTAACGGTGGACCCCGGCAGAATTATTATTTCATCGGGCACCTCTCCTGCCATGCTCATGCTTTTTTCCGCCCTGCTCAACCCCGGCGATGAGGTCATTATTTCAGATCCCCATTATGCCTGTTATCCCAATTTCATCCGCTTTGCCCAGGGGGTACCGGTGAACGTGCCGGTATTTGAGGAGCAGGGTTTCCAGTACACCCCCGAAGCCATTGAGGAAAAGATCACGGACAAAACAAAGGCCATCCTGATAAACTCACCGTCCAACCCCACAGGGCAAGTCATCAGCCTTGATCGCATGGGACAACTCCATGACCTGGCCGACAAAAGGGACATCTGCATCATCTCCGATGAAATCTACCACGGCCTGGTCTACGAAGGCGGAGAACACTCCATTCTGGAGATCACCGATGACGCCTTTGTGTTCAACGGATTTTCTAAACGTTTTGCCATGACCGGCCTGCGCCTGGGGTACCTCATTGCACCGGAGTATTTCATCCGTCCCCTGCAAATTCTTCAACAGAATTTTTTCATCTCGGCCAATTCACTGATGCAGATTGCTGGCACGGCAGCCCTGACCGATGCCCATGAGGAAACCCGGGCCATGAGGGAAAAGTATGATCAACGTCGTAAGTACATGATAAGGCGCATCAAAGCCATGGGGCTTGGCATTTCCGTTGAACCCACAGGTGCCTTTTATGTGTTTGCCAATGCAAAACACATCTCCATGGACTCCTATGCCCTGGCCTTTGACATCCTTGACAAGGCCCATGTGGGGGTCACCCCGGGTATTGACTTTGGTGCCAACGGTGAAGGATATCTTCGCTTTTCCTATGCCAATTCCATGAAGAATCTAAAAGAGGGACTGGATCGCCTGGAGGCCTATTTCAAGGAATCTCAATGATTATTAAACAGGCCGAATTCATTAAAAGCGCCGTAAAACCTGCCCAGTTCACGGAGCCGGTATTTCCGGAAATTGCCTTTGCCGGAAGATCAAATGTGGGCAAATCCTCGCTGATCAACACCCTGGTGAACCGGAAGAACCTGGTAAAAACCAGCTCAAAACCGGGGTGTACCCAGCTGATAAATTTTTTTACCATCAACGATGAAATCTCCTTTGTTGATCTGCCGGGGTATGGTTATGCCAAGGTCTCTAAAACCGTTAAGGCCCAGTGGGGTCCCATGGTGGACAGATATCTTGCCGTCAGAAACAATCTTATGGGGGTGATCTTACTCATTGATATCAGAAGAGATCCCGGCAAAGAAGAGTTTGAATTGATGGACTGGTTTGAAAAACGCCACATTCCCTTTCTGACGGTCCTGACCAAGGCCGACAAACTGTCCAGAAGCAAACAGCAACAGCGCCTGGCAATTTTAAGTCGCAAACTGGGAAGACAAAAGGAGGCGCTCATTGTCTTTTCATCCAAGACCAGGCAGGGAAAAGACATTGTCCTAAACGAAATAACTGCCCTTCTCTCCCCTGAATTCCCGGAAGAACAAGGCCTTGCAACCAAGGCCACTCCCGGAGAATCGTGCACAACAGAACAAGGAGATACAAATGGAAACAGCTGAGAACAGCGATTTCAGATCGGGATTCATTGCCATTATCGGTGCCCCCAATGCCGGTAAATCCACCCTGTTAAACCGAATCATTGGTCAGAAAATATCCATCACCTCAAAAAAACCCCAGACCACCAGAGACAGGATACTCGGGGTGGTGGAACGTCCCCTTGCCCAGCTAGTGTTCATTGATACTCCGGGGATTCATAAGGCCAGTTCACTTCTCAATCGAAAAATTGTGGATCAGGCCCTTGCCGCCGTTCAGGATGTGGATGCCATCCTTCTCTTAGTGGATGTCACCTCCGGTAAAGAAGAATCACACACCCTGATCATGGAACAGCTTGCCAAAACGGGCAAACCGGTTTTCCTGGCGCTCAACAAAATTGACCGCATTGAAAAAAACAGAGTACTGCCCCTCATTGAAAAATATTCATCCCTACTCAATTTCAAGGCCATCATTCCCATATCTGCCAAAAATGGTACCCACATGGATATGCTTCTGACAGAACTTGAAGGGCATCTGCCCCTGGGGCCCAGGCTTTTCCCAGAGGATACCCTGACGGACATGACGGAAAAATTTATCGCAGGGGAAATGATCCGGGAAAAAATATTTCGACTCACCGGCATGGAGATCCCCTACTCCATTGCCGTGTCTGTGGACTCTTTCAAGGTGGAAAAAAGTCTGATTGAAATCCATGCCAGTATCCACGTGGACAGAAATTCCCAGAAAGGTATCATCATCGGTAAGGGGGGCAGTATGCTAAAAAAGATAGGTACCCAGGCCAGAAAAGATATTGAGCGTATGACCGGCCTGAAGGTGCTGCTGAAACTCTTTGTAAAGGTCAATAAAAACTGGAGTCAGAACGAAAAGGCTCTGAAGGAATTCGGGTATTAATCCATGATGGACATGTCTTACTTTTTTTCCCAGGATGAAACCTTGCTCAAAAAAGAAAAGAGCAAAGCAAGGGAACTGCGAAACAGCCAGTGGTGGAAGCGAAAAAGATCCCAGGGAATCTGTTATTATTGCGGGCAGACCTTTCCGCCAAAAACCCTGACCATGGACCACATCGTCCCCATGGCCCGGGGGGGAAAATCCGTCAAGGGAAATGTGGTTCCCTGCTGCAAGGACTGCAATTCAAAAAAAAAACAGATGTTGCCACTGGAGTGGAGAGCCTACATGGAAACTCTGTCTTTTCATCGGTCCCGGAATCAATAAAAAAAGCCGCCCCCTCCTTTTCCCCTCCTGAAAAACATTTAAAGCCAACCTGGCGCAATTAAAACAACCTGCCCAAAACAAAAAAGGTGCCGTCCGTTTTTTATGCCAACGGACGACACCCCTGTTAGTTCCAGCACTGCTATTTTTTGCGATTACACAGGCGATGCACGGTCTGGGCATGCCACTCCCCGCGACCGGAAAAAGTGGGCTGATTGATGTCCACCAGGTATTTTGCAACCTGATCAAAGGTGGCACCCTTTTCACGCATGCGCTCAATTATCTGCATCACCTCTTCCCGGGGTAGAATGCCATCGGGGGCAGGAGGGGCCACAGGCTCATGGATTCTGGTAGATGTCTGGACAGTTTTTGCCTTATCTGCCCGGGGACGCTTGATCACTTTGACTTCTTTTTTAGCCTGTTTTTTTCCGTTACCCTGGGAATTTTTCTTCCGGGGTTCCGTGTAGGTACTGTCTGTTCTCTTAATATAGGCCCTTTTTCCCGGTACCGATTTTTCCCGGGAGGGAATAACAGGTTCCTGAAAAAAAAGATCTGAGGGAGGCAATTCATCCGGGTCATCCACAGGCAGATCTTTTTCAGCTGGTAATGCCGTTACAGTTTTTTCAAAGCCTTGCCTGATATTGCGTCTTTCCGCATGGAAACAGGGATCTGTATCCCCGATATTTTCTTTTTCGCAGCAGTCCGTTGCCATGTCAGGTTCAACATGATATCCACCCAGGGCATCCTCCCGCTCTGAAGCAGGATATCCCTGGAATGTGTCCCCTGCCGCAGTTGAAGAACGGAGATATTCTACAATTTCTTCCAGAGCATCTGCTTTTCGTTCTTCAATGATAATTCGTCTCTGCTGTATATCCACAAACCGTTCCTGATTTTTAAGAAAACCATCGAGTACATCCAGAGTCCTCTCTGCAAAATCATCGTTCAGCGCGGGGATATCCATATCCTGTCCCGGGTATTTTGAAGGCACATTGCTTCTGGTTACACGCTTTACATTACCACCCCTGGGATTCTGATAGCCTCCCGGATAGTTGGGAGGCTGGTTATAATGTGGGCTTGTATTATTGTCAACGCCCCGCCTGGTTTTGGGGGCGCGTTTATCCTTCTGTCCTCCCCTGAGGCTCTGAAGAAAATCGTTCATATAAAAACTCTCCTTACATCTTTTTTTGCACGGCGCAATACGCCGCTTTTTCTGTGTTCATTAACGATATCTAAATAGATTTTTTATTTTAAGAGATGTGGTACCAAAATTTACAAAAAAAAGGTGCCCTGCAAACTCAAGTCTTCCTTTATCTATAATTTAATCCATTATGTCAAGATTTTTTGAATGACGCATCAAAAAGAACATATCTTCTGCTCATAGGCGTCAATCAGTTCAAGGGCCTGATCACGGGAGGTAATACAGGTAAGATTTTTTCTGAAATGACTGCATCCATCCCATCCTTTTACAAACCAGACCAGACGACTTCTCATCATCCGACAGGCAACGGCCTCACCAAATCCATCCACACAGGCATTCACCAGACGTCGCATGAGATCAAACTGCTGGGCCATGGAAGGAATTTGCACTGGTTTTCCAGCCGCCAGGGTCTCTATCTGACTAAAAATATATGGATTAGCCATTGCAGCTCGCCCCACCATCACCCCATCACAACCTGTGGTCTCCATCATCTCTATGCCGTCATGGGCTGTGAGAATATCGCCATTTCCTATGACCGGAATGGAAAGGCGCTGTTTTAATTTGCGAATCAAAGCCCAGTCGGCAGATCCCCGGAAAGCCTGATGCGCTGTGCGGGGATGAATGGTGATGGCATCCACGCCACAATCCTGGGCCATGGTTGCAATGTCAATGGCCTGCTCACCGGAGTTGTCCCAACCGGAACGTATTTTTATGGTCAGGGGAATGGTAAGCACCTTTCGCACAGCCGTCAATATCCGCCGGGCATTTCCGGCATCTTTCATCAAAGCCACACCCGCACCGGTTTTAACCACCTTTTTTACACTGCAGCCAAAATTGATATCCAGAATATCTGCTGTACCGGAACTGCCAATCATATCAGCGGCATAGGCCATGGCATGGGGATCTGCACCAAAAATTTGAACAGAAAGCGGTTTTTCTTCCGGGGTGGTTTTAAGCAAATTAGCAGTTTTAGACGAATCATACAAAAGTCCCTTAGCACTCACCATCTCAGAGGATACCAGGGAGACCCCGCAGTTTTTTACAATGCGACGAAAGGGAAGATGGGTTACACCGGCCAGCGGGGCAAGCACCGTTTGTCCCTGAAAGACCAAGGAACCTATTTTCATAGCATACACCCGTTTAATTAATCTTTTTTTCTGACCTGTTTATATTGGGCAAAGGATAATACAGCCCCTTTCATCCCCTTTTTTTCATCCTTTTCTCCCGGGGAGTCCTGCCCGGGCATCACATCATTTTCTTGAAGGTTAAAAAGCTCTTCGTCAACGGGGCAGACCACCTTTTCCATTCTCATTTTCTGCCCGCCCATAAAAAAAGAGTCCCCATTAATATATTCGGCTTTCAGAATCCAGCTAACCACCTGCAAAGGAATCTGCAGCATCAAAAGTTTAATGGTAAACCAGCCCTTCTTCACATCGGGCCGGATATCCTCAATGCGTGCAAAGGTTACTGGCTGATCATCAATATAAATCAATACGATATCATTTTCCACGGGCGTAATCTCCCCTTTTAAGTTAAATTAATTTAAATCGAATATTATAACACACCCGGAATTAAAAAAAAATCATAAAATATGGAGCAACCTGCAAATGGTGTCATCAGACCCATGTATGGTTTCAGCTCTGATTAAAATATAGGATTTGAACTACCATACGACCTCGTGGTATATATCTCACCCAAAACAGTTAAAATAAAAAATAGGGATTGATCCCAACCCTGGCCATTGTTAAAGGCCAAAGCTGTGATCATATCCCCCAAAAAGGAAGCCCATGATACAGAACCTGTCTTATGTCTTAACACTTACTAAAACCCAGGCTGCCGCCGGTTATTTTCAGGCGGTGCCCCAGGACCTTTCACTTCTGGATGATATGCTGGCCCGTTTGAAACAATCACCCATGGACAGTTTTCTCCATCGGGCCGCCCTGGATGTTATGGCCAGCATGTCACCAGAAGAAATCAAAAACCATGTCAACCAGGCAAAACAACACAAAAACCATATCCTGCTTGCCCTTATATGTGAACATATTCTGCTGACTGACGGCATGGGAAAGGTCAGGGATTATTTCTCTGAACAGCGCATAAAAGAACTGGGAGCCTATTCCCCCCTGATCCATCTGCGATGGGCTTTGGAACCCAACAGAAGGCTTCATACCCAGTGGATTAAATTGTTCAGGGACAATATAAATAACCATGCCCCACTTCCCCCACCAGCTGCATCAAAACTGCCCCTTATCTGTGCCGGCGAATGTCGCCCCCCCGTGACAGATGGCCTGGAAATAAAAAAGATCCATAAATTTCATATTTCTTCAGATACCACACAAACCGTCTTCCCAGCGGAAAAAACCACGGCAAATGCTCTGGAGAAACTGGCATCAGCAGGTGTTTTTATGGAACAGGAAATGCGCCATCAGTCAAGCTTGAGCCCCATTGCCCTTCTTCGAAAATGGCGATTCAACACCCACATTGAAAACGATCGTCATCAATTTACCCTGTCTGGAACCCAGACAAGTTACGGCAAGGGCCTGACATTAAACGATGCCAGGGCTTCACTTTCCATGGAAATCGTGGAACGATGCGCATCCTTCGTATCCGTTAGCGATAATCAGATATTGGGGACAAAAACGGATCTTCCACTGATTTATGGCTCCGCATCCAGCCTGGAAAAACAGAGAAAACCCATAATTCACCCCCGGGAACTTGCCCTGGAGGTACACTACCGGGATGAACCCCTTTACTGGGTAGAGGCCACTCGTCCCGTCCCCCAGGGATTAGAAAAGGTGTGGGTACCTGCCCAGGCCCTGTTTCTTTTTCTGAATCTTGATGAAGTGGATCTGTTTTCCGGACTGGGCTCCACCGGACTTGCCTCTGGAAATACACTGGAACAGGCCAAAGTATCGGCACTTCTTGAAGTACTGGAAAGACACCAGGAAAGCACCGTTCCCTTTACCCCCAACACCTGTTTTCGTCTGGTGGCCCGGGAAGATCGCCTGGGTGCCCTTCTGGAATCCTATCGCTCACTTGGCATTGACGTATTGTTCCAGGACATAACACCGCCATCGGGCATTCCCTGCTGCAAGTGTTTTGTAAAAGGCATGGACGGGGTCATCCACAAGGGAACTGCAGCCCATTTAAATGCTCGTAAAGCCATAATATCAGCCCTGACAGAAACCCCGTATCCGTTTCCGGACAGCCTGCCTTCCAAAGAGTTCAGCGGCGATTATACCATGGTGGGGTATGAAAATCTGCCCGATTTCACCACCGGCAGCCCATCGTCGGATCTTGCACTGCTTGAAGCATTGCTTGCATCCTGGAAAACCCCACCCTGTTACGTGGATATCACACGAAAGGACATGCAGATCCCTGTGGTCCGGGCCGTGATTCCCGGAATGGAAATAATGGGAGATTTTGATCGTTTTTCCAGAGTGCATTCTGATCTGTTCATGAATTATCTGGCCTTGGAAAAACAGTAAATATTGCAGCCTGCAACATATATTGGGCTATTCTGGCCTGGTCACATAGCATTCAGATACTACGCGGTCACAAAAAACAAAGGGGCTGGTAACAACATGGGGCACCCATCGCAATTAATGTGCCAACGGGATCAGGCTTGTGACCAAGCCCCAAACAAATATGGGCCACTTGCCTAACATCTAAAATTCCAATCAGAATGCCCACAAAAATGGATAATATAATATTATTATAACGGCTAGTTATGTAATAGAAACAATAAAAACTAAAATTCCATAAAAATTTATTGACAAGGAGGAGACAAGCGGATAAAGTAAATTCCGTAGAAGATTGAGCGCTCGCTCAATACAGCCCCATGAGTTATAAATTCATCCTTAATACCAAACAGACATTGAGTGGATGTAAAACACAGATTCGAGTTTTTTTAATTACTTTTTTGTTCTGATAATTCCGAGAATATCGTTTAATAAGTACGATCCCGATTCCGGTTGACCAAGTGCTTCCATGGGGGACTGACATCAAAATAACAGTCCCCCAAAGGCATAATTTAAGTCTATGGTTGTCGTCGATGAAAGGGGAGAAACCACAACGCCTTAAAAGGTGGAGAACCCTATTAACATTCAACGGAGGAAGAAAAGTATGGCAGAAGCAGGTGTTTTTCAATCCGGCAGTTCAATCAAAGAAAAAAAAAAAGCAGCGGCCCCGGGGGAATTAACAGCCCGCTGGGGGCAACCCTTGACCGGAATTATTTCGTTTGTCTGTTTCACGGCAATCGCCTGGATATTGTGGTACATATTCAGTGATCCCAGAGGTCCGGTAGGTTCATTTCCGTATCCCTTTGTCATGTATCTTGCAATGATGATTCTGGTGGGGCTTTATCAGCACATGTTTCTGGGTGACTGGCCCTTTGAAAAGTTACCCCAGCCCGCCAGGGGCCTGGTCGAAACCATCGTCAACCTGGTATTTGTGTGGTTTATTATTCACATCGTTTTCTACAAAATCATGGGCCTGGGCTTTAACTTTTTAAGCCAGAGTAACCTGGAAGCCATGGCTGCAGCGGGTCTCACCGGAAACATTGATCTGGCTGGCATGGAAGCCAAACATTTTGCAGAAAGTGCAGTGGTGTGTTTTGTACTGATAGGTTTTTACAGCTATCCCTTTGTCACCATTTTATTTGGTAAATGGCCCGTACGCCCCAGTGACCTTTCACAACCCCAGGCAGGATTGACCGAAATCGCCTGGTGCTCCTTCTGGACACTGATATTCTACACGGTTCTCATCGTTCCCTTCTGGGGACTGGTCTTTGGTAAAGCGCTGGGCACATCCTATGGCCTGAATACCCCCTGGTGGGGCAGTATTGCTGATTTTACTCATCTTCACTGGGTATTTGGATGGTGGGAATGGATGATCGTTATTCTTTTCATGACCGCCAATGTCTGGCGCATGAAACCCTGGAGCATCATCAATCTGCCACAGCCCTGGAAAGGCATCATTTCCTTTATTATCAACGTAATTCTTGGTTACATCATGGCACTTATATGCATCCGCATTGCTCCCCTGTGGCTGCCCCATGAAGTGCTTCATCATCTCAAAGAAGCAAAACCCCAGGATGCAGAACTCCTTCGATTTCTGTGGTACCACTCTGCTGAGATCGCCGGTTTCACCCTGGTCCCCTTTCTTATCTGGCATCATTACTTTGATGATATGGTTCCCATGGCGGACAAAGACTCCTGGGGTGCCTTCTGGTTCAGAACCGTTGGTGTCCTGGTATTATGCGTCATCAACTACATTATATTCTACTATGTCGGCTGGGGCGAATGGGGTCTTGGAAATCCCCATTGGGAACACAAATTCACCCACGGCGAATCTCTGGTATGGAACTTCTGGTGGATTATTCCACTGCTGTGGAACGAATGGTTTTTCCACAAATGGCCCTTTTATACCCATGAAGGTCATTGATTTAACTTTCCAGTCAGCGTTTAATTGATTCACACCGCCGGTCTGATCGTTTAAGACCGGCGGTTTTTCACCTTCCATCCTCTTTTATTTCATTCAAGAGGAAAATGTTGATAAATCTCAAAAATTTTTTCATGGGCCAGATACCGATCTCTATGTGCGTCCAGCAGATATCGTTTGATGGCATGAAGCCGATTTAAAATCTCGGTTTCAAGTATATCCCTGAGTTCTTTTTTCCCCTGGACAATTTCTTTTTTCAACATTTCACGATTGTGTTTCACCCCATGATAGGCCTGGGATTTAATGTGAATGCGCATCTCCACCAGGGCATTTCTTTTTGCATCCTGCTCACCCCCCAGGGCCACCACCTCTGGAATAAGATCTGCAAAATGGGTCACGGCAATGATATCCTTTCCGGCTGTCCAATAATTCATTAAAAATTCTGGCTCCAGATCCTTGTAGTTCTGCAGGGGCATGTACATGCGCCGCAGATGAAGCAGGACTTTTTCCGTTTTTTTACGATGGCCACCGATGATGACAGATCCCCCGACTTCGGCCTTTCTTACCCCCTTGGTCCAGGGAGCTCCGGTGATTCCAAAATCGTTGCACAGGGGAATTCTCAACAGGGCAGACATGGTGTTCAGTGCCAGGGCATACCCCGCTGACGGCCCCCCCACATTGTAAGAGGCAGACAAGAGCTGATGATGAATGGCGTAGCGTTTAAGAAAATCCTCAAAGAGCCCGGCAATATTGATATCATCGGAAAGCTCCTGGAGATAGTTTTTCACCATGGTCAGGGCCTCTCTTGCCGACTGCCTTGTCATCTGCACGGCCAGATCCATCTGAGCTGCGCTGTCCGCCGGGGAGGACACCGCCCCTGTCACCAGAATATGTTCCTGTTTCAGACGGCTGGTCAAACTTGTGGCAATGGGTAAAAGAATGCCCGTCATCTCGTTGGCCCCTACCCCGATGATGAACCCCACCTGGGGTTCCTGGCTGAGTTCCGCTTCCAGAAACTCGTTGAGCTGTACATTGCCTTTACGAACAGGACTCTGGGAAATTTCCTTGCGGGCGGATTCCAGATGGGATTCGCCTATGGGGTACTCTTTTTCACTTTTTATGCGCTCGGCAAGCTTTAATATGGTGGCATAGCGTCTTACAAAATTGATGGGATCGCCCTTTATTTCGGCCTTTAGCAACGGCGGTGCCTTCATGGCATCCAGTATTCCCATGAGTGTTTTGAAATTAAATTTAATAAAATTGATCTTATCTGTTTCCGATGAATCCTGAAGATTCCTCAAATTCATGAGCACCTTGTATTCAGTTGAGCAAAGAGCAATGGCCTTTTCCGTGAAGGACGAAAAATCTGCCGGAGTATTGCAGATACCCTGGGCAGTTTCAATGATTCGTTCCACGGAAATTTGCCGACCATGGGTGATGGCTGCAAACTGCTTTTTGATAATATCGGCAATGTCCTTTTGCCTCAGATGTCCGGAAACTTCCAGTACTTTAAGACGTTTGGAACGAATCAGGGCCGGGTCCAGGATATCCAGTCGGTTGGTGGTCAAAACGGTGAACACCTTATTCAAGGGAATTTCGCCGTCAATGAGGCTTAAAAATTTATTGGTCACCGCATCCGAGGGAGCACCCCCGGACGGGCTTCGCCGAGGGGCCAGGGAGTCACCTTCATCAAAAAACACCACCGCCGGTGCAATCATTTTGGCAATGTCATATACCCGATCCAGATTGGCCACCACCCCATGGATAGGGTTGGTGGGGTCCTGGAGGGCTGCAGGGCTTGTTGCAATGTCATGGACATGCTCACTTTCACTCAACCAGGTGCGAACAAGAAAGGTTTTACCACTGCCCGGAGGACCTGTGAGCACCACACCCTTGTCTTCACTGACCCCATAGGTGAAACAATTATTGGCCATTTCACTGAATTTATCTTTGATATTACCCACATACTCCTCCCAGGGGGCATTGCGATCCATGCGATCCACCACTTTTTTGTACAATTCTCCATACACATTCCGGGCCACCAGCTGAAAGGCACTTCTTACCAGAAAGGGGTCGTCAAGCATGTCCGGTTCAAAGGCTGATTTCATATCAATGACCGATTCCACCAGTTTGCGAACATAGGCCGGGGTAACCTTCAGGCTGCGTTCCCGGAAAACTGCATAGATTTTTTCCACGGTGCGATTCAGGGGGCTTTTGTCATCCCCATCGTCCATGGTAAGATTATGTCGTCTCAATTCCAACAAGACAATTTCTTTTAAGTTCAAGGGATTCATCCAGTATTCAGACACATCAATGATTCTGCCCTTTTCCACAAACCGCCGGTAGATGGAGGGATCAAACCGATGGGCCTGGTCTGTGGTGGCCACAATAAAACAGTCCCTTGTACCGTTCATGATCTCATCAAGGACAATATTTGCGGTGTCAATGAGGGAACGCTGCTGACCGGATGCCCCCATCTCCCTTGCTTCGGCCTTGCCAAAGGCACTGTGGGCCTCTTCCACATGGCGGATGGCCGTAACCCGGGGATGTCCCATGGCCTTTCTGAAAAGATTGCCCGGTTCACCTGCATAGGCGGTCTGGTAATCATTGGGGGTAACAGTGGAATAATCCACCACAATGCCCCGCTCTTCAAAGTGGGTTAGATTTTCCATAATTCTTTTTTTAAACATGCGGTTCACCAGGGGAATCCTGGACAGACGTCGATAAAATCGCCGAACCCGTCGCAGGGCAATGGCCATGGCAAACTCCGGATCCACCTGTTCCAGGCTGGTAAAAATTCCGTGCCGGGCCAGGATTTCATCACGCTTCACCCGCCAGTCAATGCTTGGCACCACCTCATCTCTGAAAATAATTTTATCCAGGGCCTCCTGCACCGTGGCAGTTTTGCCACTGCCACTTGAACCCTCCACCAGCAACAGGGGTGCCTTAGGCACATCCTGACCGCTTAGATACTCTTTTCTGATATGTGCTCTGTATATTTTTTCAATGATGCTTTCCACCTCCACGGGTACATGAATATCCGTAAGATGAGTGTCAAGAACGGCCAGCAGATACTTTCGTTCCGCCGGGGTTAATTCTTTTTCAATGATCTTATTCCAGGACTTTGCCGGATGGGTTTCACCGGAGTATTTGAATCGTTTTTTCCAGTCCGTGAGGATATCCGGATCATTCAACACATGCATGCGTCTGTTTTTACGCCGCAAAAAGAACAGGTGCGAAAAAAAAGCCTTCATCCATTTAAAAACCCTGTAGCCAGGCTGATATTGATTCAACCGGGCCCTCATGAACGCCCGGGTCTCATGGGACCATGACTCTGCCAGGGCATCAATGCGCTTGATCTGTGTTTCCGGAAGACGAATATGGTGTTTTTCTTTGGTCAGCCGCCTTGGCATGGCACCACCTCCTATTGTTTATCCGGTGGATTGACAGCTTCCACGGGCGGGGATGACACCACCTCCGAGGGAAGAGTCAGGCCGGGAGAAACCCGACTGTCATGGATCACAAAGGTTTTCTGACCGGTCTGATTGGCATAGGCAGTGGCCCATTTTTGCTGGGTTAAAAACTGCAGCAGATCCGTGCTGATCCCCTGCTCTTTACCCCCCAGGGCATTCTGGAGTGAACTGATGCTATCCAGATATGCCTTGTACAATTTACGAATACGATCGGCCTCCTGGTCTGCGGCGTAATTGGCCGCCTCGGCTATGAGTTCCCTTCTTTTTTTCTCCTCCGTGGCCGCCACCAACTTATCCCCGAACCGGGTCTCCCGGAGTACAAAGCTGACCACTTCCATGCCGTATTTTTTTTCCAGAGTGGGACCCTTTTCATTAATGGGACGGGATTTCAATGCATTGAAAATCTTCTCTTTAATCTGCTCCCGGTCACTTATGAGACTGTTGACCTTCTGGGCCTGGAGAATATCCTTGACGATGCCGTCAAAATCACCCTGGAGCAAATCCCGGGGAAAAAGGTTTTCTATGGCCCAGACCTTGAGGTTATTAATGCGGTAGGTGAGCACCGCCGAGGTCCACAGGGCCACGTTCTCCTTGGAAATAATGCGCATAGGTTCCATGGTATCGCCAAGGTAAAGACTCTGGTTCATCAGGGGTACTTCCTGCTCTATGCGGGTAAAAAAGGGCAATCTGGCATGCCACCCCACCTGGGTCACTGCTTTTCTTGTGCCGTCTAGCTGCTCAATGACCATGGCGTAATTGAGTTTTACCTTATAGATCACCCGGGTGGAATAAATGATGGCTACAAGACTGTAAATGGTTGCAAAAACAAAGAATAAAAACATGAACCTGCGAACAAAAATCCCCACCCGTGCCCGTTGGAGAAAAATGGGGACTGCCTGTTTATCCGTCATGGTGACTCCTTTGCAAGAGGGTTAACATATCTGTTTTCGCCACAGATCATCCCGGAAAGAATGGTAATCGGGTGCTTGATCACAGCAGCGGTCAGTTCATCACTTCTAAATTTGGCTCAAAAAAAGGCAGGAAATCAAGTTTGTCGGGTGCAAGCGTCATGGCGATGGGTTTCATGGTTTACGTTATGGGCGCATTGCCTGATAAAGAAGTATGACACCTGCGCTGCAAGAGACAGGAACCCATAATACGACTCTGACACCGATGGCCCATGGGCGTTAGAAAGAAAACTAAAACATACTGGAAACGAGCAAGACAAAGTGACAGAAAGGATAAATGCGTTATTATCACTCTTTGATAAGACAATAACCCAAACCGTACAAGGGGTCAAAAGTTTTTTTAATTTTCAGCTCCTGAATGGGCAATGCTGAAATATTCAATATGGGGGACAATACTGGGGGCAAGAGGCAAAGTAGGCATCTGCCGCCAGTTTATATGCATCCCTGTCCCGGGCCTTCAAGAGTTTTTTCAGCGGTTTTCGACTGTCTTTAAATGAAGAACCGACATAGGCCCAGAATCCCTTCATGCGGCCTGTCACATGCACAGGACCAAAAAATTTTTCAGAATAGGTGTAAAACAGCTCATCGTGAAAGGCTTTGATGATGTCAAGCTCCCGGTCATGATCCCAGGAGAGCCCCTTTATTCTGGCAGGCAGAAATGGATCTGCCAATACCCCCCGACCGATCATGAATTTGTGTATCCATGGGAATCTATCTTGAATTCTCTGAAATTTATCCAGGGAGGTGATATCACCATTATACACAAGGTGGTGGCCCGTGTGATGGGTCACCCGTTCAAAGGCATCAATATCGGCTTCACCCTCATACATCTGCTCCCCGGTTCTGGGGTGAACAATGATCTCTTCCAGGGGATATTTTTCAAATACCGGCAAAAGCTTAAAAATTTCCTTTTTATCCTTTCTTCCCAGTCTCACCTTCACCGACAGCCTGCACACCCCGGAGGAAAACACCTCATCCAGAAGGGCATCCACCATGTCCGGCCAGGGCAGCATACCTGAACCCCGTTTCTTTTTAGCAATTTTGGAATGGGGGCACCCCATGTTCCAGTTCATGGTATCGTATCCATATTGGGTGAGGTGGCGGGCCATGAAAATAAAATCGGTCCCCACATTTCCAAGAATCTGGGGAACCACCGGGAGATTGGGATTATTTTCAGGTAAAAGATCTTTGATACGGGCAGGCTTGAGGCGCTGCTCCCCCATAGTGGAAACAAAGGGGGCCAGAGCTTCGTCCAAACCTGAAAAGTGATTGGTATAAATTTCTCTGAAAACCGCATCGGTATACCCCTGTAACGGAGCCATTATTAATTTTACGTCCATGTTCTTCCTTATATTTTTGACCTTTCAAATTATATTTAAAAAATCTGATTTTAATTCCAGCCCCTTTTAATTACCATCAGATTTAAATTATACTCAATGATTCTGTTCTGCTTATATCTGTTCTGCTTATAACGGATTTGGGGGAATTACGATACTAAATCTTAACCTTAGCCATGTACTAACCCAAACTAAATAAATAAAATCATTTTTTCATTGCTATTGATAAAAGTGTTCGTGTATTAACTACAATTAGGGAGTTCATAATTGTATAAATAATAATCACACAATTCAACTCAACAATGTTAGTTAGGAATAAAAAATGAAATTTAATGCTGTACAGATCAACTCTGCACCTGAAATTCTGGTTCAGGAAATTATTTCACAAATAGAATCCGGTAAGCTGGAACCCGGTGCGTGCCTGCCGTCCCAAAGAGAGCTTGCAAAAATGTTCAACGTCGGACTAGGCTCGGTTCGGGAGGCAATAAAAATTCTTGACGTTATGGAATATGTGGATGTTATCCGGGGCAAAGGAACCTACATTTCAAAAAATGCAATAAAACAAAAAAGTTATTCATCATTTGAAAAGGCCTGGAAAGCCATATCCATGTCCGACATTATTACCGCCCGAAATGTTGTGGAATGTTTCGCAGCCAGGGAGGCTGCAAAAAATGCTCTTCCGGATAATATCAACTTTTTAAAAACAATATCCAGAAAAATGGATGCATCTCATAATGACAAAGACACATATTACGATCTTGATTTTCAATTCCATATAGCTGTAGCAGAAGCAAGTGCAAACAAGGCTATTCTGCAAATCGTAAAGCTGCTCATAAAGCAGTCCATACAACATACCCTTTTCATGAGCAACTCCTTGAACATCGCATTGTCCTTTAATGTTGAAAAAGCCATTGAAAGTGCCAGAGCCGTGATATCCTGCATTGATGCCGGAGACGAGCACGGTGCGGAGAAACATATGGAAGAACATATCAACATAGTCGTAATAGAATTGGACAAAGAATTTTTAACAAAAAAATAACGTTTCTTTCTCCCGACCGGGAAACCTGCCCATTGTTTAAATCCGGTCTTTCAGAATTGAAGCTGAATCTTTTCCATGCACAATAATGAGTCTACCCCGCTGTCCTTTTTTTATAGATTTCATATGGTGGCGGGCACTCCTCCCGGGCTTTTTCCAGCAAATCCTTATACTTCAAACTGTATCTTTTAAAATCTGCAGATATGTATTGCTCTCCGGAATCATCTACAAACACCTTTTACACACACCTTGATTTCTTTTAACAAATCCCATATATCTCTGGCCCAATTTTGTTCATCCTACCCCCATACTCCGTTGGAGTTCTCTTAAATAATGCAACCAGCATCTGACACTAAGACTATATTTTGAAAGAGATAGACGACAACGGCATAAAAAATCGATCAAAAACTGTCAAACTGTGCCACATAGCAGGCGATAAATACTCAGCGCAGAAATAGCGACATCCTTGTCCCGTAAGAAATTTCCAGGTTTTAAATCAGACACTATTCAAAAAATAAAAAAGATTGACATATCTAAAAACAATGAATTATAAACTCGTTAAGTTAATAAGTTCCGAACTGTTACTAATATTTTTTTCCACTGTGCCTGATTTTATTTGGACGATCCTTTAAATTTTCAAGGAGTTTAAGCTGATCAGCTCTGCAAACAACAAAACGGAGGAAGACAATCATTTTAGCAGGCGTTTATGACAATAATTTTATGAGCTAAAATATTCAGGCAGTCTCCCTAACATAAGACATTATTATTTAACAGGGCAATAAAATCAAAAAATTGTATGCCTTACTGGATCTAAACGAAACCCAAAAACAAAAAAGAGCTTGAATTATGAAAGATGTAATCGTTGTGGGGGCAGGAATTGCTGGTTTATCAGCTGCATGGCGTCTTCGCCATCGTAATGTAATGGTCCTTGAAGCCGACCACCGGGTCGGAGGGCGGGTTCGGTCCGAACGCCGGGGTCCATACTGGTTGAATTGGGGAGGACATGTCTATGCCGGTGCCGGCTCAGCAACACAAAGCCTTGTAGACTCCGTGGGTGTCCAATCCGCTCCTGTGCTTGGTCTTTTAAAAGGCCTTCACATCAACGGAAAACTTTATCTGGACGGCAAGCTGGAAACCACTCCTTTCAGAGCTCCCATGTCATTTCAATCCAGGATTGCACTGATAACAAAGGGTGTCAAGATTCGATACGCTGTTCATAAATACGCTAAAATGGTAGCCAAGCGTCCAGGTGAGGACCACAGGGTTCATCAGCAAAGGGTGTATGACTTTATGAATGATCAGACATTCAGCGAGTGGATTGGCCCCCTTCCCGAAGATACTGATGCCTTATTTCGCCCCACCATCAGTCGATGTGCCGGCACACCGGAACAGGTGGCAACTGGAGCTGGTGTCGGATACTTCAATCTTGTTTTGACCAAAGGCGATGGTGGGGGACTTTCACAATACATCTGCGGCGGGGCATCAAATCTGACCGAAACCATTACGGCTGCTTTGGGAGAGCGGGTGCACCTGGGAGCCAAAGTGGATGAAGTTGTCCATGAAAAAAATGGCGTTATTGTTCGATACACAAAGGATGGGGTGTCCTATGAAGAAAAAGCCCGTTATGTTGTTCTGGCAACACAGGCACCCATTACACGGGAAATCGCTAAAGATATAGATCCCAAAACCCGGGAGGCCCTGGATATTATCAAATACGGCCCCTGGCTGAGTGCGGCTTTTTTAACCAATGAAACCACACCGCAGGTCTGGGATAATACCTATGCCATTGCAACCCCCAAACGATCCTTTTACGTTGCCTTTAATATGTCCAATGCGGTGAGGAACCATGAACCCTTCCGGCAGCAGGGCTCCAGCATTATGACCTTTTCTCCTGCAGAAACCGCCCAGCGACTTATCAACAAGACCGAACCGGAGATTCTTGATATCCTGCTCAGAGATCTGGATGAAATGTTTCCAGGATTCAGCAAAACAGTGGTGGAATCCCAGGTGGATCGATGGAAGCTTGGAGGACCATACTGCTTTCCCGGACGCGCCAAACTCCAGCCCTTCCTGACCCGGCCCTTGGGACGGATTTACCTTGCAGGGGATTATCTGGGGACATTTTATACTGAAACAGCCATTCAAACCGGGCAGACAGCTGCCATGGATATCTTAAGCCATCTGGGGACAGAAAGTTTAAAAACAGTTGCTGATAAAAAGCCACGAGATGCAGAAAAAAAACAAAAGCAAACTAAGGAAATATCATGTCACAATTAACTCCATTGTTCCGCCCTAAAAATGTTGCCCTTATCGGCGCATCCACAGATACCAAAAAATATGGCTACTGGACCGCTAAAAGTATGATTGACAACGGGTTTACAGGAGATCTTTACATGGTTTCCCGGACCAAGGCAGACAACATAATGGGCTATCCACCCTATCCATCGGTCCTGGAAGTTCCGGCCGATATTGATCTGGCCATCGTGGCCATAGCCCCTGCCCATATTATAGGTGTCATGGAAGAGTGTGCGCAAAAAAAGGTGAAAACCATCATCATCGTTTCCACAGGATTTGGAGAAACCGGTAAAAAAGGCAAGGAAATTGAGGAAAATATCCTTACCATTGCCCGGGAAAATAATATGCGCATCATGGGACCCAACTGCATGGGCATGTTCAGTGCAGACGTCAGTCTTAATGCAAGTATCATTGATCTTTCCCCCGGGCCCTTAAGCCTGGTTCTCCAGAGCGGCAACTTCGGCATTGATATCAACTTTAATGCAAAAATGAGAAACATAGGATACAGCAACTGGGCCACCATAGGTAACCAGGTGGATTTGAGGTTCCACGATTTTGTAGACTATATCAGGGAAGATGACAACACCAAGGCCCTGATGCTCTATATGGAAGGCCTGCGCGTGGAGTCAGAAGCCGATGGCAGAAAGTTCCTGGAAGCGGCAAAGAAAACCACCCTGACCACACCCATTGCCGCCATTAAAATTGGTAAAAGTGCTGCAGGTGCAAGGGCAGCTGCATCCCATACCGGTTCCCTTGCAGGCAGTGAAACTATTTTTAATGCGGCGTTAAACCAGGCTGGAATTTTCCGGGTAAACACCCCGTCAGAGCTATTGGATGTGGCCCAGGCCTTTGCCACATGTGCCCCTGCAAAGGGAAACCGCGTGGCCATACTCACCGACGGTGGAGGCCACGGTGTTATGGCCACAGATGTGGCAGAGGCCCACGGGCTTCAAGCTTCGGTTCTTTCCAATGCCACCCAGGAAAAATTAAAAGAAATCCTCATGCCCCACTGCCCCATTAAAAACCCGGTGGACCTTGCCGGTACCCCTGAAGCAGACATGTGGGTATTTGATAGGTGCGCCGAGGTATTACTGGATGATCCGGATGTGGATTGCCTTATCATAGTGGGGCTCTATGGCGGGTATAAAGACCTGTCCGAGGAGTTCCAGGTGCTGGAAAACGATGTGGCGAAAAGCCTTGTTAAACGAATAAAGGCATCGGGAAAACCCGTGGTCATGCATTCCATTTACCAGGCCCAGCAACCTGAAGCACTCAAAATCATTGCAGATGGCGGGGTGCCGGTATACGCAGGTATTGATTCCACTGTCCGTGCCATGGGTGCCCTGGTAGCCTATGAACAGCGCAAACAACAACTTGAAAGAGAACTGTCCGCTCCAAAAGTAATCCTTCCTGAAAATCGTAAAGCAGACGTGGATACCATCATCTCAGCTGTCCGAAAGTCCGGTCGGATCAACCTGGTGGAAACCGAGGCCCGGGATATCCTCAAGGCCTATGGATTTGATCTGCCTGATCATTATCTGGCAAAAACGACAGAAGATGCTGCCCTTTTCATGGCTAAAATTGACGGGCCGGCAGTGATGAAAATCGTATCACCGCAAATCCTTCATAAAACCGATGCTGGCGGTGTATTGCTGAACATTGAAACCCCAGAGGCCGCCAAAGAAGCCTTTGATACGTTGAAAAACAATGGACTCAATTACAATCCCAATGCAGATATCTTCGGCGTAATGATCTCCCCCATGCTGCCCATGGGTGTTGAGTGCATCATCGGCTCCACCTGGGATACCACCTTTGGCCCCACAGTAATGTTTGGTCTTGGCGGTATCTTTGTGGAGGTCTTAAAAGATGTGGCCTTCCGGGTGGCACCGGTGAATGGCCCTGAGGCATCCCGGATGATCGAAGAAATTAAAGGATCTCCAATGCTGGAAGGTGTGCGGGGGGCCAAAGGAGTGGATAAGGATGCTCTGACTGAAGCCATCTGCCGTCTTTCCTACATGGTGGCGGAACTTGCTGAAATTGCAGAGGTGGATATGAATCCGGTTTTTGCCATGGAAGAGGGACTGGCTGTTGTGGATGCCCGGATTGTGCTTCATTCTGAAGGTTTGGAAGACCAGTGTAACGGCTAAATACCGTGTAAAAAATATAAGATCATGAACGTAACAGCCATAAGTTCTCATTCTCAATATTGCATATATCTGTCTATATCCTTTCCAAGTACAATATATGATAAAAATAAGAGAACTTATGGCCGGCAATTAATATTAATCCAAAAGATTTAAACTCTAATTATTCCAAAGACATGTAAGGCATCAGGCAATACTTTAAACTCATCACGACACTTACTTAAAAGACAAAACGTTCTTCCCTGAAAGCCGTCAGGTAGTTACTACAGTAAGTATCCCGGCCAGCAAGGGCTTCAGCTGCAATTATGTTGGCCATCATTCGCTTGTCCAAGGGATTGATAATCAGGCCGTCCAGCCCCTTGGCAATGGCCATGGCGGCAAATGTCTGATTAAGATAAGGACGGTTGGGCAGTCCAAAGGAGATATTGGACAGGCCACACATGGTATGAACCCCTTTAAATTTCTGGGAAATTTTTTCAACGGAATTAATGAATTCTACCCCGAAATTCTGATTGGTGGAGACCGGTTGAACCAATGGGTCCACATAAATATTTTCCCGGGAAACATTATTCTTTTCTAATCCGGAAATCAAGGCATCAGCTATTTTCACACGATCTTCGGTGGTTTCAGGCATGCCGTCATCACTCATGCAAAGGGCCACCACCTTCAAGTTGGTATTGGCCAGGATGGGCATGAGGGCTTCATAACGATCGGTTTCCATGGAAATAGAGTTAATCATGGGGGTAACATCACCCTTATGCACTTCAAGGGCTGCTTTAATCGCATCCGGGTTGGGGCTGTCAATACAGCAGGGAATGGAGACCACTTCCTGGACTATGCTAACCAGCCACTTCAGATATTCAGGTTCTTCATCCACAAAGATACCGGCATTTACATCAATATAATCAGCTCCGGCCGTTTCCTGATCCTTGGCCACTTTTTGAATGTATTCAACATCCTGATTCATAATCGCTTCGCCGATGGCCTTTCTGCTGGCATTGATTAATTCTCCGACAACTATCATGTTCACCTCGTGTAATGAGTGTTAAAAAATTAAATTATGAATTTAAAATCATAATTTTTCCTGTTTAATTATTTTTAAGCAAAATTAATACCAGCATACATTATCAATGGTCTATATTTTTATAATATCCTAAAATATCAAGATTTAACTTTATAAATTATTTACGATATGAATGTATTACTTTAATTTTGATTCTTTATCGAATCTAACTAAATACTTGAAATGTCATGTGAGGTTTTGGCGATTCAGATTCGAATCTTAAATAGCATGGACATTGATGATGGGATACCTTTAAGTATTGTAAAAATGTGAAAAATACGTCCTGTGCAAAATAAAATCACTTGACAATTTAAATTAAAAAATAGAATATTAATTCTAACATTGAAACAATAATGGGGAGTATACAATGGATATTTCAAGAAAAGAACGGGATGATTTAAGAAGGCAACGGGAAATCATGGATGCGGCCCTTTCCATATTTGCGGCCCAGGGATTCCATGGTACCACCATGGCCCAGATCAGCGAAGCTGCCCAATATCCCCTTGGAACCATTTATAAATACTTCTCCAGCAAAAAACAGATCTACCATGAACTTGTCATGGAACGGGTTCATAAACTGGGGGATATTCTCTACGAGATCAGCATAAAACCAGACCTGTCCCCCACAGAAAAATTAAAACAGTTTCTGTTTGCAAAATCCAAATTTTACCGCACAAACAATGAGTTTATCCGCATCTATATATCCGAGCGCAGCACCATTGACTCTGTACTGCTGCCCAATCTCAATGAAAAGGTCAACCGGATGAATGACAAAATGGTCTCCCTGTTTCAAAAGACCTTTGAACAGGGTCAAAACGGTGAGTTCAAATCCTATCCTCCCCGGGAGATGGCCCTTTTATTCACGGATATTGCCCATTCCGTGTCCTGGTCATCCCTGTTTAAAGCGGATAATGAGGAAAGCCACCACAAAAGACTTGAATTGATTTTTAATATATTTTTAAACGGCGTTGCCGGCAACAAAACCCCACAGGAGAATTAACCATGGCACAACATATCGCGGACAGACGGGACCAGGACTTTGTAATTCATGAAATGCTCAATGTTGCAGATCTTTCCAAACATGAACGATTTGAAGATTTCAACAAAAAAACCATTGATATGGTAATCACCGAAGCCCGGAACCTGGCTATTAAAGAGATCCTTCCCACCCAGACAGATGGGGATGAAATAGGTTGTATCCTCAAAGACGGGCAGGTCCACGTACCGGAATCCTTTCACAAACCCTACAAACTTTTTTGTGAAGGTGAATGGGTAGCCATGTGTGATGATCCCGAATATGGCGGCCAGGGCATGCCCAAAGTCCTTGCCATGGCAGCAGGAGAGATGTTCACCGGTGCCAACTGCTCTTTTATGATGTACCCGGGACTCACCCACGGGGCTGGCAAACTGGTGGAAGAATTCGGCACCGAGGCCCAGAAAAAGAAATATCTTTCCAACCTTTACACAGGCAAGTGGGGCGGCACCATGTGCCTGACTGAACCCGAAGCCGGTTCCGATGTAGGGGCACTGAGCACGACGGCTGTCAGAAATGATGATGGCACCTTTTCCATCACCGGAAATAAAATATTTATCTCCGGCGGGGACCAGGATATGGTGGACAACATCGTCCATCCTGTACTGGCCCGCATTGAAGGGGCCCCGGCTGGCACAAAAGGCATTTCTCTGTTTCTGGTACCCAAGTACAAGGTAAACGAAGACGGCACCCCAGGGGAATCCAACAACGTGGAATGCACCGGCATTGAAAAAAAAATGGGCATCCATGGCAACACCACGGCATCCCTGTCCTTTGGCGCCAAGGGCCCCTGCATTGGAGAACTTCTCGGGGAAGAGAACAAGGGCATGAAGGCCATGTTTGTCATGATGAATGAGGCAAGACTTGGTACTGGTATGCAGGGATTCGGCTTTGCCACGGCATCCTATATTAACGCTGTGAACTATGCCAGAGAACGGGTCCAGGGAACCGATCTTTTAAAGATGTTTGATAAAGAACCCCAGTCAGTTTCCATTATCAAACACCCCGATGTCAGAAGACAGCTCATCAACATGAAGGCCTATGTGGAGGGAATGCGTACCCTGCTCTACTACACCGGTCTGCTCTTTGACAAGGTGAACCTTGCAGAAGATGAAAAAGAAAAAGCCCGTTATAAAGGACTTATTGAACTGTTGACCCCCATTCTTAAAGCCTATTGCACGGATAGATCCTTTGAGGTGTGCGCCCAGGGCATCCAGGTGTATGGCGGGTATGGATATATCAGGGAATATCCCCAGGAACAACTGCTTCGGGACTGCAAGATTACCAGTATTTATGAAGGCACCAACGGCATCCAGGCCATGGATCTTCTGGGCAGAAAACTTGGCATGAACAAGGGTAAACCCTTCATGGATCTTTTAGGCGAGATGAACAAGACCATTGCAGCGGCAAAGGAAATTGAGGTCCTTGTACCCATGGCGGAAAAATGTGAAACTGCTGTAAACCGCCTGGGTGAAGTGGCCATGCACATGGGTATGGCAGCCATGTCCGATCAGGTACTTAACGCCTTTGCAGCAGCCCATCCCTTCTTGGATGTAACCGGCGATGTGGTCATGGCATGGTTTCATCTGTGGCGAGCCGTTGTGGCTGCACCAAAAATTGAAAAGGCCAAGAAAAAAGATGTGGCCTATTACCAGGGTCAGGTGGCCACCGCCGATTATTTCATCACCTGTCAGATTCCCACCACCTTGGGCAAAATGAATGGCCTGACCACCAATTATAAACCGGTTATGGAGATTCCCGAAGCGGCTTTCATCGGGTAACCTTCACATCTTATCCCCCCTGCCCTCCCCGTTGTAAAGGGGAGGGCCTTCCCCCCTTTGCCAGGATATAAAATCTGATCACCAATCAATAACAGCCTGCATTTAAACAATAAGCCTTACAAAACAACCTTCACAACTCGTATAATTCCTCTCCTTTATTCTAAATAAAATTCAGATTATAAATAATATTTATTTTATAAATATGCCAACCTAAAAAAAGTCTTTGACAAAATAAAGAATATTCAATTATACATCATAATCATGGATAGACTGAGCGCTCGTTAGGAAAATCAAATAAGTCTTATCTCCGTAAAATTTTTATATTTTTTCTAATCATGCGCATCGAGCTGGGGCTTGATGTTTATTTGTCATTTCCCCTTGTAAATTTAAGTTACTGAATTTACATATTTAAGATTTAAAAACAGAAAAACAGGTGACGGTCATCCCCGTTAACTGGCTCCAATGACAATCACAGGCAATATTCATTAGTAACGACACGCTGTCGCAACCGGAATCCTAAGGAGTAAACCTATGGCCATGGAAAATCTGTACAAAGAAGTCATGGAAATCAACATGATGGAAGACGACGACAAGAACAAAGAAGCTGCTGCAAAGGCATTCTTTGAGAAATTGAACTTCATGGAACTTCCTGAATACTTCAACTGGGCCGATGAAATTTTTGAAGGCCTCCATGTAAAAGAGCGTGGCGATCACACGGCCCTGCTGTGGACGGATATCGCAACCAGGAAAGAGGCATCCTTTACCTATTCCCAATTTGCTGCCAAGGCAAATCAGTGCCTCAACGCACTGCGTGGTGCGGGTATAAAAAAAGGGGATAACATGTACATGATGAACCCCATTGTTCCCGAAACCTGGTTTGCTACTTATGCCTGTGTCAAGGGAGGGCTTGTTAATGTCCCCACCGCCACCAGTATGACCATGCGGGAGCTGCAGTATCGTTTTGAGTCCTACGCACCGGATTGCATCGTATGTGCAGAGCAGTTCACAGATCTCATG
The DNA here is from genome assembly GCA_963675955.2 of uncultured Desulfobacterium sp. Classification (GTDB taxonomy): domain Bacteria; phylum Desulfobacterota; class Desulfobacteria; order Desulfobacterales; family Desulfobacteraceae; genus Desulfocicer. The sequence continues at coordinate 773,910 of CAXXVR010000009.1, read as the reverse complement.
GATGAGGCTCTTAAAAAAACGGGTACCAGCCCTAAAATAAAAATCGTACTGGGAGCCAAAGAAGGCTGGATCAGCTATTCAGAGCTTGAAAAACAGGCAGAAACCGCAGAAGCGGCCAAAACAAAATCAGACGATGTCATCTTCTGCTTTTTCACCTCCGGCACCACTGGTCTGCCCAAACGGGTGGGACACACCGCCACTTCCTATCCATTGGGACATCTTTCCACCTCGATTCTCACCGGCATCCGACCCACGGACATTCACCACAACTTAAGCGCACCTGGCTGGGCAAAATGGGCATGGAGCAGCTTTTTTGGTCCCCTGAACGTGGGTGCCACCGTTGCCGGTTTTAATTTTACAGTTCTGGATGGAAAGCTCTATCTCGAAGCCATTGAGAAACACAAAATTAGTATCTTTTGTGCCCCTCCCACGGCCTGGCGAATGTTCATTAACATGGACATGAGCAAATACGATCTGTCTTCCCTGCGTCAGTCCATTGGTGCAGGCGAACCCCTGAATCCAGAGGTTATCACCCAGTGGAAAAAAGCCACGGGTACCGAGATCCGTGACTTTTACGGCCAGACAGAATCCACCGCCATGATCGGTAATCCCCCATGGATGAAAGGTAAAATGAAATCGGGCTCCTTTGGATACCCCTCATTCATGTACGATGTGGCCCTGGTTGACGATGAAGGAAAAGAGATCACCGTTCCGGATGAGCCGGGCCACATTGTTGTCAAGCTTGACAAATGGCGTGCCATCGGCCTGTTCACCGAATATATCGGAAGTCCTGAAAAAATGGCATCGGTATTTGTGGATAATTACTATTACACCGGTGACCGGGCATCCATTGATGGGGACGGATACTGGTGGTTTGTGGGTCGGGCCGATGATGTCATCAAATCCTCTGATTTCCGGGTAGGTCCCTTTGAAGTGGAAAGTGCCCTTGTGGAACATCCCTCTGTGGGCGAAGCAGCGGTGATTGGCGCGCCTGATCCCAAACGTCATCAGCTGGTCAAGGCCTATGTAATACTCAACGCGGGGTATAAACCTTCAAGAGAGCTGGCCCTGGAAATTTTTCAACACACCATTGGCATTCTTGCCAAATTCAAAATACCCAGAATCATTGAATTTGTCACAGAAGTTCCCAAGACTATCAGTGGTAAAATAAGACGTATTGAGCTTCGGGAAAATGAAGTGGCCCGTCAAGAAAAAGGTGAAGGTCCTGCACCCCAGGAATACTTCTACTGGGATTTCCCGGAACTGAGTTCCAAGAAAAAATAAGCCTTGCATACCTGGCATCCCTAACCGAAAAAGAGTAGAGGTCTTTTTTGATCAGAGAGCCTTAACCAGAAAATAAAGTATGCCAAGAAGTAGAATGATGGCTAAACAATTAAGGGAAGGCTCCAATGGGATGCCTTCCCTTAATTGTTTTTTATAAGAATCAAGCCCCTTCAGGCTCAAAGGGCATTTCAATTTCTACTTCACTACCCCCGGTGCGGCTGATCTTAGCATGGGGATAACGATTGCGGAACACATGGATCATTTTCCTGTTTTCTGCAAGCACAGTGGCGGTGAACCGTTTATACTGATTCTCCTTGGCAATGTTTTCCAGGATATCCAGCAGTTTTGAACCGATGCCCATGCCATGGATTTCCTCCTTGACCAGAAAGGCCACCTCTGCGGTTTCCCGGTCCACCTCGGCATAAGAACCGATGGCGATGATCTGTTTTCTTTTACCCAGCTGACGAAAGCCGATTATGGACATGTTTCTGCGATAATCCACGCTGGCCCACTGCCCCTGGAGCATTTTCCGTGAAAAGACCTTGCGCTTGTGGAAAAAACGATAATAAATGGTGTTTTCCTGGAGGGAATAGAAAAAATGCCGGGATTCAAATTCATCCGACGGCAGAAGCGGCCTGAAACTGATATTTTTCCCCATGGGCAGGGACATGGAGTAGTGATAGTCGTCCAGAAAAAGCAGATCCTGACTGGTGGGGGGCAGTTGATCGGGAAAGATGTATCGCCTTTTCTTTGCCTCTTCAATAAGTTGCTGACGAAACCGTGGGTGGGCCACCTGGGCAAGCTCCATGACCCGCTGGTAAATACTTTTTCTTCGCAGTTCTGCAATGCCGTATTCCGTGACCACAATATCAATATCCCCCCGGGTGGTGGCCACACCGGCCCCTTCGCTTAAATGGGGAACAATGCGGGAAACCTTACCATTCTGGGCCGTGGAGGGAATGACAATGATGGAAAACCCGCCCTTACTGAGCGCACTTCCCCGGATAAAATCCACCTGATCCCCAATACCGCTGTAGAAAAGATAGCCCTTTGAATCGGTGCATATCTGTCCGGTGAGATCCATTTCCAGAGCAGAACTGATGGAAATAAAATTATCATTTTTCGCAATCACATTGGGATCATTGACAAATTCCGATGATCTGAAATAAAACATGGGATTATCATGCACATAGTCGTAAAGTTCCTTTGATCCCATGCAAAGGGAAGCAACTGCCCGTCCCGGCAGGTAAGACTTGTTGCGGTTGGTGATCACTTTTTTCTGAAAAAGGGGTAGCAATCCGTCGGTGATCACCTGGGTATGAAGTCCCAGATCCTTTTTATTGTCCAGAAAAGAGACCACAGCATTCGGCAGATGCCCAAATCCCACCTGAATGGTGGCCCCATCATCCACCAGCTGATTGATATAATGGCCGATGCGTTCCACCACATTATTGTTTTTCACCTGGGTGGGCAATTCCACCACCGGTTCCTGGTGAAGTACCAGAAAATCAATCTCATCCACATGGACCAGACTGTCACCCCAGGTTCGGGGCATATCCGGATTTATCTGGGCAATCACCGTCCTTGCACTCTGCATTCCTGCAAGGGTGATATCAACAGATATTCCAAGACTGCAAAATCCGAACCGATCCGGAGGGCTCACCTGGATAAGCGCCACATCCAGACCGATTTCCTGGGAATAAAAAATCTGGGGGATCTGGGAAAGATACACCGGAACATAATCAATCTTTCCTTCAAAAGCCGCCTGACGCATGGATACACTGATAAAAAACAATTTAAGACTGAATCGATTTAAAAAACTCTCGTCATCCATATGCTTGGCAAATGAAGACGAAAGCATCTGATACACCACAATATCCTGAATCCGCTGGTCATCCACCATGGCTTTAATAAGTTGCTGGGGTTCACCACATCCGGTGCCGATAAACACCCTGCTTCCATTACTAATATGCCTGACTGCATTTTCTGGTGTAAATACTTTTTCAGGACAATATGCCATGACATCCATATTTTTCTCCATGGACCCTGTAACAGTTCATCATTCAGGGCCGGGTTTCTTACTTAATCTAAAATAACGTGTTTGATCACAAAATAATATTCATCTCGCCCTTTAATATCCGGACGTGTTCTAAAATACAAAGCTGATATCTTTCAGGATTCAAACAACAGAGCCCTGAATAATTTTTCTGGCCGGAATAAGTCCGGTGGCTGCAGCAGATACAATATTCCCCGCCACTCCCGGTCCGTCACCGGCCACATAAATTCCCCTTATGGCGGTTTCCAGATGGTTGTCGGTCTCTATCTGGGTGGCAAAAAATTTAATCTCCGGAGCATAGAGAAGAGTTTCATCATTGGACACCCCGGGAACAACCAGATTAAGGGTCTCAAGCCCCTCAATGAGATTGGATAAAATCCGCTCTGGAAGGGCCATGGCAATATCCCCGCACACCACATTGGTCATGGTGGGCTCAATATATCCTTTTTTCACACGATTCCAGGTGGAACGCCTTCCCCGTTTAAGATCCCCAAACCGCTGGAGAATGGGTTTTCCTCCTCCGATGATGGTGGCCAGTCGACCAATGGACTCACCATAGGCCTGGTTGTCCGTTACAGGTTCGGTGAGCACCACCTTTGAAAGAAAAGCAAAATTGGTATTGCTGGACTTTCGGTTGGTGTAGGCATGTCCGTTGACACAGACAAAATCTTTGTAATTTTCCAGGGAGATAAATCCCCCCTGATTGGTACAGAAGGTTCTGGTCTGATCGTCATAGGTGGTGGTCTGGATGAAAAATGTAGGATCGTAAATAATATTGCAAAGGTCATCCATGATGTCATTGTGCACCTCCACCCGTACACCCACTTCAATACCCCGCTGGGAAAGATTAATCCCATGCTTCTGGGCCAGATTTCCCACCCAGTTGGCTCCGATGCGGCCGGGGGCCAGGATGACGTTATCAGTGAGATATTCGGCCTTGTCCGTGATGACCCGATTCACCCGTCCCCTGTCAACCCCCACGTCTATCACGGTTTCTGAGGTATGGATGATCAAGCCTTTTTTCTGGATATATTCTGCCATGTCAGCAATGTACCGGGGCAGGTTATCACTTCCCAGGTGCTTTTGCTTGATGAGAAGCAGGTCAATCCCGAATCGCTTGGCATCCTTTCGAATCTCCCGGGCCGCTTCCATGTTGGTGGGAAACACAGGGCCATCCATGCCAAAACGGGTGAATATGGTTTCCGTTTCATCAATGAGTTCCTGGGCTGCTGTCTGGGACATGAACTGGGTAAGATCTGTTTTACCCAGGCGGGGAATAAAATTAAGCTTTCCGTCTGAATAAAGACCTGCACCTCCGACGCCGGAAAGAATATTGCATGGGGTGCATCCCACACACTTTTGAAGGGTGTGATTGGGACATTTTCGGGACAGGGGTGCCTTCCCCTTCTCAATCATCAATACCTTCAAGCGGGCATGTTCCATGAGATAATAAGCAGCAAACAGGCCAGCTGGACCGCCACCCACGATAATAACATCATATTTCATTTTAAATTCCAAGGCTTACTTCATCATACCACATTAAATTCATATGATTTTACACCCATGGTCTCCGATTTTCATTTTATTTTTTCAGGGGATTGAAATATACCCCCAATTCAAAAAAAGGGAAACCCATTAAAAATCATTTGGAGGGTTGCTCACAATATCCCACCTGGGAACCCATTGCCGTCATCAACCCTTTATTTTTCTGATTGCAAACCTTTCATTTATACACCATTTGAAATAAATGTCAAACATATTAAAACAAACCGGGCTTTATCACAACATGAACTATTTTGGGGAAAGGTCCATCTCATGACCAATCCCCAAAATATTTAATCGTTCATCAATTAACCAGAATTGGCATCCCCATGAGGGGCCAGATAACAGCCACGGAGATCCCCACCAGGATCATAAGGATAATACTTGCCGGAATGCCGTATTTAAAGAACTCACCTGTAGTAAACTGTTTGGAATCATAGGCGATGGCATTTGGAGCAGCACCCACCAGAAGCAGAAACGGCATACCCGCCGTAACCAGAGATGCAAACACAATCACCTCAGGGGAAACACCAAGGTAAGGGGCAATAACCAGGGCCACAGGCAATGATATGGCAATGGCGGCAACGTTCATGATAAAGTTTGTCATGATCATGACAAAAAAGGCAATACTCATGACAAAGACAAACCAGTGGGAGTTCTGGAACATGGTCAGCCAGTTGATGGCAAGCCATTCTGCAGCACCCGTTTCCCAGAGGCAAAACCCGATGCTCATGGCACCACCAAAGAGCAGGATGATATTCCAGGGAATGGATTCAAGGTCTTTAAGATCAAGGATACCAAGGATAAAGAACAAAATGGTTGAAATAAGAATAATAGCAGTCTTATCAACGGGTTTCAGTATGGGCACAAAGGAACGAAGGGACATGACGGCAATGCAGGAAAAAATAATAATCGCTGCCAGAATTTCATTTTTTGTCAGGGGTCCCATCTCTGAACTCAGGCGCACCGCTTTGTCTTTTAATCCGGGGATGCTTTTCTTTTCCGGTTTAAAAAATATCATGAAAAAGCCCCAAAGGAGGAACACCATGATCCAGCCAATGGGAAACATGAAATAACTCAGATCAAAAAAAGAAATTTCCCTTCCCACGATATCCTTATAAAATCCCAGAGCCACAGCACCCCGTGCTGCACCCAGCAGTGTTATAATGGAACCGGCACCCGCCACATAGGCCATACCTATAAAAAGACCCTTACCAAACTTTGTGGGGGTATCATCATCGGCATACATGTGATAGATGGTCAGCAGCAATGGGTACATGGTAGCCGCCACGGCGGTGTGGGCCATGATATGAGTCAGGGCCGCCGTCACCACAAAGCATCCAAGATAAATCATGGAGGTTTTTTCCCCCACAATGGAGAGCATTTTATAGGCCAGACGTTTTGTCAATCCGGTTTTGGTAAAAACCATGCCGATAACCAGGGAAGCAAAGATAAAGAGCACCGACGGGTCCATAAAATCTTTAAAGGCCTTATTTGCCGGACGGACCATGAAAAGCACCTGTAACACGCCAATGGTCAGACTGGTGACACCAATGGGCACAACTTCAAAGACCCACCAGATACCCGCCAGAAGGAAAACCGCAAGGGCACCCTTGGCCTGGGGCGCAAGGAGAAAATGTTTGCCTGTGGGGTCAACCGCATCGGGCCAGGCCGGGCTGAAATTAACCCCAAAGAACAGGACCAGCCCCAGGATCAGAAAAAAAAGTCGTTTCCAGTCAATGTTTGAGCCACTCTGGGCCAAAGTTTGTGTTGTCAATTTTTATCTCCCGATATATTTCTTTCACATTTGCAATGGATGAGAATGTAAATGGTTAAGACAAGTCGTACACATCAAGTGCATCGTTAAACAGACAATTCAAGGACCGCCTTTTAACGCTAAGAATCACCATCCCCGCTGTTTGATGATATTTTCGATTTCTGCCTTTCTAATACGATCCTCATGGCGCATTTTTATACCATGGGCCTCTTTGATTTTCTCTTCCAGCAGATCGGTATCCGCAGGCTTTAAAAGAAAATCAAAGGCCCCAAGTTTCATCCCTTTGATGGCATTGTCCACAGTGGCCTGACCGGTGAGCATGATCACTTCGGTGAGGGGAAGTTCTTTACGAACTTTTTTAAGAATCTCAAGACCATCAATTTCGGGCATCTGTACATCCAGAACCACCACATCAAAATCAATTTCTTCCACAATTTCCAGGGCTGCTTTACCGGAAAAAACAGGAGTTACGGAAAAATCTCTCAACTCCAACCGCTGGGCAAGAGTTTTAGCGAAATCCACTTCATCGTCCACGATCAATACTTTAATTTTCATTTTGTTTTCCCATTTTTAATAGTGAATTATTATTTTGTTGTACTGTCCTCACCGGCATCACCACCGGCCAATTGCTTTTTAAGATTTATTTTTTCATAGGCCTGTTTCATGGTTTCGGCCAGCAGATCAATGTCAGCAGGTTTCTGAAGATAGGCAAAGGCACCAAGTTCCATACAGGTTTCCTTATCTTTTTCCGTGCCATGACCGGTGAGGATAATAACCTCAATGTCGGGTTTGGATTTCTTGATTTCCCGGAGGACCTGAAATCCATCAATGCCGGGCATTTTAAGGTCAAGGACCATAACCTCTGCACCATCACGATGAACAGTCTCCAACGCGTCTTCACCGCTGTACACCACATCACTGTTGATCTGACGAATCTGGAGTCGCTGGGAAAGGGTCTGCACAAACTCCTTTTCATCATCCACCAGGAGCACATGAAGGGGTGTCTCAAATTCAAAATTACGAATGCTGTCAGATTTATAATAATTTTTACCGATCTTGGTCTCAACGGATTTTACACCGGACACTTTTTCTGCAATGTTTGTGATCTTCTGCTTGAATTTGGACAACAGCAGTACATTTTTATCAATGGTCACCACCACATTGCCATCATCTGCATACACTAAGAGTCCACCACCCGTGGTTGCAAGGGCAACTTCAACCTCTGCTGCCAAAATAAAGTCTTCGGCCTCTTTTTTAATCAGTTTATCTGACATGGTGGCCAGGGTCTCATGATGCTCACTGATCAAGGCAACAGTATCAAAAACGGTGAGTTTATCCGAAGGGGCCACAATGTCATATAAAGACTCATCCCATGCTTTTTTTCCGGTAATGCTGTTGACCCAGAGGATGGCATGTTTATCTGCCTGGTTAACGATGTTGGTCACTTCTTTTTCTGATTGATTCAAAATAGAAATACCGTTCTGAATGCGTGTTTCCTTATCCGTTACAATGAGAACCCGAAGGACATGGGTGGCCCATTTAGGGACAAGATGACCAAGCATACCCTGGAAAATAACATTCCCCTCAAGAACATACTGTGCCATGGTCTTTTTCAGGCCAGCAATAATCTTTTCTTTTTCATGGGTGAAATCATTAAAGGGAATCTGTTTGGAATCCACGACTTTTTGAATATTATCCGGATTTATACCCTGCTTAAGGGCCGTTTCTTCCATGATTTTCTGATCTGTAATCACCTTGTACCCCAATGCCGATGAAAGCTCTGCAACGGTTTGATCAGAATGGGTAAACAATGCGCCGGTTATTGAGATAATCGCCATGATATCCTCCTTAATGTTTTTTATGAAACCCTGTCCAACAAACTAAAACAACATGCGTTTCATTTTTCGTTGTGGCAGATGATTACTGCCATATATGTTATATTAAAAGGTCTTTCTGTTCTCGTATTTCACAGACCAGGTTTTATTGCTTATGTTTGTTACCCGTCTTGTTTATATGTATAGCAATAGACGTGCCAACACATGCTTTTATAATAAAAACAAATACTAACAAATATACACAAACAATCCTCAAATCATATTGAAACAAAACAAAACATTTTTAATGGGGAATATTGAATCTTTATGAAACACAATAAGACGTTTCTTAAAATAGGAGGAGATCACCGTGGCAATGGATTCAGGAAGATTGTTCACAATATGGGCCACTTTGGGGTGGGGTCAGGCTTGCATTATCAGCAAGCCCGTTTTGGGGGACAGTATAAGAAAATGTAGTCTCAAAGTTCTCTCTGCAGAACCATCGATATGGTAAAACCGGCCATGTTACCCATGGACAACACGTGCCTGGAATTAAACGGATATCTTAAAACAAAAGATTGACACCAGCATCATTGGCTTCGGGACGGACATCAATTAACGCTGCCGCCTCCATAAGAACGGGCCAGGAAGGTGTTTTAGAAAGGTGTCCGGGCAAATCCCCGGGCAGGGGCTGGTCTGGATGGTTTACACTGAAACTCATGCAGGACGGTGAACCTGTATCCTTAAAGCCAATGGAAATGACAGCCCGGGCCGGCAGGACGCTAAAAAGAGATTCCATGGCGCAGGACATACAAAGCTGGAACTGCATGGCATCAACGGTCAGATAAAGCGGCTTATCCTGTTCTTCAAAAACCAGTCCCACACCAACATTCGCCCCCAGACGACGGGTCAAAAGAACCAGCCTTCTGGAAAGGGCCACCACATCCACCTTTATCCGGGCATGGTCCGTTGTATGGGCAAAACCGTTCAGACATGAAACCAGCTCCACACCCCTTGCCACCTGTTTTTTAATGGTGGAAAGGGGCATCCCCAGACGTTCTTCAAGAATATCTGCATTTTCCATGGGGGTAAAGGCCAGTACATCCTCCATGAGTCCTGCGCTCTCCTTGATAATGGCCAGAACATTCTGGAACTCGTGGGTGGCAGAGGCTGTCAATTTCCCAAACAAACGGGTTTTCAAAAAATCCTGTTCACTCATTTTTTTTCTCCGTCCGATGCATCCACTGCACTGAGAATTTTCAGGGTCAGATCCTTGATATCAAGGGGTTTCATGAGATAATCAAAGGCACCAAGGCGCATGCCTTCCATACCCTCTCTGGTGGAACCATGCCCTGTCAGTAGCACCACCGGCATATCCGGCGCATCCAATTTGATGCGACGAAGCGTGTCAAGTCCGTTCATTCCTGGCATCATCAAATCCAGAACCGCAATGTCAAAGCTTTCTTTGGATAAAAGGCCCAGTCCATCTTCGCCACACGCAGCGGTTCGGGTTTCATATCCCCTGAGTTCCAGACGCTCGGCCAGAGTGTTGGCAAATTCTTCTTCATCATCAATCAGCAGTATCTTGATGCTCTTCTTGGTCATGATCATCCTCCGGTGAATGTTCTGGATTTTTGGGAAGAGTAATCACAAAATCACTTCCCTGTCCCACTTTACTGAATACGCTTATGGTGCCACCCAGTTTGTCAATAATACCATAAGAAATGGAAAGGCCAAGGCCGGTGCCCTTTTCTTTCTTAGTGGAAAAAAACGGATCAAAAATATGTTTAATAATATCATCTGGAATCCCGGTGCCATTGTCACTCACCGTAATTCTGACCCCACTGCCCCTGAAATTTTCCGTTTTAATACGAATAACACCGCCATCCGCCACAGCAGCAAAGGCGTTGGTCAACAAATTTAAAAGTACCTGTTGAATCTGCCCCTTGTCTGAGTCAATGGTATTTAGTTCTTCAAAAAGTTTAAGACGGATATCTATTTTTCTATATAGAGCTTCACGTTCCAGAAAACCAAGCACTTCCTTTACAACCACATTGGCATCCATGGGCTCAATCTTCACATCTATGCGTTTGGCAAATCCAAGCAGCCTGTGTGTAATAGTTCGACACCGGTCAACGGATTGGAGAATGGAAGAAACCAGCAATTTAAATTTTGCCTGGTTACTGAAGGGTTCAGAATAATCCAGAAGATCATTCACAAGCCCCGCCTTTTCATTGATGATGGCAAGGGGATTATTGATTTCATGGGCCACCCCAGCTGCCAGACGGCCAATGGATGACAGTTTCTGGCTGTGCTGTAATTCATCCATCACCTTTTCACGTTTTTCATCGGACTCCCTGAGACGACGCACCAGGCTGTTGGTGATCTGAATAATAGTCAGAAGAATCAGACTGAAGCCAATGACAAAAACCACAAACAACTCTGTTTTAAGGGCATACCAGGATTGAAGCACCACAGATCTGGGCTTAACCAGCACCAGGGTATAATTGGCGGCACTGAATCCAGCACTGGCAATGAGTACATTCTGGCCGTCCGGGGCTTCGGTTTCAAAAATGTGGGATTCAAAACGATTGCTGGGAATCTTAAACGGACAGATTTCCAGGGTATTGCCATACAGCTTTGAATTGGTCTGAAGTACCCCCTGATTATCCACCAGAAAGGCATCACTTTTGGAATCAAGTCCCATACTGTGGATGAGAGTATCAAATTGATCCGTATCTATGGTGGCCCTTAAAATCCAGGTCTGCCCATCATCATTGAGATGCTGAACCGCCACCACAATGTGGGGAAATTTACGATGGCCCAGAAAAACATTGCTGATGTATTTTCCTTTAATCAGGCTTTCCTGAAAGGATGTCTGATCTGCATAATTTTTACCCAGCAGCGGATAGGGTCCTGCATAACTTTCAAGGATACCATTGGAACCGATGAGCCCCAGATCCACAAAACCACCGAATTCATTTTTAAGAGAGGACAGAATTCGTTTGATATTTTGGGAATCTTTCAGTTCTTCATAGGTGTAGGCCGTGGCGATGAATCGCACCGTGGACAGGCGTGCCTCCAGAAGCAGTTCAAAGGAATGCTTGGTCTTATTGGCCATGGTGATAATGGGTGTGATGAGTTCATTTCTCAGATGATTGCGGTACTGGAAATGATTGATGATAATCATGATACCCAGGGGAAGTGTGGTCAGAATCATCATGGTGGTAATAATAATTCTGCGAAGCACAATGTAATACTCTGCAGATCCCTTTCTGGAATTGTAGATTCGATCCAGAAAACTGTTTATTCTGAAATTTTTAAACATGCTGGCCCTCAACCATTCGAGTGTAAAAAATACTGCCCGATGCCAGGCGATTCTGCAAAAAGCCATCAAAGGCTTCCTGCCAGGTGGCAATGACAGCGTCATAAACGGTGACCTGTTTCCATCTAAGAAACTGATAAAATTCATCTTCAATGCCACCACAGATCACCACATGGATATGTTCTGTCAAAACAAGATGACAAAGCTTCTCAGCAGAGGCCCTGGGAAGCACAATGGTGCGTTCTTCTTCAATTGCGTTGTTTTTTGAGACAATGATAATCAAAACTTCCGTGGCAAGATCAAAGCGTGGGGCCACATCATCTCCGGCAATGGGAATGAGAATTTTTTTTATCATGGGGATTGTCTCTCACATTGTATGATATTGGTATAAACTGAAATTTTATTTTTGAGCAGTATAAACCCGCCCCCCTTATCCTGTCAAATAGTTTCACATTGATTCATATCTGTTTAAAAGCAGGAAAGACTATTTTATTTCATATTGTTTCATTTTCCTCCACAAGGTGCTTCTCCCCCAGCCCAGAATTTCAGCGGCGGTCTGCTTTCTTCCCTTTGCCTGGATCAAGGCATCCAGAATCATCTCCCGCTCTGCACCGGCCCAGGTCCTTGGTACCGAATCAGATCCTCTTTCAGAATGGGATAAATCAGGTGCAGGAAGGTTTTCAGAAACAACAGGAACAAAAATCTTGACCTCATCAAACAGATAGGCGGGCAGATGATCCGGTTCAATGGTTTTTTCCCCTGCCATATTCACTGCATATTCCACAATATTTCGCAGCTCCCGAATATTCCCGGTGTAATTATACCGGGTTAAAATGGCCAGGGCATCCGGGGTGAAACGATTGTTTTTCTTATTTAGTTTACTGGAAAAAAAGTTTACAAAATGGTCCAGTAAAAGACGGATATCTCCCTCCCGTTCCCGCAGGGGAGGCAGATGTATCCGGGCCACATTAAGACGAAAAAACAGATCCTGACGAAAACGTTTTTCTCTGACCATGGATTCAAGATCCCGGTGGGTGGCGGCAATGATCCTGACATTGGCATTAAATCCTTTGGTACTGCCAAGGGGGTAGATAACTTTATCATCCAAAAAAGTCAAAAGCTTCACCTGAAGAGGAACGGGCAAATCACCTATCTCCGTCAGAAAAATAGTTCCATTGTGGGCCAATTGAAAGCGACCGGGTTTATTTTCCACAGCCCCGGTGAAGGCCCCCTTCTGATGACCGAAAATTTCTGATTCCAGCAGAGTCTCGGGCAATGCGCCACAGTTTATTTTAATAAAAGGCCCTGCAGCCCGGGTGGATGTTTGATGAATGGCTTCGGCCACCAGATCTTTACCGGTGCCAGTCTCTCCCGTGATAAGAATGGAGGTATCACTCTGGGCAAGAATGGGAACCGTCTGGAAAATTTTCTCCATCTGGGGACTTCTACCCACAATATCTGAAAAACTGTAGGCTTTATTTTTCTTACCTCGGTCCTGTTTCATGGAACGAATATTTTCAAGGGTCTCAATGTACCCGGTGACCGTACCATCGATATCTACCAAGGGTGCCACGGTAATGCGCACTGGAAGACGCTGACGATCCCGGGTGATAATATCGCTTTCAATGCATATGGGTGATTTCCCCCGGGTAACTGACAATCCGGGACAATTGATGACACAATCACGACTTCGCACAATATGGCAGCAGGGAATCCCCCTGGCATCGGAAACACAATAACCTGTCAGAGCTTCAAACACATGGTTGACAAAAACAATTCTGAAATCCAGGTCCAGGATGGAAATACCCAGGGGCAGATCATCCATAAGACCGCAAAAATCCAGAGGTGCGGTCATGATGCCCTGTATCCTGGCAGTGGAATTTTCATGCATGGGCTGTTATCCTTTTTTGGGGATGAATCAAAACACCTTTTTAAACTCAATACCCGGTGTGACCTGCAGATTCAAGTTCTTTTTGATTACCCCCATGGAATATTTCCCTTGAATTGGCTGAAAATATAGACCTTAATGCGTTTTTGCTTGACATGACAAAACAAGGTGAGTAAATATTATTTACCAGATTTCATAAACCTTCCCTATTGAATCATCCAGGAGAAATAACCATGGCAGAAGTAATTTCAGACAGAAGAGACATTGAATTTGTCTTATACGAACAACTGGACACCCAGAGCATCCTTGATTCTGGTGCCTACAGCGATGTGAACCGAAAAATGGCGGACATGGTCATAAAGGAGGCCAGGAACCTTGCCGTCAAGGAAATACTGCCCACCTACACCCTGTGTGATAAAGAGGGAATCCTCTTTGACAAAGGCGAAGTAAAGGTACCGGAATGCTTTGGCCCGGTACATAAACTTCTGGTGGAAGGTGAGTGGGGAGCGCTCACAGAAAATCCGGAATACGGAGGTCAAGGACTTCCCCATATTGTGGCCCAGGCAGCCCTGGAGTACATGATCGGTGCCAATTACACCCTCATGACCTATGCCATTCTGGGACATGGGGCCGGAAAAATGGTGGACCTCTTCGGAACTCCGGAACAAAAAAAACTTTTTTTAAAAAAGATGTACACCTGTGAGTGGGGGGCCACCATGCTGCTAACCGAACCCCAGGCCGGATCGGATCTGGGAGCCTTAACCACATCGGCGGTTAAAAATGATGACGGCACCTACTCCATCACCGGCAACAAAATTTTCATAACAAACGGTCAACAGAATCTCACTGAAAACATTATTCACCCGGTACTTGCAAGGATTGAGGGTGCCCCGGATGGCACCAAAGGCATCTCCATTTTTCTGGTTCCCAAAATCTGGGTTAACGAAGACGGTACCCTTGGTGAACCAAATGATGTGGTGTGCACCGGGGTTGAAGACAAAATGGGCATCCACGGCAGCCCCACCTGCAGCATGTCCCTTGGCAGCAGCGGCAAATGCAGGGGATGGCTCCTGGGGGAAGAAAACCAGGGCATGGCTATCATGTTTCATATGATGAATGATGTCCGTCTGGAAGTCGGCACCCAGGCGTTTACCCATGCATCCTGCGCCTACCTGCATGCGTTAACATATGCCCAAGGTCGTCTCCAGGGGCGGGCACTGGAAAACAGTGCAAGACCCGGTGCACCCCAGGTGCCCATCATCGGACATCCTGATGTCCGTCGCATGCTTTTAAAGATGAAGGCCTATGTGGAGGGGATGCGAAGCCTCACCCTCTTCACGGCCTTCTGTTTTGATAAGAAAAACTGTGCTGATACCCCGGAAGAACAACATCGTTATGCAGGACTCATTGAAATCCTCACACCCGTTGTCAAGGCCTATTGCAGTGAAAAAGGATTTGATGTGTGCATTGACGGCATGCAGATTTTTGGCGGGTATGGTTACACCCGGGAATACCCCATGGAACAGTTGGCAAGGGATTGTAAAATCTGCTCCATATACGAAGGTGCCAACGGTATCCAGGCCATGGATTTTCTGGGAAGAAAAATCGCCATGAACAAAGGAGCACACCTGACAGCCCTGATCTCGGAAATTAAAGCAGTCACGACAAAGGCAAGGCAGCATAAAGAACTTGAAAAAATGGCAGATCAGGTGGATCATGTAGCAGATACATTTTACGATACAGCCATGGCAATTGCCGCAAGCATAAAATCACCAGAATTCAAATCAGCCTTTGCCGTGGCCCATCCCCTGATGGATGCGGCAGGAGATCTGATCATGGCCTGGATGCTCCTGTGGCGGGCCAGTGCTGCCCTTCCGGCACTGATAAAACGTCTCAAGGGAAAAACGGCAGATGAGGCCGTTGCAACGGATAAAACAGCCGCCTTTTACCATGGTAAACTCATGGCTGCACAATTTTTTATCGAGACTCTGCTCCCCGTGACCCTTGGCAAACTCAATGGCATTTGTGTCCAGAAAAGTCCGGCGCTTATCATCCACGACAACGCCTTTTAAATAAAAAACAATATAAGGAGAATTCACCATGAAAGAAGTTGTAATCGTATCCGCATGTCGAACCGCCATCGGGGCCTTTGGGGGCACCCTCAGAGATATGAGCGGTGCCCATCTGGCAGCTATCACCATGAAAGAAGCCATTAAAAGAGCGGGTATTGATCCTGCCATCATCGACGATGTCCGATATGGCTGCTGCATTGAATCCGCCGATACCCTGAACACCGCACGGGTGGCGGCCCTTCTGGCAGGCATCCCGGATACTGTCACAGCCGTCACCGTTAACCGGGTATGCATTTCAGGCATGGAAGCTGCCATTTCCGGTATGGCCATGATCCAGGCAGGCATGGCCGACGTCATCCTGGCCGGGGGTACGGAACACATGTCAAGTGTCCCCTATTCCGTGCCGGCTGCCCGCTGGGGCTGTCGCCTCCAGGACCACAAATTTGTGGACAACATGATCCATGCCCTGCATTGCGGCTCCCACATCATCCCCCATCCGGAAGATGGTCCAGTGGATGAGACAAAGGCCCCCTTGAGCATGTTCATTGGCAAACCCTACATCATGGGGCACACCACGGAGTTCATCGCCCAACACCTTGGCATCACCAGACAGGAAATGGATGAGGTGGCATTAAGAAGCCACAATGCAGCAGAAAAAGCCACCAATGAAGGCCTTTTTAAAGAAGAGATTGTTCCTGTTGCAGTCCCTCAGAAAAGAAAAGATCCCCTGATTTTTGATAAGGATGAACATTTTCGTCCCGGCATGACCATGGAAAAACTGGCAGCCCTGCCACCTGCCTTTGTTCCCAAGATAGGCAAGGTCACCGCCGGTAATTCCAGTGGTATCAACGACGGTTCCACCGGCATGGTCATCATGTCGGCGGACAAGGCAAAACAACTGGGACTGACCCCCCTTGCACGTATCAAAGCCGTGGGCCGGGGCGCATGTCATCCATCGGTGATGGGACTTTCACCGGTGCCTGCAGTTAAAAACCTGTTAAACAACAGTGGCCTTGCCCTTACGGATTTTGATCTTTTAGAAGTCAACGAAGCCTTTGCCGGTCAATACCTTGGATGTGAAAAGGAACTGGGGCTCAACCGGGAAATTACCAACGTCAACGGCTCCGGCATCGGCCTGGGACACCCGGTGGGTTCCACCGGTGCCCGTATCATGACAACGTTGATTTATGCCATGAAGCATCAGAAAAAATCCCTGGGCCTTGCCACATTGTGCGGTGGTGGCGGCGTTTCCATGGCCTGCGCCATTGAAATGTTGTAGCGTTTCAAACAGTACTGCCATATTGCCGGGCAAAGTATAATTTTTGCCCGGCAATATGGCAGGTGACAGTAAAGACCTGATCTCAAAGTACCCGACCGGGAAGATCCAGAAATCAGAGATCATAGCCAAACGTTCGGAAAGGAAATATCCACGCAGGACAGCTCGACAAATCGAGATGTCCTGCCATGCATTTATGGTCGCAATTTTAAAAGGAGGCATAACCATGCCAGGTACATCAGCACCCCTTTCAAACGCGGACAAGGAGCGATACAACCTTATAAACAAAGAAAACATTGAATTCATCATGGAGCGCAATAACCGCACCAACCGATGGGTCATTGCAGACATGCTTCGACGAACCAGCTATCATTTCCCAGACAAAACCGCCCTGGTATTCAATGAGATCACTCGCACTTATAAGGCCCTTGAACGAGAGTGCAATCAGGTGGCCAACGCCCTTTCCGATCTTGGCATTAAAAAATATGATCGGGTGGCCATCCTGGCCCACAACACCCACCACCATGTGCTGACCTGGATGGGCAGCGCCAAAATCGGAGCCATCTACCTTGCCGTGAACTATCTTTTAAAAGGTGATGATATTGCTTACTGCATTAACCATTCGGAAAGCAAGGTCTTCATCGTAGAAGATACCCTCTATCCCCAGGTAAAGGGTGCGCTGGACAAGATGCCCACGGTAAAAACCCTGATCTGGTCCAATCAGGGGGCCGGGGAGCAGGTCGCTTCAGAGGCCTTCTTAAATTTTGAAGACTGGTATTCCCCTTACCCCGACACCGAACCCGATGTGATCCTGCGCATTGAAGATCCCGTTCAGATGACCTATACCAGCGGTACAGAATCCCTCCCTAAGGGGGTCATTATCAGCAACCAGGCCCTCATTGCAGAGTACATGGGTGCCATCATTGATGGTAAATATGAAAGTTCTGATATCAATATCAATGCCCTGCCCATTTATCACTGTGCCCAGCGGGATGTGTTCATGAATCCCGTTTTCTGGATGGGGGGCACAAATATTTTCATGTCGCCGGATATCGGCATGATTTTAAAAAATATTGCCCGGTATAAAGCCACTATGTTCTTTGCTCCACCCACGGTGTGGATCGGCATGCTGCGTCATCCTGATTTTGATAAATATGATCTGTCAAGTCTGGTGAAATGCTATTATGGGGCATCCATCATGCCCCGGGAAATATTAAGAGAACTTCTGGAAAAGTTTCCCGATGCCGGTGTATATAATTATTATGGCCAGACGGAACTTGCCCCCTACCACACTATTTTAAAGGCCAAAGACGCCATGGAAAAGATCGGCTCCGCCGGCATGGGTGGTCTTCATATGGAATCAAGAATCGAAGACCCTGATGGAAATGAAATCTTTGATATCAATGTCCCAGGTGAGATCTGCGGCAGGGGTCCACATGCCATGACCATGTATTTTAAGGAGGCGGATAAAACAGAGGCGGCCATGGCAGGCGGCTGGTTCCACTCCGGAGATCTGGGCATATTGGACGAAGACCGTTATATCACCGTGGTGGATCGAAAAAAAGACATGATCAAAACCGGTGGAGAAAATGTGGCCTCCCGGGAGGTGGAAGAGGCAGTGTATCTCCACCCCCATGTGGAGGAAGTGGCGGCGGTGGGCGTATATCACCCAAAGTGGGTGGAAGCTGTGGTGGCAGTAATCAAGCTCCGGGCCGGCAAGGTGGTAACAGAAGAAGAAATGATGGCCCACTGCAAGGCCCATCTGTCCTCCTTTAAAATTCCCAAAAAAATCATATTTGTGAATGAACTGCCTAAAACCCCCACAGGGAAAATTTTAAAAAGGGATATGCGAGACGCTTACAAAGAAATCTTTTAATCTAGACCTCCACAGGCATGCGTTTTTCAGTTTTTGTGAAAAGCTGTTGAAATTATGAAATCCAAATTTAAAGAGACAATCTTATGGGTGGCAATAACCCCTTTAGATTACAGGTACTTATTACTCTAAAATAAAAGGAGATAATCATGGAAATAAAAAAGATATGCGTGCTGGGTGCCGGTCTCATGGGAAACGGCATCGCCCAGGTATGCGCCCAGGCGGGTTATGATGTGACCCTACGGGACATTAAACAGCAATTTGTGGACACCGGCATGGACAGCATCCGGAAAAATCTGGAACGCAATGTCAAAAAAGGAAAAATGACCCAGGAGGAGATGTACACGGTGCTGGGGCACATCACACCCTGTCTGGATCTCACCCAGGCCGCAACCGGGGCAGACATTGTGGTTGAGGTGATAATCGAGGTGATGGCCGTTAAAAAAGAGGTGTACACCCAGCTTGAAACCATTGTACCGGATCATTGTCTCTTTTTCACCAATACCTCAGGGTTAAGCATCACGGAACTGGCAGCCATCACCCAGCGCCCGGACAAGTTCATCGGAACCCACTTTTTTAATCCGGTCCCGGTGATGAAGCTCCTTGAAATTATCAACGGCCACGAAACATCCAAAGAGACCCTGGATCTGGCTAAAAAATGGGGTAAAAGCCTTGGTAAAGAAGTCATTGTGGTGGAGGAAGCTCCGGCCTTTGCCGTTAACCGGGTGCTGTGTCCCATGATTAACGAGGCATTTCTTGTGCTGGGAGAAGGAGTTGCATCGGCAGAAGATATTGACAAGGGTATGGTGCTGGGGTGTAATCATCCCATAGGTCCTCTTGCCTTGTCTGATCTCATTGGGCTTGACACCCTGCTTCTGGTGATGGAGGGACTTCACAAGGAGATGGGAGATAAATATATGCCGGCACCCTACCTGAAAAAACTGGTCCGGGCCGGTCGATTCGGGCGTAAAACCGGTAAGGGGGTGTATGACTATTCCTGATGGATGTGCAAGTGTGTTGATGACGGGGACTGGCACTTAGTCATAACATGGGTCAGCTGTCACAATTCCCGGCTGACCCCCACCCCAGAATGACCGAGATTATGATCAGGTCCGTATTCTTTGAAGGATGTCCCTTTTTTTATGACATTTTCCGACCCACCACCATGTAACTTAAAACAGACCCCAGAATCAGATATCCAAACATCTGAATATTTTTTGTTTTAAGGATAAAGGCCAGCAAGACAATGATGGATGCACAAATCATGAAAAATACCGGTCTGGGAATTTTTTTAAGGATCACCCGCCCAAAATGGGCAAACCGTATATGGCTCACCATCAAGCCCACCGAAACCATTGTCAATCCCCACAATATCACCGGCGGTGAAATAAGGGCAGCACCAAGAACAATCAATGCCCCCGCAGGGCTGGGCAGTCCGTTAAATATTCCCTCGGGTATATCTGTTCGTTTTTTATCCATGGCCACAAACCGGTAAAGGCGAAAGGCTACCCCAAAAATAAAAATTGTTCCCACCGCCCAGGCCAATGGGCCACTTTTCTGCAGAACCACATAGGCGGGGGCCAGCCCGAAACTGACAAAATCAGCGATGTCATCCAGATAAGGGCCATATTTGGTACCGCCATGTTTCAAAGCCATGCGCCCATCAAACAGGTCAAACAATTGCCCGGCAATGATGATACATATAGCCCATGCAAATCGATGCTGGTATGTTAATATAAGGCTTGTCACACCGCAGCAAAAATTCAGAGAAGACAGAATATCGGCATAAAGTCGGTTGGGAATAAATTTAAAGGCCACCGATGCAAAGGCAAGGATGACACAGGACATGAGTACGCCGTCTGCAATATTTATGATACCCGGATTTTTATCCATTAATGCACATAAAATTACCAGGGCAAAGCAGATGATGGCCTTTATTTTACCAAAGTTATTGGCAGCTCCGGAAAACTTCATCTTTGTCAGAATACGTCGGGCAAAGAACTGACCTGCAAACTCTATTACCACAAGTATCCACACCAGTTTTACCGAGATAATTCCCCCATGGGCAAACCCGATTAATGGTGGCAGATAGGTCAATTTATCACAAAGAGGATCCAGCCATTCACCCCAGCGTGAAACCAGATTACACCCCCTTGCCACAACCCCGTCCACACCGTCAAGAATAGCTGCAAATGTAAATATAAAGATGGCAAGGGACTGCCAGGAGGAAAAAAAATAAAGCCCAAATCCCAAAACAGCCATGACTGTGCGCCAGTAACAAATTGAATTGGGATGCAACAGCCACTGGTGGGACATGACATAGTCTTGCATGGATTGTTTTTTTATAACATTGGAAAACCAGACAAAAAAGGCCGTTCCTATGGCGGCGGAAAACACAATTACCAGAAATCTTTCCATTATATCATCCCAACAAATTGTTTTTCTTACACCGAATTCTCTTTTCGGCAGGGCATCAACGATTACATTCTGCCCTACTTATCATTTCAACCATAATTAGTCCACCCGGCAGATTCCCCTCCTGCAATTTGGGATGGACTTGTATTCTTTTATCTTAAGTGATATTCTCGAATTTAATCACCCGGTATTTTAGATGGACGAAAAATCCAGTTACCCACTCAAAATTGATCATAAATCACCATCATCGGACTTGAGAATACCCCCACACTTTTGCAGGCTCATTTTTATTGATCCTCAAAAACCCCCGGTGCTTCTCATAAAGCCCCAATCACCAAGCGAAAGAATAGACCATGTTAATAAAAAATCTATTCAGATACTGGACATATCAGTTGTTTTCTCCAGAAACGGTTTTAAAAGAAAAATATGAGGCTTTTAAGACGTTGCTGGCCCAGGATAAGGCCGCCCATGAACATCTGGCCGCCCTGGAGAACCTTTATTATAATCACAAACGATATGATTTCCAGGCGGTTGTAAAAACCTATGGGCAATTTTCCCAGGCGGTTTTGGGCATGGTTGATGCACTTTTAACCATGTGTCCATCAAGATACCGGGATCTGCACGCCTATTTCAAAAAATTTGATTTTTATGTGCAATTCATACTGGCCCCACCGGAATTTGAATGTAGTGCCCCATTCACCCTTCCTTTTGACAAAGCAGCCTTCTTTGATGAGGCCATGGTGGGCAGAAAAGCATTTAATCTGTCACATCTTGCAAAGACAGTTCATCTGCCCACCCCCGATGGATTTGTCATCACCACCCGTGCATTTAATTATTTCCTGGCATACAATAATTTACAAACTCCCATTAATGAAAAACTGGCCACCCTGAATATCGGTGATGCCACCTGCCTGGAACGTACCGCATCTGAGATTCAGCATTTGATTTTAGAGGGTGTTATACCCCATGAAATTGAAGTGGCCATGAACAAAGCCATGACAAAACTGGGACAAAGTCGAAAAAAGGATATCACCATAGCCCTTCGAAGCAGCGCCGTAAAAGAGGATGGCATTGCCTCATTTGCCGGGCAGTATTACACATTATTAAACGTTGACAAAACGGATATCCCCGACAGCTATAAAAAAATCATCGCCAGCAAGTATACGCCCCGGGCGCTTTTTTACAGAATCAACCATGGCATATTAGATACGGAAACCCCCATGGCAGTTCTGGTTCTTGAAATGATTGACTCCATGGCCTCGGGGGTCATGTACACCAGGGACATTCAAATACCAAAGTCAGATAACCTAGTGATCCATTCGGTGTGGGGACAGGGCGAACTTCTTGTGGATGGCGGGGTGTCCCCTGATGAGATCCGCATATCACGGAAAAATCCAGGGGTTATTTTTCAGGCAACTTGCGGTAAAAAACAGGCTCAAATGGAGCTGGCCCCAAATATAACAAATAACTTTAATACCGGAACATGCACCATTGAAAGTCCTCAACATAAAAGAAATGAACTTTCCCTTGATGATCCTTCACTTCTAACCCTTGCCAGATGGGGATTTTCCCTTGAAAAACACTTTAAACATCCCCAGGACATTGAATGGTGCCAGGATACCTCGGGAAGACTTTTTATACTTCAGTCCAGACCGTTGCACATGCATGCCATGGAGAACAAAGGAAATAAAAAAACTGAACATCCCCGGGAAACAGAAAAAGAAGCGCATACGATTCTCTGCTCCGGGGGAAAAAGGGTTTGTCCGGGTATTGCATCAGGTTCTGTCTATAGACTGAGTGGAGTATATCATTTGGAGGATATGCCCCAGGGTTCAGTACTGGTGGTCCGCCATGCCCCTCCCCGGTTTGTCACCGCCATTGAAAAAATGGCCGCAGTGGTCATAGCTTCGGGAAGCACTGCCAGCCATTTTTCATCCCTTACCAGGGAATTTGGGGTGCCAGCCATTGTCAATGTGCAACATGGCTTTCAACACCTCACCCATGGACGTGAGGTCACTGTGAATGCAGACAGGGGAATGGTATATGATGGTATCCACTCACCCTCCACCACCACACCGCTTGAGCACCCCCTGGCCAATGAGACATTTTTTAAAAAC
Source organism: uncultured Desulfobacterium sp. (assembly GCA_963675955.2). Classification (GTDB taxonomy): domain Bacteria; phylum Desulfobacterota; class Desulfobacteria; order Desulfobacterales; family Desulfobacteraceae; genus Desulfocicer. Next base: position 750,471 of record CAXXVR010000009.1, on the reverse strand, counting down.
AGCTCATTCATGCTAAAATTAAGGTACATAATTGATTTTTCAGCAAAATTAAAACTCACAGATCCGGAATCCAGCCACTTTACCCCCGGGGGTTGCCGATCCCTGCACGATATTGTCCGTTTTGCCCATGAAACCGCGGTAAAAGAGATGTTTTTTACCGGCAACAGACGGGGCCGCCCCACAAGGGCCGCCAAAAAACTTATCTGTCCCATCCCAATGCTTTTTTATCTTCTGGATGTGGGACAGGCAATTAAAACAAATACAAAACACAGCTCAACCATTAGCCCCGAAGAAATTACAAGTCTTCCCATGAAATGGGTATTAAAGGGACTTTTAAAACCTGGAATAGACTGGTCTGAAGCCACCCATTTTGATTGGGAAACCCACGATAAAATTGTGATGGCAGGGGGAATTATCTCTGCGAACTCACCCCGATTTGGCAGTTACGCCGTTGCCTCGGCGGAGTATGTGAATATAAACTTTAGGTTTGGTTATCATTTTGTTATTTTAGATACTATCTGCACAGACCTGCCAGGGGATAATTATATTCTTTTCAGATTTTCAGGCGGGGGAGGTGAACCCGAGGGAAGAAAACTGCGGGCCACTTTCATTGAAGGCGTTCTGATTCGCCTGGGATTTACAGTCACGGTTCAATCTGACCTTGTGGACGGTGAATTTCGGCATGCAGACCTGCCAACAATGGAAAAAACTCTGGATATGATCGGGCGACTTCTGGGGACAAGCAAACTCATGGATATGTATCTTAAAGAAGATCAGGCCATGGACTTTCTAATTGATGAATTCATGGCGGGACAGTATGACTTCAGGAACCGGGCATAACCCAGGCCTGAATACGATAAGGGGGCCAGATCATATTAATTCCCGTTTTACAAATACAAGGCCCAAAAGGCCATTATTCTTCAGTGATGTCCGGTTAGGTTCTTGCATGTTAAAAAAACAATATAAAACACTTGATTTATTAATAAATGAGAGCTAATTAAGCATTGCACTTATCTTGTTATAATTGATTTTATAACAAGGAGAAGTTAATGCCCATAGCCCAATGCAAAAAACAAAAGATCAAATTTGATGCTGAATCCTTTATACAATATCTGCTGCCTTTACAAAAAATTCTACTCACTACCCCTGCGCTTAATTCAAGGGGGTATCGGCCATTGAAAATGACGTTTGAAGACCAACTCAATGCTTTATTATTCTATCACCTTCAAGAGCATGAGTCTGCAAGAGATCTTATCCAGTGCATGAAAGAAGATGATTTTGCCAAAAACAACATAGCGCCTGATGGTGGTATCAGTCTCAGCAGTTTTTGTGAAGCCATTAATGATCGAGGACTCGAACAACTTCAATATGTCTTTGAGGAACTTTGTAAAAAAGCCCACAAGGTTTTGCCAGCCCAATATTCAGATCTTGGTGATCTTGTATCCATTGACGGATCATTGATAAATGCTGTCCTTACAATGTATTGGGCAGATTACAGGAAAGGCTCAAAAAAAGCCAAGGGTCATTTTGGTTTTGATGTTAACCGCCAAATCCCGCTGAAAGTCTATCTCACAGATGGCAATGGGGCAGAGCGCCCGTTTGTAAGCTCCATACTCACAAAGGGGCAGACTGGGATAATGGATCGAGGGTACCAATCCCATAAAGATTTTGATTTGCTACAGGCTGAGGGAAAACATTTTGTATGCCGAATCAAAATCAAAACTACGCGAACTATCATCAAACAGAACCTTGTGCCGGAGGACACTCATATTTTTTATGATGCAGAAGTCCTTCTTGGAACTCCGGGGGTAAATCAATCAGAGACACCAGTCCGAGTCGTTGGATATAAGATTGCAGACTCAACATTTTACGTGGCAACTGATCGACATGATCTGACTGCCGAGCAAGTAGCCAAAATCTACAAGCTCAGGTGGGACATTGAATCCTTTTTCAAATGGTGGAAAAAACATCTCAAAGTGTATCATTTGATTGCTCGCAGCGAGTATGGGGTAATGGTACAAATCCTTGGTGGGCTTATTTCATATCTACTCATGGCCATATATTGTCATGAGAACTTCAATGAAAAAGTTTCTATCAGAAGAATCCGTCAACTGAGAAATGATATACAAAATGAACTCAGATCCCCTTTATTAGGCAATCAAGGTATTAAAAAAAGAACCAGAAAAAAGAAAAAGAAGTCTGCAAAAACCTAACCGGACATCACTGATTATTCTTGAAATTTAGCATTATTAAACGATATATTGAAAGGCGTTGAGCCACTGATTTTGACAGAAAACCTGGAATCAACATGAGGAATGATATAGATGTCAGCCTACGAATTAACATGGATCACAGACAACCTTGCCGTAGGATATGCCCCCACCTCCTATGAGGCACTGGATTCCATCAAAGCCCAGGATATTAACGCCATTGTAAATCTGTGCGCGGAGTTCAGCGATCTCCATGAAATTGAAGAAAGTGCTGGATTTGAGGTCTATTACCTTCCCATATGGGACGAGGATATCCCTGAAATGGAAGACATGGAAAAGGCCCTGGCATGGCTGGATGAGGCCATTTATCTGGGGAAAAAAGTTCTGGTGCACTGCCGCCATGGCATAGGTCGCACCGGCACATTCATCACATCTTACATGATTCGCCGGGGGTTGGGCCTGAAGGCTGCCAAAAAAAAATTGAAATGCTCCCGGGCCAGTCCCACCAATTATTGTCAATGGAAACTGCTGAAACAATATGGAAAAAAATCAGGCACCTTGAAGATCAGAGAGGCTTCCCTGGAAATGAAAAAAGGCGTGGACTTAAGCCATTTTTTTTCAGATTATGAGGCTTTGCTTGAAAATATGACCCGCGAGCTGGAAAATCATAACAAAGAAAAAATGGAAAAACAGACTCCCTGTGGTAAAGGGTCACATATCTGTTGCCAGGAGTCCTTTGATATTCCATTCATGGAAGTGGTTTACCTTTATTCTAAAATAAACCGGTATTTTTCTTCAGTCCAACGGGAGATATTAATACAAAAAACGGTGGCAGGATCAAAGGGAAAAGAACGTTCATGCCCATTGAATAACGGTACAGGGTGTGCAATTTACGATACTAGACCTGCCAGATGTCGGTTTTATGGGATTGATGGAAAATCTGATTTTCATGAATTCCAAAGAATGCTGGATGAACTTTCCCGCAGTATATTTTTGGCCCTGTCAGGACAGTTTCTGCCCCAAAAAGCCCTTGCCTGTTCTGTGTCAGATACTATTTCCGGTAAGTTTGTTCAAAAATATTTCCATCATATGATGGTAAATCACAGATTGTCTGGCTAACGCTACTCGATGGTTTTCAATTTTTTATTTGCTCATCCACTAGTTCTAACCTCTTATTTTTCAAACAAAAGTATTCCTCCCCCCCAGAACCTGGGCCACCTTTTCTTCAAGTTCATCCTTATCAATGGGTTTGACACAATATTCTGCAGCCCCAAGTGTTAAACATTCCCGGGCAGTTTCAATGGTGGGGTACCCTGTGAGCATGATTACCTCAAGGTTCGGGGATTTTTTTTTAAATTCTTCCAAAACCTCAACTCCACTCATCTTCTTCAATTTAATATCCAGGATGGCAAGATCCACGGCATTGGATTCCACATATTCAATGGCATCTTCTTCCTCTGTGAAGGGAATCACAGTGTGTCCCTTTCGCTCAAGAATTCGTTTAATCAGCTGAACTGCATCCAGAACATCATCCAGCGCAACAATTTTTGCCATCTACGACTCCTTTTCTCGTAAAATCTTATTCATAATTCCGGCACTTTCCCAGTAGGACTCAGCCCTGTGGGTAAACTGACAACAAATTGGGTTCCCTGGCCACCATCGTCTATTTCTGGCCGAGGTGGAGAAAAAACATCAATTCTGCCATTGTGCTCTTTTATGATGCCAAAGGTCACAGACAGACCCAACCCGGTTCCCTTATCCGGTCCTTTGGTGGTATAGAATGGTTCAAAAATTTTTGCAATATTTTCTCTGGTAATGCCATGGCCTGTATCAGAAATGGAGATCATTATCTCATCTTCCATTGCTCCCAACCCGGTGTGAATGGATATCATACCGTCTTGTTCAATGGCATCAAAGGCATTATTTAACAGATTCATACACACCTGTTTCAACTTTTCCTTATCCCCCTTCATCTTCAAAGGCCCGGGATAGTAATCCCGCTTCACACCCACATGATTTAATCCAAAGGTATGCAACATCACGTCCAACACCTCATCAATGGCATTATGAATATTAAATTCAGTGATAATATTTTCCCGGGATCGTGAAAAACTTAACAGATCCGCCACGATTTTGGAACAGATCCGGGTCTGCTTGACAATGGTGGCCACATCGTCATGGATCTGCCCCTCTTTTTCCACATCTTCCAGAAGAATCTGGGCATATCCCAGAATAATACCCAGGGGGGTGTTGATCTCATGGGCAACTCCGGCGGCCAGACGTCCCACAGACTCCATTTTCTGGGCATGGGTCAATTGTTCCTGCACCGCTTTAAGCTTTGTGATATCCCTGCCGCTGCACACAAGGCCCCCCACCCGATTATCCGCATCTAAAACAGCAATCTTCATCACGTGCAGCCATGAAACACCTTTTTCATCCGTTATTTTATTTTCTTTGATCAAAGGCAAGCCGGATTTAAACAACTGCCTATCTTCTTTATTGTACTGGCGTGCAAGGCCAGGAGGGAACAGTTCCCCGTTGAGTTTACCCACAATATCTTCTATTTTTTTATTCAACATATCACAAAAAGCTCTATTCACAGACACATATCGCCCTTCATGGTCCTGGAGGGAGATAAAATCAGGGATGGCATCCAGAATGGTCTGAAGACGTGCTTTTTGTTCATTTAAAATAATCTCAGCATTCTTAAGACTGGACAGATTTTCTTTTAAAGACAGGGTCATGGCATCAAAACTTTCAGCCAGGCTCTGGATTTCATCTCCGGAACATTTTCGATAGACCTGACATTGGCGACAGGAATCAATTTTTCTGGCATATTCGCCCTCCACACAGGTGGGGCAAAGGGTGCCGGCCATATACCAGCATCGGTGATGATAATTCTTATATGCCGGACATTGACTTTGATGACACTTCATAATGTCCCAGCAGTTTTTTCCCAGCATGGGAGCTGTTCTCACATCCAGATTACCCCGCAAAGCCTGCTCCGAAGAATCATGTAACTTTCTGATACTTTTTGTCATGGGATTCAAAAGCAGGGTACCCAGAATCCCGGCAATGAATATGGTTGAAGTGATGGTGACCACCGCAGAAACCATGATTTTATTGACCGCCTTTTCCGCCCGGGTCCTCAAAAAACCCAGCCTCAAGGTACCCAGACGATGGGCATCCACAACCACTGGAACCGCATAATCATAAATCAGCTTATCTCCGGTATCCAGAAGCTGCATGGAACCCTTATGATCATCAGATACCGCATTCAGGATTTTTAATTCGGTGGGAAACCCCTGTGTAAAGGTATGAATCAGGGGCTGGCCCTCCCCATCCAGTACAAAGGTATAAAAAATATCCGGTTCCAGTTGCACGGTTTCACCTAAAAGTACTCGCATTCTCAAAAAATCCATGGCCAGCATAGGCTCCACCATGCGGGCAGCAAGGGTGGTTCCGATGGAGATACCACGATTTTTTATCTCATGAAGTAATGAGATTTTCATAACATGGCTGACCCAGAAAAAAAGGACAAGGCCCTGAATTAAAAGCAGAGAAAAAAAAGCTGCATATATTTTTTTTCTAAATCCAAGTTTCATCAATTTTATTGTTTCCTTTGCAGGAATGACAATGGCCAGCCCCCAGAGTAGCCGATTTTATGGGCAAGCCTGAAAAAACTACTGCCCAAGGCTTATATCAACCTTGGTGGCCAATCGTCTTACCGAGTCAAAATCAGAATCCATGGAAGGAATAATCCTGGTAAAATGGGCAGCATTCAATATTTTTCGATGATTGTCATTATTTATGTCAAGTTTTTCAAAAGCCAGACGTATTTTTTCTACAATAGTTTTATCCAGGTTCTGCCGGGCAGCATACACCCAACCAGGATAGGGAGGCGTCATGGCCAGAATCCGTATCTGATGTATGTCAATTTTGCCCACCAGCACATCCAAAGCACCCTCACGAATAGTGCCGATATCATATTTGCCTGCACAGACGGAAAGGATCACCTTTTCCTGTTTACCCCCGGGGCCGGGGGCAAAGGAGATCTCTTTAAAATCAAATTTTTTAATGCCATGATCCATAAAATAGCCCAGGGGATAAAGAAAGCCACCGGCAGAGGTTGAGTCAACGGCAATCCAGCGCTTTTCAATACAGTCAGACAAGGTTTTAATGGCAGTATTGTCCGTTCTACATATAATTTGCCCTCTGAAGTCTTTCTTTCCAATGGTTTCTACGCTTCTGGCAAAAACCTTTGCACCGCATCGATGGGCCATTTTGATGTACACAAATGGATTGGAAAATGAAATATCAATCTTATTTTGCCCCACCATGTACATGTATTGATCAAAGGTATCAGGAAATATTTGTTTGATGTTCAATCCCGTCTCTTTTCGAAGATATAAAATAAGATGGTGATGGCGGGTATAAGAAACGGTATGGGAATACTGGGGAAGATATGCATAGGTGACCGTATCTGGCTCTTTTTTCAGGATGGTCTGTTCTTTGATTTTCAAATTCACCTTAATTGCAGGTTCGTCTTCTCCAGCACATCCCGAACATACAAAAGCACAAAGCAGAACGATACATGCGAATCTCACATTTTTTCTCCCCGATTCATGTTGAATTTCCAAATTTGAATGTTTCCTTAAATAACAGTATAAAATTATTCATATCATGCCCCATGATAAAAACAAAGTCCCAGGATCAATGTAAAAAACTGTCTGCATCTTTTTTTCCATATAAAAAACACATTGACACCCAAAATCAAAAAGAATAGGTTCAGCCAGTATTTTTAAAATCACCTTTAAGACAACAAAATAATTGGAAAATAGTAAATTGAAACAAGATCAAAAAGCCATGCAAATAGCAGAAAACAAAACATGGCGGTCTCAGCTTGGCCAGGCAATTACGACACCTGCCCAGCTCCCGAAACGGTTTAATGTTGATATTAAAGCACTGACAGACGTGACCCGTCGATATCCCATGTTGATATCTTCCCATTATCTTTCTTTAATTGAAAGTATGAATGATCCTCTTTGGAAACAGGCCATCCCCGATGTGATGGAACTTAGTGATCAACAAAATATGGAAGACCCCCTGGCCGAAGAACCCCAGTCTCCTGTACCGGCCATTATCCACCGGTATCCTGGACGAGTCATTTTTCTGGTGTCCAATTTTTGTGCCATGTACTGCCGCCATTGCATGCGAAAACGTAAAGTAGGGGAAGAAAATTTTCATTTCGGAAAAAGAAGCAGTGGTAAAATTCAAGAAGGTATCCAATACATCAAAGACCATCCAGCCATCAATGAGGTAATTTTATCCGGAGGAGATCCACTGCTGCTGGGAACAGAGCAGTTAGATAAGATTTTCTATGCTCTGAAAACCTGCGGGCATGTGCGCATTATCCGGATTCACACCAGAACCCTTTGTACCCTGCCCTCCCGAATCACCGAAGATCTGGTAATGATGTTAAAAAAATACCATCCACTTTATATTAACACTCATTTCAACCATCCCCGGGAAATAACCCCGGCATCAGCAATTGCCTGTGAAAAACTGGCAAATGCAGGCATTCCACTGGGTTGTCAAACCGTGCTTTTAAAGGGGGTTAACGACAATGCCACAACCATGGCACAACTTATGAACCAACTCCTTGAGATTCGGGTCAAACCATACTATCTCCATCACCCTGATCCCGTTGCAGGCACCGCCCATTTCCGCCCTGATGTCAGTGTGGGACTTGAGATCATGA
>CAXXVR010000009.1:607500-740000 GCA_963675955.2 uncultured Desulfobacterium sp. | reverse complement strand
TCGTCCGCGAAACTTAGCTCCCGCGGGCTGACTCCCACAATTTAACTTGATCGGTATTCGGAGTTTGGTTAGGTTTGGTAATCTGGTGAGACCCCTAGCCCATCCAGTGCTCTACCCCCGATAAGAAACTTGTGAGGCTATACCTAAATATATTTCGGAGAGAACCAGCTATCTCCAGGTTTGTTTGGCCTTTCACCCCTATCCACACCTCATCCGAACAGTTTTTAACCTGTGACGGTTCGGGCCTCCACGCGATTTTACTCGCGCTTCACCCTGGACATGGATAGATCACCTGGTTTCGGGTCTACTCAATGCAACTCTACGCCCTGTTCAGACTCGCTTTCGCTACGGCTACACCTGACGGCTTAACCTTGCTGCATTAAATAACTCGCTGACTCATTATGCAAAAGGCACGCGGTCACTCTGACTAATGCCAAAGCTCCCACTGCTTGTAAGCAAACGGTTTCAGGTACTATTTCACTCCCCTCACAGGGGTTCTTTTCACCTTTCCCTCACGGTACTGGTTCGCTATCGGTTGCCGGGTAGTATTTAGCCTTACGAGATGGTCCTCGCTAATTCCCACAGAATTTCTCGTGTTCCGCGGTACTTGGGTGTCTGTATAAGAGATCAATTACTTTCACATACGGGGCTGTCACCCTCTATCGCCGCACTTTCCAGAGCGTTCTGCTAATAATTGATTTTCTAACTCTTTGTGCCTTCCGAAACAGACACACTACAGATCCCACGACCCCTGACATGCAACGCCTTCGGGCTATCACACATGACAGGTTTGGGCTGTTTCCCGTTCGCTCGCCGCTACTTGGAAAATCGTTTTTACTTTCTCTTCCTGGGGGTACTAAGATGTTTCAGTTCTCCCCGTTAGCCCCCTTCTGCTATGTATTCACAAAAGAGTATCACGGTATTAACCATGATGGGTTGCCCCATTCAGAAATCTCCGGATCAAAGCTTGTTTAGCAGCTCCCCGAAGCTTTTCGCAGCTTACCACGTCTTTCTTCGCCTCCCGGCACCAAGGCATCCACCGTTTGCCCTTTATAGCTTAGCCACTATAAAACCACAAATAAGTTTAAACGCTTTAGTGCAAATATATTTAATTCATGTCCATTTAAAAAGGATGAAATCTTTTTTGTATGGCCCATGAAAAACAGCTTTGTAAAAAGTTCAGGGATTGTGTTTTCAAACCCTGTTAAATCACTCTTTAACGCAGCTGTATATATAATAAAATTACTACAACAAATTTTCAAAGAACAAATTGTGGTGGAGGATAGCGGGATCGAACCGCTGACCTCCTGCGTGCAAGGCAGGCGCTCTCCCAGCTGAGCTAATCCCCCACAATGGTGGGCCTGGATGGATTTGAACCATCGACCTCACGCTTATCAGGCGTGCGCTCTAACCAACTGAGCTACAGGCCCCCGAAGGGTTAATCCCTCAAAACCGGTCAGTGAACTTACTATTTATTTAAGATGTCTCTTTGTTTCTTTCCTTAGAAAGGAGGTGATCCAGCCGCTGGTTCCCCAACGGCTACCTTGTTACGACTTCACCCTAATTATCAACCATACCTTAGGCACCTGCCCCCCCGAAGGGTTGGCCCAGTGACGTCGGGTACAATCAACTCTCATGGTGTGACGGGCGGTGTGTACAAGGCCCGGGAACGTATTCACCGTGGCATGCTGATCCACGATTACTAGCGATTCCAACTTCATGGAGTCGAGTTGCAGACTCCAATCCGGACTGGGATATGCTTTAAGGGATTTGCTTGGCATCGCTGCCTTGCTGCCCGTTGTACATACCATTGTAGCACGTGTGTAGCCCCAGACATAAGGGCCATGAGGACTTGACGTCATCCCCACCTTCCTCCCCGTTAACCGGGGCAGTCTCTTCAGAGTTCCCGCCATTACGCGCTGGCAACTGAAGACAAGGGTTGCGCTCGTTGCTGGACTTAACCAAACATCTCACGACACGAGCTGACGACAGCCATGCAGCACCTGTCTTTGAGCTCCCGAAGGCACTCCTAAATTTCTAAAGGATTCTCAAGATGTCAAGTCTGGGTAAGGTTCTTCGCGTTGCGTCGAATTAAACCACATGCTCCACCGCTTGTGCGGGCCCCCGTCAATTTCTTTGAGTTTTAGTCTTGCGACCGTACTCCCCAGGCGGTATGCTTAATGTGTTAACTGCGGCACAGCAGGGGTCAATACCCGCTACACCTAGCATACAACGTTTACTGCGTGGACTACCGGGGTATCTAATCCCGTTCGCTACCCACGCCTTCGCACCTCAGCGTCAGTATCGGTCCAGAAAGGCGCCTTCGCCACCGGTGTTCCTCCTGATATCTACGAATTTCACCTCTACACCAGGAATTCCCCTTTCCTCTCCCGTACTCAAGTCCTGCTGTTTCAAATGCACGTCCAGGGTTGAGCCCTGGGCTTTCACATCTGACTGACAGGACCGCCTGCGTGCCCTTTACGCCCAATAATTCCGAATAACGCTTGCACCCCCCGTATTACCGCGGCTGCTGGCACGGAGTTAGCCGGTGCTTCCTTCATGGGTACCGTCAATACCAGGCACTATTAATACCAGGTAACTTCTTCCCAATTGACAGAGCTTTACGACCCAAGGGCCTTCTTCACTCACGCGGCGTTGCTGCGTCAGGGTTTCCCCCATTGCGCAAAATTCCTCACTGCTGCCTCCCGTAGGAGTCTGGACCGTGTGTCAGTTCCAGTGTGGCTGATCATCCTCTCAGACCAGCTAACCATCGCAGTCTTGGTAGGCCGTTACCCCACCAACAAACTAATGGTGCGCGGACTCATCTTCAAACAGATGCTTTAATCAGAGGCACCCTTTCATCAAAAAATCCAAAAATTCTCTGACTTTATCCGGCATTAGCCACCCTTTCGAATGGTTATTCCCGATTTGAAGGTAGATTATCCACGTGTTACTCACCCGTGCGCCACTCTACTCATCCCTGCAAGCAAGGACTTTCTCGTTCGACTTGCATGTGTTAAGCACGCCGCCAGCGTTCATTCTGAGCCAGAATCAAACTCTCCAGTTATAATTCTTTTAAAATGTTTTTTAATGTGCTTTGCTGCACTTTAAAACATCTTTAAACTCTTAATTCATTCACTAACCAGTTTTCAAAGATCAAAACTTCTTTTTTCAAGCCGCCGGAGCGACTTACAAAACCCGATCTTTATACGCTCCACAAAAACTCTTGTCAAGCTTTTTTTGCAACCTCAGAACTTTTTTCCAGTCACAAAAAAACCTGCGGGGAACCGTCGGGCGTGTTCCCTGCAGGTGAGAACGATTTATATAAAAACAAGATCACCTTGTCAACTTATATTTTCATTATTTCAAAATAAGTTTGTGATATTTCTTTTTCCCAGCCCGAAGCAGGATTTCTCCGTTTACAACATCAGGTGTGGAGATCAATTGATCAAAGGCTTCTATGCGCCTGTCGTTGAGATACCCCCCCCCCTGACTTAAGAGACGTCGTGCATCGCTTTTGGATTTACAAAGACCAACCTCGACAAAAAGATCCACGGCTGGCAAACCTTTATCTATGAATGATTTATCAAAGGTGGTGCCTGGAACCCCATCATGGGGGGATTCCATTTTTATACCCGTACCCAAAGATCCATCTGCATCATTTCCAAAACCATCCATTCCATTTCTTGGCACGGTACTGGAAGGAATGATATCCTCCGGTATCTGCGGAACACCAAACATGGCCGCAGACGCAGCATAGGCACTGAGGGCATGATCTTTGCCATGGGCAATGGCGGTGGCCTCCCAGGCAAGAATTGCCTTGGCTTTGTTCAACAATGCCCCTTCCATGTTTTTAATGGCCTCAATCTCTTCCATGGGAAGAAAGGTAAAAAGCGCCATGAATCTTGCCACATCGGCATCATCACAGTTAACCCAGAACTGATAATACTCATAGGGAGAGGTTCGCTCCGGGTCCAGCCATACAGCCCCCTTGTGGGTTTTTCCCATCTTTATACCGCTGCTGGTGGTAATCAATGGAAAGGTTATGCCAAAGGCTCTTTTCTGGTGGGTCCTTCGAACCAGATCAATACCCGCCACAATGTTTCCCCATTGATCGCTGCCCCCCATCTGCAATCGACAATCATGCCTGCGACAGAGTTCCATGAAATCATAGGCCTGGAGCAGCATATAGTTAAATTCTATAAAACTTAAACCATCTTCCGAGTCAAGGCGCATTTTATAACTTTCTGCCTTTACCATGCGATTGACACTGAAGTGGCGACCTATGTCCCTCAAAAATGGGATATATTCAAGTCCCTTCAACCATTCACCATTATCCAGAAGCAGGGCCTTGTCTTCGGTAAAATCAATAAACCTGGCCAGCTGCTTTCGAATTCCCGCCCGATTAATGTCAATCTCTTCTTGGGTAATAACCTTTCGCATTTCCGTCTTGCCGCTGGGATCTCCAATAAGACCCGTTCCGCCACCCACAAGCCCTATGGGACGATGCCCATTGCGCTGCATGTGGGCAAGGGCCATGATACAGACCAGACTTCCCACATGGAGACTTGAAGCGGTGGGGTCAAAACCAATGTAGCAGGTGGCTTTTCCATCATCAAGATAGGATTTGAGTTCTTCTTCATGTGTAACCGCCTCTACAAAACCACGTTCCTTTAAAATTTCAAGAACCCCCATTTTCCTATCAATCTCCTTCTTTTTATTAGAAAATAAAACTTTCGGGCAACCTCAGCAGAGCCCCCCCGAGGGGCAATAGGAACCGGCCAGTTGAATCGTCTACGGTTCCGGGCCGGGACCATTGCCCTTCGGGGGGCGGCATAATGGCATTTTTAATATTCGTTGTGTCCGCCGGGACATGCCCGTTTATATATTCCTGTACAAGTTATCTTACACTCAGATCTTTGGATATTCCCATTCCGGTCATGTATCACCCATCAAGGTCGACCCTATGGTATATTTAGGACTTGATCATAAAATGGGCCATTCATCTCAACTGGCGAGCCATCTTGCTCCCCAAGGTGGCCCATATTTATTATTTATTAGTGTATTCCACCGCCCGGGTTTCCCGGATAACCACCACCTTGATCTGCCCTGGAAAAGTCAGGGTTTCCTCTATCTTGGATGCAATATCCCGGCTGAGCAAAACGGCATCGGTGTCTGATATTTTCTTACTTTCAACCACCACACGGATTTCCCGGCCTGCCTGAATGGCATAGGTATTTGAAACCCCCTCAAAAGAATTTGCAAGTCCTTCAAGTTCTTCAAGGCGTTTAATATAATTTTCCAGAGTCTCTTTTCTGGCACCTGGCCTTGCTCCGGAAAGGGCATCTGCAGCCTGAACGAGAAAATCATACACCGTGGCAGGCATCTGATCTTCATGGTGGGCGGCAATGGCATTGACCACTTCATCGGACTCACCATGTTTTTTTGCAAGCTTGGCACCAATCAGAGCATGTGGACCATCAACCTCATGGTCTACGGCCTTTCCAATGTCATGGAGAAGCCCCATTCGTTTGGCAAGTTTCACATCAAGCCCCAGTTCAGCAGCCATGATGCCAGCCAGAAATGCCACTTCAACGGAATGTTGTAACACATTCTGGGCGTAGCTGGTTCTAAATTTGAGCTTACCAATAACCCGGATCAATTCTGGATTAATTCCATGAACTCCCAAGTCAAAGGCAGCCTGCTCCCCGGCTTCTTTAATGGTTATATCCACCTCATCGGTGACCCGCTGTACCACATCTTCAATGCGTGCCGGATGAATTCGACCATCAGAAATCAATCGGGTCAGGGCAATCCTTGCCACTTCCCTTCGAACTGGATTAAAACCGGATAAGATAACCGCTTCGGGGGTATCATCAATAATAAGGTCAATGCCGGTGGCAGCTTCCAGTGCCCTGATATTCCGTCCTTCACGCCCGATAATCCGCCCTTTCATTTCATCCCCTGGTAACTGCACCACGGAAACTGTACGTTCAGCAATAAAATCACCTGCATATCGCTGAATGGCTGTGGAGATAATCTTTTTAGCCTCTTTATCCGCCTTCTCCATGGCCTCACTGGAGATACGTCTTATCAGCTTTGCCCCCTCGTGGCGGGCCTCATTTTCCATGGTTTTGAGCAGTATCTCCTTGGCCTGTTCCGATGTGAGGCCTGCCACCTTTTCAAGTTCTTTTCTGGTGTCGGCAAGCAACTGCTGATAATCGGCCTCTTTTTCATCCAGAGTTATTAATCTTGCCTGAATTTTCTTTTCCGATCGCTTTAACTCAGCCTCAAGGGCCTCAAACTGTTCCTTGCGTTTATCCAGCCTTTCACTGTGGGTCAGGATGCGACGCTCTTCAACTTTCAGTTCAGCCCTTGCCTGATCCGTTTCTGAATCAAAGGCACTCTTCATTTCAAGAAGTCGACTCTTGGCCTCAAGTTGCGCCTCTTTTATGAGATTTCCTGCTTTTTTCCGGGCATCTTCAAGCAGACGGTTCTGCTCTTTTTCTACCTCTTCAACCCGGAGCTCAAGCTTTTTTCGAGTCAACCAGTATGCCACCCCGAATCCGGATACGGTTGCGGTCACCAGTGAAAAAAACAACACAGTATATTCCATTAATTACTCCCTTCACTATTTGATATCAGACTATTATCACGAAAATCGTTGTAAATATTCGGCCATCACCCCAGATCCACCTATTTTGGCCTGCTCATGTAACAGCAGTAAGCTACACAGTACCATATACACGAATCTTGGACACTGGCCAGACATTTACATTATTAACCATAACATTTGCAATGTTTTTACACTTCTCCATTTTATGGGCAAAGCAGATGGTGAAAAATCTGTCATCAATTTACCCGGAACAGATTCTTTCTATTTTCAGGGTAACCCACAAAAAAAAGAAGCATTCAAAAATTCAAATATGTTCAACCTGTGCAGGTAAAATCAGCAACTCCAATTGTAAAGCCGTCTACTTCCAAAACCAGAGAGAATGAAAGTTACCATCAATATGATTTCAGTGAATTACATATCTACAAATTCGACCAAAAATCATAATCAGAATTACTGAGATACAATGCAAAAAATATTATTTTGAGGAGAATAAAAAAGGAGGGGATAGATGAAGATCAAACAGGCAGTGGACAGGTAAAGGACCCATTATGCTGCCAAGGGAAAGCAAACTTCTGGGGTAAGATCCAGAAATTTCCACGCAGATAAAACCCCCACACATACCGTGTTGCTTATGTCTTTGAACCAGTAGTTCAAAAGGTCGGGCGTTCATATGGGTACCTTAAGGCGTTTCCATACAAGTGGAACATGCACACCAGTACCAGGGTGAACTCCCTTATGTGTAGCGTTAGGCAAAGCACTTTAAGCAATCACAAATAGCGCAGGGGTGTTTTCTGTTTATTTTTAAAGGATAATTCCCTTGATTTATCCGTTATTAGATACAAACACACTCAATTTATTTAACAGATCAGACGATTTGCGGTCCACACGGTCATGGAATTTTAACGCCTCAGACTCCGTTGCAACAAGATCATTTGCCAGATTCATCCCGGCCAGAAGTAACACTACGACTCTGTTCTGCACCGAAGCCGTATTATTAGTCTGTTCTTCAGCCTGAGAGACGTATTGTTTTAACTTTTCAACAACCTCTTTACAATCTTCAAGCGGTTTATCCGTCCTGAATTGAAATTGCCTGCCAAAAAGATCTATACTGACAATTTCTTCCACTGTTGAGGGTTCTTTATTAATTGGAACTCCATTTTCCCTTGGGGACATTCTGGTTTAAGACGTCTCTGAAAAGGTGTTCAGTTTGGTCAAAAGTCCATCAATCTTTGATTGAACGGCTGCCTGTTTCTTTACAAAGTGCTCTTCAGACAGATTTTTTTCAGCAAGTTGTCCCTCAAGGGCTTTTACCTTGACCAACAACTCTTCATTTTCCTGCTGAAGTGTCTGACAAAGCTCTATTAAAAAATCGACTTTCTCGTCAATATCTTTAAACTTATCTTCTAACAACTCGTTTTCCATTCCCTGAACCTCACAATATTTAGCTTAACTATAATTCATACCATTTAACAAAGTCAAGACAATTCATTGGGCATTTCAGCCATACAGCGGGCCACCATTTGAAGATCTTCCAAGGTGTTGACCCCCATGATCTCTCTTGCAGTGTTTCCCAAAAGACAACCCGCCCGCTCTCCCATTGCCACGGCAATTTTAACAAGATCCGTCAGGTAATATTCCTGCTGAGCATTGTGTGAATCTATTTGATTAATTGCGGACATAAGAAATTCTTTTCTTATGCAGTAAATTCCTGAATTGATCAAATTATTTTTTCTTTCACAGGGCGTTGCATCCGCCTCTTCCCGAATGCATACCAGTTGATCCGCATCATCCAGAAACACCCTGCCATATCCTGTGGGATTATCCACCCGAACGGCCAGAAGTGACAACCGATTTTTTTTCTGCCGATGGAAACAAATCAGATCTGAAAGGGTATGGGGTTGGATCATGGGAACATCGCCACACAGAATCAAAACATCCACAACATCCTCCGGCAATACGGGCAATGCAGACTTTACAGCATCCCCCGTACCCAGAAGCGTTTTCTGCCAGGCAAACAGTACATTAAATTTACGGGAAACCGCCCCTTTGACTGCCTCTCCACCGTGACCAATAACAACCACCACATGTTTTTTCAAAAGGGAGACGGCGCAGGAGACCACCCAGTGAATCATGCTTTTACCATTGATTTCATGGAGCACCTTGGGCAGGTCGGATTTCATCCGGGTTCCCCTGCCTGCGGCCAGAATAATCGCACCCACATCAGAACAGTTTATTTTTTCCATATTCATTCCAGACAATATCAAGAGACGCATTCCCATTTTGCCGGCATCATGACGGCATTCCATTGCACTACGACACAAGTCTTTTTTGCTTTTTTGTGATGCAATACCCCATAAAGCCTTAAAAAAACGGCGTTAAAAAGCATTATGAAATTGACTTTAAAGGCAAGTCAGTGCCCAGCCGGTACTATAAAAAACGGAGGCAGAGCCTAAAAAAAAGGGGTGCCCCCAAATCAATTTAAGAGCACCCCTGTATTTATTCAAACATCTGCATCTTATACAGATTATTTCATGCGGCTACATTATCTCACAGAGGCAATGTCCAGCCGATGCAAGGCCCGTCTCAGTGCAGCCTCCGCACGGACAAGATCAACGTCATCCGTTTTGCCAGCAATTCGCTTTTCAGCACGATCCTTTGCCTGTCTGGCACGATCCACATCAATCTCACGCCTGCGTTCTGCTGACTCTGCAAGCAGGGTGACTTTGTTTGGCAGTACCTCGGCAAATCCGCCGTTAACGAACAGATACCTCTCCTTACCAGAGGCATCTTTGTAACGCAGGGTTCCCACTTTCAAAGAGGTAAGAAAAGTGGTGTGGCCACGCAGCACGCCAAATTCACCTTCCGACCCCGGGGCAACCACAATCTGAGCTTCTTCACTGACCACCGCCTTTTGGGGAGTGACCACTTCCAGAAATATATTCTCAGCCATTTTATCCCCCTTGAGTTAGTTATCTGAACTCATTTTACCAGCTTTCTCAACGGCCTCTTCAATAGAACCCACCATGTAGAATGCTGTCTCGGGAAGATCGTCATGTTTTCCATCAATGATCTCTTTAAAGGACCTTACCGTGTCTTCAACCTTTACAAATTTACCCGGCATACCGGTGAAGGTTTCCGCCACATGGAAGGGCTGGGAGAGGAATCTTTGAAGTTTACGGGCACGCTGCACCGTAATTCTATCTTCATCGGAAAGCTCATCCATACCCAGAATGGCAATGATATCCTGGAGTTCTTTGTATTTCTGAAGGGTCTGCTGTACAGTGTTGGCCACAAGATAGTGCTCTTCACCAATGTAAGCCGCATCCAGAATTCGTGAGGTTGAATCCAGTGGATCCACCGCAGGATAGATACCAAGCTCTGCAATCTGACGGGAAAGCACAACCGTACCGTCAAGATGGGCAAAGGTGGTAGCAGGGGCAGGGTCAGTCAAGTCATCTGCAGGGACATATACACACTGTACCGCAGTAATGGAACCCTTGTCTGTTGAAGTAATACGCTCCTGGAGTTCACCCATGTCAACGGCCAGTGTGGGCTGATACCCAACGGCTGAAGGCATACGACCAAGAGTTGCTGACACCTCAGCACCGGCCTGGGTAAAACGGAAGATATTATCAACAAAGAGAAGCACATCCTGGCCCTCTTCATCACGGAAGTATTCCGCACAGGTCAAAGCCGAAAGGGCAACCCTTGCACGGGCTCCCGGAGGCTCTGTCATCTGACCATAAACCAGTGCACATTTAGGAAGAACGCCGGAGTCTTTCATCTCATGGTAAAGGTCATTACCTTCACGGGTTCTTTCTCCCACGCCACCAAACACGGAAATACCACCATGCTGCATGGCAATGTTATTTACCATTTCCATCATGATAACGGTCTTACCAACACCTGCCCCACCAAACATTCCCATTTTACCACCACGGGGGAAGGGAACCAGAAGATCAATTACCTTAACACCGGTTTCAAGAACGCGCACAGTGGTGTCCTGGTTGATAAATGCAGGGGCAGATCTGTGGATGGGCAGCATTTTGGAGCGATCAATGTCTCCCAGCCCGTCAACGGGTTTACCCACAACGTTGAGTACCCGGCCAAGGGATGCCGCACCAACGGGCATCATGATGGGAGCACCAGTATCTTTTACCTCCATTCCCCGCTGCAGACCGTCGGTTACATCCATACCGATGCATCTTACAACGTTGTCGCCCAGATGCTGGGCCACTTCGATGACCAGGTTATCTTTTTCATCGTTAATTACGGGGTTGGTCAGCGTCAGAGCCGTAAGAAGCGGGGGAAGCTTTCCAGGTTCAAATCTAACATCAACAACAGCACCCAGCACCTGTGCTATTTTTCCTATATTTTCAGCCATGTATTCCTCCTGTTAAAGCTGTTTGCTTTTTTATATTTGGTATAATTATCCGTTGAGCGCTTCAGCACCGCCGACAATGTCCATGAGATCTGCTGTGATACCTGCCTGACGTGTCTTGTTAAAAATGGTCTGCAGTTCATCGATCATGTCTTCACATGCCTTGGTTGCGTTCTCCATGGCTCTCATCCGGGAGGCATGCTCACTGGTTGAGGTCTGAAGCAGCGCATCATATATCTGAATAAAAATATTCTTGGGCAGCATTTCCCCCAGTAACTCATCGGATGAGGGTTCGCAGATATGCTCTGCCAGGTATACCCCACCTTCTGTTTCTGCCCCATCCGCTTCCGCAACTTCTATGGGAGGAATGGGAAGGATCTGCTTTATCACCGCTTCCTGGCGGGCCAGGGTTTTAAAATCAGAACATACCAGATATACTTCATCAACAGCTTCTTCAAGAAAATTATTTATCAGTTTCTGTCCGGAAGTGGATGCCACACTGAAATCAAATTGTCCGCCCACAACACCAATATACTCATCTTCAATGGCCATGGGTGTCTTTCGGACCCAGTCACGACCCTTTTTCCCAAAGCAGGTAAAAGAAACCTCCTTGCCCTGGAGGGACTCATTGACAAACTTTTCTGCTTTTCCGATCAGATTCGCATTAAAACCACCGCAAAGTCCCCTGTCCGATGTGCACAGGATGATATTGACTTTTTTCACTTCTTCCCTTGAAACAAGCAGGGGGCCGGCCTCTTCACCGGCCTTACCTGCAATACTTCCCAGTACTTCAGAAAATTTGGACGCATAAGGCTTGAACGCCTCCATACTCGCCTGGGCACCGCGAAGTCGGGAAGTAGCGACCATTTTCATGGCAGAGGTGATCTGCTTGGTCTTCTTTACACTACCTATCTTTAATTGGACTTCCTTTAAGGTTGCCATAATATTTCCCTTTTACGCCTGTTTATAAATGATATTCACTTTATTTGAAAAAAATCAGACAACTCTATTATTGAGCTGCCTTGAATTCTTCGTCATAGGCATCAAGGGCTTTTTTCAGTTTGGCTTCAATGTCACTGCTAATTGTCTGTTGTTCCACAAGGTCAGTGAAGATTTCAGGAAATCTATTGTCAATAAAGTCGTAAAGTCCACTTTCGTACTTATTCACCGCTTCCTTGGGATATTTGTCAATATATCCTTTGGTACCGGCAAAGAGAATCACCACCTGTTTTTCCATGGGAAGAGGATTGAATTGAGGTTGTTTCAAAAGTTCAACCAGTCGCTCTCCACGGGTGAGCTGACGCTGAGTGGCTGCATCAAGATCACTTCCAAAGGCGGCAAAAGCCTCCAGTTCACGGTACTGGGCAAGGTCCAGACGCAGGGTACCTGCCACTTGTTTCATGGCCTTACACTGGGCTGCACCACCCACGCGGGAAACGGAAAGTCCAACGTCAATGGCCGGACGAACACCGGAAAAGAAAAGGCCTTTGTCCAGATAGATCTGACCGTCGGTGATGGAGATAACGTTGGTGGGAATAAATGCGGACACGTCGCCTTCCTGGGTCTCAATGATGGGAAGGGCGGTGAGAGAACCGGCACCAAGGTCATCGGAAAGTTTTGCAGATCGCTCCAGCAGACGGGAATGGTTGTAGAAAATATCTCCGGGGAAAGCTTCACGTCCCGGGGGACGTCTCAAGAGAAGAGAAACCTGACGATAGGCAGCAGCCTGTTTGGAAAGATCATCGTAGATGATCAGGGCATGCTCACCTTTGTCACGGAAGTACTCACCCATGGCGCATCCGGCATAGGGAGCCAGGTACTGCATGGCAGCAGACTCAGAGGCGGAGGCAACAACAACGGTGGTGTATTCCATGGCACCGTGTTCTTCAAGGGCTGCAACCACCTGGGCAACTGTGGATTTTTTCTGTCCGCAGGCCACATAGATGCATTTCATATCCGTATTTTTCTGGGCAATGATGGCATCAACGGCAATGGCGGTTTTACCGATCTGACGGTCACCGATGATCAACTCACGCTGACCACGTCCCACAGGAGTCATACCGTCAACAGCTTTACTTCCCGTGTAGCAGGGTTCATGAACAGACTTACGGGCGATAACACCAGGTGCCACAAGTTCCATGTTCATGGTAATACTGGAATCAATGGGGCCTTTTCCGTCAACGGGATCACCGGTTGTGGAAACAACACGCCCCAGAACGGCCTCACCAACGGGAACAGATGCAATGCGGTCGGTACGTTTTACAACGTCACCTTCCTTGATTTTTTTATCTTCACCCAGGATGGCAACACCAACATTGTCTTCCTCAAGGTTCAATGCCAGACCTAGAACACCGCCGGGGAACTCCACAAGCTCCATGGCTTTTACTTTTTCAAGGCCATATACACGGGCAATACCGTCACCAACAGACAGCACCACCCCGGTCTCGCTGAGCTCAACCTCTTTATCGAAATCTTTAATCTGCTCTTTTATTATCTGGCTTATTTCTTCAGCTCTTATTTTCATTAGACTCTCTCACCCCTTTTTAATGATTCCCTCATATTGAACAGTTGAGTTTTAACGCTGCCATCCAGCACAAGATCGCCTATTTTGGTCACAATTCCGCCAATGAGTTCGGCATCCTGCTCAACATCCAGAATAATTTCTTTACCGACTCGCTTTGCAAGGCCCTGTCTGATTTTTTCTGTGGCCTCGGCGGACAGTTCTGTGGCCGATACCAGGGTGGCATGAACCACGCCGTTGAGTTCATCTGTAAGCTTTTTGTAAAACTCACTGATATCCCTTAGAAAAACGATGCGCCGCTTATCAAACAATAAGACCAGAAATGATTTCATCACCTTGGAAAAAGAGGTTTTTCCAAGAACGGATATCAACACATTTCGCCGGTCATTCTTGTCAAACAAGGGATTGGTTACAGCTTTTTCAAGTTCAACACTGGTGTCAAAGAGTTCCACAATTTCATCCAGCTCTTTACGATACTGATCTGCATTGCCATCCTCTTCGCCGATAAGCATCAATGCCTTGGCATACCGCCGTGAAATAGATATATTTTTCATTATGCCACCACCTTGTCCAGATACTCATCAACCAGACGGTCCTGATCTTCAGAATTAATCAACTCTTTCACAAGGGACTCCGCCTGTTCAAGGGCTTGTTCAGCAATTTCCTGCTGCAGTTTCAGCTTGGCAGCCTTGAATTCCTGCTCAATATTTCTTTTTGCAGTTTCTTCAAGTTTGGCGGCCTGGGCTTCGGCTTCGGCAAGTATTCGCTGTTTGGCATCTTCGCCCTGCTTGACATAGGTCTCTATAATTTTCTCAGTTTCCTGGTCAAGGCTTGCCATTTTCTCTGCATAGCCGGCAAGACTTTTTTCTGCAGCTGCTTTTTTCTGTTCAAGATCAGCAAGTTCCTCTCTGATGGCCTTCACCCGTGAGGAAAAAAACTCAGCCACTGGTTTTCTTGCAATGTAAAACAATACAATGGCAAGCACCACAAAGTTCATTACCTTATAGGTATCTGTGGCCATCCAGCCCTTGGGAGCGGCTGCACCATGCTCTCCACCACTTGAAGCCAGGGCAACTCCGGCAAAAACAAAAAAAAGGGTTGTTGCTGCAGGAATGATGGTCCTGGAATGTTTCCGTATAAACCGTTCAATCTTCATCAGCAAGCCCTCCCCAGTATTTTTTCACCGATCGCCCTGGCAAAGGTTCCAATCTCCTGTTCAAGAGCAGATTGAGCCTTCCGGGTCTCAGTGGCAACCTGGTCACGAATTTCAGCAAGGTTGGCCTGAGCTTTTTTGTTGATCCTTTCAATAATCTCTTTTTCTTCCTGGGATGCTTCCTCAACAAAAAGGTCTTTCTGCTTCAGACCCTTTGCCCTTGCACCCTTCAATCCTTCCGCATATTCCTTATCCTTGAGAACAGCCTCGGATGAAAGACCTTCAACACCTTGTTGAAGTCCCTCAATCTTTGCCCGTCGATCCAGGAGCATTTTGCGAACAGGCCTGAACAGTACCCGGTTGAGCACGTACAGGAGAAAAAGGAAATTGATGATCTGAATAAACAATGACCCATCAACACTAACCATACATTTCCCTCCGCCAGTTAATAATTAAAAAAAAATTCACTAACCTATATTCCATACAGTTGCCCGGCATCATCACCGGCAACTTTAAATACAAAGTAAATCGAAATTTGAGTATCACCACGATGAATTTTTGTCAACATCCAAATAAATACGCACCTTGAATATTGTGTGGATTACCTCTGTGCTCAAGAGTCCTGATTTCTCATTTTTCATACCACATATGTTAGTTTTAATTTTAAAGAGACACATTATGTGGTGGCATAATTGGAGAACTTATGACTGACGAGTTCTGTGGACAAAAGCCCTTTTTCAGGTTTTCACCCGGATAGAAAACGTCGCATACTCACGTTCATTAAAAGGCCGATGCCCGCCATATTTGTAATCACCGAAGATCCACCGTAACTGATCAGGGGAAGGGGAACCCCAACCACTGGCATTAATCCCATCACCATGCCGATGTTAATAAAAATCTGCCAGAAAATCATGATAGTAATGCCAAAGGCAAGGATGGAACCAAACATGTCCCTGCATCCATAGGCGATGTTAAACCCCCAGAGAAGAAAGAAAAAGTACAGAGTTAAAAGTGCACAGCATCCCACAAATCCCCACTCTTCGGCAAGGACGGAAAGGATAAAATCCGTATGCTGTTCCGGCAAAAAAGAAAGGGCGTTCTGGGTACCCTGGAGATACCCTTTACCCAATATCATACCAGAACCAATGGCAATCTTGGATTGAATAATGTGATAACCGGCCCCCAGGGGATCTCTGTCCGGATTAAGAAAAGTCATGATTCTGGCTTTCTGATAATCCTTTAAAATCATCCACACAAGGGGAGTGGCAGCGGCAGCCAAGGCAGCACATGAAAAAAAAACCTTTTTTTGCACATTAACAAAAAGGGTCATGGATGCGGCAATGAACAAAAGAAGAAGGGCCGTACCCAGATCCGGTTGTTTAAGGATAAAAAGAAATGGAATGGCCAGCAGCGCACCCGGTTTTATCAATCCATGAAATCCAAGCCCCTCCTCGGTGACACAGGTGGAAAAAACCGATGCCAGGGCGATAATCAACGACAATTTCATCAATTCCGAGGGCTGCACGGTGAATGGACCAAGGGCAAGCCACCTGGTTGAACCGGCCACATGCTTTCCAAAAAAAAGCACCGCCACCAGAAGTGCAACACAGATAACATAAATAATCAAACTGGCCTTATCTATGAACTTGTAGTGAATCAAAAAAGAAGAGACCATAAATACCATCCCTCCCCCCATCCATATGATCTGTTTTTTAAATATAATGCCCATTCCGGGCACATCACCTGCGGTGACCGCACTGTAAAGCACCCCAAGACCCAGGGAACAGATAAAAACAGTCAACAAAAAAAGTCCCCAGTCAAAATATTCAAAAAGCCTTCGATCAAACATGCCGCCTCCATTTATATCCCCCGGCGCAGAGGGCTGGGTACCCCATCATTGTTTTTCCTGATTTTCAAAATAACCACTGCGTTCCAGCCATGTTTTTACCACATGGCTGGCCACCGGAGCTGCAGCTGTGGCACCATGCTCTCCATGCTCAATGATCACGGAAACCGCAATCACCGGATTTTTTGCCGGGGCATAACACACAAACCAGGCATGATCCCGCAGCATATAATCCAGGGGATCATTCTTGCTGCGATCCCGATCTTTTTTCTTCATGCTGAACACCTGGGCCGTTCCAGTTTTACCGGCCATGGTCACCCCATCGATCTTAACAGCTCTGGCCGTTCCCCGTTTACCATGGACAACCCTTAAAAGCCCCTCCCGGACAATGCGCAGGGTTTCTTTTCCTGCGGGAATTCCCCCGGTGATTTCAGGCATCTGTTCCACCGGAGGCTCCCCCGGACTGACCTGGATGGATTTTAATATTCTGGGACGGTACAAGGTGCCTTCATTGCCCACGGCGGCCATGAGCACCGCCATCTGGAGGGGTGTCACCAAGTTAAATCCCTGGCCGATGGCAATGGACAGGGTTTCTCCTCCCTGCCAGGAAACACCAAATCGTTTGCGCTTCCAGGCAGCGGTGGGGATCAGGCCGGAACGTTCTTTTCGCAGCTCAATGCCGGTGGGTTTACCAAGACCACACCCCCTGGCATACTGGGCCAGGGTATCAACACCCACATCCTGCCCCACATTGTAAAAGAAGACATCGCAGGATTGTTCCAGGGAACCGATGACATCCACATCACCATGACCCCATTTTTTCCAGCAGCGATAGATACGGTTGCCATACTTATGGCGCCCGGAACAAAACCTGGAGGTATGGATATTTATAGCCCCCTCTTCAAGCCCTGCAATGGCTGTGACAATTTTGTAGGTGGATGCCGGTGGGTATTCTCCCTGGATGGCCTTGTTGGTCATGGGACGCCCAGGGTTCTGCTGAAGGGCCTGCCATTTTTTATGGGAAATTCCGCCAATGAAATCATTCTGATTATACGAAGGACTGCTGGCCATGCAAAGTACATCGCCGGTGGCGGGATCCATGGCCACCACAGCACCGGACAATCCCTCAAGCAGGGTTTCCGCCGCCTGCTGGAGTTCCAGATCAATGGTTAAAAAAATATTCTGACCCGGTACTGGATCCACGGTGTTTAAAACCCGCACCAGACGGCCGGTGGCATCCACCTCCACCTGGCGGCCCCCTCTTTTTCCGTGCAGCACCGTCTCAAATTCTTTTTCCACCCCATCCCGGCCAATGGCATCACCACTTCTCACATCAGGATACTTGCTTTTTCTGAGTTCCTCACCGTTAACCTCCCCCAGATACCCCAGAACATGGGCGGCACATTTTTCATGAATATAGTTACGCCGGGGTTCAACATCAATGATCACCCCGGGCAGATCAAAGGCATGAGCTTTGACCACCGCCAGCTGATCTCTTGAAATATTTCGCTTTAAAAGAAGGGGATTTAATTTAGACCGACCGCCCCGGTTGTCAACGTGCTCCTGGAGCTCCTGGAGGGGCACCTTTATTAATTGAGAAAGGCGCAAGAGGGTCTCATTCACGGGATCTGCATCTTTCAAGATAATTTTAAGATCAAAGGAAGGGCGATTATCAACCAGAATGGTACCATTACGATCGTAAATCAATCCCCGGGGTGCAGGAATACTCTGCAGCCGTATACAATTATTGGCAGATAGATGTCGATAGACTTCACCCTTGATCACCTGAAGATAGACAAAACGGGCAAGTAGAATGGAGAAGGCCACAGACACGCAGATGGTTCCTCCCATCAGACGTTTTTTAAGCCATTCTCTACCCGGTGGCTTGACGTATTCAGACACCCTTATCTACCTCTCCTGATTCCCATTTTTTCCCCTGAAAAACTTCGTATTTTTTTATCCCATCCAATTTTGCACCTGTGAACAAACCACAGGGAAAATGGAATTATGAAAACACCCACCATGGCCTGTTTCCCCATGGAAAATAAGTCCATGGAAGAAAAGGACCAGCCCTCCTGCTTCACCAGAAGGATGAACATTAAAAATCCATGTTCCATAAAAATGGCAATAACACTGATCACTGGAATAAATATAAAATTTCCCGCATGAATCACATGCCTCAGTATCTGCACAAACGCATAGATCCACACATAGCAGGAAATATAAAACCCGAAGGGTGCTCCGGAAAGGCTGTCCATGATCCATCCAAGCACCACCATATAAACAACCAGAAAGCCGTTTGACGTAAACAGACTGACATAAAGGACGTTGACTATAAGAAGATCAAAACAATTGGTGGAAAAACGAAGCTCAGGCACCAGGGTGGTTTGAAGAATCACCAGAACAAGGGAGAGGATAGGATAAAAAAGTACGGTCATGGGAGAGTAGCTTCAGGGGATTGGGTATGTTTCACAAACACCAGCACCTCTTCCAATGTATTGAAATCCACACTGGTTTTAATTTTAACATGCTGGAACAATGCAGAATTTTCCTTTTTAACATCCACCACGGTTCCAATACTTAAGCCCTTGGGAAACACCTGATCCAGCCCGGATGCCACAATGTGATCACCAATGGCAACCACTTCTTTTCTCAGTATATAATCAAAAAAACAGGTGTCAGTATTATCTCCCTGGACAATTCCCCTGGCACGGGTGTTCTGCACCAGGGCATCAACAGAGCTATTTCGGTCGGTAATTAGAAGCACTCGACTGTATCGACTGGAAACCGCCACCACCTGTCCCACGATCCCTTCGGCGGCCACAACTGGAAGCCCCCTTAAAAGCCCCTCGTCGGTACCCTTGTCTATCATCATGGTACTGAACCACGGTGATGGATCCCTTGCAATAACCTTGGCCGCCACCATGATCCGGGATTCGGTTTCCTTGAAATGAATAAATTTTCTTAAACGTTCATTTTCCAGCAGAACTTCCCGGTAATGGTTCTGATCTGCTGTGGCCTTGGCCAGTGCCCTCTTCAGTTCTTTATTTTCCCTGGCAGCGGATATGGAGGAAATATATACAGTCCAGACGTCCTGAATGGCATCCACGGTTGTGCTTACCACCTTCTGGAAGGGAGCCACCATGGCAATGGTGAGACGTTCAAAACGGCCCACGGCAACACCATCCTGACTGCCCACCGCCAGGAAAACAAGATTTCCCAGAATAATAAAAACGGCAAGAATTACAAGTATGAATCGTTTAGAAAACATGGCCTCAGTCGATGACAACCTCTCTTAAGATCTCAATGGAGTCAAGAGCCCTGCCACAGCCAAGTGCCACCGTGGTCAGCGGGTCTTCTGCCACAATGATGGGGAGTCCACTCTTTTCCCGGAGAAGTTTGTCAAGGTTTTTCAAAAGTGCCCCACCGCCGGTGAGCACAATGCCACTGTCCACAATGTCAGCGGCCAGTTCCGGAGGTGTCTGTTCCAGAACGATTTTAACGGTTTCAACAATGGCCTCAATCTGTTCGGAGATGGCCAGACAGATCTCCTCGGAATCAATGGTCAAAATCTTGGGAATTCCAGAAATCAGATCCCGTCCCTTGACCTCAATGGTTTCAAAGCTGTCTGAATCGGGGTAGGCATTACCAATGGTGGTTTTTATTGTCTCTGCGGTTCTTTCACCAATGAGCAGGTTATATTTTCTTTTGATGTGCTGTTTTATGGAGGTATCCATCTTGTCCCCGGCCACCCGGATGGATTTACTGTAGACGATACCTGCAAGGGAAATAACCGCCACCTCGGTGGTGCCCCCGCCGATGTCCACCACCATGTTACAGGTGGGTTCAGTCACCGGAAGCCCCGCACCAATGGCTGCGGCCATGGGCTCTTCAATGAGAAACACTTCCCTTGCCCCGGCAAGCTCCGCCGACTCGCGTACGGCCCTTTTTTCCACCTGGGTGATCCCCGAAGGAACGGCGATAACAATCCGGGGTCTTACCAGGGTACGTCTATTATTATGTACCTTGCGGATGAAATGCTTAAGCATGGCCTCGGTAACTTCAAAATCAGCAATAACACCATCGCGCATGGGGCGAATGGCAATGATGTTTCCCGGGGTTCTACCCAGCATTCTTTTGGCCTCGGCCCCCACGGCAAGGACCCTGTTCTTCCCCCCCCTTGCGTCCGTACGCACCGCCACCACAGAGGGTTCACTCAGCACAATCCCCTTGCCTTTGACATATACAAGCGTATTGGCAGTTCCCAGATCAAGGGCCAGGTCACTTGAGAAGACACCCAGAACAGAATCAACTATAAGGTTCATATTACCTCTTCTTTCCCATGAATATATTTAATAAATTCAGGCCTGCTTCTAATTTGGCCCATAAATTAAGTCCACATGTAAAAATTAATGATCAAGCACTATCTGCTAACAGAAATAGCAATAATTTACAAGTGCAACTTTGCCTTGCCAACCTGGGGAATACGTTAACTAAAAATTTATGGTATTTCAGCTCCACCGTCAGAAACACCTTTCCATTTTTCCATGACAAGATCATGGAGCCGGGGGCGAAACTGCCTTATTTTCAAATTATCCCGGCTGGGGTTAACTCGATTTGTGAGCAATACCAACACAGTGGAAGAACAAGGTTCCATCCAGAAAGAGGTACCTGTGAACCCAAGATGCCCAAGAGCATTAACGGAAAAATACCTGCCAGCGGAGGAGCCCGCCAAAGAAGGGGTATCAAACCCGGCCACCCGCTCACGGCCGGGTTCTTTTTTTATAAATTGCCCCAGCACCTTTCCGGGTATTCTTCCGGTTCTGTCCCCATGGATTGCCTCCAGCACATGGCCAAGGAGTGTACCCACGGCCTGGGCCGTGCCAAACAGTCCTGCATGCCCCTCCACTCCCCCTGCGGCCCAAGCATTGTCATCATGGACTTCACCGGAAAGTATCCGCCCCCGCCACGGGCAATTTTCCGTGGCCGCAAACTGCCTTCTTCCCTGGTTCACCTGTTTTTTCCCCAGGGGTCTGAAAAAAAGATCCAGATTTAGAGGAGAAAAAATAGTTTGACCCATAAAACGGTCCAGGGGCATAGCGGTGGTTTTCTCAACAATCCATGACAGTACCATATACCCAAGATCACTGTAGATCTGCCGTGTACCAGGTGGGGCTACTAACGGCTCTGCCATGATAAGGTTCCGGAGATGTTTTCTGCGCATCTCCCAGGGGAGATTGACAAGCGTCTGATAAAAAGGCCTGTGAGCGGGAAATCCTCCGGTGTGTCTCAGCAGCTGGTCTATGCAGATATTTTTTTTATCTTCATATCCCCGGCAGTCCAGAATTT
The DNA here is from genome assembly GCA_963675955.2 of uncultured Desulfobacterium sp. Classification (GTDB taxonomy): domain Bacteria; phylum Desulfobacterota; class Desulfobacteria; order Desulfobacterales; family Desulfobacteraceae; genus Desulfocicer. The sequence continues at coordinate 718,134 of CAXXVR010000009.1, read as the reverse complement.
CACCAAGGGGCTGTGCCGGAAAAAGTGCACCGGACTGCACAAGTTCTGCCACGGCAAGGGTTGTGGCAAGGGGTTTGGTCAAAGATGCAAGGTCAAAACAGGTATCCCGTGTCACCGGAACAGAACTCAACAGGCTGAGCCTGCCATAGGCCCGGTGAAACACAGTCCTATGTTTCCTTGCCACCCAAAGCACTCCACCGGGGAATACACCCTGGCTGACCCCGGTGGCCATGAACTCATCAATGGATGTCATGGCATGTCCTTTGGATTCCAGGAAAGCGTATGCTTTTCTGCATCCATCATCACCGGAATGCCCATGGGCAGAGATACATTAACACGACCGTGACCTGCCATAACACCGCAGAACAGGGGGACATGACCCAGATGGTCATGGAAAAGATCATGGAGGATGTTTTCATCACCACAATTTTGAAAATCACCGATAATAACCCCTGTTATCCCCTGAAATACTCCGGCCAGGCGCATCTGGGTCAACATACGATCAATTTTATAAGCGGGCTCATTGATTTCTTCCAGAAAAAGAAGGTTACCGGAAAACACGGGCTGAAAGGGTGTACCGCAAAGGTGACAAAGGGTGGCAAGGTTCCCCCCATAAAGTATCCCCCGGGCCTTCCCAGGGGTCAGGGTGACACCGTTTGAGGATTTTATGTCCGGCAGATCATGGGAGGCAGTGGTCAGAGTCCGGTACAGGCTGTCACAGGTCAGGGGATCTGCCTGGGCAAGGGAGGTGATCACCGGCCCATGAATCACCGGAAAGTCTGCATACTTACCCAGACTGACAAGAGCCGCGGTGACATCACTGAAGCCGACAAAGGGTTTAGCCTGCCCCCGGAGGGTATTAAATTCCAGAAAAGGCAAGACCCTCACGGCCCCAAATCCCCCCCGGGCACACATGATGGCCTTCACCTCCGTCATGGCAGCCAGGGCATTGAAAATGTCTGCCCGGTGGCGGTCGTCACCGGCAAGGTATCCCTTTTGCTCATAAATTCCCCGGGGAACATGCACCTTAAAGCCCATGTGTTCAAGTATCCTGATTCCCCGGTTAAAGATGTCAGGGGTAAAGGCACCGGAAAGGGCACAAACCCCGATGGTATCCCCGGCAGCCAGGGGTAAAAAGGACTGGGGTTGACTGATCATGGCGACATCCTGTTTTACTTATGAATAAAGCCGGGAAATAATGAAGGGAACCGCCGTTTCAAGGCGAAGGATGCGATCCCCCAGATGAACGGTTTCAAAACCAGTATCTGAAAGGGAATTAACCTCCCTCTCAATGAATCCCCCCTCTGGACCCATGGCAAGGATGCAGGGACGGGCAATGTGCCAGGGGCAGGCACCCCAGGGTCCGGGATGGGCGGTGAGGGACAGTTTCCCTCGGGCCAGTTCAGGTAATTCTTGTGTTACAAAGGGTTTAAACAATCGCCGGAGATGCACCGTGGGCATCATGGTGTCCCGGGCCTGTTCAAGGCCCAGAATTAACTCCTTTTCAATGGCAGCGGGTTCCAGCAATGCACTGGTCCAGAAACCTTTTTCCACCCGCCAGGTATTGATCAAAAAAATTTCCTTGATCCCCAGGCTGGATACGGTCTGCAATATCCGCCGAAGCATTTTGGGACGGGGCAGTGCCAGCACCAGGGTCAACGGCAAAGGTGGCGGCGGTGCGCTGACCAGCAACACCTCCATATCCACATAATCCGAACCTGTTTCAATCACCCGTGCAGTTCCCATCCTCCCGTTGAGGTGGCCCACCGTTAATACATCCCCTGGACGGGCCCGGTGCACCTTCCGGATATGCGTCATGCGTCTGCCCCGGATACGGACCCGGTCCGGCCCGGTATAATCGTTTGTAAACAATAAAATAAGATTCATACCCTGCCCTTTTCGACCGGTCCGCCACGGCAGGAAAAATGTCCGGGGTCAGGACCTGATACCTGACGTTGATCCGAAAACAACCCCGCCATGGCCGGGGAAAAAGCACTGCCGTAGATACCTCATCAGTCAGAACTTCTCTAATTTACCACCACACAATATGTTTTTTTAAAAATTGAAGCTAACACATATGGTATGGAAAATGAAAACTTAAGACTAAATGCCGGCAGCGCAAATACTCAATTATAACTCAAAATTGATGATGGAGTGCACCTTGTCAAGGGCACTCAGCTCATTGCATACAGCTTCTGGCACCGGTGTGTCCGTACGGATAAAGATAATGTTACGATCGCCGTCATCCTCTCTGCCCACCATCATGCGGGAAATATTGATGTTGTGCTCCCCAAGACAGGTACCGATGCTGCCGATGGCACCGGGGACGTCCTTATTATGAATCAGGGAGAGATACCCTTCGGGGATCACTTCCAGGCGGAACTTATTAATACGAATGATTCTGGCATCATCCTTGCCAAATATGGTACCGGAAATGAGGTTGGTTTCATTTTCATACACCACCCGGATGCGGATCAGATTAATGTAATGGGCGCTTTCCTGGCTGGCAATTTCAGAGATCTTGATACCCATGTCTCCGGCAAGGGAGGTGGCGTTAACAGAATTGACCTCATCTGGTACCATGGGGGAAAGAATGCCCTTGACAGCAGCCAGGGTAACGGGCTTTAAATCCAGATCAAAGAAATTGCCAGCATATTCAATGGAAATCTCCTTGATGGCTCCCTTGGCCATGGTGGCGTGCATGGCACCTATTTTCTCCGACAGATACAGAAAGGGGGCCAGTTTTTTAAGCAACTCTCCGGTGACAGAAGGTACATTCACGGCATTGATAACGGTGTTATTCTTGAGATAGGCAATGATCTGGTTGGCCACGGCCACGGCCACATTGGTCTGAGCCTCCTGGGTGGATGCACCCAGATGTGGGGTGGCAATCACCTGATCCAGGGTCAACAGCGGATTGTCCACCGGGGGTTCAACTTCAAATACATCAAGAGCTGCACCGGCGACCTTTCCAGAAACAATGGCATCATAAAGATCCTGCTCCTGAATAATGCCACCCCTGGCACAGTTGATCACCATGACCCCGTCCTTCATCATGGCAAAGGTATCCTTGTTGAGCAGGTGGGTAGTGCTTTCAATCTTGGGAACGTGGATGGTGATGTAATCGGATCGTCTGTAAAGCTCTTCCAGGCTGACGCTTTCAAAGCCCTGTTTTTCAATGTGCTCGGCGGTGACGGCAGGATCATAGATAATCACCTGCATCTTCAATCCCTGGGCAAGACTTGCCACAATGGACCCGATATTGCCAAAACCAATGACACCAAGAACTTTATTAAAGAGCTCCCGACCCTGGAGATTTTTCTTTTCCCACAAAGATCCCTTCAAGGTGGATGTACCCCGGGGAATATTCCGGGTAAGTGCCATCATCATGGCAATGGCATGCTCGGCAGTTGTAACTGTGTTGCCGCCCGGGGTGTTCATAACGGCCACACCGTGCTTGGTGGCGCAGGGGATATCCACATTATCAAGGCCAATGCCTGCCCGACCAACCACTTTAAGGTTGGTTGCGGCTTCCAGTATTTCCTTTGTCACCTTTGTGGCACTTCTGATGACAAGGCCATCATACCCGCCGATGATGGCTTTAAGCTCCTCCGGAGAAAGTCCGGTGTTTACATCCAGCTCAATCCCCTCTTCATTCCTGAAAATTTCAAGTCCTGCCTCACCCAGTTTATCACTTACAAGAACCTTCATCTCAACAATTTCCTTTTATGTTTATTTTTCTTTTTTAAAAGATGTCATGAAGTCAACCAAAGCTTCCACTGCCTCCATGGTGGCAGCATTATAGATGGATGCACGGCATCCGCCCACGGAGCGATGGCCTTTAAGTCCGCCAAGGCCTTTTTGCGTAGCTGCAGCAATGAATTCTTTTTCCATGTCTTCGGTGGGCAAACGGAAGGTGACGTTCATCAAAGAACGGCTGCCCTTTTCTGCAGTGGCACGGTAAAAATCGCTGCCGTCGATAAAATCATAGAGCAATGCCCCCTTCTTTTCATTGTGGGCCTGCATTTTTTCAAGTCCGCCCACCTCTTCTTCCAGCCATTTCAACACCAGTTGAATGGTGTAGATGCCAAAGCACGGCGGAGTGTTATACATGGAATTTTTTGATGCGAAGGTATCATATTTGAGCATGGAGGGCAGGTTCTGTTCCGCCGTCTTGAGCAGATCATCCCGCAAAATAACCATACAGGTGCCAGATGGTCCAATGTTTTTCTGGGCACCGGCATAGATCATCCCGAACTTGTCCATATCCAGGGGTCGACTGAAAATATCCGAAGACATGTCAGCCACCAGGGGAATACCACCAGTGTCGGGGAAGGATGCCCACTGGGTACCCTTGATGGTGTTGTTGGAGGTGATGTGCGCATAGGCAGCCTCGGGATTAAAGGTGATGTCACCGGGAATATATGAAAAATTCTTATCCTCGGATGATGCCACCACATTATAAGACTTGTTGAGTATGCCAGCTTCCTTAATGGCCTTGGTGGACCAGGTGCCGGTGTTGACATAATCGGCGGTTTTGCCAGCTCCCAGAAAATTCATGGGAATCATGGCAAACTGAAGACTTGCCCCTCCCTGGAGAAAGAGCACATGAAAGCGCTCATCCAGATTCAACAGCCGTTTAGTCCGCGCCACAGCATCATTGATAACGTCGTCAAACCACGGGGAGCGATGACTGATCTCGGTGATGGACATCCCGCTTCCCTTGAAATTTAAAAAAGAGGCCTGGATTTCTTCAAGCACCGGCAGGGGCAATGCGGCAGGCCCTGCGTTAAAATTAAAAATACGCTTTTCCGTCATGACACGATTCTCCTTATTTAATTCGTAAATATTCGGGTTGGTAATGTAAATGTTTGGTCAGTGCCCCAGATTAACCTATTTGGAATTGCCCAGTATACCAATGCTGTGTGAGCAGGCCAAAACAGTTGAATATGGAATGCTGGCCGAATATTTACTTTAATTATACTCACGTGTTTTATGAAATTGAATGTCCGGCCAGGCTTCCATGGCAAAGCCAAGTTGATATTCACTGGTGGTTAAAAAGGCCATCCACCCCTCTGAGTCCACGGCAATGCTGGAGGCATTCTGACTGATAAATTTTTTCTTGATTTCCGGCTTGTCACAGGTAATCCACCGGGCCACGGAAAGGGCCACCGGTTCAGAATCTGCGTCCACGCTGTACTCTGCCTTGAGGCGGGCCATGGTGACGTCAAACTGCAAGATACCCACGGCTCCCATGATATAATCATTGTTAATGTGGGGGCGAAAGACCTGAATGGTGCCCTCTTCGGCCAGCTGGGTCAAGCCCTTCTGCAACCCCTTGGTTTTCATGGGATTTTTCAAAATAATTCGTCGAAAATGTTCCGGTGCAAAGCTTGGAATCCCGGTGAACTTCAAGGGTTCCTTGTCGGTGAAGGTATCGCCGATTTTGATGGTGCCGTGGTTATGTATACCGATGATATCCCCCGGAAAGGCCTCCTCCACATTGCTTCGTTCCTGGGCCATGAAAATGGTGGCATTGGAAATGATAACATCCTTTCCGATGCGGTGGTGCCGCACCTTCATGCCCTTTTTAAATCGTCCGGAACAGATTCTGAAAAAGGCGATACGGTCCCGGTGGGCCGGATCCATGTTGGCCTGGATTTTAAAGGTAAAGCCTGAAAAACCAGGTTCTTCCGGATACACATCTCTGGTGGCAGCCCGGCGGACACCCGGAGGGGGGGCCACTTTAACAAAGGAGTCAAGCATCTCCCGGACACCGAAATTATTAATGGCACTGCCAAAAAAAACAGGGGTCTGGGACCCCTTAAGATAATAATCCATGTCAAAGGGGTCTGCTGCCCCCCGGATCAACTCCACATCCTCCCTGAGTTCCAGGGCCTGCTCACCCAGCTCCTGGTCCAGAATGGGGTCATTGAGATCTTTTATCATAACCCCATCCCCGTCCCGGGGGCTGTATCCCGGGGAAAAAAGTCCCAACTCTTTTTTTTCAAGATGATACACCCCCCGAAACCGCTTTCCCATACCGATGGGCCAGGTGATGGGCGTACATTCAATCTGAAGTTTTTCTTCAATATCTGCAAATAGGTCCAGGGGTTCCATGCCTTCACGGTCCATCTTATTAATGAAGGTCACGATGGGGGTATTTCGCATGCGACACACCTCCATCAATTTCTGAGTCTGGGGCTCCACACCCTTGGCGCTGTCAATGATCATCACTGCACAATCCACCGCCGTTAGTACCCGATACGTGTCCTCAGAAAAATCTTTATGCCCCGGGGTATCCAGAAGATTAATCTCAAAGTCCTTATAGTTAAATTTCATCACCGACGAGGAGACACTGATCCCCCTTTCCTGTTCAATGGAAAGAAAATCACTGGTGGCTTTACGTTCTGTTTTTCTGGATTTGACAGCACCTGCCTGCTGAATGGCACCGCCAAATAATAAGAGCTTTTCCGTCAGAGTGGTTTTCCCGGCATCGGGATGACTTATGATGGCAAAGGTGCGACGTCTTGCAATTTCTTTTAGCGTGCGTGGATCTGTTTTCATGGAGTCCTTAAACATTTTGTATTCCCATAACACAACTCAACCGAATTGGTTTATATAGTCCATAAAAGGGCATTTTTCAATGAATTAATTATTTCATTTTTAAACGCCCATGGAATTCATCAATCACACAACCTTCCGGCTTATAAGGAAATAATTATCATATTTTTAAAAATAAGCAGATTAATGCATTCAAAACTGAGTTATTACGCAATTAAGCATCACTCAAACACGGATTCTATCCATCGGAAATTCCATCCAAATATTCAGGGTTGGGCTTGATCACAACACCTACCACAAGTCATCACTGGTACGCCTGCCCCCCAAAAATTCCCCATGCTGTGGGCAAACCCTCAGGGTTCATGACTGTGCATTGCCGTAAGGGTGGCTCCGATAATAACAAGGCCTCCGGCAACGGTGCGCAATCCGGGAATTTCCCCCAGAAAAATCATGGCAAGTAAAATCCCATAAAGGGGTTCCAGTGCGGTAATAACCCCGGCGGTGCGGGTTTTGATGTGAACCAGAGATTTAATAAACAGAAAATGGGAAAGGGCAGTACAAAGCCCCCCAAGAAGGATAAGCAGAAAAATTTCCCAGGGGGTGGGAAAGGCGATATCCAGGAACAACACCCAGGGCATCAGAAACAGTGATGCAAAAAGATTCTGGTAAAAGGACACCGTCAGGGGCGAAATGGTTTTTACATTTTTTCGATTCACAAGGCCCAGAAGGGCAAAGGTGAATCCCGATGCCACCCCCCACAGTGCGCCCTTTACAGGTTCTCTGGAAAGATCAAAGGAGGGAATCACCATCACCAGACCCACAAAAACCACCAGGGCCACAATACAATTTTTAAGCCCCAGTCTTTCCTTGAAAAAGAAAGGTTCCATGAAGGTAACAAAAACGGGAAAGGTGGAAAAGGTCAAAAGCCCCATGGCCACAGTGGAAATCTGGATGGAAATAAAAAAAGCACACCAGTGCAGAGCCAGCAGTGCCCCCTGCAGAACAAACATGGGCCGGGGACTTGATATTTTGTTTCCGGGAAAGAAAAAAAAGGGCGACAGAAATAAGGATGCAAAAACTGTCCTGCCAAAAACAATTAAAACCGGGCTGCACAGGAGAAATTTCCCGAACAGCCCGGAAAAACCAAACAGAAGTACCGCCAGATGTATATCCCGGAGTCCAGGGTTTATCTTTTGCACCGTCGGCTTAATGGAAATAAACATCTGTCAGTAAGCTCTATCTTGTCAACTGGCGATATTTGATACGCTGGGGCTGATCGCCCTTGATACCCAGTCGTTTTTTTCGATCCTTGTCATAATCGGAATAACTGCCCTCAAAAAACACGGTCTGACTGTCCCCTTCAAAGGCCAGAATATGGGTGGCTATGCGGTCAAGGAACCATCTATCATGGCTGATGACAATGGCGCATCCGGCAAAGTTTTCAAGGGCCTCTTCCAGTGCACGCATGGTGTTCACATCCAGGTCATTGGTTGGCTCATCCAGAAGGAGCAGGTTGGCCTCTTCCTTGAGCATCCGGGCCATATGCACACGATTACGCTCCCCACCGGAAAGCACCCCTACTTTTTTCTGCTGATCCGCACCTGAAAAGTTAAACTTTGACACATAGGCCCGGGAATTGACCTCCCGCCCTCCCAGAAGAAGGGTTTCATTACCTCCGGAAATGACCTCCCAGACGGTCTTGTCCGGGTCAAGGATGTTACGCTCCTGATCCACATAGGCAAGCTTTACCGTTTCTCCCAGTTCCATGGAACCCTTATCCGGTGATATTTTTGACGATATCATATTAAACAGAGTGGACTTTCCTGCCCCGTTTGGTCCCACTACCCCCACAATACCACCGGGTGGGAGAATGAAGTTCATGTCTTCCACCAGAAGTTTCTCCCCAAAGGCCTTGGCAACACCCCGGGCCACAACCACCTTGTCTCCCAGACGGGGTCCCGGTGGAATAAAAATTTCCAGATCCCTTTCCTTGTCCCGGCTGTCCTGCTTTAAAAGCTGATCATAGGAACTCAATCTGGCCTTGGATTTGGAGCGCCTCCCCTTGGGTGACATCTTAATCCACTCCAGCTCTCGTTCCAGGGTTTTCTGACGTTTGCTTTCCTGCTTTTCCTCGTTTTTCAGGCGATTACCCTTCTGTTCCAGCCAGGAGGAGTAATTGCCCTTCCAGGGAATGCCCTCCCCCCGGTCCAGTTCCAATATCCAGCCCGCCACATTATCAAGGAAATAACGGTCATGGGTCACGGCAATAACCGTACCCGCATATTGACTCAAGTGGTGTTCCAGCCAGGCCACAGACTCGGCATCCAGATGGTTGGTGGGTTCATCCAACAGCAGGATATCCGGCTGTTTCAACAGCAGACGACAAAGGGCCACCCGTCGCTTTTCTCCACCGGATATCACCTTCACAGACATTTCTTCTGGTGGGCAGCGAAGGGCGTCCATGGCCATCTTCAATCGGGAATCCAGATCCCATGCGTCCAGGTGATCCAGCTGGTCCTGGAGTTCCCCCTGGCGCTGAATGAGCTTGTCCATCTCATCATCGGACATGGGTTCTGCAAATTTTTCGCTGATGGCCTCGTATTCTTTCATAAGATCCACTGTTTCCTGGACGCCCTGCTCCACAATTTCTCTTACGGTGGCGTCTTCGTCCAGAAGGGGTTCCTGCTCCAGGTATCCCACGGAAAATCCCTTGGAGAGGATGGTCTCCCCATTGTATTCCGTGTCAATCCCCGCCATGATTTTTAAAAGAGAACTCTTACCGGAACCGTTGAGTCCCAGCACGCCAATTTTAGCCCCGTAAAAATAGGACAGGCTGATATCCTTGATCACCGGCTTTTTATCATAATATTTACTCACCCGCATCATGGAGTAAATAACTTTTTTTGTATCTTCCGACATGGCTTAAAACTCCTTAATATAACTTTGATAAAGGTGACAACATCCCTTTGTTGCCTCCATTATTTTTTTTAACACGCGCGGCAAAAAACAAAATGGTATTATATCGTCGCCCCCCTGACGGGCAGTGGGTCCGGACCAGAACTGTAGACAGCTCAATTGTCCGGTTCCTATTGCCCATCGGGGGGGCGGCTCTGCTGAAGTTGCCTTGGAGGCTGCCTTTTCATATACCCCCACATGGCAGTAACCACCTGCCACAATGAACAATGAAAAAACAGTTGCTGTCAGTACCCAGTACCTAAAACCCAACACCTAAAACCCAGCACCCATTAACCACCTAATATATCACAGGTTCCCGGAAAATCATATCAATGGCCTCCCGCCCGTTTTCTGCAATGCGGGGAAAAGGTACGCTGACCCCGGAAAGCTGCCTTAAATTTTCACCGGTTCTTAAAATCAACCGGGCAAGATCACCCTCGGCAAACACAGACCCATCCACCACCTGATCCCAGGGAACCCCCATGGCCCAGGAAAAAACCGGAATGGCAGGCTGAAGATATAGATTGGGGGCAGAAAATCCACCGGCCTGTAATTTTTCTGCAAAGGGAAAAAGTGCCTCCCTTAACTTTGCAAATTCCCGGGTCAGGCGTTTGGGAAGTCGATGTCCAAGGAGGGCATCATCATCAAAGGTTTTCTCATTGACAAAGGCAGCCATCACCGCCGCCAGCATCACAGGGTCCTGGTCGGGTAACAGCCCCTGGCGGAGACACTGGGCCACCATAAGAGGCTGATCCATTCGCAACTGGGAGGTCCATTGGCCATCTTCAGTCAAGGTGCCTTCCTCTGTGACAAATCCCTCCTCCTTTAAAAAGTCCAGATGGGCCAGAAAATCCTGCCACAGGTATTTCAAGCCGTAACCATACTCTTTTCTGGCCTGACGTCCCTGTTTTCCAAGGGAAATCAAATAGGATGCAAAGGATTTTTCCAGAAGCTCGTGAATCTGGGGGGGCGTATGGGAAAGTAAGAGGTTCAGCACCATGGAAAAGTCTATCTTAATCTGACTGTTCACATCCATGGGGGGAGCCGTCACCATTTTGGCAACATGTTTAAGGTCCATGAATTTACCGGGCATGACAATGGCAAACCCGATATTGTCCATGCCCCTTCGCCCGGCACGGCCGGTCATCTGCTGAAACTCACTGGCCGTCAGGGGAAGGAATGAAACCCCGTTAAACCGGTCAGAATTTAAAATGGCCACACTCCTTGCCGGAAAATTCACCCCGGCCGCAACGGTGGAGGTGGCAAACATGGCATCTAAAAGCCCCTCAGACATAAGGGTTTCCACCACCACCTTCCAGGCAGGCAGCTGACCGCTGTGGTGGGAGCCCACGGCGAATTTTTCCATGTGCATGCGCTGCTCATGGCCTGCCAGATGGGGATTATCTCCCACAAGTTCCTGTATTCTTTTTGCCAGAAGAGCCTTTCTTTTGGGGTCCTGTTTAAGAATTTTTCCATTGCAAAGTCCAATGGCCCTGTCACAATCCACCCGGGATTTTAGAAAGAAAATGGCCGGCAGCAGATCATAGGCCTTTAACACCTTTAAAATTTCACCAAACTGGGGAAGGCGACCGGGCAGGGAAATGGCCGGCAGCTGTTTCGCCTTGATATACGCCATCACATTTCTGTGCACCCTGTTTTTCCCGGGAATATTCTTTTCTTTCAGCAGGGGATTTAAGGTGCCCGATGGATGAAAAAACAAGGGAAACAGGGGAACCGGCCGTTTGGTTTCCTGGACCACCTGGCATTTTTTCCCACGCATGGATTCAAGCCAGCCGGCAATGTGATCGGCATTGCCAATGGTGGCGGACAGTAAAAGCAAAGATACCCGCTGGGGTAGATAAATAAGGGTTTCCTCCCACACCACTCCCCGTTCAGCATCCCCCAGATAATGGGCTTCATCTAAAATCACCAGGCTGCAGGAAAGATCTTCCCCTGTGTGCATGGCATCATAGAGCTGATTCCTTAAAATTTCCGTGGTGCCGATGATAATATCGGCATCCCCGTTCTCCTTTTTATCACCGGTAAGTATCCCCACTTTATCCTGTCCAAATTCAGCAATGAACTGGGCATATATGGTATTAGTCAAGGCCTTTAAGGGGGTTGCGTACCATACCCGCTCACCTCTGTCTATAACCGCCCGGGCTGCACTTTGTGCAATCCATGTTTTACCCGCCCCAGTGGGGGCTGTGACCAGACAATCCCATTGGCCGATGGCCTTAACGGCTTCTTCCTGAAAGGGGTCCGGAGAAAAAGGACGGCTGTGGGGCACACCGATTTTCTTAAATACGGATTTAAGACAGCCGTCTGCCCCGGGCTTCATGGAAGCAAAACCAGCTCTGCCGTTTCTTCTTTTTTTCCCACCATGATATCTTTTTTTTTCCATGGACAAGATAAAACCACAATTCCCTCAAGTATGCAAGATGCCAGCGATATTTATTTGCTTTTACCGGAAGGTGAAAATGGACACAAAACCTCTTGGAACCAAGGCAGTTGCAAGAGCTGGCACCTTTCAAATATCAGGGCCTGGTCACAGCATGGGCCACTGGTCACATTTGATGGTCCCACCCCAAAGTGGCCCATGTTGTGACCAATCTCAAATATCATAATTTGATCCGGTGATACACCATGGGATTTAAGGATCTTATTCCCGGTTAAAATAAGGATCTTCCAGGAGGCTCTGCTGAATCAGATCATAAAAATAAATACGCATCATCGTTGCATTTAAGCTCCTTTTAGAGTATAGAAATTCCCGGCGTGGCCATCTGAGACCTTCTTTTTCAAAGATGCGTTCTGTTCCAGAACTCAATTTTAAAAAAAAGTTGCAGACATGCTGCGTCATGGTCAATGTTTTATGAGGCTTTTTTTGCAATATCAACCGCCTGAGAACAAGGGGGTTGCAGGTCGGACTTATTTTAGTGTGCTGTTGTATAAAAACGGCACAGGATCAGGACGTGCAAGAACAAAAGCACAATAATGCAAGTCCGACCTGCCCTCCCTTGAAATCACCGATATTACAACAAGGCTCATTTTTTTAATTTTTGCAACGGTTTAACCACCGCTAACCGATTTTTCTCTCAGAGGTCATACCGCTGACCCAGGGGAGTATTCTCAAAAAGGATTTGTCATGGAAGGTGCGACAGTACCAATTATTGTATTTCTAATTGTTTACGCCCTGATAACCTTTGAACTGGTTAACAAGGCAGTATCAGCGCTTCTGGGCGTCATGGTTCTTTTGATCATGCATGTTGTGGATGAACACACGGCGGCATCATTGATTGATTTTGAGACCATCATGCTGTTGTTGGGCATGATGTCCATTGTCGCTGTACTCAGAAAATCAGGCTTTTTCTCAATGCTTTCCGTAAAGATTGCAGAATTGACCAAGGGCAATCCCCTTAAAATCCTGATTCTCTTCTCCATTGTAACAGCGGTGCTTTCGGCATTTCTCGATAATGTCACCACCGTTCTCATTATCATCCCCATCATCATCGAGCTGACCCGGGGCATGGGATTGGACCCCAAAATTTATGTCATCAGCCAGGCGGTGATCTCCAACATCGGCGGCACGGCTACCCTGATTGGTGATCCCCCCAATATCATCATCGGCTCCAAGGTGGGATTGACCTTCAACCAGTTCATAGGCAACCTTCTCATTCCGGTGGTCATTTCATTTTTTGCCGCCATTTGCTTTATCTGGCTGACCAACAGAGAAAAATTCAAACCCATTGATAACAACCTTGCCAAACTTTTTTCCGTTCAACTGCTGCTGGAAAAAATCAAGGTTGAATTTCTTAACACCCGCATTGATAAAACCCTGTTAGTCAAAGGCTTGAGCTGCCTTATAATCGCCATCCTGCTCTTTGTCACCCAGACCATCACCAAAATGTCCCCAGGGGTTGTGGCTGTTTTCATGGCCATGGTATTATTTACCATCTCCGGAGTGGATGTAGAGCATATGCTTGAAGAGGTGGAATGGAGCACCCTGCTCTTTTTTGCCGGTCTTTTCATCCTGGTGGGAGTTCTGGAACATAAGGGCGTTATTGAGTGGGTGGCCCACAAAGTATTTTTGAGAATCGGGGACAATCCCTATGTCATGGTACTCACCGTTTTGTGGGTGTCAGGTATTGTATCAGGCTTTCTGGACAATATCCCCTTTACCATCACCATGATTCCCATCGTAAGACTCATGCTGGAAGTCAATCCCATTCCCAACAATATCCTCTGGTGGGCACTGGCTCTGGGAGCTTGTTTCGGTGGAAACCTTACCATGATCGGTGCCTCGGCCAACATTGTTTCCGTGGGTATGGCCAAGCAGGCGGGGGTACACATCAGCTTTCTTGAATTCATGAAGGCCAGTGCAGCCATCACCATCATGACACTGATAATTGCCTCAGCATTTCTCACCCTCTATCTATGGATATCCTTATGAATGATAAAAATAGACAAAATATGTACAAACTGCTACGGAACCTTGGCGATGTTCAGGGTATTGCCCAGATGACGGTATTGTCTTTAAACAGCTTCATTGAGTCCATCCGTCAGCTCAAATGTACTAAAGATCAGATGCAGCCCCTTTACTTTGAACTGGCCGAAGCCCTTAAAAGTTCCCAACCCAAAATTATCCCCCTGATTCATCTGCTGGAACGTTTTGAACAGGACATGCGGAAAATTTTGACACCGGAAATGGATCTGGAAGAAATCCGGGAAAAAACCATTGAAAACCTCCAGGAAAGAATCAAGCAGTTCCAGGACAACGCCGCAAGGGTAACGGAAAATGGATTGCAATACATCAATAACCATGATGTCATCATTGTCCATTCTCCCAGTTCCGTGGTGACCAACATCCTTATACAGGCCAAGGAAAAATGGAACAAACGTTTTGAGGTTATTATCCTTGAACACAACCGGGACAGAACCCGACAGATCATCCAGGCTCTGCGGGATAACGACATTGATCACATTGTGGCCCCGGCCTACAATTTAAGCCACCACATTGAACGGGCCACCAAAATGTTTGTAGGTGCCCTGACCATCACGTCGGATAGGAAAATTGTGGCGCCCACAGGCACTGCAGGCAGCGTAAGTCTTTGCCATCTGAATGGTATTCCGGTACATCTTTTTGCCAACACGCTTCACTATTCTCACAAGGCATCAACGGATCAGTACATTTACCAGGAGGAAGAAGATACCCACAGTGCCAATATGGACTTTTCCATGACCACCCATTCCCACGACCTGGTCAGCCTGGATCTGATCAATCACATTGTCACAGAAAACGGCGAGCTGGATAAAAACGCTTATCCTGACTGATCCTGACAGAACTCTCATATCTGTCCGCTGATTCCGGCAAAGGCATAAAAAGTTAAAAAGCCCGTCCCTCTGTTCAGGGGGATGGGCTTTTTAGTATAAATATGGGGCGCTGGCCAAACATTTACATGATCAAGTCAAATAATGAACAGGTGGTGCTGGCCCCAACAAAATCATTGATTCTTAACCACAAAGCAGATACCCTTGCCCAGTGTCCATCAGGGAGGTGAGCACAACATCCTCTTTGTGTAACAGTATCCGGGCTCATTCCCATCTTCCCGGCAGTATTATACCTTCAACCCGAATAAATGGTATGAGAGAAAATGAACAAAAAACTAAAACCCCGGATTCTGGCACCTGCCGGTGATCAGAATGCCTTTCTGGCGGCCATTGCCGCCGGTGCCGATGCCATATACTGTGGTCTGAAAATTTTTTCCGCCCGCATGGAAGCAGGCAATTTCAGCATGGAAGAACTCTCCCGGCTCAATGCCCTGGCCAGAAACAAGGACGTAAAGATACATGTAGCCTTTAATTCCCTTGTAAAGCAGGCAGAGACCGATAAGGTGCGGCGGCTTTTGACCAAACTTACCAGATATGTCAATCCCCATGCCCTGATCATTCAGGACCCCTGTGTGGCCGCCATTGCAAGGGATGTGGGGTTTAAGGGAGAACTTCACCTGTCCACCCTGTCCAACTGCACCTTTCCCATGGGCCTTGATGCTGCAAAGGAAATGGGATTTTGCAAAGTGGTCCTTCCAAGGGAACTCAGCGTTGACGAAATAAAGATCATGGCTGAAAAAACACCTGAAGACCTGGATCTTGAGGTATTCATCCATGGGGCGCTCTGCTATGGGGTTTCCGGCCGATGTTACTGGAGCAGCTGGTTCGGGGGCAGAAGCAGCCTGAGGGGCAGATGTGTACAGCCCTGCAGACGCATGTACCGCCAGAAAAACAACCGACAGCGTTACTTCTCCTGTCTGGATCTCTCCGCTGATGTACTTGTTAAAGTACTAAGGGATATCCCCCGGGTCAACACATGGAAAATTGAAGGCAGAAAAAAAAGTCCCCACTATGTTTTTTATACGGTGAAAGCCTATAAAATGCTCCGGGATCACGGCCATGATCCCAAACAGAAAAAAATTGCCCTGTCATTTCTGGAATATGCCCTAGGAAGACCTGCCACCCATTATAATCTGCTGTCCCAGCGCCCCCAGAACCCCCTGCAAAAAGATGCAGAAACCGGCTCAGGACTGTTTATCGGACGGGTAAAACAGGGAGAGAAAGCCCATGTGATCACCCGGGAACCTCTTTTGAACGGTGATCTCTTGCGCATGGGGTATGAAGAGGACAAGGGGCACCTGATCCAGCGTATCACCCGCCCCATACCTAAAAAAGGAAAGTTGGTGTTAAAATCCGGCAAAGGCCCCAGGCCAGCCAAGGGTGCACCGGCATTCATTGTGGATCGAAGAGAACCCGAGGTTCACGCCCTGATCCAGGATCTTGCAGGGGAACTTGAACGATTCAGTCCTCCGGACATAAAACCCGCCGATACCCCCCCCAAACCTCTGGAACAGCAAAGTGTTATACCGGCATCCGTGGGAAATGCCTCCCTCCGGGATATCACTCTTTTCAGATCATCCCCTGTGGGTCGGACACCGGGAACCGTTGCCCGGTGGCTGGATCTGTCAACGGTGAAAAGAGAAAGCGGGAAAAAAATCAAACAGACCTGGTGGTTTCTACCCCCGGTGCTGTGGCCCGGTGAAGAAGAAAATTTAAAAACGGCCATTGATCTGGCCCTGGAGCGTCATGCCCGACATTTTGTCTTGAATATTCCATGGCAGATTGCCCTTTTTGACACCCCTGAAAAACTCAATCTCTGGGCAGGTCCTTTCTGCAATATTGCCAATGGCATTCATGTACGCATACTCCGGGACATGGGATTCTCCGGTGCCTTTGTCAGCCCGGAATTAACCCAAAATGACTTTCTTGCCCTGCCGGGCGTCAGTCCCCTTCCCCTTGGTGTGGTCATGGAAGGAAACTGGCCACTTGCCATATCGCGGATTATTTCCCCGGAAATTTCATTGGATTTTCCATTTTCAAGTCCCATGGGAGAGTCTGCATGGATTTCCAGAAGAGAAGATAATTATTGGATTTTTCCCGGTTGGCGATTGAATTTATCTCCAGTGAAAGAAATTTTATATCAGGCGGGATACCGTTATTTCATAACAATGGAAGAGCCTGTGAGTAAAGAAATTTCTTTAAAGCAAAGGCCCGGACTCTGGAACTGGAACCTCACATTGCTATGATTTTTTTCAAAAAAATGTTGACCTTTTCCAATTTTTTAAATAAGAATTAGTCATCATTTTTCCAAAAGTCATAAAATAAGTAATCCCGCTTCAGTATTCTGGTGCTATTCTAACCCCAATAACATGGAGCTTTACTTTGAAAAAGACACGACGCAAATCAATTGTTCTTGCAAATTTCTTTATTTTATTCATTTTCTGGATAATTTTTTCAGGAAAATTCGATTTCTTTCACCTGACCCTGGGGGTCATTTCTTGCAGCCTTGTGGCCTGGATGGCTGCAGATTTTCTCATAACAGCCCCCAAACTAACCACCGTTGCAAAAATGTGGGTTGGTTTTATCAAGTATATTCCATGGCTTATATGGCAGATCATCCTTGCCAACTTCCATGTCCTCCGCCTTGTCTTAAGTCGGGACATGCACAGTCGAATTAATCCCCAGATCATCAAATTCAGAAGCACCATCAAATCACACATGGGGCTGGTTACCTTTGCCAACTCCATCACGCTGACCCCCGGCACCATCACCGTCGCCGCTACCACATACGGCGATATGGCGATACATGCCATTGATAATGAATCCGCAGCCCCTCTTCCCGGCGATATGGAAAAAAGGGTTGCCAAAATTTTTGGTGAATAATGGACAATTTTATCCTCTTTTCAGCCATCGTACTCACCATGCTCATGGGTGTACCGATTTACAGGGCAGTTATAGGCCCCACGATTCTGGACCGATTCATGGGTGTAAACGCCATTGGCAGTAAAACCACGGTTCTTTTGATCATGATCGGGTTTATTTTTAACCGGGTGGATATGTTCATTGATATCGCCCTTGCCTACGCGCTGCTGAATTTTATCGCCGTCATTGCTGCTTCACGATATTTTCACAAACGCAAAGGTTTAAGTGAGGAGATGAAATGATAACCTGGATATCTGCTTTACTGATTATTATCGGTTTTGTCTTTTTCTTCGGTGGTTCCGTTGGCATGATCCGGCTGCCCGACTTTTACTCCAGACTCCATGCCGCCGGCATGCTGGATACCATGGGTGTTTTTCTATCCATGGCGGGACTGGCACTGTATGTGGTCCATGAGTTTTCCCTGGAAAATCTATTGTCCGCCCTGAAGATTATTCTCATTGTAGTGTTTGTATTTATCACAAGCCCCACGGCAACCCATGCCATTGTGGATGCCGGTGTTCGCGCAGGCCTGAAACCATGGAACAAAAAAAAATAACCCGCATATAGGTGACACCCCATGATCTGGCAACTTGAACTGATTATTCTTTTACTGGTTATTGTATGCGCCGTTGCAGCCATCACTGTAAGGGATCTGTTAAGCTCAGCTCTGCTTCTGGGGGCCTACAGTTTTCTTCTTTGCCTGATATGGGCCGTGATGGGGGCTGTGGATGTGGCCTTTACCGAAGCCACTGTGGGCGCTGGCGTCAGCACCGTTTTCTGTGTTGCAGCGGTATTTCACACAACAAGGAGGAGCAAAGATTGAAAATTCTTGGGAAACTTACCATACTGCTTTGCGGGGTACTTCTCATGGTTTTCACCATGGAATTCCCCGACTGGGGAGATCCGGAATCTCCGGCATCCACACATCTCTCCCCCTATTTTATCCAGCACACCATGGACGATACAGCCGTACCCAATATCGTAACCTCTGTCCTTGCCGACTACAGGGGGTACGACACCATGTTTGAGACCACGGTTATCTTAACGGCAGGTCTGGCCTGTTTTCTTTTATTACGTATTGAAAGAAAAAAAGTGACCCATCGCTATTACCGCCATGAGCCAACCGGGGTGACCCTTCGCATGGCAGGGGATAAATTCCCTAAAAATTCTGAAGTATTCCAACGCATGGATGCCAACTGGGTACCCTATGATTTTATTATCAGCCGCACCTGCCGGCTGATTATCCCCTTTATTCAGATTTTCGCCCTGTATGTTGTGGCCCATGGCCATCACAGCCCCGGCGGCGGATTCCAGGGGGGCGTTCTCATGGGGGCTTCGGTAATTTTATTTGCCATCTCCCACAATTTGAGAGCCGCCATCAAAAGTTTCAGCGAAAAAACTGCGGCCCTCTTCAGTGTCACCGGCGTCTTTATCTATGCTGGCACCGGTGCCCTTTGCCTGATCTTTGGAGAGGTCTTTCTCAACTACAGTGCACTTGCGCCCCTGTTTGGAAGCGATCGCATCATGGCCCGATCCCATGGAATTCTCATGGTGGAAATCGGAGTGGCCGTTGCGGTGACTGCGGTGATGATCTGGATCTATTACAACCTGTCTTCTGCCGGAAAACAGGATGAGGGACTCTGATATGGAATCAATATTCGCACTTGTCCTTGCCAAGGCAAATTATGTAGTCTACATCATACTCATGATGGTGGGACTCTATGCCATGATTGTCAAAAACAATCTCATTAAAAAAATTATCGGAATGAGTATTTTTCAGACGGCCATTATCCTGTTCTATGTCTCCATTGGATATAAAAGGGGGGCAACCATTCCCATTCTGGAGCACCATGCCTCCCCGGAAACGGCGGTCCATGGGGCAGAAAAGATTGTAGCCCATGCCATGGATACCGTCAATGTTGCCAATTACATAAATCCCCTTCCCCACGTGCTCATGCTCACGGCCATTGTTGTGGGCGTGGCCACCCTTGGCGTGGCCCTGGCCCTGGCCATAAAAGTTTATAATACCTATGGTACCGTGGAAGAAGATGAAATTAACCAACAGCTGAGGAGCGGATAAAACCCATGACCCATCATCTGCCTGCCTTAATAATCGTGATCCCCCTTCTGGCGGCCCTTGTAACCGCCGGCTCCGGCTGGATCAATCAGAAAGCCCCGTTTCGCATTGCCGTTGCAGCACTGTTCCTTGCGTTTATCTGTGCCGTTCTGATGTTAATCCAAGTGGTTACCACCGGCATTGCCATGGAATACAGAATGGCTGGCTGGGCCGGTCCCATGGGCATTGTCTATATCATTGACCACCTGAGCGCACTCGTGCTTGTAGTAATCACTGCGGTATCCACCCTGAACCTTGTGGCCCAGAAAAAAAATATCGTCTCAGAATTCAAAGATAAAGAAGGGGCCTTTAATGCCCTTTATGTATTGTTCACCGCTGGACTCATCGGCATGACAGCCACCGGGGATGCCTTTAATCTCTATGTACTTCTGGAAATTGTCTCCCTGTCCGGGTATGCATTGATTGGTCTTGGCAACACCCGTGCACCCCTGGCCACTCTGAACTATCTGTTTCTTGGTACCATTGGGGCCACCTTTTATCTTTTAGGGGTTGGCTACCTTTACATTGCCACCGGTACCCTGAACATGGCAGATCTTGCCACCATCATTCCACAGAACATGGAATCCGGGGTGATTTTATTTGCCTTTATCATCTGTCTCACCGGACTTTTTGTAAAGATGGCCATGTTTCCCGTACATGGCTGGCTTCCCGATGCCTATTCCCAAGCCACCTCGGTGTCAGCTGGACTCATTGCCCCCCTGACCACCAAGGTCACCGTGTACATCATGATTCGCATCTGCATGACGGTGTTCACCCCGGAATACACCTTTGGGCACCTTGATATCAGTGGCTTTATTGTCCTACTGGCCATTGTCACCATAGTGTTCGGGTCTCTGTCAGCCCTGGCCCAGAAAAATGTTAAAAGAATGCTTACCTATATTATCATAGCCGAAGTGGGCTACATGGTGGGGGGATTTTTCCTGGGTAATCGTTTGGGAATATCCGGGGCCATTCTTCATATTATCAACGATGCGGCCATGACACTGGCACTGTTCCTTGCCGCAGGCATATTCATCTGGAAAACAGGCGGGGAATCCCGCAGCGATCTTAAGGGGCTGTTTGCCAAAATGCCCTTTACCATGGCAGGCTTTGTCCTGGCGGCACTGTCCGTTGTGGGGGTACCACCCACCTGCGGCTTTTTCAGCAAATGGTACCTGATCTCCGGGGGTATTCAGGCGGGCAATTATCTTTTTGTGGCCGCCCTGATATTTAGTTCCCTTGTGAATGCAGTTCTGTTTTTCAGACTGTTTGAAATTGCCTATTTTGAACCCTTTTCAGAGGGGCAAAGCCATGGAGGCAGCAGCCATGGAAACCATTACAGCTCCGGGGTATTTGCCATCCAGGAGGCTCCTCTGGATATGCTGATACCCTTTCTCATTGCAGCCATGACCCTTATTGTTCTGGGACTCTATTCAGGAACAATCGTTACCAATATCATTCAATTTGCCATACCGACAGGGGTGATCTAATATGCCAATGGAAACCGTCTTCTCTGTAAAGCCCTTTTTGGCCGTTCTTGTTTCTCTGATTGCCATACCCTGTATTATCTCCAGCCGATCACAGAATATCAGGGAATCATGGACCTTTGTTGCGGCAGCCATCAAGCTTGCCCTGGTGCTCTCAATGCTCCCACTGGTGCTCAACGGCGGTGTGGTGGAATACACGCTTTGTCAGGTATTTCCAAATCTTGGGATTGCCTTTCGAGTGGATGCCTTTGGCATGCTCTTTGCTTTGGTGGCATCGTCATTGTGGATTGTCACCTCCATCTACTCCATCGGATACATGAGAGCCCTTGACGAACACAGCCAGACCCGGTATTTCTGCTTCTTTGCCGTGGCATTGTCCGCCACCATCGGGGTGGCCTTTTCTGCCAATCTTTTAACCATGTATCTTTTCTACGAAATGCTCTCCCTTGCCACCTACCCCCTTGTCACCCATCACCAGGACAAAGAGGCCAGAAGCTCGGGGAGAAAATATCTCTTGTACATCCTTGGCGGCTCCATCGGCTTTGCCCTGCCCGCCATGCTTATTACCTACCACTTCACAGGCACCCTTGACTTTAGCGGTCATGGGGTGATGGCGGGTCATGTCACTTCGGGTACGGCCCTGGTGCTGAGTCTGATGTTTCTGTTCGGGTTTGCCAAGGTGGGGATTATGCCCATGCACTCCTGGCTGCCTGCGGCCATGGTGGCCCCGACCCCCGTCAGTGCCCTCTTACATGCCGTTGCCGTTGTAAAAGTAGGTGCCTTCAGTGTGGTCCGGGTGTTCACAGGTATTGTGGGCACCGGAGTGCTGGCCGAATACAATATCAACCTCATTGTGTGCGTCATCGCCTCCTTCACCGTTATTGTGGCCTCCATGATCGCACTGTCCCAGGATGAACTTAAACGCCGGCTGGCCTTTTCCACCATTGGACAGCTGTCTTATATTATTCTGGGGGTGGCCCTGTTGTCAGAATCCGGCATGACCGGCGGCATGCTCCACATTGCCATGCACGCCTTTGGTAAAATTACCCTGTTTTTCTGTGCCGGTGCCATTTTCTGTGCCACTGGCATCAAGTATATCAGTAAAATGAAGGGTATCGGGCGACGCATGCCCATCACCATGACAGCATTTCTCATTGGATCTTTAAGTGTGGTGGGGCTTCCCCCCTGTGGCGGGTTCATCAGCAAATGGTATCTGGTGCTGGGTACCATTGAAGCCGGGCAGATCGCCTTTTTATTTGTGCTGTTGTCCAGCTCATTTTTAAATGCGGCCTACTTTTTCCCGGTGTTTTACAACGCCTTTTTCTGCAGCCCCGAAGAGATGCTGTTTGAAGATAAAGTAAACGAGGCCCCCGTTTGGTGTGTGGTACCCCTGGTCATCACCGCCGGTATTTCAGTGGTTCTCTTTTTCTATCCCCAGCCATTTCTCAACCTTGCCAAGCTGGCCGTCCAAAACATATTGGGAGGATAAATCATGAATGAAGAAAAATTTGAACTGAAACACGATGCAGTTCCCGGATATAAACCAGTGTTTCTGGTGGTTTTTACCTTAAGCGTTCTCTACCTTGGTGTGGTGTTCTTAAGCTCATTTTAAATATTTTCAAATATTTAACGCACAGAATTATCAACCTATTGAATCCCCCTGGAGAGAATTTCAATATTTCTTGGCCGTTACAAATGCGATAAGGATAATGCACTGATCATGAAAAATGAAAAAAAGCATATGTTTGACAATCCCAAAAATGTGAAGCGGCTTCTGGCCATTTTTTTCACCTCTGTGGTGATTCTCTTTATATTGGATTTCTTCGTTCATAAACACGCCCACTTCCCTTGGGAAAACTGGCCGGTTTTTTATGCCATCTTTGGATTTGTGGCCTGCGTTTTACTGGTGCTGGTCTCCAGATTCATACTGAGGCCCCTGGTGAAACGAAAGGAGGATTATTATGAATAACGTCTGTATCCCCCCGGCATTCATATTCATCATCGGTGGCCTGCTCATTCCCTTTCTCAACGGAAGGGCAAGATCCACATATGTGGTGCTCCTGCCGGTGGCAGGTTTCATCAATTTGATTTCCATCCCCATGGATACCCTGATGACTGTGCCCTTTCTGGATTATACCCTGACCCTTGTGAGGATTGATCGCCTCAGCCTTGCCTTTGGCTATATTTTTCACATCATCTCCTTTATCACCATTATCTACATCCTGCATGTGAAAAAAAATCTTGAATATGTGGCCGGTTTTATCTATTCAGGAGCGGCCCTTGGTACCATCTTTGCCGGGGATCTGTTCACCTTTTTTGTTTTCTGGGAAACCCTTACCGTAGGTTCCGTTATGCTCATCTGGGCAAGGGGAACCAAATCTTCCGCCGCAGCGGGATTTCGGTATTTAATGGTCCATATCACCGGTGGATTAAGTCTTCTGGCCGGCATCGTCATGATGGTCATAAAAACCGGTTCCATCAAGTTCGGGTTCATAGGGCTCACCGATGCTGCTTCCTGGTTTATTTTCATGGGAATCGGCGTTAACTGCGCCTGGCCTTTTCTGCACACCTGGCTCACCGATGCCTACCCCGAGGCCACCATTGGCGGTACGGTTTTTTTAAGTGCATTCACCACAAAGACAGCCATTTATGCCCTGGCGCGGGCCTATCCCGGCACCGAACTGCTCATATGGATCGGGGTGGGTATGGCGGCTTTTCCCATCTTTTTTGCGGTAATTGAAAATGATCTCAGACGGGTACTGGCCTACAGTCTGGTAAATCAGGTGGGGTTCATGGTGGTGGGCATCGGTATTGGATCAGAGCTTGCCATCAACGGGGCAGTGGCCCATGCATTCAATGATATTTTATTTAAGGGGCTGCTGTTCATGTCCATGGGGGCAGTTATGTACCGCACCGGAAAGATCAATGCCACGGATCTGGGGGGACTTTATAAATCCATGCCCTGGACTGCTGCCTTCTGTATCGTGGGGGCCGCATCCATATCTGCCTTTCCCCTTTTCAGCGGGTTTGTCAGTAAATCCATGGTGATGTCCGCTGCAGGTAATCACCACATGATCGCCGTATGGCTGGTACTGCTCTTTGCCTCTGCCGGTGTATTCCACCATGCGGGCATCAAAATTCCCTTTTTTGCCTTTTTCGGCCATGATGCCGGCCACCGGGTGAAAGAGGCGCCCATACACATGCTCATTGCCATGGGTCTTGCCGCCTTTTTGTGCATCTTCAACGGGACCTTTTATAAACCACTTTACAGCATTTTACCCTATGCTGCCACCTATGAACCCTATACCCTGTCCCATATCGTCACCCAGACAGAGCTGTTATTTTACTCTGCTCTGGCATTCACCCTGCTCCTGCTGTCAGGGATTTACCCGGCTGAAATGCGGGCCATCAACATTGATTTTGACTGGTTCTACAGAAAGCCTCTTAACGCTCTTGAAGCCCTTTGTGCACGGTTTTTTAATGGCATCAACAGTGTATGTGATCTTATTTTTGTAAAAACACTTACGGCTCAGATCAATGGATTTGCCGTCAATGCTACGGCAAAACTCACCAACGGCTTGCTTTCCCCTGTATTGCGTGCCAATGCCAAAAAATCTAACCTGGATGAAAAGCAAGTATCCCCACAGCTTATTCCACGTGATGTGGATGTGGAAAAGGCCTTCAGCACCGGGACATCACCCATTGGTATATTTGCCGCCTGTGCCGGATTGATGATCGTGGCAATGTATTTTTTTGCTTAATGATTTGCTCTGACGCCCTTTTATAAGAAACTCCGTCCAATATACTGCAATGATAAGAGTTTCAATTTTTATTGTGGCTGGTAATCACAGCCATGTGGGTTATATGAAAAAGCAGGTTCTGTGTACTATTGCATTAACAGCAACTGCTCTTTCCTTATTCGTTGTGACAGGGTAGCCTGTCATAAGGTTTTATTAGAAGGACAACCTCAGCATATAGCCGAAAGCGGCCAATTGAGCCGTCTAAGGTTCCGGGCCCGGCCCATGCCATTTTCATTCTTCGTTGTGTCGGCGGGTTGAAATGGCGTATTATAACAAAAAAACATCCAATATGGGGACCATATGATAACCAAGTCTGAATTAAAAAAAGATGAGTTTCTGGAATCTCTCACCGATGAAATGCTTGAAAAATTTATACCTCTGACCGAAGAATGGTCCGTTGAATCCGGTGAGATCATTTTTAACGAAGGAGATTCTGCAGACAATTTTTTCATGGTAAAATCAGGAAAAATCTTGCTGGAACAAAAAATCTCCGAGGATATTATTGCAACGGTGGGAACGGTGGACCCTGGAGAATCCTTTGGCCTGTCCGTTCTTTTAGATCAACCCAGGCGGCTGATGACGGCAATATGCAGTGAAACGGCCACCGTTTATGCCATCCATAAAAATGCCCTGCTGGACCTCATGGACCAAGACCACTCCATGGGATATTTTATCATGAAGCAGGCGGCCCGGGTACTTAACACCCGTTTGATCCTTAGAACCGAACAATTCTTGAGATCCATGCACTCCCATCCGGATATCCACGAACTGGAATCAAATTGACCAGTTGATTGAGATCAGGCCAGGCTTATGGCTGTTATTTTCATCAATAGACACCTGATTTTTCCTTATCTAACAACTAGATAAACATTTATAATTATAACAAAAAACATAAAAAGTTCGTGAGTTTCTGACCGAATATATGAGACCATAAATAAAAAGGGGTTATGGTAAAAACCATAACCCCTTGAATTCTATTTGGTCGGAACGGCTGGATTTGAACCAGCGACCACTTGTCCCCCAGACAAGTGCGCTACCAGACTGCGCTACGCCCCGATCACTTAAAAACAAATACGATTTACCACCATTGTTATCAGGTGTCAAGCGGTTTTTAAATCAATTCTATTTTTAATTTAAAAAAATTAAATTACCCAGTCAAAACTCAATGAACCCTGCTGCCTTCCCATGCCCTTTCACTAATTTTTAAAAAGCCTGCCACCGCATCCGGATCAAACTGCTTTCCCGACTCATTCTTAATGATTGACAAGACCTTTTCTTTACTCATTTTTCTTCTATAAGCTCGATCCGAAGCCATGGCATCAAAGGCATCTGCAACGGATAAAATTCTTGAAAGCCTTGGGATCTGTTCTCCGCAGACACCCCTTGGATATCCCTTGCCATTGTAAAACTCATGGTGATGACGAATGATTTCCTGCTCTTTTGTCCAGAGTCCCAGCTGACTGACAATATCAGCACCAATGGTTGGATGCTCTTTAATTTTCTCATACTCTTCATCAGTTAGACGTCCGGGCTTGAGAAGGATATCATCCCGGATGCCGATCTTGCCGATATCATGAAGATGCCCTGCAAATTGAAGCACGTCCAGTTCTTCATCGGTGCAGTCAAGCTCTTTACCAATCATGACAGATACCTCTGCTACCCGTCTGGAATGCCTCTGTGTATAAGGATCTCGGGCCTCAAGGGCGGCAACAAAGGCGTACAGCGTGGCAAAGAGATTGTCATAAATATTTTCATAAAGTGCTGTATTTTCAATGGCAGATGCAGCTTTGTGGGAAATAAAATTAAGAAAAAAGATATCTTTTTCCGTAAATCTGCCCTCACCATTTAAAATAGCGGCGGTGACAATGCCAAAAACCTTATCCCTGATCTTCAAGGGGGTTGCCATGAAAGAACGAATACCGCAAAACACAGTTTCATCCCGTGGTTGTGCCACCAGAAGCGGCGTATCCTCGGCAATGTTGGACAGGAGCATATTTTTTAATTCCTGATGCATCCCTTTTCCACATATATTCTCACCGGAAGCTGTGATGGGAAACAGATTATCTCCCGCCTCTGAATAAATATACAGGCAAACTTCATCGGCCCTGCTGACCTCAAGGCCCAGACCCACCACCCGGTTAAAGATGTCATGACTTGAATTAAAGGAAGAAAAGTCATCCATGATCTTATTTAACAGGTTAACCTCTTCCACCTTGGCCGTTAGTTCCAGGTTCAACGCCTTGATGCGTTCCTGGCGCTGCACCTCCTGGCGTAAAATCAGGTTTTCTACAAACAGCTCACGCTCCCTCAAAATCCTACGCAGGCTTAATTCCATCTGTTCCAGATTAACGGGTTTGATCAGATAATCCACCACACCGTTTTTAAGGGTTTCAATGGAATTTTCCAGGGAGGGAAATCCCGTCATCACCACCACCGGTAAAGAGGCATCTTTTTTACGAATACGCTCGGCCAGTTCGAGTCCATCCATAACGGGCATATTAATATCCGTGAAACAGCAACCGATACGAATACCGGTGTCAATAATAGCCATGGCTTCCAGACCGTTGCGGGCCGTAAACACCTCGTATCCCTTCCGTGCGAAGTACTCCTCCGTTATTTCGAGGATACCCTCTTCATCGTCCACCACCAGAATCGTGGTTCGGCTGTCATCTTCTATCATACTCAAGAAATCCTGTTAGCTGTTCGGGTTTCGTTGTGCCTCTTTTTTAATTGGTCGCATCAATATACTAAAGGGGCCATCATTTATCAATGTAAAAAAAATGGGCTTGGTCACAATCCTTGCGTTCAAAAAAATAATGAATATATATCTGAATAATATGCAAACAAACGAATAATATTCTTGACCTAAGCATTAATAGAGAATATTATTCTAATCATGATTTTATAACCCCCTCCTTTATACAGGGTTCATGTTTTTTTATTCCCTGTGAAGGAGGCCCAAGACGAATGATACTGTTGTCCATTGAACAACATCGGTGGGTCGGAGGAATCGGCCTTGTATCAAGTACGAAAGAGGTCCCATGGATCACATTGATTTTAAAATTTTAAAAATTCTCCAGACCAAGGCAAGGGTTCCCAACGTGGAAGTGGCAAGGGAAGTCGGCATGGCCCCCTCAGCGGTTCTGGAACGTATCAAAAAACTCGAAGCACAAGGCATCATTGATGGATACGAAGTTCGACTTAACCCCGACAGGTTCGGAGGATCACTCATCGCTTTCATCCAAATACGTCTCACCAGAAATGCCCTGATACGAGAAACCGCCACGAAACTTGCCAAACTGCCCTCCATACAGGAAGTCCACTACATTGCAGGTGAAGACAGCCTCATGGTCAAGGTAAGACTTGCAGATATATCGGCCCTTGAAACACTTTTAAATACCCGGATAAACCCCATGGCATCTGTGGCCCAGACGAAAACCGCCATCGTTCTTTCAACCTTTAAAGAAACGGCAAAAATTTCTTTACCTGAAACCTACATCAACACCCCTTAACACAAGGAGACTCATCATGCCCATGTCCAGAGAATTTGAACAACGACTCTCAGCCGTACTGGAAAAAACGGTCCAGCAGTTCGGCACCCCTTTCCACATTTACGATGAGGCTGGCATAAGAAAAACCGGTCAACATCTAAAGCAGGCATTCTCAAAATTAGAGGGATTCCGGGAATATTTTGCGGTGAAAGCCCTTCCCAATCCAAGTATCATGGCCCTCATGAAAGACATGGGATTCGGATTTGACTGCAGTTCCTCCCCGGAACTGATGCTGGGTAGAAAAATCGGCAGCAGAGGGGAAGATCTCATGTTCACCTCCAACAATACCAGCAAAGAACAGTTTCTAATGGCAGCCCGGGACGGGGGGTCCATCCTTAACCTTGACGATATTTCCCTCATCGCCAAGGTACCTGTAATGCCAGAACTGATCTGTTTCCGCTACAATCCAGGTCCCCGTCGAAAGGGAAACAAAATCATCGGCAATCCCATTGAGGCAAAGTACGGAGTCAGTCATGAACATTTACCAGATGCTTACCGCCAGGCTATGGACAGGGGAGCAACCCGATTCGGCATGCATACCATGCTGGCATCCAATGAACTTGATTTTGAATACATTGTGGAAACCAGTCGCATGCTCCTTGGCATGGTGGAAGAAATTTCCCAGAGTCTGAAGATTACCTTTGAATTTATCAATATCGGCGGAGGCCTTGGCATCCCCTACCGCCCGGACCAGCCTGAAATTGATATCATGGCCATGGGACAGGAAATATCCCAGTTGATGAAAACATTTAAACAAAAGAACGGCTGGGTACCCAAACTGTTCATGGAAAGCGGCAGGTACATGACAGGTCCCCATGGTGTACTGGTAACCCAGGTGATCAACCACAAAGATATTTATCGAAAATATGTAGGAGTTGATGCTTCCATGTCTGCCCTCATGCGACCGGGCATGTATGATGCCTATCATCATATCCACATCCATGGTAAAGATGATACCATGGAAACCGCCGTAGTGGATGTGGTTGGTGCACTTTGTGAAAACAATGATAAGTTCGCCGTCCAGAGGACTCTGCCGATAACCCGGGAAAAAGACCTTCTGATCATACATGACACCGGGGCCCACGGCCATGCAATGGGCTTCAATTATAACGGTCAGCTGCGCCCCCAGGAACTTCTGCTAAAAACAGATGGAAGCGTGGAACTCATTCGAAGAAAAGAAACGGTGGAAGATTATTTTGCCACTTTAAGCTTTGATCCGGTCAGCATCTGATTTAACCGGGGTACCCCAATGTAAGGACACTTTTTGACCTTGTTTACAGCATAGGCCACTATGGAAAGGGGTCCCCCAATGAGCGGGCGCAATCCAGGGCCGTAAAAACAGGAATGCGCCCCATTTTTTTATTCTGAAATAAACAGATTCAAGGAATCTATGAGCACCTTATCCTCAGTTTCCATGACCTCAATGATGCCCTTGTGCATTCGCTTTTTATGCTCCCCGAAAATGCCCCTTTTTTTCTGAAAAGTGGCGGCAAAGGCCAGGGAATCGGCCATGAGTGCCTCAAGATTTTCACTTGCCTTTTCAATGACATGGTGCGCTGCAAGCTCATCTGCTCCCACACGTTTGCCGGTGAGTTTAAGTTCATTGAACTTATACTCGGGCATGGCTTTGCGGACAAAGGCAATCATTCCCGGAAGAAATGGAATGCTTATGTCCACCTCAGGAAAACAGAAAAAACCTCTATCTTTTTTCATGAATCGAAAATCACAGGCACAGGCCAGCATGGCACCATTGCCAAAGGCGTGGCCATTGATGGCGGCAATGGTGGGAAGGGGCATCTGCAATAACCGTTTAAAAACACGGTTCATGGCATACATAAAGGTCTTGATGACTTCAAAATCCTTTTCCTGGAATCTTTGACCCAACCACTCAACGTCAATTCCCTGGGAAAAATTTTTGGGATCATTTGATGTGATCACCAGCGCATAAACATCCTTATCTGCCAGTACCTCATCGAAAATTTCATTCATCCTGACGGCAAAATCAAGATTCTGGGTATTGGCACCGTTACACAGTGTCAGTACGGCAACAGTCCCCTCTTTTTTCCAGTCTGCAATGGCCATTGTCATATCTCCTTTCAGTCTTGAATAAATATTAAAAATCTATGTTAATTGTGTGTTCTGTGGCGTTTTTTATATGAAAAAGCAGGTAGTGGATTTTGGATGCCGGGTATTGGATTTTGGGTACTGGGTGCCGGGCACTAACAGCAGCTGCTTTTTCATTATTCATTGTTACAGGGTAACCTGTCATGGGGGCATATATGAAACTGTATTCTGGTATTGTCAACAGAATAATCTCCAACGGTAACCCGATCCAGCCCATTCGGGGCCAAAGGTGATCAGCCCCTTTACCCGACCTATTGTAATGAAGCACAGGTTGTTTGAGAAAAAACCAGCCCAAAAGTTCCTGCGCTTCAGACCGGCAGGGTAAAAAGGGCCGTAAAGGTAAATTTTTTTCGTTTCACATGATAAACATTGTTTTTACATCTATATCAATTCATCAAAAATATCAAGCATCAGATCCCGGAGAATAGCCATTGATTCTCCATGGAAAAGGTATGCCACCAATGCAAAAGCCCCTTTGGCCAGCCTTAAAAATTAGATTGACAACCCAGGTTTTTTCTGGCTATCTTCAATTTAAATAATAGGCTTGTTTCCAACAATTGGCCATGTTGTTGGTGGGGCAGGCATAAGGTGCTGCACTTTTATTCTTTTTTTCCCATTCCGGAACCCATCCATGGACAAAAGTACAATAACTCAAGTATGACCCCACCCCAGAGTGGCCGATCTTGTGATCAAGCCCATTTGAGTCACCGTTGATAAATTCCAGACAATATTATTTTCTAAGCCGTGTCTGGATTAAAAGCTGCTGAGTGTCTTAATTCTTAAAACCGTTTTAACACAAAGAGGTCCCTGAAACACACCACAGACGGATGCCATACAACCTTCCATAGTGCCCATATTAACCAAAGGCACTGAACACTGTATAGAACCGTTCACTGCCTGCACCGCTACCATGTCACCTTTTTCATGGTGCGGGTACAAAAATGAAATGGTGTGCCCAGGAATCCCGGGAATAGATCATGATCATTGGACTTGATGTTGGCGGAACACATACAGATGCAGTCCTTTTAACAAAGCAGGGACTTCTACGACAGATAAAGGTACCCACGGACAGATCAAACCTGTTTAAAACCGTGCTCACCGGATTTAATCACCTTCTTAAAGATATACCCATCGGCAACATCAAAAGAGTGGTGATCAGCACCACCTTAACCACGAATGCCATCGTTCAAAAACAACTAAATACCGTTGGCATCATCGTATCTTCCGGCCCTGGCATTGACCCGGAATGGTATCGTACCGATACCCATTATCATGCTGTGGGAGGATCCATTGATCACCGGGGAAGAGAACGAAAACCCCTTGATCATAAAGAAATACTTGCCATCGCAAAAAAGATGAAGGAAAAAGATATTTCCATAATTGGTGTCATCGGTAAATTTTCAGTGCGCAATCCCGCCCATGAAATTGAAATTCAAAATCTGCTTAAAGATCAATTTGAAACCATATTCCTGGGGCACCATGTCTCGGGGAACCTCAATTTCCCCAGACGAATTTCCACGGTGCACCTCAATGCATCGGTGTACGAAATGCACCGTGATTTTTTCCACGCCGTCAAAAATTCCCTGGAACAAAAGGGCCTTAAAATTCCAATTCAGATTCTCAAGGCAGATGGGGGGACCATGAACCTTGAATCCTCCATGGCCTTTCCTGGGCAGACCATTCTTTCCGGCCCCGCGGCAAGTGTCATGGGTTCCATTGCCTATGCTCCGGAGGATATGGATGCCATGGTACTTGACATCGGCGGCACCACCACAGACATTGCCATTTTGGTGGATAAGGTCCCCCTGCTGGAACCCCTGGGTATAAGAAGAGGGAAATATAAAAGTCTCATTCGATCACTTAAAACCTTTTCCCGGGGTATTGGCGGTGACAGCTGTGTACGGGTGGAAAGGGGTAAATTAAGAATCGGTCCGAACAGACTTGGACCGGCCATGGCCTTTGGCGGCCCTGGACCTACCCCCACCGACGCCCTGGTATTTCTGAAAAAAATGGACACAGGCGATCCTTTACTTGCCCAAAAAGGAATACAAGCCATTGCACAGGAACTAAACATCACCCCCGAAGAAGCGGCCCAGGCCATATTTAAAAAAACCTGTACCATGATTCTGGATCAGGCCCGTGCCCTGGTCCATCGCATCAACACAAAACCAGTTTACACGGTACACGAATTCCTGGCAGGATACGCCATTAATCCCCGGCAAATATTATTGCTGGGGGGACCTGCCCCCTATTTTGCCGAAGAGATTGAAGCCATATCCGGCATTCCCACAAAGACAATTCCTGAAAGTGCCGTTGCCAACGCCATAGGAGCGGCTCTGGCACGGACCACATGTGAGGTATCCCTTCTGGCAGATACAGAACAGGGCAGAGCCATGGCACCCGAAGAAGATTTCACCATGGAAATTCCCCACACCTTTTCCGAAGAGGATGCCGTGGAGACCACCCACGATCTTTTGCTCACAAAGGCACTAAAATCCGGTGCGTCCACAGAAGATATGGCAGTGGAGATCATTGAATATCAAAAATTTAACATAGTACGAAATTTTTCGCCCCGGGGAAAAATATTCAAAGTAAAAATGCAGGTTAAACCCGGACTCATAAAAGCCTATGATGCCGTTTGTCATCACTGCACCATCAACCCGGAGATATAAAAGGGGATATAATGCTCAAGGCAGCACACAAAACCGGTCTGGTGTTTTTTCCGGCCTTTGACTGGGCCATTGATCCAACCCACCCGGAACGGGAAGAAAGACTCCTGTACACTCAGGACCAGGTCACCGAAGAGGGAATTTTTGACATTGACGGTATCGTTGAGCTCAAACCAGATCTGATCAGCCACCAGGATATTCAAAGGACCCACATATGCGTCCCGGATGAAGAAACCATCACCACAGAATCCCATCTGATAAGTGCAGGTGGCGCCGTTGCCATTGCAAAAGCGGTCATGGAAAAAAGAATCAAGCGTGGATTTGCCCTGGTACGCCCACCGGGCCACCATGCCATGCGCATCACTCATGGCGGCAGGGGATTTTGTCACATCAACATGGAAGCCATAATGGTGGAGTATATCCGGCGGTACTACGATGTAAAGCGTGTGGCCATCATTGACACCGACTGCCACCATGGTGATGGCACCAATGATATCTACTGGCATGATCCAGAGACCCTGTTCATCTCCATTCACCAGGATGGCAGAACCCTGTACCCCGGTTCTGGATTCACAGGGGAACTGGGTGGACCCAATGCACTGGGCTCCAACCTGAATATCCCCCTTCCCCCGGGAACGGCCACCGAAGGGTATCTATATGTGCTGGAAAACACCATCCTGCCGGCCATCGAAGCGTTTAAGCCTGATATTGTGGTCAACTCCGCTGGTCAGGACAACCACTATACCGACCCGTTGACCAACATGAAATTCTGCGCCCAGGGGTATGCCGATCTGACCCGCCTGCTGAAACCTGATATTGCGGTTTTAGAGGGGGGCTATGCCATTGAAGGAGCGCTTCCCTACGTTAATCTTGGTATCATTCTGGCCCTTGCAGGGCTTGACTATTCCAGAGTGGTGGAACCCAATTACAACCCGAAGAAATTAAAACAGGCCCCCCATGTCACGGAAAAAATCAAGAAGACCGTGGAGATCATCAACACCCACTGGGCCAATCGTCATGCCATGCGTGAGGCAAGCGGAAAACCCGGAAATATCCAGGAACGCCACCGGGAAATCTACTACGACACCGATAATATTCTTGAAAGACAAAAAGAAAAGATAAGAATCTGCAGGGACTGCGGAGGTGTCTTTCAGGTGGAGTCAACAGCCATGCCGGGTTTCCGGGTGATGGCCGTCCATATTCCCCAATATGCATGCCCCATCTGCCGGGAAAAGGGCTATGAGATGTATGAGGCTGCCCCCAGGAACAAGTACGATAAAATAATTCTTCAGGATAAATCCCAGGACAACTACATCGTTTCACCTGAACATTAGCAACGCTGGGCAAATTCAGTTTAAGGGTATCAGACCAGGCCTTTTTGTTGACATTTACCTTTAATATTTCGGGCTTCACGACATGGGCATCTTTGGGGAGTCGACAGTAATGACAAATGGCCCATGTTATGATCAAACCCTTACAACGCATTAAAAACGGATATGATTTAAAAAATGCAAAACCGGAAACACGAAAACTTAATTTTACGTGCCCGGGTGGTACAGGCCATCCGGGCATTTTTCATTGAAAACGGGTATCTTGAGGTGGAAACCCCTCTGAGAATACCGGTACCCATTCCAGAGGCCCACATTAACGGATTTACCTCCGAGGGATGGCATCTGCAATCCTCCCCGGAAATCTGCATGAAACGCCTGGTGGCCAGGGGATTTGATAAAATTTTTCAGATCTGTAAATGTTTCAGAAAGGAAGAGCGAAGCCACAGACATCTGACGGAAATGACACTGCTTGAATGGTACACCGCAGGAAATACGTACAGGGAACTCATGGATCAGACCCGGGAACTCATTTTGTACGTGGCACAAAAAGTCAACCATAAAAACAGCCTGACCTATGGTAAATATACCGTTTCTCTGGACATTGCCTGGCAGTTCATCACCGTATCCCGGGCCTTTAAAGATTATGGTGGGATCTCAATGGAAAAAGCCATTGAAACAGACATGTTTGACGAAATCATGGCCTTTGACATAGAACCAAGACTTGGAGGGGAGTGCCCCACCTTTCTTTTTGATTATCCTGCCGCCATGGGGGCCCTGGCACGACTGAAACCCGGAACACCGGCGATTGCAGAACGATTTGAACTTTATATAGCCGGTATGGAGCTGGCCAATGGATTTTCAGAGCTCACCGATCCACAGGAGCAGGAACAACGCTTTAAAAAGGAAATCGCCCTGCGAAAGGCTGCGGGAAACCCCCTGACACCCATACCTTATAAATTTTTATCAGCCATTGAACATATGCCTGACACTGCTGGTATTGCCCTGGGTATTGATCGGCTTGTCATGCTTTTTACCAATGAGAACAGCATTGATAAGGTGGTGGCTTTTACCCCGGAAAATCTTTAGACATCCTCACCCGGAAAAACCCGATAAATTTAATTTAATGCCATGGCCATTAGTTGGTTCTCAGGCGCAGGATATCATCATTTCCACAGGAAGGGCAGTTTTCTGGACGTCCTGTCCCTGGTTCTTCTTCCCATTCATGGCCACAGCTGTCACAGCAGAACATGCGTGGAGTTACCACAATTTCGTAAGTGCCACCCTGAACATTAATGGCTTTACCTGAAATAATGGCATCGGCAATAATACGCCGGGCATTTCTCAATATTCTGCCGAAGGTGGCCCGGGAAACTCCCATCAATTCGCCCCCCTCTTCGTGGGAGAGTCCTTGCAGGTCTGCCAGGCGGATGGCTTCACGTTCATCCACAGTGAGCACCACCTCCTCAAGATCCAGCATGGGAATTCCCCTGGGTTTAAAATAGCTGACTTCCGGATGATAGCCGACTTTTCTGCTTATTACAGGTCTCACCATTTTGATTTCCAGTAATTCGTAAGTAAGGGATTTAAATTTTATGACGTGGCCGTCAAGAGTTAAACGCAGGCCATGATGAAAACCAAAAAGAGGGGCTCTCTCTTTACAAGGAAAAGCCCCTCTTCTTTATTTTAACACATAACTTTCAAGCCAAATGACCTTACATCTTTGAGCCTTCTGCATGGCTCTGGAGCTTGACTTCAACTTTTTCTGTCAGGCCTGCATAGTATTTACGCAGGATAACAAGTACCTCTTCACGACCAAAGTGATCCACAATTTCTTCATTGTTGGAAAGGGCATGACGCAGTTTAGTACCGGAAAGAATGACCCTGTCCTCTTTACCATGGGGGCAGGTTCTCATGGAAGCCATACCATCACATTTGTGGCAGTAGAAGGTCCAGTCAATCTTCAGGGGCTGGCACAAAAGAGCCTTGCCCTCTTCTTCAGGAGTCGGGATGGTATCAAAAATCTCCTGGGCTTCAAACAATGTGTAGAAATCACCAACGCCCGCATGGTCACGACCGATGATCATCTTGTTAACACCATAGTTCTGACGGAAGGTTGCATGTAGCAGGCCTTCACGGGGACCGGCATAACGCATGTCAAGGGGATATCCGCCGTTAACAACATGCTCGGGGACAAAGTAACCCTTGATCAGGGTGTCAATGCACTCAATACGAACCTCTGCCGGAATATCACCGGGTTTGAGGTTACCAATGAGAGAATGAATCAAAACGCCGTCACATACATCAAGGGCTATTTTGCAAAGATGCTCGTGGGAGCGATGCATGGGGTTACGAAGCTGCATGGAGGCAACGTTGGCCCAGCCCCTTTCGTCGAAGATGGCACGGGTTTCTTTGGGGGTAAGATACACACCCTTAAATTTTTCGGGGAACTCGCCTTCGGAAAGCACTTTTACAGGACCGGCAAGGCAGAATTCTTTTCTGGCCATAACCATCTGAACACCTGGGTGATCTTCCATGGCAATTTTCCAGAATACATCGTCTGCAGACTCTTCGCCGTGTCCCTTGTAAACTTTCTCACATTCCCATTTTTTGTCTTCTTCGGTCATCTCAAATTTTTCAGTGACCTTCATGGTGGCATAGATCTCGCCATTTCTTTCCAGGGTGATCTCGTCACCAATGTTAATGGCAGCCGCATCATCCTTGGAAGCATCAAGCATCACGGGAACAGGCCAGAAGGTACCATCGGCAAGGAGGAAGTCCGCGCAAACGCCTTTCCAGTCAGCTTTTGTCATGAAACCGTCAAGGGGGCTGAAACCACCGATGCCGAGCATGATCAGATCGCCTTTAACCTGGGAGCTGATTTCAATTTTTTTCAGGCCAGCAGCTTTTTTTAATTCTGCTTCAAGTTCTGCGCCTTCGAGTTTACAGCAAACAAGTCCTTTTCCACCGTGGGGTGCAACTAATTTAGACATAACTACTAACTCTCCTTAATATAATATTAACCAAAATAAATGTTTGTACCAAACATTTATACAAATTCCGTCTTCAAAACACCCTGGCACTCAAATGCCTACCATGAACTAATAATGATTGCACTTTTTGTCAAGAATAATTATTGTTTTATCCCCACAAGCGTGCCGATTTCAGCCATGGTCTCCACATGAAAATCCGCATCAAGCGCCTTATTTTTAAAGGCCACAAAGGGAACCCCGGCTGATTTAGCAGCCATCTGATCATATTGAGAATCCCCCACAAAAAGCATCTGTTTCGGGGTCAGGGAAAATTTTTTCATGATAATGTCTAACTGCTCGGGGGAGGGTTTGGGCTTGACGACATCGGCAGCCGTCATCACCAGATCAAAACAATTTTCCATGTCGTGGGCAGTCAAGACCGCGTCCATGGTGTTGGTCCTGTTGGTGGCAACCGCCCTTATCATGCCATATTCTTTAAGGGCTGTCAGCAGTTGTTTCAGGCCCTTTTCCCGCTGCATGTAGGGAATAAACTGGGCATATCCCATGGTTCCCATAAATGCGTACACCGCATCCAGGGACTCCATTTCAGGAAAAAGGTATATCAGGGCCTCTTTCACTGTAAACATATGCACCTTGACAAACTGCTCCCGGGTAAGAGGTGTTTTGCCAAAATGGGCCAGAACCTTATTATAGTACATTTCGTTAGCGCCGGAAGTATCGAACATTACCCCGTCACAGTCAAAGACCACCGCTTTTATCTGTTGCATTTTATATTCATTCCAGGATATTGCCAAACACATTAATTCTTATTTCCGGCTGAAGGCTGCTGTCCGTGACAAGGGTGATCATGTCAAAATATCTGCCTGGGCGGCTCTGTTTGTTGGTGACCATGATCTTCCAGGCCGAATTTCCTTCTCCGGGGGGCGTCAGCGCCACTTCCAGATTTCTTTCATTTTTAACAGAAATATCTTTTATGGTAAAAGGATATTTTTCCATGGGAACAACCTTGACCAGCGCTTTTAACTCCGTCTGGGCCTTGCCCATAAGGCGCACCACATTGGGTTCAATTATAACCATTTTTTCCACTGAGCCTGTCACCTTTAAAGAGATGACCTTTTGAATGGAATCACTGGTATATACCTGAATGGTTTTACTCAAAGATTTTCCACCATATCCTGCGGTGGCAACTGCGATGTTTATTTTTCCTTCCCCACCCGGGGGAATGGTTCTGTCATAGGAGACAGCTGTGCAACCTCAACCGGTTTTGATCCGAAGCACTTCAAGGGGGGCTGTCCCCTTGTTCTTGATAATATAGGCATGGGTTACCTTGGTTCCTTCGGGCACAGTGTCAAACCGGTATTCCGGTGCAGCAATTTCCGCCACGGGAACAGGGATCTCCTGGGATTCAGCTTTGGTTTCAAGGGACCACACAGGTATAGAAAGGGCCATGAAAACCAGGCCCACAAGAAAAAGAAATCTGATGTTTTTCATCTTAATTCCTCCCGTTGGTTTATGATAAGTTAATGGTTTAAGATAATGAACAGCCATGGGTTTTTAATCCATACCGCCTCCATGCAATTGTTCATTGAGATGATGGCAAAGATCGGTGGCCGGGCTAAACCCATGACCATCAATGGAAAGCACCGGCACAATTCCCATGAGGGCGTTGGCCACAAAGACATGCGCCATGGCATGGATATCTTTTATGGTGATTTTCTTCATGCTTACCGTATATCCCTGTTTTTCAAGATATTCGGCGACCATGCGGCCGGTCACCCCGGGAAGGACATGGGCAGACATGGGCAGATAAAGGCAGTTCCCTGACAGGGCCAGAAGGGAGGCTGTGCTGGTTTCAGAAAGGGTTTGATCCGGGTTGAGGATCAGGGCCTCATCGGCCCCATGGGCCCTGGCATACTGTCCGGCTCTGTCATAAAAAAAATAATTCAGGGTTTTATGGTCCGCCAGGGGGGTGTGGCGATAAAAAGGATAGGTTATCAGGTGAAGACCGGGCTGACCCAGAAGATCCAGGCGATGGACATAGGGCCGTACAAAAACGGCCAGAAAATCCGTGGTACCCGCCACACCTGACTGGGGAACCTGGCCCATAGATGCCATAATCTTAACAGCGGCCACCGTCCCGGTGAGATCATTGGCTTTGATCAGGCGTGAAATAATAGTATCCCAGGAAATATCCGGGGGAGGGGTCTGAAAAAGTACTTCCCAGCTGGCATGGAATCGATCCATATGGGCTTTAAAAAAACAGGGTCTGTCATTCTGCACCCGTATGGTTTCAAAGATACCTGCACCATACTGTCCCCCCGGTGACAGGGCCTGAATTTTTGCCCTGTCCTGGGAGATAATACAGCCGTTGACCCAGGCTTGCAAAGGCCTTTTATATCCACTGGCACCCATGGAAGACAGTGTGTCCATAAGGGTTTTGCCCTTGTGCAGGGTCTCTTCATATTCTTTTTCCGGGATGGAGTCAAACACAATACCCCCTCCCACGGAATAATTGATTTTACCACCAGCCACGGTGGCTGTGCGAATGGCAATGGATAAATCCATGGTATCATGAAAACTGATATATCCCAGGGATCCGGTGTACACATGGCGTTGCATTGATTCAAGTTCATCAATGATTTCCATGGAGCGAATTTTAGGACATCCAGTGATGGATCCTCCCGGAAAGGTGGCCCGAAGAACATCCACAGCCTCCAGATCCCTGTCAAGTTCGGCGGTGACAATGGACACCAGATGAAACACATTCTCATAGGGCTCCAGGCGCTTGTGGGCCGTAACCTTCACCGTCCCTCCCCTTGCCACCCGACCCAGATCATTTCTCATGAGGTCCACAATCATGGACAGTTCGGCTTCATCCTTGGTACTCTCCGTAAGTTCCCTTGCCAGTGAACTGTCCTCATCCGGGGATTTCCCCCGGGGAAGGGTTCCTTTGATGGGACGGGTTTCAAGATATCGACCCATCTGCTGTATGAATCGCTCGGGGGAGGTGGAAACAATCTGATGATCACCGGCATTGACAAAGGCAAAAAAGGGGGCCGGATTACGGTGGTAAAGATCCCGGAAAAGGGCATAGGCATCACCCTGGAAACCAGTTTCATATCTCTGTGACAGGTTCACCTGGTAGATATCCCCGGCCCGGATATAAGACAAAATACGTTCCACCGCAGCGACATAGGACTCCTGGGTAAAATTGGAAATAAAGCCCGATGGATCAATG
Organism: uncultured Desulfobacterium sp.; assembly: GCA_963675955.2. Classification (GTDB taxonomy): domain Bacteria; phylum Desulfobacterota; class Desulfobacteria; order Desulfobacterales; family Desulfobacteraceae; genus Desulfocicer. The sequence continues at coordinate 676,999 of CAXXVR010000009.1, read as the reverse complement.
GCATAGGTTCCGGTATTGTCAGGCGGCCCTGGAGACACGGGGATATTTTCCTTCTGGAAGTCCCCGAAAGACTGCACCTCACCTGCAGCACCGGCAGTGGTCCCCTGCAGGATCTGTCTGCGATGATGATCAATAAATGCTGCCATTTCTCTAAATTCCGTTCCAGGAGACAAAACAGGAGAAAACAGATCCGTGCTGCCGGTGATCTTGTCATGCACCACCACCACCGCAGGGAGCACCAGAAACAGATCTGGAAGATTGCGGGGGGAGCAGGTGCGGGGAAGGATTTCAATGTGATCCTTCAAATCATAGGACAGATACCCGAAAAGCCCCGATGCCACCGGTGGTGCGGTTCCTTGTGGACAGGAGACTTTGAAAAAGGATAAAATGTCGGACAATGCATCAAGGGGCTCCATGAAAAAGTCAAATGTTTCCCCGCTCAGTCTGATCTCAACCTTTTTTCCATGGCATACCAGGGTAAGCCACGGGGCTGTTGCCAGAATATGGTACCGGGCGCAGTCCATAGTACCACCGCTCAGAAGCAGTACCGTCCCCTGGCGCGATGCAAGGGGACGAGCAAATTCATCCATGGGCACGGAAAGGGGAAGGGACTCCTGCCGGAGCGCAGTAATGCGTGGAAGTCGCTTCAATAGTGCATTTAATGATGTCATGACACGCTTAGCGCCAGGCTCCTGTTCATCGAAGAAAGGGATTTATCTTTTTTTCTCTGCCAATGGAAGTTTCAGGGCCATGACCGGGATGAACCACTGTGTCATCGGAAAGGAGGAATAACTTTTGACGGATATTGTCAATCAACTGCTGATAATCTCCACCGGGCAGATCGGTTCTGCCTATGGAACCTTCAAACAGGGTATCCCCCACAAACACATGGCCCGGCGTGAAAAGGCAGACCCCTCCCAGGGAGTGCCCTGGTGTGTGAATCACCTTCAGGGTAATTTTTCCAAAGGTGATCTCCTCGTCTTCATTGAGATAAGCATCTGCCTTGGGAGAATTTTCAGCGGAAAGCCCAAAGGAGGCTGCAGCCCGGTTTAGATCCGCCAGCATGGGTTCATCTGCCTGATGAATCATCAAGGGGGCCTGGGTGGCATCCTTCATTTTCCGGTTAGCCCCCACATGATCAAAATGGCCATGGGTATTTAAAATATATTTCACCTTTAATTTAAGAGAGGCAAGGGTGGTGAGGATGACATCCGCCTCGGCACCGGGATCAATGACCACTGCCTGTCCTGTCTCTTCACAGCCCAATATATAGCAATTGGCCATGATGGGTCCCACTTCACGTTTCTCTATAATCACAAAAATTCCTCCATTTATGGCTTTATCAAGTGTCAGGCAATTTGTTCAGAAAGGCGAATGCGGTCAAGCACACCGTTGACAAAGGGTCCTGATGCCCGGGTACCGAATCTCTTGCCGATATCCACCGCCTCGTTAATGGAAACCGTGGCGGGGATATCCAGGCAGTGCGTGAACTCATAAATGGCCATGCGAAGGACATTTCTGTCAACCACGGACATCCGGCTCACCCGCCAGTTGGTGGCATATTTATTTAAAAGACGATCCAGTTCCTCCGTGGACTCGGTAACACCTGTCACCAGCTGAAAAAAAAGGGGATTCACCGTTTCAATTACGGAACCTGCCAGATGCTCACAAAAAAGATCCAGCAGTTCCCGGGGATCACCCTTGTCCACATCCGCATAATAAAGGGCCTGTAGGGCGAGTATTCTTGCCTGCCTGCGTTCCCCCATGCTTATTTCGCCCTGCCCATATCCACCATGAGATTTGCCATCTCAATGGCAGCCATTGCGGAATCAAATCCCTTATTACCCGCCTTAGTTCCGGCACGTTCCACAGCCTGTTCAATGGTATCTGTGGTGAGAACGCCAAAGATCACCGGGATACCGGCATCCAGTCCCACAGTGGCAACGCCCTTGGAAACCTCGGCACAGACATAGTCATAATGGCTGGTGGCTCCCCGGATAACGGCCCCAAGACAGATGATGGCATCATAGGTCCCCGTATCTGCCATTTTTTTGGCAATCAGGGGAATTTCAAAGGCACCGGGTACCTTTACCAGGGTGATGTCTTCATCTGCTGCGCCGCTTCGCACCAGGGCATCCACTGCACCATTTACCAGTCGCTCTGTTATAAAATCATTGAATCGTGCTGCAATAATTCCAAATTTTTTACCACCGGCCTGCAGTCCGGCATCAATTATATGTGGCATTTTTTATCCTTTACCCTGTTATTCGTTAAGATCAGGGGTACACATTTTAAGCAAATGGCCCATCTTCAACTGTTTACACGTGAGGTAGTCTTTGTTGTACTTGTTGGGACCCACCTCAATGGGCACCTGCTCCACCACGCTCAGGCCATAGCCTTCAAGGCCCACCATCTTTGTGGGGTTGTTGGTCATCAACCGCATTTTTCGAACCCCAAGATCCGCAAGCATCTGGGCACCAATGCCGTAATCGCGCATGTCCGCATCAAACCCAAGCTTTAGGTTGGCCTCCACGGTGTCACAGCCCTTTCGCTGGAGTTCATAGGCTTTAAGCTTATTCACCAGCCCAATGCCTCGCCCTTCCTGGCGCAGGTACAGGATCACCCCAGTTCCCTCTTTTTCCATGCGTTCCATGGCCCTGTGAAGCTGATCTCCGCAGTCACAGCGCATGGAACCGAAAATATCCCCGGTCATGCATTCGGAATGGACCCGCACCAGAATGGCCTTTTCCGGATCAATGTCTCCCTTGACCATGGCGATGTGGGTGAGATTATCCAGATCATTTTCATAGGCAATTATTTTAAATTCTCCACCAAAATGGGTGGGAATAACGGTCTGAGCCGCCTTTCTGACAAAGGATTCCGTTTTTAAACGGTAGTTGACCAGATCCGCCACGGTACAGATACCGATATTGTGTTTTTCACTGAATTTTTCCAGAGAAGGCATGCGGGCCATGGTTCCGTCATCATCCATTATTTCACAGATCACCCCGGCGGGCTTGCATCCGGCAAGGGTGGCCAGATCCACGGAACCTTCGGTCTGGCCGATGCGTACCATCACCCCTCCATCCCTTGCCCTGAGGGGAAAGATATGCCCCGGACGGACAAGATCATTGGCAGTGGCCCCATCCGCCACCGCCACCTGAATGGTGGTGGCTCTGTCTGCAGCAGAAATCCCTGTGGTGACACCTTTTTTGGCCTCAATGGAAACGGTGAATCCTGTCTCATAGGGAGAGGTGTTATCCTCCACCATCATGGGTAGTCCCAGTCGATCGGCAATGTCACCGGCCAGGGAAAGGCAGATCAGGCCTCGACCATGCGTGGCCATAAAATTAATAGCCTCCGGGGTCACCGCCTCGGCGGCCATGGTCAAATCCCCTTCATTCTCACGGTCTTCATCATCCACCAGAATCACCATGCGACCGGCTTTTATGTCTTCAATGGCCTGTTCAATTGTAATTTGCGGCATTTGTGAATATTTTCACTCCTTTTAACTTTTAAGGGAAACGCTGTTCAATGCAATCTGTGGATACCAGTCTGTGATATCCGTGGCGTTTCAATCTTCGTTATGGCAGTATAAACTGCTATACGTTTTTATTAGAAAATAAAACTTTCAGGCAACCTCTGCACAGCCCCCCCCGAGGGGCAATAGGAACCGGCCAATTGAGCCGTCTACGGTTCCGGACCCGGCGGCCGGGCCCATTGCCCCTCAGGGGGGCGGCATGATAGAATTTTCAATATTCGTTGTGTCCACTGGGACATGCCCGTTTATAAAAATCCATTTTTGGCCAGCAGGTCCATGCTGAGGCCACCACCCACTGCGCGTCTTCCCGATGCAACGCCGGTGTGAAGAAATCGCTTGACATATTTGCCAAGCATATCTGTTTCAATGTTTACAAGGGTGCCAACATTCATGGATGCAATGGTAGTTATCTGTGCGGTATGGGGAATAATACTGAGTTCAAAGGCGTTGTCCATAACCTTGTTGATGGTCAGACTGATACCGTCAACGGCCACGGACCCCTTTTCAATCATTTCCCCGGCTAGGGCAGCAGGTACCCCCACGGTGAGAATAACGGCGTTGCTCAACTTCTGTATAGATAATATGGTACCGGTGCCATCAATGTGACCCGACACAAGATGACCATCCAGTCTATCGGACAATCTCAGGGCTCGTTCAAGGTTCACCCGATCCCCGGGCTTTTTTTTGCTGAAGGTAGTTCTGGTAACGGTTTCCGGAGCCATATCCACGGAAAAGGTGTGCTTTTGAAGGGCAACAGCGGTGAGGCAGGCACCGTTCACCGCAATGGAATCACCGATGCGGCACGGGGAAAGATCCATATCCGTGTCAATGGTCAGCACCTTACCCTGATCCTGGGTTTTAATCGCTGCAATGGTTCCCACTGATTCAATAATGCCAGTAAACATATTTTTCCCCGGTTTTGTCAAAGGGTGTCATTGGGCTATTTCAGATAACCCTGAATGAGAAAATCATCATCAAAGCGCATCATGTCAACCCGGTCCAGGGAAAATGCATCCTTCATCAGGCCCGGACCCCGGCCCCGGCACACGGGTATGCCGTCATCTCCTCCCAGTATTTTGGGGGCCATATAGAACATCACCTTGTTGACCACTCCGGCAGTCAGGGCCGAGGCCATTACACTGCCCCCGCCTTCAATCAAAAGGCTCATTATACCCATCTCTCCAAGAATCTCCATCACCGCATCCAGGTCCAGGCCTGCAGAACCTGGCGCCTGGGCCACTGCCACCACGGTGGCACCGGCGGCTTCAAGGGCTTTACGCTTATGGGAGGGAGCGTCCATGGCGGTCATGATAATGGTATCTGAATTGGAAGGTCCGGTGAGAACCCGGGCAGTAAGATCTATGGAAAGCCTGGAATCCAGGATCACCCGTCGGGGATCCCGGGTCTCCATGCCCGCCACCCGGGATGTCAGGGAGGGATTGTCGGCGGTGAGGGTTCCGGACCCGATGAGAATTGCGTCCACGCTGTGACGAAGCAGGTGAACATGGGCACGGGATTTTTCATTGGTGACCCAGCGGGAATCGCCGGTGCGGGTGGCAATGCGTCCATCCAGGGTGGAGGCGCACTTTAGAATCACAAAGGGGCGCTTGCGGTTTTTGACGTACCAGATGAAATCTTCTATCAGGGTCTCTCCGGCATTTCGGCACACACCCACTTCAACCGCAATCCCTTTCTCCCTTAGAAAGGCAATGCCTCCACCCTTTACAAAGGGGTTGGGGTCCACAACGGAAATAAATACCCGGTCAATACCGGCATCCAGAATTTTACGGGTACAGGGAGGGGTCTTGCCAAAATGATTACAGGGCTCCAGAGTCACATAGATATCGGCTCCCCGAGCCTTTTCTCCGGCATCGTTAATGGCTTCCACCTCTGCATGGGCAAGGCCTGCACCCCGGTGCCAGCCCTCCCCCACAATGCGTCCATCCTTTACAACCACAGCTCCCACCATGGGATTGGGAGAGGTAAAGCCCCTGCCCTTTTCTGCCAGCTCCAGGGCTCGCTTCATGTGCGCTTCTTTGTTTTTCAAGGCAGATCGTCCATTTTTTTCTTTTTGGGGGTCAGGCGTTTCAACTCATTGATAAAGTCATCCACATCTTTAAATTCACGATACACAGAGGCAAAACGCACATAGGCCACATCATCCATGGCATGGAGACGGGCCATGATCTTTTCTCCAAGTTCCCGGGACGGCACCTCTTTTTCACTGTTATCTCTCAGGTCCCGCTCAATATCATCAACCACCGCCTCCATCTGATCAATGGAAATGGTTCTTTTTTCACAGGCTTTTTTAATGCCTGCCAGGATTTTATGACGGACAAAACTTTCCCGACGTCCGTCTTTTTTAATGATCATCACCGGCACATCCTCCACCTTTTCATAGGTGGTGAACCGGCGGAGACACTCCTGACACTCCCGACGTCTGCGAATCTCAAGTTCGGTCCGACTCAACCTGGAGTCAATGACCCTGCTGTTCAATTTTCCACAATAGGGACACTTCATTTCAGAACCTCACAATCTTGCATGCCGGTGTTCCGGGGGCACACGGTTTATGTTGTTGTCAGTTGAACCAGCTCGACCCCGGCCTGGCTGAACATCTCCAGGGACATGGTGTCATTGTATCCATGGCAATAATACACCATGACAATCCCGGCATTAATGATCATTTTTGAGCAGATGGAACAGGGCTGATGGGTACAGTAAAGGGTGGCACCCTTCACACAAATACCATGGCAGGCGGCCTGGATAATGGCATTCTGCTCGGCATGTACCCCACGGCATAACTCATGTTTTTCCCCGGAGGGGACATTAAGCTTTGCCCGGAGACATCCGGTCTGGTCACAATGTGAAATCCCGGTGGGTGCACCATTGTAGCCACTGCACAGTATCCGCCTGTCCTTTACCAGCACCGCCCCCACCCGCCGCCGGATGCAGGTGGCACGGGTGGCAACAAGATGGGCAATGTCCATGAAATAGGCATTCCACGACGGCCGGGGGGAAGTAACGGGTTCCATCATCATCGGTTATCATACAGGGGAAATTGCCGACACAGTTCCAGCACCCTGGCCTTCACTGTGCCGGGTTCCACCTTTTTATCAAGGACGTCACAGATGCACTGTGCCACGGTTTTCATCTCAGATTCCCCCATGCCCCGGGAGGTGAGCAACGGCGTTCCCACACGAACTCCGCTTGTGACCATGGGACCTCTGGGATCATTGGGGATGGCATTTTTATTTACGGTGATACCGGCGAGGCCCAGCATGTTTTCCGCATCTTTACCGGAGAGATCTTTATTAGTCAGATCCACCAGCATGAGATGATTGTCTGTTCCACCGGAGACCAGATTCACATTCCGGGCCATCAAGGATTCGGCCAGCACAGCTGCATTTTTGATAACCTTTTCCTGATACACCTTAAAATCTGGATCAAGTGCTTCTTTAAAGGCCACTGCCTTGGCTGCAATGATGTGCATGAGGGGACCGCCCTGGATGCCCGGAAAAATCTGACTGTTAATTTTCGCACCCAGATCCTCCCGGCATAGGATCAAACCACCCCGGGGACCCCTCAGGGTTTTATGAGTGGTGGATGTCACAACATCGGCAAAGGGAACAGGGGACGGATGCAACCCCGCTGCCACAAGACCTGCAATGTGGGCCATATCCACCATTAACAGGGCATTGTTTGCCCGGGCAATGTCGGAAAACCCCTTAAAATCAAGTATCCGGGGATAGGCACTGGCACCGGCCACAATCAGTCGGGGTTTGTGTTTTGCCGCAAGGGCCGCCACTTCATCAAGATCAATACACTGGGTATCGGCGGAAAGCCCGTAATGCACAAAATTAAACAGCCGTCCGGAAAAACTCACCGGGCTGCCGTGGGTCAGATGTCCGCCATGGGAAAGGTCCATTGCCAGAACCGTATCTCCAGGATTCAGCAGTGCAAAATAGGCGGCCATGTTGGCCCCGGAGCCAGAATGAGGCTGCACATTGGCATGGTCTGCACCAAAAAGGGACTTGGCACGATCAATGGCAAGGGCTTCGGCCCTGTCCACATTCACGCAACCGCCATAATACCGTTTTGCCGGATACCCTTCAGCGTATTTGTTGGTCAATACCGATCCCTGGGCAGCCATGACGGCATTGCTGGCCGTGTTTTCCGAAGCAATGAGTTCCAGGCCCTCTTCCTGACGTAACCGCTCGTCTGCTATTATCCGTGCCACATCAGGATCAACCGCTTCAATGCAGGACATCTTTACATCTCCATATTTTTTTCACATTTTTCATAAATTATATATTGCAATACATTCAAGTATTGCCCCCGGATTCAGATGTCGCCCATCCGGAGTGCACTAAAAAGTAGAAATCCGTTCCAGGTGCCGTCCCCCCTCAAAGGGGGTTTCAAGCCATTCCCGGACCAGTTCACAGGCAAGAATATCACCGATGAGACGTCCGCCCAGCACAAGGATATTGGAATCATTGTGCTGTCGGCTCATGCGCACAGAAAAGATATCACTGCAAAGGGCTGCCCGGACATTGGCAAAGCGATTGGCCACCATGGACATGCCAAGACCGGTGCCGCACAGCAGTATCCCCCGGGTATGGGTTTTATCTGATATGGCCTTGGCAACTTTTTTTCCATAGTCCGCATAGTTCACGGATGCCGTACTGTAAGTACCGGCATCCACCACCTCAATACCCTGTTTCCGGATAAAGGTTTTAAGCTTTTCTTTAAGCTCAAAGGCGGCATGATCACTGCCGATGATAATGGCATCAGGGTTCTGTGCCCCGGAAAGGGACGCATCTTTATGGGTCATGACTTGGCCTCAACATACTCAATAATGTCTTGTACCGTCACCATATTTCCAGCATCATCATCGTCAATTTCCATATCAAAGGCCTCTTCCATGGACATTATAAGCTCAACCAGCGCCAGGGAATCAGCACCAAGATCATCCACAAGGGATGCCTCCGGGACCACATCTTCAACGTCAATGCCGGAAAGCTTTTCTGCTATTATCTTTTTTACTTTTATTGCGACACTCATGGGTCAGCGATTTCTCCTTTTTTAAGAGGTGGGAACGCCACAACTACTATGACCACTGATTATGCTTCGGCCTCTACAGTGGCCTTCACATTTCTACCCCGGTAAGCACCGCATTCGGGACAAGCTGCATGGGGAAGCTTGGCTTCCTGACATTCGGGACAAACAGAAAGCGTGGGTACGGCAACTTTCTGGTGGGTACGTCTTTTGCGGCCACGACTCTTGGATGATTTTTGCTTGGGGACTGCCATTTTATGTTCTCCTAACTATTTAATTTGTCTAAAAATTCATATAAAATACCATTGTCACAGTAAACAAAAATATTTAAATCAAATATGCTTAATTGTCAAGAAAATAATCATTTTACCTTATTCCGGCTTGCTCAACACCCCCTGCTGTGATAAAAAATGCCACCTGAAGATTTGACTTCATCATAGGCACCCATGACAGGGCATCCATCCTGTTACAGCACCTGATAAAAATGGCATTATGCCGCCGCCGCCCCGACGGGCAATGGGCCCGGACCGGAACTGTAGACAGTTCGATTGTCCGGTTCCTATTGCCCATCGGGGGGGGCGGCTCTGCCGAGGTTGCCTTGAAGGCTACCTTTTCATATAAAAAAAACATACAAAAAAACGGAGATAAAATGAAACCTATCATCACACGTTTTCCCCCCAGCCCAACGGGGTATCTGCACATCGGCGGGGCACGTACCGCCCTTTTTAACTGGCTTTACACCCGGAAAACAGGTGGAAAATTTGTCCTGAGAATTGAAGACACCGACCAGGCAAGATCCACCAGCGAATCAGTGGATGCCATATTTGAATCCCTGAAATGGCTGGGCATCGACTGGGATGAGGGGCCCTTCTTCCAGACCAAACGTTATGATATCTATAAGGAGTACATCCAGAAACTGGTGGATGCCGGTGATGCCTATTACTGTGACTGCACTGCAGAAGAGGTGGATGCCATGCGGGAAGAGGCAAGGGCCGCCGGAAAAAAACCCATGTACAACGGAAAATGCAGAAACAAAAATCTGGGGCCGGCCCCCGGCAGGGTAGTACGTATCAAGGCCCCCACCACCGGTGCCACCGTTGTGGAGGATGTGGTAAAGGGAAATACCGCCTTTCCCAACAGTGAGCTGGATGATTTTATCATCCAGAGAAGTGACGGCAGCCCCATGTACAACCTGGCCGTGGTGGTGGACGACATCACCATGGGCATAAACACCATCATCCGGGGGGACGACCACCTGGTGAACACCCCCAAACAAATTCTGATCTACAAGGCCCTGGGAGCAAAACTGCCCCTGTTTGCCCATGTACCCATGGTGCTGGGATCGGACAAGGCACGGCTGAGCAAACGGCACGGAGCCATGTCCGTGAGCGAATACCAGGACATGGGATTTCTACCTGATGCCATGCTCAATTACCTGGTTAGGCTGGGGTGGTCCTGCGGAGACCAGGAGTTCTTCACCCGCCAGGATCTCATCGAAAAGTTTTCCCTGGAGCACATCGGCCGCTCTCCCTCCATGTTTGACATGGACAAACTTGTGGCGTTGAACGGCAAGCACATCCAGGCAAAAACACCGGCTGAACTGGCCCCGCTTTTAATCCCCTTTCTTGAGAAGCTGGGAATAACGGTTACCACAGAAGATCCCTCCCTGGAGCCTGCCATTGAAACCCTCCAGCCCCGAAGTAAAACCCTGGTGGAAATGGCCGAAAGTGCCGCATTTTATTTCAAAAAAGACATTGAACTGGAAGAAAAGGCGGCCAAAAAATTCCTCAAGGAAGCAGCCCGGCAGCCCCTTGAGCTGACCCTGAAATACCTGACTGCCCTTGACACCTTCACGGAAAAAAACCTTGAGGATGCTTTAAAACAGGTCATGGAAGACACAGAGTTAAAATTTGGTAAAATTGCCCAGCCCTTGCGGGTGGCCCTCACCGGAACCACCGTTAGCCCCGGCATCTTTGAAATGATCCTGGCCCTGGGCCGGGAAAAGACCCTTTCACGCATTGAAAAGGCCCTGGAATATATGCGGTCACAGGCTGAATAGCACTCCGGTGTATCCAACCATAGTGGTGCCGGGACTTTTGTCAAAGCTATTGGCATATTCAAGGATATTTCCCTTGTTAGTCCCAAGTGCCCGGGCCGCTGCCACTGTGGCGGCAACGGCCCCGGCACAGCACATGTTCCGGCGTTGCCGCCCCTGGGAGAGGATCTCGTTTACATCCATGACCTCCATGGCATGCATGGCCGCCGCATCATTTTCCATTTCCATCCATTCCCGGGCCTGGGTGCCGGAACCCGCCGGGGTAAAGCCAAAGGTTTCCCCATAGTGGGTCAAATCCGTGGAACCTACCACCACCATGTCAATCCCCAGTTCCAGGGCAACCGCCACCGCTGCCGCACCGATTTTTTCTGCCACCGGTGAAGGTGGTACCCCCACCGGCACCATGCAGGCGGTGGGAAAAAAATATTTCACCAGGGGCAGCTGTACCTCAATGGTGTTGTCTCCGGGAAAGGTCTCCGGGGTATCGAGTTGAATCTTAACGTTTTTTGCAAGCTCTCGGACAAACCCTTCATGGATATCAAGATTTCCCAAAGGGGTTTCCCAGCCCCCCCGGGACAATATCCGGGGAGACTGGTTTTCATGCATATGCATACCAAAGATAAGGACCAGATCCGGGGACTTTTTTTTTGCCAGGGCAGCCATAACCCGGCAGGCAAGACCTCCGGAGAAAAACCACCCGGCATGGGGCACAATACCACAGGCAAAGTCTCCCCGGGGCAGCGGTTCTCCGCCTTTAAGAAAATCCTCAATCTCCCGTTGGCATTGTCCGGCATCTGCCGGATACCATGAACCGGCAAACTGTGCTGTTTTTCTTATCATGACCCCTCCTGAAACGTTATCCCTTACGATTCCCGGCCACAGCGGTTTTAAGCCATTGAACCCAGGGTGCCATACCCGCTTCGGTTTTGGCGGACAGTTCAAACACAGTCAATCCGGGATGCACTTTTTTCATGTTTTCCACCGCCTCACGGGCATTCAGGTCCAGGTATGGAAGCAAGTCAATCTTATTTAAAATAGCAACATCTGCCACCTGAAACATCAGGGGATATTTCAGGGGTTTATCCTCCCCTTCGGTGACGCTTAACATCACGGCCTTGGCATTTTCTCCAATGTCAAATTCCGCCGGACACACCAGGTTTCCGATATTTTCAACAATGAGAAGATCCAGTGCTGCAAGATCCATGGTAAGAGCCGCTTTTTCAATGAGATGGGCTGCCAGATGACAGTCACCGCCAAATTGATCGGTATTTATCTGAACCACAGAGGCCCCGGTGGACTCCAACCTGTCGGCATCATTTCTGGTGCAGATATCCCCCACAATGACGCCGGTGGCCACTTCCGGCATTAAATGCCCCAGGGTTTTACACAGGGTTTCCGTCTTTCCCGATCCCGGAGAACTCATCAAATTCAGGACAAATACCCCTTTTTCCCGGAACAGCCGCCGGTTTTTATCCGCCATGTTCTCATTGGCTTCCAGCACTCTTTTTTGAATATTGATTTCCATATAGCTATGTACTCCTTTTGCATCCACACTTAAATCTTAAAGTTTAGGCTTGATCACAACATGGGTCACCCGTCACAGTGGCGGGTTAATGGGGGCCAGACTTGTGTTATTGGCATTATCGACCACAGCCTGTGCAAACTCAAAAAACCAACAATAATGCCAATAACGCAAGCCTACCACCTCCCCAAATCGGCCCATGTTGTGACTAAGCTCCAAAGCTTCATACCTGCACACATCCATTTATCGGAGATTAAACCCATGGGCGCATTTTTTTAATCCGCAAGCTCCAGGGAGGACACCTCAAGTTCTCTTCCGGAAACCAGTTCAATTTCACCCGTCTCACATGAAGGACAGGTAAATACCACATCAGGGACCTCCCATTCATGGTGGCAGTTCCGACACCTTGCCCTCACCGGAATGGTTTCAACCACAAGTTCAGCACCTTCAAGACAGGTCTCTTTTGAAATTATCTCAAAGCAGAAACGCAAACTGTCCTCCACCACGGCGGCCAGCCGCCCCACACGCAGATTCAAACGTTCCACCCTGGGGTCCGGCAGATCACCGGGGATGGCCCCCAGGGCAATGGACAGCATCTGCTGGGCAATTCCCATTTCATGCACGGTTCACCTCCCTTAAAAAATAGCACCACCATTAAAACCGCTCCATCACCCGTTTAAACCCCGGCAATGCACCCTCTATCACCTCATCCGCCACGCAGAAGGCCAGGCGGAAATGCCCAGGGCCTCCAAATCCCGTTCCCGGAACGGCCAGGATCAACTCCTCCTGCAGTGCCTTTACAAAGGCCACGTCATCGGGCACCGGGGTGGTGGGAAAAATATAGAATGCCCCCGGAGGTACGGTGAAGGTATATCCGGCATCGGTAAGACCATCACAAAAGATATCACGCTTGCGACGGTAGGCATCAATGTCCACACTGCTTTTCTGCAAAAAGGGCAATACCCGCTGCATCAGGGCCGGGGCATTGATAAATCCCAGTATGCGGTTGGCCAGAGCCAGGGCACTTCGCATTTCATTTTTATAGGTAAGATCCGGATGAACTATAACGCACCCGATACGTTCACCGGCAAGGGAAAGATCCTTGGAGTGGGAGGTTACCACCACAACATTTTTATAACACTCAAACACCGGGGGAACATCAGTATCATTAAAGACAATTTTCCGATAAGGCTCATCGGATACCAGATAAATCTCCCGGCCATACTCTGCACTCTTTTTTTCAAGAAGGGTTCCAAGATTGGCAAGGCTCTCCCGGGAGTAGATCTGTCCGGTGGGATTGTTGGGAGAGTTTATAATCATCACCCGGGTTTTTTCGGTAATAGCCGCTTCAATGGCATCCATATCCAGGGTAAAGTCCGCCCGGGTGGCAACGGTTTTAAGGCTTCCACCGTGGTTGGCGGCATAAAAGCCATAATCCGGAAAAAATGGAGCGGGCACCAGCACCGTTTCTCCGGGATTGAGCAGGGCCTTTAACACAATATTCAAGCCCCCTGCAGCCCCGCAGGTAAGCACAATGTCATCGGCGGTCACGTCTGCTGCCTGCTGTACTTTCATGGTTTGGGCAATGGACTCTCGCACATGGGGAAATCCAACGTTGGACATATACCCATGCCCCTCTTTTTCTCCCTGGGCAACAGCTGTTTGCAGTGCTTCATGAAAGGCGGGCGGGGGGGGCAGATTGGGATTTCCCAGACTGAAGTCAAATACATTTTCCACCCCGTGTATGGCCTTTAAGCGGGTGCCCTCTTCAAACATTTTACGAATCCATGAGGATGTTGTCATGGCCTGTTCAATTCTGGATGCAATCATTGTCTATAGCATGCTCCTTTTTATAGTTCGCACATCACCTGAAACCCATGGATGCATATGGCTTCAGATATCACTGGTTCTTTGGGAAAAAAAATCTTTTTTAAAGGCAGAAAAACGATCCTCCCTGATGGATTGCCGGATATCTTCCATTAGATTCAGGTAATAATGAAGATTATGAATGGTATTAAGACGATAGGATAACAATTCCCGGCTTTTATAAAGATGACGCAGGTAGGCTCTGGAATAATTTTGACACACATGACAAGTACAGGTGCCTTCCACGGGCCTTTCATCCATGGCAAATCGTGCATTGGAGATATTAATGGTACCCCGGGAGGTAAATAGCTGGCCGTTTCTGGCGTTACGGGACGGCATGACGCAGTCAAACATATCAACCCCCATGCCCACCATCTCCACAAGATTTTCCGGCGTTCCCACACCCATAACATACCTTGGTTTGTCATGGGGCAAAAGCGGCACGGTGTGATCGGCCATTTCATACATCATGTCCGTGGGTTCCCCCACACTTAATCCCCCCACGGCATATCCGGGAAAATCAAGGTCAATCAACTGTTCGGCGGAAAGGCTTCTCAAATGGGGAAACATTCCGCCCTGGACAATGCCAAACAGGTTGTTAACACCGCCTTTTTCCAGCCAGTGATCCCTGCCCCGACTGGCCCACATGGTGGTTTTTTCCAGGGCCGTCATGGTCTCTTTTTCCGTGGCAGGATACTGGATACACCGGTCCAGGGACATCATGATGTCAGATCCCAGTACCATTTGAATATCAACAGCCTTTTCCGGAGTGAACAGATGGCGGGAGCCGTCAATATGGGACTGAAAGTTTACGCCCTCATCAGAAAACTTTGCAAGCTTTGCCAGGGAAAAAAACTGAAATCCACCGCTGTCGGTGAGTATGGGTCGATCCCAGTTCATAAATTTGTGAAGCCCATCCATGTGTCTCATCACCCCGCACCCGGGTCTTAGATATAAATGATATGTATTGCCAAGAATAATTCTGGCACCACACTGCTTTAATTCCTCCACAGACACGGCCTTCACCGAGCCAAGGGTTCCCACAGGCATGAAAATGGGGGTGGGAATCTCACCATGATCTGTGATGATCCTGCCGGTGCGGGCCCGGGAGTCCATGCATTTTTCTTCGATGTTAAAGGTCAGCATTCTTTTACTCCAGCAGCATGGCATCGCCATAACTGAAAAATCGATAGTTGTTTTCCACAGCCTCTCTATAGGCATGGAGCATAGTGTCTCGCCCGGCAAAGGCAGATACCAGCATAAGAAGGGTGGATTCCGGCAAATGGAAGTTAGTGATCATTGCATCAACCATGCGAAACTGATATCCGGGATAGATAAAAAGGTTGCACATGCCGCTGCCCGGGGTCAGTTGTCCGGTTTCTTTTGAACAAAATTCCAGGGTACGTACACTGGTAGTTCCCACGGCAATGATACGTCGACCTTCTTTTTTTGCCCGGTTAATACATTGGGCCGTCTCTGGAGAAATGGAAAAAAATTCCGAATGTATCTGGTGCTTTCGGATATCCGTCACTCGCACCGGGGCAAAGGTACCATGGCCCACATGGAGGGTAATCTTTTTAAATTCGATTCCTTTTTCTTCCAGCTGATCCATGAGATGCCGGGTGAAATGAAGTCCGGCTGTGGGGGCAGCCACTGCGCCTTCTTTTCTGGCATACACCGTCTGGTAATTTTCCCGGTCCCGCTGGGAATCTGTTGCACCATTTCTATGAATATAGGGGGGCAGCGGAATCTCTCCGGCGGCTTCCAGAGCCTGGCGGAAATCGGTATCACAAAAAAAACGTACTCGAAAAAGACCAGAAGCCGCCCCCTCCACCCGGGCCGTTATGCCAGCCCCCAAGAGCAGGTGAGTCCCTGGTTTCGGGCTTTTAGATGCCCGTATCATGCAGTCACATTCAAAATAGCCATACTGCTCCAGGCAGGTCATGCCGGCATTGTAGTCGATGATCAATACCTCCACCTGACCGCCGGTTTTTTTATGGCCTTTCAGGCGTGCAGGAATCACCCGGGTATCGTTGATGACCAGAAGATCACCTGACTTTAACAGGCAGGGCAATTCGTTAAAGCGATGGTGGGCAATATCCTCGGTGGCCCGATTTAGACAAAAAAGCCGTGAACCTACCCGGTTATCCACAGGGTATTGGGCTATCTGTTCAGGTGGAAGATGATAGGCATAATCGGAAAGCTTATACATCACAGCACACATCTACCAAGGTAAACCACCCCCAGCCCCAACAGCATCAAAATTGCACCAAAACGCCTCAAACCATTGTGAGGAAGCGTTACCACCACTGTCATTACCTGTTTCATTTTTTCAGGAAAGGCAAAATAGGGCAAGCCCTCAATGATCATCACCATTCCCATCACACACAAAAAAAACTTCACTAACCCGCCTCACTTATCCTATTATCACTTGATGACCCGATTTTCCATATTGATAATCCCAGGCAAGGGTCAGGTATGTCCATGGATTATCCCACAAAATCCATGGACTATAGCACAAAATTTAGTATTGATAAAACAAATCATCGGAGATATAAGAAGAGGTTGACAAACAATCAATACGGCCTTCAATACACAAGAAAACACGAGGGCCTGGTTTCCAGCTTCTGCCACTTAAAAAGGGCGTCAACCTTGAATTCGTGGCACTTTTGTCGGCATTTATCCTTGACCATCTGATTTAAGGATTACGGATTAATAGAGATAACCACACAAAAGCCACCCCCGGAAGATAAGCCAACTTACCGGGACCCGAAGTTAAAACCAGGCACAAACAGGATACTTTAATCATGCTTTTTGAACCTGTCATCGGACTTGAAGTTCACGCCCAGCTTAAAACAAAAACCAAAATATTCTGCAGTTGCCCCACCACCTTCGGGGCTGCCCCCAATGCCAACACCTGCCCGGTGTGCACCGGCATGCCGGGGGTTTTGCCCGTCTTGAATCGCACGGCTGTCACCTTTGCCATTAAAAGCGCTCTTGCCACCGACTGCACCATTGCAAGGGAGAGCCGTTTTGACCGCAAAAATTATTTTTATCCAGATCTTCCCAAGGGCTACCAGATTTCCCAGTACGCATTTCCCATTGCAGAGCACGGTCACCTTGTGGTGGAACCCGAAGGAGCAAGCCCCAAACGCATCGGCATAACCCGGATTCACATGGAAGAAGATGCCGGAAAACTCATCCATGACCCCGGCCGGGGCATAAGTATGGTGGATCTTAACCGCACCGGCGTTCCCCTGGTGGAGATTGTCAGCGAGCCGGACATGCGGTCCGCAGAAGAGGCCGGAGCGTATTTAAGAAAGCTCCACGCCATTTTAAAATATATTGATATCTGTGACGGTAACATGGAAGAGGGCAGTTTCCGATGCGATGCCAACATCTCGTTGCGGCCAGTGGGCCAGGAAGCCTTTGGTACCCGAACGGAATTAAAAAACCTCAACTCCTTTAAACATGTGGAAAAAGCCATTCGCCATGAAATCCAGCGACAGACATATGTCCTGGAATCGGGCAAAGCAATTATCCAGGAAACCCGGCTGTGGGACCCGGACAAAAATGTCACCCGTTCCATGCGGGGCAAGGAAGATGCCCATGATTACCGATATTTTCCTGATCCTGACCTGGTTCCCCTTATTGTGGATGAAGAATGGATTGAATCTGTAAAAAAAGAGATGCCGGAGCTGCCCGATACCCGAAAACAACGGTTCATGGCAGACTATCAATTGTCAGAGTATGATGCCGGGGTTTTAACGGCCTCCCGTCAGATGGCCGACTACTACGAAACGGCGGCTGCCAATGTAAAAGATAAAAAACAGGCTGCCAACTGGATCATGGGACCGGTGCTGGGACTCATAAAAAGCCAGGGACTTACCATCGAGACCCTTCCGGTATCCGCCACAGCCCTTGGCGAACTTCTAGGCCTTGTGGAGACGGGAAGACTCAATGCCGGAACGGCAAAGACCGTGTTTGAAGAGATGAGCCATTCAGACAAGAGTCCCCTTGCCATCATGGAAGCCAAGGGGCTTGAACAGGTGTCTGATCAGTCGGAACTTGCGGCCATTGTAAGCGCTGTCATTGAATCCAACCCGGATGAACATACCGCCTATACCAACGGAAAAACCAAACTTTTCAGTTTTTTCATGGGACAGATCATGAAGAAAACCCGGGGTAAGGCAGATCCAAAGGTAGTTACTGAACTTCTCAAACAGCAACTGTGATGGATATCCAAATAATGGGTGGGGGGTTGTGCTATTTTGATGCCGCCCTGCCCGATCTAAATGCCATCATTATATAACCAGGAATGCATCTATAACCAGGAGTGATTTTTTGAAACCGTTCCGTTTATCAAAATCAGTGACCACAGTTATTTTTTTATTTATGGTAATTACCTGTTGTCAGATATTTCCAATGTCCGCCAGGGCCCAGGTGCAGCAGGTGATTATTCTTCCCTTTACCATGAATGCAGAAAAAGATTTAACTTATATTCAGGAAGGCATTTCCCATATGCTCTCCTCACGGATTGCAAGAAAGGAAAAAACCATAATTATTCCCGGAAAAACCATTCTTGATAAAATCCATAATGCCCGGACATTAGCCGGTGATGCCCTGGTTAAGGCCGTGGCTGATAACGCCGCTGCTGAATATATTATTGCAGGAAGTATCACAGAATTTGCAGGAAGTTTCAGCCTGGACACAAGGGTTTATTCCAGCGTATCTCCCACTCCCCTTCGTACCTTTTTCAGCCAGGCGGATTCCCTGGATGGCATCATTCCCGCAATGAATCGCATTGCCGGTGAAATCAACGCACAGGTGTTTCACAGAGAAACCTCGGGAATGGTTACTGCAGATGCCGAAAATAAAGCCCCGCAACAAGACGTGACCCGGGCCAACCCGGAAACGTTAATTCCTCAGATTCCCATGGAAACCACGGTGAAAAAGAAACCTTTCTGGATGTTCTGGAAAAAAACGCAAGCACCGCCCTCTTATCCCGATGAAGGGATATCCCAGACAAATACCCCCATCCCCACCTTACCCTCGGAAATGGATGAAGACACTGAGATTGCTGATGAAAACGTTCCCTTCTGGAAATTCTGGAAAAAATCAAAGCCAAAATATGATGATGAGGAAATAGATCTTGAGATACCGGAAGTTCTGGATGAAGTGGATGCCGACGACGATGTGGGAAAGGGAAAAAAGCCTTTCTGGAAGTTCTGGTAAATATTTAGGCATCATCCATAGCAGCCTCAAAGTACAACTAACTGTATTAACAAAAATAAGAAGGGGTCTTAAAACCGAATATTGTCATCCGGTTTTAAGACCCTTTTTAAATTTTAACACACAACTAAATGGGCAAAGACGCTTAGAAGGTCAATGTTAATTTATGATACAGTGCATAAATATCCGGATCAATATCAGGATTTTTCACGCCATAATTGGCCCTTGTAGTCCAGTAATCACCACCGTCCAGGTAGGCGGCGATGCCGGTATAAACCAGATTATCCGCGATCTTCCAGGTAAGGCTCAGATCCACTTCCATACCCTGGTCATCATCATATCCCGGTCCATCGGGGACTTCATCCGCTTTGGAAATAGCACCGATAATGCCAAGGGTAAGAGAATCTGTCAGCGCATAATCAGCACCGGCATAAAGCATCTGATATCCGTCGCACATGGCGGTGGAAGCGGTTGCAAATCCATCCCCCACATGGTTACCTACCCCATTGCCAAGGGTGGTGTTCATGCCATGATCATCGGCATTTAAAATAAATAATCTTGCCCAGTCAAGCCCGGGTGATACATAACCCATGGAACCGATATCATCGTCGGTGTAATCAGCATCACCCGTGGAATGGGCAACCCCCCCCTGGAAGGTGAACGGACCATAATCATAACTGGCCTCTACAAAATAGGCAAATGCCTGAAGGTCACGATCCTTGGCACCTGGTACATCATAGGACGCGGTTCCAAATACATAATCCAGCTCTGCTTCAAAGGCCCAATCTCCAAAATTGCCTTTAAAATAAGGAGCCAGCAAAAATACTTGGGCATCCGTGGTTTTACCGCGTTCAGAAAAAGCTGTGGCCGAGGCACTATCAACACCGGAGTTCAGCCAGTCCATACCAGCTGCTGCAACAGCAGCTGCTCCACCGGCCTGCTGTGCGGCAGCTGCAGATCCACCACTCTGAAGAGTTGTTATATAAGCCGTCTTGTACGCCAATGCACCTGCAGTATACCATGCCCCATAAGAGCTGGCACTGTCTGTGGCTCCATCCGTTGTTGCCACATAATTTTTAAAATCTGAGCTGGAACCATTATCTTCATAGGCCTCTGTGAAATTAACCCCTGCAAAGGCCTGTCCAGGATCTTGAAATCTTTTAAAATTATAAAATGCCGTCAAAAGCCCTGTAGAATAATTGGCAGTTTTATAGGTAACCCCAATATAATATTTATCATTGTCCAGATCACTGAACTCCGTGCCCTTGTCATTCTCTGTTACTTTTTCTGCAACTGCACCGATATACAGCTTACCATCTGCCATGGGAATAGGCAGAACATACTTGATGCGGTCGGTGTCAGATTCATCATCACAAAATGAGGTTCCCCAGGTAACACCTTCCATACGGCCCACCTGAAATAAACCAATGGGACTAATGTAAGAAATGTAAGCCCGGTCAAAATCAATGTTATCATCATCAATATCCTCATCAAACCCTTTTCCGCCGGAAACATTATCAAAGGCGGAATCACTGGAACTCAAAACTTTTTCCAGGGCATCAAACCGGGTGGTCAAGGACAACTTATCAGAAATTTTGAAATCTGTTTTCACCCGCAGGCGCATCTGACGATAATCACTTGTCTTGTCTGACTCCAACATATTTTCTGATGTGTTCAGGATTCCTTCCACATACAATTCACCACTGAAATTTACATCCAGGGCCATAGCGGGAAGGGAAAATCCAACCACTACCAAAAAAAGCACGGCTGCCAAAATCCTTTTCTTCATCCTTTTCTCCTTTTTCCTTAGTCGTTTTCTTTTTCCTTAGTCCTTTTACTACAAACAGGTAAACCGATTTTTACACCGGTCACACCAGACCGCCTTCTTTGATCCTCCTTTATTTAATTAATTTTTCGTGGCTGATTCTAAATTTCGTCCAGATGAATTCTTACAGAGCAATGACCAGGACAATTATAATGATAATATTTTCTAAACACACGGCCGAGACATTGTCAAGCGTTTTAATTTTGTAAACGCTGTTATTTATCAATAATTCCCACGGAGCGCACCACGATATTACTTTTGGGCTTCCCAATGATCCGACCCACATTTACAACCGTGCCATATACCACTTCAATATGCCCGTCTCCGTTCATGTCCCCCAGGGAAAAATCCGCCACATACCCGGAAACCTCCGGCGTGTGCCATTGTTCCACCAGGGTATCGCCCTTCCATTCCAGAATGGAAACATATCCCCGGGTGAACTTTCTAAAACCGGATAGAAACCCCCTGGCCATATCGCTGTTTACAACGGCAATAACCTCAGCATGTCCATTTGCATCAACATCTTCAAAGGCCACCCGAGAATTGAGGTACACTCGCTGGTCAACATCATTTTTCCCCCTGTCATAGGTGACAAAAAGAGCACTGGAACCCCACGGACCATCACTGATCCATTCTTTTTCAAAAGTCTCCTTACCTAGATTAAGGAAACCGTCATTGTCAAACCATGCCATTTTCAGCGGACCGTTTACCTCCAGACGCCCCAGGCTTCGACCAAAGATTCCCCCCTTACCGGACATCTTCACCTCTCCTTTAACGATACGTCGACCATCAAATGAAAGGTTGTATATCTCTCCCCAAAACAGTTGATCCTGGCCTGCTTTTTGCCCCAGCAACTGTTTTTTTCCATCAATTTTAACCACCCGAAAAAACCAGGGGATGTCTCGGCCAACAACGGTGAGGCTGCCGGCCTTTTCCTTGATAACCATGGATTTAAGATGATACTTTCGATCCAGAATACTGATAAACAGCTCATCTTTTCCATCTGCATCGATATCCATTGCATCCACCCCAACAAAAGTTTGATAGTGTTTGCCCTTAAAGATCGCCTTTTTCACAAGATTTTGATTCTGCCATGAAAGAACGGTGAGTTGTTGTGCTTCAATGATGGCAATTTCCTTTGTCCCACCCATATCCATAATGGTAAGCCCTGAAATTTCGCCGGACAGGGAACGAGATACAAACAGTGGTAAAGAAGCAGATCCTTCCTGGACGGGGATACTATTCGTCAAAGATGTTGACGCCGACACGTCCCCATGTCCTGTCCGAGCATCTGCACCAGCAGGCAAAACAACAGTTTCCACAGAACTAATAGTGGGAACAGGAACATTGTCAACGGTCAGCCCTCCCCCGACCAGGACCCGCCTGACCTTCTCTGCAACCCCGGCAGCATGGCGCATGACATCCCCAAGCCCAGTGCCGGATTCATGAATGTTAACAGTCTCCATTTCTCCTGTGACATCCACAAGCCTTGCATCGGTACTCACGGCATTGCCTGCAATGGTGATGCTTCCCATGAGCAAAAATTCTACACCCTGCAAAAAATCTGACCGTGCGATGGCATCCATGAGCCCATCACCCATGGATAGATCAAAACTATCAAAGGATTTATCCAGACACTTTACCTGAATTTTTTCCCCCTGCCCCACCCGTGTACAAAGCATTTTCCCCATGCCTTTTCCAATAAAAGATTGATCTTCCCGGGAGATTACTTCAAAGGGAAATATAGCAATTTTTTGGGAAGAAGACTCCGCAATTGAGGGCGCTGCAAACCCGATCAAACAAATCATTGCCGCCATACCCGACACAAACATTTTTATACTGTTTTTTTTCATTTAACTCACCTGTGGTTAATTATTTTTCAACTCGAAATCAAATGTGAGAAAACCCTATAGAATCCATGGTCAATTGTCAATCTTCATCAAAACGATTCCCCTTCCCGAAAAACCCGGTAGAATTATCTTGCACGAAGGCAACAGAATGTGTATAAATTCAGAGTTTTTAGCCATTCAAAATCCAGGAACAGCAAATCTATAGAATCATCATAATGGTTTGTCATTACTTGATTTCAGAGTTGCATAACATTTAAAGGATTTCATGGCGCATTACAGCTTATACGAATGCGCAAACATGATTTTTTCAGCAATTACATTACCAACCCGAATATTTACGAAACAGGAGTCTCTTTTGAAAAAGAAAACATATCAACTCATGGGGTTGACCCCATTTATCATCATTGCCGTGCTTTTTTTCTCCATTGGTTCGGTGTTTGCTAATCCTGTAAAAGTAATGATTCTGCCTTTTCAGATCAACGCCGAAAAGAATCTTGAATTCCTGAAAACCGGCATTCAGGACATGCTGGGTTCACGCCTTGCATGGCAAGACAAGGTGGCGGTGATAGACAGGTCTGCTGTCAATGCCACAGTAACAAAACTGGGCCAATATAAAGATGACAGTCTTGCCCTGCTTGCCGGTGGCCAGCTGAAAGCTGATTTCATTATCACCGGCAGCGTGACAATACTGGGCCAGGGAGCCAGCATTGATGCAAAAATGATGGATATCACCGGCAAAATGGCCCCGATTTCTTTTTTCGGTCAAACCAATGATCTGGGAGGGGTAATTCCTGAAATTAACCGGTTTGCAACCACTATAAATGAAACGGTGTTTCATCGCCAGATGGTTTCCGGTGGTGATGCTCCAGCAATGGCCCAACCCACCCAGGCACCCTCTGCTCCCCAGCAGACACTCAATCCGTTACTGGCACCGCAAACAACCTCAGCCTCCCAAGACATAACCGCAGTTAATCCCAATTTTAAAACCGACAACGCCCGCAAAATGAACAGCGGATTCTGGAAAAGCAGACCCATTCCCCTTCGCATACTGGGCATGGATCTTGGTGATGTAAATAACGATGGCATTCTGGAAACAGTTGCTTTAACAGATGAATCAATCATCATCTATCAAATGAAAAACAACCGGCTGGTCAAAACCGCCGAGATTCCCATCAGCAAATTGTCCCATCACATCGGCCTGGACACAGGGGATATCAATGGTAATGGGATTCCGGAAATTTTTGTTTCCAGTATTTCTCCGGAACAGGACCGGGCCACATCCTTTGTTCTTGAATACAACGGCAGAACCTACGATATCATCGTAAAAAATTCCCCCTGGTACTACCGGATTTCAAAACAAAAAAACGGTGAAGTGGTGCTCCTGGGACAGAAACAGCGTGAAAGGGATGCAAATATACACACGTCCCCCATCTACAAAATGCAATGGCAGGGTAATGCCTATATGTCTGCTGGCAGAATTTTAAAGGGAAAAACAGCCAATGTCATGGGACTTAGCTTTGATGATATTCGTGGAGATGGCAAACCTACCATAACAGGTTACGATGATGCTGAACACCTTGCCGTTTTTGGAAATTCAGGAGAAGCTCTGTGGCGAAATCCGGAACCCTCTGGAGGAACCCTCGCAGGATTCATGCTTCCCAAGGACAATGCAGAAGATGATGATCAACTGCAGTTTTTCCCCCTTCGTACCCGAATTCACGACATTGATAGAAACGGTACACTTGAAATTATCTCCGCCAATAACCACGATGTGGCCATGAGTTTTTTCAGTAAATTCAGAAAATTTGATAGAGGTTTTCTGGAGTCTCGCTCCTGGACAAACATGGGACTTAACCTGAACTGGAAGACAGCTCCCCTGCCCGGACGTATCTCCGACTTTGTTATTGGCGATTTTGACAATGACGGTTTTGAAGAACTGCTGGCTGCCACCATCACCAAGGAAGGTACAACAATAATGTCCCAGGCCAGTAGCGTCCTTGTGGCCTATGAACTTTTAAAAACAAATGATAAATAAATATTATAGGGTTTGATCACAAGATTTGGTCACCCATCACAATTGGTGGACCAACGGGGTCAACCTTGTGTTATTGTGCTTTATATAGTTACCTGTGTTTCAAGGAAAACTTTAGTAAAAGCACCAAAAAACCAAGTATAAACCCCACCCCACGATATTTTGAGTATCCGAAAAACAAATCATTTATTACTTGACATCTTTTTGGTGTGCTGATATCGGTACTGAGCAGTATGGGTTATCATGGTGATTCTTGACGTCAGGAATCATCATCTATACAGGCAATTGCTAAGGGAATTCAGTTGAAAATATAGAATATTTTATATTTTTCAACTATGCCCTCGGCAATATTTAATTATTCGCTTAAAACAAGCGAAATCACCTTAGTTTTTTGTAGGAGGAAAACGAAGATGAAAAAACTGGCTATTGCTATTCTTGCAGTGGTATGTGTGGCGATGTTCATTGCACCGTCATTTGCTGATGACAGAGTCTCACTTTATGGATCCTTGAGGGTTCGTGCCTGGGATGATTCTTACACCGATGGCAGTGATGCAAGTTGGATTGATCAACGATTCAGAATCGGAACTAAAATCAATGTTGCAGATGATGTCTATGTTGAGATGAGAGCAGATTACGGCGAAGGTACTTGGGGACTTAATTATGGTCCTGGATATGTTGTAAGACCTCGTACTGGTGATAACTCAGAGCTTGATATTGACCGTGGTTTTATGAACATTGATAAAGAAATGTGGTCATTAAGAGTTGGTCAGCAGTTTCTCTCTTTGGGTATTGAGGAAGTTCTGGATGCCAATGCAACTGCAGCTAAATTGGTCTTGAAACTCCCTGTAAAGATTTCCCTGATTTATGGTAAAGCTGACGAGAACGGCGCTACCAATGATGATGGTGATTTTGATGACACTGACTTCTATGCTGTCAACTTCAGCTATGATACAGATGCCTTTTCCACTAATCTGTATGCAATCACACAAGATGACGGTTCAGCTATCGATGATTCCAGAACAATGTTTGGTTTTAATGGCAACGCAGCCATTGGAATGGTAAACCTTACTGCAGAACTTGACCTTGCTGCCGGTGATTACGAAGACCTTGCTGGCAACAAAATTGATTATATGGGAACTCAGTTTTATCTTAAAGGCGATGCCAAGTTAACTGATTCATTCAGCATGGGCGCAGAAATTCTTTATGCACTGGGTACAGATGACGCAGATGAAGATCAGTTGACAAACATCTGTGACTGGTGGACATTTACTCCCATGTCAATGAATACTCCTTTCTCTGCAGATATCGCCATGTCGCTTGCTGCAGACACCAGCCCGTTTGACCCCACAGATTCAAATGCCGGTGTGCAGGGAATCACTCTTTTTGGTAAAGTTAACGTAATGGACGGTATGGCCGTCGGCGCAAAGTTAGGCTACTTTGAGCCTGAAGAAGACGACAATACCGATATTGATGACATTACAAGTTTTAACGTCTGGGCTTCTTACATGCTGGCCACCAATACAGAACTTGCTGTAGCTTATTTCTACAATGACTATGACAATATTGATGATGAGTATAAGAGCTTAGTTGCCAGACTTCAGGTTAATTTCTAATCAAAAGAAATTAGTTAGATCTGGAGTAGCATCATAAAGATCAATAAAGGGGATCGATAATACTCGATCCCCTTTATTTTTTTATATCTTATAGGAAATAAATTAATCCCACGGTAAAAAACGATATATCATATTTTTAGGGATAATGACCGTTGAACAGTCTTTTTAAAGCACAAGATGTAAGCTTAAACTTGCGCGCACTCACCAGTTCTACAAAACCCGCTTAAACATCCGCTCAAAATCCCGCTGGGACCACACCACCCGAATGGGTCTGCCATGGGGACAATAAAAAGCATTCTCACATTCATCCAAACGACAGATAAGATCGACCATCTCCCTTTCGTTCATGCCCTGATTGGCCCGAACTGAATTGTGACAGGCCATGAGAATAAGACAATCCTCCAGCCAGGCCTCTCCATGGACCATATCATCCCCGGATTCAAGCCCTGATTCCATAATACTATCCACCATATCCTGAATCAATTGCCTTACATCACAATGATCAATGATGGCAGGCACAGCCTTTAAGGCAAAGGTTGTACCCCCAAAGGGTTCGATGTCAAAGCCAAGTTCACAAAGAGAGGGGATCATCTTTTTCAATAATGCCCCCTGGGAGAAATTTAAATCAAGGACTTCAGGAACCAGCAGATGCTGGGAGGGAGGCTTGAAGGTTTCAGAGCGTTTTTTAAGCGATTCATAGACAATGCGTTCATGGGCCGCATGTTGATCAATGAAGATAACCCCCTCCAGGGTTTCAATGACAATGTAGGTTCCCAGAACCTGCCCCACAATGCGGGTGTGGGATTCCAGCCCGGATGCCATATCCATGGAGTCGGTATCTGGCACATTTGAACTTACTGCATCCGTACTCAAAATCGATTCAGCAGGGGGAAAAATGGTTTTTTCCTGTTTATTTTCTGGTTCCACCGGTCCATCTTCTGCCACTTCACCCTTTTTTTTAATCCCACCCGATGATAATTTTTTCAGATCAATCCTGTCATCAGAGCTATCATCAGAAAAATTTTTCACAGTTTCCCCATGGGTATTCGGGGTCTTACCCGAAGGTGCTTCAATATCAAGAAATGAATCTTCCTGATATTTTTCAGCATTGGCAGGACCTCCCCATTTAAAAAGTGATGGTGGAACTGCCCTGGAATGGGTGTCAGTGTTGAGCTTGCTTGGGATTTCGTTACCACCAGGTGCCCCTTCCTTCACCGATGCCTGTGACTGGGAAATAGCATCCTGGTCATCCGACAATTGAAATCCATAATCAGATTCTGTGGATATCACATCAACCGATGATAGCTCCTGGGGAACTGTCAAGGCAGATGATTTTTTCCGGGATATCAGGGAAGCCTTTTTCTGCTCAGAAAGAACCAAAGCCTCAGATACCGCCCGGCGAACGGCGCGATACACCCCTTTCTCATCAACAAAGCGCACCTGAAGTTTTGACGGATGCACATTAACATCCACTCCATCAAAGGGCAGTGTAAAAAACAGCACAGCCATGGGAAACCGCCCCTTCATGATTCTGCCGCGAAACCCCTGGAGAAGGGCAGAGACAATCCCCTTGTCCGTCACCATTCGTCCATTGACAAACAGCCGGATCCGCTGGGAACCGGACCGGGTATATGCAGGATCGGCAAGATATCCCTTAATTTCAAGCTCACCATCCTGCAGATGAAGCGGATAAAGCTGCACGGCAGCATCTGTTCCCAAAACCGATGCCACCCGGGAATCAAGGGCCTGATCACAGCCGATATCCTTAACCAACCGCCCATTATGAACCAAAGAAAACCCCACCCCCACGGCTCCCATGGCCATGGCGGTAAAGGCATCGGCAATGTGCCCCATTTCTGTGTTAACGGTCTTTAAAAATTTACGACGCACCGGGGTATTAAAATAAAGACTCCTGATGTCCACCACGGTACCCGGAGGCGCACCGATCTCAGACACCTCCATGAGTTTCCCCCCGGTTAAAAAAAGCCGGGTGCCGTAGTCTGCTCCCTTCTCCCGGGTGGTGATGGTCATCTTTGACACCGATGCAATGGAGGGCAAAGCCTCCCCCCGGAATCCCAGGGTGGCAATGGAAAAAAGATCTTCTGCCGTGGAGATCTTGCTGGTGGCATAGCGTTCAATGCATAATAGGGCATTGTCACGGGACATACCGTCTCCGTCATCGGAAACCCGGATGAGGTCCCGCCCCCCCCTGTCCACCTCCACCCGGATATGGGTGGCATGGGCATCCAGGGCATTTTCCATGAGTTCTTTCACAACGGAAACAGGACGCTCCACCACCTCTCCTGCGGCAATCTGATTGGTGATAAGTTCGGGAAGCACGCGGATATCACTCATGATATTACCCTTCCCGGGAAGATTTTATAAACCGTAACAGAAATTCAGAATCCTCAGGACTCAGATCAAATTGGACACAGGCCTTGTCCACCAGTACGGAAATGCGGATTCCGTCATTTTTCTGTTTTTCATCAGATACCCACTGCACTGCCTTTCGAAGTTTTTCACCCTGGGGTTGTAATGTAGTCATCTTGCACCTCCTTTCAGTGGTTTAAATTATATCGCTGGTCCAGAATCAGAAAAACTCCTTTCTGCTTCAAAGGCTATCGGACATCTCCGGAAACCGTTTCTTTAAATCCAGGGCCTGTTCCAACCCATAGGCCCCCCGCACAAGGGCCATCTCATCAAAGCGGCTGGCCATCATCTGAAACCCAATGGGCAACCCTGTTTTTGAATGGCCACAGGGAACGGAAATACCGGGAAGGCCTGCCATATTGGTGGAAAGCGTAAAAATATCAGTGAGATACATGGTCAAAGGATCATCCACATTTTCGCCTATTTTAAAGGCAGGTGTGGGGGCCACCGGAGACACAATGATATCACAGGATGCAAAGGCCCGGGAGAAGTCTTCACGGATCAGGGATCTCACCTTGGTGGCCTGTCCATAGTAGGCATCATAATACCCTGCAGAAAGTGCATAGGTGCCGGTGATGATACGACGCTGCACCTCATCTCCAAATCCCTTAGATTTGGTTTTTTTGTACATGTCAATGAGCTCGGTGGCATTGGTATCCCGGTAACCGAACCGCACCCCGTCAAACCGGGCAAGGTTAGAGCTGGCTTCGGAAGGTGCAATTACATAATAGGCGGCCACGGCATAATCGGTGTGGGGAAGGGAAATCTCTTTTACCTCCACCCCAAGGGTTTCCAGCAGCTTCACCGCATCATGAAAGGCTTTTTCCACATCGGGGTCCAAGCCCTTAACGGACAGAAATTCCTTGGGAATCCCTGCGGTCATCCCCTTTAGTCCATCGGCTTGATACTGAGCAAGAGCCGTGGTAAAGTCCGGTACATCTACATTGGCCGAGGTGGTGTCTCTTGGGTCATGACCGCAAAGGGCATTGAGCATGATGGCACTGTCCCGGACATCCCGGGTGATGGGTCCAATCTGATCCAGAGACGAGGCGTATGACACCAGGCCAAATCGGGAAACCCGGCCATAGGTGGGTTTAATCCCCACAACACCACAATGGGATGCCGGTTGACGGATGGATCCACCGGTATCAGTACCCAATGAAGCCGTGCACATCCGGGCCGCCACAGCTGCCGCAGATCCACCGCTGGAACCACCTGGTACATGATCCAGGTGCCAGGGATTCCGGGTAATATGAAAGCCTGAATTTTCCGTGGAAGACCCCATGGCAAACTCGTCCAGATTGGTTTTCCCAAGAATCACGGCCCCGGCATCTTTTATTTTTGTCACCACCGTGGCATCATATTGGGGCACAAAGTTTTCAAGGATCTTCGAGGCACATGTGGTGGCAAGCCCCCTGGTGCAGAGCAGATCTTTCAATGCCAGGGGAATACCCAGAAGGGGAGTGGATTCTCCTGCGGCAAGGCGTTCATCGGCTTTTTTTGCCCCATCAATTGCACCCTTTTCATCCACGGTGATAAAGGCTTTAATATCGGCATCACAGGCATCAATGCGTTTTAACAATGCCGTGACAAGGTCCACAGAGGAGATCTCCTTTGTGTCCAGTAATTTTCTGGCATCAGATATGGTCAGTTCATGAAATTCCATTGTTCTTCTCCTCTACCCCACCGCTTTGGGCACTATGTAAAAATCATCTTCCCGCTCCGGGGCATTGGCAAGGGTAATGTCAGGCCCCGGCGGGGTATGGGGAATATCCTCCCGGAATACATTATGATCCATGGATGCGCCGGACATGAGTTCCGCCCCGGACACATCGACATCTTTGAGTTTATCAATGTACTGCAGTATCCGGCTCACCTGATCGGCAAATTTATCCACAAGGGTATCATCCACCTCCAGTCGTGACAGATGGGCGATATATTCAATATCTTTTCTGGTGACTTTCATTCTTATTCCTTTTGTATAATTATGCCATAAACGCCCCGGGATTCCAGGATCTTTAAGGCTTTTTCCGCAGAGACACTGTCCGGGTATGTCCCCACCCTCACCCGGTGCCATACATTGCCATCCACCAGTGCAAGGGAACGATGGGGGGTAAACCCCTTTACCTTAAGGGATTCCATGCGCTGAATGGCGTCCAGAAGCTGTCTGAACGAGGAGATCTGTATGGTATAGGTCCCCTCCTCCTGTGGGTGGGAAACAACTTTGCTTTCAGGCCTTTCTGGTAACTGAGCCGGCGTTTTTCCACCTTCAGGAAGAGTATCATGGTCCCGTAATCCGTGGTCCATTTCAATTTCGGTGGATTCTGCAACCCGGGTTCTGGCCTTCAAGGCTTTTTTCATGGGCACCGGCCCTTTGGATACACCAAGGTCCGGGACTTCAATGTACAGCACATCTCCATCTGAAGCCCCAGCATCATTTTTTTCCCAGGCCGGTTCTGACAGAGAAAAATCTGTGGAAACTTTTTTCTTCAATTCATTATAAAAACCCAGTTTCGTTTTTTCAGAGGGATTTTTCTCGATTTCCTTGCCAGCCAGCTCCGCCAGTTTTTTCTGGAACGCCAGGGTATCAAATTGAACAGGGGCTGTTCCCCGCCCCACCATCACACCGGTGAAGAACATGATACCGCAAAGGCAAAACAGCCCCATTGCCACCATGAGACCCCGGACGAACATATAACCTACATCCTTTCCGGTGCAGACACACCCAATAAGGTCAGGGCATTTCGAATAACCTTTTTAACAGCCCCCACAAGACAGAGTCTGGCAAGGGTAGTACGGCTGTCATCAGTTATCACCTTATGCCGGTTATAATACCCATGGAAGGTGGATGCAAGGGTCATGAGATAGGTAAAAATCACATGGGGGTGCAGGGTGGCAGCACTTTTTTCCACAGCCTCAGAAAATACGGCCAGGGCTTTAATCAATTTAATTTCCTCAACTTCGGTGAGGCAGGAAATATCAATGGACTGCCATGGTATTTCATCGGTTTGCATGATCCCCTGTTCCACTGCCTTTAACATGATACCGGCAATGCGGGCATGGACATACTGCACATAATACACGGGGTTTTCACTGGTCTGCTGTTTGGCAAGTTCCAGATCAAAATCAAGACCGGAGTCATAACTGCGACTCAAAAAAAGAAAACGGGCCGCATCCCGACCCACTTCATCCACAATATCTTTTAAGGTGACAAATTCTCCGGCCCGGGTGGACATGGCCACCGGGACACCTCCCCTTAAGAGAGACACCAGCTGGACCAGAATCACATCAAACTGATCACTGGACAGTCCAGAGGCATCAATGGATGCGTTGATGCGGTTGATATACCCATGGTGATCTGCCCCCCACACATCAATGACCCGGTCAAAACCCCTTTCAAATTTTTCCATGTGATAGGCAATATCCGAGGCGAAATATGTGGTGATTCCGTTCTGTCTCACCACCACCCGGTCTTTTTCATCCCCAAAGGCTTCGGTATTAAACCACTGGGCGCCATCCTTTTCATAGATAACCTTCTTTTCACGAAAGGTTTCGATAGCCTTCTGTACCCGACCTGAATCATAGAGGCTCTGCTCACTGAACCATTTATCAAAGCAGACACCAAAGGCAGCCAGGTCTTCCTTTATACCCGCCAAAATCTTATCGGCAGCGTATCTGGCACAGATTTCAACCCCTTGTGCTTCTTCCTTTTCAGTGATGTCTTTTCCCATGAGGGTGATAATTTCAGCTGCAATCTCCCGGATATATTCCCCCTGGTAACAGTCCTCGGGAAAGGAAATCTCCCGGCCCAGGGCCTCACACAACCGAAGCCACACGGAAAGACCCAGGGTACGGATCTGTCTGCCCGAATCGTTGATGTAGTATTCTTTTTGTACCTCATATCCGGCAAAGGAAAGAATGTTACCCACCGCATCCCCCACGGCGGCTCCCCGGCCATGGCCCACATGAAGCGGCCCTGTGGGATTAGCACTGACAAATTCCACCTGAACTTTTTTACCCTTCCCCAAGTCAACGGCACCGAATGCATGGTCTTTTTCGTACACCGTTGCAACAAGAGGATGCCAGGCGGCAGGGGTCAAAAAGAAATTGATAAACCCGGGACCGGCAATCTCACATTTTTCAATGATTCCCTGGGTGTCTTCCAGATGGGACACCAGGGCTTCGGCAATTTTTCGGGGAGCCATTTTCTGCACCGAGGCCGAAACCATGGCAACATTGGAGGAAAAATCGCCATGATTGTCATGGCGGGGCACATCAATTTCCATATCCGGAAGCACATCAGAGTTCAAGAGACCGGTTTCAAATGCCCGTCGGGCCGCACCCACAAGAATGTCTTTTATTTTTTTCTTCATTATCTATATCAATTCTCATGCTCAGAGTTATTGTCCAATTGAAATTTGGGCGTATCGTCATCTCCGTCGATCTCTTTAATGTCATCTTCGGTGATGTCTTCAGTTTCATCTTTGAGCAGACTTTCAAGCTCGTCCACGTCTGCGTCATCCACCTCATCCACCTCTTCCTGCTCTTTGGGAAAAGCTTCAATATCCTCGTATTCGATAACAAGCTTATCCCCATGCCCCTCAGTTAAAAAGGCTGACAGGGTTTCAAATATTTTTACACTGAGATCAAAGGGAGGAAAAAGATTCTTTCGACGCAGGGTCTCAATAAAAAGATCCTGGCCTCCTTCCAGGGCATTTTTTATATCCTCATAGGGGTAGCGCTCTTCATGGACACTTATAAAGGCACCGGGATCCGCCTCACAAGCCTCCTGGAGCGTAATATTCTCTTTTTTTTCATCAATGATGAAGGTAAATTTTTGTTTCATTTTCTTCTCCCTGGTTATGGGCTCTACTTTTCTGAGTTCCCTTTAATATTAACAAATCTGTAAACATTGAACCAAGATACCCGACCTTATCAGAAACGAATTCGAACAAACTACTTGCGTACAATTTGTACTGGGGACAAGGTCATCTGAAAAAAAATGGGATCAGGTTCAATGGATATAATCAAAAACAAAATTCTAATCACTTACAACAAACCTTCTAATATAGCGGAACTTCATCCCCTGTCAACCATTCAATGCCCTTTTCAGGAAAGCACGCGGGAAAGCAAAAAAAATAATTTGGGTGTTGACCTGCCCAAAACAACATGATATACACTTTCAGATCTGTTGGGAGGAGTGGCCGAGCGGCTGAAGGCGGCGGTCTTGAAAACCGTTAAGTGTCAAAGCTTCGTGGGTTCGAATCCTACCTCCTCCGCCATCAGAAATAAAATATCGTTTTGTTTCTGAACAGAAGAATTAAAGATGTGGAGAAATGGCCGAGTGGCTGAAGGCGCTCGCCTGCTAAGCGAGTATGGGGATAAAACTCCATCGAGAGTTCGAATCTCTCTTTCTCCGCCATTTACAAGCGATTCAAGGGCTGATACCATTCATGGTGTCAGCCCTTTTTCGTTTGGTGGTGTCAAAAATGGTGGTGTCAAAAATATTTTAAACTCTATTACACCACAGACAAAAAAATCCGGAACGGTTTCTTGTACTGTTTTCTGTCTCCGTTAAAAAAGAGGCCAATGCCACCCCGGTGTTTCACCAGACCCTTTTCATCAACCGGGACCACATCATCTGGGCAGCACCGGATGAAGATCAATAAAAACACATTGGGCTTGATGGCAACTTGACCCCATTATCATATCAACGCGTCAATCGAACAGCGATGAAACTGACATTTCCCCGCCTGAAAAGCAGCTGAAACAATTCACCTTTACCCACAGTCTCCATGGCTTTAAGGTATTGCTTTTGTGTTTCAATGGGCCGATGGTTGACCTCTTTTAAAAGGTCACCTTCCCGGATACCGGCCTGATCCGCCTTGCTTCCCGGTTCAATTTCCACCACCACAATCCCCTTTACCTTAGAATCATATCCATAGGGCCGTGCCGCCTCATCCGTTGTGGAAGCAAATCTCATCCCCAGATCATCAAATCCATTGTGGGCACCAACTGCCAGGCGATCATCATCATTTCTCCTGTCAAGGGTCACCGTTGACTGCCTGGTCTGACCCTCCCGGATATAGGTCACCACCACCTTTTCTCCCACGCCGAATCCGGCAATGGCACTGGATAGATCGTGACTGGATTTAATCTGAGCATCATTGACCTTTACAATAATATCCCCGGGTTTAATACCGCCCTTCTGGGCCGGATTATCATCATATACTTGGGCTACCAGCGCTCCCCCCGTGGCCTTGATGCCATAATACTGGGCAAGTTCCGGCGTCACATCCTGAATGGCCACCCCCAGCCAGCCCCGGGTAACTGACCCGGAATCCTGCAGTTGCTTTACAATACCCCGGGCAAGATCAGATGGAATGGCAAACCCAATGCCCTGGCCGGATTTGATAATGGCGGTGTTGATACCAATAACTTCGCCGTCCATGTTGAGCAGAGGTCCCCCGCTGTTACCCGGATTAATGGAGGCATCGGTCTGGATAAAATCATCATAGGGACCGGAACCAAGTATACGTCCTTTGGCACTGACAATGCCTGCCGTAACCGTCTGTTCAAGGCCAAAGGGACTGCCTATGGCCACTACCCAGGTACCCACCTTGAGATCATCGGAACTGCCAAGCTTCAGGGGAACTAACCCCTTGGCATCTATCTTGATAAGAGCCAGATCAGTCTTGGGATCTCCCCCCACCACAGTGGCAGCATACTCCTTGTCATTGTACATTTTGACCTGAATTTCATCGGCCCCGTCAATAACATGGTAATTGGTCACAATATAGCCCTTCCGGTCAATGATAAAACCGGAACCAAGACTATTCTCCTTGTAATCCCGGGAAGGCCCCCGCCGGTTGAACGGATTGGTGAACTGCCGGAAAAAATCCCGTTCATCAAAGGGCTGACCAAAAAAATGATTAAACACACGCCCACCACCCTGTATGGTTTTGACGGTGCGGATATTTACCACTGCGGGCCTTGCATCCTCAGCCAGCTGACTGAAGTCTGCAGGGACCATATTTACCCTTGCAAAGGAAATCACCGGTGCCATCAGGGTAAGCACCAGGGCAATAACCATCATCTGCTTTTTTAGATTTTTCATAATACCCTCCTCATTCAAGTGATAACAAAGCCATTTCCATGGCATGGGAAGTACTCTGTATCCAATGCCCGGGAACTGTCAGGGGCAAAAAATAGAATCAGCCCCTTTTTCCTTTAATGGCATTAATATAATGCACAAAGATGATGGTTAAATGACTTAAACATTACCATTTGGTAATAAATACAAAAAAGCCAGGTTTGTCCATAAAATCGGCCAGTGGGCACAACAGGCGGACCAATGTCCTCACACCCCTCCATCCTGGGACAAGGGCAACACAAGGGTAAACACACTGCCCTGCCCCGGAACGCTTGTCACAAAAATATCCCCCCCATGGCCCCGGGCCAAAGCCCGAACCAGGCTCAATCCAAGACCAGTTCCCCCGCAGCTCCTGGATGGATCAGCCCGGAAAAAACGATCAAACACACGGTCCAGATTTTCAGGGGCAATACCCATACCGGTATCTTCCACTGTGATTTCAACTATCTGTCCCCTTCCGGGGTTCACAGACACCGTAACTCTGCCCCCGGAAGGTGTATATTTGATGGCATTGTCCAGCAGATTTGCCAGACAGCGCTGCATCATCCCCCGGTCAGCCCATACTGTCATTTTTTCCCCCAGAACCTTGTCCAGCACAAGGCCGCCATCTTCTGCCAGGGGGGAAAACAGCTGACATGCCTCTATCACCAGCTCACCGATATCCACCGCCGCCATATGAAACTGCCCTTCCCCACTGTCAGTCCTGGCAATCACCAGCATGGTATTAACCATGGACAGCAGTCGATCGGCCTCTTCAATGGTGGAACCTGCCATGGCCTGATATTCATCAAGACCTTTGCCATGCACCAGGGTCACCTCGGCAAGACCCCGAATTCGGGTCACCGGCCCTTTAAGATCATGGGCAATGTTATCCCCCATTTCCCGGATACTTTTCACAAGGGTTTCAATGCGATCCAGCATGCCGTTAAAGGTGGCGGCCAGCTGATCCAATTCCGTTTGATGCCCTGTAACCGGCACCCGTTCAGACAACCTGGAACCTGAAATAAGCGCTGCCGTCCTGGTAACCATTGCCACCCCTGCCAGGGCCTTTCGAGCCATGAACCATCCGGGAACGGCAGAAAATAAGAT
This sequence comes from uncultured Desulfobacterium sp., assembly GCA_963675955.2. Lineage (GTDB taxonomy): Bacteria > Desulfobacterota > Desulfobacteria > Desulfobacterales > Desulfobacteraceae > Desulfocicer. The sequence continues at coordinate 639,735 of CAXXVR010000009.1, read as the reverse complement.
CACCAGAACCATGGCACCGATGAATACGCCCCCAAAGGCATTAAAAAAACCAGAATAGGCGTCCATGGAAAGACCGGTCTGCAACACCACCCCGTTACCAACCATGTGATACAGCACCCGGATACCCTGTTCCTGCCCCTTTACGTGAACGGTGTCATACACATCCGCCGTTGTGCTCACCAGACGTTCCAGGGTCAATTTTGAAATGGGAATCCTTTCCCAATAGGCCATATAAGAGGATGCAAACACCTCACCATCGGGATACAGCAGACGGAAAAAAACTTTTTTTTCTCCGGCGGCCCGGGCCTCCAGAGCCGCAAGCCTTTTAATGCCGGGAATTCCCTGTACCGAAAGAATGGTGGAAAACCTTGAGGCAATACCGCCCAGTTCATCATCCATGTGTGTCACAATGGTCCGGGACACCAGAAAATAAAACAGCATGAATGCCACACAGGAAGAAACGACAAAAATCCCGGCATACCAGACGGTCAGCCGGAAAGCCAGGGTATGAAAGAATCTTGGAACCCGCATTACTTTTCCTTTTTTCACTGGATAATCAAGGGGGCTTGTTCATAAAATGGGTCACTTGTCACAGTTGACGGGCCAATGGGAACAGGGATGGGTTCGTCTGGATATCCATGCCCGGAATCATCCCCGGCGCAAAACATACCCCACCCCCCGAACGGTGTGGATCAACTTCATCCCATAGGCTTTGTCTACCTTGTCCCGGAGGCGACAAACCCTGGCTTCCACCACATTGGTCATGGGATCAAAATTATAATTCCATACATGTTCAATGATCATAGTTTTAGACACCACCCGCTCCTTATTTCTTAAAAGATATTCCAGCAGGGAAAATTCCAGAGGCTGAAGGTCGATAATATCTGCTCCCCTTTTCACCTCCCGGGAAATCAAATTAAGGCTTAAATCTTCATAGGACAGCAGGGTGGGTTCAACATTTCCCACGGCCCGGCGTAAAAGCGCCTGGATTCTTGCCAGAAGCTCCGTAAAGGCGAAGGGCTTGGTAAGATAATCATCGGCCCCGGCCTCCAACCCCCGGACCCGGTCATCTACTTTGTCCCTGGCACTTAGAATAATCACCGGGGTATTTAGTTTTTCATGCCTTAATTTACCAATCAATGTGATGCCATCCAGTTCCGGCAGCATCACATCCACCACCAGTACATCATAGTCACCGGAACGTGCCATGGTTAAGCCATCAAAACCATCCACGGCACGGTCGGTTACATACCCGGCAGAATCCAGCCCCCTGGTGACAAACTCGGCAATCTTGTTGTCATCTTCTATTAAAAGAATTCGCATTTCACTCCTTTTTCTGTTCTCCGAAAAACCATCAAAAAAAATGCAATCATCCAATTTAAAGCGCCTGCCCAGGACATCGTCACCCCTGACCTTGAAACCCAAAAAACTTTACACATTCGTTGATCTATAATATAACCCACATGATAGTAAACCGCTGCAACAACTAAAATTTTAAAAAAGCAAGGTACGCCAAGTTTTGGGTAAGGGTCAGGCTTGCGTTATTGGCATTATGCCGCCGCCCCCCGACGGGCAATGGGTCCGGACCGGAACTGTAGACAGTTCGATTGTCCGGTTCCTATTGCCCATCGGGGGGGGGCGGCTCTGCTGAAGTTGCCTTGGAGGCTACCCTTTCATATAACCAACATGGCAGTAGGCACCTGCCACAACGAATTATGAAAAAGTTCTTGCTGTTAATACCCAGCACCCAGTACCCAGCACCCAAAACCCAGCACCTTCTTTTTCATATAAACATACATGACTGTAACCACCAGCCACAACAAACAATGAAAAAGTAGTTGCTGTTAGAACCCAGTACCCACTTTTTCATATAAAAAAAACGGGCATGCGACTCAACCGATACAACACCGTGAACTTCAGGAATAAACAACCATAATGATAAAAGCTTACTACTGGTGGCCCCTGCAGACGGCCCTTTCTCTTATCTGTATTTTTTTTACCCTGTTTGGCATTAATATCCTTGTGGCCGCCTATGGACTCAAAGACCCCATTTCCTTTGTCATGACTTTTTTTTCAGCATCCTTTATTATCCTCATCGGTCTTGCCCTGTTTGTCGGCATTGTGGCCCGCATGATCAAACGATATCAGGGCCACAACACCCCGGCTTCCACAAAAAAAACACCATAACCAGGTACCTATGACCCTTCTTTTAAGCTATAGATCACTCCATAAAACCTATGGAGACTCCCCCATATTTGATGACCTTTCATTCAATCTCAAGGTTGGAGAAAAGCGAGGCCTCATCGGCGGTAACGGCAGTGGGAAATCAACCCTGCTTAAACTCATTGCAGGCCAGGATATTCCAGACCGGGGGGAGAAATACATAAAGCCCCTCACCCGCATGGCATACCTTCCCCAGGAAGACATCCTGGATGGAGATAAAACCATTGAGCAGACACTCTTTGATGCATTGAGCCAGGAACCAGTAGATGATCCGGAACGATACCGGCGGGTGAAACGAGCCACAGGCCTGGGACAGTTCCCCGATGAAACCCAGAAATGCCGGAACCTGTCCGGCGGATGGAGAAAGCGTCTGGCCATCACCCGGGCACTTATTCTGGAGCCCGATCTGCTGCTTCTGGATGAACCCACCAACCATCTGGACATAAAAAGCATTCTATGGCTTGAAGATATCTTGAAAAAACCACCCTTTGCCTTTGTGGTGGTGAGCCATGACCGGTGTTTCCTTGAAAATGTATGTTCAGATATCATGGAACTTGGCCGATGTTACCCCGATGGACACCTGTCAGTTGCCGGGGGATACCTGACCTTCCGGGACCAGCGGGAAAATTTTCTGGAGGCCCAGAGTCGTCAGGAATCTATTCTATCCAACAAAATGCGCCGGGAAACCGAATGGCTCAGCCGGGGGGCCAAGGCCAGATCCACCAAGGCCCGGTACCGCATTGATCAGGCAGAAGTACTCAGAACCGAACTTGCCATGGTCAAACGCATGAACCTGCACACCAGGAAACTGGATATTGATTTTGATACCACCCAGCGAAAAACCCGTCAACTGCTGACCTGCCGGAACATAGGGAAATCCATACAGGGACGTACCCTTTTTCAGGACATCACACTAAAGCTGACCCCGGGAACCCGTCTGGGACTCATGGGAAACAACGGCAGCGGCAAGACCACATTCATGAATATCCTTGAAAATAAAACCTCCCCGGACACCGGTAGCCTGAAACGGGTGGACAACTTAAAAGTGGCCGTTTTTGACCAGACAAGATCCCGTCTGGACCCGGAAACTACCCTGAAAGAGGCTCTGTCTCCGACTGGGGATGCGGTGATGTTTCAGAACAGAAGCATTCATATTGTCTCCTGGGCCAAACGATTTCTCTTTACTCCGGATCAGCTGACTCTACCGGTCAAACGGCTTTCAGGCGGCGAAAAGGCCCGTATCCTCATTGCCAACCTCATGGTGCAGCCGGCAGATATTCTTCTGCTCGATGAACCCACCAATGATCTTGACATTCCTTCACTTGAGGTACTCGAAGAAAGCCTCATGGACTTTCCCGGGGCAGTGGTCATCGTTTCCCATGACCGTTTTCTGCTGGATCGGGTCACCGACACCATCCTCTTTCTTGACGGGAAAGGAGGAGCCAACCTGTTTGCCGATTACAATCAGTGCCTTAAACAGCAGATAAAGCCACCGCCCACCCCGCAGGAAAAACAGGCTCCTTCCCGCAAGGCCCCGGACACTCCCTCCAAAAAGGCCCCGGTCTTTTCCTACAAGCACAAGTATGAGCTGGAGCACATGGAGGAAAAAATTCTCATGGCCGAGGCGGAGGTGGTAAAAATTCAAAAGACTGCCGAAAATCCTGAAACAATGAAAGACCCCAAAGCCCTTGCAACGGCGTATACCCAGCTTCAAAAAGCCCAGGAAAAGGTGGAAGCTCTTTATGCCAGATGGGAGACCCTGGAAGACCTGAAATCCCAGTCATGACCCCACACTCCTTTTCCATCTGCGATCCCCAAAATGGCAGTTGAGCGCCCATCCCACCCATGCCCATTGATGAAAAAAATGGGCCTGGCGCCCCATCAGGCACTCTGTGGAAGGAGGCAGACAAAAAACAATCTTGACCTGTAAACAATTGGATGATAGAGTTATTGTTTGTATTTAGACCCGGGCATCGACTGAAGCCCCTGTTTGACATCTGGTCTTAAAATATAAGTAACAGGTGCCCCCCTGAGGGCACATCAAGATCTGAGACGGAAACCGGGTGGTCCGGTTTCACTCGATTTATCCTTGCTCCGTACAAAAGACGGGGCTGTAATCCGCAAGGAGAGCGTACATGAGAAGGTATGAAACCATCTTTATTGCAGATCCTGATCTCCAGGAAGATGCAAGAAAAAATCTGTTTGACAAATTTACAAACCTGCTGGTCCAGGAAAACGGTATCCTCGTTGACTTTGATGACTGGGGAAACAGGAAACTTGCATATGAAATAAAGAAAAAAGCAAGGGGTCATTATGTATGCATGACCTATGGTGGTGACGGTGCACTGGTCAATGAACTTGAGCGTAACTTCCGTCTGGATGACAAAATCATGAAATTCATGACTGTGCTGCTGGAAAAAAATGTAAAGCCCAGTGATCTGGAGCAGGAAATTGCCGCAGCAGCGGAACCCGAAGAAGACACAAAACCCGCAACGGAAAACACCGAAAAAGCCACTGAGGAAGCCACCGAGCCACCGAAAAAACCACCGAAGACGTAAAGGCCGACACCACGAAAGATACTGAAACCGCCGATGACGCACAGGAGGAAAATTAATCATGGCTTTCCAGAAAAAAAATACCAAAAAAAGATTTTTCCAGCGTCGTAAAGTATGCAGATTCTGCGCAGACAGCACCCTTGAAATTGATTATAAAGATGCCAAGGCCCTAAGACCGTTTATCACAGAACGGGGAAAAATTATTCCCCGACGTATCACCGGTACCTGTGCAAAACACCAAAGAAAACTATCGGCAGCCATCAAACAGGCCAGAACCATCGCCTTTCTGCCCTATGTAGGTAAACTCAGTTAGTCTGCCAAAGCGAATATAATGGATCAGTTACCCCATCCCCCCAACGCATGGACCGCTCCCTTAAAAGACATCTTTACGGGTGTGGCTGCATGTCTGGTGATCGTATCGGTCACCCTTTATGTGCCCCTGCTGGGATTGTTAATGGCCATGATACTGCCCATGCCGGTGCTGTTCTACCGACTGAAACTGGGTAGAACCTTTGGTGCCATCATTGCCACGCTGGTACTTGGGGTCATTGCAACTGCCTCGGGGGAACTGTCCATTGATACGCTATTTTACGGTGCACTCCTGCTAACTGGTTTCATGATGGGTGAATGTGTGGAAAGAAATCTTTCCGTTGCCCGGACAGGCCTGTACACGGGGCTGGTGATTCTTACAAGCTGCGTCTTTCTGGTTACCGCCCACAGCCTTTTCACCGGGAACGCAGTTCTTCCCATGGTTTCAACCTATGTGAAAGCCAATCTTGACTTGACCATGCAGCTGTACAGTAACATGGGAATTCCCCAGGAAAACATGGCCATGCTTGCCGATTCCATGGACACTATTCACTATGTTCTGGTGAGAATTCTTCCATCACTGATCATCTCCATGCTTCTGTTTGTCATCTGGAGCAATATTCTTTTCATCAGGAAGATCCTTGCAGGTAAAGGGGTTCACCTTACCCAACTTGCCCACCTTAACCGGTGGAAGGCTCCAGAACACCTGGTGTGGCTGGTTATCACCTTTGGCATCTGTCTGCTTTTTCCGGCCAGGCCATTAAAGATTATCAGTTTGAATTTTCTGATTGTACTGATGCCTGTTTATTTCTTCCAGGGCATTGCCATTGTCTCTTTCTTTTTTGAAAAGAAAAAATTTCCACGGATGCTCAAAATTTTTATTTACAGCATCATCGCCCTTCAACAGATCTTTGTGCTGGTGGTGGTGGGACTTGGTTTCTTTGACACATGGCTTAATTTCAGAAAAATAAACATCACCGAAACCACCGTAAAATAGAGTGCGACAACTGATATAAGAGAGGACAATCAGCCTGAAACAGCATTGCTGCCGCGTTAACTTCCGGCATGGTTTTTTGTCCATCCCCCTAAAAAAACAACACGGTCTGACAACAGACTGAACCTTTATCGGAGGTTAAAATGAAAGTTATACTCAAAGAAACTATAGACACACTGGGCATTGTGGGTTCCGAATGCACAGTTGCTCCGGGATATGCCAGAAATTATCTCTTTCCCCAGGGTAAGGCCATTGCTGCAACCCCCCAGAACCGCAAGGTAATTGAGCAGGCCCGGGCCAAATTTGATCTTCAAATTGCCAAAGAGAAAAAACTGGCCCAGGAAATGGCAGAAAAGGTCAAGGACATCGTATGCACCATCAAAGCCAAGGTATTTGAAGAAGTTCGACTTTACGGCTCTGTCACCTCCCATGACATCAAGGCTGCCCTGGATGCCCAGGAGGTTATCATTGAACGTCGCTCCATCCTCCTTGTGGAACCCATCAAGGAAACAGGCGAATACAAAGTTCCTGTAAGGCTTTACAAAGATGTTGAACCGGAAATCACCGTAAAGGTAATTCCGGAAGATAAAACGGAATAAGGTTGGATATTGGGTCAGTACCCCGTATTCGTCCATTTTGGCCTGCTTAAGCATTAGTTACTGCACAAGTTCCAAACAAACGAATACGGGGGCACTGCCCAGACATTTACGTCGCTAAAAATCACTGCATTCCTTGGGGACTCAGCAAACTCCAATCCACCGTTTAATAATAAGGCCAGAGCCCGGGAATGATGACCTTCCGGGTTTTATAAATGGTAAATCAAAATTTTCTGACTCCAGTACAAGCCGTCCCCCTAAAAATCCGTATCGCACCAAAGTGCTGAAAGATTTACCTGAGCCGTTTTTACTCATCATATAACCCCGAAGATCCCAATGCCATGGTAAATCCCAGACAAAAAAATATTGACCCCCTGCTCAACAAAACTCCTCCCCATGACCTGGAAGCGGAAGAATCCCTGCTCAGTGCCGTTCTCATAGATAACGATACCCTGCTTGATGTGGTGGATATCCTTAAACCCGAAGATTTCTATAAAAAAGCCCATGAAAAGATTTTCCACGCCATCATTGAACTGTTTAACCGGGATGAGCCGGCGGACCTTGTCACCGTGGCCACCCGACTCAAAGAAAAGGATGAGCTGGAAGAAATCGGCGGGGCAAGTTTTCTTGCCACCATTGCCGATGCCGCCCCCATGGCCGTCAATGCACTTCATTATGCCCGGATCATCCAGGGTAAAGCCTCCCTTCGTACCCTGATAAAAAATGCCACGGCCATTGTGGAACGCTGCATGAAGGACCGGGGAGATGTGGTTGATATCATTGACTTTGCCGAAAATGCCATCTTCAATATTTCCGAGTCCAAGTCCAGTAAAAATTTTGCAAGCCTCGGGGATCTTATCAATCTCAACATTGACATGCTCGAAGAACGCCAGGGTTCAAGTGGTGGACTTTCGGGACTGAGCACGGGATACCCCCGCCTTGACCAGCTGACATCGGGCCTGCAAAAATCAGATCTCATTATCCTGGCGGCCCGTCCCAGTATGGGAAAAACTGCCTTTGCCCTGAATCTGGCCCGTAACGTGGCCGTGGAAGAACAGGTGCCAGTTGCAGTGTTTTCCCTGGAAATGTCCAGAGAGCAGCTGTCCATGCGCCTGCTCACCTCTGAAGCCCGTATTGATTCCAACCGATTAAAAACCGGGTTTATCAGCCAGGAGGACTGGCAGAATGCCACAGATGCCGCAGGCATACTCAACGAAGTACCTATATTTATTGATGACACCCCCAATATCACCGCCATGGAAATCCGGGCCAAAGCCCGCAGGCTTAAAATGGATAAAGGACTGGGACTTATCATCATTGACTATCTCCAGCTGATGAAGGCACCTTTCCATTCCGACCGCCGGGATCTGGAAATTGCCGAAATCTCCCGGGCACTCAAGGCCCTGGCCAAGGAACTTGAAATTCCGGTGATCGCCCTGTCCCAGCTCAACCGTATGCTGGAACAGCGGGCGGAAAAACGCCCCCTGATGTCCGATCTGCGAGAATCAGGTGCACTGGAACAGGATGCAGATATCATTGCCTTTATATACAGAGATGAGGTATACAACAAAGAAGAAAGCAATCCCAATAAAGGCAAGGCTGAAATCATAATTGCAAAAAACAGAAACGGTGCCATCGGCACGGCCCACATGGCCTTTATGGGTGCCTATACCCGGTTTGAAGAGCTGGCAACGGGTTCCTACCAGAATTACGAATAACCATCATGACAGACAAACCGATTCCCAGTACCAAACACCCAGATCCTAACCCCCCATTTTTTTAAGCAGCAAAAGAGCACATGAAAAAAATAATCGGCAATATCGCAGGTCTCAAGGCCACCCAGATCAGGCAGCTGGAAAATCTATACCTTTACCGCACTGAACCCGAGTATCTCATTTCCAGAGAGCAGCTCCGGGAACTTACAAGCATCTCCAGTGACATTGGTCGTCAGGTCGGACTTCTCATTGACAGGTCAGGGAAAACCATCCATGTCATTGCCGGGGATGCCCACGGCATTGTCATCCCTGACACACCGGATTACCGGGCTCTGCCCGGCCAGCTGAAAGGACTTCGGTGTATACATACCCATCTAAAGGATGATCCCCTTTCCCGGGATGATCTCACCGACCTTGCACTGCTGCGCCTGGACTTCATGGCCGCCGTCACTGTCAGCCCCACCGGGGAGCCAGGAAAAATTTACCCCGGACACATTCTTCCCCAGGAGGAGGGGCTGCCCTATGAGGTGATGCCCCCCCTGTTTTCCGAGGGGCTTGCCATGGACTGTACGGCAGTGATCAAGGCCCTTGAATCAGAATTAAGTCGCCTCAATGCCCTGTACACGGCCAAAAAAGGCCTGGAAAAAGCCCTGCTCATCCATGTCACCACGGTTAACCCCAAGGAGGCAAATGCCTCTTTGGAGGAGCTCAAGGAACTGTGCCGCTCCAGCGGCGTCCAGGTCATTGACACCGCCATCCAGAGACGAAAAAAGATTGATCCCAAATTTGTGGTGGGCAAGGGAAAGCTTGCCGAACTCACCATACAGGCCATTCAGAAACATGCCACCATGATTGTATTTGACCGGGAACTGGGTCCATCCCAGATCCGATCCATAACTGATTTTGTGGAAATGAAGGTACTGGACCGCACCCAGATTATTTTGGATATTTTTGCCAAGCACGCCAGAAGTCGGGAGGGTAAACTCCAGGTGGAGCTGGCCCAGATGCAGTATCTGCTGCCCCGTCTTGTCACCAAAAATACGGCCATGTCCCGACTGACCGGGGGTATAGGGGGCAGAGGTCCCGGTGAAACAAAACTTGAAATCAACAGAAGACGGGTACGGGAACGCATTGCAAAGCTCAATAAGGATCTTTCAAAGATAAGAAAGCAGCGCTCCCAGCAGCGGGCCAGACGCAACCGAAAAGGGGTGCCGGTGATCTCCATTGTGGGGTATACCAATGCGGGAAAATCCACCCTGTTAAACAGTCTGACCCAAAGCAGCATCACCGCTGAAAACAAGCTTTTTGCCACACTGGACCCCTCCAGCCGACGGTTGCGGTTTCCCAAAGATATTGAAGTTATCATCACTGATACCGTGGGATTTATTCAGGATCTTCCCGATGAATTAATGGACGCCTTCCACGCCACCCTGGAGGAGCTTGAAGAGGCGGATCTCCTGCTCCATGTAGTTGATGTCAGTAATCCGAGATATCAGCAGCAGATTCAATCCGTTGAGCTGATTTTAAAAAAACTCTCCCTGGATCACCTGCCGGTTCTGTTTGTATTTAACAAACAGGATCTCATTGACATCAACGGGTTTGATAACCCCTGGCTGCTCAACCAGGGCATACAGATTTCCGCTATCCGACGGGAAACATTGAAACCTCTTGTAAGCCGCCTGGAATCCATGATATACAAATTGGTCACAGAAAAACCCTACCATACCCGGGAAACACAGGAACAATTATGAAATTTGAACGTATTGTTGAGAATCTTGCAGATGACACAACCATTGAGGACTCACAGGATAACCTGGATTGTTTTGGAGAGTTCTGCAAAACAGATGAGGTGTGCACCCGTTATTGCTCCGCCTCCATTCAATGTGCTTTGGAACACACCCACAACCCCGGCATTGATATCTTTGAAGAGCTGCTGACACTCAATTATTTTCCAGTACGAATGCAATAATCGGGCATCTGACTCCGCCGCTTTATTTAAAGTGGCGGATGCTTAGATACACCTCCCCATTAAAAAATTTTGCCTGGATTCAGTATATTTTCAGGATCAAACAGCTGCTTGATCTGCCTCATCAACGAAATTTCCACCGGGCCTATTTCCTTTGTAAGGTATTTCTTTTTTGTAATCCCCACCCCATGCTCACCTGTGATGGTTCCCCCCAGTTTCAAGGTCTGATCAAAGAGAGCATCCACAGCCTTTTGTGCACGGTGGCACTGCCCGGCATCGCGTTTATCATACATGATGTTACAATGGATATTGCCGTCTCCGGCGTGCCCGAAGCTGACAATGGTCAAGCCTGATTTTATCTGAAGCTGTTCAATGTATTCCACCATGTCCGGAATGCGGCTGATGGGAACCACAATGTCTTCATTGATTTTATGGGGTGCCAGTTTATAAAGCAACGGAGAAAGGGCTTTTCTGGCTTTCCAGATATCTACCGCCTCTCCGGAACTCCTAGCCGTCACCACCTTGATAGCTTTCATGGCGGTACACAAGGATTTAAGCTCCTGGGCAGCAGCCTTTACCATGTCCTTTTTACCGTCCACCTCAAGGATCAGAAGCGCTCTGGTTCCAGGCACAATAACATCTGGTCCCAGGACATCCTTAACCAGTTTAAGAGAAGATTGATCCAGAAATTCCACGCACCGGGGGACAATACCCTGGCGGATAATGGCCGATACCGTGCGGGCGGCCTGGTGTATATCGGCAAAACAGGCTGACAGAGTTTCAATTTTCTCAGGAAGGGGGATCAGACGCAGCACCATCCGGGTGACCACGGCAAGGGTGCCTTCGGAGCCAACGATGAGCCTTGTAAGATCATACCCTGCCACCCCCTTGGCCGTCCGAACCCCGGTGTGGATAATCTGCCCCGTGGGCAGCACCGCCTCCAGGCCCAGCACATAATCCCGGGTTACCCCGTATTTAACGGCCCTGGGACCACCGGCACACTCTGAAATATTTCCCCCCAGGGTACAAAAGGCAGAACTTGCCGGATCTGGAGGATAAAAGAGGCCTTTTTTTTCAACGGCTTTATGGAAGTCCCCGGTGATTACACCAGGCTCTACACTGGCTGTAAAATTGTCTTGATTAATTTCATGGATACGATTCATGCGACCCATGGCAAGGACCACGCCTCCCTCAAGGGGAAGGCTTCCACCGGTCATACCAGAGCCATTGCCCCGGGGAATAACGGAAAAATGACGTTCCGAGGCAAGTTTAAGCACCTCGGATACCTGGAGGGTGTTTGACGGAAACACCACGACATCGGGCAGAAAAGAACGCCCGGTGGCATCATAGGAGTGGCAGAAACGCTCTTCACTGCCCCTTTCCAGGCCGTCTACGCCCACAAGCCTTTCCAATGCGTCCACATCGGCTGCCCGCATTCCCATTTTACCCCCCCTGTCCTTAATCATCCCCACCGCTCATCAGGCCTTAACGGTTTCAATTTTTTTGTACAGATAATTCATCTGCTCCGCATAGCTTCCCTGTTTTTTCATGTTTTTTTCCACAGCATTGATGGAGTAAATGGCGGTTGCATGGTAACGGTTAAAGCTTTTGCCAATTTTCTTCAGAGGCTGATCGGTGTATTTTCGGGCCAGATAAATAGCGATCTGCCGGGGCTGAACAAACATTTTCTTTCTGGAAGCAGAAACAAGATCTGCCTCGGCAATTTTAAATTCCCTGCACACCAGACTTTTTATGGCATCAACGGTTATCTGCTGTTTACTGCGTGAAATATTGGAAAGAACGCTTTTTGCAAGGTTTATGTCAATTTTTTCTCCCAGAAGTGATGCCTTGGCGGCAACCCCGGAAAGCCCGCTTTCAAGCTGTCGAACATTGTCACACAATTCCTGGGCAAGGTAGTCAAGCACCTCTCCGGGCATGGGAGTGTTACCCATGGCCGCCTTTTTTCTCAAAATTTTCACCCGGGTCTTGAAATCCGGGGCATCGATCCGGGTAACCAGCCCAAGGCTTAAACGGGATTTCAACTGCTCATTCATCTTGGGAATATCCCCGGGAAGATAACATCCGCTGAAGATAAGCTTTTTTTCTGCATCCAGAAGATAATCCAATGTCATGGCAAGCTCATTCTGGGTTGCGCTTTTTCCGGACAGAAAATGAACATCTTCAAGGATGAGCACATCACACCGGGTTCTGTACTTTTCTTTAAAACTGTTGATCCGATTATTTTTTAAGGAGGAAACCATCTCATTGGTGAAGTCCTCCGCCGTCACATAAAAGACCTTATCTGTCACCCCCTGATTGATGGCGTGGTGTCCCACTGCCTGGGATAGATGACTTTTGCCAAGCCCGGTGTCAGACACCAGATAAAGTGCCCCGTTTCCATTGGCACCACCCTGGGCAAGTGAAAGGGATGCAGAGTAGGCAAAATCGTTGTTGTTGCCCACCACAAATTTATCAAAAGTGTAGCTTTTTTTTAACAGCCGCCCTGAATCAAAGGGATTAGCCAGTCCGGGCAGGGTGAGCTGGCGGGGAAGTCGAGGCGGCGGTGCCACAGGAGGCACGGAAATATCCAGGGACTGAATCCGGGAAGATTTTTGTTTTCTCCCCTTATCCGCAAGGCGTTTTGCGGCCTTTGGGTCATGAACCTGAAGCTCCAGACAGGCACCCTTCACTCCGAGGCACTGAAATTCTTTTTCTATTCCAGCAAGATAATGATCCTTCACCCGTCGCTGGGAAAAGGAATTGGGACATGACAGGGTGATGATATTTTCCCGGGCAGAAACAAACTCCATGGGCCCCACCCACATCCTGTAACTGTGATCTGGCAACAACCCCTTCATCTTCAACTTAACTTTTTTCCAAAAAGACTCCATAGAACTCCAATGACCGTCCCGGGCAGTTTATATTAAAATCTGTAGTTATGATTAATGTATGGCGGGCAGGAACCTTAAGTTATCCTCTTTTGCTCAGGAAACCCGGATCTGTCAAGCGTGATCATAATGGGAACCACTTCCACATGTAGACATTTCAACGGCATAAATTTTGCCAATTAAAACAATTCTGGAAGGTTAGAACACCCTTCCATTTTTTCGGATAATGATTGCCCTTTTATTATGCCATTGTCAATTTGCAGTCAAATTCAATGATCCTGTATTCAATCCAGACAGGCATTAAAAAAAAACAAAACAATAAGCACTTGTTTTCAAAGAAAATCAACCCGTGAAACATGAAATTTGCATATTTTAGGCGCAATGGCATAAGGGACTATTATTTCATGGTATTTTTTAACATTTTCCATCTTGATTTTACCTGTCGATTTTTTATTTTCTCTTCAAATCTACCAATACCTGTTAATTTCTTTGTTTTTCACCAAACTCATAAAAATCAAACAATCACGCCGTAGTTCCGGTGGTTTCACACAGCTTATGACAAAAACCAGTCTAAAAAACTTGACCATCCAGTGACGGGTGAGTACTATATTTCAACCTCTGATCATAACAGGTACCATGCCCCAGGGCTGGTGCCGGACATAAAAATGGAAACCCGTCAAATGAATAAACAACATCCTGTCATCGGCATCACCATGGGGGATCCCGTGGGCATTGGCCCTGAAATCATTGCCGGTGCCCTTGAGCATTTTGATTTTTCACACACATGCATTCCCGTGGTTCTAGGGGATGGGGGCATGATGGCCAGGGCCATTGAGTTCACCGGCACCCACCTTGATATCCGGGAAATAAAAAGCCCGGACCAGGCCGTTTATACCCCCGGTATCATTAATCTTATCAACCTGTCTTGCCTGTCAATAAAGGATTTGATTCCGGGACATCCCACTGCCAGAACGGGAAAGGCCATGATCGACTACATTGATACGGCCGTTGAAATGGCCAGGTCCGGTACCATTGATGCCATGGTGACCTGCCCCATCACCAAGACGGCCATGAAGCTTGCAGGTTCTGTCTTCCACGGACATACAGAGCTCATTGCCCATGCTACCCATACCAAAAACTATGCCATGATGCTGGCAGGAGACACACTAAAGGTAGTGCTTGTCACCATCCATGAACCCCTGTCCCGGGTGAGCGAACTCTTAACCGTTGAAAATATTCTTAAAACCATTCGCATCACAGCCCATGCCCTGGAACACCGGTTCGGCATCCCCCACCCCGCGGTGGCCGTGGCCGGTCTCAACCCCCATGCCGGAGAAGATTCCTTATTTGGCCCTGAAGAACGGGATCTGATAACTCCGGCGGTGGCCCAGGCCCGGGATGAAGGAATAAACATCAGCGGCCCCCATCCCCCGGATACCCTTTTTTTCCATGCCGCCAAGGGAAAATATGACGGTGTGGTGTGCATGTACCACGACCAGGGCCTGATTCCTTTCAAGATGATCCACTTCCATGACGGCGTAAACACCACCCTTGGTCTGCCCATCATCCGCACATCTGTGGACCATGGCACCGCCTATGATATTGCCTGGCAGGGTAAGGCCAACCATGAAAGCCTGGTCCAGGCCATCAAAATGGCAGCACTTCAGGCAGAAATGTGCCACCCCACATGATCCATAAAACCCGGACCCAATAAACCATGAATTCCAACTACATTGTGATTAAAGGTGCAAGGGAACACAATTTAAAAAATATCAGCCTTTCAATCCCCAAAAACAGGCTTGTCACCATCACCGGGCTGTCCGGCTCCGGCAAATCCACCCTGGCCTTTGACACGCTCTATGCCGAAGGACAACGGCGCTACGTGGAATCACTTTCCACCTATGCCAGACAGTTTCTGGGACAGATGGAAAAACCCGATGTGGATTTAATAGAGGGGCTTTCACCTGCCATCTCCATCGAACAGAAAAGTGCCGGGCACAACCCCCGATCCACCGTGGGAACGGTCACGGAGATCTATGATTACTTAAGACTTCTCTATGCCCGGGTGGGCAAACCCCACTGCCATCTATGCGGCCAGCCCATTACCTCCATGACCATAGACCAGATGGTGGACCAGGTGCTTGAACTGCCACCTGCCACCCGTATCCTTATTATGGCTCCGGTGATTGTCAACCAGAAGGGAAGCCACACAAAAACCCTTGAGAAACTAAAAAAAGAGGGGTTTGCCAGAATCAGAATCAATGATGAAATGTATGCCATGGAAGATGTCCCGGAGCTTAAGAAAACCATCAAACACACCATTGATGTGGTGGTGGATCGCCTGGTCATAAAATCCGGCATGGAAAAACGCCTCACAGACTCTCTGGAAACGGCCCTTATTTTTGGCAACGGCACTGTCAAACTCATGGATCTTTCCCGGAACAGGGAAAGCCTTTTCAGTGAAAAAGCCTCCTGCATCATCTGTGGCATCAGTTATGGCGAATTCACCCCGGCCAGCTTTTCCTTTAACTCCCCCCAGGGGGCCTGCCCCCACTGTGACGGTCTCGGGGCGGTGACCCAGTTTGATCCAGATCTCATTGTACCAAACAAGGCTCTGTCCCTGCGGGAGGGTGCCGTGGCGCCCTGGAACGGCCGGGATTCGGTTCAGTTTGCAGAATTTCTTGATGCCCTCACCAGTTTTTATGGTGAAGATATTTACACCCCATTTTCCAAACTGTCTGCAAAGTTTAAAAAAGTGCTGCTCCACGGGTCCGGGCGCACGGAAATTCCCTTTTATTTTGAAAAACAGGGCCGCCGGGTGATTTACAAAAAAAAGTTTGAAGGCATCATTCCCAACCTGAAACGCCGTTACCATGACACCGATTCCCACGGTGCCAGGGAAGAGATCAAGGCCTACATGAACTTCACCACCTGTACCCACTGCCAGGGCAGCAGGCTCAACGATGCCTCCGGTGCGGTACGGGTGGCGGGAAAAGGCATTTCCGACATCACGGCCCTGTCCGTGGAAAAGGCCCTTGCTTTCTTCAATAAACTGACCCTTCCGGGCAAGGATCAGATCATCTCCCGGCACATCACCCGGGAAATAAGCCAGCGACTGGCATTTTTAAAAAACGTAGGCCTCAACTACCTCACCCTGGACCGTTCAGCCGTCACCCTGTCAGGTGGGGAAAGTCAGCGCATCCGCCTGGCCACCCAGATCGGCTCCAAACTCACCGGGGTACTGTATGTGCTGGATGAACCAAGCATCGGGCTCCACCAGCGGGATAACAAACGGCTTCTGGACACCCTCTTAAATCTTCGGGATCTTGGCAACAGCGTTCTTGTTGTGGAACATGATGAAGAGACCATGCTCACCTCGGACCACATCATCGACATGGGTCCCGGGGCGGGCATCAACGGCGGCAAGGTGGTGTTTTCAGGGACCCCCCAGGAGCTTTTGAAAACCCCTGACTCTCTCACCGGAGCCTACCTGTCCGGCACCAGACGTATTGAAATCCCTTCGGAAAGACGCCGGGGCAACGGCCATGAACTGGTGATCCGGGGGGCTGCCGGCAATAACCTGAAATCCATTGATGTACACTTTCCCCTGGGGTGCTTCACCTGTGTCACCGGGGTGTCCGGATCCGGCAAATCCACACTGGTGCTGACCACTCTGTTTCGACTGCTGTCCAACCGGTTATATCAGTCCCGAATGCCTGCGGGTATTCACACCGGTGTGGAGGGCCTTAACCATCTGGACAAGGTCATCCATATTGATCAGTCCCCCATCGGTCGAACCCCCCGGAGCAATCCCGGTACCTACACCGGTATTTTCACCCACATCAGGGAACTCTTTGCCAAGACCCCGGATGCCAGAGCCATGGGTTACAAGCCGGGTCGTTTCAGTTTTAATGTCAAAGGCGGGCGGTGCGAGGCCTGCACCGGTGATGGTATCATCAAAATTGAGATGCACTTTTTGCCCGATGTTTATGTGTCATGTGATGTGTGCAAGGGCCAGCGGTATAACAGGGAAACCCTGGAGATCAAATACCGGGGAAAGAACATTGCCCAGGTCATGGATATGACCGTCAATCAGTCCCTTAAATTCTTTGACAAGATCGCCGCCATCAGGACCAAGCTGCAGACCCTGGTGGATGTGGGCCTTGGATACATTAAAATCGGCCAGGCCGCCACCACCCTGTCCGGTGGGGAGGCCCAGCGCATCAAGCTTGCAAGGGAGCTGAGCAAGAAAAACACCGGGCGCACCATTTATATTCTGGATGAACCCACCACCGGCCTTCACACCGATGATATCAACCGCCTGCTGTCGGTGTTAAGTAAGCTGGTGGACTATGGCAACACCGTGGTGGTCATTGAACATAATCTGGATGTCATTAAATATGCCGATCATGTCATTGATCTGGGACCCGAGGGCGGTGATGGCGGCGGTACCATTGTGGCCTGCGGCACCCCCGAAGCTGTGGCAAAGGTACCTGCTTCCCACACCGGAAAATTTCTGGCAAAAATTTTAAACAATGATCACGGTCATTCAACTTGCTGCAACTAATAATAAAAATGGCATTATGCCGCCCCTCCCCCGACGGGCAATGAAAAAGGATCCATCATACCATGTTCGATACCATCAGCAAGCAGACGGGTTTTAAAAAAAATCAGGTGGCCGCCGTGGCGGGCCTCATGGAACAGGGAGCCACCATTCCCTTCATTGCCAGATATCGAAAAGAGCACACCGGGTCCCTGGACGAGGTGGCCATCACCACCATCCGGGATGCCCTGGCACACCTTAAGGCCCTGCAGGATAGAAAAGACACCATCTTGAACTCCCTTGAAACCCGGGAACTACTGACCCCCCAGCTGCAAGAAGCCATCAAAGCCGCCGCAACCCCGGCGGAACTGGAAGATCTGTACCAGCCTTACCGGCCCAAAAAGAGAACCCGTGCCCTCATGGCAAAGGAAAAAGGACTCATGCCCCTGGCTGAATTTATTTTGTCGTTCCAAAAAGGGGACCCCATGGAAAAGGCAAAAAAATTTGTGGATGGGAAAAAGGGTGTTACCTCCCCGGAAGATGCCCTGGCCGGAGCCAGGGATATTGTGGCGGAAACCATCAATGAGACCCCTGCCGTCCGCACAGCCATGCGTCACCTGTTTTTAAGCCAGGCACAGATGACCACCCGGGTGAAAAAGGATCGAGAAACAGACGGTGTTAAATACAGGGATTATTTTGAATGGTCCGAATCCGGATCAAAGGCCCCGTCCCATCGCATTCTGGCCATGCTCCGGGGGGAAAAAGAAGGCATTCTCACCCTGCATGCCCTGCCCCCTGAAGAGAAAGCCATGGCTTTGCTTAAGAAACAGTTTCTCAATCCCGCTGTTCAATCGGCCCCCCACATGGCCCAGGCCCTGTCCGACAGTTACAAACGCCTGCTGGGAAAGGCCATGGAAAAGGAAACCCTTAAGACGTTGAAGGCCCGGGCCGATGCCGTGGCCATCAAGGTATTTGCCGAAAATCTGAAAAATCTGCTATTGTCTTCTCCGTTGGGTCAAAAGGCCGTACTTGCCATTGATCCCGGATTCAGGACCGGGTGTAAGATGGTGTGCCTTGACCAACAGGGAAACCTTGTGGATCACACGGTGATCTTTCCATTGGGATCAGGGGCTGCAAAGTCAGGCCAGGTCATCAGGGAATGGATAACCACCCATCATATTGAGGCCATTGCCATCGGCAACGGCACCGCAGGAAGGGAAACCGAGGCCTTTGTGAACACATTGAACCTTTCAAAAAAGCTTCCGATAATCCTGGTTGATGAAAGCGGGGCATCCATATATTCAGCCTCCCCCATTGCAAGGGAAGAGTTCCCGGACCACGATCTCACCGTGCGGGGGGCGGTGTCCATCGGACGGCGACTCATGGACCCTCTGGCGGAGCTGGTCAAGCTGGACCCCCGATCCATTGGTGTGGGGCAGTATCAGCACGATGTGGATCAAAAGGAGTTGAACCGGTGCCTGGACGATGTGGTGATAAACACCGTCAACCAGGTGGGGGTGGACGTGAACACCGCAAGCAAAGAGCTTTTAAGCCGGGTGGCAGGTCTTAACAAAACCATCGCCGCCAACATTGTGCAGTACCGCATGGAAAACGGTCCCTTTAGAACCCGCCAGCAGCTTTTAAAGGTGCCACGTCTGGGTCCCCGGGCCTTTGAACAGGCAGCAGGATTTTTAAGAATTCCCAGGGGCACCAACCCCCTGGACGCCAGCGGCATTCATCCGGAATCTTACAAAATAGTCCAGACCATGGCAACGGATCTCGGGGTAACGGTTAAGGGGCTTGTGGGTAATGATGCCCTGGTGGCATCCATTGATCTGAAAAAATATGTAACCCCGGACATGGGCATGCCCACCCTTAAAGACATTGCCAAAGAGCTGGTACGCCCGGGCAGGGACCCCAGGCAACAATTTATTCCCTTTGCCTTTGCCGAAGATATCCATGAAATCAAGGATCTGGTTCCCGGCATGGTGGTGCCGGGCATAGTCACCAATGTCACGGCATTTGGTGCCTTTGTGGACATCGGAGTGCACCAGGATGGTCTGGTCCATGTGTCCAACATGGCCGATCATTTTGTGAAAAACCCGTCGGATATTGTGAGCGTTCATCAGAAGGTAAAGGTCACCGTCATGGAAGTGGATATTTCCCGTAAACGAATTGCCCTGTCCCTTAAAACCCGAGCCATGGGGTCCTGAATTGAACATTGACCTGACCATGGACAATTACCTGGAGCACCTTTCCCTGGAAAGGGGGCTGGCTGAAAATACCCTGGAATCCTATGGGGCTGACCTGACCCGATTCACCCGGTTCCTTGCCAGAAATCACATCACCACCGTCCAGGACATTGATACCACCGTGCTCCTGGCCTGGATCGTGGATCTTAAAAAAACAGGGCTGTCGGCTCCCTCCCGGGCCCGGCACCTCATTTCAGTGCGGGGATTTTTCAAGTTTCTCATCCAGGAAAACCGCATCACCGTCAACCCCACCGATGCCATGAACATTCCCAAAACAGGCAGACACCTTCCAGATATTCTGGGGTTTGAACAGGTAAAGACCCTGCTTGAACTGCCGGACCTTAAAAAACCCCGGGAGCTTCGCAATGCCGCCATGCTGGAAATTCTTTATGGAGCAGGACTCCGGGTATCGGAACTGATAAACATGAAGGTCCAGGACATTAATTTCAATGCCTGTTTTGTGAAGGTATTTGGGAAAGGTTCCAGAGAGCGGGTGGTGCCCATCGGCTCCCATGCCCGGGAAAGAACCCAGGACTGGCTTGAACGGGGACGGCCCCAACTTTTAAAAAACCAGACCAGTCGTTATCTTTTTGTGGCCCGGGCCGGAAAGCCCATGAGCCGGCAGGGATTCTGGAAAATCATCAAAAAGTATGCCCGCATGGCCAGCATTCCAGGTAATGTTTATCCCCACACCTTCCGTCATGCCTTTGCCACCCATCTGCTGGAGGGCGGGGCAGATCTTCGATCCGTGCAGACCATGCTTGGGCATTCAGACATCTCCACTACCCAGATCTATACCCATGTGTCCAGCACCTACCTCTCTGAAATGCACCAGAAATTTCATCCCCGGGGATAGGATTTTCTGTAAGTGGTATTCCTGCCCCCCATTACCCCGCCAATGATGCCGACTGACCGATATTATAGTCAACCCCCAATTGATTAACACCTGCAATCATGCTATTTAACAGTCTTTTAAATAACGGTCATGTCGCTCAGCCGACACAACAAAGCATGTAAGTGGTATTATACCGCCCCCAACAGCCATCCGGTCCGGTCCTCTGGGCCGGACCGGATAACCGTTGAGGGTTCTGCTGATAGACACAACAAATATAGGGTCCTAGACGCAGAGCCAAATGGTATTCTACCGCCGCCCCCCGACGGGCAATGGGCCCGGACCGGAACTGTAGACAGCTCAATTGTCCGGTTCCCATTGCCCATCGGGGGGCGGCTCTGCTGAAGTTGCCTTGGAGGCTGCCTTTTCATATAAACAGCCATGTCCTGACGGACACAACGAATTATGAAAAAGCAATCGCTGTCAGTACCCAGTACCTGCTTTTTCATATAAACATACAACATATGCCTGCATCCTTTCGTCTTTTTCATGGGCAGTAGAAATTGCGATAATCAAGGCAATAAGAGAGATGAACCATGACATATCAAACCCCTGATTTTCGGGGATGGTGGATCCCTGGACAAGATGCCCCGGTGAAAGGCGTCCAGGGTATCAGACAGTCACTGATGTCCCTTCACCACCCCATCTATATTGTTGACATGGACGGCACACCCGGAGGTGCCCGGGGCGGTGTGGCCGTTCTTAAAGAAATGAAATCCCCGGATAAATATGCAGACGAACATCCCCAGGGCTTTCCCATAAAGGCATCGGCCCCGGCCCTTACCCTGGAACAGCTGGGGGATCATGGGTTTAAAAATCGCCATGGCCTTAGATACCCGTACATCGCCGGTGCCATGGCCAATGGCATCACCTCCGTTGAAATGGTGGAGGCCATGGCCCGGCAGGGCATGATGGGATTTTTCGGTGCCGGGGGCCTGTCCCTTGCCCGGTTGGAAGATGCCGTGCAACACCTGAACGCTTCCCTTGGAAATCTTCCCTTTGGCTGCAATCTCATCCACTCCCACGGAGACCCGGAGATGGAAATGGCCACGGTGAACCTTTATTTAAAGCACCATGTCCACCGCATCAGCGCCGCCGCCTTCATGCGCGTCACATTGCCCCTGGTATATTATCGAATCAAGGGCATTCACCGGGACATCTCGGGCACCATCCATACCCCCAATAAAATCATTGCCAAGGTATCCCGCATTGAGGTGGCCCGGCAGTTTTTTTCTCCCCCCCCGGAAAAAATGGTCCGGGAGTTGCTGCAACAGGGACTGATCACACCGGAAGAGGCAGACCTGTCCCGGGAAATCCCCATGGCCCAGGACCTCACCGCAGAAGCCGATTCCGGGGGACACACCGACAATCGACCGGCCATTTCCCTTTTTCCCACCATGATTTCCTTGCGGGATGCGTATAATCAGAAATTTCAATACCCGGAACCCTTGTGTGTGGGATTTGCCGGGGGTATTTCCACCCCCGAGTCCACAGCTGCGGCATTCCAGATGGGGGCCGCCTATGTCCTCACCGGGTCTGTCAATCAGTCGTGCCGGGAATCGGGTACCTCTCCGGGGGTAAAGGAACTTCTGGCCCGGGCAGAGCAGGCAGACGTGGCCATGGCGCCGGCGGCGGACATGTTTGAAATCGGTGCCCGGGTCCAGGTACTGAAACGGGGAACCATGTTTTCAGTCCGGGCGGAAAAATTATATAACATTTACAAAACCTGCCCTTCCTTTGATGCCGTACCGACTGCCCTGCAGCAGGAGGTGGAAAAAAAAATGCTCCAGGCAAGCTTTGAGGACACCTGGCAGAGCACCCGGGAATTTTTTGTCCAGAGGAATATCCAGGAAGTACACCGGGCAGAACAAGATCCCCGTTACAAGATGGCCCTGGTGTTTCGGTCTTACCTGGGGCAGGCCTCCCGCTGGGCCATCACCGGAGAGGCAAACCGAAAAATGGACTACCAGATCTGGTGCGGTCCGGCCATGGGGGCATTCAACCAATGGGTAAAGGGAAGCTTTCTGGAAAATCATGAAAACCGGTATGTGGCGGACATTGCCCTGAACCTGCTTGCTGGGGCCTGCATCTGCACCCGGGCAGCATGGCTTTCAACCCAGTGCTGTGATGTACCCATTGATGCCACCCGTTTTCAGCCCATGGACAGATCCAGTCTCATGTCAATTATTCATCAGGCTTGATCACAGCATAAGCCCCCCGTCACATTTGGTGGACGAACGGGGTCAGGCTAGGTGGTATTAGAGCCTGAGTTTTTTTATCAGGCTCTATCCTTTTTACAACGGCCTGTGTTTCAAGCCAAACTTAAATAAAAGCGCCAATAAAGCAAGCCTGACCCCACCCCAAAGTGGCCCATGCTGTGACCAAGCCCTATTCATCCAATGTAAAATTTTTGTGAAAATTATCCCCATTTCTGCCCAAAGCACCCATAAACAGTTATGTTTCACCTAAAATATTTTTTTTATATGAAAAAGTTAGGTACTTGGGTTCTAAGGTGCGGGTGTTAACGGCAACTGCTTTTTCATTGTTCGTTGTGACAGGATAGCCTGTCATGTGGATTTTATATGAAAAGGCAGCCTCCAAGGCAACTTCAGCAGGGCCGCCCCCCCCAATGGGCAATAGGAACCGGACAATTGAGCTGTCTACAGTTCCAGTCCGAGACCATTGCCCGTCGGGGGGGGCGGCGGTATAATACCATTTGGCTCCGCGTCTACGACCCTATATTTGTTGTGTCCGACAGGACATGCCCGTTTATATGAAACAAGTAAAAACATCCACCTATGTCAAAGGGAGGGATTTTGCAAAATAATAATGCGGTGGCCATCATCGGCATGGGCTGTATTTTCCCGGGTGCCGGGGGGTTGAAACAGTACTGGCGTCTCCTGTTTAATGGAGAAGACGCCATCACTACAATTCCGGAAGAGACCCACTGGAAGCTTCAAGATTATTTCAATGAAGACCCGGCCACCCCGGATCACACCTATTGCAGCCGGGGGGGATTTATTCCTGCAATGTCCTTTGACCCGGCACGATATGGCATGCCACCCAACAACCTTGAAGCCACAGACACCTCCCAGATGCTGGGACTCATGGTGGCGGAAATGGCATTACAGGACGCTGGCCTTGGCAGGGACACTGATTTTGATCGCCACCGCGTCAATGTCATTCTGGGAGTCACCGGCACCCAGGAACTGGTGATTCCCCTGGGGGCACGGCTTAGCCACCCCATCTGGAAAAAGGCGTTAAAGGATTCCGGGGTTCCTCCGGAAAAATCCCGGGAAATCCTGGAACGCATCTCCGGGGGGCACGTCAAATGGCAGGAAAATTCCTTTCCCGGTCTCCTTGGCAATGTGGTGGCAGGTCGCATTGCCAACCGTCTGGACCTTGGTGGTACCAACACCGTGGTGGACGCAGCATGCGCAAGCTCCATGGGAGCCATCCACACGGCCTGTATGGAACTGCAGACCGGCAAGTGCGATATCTCCCTCACCGGGGGGGTGGACACCCTCAATGATATCTTCATGCACATGTGCTTTTCCAAAACCGGCGTGCTCTCCCACACCAGCGATGCCAGGCCATTTTCCAAAGATGCCGACGGCACAGTGCTGGGCGAAGGCATCGGCATGCTGGTGTTAAAGCGTCTGGAAGATGCAAAGCGGGACAAAGACCGCATCTATGCGGTGTTAAAATCCATTGGTACCTCCAGTGACGGTAAAACCGCTGGCATTTATGCCCCCCATGCCCCGGGACAATTACGGGCACTGAATGCCGCTTATAAAGAGGCGGGCATCTCCCCTGACACCATGGAACTCATTGAGGCCCACGGCACCGGCACCCGGGTGGGGGACAAAATTGAACTCACCGCCTTGAAACAACTCATGGCCACCACAGATGGCCTTCCACATTGTGCCCTTGGTACCGTTAAATCCATGATCGGTCACACCAAGGCCGCCGCCGGGGTGGCAGGCATGATCAAGGCCGTGTTAAGCCTTCACCACAAGGTGATTCCCCCCACTCTCAAAGCCGGGGAACCTGATCCCGACTTAAATCTCAACGCCTCGGGTTTTTATCTCAATGATCAATCCAAGCCATGGATTCCCCTGAACGGCCGCCCCCGGCGATGCGGGGTCAGCGCCTTTGGATTTGGGGGCAGTAATTTCCATGTGGTTCTGGAGGAGTATACCCCACAAAAGGAGCATATTTCATGGGATGGTTCCATCCAGCTGGCCACTTTTTGTGGCAATGACGTGGCAGCCCTCCAGACCGATATGTCAAATTTTCTGGAAACCCTGGCCGATTATGATACGTGGGATGCTGGTGAACGCTCACAGAACATGGCATGGGAAACCGCCCACATGCGGGAACACTTTTCCTGCAAAGCAGCCCTTCGCCTGGTGATGATTTTAAAAGAATCCCATGATCCCCGTGAAAAGATCAAACAGGCCATGACGCAGTTAGCACAAAATCACACGGCTGACTGGGAAAAAGGGGACGTTTTCTTTGGGTGTCACCCCTGGCAGGAAAAAACGCTTGGATTTCTATTCCCCGGCCAGGGAAGCCAGTATGTGGGCATGGGCCGGGATCTTTGTGCGCTATTTCCCCAGGCCATGGAGACGTTAAAAACCTCAGACACCCTTTTTACCCAAAATAAAAATAGAGCTGGGCATCGTCTCAGTGACTTTGTTTTTGCCCCGCCACCCCACGTCCGGGACAGGGCTGTCTCGGAAGAAATGCTTCAAAGTACAGACATTGCACAGCCCGCCATCGGTGCGGTAAGCCTTGCCATGTCAAGGGTGTTGGAACACTTTGGCATTACACCCGATGCCAGCTGTGGCCACAGTTTTGGAGAGTTGTCTGCCCTTTGCGCCTCAAGGTGGCTTACTCCGGAAGATTTTCTCAACCTGGCCGTGGCCCGGGGAAAATACATGGCAAAGGATACCACAAGCAGTGAAGATCGCGGCAGCATGCTGGCGGTTAAAGCCCCATTGGATGAAATCGAAACCCTTATTCTGGATGAAAAACTGGATCTGATTCTGGCCAACAGAAACAGCCCTGACCAGGGCGTTTTGTCAGGCAGCTCAACAGAAATCAAACGGGCATCCAGGGCGTGCAGGGCAAAAAAGATGCGATGCGTAAAACTTCCCGTGGCAGCGGCATTTCACAGCCATCTGGTGGAGCATGCCGCCCGCCCCTTTGAAAAATTTCTGGCATCGATTGATTTCACCCCGGGATCAATACCGGTATTTTCCAACACCACCGGTGATGTATACCCCAAAGAATCTGACAAAGCCCGGGATCTTTTAGGCAAACAGCTTCTGAACCCTGTCCATTTTATGGAAAATATCCGGGCCATGGTGGACAACGGTATCACCACATTTGTTGAGGTGGGACCCAAAACAGTTCTTTCCAACCTCACCCGTAGTATTCTCCAGAATCATCCCCATAAGCGTCTTGCCCTGGATGCATCCTGCGGAAAAAAACAGGGAATTGCAGATCTTGCCGGGGTACTTTGCTCCCTTGCTGCAGCGGGTTATCCTGTTCAACTTGATAAATGGGAAGAAAAGGGCTTGAAACCGGGAAAAAAAATGATGAGAATTCCCATATCCGGTGCCAATGTACAACCTGCTCCCCTTACAGATATTCCCCCATCACCCCCCATGGAAATCGGCCCTGCAACAAAAAAATCACCGGGAATTTCTGCCGTGGATACCGGAGACACGCCACTGTCTTCCCCCGGGAATACAACTCCCCCCCGGGTACCCGCTTTCCAGACACCATCATTAAAAACACCCAATTCCCCGGCCCTGGAAAAAAGAATCCCCCCCATTCCCGGCAATCCATGCCCGAATGCGGGGGAAACCACATCTTGCCGTCCCCAACCATTAACCGGGACGTGGGCCAAAGGAGCCGATATGCACTGCCCTGACCATGGGAATAATTTTCCCGCATCTGAACCCCAGACTTCTCCAACACCCATGCCGTCCCATGTTCCCACATCCATGGCCTACCATACCATGCAACTGGTCCATAAGGGGCTTGAATCCATGCAGGAACTCCAGGCAGGTACGGCCCGGGCCCATGAAAAATTTCTGGAGACCCAGACAGCAGCCAGCCAGGCACTCCAGAATATGATGCAGCAGACACGGATGTTTGCTGATACCGTGACCACTGTGACGGCGGGAGCACCCAACCCTTATCCTCAATACCCCACAGACAGCTATTCCCAGGCACACCCTGAACAGCCATCCATGGTGGAGAAGCATGTCCCGCCTGCGCCTGCAGCCACACCTCAACAATGCGATGCCACGCAAGTGGCCAATACGTATATCCCCCGCCCCGGGAATAATGAAGCTGAAAACAATGGCCACGGTGTCCAGCAGGGGCAACCCAACCAGGTAAATGCGCCTTATACTCCTGAAAAAGCCATTATCACAGCACCTGTGTCTGCCTCACATATACCCAAAAAAACTTCACCCACAGTCCACGCGGGGGAATTAACTACCCTAAAAAAAGAACGGGCATCCAGGGAAAATCAAGAAAATATCCCAGCCCTGATAATGTCCTGTATCAGCCGTCTAACCGGGTTTCCAGAAGAAATGCTGGAAATGGATATGGACATGGAATCCGACCTTGGCATTGACTCCATCAAACGGGTGGAAATCATGTCAGAACTGGAAAAAGTGCTTCCCCAGGCAGGCAATCTCTCTCCGGACAACATGGGATCCTTGAAAACTTTAAAAGATGTGATGGAAGCCATTGCACCGGAAAACAGCCATACCCCGGCCCAGGTGGAACCTCACCCCATGGCACCCCTCAACGGCGGGGCCAAAGAGACATACTCCGGGCAAAGCAGCCCGGCCTTACCCGTCATGGACGTGGTAACAAAAACCATCAGTGAACTGACGGGATTTCCCGTGGAGATGCTGGAACCCACCATGGATCTTGAATCGGATCTTGGCATTGATTCCATCAAGCGGGTGGAGATTCTCTCCAGGCTGGAGGAGTCCCTGCCTGAAATGGCAACCATCTCCTCCGATGATATGGCAGAACTTAAAACCCTGGGACAGATTGCCGCAACATTATCACCGGCTGTCATGGAAAAAGGCAGTACCATGGCACCGATGCCTGAAACACCAGGGCCCCCGGAATCACCCCCCGCCATGATGGCAGCGGTTAAAAATCAGTCAAAAACATCCGATTCCACCGGGGAAACGGGGCTAAAAAAAAAAGCCTTAAGACAGGTCATATCGCTTAAATATCTCCCCCAGGATGACATTGACACCGCCACCAAGGGGGAAATTGTCCTTAAAAAGGGTCAAAAGATATATTTAACCCAGGATGACCAGGGCATTGCCCTTCATTTAAAAAATGCCCTGGAAAAAAAATCGATACAGGCAGCATGTCTATCCCTGGATGCCCTGCTGGATCAGGACGACATCACTGACATGGCAGGCCTTGTGGTGATCCCCGGCAAAACAGAAATGGAGTGTGCCGATTTTCTGAAAAAAGCCTTTCTTCTGGCCCAAAAAAGCGGTGCCATCCTTTGCCGGGCAGGTGCTGAAAACCCTGCCTTTTTCACCACCATCTCCTTTATGGATGGCGCCCTGGGATTTGGATCAAGCCCTGTGAACCACCCCCTGTGTGGCGGCCTTGCAGGTCTTGCTAAAACCGCAGATCTGGAATGGGACAAGGTGAACTGCACGGCAGTTGATCTACCCGAAGATCCTGAATTTGCCATCTCCCATGCAAACACCATTATTGGACTCATGACCGTCCAAGGCCCCGTTGAAATGGGGATCAACCCCCAGGGCGTTGTGGTACCCCAAAGCATTGAAGCATCCGCAATCCCAGGGGATGTAAAGGTGACCCCAAAAGATGTTTTTCTCATCACCGGCGGTGCCCGGGGGGTCACGGCCCAATGTGCCCTTGAACTTGCAAGCTGTTTTGCACCCACCATTATCCTTGCAGGTCGATCAGCGCCCCCCACTCCAGAACCTCAATGGCTGAAACCCCTTTACAATGAAGGGGAAATTAAAAAAGCCATGCTCACCCACCATTTTAAAGATCAGCGCCCCACCCCGGTGGAGCTGGAAAAGGCCTTTCGGCAGTTATCAGCCAACCGGGAAATGAATAAAAACATCGCTCTGATGGAAACTGCCGGAGCCAGGGTTCAGTATGTTTCCGTGGATATTCGGGATACAAAAGAGATCAAGGCCCTCATCCAGGAGATTAAAAAAACACATGGGGCCATCACCGGGATTATCCATGGCGCCGGTGTGGTGGCGGACCGCTTGATCCAGGATAAAACAGCTGAACAATTTGAACAGGTATTTGAAACCAAGGTCAAAGGGCTTTCAAATATTTTGGCCGCCTGCCCGCCGGAAAACCTTAAATTTTTAATTCTCTTTTCTTCGGTGGCCGCAAGGGCCGGTAACACCGGCCAGGTGGACTATGCCATGGCCAATGAGGTCTTAAATAAAACGGCCCAGAGCCTTGCCCGGCGACATCCCAGCTGTAAAATTGTCTCCATGAACTGGGGCCCCTGGGAAGGTGGCATGGTCACGCCCTCCCTTAAAAAAGAATTTCATAAAAGGGGTATTCCCCTGATTGAACTTAAAACCGGAGCAGGCATGCTGGTGCAGGAGATGACCTCTGAAAATCCCGGACCGGTTGAGGTGGTTGTGGGGGGATTTATCTCCCAGGAAACATCCCCTGATCCCGGAAACAAAACAAAAACATCCCATCAGCAAAAACAGCCATCTGTTTCGGCAAAGAAAAAAAAGAGCCATTCAAGCCCTTGCAAAACAACGGTAATGACCCAAATGACAGGCCTTCAATCCTGTCCGGTGCTGGCCTCCCACACCATTGCACAAGAGCCGGTGGTTCCCTTTGCCTTGATGATGGAATGGTTGGCCCATGCAGCCACCCATTCCCACCCCGGGCTTGTATGTACGGGAATGGATGGGATCCGGGTGCTCAAGGGGATAAAACCGGGGAAAAAAGAAAAGGCCATTGATGTTAAGGTGGGAAAATGCAGCCCCAAAGCTGTGGGTTTCATGGTGCAAGGAGAGATTATCTCCACAAACACCACCACCATGCACGCCAATGGAAATATTTTGCTGGACACCCATCTGCCCTCTCCACCGATTCTGGATCGCTCCCGGCAAATAAGCCTGCCCCCAAGTAAGCTGTCCGTGGATAAGATATATGATGACATCCTGTTCCACGGCCGGGATCTTCATGGCATCAAAGCCATTGTGGGGAGTTCCGCCATGGGCATTGAAGTGGTGGCAACGCATGCACCGGCTCCCGGGACCTGGATGGCCTGCCCCCACCGGAAAGAATGGATATTGGATCCCCTGATCATGGATTCTGCTTTCCAGGCTGCCATCATCTGGTGCCATGAAACCCTTGGCATGGTGTGTCTTCCCACATACATCGCCAATGTACGAATCTACCGGGGTATGATGGACCACCACGGCGATGTCACCATTATCCTGACGGTGAATGAGCAAACCACCCACAATATCAAGGGATATTTCACCTTTATTGATGAACAGGGCAAGGTCCTTTCCAGCATCACGGGATTTGAGGCGGTGATGGACCCCACCCTGGGGGATAAATTCAAGCAGAAAAAATCACCATCGGTTTTGTCTTCTTCCGGGAAGACAATGAATGAAAGAACTCATGGAGAACAACCAGCCCAAGCCCCTGTCCCCCAGGGCAATAGCCTGAAAATATCCTCCACTGCAGAAGATACGGCAATCCAGATGCCCATTCCACTTGAGCAACCTTTATTTTCCCGGGAAAAGATCCTGGCCTTTGCCGTGGGTAATCCGTCAAAGGCCTTTGGAAAAGCCTATCAAATTTTTGATAAAGACCGGGAAATTGCCCGACTCCCGGGCCCTCCTTACTTTTTCATGGACCGGGTAATAAAAACCGACCATCCCGCCTGGCACATGGAACCGGGGGGATGGATTGAGGCAGCGTTTGATATGCCAGGGGATGGCTGGTATTTCAAGGCGGCACGATCTGAAACCCTTCCCTTTTGTATTCTCCTTGAAATCGCCCTTCAACCCTGCGGATGGCTTGCGGCCTATGCCGGTTCTGCCCTGCACAGTGAAGACAGGCTCTATTTCAGGAACCTGGGGGGCGAGGCGAAGCTGCTCTGTCCTGTCCATCGTACCATGGGGACCTTGACCATGCGAAGCCGTCTCACCGGGGTGTCCAAGGCAGGGGGACTGATCATCCAGGACTTTGATTTTGAGGTGCTCAGCAAGGGGAAAATGCTCTACCAGGGCCACACCAACTTTGGCTTTTTCACCCGGGCCTCCCTTTCCAATCAGACCGGCATTAAGAACTCTGCCCTGGCCCTTGAATTGACCGATGAACAGAAAAAATCTGCATCCCTGGAACGTTTTAAAGATACGGCACCGTTAACACCCGGGGATACCACCGAAGATTCCCCTGGTGAAATGCCGGCAAAAGCCTTAAGGATGATTGATTCGGTGGATATTTTTCTTCCCAGGGGGGGAAAATATAAAAAAGGATATATCAGGGCCAGCAAAATTGTGGACCCAGAGGAGTGGTTTTTCAAGGCACACTTTTACCAGGACCCGGTATGTCCGGGATCATTGGGGGTGGAATCTTTTTTACAGACCATGCAGTATTTTGCATTTAAAACATGGAAAGTTGACCCCGCTAAATACCAGGTAACCATGCCTCCCCACACCCACAAATGGATATATCGGGGACAGATCACACCCCAGGGGAAACACATTGAACTCCAGGTTCACATTAAAGAGACCTGTAAGGAGAAAATGACTGTCATGGCAGACGGCATACTTCTGGCAGATGGGCTGTGCATTTATCAGATGGAGGATTTTATGATCTGCCTGGAACCCAGATAAGCATTTAATCCTAACCTTCCCACATTGATTTTTGTTATCCCCACAGGGGACTCATAGCAACATCTGTAGCATTGGTCACAAACCGATTGCCCGCATGGGTGATAGGCTGCCCGGTTCAACAGTTAAACCCCGTTGGCCTGCTAATTATGATGAATTATAATTGATCCATGTGATGACCCAACTCAAATATACAGTATTCAAAGTCCCCAGCAGAACCCCTGACGGGGGGCTATTTGACCCGTTGGGACCCAAGGGAGATAAACACTTTTTGCCCTGCCGGGCGTTAAGAAGCACAGATCATTTGAGCAGCCTGCCCGCAGTTTCTGTGCTTTAGACCGGCAGGGCAAAAGATCCGCCGACGGTCCCGGGCCGAA
>CAXXVR010000009.1:0-605000 GCA_963675955.2 uncultured Desulfobacterium sp. | reverse complement strand
CAGCTATCTCCAGGTTTGTTTGGCCTTTCACCCCTATCCACACCTCATCCGAACAGTTTTTAACCTGTGACGGTTCGGGCCTCCACGCGATTTTACTCGCGCTTCACCCTGGACATGGATAGATCACCTGGTTTCGGGTCTACTCAATGCAACTCTACGCCCTGTTCAGACTCGCTTTCGCTACGGCTACACCTGACGGCTTAACCTTGCTGCATTAAATAACTCGCTGACTCATTATGCAAAAGGCACGCGGTCACTCTGACTAATGCCAAAGCTCCCACTGCTTGTAAGCAAACGGTTTCAGGTACTATTTCACTCCCCTCACAGGGGTTCTTTTCACCTTTCCCTCACGGTACTGGTTCGCTATCGGTTGCCGGGTAGTATTTAGCCTTACGAGATGGTCCTCGCTAATTCCCACAGAATTTCTCGTGTTCCGCGGTACTTGGGTGTCTGTATAAGAGATCAATTACTTTCACATACGGGGCTGTCACCCTCTATCGCCGCACTTTCCAGAGCGTTCTGCTAATAATTGATTTTCTAACTCTTTGTGCCTTCCGAAACAGACACACTACAGATCCCACGACCCCTGACATGCAACGCCTTCGGGCTATCACACATGACAGGTTTGGGCTGTTTCCCGTTCGCTCGCCGCTACTTGGAAAATCGTTTTTACTTTCTCTTCCTGGGGGTACTAAGATGTTTCAGTTCTCCCCGTTAGCCCCCTTCTGCTATGTATTCACAAAAGAGTATCACGGTATTAACCATGATGGGTTGCCCCATTCAGAAATCTCCGGATCAAAGCTTGTTTAGCAGCTCCCCGAAGCTTTTCGCAGCTTACCACGTCTTTCTTCGCCTCCCGGCACCAAGGCATCCACCGTTTGCCCTTTATAGCTTAGCCACTATAAAACCACAAATAAGTTTAAACGCTTTAGTGCAAATATATTTTACGAAATGGGTTGCCGGCTTTACAGATTTAAGGTCTATTTCAAAACCATCATCTGATCCACCTGCTTTTTCCATTTCACAACAAATCAACCCATCATTAAAAAAAATCGATGCAGCTGATTTGATTTTTGATAATTTACCACAACAAATTTTCAAAGAGCATAAAAGATCTGGTGGGCCTGGATGGATTTGAACCATCGACCTCACGCTTATCAGGCGTGCGCTCTAACCAACTGAGCTACAGGCCCAACACTTTGATCTCTCAAAGCTGGTCAGTGAACTTACTATTCATTTAAGATGTCTCTTTGTTTCTTTCCTTAGAAAGGAGGTGATCCAGCCGCTGGTTCCCCAACGGCTACCTTGTTACGACTTCACCCTAATTATCAACCATACCTTAGGCACCTGCCCCCCCGAAGGGTTGGCCCAGTGACGTCGGGTACAATCAACTCTCATGGTGTGACGGGCGGTGTGTACAAGGCCCGGGAACGTATTCACCGTGGCATGCTGATCCACGATTACTAGCGATTCCAACTTCATGGAGTCGAGTTGCAGACTCCAATCCGGACTGGGATATGCTTTAAGGGATTTGCTTGGCATCGCTGCCTTGCTGCCCGTTGTACATACCATTGTAGCACGTGTGTAGCCCCAGACATAAGGGCCATGAGGACTTGACGTCATCCCCACCTTCCTCCCCGTTAACCGGGGCAGTCTCTTCAGAGTTCCCGCCATTACGCGCTGGCAACTGAAGACAAGGGTTGCGCTCGTTGCTGGACTTAACCAAACATCTCACGACACGAGCTGACGACAGCCATGCAGCACCTGTCTTTGAGCTCCCGAAGGCACTCCTAAATTTCTAAAGGATTCTCAAGATGTCAAGTCTGGGTAAGGTTCTTCGCGTTGCGTCGAATTAAACCACATGCTCCACCGCTTGTGCGGGCCCCCGTCAATTTCTTTGAGTTTTAGTCTTGCGACCGTACTCCCCAGGCGGTATGCTTAATGTGTTAACTGCGGCACAGCAGGGGTCAATACCCGCTACACCTAGCATACAACGTTTACTGCGTGGACTACCGGGGTATCTAATCCCGTTCGCTACCCACGCCTTCGCACCTCAGCGTCAGTATCGGTCCAGAAAGGCGCCTTCGCCACCGGTGTTCCTCCTGATATCTACGAATTTCACCTCTACACCAGGAATTCCCCTTTCCTCTCCCGTACTCAAGTCCTGCTGTTTCAAATGCACGTCCAGGGTTGAGCCCTGGGCTTTCACATCTGACTGACAGGACCGCCTGCGTGCCCTTTACGCCCAATAATTCCGAATAACGCTTGCACCCCCCGTATTACCGCGGCTGCTGGCACGGAGTTAGCCGGTGCTTCCTTCATGGGTACCGTCAATACCAGGTACTATTAATACCAGGTAACTTCTTCCCCATTGACAGAGCTTTACGACCCAAGGGCCTTCTTCACTCACGCGGCGTTGCTGCGTCAGGGTTTCCCCCATTGCGCAAAATTCCTCACTGCTGCCTCCCGTAGGAGTCTGGACCGTGTGTCAGTTCCAGTGTGGCTGATCATCCTCTCAGACCAGCTAACCATCGCAGTCTTGGTAGGCCGTTACCCCACCAACAAACTAATGGTGCGCGGACTCATCTTCAAACAGATGCTTTAATCAGAGGCACCCTTTCATCAAAAAATCCAAAAACTTTCTGACTTTATCCGGCATTAGCCACCCTTTCGAATGGTTATTCCCGATTTGAAGGTAGATTATCCACGTGTTACTCACCCGTGCGCCACTCTACTCGTTCCTGCAAGCAGGAACTTTCTCGTTCGACTTGCATGTGTTAAGCACGCCGCCAGCGTTCATTCTGAGCCAGAATCAAACTCTCCAGTTATAATTCTTTTAAAATGTTTTTTAATGTGCTTTGCTGCACTTTAAAACATCTTTAACTCTTAATTCATTCACTAACCAGTTTTCAAAGATCAAATATTTCAGATCCAACTTTCTAAATAAAAAATCCTGCCGAAACCCACCGCGCTGTTTGCAAGCGGCGTTGCCGTCTCAACAAGACCCGCAATATCTACATGAAATCCGAACCCGTGTCAAACACTTTTTTAATATAAAAAAAACTTTTTTCACATCATGCTGAAATCAGTAGTTATTTTCATATATAAAAAGGCAGCCTTCAAGTCTAGCTCAGCAGAGCCCCTCCCCCGATGGGCAATAGGAACCGGACAATCGAACTGTCTACAGTTCCGGTCCGGGACCATTGCCCGTCGGGGGAGGGGCGGTATAATGCCATTTGGCTCCGCGTCTACGGCCCATTATTCGTTGTGGCTGGTGGTAAAGATGCAGACAGCAGAGCCCTCAACAGGCGAATATGGGCACTGACCAAACATTAGCAAACCGAATACTTACAAATCTATATGCCTGATTATTTTTATCTCACACACTTCTGGCGCAGCAGATGATCGGCAAGCACCAGGGCCAGCATGGCTCGACACACCGGGTTTATTCTGGGAATGGCGGAAATATCATGTCTGCCGGTGGTGGAAAGATTGACTTTATTTCCCCGTTCGTCCACGGTGTGCTGGGATTTACCTATGGATGGAATGGGTTTTACATGAACCCTTGCCACAATATCCTCTCCATTGGAGATGCCGGCAAGGATGCCGCCACTGTTATTGGATTCAAACCCTTGCGAGGTAATGGGATCATTGTTTTCATGGCCAGTCATGGCAGCAACACGAAAGCCAGCCCCGATCTCCACGGCCTTTACAGCACCAATACTCATCAATGCCTTTGCAATGTCCGCATCCAGTTTATCAAACACCGGATCCCCCAGTCCTGGAGGAACCTGCCGGGCGATCACTTGAACCACCCCTCCCAGGGAATCCCCCTGCTTTTTTATTTGTGCAATCCTGGTTTCCATTTTTTCAAAGGCTTCACTGTCCGGGCATTGCAGGCGATTGGTGGCGGGATTCATATCCATTTTTTCAATGCAGATCCCCCCCAGGGCCAGGGTTATGGAATCAATTGTTATGCCATGGGCATCCAGGATTGCCTGGGCAACGGCGCCGGCAGCCACCCTGGCCGCTGTCTCCCTGGCGGAGGCCCGGCCCCCTCCCCGCCAGTCCCGGATGCCGTACTTTGCCTGGTAGGTGATATCCCCATGCCCCGGACGAAAGGCAGTGGCGTTTTTCTGGTAATCCCTGGATCTGGCATCCTGGTTACGAATCATGATACTGATGGGGGTTCCGGTGGTCAGGCCCTCAAAGGTGCCGGAAAGAATCTCGGCAAGATCCGGCTCTTTTCGCTTGGTACTGGTACTGCCCTGCCCCGGTTTTCTTTTATCCAGGGCCTTTTGTAGAATTGATTCATTTAAGGCAATGCCCGGTGGACACCCCTGCACCACCACACCCAGTCCCGGCCCGTGGGATTCCCCCCAGGTGGACACCTGAAAGACTTTTCCAAAACTGCTTCCTGCCATGTTCCCCTCCTTATTTTATAATGGTCATCTCCTGTCGGGCACAACAAATATAAGGTCGTAGACGCGGAGCCAAATGGTATTATACCGCCGCCCCCCCGACGGGCAATGGACCCGGACCGGAACTGTAGACAGCTCAATTGTCCGGTTCCTATTGCCCATCGGGGGGGCGGCTCTGCTGAAGTTGCCTTGGAGGCTGCCTTTTCATATAAACTGATCAAGAATATCCCAGAAACCAGGAAAAGACTTGGCCACACAGCCCTCATTTTCAATGGTAATCCCTTCCACCATCAAACCGATGATGGAAAAAGCCATGGCAATGCGATGATCATTAAAGGTTTCAATGACAGCCCCCGTCATGGCATCCTTCCCCGTCACAGACAACCAGTCCTCCCCCTGCCGGGCGTCCACTCCCAGTTTTTTCAATTGGGAAACCACCGCAGAAATGCGATCACATTCCTTCTGGCGCAGATGGGCAATATTGTTAATCCTTGTGGTCCCACGGGCAAAGCAGGCCACAACAGCAAGTGTGGGCACCACATCGGGAATATCGGACATGTCCACCGTCACCGCGGACAAGATCCTTGCCGGACACGGTTATTCCATCGGCATCACAGGCCACGGTACACCCCATTTGTTTAAAAATTTCCAACAACCGGATATCCCCCTGGAGGGAGGATTGATTGATGTGGGCCACCTTGATCTGTTGACCCGACACCGCCCCCATGGCCCAGAAATAACTGGCATTGGAAAGATCCGGCTCCACTGAAAAATTCCCGGGAACATAGGTTTGGCTTCCGGGAACCACATAGTGGGTATCATCCAGACGTCGGGCCTTTACATTAAATTTTGCCATGATATCCATGGTCAGATCAATATAGGGCGCGGATACCGCCGGGGCGGGAAGAGTGATCAAAAGCCCTTTTTCAAACACCGCACCCGCCATCAAAAGAGATGACAGATACTGACTGCTCTGGGAACAGTCCAGGGTTACATTCCCTCCTTGTCTGCTGCCACCCTGGATGCACACAGGCGGCGTGCCATCACCTTTCCGGGAGATGGCATCCACATGTATCATCTGCAATGCAGCCAGCAGATCCCCCATGGGACGCTCCTGCATGCGTTGATCTCCGGTGAGCACATAGGGCGTATTGCCCAGGGCCGCCACACCGGCCAGAAGGCGCATGGAAGTACCTGAATTGCCCAGATAAATATCAGGCCCATGGGGAGTAGGTCTGCCATTGACCCCCTGCACAGTTATGGTGCCGTCATCTGCCACGGTCATGGTGGCACCCATGTCAGAAAGGGCGCACCGGGTGTGGACCAGATCTTCACTTTCCAGTACATTTTTAACAGTGGAGGTGCCATGGGCCAGGGCCGCACAGATCAACATGCGGTGGGAAATGCTTTTGGAGCCTGGAATGGTAACGGTTCCAGGGGAGAGCTGTCTTTTCTTTATGGATTTCATTGCAATGTCATCGCTTTTATTAAGGTGTTTTTCATTAAATTCAGGGGGGGTTCCTGACCGGTGAACAGACGAAACTGATGGGCTCCCTGGTGTATGAACATGGAAAAACCGTCAATGGTGGTGCAACCGGCGGACCTTGCATCGGCAAGCAGACGTGTGTCAAGGGGATTATACACAATATCCATCACCACCATTTCGTCATGGAGCACACAGGTCTTTACCGGGCTTGAATGGATGTCCGGCACCATGCCACAGGGGGTGGTATTAATGAGAATATCGGCATCCTCTCCCGTAAAATCATCCCGGGGAACAAATACAGCCTTTACATGGTCACACAGGCGTTTCCCCCGGTCTTCATTACGGTTTACAATAAAAACGTGAGCCTTTTCCCGGGCCATGCCAAAGGCCACTGCCCGGGCAGCCCCACCGGCACCCAGTATGTAAACATTTTTATTTTCAGGGGAGCATATCTGTTTTACAGGGTCCACTGCACCGGCACAATCAGTGTTGTATCCCCAGAGTTGGCCATTGCGATTAATAACGGTATTGACCGCGCCGATGTCTGCTGCCAGGTCATCCACCCCGTCAAGGCATTCAAGGATCTTTTCTTTAAAAGGAATGGTCACCGAAGCCCCCTTAATATTCAGGGTTCTCATGGCATCCATTCCCCGTCGGATATCCTTTAAGGCAAAGGCCATATAAACTGCGTTGACCTTGCAATGGGTAAACCAGGTATTGTGCATCAGGGGTCCCATGGAGTGGGCCACTGGATTACCGAATACGGCATAAAGATCAGTGCTGGTATTTGCCATCATCGCTGAATATCCCCCACCGCAGATTTCCCGGCCGGATAAGAGCCCAGTTCCTTTAAGTACAGACAATGGGTTTTCATCAGGGACAGGGTATCCGCCACCCTTTTTTCCTGGATATGACCCTCAATATCCATGAAAAAATAATAACTCCAGTTCTGGTGCCGGGTGGGACGGGATTCCAGTTTAACCATATTCAGCCTGGCCAGTTTCACCGGTTCCAAGGCCATGAAAAGGGCTCCGGGAACATGGGATGTGGCAAACATGATGGAGGTCTTATCATTGCCCGTGGGAGCTTTTTTTTCACGGCCTATGGACAAAAACCTCGTAATATTGCTGACATGGTCCTCAATGCGGGATGCCACCACATTCAGGCCATAAATATGGGCGGCCCTTCTGCTGGAAATGGCCGCAGTCCGGGGATTTTCCGTCACCAGTGCGGCGGCCCGGGAGGTACTGCTCACCTCCACAGTTTCAATGCCCGGCATTTTTTTTCGAAGCCATCCACGGCACTGGGCCAGGGCCTGGGGATGGGAATAGATGGTCTTGATGGCAGACATGTCTCCGGACAGAGATAGGAGATCATGGGAAATCCGTTCATAGTGCTCTGCAGTAATATATACATCAAACTCAGAAAAAAGATCCAGGGTGTGATTCACAGCACCTTCCATGGAGTTCTCCACCGGCACCACACCATAATGACTATTTTTTTTCTCAATTTCCAGAAAGATATCCCGGATATTGGCCTGCTCAATGAATTTACCCGAATGGCTGAACAGGTTCAGGGCCGCAATGTGGGTGTAACTGCCCACGGGTCCCAGAAAGGAGATCCGATTGGCCTTCTGAATTTCCCGGGTGGCCGTCATAATCACATTAAACAGATATCGCACCAGATCTTCGGTGGCTGGGCCGTCATTGATCCGGGCCAGGCGTTGTAAAAGGTGCTTTTCACGCCCCTGGTCCAGCACCCCGGCCCCTTGCTGATCCTTGATCTGACCAATTTCCTTTCCAATGCCAAGGCGCTGGTTTATCAGGCCAAGGATATCAGCATCTATGGCATCAATGCGAGATCTCAATCCAGCCAGCTGCCGTTCAATATCTTGTTTTTTTTCGTCCATGGGACCACTCCTTTCCAGAATAAAAAAGGGCTGCAGGAAACCTTTATCCCTTAAAGCCCTTTTCCATAAAAAAAAGCCGCAGAGACCAATCATTGAAGGTCTGCTGCGGCTTATTTTTACTATTTTTATCTAAATCAACTTGTTTTTAAGCGCACCACCTGCAGACCGGTTTTAAAATAAAACCAGAAATAAAAAAAATACCGACCTGCAAAAAAGTGAGTCATCATGGGTTATAATTTTTATATGCTGCGCTTTTCCCTGTCAAGCTATTTTTTGGGTCTGATCACACCACCGCCGGGATGGGTCATGGCATTTGGCACCCGTTATAATTGACAGGTCAATGGAGTTGGGAAACCTGGTCACAAGATCGGCCACCTTGGGATAGGGTCAGGCCTTGACCACTATAGGGCTTTGAAAACAAACTTACGGATACGATTGCCTTCCCGCTCTTTTACGGTGGCGGTGTACTTCCCGATTTTAATACTCTCACCCACCTTGGGAATTCGGCCAAGTTTATCCAGAATAAATCCGGAAAAGGTGTCATAATCACTGGATTCCGGTATGGACAGTTCCAGGGCCTTGTTGATTTCATCTATTTCCGTTTTACCAAGTACAATCCACTTCTGACCGTTCAAAGTAACAATGTGGGGATCCACACGATCGGTTTCATCACTGATCTCCCCCACAATTTCCTCCAGCACATCCTCCATGGTGACAATACCCGAAACCCCGCCATGTTCGTCCACCACAATACCGATGTGAATCTTGATGCGCTTGAAAACATGCAGAAGAGAGTCCAGCTTCTTTGATGCCGGAATAAAATAGGCATCCCGGATGATATCACGGATATCCAGGGATCCCATGGGACTTTCGCAGGTATCATGGTAGCTTGCAAAAAGGTCCTTAATATTTAAAACCCCAATAATATTGTCAATATGCCCATCCATCACAGGGATACGGGTAAATCCGGATTTTAAAATGCCTTTAATATCCAGGGGATCATTAATGTCAATGACATACATATCCGCCCTGGGGGTCATGATCTCTGAAGCACTGGTGTCATCAAACTCAAAAATATTGGAAATAAATTCCTTTTCTTCCTCTTTTATCTCCCCCTCTTCTTCCACTACTTCCACCATGGTCATCAACTCATCTTCGGTTACAGCAGGGGCACCATCAACACTTCGAAGCAGCTTAGGGATAAAGTTTAAAACCAGAATCAGCGGATAAAAGGCCTTTGACATCCAGAAAAGCGGGAGGATGACCGCTCTTGATACAAAAATATTGTTCCGGGCTGCAAATGATTTGGGGAAAATCTCTCCCACCACCAGAATAATCAATGTCATAATTCCGGTGGAGATGCCAACGGCATTGGATTGAAAGGTATCCATGGCAAGGGCTGTAGCCAAGGAAGATGCCCCGATATTTACAAGGTTATTTCCGATGAGGATGGTGGATAAAAGCTTGTGAGAATCCTGTTTCATCCTGTAAATAATTTCATCAACCCGCTTACCCTCTTTGGCAAGATGAAGCGCACGGATTTTACTTATGGAAAACAGGGCCGTTTCGGCTGACGAAAAAAAAGCTGACAAAATGATGCACATCAACAAAAGTGTTAACTGGCTGGTCATACCATCCTGATTTATAATCGTTTTTTACCAGAGACATCATACCTTAAAGGTATAATACCACGCTTACCATCCACCGGGATGCTGGGCCTGTTAAGCATTGCATTGTGCAATATCAACGGATACACTCTTCCCGTCAGAATAGGAAAATTCTCAAGAAAATAAAACAATATGCCGTTTAATCAAGTATCTGACTTAAAAAAAGTTTGGTTCGATCATGCTGGGGATGATCAAAAAAGGCCTGGGGGGTATTACCTTCCACAATCTCACCATAATCCATGAACAGCACCCGATGAGCCACACTTCTTGCAAAGCCCATTTCATGGCTCACCACGATCATGGTCATGCCGTCATTGGCAAGACTGATCATGACATCCAGCACCTCTTTAACCATTTCTGGATCAAGAGCAGAGGTTGGTTCATCAAACAGCATGACATTGGGCTTCATGCAAAGGCTTCTGGCAATGGCCACCCGCTGCTGCTGCCCCCCGGAAAGCTGGCCTGGATATTTTTTTGCCTGCTCGGCAATGCGTACTTTTTCAAGGTAATACATGGCTGTCTCTTCGGCTTCTTTTCTGGGGGTCTTTCTCACCCAGATGGGTCCCAGGGTCAAATTATCCAGAATGGTCAAATGGGGAAAAAGATTAAAATGCTGGAACACCATGCCCACTTCCGCCCGGATTTTTTCAATATTTTTCAAATCATTGGTCAGCTCAATTCCGTCCACCACAATCTTACCCTTCTGATGCTCTTCCAGGCGGTTGATGCACCGGATCAATGTGGATTTTCCGGAACCAGATGGGCCGCAGATGACAATGCGCTCCTGTTTTTTTACCCGAAGTGAAATGTTTTTGAGGACATGAAAATCTCCATACCACTTGTGCATGTCAGTAATCTGTATGATGTCGGAGTTTTGATCAATTTCAAGCTTTGCTGTCTGGGTATCGTTCATGGGATTTATCCAAATGTCTATGGTTATTATTTTCCAGAGCCGGTAGCAGGCTTACCCTGGCCTCGCCCATTTTGAATCAGCCAAAACTGGGAAGATACTATATATTTTTTTTATTAGAAAATAAAACTTCCGGGCAACCTCTGCAGAGCCTCGAGGTACAACAGGAACCGGCCAATTGAGCCGTCTACGGTTCCGGGCCGGGACAATTGCCCCTCGGGGGGGCGGCATGATAGCATTTTCAATATTCGTTGTGGCTGGTGGTCACAGCCATGTGGGTTATATGGAATTACAACTCTCTATTAAGCTCCTGTTCCAGCCTGCGGCTGTAATTAGACATAAAAAAACAGCAGACAAAATAAATCAGGGCCACAAAAATATAGGCTTCAGCGGAAAACCCCATCCACTTGGGATCAGACAGGGTGGACTGGGTGGTTTTTAAAAGATCATACAATGCAATGATCACCACAAGAGAGGTGTCCTTGAAAGCGGAAATAAGAATACTCACCGAAGGGGGAATCACAATTTTCAGGGCCTGGGGCAAAATGATCAGCCGCATGGTCTGGAAATAATTAAGTCCCAGGGCATCGGCAGCTTCGTACTGTCCCTTGTTCATGCCCTGAAGCCCACCGCGCACCACCTCGGCAATGTAAGCGGCGGTGAACATGATAATGGCCACCTGTGCACGAAAAATGGCGTTGATGGTAACCCCCTCTGGCAAAAACAGGGGAAACACCACCGAAGACATGAACAGAAGGCTGATCAGCGGCACGCCACGAATCAGCTCAATGTAGACCACACAAAGGGATTTGATCACCGGCATTTTGGACTGTCTTCCCAGGGCCAGCACAATACCCACAGGATAGGCAGATGCAAGGCCGAACACCGACAAAAGAAGGGTCAAGGGCAATCCGCCCCACTGGGAGCTTTCCACGGGCTTAAGCCCCGGTACCCCACCTTTCATCAACAAGCCCATGATGATAAGGCCAAAAACCCACAGGTACAGCAATGATTTTTTCCAGCGCCTGCGGTCCTGGCTGTAAAAAAGCAGCACCACCAGAATCACCATGGCCAGAAGTGGTCGCCACTGGAGATCATGGGGATAAAAACCGAAGATAATGAACCGCAGATTGGCGGGAATAACCGACCAGCAGGCACCGTCAATGTTGCGACAGCCTTCACTGGCCGTCATCCAGACGCTGTCTATAAAGGCCCATCTAATAAAAGAGGGAACGCTGATCCACAGCAGGTAAAGCACCACAAGGGTCAGCAA
Organism: uncultured Desulfobacterium sp.; assembly: GCA_963675955.2. Taxonomy (GTDB): domain Bacteria; phylum Desulfobacterota; class Desulfobacteria; order Desulfobacterales; family Desulfobacteraceae; genus Desulfocicer. The sequence continues at coordinate 593,334 of CAXXVR010000009.1, read as the reverse complement.
AGAATTAAAGGGACCGTTGAAAAGATTGCCTCGAACCCATCCGATGACGCCCACACTGGTGGCAGGGGGTCTCACCATGGGAATTTCCGGTTGCTGAGATTTGGATTCCATGATTTCTTTATCTTTCCACAAGTTTAATTTTCTTATTATACCAGTTCATGAACGCAGAGGTGGACAAACTGAAAATGAGGTAAACCACCATGATCATGGCAACCCCCTCAATGGCCTGGCCCGTCTGATTAATGGTGGTACCGGCCACGGAAACAAAATCAGGATACCCGATTGCCACGGCCAGGGAACTGTTTTTGGTAAGATTAAGCATCTGGCTTGTCAACGGCGGAATAATTACCCGCAGGGACTGGGGAAGAATTACCAGATTAAGAACCTGCCCGGGCTTGAGGCCAATGGACAAAGCCGCTTCAGTCTGCCCCTTGCTCACGGACTGAATGCCGGCCCGGACCACTTCGGCCACAAAGGCCGCCGTGTAAAGTACAAGCCCCAGTAAGAGGGCACTGAATTCCGGGCTGACGCTGACGCCACCCTTGAAGTTAAAGCCTGAAAGCCGGGGAATGTTCATCTCCATGGGGGTTCCGCCAAGAAACCAGACAACGGAAGGTAACCCCAGAAGCACAAGGATGGAAACCTTGAACAGAGGAAAAATTTGTCCCGTGGCCTCCTGTCGCTTTGTGGCCCATCTTTTAAGGAAAAAAACAATAATGCCCGCCATCACAAATGCCACGGCCATATACCCATACACAGTATGCCACTGGGGAATTCCAAAAATCATGCCGCGATTACACAGAAAAAAACCGGAAAAGGGATTTAATGCCTGACGGGGAGACGGTAGAATCTCATAAAAAAAGGCATACCAGAAAAAAAGCTGCAGCAGCACGGGTATATCCTGGAACACCTCAATGTAAATGGCAGACAGCCGGGACACCAGCCAATTAGTTGAAAGGCGTGCCACACCAAGAATAGTACCGAGAATCACGGTGAGCACAATGCCGAAAAACGATACAATAAGGGTATTTAACACCCCCACCAGAAGTGCCTTGGCATAGGAATCGGCTGCAGAATATGAAATAAGGGACTCGCCTATCTCAAAGGAGGCTTCCTTGTCAAAAAAGGCAAATCCAGTGGCAATGGATTGCCTCTCAAGATTGGCCAGAGTGTTACTGACAAGATAAAATGCCAGAAGGGCTACCCCCGCCATGACCACAAACTGATATAAAAGAGCCAGTTTTTCGGGATCACGAAAAAAGGATGTTTTTTCAGAAGAAACGTTGTCCATGGTGACCTTTTGTAAAAAACAATGTCTGGGAAAATATCGTCCTGTGTTCCGGGCATGGGGTCAGGCAAAAAACCTGACCCCATGGATAGCCTTATTTAAACGGAGGAGAGTACATCAAGCCCCCGTTGGTCCACAGGGCATTTAACCCTCGTTCAATCATGAGCGGGGTATCTGTTCCCACATTTCTTTCAAATACTTCACCGTAATTTCCCACCTGCTTTATGATGTTGTAGGCAAATTTTTCGTCCAGGCCCAAAGATTTTCCATTACCCGGAGACACACCCAGGAAACGTTTGACTTTAGGATCGGTGCTCTTTAATTTTTCATCCACATTCCTGGAGGTAATACCAAGTTCTTCAGCGTTGATCATGGCCAGCACGGAATAATTGACGATATCCTTCCACTGGTTGTCACCATGGCGCACGGCAGGGGCAAGGGGTTCTTTGGAAATAACTTCAGGCAGGATCATGTAATCACCGGGGTTAGGTGCAACAGCCCTGGTGCCTGCAAGCTGGGAGGCGTCAGAGGTGAGACAGTCACATCTGCCGGCAAAAAATGCCTTGGCAAGTTCTGCTGTATTTTCAATGACAACGGGGTTCATTTTCATGCCGTTGGCACGAAAGAAATCCGCCACATTCTGTTCGGTGGTGGTTCCAGGAAGCACACACACAGAGGCACCATCAAGTTCTTTGGCACTCTTTACCCCCAATTTTTTGTGAATAAGAAAACCCTGGCCATCATAGAAATTGACCTGGCAAAAATCAAGACCCAGGGATGTATCCCGGCTCAGGGTCTGGGTACAGTTACGGGTGAGCACATCAATTTCACCGGACTGAAGGGCGGTAAACCGTGTCTTGGCTGTTAGGGGAGTAAATTTTACCTTGGTGGCATCGCCGAATACAGCGGCGGCAACGGCCCTTGCCGTATCCACATCCAATCCCTTCCATTCTCCTTTTGCATCGGGCTTACCAAATCCGAACAGATCTCCATTGACCCCCGCCTGGATGTATCCTTTGGCCTTTACGTCATCAAGGGTTCCTGCCAGAACCGCGGTGGATGATAAAAGGGCAAGGGTGAGCATGATGGTCAAACCGGTTTTCAAACATTTCATGGATGGTTCCTCCCTATGGGTTTAAAGTGACGTCAATAATATATACTCAACAGTCGTAAGTTCCCCAACGAACCAATATGCTGTATTAAATAAAAGTTCAAAGCAGCGCAGGTCGTATGAAAAATAGAAATTTATGACCAGTGAGCAATATGGCAGGCCTGCGATATCACAGACCTTATTTAAGCGAAATTCAAGGATACATACAACAAAAAATGATGCATTTATTTATGGCAATTATCGATGACCATGTCAAGGGATTTGACGCAATAATCAGGTTTTGCAAAGGATTCCACCATTTCTAGGGCAAGGGCTGCCACCCGCCGGGAAGCACCGCTTCCACCAAGCATAATGGGAATTATCTCAAGTTGCCTATGCATGGTCAACAGCAGATTTTCCTCCAGCAGGTGAAGGGCAGTATCACTTATTTTGTCCGGGCTGGCATCGTCCTGGAGCAATTCCGGCATGATTTCCTTTCCCGCAATGATATTGGCAAGCCCTGCATGACGCAGCCGGACAAAGAGACGGGCAAGGGCATAGCTGAGCCGGGACATTTTGTAGACGATAATGGTCGGAACCCTGAAAAGAGCCGCCTCCAGTGTTACGGTCCCCGATGCGGCGATGATGAGATCTGCCCGGGTCAACACTTTGGTGACATCCCCTGAAATCACCTGAAAATGATGGTGGGTACTGTAACGCGTCAAGATCAGATCAAAACGCTTTTTATCCACAGAATCTGCCCGGGAAAGAAGAAATCTAACCCGTGGTTTCAGGTGGGCTATTTTCAAGGAAGCCTTTAAAAGAGGTTCCAGGAGCATGTCAATTTCACTGTTTCTGGAGCCCGGTAAAAGACCAATGACAAGATCTCCATCCCCGGTGCCAGGCACATGGGAGGGCCCATAATCACGGCAGTCCAAAAGGGGATGGCCCACAAAGGTATGGGCAATTTTCCACCTTTTGTACAGGGGAACCTCAAAGGGAAAAATCAGAGCCACATGGTCCACATTTTTTTTTATTTTTTTCAGCCGGGATAACTTCCAGGCCCACACCTTGGGGGATATATAATAAAGTACCAAAATCCCCATGGCCTTTGCCACACCGGCCATTTTAAGATTAAACCCCGGATAATCAATAAGAATCAACACATCCGGTTCCCATTGTGCCAGATGACGCTCCATACCGCGAAACACCCCGGCAATACGTCGCATCTTCAGGAGAACCTCGGTGACTCCCATGACGGAAAGATCCCGGATGTGAAATTTCAGGTCCATCCCGGCCCGGGCCATGGCATCCCCTCCAATGCCGGAAATGCGGACATCAGGCTGTCTTTCCTTCAAGGCTTTTACCACATTAGCCCCGTGGAGATCCCCCGAGGGTTCTCCGGCAATGATCATTACTTTTTTGGCATTGTTCATGTGGCCTGGAATACAATTAATATTTTTTGGGAATATTTTTTGGGAAAAATTTCCCGGCAACACGGCGGTATATGGTCCTGAATTTTCCTCATGAAAATTCCTCATTTTCGTCCATGGCTACAATGGAGATGCCCTTTTCATCGGCCAGGCGAATCATCTCGGTACGATCAAAGGAAAGACTCTTCTGTGCCTCCAGTACCAGTACATCCACGCCGGATTCCGCCATGGCCCGAATGGTTTCCACCCCCGATGCCGGCAGATCGAAGCGAAGATCCTGATGGGGTTTGGCAAGCTTTACCACCACCGCCCCTCCGGAACTTAAGCTGCCCCCACGCCTTATTGTAGCATCGGTGCCATCGGCTGCCTCCACGGCCAGCACTGTGCCATTGGAGACCACCACACATTGGCCAATATCCATCTGTCCGATACCCCTTGCCATACGCCAGGCAATGGAGATGTCTTTTCTGGCGGCCCGGCCCGGTTTTTTCCGGGTCCAGCAGCCTTTAGGTGAAAGCAGATCCGGCAACAGGAATGTGGAAGGACAAATGATAATGCCTTCTTTTTCCAGAAGATCTGCAAAGGTAGCCAGTATGCCATCATCGTGGGTGTGTCCCATGGCTGCAATAAAGGCCAGGGCCTTTAAATCAGGCCGGATATCAGAAAATATCCGTGTTTTTTTAACGGTACCCAGCATCACCGCCCGTGTAACACCATGTTTCCGAAAATATTTAAGCAGCTTTGTCACCTGTCCCAGATGCAGCCATTGAATGGAGGACACCTCCCCTGAAAGCCTGTCACAGGCTTCATTGACATAGGCTGCTGCGTGGACGTTTATCCCCTGTTGTCTGGCCTTTCGGGCAAACAGCAGCGGAAACTGCCCCCCCCCTGCAATGAGACCAATGGATTCCATTTATCTGGTCACACCCCGGCTGGATCGCTCGATGAATTGAATAAAATTAACCACTTCTGGAATCTGTTCCACCTCGGCTCGAACCCGCTCTGAAGCCTGTTTCACCGTAAGACCGATGCGAAAGACAATGCGATAGGCTTTTTTAAGGCTGAGCAGAGTTGACTTGGAAAAATCTTTACGCTTGAGGCCCACATTGTTCAGGCCATGGAGACTTGCCCGGTCACCTGCGGCGATCACATAGGGGGGAATATCCTTTACCACTGCCGATTTTCCCCCGATGTAGGCATAATCACCTATCTTGACAAACTGATGAATGGCCACAAGCCCTCCCACGGTGACGTTATCCCCGAGTTCAATATGCCCGGCCAGGGTGGCATTATTGGCCAAAATCACCTGCTTTCCGGTTTTGCAGTCATGGGCAATGTGGGTATAGGCCATGAGATAATTTTCTTCACCCACCTCGGTGTACCCCCCGCCAAAGGCGGTGCCCCGGTTAATGGTGACAAACTCTCTGACAATGGTACCCCTGCCTATTTTAAGATAAGTCTTTTCTCCATGGTATTTAAGATCCTGGGGGGCCGCCCCGATGGAGGCATATTGAAATATACGACAATCTGGCCCCACACTGACATATTCGTCAATGGTGGTGTAAGGGCCAATTTCAGTGCCTGCACCAATGGTGACATTGCCCTTGACAATGGCATAGGGGCCAATGGTCACATTGGGACCTATTTCTGCTTCGGCATCAATGATGGCCGTGGGATGAATCATGGGATCACTCCGTTTCAATGCGGTTCTCAAGGGCTTTTATCTTTCGCTCCAGGGAGAGCAGCAATTTTCTCATTTCAGGCAGTCGCGGTAGAATACGCCCCACCTTTAACCACAGTTTATGGGGCATATCCGGAACACCGGATACAATTTTCCCGGGGGGCACATCTTTGGTCACCCCGGCACCCGGTCCTACAATGGCACCGTCACCGATCTTGAGATGACCGGAAATACCGGCCTTACCGGCAATGATCACATTGGCACCGATGGTGGTACTGCCGGCAATGCCCGACTGGGCCACCAGAAGGGTGTTGGGACCGATGGTGACATTGTGGGCAATGTGCACCTGGTTATCTGTTTTCACCCCGGTGCCAAGCCAGGTGCGACCCATGGTGCCCCTGTCAATGGTGTTGCAGGCACCTATTTCCACATGGTCGTCAATCTGGACAAACCCGGCATGGACAATTTTTTCATGGGCATCACCACTAGGGGTAAACCCAAACCCGTCACTTCCAATAACGGTACCCGAATGTACGAGCACCCCGGAGCCAATGCGGGTACGCTCCATGATGGTCACATTGGGTTTAATGACAGTGTCATCACCGATAACCACATGATCCCCGATGAAAACCCCCGGCATTATCCACACCCGACGACCCAGGGTAACGTGATCTCCAATGAACACATGGGGGGATACAATATTATCCTGCCCACAGGTGAAATCAATGCCCGTCACGGCCAGGGAGGAACAGCCCGGGGAGGGTCTTTTTTCCGGGTGAAACCAGGCCAGCACCTTGAAAAAAAACAACTTGGGGTGCTCACACACAATAAAGGTGCCACCGGCAGCTTCCAGTACGGACATAGAAAGGCTGTCGGGCACCATAACGGCACCGGCACCGGAGGTTTTAAGCTGTTTCAGGCACCCGGCATCCACGGCAAAGGTTAAATCCCTGGGTCCAGCCTGATCAAAGGGAGCCACACCATGAATTTTTTGTTGGGCATCTCCCACAATAACGGCATTGAATTTTTGTGCAATCTCCGCAACTGAAAAGACCATCAGTTTGCCGCTGCCGCCGTTTTGTTATAGGCTTTTATCAGCTGTTCGGTGATGTCAATGGCGTCTTTATAATACATTACGCCCCCTTCATTGATCTCCAGGATAAGATCAAACCCTTCTTTTTTCCCAAGGGTTTGTGCCAGATCCAGAACCTCGGTTTTGATTTTATTAAAATATCGGGCCTGCATCTGTTTGAACTCTTTAAGATACCCGGCCTTCATGGTCTTGTAGTCATTGGCCTTGATGCGGAATTCCCGCTGTTTTTGTTCACTTTTCTCTTTGCCCATGACCAGTGCTTCCCGCTCCAGGGTCTTTTGCAGCTCCATGAGCTCTTCTTCCTGTTTTTTTACGGTTTCCTCCATCTCCTTGCCCTTCTGGTTCATCTCGGCACTTGCCATTTTTCCCGGGCTTGAACTGGAAAGCACCTTCTGAAAGTTAACCACCCCGAGTTTGAATCCTCCGGCGGCAAGGCTGACCCCCACGGTACCTAAAAGAAAAACCCCTGCCAGAAACATCGTCATGCCTGTCTTTTTCATAATATCCTCCATTGTTCAGCTACTGCATAGTCAAATCCCAAATCAAGAAATGACAAAGCACTATGATTATTATTTAAAAAAGTTCAAACACCATGGTAACGACTGTTATTATCAGAGTGAAAGACAGCCATCTGAAATTTATATTTTTCCGATGCTTTGAACCAGATATGAGCAGAAACAAAACTTAAAAGGTACCGCCCATGGAAAACTCCCATCGTCCCCCAGTGTACTCCTTGCCGTTTAAAATACTGCCGTATTCAATGCGTATGGGACCCATGGGGGAATACCAGCGAACACCGCCACCAAAGCTGGTGTACAGATCATCCCATACAATGTCCTCGCTCTTTTCATAGGCGTCTCCGGCATCATAAAAGACCACCCCCACAAGCTTCATTTCCTCAACGATGGGAAAGGTAACTTCGGCATTGAACTGGACAAACTTTTCACCGCCCACCTCCTCTGTCTGTCCTTCGGGAGTAGCGTTAATATCCTGCCAGTCATATCCCCTAACGGAATTGATGCCACCCAGATAAAACCGTTCATAGTCAATGTCTATATCATCGCTGGAACGATCATCCAGAAATCCGGCCCGTCCATGGAGAAAACCCGTAAACTTCCAGAACAGGGGGTAATACCAGCCGGTTTCCACAATGTATTTTGTAAAATCAATCTCACCTCCCAGCCAGTCTCCGGCATACTCAATTGAAACGCTGTGCTCCGATCCACGGGTGGGATTAAAGGCGCTGTTTCTTGAATCATAACGCAGGGAAGTGGTGATGCTGCTGGTTACATAGTTACCGGCATCCACATCGGTGTAATCTTCTTCCACATTTTCAATGGTAAAATCTTCATAGCCGTATTTAAAACCCAGGGAGGTATAATCAAAAATTTTATACCCCAGGCGCAAGGCTCCCCCCAGACTGTCCTTATCATAATAGTCGTACTCCTTATCCCAGTTGTAAAGGTCAATACCGGCGGACAAAGGGATGTCAAACAGCCAGGGTTCGGTGAAACTGAAGGTATATTTGGTGGAGGAACCGGAGATCTCCGCCTTCAGCGAGGCAATCTGCCCCTTACCCAGAAAATTGCGCTCGGATACGGAGATCATCCCGAACAGATTGTCCTCACTGCTGTATCCGCCGCCAAAACTGAAGGCTCCGGTGGCCTTTTCCGTAATGTTCACATTCAGGTCCATCTTGTCTTCACTGCTTCCCCGGGTGGGCTTGACCTCCACATTTTCAAAATAATCAATGCGCCTCAGGTTGGCGGTACTTCTCTGAATCTTGGACAGGGAATAAAGCTCCTGTTCATGGGCGGTGATCTGTCTGCGGATGACCTTATCCCGGGTCTTGGTATTCCCGGTAATAAGGATCCGTTCGAAATAGACGGGATTACCCTTCTGGATGTTAAACTGAATATTGACCTGCTTTTTTTCAACATCCCTTGCCACCGACGGAGCCACATCGGCATTGGCAAACCCCTTGTCTGCATAGCGGTCGGTGAGGGACAGCATATTACTTCTAAGCAGATCCCTGGAATAAAGATCCCCAGTTTTAAAGGTCAAAGCCCCCATTAAAACCGCTTCAGGATCAATGAGATCACCTTTAAAGGAAATCTCACCGATGTGAAACTGTTCACCTTCCTGGATTTTAAATTTCACAGAAATACCTTTTTCATGAAATTCAATCTCCGGATCAGACACCCTGGCATCAATGAATCCGTTATTTTTATAAAAGGCTTCAATACGATATACATCCTGGGCAAGTTCATTTCGATCCAGATCCCCGGATGAGGTAATCCAGGACCAGAAGCCTTTCTCACTGGTTTTCATCTGCTTGAGAAGTTCTTTCCTGGTAAAGAAGGTATTGCCCTCCAGGATCAGGTCTTCAATACGCAGCTTTTTGCCCTCTTTAATGGTGAAAACAATATCCGTCTGATTATTTTCAAGGCCTTTCATTTCATAGCTGATGTCACAGTTATGATAATTTTTATCCGTATACAGAGTCTGAATGGCTGCCACATCGGCATTTAACTTGTAAATATTCAGGATAGAACCGGTGCTGGTGGATATCACATCAAACAGCTCCTGCTCTTCATATATGCGGTTACCCTGGAATTTCACCTTTCTGACACTTGGTTTTTCTTCAACATAATAAATAATTTCAAGTCCGTTGCCGTAGTCCTGGCGTTCAATGCGGACATCATCAAAATAGCCCATGCCATAAATGGCCTTAAGATCCGTATTAAGGCGCTCCGGGCTGTAAATATCTCCGACGGTGGTGTGTACCATCTTTATAATGGCATCCGCTTCAATGCGGATATTGCCTTTAACACTTATTTTTTCAATGAGTTTCCGGTTGAAAACCTCACCTGATATCTGGGTGCTCAGGGCATTAACGGCGGAAAACAGATTTTCCAGCCCCTGGGCCTCGGAAAAAAAAGCCACCGGGTCGGTGCCGGCAATGACATCTTTAACCTTTACGTCCATGCTGATCTTCTGTCCGGTGATAAACACCGTTCCCCACAGCAGATAATCCATCCCCTGACGAAGTCCCATGGTCTGAAGGGTTGAATGCTCCATAAGTGTTGCATCTTCATGGGATGTCATGGGCATCACAAGTGCCCCCTCAGCCAGGATATTTTCTGATATCATTGATGCAATGCGGGAACCAAGCTGCCCGGTATCTTTATCGGACAGCATCTTCAGGGGAAACATGCCAACGGTTTTTTTATCCGCGCCCATGGCACTTGCAGGCAACACAGCCACAGCAATCAATATTAACCCAACCACCGCTTTTTGTATCCATGTCTTCATGATATCACATCCATTTTTTAGGATTGGTTTCAACTTCTGCCACCCCAGTCAGCCGGTGGCGCCACAGGTTAAGACTTGTATCGTAAATATTTGGTCAACACCCCATATTCACCTGTTTTGGTCTGCTCACATAGCCGACACTACTGATTAAGAGTTGTGTCAGCTCTTTTTCATATAAAAAAACCTACATGGCAGCAACCACCTGACACTGTTTAAGGGTCACCCGTGTATCCATGATGCCTGCAAGTTCCGGGTTATGGGTCACCACCACAAGGGTCATGCCAAGTTCCCGGTTCAGCTGCAGAAGCAATTCATGCACTGCCCTGCCGTTCTCCTTGTCCAGATTTCCTGTGGGTTCATCGGCCAGAAGAAGGGGCGGATTTAACACAAGTGCCCGGGCAATGGCCACCCGCTGCTGTTCTCCCCCGGACAGATCTTCCACCCGGTGAAGCAGACGATGAACCAGGCCCACCCGTCTGAGCATGTCCCTGGCACGGGCATCTGCCTGTTCAGGTGACAGCTGGTCTATGAGGCAGGGAATCATCACATTTTCCAGGGCCGTAAATCCCTGGAGCAGATGATGAAACTGAAAGACAAACCCGATGCTGCGATTTCGAAACCGGGCAAGGGCAGTCTCCCCCAATGTAAGGACGTCACTGCCGTTAAAGCAGATACTGCCGCGATCAGGTCGATCCAGGGTACCCAAAATATGAAGCAGGGTAGACTTTCCGATACCCGATGGTCCCACAACCGCCATGGTCTGGCCCCGATCGATGGAAAAATCCACTTTTTCCAGGATATTAATGGTGGCATCTGCAGTCTTAAACCCCTTGCATATCCCCCTTAGGGATACCAGGATATTTTTTCCCTGTTCATCAACCATATCTAAGGGCCTCCACCGGGTCCATGGCCCCGGCTCTTCGGCAGGGATACAGGGTGGAAAGAAAACAAAGCGCCATGGATGCCACAGCAATCATGAACACGTCAAGGTATTCCAGCTGTATTGGCAGGGTGGAAAAGGGATAGGCCGCCGGCAGGGTAATAAAATGATATTTTTTTAGTACCACACAGATAACAACTCCGGACAGAGTGCCCAGAAAGGTGCCGGTCATGCCCACAATCATTCCCTGAAAAATAAATATTTTCCGGATCATGGTGGAGGTGGCCCCCATGGCCTTTAAGATGGCAATATCCCTGGTTTTTTCCATGACCATCATAATCAGGGCACTGGTGATATTAAATGCCGCCACTAGGATAATAAGGGTCAAAATGATAAACATGGCAGTTTTCTCAAGCTTCAGGGCAGAAAAAAGGCTCTGGTTCATTTCCATCCAGTCCTTGGCATAGTAGGGGTAGCCAAGAACTCTTACAAGGCCATCCTTAACCTGGGATGCCGAAAAAATATCCTTGACCCATACCCCCATGGCAGAAATACGGGATTTTGTCCCCAGAAGCTTGCGGGCCTCATCAATGTGAACCCAGGCAAGGGAACTGTCATACTCGTACATGCCCGAATCAAATACTCCGGTGACGCTGAAGCGTTTCAGGGAGGGCATGTAACCCACGGGAGAAATCATCCCCCCCGGGGACATCAATACCAGGGTATCTCCGGGGGATACACCAATATTTTTTGCCAGTTCCCGACCAAGCACAATACCTGGCAGCACTCCGCCCGGGGCACCGGCAACAAGCCTTTCCTCCATCTGTGCACGGGTATAACCTTTTATCAGACTCACCTGACCATGGGGATCAATGCCCCGGATCACAGCCCCGGAAAGGCCCACAGATGTTTTAATCATGGCCTGGGTAAAAACCATGGCAGATACCGCCGTCACGCCGTCAATATGTCTGATACGCCCTTCAAGGTCATCCATATCCTGATAACGTCCCGAAGCATCCATCAGGAGAATATGGGGTTCCACCCCCAGAATCCGGTTACGGAACTCCGTTTCCGCACCACTCATGACGGCAATAACAATCACCAGGGCCATAACCCCAAGGGTAACCCCGGCAATGGACAGCAGAGTGATAAGAGAGATGAATCCCTCTTTTCTTTTTGCCTTTAAGTATCTTCCGGCTATGAAGGTTTCAAATGACATCAGGGATCAGATGTTCTTCTTCATGTGGGGAAACAAAATAACCTCACGAATGGAAGGAGAATCAGTCAACAGCATCACCAGACGATCAATGCCGATGCCCTGGCCCGCCGTGGGGGGCATACCGTACTCCAGAGCCTCCACATAGTCGGCGTCCATTATGTGGGCCTCACTGTCCCCATCTTCCCTCTGGGAGACCTGGCCCAAGAAACGTTCATACTGATCCACCGGGTCATTGATTTCAGAAAAGCCGTTGGCAATTTCTCTGCCGGCAATGAACAGTTCAAACCGATCGGTGAGTTCAGGATTGATTTCACTTTTTCGGGACAGGGGAGACACCTCCACCGGATACCCCGTAATAAATGTGGGCTGGATAAGCCTGGGTTCCACCAGAGTATCAAACAGCTTGGTTAAAATTTTGCCCGGACGTTCTTTCTTGGTAATTTTGATATTATGTTTTTCGGCATGGTCCAACATGGCCTGGGGATCATCTAAATTTAAAACGGCGGGGTCAAGCCCTCCGATTTCAACAAGGGAATCCATCATGGAAATCCGTCGCCACTTTCCACCAAAACAGATGGTTTCGCCCTGGTAGGTAATGGTGTCAGAACCGGTGACTTCCCTGGCAATGTGGCTGAACATCTCTTCGGTGAGCTCCATCAAGTCTTCGTAGTTGGCATAGGCCTGGTAGAATTCAACCATGGTAAACTCAGGGTTGTGCCGGGTGGACACCCCTTCGTTACGAAAGTTTCGATTAATTTCAAATACTTTCTCAAATCCCCCCACCACCAGCCGTTTCAGATACAATTCCGGTGCGATGCGAAGGTAAAGTTCCATGCCAAGGGCGTTGTGCCAGGTTTTAAATGGGGTGGCTTCAGCACCACCGGGAAGGGGCTGCATCATGGGGGTTTCCACCTCCATGAAATCTCTGTCTTCAAAAAAACGACGCATGGTGCTCACGGTTTTACTTCTCTTTGTAAAAATTTCCCGGGCCTGACTGTTCATGATCAGGTCCAGGTACCGCTGGCGATATCGCTTTTCAGGATCTTTAATCCCGTGGAATTTTTCGGGCAGGGGCCGCACGGATTTTGACAATAGACGAAGGGTTTTTACAAGCAGGGTCCATTCTCCCGTACGGGTCTGAAAAAGAATACCCGTCAGGCCCACGAAATCACCAATATCCAGTTTTTTAAACAATGCATAGGTGTCATTGCCCACCTTGTTCTTCTGGACATAGGCCTGGAGCTGCCCGGTCCGATCTTTAAAGCGGATAAAGGCAGATTTTCCAAAACTGTTCACCGCCATCATCCGCCCGGCCACGGTAAATTCCCGGCCGTCTTCCCCAAGGGTATCGGGTGCAGTTTCAATGATATCCTGCAGCATGTCAATGGTATCAGATACCCTGAAATCATTGGGATATAAGTGTACACCGGCATCAGCCAGTTCCTGATTCTTGTCTTTTCTTGCCTTAAGCAGTGCGCTTGAGTCTTCCATGATTTATTATATTTCCCGCATTACATTCATAAATGGGTTAAGTGTCACTCAAGGGTCAAATTTTTCATATATGCACAGACCATAAGAGGAGGGCAATACAAAAGCACTTGACGGTCAAGTGTGAAAAATCTTCATTAACTACTCCATTTTAAGGCACAGTGTCAAGATTTTGTTTATTGTCCGTCAGTGTGAAAATCAGGGTAAAACAGGTTCCCTCCCCGGGCACACTTGTCACATCCACCATCCCCCCATGCGTTTCCATGATGCGGTGAGTGATGGCAAGCCCAAGACCGGTACCATGGCTTTTAGTAGTATAAAAAGGATCAAACACCATGGCCAGCACCCCGGGCTCCATGCCGCATCCTGTATCGGTGATGTGAAGCTTCACCATCTTCTGTGCCGGTGCGGCCAGGCGGATGGAAATGGTGCCCGGCCCCTGAATGGCTTCTGCCGCATTTTTTAACAGGTTAAACAACACCTGACGAAGATGTCCGGCATCCATGTATATATGAACTGCACTGGCCACCTGCACATCAATCACAATGCGCCCCCGGCACAGTTCATCCTGCTCAAACAATGCCACGGTGTCACGCACCGCCGTATCCAGACGAATCTGTTTTGAATCCATGCGATGGGGGGTGGCAAAGAGAAGAAAATCCGTCACCAGCTTACTCAGGCGGTCTGTTTCACGAAGCACGATCTGCATAAGCCGGTAATTGGGACTGCCGGGTAAAAGATCCTCTTTAAGCAGTTGAATTGAACCGGAAAGGGATGCCAGGGGATTTTTAATTTCATGGGCAATACCGGCGGCCAGCTCACCGATGGCCGCCACCTTTTCCACCCGCTTTAAATGTCTTTCCATGAGAGCCAGCTCATCCCTGGCCCGCCGGGTCTGCACCGCCAGTATTCCCGTTAAAAACGCCACGGCAAAGCAGGCTGCCATGATGATAATCATGCGGTAAATGATGTGAGTCCAGGCATAGGCCGAAGCCAGATCACCACTGGTACCCAGGGGCACCAGTATCCCATAGTACTCCAGATCAATCATCAATCCGTACTGAACGCTGCTTAACGCCGCCACCACCAGACTGCCCGTTCGGTGCAGGATCATGCTCACACCGATGATTACCAGAAGATAAAGAAAGGTGAACACACTTGAAAAACCGCCAGTTAAAAACAAAATAACTGTCACCGTCACCGTGTCCAGGAATACCTGGCCATAGACAAACCATTGACTTGTCCCCCAGAATTTCAACAGCAGGCTGTAAATGGCGGAAAGCAGGAAAAGCACAAGGGCGATTCCCACAAGAAAAATAAAGGGACGGGAGGTAAAAGAAATGGATTCACCGGCACAGAAAAACAGTGTGGCCCCGAAGAGCACCCCTGCAAAGACCATGCGAAAGGCAATGAGCCACTGGATTCGTCCCTTCATCTCTTTGGGATCTTTACAAAGCATATCCATGGGGGCTTTATCCGATGGCAGCGGCCATTTTAAAGATGGGAAGATACATGGCAATGACCAGTCCGCCGATGACCACCCCGAGAAAAACCAGGAGAAAGGGCTCTATCATGTCCGTTAAGTTACTCACCGCCTGATCCACTTCCTCATCGTAGAAGTCTGCAATCTTTTCCAGCATGATATCAAGGGCACCGGTGGATTCTCCCACGGAAATCATGGAGCAGACCATGGAGGGAAACACCCCGCTTTCCAACAGAGGGTCGGCCATGGAGCGCCCCTCTGAGATGGCGGACCGGACATCAAGAACGGCAAACTCAACTGTTTTATTGCCCGCCGTTCGGGCCACAATTTCCAGGGCTTCCAGAATGGACACCCCGCTTGACATCATGGTTCCCATGGTTCTAGTGAATTTAGCCACCGCCACCTTGCGTATTAAAAGACCGAAAACCGGCAGTTTCAAAAACAAATCATCCATGATGATCCGACCCTTTTTGGTATTGTAAATTTTTTTTATACTGAACATGGTCAGGAAGCTCCCTCCCAGAATGTACCAGATTTTTCCGATGACAAACTCACTTAAATTCACCACCATCATTGTGGGGGCGGGAAGGGAAGAACCAAAGCCCTCAAACATCTGGGCAAAAACAGGAATAACAAACACAAGAATAATGCCCACCACCACGATGGCCACAGCCATGGTGATGGCAGGATAGGTCATGGCACCCTTGACCTGTTTTTTCAGTTTGGCCATTTTTTCCATGTAGGCAGATAATCTTCTCAGAATAATATCAAGGATACCCCCGGCTTCACCGGCGGCCACCATATTAACGTACAGATCATTAAACACATGGGAAAATTTACCAAGGGAATCGGCAAAGGTGTCTCCACTTTCAACTGAAAGTTTAATTTCTTTTAGTATTTTTTTAAAGGTGGGATTTTCCTGCTGGGTCTGGAGAATATCAAGGCATTGAAGCAATGGAAGGCCTGCATCAATCATTGTAGAAAATTGCCTTGAAAAGATAATGATATCCTTTTCCGTAACATTTGGCTGCAAAAAGGAAATATTTTCAAACAGATCTTTGGGTTTTTTTTTGATGGATGTGGCGGTGATTTTTCTGCGCAGCAGATTTGCGCGAACCTGTTCAACGGTTTCAGCCTCCATTTCACCCTTAACGGTCTTTTTTTTGGGGTTCTTACCCTTCCAGAGATACAGCGCCATGCCTTATCATCCTCCTTATAAAATCCGTTGACTTCCAAACATTGCCGATGCAAGGATATCCTTGGTTTTCCCGGCCATAAATGATAAATATTTGGTCGGCATCCCTTGTTCATCCGTTTTAGCATGCTCACATAGCATTCGTATGCCGCGCAGTCCCAAACAGGTAAAGAGGGGGTACTGTCCAAACATTTACTGTGTCAACCCCAATAGTTACCATAACAGCCATGGAAGTGAACAATACATTTGAACCCGCATCAAAAGGAGCCGCCATCGCTTGAAAAAAGAAAAAAAAATCCAGCCGGAAACCATCATCACAAGTCACGTCAATGCGGATTTTGATGCAATTGCCAGCATGCTGGCTGCCCAGAAATTATACCCCGAGTCTGTGGTTATTTTTCCCGGTTCCCAGGAAAAGAGCCTCAGGGACTTTTTTATCAGTTCCGTGAGCTACCTTTTTAACATGGAGAGTCCGAAAAACATAGACTTTTCCAAAACCCGTACATTGGTTGTGGTGGATACAAGACAGCCCCAGCGCATCCCAGCCATTGCCGAGCTTTTAAAAAAAAAAGAGGTGGAGATCCATATCTTTGATCACCATCCGGACAAAAAAGGCGATATCACCGGGAATATTTCCCAGGTCCGACCCACCGGTGCCACAGTCACCCTTCTTGCAAAACTGATCCGGGAAAAATCCATTGCCATTTCCCCGGAGGAAGCCACGGTTATGGCCCTCGGAATATATGAAGATACGGGGTCTTTCACCTACTCGATCACCACAGAAGAAGACCTCCTGGCGGCGGCCTTCTTCCTGTCCTGTGGGGCCAACCTTAACACAATCGCCGATTTAACGGCCAAGGAGATCCGCACCGATCAGGTGACATGGCTCAATGAGCTGCTCAATGAAAAAATTTCCCACACCATCAACGGAGTGGAAATCCATATTTCCACCATCTCCTCCCCGGGATATATTTCAGACATTGCTGCCATTGTCCAGACGGTTATAAAAATTGACAATCTGGATGTTTTTTTTGCCATAGTACTCATGGAAACCAAGGTTAATATCATCGCCCGAAGCCGTATCCCGGAGGTGGATGTGGGGACAATCTTGTCCGCCATGGGCGGTGGGGGCCATGCCAGCGCAGCGTCGGCAGCCATAACCAACAAAACCCTGGCCCAGGTGGAACAAGAGCTCATTGAAATTCTGACAACCCATGTAACCCCTATAAGCATTGCCAGAGAACTTATGTCCACTCCGGCTCTCATCATCCGGGACAATATGTCCTGCCATGATGCCGGCATCATGATGACCCGATGCAATGTCAATGCCCTCCTGGTATCATCGGATGATCCCCATCACATCACCGGGTACATTACCCGGCAGATCATTGAGAAAACGGGCTATCATCAGCTGGGGCACCTGGCCATCAGTGAATACATGTCTACAGAAATTTCAAGCATTTCCCCCGGGGCGGGTCTGATGGAGATTGAAGCCCGCATCATGGACGGAAAGCAGCGTCTTTTGCCCGTCATGGAGGATGACAGGGTCATCGGGGTCATCACCCGCACCGATCTTTTAAACTATCTGGTTCGCCGCAGCAAGGATGAGAAGGCCGCACGTCATGGCCTTGTCACCACCCGACAAAATGCCAAAGAACGAAATGTGTGTCACATGATCAAAGAGCGACTGCCCGCTGCCACCGGCGAACTGCTCATGGAAATCGGCATGGCCGGTGATGCCCTGGGCCTGAACCTGTTTGTGGTGGGCGGTTTTGTCAGGGATCTGCTGCTTTACCGAAAAAGTGAAGACATTGATGTGGTGGTGGAAGGAGACGGCATTGATTTTGCGCAAAAGTTTATAGAAAAAAAAGGAGGTCGATGCAATATCCACCGGGAGTTTGGAACGGCGGTGATGGTGCTGCCCGACGGGTTTAAAATTGATGTGGCATCGGCCCGTACGGAATATTACAATGCCCCGGCGGCCCTTCCCACGGTGGAAATGAGTTCCATCAAACGAGATCTTTTCAGAAGGGATTTTACCATCAATACCCTTGCCATCCGCCTAAACAGCAACGCCTTTGGTACCCTCATTGATTTTTTCGGAGCCCAGCGGGATCTCAAGGACAAGACCATCCGCACCATCCACAACATCAGCTTTGTGGAAGACCCCACCCGGGTCTTCCGGGCCATCAAGTTTGCCAACCGATTCGATTTCACCATCGGTAAAATGACCCAGAATCTCATCCACAATGCCGTAAAATGTGATTTCTTTAGAAAACTCACCGGCCGACGGGTATTTTCCGAACTCCAGCAGATCCTTGAGGAAGACAACCCCATACCCGCCATTGAAAGCCTTCGGGAATATCACCTGGAAAAGGTAATACATCCCTCCCTGGTTATTGACAACACCGTCATTGAAACCCTGGGGGCTGTGCAGAAAGTCATTGCCTGGCATGATCTTCTCTATCTCGACACCCCCTGTATGGGGTGGGCCATCTATTTCATGGTAATAATCCGTAAATGCCCCTTTAAAGTGGTGCAGGACATCTGTTTCCGACTCAGGCTGTCACCCTCACAGATAAAACTCATTTTAAAGGATCGCCTCAAGGCAGAAGAGCGGCTGTACATTCTGGAAAATCGTTTCCCCCCCAGTCACAGTGGCCTGTATGCCCTGCTTAATATTTTCAGACCCGAGCATCTTCTTTACATCATGGCCTGCACCCGCAGCGAACGGGTGAAAAAAGGGGTTTCTCTCTATTATACCCAGCTTAAAGACGTCAAACCTGAAATCCAGGGCCGTGACCTTATTGCCATGGGGCTGAAACCAGGGCCCAGATTCAATACCATCATCCAGTCTGTGCTGGATGAAAAGCTTGATGGACGACTACCCGATAAAGATGCAGAGCTGACATTTGTGAAAAAACACCATCCACCGGACCTGTCGACCGGGGACAAATCAGTTGATAAACGCCAGGGTTTCTGATAATTCGGACTGGATAACATGAAATGCACCCTCATACAAAGTACATTATTTCCAAAGGAACGCTTATAAAATGCAGACCATGAAAAATGCAGATCACCTCACAGGTATCACCACCACCGGAACCCCCCATCTGGGCAATTATGTGGGGGCCATTCGCCCCGCCATTCAGTCCAGCCGGGAAGAAAACCGACAATGTTATTATTTTCTTGCCGATTACCATGCCATCATCAAATGCCAGGAACCGGAACGTATTCGCAAATCCGCCCTGGAAGTGGCCGCCACCTGGATCGCCCTGGGGCTGGACACCAAAACCTCCATTTTTTACCGCCAGACCGATATCCCGGAAATCCCGGAGTTGAGCTGGATTCTCACCTGCATGACCGCCAAGGGCCTCATGAACCGGGCACATGCCTACAAGGCCGCCGTGGCTGACAACGAGGCTGCCGGCAGAAAAGACCTGGACAAGGAGATCACCATGGGCCTGTTCTGCTACCCCATTCTCATGGCCGCAGACATTCTCATGTTTAATGCCAGAAAGGTTCCTGTAGGACGGGATCAGATCCAGCACCTGGAGATGACAAGAGATATTGCCGGCCGGTTCAATCATCAGTTTGGTGAGCACTTTATTCTGCCAGAAGCTGTGGTGGATGAAAATACGGCGGTGCTGGCCGGCCTTGACGGCCGAAAGATGAGTAAAAGCTACAACAACACCATTCCGCTCTTTGAATCGGAAAAAAAATTAAGAAAGCTGATCATGAAGATCAAGACCAACTCTCTTGCCCCGGAAGAGCCCAAAGATCCTGATACCTGCACCCTGTTTGCCATTTACAAGGCCTTTGCCACCAAAGAAGAAACCGCTGCCATGGCACAAAGATATCGCAACGGCATTGGCTGGGGCACCATGAAGCAGGAGCTTTTTGAGCACTTGAACGAAGTGCTCAAAGGTCCCCGGGATGCCTACAGCGAACTTATAAAGTCCCCCGGCGACATTGATGCCATCTTAAAACAGGGTGCCCTGCGGGCCCGGGAATATGCGGCCCCCATGCTGGACCGGGTGAAAAAAGCCATTGGCATCCAGCCCCTTTAACGCGATGCCTCCGTTATTTTAAATCGCTTACTCAACTTTCGGACTTCATTGCCTGACCCCACCACGAAAGGCGAACACCAAAGGTTGAGTCCCTCACTTCCCCGGGGAGGGCTCAAGAGCACGGACCTCCTCCGGGGTGAGATGCCGCCAGGCCCCTTCGGCCAGGGACCCCAGGGTCACAGTGCCCATCCTCAAACGCTTGAGTTGGACCACCTCATTTCCGGTTTTACTAACCATGCGCCGGATCTGCCGGTTGATTCCCTGTTTAAGCACAATCTTAAATCCATGGGAACCGGTGCGCCACACCCTTGCACTGCGCGTTTTTTTACCGTCCAGCACAATGCCCCTGGCCATTTTTTCCAGGGCACCCCGGCTCACCGGTCGAACCGTTGTAACGCTGTACTCTTTTTCATGGTTGTAAGACGGATGTGAAAGACGGTTGTGAAGATCCCCATCATCGGTGAGCAGAATCAACCCACAGGAGTCCTTGTCCAGTCGTCCCACGGGATAAATCCTCCGGGAAACATCCACCAGATCCACCACAACGGGTTCCCTGCCCTGACGCGCACAGGAAGAAATCACCCCCACAGGTTTATTCAGGGCAATGTAACACCATTTTTTTTCCGGACTGAGCCCCACTTTTTTTCCATCAACGTTAACCACATCCACAGCCAGGTCCACCTGGGTTCCCGGCTGAGTAACCACCGATCCGTTAACCATCACCCGCCCCTGGGAAATAAAGACCTCCCCCTGACGCCGGGAGCACACCCCGGCCCGGGATAAAAATTTCTGCAGTCTCATCATGAGCGATAATCGGCGTTGATTTTGACATAATCCTCGGAAAAATCACAGAACAGAAAAAAATCACTGAACTGCCCGAGATTCAGATCCAGCACCATCTCAAGTTCATCATTTTTCATAATCAGGGCCGCCTGTTGCTCTGCCTCCACCCCCTGCCATACCCCCTTTTTAACCAGGGCCACATCGCCTAAGAAAAGGTCCATCTTATCGGGATCCACCATGGCACCAGATCGGCCCGCTGCTGCGGTGATCCGTCCCCAGTTGGGATCTTCACCATAAAGGGCGGTCTTCACCAGATTGGAATGGGCAATGGCCTCTGCAACCATAAAGGCATCCTCCGGCGACAAGGCCCCCCGCACATCAATGCGGGCAAGCTTGGTGGCACCTTCACCATCCCGGACGATCATTTTAGAAAGAACCATCATGACTTCATCCATGATTTTCTGAAATTCCAGGGCGTCGTCACTGTCCTCCAGAACCGCACCGGACATGCCATTGGCCATGGCAATTACCATATCATTGGTGCTGGTGTCCCCGTCCACGGAAATACGGTTAAAGGAATTTTCACATCCCTTTTGAAGGGCCGTCTTTAAAAGGGAAGAGGAAATATCCAGATCCGTGCACACAAAGGCAAGCATGGTGGCCATGTTGGGACGGATCATGCCGGAGCCCTTGGCAAATCCGCACACGGTGAAGCTGCGCCCCTTGATAGTACAATTTTTACACACCATCTTTCTGGAAAGATCCGTGGTAAGAATGGCCTCGGCAAAATCATCGGCTCCGTTTGTTTTCATCTCTTCAATGGCAAGGGGGATTCCCGCCTTGATCTTTTCCATGGGAAGGGGAGCGCCGATGACCCCTGTGGAAGAAACCATCACCAGGGTTTCTGGTATTTCAAGGGCTTTTGCCGCCAGACGAGCAGTTTCCACGGCATCCTTATATCCCTGTTCTCCGGTGAAACAATTGGCATTGCCTGAATTGACCACCACTGCCTGACACAGCCCTGCGGCCATGCGCTCCCGGCCCAGGATCACCGGTGCCGCCACCACCTTGTTGGTGGTAAAAAGAGCTGCGGCGGAAGCGGTCCGTTCTGAATAAATAATACCAAGATCTTTTTTGCCGTTGGTTTTGATCCCGGCGGCAATGCCGTTGAATTGAAAGCCTTTCATTGTATTTTCATCTCCCTGTTTGACTTTTGCGCATGGTGCATTATTGTAAAAAAATCCTTTGCTCGATGATCAAGCCGGAACCCTAACATCGGCTTTTAACAGAAAAACAGTCAGAAGGAAACATGGAAGCATGGATAAATTCAAGGTAAACTGCCCCCATTGCGACGGCGGACTGATCCTGAAACGCACCTGAACACGGGTGTACTTAAGCTGCAGGGACTGCGGCAAAGATTACCCCCAGGAAAAGTACAAGGAACTCATGGACGATTATTTTGAAATCATGCTGGCCAATGTGCCGTGTAACCGACTGTAACCCCTTATCTGTATTTCCAGGCATTTCATGTCCCCCACCCGTAAAAATTTCAAAATCACCATTGAATATGATGGTACCCCTTATTCCGGATGGCAGATCCAGCCCCGGCAGTTGACCATTCAGGGAGAACTGCAACGGCTTTTGTCCATTATCTTAAACCAGGAGATTTCCCTAACCGGGTCAGGCCGCACCGATGCCGGAGTTCATGCCATGGGTCAGACAGCCAACTTCCATGCAGATACAACCATGGCTGCCGGAGAGATCAAACGGGGAATTAACAGTATGATGAAGGGTCCCATTGTTATCCAACACATTGAGCAGGTTCCCGATGATTTCCATGCCAGATTTCATGCCACGGGTAAAACTTACCATTACCATATCCTGAACCGGCCCGATCCCTGTGCGGTGGGCAGAGATTTTTCATGGCACATATCCCGACCTCTGGACATCCATGCCATGAATCACTGTTGTGGCCTCATAACAGGTACCCATGACTTTAAATCCTTTGAGGGGGCGGGCAGTCCCCGGACCCACACAATTCGACAAATTTACAAGGCCGTGGTGGAACCCCTTGAACCCGGAGAAACACAACGGCTGGTATTTAAAATAAAAGGGAATGGTTTTTTAAGGTTCATGGTGAGAAATATTGTGGGCAGCCTGGTGGAGGCAGGCCTTCTGAAGCTGACACCCCTGGAATTCCAGACAATTCTTAAGGCCCGGGATCGACGCATTGCCCCGGCCACAGCCCCGGCAAAGGGGCTGTTTCTCATGAAGGTAGACTATCCTTTGGTTCCCGCATTTTCTGAACCAGCCGATTATAATGATTAATTACATCCCGACGATAGAGAAGCCCCATAAACAAGCCATGATCATCCTCCTTGACAACGGGCAGGGCATCAATGTTTTTCTGTGTCAATTTTAAAAGCACCGTATTTAAATCTTCAGAGGGGGTCGTAACAATAATGTCAGATACCATGATATCTCTCATCACCACCAGATCTTCCAGGTGAATGGTGAAAATAACCTCCCGGATATCGGTGCTGGAAAAGATGCCGCAGAACCGGTTATCCCGGTTCATCACCGGGAAATAATGCTGTTTGGTGGCGGAAAATATCTTTTTAAATTTGGAGAAGGGCATATCTTCACGTACATAGGAGACATTTTTCACCAGGTGCATGAGATCACCGACCTTCATGGTCTGGAGGATATCCATCATGAACTCCCCGGCATGGGCAGGTGAGTCCACCCGATTTTTCACCTGCTTTTCATAAATGGTCCAGCGTTGGGAAATGAGATAGCAGATGGAGCACACCAGAAGGCTTGGCAACAGCAGATGATAGGAGTTGGTCATCTCACTTACAAAGATAATGGTGGAAATGGGGGTATTTGACACCGCCGTGAAAAAACCGGCCATGCCCACAATGACAAAAGTCCCGGGAGCAGTGACCACACCGGGAATACAAAGGTGGAACAATTTACCCACCACCCCGCCCATGGCGCCACCAATGACAACGGAGGGACCAAACACCCCGCCGCTGCCCCCGGAGCCAATGGAAAAGGAGGTGGTGAGAATCTTGCCCACGGCCAGGGCAAACAGAATGGAGATGGAGACCTCATTGAAAATGGCCTTCTGTGCATAGCCATATCCAAAGGCCAGGGTATAGGGAAGAAAAAAACCGATGATACCGGTAATAAGCCCCCCAATGGCAGGTTTTATGTGATTGGGGATGCGAAACCGCCTAAACAGGTGGGTAACCCCGTAAAAGACCTTGATGTAAAACACTGCGGTTATAACCAGCACCAGGGCCAGCACCACGTAGGGACCAAGTTCCAGGGGATTTTGAAACTTGAAGGCCGGTGAATTAAAAAGCGATCCCCAGCCAAATACAAGGCAGAAGATACAGTAGGCCACCACCGACGAAATTCCGGCGGGGATGATGACATCTGCTTCAAATTCCGGATCTCGGTAAAGCACCTCAGCGGCAAACAATGCTCCGGCCAGGGGGGCACGAAAAATACTCCCCACCCCCGCTCCAACACCGGCGGCCATCATGATACGACGCTCCCGGTCGGACAGATGCATTTTGGTTGCCAGAAACGAACCAAACCCGGCACCGATCTGGGCAATGGGACCTTCTCTTCCACCGGAACCACCCGTGGTCAAAGTAATGGCAGAGGTGATGGTCTTGATGATGGGTACCCGGCCACGGATATAGCCTCCCTTCTGGTGATAGGCTTCAATGGCGGCATCGGTGCCGTGTCCCTCTGCTTCCGGGGCAAAGGTGTACACCAGAAAACCACTGACAAGCCCTCCGGCAGCAGGCAAAAACAAAAGTATCCAACGATTAAAAGGCGTATTCGTGGGGGCAAAAAGATGATGCTCTCCGGCCGGTGTACCCGGTCGATACCCGGCCATGAGATCCAGAAAATAGTGTACCCCGAGCTCACACAGGTAATGAAATAAAACAGAACCCATTCCGGCAATGATTCCGATGAGAATAAACCGAAACAGCCACCGACCGGCATGGGCAATCTCTCCAGAGGAGAACCACTGGGTCAATCGTATCCGATACGTTCCTTTTTTAGTCATCATTTTCTTTGTCTGAGACCCGATGATCACGTTTTTTTCAAGGCGTCATCATCACGTGAGATCTTTTATCCCTTTTAGTATGATATCAAACAGCTCTTTTACCTCTTTTTCTTCCATGGAAGAAAAAGCCACCCGGATATTTTTATGACCAATGGAGATAAGCCCCACCCCATAGGTATCCAGCAGGTGCAACCGCAGGGTTTCCGCATCCACATGTTTCAGGCGAATACACATGAAATACCCGGAATTAAATGGATACACATCCCAGTGATCCTGATAAACCGGATCGGAGAGAACCTGTTTAATGGCCATGGCCCGGTTTTTTAAGATGTCAAATTTTTCTTTTTTCTCGTTCTCGTACTCCGGATGAGTCATCCCGTTTAAAATCAAGGACTGGCTCAGGTGGGATACGTTGGAGATATTTCCCCGGACACAGCCTGCTGTTTTCTGTTCCATGGCCCCATAAAGGGCTTCAAGATCCTGGTCTGCACAAAAACCATAGGTGATGAACCCTGTTCTCAGGCCCCAGACATAGTCCTCTTTTGTGGCCCCGTCTAACTTGATGGCGGCAATGCGCTCATGGCAACCGGTCAGAAGAGAAAAAACTGATTCCTTCATGGTTTCCGGTTCAAAGAAAAGACCAAAATAGGCATCATCACAGGCAACCACCACATTGGTACCCTTTTGGGCAATGTGAAGTAAAATGGCAACGATTTTTTCCGCTTCGGCAAGGGTGGGCGCATATCCGCTTGGATTGTTAGGAAAATTAAGAACAGCGATCACCTTGTCGGAGGTGGCGGCTCTGGCGGTCATGGCGGCCTCAAAGGCATCAAGGTCCAGACCGGTAAGATCAGAATTAAAGGTGTTGTAGGTCACCACCTGGGCCTTATTCCGGACACCAAAGGTCATGTTGTAGTTACCCCACATCATGTCCGGAAGAATAACAACGTCCCCGGGATCAATCCACATATCGCCGAAGACACTCACCGCATGGGTAATCCCCGAGGTCACCACCGGAAGACTTATGCCTTTCCCCTCAAGAGATGAATTTTTTTGAAAAAGTAATTGCTGCCAACGTTTACGAAGGGGAGCAATTCCAAAGGAAGGCGCATAGGGAAGATAATCATCCGGAGCCAGTCCTCTCACGGGGGTAGTAATGGCACCAAGGCCCATTACATGGCCCTTTTCTTTAGCAATGCCAATGGTGGCGTTGATTTTATGGGCTTTTTGTTTTGCCTCTGCACTCTGGGTCAATATTCCCCGGGGGAAAAAAAGGGCTTTTCCCATGGAGGATAGCATATCATATATATATGGGTTTGATTGCCTGATAACAGTATTTAACTGCTCTGCCAGCACGTTCATGGTATCACATCAATCCTGAATTTTTTAAAGTCCACAGTTAAGCAGCATACCAGACCAGCGAGGGGAATGGTGGAAGGGAAAAAAGCGCCATTGGACACGACAGCCCCTGTGAAATATTCTGTGCAGCTGCCATGGCCCAATGGTATCCAGCATCAAGACTATCTTCTTTTGGATGCCTTGATGGGGTTGATTTTCTGTTTCTTGGTTTCCACAACGGTTTTCACATGGGTGGCCATGTTGCAGTTTCCAAGTTTCCACTTCAATGCCGGATCCGGCGCAGCCGTACAAAATTTGCCGGTTTCATACTCGGAAACCCGCTGGCAGCCTTCGCATTGTTCAATCACTGGTTTGCAGGCACCGCCAATATATTTACAGCCGTTTGCGGCCATGAAAACACACTCATCACCCTTTCTTACAGTATCACAAATCATGTTGTATTAACCCCGTATCATTATGGCAAAAAAAATAATGGAAACCCAGCCGAGTTTCCGCCCTGTAATTGTAAACTCAATATTTTTTGAGCAAATCAATATACCATAATTTAAAATTATGTCAACATATCGATTCATGACCTGTGCGGCGGCATTTTGCATCTCATTTTTCCGGCGTTATTAAAACATTCCACGCATCTGACTTTCAGGCCAACGGGGTATGGTCTCTGTTATCTGGTATTATCCACCACAGCCGGTATAAACCCAAAGCCATTTGGAATACCAATAACACAGGCCTTCTCTCCATCGTCATGAAGCTTATGACCGAAAAAATGGAAATACGCCCGACCATCAACTCTTGATTTTTATGAATTAACATATTAATAATGCAGATCAGCACATGGGCCTTGTCACACCATCGGGCAATCTGGGAAGGAGGCAGACTTTCATCATTGGCACTTTTGTTAAAAATTACCTGGTGCCACAGGCAATTGCCAAACACATAAAGCCTGATAAAAGCCCCAGCCTCCAGGAACACAGCCCCGATCCCTTTGGCCCGACAATCATGAGGGATTGCCGATGTAATCCCCACTAAAAACAATGGATACAAATGAAATCAGAAAAAAGCATGGCCACAGAAAAGGCAGTGGCGGTTCTGCGCCTGGAAGCGGAAAGCATTTTGAACCTGACAAAAAAAATAGGTGCGGACTTTGACCGCATGGTGGAGGTGATCTGCAACACCTCAGGACGGGTGATTATCTCCGGCATAGGAAAATCCGGACTCATCGGCAGAAAGATTGTGGCAACCCTCTCAAGTACGGGCACCAACGCCATGTTTCTTCATCCCGTGGAGGCCATGCACGGAGATCTTGGCATGGTATCGGAAAAAGATGTGTTCATAGCCATATCCAATTCCGGGGAAACCGGGGAACTAAACCTGCTGCTTCCCTCCATTAAAGAAATGGGATGCACCATGATCGCCTTCACCGGCAATCCCCAATCCACCATGGCATCCTTCTGCAGCCTGGTGATTGACACCGGGGTGGAAAAAGAGGCCTGTCCACTGGGCCTTGCTCCCACCTGCAGCACCACGGCCCAGCTGGCCATGGGGGATGCCCTGGCCGTTGTGCTGATTGACAGAAAACATTTTGGAAAAAATGATTTCAAACGATCCCACCCCGGTGGGGCCCTTGGAAAACGCCTGTCCTTTCCCGTGGGGGAGATCATGTACACAAGCCCGGAAATTCCCTGGGTATCACCGACAGATCCCCTGGTAAGGGCTGTGGCCCAGATGGATCAGTTTCGTCTGGGGGCTGTTTTTGTACTTGATGAAGAAAAAAAACTTACGGGCATCATCACCGACGGCGACATCCGACACCTGATTGCCCTTCATCCCCGGGGATTTAATCATTTATCCGCAGGAGAGGTAATGACTCGATCCCCCCTTGTCATTGAAGTAGATGCCCCCCTTTACCAGGCCCTTAACATCATGGAAAGACGACAGATCACCATTTTACCGGTCACAGACACAAGCTGTCAGGTGCTTGGTATTCTGCACCTGCACGATATCCTGGGCAAAGGCGCTTTTACCTTTTCCAACGGACACCTTCAGGGGTAGGAAATCCCCTTATTTTAAGGAAAAAAGGAAATAGACCATGCAGACAACGGATCTGATCACCGCCATTGACACTTTGGGGGATGCCACCATTGACTCCCCCCTTGCCAGCCGCAGCCAGGGAGGATACACCCAGAAATTTGTATCCGACACCCATCGGGTGTCCTATTCGGTGGACCCGGAGAAAATCAGCGCATACCTGAAGGCCAACGGCACCATACCCAGCTTTGAAAAGGCTGGTCCACGGGAAAAAATTTATTTTGATCCCAGCAAGCTCAAATGCGCCATCGTCACCTGCGGCGGCCTGTGCCCCGGTCTCAACGATATTATCCGATCGGTGTTTCTGGAACTTCACCACTGCTACGGGGTCCGGCACGTTTACGGCATGAAATACGGACTACAGGGATTCATAGCCAAATACGGCCACGACACCGTTCCCCTGACACCAGCCTATGTTTCCCAGATCATGGATATGGGGGGAACGGTCCTTGGATCCTCCCGGGGCACCCAGGACATGGATGACATACTGGACTGTCTGGAGCGCATGAGCATCGGTATTCTTTTCATGGTGGGGGGAGACGGCACACTCATGGCCGGCAAAAAAATTGCCGAAAAGGTAAAGGAACGAAACCTTAAAATCAGCGTCATTGTAATCCCAAAAACCATTGATAATGATATTTTCCTGGTATCCAAATCCTTTGGGTTTGATACCGCAGTGGACATTGCCACCTGCGCCATCAAGGGTGCCCACAACGAGGCGGCAGGTTACCCCTTCGGCATCGGACTGATCAAACTAATGGGAAGGCATTCGGGATTTCTGGCCGCCACGGCGGCCCTGGCCCAACAGGACGCCAATTTTGTGCTCATTCCCGAAATAGACATTGATCTTTACGGTGCATCGGGATTTTTATCGGCCCTGGAAAGCAGGATAACCCAGCGAAAGCACGCCGTTATAGTGGTGGCAGAGGGGGCTGGACAAAAATTTTTCACGGACCAGCCCACCGAGTATGACGCCTCAGGCAACATCAAACTCAAGGACATCGGCATCTTCATAAAAAATGAAATCACAAAATGGTTTGATGAAAAGAAAATCCCCATCACTCTTAAGTACATTGACCCAAGCTACATGATACGAAGCCTGCCCGCCAATTCCAATGACAGTGTTTACTGCGGGTTTCTGGGCAGAAACGCCGTCCATGCCGGCATGGCAGGAAAAACCGGTCTTCTTATCAGCCATTGGAACAACCACTATGTGCACATCCCAATGGAGGCCTCAGCGGGCACAAGAAAACAGGTGGACCCCCATGGCAGGCTGTGGCAGTCAGTGCTGGAAGCCACGGGTCAGGGCTCCCTGGTAAATCCTCCGGCTTAGGGTGCGATTTCCACAAAGGAGCGGTTCTTCACCGTCAGAAAAAAAAGTTCCTTGTGCAATTGACCGTCTTTGTCAAACAGGGTCTTTCCCGTGGCCCCCTCAAAAATACGTGTGCCGGTGAGGGCCTGTTTAAGGGTTTCAGGTGAGGTGACAGCCGGATCCATAACGGTTTCCACCAGAATGGAAACCGTGTCATGGGCTATGGCTTCAATAAATTGCGGGGAAGAACCGAACATGGCCATGAATCGGTCGTTAAACTGCTTTGCTTCCGGTCGACGGCTGTCAGAAAAATACCCGTCGGTAATGACGGCATTTCTCACATAATCCCCCGCCTGTTGAATCAATGACGGTTGATGCCAGATATTGGTACCTAAAAGATGAATGCCGGTGACATCATTATAGATAAGCTGGGGTAAAATCAATGCCAGCCGGGATGGACCATCGGGGATAAAGAGAGCATCGAAGTTCACAATGGGCTTTGATTTTTCACCGGCAGTCCCAGTCTGTGCATGCTGATTCCGGACCCGTCGCAAAACTGCCTGGAGACGGGAATCATCAAATCCGGCAACCCGTTTAATCTCCCGGGAAAAATCTGTTTGACTCCCATTATAGGCCACCACCTTCTGGACCACCCCCCCCATTTCTGCCACCCGTTGACAGAAAAGCTGCATCAGAGCCATCCCATATCTATCCCGGGGATGAAGCACGGCAAACTGCCGGACCCCGAGGTGCATCATGGCATGGGACACCAGGGAATCCACCTGCATGGCAGGCGTGATAAAATTGGTAAAAACATAGTCTCCCCTGCGGGCCACTTCTTCTTTCTGGGTCATGGCAATCATGGGAATACCATGGGGCTGAGCCATATCGGCAACAGCGGTGGCAGTGACCATGGGCCCAACAATGCCCATCACCCGGGCGGAGATAAGCTCCTGCATGCACAAACGCGCAACCTGGTCATCTGACTTTGTATCCCGCACCACCAGAACAATGCGATCACCATATCTGGGAATCAGCCGTGCCAGGGCCACCTGCACCCCCTTTAGAGCCCGCTGACCAAACACCGCATATTTTCCGGACAGGGGTAAAAGGCAGCCAATTTTAACCCCCGCATCTTTTTTAACGGCAAGAATTTCCATGAGCTGCCTGGCATCTTCGGCCCGTCGGCCCCGGGGATATCGCTGGAGATAGGACTGTAGCGTTTCCCGGGAGAGTTCCTTGTCTCCCCGGGCTGCATACCGGTAACCCAGGGCATACAGCACCATGGAATGGGGAAAAGGAGGATCCGTTGTCCCCAAGAGCTCCTGCAGCTGGGACACATGGCATTTAAACAGCACCGGTTCCACAAGATCAAGGATCTGTTCTTTTTCATGGCCCGATGCCCGGGTCAGGGCCTTGCCGTAAATATCCAGCGCAGCCCGGTAATTACCCACTCCGGCCAGCTGTTTTCCCCGTTTTATAAGGGCTGTCACCGTAATTGTTTC
This sequence comes from uncultured Desulfobacterium sp., assembly GCA_963675955.2. Lineage (GTDB taxonomy): Bacteria > Desulfobacterota > Desulfobacteria > Desulfobacterales > Desulfobacteraceae > Desulfocicer. The sequence continues at coordinate 561,962 of CAXXVR010000009.1, read as the reverse complement.
AATCGGGCTTTTATCTGGAGATTGTTTTTTCTCCTGCACAACAGGGGGCATGGGCCGGTGGGGAACTGGCCCCGAAACCACCTGTTTTTTGGCACACCCCGAGGCAAGCAGCACACCGGCAAGCAACAGCCATATAAGCATCCATGTACATCTCTTTCCAGCCATATCACCTTCCATTATATCACTCCATGGGGTTGTCATCGTTTTTTTTCATAAATTGAACCACCAGTTCAGCAGCCCTTGTAACCTGATCCGGTTCAACCCAGATCATATCTTTCTCATTTCGAAACCACGTAAATTGCCGTTTGGCATAACGCCTGGTATCACGTTTAAGCAGCACAGTCATCTCTTCACAGGATGTCCGGCCATTGAGGTAATCGCACACATGCCGATATCCTATGGACTGCATGGCCTTAATACGGCAGTGGTACCCCCTTTGTCTGAGCCTTATAACCTCGTCTACCAGTCCCATTTTCAGCATGAGATCCACCCGGTGATTAATTCTTTTATACAGGCGTTCCCGATCCATGGTCAATCCCAGCTTCAGGGCCTTATATCTGCATGGTGCAAACTGATGTTTTGTATGAAAATGGGAAAGGGGCTGCCCTGTACTCTCAAAAACCTCCAGGGCTCGCACCACCCGGAACCGGTCATTGGGGTGTATCCGGGCCGCAGCAGCAGGGTCCACAGCCATGAGACGCTCATGGAGCACGGCTGATCCCATGCGGGCCGCATCCGCCTCCAGGCGGGCAATAATTTTCTCATCTGCGGTGCGTCCCTGGAACAGTCCGTGCAGCAGGGCTTTAATGTAGAACCCCGTTCCCCCGGCTACAATGGGCAACCTGTCCCGGGAGAGGATATCATCTATGGCAGCATCTGCCATGGAAACAAACCGGGCAGCGTCGAAATGATCCAGGGGATCGGCAAAATCCACAAGGTGATGGGGAGCCTGACGGCGTTCGTCTGCATCAGGTTTCGCCGTTCCAATATCAAAATGCCGGTAAATTTGCATGGAATCCGCACCCACGATCTCCCCATTAAAAATGGTGGAAAGCGCAATGGCAAACCCGGTTTTACCAACCCCTGTGGGACCGCATATCACAATTATTTTTTTTTCCATCTTTATTTCATATCACCATGGCGATGATCTTTCAAAACAAAAAAATGGGACAGGGACATAAGATCGAACAGCCATGGTCTGGTCATAACTTAGGCCACATTGTATTCTGGGGTTCTGGATACTGGCTATTGGGTTCTAGCTATTGGGTACTGGGTTCTGGGTACTGGGTCTTGGGCCTGGTAACAACCTCGGCCACCCTGATATGGGGTCAAAACAAAGGCAATGGGGCCAGGCAGATGATTACCAAATGACTCATTCTTCCGGGGCAAACGGGTCATTTCGTCCCTCGATTCAGTAATATTTTCACAGGTCCCGCCGACAGATTCTCATGTTTTTTAAAAAAAACGTTTTCTTTTACGCTTAAAAAACAAAAGTCTATCCTTTATTTTAACAGTGATGCCCCTGTAATTTTAAAATAAACAACACACTGGTATTTCAATTGCATTGACAAATGAAAAACACTTAATTTAATTCATTTTCTTTCTTGTAATTATATTGACAACCTTTATTTCAGCGTTTAAACTCAACGGGAATTTAACATTTCAAGCCTAAACTCATAAAGGACAGTCCATGGTGGCAAAACGTTAGAATAGAGTCCGCATTTGCTGTCATCAAAAAACAAAATCAGGAGATTTAAAGCATGACCAACACGGCAATCGGTTCCGTAGCAGTTGTGGGGGGCGGCATATCCGGAATGCTTTCCGCCCTTGATCTTGCCAACTCAGGCTATTACGTCTATCTTGTGGAAAAGGGGCCTTCCATCGGCGGGGCCATGGCCCAGCTGGACAAAACCTTTCCCACCAATGACTGTGCCATGTGAATTATCTCACCCACACTGGTCGAGGTCGGCCGGCACCTGAATATTGAGTTAGTCACATTATCACAGATTGAACAGATCGCAGGAGCAGCCGGAGATTTCCAGCTGACTCTGAAACAGACACCTAGATACATAGACACCGCCAAGTGCACCGGTTGCGGCGAATGCGCCGATGCCTGCCCTGTCACCCTGCCAAGCCTGTTTGAACAGGGGCTGGGGAATCGTAAAGCCACTTGGCGCCCTTATGCCCAGGCGGTTCCCGGTGCCTTTTCCATCACCAAAAAAGATCGTTCCCCCTGTACCAACGCCTGCCCCAACGAGGTGAACGCCCATGGGTATGTGGCCCTGGTACGGGAAAAAAAATATAAAGAGGCCCTGGAGGTCATCACCCGGAACCTGCCCATGCCGGGTTCCATCGGGCGTATCTGCCCCCATCCCTGCGAGGATGCCTGCCGACGTCAGGAGGTGGAAAGCCCCCTTTCCATCTGTTCCTTAAAACGATTTGTTGCCGATCAGGTGGATGTAAACACCCTTGACATCCCTGAAGTAACACCCCGGAAAGAACGGGTGGCCATTGTGGGTGCCGGTCCTTCGGGCCTCACAGCTGCCTGGTTCCTGGCCAATGAAGGAATACAGATCACCCTTTTTGAGGCATTACCCGCCGCCGGCGGCATGCTCAAAGTGGGTATCCCGGACTATCGCCTTCCCCCTGAAGTTCTTGACAATGAAATTAATTTTATAACCCGTCGCCCCGGCGTTGAAATAAAATACAACATGGCACTGGGAAAAGATTTCACCGTGGATTCCCTCATGGAAGAAGGATACCAGTCGGTGTACCTGGCCATTGGATGCCACCAGGGCATGCAGCTGGGTATTCCCGGTGAAGATCTTGAGGGGGTTATTTCCGGGGTCAAACTTTTAAAAGAGGTGGCCCTGGGAAAATTTGGCCGGCTCCATGGGCATGTAGCCATCATCGGCGGCGGGGACGTTGCCATTGATGCAGCCCGGACGGCCCTGCGGGTGGGTGCTGAAAAAGTCAGTATCCTTTACAGAAGAACCGAGGCGGAAATGCCGGCCCGAAACGAAGAAATCGAAGACGCCCTTGAAGAGGGGGTGAACATTCAATTTTTAACGGCTCCCCGGGCCGTGGTGGGCAAAGACGGAAAAACCGTGGGTATCACCTGTTTTAAAATGGAACTTGGCGAACCCGATGCCAGCGGCAGAAGACGTCCGGTACCCGTTGACAACAGCGATTTCACCCTGGATGTCTCCTTTGTGATTCCCGCCATTGGTCAGCGAACGGACAGTGCCTGCCTGGACACCTCAACGGGGGTTGATGTCAATCGCTGGGCCAACATTGACACCGATGAGATCTCCTTTGAAACCAGCCGCAAGGGCGTATTTGCAGGTGGAGATGCCAATACCGGTGCATCCATTGCCATCAATGCTGTGGCCGCCGGAAAAGAAGCCGCCATTTCCATGATTCGCTACCTCAACGGAGAAGATCTGAAGGAGGGCCGTGAACCCATTGAATATGCGGCAAAAGATTACAATAAGATTCCCGACAACCTGAAACCCAGCCCCCGGCAGAAGATGAATCGTATCCCCCTTTCCCAGAGAACCCAGGGGTTCACCGAGGTGGAACTGGGATTCACCGAAGAAGCGGCCATCACCGAAGCCGGTCGCTGCCTTGACTGCATGGTATGCTGCGAATGTCTGGAGTGTGTCAAGGCCTGCGGTGCCGGTGCCCTGACCCTGGAAAGTCATCTCCAGAAACCGGGACAAAAACAGATTAATGTGGGGGCCATTGTGCTCTCCCCGGGATTCGAACCCTATGATCCCTCTGGACTGGATTATTACGGCTATGACCGGTCTGCCAATGTGCTTACGGCCATGCAGTTTGAACGGCTGCTGTCGGCATCAGGTCCCACCCAGGGACATCTGGTGAGACCATCTGATCATAAAGAACCCAAAAAAATTGCCTGGCTCCAGTGCGTGGGCTCCAGGGACATGAACCGCTGCGACAATCCCTATTGTTCTTCGGTATGCTGCATGTACGCCATCAAAGAGGCGGTGATTGCCAGGGAACATGCCGGGGATGGTCTGGAATGCACCATTTTCAATATGGACATCCGAACCCACGGCAAGGGCTTTGAACGCTACTACGACCAGGCAAAAAGCCAGGGAGTAAGGTTCCTTAAAAGTCGAATTCATTCGGTGGACACCATCCATGATTCCGATGCATTAAGCCTTCGTTATGTCAATGATGACGGTATGATACAGGCAGAAGAATTTGACATTGTGGTCCTTTCCGTGGGACTTCAAACCGCCCCGGAAGTGGTCCAGATGGCAAAGATGCTCGACATTGAACTGACCCCGGGCAACTTTTCCAAAACCTCCAGCTTCACTCCTGTGGCCACCAGCCGTGAAGGTATTTTTGTGTGCGGTGCCTTCCAGGGGCCCAAGGATATTCCCCAGTCCGTTGTGGATTCCAGTGCAGCGGCAGGGGCGGCGGGTGCACTTCTGGCAACATCTCGCAATACCATGACCCAGGTACCTGAAGTCATCCCCGAAACCAATGTGGTGGGCGAGCGTCCCCGCATCGGGGTGTTCGTGTGCAACTGCGGCTCAAACATCGCAGGGGTAGTGGATGTCAAGGCGGTCAGGGATTATGCCGCCACCCTGCCCTATGTCACCTATTGCGCAGACAACCTTTATACCTGCTCCCAGGATACCCAGGACACCATGGCCCAGGTTATCCGGGATGAAAAACTCAACAGAATCGTGGTGGCAGCCTGTACCCCCAAAACCCATGAACCTCTGTTTCAGGAGACCATGATCAGTGCGGGGCTCAACAAATATCTGTTTGAGATGACCAACATCCGAAACCAGGACTCCTGGGTGCACAAGAGTAACCCGGACCTGGCAACGGAAAAGGCCAAGGATCTTATCCGCATGTCCGTTACCCGGGTTGCCCTCATGGAACCCCTGGAAGAGGCAGAACTCAATGTTCACCAGACCGCCATGGTGGTGGGCGGTGGTATTTCCGGCATGACAGCGGCAAAGAACCTTGCCGACCAGGGTTATGAAGTCCATCTCCTGGAAAAGGAAAGCACCCTGGGCGGCCAGGCCAACCATCTTTTCCAGACCTTCCAGGGAGAATCCATTGCTGACGCCCTGGAACAGATGACCCACAATATAAAGGAAAACCAACGCATTCACCTTCACATGAATACGGAACTGAAAAGCGTTTCCGGATTTGTGGGTAATTTTGTCTCCACACTGGGTACCGGAGAAGAACAGACGGAACTCAACCACGGTGTGGCAATTCTGGCCACAGGTGCCCATGAAAGCAAACCCGAAGAATACCATTATGGCCAGGACCCCCGGATTTTAACCAGCCTGGAGCTGGACAAGAAATTCAAGGAAGATGATCCGGCCCTTACCAAAGTGAATGCAGCCGCATTCATTCAATGTGTGGGTTCAAGGGAACCCCATCGTCCCTATTGTTCCCGGGTGTGCTGCACCCACTCCATTGACAGTGCCCTGGAGCTAAAAAAACGAAATCCGGACATGGCTGTATACATTCTTTATCGGGATATCAGAACCTATGGAGAACGGGAATACATCTACCAGAAGGCCAGAAAACAGGGAATAATCTTCATCCGGTACACCCTGGACACCAAACCTGTTGTCAGCCTTGACAACCAGGAAATTATTGTGTCAGTTATGGACCATGTGCTCCAGAGACCTCTGGAAATCCAGGTGGATATGTTAACCCTGGCCTCGGCCATTGTGCCCAACCGGGATGAAACACTGGCCAACTTTTTCAAGGTACCCCTGAATGAGGACGGTTTCTTTGTGGAAAAACATGCCAAACTGGGTCCCTCGGAATTTGCAACGGATGGAGTGTTTCTGTGCGGCCTTGCCCACTATCCCAAACCCATTGACGAGGCCGTAGCCCATGGACAGGCAGCTGCATCCCGGGCCGTGACCCTTCTTGCCCGGGAAACGGTGCACACCAGCGGCACCGTAGCCCAGGTGAACCCCATGAACTGCAGTTCATGCGGTGTATGTGTGTCCATCTGCCCTTATTCCGCACCCTCCTTTGTCCTTGAGGGACGGTTCAGTGGCAAGGCAGAGATTAACCCGGTGCTTTGCAAGGGATGCGGATTGTGTGTGGCCTCCTGCCGATCTGGAGCCCTGCACCTGAAAGGATTTGATAACAATCAGATATTTGCCCAGATTTTTTCCCTGGACGAAGCGGTTTAATAACGGCAACAGTGTCACCAACGAAAGGTGTCAATGACACCGTCAAAACAGCCCCACGGCGGTCTAAAAGGGGGCAGGCCAGGGTATAATCACCGGAGCCTGACCCCGTTACACCTTGTGAACACAGAAACGTTGAGACCTTGAAATTACGCATCACCCACAGGCGTGGCGGATGCGTAAAGGAGAACAGATCAATATGTCAGAAAAGAAAACAACCAAAATTGTAAGCTTCCTGTGTAACTGGTGCAGTTACGGCGCAGCGGATCTTGCCGGGGTAAGCCGCATGCAATACCCTGAAAACATAAGAATCATCCGCATTCCCTGCACCGGACGCATGAGTCCCAAATTTATCCTGTCCGCCTTCCGGGAAGGGGCCGACGGTGTGTGGGTGTCCGGCTGACATCCCGGCGAATGCCATTACCTGGAAGGTAATTACTATGCACGCCGTAAGTTTGCCATGATGGCCAATCTGCTGGAACACATGGGTATGGAAAAAGACCGGGTTCAATTTTCATGGATCTCCTCTGCCGAGGCCACGAAATTTGCCACTGTGGCCAGGGAAGTGGCCCAGTCCGTTGAAGCACTGGGTCCCAACACGAAACTTGTGAAAGGGTCTGATTAGGGAGAATTACATGGAAAGCTACACAGAACAGATCAGAACGCTTGCCGTTGACCTGCTGAAATCAGGAAAGGTGGATGTGGTAATCGGATACCGCCGGGGGACCGTCCCCATGGCCACGGTACCCTTTATGGCACGAACACAGAAACAGGCCCAGGAACTGATATGGGACAGCCACTGCACCCTCAATCTGGCCAATTACCTCACCAATCGTCAGGATAAAATCGGCATCGTTGCCAAGGGATGTGACAGCAGAAATATTGTTAACCACATTGTGGAAAACAAAATCAAAAGAGAACAGCTTCACATTATCGGGGTTCCCTGCAAGGGCATGGTGAACCCCAAGGAACTCCAGGCCCTTTTCAAGGATGAAATCACTTCCTTCAGCGAGTCCGCAGACACGCTTACCATTGCATCGGCCCACGCCGAGGTGAAAGTTGAAAGAGAAGACCATCTCCGGGGCAACTGCGCCCTTTGTACCCACAGAAATCCCGTAATTTATGATGATCTGGTGGGAGAGCTTGTAACTGAACCGGTGCTTGACGATCCATTTAAAGATGTCAATGCCATTGAAGCCATGGACACAGATACAAAGTGGAACTATTTTGACGATCTGCTAAAGGGATGCATTCGCTGTTATGCCTGTCGCAATGCCTGTCCACTGTGCTACTGCCCCACCTGTTTTGTGGATGAATCCAATCCCCAGTGGGTGGGCAAGGGCCAGAACGACACCGACATCAAAACCTTTCATCTGCTCCGGGCCTTTCACTGTGCCGGACGGTGCACCGACTGCGGTGCCTGCGAGGCTGCCTGCCCCATGGACATCCATGTCCGGGCATTCACCCGGAAACTGATCAAGGATTCCAAAGAGCTGTTCGGATGGGAAGCCGGGCTGGACATCAGCAAGCGTCCACCCCTGGACACATTTGCCCCTGATGACCCCAACGATTTCATAAAATAACCACAAGGGGACCTTCATGAAAGTCATAAAAATAGATAAAAACCAATGGACCCAGGGCATGGACAACGCCCGGGAGCATTATCAGCTCTTTGGTCCTGTGAAAATAAAAGAAAATTATTGTTTTGCCCCCCTTGAAAGGGATCAGCAGCCGGATATGACCGGTGTGGATACCGTGTTATCCCCCAAGTCAGCACTATTTCCCCAGACGGAAAAGCTGTTGACCACTACCCTTGATGTCTCAAAGCAGGGACATCATATCATGGAGCGGGCCAGTGCCGATTATTCCCCCCGGGCCGTCATCGGCATCCGCCCCTTTGATGCCCTTGCCATTGAACTTGTGAAGCTCAACTTTGACACCAAAGATTATCGGGATCCCTATTGGTGTGATGCCCATGATGCCACCACCTTCATCGGCCTTGCCGTGAATACCCCCTCCTTGTTTGATTTCAGCACCTCCATGGGTTCTGGTCCCTTTGATGAAAAAGGTCTGGATGTACTTCTGGTGGACACACCAGCCGCATATCTTGCCAAAGTCATCACAGAAAAGGGCCGGGCCTTCATGGCAACGGCCGGGTTTGACCAGGAAGCGGCACCAGGTGAAATCCAGCAGATGGAAGATCTAAAAAAGGCCGCTGAACAGGCCATCACCACCCAGGTGGACACGGACAATCTCAGGGGAAAATCCCTGCTGGATCTCCACCAGGCCCCCTTCTGGGAGGATATCGCCTTTTCCTGCATTAACTGCGGCACCTGCACCTTTGTGTGCCCCACCTGCTGGTGTTTTGACCTTCAGGATGAAACAAAGGGTAACAACTCCACCCGTTTCCGCAACTGGGACACCTGCATGTCACCGCTTTTTACCCTCCATGGCTCCGGGCACAACCCCCGGGGGGAGAAAACCCAGAGGGTACGCCAGCGGTTCATGCACAAATTAAAATATTTCCTGGATAAATACGACCGGGGGACCATGTGTGTGGGATGCGGCAGATGCGTCAAGTCCTGCCCGGTGAACATCGATATCCGGGAAGTGTGCAATGTCATGAACGCCTACGAGCCACAGAAATAGAGGAGGAAAAATGGATAATCCCTATATGCCCTACCCGGTTCGCATTGCTGACATTGAGGTTGCAACCGAAGATCGATCGTTAAAGACCTTTACCTTTACCTTTTTAAAGCCCGAAGATGAAGCGGCATTCAATCATAAGGCCGGTCAATTTGCCATGCTTTCCATCCCTGGAAAAGGTGAAATTCCCATTGGTATTGCATCTTCACCCACGGAAAAAGGCTTTGTAAAATTCACGGTGTTCCGCACCGGTGTGGTGACCACAGCCCTTCACAACATGGCCGTGGGGGACATCATGGGCATCCGGGGTCCCATGGGTAACTGGTATCCCTGGGACACCCTGAAAGGAAAGAATGTGGTGATCATCGGCGGTGGATTTGCCTTCACCACACTACGGGCGTCCATTGTCTACATGCTGGACCCGGCCAACCGGGCTAACTTCGGAAATATTGATGTGGTTTACGGGGCAAGATCTCCTGGCATGCTCCTGTACCGGGATGAGCTGTTTGAATGGGAAAAACGAGATGATATCAACATGCACATCACCGTTGACGGCTGTGATGATCCGGCCTGGGCCTATAATGTTGGGTTTGTTCCCACCATTGTGGAGCAAAAAGCCCCCCGGGCGGACAAAGATACCTTTGCCATTGTGTGCGGCCCCCCCATCATGATTAAATTTACCCAGCCCGCCCTGCAGTCTCTGGGTTATGGAGAAAATCAGATCATCATGTCGCTGGAGAACCGTATGAAATGCGGCATCGGCATGTGCGGTCGATGCAATATCGGTAAAGAGCTGGTGTGTAAAGACGGACCGGTTTTCACACTTGCCGCCTTAAACCAGACTCCCAGGGAGTATTAACACTCATCCTTAAAGGCTTATTTCTGACACCGTCATTTTTTTTAACAATTGCCCACATCTATATATTGACAAGAGAAACCGACTGGGCTATTGTTGCAAAATGTAAATTCTAAAGATAAGACGGCAAGCTTACTTATAGAAATGAAATTATTCTTTTTACAGGAGGTAGTTTAATGGCAAGCGTAGAGATGAATGGAACAACCTTTGAGGTAGATGAAGATGGATTCCTGCTTGATTACAAAAGCTTCACCAACGACTGGGTTGAGTATGTAAGACAGCAGGAAGGTATTGATGAACTCAATGACGAGCACTGGAAGGTTGTGAACGTTCTTCAGGACTACTATGAGAAAAATGGTATTGCCCCCATGGTACGTGTACTTTCCAAGCTGACCAAGTACAAACTTAAACACATCTATGAACTGTTCCCCTCAGGACCTGGAAAGGGCGCATGCAAAATGGCCGGTCTTCCCAAACCCACTGGATGTGTATAGTTTCTGATCTTTGATCATTCTCTGATCATCCCCAAAGGCTCTGCGTTTCCATGCAGAGCCTTTTTTTGTATGGATACGAACGATCCCCACCACACAAACATATGGAGCCACCAGCAGCATGGATTCCACTGACAGAAAAATAATCAATCGGATACAGACCCATTTTCCCATTGACTCCAGACCTTACCGGGAAATCGGCCGGGAACTCAACCTCACGGAAGCCGAAGTGATCCATCGGGTGGAAACCCTGAAAAAAAAAGGCATCATCCGACGGATCGGTGGTAATTTCGGCCCATATAAACTGGGATTTTTCAGTACACTTTGCGCGGCCAGCGTCCCCCAGGACAAGGTAGAACTGTTTACCGAAACGGTGAACGCATATACCGGGGTGACCCACAACTACATGCGGGATCACCACTATAATATCTGGTTTACCTTTATCGCACCCTCCAGAGAAATCATTGAACGCAGCCTTGAAACCATTTCCCGGGATACCGGCGTAACAGACATTCTTAATCTGCCTGCCACCCATCTTTTTAAAATCAGTGCAAATTTTAAAGTCTGATCCCCCTGAACTGCCCTATACTCGGCTGCTGCTTGGGACTGAGCATATGACAAGTTTTTTTATATCTTAGGGGTTCAGATCTTATTGATTTCCCATTTATAAATCCCGGGTCATTGCTACACTATTCTGGATACAGCCCCGGGAAAACGGTAAATTAAAAACGGATGACTCCCTTATTGTTCCACCCGGTTCTGCCGTAACTGCAGATAGGCATCCTTTAATGCAATGTAAGGGTCAAAGGCTGCATCCTTTAAAGCTTCATAGTCTCCGATACGAAGGGATGTATCATTGACGGTGTCCAGAGCCGTTACCCCCAGAGAGGCCTCAGCGGGTTCCAGGTACCCGGTGGGACTTAAAAAGTAATCCCCCACCCTTCCGGTGAAATCCCGCAGGCTCGATGGCCCCAGCAGGGGCAGCACCAGATAAAATCCCTGGCCCAACCCATAGGTTCCCAGGGTCTGCCCCAGATCTTCCTTCGAATCTTTAAATCCGTGCCTGTCCTGGGCAATGCGGGAAAATCCAAGGCTTCCCATGGTGTTAATCATGAAAATACTGAACTCCTGACCCGCCGATGTAAATTTACCCTGAAGCACATTGTTCACAAGGCGCACTGGGAAAAGGATATTATTAAAAAAGTTATTAATACCCTGTCTGAGAACGAGGGGAGCAACTGCCCTGTAACCCTTTGCCAGAGGCTTTAAACCCCAGAAGTACAGTTTATCATTGAACTGATACATGCCGTAATTAAACCAGTACAGGGGATCTGGTACCGCCTGACCCTTTTTTTCTGATTCATATTCCGCAAACAGATCATCGGCTTCAAGCGCCGGAGTTTCCATTTTTTTTGCCATGGCCGGGGAGGTAAAAATCCCCATTAAAACAGCCAGTATCAACACCATTAAAATGGTGGTCTGCACCAGTGCACCACCTTTTTCGTGCACACAGAGGATCCGCTTATTTTTCATTTTCCACCTTTTCCCTGACTTCCCGGATAAGATCATCCGGACTGTCCATGAATCGTTCACGATACTGTTCACGGTAATTTCCAAGCAGGCTTACCCCCTCTATTTTTACATCATAAATTTTCCACATGCCTTGGGGGGGTTTAAGCATGCGATAATCCACCGGCGTAATAACTCCGTTATGGGATACCTCAGTGAAAATATCGGCCCGCTGCCGTCCTGACTTTGTGGGGGCAAGTAATACCTCACTGACATAGCGCACCGAAAGATCTGCCAGGACTTCCCCTTCAATTTTGGCAAAATAGGTCTCACCAATCAGCCGGGAAAAATAAAAAATAAACTCCTCCTGCTGGGCTGGTGAAAATCGTTGCCAGCTGCGTCCCAGGGCTCCCATGGCAAAGGAGTTAAAATCAAACAGTTCCCGGGCCTTGTCAAAGAGAAGTTCATCCCGCTGTTTTATATTGGCTTCATCCTTATATGCAGGGTCGTTCAGAATGGACAAGACATCGTTGACGCCCTTTTCCAGCATCTGTCGAGGGCCATCTTCCAGTGCCCAGGAAGAACAAGTCCACATCACACACACCACCATCACTGCCATTTGAATATATTTTTTCATATAAGTCCTTTCGAACCCGGTCATAACACCTGCCATTCCTGGAGGAGATTTTTATCAGGTTCCATAGATTTGACGAATTATTTTTCCGGGTCTTTGTTAAAAATGTACTTGCTCACCAGAGATTCAATATCAATGGCGGATTCCGTATTAAAGAGGGTATCGCCATCCTCCAGGGTCATGGTGGAACCACCGGGGGAAAGATTGATGTATTTATCTCCAATAATGCCAGAAGTTTTCACCGAGGCAATGGCGTCTTCGGCAAGGATGACCTCCTTGTGTATCCCCATAACTACCCTGGCCAGAAGTTTTTTGGTATCCAGGTTCACAGATACCACCCGACCGATTTCCACCCCTGCCATTTCAATGGTAGCACCGGTTTTAAGTCCTGCCACGTTGCTGAAATAGGCATCAATACGATAGGTCTTACCCCCACCTATCTCAAGATCTCCCAGCGTAACCAGCAGATATCCGGAGCAGAGCACTCCAATGATGACAAAAATTCCCACATAAAACTCAACCCATCTCCTGTTTATATTACCCACTGATTTTTTCCTTTCCCTCTATAAAATTTATAACAGTGTCCAGGCGGGTTTTCAAAAATTCCCGTGTATTATCCTGAAGTATTATTTTCCCCTCATCCAGCATGGCCACCCTCTGGGCAATGTCAAAAATGTCGGGAATCTCATGGCTGACCACCACCGCCGTAAATCCGAATTGTGCCTGATATCCTTTGATCATGTCATGTACACCCTGCTTTCTGACAGGATCAAGGCCCGTGGTGGGTTCATCAAAGAGCACCACCTCAGGATCGGTGATCAATGCCCTGGCAAAGGCCACTCGCTTTCTCATTCCGCCTGACAGCTGGGCCGGGTATTTGTCTTCAATACCGGAAAGCTCCAGCTGTTCCATACGGGTGATGACCCTTTGTCTGATCTTGGACCTGGAAAGCGCCGATTTTTCAACAATGGGCAGGGCAATATTTTCAAACACCGTCATGGCATCAAAAAGGGCATTATCCTGGAACATGTAGCTGACCCTTTTTTTAAATTTCCTGCGAGCGGTACGGTCCATGCCGGCCATATCTTTACCATCATAAAATATTTTTCCCGAATCCTGGCATTCCAGACCGATGATGTGTTTGAGCAGCACGCTTTTGCCGCTGCCACTCTTGCCGATGACGGCGGTGATCTGTCCTCGGTAGATGGAAAGGTTCACCCCCTCCATTACCCGGGTATCTCCAAATCGTTTTTTTACATCCACAAATTCAATCAGAGGTGTTGTCACAGACACGTCTCCCCTTTCATACATATTCCCGGTTAAAGCAACAGCCAGGTAATGAGATAATCAAAAAAAAGAATCAAAACAGAGGATGTCACAACGGCACTGGTTGTGGAGGCGCTGACACCCTTGGCACCATATCCCCCACCTACCTGGAGATGGGTAAAAAACCCCCGGGAACAGCACACCGTGGTTACCACCAGGGAAAATACCAGAGATTTCACAAACCCACCTGTCACATCTGCCATGACCACACTTTCCGTGACCCGATAAAAATAAATACCCGGATTGATTCCCAGCATCAGAGACCCGGTGATATATCCTCCGAAGATACCAAGCACATCAAACAGGGCCGTGAGTAAAGGAAAACTGATAACGGCTGCGGCTATGCGGGGACTGAACAGAAACCGCACCGGATCAATGTCCATGGTTTCCAGGGCGTCAATCTGCTGAGAAATGCGCATGACACCAAGCTCTGCCGCCATGGAAGATCCGGCCCGGGCAGTCACCATGATGGCGGTGAGCACAGGGCCAAGCTCCCGGATCAGTGTAAGGGCCACGGCGGACCCAAGCATGCCTTCGGAGCCAAATTTCACCAGGGTATAATAGCCCTGAAGCCCCAGGACCATGCCGGTGAAGATACCGGTGAGGATAATTACCCCCATGGATTTCATACCGATGAACCAGGTGTATTCCACCACCTTGAACACCTGCCAGGGAAGGGTGAAGATATGAACAATACCCATGGTCATAAAAAGGCAGGTACGACCGGTTCCCTCCACCAGTCCCATGGTACTCCTTCCCAGATATTCAATGTACTTTCTTATCATCTCAAACCTTTATTTCATATAAACCCACATGTCCTGACGGACACAACGAAGATAGGGTCGTAAACGCGAAGCCAAATGGTATTATGCCGCCGCCCCCCCGATGGACAATGGACCCGGACCGGAATTGTAGACAGCTCAATTGTCCGGTTCCCATTGCCCATCGGGGGGGGCGGCTCTGCTGAAGTTGCCTTGGAGGCTGCCTTTTCATATAAAAACACCCATGCCTTGGCGGGCACAACGAATTATGAAAAAGCAGTCGCTGTTAGTCCCCAGTACCCAGTACCCAGTACCCAGCACCTGCTGTTTCATATAAAAAAGCCAGCACATTATCACAGGTTCAAATTCCCAAAAAATGACCGACAATTTCATGACAAAATTTACGCAGGTCTACTATAATCATACATTGATAATATGTCCAAGGTTTTGGCATTTTTTTCACGGAGTTTTGAAGTCCTTCAGGGGTGTCCACCCCATGGATTTACCAGGGAAATATGCTACACATAGACTCAGGGGGGTAAGATAGCCCTTGACACCTACATTATTTTACAATACGTATTCAATATTATAGCACGCAATATTAAAACTTTATACGGGTTTAATACCGGAACACGCCATATCTGAGGACAAAACTCAGTTTTTTAACTTTCCCGTATTTTCACCCGGACATCAGAGGTTTCCCATGACACGTAAAATCACCTTGAGCATCCCGGACATGCTCCATGAAAAAATGGAAGAGTGGCGAAAATCATTTAATCTTTCCAAGATGTTTCAGGATGCACTTTCCGATGCAATCCACAAAAAAGAGGCCTTTCAAAAACGATTGCAGGAAGATCATGACATGGTGGATATCATTGAGCGACTGCGGTATGAGAAAATGCAGTCCGAAGGAAATTATTCTGAAAATGGAAGACTTGAGGGCATTGAATGGGCCAAAAATGCCCATTATGATGATCTGATGTACGTCCTTGATTTTACACCGGTGACGGGGATAATTTCTGACCCCCGCATGGAAATGTATTTTTCAACTATAACCGGAAAGGATCCCCTGATGGACGTATCCCCCGAAGGAATAAACAAGCACGCCCGGCTCTTCATTGAAGGGTGGCACAGGGGCGTTATTGAACTGTGGAATGAAATAAAGGAGAAAATCTGACCATGGCATCCGAATTCAACATTCTTGGCATTGATGTGGGATCAGTATCCGTATCCGTTGCGGCCATTGATTCTGCCGGCACCCCCTTTCATAAGAATGCCATCACCCACAGAGGAGATATTTCAGGTGCACTTGTAAAAGCCATTGAACCCCTTGATCTCACATGTATTTCAGCCATTGCCGTCACAGCATCCACCCCCGCTACCATTCAGCGGGATGCTGCCTATGACGAGCAGGTGGCCATCATCCGCACGGCAAAGGAACGCCACGGTACCCCGGGAGCCATTCTAAATGTGGGGGGAGAAAAATTCAGCCTCAGCCTGTTTGATGATGCCGGCAACTACACCGGTTCACGAAACAATACGGCCTGTGCCGCCGGTACGGGCAGTTTTCTGGATCAACAGTCCACCCGTCTGGGCCTTTCCGGTCCCGGAGAACTGAGTCGGGCCGCCTTTGAAAACAATCAGGAAATCCCCGACATTGCCACCCGGTGTGCAGTGTTTGCCAAGACCGACCTCATCCATGCCCAGCAGGAGGGTTTCTGTGTGCCCCAGATCTGTGACGGATTGTGCAGGGGGCTTGCCAGAAACATTACCAACACCCTTTTTACGGACAAGAAAATCCGGGAACCCATCCTTTTATGCGGCGGTGTTTCCCGGAACCTTTCGGTGAAAAAGCATCTGGAGAGCCTCATTGAAGCCCCCCTGATCAGCGATGACGATGCCCATCTATATGGGGCCATGGGGACAGCCCTGTGTCTGATCGATGATATCCGCCAGAAACTTATACCCCTGCCCGAACCCCGTAAATATATCACCGTGGATGATATCATTATCGCCCACCGCCAGAGTCAGGAAAAAAATTTTTTCCCAGAACTGAATCTGACCCTCTCCACCTACCCTGATTTCAGCAAAGGTACTCATTTTGTGGAAAATCAAGTGGAAAATGACATCTACATGGAACCCGGTCACATGGACAGTTCCCATTGTTTTCTGGGTATGGATGTGGGTTCCACCAGCACCAAGGCCGTTATTATCACGGACAGCGGCCAGGTGGTGGCCGGATTTTATACCCGCACCGCTTCACGTCCTGTTCAGGCTGTACAGGCCGTTTTCAAATCCATTGATACCTTTATCACCACCCATAAACTAACCATCGAAATAAAGGGATGCGGCACCACAGGTTCCGGTCGAAAACTTTCCGGGGCCATCATGGGTGCTGACCTGGTGCTCGATGAAATCACAGCCCATTCCCGGGCTGCCTTTGAGCTCACCCCCACCGTTGATACCATCATTGAAATCGGGGGCCAGGATGCCAAATTCACCACCATGAAAAACGGGGTTGTCACATCCTCGTTCATGAATACCGTGTGCGCTGCAGGTACCGGCAGTTTCATTGAGGAGCAGGCCTCCAAGCTTGGTTGTCCCCTTGACGAGTACTCCCAAAGGGCCCAGTCGGTGCGCTCCCCCATTTCCAGCGATCGCTGCACCGTTTTCATGGAGCGGGACATGAACCACTTCCTGTCCGAAGGCTACACTGTGGATGAGGTCCTGGCATCTGCCCTGCATTCGGTGCGAGATAACTACATGACCAAGGTTGCCACCGAGGCCAGGATCGGCAGCACCATTCTTTTTCAGGGAGCCACAGCCAAGAACAAAGCTCTGGTAGCGGCCTTTGAACAGCGCCTGAAAAAACCCATCCATGTATCCCCCTACTGCCACCTCACCGGGGCACTGGGGGTGGCCCTTACCCTTAAAGACCAGGTTCCGGCCCGCAGTACTTTCCGGGGATTTAATCTCTGGAAACAGGAACTTCCCGTACGTCGGGAAACCTGTCAACTGTGCACCAACCACTGTAAACTGACCATTGTAACCATTGAAAACGACACCGTAGCCTTTGGTTTTCTGTGCGGCAGGGATTACAACACCGATCATTTTGTGGCCCAAAAAAATCATTTTCATCTGTTACAGGCCCGGAAAAAAGGCGTCACCCTGCCCCACCCCACCCCCGTGAAATCTAACTTCACCGTGGGAATCCCGGCAGCTCTTCATCTTGTGGAAGATCTTGAGTTCTGGAAGACTTTTTTTAATTATCTGGGCATTAAAACCATCACCAGCGAAAAAATAAAATCACCGGTCACCCGGGGACGTGCCATTGCCACGGCGGAATTTTGCACCCCCATGGCGTCCATGCATGGTCATGTGGCAGACCTGCTCGAAAAGGCGGACTGGGTGTTTCTGCCCTATTATTTTGAAAACCGAAACCCAGAAAAAAAAATAAGGCGTCAGTACTGCTATTACACCCAGTATGTCCCCTCAGTCATTGCCTCCCTGGTGGAAATTGACAACAGCCGCATCCTCTCTCCGGTGGTTAAATATCTGTACTCCGGATTTAACACCAAAATGGAGCTTTACCGGGCATTTAAAAAAATTCCCGGGGCAAATTTAAGTTTCTTTGACATCGCCTCGGCCCATGAAAAGGCCCTGGAATGGAAAAAGGGTGCCACACAGCAGCTGCGGGCCATTATGACCCGCCAACAGAACCGCGCCACGGACATTGACGTCCTTCTTGTGGGCAGACCCTACACCATCTTATCAGAGGGACTGAATGCCGGCATTCCCGATATTTTTGCAGGTATGAAAGTCAACGCCTTTTTCCAGGACATGCTAGATCTGGATCACCACAATTTTGATGAAATTGCCCCCCTTCTGCAGGAAATTCACTGGGAACATGCCGCCACCATCCTCAAGGCAAGCCTGGTGGCAGCCCGGACAAAAAATTTGTTTCCAGTTTTCATAACCTCTTTCAAATGCTCACCTGATTCCTTTTGTGTAGGTTATTTCAAAAAGATCATGGAAGCCCACCAGAAACCCTACCTGGTGCTGGAACTCGATGAACATGACTCCAGTGTGGGATACGAAACCCGCATTGAGGCAGCTGTACGGGCATTCAGAAATCACACCGCAAACAGAGATACACCTCCGAAGATTTGCCTTTCCCACATCAACCCCCATCTGGAAACCACCCTGACGGATAAAACCATTGTCTTGCCCAACTGGGATCCCATTATCGGCGAATTTCTGGCAGGGGTGCTTCGTGGTGAAGGGTATCGGGCCATTCTCATGGAAGAAACCGCTGATACCATCAAAAAAAGTCTGAAAACCAACACCGGACAGTGTATTCCCTTAAATGCCATTGCCGCAGGTTATGCCCAGACAATACTAAACCATAATCTGGACCCGACCCACACAGTGCTGTGGATGAGTAAATCCGACATTGCCTGCAACATCAAGCTCTATCCCCATCACATAAAGACCCTGCTTACGGAAATGGGGGAAGGCCTGGAACAGGCGGGGGTATACAGGGGTGAACTCCTTTACAGTGATATTTCCATAAAGGCTTCTCTTAACGCATATTTTGCATATATGTTCGGTGGACTGATCAGAAGTCTGGGATGCAGCATCAGACCATATGAATGCCGGCAAGGAGAAACCAATGCGGCCATTGACCAGGCCGTGGTAATTATAAGGGAGGCCTTTGAGGAAAACACATCCAAGGAAAAGGCCCTGGCCAAGGCCCTTGAGCCCTTTAAGCACATTAAAACAAAGTTTGAACCCGGGCGGCCCAAGGTGGCTATTTTTGGTGATTTTTATGTAAGAGACAATGCGGTGATGAGTCAAGATCTCATTGGTTTCATAGAAGAAAATGGTGGTGAAGTGGTCACCACCCCCTATTACCGGTTTGCCAAAATGATTGCCGACCCCTATTTCAGAAAATGGTTCAAGGAGGGGAAATACTTAAGCCTCCTGACCAACAAAACCCTGCTCACGGCCATGGGCCTCATGGAAAAACGGTATTACAAATACTTTGAACCCCTGTTAAAAGAATCCAATCCTGCCTATGATGATCCCTTTGAAACTATTCTGGCCCGGTATGGCATTCTGCCCGAACACACCGGAGAATCCATGGATAATGTTTTAAAGATTCATTATACCCTGAAGGCCCACCCGGATCTGGCCCTATTTGTCCAGGCCACCCCGTCTTACTGTTGCCCAGGTCTTGTCACCGAGGCCATGGCCGCCAGCATTGAAAAACAAAGCGGGATTCCCATGGTGAGCATCACCTATGACGGACTGGGGGGCAACCCCAACCGGGTCATCATCCCCTTTCTGCGGTATGCGGGCAGCACCGGACATCCCCGGGACATGAAGCGATCTGTTTAACGGGTGGTTTCAATGCACCAGGTGATGCCGTTGGATACAATGTGCAAGGCCCCATCCCGGTCGGTGCGGTAAAGGGGAATATTTCGTTCTTCATAACGCTTTACCACCCGGGAATGGGGAAACCGGAAACGGTTGTGCCACCCACAGGAAATCAATGCAGCCTCCGGCTGCACCTGGTCCAAAAAAACAGCCGTACTTGAAGTACTGCTGCCATGGTGGGGTACCATAAGAAGGGTATTTTTTAAATCATGGCCCCGGAAGGCCACCAGCTGCGCCTCCCGCAGGGTCATGATGTCACCGGCAAAAAGCATGGAAAACTGCCGAAATCTCACACGCAGAACAAGGGAATTGTTATTAAAATTTCTTCTTGACGTTTTTATATGTCCATGGCTGTCATTATACCCGGGTAAAAAGCTGAAGGTAATATCCGGAGCCGGGGCCAGATTCTCCCCCCCGTGATCCACCTGGTGAACACCAATGCCCCGGGAACGGGTCAAATCCATAAGCCTTTTATATACCCGGTTATCCACCTGATCTGTATTTTTATACAGCACCTTCACCCTGAAATTTTCCAGGATATACAACAGCCCGTTCATGTGGTCTGCATCCGGATGGGTGAGCACCACCCCATTGAGGGTCATAATATGCTGTCTCCACAGAAGAGGAGCCACCAGATACCTCCCCGTATCAAATATGGAATTGCTTGAAAATCCCCCCCCATCCACCAGAAAACATGAGCCTCCGGGCAGGCGGATCAGGGCGCTGTTGCCCTGCCCCACATCCAGCATGGTAATATCAAGGGTCTTTGTGCAATATCGTTTACGTACATCCACAGTGCCATGGATGAGAACGATCAACATCGCTGTGATGCCCATGAAAAGGCCCATTCTGCGTGCCTGGCTTCGGAGCCACACATAAATTCCCCCCATGAAAAGATACCAGGCCACCACATAAAACAGCCCAGGGGTCACCGTTCTCACCCAGCTGCCTGGCAGTTCACACACCCAGGCAAGAAAGGAAAGGCACGGCATGGCCACCTTGCCTGCCAGGACAAGACAGGCACTGGAAACCGAGGGAAACAGGGGAAACACCAGGAAAGCAACAAGCCCCAGGGGCAGGACCACAAATCCCACAACGGGAATGGTGACAATGTTGGTGAACAGTCCGGCGGGGCTTGCCATATTAAAATAGCGCATCACCAGGGGCTGGGTCCCGGCAATGGCCAGAAGGGAGACCAGAAAAAAGAGTACCGCTTTGTTCAAAAGCCCATGATCAAAACCAGGAAAGCCCCGGCAACGGGCAAGGTCAAGACCTGAAACAATGAAAACAACCGCCGCAAAGGAAAGCTGAAAGGAGATGGAAAAAAGGGCTGCCGGATTCAACAGCAAAATAACAATGGCAGCTGCGGCCAAGGCATTTAAGGTGATGTTTTCCCGTTCCATAACAAGGGAAGCCATCACCACGGACACCATGACAAAGGCCCGCTGGGTGGCCGGGGAAAACCCCGATATCAGGGCATACCCCGCCAGGGGAACAAGGGTCATCAAGGCCGCCCCCTTGCGGGCCAGCCCCCGGATCAGAAGCGGGGTAAAAAGGGAAAGAAATTTACGGAACAGGAAAAAAAACAGGGTGGCCACAATGGAAAGATGGAGTCCTGAAATGGCAAGAATGTGTGAAGCCCCGGAGCGGGCAAACATATTTTGAAGGTCCAGGGATAACTGCCGGCGGTTTCCCAGCACCAGGGCATCCACCAGGGCCGCGGCACCGGCATCTTTCAGCATTTTATGGATCTGCTGGGAAAAGGCATCTCGCAGGGCCGCCACTTCATGGATAAAGGCGGTCGTCCATACAGGGGGGTGGCAGGCGGGTTCAAGGAAAAGATCCTCTCCCCGGGAATAAAGGGAGGCCTGGAGTCCCTTGTATTTCATGAACCGGACATAATCAAACCCACCGGGATTGGCAAAATTACGAAAGGCCCGGATACGGCCCTGAACCACCAGAAGGTTTCCATATTGAAGGGGAAAATTGCCCTCTCTCACGGTGAGCCGGATGCGTCCTGTAACGGGCCGGGGATCATAACGGGTTCTTCCCACAGCGGTGGTTTCAAGTACAAGGCGTTGAAGGGGCCCCTGTTCGGGGAACAGGGTAACCACACTGCCCCAGACCCAGAATTTACCCTTATTGCTGTGGGAAAGAATATGGGATGGGGAAAGGTTGGGAAATTCAACCGAGTGGATTAGCACCGCACCCATCACAAAAAAGAACACCCCTTTTAACCACCGGCAAGGTAGGCGGTTAAGGAGCTTGAATAAAAACAGGCAGCCCACGGGAATGAGCAGGTAAATAAACCCATTGGGCCATGGTCCCCAAAGTGATCCCGACAGAATGCCAAGGCATAACAACACCCCCGGGACAACCAGTGGCGGGCTGTTCCATGTTATACCCCCCATGGCCTGACGCGCACAACGAACAATGAAAAAGCAGCCCCTGGAAGCACCCCGTATCCAGCACCCGAAACCCAGCACCTTCTTTTTCATATATGTCATCCCATGGCATGACCTCCCGGCAGCTTATACCCTCCGGATCTCGGCGCCCAGGGCCGCAAGCTTTTTTTCTATGGCTTCATAGCCCCGGTCAATGTGATACACCCGGTTAATGGTGGTTGTTCCCCTTGCCGCAAGACCTGCAATGACAAGGGAGGCACTGGCCCTTAAATCCGAAGCCATCACCTGGGCACCGGACAGATATTCCACCCCCCGCACCATGGCATAGTTCCCCCCGGCCAGGGAAATGTCCGCCCCCATGCGCTGGAGTTCATTGACATGGATAAAACGATTTTCAAAGATGGTTTCGTGTACCACGCTGTTGCCCCGGGCCAGGGACATGAGTACCATGAACTGGGCCTGCATGTCCGTGGGGAAGCCGGGATATGGCAGGGTCTTAATGTCGGCGCACCCGATGTTTTCCATCCCCTGTACCCGGACCCCGTGGGGGGTGATTTCCACCGGGGTTCCGGTCTGTCTCAGCTTGTTGATAATGCCGCCCATGTGTTCGGGCTCTGCCCCTTTTACCAGAACATCCCCCCGGGTGGCAGCGGCGGCCACCAGAAAGGTACCCGCTTCAATGCGATCGGGAATCACCCGGATTCTGGCCGGTTTCAGCTGATCCACCCCATTGATCTTGATCACGGCGGTACCGGCCCCCTGGACATCGGCCCCCATGTCGTTCAATGCCTGGGCAAGGGCCATGATTTCGGGTTCCCTGGCGCTGTTTCTCAACAAGGTGGTGCCCCTGGCCAGGGTGGCTGCCATCATGAGGTTTTCCGTACCGGTGACCGTGGGGATATCAAAATAAATCTCAGCTCCCCGCAGGCGATCGGCCTTTGCAATGATATCGCCATGGTCGATGTCAATGGTGGCCCCCATGGCCTTAAGCCCCTTCAGATGAAGATCCACGGGGCGGGCACCAATGGCGCAGCCCCCGGGCAATGATACCCGGGCCTGGCCGAACCGGGCCACAAGGGGACCCAGCACCAGAATGGAGGCCCGCATTTTTCTGACCAGATCATACTCCGCCGCCACCTTGTGCACCCCGGAAGCGTCTATGGTCACCCCATGATCATGGCCTTCCACATGGGCCCCAAGGTCTTTTAAAAGCATCTGAATACTCTGAATATCCATGAGATCGGGAATATTGGTAAATTCCATTTTCCCGGCCACCAGAAGGGCTGAAGCCAGAAGGGGCAGTGCGGCATTTTTGGCACCGCTCACGGTGACTTCCCCCTGGAGTTTTCGTCCGCCATTTATTTCTATTTTTTGCATATCTCTCTTTCTTGCGTATTTAACAGGGGAAGGTCTCACCACTCCCCAATCTTTATAACGGGCATGTCCCAACGGACACAACGAATCTTGAAAATGCTATTATACCGCCGCCAACGGAACCCGGTCCGTCGTCGGCCCATTTGCCCTGCAGGTCTGAAGCGAAGGAACCTTCGGGCAGGCCAGGGAACAAACAAAAAAAGGATTTCGAAGGTGGGTCGAAATCCTTTAAGAACTCAGCAATCCTGATGTCAAATCAAAACGATGGAGGGGGGCATGAACAAACCCGGGAAAGTTAAAAATCAGCCTTGCTGAAAAAATGGTACCTGGGACGAGAATTGAACTCGTACAGAGCTATGCTCCGAGGGATTTTAAGTCCCTTGCGTCTACCTATTCCGCCACCCAGGCAAAAAACTGTTTCTTCATATACCATACCGGTTTTTTTTGCAAGTGCTAAATTCACCGAAAACGCCTTGGATTCACAGGGCCTTACCCCCATTTCGGGCAAATATTGCACAGATTCTGACTTCCCTTGTCATATTTTAGCAGGTCTGATAACATGCCCTGCCATGAAACATCTGACCCATAACAATAAAATTATTCTGGCATCCCAGTCCCCCCGGCGTAAATATCTGCTGGAACAGGCCGGCATCACTTTTTCGGTAATTCCTTCCCACATTGATGAACAGAGGCAACCCGAAGAAACACCCCGGACCTATGTTGAAAGACTCTCCCGGGAAAAGGCCCTGGATATTGCAAAAAACAATGACACTGCCTGGGTTATTGGTGCCGATACCATCGTGGTGGTGGACAATACCCTTCTTGAAAAACCAGTTAACACAGAGCACGCACGGCAGATGCTTAAATGGCTAAGCGGCAGAACCCACACGGTGTTCACCGGCGTTACCCTGTGCGGCCCCGGCGGTCAAAAAGTCATCACCTGCCACGTAACCACCGAAGTTGAATTTAAAACGCTGACACCGGCGGAAATAAACTGGTATATCTCCACCAACGAACCCTTTGACAAGGCGGGCGCATACGCCATCCAGGGCCTTGGAACCTTTCTGGTGAGGGGTATCCACGGCTCCTACACCAATGTGGTGGGCCTGCCCGTGTGCGAAGTAATTGAAATATTGATTAAAGAAAACGTCATAAGGAGTTTTGAACAATAAATGCAATCCATTGAACAACGACTGGCACATATAAGAAACGAAATCCGCACAGCGGCACTGGCCTGCGGCAGAACCCCTGAAACCATTGATCTGGTGGCCGTGAGCAAACGAAAATCCAGCCACACCGTGGCAGCAGCCATCAGGGCCGGGGTAACCCTTCTTGGAGAAAATTATATCCAGGAGGCAGTGGACAAGATTGATACCATTGGTCCTTGCCCTGCCACCTGGCATTTCATCGGCCATCTTCAGACCAACAAGGCAAGGTTTGCCGTGAAATACTTTGATCTGATCCACACCGTTGACAGCCTGAAGCTTGCCCGGGAAATAGATAAACAGGCGGCAAAAATAAACAAACGCCAGGCCATTCTTCTGCAGGTCAACATTGCCGATGAAGCATCCAAGTCCGGCACCACTGCATCCCATGCCCTGGCCCTGGCCCGGGACATTGCAGACCTTGAACATGTCCATCTCACCGGTCTCATGGGTATGCCTCCCTTTTTTGATAATCCAGAAGGTGCCAGGCCTTACTTTAAGGCCATGTCAGCACTTTTGGCCACCATCAGGGCAGAAAATATCCCCGGCATTGACTTAAAACATCTTTCCATGGGCATGAGCGGTGACTTCAAGGTGGCCATAGAAGAAGGTTCCACCATGGTGAGAATCGGCACCGCCATTTTCGGGAGTCGGGAATGAAACTGTTACTTCACATGTGCTGCGGTCCCTGCACCATTTTCCCCCTGAAGGTACTGCGGGAAGAAGGTATTGAGGTCATGGGATTTTTCTACCGGCACAACATTCATCCCTACACCGAATGCCTCCGACGGGAGGAAACCCTGAAAGCATTTGCAGAGCAAGAACAGTTCCGGGTAATCTATCAGGACACCTATGAAATGGAGGCCTTTATTCAGGCAGTGGCCTTCAGGGAAGCGGAAAGATGCAGGTTCTGTTACCATGACCGCCTCAGTGCGGCGGCCCGGGTGGCCCGCAAGGGAAAGTTTGATGCCTTTTCCTCCACCCTGCTTTACAGCCGGTTCCAGAACCATGAACGTATCACAAAAACCGGTGAAGCCATCGGTAAAAAAATGGGAATTCCCTTTTTTTACAGGGATTTCAGGACGGGATGGAAGGAGGGCATTGAGACATCCAAAACCCTTGGCATGTATCGTCAGCAGTACTGTGGATGCATTTACAGTGAAAAAGAAAGATATTATCACCCGCCAAAGCAGAGATAAAAAGTTTACGAGGATTTGGGTTTTATACCCCCCAGGCGCTGAACCAGTATGCGGTCCGTGGCATTTAGACGATTAGCCAGCACCGTGAAAAGATGCTTGGCCACTTCGGGATATTTTTCAATGACATCCATGAGTTTATCACCGGGGAATCGCTTGATGATGGAGCGCCCCTTAGACAGAATGGATGCCGATCTGGCCTCTCCGGTGATGGCTGCCATCTCACCAAAATATTCTCCGGGTTCAGAAATTTCGGCAATCTTTTTACCTCCCTTGACCACATAAACAGCCCCCCGGACCAGTTTATAAAAATCAGTGTCGGTGTTACCTTCCCGGATGATCACATCCCTGTCCTCATAGGTTTCCACATCGGGATTCACCAGATAGGCGGGAAGGGCCTCCTTGGTGATGGTGGTCTTTTTGAGGACCTCTTCCAGGGAGGTCATCCCCTGTCGCACTTTTTCAAGACCCGCATCCCGCAGGGTGGTCATTCCTTCCTGGATGGCCAGCTTTCGCAGCTGATCTTCTGGAACCGCCGCATTGATGGCCTTGGCTACCTCATCTCCCACCTCCATGAGTTCGTAAAGTCCCACCCGGCCCTTGTATCCCGTGCCGTTACAATGGGAACACCCCACCGGACCCATAATTTTAAGAGTGGGAATTTCCGCCTTGGAAAATCCGTGCATTTCAAGTTCCTGGGGATCGTGGCCGGTGACCACCTGCTTGCATTCCGGACACAACCGCCTTGCCAGGCGCTGGGAAAGCACCATGGTCACCGAGGATGCCAGCATGTAAGAGGGAATACCAATGTCAATGAGTCGGCCAATGGTGGAGGGACAGTCATTGGTGTGAAGGGTACTGAACACCAGATGGCCGGTCATGGCAGCCTTTATGGCAATTTCCGCTGTGCCGATGTCACGGATCTCCCCCACCATGATAATGTCAGGGTCCTGGCGCAGAAAGGATTTCAGGGCCGCCGCAAAGGTCATGCCCACACTTTCCTTCACCGGCACCTGGTTGATGCCCCGGAAGTTGAACTCCACGGGATCTTCAGCGGTGAGAATCTTGGTATCTTCCTGGTTCAGGCGGTTTAAAATGGAATACAGGGTGGTGGTCTTGCCACTGCCGGTGGGACCGGTGACCAGAAGCAGGCCATAGGGCATGTTAATGCACCGGCGGATGGATTCAAAGGTGTCGGACTCAAAACCAAGCTTTGAAAGATCCACATTCAGAGCGCTCTGGTCCAGAATTCGCATAACCACGCTTTCACCAAACAGGGTGGGCAGGGTGGATACCCGGAAATCAACGGATTTATTTCTGCCAAGCCGCAGCTTGATACGTCCATCCTGGGGAATGCGCCGCTCGGCAATGTCGAGTTCCGACAGAATTTTCAAACGGGAGATAACGGCGTTTTTGATGGAAAGGGGCAGATTCATGGCCTTATACAGAGACCCATCCATGCGATATCTCACCTGAAGCGATTTTTCAAAGGGTTCAATGTGGATATCACTGACCCCATCGTTAATGGCTTTTATTAAAATACCGTTCACAAGTTTGATGATGGGGGCATCCGAGGCCATGAATTCATCATAAGGCTGGTCATCCGTGATCTGAACCTCCAGCTCCTCGGCAGCTTCGGATACCAGGGACCCGAAATCCTCCACCGAGGTCACCGGTTCATCCTCTACCTCTTCCTCAAAATGGAGAAATTCCTTGTACACCTCTTCGCTGATTTTATAAAAATCCCGATAGGCTTCAATGATATCATTTTCCGTTGAGACCATAACTTTAAGTGAACGACCCAGCAGTTCCTGGAGGGCTTCCACGGCACTGGTATCCGTGGGCTCAGTCATGGTGACGGAAAAACTGTCTTCGGTGAAACTAAGGGGAAAGACCATGTATTCCCGAGCTTTTTCAAAGGGAAGCAGTTCCAGGGCCTTCTTGTTGGGCTTCATTTCACCGATGCGGATCACCTGGTAGTTGTACATCCTGCCAAGCACATTAATAATGGTCTCAGGATCAATATGGCCCATGCGCAGCAGAATACTGCTCAGCCGCCCCCCGGTCTTTTTCTGCTGATTCTGGGCTGCCTGGAACTGCAGACTGGTGATCTGCCCTTCCTTGGAAAGAATCTCACCAATGCGAATCTTACCGGCACCGGACTGATCCTTTATGGTGGATTTCAGGCTGGTCTTCCCACTTTTTCTTTTTGTCTGAATCGCCTTGACCATGGGCATGCACCCCTATTTTTTTTTATAATTTTCATACAGTTTTCTGCCACCGCCATACACAAGCAGAACCCCGAGAAAATAAAAACAAAATCGAATAAGGGAAACGGCATTGGCAAAGGCCTGCATCTCCTGAATCCGGGGCATTACCTGGGGAATTCGATAAAACACCCCCATACCTGCCATCACCAGCATGGCACCCCATATCATCTGTATATTTCGTTTATCCAACGGATACTACCTCCCATCAATTTGTGCGAGTTGTTCTTCAAACACCCGGCTCTTGTCATCCAGTTCGTCCATGTCCTGTTCCAGCTGTGAAAAAAGATCATCAATGTCTTTCTGGCAGTTTGCAATGCTGCGTGAAAGGGATTCTATCTGCTTTCCATCCTGACTTTCCGCCGCCGTCTGCATTTGTTCATGAAGATCTGTCAACAGAGCTTCACGGCTTTCAATGGTCTGTTCCGTTGTGGCAATGCGTTTTTCCAGCCCCCCCAGGGCAATGGATCTCTTTGAGACAATCTCGGACCTGAGTTTACGAAGCATTTTTTTGGATATCTGTCTTCCCCCATCCGATGACGTGTCCGCCTCCCCCTCTGCTTTTTCTGTCACAGCATTTTTTTCTTCTTCCCAGCCTTCCTTTTCCAGAAATTCCCGGTAGCTCCCCTCAAAAATATCAATGCGGTTATTTTTAAATACAATCAACCGGTTGGCCAGGGAATGAAGAAACATTTCGTTATGGGTGACCAGCACCACAGCCCCGCTGAAATTGTCTAGGGCCATGACCAGGGAATCACAGGTTTCCATGTCCAGATGGTTGGTGGGCTCATCAAGAAGCAACAGGTTCAAAGGTCGGGCCAGAAGCTTGCCCAGCATTACCCGACTTTTTTCACCGCCGGATAATACACCGATGTGTTTCAGGGCATCATCCCCCTGGAACATCATGGCCCCGCAGATATTTCTGGCCTGCTGACGGTCCAGGTCTTCATGGGCATAGAGCATTTCCTCCTCCACTGTGGCATTGAGGTTCAAAGACTGTACATTGGTCTGCTCAAAATAGCCCATCTCCACCCCGGGATTGTACTTCACCGTTCCGGAAACAGGTGTAAGCATCTGGGAAAACAGTTTCAGCAGGGTGGTTTTCCCCCTGCCATTTTTACCCACAATGGCAATGCGGTCCCCGGGTTGCACCGTCAGGGTAACATTTTTTATCAAAGGAATCAGTGGGTCATAGGAAAAAGAGAGATTTTTCCCCATCAGGAGTTGTTTTCCGGCAAAGGGCTGATCCCGGAAGGAAAAGGACAGAGACTCAATTTTTTTAAGACCTGCTTTGTTTTCCATGCGTGCCAGGGCCTTGATCCGGGACTGCACCATACCGGCAAGCCGGGCTTTGGCCCGAAAACGCGTGATGAACTGCTCCATCTCTTTTTTGCGTTTTTCTTCGTTCACCCGGGTTTTCTCGTAGATCTCTTCATCCTGGGCGATCTGTTCGTAGTATTTCTGGGTATTTCCCTGGATTTTTCGAATAACCCCCCTGTGAATACCGGCTATGTGGGTTACCACACCGTCCATGAACCCACGATCATGGGTCACCAGAAGAATCTCCCTGGGCCATACCTTTAAAAAAGAGGTGAGCCAGCGAATGGAGGTGATGTCCAGATAGTTGGTGGGCTCATCAAGCACCAGAAGATCAGGATCTGATACCAGTACCCGGGCAAGGGTCAGACGGACCTGGAATCCCCCGGAAAAAGAAGCCGGATCCCTGTGCATGTCTTCATCGGAAAACCCCAGCCCCGCCAGAATTTTCTCCGCCTTCCAGCTGTGGTCTTTTTCGTGGGGGGGCAGCCCCTCCATGCATTCTTTAAGAACAGTCTTGCCGGTGAAGGCAATGTGCTGGGTGAGATACCCCAGTCGATAGTCACCCGGGATCTGGATCTGCCCTGCATCAGGGGTTTCTCCGTGGGTGAGCATTTTTAAGAGAGTGGTTTTTCCGTGACCGTTACGCCCCACCAGCCCCACTTTTTCTCCGGGGTTGATCTGCAGGCCAGCGTTGTCAAACAACACTTGACCGCCAAAACTTTTGGATATGGATTCAATGGTTATCATAGCAAATGTATATATCACAAAACAGGAAAACAACACCATAATTTTATATGCAAAGGCAGCCTCCAAGGCAACTTCAGCAGAGCACCCGGCGGGTGCAGTTGGAGGCTGAGTAGCATACGAATGCCATGTGGCCAGGCCAAAACGGATGAATATGCGTGCCGATCAGATATATATCTTAACCACCTGATAAACAAAGAAAAACGAATATCCGATCAAATATTAAGCTTGACTTGCATCCCCTTTTTGTTGTTAACCTTTAATAATGGCTGAAAAATGTTATAATCAGACCATGAAACTAAACAGAGGAAAAACATGAAACAATATATCTATCAATTTGGCAATGGCACTGCAGAAGGAGACGCGTCCCAAAAAAACCTCCTGGGCGGCAAGGGGGCAAATCTTGCAGAAATGGCACGATTAAAATTACCTGTACCCGCGGGGTTTACCATTTCAACCCAATGCTGTACAGACTATTTCAACGCCGGGGAAAAACTGCCCGATTCACTGCACCAGGAACTCAAGAAAGCCATGGCCACCATGGAAGCTGCCATGGGCATGACCTTTGGGGATCCGGATAAACCTCTGCTGGTCTCCAGCCGATCCGGAGCCAGAAGCTCCATGCCCGGCATGATGGAAACCGTGCTGAACGTGGGACTTTGCCCGGCCACCATTCCGGGAATGATCCGGCAAACGGGCAATGAGTGGTTTGTCTACGACGCCTACCGACGGCTCATCATGATGTATTCCGACGTAGTCATGGAAAAGGCAGAAGGAATGGAACCCGCCGATGGCATGGGTATCCGCCTGCACCTGGAGATGCTTTTAAATGACCTTAAAAATGACCAGGCCTATGATACGGACACGGAAATCACCACCGATGAAATGAAGGCCCTTTGCAAAAAATTCAAAGAAAAAATCAAAGAAAAGCTGGGCAGGGCCTTTCCCGATGATCCCATGGAACAACTGATGGGTTCCATTGCTGCCGTATTTAAAAGCTGGAATGGCAAACGGGCCATCTCCTACCGTCGCATTGAACACATCCCGGACAGCTGGGGCACGGCGGTGAACATACAGAGCATGGTATTTGGCAACATGGGGGATAAATCAGCCACCGGTGTGGCCTTCACCCGGGATCCGGCCACAGGAAGTAATAAATTTTATGGTGAATGGCTGCCCAATGCCCAGGGAGAGGATGTCGTGGCCGGCATTCGCACCCCCAACCCCTTGAACAACGATACCCGCTCCACCCACAATGCCCACCTGCCATCCCTGGAAGAGGCCATGCCGGATCTTTACCGGGAACTGCGTGATATCAGAGATCGTCTGGAACATCATTACCAGGACATGCAGGACATTGAGTTCACCATCCAGCAAGGTACTCTTTACATGCTCCAGTGCCGGGTGGGAAAACGCACCGGCACTGCGGCATTGAACATGGCAATGGACATGTTTGAAGAGGGTATGATTGATGAGCCCACCATGATCACACGGCTTTATCCCAGGCAGCTGGATGAAATGCTTCACCCGGTGGTGGATCCCGAGGCGGAAAAAAATGCACCGGTGGTGGTCCAGGGACTCCCGGCAGGACCAGGGGGTGCCGTAGGACAGATCATATTTTCTTCTGAAGATGCCGTGCTGTGGCAGAAAAAAGGAAAAAAGGTTATCCTGGTCCGGGAGGAAACCAACCCCGAAGACATTGAAGGCATGCGGGCTGCCCGGGGTATCCTGACAGCCCGGGGGGGAATGACAAGCCATGCAGCCCTGGTGGCAAGAGGATGGGGAAAGTGCTGTATTGTTGGGGCAGGCGGTATACACATAGATATTGAAACACGCACCATGAAGGTGGGCACAAATACGTTTAAAGAGGGGGATATCCTGACCCTGAACGGCAGCCGGGGCCTGGTATATAATGGTGCCATCCCCATGAAGGATGCCACGGCCAACCCCAAATTCATAAAATTCATGGCTGCTGCAGATAAATACCGCACCTTGAAGGTGCGAACCAATGCAGAAACCCCGAAGGATGCAGCCCTGGCCCTTCAATTCGGTGCCGAAGGCATTGGACTTTTCAGAACCGAACACATGTTTTACGGACCCAATTCTGACAGACCCCTTTTTCTGCTTCGTAAAATCATCTTAAGTAAATCTCTGCACGAACGGGAAAGCTCCCTTGACGAACTGTTCCCCTTTATCAAGGAAGAGGTAAAGGCCACCTTGCTTGTCATGGACGGCAAACCGGTCACCTTCCGGCTGCTGGACCCCCCCTTACATGAATTTGTTCCCCAGAAAAAACAACAGCAGGAGGCCCTGGCCCGGGAGATTGGCATTGACCTTGAAGAACTCATCAAAAGAAGCGAAGAACTCATTGAAACCAACCCCATGATGGGACACCGGGGAGTAAGGCTTGGCATCACCTTTCCGGAAATCAGTGTCATGCAGATCCGCGCCATCCTGGAAGCTGCCGCAGAACTGATCCACGAAGGAAAAAAACCCGTTCCTGAGATCATGGTACCGGTGACATGCAACGAAAAGGAGCTGATATTCACTAAAAAACTGGCACTTTCCACCCAGGAAGAGGTGTTGAAAAAATATAAACTGGATGCCATTGATCATCAATTCGGCACGATGATTGAAATTCCCCGGGCAGCCCTGATGTCCCACAAGATGGCCGAACATGCCCAGTTTTTCTCCTTTGGCACCAACGATCTCACCCAGATGACCTTCGGGTTCAGCCGGGATGACATCGGCTCTTTCATGAACGACTACATAGACAACGCCATCCTGGATGCCGATCCCTTTGAAACCCTGGACCAGGAGGCGGTGGGCAGCCTCATTGAAATCTCCGTTGAAAAGGGGCGGTCGGTGCGGCCGGACATCAAGCTTGGAATCTGCGGTGAACATGGCGGGGACCCGGCTTCGGTGGAATTCTGCCATAAAGCCGGTCTTACCTATGTGAGCTGCTCCCCCTACCGGGTGCCCGTGGCCCGTCTGGCAGCGGCCCAGGCAGCCATCAAATGGGGATAGCTAAATGGGTTATTGACGTCTGAGAATAAAAACCAAGAACATGGGTGCAGAAATAAATTCTGCACCTATATTGTGGGTTTTCAGTTACGATGAAGAAAATCCATATCCTTGTCCTGGGAATTCTTTGTACCAATGACCAGGATTTCAATGCGATGATCCTCCGCCTGCCGGAAATAAAGCCTGCCGTTATAGGAGAACAATACCTCAAAGGATGCTGCCTTGTGTTTTTTTCCGGCAAACACCTTTCGTTTCACCACCACATTGTCCGGATTTTCATTGAGCTGATGCACCACCTCTTCTGCCTTGATCTGAAGCTCATCACTTAAATCCAGCAGTCCAGTCATGGCCCGGCGATTCATATCTATATTTTTGTAAAGTACGGCAAACCGCTTGGCCGTAAAATCAAACCCCTTCTGTTTCTTTTGCCCGCCTTTTTTCTGCTCATACTTTTTAAGCTTGTCCTTTAACAACTCTATCTCATAGGTTTTGTCCTTCTGCAGCTGCACATTTTCGGCAAGCCGGTTTTCCAGGGACACAATCTCATCAAACATTTCTTCTTCGGTGATGCTGGCCCGTTTCTGGGCATCCTTGTGGGTTTCCCTCAAGTCTTTCATCTTTTCCAAAAGACGTGCCCGTTCTTTTTTTAAGATATCCAGACTTTTTTTATGGGCTTTTTCATCCACCAGCAGTGCGGCAAAGCGTTTTTTCTTTTCCCTGCTCTCTTGAATGGATTTTCCCATACCCCTGCGATAATAAATCCAGAAAATCCCCATGGCAATGCTCATATAGAATGCCAAAATGAGATTGGCACCCAAAGTGCCATGGTGCAATCGCGGGTTAACCTTGACGGTGAGACCCTGTTTTAAAATGGTATAATTATGTCGGGCAATTCCAAGAAATACCTTGTCATTAATGATATCCATACCCTCGGAGGTTATTTCCGGAAAAAAAGGATATAAAATATCCCCCTCATTTGCAAACACAAGGATATCCAGCTGGAGTCCGAATCTTTTTACCCACACGTCGGATTCAAGAAAGAGATTAATATTTTTTTCAATGGATTCAGTCACCCCCATGGCACCGTTGATGAGCAGCTGGGTGTCTTCACCAATGCAATTCTCAATTTTCTGCTGGTACCATCCCACACAGCTTCTCTCAATGAGGGAAATGGTGCCGGTATAAAACACCGGTGTCAATAAAATGCACAGTGCAACAATTCTAATGGGAAAATATTTCATGTCAGCCGTTTATTCCCTTGATAGCTTTCCGGCCATCTCCCTGCCGATGCCATGATATTCAAAGCCATGCTCCCCCACCTCCACAGGATCATATAAGTTTCTGCCATCAAAGATAACCGGTTGACGCATCCGTATGGCCATGTTCTGAAATGAAGGCTGGCGAAAGGCCTTCCATTCGGTTACCAGCACAAGGGCATCCGCATCATCTAAAGCGTCATAGGATGCATCAAACAAACGCAACCGGTTGTCTTTAAAAAAGGCTTCTGGAAATGCCAGACGGGCCTGGTCCATGGCCACGGGGTCATGGGCCTGCACCGTTGCACCGGCGGCCAGCAACTGGTGAATGAGCACGATGGCCGGGGCCTCTCTCATGTCATCGGTACCGGGCTTGAAAGCCAGTCCCCAAACACAAAAATTTTTCCCGGTGAGATCATGGCCGAACCGGACTTTGATCTTTTCCCCAAGTATTTCCTTTTGAAGGCTGTTTCTATGGGCCACTGATGCCAGCACGTGGGGTTCAATCCCCGCATCCCTACTGGTGCGAATCAATGCGGTGACATCCTTTGGGAAACATGAGCCCCCATAACCACACCCGGGGTAAATAAAGGAATAGCCGATGCGCCTGTCTGACCCGATCCCCTTACGGACATTTTCCACATCCACACCCAGCCGTTCGCACAGTGTGGCCATCTCATTCATAAACGATATCTTGGTGGCAAGCATTGAATTGGCCGCATATTTAGTCATTTCAGCATCCCGGACCTGCATGGTAATCAGCTTGTCCCGGTTCCGGGAAAAAGGGGCATAAAGTCGTTTCATGAGGGTGATGGCCCGGGGACTGTCACACCCGATGATGATGCGATCCGGACTTAAAAAATCACTTACGGCAGCCCCCTCTTTTAAAAATTCAGGGTTGCTCACCACATCAAATTCAAGATCACTGCCTCGCAGATCCAGGGCCTTTTGAACTTCTTTTTTCACCTTGTCTGCGGTTCCCACGGGCACCGTTGATTTATCCACAATCACACTGTATCGGTTGATCACCCGACCAATATCCCTTGCCACCTGAAGAACATATTTCAAATCTGCAGAACCGTCTTCGTCCGGGGGAGTGCCAACGGCAATGAAAAAGATATCACAGTTCCTTGCCGCATCTTCAAGGGATGTGGTGAATTCAAGCAGGCCCTCCCTGTGATTTTCAATTACCAGAGTCTCCAGCCCCGGCTCGTAGATGGGTAATACTCCCTTCTTAAGATTTTCAATCTTTTTTTCATCCACGTCCACACAGGTGACGGTACTGCCCATTTCAGAAAAACATGCACCGGTGACAAGTCCCACATATCCGGTGCCTACTATGGTTATATTCACTATGTAATTCCTTATTTTTTATTTAATAAAACGGGTTCTGGGCTGTATCCATCAAATTGCAGTAACTCAGATTTTATGAATGGTAAATCAATAAGATCTGACTCCCTTATGACGAGTGGCCCATGTTGTGACCAAGCCCAAGACTCCTTATCCCGGAGAACCAAGGCAATATGCCACCCTTTAAAACCGAGAACCCGAAAATCCAGTCAAAAACACTATCTTTTTTTTACCCCTGGTATGGCGAAAGATTTGCCATGTACCACGCGGATGCCTCATCAAGACCCCGGGTGACAGAGAACTGCGGGCAATACCCCAGATATTTTTCCGCACTGGAAATATCTGCCAGGGAATGGCGCACATCCCCGGCCCGGAAATCCCGGAAGAGCGCTGTGGCACCAAGGGCACCTGGAATCTCTTTTCCCACCCGTTCCCGGATGAGGGAAAACAGCTCATTCAAGGTGGTGCGCTGGCCAAAGGCCACATTGTACACCCGGTTGACAGCCTCCCCCTCCGGGGCCATGGCCGCCAGGATATTGGCCTGGACACAATTATCAATGTAGCAGAAATCCCGGCTGGTCTCCCCGTCCCCGTTGATGTAAACTGGAGAACCGTTGATCAGGGCAGAAAACCACAGAGGAATTACGGCAGCATAGGCCCCGTGGGGATCCTGGCGACGACCGAACACATTAAAATAACGAAGTCCCACCGTATCAAGACCATAGGTGCGGTTAAACACATCGGCATAGAGTTCATTGACGTACTTGGTAACCGCATAGGGGGACAAGGGTTTGCCAATGGTTTCTTCTTTTTTGGGAAGTCCCGGGTGATCCCCATAGGTGGAACTGGATGCAGCATAGACCACGCGTTTTACCCCGGCATCCCGGGCGGCCACCAGCATATTAAGATGCCCTGTGATGTTGTTGGCATGGGTAAGCAAAGGGTCTGCCACCGATCGGGGCACCGACCCCAGGGCCGCCTGGTGAAGCACCAGATCCTGCCCGGAACAGGCGGTGGCACAGGTGTCAATATCCCTTATATCTCCTTCAATAAGGGAAAATCTCTGCCACTGAGCCGGGGTGACAGCTGTCTTTACCTGGTCCAGATTATGCTGAAATCCGGTGGAAAAATTATCAAGACCCGTAACATCCTGATCCAGCCCCAGCAGGGTCTCCACCAGATTGGAACCGATGAAACCGGCGGCACCGGTGACCAGCCATCTGCAAGATTCTGCCTTGAGTATCTGTTTTATTTTGTCATATTTCATCTTTAATATTTACCTTGATTTTATCGTTCAATCCGTTGGTATTGCCCACACATGGACAAGCCTGACCCCGTTGACCTAACTCTAATAGTGATTAGCCCACCTTACGATCAAACCCAAACCGTTCGTGGCGCAGCAGATTTAGCCTCAACCCCCTATCTCTTATGGGCCTGGGCTTTAAATCTCCGAGTGATCATCTCAATGATTTCTTCTGCACTGTTTTCAATGGGTTTGTTGCTCACATCCACCATGGAGTATCCATGGGTGATATAGTGCCTGCGGGCATCATTAATCTCTCGTTCAATGTCCTCCCGGGACACATAGGCATACATATCCCGGGTTCCCAAGGTCTCCTGACGCATTCTCCGGTGGGCGATGAGCTGCTCCACATTAATGTTCAGGGCAATGATACGTCGGCGGTCAATCTCTTTTAGCACCTCTGGCATGGGAACCCCCACAACAAGGGGAACATTAGCGGTTTTCCAGCCAAGAACGGCCAGATACATGGACAAGGGGGTTTTACCTGCCCGGGAAAGCCCCACCAGTATTATTTCAGCCTTGTCAAGCTGTTCAGGGTTTACACCATCGTCATGGGCCAGGGCAAATTCAATGGCCGACACCTGGTCCAGGTCTACTTTATGAATTTCCCTGTAAAGACCTGGCTTTTCAATGGGATCTCTGTCAAGGAAACTGCTGATACGCGACAGCACAGGACCCATGAGATCAATTGTCACAACATCTTTTTCCATGCCCTTGCGGGTCATGTATTTTCTCAGTTCAGTGTTGACCATGGTATGGACAATCATGCTTTCCGTATTGGTGGCCTTTTCCACCAGGTCATCCACCTGGGATCTGGAACGAATCTGGGGAGCCTTGACAACGGTGATATCATTTTCCGGGAACTGAACCAGGGCACTCTGGACAAGATGATAGGCATTGATTCCCTCACCACAGGAGGCAATGTATATCATGTGAAAATTTTCACAGGCAATTCTTCCCGTCAGATTCATGGGTTTATCCTTTCAAA
Organism: uncultured Desulfobacterium sp.; assembly: GCA_963675955.2. GTDB lineage: Bacteria > Desulfobacterota > Desulfobacteria > Desulfobacterales > Desulfobacteraceae > Desulfocicer. The sequence goes on along the minus strand of CAXXVR010000009.1, from coordinate 523,662 downwards.
AGTAAATATTTGGCTTGGTCATGTAAATGTTTAGACAGTAGCCCATATTCGCCTGTTTGGGTCTGCACAGCATATTGATGCCATGTGAGCAGGCCCAAACAGGTGAAGATAGGGTGCTGACCGAATATTTACTTTCAAAAAACTGAAAAATAAACTATTATAAGCGTTTATTTTAATTTTTGCGTTTATTCTAATTTTTTTATGATTACAAAATGAAACACCAGTAACCGCTTTATATACCAAGAAAAGAACTGTGTCAAAAAAATAAACAGGCTGGATCATAACATAGGCCGGTCATTATAATTTGATGGGTCCACAGAATCAGACGGAAATCATGATTTTTCGTTTCCATTTCTGTGCCCCCGCCAGGCACTGGAAATTAAAATCATCAGCAGATTTAACTTAAACGGCACCCGCCAGTGCACCGGATATAAGGATTAATTAAGACCATGAAACAAAACAGCACCGCTCACTACGCATTGAAACATACACAGCAGACCCTGTCCCCGAAAATTGTGAAAGCCCTTAAAGAAAAAGCCGTGTCAGGCCGCATCTCCTGCGCCGCAGTTCATGCCATTGCCGCTTCATTTCAGCTATCCCCGTCGGTGGTAGGTATCCAGGCAGACCTGCTTGAACTTCGGCTCACCCGATGCATACTAGGACTATTTGGCTATGAGCGGGAAAAACAGGGAACCCGAAAAAATCTTGATCAGAATGTCACCATTTCTCCTCAATTAGAGACGGCCATTGTTCAACGGGCAAAAGACAATCGTCTCAGCTGCCGTGATTGCTGGGACATTGCAAAAAATCTTAATACGAGACGATTACATGTCTCTTCGGCCTGTGAAAAAATGGGAGTCAAGATAAAACCCTGCCAGCTGGGGGCTTTTTAGCAAAAAATGGGGGGGAGTATCACAATATCTGTCCCCTGTATTTCTTTTCACTGCGTTTACGGCTCTTGTTTTTTTGTTTTCTGATTTTTGCCTGACGGATATCTCCGGCTGTGGGGCTTCCAGTTTGATGTTTTTCAACGGCATCCACCAGACGTCTCAGGGCAAGAAAACGATTCAGAACCTGGGATCTGGCCTTTCCACACTTCACGCTTATACCCGTGGGAACATGCCGCAGAAAAACAGCCGAGCTGGTTTTATTAACCTTCTGCCCCCCACGGCCGGAGGATTTAATGAACCGTTCCTGTATATCTTGTTTTTGGATGCCAAGATCAATCATTCTGGCATTGAGGGCATCTATTTTTTCCTGACCGGCTCCCATGGCTTTCTCCTGAAAAAAGGGGTAGAAACAGTGGGCGTCATTAACAACACCCGGGGCTGCTTATAGCATCCCGTGAACGTTTAACTTTAAATTCAAGTTTAAGTAATAACCCTTAAAGGAGTAAAAATCCACCACCATGACATATTCTGCACCCCCGAAAAATCCTCCCGGGAAATATACCTGCAATGAATACAGACAGGAAATGATCCTGGCAGGCCTTCAACAAAGGCTTGCCACAGCAGATCTGACATCAGAGGAAAAAAAACAGTTGATTATGGAAATTGAAGAACTTGAAATTGCCATGGGGCTGACCTGAACCCATGGGTCCGCCGATTATGATGACTGGTTCATGTTGTGATCAGCCCCAGACCCACCACGGAGAGAGAGCTGACATCCTGCAAAACGGGGTTGATCATAAAATGCGCCATTGGAAGTGCCAGTCCATCCTATGATCAACCCAGGCAAAACATATTCGTGTGCCAGACATTGACTTCCATGGGAAAAGGGATTATATTGTCCTTAGTTATCAATGCCGCAGAACTTGTTAAAAAACTCATTTCTGGCAAAGATAACCATGATCTTTTAAAATCTGGGGGCGTAAAGGCTTCGACGGAAATCACGAGGCTTTTGGTTGCATGCCGAGCGTTCTGCCAACTCGTAAAATAGGCGGAAAAAAAAGTAATCGCAGACGATTATAATTACGCTGTAGCTGCTTAAAGGCAGCTTCCGTTCAGTCGAGATCCCTCCCGCAGGTTTCGATAATGGACGTCGACTATGTGGGACCGCCGCATAAGGGTGTCTGGCCCTTGTCCGGTTAAAATTTTCAGACTATGCCGCAGGGTATCCCTCCTGAAGGAGACCCACCGGTTAAATTTAAAGATCAGGATAAGCATGTAGAAGCCACTGCTGACTATTTTCGGACGCGGGTTCAATTCCCGCCGCCTCCACCATCTCTACCCTATAAATTCAATGACTTATCCCTTTTTCTACCCTCAAAAAAGTTTATCAGATGTTTATCAGTCTGCATCTGTGCAACCTGACGTGTTGCCCTGATGGCATTCTGGTGGTCTGGAAGAAAATATCTTTCAAACGCATCTGAAGTATGCCCGGTAACATTATGCTTAATCTGTTCCGGTGACATGAGCTTGCCCAGGGCGGTGACAGTAGAGTGTTTTGTCCCTGGGTAAACAGACACATCTGTTATCCCCAGATTTTTAGCAGCCATCCCCCACCATTTATTAAAATATTTTGGACCAAACCTCACCCCGGCTTTAACTCCGGATCTTGTTTTTAGGTGCCGGAAAAAATAAACCTCGGGCAAGGCTGGTGGTGCCATGCCCCTCACATCATCTATCAGCTCGGAAAATTCAGGAAGCAGATGAATATATTTGGGTTCCCGTTCCTTTGGTTGTGGGAAAACAATCCACCCATCATTCAAATTAATATGCCCCTCTTTCACGTTTAACATTTCCCCAGGTCGAACCCGTGGATAGATGGATAGCAGCTTGACCCCCAACCATATTCTTGGATTAATTTTCCATGAAATCCGGTGCAACTCCTCAAGTATCCCTTGTTGGTCTGATACTGAAACCACGGTCTTCATTTTCATCTTAAATTGAATGTCCGGAAACTCCGGCATTTCTAACTTTGATCTTCGTTTTTCACGCCTGACCACCCATGTCCAAAAATCATGAAGAACCGCCTTCCAATTGGATAAACTTTTGTTTCCTACTCCATGATCCATAGAAAAAAAGTCATCAATCTCACCTTCTGCAATTTCCTTTATCTGCATGCAGTCCCATAATTCACCAGCAAGCCCTAATACCCTTTCAATATGGCGTATCTGTTTTTTGCTGATATCCTGCCTCTTTTTAAATGCAAGAAATTTGGTCCGCAGGCTTAAAAATGACAACGGTTGATCCTTGGCCCACTCCCGCTGGTCAAACTCATTCCTATCTGTCTGTACCCGCAAAAATATTAAATGTCTTTCGGCCTCATTCACGGTTTTAAACCGTTTTGTGTGTTCTTTCCCGAATCGGACCTGACAGGGGCCCATCCATTTTGATTCAACATGGTTCGGACAACAAAGGAACCCGTGACCCTCGGCATACTTCAAATTATTTCCGCACTGGAAACATTTCTGTGCAGTATAAATTGAGCCTTTCATACATAAACCACCCCCTTTCCATTGAAAGCTGGATTTAGAAGGTAAATTATATGTTGAGGGCCTGTGATGAGTCAAATACTATCCTTTTAAATAGATATCAGTTAAGGGGGTTATGCATCCCGGCGTGGTCATCGTAACTCTGAACAGCATGTAAATAAATCATAGTGGTGCTGATATCCTGGTGCCCGGCCAACTCCTTAAGGTCAATAACGGGCACCCCGGCCCCGGCAAGCAAGGTAAGGGCGGTGTGTCTCAATGCGTGGGCACTGACCACCTTATCTTTCTTGTCCAGCCCGGCACTTTCCACATATTTTTCCACCATGTATTCCACCGCCCTTGTGGTGAGGTGCTTTTTATCCCTTACATGGTCCCACCGGATTACAAGCCCACCCTGGTTAACCTGCCACCGGAACCCCACAAAAATGGGTGTGTCTGGCTGGAATGAAATATTGCAATGTGTCATCCATTCATCAAATGCCTGAAGGGCTTTCCCATTTAAAATAATAGGGGTATCAACCCGGCGACCAATTTTCCCTTTTCGGTCCCGAACCCACAATTTCTGCTGCCCCTTGACCCGCTCCGGCACCAGATCCCGGAATGTGAGTTTGCACACCTCCCCCACTCGGAGACCATAGGTAAGCATAAGAATCAGAATTGCATAATCCCGGCGGCCTATCAGTGCCCGGCGGTCCGGCTGGCGTAACAGCTTTTGGGCTTCTTTCTTGGTTAATGCGTCATAATACCCCTTGTCCTTTTTCGGTGGCACCAGTGCCAGACGCTTAAAATCAAGAGGGTTCTTGAATTTCCGGTTTGTGGCCTCCATAAACTTCAGAAAGCTGTTGATGGATATGAACTTGTTCCAGATGGTTGACGCCTTCTGTTTTTTTTCAATGAGAAGATGATCCCGATATTTCATAAAATCATCATGGGCCAATTCCTTCAGGTCTTTGCCGGTGTGCCGGAAAAACAGCCCCACCGCCCCCCGGTATGTCCTCTTGGTGCTGTCACAGATCAGAGAGTCAACCCAGTTATCCACCTGATGCTGAAAAGAGTCTGATTCAATGTATGTACCGCCCCTGAACTCCTGCATGTCTCCGTGGGCATTGCCGATGGGAGAAACAAACCCCTTGACCTTGGTTTCCAGAAATTTAAAGAACTGGTTCAAAATGGAAAATTTTCTCTTGATGGTTTTGGCCTTGGATTGTTTGCCAAGGTGATCCCGGTACCGGATGAAATCTTTTTTCACCAGGCTATCAATTGCCCCCGTATAGAATTTAAAAAATTGACGGATCTCTGACCGGTAAACTTTCTGGCTGGATTTGCCGTTGAATTTGTCCAGATATTGTTTGAGAATTTTGGCCCCCTGGGGGGTGTCTATGTATGACTCCATCTTCATTTCCTTTTCAGATCGTGTACCGCAGTTGCCGTAATTTCATGAGTGCACCCAATGCGTTTTGGGCGGTATTCCTGTCCAGGGTCTTGATATGGCTCTCACCGGTGCGTTTTTTCAACCAAGTGTTGAAATACGCTTCATCCCACCCAAGACTTTTTACTGATTCTCGTATCCCTTTAATCTGGTAAGCCGTGGGCAGAAACCGGGCATCTTCCCTGAGCGTTGATTCTTTTTTCGGATAGCGTGGCGTATCATCCGGTTCGGTTTCGCCCTTCAGCATATCAATGATGAAAGATGCCTCTTGTTTTGAGAGATTCTCCACAGAAGGGAACCCGGTTAAATAAATAAGTTTTGAATCAAAATCAGACCGATCAAAATCCATGGATTCATTGCAAAGGAAGTGTATAAATGCTTCCTGCTTGTCGGTGATGCGCTCGAAAATTTGGGGGTCTTTCTTTTTGGCCATCTGGTCCTCATGTTTTTTCCCAAGGGGGGGAGGGCTTCTTTCATGGGTCACCCCGTCACCCCTAAAGACATATCTTTATAAATTCAAATACTTAAGCAATATATGTTTATTTTCAACTAAATTCAGGGTCACCCCAAATGGTGACACCATTTGTAACCGTCACCCCAGAGTCACCCCCTTTTTGACAGGCAACCCATATAAAAATAACCAATTAAAACAAAATCTTATTTTTATATAAAAAGAATAAGGGTGACTGTGGTGATACTTTTTCCAAAAATGCCCCCCTGTTTTTTTCTAAGCCCCTACATGATGTTTCAAGCCTCCCCGGCAAAAACTTTCTTTTTAAGCAAATGTTTATATTGCCCCCTGACCGCCTTATCCCGAACCTTCACCTCCCAACCAGCATTGTTTAACACCCCGATTGAATTTGATAGCCTCGAACCAAGGACGCCCGGAGACGTAAACGGGTTAGGGATATTTTTGTTCTTAGACAAGACGCTGAAGGCCGTGCATAATTCTTTTGCTGACACAACAAACTGGACCTCCAGGACGGCCCCACCGATGTCCATTACGATCTGGGTATCTCGAATACCGTAGGCATGGACAAACTCTTCTTTATTTAATTGGGAACATTCAGTCAGCAACGCCTCCATGCGGTAAAGTATGGGGTCGGCATCCTGTTGGTTTTCCCTGGTGAGCTCGTCTTGTTCAATTATCCAGTCCTCAAGGACAGTAGAGGCAATGCCTTTGTTGGTATATTCATTGTGGGGAATGTATTTAACGATTTGTTTGCAAAGCAGATAAAGGCACCCCAGGATTTCATTTAACCGTTCCTTGGAGTGGCCTTTTTTTTCTGCATTTAAGAGGCGGTAGGCTTCGGCCTGCTCCTGTTCATAGGTGGGCAGGACATCACATGCCACGATCTTGATAACTGCACTGAGAATTTTGTCACGGCTTCGTTCAATCTGGGTTTTCAATAGGGTTTCCCCTGGGAAATTTTCATTTCGGTATTCAGGCTTGAAATGAATATCAATGGTTCTTGAAGCCAGTTCAGATTTAACGAATGGCTCTATTGACGTTGTGATGATATGGGTTTTATTTTCTTCATAGATGTTTCCGGAACTGGTGTTGCTATCCCGCTTCTGGTTAATGGCTCCGGTGGCTGACATGATCAATAAAGAGGTCATATCGTTTGTGAGGTTTGCCTGTTCCAAATTATCCGGGAAAATGAAGGGGCTTTGAGTGGCTTCTGACCGGTAAGAAGCAACGGAACCCTGAGAAAGACAGTCTGACCCCACCACAAGGTAAGAAAGCAGTCGGGCTGCAAGTGATTTCCCGCTCCCCTGGTTCCCGGAAAACTTGGTGATCCCCCTGGCGTTCACAAATTCGGTGAGGGGGTAGCACATGGCCCGGGCAAGGATATAAAATCTGTTTGAGTCATTGCATGCAAGGTTGTCAAAAACCAAATTTTTAAGCTCGGTCATGGCCTCCATGATGTTGACATCCGGAAGGTAATTGAGTCCGGTCATCATCGGAGAAGCCATTACAAGCACCTGGTCGTCATTGGCCCCGTTCTGGATCACCTCAACACTTCCCGGCTGAATCTTTAAAATGGTGTTTGATTCGTTGTGAAGGTCGATGTAGACGGCTGGTTTTTTTAAATCCGTATGTATCCAGCCCATCCCATTTGTGTGTTTGCCATATTTGTGCGCCCTGGCCTTTACCACTTCCAGAATGCTTTTAGTACTGTTGTCTGCATAATTAAGTTCGCAGACATCGTAAAGCAAAGCCTTGAATGCTGATTTATTACCGATCTCATAGATTTTATTTCTAAAGAAAAGTTTATGATCCTCACCCTTTACGAAAAAGCCTCCCAGGGATGAGAACCAATCAAAAACAATCTCCCCAATGGGGTTGTTGCAGCTTTTCTGCCCGCATGCCTTATGCCATGCCCGCGCCCGATTAAGGAGAGGGGCAATGGGTGTCAAGTGCCGCCTGGCCTCCACCATCAATGCCTTGAACTCTTTTTCAGGGTCGGTCATGGCCTTGATGCAGTCGTCAATATCATTGTATCTCTGATCAAATTGCAGGATCTTCAATACAACCTGTGTTAACTGGGGGATCTCCCCGGCGGTGCTCTCTTCATCATCCTGGACTCTTTTTGCCTGGCGAATCCGCAAGCCTTCGTTGATTTCACAAAGCTTGTCCGGGTAGCATCGGTGAGTGAAGGCATCTTTGATTTTTGTGGTATACTCTATGCCTGCGTTGTTATTATCGAAACAAAGAAAGATGGTCTTTGTAGACCCGGTTGATGCCCATTCTACCAAGTGCGCTAACTGCTCTTTGGATATCTGCCCGTTGATGGCCACTGTATTGGGATACCCCCCATGACCGCAAACGGATAAGAGGTCGTTCTCCCCCTCAACGATAAGGATTTCATTACCCATGAAGGCTTTCATGTTAAAGAAGGGGGCCCCATCTTTCATAAAGTCTTTGCGGAGCCTGAATTCGTATTTTTTTTGAGGGTGTTTTATGGTGAAATCGCACACCCGCCCCCGGATGTCCTTGTGGGGGTAGATGTATATCCCATGGAAAAAATAATCTCTAAGTCCACCTCCTTTATTCGGAACGACCACGCCTGACTTTATAAGATCATCCTGGCTGAAGCCCTGTTTTAGCATCTCGGCAAACAACCTGCCGTCTGAGAAACCCACATCATAAGCCTTCAGCGTGTCAACGGAATGGCCCCGAATGTCGGTTTGATATGCCAGAGCCTTGGCATCCTTCAATAGGGCCATGGCATAATATTTTGCGGTGGCCTCGAAGATTTGGCTTTTGGCATCCATGGCAAGCAGTTCAGCACCGGACGGCCCTGCATTCTTCAGGGGGTAATTGATGGTCCGGGCAAGATCCACAAGAGCCTCATGACTGGCACAGTTCTTTTCCTTCATGACAAAATCAATGATGGTGCCCCCGGTCTTGCCACCGCATTGATGACAGCTCCATGAACGTGTGTTCTGCCTGATCCTGAAGCAGTCATGCCCACCGCAGAACGGGCATTGTTCAAGATTCAAACACGACCCTACCCGTTTAACCTGCTTCCCAGTTCTCCGTGTAATCTCCGCTACAATATCAACTCGGTCCTTAATTTCTTGAAAATCATCACTCATTCTCGGTTCCATCCTTCCCGCTCTGTTGGTATGTCTTATGCTTCTTTGTGGCCCTGGATCTTGACAACCAGGGCCATTCAACCTACTGTGTATTCGTTCGCCATCTCTTGGCGGTGAACACCATCCTAATTCGCTTTTGTTGAAGCCGCTATCTTGCCTGGGTAGCGGCTTCAACGTTTTTTGGGGACTCATTGACTTCAAGTTCCAGGGTCTTCACGACGAATTTTAAAGCGCTGACACGGCCTTGGTAATATTCATCATCAAATTGTGATTCAAATTCAATCATTTCTTTAAACATCTTCAACTTCATGGTTAATGCCAGTTGCAAAAATTTCAAATCCATGGCTAGCCCCCGTTTTATCCGGCTTTATTGTCCTCATCCGGTGATTCATCAAGCATTGAGAGAACGAACTTAAAGGCGCTAACACGGCCTTGGTAATATTCATCCTTCAGTTTTGATTCTTCCCTGACGTTCTCCCTTAACAGCTTCTTTAATGACTGCATTTCCAATGTCTCCTGGCACATGGGGCACCTCCATTTTATTATCCGGTTTGCCTCATCTCCTGCCCGGCCACCGGTGATGATTCGGAAATTTGTGTTTCGGCTCCAGGAGACAATCTCCTCGCGCCGTTACATCTATCCCAATCTGCTTTGAGCATTTGAATATTCCTTTCGTGTTCATCGGCAATGTCCATGAGGATAAGGCCCAGGCCATATCTGAGGGATTCACCTTCTGGGTTTCCATCTCCAAGGCATTCAAGGTTTGAATCCATGGTAACGTTGGTTATGGCCCTGAGTTTAAGATTCGCGGTGTCAAGTCTGTCTTCTGCATCGGTAATATGGGTGCGGCTGAATCGTTCAGACCGCTGAAATTGCTGCTTGCTCATTTACAGATTCCCTTTTGATTTGCGGTTAGATTTAAGTTAATTGAGTTAAACCCCGGCCAAAGGTATATCTCTTGGCCGGGGAGCATTCCTTTTAATGGCCTATTCTTTCGTCCACCACTTTCCGCCCTGGAGAAACCCCACCAGTTCCGGGAAATATGGAATATCATCAAAATCAATTCGGTGAGAACGGTCGGCATTCCTCGGCAATGCCAATGTTTCCAGCCCAAGGGAAAACAAGGCTGCTTCATAGCCTTCCATTTTGTCCACTTGCTCCTGAACTGTATTAAAAATTTCATCCCTGACACGATTCGCAAGCACCGCCGTGCTCTGATTCGTGGCTGCTACCAGATCCTTGTAAGCCTTATCAAGCTGCTCTTTGATGCCTGGTAAGAGGTATTTTTTTATTTCGTCCTGGGCATCCTGAAGAAGAGATATCCGGCCCTTGATTTTGGACATTTTCTGAATGTACTCATCGCCTTTACCATCGGACATGACATGTTCAACGGATTCGGATCTGAGGGCGGTGAGGTCATTATTCAGACTCACCAGGTCATTTTCATTTTGTTCAAATCTGTTGGTCAAAGACTGCTGTTTTTCTTTTGCCAATTCAACGGCTTTGATCTCATCCTTTAAAACGGGCAAGACATTCTTGTTGAATAAATTTTTGTAATGCTTTGCATAATCTGTTTCGGCTTTTGCCATGGTTGATGCTCCTCTGTTTAAATTGATTTGGTGCTGCTATCAGCAGCGGTCAAGCATGCGTTGTATGTCGTAAAAAGACAGCTCGTCACTTTGGTCTGTGATGAGTTCAACCTCAAATTCCATTGAGGCAAAATCGGCCAATCCTTCCACCGCAGGGGTAGCCGCCCCCAGAAACCCGACATGTCTTAATGTGTTCCCAGGGAGTAAAGAAATTGACCGTTTCTTATACCGGCCGTTTTTTACCTTTTCAGCGAACCCCGGCTCTACCTGTTTAAACTTGGCCAGCAGGACAGGTCCAACACGTTTCAGTTTCTCAACCCATCCATAGGCCGGGTCATCCGTTTTGGGATGCCCAATAACAAGCGGAGCCTCCCTTACCTGGGGGTTGTAATTATCAACTATGGTATCAAGGTCGCTCTGGTCCCAGGACTGCAGGTTCCCGCTGCTGTCGGTGTGGTCCCCGATTTTAAAAATCTCTATCCAGTCATCAAAAATATTTCCTGACATGACGCTTATGCTCCTTTTCTAAGCTGGTTTTTATGATGGGTCTTGTTGATGTATGAGGCACTATTCTTCAGTATCTGAAGAAGAGAACATGTCGCCCCGGTTCAACTCATCCAGGGCGGCCCGGGTCATGGCCTGAAGATCAGGGCAGAGGGCAAGGTCTTCCAGGGAACCCTTGCCTTTATAGATCCGTCTGGCCATTTCATCCGCCTGCTTTTCCATGGTCAAATCGACCTTCACAAGCCCCGATTGCAGGCGCTTTTCCATGAGCATTTGTTTTAACTGATCCGTTTTGGTCTTAGCTGGGGGGAGTTCTTTGCTGGCGGGGAAGAAATGGTCATGTAATACCCGGTAGCACTCTTTCTGATACTGGATAATTTTTTCTTTGGTGTAATCCGTGTATCTGGATGGATTGATTTTAAACAACCATCCATTGAGGTACTCCAGGGGAAGACAAAGCATTTCCCGTTGTCTTCCATCACGAGCGACCCCCTGTATAATACAGGAGGTTGAAGACAGAACAAGGTCACGTTCGATGAGCTGTCTCTGTGATTCTATGTCCAACCCCATGGCGTTGCATATGAATGGAACTGAAAAAAAAGGTTGGTTATCTTTCACAAGGATTCCAATGGGATCACCGTCAAAATTAATGTCTTGAATGCTGATGGGTGGTGTTGTCTGCATGCTTGCTGCTGTCGTCATTATTTGCCCCCCTGGGTATCGGTTTTAGAAGACTTGAACATGTCTCCCCGGTTCAACCCCTCCAGGACTGCCCGTGTCATGGCCTGGATATCCGGGCAAAGGGCAAGGTCTTCCAATGTGCCATTACCCTTATAAATGCGGTCTGCCTCTTTTTCTGCCTGCTTCTCCATGCCGAAAATTGTTTTTCTGTAGTTCAATTGTGTCCGGTTGTCGGTAAGCTTATCTTTTAAATGGTGGGTCTTGTCGTGGACTGGCGGGAGCTCTTTACTGGTGGGGAAGAAATGGTCATGTAATACCCGGTAGCACTCTTTCTGATACTGGATCACCTTTTCCCGGACCTCCGCCGGGCACCTGGCCGGGTTGATCTTGAAAAGGACACCGTTCAGGTATTCCATGGGGATGCAGATCATTTCATACAGCTTTCCATCCCTTCCAGTTGTGGTGCTAAGCACCATAACTGAAGAGATAACAACATCATCCTTCAGCTTCTGGTATTGGTTTTTCCAGTCCAAACCCATGCCTTCAAATATGGGCTTCAATGCGACAAAATAACTTCCATCCTTCACCACGGTGGTGATGGTGTTACCTTCAAAATTGGTTTCATGAATGTTAATTGCCGGGTTTGCCTGTGTGCTTGCTGCTGTCGTCATAATTCGCTCCTTTTTAGGCTGATTTGTCGGTTTGCGCCTGGGTGTTTATTGCCCACAAGGAATCAAAATCTCTTCCAAGTAGCAAGGCGATTGCCTTCTTGACCTTGAAAGATTCCAATCGGCCATTAATGACCCCACTAATATGCCCCCTTGTGTATCCAAGTTGCTTGGCAACCTCCTGGATCTGAAAGCCATTTTCTAAAAGCGCCTTTCTCACTTCTACATTTTTAATCATTGCGACCTCCCAATTTTACGGGTAAATTTTTAACCATTGCTCCTCCCACGTATTCCGGGTTAAAGTAAATAAATACATCATGTAATGCATAACACTTATTTCATTACATGATACAGATATATTTAAATAACTCAAGAAAAATCTGTATGAAGTATTAAAATAATATGGAGGAGTTTTGCAACTACATGAAAGAATTAGAAAAATAAGGGTTCACTTAGGTGTATCCCAACTTAATTTTTCAAAGGCATTAGGCATAAGTGCTGCCCATGTATCACGCATTGAAACCGGGACTGCCGCGCCTTCAGAACAATTACTGAAACTCATATGCGCGACATGGGGAGTCGAAGAAAATTGGTTAAGGGATGGGAAGGGAAGATTCAAAGTTAAATTTAAAAGCAACATAACCGCCAAAGAAGGCGAAGATATGTTAATGGAGGAAGCGGATAAAATCAGATACGACGCCTTAGTGAACAACTTGAGGCTTTTATCTGACTTCATGAAAAACTATGCTAAATTCTTTGATAGTTTTGCCTTATCTTATGAAGCAAATTTTGACACATTGATGGATCCTGGGTACCACAGAAATTTTCAAGTAGCCCAGGAAGTCAATAGGCTGGAGAATGAAATAGAGGGATTGATGGGGATGATTAAAAAATTAACCACCGTACCTGCTGATGGTGTAGAATAAACGTTATTGTTTGTGGGCGGCCTTCCTGGCTTGGCCTTTGGCTTCTGTCACTGATGAGCCAATGGGGGAGGGAGTCCCCGCGCCCTGGCCACCACGCCCCCGGTATCATGACTATGGACCCAGTAGATTTTATTTGATGTTTATTTGATACATGCCCCTGCTGGTCCCTACCCTTCACCTGCTCACTTGACCGGACTGCAGGCGGTCTCTTTTAACCACAGACATGAAATTCCTTTTGTATTTTTGTCTAAAATTTTGTACAATCACACATATGAAATCAATAAGCTTTGCCGGATCTTCTCTGGAAGACATCAAAAATTTTGAAGAGAATGCAAAAAAACGAATCGGTTATCAGCTTCACAGGGTTCAATCAGGGAAGGATCCTAACGACTGGAAACCAATGAACACCATTGGAACTGGGGTCAAAGAAATCAGGGTTAAAGTAAATGACCACTACCGGGTTATCTACATTGCCTCACTTTCAGACAATATATATGTCTTGCACGCCTTCAAAAAGAAAACCCAGAAGACGGACAAAAGAGACCTGAATATAGCAAAAGAACGCTTAAAAACCGTGTTGCGTCACCACAGGGGGAAAGACAATGAATAATCAAATTACCGAATCATGCGGCAATATTTTCAAAGATTTGGGATTCTCTCCTGAGCTGTCGGATAAATTGAGCATCAAATCATGTTTAATGGCGGCTGTTGAGTCTTATATCAGTGAGAAGGGATTGACCCAGGAACAGGCGTCAAAGGTGATGGGGGTTGCAAGATCCAGGGTAAGTGATGCCGTGCGCGGCAAGGTGGACAAATTCACCATTGATGCCTTGGTGGATATGCTGTCAAGGGCTGGGGTAAGCGTGGCGGTAACTGTTGAACATGCTGCTTGAAAAACCTGCCCCACATAGGTTAAACTATTCGTACAACCAGGCATGATGGTCGCAGATGGCAGCGGGGTCCGTAGGGTTTCCCTCCGGGCAGATCGTGGGGTCGGAACCCACCTTGCCTGGTTAATGTCTTTCATTAGTGTGAATCGTTCCTTACAGCCGCATTACAAACAAAAAAAATCCGGCTGGCTCAAGAAAGCAATCTTGATCCAGTCGGATTTTTTTATGCCTGGTGTGCACCGGTATCGGTCCAGGTCTGACCATGGTGGACATAATGACCTGCAAGGATAAACGGAACGTGGACCTTCATGGGCACGTTTGTGGTGGCATTGCATGCCGGGGGTTTGCCTGAAACACCTGAGGTCTCTTTAGCCTGGTTTGCGCAAACAACCGCCGGCCAACTCATGCCCCAGGGTAAACGTGTCGGGACAACCTTCTTTTTCGGCCCGGGCAAAGTATTCTTTCACCTTGTCTGTTTGGCCTCTGTCCTGAAACAGAAAGCAAAGCGCCCAGAAGTCAACCGCTTCGTATTCGGATACGCGCTGCTTGTAATCTGCTACTTCTTTGTCGGTTTCAAAACCAGAATCGGCAAGCTCCTGACGGGTAACGTCATGGTCAAAAATGGATTCGCACTTGAACATAAAAGCCATGGGGTGGCCTCCTGATGGGTAAAAAATTTGGGGTCAATCCACTGTAATTGGGTAAAGATTTTCTGACAAACTATAGACCACTTGCCCGGTAACGTTCCGGTCAAATCAAAATCATACGATAAGGTGTCCCAAGATGCAACTGAATGTGTGGTTATATATTTTGGGACACCTTATCAGAGAATTTTGCCCGGACATTTTCCTTTTCCCGGAGACAATCCATGTAATAATCAAGGGCCGGGAATGGTTCATCTCTGCAAAACCCACATAGACTGCAATGGAAACTTTCCCAATTATTTGCAATCGCTTTTGTAAGGCAAATATCAGAGAAAGCGCACCATATGGCCCTGGTCCCTTCACCCTCTGACGGTTGCGCCAAATCATAAAGCATGGATGGTTAATCCGCCCCAATTATTTTGACGTTCGGCTTGATGGTCTTTTTTTCTACATGGGAGAAAATCAGATCCTTTATGGTATCTGGGTTCTCGATCCCATAAGAATGCGCTCCATCCAGGAATTGTTTAAGCTCCTTGGAAGGCTGGAAATCCACCTTTTTGGTGAAGAACCTGTCAAATAGTGACCCGATATCCTGTGAAATTTCTTCCACGCCAGCATCACACACATAACCCTCTCTGAAGGTAACGACTGAATGCCCGGAGACGGTTTTAAGCTTCACCGTGGTGGCACCCTCCCGCCTGGTCTCTGCTATAGCAATCAGTTGGCCCTTGATAGACTCCAGCTCCTGTTTGAGTGCCTTCAGTTTCCCATTAAGAGATAGCCCCCTAGTGATCAGCTTGTGGACCTTCACCTCTTCTGCTGGCAAATCATATTTTTTCTTTTGGATCTGAACTCTTTTTAACTCACTGGCCTTGCTCATGCTTTCCTCCCCTGGCTTGTTGTTTGAACAATGTTCCTCACCTGCCGGATGGAAAGGCCAAAGTTGGTGGCCAGCTCCCGGTGGTTAACCCCATTGAACAGCTTAAGAATAGCTCTATCTCTTTTTTCCCTAGTCAAGCTTTTGATCCTGGGGACATAAACGGTCCCACCGGAGAAACATTTAAGCAAAACGACAACGGCATCCATTCCGGCTGCTTCTGCAAAAAATCTCATGTCCCCTGACAAATCTTCAAGTTCAATCCCAGATACTTCATCTCTGCAATGGTCTGAAACGCTCAATTTTACCCCCTGATTTTGAGAATATCACAACATAATGGATGATACCGCATTCTTGCCTTTATGGCATGCTTTTTGTGGCGTTTAATAAAATCAGTAGCTTACCCAACTCCCGGATAATACGCATTATGTTAACTTTCTTTAAAAACAAATAGTTATGCTATTCACACAAACCAGGGAATACCATAAAACAATATGATGAAAACCTCAATTTCAACTATTTTGGCCTGATTTACATTTATTTTGCTGGGAAAGGCTTAGGTTTTCAGCATGCACCGGTGGCACCCATGACAGTGCAAATTCCAAAGTTTGTGCCTAAAATATACTGAAAAAGTTTCATCCTCGTTTCATTAAAGTTTCATTAAAAGCTCTGCCATGCGTAACTACTTGAAATTATTCATAATAAATTCAAGTAGTTATCTTTATTAAATATTTCTACCCCCCCCCATCCCTTAAAAACATGGGAATCTGACACCCCAGGGCAGGCAGGAACCACCGCATGTGATTTTTTCACGCTGGGAAAACAACCTGTAAAATGTCCACATGTAAAAAATATGGGAAGTTTTTACCATATTGGTTCTGACAGAACGCCTGGAACCCTTGTCATTAAAGCCTTTCAGACGATTATGCCTGTGATCTCTCCATGAATAGAAACAAGAAAGTGTCATTGAAAATCTAACCCCTAAAAACCATGAAAGCCTTTATTGACAAGGGTTTCAGCATTATTGTGTGTTTTTAGACTGCGCATAATGTACAAGTTTGGGAAGTCCGTATGAAAAATAAACAAGACCCGCTTGGATAAAGGATCTTTGGGAGTGGTTAAAACTTTATCGTGATTTATTAAAACTTTCGAATGTTTAAAAGCTGAAGAGCCTTTAATGATAGGGTTCCCATCATTTTGTTTGTACTCCGGAAAAAAACATGGGGGCGGGTACCCTAATATAAAGAAAATATTTTTCGCATAAATTATATCTAAAAAACCGCCCACAAATTTATCAAAAGTTTATCACCCACTTTCCATAACCAGTATTGACAAGGATCTTGGCGTGAAGTCGCGGGTTCAATTCCCGCCGCCTCCACCATAACTTTCCTTTATTGACGCGGGTTTAAGCGTTTTTATCCCCCACAAAAGGTACTGCCTTAGTGCTGCTTTTTGGGTTTCCGGTTTTCATCATTTCTTCACCCGCACAAGCCGTTTTTTACCCTTCACAATTTGGGCCATTTCAAATGGCAGTATCATCTTGATATTGACAATACCTGTCAAAGGCTTTGTTGGTTTCATGGGCTGATGCTTTCCTGGCATTCACCGTACCAGCTCGCCGGGCTATTTCCGTTGTGGTGATATGCCTGGTGCCGCCGTACAAATCAAGCCCTTCAATACCCAGGACACGGCATGCCTCATCCCACCGGCTCTTGAGATACTTAGGCCCAAAAGGCTGATCTGGTTTCACGCTTTGAACCCCGCCATGATGACGGAAAAACAGAACACCCGGCAACTGCACTCAATCAAATTGCTCAAGAAATTGATGGAAAGTTGGTCCAGCAAAGAATCAACTTCTGGATAAACCAATTTTTCAAGTTCAACAAAGGAAAATATTCCACCCGATCCAAACACCTGCACCATGACTGGTACCTAACCCAGGTTAAAGTCTGCTCCAATATGATTTTTAAGGCCGCCCGTTATTGCACCAGCCTCTTTGAACGTCTTTTGGACAAGTTTTCACGTGTCGGATTGCCCGACACCATTGCCAGAATATTCAGCCGACGACCGGCCCGGACAGGTTCAAAATCCTTCTGGAGACTGTATGACAACAACGCATGCGTTCCTTGAAGCTGGAATCATTGTCACAACCGTTATTTTGGCTATTCTTTTTGTGATGATACCTTTTCTTACCCCGGCACCTCAAGAGGTCGTTTCTCCTGAGACAGTTTTAATAATAATCATGATGTGTTGTGGGGCGTTTGTTCTTACTATAGCCCAATTTATGGCCTATCTTGTTTTAAAATTTCGCAAATAAATTTCCAACTTGATATTTCACCAGACAAAGTATAATTCCCAAATTCCCCTTGACACAAATCCACCACCAGCAGGAAAGGATACTAACGACTGGAAACCAATGAACACCAGCGGAGTCCGGGGGGACATCCCCCCGGTCAGATCACGGGGTCGGAACTCACCTTTAAAGACTCAACTTCCTCCCCTTCCCTGAAAAAAAATATAAACAGACAAGGCAATAATAATCAGCAGGAGTACGATGAGGATCAGCATCTGCCGGTCCCTTCCAAAGCGCATTTTTTTATCCTTTGTATCCCGGGTATTCTCTGGGGCAGCATCTGTATTCACTGGAATAACAACATTCGATTCCCGCACATACGAATCAGCATTTAAAGCATCTTTCCTGTTGTCATTGAACTCATTATTATTATCTGAAGTGTCGTCTTCATTATTATCTGAGATGTCGTCTTCGTCTGATTCTTCATACATACTTGCCGTCTGATTTCCTGAAACATGTTCAGCAATATTTTCCCGGGATATGACACCATTTTCCAAATTGAGTGTTTCCGGTTCTATGTCTGCCTCCGGGAATTGAGCCGCATCAGCCTGAAGTTCACCAGTCACGGGCACCAGATGTATTTCCTCTACACATTCCTGAATAATTTTCTCATCAATCATTTCCTTTTCCTGAACAAACCCAGTGAGCAGTGCAAGATCACAGATGATATTGGTGATGCGGGGATTTCCACCGGAATATTGATAGATAAGGGAAAGGGCCTTATCCTGAAAAATCAGTCGGGTCGTACCGGCAATTTTCAGGCGGTGTCGGATATAGTTTACCAGGTCATTTTCATCAAGGGTGCTGACCTGACAGCTGAAGGTAAGCTTTTGCCGTAATGAACGATTGGCATGCCGTGCCACCATATCCCGGAACTCATTTTGCCCCACAAAAAAAATATTGATCAGTTTTGCATCGTGTCGTTCAATATTGGAGAGCATGCAAATCTCTTCCAGGATATCCGCATGGATACGCTGGGCTTCGTCAATGATGAGCAGTACCCGTTTCCCAGCATCATGGGCGTTATTTAGAAACCGGGAAAAGGCAATGATAAATTCACCTTTGGATTTAAATGTATGGTTCACTCCAAAAAGAAAAGCAATGTGATTAAACAAATCCACCATGGACAGTCCAGGATCACACATCACCCCACACAATACGTTTTTATTGAGTTTTTTCACAAAAGAATTGATTAATGTGGTTTTCCCGCACCCCACATCACCTGTTAACATCAAAAAACTTTTATTCTCATAGATGCCATATTCCAGGGTGGCCATGGCTTCTCGATGGGTTTCTCCCAGCCACAGGAACCTGGGATCAGATGTAATCTGAAAAGGACTTCTCTCTAATTTATAGTATGACAGATACATGGGCATCTCTCGAAAAAACATTTCAATTCATTATCAGGTTTGACTTCAGAAACTCAGGTATTTTCAATCCAGCACTTCATCTTCATAGTCCAGCACTTCATCTAAGGATAACTTCAGGGAGTCAACAACTCCTGATCTAACGTTGTCCCGGGGTTGTATCTACATATTGCAGTGACCAGGATTATTATAAATGGTAAATCAGTTAAGATCTGACTTTCTTACAACAGAATCGTCATCAGAGACATGTAAACGATAAATCAATAAACCATGAGTCCCTTGCGTTGGATATGTCTGCCTGGGGACACTCCCAAAGCATCTTTTTTTACATACCCAAACCCGTAAAAATTAACAAGAAGTAAATTCCATTCCTCTCCATGGATGAATGAATCTAAAAAGGTTCTACAATAACATCACCCAAGCGGGGAAGGTGCAGGGTTTCGATGTTGTGACCAAGCCCAGCAAAAAAAACAATTATTCATCGTAACAGGATTGAAAAACTTGCATTCTTTAAGCATTTATCATACATCTTACCGTAAGCATAAACAAGCTGTCTGGGTGTGCTCACAACCTCGCCCCCTTCAGGGCGGATTCAACCGCCAAGAAAACAACCCTGACACCAACCAGGGTAACTGGCATTGTAACCAAGTTCCCATAAGCCTGGGCCAGTACGCTGATTATGGCGGAGAGGACATGGTGTGACCTGCCCCGACAATGCTTATTTTCATGAAACTAACTCATCAAGCAGCCCCATGGTGACAGCATGCATAATAAAAAAAAGCAGATAGAGACGGATCAGATTCCCCAGCACATTCTGGACCTGTTGCTGAACATCGTCCTTGATGTGATGAAAAGCAAAAGTGGTTCCATCATGCTCACCGATGGTTCCTCTCCTGAACTGACCATTCAAAGTGCCCGGGGTCTTGCAAAAGAAGTCATTGATAATGCCCGGGAATGCCTGGGTTATGGGGTTTCCGGCAAGGTGGCCACCGATGAAAAGGCCCTTTACATAAAGGGCCATTGCAGGGATGGGAACGACCATATCACGGAGGCGGATCTCACACGTAAAGAGATTGACAATTCCCTGATCATTCCCCTGAAACTTGGCAAAGGAGCCCGGGGAACTCTGAATATCAACGCCATGGATCTGACAGAATCAGAACTTGCAGAAAAACAACGCCTGGCCCAGGACATCGTGTCCAGATTTTACACCCACCTCATCACTGCAGATCAGCCTCCGGCACATCATTCCCCCCCTTCCCAGCTGTACATGATGAATATTTTCCGGGAATACAATGTTCTCCGGGAACTCAGAATCGTTTTTGACTATATTTTCCAGATTATCACAGATATCAGTCAGATTCAGAAAAAAGGTTTTTTTTTCCTTAAGAATAAAAAATCCAATTACTTTGAACTGGTACTGGGGTATGGTTTTGAGTCTGATCTGTACCGTAATTTGTACGAAGAACTGGCACCTTCCATCCAGTCCAAACTTCCAGAACCACCAAATTTCATGGAAATTTTCAACAGAGAAGACCTGGCCCTTCTTAAACAAGATAACCTTGTAAATGAGAACTTCGTGGTGGTATTCCCCCTTAGAGCCATTGATGAACCAGGTAACAGCCAAGGCCAGCTGGTATTGTTTAATGACGAAAAGCCTGCCATAGACAAAAATCAGGAACAGATCCTGAAAACCCTGTGCAGCCGTGCCGCAGAAGCCATCAAAAATTCAAATGTCAACCAGAGTTTCAAGGATTTAACATACACCGACAGCCTTACTGGTACCTATAATTATGGCCTTTGGTGGAAACGGCTCAACGAAGAATTCAGCAGGCTCCGGCGGGAAAAACAGGGCATAATCGCCCTGCTCTTAGTGGATGTGGATCGATTTAATCAGGTCAATCTTGCCCACGGATATTATGCAGGCGATCAGATTCTGAGGTTCATTGCCGACAAGATACAAAGCTGTGTGCGCACCAACGACATTGTGGGTCGAATCGGCGGAGAAAAATTCGGCGTTATTTTACTGCAGTCCACCAAGGAATCTGCCCAGATGATTGCCGACCGCATTTTGAAATCCGTGGAGCACCTCTCCGATGAAATGCGCCTGAACCTTGACGCCCCCATTACCCTAAGTGGTGGTATTGCCGGTTTTCCCATTGATGCCAATACCCCTGAAAGCCTGGTGCAAAAAGCCCAGACTGCAATTATTTCCGCCAAAATAATGGGGGGCAACGCCATAAAACTCTTTGATCACATGGAGGAATGACCCATTCTCTTTTCTACCCGCACCCCCCTTGGAACCCTTAGTATCATGCTGGTGGACGTGGTCATTGCCTATGTGGGCTTTGGGGTGATCACGCCTCTTATTTCTCCCCTTACAGCCCTGTTCAACCCGGGTCAGCTGGGGGGTAATATTGCCATCATCACCCTTATTTCTGCCACCATTTTCTCCCTTCTGTACCACCGGCTTTACATGCCTGTGGAATTCATATATCTATGGGATCTTTTCAAAAGGATTATCCCCGCTTTTTTCTTTACCATTTTTGTGGGTGCCACCCTGTTTTTCTTTTCTGCTGCCAGGGTACCCGGCCACATCTTTCTGCTACTGCCCATTGTTTTTATTTTCACCCTTATTTTTCTCTTTCGCTGGATTATTTTTTATCTTCTTTCCTATAACCGTGAAAAAATACTTATTCTGGGCATCACCTCCCAGGCCTCTGAAATCATCAAGGAGGCACGGGATAAAAAATGTGTGGGATTTGAAGTCATTGGATTTATCACCACACTGTCCTCCCAGGTGGGAGAACAAATCCATGATGTCCCCGTGCTGAACACCATGGCACACCTGGAAGAAATTGTTTCATCCAACACCGTTGACACCATTGTGGTCACCCTTAGAAACCGCCGGGGAAAGTTACCCGTCAAGGGACTGCTGCAATGCAAATTTAAAAATATCCGGGTGGTTGAAGGCACCCAGTTTTATGAAACCGCCCAGCGGAGACTACTCATAGATGATTTTTTCAAACCCAGCTGGTTCATCTTTGAAGAGGGATTTTACCACACCTCCCTGCACACCGCCATCAAACGGATACAGGGCCTGATCATCTCCTTTTTTCTGCTGATTTTCATGTCCCCCATCCTTTTCATCACAGCAGTTTTAATCAAACTGGAATCCCCGGGGCCGGTGTTTTATCTCCAGGAGCGCATTGGTAAAAACGGCAGAAAATTCAATCTCATCAAATTCCGATCCATGGCGGTCATGGCGGAAAAGGAGTCCGGACCCACCTTTGCCCTGAAAAATGATACCCGGGTCACCCGGATAGGACGGTTCATAAGGAAGGTCCGTCTGGATGAAGTGCCCCAGTTCATTAATATTTTCAAGGGAGATATGGACTTTGTGGGTCCCAGACCCGAAAGGGAAGTCTTTACAAAGGAGCTTGAAAAAACGGTTCCCTATTATAATTTCCGTCATGCCGTGCGACCGGGACTCACCGGATGGGCCCAGGTCAATTACCCCTATGGGGAAAATTTTGAAGACAGCAAGAATAAACTCAACTATGATCTTTATTATGTGAAGCATTTTTCATGGTATCTGGATCTGTTGATTTTTCTGATGACCTTTCGGGAGGTGTTTTTCGGGAAGGGACGTTGATGCTTAATGGCTGGTGCTCTCAGGCATTTGGGGTTTATATGAAAAAGTAGGTACTGGGTATTGGATTTTGGGTCCTGGGTGTTAATGCTTCGTTGGCCGCTATAGGGACTCATGGGTTAATAACGACGGGAGGATATATGAACTTTTTCAAAAGAGAACACGCTGATTTTATTTTCATGCTTTCCATACTTTTGTTCACAGTTGTCCTTGCGGGCTGCCAGGGGGAGCAGGAGAATGCAGCAAGTCATTTCAAAAAAGGTGCAGACTACTTTGCGGCACAAGACTATCCCAAGGCACGTATCGAATTTTTAAATGCCACCCAGCTGGCACCGGACAATGCCGATGCATGGTATCAGCTGGGAGAAACCATGATGCGTCTTGGCAATGCGAGGGAAGCCTTCCAGGCATATTCCAAGGCGGAGGCGCTGGCACCTGATAACTCGGATATCCTTTTAAAAACAGCCAGTTTCCTCATGCTTTCAGACCAGATGGTACCGGCTGAAGAAAAGATTGAAAAAATCCTTGCAGGTAACCCCCAAAATACAAAAGCCCTGTTTCTCAAGGCCCGGATACTGGCTCAGAAGGGGAATCTGTCCCGGGCGGAAGCACTTTTTGAACAGATTCTCTCCCTGGAACCAGACCACATCAGCGCCCTTGAAAAACTGGCGGCTATCAAAACATTCCAGAAGGATGAAAAGGCTGCTGAACAGCTGTTGTTAAGGGCCGTGAAAATAGACGAAAAGAATCTGAATACCCGGATGATTCTGGTTACTTTTTATGTCAGGCAAAGGGCCTTTGAGAAGGCTGAAGCCCAGCTCATAACAGCTGGCCATATAAATCCCGATGTGGTTGATATCCCCATTTTTCTTGGAAATTTTTACATGGGTTTAAATAATATCACATCGGCTGAAAAGGCTTATAGCCGGGCATTAAAAATGGCACCGGACAGTGTTAAAGCCCATGTGGCTGCAGCACGTTTCCATGAGGCTACGGGCGGAGAGGATAAGGCACTTGCCCTGTACAACCGGGCACTGGTTCTGGAGCCGGACAATCTAATGTTAAAAATTATCCTGACACAGTTTCATCTTAATAGTGGCGAAATCCCGGAGGCCACCGACCTCGTGGCGGCCATTCTTGAGGCAAGACCCGGATTTTTTCCCGGTCTGATGATGGATGCTGAACTTAAAATATATAACAAGGACTATGAGGCGGCAAAGATCCGGTTACAGGCCCTGGAAAAAGAACATCCTGACAGTGCAAGACTCCATTATCTCAAGGGTATATGCCATATGAATCTGGGAAATACCCCCAAGGCCATTACCAGCCTTGCACGATCCGTAGACCTCGACCCGGGGCAAACGGATACCGCAACCCTCCTTGCCCAACTCTATTACAATACCGGTGAATTTGCCCTGGCACGCCGACAGGCATCAGACGTACTTGAAAAAGATCCAGAAAATTTCCAGGCAACGGACATTCTTGCCAACTGTGACATGGAGGCAGGGCACCGGGACAAAGCCATAGAAGGTTTTAAAAAACTCATTGCCATGGCACCTGAAAATCCCCGGGGATATCAGCTTATGGGGCTTCTCTACGCCTATGGTCAGAACTACGAAGAATCAGATCGCTATCTGACCCAGGCCCTTGATAAATTAGACGTTGCCATGGATATCATCGCGGTGCTGGTCCGCAACCATGTTGCCCAGAAAAAATACAGTGCCGCCCACGAACTCATCCGGCAACAGCTCAACAAATCCGGAGATTCCCCCCGGTCTTCGGCCAGCCTTCATAAACTGGAAGGGGATATTTATCTGGCTGAAGAAAATAAAGAAATGGCACTAACAGCCTTTCAAAGGGCCATGGAACTGGATGCCGATTTCCAGCCCCCCTATTATGCGATGGCCCGCATTTATATGGAAACCGGCAATTTAGACAAGGCCATTGAACAGTACACCCGGCTTCTGGAAAAAAATCCGGCACTGGTCACCGCCCATATGATGCTGGGAATTCTCATGGATGCAACTGGGCGTTATGATGAGGGAGCAACACATTATAGAAAGGCCCTTACCACCCGTCCCCGGTATGCACCGGCAGCAAATAACCTGGCCTGGCATCTGATACACCGTACGGATAAACTGAATGAGGCCCTGTCCTTTGCCCGGGTGGCCCGGGAGGTATTGCCAGAAGATCCGGCCATCATGGATACCCTGGGTCTGGTGTACCTTAAAAAGGGTCTGGTGGACAGTGCCATCACCGAGTTTAAAGACAGCCTTAAAAAATCCGGTAATAATCCTGAGGTAATGCTTCATCTGGGGCAGGCGTATCACAGCAAAGGGGATACCGAAAATGCCAGAGAGATATTAAAAAAGATAATGACACTGGATCAAAATCGGGCTCTGATACAACAGGCTGCGACCCTCCTTGAAACAATAGGCGAATAAAATCAGCGTTTTTTCCCATAAAAAATCCCCCAGGGGAGAAAATTAATACCTTTGGGGGATAGACGGGTTAAAGAGAATGCTTTATTGTATTTGTTAAGAGTTAAATTGTTTTCCTTTAAAATTTTAAAACTGACTTTTGGGGAAAAGTGTTTATTGACACACAATCAAGGAGAATTTTAAAATGAAAAAAACTTTATTTTTATTATTAATATTAGTGGTGTTCCTGATTTCCGGTGTATCCCAGGCGATTGCTTATAATTTTGGTGTTGATGTTGGAGACAAGGTTGTCTGGGATGGAAAAACTGTCAATAGTGGCGGTGAATTAGCTTTTTCTGTCGCACAATCCAAATTTGGAAATGTCGGTTTCTCCTGGTCAACCTTTTGTGTTGAGACCGATGAATTTCTGGCAGATGCAGACAGCAAAATGAAAGTTACCGGAATTTCCGGTACAACTTCATTAGGTGTGGATCTCAAAGATGAAGTGGCCTGGCTTTACTGGAACTTTTCTTTTTCTGATGGTTCAATGGGACTTCAAGGATATGATGGGTCTGACATAGATAAAAAAGATCTTCAATTGTTAATCTGGTCCCAAATGGGTCAGAAATTACCATGGTATGTTGATCCCGTTACAACAACACAATTTGATGACTGGCTGGCACAGGCCACAGCAGCCGTTTCAGGTGGTTGGACCAATAACGGCATGGTTCAGGTTCTTAACCTTGGAAAGAAGCAAGATGTTCTAGTTCTAGCTACAGACGCACCAGCCCCAAATCCGGTTCCGGAACCGGCAAGTATGGCCCTTCTGGGTATTGGCCTGATAGGTCTGGTCGTTGTTGGAAGAAAAAAAGTAAAAAAAAACTAAATCTTTTATGATTTTATGAAATTAAAATGGCCAGCTCTCTGCATTATGAATGACAGGGAAACTGGCCATTTGTATTTGATGATATCTTTCACAAAGAGAGAAGCAATCCCATCACCTGCCTGGCATTATAGTCCCAGTTCAAGGGTCTTGTCTCCACTGTTTTCCGGGCGGAGCTGCCCAATTGAAAAATAAGTGCCCCATCCACCAGCAAAGATTCAATCTGCCTGGCCAGATCATCAACATCCCCCGGTTCAAATAAAAGCCCATTGTCTCCGTGAATCAGTAATTCCCTGATATTGGCCTGATTCGGCGCTACGATGGCCTTACCGGCAGCCATATATTCGATGAGTTTCATGGGACAGGCATAGGATGTAGCCGCCGGTTGCAAAGCAATGTCCATCTGATCAAGATAGCTCCCCAGCCGACTCCGGGGAACGGCACCTGTAATGGTCACATGATTTTCCAATCCGAAACTGTTGATTTTATCTTCCAGATGGCCCCGCAAAGGCCCATCCCCCACCAGCAGCAGATGCACATTTTTTTCATGCCATTTTCGGGCAGCAAAAATTTCAATCAGGGATTCCAACCCATGCCATTCCCTGAACCAGCCGATGAAACCTAAAACCACCTCTGCACCATCTTTTCTGACAGCAGCCACAGGATAGTCTTCAGGATTAATTCCATTGGGCATTACAACGATGTTCTTTTCATCTGCCCCCCTGTGCACCAGCATTTTTCTAAGAGCATCAGTTACGGCAATTGTCCTTGATGAACCGTTGATTATAGAGGTTTCAATGAACTGGGCCAGTTCCGGGAAATGAAGGCTTCCATAAATTTTCTTTTCATGGGCAAGGGGGGCATTCACCTCCTCAATCAATGGAATACCCGTCAGTCTGGAAACCAACAGCCCCGCCAGGTTATAAATGGAATAACGCTCATAAATAAACACAGGCCGTTCTTTCACTGCTGCCCGGTAGAGTCTGAGCACACCGGGGATGTTAAATCCGATTTCCATCAATTCATAAACCAGGCTGGGAAGTACATTGGAAATCCTGCCAAGTATTCCTTCCCGGGATTCCTGACCCAACGCTTCATCCTGCACCAGGGCCACCATTTTCATGTCAAGCCCCTGGCGGATAAAGGCCTTGAACATCTCATTAATGTGTATACCCTGGGCATCCGTAGCCTGGGTTCTATGGTGATAGATTGCTTTTTTTCTCATCTGTTGATTACAAGGCTCCTGTTAATTTTACTGCCAGCCGTTGCCCGGCCCCCCAAAGACTCCCATATCCGATCTTATGCCCCCACGCCCGGGGGGAATTGCAGAATCTTCAAGTTCCGGCATCCCACCATCAACGGCAAAAGATGACGGATTTAACCGATAATCGGACATCATGTCTTCAGAAGTGGTAGATCTACCGGTAAAGGGCGTATTTCCTCGCACAGAATGTAAATCAAATTCTTTTTTCTGCCATTGTTTCCAACTCATTTTTTTCCCTTGACTTTCATAGAGGAACTGATTTTTCATGTGATAGTAATTATAATCACATGTAAAAGATGCCAGTACACCCCCATGAATCTGGAATGGTACCGCTTTTTTTTCAATGACGATATTATTAAAAAATTCAATATGAGAGGCACCCTGAAGACCCAGAATTATACTCCAGGCCACATCATGAAAGACATTGTTGACCACCCTAATTCCCGGCCCTGCCACGGTGAGTCCCTGGCCATAAATGTGAACAAAAAGGTTATTTCGAATCAATGCATCAGATGCCCCGTTAACCATTGTCACGGCAGCCCCGCCCTCTTTTGAGGGGTAGGTCCCGATACGATGAAGTTGATTTCTTTCAATGACACAGGAGACAATCTTGCCATTACAGTGAATACCATTGATATGGGTATCTTCAATGATATTTTCCCGGATTTGAACATCACTGGCCTGTCCACTTATATAAATGCCATGCTCCTTAAGGGAACGGGAAATATGATTACCCACCATGCGGGACCCACTACTTTTATAATTCATGATCCCATAATTCCGAATATCGTGGATACGACAGTCAAGAACGCTGATATTCATGGCACTGCCAATGGTGATACCCCTTTCAACCCCTTGAATTTCAATGTTTTTTAGAATTACATGGGCTGAATTTTGAATGAGAATACCATGTTCTCCATAGCCGTCCCTGTTCTGACGGTCAGGGTTCCAGCCATCGATGACGGTTCCCTTTGCCCCCAAGACCATCACCGGATTTGTTGAAATACCCTTTGCTCTGGAAATGCGTAATATTCCGTGATAGATCCCGGGAGATAAACGGATCTCAGTCCCCGGCAGCACCTTTGAGATGGTTCGACCAATTTTTTCCAGACCGTCCGACGGAGAGAAGGCTATAACATCTGCCCTTGCCGTACCAGCAGATATCATCAGCAGGCCTGCTGCCATCCAGATTCCGATTATCCAGAACAAAAATCGAGTCAACATTAAAAGTGAATCTTCACAAGACCCCTTTATTGATCCTCGGGATTCCAGCAATATCTGACCTGTGGGGTCATTTCTTTGAAAAGAACCCATACCTGGAAACGGAGGGAAACAAACGCGCTGATAATACTCACATGATCTAAAAATGTTTACCATTGTAATTCAGCTCCTTTTTTTGGAGATTGAGGGTCTGGTCATAGCAATTCACATAGGCATCGGCAATTGCATCCCAGGTATACCGTTCGGTACAGGCACAGATCCTGTTTCTATCCCAGTCAATTTCCAATGTTTTTTTTAATGCCCGGGTCAGAAGTTCCGGCCTGTTATCTTCCGTTAAGATCCCCAGACTATCGTTTATGATAATTTCCGGCACCCCACCAACGGCTGGGGAGACAACCGGGGTTCCACAGGCCATGGCTTCCAGAATAATGGTGGGCCATCCTTCGGAATAACTTGCCAGGGCCAGAAGATCCGCCGCCTGGAAATAATCCACCAGGCAATGATGTTCAATGGCACCACAGAACAACACCCTCCCCTCCATGCCAAGATCCTGCACCTGACGGATCAATGTTTTTTTAAGGGAGCCCTTCCCCACAAGGAGAAGTCCCACATTGGGTTCAAGTGCAGACACCGCCTGGATGAGCCTATCCAATCCTTTAACCGGTTCCAGACGTCCAACATACACAATGATCTTTTTCCAGTGTGACACCCCCAGTTTTTTCCTGGCCCGGGATTGACTGCCCGGATAAAACCGGGTGGGGTCCATGCCGTTGGGAATATGATAAACCCCTTCTTGCCTGCCTGTCAGGGCAATTACCTTTTCCTTTAATTTTTTTGACACAGCCACCACGGCATCTGCCTTTTTCAAAGTCTTTGCAATCAAGGATCTTCTTGCTCCATCCCGGGCAATCACATTGATGTCTGATCCATGAACCGTAACCACAAATGGAATATTCCATTTTTCGGCAAAGCACCCGGCAGCAAAGGCCTCGGGGTAGGCATAGTGGGCATGGATAATGGAAACCCGATGCCGGTGGGATGACATGGCCTTCCTGGTCCAGTAATACACAAGTCGCCCGTCCCATTGTTTAAAATATCGGGGAAAAGTCCAGAAAACAGGATGATCAATATTAAGGCCTTCATCATGAAAGTGCCGTTGATACTGCCCCCTCATAAGCCCTGCTAGATTCTGCCTGCCATCCAGGGGGGCCACAACCCGCACCGAACTGACCCGGGAAAGGAGGTGCCGGGTCAACTCCTTCACAAAAACACCATGAAATGGATTTGACCGAGTTGGATACAACGAACTGTAGACCAGGATATCATGCATGTTTATCACTGCCTTTTTTTTATATAAAAAAAAGTGCTGGGTTTTGGGTACTGGGTGCTGGGTGTTAACAGCAACTACTTTTTCATTATTCGTTGGGGTGGGTGGGGTCAGGCTTAAATTATCGGCAGCACATGTGACGGTTTGCCATGGTATGACCAGGCCCGCTTATTGTGTATACTGCTCTAAAATAATACGGGCATGCGCCCCGGCAGAATAAAGCACACGGGCCTTGTTTGCAGCAGCTTTGCCCATGCGATGCCGAAGCGATTCATCTGACATCAGCGTTAATAGCGCCCGGGCCATGGCGGTGGCATCTCCTGCTGGGACCAGAAGACCGTCCTTTTCATGGTCAATAACCTCGGCAGGTCCCCCGGCATCTGTTGCCACCACAGGTTTACCAAGGGCCATGGCTTCCAGAATCACCCGACCAAAGGGTTCCGGTGAGGTGGAGGCAT
The DNA here is from genome assembly GCA_963675955.2 of uncultured Desulfobacterium sp. Classification (GTDB taxonomy): domain Bacteria; phylum Desulfobacterota; class Desulfobacteria; order Desulfobacterales; family Desulfobacteraceae; genus Desulfocicer. The sequence continues at coordinate 493,470 of CAXXVR010000009.1, read as the reverse complement.
GCACCATGATATCACATGCATTCACCACAGGTGCCACATTGGGACAATGGCCCAGAAAATGGACATGCTCTGAAATACCCAGTGCAACTGTACGGGCCAGGAGATCATTTTTATAGCCTGTATCATCATCTGGACTGTCTCCGGCAATGTAAATTACTGCCCGGATCTTCTTTAATATCCGGGCGCAGGACTCCAGAAATATTCCATGCCCCTTCCAGGGAACAAGGCACCCCACCATGCCAATTTTCGGTAAAGATTGTGGTATTACTACACCCAAAGGCAAATCCTGAACCCTGGTGGCAGCCCGTAAAAACCCATCCACATCCAGCCCTTCAGGAACAATGGATACGGCATTTTCTGTTATTTTTAAATCATTAAGACTGGATCTTACAAATTTTGAAACCGGCAGAAAATGGTCCACCATTAAGGCCAGCCATCTGGCGATTTTACTGGGATATTCCGGTGCCCGGACCTGGACAATCACCTTTTTTTGTGCCAGAAAGCCGGCAATAATACCATAATCATTAATCAAAATACTGTTGTTCAGGTGCAGAACATCAATGTGATGTCGCCGGATATAAATAAAAATTCTTGTGGCATAAATCCAGCCGGAAAACATCATATCCAGCAGAAAGGCCAGATGCCCGGCTCCCTTGGAACACAGACGCGTAAGCCCTTTTTCAACGGAAGATTGGGGTCCATATAAGCGGTGCCGGGGAATAACCCCGGTGCAGACAACACCGCCGCCTTTCCGGATAACATCCTGATGATAGCCGGTGATCAGGTGGATTTCAACGCCAGATACCGGATCAATCTCATCCACAAAGGTCTTTAAGCTGGTCAGCGCTCCACCAAAACCTCTGCCACATTCCAGAATCAATATTTTCCGATTCATTTTATCATCTCCGCCATGATCTGCCGATGTCTGCGGGCAGCGGTCTCCCATTGGAAGCACTTTATATGTCGTCGACCCCTGGCCATGAGATCCAGCCTCAGTTCTTTGTTCTGGAGCACCTGCACCATGGCATCGGCCAGGGCCTCTGGATTTGAGGCATCCACAAGCAGGGCTGCTTGTCCCACCACCTCTGGAATACTGGCAGCATGGGAGGCCACCACCGGTGTACCCTGGGACATGGCCTCCAAAGGAGGCAGTCCAAAACCTTCAAACAAAGAAGGATAAACAAAGAGAATGGCTCCGCTATAAAGGCTGTCCCTTGTCATATCATCCACATATCCCATCAGTACAACTGCCTTATCACCATCCAGGCCAAGTTGTTTACACTCTGATTGCAGCCTGTTCATGAACCGCTCCTGTACACCGCTCACCACAAGAGAAATCCCGGGCATGCATCTATGAATCCTGGCAAAGGCTCGCAAAACCCCCAGGGTATTTTTCCACGGACTTTCCGCACCCAGGGCATACACATAGGAAAACGGAAGGATTCCCAAGCAAGCCAGGATACTGTCTGTTGTTTCCCGGTTCGCAGGCGCATGGATAAGGCGGGCACCATTGGGTATAACATGGATTTTTGTACCGGGATAATGAAATATTTCTTTAATGCGACCGGCGCTGAAACTGCTCACCGTTATCACCCCATGGGCACAGTATCTTGTGATGCCCGGCACCCAGTATTGATGATAGACCCGATCAATGGGATCTTTAAATTTCACCCGCTCCTGGAGCAAGGTATCGTGGATGGTGACCACCTGGGGAAGGTGATTCAGAGGAAATGTCAAGTTGGCCGGGGACCAGAACATATCCACCATGGAAGGATGCTGTTTCAGAAATCGGGGAAGTGCCCACCAGTCCCAGATGTGAATCCGGCTTCCCCTGGGAGAGGGTATCACCTGCCATTGCACTGGATTTTTCAATGCAAAACTTTCATGGACCGGCGCATCTTCCACAAAAAAGACAAAGGAATCCTTTTGTTCCGGCCATGCCTTAAGAATTTCCATCAGGTAGGCAGCCATCCCCCTTAATTCGGGAAGGGTCAATATTCTTGCATCAATGCCAATACGCATTTTTAGAAAAATCCCCTTAAGATTTCCAGGGCCTGTTCCGCCCGCCGTTCCCAGACATGTTCCAGGGCGGCGCTACGCCGGGCAATCGATGCCCGGACAGGTTCTTTTAAGGCCGCCTGGACCGCTTTTTCAAAATCATCACAGGTGGCAGCAAGGGCTATATAAGGTTTCAACTCCGGATGCATGGCCACGGGGGTGCTCACCACCGGATTACCCACGGCCAGGTAATCATAAAGTTTAATGGGGTCCAGGGTAGAGGTGAGTGCATCCACCTTGTGGGGCAGGATGGAAACCTGGGACTGGGCAAGCACCCGGGCCGCTTCCGTGTATGGCAGACTGCCCATAAAATGAACATTCTTTAAAGAATGCAAGGGTTTCAAAAGTATCCTGGAGACAGATCACAGGACCAATGAGAAGGATCTGCCATTCCGGTCGTCGCCGGGCCAGGTCCGCCAGAAGTTTTACATCAAGCCGTTCGGTGATCTGGGACAGGTAGGTAAGACGAGGAGAGCCAATGCCCATGAATACCGGATGCAAAACAGCATCTTCAGGGGCAGGCCTGAACACCCCGGGATCTGTGGCATTGGGCAGATGATACACCGTTGGGCAATGTTTTCGGGCTCGACGGCACAATTCGGAAGAAACCCCAAAGACAAGGTCACATCGCTTGAGCAGGGTCAACTGGTCTTTTTCCAGGTCTGTCTTTTGCCTGGTTGGCAGGTGATCCGGAAATGCAGCCACCCAGTCATCTGTCCAGTCATAGACAATCAGGTCTGCCCTGTTCCCCAGGTATTTGAGTATCCAAAGTTGGGAGGGATGATAAAGCCAGAGAATGTATCTGGATAACCCGGCCTTCTGGACCACGCGTTTAAAGCGCCATCCGGCAACAGACTTATTGATCCTGTTAATTTTGGGAAAACTCCGGGCACCCGGCAAAAGTAACAGCGGCGTATAAAGGAAAAAATTATCTTCCATGGCCACAGGATCACCGGACAACGCCCGGCGGTACTGTTGCCCCTTCAGGCTGTCTTTTGTCAATGTCGACGAATCTTCCACAATGGTGGTAAGAGACAAAGGTGGCTCCGCATATATCACAGCAGGTCCGGCCAGGTTTTTTGCCATGTCATGGAGCAGACGCTGTTTTCGTTTCCAGAGTTCCGACCATGGGTCCCAGGTCAGACAGACAATATCCGGGACATCATGGCCTGATCCTGTGGGCAGAGGTCTCAATCGAAACCCACTACTAAAATGGCGCTGATTTCCACACAGGGTTTCCATGGCAAAGATATCCACAACGCCGTCGGCGGCGTGCACGGTACCCCGGTGAATCAGATCGCTTTTCTTTGACCATGCACTCAACACAAGACCCGGGCCTTCCATGATCAGGCGGGAGGGGGTACGATCCGTCACAAGCCCTTGTTTCAGGGCAATATTAACGGTTCTCACCGCATCCACCTGGAGGGCAGAGGAAGACAGATCCAGGGAGTCCCTGATTTCAAGGAACCAGGGGGTTACAAGGATATGACGTTTCCAGGTGATCCCCTCCCGGCAATAGGTCATCTTGCATCCCTTATTTGCCAGGGGTTCAATGGTGCCCCTGCCACCAAATGGGGCCAACCATTGCCCTTGTACACAAATCAGGGGTGACCAGATATTTTCCGTCTGACGTTTTTCCTTTGTGCCTGAACCATATTTTCCAGGTCCCGGTCCCACAGGATATCGGAACAGGGGTTGATTCTGAAAAAAAACAAAATGGGGAGAAATCCCCACATCCGTGGCATAACCGGCACCGGATGCACCGGCAGCGCACACCAGGGAAAAGAAAGAAGAACGGATGGATAAAAATTCAGACGGTGGTAAAAAAGCGATACCGGACGGTGGAGGTTCCGGTCTGGGCCAAGATACCTGCCCGGGTTGTTGGGAGGTACCACCGGTATCAAACTCTGTGCGGGCAAGCAAGAGCCACACCAGGGCAAAGGCATTGTACACGGTGAGATGATGGTAATCGTACCACCCACACCGTTCTTCAACCGGACGGTCATTGAGTACCAGGGGCAGAAAGCCCCGGGGATTGAGATGGCTGGTGAGGCGTGCCAGATTTTTCTCGGCTGCCCATTGATAATGACAAGCCCGTTCCGGCTCAAGGGTTTCAGCGGCACGGAACAGGTACACGGCGCATGCCACCCCGAATATCTGTCCCTGCCCCCTGCCAGGGCAGGTAATATCTCCATCCGGAGCGCACACCGCCAGCAGCCATTGGGCCGCTCTGATGCAGGCCCGGGTAATTCGGGTAGGGGCAATCTCTTTCATGCGAAGCAGCAGGCAGGCGGTGTAGGCATGGTATTGGCCCGGCCGACTGATGCCGGGAAGATCATCGAAACAACCGTCCCGGGTCTGGACGGACAGTACTCGCTCCAGGTATTTTTCTGCCTCCCGGATATCTTCTGGACGTTTAAAAAGCTTTCCCCGGCGAAACAGGGCCAGGGCCCGCATGGCCACCCAGTTAATGGCTCCATGAACATTGGTCTTCCATTGCAGCAATGATTGCCGCCACAATTGACGATCTGCCGTGCTAAGATGGTCTGCCAGCAGTCCATAGGTTTCCACAAAGGCCAGATTATTAAAATCCCAATGGTAATCCCATGACCCGGGGGGATATTCCTCCGGGCTGGTCCGAATATGAAACAAGATGGCGTTTCTGGCAGCTTCCAAGCATTGGGCATCTGGCCCGGCGGTGTGTGTGAGGGCACAGGCCCAGGCAAAATGGGTGGTGGCATAGTGATCCCCGATCACCCGCTGGTCCAGGGGATCAAAAATACCCCCCTGATCATAGGAAGGTTGATCAACCTGGTAATGGGCAAGCCAGTTTCGTATCTGTTCACATGGGTCCGTGTTCATACACCCTCAGTATTTTTTCGCTTAAAATGGACCAGTCAAACTGCTTCAAAATTTTTTTCCGGGCGTTACGCCCCAATTGACGAAAACCTTCCTGGTCATTGATAAAGTGTTCCAGTATCCGGGCAAGGGCATCACTGTCCCGGGTGGGGATGAGAAAACCGTTAATTCCATGGTCAATTATCTCCGGGGTGCCACCGGTGCGGGTGCCCACACAGGGGGTAGCGCTGGCCATGGCCTCCAGATACACCGTGGCAAAGGGCTCATCCATGGAGGGCAGAACAAAAAGTTTGGCCCTGGCCATGATATATGGCATCCGGGTCCGGTGCACACGTCCTTTAAAAATAACCGATAAATTTTCCTGCCGGGCCAGGTTACGTACTTTATCCATGGCTGGTCCTTCACCGGCCACCACCACCGAAACGGTCATTCCTTTTTCTTTGAGTTTTCCAAGGGCCTCCATCAGGGTCAATATCCCCTTTTGTTCCTGGATGGCACCGGCAAACAGGACAAACTGCCCTGGAAGAAGATCATCAGCCAAAGAGACCTGCCCAGCTTCCGGCCTGAACATATCACAATCCACCCCGTTGGGAATCTGAAAAATTTTGGTGGCCCCCAGTACCCTGTGTGCCCGGGTCTCAATGGCATTCAATGCGATCATGGCCGTGGCATTCATCACCATGTACCGCCACAGGGTCTGGTAATAAATTTGATATTTCAGCTGCCGTTTTTTTTTTTCAAACCCCGGAGTATCGTACAGGAACTGCCAGGTACCATGGGCTGTAATAAAAAATCCGGCCCTCACTGCCCGGGCAGCCAGAAAGGCGGGCCACACATGCTCCCAAATCCCATGGGCATGGACCACATCGGGTTTTTCTTTTTGAATTACATCTGACAGCAGAATCCTTGATCCGGGGCGCACCCGAATAACCGCATACATGCTGCACTCTTCCCGGGACAAGTTCATTGAACCTGTAAAATCCCCTGTCAAATCATAGGTTACCACGCACACCCTGTGGCCCGCCGATGCCATTTTACGGGCCAGGCTGTCCACATGAACGGTGACTCCGGTGATTCTGGGATACCAGACCTTGCAGATATGTAGAATTTTCATATATTTCTATTTAGCCTTGATCACAATACTGGGACCTGAAAATACCATTGGCCACTCGTCATCATTGGCGGGCCAACGGGATCAGGCACGTCAATAACGCAAGTCTGACCCCACTCCAGGGTGCCAGATGCTGTTATCAAATTCTCGTTTTTAAATTCAATACCTTATGGCGTTGTTTCATCAACAGACCAGCCAGGACAAAGGCCGCACTGCCATATGCCGTGTACATGGGCCGATCCCGAAAATAAATTATAGCACCTTCCCTGCCGGTATCTCCCAGTGCACCCGGCAGGGGGCCTGACAGGTGCTGCTGCTGATTTTCAACAAGGGCCTGCCAGGCCCGTTCAACAGCGGCATCCATCCTTGATTTATCTCCCCCTTCCCCCAAAAATGAAGATTCTGCCTCCAGCAGTGCCCAGAGAACAACGGCAGTTCCCTTGACATCCAGCCCCTGGCCGGGCTGACTGAGATCATGGTGCCACAGGCCACTCTTATCCTGGCAGGATAGAAGATATTCCACAACGATTTTTATGGATCCGGCCAGCTGTTTATCCGCTGTCAACTGCCATGTTCCCACGGCCCCCAGAAGATACCAGGCCTGTCCCCTTGCAAATATTTTGGCCGGGATCTGATCGGGATGGGTTTTCCATTCAGGAAAAAGGGGAATGCCCGCAGGATATGTATCCTGGCCGGGAAGCCACCTGGCCCGGCCCACATAGCCCCGGGGATGAAGAAAAGAGGTCATGGCCCGGCTGTAACTAAGGACAGCTTCTGTTTCCAGAAATTCACCCGTATTTCCAAGCAAACCCGCCATCCGGGGAAAGATCCCGGAATCATTAATCTGTCCATGGTATCGCCACTGCCGAGCCTTTGCGTGATAATATCCCTTGAGAAATCCCTGACCGGTAATTCCTTTTTCCACCATCAGATCATATCCCATCCGGGCCGCTGTCCGACATCCGGATGCCAATGGTTCATCCATCACTGACGCTGCCGCCAGCAATCCGCTCCCGATGAAAGTCCCGTTAAACGGCACCACCCACTGTGGAAGCACCGGCTCTTTTTTATCGGTCATGTGAAGATCCGATGCTTCGGGAAATCCACCCCGGCAGAGGGGATCTTTCAATTGAACCGCCAAAAGGCGTTGAACCATAAGGGATACCACATCCTGATATTTTTTTTGTCGAAAAACCAATGCCAACCGGGCCAGTGCTTCCAGGCAGATGCCTGTATCCCATCGCCAGGACGGCATCCTATAGGTCATGGATACCGGATCAAAAAAACTAAAACAATCACCCATATCCGGTCCCTGGTCCACCACAAAGGACAACAGGGCATCTCCGGCGGCCAGGAGGGGATCTGAATCCGACGTTTTCACATGAACGCCCGGGGGGGCCGACCGGGAAGAAGTAGATTCAATCCAGGCTTCGGAGAAAATGCCATGCAGCAAAATTTCGTTTTCCCAGGGCTTTTGAAATTCCAGGGGAATGGGAAATCCCTGATCTGTTTTTTTTAAAACATGTCCGTTGCACCAGGCTTTGAAGGCCAGGCCTTTTACCCTGAGTATGATCCCGGATTTCCGGGACAATGGCGGTACAATGGGCAAAAAAATGCGTTCCCAGCGGGGCATCAGACGTTTTAATCTGCCGGCATCCGAGTGCCAGGCCTGATCCGGAATCATATTTTTTCCCCCAAGCAGGTAAATTGTTCCACAATCCGCCGAACGTTGTCATTCCAGGTATAGTGTGCCAGCACCCGTTGTCTTGCATTGTTTCCCAAGGATAAACGTTTTTGGGGGTTGCTCAATAACTCCTCCAGGGTAGCCGCCCAAAGTTCCGGCGCACCCGGCGGTAATACCACACCGGCTCCGTCTTTTAACAGTTCTACACACTGGCCCCGGTCAGTGGCCACTACAGGTCTTGCCATGGCCATGTATTCAAATACCTTTAACGGTGAAAAATAGGCGGCTCCCCCCGGTGGATAGGGTGCCAGGGCAATGTCCATGGCGGCGATATAATGGGGAACCTGTTCCCGGGAAACACCCCCGGTAAGAAGGATGTTTTCTGCCATGCCCCGCCGGGAGATCTCCGTTTCAACCCAGGGGCGCAGGGGACCATCACCGACGATCATAAAACAAACTGTGGGCATTTTTTTTAAAACACCTACTGCAATATTTAAAAGGGAGGTTACTCCCCTTTCCGGGCCGAAGCTGCCGATCCAGCCCACCACCTGTCTATCCTCAATACCATGTTTTTTCTTGATATTTTCCAGGGGACGCTGGGGATCAAACAGTCGGGTATCCACTCCGTTGGGGTTGACGATGATGTTGGGGTGTCCGGGGCCGATGTCCATCTTAAGCTGTTCGGACACCACAAAGATTGTTCCTACCTGGGAAAGAAAATTTAGTTCCTGCCCTATTATCCTCCGGGCCGACCACGGATGAAGCCTGTGTTGCCGGTGGGCTTCCCGAGCCAAAAGGGCATTGACTTCAAGGATATGGGGGATTTTATGTTTTAAGCACAGTCGATGTACCCCATGATGGCCCAGGGCATACCGTTCATACACCCCCTGGGGATGGTATTCCCGGATGCAGGTTTCCACAGCGTTGAGAAATCGTTTTTTGTATTGGGTCTGTTCTTCCAGACGGTTCAGCCGGTGGCGGAAAGCCCCATAAAAAAATGCCACCAATCGAGATTTAAGCGTTTGCCTCTCCGACGGTACCGGTGCAATTCGTGTTGTCGATACCGCCACAGTCTCTCTAACAGTTACTTGCTCAAACCCATCCCCCTTTTTTTTATTCCCTGACTTTAAACCGGTGACATCACCACTACCTCCAGAGAGATGGCAAATATCCCGGACCTGGTTTCCAGAACATGCTTCAGCTCCCCTGTCTTCCTTTGGAAAATATGATTCCCATGATCCAGATTTCATGGCGGAGTTAAGCTTAAGCAGGCGCTGGAACCAGCGGTGTTTCACCACACGCAGGGTATGGGATGTTTCTCCCTCCGTCACGGATGCAGTCCCGGGTGCCACCAGAAAAACCGTATGCCCCATCTGCTTCAGGTGCCGAAGGGTCTCATGAATATGGGAACCCCCACCGGTGGTATTATCCACATCAATACCGGGATCTGCGCTTATATAAAGAAGTCTCATGTTTATGCTTTGAATTTTTGGGTTAACACGCTTGCCGGGCTTGACAACCAGGCCAGACCGCACCTGCAGGTTGGGGCTTGATTCACAACATCGGCCAACCTGGTGAGGGGACATGGAGCTGGTGACGGTACAAATGTTCATACCGGGCCAGCATTCTTTTTTCGCTGTAATGGTGTGCCACATAATTCCGTGCCTTATCCGTCATGGACTGCGGTGCCTTGCCAAGGATGGTTTCAATGGCAACCGCCAGCCGATGAGCGTCCCCGGGGGGGACCAGCATCCCCCTCTCATTGTCATCAATGATATCCGAAATATTCCCCACAGTTGTGGCCACCACCGGAAGCCCTGCGGCCATGGCTTCAAGCAGCACAAAGGGCAAGCCTTCCGATTCAGAGGGAATCACCAGAAGATCACCGGCAGCCATAATGCCGGGGATATCATCTCTGGCCCCCATAAAATGGACAAGTTCACCAAGGCCGGCCACATGTACCTGGGTTTCCAGAGCGGATCTTTCCACACCGTCACCCACCAGGATCAGATGCGTATTTTTCACCTTGCCCTGGAGCAATGCCATGGCCCGGATCAAATGCTGCTGCCCCTTTATCTTTTCCAGACGTCCCACCGCAAGAATCAATTTCTGGTCACTTGAAAGCCCGAGTTCCCCATGAAGACGAACCCGGGGGGCCGAGCGGAACAGATCCATATCCACCCCGTTTTCAATGACTGATATCTTCTGTTCAGGAATTCGATCTTTTAAAATACTTGCCTGCTTTAATTCAGAACTGACCTCTATCAGACGGGAAACACCCGTCATCAAAACCCTTTTTTCCACCCGTCGCTTCAACGCATGATCGATGTAATGACGACTGTGCTCCGTCATGATCACCTTTATGCCGGTCAGTTTTCCGGCAACCACGGCATAGGCAAGACAGGACAGGTCATGGGCGTGAATGAGGCGAATATCGTGCCGTTTAATCATTCGAACAAGTGGAATAACCAGTCGATGATCAAACAGGCATTGGCGACGCTTCATCAGGGTCAGACCAACCCCGCATGCGGCAAATTCATCTTGAAATGCATCAATCCTGTCAAAACAAATTACCTGATTGGTATATTCGGGGATATGAATTTTTTGGGAAAGAGTTCGGACCAGTTTTTCCCCACCGCCGACACTCATGGACAATATAAAATGGGCAATCTGCATTATCTTCTTGTCATCCTGTTACACAATAAAAATGTCATCATTCGGGCTTGGTCACAACATGGGCTATTTTGGGGAGGGGTCAGGCCTCATCATTCTGTGTCAATCTCTGCGCTGAATTAAATGGATCAATCTTTGGACCTGCCCCTGAATGGAAAAGGACTGTTCAACCACTTTTCTCGCCTTTTGCCCCATTTTACTGGCCTTTTCCAGATTTCCTAAAATGGTGACCATGGCCCGGGCCAATTTTTCCGGATCTTCCGGAGGTACCAGCAACCCGGTGCCCGGCTGTACCAGTTCGGGAATTCCGCTTAAGGATGTGGAGATCACGGGTTTTGAAGCGGCCATGGCCTCCATTAACACCACAGGTATCCCGTCAATATCTCCATTTTCCGCCCTTCTGCAGGCAAGGACAAACAAATTACATTCCTTGACAGCAGCCATCACCAATTCATGGGGCATGGCCCCTGCCAGATCAACCATCCCTTCCAGGTCCGATTCTTTTATCTGCGCCCTGAGTTCCGACATTAAAGGCCCATCCCCGATAATTCTGGCCTTAAAGGCAATACCACATTTTTTCAGGTGTTTTAAGGCCCGAATGAACAGATCAAATCCTTTTTTCTGTGTGAGTCTGCCAATGGACAGAATTAAAGGGGGATTGTTTTCCTGTATTTTTGAAAAACAATCAGGGGAGCCGGTAAAAGTGCTGCTCTTTACCCCACAGTGCACCACATGAATTTTTTCTGGATTCATACCCAGATTATCGACAAGATAGTGTTTATTGTATTCACTGATGGTGATGATAAACTTTGCATCCTCTGCCGCCTCGGCCAAACTGCAGATTTCAGAATAAATATCGGCGGCATGCAGGGTGACACTGAAGGGAATTCCGGTGAGGCGTTTAATAAACCGCAGATATGCCACCTGTTCCCAGGCAAAGTGGGTGTGGATGTTAGAAACCCCGGCGGCATGGAAATAATGGGCCAGGAAAACCTTTTTTAAAAAAATACCGGGGCTTGAAACATGTTTTTTAAACAATCTCAGATATGCAGATGGAAATTTCAGGGCAAGAACGGCATTGGCCTTTAAAATTTCAATCAACCTGGACTTGTCAATGTCAAACCAGTATAAGGCCCGGGATGCCAGGGGGGTGAGACTTTCGGGAATTTTTTCCCCGGGTCGATACAGGGCAGCAATCACGACATCATGTTCCAATTGCCCAAGGGCTATGATCTCATTATTAACAAAAGTCTGGGAAAGTTGAGGAAATGTCCTCAGTAAGTATCCTGTTTTCATATGTTTTTTTAAAAAACTTGGTAAATATTCGAATTGGTATTGTAAATGTTTGAATTGGCCGATTCCTATTGCCCATCGGAGGGCGGCTGTGCTGAGGTAAACTTGAAGGCTACCTTTTCATATAAACGAAACATGTCAAAAATCAAATGAAATACAGGTTTATATTGTCTTGCCCTCAATGCCCTGTGGGCCACTCGTTCATATTTCCATATTTCAATTACAGACAATGTTGATTGCCATGCGGTGATTCTACTTTGATCCAGGGGTTTTCCCACCAAAGGATGAATTTTCCTCTGATTATCCGGTAAATTCTTTGCATATGAGATCTCTGATTCTTCAGGGGGGTATCTGATAGCATCTGATTTTAAATAGGCCCAGATCAATTCCAATTGTCTTTCCCTGTTGATAATCAAATCTTCATAACGGATTTCACAGATATTCATGACCTTGGCCATGGCAGTTATCTGGTCCTGAATTTTCGTCCAACGACGGGCTGACTTCACCGGGTCTGTGGACATTGGCAGATTTGAGTCTATGTTTTTATTTTTTTTCTTGGAGGCATACACAGCACGACCATCCCGATATATATGTATGATATATGCATCGGGATACAGGCACGATAATGAGTCCAGATAACCGGTTAAAAGCCCCTGTTTTATGATAAAAAGACGGGCATCTTTTTTACCTGTATCATGACTATTTAAGTGATTAAACACTGTTTCAAGGAAATTTTTAACCGTGACTTTTTGATAAATGGATGTGCACTCCTGATAAACCTGAGAGATATTAATTCCCCACTCAGAGAGTCTTTTATCGGTTTTAAGCATTTCATATAAAGTTTGGCCCTCTGGAAAAAACCCGGTTTTCTGGTGATGTTCCATGGCAGATATTAAAAACTCAGCTTCAAAGCTGACATAAATATCCGGATGTTCGTTCAAAAGGGAGGCAAGAAGTGTACTCCCTGAACGGGAATCATAGATCAGAAAACCAATTTTGGGCTTGTTATCCATTTTGAGTAATCCATAACAGGTTGATGTAAAAATCTTATTTAATTATTCACCGGGTGGGGATAAAAGAGATTCTTTTTTAGTTACCACGGCATATTTGTTAAAAAACTCACTGACAAAAGAAAATCGCTTATCCACAGGAGACAGTAATTTTAACAGATAGGTCATATCCTGCTTATCAAATACCCCAAACCGAGCCAGTCCCATGATATAAAAAAGCGTCATAAGAGGAGCAATCACAAATAAAGTTGCGGTATGATAGATCATGCCGGCATAAAAAGACAGGCAGGTCATGGCAGTAAGAGTCACAGTAATAAGCATGGAATACAATGGAAATCTCAATTTCATGTGAGGTCGTAAAAAAAGATAAGCCATGGAGAAACTCAAAATGTGCCCCACGCCTGTGGCATAAACGGCACCCATGAAACCATATGCCGGAATCCAGAAATAATTCAAAACAACATTTAGTGCCCCACTGGAAACGGATATGTAAAATTGTTCTTTTGTCCTGCCAAGTGATCCCACAAGGCAGGTGAAAAAAGGAACACCAAACGAGCGCATTACAACAAAAAAGGCCAGCCAGGAAAGGGCTTTTGCCGCCGGCAGATACTGGGAACCGGCAATGATCTCTATGGCCAGGGGAGAAAGAACTGCCATCCATGCCCCCAGGGGAAACAAAAACCAGAAAAGATGTTTAACCATGAAGGTAAACAGGGCCTGGAGCCGGGCTTTGTTTTTATCTGCATAAAATTCAGCCGAAGCCGGAAACATCACCGACCGAAGAAGGGTGGGAACAAAAACCAGCATGGTTGCGGCATTTCTGGCAACCTCATAATAGCTCAATTCTGCGGCTGCCTTGCCCATCCCGGCCAGCATCAACTGATCTGTGTAGGTGTAAACAAGCCTGAAAAACTGGGAAAAAATCAAGGGAAGACCAAACAGAAGCACTGGTTTAATCTGGTCCAGGACAACAGCCATCTTTACATGTTCTACATGCTTTTTTACCTTAATTCGGTAATAATAAAAAATCATCACGGCCATAACGGCAAAGGCCAGTTGCTGGGCCACCACTATTCCCAGAAGACGAAATCCCAATATTGCAGCCAAAATGGGAAATCCGGTGGAGGCAAGGGCTCCGACAATTCGAACAACCAGCAGGGACCGCCATGCCTGGAACCCCTGGAGGGCATTGCCAAAGGGACCTTCAATGGCCTGGATCAGTATCCCCACTATTAAAAGCCTCACAAGCCAGATCATCTGATGGGGGGGGACATGGGCTATAGCCGGATATTTTTTCATCCACAGAAGAACTTCAGATTCAAACAGAAAAAACAAGATCAGGCTAATGGAAATTGTTATCAGGCGGATCAGGGCAGCGGCCCCCATGGTGCCACTAATTTTATCCCTGTTCTGCCGGGCCTTGTCCATGGCCAGAAATTGGATAATGGCATCCCCTGTACCCAGTTGAATAAATTTTCCAACAACTTCCCGGAAGACTCCGAAGAGACCAAGAATTCCATATAATTCCGGTCCCAACACCCGGGTAACAATCATCATCCGGGGAATTCTGAGGATATTTTCAAAGACGGAAGCCGCAGTTCCTGTCCATAGCCCATCCCATACTTTTCTGGTAAGACTCATCAAGGTATTCCTGTTACCTAAAACCTGTATTCATGGTTTATCAACGATGCAAACCTATCCATATGAGAGGACCATCCATGGACAGAAGAGACAAAATGCCCGGCATGACGCGCCAGCCCGGCGGCACGGTCCGGGTAATTGAGCAGATCCACCACGGCCCGGGCAAAGTCCCCGGCATCATCGGCTTTAATGACATCTCTTCCCGGTACCGCCGATAAACCCTGCAGCACCGCACCGGTGGCCACCACCGGCCTTTCCATGGCCATGGCCTCAAGCACCTTGTTCTGCACCCCCCTTGCAATGCGCAGGGGCACAACGCACACATCTGCCCGGCAGTACCAGGGACGCATATCCGGTACAAATCCAGTTACAATAATATCTTTTTTTTTACCCAGCCGCTGTATCGCAGTACAGGGATTACTGCCGGCAATGACCAGCCGGATACCGGGAATTTTTTTCCTGATCCGGGGCAGAACAGCATCACAGAACCACAACACCCCGTCAACATTGGCATGGTAATCCATGACCCCTGCAAACATCAGCGTAAATCCCCTATGGTATTTTTGGGGTTCAGAATCTTTAAATTTCTTACATATATCGGGATTAAAATAATCCACATCCACGCCATTGGGAATGGACACCACATTACGTGCCCCGGAAAACTGTCTTTTAAATAAAACACTTTCTCTGTCCGAGACAAACACACAGGCATCGAACCGACGGTTAATCTTTTTTTCAAAGGCCAGCAGTCGCCGGGCCTCAATGTGATATATCAAGTTCAGGGGAAAAACAGAACTGTCCGCATATTGCCGCCATTTATCAGAATCCAGATCACAAAAATCCATGATAAGCCGGGGCCTGGTACCAGGAAAAACCCTCATGGATTCAAGGTACCGCGCCATGGGGGAAGAAAAGCACAGAACCGCCCGGTAAGGACGTCGTTTTAACCAGCGTGTTATGGTTACAGCCATTCCCAGGTGATAAAAATATCCTTCGGAAATGGATCTGCCGGTCACAAGGGAAAAGAGTCCTTTGAGTTTTCCAACAACGGGGTTTAACGGAAACACAGCCACCCGGCGACAATATTTTTTCAGGACAGCAGCATGGGCCATATCCCCGGGATCATCGGCCAGGCACACCAGATCAATGACGAACTGTTTTGATAAATATCGGATCTCGTTAAATGACCGGATTTTATCTCCCTTGTTGGGGGGATAGGGTATTCTATGGGCTATATACAGTATTTCAGGCTTTATTGTCATATTTTTTAAATAGATCAAGCATTTAAAAGTTGGGGCGGTATAATACCATTTTCATTATGCACTGTGTCAGAGGGCAGATATACCAACTATTGAAACCTTATGACAGATCTTTGGAGGATTCTAAAGATGGTACCACCGTATCCACTACCTGCAAGGTTGGCATGGCAGCAGTCATCACAATGTAACAAAATAAAAGATCCGAATATTCACGGCTGATAAAAGTGGCCCCCACACAAAAGGCTGCAAGGCCGGCGCCAAGGCATCTGGCATTTAATATCAGCCAGAGATCCTCCTGCTGTCGTCCCGCCGACCAGGTTTTAAGCAGGGATCGAAAGGCCATTAAAAGCATGAGCAGAAAAACAATCAGGCCGGTGTAACCCGCTTCGGCACCAATCTGAAACCAGGTGGAATGGGCCACGGTGGGTTCAGGTTCAAGTTCATACTTACCCTTCATGGGCACATAATTTCCCCAGCCCACACCGGCAAAGGGGAAGTCATCCATCATCCGTTTGGCAAGTTTCCAGTTCCAGACCCGTTCCGCCCCGGAGTATGCTTCGGTGTCCAGTTCTCCCTGCCAGGCGTTATCAACCACATCAGCACTTTCAAAAATAGACCTGATCTGATCCATATAGCTTTGAGGGATATAAACGGCCACCACAATGAGGATCACCATGCCCGCCAACAGGGCTTTTGTGCGTTTTGCCTCTGTGAGAAGCAAAACAAAACAGCCAGCAACCGTTGCCAGAAAAGCCCCCCGGGATGAGGTAAAGGTAAGCGCCAGCAGTGTGGAAATACCGGCCAGGGAATGGACCACCTTCATTGTCAGATTTCTGGCCCTTATCACCTCCACATACACAAAGGGCAAAAACATGGCAATGGCAATTCCCCAGTCATTGGAATCCCCAATCCATCCCCCCGGTCCCTGGACGGCATACCAGCGACCCATGGTCTGGGTTTCGGCCAGGGTTTTGAGGATCAGATAATAAAAACTGTAGACGATAACCCGGTGAAGAAAATCATAATCCTCCCGGGTGATCAGAACTGCAAGGGTGAGGATACACACAAAAAAAATCTTGTTAAATTCTGAAAACCGCTTGGATGCAAGGCCCGGATCAACGGCTGCAACATAGGATAACCCCGAGCAGAGAATGAAAAAAAAGAAAATCAAGAAAAGCCCGGGGAACCTGAAATGGGCCTGATTCTGATTAATCATTAAAGATCCAAGTGACAAAAGGATCATGATTTTCATCAGAGGCAGGCTGGAAAACAGCGACAAAGAAGACTGGGGATTAATAATGGACAGAGAAAAATAAAGCCCAAGCAGCACCAGTGGACGATTCAGCCCCTTTAAGATGGCCATGCCCAGCATCCCCAGCCACAGGAGGGTTAAAACAGACTGGTTGTAAACCGTCAGTCCAATAATTTTTAAGATGAAATTGGGGCTTAACATGGCAGAATTTATCTCTGTATTAAATCTCAATTATAGTAAAATATAAATCATGGCAGTGGTTATTCATATAAAACACCTTCAGCAGCTCAAGTATTTTCAGAAACTGAACACAGATTCATCCTGACAGACGGTGCATAAAAAGTGCCATAGATCCAACAATTAACGTGCCACAGATCCGACAATTAACGTGCCATAGATCCGGCAATCACAGGGTGATAAAACGTCGGGTAATGGTACCAAGACAGGTGGATAAAGACAAAGGCATGGCCATGATACCCCGGGCCAGAAAATCCCTTGTATTTGAAACACCGGTGCTGTTCTCAATACCACGGCAAATGATTTCCCTATTGTCTGGCATTGAAAAATCTCCCCAATGGAGAGGTTCTGGCATGGCGCCCCATTGGCTTTTAAAACGAAAGGTGCCTTCCCGGGGGGTGGACCGTCCAAAATCAAATACAGGATAACCGGCATTTGTTGAAAATTTCAAAAAGTGCCAGTAGAGAAGCATGTTGGGGTTCAAGGCATTGCACCGTCGCAGGGAGGATGCCCAGGGAATGGATACCCTGGCAGGATGACACAGCAATATCCCGGCCGCAGCCGGAGTGCCGTCAGGAAGACGAACAAGTCCAATGTGTGCCCGGTTGCCAAAGCTCTTCATCACCTGGTATATCCAGTCAAATGAATGCACCGGAGACCCCAGATCACGCATGTTTTCAGCAAATATCCCAAAAAAAGGGCGACACAGTTCCCTGCCCCCCAGCTGAAAGGTCAGGCCGTCCCTGAGGGGTTTTTTAATCTGACTTCTTACCTTGGCCTTAAAACCGGCAAGTAACTGCTCTGAATTATCTGGTAATGACAGCACCAGCCGGACTTTTCCCGGGTGCCGGGTCAGGTTCGGATCTATACCGGCAAAGGGCAAGAGAGAACGAACGGCCACCTTTGAGATACCCATCTCCTTTGCCAGGGACAGGGCATGACGTAAAAGTCGGGTGTATATCGGGGCACAATCCGCCAGGATACCACCGACATCACAATAGGGAAGGGATACAAGACTGCCTTTTACCCCGGGCATATGAACATGGACCAGGGGAAGTACTCCCTGAACCCGATTTTTGTTCATTGCCATGAGATAGATGCACTTAAATCCAAAGGCGTTCTCAATGGCTTCCCGGAAGGCAAACAGCTGATATGCAATGCCATGGGGGTGCCTTAATACATAGTCGTCCCACAGGAATTTCTCCCTGAATGATGCAACAATTATGTCTATAGCCTCAAGTGTTTTTAAAGATCTTTCATCCATATATGATTTTCCCAGCAGGCAGTTTCCCATTTATCAACCAGGATTTTTGCCCTTTTTGAAATATTTTTATCCTGCAGGGCATCGTCAAAATCTTCCCAGCGTTGTAAGTCACTCAAAAATATTTTACGGGTTCTAAAATTGAGAACAGTACGAACTTCATCATATGAGACTATGCCCACTAACTGGGGTTTCTGCAGATTTCCAATTATTTGCAGAACAGCGCTTTCCCTGTCATCCCATTGACCGGGATTGAATTGTCTGGATGCCAACTGTACCAGAAGCTCAGCCATGTCCATTTGTCCCACAGCACGTTGAATTGAAAGTCCCGGGCGGTTAATAATAAGGGGAATGTGGGTTTGAATCCTGTTCAAGGCATGACCGTGACCAAGAAATCCGTCATCAAACAGAGATTCTCCATGATCACCTAATATCATGACAACCGTTCTTTCATACATTCCAATATTTTTCATATGACTAATTATGGCTCCAACAGCCCGGTCAGCCACAGCAATGGCATTCCAATATGAGGCTTCCACCATTTTACGATTTTCAGGATCGATTTCAGAGCGGGGAACAGGGTTTTCATTGATTATTCCCGGCATTCCAGGATGGCTGTATGGAAAATGCGCAGCCTGCAAATTGATATAAAAAAATTGTGGTTTATCCCAGTTCACCTTCCCCGATCTTTCAAAAAACTGCTGCACAACCCTTTTTTCACTTAATCGCAGACTTCCCGGCGCCTTGCTTGAATATACACGATCATCAAGTGCCGAACGTGCATCAAATAAATAACGGCCTTTAGCATCCATGCCCACGGAAGAGGCAGTCCCTCCAAAGGATTCGTCCTGACCTGAAATAAATGACATCTCATAAGCAGAACTTTCCAGGATCTCCGTAAGCGATATTTTGTCCGTTCTGTTTGATAATGTTCTATTAAATAATGCCTTGATGGATGATGAAGTATAACCTGTATGACTGTAGGCATATTCAACAGCGGTACCGGTGTCTGCCAATTCATTTATATTGGGGGCAACAGTACGGCCTTCCCATTTTTTATGAACAAGATCAGCCCGTGCACTTTCCAGCATAATAAGCAGAATATGATCACCGGATTGAACAGAAAATTGTGCAAGAGAATCGGGAGATTTACCATGCCATATAAAATCACCGCCTAACCCGTTTTCATCTTTTCCGTTTCCAGGTATATCCAGGGCACCTGGATACAAGCTTGCGTCCAGCGGAGCCTTATCACTGATATAAGAAAAAGCTCCAAATCCATCTCTGTCAAAATCAGTGATGTTGTCCAGAGCTGCATCAATCAGCATGAAAGAAGTCTTCCTGTCAAGCCCGTAACGCATTTCAAAATTTCTGCCTGAGTAATAGATTAAAGCAACCGTTATCAAAACAAATAAAATCAGGAACCGGAGCCTTATACTCCCAATATATGGTCTGGAAGCCGCCGATATGTTTTTCATGCTGAACTTAACGGCACGAAAGCCAATCCAGTATAAAACAATAAGACCAGAGATGACGATTATAATAATTGATGCTTCGTCAACCACATAAGTTAATGCCTCAAACAGACTGCCACCACCAAGATTGCGGATGATTAAAAAATTAAGTGTATCGTTAAAATACTCCAACACCTTGAATTTAACGGCAAGCCAGATTCCCATAAATGAGCAGAAAAGAAAAATAAAATTATAGGCAGCTAACAAGTAATTGGTTTTTAACTTACGTGCTGCAGCAAACCAAATTAATCCCAGAGCACCAAAAAAAGCAAAATCGACCCAGAAACTTATGCCGAGAAACAGCACCCTGTCCTGCCAGGTCAAATAAGAACAAGGCTGAAGAAACCCGCCGGTGAACAGATCATACTTGCGTTGTAATAAGACCAGCTCTACAATCTGGGTAAAAAACACGGTCACCAATATGGCCTTTGTCCTATGGCTTGTTTTTATCATTATATACTCAATTCACTTTGGTTCTGTTGTGATGGTTTTTTGTTTTTCAAAACTCTCTATCGCAAGCATTAACACATTTAACATATCAGATTCTGAAAGACGCCTATCCTGTGAACCAGTTCCCGACACATAAAAAAGAGTCATTTTTTTGCGGGCATTTACTAATAAATTTAATGCGTTTAAAATCTGTTGACGTATTGGATCTGCAACAAACCTGCCATCGTAAACCAGTACATAAAAAGCAATAATTTCAGATTTGCTTTCATTTTTCACTATATGGACGGGTATAGTTCTATTTGCATTGGAAATTAGTTGTAATTCCAGGCTGCCTATTGCCTTTCCATATGAAAGTGCCACCTCTGGATGATGATACAGCCGTTTATGATCGTATGAGCTGGCTGCAAACAAAGTCATGTGGTTTCCATCCGAATCCGTATAAATACGCTTAATACATTCCTGGGTGTTGAAATTTTCTTTATCCAGCCTCGTATTCTCCATTGAAGTCAATGTATATTCTCCGAGGTTCAAGGATATACCCTCCGCTGTTTTTCCGTCATCCTCCACCAATCCCATATAATTATGGATCAACGTCGGTACTAATGCCAGGGAAAAACACAAAATGACAGGTATTATAAAGCGATTTGATATCATCATATTTATTTAGATTTGGAGGGCGTCTGCCCTATTAAATAAATTAAAGGAATCGCAACAGCAAAGGTTAACAGGCCGGATATCTCATGAAGCGATGTTTTTAAAATATCAATACCCATCCAATATACCAGTATGCATAAGAAAAAAATTCTAATAATATTTACCCCGATTGCAAGAGGGGCTGCAGTTATCAAAACTAAAATCCTGCGTCGATTATCAAGACAGAAATAAGCCACTATAAAGGCAATAGTTATAGAAGCGTACAGGGTTGAAAAGCCACTGCATGCATAAGTAACCTGCAAGGTCCCATTCGGTATTTCCAATGATGTACCTTGAACAAAAACCGGAATTCCAGAAATACGAAGCA
This sequence comes from uncultured Desulfobacterium sp., assembly GCA_963675955.2. Classification (GTDB taxonomy): domain Bacteria; phylum Desulfobacterota; class Desulfobacteria; order Desulfobacterales; family Desulfobacteraceae; genus Desulfocicer. Next base: position 472,147 of record CAXXVR010000009.1, on the reverse strand, counting down.
GAAACACGGTACCATAAGTTGAGATTTGACGCAGTATAAGATGTATGGATTCAGTTAAAAACAGAGGAATCGGCAATGTAAGGAAAAGCATTACAAGTGGAAAAATTATGATTTTGGTTTGCTCTCTTCCCATAAAAATCAGGGAAAGACCGGGAAGAACCAGAAATAAGGAAAAGGCTGAAAGCAGCATAGAATTTATTCCTGTATCCAGTATATGAATTATCAGCGCTGGAATCAGGATAAAGAATCCCCAGCCGTCTGCGGTGGCAGGCAATGAGCGATGTTTTTTTAATTCATTCCATATCAAATAGATAACTAAAGGAACGATCACAATGCTATGCCCACCATTATGCCATACGCTCATAGTCCATCTATCAAACAGCCAAAACACGGTCGGCGCATATACGGCACCTATCAGCATAAGCAGAAGATAAGACAACCATGATTGTTTGGATTTATGGTTTAAAATGGACATTGCCACCCCCCCATATTGATCTTGATATTGATCTTGGCATCGTGAAAACTGAACGCTTTAAAAAAGCCATGGACATACGATCATCATAGTGCTGATCCATATGAACCGGGATATGACAAGGGGTTAAGCATATTTAATCACCCCGGGCTATTGATAACTTAAAAATTTTCTATTCAAACTCTTAAAATAATAGGCCTTATAGCCCCAGAAACCCGGAGCAGGTAAAAAATTTACAAGCTCTAAAAGACGAAATAAGTGCCCGAAGTTTCTTTTCTGTTCTTTCAAGATTGATGTAATGCCGGAAACGGAACCCCGCCGAAGCCTGAACCACCCGGGGCTGCTCCGCATCAATCTCCCAGGGATGCATATAAAAAACAAATGCATTTTTTGTTTTCAATACATGCCTGATGCCGTGTTTAAAAAAAGAGAACGGCAGCAACCGGAAATACCCGCCTCCACCCAGGGGAAAAACCCTGTCTTTAAGAACAAGATTACTCACCGGAATCTCGGAAAATCCCTCTGAAATTTCAATGGCAATGCCGTTGCACTTTTTTCCTGTAACATCAATGCTGCCATACCGACCATGCCCCGCAAAGGAGTTATAACTTGAATCATAGGCATAACCGCTGTCCTCAATGAGGGATAAAATTTCATTGTTAATGGCAAAACTGGGGGCACGGTAGCCTTTCACCAGGTTTCCGGTGAGATCTTCAAGCAGCTTTTTACTGTAAATCAGATCCCCCAGAAGATCCTTCCGGGATAGGTGGGTGGACAGATCGTGGCTGAATCCATGGGAGGCAACCTCGTGTCCCCGGCGCTGAATTTCTTTCACCAGTCTGGGTAGACGAAGTGCAATCCAGCCCAGAACAAAAAAGGTTGCCCGCACACTTACCCCGGGGATACTGTCAAAAAGATCCATTAAACGGTGGCAGTTCTGTTCCACCCGCAGCTCACGGCTGTCCCAGGAATCATATGCAATCCAGGGTTTGAAATTTTCCACCTGGAACCAGTCTTCCACATCCACCGTCAGCAAAATTGAGAATACCTGCTTGTCCGGCATTGATTTTTAATTTCCTCTTTGGCATATATATTCGGCCACACCCGCTTTGCCTGTCTTGCTGTGCCCACATATATTGCATTTGCATGCTACGCAAGTACCCCACAAAAGCCAATAAGCCAAGCCTGACCCCAATTAACCGACCCCAATTAATTCAGACCATAAATACGCTCTTCCACGGCCTCCCGGGTGGGCGCATCTTCACCATGGCCCCTGCCTGCCCAGTCAAAAACCGGATGAACTCGCAGGGTAACCGTTCCCCGGTGTTCCTGATAATCATCGCGCTGCATACTGTCGGTGCGGTAATCTTCATAATTATACGAAAACTCAAGGCTTCCCCAGCACCAGGGTGACCAGGTCAGGCCAGCACCAAAATTCAGGGTGTTGTCCGTGCGATCCACCACCGATGCGGTGAACTCATCCCGGGTATATGCCCCCTTCAGATCCGCAGACAAAGTTTCAAGTATCTCCCAGGAAAACAAAAATCCCCCCCGGTATTGGATCTGAAACCCCAGATCCGCACCGTCATCACTGGTGGGATCAATACTGGTGGCCGCCGTTAAGATAACATTGGCATGGCGGTTGAAATCCAGTCGTTTAAACATATTGGCATCCACAAAAACCCGCCCATGACTGTTGTCATCCCATTTTTGATACAGATACCCAACCCCCAGGGAGACCCCGGCATCTTCGGTGACATCCCAGTCAAAACCCAGGGAGGGAAGGTAAGAGTTCTCAATATCGCCGTTCCGGTCGGTGTGGATGTGCTTATATTGGGAATAAAATTTAAAATGGGGAGAAATGCAGTTGATAAAACGAAACACCCCGGTGGCTGAATTCAGGTCATAGTCCAGAATATCATAATTGACATTTTCATAACCGGCAGACATGTCCATGCCCCAGCAGGGGTTGATCCAGTAAGACAGAGAAATTTCCGGGGACCAGGAATCATAGTCTTCCTGCACAGGGGCTTCATAATCCACATCCCGATAGTCCAGGGAAAGACTGAGCTGGTTCATGGTACCAAACTGATGGATCAGAGTCACGGCTCCCCCATGATCGGTATGCTCCTGATACTGCCCGGTGGTCCGACGGCGTTCAAAGGCATTTAGATACTTCAGGTCCATCTCCCCCCGGGTCTTGCGGGTAAAGGCCATGGTGGTGTTAAGTTCCCCCGTGTGTGCCCAGGATTCATTGTCCACATCATCCTTATGACCGTCATAGTTAAGGCTTACATCCATGGCCACCCGGGGTGATGCCTGAACGCTGGCCTTTAAGGAGGCATTATGATCCAGGGAATCCCCGTTTTCATCGTCGGATTCACGGTCTGTGTACTCCGGGTTATAGCTCAGATCCAGGGAGGCATTTTTCTGTACAAACCGCAAAAGAAGGGTTGCACCATAGAGGGTGTGGTATGATTCATTTTTATCCACGGCGGTCTGATCTTTATTGTCAGTGTAGTCCCCAGACACATAAAGTACCGGATAAAACTGGGTTTTCATGGCGCAAAAAGCCGGTGGCGCACTGCAACATAAAATTATAAACACCATGGTTAACAAGAAAATGAAATGCATAAAAGGCCTTCTTATAAAACCCATCCTCTATTCCTTTCTTCTTACCTGCACTTAGTCGTTAGATTCTTATCTCTAGTTGGATCAATGGGGTCAGGCTTGACCGCTTCTCAGAATGGCCCGTCCTGTTTCATGGCACCACAATGGTATCATCTGCCTGGATGAAAAAATTATTATCAGAGGTTTTACCCTTGAGGATATCCTTATATTTAATGCGAAATATCTTTTCCCGCCCATCCACCTGCCGGATGAGCAGAATTTCATTTTTGGAAGCCCACTCTGTGAACCCGCCAGCAACGGCAAAGGCCTGCATCACCGTCATATTTTTTTCAATGGGATATTCCCCTACCCGCTGCACCTCCCCCAGCACATAATATCTACGGCTCACCGCCTGCAGCAGCATCACGGTGACAATGGGGGCTTCCACATACCCGGCCAGGCGGGTTTCCAAGGCCTTCTTCAAATCCATGGTGGACAGTCCGGCGGCCATTATATCGTTTACCAGGGGAAAGGTGATTTTACCGTCCAGGCGCACCGACACCGAATCCACGGAAAGATCCGGTTCCTTCCATGTAAAAATTCTCAGGATATCGCCATTGCCGATGATGTAATCCACCTCAGTCTTATTTTTCTGCCCGGCATCTACCCTCTGACATATAACCAGACAACACAGAACAAGGCCTGCAAAAATAAATGGATAATGTTTTGTTTTAATTTTTTTCATCATTCTTTCCAAGGGTTTTATATACTGCTAAAAAAAACAACAAACTCACATTCAAGAACCATAATCATATAGCTTTGTCTTTTCAGCATAATTTTTCACAACCCCCAGAATTTTTTCTCTGCCATAGGTCTCCACAATATCCTTGAGGGCCGTTTTTTTCGAATAGCCGGTTTTCACAACTATGATAATGGCATCCACCTGCCGGGCCAGGGCATTGGCTTCTGCGGTGACATCCGGAGGTGGCGCATCAATGATGATGTAACGATCGGGATACCTTGATTTCACCTCCAGAATCAGTTTTTTCATTTGCTCTGAAGAAATCAGTTCCGAGGGATTGGGAGGCGGCGTACCACAGGGCAGCAGAGTGAGTTTCGGCACCCGGGTTTTTCTCAGAATGTCTACAAGGGGAACCCCGTGGGTAAGGTATTCCGTCAGGCCCGAAAGCTTGTCTGAAAACCCGAACAGCCGGTGAAGGGTGGGTTTTCGCAGATCACAATCCATGAGCAGCACATGCTCGTCAATGCCGTTGGCCATGCTGACGGCAAGATTGGCAGCCACAAAGGATTTTCCTTCTCCGGGTGCAGAGCTGGTAATCATGATGGTACGGGGAGGAAGGGCTTTGTCCGGAAACAAGATGGTGGTCTTTAACATGCGAAACTGCTCTGCCTCCGGGGAATGGGGACGACTGTAGGCCACAACTGTCTCATGGGGTTTTGCCGCATGGGAAGGGCCTGGCACAGGGGTGGAGTTTGCTCTTTGTGCCTGTCCTTGACCCCTGGCCGGTTCTGACGCACGGGAAGGACCTGGTACAGGTGTAGCCGCAGATCTTAATGAATTTTTCTGTGGGGGAGGAAAGTTTTCTCTCCGCCCATGGGCCTGCGTTGCAGTGGATGGAGAAGATGGGGCGTGTGTTGCCCGGGAAATATGCGACTTGGAAGTCTGTGGGGGGGAAGTTTCCTGGGAAGCAGGTGGGATTGTTCTACTCCGGGGGGGCTCTGGTGTTCCCTGGCGGGCAGGTGAAGCCGGCACTTCCCGGGGGGAATTCTTTTTCCTGGATTTTTCCAGGGCCTTGAATATTTTTCCCAAAATGACACCTTCCTTTTATCAGGTGTGAATCACCAAGTTCCATAGTCCTTTTTAAAAAAACTGATATAACAAGCCCCAATAGAAGGCAATTTAAACACCAATAGGCCAAGCCTGACCTCACTGTTCAAGGGATTAAACTCAAAACCCAGTCAAGGCCCTTAAGGTTTAACAGGACAAATCCTACCAAAAGCAGGAGTAAACACCCGGAAACAACAATAAAACAAACCACTTCCAGACGATTATGCAGTTGATCTCTTCTTGTCTTTAACGGGGGAATTATTGCCAGAATGTTCAATCCCAGCAGTTCTTCGATGTCCTCATCCCGGCGAATACTGCCATCAAGGAACACCAGAAGAAAAATAATCCCACCGCCAACGCCCAGGCCGGCCGCCATGGAAAAGACAAACAACTTTTTCACATCCGGAGAAATAGGTCGCTGGGGCAACCTGGCCCGATCCAGGATGCGGAACTGCTCACCCTTCTGCTTTTTTTCCATGTTCACAGAAAGCTCAGCTTCAAGTTTTCGATCCATCAGAGAGCTGTAGATCTCCTGGATATTACTGTAATCCCTTTCCAGGGATCGCAGTTCCTGCTCCCGCCGGGGGGTATCATCCACCCGCTGTTGATATATCTCCATGCGACTTTTAATGTCGGTCATTTCCCGCTGAATCTGACGGACCTCATTCTCCAGTTGATTGAGCTGCCGGGTCTCTTGGGTAAGCGGAACCTGTCCCATGGTGGTGGTGGAATCATCAGATCCGTTGACGGGAATATCTGCCTTTACCCCATCTGATCCGGGTACCTGCCCGGTTTCCTTTGCCACCAGGTGTCTAAGCCTGTCAACGACAGCCCGCTGTTTAATCACATCCGGGTGTCTGTCGGTGTACCTCATGCGAAGGGCCTCCAGATCCAGTTCCGCCCGGGCCAGGCGGGTGGCGGTATCGGACATAAAGGCCTGGGTATCCCCGGTGGACATGGCCACCTGCAGGGCCATGGTATCCTTTGCCCGGGATCTATCTTCCTTCATCTGGACCAGCTGGGCTTTAAGCACGGCAATACTGTTGCGGGTTTCCCGGAGCATGGTCTGGCGATCGGTGAGCTGCTGCTGCAGACGATCCAGGGTTCTCAGGTTGGACTCAAGCTCATCGGGAAGCCCCCCCATGTATTGAGAACGATAGGTGGATAAAATTTTTTCTTTTTCCACCAGTTTTGTACGGGTTTTTTCCAGCTCAGCTTCCAGAAATTCGCTGGTGCCCACGGCCTGGGCCTCCCGCAATTTCAGGTTTTCATCCATGTACAGCCCGGCCAGGGTATTGGTGATGTTCATCACCCGCTGGGGAAGTGTGCCCCGGTACGAAATGGTGAAGGCGTCGGTACCCTTGCGATCCCGGGTGAGATTAACATGAATACGATTGCGCAGATTCTTTATCTTATCTTCCAGGAACAGGTTCTCATCTTTATTTTCCTGGAAAAGCCCGAACTGATCAATGATTTTCTCCAGATTGCTCTGGCTTAAAATCTGCTGGGAAATGGTGTTTATGCGCTCATCAATGCCACTTGTGACAATGGATTTTACGTAGGTGCCCGGCACCTTCTGGGCCTGGACCAGAATGGTGGTGGCAGCAGAATACACCCGGGGAATTGTCAGGGCCAGATACAGCCCCACCGACAGCGTAAGACAAAGGGGAAGCACCACCAGCCACCGGTATCGCAGCACAATACCAATGATTTCATCGGGCTTTATGGGCGGCTGGGATTGGTGGGGAGGGGCCATAGGCTAATAATTCTTCTTCTCCCGGTCCATATCCCGCTGCATATCCCGGTTTTTAATGCTGTTGCGCTTGTCATAGAGTTTTTTACCCTTGGCCAGGCCCAGCTGTACCTTGATCTTGCCGTTCTTGAAGTAGATTTTCAAGGGGATAATGGTAAAGCCCCGCTCTTTTATCTTGACGGTGAGCTTGTTGATCTCCCGGCGGTGGAGTAAAAGTTTCCGGGTACGCAGGGAATCGTGGTTATCATAATAGGCGTGCTTGTACGGGGAGATGTGAAGCTGACGGATAAATACTTCACCATTTTTAATATCGGCATAGGAATCCTTCAGGTTCACCCCACCCTCTCGAATGGACTTAACCTCGGTGCCGACAAGTACAATACCCGCCTCCACTTCATCTGAAATATGGTATTCGTGCCTTGCCTTGCGATTGGTTGCAATTATTTTTATATGATCGGATTCCATTTATCTTTTTTACCTGTGGTTAAATCTGCTCTTTGTTTATGACCCTGTCTGGCTATTGGAGAATATCCGGAAATGAGGATCTGACAAACCTGTAAATCTCTTCTGTATTCTCCATGGTCAGCACCTTTTTCGCCACCTGACAGGCTTTCTGATAATCAAGCTTTCGAATCACCTGTTTCACCACGGGAATGGACCCGGAATTCATGGACAGCTCTGTAAAACCAAGTCCCATGAGAACCGGAACATTGACGGGATCTCCAGCCATTTCACCACAGATGGTAACCGCAATGTCACGGCTGTGGGCCGCATCCACCACCATTTTAATCAGCCGCAATACCGCCGGATTCAAGGGCCGGTAAAGATGGGCCACCTGACGGTTATTGCGATCTATGGCCAGGGAATACTGAATAAGATCGTTGGTGCCGATGCTGAAAAAATCCACATGTCCGGCCAGTCGGTCGGCCATAATGGCAGCGGAGGGCACCTCAATCATGATACCCAGGGGAATGTCCTTGTTAAACACCATCTCCTCATGGGTCAGTTCCATGATGGCCCGGTCCACAAGTTTTCGGACCTCAATGATCTCCTCCACACAGGTGATCATGGGAATCAGCAACCGGATATTGCCAAAGGCCGCAGCGCGGAGGATGGCCCGGATCTGGGTGAGAAATATCTCCGGCCGCTGGAGGGAGAATCGCACTGCCCGCAGGCCCAGGGCGGGATTTTCTTCCCGGACATTTTTCAAGTAGGGCAGCACCTTGTCGCCGTTGATATCCAGGGTCCGGATGGTAACGGGCTGGGGGCTGATCAGTTCCACTGCCTCCCGGTAGCGTTCAAACAGCTCTTCTTCCGTGGGAAATCGGTTCTGATCAATGTAGATAAATTCCGTTCGAAACAGTCCCACACCCTGGGCCGCATTGTCCCTGACGGACACCACCTCTTCCACAAGCTCAATGTTGGCCATCAGCTTCATGGCATGGCCATCCACTGTGACAGATGGCAGATGACTTTCCCGGGCGATGAGGGCACGGTACTGCTCATACCTTGCCCGACGCTCCTCGTACTGAAACAGGGTATCCTCTTCGGGGTTAATAATCAACAGACCAGAAGAGCCGTCCACAATGAGAATATCATCGTTCTGCACATTGATGGTAGCGGTGCCAAGGCCGCTGACCGCCGGGATATTTAACGATTTTGCAATGATGCTGGTGTGGGAATCCCGTCCCCCACGGTCGGTGACAAAACCCTTTATGTGCTCCAGCTGAATCTGACTGGTGTCCGCCGGGGAAAGATCATGGGCCACCAGAATCACCCGCATGCGGATGTCTGATATCTTGATATCCTGTGCCCCCATGAGTTGACGCATGATCTGCTCGGACACCTGGGAGATATCCGCCACCCGGGATTTGAGGTAATCATCTTCCATGCGCTGGAACATGTTCTTTACCTGGCGGGTGACTTTTTTCAATGCCCATTCGGCATTGATACGCTCATGGGTAATGGATTCAATGGTTTTGCCGTAAAGCAGTTTATCCTTGAACAACACCAGATGGGTCTCCAGTATGTCCACCTGGCTGGAGAACTCTTCGCCCAGGGACTCCACCACGGCCTTAAGCTCATCCTTGGCCTTTTTAACGGCATTTTTAAACCGGTTGACCTCGGCCGGGATATCCCGCTCCACAATGGCATACCGCTTGATAAGGTCAACGCCCTCTCTATCCACCAGATAGGCCTTGCCGATGCAGATACCCGGTGCACCGCCAATGCCCCGGATTACCACTTCTTTTGAGTCTTTTGATTCCGCTTTATCCATCCGTCAATTCTCCAAAACCGTTTTCAAATGCGGCCTCAATGCGATCCAGCAGGTGAAGATCAAGTTCCGATTCAGCCTCCAGCACAAAGGTCTTTCCCATTGTTCCACTGATGGAGAGGATATCAATGACGCTTGCTGCATCCGCCTTATAGTTCCGGTCTCCCAGCCAGATGGTCTTTTCTGCTGTCCGTGCAATCTTTGCGATGATGGCAGCCGGCCTTGCATGGAGCCCCAGCGGATTTACCAATGTCACTTTACGTGATAATACTTTAAAATCTATCAATTTTTTTTTACTGACCAGAACAGATGGGATATCAGGATATCAACATGGGTATTGCCTCTGGACCCTGACGTTTTGCACCCGCCCCGGTATGAACTCCATGGTTAACGTACACTGTTTTTTACTCTTTTCCGCTTTCAATCCTGCCCCCTTCAATATATGTATCCGGGCAAAAAGTCAATAAAGAACCCCGATGAAACACCAGCCCCCGCTATTAAAAACAGGGTGCATGGTCACAAGGTAAGCCAGCCCTCAAACCCGGCAGTTCAATGGGTTCAGCAGGAAAATTCCACACCCAGAGCGTAAATATTCAGATTTGGTATTGTAAATGTTTGGACAGTGCTCCATCAGAGTTTGAGTATCCAGTCCTGGTAGGTTTTATTTTCCGGGTCAAGCTCTTGGGCACGCTTGGCATAACTCAATGCATCCATGTCCATCTTCTGCTGATGATATGCCCTTGCAATGTTAAAGTAATACCCGCCGCTATCTGGCCTTAGCTCAAGGCATTGCTGCCAGTCTTCAATGGCACCGGGGTAATTTCTAAGCCCCCACCTGATCCAGGCCCGGTGGTTGTAATATCCCACATTTTTCTTTTGTGCCGTATCAATGGCCCGGGTGATGGCTGATTCTGCCTGTTCATGTTTTCCCTTGCGCTGCAGTGCCCGGCAGAAATAGTAATGGTAATTGCTGTTGTGGTTGTCCAGCACAGTGGCTCGCTGGCTGGCAATCTCCATGGCATCCCAGTCCTTTTCCTTTTCGGCCAGGGTGGCAAGCAGATACCAGGCCTTGGCCGTGGGTTTTATGGCAATCATACGTTCCAACCGAGCCCTGGCCACCTCCAGCTGTCCCATGTCCATAAAACAGCGCACCATAATCATGTCTCCCACCGGTGAATGCCGGCGTTCTTCCTCCACATACCGGGCAAAATTGATGAATTCATCAAACAATTTCTCCGCCCGGAACTGGTTGTATATGGCACTGTACTCTCTTTCCAGATCTCCGGATCTGCCAAGAGCCTTTAAAAACAGTTCAAAACTTTTATCCATCTGCCCCTGTTTAAGATACAAACCTGCCAGATACCGATAGGTGTGGGCGGTGTTAGTGTGCGTCTGGTAGGCCATGCTTTTCCGGTAGTATTCAATGGCGGTGTCCACATCACCGTCCGCCATGGCCATGGAAGAAAGAATGGACAGGGTCTGCCGGGGGCTGGTGTCATTGGCAAGGGCCACCAGACAGCCTTGGCGGAACACTGCCCGGATATCAGGGTCAAACCAGACCTGTTTTTTTAGATAACCATGGGCCGCCGGATAAATGACACCGATATTTTTAACAACCTGCTGCAGCTCATGGGGCATACGGTGTCGATGGAAATAATTGGCAAGTTCATATCGTACGGTGATACCCGAGGGACGAAGATCTGCAGCTTTTTTAAACAGTGGCAGAGCATCGTAGGTAACGGCGGAAGCACCGGGATTGAAATAGGGATGAAGCACGGACAGCTTGTCAGTGACCTTGGCGTACCAGAAGGCAGTTCTGTAGCTCAGGGGATCATGGGCCACGGCCAGTTCAAGATTTTCATGGCCTTTTTTAAACAGCAGATAGGCCGATTCCATGGAACGGCGCCGGGCTGCACCCACCGTTGCCTGATTGGCAAGGCGCATGGCCTGCTGGTACAGGGTTTTTCCAAGGGCTGTATGAATCCGGAACAGATCCCGGGGGGCAAGAGCAGGGGCAAGTCCTGCTGGTAAGATCTCTTTTGCCCGGGTAAAATGAACGGCGGCTTCATCATAGTTCTCCAGTGCATGGGCACGGATACCCTTCTGGTACTCATATCGAGAGAAAAACAAGAGCAGCAGCCAGGCCATCAGAATAAAATAAACCGGTGCAATCACCAGAATTTTAAGACGGGAGCTGCACCGGTTTAAACGTGTCAAACATCTGCCTGATAATGTCACACACACCTCAATTCACCCCATGGGGTATAGATTTAAATATAACGATCATGTCCTGTCGGACACAACAAATATAATGGCATTATACCGCCGCCCCCCGACGGGCAATGGACCCGGACCGGAACTGTAGACAGCTCAATTGTCCGGTTCCTATTGCCCATCAGGGGGGGCGGCTCTTCTGAAGTTGCCTTGGAGGCTGCCTTTTCATATAAACTCACATGATGTGTTTTATCTTGACCCCAATAACAATTCAAGATAAAAAACCCCATGTTTTCTTTTAACCTGACATGTCATATTGTGTTTGCACTGGCCCTTTTTCTGGTATCCGCCATAATCAGCCTGGGCATGATCAGATATACCCGGATCATGGGAATCATGGATATCCCCAACGGCCGGTCCTCCCATGAAAAACCCACCCCCACCATCGGGGGCATTGCCATTGTGTTTACCTTTTTTCTTAGCATGCTGGTTTTGTATCTTTTTGATGGCAAAACCATTATTGCAGAAAAATTTTTTCTGGGTTTTACCCTTGGCGCCCTGCTCATTGCCGGCATGTCTTTATACGATGACCTGAAAAAAAAAGCATTTTACATTCGTCTTGCCACCCATGTGCTTGCCGTCATTGTGGTAATGGGGTTCGGGATTATTATCCACCGGGTGGAGTTTCCACCGGGAATGCTCCTGTTCTCCAGCCGATCACTGGGTATTTCAGGATATTTCATCACCTTCTGGTGGATACTGGGAATGATCAACGCCTATAATTTCATGGACGGACTTAACGGCATGGCCGGAGGAAATGCCATCATTGCCGCCAGTTTTTTCTGTGTCATCACCTGGATGCAGGGCAGTAATTTTGCGTACATGGTCTCTTACACCATTATAGCCGGAGTGGCAGGTTTTCTGATCTTTAATTTTCCCCGGGGCAAGTTGTTCATGGGTGACATCGGCAGCACCTTTCTGGGGTTTACCTTTGCCACGTTGCCCATAATTGCATCGCTTTATGATAACTCCCACACCTCGCTTCTGGTGATGCCACTGCTGTTATTTCATTTTATCTACGATACCAGTTTCACGTTCATGCGCCGACTTTTCAATGGCGAAAATGTATTCAAAGCCCATCGCACACATCTGTATCAATTGTTTAACCGGTTGGGATTTACCCATTTCAAGGTAACTGTGTTTTATTGGATGGTGGCCATTTTGCAAGGTTTTGGTGCATTGTGGATGCTACGCATACAAGGTCCCATGCGTCTTCTGGTGTTTGTACCTTTCTTGATTTTTCAGGTGGTTTATACCATAATCATTATCCATCACGCACGGAAAGGAGGTTTATTGTGAACCCGTCATCGCCCAACATCATCTTTGGACTGAAGGATTATCCCCGTCCACGGCAGTCAGGTTTTTTTTACCATAAACCCCCAACTATATTTGGAAACTTTAAGATAAAAACCCTTGCCGTGCTGGATCTTTACATCACCGATGAAAACTACCTCACCCAGGTATTTTCAGAGGGAATTGACAAACTTCTGACCGATAAAGGCATTGCCGCCAGAAAAGAATTTTATCTCACCAACTATGCCACGGAAAACATGAAGGACTTTGTGCAAAATATCCTGCACAAGGTCATCCAGTCCAAACTATAATGGGTCAGGCTTGGCTTATTGGTGTTATTGGAGGTAAAGTATCAGGAATTTTAAAATAACACCAATGAGTCGACCCCGACCCCAAATTACATTTAGAGTCTATGGGAAGCTGCTTGATAAATTTCCTTATCACGTCTTGGTCCCACTGCCAGGACAAACACAATAACTTTTTGGTCAAAAACCTGATAAACAACCCTGAAGTCTCCTATTCTCAGCTTTCGAAAATCTCTGAGGTGATGTGACAGGGGCGCACCGAATTTTTCAGGCTCACTTGTAAGCTTTTTATTGATGGTTTTGATAATTCTTTTTGCAGCCGATGGTCCCACGCTTTTCAAATCATCATCCACATCTTTGTGATAAATAATTTTCCACTTCATTTTGCATACTTTTGCATCATCTCTTCGTGGGTAATCCCCTCATCGGGCTTAAAACTTTGAATCCGTGACAATGCAAGTGCAGTCAAACGCAAATCCTCTATTTCTTCCTCCATGGACTCATAAGACTCAATGGACATCAGAATTGCTTTGGGTGCGTTGTTTTTAAGAATTATGAACTTGTCTACTTCCCCTATCTCAAAGGAATTGAGTGTGGCGGCAGTATTCTTCGCAAGGTTCGTTGAAGATAAGTAGTTTTTTATTAGCACAATAACACCTCTTTTAATGTGTTTAATTATGAGCATAATAACACATGCAATTATTTTCGTCAAACATTTGGGCCAGGACGAAGATAAAACAGTCGATACTCCCCGCCCAATAACACCAATACACCAAGCCTGACCCCACTACACTGACCCCACTACAAGCGCCAGAAGTTTATGCCGGTTTTTTTGACGGCATCCATGTCCAGCATTGACTTTACATCTATGAGGCAGCCTTTATCAGTAAGGCAGTCGGTGAAGTCTGACACGGCCATCTCTCGATACTGTCGGTGGGGCACGGCAATGATCAAGGCACCAAGATCCGTCATATTTTCCCAAGGCTGCAGCTCCACATCATAATAGCCCCTGGCCTCGGAGGCATCGGCCATGGGATCGTGCACCAGTACATCCGCACCATAATCTTTCAACTCAGAGACAATATCAATCACCCGGGTATTTCTAAGATCCGGGCAATCTTCCTTAAAGGTCAGCCCCAGCACCCCCACCCGGGTATTTTTAATATTCTGACTGGCGTTTATCATCATCTTCACCGTCTTTTCCACCACAAACCGACCCATATTATCATTGATGCGACGTCCCGCCAGGATCACCTCGGGATGATAGCCCTCGGATTCTGCCTTAAACGTAAGATAATAGGGATCAACTCCAATACAATGCCCCCCCACCAGGCCCGGGGAAAACTTCAAGAAATTCCACTTGGACCCCGCCGCCTCCAGCACATTTTTGGTATCAATACCCAATCGATCAAAAATCAGGGCCAGCTCGTTCATCAGGGCAATGTTCAAATCCCGCTGGGTGTTTTCAATGACCTTGGCGGCCTCGGCCTCCTTGATGGTCTCAGTGCGATGCACTCCGGCAACGACAATGGATTCATACAGGTCAGCCACCTTATCCAGGGTCTCTTTATCATCTCCGGAGACAACCTTGATAATCTTAGTCAATGTATGCTCTTTGTCCCCGGGATTTATGCGCTCGGGGGAATATCCCACATGGAAATCTTTCTTCCATGTCAACCCGGATTCTTTCTCCAGTATGGGCACACAAAGCTCTTCAGTTACCCCTGGGTACACCGTGGACTCAAAGATAATAATGCTGCCCTTTTTCATGTGCCGGCCAACGGTGTGGGATGCCCCTTCCACCGGCCCAAGATCCGGACGTCTGGCCCGGTCAATGGGGGTGGGCACCGCCACCACAATATAGTCGGCATCAGAAAGCATGGCAGGATCAGACGTGGGCGTAAACCGCCCTGCCCGCTCAAAATCTTCCCCACTGACTTCACCTGTGGGATCTTGCTTTTTCAGGCAGTTGGTAACGATCTTCTCTTTAAGATCAAACCCCACCGTGTCAAACTTCTCACCAAAATGGATCGCCAAAGGAAGCCCCACATAGCCGAGCCCCACCACTGCTATCTTACAATTTTTATCCATGAACCTTACCTTTTTATTAGAAGCACATCGAGATCAGACGGAAAAATACAGGCCTGAACCCAAGCAAACAAAAAAGTCCTGCCGGGAAAGTTCCCAAAGGGCTTTTAAAAATTACGCAAAATATTACCCTGTTATGCACTACCCTGCTATGCACTATGCAGGCCGATGTGACATGCATTGTTCTTGTTCAGCTTTATGAGGGTTTCTAATACGGTGCGGCGAAGCTGTTCAATTCTACGCAGGGTAAAAGGCGTTAAAGGGGAATGCACGACATCACGGGAGATGGAAAGGGACCCGAACTCATACTCTTTGGTAGCCAGGGGCAGCATGATATGCATGGCGCTGTTCCAATCCATCATGGCGGGGTCAGAATTGCCATTGCTGAACTCATACATGGGAATCCGCTGTTTGAGCTTATTACATTTACTGTCACACAGCTTCAACTCAATGAAATCCAGGTCCAAAAATTCAGACACTTCAACGATTCGTGCCCACAGGGTTTCCACATCAGCGGATTGAAAAATCTCAATCTGATAATTTAGAAAACTGCGCCGATCATGACGAAAGCCTGCCTGGTCAGTCAGATCTTTTAACCAGCCATAAAATTTATCCGATGCAAGATATTCAAAATACCCAAGTTTACGGATCAACAAACCGGCCCCGGCCCCAAGAATCACCAGAAATAACCCTGCCTGTTCATCTCTTATATTGGTGACCACCACCGCCAGCACACAAAGTACAAGGGTAACGCAATAAATTGCCAGCACCGCCTTCTTTGTTGTCAGTCCCATCCCCATCAGACGATGATGTATATGGCCCTTGTCCGGACGGAACATTTTCTTGCCCGTCAAGAATCTCCGCAAAGGGGACAAAATCGTATCAAACAACGGCACCCCAAGGGCCAGCAAAGGAATGGCCAGGGCCGCACCGGTCTGGCTTTTCACCGATCCCAGAATGGAAAGGCTTGCCATGGCATAGCCCAGAAAATAACTGCCGCCGTCCCCCAGAAAAATGGAGGCCGGGTTAAAATTATACCGCAAAAACCCCAATACCGCACCGGCAATGATGGAAAAGTAAAATCCCGTGAGATAGTCATGTCTGATAATGGATAATATCATCATAACAAGGGATGCAAAAAGAATAATACCCCCGGCAAGGCCATCCAGACCATCCACCAAATTTATGGCGTTGATGAGCAGCAGAAACCAGAAAACCGTCACCAGATAACTGATGACGGTATAATCGAACAAATCAATACCCCAAAAGACAACGCCTACCCGTGCACCGCCCAGAAAGGCCAATGTCGCCCCGATAATCTGGAACAAAAATTTAATCTTGGGTCCCAGCCGTCGAAAATCATCATAAAAACCAATGGCAAAGGTGACAAAAGCCCCGGCAAGCAAAAACCATAAACCCCGATTACCCACCACCAGAAGAGACACATGGGTTCCCACCAAGTGCATTATAATCACAGTGATCATAAAAACCACAAATATGGCCATTCCACCGGTTCTGGGAATGGCCGTCAAATGAATGTTTCTCTCATCGGGAATATCCATGGCCCCGAATTTCACCCCGAACTTCTGGGCCAGGGGGGTTAAAAAATTAGAAAGAATCAATGCCACCAGAAAAGATGTCAATATTGTCGTCATACTACTCTATCCTCAAGAAAAACAATTGGAGAACAACCGGGGCCTGGCTTATTGGTATGAATTTTTTCAGGTTTTTCAAAAACTTATCAGTAATGAGTTGGTAATAAAACGTACTGATTAATTTTTTGAAGAGGTTTTAAATACAATGTCCATGGTCGAGGTCGCAATCCATTGACTTCCCACGCTTTCCGGTCCATTTTGTTAGCCAGCAGTCTATTTTTCAAAGAGGCATTACTGACACCGCCGCTTCGCATCTTCACCAACACTTTGGGAATATAGGCGACATCAATCCTGTGTTTAACCAGAAACCGAAGCATCAACTCATAATCAGCGGCAGATCCCAATTCCAGTCGGAATTTACCATACCTCTGATATAATTCCCTGCGGACAAAAAAGGTGGGATGCGGTGGCATCCAGCCTTGATAAAAAAGTTCTCTGCGATAATTTCCGGATTTCCAATACCGCGTCACGGTATTGACATCATCTGTACGGACATATTGCAAATTTCCATAACAGGCCTGAACGCTGGGATGTGAGAACGCCTTGGAAACCCATGTCAACACGTCAGGTGAGGGATAAAAATCATCGGCATTAAGAATACCGATAATATCTCCAGTACTTCTATTTATCCCTTTGTTCATGGCATCATAGATCCCCTGGTCTGGTTCGGACTTTATATACCGGTGGGGCGAAGCATATTTATTGCAAATTTCCAAAGTATTGTCCAGTGACCCGCCATCCACAATAACATGCTCGCATTGCACCTTCTGGGAATCAATACACTCCAAGGAGGTCTTTATAGTTTTTGCAGCATTACAGCAAGCCGTAATAATGGAAATTTTCATTTTACCAACTAATTTTTACATATTTTTATCATTATTAATTTTTTAATTCCAAATCGAATCCAAGAACATCATGTATGGCCTTGACAGGCAAACATTGCCGTTTCAACATATACCGCTTCACCTCTGCTATTTTAATGTCTACCAAATAACGGTACCAAAAGCCCTGTAAAAAGTGAAAGGCAGTACCTGTTGAACCGTCTAAAAAACCACAACGAATGACGTATCTGTACAAAAAATAGGCCAATGCACGAAATCCCAGGGGTAAACGTGAATAGATAGATTCTTTAATCCATCGCTTAAATCCGGCCTGGGATGTTGATTGAAGTCCAGCAATGGTGTCATGGGGCATAAATCCATATTCCAGATTCAGAAGATCAATAACCTCTCGGCTGGCATAATTGTTATGTTTAGCAATCCACCAGGTTAGTGAATTTAAATTATCATCAATGATTTCTCCCTGAAAATTTTCGGTCTCCCCTGTCACTTTGATGTGCTCGTCCATCCAGCGCTTTTCACATTCCCCCTTACCATGTCTAAACAAACGAAGTACCCTAACGGGAAAGACCCCACCATGTCGTATCAATTTCCCTTGAAACGTCATCCTGCGGCTGCAATAAACCCCATCAACATGTGAACCTAATAATGGGAGTTTCTCTTTAATCTCAGTCATCAGTTCCGGTGTAACATATTCATCAGCATCAATGCGCAACACCCAGTCCGTACCGGGCCTAAGCTGCCCCAGCGCCCAGTTGAACTGTGTTGCATAATTCACCCATTTATTTTGAATGATTGAGGCACTGTTTGCACGGGCAATCTCAAGAGTTCTGTCTGTTGAATAGCAATCTGCAATTACAATTTCATTGGCGATACCTTGCAGACTTTCAATACAACGCTCAAGATGACGCTCTTCGTTAAAGGTAAGGATGATAACAGTTAAATTCATTGTTTAAAACCCACCGCAATCATGGACTTAGCAAGAATAGGAAATCGACCGACTCGTATAAAACGGATATCTGCAAATCCAGCTTCTTCAAGTAATTTTGTCAACGTTTTTTCAGACCAGAATTTAATATGACCATAATCCCAAAGTGCGGTAAAATGGGCATCCATTTTACCGGTCAACGCAAGGGCCAGGTTTTTCCAATAACCATGGTATGGTGTTGAAATAATTGCGATACCACCAGTCTCTAATAAATTAAAAATGCTTGAAGCAAACTTACGTGGAAAATAGACATGCTCAATTACTTCCAGGCTAACAACAATAGGATACTGGCCGTATTGTTTTTTAAGATTATCAGAAGACTTGACCTTGACTTAACTTTAAATGAGGAAAATTTTTATTTGCCTGGTGAATGCCGTTTTTAGATGGATCTACACCAGTTACGTCAAAGCCTTGTTTATGTAATACGTTGGCAACAGATCCATTTCCACACCCAAGTTCAAAAATTTTTTTTTGAGAACTTTTAAGGGGCAGGGACTTCAAAATATCTTTAATAGCGGGTAAAAGATAGGTGTGAGAATCATTTAACTGATTATCTTGATAACAATAGCCTGAGATGTCACTATTATTTTCCAAATTTTCATTGCTCCCCAATTTACATTTTAAGCGATCTTTCTTTTATAAATTTAGCAGGATTACCTGCCACCACACACCAATCAGGTATGTTTTTAACAACCACAGATCTTGCACCGACAACAACCCCCTCTCCCACGGTAACACCAGGTCCGATAAAGCTATCTGTACATATCCAGGCATAATCCAAAATTCTGATGGAAGGTTTTAGAAGTGGTAAATTGGATTTTGTATAATCATGAGTACCGGCACATAAATGTGCCCTTTGTGAAATGGTGGTTTTTGAACCGATATAAACTTTTCCAAGATTGTAAATATAAGCATTTTCTCCAATGGCAGAATAATCACCCATCTCCAGATTCCAAGGCATATATATGGTTGCAGAGTTATAGACATGAACTTCTTGCCCAATTTTTGCACCAAAGAGGCGAAGAACAACTCGGCGCCAACCGAAACAAATACGAGGGCTGAAATAAAAAAAAGGAAAACAAAATCCCCATAATACACGACGTATCATCGTTTTAATATCGTATTTAGTTGATTTACGATTGGCAACTATATTTAGTCTGTCGTTCAAAAAGCATCCATCCTTAAGTTCTTATCTTGTAAATTCTCAACAGCCTGGGGTAATAAAAATCTGCTTTTTTTGACTGGTCATCTGCAAATCCGTTAGGCAACAATCCAGATTTTTACAATATAGAATCAAAATATACAAAATCAGGTTTTGAAGATTTATTAAGAATCCAGTCATATAGACGAGTCATTTGTACAGCAACCTGTTCGATGGAATATTTATCTTCCACCAACTTTCGCCCATTGATGCCGAGTTGATGACGCTTCTCATCGGTACACTGTAACGCTTGGTTTAATGCCTGAACCAGTGGTTCAACCCCAATATCAATCCACCATCCCGCATCCAAAGTATTGAGTTCCTGCCAAGGTGCTCCTTTGGTTGTGATTACAGGAATTCCAGAGGCCAATGCCTCCGCAACCACAATTCCAAAATTTTCACTATAGGTTGGCAATACAAAAAGATCCGCATCCTGGTAGGCTTTTATTTTATCTTTTCCAAAAGCAGGCCCCAGAATGAATATCTCTTTTTCCAAATTCTTTGTCAGTATGTATTTTTT
This sequence comes from uncultured Desulfobacterium sp., assembly GCA_963675955.2. Taxonomy (GTDB): domain Bacteria; phylum Desulfobacterota; class Desulfobacteria; order Desulfobacterales; family Desulfobacteraceae; genus Desulfocicer. Next base: position 452,025 of record CAXXVR010000009.1, on the reverse strand, counting down.
AAGTGACTGGATGTATTTTGTTTCCCCATTCCCAACGATCTTTACCTGCCAGTTTTTTTTCAAGGAAGGGTCTATTAACGCCCAGGATTCAATTAGAATTTCTATCCCTTTCTTGGGATGAATTCTTGACAAAAAAAGTAAATTTCTTGTGGGAGTATTTTTTTTAGAAATCATCTGGAATTTCGTCAAATCAATCCCATTGGGAATCACTGCAATTGGGTTTAAAAGTCCTAACTTACGAAAATTTTCAGCCTCTTTACGGGCTGTAGCATGCAAGCAGACCGCTTTTTCTAAATCCTTAAACTGATAGAGCCGTAATGCGATCCGCTTTTTCCATTTTCCCATATTCAGCGCCCAAGGTTCAAGCATTCCATGTGGAGAAATAATATATGGGATTTTTTTTTCCCAAGCAATTGATGCCATAAAATGAACAGGTAAAAGCCAAAGTTCATTACCATGAAGCAGATCACATCGTTTTTTTTTTATAAGACGTCGGAGAACCTTAATATATTGTAAAATTTTTAGTGAAGATTGTTTGATTAAGATCAGCTGGATATTATCATTTAGAGATACAACACTATTTTTTTCACTTCTTTCAAAAGTCAGAATACCAATCGTTTCCGAAACAGCAAGATGATTTGCCAACTGCTGTAAATAGAAAGAGGTGCCGCCTGATTTTTTTTCGATAGAAGATATACAATGAAATATTTTCATCATTACAATCATCCCTATTACAATATAACCCACATGGCTGTGAGTACCAGCCACAACGAAAATTGAAAATCCAATCATTGCAGCCTTTCAGGTGAGTTTTGTTTCAAGTTTTTGTGCTTGTAAAAAATCAATTATTGCCCGGACTTATTGGGAACTTACGAGTTTCTTATAAAAACTTATGATTTACACTTAAATAAAAGTTTAAGCCCGAAATTAATTGATTGTATAGTATTCGGAGGATAAAATTTGTTCTTTAACGCATATAAAAAAGCAAATATTGTTCTTTTTTCAAAAAGACCATAATATAAAATTAAAGATTTACTATCATAATATTTTTTTGTTCCATTCAAGTGGTTTAAAATAATAAAATAAAATTGCTTTTTTGTCTCAAAAAAATGTCTGTTCTTATATATGTATGTAATAACACGTCGTGCTCTATTTAAAAAATTCGATGTGTCGTTTTTGATTGTAAAATTTTCAGAGTGTAATCTATGACTTAGTGTCACAACATTCAAATATCCAATTTTTCCTGTCAAAGAGGCTATTATAGCAACCCAATTATCATGATTAATAGCCTGATAAGGCACCTCCATCGCAATATTGAGAAGTTGTGCATTAAAAATCATTGTACACCCTAAAATCCAATTTTGTACAAGCAATTGATTTGGTGAATTATCTACATTCTGAAAGGCATATACTTTATTTTTTAAAGGCAATTGCCGATTGCTCAAACAATAATTTGTATACACAAGAATTGGACATTCTTTACCATTGCTTTTTTCATAATGCTTAATTGCCTGGTAGCTTTCATATATCTTGTTTGGAAACCAGAGATCATCCTGATCAGAAAACATAATATAAGGTGCATTAATAGAAATAGCATGCTTCATAAGTTGGTTAAAATTTAGCAGAGGACCTAAATTACCGAGTTCATCTTCTATAATAACAACCTGCTTATTTTGCATAGCATATTTTTTTATAATTTGAGGTGTATTATCTGTTGAATTATCATCACGAATAATAAGAACCCACTCCTTATAAGTTTGATTAAGAATACTCTCAATCTGCTCTGCAACATACTTTTCACCATTATATGCTGCCATTAAAATAACAATAAGATCTTTATAAAAAATCATACAATACCCCTCACCATATGCCAATTGACAATTGCTAAACCCAAAAAGATTACCCACAAACCATCAAATGACATTAGATAGGGGTTGGTTGCATTTGCGATTAAAATAGAAATATAGCCAACAATGTAGCACACAATAAATACTGATTTTTTTTTTGTCGTTTTCTTTGCAATCAAAACAAGTTTTTCTAAAATCCAATACAACATGTAAATAAAAATAAAAAAACCAACAATACCGGTTTGAAACAACCTTGCAACATAAGAAAGTTCATATGCACCCAAAAAATGATGGCTGGCAATGTAACTTGCATTAACACCAATACCTGCCCCTAAAACAGGCTTTTCCTGCCAACCATGAATTAGGGCTTTTAACTGTTGCGAACGCACTTGCCCCAACAGAGAGGTTTCATTCTGTTGATAATATGTAATTCTACTTTGAGCCTTATAAGGATTATAATAAAAAAACAAAGCGGCTATTATAATAATAGTACAAATCTTATAATAATTTGAATTTATTTGAACCTGTTTGATAATAAACCTGTGCAGTAAAAATAAAATCATCGGTGCCATAACTATCACTAAAAGCAGCGCTCTTCTTCCAATAAAGACAGATATCACCAAAGCAAAAAATATTAAAATGTAGGGAATGATTTTTTTTGAAAATTTTTCATTTGAAATTATCAACCAAGTGATAAGGTAGGGAATTAAAAAAAGTAAGGACGTTATTGACGGTATAAAAAAGTTAAGGAAGCCCAGAGTAGTCTCTACGTTGGATTTTATAAAAAAAATGTGACTGACCCGATCGGGTAATATTCCAAGAAAAGAAAGAAAAATCATGACAATCGAAAAAAAAATAAAATAAAAAGAAACAATAAAAACACTATGAAAATTTATTTTATGAAACACTGAAACTGGGGCAATAACACAGAACAGATATAATACTGGCCATACAAGATAAATTTTATAATTTTGATAAAATATTAATTCATTAATAAGACAGCCCTTAAACAAAAAAAATGCATTTGAACCCATAAAAAAAATCACCCAAAAAAAAATTCTATTATTAATGTAGACTTTTTTCCTATGCACATCTATAGCTATTAATAATAAAATAACAAGCTTTACATATTGATATTGAGTAGGAACAAATAAAATAAAAAAAAGCAATATGTTGATCATTTTTTTAAGATTCGCTTATTTAAGGAAGAACTAATTTAAACTGAACTTGGTCACAACATGGACCACTTGTCAGCATAATTTGCGGAGATGTTGTTTGAGAAGAATATATTGTATATTAGAACGGCATAAGACTGAAAGCATCAATTTAACAATATAACGCAAATTAAGTGGATCATATTTAACAGCATCCAGCATCTTCTTTTGCCCTTTGATAAAATTGCCATAAGAGGATTCTTCATCTCCCAAGTAATGCATCCAATATGCATTCAAAGTTCGATTTTTAATTATTTCATTCTTATTTTTTGAATAAATAATTTTTAAAGCCTTTAATCCCCTTTTCTTATTTGCACTTATACCAGTGTTTGAATAATATGAGAGTACCAAAGGGTCTCTAATAAATAACATTCTATGATTTTTAGCGATACGAATGAACAACTCCCAATCTTGATATCGTGGCATGGTCGAATCAAAGCCATTTATTTTATTCAAAACCACACGCTCTACAACAGCTGTAGGAGTATCCACATAATTTCTCCATAGTAAGCTATGATAAAGTCGATTTGATTTATTGGGGGGTAAAGTTAAGGGCCAATATTGTCTTTCCCCCTCTACAATGCGCCAAAATCCTGAATACACACCAGAGACAGCAGGGTTGTTTATAAGCACCTCTAAACATCTTTCTAACTTAAAGGGCAGCCATTCGTCATCACTATCTTGAAACGCTACCCATTTTCCAAGGGCAGATCTTATACCAATATTGCGTGATTCAGCAGCTCCAACATTTATTGTATTTCGAATATACCTTATTCGTGAATCCTTTAAGCCACTGACGATACTTTCCGTATTATCTACAGAAGCATCATCAACTATGATAAGTTCTAACTCTTTATAAGTTTGATTGAGAATTGATCGGATACTATTTATCAACTCAGTGCATCTGTTATATGTAGGCAAGACAACACTTACCAGACGTTCATTCATTTAAGAACACCTTTTAAGAATGGGGGTTGGTATAGTTGAGATTTACCGGATTTATTGGGAACTTAAGAGAGTATTCGGTAAACCATTTATATGTCAGCTTTGTCCCGGTTTAGGTGGATAACCCCTCAATTTTCGTATGACTTTCTTCACCCAACGTGGTGCCAGGGAACGTGCAAGCGCATACATACTACATAAGGTCCTATAAAAAAACCATTTCATAAGTTTAAGCCTGCCTGAAAAAAGTTGAGCATCTCCCCATTTTTTAGCTCTTTGTAATAAACGCTTTGCACCCTGATGCTCTGGATTGGTCGCAAGTACGAGCTCCGCTGTTTCACGCCAGGCATCACGCATGGGCATCGGACTCTCCAAAAAGAAGTTAACCCAACGATAGTATTTGTCCGCATCTGCCTTGCGTAACGTATTCACGGCACTCACAGGGGGAATTAATTTCGGACGTCCACGCTTGCATAAATCATCCTCAATCTCTCTGAAGACTTTGCTTAATACAACTGGGCCTGTGTAATCACGCTGGGCTCGCTCATATCCACGTGCGGCAATTTCTTCACATTCATCTGGGTGTTTAAGATAGTACTGAATCTTTTCTGCAGCCTCTTGGGGTGTTTTAAAGCATTCAATTTCACGTCCAATATCGAACTGCTGCTCCAGGTCTGGAAAATATTGTGTAAGCAAAAAGCCGCCACACAGGGGAACTTCAAAAACCCTGCCCACGATGATACTTCTGTCAGCCAGCCCAGATGAGAAGTTCAGGTTGATGCGCGATTGGTTGAATATCTTCACCATGGTTGCAGACTGAATCTTATTCTCATTACCTCCACCCAAATAGTTAATTATAGCACCACTGGCAGCAATATCTTCAATGTAATCACGTCGGTACGGGTACAAAGATCCAATAAAGGTTGCATTGTACAATTTATCTTGATTGTCAAGCTTACGTAATATAGCCGGATTCATTGGTATGTTAGGTGTAAACAGACAACGAAATCCAAGCTTTTCATACCTTTCAACTAACGTTGGGACATGCGTAATCACATAGTCCAAGCACGACACCATCCACATGGAAAACGGTTCAAAGAGCAGGTCATCATCAAAAAAATCAGCCACCACAATACAACCCATTTTGCGGAACTCAATCAACGTTGCCTCGGTAACGATACCAGAAAAATTACAGGGGTAAAAAACATATTTAGGGAGATACGTTTGCGCAATCTCAATAATTTCACGGTTTGCAGCGCATATTCCACCCCTGTTTGCGCCTTTATAGATATCATACCTGATAACACGTCTGAAAACCTGGCACAGTGACCCATAATAATCATCGTCCACATCCGTACTACAGTTCAGAATGATCCCATTCCTGCCTGAAGCCCCCCACCTGTATTGATCGGTAAAGGTAAGTAACAACACCGTTGACTCAATCATTTATAACCTCTCCGAAAGATTGCTGAAGAACACACACACCCTCTCTATAAGCCGGTATTTCACAACTTGTTTTAAAAGGTTGGCACTCGGTAATAGTAAAACTGATAGCATTTTCCCAGGTATCAGCTCTAATGCTTCCTGTCATTACACTCAATTTAATTCTATATTTTCCACTGGTAAGAATAAGGGGTCCGATTTCTATTTTTATTTTTTTAACTTCTTTGTCAAAATACTTACCATGATATGGTCCAGATGCCCCAACAGAAACAAGCTGTTCCAATTCATTATAAATATAGAATTCTGCACTAAACTGACCATCAACGACCTCTCCAGCAAATTCAGTAATTAACACTAAGGTTTCATTATATCTAAATATATTAGCATGTTTACCGTTTGCATCTATCATCTCAACATGTCTAAAATAAAAACTTAAATTCTTTACATTTTCAGGATTTCTTTGAATAACATAAGAAGATCCATCAAAACATTTTAGCTGGGTCTCTTCATAGTCCCTGACAACCTCATCTACATCCCCGTTTTTCATTATTTGTCCGTTCTCTAACCAAATAGCACTTCCACACAGACTGCGAATTGCCCCCATATTATGGCTCACAAATAATACTGTGCGTCCCCCCTTAGCAACTTCACTCATTTTTCCAAGACACTTTTTCTGAAATGCTATATCACCAACTGCAAGAACTTCATCCACTATCAAAATTTCTGGCTCAAGATGCGCGGCAACAGCAAAGGCAAGGCGAACGTACATACCGCTGGAATAACGCTTCACAGGGGTATTAAGGAATTTTTCAATTTCTGCGAAAGCAACAATTTCATCAAATTTTTTCTTTATCTCGGCACGCCTCATACCCAGGATTGCGCCATTCATGAAAATATTTTCTTTGCCTGTCAACTCAGGATGAAACCCAGTACCAACCTCCAGGAGGCTGGCTACTCGGCCGTAAATACGCACTTCACCTTCCGTAGGTTCAGTTATTTCACTTAGTATCTTCAGCAGTGTACTTTTACCTGCTCCGTTCCGGCCAATAATTCCTATTTTTTCTCCTGCCCGAACATCAAAGGAAAGACCCTTCAGTGCCCAAAACTCTTGTGGGGTTTTATTTTCATTATTTCTTTTAAAGAAATTTTTTAAGGTATTAGCCAGGATATCACGCAAAGCCCTGTAGCGCTGCCCACCTCCCACCCCCAGCAAATAACGCTTCCCCAGATTTCTTACCGATATAATTGGTTTTTCCATAATTTAAATGATGTCTGCAAAGGTCCTTTCCATTTTTCTAAAATACAGAATTCCTCCTGCAAAGATAACCATAACTGATACAGCGCTTATGATGATACCAGACCAATTTGGCGTTGCAGTGCCTAATATACACCATCTGAACCCATCAATCACACCAGCCATAGGATTTAAAGAGTAAAGCAACTTCCATTTCTCCGGAATGATGGAGGAAGAATAGGCGACCGGTGATATATACTGAGCCGCCTGAACTAAAAAGGGCACAATATAAAAGACATCCCGAAACTCAGCATTCAAGGCTGACAACCACAGGCCAACCCCCAATGCAGCAGTAAACGCCAGCAGCAAAAACAACGGAAGATAAATAATATTGGAAGTAGGCACAATCTTATACCAGACCATCATTCCGATGAGAATAACAAAAGAAATACAAAAATCGATTACCCCTGAAATTACAGCACTGGTCGGGATAATCAGGCGAGGGAAATAAACCTTTGATATGATTGAGGCGCTACCGACAATAGACTGGCTTGATGAACTCATGGCTTGTGCAAAAAACTGCCATGGCAGCAGAGCGACAAAAGTCATAATGGGATAGGGGACACCATCCGAAGGCAATTTTGCCAACCGTCCGAATATAATAGAAAAAACGATCATCATGAATAACGGTTGAAGAATACTCCAGGCGATGCCGATTACTGCCTGTTTATACCTGACCAAAATGTCCCGAAGAGCAAGAAACCAAAAAAGCTCCCGATACCGCCACAACTCATTAAAATCAACACCAATGAGTCCATGGCGTTTCCTAATAATTTTAACATGGTCAATATTCAATAATTGTCCTTCCAATATTTTCATCTTTTAAAGAGAATTTAGTAGTTGGCAGAATGCCTTAATTTTTTTTTCTTCCAGCCCAGAGTAATTCCCGATATAATATCCATAAAAATGGATATGTTCTGTTTCAGGATAGTTTTCATATTCTTTTTCCGGCACAAGTTCTCTTAAATATGGCTGCCTGAGCTGGTTACCTCCACCTGAACTTCCACGGCGAAATTCAATACCTGCGTTTTGCATGGTCCCTTCAATCTTATCTCTAAATTCAGGATTTGGTTCCTTTAGCACCAGATTAAAGGCGTAGTTACAGCTTCCCTCAAGATCAAAGTCTGTTCGGTACTTACTTGAATCAAGATTCTCAAGGAAAATTTTAAAATTTTTAAATCGCTTAACATTGTTTTCGTCCAGATGCTTTAGCTGGCTTCTGCCAAGTACAGCACCTATCTCCGTATTACGCACGTTATACGCAGGATAGGCAAATATAAAATCAGGTGAGAGATCAGAATATTCATTAATATATTTTTTTTTAATATCCTCACTGGTTGATTCCCGTACCATTCCATGTGAACGCAGCATACGGATCATTTGGTAGATAGCCTCGTTGTTGGTGCAAACCATTCCACCTTCAACGGTGCTCATATGATGCGCAAAATAAAAGGAAAAATTGGAGATCAGACCGAATGAACCTAATTTTTCTCCTTTAAATGTAGCCCCATGGGATTCACAGACATCTTCAATAAGAGGAATATCTTTCTCTTTCAGCGTTTCGAGCAAACGATCAGTAAGGCCATTAAAGCCCTGAACATGTGTGATAAAAACCGCTTTTGTTTTTTCAGAAAGCTTTGCGATGACCTGCTCATCATTCATACATAGAGTTTTGGGGTTGATATCCACAAAAACGGGGGTAAAACCATTCTGAATCACAGAATTTATATCAGAGACCCAGGTAAGTGGCGGAACAATGATTTCTCCGATACCATATAGATATTTCAATGCAGCAATAGTAATAAGATTTGCAGAAGCGCCCGAATTCACATACACACTGTATTTCACACCAAGCCATTCTGACCACTCCCTTTCAAAAGCCAGAACATTGTCTGCTTGTGTAAGGCGTGGCTGTCCTTTCAGAAACTCAATGAGAGTATTCAGATCTTCCATTGTGATATTGTTTTCCATCAAGGGCCAGTCCAGCTTCATAATTCCGCCTCCAGTCCAGTGTTTATTTTTGATTTTTTCTCCAACAGATAATACCCTTCCGTTAATTGAGCAATAATATTAAAATGTGGGCTTGAACATAACCGTTGGTTCAACGGGGTCAGGGCGCTCCATGTTGTGACCAAGGCCCTAAAATGTTTCTAAAAAGTTGTATTTTTTAATTTATACATTGATTTAAGGATTATTTAATAATTTCCTGCGAATTTTATGCCCGAGCATCCTGTTAATATGCTCAACAACTTCCACACCGAACTTTTCTTCAATCATATTGAGATATTGCGGATCTGAAAAATATTCTTGAAAGGCCAGATCCCGGAAACTTAAAACCTCCGCATTGGATATGTACTTTGTTGGCAATGGAAAAGTCTCTTCACTAAGCTGGGAAAATCCCAGCCAGCTATCAGGCATTTGAATACCTTTTTCTATACTATCCTCATAAAGTTGAGAACCGGGGTAGGCCATGGTTGAATAAAAATTTGCATATTCACAATTAAGTGCTTTGGCCAGATCAAGGGTTGCCTGCATTGTTGCAAGATCGTCATCTGGAAGACCAAACATATAATTACCAATAATATAGATGCCAATTTTTTTAGTCAACTCTATTGCATTTGTTATAGTATCCTGTGCAAATTTTCCTTTGTGAACTCCATCTCGAACCATCTTGCTTCCCGACTCAATTCCATAGGCCACCCAGTTTATCCCTGCCCTCTTCATCTTTTTTAAAATCTTTTCGTTTACAGTATCCACCCTGGCATAGGCCCAAATATTTAAATCATATCCACGTTCAATAACCAGGTCACAAAATTCCTGAACACGGCTCTCCTTTAACACAAAAAGCTCATCAAGCATCTTGATATTTTTCACATTGTACCGCTGTACTAAAAAATCAATTTCTTCAATAACTTTTTGAATACTACGGAAACGAATACCTGATTTTCCATTATAAAGCGAACGGACATTGCAATAGGTACAAGAATAAGGACAACCCAGGCTTGTGTAGATTACCGCATAGGGCTGTCGTTTATCAAGATGTTGAAAACAATGCCAGTTATGAGCCCGATAAAGTTGCATTGGCAATAAATCCCAGGCTGCAAAGGGAAGTTCATCAATGTCGTCAACAAGCTTTCCCCACCCATTGGAAATGATCTTTTCACCCAGTTTATACCACACACCGTCAATATCGTACTTTTTATCATTAGACTTCAATGCATCTACCAACATTGGAACAGTGTGGAAACATTCTCCCCGGCATATAAAATCAACATGTTCTTCCCTGAGTGTCTTTTCAGGAAGTGATGAAGGGTGAATGCCATAGAGAAAAGTTTTTATTTCAGAAGATTTCTTATGCAAGATATTTAAAAGCTGGCTGATTGCCGGCATCTTTGGTGTAGAGGAGGCTGATGGATTTGCACCTATTGCACTGATCCCCACCAATAAAGGATTACACTCAACAATCTTATCTGCAGTATATTCAGGAGACCACCCCTCGGCGTCAGCATCTATTATTTTAACCGAATATCCTTTGTCTCTTATAAATGCTGCCAGCAAAGCAGTCCAAACCGGTGGTTCACATGCGGCCAGAGAAGAGCCCAATTTTCCATACACCTGCTTTTGACTGCTCGGATTGACAAGCAACACATTTAATCTGCTCATTTCATTTCACCATAAACCATTTTAATTTCAAAATATTAAGAAGGGGCAACACTTATGACTTATCGGCCAAATCTAATTCTAAGTGCCGTAAACAGGTAGGTGGGAATTGATTTCATAATTGACATCTTTGAGCGTCCATACTTTCGGCCTGACCAAGTCACGGGGATTGTCGTATATTTATACTTTTTTAGAATGCCTTTTAAGGCAATTTCCATTCCAATATTGTATCCGTCAGCGGTCGGGTTAATATCTTCTAACACCTTCTTTCTACAGGCCTTGAATGAGTTGGTTAAGTCACTACAGCCGGTACGAAAAAGTCTTTGAAAAAAACAGTTACCCAACTGCGACACAATCCCTTTGACCGCTGTGGAGTCAGTCACTTTTGCGCCAGCCATGAACCGCGAACCAAAGACCATCTCATACCCGTCCTCTATCATATGGATATATGAAATCACGTCATCGAGTGAATCACTCAGGTCGCCGTTGAACGGAATCAGAATGTTTCCAGTGGCAACAGAAAACCCTTTTTGTAACGCCTTTCCATATCCCGGAGGATCCCCCCCTCTGACGGCAACAACATTTTGATGTAAGCTCTCAAATGATTTAAGAATACGCCACGTTTCATCGGAGCTATCATCAACTGCAATAAGCTCAAAGTCAATTTCATGCCTGGATAAATATGCATATGCAGTACTCATGGTAGTTTCCGCATATTCTACTTCATTCTTAAACGGAATGATGAGCGATGTTTTCATGATCATCTAAACTCCAACAACTGAATCTTTTCCGATAACCTTGACGCTCGGATGTGGAATAATAAACTTACCCCCAGCATTGAGATAATCTGCATATTTATCAATAAAGAAATCTATAAAATTCCAAGACAGAAGCAAATAATAATCAGGATATTCATCGATTGCATTCTCAGAGACAATGGGAATATGAGTTCCGGGGGTGTACCTACCAATTTTATAGTGATTGATTTCCGTAAGACATTCAACGAGATCAGGGCCAATACCATAGTAATTTAACAGGGTGCTTCCCTTCAGAGGGGCGCCAATTCCCAACACACGTTTTCCTGCACTTTTTATTTGCTTTAAAAGTGACACCAACTCCCGCTTATTGTAGTCCACACGTTTAGAAAAATCGAAATATGTTTGAAGTTGATCAAGTCCGGCACGTTTTTCCTCGATAATTGCATCATAAATTTTTCTTGTCGTGGAAAAATCAGACTCTTCCCTGCCAACATACAACACAAAAGAGCCTCCATGGATAGGATAAAAGTCCACATCCAACAGTCGCAAACCATATTTTGAGAAAAGATTTTGTAGAGGAGCAATAGCATGAATCATTGTATGTTCGTGATAGAAATGGTCAAATTGAACTTTTTCAATCAGGTCTTTCAGATACACACATTGGGTACAAAAAATCGTATTCTTTTCCATAAGAATATCTAAGCCCTGAACAAAGCTATGAATATCTTCCACATGATAAAATACAGCCGTAGCAGTGATAATATCTGGATATATCCCAAGCTGTTTCATAGCTTGGGCGCTCTGCTTGTTCCAAAAAGCCTCAAAAACAGTAATCCCCGCCTCCCGGGACAATTTACCAGTTCTTTTACAAGGGTCAATACCCAATACCTGCATGCCACGGTCACGAAATTTTGAGAGCAGAGTTCCATCATTGCAACCAATGTCAAGCACAAGACTGTTCGGTGGAATGGCAAACTTCTGCACAATATCATGTGTAAGTTTCTCAAAGTGGGTAACCACTGGTTTATTCAACCCGGTGATATAGGGGTGATTTGTAAACATGCTGTCAACAGTAGGAAATGCTTCCAATTGTACCTGCCAGCACTGAGTGCAGACCGACATAATACAGGGAAAAATCTGTTCACTATCAAGCTCATTCAAGCTGGGAAAAACATTGCCATTTGGCTGGTTACCAAGATCAATAAACCGTTCCGTATGCGGGCTGTGACAATTTACACAACAACCATTTTTTATCATATTTTCATATCCGGCCATTTTTTGATGCCTGGTTATTCATTATTTCTGCGGTAAATATCAAAATTATCTCCTGTATAATCTTTCCTGTAATGTTGTTTCATAAAGGTTTTCAATTCAGGGAATTTATATGCTGTGTCTAATCCTGATAACTTTGGCTTTACATTTCCCTTTACGTGTACCTCAATAAGAAATTCCGGAACTTCATCATTTAATTCTTCAATGAATTTTTTCCTCAAATTCTCAATATAAGGAGTTGATACATTGTGATAAAATTGAAAATCCGTAATATAGGGAGTTGCAGCGACTGCCTTTGAAATAAGCATTGCATGCGTACCTCCACTGATCCAATCCAAGGGCTGAACCTTGTCACCTGGTGACAGGTGTTCATTCAGGTATGTCGCTATTTCCTTGACCCTTTCATCCACAGATGCTGGCTTTTGACCGTAAAAAACTTGCTGGACAGCAACTTTTGCCGGGTGCACTGTCATCATCACGGCAACCATGAAAATCAAGAGAGGAAGAATGATTGTGCTGTGCAAGTTCTTAAACAAAGGGGAGGAAAAAAGAATCATTGCAGTACACAAGCTGGTAAAGTATCCAAACGGCATCCAATGATAATGCCATAATTTACCACCAATAATAACAGATATACTGTAAAGGACGGCTAACGCTGATATTAATATAGCCAGCTTTTTTATAGCCGCTGACATGGACTTCGTTAAGACAATATATACACCAAACATGGAACCTATAACTAGAAAATCGAATCCACCAAATTTTTTATATGCTCTCAAAATATTTATAATACGTTCCAAGGTTCCCCGAAACTGAAAGTCTCCAGACATCTGTACATATAACGGCACGTACGATGAAAAGATATTACAAAAAGATTCCAATGCTCCAATTCGCCAAAGCCATAGAAAAGGAATTGCAAGCACTGACAGGAAACCGAGCAGTGCAAACATGCCCCCTGTAATACATAGATTGATAAGATTTCTTACAGATTTGGATTCATTGGTATTTTGTGTACAGTTATAAAGAATAATGGCGGGAAGTCCAATGGCCAAGTGGGGTTTAACTAAAGCGGAAAACGCAAAAAGTGCTCCAATTAGAAAATGTATGATCTTAACCGACTGATGGGGTTTACACCGTGTTGCTATTAATATAGCGGTAGCTATTGGTAATATAGCAATGAAATCTCTTTGAAGACTCATATGGGGACCGCCTTCCAAGTATATAAGACCAAATAGCAGGCAACCAGCAAACGCAACCAGTCGGCCAAATGGTTTCATAATAAACCAGGTCACTGTAAGTGTTGCCATAAGCCATGCAGCATCCACCATATGAAATGCAGAATCAGAGTAACCAAATACTCTTCCTATTGCCATGTGGAATAGGTATGTGCCTGGCATATTGACCTCAAAGATGTCACGATATGGCACAAAATCATGCTCATTAATTAAATACGCAATATAATGCAGAAAAGCTGAATCACTCAGTAGTGGCCAGCTTAACGAAAGGGCAAGCTCCACTAAGAAGACTGTGCCCAGTGATGCAAAAAACAGGTACTTCACAGCGTTAACTGATTTGTGGTAGAGGGCAATTGATTGTGTGTTTTTCATTGTTGAATTATCTTCATGGCATATGAAAAACATAAAGGCAAATTATCCTTTAATCTTCCTGGATGAACCTGAAGAGTCTCATAGGTGGATACACCATTGAGTCTTACCACAGGAGGACGAATATCTATTGCAAAATCTAAATTTATGGCTTGAATATAAGCAGTGTCTAAACCAAACGCTTTGGCTATTTCACATGCATATTGGTATCGAGACATGGCCTCTGGTCCTACACAATGGAAAACACCCTGACTACCACCGTAATTTATAATTTTATTTATCATGGGAAATAGATCCCCAATCCAGGTGGGGCAATTTACAAGGTTTGCAAAGGCTTTAAATTTTTGATTACAGGCAATAGTCTCACAGACTAAACTGACAAAGTCCCCGGAGAAGCCATAGAGTTGGGCAGTGCGCACAATAGCGTAATTAGAAATTTGTTCTTGGATAAGCCGTTCAGAAGCCGCTTTGTCATAACCATATTGAGTTGTTGGGCAGGAAGGATCATCCTCTTGCCAGAAGTTATCATATTTTCCAAATACATAGTCTGAAGAAAAGAATATCATGCCAATTCCTAATTCTGAACATGCTCTGGTTAGAACTTCTGTGATGCCATAATTCGTTGCACGGGCTATTTCTCTGTTCTGTTCACAGAAACCTATATTTGTCATAGCTGCAAGATGCAATATTAAGTCAGGAGCGTAATCTTTTACAAGATTGAATACACTGGCATCATCTGTCAGGTCCGTAAAAATAACCCCATCACACGGCACAACATCCACAGGTATGATCTTATGACCAGTGTTGCAAAGATATTCACAAAGATTTCTTCCTATCATTCCCGCAGCACCTGTTAGCAATATTTTCATATATAATTCAGGGCCTTGACCACCGCTGCCATAATTTCAGGCACTCCAGCATAAAACGCGTCTTCAAGGGTATAACAAGCCGGAGTTGGAACATCAGGACATGCCACACGCACAACAGGAGCCTTTAAAAATGCGAATCCTTTTTCAACAATCAGCGCAGAAATTTCGGCTGTGATTCCTCCTGTTTTCCACCCGGTATCCGCCAGGACAACCCGTCCTGTTTTTTTGACAGATGTAAGAATGAGTTCCTCATCCAAAGGACGAAGCGTTCTCAGATCGATAACCTCCACATCCATACCGTCTTTTGCCAGCTCCAAAGCTGCATTATAAGCCTCGGTAACCATATAAGAAGCGGCAATTACAGTTATATCTTTCCCCTGCTTTCTCACAATACCTTTACCGATGGGAATGCGGTACGGTTCTTCCGGAGCAAAGCCTTTATGTCTGAAGTTATAGCGGTGCTCTAATATTATTACTGGGTTATTGTCAGCTATAGAAGATAGCATGAGTCCTTTTGCATCGTAACAGGTGGACGGCATAACAAGTTTCAACCCAGGGATATGCATAAAAAGCCCCTGAAGGGCCTGCGAATGTTGTGCTGCAGATCCCCATCCCCGCCCGATACAGGCCCAGATAACAAGGGGAACATTGACGGCGCCTCCAAACATGTAATGCCATTTAGAAGCATGATTAACGATCTGATCCATTGCAAGCAATAAAAAATCGGGCCGATTATGAAAGTAAACAGGGCGCATCCCCCCGATTGCAGCGCCAACGGCAATGCCCGTCAAACCATTTTCAGCCAGGGGAGTATCGAACACTCGTTCCCTGCCATATTTTTCATGGAGATTCAAAGTTGAACCAAACATGCTTGACGGGTCATCAACTCCCTGTCCCATAACAAACACATCCCCATCTAATGAAAGTGCCTGATCAAGGGCCTCTCGAATCCCCTCTGCATAGGGTATAATGCGGTTATTGTGTCCTGTCAGGTTATTGTAATCAGGTTCATTGAGTTCAGGTTTTATTTTTGACCACGGCATAATTATTACTCACTAAAAAGATATTGTAGTATGTGTTCTTCCTTTGGCAGCGGGCTTTCATGTGCAAAAAGAAATGCCTCATCAATTTCTATGTTTATCTGTCTTTCCATATCTGTAATATCATTTTGCATAATCAAACCTTTCTTCAACAATTCCTCACAAAATGTAGCAACAGGACATTTTGACTCCCAGGATCTGATTTCTTCGGCAGATCGGTATCCCAGATCAGCATCAGAACCTGCGCCTGCGTGTCCACGTATCCGATAAGTCTTGCATTCTATAAAGGATGGACCCTGTCCGTTACGAGCTCTAAGGACAGCTTCTCTTGCGGCTTCATGGACTTCCAGAACATTATTGCCATCTACTGTTTCAGTAAACATGTGCTCTGAAGGCGTTGCATGAAAAATATTTTCACCAATCTTACGGATTGAAACACGTGAGCAAACGGAAAACTGATTATTTTCATAGATATATACTACGGGCAACTTTTTAAGCATCGCAAAATTGATGCTTTCATATAGAACCCCCTCATCAGCAGCTCCGTCTCCCAGAAAAACAACACTTACGCGGTTTTGTTTTTTCATCTGTATGGCTAATGCCAGACCTGCACCTATTGGAATGCCGCCCCCAACAATGGAAGAACTCCCCACATGCCCTACCGATGTATCCACAAGATGCATTGATCCCCCACGCCCCCTGGAACATCCGGTTTCACGACAGTATAGTTCAGCAATTAATTTTTTAAGGTCACCACCTTTAGCCAGATAATGCCCATGGCTACGGTGGTTACTTGATATATAATCTTCCCTGTTGAGATTGGAGCATACACCCACAGCAATTGCTTCCTGCCCGATACACAGGTGAATCGGAGTCTTCATCTCATCCAAATGATAGAGAGATTCAATACGAAGCTGGACATTGCGAATTCGAAGCATATCATGATAGAGCATTAATAATGTTTCCCGGGAAAATTTCATTTCCAACACTCCTGTCCTTTTTGACTACACTCAAGTTCTTCAAATGCCTGTACTGACTGTTTTGCACGTTCTTGTTCTATAATAGAGAAATCTTCTTGATTATTAAAAAATACGATTTGACTCCCGGAAGACTCAAATTTAAACGGCACATAAATTAAACCGTTGAGTTTCTCTCTCACCTTCGCCTGTTTTTCTGGAGGAACAAAAAGCAACATGAATCCTCCACCTCCGGCCCCTGTCAATTTGCCACCTATAGCACCTGCTGATCTTGCTGAACTATAAATCTCATCCACATTTGAATTTGATATTTTTCTGCTTAAGGAGCGTTTAGCCAGCCAGGCCTCATGCAGCAGATCACCAAAGCATCTGATATCCTTATCTCTATTTAAAACAGAGATGCTTTCCTTAAGCAAATCATTTAATATACCCAATTGCCGTTTTTTATCCTCAATACCGTTAACATAACTTTCCGCAACATCTGAAGCCGTGCGGATAATTCCTGTGTAAAAAAGCATCAGATATGAATTCAGCTCTTTAATACGCTCCTGGGAAAGCGTCATTGGCCGGACAGAAATTTCATCACCTGAAGAAAATTCTATGAGATTGAACCCCCCATGGGCAGCAGACATTTGATCCTGAGAACCCACTGTCTCTTTGAGAATTTCCTGTTCAATGTGAATGCTTTCCCTGGCCAGTTTCTGTTTGCTGACCATTTGGCCTTTTAATGCATAAAGCGCATGCAATAATCCTACGGTAAATGAGGAACTGGAACCCATACCGCTCCGGGCAGGCAGGTCTCCATCATGATGAATTTCTACACCACGGTCAATATTTAAGTAGCGCAAAACCTCACGAACTGACGGATGAGAAATTTCATCAAGTGTTTGACAATTTTCGACCTTGGAATACACCACACGAATTCTATGTTCAAAAAATGGTGGTAAATATCGGCATGTAAGATAACAATATTTATCTATCGTGGTGGCCAATACCGCACCGCCATGCCTGCGATACCATACTGGATAATCTGTTCCACCGCCAAAAAAAGAAATTCTGAACGGAGTTCTACTGATAATCATAGATCTTGGCCTCCACAACCAATATTTTTCTCAACAGCCGTTACCTTGCTCTCATTAAAAAAAAACTCTGCCGCCGCATACGATTCAGGTGTGCCAATATCAATAAATTCACCCTTGCACTGGTACCCAAAAAGACCATTACCCACCAAAGAGGGAAAAAACTTCCGTTCAAGCGAAAATTTTCTCCCCACAGGGATTGTCTCTAAGAACGATGTCTTGATTAAATATATGCCTGCATTTATCCAGCCAGCCCCCTTTGACCTTTCTTTTTCTTTAAATGCCGAGACAGTCTCATCTTTTTCCACCGCCACCATTCCATACCGGATTGTATCAAGCACCTTGACTAAAACAAGAGAGGCCTTTTTATCACCTTGTAAAAACCATTTTGCATAGCAACTCAAGTCAGTTCGAACATATGAATCTCCATTCATAACCAAAACGTAATCGGACTCAATCAGCGGCAGTGCCAAACGCAGTGCCCCGCCTGTGCCAAGGGGTTTATCTTCCTGGGAATACAACAGGTTTAAAGACCTATATGTATCCCCATAGACTGCCTGCACCTTATCTCCCATATAACCTGTGCACAAGATTACCTTGCAAGCACCTGCAGAGGATAACTGATCCAATAAATATGTCAAAAATGACCGCCCCAGGACTTCTGCAAGCACCTTTGGTTTATCAGAAATTGCAGGACGTAGTCTGGTGCCCAGTCCTCCTGCTAAAATTACCGCCGTTATATTGGAAAAGTTTATCGTCTCTCTCATTTTTCTCCGTTGAGCTTTCGGCATATCCATCAAACGTTGGCAAACTTATTGGGTTTGATAATCTGATAACCCTTCAAGAGCTCCTGTATTCCAGTGTCAAGTGTATGCTCCGGCTTCCAGCCCAGAGACTCAATCTTTTCATTACTGACAAGGTAGTCACGCTTGTCAGGATCTTCACCAACTGGTGCCGAATGAATGTAAAAATCAGGGATGTACTCCTTAATTTTTTCACAAAGCTGTCTTTTGGTCAGGTTGGCGGAACTCAGTCCTACGTTGAACGGCTGGCCTTTCATCTTATCGTAATTGTCTATTCCAAAAACAAAGGCATTTGCTACATCTCTAATATGAATGTAATTTCTGCGAAAATGTTCTTCAAAAAGGATAATAAACTGGTCTTTAAATGCCCGATATGTAAAATCATTTACCAGAAGATCCATTCTCATCCTTGGACTCATGCCAAAGACCGTTGCTAAACGGTAAGTGATGGCATTGCCTTTATCAAGGAGAGCATTCTCCACCGCTACCTTTGTCCTGCCATACTCTGAAATAGGACATAGTGGTGATTGCTCTGTGCAGTACGCATCTTTCTCACCGATACCGTAACCACTGTTTGTAGTCGGAAACAGAACCCTTTGTGATTTAGATATTATTTTTATCATATTTATATGAGCCTCATAATTTACCAGCCTGGTTACTGTAGGATTAATCTTGCAGGCCGGTGCGCCAACTATGGCAGCCAGAGGAATTATAACATCAAATTTGGGGATGAGTTCTGCCATAAGACCTTCGTCACAGATATCCCCTTTAATGAAGTTAAATTGGGGATCAGCACAACACTCCAGAAGAGAACTCTGAGTATGCATAAGATTGTCGAGAACAGTTACTTTAAAACCTTTTTCAAGCAGGACTGGAACAAGAATTGAGCCGATGTAGCCAGCGCCACCTGTAACTAATATTTTACAATTTTTCACGAATCTTTTCTCCTGTTTAACGGGGTCAGACCCCGCAATATTGCAGAATCCAACAAAATAAAAAGCTCTGCCGGGAAATACTCCCACAGAGCTTCCAAAAATTACACAACATATCTCAGGTCAGATAAAACCCGATACTTTACCCCCCAATAATACCAATAAGCCAAGCCTGCCCCCCATCACTCATAATGCGTCCACATCCTGAGCACATGTACAATCCGGGCTGTTTTATCAATATCATAAACCAGCCGATGTTGAATATTGATACGTCGGGAGTAAAAGCCATTGAGGTTACCAACCAATTTTTCATAAGCCGGCGGTGACTGAAGCGGATTTTCTGAAAGTAGGAGAAGCAATCTTTCCGTCTGGGGTTTAAGACCTGAGGATTTGATTTTTTTTGAATCTTTAACGGCTTTTTTTGATAAGATAACCTTCCAGCTCACCAGTCCAGGTCCTCAAGGGCGGTACCCTCATCCAAAGATTCTGCCGCCGCATCGTGAATACTTTCAACAAGACCGGCAAACTGATTCAGGTACAAGGTTTCCTCAATTGCTTTCCAATCCGATTCACTGAGAACTACAAAATTTTGTCCATTGCGACGATTGATCCTCAAAGGTTTATGATTTTCAATGGTCATATCCACATAATGTTTCAGTTTCTTTCGAAACTCATTTGCTGTTGTCTCTTTCATTTCATTTCTCCCCGTTTCCAGATGATCCTCACACAACAGTACCGTATTGAAGTACTGCTGTCAAATATAAAAAAAGCCCTGCCGGAAAATACTCCCACAAAGCTTCCAAAAATTACGCAATATATCTCAGGGCAGATAAAACCCGATATTTTACCCCCCAATAACACCAATAAGCCAAGCCTGACCCCAGATTACAGGACGCACTTGCTGTCCTGGACCTTGAATTCGGGGACAATTTGCTGCATTTTTTCCCGGATGGCGCAGATGTCATGGTCATCGGCCGCAGCATACAGCTCATTAAGTCGGTTCATGAGCCATTCCTGGAATTTTTCCCGGGAGCCATGGCCGTTCCAGTCGCCGTTGGCCTTTAGCACCATGATTTTCTCATGGGGCGTGGGCACGATGCCCTCCCCTGCGGTTATGAGTTCTTCGTAGAGCTTCTCTCCCTGACGCAGTCCCGTATACTTTATCTCAATATCCTCATCCGGCACCAGTCCACAAAGGCGTATCAAATCCCGGGCCATATCTGCAATCTTAATACTCTCGCCCATCTCCAAGATAAACGTCTCGCCCCCCTCGCCCTGGGCACCGGCCTGGAGGATCAGCTGGGCGGCTTCGGGAATGGTCATGAAATACCTGGTTACCTCCGGGTGGGTTACCGTCACAGGTCCCCCTCGCTCTATCTGTTCACGAAACAACGGAATCACGGAACCAGATGATCCTACAACGTTACCGAAACGTACGGCCATGAATTTGGTTTTCGGGTGTGCAGGCAACTGTTTTTTTGGATGCTCAGCCTCCCTGGACCTGGGTTTCTCATCTCCCTGGATATCATCATCTGCAGGCCCAGTAGCATCGGGTACGTATAACGGCCCGGCCTCGGGCGGCAGTACAGAGTCACCTTCTTCTTTCTTCGCCTCATTATCTTCAGCTGACACCGGTATCCGGTCAGGCGGGGGGATGCGCTTTAAATCATCGGGATCTAAATCAACATAAGAGTGAAGTATCAGTTCACAAATGCGCTTGGATGCCCCCATGATATTGGTGGGCCGCACCGCTTTGTCCGTGGAGACCAAAACAAAATAGGCCACCCCCCATGTGATGGCGGTTTCCACCATTATCTGGTTGCCCATGATGTTGTTGGCCACCGCCTCCCAGGGGTTACGCTCCAGCATGGGCACATGCTTATATGCCGCAGCATGAAAGATGACATGGGGTCGATAGCGCTGCATCACCTTGTCCATTAGATTTGCATTCTGGATTCGGCCCAGCACCGTGGCATAACGCTGGTACCCGGACCGATGCTTCAGCTCCATCTGCACCTGGTACAGGGCCGACTCACTGGCATCCAGCAGAATCAACTGCCGGGGGTCAAACTTAATGATCTGGCGGCACAATTCACTGCCGATGCTGCCCCCGGCCCCGGTGACCATGACCACCTTTTCGTTGAGGTAGCCTGCTATCTTGTAAGAATCCAGCCGCACCGGTTCCCGGCGTAACAGATCCTTATATTCCACATCCCGCAGGGTTTTGATATCCACCTTGCAGTCAATGATATTTCCCAGGCCCGGAAGGGTTCTAAAGGGCACCTCACAGGCCTTGCACACATCTACAATGGCACGCATCTGCACCCCGGTGGAGGATGGCACGGCAATGAGCACCTCCTGGACGGAAAGCTTTGCCGTCACCACCTTCATGGCCCCCAGCCCCCCCCACACGGGAATCCCATGTATGGACCGGCCCAATTTTTTAGGATCATCATCCATGAACCCCACCACCCGGTATTTCAGGCGGGGGTTTTCCGCAATTTCCCGGTAAAGTTTTTCTCCGGCACTGCCCGCACCATAGATCAAGAGGGTCTTATAGTTACGTTTAGCCTTAAACAGGTGAAAAAGATGATGATCCTCCCGGTGTTGACAGAGTTGGGCAAAAGAGAAACGGATCAGCAGGCGAAAGCAACCGGTGAAAAGCAATGTAAGCACCGCATCGATGAGAAACACCGACCGGGAATAGTTAACAAAGCCATAAATCACGGCAACTCCCGACACAAAAACCAGTGAGGAGAGTCCCACAGCCCGGCACAGCCGCCACAGGTCCTTCAGACCGGTATAACGGAACATCCCCCGGTAAAGCTGCATGACAAAAAAAGCCAAAGATTTAATCACCAGCGCAAGGGGAAGTAATTGCCAGAACTGTTGCAATCTCAAATCAGGAAGGGCAAATTCAAATCGGATGAGGTGAGCTAAGAACAATGCCAGGGAGAATAGAAGGAGATCAAGGAAGAAGATGATATAAAAATTATAATTTTTCAGTTGAAAAAGCATGGCAAAATTTTACCGCTCCAATTGGGGTCAGGCTTAGCTTATAGGCGTTATTTTTGCAGAAAGCTGATCAATTTTATCACTGATATACACAAACTTCACCCGTCAATTTCTTAATCTTCGCACCTGTTTACATTCTGGCCATACAGCATCCTCATAATTGAATCAAACCAGAGAAACCCGAAATCAGATAGTTCACGTGGTCAGACTCTGTGATTAACTACCATTGAAGTCAAAACGGTAAAGAGAACTATATTGGCAGGAATGTGAAGGTTAAAATCGCTGAAGCTGTGGATTAAAATGGCAACCATGGCGGCCATGCAACCGAGGGTTATGCCCATGGTCTGGCGACTGCGGCCATTAATTTTACGGAATCCCTCCCGGAAAAAAATAAACAACAGCCACAGCATCAACGGAATAAAAAAGATACCATTGTCCGCCATGAACTGCAGATAATCCTGATGGGCATACACCGGCAACACAGCAAGTCCGGGGGCTTGATAGGCCGGAAACGCTTCGGTAAAGGTGCCCGGCCCTGTTCCGGTATAAAGATTGTCTTTAATAAGATTTTCCGTCCCGGCCCAGTAGGTAAGACGTCCGGTAAGATTATCCTCTGCGTCCCGCTGGGTCAGGGTTGTAATTCTCTGAACCACCGGCGTGCTGGCAAGAATAATCGTCCCCACCACAACCACGGCCACGGTAATGCCGACAATGAGCCTTTTTTGCTTAAATCCCTTCATCAGCAGCAATACCGTCATCATGAAAACCAGGGCACCAGCAGTGGCAGCCCATCCTCCCCGGGAAAGGGTCAACGCCTGGGACACGATCAAAAACAGCACCAGACAGATCATACCGGTTCGCACTTCAATGCTCCGGGATCTGGTGAGGAACAGCCCCAGAAACACCGGAATAGCCATCTCCAGGAAACCTGCCATGTGATTCCGGTTCACATATACGCCTGACAGGGATAATGCCCCATGCTCATCTCCCAATTCTCCAGAGTAATCCCACCAGGGAAACACCAGCAGATCAAACCGTTTCAGCATACCAATAATGGACAAAAACAAGGCCGTTCCCACAATAACCCCCACCAGAACACGTTGCTCCTTTCTGGTCCGCACGGCATCATAGGCAATATAAAACAAAGCCAGATAGGTCACCAACATGATCATGCCTTCCATGGCAAGACTGCCCTGGCGGGAAAACAGTGTGGCCCACGCACCCAGCAAGCTGCAGGGCGCCACCACAAACCAGAACATCTGCTTTGCCGGAAGCCCCAAACGTGCAGCTCCCCCAGAAGGCTTTTTTTTTTCTAAATCAGATAAGCGAATCGAACGACTGGCACTTTCCAAATTTTCAGCAGTCTTTGAAGGTCTTATTTTTCCCCTTACACCCTGGGTTTTCATTGCTTTATCCCCAGATAACAACTTCTCCATAAAAACAAAAAAAAACCCCGTTAAAACAAGCATCTGAATCACGGTCTCTGCCCACAAATGCACAGAGCCCCTGAACATGGGCGTCACCACCACCAGTGAACATATCACCAGAAACCCGGGATTTTTAAAGACTGAACGATCGGCGTCCATTATAATATCCTTATCCTGCAAAATCGCGATGGGACACTAAATAATGCCCCAAATGAAATTGCTTAAAAGCCCCTTTTCGGCATCAAAAAGTGCACCCTAAGCCTTTATTTACCCATGTTTTGAACAACATTATTAATAAAAACATCAACTTAACTTGGTCAGACCCCGCGATATTGTTTTTTGATCTTCCAGAGAAAGGCGGGGATGCATGGGCAAACTGATTACACGTTTTGCCAGGGCTTCGGCCACGGGGTATGAATGTTCCCGGTCTTCAAAGGCCGGCTGCATGTGTAGGGGGACTGGGTAGTGGACGGCTGTGGGGATATCCATCTCTTTCAATTTTGCCTGGACCGCCTCCCGATCATCCACCTGGATGGTGTACTGGGCATACACCGATGTGTTAAAGGATTCAATATAGGGCGGTACCACATCTGCCCCGGCAAACATCTCTGTATACCGGGCACCCACTTCTGCACGCAGCGCCACCTCCTCTTCAAAAATATCCATCTTGGCCAGCAACACCGCCGCCTGAATGGTGTCCAGCCGACCATTAACCCCCACCCGGGGATGGTGATACCGTCGATCCTGGCCATGGACCCGAATCTCCCGCATGGCCTTGGCAAACTCATCATCATCGGTGAAACACGCCCCGCCATCCCCATAGGCCCCCAGTGGTTTTGAGGGAAAAAACGACGTGCAGCCAATACTGGACAAAGCACAGGATTTCCGGCCCTTGTAAGTAGCCCCAAAACTCTGGGCACCATCCTCAACCACCGGGATTCCATGACGCACCCCGATTTCATTAATCTCATCAAAATCAGCACACTGCCCATAAAGACTCACCGGCATGATGGCCTTTGTCTTTTCCGTGATAACATCCTCAATCAATTCCGGCACAATATTATAGGTATCGGGTCGCACATCCACAAACACCGGCTTTGCCCCCAGCAACGCGATGGTCTCTGCCGTGGCCACAAAGGTAAACGGCGTGGTGATCACCTCATCCCCTGCCCCCACCCCCAGGGCCATCATGGCCACCAGCAACGCATCCGTGCCACTTGCCACCCCGATGCAATGCTTTACCCCCACATATTCGGCCAACCGTGCCTCCAGCTGTGCCACCTCCGGCCCCATGATAAACCGCCCATGCTCCAGAACATCCTTGATTCGTTGGTTTACCTTCTCTTCAATACTTCTATATTGTGCTTTCA
Source organism: uncultured Desulfobacterium sp. (assembly GCA_963675955.2). Taxonomy (GTDB): domain Bacteria; phylum Desulfobacterota; class Desulfobacteria; order Desulfobacterales; family Desulfobacteraceae; genus Desulfocicer. The sequence goes on along the minus strand of CAXXVR010000009.1, from coordinate 426,479 downwards.
AATCAATAAACTGCATAATGCTCTCCTCGTAAAATTAGGATCCGGCCTGGCTTATGGGCATTATTTCCCACCTGGGCAATACTTTACCCCCCAATAACGCTAATAAGCGAAGCCTGACCCCAAAAAGGGCTTTACCATCATGAAGTCCATGAATCCACAGACATTTTTCACAATGACAAGCCCTTTCAAAATTCCTTATCACCCCTGGAGGCTGACATTGCCATCTTTCAACAAATAGCGCTCTCCGGTGTGTTCACATACTGTCTGACCATTCCCTTCCAGGGGCAGATCCAGCTGCTCACCAAACCGGCTCATCCAGCCAATCTGCCGGGCAGGCACCCCCACCATCAGGGCAAAGGGCTTGACATCTCGATTGACCACCGCGCCGGAACCGATAAAGGCATATTCCCCAATATCATTGCCGCACACAATGGTGCAGTTGGCCCCCAGGGTTGCGCCTTTTTTGACTATGGTGCACCGGTACTCATCCTTGCGGGAGATGGCGGACCGGGGATTATACACATTGGTAAACACCATGGACGGCCCGCAGAACACATCATCTTCCAGGGTCACATTATCATACACCGACACATTGTTCTGCACCTTTACATTATTGCCGATGGTCACCTTGTTGCCCACAAACACATTCTGCCCGAAGGAGCATCCTTCACCGATATCAGCCCCTCCGCAGATATGCACCCAATGCCATACCCGGGTGCCTTTCCCTATGGTTGCGCCATCATCCACAATGGCGGTTTCATGTAAAAACGACATTAATATTTATCCTTGCGTCATAAAAGGGACAGTTACGTCAGATCTGGTGGCTTTCAACATTTTCAAATCTTCAAAGTCTTGACTGACAGCTATTTCAACTCCATCATTTTCAAAATGCTTCAACATCCAAAGTATCTTGTCCATCAACTCTTTGTTTTCTACATTAATAATCAATGAATGCATGCCTATACCTCCCTAATAATAAAACAAATGTTATGGTACCAGGATTCACGGTGGCGGCGCAGCCGCCGCCGTACAAACAGGCATACTTTGCCACCCAAACCAACTTGCTTAAAAGCCACTTTTTACCACCAAAAAGTACACGCTAAGCCCTTTTTTACTCATATATTAGACGACATCATGTATAAAAACAAATATTTAACGGGGTCAGACCCCGCTAATATTCCAGGGGAAGGGACACTGTTTTGTTGTCCCGGGCAGAAAGGTAGGCGGCGATCAGCACTTCCATGGATTTCAGGCCCTCACGGCCATCGGTCTCGGGCTCTGCAACGCCCCGCATTACATCCACCACGTTTTTGAAGTACAGGGGATGGCCGAATCCATATACAGAGGTGGTCTGGTAACTGGCCTCTTTGATGTCCTTATCATAGTCCTTTGGCTCTTCAAAATCCCAGGTCTGAATTTCATTGACGGCCACCCCCCCCACCCGCACGGTGCCCTTCTCACCCAATATGGTGATGGACCCTTCATAATTTTTGGGATAGGTAAGCATGGTCACGCTCATGGAGCCCATGGCCCCATTGCGCCACCGGATATTCATCACCCCGGTGTCTTCCACCTCAATGTCCCGCTCCAGGGTGCCGGTCATGGCCTGGATATCGGCTATGGGGCCGATGAGCCACTCCAACAGATCCACATAATGGCTGGCCTGGTTCATGAAGGCCCCGCCATCCAGCTCCCAGGTGCCCCGCCACGCGGCACTGTCATAATATTCCTGGGGCCGGGTCCAGAACACGTTGAGGCATACCATGTGAATGCGGCCAAACCGTTTTTCCTTCACGGCCCGTTTCAGCAACTGCAAGGTAGAATTCCGACGGTTCTGCTTGACCACAAACAGCCGCACCCTTGCCTCATCACAGGCCCGGACCATTTCAACCCCGTCTTTCCATCGGGTGGCCATGGGCTTTTCCGTCACCACATGCACCCCGGCTTGGGCTGCCTTGATCACCTGCTGGGGATGAATCCCGCTGGGGGTGCAGATGGAAACCATATCCAGCTCCATCTCCTGGAGCATGATATCCATATTGTTGAAACCTGGTACCCCCAGCTCTCCGGACACTTTGCCCAACAGTTCTCGGTTGGTATCACACACAGCCACCAGTTCCAGATCATCCTTGTGCATTTCTATGGATTTCAGATGATTATTGGAGATTCGTCCACAGCCCACAACGGCAATTCGTATTTTCCGATCCACAATAGTTCCAAACATCAAAAATCTCCTTATATATTACAAATCAAATTAACATACCAATTTACAGAGGATTCTCTCTGCCCATCATCTTTCAAAAACCCAAAACCTGACATCCTGTATGTAGCACCCAAATATCACCCATGAGCCAAGACTGGCCCTCGTCTTTGCTTAAAAGCCCCTTTTGGGCATCAAAAAGTACATGCTAAGCCCTTATTTGCCCAGAATCATGCTGATATTTTCTATAAAAACAATACATTACCAGGGTCAGACCCCGATATTTAGACCAAATTCCACATTAAAATCAGTCACTTTCACCCTTGGTGCTATCTTACCACTCTTCTTTTTCAACTCCACGATTCCATATCGTTCCAATGTTTTAAGCGTTCGAGACAAATTGGATTTTTTTCTACAGGTCAATCCTTCAAGCTGAGTAAGAGAACGTGGTTTATGCTGTACAATCGTTTGTAATAATTTTTGATTTTCAGTACTCAAAACTTGCGCCATGGACTGAATTGACTCAAACCATATTTTGGGTTCATCTTGTTTGGGTTTATACTCACCTTTGGCGATGGCAAGTGTTCTTTTAACATAATCTTCCCTGGAGATGATACCGACTTTCATGGCCTTAACAGACATTACACACCTCGTGATTCTAAAATAGCATTGACATCGTTCCAAAAATCTTCAAGAAGCTGATACGCACTCTCAAATTCATAAGAATATACGGATGATTTTCGATGTTTATGGTCCCAAACGTCTCGCCTGCCAGAAAATTTCTTTGTTTGTGGAGGTTTTATCCCATGGGCATTGTCATATCCAATTACCCTTTGATTGTACCTGTCATGCAGCGTCAAGGAGTATTTTATTCCATGGGGGATATGTTTATTCACAGGCGTTTTATGGGCAATGAATTTCACCCAAAATCCGTTATCCATTGGAAATACCTCGCCATCAAGCTCTAAAAGCGTTTCAAGCCCCGTTTTTTTTGGTACTTCAATCACATTTACCCTAAACAGCTATAATATTATCATCCGATGATAACCCCTTGATGAGATCAAGTCAATGATTGCATATACAATTAAACAATAGATCGATCGGTGTGTGATGTCTGCCCAGTCTCCTGTTCAGGCGCGGAGCGCCGGGACAAGGTGCTGGACGCAGTCCGCACCGCGGTTCACGGCGGCGCAGCCGCCGTACAAACAGCCATACTTTACCCCCCAATAACACCAATAAGCCAAGCCTGACCCCAAATTAGATTGCTTAAAAGCCCCTTTTTGGCATCAAAAAGTGCACGCTAAGGCCTTTTTTGCCCACATTTTTGCTTGTATTTTTTATAAAAACAAATAGTTATCTGGGTCAGACCCCGCTAATTACTGCGGGCGCCTTTTATTACTATGTTTATGAAGGATTTATAGAAGTACCAGATCTGGGTGCGGAAGGGATGTTCCAGATAGGCGCGGATATAGCGCCGTTCAGAATCGCAGATCTCTTCAAAGGTTTCGGGCAGGTCGGCATAAAAGGGCGGTACCAGCCCCGGGCGCACCCGCTTGCGCAGCTCCTGGAGATCGGCATCGTACAGGCTTAAAAAATGAAAACTCAAGGGCCGCACCCCCACAATGCCAAAATCACCTTTCAGCCAGTTGTAGAGCATGGGCAACTCATCCAACCACAATTTTCGCATCACCTTGCCCCAGGTGGTCATGCGGAAATCATTCTCAATCTTACCGCCCTTTTGAAGGCCATTGTGATCATACATGTACTGCTGGAGATATTCGGAATAGGGATGCATGGTGCGGAACTTATAGGTATGCACCACCCCTCCCCCATACCCGGATCGCTTCAGGGCCACCAGGGGGCCATAGGTGGGGCTCTTGTCCAGGGAAGAGGTTTTCACCTTGCGGGCAATGAAATAGAGACGCTTATTAATCTCTTTGGTGGCCACAATTTCAAACCCGCAGAAACAGAGCCGCCCCAGCACTTCCGCCCTGGAAATGATGCGGTCTTTTCCCTTGGTCCATGCAAAATAGACCTTCTGTACCCAGGGTAATTTGGGAATGACCCGGTGAACACAAAAATCAAGGGCATAGATCACATGGGCCAGTTGGCGGGGGTACCGGGAGTAGACCCACTCATGGTGGGTCTGGATGGTATGGGCATACCCGGCAAAATATCCGCCGGGGTGCAGCATCTGGTGAATCTGTAGAAAACGGGCATTGAGCCGCCGATAATTATTGATCCGCTGAAGATTGATGAACAGCCGCAACCGGATAAAATCATCCCGCAGGGGAAAGGCATCACACGTTTGATCCACCAGGGTTTCCACATAGAGGATCTCTTTGATATTTACATGGGATTCCAGAAAATCAAAGAACTCCATATTATCGGATTGGAAATATCGAAGCAATTTATGGGTGGCTGGCTGCATCAATTGCCGACGGATGGTCTCCATATCCACATGAAGATCATAGTCGGTCTGACCCAGTATCTGTTTTACCTGATCCACGGATTCAATGTCCCGGGTCTCTTTTTTCTCCTTTCGTGCGGAAAAATAGACGACCAGGGCCAACAGCTCCAGGGCCATCAGGAGAAGAATGGTGCCAAACCCCTGGGTTCTGGAATAATGAAATATACGAAGACCAAATACCATCACTCCGGTGACGGCCAACATCAACATCCCGGCCTTGAGCCATTGCCACACTGCAAAATAGAGATTTTTCTGCTTGAGCACATAAAATTTCCGGGTGGACAGGGAGACACCAAACCACAGAAACACCAGCAGAAGCAGCAGTTTCTCATAGCCGGGGAGCAGACCCCATTGATCGCGTTTCATGATATTTACCATAAAAAAACTACCCAGGAGCAGACCCAGATCCAGAATTACAAAACGATATGAAAACCCGGATTTTCGGACGTCTTTTGAGGCTTCGTCCAAGGCAAGGTCTTCTTTTTCACCATTGGTACAGCGCAGAGAGATAAACCGGAATGCAACCGCCCAGAGGAGCATTTCAAGCCCCCAAAACAATCCACAGGTTGCAAACACCTGGACCCGGGAATATCTGCTCAGTCCGAACATTACCACCACAAAAACAACGGTAAATGTCAGATAGAGTATCGACTTGAACATCACCCATACAGCCTCTCGATAACCTGTATAGGAAGATGGCAAAAACTTCTTGGCTACCCAACCGGATACCAGCCAGCAAAAATAAAACAAAAAAAGCAGCATGAGATACCCTTGGGGTAAATCAATGCTGCCTCGTTTTATATGGCTTACAATATAAAAGGAAAGGGTTAGCAGTAAGAAATCAATCACCGCCAGCCGAAACGTTGTCAGTAACACCCTATTTTCTCGAAATTCACTGTTCCCATCGCAGTACTTGTCCGTGAAATTATACTTGTCATGATCCATGCAAAATTTCCAAACTAAATTTTTTCGCCTGATTTTTGAATACCATACTTCATACTACCCATGGGTACCCCCCCAAGCAGCACTCCTACACCATTGCCCAACAAGTCATTAATATTCCAGGCTCGGTAGGGCAGCAGGTATTGAATACCTTCCATGGCAGATGCCAAAACGAGCCCCCCTGCCAGAACTATCCATAAATGGTGTTTGGGGAAACTCAGTCGCCACAGCACAACCAGTGGGATAAACATCAAAGCATGCAGAAGATAATCCAACCGAAAACAGATCACTGTTGTGTGATTCAACACCATGTTAAAATTGCCCAACGGTATGGAAACTATCAAAACAATGGTACTCAGATATAGGACAAACAACTTTTTAAACATCATAAGAAACGCCAATTATGCCTCATCAAGTACGTCTTGATCCGCTTGCTCCTGTAATCCCAAGCTTGGGCCAAGGTAGGTACTGTATTGTAAGTAGCTTCGGAATTGGGATTCGATTGATAATTTGTGTCGCCCTTCTCAAGCTTGGTCAAGGCTTCGAGCATGGCCTGAGGTGCATAAAGATAATTTTTGTGTGCCAAGCTGGCAAAGGTTTCGCCTTTCTCAACCGCAATTTTTTTTTGTATCACAACAGGCCCTGAGTCAACACCCTCATCAACGAAATGGATGCTCACACCGGTTTCTTTCTCTCCTTTGTATAGTACCCAAAACGGCGTCAAGCGCCCCCTGTTTTTTGGTAATAATGCGTTATGCCTGTTTAACATACCCAACGGGGCTATAGAAAGAAGCTCTTTCTTTATTATAAATTGGCTCTGGTTGATAATCACATCAGGAGCCAGCTCTTTTAATTTATCCAAAAAAAACCTGCTATTGGGGTTGTCTGTGTAATCAACCGGAATACCATGTCCATGCGCAAAAGACTCCAGTGAAGGATCAGAACCCATAGGTAATTTTTTCCATAACTTGTAGCGAACTGTTTTTAAAGTATAACCAACAAAACTGGAGATACCCATTATTAAAAACAGACTGAGCATATAAACTGCTTTAGACCTGTTGCTGCCAATTTTAAAGCGCCCCCCCTTTGCAATGGTGAGCCCGATAATATCATTGGACCTATTTCGGATAATCTCCTTCATAAAGTCCAAAGTGTAAACAGGGTCTTCCATTGTAATGATAAAAATTTTCATGGCAATAATCCTGTTTCCTGACAGTAGTTTTTAATGGTTGTAAAACGATATCCCCGTTTAAGATAAAAACGGATCTCTTTTTCATAAAGCGAAATCGCATCCGATCCCAAATTTTTAACCTTCAATCTTGAACGTAAAACGTCCTTTAAAAGATAATTAATATAATTTGAAGATCTTTTACAAACAACTCTCTTTTCATCACTTTCATCAATGAACTCATTAGGATGAATATCAAAGACTATGGGTTTTTTACTAAAACCGGTCTCTAAATTAAAAACAATCCGTTGCAGGGTTGTCAACCCAGGAAAAATACGCATGGTCGTTCCCACATAAGGGAAAAAAAATGCTGATAGGGGTACTTCTACCAGATCGCTATTACCTTTTTTAAGGATATTGTTCATATCTACGCGATACGGTAGCCGAGGTGCTGTTAGCCATTTGAGCTTCTTCAATCCGCCAAAGGAAAGAAAAAAATCAAACCGCTGGGAAGCTATGGAGCTGTCAATCCTATATCCGGTTTCAATGAGGGCTCTGGCCGTCTCTTTACCCATTCGTAGGGCCGGTGACCGAAAAGATATTACCTCCTTACCTGAAATATCCTCAAGCATTTTTTTTGAGTACTCCAGGTGCGCCTTTTGTTTTTTGAAAGGCATCACGTCAAAACCGTTTTCAGGCAAATGGGACTTGCCGTGTGAACCGACCTCATGACCGTCGGCTAAAACCATCCTGACCACTTGGGGGTAAAGAGTAGCAATATATCCTGTAAAGAAAAAAGTGGTTTTAACTGAATATTTGCGGTAAATATCCAAAAGTAACGGCATCCCTTCTTTTAATACCCTGAGCCCGGTCTCATCCCGAAGTGTGTTGAACCAAATGGAAGTAGTCTCTACATCATTACTGAACAAACAATATTTCATTTTATTTTCGCATTTGAACCAAAATTGTTTTGGCAATATTTTTAATATTTTGACCTATAAGTTCCTTTACCCAACCTAACCCAAAATCAAACCACCGATGGGGATGTACATTGATCATAACCCAGTCCGGCAATCGGCCTTGCTTGGCAAGCTCCATAATATCAAACGCACTGTTGACAGGTATATCAAATCCGGAACGTACCTTATCACGCACGCTGGATGTCTCATTATTCCATTTGCGTCCTGTATCAGTGATATAAAAAACCTTTTGGTAATCCACATCCATATAGGGCTCACCAATAATGCCAAGCGCCTTGTAGTCATGGATTTTCCAAAGATCCAGGTTGTTAATCCGGGACATGGGGCTGCCGTGCATACAGATGGTAGTCACCGGCGCAAGGGCACGCAGTTTTGCCAGCTTGGCCTGAAAGTCTTCCCAGGCTTGATTGGTATCGCCCTTGCAGGCAGACAAATTTTCATAATGATACCCGATCTCATGCCCCAGGCCGGAGATCTCTTGAATAATTGCCTCATCCCAACTTTCAGGTACAGCCCTGAAGTAATAGGATGCAGAAATACCCAAGCCATGCTCCAAGCGGGCAGTTTCCAAAGCATTCTCCGGTAACCGGTCCACATCATGGCGAAGAATAATTTTCCGACTTTCAGGAGTTTGCATGAATTCACTAAACGGCTGGAATACAAAACCCTGCCTAAGCAGGGCTTCAAGCAAATCTTTGTAAATATTTAGAGTAAAATCCATTTAACTGCCTTGATATTCCAAAATAGCCTGCAGACATCTCTCTGCAGTTTTGCCATCCCACAACTCAGGCCGCACCGGACTTCTTTCAGAGGACAATGTGTTCTTATATTCCTCCCGGATGCGGCCCACATTATTTCCCACCAGCACACTGGCCCCCCCATGTTCGCGGAGTGTCACGGGCCGTTCCGTGTTCCAGCGTAAAGTCAGGCAGGGTGTACCCAAAACTGTGCATTCCTCCTGCAAACCGCCGCTGTCCGTGAGCATTATCCGGGCATCCATGTTCAACCTCAACAGTTCATGATATCCCAAAGGTTCCAGCATCACCACCCCCGGGCATGCCAATGCCTTTTCCCACAGCCCAAATGCCTGCATTTTCTGCCTGGCCCGGGGATGCACGGGCCAAAACAGGGGCATATCCCCGGCCACTTCTGTTAGTAAAAATTCAAAAATACCGTTAAAAACATCAGAACTGTCTACATTTGAAGGTCGGTGCAGAGTTATGACCCCATAGTGACTTTTGGAATTTACCTGAATATCTGGCTGCCCGGACAATGCATTTTCCTTGAGAATTTCATTGATCAACAGCTTTTCTGCTTTTGCCCGCTGGGATTCCAGGGTATCGATCATGATATTGCCAACAAATTTGATTCTTTGTTCAGCCACTCCTTCGCTACGAAGATTCTCAGAGGACAAGAGATCCGGGGTCAGCAGCAGGTCGGACAGACGATCCGTGACCAAACGGTTCACCTCTTCAGGCATGGTCATATCCCCGCTCCGCAGCCCTGCCTCAATGTGGCAGCAGCGTACCCACTCTTTTTTGGCTGTCACAGAACATGCCAGGGTAGCGTTAACATCTCCCACCACCACTACCCAGTCCGGTTTTTCCGCCTGCACCACTGTTTCAAATGCCATCATGGTCTGGCCCACCTGCTGGGCATGGGTTCCAGACCCAACCCCCAGGTTAATATCCGCCTCGGGTATGTCCAAGGCGTCAAAAAAAGCTCTGGACATCTTATCGTCATAATGCTGGCCGGTGTGGACCAAAAGATGTTGGATTCCGGCCTCCGAATCCCGGTTTGCCCTCTCAATGGAACGGATAAACGGTGCGATTTTCATAAAATTGGGCCGGGCCCCCACCACAGATATAATTTTCATTGACAGTCTAATTACCTCTTAAGCCGCATTGATCACATCTTCAAGTTTTTTCAGCACCTCAGATTTGACCGACATGCAACGTTCAATGCCGATGGCCCGTCGTCGAGTCTGGGGTAAATGATTGACAATTTCTTCAGGATTTCGGGAAAAAAATGTCCAGCCTTTTTCAATCATGGACTGATCCACCCTTAGCAATTCTCTACCCGCATAAAACGACACCGCCGGTACGCCCAGACATGCCGCTTCCCGGGCAAAGGTTCCAGCACCGGTTAATACGGCATCTGCAAAATAACAGGCATCAAGCCCATTGACCGGAGCGGAGGGTATATAAACATTTTTCAAGCCCTTGGCATAGTCTCTGTCGAACGAATACCGGGGCAAATATAAAACATTGTATCCCTTCCCAGTCAAAAGCCTCAGCAATTCAGGGGCAATGGTTCGCACATTTCCGTTGCGGATATAATTGGCCTGGATATTTTCAGGACGCACCAGGACATAATTATCAAAGGGCAACTCCGATATAAATTGCGGATTCAGCTGATAATCCGCAATGTAAATATCCTCTTTGTAGCCATCGTACTGATACAGTTTATTGTTTTTTATTCCCTGTTTAATCAATATATTCTTGTTAATGGCTGAAGGGAAAAAGCAATAATCAACAAACCGACTGTAGGTCCATTGGCGTGCTTGGTCATTATCACCAAAGGCAATGGCACGCTTTCTTTTTAACCATGATGTCCAGATGGCACTTTCACTGCCATTGGATATGGATACATCAAACTCCGGCGATTGTTGATAAACAGACATCGCCCGTGCTGCCAAGCCTGTAACTTTGTCTAAATAATTTTTTCCATGATGCCCACCCAGAATTTTAAATGACGAGCCCAAGTGCTCCTTTAGCAACCGAGTGGTTTCGGAAAATTCCCGAGCTGTAAATTCAAATGCATATGCACCATTATTAAGGCCTCTGTACAAAGCCAATTGAAAGTGCACATGGGGGGTATTGGTAATATCAAACCATATTTTTTTCATTTTATCGACTACGCCATCTCAATAACAATAATGTTAACATTTTTCGGAAAGGGGCCGGATCGGACTTTGATTTAACAGCATATACCATTTTGGATTTCAAGCTTTCACGATAGTCGGAATAGGATAAATGCCCCTGGATCATATATTTCACTGAATAAATCATATCCGTCCAGAAATTACGCCAGTAAAGACCCTTTTCATATTCAGTCGGGTATTCAGTTCTGATGTTGTGAACATAATTATAAATATACAAAGGAAAATTAATACCGCAATCAATTGCCAGCCCTACCCAGAGCCAAGTCCTTGCATTGATCTCAATGAGTTTGTACTGACCATCCCGGGGATCTCTCATATACTCCACCTCACACACACCCGTGTAATTAAGGCCCTTAAGCAGTTTTACAGATTGGTCCAGGCAAGGTTTTGCAAACATGCTTTTTGCCAAAGTGGCAGTGCCGAATCGAACCGGATGTTCTCTGATTTTCTCCCCCATCCAATATGCCTTGATCTCTCCTTCCACGCAGAACGCAGCAAATGAGATGGTCTTATTGATCCCGTCATCCGGTATCAAGGACTGGGTCAGGGTGTTTTCCACAGGGAATGCTGCGTCGATCCTAATCAATTGTCGATGCAGCTGCTCCTCATCATAGGCCAAAAACGCCTTACAACCTGTGGCTTTGTAAAAATCCAACCCAAAACGCCCCCGGGTCAACACCGGAAATCCCAGCGGCACATCCGCCGGGGAAGTATTCTGCGCATAAAAAGTGTCGGGAATTGGCACGCCCAAGGATTGGGCCAAGGCCAGGAGCCGGGATTTATCATAAATATTTTCAATGATGTCTATGTCAGGAGTAATGATTTTGAAATAGTCTTGCAGCCGGTCCTTGTTCCGGGACAGGGTATGCACGGCATGGTCGTTGGAGGGTAGTAACAGCCAGTCTTTAAGGTTATGTGCTTCTGCCAGATGTATCAGAAAATCAGCAAGAGCATCCGTGTCATAATCCGGACACCGAAAAAACCCGGAACAGTATCGAGAATGCCGCGCCACACAGTCTCCCTTGTCCAAAACAATGACCGGTACGGCAGCCGCCCCCAGAGAACGGGTGTTTGACAGGCCTTGAACATGACCTTCAATAATAATGGCACCAAGTTTTTCTTTATTCATTCCAAATCAACTCCGAAAGCGCAAGCAGCATCCAAGCCTGGGACCATCTCATATAGGAGATCTTATTCGTGTAAAAAGGATATTTGCGGAAATAAAAATATCCAGTCTTGTCCTGCATCTGGTCAATGCTCCAGTAGGCGATGGTTTTTGCAAAGGCAAGATAATCTGGATTAAAACCCTTAAGTTTTGCAAAGGTAATGATTCCCTGGCTCTGGTTATGGATATCCACCGGCCATTTTTTGGGTAGCCGCCACAAACTACGACCATCAGGATAAAACTGAATCTGCTTGTAAAATTCAAGCCCCCTGGTAATGGCTGCATGAACATCGGATATAGGTTTTTCCATCAATTGATTGAGATTATGTAGAGAAACCAGAACAAAACCCTGGTGAAAATCAATTTGATTTCTTTCTTTGCCGGTAACGGAATTATAACTGTACCACCAGGCACCACTTTTTTTCTGTTTGGAAAGAACCATATCCATCGCCTTCAGGATCATATCCCGGTTGACGGATTTTCCGCTGATATAATCTGATTTAGCCAGCACCTCCGCTGCCAGAAGGCTGGCATTATAGCAGCATCCTTTGGAAAGATGGGTATAGGCAAACGAAATTCCTTCCGGAAATTCCGAAACCGGAATATCTTTTCTGATATACTCTGCCGCACTGCATATGTCGTTTTTCGCATCTATTGACCCGGTGGCCTTGAAATATTCAAATATGCCATCAACCACAAAAGAGGTGACCACCACGGACGGGGTGTAAGCCGGCAGATTCCCATCCGGATTGGCCCAATCAAAATTATACCCCCAGCATTTTCCTGCATACCCTTTTGAATAATGGGTGTGCAACCAAAAAAAAAGTTCATGGGCTTTTACAAGAAAAGCGGTGGACCATGTTTTTTGATAAAGGAGGGAATAGGCTTTGAGCATCAATCCCATGCCTTTAGGGTTGAATCCACCGTTAACACCCAAAAGGGGCCGAATATTCAAGGGATTGCGTTTCTGGATCTGGATGGCAATGGCAGGACCCCATTTTCCAAATCTTTTAAAATCGAACCGAGAGTTAAGGGTGTCATAAGGATCGTATCCGCAAAATTCAGACGATTCAATATACTGCTGAAGCCGGACCAGTGAGGTTTGAATTTGCTGCTCCATCATGCCTTAATTTCCACGACTCTTTTTTCCTTGATGGAACGAATCGTTTCCAGAGTCAATAAAGAACTGTGATAGATGTCATCAAATGATATGGGAAATTGTGATTCTTTGGATAACACATCCGCCATGACCATTAATTCTTTTGAATGGCCTTTGTCCTGGGCCTTGAGTTTCACTTTTTTAACACCTGTTTCAGAAGATATTTCCATTTTCATAAAATCATTGATCAGGTACACGACCCCATTGGAGAAAACTTCAATTCGCTCTTTGGCTACATGCTTGTTCCCGTTTGAATAATATGAAACCGTTGCAATGCTGCCGTTCTCATATTCAATATTAACACTCACGGTATCATTAAGAACCGGATAGTCAGACAGAGCAATCGCTTGAATATTAATGGCCTTGCTGCCTGCGATAAATCCCGCAAGATCAATAAAATGGCAAACCTCGCCGATGATGCGCCCGCCGCCGACTTCCGGATCATGGACCCAGTGTTCCGGCGGAACAACTCCGGCGTTCACCCGTATGTTAATGGATTTTTTGCTTCCGGCTTGCAACTCTCCTACCATTTTTTCAATTAATGGTGAAAACCGACGGTTAAATCCCAGCATCAACTGTCTGCCGGACTGCGTCCAGGCATCTTTGACCATGGCCAACTCTTCAAAGTTCATTGCCAGGGGTTTTTCAACAAATACATTTTTACCAGCCAATAATGCCTGGGCCGCATATTGGGCATGGGTATCATGGCGGGTCAAAATAAACACCGTGCCGATATCCGGGTCTTCCAACAATTTGTCAGGATTTTCTGAACAATAAGCAAAACCATATTTTTCAGCAATATAGCGAGAATTATTGCCTCTTGACGTAACGATGCCCACAAAGTTGCACTTCCCATTGAGTCTCGGCAACACCGCATTCTGGGCAAAGCTGCCCGCACCGATAAAACCCACATTACCGGAACGGGATTTCCCAACAGATACTTTCTTCAATGTAATGGCTGACTGGAGTTCTTTTTGGGAATCATAACGAATCAGTACTCCGATAACCGAGTCTTTGCGATCCAGAATGAGATCATAGGCCTCTGGGGCATTCAATAAATCAAAGGTATGGGTAATCAAAGAATCCATATTCACTCTCTGATCCGCTATCAAATCAACAAAGGTCTGCATGTTACGGTTTTCCGTAAATCTGACATAACCAATGGGGTAATCTCTGCCCTTTTCCTCATAGCCCGGATCATAACGGCCAGGTCCGTAACTGGCGGACATACGCAGATCCAATTCCTTTTTGTAGTAATTAGGCCGGGCAAAACCGGTCGGAACCGCACCAACGACAACAACCTTGCCTTTTTTACGACATATCTCTCCGGCAAAATTCACTGGGTCCAGTGAATTGGCACCGGCAGTTATGATCACGGCATCAGAGCCATGCCCCCGGGTAAAATCCTGGATGATTCCATTAATACCCTGTGTCTGCCTTACCATTGCCAGATCTGCTCCCACCATCCTTGCTGTATCTATTTTCGACGGATCAATATCAATGGCGATGGTCTTTATTCCAGCTGCTTTCAATACCTGTAGTGTGATGAGGCCAATCAGGCCCAATCCTATAACGGTACAGCTCTCCCCTATCCGTAAATCCGCCTGGCGGATTCCTTGTATGGCAATGGCGGCAATGGTGCTGAAAGCGGCATATTTCAAATCTACATTTTCCGGCACCTTGACACATAAATTGCGTTGGATGGCAACCACGTCTGCATGTACGGCCCCGCCGCCACCGCATGCCACCCTGTCCCCGGGGCGCAAATCAGATACATCATCTGCAACAGCGATCACCTCACCAGAGCAACTGTATCCCAATGGAGAAGGGGCTTCCAGCTTATTCATGACCACATCATAAGTTTTTTTGATACCGTCCTGCTTCATCATGTTGATGACCATCTTGACTTCTTTTTGCCGGGATCTGGCCTTGGCGATATACCCTTTTCTGGCATCAGATACGGTTTTACCTTCCGTGCCCGCACTGATAACAGAATAATGATTGCGAACCAGGATCTGACCTTTTGCCAGAACCGGAAAGGGAACTTCCAGAATCTGCATTTTACCGGATTTCAACTGTTGTGTAATCTGCTGCATAATCAACCATTCATTGTCTGATCAAAAATTAATTCCATTCGCTTCGCCACTTTGTCGGATCTGAAGCAATCCTGGGCCAACCTGTAATTATGCAAGGCCATGGCGCTCAAAGCACCTTTGTCATGTAAAAGTTTCTTTATTTTAACCACTATGTCATGAACATCACCGATTGAAATATAATATCCATTTTTACCCGGGGAAAAAAAATCCACAACGCCCCCCACCGGCGTTGAAACAACCGGCAAGCCAAATCCCATGGCTTCCAGGACTGCATTGGGCATGCCTTCTCCATATGATGGGAAGATAAAGAGATGCGCATTGTCAAAGGCTTTTTTCTTGGCATCACCAGAAACAAATCCCTGTAACCTGATATTTGTCAAGTTTTCAGATTGTATCCATCTTTCCACTCGATCAAGCTCCATGCCATCTCCGCAGATGGACAGGTTTATCTTTCCGACCAAACCAATATTTTTACTTAACACCTTAAATGCTTCAAGCAATTCATATATACCTTTTCGCCTCTCGACCCTGGAAAGGAATAACAAATTGCAGGTGTTTTTCATGCACGCATACTTCTCTACGATGGAAAACTCATCCACTTCTTCAAGCAGTTTTTTGTCCACCAAGGTGGTTTCAACACTGATATCCTGATTAAAGCCCCATTTCTGTAAATCGGTCTTTGCTTTTTGAGACAGGGTGATAAACTTGTCTACGCCGGAAAAGAAAAACTTGAACAATTTAAAATATTTTTTCTCGACCTTTTGAGTCGCTGAATCATCCCACCCCCTGAAAAAAACCAGGGTTTTCACCCCTCTCTTCCCTGCATAGCGGATGAACATCCCGTCTCTGATGATGGTATTGAACCCTAAAGATGTGGTGGTCTGAACAAGTCCGATATCATTTTGGGACAACCTTTTTTTAAATAACAGATAATCTTTGAATGCTCGAAGCAGCTCAGACAAAGCCCCTTTGCGGTATGGCCAGGTACGGGAACCCCGCTCAAAGTATTCTATACGAGCGGCAAACTCCTGTTTGAGAACTTGATAATAATTAGTGATCCCCCCTCTGGCAGTCACTGCCGGGACAAGGATAAGAACTTTTTTATTTTTCATAAAGTTTAAGGGCTGTTTCCAACCTCAGGTCATAGGATTCGTTGGTATTAAAATTTCCCGGCTCGAATATCCATTTGTCGTCTTGATGGATATAACGACCCGGGGTGTCATCTACTTCCATGATATGATCCTGAACATGGCCAAAAATAGTTTGCAATTCATTTACAACATACCCGCCATCACCATCCTCAAAAAGATCAATAGCCATACAAGAAAATCCGTTTATATCACACATATTTTTTACGAAATCCAAGAGATCGAAGGGTGGAGACACATAATCAATGCCTTTACTTCCACTGGCTTTACCTTGATATTTAATTTTTTTGTGAGCAAAATAAGAATCACCAATTTTTACCGCTCGCCACTCGAAATCATGAGGGGTGTATTCTTGGAAAATAACAAGATCTCTTTCACCATGACTGTATATAGAAAAATACTCTTTGAGTTTATTAAAAAAATAAGCGGGACTCTTCAAGGCTTTGGTTACCCACTTCTTAGGCGTTCCAACCACCCTGTTGGGACCAAATCTTCTTTTAACACCTTTGGCAGAAAATGCTGCCTTAATATATTTTTTTGTCTGATTTTTGTCTTTGAGTATTTGAACACCGGAACCGGATGCCCCAATGGAGGTTTTGGCAACAATCGGCATAATAGATTTTTCTATATAATCGCTGGCTTCATCCTTACTATAAAATACCCGAGTTTTTGGATGTGGTATATTTTGAGCTTCCAGGTAATAACTCAATAAGCGTTTATTTTCATAAATATAACATTCTTCATAAGAGGGAAATGTTTTCAGTCCGAGAACCTTACTTAAAATGTATAGTCTTTCATCATAAAGAGATTTGTAATGTTCAAGCATACCTGGAGGTTTTAAAAGATAAAAATCCGATTTGCTGTCAGAAATTTTTTCAAGCCAATTTGAAGCGGTCATGTCAATAATATCATAATCAATATTTTTCTTCTCACAGGCCAATGCCCATTTTTTTCCGGAGGATATATCTTCATTTCTTAATATTGATACTTTAAGCCTGCTCATAGCCAAATTCCTCAATAATAAACCGCATCATAATAGGATTCGTATATTTCAGCCAATAGGCTTCGTTAGCGCCGTGGCTTTCAGATTGGAAGTCTCTCATAAGCCTGTTGATATCAAAAACCTGGCAGACATTGGAATAGTCTTTACATAAGGGTAAATTTTTCCTTACAAAATCAACCATCCAAGTGTCTAAAGGAAAATTGGGAGGATATGACCCATCAATTTTCTGGCGTAACCCCTTTAAAAGGGCAGCTATATATTTATTGAAGCATACTTCCGCCGGCTTATGTTCACCGGCATATTGGAATTTTAACAATTGAGGGTATGTCGCCTGTATGAAATAAGATCCATAAACGGGATTCTGGATTCTCTTCAGAATCGGATTTTGAATTTTTTCTTTGTTGTTAAATGTATACTCGGATGCAAACAAAATCTCAAGATAATCTATGTCAAGGAACGGGGTATAGACCTTATCCATGGTGCTTCCATATAAATTGACATCTTGGGCATCATGCAGGTGCGCTGTGATAAAACTCAATCCGTTAAGTTTCCGATTAACCTCGGGTCCATTAACAAAAGATTCTGTAGCAAAATAAGAAAGGAGATCTTCTTTACCCTCTTCATTGCCAACAATTCTTTTAGTATCGAGATATTTTTCCAAGTCACTTGCTATTGAAAAGGGCTTGTCCCAATTTTCATAAACAATTGCCGGGACAATATAGTCGTCCTCGCTTACCCCTTTTATAAATTCGCCTCCTAAAGTGCCAAGGTACATCTGTTTAGCATGTCTGGATTCATGCTCAACCGCCAGGAGCCGATGTACTCGATGAATGGATGCCAAGCCACCGCTATGTCGGATAATTTTTCTGGCTATGGTTTCAAAGCTATCCGCAGTCATTTGGATATCATAAATTTGGTGCTGTAGACCAAGCCCTTTTGCAATGGCGGCAGCTTTCACGCAATCATTTGAATGGGGATTACCATAGGTATAAAGATGGGGCTCAATCCCCATGGACAGGAATATGCTCAATAAATTCCTGGTATCTGCCCCTCCGGTTAAAGAGAGACTTATAGGGTCAGACTCCTTCAATGTAGATAGTGTCGCATTTTTCAAGCTTGCGGAAATTTCTGTTATGGAAATTTTTTTTCGTTCAATTTCCAACAAATCTTCCGGGCACCAGTATTTTTCTGATTTTAACATACCATCTTCCAGGTAAATACATTCAGCAGGTTGATTATGGTAAACATTTTCAAAAGCTGTTAACCCACCTGTGAAATGATAGGTCAACGCATAGACAGATATCCCGAATGAAGATGGTTTGAGTTTAACCATCTTTGATATGGTTTTTAAATCATTGGAAATGATAAATTTGTTTTGATCCTTCCAAAAAAAGAATTTTTTAACTCCAAAATGGTCTGAATATATCCTAAAACCTTTTGGCTGAATCTGGATAAGAACAAAATTACCTTTTAAATGACTTGTGAAATCATGTCCGAATTCTTTGAAAAGTGCGCCGGGAAGTTGTTCTTCGGGCAAAGAGGTATATTTTTGATTAACTTCGTTTCTGCATAATATATATCCATCGTGCAACCAAGCTTCATCTGTATCGGAATTGAATAACTCTTGATCAGTAACAAATGCGAACTCATCAAACAATAAATATCTGAATTCATTACTTTGGTCTTCAATTTGCAAATTAGTAACTAACCACATTTTAATTGCCTTTTATTTCGTTATATTTATTTTCCAATACTTTGACCACCTGATCCCTATGGGCATCACATTGAAATAGATTCTAAATACTACCGAACTAAAGTGGGTGTGTCCCACTTGTCCCATCAGGGTTTTAGGCTTTTACGGGAGATCCCCTATGAACTTTCCAGTCAAGATATTTGACCGCTTGATATATGCGCAAGAAATCCTCTCTGCCTTTTTCAGAACGGGAACCGTCATGTTCGAGTTCTAATTTTCTCAATACACGCATACCAGTCTCTGAAAGAGAATTGCGTTTTACGTTATCATACCGCAAAAAAGCAATCATCCACTCGAAATACACTCCCCAAAAAAGGGATTGACCCGGTTTGTATTTGATTTGAAATTCGAATTTTATTAAACCCGCGTCCCTCACGAGTATATTTATACCGAGACCAATAGGTCGTAAAATTTTCTACTGTTAACATTGGGATTAAAGTACGTGCGACAAACCTCCCAACCATTTTCTCCGATTTTTGTTGATAAATCGGAGTTATCATACAATTGACAAATTGCATGATAAATGGCTTTTGCATCATCTGGTGGGACTATCATCGCTGATTCCATATGTTTGAGATATAGAGAAATATCACTGGTATCTGTACAAACGACAGGGTTTTTCGTAGCAAGGTATTCACCGAGTTTGTAAGGGAATCCAGCATTGGAAAACGCAGAGTTGGTTCGTGTCATCAGCATAACATCCGCATCGGCCAATGTCTGGTAGTATGATTCGTCGTCAAGTCTTCCTGTCAATTTTACTCTGGATAGGCTGCCAAGCTTTTTTTTGAGAAGATCAACAATCGTTTCAGGGCAGTTTCCAGTCATAATCAATCTTGCAGAATCAGTATACTGACTGAACTCAGCAAAAGCCTCTATAAGTGTAGGCAAACCTTCTTTATCACCATATGTGCCTGAATACAGCAAGTGAAATTGTTTTTTGGGTGTTGCTTTCAAGTGGATAAATAAATTTTCAGCAGATATTGGTATTAATTCGACAGGAATTCTATCTATGTAGTTTTCTTGCTTTTCATAAAGATATGTTGATATAACTGAAATACCTGATGCGAGGAACTTGCTAAATATTTTAGGAAACGTCCTCCCAAAAAACAGCTTTAGGTTGATCTTTTGAATGGTGGAAAAATCTTCTACAATATCAAAAACAATCTTATACCCAATCAATTTTCCCCAAAAAAGCGGCAACAAAGTATCTATGTTTATCCCAAAGGCAACGATTACATTATTATCCGTCATTTTTACGGACCAGAGACGACGAAAAGCCCTCAATGTCATAACAACAAATGTAAATGGCAATGTGATATTAGGCTTCACATTAACACCTAAAGCTTCAAAAGGTATTTTTTTAGACACACCTTTTTCAGGGTTCAATTCATGACCTCGTGCTCGTTTCAGCGTTAAGATCACTCGGGCTGTCCCCCCTTTTGCCACAATATAGTCAAGGAATTGCTGCTTTCGTTTTGTTGCCGCAAAACCATTAGGATATAAAAACGTACCTATAAAAATGGCATTGATTTCATTTTTCATATTGTATATCTCTCCCACCGGAGACAGACCCATCAACAAATCGAAAAACAACTCTGAAGAGTTACTTAAAAGAGAAAGAACAAATGAGCAAAAAGATGTCGCCAGCATTTTAAATTGTTTTTTACACGAATTTATGATGATTCTGAAACACAGCACGATTTCTCAAAAAAAGCCCTAACAATAATATAGCAAAGGTTAAGGGTTGACGATAAAACGGGTTGCCTATGAATGGCCCTAACAGAATTATCATCGAAATTGCAACTCCAGTAAATTTTACATTAATGTAATAATAATTTTTCAAATACATTATTGTTTTTTTGACACTTAAAAACATAAAAACAATACCAACACACCCCCACTGAATAAGTATCTTTGCTAAAGAGTTCGGCGACACACCAAGATACTGCAAATCATTAGAAGCTTTCGTCGTATTAATAAGACCATATCCGAATGGCCATTCTAAAAAATATTTGCTATTTACTATAAATCCCCCTATTCGTGAATAACTACCAGTATCCACTGAAAGGTTCTGAGCATTATAGATGTGACGAGTTCGCTCATTCTGAATTTTATTTTCTATCATTGAGATATTATCTTGCACGCCAAGCTGGCTGTAAGAAAAACAAACAAAAATCAACAAAAATAAATAATATTTGATAGCTTTTATTCTTTTTTGCAAAAAAAAGAGCAACAGAATGAGGGCAAAATAAACAAAAAAACCGGTCGAAAAAGTTGTCATTGCAGCTATCGTTAAAACAATTAGCTTCTTGTTAACTTCAAACCTATTTATATATAAATTAAAAAGGATAGCCCAGGTTAATACCCCGCCAAAAGCAGCAGGTTCCCACATAAAACCGGAATTTCTTAACGACAAAGCTGGACGATAAAAATATATCAAAAAATAATGTCTGCCCATTGCATAATTTTCATGAGCCAACAAAATTCCTGACAAATAATCTATTATATTGAAAATATGAGGCATAAATTGCTGAACAATAAAAAAAAACAAAGAGATATATGAAAGAATAAAAAGTGAATTTTCGTAGTATTTAAAAAAATCATTTCTGAAGTATTGGATAATAAGCAATGCCGTAATCAGTCGTATTACATAACCACCATATAAATTTATATCGAAACCCCATGCAATTATTGGAATTAACGCAAACACAACAATAAACATGAAGAAGAAAAATATACATTCATCTAAATTGAATTTATTTTTGTGAATCACAACAGATAGAGAAATGATCAAATTGACAAACAAGAATGAATCCGATAAAAACCAAACAACCAAATCAGACAATACAATTAACTGAAAAAAGATGAAAAGATAATCGAGCTTGTTATGCTTAACTTCTAACAATGCATTTTTAAAAACAGAAAATGACAACATTTTATTAACCTAACTCTTTAAAAGAAGAAATATTCCGAAAATATTCGGCATTCTTTCTCAACCATTTGTAATCTTTTTCCCACCATCTAAATTTCAACAAAAATTCAATATCGTTTTTTTCAAACCTATATCTGATCAGTTTAGCAGGAACACCGCCAATTATCGCATAAGGCTCAACAGATTTTGTTATGATTGCACCAGCACCAATAATCGCTCCATCTCCAATTTTTACCCCTGGCATCAAACTCACATCATTACCAATCCAAACATCATTGCCAACAATATTAGTGAACTTCCGCCTCTCATCTATGAATTTTTGTTCATCAAACTTTTTATTTTGTACAAAAGTAAATCCTGCCTGTTTATTTATTGAAAAAAATGCCGGGTGTGTCGATACCCATTTCTGAGATGGGTGTAGTGAAAAAACATTACAAACTCTTTGTCCAATTGAACAAAATCGTCCAATCCTTATATTGTGCAAATTACAATCACCCGAAATATAGGTAGCAAAACCTAATTTACTGTTTTTAATAGCCGAGTTAGAGTTTATAAGGTTTTTACCCTCAAATACGTTATTATAACCTCCTGACGCACCGATCCTGATAATGACATCTTGACTCGTTCTTGCTATTATATTGAACAGCTCTCTTCTTAATATCCTTGGAATCAATTTATAAAATTTCATTTTAATCACTTAACAAACTATCTAATTCTTTGAATGAAGAGGGGAAATAAATAGAGTTTGCTGATTTAACAACCAAATCTCTTTTTACCTTCTTAAAAAAGATTGGGTCTAATGGTTTTAGCAAACCCAATAAAGAAATACTTTTCAGATGTTCGAATTTTGCAGCTGTTATTAACGCCGATGAATGCACTGAAATAATGGCATGTGTCACACTATTAAAAAAAAATTCTGCTGGTAAATCTTCATTAGATATAATCTTATTTTCGAAAAAAACAGCTTCTTTTTCCTTCATCCCTGGATGCAATTTTACATTAATATTTTTTGTTGATAAATACTCAAATAGTGCAATTAAACTTTCAGACTCAAACAAATTATTATTTAAAAGATTTTGCGTTAAATATATATAACGATATGTTTTTTTTAGATTAGGGAAATTTATAAATAATTTTAGCGTTTTCTTATAAAAGTCATTCCTTATAATTTTCACTTTTCGATTATTCAAAAAATCATTATCTATAGCGATCAGAAACATACCACTCATCTCTTTAAAAGAAAGGTCAATGTTATATAACAGCTCGATAATTTTTTTCTTAATAAAACACTTGATATTTTTGAAGAATGTTTCAAAAAAAAGTTTTGCACTAATATTTTCATTATATAAAAATTCGAAATCATGAAAAAAAACAGAAATGTCTGTCTTACTTACTTCATTGGTGAGAATAAAACAAAAAACCGCGAACTGTGAGTGGCTGAAGTGCAACTCATTACCTCTAAGAGTTAAAACGAGGCGATCAATTTCATTCTTTATTTTCAATGGATGTTTTATAAGGCTTTTAATATTAACATCCACATTAATGTCTATGAGTTCTCTCTGTAGAATCCGACACAATTTTTTAGCGATAATTGTCGACGAAATAATTATATAATCTTCATCGGCCAAGGCATAGAGCACTGCTTGAGTGCTTCCACAATAAAAATATTTCTTTGGACCATCTGTCATTATTCTCGTTTCTTTATTTTTTAATTATTGATAGTAAAATATCTTTATTATGACTGTAAAAAACCAATCCGATGGAACAAAATAATATGGCTTTGATCAAAAGGAGAAAAACTAAATTGATATTCGGTGTAAAATAAATAAAGTAAACAACACTTGCAATCATAATTACCAAATATTTTCCTATAATACACCATTCAATCATTAAGTCGTAAAAACGCTTTACGACAAAGTAGTGCAAAAGTAAATTAAATACAAACGATAACAATGTGGACCATGCAGCTCCCATCGCCCCATATTTTGGTATCAAAAGAAAATTAAACAATAAATTTATTATCGACGAAGCCAAAATTATCCACATTAAAGAAACGGTTTTTTTTTTCTGATAAAAACCAAGGTTGAGCAATCCTGCAACCTGCCCTAAAAAAACGGCCATAGCAATGATTGGTATATATATATAGGCTGTCATATACCTATCATTTAAAAACAAATATATCCCATCTTTTGCAAACAAAGAAATAAAGAAAACAATAAAAAGGAGAACAATGATTATCACATTATTACCGATCCTAATATTTTGTTTTGCTTTTAATGATGCTCCATTTTTTGCCTGCTTGAAAAACCAGGGTTCATAGGCCTGTCTCAAAGAAGTACCAAAAAGATTTGTCAATTGTGCTATTTGATAGGCCATCGAATATAACCCAACAAGAGACAATTCAAAATATCTTTCAACAAAGATTCTATCCGACATATTTAATACCCAAGCAAAAATATTTGCAGGAATGAGTGGAAGCGAAAAAAGCACAGCAGCTTTAAATATACCGAAATCAAATTTTAATACGGCTATCCTAGTTGATAGATACAGCGTAAGGCCAAAAACAAATAAGCTCCCATAAAATTTGCCGAGCAAAATACTCTCTGCACCATTTTTAAACATGATAAGAGCGAGGACTGCACCTCCTGTCATAAAAAAAAAATTAATAAGGTTTTGAAAAATAAATCGACCCGCCTCCCCCTTTTGTCGATAATATGAATTCGCAATACTAAAGAAAGCTCCGAAGTAAGCAGTAAATAGTGCATACTTAAAGTATGGATAAAATGGAATATCTTTATATATTGATTCAACTGTTTTATTAAAAATAAACAGCAATGAAAGTTGAACAGATGCTATTATAAAAGTGCCAATAAAAATAGTTCCGAAAAACACTTTGTTTAAATGAGGTTCTTCGTAATCAAAATAGAGGCGAGGGATCGACCGCGGAATCGAAAGAATCAACAAAATATTGAGCACACCCATTAATGCTGTCATAGCGCTTAATATGCCATACTCAGCGGGGTCCATGTAATAGGTATAAACTGGCAACAAAAAAAAACCAGTCATTTTAGGCAGAAAATTGCCTATTGTATAGATGGCGGCATTTTTGATAAGTTTGGCCATATTTACCTACAAAAAATTAGTTAGATTCACTTACAAAATAACTTGAGATTATTAAATATCATATCATGCCCTCTTGCATTTACATGAAATTCATCAAGTGCGATATTTTCCAGATCAAGCTTGGGATCAAATGGCTGCACGAGGGTAACATTGTTGAATTTTCTATTCAACTTCTCATAAATATTGTTATATATTTTTATATTTTGGTTTATGTATGGACTCTTTTTAACAAAGAGCTCGGTGCACAATCTGTGATGCCAATCTGCATGATCACAGCATTGGGTAGATAGTGTTCCAAAAGATCAGCACCGCATGGTGTTTCTCCACCGCCACCTTTACTTATCAGTCTTCCAGTAGTCGAAGCACGCCTGGATTTATCTACAAACCAAAATCGGGATTTGATGAATCAGCTGGTAGATCCAAGTTTCTTCATAAGCAGTATTCAGCTTGGGCATACCCATGGAATCAGCAATAATCGTTTTTTATCCAAAAGAAATCGTCTCTTTTCTTAAACAAGGTTCCAGTTTTTTAGATATTTTTTCAGCAAACTTCCATCCACCCCTTTTTGCAATTTCAAAATCATGATTGATTTTATCTAATTCGGTTTGAATCGGCCATTTCTGAGATCTCTGCTTATTTATATCCCAAAGGTAATTATTCTTTTCAAGAAACTGACCCAAGCTGTGAATATCTACAATTATGTCTTTTTCGAATGAATTGTAAACCTTACACACCAAAAGGTAATCTTCAAAATAATCGACGGTGAGCCTTTTATTTTCATCAAATGGCGTATTTTCTAAAATTAATTGAAATATACTGAAAAAATCTGACCGATTCAAAAATGGCCCCCAGATTTCTGTATCACTCTGTCTTTTCATATATACCGCAACATCCAATGCTTTGGTTTCCAACAATGAAGTAGCGAGTCCAATGGGCAAGCCTTTTGTAAATCCAAAATCAAATGGTTCTTTCTTGAAACTGTCTACCAATAATTGTGAAGTATAAATAGAGAATAAAGGATTGTCAGCGGTGATGCTTAGAAATGCATCATAATGATAATATTTAGCTGCATCTAAAAGACGCTGCAATACATCATCTTCTGATCCGGCATAGAACTGAATTTTCTCCTTTTGGGCAAACTCATATAAAGCTGAGTCCTGCGGATTTGTGCTCGTGCAAAGCACAACCCCATCAACACCTGATGTTGCCTTACATCTCTGGATTACCCTTTCAATTATCGATTTTCCGCTCAAATCAAGAAAAAGTTTATGCCTGAGTCTGGAACTTTTCAATCTCGCTGTAATAAAAAAGCCTATTTTCATTTTAGTACCAACTATCTGTTGTTATTATTGAATTTTGCTCCAGCTCACACTTGGATTTCTTTCCAATCAAGTCGATTACATCTAATTGAGAGATAATTGATGTCTTTGCCGTTCTTTTAAACAAGACATCTTCTGCCTGCAATACATCGCCTTTATTTTTTTTTATCTTTAAGAATGCCGCTTTTTTGTTGGGACCAAAAATACAATATGCTCTTTCCCCTTTATTCAACCTTAGTTCGCCATTACCATTACAGCTATCAACAATTTTCAAATTATCTGCTAATCGGTTAAATTCACCAATGGAAACGGCAGCTTGCCAGTCCGTTCTTTCTTCGCCCGGAACTGGTGTAACATGTTTTTCAACATAATTCACACCTAATGCGGCCCCCATGGTAGATATCAACATATTGTTCGGTTCGTTCCATGCGGTATGGTCAGCATAGCCATGTTCATAATTTGGATAAAGCTGCATAATTTTTTTAATTTTATTGAAGTTGATTTCCTCATATTTTGTAGGATAATTCTGGAAACCATGCATTAAAATGATATTGGATGTATCCAAAAATGAAATAGCGTTTTCAATTTCATATAAAGTAGAGCCCCCTACACCTAATACAACTGGGACGGAATTCAGGTTTTGATCCCTCAGTTTAGACAACAGGTGGATGTCGTTCAAACAAACCGAATGAATTTCCACCAGACTCGGATTGAATTTCATGCCAAAATCAATCGAACAGGTGTCATTAAACAGCAACATCAATTCCTTATCTGAATTGACAATTTTCAGAATGATCTTTTCCCACTCATTCTGAGAAAACAGTCTTTGTTTCAAAAAATCGTATCCAGGATGATCGCTGGCCATATACTCGTTAAAATCTAACGTCAGGTGTAATTTTATGATATCTGACTTTGATTCGTTAACAAGCAGATCAACAAGATCGACCATAAAACCAAAATCTCCATCATGGTGCCAAGCTGTTTCTGCTATTAGTTTCATTCTTTTTCGGCTCCGTTAAAATATGTTGTATATTCCCCATTTGCTCGTTCAAAATCTTTGATTTGCCCGATATCCATCCAATACTCCCTAACTGGAAAAACAGCTGCCTTACCATTATTTTGTTTTAAAATATCAAACAATGACGGCATATCAAAAAAATTTTCTTTAGTAATACATTCCAGGCTCTCTGGAGAAAGTACATATATCCCTGCATTGACGAAAAATTTATGAATGGGTTTCTCCTCCAACTCCATCAAATCAACCCCATCAAACCTAACCACACCATAAGGAATCTGATAATCATATTGACGAACACACATTGTCCCTTGGGCCTTGTGCTCAACGTGGAATTCTAAAAGTTTTTCAAAATCAATCTTGGTGAGAAGATCACCATTCATGACAAAAAAAGGACGGTCTGGTTTTTCGCTAAGCAGACTGAGTGCCCCGGCAGTTCCCAAAGGCTTATCTTCCTGCAAATACTTTATCTCAACATCCCATTTTGAACCGTCCCCAAAGTAATCTTTTATCATTTCAGAGCAATAGTTCACTGAAAGATAGAATCGATAAAACCCTTGATCTTTAAAACTCATCAGTATGGTTTCAAGAATTGGCTTTTCTCCCACCTTGAGAAGGGGCTTTGGGCATTTTGCAGTCAAGGGCATCAACCTTGTGCCCAAACCACCGGCCATGAGCACCACAATATTTTCTTTCTTTTCCGTGCCTAACAGATCAATAAGAACCTTGAGATCATGAAGAACACCATTGTCGTCCAAAACCGGAACGTGCCTGATTTCCAATCTCTTCATCATGGCAAGAATGGTTTCTTTATTTTCATGAATTGAGGCATGGGTGAAATCAGTAAACATGATTTTATTCACATCCTCTTTCATGGGAACGCCATCAAGAATGGCCCGGCGAATGGTTCCATCGGTGAGCATTCCAAGCAATCTTTTCTGCTCGTCAACAATCAGCCCGACTTGAAGGGTCGAAGCATCAATGATTTCGATTGCTTTTCTAAAAGAACTATTTGAAGGAATAAGGGCTGACTGCCAATTTTTCATACGGTTAGTCTCTTGTCATGAACTTGAAAAGGAAATTTTAAATAAAATCAGTGAATGTCATAAAATTCTTTTTTGATAAGTGACGTCAACTTTACAGACTTGAGTATATTGATAATTTGTGTTGCAGTCCCTGATTTTTCATAAACATTTTTCATTTCTTTTAACCCCTTCAGGAATCCTGAATCAAGAGCCTTTTCAATAGCCCCACCAATGGATTCCTTGGTTGGATTGCAATCAACAATACTTTCCATCCTTATTCTGCCTTTCTGCCTGTCACCAATGTTTATAGTAGGAACTTTAAACGTTGGTGCTTCAAGAATTCCGCTGGAGCTGTTTCCGACTACTGCAGCGCATAACTTCATGGCAGAAAGATATCGTAAATATCCCAGGGATGGAGTGGCCATACAACGATCAGGATGTTTCTCAATATATTTATAAATCATTTTATTGATGACCTTACCATCTGTGTCAGCATTTGCCTGGGTGAAAATGCATTTATGTTCTGGAAATTGATCCAATACTGCCAGCAATTCAGAAAATTGTTTTCCAGCAGTAGCTCGTTCCAGGGTGACTGGATGAAACGTTACAAGAAAAAAAGGCCGATCCAGTTTAAATTTAATGGATTGTTCCAGGTCGGCTTTCTCCATTAGCGTCATATTCTTTATATTTTCCACACCAAGGGCACCTACATTAAATACTCTTTCAGGTGATTCTCCCAACTGAATAATTCTTCGGCGGTATATTTCACAACAGGGAAAATGTAAATGAGCCATTTTTGTTATGGAGTGACGAAATGCTTCATCAATTGCACCTTCTGTGGTTTCGCCACCATGGATATGACCAATGGGAATCCGGCACACATTGGCAGCCGCAGCACAACAAAAAGATTCAAAGCGGTCACCAAGAATCAGCAGGATGTCTGGCTTAAGGGCCATCAATGATTCTCCATAGTTGGAAACAGCCAAACCCATGGAAGAACAGATACCTTCCGGCGAGTCATCTGAAAGATCGATATCAACACATTGATCCAATGTGTAACCATCTGTCTGGATTTCATTAATGGTCATCCCCTGATCTGCCACCAAATGAGTACCACTGACAAGCAATTGGAAATTTAACTCCGGGCATTCATCAATCTCTTTGATCAAATTTCTGAGAAGCCCATAATCGGCACGGGTTGAAGTGAACACACATACTTTACGCATCAATCAACTCATCCTCTGCATATGAACGATTTGCTTTTTTCCCAAGTATTTCATCCCACTGCATTGGGCTAACGCCATTACCCGGTCGCTTGACCGTTAAATTATCTTCCGTAAATAGTTCTCCAACAGCAATTGGATGATCTGCTACAATACTCTTTCTGGCAATTGACAGGTTCTTCAATTCCGATGGACTGGGTCGTTTAATGCCATTCCCCAGAGCAGTTTCAATGTTCCTGATGCTGCGAATCATGGCGCTTAATTCTTCTGGCTCCAATGAGGCTTTATGATCAGAACCTGGCATTTTTTTGTCCAGCGTAAAATGCTTTTCAATTACTGTGGCACCCATTGCCACGGCCGCAATGGGGACTTCAATCCCTTCTGTATGATCGGAATAACCAATTTTTATTCCCGGGAATGCGTGCTTAATGGTCAGCATGGCTCGGAGGTTAACATCCTGCATGGGTGTTGGATATTCAGTGTTACAATGCAGCACTGTAATTTTGTTTCGTGGGGTTCCAGCGTTCTCCAGAATATCAAGCGCATCTTCAATTTCACCTAGATTTGTCATACCCGTTGATAAAATAATGTCTTGTCCCAAAGAGCCAATTTTCTTAAGATAGGGCAAATTTGTTATTTCACCGGAAGGAATTTTCCAGGTTGTTAAGCCAAGACCTGCGAGCAAATCAATTGTGGTCAGATCAAAGGGAGTTGAAAGAAAAGCAATCTTTTGTTCCTGGCAACGGGCCATAAGCAATTTGTGTGCATCCAGGTCTAACTCAAGTTTTTTTAGCATTTCAAATTGAGTTTCAGCCGTGCCTGTTGTTTTTTTCTGGTAGGAAGCTTTTGATGCAGACTTGGTTACAAGGTTTTCAGCACAAAAGGTCTGGAATTTAATGGCGTTCACGCCTGCCTTGGATGCAGCATCGACCATTTTCAGAGCAAGATTCACATCCCCATTATGATTAACCCCGGCCTCAGCGATGATAAAGACACTCATAATATAATATCCTGATCAATGTGTGTTTTATTATCTGCAATGTTTTTTATCACTCTTGAGCCAGCCCTTATAAGACATCTTTTCCCAATGGAAATACCTTCTCTTATGATGCTTCCACTTCCCACAAAAGTATTTGAACCAATTATGGATTCGCCATTTAAAACCGAATTTGTTGATATATGGCAGTTATCGCCAACACATACATCGTGTTCCAGAAGTGCCTTGGTGTTTAAAATACAATTAATACCAACCTTGACACATGCATTCACTATTGCATGATGCATTACAATGGTTCCCAGGCCGATACATGCATGTTTGGAAACATAAGCCAGAGGGGAAATGATTGTGGGGATTTGAAATTCTGACTCAAGCAGAGTCTTGTACAAACGTATTCTTGGTTCCGGATTTTTTATTTGACCAACGGTTACCAGTGCATAGGGGAACTTCTCAGCAAGATTCGGCAAATCATCATCACCACCCAGGATCGGATATCCTAAAATACTGTCCCCTTGGGAAACGTCAGATCTTTCAACAATTCCGGCTATTTCAAAACGATCTTCCAGTTCAATAACATCAATGCAGGCTCTACAATGACCACCACCACCCACAAGTATAATCTGGGGTTTACTGCCCATTGGTTCTGACCCCACTCGGGAGGTTGACTATCCGGTTTTGCAACCATTTTGCATTTTCAAGTGATCCGCTCTGACATGATGAATATATGGAAAGCTCTGGCATTAACTTCCAGGCAGGCCGGGTCATAACACCTTCGGCATTGGTATTTTTAAGGAATTCATCGCGGCAGGAAACATCATCAAGAGCAATGGTGCAAAGCCAATAATTACTTTGCGTATTTTGGGGTTCCACCATGAATTGCCCCCATTCCCGGGAAGCAAAGAAATCTATGTATGCGTGGGCAATTTCACGTTTTTCACTTATAATTTCCGGAAGTCTTTCCAGTTGGGCACAGGCCAGGGCCGCGTTCAGATTCGGAAGTCTGTAATTGTATGCCACTTCATCATGTTCAAATTCCCAAGGGTGGGGCACCTTTGCAGTCGTGGTGATATGCTTGGCCCGATCTGCCAATTGTTCATCATTGGTCAAAATGGCCCCACCGCCGCCGCAGGTGATGGTTTTATTGCCATTAAAACTTAAAACCCCCAGATCACCAAATATGCCGCAATGTTTCTCTCCGCTCCACGATCCAATGGCTTCCGCTGCATCCTCCACCACCGGGATGAACCAGGTTTTGGCTATCTCCACTATTTTTTCTATTCTACAGGGATGCCCAAAGGTATGCATGGGCACAATGGCTGCAATGCGTTGTCCGGTTTTCTTGTTGTAAGCACCGTTGTTTTTTAAAATGGTATTTTCTTTTAAAAAGACTTCCAGTGCATCCGGGCTGAGCCCCATGGTGTCTTTATCCACATCAACAAATACCGGTGCGGCACCCAGGTGGGCAATGGCGTTTGCAGTGGCAACAAAGGTCAGGGCCTGGGTGATAACTTCATCAACCCTTTTGACCCCAACCAGTTTGAGTGCTGCCTGCAGGGCGGTTGTTCCATTGACCGTGGCGATGGCACGGGAAGCACCTGTGTATTCTGCCAGATCCCGCTCAAATCGATTGACATATTCTCCCACACTGGAAACAAAGGTGGAATCTATGGCATCAAGGACATATTCCCGATCATGCTCTTTGAATGTGGGGGCATGCAGAGGAATGAATTCGTCTGTTCCATATAAATTTTTAACGAAATCTATGAGATTTTTATACATTGTATATATCTATTTTATAGCGAGAAAGGTTTTCAGGTTTTGTGAACCAGTCTATGCAATTTTGCAGACCATCTTTCAACGTGTACTGGGGTTGGAATCCAGTCAATTTATGAATTTTTGTATTATCGCAGCAGAGCCGAAATACTTCGGAGTTTTTGGGACGCAGGCGGTTTTCATCGGTGATAAAAGTCACATCTGAATTCATTAACTCTTTAATAAGGTTAAGTGTCTCTCCAACAGTGACCTCTGTTCCTGAACCTATATTGACCACTTCACCAATGGTCTCATCTGATTCTGCCAATGCAATAAAACCCCGACAGGTATCCAGCACATAGTTGAAATCCCGTGTGGGTGATACATCTCCCAATTGAATCTGTTTTTTTCCGGCTGCTATCTGGGTAATAATGGTGGGGATCACGGCCCGGGCACTTTGGCGGGGACCATAGGTGTTAAAGGGTCTTGCAGTGGTCACGGGCAAGCCAAAGGCCAGATGAAAACTAAGAGCCATTTGATCGGCACCTATTTTACTGGCTGAGTAAGGCGACTGGGGTTGAAGCGGATGTTTTTCATCAATGGGGACGTATTGTGCTGTCCCATAAACTTCGGAGGTTGAGGTGTGGATTACTCGTTCACAGCCGTTTTCTTTGGCTGCCTGGCAGATATTGAGAGTTCCTTTAACATTAGTGTCCACATAAGAATCTGGAGCCACATAAGAATAAGGTATGGCAATCAGGGCCGCCAAATGAAAGATAACATCAATATTTTTGGTAATCTCTTTGCAAAAATGGGGGTCACGGACATCACCGCACACCACATCCAGTTTTTCTTTGCCTTTTATGACTTCCAGCCATCCCCAGTCATTAAAGGAATTATAAAGACTCAAAGCCCGGACATTGCATCCCATCCCAAGCAAAGCTTCAGTAAGATGAGAACCAATAAAACCATCAGCTCCAGTGATAAGAATTCTTTTATCTACAAGATTCATAATATATTTATTTTTCCTTTAAGGCGGGGTCTGACCCAGCCAATCAGCTGTTATTACACACAAATCAATTCAAAAAAGCTCGTTTTCATCTCTTAAAGTCCACTTTTGGGGGGCAAAAACAGCATTCTAAGGGGGTCAGTTAAATCAGGCGCTGATCATCATGTTTACGAGCCTCTCTGCCCGTCGGCCCACTTGGCGATACCACCGGGAATCCTTCATCTCCGCAGCGGCCTTGCCAAAATCCTGATTTTTAACAGCAGCAATCATTTTTTTAAATTGTCGGAACCGGCCAGGCCCCAGATTAAACCGCATATCCACAAGCACCAGTTGCACCGCTTCCGGCAGCAGATCAAATCCCTGGAAAACGATTTCTAAATCCTCAATGCACTCTTCAATATCATTTTCCAGGAGCATCACCGCTTCTTTTTCACTGATGCCTTTGTCCTCAAGGTTTCTCCCGATGCCGATGGTGAGCTTACCTGCCGGGCAATGGTAGGGTTTCAGGCACAGGCCTTCGTGGGTTGTCAGTTGATCCGTCAGTTTTTTATGAAACTCCTTGTCACGGTTCATAATATCTCCTCCAAATCAAATCAGGTTCAGGGCAACAGCTCCGGGGCATTTCGTTTGCGGTTGCCCCGCCAGGCCCACCACCCGGCCACGGACAGGGTGGCCCAGCCCAAGGTATCAATAACAGCCATACCGTTTACCGCTTTGCCCACGTCCTTGAAAATGGTGTCCCAGAAGTGCTGGCCTCGGCCCTTGCCATATTTGTAAATGGTGCCGTCTGCTTCCTTTGCCCAGAGATAATCATATCGGTAACCGAAATCGTGGATCAACCCGGGAATGAGAAGCAGTCCGATGGGGGATAGCACCCCCCACAAAGGCCTGGGGATGGAGGCCCCGTCAAACAGAAAACCTTTGGGAATAATGATACGTGGACCGCCGTTGGGCAGGGAATATTCCCAATTTTCCATGACTTCCCACTGTCGCACCGTGGTTACCCAGCGCCACAGGCGCTTTGGCAGACCACACCCTTTGGTCTCTATGGGCCATGGCCTAAGTATCGGCATATGTTGTATTTTCATGGGCTCTGACCCCGTTAAGTGGTTGGTATTAATGCATTATTGATTCAAAAAAAGGGTGTTTTTGCTCTTAGAATGCACTTTTGAGGGTCAAAAAATGGGATTTAAAGATTTTGGGTACTGGGTGTTGGGTTGTTTGCTTTTTGGACTGGGGTCTGGGTTGTTTTTACTGCGGCTGCGCCGCCGTGAATACAAACCTGCCGTGGGCTCAGGCTTAGCTTATGGCATTATTTAAAACCCAGACGTTGGGCCAAGGCTTTTTGGGCATGGGGTTCGCCGTGAACCAGGGTTGTTTCTCCCGGGGGTTTGGGCATGGATTTCACCCAGTTAACAAGCATGGTCTGATCGGCATGGGCCGAATAACCGGTCAGGGTATGAATGGCAGCCTTCACCGGTATTTTTTTCTCCATCATACGGCGACCCGGGGTACCGCATGCCTGGTATCCCACAAAAAAGAGGTCATTTTTCGGGTCCTGCAGGCCCTGTTCCAGGTGATCCACAATGCGGCCCCCGGTGCACATGCCCGACCCTGCAATGATGATGGCCGGTCCCTTCATCTCCATGAGCTGTTTGTGGTCCCTATATTTTTCCACGGAATAGAGATTCTTAAAATCCAGGGGATGATCCCCGGCGGATTTAAGGGCCTTGGCCTCCCGGTCCCAGAAGTTTTCCAGATCCGCATAGATCTTTGTAATTTTAAGGCCCAGGGGGGAATCAATGAACACAGGCACCTTGGTTCTGATGCGGTCCAGCTCGTAGATCAGTTCCTGGGTGCGGCCCAATGAAAATGCAGGGATGTAAACAATACCGTTGTCAGCCAGGGCTTTGTCCAAGAGCCCCTCCAACCTTTCAATGCGCTCTTTTCTGCCGGTATGATTCCGATCCCCGTAGGTGGATTCCAGTATCAGCAGATCGCAGGATTCCGGTGGGTCCGGGTCCGGCAGGATGGGCGTATCTGTGCACCCCAAATCCCCAGAAAAAATCACCGAATATGTGGGGGTCAGGCTTCGCTTATTGGTGTTATTGGGGGGTAAAGTATCGCAATTTTGGTGTTGCTCGATTTTTTGCTGTGCCGGGGTTATGCCCTGGGGCCGGGGAAAGCAAAATCGGATAAAGCACGAGCCTAAAATATGCCCGGCATTGCCAAGCTTGAATGTAATTCCCTTTTTAAGGGTAAATTGCTCGTGCAGTTCAAAGCCCCAGGCGAGGTCATCAATGGCCGGTTCCATGCGACGGATCTCTTTATGGCTCCTGTTGCTAAAGGACATACCGTCGTGGAGCATGGGAAGCAGCAGTGCCTTTGTGGCATGGGTGCAAATGATTTCGCCTTTGAACCCGGCATCTATGAGATCCGGTACCCGGCCGATGTGATCAATGTGGGCATGGGTCAAAAAAAGATAGTCGATCTCTTGGGGCTGCACCGGGAATTGATCAAAGGGAAGCTCTGGGTCATGGCCCTGGGCTATGCCGCAGTCCACCAGGATGTTTACGCCCTCTTTGGAATCCGGCCGGGTCTGCACCAGATGACAGGAACCGGTTACGCACTCTTTTGCACCAAGATGTGTTATTTTCATGGGGCCTGACCCAGTTAAGCTCTTGTTATTAATGCGTTATTGGTTCAAAAAAGGGGGTATTTTTGCTCTTAGAATGCACTTTTGGGGGGCAAAAACAGCATTTTAAGGTTCACTTGGAATCAGACTTGGCCTAAAAAATCCTTGTAGGCCAATTCTATGCCTTTTTTCAAATCTGTTCTGGGTTTCCAGCCAAGGTTCATCAACCGGGTGGAATCCATGAGTTTTCTTGGAATGCCGTCGGGTTTGGTGGTGTCAAAGATGAGCTTGTTTTTAAATCCCACCACCCCTTTGACGGTTTCGGCCAGATGTCGGATGGTGATCTCTTGGCCCGATCCGATGTTGATGTGGGCCTGGATGGTACCGCTTTCATCTTCAAAGGCGATGTCTTTGTAGTTTACCGCTTCCAGGAGAAACACGCAGGCTTCAGCCAGGTCATCGGCGTAGAGAAACTCCCGCAGGGGGGTGCCGCTGCCCCAGATGGTTACGCTGGGGGCGTTTTGCTCTTTTGCCTCGTGCATGCGCCGGATCAGGGCCGGGAGCACATGGGAATTTTCCGGGTGGTAATTGTCCCCCGGGCCGTAGAGATTGGTGGGCATGGCAG
The DNA here is from genome assembly GCA_963675955.2 of uncultured Desulfobacterium sp. Classification (GTDB taxonomy): domain Bacteria; phylum Desulfobacterota; class Desulfobacteria; order Desulfobacterales; family Desulfobacteraceae; genus Desulfocicer. The sequence continues at coordinate 389,796 of CAXXVR010000009.1, read as the reverse complement.
AGATGAAATTGGTGCCGTACTGGCGGTTGTAGGCGTCGCACATGCGGATACCGGCAATCTTGGCAATGGCGTAGGGCTCGTTGGTGGGCTCCAGGGGCATGGTTAAAAGGGCATTTTCCTTCATGGGCTGGGGCGCAAGCTTGGGATAAATGCAGCTGGAACCTAAAAACAAAAGTTTTTTGACACCAAAGGTGTAAGCAGCGTGGATAATATTGGTCTGGATCATCAGGTTTTCGTAGATGAACTGCCCCCGGTAGGTGCTGTTGGCACCTATGCCGCCAACCTTGGCCGAGGCCAGTACCACGTAATCTGGTTTTTCCTGGGCAAAATAATCCTCCACGTCTTTTTGGCGGATGAGGTCCAGATCGGCGTGGGTTTTTCCGATAATCTTAGTATACCCTTTGGCGGTGAGGCAGCGGTGGATGGCTGAGCCTACCATGCCTTTGTGGCCAGCAATATAAATTTTAGGTACTGGGTACTGGGTACTGGGTACTGGGCGGAGACTGAAGTTTTTATTCATTTTCTTGCCCTTATTCGTTGTAATTGTAGGTACTGAAGCCGTGGGCATGACACAGGTTGTCTTTTTTAGCGTCTTCCAGATCCTGCTGGGCCATTTCTGTTACAAGCTCTTTGAAGGATATCTTTGGGGTCCAGCCGAGTTTTTCTTTGGCTTTGGCTGGATTGCCGAGAAGGGTTTCGACTTCTGTGGGACGGAAGTACTTGGGGTCCACGGCCACGATGGTGTTGCCGGGTTTTGGGTACTGGGTGCTGGGTACTGGGTGCTGGGTTTTGGGTTTTGGGTTTTTTATTTGGGCGACCACTCCGATTTCATTTATGCCCTGACCTTTCCACTCAATTTCAATTCCCAGGTTGGTGGCGGCTATGGTTACAAATTCCCTCACCGAATGTTGCTCACCTGTGGCAATGACAAAATCTTCGGGCTGGTCCTGCTGGAGCATGAGCCACTGCATCTTAACGTAATCTTTGGCGTGACCCCAGTCGCGCTTGGCATCCAGGTTGCCAAGGTAGAGACAATCCTGAAGGTTGAGGCTGATGCGGGCCAGTGCCCGGGTGATCTTGCGGGTGACAAAGGTCTCGCCGCGCAGGGGGGACTCATGGTTAAAGAGGATGCCGTTGCAGGCATAGATGCCGTAGGCTTCCCGGTAGTTCACGCAGATCCAATAGGCGTATAGCTTGGCCACTGCATAGGGGCTTCTGGGGTAGAACGGGGTGGTTTCCGTCTGGGGAATCTCCTGGACCTTGCCGAACAGCTCCGAGGTGGATGCCTGGTAGAATTTGGTTTTCTTTTCAAGCCCCAGGAGGCGGATGCCCTCCAGAAGCCTCAAGGTGCCAAGGCCGTCGGTGTCTGCCGTGTATTCCGGAGATTCAAAGGATACCGCCACATGACTCTGGGCTGCCAGGTTGTATACCTCATCGGGCTGCACCTGCTGCAGGATACGAATCAGGTTGGTGGAATCGGTCAAATCTCCATAATGAAGAATAAACCGCCGGTTGGCTTCGTGGGGTTCCTGGTAGAGATGATCAATCCGATCGGTATTAAATAAAGAGGCCCTTCGCTTGATTCCATGAACCTCATATCCTTTATCCAGAAGTAACTCCGCCAGATATGCGCCGTCTTGTCCGGTTATCCCGGTTATCAGTGCTCGTTTCATAATTGGGTGTTCATAATTGGGGGTCTGACCACACTAACCTCTTATTATTACAATTTATGTATCTTAATCGGTGATATAGCTCCGCCGCCTGGGTTACACAGGGGCTTGCCTGGAACCAGTTTAAGGCTTTAACTTTATATTTGATACAAGCAAATATATCAATCTTTATTGTTATGGAGGTCTGATATCATGGAGATCCAACCCCATTATCTGCCCCCGTTAAGTGATTAGTACAAATACGTTAAAATTCAAAACAGAAAGTTTTCCTGCACTTAGAACTTACGTCATCTTATTCATCTTTGCCGTAATACGCAGCATAGTATTTCTGGTAATATTTATAGTAATAACCACCTTTTTTGACATCCACCCGGTTTAAAAGCACACCGAGGATGGGCAGTTTGGCTGTGCGAAATTTTTCCACCACCTCTTTAATAACTTTTTTATTGGTATGCCCGGAACGTACCACCAGAACGACACCATCGGTGCGGGGGGCCATTAAAAGAGCGTCTGTGGCCGGCAGCACCGGGGGGGTATCCACCAGGACAAAATCATAGCGCTGCTTTAAAACATCCATAAGGAACTCAGCTTTGTCAGATCCTATTATCTCGGCCGGGTTGGGGGGTACCTTACCTGCTGGCAGGATAAAAAGATTTTCCGTATTTGTTGAACATACTGCGGCATCAATAGCCTTATTAATGTAAATCAACTCATCACCCTGACCAAAAAAATCCCGATAAATCTTTTCAAAATCCAGTTTGGGCGAAACAGAGGATTTAACATCCTGTTCTTTAAGGGCCGTAAATTTAAAATTTCCTTCGTTCAGCAGGGATGCAGTTCGCATGGCTTCAAGAGCATTCATCCCCAAAATTTTTTCAATTTCGGCTCTCTCAACGAATCCCATGGTATAAAAAATATCTCCCAAGCGCTGTCGGGTTTTTTTCTGGTGCTCCAAAGCAATGCCAGCATCTTCCCGGGTTATTTTTTTCTGACTGAGTAACTGAGCCGCAAGTTTTCTGGCAGGAGGACAGGTATTCCACAATATATCGGAAACCGCACCATTGATTATATAAAATGTAACTTGATGTTCTGAAGAATGTACTTTCAAACATCCAGTCAATCTCTGGTATTTTATAAGTTTAAGGATGTCACCAATAGAATACTCACGGATATCTCCTGAGGTAACTTCCTTACCTAAAATATCGGAAATAAGATCTGTAAATCCGGGATGTCTTTTTCTTTCGTACATCTCTGTCAGCATGGGTTTTCGAAGATCTCCATCCACCAGCAACGTTTTTTTACCGGTCTGGGAGATCGTATATGCCAGATTGATGGCTGTATTTGTCTTACCCTCAGACGGCACACTGCTCGTCATAACAATGGATCGAAGATTCTTTTCCATGGCTGAGAAATAAAGATTAGTACGAAGGTTGCGATAGGATTCAGCGTAACGGGAGCCTGTGGGGAAATCAATGAGAAGTTTTTTTCGACGCAGGTCCAGTTCAACCTTCTTATTTTTTCCTTTACTCAATAATTTCATCGTCTACCCCCATAGGTATATCCATATCCGGAACTTTTATCAGCTTCGGGAATGACAGAAAGCACGGGCAGGTTAAGATAGTTCTGGATATCCTCCTCTGTTCTCAGGGTCTGATCCAGATATTCAAAGAAAAAGGCAAGCCCCACCCCGCCCATGAGCCCCAGAACCATGCCCAGCAGCAAATTTCGTTTCTTATTGGGAGACACCGGAATGGGTGAAATGGCCGCATTTTCAACAACACGGATATTGGAGGTGTCGCTGGTTTTTAAAATATCTGACTCCTTCACCCGGGTCACCATGATATCGTACAGGTTCTGGCTGGTGTTTACGTTGCGCTGAAGGATGGTGTATTTCAGCTCTTTTCCGCTGGTATCAAGGGCATCCTGTTCAAATTCTCCGATGGTTTTTTCCAGCACATCCTCCCGGGCTTTCAGCACCGTTCGCTGGGATTTAAGGTTGGCAAGTTCCTTGGCAAGTTCTTCATTCATACGGGTTCTGCTCTTGGCAAGTTCACTCTGAAGCTGCACCAGCTTGGGATGCTTGGCCTTGTAAACCTTGGAAAGTTTGGAGTATTCAATTTCAAGATCGTTGATCTTATTATAAAGATTTTCAATAAAGCTGTTGTTTAAAAGGGATCGTACCTTGGCAAGTCCCCGGGAACTTTCCAGATGCTTCTGAAGCTCGGCAATCTTGGAGTCCAGTTCCATGCGCTGGTTTCGGGCCTCCAGATACTTGGTGTTAAACTCAGAAATTTTCTGATCCACCACCTTCTGCTTACCCTCCATGGAAAAAAGCTTGGATTGCTGCTTGTATTCAAAAAAAGCCCGTTCATCATCTTCCAGTTTTTTCTTTAAACGGTAAAGCTCGTTGTTCAACCAGTCCAGGTTTTCCTTGGAGGACTCCACCCGGTTGGAAAGGTTAAAACGGATGTATTCCTTTGCCAGGGTATTGGCAATGTCAGCGGCCATAACAGGGTCTTTATCCTTAACGGAAATATTTAAAAGGCGGGTATTTCTCACCTCTTCAATATCTATTTTTTCCTGGATGTCTTCTATCAGGCGATTCATTTTTTCCGTGGCCGGATCAATGAAGGAGGCTTTCATTTCCATGGTGCTCTCATCAGCACGATTAGACAAGAGCAGTTTTAAATTTTCTTTAAACTGACGGACAAGATTACGTACGAAGCTTATTTCCAGGGCGTCTTCATCCAGCTGATCCAGGCGCAGGGCCGACACAACATTTTGAATCACCGGTGTGGATTTAATCAACTTGAAGTGGGTCTGAAAGGTAAGCGTCTCCGAGGCATAGCCCTCAAATTCCATGCGTTCCCCCGTAATGGGAGACGTATTTCTTTCCTTGTCTATGATCAGCTGGGCCGTGGACTGGTAAATGGGTGTGGCCTTAATGGTAAACAAGATGGTTACGGACAGGGTCAGAAGAAAGAACAGAATAATAAGGGTTTTTCTTTTTGTCAGAATTTCTATGTATTCGGACAGATGGATTTCTTTTTCCTGAAACATCTCATCGGAAAAAGGTTGCTCCTGAAACTGTCGCTGGTGGAACTGATTTTCCATAATCACTCCAGAAGGGATAAGGGTGTTGGGTACTGGGTGTTGGGTACTGGATACTGGGTACTGGTGTTAGGGCCTTGGTGTTGTATCCCGGTCAGTCAGAACTGAGGCCAGGGTTGATTTCTGGGAATTATTGCTTCAATAACACCTATAAGCCAAGCCTGACCCCAATATGTTTTAAAGCCAGGATTCCGGAACAAAAATACGATCTCCAGGCTCCAGGGGAAAATCGGATTCATCCCCCCGCTGGACCTTTTCCAGATTAAGTTTAAATATTTTCTGGTCACCATTTTCGGTGCTTCTTATTACCCTAGCCCGGTTGGGAGCTGCATATTTGGCAAAACCCCCTGCCATGATGCAGGCGCTGAAGGCTGTAAGACCTGGCTGGTAATCAAATACCCCGGGAAACTTTACCTCCCCTTCCACATATACCTTGGTATAGGTTTGGTTCAAGGATTTATTCAGGGGGATGTAAACGGTGTCTCCGGATTCCAGAACAAGGTTTTCCGTCATATCACCCTGGTCCAGAAGTTTCAACAGATCCACCCTAATGGGTTCACGCTTAATGATGGCCGTTTCCAGGGCCTCAGAATCCGTTGTGCTGGCAAGGAGTTCCCCGGTATCTACACTCTTGGGTCCCCGCAGGACATAGGCAATGTTTCCCCTACCCTCAGCCATGCCACCGGCCTTGGCAATGAGGTCCATCATGGTGGGATGAAAGTTCAGTTCATACAGCCCCGGACTCTTCACCGCACCCGAGATAAAATACTGCAGGCTGTGGTATCCTTTGACCTGGACCTGAACCTGAGGATCCACAAAATAATCACGCGCAAGGGGAATGCGTATGGCGTCTTCCAACTCCTCCTGGGTGAGACCTGCTGCTCTAATACTGCCAGCCAGGGGCACATTTATATCACCACTGCCCGTGATCACAAGCTCTGTGGATACCTGGGTTTCACCACCGGCCAGTACGGTTATCTGAATAATATCCTTGGCACCCAGTCGATAGTTTGCAGCACCGCCCGTTTCAGCACCAATGGCTGATGAGAACATACCCCCAACACATAAAATTATCATACCAAGGAACATATGCGTCAAAAACACCATGGATTGCTTTCGGTGGCATATAAATCGGTGAGATCCCTGGAATATTTCCATGGTGTAAACCGAATAGTTTAAAAATTTTTTTTTAATCATTTAGGATACCCTGAACCGGTGATTTCAAGCAGTTGCACCCCTGTCGGTAAAAATCCGTTATCAGGAGCACAAAAAAGCATGGAAAGGGGATGAATCGCCCGGGTTGGGCACTTTCCATGCCAATTTGATATTTTTAAGTCATGATTAACAATTTCTCGTCCACAATTGTGACGAATGATAAATCTTGGATTAATTTTTCAATTTCAAAGGAAGTAAGAGCAAAAGCTCAATGATCCTTGTAAAAGATCTCCCACTTCCCATGAATAAATTATACCCGACAAAAGAATTTATATTCTGCCAGCAAAGTCATACTGTGCTTTAATGTTAAACAGGACGTATGTATTGTCATAATCCATACCGTCTATATTGGAATCCCGGGTTTCATACCCCGGCTCCACAGCAAAGGAGACAATGTCGTTAAGGCGGTAGTTGGCCCTGCACGCCAGTGACCACTTGTCATCTTCCCGGGTACTAGATTCATAATCACTGTTCTGATACAACCCTGTCAGGGTAAGATTAATTCGCTTCAAAAGGGTATGACCAACCTTTACTTCGAGTTTGGTGGCCGTGTAATAATTATCTCCGGAACCGGCATCATTATAATTCTGGCTCAAGGCAATGTCCAGCCAGCTCTTGGGAGCGGTTTCATCACTGGAACCTGTCTGTCCTTCAAAACCAAGTTTCCAGGTAAGTCCATCAAAGTCCTCCTCGGTTGCCAAGTCAAAATCCCTCTCCTGGTAACCGGCACCAGCCGTCAGGGCAAAATTTTTATAGTTTTTTTTCAGGTTGAGCATAATTTGATTAGAGGTGTAATCCGAAGTAAAAGCATCATAGTCCCGGGTCCACACCTGATAATTTAACTCCACCAATGTGGAACTATTCAAGCTATAGTTAACGAGAAAGGTTCCCCGATCTTCAGTTGAATCTTCATTGGTAATGCCCTCGGAGTAATCGGTGATAAGGTTGGTATACTTGGCACCGACGCCAAATTTATCACCAAACTTGTAAAAAACCTTGGGGGAGAATCGGTTCATGGAGTATTTGTCCCGGGACACATCATCAGTATATTGATCGGAAGTGGCTGGATCACGGGTTTTAATATAATCGTTGTCGATGCCAATACTCAGGCGATCTGTTACCTGGCTATTGCCCAGAAACCTTGCAAGATGACCAGTGTAGTCGTAATCATCAATGTTTGTTTCACCGCTGAACCGGTTGACATCAAGTGAGTAATCCAAGAGAAAGCTGGATTTGGCAGTCACATACCCCAATTTAATACCTGGACGTAAAATAAAAGTATCCACACCTTTTTCATTGGTATCAGCTTTAAAATAGTTGGAATCGTGCTTGTAATCCACATCCAGACTTGGAAGCAAGGTCATTCGTTCCGCATGGAGTGGCTGAAACACACCGCTGGACATGAGGAAACATGCGGCCAGCATGAATATGATAAGAGATTTTGTCTTCAGCATTTTTTTCCTACCTTTATAACATTCTTAAAATTAAGGTTAAACCGCACTGCCTGCTTTCAAATCATCTACAGATTGTTCTAAGTCAAAGATTAAGGACCTGAAATCCGGGAACCCTTCGTCATCTAGAGTTAGAGAAGGTGAAGCAAGGGCATAGTCTAAGGGTTTATTAATGATTATGGTATCAGGACTAGATGTACTCACACCATTAATAAAAGTTTCCTCAGATATTGATGTGGTACCATCTCCATTGTCTTTAAAAACAACAACGGTTTTCTTCTCAAACGCTACACCATTGTCATCGACAAGATTTTCTGTTTTGGTATACGTTACAGCACGTTTACCGTCTTCACCTATTCCGTCATCCATAGTCGTCTCCGCAAAAGCCACTCCTGAAAGCAGCAGGCATGACAATACAAGCGCCGAAATCAGGTTAAAAACCTTTCTGCCCTTTCCATTTTTTTTCATTTTTTTTAATCTCCTCCTTAAGTTCATCTATCCGTTATCAATCACCATCTTTCTCGCTGTTCCAAAAAAACTGGAATACGAGTATATATTAATCTATGGTCCCCACCGGCACCATGATTGGCCTCAACTCATCATATTGAGAGAACATCTCCTCACCGGTAATTTTACACATATGTGCCATACCCCTGGCCATGGAGGGAGTTCTATGCGTGCTGGAATGGGCATCAGATCCCAAAAAATGAACCAGCCCCGCCCGGGCAAGATGGCCAGCACTTTTTTTAACCCCCCTACCGAACAAACCCGTAAAACTGCCAGCGGTAACCTGAAACAGGGCACCACAATAATGCAATTCTTCCACCAGTGCCATGCTGGACATGAGCGCAGGATTGCGTTCGGGATGGGCAATGATGGGGATCAGATGCCGACTGTGGATACTGCGAATCATCTCCGGCAGATATTGGGGAAGTACATGCATCGGCAGTTCAAGCAGCAGATATTGACTGTGATTCAAGGTCAGTACACGCCGGGCATCAATATCCTCTAACACCTCCGGCGTCAGATGTACTTCCTGGCCAGGTAGAATCTCCACAGGCACCCCTGCCTGTTTCAACACTTCATTTAATTCCCGACATCCGTTGATCACATCTATTTTTTGACTGTTATACACGCCATCGCAGGCGTGGGGTGTAGCCACCATGGTCATAACGCCTTCACTGGCCGCCATGCGGGCCATCGCCACGGACACCTCCATGTCAGGGGCACCGTCATCAATACCGGGAAGAATGTGGGTGTGTATGTCAATCATGGTGGTGATAACATCTCCTGCGGGGCACGGCAGTCAAGCCCGATAAATAAAATATATGAATGATCGACAGCTATGGCTCCGCTTTCTGAATAACATGATCTTGTTTAAGACAATTGCCTGCAATCCCAAAAATAGTCAAGCAAATTAAGACAGCAATGATCAAAACAAAAACTCAATCAATCTTTTAAATTTTTCTTTGAAGGCAGTGGCAATTATTTTTAACCAGGAAACAGGGGCAGAGGGCGAATAAGAAAATCATTTTCATGGAATTCACCCCTTCAAGTTACCATTGGTGGTCTAATATATTTCAAAAAGATTTGTTATGCAATACTTTTCCCAAAAAAGTAACACATCACTTTACATTTAATCAGCACCCTATACAATCTTCAATCGCGGCACAGATAGTATCACATATTTCCCGAATCCGGGTGGCATCCCCTCCCTCAACCATCACCCGTAAAAGGGGCTGGGTACCTGAATACCTCACCAGAACGCGCCCCTGACCATACAGCTCTTTTTCAGCGGCGGCAATAACTTTGGCAACGGGGGCAATGGACATGAAATCAGGCCGGTGAGCATTGACTGTGACATTCTTCAAGACCTGGGGATAGACTTTCATTACTTTGGCCAACTGCGAAAGGGGTTTTCCCGTCTCTCCCATCACCGCAAGAAGTCTAAGGGCTGTAAGGATGCCATCTCCAGTTGTGTGGAATTGAGAAAAGATCATGTGCCCGGAATCTTCACCACCCATAACAGCACCGGTTTTCTCCATGGCGGCCATAACGAGGCGATCTCCTACCCCTGTGATCTCATGATGGATGTTATGGGCAGCCAAGGCAAGCCCCAGGCCAATATTACTCATTACAGTGCTGACCACACGGTTATTTGGCAGCTGGGCTCTGGATGCGGCATGGCAGGCACAGATGGCCAGGATTTTATCCCCGGTAACCGGAACTCCATTCTCATCCATGGCGATGAGCCGATCAGCATCACCGTCAAAGGCCAGTCCCACCCGGGCACCCTGTGCAGACACGGCTTTTGACAGATCCTCCGTGTGCTGGGAACCACAATTTTCATTGATATTTCTACCATTGGGATCATTATGAATAAATCGGGCTTCCAACCCCAGACCGGAGAACACCGCCTCTGCCACTTCAGATGCGGCACCATTGGAGCAATCCACCACAATGGGAGTCAAGCATGACATATCAATGCCATCAAGTGCAAAACATTTCTGTAAAAAGGTAATATATTTTTCTTGAGCCAGGTCCATGGGACAGATCAGACCCGGCTCCGGAGGGATGCTATTGAAAGATGATTTGCCAGGTGAACAAGTTGGGCGTCCCTTTACATCTACTGTGGAAAGCAATGCCATTAAAGCACTCTCCAGCTCCGCCTCTGCTTCATCTGAAAGTTTGTGACCTTCTGAATCAAAAAGTTTAATCCCATTATCCTGATAAGGATTATGGGATGCGGAGATAACAATGCCTGCCCCTGCTCCGGAAGTGCGGGACACCAGAAAGGCCACACCCGGGGTGGGAACTACCCCCGCCAGATGTACATCTATGCCCTCTGCAGCAAGACCGGCTGCCAGGGCAGCCTCCAGCATGGTTCCAGACCGTCGGGTATCCCTGCCAATAATAGCACTGTCACCCCCCTGCTGCCTTACAAGACAGGCCACAGCCCTGCCCGTGGCCATGGCAACATCCACTGTCATGGGGTAGTGGTTTGCCACTCCGCGTATGCCGTCTGTTCCAAAGAGTTTTCCCATGCAATATTCCTGTAATCCTAGCAATCAGATATAGTAAATTGAGTTTTTTCGGGCTTGATCACAAGATCAGCCAGCCGTCATAATGTGATGGGTCAAGACGACATATAATCGTTAAAAAATATCAAATCAAATGATACACCACTTCAGCCCATACAGGCAATGTCTTTTTCAATTTTTTTAAGCCATGAAATACCACTTGCATGGGCATCCGGTGCCAAAATTTGGACTACTTTGATATAATCGGGTCCATGATCTGCGATTCCCTGTTCAATTGCCTTTAATAAAAGTTCCGGTGGTCTGCACATATGCATATTCAGGGCTTTTTTTTCAAGATAAAGATGAATTTCAGGCCATTGGGCAATAAACAGTTCATGGGTCTCGATTAACGGTGTTTTTTTACCACCACCTTCTTGCAACAGATGTGCCAGAGAAGTCTCCAGCCTGGTACAGAAGCCATCCAGGCGATGTATGCGCTCTGCAATGCATTTTTTCAGGGTAATCTGCATGCCAAGGAGTAATTCCCGGGACAGGGCATCTGTGACAAACAGCGGACGCACATGCTGATACCAGGCCAGAAGCGCACACAGGCTCCCAATGTAGGAGCAGTTTTTTTCAAATATGGTGCGGACATCCCGATAAATTTTACCGGGATTGGGAAGAGAGGCCGCTTTCATGGCACCGCCAAAGACAAGGTGGTCCGGGCGCAGTTCATCACGTCTACAAATGGTGCCAGCGGCAATGACGGTGCCGAATGCAAGGGTGCGGGGTCCCACAAGCCCTCCCTGCCCTCCCAGAAAAATGGGTGCCTGGTCCAGCATCACCCCCTGGTGAACATTGCCTATCATAGAGGGAGTTGCCTTGTCCTGATTGGGGGTGTAATTAAAATGAATATAGGAGCTGCCCACCTCGGAATGATTTTTTCGACTGGTTCCCCCGGCCATGAGAAGGTCACAGAAATTAATAAGGCTGCCCAGGGTGACAAAGGGAAAGAGGATGGTCTGCTTTAACCCGACGGTGTGGGCGGCATTGGCCTCCTCTTCCAGGATGGTTCCCCCCCGGACGTGGGCACCGGATCCGAAACTGTTCTTGCCGGCAAAGACAGCATTCTGAAAAAAACCACCTTTAAGCCTGGTGTCCACACCGATGTAGCAATTATCCACGGTGACCGGGGCTTCTTCTCCCAGTGTGGTTCCGGGCAGGATCAGGGTATTTTCCCCAATGATGCGGGTGCCGGGGTGAAGGGTGACTTTTTTATCTGAAATGCGATCAATATCTACCTCCGGAGCGATGTATACCGTTGCAGGCAGGGGCATTTTAACCCCTCGATGCAGGAGGGTTTTCACACTGTTTTCAACCGGATTTAATTCCATGGCATATCATTTCCAGTTTTTTAAAAAATCTTGGGTGCTGTCGATCCAAAGGACAAAAATGAGTTCCGGCAAGGGTCTAAAACCGATAGGCAACCCCACCCCAGGTAAGTCCAGCCCCGAATCCCACAAACAAAATTGTATCACCGGGTTTACCCACCAGCCCCTGTTCCATGGCCTCATCCAGGGCAAGGGGAATACTTGCAGCGGTGGTATTGCCGTATTTCTGGATATTGTTAAACATCCGGGATTCATCAATTTTCATGAACTGGGCATAGGCCTGGTTGATCCGGAGATTGGCCTGGTGGGGAAATACCATGGTGATGTCATCCATGGAAACTCCTGCCTTATCAAGGGTTTCCCGGGTGACCTGGGGTAATTTACGAACGGCGGTTTTAAAAACTGCCTGGCCGTTCATGGTGGGAAAGTACCGTTCGGAATCAGTGGGAAGGCCCTTGGGGAAACGTTCGGGCAGGCGGGAGGCGGGAAGTTCTGTCATAAGGCTTGCAGCACCCCGGCCATCAGCATGGAGACAAGATGCCAGTACACCGATGTTTTCATCGGTTTCAACCCCTTCCACACACACGGCGGCGGCCCCGTCACCAAAGATGACTGCCACATCCCTGCCCCGGGTGGTTTTATCAAGGCCAGAAGAATGAACTTCCGCCCCCACCACCAGAATTTTACTGGCAAGCCCGCTTTTGATGTAGGCATCGGCGGTGGCAAGCCCGTAAAGAAAACCTGTGCACTGCTGTCGGATATCAAGGGCCGGGGTTGTTGTCAGACCCAGTTTTTCAGCCAAAAGACACCCGGAACCTGGAAAAAAGATGTCCGGGCTGAGGGTGGCAAAGATGATAAAATCAATGTCATCGGCCTGCCATCCGGCCTTTTCAAGGGCCTTGTGGCTGGCGGTGAGGCCCAGATCCGATGCCCCCATCTCCCCCGTTTCCGGGACCCAGTAGCGCTGCTTTATGCCGGTGCGCTGCTGAATCCACTCATCGGTGGTGTCCATGATTTTTGACAAATCTTCATTGGTTACAAGGCGGGGGGCCAGGGCACGACCGGTGCCTCTGATGACGGCTTTCTTCATGTATTGTTCCTTTATCTTCATTTCTAAATCGGGGTATCTGAAATAATCCAACTTATAATATTTCAGATCCAAAGGCAAGAATCATGTTGATCCATCATGGGGGGATTTGGGGTCAGGCTTGGCTTATTGGTCTTATTTTTTTAAATAATACCAATAAGCCAAGCCTGACCCCAAATTTATTATGAAGCCAGCTTCAGGGTATTATCCGGGCCAGCGGTGACGGTAATGGTCTGACCGTCCTTGATGGTGCCGTTTAAAAGCGCCAGGGCCAGGGGGTTTTCCAGCTGCTGCTGGATGGTACGTTTAAGCGGTCTTGCCCCAAAGGCCGGGTCATAGCCGGATCGGGCCAGGGCTGTCTGGGCCGCTTCATCCAGGGTAATCTGGATTTTTCGTGCAGCCAGTCGCTCATTGAGCTGGCGGATCTGAATATCGGCAATGGCCTTGATGTCTTCCATGGTAAGATTCTGGAAGGTAATAATCTCATCAATACGGTTCAAGAATTCAGGCTTGAAGGCATCCTTCAGGGCACGGGCGATGGCCGTCTGGAGCATCCGATCCTTTTCCGCTGTGGAAGCCTGGGCATCACTTTGGCCCTGGGTTCCACCCATACCTTCGATACTCCGATTCTGGAAGCTGTCAGTTCTTTCATGGAAGGGACTGCCTTCACCGCCCCCGGCATCATGATCCAGGGCACCGATGTAACCCACATCCGAAGATATACCGGCAGCCTCCTGGATAAACCGGGAGCCCACGTTGGATGTCATGATGATAATGGTATTGGTGAAATCCACGGTGCGGCCATGGCCATCGGTCATGCGGCCGTCATCCAGCACCTGAAGCAGCACGTTGAACACATCTGGATGGGCCTTTTCTATCTCATCAAAGAGCAGCACTGAATAAGGTCTTCGCCGCACGGCCTCGGTGAGTACCCCGCCCTCATCATACCCCACATAGCCCGGGGGTGCACCGATGAGCCGAGCCACAGAATGCTTTTCCATGTATTCGGACATATCAATGCGCACCATGGCTGCCTCGGAGTCAAAGATAAATTCGGCCAGGGCCTTGGCAAGCTCGGTTTTCCCCACACCTGTGGGCCCCATGAAGATAAAGGTGCCGATGGGCCGATCCGGGGACTGCAGACCGGATCTTGCCCGTCGCACGGCATTGGATACGGCATCTATGGCCTTTTTCTGGCCTATGACACGTTTTTTAATGTGAGATTCCATCTGCACCAGCTTCTCCTGCTCTCCTTTTAACATCCGGGATACCGGAATACCGGTCCAGGCAGACACCACATCGGCAATGTCGGATTCTTCCACATCTTCTTTGAGCATGCGAAGTTCCGTCTGGGCCTTGTCCAGCTCGGCTTTTTTTTCAGCAAGGGATTTTTTAAGGGTCTCCATGGTGCCATACCGAATCTGGGCCACCTTGGCCAGATCCCCTGCCCTTTCAGCCACCTGGGCCTGGGTCTGGGCCTGATCCATCTGCTCCCGGATGCCGGTGATCTCCTGGATCAATTTCTTTTCCATGTTCCAGTGCAGCTTCATGGGCTGGATTTCTTCCTTCATGTCGGCCAGGGATTTTTCAATCTTTGTCAGCCGCTCCCGGGAGGCATCATCCCTTTCCTTTTTCAGGGCCTGGCGCTCGATCTCCGCCTGGGTGATGCGGCGCTGGACCTCGTCAATGACCATGGGCATGCTGTCAATTTCTATACGCATGCGAGAGGCTGCCTCGTCTATCAGATCTATGGCCTTGTCCGGCAGAAACCGGTCGGCAATGTAACGATGGGACAGGGTGGCGGCGGCCACAATGGCGGAATCTTTTATACGAACGCCATGGTGTACCTCGTATTTTTCCTTCAATCCCCGGAGGATGGAGATGGTGTCCTCCACCGTGGGTTCGGCGGCCAGCACCGGCTGGAACCGTCGTTCCAGGGCCGCATCTTTTTCTATGTATTTGCGGTATTCGTCCAGGGTGGTGGCTCCCACACAGCGAAGTGTTCCCCGGGCCAGGGCAGGTTTGAGCATGTTGGAGGCATCCACAGACCCCTCGGCGGCCCCGGCACCCACCACGGTGTGAAGTTCATCAATGAACAGCACGATCTCTCCCTCGGAGGCCTCCACCTCTTTGAGCACCGCCTTTAAACGATCTTCAAACTCCCCCCGGTACTTGGCACCGGCCAGCATGGAACCAATATCAAGGGCGATTACCCGGCGGTTTTTAAGGCTTTCGGATACATCCCCTTCAATGATGCGCTGGGCCAGCCCCTCCACAATAGCGGTCTTGCCGACCCCGGGTTCTCCGATGAGCACCGGATTGTTCTTGCGCCGTCGGGAGAGCACCTGAACGATGCGGCGGATCTCCTCATCCCTGCCAATGACCGGATCGAGCTTCCCGGCCCGGGCAAGCTCGGTGAGGTTACGGCCGAACTTTTCCAGGGCCTGGTATTTTTCTTCGGGGTTCTGGTCGGTGATGGTCTGGTTGCCCCGGATATCCCGGAGTACCTTTAAGATGGCATCCCTTGTGATACCCTGGGCCTTTAAAATATCGGCACAGCTGCCCTTGGCATCGGCCAGGGCAAGCAGCAGATGTTCCAAACTGACATACTGATCCTTCATCTTGTCGGCCTCCTTAAAGGCCACATCAAAGAGGGACTGAGCCTCCCGGGACAGATAAATCTGGGGAGCACTGCCGGTGACCCTGGCCTGATTTGTCAGGGCGGTATCCAGGGCCGTTGTGACGCTGTCCAGACTGCCGCCTATTTTTGTAATAATGGATGCCGGCACGCCCTTGCGGTCCTCCAGCATCACCCGCAACAGATGCAGGGGTTCTATGGTTGTGTGGTTATATTTCTGGGCCAGCGCCTGGGCGGAATGGATCGTTTCCTGGGACTTGACGGTTAATTTTTCGGGGTTCATGTGTTTCCTCCATGAGTTTTTTTATTCATGCGCATAAAGTAATACAACCCGATCTTTTGTCAATAAAGAAAAGACAGCCTCAAAGTGGCGATAGCAGAGCCCCCAACGGGTGGACCAGCTGGTCCATTCGGAGCCCAGGGCGATCAGCCCTTTTGCCCTGACGGGCGTTAAGAAGCGCAGGCTGTTTGAGGACACACCTGCCCGCAGTTCCTGCGCTTTAGACCGGCAGGGCAAAAGGGCCGCCGACGGTCCGGGGCCAGCTGATCCGCCCGTTGGGGGCGGCATAATGCCATTCCGCTTCTACGTTATGACTAAACTATCTTTGTTGAACTCAAGAGGACATGTCCGTCATATCAAATAACATCAATAAGCCAAGCCTGACCCCAATTTTTTACTTGACGGCAGACAGTGCCGTCTCAAAGATAATCTCACTGAGGGTGGGATGGGCGTGGATGGTGTGGGCAAGATCAGTGATGGAAAGCCCCTTGTTCACGGCCAGGGTGCCCTCGGCAATGAGATCCGTGGCATGGGGACCGATGATGTGCACCCCAAGCACCTTACCCGTGGCCTTTGCCGCAATGATGCGGGCCTCTCCGGCAATCTCACCCATGGCCTGGGCCTTGCCAAGATTGCGAAAATTAACCGCAGCGCAGGTAAACTCAATGCCCTGCTCCCGGGCCTGGGCCTCGGTGATCCCCACATTACCGATTTCCGGCATGGTAAAAATGGCACCGGGCACGGTCGTATAGTCCATCACCGCATTGCCCCCCAGGGCATTTTCTGCAGCCACCATACCCTCGTGGGATGCCACATGGGCCAGCATAATGTGCTGTGGTCCCAGAATATCCCCAATGGCAAACACCCCCGAAACCTTTGTTTCCATGCCCGAATTCACGGGAATCCATCCCCTGTCATCCAGCTCAAGGCCAATGTTTTCAAGACCCAGGTCCGCAGACAACGGGGATCTGCCGATGCACACCGCCATGGTGTCCGCCATAAGGGTCACAGGCTTGATGCGCTTTTTCCGTTTTTCATGGGCAAAAGGAGAAATTCCCAGGTGGATGGCAAGGCCTTCCTCCGTATACTCCGTACCTTCCACCACCTGATCGGTGATGAAATTAATTTTACGTTTCTTCATCTCCCGCTGGAGAATTTTTGAGCAGGCCTCATCCACCGACGGCAGGGGTAACAGCCGGGACATGGCCTCCACAATGGTGACTTCAACCCCCAGAGCAGAAAGAATGCAGGCGAACTCACACCCGATAACACCCCCGCCCACAATGACAATGGAGCGGGGGATATAATCAAGATTCAACAGATCATTGCTGGATAAAATCCGGTCTCCATCAAAGGGAAAGGCATGGATATTAAGGGGTTCTGTACCAACGGCAAGGATAAGACGATCATAATAAATTTCTTTTTCCCAGCTTTTTTCATCGGCCACGGAGACCACACCCTGCTCCTTTATATACCCCCGACCCTGTTCAAAGGTCACATGGGCCTTTTCGAGCAGGGTCAGAATTGCCTTGCGCTGGTTTTTCAAAACCTTCTGTTTCCGGGCCAGGATACCCGCCATGTCCGCCACAATGGAACCATCTATTTTTATGCCATAGGAGGCTGCCTCCCGGGCCTTTACCAGGAGATCCGCCGAGGTTTTCATGATCTTGGAGGGAATACAACCCCAGTTGAGACAAGTTCCCCCGGCATGGGCCTTTTCAACCACGGTGACATCCCCTCCCCGCCGGGCGGCTTCCAAGGCAGCCACATATCCGCCGGGACCTGCACCGATAATCACTATTTTTTCCACCATCTGATTTTCCCCTTTACAAAATTAACAGAATTGATAAAACTACAGGATCAAATTCATTTTTTCCACAATTCACTGTTTTCGCATCGTTATTTAACACTGGTCATGCGTTAAAATCAAGGAACTGCTGCGAACCCAGCGATTTGGATGTCTGGAACCAGATCACAAGGCTGGACCGGATGGCCATTGAAGGCTCTGATGTCAGTGGTTTGAGACAGTACCCTTTTATAACCAACATGGCAGTAAGCACCTGCCACAACAAATAATGAAAAAGTAGTTGCTGCTAACACCCAGTACCCAAAACTCGGCACCTATTTTTTCATATAAAAATAACACCAATAAGCCAAGCCTGACCCCAATTTAATATTGACAATTCCACAACAACCCATTAAATAAAAACCTGAGATCCGAATATTTGAGGTTCTCCTTAATTTTAAATAGAGATTTGAATAATTATGAAAATTGACGATGTAAATATTGAGATTATCAAAGAACTTCGCCACGGCAGAAAATCGTTCAAAAAAATTGCAGACCAGCTGAACATAACAGAAAACACGGTGCGCACCCGGGTGAACAAATTAAAAGAGGAAGGGGTCCTGGAAATATGTGGGCTGTTTGACCCCGCCTGTCTTCCCGGGCACCAGACAGTCATCATAGGCATTAAACTTTCCGCCGCCAATCTGGTGGAAAAGGGAGAGGAAATTTCCAAACTTGTGGGGGTGATTTCCGCAAGCGTGGTCACCGGGCGGTACGATCTGATTATTCAGGTGCTGTTCAAGCCTGGGTTTGGACTGCTGGAATTCTACACCAACGAGATCTCCAAGGTCCAGGGAATCAATACCGTGGAAACATTTGTGATTTACAAAGCGTATAATTTAAAAGTACCTTATATTTTATAAGGGGCATGGTCCCGGACCGGAACTGTAGACAGCTCGATTGTCCGGTTCCTATTACTCCTCGGGGGGGAGGGGGCGGCTCTGCTTAAGTTGCCTTGGAGGCTGCCCTTTCATATAAAAAACCCACATGGCAGTAAGCACCTGCCACAAAGCATAATGAAAAGTAGTTGCTGCTAACACCCAGAACCCAGTATCTAGAACCCAAAACCCAGCACCTAGAACCTAAAACCCAGTACCTAGAACCCAAAACCCAGTACCTAGAACCTAAAATCCAGTACCTAGAACCCAAAACCCAGTACCCACTTTTTCATATAAAATAACACCGATAAGCCAAGCTTGACCCCAATTTAATGGAGGATACCAAAATGAAAGAGATCAATGAATTAAATCTGCCGGAAAATATCAAGTATTCCAAGGATCATGAATGGGCCGCCATGGAAGGAGATATGGTCACCGTGGGCATCAACGACTATGCCCAGGATCAGCTGGGGGAAGTGGTATTTGTGGAAATGCCCCAGGTGGGAGACACCTTTGACGAAGGCGAGGAGTTCGGCACAGTGGAGTCGGTCAAGGCGGTTTCCGAACTCTACTGCCCGATTTCCGGCGAGGTGGTGGCCATCAATGAAGAACTGGAAGATGCCCCGGAGCTGGTGAACAACGATCCCTACCAGGGGGGCTGGATCATGAAACTCAAAACCGAAAACCCTTCTGAAATGGACGCGCTTATGGACAAAGCAGCATACCTTGAGATGCTGAAAGGATAAGGACAAATGCCATGCGTTATCTTCCCCACACCCCGCAGGATATTGCCCAGATGCTGCAGCAGACCGGCCATGACAGCCTGGACGATCTGTTTGCAACCATCCCGGAAAAATTTAAAATAAACGGTAAACTTGAGCTTCCCGAACCGCTGACGGAATGGGAACTCAACGCCCACATGGACGAACTGTCATCCACCATGTGCGCCTTTCCCAAAAACAAAATCTTCCTGGGGGCGGGCAGTTATCCCCATTACATCCCCTCCGTGATTCCCTCTCTTATCAGTCGATCTGAATTTACCACCGCCTATACCCCCTACCAGCCGGAAATCAGCCAGGGGACCCTCCAGGGCATCTACGAGTTTCAAACCATGATCACAGAACTTCTGGGCACCGAAGTGGCCACCGCCTCCCATTATGACTGCGGCACGGCCCTTGCCGAAGCCCTGCTTATTGCCCTCAGAAAAAAGAAAAAACTAAATAAGGTGGCGGTATCATCCCTTGTTCATCCCCACCACCGACAGATGATCAACACCTATTTTGCCCCGGCGGGATTTAAGATGGTGGAAATTCCCATGTCTGCTGATGGCACCACAGACCTTACCGCCGTGGCCGCCATGGATGACATTGCCGCCGTGGCCGTGCAGTCCCCGAACTTTTTAGGCTGCATTGAAGACCTGGCCGGAGTAAAGGCCGTGGCCGACAGCAAAAACGCCCTTTTCATCACCTCGTTCACCGAGGGGCTGGCCTGGGGTCTTTTAAAAAATCCGGGCAGTTTCGGGGCCGACATTGTGGCCGGTGAAGGCCAGAGCTTCGGTATTGCCCAGTCCTTTGGCGGACCGGGTCTTGGTATTTTAACGGCCCGGAAAAAATATGTGCGGGATCTGCCCGGCCGTCTGGTGGGCCGCACCAGAGACCGCAACAATGAAGAGGGATTTGTCCTTACCCTGTCCACAAGGGAGCAGCACATCAGAAGGGAAAAGGCAAGTTCCAACATCTGCTCCAACAATGGCCTCAATGCCCTCATCGCAGCCATGTATCTGGCCACAGTGGGTAAAATCGGCATCCGGGAGATGGCGCAGATCAACCATGACAAGGCTTCTTTTCTGCGGGATCAGCTGGTGGATGCGGGGTTTGAGGTTGCCTTTGAGAGACCCTTTTTCAATGAATTTGCCCTGAAGGCCCCCAGGGGATTTGGGGTGAAACGCCAGGAACTCAAGAAAAAAGGCATCCTGGCCGGATTGAGCCTGGAGTGCTACTACCCTGCCCTTAAAAATCACTACCTGTTCTGCGCAACGGAGGTGTTTTCCCGGCAGGACATAGAGACCCTGGCCAAGGAGGTGAAACATGACTGATACCACCGGAACCGGCGGACTGATATTCAAAGAAGCCCTGTTGTGGGAAAAAAGTCGGGAGGGACGCTGTGCCGTATCCATTCCCACCCGGGATGTGCCGGTGGCTGCCCTTGATCCCGAGTTTGTGGCAGATGCACCGGAACTGCCCCAGCTGGGTGAGTTTGATGTGGTACGCCACTACACAAGACTTTCCCAGTGGAACTTTGGTCTGGATTCGGGCATGTACCCATTGGGGTCCTGCACCATGAAATACAACCCAAAAATAAATGATGTCCAGGCGGCCAGGCCAGGTTTTGCAGGGGCACACCCCATGATTGATGATGAACTCTCCCAGGGCGCTCTGGAGCTTTTGTATAATATGGAGCAGTACCTGGCCGAAATCACGGGCATGGCAGCCACCACCTTACAACCAGCCGCCGGGGCCCATGGAGAACTCACCGGCATGCTGGTGATCCACGCCTGGCATGAAAAAAAGGGGCATCAACGTTCCAAGATCATCATCCCGGACACGGCCCACGGCACCAACCCGGCATCGGCCTCACTTTGCGGGTATGAATCGGTGAATATCAAATCCGGCCCTGAAGGAATACTCACCCCGGAGGCCGTGGCTGCGGTGATGGATGAAGAAACCGCCGGCATCATGATCACCAATCCCAACACCCTGGGGCTGTTTGAAGAAAACCTGCGTGAAATAGCAGATATTGTCCATGCCAAGGGCGGGCTGGTGTATGGCGATGGTGCCAACCTGAACGCCATCATGGGCATTGTCAAACCGGCGGATCTGGGCATTGACATTATTCACTTCAACCTGCACAAGACCTTTTCCACCCCCCATGGCGGCGGCGGCCCCGGGTCCGGTCCCATCTCTGTGGTAAACGAACTTGAACCCTTTCTGCCCGTGCCCCGGGTGATAAAAACAGACCGGGGGTATCAACTGGTACACAACAGCCCGGATAGCATCGGCCGTATGCTCACCTTTCACGGGCATTTTGGCATCATTGTCCGGGCCTATGCCTATATTCGGTCCATGGGGGCAAAGGGGCTCACCGATGTGAGTAAGTATGCCGTACTCAATGCCAACTACATCAAAGCAGGTCTTAAGGATGATCTTCATTTGCCCTATGACCGCCCCTGCATGCATGAGTGCGTGTTCACCGACAAGAATCAGGTGGACACCGACATCACCACCCTGGACATGGCCAAGCGCATCATGGATTACGGGTTTCATCCCCCCACCATTTATTTTCCCCTGGTGGTGCATGGGGCCATCATGATTGAACCCACGGAAACCGAGAGCAAGCAAACACTTGATCAGTTCATTGCGGCATTCAAGGCGGTGGTGAAAGAGGCAGAGGAAACCCCGGAGCTGTTGAAAAAAGCACCCCATCTGCCCAAGGTCTCCCGGCTGGATGAGGTGACTGCGGCCCGCAAACCCATCCTCCGGGGATAAAAGAACGGGGGTCAGGCTTGGCTTATTGGTGTTATTTGATATAACCCGCATGTCCTTGCAGCACAACGAAGAATGGATCGTAGACGCGGACCCAAATGGTATTATACCGCCCTGAAAGGTCTCCCGATCCGGTCCTCCCTAAAAAGGTATTACGAATGACAAACAACGCCCATAAGCCAAGTCTGACCCCAATAATGGATCTGGGGCTGATGGATTACCAGGAGGGGCTGGATCTGCAGCAGCAGTATGTGGAGGAGAAAAAAAGCGGTATCCGAAAAGAAGATATTATTCTGGTGCTGGAGCATCCGGCGGTGTTTACCCTAGGTCGCCGGGGGGGACGGGAAAATCTGGTGGTATCAGAAGCCTTTCTTAAAAAGCAGGGGGTGCCCGTGGTGCAGACCGGTCGCGGGGGCAACATCACCTTCCATGGTCCGGGGCAGCTGGTGGTATACCCCATCATGGACCTGAACCGGGCCGGCATGGGGGTGGCTGATTTTGTCCATCTGCTGGAAGAGATCATGATTAAAACCACTGCCCATGCCGGCGTAACGGCCCACCGCAGTAAGGTAAATCATGGCATCTGGGTACAAAACCGGAAACTTGGGTCCATCGGGCTGTCCGTTACCCGGGGGATCTGCTTCCATGGACTGGCATTGAACGTAAATCTGGATCTCACCCCCTTTTCCTGGGTTAATCCCTGCGGCCTTGCCGGGGTTTCCATGACCTCCCTGGAAAGGGAAACCAGAAAAAAAAATCCGGATGCCACGGTGTCCATGGACAGGGTGAAATCACATCTCATCCGCTCCCTCACCACGAGCTTTACGGCCATGTCCGCCCGCCTGGAAAACGAATATTGACAATGCTATCATACCGCTCAAAAAAATATTGGTTCAGTAACAATGAAAACAAAAACAAGAAAACCCCAATGGCTGAAGCGCCCCCTGCCCAGGGGACCGGAATACGAAAAGGTAAGACACCTGCTGGCAGGTGCCCGGCTGACCACGGTGTGCCAGGAGGCCAAATGCCCCAACATGTGGGAATGCTTTTCCAGGCACACGGCCACCTTTATGATACTGGGCTCCCAGTGCACAAGAAACTGCAGATTCTGCAACATCAGCCCGGGTGCTCCGCCACTGCCAGCCCCCCTGGAACCCCGGCGGGTGGCCCGGGCCGCCCTGGAACTGGGGCTGTCCTATGTGGTGGTCACCTCGGTGACCAGAGATGATCTGCCCGACGGCGGGGCCGATCATTTTGCCACCACCATACATGAAATCAGAACCCTGCTGCCGGAAAACACCCGGGTGGAGGTACTCATACCTGATTTTATGGGGAATATAACGGCCCTTCAGCGGGTGATGGATGCAGGACCCGATGTCTTGAATCACAATATAGAAACCGTTCCCGCCCTGTATCACAAAGCCCGACCAGAAGCGGATTATCAACGGTCTCTCACCCTTTTACAACGGGCATCCCGCATGGGCACAAACGCCCAGACACCACAATCCATTTTAAATTTATCCGCCGATGCTCCCATAAATACCCCCGAAACTACAAAGATCAGCACCACCCATTTCAATGCTGATATTTCCAACACCTATGCAAGCACCATCCCCGGTAAAACCCCGAACAATCCCCCCGAGGCCCGGCCCATACCGATAAAGTCCGGTATCATGGTGGGTCTTGGCGAAACCCGGGAAGAACTGGAGCAGACAATAGGGGATTTAAAAAACCATGGGTGTGACATTCTCACCATCGGCCAGTATCTCCAGCCGTCCAGGGATCATCTGCCCGTGGCGGCATACTACACACCGGAGGAATTTAAACAACTGGAAACCTTTGCAAAATCTGTGGGATTTACCACCGTTGCCGCTGGCCCCTTTGTACGAAGCTCCTATAGGGCCGACCAGCTTTGCCCCGGTACCGGTAAAATCAAGGAGAGTTGTCCATGCTGACCCACCAGCGGACAAGGCCATTGGCGGCAGATCTCATTCGGGGAGGGGGGCAGACTTGCGTTATTGGCATTATCGTTAATTTTTGCGTTTGCACAGACTGTGATCGATAACGCCGATAATACAAGCCGGACCCCGTTGGCCCCTAACATCGTCACATGAAGAAACTCATACATGCCCTTTGTTTCTCTATTGACACATCTGTCTGTCACAGGTACTATGCCCAACGTACCGTCCCCATGACGGGATCTCCAAGTGACCCTCTAAGACCATTTTGTGGAAGGATGATGCAATCATGTTTTATGAAGCCATATATCAGCCAAAAAATGAAGATGCATTGAGCGACAAGGCAAAAAAGTTCATCGGACGACTGATCGCTGTGCAGGATGGCGGCCAGAAAAAAACATCTCCCGGAAAAACCCAGGTGGTATACATTGCGTCCCCCAACATTGGCTTGATTCCCAACACGGATCTTGACAATATAACCAGTATTCCCCACAAAAAATGGGTAACACTCAGCGAACTCAATGCCCGGGATTGATCCCTGGCCCTGACGTTAACCGATACTATGGGATGCCCGCCTGAGTTTCAGCAAATTTTAAAGACGGCCCTTCTCTTCAGAATGGCCGTTTTCTTATTCTGAGCATGGGTAACGATGGGGTCACACGGCATGGGGCATCCGCGTACAGATCCCAATGATGAGATTTTCCAGAAGAATATGGGGAAGATCCGTGGAAGACTTCATGCGATGATCCAGATCCGCCAGATTCATAAGAATGCCAATTAACTCCCTCTGACTGAACCCGTCGGCTTTTAAGAAAGTCTGATAAATGGGGTAAGGGTTTTTGGGATTGGGGGCCAGGAGAAGATCTGAGACAGGCTTCTTTTTACCACCGGCAACTCTCTTTACTGCCCCGGATTTTTTACCGCCACCTGCTTTTCCTGCTTTTTTACCCGACCCGGCCTTTCTTTCCGAACCAGTGCCGGTATTCTCCAGGGGCAGCGTATCCTCCCATCTGGCTAAACGGGCAATCATGGCCTCATCCTCCCGCACCAGCACCGGAAGAGTCACCCGGGTGAACTGCTGGTAACTCTGCCCGGGATGCCACACCATTTCACCCTTCACGCCACAGGCATCCACAAACGCCTTTACCCGGGTAATTTTACGTATCTGGTTGGTCAATGCCTTTAAAAACTGCAGCGGATGGGTTCCCTCTTGGGTCAAAGATCGAAAATAAAACAGGGCGGATGCGGCATTGCGATCTGCCACGGCATTGGTGAATTCAAATATGGCATCCTTTCGGGTACGCTCAACCAGATTGCGGACATCGGCGGCGGTGATGCCGGGCCGGGGACCGATGAAGGCCACCAGTTTTTCCAGATTATCCACCAGGGTGGCTGGATCAAATCCCACAAGATCCGTAAGCAGGGCAAACGCCTGTCCGTCAATACCCTTTCCCACCGGTGCCAGCACCTGCTCCATAAGGGTGCGCAACAGAGCTGTCTGTTCAACCTTGTCTGCCTTACGATTGCCCTTGGCAACGGAACAGTCCACCACCAGGCCATGCTTGCTGAAGGCTTTAAAAAGGGTTCGACGTCTGTCCGCCGAAGGGGTGGTGATCAGCAGATAATGCCCCTGGGGCAAACCTTTTTCAATGAGGTGCTGCAGGGCATCAAGATCATCTGCTGCAAATCCGGGCTGGCGATCCGTGGAAAACAAAGGCATCTCCTTTGCAGCCACCACCAGGCGATCCTGGAGCATGGAATAGGTGGCCAGGCGCTGCACCATCACCGGAATCCGGGCATCTTCTCCATCCAGAAAATCGTACCCAAGCCCCCGCTGGTCCGGGGGAAGCAGAATATCAAGCACACGGTCAAATATTTTACGACATAAAAAGGATTCACCATGGATGAGGTACACCTGCGGTAAATCCCCGGAAGGGGTGGTTTTCAGCCACTGGGAAAGTTCTGTGTGTTTAATCTCCGCCACGGATCACCGCCTGGACCGGCCATACAGCCACACCAGCATGATCACCGCCCCCAGGGCCATGGTCATGCCGATTGTCTGGGACGGTGAAATCACCTGGAACATGAATTCCCCCCGGTCATCCCCCCGGAAAATTTCCAGAACCGATCGAAAAATGCCATACAGCAGAATATAGAGCCAGAAAAGTCCACCGGAAAAAATCGATTTTCGCTCCACAAGCAGCAGCAGAGCCAATATCACCAGGTTGGAGATCACAGCATAAAGCTGGGTGGGGTGCAGGCTGATGTTCAGGGGAGCCAGGGATTCGGGGTCGGTAAAGGTGATGGACCAGGGAAGGTCACAGGCTTTACCATAGCAGCACCCGGCAAAAAGGCAGCCGAACCGGCCCACAGCATGGCCAAGCGCTATGGCCGGGGCTAAAAGATCCGCCGTGGCCCACAGATCAAACCCCTTTTTTTTAACATAGACCATGGTCGCCACCAGGGCCACCAAGAACCCCCCGTAAAACACCAGTCCCCCATTCCATATTTTAAACACGTCCAGGGGATGATCTGAAAAAAGGGAGAAATTCTGAACCACATAAAAGAGCCGGGCACCCAGAATGGAAGAGACAAGAATCACCAGAAAAAGATCGGTGATCTCCTGGCTTTTTATGGCAAGTTTTTTTATCCGGGCACGTCTTGAGGCAAACCAGATGGCACTCATGAACCCCAGGGCTACAAAGAGTCCATAGGTGTACAGGGTTATGCTGCCGATTTTAAATAGAATTGGATGCAATTGGTGGCTCCTGAGTTTATGGGTTCTGGATTTATGGGTTCTGGGTGTTGGGTATTGGGTTCTGGGTATTGGGTTCTAGGTTCTGAGTTCTAGGTTCTAGGTGCTCTTATATATCAGGAATGCGGTTGAGAATGACGTGGTAACAGAGAATGCCCATGCCGATGCAGATGGCACTGTCGGCCACATTAAAGGCTGGCCAGTGGTAGCTGCCGATGTAAAAATCCAGAAAATCCACCACCTGACCGAACCGGAACCGGTCAATCAGGTTGCCCACGGCCCCGCCGAATATGGCGGCAAGGCCCATGGACAAAAATACAAAGTTCCGAGACACCTTATGATAAAACCACAAAAGGCCCACGGACACCACCGAGGATACAAAAAGA
This sequence comes from uncultured Desulfobacterium sp., assembly GCA_963675955.2. GTDB lineage: Bacteria > Desulfobacterota > Desulfobacteria > Desulfobacterales > Desulfobacteraceae > Desulfocicer. The sequence goes on along the minus strand of CAXXVR010000009.1, from coordinate 362,568 downwards.
AAAAAGAACTGACGCACCCCGACGGACTGCTGGGCAAACATGCCAAAGGCCCCGCCGGGGTTGAGCACATGGGTGATATTAAAAAAAGAGGTCACCTGGATGCTGTCATAAAGGGCCAGGTGCTTCAGGATCACAGCCTTGGTGATCTGATCCAGCACCATCACGGCCCCTGCAATGAGAACAAGACGCATCAGGGACTTTTTTTCCATCCATGCCATGGGTGATTATGCCTCAACACCAATGACGTCAAGGGCACCGGCACACCGACTACAGGTACCGGGCAGATCTTTTCTTTGTCCGGTGGTATCATCGTATCGCCAGCAGCGCTCGCACTTGTCACCCTTTGCCTTTGCCACCGTCACGCACAGGCCTTCAATTTCTTTGCTGTGAAAGCCATCTTTTACCGGGGCATCCAGCAGTATTGCCTGGGAGACAATGAAAATATCTCTGAGATCAGCACCAAATCCCGCCAGGATTTCCCTTACATCGGGATCGGCCACATGGATGGCAAGGGCTGCGTCCAGGGGATGGCCGATGAGTTTGGCGGTTCTGGCCTCTTCCAGGGCCCTTGTCACCTCGGCCCGGACATCCAGAATCTTCTGCCATCTGACTCCCAGGGCTTCATCCTTCCAGGCAGGGTCCACCTGGGGCCGCTGGGTGAGATGAACACTTTCGGCCTTGCCCTTAAAATCAGGCATGTGTCTCCACACCTCTTCGGCTGTAAATGGCAAAATGGGGGCCATGACCCGGATGATGCCGTCCAGCAGATAATACATCACCGTCTGGGCATTGCGCCTTGCCGTGTCCGCCGGTGGGGAGGTGTAAAGCCGATCTTTATTGATGTCCAGATAGAAGGCCGACAGCTCCACCACACAAAAATTGTGCATGGCGTGGTAGATGGTGTGGAACTCGTAGCTGTCATAGGCATTAAAAGATTTTTCAATCAACGTGGCCAGGCGATGCAGTACGAACCGGTCCATGTCCGTCATGGCCGACACCGGCTGAAGATCGGTGTCCGGGTTAAAATCGGACAGGTTACCCAGCATGAACCGGCAGGTGTTCCTGATGCGACGGTAGGCATCTGACAGCTGGCGGACAATGTTATCTGAAATTCTCACATCATCCCGGTAATCCGCCGAGGCCACCCAGAGCCTTAAGATATCGGCTCCGTGCTGTTTGATGATCTTTTCCGGGGCCACCACGTTGCCAATGGATTTGGACATTTTCTTGCCCTGGGAATCCACCACAAATCCATGGGTGAGCACGGATTTATAAGGGGCATGACCGGTGCGGCCCACGGCGGTGAGAAGGGAGGAATGAAACCATCCCCGGTGCTGGTCACTGCCCTCCAGGTACAGATCGGCCGGTCGTCGAAGATTTTCCCTTTCTTCCAGCACGGCGGCATGGCTTACACCGGAGTCAAACCACACGTCCAGAATATTATGGTCCTTTTGAAAATTGGCACCACCGCATTTTGCACACACGGCCCCTTCTGGCATGAGGTCCCGGGCTTCTCTTTCAAACCAGATGTCTGAAGAATGTTCCAGGAACAGGGCATGGATTTTATCCACAGATTCCCTTGTCACATACACCTCCCGGCAGTCCTCGCAGTGAAACACCGGGATGGGAACGCCCCAGGAACGCTGGCGGGAAAGACACCAGTCCGGGCGGTGTTCGATCATGGAATAGATCCGGGCCTTGCCCCAGCCGGGAATCCAGTTGACATTGTCGATCTCTTTCAGGCTCTTTTTGCGAAGTCCCTTGTTGTCCATGGAGATGAACCACTGGGGGGTGGCCCGGAAGATCACCGGTTTTTTACACCGCCAGCAATGGGGATAGGAGTGGGTGATGGGGGAATGCTTCACCAGTGCACCCAGGGAATCGAGCTTTTCAATGATGCCCTGGTTGGCCTTTAAAATAAACTGACCTTCAAAATCGGGCACCTCATCGGTGAAACACCCCCCGTCGTTCACCGGAGAATAGGGTTCCAGGCCATACCGGAGGCCCACCACATGGTCATCGGCACCATGGCCCGGGGCGGTGTGCACACAGCCGGTACCGGCCTCCAGGGTGACATGCTCTCCCAGGATAATCAGGGAATCCCTGTCGTACATGGGATGGGTGCAATGTCTGTTTTCAAGGTCTTTGGCCTCGATTTCTCCCAGGAGGGTGTAGTCTTCAATGGCAAATTCGGCCATGACCTTTTCCACCAGATCCCGGGCCACGATCATCACGCCCTGGTCCTGGGTCTTTACTGCGGTATAGATGAAATCCGGATGCAGACACACACCAAGGTTGGCGGGGATGGTCCAGGGGGTGGTGGTCCAGATGACCATGTAAACCGTTTGTTCGGCAGATTCATCCTTCAGGGCAGGAACCAGATCGCTGATGTCATCTTTTAAGGGAAACTTCACGTAGATGGAAGGAGATCCATGGTCATGGTATTCAATCTCCGCCTCGGCCAGGGCCGTCCCACAGGAGCAGCACCAGTAGATGGGTTTTTTACCAAGGAACATGTCACCGCTTAAGGCAAACTCTCCACACTCTTTGGCAATGCGGGCCTCGTAGGCGTTGTTCATGGTGAGGTAGGGTTTTTCCCACTCACCGGCCACGCCAAAACGCTTGAACTCGTTCCGCTGGATATCCACAAATCCTGCGGCGTACTTCCGGCAGGCCTGGCGCACTTGAACTGGGGTCATATCCTTTTTCTTTGAGCCCAGTTTTTTATCCACATTATGCTCAATGGGCAGCCCATGGCAGTCCCAGCCCGGCACATAGGGGGCATCATATCCGTCCATCTGTTTGGATCGGATGATGATATCCTTTAATATTTTATTGATGGCATGGCCGATGTGGAGATGGCCGTTGGCATAGGGAGGGCCGTCATGGAGAATAAAGGAGGGACGTCCCTTGGCCGCCTGGCGCATTTTTTGATAAAGCCCGTTTTCTTCCCATTCCTTCAGCTGGCCGGGTTCTTTATTGGCCAGATTTGCCTTCATGGCAAACTTGGTCACCGGCAGGTTCAACGTTTTCTTGTAGTCCATCTTTCCTCCACACTGGGGTGTATCAATTATATTTGTATTATTTCAAAAAATGGCCGAGGTTGTGACCAAGCCGAATATTTATTAAATATGGGACTCATTTTTTTGCGGTAAATTTGCGGTAAAGCTGACCACCACACGGTGCATGTTGATCACACAGGCCCATAAAAACTGTAAACAGTCAATCTAAGGCAAACCAGACAAAATTGTCAAGAACTAATCAAGTTTATTCTCTTTAACGACCATGTGGGGCTGCCCAAATAACCAATAATGATAATGGTAATGTGCGCCCCCGACAAACCACCGACCCGGCCCGGAACTGCAGGGGTTCCAACTTGCTCCTTACAACAAATTGAGTTATACTTGGTAATCAAGTTGTTTTTATTGTTCTGTTGATGCGATTCAAATATCAGGGATCTATACATGATGTGGATTTAGGAATTTAATCCATCGTGCATCCGGAAAGGTTTCCACTCATGTCCCAAAAATCCAACAGTTGCCTGGAGAATAAGGATCGAGCAAATGAAAGTCATTGTTGCAGCAGGAGGCACCCTGCAGGAGCCCGGCATATTTACATCCATGGTGTCCCGGGCGGACCGGGTGGTGTGCGCCGATGGCGGGGCCAGGCATGTGGCTGCCATGGGCATTGTTCCCCACGTGGTCATGGGGGATCTGGATTCCATTGAACCTTCCCATCAAAGGACTCTTGAAGCTGCCGGTGTTTTGTTTATCCGGCACCCCGTGGACAAGGATTACACGGACACCGAGCTTGCCGCAAGATGGGCTGTGGACAACGGGGCAAGCCACATCACCTTCCTTGGCACCACCGGCACCCGCATGGACCACACCCTGGCCAATATTTTTCTCATGGAAAAAATTACCGCCCTGGGGGTGACCTGCACCATGGTGGATGACCACAATGAGATGCATCTGGTTCAGGACCGGATCACCCTTGAAAGACGACCCGACACCTTTGTCTCCATCCTTCCCGTATCCCGGAAGGTTTGTGGCATCACCCTCACCGGCCTTGCCTTTCCCCTTTTAAATGCCACCCTCTTCCGGGGAGATTCCACGGGTATCAGCAACCGGTTCACCGCATCAACGGCAACCATCACCCTTAAATCCGGCCTGCTTCTGGTTACCCAATCTAAAGACTAAAGAAGGAACATCAGACCTGCCCAGACGGTCTGGTGTGGATGCTTTGGTGCTGACCCCGAACGCTATTTATCAAAAGCGTGGATATCTGCCTGGTACTTCTCATACTGGGCTTCAAAGAGAATCGGCAGACGTTGGTAAAAGGCAGCAAGCAGGGGCAGCATGATCTGGCGGATCTGGGGATGGGAGGCCTTGGCGCAGCGAAGGTTAAAGATGTGCCGCCATTCCCTGATGTTGGCCGTGGTGACAATATCTGTTTTAAGGCTGTTGGGCAGTACACTGCGGGCCTCCTGGGGCCGGGCACCCATGTCCAGGAGTGAAAGATATGCCGCTTCCGCAGCTTCCATGGAACGTTTCCACACCTCAAATTCAGGGCTGTCTTTCGCCCAGAAAAGGGGACGGATCACGGTGATTTCCCTGCCGAATTTTTCCTTTCCGTAATTGGCGTACCGGGTGCTCTCCTGGGAGAAGGAACACAGACGGTGACGCACCAGTTCATGGGTGATGCCCCGGTCGCACACAATGCGAACGGAAATGGAAATATGCTCAATGACACTTTCATGGCCGGTTTTCATCAGGCGTCGCAGCAGGTCCGGAGCTGTACCCCGGGCAATCTTGTCTTCAGACTTGTAACAGGTCCGGGCCGCCAGCTCCAGAAGGCGGTACACCTCCTCCTGCTCTGCCATGTGCAGTATTTCAAAATAGGGTTCTATTATCTTCATTATTTTTTCCCCTGTCAGTGGTCCTTAGTAGTTCTGATCCGCAAAATCCACCCAGCCCCCGGCCTTGACCAGGGAAAGATCAAAATCACTGACGGTGAAGGGAATCTGGCGTGAAACACCGTCTGCACTGAGGGTAAAAACCCCCTTGTCAATGTCGGTTTCCAGGGCAGTCTCCTTACCGGAAAAATCTGCAAAGATGGTGTCAATGACCTCTTTATCCAGCTCAATGGCCATCATGCCGCAGTTGAACATGTTCTGACGGAAAATCCGTGCAAACCCCGATGCAATGACAAGGTTTATACCGTTGACCTCAAAGGCCCATGGGGCATGTTCTCTGGAAGAACCGCACCCGAAGTTGTCCCGGGTGATGACCACACAGGCCCCTTCAATGTCCCGGGTGGGGTCAAATCCGTCCAGTACCAGATCTTCCAGCAGGTTGGGTTTTAAAGCGATCTTAGTGCTTTCCGTCAGATATCTGGCCGGAATGATCTCATCGGTGTTGATGTCCGAACGGTCCAAGAAGAGGACGGTGCCGTTGAAATTTTTCATCACTTATCTCCTTCTGGCTGAAAAAGCGGGGAATTGGAAATGGTACCAGTGATTGCAGAGGCGGCAGCCGTGGCGGGACTCATCAGATGCACCATGCCACCTTTACCCATGCGGCCGTTAAAATTGCGATTGGTGGTGGAGGCACAGGTCTCACCCTCTGCCAATACGCCGTTGCTCATGCCAAGACATGCCCCGCATGTGGGGTTGGTCACGCAGAACCCGGCATCCATGAAAGTTTTAATAAGTCCGGCAGCAAGTGCCCGGCTGTAAATATCCGGGGTGGCCGGGCTGACAATGGCCCGCACATGGGGATGAATTTTTTTACCTTCCAGTATGCCTGCGGCAATCTCCAGATCTTCAAACCGGCCGTTGGTGCAGGAGCCGATGTACACCTGATCAATGGGGGTGTCTGCCATATCCGCCACGGGCTTCACCTGATCGGGCTTGAATCCGAAGGTCACCTGGGGAACAAGATCCGTAACGGAAAAATCGATGACTTCACTGTAAACGGCATCGGCATCCGGAGCAAAGGCCTGGAATGCGGTGAGGGCAGCGGATTTTGTCTCGTATTCATCTTTGATAAAGGGCCAGAGATAATCCACGGTGACGGCATCCGGAGCACAGATACCGCTGGTGGCACCGGCCTCCACGGCCATGTTGCAAAGGGTCATGCGCTGGTCCATGGTCATGGCTTCCACCACATTGCCGGAAAATTCCAGCACCCGGTTGGTGCCACCATTGACGCCGATTTTACCGATGAGGCCCAGGATTACATCCTTGGCAAACACCCCGGAGGCAAGTTTCCCGGTGATGTTCACCTTCATGGAAAGGGGTTTTTTAAAGGCGCACACACCTTTTAAGATACCCACCTCCAGATCGGTGGTGCCCACACCGGCGGCAAAGGCCCCGAAGGCCCCGTGGGTGCATGTATGGGAGTCTCCCATAATAATGGTATATCCAGGCCGGACAAATCCCTTTTCCGGAAAAATCGCATGGCATACCCCGTTGCGGCCGATGTCAAAAAAATCGACAATTCCATGCCGCCTGGCCCAGTCCCGGAGAATTTTGCCCTGCAGGGCAGTCTTGGAATCCTTGGCCGGAGTGACATGGTCAATGACGGCCTTGATCTTTGTGGCATCAAACACCCGGTCTTTGCCCCGGGCCATGAGGTCGGTGATGGCAATGGGGGTGGTAATCTCGTGGCAAAAGACCGCATCCAGGCGAACCACCTGGATATCCCCGGAGGGATTATCCACCAGATGCCCCTCAAAAATTTTCTCAGCTATTGTTTTACCCATGGATTTTTCCTTCCAAAAGATGTGCGGACCTGATCATACCCTCGTCCCCTTGATCCCATTGGATCAGCGGTTATAACAGGTGGCCGACGTTGTACTCAGACCCCAATGTATGTATTATGGACCTATGGCCCTGAAACCATCACATGTACATTTTATGTGACATGAAAATTTTTTGAATATCATTTTTATCCAGTACGTGCAAGATCAATAAAAAAAAGGCGAATCCCCACAGTGGAGGAAACGCCTTTTTTATATGGTATCAGACCCGAGGCCTGATGTCTGCTATGATGAACAGCAGGAACCGGCGGTACCGCAGCTGCCGCAATCTGACCCACCAAGGTCAAGTTTGGAATCCAGGCTGAAACCCATACCCGTGAAATCAATCTTGATCATTTTGGCCTGCTGCATGAAGGTTTTGTCCACAACCAGCTTGTAACCCTTCACCTCAAACACATCATCGCTGTCTTTTGGCTCATCCAGAGCCATTGCAAGGGAAGGACCCCCTCAGCCACCGGAATTAAGAAAGATCCTGATGGGAGAAGGCTCCCTGCCACTGAAATATTCTTCTAACTGCGTTTTTGCAGCGTCAGTCATGTCAATCATTATAAAAGCTCCTTGTTTTTTTGGGTTTTAGCCCAGCGCCCTATTCGCCGAGTTGCAAGTAACTTAACCACAGGGAAAAGAATTGTCAAGAAGTACGCGCAATTCTAATTGCAGGCCATGATCACAACATGGGCCATTTTGCAGAGGGGTCATGCCCATGGCCAGGGAAGCAGGTATTGACTTAGCCCACAAGTTTTGGTAAATCCTGCACACAATCAGGATCCATGCCAAAGCGTCCGTCTATATATTTACGGACCCAGCGCACCGATGCATCCTGCTTTTTAAACCCATCCCCCTTTTTTCCAGACTCAAAACACTTAACAATAAAGGATAAGCACATGGAAAGAACATTATCATTGATCAAGCCCGATGGCGTTGCCAAAAACATCATTGGTGAAATTATTAAACGATTTGAAACCGCAGGCATTAAGATTGTGGCCATGAAAAAAATGCAGCTGACAAAATCCCAGGCAGAGGGGTTTTATGCAGTGCACAAAGAGCGTCCATTTTTCAACAGCCTCATTGAATTCATGACCTCCGGACCCATTGTGGCCATGGTGCTTGAAGGCGAGGATGTTATTGCCAGAAACCGCAAGCTCATGGGAGCCACAAACTTCAAGGATGCCGAAGAAGGCACCATCCGACGGGATTTTGCCACGGACATTGAAAAAAATGTGGTTCACGGGTCCGATGCCCCGGAAACAGCAGCCTTTGAAATCGGACATTTTTTCAACAACATGGAAATTGTGGGCTAAACCTTAACCTGCACACAGCAAAAAGGGGCAATGGGTCAAGCCAGCACACCCTGCCCCACCATAAAAAAAGGGCGTTAACACCGGATATCCGACATTAACGCCCTTTGTCATGCAATAACTATTTTACTCGTGTATGGATCAGTGACCCGCAACGATCTTTGCAAATTCTGCAGCCTGGGGATGAGCATAGATAAGGATCAGTGCAACAACCAGTGCATAAATACACAGAGACTCAATCATGGCAAGACCGATAAGCAAGGTTACAGTTACCTTACCTGAAGACTCGGGGTTTCTGGCAATACCCTGAACAGCACCGTTAACACCCATGCCCTGACCAATACCACAACCGAAAGCTGCGATTCCAATAGCAACACCAGCTGCCCATACACATGCGGTAAAAAAATCCATTTGTTTTCTCCTCTACCTGATTAAAATAAATTAATGTTTCTGCGGCTTCTTCCAGGTCCCCGCATTTTTACACAACGTTGCGCCAGAACAACCTGTCACAACAAAAATCTTTTATATCATGACAATTTTTTAAGCGAGTCGGATCTTCAACTGATTGATTATTTTCTTATTGATATGCCTTTTATAGACACCAGGCCCCATGTATGAATATTTAAATCCTGGCCTGATCAAAGGACGAAAAACAGACAAATACCGAGACTCCTCTTTTTCTTTCAATGCATCAGTGAGCATGCTCCATGGCACCGGTGAAGTACATAACGGCCAGAAGAAAAAACACAAAGGCCTGTACCAGGGCCACAAAGATACCAAGGGCCATGATGGGCAGCGGCGCAAAGAAGGCACCTGCCAATGCAAAGAGGATGCCCAGAACCAGCTCATGTCCCATCATGTTTCCAAAAAGACGGAAGGAGAGGGAAAGAATTCTGGCCACATGACCGATGAGTTCAATGGGCAAAATGATGGGAATCATCCACCACACAGGGCCGATGAAATGTTTGTAGTAATTGGCACCGTGGTATTTAATACCAATGACATGGGTCCAGATAACCGTGATAAGCGCCAGGGCTGCGGTGGTATTCAGACTGGCAGTGGGGGGGAAAAATCCGGGAACAAGGCCGATGAGGTTACCCAGAAAGACAAAAAGAAAAATACTGGCCGCCAGGGGAAAAAGCCATCTTCCCTCTTCGCCGCAGATACCAACCATGAACTCTTCGAGTCCTGAAATCAATACTTCAAAGACATTCTGCACCGGTGCTGGCACCATCTGGGGATTTTTTCCCGCAAGCCATCCAAAACCAATGAGAATACCCATGACAACCCACATATAAATCACATGCACACTGGTATGAGCAAAATGGCCCAGACCAATCAACTCGAACAGCTTTACAAAAAATAGATATGGATGTTCCACCTTAGACCGCCTCCTTAAAAATAAGTCTTGTTAATTCCAGCGTGGTTGCTGCCATTATGCTGACAACCACAACCGAGAGGCCCAGAATCAGACCCAACGGATCAACAATATTTCCTTTTATAAGCGCGAATATCACAATTCCGCTTATTGCAAATCGAATATAGTACTTGATAAGCACCACGCCCATCACCGATCGTGCCGATGATCCCCGGGAAGGATCCAGGGCCTTGTACAGGGTGTGCCTTAAGAAATGGAAATTCAAAGTCACCAGAAGTGCACCGGTTAAAATACCCATGGCAAACAGATAGGGCGTATTAATGAACCCCAGAAGGCTTCCCACCACAAAAAGAAACCAGTTTGTGGTGGTTACAAATTTGATCATTCGCTGATGAATATTCATATACCTATAACTTTCGGCTCCTCTTTGCTGCCATGGCCAGATTCCGAAACCCGGCGGCAATGCCAAGCCCCAGCCCCACCAGGGTCAGAACCGGTTTTGTATCAAATTTACCATCCAGCCAGATTCCGGCGAACAGGCCCAGAAAAATGGCAATGGCCACGGAAAGCCCGAGACTGCTGTAATAGGCCAGTTCCCGGATGGTCTTTGATGTCTCTTTTTTCATGGTCCCTTCTTTTCAGATCATATCAGAGCACCCATCGGGTACAGCAGACAAGATCACTTTGTTAAGTGGAATTAGCACATGATTCATACCAAGTCAATGTCAAAAAAAATTATACCAGGGTTACTTTGCCGCAGGTGTGATCCCCCATGACCTCTCCCACCAGGGCAGCCCCAATACCGCTGTTCTTCATTGCACAAAGGCATTCATCCACCTGATTTTTTCCAATACTGATGAGAAGCCCCCCCGAGGTCTGGGGATCAAACATCAGATCCACCAGTATTTTATCCATGGTCTCCGGAATCTCCATGCCCGGCTCACTGTACTTGCGGTTGCGATAGGCCCCGGCGGGAACCATGCCCATGGAAGCCCACATTTTGGCATTTTCAATGATGGGCACCTCCTGGGTGAAAAGAGAAATATGCCTGCGCCCCCCCCGGGCCATTTCCAGCAGATGGCCTGCCAGACCGAACCCTGTGACATCGGTGCAGGCCCCCACATCAAATCGGGCCATGATTTCTGCAGCCCCGCGATTAAGGGTGGCCATGATTTTGACCATCTCCCGGGTGGTGGCAGCATCTGCAAGCTTTCCCTTCACCGCCGTGGCCACAATGCCGGTACCCACAGGCTTGGTTAAAATGATCCCATCACCGATGCGGATACCGTGGTTGGTCAGGACCCGGTCTGGATGGATCACGCCGGTGACGGACAGACCATATTTAAATTCAGGATCATCCACGCTGTGCCCCCCAACCAGAGTGGCTCCGGACTCATGGATCTTGTCAAGCCCCCCCTGGAGGGTCTCCTGGAGCACCGATTCCGGCAGATCCTCACTGGGAAAGCAGACAATGTTCATGGCCGTCAGGGGAGTGCCTCCCATGGCATACACATCACTTAAAGAGTTAGCCGCGGCAATCTGACCAAAGGCATAGGGGTCATCGGTGACCGGGGTGAGAAAATCCAGGGTCTGGATCAGGGCAATATCTGGTGTTATCCGAAACACCCCGGCATCATCACTGGTGCCCAGCCCCACAATAAGATCCGGATGGGTTTTAGCCTTAAGTCCTCCCACAATGCGATCCAGTGCCCCTGGATCAATTTTAGCCGCTCAACCGGCCGCCTTTACCTTTTCGGTGAGTCTTATGTTTTCTCCTGCTGTCATCTTTAATTATTCCTTTCAATCCTTTCAATTAATTTTCTGAAATTCGGGGCTTGGCCACAGGGCCAGTCGTCATATTGCTCAGATCAACGGAATCAGGTATCACCGGTGACCCTCTGGAGACGGTGCTGACGTCGTTTTTTTATGAGACAAGCCTGCGGCCACGGCAAATCGGCCCGTGGGTCGTTCATGGCGGTGGGAAAAAAATTGATCCGCATGGCATCTGGTGCAGATATTAGCCGTTTCTATATGACGGGACTCAATGCCCTTTTCCCGGAGCTGATCCCGGCTGATACGCCAGAAATCAAAATGATGTCGGCCCTGCCGGTAGGGCAGAAAAGACCGGGGAAGCTCCGTTTCATAATGAATAAATTCCGCACAACAGGGACCCAGGGACGGACCGATAGCAGCCCGGATATCCTTGGGATCACAGCCAAACCGCTCTGTCATCACCGTCACCCCACGGCCAATGATATTCCCAACACTGCCCCGCCAGCCCGAATGCACATTTGCCACCACCTGCTTTACCGGATCATACATCACCACGGCCTGACAATCCGCCACCTGTATCACCACAAGCAAGCCTGCAACGTTGGTAACAACACCGTCCGCCATCAGATGAACTGTGGAATCCGGGGACTCTTTAACCACCGCCACCTCTGTGCCGTGGACCTGATGGAGATAAAGGCTTTTTTCAAAACCCAGATGCCGGGCAATACGCCTGCGGTTTTCCCGGACATCCTCCGGGTCATCCCCTGTGGAAAGCCCCACATTAAGACTATCAAAGGGCGGAGAACTCACCCCTGACCTGCGGGTAAAAATGCCGTGGACAAGGCCCGGATGGCCTTCAAGGGACTTTAATCGAATCATATTCATAAAAAAACGTCCTCTCCACTCAACTGACCGATTATAAGAAGCGATGAACAATTCTGTCAATTATAATGGTTGTGGAGATATCCGGTTCCAGGGCAATGCGCACCACACGGCCCCCGTCCTGCTTTACAGTATCCCCGCCTATGATATCGCTTTCAGCCCAGTCGGCCCCTTTGACCAGCACATGGGGCCGCAGTTCCCGGATCAGGGCACCGGGATCGGGTTCATCAAAGATCACCACATGATCCACACAGGCCAAACCTGCCACCACAAGGCTTCTGTGATCCTGGGAAATCACCGGCCGGGACGGCCCCTTGATACGACTCACCGATGCATCGGAGTTAAGGCCCAGCACCAGCACATCCCCCTGATCGGAAGCCGCCTGGAGGTAAGACACATGCCCGGCATGGAGGATATCAAAGCAGCCGTTGGTGAATACAATGGTACTGCCCTGGCTCCGGAGGGCCTGGCCCAGACTGGCCACTGCGTGTCTTTCAATTTGTTTTATGTTTTTCATGTAGATCCGTTTTTTTATATGAAAAAGCAGGTACTGGGTACTGGGTACTAACAGCGACTGCTTTTTCATAATTCGTTGTGTTCGTCAGGACATGGCTGTTTATATGAAAAGGTAGCCTCCAAGGCAACTTCAGCAGAGCCGCCCCCCCCGATGGGCAATAGGAACCGGACAATCGAACTGTCTACAGTTCCGGTCCGGGACCATTGTCCGTCGGGGGGGCGGCGGCATAATACCATTTGGCTCCACGTCTACGACCCAATATTCGTTGTAACAGGATCTCCTGCATACTCACGCCCGGGCAAGCACCAGCACATCCACGGATACGGCCCCGGCCCGGCGCAATGTCCCGGCCGCCTCCAGGCAGGTGGACCCGGTGGTGTACACATCATCCACCAGCAAAATGGCCCTGCCCTTCACCCGCCGGGGTGCCGGGACAACAAAAGCGTGTTTCAGATTTTTTCTGCGATCCTGGCTGTTAAATCCGGTCTGGGAAGCGGTGTTTCTGCGTCGTCTGAGCAATGAATAATCCACCTTCCAGGAAGGCGTTGTCCCATAACATTGACACCACTTTTTTTCAAAGTGCTGCACCAGTAAAAAGGCCTGGTTAAATCCCCGGTTTACCATGCGGGACCGATGAAGGGGAATGGGTACAATCCAGTCCAGAGCCTGATCTGAAAAATGACGACAGAAGGCCAAAAACAACAGCTGGGCCAAGGGCCGTGAAATGGCGATCCTGCCACTGTACTTTAACAGATGAATTGCATCCAGAAGTCCCTGGCCATAGCCCCCCACGGCCCGAACCCGACCAATGACAGGAAGGCTCCCGGCACAGGTCCGGCACAACTGCCCCGAAGGCGTTCCCGGAGGAAGAGCATCGGCACATCGACGGCACCGGGGGGCAATCAGGGGTAAAAGCCCACCGGCCATGCACTCTGCACAGAAAAAAGGAGAAAAGAGAAGAAAAAATTGTGATTCAATGAACCCATCATCGACCCCCTCCCCGGGTTTAAACGGTTTCTGCATGGATGTTGATATCCTGGCCTCACTGCCATGATTTAAAAAAAGAGGCACCCGACACCCCATGCACCGCCGGGGAAACAACTGATCCAATCCGGTTCTCCACAGATATCCAAGGGTATCCCGGACAGCATGGGCCATGGGAGCAAGTGCAATCATCTAATTATTGAAATTTTTGGGCATAATTGCGTTGTCTGATAACCTCATACATGGCAATACCCCCGGCCACCGAGGCATTCAATGATGTCACCCCCCGGGCCATGGGTAGAGAAAGAACAAAGTCACACTCTTTCTTCACCAGGGGCCGAATACCCCTGTGTTCCCCCCCCACCACCAGGGCAATGTCTCCGGTGAGATCCGCCTGGAACACCGACTGCTCACCATCGGCATCCAGACCTGCCACCCAGAACCCGCGTTTTTTCAGGGAACGGATCAAACTGGTGGTATTGGTAACACTCCAGATGGAGGCATGCTCCATGGCTCCTGCCGATGCCCGGGAGACCGCAGGAGTGGGAGACGCAGCCCGATCCCGAGGCAGAACAATGTGATCCACCCCGGCACAAAGGGCTGTGCGGATCAAGGCCCCAAGGTTGTGGGGATCTTCCATGGATTCCAGAATAACAATAAAGGAGCCTTCGTTGACCTTGTCCATTTTAGATACAGCTGTTTCCGCCCGGACCAGGGGCAATGGTCCCACCACCGCCACAATACCCTGGTGCCTCACATCCGGACACAAAAGATCCAGAGATTCTATCGAAAGGGGCTCCACTGGAATGTTCAAGTCTCTGGCCTGCTCCACAATGCTGCGAAGCCGGTCCCGGGGGGAGGCGTCTGTAAGATGTATGCGATGAAACTTTCGCCTTCCGGCCTTTAAAGCCTCCCGGATGCAGTGCACCCCGGCCAGGGCCTCCTGACCCGCATCCAGCCCATGCCCCTGAACCGGGGCCTGTTTTTTAAAAAAAGGTTTTCTACCGGGGTATTTTTTTTTACGGTTTTCCATATCATGGGGGGATGTCACGCAGCACCTTCCCTGCAGATAATATCGGCCATTTCCCGGGCCGCCTTATCCACATCGTCATTGATAATGACATGGTCAAACAGAGGCATATCTGCCATTTCCCGGATCACATTTTCAAGACGGCGCACAATCACGGCATCGGTGTCCGTGCCCCGATTTCGAAGACGGGTCTCCAGGACCTCAACCGATGGAGCCTTGATAAAAATGCTGATGGCCCCGGGATAAATTTTTCTGATCTGCCGGGCACCCTGCACATCAATGTCCAGAAGCAGGGGATTTCCCTGTTCCAGTTGGCGGTCGATAAAGGCCCGGGAGGTGCCATAATAGTTGCCATGCACCTTGGCCCACTCGGCCCAGGCATTCTGCTCAATGCGTTCTTTAAAGGCTTGCGGAGTTATGAAAAAATAATCCACCCCATCCCTTTCATTGCCCCGGGGTGACCGGGTGGTGTGGGAGATGGAATAGGAAAGCCTGGGGAACATTTCAAGCATCCGGGTGCAAAGGGTGGTTTTACCAGCCCCGGATGGTGCAGACACCACAAAAAGCCCTGCCCGGTGGGTCCGGGTTTCAGACATGTTTCTACCCCTCTGGTCTTCCTGCTTGCACGCACAGGTCATTCGTTTTTCTCCTTTGTCTCTTTACCCACCAGAAGAAATCGCTGGGACAGGGTTTCGGCCTGGATGGCAGACAGGATCACATGGTTGCTGTCCGTCACCACCATGGCCCGGGTTTTTCTGCCGTGGGTGGCATCAATGAGACGTCTTTCATCCTTTGCCTCATCTTTAAGTCGTTTCATGGGAGATGAATTGGGTGCCAGTATGGTGACTACACGCCTTGCCACCACCGTGCTGCCAAACCCCAGATTTAACAGTTCTTTATCCATTATTTCACCTGTTTATTCGATGTTTTGTACCTGTTCCCGGATTTTTTCCAGCTCGGACTTTAATTCCACAATGGTATGGGACAGGGCCGCCTTCCCGGATTTGGAACCCATGGTGTTAAACTCCCGGTTGAACTCCTGAATGAGAAAATTAAGCTTTCGCCCTCCGGGCTCATCTGCTTCTGCAATATCCCGGAACTGCTGGATATGGCTCCTTGCCCGGACAATCTCTTCGGAGATATCACTCTTGTCGGCCAGCAGGGCCGCCTCCTGGGCCAGGCGCACCGGATCAAAACCTTCCACCCCCCGGGTGAGGGTTTCCATGCGGTCCAGCAGGCGCTGCCGGTAGATTTCGGGAAGGGCAGCTGCATCGGCTTCTATACCATCCATGCGGCTTTCAATATCATCCATGCGGGCCAGCAGATCCTGGGCCAGGTTTCGGCCTTCCACGGTGCGCATGTCATCAAGACCGGCAAGTGCCATGTCAACGGCATGGGTAATCACCACCTCCACCTGATCGGCATCGCTTTCCCTCTCTGCGGCCAGGATCATATCCCGACCCTCCAGCAGTTGATCAAGGGTAATAGCCTCATTGAGCTGGAACTCATCCCGCAGGGTGGAAAGGGCCTTGTAATACCCCCGGGCCCGGGGCAGGTCCACCTGAAACAGGGGGATATCTTCGGCCTGATCTTCCAGATTTATCCGGATCTCCACCCGCCCCCGGGCCACATAGCTGGCCACCTGTTTTTTTATCCCCTCCTCCAGGCGACTGAAGGTACGGGGCAGATAAAGTGCCACATCCAGATGCCGGGAATTATAGGTTCTTATTTCCACATTACAGGTAATGGGTGCCACGGTGTGGCTGGCCTCGGCAAAGGCGGTCATGCTTTTAATCATTTTATATTTAAAACTCCATTAAATTTACGGGCGATTCAGCCTTTTCGGGCGTTTTTATAAGATCACAACAAGATGCAGAAACAAAATCAGGCCGGGTAGGCCTGGTCCCAACATCTGCCAAGGGGGGAAGGTCAGGCACCGTTTTTTAATTCCACCACATAGCCCCGACGCACGGACAAAAGAAAATCTGTCATCTCAGCGGAGGCATAATCGGGATAGGTCCATGCCAGAGTATGGAATGCCCCCTTTTTAAACATCAAAGTCACCTCGGCATAAATGCCCCGGCCAATGTAAATACGGTGGGAAAAATCCTTGCCCGTGGCCAGCACAAACCGTGACAGCAGCAGATACCCGGGATCAATATTAAGATTGCGCCGATCCGCCACAGACCAATTTTTTTCCATGGCATTTGTGGTTTCCTTGATGCGGGCCAGGTCATCCTGGGCAATGAGCCGTTTAAAGGAAATCATGCGCCGGAACAATGGGCTTCCCATCTCCCCTTTGTAATAATCGGTGTAATCAAAATCAAACCAGCCACTTATCTGTTCCACTGAACCAAAGGCACTTTCCAGCACCGGCAACAGTTCATCAAACAGGGCCTTATTGTTCATGAATACGCTGATGACAAGGCGTGCCGCATCGGGTTTTTTCGGGGTGCTCACTTATCAAGCACCTTTGCTTCTTCCACCAGCATGATGGGAATATCATCCCGGATCTCATATTCCAGTCGGCATTTGTCACAGATCAAACCGTTTTTTTCTGCATTCAGGTAAATATCCCCTTTGCACTGGGGACAGGCCAGTATATTGAGCAATTCTTCTGAAACCGCCATTGTTTTCTCCTTTTTTTATATGAAAAGGTAGCCTTCAAGTCTACCTCAGCAGAACCCCTCCCCCGATGGGCAATAGAAACCGGACAATCGAGCTGTCTACAGTTCCGGTCCGGGACCATTGCCCGTCGGGGGAGGGGCGGCATAATGCCATTTGGCTCCGCGTCTACGACCCTATCTTCGTTGTCCCCGCCAGGGCATGGGTGTTATAAAAAATAAAAAATTATCCCAGGACTCCCGACGGGTTCTGCATGATGCGAAGGGTGTAATACTTGCCTTCCAGGGCCATGAGTTCTTCATGGGTGCCCTGCTCCCGTATCCGACCCTTTTCCAGCACCACAATGCGATGGGCATGGTCCACCGTGGAAAGGCGGTGGGCAATGACAAAGGTGGTGCGGCCCTTGATGAGATTGGCCAGGGCCTGCTGAACCACCTGTTCGGCCTGGGAGTCCAGGGCCGAGGTGGCCTCATCCAAAATAAGGATGGGTGCATCCTTGATCAAGGCCCGGGCAATGCAAAGGCGTTGTTTTTCCCCACCAGACAGTCGACTGCCAAGCTCTCCAATCAGGGTATCATACCCATTGGGAAAGCCCATGATAAAATCGTGGGCAAAGGCTTTTTTTGCCGCCATTTGAACATCTTCATCCGTTGCCGATGCACGACCGTACCGGATATTGGCGGCAACTGTATCATTAAAAAGTACCGGCTCCTGGGTGACAATGGAAATTTTTTCCCGCAGGGATTTAATGCCGATGTCTTTTACATCAATCCCGTTGAGGGAAAGGGTCCCCGCCGTGACATCATAAAATCGTGGGATAAGATTCACAAGCGAAGTTTTTCCTCCACCGCTCATGCCCACCAACGCCAGGACTTCCCCGGGGTTCACCGTCAGATCAATGTCGGTGAGCACCTTCTCATCATCAATATCATAGGCAAAACTGACTCCGTCAAAGACCACTGAAACGGCGGATCCCCGGAGGGAAAGGGGAGAAGATGATTCTATTATTTCCGACTGACGCTCAATTATTTCAAAAATCCGGGTAACCGCAGCCATACCCTCCTGAACGGTGTTGTTAAGGCTTGCAAGTTTCTTTACCGGGGCGTAAAGCATCATCACCGCCGTCAGAAAAGAAAAAAAGGTACCCGTGGTGGAGGCCCCGGAAATCACCCGGGATCCTCCGAACCAGATGATAAAGGCAATGCCAATACCTCCCAGAAACTCCATTACAGGGGAGGACAACGATTTGGCTATTACCGACTTCATTTCCAGCTTAAAAAGGGTTTCTGACTTATCATGGAAACGCTTCTTTTCATAATCTTCCCTGGTAAAGGTTTTAACAATTTTGCTGCCGGCAAAGGTTTCATGGAGAAAAACATTAAGATCGGCCATGGCCTCCTGACGTCCGGTGCTGAAACGCCGCACCCGCCGCCCGAAAATCACCACCGGATAAAATGCCGCTGGAAGCACAACAAAGGCACCCATGGCAAGCTTCCAGTCCATGTAGAAAATTACCCCCACAAGACCCACCACCGTAAAAAGATCCCGCAGAAGTCCGGCAACGGCAGTTGACACCATGCCCTTGACAATGTTCACATCATTGGTGATGCGAGACATGAGGGTACCTGTCTTTTCCTGATGAAAAAAGGCCAGAGACAGGTCCATGATGCGATCGTAAAGCATATTTCGAAGGGTCTTTATAATTTGCTGCCCCACATGGTTCATCCAATACTGATGTCCATAGGTGGCGGCTCCCTTCAGAAAAAAAATCAAAATGGCGGCACCGGGCAACAACATCAGCCGGGAACGGTCTCGATTAACAAAGATATCATCCAGCATGGGCTTGACCAGATAGGCCGAAGCAGAGGTGGCACCGGCCACAATCAGCATGCAGAGCATGGCAAGCAACAGCTTGTGCCAATGTTGGATAATAAGCCCAAAGAGCACCCGTTCCCGGGGAAGGGGTGTATTTTTATTTAAGGTTTTCATAAGCCTTTCATTATGGAATGGAATAAGAACTGTTGTCAATATTAAAAAAATATGAGACAAGGGGTGGCATGGGACATCGGGGGAAATTACATCAGGGCCTTGGACTCTATGGTCTGGCGTGGAAACTGGCATTACCATGGCTGAAAAAACACACACGACTGCAGCGGGGTTTTCACCAGCGAACCACCTTTGATCACCTGGAAAAGGCAGACATCTGGATACAGGCGGCATCGGCGGGGGAAGCCTATCTGGCCGTGGCACTTATCCGCACCCTCACATTCCACCGCCCCCTCACCATCCTTATTACCACCACCACAACCCAGGGCATGGATATTCTTAAAAAAGGCCTGGCATCCCCAGACATTGATGTCTGTGTCAATCTCTCTTTTTTCCCCTTTGATGCCCCGCCCCTCATGGAACAGGCGGTGGCAAAGGTGTGCCCCTCTGTCATGGTACTTCTGGAGACCGAATTATGGCCGGGTCTTCTTGCCTGCCTGAAACACCGCCGTATTCCCGTTATTATGGTTAATGCCAGGCTTTCAGAAAAAAGCGTTTCCCGGTACCGGCAATTTCCCCGGCTGTGCCATTCCCTGGCCCCGGACACCATCCTGGCAATCTCCGGTGAAGATGCCCGACGGTTCCGGCAACTCTTTCCGGAATCGGCCGTCCAGACCATGCACAACATTAAATTTGACACGGTACTCCCCCGAAACATGAGCCAGAAGCCATGGAACACCCCCCTGCCCCGGCATCCGTTTCCCCCCAGCACTCCTGTTACCCTGCTTGCCTCCATCCGCATGGAAGAAGAATCGGATGTGGCCAATATTCTTGCACACATTCTCCAGCACCATCCCCATCAGGTGGTGGGCCTGTTCCCCCGGCACATGCATCGAATCCCCTTTTGGCAGGCACAACTTTCCCAGATGGGCATTCCCTGGCAGCTTCGATCCACCATAACGGCCCCGGTAATGCCCGGTACCACTATTTTGTGGGACACCTTTGGTGAACTCAAGGCCGCCTGCGGCCATGCCACGGCTGCCTTTGTGGGAGGAAGCCTCAAACCTCTGGGGGGACAGAATTTTCTGGAGCCGGTGATATGCGGTGTCGCCACTGTGACCGGACCTTACCTTGATAATTTTAACTGGGTGGGACAGGGACTTTTCACCGCAGGTGTGGTGACCCGTGCCCGGGACACTGACACCGTGACCCACCACCTGTGTCGTCTTATTGATACCCCCCCCCAGCGACAGCAGACCGCAAGCATCGGTCTTGGTTATATCCGCCGGTACCAGGGTGGAACAGACCTGGCCGTGAACACCATCATAAAAACCCTTAAATCCAGTGAAAAGCCATGAACAAAATTGATTCAACACCCCGGAAAAAAATCATCCGAAAACGGGCCGGCGAACATAAACGCTACGCCACGGGATTTCTCTACCAGCAGAACGCCCGGTATTTTGCCCAGGTTTCAGAGGGACTCATCGAGCTTGCCGCAACGGAACTTGCCCAGCTTGGTGCCGGTGACATTGAGCCCGACCAGCGGGGCATCCATTTTACAGCGGAAAAACCTGCATTTTACCGCATCAATTACTGCACCCGCCTGGCATCCCGAATCCTGGCCCCCCTGGTTTGCTTTGCCTGTGGCGATGACGACACCCTGTACCGCCAGGCCAAGCGCATCCGATGGGAACAGCTCATGTCCAGAAAACAGACCTTTGCCATCTCGGCCAATGTGTCGGACAGCGCCATGGATCACTCCCAGTTTGCAGCCCTTCGCCTGAAGGATGCCGTGGCGGATTATTTTCGGGAACGGTGCGGCAAACGCCCCAATGTGGATGCCCGAAACCCGGATCTGCTCATTAACCTGCACATCCGCCATGACCAGGCCACCATCAGCGTGGATGCCTCGGGGGGATCTCTTCATAAACGTGGCTACCGGGAAGAAAGCGTTACGGCCCCCATGCAGGAAACAGTGGCTGCGGCCATAATATGCATATCCGGCTGGAACGGCACCCAGCCCCTTTACGATCCCATGTGCGGATCCGGCACCCTTTTATGTGAGGCCCTGATGTCAAAGGCACATATTCCCGCCGGTATTTTCAGGGAACGATTCGGGTTTGAACAACTGCCCGATTTCAACCCGGACCTGTGGACCCAGGTGAAAAAAACCGCCGATGATGCCATTGAGGATATTGACCAGGGGCTGATCCGGGGCAGTGATATTTCAGATGTATCCGTGGATGCGGCCCGCACCAACCTGATGGGCATGCACCACGGCAACCGGGTGACGGTGGATCAGATGGATTTTAATAACCTTCCCCCCATTGAAAACAGCCTCATCGTGGCCAACCCGCCCTATGGCATCCGCCTGGGTAAGGATCAGGACCTGGAAGTCTTCCACCGGCAACTGGGAGACTTTTTAAAGCAACGCTGCAAAGGCTCCACAGCCTATATTTATTTTGGAGATCCCGATTATATTCAGTTTATGGGATTAAAGGCCTCGTTTCGTAAACCCATCAGGGCCGGGGGGCTTGATGGCCGGCTGGTTCGGTATGAGCTTTATTGAGATGGGTTGATGGATGCTGGGTACTGGGTGCTGAATGTCAAGAGATCATATGGATTCTCATCCCCCCAGGGATCTTATGATCAAGCCCGGTGTTTGTTTTTGTAAATATTTCAGTCAATATTGTAAGTATTTGTACAGTGCCCCATCTTCACCTGTTTGGGACTGCTTAGCATACAAATGCTATATGACCAGTCCAAAACGGGTGAATATGGGGTGTTAACCGGATACTTACTTGTTTTCCACACAAAATCGTTGATTTCCCCTTATATACGCACGGGACACGGAGTCATCAAGCCCTGTTGCCAGCACCGCTTCAAAACAGTCTCGTGCCAGTGCTCCTTCATTGTGGAAGTAATGCTCCACGCCCTTTTCAAAAAGATGTCGGGTTTTAAGTTTCAGCTGCTTCACCGGTTCAGGGTCCACATCAAAGCGCTCATAAAGAGACACCGAATTTTTCTTGCCCTTCACCCTCACCTGACCAAGGTATCTGATTGTCTGGATTTCATCTCTGTCAATCACCGCTGCCACGGCGTCACTTATTATGAGGGACACCCCGAACACTCGGGTCATGCGCTCTATGCGCTGGGCCAGATTCACGGCATCGGAAATCACCGTACTTTCCATGCGTTTTTCTTCACCAATGGTACCAAGCATCAGCATGCCTGTATGAACGCCGATGCCCACCTGAACAGGAAAGCTCCCGTTCTTTCCAGCATTCCGGTTATACACTGTCAAGGCCCTGAGCATACCAATGGCGGCATTCACGCCATCCCGGGGAGATCCCGGAAAAAGGGCCATGATGGCGTCCCCCATATATTTGTCAATAAAACCGTTATGCCCCCTGATCACCGGACTGATACATTTTAATATACTGTTTAGAAACTGAAAATTCTCCCTGGGCGTCATCTGCTCGGACAGAGCCGTGAATCCCTTGATGTCACAAAAGACAATGGTCATTTCCCGCTGTACACAATCCCCAAGCTGTACATCAATAATCTGTTCATGCCCCATGAGTTCTAACCCCTTTTGTGGAACAAAACGGGTCAGAGCCGTATTCATGCTTTCAATGTGATCCAAAAGCATGGCATTGGAAAAGGCCACATTGATACCAGCCAT
Organism: uncultured Desulfobacterium sp.; assembly: GCA_963675955.2. Lineage (GTDB taxonomy): Bacteria > Desulfobacterota > Desulfobacteria > Desulfobacterales > Desulfobacteraceae > Desulfocicer. The sequence continues at coordinate 339,588 of CAXXVR010000009.1, read as the reverse complement.
GAGTTTTTCCAGAAAAGTGACTTCCACCCGGTTGTAAAAGCCCCGGGTCCGGGGACCCAGGTTGATAACCCCTATTATTTTTTCTTCATAAATGATGGGGATGGTTATGACACAGTTAAACTTTGCAAAATAGTTCTTCCCCGTTTCCCGGTATACATCATACTGTTTTTGCTGGAGTACCTGCTCCTTTTCAATAACCCGGTCAAACAGAGGAACACTTCTTAAATGATCCTGCTCCACATCTATAACGGCAGGCCCATCATAGTGATGCCCTTTTTTAAGGCTGAAGCGGGTACTGCCGGTATGTCTCAAAAAAATGGAAATATTTTCAGGTGTCAGCACGGCGTCAATGGTGTTACAGATCAATTGCGCCAGCTCGTCCACGGTTTTAAGAAGAAGAATTCTGTTGTGAAAATGATCCACGATCATGGCATAACCATGGGATTTGCGCTGGAGCCACCGGCTGATACGGGGCTGAACAACCATCATGTAAACAAACCCCGCCATGAAACAGGCAAGCATCAGCAGGGTGGCCCCTGCAACACTGTACCTATGGGAATGGATCAAAATCTCCCCCACGGCAACCCCGATAAGGGCGGTAATAACAAGAATGGAAAGGCCCCACAGCACAAGTTTGGCCATAAGCTGATCAATGTCCATGGCCCGAAGGGATACAATGTTGATGGCCATGATGGTGACATAGAGGGGGGCCATTAAAAGCGGTCCCACCTGATAATAGCGGGTGATGCCAAGAAGGGGCAGCACAATACACGAAAGGGTTGCCACCACTCCGCCCCCGGCCATGGCAAGTGCCGTATAAAGTACCTGTTTTTCTGCAATACCGGTGGTGGCACCGCGATATTGACGGACAAACATGGCACAGGCCAGGAGAATATAAGTCATCACCAGAGGGGCATAAAGGCCTTTGTACAAAGTCCCGGTCTCCCGGACCATTACCAGTTGATGATCCACCTGGCGGATCACCATGGTTTTTACAAAAAAATCAGTGAAGATCACCGGCAGGGCAAGTACCAGAACAGGTCCACAGGTCACAGCCAGGGCAACAAGGGGACGCTGAATTCGCATCACCGGAAAAATCATTGAAAAATAAAGATGAATGGCCACCTGAAACAGGGTAAAAATAACGGCCAGACGATTTAACAGAGTGGTAATGCCCGGAGCCTCTTCATAGAAAAAAGCCATGAAGATGGACAGGATAAACAGGGCAGCACACACGCCAATGATAAGAAATACACGGTTCTGAAGCCTGCCGGGGTTGTGGGCATACACAAAAACGGCCAGTATGGTCATGATAAAGGGAAAAATCACATTAACGAGGTAAGGATTGTTCACACCATGGCCTCCAATGACGTCTGAGTACCGTTTACCCCAGGGTTTGTGGCCACATCGGGCACCCGTCGGGAGCGGCCTCATGCCATTTTCATTGTTTCATCTCTTCTTCAGGAGAGTGCTGTCATATCGGATACATCTCTAATCGCTCTGCTGATCCACCCAGTTTAACGTCCGTTCAACGGCTTTTTTCCAGCCGGCAAAAAAGCATTTCCGATCCTTTGCAGTCATATCCGGCTCCCAGGTATCATGGATCTCCCAGTTTGCCCTGAGATCATCTAGGCTGGACCAGTATCCCACGGCAAGGCCTGCGGCATAGGCACTCCCCAGTGCGGTGGTCTCCGCCACCCGAGGCCGGATCACCGGTACATTTAAAATATTGGACTGAAACTGCATGAGCAGGCGATTATGAATCATGCCCCCATCCACCTTGAGACGGGTCAGCTCCACCCCGGAATCCAGGTTCATGGCATCCACAATATCCTTTGCCTGGTATGCAGTGGCCTCCAGCACAGCCCGTGCAATGTGATGTTTATTGGCATAGTGGGTGAGTCCGGCAATAATCCCCCGGGCATCGGAACGCCAGTAGGGGGCAAACAGACCGGAAAAGGCCGGCACACAATAAACCCCGCCGTTGTCCGTTACGGCCGCTGCAAGTGCTTCAATGTCCCGGGCTTCCTTGATGAGCCCCAGGTTGTCTCGAACCCACTGGACCAGGGCTCCGGCATTGGCAATGGAACCCTCCAGGGCATACACGGGTTTTTCTTCCCCCACCTGGTAGGCCAGGGTGGTTAAAAGGCCATGGGTGGACACCGTGGGGGTAGTGCCGGTGTTTAAAAGCAGAAAGCAGCCGGTGCCGTAGGTGTTTTTGGCCTCTCCGGGCTCAAAGCAGGTCTGTCCGAACAGGGCCGCCTGTTGATCCCCAAGATCTCCGCACACCGGCACTTCTGCCCCCAGGGGACCGTCTTTCAAGGTGGTACCCCAGGTTTGACTGTCAGAAGAGGGAACAATGCGGGGAAGTCCCGAAGACGGAATATGGAGGAGTTCAAGGATTTCATCATCCCAGGCAAGGGTGTGGATGTCCATTAAAAGGGTACGGCTGGCATTGGTGACATCGGTGACATGGCTACCGCCTTTGGGACCACCGGTGAGGTTCCAGATCACCCAGGTGTCCATGGTACCGTACAGAGCATCCCCTTTCAGGGCAGCTGCCTTTGCCTCTGGCACATGCTCCAGAATCCATTGAATTTTGGGACCGGAAAAATAGGTGGCCACGGGAAGACCAGTTTTTGCTTTAAACCGATCCTGACCGCCCCCGGCCATGAGTTTCTGACATATGGCATCGGTGCGGGCGCACTGCCACACCACGGCATGGTAAAAGGGTTTACCAGTATGTCTATCCCACACCACCACGGTTTCGCGCTGGTTGGTGACACCTACGGCTGCAAGGTCAGTGCCGGCAACGTCCGCATTGTCGAGGGCTCCGGCAATGACCTCCCGGGTGTTGTGCCAGATCTCCATGGGATCATGGGCCACCCATCCGGGCCGCTCAAATATCTGCCGGTGTTCCCTCTGGTCAAGGCCCACAATATTGCCCTTACGATCAAATATGATAAAACGGGTGCTGGTGGTGCCCTGGTCCACTGCACCTATGTATTTTGTCATCTCCCCTCCTTTTTATACAGATTCTACCTATGGCGCTACCACCAAAACAATACTTTTTCAAGACAAAAAATAAAATTATTGCCATCCTTCATTTTCCACCTTTATACTTTTCAGAAAAGAGATTCCCCTCTGTTGGATTTTCTTCTAAAAAAAGTGCAAATCACCTCTGTCATCATACAAAAGATGCCAAATCATTCCACAAATATTTCGTTTTAGACATAGTAACAACATGAGACACGTTGGGGGAGGCATGGCCATATCTGCCAAATAGATATTGCACCATACAGGACTCTTATGATAGAAACCCTTAAATTATAAATTCATCACAAGTCCTGAGTTCTCATTTTTCATACCACATGTGCTCATTTCAATTCTGAAAAAACACATTATGTGGTGGCAAATTGAAGAACTTATGGCAGGTGAGCAAATTCCAATCACAGAGAGAATACTGGATAAAATTATGACCCTTGCCGTGATACCCTCACGATTCGGTTCCAAACGATTCAACGGAAAACCCCTGGCTCTGCTGGCAGGAAAGCCCATGATCCAGAGGGTGTACGAACAGGCCCAAAAGGCCCGGGCCATTGATCAGGTGGTGGTGGCCACCGATGATGACCGAATTTATGACACCGTCATGGCCTTTGGTGGAAAAGCGGTGATGACCCGAACGGATCTTAGATCCGGTACGGATCGGGTGTGGGAGGCAAGCCAGTGTCTCCGTACCAGGCCCGACGAGGTTATCATAAATATACAGGGAGACCAGCCGGTTTATTCTCCGGCATGCCTCAATGAACTCATCGCCCCCTTTGACACCGATCCCAGCCTTGGCATGTCCACCCTGGCCGTTGAGATCACTGATCCCCGGGAACTTGACGATCCATCGGCAGTAAAAGTTACCTTTGATCGAAAGGGTTTTGCCCTTTATTTTTCCCGATCACAGATTCCCTTCCCAAGGGATGGCAGGTCACACCTTCCCACTTACCGACACCTGGGATTTTATGCGTATCGGAAATCCTTTCTTGAAACCATAACCGGCCTGGGTGAAAGCCTGCTTGAAAAAACGGAGAAACTCGAACAGTTGAGGGTTCTGGAGTATGGGTATGACATCAAGGTGGTGGTCACCGAACATGATTCTTTAAGTGTGGATATGCCTGAAGATATTGGCCGGATTGAGGCAAGATATTTTGCATGATAAACTCCAGTCGTATTCATAAAAGGGTTTACCGGGGATTTTCCTTTGGGTCCACTGTGAAACTCAGCGTTCGGAGTTTGGACCGCCTCATCTGGAACATTACCTGCTGGGAAGATTTACTCCCCCAGGCACTGGATGGAAGAGGTCCTGTACACTATATGAACCTGCCGGAAACCGGAGCCGTGGTCATAAAATCTTACAGGCGTGGAGGTCTTATGGCCCTGCTGATAAAAGACAGATATCTGCGTACAGGCAAAACCAGATCCCAGAGAGAATTTGAATTTTTATCCCATGCCGCCCGGGCCGGGGTCTCTGTTCCCCGTCCTTTGATTTATATTTCTGGGGGCTATCCTCTTTACCGGGCATGGCTGGTTACCCAAAGGCTCAAAGAGCATAAATCCTTTGCTGTTCTTGCCACGGAAAACCCTGAAGCTGCATTAAAATTAATGCCATTGATATCAGAAAATATCCATATTTTAATCAGAAATAAAATTTTTCATGTGGATCTTCACCCGGGTAATGTTCTGATTCATGAAAGTGGCATTCCCTATATAATTGATTTTGACAGAGCAAGGTTTACAGCCAATTCACCCCAAAGAACAGCAGAATTGCTACAAATACGATGGGAAAAAGCTATTTTTAAACACCATCTACCCCCAGTAATCTTAAACTTGAATTTACAATAAAAAAAATACAAATCAAATATTTATATAGGTGGGTAAACTTATGATTGGCCACTAACGTAAACGGGAAAACAAAGAATGGTGAAAAACAGGGCCAAACGCACAGTGTTTTTAATAATTAGCCAATCTCCATCAGACTTAATGCGAAAACTACACGAATACGGCATTCTTATTTTTGCCTTTTCTCTTCCCATTTTTGAAGCACCAAAGCATGTGGGTTTTTTCATGATGTTAACAGGTTTTCTGGGAATGATGCTGTATGACAAATCCATAAGACCTGAAAAACCCACCCCTCTGGAATGGTTGCTCCTGGCTATCTTTATCACATCAACTATCAGTACCCTTCTAAACTGGCAGTTGATTAATGGGATAAAGGGTCTGAAGTACGTTTTTTATTATCTAACCACCTTCTGGATGCTATACCGGAATAAATACTCCAGACATTTTTTAAGACAGATTCCCATGGCACTGGTCTCCGGAACCCTTGCAGGAATACTCTGGGCAGAGTATTCTGTGCTTTTAAACCAGACACACTTACCGGCCACCGGAGAATTTGAACTGAAATTCAACTCCATTAATTCAGTATCAAGATCAGGTGCATTTAATGCAGCCATATTATTTGTCTGCTCCGGCGTTATCATGGATAATGCCTGCCAATTTAGACGCAGGTCCATACTTTTTTTTACCATCGCATGGATAATCATATCTGCCTGTATCCTTATCATGGGTGGACGAGGCAATGTCGCAGGTATCATCGTCGCATATTTAGTTTTATTAATACCGCTGTTCAAATACATAAGATATCTGAAGTTTATCGGCGTTCAGGCCCTGATTGCTATTATTGCTGTTATTGTTCTATTGTCTCCAGGTGGCAACCAGAAAGGAAGATTCGATCATCTGTTATCAACAAAATTCACGGCCGATATCAAAAACATGGCCCTGCATGATCAGATGCGCTATGACTACTGGCGCATCGGTCTGGCACAGTTATCTCAGTACCCTTCTCTGTTCGGGGTGGGTCCCCAGAATTTTAAATCAATTCAAATAGACACCCTCCAGATATCCCCTCCTTTGTTAGAAGAAAGTCTTGAACTGATCAATGGAGCCCCCCAGCATTCACATAACTGGGTGCTCACCAAATTGGTCGAAGATGGAGTCATCGGGGCAACAGTTTTCTCATGTTTTATTTTAATTGTATTGTATGGCCTGTGGAGACATCTTGCTGAAGGTGTCAACTGGATATGTATGGCGTCTTTTTCAGCAATTATCATAGCCATGATCAGCGGATTTTTCAATTCAGCATTCACCCATGAAAATGGCTGGCTCACTTTTTTTCTAATGGGCCTGGGTGCAGGACATACCACACAAAAACAACAGGATTAAAAAAAACCATGCGGATTCACATCATCGCCAGGGAAAATGCAGCCGGGCTTCGGGCAGACATAAAGATACTAAAAGATCTTTTCCAAAGCCAAGGGTGGTCGATCCATTTTTCAGATTACAAGTCTCTCAAAAGATTCTCTTTCTGGTCAGTAGGAAAATATGATTTAAATATTTTTCTTCAATGGGCCAACCCCACTTGGATGAAGCTGGCCAGGAAAAATATTCTCATCCCCAATCCGGAATGGTTTAAGGATAAATGGTTGAAAGTCATACCTGAATTTGACGCTATTTTTTGCAAAACCCGTATTGCTGAAGAGATTTTCAAGAATAAAAATCCCAATACTTTTTTCACAAGTTTCACCAGCAGGGACTATCATCTTCCACAAATTACAAAAAAAAAACACCACTGGCTCCACCTGGCTGGAAAATCAAAACTAAAAGGCACAGAGATAATCCTTCAAACATGGTTATCCAATCCTGATTTCCCCCATCTAACCATTATAAAAAAGGATATCCCCACCATAAAAAACCTGCCCTCTAATTTAACATGTATTTCAGAATTTATTCATGAAGACCAGCTTAAAAAACATATGAATCAATGCCCAGTTCATCTGTGCACCTCATCAACAGAAGGCTTTGGCCATTCCATTGGAGAAGCCTTAAGCTGTGGTGCCATACCCATTACCACCAATGCCCCGCCAATGAACGAGCTGGTAAATGAAAAAAGGGGATTTCTGGTTCCACCAGTTAATAGCCGAAAACTCAGACTTGCCACTGCCTATGAAATTGATCAGCAGGGGCTTGAACTGGTTGTTCGAAAAGCCATGCACAAGGACACGACGTTTTCCCTGGGGCAGAATGCCCGTGATTTTTTCATTTCCAATGATCTTTTTTTCAAAAAGGAAGCAGTTAAGCAGATAAAAGCGTTGATATGTTAAACCTTCAGCCCATGGAAACGATTTCTTCAAATATTTGAATTACCCGTTTAGGACGACTGAAGATTTCATCATTACTTGAAAATTTCAGAGAATTGCGCATCCAGATCTCTCGTTGTCTATAATCTGTAAGCATTGTATAAAGCATCATGTTCAAGGTGTCCTGATCAAAAGGTTCTTTGACAACCAGGCCAAGATTATATTGAGCGATATAAAAACTATAACCACAAATTTCCGAACAAAGCACGGGCAGCCCTGCCACGGCCCCCTCAAGGAGCACATTTCCGGTGGCTTCTCGGTGAGCAGGATGAATCAACAGGTCAGAGCCGAACAATATGTTCGGCACATCTTCCCTTCCCCCAAGAAATTTCACATGGAGTTGTAGCCCCATGGCATCTATTTGTCGCCGGTATTCATGGATATGCGGGTCCGCTCCAACCAATAACAACGTCATCCGGGATTTGACACTATCCGGTAATGATAAAAACGCCTTTAAGGCTCGGTGATAGCCTTTCAAACTCAAATTAGATGCCACCATGGTCACAATCTGCCAAGAGGGTTTGATATCAAGAGATCTTCGCAATTTTATCCCATATTCTACCCGGTTCAACGGGGCAATACGGTCCTTTCCAATGCCTGGAGGAATTAAATAAAACCGCTCTGTTTCAGTTTGAAAGTATTTTTGATAGTCCGCCTGCTGTTCCTTGGCCACAATAAGAATTCGGGTTTGCATCCCCTTGGCAAAGACACCTCTTTCAAATTTCAGGCTGGTTCTGCATCGTGGAGTCATCCGATAGAACAGACCGTGTTTCTCATAGGCTTTAACCGCAAAACAGGTATCTCCACTATAATAGACATCAAGTCCGGGCATTTTATTAAATCCCACCACCAGATCAAAACAGGATGTATCCACCGTTTTTAAAAATGCGCTGACAAAGTGAATATCCCTTTTCCGAGTCGTCTTTTGATTCACCGGCAACTCCACAACCTGAATGCCGGCAATAATTTCAGCATCCCATTGCGTTGTATAAACAGTAACTTCATGACCAGCTGCCACACAGGCACTGGCAATATTTATCATGCTCCGCTGCAGGCCGCCAAAGGGGAAATACCTCAAAATAACAAAACAAAACCTCATAAACAATCACTCCATGGGAATTCATGACTGGGAGCACCACGGTATCCGTCAAAACGGGTAATCCAGAAATTTTCAGTTACCCATGCATCATCAGGTAATCCACCACCCGTTCGGATGCTTTACCATCCACAGGTCCCACAAAAAGATTACAATACAGCCGGCGCTTTTCCTGGAACATGCCGGGTTGAGACAGTTGTTCGTCCACAACAGATTTTAATTGCCCATAGTTCTGGGCATGGGCACCGATATCGGAAAAATTCAGAATATCCTGATCCATGCGGCGGGTATAACGAAATCGGAACGGTCCCCGGTAGGACCATCGAAGATTTAAGAAATCACACCAAACAATGGGTTTGTCCAGAGCGGCGAACTCAAAAAGCGACGAGGATGCCTCACTGATAAGCAGATCACTTGATGCCATAAAGGGCAAAAGAGAATGTGAATCAATATCTGCAAGGTAAACATTATCAAAGGTATCCCATTTCTCAAATTTTTTACGCTGGGAACGATATTTATCCCTGGTCATGGAAAAATAATGGGGTTTGACAATAAGATTATAGTCTTGAAATTCACGGGGCCATGTATCAGGAAAAGAGCCAATGGAGCTGGGGTAAAACGTGGGGGCGTACAAAACGGTTTTACGGGTGGGACAAAGGCCCATGGATTCAAGGTCCAGGGCCGGAATGGTGCCATTATGAAGGGGGTCCAGCTTGGCAAATCCGGTGAGGACAAAATTACCATCGGGATACATCTGCCGAATGATCTCAAGGCGCCTTGCCCCCTCCATGAATCTCACGGTCATGGGGGTATCTGACTTGGTATAATAACTGCTTTTAATCCCGATGGCATGTCCCATCTGGGCACTTTTTGACACGGTGTGCAGGGTATTTATATCAAAAAAACGGTTTCCAAATACCACCCAGTCCGCCTTCTGCTCCAGATAATAGGCCAGTGCATGGTGTTTGTTCCGGACCCATCGGGCTGGCAGGTTCTCGTCCAACACCGCCTTTTTCAAAAGGTGAGCAAACCCAGGATTTTCATAAATAACAAATTCACATAAAACATCATGCCGTTCCAGCTCCCTGAACACCGGAAGGTATTGCGCCAGATAGTAAAGCTCCTGCACATCAAAGAGAAGTTTCATGCCCCCCCGATTCCATGTGCATTTGTTCCTCATAATAGCGCTTCAGGGTTTTTCGAAGCGCACTTGAACTTCTGCCTTCAGTGTAGGGAAGATATACCACCCGTCGGTTATTTCGAATCATATAGTCATGACCAAGTATTTTTTTATCATTACCATGTACAAGAATATCCGCATCAATTTCCTTGAGCAGTTTATCTTTTTCCAGGGAGGTGGCCGGGATAACCATGTCCACAAATTGACATGCCTCCACCACCGCAGCCCGATCTTCCCAGCACAAGAGGGGATAATGCCCCTTGTATTCCTTAACAAGGGCGTCTGTGTTTACTCCCACAATGAGGATATCCCCCAAAGATTTGGCCGCCTTAAGTAATTTCAGGTGCCCAATGTGGAACATATCCCAGACCCCCACGGTATACACCACTATTTTTTTTCTGTGATTATCCATCTATTCTTTTCTCCATAAAGGCGGCTGCCCCCCTGTGAAACAAGGCAAGTTAAAACAACAATTAATATCCCCCGCTTTCCAGATTAACTCTCATACCGGGGACAGGCGTGCCCATAAATTATCACGGCTGGCAGACGTCATTATCAAGTAAACCATAAGTCTCTACCCCTTGGCAAACTGACAGTCAGAGATCTGAGGATACAAAGTATCCGATAATGAAGTCTGAAAATTGAGTTAATATCATACCAAGCCCATGTCACGCAATGGAAAGTGGGGTTTATAACAATATTTTGCACCTTCACACAGGTGAACAAAGTGGTTATCATTTCCGGTTTCCAATCATTATATCTTGATAATCGCCTGCACCTCTGTTATAAATCCAACCCAGACTTTGTCTCATCTGAGACATAATCACCCAAGGTTAGAGATAAAGGCCTGGCCATAACATCGGGCATTTGGGGGGGAGTGGTCAGACTTGCGTTATTGGCACTATCGTTAGTTTTGGCGTTTACACAGGCAGGGACACCACCATGGGAGAACCGCAAATGAAAATATTACACCTGGCGTCCCACTGGGCACTGATCCGGGGAGGGGCTATACAATTATCACGCATGGCCCGGGAGCAACATGCCCGGGGAAATGATGTCACTGTGATCTTTTCCGATAAACTGCTTAAAAATCCCCTGACACGCAAAAGAGACATACAATCCTGGCTACCCCTTGCCCAAAGCGGGGCCACCGTAAAACCCATGAGATATAGATCCTTCCATGGGGTACAGCGCCTGGCCCGTTTTCTGAAACAGGAAAAATTTGACATCATACACGTCCACCGCAATGAAGCCATGATTGCCGCCACAAAAGCCCTTATCCTGGCAAACCTTTCCACCCCGGTGGTGATCCAGCGCGGTACCATCAGCATTCCCCAGAAAGCCCATATATTACAGGCATTATCCGCCCCCAATGTAAAAGCCCACATTGGGGTTGCCAATGCCGTCAAAGATATCCTTGTCACTGCCCTGGGATCGGACAAAAAAGGCCTGATTCATACCGTCTACGGCAGTGTGGAAACAGATCGCTTTTCTCCCCGTTCCCCGGACAGAAAGATTCTTAAACGAATAAAATCACCCCCCAACGCAAAAATTATCGGCAGTCTGTCCTCCTTTCGAAGGGCCAAGCGCCTGGATCTTATCATTGATGTACTGGCAGACATCATGAAAAATAACCCCCAGGTATTCGGACTGTTTCTAGGAGAGAATCTGCAGCGTGAGATTATTCCCCTGGCCAAATCAAAGGGAATCTTCAAAAAATGCTTTTTTGCAGGCTTTCAACAAGACATTCGTCCCTGGATTTCCGTGATGGATGTCACAGTAATGGCAGCCAATGCCCAGGAGGGGCTGTCCGGAGTTTTACGGGAATCCCTGGCCATGGAAATCCCGGCCATATCCACCTGCTGTGCCGGAAACCAGGAGATCATTCATCACGGTAAAACAGGCCTTCTGGTACCCGTGGATGATAAAACCGCGCTGAAATCAGCAATCATCTGGGCAATAAACCATCCCCGGGAAATGAAAATCATGGCCCAAAACGGGCGGCAATGGGTAATATCCCATTGTTCGGTAAAGGCCCAGGTGGATCAACTCACAAAAATATATTCAGATATCCAGGAAAAATGAAATGCCACGACAATATTTTATTCCCGCTCATACTCCCAACCCCATAAAACGCATGAAATATATGCTTCTGGACAAGAAACGCCCCCAGCCCCGAGCTCCCCGGGCCATACAGATTCAAACCATATCCGGGTGCAACGGAAACTGTGTGTTCTGTCCCAACAAAAAAACAAAAATTGATATTCCCCATGGCAAATCCATGGATGATGGACTTTTCCGCAGCATCATCGACCAATGCATCACCTTGAAAGTGCGCCGAATTTCACCTTACCTGATGAATGAACCCCTTATGGATCCTGCCCTGCCTGAACGTATTGATTACATCTCCCGGAAAAAAAAACGTCGTCAATACACAAAAATTAACAGCAACGGCTCCCTGTTAACGGAAAAAATGGCAGGTAGATTAATGGATGCTGGTCTTGACAGACTGCACATCTCTGTCCAGGGCATTGATCCAGACCATTATGCCCATCTCATGAAACTGGATTTTAATCGAGCCATTAAAAATATCGAACAGGCAATCACAATCAAGGCCAAGGGCAATTACGCCACACAGATCCGGGTGGTAATGCTTGATACGTCCGAAATCCATCCCCTCCTGCCTGCCATCAGAGACTTCTGGAAACAGCGGGGAGTAGAAATCAATGTCAATCAGATGGAAAACCGGGGAACCCATAACAAAATAGAAACCGGTAAAATATCAGCAAACAGACTCAGCACGTTCACGTGGTGCGATCGCCTGTTCCGCCAGGCATATGTGCTGTATGATGGCCGCATGGTGCAATGCTGTGCAGACTGGGAACAGACCAAAATAATGGGAAACCTGACTGAAAATACCCTGAGCACCATCTGGAACGGTCCGGATTACATGACCCATCGTCAAAACTTCATTGATGGCAATTTAAAAGGCTCCATATGCAATGGCTGCATGAAGGACCCGGCAAAAACCGATGGGCGTAACGGACAATAATACCAAGAGCTATATTTATGCGCTATGCACGATTCTGAATCCTGTTTTTGACTATACGCTCCAAAGAGCAACGGACCACCCATTACCACCGATAATAGCGATATTTTAATCTCATCTTAAGGCGACGTATCAGGTTAACGGGCTTGGATCCCAGAAGATATCGGTCTTTTCTCAGAAACTCATCCACAGCAGCCAGTACCCTGGCACAGGATTGACCGTCATGGTAAGGATGAATATCGGCAATGTAATCATCCATGGCCCTCATCAGAGAAGCCGGTCGAGTCAACGCATGGGTAATGGCAGCGTGTATATCCCGGGAATCAGTGATATTGATAAGGTGAGGTCCCGGTACCCGATTACGAAAGGTCACCACTGGTTTTTTCTGCAGCATGAATTCTGAAATAATGGACGAGGTGTCCGACAGCATGACATCCGCCTGCCTGAGCAGAGGAATCACATCATCCCCTTCATAAAAAAACATCCCGGACTCCTGGCATAAGGTCTTATATTTCAACATTATGTCAGGAGCCATCTTGGGATGAAAGGTGATAATCCAGCGCCAGGTATTCTGACGCACCATGGCTGCCACGGCATCATAAACAAGATAGGCAGCACTCAGGGCCGGGGTAAATGTGGAGGTAAACAGCACCACCGGACGAGCATCCAATGATGGGGTAAAAGGAGCCATGTGGGTGGATATGGAACGCCCCTTTTCATGTGCTTCATCCCGGAACAGGGGGTCCACCTTGGGCCATCCGGTTTCCGCCACCCGAAAAAATCCATATTTCTTTTCCAGGGCCTTGAAGGGTATTGTGGTGGATGGCCCCTGGGTACAATAGAGATCAAAAAAGCCCCTGACCTTAAAATGGCCCCGGGAGGAATTACGCTTTTGGGCATTGAACCCATGAAACAGCTGTACCTTGATCCCGGGGAAAAAATCAGGGACCACGTTACTTGCCACAAACACCACATGGGGCTGAAATGCCATAACCGCATCCACAGTTTCCAGTCGGCGTTCATCTTCCCTGAGACAGGAGATATATTTATTCTGGGCTAGAAACCATGCCACCTGGCCTCCCCGTAAGCGTATTTCTTCCTGCAGGGGGCGTACAATGGCAAAGGCATACAGGTGGGAAACATAAAAAAGATATTTTTTCATTATCATATTTTTTCTCATTGGGATGCTGGCCTTCATTGGTTATCCGAGGCACAACCGCTTGAACCAGACAACGGGGCTGCCCCCCCCTCTTCACCGGTAAGCCGTGCCATACGATGGAGTGTCCACAGTCCCGCATATTTATTGAATGCCCCCTGGCTGTACATGGCCGCCACCAGAAAGCCCACCTGCCCGTCCAAAAACCTCTGCGAATCACATAGCAACGAAAAAAAACCCACACAGCCCGGAATACAGCCCCGGGTAATCCCCACCCCCTTTTACCGGATTCAAATCGTTTTCTGGCACCCAGCCATGCATAGGTTCTGTTTTTAATAAGATAATGCTCAAAATCTCGAATGGAGTAATGAATCAGGCGCTCCTTTAATTTTCCCACCGGTGTTGATGGGGGAAGAATCACAGCCTCATGAACAATGGCGGTGCTGAACCTGGCACCCTCACGCCGGAACAGACGTTTGACACTGCGGGCACTGTTACCGTAATCCAGTCGTTTTCCAAAATTAATAACGGCCCAGGGAATCCGGAAAGCCCCCTCCCGTGGATTTTTATTTAAAATCTCAATTATCTCACGGGCAAGCCCTGGGGAAACCACCTCATCGGCATCAATGGACAGAACCCAGTCACACCGTGCGCTTGACAAGGCTCGCTGCTTCTGGGGACCATAGCCCGGCCAGTCTGTTTGAAAAATTCTGGACGTATACCGGGCAGCAATATCAAGGGTGTGATCCCTGCTGCCGCTGTCATAAATAATGATCTCATCGGCAAGCTCCTTAACAGACAGCAGACATCGTTCCAGGCGATCTTCTTCATCCTGCGTGATAATAATAACAGAAAGGGTAAAGTTTTTTTCCATGCAGCAGTTTCCTTAAATTTTCAGGGCTTGATCACAACCCCTGGTCAAATGAATTGCAAATTTGCATGATTCCTCCTGTTTGTCATGGATAAGATATGATATAAACAGCGTTACTCATACAATTGATTTGCCCGGATACATAAATATTCGGGTTAGTATTGTAAATGTTTGGACAGTTCCTCCATATTCGTGTGTTTAAGGCTGCATAACATACGAATACTATGTGAGCAAACCAAAACAGGTGAAGATATGGTACTGACCGAATATTTCTCCGGCATTTATTCTTAAACAGCTGAAATTCAGACCCCAGTTCCGGCATGATTCCATGACCTGAACGTTTGAAAACAGGATATATAACCTTGAAACAACTGACCCGTAAAAGAGACCGACTACTCTATCACAGCATCATCACCCTGCTTGACATCATTGCCCTGATTCCCCACTCCATGGCTAAAAGCATGGCACGCAGGATCGCATCTGTGTGGTTCCGACTGGACCACCGCCACCGAACCATCACCCTGGAAAATCTGACCCATGCCTATGGACACACCCTGTCCACCCATGAAATCCATGCCATTGCCACAGAGGTATTTACCCATTTCATCATGATTATTTTCCGCATTGCATGGGGGAGAAGCATTGATCTCGAACACTTTTCTCGATGGTTCACCATAACAGGAATGGCCAACTACCATGCTGCAGCCCGGCAGCACAAAGGGGTTCTTTTTCTCACAGGACATCTGGGTTCCTGGGAGCTGTTTCCTTTCTTTTATGCCCACACCGGCCTTGTTCATAAGGGCACCAGCGTTTTCAGACCCTTGCGATCCCCGGCACTGGAAAGGTTCATCACCGAGCTTCGCCAGCGATTCGGGGGCAATATGTTCCCCTTAAAAAAAGCCCTGGCCCGTATCATTGAAACCCTGGAAAATCAGGGAACCGCACTACTTTTAATGGACCAGAGCACCAAACCCCACAGGGGAACGGTCATTGATTTTTTCGGACGTAAAACCTATGCAAACAAAGGCATGGCCCGGCTGGCCCTTCACACCGGGGCACCGGTGGTACCCATGTTTCTCATCCAGCAAAAAGACGGATATCTTGTTGTTATTGAACCCGAGATTGATTTTGTGGACACCGGAGATGAAGAAACAACCCTGCAGATCAACACCCAGAACTACAACCGGGCCATTGAAAAGATGGTTCATCAATATCCCGAACAATATTTCTGGATGCACAATCGCTGGAAATACCAGCCTACCCGTTAGGAACATATGAAAATTCTCATTGTCAAACTCGGTGCCCTGGGGGACGTGATCAACACCCTTCCGTCGGTAATCCAACTGAAAAATCATTTCCATGCCGATATCCACTGGCTGGTGGCCCCTTTAAGCCTGCCCCTGATCATGGATCACCCGGCAGTGGATCATACCATTGTTTTTGATCGCCATGCGAAAAACAGTGTTTTCAAGACACTGAAAGCCCTGCGCCTGCAGCACTATGACCTGGCCATTGATTTTCAGAGAACCCTGAAATCAGCGTTTTTCTGCATGATGGCAAGGAGCAGAAAACGGCTGGGGTTTGATAAAAAACGATGCAAAGAGCTTACCTGGATCTTTCCCTTTACCCGTATTCTCCCAGATGATCCTGGGAAACACATGCTGGACCAGTATCTTGATTTTTGTGACCATCTCAAGATACCACCTGCCCCGGTTGAATGGCACATTACTGCTCATCCACTCTACAGAATTCCCCTGCCCCGGGCCTATGTGGTGCTGAACATCGGAGCCACCAAAAAGGCAAACCTGTGGAATCCGGCAAATTTTGCCCGTCTGTCAGACATGATCCATGACAAAAGAGGCATGACCTCGGTGATCACCGGAGGCCCTGAAGATGTGGACCGGGGAAAAAAAGTGGAAGCCCATGCCAACATAAAACCGGTGAACCTGACCGGAAAAACCAGCCTCCGGGAGTTAACGGATATCCTGTCCAGGGCCCGGGGTGTGGTTAGCTGTGACACCGGCCCCATGCACCTGGCCGTGGCCCTTGGCACTCCCACCCTTGGCTTGTTTGGCCCATCAAACCCACGGAGAACCGGACCCTATGGGGGAGAAGTAATCCTGTCCTCCATGGATTGCTCTCCATGCAATCGCCGGGAATGTCCAGATCCTGAGTGCATGGCCCGTATCCATCCTGAAAAGGTATATGAAAAACTTGCAAATATGATCATGGATAAATGATAAGTCCACATCACGTGCTTGATCACAGCTTCGGCAACGCTGTGAAGGGGGACAGTGGGTCATGGGTCCATCAATTATGACGTGTGGCCCGTGTGATTACCAATCCGCTGATTTTCAACAAATGGCCAGAGAAGTTCTTTGAATCGGGACTCACCTTCCAGAAATTCAATGTTCACACCCAGCACTGCCAGATCCACAGGCCAGACATCAGGAGATCCCAATCGTGCATAATCCTTTTCCGTTGTAACCACAAGGCAAACACCCAGATCCCCTGCCCGATAGAGGATATCCTGAATTTCCCCGGGGGTAAATCGATGATGATCCCTGAAACAAAAATGATCCGCCACCCTCATCCCAATAGCTTCCACCGAACGACGGAACCCCTGATTGTCAGCAATGGCAGAAAAAACCATGGCGGTTCGGCCCTGGAGCTGGA
Source organism: uncultured Desulfobacterium sp. (assembly GCA_963675955.2). Taxonomy (GTDB): domain Bacteria; phylum Desulfobacterota; class Desulfobacteria; order Desulfobacterales; family Desulfobacteraceae; genus Desulfocicer. Next base: position 322,313 of record CAXXVR010000009.1, on the reverse strand, counting down.
TAAGTTCATTTTCTCCCACAGGGGAGTTCCCCGGATAAATCAACCGAAATAAAAACGGCACATGCCGTGTCATGAACACAGGTTTTCCCAAATGGCATGGGCCACCGGGAAGCCCACTGTTTTCTGAACAACGTGTATAAATAATTACATCTGCCCTTTTTTTAACTACCTGGACAACTTCCCGCAATCGGCCGGCCGGCAGCAGTTTTCCATTACCCAGGGGCCTTGCTGCATCCATGAGAACAAAATTTAGATCCCGGTGAATGCGAAGGTGCTGAAAGGCATCATCCAGAAGGATCACATGGGGATGAAACCGTTCCATGGCATATTTTGCCCCCCGGACCCGATCTCTATCTACGATGACAGGGTATTGTTTCCGGCAGGCCATCATATAAGGTTCATCCCCCGCAGCTTCGGGGCCAAGGAAACACGCCTGCCCATCCCCTGCAAGAGCTCCTTTTTTTCCGGCTGTGCCCCCATACCCCCGGGTGACCACCACCACATCAAGCCCCATGTCACACAAAAGGGAGGCTGCATGCATCACCATGGGGGTTTTTCCACTGCCCCCGGCCACAATATTGCCAAAGGAGATCACCCAACATGGAAGGCGATAAGATTTTAACACCCTCCGCTCATAAAGCCAGGCCCTCAAGCGGGTCACCCACTCATATACAAGGGAAATAAGCAAAAGAGCGGTTTCCAGGGAAAAAAAATCTGCTCTGTGCTCCCGGCCGCTGATATCAATGATGCGGGCTTCCAGTTTTTGCAACCATGATTTAAGCATATAACTCACAAGATATCAGGACTCTGTACGGGCCAGATAAAACAAAGCCGCACACAAGAACAGAAAATTAGCAGCCCAGGCACTGACAACGGGGGGCAGCATGCGGCCATAGCCAAGGGATGTGGTGAAGCTGTACAGAATCCAGTACAGAAAAGCCATGGCAAGGCCAAATACAATGCCAAGGGGTAGATTTTCCTTCACCGAAGAACGCATGCCCACGGCAGCCCCCATGATGGACATGATCAGACATATAAATGGAAAAGCCGTTTTCCCCAGAAGATCCACCCGGTAGGTGGTGGCATCATATCCTTCCTGCTCCACCTTCCTGATATGGGCCGCAAGTTCAGAAAAACGCATTTCATCGGTTTTTTTCACCATTTGGACCAGGTCTTCTGGTAGAATATCCATGTCCACCCGCTTTTCATCATACATGGTAACCGCCCCCCCCTCATTACCCGGGGTAAATGTCTGAGTTAAAAGGTTCAAAAAATACCACTGCCCCTCCCGGTACACACCCGACCTTGCGTCCATGCGCTCAATAACATGAAAATGCTCATCCATACGGGTGAGGGTAATTCCTGAGAGGGTCCGGTCCACGGGGTTAAAAAATTTAAAATGGGCAATGGTGTCATTACTGCGAATCCAGATATTTTCCCGGGTGGCATGGACCTGGTGCTTTTTTTTAATCACCGTATATTTAATATAATTGGCTTTGGCCATGGTTATGGGGACCACAGTTTCACCCAAAAAAAACATGGAAAAAGACAAGAGTACTCCGGCCACAACCGCGGGTTTCACCAAGAAATAAGCACTGACACCCCCGGCCTTCAGGGCCAGCAGTTCATTATTGCGATTCATAAGACCAAAGACCACAATAACGGCCAGCACCACCCCGGCCGGGGTGAACTGCACAAACATGAAAGGGGTCTTTAACAGCACATAACCCATGGCATCCAGAAGTGAAATGCCGGATTTAAAAAATTTATTCAGGTTTGTCAGATAGTCAACTGTAATAAAAATAGCCAGCACAATAAGCTGAACCATGAAAAAAAACCGTAAGAACTGTCCCATCCAGTATTTATTTATGGTGGACATGACCATCACCTGTCCCGTTTAAAGGGGTTTGAAATGGAAGGAAGGTGCAAAAAATTTTCCCGGGCAACCCGGCGGAGCAGATAAACGGCAATACCTCCCATGACCACATTGGGCAGCCACATGGCCACAATGGCAGGATATCCACCGGTCTCTCCGGCGGACCACCCCAGGGCCAGGAGCATATAATATCCCATAAATAAAACCAGAGCCGGTCCAAATCCAGATGCCTGCCGAGACGACATGGACTGAAGCCCCAGGGGCAGGGCCAGAAGTCCCAATGCCAGGCAGGCAAAGGGAATGGCAAGTTTTTCATGGAATTCCATGCGGGCGGCATTGCGTCGTCCGGGAGATACCTTCGCATCCTTTATCACCGCCCACAGCTCTTTTGGGTCCATTTCATCAAGATCCCTTTTTTCTCCATTTGTCTGGATTTCCGAATTTTTAATCTCAAAATTAATATCATATATATCAAATTGAATTTGATGGGCCACCGCCCTGTCAAGACCAACCTGATTGATCATGCCATGCTCAAGCCTCAGAGTATAGAGCCTTTCATTGATCCGGGATATCAAAAACCCTTCTTTTGCCACGGTGATGTTAACCGTATCCTGACTTCGGCTATCCTCAATAAACACATCCTTTAGACGACCGCTTTTCATATCAACGGCATTGACATAGATCATTACATTGTCAAAGGGGGTGTTGAACTGCCGCTCTTTTAAGGCTACATTGATGTTGGCCCGGGCCATTTCCGCACCCTTGGCACTGAATGAATACCGTCCCCATGGCACCCCCCACACCGTCACCCACAACGTAATAAGAGTTATCAAGGTACAAAAAAAAGCCACCGGCGGCACCAGACGGTAGATACTCATGCCACCACCTTTAAGGGCAATGATCTCGTTGGAGGCAGACATTCGCATGAAGGTCAGCACCACGGCGATCATCACAGACATGGGCAGGGTAAACTCCATAAACCTGGGAAGGGTGTAGATCACCAGAAAAAAAACCGCAGAAATGCCCATATTATAGTTCACCACCATATTTGTGATGTCCGGAATCCGTGTCATCACAAAGACAAAGGTGAGAAACAGCAGGGTGACCCCAAATGGGGAGAGCAGTTCCTTGAAAATATGCCGATAAAGAACCGGAATCAAGCGTCCTTCCTCTGTGCCATGAACTTATGAATCCGATGCCATGCATCTTCCGGGATATGGGCACCAACCACCTGACAGACCTCATAGCCCAGAAGTGACCCCAAGCGCCCGCTGTCCTCCAGAGAAAAGCCATGGGCCAGGCCAAACAGGAATCCTGCAGCCCAGAGATCCCCGGCACCGGTGGTGTCCCTTGCCGAATTTCCAGTTTCAGGGGCAATGTCAATGATCCTGCCCTCATGGGCAAGGCTGCTGCCCCGGGCACCTTTTTTCAGCACTGCCAGGGGAGCCTGGGCCGCCAGAACATCAAGGGCCATGGCTTCATCCTCGTGGCCGGTGTAGGCCCTTGCTTCATCCTCATTGGCAATGAGGATATCCACATGGGTTTCAACAATTTTTTCCAGCAATCCTCTTGTGGCATTCACCACCTCAAAACTGGCCAGATCCAGGGCAATGAGTGCCCCGGCTGCCTGGGCACTTTCCAGACAGGCTATCATGAGATCCGGGTTAAACAGCAGATAGCCTTCAATGACGGCAATGGCCGTATCCTCAAACAGCTCCGGTGTTATTTTATCGGGATTGAGTTCCGTGGAGGCCCCAAGGCAGGTAAACATGGACCGTTGGGCATCGGGGGTGATCACCGACAGCACCCGACCCGTGGGGGTGGCCGATGTATAAAAAATCGGCTCCACACCGCATGTTTCAAGGGCATTCTGATAAAAGAGTCCTGGATCATCTCCGCCCCGCTGTCCGATGAACCGGGCATTTCCCCCGAGCTTTCCCACCCCCACAATGGTGTTGCAGGCAGCACCTCCTGGCACCACCACAGGCAGGTCGGTGGCTCTTTCCAGTAGGGCATCAATGTCGTGACTTTCCACCAGGGTCATGCCACCCTTTTCCTTGCCAAGTTCCATTAAAAAAGCATCACTCTCATGGACCAGCAGATCCACCAGGGCCGATCCCACACCGGTTATGCGATTTCCATTCAGGGGTTTGGCACCGTTTATTTCCACCATTATTTCACCTGCCTTATTGAATTTTTGGGGCTTTGTATATTTAAAACCAAATGCTATGATAAAAAGGAATTAATCTTACCATGGCAGATAAATGAGTCAATAGGGAAAAAGGATGACCGGCAAGGCAAGGGGAAAATTCAAACCCATCCTGCAGGATTATGATATTATTCCAAATTATTGACAAACAATTCACCATGACATACTTTATTGAGTCGATATACATAAAATAAATTTATATTTTACATCACATTCAAAATAAATTCAGACGTTTATACATGTGATATCATAAAGGAGATACCATGACGGAAAAAAAATCCTCTCTGTTCACATCTGAATCTGTCACCGAGGGACATCCCGACAAAGTGGCTGATGCCATTTCCGACAGTATTCTTGATGCCATCATGGCCGAGGATAAAAAATGCAGGGTGGCCTGTGAAACCCTCGTCACCACCGGTCTTGCCATGATCGCCGGAGAGATTACCACCGACTGTTACGTGGACATGCCCGAAATTGTACGGCAAACCATCAGAGACATCGGGTATCACTCGTCGGACATGGGCTTTGACTGGCGCACCTGCTCTGTGATCACAAGTATTGATCATCAGTCTCCGGACATTGCCCAGGGTGTGGATGAGGGCGAAGGACTTCACAAGGAACAGGGTGCAGGTGACCAAGGTCTCATGTTTGGTTTTGCCACCAACGAGACCCCGGAACTCATGCCCATGCCCATCAGCTATGCCCACAAGCTGACCCAGCGCCTGGCCCAGGTGAGAAAAAACGGCGCACTGGATTTTTTAAGACCCGACGGTAAATCCCAGGTCACCATTGAATATATGGATGGCAAACCCCACCGGGTGGACACCATTGTGGTGTCTTCCCAGCATAAGCCAGACGTGGCCCATGAAGATCTTAAGGAGGCCATCATTAAAGAGGTCATCCGAAAGGTCATCCCTGCGGAGATGATGGACGGGGACACCCGGTTCTTCATCAACCCCACGGGAAAATTTGTCATTGGCGGTCCCATGGGTGACTGCGGGCTTACCGGTCGCAAGATCATTGTGGATACCTATGGCGGCCAGGGCAGCCACGGCGGCGGATGTTTTTCCGGAAAGGATCCCTCCAAAGTGGATCGAAGCGCCTCTTACATGGGCCGTTACATTGCTAAAAATCTGGTGGCCTCCGGGGTGGCAGACATGTGTGAAATCCAGGTAGCTTACGCCATTGGCGTAGCAGAACCGGTATCTCTGCTGGTGGATTTCAAGGGCACCGGCAAAATCCCAGAAAAAAAAGCCGTGGAAATTGTTAAAGAGGTGTTTGACCTGCGACCGGCAGGTATAATAAATACCTTAAATCTTCTGCGTCCCATCTACAGAAAAACTTCAGCCTATGGTCATTTTGGACGTCATGATCCAGATTTTACCTGGGAACATACAGATAAAGCCGCCGAGATCAAGGTTAAAGCTGGTCTCTAATACAGCATTTTTATATAACGGGCATGTCCTGGCGGACACAACGAATATTGGGTCGTAGACGCGGAGCCAAATGACATTATGCCGCCGCCCCCCCCGACGGGCAATGGTCCCGGACCGGAACTGTAGACAGCTCAATTGTCCGGTTCCTATTGCCCATCGGGGGGGCGGCTCTGCCGAGGTTGCCTTGGAGGCTGCCTTTTCATATAACATACATGGCTGTGAGTGCCAGCCACAACGAAAATTGAAACTCTTATCATTGCAGTATGTTGGACGGAGTTTCATATAAAAAAAACTAAAACGGCCATGGCAGGCCCACCTGCTGTGGCCGTTAATTTAAGATAAGGGAACAAACCCATGCAAGAGACAATAGAAAAAACCATCCTGGCCCTGGATCCGGGCCTGAGATATAAGGTAAAGGATATCACCCTTGCCGCCCATGGCCACAAGGACATGCAGCTGTCGGAAAAAGAGATGCCCGGCCTCATGGCCATCCGGAAAAAATATGGCACAGAAAAGCCTCTCAAGGGATTTAAAATCATGGGCAGTCTGCACATGACCATCCAGACGGCCATGCTCATTGACACCCTGTATGAACTCGGGGCGGATCTGCGCTGGGCTACCTGCAACATCTTTTCCACCCAGGACCACGCCGCAGCAGCCATTGCAGAAAAGGGCTCCGCCGCCGTGTTTGCCTGGAAGGGGGAAACGCTTGAGGACTTCTGGTGGTGCACGGAACAGGCCCTGACCTGGCCAGATGGTTCCGGCCCGGATCTCATTGTGGATGACGGCGGAGATGCCACCCTCATGGTCCATCAGGGCGTCAAGGTGGAGAAAAATCCCTCCCTGCTTGATAACATCACCGGCAGTGCCGATGAGATCTGTCTCATGGAACGCATAAAACAAAGCCTTGCCGATGATCCTGAAAAATGGACAAAAATTGCAGACAATATCCGGGGCGTATCCGAAGAGACCACCACAGGCGTTCATCGGCTCTACCATCTGGCGGCCCGGAAGGAACTTTTATTTCCAGCCATCAATGTCAACGATTCTGTGACCAAATCTAAATTTGATAACCTCTACGGCTGCCGGGAATCCCTGGCCGATGGCATCAAGCGGGCCACTGACATCATGCTGGCAGGCAAGGTGGTTGTGGTGGCAGGATTCGGCGATGTGGGCAAGGGTTGTGCCAACTCCATGAAGGGTTACGGTGCCAGGGTGATCATCACAGAAATTGATCCCATATGCGCGCTGCAGGCCGCCATGGAAGGCTTCCAGGTGCTGACCATGGAAGAGGCCGCCCCCCAGGGAGATCTCTTTGTCACGGCCACGGGCAACTACCATGTCATCCGGGGCGAGCACATTGACATGATGAAAGACGAGGCCATAATCTGCAATATCGGACATTTTGATAATGAAATTGAAATGAGCCATCTGGAAGGCAACGAGAAAAACGTAAAAAGCACCATCAAACCCCAGGTGGACAAGTGGACCCTGGCCTCATCGGGGAAATCCGTGGTGGTACTGGCAGAAGGTCGTCTGGTGAACCTGGGATGCGCCACCGGCCACCCCAGCTTTGTCATGAGCAACAGTTTCACAAATCAGTGCCTGGCCCAGATCAAGCTTGCCAAAGAAGATCTGGAGAAAAAGGTATACACCCTTCCCAAGGAGCTGGACGAAGAGGTGGCACGCCTGCACCTGGAGACACTTGGGGTAAAACTTACCCGCCTGAGCCAGCAGCAGGCCGATTATATCGGCGTACCTGTGGAGGGACCCTACAAACCCGATCATTATCGGTATTAATTCAACTTTCGGAATTGGCTGATTCAAAAGGAGTCAGGCGTGGCTTATGGCCTGACTCCTCCGTGCCGAATTATTTACTGATCTGAGAAGATAAAATGTTTCCATAAAACTATTAAACGTTTCCAATGACATTACAACCGCATTTTCAGCATCACGACGGGTAATTACCGTATAATCAGCATCATCAACAACCTGATCCAATACTGATTTTAGATTGTTTCTTGTTTCGCTAAAATTTATAATTCTCATAATATCCCCCTGAGTTGTGGTATTTATCGTACAAGTATAATATTTATGTGTAAATATTCGGTCAGCACCCCATCTTCACCCGTTTTGGTCTGCTCACATAGCAATCAGTATGCTACGCAGCCCCAAACAGGCGAATATGGGGCACTGACCAAACATTTACATGAGCAAACCGAATATTTACATTTATGTTCATATATGTCCAATATTTTGTACAACTTAGAAGGTTTTTTCAGATGGAATCGAAAAACAAACCGGCTTTCACCTCACACATGTTTATGGGGGTATTTCCCCAATTTGTGCATGTGCTCATGCTGGTGGATATGCACCTCATCATCGGTTAGAATCCGCCCCTTTTCCATGGAAAAAATCCGGTTGGTCACAGCTGATATAAAATCAAACTCATGGGAAATCACAATGTAGGGAATGGTTAAAGAAACCAGGGTGTCGGCAAGGGTATTTTTCACCCCGGCATCAAGGCCTGCCGTGGGTTCGTCCAGAAGCAGCAGTTCCGGCTCCATGGCCATCACCGCAGCCAGGGCCACCAGCCGTTTCTGCCCCCCGGACAGTTTGTGGGTAATGCAGTTTTCAAGCGCTGTAATTCCCAGTCGATTCAGAATCGCTCTGGCCTGCTCCAGGGCCTGTTCCGGCGAAAACCCCAGATTTAAAGGCCCAAAACAGACATCATCAATCACCGTGGGGCTGAAAAGCTGATCATCGGCATCCTGGAACAGCAGCCCCACCCGGGACCGAATCCACTGAAAATCTTTTTCTGTTTTCATGGGTTTTCCAAGGACTTCAATGGTACCGGTATCTGGTAGACAAAGCCCCATTATGGTATGAAACAAGGTGGTCTTACCGCTGCCGTTGGGGGCCATGATACCGATGCGATCGGTATCTTCAACGGTGAGGTTTACGTCATCAAGGGTGGGTCCGGCAGCACCATGCCAGGTAAAAGAAACATTTTTCAGTTGGATCACAGGAAAATCATGGGTCACAGTCTATTCACTTTCATTTAAAAATACATTTTATGGGACCTGGTCACACCTTCGACCATCCTGGGCCGGGTGGCAGGCCTCTTAAACATATCGTCAAAATTTACATCAACAGGGTTTCGGTTACAACCAGCCCCAGGGCGGTCACGGATACCAGGGTAAGAAACAGATGATTTACCACGCCCGGGGAAAAGGTGTCAAGGGTATGAAATTTACCGTTGAACCCTCGGCAGCGCATGGCATCATAAACCCTTGAAGCCCTGCGGGATGCCCTGACAAACAGCATGCCGGCAAGGTAGGCATAGGTTCGGTAGGAATGAATATTGGTGCCGGGTACAAATCCCCGGAATCTTGCGGCCCGCAGCAGTCGCTGGTACTCCATCTGGATTACGGCAATGTAGCGATAGGTCATGAGCAGTAAGAACACCATTTTCTCCGGCACATGAAGGCAATGCAGACTCTGGCCCAGGGTGGCCACGGTCATGGTGGCCACAAGGGCCATGAAATACAACAGAATGGTCACGGACTTAAGGGTGATGTTCACGCACAGCATCACGCCTGGACGGGTGAGGGTCAGCGGTCCCAGCAACACCAGGGACTCGCCCTCATGGGTAAAGGGCATCACCAGCCAGATCATCACCAGAAACCAGAACAAGGGTTTCAGGCGTTTAAGAACAGGCCCAGGGGGCAGTTTGGCCAGACCCACAAGTACCAGGGACATCAGTAGATGTACCCCCAGAATTTTCACATCATGGCATAAAGCGGCACTGAAAGAGACAATCACAGCTGTTATCACCCTTACACAGGGGTCCATGCGATGTATCCACGAATCTTGCTGGGCAAGGGTTTCATCCATTTTGTTGTTTCCTTCTCTTATTTATAACAGAGACAATACCACAGATAAGAAAAATAACAGCAATACCACTGGCCACAGCCACCATGGACGGTTTGGCCTCCAGACGGGCCTTATTTGTCATGGCTTCACTGAGCTGTTGCTGGGCCTTTTCCCCCACTGCAGTGAGTTCAGACCGGGTTAATTTCCATTGGGCCTGATGGCCCATGGTGGCATCCAATTTGATCAAAAGATCCGAGGTCACTGACGAAGGAACGGGAAAATTAAATTTTCCCTGGTCATCGGTGTTACCCCGGAGCACCAGCTGATTATTCTGATCCACCACCTCAATGGCCCCGCCGTGCACCGGTTGATCCCCAAAACTGCTCTCGGTGTAAACCATCCCCGCCTCCACCCAGGCAAAAACATACACCTTGTGGGCCCATGCCGGGGGACTGCCCATGAGAATCAACACAAATACCACCAGGGCAAGTCCTCCCCGTCCACCCTCCAGCAGGACGGCACCTGTCCCCTGCCCTTTTTTTTGACTCATTATTTTTTTTCTCATTTTTCAGATCCTCCCCGGGGAAAGATTTCAGGGTAGACCTTTAAAAGAAAGGTAACACAGAACCCGGTGACAATACCTTCAATGATCATCACCGGCAGATTGGCCGTCATTACCAGCATGGAAACTTCCAGGAAATTTTTTTCCGTGAAATACAGGGCCGATCCCAGGCCCAAAGCCGCCAGCCCCACACTGCCTGCACCGGCCAGGAAAGCCGCCACAAAGGTATATCGCGGACTCCGACCCGGAAGCGGTCCCACCAGATAGTAACAGATCACTGCTGGCAACGCCATGATCACGGTATTCACCCCCAGGGCCGTTATCCCGCCATATTGAAACAAAATTGCCTGGAGGAGCAGGGCCGTCAAAATGGCGGGAAAGGCCGCCCATCCCAGCAAAAGCCCCACAATGCCGTTGAGGATGAGATGCACACTGGAGGGCCCGAGATTCACATGAATCAGGGATGCCACAAAAAAAGCCGAGGAAAGAATGGCCACATGGACCATGCGGTCATAGTCAATTTTTTTAAGGCCCACTGCCGTTCCGGCAAAGGCCAGCACCCCCCCCACCGCCATGACTTGGCCGGATAAAACACCTTCTGAAATGTGCATCTGCCTTCCTTTCTGTTTACCTGCTTTTATTCATCTGACTCCGAGCTGTGAGACATTTTCGTACCCCCGTTGGTGCCGGAATGAATCGCCCGGGATATCATTTTTTCCACGGGCTTACACGCCATCACCCCCAGGGTAATTGGCCATGGTTATTGGCCTGCCTGCCATGGCAGGAACTGTACCCAGATAACCGCCCCCAGTTCAATATCTTTTTCCACGCCGTCATGGTCCATCTTCTGATCAGAGGTACTCAACCCTGCAAACCCCCACCACCCGGCAACCGGGGGAGCATAACTGAAAACCCCGTTGCCATCGGCGTGGAGGGTCTGGGTCACCATGTAGTCCGTGGGTGCCACGGCCTTGTTGTTTTCGTTGTAATATTCCACCTCCACCTCGGCCCAGGGGACAGCCTTTCCATCCACTTTTACAATGCCCTGGAAAATATTACCGGCATAAAGGCCATAGGGTTTGGACAGGGGAACAATCTCGGTTTTCAGGCCAGCCTCACCGTCCCATCCCTCTTCCTGACCATAGGCGGCAACCACTGTTTTGGTATAATGGACAATAAAACAATCCTCGGCAGGTTCCCAGTAGGGCACAGGTTCCATACAGAAAATATACGCCCCGGGTCTTTTCACCGGAAAATGCGTGGTCCAGGCACCATGATCCATGACGGTGGCCTTGGCAAGGGAATCGAGAAGATCGGTCTTTTTACCTTCTTTTACCATGAAAAAAGAAGCGGGCTTGACAAGTTCCATGCCCTGCCCTTCAAAGGGATGGGAAAAGGACAACATCAGATTTAAGGTTCTGTCATCATCCTGCATCACCATGCTGTCTGACGGGATTATCATGCCAAAATGGGCTGAAGCAAAAGAGGTCAGTGAAAAAACAAAAAATGCAGCAACACAGATGGATTTTATTAAACGATGATTCATGTTTCTTTCTCCTTAAATTTGATAATCCGGTTTTGACATCCTTCATCTCCACCTTACACTTTCATGGGGTGAATGACCATTTTCTGGCACCCGCTCCTGAAAAGTATAAAGTACTTTTGATGTAATATGTAGGCGGAGTTTCTTATAACATACATGGCTGTGAGTGCCAGCCACAACGAATAATGAAAAAATAGTTGCGGTTAATACCCAGTACCCAGTACCCAAAACCCAGCACCTTCTTTTTCATATAAAAACAGTGGGCAAAACAAAAAAACCACCAAGGCCGCCCGGAACTCTCATCACACAAGACAAGAGAACGCAAAGAACCTTCGTGGTTTCATTTCATATGGCATCCCCGGATTAACTCCGGGAAAATTGACCGATGAATTTACTTTTCACCGGTATTTTTTATGATCATCATGACAAAAACCCTTGTCATAACAAACAATGAAGAAACTATTTTATGGATCCATGTGAAATTTTGATTCCCATTAACCCAGTACCCAGCACCCCAGCACCCCAGCACCCAGCATTTTCACACAATAAAACTTACAGGGCTTCTGCCCTTTACCCATAAAGGACTTCTGCCCTTCAGGCCTTACAAGTCTAAGTATACTTGGATATCCATGATGTCAATTCTTTTTTTGGCTTTACTCACAACATGGTCCATTTTAAGGAGGAGTTGGGAAGGGGTCAGGCTTGCGTTATTGGCATGCTCGGTGGTTTTGGCATTTACACAGGCTGTGAAAAGATAACGTCAATAACGCAAGGCTGACCCCATTGGTCCAACAATTATGACGAGTGGGTCATGTTATAAACAAGCCCCTTTTTCTATTTTCGATACCAGGTACCATCGGGTTTCTGCAGAAATTCCCCGGCATTGGCATTGTCCACAATCTGTCTGGCTCTCAGGGTTTCAACCTTTTCAATGCTGACGCCCTGCTGACCTGCAATGAGGGCATACACGGACTTGCGGTCTGCATTTTCTGCCTCAACAATACCCCCACCCACTTTCGATGAAGTAACATGGGCAAGATACCCCCTTGCGGTTTCCCCCACAAGGCCCTGGGCCTTTAATTTTACAATCTCCGGAAGCCTGTTTTTCATGCGTGTTTTTATGTCATCGGCAAATGCGCCAGCCGTCAGAAGCACAAGAAAACAGGCCAGCAGAAATCCCATGCGAAACATTTTTTTCTTATCCATTTTTTCCTCCTGTAATACACCAGAAAAAGGGCCTGGGTTTCATCCCAGGTAGATCCTGAAACCCAAAATGCACCTTTATTTTTTATAATCCAGAATCGTTCACGGGCATTATTTTTTGATCTTCTGCTCTGCCGCATCAATATCATCAAAAAAGTTATCCAGGGCCCGGTCCACCTTGACATTGACATCAATGGTGATGTGGATGGGTTTGACCTCCACCGGGGCCATGGTCACCTCATGCCGGGTACTGCATCCCGGGGTCAGTGCCCCAGCCAGACCCAAGAGCATGATGCCCGCTGTAAACATTCTGCATCTCATGAATCACATCTCCTTTTTTTTATAAGAAACTCCATCCAACAGACTGCAATGATTAGAGTTTCAAAATTCGTTGTGGCAGGTGGTTACTGCCATGTATGTTATATGAAAAAGCAGCCTCCAAGGCAACTTCAGCAGAGCCGCCCCCCCGATGGGCAATAGGAACCGGACAATTGAGCTGTCTACAGTTCCGGTCCGGGACCATTGCCCGTCGGGGGGGCGGCGGTATAATACCATTTGGCTTCCGCGTCTACGACCCATTCTTCGTTGTGTCCGTCAGGACATGGCTGTTTATATGAAAAAGTGGGTACTGGGTCTTGGGTACTGGGTCTTGGGTACTGGGTCCTGGGTACTGGGTTCTAACAGCAACTACTTTTTCATTGTTCGTTGTGGCTGGTGGTTACAACCATGTATGTTATATAAGAATCTAAGCCCTGTGAACTGTTACCTGGGGAAAGGGTATATTCCAGCCGTTTATGGTGCATACATCCACACACCAGCGCTGAATGGCCCGGTTTAAACGATTGTACAGGGGCGCTGCCTCACCGTCAAAATCGGCTATGACCACAAAATCCAGGGAGGATGCGCCAGCCTGGCAGAACTCCACATTAAGGTTTATAAGATGGGCATCATACCCCTCTTTTACAAGGGCCTCTGAAAGATAGGTCCGGGTCACCTCAAGAATGGTGGAAGTGGCCTCTTTCTGGTGCTCATACCCGATGCCAAAAATCACCTTGAGTCTGAAATTAAGGGTTATATTAAGGGGATTCTGGCCCAGAAAATCTCCGGTCTGGTATATTTTATGGGAGCCTCCCCGCTGAACCAGTTCCACCATCTCATGGGATAGGCTTGTCACCTTTCCCCGGGTACCGTCCCCCAGAATTACCCAGTCACCCTTGCGACAGGGAAACCAGGATTCTTCAGGCTTGAAAGAACGGGAAGTTTTTCCCAATAATAATTCAATGGGTACCCGCAGCTTAATGCCCATGTCCGGATTTTCAATCTCACTGAATACATTAATGCGTTTTACCAGCCAGGGAACCCCGTCGAGTACCATGCGTTCTCCCTCCCGCACAGCCCCAATGTTGAGCATCAATCGGCTCTGGTGCCACATGCCCGGCAGGGTACTTTTTACCCCCCAGCCAAGCCCCAGCAGAATAATGATGGTGAGACTGAGAAGCACCCAGTCCTCTGCCAGATAAAATACCAGCATCAAGGCCATCAGCGTAAACACCACCCCCATGACCTTGAACAGAAGATCCACCAGACGGGCATAAAAAGGACGGTAACCGGATTTAAATCCTGGAACCGTGCGGATGGTCAATCGGTAAAGCAAACGCAGCAGCACCAGGACCATGATACAGGCACCTGCAGCCAGGGCAAGATAAAGTCCCCGGGTTTTAAAAAAATCCCGCGCAGAGATCCGGGACATTTCCATCAGAGACTGCTCTTCCTGTTTCATGGTGTCCAGCTGAAGCTTTGCCACTTTCATGCGGTTATCCAACTGTTCCACAATACCCTGCCATTCTGGCTGAAGGGCTTTGAGTTCTATTTTTACCCCTTTGTCTGTTGTGTCCGCCACCTGTTTTTCAATATTTTTAAGGGCATCCACGGCAACGGGCAACAGTCGCTCATAGGTCTGGATATCTTCTTTCAGCTTAGCCTTTTGACGGGCCTTTAAGGTGAAGCGCTTCAGCTCCTTGATACCCGGCTCCACCAGGGAGAGCAGCTCATTTTGCCAGTTAAAAGTCTCCTCTTTTTTTTCGGTGAACAGATCAATGTCAATACCCGTGGCAATGCGTTCAAAATCTGCCACCGCATCATCCAGCTGGCGGTCCAGGGTTCCCAGTTCCTGTTTTAGATTTTCCTTTTCCATATCCGAAGTGCTGACTGACAGCTGTTTCTTTTTATCCTCGATGCGATCGGCCAGGGTTTTTTTCAACTCAATAATAGAGGTCAGCATCTCTTTGGACCGATCCGCCCTTCTCTCATCGGCGGACACAGCCATAGCGTTTTGAGCAGCAGGCATATCTGCCCCACACACCGGAGAGATCAGATAAAAAAACAACAACAGTAGTGTAAAAAAAACTCGAAACATGGCAGGCACCTCCTTTGTTAATGAAACAGATTATTTAGCCGATTACCAAGCCTCATCACCCGGTTAAAGGGCAGGTTCAAATTTACATCCAGCTTGATACCCTGAAAACGAGATCCAGGACTTGCGGCATCCACCCGGACAAATCCCCCCATGTCTTTTTTATATTCAAAGGGCAGAATGCTTTCGGGGCTGCCATCAAATTCCAGTTTTACCATGAGATCCTCTCCCCGGGTATTAAAGCCCACCCGGGCCCATTTATAGCTATAGTTTTTCAACGCCTCCCGGGCCAGGTCCATCTGACCAAACTGGGGAGTATTGACGGGAATGCCGGCGGTGAGAACCTCGGTGTTGGATACCTGTATGGTTCCCCCAAGGCCCGGGGTGGAGTAGAGAAAACCGTTATCAAAGGAAAGCTCCCCCTTGACCCAGGATACGGGAATCTGGCCGTTCAAACTGCCCTCCCCCACGGCTTTAAATGATCCTACCTGCTGCAGAAGATCTACAAAACGTAACCGATGACAGAATAAACGCATGTGGTAGGCATCAAGGCCGGTGGAAAAACGGGTGGCCCCTGTGGTAACCTCCCCCCCGCACCAGTTAAAAGACAGCCTTTCCAGAAGCAGATCTGTCTGGGATTCAATGGTGTAGCCAATGTGGACATCCGTGGCCATCATCTTATTTAACCGTAGTGAATCCATGGTCACCACCATACCCGGAGCACTTTTTATCCGGGGCAGATCATCGAGCACAAGACGTGCATTGATACCGTTTATTTCAAGGGAATTATCCGCTGTGGCAAGGGTGCCATGGCTTACATCCATCTGCAATCGATTCTGCTGGTTTTCTCCCCCCAGCACCATTTTTCCCTGGGCTGCCAGGGTAGCATTAAATGAAGGCAGGATCATATCCGGGGGTATGAGTCCGGTTTTATGGACCATGCCATGGGTGATGGAAAACCCGGGCATATCCCATGTCAAATCCATGACCGATGACGAAGCCAGCAGAAAAGGTAAGTTCAGGGTAAAACGTGCATGGGGAAAGTTGACGACCACAGCATCGGCCGTTTTTCGAGGGGACGGTACATTGGCAAAAAAAGGAAAGGTAAGCATTCCAGATATCCCCAGACCCCGTGGGGTCTGAACGATTTCTCCACCCATGGAGGCAAGGGAATGGCCGTTAAAGGAAATATCTTTTCCGCTGAAAGCACCCGGGGGAACACCCGTTTTCAGGGGCCAGGAAAAGGGAAGAGTCAGATGAATCCCCGACACCTTCAGGGGAGCTGTCCCCAGCCGGGAAAAACTGCCATTTTCCACCTTTACGGTACCGGTGATGCGCGGCTGTCCCCGGCCATCCACAAGAAGGGTAAGCCCAAGGTTCCCCCCGGGAAAAATCACCTGCAGTTCAGAGCCTGTTCCTTCCACGCGTCCCAGGGTTGTCTTCAGATCCATGGCAAGCCCGGTACCCCCGGGAGAAAAATTAAACCGGCCAGTGCCGTTGACAAGCAGTCGGGACAAGGTCACCGGCAAGGGAATATTCTGAAACAAAATATCCCGGGCAGCCATCTGGAGCTGAATCTGTCCTGCCCGGGACTTGCCCCTGGCGGTGACCTTGAAATCAATCCCCCGATCCAGAAGAATTTCCATATCCCCGTACCGAAAAAACATTTCTGCATCGTCCGGGTTGCTATCCATGACGGTGAACTGCCAGTTTCCTACCCCGTCCATTATCAATTCACCGCCCAGTAAAAGGGGCGGCATGGGGTCTCTGTTCAATTGGAAGGAAAACCGGCCATGTATGGGAAAAAGGCTTTCCCCGGAGAAAATTTTTTCACCATGGGCCATGGTCAGAGTTACCACAAGATTGCCAAGGCAAAGGGGTACAGGCCCATCAATACGGATACGGGACACCCGTATTTCAACCGTTCCCGAATCCTTGCCTGTAATGGTTACATCACCTTTTTCCCCGAGATTAACCCCGGGAACCCATGCATGCAACAGGTCATTGAAGGCACTGAAATCCATTTTCCGGGCTTTCACCCCAAGTTGTTTCACACCGCCTGTTGAATTTAATATTCCCCCACCCAGGATGGACTGCCCCAGCAAGGACAGGTAAAAATCCAGGAGAACCTCCTTTTTCCCCGTAGGTATCTTTACAGACATATCAAAGGGAATATCAAGGTTCCTGCCCTTAAGTGACATGGAAAAACGGGAATGACTGATATCCACCAGAGGGGGAAAATGACGCAGCAGTTCCTGGAGAGTAACCCCCTGCCCCGGCGAAACAGAAGGAGTTGAAATATTCTGGTCCCGGGGAAACATCAGATCCACATCGGGGAAGCGGATGCCCTGGTCCATGAGGATACTTCTGATATTAAGACCGGAGATGCGCACAGGGCCGGGTCGACCCTGTACAAGGCCAGACAGTGGATAATCCACCGTCACCGCATCGGCCAGGGTATGGCTGCCAAGACGGATGTGCCCCATGGTAGCACCTGTAAGACCCATGTGCCGGACACTGACTTTAAGGGCAGCCGGGCCTGAACGGGAGGCGATGAACCTGTCAATCCCCCACTGGGTAAGGGGGGCCAGCACATGGGGCAGTACCACCAGGATCAGAATCAAAAACCCTGTTCCGGTGACAAAAAACCATTTTAATATGGATTTAAAATCCATGACGGATCTCAATGTTAAGATACATGTCCCCACGGATATGGGGTCCAGATGACTGTCCCATGCCGGCCAGGCGCAGCCGGGCACCGGGCTTTACCCCGGCAGGAACGGTGACCCGGTAAATTCTTTTGTAAAAGCCCCAGGGAATATTGACAATTTTCCGGGCACCGGTCAGGGCCTCCACCGTGGTGATCTCCAAGGTGCCAGCAAGGTCAAGTGTGCCGGGAATGGGGGTGGCATGAATCACCTGGAGTCTGGGCGAGGTGGTGCGCTGCATCATCCGGGGCACCCGCTGTTGTGTATCAGAGCTGGCACCAGGCATTCCTGGTATCCATCGAATCATGAGCACTCCGGCCACAAATCCCCCCACATGGGCCCACCAGGCGATACCGGCCCCGCCGCTGCTGCCGGCGGCATTGAAAAATTGCATGACAAACCAGAACCCCAAAAACAGAAAGGCTGGAATTTCTACAAACCAGGGAATGATGATAATGGGAATCAGGGTGAGAATCCTGGCCCGGGGATACAGGATGAAATAGGCCCCCATCACTGCGGCAATGGCACCACTGGCACCAATGGTGGGTACCGCAGACATGGGATTGAGCAGAAAGTGAAACAGGGCCGAGGCTATGCCACCGCCAACGTAAAACCCGATGTAGGCGGGGACTCCCAGGTGATCCTCAACATTATCCCCAAAGAGATAAAGAAACCACATATTGCCCAGGAAATGCCAGAATCCACCATGGAGAAACATGTAGGACAGAAAGGAAAAGAGCTTCTGGCCCAGGGAAAACCAGGCAGAAATCTCGGGAACGGTAAATTTTGCCGGCACCAGGCCATAAATATATATGAAGCGCTCCAGGTGTTCCGGCCCCATCTGGCACTGGGCAAGGAAAACAAGTGCATTGATGCCCATGATCGTCCAGGTGGCCACAGGCACGGTGCGGGACAAGGTGGTATCCCGGATGGGAATCATGTCACCACCCGCAAAACGTGATCCACTTCCAGACGGGCTTTTAATGCCTTTAAAATCACCATGGCGGCATCCTCCGGGGTGAGATGTTTTATTCCAGCCCTTTGGGCACAATGGGCAAGAAGCGCATCGTTACCGGTGTCCAACCCCATTTTTACCTTGATGGCATCGGACATGGCAAAATAACAGGTGGCAATGGTCCGGTGATCCATGGCGGCCACTATACACCGGGTACGCAGATTCAAATCCTGGGCAATGAATGCCACAGCCTCCTCCACGGTGACACACCGGGCCTGGGAACGGCGCTCCATTAAAAGGGTATCTTCGGTGGGAATGGATTCTGGGGTATCTACCATCATTTCCATGAAAATAAGGGTCTCCAGTATCCCCTTCACCGACCAGTAAATTCCCGGATCTCGACTGGCCCTGGGTCCGGCAATATTCACAACCTGCACGGGATGGCTCCCGAAGAAATCTTGAAGTATCATTGCTGCCTGAAATTCATCCACGTCATCAAGATCAATGTGACACAGGGGTTTGTTGAGGGACAGGGCCAGTTTCCGGGTCAGAAGCGATCCCCCTTCAAGGGATCCCCTTGCTATAATGACAGTGGCCTGGGCATCCCGGATGTTTTGTTCCGTTCGCCGGGCATAATCATCCGTTGGCATTTCGTCCATGTGATACACCGGGGGAATCACCCCATCTTCAGCTTTCCTGCCCGCAGGAACCCATCCACCATGTGCCAAGTTAAATTTAATGGCCGTGTCAAGGGCCGCACGATCGGCCCCGGTCTGACCACCGGAAATAATTTTTCGTATCATGGTTGTCTGTTTCCCATGGCAGGGACTATGCCGTATCCACGTTGCGGACGATCATCACCGAGCAGGTGGCCTTGTGAGCAATACGTTTGGCCACACTTCCAAAAAGAACCAGCTCCATGCCCGAAAGCCCGTAGGCACCTACAATAATCAGATCAATATTTTCTGATTCAATATAATGAAGTATCTCCGATGACACATGTCCCTCCCGGACCCGGAGCACATGATCCGTTGACGACGGAATGCGCTGGCCATAGGTATGAATCATCTGATCGGCCAGCTTTTCCACCAGCGCAGTGGAAGATTCCGCCGGCACAACCAGATCAATGTCAGTGATCAAAGGGCTTATCACCGGGGGAAGCACATGGAGCAGATGAAGTTGTGCATCATACTTCTGGGTAAGGTCCAGTGCCGTCTCAAAGGCCTTGTCGGCATTGGAAGAAAAATCCACACAGCAGAGAATACGTTTAATGTTCATTTGAACCTCCTTAGGCCATGTCAGGACTCAGTCATAACATGGGCCAGTCATCATATTGTTGGACCAACGGGTTCAGTCCAGTGTTGTGACCCATCTCCCATTTCGGTTGGATATATCCAGGGACTCCATGACATCATGATACCATGAATCCCCGTCATGACAAAATCACCACTTCCAAAAAAACCAGGGCCTGATCAGAATACATAAGCACCCCAGCACCCAATACCCACTCCCCCCCTCAATGGGGATAATGGATATGCAGATCATCCATATCACCGCTGATCCGCAGATGATCCTGAAGCATGGCTTCCAGACCCTGACGACGCTGGTGTTTTTCTGTATAATCCGCTGTCACCAGGGCCTCAATTTTTGACATTTCAAGATCCCCACTTTCAAATTCCGCCATCATTTTTTCCTGGAAATCCCGGGATACGGCATGGATTAATTTTAAAAAATATTCTTTTTCCAGGGTATCCCTGCAGGTCTTTAAATGAAGGGTCATGCAGCGCAGGGCCTCTTTTCGAATTCGGCGCTCTCCGTTGGCAAAGGCCGTGGAAAAAGGGGAAGCAAAGGGCTTTTGCAAAAGTCTGGACACGATGGCCACAAGGGAATGCAGACCCAGGCCAGCCATGGCATCCATACGTATCCTGGCACTGTAGGCTGTTGCCAGCTTTGCCCTGGGGGGCTCCAGTCCCAGAATCCCCTTGACGGCGGAAATGTCCACTGGAGACACCTGTTTTTCCGGCAGGACATGGGGGGCATTTACCCCATCTGGGGTATTGTCCCCGGCGGTGAGTTCTGCCAGGAGTGTCCGGGTATCCATGTGACAGGTATCATATAAAACCATAAAATGGGCAGCTATGTATGCCTCCTGTTCCCGAATAAAGGTCGTAACCAGAGGGTTGAAACGAAGGGTCATGTAATAATCCAGATCGGTACGAAACCCCTGGAACATGCCGTACAGTGTCTGATTGAATCCCGATGCAGCCAGTGCATCATCTCGATTACCGGTGTCCATGGGGTGGCTCTGTATAAAGGATCTGATGCCCCGACCGGGATCACCTTTCCGGGGATGAAAGAAACGATGAATCCGGGTACGAATTTCCGTCTCCAGAGTTTCTGCAGCAGCCAGGGTGGTTTTTCGAACCATGCCCCTTAAGCTTTCGCCCTGGGATTTCATGCGTTTAAGTTCTCTCACCGCATGATCAACCCGTTCCTGGTCCCGGGATAAAAGATCAAAAAACATCTGAATCCGACGTCCAGCAAAGGCACAGGCAACCCCCATGCGCTGGATATTGTTTTCCACCATCAGGGAGAAACGATCCTGTCGAATTTTTTGTTTCAGATGGGCTAGAAAAAGCGTTTCTTCCCCCCTGGTATAACCCATGAGTCCCGGTACTTGCTCCCATAGATGAATACGTTCCCTGTCCACCGGTAAAAGGCGATTTTCAAGTGCACGATAAAGGGCATTAAGGCAGGAAACGGTATGCACACGGGGCTGGGGATGCACACAGGCCAGCTCATTTTTCACCCGCTCTTCCAGGCCTTTAAGATCCTCCAGGCACCCATGCTCCCCAAGGTCCACATTGAGCACAAAGAGAATGTTGTCCATCAGGCCCATTTCCTGAATCATATGCAGAAACACCACGTCCGCTTCCCGCAGCCCCATGCGACTGCTGATGACATAGATAATCATATTGGCTGCAACCAGATAATCCTGGATCTGGGCCAGGTGGCAGGGATCTGTGGAATCACTGCCCTGGCAGTCTGCCAGTTCCACCCCCTGTCCAAGGGAAGCATCGGGTATTTCCAGCATCACATCGTCGGCAAAAAAAGCGGCGGCACCGTCACCGGTGAACAGGTGATGTCCATTAAAATCATCGCCGTCGAAGGTGAGAGTCACCGGATCGGCCTGCACCAGATGGCGAACTCTGTCATACCCCTCCAGAGCCTGGCGAATGCGTACAAATTCAGGCTGCATCCCCCGGGGGGTAAGTCCCTGGCCACCACCGAACTGCAAGGACACGGCCCGGAGAAAGCGACGATCTTTTTTTCTTCTCAGGTCAAAGGATTCTGGACTTACCCCCTCAACTGGGACCAGATGACCTGGAAAAAGAACAAGGGACCGCCTCAACGTCTCGTTGATCTCATCCCAGGATTTAAGAAATACCCGGGCCACAGGGGTGGTGCCCGGACGTATCCGGGTGACCATGGCAGTGATGACCCCGGCCCCTCTCTTTAAAATCTCTTCACCCACAAGGGCATTGACACAGGTACTTTTCCCTGATTTTATGGACCCCACCACGGCAATACGAATTAGACCGGAGGTAATCTGATGGGGCACCCGGGTGCAGATTCCGTGCTGGGATGCGGTCCCATGATCATACATGCCGGGGATGGTTTTCATGCGTTCAAAAAGTGTCGCCAAATTGTCAGCCATGTGGATAATGTCATCCACAATTGCCCCATGGACGTCATGATTCGTTATCCTCTCCCGGGAAGAGGTAGTGGGTATTTTTACTCCCGGATCTGCTTCGTATGCCCTGTTCACGTTCCCCAATCCATGTCCATGTGCATCATGGCCTGTTCCCAGCGGGCTTCCACCCGGGTTTTAAACAAAATGTCCATGGACAGAGTTCCCACCAGCCAGGAATTTTCGGTCATTTCCGCATCCAGCTGCATGGGTGCCCATCCCGCACATCCAAGAATAATCATGGCCTGTTCAGGCCCCCGACCCTGGCCAAGGGCCATGAGGATATCCCGGGTATTGCTTAAGGCGATGTCCCGGGTCACCGGTATACACCCCTCCCAGTCAAAGGGCGCACCATGGAGTACAAACACCGCCCCCGGCTGCACAGGCCCACCAAGGTAAACGGGCATTTTATCCATATCATCCACCAGGGGCATTTTCAGATCGGAAAAAAGTTCCCGGATGGTCAAAAGTGGATGCACCCGGTTAATGATAAACCCCAGGGCTCCAGAGGCATTGTGTTCACATATGCAGGTGACACTCTGGGCGAAATTGGGATCCGGCAGGCCCGGCATGGCCATGATCAGACGTCCCTTTAATGAACCAGGAAACTGGGACATGCCTTACCCCCTTTTCTTTTCCCGGCCATAGATATCGTCAAACCGCACGATATCATCCTCACCGAGATAGCTTCCGGACTGCACCTCAATTAGCTCCAGGGGAATCCGACCAGGATTTTCCATGCGATGAACATAGCCAAGCGGAATGTACACGGACTCATTTTCCCGGAGCAGAATTTCTTCTTCCCCCTTGGTAATGATGGCAGTGCCGGATACAACGGTCCAGTGTTCGGCCCGGTGAAAATGTTTCTGCAAGGACAGTTTGGCCCCTGGTTTCACCGTAATGCGCTTTACCTGGAACCGGGTACCCAGATCAATGGTCTCATAGGAACCCCAAGGTCGGAACACCTCCCGGTGAGTGGTCACCTCAGGCCGTCCCTGACATTTCAGGGCTTCCACCAGTTTTTTCACATCCTGAACCCGATTTCGGGGGGCCACCAGCACCGCATCCTTGGTTTCCACCACCACATGGTCTTCAAGTCCCACCGCAGCGATAAGACGGCTTTCAGCGTTAAGATAGCAGTTTTTCACATCACTGATCAGCACGTCTCCCTTTAACACGTTTTCATGGGCATCCCGCTCTCCGGTCTGCCACAGGGCATCCCAGGACCCCACATCATTCCACCCGGCATCCAGAGGAATCACCACCCCGTGGTCGGTCTTTTCCATGACAGCATAATCAATGGAATCCGATGGGGAAGACTCAAAGGCTTCACTGTCCAGCCTGAAAAAATCAAGATCTTCACCGCCTTTTTCAAGGGCGGCCCGGCAGGCGGTGACCATATCCGGGGCATGAAGGGATAATTGTTCCACCACCGTGTCTGTCCGGAACATGAACATACCCGAATTCCAGAGATAATTGCCCGATGCCACGTATGCGGTGGCTGTTTCCAGATCCGGTTTTTCCACAAAACGATCCAGGGCAAACCCTGAAGATTTATCGCCCTGTTCCGTGGACAGAGACGCACCTTTTTTGATATATCCATATCCGGTTTCAGGCCCGGTGGGCACTATGCCGAAGGTGACAAGCTTGCCGGCATCGGCCAGGACATTGCCGGCGGCCACGGCCCCATGAAAGGCGTCAATATCTTCCATGACATGGTCCGCAGGTAAGATGAGCAGGGTGGCCCGGGGATATCTCTGGGCCACATAAAGGGCCGCAGCAGCAATGGCCGGGGCCGTGTTTCTGCCCACCGGTTCCAGAAGAATGGTGCCCTTGCAGTCCACCCGTCTCATCTGTTCTGCGGCCATGAAGCGATGGTCTTCGTTACAGATCACCACCGGATCTGCCACCTCGGGCATGCCAATGGTCCGTAACAGGGTGTTTTGAAGCATTGAATATTCATCAATGAGATTAATGAGCTGTTTGGGAAACAACTCCCGGGACAGGGGCCACAGTCGGGTTCCGGAACCACCGGCAAGGATGACGGGTACGATCATAAATTCTCCTTTTCAACGCAACATTGGGGGGGGTGGCAGATGAACGTCCACACAACACACGCCTGACCCCGTTTTCACAAAATAACCCGGAAAAAACCGGGAGATCAAGTTACAGGTTTGATTTTAAGCCTGATTCATGTTTAATATACATTATGCTTTTATTCAAGACATTCATGGCACAATACCGCTCTTTTACCCCAGGGACCGGGGTAGGATTGCCTCTTGTGCTTAGCTTCTTTTTGTGTCTTCTGTGTCTGGGACAACAGGTCTCAGCCCGGGAGGGAAGGTTACCCGTGGGATTTCTTCTGGCAGACCCGGGGGGACATATCATTTACGAAAAAAATGCAGACATGACATTTATTCCTGCGTCAACCCTGAAGGTTCTCACATCCTTAACTGCCCTGGATCTTCTGGGACCTGGCTTTCGTTTTAAAACAGATTTTTTCATGGATCATGCTGGGACTCTCAAAATCAAAGGCTGGGGAGACCCCCTGTTAACCTCCCGGGAAATTCAGACCATGGCCACAGGCCTGGCCGACAGACTCAAATCAGAAAATATTTTTAAACTCCATGGCCTGGTGGTGGATGCTTCCGCCTTTGAAGAGGACATTGTCATCCCAGGAACCACAGGCACCCTCAATCCCTATGATGCCACAGTGGGTGCCCTGTGCGCCAACTTCAACACGATATCTTTTAAAAACCGGAACAGCGGAGAAAAAAACAAAAAAATCTGGAAAAAAGAAGACAGGACCCCCTCACCGAATCTTAAAAAACCCAACGGCAGATGGCTCAGCGCAGAACCGGAAACACCCCTGACTGACTTTGCCCGGGATGTCCTTGACAAAAGGGCCGGAACACTGACAACGGGCCGGATTCCCCTGCCCCGGGGTACAGAGGCATATTACGCAGGACATTTACTTGCATGGTTTCTGGAAAGGGAAGGCATTCAAACAGGACATACGGTGACATCCGGGGAGGTGACGACCAGGGACCAGTTCATTTTCACCTGGATTTCACCCCATGATCTGAAACAGGTAGTATCACAACTGCTTTATTACTCCAATAACTTCATGGCCAATCAGCTGTTTCTGGGGCTGGGACTTATAAAGAAAGGGACTCCTGCAAATCTGAAAAAGGCCGTCAATGTGGTCATGGAGCATGCAACCAGGCTTGGCATCACCCCCCTTTTTATGGTAGAGGGGTCGGGAATTTCAAGGCAGAACCGAATTTCCCCCCGGGCCATGCTTGAAATACTGCAGGCGTTTAAGCCCCACCATGATGTTATGCGTTACGCCCATGGTACATATTACAAAACAGGCACCTTAAAGGGGGTGCGTACCCTGTGCGGATATTTTAAAGGTCGGGGGAAGGCTCTTTACCCCTTTGTCATCATGGTGAACCAGGAAGGCATGACCTGTGATAACATCAAGAAGAAGCTGCAGGCAAAGGCCGCTGCATGGGATGGATGTCTTTAGGCGCATTACCCGTTTGAATACCAAGTGCTTTGTCATTCAAGGTGCTTGATCCTGAATAACGGTCATATAGGGTCGTAGACGCGAAGCCAAATGGTATTATACCGCCGCCCCCCTGACGGACAATGGGGACCGGAACTGTAGACAGCTCAATTGTCCGGTTCCTATTGCCCCTCGGGAGGACTCTGCAGAGGTGGCCCGAAAGTTTTATTTTCTATAAACGGCATCGGCCATCCTGGGGGGCCGTGAATCATTGGGTTCAACCCTCCCCATGTCCGTTAACATGGTCCAGGTAAGGTAACGGCCCAAGGCCACAGTTACATGGAGGTGGAAAGGACCCCGTGGTATCCGGGATCTCCATGTTCAATAAAGGCATAGGCACTGTGATTATGGATGGATTCAAAATTTTCTGCACTGACAGAAAACCAGGTGATATTATCATCTTCCAGAAGAACCTTACCCACATCCCTCACCACATCTTCAACAAATTTGGGATTATTGTAGGCAAATTCAGTGACGTGCTTTTCATCCTCTCTTTTCAAAACAGAATACACCTCACAGGAGGCTGCATGCTCCACCAGTTCAATGATTTCCTCAATCCACACAAAGCGCTTGAACCGGGTACTGACACACACCTCTCCTCTCTGATTGTGGGCACCAAAATCACTGATTTCCTTGGAACAGGGACACACAGAGGTGATGGGAACTGCCACCTTTAATACCATGTCCCTGTTTTCACCGGGATGGGAGGAGCCGATGATGGAACAGGTATAATCCATCAACCCTCTGGAACCCGTCACAGGTGACTGTTTTTCAATGAAATAGGGAAAGGTGATTTCAATGTGGGAGGAGGTGGCTTCAAGGGTGGTTTTCATGGTTTCCAGAATGGTCATGATGGACTCCAGGGACACCTGGGAACGGAAGGCATGTAACATCTGAACAAACCGGCTCATGTGGGTTCCCTTGCACTGGTGGGGAAGATCCACATACATGCTTATTTCGGCAATGGTGGACTGCAGTCCACTGCTTTTTTTATCCCTGACCTTGATGGGATAACGAAGTCCCTTGATACCGACCTTGTCGATGGGAATATTACGGTAATCCCGCATTTTTTGAATATCAATCATAAACTCTTCTTTAACAGATAATCTGCTTCAATATTTCCCATGGCCCTGAAAATATTGCCTTTTATATGAGAATTGTCCCGGTAGATCTCCTGAAGCATCTTTCTTATCTCACTGCGTTTAGATTGACCATCACTGGGACAGGGGTTAATAAACTCAGGAAACATCAGCCGTTTTGCCAATCGGACGATATCCTTTTTTTCAACATACGCCAAGGGACGGACAACCGTGAGCTTTCCATTAAAAAATGGCTGGCTGGGCACCATGGTGCCCATGCGGCCGGAAAAAAACATATTTATGAAAAGAGTCTCAATAAGATCGTCCTTGTTGTGCCCCAATGCAATACGGGTGCATCCCTGTTCTTGTGCCATTTCAAACAAAGATGTCCGTCTGAGGCGTGCACATAGAAAACAGGGATTTTCCCGATTTTCACTGCCATGGGCCCGGAGGCCATGGTCGGTGTATCGCACCTTTAAACTCCCAGAAAAGGGTGTCACCAGCGCTTTAAGCTCCCGGGCAAATCCCCCGTCAAAACCTGGATCCACATGAACCGGCACCAGATCAAAGGAGATGGGCGCCCTTTTTCTGAAACTCTCCAGGGAATTTAACATGAACAGGCTGTCTTTACCACCGGAAACGGCCACCATGAGTCGGTCACCGTTACGGATCATGCCATAGTCATGTATCGCCTTACCCATGAGATGATTGACCTTGCGGTCCACGTGTGGGGTAAACGCCTGGATGAGATCCTACCTTTTTTTCCCGGGGTTTTTAATCATTACCCGACCGGCTGCGATCTCACGCAATGCCATCACCGCATCTTCATTTCTGGCGGGCTTGATGAGAAACTCGCCCCCCTCACTGACCTGTCTTACACGTTTTGCCGCCATATGCACCAGTGCAAACCGGCTGGGCACATTTTTCAGGCAATCTTCAATGGTTACTCTTGCCATGGATATACCTCCCCAATGACTTGATGAAATACTTATACAAAACTCTATCAGACATTTGAAATAATTAGAGTTTAAATCCTCGTTGCGGCAAGGAGATCTTGCCATGGTCATTATTATAAAATTTCAATAATTTCGTAAGTTCTTTTGCCTGCAGGGGCCTGGAGCACCACCTCATCACCGGGCCTTCTTCCAATGAGGGCCTTTCCCAGGGGGGAGCTGATGGAAATGCGGCCCCGGCTGATGTCTGATTCTTCCTGCCCCACCAGCATGTACTCCACCTCTTCTTCCGAATCAAGATTTTCCAGAAGCACCCGGGATGCAAACCGGACACAATCCTTGGCCACGGTGGAAGGATCAATCACCTTGGCACTGGCAAGCTTATATCCCAGCTCCCCTATTCTGCCCTCAATAAAAGACTGGCGGTCTTTGGCAGCATCAAACTCGGCATTTTCTGACAGATCACCATGTGCCCTGGCCGTTTCAATGGCCTTGATATTTTCCGGACGATCAATGGTTTTTAATCTTTCAAGCTCTGCTTTCAGGGTTTTATACCCTTCAACGGTAATTGGTATTTGCTCCAACGTTTAATATCTCCATTTGTTCATCAAAAAACAACGCCTTACCGTATAAACAGGTGTTTAACGATAAGGCAGAAAAATCAGGGCTGGTTTTCAGTTAAAGGGCCTGGTTCAACAGGTGTTCACAGGTTGGTTTCCCGGTTGAGGTAGCCCACAATGGACGACCCGGCACTGACTTTTTGACCTACAGTCACGGCAATATCAGTATCCAGAGGCAGATGAAGATCCAGTCGGGAACCAAAGCATATCATGCCGTATCGACGACCCCGCTCCAGGCGATGACCCGGCTGTACCCGGCACACAATACGCCTGGCAATAAGTCCTGCAATCTGCACCACACCATAAACGGCACCCCCCGGAGTCCTGATGACCAGGGCATTGCGCTCATTGTATTCAGAGGCCTTATCCAGGGATGCATTAAAAAATTTTCCCGGAAAATAGGTTACCTTTTCCACCACACCGCCCATGGGTACCCGGTTCACATGGACATTAAAAACGTTCATGAAAATGCACACCCGCAGACAGGGCCCATCAACAACGGTGGAGTCGGTGAGAGTTTCAATGCTTATTACCCTGCCGTCGGCCGGAGACACAAGGGCGTTGACATCCACAGGGATTTCCCGTTCCGGATCCCGGAAAAACCAACAAACAAAAGCAAACACAAAAAGGGCAATCCCACCGAAAACAGAACCGCCAAGCCACAGGGCCATGGCGGTGATCACACCTGCAATACCAATATATTTAAAGCCGGGTGCAGCAATAAAAAAGCCTGCCTTGTCCGGCCATCTATTAGATTCCATCCGTATTTTCCTGTTCCTTTTCCCCTGGGGCAATCCAGTTGAGATTAAAGCAAAAAAACAAATAGTAGCAGACGATATACAGGTTGTCAACAATACCCCGGCAATTCTAACCCGCCTGTTTTTTGTAATTGATTTCCGCATCGGATCGTCGAAGATAAACCGGTATCAGTTCCCCGGGATCCTTAAGACACACCCCGGGATCGTGGAAAAAAACATGGGCCAGGGCCAGGGCACTGACGTGGCTTTGAAATCCCGGTGCAAAAAAAGCCCCCTTTCCCATACCTTCGGCGATACATGAACCGTACACCAGTGCCCCGGACCCCGCAAATAAAGCAGATGGACCTGCCAGGGCCGGAACATCTTCCGGGGATATGGTCTTTTCTTCACCCTTTGATATTAATTCACCATTTTTAAACTGGTACACGGCGCAATACACCTCTCCCCGCCGGGCATCCAGCATTGCACACACGGGCAGGCTGGCATGGCTCAACTGCCAGGCAATGCCATCCAGACTGGACACACCGGCCACAGGTTTACCCGTGGCCAGGGCAAGCCCCTTGACCATGCTGATACCGATGCGAAGACCTGTAAAACTGCCAGGTCCCCGGGACACCACAAAACCGTCAAGGTCATCAAGGCCATTTTCTGCATCCTCTTTGAGCATACGCTCCACCAGGGGCATGAGGGTCACTGCATGATTTTTCAAACCAGCGACATACCGGTCACACAAGGGTATGCCATTGTCCACCAGGGCAATGCTTCCCCCCTGTTCTGTGGTATCCACCGCAAGTATTTTCATAAAAGGACCAGCCCTTTTTTATTTTGGTGCATTGTCGTCGGC
Source organism: uncultured Desulfobacterium sp. (assembly GCA_963675955.2). Taxonomy (GTDB): domain Bacteria; phylum Desulfobacterota; class Desulfobacteria; order Desulfobacterales; family Desulfobacteraceae; genus Desulfocicer. The sequence continues at coordinate 291,956 of CAXXVR010000009.1, read as the reverse complement.
AATAAAGGCCACCTCAAGCACCTGGGAAAGATCCCGCACCGGGATAAATTTAATTTTCCGTCTCACCCCTGCAGGAAGATCATGGAGATCCTTCTTGTTCTTTTCCGGGATAACAATGGTTTTAATACCGGCACGCAGGGCACCCAGGGCCTTTTCTTTAAGACCACCAATGGGAAGAACTCTTCCTCTCAGGGTTATTTCACCTGTCATGGCCACCTTGTTATTCACAATCTTCCCGGTAAATGCAGAAATCAGGGCAGTTGCCATGGCAATCCCGGCCGATGGTCCATCCTTTGGAATGGCACCTGCCGGCACATGGATATGAATATCCTTATTTTCAAACTCTTCCCGGTCAATTTTGAGTTCATCCATACTTGATTTAATGCAGGTAAATGCGGCCCTGGCCGATTCCTGCATGACGTCCCCGATCTGTCCTGTTACGGTGAGTTCCCCCTTGCCATGACAAAGGGATACCTCAATATAAAGGGGTTCTCCCCCCACCTCGGTCCAGGCAAGACCGGTGACAAGGCCCACCTGGCTCTCCTCCTGATCCAACTCCGGCTGAAACACCGGTGGCCCGAGGTATTTCTGCAGGGCAGCCTTGGTAATCTGGAACTTTCCCTTTTGTCCCTCGGCAATCTTTCTGGCTATTTTTCTGCAGATGGTCCCAAGTTTTCGCTCCAGATCCCGGAGTCCCGCCTCCAGGGTATACTCTGAAACAATGGTATCCATGGCTCCGGAGGTAATGGTGATGGAGCGTCGAATCAGCCCGTTTTCCCTCAACTGACGGGGAAACAGATGACGTTCTGCAATCACGGCCTTCTCTTCCCGGGTGTATCCGGAAATCTGGATCACCTCCATACGGTCCAACAGAGCCGACGGAATGGTGTCCGTACGGTTGGCCGTTAGCACAAAAAGCACCTTGGAAAGATCAAAAGGCATGTTCAGGTAATGATCACTGAAATCGGTGTTCTGCTCGGGGTCCAGGGCCTCCAGAAGGGCTGAGGAGGGATCTCCCCGGAAATCATTGCCCAGCTTGTCGATTTCATCGAGCATAAACACGGGATTGTTGGTGCCGCACTGGCGCAGCCCCTGGAGGATTCTGCCGGGCATGGCACCAATATAGGTCCTTCTATGACCCCTGATTTCTGCTTCATCCCGGATACCGCCAAGGGAAATACGAACAAACTTTCGTTTCATGGCTTTGGCAATGGCCTGACCAAGGGAGGTTTTCCCCACACCAGGAGGACCTGCAAAGCAGATAATCTGACCCTTCATGGCAGGGTTGAGCTTTCTTACGCTCAGGTATTCCAGGATGCGTTCCTTTACCTTTTTCAGGCCATAATGATCCCTTTCCAGTACCTGGGCCGCCTTTTCAATGTCAAGAAAATCCTTGGTGGATTTATTCCAGGGCATTTCCACAATGCAGTCAAGGTAGGTACGGATAATGGATGCTTCGGAGGAATCATGGTGCATCTGATCCAGGCGTTTGAGCTGCTTTAATGCCTCTTTATGGCATTTCTCCGGCATCTTGGCTTTTTTGATCTTCTGGCTGTACTCTTTTACCTCGGCCATCTTCTCATCATTGTCACCAAGTTCCCGGTGGATAGCCTTGACCTGCTCTCTTAAATAATAATCCCGCTGGCTTTTGGAAATTTCATCCTTAACATTGGTCTGAATCTTGGCCTGTACGGCGGAAAGTTCCACCTCCCGGGCCAGAAGATCATTGACCCTTAAGAGACGTCGGGCTGGATCGGTGGTTTCCAGCAATTTCTGGGCATCCTCCACCTTTAATCTTAAATTGGAGGCCACCAGATCTGCCAGTTTCCCAGGCGATTCAATCTGATCCAGCAGCATCCCCACGTCTCCGGAGACCTCTCCACGCAGGGCCAGGATTTTTTCACTGCTGTCCCGAACATTTCTCATCAAGGCTTCAAGCTCTATGTCAAGTGTGTCGATCTCTTTATCCTTGACCATCTCCACCGTCACCTGAAACCAGGGTTTTTCCTGCTCAAACTTCACCACCCGGGCCTTGGTAATGCCTTGAACCAGGGCCTTTATCCGGCCATCGGGCAGTTTCAACATCTTTTGTATCCGCCCCACGGTTCCGAGATGATAGACATCGTTTTTTCCGGGATTTTCATCATCGGATACTTTCTGGGCAGACATGAAAAGATAACGATCACTGTCAGATGCTGCCTCAACGGCCTTGATGGATTTATCCCTTCCCACAAACAAAGGAATTAACATATCGGTGAACACCACCACATCTCTCACCGGCATCATGGGAAGGGATGTAGGTATTTCACTGACATCAGTTTCTTTTTCTATTATTTCAATAAGATCGTCCATATCGGTTTCCGCCATTTGAACTCCTTTTTATTACATGAATATCAATCCGATCTTAACAATAAAACATTTTTTTTTCTTTACAACGGCACCGGCATACTTTTTTCATGGCATACAAGTGTTGACACCGACTGAATTTTTCTCTAAGTCAGTAAAGGACTTTCGGGCCTGGTCATCACATAAGCCAATGGTGATAAGTGTTGGGCAATGGGGTGATCAGGCCCAGACTTTTAAACAAGGATTTTTCCACCATGCCCTCATACGCCATACCTTCATATATCATAATCGGAATCACCGGCATATTCGGTGCATTGGTGGGAAGCTTTCTCAATGTATGCATTTATCGCATACCCCGGGGGAAATCCATCCTGTTTCCCGGCTCGTCCTGCCCGGTGTGCAACCACCACATACCGTTTTATCTCAATGTTCCCATTGTAAGCTATATAATTCTGAGAGGACGCTGTCGAAACTGCCAGGCACCCTTTTCCCTGCGATATCCCGGGGTGGAGTCCCTCACAGCCGTGACAGCCATGGCCACCGCATGGCATTTCAACATAACGGTCCAGGGGAGTGTTTGGTTTCTGTTCATCTGCACCCTCACGGTGATATCCTTCATTGATTATGATTTTCAGATAATCCCCGACAGTCTTTCCCTTCCCGGTATACCTGTTTTTGCCCTGGCCACAGTCTTTGGTGGTATCCACCCATGGCAAGACGCCCTCATCGGTGTTTTAGCGGGGGGCGGCAGTCTTTATGTGGTGGCAGTGACTTACCATTTTATCCGCAAGGAAGAGGGAATGGGCGGTGGTGACATTAAACTGCTGGCCATGATCGGAGCGGCAACGGGATGGCAGGGGGTTTTGTTCACCGTCTTTGCCGGGTCCCTGGGGGGCACCTTTGCCGGAGGCATTGCCATGGCCATCAGCCGCAGAGCTGACTTTCGCTTAAGAATACCCTTTGGCCCCTATCTGTCCGCAGGTGCCATTATCTACATCTTCAAAGGACAGGAACTCATTGCATGGTACAGTGGATGGGTTTATTGAATACCTTCACCCATCCCACATTATTTAATGGCTGGCCGATATTATGGTAAATCCCGAATGCCTTCACACCGGTTCCCTTCGAAGGGAAAATGGATCAATGCCCCCCCTCTGCCTCCCCTGCCATATTTTACGGGACTCACAATAATTACTTGACACAAAGGCAGTAACCACGGTACTTACAAAGCACCCGGGACAATTTAAGCCCTGCCATCCCAGGTGCTAACGTCACATAACGTTCCCAGACAAGTCTTTTAAACATGGCATCAACGGTGTAACCCGTTATCATAGACCGCAAATTGCTGATCCCCCATGTCCTATGGTGTCAATTTGCAAAATTTAAGGAGTAATAAAAAGATGAATAAAGGCGACCTCATCAACAAAGTAGCTGAAGTCCTGAACAGCAAAAAAGAAGCCCAGACAGCCGTGGACTGTGCACTTTCCGCCATCACCGACGCCCTTGCGGAAAAAGAAACCGTCACCCTTGTGGGCTTTGGCACCTTCAAAACCACGGAAAGAAAGGCCCGAAAGGGAAGAAATCCCCAGACCGGAGATGAGATTGACATTCCAGCCCGCAATGTACCCAAATTCATTCCGGGAAAAGCGCTTAAAGATGCTGTAAAATAGACATTAATTCCCTGGCTGTGTTCAAGTTCCCTGGGCACAGCCTGCTTTACCACCCCCCTTATCGCTTAACCGGCTTCGCCCCCCCTTTTTTATTTTTCCCTCACCTTCACCACATATCTGGCATGGGAGAATGGTAAGATCCCCTTTTTATTAAAAAATAAAACTTTCGGGAAATCTCTGCAGAGCCTCTCTGAGGAGCAATAGAAACTGACCAATTGAGCCGTCTAAGGTTCCGGGCCGGGACCATTGCCCCTCAGGGGAGGCGGCATAATAGCATTTTCAATATTCGTTGTGTCCGTCAGGAGATGGCGGTTATATGACAATTAATTTCCTTCAGCAATGCCACCTGCTCATCATCCAAGGCATTTGATTCATCTCCGGCAAGCAGCTTTTTTATCTCTTCCTTTGCCTGAACCACCCCGTAACGTGTTTCATTTCGAAGGCCTTTGATGGGCTCAAGCCCGGGCACACACCGAACCTGATCCATATAATAAGCCTCATTGAAACCCGTTGTTTGGCTAAGGCCCTGGGAAGGGATCTCCCCGGGAAAATTGCGAAACAATATCCGGGCGGCAAGACCGCGAATGCGGGCATAAGTCATCTTGCTGACCCGATCCAGACGCTGTCCTTCACCCGCAAGATGAAAATCGGCTATTTCTCTTTTCTCCCCCGATGAAAAAAAACCATCCTGATACAACCCGGCATCCACATCCACATCGGGAACAACAGGATAGGCATAGTTCCTGTGATATTCTATTAACCGGGAAAACCATTGGGGATGTTGGGAAAGAGCGGACAAATTTTGTGTTGCAAGGGCCTGCTGTTCAGGGTTCAGTCGATTACGGAAACGATCCAGGGGGGGCAAAATCACCGGAGGTTCCCCGTTTTTTTTACGAATGACAAACATCTTATCCGGTGCTTCCGGTTCGCCTGAACCGCCGGGAAAACCCGGGAGATCCAGACGCAGCCACAGGGTCTGGTTTCCATACACCCGGGAGGCACCAACGCCAAGCACCGGCGCCATGTACTTATTCTGCCCGCCAAAGGCAACCGAAACCATGATGCCAAGACAAAAAGTACCGGTTTCGCCTATGGTGAGGTGTTCAAGACGCGCCATGTTCCGGGATTCTCCGGGTTTGGTAAAGAAATCCAGACAGTAGTTCCACATGTCCCGTTTGACAAAGAGCCTGCGGGCCAGTGCCAGGGTGGCCTCCACATCGGTCATGGCGTCATGGGCACGGCCGGAGGTAACCAGAGCATTGTCCTGGCTGATGCGCTCCAGCTTCATGCTCGGCTTACCGTCACTATCGGCGGGCCAGCAAATATCAAGGGGGGCAAACAGACGATAGAGCACTGCCAGGGGAAGGATATCCATGCGACCACACCCATTGGCATACTGATGGGTGTAGGGATCCAGAAGATTCCGATAAAAGGTGAAGCGCAGAAACTCATCGTCAAATCCAAGGGTGTTGTACCCCAGACTGATGGTACCCGGCGCATTGACCAGTTGATGAATCTGTCGGGCAGCCTGGTATTCACATACCCCCCGGGCCAGAGATTCCAGACTGAGACGGTGGGTGGTAAAGGCCCCGGGTGAGGGCACCACATCACAGCGCAGCTGCACCACCACGGAAACTCTTTCCAGCTCCCTTAACTCAAGGTCCGTTCGAATAGCGGCAAAGGTAAGAATCTGATCAAAAGCTTTGTGCAGCCCGGTGGTCTCTATGTCATAAAAAAGAAATGTTTTTTTCATAGGCAAAAAAAAAGGAGCCGACAGTGAAGAACTGCCTGCTCCTGAAAATCCATTTAAACCAGCTGTTATCTCTTGGAGAACTGATAATTGGCCCTGGCACCTTTTTGACCATATTTTTTACGCTCTTTGATCCGGGAATCCCGGGTAAGATATCCTGCCTTTTTGAGTGTGCCCCTCAGATCCGGGTCCATGATGACCAGAGCTCTGGTAATGCCGTGCCTGACGGCTCCGGCCTGACCCATAATGCCACCGCCCAGCACCTTGATGGTAATATCAAAGGCATCTGTATTCTGTGTCATGGCCAGGGGAGAGGCCAGCATTTCTCTGGCATCGCTGTGAACAAAATAATCTTCAACACTTCTATTGTTGACAATTATCTTGCCGCTTCCCGGCCTCATCCATGTTTTGGCAATGGAACTCTTACGCTTGCCAGTTGCGTAATATACATTTTCATTTTCCATAAATAACTACCCGTTCCTTATCTTTCTTCAATTATAGTTCAACGATCTCGGGTTTCTGTGCCGCATGGGGATGTTCTTCACCGGCATATACATGCAGCTTGCCATTGAGCTTACGTCCCAGTCTGTTTTTAGGAAGCATGCCCCGCACTGCCTTTCGAAGGATATTTTCAGGATTTTTTTCCAGCATTTCCTTTGCGGTGGTGGCCCTGATACCACCGGTGTAGCCGGAATGACGATAATAAACCTTCTGATCCCACTTGTTTCCGGTAAGGCGGATTTTATCGGCGTTGATGACAATCACCCAGTCACCGGTATCGGCATGGGGCGTATAAAGGGGATTTCTTTTCCCCCTGATCCGGGAGGCCACCTCCGAGGCAATGCGCCCCAGAACTTTGTCGGTGGCATCAATGACGCACCATTTCTCTGCATTATCAGATCGTTTCGCACTATATGTATATTTTTTCAATTTTTCACACTCCTGTTATAAAATAATTCGAACTAACTAACCCATTCCCGGAAAAATGTCAAGATCTATTTTGGTTAGAACAGCTCCCTCTGAAAGGACACCCCCAAATGCTCATGGGCCTTTGCCGAGGCCTTGCGCCCAGCTGAAGTACGCAGCAAAAGCCCGGTTTTCAGAAGATAGGGTTCCACCACATCCACCAGGGTATCGGTTTCTTCCTGAAGAGTTGCCGCCACGGCCTCAATCCCCACCGGCCCACCCCGGTAAAACTTGATAATGGTATTGAGATAATTTCTATCAAGGGGGGTAAGTCCCATATTGTCCACCCCTTCAAGTTTCAATGCCGCCCGGACGGTTTCCGGGGTCACCTGACCCCGGGCCCGCACCTGGGAAAAATCCCTGACCCGCTTGAGCAGCCGATTGGCAATCCGCGGGGTTCCCCGTGAGCGGGTGGCAAGCTCAACAGCGGCATCCGTGTCCATGGAGACATTCAGTAAAGTGGCAGAACGCTGGACAATAGTCACCAGATCTTCCAATGTGTAAAAATCAAAATTCCGAAACAGCCCAAAGCGATCCCGCAAAGGGGAAGACAAAAGCCCCACACGGGTGGTGGCCCCCACCAGGGTAAAGTGCTTTAACCGATATCGGTGGCTTCTGGCATGGAGTCCCTTGTCAAAAACAAAATCAACGGCAAAATCTTCCATGGCAGGATAGAGAAACTCTTCCACGGTTTTGGGAATCCGATGAATTTCGTCAATAAAAAGAAAATCTCCGTCCCCCAGATTGGTGAGCATGCCAAGCAGATCCCCACCCTTTTCCAGGGCCGGTCCCGACGTGATAGTGATTGATGCCCCCATTTCCGTGGCGATAATATGGGACATGGAAGTCTTGCCAAGTCCCGGCGGTCCGTGGAGCAGCACATGATCCAGGGATTCCCCCCGTATGCGGGCTGCGGCAATGGCAATTTTAAGGGTCTCAACGGTTTCGGTCTGCCCCACGTAATCAGCAAATCGTCGGGGTCGCAGCACATTTACATCCACTTCCACGTCCACGGGATGATCCCCGGAGGTGACAAGGGAATCCTGGGAGGAGCTGAAGGCAATAATATCATCATCCGATGTCATGATCCAACACTCCTTATCACTGCATCAAACAGCTCTTCCGGCGTTGACATACCGGGTTTTTCTGCAATGGCAACACTGACCATTTTCCGGGCAATGGGGGCAGCATAGCCCAGTTGCTGCACCAGCACATCCACCACCTGGGCAGCCACCCGGTCAGAGAGGGAGGTTGCCGTTAAATCAGAGGGAGAGGAGGCATCTGCCATATCCTTTCCAACAGTCTGGTCAACAAACCCCGTTACCTTACCATGCAATGCCGCAATGATCTTCTGGGCCGTTCGTCGACCAACGCCCTTAAGGGTGGCCAGAAGCTTTTCATCCCGGTCTTCAATGGCCCGGGCAATGTCTGACACCGAGCGGTCCATGGCCTTTACCGCCTTTAAGGGACCAATGGCGTCCACGGAAATAAACAGCTGAAAAAATGCTTTTTCCGCCTCAGATTCAAATCCGATGAGCACCGGGCGGGGCTGTCTTTCGGTCTGGTTATAGTAGATAAAAAGCGAAACAGTCTCTTCCGGGGAACGTTTTTTCATCTTCTCCAGCACAAAAAGGGGCAGAAGAATCTCATAGCCCACCCCCCCCGTCAGCAGGAGAATGCCCTCTTCGGCAATTCGTAAAATGGTTCCCTCCATATATCCGATCATCTGTTCTTTCTAAATCCTCTCTCTTTCAGTTCCCATGGATATTACAGATGCCCAATATCCTGTATCCAGTGACAAACCTGGACCCAACATCCTGTATTTAGTAATAAATATAAAATTAATCACAACATCGGGGTATTAAAACCTGGAAGCTTTCCGAAAAAAACCTGCCAGGGCCAGGGCCAGGGCATCCGATGCATGAAAGGGCCGGATGGTCCCTGCATGGGACAACAGATTGCGCACCGAGCGCTCCACCTGATATTTATCCGCCGCACCCGAGCCGGTGACCAGTTTTTTTGCCTCCCGAACCTGAAGTTCCTCCACCCGGGCACCGGCACGTCCTGCGGCCAGAAGCAGCACTCCGGTGACCTTCCCAAGGGTAATGCCCGATGCCGGATATTTCCCCAGAGAAAAAATATCTTCGATCACCACAAGATCAGGCTTCTGGCGGCACAGATAGGCAAGAGTTTTTTCATAAATGTTTTCAAGACGTTCCACAAGCCCCTGGTCCGGTGTGGTTTTAATACTGCCAAACTCATAGCCGGACAAGGTGGTACCCCGGCCCTGCACCATGCCAATACCGGTGCCGGCAAGCCCGGGATCAATTCCCACTACCTTTATCATGTACGCCTTTCCATGGTACCAGCTTCCACACAATGACCACGGCCAGTGGATGGTTGTAAAATCCACCGGCCGTCATGATCACTAGGGACGGTACTCTGTCTTATTTCAAAGCATCGAGTTTCTCAGCCGCAATTTTTGACTCACCTGCACCGGGGTATTTTCGGATAAGCTCCTTTAAAATCAAACGGGCATTGCCCTTTTCCCCCAGGTTGGCAAAGGCATAACCCTGTTTTAACAGGGCTGCTGGTACCTTATTTCCAGTGGTGTAAGTTTCAATGACCTTCTGATACTCCAGAATGGCTTTTTCATACCATTTATCCCGGTAGTAACTGTCAGCGATCCAAAACTGGGCATTGTCGGCATTGGAAGATTTTGGAAAGGCCTTTATGAAAGCATTAAACTCCCTTCTAGCCCCCTCATTGTCTCCGTTGTCAAGAAGCGTCTTTGCAGCATTGTACATTTCCCCCTCACCCCCAGGGGTTTCGGTTGCCGCCGTGGCAGGATCCGGGACAAGATCAGCAGGTTCCATGCCCAGATGGGCCTCCAGAGCCATGAGGCGCTGGTAATTCCGGGTTATGGCGTTATCAAGACGCTTAAGTTCATTGGAGGCTGTGGCCGTTGAACTGCCACCGTCCCTTGAAATCAAAAATTCAAGGGTTTCCATGCGCCCGGCCAGGGCGCGTATTTCATCCCGGAACTGGGCCAGGGAGGCATTGACCTCAGCGTATTTCTCCCGGGTCATCTGGTGATTTGTACCAAGACGTCCCGCCATTTCCGCAAACTCTTTATTCAATTTCTGATCATAGATTTTCTGCTTTTCCAGGTGCCGGGCATTATCCATTTCAAGGGAATTTACCCGGTTTTCAAGCATCACCATATCCTGATCCGATACACATCCTGACATCACTGCCAGGCATCCCATCAAAAGGAATTGAAAAATATACCTGGTCATCCTGGTCATCATATAGTTTCCTTTATAAAATTACAAAATGTGCTCGTCTGTTCCTGGCCCAGGCCGCTTCATTGTTCCCCGGATCAAGGGGTTTTTCCTCACCATAACTGATGGTGGTAATTCTGGCGCCAGAAATGCCAAGATCCATGAGAAAGGCCTTGACCGCAGCGGCCCTCTGGTCTCCCAGGGCCAGGTTGTACTCGGTGGTGCCCCTTTCATCACAATGCCCCTGAACTACAATATTATAACCCGCGTTAACATCCAGCCACTTGGCCTTGATCTTCAAAAGCTGACGGGCCTCGGCGGAAAGCACGGCACTGTCATAGTCAAACAAGACATCCTGATTTTCAAATTGTTCCCGGGCGGACATCTGCAGGTTACGTTGCCGGGCTGCATCTTCCTGGAGCGCCTGTTCCTGGAGTCGCTGTTCTTCCATCAGCCTTGCCTTTTCCTGGGCGGCCCTGCGTGCGGCCTCCTCTTCTGCGGATATTCCAGCCGTGTTACCCTTCATGGCCGCGGTGTCCCCGGCAATGTTTTTCTTGGCACAGGACATTGTCAGTGCGAGGCCTGCCACCATCATCACCATCACCAGATTCCGTATCACCTGCTTTTTCATCTTACCTCCTTGATTGCTCAACTCGTTAACTATCATATTAAAAACGTAGGGACTGGTTGCAAAAAAGACCGTGTTGTGACCAACCCCAGAACATAAAGCTTATGATCAAAATCAAACTCTGGCGACAACATCGTATCAATTGATGTCTTCACCGGCAGACCATTTCGGATCGGTCTGCTCACCGGGCAGATGAATGAGCCTTCGGGCATCGGTTCCCCGGGGTGTCATGACATAAATTTTTGAGTCCCCTTCCCGGGTGGATGAAAACACAATGAGGCTGCCGTCCGGGGACCAGGACGGATCTTCATTATCCCCCTGGTCACGGGTCAGACGCAGTGCACCTGCCCCGGTGAATTCCGTGACATAAATATCGATTTCATTTTTCACAACTCCCACATATGCCAGCTGATTTCCCAGAGGCGACCAGGAAGGAGAGGTGTTGTACTTGCCCTGAAAGGTTACCCGCATGACCTCACCGGTGGCAAGGGTTTTAACATAAATCTGGGGGGTCCCCCCCCGACGGGAAACAAAGGCAATTTTTGTGCCGTCCGGAGACACCCGGGGCGAGACATCAATGCCCCAGCTGTGGGTCAGGCGGCTTAAGATTTCACCTTTACCGGAAAGCAGATAAATCTCCTGGTCCCCATCCAGACTCAATGTGGCGGCAAGCTCCAGTTTTCCCGGTACCCAGTCCGGTGTGATGTTCATGCCGTCAAAGGCAATGGTGGTCAGCGCCCGGGTTTTCAAGTTCTGGATAAAAATATCGGGCTTGCCATTTACATAAGAGGTGTATGCCAGCCACTTACCATCCCAGGAAAGGCATGGGGAAAGGGTAATGCTTTTATGATTGGTTTTCTGACGGGGGGCATGGCCGTCAAAATCGCTGATAAAAATCTCTTTATTTTGCCCCACGCGGGAAACAAACACAATGCGACTGCCGAAAACACCTCTTTTTCCGGTGAGATACAAATTTATCTCTCCACAGAAACGATGCACCATGGTGCGCAGATCCGTCTGCCGGCCAGTGTAGACCTTTCCCAGCACAAGCCTTTCCTTAAAGGGGTCAAATAAACGCATTTCCAGACGGATATTACCGTCCTGCTCGGCAATCCCACCGGTGACAAGAAGTTCGGCCCCGACGGCAGTCCATTTTTTAAAATGAAGATCATCACCGGTGATACCTGTGACAGCGGGATTTTCCTGAAATCCGGCAGGATCAAGCACATTGATATAACCGGTGAAGGTCATACCCTCCACCAGAATGGCACGGGCTGCATCTCCGTAACCCGGAGCCTGTCCCCCGGTGCCAAAGGATTTAAAATCCGGTATGGCAAGGGGCACCTTGCGAATGAACGGATCTTTTATGTTAATATAGGTATGCTGGGCATGAACAACTGCCGGGGCAAGACCCCATGCAGCGATGATGCAACAAATAAAAAATCTTTTAAAGCAGTTAAGGATTTTTTCCGCCTTGGGGTATACCATGTATTTTCTCCTCATCCCTTCCCTTTGCCCTGATGACTCCTTCCCAGAGCGGCCTTTGTTGTAAGCAATCAGACCTCATCACATTAATCCCGAAGGTGTAAAAATCAGACCCACATCATAGGTATCGTATCCCCTTGGCAGGGGTGACAGGGGGTTGGATTTCTTAACAGCCTTCAGTGCAGACTCGTCCAGAAATCGATTCCCAGACCGGGTTTCAAACCAGATGTCCCGAATCTGTCCGGATTTTAAAATTTTAATAAGAATCCGTACCTCCATGGCATCATTACCCCCGGCAAGCTGACGGTTAAAGGCCCAGTTCTGCTGTATCCGGTACATCAGCTCAAGATTGTACAGGTCAATGGCCCGGGTGCTGTCACCGGAGCCGCTCACCTGCCCGCCCCGGGCACCAAACAAACCGCCCCGATCTCCGCTGGTCTGGGTAGCTACTTTCTTGCGCAGTCTTGTCAATGCCGTATCAAGTGAATTCTCGTCCTGTTTTTTCACCGATTCTGCGATTTGTTTTTTGGCACCGGCAAGCACCGCTTCCGGTCTATAGGTTTTCTTTTTCAAAGAGACTTTCTGTTTCGGAGGCGGGGGTTTTACCGGCGCAGGAGCTACCGGTACAGGCTTAACCGGTACAGGCTTAACCGGCACAGCCTTCGGTGGAGGCACCGTTTCTTTTTTGGGAACGGGCTTTTTGTCCACCAGGGGTATTTTAACGGGAATTTCCATGACGGGTTCCGGTTCAGGCACCTCCGGGGGTGACGGTGAAGACGCTGCCTCCACAGGTGTCACCGGTTGAACAGGTTCGGGCAAACCCGGTGGCTCCGGGGGTAACTCCCGGGAGACGGTCTCCACAGGGGATTCCGGAGAATCCACAGCATCCCCGGGATCCACAAGGGGTACATCATCGGACACGGCAACAGTATCAAAGGACACCAGGTTGACCTTGACCATGGGTAACTCCACCGATGAAGGAGACATGTCCTGAATCAAAAAAAAAACCGCAAACAAAATAAAATGGAATACCAGAGATGCCCCGAACAAGAGAGGACTGAACTGGCTTTTCACTTCTTTATTATCCGGTGAAGGCCCTTTTTTCCAACCGGGTGCACCGGTATGTTTCTGGAATGGTTTCATGGCATGTAATCAGGAAGCTTCATTGATTTCCGGAAGCGTCACCATGCCAAGACTGGTGACCCCGGCCTTTTTAATACGGGCCATGATATCCACCACCCGCCCGTAAGGGACATCTTTATCTGCCCGGAGATAGACATCCCTTGCACCCATGTCAATTAATATCAACTCCAGCTTGCGGGTGAGGTAATCCACCCCCACCGCCTGCTCATTTAAATACACCTGACCATCCTGCCTGACGGTAACCACAAGATGCTCCACCTTTTCTTCCAGGGGTGCCGCAGCAGCCCGTGGGAGATTCACATCCACACCCTGGACCATCATGGGGGCTGTCACCATAAAAATAATAAGCAATACCAGCATCACATCCACAAAGGGGGTGACATTGATTTCAGAAACCAGATCATCACGATTGAAACCAGATTGCATCATGCCCCCTTGCTGCGTTTAATATCCCGCTCAATCAAATTTAAAAAATCTGCGGCAAAACCCTGAAGTTCGGAGTCCATCACCCGAATTCGGCTGATAAAATAATTATAGGCAATCACCGCTGGGATAGCAACAGCAAGGCCCGCTGCCGTGGCAACAAGGGCCTCTGAAATACCCGGTGCCACCACCGCCAGGCTTGCAGACTGACTCAAACCAATCCCCCGGAAGGTGTTCATGATTCCCCAAACGGTGCCGAACAGGCCAATGAAAGGAGCGGTATTACCAGCGGTGGCCAGAAAAGGAACAAGCTGTCCCAGCCGACGCAGCTCCAAATCAATGGAACGCCTCAAAGCCCTTTTTACACTTCCCATTAATTGAAACCCCGTCATGCCATCGCCCCCCGCAGAAATGCCAGCAGGCAAGGTTTCTCCATCACTATTCTTTTTAATTTCCATGTAACCGGCCATGAACAGCCGGGCCACAGGACTTGATTTCTGTGATCTTGCCCGGGCAAAGGCATCCCCTAGGTTTCGGCACTGCCAGAAAAGATCAATAAAGGCCACCGAAGATTGATGGGCCTTTCTAATATAACGATATTTAATGAACATGATGGCCCAGGAGGTGATGGAAAAAAACAAAAGCAGCAGCAGCACCAGCTTAACCACCAGACCTGCACTGGTCAGCATGTGAAACACACCAGCGGATTCGGGACTCATATCATAACTCCATTTTAATACGTGGGGAAAGAAACCGTTACATGTGACGTTTAAACCACTGACAATGCTATATTAGGTGCTCGGCCATGTCAAGCAGAGCTTGCAGTTTCAAAACAAAAAACCCCTGTGCAGGTGCACAGGGGTTTTACAATTATACTGGGATCACAAGGTAATCAGTTCAGCAGATTACATCATGCCGGGCATTCCGCCGCCCATTCCACCCATGCCGCCCATTCCACCACCGGGCATTCCACCGCCGGCAGCCGCATCGGGTTCAGGTTTTTCTGCAATCATGGCTTCGGTGGTCAGCATGACGGATGCCACACTGGCTGCATTCTGCAGGGCAAACCGAACCACTTTTTTGGGATCAATGACACCAGCAGCAATGAGATCTTCATAGACATTTGTTCTGGCATTATACCCAAAGGAACCTTCGCCTTCTCGGACTTTGTTGATAACAACGGATCCTTCCACACCGGCATTGTTGGAAATCTGACGCAGGGGTTCTTCAATAGCACGGGCCACAACCTTGATACCAAGCAGCTCTTCCTGATCACCTGTAAGGGCGGCAAGGCCTGCACTTGCACGAACCAGAGCCACACCACCACCAGGAACAACTCCCTCTTCAACGGCGGCACGGGTGGCGTTCAATGCGTCTTCTACACGGGCTTTCTTTTCTTTCATCTCGGTTTCTGTAGCAGCACCCACACTGATAACAGCCACACCACCGATGAGTTTTGCCAGACGTTCCTGGAGTTTTTCACGATCGTAGTCTGAAGAGGTCTCTTCCACTTGGGCACGGATCATCTTCACACGGCCTTCAAGGGCCTCTCTGGAACCGGCACCATCAATGATGGTGGTGTTGTCCTTGTCAATGACAACGGACTTGGCCTGACCCAGATCATTAATACCGACGTTTTCAAGTTTGAGACCCACATCCTCTGAAACCACCTGGGCACCGGTCAGAATTGCAATGTCTTCAAGCATGGCTTTTCTTCTGTCACCAAAACCGGGGGCTTTTACTGCTGCCACATTCAAGGTACCGCGAATCTTGTTCACAACCAGTGTGGCAAGGGCTTCACCTTCAATATCTTCAGAAATGATCACCAGGGGCTTACTCATTTTTGCCACTTCCTCCAATACCGGAAGCAGATCCTTCATGCTGCTGATTTTCTTGTCGCAGATAAGGATAAAGGGATTGTCAAGTTCTGCAACCATTTTTTCCACGTTGGTGGCAAAATAGGGAGAAAGATAACCCCGGTCAAACTGCATACCCTCAACCACGTCCAGGGTGGTATCCATGGATTTGGCTTCTTCAACGGTGATAACGCCTTCCTTGCCAACCTTACCCATGGCTTCGGCAATTATATTTCCAATGGTGTCATCACTGTTAGCGGAAATGGTACCGATCTGGGCAATTTCCTTCTGATCCTTGGTGGGATTACTCATTTTTTCAAGTTCAGAAACCATGCTGGCAACGGCCATGTCAATACCGCGTTTGATCCCCATGGGGTTGTTACCGGCCACAACCAACTTCTGACCTTCTTCATAGATAGCCCGGGCCAGAACCGTTGCGGTGGTAGTACCGTCACCGGCCATGTCACTGGTCTTGCTGGCCACTTCCTTTACCATCTGGGCACCCATGTTTTCAAACTTGTCTTCAAGCTCGATTTCTTTGGCCACGGTAACGCCGTCTTTGGTGACATTGGGGGAACCCCAGGATTTTTCGATGACAACATTTCTACCCTTGGGTCCAAGGGTTACAACAACTGCATCTGCAAGGGTCTGTACACCTTTGAGCATTGCTTCGCGGGCTTTTGCATCATATTTAATCTCTTTAGCCATTGATCAGGGCCTCCATGTATTTATATTTTTTCAGATTTTTTTTATAAAAAATGCCATCCAGAGCAACTGGAATCACCGGCATTTTAATTTTCCTTGTGACAGGCATTCAATGCCATGCGCTTTAAACGTCCCATGGGATACGGGACAGAACATTTACTCAATAACGCCGAGCACATCATCCTGGCGCATGATCAGGTAGTCCTTATCGTCAATTTTAACATCGGTTCCACCATATTTACTGAAAAGGATACGGTCGCCCACCTTAAGATCCATGGGGATCAACTTGCCGTCCTCTCCCACCCGGCCATTTCCAGTGGCAATAACCTTACCTTCGGCCGGTTTTTCCTTGGCAGTATCCGGAATAATGATGCCACCCTTGGTTTTTGTGGTCTCTTCCATACGCTCAACAAGGATTCTGTCCTGTAACGGTCTTAAACTCATGGTGTTTTCTCTCCTTTTATTAGATAAAGTTTATATTTAAGTATTTAGCGTTTAACGATATTCAGGCCATGCATGCATCGGCACGTCATGTTTTAAACAGCTCCACACACACATGAAACACCGGCAAAAAGCAGCACTGCATGACACATATCATCTCGCTCAACAAAGCCTGTTGCTATTTTATTTTTGTACTGTTTTGAATGACTATTCAGATGCACTTGAACCCGGAGTATCCACCTTGGCTGATTTCTGGGCGCATGAAGCAGAAGGGGTACTCTGGGATGATTTTCCTGCAGACGACGAAGTGTCTGCCTTGGAGGTGCTTCCGCCGTAATCGGTGACATACCAGCCCGAACCCTTCAGATGAAAAGAGCTCTGGGAAAGGATTTTATGAAGTTTTCCATGGCAGTGTTTGCATGTAGAAAGCGGAGGATCTGACATTTTCTGTAATGCTTCTTCGATCTGCCCGCACTCACTACACTCATACTCATAAATCGGCATTTTAACTTTTTCTCCATATTTTGGTTTTCAGCCATTTCAAATTCAATGATAAAATAGTCAGTCTTTACCCCTTGTCAAGGAGATGTCGAAAAAATTTAAACACAACTCTATACACCCTGAACGCAACGCCATTTTCTATAATATACAAACACTTGCTCCATTCCGGCAACTGTAATGCCCCGCAAGATCTCAAAGGTAATTCCATGAACAATACGCTCTTCTTCCATGGCACAGTCTGCCTCAGAGGCACACGCATATATCTGCTGAAACCTTGCAAACCGCACAATATGAATCAATTCATGGACAATAATATACAGCAAAAAGGGAAAAAGTTTCAGCAGGTTTGCCTGTTTTTCAACAGCGGACAAGATGGCATGGTCCTGAATACAGATCCTGTAAAAATCAAAATATGAAGAGCCCAGACATCCGTTTTTTTTCTGAGCCCGGTATCCCATGACCTGGGCAAAGGGACCATTCACTTTTTCCTGCACATCAAGATCTTTTGCCGTTTTAACCTCATAGCAACTGCGTATCCACTGAGCCGAAGACATTTTATAATGGTTACTGACCAGATCCTCAGATACACACACCGCCTCCTGAACCAGACACAGTTGTTTTTCATTAAAAAATTTATCATCAGACATGACAGATCCCCCTGGGAAGAAAGAAAAACACAGGGTATCCATTGTTATGACCGGGCCTGAAAAAATCAATGGACATCCCCTGAATCCATATGCTATAAAGACAGGATTGACATTAACTATGGATATTTACAATTCCTGTAAAGGAGGTGATTTTTTGGGCAGCGTTATCAAGAAGAGACGAAAAAAAATGAGAAAACACAAACATCGAAAACTCCTTGCCAGAACACGGCATCAGAGACGTAAGGGCAAATAAAGCCTTGTATTATAGAGTGGGTATGGAACCGGGGAGTGCAGTCATCACACCCCCGCTTTCCACTTCCCACTTTTTTTATTATAAGCCCTTTGAACCTTTAAAGTACTTCATGAACTCAGAATCCGTTGAAAGCACCAATGTTCCGGATTTATCAAGCACCGTCCGGTAGACGTCCATGGTCTTTAAAAAGGAATAGAATTCAGGGTCTAATCCGTAGGCCGAAGCATAAATTTCGGCGGCTTTGGCGTCTGCCTCACCCTTGATCTCTTCAGCCTTACGATAGGCCTCCGAGCGAATGAGTTGGAGTTCTTTTTCCTTGTCACCCTGGATGTTACTGGCCTCCCCCTTTCCTTCTGCACGATACTTTTCTGCAATCTGACGACGCTCGGCAATCATTCGGCCATACACGGCATCCCGAACCTTTTCCACATAATTGATGCGTTTAATTTTAACGTCCACCAATTCAATGCCGAAGGGTTCAAGCTTGGGCTGGGCCTGGACCATGATCCGCCTTGTAATTTCAGTTCGCCCCACCTTGATTCTGTACTGGGATTCCTGCAGGCCTTCGGATTCATCACTGAACTCCTCAAAGGTATCCATGGGTCGGTCGCTGTTTCTTACGCTTTCCACCAGCCGGAAGGATGTAAGAAAATTCCTCACTGCAGGGTCAATGATATCATCCAGTCGTCCCAGGGCCGTCACCATGTTGTTCACCGTCTGGAAATATTTCACCGGGTCCACGATCTTCCACCTTGCAAAGGTATCCACCCAGATAAAGGTCTTGTCCCGGGTGGGCACCTGTCCGGGGTCTCCATCCCACTCCTGAAGATTTTTAGGGAAATAGGTGGCCTTCTGAATAAAGGGCACCTTAAAATTCAGACCCGGAGAGACCACAGGTGTTCCCACCACCCGACCGAATTGGGTAATAACCACCTGCTCGGTCTCATCCACGATATAGGCCGACGTCAGCAGGATAAACAAAGCCCCTGCCACCACCACGGCTGCAATTCCTTTAAGTTTATTCATTATTTTACCCCACTTTCTTCTAAGGCTTTTATGGCCGGCACAATGGATTTTGTGGTGTCCATATTCAACAGCGGCAACACGTTCTTCTGATCAGAATCTATGATAAACTTGGCACCCAACCGGGGAAGGATATCCCCCATGGCTTCCAGATAAAGACGTTTCTCCGTGACATCCTTTGCCTTGGCATACTCCCGATACACCGAAGTAAAACGGGCCGCATCACCAAGCGCTCTGTTCACCCGGTCAAGGGCAAAACCCTCTGCATCCTTTACCAGACGAAGGGCCTCACCCTTTGCTGCTGGAATGGCTTTATTGTAGCCTTCCCTTGCCTTGTAGATCATCTGTTCTTTTTCCTGGACCGCCTCGTTTACCTCGTTAAAGGAGGGTTGAACCGGCTCGGGCACGTTGGTTTTTTTCATCTCAATGGTAACGATATGAATACCTGTTTCCGCCTGAATCATTTCGTCCTGGAGACGCTTTCTTGCCGCCACTGCAATCTCTTCTCGCTTGCTGATGACCTCATTGATACTTCTGTCCCCCACAACCGTTCGCATGGTGGCTTCGGCCATGTCCCGAAGAATGGAACGGACATCTTCCACCTTGAACAGATAATTATAGGGGTCAGAAATCCGATATTGCACAATCCATGGCACCACCGCCACATTCAGATCCCCCGTGAGCATCAAAGCCGCCCCGGTATCGGCATTATCATTGGAGAAACGGGCATTGTCATAGCCCTTCACCGTCTCAAAACCAAATTCTTCCTTATAAACCCGCTTGATTTTCACCTTGGTCACTTTTTCAACCCCGGCTGGGAGTTTAAAATTCAAACCCGGCTGGGAGATGCGGCTGTATTTACCAAACCGCTGAATGACCCCCACCTCATCAATGTCCACGGTGAAAAAAATCGAACTGCCGAAAAAAAGAAAAAAAAGCACCACGATGAGCAGTATCCCACCGGGAAATTTAAAATTTTTGAATCGATTCAACAGTTCATCTATCTGGGGTGGCCTGGGAACCCCAGGCCCTCCAGCCGAACGCTTCTGCTCGTATTGCTCCTGTTTTTCTCTGAGCTTATCCCAATCCCAGTTCATAGTCAGTTTCCCGTTTCCACTTAAAGTCAGATCAAATTATAGACCACCCTGAACCCATAACCGCCAGTACCTGTTCAGGATGATCCGCGAACTTTCAAATAATCAATAATAACAAAACAACCGTTTAAAGCAACAAATGGTTAATCCCATTTTTCCGGCCAGGCACTTATACCTGCAGGCCCACCGCAAATATTCGGGTTGGCAATATAAATGTCTGGCCAGTGCCCCAGATTCGCATACCTGGGGGGCGCGCAATACTGATGACGCTATGTGATCTGACCCAAATGGGTGAATATGGGGTGCTGGCCGAATATTTATGCCCTGCCATTTATTAAATCCATTATTCTACATGGTTTCCCCATATTTTCAAGGAAAAAACAGGCGGGGCAGCCCCATGCCCCATGCATTGACATTTTGACATATAAAATGATAGACTTCCTTTCATGAAAACCCAACTGACCCATATCGGTACCATCCTGAACCAGGCGCTGGAGGATTTCAGGCCCAGTGCAGACACCGGCATGACCGCCATTTGGGAATTGTGGAACAGTGTGGCAGGGGAGACCCTCGCACAAAACGCAAAACCCGGCGCGTTTAACAACGGCATTCTCATTGTCCACGTGTCCAGCTCCGTGTGGATGCACCAGCTTAAATTCCTTAAGGCATCCCTGATGTCAAACCTTAATCATGCCCTTGGCACCCCCCTTATCAAAGAGATGAAATTCAAAATTGCAGCCCTGCACAACTGAATATTTTTTTGATGGCAACCTTAGGATACATCAACCTGAAGACGGCTACCGTTTTTCCATGGATCCTTTTATACTCTCGGACCACGCCCACCCACAACCTGGACAGCGCATCATGGACATCGGTACGGGGGTTGGTATCATTCCCCTTCTTTTATGCCATAAAACATCAGATCTCACCATCACCGCCGTTGAAATACAGGAAGAACTTGCCCTCACAGCCCGGGAAAATGTAAGGACAAATCACCGGGAAAAAGAAATTGAGGTGCACCATGCAGATATCACAGAAATGCTCACCCAGAAATACCTGATATCCCAGGACATGGTGATTTCCAACCCTCCCTACCGGAAACAAAACCATGGCAGAATAAACCCCCATCCCCAGAAGGCCATGGCTCGACATGAAATAACTCTGACCCTTAAGACCCTAGTCAAAAGCACCTCAAAGCTATTAAAACCCAACGGCATTTTTCACACCATCTACCCCGTGGGACGACTGCCGGAGCTTATGAACTACCTGCCAGAAAAAGGGTTAACACCGGAAACTCTGAAATTTATCCACCCCCGAAAAACCCAGAAAGCCAAACTGTTTATAATGACGGCCAGAAAATGCCCACACTGTGACTTTTCAATCCTTCCGCCGATTTATCTATAAACCGCCATGTCAGCCTGCCGACACAACAAATAATGAAAATGGTATCATGCCGCCCACCGATGGGCAATGGACCCGGACCGAAACTGTAGACAGCTCAATCGGCCGGTTACCATTGCCCATCGGAGAGCGTCGGTTCTGCTGAAGTTACCTTGGAGGCTGCCTTTTCATATAACCCACATGGCTGTGAGTACCAACAACAATGAATAATCAAAAAATAGTTGGGGCTAACACCCAGTACCCAAAACCCAGCACCTTCTTGTTCATATAAAAAATGTTCGGTCAGCCCCCATATTTACCCCTATTATAAACACAGCAGGCAGTTGATGTATCAAATCCGAATTTGCCAGATTTTATGTTTAATGCTTGACACGGCCAACAAAAAAGGATATCTACCCTCTCATCATTATTCATGCGGAGAGATGGCCGAGTGGCTGAAGGTGCACGCCTGGAAAGCGTGTGTATCGAAAGGTACCGAGAGTTCGAATCTCTCTCTCTCCGCCACTTTTTCTGCACTTCCCGGGAAACATGTCTTATCGCGTTTTAGCCCTCAAATACAGACCCCAGACCTTTCAGGATGTTATCGGACAACCCCATGTGACACAGACGCTTTCCAATGCGATTCTGTCCAACAGGGTAGCCCATGCCATTCTTTTTTCCGGTCCCCGGGGTACCGGCAAAACCAGTATTGCCAGAATTCTTGCCAAGGCCATGAACTGCAAGGATGGGCCCATACCGGTTCCCTGCAATGTCTGCCGATCCTGTAAATCCATCACCGCCGGAAATGCCGCCGACGTCTTTGAAATTGACGGTGCATCCAACAACAGCGTTGACCAAATCCGGGAACTCCGGGAAAATGTCACCTACATGCCGGTGTCATCCCCCCATAAAATCTATATTATTGATGAAGTACACATGCTCAGCACAGCGGCCTTTAATGCCCTGCTCAAGACCCTGGAAGAGCCTCCGGATCATGTGCTTTTTATTTTTGCCACCACCGAACCCCATAAGATTCCCATTACCATACTGTCCCGATGCCAGCGCCATAACCTGGGCCGCATTGGTCTCACAGAAATAGCCAGCCACCTGGAATGGCTTGCCTCCCAGGAGGGGTTTACCATTTCCAAAGAAAGCTGCAGCCTGATTGCATCGGAGGCCGACGGCTCCATGCGGGATTCGTTAAGCCTGCTGGACCGGATTATCTCCAGCAGCACCGACACCCACATTCCCCATGATCATCTGCTAAATAACCTTGGCATCATTGATAAAAAAATTCTCTTTGACATGGCATCCGCCGTCTTCAAGGGCGATGCAAGCGTCATTCTCCACAATATTTCCAGGGTCCGGGATCTGGGTTTCGATCTGAAAAAAGTCTATTCAGGTCTTGTGGAACTGTTCAGGAATTTGCTGGTGGTAAAACTGTGCGCCGACTCCAGCAGCCTTTCGGACATCAGCGCCCATGACAGGGAACAACTCACCGCCATGGTGGTACCGGGCAGCCCTGTTTATCTGTCCCAGATGCTGACTTTACTCTTAAAGGAAGAGTCCCTGATCAGGTTTTCCAACCACACCAGAACAGCCCTTGAAACCATATTGCTCCAGCTCATCCAGATACGACCTGGCACAGACATGGATACCATACTTAGCCGGCTGGACCTCCTGGCACGAAATGTCGATTCATCCCAAGCATCCGGCCCAGGCCCCCGGACAACCCTTGATAAACAAATGGATACATCCACCTCCCCCCATGGAACACCATGCTGCAATGAGCGGTCAGTATCCTATTCCGGTGGTAAAGCCCATGAAGACATCATGGCACCCCCCAGGGGAGAAAACCGTCCAGATCCGGATATGCCCCCCTCTCAGTCCACCTGGAGCGCCGATGAACAGATAAATCCTGAAAATTATGATCCGGCCATGGTCTCTTACCAGGAAAACTCCACAGCCCCGGCACAAACGCCCCGGTCTTCCGTGGAAAAAACATGGGAAGGCTTTTTGGGTATGCTCTCCTCAACCTCTCCTTCTCTTGGGGCCATTCTTTCCAAGGCAGAGTGCAGCGGCATCCAAAATCATCAGATATGTGTAACCCTTTGCGGCAACAATAACTTTGAACTCAAACGTCTCCAGTCAAAGACCAAAGAAATTGAAGATCTTTGCAAAAACTACTTTGGAAAAGTTCACCGCCTGGTGGTCAATCAACCAATAGAAACCCAAAGTCCCCCGACTTTTGAAGCCTCCGGGGGCAGTACCAGCAGGGGCACAAGTCCGGCAAAACTCAAACAGGAGGCCATGAATCATCCACTGGTCACCGAAGCCATAAATATTTTCAGCGGACAGATTATTGATATTCAACTAAATTAAAGGAGTTCTACTATGAAAAACATGGGTGGCATGATGAAACAGGCCCAGAAGTTACAAAAAAAAATGCTCAAGATGCAGGAAGAACTGGCACTGAAAACAGTGGAAGTCTCTGCAGGGGGTGGCATGGTCAAGGTGGTGGCCACGGGGGGGCAAAAAATCAGTTCCATCTCCCTGGAAAAGGAAGTGGTGGACCCAGAAGATGTGGAAATGCTGGAGGATCTGATACTGGCGGCCGTCAACGACGCATTGAATAAATCCCAGGAAATGGTTTCAGCAGAAATGGGCAAGCTCACCGGCGGCATGAACATTCCAGGCCTGATGTAACCCCTTGAACTATTATCCTGAAGCCATTGTAAAACTCATGGACAGCCTGGCCACCCTGCCGGGGATCGGAAGTAAAACCGCCGAACGGCTGGCCCTTCATATTCTCCATGCCCCCCACAGTGATGCAAAATCCCTTGCAGACAACATCCTGGCCCTGAAAAAAAACGTCACCCTGTGTGCCACCTGTTTCGGGCTAAGTGACCGGACCACCTGCCGCATCTGCAGTAATCCCACCCGGGACAGCAGCATCATCTGTGTGGTGGAAAACCCCACAGATATGGCGGCCATTGAAAAATCAGGCGCGTTTTCAGGTCTTTATCATATCCTGGGGGGGGCATTGTCTCCCATGGACGGCATCGGTCCAGATGAAATCCGCATAAAAGAACTCCTGATAAGGGCAAGGCACAGGACCACCCGGGAAATCATACTGGCCACGGGCACGGATGTGGAAGGTGAGGCCACCGCGGCTTACATTTCAGATCAACTTCAACATTCCCAGGTGTGCATCACCCGCATAGCCTCGGGGGTTCCCATGGGGGGAGATCTGCATTTTGTGGATCAGGTCACATTACAGAGGGCATTGGAAGGACGAAATGGATTTTAAACCGAACACAGGGGATGACATTTTCAGCTGCACACAGTGTGGAGAATGCTGCCGTGGTTTTGGCGGCACCTATGTCACCCAAGAAGACATTCATCGCATTTCCCGGTTCATCAGCTGCGATCCCGCCGAATTTATTTCCAGGTACTGTGACATGTCCGGCTCCCGGCCGGTGCTCACCCTGGCAGATGATGGTAAATGCATCTTTTTTGATAAGCTTTGCACCATCCATGCGGTGAAACCATACATGTGCCGGGCATGGCCCTTTATTAAAAACCTTCTGAATCACCCGGAAAACTGGGATGCCATGGCCGGTTCCTGCCCCGGTATGGTAAAGGGCGTTTCAGAACAGGATATCCAACGTATTGTTGCCATGGAGCTTAAAAAACTCAACGACACCTACCCCGGCACCGATTGAGCAAAATGTCATCCATGCCCCGGAAAGTTCCAGGCCCTGGCAGTTTACCGGGGCATCACGTAATTGGGACCCGCAATGAGCATTGTGTTTGGCAGATGGGTCTGGATTGTCTCCATGGTACTGCCAAAAAGCATGTCCCGTACCAGACCATGGCCATAGGCCCCCATAACCGTAAGGGCATTGTGGGGAACGTTGTAAAGATTTTGCTCAAAACTGCCGGTTTCAAAAAAATGCCAGGTGCGCACCCGTTGTAACACCTCTTCGTCCATACCCCGGTTCACAAGAATCTCCTCAAAGGATTCCTTTGGCATGCCGTCGGCCTGGGTGAACAGGTCCACGGGTTTGCCCGTTTCCCGACCCAGCCTCAAGCCCAGCTTCAATGCCTTCACCGCATTCACCGATCCCCCGAAAAAAACCAGGATACTCTGCCATTCCTTGAACAGACAGCCGGGAATCAGTACAGGAAACCGGGCCGCATTGATAATGCGCCGGACCTTGGGACCAATGTGACCCAGACTGATCTTGGACGACAGATCACTGACACTGCGGGGACAGCACATGAAGTCAAAATCCACCGGCAGATCGGGTAATGTGGATGCTGTGAAATTCTTTGGCCGGACAAACCGGGGATCCAGTTCCACCTCCCGGGCAAGCTCCAGGGCATGGGCCTTTGCCGTGGCAGGGGCCGTGCGATAGGATTCATCCAGATCCACCTGCACCACGTCATTGTCAAAATACATTAAGAATTTAGTATGTTCGGGAATATAGATAACAATGGATGCGTTAATCCCCCTGCAGAAATAAAGCGATTGCATGAAAATCTCTCTTCCCAAGGGGGTGTTTCTGAAAACGTGAAAAAGTGTTGTCTCCACCTGTCCTCCTGATCCGCATATTTCGGATATCAAATAAAGATGATGGCACCCATGGGTGCCTTTTTATACATTACACACGCTGGGTGGTCTGCACCTTGAGTTCATCCCGGTATTTATCAAGCAAGGTGGCCTTGGATACCATTCCCACAAACCTGTGATTGCTCACCACCGGCAGGCTGTAGCACCGGGTGACGTCCATTTTGTGAAGTACATCTGCCAGCTCATCATCGTAATGAACGGTTTCCACATCGGCATCCATGATCTGTTCCACAAGCACGGTATCATACATCACTGTATTAAAAATATAGGGCCTGACATGATCAAAACGCACCATTCCCAGAAAATAACCGGTATCCGGATCTTCCACTGGGAAATAGTTGCGGGTGGATCGCTTGACAACATGCAAAAATTCCCGAAGCAGCATATCCGGTGGTACGGGGATACAGTCTTTTTCAAGGACCTCCCGGATGGTTATATCCGCAAGGACCCTGGCATCGGTGCCCGGTCTGAGCAGCTGCCCCCTCTCTGTCAGATCTTTAAGATAAAAGGATGCCGGCTCAAAATAGTGGGTAATGGTGGTGGAAAAGGCAGATACGATAATCAGCGCCAGCATCACCTCGTAACTCCCGGTGATTTCAAGGATCAAAAATATCCCCGTCAACGGGGCCTGAAGAATACCGCTGATCATGCCAGCCATGCCAAGAAGGGCAAAACAGCCTTCGTTCACCCAGGTCACCGATGGCATTAAGAAAACCAGCAGGCGATGATAGGCAAGCCCGGCAAAACTGCCGATGACCAGGCAGGGGGCAAAAATACCGCCGGAACCTCCCCAGCCCAATGTAAGGGAGGTGGCCAGAACCTTGGCCAGACAGGCAATGGCGGCAATGGTCAGGCCGGCTGTGAAATTACCCTGTATCATGGCATGGATGGCATGATAGCCTTCCCCCAAAATATCGGGCACCAGAAAGCCCAGAAGTCCCACCGCAGCACCACCCATGGCGGCCCGTGTCCATTTGGGTACGGATACCCGGGAAGACACCCCGTGCATGCGTCTGAGCATGCGGGTGAGGATCAAAGATGCCATGGATGCCACCAGGGCAAGGCCCAGACACGCCACAAGGTCCACACTGCCGATGTGAAAACTGCCGCTGCTCTCAAAGGCGATACTGTTACCCCGCAAAAGCCGACTGATCTCAGCCCCGGACACCGCAGCCACGGCAATGGGAATAATATTAACCATGGACCACTCACCAAGGATAATCTCCATGGTGAAAATAATACCAGTTAAGGGGGCATTGAAAATGGCGGCAATGGCCCCTGCGGCTCCACAACCCACCAGGGTGACCCGCTGCCGATCATTGAGATAAAACAACTTGGCAATATTGGAACCTATGGCTGCCCCGCTCATGACCACGGGGGCTTCAGGCCCTGCAGATCCCCCGCTGCCAATGGTGAGGCAGCTTGCCACAAGCCGGGAAATACTGGATCGAAACCGCATGAGTCCCCCATACCGGGACACACTGTAGATAACCTCAGGGACCCCGTGACCGGCCCCTTCATTCATGGCTTTTTCCAGAAACAATGATGAGAGCATGGCCCCGGCAGCCGGCAGAAGAAAGGCCCACCAGTGGTGTCGCCAATGGTGAAGGGTCTCCAGCATGAAAACCAGGGAGATGTTAAGTCCCAGTGCCGCAAGGCCGCTTGAAATTCCCACGATTATTCCCATGACAATGAGCAGCATGCGATCATCACGCCGGAAAAAGAGCAGGCGTGCCGGATGACGCCACGATATGAATCGCTTCATGATGTTTTACCTACACCCCTTTTCTTTCAATCTGAGCTTCCATTTTCTGAACACATTTCAAAAGTGCGTCCGCCGTGGGCCCGGTTTTAACAAGGGACATAAAATCTCTATCCCGGAGGCAGAAGGAGAGCCGGGACAACAGGTTAAGATGAAAATTCACCGCCGGACTTAAAATCAGAAAAAGCGTGGATACCGGCAGATCATCAATGGCGTTGAAATCTATACGGTTTTCAAGAAAACAGGTGATCACCATGGGAATCTTCACCCCTTCCTGCAGGGGATTTCGGGGATGGGGAATGGCCACACCCTGGCCGATGCCGGTGGAGGTGAGCTGTTCCCTTGCCAGCAGCTGATCAAAAAGTCCTTTCTGCTGCCCGGGGGAAAGGCCCGGTACCTGACAGGCTGCCGCATGGAGCACCGAATCTCTGTCGGTGCCTCCGATACCATGATGTACCCCGCCCTTTTCCATGGCGGTGCCCAGGATAAATTCCGATGCCAGACACCCCACTCCATCCGGATTTTCACAGGTGTTAATTATTTTTTCCTGCTTGGCTGCCCATTTATTAAGCTCTGCTTCATGGAACATCCCCATATCACCTGTCTTGCTCACCGGAATCCGTCCCTGGCGAATCCACCTGTTCAGGGTTTCAATACTCAGATTCAGCCGTTGTGCTATTTCTTCCAGACTCTGTATCATTTTTATATTCCATTGGCGTGGAAAAACCATCCAGCGGGCATTTCCATTCCTCCATGATATTTCATTCTTCGTTTAAAAACATATCCATTCTTTATCATCATACATGCAGATGATAAAAAATATCAATCAAAGATGCCACCATCAAGATTAACCCAATTGATTATACCAGCCGTGTTTTTTTTTCAAGATAGATATTAAATCGAGGCATGTTCAGACACCATAATTATTCACTAATTATTCACTAATTATTCACTAATTATTCACTGTAATTTCTAAGCCACCAGTCATCCCAGCTGGATTCCATGAGATTTTTTGCCAGGCATTGACCGGTATCCGTGGTTAAGCGCTCCAGAACATGGGGTAACCATTTTTCAGGGGTTGTCACCCCGATGTCCTGAAGTTTTTTAAGCTCAAGGATAAAGGACAACTGATCGGCATCCCGGGCTAATTGTGCCTCCCTTGTCTCCCCCCGGTTAAACTCCTCCACCAGGGCACAAAGGGCCTTTCCAAAGGGAAAGGCCTTTGCCATGCAGGACAGGGCCAGATCCTCCTGTGCGGTGACATATTGTTTTTGCACATAGTTTAAATCCCCGGTTCTTGCTTCGGCAAGGTCGTGTACCAAAGCCATGGAGACAATTTTTTTCCCGTCAACCCCGGGCTCCATGTCTGCCATGGCAAGGCAGATAAATGCCGTCATGAAACTGTGCTCCGCCACCGTTTCCTTTCCTGCGCCCAGAAACTGATATCCCGACCTCGGCAGGCGGGTCAACATGTTTGCCTCAAAAAAAAGATCTGTGAATTTCTGTTCCATTGGTTCTCCTGTATGAATAAAAATTAAAGGGCATCTACCCCCGGGGCTTGGTCATAACATAAGCCTGCACCCTAACCAAAATGGCCAATGTTGTGACCAAGGCCACCCCCCGGTTTCTGTCAGGGTTATCAGACAGCCGGAATCACAATCGGCACACAAGATAGGTTGACATTTCAGGTACTCCCGGTTTAAATATGAACCCATAGGGGATGTCACATCATTATTTTATATCCAGGGGGGACAATAGCATGCAGAAAAAAACCGGGGTAATGGCAATCATTCTTTTCCTGCTGCTGCCTTTCTCTGGCAGCGCAGCTGCTGAGATACTTTCAATACCGGGCATGGAACGGGTGGAAACTGTCCAGGGTCCTGTTTTTTATTATACCATCCAGAAGGGGGACACCCTGTGGGATCTCTCCCAGAAATTTTATAATTCCCAGTGGGTGTGGCCAGGGTTGTGGGAGTTGAATCACCAGATTGAAAACCCCCACTTGATTTACCCGGGAAACAAAATCAGGATCTTTCTGGCCGATGCCATGCCACCTGATCCCATGCCCATGGCACGCCCACCGGAAAAGATACACATACCCATGGTGGAAACAAAAACACCTCTACCCCCCCCACTGCATCGGGAATCCGTTGAATATCCCGGTTTTATCAAGGAAACATCAGAACCTATACTGGGTCATATTCTCATGGCAGAAAGCGATAAAAATCTGTTTACCGAAGGCGATATTCTATTTATCAATCCCGTTAAAAAAAATAATTTCATCCCCGGCAATGCATATCATATTGTTTCAACCCAAAAGGTATCCCTGAAATATGATGACACCCTGTTTGAGGGAATTCAACATACCATAAAGGCCACGGTGACCATCCTTGAAAACACCAGGGAGTATACCCGGGCCGTTATCAGCCGGGCCTTCAGAACATGTTCTCCCGGAGATGCCCTCATGGCTTATCGTCCTCTGAAAAACGAAATAACCAGGAACCCTTCCCCCCGCCCCATCCAGGCCAGATTAATCTGCTCCCAGAACAATAATGAACTCCTTGCCGAGGGCAGCATCGCCTTTATGGATGCCGGAAGTCAAAAACATGTCAGACCCGGGGATATATACACCCTTTACAAAAGTCGAACAGCTCCGAAAAAAGGGTTCAAAAAGTCCTCTTCCCTGCCCCTTTTAAAGAACGGCACGGTGATGGTGCTGCACACCGAAGCCACAGCTTCCACGGTAAAAGTGCTTTATTCCACAGCAGAAGTGTTAACAGGGGATATCATCAGATAAACCATCGTCTGTGTCGGAAAAATGGGCAGCCGGGAATTTAAATAAAACCCGGTAAAGGCATATCGAGGATAAAAAAAACGGGTTTAGTAACACCATCCATCAGGCCTGGAAAAAGTCCAGATGCCGGGATAAAAAAAAGGCCCGGCAGGTATCAATACCTGCAAGACCTTTTAGTTAACAATGGTACCGAAGAGAGGGCTTGAACCTCCACGCCTCGCGGCACTAGATCCTAAGTCTAGCGTGTCTACCAATTCCACCACTTCGGCCTGCAACAAAAGCAAAAAGCTTTATTACAATGGGGAGCGTTCTACAATAAAACCGAAGCCAAGTCAACCTTTAAGTCAATATATATCAGGTTATTAATACTCGATGTTCAAGTTTTTGTCAGCCGATTGTGCAAGAATGGTGTAAGGCTTGTGTTATTGGCATTATCCACCCGGTCCGGTGCAAGCTTAAAACCTCATGGATAATGCCAACAACCCAAGCCTTACACCTACTCCATTCAAAAGAGGAAATATCACAAGTGATTTTAAAAAAAGATACCACCGTGGGATTCATCGGGATCGGCGTCATGGGTTCATCCATGGCCCGTCATATTTTAAATGCCGGATATGGCCTGCAGGTATATTCCCGCACCCATTCCAAAACTGAAGAGATTTGCAGGCAAGGGGCCATCTGGCAGGATTCACCAGCCCAACTGGCAAAACACTGCCAGGTGATCATAACCATGGTGGGCTACCCCGAAGATGTAAAACAGGTTTACATGGGAGACAAGGGCATCTTTCAGACTGCATGCCCTGGCACCCTCACCCTGGATATGACCACCTCCCGTCCGGACCTGGCCGTCACCCTATACAAAGAAGGGCAGAAAAAGGAAATACACTGCCTGGACGCCCCGGTGACCGGGGGAGATATCGGGGCACAGAAGGCCACCTTGTCTATCATGGTGGGTGGGGACAAATCGGACTTTACAACGGCTCTACCCATACTGGAATGCATGGGAAAAAACATCCACTACCAGGGTCCGGCAGGCAGCGGACAGCACACAAAAATGGTGAATCAGATTACCATTGCTGCCGGTATGGTGGCCATGTGTGAGGCCCTTGCCTATGCAAAAAAGGCAGGGCTTGACCAGGAGAAAGTAATTGAAAATATCGGCCAGGGTGCCGCTGGCAGCTGGTCCTTGAACAACCTGGCCCCCCGGATTATCAAAAAGGATTTCTCTCCGGGATTTTTCGTCAAACATTTTATAAAAGACATGGGGATAGCCCTGGACTCGGCACGGGCCATGGGACTTGAAACCCCGGGATTAAAACTGGCTGCTGGCCTGTACGAACAGCTGGCTGCCCGGGGTGGTGAAAACGAAGGCACCCAGGCCCTCTATAAATTATTTCAGGATTAGGGACAGATCACATTGGACCACCAGCTGGGGCAGGTGGTCCATCTTGTGGCAAAGACCTAAAACGAAAAAAGCCCCTGTCCAAAAAAAATATGGACAGGGGCTTTGAATCCAAATTGGTGCCGAAGGGGAGACTCGAACTCCCACGAACATACGTCCACTAGTCCCTGAAACTAGCGCGTCTACCAATTCCGCCACTTCGGCCCTTTGAAAACCAACCCCAGAAAAAGGATTGATTTGAAAAGATAGGTGGTTTATATATGTGTTTTTTGGCTTTGTCAAGCGTATTATTTCAAAAAAACACAAAGGGAATTATGGAACTGATAGAAGGCATTGATTCACTGAAAACACCCCCCGTAAACGGGGTAATCACCATAGGTAATTTTGACGGCGTACACAAGGGCCACCAGGCCCTGTTTAAAAAAGTCATTGAGGTCGCCCGGCAGATTAACGGAACTGCCATGGCCATGACCTTTGATCCTCATCCCTTAAAAGTGTTAGCCCACAACGGTCCCCCGCTGATCACCAGAAAAGACCAAAAAACAGAACTCATTGACGCCACAGGTATGGATACCCTGATTTATATTCCCTTCACCCGGAGCTTTGCCGCCATTTCAGCCCATGATTTTGTAAAGGATATCCTTCTTGATCAACTGAACATGAAGGCCATTGTGGTGGGACCGGATTACACCTTTGGCAGGAACCGGGAAGGAGACATTCACTTTCTTAAAAAAATGGCTGCAGACTATCATTTTGAAGTAATCATTCCCGACTGGATAAAGGGCTGTGACCCGGCATCCAAAAGAATCAGCAGCACTCGGATAAGAGAGCTTGTCATGGAAGGCCGAGTGGATGAAACAAAACCCTTTCTGGGTCGCTATTACCAGATCCGGGGCAAGGTGATAAAGGGCCGGGAACGGGGTGGCAGCCAACTGGGATTTCCCACTGCCAATATCAAGCTGCATGATGAACTCTGCCCCAAAATGGGGGTATACGCCGTCACTGTGGAAACCGTAAAGGGAACCTTTAACGGGGTGGCCAACATCGGGTACAGCCCCACCTTTGATGATCATCTTTTCACCATTGAAGTCCATATTCTTGATTTCTCGAAGGATATTTATGGTACCCGCATTCGGGTAAACATGATAAAAAGACTCCGGGATGAAATAAAATTTTCAGGCATTGAAACCCTTTCCGCCCAGATCCATGCGGACATTGAACATGCAAGAAAACTTCTGGCAGACTTGACTTTTTAAAGACGCACAAAAAGAGAGATATAATGGCAATTTTAAAGATACTTGAGTACCCCGACCCCTTTCTGGCCCGGAAGGCCGTAGAGGTGAAAGACATTGATGAAAAAATTTTAACGCTGATTGAAGACATGGCTGAAACCATGTTTGATGCACCAGGGGTGGGCCTTGCCGCTCCCCAGGTGGGAAGCAAATTAAGAATCATCGTATATAACCCCGATGCCGGAATGGAAACAGAAGGAGACTCTTCCACTGAAGAAAAGCATGTTGCGGCATTGATCAATCCTGAAATCATTAAGGCTTCGGGCAGCATTATTTCAGAAAATGAAGCCTGCCTGAGTGTCCCCGATTACAGCGCAGATGTGAAACGGTATGAAAATGTCACGGTGCGGGCACTTAACACGGAAGGGAAAAAACTGGAATTCAGCACCGAAGGTATCCAGGCGGTGATCATGCAGCATGAAATTGATCATCTGAACGGTACATTATACATTGACCGCATAAGTCGCCTGAAACGAAACATGTACCGAAAGAAGATGAGTAAAAGGGAGCAAAGGTGAACAAAAAATTTAACATCATCTTCATGGGAACACCTGATTTTGCGGTGCCCCCCCTCAAGGCTCTGATTGCCGCTGGTCATCATATTTCCCTGGTGGTCACCCAGCCGGACAGACCCCGGGGCCGGGGAAAAAAAAAGATGCCCCCCCCGGTGAAACAGGCGGCCCGGGATCTGGGGCTTGATATACTTCAACCCGAAAGCATGAAGGGCTTGGAGATTAAAGAAAGGCTTTTGGGCCTTCAGCCTGATTTTTTCGTGGTGGTGGCCTTTGGACATAAGCTTTCCCGGGAAATCCTGGACATCCCGCGCGTGCATCCCATCAATATCCATGCATCTCTTCTGCCAGCCTGGCGGGGATCATCCCCCATACAGGCAGCCATTTTAAACCAGGATAAAGAAGCCGGTGTCACCACCATGATCATGGACACGGACCTTGACACCGGAGACATGCTGCTCAAAGCCCGTACCCCCATCGCACCGGATGAAACGGCCCAGACCCTCCATGACCGCCTGGCCCCCATGGGAGCGGATCTTATCGTTAAAACCCTTGAGGCCTTTGCCCAGGGCACCATCACCCCGAAGCCCCAGAATCATGCCCTGGCCACCCATGCCCCCCTGCTGAAAAAAACCGACGGGTGCGTTGACTGGAACCTGCCATCGGATAAAATTCATTCCCTGGTCCGGGCCATGACCCCCTGGCCCGGAGCCTATGGATTTCTGGGGGGCAAACGCATAAAGATACTTGAGGTTGCACCCTTGGACGTTCATCCACACCAGAAACCTGGCACAGTGTTTTCCTGTTCCTGCAACGAAATCCAGGTGGCCACAGGCTCTGGTGCCCTGGCCATTTTAAGACTTCAGGGGGCTTCGGGGAAATGTCTCTGCTCTGAGGATTTCCTCCGGGGAAACAAACTTGAAACCGGCGAATGTTTTGCCGATTTTGACTGACCTGAGATGCTATCATACCGCCCTCGGCGAGCGACAATTTAAGGCTGCATTTTCATATAAACGGGCATGTCCCAGCGGACACAACAAATATAGGGTCGTAGACGCGGAGCCAAATGGTATTATACCGCCGCCCCCCCGACGGGCAATGGGCCCGGACCGGAACCGTAGACGGCTCAATTGGCCGGTTTCTATTGCCCATCGGGGGGGCTCTGCAGAGGTTGCCCGGAAGTTTTCTTTTCTAATAAAAAATATACATGGCAGGACAACCTGCTACAAAAAAGGTTAAAACGCTCCCAATGACACAAATGGGCACAGAAACAAGCAACACCCAGGCTCAGGAACCCCGCCGGCTGGCATGGATGGTATTAAAGGAAAGCACCACTTCTCAAAAGACACTGGATCAGACCCTGGAGGCCTTTACCACGGCCTTTGACAGCCTTTCACGGCGGGACAGGTCCCTTGCCAACGCCCTTATTTACGGCACCCTGAGATGGCGGGGACATCTGGACTGGATCATCGCCCCCTTTTCCCAAAAGAAACTGCAGCAGGTGGACCCCGAAGTGATGTGGCTGTTGCGCATGGCACTTTTTCAGATCATTCACATGGACAAAATCCCCGTTTCCGCCGCCGTTAATACCGCAGTGACCGTGGCAAAATTTCACATTCACAAAGGTGCCGCAGGATTTGTCAATGCCGTGCTGCGAAAGGCGGCCACAAAATGGCAGACCATTGCCCCTCCGAATCCGGACACAGATCCGGAACACTTTGTTTCCGTTGAGAAATCACTGCCGTTGTGGCTTGCCAGACGCTGGATAACTCGGTTCGGTATGGCAAAGACCCTGGCACTGGGGGATGCCATCAACACCATTCCTCCCATCACATTGAGGGTCAATACCCTTAAAACCAGCCGGGAGACCCTTCTGGAAACCATGACCTCCCAGGCGGGACATGCATGGAAGACATCCACAAGCGCCCTTGGCATAAGTCTGAAAGGACCTTCCATGGCCATCCACGACATGGATGCTTTTAAGGCCGGAGAATTTCAGGTTCAGGATGAGGCAGCCCAGCTGGTGACGGCCCATTTCTTAAATCCCCGGCCCGGGGAACGGATTCTGGATGCCTGTGCAGGTCTGGGGGGTAAAACCGGACACATTGCCCAGCTCATGGAAAACCGGGGAAAGATTGTGGCCGGAGACACAGATCCCCGGAAACTTACACAGCTTGAAGATGAAATGAAACGCCTGGGGCTGGATATTATCTCCACCCGGACAATAAATCTGCTCAAACCCGAAACCCTTGATTTTAAAATGCCCTTTGACCGGGTGCTTGTGGATGCTCCCTGTTCAGGACTCGGGGTGCTCAGAAGAAACCCCGACACCAAATGGAAACGGACCAAAAAAGACATAGCACGGCTGGCGGTAAGGCAGGAAAAAATGCTTTTTAATATCGCAGATCTGGTGGCCCCCGGCGGTACCCTGGTCTATGCCGTGTGTTCCTGTGAACCCCGGGAAAATGAAACGGTGATCCAGAATTTTCTGGCCCGACGACCCGACTTTACCATTGACATGAAAAACGCTTTGGGCCATGGTCCCCGGGAAAATGACCCGGTGTCATCCCATGGATGTTTCTGTACCTGGCCCGACACCCTGGACATGGACGGTTTCTTTGCCGTGGCCCTGCACCGGGAAAAATAAAAAATATAAGGAAAAAACAAAAATGGCCATCATTGCACCATCCATTCTATCTGCAGATTTCACAAAACTTGGAAAAGAACTGAACGCCATTGAAACCGCCGGTGCCGACTGGGTCCACATTGACGTCATGGACGGACAGTTCGTGCCCAATATCTCCTATGGTCCGATCATTGTAAAGGCCTGCCGCCGGGCCACGGACCTGCTTCTGGATGTTCATCTGATGATTGAACGACCGGACCAGATGATCCCAGCATTTGCCGCAGCAGGAGCTGATCTGATCTGTGTTCATGCCGAAGCATGCACCCATCTTCACCGAACGGTTCAGCTGATCAAACAATCCAAAAATGATAAAGGTCTTCCCATTAAGGCAGGGGTGGCCCTGAACCCCGGAACCCCCCTTACCGCCATTGAATGGGTTCTTGCCGATCTGGATTTTATTTTGGTCATGAGCGTGAACCCCGGCTTTGGAGGACAATCCTTTATACCCTCAAGCCTTGAAAAAATAAAAAATCTGTCTGAACTCATC
This sequence comes from uncultured Desulfobacterium sp., assembly GCA_963675955.2. Taxonomy (GTDB): domain Bacteria; phylum Desulfobacterota; class Desulfobacteria; order Desulfobacterales; family Desulfobacteraceae; genus Desulfocicer. Next base: position 254,790 of record CAXXVR010000009.1, on the reverse strand, counting down.
GCCGCAAAAAAAAGCAAGGCCATCATCCAGGTGGACGGTGGTGTGGCACCCAATACCATCGGAGATGTGGCAAAGGCCGGTACCCATTGTTTTGTTGCCGGTTCTGCCATATTCAATACTCCGGACTACGGTGCCACCATTGAAGCCATGCGCCGGGAGATAAAGCAGACCACACCCCATGATGAATGATGTTCTTATGGGTGATGTACTCATTGCCGTGGCAACCCCCATGGAGATATCCCCTCTTCTGACCCTGTGCTCAGAGATGGAAAAGACAAGAGACCATGGGGGTGTCTCCATGATCACAGCCCGGTTTAATACCAGGACTTTCAAGGTGATTATCACAGGTCCCGGCATAGTAAACACGGCCATGGCCCTTGGCAGCCATCTGGCCTGTCACCGTCCCGGCCTTATCATTCAAGCCGGAATTGCCGGTTTTTTTAACTCTGTGGGTCTTACCATGGGCGGCATAGGCATTGCCACGGCGGAAATCTGTATCCACACCGGAGTGGAAAGCACCGACGTCACCCATGGTCTTACCCCCCTGCCCTTTTCTCTCACCGGCAGCCCCATGGAGGCCAATGACGGACAGGTGGCCATGCATCCAGAACTTACAAAATCAGCCCGGACAATAATCACAGAAGCCTTTTCATCGGGCCGTCCAGTACCGGGTAAAAACACCTTTAAATCTTATTATCCCACCTCCTGTCCTGTAGTCTCCGGACCATTTATAACCGTTTCCACCATCACGGCCTCACAAAAAACCGTGGCACGACTGGAGCAGATCCATACCCCTGTCATGGAGTCCATGGAGGGAATGGCATCGGCCCAGGTGGCATGTCGATATGGCGTGCCGTTTCTGGAAATCCGCTCCGGCTCCAACCCGGTGGGCCTCCGGGACAAGAACTGCTGGGATATTCCCCTGGCCGCAACACATCTGTCCATGGCCCTGGCCGCAATCTTTGACAGATGATGATATCAATCGGGCTTGGTCACAATATGGGCCATTTTGGGGAGGGGTCAGGTTATGAGCAAGCCCTGTAAATCCAACCTGGACCGCCCGGCGCATATGAGGGCAGGCAGATAAAGGAGAAAACCTTTGCACCAGCATTCCACTCCCAGATCACAGCTGAACATCGCCCATTATTTTCTGTTTTTATTGCTGTTCATGGCCTTTTTTTTAACCTATCAGATGATGAAAGCCTATCTGGACCCGGTGATCATCGCCATTATCCTTTCCGTTTTATGTAACCCCGTGTATCAGTGGCTGAAAAAAAAATGCAGGGGCAGAAGGAAAACAGCAGCTCTTATCTCCTGCATACTTTTAATCATGGTAATCATAATTCCCCTGACCCTGGTATTCCTGGCCGTTATAAAGCAGGGCATCCTCTCCTTTAATGCCATTAACCATTGGGTCTCCCAGGGAAATATTCAAAGGCTTATCCAGTCACCCTATGTGGACAGGATCCTGGCCCTGTGGCAGGAATACATGCAGGTCAGTCTCTTAAAGGGAATTGATTTAAACAATGTCATGATCACCATCTCCTCCAGTGCCGGTGAACTGCTGATGAATCAGGGCAAATATCTCATAGGCAATATTTCTTCGGTGATCGGAAAATTTTTTCTCATGAGCTTTGTCTTTTTCTTTACCATTCAGGAACAGGAAAAAAGATTCCAGCACATCTCCCACCTGATTCCCCTTTCCAGTGCCCATGAACGCATCGTGGTCAATAAAATCAAGGCAGTTGCCAAATCCGCACTGCTTGGCACCCTGGTAACATCTGCCTCCCAGGGTATTGCCGGGGGGCTTGCCTTTACCATCTGTGGACTTCCCGGGGTATTCTGGGGAGCGGTGATGGCCTTTGCCTCCCTGATTCCCGTGGTGGGCACAGCCCTTATCTGGGTACCGGCAGCCCTGTGGCTGTTTATCTCAGGGTCCTGGGGATACGGGCTTTTCATGGTGATCTGGTCGGTGGTGGTGGTGGGGATGATCGATAACCTGGTGCGCCCCCTTTTCATGAAGGGGTCTGCAGATATGAGTACGGTGCTGATCTTTTTTTCCATTCTGGGGGGAATTAATTACTTTGGACTCACAGGTCTTTTATATGGTCCCATGGTGTTCGGCCTTACCCTGGTGCTGCTCTACATATATGACCTTGAATTCCATGTTTTTCTGGATCAACAGGATCAGAGTTAGGGCAACGATAGTCCCCAGGGAACCTGTCAGGGGAAAGGCCCTTTAATTGCGATTTTTAAACGATGGGTATATACTTACTGCAGACACAATCCAAGCACCTGATACTCAATAGCCATATAACCCATCACACCAGGGAGATCAAAAATGAAAACCGCTAAAGACATCATGGCAAAAGAAGTCATCTCAGTAACCCCGGACACAGAGATCACACGGGCCGTAGAAATCCTGTTAAACAACCACATCAATGGCGTGCCGGTGGTGGATGAGGCTGGAACACTCAGGGGAATTCTGTGCCAGAGCGATCTCATTTTCCAGCAGAAAAATATATCACTTCCCCCCATACTCACCTTTCTGGACGGCATTATTCCCCTGTCTTCATCCAAGAAAATGGAACATGAGATGAAAAAAATGGCGGCAAGCACCGTAAGCCAGGCCATGGTCACAGATCCTGTCACCGTAACACCTGACACCCAAATTTGTGACATCGCAGCCCTGATGGTTGAAAAGCATTTTCATACCATTCCCGTGGTTCAGGATGGTAAAGTGATGGGTATTGTAGGTAAGGAAGATGTGCTGAAAACATTGATGAAATCATAGAAATACACCAAGCCGTGCTGACGCTGAAAATTTCTGGACTTGGTCACAGTGTCAGCCCCATCACTGTTTTCTTTCTTTAAAGCAAAAAACGGTATAGGTCCGGATGGAAATATCGGAGGATTTCCAGGCATGGGACGACACACCTGCCTTGCGGCAAAGATGTTCTAGAAAAACTTCCGGTTCCCGGAGTTGATCCCACACCTGGGGCAAAAAAGTTGCCTTTACACCCTTTATTTCCAGAACAACCCCATGAATACCAGGCCGAAGCTTTTTTATGAGATCTTCAGAACCGGTGAAATCAAGTACTACAGGGGACGTCAACAGGCTTATTTCCAGGTCAATTTCTACAAATTCTTTTTCAGTCAGGGGGGGAAATCGGGGATCGTGGAAAGCCGCATGACGGGCATTTTCAACAACTTCGTCGGCAAGGGGCAATACCGGCTCCAGGGTGCCGATGCATCCCCTTAGTTGTCCATGGTGATAGATAGTTACAAAAACACCCCTCTTCTGCTTTAAAAATCCATGGGCTTCATCCGGCACAGACAGCTGTTTCTGCCCCATGGAATGCCCTTCATCCAATTGGTCTGAAATGGCATTCCGGGCCATCCTGAGCAACAGCGTGCCCAGATATTCCGGGAGTTCCTGCCCTTCTGATTTTTTTTGAGCCATGATTTTTCTCCATAAAATAGATACTGAAGCGAATCAATATATTGAAAGGGATCGTTCAGCCCTTGAATTCAATACCCAGAAGGGAAATATCATCATTGGGAGCAAGGCCCTCTCCAAAGGTGTCAACCCCCTGAAGAATGTCATCCAGGGTGTGGGAAAGGGGATTTTTCATGCCAGCCACAAGCTGATGAAAAAAGCGTTTTTCACCAAAAAAATGTCCATTTCGATCCTGATACTCGGGGATCCCATCGGTGTATAAAAACAATCTGTCACCGGGATTGAGTATGGCCCGGCCCTCTTCAAAGGGCATAACCCCTCCCATGCCGATGATGGTGCCGCCCTTGTCCAGAAACTCAGTGGAACCGTCTGTTCTGACGATGACTGGATGGGGGTGGGCCGCATTGCTGTACACAATGGCCCCGGTCTTGATGTTAAGTACCATATAGCTCATGGTAAAATATTTATCAAAGCGCTCCATGGGGTATAGAATATCGAGCTCCTCAAGCACCTGGGCCGGAGAACATATTTCATAGTAGGGCGGTGGGGTAATGGTCTGCTTTAATATAAATCCCACATGGGGAAAGAGCATCTGGGACACGGACACCGCCACCATGGCAGCTGGTACCCCATGACCGCTGACATCCAGCATGTATACAGCAATATGGGACTCATCCAGTCGGAAGACATTAAAGATATCTCCGCCAATATCCTGGCAGGGTAGGAACTTCCAGGCAATATCAAGGGTTTCCACATCGGGCATCACATGGGGCAGAAGAGTCTGTTGAATGGCACCGGCGGCCTTGAGGTCGGCATCAATGAGTTTTTGTTTTTCCACCAGTGCATCGTTGGCTTCCATGAGGTTGTAATTCAATCTCCGGATTTCCAGCTGGGAATTGACCCGTGCAATAACCTCCCCCTGGTCAAAGGGTTTGGTCATGTAATCACTGCCTCCCAAGTTCAAGCCCTTTATCTTATCCTGGGTTTCCGTCTTGGCAGACAGAAAAATAATGGGAATGGCGGCGAATTTGTCATCGGCTTTTAATTGGCGGCACACCTCATAGCCATCCTTAAGGGGCATCATCACATCCAGCAGAATAAGGTCCGGCATAATCTCTGTAGCCATGGAAATGGCAGCTTCCCCGTCCTGGGCCTCAAAAAGAATATATCCCTTTTTTTCAAGGATCATGATCAAAAGCTTCCGGTTCATTGCATTATCATCTACAATCAATATTTTTTCGGCCATGGAACCCTCTTTTTTCTTTTTGTTGAATTATGTGAGGTGGTCATAACATGGGCCAGTCGTTATAGTTGTTGGACCCGAAATGACTCATGTTGTGACCAGGCCCGCAATATGCAGCCATGGAGTATTTGTACCACAATGTTTTTTTTTTCTCCACCGGTAAATCCAATTCCAGTCCCCCCCTAAATCGCTCATCCTGGATGAATTGTTATTTCTCCACTAATTTACTTGACATGATACCTGACCCTATATAGAAAACATCAAGTGTGCAGAAATATCGCCCACCCGTGTTACAATCCTATTTATCAGGGAAAGCCTCATTTGGGTACAATGGCGTACACCAGAGGAGGTCATTTGGTCATTTAATTTTTTTATCAACGAGGATGAAAATGAAGATCAGACAAAAAGAATGCATGGGAAAACTCGCCGGATGTCCTTCCACTATTTCCGAAGGCACTTATATTATCAACCAGGCAAAAACGGTAAATCTGGACCCCGGAGTCCTTTATGAAACGGTCATAGACCTGGCATCGGAAGGCTTGATCACCTCAACGGCCATCAACATGGCCGCCGGTATTCTGGTCAGCGACCTGGCACTTCCCAATTATTTTTTTGAAAATATCACCAAAGAATCACTTCGACAGATTCTTTCTTCCATTGCCATGAGTATCCAGTGTCAGGATGGCACTGTGGGACTGTCCGGCCGGGTGGCTCACATTGACTTCAACCTTGAGCAGGGCACCAACATCCAGCGGGTGCGCATTGCCACCGAAGAAACCAGAGACAGCATGGAAGAACTGCTGGCCCCCTTTCTTTCCGGAAGACGCAGGGAATATTACTACTCCCCTGAAAGCAAATATTACACATATATCATCCGCCCTGAAACCGTTAAAGACTACCAGGAAACCGCCTTTGAAGAGTCAAAATTTCTTTATCATCTGGCCGGAAATCACAAAGAAACCCCTGCTGTCACCCGCCAGCGATATGAAAATATTCTAAAGGAATCGGAAGCGGCCATCTCCCCTCTGATTGAGGTATTTAACCTTCCAGAAACCGGCGAAACCCGCCTGATGTTCAACAGCGATTTTGAAATGCCCCAACTGCCGGTGCTGCGAAGACTCTTCCAGGACCACGATTTGATCCTGGGCCGGGCCTACTGGGAACCTTATTGCGGTAAATCCCAGGCTCCTTCATCGATCTGTTCCCTTTATACCCGGGGGGAATTGTCCAGAAAAAAGGAAGCTGCACTTTTAAAAGACCTCTATGCCTATCTGGCCCTGAGCATCACGGATATGACAGACCTCTATGTGGAGGGCAAGCTTACATTTAAAGAGATGATCTTCGGGGCCAATGCCGTTGACTTCACCCACATGTTCATCTTCAAGGAAAGCAAAAACCTGGTGGACCGGGAAATCATGTCCAGTCTCACCAGCCCGGACCATAAAGAGGCCTATGCCGGCAGAATCCATGACGCCAACAAATCCGCCTATGTCTATGGAACCATCCTTGAAACGGCCAAAAAAAATCCTGATCTGATTCAATTTCTATATAACCTGTTTGAAAACCGCTTTGATCCCTCCAAAAACAACCGACTGTCCACCGAGACACTGGCCGAAAAATTTAAAGAATTTCAAAAAATAATTGCCGTGCGCTTCATTGATTTTAACCTGGGGTACGAAATTTTCCGGTTCATGTTCAAGCTCATTACCAGTACTCTGAAAACTAATTTTTACAAGGATATCAAACGTTCCTACGCCTTCCGCCTGGACAATGCCATCTTAGACCCCATTGTTTTCAGTCAGACGGTGTATGGCATATTCTATGTCAATGGTCACTATGCCTGTGGTACCCATCTCCGGGCCGGAGACATCGCCAGGGGCGGTCTTCGAATGATCCGGGTGTCCGAGGCCAACCACTCCACGGAACTTGACAATGTGGTGATGCTCAACTATGCCCTGGGTGCCAAGGCCCAACGTCTGAAACACAAGGATATCTGCGAAAGCGGCTCCAAGGGCGTGGTGGTGCCCCATCCCAGTTATGCCAGGTGCAGCATGGACGCCCTGTACGATTACACAGAAGGCATCATGGATCTGATGCTCATCGGCCATGAAATTGTGGATTATCTGGGTCACCCTGAAATGATCTTTTTCGGACCAGATGAGGGTACCGCTCCCCTGATGGATGCCGTGGCCCTGAGGGCCCGGGAGCGCGGATACAAGCACTGGCGCACCATCACCACTGGTAAAAGTTTCGGCATTCCCCATGACACCTATGGCATGCTGGAAACAGGTGAACTGTTTGGGCTGCTGGACAGAAAAGATAAAGGTACAGAGCTGCAAATTGATGGAGATTCCATTATTACCACCAAAGACATGGATAAAATCTATGATGTTATCGGTGGCAAGATCAAACAAAGCGGCATGACCACCACCTGTGTCATGGGAGCCTTCCGTACCCTCATTGAACATTATGGAGCCAAAGAAGAAGATCTGAACCTTATGATCACCGGTGGTCCAGATGGCGATCTCGGTGCCAATGAGATCCAGTGCTATAAGGGCAAGATCTGCCTGATCATTGATGGGGGTTCTATCTTGTTTGATCCCCAGGGGCTGGACAAAAAAGAGCTCATGAAGATTGCCTTCATGCGTTACACCGCCCCCCGGGCCAATTCCCTTGCCTACCCCAAAGAAAAGCTGAGCAAAAAGGGATTCATGGTTCCGCTAAGATCCAAGGACATCACCCTTCCCGATGGAACCTACATTGAGGACGGGGCTATTTTTCACAGAAGTTTTCTCACCAACTCTGAAAACCGAAAATTCATTGAACAGGCAAACATTGAAGCCTTCATCCCCTGCGGTGGGTTTAAAGACACCATCAACCATGGCAATGTTCACGATTTTCTTGATAATTTCAAAGAACTTAAGTTTATTGTGGAAGGTGCCAACGTATTTTTCGATGATGCCGCCAGAAGACACATTGCCACCGCTTCTAAAATAAAGGAAATCAAGGACTCCACTGCCAACAAAGGCGGGGTGTTCAGCTCCTCCATTGCCGAGGTATTAACTGCCTTTTTGTTCAACGACGAATATGAGACAAAGCTTTTAGAAGACAAGCCCACCCGGTGGGGACTTATCCGGGATATCATTGAGCTGGTAGCAAAATACTCCCGCCTGGAAACCGGCATGCTCATAAAAATCCACGAGTCAGATCCGTCTAAACCTCTGTTTGGTCTTTCTGAAGAGACCAGTGAACAGATATTTACTTTGCAGGACATCTTTGAAAAGAACATCTCAACCCTTCTTAAAAATGAAGAATTGATCTGGCAGATCATGGAACATTATATTCCATCCATGCTCATTGCCAAGCTTGGACGTGAAAATATCATGGCCCTTTTTGCCACCCCGGAGATGGTGGCTTACAGAGATACCATCATCACCAAGAAACTGGCATCCCTGGCCTTTTACAAATACGGTCTTGAATGGGATAATTTTGTTGCAAAGGTGGAAACCGATCTTGAAGAGACCATTACCACCATTATGGAATAACCCCACATGGCTGTAACCACCAGCCACAACGAATGATGAAAAGCAGTTGCTGTTAATGCCCAATACCCAGCACCTGCTTTTTCATATAACCGCCAACGAATATTAAAAAGGGTATTATACCGCCGCCCCCCCCGACGGGCAATGGGCCCGGACCGGAGCTGTAGACAGCTCAATTGTCCGGTTCCTATTGGCCATCGGGGGGGCGGCTCTGCTGAAGTTGCCTTGGAGGCTGCCTTTTCATATAAAAAAACCGTTCCTAAAATGGAATTCTCATTGAAAAACTCATAACAGCGGTAGCAGGCGATATGATGGCGGATGATTCCAGGGAAACTTCAGGAAGATAAGGTAAATTAAGGTGCTCAATGGCATTCAGGCCTTTCCGGGTTTGTGAACGATTGTATTTATGGGCACTGGAAATGGATCCATAAATATTACCTCCGTAAAAACCCGATGCCACCACACTGATAATCCCCCCTAAGATATTATTACCATGTTCAAAGGATTCGTTGGCGGCAAGGATCAATCCAACATTGATCATAAGGGCTGCAAGGGCATCGCGGTATCGCTCACAATAGGCAAACCCGGCCCCGGGCACCACAATGGCTGCCGTTCCTGCCACCCAGGGAGATTTTGTTTCGTTATTAAGAATGGTTTCAATGGCCTGTTTTATTTCCGTTGCATGGAAAATCCTTTCCCCTGCCATGGACATGCCCGAAAGAAAGGTCTCTGCCCGCTCCAGGGCTCTGGGTTCCATGTCGGCGGCCCGATCCAGGTAAATCCACGCCAGGGCTGACAATGCCCGGTCTCTTACCCGGGGCACATCACTTGCGTCAAGCAGATCCCGCAATACCCGCTCTGCCCCCCCGGGTCTTCCCTGGGCAAGCAGGGTACGGCTTAACATGAAAAACGAATCAATATTCCGTGCTGATCCCACATAGGGAAATCGCTGGGATTGAAATATGGCACGGGCCTCATCCCACTTTTCAAGATGAAACAAAGACATGCCAAGATAAAATTGTGCATCGGGTATCCGTGAATCTGAAGAAAAGAAATGAAGAAATCTTTTCCATTCCACCATGGCGGTTTCATAGCTGCCGTTCCGGTGAGATTCAAGGGCATATGAATACTGCATATCCGATGTGATGGTCAGGCCATCGGCAACACAGACATTGACAAGCATCAATCCTACGACACACACACTCACAGCTAAGGCTGAAGCTGAACTTTTAAACACCATGAAAGCACTCTTAATGGGATATATTTTTATAAGAAACTCCACCTAACAGACTGTAATAATTGGAGTTTAAATTTTCATTGGGGCTGGTGGTTACAGCCATGTCTGTTTATTTTTATATGAAAAAGAAGGTGCTGGGTTTTGGGTACTGGGTGCTGGGTATTAACAGCAACTACTTTTTCATTATTCGTTGTGGCAGGTGCGTACTGCCATGTGAGTTTATATGAAAAGGTAGCCTCCAAGGCAACTTCAGCAGAGCCCCTCCCCCGATGGGCAATAGGAACCGGACAATCGAGCTGTCTACAGTTCCGGTCCGGGACCATTGCCCGTCGGGGGAGGGGCGGCATAATGCCATTTGGCTCCGCGTCTACGACCCGTTGTTCGTTGTGCCCGCCAGGGCATGGGTGTTATATGAAACATCATGGGATTAAACGCGATGATCCAGTATTACGTTCCTATTACTTTCTGGGATACCACCAGAAATCATTGTCTTCCAGGGTATCCACTGTCAAAATTCGGTTACCGGATCTTATATGGGATGAACGGCGGGTTTCATCCCGACCACACCGGATCAAACGATCACAGGACATGATCCAGCCCAGGAAAAACCCATGCTTTTTAAACGCCCGGGCCGCGTAGGAAGAGCAGGAAGGAGACATGCCGCATCGATCGCCATCGGTGGCGGAGATAACGGTTTTATAAAAAGTCAGCAATTTTCCACCATCTGCGATTTCTTGGGATTCCGATGTATCCGATGATGCACGGGCAAGACCTGAACCTGCCAGAAAAAGCATCATCAAAATCAAATAAAATTGTTTAATTGATTGCACCATACCCTGTCCCTTAATCCTGGGTAACACGCATCACCTCTTCCACCGTGGTCACCCCTTCAAGCAATTTTTCCAAACCACATTGCCGAAGCGTGGTCATCCCATGTTCCATGGCCGTAGCCTTGATGGCATTGGCATCCGAGGTGGACAAAATAATCAGTTTTAAATCATCATTGACTTCCATGATTTCAAATATGGCCTGACGACCGGTATAACCGGTGTGAAAGCACTCCGGGCATCCCACTGCCCGATAAACCGTTTTGCCCATCAGATCGGTGTTGTCCATGTGAAGTGCCTTTATATCCTCCGGTCCCAGAGTATAGGATTCACGGCATCTGGGACAAAGGGTTCTGACCAGTCGCTGGGCAATCACCGCCTTCACAGAAGAGGTAATCAAATAGGGTTCCACCCCCAGATCAACCAGGCGGGTGACGGCACTTGGAGCATCGTTGGTGTGCAGGGTGGAAAAAACCAGATGACCCGTCAATGCCGACTGAATGGCCACCTGGGAGGTTTCAAGATCTCTTATTTCCCCCACAAGAATCACGTCCGGGTCCTGGCGTACAATGGACCGTAAACCCTTGGCAAAGGTTACCCCGATTTTGCGGTTCACCTGGATCTGTCCTATGCCCTTAAGCTTATATTCCACAGGGTCTTCAATGGTGATAATATTTTTATCAGGAGAGTTGATGACACTCAAAGCTGCATACAAAGTGGTCGTTTTACCGCTACCCGTGGGGCCTGTCACCAGCACAATACCGTTGTTCAGGCGAATCAGCTTATTAAGGGTTTTATAATGATCCTGTGAAATCCCGAACTGGGACAGCTCCAGCAGTGCCCTGGATTTATTTAAAAGCCGAAGCACCAGGCGTTCACCAAAGGAGGTGGGCACCGTGGATACGCGGATATCAATCTCCTGATCCCCGATGCGCACATCCAGCCGACCATCCTGGGGTACCCGTTTTTCCGCTATATTCATGTCCGCCATGACCTTGATGCGGGAAACAAGGGAGGACTGTATCCACCGGGGAGGGGAAAGCATGTCATACAAGATACCGTCAATGCGGTATCGAACCTTGATGCTGTCCTGGAAGGGCTCAATGTGAATATCACTGGCCCGGGCCTTCACCGACTGGGAGATCATGTGGTTGACAAGCTTGATCACCGGAGCGTCACTGGTGTCATCCAGAAGATCGGTGGTTTCTTCTATCTCCTGTATAATACTGGAACCATTGGATGTCATGTCCTCCACCAGTTGACGGGCACTGTCGGTCTCCTGATCGTACAGGGTGTTAATGGCGGACAGGATTTCGTTTCTTGTGGAAAGTCCTGCCTGGTAGGCTCCATACCCCAGAATCCGGGCCAGATCATCGGCCACCGGCAGATGAACCGGATCGTTCATGATCATGTGAAGGGCATCCTTTTCACCTTTCAGGGGCACCATGCAGTGGGCCTTTAAAAATTGGATGGGAACCCGGGAAATAAAGGTCTGGGGCATCCGTCCGGGCAACGGACTCTGCACAAGGGGAATGGCATAAATTTCGCCCATGGCTTTTAACGTCCATTGTTCTCCCAGCATTTTTGATTCCAGCAGCGCCTGGATAAACCCATCCCTGTTATCTTCATAAATCACCCGTATTTTTTCATGATCGGAGGCAGAAAGAGGGGTCTGCTCAGAAACCATTTCCATAAACCGGTTAATCATAACGGAGCGCCTCTCCCCTCGTTATAAAGTTTCACATCCCCCTTCTTTATGGTATCAATTTCCTCTTTTTTCTCATCATAAATCTCCTTTGCCTCCAGGGGATTTTTCACCACACGGGGGGTAAGAAACACATATAAATTGGTGCGGTCTTCACCATTGGACACGGTTTTAAACAGATATCCCAGCCCGGGAACTCCCCCCAGACAGGGGACACTGTACTCCGACCGGGACAGACTTTCATCAATAAGGCCTCCAATAACAATGGTGTGCCCATCTTCCACAATCAGGGTGGTATCTATCTGCCGCTTCAGGGTGGTGGGGCGATCATTGCCCTCCTCATTGACATTGTCAAGCTTGGTCACCTCCTGGTACACATCCAGACGAACCAGGCGATCCTTGCTGATCTGGGGGGTAATTTTAAGGGTAATACCAACGTCCTTATATTCATAGGAGCTGTAGGTATCCGTGGCATTGTCCGCCGCCGACCGGGTCTGGTAGGGCACGTTCTTTCCGATGGTTAACGTGGCCTCTTCATTGTCCGTAGTCAGTACCTGGGGGGTGGAAAGAATATGTACATTAGAATCATTCTGATAGGCCTGGATCACAGCTCCCAAGGAGGGAAAGGTAAGGCCCCCAATGGAGAGTTGTTTGCCCATGACCCCCACGGAAAATCCCGATGGCAGTGTCCCGGTGGTTGCAATACTGCTAAAATTTGAATAATTGTTCCCACTGGAGCCTGCAAAGATGACCCCCTGATCATTTTCAATGCCCTCCCCCACCCGCCATTCGGTGCCAAGGTTCAGGCCGCTGTTCACATTCACCTCCATTATAAGGCACTCAATGTACACCATGGCCCGGGGGATATCGAGCTTGGCAATGACCTCTTCCAGCACGGGATAATCCTCTTTTTCTGCCATGATAATCAAGCTGTTGGTGGCCGGGTCCGCCGTTATTCTGGCAGATTGGGAAACAATGGGGGCCAATTTTTTGCCTTCAGTCTGTTTGTTGTTATCCGAGGGAATCTCCTGGAGCACTTTGGCCAGATCCTCGGCATTGGCATGTTCCAGGTAATACACCCGGATCTTTTCATCCCCCCGGGGAACCTTTTTATCAAGAAGGGCCACCAGTTGTTTAACCCGATCTGTTTCCACTTCACTGGCAAGCAGGACAACGGAGTTGGTTCTTTCATCGGCAACAAATTTCACCACCATGTCCGGATCGGTTTTACCCTTTTCCCCCCGGCTCCGGGCCGTGAAAATACCGGTGAGATTTTTAACCAGCTTTGATGCATCGGCATGTTCCACCGGAATCACTGAAATCTGTTTGCCAATGCCCATGATATCCACAGCATAAATAATTTTCAGCAATCGCTCAATATTCGACATACTGTCGGTGATGATCAAGGTATTGGTATCACTATAGGAAAGGATGACACTGCCCTTGGACACAAGGGGGGTGAGCAGACGTTTAATTTCAGCGGCATCGGCATATTTCAAGGGGAAAATCCGGGTGACCAGACGATCCCCCCCAGATTCTCCGAACCGCACGTTACCGGTATCAATGTTCTGGGATCTGGCATCCGGTGAGGGCATGATTTTAATCACACTGCCCGCCTTCACCGTTGAAAAACCGTTGATATCAAGGACGGACTCAAATACCCGGTAGGCTTCCTGAACAGATATCTTGGAGGGAGAAATAATGGTGATATTACCCTTGACCCGGCGATCCACAATAAAATTCTTACCGGTGAGTTCACTGATAAACTTTATAAACACATTGATATCCACATCATTGAAATCAATGGAAATCAGTTTTTCCGATGTATCTTGGGTTGAAGAAGAGGCACAGCTTCCCCCATGGACATTACAGAACATCAGGGCCAAGCACATTATCACCATAACCAGGAGACCCGGCCATACTTTTTTTCTACTCCACATGATATTGAATCTCCTTTGTCCGGCCCCGTCGTTTGATCTGCACATTCACATCCGATGATTCTTTGAGTTGTTCATAAAAGCTCATGGCATCATCCACACTTTCAATCTCTCTGCCATCAACACCCATGATAATATCACCGTTTTTCAAGCCCATGGTTTGAAAAAGGGAATCTTTTTTAATGCCGTATAATAAAAGCCCATCGGGCTTACCCCGGGAAAAATGGGGTCTCACCCGGACATCTCTCATGAGTTTATTGATATTCCCCAGGGCCTCGTCAACCAAGGCACGACTCAGGGAGGTGATTTCTCCAGGTTTCACCGCCATGGCCTGGGAAGGGGGGTGAGAGTGGGGCGTTCCAGAGCCTTTGGCAGCACCCATGAGCAGCACCTCATCGTGTCCCTTATAGTGAAGAATCACCTTTTCCCGCAACACCGCCTTGATCTGGGCATCTTGAACCATATCCCCCTTCTGGTAACGCTTCTGTTCTTTTTTTCGTCCTTCCTGGATAATGGCAAAGGCTCCCTGGGGTTCCAGGATAATGGTGCCCAGCAATGTCAGGTCAAGGCTGGTTTTTTCAAGAGTGTCCACCGAAAGGGCTTCCGGTTCCGGTGTGGTGGAAGTGTTTTTTTCGTTCACGGCCGTCTTGAAAAGATTGCGTTGTTCAATAATGGCATAATGTTGACGGGCAGGCGGCTTTATCTGAGTTTTTCTTTCTGAAGTCCGGGAAGCCTTGTCAAGGCTTACAGGAAGCACAGGTATCACCGGCCTGTCATTGAGCTGAGAATACAGCATTTTTGTTCCCAGAAACGACAGCAGAGTCAACAATACCAGATGAATCAGCACAAATCCTTTTTTCATAATGACACCCCGGGGGTTTCCAGGGTTCCCTTTATTTTAAAGGGAACCCCCTTTCCCTTGAATTGACCTAGAAGCCCGGATATCATGGGGGGCAACTTTTCAAACCCGGCAAGATAACCGGCATCGGGCTGCAGCCTGCCCTTGAGATTAAGACGACTTTTTGACACCGGTGTGGCAAGGTCCACCCGGCCGGTAAGTTCAATGGTCATTTCAGGGCCAATGGCCCGGCAGCCGAGGATTTCCACACGGTTGTCCTGGAGCCGGTATGTCAGTTTACCCGTGGAAAAATTCACCCCGGGAATCCCCAGGGCCGACAGCATGGCATTTTCTATATCGATGGAACAATTGGAAATATTTATCTCTCCAGTACCACCGGGTGCCCTGTCCTGGTTCCGGGAAAGTGTAAATCGTCCCCCGGCAAGGCAGGATATCGTAACTGTCCCCTCTGAATTACCATAGTGCAATTGCTCCAGGGCAAGATCATCAAACACGGCATCCACAACCCAAGTTGTCAGCGCATGTTTTATCCCCTGTGTAAGGGAGAAAGGGGTTTTAATTTTACCGGAGACCGTTCCATGGTAAAGGGCCATGTCAAAGGCAATTTCCGGTGAGGCATCAAACAAAGTGGTAAGTAACGGTTTAAGGCGAAGCTGATCCAGCAGTATTTGAGCACCATCCGGGAAAGAGAAGACAATGGCCTTGCCCCCCACGCCCAGGGGGGGATACAGTTCCAGGCGCTCCATGGACATGTGCAGCGGAGCCAGGTATGGGTTCAGGGTGTTGGATACCCGGGTTGCCAGTTTGTCACCGGGAAATAGAAAATACAGAAAAAAAACAAAGGTACCAAAGGCATAGAGGATATAATAAAAAGTAAATTTTTTACCCATCACTCCCCATCCTCTGCAAGCAGCACCCAGGCATCCACCACGGCATTCAGCAACCGATTGTCCTTTCCGGTTTTTGTCAGGGATACCCCGGAAATATGAACCCCCTTGCCAGCGGTCTCAATGAAATAAAGAAAATCCATGAACTCCTTTAAATAAAGGGATTCCAGTTTAACCTTCACCATGGAGATGGTGTAATCCCCCTTATCCTGCCTGCGGGAATCGGGTTTCATGTGTACAATGTTTTCCTTGACACCACTTTTCCGGGCCAGCTGGTCCAGAAAAGAAAACAGGGTAAACCCTTTTTCACGGCGTATTCCGGTGTTCATCTCCCGGGAAGCATCCAGGTTCATACCTTTGTATGATGCCTGCATCACCGCCATCTCCTGTAATGTCTTTTCACTGGCAATCAATCTTTGTTCCAGACGATTTTTTTCCGCCATGGCCGGAAATAAGAGTCCCTTTAAGGCAAAAAGAATCACCAGGAAAATACCCCCCAGTAAGACAATGGTCCTTTCCCGTGTGGACAGTTGATTCATGCATTCCCCTCCTTGCCTGCAGGGGCCTTTTCATCCGGATTTACGGTCTGAAAAATAAATTTAAACCGGATACGATTGTCGGTCTTATCCGCAGACGCATTGCCGATCTTCACATCGGTAAACCATGGAGAAGATTCAATGGCGGTTTTCATTTTATCCACACTGTCATAGGTATCGGTGTTACCGGAAAGAACCATGCGGCCATCGTTCCACACCAGGCGGGAAATCTCCACATCTATGGTGTCTGGAATTCGGCTTGAAAGTCCCAAGAACAGATCCATGATTCTGGTGTTCCCGGCAAAACGGGTTTCCATATCCAGGGATTGTCCCGATTTTGCAAGGGCCTGTCGCACCTGAACTTTCATCTGCATGTAGGGATCTACAATGGTAGTTATCTCTGGAAAGGTTTCTTTAAAGATAAGTCGCGCCTGATGATCCATGGCTGCCGATTGTTTTTTAAGATCCCGTATTTCCATGTATTCTCCGGCAATGGCCATACAAAAACAGATCAGAAACAGCAAACCCGTGATGACCAGCTGAGCCATATATTTTTCAACAAAAGCTCCCTGTCCATGGCTGATTCGACAAAAATCAAGGCAGGCAGACTTGCCCATACACCGGGCTGCGGCAAAGGCATTGATATATTCAAAGGGTGCCGCTCCGGCAACAAGACTGCCTTTTTCACCACCGCCGTTTTCCAGGGCATTGTAAACAGAAACGGTATCTGTACAGACCACGGAAACGGCCAGGGCATCTTCCAGATGGGTTTCAAGTGCCTCCTGCCGGGTATCACACCAGATGAGATGGCATGCCGGAAGAGGCACTTCAATGCCCAGGCGATGCTGAAACACCATGATAGTTCGTCTCACATCCTCTGCTGTAAGGCTAAGATCATATGATCTTGCAATGGAGCGCAGCCAGACAATATCTCCATCCAGCACCCCGTTGATCACCAGGCAATGGGGGCAAACCGCCACCATGAGACAAAATCCCCCGGTCGGTAAGGTATCAAGAAAAAAATGGGCAGCAAGGTAACCTGCCGGTGACACCATTACCGGTTTGATGCCCCGTTTTGCCAGAGGTGCACACAGGGCCTCCAGCAGAAAACGGGAAAGAGAAGCTGTAAAGAAGGTATAATTTCCCGAGACGGAGACCCCGGTGTATACAAAATCACTGACATGGGGTTCATCGGTGATGGGTAGCATGGCATTAAGCTCCATGGGAAGCACCTGCCTAATTTTCCGCCGGGATCGAAAGGGCAGATCCACGTGTCGATATGATGCCATGGATGCCGGAACGGCCACAACCGCCCGGGAACAATTGCCTATATTTATTTTTTTTCCAAGCTGTTCCAGGATCTCGTCCATGGAAAAGCCATGACAGACGGAATCTTCTGTATCCGTGTCCGGGGAGATATCACAATGAAGGGTCACTGCCGCCACCACCCCAAGGCCCTTCACCGAGGGCTTGAGCACCAGGGCGGACACCGACCGAAAGGTCGATGCGCCACTCCCTCCGGCGGGATCAGATCCATCCTTTTTCACCGGCATGGCAGCGGGGTGGCGCACAGGATCTTTTATTTCCAGCACAAGCAAATGATCTTTCATGGTTTATTGATCCGAAAGTTCCAGAAGTCTACAGATCCATGCACCGGTTTTTTCATGTTTTTCCCTTTTGATAATGCCGGTCAGCGTAATGGTGTGTTCATGGACAGAGGCAACCGCCGTGGCCCTGAACAAATGGCTGGAATAGGTAACAATATCATCAAACGACTGTTTCTCTTTTCCAGACAACTGTATAACCTGTTCATACCACCCCTTGTCAAGGGCATTTATAAATCCATCACTATCGGGTTCCTTCTCCAGCCGGAAATCCACAAGGGCCGGTGCCTGATCTTCCATACCCGATGGAAGCATGGCGGAAAGCACTTCCACACTTGCGGTGTTGATATTTATTTTACCGGGAAAGGAAAACCGGCCCGCTTCCCCGGTGGTGTCGGACATGCCATGCACGGTGAAAATCTGTGACAACTCCGGCATCACCGCCTCCAGGTCATCGGCATCAAGGTCTTTATCCCATTGAAGGAAATTTTCTTCAATCCCCTTGATCCGATAAAGATCCTCCAGGGTGGTCAGGGGACCATTGACACAGTGCACCGGCGGATCCAGGCTTTCATAATAATCGGCTTCCGCCCCGGACACCCCGGTGACGGCATCATCATCCCCGGAGTCCAGCCAGTCCTTCAGGCAATTGATAATTTCAGCAGGGTCCCGGTCATCCAAGGATTTATCCCCGGAAATAATCAGATCCAGCAAACGCTCCCACAAGCCCCGTTGGTTTTCATTAAAGGCGTTACCGGGATAGGCATCAACCAGGGCATTGATCTGAATTTTTCCCAACTCGTCTGTGATGGAAAGGGTCAGGGTCCCCCCGGGCATTTCCAGGGCAGCCACGGCCTTTGCCAGTTTTTCCGGGCTGGCCCAGTCCTCCTGCAGGGAGTCTGTTTCATTTTTTTCAGCATCTGCGGCAAGTATGCCCATGGCCAGCTGAATACCGGACCAGGCATTCTCCCGGGCCTGGAACAGATTTACTGCAGTTCCTGATCGGTCAGCGGCCTTGCCTGCCCGTCGCCCCACTTCCAGGGCGGCTGTTGTAAGAACAAAAATCAGGGCCAGGGTCATGAAAAGGGCAATACCTTGATTATTTTTCATATTATTCAAGGGGTTTTCTTCTTATTGGCAGCAAAATAGATGTCATGAACGTATCCCCTGTGAAGATTTGTTCCCGGTCATGGGGATCTTTAACGCGTATCATCACCGTTATGCTGGACGGGGTAGCCTGATCAAAGGCCTCGGCATCGGAATCCCAATGGGTGAAAGTTTCTTCATCACCATCAAAAAAGGTCAATTCAAAGGCAGAGATATCTCTTACCAGTACTGGATCACAGTCTTTTTGACCATCATCGGCCCAGGGAGCAACTGTTTCGGATCGACACAGATCAACCCCACCGGTGTCATTGGATCGGACATAATAGATGATTTGAACCAGTTGATCATGCCCCTTCCCACGGGCGGTCAACAATCCCTGGGAAACAAAGCGCAACCGGGAAAACGTTTCCCCCCCCACAGTCTCAGTATTCCCCACCAGCCTGAAGGGGTCCGGGTTGGAACGGGTATCGGACTTTATATATGAAGGAGGCAAAGAAAGATGAATACACATGAGATCCCGGGACAGAACTCCCAGGGGTGGCCCCATGGCTTCGTCCCGGGCAATGGCTGTCCGGATATGACCTGAAGACATGACAAAGGCCTTGAAAGAAGACAATACCGTGGTCATTAAAATGGCAAAAATCACCACGGCCACCAGAATTTCCATAAGGGTAAACCCCCTTTGAACCCTGGTACCGGCAGTGGTCAGGCCGGACCGGGGCTTTTTGGGGTCCGGGCCATACCCGTTCAGGCTGATGAATCTGCAATCATGAGTCATTGTCATCATAGGCCCAGGTTCGCACAGTAAAGACGTGTCGTTCTCCCAGAAAGATGGTCACATCAATGCGCTTCATGTTTTCAGCCTGTTTTTCAGAGATCATATCTTCATCAAATACCGGCATCTCTCCCATGGTGCTTTCCCAGGTATAACCGGGAAAATCATCCCCGAAATCCCCACGGTTATCACCGGCGTCCTTTATGTTCATACAAATGTCTGTTATTTTTTTCCGGGCAAGGCTTGTGGCCACAGCGTTGAATTTTATTTTTTCCGCCAGTCGAATGGTGGAGGCGTGCATGCGAAACAAAGACACCAGCACAATGGCAATAATGGCAATACTGACCATGATTTCAAGCAGGGTAAACCCATCCTGGCGTTTACGCATCACTATTCCCCACAGACAACATGACCATCCACCAGCTGTGCCCGGGGTAAAAACGGTTCAAGAACGATGGTGAAATCCACATCGTTATCCTGAATATAGATGAAGGCATGGTCACAATAGCCCTCCCCACTGAACCAGATGGCAATATCATCTGCCTCCATTCCCTGACTTTGGACAGTTTCCGGCATTTTTACATCTTCAAGCATATACTCATCTGAAAAAAGTATGACAGGTTCGGCCATGGATTCATTTTCCAGATCATCTTGTCTTCCTGAAGACATTTCTGATGCATCTTCAGCCGTTTCCGGAACCGTCGAAGCCGTAACCCAGACCTTTCCCATTGCAGGGTCCAGGTGAAGAAAAAATCCCTGACCGGTTTCAATGGCCCGGGATTTTAATTGCTCCACCAGAAGCAGCAGCTTACCCGTAGGTGTCATGGATGCCCCAAAGGGATTAAAGGCATCAAACCGTGGCAGGGTGAAGAAAAGTACAATGCCCATCACGGCCATCACCGTTACCAGTTCAATAAGGGTAAAACCCCTGTCTTTTCCGGTCACTCAATTTCCCAGCTGTTGATATCCATGTCTTTATCATTACCTCCGGGAGCACCGTCGGCACCATAGGAGATGATATCATACTCGCCATTCACACCCGGGGAAAGATAAAGGTACTCCCGCCCCCAGGGGTCTTTTGGTACCTTGCCCTTTTCAAGGTATCCACCGGTGGCCCATTTCACCGGTACCGGTTCACTTTCCGGTTTTTCCACCAGGGCTAATAGTCCCTGTTCCGTGGTGGGATAATTGCCGTTATCCAGACGGTACAGCTTCAGGCCCGTCTCCATGGCCACAATGTCAGTTCGGGCCTTTACCTGCTTTGCCTCATCGGTGCGGCCCATGAGTTTCGGAACGATCATTCCTGCCAGGATTCCCAGAATCACCACCACCACCATGAGTTCTATCAATGTAAAACCCCTATTATTTTTGACTGTCATCTATCTTTTCCTTGGAATGTTGTGGCTATTTTTTCTAAATCTCATTTTATGGAATCATATATAATAAAATGTAGTCTTTCCAACTACCAAGGTCAAGGAATAAAAAATGCATGGCAAACGATATGAGGATATTGGTTGAGAATGGGGTGAGAATTTTAGTTTCTACAAAAATAAAAAGGCTTAGAAATTTCTTTCCAAGCCTTTTTAATCACTACATATTTTGTTGGAGGCGGCTTCCGGATTTGAACCGGAGAATAACGGCTTTGCAGGCCGTCGCCTTACCACTTGGCCAAGCCGCCTTGTCTGATATTTAATGGAGCGGGAAACGGGATTTGAACCCGCGACTTCGACCTTGGCAAGGTCGCACTCTACCACTGAGTTATTCCCGCTCAGTTAAGACAAGAGGTTTTATATAAGGTTCCCTCCCATCTGTCAACCTTAATTTTAGAATAAGATCATTTTTCTCAATAACAGTCATGTCCTGTCGGGCACAACAAATATAGCGTCGTAGACGCGGAGCCAAATGGTATTATACCGCCGCCCCCCCGATGGGCAATGGACCCGGACCGGAACTGTAGACAACTCAATTGTCCGGTTCCTATTGCCCATCGGGGGGCGGCTCTGCTGAAGTTGCCTTGGAGGCTGCCTTTTCATATAAAAAGGTCTTAGGGAGTCTGCAGTTCCTAATTTACCGTTGTCCCGGGGTTGTATCCATATATTATAGTAACTCGGACTTTATAAATGGTAAATTAATAAGGTCTGACTCCCTTACCACAACAGGATCAAGCGTAAATTTCGGGACGGTATGATCCGCCGCACAGGTTTTACAATCCCGACACATCTAAAATCCAATGCTGACAGCTACCTGCCTCGGGCCTGATAATCAGAGCGGCCAACCTGCACCTTTATTTATTCTCTTTCTTGTTCCAGTCCGCCATGAAGGACTCAATGCCCTTGTCGGTCATGTGATGGGATGCAAGGGCCTTTAAGACCTTATGGGGGATGGTGGCAATGTCCGCACCTAAAAGCGCAGAATTGAGCACATGCAGGGGATTTCTTACGCTTGCCACAATGATCTCTGTGGTATAGCCATAATTGCTGTATATATCCACAATCTCTTCAATGAGGTTCATGCCATCCTGGGAAAGGTCATCCAGACGTCCCACAAAGGGACTGGCATAGGTGGCACCGGCTTTGGCGGCCATCAGGGCCTGGAGGGCAGAAAAGATAAGGGTGACGTTAGTTTTAATGCCCTCATCGGAAAGGGTTCTTACCGCTTTAAGGCCTTCAATGGTCATGGGAATTTTCACCACAATATTATCGGCAATGGTGGCAAGCTCCCTTGCTTCTGAAACCATGCCATCATAATCCAGGCTGATCACCTCTGCACTCACCGGACCATCCACCACGGAGCAGATCTCTTTAATGATATCCTTGAACTCACCTGCTTCCCTGGCAATGAGGGAAGGATTTGTGGTAACACCATCCACCATGCCCATGCTGTTGGCGTCTTTGATCTCTTCTATGTTTGCGGTATCTATAAAAAACTTCATCGTTATATTCTCCATTTTTTTGTGGGCCTGATCCTAACTTCCATCAACCAGGCAAGTGGGTGGTCAATGTTAAAATCCGGCACATTTTTTTGTGGGTAATCCCGAATATTTACTTTTCAAATGCGTAAACGCTTAGGATTACGCACCACAATTTATCCAAATCACACTAACCCGCAAAGCCTCTTTTGAGCCTTGATCACAACATGGGCTATTTTGGGTGGATTATTTTAGGGGCGTATCCGGCCCCTTTTTATAACTGACACGTCCTGACGGGCACAACGACCAATGGAAATGGCATTATACCGCCCCCGACAGTCCATCGGACCGGACCCGGACCGTCGGCAGTGCAAATGGGCTGATCGCCTTTAGCTCCGAATGGGCCGGTCCGATGGACCGCCGGGGGCTCTGCTGTCGGCACTTTCATATAAAAGCAAAACATTCTGGTCATCTTCTTTTAATTCATTCAGAAGGCTTTGCACCGTCCGGTTCAACACCGGATGAACAAGTTCGGCATCTATATCACAAAGGGGCTTTAATACAAAGCGCCTTTTGTGCATCCGTGGATGGGGCAAAATAACGGTATCCTGGTGCATCACCAGATTATCATAAAAGACAATGTCCAGATCAATGAGACGGGGACCAAAGCGCACGGCTTTTTCAAACTGTCCCAAGGCCTGTTCAATGCCTTTTAAAGACACCATCAATTCAATGGGAGCAAGGCCGGTTGAAATTTTAACCACACCATTAACAAACCAGTCCTGATCGGTGTAATCCACAGGATCGGTCTGATAAAAGGCAGACACCTCTGTGACAGTGGTATGATTCAGCTGGTTCAGGCGTTCAATTCCTTTTAGGCAGTTATCATACTTATCCCCCAGATTAGAGCCAATGGAGATAAAAACCGACGATTGTTTGTCCATGACAGCATTTTCTTTCATTATATTTTCTATTTTATTGGGCTTGGTCACAACATCGGCCATTCTGGGAAGGAGCCAGGCGCACGCTATGGGCATTATTCATGGTATTCCGGCTTTATACCAGGTTTGGTGGATAACGCTAGCCTGGTCCAGTTCTCATGAAATAGGCCAACAAAAATTTAAATATCACGTATCAAAAGACAGGATTATTCAAAATCAAAGGATACTGTTTCAGAATACTCACTAAAGACAGCATCTCCCTGCCTGATCCGCAGGCGATAAAAATATTGATACCCCCTTTCAAGGGAGGCAGCGTAACGAAGTGTGGTGGCTGACAATTCAGCTGATTTCTTAAAGGTCAACGGGCAGTCCCGGCACATGTCTTTGGTGAGTTCCCGGGTGGCTTTGTAAATCTCCACTCCCATGTCAGAAGTTCCGGCCTTTTTCTGAAATTCCGGTACAAGTTTCCACTGAAGTATCACCTGATCTGCGGCCAACTGCCAGGTCAACGCCATGGGTGCCGGTGGAACCAATGCCAATGGGGGCAATGGGGGGCCTTTTTTACCACAGCCCATGTCTCCTGTCAGGATGAACACCACCATGATCGCCATGGCCATTGATCTTATCCGATGCCACATATTTCTTTCCTTGTCCCCAACCCAAACATATCTATTGGCTTCTGGGTTATTACACTTCATTCTGGGTGTGGTTAAAATATCGACAGTCCCCCAGACGTGATTCATACAGTTTTATTTCAGCTGTTCAAATGTTCACGGGCCTTTTCCACAGCCAGTTTGACATTTTCATAGCCGGTCCCCCCGTGGGTTACCCGGCGGGAAATCATCTGCTCCGTTGAAAGAAAATCAAAGATATCTCCTTCTATGAGCTGGGAAAAGGTTTTAAAATCTTCAAGGGTCAACTGGTGCAGTTCTTTTTTTCTGCCAAGGGCAAAGGCCACGGCCTTTCCAGACACCGAATGGGCTTGTCTGAATGGCATACCCCGAACCACGAGGTAATCGGCCAGATCCGTGGCATTTAAAAACCCATTTTCGGCGGCGTTTCTCATGGCCGGGCCATTCACGGCAATGTTTGGCAGCATCCGGGTGTAAATATCCACACAGGCCTTCAGGGTATTCACCGTGTCAAATAAAGGCTCTTTGTCCTCCTGCATGTCCCGGTTATAGGCCAGAGGCAGAGATTTCATCAGGGTAATCATGGCCATGAGATTGCCCACCACCCGGCCGGTCTTGCCCCGGACCAGTTCCGCCACATCGGGATTTTTCTTCTGGGGCATAATGCTGGAACCGGTGGTGAAGGCATCGGAAATGGTGACAAAGGCAAATTCAGACGAAGACCACAGCACAAGTTCCTCGGAAAACCGGGACAGATGCACCATGCAGATGGTGGCATGGGAGATGAACTCCATGGCAAAATCCCGGTCAGACACCGAATCCATGCTGTTATCGGACACCCTGGTAAAACCTAAAAGCTGCCTTGTATATTCCCGGTTTAACGGGAATGTGGTACCTGCCAGTGCTGCACTTCCCAGGGGCATGACATCGGTACGCTTCAAGGAATCTTCAAACCGCTCATAATCACGCTTGAACATCTCGTAATAGGCCATGAGATGATGGGCAAACAGCACCGGCTGGGCCCGCTGCAGGTGGGTGTATCCCGGCATCACCACATCAAGGTTTTCATGGGCTTTTTCCACCAGCACTTTTTGAAGGGCAAGAAGCCCTTTCATGATGGCATGGGTTTCTGCCTTTAAATACATCCTGATATCCAGGGCCACCTGATCGTTTCGGCTCCTTCCCGTGTGAAGCTTGCGGGCCACCGTGCCCACTTCATCGCCCAGGGCACTTTCTATGTGCATGTGGATATCTTCAAGTGTATCGGAAAATTCAAGGGCATTGTCCTTGATCTTTTGTCGCACCGATTCCAGGCCACGGGTCAGCACTTCCGCCTCTTCCGTGGTGATCATGGATTGATGGGCCATCATCTTCAGATGGGCGATGCTGCCGTCAATGTCGTAATTATAAAGTTCCCGGTCCACATCAATGGAGGCGGTGAACTTTTCCACCAGCTTGTCTGTACTCTGGGAAAACCTGCCGTCCCATGGTTTTTTTGCCATTTTTTTGGTCCTGGTTTAACATCCTTTAAAAGTACTTTACACGTCTCTGGAAAAACCTTCTGTTGAACAGAAACCAGAAACGCGTAAATCGATAAATAAAGCGCACAATTACTTTTATGGCAATTATGCCTTGTTGCGTCGATCCTGGGCCAGCTTACGAATTCTCAAGCGCAGTGCATTGAGCCGGATAAAACCTTCGGCATCCTTTTGTGAGTAGACATCGTCATCTTCAAAGGTGGCAAAGGACTCATCGTAAAGACTAAAATCAGATTCCCTTCCAAGCACATGGCACCCACCCTTGTAGAGCTTCAGACGCACCCGACCCGATACGTTGGTCTGGGTCTCATCAATCATTTTTTGTAGCAGCTCCATCTCCGGGGAGAACCAGAACCCATTGTAAATCAGCTCGGCATATTTGGGGATGAGGGAATCACGCAGATGGGCCACTTCCCGGTCCAGGGTGATGGACTCCATGTTCATGTGGGCCAGACGTAAAAGGGTACCACCGGGGGTTTCATACACCCCGCGTGATTTCATGCCCACAAACCGGTTTTCCACCAGATCAATGCGGCCAATACCATTGCGTCCACCCAACGTGTTGAGAGATTTCAACATGGTGGCCGGGGACATTTCTTCTCCATTGATGGCCACAGGATCACCATTTTTAAAGGTAATATCGATGATTTCAGGAACATCCGGGGCATCTTCGGGCCGTATGGACATGGTGTACATGTCATCGGTGGCCTGGGCCCAGGGATCTTCCAGCACCCCACCCTCGTAGCTGATGTGCAGCATGTTGCGGTCGGTGCTGTAAGGTTTTTTAGGGGTCTGGGGCACTTCAATGCCATGCTCTTTGGCAAAGGCCATAAGCCGGGTACGGGAGGTGAGATCCCAGTCCCGCCAGGGCGCAATAATTTTAATGGCCGGATCAATGGCCAGATACCCAAGCTCAAAGCGCACCTGGTCGTTGCCCTTGCCCGTGGCACCGTGACTGACGGCATCTGCACCTTCTTTATGGGCAATCTCAATCTGACGTTTGGCAATCAAAGGTCTTGCAATGGAGGTACCCAGCAGATACTGTCCCTCATAAATAGCATTGGCCCGGAAGGCCGGAAAAACGTAATCCCTTACAAACTCCTCCCGGAGATCTTCCACATAGGCCTTTACTGCACCGGTTTTAAGGGCCTTGTCTTCAAGACCGTCCAGTTCTTCTTCCTGACCCAGATCTGCGGTGAGGGTCACCACTTCACACTTGTAGGTCTCAATCAGCCACTTCAATATCACCGAGGTATCAAGCCCCCCGGAGTAGGCAAGCACCACTTTTTTTATATCAGACACGTTATTTCTCCTTAACGGGTTTTAAGAATCAAAGTCTCAAGAATCGCCTTGTGCATATGGCGTTTGTTTTCTGCCTGATCCCAGAACACGGCTCCCGGGGCTTCAAGCACATCTTCTGCAATCTCTTCCCCCCTGTGGGCGGGCAGGCAATGCAGCACGGTGACATCTTTGGCGGCATGGGAAAGCAATTGTTTATTTACCTGGAAGCCCTTAAATGCGATCTCCCGTTTTTTCTGCTCCTCCTCCTGGCCCATGCTGGCCCAGACATCGGTGTAAACCACATCGGCATCCTTCACCGCCGCCACGGGATCATGGGTAAAGACAATTTTTTCACCGCCCCTGGCAAGGGCTGCAGCCTTTACATCTTCGGGAATTTGATACCCTTCAGGGGTGACCACCACCAGATCAAGTTCCAGAACAGCTGCGGCATTGACCCAGGAATTGGCCACATTATTACCATCACCAACCCACACGATTTTCTGCCCGTCATAACGGCCCTTAATTTCAATGATGGTCATGATGTCGCTCAAAATCTGACAGGGATGAAAAGAATCTGTCAATGCATTGATCACCGGAATACTTGCAGATGCTGCAAATTCTGCCACAAGGGAATGATCAAAGGTACGCATGGCAAGGGCATCCACATACCGGGACAACACCCGGGCGGTATCACAGGCCGGTTCATTGCGGGATATCTGGGTATCCTGGGTGCTCATGTAAATGGGGGTTCCACCCAGCTGAATCATGGCAGTTTCAAAGGCCACCCGGGTGCGGGTAGATTTTTTATCAAATATCAATCCAAGGGTTTTTCCGATGAGGGGACGATCGGCAATACCCTGATCAAACCGTTTTTTAAGCTGCAAGGCCCTGTCAAACAGATGGGTAAAATCATCTTTTTCCAGATCAAGCAACGACAGTATATCTTTTTTCAAATCCAAATCTCCTTATGCCAGAAGGCTGTCCAGCACCGCCACCAGTGCATCTATTTCTTCATGGCTGATAATAAGGGGCGGTGCAAAGCGTAAAATATTACCCTGAATGGCATTAATAATAAAGCCTTTTTTCAGACAATCCTCAACAATTTTACCGGCTTCCCCGTCAATTTCCATGCC
Organism: uncultured Desulfobacterium sp.; assembly: GCA_963675955.2. Taxonomy (GTDB): domain Bacteria; phylum Desulfobacterota; class Desulfobacteria; order Desulfobacterales; family Desulfobacteraceae; genus Desulfocicer. The sequence continues at coordinate 226,638 of CAXXVR010000009.1, read as the reverse complement.
CACCAGCAGCCCCTCCCCCCTCACTGCTTTGATACAGGAGTGGGCGGTTTCAAGGGCCGCAAGCTGTTTTTTAAGATATTGTCCCTTTTTCACCACCTGCTGGAGAAATTCCGGTTGGGAAATTATGGAAAATACGGTGAGAGCCGCCGCCGCCACCAGGGGGGTACCGCCAAATGTGGTGGCATGGCTGCCCAGAGCAAACCCTTTGGCCGCCTCTTTTGTGGCCAGCATGGCCCCCATTGGCAACCCATTGGCAAGGGCCTTGGCCAGGGTCATGATATCAGGGGTTACCCCGTAAATTTCATGGGCAAACAGCCGTCCACAGCGTCCCATGCCGGTCTGGACCTCATCAAAAATCAGAAAAATCCCTTCACGATCACACAGCTCCCGCACCGCCTTGATGTATTCCGGATTGGCAGGTATCACCCCACCTTCTCCCTGGATGGGCTCCATCATGACAGCGCATACAGTTTCGTCCATGGCAGCCGTCAATGCGTCCATATCATTGAAGGGAATATGAACAAAACCCGCCACCAGGGGGGAAAATCCGTTTTTAATTTTATCCTGACCTGTGGCGGACAGGGTAGCCATGGTACGCCCATGAAAAGACTGTGCCATGGAGATAATCTTAACCCGCTCCGGCTGACCCTTTTCTTTAAAATACCGTCTGGCAAGCTTAATGGCAGCCTCATTGGCTTCAGCACCGGAATTGGCAAAAAAAGTCCGATCGGCAAAAGAGTGGGTCACCAGTTTTTCGGCAAGGTCCGCCTGGGGTGCAGTATAATAAAGATTGGATACATGGGTGAGGGTGGCCGCCTGGTTTGCCACTGCTTTTGTCACTTCAGGATGACTGTGACCCAGACTGCACACGGCAATACCGGCCAAAAAGTCGGTGTAGGAATTGCCTTCTTCATCCCACAGTGTTGTGCCCTGCCCCTTAACAAACACCTTCTGGATACGACCATAGGTGTTAAATATATATGCATCTGTTTTTTCTTTTGTATTCAAGACTTCACCTTTTTTTCAGCCCGATTGGGCTTAATTATAAATATGGGTCACTTTTTATATGAAAACTCCATCCAACATGCTGCAATGATGAGATTTTCAACTTTCATTGTGGCAGGTACTTACTGCCATGTCTGTTTATATGAAAAGGCAGCCTCCAAGGCAACTTCAGCAGAGTCCCCAATGGTCAATCTGCTTTTTTTCTACCCAGCACCTGGGTACCAATGCCTGAATCCGTGAAAAGTTCCAGCAGCAGGGCATGGGATCTCGTACCGTTGATTATGTGGGCCTTTTGCACCCCATTATCCAGAGCCTCCAGGGCACACTCCATCTTGGGAATCATGCCCCCCTTGATGTTACCAGTTTTTATCATGGCGTGGATGGTATCGGCATCGGCTGAGGAAAGCAGCTTGCCTGATTCATTCAGAAGCCCGTCCACATCGGTGAGCAGGATCAGGCGTTCGGCATTAAGGGCCGAGGCAATTTTGGCCGCCACCAGATCGGCATTGATATTATAGGTTTCTCCCTTTTCACCAATACCCACAGGTGCAATCACCGGGATAAACCCCTGATCGGTGAGGGTATGAATAATATGAGGATTTATCCGGGACACAGTGCCCACCATGCCGGGATCAATGATTTCCGGGGGATTATCGCCCTCTCCTTCCTGGTAGATGGTCATCTTTTCGGCGGTGATCAGCCCCCCGTCCTTGCCGGTGAGCCCCACGGTGCTGCCCCCCCTTCGGTTAATACGTGCCACGATTTCCTTGTTGACCTTGCCCCCGAGCACCATCTCCACCACATCCATGGTTTCCCCATCGGTGTAGCGCATCCCCCTTACAAAACTTGAGGTAATGCCCATGGCATCAAGCACCTTGTTGATCTGGGGACCACCACCATGGACCACGACCGGATTCAGGCCAATGTATTTTAGCAGGGTGATATCACTTGCAAAATCTTCTTTAAGCTTCTCATCCACCATGGCATGACCGCCATATTTCACCACAATGGTTTTCCGGGAAAACTGCCGGATATAGGGAAGTGCCTCTATGAGTATGTCTGCCACATTCATGTTTGTCATAGTATGTACCTGCTTAAATCTTCATCTTCCACAATGTCTCTCAATTGTGCATCCACAAAGGCTGCATCCACCACAACGTTTTTGTTCTCCAAATCCGGGGATTCAAACAATATATTCTCAAGCAATTTTTCCATGAGGGTGTGCAGACGTCTGGCACCGATGTTCTCTGTATTGGTATTTACCTCCACGGCAATTGCGGCAATGCGTTTTATGGCATCATCGGTGAACTCCAGGGCAATACCTTCGGTGCGAAGAAGCGCAATGTATTGAAGTACCAGGGCATTTTGGGGTTCTGTTAATATCCGTTCAAATTCCGTCTGTCCCAGATTATCAAGCTCCACCCGAATGGGGAATCGGCCCTGGAGTTCGGGGATGAGATCCGAGGGTTTTGACATATGAAAAGCCCCCGAGGCAATGAACAGAATATGGTCAGTCTTCACTGTGCCGTACTTGGTGGGAACAGAACTGCCCTCCACAATGGGCAACAGGTCCCGCTGAACCCCTTCTTTGGATACATCCGGCCCATGGCCCTTTTCCTTAGCTGCAATTTTATCGATTTCATCAAGGAAAATAATTCCGGACTGCTCCACCATTTCTATGGCTTCAGCCACCACCTTTTCCATGTCCACCAGGTGGGCTGCCTCTTCCTGGCACAGGATTTTCATGGCTTCTGTCACCTTGATCTTGCGATGTTTGGTGTTCTTTGGCATGAGACTTCCCAGCATATCCTTGAAGTTGATGCCCATCTCCTCCATGCCGGTGTTACTGAAGATTTCCACCATGGGACCACTTTTTGCCTGCACTTCCAGATCCACCAGCCGATCATCAAGCTTGCCCGCCCGGAGCATTTTTCGAAGCTTTTCCCGGGTGGAAGCCTTGGGTACGGCACCGTCATCCACAATGTCAATGTGATTGTCATTCCCTGCCACTTCACCATCTGTACCATTGGTACCCGTAGAGGGTGCCGGGGTATTCCCACTGGGAAGCAGAATATCCAAAAGGCGTTCCTCGGCAATAGCCGCAGCCTTTTCCTTCACCGCTTCCTGCTGCCGCCCTTTAAGATTATTAATGGTCAGCTCCACCAGATCCCGCACCATGGATTCCACATCCCGTCCCACATATCCCACTTCGGTGAACTTGGATGCCTCTACCTTGTAAAAGGGAGAATCGGTGAGATCTGCCAGACGTCTGGCAATTTCTGTTTTTCCCACCCCGGTGGCCCCGATGAGGATAATATTTTTGGGGGCAATTTCATCGCGCAGGTCATCTTCCACCTGCCGCCTGCGCCACCGGTTTCTGAGGGCAATGGCCACGGATTTTTTGGCATTTTTCTGGCCGATGATATATCTGTCCAGGCGCTGGACAATCTCTTTGGGTTTTAAATCCCGAATCATAATGTGTGTATCCTATATGGTTTCAACGGTGATGTTGTTGTTGGTATAAATGCAAAGCGAGGCGGCAATGGCCATGGCCTCTTCAACAATTTTCACCGGGTCAAGGTCGGTGTGCTGCACCAATGCCTTGGCCGCGGCGTGGGCTCCGGTACTGCCGGAACCAATGCTGATCACCCCGTCATCGGGTTCAATGACATCGCCGTTGCCGGACAACAGATAGGTACAATCTTTGTCAGCGGCGATCATCATGGCCTCCAGCCGTCTTAAATATTTATCTGTGCGCCACTCCCGTGCCAGTTCCACGGCACTTCGGGTGAGATTACCATTGAACCGCTCCAGCTTCTGTTCCAGTTTTTCCGACAGGTGAAGTGCGTCGGCCGTTGCACCGGCAAATCCAGTAATGATGGCATCATTATATATGCGCCTAACCTTTCTGGCCTTGTGTTTTGTTATGGTGGTGCCAAGGGTTACCTGGCCGTCACCTGCCACCACCACCCGGCCTTTATGGCGAAGGGCAAGGATGGTTGTTCCGTGAAATACATCACTCATATTTTTTTCTCCCGGTCTGAAGCGGTCAGACAAATTTCATAGAAAACGATCATGTTGGCCTGTTGACACAACGAAGATAGGGTCGTAGACGCGGAGCCAAATGGCATTATGCCGCCCCTCCCCCGACGGGCAATGTGCCCGGACCGGAACTGTAGACAGCTCGATTGTCCGGTTCCTATTGCCCATCGGGGGAGGGACTCTGCTGAGGTAGACTTGAAGGCCACCTTTTCATATATAAAAAAAGTAAACATGGGCAAGAATATAAGCCCTTGGACTGAAGATGCAAGCATTATTTTGGGCGGGATTAATCACAACAGCGGTACCCTAACGTCGGGGATGGGCCTTGTCATAAACCTGCATGAGTCGGTCCATGGTGACGTGGGTGTAAATCTGGGTGGTGGAAAGACTGGCGTGGCCAAGAATTTCCTGGATGCCCCGCAGATCTGCTCCGGCATCGAGCATATGAGTGGCAAAGGAGTGGCGCAGGGTATGGGGGGTTACCGGCAGATACAGCTGGCAGTCTGCAACGATTTTATTTAAAATTTTACGCATGGAATCATCGGAAAGACGCTTATGATTTTTCAGGTTCAAAAACAGCGGCACATGGGAAAGGTCAAGACCCTGTCTGTAAAAAAGAATCGCGGAAAGTGCCCGCTGACCCACCGGCACCATGCGCTGTTTATTGCCCTTACCCGTCACCTTGAGGGTTTTACGCGTTACATCCACATCTGCAAAATCAAGCCCCTGCATTTCCGATACCCGGATACCCGTGGAATAAAAGGTCTCAAATATGGCGGCATTGCGTCGCCCGGCAAGGGTATTGTTTTTTATGGAATCCAGCAGTTTAAAGATATCATCCACGGTGAGAAAATCAGGAATTTTCCGGGCCACCTTGGGATATGGCACGGCCTCTGCGGGGTTAAATGCCAGCTGCTGATTCATGACAAGGAACCGGAAAAAAGATTTAATGGCGGCAAGTTTTCTGGCAACGGATCTTTTCTGGATGCCGGTTTTGGCAAGGAACACCAGGTATTCCCGAATCAGGGCGGCTTTTTTCTGCTCTGCCTGGTTTAAGAACTCGGCATCGGACAGGGTTTCTGATCCGGTACCCAGGGCACAAAAAATCATGAAATCGGCCAGATCTCGGCCATAGGCCTTGATGGTGTGGGGGGAGTAACCTTTTTCTGCGTCCAGTATTTCCAGGAATTGAGTTAATAGCATATTAACGCACCAACCTTATGGGTCACCGCTGCCCTGCCCGCTGCATGATCCGTTTCATAGTTTCCCACACAGGGCGTTTAAGGGAGGGATCTTCAATGAGCTGGGCCGGATGAAAGGTGGGGATTAAAAGGGCTGTGGCCATATTATGAAATTGCCCTTCCCCATGGGAAAGGGTTGCCTCGTTTCCAAGCATCACCTTCATTGCCGTCTCTCCCATGGTGCAGATGATCCGGGGATTCAACGCCTTTATTTTTTGAAATACATGAGTTTTTATCTGTTTTTGCCAGGCATCATCAGGAGGAGCATTCCGGGGAGGGGCAAGAAAACTGATGATATGAACCTGATCCACATCAAGATGCATGGCCTTTAATATATTCAGGAACAACTCCCCGGCAGGACCCTGGGTGATGTCAGGTTGCCGCTGTTGATCCAGCGTGGCGGCATCACACAGAAAAAATATTCCGGATGAACTGGTACCCCGGCTGTGAATAACCGGCACCGTTATCTCTTGAACTGGCCTTGCTTTTTCCCTGGAAGCATCACTGGATGCGTTGGCAGTGACGGTTTTATGTGTATTGGAGCAACTGTTTTTTTGCGGTGTACCACGATGATTTTGTGAAACATCTGCTTTTTCTGGTGAATGGGTTCGAAAATTCTGGGGGAGTACGCTGCCCCTTGATCCGGAAGGCCGGACCATGGGGCGCAATTTTCCCCGCTGCCAGTGATCCATCAATCCAATGGTTTCCGGGGCAAGGTCCAGTCGGGTTACCCCCATATCTCTTTGAAGGGAAAGGCAGCTGGATAAATCCCGGATGATCTCACCGAAGGTATGGGCTGAGATCCCTTGTGTTGACTGTACGTCTAAATTTTCTTTCATGATATTCTGCTGTGAATTTCATCAAGAAGGGCATGGGCCACCGCGGACTTGTCCATGAGGGGCACATCCCGTCGGGTGCCATCCCGGAAAAGAAAAGTTGCCTTGTTGGTGTCGGCCTCAAAACCGGAACCCTTCACCCCCACCTGATTGGCCACGATCATGTCCAGATTTTTCCGGGCCATTTTCAAGGTGGCATTTTCCACCAGATCATTGGTTTCTGCGGCAAAACCTGCCACAAACTGATGTTTTTTACGTTCACCCACGGCCCACAGAATATCTGGGTTTTCCATGAGATGGATGGAGAGCTCATCCCCGTCCTGGTCTTTCTTTTTTATCTTCTTATCTTTAGGGTCCGCCGGTCTGTAATCGGCCACCGCCGCCACCTTTATGATCACATCGGCATCATCCATGGTTTCAAGCACCGCATCGGCCATCTGCCGGGCACTTTCCACCCGGATCATTTCCACACCAAGGGGGGGCAGCACAGCCACCGGGCCTGATACCAGGGTAACCTCGGCCCCTCTTTTTTCTGCGGCTTCGGCAATGGCATACCCCATTTTACCGGAAGAATGATTGGTGATGTAGCGCACCGGGTCAATGGCCTCCCGGGTGGGACCGGCTGTGACCAATATTTTTTTACCGGCAAAATCCGAAGAAGAAAATAATTTCCCCAGCCGGTCAAAAATCACTTCAGGGTCTGGCAGACGTCCTGCGCCCGATGTTTTACAGGCAAGCTCTCCGGTTCCCGGCTCCAAAATCACCATGCCATCTCCTTCCAGGATATCCAGATTTCGCTGCACGGATCTATTCTCGTACATATATGTGTTCATGGACGGGCACACCATGATGGGAGCCGTCACCGCCAGGAGCATGGTGGACAGAGCATCATCGGCCAGACCATGGGCCATTTTGGCGATAATGTTGGCCGTGGCCGGGGCAATCACCACCGCATCTGCTTCACTTGCCCACTCAATGTGCCGCACCACGGCCTCGTTGGTGTTGAACAGCCCGGTGCACACATCATTTTCGGACAACACCCGAAAGGTGGTTTCCCCCACAAACTCCAATGCAGAGGCGGTCATAACCACCCTTACCTTTGCGCCTGCTTTTTTAAGCAGTCTCAGGAGACTTACCGCCTTGTATGCTGCGATGCCCCCGCATACCCCCATGAGAATATTTTTATCTTTCAGTGTCATCATTATTTAGCGTCCATTGATGTATCTATCAACTTGTCAAAGTCATCCAGGGTGTCGGTTTGAAATATAGCGCGAAGAAGGGATTTTATCACCTCTGAATTTCCTGGATAACCAAGCAACGTCAAATTGACCCGGAATTCTGGACATAGAACAGACTCCCATCGCAGGGAGCCAGCCATTAAAGCAACCTTTAATTTGTCAGGGTGGTTTCGCCGGAGATCATGGGCAGAGCCTGATCCTGGGTGGGGGCCACGCCAATCTCCACATAGGTGTAAATATCGTTCTCCCGAATATTTACAACAGCCCAGCGATTGGCCTTCTGGAACACCAGCATGGTAATCTTAGGAGATTTGATCTGGCTGACAATGTTCCAGTTATCCTTGATCATGTTCGTGCGGAAAAAATTAAACAGTGAATTTTTCTCCACCCGTCCTCTAAGGGCCAGAACACCAGATGTGAGGCCGGGAGTGCTGATGATCACCGTGGCATCCTCATCAATTTTAAGCTCCTGGGGGACCAGTACGTCTTTGAAATCATAGTAGACTGCCACGGAGTCTGTTTTTTGCACCGTTGCGGTGGGGGGGGTTTTTTTCTGGTTTATTCCGGTTGTGGTGCAACCGAAAGTAAAGCAAAGCACTGCTATTAAAAAACAAATTTTCACACTTATTTTCATTCAATACTCCTTTTTCCAATCATTGATATCATCGGTATCTATCTTAGCCAATGGTTTAACCATGATTAAATGGAAAAGTCAAACAGGGTCAGTCACCATTTTCAGTTTTTGCAGCCCTCTTAACACGCTCAAGCTTGAGATTATATGCCTTGGTACGATTCTGATGGGACTTCAATCGAGAATCATACTCTTTTGTCTTAATATTCATCTCTTCTACTTGTTTATTAAAGTTATCTAATTCCGATCTGGATATGTTTTTTTTAAGGCGCAATCTTTCACGCAAATCTGCCAATTTTTTATTTTCTTCCACGATCATGGCATAATCTTGATTTAATTTCTTATTTTCCTGGATTAACGCATTGGTTTCCTGCATCAATACGTCTGATATTTCCTGAACTCCATCTTCAGATGAAGTACCCGGTGCTCTTGTCTGGGGGACATCCGCGGGTTCAGATTTAATCTCGCTAAGAGTCTTTGAGTTAGCACGTTGCGCTTCAGATAGCCTTGAAACGTCATCTGTAAAAACCATGACACCATTTTCATCCGTGTATTGATACAAATCAGCAAAAACAGCCCCTCCCACGACAAATAACAATGCGAGAGAAATTATGATTTCATACGCAACAGTTCTCATAACAAGTCCCATAAAAAATTCGGCATTTACTCAGAAAGTTCTTTCCATGACCTCACGGCTGTATCCACAACAGCCCCCATGATCACCGAATTATTATACGGTCCACCACCAAAGGGTTCTATATTGCCTTCAGGGGTTTTTACATAAAGATGTTCATCGTCAACCAATGGTGGAACGCGCACATTTCCGACAATGGTTTCAAATTTAATTTCACCATCATCAGCATCAACGGCATAAATTTTTCCGCTGTTGGAATCATCATCAACAGCCTCACATGGGTCTTCCGTTTCGGCCGTTGATGTCCCGAAATAGATATTTCCGGCAGCGGCAAAAGCAGACGCAAACACCCGGTGACCTTCGGGAAGTTCCATGTACCAGTCCAGACTTACCGTCTTATCCGATGTTTCACCTTTTTCACCGGTGTCTTTGTAGGCAAAAAAATGATATCGTGTGTCTGCGGTATTGATATCCTCATCATAATAGGGGCTGTCCCCCGTTCCAAAAAATATTTTTATATTGTACTCAAGCTCACCCTGGGCGGAAAAGGTATTTTGAACCGTAACAGCGGGTGATGCGTACACCGGTTGATATCTATATTCTACCGGCACTTCATTAGCATCATCATCTGAAAAATCCGTATTGATAATACAGTGTGTAATGCTGTAATTAACTGTATCGGGATCATCGGGAATATTTATTTTATACATATACCCTTTATCGGAACCGATATAGACACGATCAATATATCCATTTCCATCAGAATCAACCACGGCGGGCTGCCCACTGGCAGTCCCCCCTTTCCCATTGCCTTTCCCGTCCGGGTCATCGTCCAGAAACACCCTTTTTATCAAGCTGCCATCTTCTATATCAACAATATATACCGATGGATAAAGGGTATTATCATATGTTTTACCTGACACGAAGAACGCAACCCATTTGGTTGCTCCACCGACAAGTATTCTGCCAATCTGTGACACAGCAGCCGATGAACGACTTCTATATAAATCAGGGTCGGCAAATTCCCACATGAAAAAAGGAGCAGTCGGATCTGTCACATCAAGGCAGGACACGGTATCACCTCCATTACCCTGGGCGCACAGCAATACAGTTTTCCACGTACTGTTTATGTGTACATCTGCAATGGTGGGAGAGGCATCAACATAGGCCTGATCATCCTCCTTCAAATAATTATTTTTCAGCCTTGATATCAGGTTGGCCGGGATAAAAGCCCATAACTCTTCTCCTGTACCATAGTTGGGAACTCCTGATTCCCATAAAAAATACCCTCTATTCTCAGTCACTGTCGTGGATGGATTATCTCCCCAGCGATACTTTCCGCCATCAAAAGCGTGGAGCATAGCATCCCGGGAGCCCACATACACCACAGTCTGTCTCTCCTTCCACTTTTCTATAAATGCATCAAACGCCTCACGCTCACAATCGGTAATGGCGGTACCATAATACCAACGCGGTTTTCCAGGCGGTATCTGGATTGCCGGAACGGAATGATCAATGGGTCCCAGAAGCCATTCTTTTACGGTGGATGCTCCATCCTTATATCCCCTGACCCAATTAACAAGCCAGTCACCGTCGCTTTGATCAAAGGTATTGTCCTCATTCATATCATAAACATAACCGTCAGGAATAATATATGTACTGTCAAGTCCCAGCATTTCATTGGTGATATTGGTCCCGTTAAATTCAGACAATATGGTGGAAGCTTTGTAATATGAGTAAGATGCCTTCACCGGCACACCATCTTCAGGTGGAGAATCAAACGTAAAATCATATTTACCGGTGAAACGATTAATGGTACCCTCCCCGCCCAAGCTGCCGGTAAGCACATCGGTATGTTCATCCGTGAAGGTTTCCGTTTTATCTGTTATTTTTAGGGTCAATGCTGAAACAGGATAATGGGCAAACTTACCTGAAAATGTAGTTGTTTTTCCATCTCCAGCCCCAAGATATTCTTCAACAACAACCTTATGCGTAATTTCCGGATAGTAAATTTTTCTGTTTGCAGGCGATTTGCTCTGTAGTACTGTGCCCGCATCCCACAAGTTTTTAACAGTTGTTGTGTTGGGGTCTTCCGGCGCATAACGCTGGGAAGCTATAAGATGCCCCCGCAAAACCTTATCCGTCCACGATATGGCGGGGGTCTCAAAGGTGCCGGAATAGACCACATTGGTTTGAATAACCGGTTCAGATCGTGAAAAGGAACCATTGGTGGCCACAGTTCCATCAATAAGAACGTCTAAAATCTGGGGGGTACAGGTTTCTTTTTCACTGAACATTTCTGCCTTCCACAAAAGAGCTCTGCCAGAAAGGCCCTTTTCTGAAAAATCCAGCCGCACTTTTCTTTTGGTGTATTGAGGTGATCCATATACCCAACCTGTTTCAGGGTCCGTTCCGGTAATATTTTTAGAGGCATCTGTCTCATAAATTTCATCCCAGTCGGTTATATCAATCCAAGTTCCGCCGTTGTCAATGGAAATGGCATAATTAATCTCCGTGTACCCTGGGCAGGGCATATTATCATAAACCACAAAGGTTACAGCAGTGAAATAGGCATCCTCATCTTCAGGAACGATGGCGGCACTGGACTGCAGACTGGCAATACCTCCGGTTCTTCTTTCGATGTGAAACACCATATCATTATGATCGGCATCTCCACCTCCCATAAGGTCTTCCCAGCCGAGTATCCACTTATTGGGTTTATCCGGTGGCGCACCCACGATGACATGGGAATACTTAGCCCCCACGGTGATCGGCAATTTATATTCCCCGGACAGGGTAACATCAAAATCACTTCCCATCCTTTCAATGGCAGGGGTTGCCAGCCAGCCACCGTCGGTGGTACATGAGCCTTCTCCAGGTTTTCCCAGGTTATAAATTTTATCAAATGTGCCTGAGCCGCAGGCACCGTAAGTGTCTGGATTCCAGTCTTTTTTGGTAAAAAAAACGCCCGACGTATCTGATGTGTCCCAACGTTTACTTGCGGTGAGAAAAAACACGAGTTCCGTTCCACCGGCTATGGTACCTATGGATTTTTTCATATCGCCGGGAGACACCTTTCCATCCCCATTCACCACAAATGGATATCCGGTACCGTCATCATAGGTGGCCAGAGAAGATTCACTGGATTTAGGAAATGAGCCATTGCCATAATCTGAATCAAGTATTCCATCTCCTCCTGAACAACATCCGCCGGTTTCATCATCATCATAAATTTTCTTAAACAGAGGGTGCCTCTGGGCAAGGGGAATCTTATCCCACCCTTTAAAGCTGCCATCGGTTTCCACAACTTCCTCTTTAAGCATCCATCCAAAATCGGAAACATAACCTGCCCCTTCATATAGAAAGGTGACAAAGACCTCCTGGGTAAACGGAATTATAATCTCATCAGGGTTGATAGCCTCGTTACCGGTTTCCAGCACAATCTTACCGCCCGACACATTGGTATTTTCCAGGCTGAAATTTGAAGCATTAAAACCAGTACTATAATCGGTGCTCGTGTTGGTTGAGCAACCGGGAATACCGTTATCAGAAGGATCATCTGAGGATGATTCCTTGAAAGTAACACTGATGCTGTGATCCTCGGTCACAGTCAGAAATTCATATTTATCATTGGTCAGAACTGCAGTGTCATCTCCATCCACCGTTAAGGTATCCACCATGTAACCATCTTCTGGTACTACTTCAAAGGTTAAATCTGCGTTGTGCACCACGTTGCTGATACCGGAGGGTGTGATGGTTCCATTGCTGCCTGCCGAAGCGGTTATGGCATGAAGTATCTGGAAAAAACTTGCCTCAATGGACTGATCTGCGGTAACCGGTGGAAATATATACTCGCTATTTACCAACTCTGACAGAACAGAAGTAAAAAGATTCACTGTAACATCATCTATTTTATAGCCATCGTCCGGAACGATGGTAAAAACCGGTTCACTGTTTTCAGTTGCAATATATGGATCAGCAGGAGTTATAGTGCCGTTGGAACCGCTGGTGACGGTTATGGTATAGGTTTTTGCTATGGGCCCATTGTCCGTATCGAAATCTCCAAATTGAACCTCACATTGATTCCCCTTACTGTGAGAAGTTACAAACAGCCCCACGTCCTGGACATCCTTGGATTTTTCAATGTCTTTACTTTCAATCTCAGTCCATGAACTACCATTCAAGGAATAATAAGCAGTGTAGTTATGTTCTTTTTTGCCAATTTTTTTTTTGACCAGTTTCACCCAGCAGGGCAGTGACAATGAGGAGCTCCCCGTACTGGTATTACTATCAAGCATACCGTCTTCATTGCTGTCCCATTGAAAGGCAAACCCGTTATCAGGAGTCACAGCCACCATGCAGTATCCTTTACTTTTTCCATCTTTCTCAATACTATCCTTCACCATAATACCTGCTTTAGCCCAGCCGTTGGTATCATCCTGTGAAATTATTTTGACAGTCGCGGTAAAATCACCATCAATATCTTCAAGATAATAGGCACCATACTCATCTGCATTGTTCCAGACATCGTTTCCGGCGGCGGTTATGGTAATGGAAGTGTCAGACAAAACCTTGTATGAGCTTCCGTCTCCTTCGTTTACAGAATCATGGAACTTCCATTCGGAAGCATTATAGGACACCGGTAAGGCGAAAAGCGGTGAAGTAAAATACAGGCTTAAGGCCATAAACAAGAAAAAGAACGGCACAGGAATGATACTATAGCCAATTTTTCTTTCTGATCTATTTGAAGTTTTAGTGAAACATAACATTTAAAGAACGTCTCCTCATTTTTACATAAACCTTCAGGGAGTAATAGCTGTTTGAATGGTAAAATCAGTGATTGAATCAGTATCGTCAGCCTTGTAACTTTTTCCAGCTCCGGCACCTGCCTGGGCTGTGTAGCCGGTTGCAGTTCCGGGGGCTAACGTACCTTCTAATAAAATCTCAATACCCACAGTACTCCCATCGGTAGTTGTTGCTATAGAAGTCATACAAATAAAATTATCATCATCAAGAAAAAGATCAGGATCAGTATCATTATCATTATCACGCACCATAACAGTATAAGTGCAGGCAGTACCTATTGCTTTGTCTTTAATCCACACAAGAGATTCTTTATCGTCAGTATCCTTTATGAAATCAAATTTTTCCACGCCCGGCTCAACATCGGATAAAGCAAAATCCCAATCAGCAGAGGGGTTAATCGCAAAATTTTTACGAAATTGGGCTATCAAAAGATTAGTACAATGCTCAATGCCTGCCTCTGCTGCATAAAAAGCCTTTTGCCTATTTTTTTCCCCTCCCGCAATCAGCATCTCAATGGTTGAAGTGTGCGTGGCTGCAATACCGATTAGTGTTAAGATAACCAGAAAAAGCATTGAAGTCACCAAAGCAAAAGCGTCTTCATTTTTCAAGAATGAGAAACCGTTACTCCCGTAATTCATCTCATTTACCCCCTCCCCCATCCAATGATCAGCCGTTTAGCTGCAGCCTTAAAGTTAGCAGATGGTTCACAAGCACGATCTTAGTTTTCTAAAGGCGCAACTTCACCAAATCTTTCAACGTATCCCCATCTACAAAACAGTAAAATGTCCGGGGTAACGCATTCTTTGGACTACCCTACTGAGAAATAACCGTCTCAAATGAAATGGAATGTGGGCCATCGACTCCCACCCAAGATACCGAAACATTTACGTTCTTAAGATCAGAAAACGTACTGTATGGAGTAGTAACCGTGGTTTTCCATGCAAAATTGTCGGTTTGACCAAATTCGTCATTAACATTCGCATAATCCATTGCCTCATACCCATCCAGTTTTTCTCCGATAAACTCTGTAGCTATACTGATATGACTGGCTTGACTATTAGAGGTGATGGCACTAATCTGCATGGATGCCAAGGCTAATAAACCCACACCGAGCACAACCATTGCAATCATAACTTCAATAAGGGTCAGACCTGCAGAACTATGTACTAAAAACCCGGATTTTGTCCTACTTCCAATGAGAGTTACATCATTTTCTGTTGCGAACACACCTTGTTTGTTTCTTGGCAAAACAATCCATCTCTGTTGTATTCTTAAGGTAGCCATATCTAAACACACCCATTTTTGAGTGAAAAAACATTAATTACGTCACATATTCCGCAAACGAATAATACTTGTTCCCAACTTACGCCGATAATGATCATTTGCGACAAAACGAACAGATCCCACAATATAAGTATTTTTATTAAAATAAGACCCGTCTGTACGTGAGGAGCGAACAAGAAGGCTGATCCTCACCATTCGGATATCACCAAAAACCACAGGTCTACCGGTACTTACCCCACCTTGCGTGTCATTTATATCTATATCCCCATCATTATCAGTATCTAAATCAAACCAGATTCCTCCATTGGGAACAGCCCAGATAACCCCCCCGGCATCGCTGTCAATATCATCAAACTCATCGACACTACCACTTCCATCTGAATCATAGGCATAGGCATAGGCAAACTCTAATGCACTGATATCATAAGCTATGGCATTGCCGTACGACATTTTGTGAAGTTCATTCTTTCCGCTGCCAGGATCATTGGAGTCATATAGCTCATACTTATAATTTTCTCTTGGATCATTTGGATCGCTTCCGTTATCGTCACTTCCGTCATCAAGGTTTCCATCTTCATCCAAATCTATCCCAAATTCAAAACTATTATGAGTAGCACTGACTATAGTAAACTTATTAGGAGAGTTGAGTGTAGGGTTATAGCCAGCCATTCTGATATCCCTTCCCATTATCATGAATACGGTTCTCAGGGTCTGCTGAATTTCTACCAATCTTTCCTGTTGAACATAACTCTTATTTTGACTGATGAAGGTAGTATATACACCAATAATCACCAGAGAAGACAGAAGCATAGCAATCATCAACTCAATCAGTGTAAAACCTGAATGCTTTAGCAATAGTATGTATTTATATTTTATTACTCGATCCATGATGCAGTACCAGTCCATTCTCTTACGTTTATTGACCCTGTTATTAGAACCGTTACTGCAAAACAAATATCAGCATTCTTATTTTCCAGGTAGATAGTTCCCTGTTCATTTGATGTACCCATGGTTTGAAACAAAAAATGAGGAGAGGGGTCAAAAGTAATATGTTTAGAAATAACATCTCCAGACCAGTTGTTGGTAGCACTTCCAGAACCATAATCAACACCGCTTTGATAACCTCCCAAAAGCACCCGTTCTTCACCGGGGTCCCAATTATCATCTTTATCTAAATCCAGATAGTAAAACCCTGGAGAAACGGAATCATCAAAAACAATTTGTAGAGAATTGCGGGTTTTCACTGCCTGGATTTTAGTCTTCTGCATAAAAGAAACAAGATCCCTTGTAGCACTTTTCAAACGATACCTGGGAAACCAGTCGATAATATTTGGCACAGCAATACCTATCATCACCGAAACAATGGCTACGGTGACCATCATTTCAATTAGCGTAAAACCAGAATTGCTATTTTTCGACAACAACCATTTCATATTCCATTTTACCTTGTTTCTATTATAAGCTTGCAAGAAGCAGGCAACTGATTTTTTTATAATTAGATTCAAGCAAATAATTCGTAAGTTCTCAATGAGTCCGGGTAAACATTGTTTTTCTTTAATTGGCTGTTAATAATTTCAAGTAGTTGTATTGTTGTACTAAAAATTTACCCCAAGTTATTGAAAAGATACAATAATTCCAACCTAACTTATAACCGCCACAGGCAAACCTGGATTTGAGATCCGGGTTGACCAACAATAAATAATAAATGTATTTATTCAGCGTCGAAAAACATTACCCTGCTGATTTATTGAAAAAATAACAGGGTAATGTTCTAATTTAATTAATCTTCATAGCAAAAAGCGGGAAGATGACCTTCGAACAAAGTACGCAACGCATCGCTGGCCATCACTCCATGCTTTTTGCACATGGAAAGGTAACTTCAAATTCGACAGAAAATTTTAGCCCCCCTCCATGGAGGGAAAGCATCCGGATATTTTCTGATGAACTTTGGTCATTCTGAGATCATTTTCCCCTTGGTTGTTGGTGAAGGGTACTATTAATTCGTCCATGAATCTCAGCGTTTCCGTTTCATAACCCATCAGTCGTTCAAGGAGGCTTCTTGATTTGGAGCGTTTGAGTCTGCCCCGTTGGCCTTTTCTTCTCTTGCTTTCATCCGGTGGCGGACACTCAATATGGGCTTTTTCCAGCACATCCCGATATCTTTTTCTGTCTTTTTCGGAATCCGCTGGGTTGAGCTGACCTCCTGCGTCATCCACAGCAATATTGATCTCTTTCAACAGCTCCCGCATGTCTCTTGCCCATTTTTGATCGTCTTGTTCCCAAGCTCTTTCCAACTCCCTCAAGTGATGCGCATTGCAAAGGGAATGTAGACAATCATATTTTAAGTATGGTTTCCAGTGGTCATGGCACAGAATCCCTTTGAACAGGGGAAGAATCCCTATTTCATCCATGGCCTCACTGCCTCTTTTCTCATGGGGGAAAAAATAAGTCCACTGGGCATTGGATGTGCAGTGCAGCCAACGCCTGACACTGTTTATATTGATGCCAGTCTCATCGGCATGACATAAATGAGACTGAAACAGTCTGCGTTTAACGATTTGGTCAAACTCCTCCAGTTTATCAAAGGCCTCTTTGTTGAAGTTATACACCGAGCCTTTACTGATGGAAATTCCCAACTGGTCTCTGAAGGTCTCTTCCACCCTGTCGTAGGGAATTAGCTGATACTGGGAGAAAAAAGTGGCGTGGGCCTTCACACTGACACCATATTGAACGGCTTTAGTGACGCCTTCAGGGAAATTAGCGGTATAGCGTGTGCCTTTTTCATCCTCAAGCACTTGAGCCTGGTATTCCGTCACAACCTTTGTGATGTCAATCTCAATCACCTGCCTGATAACGGGGTCTACCTCTTTATAAGTGCCCTCGGGAAGGGTGCTTCTGTCCACATTTATTGGTTCTACAAAATCAGGGTTTGGATCTCTTTCCAGGGTAGAGCCTTTATGCCCAGCTTGTCCTCCAGGCTTTTTTGAACCCGGTTTTCGTTTTGGTTTTTCTCGATTGGGGTCTGAAGAGGGCGGCTTGCTGCTGTTACTGCTGTTAAGCGTCAGGCGGTTGCATAGCAAAGAGATCAACAAAAACAAAACGTCAAGTGCAGCTTTCAATCCCGGAAAAACCTGTTCCTTCTCCAGCAATTTTCTGGCTGCCTCAACTGATTTGTCTACGTCGATCGAATCCACCTTTACTCCCAACAAGCACCTCCCTCTAATTCGTTTTGATTATAAGAGGTATTATAACACAGGTTTTCAGAGGCAAAATTTTCGCTTCAGGTTGCCTCTGATTGCATTTATTTATTTTCAATGTGGCCAGCCATTAACAGTGACACATTTATTGATGTAATGTGCGATTTTAAGCCTATTCTTGTTCAAAACAAGAAAGCTTGAAACCCACCTCAAAAATTCATTTTTTGCACAGAAACCCTGTCAAGCAAAAAATGAAAACAAACCCATTTTTTTTCGACGCTGAATAGTTACGTTCTGTTTTGCATAGAAGATTTTTCATACCCACCGGAATCTGGAAAACAGAAAACAAGAAAAAACTTCATTGAAGCACATGTTTTGCGTAAACATATAAGATATGCAAGAATAGTACATCCTGACAATTAATATTACACAATGAGATAATATTAAATAAAAACGGTAAAAGAAGGGCTGGGGCAATACGCTACCCCGCATTATGAAAAACGCCATCTATGGCAAGCACTTTTTTAATCTTCTCCAAAACAGCCTTTTTTTGTCCAAAAAATTGACATTTTTTGACAAAACAGCATATCCTAAAACTTTAAAAATCAGTATAAAACAGTTTTTTTATTTTCACAAGCATTGATAATAAGTTGAAAAATCAATACATATCCTCGGGACCTGACCCATTAGCGTTTCAAAAACCCAGTTGTCATCAAAAATAAAGAGAATGGAAAAGTTATGGTTATCTGGTGGTGCGGGGACGCTTGAAATAAATTGAATGATGAGATAATGTATAAAAAGAAAGTTTTAATAAATTAGAGGAGAGGATCAATGATAGAAGAAAAGAACTTTCAGCATGAGGAAAATATCCAAACCCTGACGTTGGATAAAAAAACCATGGACGACCTGCTGGCCAACATCATCCCCATCTCTAAACATTTAGAGGTTCAATTCGATCACATACAAGATCAAATTAACAAAATGAAAGATGACATCAACAAATCTCATGAAGATATCAAGAACAGATTTGAGGAAATTAATAGAAAGGTTGACAACACAAATATAAATATGGAAAGACGATTTGACAAAACAATTGAACATACCAACAGATTAACCGACAAGCTCGAAGACAGGGATGATAAACAAAGAGATTTCACCCTTCGCTTATTTACCATTACCATTACTATTGCAATCATAGCCTTACTGACTATCTGTTTTAAGTAATGGCAGGGTTATAGAGCAATACCAAATGCTTCCATCTTTTAAATATAGAAGCAAGTCCCTGAAATCAGGAGAGCGCCTTCAACACAGCCCAATGCAATATCTTTTGACTGACTGCTCTTGTCTCCACCGCCAAGCATTATTATAAGAATTTCTACACGTTGAATATAGTACATCCGCCAGCCTGGGCCAATTCATTTCTTGACATTTCAAAAGCGACTATTTATCATCAACACATGAGACTAAAAACATTACATATACTGATTTTATTACAGCTTACACTGCCTGGTGTATTACCGGCTGTGGAATCTGCTCCCCATATATCAGACCGTGAGATTGTTGAAAAACTTGCGGTTTTGGAATCAAATCAAAAATCTCTTGAACAACTGATAAATCATAGAATTAACGACCTGAATCATAGAATTGGTGATCTTAGATCAGAAATAAAAACAGGGCAGGATGACCTGAGATCTGAAATGAAAGCAGGGCAAGAAGCTCTGAGATCTGAAATGAGGGCAGGACAAGAAGCTCTGAGATCTGAAATGAGGGCAGGACAAGAAGCTCTGGGTAAAAGACTTGATGACTTAAGCAAACGAATTAGTGAAACCAATTACACAATGTTGGCTCTATTTTCTGCTTTAGTCGTTTTGATCGCAACCTTATTTGGTTATATTGCCTGGGATCGTCGCACCATGATAAAACCAGTGGTTGAAAGAGTTGAACGCCTTGAAAAGGATCTCATACATGACCTTGAGCGGTACAATACAGAATGTTCAAAAATAGATCGACTCATTAATGCCATGCGCGAACTTGCCCGGACAGACGAAAAAGTGGCAACCGTGCTACGCTCTTTTTCTTTGCTTTAAATACAATGGCTAATTTTCACGCCGCCTCAATTCATTGCCCCCTGCAACAATAAAGTGCCTCAATATGGCCCCACAATGAAACCCTCAAAAGAAATAGCCAAAATCCTTTTCAACAGTGCAATCCTGTCCAGAAAGCAGGTCAACGCCGCACTGAAGAATGAACCGGACATCCGCAAGGCCCTGGAAAAACAACAACAGGCAAAGCTGAAGGGGAACTTAAAAAACTCCATTCTTCCCCCCATCTATTTCATGGATGTACTCCTGGCCCTGAAGCTGAAAAAACAGGATAATCCGGGCATGGAGGTGGATGAGGACCTCCTCTACGAAACCCTGGCCAATGCCTGGAATATTCCATATAAAAAGATTGACCCACTTACCCTGGATCTCAATGTGGTGACCCAGACCATACCGCACTCCTTTGCCCTGCGGCATCTGGTCCTGCCCCTGGAAGTGGAAGGAAAAATTATCCGGGTGGCCACCCCAAACCCCTTTAACCATGAGGCCATGGATGACATTGAACGGGTGTCGGGTCTAAAAGCCCTGCCGGTGGTCAGCTGCAAGACCGATGTCATACACCTCATTGCCGAATGCTTTGGATTTCGAAAGTCCATTTCTGCCGCTGAAACCCAGTTTTCCCGTAAAAGAGGGGGGGAACTGGGCAATCTGGAACAGCTGGTCCGGCTGAAATCCAGTGATGAACTGCCCGCCACCGACCAGCACATTGTCAATGCCGTGGATCATCTTTTTTCATATGCCCTGGACCAGCGGGCCAGTGACATCCACATTGAGCCCAAACGGAAGACATGCCTGGTACGCATGCGCATCGACGGCATGCTTCACACGGTGTACACCCTGCCGGGCCGGGTACACAATGCCATTATCAGCCGCATCAAAACCCTATCCGGGCTGAACATGGCTGAAAAAAGACGGCCTCAGGATGGTCGTATCAAAACCCAGAAGGATAAAATTGAAGTGGAAATCCGGGTATCCACCATTCCGGTGGCATTTGGCGAAAAGGCGGTGCTTCGGCTCATGGACCCCGAGGTGTTGTTCCAGGACCTTCCAAAACTTGGGTTTTCACCGGAGGATCTGGAAAAATATAAAAATATTATCACCCTGCCCCATGGGATTATCCTGGTCACAGGACCCACGGGAAGCGGCAAGTCCACCACCCTTTATTCCACGTTAAAGCAGCTGTCCAACCCGGCGGTGAACATCACCACCATTGAAGATCCCATTGAGATGATCCACGAGGATTTTAACCAGATCGCAGTGCAGCCGGCCATTGATGTCACCTTCAGCACCATATTAAAAAACATCCTGCGCCAGGACCCGGATATAATAATGGTGGGGGAAATAAGAGATCTGGACACGGCACAGAGTGCGGTGCAGGCGGCCCTCACCGGGCATCTGGTCTTGTCCACCCTTCACACCAACGATGCGGTGTCATCGCTTACCCGGCTGCTGGATCTGGGGATTCCACCCTTTCTGGTGCAGTCCTCTCTGGCAGGTATCATTGCCCAGCGGCTGGTGCGGCGCATCTGTCCCCATTGCCGGGAATCCTTTGAGATGGATGAAAAGGAATTGCTGGCCATGGGTTTAAGGCTTCCAGCCCATGCAAACAACAACGGACATGACAAAGATAATATCCGAATCGGTTCCTGGACGGAAACCAGCCTTTCAAGGGAAATTAACGCAGATAATAAGGGAAATAGCTCCCTTCTTGAGAGAGGTACTGATGGGTCTGGGTCTATGCCAAATGGCAAAATCACACTCCACCGGGGCAAGGGTTGCATCAAGTGCCGACATACTGGATACAAGGGACGAAGTGCTATTTTTGAAGTATTGCCCTACTCGGAATCCTTGAAAAAAATGACTTCCGGGGATGTCAATGTATCAAGCTTAAGGCAACGGGCGGCCCACGAAGGGCTAAGTACCCTTCGGGAAGATGCGGTGCTGAAAATGCTCAATGGAGAAACAACCTTTGAAGAGGTGCTGCGGGTAACCTGGCAGGGGGAAAGTTAAATCATCTCAGCATCGCCAGTGCCGACCCAACCGATTTTGTCCCGGGAAAAGATTATCTTCAAATAGCCATCGCGTTTTTCTTCCACCCGCACTCGGGTACCGGCATGGAGTACAAACAAGGTGGTGGAATCAGGAGACAGGCCCGAATGAATAGCGGCTTCTCTGGATAGAATAACGGCAAACCGGCCATTGTCTTGTTCATAATAATCATAACAGACAGTGGTTCCAGCCAGGACAACAGCCACAAAAAAGACAATACCAGCCAGGGTAAACACGCGCTTTTTCTTGCGGGTTCGGACACCGGCATAAACGGCAAAGATTGCAGACAAAGAAATGGCTGTCCAGATCATCAGCCAGGGCGGCAGATAGTTTTTCCAGAAAAACAGCATGCCGGTGATATCAACCACCGGAGCATCGGACTTATCCTGGACAAAGGTTTTTGCATGGGTAAGGTTAAATCGCAGATCCGGATCATGGGGCATGAGGGTTTTTGCCCGTTCATACCACAAAATGGCCCGGCCAATGTCACCGGCTTTTAAAAAAGCATTGCCTGCATTGTAGTAGAGTTCTCCGTTGTCCATGCCCTGGGACGCCAGGTGAGCAAAGGTTTCTGCCGCTGCTTTAAACCGGCCTTGTTTATAAGCGGATATGCCCTCAAGCAGTGTGGTTCCATGGGTGGTTCCCTGACCGGGATCTTTGACCTCCCTGGGTTGGGCATTCACCCATGTGGGGGATACGCCTGTCAGCATCCCGAACACAAGCACCAGACAAATCAGTTTCATGATGGCCTTTACTCTACCCACCAGGGCCTTTCTGGCATGGTGGTCCAATGTGCCTTTGCCATACCGGGCCGATTCAATGTCGTACATCACATCCTCCACCTGGTTCACCGTCTCCGATGCTGCACCCTTTTTATTCAGTATTTCGCACGCCTCGGCAATGGTCAAGGATCGCTCCGGCTGCCTGGCCGTCCAAAGAATACGACACATCACGGCCATATACAGATTTCGTAAAAAGCCCTGATCATCCTCATGGCTGATCTCGCTTTTTTTCAGATAGTCGTCTGCTTTTTTCCCCAGGAGCATCACGGGATCGGCCTCTTTGCGCATCACCCGAAAAATCGCCTGCACCAGAAAGAAAAGGGCAAAGGGCAGCAGATACAACAGGATAAACAGAGAAAAGGGCATGGAAAACCTTGTGGTGAGCAGGCCTGGCCCCTCTTTCAATTCCAGAATATCCCTGCCGGTGAATGCCACCTGGCGGGGTGTCACGGCTTTGTCTGCAGGGGGTGCCGTAGTTGCTGTAACCAATGGCTGTTCCTGGGCTGCACCCGGGGCCACTGTCAAGGTCATAGAAGGGCTGGTAAGGGTTTTGTAAACATTGTCCGCCACATCAAAATAAGAGACCTCAAGGACCGGCAGGGTGAATGTCCCCGGTGATACCGGCACCAGGGCGCGTTTAAAGGTTTTGCTGCCCTGGTAGCCCTTTGAAGTTAATTGAATATCCTCCACCGGTGAATCCTCGTAAATCTTAAATGAATCGGGAAGGGTAAGATCCGGCATTTTTGCATCCATGACATTGCCGGTGCCCGAAAGGGTCACCGTTAATGTGGCCGACTCTCCTGCCTTTATGGCATTGTTATCCAGGGAAGCGGCAAGGGAAAATTCCCCCACCAGCCCGGAAAATTGCACCGTTTCATCAGAGGCAGGCAGGGGCATGACCTCAAGGGGCATGGCCTTTGTTGAAAATCGGCGGGGCTGGGTTCGACCCATGGAAAAAAAACCATTTGAAAAAAACGAATCCCCAAAGGGGTCCCGTCTGCGGGTTCTGTCCTGGACCACCACATCACAGGAAAGAAAGGAAGGGGCAATGGTGAGACGTCCCGGTGTTCTGGGAATGATAAGATAACTGATCTCCACCCCGCGGTATCTGCGACCATTTATATTGCGGGTAAATTCGTGGGGTTCACCCATTTCTTCCACACTGAACCCCTCAAATTCAGGCTTCTGGAGCCGGGCATTGGAGAACTGAACCGCACTGAACAGCTGAAACCGGTAAATGCCCTGCTGGCCCACAAAGAGTTTATCATGGGAGAGTTCCGCCCGGACAAAGATATCCCGGTTATCTTCCGGAGCCACGGGTGAGTCTGAAACCATCACTTCAATGGGCCGGGTGTGATAAATCTTTCCATCACAGGACACCGACAGGGATGGAATGGAAAGACGGCCCTTGGATCGGGGAACCAGCTGAAAGGAGAGGGTAACCGTTTTGGAATAACTGCCATTGATGATGCTGACATTACTGCTGCTGCTCCGGGAGACAATCTGAAAATCGGTTATGGGGGAGGTATCCACCTCTCCTTCACCCCCGTCAAGGATAACCTTTAACCCCAGATAGTCGTTGATGGAAATCTGATTGCGATCCACCTGGGCGGTGACGGAAAAGGCGAACCCATGGACAGGTAAAAGAAAAATAATGGCCATCAATATTTGAAAAATATGTTTAAACATTACCAATCCTTTTCAACTCTTTGACCGGAATACACCGGCATCATGGCCCGGCCCGGCTGATCCTCCAGGCGATCGAGCATCTGCTGTTGAAGGGGTTGAAGGGCACCCATGCCCTGGGATTGCTCCGGGGCATCCTGTGTTGCGGGTGCCTGGGATGCCGCCGCACCGGATTTATCTTTATCCTGATCCGTCTGCTGATCTTTCTGATCTGCATCGACTCCGGTGGCCTTTTCTTCTTCAGATTGCTTTTTTTCATCTTGTCCGGCGGACGGTGACGGCGTATCTGGATTCTCTCCGGCATTGGGTGGCTGTTGGTCCGGGACGGATTTTTCATCCTTCTGATCAGCGGGGTTCTGCCCATGGGGCTGGCTGTCCTGATTTTGATCCCCCTGCCCGTCCCGGTCTTGCTCTTTGTCCTGGGAATTCTGGTTCTGTTGATCTTGCTTTTGCTGGTCGCCCGTGTCCTTATCCTTGTCAGATTCTTTATTTTCGGAGTTCTTTGAATCGTCTTTCTGCTCCCCCTGGGAAGAGGTTTCATCCTGGGCGGCTTTTTTCTGCTCTTGGATTTTTTGTTTTACAAATTCAATATTTTCTGTGGCTTTATGAAAAAGTGGCGAGGTTTCCGGTATTTTCTTAAAGGATTCCAGAGCGTCTTCAAGATTTCCATTGCGATATTGGGTATTTCCCAGGTTAAAGGTGGCCTTTTGCTTTAAAGCAGCATCCTCGGTGTCCATGGCCCGGGTAAAATTGGCCGCTGCCGATTCATAATCACCTTTTTTATAGGCTGCACTGCCGATGTTGTAATACAGCTCGGGCATGTCCGGTCTGTCCAGCTGGGCATCAATGAATGATTTTTCCGCCTTGTCCCACTCCCCCTTGTCATAGGCTTCAATGCCCTGGGCCACACTTTTTGATGCACCGGCATGGGCCAGGGGCATTGCCCCCAGGCAGATGGTCCCGGCAATGCATAAAATCAGCCACGAGGCCAGATGGCTCTGGGAAGGCCCATTGTTTTTTTTACCCTTTTCAGACACCAGAAGCTCCAGAATCAATAGAAGCACACAGGGCAGCAGCAGCCACTGAAACCGATTTTCCCACACCTTTTTTCGACCGCTCTGGACCGTGGTACGTTCCATGTTTTTCAAAATCTGTCCGGTGTAGATCAAATCCAGATCCATGTCCCCGGCAACGGATTTCACATATATTCCCCGGGTGAGTGCGGCTATTTTTTCCAGGCCTTCATCATCCACTCGGGACATGACAATGCTGCCCGTTGCATCTTTTTTAAATCCCCCGGCGGCATCGGGGATGGGTGCCCCCTCTTTTTTACCCACGCCAATGCAGAAAATACGCACATTTTTCTCCAGGGCCTCCCGGGCCATTGTCATGGGATCACCACTGGTATTTTCACCGTCGGTGATGATAATGATGGCCTTTTCCGATGCAATGTCCCACTCAAACCCGTTCAGGGCTGTGGCAATGGCACCGCTTAAATCCGTACCGCCCATGGGGAGATAATCCGGGCTTAAGGCTTTTAAAAACAGGCTGAAGGCAGAATGATCCAGGGTAAGCGGACACTGAAGGATGGCACTGCCGGAAAAAGCCACCAGGCCCGCCCGGTCGGAGTGCATCATCTTTAACAAATCGATGATTTCTCTTTTGGCCCGTTCCAGTCTGGTGGGTTTAATGTCCGTTGCCAGCATGCTCCGGGAACAGTCAAGGGCAATCATTATATCAACGCCCTTCTGCTCCACCTTTTCCCAGCGAAATCCCATTAAAGGCCCGGTGAGTGCCAGAATTGCAAAAAAAATGGCTGCCACCAGAAGCCAGCCCTTGATCCAGCGCCGTCGGGAACCGGCCCCCGGCGCCATGTCGGGCACCAGGGACAGGGACATGAACTGGGAAAGAATACGGGTTCGTTTCCGGATACCGTAAATGGTTACACCGGCCAGCAGGATCACAATCCATATCAGATAGAACATATAAGGGTGTGCAAATTTCATATTCATCAGGGAATCCTCATCAACCGTGTATTGAAAAGGAGAATATAAGCGCCAAGCAGGCACAGGGCCGGAAGAACACACCAGGGATAGAGATCATTGTACTCGGCCCAGGCATCCACCTCCACCTTGGTTTTTTCCAGGCGGTCAATGCTTTCATAAATTTTTTCCAGCTCATCGGTATTTTTTGCCGCAAAGAACATTCCCCCGGTTGTTTCTGCCATTTTTTTCAAGGCGTCATGGTCCATGTCCACCTGCTGGTACACGTACCGCTGCCCCATCAGGGGATCATTGACCAGAAAGGGTGCCTTGCCTCGGCTTCCCACCCCGATGGTGTAAATCTTCACTCCACCGGTGGCGGCAATGTCTGCGGCCTGCCCGGGGGACAGCTGACCCGAATTACTGCGGCCATCGGTTAAGAGGATAATAATATTGGATTTGCTTTCAATGTCTGACAATCGTTTAAAGGCAATGCCCACGGCATCACCGATGGCGGTGCTGGGACCGGCAGCCCCGATTTTTAAACGATCCAGTACAAAGGAAATGGTGTTGTAATCCCGGGTAAGGGGCAGCTGGGTAAAGGCCTGGGAGCCGAACACCACCATGCCGATGCGGTCTCCGTCCCGTTTCAGAATAAAATCGTTGACCACGCCTTTCACTGCCTCCAGACGGGTGACAATCTTGCCATCCCGCTTAAAATCCAGGGCCGCCATGGATTCAGACAAATCCAGAGCCAGAACAATGTTGATGCCTTCGGTGGTGACGTTCATCTTCCGGGTACCCCACTGGGGTCGTGCCAGGGCCAGAATCATCAAAATCAGGGCCGCATATTTAAATAGAGGAAGCAGGCGGGAAAGTACCAGTATAAATGATTTTGGCTGGATGTGGGAAAGATCATCATGGGATGCCATGAGCTTGATGGGGCAATGACGCCGTCGACGCACCACCATGACCACGACAATGGCAAACACAAACAGCAAAAATAAGGGGGATGCAAATCTAAACATGGTGTATCACTGCCCCTTTGGAATGTATGAACGATTATCTTTTGTGACGGGGGGGGGTGAGCCTGGGATGAAACTATCCGTAAGTCTGTCCTTTTTTACCAGGGTCTCTGGGTCCATTGAAGGTTGTTCTTTTTCGAGGTTCATAGGCGCCATGTTCTGGTGGGGATTTTCTTCCATGGAGGTGGCAAAACGAACGGTGACAAAACGGATAAAATCTCTAACCAGGTCATTATCTTTACGGATACGCAGGATATCCGGGGTAATTCCGGCATATTTGACCATGGCTGCAAACTGAAAAAAATCCCGGGTCCGGGTGGTGAGTTCCTTATCCAGATCAAGTCCGGACAGGGTTGCCAGAACTTCCCGGGTGGTCATCTCCGGCACCCCCATGTTAAAAACCTTTCCCATGAATATTTTCAGTATGGCCGAAATATCAAAATAGTATTGTCTGGGATCTTTTTCCATGGTATCGGCCAGCGTATTCAGGGCATTCAGGGCCGCCTGATCCGGTGGCAGAGGAGGTGGAAGCATCGGTGTATTTTGGGAAACCCGGTGCTGTTTTCTGCGTTTCAGATAAAAAAACAAAAGCAAGGCCAATCCAGCAATTGCCAGTATTCCCGCAAGAATCATCAGCAATTGGATAAAAAACGGATCCATGCCCACCGGCACCGGCGGTTCTATATCATGAATATCCTGCATTTACCGCAACCTCTTTTCCCGCTGCCGAAAAAACAGCGTCAACACATCCGCCACAGACTGATCCGTGAGCATATGAAAATAATCCACCCGGGCCGATGTCAGAGCAGCTTCAACACCTGCCATCTGATCCTTTTTCCAGGCCCGGTAGCGTTGCCGAATCTTGGGATCTCCAGCATCCAGAATCCATTGTTTCCCGGATTCCAGTCCTCCTACAGTGATAATGCCCCGGGAAGGCAGGGTGGCTTCCCCGGCATCGGAAACAATGACTCCGATGAGTTCATGGCGTTGGCGGGCGGTTGTCAGTGCTTTTTGTACATCCGGGGCAATGAAATCAGAAATAATAAAGGTCAGGGTTTTCTTTCTGGACACCGTGGCAAGGTATTCCAGAGCGGCCAGAATATGAGTACCATGACCATGGGGCTCAAAGGTGAAGATCTCCCTGATCAACCGCCATATATGGCCGGAACCCTTTTTCGGCGGGATATATTTTTCCACCTGATCGGTAAAAAAAATGGCCCCCACCTTGTCATTATTTTTTATGGCGCTGAAGGCCAGAACCGAGGCCACCTCTGCGGCCTTTTCCAGCTTTAACCCGGAAAAGGTGCCAAAACGCTGGGAGGCGCTCATGTCCACCAGGAGGATTACAATACTTTCACGCTCCTCTCTGTATCGTTTGATAAAGGGACGGCCCAGGCGTGCAGACACCTTCCAGTCAATGGCCTTTACATCATCACCGGGGCTGTACTCCCGAACCTCTTCAAACTCTATGCCCGATCCCCTGAACACAGACCGGTACTGTCCGGCCATCAGGGTGTTCACCGTGCGGCTGCCCTTGATGTGGATACGTTTGATTTTTTTTATGATGTCTTCGGGAACCATGGTCATTGGGTTTGCCTCAATGGGAACTGGAATTTTTGAATGTTTGGTTCTGGGTTTTGGGTACTTGATATCGGGTAGGGATCGTGTCAACCGGTGATCAGGGTACGGGAACAGAATCAAACAGGGTCTGGATGATATCATCGGTTGTCACATCGGCGGCCTCGGCCTCAAAGGAGAGCAGAATGCGGTGGCGCAGTACATCCGGAGCCATGGTTTTGATATCCTGAGGTGTTACATAGGCCCGGCCCTGGAGAAAGGCACTTACCCGGGCAGCCTGGGCCAGAAAAAGGGTGGCCCGGGGCGATGCTCCAAAGGCCACATGGTTTTTGATGTCCATCCCAAACTTTTCCGGATGTCTGGTGGCAAAGACCAGATCAACGATGTACTCTTTCAGTTTATCATCCACATAAATTTCCCGGATAACCTGGGTCATGGCCTTGAGTTCTGCCGGATTAACCACCGGCTCAATGGTTTCCGGGAGGTTAAATTCTGATTTTTTGAGAATTTCAAGTTCCTGACTCCGATCGGGGTAATCGATGAGAATCTTGAGCATGAAGCGGTCCACCTGGGCTTCGGGAAGGGTGTAGGTGCCCTCCTGCTCAATGGGGTTCTGGGTGGCCAGCACCAGAAAAGGGTCTGGTAAAACATAGGTGATATCACCGATGGTCACCTGTTTTTCCTGCATGGCTTCCAGAAGGGCAGACTGCACCTTGGAGGGTGCACGGTTAATCTCATCGGCCAGGATAATATTATTGAACAACGGTCCCTTTCTGGTGATAAAATCCCCCATTTTAGGCCGATAAATCTCTGTCCCCACCAGATCCGCAGGCAGCAGATCCGGGGTGAATTGAATGCGCTTGAAATCTGCCTGCACCGTTGCAGCCAGAGCTTTTACAGCACTGGTTTTTGCAAGACCGGGGACTCCCTCAATGAGCACATGCCCCCCTGAAAGAAGCCCTGTTAAAAGTCCATCCACAAGTTTCTGCTGACCCACCAAAGCCTTTGCCACCTCTTTTCTCACACGGCTGATCAACAGGTGATGGGCTGCAATTTTTTCTTTTATTTCATCCATATGTCAGATACCTCAAATTACAGAGCTGATAAAAAAAATATTAACGACAAGTCTGCTCATTTTAACGGCGACAGTCCTAAGCGGTTATCAAAAGCCCGTACATTTTAACATCTCAAGTTTCGGGATCTGTTGACCCTGTTCATAAACGTTGAAACTCCAGAAGGTGAGTCAATATATCCGCTGCAATTCTGACGTAAAATATAAAATAGAAAACACCGGTGTCAAGGGAACGAGGGGAAAGAAAACATCCACATCAGGGCATGAGTTTATAACTGTAAATCTCTGCGGTGATGCGGGTCACTTTAAGAATATGCTCACGGATCTGTGTTTTATCTTTACCGGCGTAGTTGCGATAGCTCATGATGATGCCGCTCAATGCACCTATGAAGGACTGGGCATAGATGCGCACATTTTTTTTGACACCATATCTTTCCAGCAACCGGGAAAATCCATCAAAAAAAATTCGGGTCACAGAACCAAAATCCTTCAGGGCCTGATGATCCATATTATCCTTTAACATGATATATGTCATCATCTGAAATGTGGATTCATTTTGAATCAAATGATCCACATATGTAACTGCGAAATCCTCAATGGTGGCCGGTGCATCTTTTTTTACCATCTCTTCAAAGGCCCTGCTCACCGAAGAAATATCCTGGATAAAGGCTTCCACAAACAATTCTTCCTGACTGGGAAAGTAGCGATACAACGTGGCAGGAGATACTCCTGCTTCATCTGCAACATCCCGCATCCCCACGTCATAAAAGGGTTTTCTGGCAAACAGGGCCAAGGCAGAGTCAATGATTATCTGTTTTCGGGCTTCCCGTTCCTTCTCCTTTAGAGAAGCAAACTTTGATTCTGTATTCACTAAAAAGCCTCCTGATCTTCTTGTGATAGCATTATTGTAATGGGTAAACACCTATCATGACTGCCAGGGGTACACAAGAAAAAATGGTCTCAGGAGAGTATTGACCTTTTTCCACGGCATTGTTATAGCTTGGGGATCAGACTTTTTATCTGTAAATATTCGGTCAGCACCACATCTTCACCTGTTTTGGTCTGCTCACGTTCACATAGTATTTTTATGCTACTAAATACCGTTAACCCATTTAATTGCAAGGAATAATCATGCAAAGCTACATCCGAAGGGACCGTTTTGACTTTGAACTGGGATATTTAACCCAAAGCCCCTGCCTGACGTGCGCAAACAGGGATAAAATGCCCCACTGCCAGGAGGGATGTTCCCGGCTGGATGACATCAGAACCCTACTGGCCCGGGGCATCTCCACCCAGGCGAAAAACCTGGACATCTAAGGGCCATGATATTCCCAGTCTTTCCAGATGATACCTCATCACTTGCCAGTAAACACCTGAGCCTGGCTATTTTCAACGCACTGAAAAACAAAAAATCCCGCATGGGCTTTTCCCTGGACCGGGCATTGTCATCGGGAATCAAAAACAAAGACAGTGGCATGGGAATCTATGCCGGGGATGCAGATACGTACAGGGTGTTTTCACCCCTTTTGTTGCCCATCATCCAGGAATATCATAATATCTCCCCCGGTACGGTGCATGAATCAAATCGCGCCATGGTAACCCTGCCCGATCCTGATCCCCAGCGTCGATACATTCTCTCCACCCGCATCCGGGTGGCCCGCAATCTTAACGGTTATGCCTTCCCCCCCTTTATCTCCAGGCAACGGCGTAAAGAAGTGGAACAGATAATCATTGACGCATTAAAAACCTTGCCCCCTCCCCTTTCCGGGAAATACATTTCCAAGGGAATAAAATCAGCAAGTCAAGATCGACAGAACTTCTTGTTTAAAAAAGGGGATCGTTTCCAGGAAGCGGCGGGGATCAATCGGGACTGGCCGGCATTCAGGGGATGTTTTGTGTCCCAGGACACCCGATTCCGGCTATGGATAAACGAAGAGGATCACCTGCGGGTCATCTCCATGGACAACCATGGTAACATGGCCGTAACCTTCAATCGCCTGGTCTCTGCCCTGGATCTGCTGGAGAAAAAACTTGATTTTGCATGGGATGACACACTGGGATATCTTGCTTCCTGCCCTTCCAACATAGGCACCGCCATGCGGGCCGGGGTGCACATCCGCCTTCCCCGGTTGTTCCAGACACCGGAGATCCTGCATGCCCAGGCAAGAGAATTAAATCTCCAGGTCCGAGGCACCAAGGGAGAAAAAACCCGAGTGGAGGATGGTGTGTTTGACATCAGCAATGAAAGGCGGCTGGGCGTCACGGAAAATGATTGTATCAAGACCCTTCATCGGGGAATTTCTCATTTAATTCAATTGGAGGCAGCACAGGAAGAGAACAGAGATTAATCGAAATCGTTGCCATATGTGAAAACTGCTCATGAAAAGGAGCTGTACCTGCATTATTTGGGAAGGATCAGACTTGCCATTATTTGGGTTTAATCATTAAATCTATCATTCTGGGAGGAGATCAGGCTCTGATAATACAGAGCCTGACCCCGTTGATCCATCAATTATGACGGGTGGACTATCTTGTGATACGTCCAAAGGCAGACTGATATTTAAAAATCAGATTACAGAGAAAGGGTAAACCCCGCCCGGATGTTTCTGCCTTCACCGGGAAATCCAACCTCTTGCTCATAATCTTCATCAAATAGATTATCCACTTCGGCATAAAGGCTATACCGCATGCCGAATTTTTTAGAAATCCGGGCATTCATGATAAAATAATCATCGGTTTTCAAGGCATCATCATCCGGGCTGCCTGTGGTGGGCAGGCTGTCATACACCCCATCCACATAGATGCCCTGAAGATCCACATTTACAAGCACTTTTGGAATCAGCATCTTGCATCCCACACCGAACTTATTTTCTGGGACACCTGCCACCTTATCTGTGACCCGCTGTCTGCTTTCATTCTGGGCATCAATAAAGGTATAGTTAAAATTCATGCTGAAATAGTCACAAAAGATCACGTCCATGGAGGTCTCAATCCCCTGCATGGAGATATCTTCCACATTGGTGTAAATCTCATTGCCGGTATAACCGTCCTCATAATAATCCCGGGAAATCCAGTCGGAGATATCATGGTAAAATCCAGACACATCCACAGTGAAACGTGGTCCAAACTTACGGGTTAATCCAAGGGTATAGTTAATACTTTTTTCCGCTGTCAGATCCGCGTTCCCGCTGGTGGAAGAAAAGAGCTCAGACAAGGTGGGAAACCGTGTCTTTTGCGCCACAGACCCATAAAAAGAGGTGGCCTCCAGATCCCAGGTGAATCCTATCATGGGATTGACTTCGTCCTTGGTGCCGGCGGTGTCCATGTCCACCTGGCCCAAAAGCATGTCATCGTCATCAAACAGGAAATCCTCGGCCTCCTCCACTTTGAACCAGTCATAGGAAACCCCGGTGTAAATTGTCATGCCGAACCGGGTAAAAAATTGATGCTCCGTACCCAGAGAACCTGTATGGGATACATATTTGTTGTAAGGCTGATAATCGTCGTCCCGGCCTTTATGGGTATCTTCTTTATAATGCACAGAGATATGCCCACTGTGAACCTCATTTAAAGAAAAATCTGCCAGCAGAGATCCGCCGACATAATTATCCTTAAATGAACTTTTGGAAATGGCGTTTGAAAAATCAATGTCATCATAGGAAACGTACACATCTTCATGGTCGTGATAAAACAGCTTTCCCCTCAGGGTAAGGGCTTCTGAGATCATGTGTTTCCCACTGAAGTCAATGCCCCAGTCATCATAATCCTCAAAACGGGACAGAGTGGAAAATGCCGCATCATCTCCGGATCGATCAAAAATTTTATACTCATCCGTACCCAGGGGATGTCCCATCTCGGACTGCATGAAGTAGGCGCTGACAAAGTATTCAGAACCCGGTGCTGGGGTAATTCCAGCCCTGGCCCATAATCGGTCATTTTCATAATCAGAGTTTTCCCGAAGACCACCATCCTCATGGATTCCATCAATGTTGGGCATCCATTTCTTTGCCCGTCTTGTTTCAACAGGGGTATAATCATCGGAAAGCCGCCACCCATCTGATTCTTCATGGAGATAACTCACCCAGTAGTTCACTGCCCCCACCTGGTTACCATGGGAAACAGAAGCCTTATATGTGCTGTCCTCTCCCAGTTCTCCAGTCAGATTCATGGTGGGTTTTGATGTCCCCTTGCGGGTTATGATATTTACAACCGCCACTTGGGCATTGGCACCGTAGAGTACCGAGGGGGCATTTTTGCTGATCTCAATTCTGGAGACAATGTCCACCGGAATCTGATCAAGATTCAGCTTGCCATAATAGGTTTCATAGTAGGGAATTCCATCAATGAGAAACAGGGTTTTTTCCTGACCAAAGCCATGGACGGAAATTTCCGATTCGTTCTTGCGCCCACGGGTCATGGTCACCCCGGGTACAAATTTCATGGCATCGGCAATGGTACTGCTGTTGGTGGCCTTGATATCCTCAAATGTTACCGTTTGGGTAATGCCCACGTCGGATACATCCCCGGCTTCACCCTTTACTACAACTTCACCCAATGAAAACACATCTGCCGGTTCTTCAGCCGCAGACAGATTGCCCGGGATCACCAGGCAAGCCATCAACAACGCTATTAAACAGCGTTTAAACATACTTTTTCTCCTTATCATTCAAATCGATTATTTAACCCCAAAAATAAAAACTGGACTTGCGAACAACATGGGATACCCGTCACGGTTGGCGGGCCAATGGTGTCAGGTTTGTGTTATTGTAGTTTTGACAAAATGCTGTATTTAAAAAGTCAATGAGGCAAAACTGACACCACCCCAGTTAACCATGTTGTGACCAAGCTTCTAAAAGCTTTCTGTAACTTAAAATGCAATATCCCTTAATTCAGGCATAAGATTTTGTTTTCATTTGCTTAGATTGTCAATGAAAAAATTATTTAAATCTAACACAAACCACAAACAACTAAAAACGACCCTGTTCTGTCAAAATAAAAACAGGCCATCGACGATTCCAGATCAAATCGGCTGGCCCCGGGGGCTATTTAATGCCATATTCATCAGTTATCATATCTGTGGACCAAAATGATCGTTATCAGGTTATATATTACCAGAAAAGGCTTTATTTCAATTTTAAATACCCCTATTGACTTTTGATAACCAGAAAACTATATACTGGGTTTAATCATGGCATAAGACTCTCACCATTGAACCGCCAAATGTGACGGGTGGCCCATGTTGTAACCAGCCTCAGAAATTTAAATGACAGAGACGCTGTGACAACTTAAACCCCATGGGAAATATAAAATATGCTTCAACCTTTACAAAGCGGTTTCCAGGGAAATAAAAGAAATCCATTTCCAGGCATTTTCCCAATGGCAATGGGGATTATTTTTTTTATCTTCATAACCCAGTCTATCCTCTTCGCCCAGGAAGATCGGACCATCATCGACATGGCCGGACGAAGGGTCATCATACATGGTGAGGTCAAAAAAATTATTCCCACCTTTAAACCTGTGACCCTGTGCATTCTATCCCTGGGACTCCAGGACCGACTGGTGGGCATTGATACCCATTCCAAAAAGGATAAACTGACCCGCACCGTGTTTCCAGGAGTAACAAAATTAACGGGCGTGGGAACAAAATCCACGGGTATCAACCTTGAAACAGTCCTTTCCCTGGCACCGGATCTGGTGATTCTCTATGCACAGAAAGATGGGCTTTATCTTGCGGAACGCCTTGAAAGCATGGGAATTTCGGCCATCATTATTCTGCCTGAAAGCATGGACAACATCCGAAAATCCCTTGAAATTATCGCCCGGGCCGTGGGATTGCCCCAGCAGTCCTCTGGTGCCATCAACGCCATGGACGAGGTACTGTCTCTGGTTACCTCACGCACAAAATCCATCCCCCTTAGGGATAGAAAAAAAGCCTATTTTGCCTCTTCCCGGAGTTTTTTTAACACCGCAGCAGGCAATATGCTTCAGGATAATATTTTAAACCGGGCAGGCATGATCAATGTTTCCCATAAGCTCACCGGATATTTCCAGGACATCTCACCAGAACAGTTTTTAAACTGGAATCCTGATATTATTTTTCTATCCAGAAACCTTTATACTGAAGGGCTTGCCCCCTTGCACAATCCAGCACTTCAACGGGTCTCTGCCATCAATCATAAACGGATTCATCGCTTCCCAGGCAGTCTGGCTCCCTGGGATTTTCCATCCCCACTGTCGGCCCTGGCCACTCTGTGGGCTGCCATGCAGGCTTACCCGGAACGATTCAATGATATTGATTTAACGGCTTATGCCAACACCTTCCACCAGCATTTATTTAACCAGACCATGGTGGACATGGGAGGCGTTCTGGATGACGGTCTCCCAGGAGAAATCTCCCATTGATTCCCGCCCCTTTTCCCGAGCGGAAATCCCGCAGATATATGCCGATGCTGATATGCCTCCTCATGTTTTTTTTCTTCATTTCCATGCTGTCCGGACGATATGATATTTCCCTTCATGACATGGGAAAGATACTTCTTTCCATTGCCACAAACGACTCCCTTTCCCCGGCATTAGATTCCCAAAAAATGATTTTTTTATGGATTCGACTGCCCCGGTGTCTCATGGCTGTTCTGGTGGGTATGGGCTTGGCCGTGTCCGGTGCCGTCTACCAGGCTCTTTTTCGAAACCCGTTGGTATCTCCGGATATTCTGGGCGTTTCTGCTGGATGCACCCTGGGGGCCGCCCTGGGTATTATTCTTCCCGGTGACAGCATTATTCTGGTGCAGGTGCTGTCCTTTATATGCGGATTACTGGCAGTATCCATGAGTCTTGGCATTGCCCGTCTCATTGCCATTCGTCCGGTGATTGTCATGATTCTGGCGGGTATGGTGGTATTGTCTTTTTTCAACGCCCTTTTGATGATTCTCAAATATTTTTCCGACCCTTACGATGAACTGCCAAGCATTGTATTCTGGATCATGGGCAGCCTCACACGGGTGACCTGGACAAACATTGCCACGGCAGGCCCCCTGATTTGCGCCGGGGTTTTTATCATCATGATATTCCGATTTCGCCTGAACATTCTTTCCATGGGCGATACCAGGGCCACATCCCTTGGTATGAACCCCTTATTTTTCCGGATAATGCTCATTATTTTAACGGCTGTCATGGTCTCTGTGATGGTCGCCACCTGTGGACAGATCAGTTGGATCGCCCTGATTATTCCCCACATGGCACGAAGCCTGGTGGGGCCACGTCACGAGGTAATGCTGCCGGTAACCGCCCTTTTAGGTGGTATATTCATGCTGGCTGCCGATGGACTGGCACGTTCCATGACAGCAGCAGAGCTGCCCGTGGGCATCATTACCGCCCTCACCGGGGCACCGGTTTTCGGATTTTTACTATACAAGAACAGGGGAAGCGGATGGCTGTAACCCTGGCGTGTCACGATCTTTATTTTTCCTATGGTAAGGTTCCCATTTTAAGAGAAGTCTCTCTTAAGATGAAAAGTGGCCGATTTACGGCCATACTGGGACGAAACGGTTCGGGAAAAACCACCCTTATCCACTGCCTCAACGGCATCAAAAAAATTAATTCCGGAAACATTTATATCAAGGGAAGAGACATTAACACCCTTTCCAGAAGAGAGGTGGCCCGGCATATCAGCCTGGTAATCCAGGAAAATCCAGAGGTATTTCCCTTTACAGTGCTGGATGTGGTGGTAATGGGAAGAGCGCCCTTCCTGGGACTCACCCGGGTACCAGGCATCCGGGATTATGAACTTGCAAAAAAAGCCCTGAAAAGCCTTGATGTACTGCATCTGGCACCATTAAATTTCAATCGCATCTCCGGCGGAGAACGACAGATGGCTCTGCTTGCCTGTGCCCTGGTCCAGACCAGTGATATCATGCTGCTGGATGAACCCACCAATCACCTGGATTTTAAAAACCAGTACCTCCTGCTGGCACAGATCAAACAGCTTTGCAAACAATACGACACCACGGTGGTGGCAGCCATGCATGATCCTAATATGGCCATGTTTTTTGCAGATGACGTGATTCTGCTGAAGGATGGCCGGGTATTTGGTGTCGGACCTGTGAAAACAGTAATGACAAAAACCAACATGGATATTTTATATGAAACAGATACCACGGCTCTGCCCTTTGCCCGGGATGGATATTTTTTCATCCCCACAGATGTGCTCAATCCATAAAAATAACAATGAATAATCATAAGCCTGGTGAAAATAACCACATGGATATACAACGAATCATCATCACCGGCCCCGTCCAGTCCGGAAAATCATCTCTTGCCTGGGCACTGGTAAAAAAACTTGGACAAGCGTCCATCCCCATGGCAGGCTTCATTGCAAAAGGTCTATGGGAAAATAACCGTAGATGCGGATTTGATCTATTTGATCTGAGAACCCAACAAATGACACCCCTGGCAAAAAGAAATAAAGAAAAAAATTCTCCAACATCAGACACCTCTGTGGTGTCAAACGGGGTGCCCTACACTTTTTTCAAGGAGGGCATCAAGGCAGGGCAGCGTGCACTTGAAGCAAAAAACTGCAGGCAGGCAAAAATAATCATGGTGGATGAAATGGGGAAAATGGAATTACAGGGAAATGGGTGGGCTTCCTGCATCCCTGATCTGCTTGAACTAGAACAATGCATTCATATATGGATCGTTCGGGAAACCCTGGTGGATTCTATCTGCTGCTTATGGCCATTTAAAACAACCAAAATCATTTCAGTTGATGATCCCGAGGCACTTACTAAATTAATGGATATCTGTGGAATACAGGCTTAACTCATGATTTTTTTTCTCTCCTCACTTTATTATCTTGTCCTGGGACTTTTTGTCCTGTCCCTTTATTTTGTTTTTAAGAAAAAAAAGAGCATCCTCAAAAAAATTGTGCTCACCTGTACTGGATTAACTGGTTCCGGTATCATGGCATTGATTTTATGGGAACACCGGCTGCCCCTTTATGGAGCATTTGAAGCCAGCATTTATATTATCTTTATTTTATGTCTCACGGAAATTTTGTTCTGGAAGGACAGCAGAGATATACCCATTGTCAATACCTGCGGTGCTACAGCATTTATTTCACTTTTCCTGTTGATATATCACAGTGCACAACCCAAAACATTCAACCCGGATTTCTTCATGTATGCAAATCCCTGGGTGAATCTTTTTTTTAATCTCCGCCTCACGGCAGGGGCATTGTTTACCCGGGTGGCATTGCTGTACCTGGCAGGGCTTATGAATGAAAACCAGAAATCCAGACAGGAAATTTTATTTTCCAGCGCACGACAAATGCTTCTGGCAGGTCTGGTGATCTTTTTATGCAGTGAGTGGGCAGGGTCATGGTGGTGCCT
This sequence comes from uncultured Desulfobacterium sp., assembly GCA_963675955.2. Classification (GTDB taxonomy): domain Bacteria; phylum Desulfobacterota; class Desulfobacteria; order Desulfobacterales; family Desulfobacteraceae; genus Desulfocicer. The sequence goes on along the minus strand of CAXXVR010000009.1, from coordinate 187,065 downwards.
GAACTGGCTGGGTGACTCCTGGCGATGGAGCAAAGGTTTTTTCAAAGCGGCCATTATTTTTCTGCTGGTCATGCTCTCCTGCCACCTGCCCCCTTCCCTTTCCAGGAATTCCCGGGTAAAGGCATTGACAGGATCCCTACCAGCTCTGTTCTTACTGTGGATCATTTTTTATCATTAAAAAAGAATGCCGAAAAAGGAAATTTATCCGATGATACGCAAATTAGCCGCCATTCATATTACGTATTCTGCAATCCTTGCCCTGGTAATACTGCTGATGGGAGGAATAGTTTTATCCTATTTTCCAGCGCATCAAAAAGCCATTGACGGCTTAAATACAAACCTTATCCATCAATGGTTATTTCACAATATTTTCAACAATACTCTTGTTACCGCCTGGGTAATCATGCTCTGTCTGGCCTCGGGGATTCTTTTTATTAATACACTCTGTTGCAGTATGACCACCCTTGTGTCTGCGGCTGTAAAACACAGTTCTATAAACCGATGGAGTTTTCTTTGTATGCACCTTTTGTTTCTGGTGGTCCTGCTCTGCCATGGCCTGGCACTGATCAGCGGGCACAAAACACAGGAGATTGAACTCTATCCCGGAGACTCCCATGGACTGATTAATGGATTTTCCCTTACGGTTGATGAGGTAAATTTTGTGGATGATATTCGATTAATATCCATGAAAATGAAAAAAAGTCGAAAGCTGATGACACGCAAAACATTCCATGCAGATCAAAATACTGCCAGAGTGACGCTGATAAAAGATCGGACACCGATTAAATCCCAAAAGGTCATGATGCTTAAGCCATTAGTTTATGATGGTATGCGGATTACCCTGACTCGATTTTTATTGAAAAAAGATACTGAAACCAGAGAAGTCAATGGGAACACTTCAAATGAAAATAATCCACGCCTTGAAAAAGAAAAAATTGGTGCTGTGTTTATCTTCAGCAGTAATAATTTTACAGCACTTTTTTTTATAGCCTATGGATTACTGATCCTTACAATTATTATTTATATGCTGATGCGACCATAAAATTAAAGATGGGGCTTGGTCACAACATGGGCCACTTTGGGCATGTAAATTGAGCAAAAAAAAAAGCCCTGAACATTATTAAATAATGCCCAGGGCCTTTATAAAAAATTAATTCGGCGGCGTCCTACTCTCCCACACAGCTGCCCATGCAGTACCATCGGCGCTAAGGTGCTTAACTTCCGTGTTCGGGATGGGAACGGGTGTACCCACCTTGCCAGCGCCACCGAATTAAACTGTAATATCAATTTAAATTCGCTGCAGTAATTATCATATTCTATATGTTATGTAAATATATTCGCAGTAAAACGTTTAAAATTATTTGGGTTTAGGAAGTGGCTAAGCCTCACGACCTGTTAGTATCGGTTAGCTGAACACATTACTGTGCTTACACACCCGACCTATCAACCTTGTAGTCTTCAAGGGGTCTTCAGTCTATAAATAGATGGGATATCTAATCTCAAAGTTGGCTTCCCGCTTAGATGCTTTCAGCGGTTATCCATTCCAAACTTAGCTACCCTGCAATGCCGTTGGCACGACAACAGGAACACCATTGGTTTGTCCATTCCGGTCCTCTCGTACTAGGAACAGATCTCTTCAAATATCCTACGCCCACGAAAGATAGGGACCAAACTGTCTCACGACGTTTTAAACCCAGCTCACGTACCACTTTAATTGGCGAACAGCCAAACCCTTGGGACCTGCTCCAGCCCCAGGATGTGATGAGCCGACATCGAGGTGCCAAACCGCCCCGTCGATGTGAACTCTTGGGGGCGATAAGCCTGTTATCCCCGGCGTACCTTTTATCCGTTGAGCGACGGCCCTTCCATTCAGAACCGCCGGATCACTAAGACCTACTTTCGTACCTGCTCGAAATGTCTCTCTCGCAGTCAAGCTCCCTTATGCCTTTGCACTCTATGGCTGGTTTCCAATCAGCCTGAGGGAACCTTCGCGCGCCTCCGTTACTCTTTGGGAGGCGACCGCCCCAGTCAAACTACCCGCCAGACACTGTCCGTAACCCCGATAAGGGGCCAACGTTAGAACCATAGAATATAAAGGGTGGTATTTCAAGGATGACTCCACAAACACTGGCGTGCCTGCTTCAAAGTCTCCCACCTATCCTGCACATCATATCCCAAAATCCAATGTCAAGCTGTAGTAAAGGTGCCGGGGTCTTTCCGTCTTTTCGCGGGTAGACGGTATCTTCACCGCCATTCCAATTTCGCTGAGTCCCTGGTTGAGACAGTGCGGAAGTCGTTACGCCATTCGTGCAGGTCGGAACTTACCCGACAAGGAATTTCGCTACCTTAGGACCGTTATAGTTACGGCCGCCGTTTACCGGGGCTTCGGTTCAATGCTTCGCTTGCGCTAACAGATCCCCTTAACCTTCCGGCACCGGGCAGGCGTCAGACCCTATACTTCGTCTTGCGACTTTGCAGAGTCCTATGTTTTTAGTAAACAGTCGCTACCGCCATTTCTCTGCGACCTTCTATTGCTTTGTCCAGTAAATGAACTCACAAGGGAAGGCATACCTTATCCCGAAGTTACGGTATTATTTTGCCGAGTTCCTTAACCAGGGTTCTCTCAAGCGCCTCGGGATACTCTCCCTGCCTACCTGTGTCGGTTTACGGTACGATCACCGGTTATCTCGATAGAGGCTTTTCTTGGCAGCATGGGTGCAGTCAGTTTATGGGATTAATCCCTCCTCATCACTTCTCAGCCTTATAAAGAAACGGATTTTCCTGTCTCTTAAGCCTACAAGCTTGAACCGCCTATTCCAGCAGACGGATGACCTGCCCTCCTGCGTCCCCCCTTCTCTCAAACGATAACTTGGTGGTACAGGAATATTAACCTGTTTTCCATCGCCTACGCCTTTCGGCCTCGGCTTAGGGATCGACTAACCCTGAGCAGATTAGCTTTACTCAGGAAACCTTGGGCTATCGGCGAGGGGGTTTCTCACCCCCTTTATCGCTACTCATGTCAGCATGGTCTCTTGTATACACTCCACATCACCTCACGATGACAATTCAATACGTATACAATGCTCTCCTACCAATGATTGCTCATTCCGCAGCTTCGGTACTATGCTTGAGCCCCGTTACATCTTCGGCGCAGAACCACTCGATCAGTGAGCTATTACGCTTTCTTTAAAGGATGGCTGCTTCTAAGCCAACCTCCTGATTGTCTGGGCATTTCCACATCCTTCACCACTTAGCATAGATTTAGGGACCTTAGCCGGCGGTCTGGGTTGTTTCCCTCTCGTCCGCGAAACTTAGCTCCCGCGGGCTGACTCCCACAATTTAACTTGATCGGTATTCGGAGTTTGGTTAGGTTTGGTAATCTGGTGAGACCCCTAGCCCATCCAGTGCTCTACCCCCGATAAGAAACTTGTGAGGCTATACCTAAATATATTTCGGAGAGAACCAGCTATCTCCAGGTTTGTTTGGCCTTTCACCCCTATCCACACCTCATCCGAACAGTTTTTAACCTGTGACGGTTCGGGCCTCCACGCGATTTTACTCGCGCTTCACCCTGGACATGGATAGATCACCTGGTTTCGGGTCTACTCAATGCAACTCTACGCCCTGTTCAGACTCGCTTTCGCTACGGCTACACCTGACGGCTTAACCTTGCTGCATTAAATAACTCGCTGACTCATTATGCAAAAGGCACGCGGTCACTTTGACTAATGCCAAAGCTCCCACTGCTTGTAAGCAAACGGTTTCAGGTACTATTTCACTCCCCTCACAGGGGTTCTTTTCACCTTTCCCTCACGGTACTGGTACGCTATCGGTTGCCGGGTAGTATTTAGCCTTACGAGATGGTCCTCGCTAATTCCCACAGAATTTCTCGTGTTCCGCGGTACTTGGGTGTCTGTATAAGAGATCAATTACTTTCACATACGGGGCTGTCACCCTCTATCGCCGCACTTTCCAGAGCGTTCTGCTAATAATTGATTTTCTAACTCTTTGTGCCTTCCGAAACAGACACACTACAGATCCCACGACCCCTGACATGCAACGCCTTCGGGCTATCACACATGACAGGTTTGGGCTGTTTCCCGTTCGCTCGCCGCTACTTGGAAAATCGTTTTTACTTTCTCTTCCTGGGGGTACTAAGATGTTTCAGTTCTCCCCGTTAGCCCCCTTCTGCTATGTATTCACAAAAGAGTATCACGGTATTAACCATGATGGGTTGCCCCATTCAGAAATCTCCGGATCAAAGCTTGTTTAGCAGCTCCCCGAAGCTTTTCGCAGCTTACCACGTCTTTCTTCGCCTCCCGGCACCAAGGCATCCACCGTTTGCCCTTTATAGCTTAGCCACTATAAAACCACAAATAAGTTTAAACGCTTTAGTGCAAATATATTTTACGAAATGGGTTGCCGGCTTTACAGATTTAAGGTCTATTTCAAAACCATCATCTGATCCACCTGCTTTTTTCCATTTCACAACAAATCAACCCATCATTAAAAAAAATCGATGCAGCTGATTTGATTTTTGATAATTTACCACAACAAATTTTCAAAGAGCATAAAAGATCTGGTGGGCCTGGATGGATTTGAACCATCGACCTCACGCTTATCAGGCGTGCGCTCTAACCAACTGAGCTACAGGCCCAACACTTTGATCTCTCAAAGCTGGTCAGTGAACTTACTATTCATTTAAGATGTCTCTTTGTTTCTTTCCTTAGAAAGGAGGTGATCCAGCCGCTGGTTCCCCAACGGCTACCTTGTTACGACTTCACCCTAATTATCAACCATACCTTAGGCACCTGCCCCCCCGAAGGGTTGGCCCAGTGACGTCGGGTACAATCAACTCTCATGGTGTGACGGGCGGTGTGTACAAGGCCCGGGAACGTATTCACCGTGGCATGCTGATCCACGATTACTAGCGATTCCAACTTCATGGAGTCGAGTTGCAGACTCCAATCCGGACTGGGATATGCTTTAAGGGATTTGCTTGGCATCGCTGCCTTGCTGCCCGTTGTACATACCATTGTAGCACGTGTGTAGCCCCAGACATAAGGGCCATGAGGACTTGACGTCATCCCCACCTTCCTCCCCGTTAACCGGGGCAGTCTCTTCAGAGTTCCCGCCATTACGCGCTGGCAACTGAAGACAAGGGTTGCGCTCGTTGCTGGACTTAACCAAACATCTCACGACACGAGCTGACGACAGCCATGCAGCACCTGTCTTTGAGCTCCCGAAGGCACTCCTAAATTTCTAAAGGATTCTCAAGATGTCAAGTCTGGGTAAGGTTCTTCGCGTTGCGTCGAATTAAACCACATGCTCCACCGCTTGTGCGGGCCCCCGTCAATTTCTTTGAGTTTTAGTCTTGCGACCGTACTCCCCAGGCGGTATGCTTAATGTGTTAACTGCGGCACAGCAGGGGTCAATACCCGCTACACCTAGCATACAACGTTTACTGCGTGGACTACCGGGGTATCTAATCCCGTTCGCTACCCACGCCTTCGCACCTCAGCGTCAGTATCGGTCCAGAAAGGCGCCTTCGCCACCGGTGTTCCTCCTGATATCTACGAATTTCACCTCTACACCAGGAATTCCCCTTTCCTCTCCCGTACTCAAGTCCTGCTGTTTCAAATGCACGTCCAGGGTTGAGCCCTGGGCTTTCACATCTGACTGACAGGACCGCCTGCGTGCCCTTTACGCCCAATAATTCCGAATAACGCTTGCACCCCCCGTATTACCGCGGCTGCTGGCACGGAGTTAGCCGGTGCTTCCTTCATGGGTACCGTCAATACCAGGCACTATTAATACCAGGTAACTTCTTCCCCATTGACAGAGCTTTACGACCCAAGGGCCTTCTTCACTCACGCGGCGTTGCTGCGTCAGGGTTTCCCCCATTGCGCAAAATTCCTCACTGCTGCCTCCCGTAGGAGTCTGGACCGTGTGTCAGTTCCAGTGTGGCTGATCATCCTCTCAGACCAGCTAACCATCGCAGTCTTGGTAGGCCGTTACCCCACCAACAAACTAATGGTGCGCGGACTCATCTTCAAACAGATGCTTTAATCAGAGGCACCCTTTCATCAAAAAATCCAAAGACTCTCTGACTTTATCCGGCATTAGCCACCCTTTCGAATGGTTATTCCCGATTTGAAGGTAGATTATCCACGTGTTACTCACCCGTGCGCCACTCTACTCGTTCCTGCAAGCAGGAACTTTCTCGTTCGACTTGCATGTGTTAAGCACGCCGCCAGCGTTCATTCTGAGCCAGAATCAAACTCTCCAGTTATAATTCTTTTAAAATGTTTTTTAATGTGCTTTGCTGCACTTTAAAACATCTTTAACTCTTAATTCATTCACTAACCAGTTTTCAAAGATCAAATTTATCTTTCAAATTTTAAAAATCCCTTTGAGACAAAAACCAGCTCAAAGTCAATCCCCGTCTCAAGAAGACTCAATGAAAGTACATGAACTTTTAACTCTTGTCAAACCTTTTTTAATATAATTCTAATATTTTTTAAATATACAATGCAAATAGATCATAAAGAGGCATGGCTCCGGAAACTCAAAAAAGCATTATATTTAATAAAATCAAGGTTTAATATCTCTAAATAATCAATTGAGGATTAACTGGCTGGTCCTTCCCTGGACTAGACCAATCCCCAATTATTAAGCTGTCATCCTTACTCACGAGTTCTAAGTTCTTATTTTTCATATCATATGTGTTCGTTTCAATTCTAAAGAAACACATTACGTGGTAGTAAGATCTGCAAAGCTTATGACTGATAAACTCCTTAAACATTAAGCTTTAAGACCAACCCCTGGGGGAGACGCTCCCCGTAAATAAGGTTCTGTTCCCGGGATTCAATGGTCATCTGTTTTTCCACCATGGTAATGGTCTCTTTACCTGCACCGGCTTTTTTCAGCCATTCAATAACGGCCTCGCTTGTCTCAGGGGTGACATCCCGAGTGCGATCATCGGTCTTTCTGACCATCTGGGCCACCGCTGACATTACCGGAGGCATCTGGGGCCAGGACAGCTTCATTATCTTCTGCACCCATGCGGTGACCTCCCGGGGGGATATTACCCGATCCACCGATCCGTAGAGCAGTTCCCTCCCCCCCAGACGAGACAAGGCCCACAAATACTGCCGGGGAGTTTTGGCGGGTTTTACACCATTTAACAATTTTCGGCCAAGGACGGTTTTATCCTTCACCAGAAGGCGTTCCATGTTGGCCACCGCCATCCATATTTCCGTCAACTCCTGGGGAGGTATTTTTTTCTTTACATTGCTTCCGGAAATCAGGATGGAAGAAACATCCTGGAAGAATTGACGCTGTTGACCCGCCGTGAGTCCACCGGCAATTCTGCGGCAGAAAATCCACCATTCCACATTATTTTGCAAAGACCGGGGAAAGGTTATCCCGCCCAAATAAATTTTCCACAGTTTTCGGAGCCGCTCTTCATCAAAGGCATCTCCAAATCCAGGACGAATGGCAAACCCCGCCAGATTAAGCCATCGCACCTCGTGGGCCGGACTTGACTTTCTGCAATTGGCTTTTTCAATGAGCATGTCGGCCAGACATCGCAAAAAAGACAAGGGCCAGTTGGCCTTTTTCTGATCCACACAGTCCTCAATCTCCCTGGTAATCCCCTGTATCCGGTCGGAACCATCTTGTTCGGAAAACGCCTCATTCAGTAAGGTCAATGCCCGGGAAACCAGGGCCTCATCAAACACCTCACTCTCGTTGGTTTCCTCATTGCCCGGGGTATCCCGCAGCTGAAATTGAAGTTTCCACCTGTGGGAACTGACTGTGGATCTGCACCACATGGCAAGTGTGCCAAGCTCTGTGTATTCAGGTTCAATCATCACCGGAATACTTCTCTTTTCCCCCTGTTTCCCAAATCGAATCACCGTTTGAAGGGGGGTCATGGGGGTAAGGGTGTCATCCACCATTATAATGTCCCCGCTTTTATCACCTGATCTGAAACTTGAGCTGAACATGGAAAAACCCACCGGTTGATTGGTCAAGACCTCAAAGGCCATTTCCGGAAGTTTAATTTTTGAGCCTTCATCCAGGCCCCGTTCCACCACACACAGTGCTTTTATGGATTTTGTTTTTTTATCACCATCTGCCGTGGCAATACCTATATAATAGCTTCTGGGGCTGCCACTTCCAACCCGCACGCCGGTTCCCTGCTTTACCAGACCATAATAAGATGCACCGAAGGCCACGGACAGATCCGGTTCGGCATTTTCCAACACACCGGGCAAGGATTTATCCGCCATGCCAAACCAGGAACGGATGGCGGAACGAATGCTTTCCTGAAGCAGTAACGGCTTCAGAGACCCGCCATTGAACAAAATAAAATCCGGGATGGGTTTTTTACCCAGGGTTGCCTGGACATCCTCTCTATGCTTTTCAAGAAACCACCCAATGTGCCGGGTGATGGCGGGCTCCTGCTCATAGGGAAGACCAAATTCCGCCATGGCCTTCCCTTTTTTCTTACGCGTATCCGTCTCCGGGGTTACATCGGGGAAAAAACCCTTACACAAAATATTTTCCACGGCTTCCCGGGTAAGATCTGCGGCCAGGGTGCCTGCGATAAGGGATCTGCCCTCACCTTTCAGGGTAATTCTGACACTGTCCTCTCCTCTTTCCAGGATACGCTCCTTGGCACTGCGGCATTTATGACACAGCGTTTTCCATTTATCTTCAGAAAGCCCTGTATTTTTTTTAAATTTTGATTCAACGTACCGGGCAAGGGCAAGATCAATGTTATCCCCCCCCAGAATCAGGTGATCCCCCACGGCAAGGCGTTCAAATCTGGGACTTCCATCGGATGCCTTCAATGTTATAAGGGTAAAATCCGTGGTCCCGCCACCCACGTCACACACCAGTATTAGATCATCGGGCTTAACCAGATTCTGCCAGTCCTGTTCATGGCGGATAAGCCAGGCATAAAAAGCGGCAAGGGGCTCTTCAAGTAAGGTCACATCATTGCCAAGGCCAGCGGAACGGGCTGCCTCAAGGGTAAACTCCCGGGCCTCTTCGTCAAAGGAGGCTGGCACGGTGATTACGGTGAACTGATTCTCAAGAAAGAGATCTTCATCCCGTACAAAATGGTTCCAGGCCTTTTTGATGTGACGCAGAAACTCCGCCGTGGTTTCCACTGGAGAAATTTTATCCACCCCCTGGGCTCCCCAGGGCAAAATCTTTGCCTGACGGTCGGCACGGGCATGGCACAGCCAGCTTTTGGCAGATGACACCAGGCGGGAAGGTACCGATGATCCATGCTCTCTGGCAAACACACCCGCAAACTGATCCTTTTCCCGTTTCCAGGGATGTTTCAGGGATTTTCTGGAAATATCATACTCACCGGGTATATACAAAAAGGAGGGCAGCACCGGCACCGGGGTAAATTCTCCGGCACCGGTGAGCTGGGGAATCTTGAATATTTTAATGGGTCGGGTGGTGTCCCTGGGAGAAAGACTTGCCAGATCCACATAGGACACGGCAGAATTTGTGGTACCCAGATCAATACCCACGACATATCTTTTATCCTGAAAATCCAAATTTACTCCTCAATAAATACAACTGGTGGAATCACATTTCTTATAACCCACATGGCAGTAAGCACCAGCCACAACGAATATTGGGTCGTAGACGCGGAGCCAAATGGCATTATGCCGCCCCTCCCCCGACGGGCAATGGGCCCGAACCGGAACTGTAGACAGTTCGATTGTCCGGTTCCTATTGCCCATCGGGGGAGGGGCTCTGCTGAGGTAGACTTGAAGGCTACCTTTTCATATAAAAAAAGTGACGATCAAGCTGGGCATATTTTACGCCTCTTTTCTGAATGCATGGGATCGGCAGAGCCAAAAATCACTCAACTCACAGACATCCCGGATATCAGTCATCCTCTTTGGGACGCACATTGAGTTCAAGGCGCCATTTTCTATCATCATCCCTGGAACAGGCCCAGAACTCAAGGGTACCGATCTCGGTAAGTTTGACTTCAAAGGTAACAGGAATCAGGGTTTCGTCCTCTCCCTCCAGGCGGGTCTCAATGGTGGACATGGCTCTTATATCCTCGTCTTCCCAGTTGTCCACCACCGTTCCCACGGCATCTTCCTTCCGGGTGGCCGAGGCCATGATATCAAAGGTCACCGTGTCCCCCACCACCAGATTGAACAGACGATCCCGGGATTCGGCCTGGGTACCCTCTTCCATACCAAAAGGGGCAATACAAAGGGCCCGGGTGGGCATGGGAATACCCGGTACTGCAGGCATGGAAGCTTCAATGGCCATGTAGTAAGATTGGCCCAGACCTGCCCGGATGCGGATTCCATCCCCCCGGGAAGCCTGACCATAATAAGCAGCCCCCCGGGCAACGGAAAGATCATAATCAATGGCATCCACTTCCCGGATTTCCCCTTGGTTTGCAGCTTTTTTCCAGGTAGATAACACATCCAGGATCCGGCGGCGCATGCGGGTGGATTTCATGACCCCCCCGTTGAACACCACCACCGTGGGCAATTTTATCTCCCCGGATTGATCTTTATAAGAAGAGACAAACCGAGCCAGATGCCGGGTAATCCCGGGATCAGCTTCATAGGAAAGACCAAATTCCTTCATTCCCACGGCCGTGGAAGCCATGGGCTGATCTGTCAGCTCACACCGGGGAAAAAAGCCGTCCAGCACCACCTGCTCCACATCCGCCAGGTTCAGGGTTGCTTTAACGGTACCTTTTATCAAACCGGAACCCCGACCCAGAATGGTGACCGGATGGCTGTCTGTCCCCTGGTCGGAAAACAGATTCTCCTTGGCCCGACGGCAGGAATGAACCAGCCCCCGCATCTGCCAGGCATCGAGCTTCTTTTTCTTTTCCTTTAATTGATGGGCCAGATAATAGGACAGAGCCAGGTCAATGTTATCTCCACCCACCAGCAGATGATCCCCCACGGCGACCCGCTCCAGGGCAAGCCCACCTTCATCATCTTCTTTTACCTCAATGAGGCTGAAGTCACTGGTGCCACCGCCGATGTCACACACCAGCACCAGATCCTCTTTTTGAACACTGTCCCGCCAGGATTCTCCAGACTGATCCAGCCAGGAATAAAATGCGGCCTGGGGCTCTTCAATGAGAATAATATCGTTGAACCCTGCCTGCTTTGCCGCCTTCACCGTGAGCTCCCGGGCAACAGCATCAAAGGAGGCGGGCACTGTGAGATAGATCAGCTGAAGTTCCAGTGCCTTTTCAGGGTCATCTTTTGCCATTTCATGATTCCAGGCAGACCGGATATGGGATAAAATTCTGCCGGCGGCATCCACCGGTGACATTTTTTCAACGGGACCGGTACTTTCCCAGGGAAGAATGGCCCCCTCCCTGTCCACAGCAGCATTGCAAAGCCAGGATTTTGCCGAGGAGACCAATTTCCCGGGTACTTCAGCGCCCCTGTCCCTTGCAAACTCCCCCACAGCAGCAGTTTCATCCGGGCACCATGGCAGGGCAAAGGCCGGGGATTCCACCTCATGGACTTCTTTCAGGTAAAGGAAGGAAGGCAATGCCTCCCGGGTATCCAGCACACCGGCTTCTGTGAGCTGGGGGATCCGGAACACATTAATCTTGGTATTTTCATCTTTCTCAACATCTGTCCATGCCACCACTGTGTTGGTGGTGCCAAGGTCAATACCGACTATATAGCGGGCTTTTTCCACAGGTTACTCCCTAATATTTATCAGACTTGATTTGGGCTTAGTCACAACACGGGTCACTTTATGGGGCCAGGCTTGCGTTATTGGCATTATCGTCGGGTTTGGCCTTTGCACAGGCTATGAAAAAATAATACCAACAATATAAGTCTGACCCCGTTGGTATACTGACGAGTAGCCCATGCTGTGCCCAAACCCCTTGCTTTCCGTATGACCACCCTGAATTAGTTTATTCAATTTCAACTTCTGCAGGTACAATAATCCCGGAATCAAGCACATCGGCCAGGCGGGGAACTTCCTTTTTTCCAGCCTTCCAGCCCCGGTGTCTTAATATGCCTCTAAACGGCGGGTCTCCGGCCACATTTCCGGTTAGTTTTACGGCGTTAGGATCAAAACCAGCCTCAATTTCAATGGATTCACCTTCTTCCTGATCAATGACAGGAACAGGAGCAATATATTTATTCATGGCGGCCCGGCAATCTTCATGGACGCTTCTCACAGCTGCACCGATCTGGTCATCTTCGTACAGGCTTAAATCCTCTCCAAAAAAATCCAGCAACCGCCCTTCTCTTTGGAGCACCGACAGAAAATGCAGGAACATACGCCGCTTTCTCTCCTGCTCCATGCGCTGATCTGCTGCGTCTTTTTTTGCCTTTTCCTGGTCTTCTTCCGGTGCCCGGGGCTCATCTGACTCTTTAAAAATTCCGGATACACCTGCCCTGACAAAAAGCCATACAATGATGGTGAGCAACAGGAACAATACAGCCGTGGCCGGAACCACCCAGGAGACAAAGGATGTCAGCAGCAATTGGAGAAATTCAGACAACTGAGGTAAAGATCCCACCACAACGTCTACGTTGACAATGGGCAGTTTAAATGCAACGCCTCCGTCTGTGGTCAGCACAGCAATCAGGCGTTGCAGGCCAAGGTACATGGCTGCATTTAAAAGGGCCATCACCAGGGCCATGAATAAAAAAATCATTATAAAGGATCTGCGGGAAAAGCGTTTGAATTTTTCCAAAGTATCTATTGTCTCCTGCCCTGTAGTTTCAGGTATTTGGTTTAATTTTTATATTTTTTCGGGCTTGATCACAGCACACGCCTTGATAGGTCTACATTCAAGAATAACGAATATACTGATCAGCCCACGGATAAAACGCGCCAACATGACATGGAATAATAACACAATTTTCGGGTTTATCAAGGGTATGAGCGTGGATTTGGAGAGAAAGAAAGCTATGGATGAAGTTGCCTTTCGACACGAGAACAGAAACAATAAAAATTAATGCATATTGCGGGAAAAATATCTTACGGTGGAATCCCCATGCCGTGCGATTATGGCCTGACGGGGAGTGGAATCATGTCAATGTGGCCTTGCCCCCCATAGAAGCGTCCGACGAATTCGGATTAAGTAACTTCCCAGATCAAACGCCAGACATCCTCAGGGGGGGGCTCAGAAAAGCACATAAAAAAGTGGCACCCTAATCATATCACATCAAAAGAACTTTACACCTTTCAAAAACGATCACCACAAAATGGCCATTAACCTCATGAAAGTGCAAAGCGAAAATAAAGGATGCCGAGTTATTCGTCTTTTATCACAATCATGTCCCGATTGGACTCGAAGGTTTTCTCCCCGATTCCCTTTATATTTGTAATTTCTTCCGGCGTTTTAAACCCCTTATGGGCCTCACGATAGGCAATAATAGCCTTGGCCGTCTTGGGACCCACATTTTTCAGGATGGTGAGTTCTTCCAGCGATGCGGTATTAATATTGATCTTATCAATGGCAGACGCCACGGACATGCCTGATAACAGCAAAAACATTCCCATGAACAGCACAATCAAAATCTTTTTAATGCTCATCATCATACTTGACCCCTTTCTCAAATGACAGTTAATTGAAGTGACAAGGCCCTTGAATAATAAAAACCCATCAAGACAACAGACAGACATCGCAGGCTAGGAGCAGGATCATAAATATTAAACAAAAACCCCAAAATAAACAGTAAGGTGTGCTTTCTAAATTCCAACCAAGTGTCGAATCTTTTACAAGGAATACCTTTATGAATACCACAAGTCTTCAGGCTTTATTGTGGACACACACGTATCACAAAATCAGATTCGAGCATTACTATTACAAAAAAGCCCCACCAGTTACTTTATTAACCAACAAAATCTTTTATGTCAAGTTTTATTATACATTTACCAGGACAAACGCATTTAAATTACATTGACTCCAAGTAGTTTCATGAGGTAAGAGTTATCCAACCCTGCTTGCAGGTGTTTAACATTTATGCTCTTTTTCATACCGTTTTCTTTTTTTAGTAAATTTAAACAGTAATGTCCTGTTAGGTTTTTGCGTAGATCCCTTGCTGTTTTTGTTCTTTGAAAAATTTTGATTTTGTCAGTGCCTCCGATGCACGAAGCTCATTTTGGATTTTCAGCCTTAGCTCTCGAACCTTTTTTATGCTAACCGACTCACCATGGTTTTCATGGCAGTGAATAGCAAGTAGCAGATAAGTGATGAGACCTGCCAGGATTTGTACCATCAGGCCATACGGACTTCTTACGATTAAATGGTAGACATGTAGATGACGCTTCCACCAGGCAAAAAAATTTTCAATTCTCCATCTAAACTTATAAATTTTAGCGATCTGATCGGCCGTTAGATCCCTGCGATCCGTTGTTATCCAATAATAAGCACCGGCCACATGGTATCCAACCAGGCGTACTTGTTTTTATGATTGAGTTTTATTTACTGCGGTACCCAGAAGAACTTCAGTGTCATAAAAAACGATACTGTCTGTATGGATCTCATTTTCTTTAACAACAGTTTTAGTCGTCTTGACTTTAATCCGGATTACAAAGCTCTTACCTTCAGCCTGCAGGGAATCGAACAGAGCATGTTTCTGGTAGCCTCGATCGGCTACCGCCGTTTGCCCAGGTAAAAGATCATGTGATCTGCACTATAATTGGCGACGGCATTATATGGGTCCATTATAAATAATAATAACCCCGATACCATTCAACAAATTTTTCAAGGCCGTCTTTAAGGGTGGTCCGGGGTGTAAATCCGGTACGGGCAGTCAATTCCGTAATGTCTGCATAGGTAGCAGGCACATCCCCTGACTGCATGGGCATCATGTTTCTAAGGGCTTTTTTTCCAAGAAGCATCTCAAGAATTTCTATAAAGTCACCAAGCTCAACGGGGTGATTGTTTCCTATATTGTAAAGGGCAAAAGGTGCTGAGGTACCTGCATTATACACATTCTGATTGGGTTCTGGCGCTAGTTCCAGAACCCTTAGAACCCCCTCCACAATGTCGTCTATATAGGTAAAATCTCGCTTCATGCGCCCATGGTTATACACGTCGATTGGAGTCTCCGCCAGAATGGCTTTTACAAATTTAAAATAAGCCATATCAGGTCGCCCCCAGGGACCGTAAACCGTGAAAAAACGTAATCCCGTCACGGGCAACTGGTACAGATGACTGTAAGCGTGGGCCATTAGTTCATTGGATTTCTTGGTGGCTGCGTACAGGGATACCGGATGATCCACGCTGTCCTTTACGGAAAAGGGCATTTTTCTGTTGGCACCGTACACAGAACTGCTGGATGCGTATACTAGGTGCCCCACTGCTGTCTGACGACATCCTTCCAGAATATTGGCAAATCCTGTCAGGTTGGAATCCACATAGGCTGCAGGATTCTCAATGCTATACCTTACACCAGCCTGAGCCGCGAGGTTTACCACAATTTCAAAATTATTTTCTAAAAATAGACTTGCCATCCCTTGTCGATTTGCAAGATTCATATGTCTGAAATCAAAGCAATCAAAGGATTCAAGAATCTTAAGGCGATCTTTTTTTAATTGCAGATCGTAATAATCGTTAAGATTGTCTATGCCCAACACTTTTTTTCCCGTGACCAGCAATGCTCGGGTTAGATGGAAGCCTATGAACCCTGCTGCACCTGTTACTAGAATTGTCATATTTTTTCCTTGAGTTAATATCTAAATCGGAGACACGAAGGTTCAATAATATTAATGGAACACTTAAGTGTTCATATGAAAAATATACATTATTTTCCTATAACTAATAAAGGATGTTGAAGAAAACAGACTAACACATTATAACTCCTAAGAGTTTATAATAGAATTTATCTCCATTTATGCGTATATCTTTGAAAGGTAAATAACAAAATAATAGAGATAAAATACATAGAAAAGATATCAAAAGAACCATAGTGAAGCAACTAAAAAAGCTGATTATAACGGATTTGGGGGACCTGCTCTCAAACCTCCCAATGAAGCTGAAATTAAAAGGTTTTGGAGCCAGTTTTCATGGTACTGAAATCCGTTAAGTTTTTGAAACGAACTGATATGGCCTTTTTGCTTAACCGTCCATGGATTAAGTGGGGCGAAGTTTTGAATAAGTGCCCAGGCACGTATGCTGAGATTGGCAGATTCTATAGTACCATGAAAATACTGTGTGCTGAATAAATGTCGATCCATCCGCTGCATCAACTTGTCAATCATGTTACTCGTTCGATGTGCGCCAGGAAAATCATAGGCTTGGGAAAACTGTGGCAGATTTTCCCTAAGCTTCTTGATTTTATCAGAAATAACCTCTGGAATGTCATTTTTTGTATTTTGACACCTTTCGAAAAGCCTCCGCACTCGCTGTGAGAATGCCCCTTTGGACTCTGCCTTGAAGCAATCCCATAACCTGGTAGCCACATCCAGAAAAGATAATGCAAGTTTTTTTCTGTAAATTCTGTCTGAGTCAGTTCCTTTTTTATTTCAAAAGTTTGCCTGTTGCCCTCCGGCCCCAAAATTTGTAATTCCGTGGTGAGATAAGTCAAGAAAAAAATCGGTTTCCCCTGCGGGGTCCCTCCGATTTTTTTCTTGACTGATCTCACCACTCCATTTGTTTTTTGGTGGGGCCGGAAGGAACATGATATGTGTGTTTGCCTATTTCGTTACCGACAAGTACCTTTTACCAGTTTCCCATTCTTCACTGGTTTCCACCAAAATGGCAGTTACTAACCTCAATAGTGACGCTTCATTTGGGAAAAGGCTTGCAACCCTGGTCCTGCGCTTGATTTCCCGATTTAAACGTTCGACCATATTCGTGGATCTCAACCGTTTCCTTTGATTATCCGGCAGCGAAAAGACTGTAAGCCCTTCTGGTATATTTTGCTCAAGCCACCCTGATAATTTTGAGGCTGTTTTGCTGTACTTTTCAACTGCGATTTCCAAAAACCTTTCTGCTTCTGCTTTATCAGGTGCATTAAATATTGTTCTGATATCTCTGGCCACCTCTTCCCGCATGGCCACCTTTGGGACATATGCTGTCGCATTTCTTTGCAGATGAACTTGGCACCGTTGCCAGGGGATACTCGGGTATACGGAATTCAAGGCTGCTTTTAATCCTGTGTGGTCATCACTGGTTATCAATCTTACACCATGCATTCCCCTGGATTTCAAAGACAATAAAAATTCACGCCAATGCACTTCGGCCTCACTCAGCGAGACGCTGACTCCCAATACGGTTCTTTTGCCATCATCCATTATTCCTGTGGCAATGAGGACCGCACAGGATCTAACGACTCCATCTTGCCGGACCTTTTCATACCTGGCATCCAATTGGAGAAACGGAATGCTACCAAGCGGCCGAGCCCTCTATTTCTCCAACTCTTCATCCAATTGCTTTGCGGCATTGCTAACCTGGGTGCTGCTTACTTTTAGGCCGCACATTTTTTCTAAGA
Source organism: uncultured Desulfobacterium sp. (assembly GCA_963675955.2). GTDB lineage: Bacteria > Desulfobacterota > Desulfobacteria > Desulfobacterales > Desulfobacteraceae > Desulfocicer. The sequence goes on along the minus strand of CAXXVR010000009.1, from coordinate 169,573 downwards.
TTGCAGATACCTTACGGGTGGATACCCCTTGAACATACATCTCAGCCAGAGACACTGTCAGTGCCCTTTCTGACCGGAGCCCTTTCTCCAGAGCGGAAGGGTAAAAATTTACGTCCCCTCTCACCTGAGGCACTTTCAGGTTCAAGCTCCCAAGGCGAGTGGCGACACTTCTATCTTTAAAACCATTGGCATAACCGGCACGGGATTCTGTCCTTTCCCAAGGCCGGGCTTTGAGGGCATAGGATCTTTCTGCCTTCATGGCCTCATTTATAAGGATAGATATGGCGTCTTCCAATCCATCCATGCCAAATTCATTAATAATTTCCAAAATCGATTCAATTCCTGTATTCTGATTCTGCTGGGTCATGCTTATCCTTTCTGTTTGATTTGGTCGTTGAACAAAAAAGGAACATTAAGTTTCGACCCAGCATTTTCAACCCAAGGATTTTAAAATCCTTGCCCCATGCTGAATTTCGAATTTACAGAAAAGATTTTACACTAACCCCAAAATGGAACTGCAAATTTACGTAAAAACAACGGTTTCTCAACATCTTCTACAAATCCAGTCATATATGGCATGACAAAAGACGGCCTGATGGTATAGCTGACCCCGGCTACCAATATTCTTCTGATTTTAATCTTCATTTTTTTGGAAAATCGGATCTCTTTCATTTGGTACCCAGAAGTGATTTTAGCCGGGAAAAGCTCGGGGTTATCCTTGATTGCCAAGTCTACTATCATCCGGAATTGCATGGAATGTTGGATAAGGATGCAATATTGTGCTTGACAAAAGTGCATACAAATAGTTCGATTCATACGGGGGGTGGTATCTGAAGCTGGAGTCATCATAAATCCTTTTGTTAAAAGTTGTCTTTGGCGATTCAACTTTATCACAAAAGATAGATCTTTCCAGCCTATTTTACTGCCCCCGGCATCAGCCCCCCAAATCCGTTATAATCAGTAAAAAAGAAACTCCCTGACTGGAAAAAAATGATCAGGAAAGAAAAAGGGATTAGCCAGTCAAATCATTCAGAAAGTAACCCCCTAAGATATATGTCGCATCAACTGCAAAATCAAAACCTGGAGCGTTGAGGTGACTTTATGGTAAGAGAATTAGAAAGTCAGAAAAAATCAAAACAATTTAGCTGTAAACCAAGTTAAAAACTTGGATATCATTAATAATACCTTCGCCGATTTTATTTCAATCTCAATCTTATTCTACATATGGCATCTTTGCAAAATAAAGAACACAATATACGGCAGTGATGTCCGGTTAGGTTTTTGCAGACTTCTTTTTCTTTTTTCTGGTTCTTTTTTTAACACCTTGATTGCCTAATAAAGGGGATCGGAGTTCATTTTGTATATCATTTCTCAGTTGACGGATTCTTCTGATAGAAACTTTTTCATTGAAGTTCTCATGACAATATATGGCCATGAGTAGATATGAAATAAGCCCACCAAGGATTTGTACCATTACCCCATACTCGCTGCGAGCAATCAAATGATACACTTTGAGATGTTTTTTCCACCATTTGAAAAAGGATTCAATGTCCCACCTGAGCTTGTAGATTTTTGCTACTTGCTCGGCAGTCAGATCATGTCGATCAGTTGCCACGTAAAATGTTGAGTCTGCAATCTTATATCCAACGACTCGGACTGGTGTCTCTGATTGATTTACCCCCGGAGTTCCAAGAAGGACTTCTGCATCATAAAAAATATGAGTGTCCTCCGGCACAAGGTTCTGTTTGATGATAGTTCGCGTAGTTTTGATTTTGATTCGGCATACAAAATGTTTTCCCTCAGCCTGTAGCAAATCAAAATTTTTATGGGATTGGTACCCTCGATCCATTATCCCAGTCTGCCCCTTTGTGAGTATGGAGCTTACAAACGGGCGCTCTGCACCATTGCCATCTGTGAGATAGACTTTCAGCGGGATTTGGCGGTTAACATCAAAACCAAAATGACCCTTGGCTTTTTTTGAGCCTTTCCTGTAATCTGCCCAATACATTGTAAGGACAGCATTTATCAATGATCCGTCAATGGATACAAGATCACCAAGATCTGAATATTGGGCTGGCAAAACCTTGTGGGCTTTTTTACAAAGTTCCTCAAAGACATATTGAAGTTGTTCGAGTCCTCGATCATTAATGGCTTCACAAAAACTGCTGAGACTGATACCACCATCAGGCGCTATGTTGTTTTTGGCAAAATCATCTTCTTTCATGCACTGGACAAGATCTCTTGCAGACTCATGCTCTTGAAGGTGATAGAATAATAAAGCATTGAGTTGGTCTTCAAACGTCATTTTCAATGGCCGATACCCCCTTGAATTAAGCGCAGGGGTAGTGAGCAGAATTTTTTGTAAAGGCAGCAGATATTGTATAAAGGATTCAGCATCAAATTTGATCTTTTGTTTTTTGCATTGGGCTATGGGCATTAACTTCTCCTTGTTATAAAATCAATTATAACAAGATAAGTGCAATGCTTAATTAGCTCTCATTTATTAATAAATCAAGTGTTTTATATTGTTTTTTTAACATGCAAGAACCTAACCGGACATCACTGAATATACGGTGGCAAAAGTAATGATTTTTAAGTCAATTTTAAATTTGGCGAAGATATTAGACAGCGATTAAAACTTTGAAAAAAAGTGGCAAATCAATAACTGTTAATTATCTCATTAATCCTCTGAACCTGTCGGAGTTCGGTGACTATTTCTATTCTTACATTCAGCGTAAGAATACCATGGTCGGGGTGCTCGGGAAGGAAAAGCTAGGTCAAAATTTTCTGTCATCATAGAAAGATTGGGGTTGTAGTAAGGATCATTTTTAAGTTGGACACCCCATGTTTTTTTCATATATGCAATCTCTTTAGCAAATCTAGCCTGTTTTTCCCTAGTGTCCTCATAGCCCCTTGAGACGGATTCATGATGATATAAGACTGCATAAGGTGTCCAGATATTTCGGTATCCGGCCATGGTGATTCGAAGGCATAAATCGACATCATTGAAAGCAACCGCTAAATTTAGAGGATCTAACCCTCCCACCTGTTGATACACTTGGCGTTTCAGCAAAAGACAGGCAGCCGTCACCGCTGACACTGCTTGGGGAAGCAGAAGTCGATGAAAGTAACCGCTTTCCTTACCCGTACCATCCATATATTTATGTGAGTGGCCAGCGACACCCCCAAGGCCCAAAATCACGCCCGCATGCTGAATTCTATGGTCAGGATATAATAATTTTGCACCCACGGCACCCACATCCGGTTGAATGGCATAGGAAACCATTTCATTGAGCCATTCAGGGGTTATAACTTCAATGTCGTCATTAACCAAGGCTAATAATTCTCCTTTAGTGTTATTGACAGCAAAGTTGTTAACAGCAGAGTAGTTGAATTCATAATCGTATGATATAACACGGCATATGGGGTCTTCCCTCAGAGAGTATAAATAACTAAGCGTATCAAGGTCGTCTGATTGATTGTTAACGATGACAACCTCATAATTTTGGTAGATCGTTTTTTCCGTAATACTGTCTATACATGATTTGAGCATTTTATGGTTATTTTTTGTTGGAATGATAATGCTCACGCGAGGTTCTTTTTCAATGGGATAGGACACCCGATATGTGGTGGGATACGTACAACCCGTTATTTTGGCAGGGATTTTTTTTGCGGCAAAAAAATCTTTTAACGCATGAATTCCAGCTTTTGTAGCATAGCTTTTTTCCTGGTTACTCAAGGCGGTGGAACCTTCTGTGGCACGCCAGTGATAGAGAATGTGGGGGATGTGTCTAATCTTTGATGAATCTGTTAGCTGAAGGCATCTGAGTACAAGATCGTAATCTTGGCTTCCTTCAACCCCTTGTCTAAATCCATCAATAGATCGAATAAGCCTGGTTCTGTAAACTCCCAAATGAGATATATAGTTAATCGAAAAAAATAATTCGGCATTCCAATCCGGCTTAAAATGAGGAGAATGACGTTCTCCATAAAGATTTATTTTATCCTCATCACTATAGAGTATATCCGTATCTGGAAATCGATTCAATTCCTGTACGACCATGTAAAGAGCGTGGGAAGATAGTTTGTCATCATGATCCAGTAACGCTGTAAATTCACCTGTTGCAAGGGACAATGCACTGTTGGAGCAAGCAGATATATGGCCATTTTTTTTACGGAAAATCACCTTAATGCGTTTATCGTTTTTCTGGCAGACGTTTAATATTGTACGTATATGTGGCAGTGTGGATGCATCGTCTGCAATACAGAGTTCCCAATTATCATATATTTGATTTTTTACTGATTCAATGGCTGCCATTAAAAGGTGTTCCGGGGTATTATAGACTGGCAATATAACTGAAATGAGAGGCTTATATTTCATATTTTTTATATGAGATAAAATTTGAATTCGGTCATCATCTGTAATGGTTGAATAGGCTTGAATCCATTTTTGGTAATCGGACTCTCCACCCATTTTCATAATACGTTCAAAGACGTCTGACAAACTATTGGTTCTGAAAAAAACTATTCCCCGACGTATTTTGTCCAAAATTTTTCCAGGCCGAAACAGTGCTTTTAAAAATTTTTTGTATGTTATAATCATCAATACTTGCAAAGCACCAATCTCAGTTATATTACAAGCTGTTATCTTTAATTGGTCTTGAGAGCCAAAAAAATTCAATCGTAATCCCTGAACCATGCTAGGCAATCGAATCAGTTGATGAATTTTATTTTTATTATCGATCATCAGCATTTCTTTCCTGTCCGATGAAAATCCATTCTCATCTGCAACATATAACTCTGGGCAAAGAGATAGGGCGGTGAATATCTCAGCAGAGATTATAACCCATCCTGTTGGCAATTTTTTTCTGGAAGATAAAAGATCTAACTGTTGTTCTTTTTCAATGGAGTCTAAAATATCGCTACCCGATGATTGGGTATTCACAGGTGCTGCTACTTCCATGCGATGCCGTCGATATCTGAATATTTTAAAGACCTTGTCAGCTATGGTGCTTACCATTCTGATCGGAGCAGTGATGCGCCAGCTTGTAGAAGATTTTATGGTATTTATGTCTTGAGACAGCTTGTCAATTGTATTTGTCAAATCAATCAATTGAAACTCAGTCAATACAACTTTATTTTTCAGGTTTTTAATTTCATCATCAGGTTCCACTTGAGCATGCCTCTGACAGGTCTTAATAGTGTTGATATCTAGTTTGTTTTTGGATGTTTCAATGGTGGGAAAAGTATCTTTATTGCTGTTGTCAATCTCTAGACCATACACTATAATATCCCTTGCTGGAGAATGGACCAAATTTTAAAGGAATTTATTTCTATTAATTCCCTCTGAAAATTGTCCATTTTAGTTACATATATACGTGAGATAGACACCCATGGTATTCCTTTATCATAGCTTCTAAAATTTTGTTATATAAAATAAAGCAGATCTTTTATCAAGCTTTAATTATCCTTCAAACCTTACCAATTTCTACCCTCAAGTACATGAAATGGGCAACACCCCCTTTTCTTTCTAAAAATAAACCTTTCGATTTTTCAATCCGTTCTCTAATATTAAAAAAATCATATTAAAAAAATTCATTTTTTTAACTTGATTGTTTTCTCTGTTTATGGGAAAAAATAAAAATGAAATTGAAACTGAAGGATGCAATAAAAGTAGAGGCAGAATTGATTCCATACGAGGCAGTTTCTTTACCTCCTGGACCGTTATTGGTTTTTGCCCCCCACCCAGATGATGAGACACTTGGAATGGGAGGCACAATTGCCCTTGCTGTTGCTGCAGGTAAAGAGGTCTATCTAGTGCTGGCTACCAATGGTGAGCAAGGGGGAGATCACCATGTTCGTCAAAAAGAGGTCGTGATGGCTGCACAAATTCTGGGAATTAATAATATTTATTACTTGAATATTCCAGATCGTGGTATCTTTTCCACGCCTTTTCCTGAGGATCGGATTGTTGAAATTATGTCAACAATTCAACCGGCAACCTTGTTTTTACCATCTTTTCAAGAGATTCACCCTGATCACCGTGCACTTACATGGAAGCTGCTGCTATTTTTTCAGCAGCACAATTATAAATTTCAGCTTTGGCTATATGAAATTAACCGTCATGGCGAAATTAATCACTTGGTGGATATTTCCACAGTACTAGAAACAAAAGAAGTTGCCATAAGTTGTTACCGCAGCCAGATTGAACAACTTGATTATAAATCCTATGCACTTTGCATGAACTATACAAGGGCTATTACCCTTGATAAAGGAAGTAACTATGCAGAAGGTTTCTGGGTATACGACTGGAAGGGTGATTACAGCGATTTGCTTATTTCATATGAAAAACACATGATGAATTATTTACCTGTTGTGTTTGAGAATGCGGCAGTCAAAGGCATAACTGGATCAAAAAAAGAATCTCTTAACAAGAGGAGCCTATTGGGAAAATTTTTTTCATTTTATAAATAATTTAGTGCGATTATTATACAAAATAAACAAATATTAATCCTAAAACGAAGGCACATGCCTTTTTCTTAATTTATAATAGATTGAAAATATTCGATATTTAGAAGCAGTATTACTTTTTTACTCACTCGAAATAATATTTTTGTCAAAATCACATACAATATTAATATATAACTTTAACAATTTGCAAAAAAGAGACAGAGAAGCATGCCTGCTCTAAGGATAATTAGCTGTTGTTCAATCCTTCACATCATGAAAGGAAAAGCATCTTTTATTTTTGCAGATCATTCAAAGCTGATTGAAATTTTCTACATTTTCAAAAAATTTTCTTCAAAAAAAGTGCAGTATAGTATCGGTGGTGTTTACCATAAACATCAAACCTGATTGGCACATCAGAGTAACTGTGTTGTGATCAAGCCCCAATTCCCCTGAATCTACAATTGAAATTTACGATTTTAAAAAAACAATGGAATATTTCATTTGTCAGTCTGTTTATGTCAGGAGATATTCCCCATTCTGCTACCTTTTCATCAAAAAAACGAGCAATTTTAATGCTATTTGAAAAAACATATAAAAAGTCAATTCAAATGAATAACATAGATGTGTTACGTTCAATGGCAATTTTATCTGTATTTTGTCATCATATTTCACATGTATATAATATATCAATTCCATTCTTAGATAAGCATGGCGGATGGGTGGGGGTGCAGCTTTTTTTCTTAATCAGTGGTTATCTCATTATCCAAAGCGCCCAGAAATATAGGCTGAAAGAGTATTTTACCTATAGATTCTTTAGAATATTTCCAGTGTATTGGATCATAAGCTATCTTTTTTTTTACTTAAAAGGTTCATTTCCCATGAGACCTGCGGATATTTTAATAAATGGGGCGCTAATACAACATTTTTTCCCATTAGCAATGGTCAGATGTGATGTATTGCACGTTACTTGGACCTTAACAGTCGAGTTAACTTGGTATTTAATAGCTCCCTTGCTGGTCATTTTTTTTAGTAGATATAAATATAGAATACTTGTTATTTCACTTTTAATTTCTACTTTATGGACAAAACTATCAATGCTTAAACTGCTTGATTTTTTATATATAAAACAATTTCATTTGCTTGACTCAAATAACATTGAAGCATACAGGTATTTATTTTTGAACAACTCCTTTGGAGGGCAATTTTGTTTTTTTGTCATTGGCGCATTTATCTATTTTAATGAAGAACAACTTAAAAAGAATAATATCCTTATTTTGTACGCAATAACTTCATTTTTTGTTTTTTGGTGGCCTCATATGGTAAACTGTTTGACCAATCCTAATTTTTTATCAGGAATTGGATTGGGGGCTCTTTTTGTAATAGCTCTAAAGGCAGATGTTTTGAAATCAAGACCCATAAAATTTATTTCTGACATTTCATATTCAATCTATTTAACACATTTTGTCGTTCTACTTTATGTTCGGGAACAAATTGAGTCCCCTTTTTGGGGAACAATCTTGTCATTACTTGCAATTCTTATTTTGTCAGCCTTTACTTATTTCTTGATTGAGCAACCAATGATCAAGTATAGTAGAAAGTTATTTATTCGGGATGTCCCAATCTTAATAAAACCCTGATAAAAAATTCCCTGGTGAATGTGATGCTTTATCTGTAATATAAAACGCAGGCTGTGTTGAATTCTCACATCAATAATAAAGAAATTAGGATTTAAAAATGATGGTAAATTGTTGTAAAGATCAAAAAAAAATGAGGGGCTTTACCTTGATAGAGATTATGGTTGTCATCATAATCCTTGGACTTCTTTCTGCACTTGTTGCACCAAAGTTCTTTGGAAAAATTGACCAGGCTAAAATTCGTACGGCTAAAACTCAAATTGAAATGTTGGGTGCTGCATTGGATAGTTTCCGCCTGGATACCGGAAGATATCCTCTTACAGAGGAAGGTTTAAATGCTCTCCAGGAAGCTCCTTCTGGCCTTAATGGATGGTTTGGCCCATATCTTCCCAAAGCTGTACCTGTTGATCCATGGGGAAACCCCTATGTTTATACATCACCTGGGAGACATGGTTCATATGATCTCGTCAGTTATGGGCAGGACGGACAGGAAGGCGGTGAAAAGAATAATAAAGACGTGGTAAGCTGGGAATAATATTATGGTTTCACCTTTTCCTGAAATTAATGAATCTGATATTCCAGATGCCCCCCCCGCGACACTTTTATTACAACTTAGCTTCATGAAACGTTTTTTGGTTCTTCCTATTGATGACTCAGAAGAAAAATTGCTTGTGTTGATGGCGGAACCTCAGGATTTTAATTCAAGAGAAGTTCTGCGAACGGCTTATTCAAAATCATTAAAAATTTTCAAGGCTGATTCTGAGCTAATAAAACAGGTAATTTATCGATGGTATGAAGCTGATGCCGACCGAGGAGAAAAAGAAGGGGAGGCCCCCACAAGCGAACTAGACAGTGACCAGTTATGGGATGATCCTGATCAACTCAGGGATATGGCCTCAGAGGCTCCAGTTATAAGGCTTGTTAATCATTTAATCAGTAGAGCACTTGATATGAATGCATCTGATATTCATATTGAACCGCGAAAGAACTTTGTACAGGTAAGATATCGATTGGATGGGGTTCTACATGATCAGGAGACTATTGCAAACAGGCTTAAAGCAGCCATAACTTCCAGAGTTAAGCTTATGGCAAAAATGGACATTGCCGAGAGAAGGCTGCCACAGGATGGAAGAATAAAAGCAAAAATCGGTAAAAATGAGATAGATATGCGGGCTTCAATTGTTCCTGTTCATTATGGTGAAAGTATTGTACTGAGATTGCTACAGCAAGAAAACATTCAATTTCAACTTTCTGGCCTTGGTTTTTCTGAAACCTTTATCAATCAATTTAAAAAAATTATTTTTATGCCCTATGGTATTTTTTTGGTAACCGGCCCTACTGGATCCGGCAAAACAACCACTCTTTATAATGCATTGGGTGAAATCAACTCCTCAGATAAAAAAATTGTAACTGTTGAAGATCCCGTGGAATACCAGTTGGAAGGGATTAATCAGGTTCAGGTTAAAACACCTATCGGTCTTACATATGCGAATGTGCTGCGCTCTTTTCTTCGTCATGATCCTGATGTAATGCTGGTGGGAGAAATCAGAGATTCGGAAACGGCAGATATTGCCGTTCAGGCAGCCCTAACAGGTCATATGGTGTTCTCAACACTGCACACAAATGATGCTGTAGGAGCCATAACAAGACTTGAAGACATGGGTGTTGAAAGTTATTTAATATCCTCATGTCTTGTGGGAGTACTGGCTCAGAGGCTTGTAAGAAAAATATGTCCTTCCTGCATATGTGAAGAAATTATGCCTGAACAAAAGCGGAAAACAATTGCCCATTCCCTTGACGTACCCCTTGAAAAGATGGGAAAAACAGTAAAATATGGTAAAGGATGTGAGGCGTGTGGCCAAACCGGCTTTAAAGGCAGAGCAGGTATTTTTGAACTAATGACCATTAATGATGAAATTCAAAGCCTTGTGGCACGGGGAGCAGAACGAAAGCTTATTCTTGAAAAGGCTGTTGAAAATGGTATGAAGACACTTCGCCAGGATGGACTGTCCAAAGTTCAGCAGGGAATAACGACCTATGAAGAGCTCTTGAGGGTTACACGCGGATGACTATTTTTAAGTATGAGATATTTGATAATCTCGGCAATAAAAAAATAGAATCTTCGGATGCCAGGGATAAAGAGGCGCTACTTAACAAACTTCATAGTCAAGGCTTTATTTTAATTCGGTGGCTTGACGATGATGGAAAATTTTCTTTTTTTTCAGGTAGACAAAACAGATCTCACACTTTAAAGCAAAGCCAGTTAATGCAGTTTACAAAGGATATGGCTCATTTGCTTAGAGCAGATATGCCAATGGACAGATCTTTGAGTATTATTGAAGCATCTACAGATGAAAAAATATTAAAACAACTGGTTGCTGATTTGAAAAAGGCTGTACGAGAAGGAACTAGTCTGTCTCAAGCTATGGCAGCTAGGCCAGAAGATTTCAATAACCTTTACATAAATATGGTCAAGGTGGGTGAGGAGGGCGGCATCCTGGCTCAGGTAATGGCAAGATTATCTGATTTTATTGAACGTTCTGAAGAAATACGACGTTATATTATTTCTACCTCCATATATCCTGCTGTTTTACTTTCTGTTGGTATTCTCTCAGTTTTTATTATTATGGGCTTTGTCGTTCCAAGATTTGCAGGTATTTTTAATGATCTCGGACAAAAAATGCCTCTGTCAACAGAAATTTTAATGCAGATGAGTTTATTTTTAAGACAGTGGTGGTGGTTTATACTTTTTTGGATTATTACTGCAGTGCTGATACTGTGGAAGATCTCTAAAACCGTTCAAGGCAAGATTTTTATTGATAAATATATTCTCAAAGTCCCTATGATGGGAAGTCTGATTATTGATATTCAGGTGGCGCTTTTTGCAAGAACCCTTGGAACGCTCATACAAAGTGATGTTCCAATTCTTAAGGCGCTTTTTATTGTCAAAGATATTGTCGGGAACAGTGTGCTAAAAGGGGTTGTTGGGTATGTCGCAGATCAAGTGAGACAGGGGGGCAGGATAAGCACCCTTATGAGAGAAAAAAATATTTTCCCTCCTATGTTAGTTCAGATGGTTGCTCTGGGTGAGGAGAGTGGTAGGCTTGGTAATATGCTTGAATCTGCAGCGGACGATCTTGATAGTAAGAATCAGAACCGAATCAAAAACATGCTTGCCCTGCTTGAACCTGTTGCTATTTTATGTATGGCGATTATTATCGGAGGAATTGTTGTTTCAATGTTGTCAACAATATTTGGGATTAATGAAATCAACTTCTAAGGGTTTTACCTTGTTTGAGATCATCGTGGTCATGATTTTACTTTCTGTTGCAACTTCCATGGTATTTATGAATTTCGGTAAAAACCATGATCACCTTGAGCACAGAGCTTTTGCTGAAAAAATGGTTTCCATGTGCAAAAAGACAAGGCAGAGAGCCCTTATACTTGGTGAACCATCTACATTTAAAATATCATCCTTAAATAAAGAATGCTGGATGGACAACACTGAAAAAATTCTTAAAATACCGGAAGATATTCTTATGGAAGGGGAAGGGATTACACAGATAGATGACGATCTTTATTGCATAACCTTTTTTCCCGATGGCAGCTCCAGCGGTGGAAAACTGATTCTTTCTGTAAACAGGCAGACAATCTATCAATTTCGGATTGATATGCTCACTGGAATCTTGGAAGTAATCAATGATCAAAACTGAAACAGCCTTTACCCTACTTGAAGTTATGGTAGCTCTTTTGATATTGTCATTATCTCTTTCTGCCTTATTTCAAAATCTTTCTCTCTCAAAACGCATTGCATTGACATCCAGTATAAACTTTGATGCCGTAAGGATAGCCAACAACCTTTTTATGGATGAAAAACTCATGGTTTCTCTTAAAAGAAATCAAGAGGCTGAAGGTGATATTGGAGAAAGTGGGTGGAAATATAAATTTGCCATAGAGCCATTGTTTATAAATATGGATGAGGAGGCAGATAATGCTGTTGAAGTACCTGGTATGAGTAAAGTTGAGCTAATACTCTCCCATGATTTTCATTCTGTTTCAAGAACATTCAGGTTTCTCAAATGGTTAAGGTAATCCAGCCACGTGGGATCAGTAGGTCTCCTCAAGGCTTTACATTGATAGAGGTGCTTGTTGCTATTTTGATTCTTTCCATGATAACCATGATTATGGGAGTCACTCTAAAGTTATGTATAAGAGCTTGGGACAGGGGACAGGCAGAGGGAGATACCTTTCAAATCAAGGCTTCTATCCCCATGTTACTACAAAAACAGCTTGGTTCTCTTGTGTTGATGAGAGCGTTCTCCTCTGCGGAAAAACAGGAAAATCTTGTTTTTATGGGCACTGAGAGTACTTTATCTTTTTTTACAACCCATGTTCCAGAAATGATCATAAACAGGGGAGGACTTCATAGGGTTACTTATATATATAACAAGGATGCCGGACAACTAGATATTTATCAGCAATTGATTGCCACTGCTGCAGATATGTCTGACGAGTTTAATCCGTTATCCGATGACTGGGACGGTGAACTTCAACCCAAGGGGACAATTCACGGTATTATAAAATTTTCCATAGCGTATGCATCAGATTCTGTTATCGACATAAACGATCAGAATTCCTGGGTTGAAGAATGGGCAAAGACCAAGTCTAAATTACCTGCTGGATTGAAAATCATCATGCAATTTGAGCAGGATAAAAAAAAGAATACAGATGTATGGTATTTTGGAATCAGGACCGGCATATGATCCATATGCTATATAAAAATAAAAATGCTGATTTTTCGTCAGGCAGTGTCCTTGTTGTGGTTCTATGGCTTCTTGTGCTTACAAGTTATCTAGCAGGAGATTATATGATGCATAACCGGGTAAAGGCAGGTACTGCAATCTATGTAAAAGAAACTTTTCAGCGACGGCTTGCCATTGAGTCTTTAATAGAATTTTTCTCAGTTCAAGACTGGATTATTCCAGATTTTACCTATGAAAAAGGCACATGGATGGATCTTGACTTTGGTGGAACGACAATCAAAGTAATGATCAGCAATGAAAAAGATCGAATAAACATAAACAGTGCTTCAGATAGTCAATTGCTTGACAGGGTAATTAAAATTGTAGGGGAAGATCGGAGTGATGAGGCAACTAAAATTGTGGATGCAATTCTTGACTGGAGGGACCCTGATTCTCTTGTTAGAAATCAGGGTGCAGAAAATGATGATTATTATTCTACATTGCCTTCTCCCTATTCTCCAGCAAACGGCTTCTTTAAAACCATTACAGAGCTTATGCTTGTTAGAGATATTGATTTTGACCTTTTCTGGGGGAATATTTCTCAATTTGTTTTTGATGATGGCTCAACTCAAAATGAGGCAGAAGATGTGGATGAAAAATTCTCTTTTATCGATAGTTTCACTATATTTTCTAATGAAACCACCAGAATCGCAGTGGTAATGCCCATGGCTCCCCAAACATATATTCTGACTATTCTTTTCTTTGAAAAAAGGGCAACAAATCGTTTGATTTTTATTGAAAATTACACCACAACTTTTAGAGTTCCTGATGGAGAGAAAAATATTGATTTTTAAAGAGATCATAGGGCTTTATGCAGAAGCTGATGGGCTTCATATATTGCGTTTGACCAAGTTCTTTCCTTGGAGTAAAAGGGTTACTGTTAAAGAATACTCAAACCTTAAAGGAAACGGGATTACTTGTCTTAGCAACTTTTTGCAGAAAATAAGGTATTCTTCCAACCCAAAATTTTTTCTTGCTCTGCCTAGGGACCTTTTTTTCGTAAGAAATATAACGATGCCTTCCATGCCTGTTGAGGATGCAGTGGCTTCCATATCCAATAGCATGTCAATTTATTCCCATCTGCCGGTAGAAGATATCTGGTTTGATATTTTTGTCAATCGCGTTTCAAAGCAAGAATTAAATGTTTTGATCTATTATGCCGTGGCAAAGGATATTGCTCCTTTTTTAAATGTCTTTAGAAATACAGGGTACGAAAAATCTTTGAATGGGTTATTTCCCCTCTCCTATGGTGTGTGCACATGGCTTGTTTTAAATGGATACAACGAAAAGAAGGGCGTGTGGTTAGAAGCAGCAGATAGGTATTGTGAACTTGCAACATATAATAACAAAGGGCCTTTAAAATCCATTATCCGTTTAAAAGACAGTTCGGTTATCTCTCAGATTCAAATGAAAAAAGAGTTATTGGCAGAAGGTGCCTCGCTTGATATAGAAGATGTATTAACTTTCAAAGATATCAGAAATATCAAGATATTAAGGCAATTACCATCTTTATCTGCAAACCGTGCTGTTGCTGCAGTTGCTCCTTGTATTGCCGGTTCTCAAAATTTATGTGTTGATGATAAGCCAACACGTTTAAAACTTCTAAAACCGTGGCCTTTGATTTTTTTTACTGCTATAATACTCTTTATGATCTCATTTTTTCTTTATACTGAATTGCAAAAAAATAGGGATACTTCCTTATTGGCTAACCAGGAAATTAAACAGGCTATAAATGAGCTTAAAAAAGAAATTGCCCCACTTTCCAAAAGTAGAACCATTCTTAAAAAAGCGGAAGGATTCAGAGAGGATATTGAAAGTTTTATGAATGATCGTCCTTTGTTAAACAGCTATATCAATGAAATTGCCAGGGTTGTTCCAAAGGGGACTTGGTTTGCCCATTTCACCTATGCTCCTGAAACAATAACTATGCAGGGGGAGGCAACTGAGGCCTTAAAAGTTCTTGAAGCATTACGAGGGATTAAGATGTTTACCAGTGTGAAGTTAATGGGAAGTGTCAGTCGTGCGGATGTGAATACAGAACGCTTCAGAGTTGATCTTGATATTGATAAAAAAGTCTTGGAAAAACAATGATCCTTGCAAATAAAAGAATCAGAATATTAATTTTTGGGATAATTTTGTGCTTTCTTGTTTTTGCTGTTTGGATTCAATTTTTCTATTTGCCTATTGCTCAGGAATATAACATGGCCCGTTCTGAAACTGAAAGCCTTACTTCCTCTCTTGAAATGCTTCAACTTGAGAAAAAAAAATTATTAATGTTACAACAGGTAAACAGTGACAAAAAAAAGGAACTGGAACGGCTTTCCAATTTTCTGGTTGAAGGCGAGTCACTTCAGGAAGCCAATGCGACAACCCAGACGCTGATGCAGAAGTTCTGGGATAGTCATAATATAACTCTAACCGCTTACAAGGAATTAAAACCTGAAAAATGGCGGGAAAATCCTGTTGGAAGTGTAGTATATCATTTTTCTTGTGGAATTCAAGAGCTTTCAGATCTGTTAGTGTACACGGAATCACTTGAAAAAGGGATTAGAATTCAGGGGCTCAGCATCCATTGCCCTAATAAAAATCAGAGCGTTCTGAAGATTGTTTTGACCCTTGGAACCCTTTTTATAGAAAAAATGTAAAATAAATACAGGACAGATACCTTAATTGAATGTCGAATGAAATGTTAATAATCAAAGATCATTTTGACGAATATTGGAGACCAAGATTGAAAGAAGAAACAAGTTATAGAGAATTGAATTCTTATTTGTTAATATTGATGACATTATTGACTCTATTGTTTTCAGGATGCCTTACCTCCGGAACATTTAAATCAAAATCAGAAATCACGGTTCAGGAACCAGATCTTGCAAAAGGTGGACATGGTATTGTGCTACCGGATTCCACAGAATCCAAAATATCAAGAGCTGAAGTTTTACACAGTAAAGAAGAGACTATAAAACCTCTCTTGGATGCAGAAAAAAAATTCCCTTCAAGTCGGGTTCCACTGGAGTATATCGCCTCATCAAATTTCAATTCGAAGATTCCTCTAAACGGTAAAAATTCAAATAACAGCTTACCCCAAAAGGAAGAAGAACCCATTCATGCAGAATTTACATTTGATAACGCTGATCTTCATGATGTATTAAATCTTGTACTTTATGAAAATTTTAAAATTGATTACATGGTTGATCCATCTATAAAAGCTAAAGTTTCATTTCATATATCTGGAGATTTTACAAAAAAAGATATCATTGATCAACTAAACAGTGTTCTGCAATTAAGCAGCCTTGCCGTAGTTCAGGGACCGGGAAATATTATGAAAATAGTCTACCGCAAAGATGCCCCATCAAGTATTACGTTAAATCGCAAAGGGGAGACATATGAATCTGCGGGAGACGTCACTCAGCTCTTAAGGTTGAGATATATTAATGTTGCAGAAATAAATAATAAAATACAACCCTTTCTTTCCAAAAGCGCATCTGTCGTTATAGATATAATGAACAACAGCCTTGTGATAACAGATCGTTTTCAAAATATTGAGAATGCAGCTGCGATCATTGGGATTATGGACGTTCCTTTTTTTAAAGATCTTTCATGGAAAATATTTCCCGTCAAACAGGCCAACTCTGAAGATATCGTAAACGATATCGACAAAATCTTTAAAAGTCAGGGATTCTATTCCAGGGCTGGAATGTCTCCAGGGGGATACTATATCGTACCCCTGAATACAATTAACGCTGTTTTTGTGCTGACCAAATGGCCAGAAGTAATTACCATGGTTGAAAACTGGATAGATATTATGGATCGGGCAGACGAGTCTAGCACCGATGTTTTTGTTTATTTTGTTGAAAATAGCTCGGCGATTGAGCTTGCGGCAATTCTTAATCAAGTCTATGGAGGAGAGAAACCAAAAGAAAATAAACAGACGATTGTTGAGCCTGACAAACAACAGAAACAAGTTGTACCGACTTCAGGAGAACTTTCTGGAAACGTTGAGATTATTCCTGATGAGACAAACAATGCCATTGTCTTTAAAGCCACTGCCAAGGATTATGCTATTATAAAAAAAACATTGGAACAGCTGGATATTGTCTCAAGACAGGTTTTGCTAAATGTTGTTGTTGCAGAAGTTACTTTAGATAATTCAACAGAGTTTGGCGTTCAATGGTTTCTTAAAAATAATGTGGGAAATTATTCAGGTCATGCACTTTTGGATATCAATGACTCATTACAAACAGTAACGACAGGACTTGGATCAACTACCGGCCTCAGCTACGGTGTTTTTGATTCAACAGACGTTTTAAGAGGGCTTGTTACCGCCATTGGAAAAGATTCTAAAGTTAGTATTCTGTCCACACCGAATTTACTTGCTGTTGATAATAAAGAGGCCGAAATCGAGGTGGGTGAGGATGTCCCTACAATAACAGGGACAGTGACAGATGCCAATGGAGGTGTTACCAACACGGTTCAATATAAAAAAACCGGTATTATTCTTACTGTCACACCCCATATTAATTCTAGTGGACTCGTAAAACTTGATCTTGTCCAAGAGGTCAGTGAAAAAGGTTCTCTGGATAAGGAGCTTAATAACTATTCCATTCTAAATCGTAAAGTTACGACATCTCTGGTGGTTGAAGACAAACAATCTATATTTATGGGTGGAATGATGCGTTATAACAACTCATACAGTGATGCTGGAGTTCCATTTCTCAAGGATATTCCACTTCTTGGATATTTTTTTAAAAACAGCACGGATACAACCACAAAAACAGAGCTTGTCTTCCTGATTACACCACATGTAATAAGAAATAGAAGGGAGGCAGACAGGATAACCAAAGAATTTTCAGAAAACATCGAAAGCATTACGAGACTTCTTGAAAAACAAGAAAAATAACAAAAATTTTATTGTATTTTTACTTATAGGATTATTGTTTTTTCTGAAAGTTAACCATGTTGTAGCTTCAGAAAGGATAGGGATTCTTGCTTCCCGCAGGATTACTCCATATATGACCATGGTAGATGGACTCATGGAAAATATTGATAATCCTTCTCAACTGTTTTTTCTCAATGACAGAGGTGGGGTTGAGAGTGAATATGGAACGCTTATAGAATGGAATAACTACAAATTCCCCCTCATTGTTGCTGTTGGTCCAGAAGCACTATCTTATGTTTCTACAATGAAAAGCACCATTCCAATTATTTATGGAATGGTGCTTGATCCCAATATTACAACCACAAATTCTTCTCCCATTTCAGGTATTACCCTTGATATATTTTCAGTAGGCCAATTAGATTTGGTATCTTTAATTTTTCCTGACATTAAGCGGATCGGAGTACTTTATAATCCTGAAAATAACAGCCCATGGTTAAGTTCAGCCATTTTTAGAGGCCCCGGAAATGGGGTATCCATAATTCCCCTCTCAGTATCTGACCGATCAAAAATTGCCGAAATTTTTAAAAAAAACATATTTACTATTGACGCACTTTTATTTGTTCCCGATTCCACTGTAATATCAAAAACAATAATTCGCTATATCATAAAAGAGGGCATTTATCGAGGTGTTCCAGCTATTGGCTATAATAGCTTCTTTCACGATTCAGGTGCTGCACTTTCTTTTATAATTGATTACAAAGAGGTGGGCCACCAGGTAGCAGATCTTGTGAAGGCAAAATTGCAGGGGAAACCTGTATTCTCTGTAGGACCTAGGTATAAAGTCATTTTAAACAAAAAGGTTGTTGATCTTTTAAAACTTAAAATCAATCAAAATATGCCGGAATTTGTTAAATTTCAATGAATCGTTTATACTCCATAAGAACCGGCTTGATTGGCTTTGCCTTTTTATTTATAGCTGGAACATCTATTGTAATGGGAATTGCAGGTAGCAGATTTGCATCTGATTTCTTGACAAGCCGTTACCATGAAAGTTTTAAACTGCTTGCAGAAAATCTTTCTAAAAATGCAGAATTGGCTGTCTTGTTGAATAATACCGAAGATCTTCAGAGACTTGTCTCAAATATGCTGGAGCAGAAGGATGTTATGCGGGTTAAAATTTTATCTTCCAATGGAAAAGTTCTTGCTGAACAGAGATCCATAACTGAGGGATATGAAATGACGAAGCTGGAAATCCCAATATTAACTACTTCCATAGGGCATGTAAATTATTTTTCAGAAGATGCCGGGGGTATTGAAAATGTGGGTACAGTGGTTCTGGGATACTCATTAGAAAGTCTTGATATCTTGAAAAAACAAATGATTGTAAGACTTCTGGGACTCTTTTTAGTTTTATCTCTTTTTTCATTTATCTGGTATTGGTATTTTGCAAAATCAGTATCAGATCCTCTGGAAGAACTTGTCGCGCTCTCAAGGAATGTTTCTGCCGGTAATATGGATGGGAGAGCTTCTGGGGGTAGATATTATGAGATTAAAACCCTGGCTATGACATTTAATGAGATGTTAGACACACTAAAACAGAACCATGCCGCTTTAGAGCGTGTGTATGAAGAGATGGCCCAACAGCGATCAATGGCAGAACTTGGTAAATTTTCCATGATGGTTGCCCATGAAATAAAAAACCCATTGGCCATTATTCGTGGTAGCCTAGATATTTTAAAAAAAAAAGGATTATCCTCTGAACTGCGAATTGAAATGCTCAGATATCAACAGGAAGAAGTGGACAGGATTAATAGACTTGTCGAAGATTTTTTGATATTTTCAAAGCCCCTTGCCCCTGAATTTAAAATGATAGAAATGAACTCTTTTCTAACAGATGTCTTTTCCAAAAACAGTCTCATGTGGCAGGACAGTGGTATCACGTTTCAGGGGGAAAATATTTCGGAAAAAGAGGTGTGGCTTTTGTGCGACAAATCTCTTTTGAACAGAGCTTTATCCAATATCATTAAAAATGCATTTGAGGCATGTTCTACAGGTGATTGTGTGAAAATTTTTTCAAACAGTGATGATACTAGCTGGACAGTTTCTATTTGCGATACCGGTAAAGGAATTGATTTTGGAGATGGAAACAATATTTTTAAACCTTTTTATACAACCCGTTCAAAAGGGACTGGCCTTGGGCTTGCCATTGTAAAAGAAATTGTAGATCTTCATGGAGGAACGATATCAGCCCAAAACCAAGTTGATAAAGGAGCGATGTTTGAAATAATTCTTCCTTTAAAACAAAACATTTTATTCACTACGAGGTAATAAATGGCAAAAATTTTGATTGTTGATGACGAAGCCAGAATTCGGTCAATCCTTGAGATTATGCTAAAATCTCAAGGTCATGAAGTGGAAGGAGTTTCCGATGGAAACCAAGCACTTGAAAAATTAAATCAAAATGGTTTTGATCTTGTTATCTCAGATATGCGCATGGAAGGGATGGGTGGAGAACAACTCTTACAGTCGATTAAAGAAAGAGAAATGGGATGTCCAGTTATTTTTATTACTGCTTATGCATCCCTCGAATCATCAATTCATGCTCTTCACCTTGGTGCTGCAGATTATATTGTTAAGCCATTTGCTGAAGAACAGATTCATGTTGCAGTTGAGCGGGCACTAGGTGTTGGTAAGATAATTACAGAAAATATAAGGCTGACCAAAAGTGTTCGAGAAGGCGAAAACAGGGTTAAAGGCATTTTTGAATCTCCGGAAATGAAGAAACTCACAGGTATGGCATTGAAGGTTGCCGCAACAGATGCTACTGTTTTGATTACGGGTGAATCAGGCGTAGGAAAAGAGGTCATTGCACATCTTGTTCACAAAAACAGCAATAGATCTAAAGCCAGATTTGTTCCGGTCAACTGTGCTGCTATATCTCAGGGACTTGTGGAATCTGAGTTATTTGGTCATGAAAAAGGCGCATTTACCGGCGCTGAAAAACGATCTGAAGGGAAATTTGAGTTTGCCAATATGGGAACTCTTTTTTTGGATGAGGTGGGAGATCTACCACTTGAAGCCCAGGCAAAACTTTTACGGATTATACAAGAACAAAAATTCCAAAGAGTGGGGGGAAATAAAGAGATCCAAGTTGATACCAGACTTATCTGTGCCACAAACCAAAATCTGGAGAAACTTGTAAAGGAAGGCAAGTTCCGGGAAGATTTATTTTATAGGTTAAATGTTTTTCCATTGGAAATACCACCTTTACGGAATCGGGTTGAGGATATTGTTCCACTAGCTATTTCTTTTGTTAAAAAACATTCAAAAAATTTAGATCTGGACGATAGTAAAATATTTACACCGGCTGCAGAGAATATTATCAAACGATTTCTCTGGCCAGGTAATGTAAGGGAGCTAGCCAATGCCATGGAACGGGTTATGATTCTTAAAACAGGTTTGCTTCCAATCAATACCGATGATTTGAATTTTCTTCTTCCTATTAATTCTTCTGGAATATCTTCTCAAGAAAGTTTTATACTTCCTATAACAGGCATTGATTATGATAAAATGCAAAGAAGTCTTGTACGTCAAGCATTGGAACGTACTCATGGGAATAAAAGCTCTGCAGCTAAAATGCTTGGCCTTACACGGGCCAGGTTTAGGACACTTGTACAAATGATAGAGATAAGTGACAAAAACTGAGACGCAGGGGGCCTATGACTATAAAAATTAAAATATTAGCAGGTATAATAATTGCTTTAAGCCAGGCCCCTATATTTTTTTTGGGGACATCCAATGCAGATGCAAAGGTTTCCGATAACACGATGCTAATGTTTGTTGGACAGAATCTTTCAGTTGTAACTACGGCTTCTCGAATTCCAGAAAATCTGGGGGGGGCTCCAGCCTTGGTTCGTGTGGTTAGCATAGAAGAAATAATAAGCAGGGGTCTTAGTACACTTGGAGAACTTCTGGCCCATGAACCTGGAATTTATATTTCTGAGAGGGCTTCGGGTAGTATCGCTTATATGCGAGGTGTAAAGGATGGGCTTCTTCTTCTTTATAATGGAGTTCCTTTTTCAACAAATGCAATACGCAATGCAGGTTATTTAGACAAAGAAATTTCCCTCCATAATATATCCAGAGTTGAAATTATCAGAGGCCCCGGCTCTGTCTTTTGGGGTGCTGACGCATTTGCAGGCATTGTCAATCTTGTTCCTTTTAAAGGAAAGGAAAAAACAGGAAGTATTGCTGAAATTAATATTGATAGGTCTAATGGAGAATCTTTTAAGGCAAGTTGTGGAAGTCTAAAAAATGACTGGAAATTCTTTCTTTCAGGATATGTGGGAGAAGACACCTATCACCAAAATAGTTATAAAGTTGAAACTGCCATTACCGAAGACGATCAATCCTTTTTGAACAATCGTCAAAATGAGATTGAAGATTCTAGATATTCAGAATTTACAGGAACAATCTCCAAGGGCAATTGGCTAGATATTTCGTGGCGTTTGGCAGAAAGTCACAGAAATTATGTCGTTAATGATACTCAGGATTTGAGCTGGAAAGGAGGAAAAAAGATTGAATCTAATTTTCTGAAAACTTCTCTTTCCAAGAAAATTGGAACTACCAATCTCTCTTTTTCCAGTTATTATAAATATTATAAAGAATTGTCTGAAAACGTTGATTTGAATCGATTGATTTCAGATAATATTTTTTACACAGAGGCCATCATACACCAACCTATTGCTTCTGATAATCATTTGACCACGGGGATCTCATTTAGGTCCAGCAGTATCAAAGGTGCTGTTCTTAAAGACAATTTTTTACCACAAACTTTAAAACCCACCAATAAAATTTTTGTCCCCACTGCAGATCAGGAAGATTTTTTTAATGACTTTATATCCGTTTTTGCCCAATATAGACATAAATGGGGAAATATTGATACATGGATAGGGATAAGGTATGATGATAATGAAGGCTATAATAGTACAACAAGTTACAGCTTTGGACTTAATATTCCTGTTGGCCTTATGTGGAGACTAAAATTTGCTGGTGGGACTGCTTACAGAACACCCTATGCAAATTATTTTGTTGAGGACAAAGCATTTGATGCGGAAAGCATTACTACATTGAATATGGAAGCGGCTTGGAGTAATCCACAAGGATTAACAATTTCTTTCTCATTGTTTCAAAATCTACTTAAAGATTATATTTATGAAGATCCATTCGGCGGCCTTTCTGACCCGACAGATCAACAAATCACAGGAATTGAAATTACCGGTGAAACCTTGATTAATCGAAAAGTAAAACTTTATGGTTCATTTACATTTATGGAAACTACTGGTGATTCTATCCCTTACGGAAGTCTACTTTACACTTATGTCAGCCCAGATGGTACTTCAAACAGTGTTTACGATGAATGGAAAAACAGCTATGATTCCGGGCCTCAATTTATGATTTCAGGAGGGTTTTCCTGGGAAGATTCTGATAGATTTTTTTTATCAGCTAAGACTATATTTACTGATAAAATTCCCTTTGCCTTTGAAAAAAATTCAAAAACAGGTTTTTTTCATTCAGATCCAGTGATTTCCATGGAGGCTGGAATAAAAAATTTTTTTTTCAAGAACAGTCGGTTGACATTGGGGTGTAAAAATGTATTCGGAGTATCCAATCAAGTACAGGGCACATATGGTCCGGTGGAGGTTGCACCTACTGTAATCTATTTAAAATACAGGCTTTGCTTTTAAATATAAATTAGTATCGTCGATCTAATTTACTTATTTAAGCAAAGACCTTCGAAATGTTAATGAAAAAAAGAATAATTATGTTTTTAGCTATTTTATATGATACATGATGAGGTGGACCGCTCCGCGCTCCACCTCATCGGGACGGGCTGATCAACACTGTGGACAGGTTCCGCGCTGTGCGCTCCACCCATCCACGGCGTTGAAGCCGACTGCGATTCTCACCCTTGAAAGGAAATATAAAACCATTTCCTTTCAAGGGTGAGAATCGTGGCTTAACAGCCCGGCGCGCTATAATCGTCAATTAATATTTGACTTCCAAAATTTTAACAAGGTAAAAATTATGAAAATTTATTTCCAATATGTACAATTTTTAGTAGTGATATTTTTTATATTCATTAATATAACAGGTTGTGGGCAATCTGGTTCATCACCTAACAATTCTGAAAATGGAAATTATGAGATTACAATAACTCTTGAAAACATTGCTACTGGGCAAAAAGCTAGCGTGAATGAACCCTTCTCTGTAAAAATAGGCCAGGAGGTTCTTCTGATTGCAAAAGTGACTAATGAAAACACCGCTCCAGCACCAGGCCGTTTGGTGACCGCAGCTTTTTCTGACGCCACATGTAAATTTTTAAATACCACAGATGGAAGTATGGCAACAGATGCAAATGGTGAGGTTTCTATGAGATTTAAGGTTATTTCCGGTGTAACACAAACAGGAGAAACTCTGACAGTCACATCGGATCTTCCAGTAGACAGCTTATCACCAATTCCTTCAGTATTCATAAGCTTCACCATAGATCCTTCCACCTTGGCTGGTACCATAGAATTCGTATCAGCAACTCCAAATTTAATAGGTTTAGATGGCACCACAAACTTTTCACAATTGCCATCTCAATCAACTCTGGAATTTGTTGTTAAGGACAATCAAACCAATCCAACCTACGGTCAGACAGTTAATTTTTCTTTAACAACAAATGTGGGTGGGATTCTTGTGGACCCGGCCAGTGCGATTACAGATATAGAGGGTAAGGTCTCCGTAGTGGTAAAATCAGGAACTGTTCCTACTGCCATACGAGTAAAAGCTGAGGTACCAGGTACATCTTTGTATACGCTTTCCAGTGAAGTAATCCTTTCCACCGGGTTTCCAGACCAAAACAGTTTTTCTATCAGTGCAAAAATTTTAAACCCAGAAGCAATGGATTACGATGGAGAAATTGTTGAGATTACGGTTAAAGCTGGTGATATCAACAACAATCCAGTACCTGATGGTACTGCAATTTATTTTACCACAGAGGGAGGGGTAATACAGAACAGTTGTCAGACACAAGATGGTGAATGCTCTGTAAATTGGAGCAGTCAGGCTCCAAGACCCACAGATGGTCGTCTGACCATTCTAGCCTACACCCAGGGAGAAGAGAGTTTCCAGGATCTCAACGGAACGGGTCGTTATGAAACAGGCATTGATCTTTTGTTGACAGATATGCCGGAGGCATATTTAGATGCCAATGAAAATAAAATTCGGGATTGGGACGAAATCTTTGTGGATTTTAACAATGATCAAATCTACAATCTGGCCAATGGAATTTATAATGGGACACTTTATGGGGCTGATCCGTCCGGATACACAACCAATCTTGTTAATGTGAATGCTGATATCATTTTGACCATGGCAGAAAGTTTTTCACAAATAACCTTCAGTCCAGCCTCTATTGATTTTAACAATATCGGAGAAATTGCAAACATCGCCATTACTGTGGCAGGTATTCAATATGGAAATGCGATGCCTAACGGAACCACCGTCACAGTAACCGCACCAGACAATGCGGAAATCAAAGGGATAAATAAGTTTACCGTTGATAATGCTATCGCCCCCACCACTTTTAATATTATCTTAAAACCATTGGATTCAGCTACTGCCAAGGGTACCACAGATAGCCTTCTGGTTGAAGTAACTACACCCAAAAATAATTATTCTTCAGGTACACTTTCAGTGGTTAACAACTTATTTTAGTCCATTGGTTTTCAATACTAAAGAATCAACAGGAGGGGGGATTTTTACATCAAATAGCACAATAGTAATATCCCCGTAAAGAGGGTCTTCAAAACACAGTGAAATCGCAATTTATCTAAATCATACGCATCCGTAAATCGTAAATATTCTGGGCTAACCTATATTGTTCATCTGTTTACACCTGCTAACCCCCCTGTGGCAGGCCTAAACAGATGAACAATATAGGTTATTGGCCAAACTTTACATGAGTATGCCTAATATTTACCGCAAAAGTCTACCTATCTTAATAGAATTAAGGATATTACCCGTTTCTTCCCAGTATATTTTTTTAAACGCGTAAAGCATTCATTTTTATTAAAAAACAATTAAATTTAAGCTGGAGACCTTGTTCTAGGAGCATAGATTGTATGACACTGGAAAAGAATAGGTAAGACTCCCATAAAATTAAGAATTTGGCTCATTAGCAAATTACACTGAATACGACTCAGCACAATTCATTTCGTATTCTATAATTTCTAGCATTTCCATTCGCGATTTTTTAAGCCCTGCGCCCTTCTTACCTAATGTAATATAAAATTCGCACCCATCAGTTGGATAAAAATCTACTTCTTGAAGAGAAATAAATCCAAGACAGAAAAGATCGTAAATGAGTAATCGAAAAGAATGGGGAACAAAACACCAAGCATGAACATCCCAATAGGCCTTATCATGGAGCACAGCATTCATTCCTTGCAATGCATAGTCTATTGAATGGACAAAGTCATATTCTCCAGTAGTGTTTGAGTTCCATGCAATACTTCCCGATTGGGATACCACATTTAAACAATATTCGACTACTGTTCCAGGGGTATGAATGGCAGATTTATGAAAATGGCTATCTATGATTTTTGAAATTCCAGTAATTGGTCTGTAATGATCAAAACAATAACGTTTATCCGGCACAACAAGAGATATAACACCATCCTCT
Organism: uncultured Desulfobacterium sp.; assembly: GCA_963675955.2. Taxonomy (GTDB): domain Bacteria; phylum Desulfobacterota; class Desulfobacteria; order Desulfobacterales; family Desulfobacteraceae; genus Desulfocicer. The sequence continues at coordinate 143,077 of CAXXVR010000009.1, read as the reverse complement.
TTTAGAATTGAATCACAATCATTAAGGAAGCCAATAAAGTCTGTTGTGTGCTCGATTATGTGTGAAGCAATAATCCAATCGTAATATTGAGTTCCCCCTGTTAATTCAGAGTAACTTTCTCCTTTCCATACAAAATCAACCTCCTCAATATTGTTGAGATTCACACCATGATCTTCATATTTAGCAATAAGCTGTTCACGACTCATATGATCAATAATATGCGTCTTATATCCATCTTTTTTAGGGGCTATAGGATTATGACTAGGACCAATTTCAATGCCGTATCCATTCTTATCTATATAGCGCAAAATTTTCTCTTTTCGGTTCATACCCTATATTATCCTCGCGTACTGCTTAACAGTATATTACACTGACCTCAAAACCTTCAGCATCTGGAGTACTTTTGGATGACTGTCTATTCAATTCAGCTATCCCGATCAATAAAAAAATAACGGTCTGAAATCATGTATATCTAAACCTCACATTAATCAACGGAATGGATAAAATTAGATGTAGTTTACCAAAAATCTATGATAATTTTATATATGTGCAAGTTTTAAAATCACTGAACACCAGAAGGTGAGACTGTTCCTATCTCCCAATATATTTGTGCAGACTGGCTACCTATAAAATTAAAATCAATATCATACCTATCTGGCACAGATGGAATTTTAAGAGATTTTAAGTAAACACCCAAACTATTTGAAACATTGATAAGATCAAATATTTCAGGGTGTTCAGCACAATACTGTTTTCCATCCGCATATGTTTGACTTCCATTGCCGGAAATGCTCGAATCAAAAACAAAGTTAACAGTTTGCTCTGCTCCATTGCTCAGTGAATATAAATCTGCAGTTTTATTAAAAACATAAAATTTTAAACCAGGAGCTGACTGACCGAAAATCAAAAAATATTTTCCATCTGATAAATTATCAAAAGAATAGAAGCCAGTATTAGGATCAATTGTCGTTGCTGAAAATACCTTTTCATGTTCAAAATCAATCGCATAAATAGAGATATCAGCTAGCGATCCAGAAGATTTGTCGGTGAGAGTCCCCTTTAGAACATTAGATCCAGCAGCACCTTTCCCACTCAAGGCAATAGTAGTTCCAAGTATCTGTTCATTTTGAGTCTGCACGTTGGAAGGGGGGTAACTATCAAGTGTCCAGTTGGAATCTGCTTGCTGATATTTAAACCCGATATCATATCTACCAGTGATATTAGGAATTTTTACATATTTTAGTTGGACATCAAAATCATCAGTTACATTTATAATGCCACACTTTTCAGGATTTGCCTTGCAATAATCTATTCCATCTGAAAAAGTTTGATTGGAGATAGAAAAAGATGCCTGGGAATCATAATCAAAATCAACTGTTTGAAGGGTACCATTCTTTAATGAATAAATATCAGATGTCTTGCTGGATACAAAAATCTGCCCTCCTGGGGATTGGGTAAATAAAAGGTAATCTCCATTCAAGAGAGGATTGATCAAGTATTTGCCATCTGCATCTGTTTTAGCTGAATAAATTTTTAAATTAGAATAATTAAAGGCGTACAAATTGACATCCGCAACAGCTGCTCCAGTGGCTTTATCTTTAACCTGTCCTTTTAGAGTATTAGGAATTGTTGTGCTGCCCAGATTCAGCCCATAGCTGTCTTCTATGTAATCGTAGTTATCAAACCATTCCATATATTTTGTGGTGTTCACTTTAATAGCACACTGAATCTGTCCCACAGCATAAGCCTGGTCATAAACATAAACATACAGCCATCCACCCTGTTCAATTGGCAAGGGGTCGGTAAAAGCATCTGGGGCCGCCTGCAAAGATTTAGAATATATATCTATATGACCACCGGCATTTACCAAGTGCACATCTTCTGTTTCAAATTTTTCAAACATAAATGTAGATTCTTGGGTAAACTGGGTCTGGCTGGATGTACAATTGATGCATTCAGGAGGCTGTCTGAATCTTACAGCTACTTTTACAGATGGCTGATATTGAGTGTACATGTAAAGAGTGATTTGAATTGTTCCTGGTGGTACAAACATCCTGAATCGAGGTGTGCCAATAATCGGAGGATTAACACCAGCGGTCCCCCAGAAGATACTGGGCAACCACAGTTTCTCATCCAATGCAGGACAACCAACAGGATTACCTTCTTCATTACATGAAATAATCGAGTCATTAAGATTATAGAGGTTTAAAAAACCTTTAAAGCTTTTTGATTCGGGAACTGTAATTATAGAACTGCTTGGATCTTCTGGTTTAGAAAGTGTATAAGCAGAGTAATCTACAGATACAGACTCTTCATGAATTGAATAATAATCGGCAGAAGATTCAGCAGCACCCCCAATAGCACAGGAGAAGATTATGAGCAAATCTAACAAAACCGCAATGAGTATACTTTTTTTGTCCATAACACAAATCCTCAATTTAACCTTAGGAGCAATGTTAAACCATTTATTGTTTTTATTTGATATTTTGCTTCCAAAAATTCAACAAATTTAATTTTTTGATCTCTTTCCTTCCCGTCAATAGTTGAAAGGTCACAAATAATATTTCTTAAAAAAATTGGTACTAGAAGTAAATAAAGCAACGGGGAAACTGATTTCTCGAACCCGTTGCTTTATTAATTATTCAAAACAAACCTAATTTACTATTGACAAAATCTTAGTTATCAGTCTGTCCCCAGAAATGATAATTAAATTCTGCATCAGAATTAACAGTGCCACTGGCATCAAGATCTACATCACCAAGGCTATGTGCATTATAGAGCCATCCAGCATGTCCTTCATTGTTGAAACGCATTGAGCTGGCAATCATGGGATAACCTTTGTAAGAGAAAGGTGCACCTGATAACGTGGCAGTGTTGGTGACATAATTGGCAATACCAGCGCTGCTGATGCTCATCCACCCTTCGTCAAAAGTGCCTGGAAGATCTGAAACGGAAAGATAATTTACTTCACTCGGGAATGTGTTAACAGTTCCCTGGGGCTGGGGAGATACAAACTGAGATGCAGGAACGACTGTGTTTTCTTCAAGGTCATAAGCGCTCAAAGAATAAGCTGGTGATGGAAAGCCAGTGAACTGATTCAACCATGAAGTTCTTTCTGTACCACAGGGGTATCCAGCAAGTTTAGTCGGGAAAGATGCAATCGCAAAAACGGAACCCTTGCTTTGTGCATAGTAAGGAATAACAAGATCGTCTTTTGCCAAAACTGCCTCTACTTCGCCTATGCTGTTATTAGCAGACTCGCCCAATTTGGTCTCATTCTGGATAGTCATCTGAGTTGCAACATTGTAATCATAATTTTTCAAAGTAGTTGCGTTAAGGGCATAAGAGACCTGCGCGATTGAATTGTTAATTTCCATTTGACCGGCAAGGCTATTTATGGGTGTGTTTGCATTGGCAGCCCATGCATTATAAGCAGCTAAAATAGCTGGTTTAGCAACACCAGGTTTATTTGGAGCTATATTAAATGATGCCCCTTGAATAACAGTCACGTATCCCAGCTCATTTGTGTCACCAGGGCAAGCATCTTGAAGATCAACATCAAATGGGGTTGCGGCTGTAGCGAATGCAGAGCTAGTTACGAGACAACTATCATCGCTACTCACGATATGAGGACGACCATCAGTTCCAGTCATTAAAGTTCCAGTCCAGACATCTGCAGGAGAAAGAAAAATCATAAAATCTCTTAATTCCTGGCTTCTTTCCTTACTTCTGATAACTACCTTTGCGACAACGCTGTCTGTCAAGCTAGTGTTTGTAACAATAAGTTTAGATGTCCAACCGGACCCGGTGAAATATGCGGGGAAGATAAGAACATCACCCTTCCCATTTGGTGCAATAGAAACATGATCAGCGGCATTGTTCGCAAAAGCGCTACCAGCGAAAATCATGGCGCAAATCAACGTAAAACAAAATGCTTTCAATCCAACTTTTCTCATTTTTTTCCTCCAAAACATTATCAGTTAATAAATCATCTTTTTTCAATCCTGCAAGAACATTTAATATTTTTTTTAGTCTCCCTACCTCCTTTTATTATTTATTCCATTAATCTATTCTTAAAAAAATAACTTCATAATAAACTTTAAATTTGAAAGCAATTTATATGCCACCCACGGTTATCTTCTAAACAATGCTATCTACGTCTTGTTATTTTCAAATTCAGCCTATTTAAAGAAATAATAACCACTAAAAAAACATAGAACCGAAATGCCAACTGTATGAATTCAACCATCATTGCACGATTTCAACCAAAAAGCTATTATAGGCCACCAATCCTCAAATTCCATATAGATTTATTATTTCTAAACATCTTCAAAACCTCACAAGAAAACAATTGAAGAAATTTTCTGTAGAACATACATGGGGTAACTTCTCAATAGCCTCGGGCTGACAAAGCCTGATTCCCCCTTACGCCCTGGATACTACTCAAAAAGGCGCACTGAATGTCTCGACTTATTGAGAGTTTATATACATGGCTGTAAACAAAAATCACAATAAAAACTAGAAGCCCTATGATTACAAAATATTAAAACAAATTTCTCATAAAATTTTACAAAACACAAACCAATCTTGTCAAAGATCGACTTAAACAACTAAAAAACACTCATTTTTACGTGCCATTTATAGGTGAACTCATTAATATTAATAAGGGGAATATAATCAGCAAACTCCAGATGGCCATTTCTCCTGAATTCCGGCTTATTAAACGGTAGATTAAAAAGTGCTTAGGCAGTTAATGTTTATTTAAAATTCTTTCTATGAGTTAGTCCATAGACTAATACATACTTTTGTTGATTTATTCAAAACACAGAAACAAGCCTTCGAAAGAATGAAATAACGCCCCTTTGAAGCAAAAATTTAAAACTACAGGCAACCCCCCTTATGGTAGAGGTTTGTCTAATCAAGACCTGTAATTCATTCTGAAGCATGCTGTTCTGCTTTTTTACCAATTCATTCTCAGCTTGAATATTGACCACATGACACTGGGTAAGTTCTTGTCTTTTTCGTTCAGATTCCAGAATGGTTTCCAAGTTACCTATATGTATGCCCAGATTTTTAACATGATTCCTGGTTAACAAAAACTCCATTTTAACTTTTCTACACTCAGTAGACGATTGTTTGCAAAGAAACTGCCGGACCAATTGTTCAAGAACGTCAGGAATACAGCCTTCAAAATCATCTGATATATTTTTAGAAGCAAGCCAATCTTTAGTAAATCCATTAGTACATGATCCTGTAAAAGTCAAGGATTTATAAATATCATAAAAGTATGTTTTAAAGCCCTCATTATTAGACGGCAAAATTTTATTTTTAAAATCCTCTATCAAATCTGGTTGAATTACAAGTTGTTCTATTTGCTCAATAATGGAATCTGCTGATATTGGGGACGGCAAAATAACCCCCCCCCTCCTTTCCCGTACTCGCTCTTCAAAGGCTCCTATGGAAGGCACAATTACAGGACACTTCAGGGCAAGACATTCCGACAAAGTGTAACTATATGTTTCCGGCCATTTTGCTGGAAGCAGGACAATTTGTATACCATATTGAACAAAAAGGGCGGGTAGATCATCTTTATCATATTGACCCGTTATAACCAGATCATCTGCCATTGAAAATTGAGAGTGATCGGCATATCCTACAAGTATCCAACGTACCGGCAATGCTCTTTTCCGTGACAGGGCAAGACAACGTTCAAAAACTCTGCGCCCCTTTTTAGGACTCAACCCGCCAAGCAATCCCACATTTAGTCTTACCTTATTTCTGCCCACACCTTTTAAAAAACGATTTTGCTTCGATCCTGAAATTTTTAATTTATTTACCCTCATTTGATCTTCAAAAAGATACAACTCCGGGTGGGGAAAAACTTCAATATTAAGCTCAGGGTAGTATTGATTATATATAGACCTGGTACTTTGAGAAGGAGCTATAATCTTTCTGGCTTTTTTTAAAAACAATCTATTCGTTTTTCTAAATTTTTCAATATCAGATTTATAGGGATTATAGATAAATGCGCTTTCCTGATTTGTATAGCTACATGATTTGCATGAGTTTTGAGAATTAAATCCACAGAAATCATCTTTCGCATCTACGTATCCTGATATATTAGGACAAAACATGTAAAAATCATGAAGTGTAAAATCATAGAACAATCCCATTTCTTCAGGCAGACGATAAATATCTTCATGATAATCCATAATATGATGATAGTGCAGATGACATACCTTAAAATACTTCAAAAAGATCACAAGCTTTGAAAGCCAATTTTTTGAATCTATCTCGATATAAAATTCTTCTGCAGGAGAGACGCAAGAAAGTGCTACCCCACGATTTTTTAAGGGGGCAAGTAAAAAAGATCGACAACTTTCAGATTCAAGCATCCCCGATAGGTCACGAACGTGTTTATCCACGCCACCGCCCTTTCCGTGACTGACGAACAGAACTGCCTTCTTATTACTTGCCGAAAACCTCAGCATATCTACACTTCTACGAATTGATATCAGAGAGTCTGTTTCCATAAAATGCTGAATTTTTTCATTGTATCCCGGATACATCAAATTTAGTGTTTTAATGGCTTTTTTAGTCTGTTTCTGTTTTCTCTTAGCACCAAAAGAAACGCCTTCGTTATGAAAAATATAGGTATCTGCAGCAACCAGATGCCTTCCTCCTTTTTTGGTGCATCTCATACAAAAATCGTTTTCTTCACCGTAACCTGTGCCAAAAAGAGTCTCATCAAAGTATCCCGCTTTTTCAAGAAACTCACGCTTGATATAGAGGCAAAAGCCAACACCGGTTGGAATATCAATGATTTCATCGGCATGCAGTGCAGATGCTTTTTCAAAGAGCAAATTAAGCGCATCCGGTGTTAAATTATCCGGCAAATAATTTTGACTGCATATTTTGGGATAACTGCATATAGTGGCATTATTAGACATGGGCGTTACTGTAGCGGCATTTGCGTCAGAATATGCCCAGGTACGCAGCTTTTCAATCCATCCAGCAGTAACTATTGTATCGCTATTAAGTATAACAACATCTTTTTGGGTATCAAAGTCAAAACCACGATTTACAGTTTTAACAAACCCCATATTAATAGGATTATGACTGATAAAAAGATCTGGCAAACACAAAGAGTCAAGGTACGCTTTGATATCAGCATCGGGTGAGGCATCGTTGATAATCAGAATGCTATACTTTTTTGTATGAGATAGTACAGAATCAACACAGGCTCTAGTCGCTTCCACTCCCTTATAAACAGGTATTATTACATATAGATCATTCATCATAAGCTCATGGAAAATAATTTTTAAAAACAGGATCCTTTATGACATGTGCCCATTCCCCATTTACCTTGACCCATTTATCTATAACCACAGGTGGGAACATCTCACCGGATTTCTTTTCATAATAAAGCATTAATGTAATTTCATAATAAAGATTACTGTCAGCTCGCACATTAAGTATTTCTAACTTTTCCAATGGGGGCATATCCGTAAAAATTTTTTTATAAATAGACAACGGGGTTAGTTCCCTGATATAAGGAGCCTCCATGGCGTAAAGTTTATCAATCTCCCCATTGGATTTTAACGCCCAATACTCAAGGAGATTCTGTTCCAGATCCTCTGACAAATAGATGGCCTCAGGAATTTTGGCGTCATACTTAAGTAAAACTTTAGGCGTAAAACCACAACCTGAAAAAAAAAGTATGGTCAGACAGCCAATTACTATAAAAACAAACTTATTCATTGAACCAATCCTTCTGCAGCCCACGCAGGATTAAGAATCTCAACATTGTGCTTTTTTACCAACCTTTCCATCTCTTTATTTGCAATCTCAGACTTCTTGGCTTTTAAGATGCTCTGTCGAATCTTTTGATTAAGGGCATCATCAAGGGGAATTGGCATACCGTCCTTCCCAACAAAAGCATCCATGTGGGAATTATAGTAAGATTCAACCGTTCCAGCAGGGAGTTCGTAGGTATCGACTATCCTGTTAATATAGAAATCAGATAGTTTTTGATCAATCATCTGATTGAGTTCCGCTGCAATTTCAGGATCCATATCAATCTTGGCATTTCTTGCTTCTTTTGAAAATAGCTTTATTTTTAAAAGAGCTCTGCAATACTCTTTTTCTGTTGTTTCAAAAAAGGATTTCATCCGTGATCGGAGCAATTGGATTTCACCCTGGGTAATTGTAAAGTCGTCTGCCTTTGCGACAATATTATTGCTGTCATTGGCCATCAAAATCTGAGCCCCCAAAACCACCCAAACCACACATATTTTAACAAAAAAACTAAAGCTCTTGGACATGGAAAACCCCTTATATTTTTATATATTTCATCCCATCTCTTATATATTTTAGCCTACGTCACTAATCAACCATATCTTTTATCATATCTTAGTAATCGTGTAAACCATAATCAAAAAGCCAGTCCATGTGTTCATGCGCTATAATAGTCTCCCAGAAAACTGACGTGACTTCACAAAAATAATTTTTTAAAGGTGCTAATATGTGTTATACACTAGAATTAAGATTTAAATTGATATCACACTTTAAATATTTATGGTGACCATTATGCATTGGAAAACATCTAATCTGACAATGGCTGTCATTACGGCTTTTGTTCTTACCTGGCTTGACCCGGCTATGGCATTGGTTTTGCAAGATCCAGATATGCAGGAAAAACCCACATCCTTAATTTTAGACGCAGAATCAAACTCCCTACTCCCCGATTTAACAATATGGCCGGGAAACAATACCATTGGAAACCCCAAAACCACAGGTAACCCCACAGCCCTGAGTTTTACGGTTGATAATGGAACAACACCCTTAAACCAACTGAACCCTGCAACATTTAAGATTTCTTTTGATGGATTGGACATCACTAGCTTTTTTTTACAACTTCCCACAGAAAATTTTTTAATTAACGGCAACAAAATTACCATCAATTTAAGTAATATAACCTTGCCTGCCGGGGACCATTCAATCCTGATGGAAATTGGAAATATCGGCAGCACAACAGCCAGCGTTACCCAACAGATATCGGTACAGGCAAGCCATGGATACCAGATAGGTTTTCATGTCCCACCTGTTGAAGACTGGCAACCCCCATTCAATGATTGGGCCTTGGAGTTAAGTCGTACCAATGAAACATTTGAACGTCACAATACCCTAGTCGGCTATTTCACCTCTTGGGCAGGCACAGATGGGCAATACACACCCTTTAATACCTTCTTAAACGATCAGATTGCCACCATAGGAGCTACTCCCGTCATTACTTGGGAACCGTGGCAGGCAGGTGCCGGTTCTGTTCAGCAAAACTACAGTCTGGATTCCATCACACAAGGTATTCATGATGCTTTTATTCAACAATTTGCAGCAGACGTCATCTCATATGGAAAACCAGTAATTTTAAGAATTATGCATGAATTTAACGGAGTGTATTACCCGTGGGCAGGCGCAAACAATGGTAATGACCCATCAAAATTCATTTTGGCATTTCAGCATATTGTCTCTATATTTAAAGAGTCAGGTGCCACAAATGCTCAATTTATGTGGTCACCAAACTATGCGGCAGATTCTCAAGTACCCTATCCTTCGAATAATATTGAGGCGTATTATCCCGGAGATAATTACGTAGACTGGATAGGCGTATCCGGCTATAACTGGGGTTCAAACAAACTAATGCAAGCTCAGGGATGGTTGGAATTTATAGATATTTTCAACAGCCAGTTATTTGGATATTTTTTAAACACAATGGCAGCATATCACCCATCTAAAAAAGTTATTATTGCAGAAATCGGATGCAACGACGACGCCAAATATAGTAAGGCGAACTGGATTACCAATGCCTATAACGCCATGTCAACTTTTCCCAATATTGGCGGAGTTGTCTGGTTTAACAATACAGCCTTCCACAACGTTGCAGGGCTTGAGGCTAATTTTAAAGTTATTGACAACAGCGGAGATACATTCGTACCGGAACAAGCAATCATGGATGCTTATAAAAACGCTGTAAAGTAATCAACACCTTCACTAAATTTAAAATTGACTTAAAAATCATCATTCTCACCGACACATATTGTATTTTTAAATTTACAACAACGCAATATGTAGGATAGAATTAAGAATGAAAAAAATTGATGCACTTATATGTTTTTACCTTCCGGAATTATTTATAGAACCTATCACCTTTCATAAGGGCGATAATATTTCTATGTGCACTTCTAAATAAGCTTTCATGTGATGGGTTGACCTAAATCTAATGATTTAAGTCCCATTTTTAAAAAAATATGCTCCTTATTCTGGACAAACCAATTTGCAAGGATCAAAGTTTGAAGATAAATACCCCTCCCCTGGTTTCGATTATTATAAGAACCCAAGATCGGCCATTATTACTGAAAGACGCTATTTTAAGCGTTGAAAATCAAACTTACCGGCCCATTGAACTGATTGTCGTAAATGATGGGGGGCAGGATGTTTCTGATATCATCCCTCAATCCGGCAACGAAATGACTTACCACTATCTTAGTCACGACAAGATCCAGGGAAGGTCTGCAGCTGCCAACACCGGTCTTCAAAAAGCACAGGGGAAATACATAAATCTACTGGATGACGATGATATCCTGTATCCCCATCATATTCAAAACCTGTTAATTTATCTTGAAAACAACCGATTTTACGCTGTTTATTCAGATTGTGAGCTGGGATTTTATATTTGGAAAGACCACCAATACGAATTGAAAGAAAAAAAAGCTTTTCTCGGGGAATCCTTTGATCTTGGCAAATTGTTCTGGGAAAATTTTATCCCATCAATGAACATCATGTTTCAAAGAAAGCTGGTAGATGAAATCGGACTTTTTGATGAAACCCTTGAAATTTATGAAGATTGGGACTATTGGTTGCGGATCGCTAAAAATCACTCAATCCATCGTCTTCCAGGCATTACCGCTCAATACCGCCAGTTTGACAAAGGAAGTGTCGGTGATGGAGGACGTGGTTACGATTTTTTATACTGGACCAAACTACTTCATCAGAAACATTTCAAAAAATGGGATCAAGAGGCTCTGATTTGCATTGATTTTCTTAAAAATGACCGACAACACAAGCTAAATGAGATCGGTGAGTATGCAAAAATAGTACAAAACAGAGAACAGGAAATTGAAAAGTTATCCACTTCCATCCAGAACAAAGAGATAACAATCAATGAATACATTCAATCTGTTGCCTATCAAGAAAAAAGAATAGCTGATTTAACCCAGGAAAACCTGAATTTTATCTCTAAACAAAAAAAGAAAACCAATGATCTTCAAAATACGATAGAAAAACTCCAGCGCAGGGCAAAAGATATTGAGCATCAACAAAACATTATTAACCACCAGGCACATCTTTTACAGCTGCATAAAAACAGTGGAGATAAGCTTGCTGAATCTCTTAATTCATATTATTTAACAAACGAAAAGTTAAAGGATATGAACAGAACCCTCTTTAATAAAAACGCAGGCATCTGTCATAAAATTGACTCATTGAACGCCCAACTTGAAGTATTGACATCTGAATTAGAGGACTACCGTCAATATGACCGTTCAAAAATATGCAGGGGGGCAAAACGGTATGCCGATTACAGAAATAAAATCATTGCATCCAAATCAGATCCCCTTCCAAAGCAAATAAATTCCCAGTATTCAGGTGAACTGTATCGGCATGACACATCAACTGATATTATCACCCCCAACACCCAGGAAGTCTCACAACCAACCATAACTGAAAAAGAGTATTATTGTCCAACGGAAAGAAAGGATAATTGTGCTCCCCTTGCCAGACTTTTTTCCACCAAAGAGCTTGAGAATCCGGATTTACTCCAACAGAGCAAAGATGCCCAACAACCATGGGAATTCAAACTGGATATCCCCCTTCCAATCTCAAGATACCTGTGTCTTTACTTAACCTGCAAGGTCGATAATCTCACCAGAATTGATTTGGTTTTTGGAACTCACGACAGAATCAACATAGGTAAAATTGTCCTCTCAGTCTGGGAGGACTGCAAATACCAAAAATTATTAAGAAGAGCAAAAATAAACGCCCCTGCCCTTCTTAATAATGAATTTGCATCATTTGATTTCTTGCCGATCCCCCATTCCAAGGAAAAATTACTATATATCACACTAGGACTTGAAGATGCTCCCAATGATTCTTTTCCCAGTCTATGGTATGGACATATTGGAAATGCGGTAGAACGTCAATATTACCTCTGGACGCAAAAAATGATTCCGTGGCAGCAGAAAGATCTCCTGAAGATGAAGAGAAAACTGGACACTTTTTCTTATAAACCTTTAATCAGTATTGTCATGCCTGTGTACAAAGTTGAAATCAAATGGCTTAAATCGGCAATATGTTCAATCCAGGAACAGGCATACCCAAATTGGGAACTCGTTATAGTAGATGATGCGTCCAATGATGAGGCGATCAATCAGCTTCTTACCGAATTTCAAAAGTCAGATACAAGAATAAAATGTTCATTACTGAAGGAAAATTGCGGCATTTCAAACGCCTCAAATGCAGCCTTAAAAATTGCTACCGGTGAATTCATAGGGCTCCTGGACCACGATGATCTGCTTACCGTGGACGCTCTTTTTGAAATTGCAGCAATCTTAAATCAATATCCTGACATCGACATGATTTATAGTGATGAAGATAAAATCACAGTGGATGGTAGAAAGGTTGAGCCTTTCTTTAAACCGGACTGGTCACCGGATCTTTTACTTTCATGCATGTATACCTGCCACTTCACCGTTTATAGAAGCAGCTTGCTCAAAAAAATAAAAGGGTTTAGACAGGGATTTGAGGGGAGTCAGGATTACGATCTAGCTTTACGCTTCACAGAATTAACAGATAGGATACATCATATCCCAAAGATTCTTTACCATTGGAGAAAAATTCCTGGCTCAACGGCATCTGTTTATTCAAACAAAGACTATGCACGTAAAGCCGCCATGAAAAGCCTTACAGAGACCCTTCAACGAAGAAAAATCAAAGGATCTGTATCAAATGGTTTAACCGAATATTCTTTTCGGGTAAAAAGAGATATTCAGGGAAATCCTCTGGTCAGCATTATCATACCGTTTAAAGACAAGGTAGATCTGTTACGACAATGCATTGAGAGTATTTTTAAAAAAACAGACTACGAGAATTTTGAAATCCTGTGTTTAAACAATAACAGCTGTGAAGACAAAACAATTCAGTATCTTGAAAAATTGAAAAAAAATAAAAAAATAAGGAGAATTGACTATAATCATGCCTTTAATTACTCCGCAATAAATAACTTTGCTGTACAGCATGCCTGTGGTGAAATAGTGCTGTTACTAAACAATGATGTAGAAGTCATTACTAACGACTGGTTCTCTTCCATGCTTGAGCACGTTCAAAGACCGGAAGTAGGTGCAGTTGGCGCTCAACTGCTATACCCCAATAATACAATACAACACGCAGGAGTAATGACAGGTCCTGGTGGCATCGCAGGGCACGCATTTAAACATATAAATATTGAAAATAGGACTTATTACAATGGTTTCCCTAATATGATCAGAAATGTATCATGTGTTACAGCGGCTTGCTTAATGCTTAGAAAAGAGGTTTTTTTAACTGTAGGCGGTTTTGATGAAAAAAATTTAAAGGTTGCATTTAACGATGTTGACCTATGTTTGAAAATAAGGGAAAAAGGTTACCAGATTATTTACACGCCTTTTGCATGTTTATATCACCATGAGTCCGCCAGCAGGGGCCACGTAACCGATGCTGATGAAATAAATTTTATCAAGCACAAATGGTCTGAAGTTCTGGGGAAGGATCCATTCTATAACTGTAACCTGACTTTTGATAAGGAAGATTTTACCTTGAACACAAAAATGATTTAAATTTTGAAACCCTTCATTTATTTTTAATTTACCACTTGATTTTTTTCAAACTCATAGACAATCTAGATGTTTCAACATGCCTTTGCATGTAAATTAATTTATTCCCATTCCCTAAATTCCCATTTTTCTGATGCGCACAGTATTTAATATTTCAAAACAGCACATGAAAAATGGGAACTTACGTTTTGTGGAGTCAAAACCCATATATATGGAAACAGCACCTGATATGTTAAAGCAACTTGGAGTACCATTACGCTCAATATATAATCACACAAGCCTCTTAAATGGATTTATTACAAGGGATATCAAAGGCCGTTTTGCAGCTTCTTTTGGCGGTCTTATCTGGACCATCCTGACCCCCCTTGCAACAATTATAGCTTATTTTTTTGTATTTTCACTGGTCTTAAAAATCACCGTAACCTCCGATGAGACCGGTACAGATCGTTTTGTGATTTATTTTTTATGTGGATTCTTCCCCTGGGCTATGTTTGCAGAAAGCCTCACAAAATCAGTAAATATACTTATAAATGAATCAAGTATCATTACAAAAGTGGTTCTGCCAGTGGAACTACTTCCCATCAGTACGGTTTTGACTTCATTTTTGATAAACTGTATCGGTTTTGTTCTTTTCCTCATATATCTGGTCATTGCCGGCTATGCCAATCTCAACTGGTTTTTTATACCCATAGCTATTTTTATTGAAATTGTTTTTGTACTTGGGCTTGCTTTTTTTCTATCAGCACTTTGTGTCTTTATCCGTGACATAGGAGAACTATTAAATATCATCATTATGCTATGGTTTTTTGGAACACCTGTTATATATCCCCTTTCTCTGGTACCTGAACGATTCGAATTTGTCTATTTTTTAAACCCCATGGTTAAATTCATCACATTTTACAGGGATCTTATTTTAATGAACAAGCTTGATCTCACCACATTAATTATCATTTTCTGCTACGCGGTTGTTTCCTATAGCCTCGGCACTTGGTTTTTTCTCCGCTCCAAATCGGCATTTGGAGACGTACTGTAATCGATCCTTCCACATATTACCCCTACTTCTAGGCCTTAAAGAAAGTTTTCAATTCGATTTAAAAATTACATCAGGATTAAGCTTGATAACAACATCAGCTGGTGATATACAATATAGTTCATTTATATAACAGCCATGGGCAGGCAGTATCCTATGGCCCTGGATCGACTACAAGGAAGATTTGAAAGCCTTACACGCTTTTTCAAGCCTTCCTTATAAAAGTAATAAATAATTCATCATCCTTTCAGATCTAATCAAATCTAGATTTGAGAGGAGCGTTTGTTCATCTGACAGCTAAATTATTTTTTACAACAGGGGTACCAGCAAAGTTTAATGTTCAGAATCAATGTACAGAATCTCGATAAGTCCTACAAAATTTACACAAAACCCCATCATAGGCTTTTAGAAGCGCTGCAGGGCAAACCTAGACACAGTATGTTCAAAGCACTTGAAAATATATCATTTTATGTGGGAACCGGGCAATCATTGGGAATCATTGGAGACAATGGTGCTGGCAAATCAACTCTTCTCAAATTATTAGCGGGAACGGTACGCCAAACAGCTGGTAGCATTGAAATCAACGGTCGTGTGGCAGCTTTACTGGAACTTGGGGCAGGCTTTCACCCAGAATTTACTGGCCGCCAGAATATTTATATGAATGCTTCTTTGTTAGGTATACCCGAAGAAGAGATTAAAAAAAAAGAGAATGGAATCATTGAATTTGCAGAATTATCAAAATTTATTGACAGGCCTGTAAAAACCTACTCTTCAGGAATGTACATTCGACTTGCATTTTCAATTGCCACAACGGTAGAACCGGACATTTTAATTATCGACGAAGCGTTGTCTGTAGGAGACATGTCCTTTCAAAAAAAATGTATTCAAAGAATGAATCGTTTTAAGGAACAGGGTAAGACCATGCTGTTCTGCAGCCATTCCATGTATCATGTGCTGGAATTGTGTGATAAGGCGATATGGCTCGAAAACGGAAAGATTAGAGAGGCCGGTCCCTGCAATAAAATTGTGGGCTTATATGAAGATTTCTGCAATAAAAACAAAGAGATAAACACTTCAGAATCGACATCTACCCGCCCGCTGCAGGAACCTTCTGAAAAAGATTGCAAAATTCTCTCATTCACCGCAACATATGCAGATGGTAAACCCATTGATATGTCCCATCTTCAATCTGAAAAATCCATTTGCCTGGAAATGCAGGTAGAAATTAAGACTGACAATTCCCGCCCAACTTTTGGATTTGCAGTTATGAACAATACTGAAGAAATTCTGGGTGCAGGGATAACAAAGCATGGAGGAGTATCATGTGGACCCTATGCTGCAGGGCAGATTGTAGGGATACGGTATATCCTTGATGCAATCCCCCTTCGTGTGGGAAGTTTTGATCTGCTGGGAGCAGTGGCAGATGAATCAGGATTATTATGGTATGAAACAAAATACATCGGACCCTTTACTATTGCAACTCAAAAAGGCGTAGGCTGGGTTGCCCTCAAGGGAAAGTGGTCTGTGAACGCCCAAAAGTAAGGGAACAATATGCTTATTCCATCCAGCGTTATCATGGAAGTCAGTTCACTTTGCAATGTCTCATGTTTGGGGTGTGCCTTCCACGGACCCCACGGCTTTGTGAACAGACCCGTTGGTAATATGAAAAAAACAGTATGGGAATCGTTGATCAAGGAGATCGGTTCATGGGACAAACAGGTTCGACTCACCGCCCATGGTGGTGGGGAACCTCTGATGAATCCAGAATTAAAAGATATTCTTTTGCTGGCCAAATCATTTCCAAACATTTCAACTGGTTTTTTGACCAATGGGATGCTGTTAGATAAGAATTTTTCAGAATTTATCATCAACACATCCCTAGAGTGGGTGGCATTAAGCATTGACGGGGTAGTTCCGGAAACCCATAATCAGATACGGCATAAATCTGATCTGGCAACGGTTGAAAACCATCTTGAAATATTATTGGATCTCAAAAAAAAAAAGCACAGTGATTTTCCCAAAGTAAGCATTAACATGGTTGCATATGACATAATAAAAGACCAATCGGATGCATTTGTGAAAAAATGGATAGACAAAGTTGAAACAGTCATGGTTTCCCATTATAGAAATCCACCAAAGAGCAAACGATGGCCCAATATGCCTGAAAAACGAGTACCATGCAATCTACTCTGGTCCCAGGCAGTTGTGGCATGGGATGGCCGCTTAGGACTATGTTGTGAAGATTTTAACATTGATTATTCACCAGGCAAAATTGATGAAAACCATAGCCTTTTGACATTGTGGAACGCACCTGAATTTGAACAGGTAAGGACTCTTCACTCCCATGGACAATTTGAAAATCATCCTATGTGTGGAACATGCGATACCTGGGCGGAGGAATACAGAAAAGAAATAAAAAACTCAGAGGGATACCACATAACTCAAACACCCTCACAAACCATATACACCCGTTAGGTGACCATCAGTGATACATTATCCTTCTGGCGATCATGATTTACTGGCCCAAAAACTTGAGATTCCTGAAAATTGTAATATTCTTGATGTTGGAGGGGGGGCCAATCCTTTCAAATATGCCACGGTGGTTGTAGACAGAGATTTTAAAGAGGGTAACCTCCACAGAGATGGTTCCGCTGCCCCACTACAGAACAACGACTTAGTTTATGTCACGGCAGACATTCAAGATCTTCCTTTCATTGACAATGCCTTTGACTTTGTTATCTGTATGCATGTACTGGAACATGTGGATTCCCCCAAAAAAGCATGTGAAGAGTTGATGCGGGTTGCCAGGCGTGGATTCATTGAAACACCCAGAAAATGGTCAGAATTTTACGCTGGTCATCCCACTCATCAGTGGTTGATTGATGAAAAAAACGGTACTATATATTTTGAACCAATTACCTACACAGATTCCCCGTTCATGAACTTTGCACTGCCGTCGTTGTGGGATTCTGACTATCTTAAGAATAAATTGTTAAAAGAATTTTCCAATATTCCTTGTGTACAAATTTTATGGAACCATCGAATAAATTACCATATCAACGGCTCATTACCAGAAAAGATTCACTCACCGGCCTTTATGGCTGAACGCCATTATCGTTTTGCCCTTAACCTGCTTCATTGGATGGGGCCATTTAAAACTGGAGCATTTCATGCAAAAGCAGCTGTAAAATTAATGCCAGATTCTGACAAAATTAGGAGACTAGATCTTTTTTATACAATTTTAACAGGAAAACTTGAGGATATAAAAAATATAAAGCCTGAATTTAAATTAATGGTTCGTGCATTGACCTGTCGATTATTTCGTTTTATCCACATAAAGATGCTCACTTGCCATCGATACATAACGACTTTTCTATAAAATATACATGGTAGTAACCACAGATTTAATGGGAAAAAAAATATTCAAGGACACTGCGCTCGAACTATACTTGCGCTTCGGACTGAGAATGGCGTCGTGTCTTGGCCAATACGCCTACCCGCTGATAGCGCTTACCGGACATAAATTCAGGGATGTAGATTCTTTTGCTTCTACCCTTGGGAAAAAAGGGATACTGAGATTAGCCAGACAAAACCTTATATCTTCTGCCATTGTGGCACCCGGAACCGAGAATGAGGTAATCAGGGAATACCTTAAATTTGAATCAAGATTTGCCCTTGAAAACATATGGATAGAAAACAAAAACAAAAAAAATATTCTAAAGGCATTTAAAAAAGAGGATGTCATTGAGTTAAGGGATGCTCTTAAGAACGGACAATTTATTATTACCACACTTCATACCAGTGCGTTATACTCCTTTGTTTCTCTGGTATCACTACTGGGACATGATGCGCCATTTGTGGTGATGAATCCCCTTGCCGCTCAAATTGAAAATCCTGCCCCATTTCAAAAGGTGCTTTTAAGGCTCTTTCCCAAATGGTTACAGAGCAATAAATTTATATTCATCCAGGATGGCAATGTATTTGGTAACTGTCTTAAGATACTTGAATCCGGCAAATCTTTGATTATCGCTCCTGACACGCCCTATTCTTCACCCAACAATATAAGGGTAAATTTCATGGGGAAAACAACCGCAATTGCACCGGGAATCGCTGTACTTTCGAAAAGATGTGATGTGGATGTGCTGGTAGTCACCCATGGTGCATCAGACTGTACCCATCCCTATGGACTGAACATGCAAAGAATAACAGAAAAGAACATTGAATTGTGCATGAGGGAGATATTTAATTTTTTTCAGACCAGTATCCAACGCCATCCCGCGTGCTGGAATGGTTGGCTTTACTGGGATCAGATGGATCACATGGAGAGGGCTAATGGTAACCAATGAAGAAGAATACACATTCAGATCGTTCAGACAAGGTGATGAATCCGGCATTTTGAAACTCTGGAAGGTGGCATTTAAAGGTAACCTTCCTATGAAACGATTCAAATGGAAATATCTTGACACTCCCTATCAAGAGACCATGATGCTCTGCGTGACTAAAAGTGGTGAAGTGGTAACTTTTTACGGCGGCGTTCCCTATAAGTTTCAATACGGAAAAACAACCTCCCAAGGGGTACAGCTCATGGATATTATGTCTCATCCAGACCATCGAA
This sequence comes from uncultured Desulfobacterium sp., assembly GCA_963675955.2. Lineage (GTDB taxonomy): Bacteria > Desulfobacterota > Desulfobacteria > Desulfobacterales > Desulfobacteraceae > Desulfocicer. The sequence goes on along the minus strand of CAXXVR010000009.1, from coordinate 123,507 downwards.
AACACAAGGTGTTTGCAAAAACAGCAGAACACTTCATATCCCATTTTTGCACCTCCGATAACCTTTTGTATATGTACGGATTCCCGGGAAGTGTTCATTATGCAATTGGAGAGCGAATCCTTAATTATCAGAAGGTTACACCGGCCGCTTATCTAGAGATGAATATATCTGATTTTCTTTGCAGGCATCTTTCAAATACACAACACAAAACCATAACGTTAAAGAGTGTTAAAGACCAGGATCTTGACGATACAGACTGGGCAAATCTATGGCAAAGATTTTCCCACGCCTATCCGTTTTCATTGGTCCGGGATGCCCAGTTTTTAAAATGGCGTTTTTTCCAACATCCAGAAAAAACCTATAAAATTTATCAATTTATAGAAAAAATAGATAATAAGATTATAGGTTACGCAGTGCTCTCCATTGAACAGGAAAGAGCAATTCTGGTGGATTTTCTGGCCATGCATTCCCTTACAATTTTCCAGGGTATTTTAAACAGGCTTTGCATCCATCTGTCACATAAAAATGTCAACCACCTTGTGACCTGGCTACCTGACAACCATTTTCTAACAGACTGGGCCAGAAAATCTGGCTGGAAGCAGCGCAATGAACCCACAGGAATTATCCCGACAGTGGCATTGTTTGACCACTCACCCTCACTTAACTGGGTCAAAGCAAATATGTATTATACCATGGCAGATGCAGACTTGTTTTAATGGATACTATTATCGACACAAAACTGATTGATCTCCAGCAGACCATTTACAGCTCCAGAAACCCCACACGCAGATGGCTTCATACCATAAGAAAGGAGTGGATCATTACCAAAATAAATCAATATGGCGGCGGCCGGGATACCATGGCACTTGAAGTGGGTCCTGGCTCCGGTATTTACATACCCTTTCTTCTGGGTGCGGTTGATCGGGTAATGGTATCAGATTGTCAGACAGCCTACCTCAACCATATTGAAACTCAGTTCAAACCGGGCACAATTGAACTAAGGCAAGATGATATCACCCACAGCGAAATCCCTGCAGAATCAATGGACATGATACTTTTCACAGAAGTTATTGAACATATAAAAAGAACAAAAGATGCCTTTTTGGGTCTCTATAACTTACTAAAACCCGGCGGAACCGTTATTTTCACCACACCCCAGAAATTGAGCACACTTGAAATATGTTCAAAAATTGCCTATCTTCCCGGCATCATAGACGTGGTCAACAAAATATATGGAGAGGCCATCCTCAATGCAGGTCACATAAACTTGATGACGGAAAAAGAGGTAAAAAAACAAATTGTCTCTGTTGGTTTTAAAATTGTTGAACACCATAAGTCGGGTCTATATATTCCTTTTATTGCAGAATTTTTTGGTAATACAGGACTCCAATGGGAGCAAAAGCTTGAAAAAAAAATTCAGAATTCAATTCTTAAAATATTGTTATGGACCCAATATTATATCTTGAAAAAACCAGGTAAATCAACATCGTGAAGCCACCCGAGCTGTCAATTATCTGTCCTGTATATAATGAAAAAGAGATGATATTTCTGTTTTTGAACGAATTGATTCCCGCTCTGAACCAGATCCCCTATTCCCATGAAATAGTGTTTGTGGACGATGGGTCTAAAGACGGAACAATAAACGAACTAATCAAAGCCAGAAAAAAATATGCCACCATTAGAATTATCCGCCTTTCCAGAAATTTCGGTAAAGAGGCTGCCATCACAGCAGGTCTTGATAATGCTAGGGGAGAAGCCATCATCCCCATTGACGTTGATCTCCAGGATCCACCCGAGTTAATACCGGCATTTGTCAAACAATGGGAACAAGGCTACGAGGTCGTTCTTGGAAAACGCATGGATAGATCCTCAGACGACTATTTTAAACGAAAAACCGCCGGATGGTTTTATCGAGTACATAACCGCATTTCCCAGATTCAATTACCTGAAAACACCGGAGACTTCAGACTGATAACAAGAAAGGTGTTAAATGCCATTCAAGCACTTCCGGAAAATCAACGATTCATGAAAGGTATTTTTGCATGGGTTGGGTTTGAACCAGCCGTGGTGACATACACAAGATCCTGCAGAAAAGCCGGTAAAACCAACTTTAACGGCTGGCGACTGTGGAACTTTGCCCTTGAAGGTATTACTAGTTTTTCCACTGTTCCTTTACGAATATGGCTGTACATAGGCGTATTAGTAGCCATAGGCTCCTTTTTTTACGGGGGACTCATCATAATTTTAACTTTATTCTGGGGGGTAAAGGTACCGGGCTATGCATCACTTGTAACTGCCATTGTCTTTCTGGGAGGCATTCAATTAATAGGCATTGGCGTTCTGGGAGAATATATTGGCCGCATTTATATGGAAACAAAAAAGCGCCCCTCATACATCATCGACAAGGAGTACTGATACCCTTTGGAAGACTACGTTTATCGGGACATGACCCAATTTCAGACACAGCACTGGTGGTTCAAAGCCAGGCATGAGATCCTTTTCGATATTATAAAAAACCTTGATTTGCCTAAACCTGCATCCATCCTGGAAATCGGATGCGGAACCGGAGGTAATTTAAAAATACTCCAACAATTTGGAATGGTATGTGCCATGGAAACAGATGTCAGTGCCATTTTACATGCAAGGGTCTTTTCCGGCATTACCATTGAACAGGGCCACCTGCCCCATGATATCCCTGATTACAAAAAAAAATTTGATTTGATCTGTCTTTTTGATGTGCTTGAACATGTAAAAAATGATCTACAATCACTTATCAAAATTACTGAAATGCTTTCACCCTCCGGCAAAATAATTCTTACAGTACCGGCCCATATGTTCCTGTATGGTTCCCATGACCGGGCAATGCATCATTACAGAAGATACAGCAAAAAAAATTTATCAGACATAATTGAACTTAGCGGACTTGCCATTTATAAATTGACCTATTTTAATGCTATCCTTTTTCCGGCATTTCTATTCACCCGTTTCATGGACCTTGTATTTACACCAAAAAAAACAATGGGGTATGATCTGCCTAACCCGTTTATCAATGAACTGTTATATCGAATTTTCAGAACGGAAAAAAATATAATCAACCGTCATGACCTCCCCATGGGAGCATCTCTTCTCCTGATTGCCGGTATCTCCTCCTAATGGCTGATGATAATAATCTCATGGACTCTTTTGTTTTGTGGACAATGAAACGGTCACCGGAATGGTGAACCTAGAAATGTAAAAAAAGAGGAAGATTCTAATGATGTCATTTCAATTCATGGTGGTGGGCTTATGGCTTATAATGCTGGCCGTCTCCATTAAACGGCAGATGGCAAGACATGGACTTCCATCCGGTCAGACTGATTTATATTTAAACGCTGCCTTTTTGTTCTGGACAATTCTGGGATTTTTTTTCATGGACGCCCTTGTCAATGACACCTGTCTTGTGCCGGGAGACATCCTTTACAATTACTATCCCTGGAAAGCTGCACCGGACAGCGTCCCCCCCCATAACCCCTTGCTGTCAGATATTCCTGGCTGTGTTTATCCATGGATGGCAGGCATCCAGAAAAGCTTTAGAGCCCTTGAACTGCCCTTGTGGAATCCTTATGCCTACAGCGGGTCACCATTTGCCGGTAACCAGGTTTCTGCTGTGTTTCACCCTTTTAACCTCTTCCTTTTTGTAATGCCCTTGGCCGATGCAGCCACATGGTTTCCCTTTTTAAGACTGTTCATCGCTGCCATGGGCATGTTTTCGCTGTTGATATCATGGAGAATATCCCGGTGGGCTTCGATTTTCGGTGCTATTCTCTATGCATTGTGCGGTGTTCATATTTCATGGCTGGCAAATTACCCCGAAGTGTCAGTGACCATGCTGATTCCCTGGATTGTGATCAGTCTCGACCAAATAGCCCTGCGGGGAAGTCACAGATGGTGGCTTATATTTATTGGATTATCCGTGATCCAGTTTCTGGGAGGGCATTGCGAAACATCCTTTCATGTCTATGCCTGGGCAACCCCCTTTTTTTTTATTCGACTGTTTCAACGGCACAAAAAAAAAGGACCTGCCATTTTTTTTTCAAGAACTGGTCTTTTTGTATCCGCCTGCATTTTCAGTCTTGGGATATCGGCATTCCAGCTCCTACCCTTCCTGGAATATCTGCCGTTATCAACGAGAATGCACGAAATTGCCACCCGGGGCAGCAACCTTTTCACAGGACTTGATTTTATTTCGGTATTTGTAACAGTGACATCAACCCTTATTTCACCCGACTTTTATGGCAGCCCCGTGACCGGAAACTATTGGGGAGCGTTTAATTTCATTGAACAGAATACGCACATCACCGTTACTGGACTTTTTTTTGCAATCATGGCCGTTGTTGGAAAAATTAAAAACCAGGAGACCCGATTTCTGAAATTTATCTTTTTATGGGGGGGACTGACAGCCTATCTCATTGCCGTCAGAACCCCAGGTCTATTCGATTTTGTGGTTTCACTCCCCCTGTTCAAGCAGAACAGCAATCATCGGCTGATCATTATCTTTTCTTTTGCATTTTCGATACTGGCGGCATTTGAAGCCCATGAAGTTCAAACATCCGGTTACAGACCTATTTGCAAAAGCATTCTGGTTGCAGGGAGCATTCTATTGAGTGCCATGGCTTTACACCATGTAGATGTCACCGAATTAACCACAGAACAGCTGCACCATCGCTGGAGACATCTCTATATTTTTTTCGTATTTGGAGGTCTGGGGCTACTTTTATATTTAATAAGTATTCTTTTTGTACCAATAAAAAAATATCTGCCCTTGGCAGCAACCGGGCTGATATTAATCGAGACTTTTACCTGGGGAGGGAATTTTAACCCGTTTATTGCCAGAAATAATATTTTCCCCTCCATGCCGCTGATCGATTTTATAAAATCCCAGGAGGGTTTATTCCGGGTGGCGGCATTCTCCAATGCCATGCCAAGCGGAACTGAGCAATTTTTTCACATTGATTCTATATCCGGACTTGACCCCATGAAAACCTATGGATATGAAAAAATATATTCACAGATAAGCGGTAAATATAACAGCATATACACAGGCCATATTCCTGCCTTTTCATCTCCATGGATTAATTTTCTCAATGTCAGGTATGTGGTTGCTCCTCCGGGAACCTCAGCGGAAGATCTAGGAAACAGTCAATTACAACCGGTTTACCATGGATTTGATGGAGAGGTATATTACAACCCCAATGCCTTTGAACGAATTTTCAGAGTTAAGAAATGTATGACAGCCAAAAACGATACCAGTGCGCTGAAACTTTTAAGCCAAAATCTACATCAGCTAGATAAGGTGGCAATCATTGAAGGGAAAAATACCCTGTGCATAAACGCTGCACTATCCTCTGATTTGACAACAGAAGTAAGGCCCCGGCTTTTGAAACGGACAAATCATACCATGTTATTTGATTTTAACGGTGTTCCGGGTGGATTTTATGTTGCAGGTCTTCAATTTTATCCCGGCTGGAAGCTTGATATCGACGGCAGAAAAGGAGCAATCCTTAAGACCAACAGCACCTTTATGGGTTTCCAGATTCCAGAGAACACCTCTCTGATTAAACTTTACTATTCGCCCATGTCTTTTAAACTGGGGGTATCGGTTTCGGTGCTGTGCATCCTTTTGCTGTTGGGGCTGCAGCTAAAGGGACGACAAAACCCTTCAGCATGAAATTTCAATTATTTCCTTTTCTAAATGCTTTCTCCGGATCTGATTGAGTACCTGCTGCCCTTTCCATCAAAAAAAGCCTCAAGTGGGGAGGTTTCATGGATCCCAAGCCTTATTTTTCGGCCTTGGCCACACAACATGGAGCATTTATGACTGTGAAGGAAGAATGAAAACCAATTTTTCAGTTACTGTTCTGCCTTGCTTTTTTAATGGCCTCAAGAAACGGATTGGTCTTCTGAACCGTATTTCCTGACCGGGTATCTTCAACGGCTTTTTTTAGAGCATTTGCCAATGGATTTTCAGTGCTTGTTTTGGTCGCTGGCTGTTGTCCGCTGGCCGCAGCCGGTGTGGCTGAATGTGCGGCATTAGCTGTCTGTCCGGAACCCTGTGAGTTTCCGGAAGCATTCGCATCTGTTTTCATAGCTGCCTGTGCCCCTGTATTAGTTGTGGTTCCTGTTGCCGCTGCCTGGGGTTGAGGTGATGGATCTACAACCACGGGCACCACGGGCGGAGGGGGCCTGTTTTTCTCTATATCATAAAGTTTGAATTTAATATTTGTGTTATCCTGTCCAAGGACAATATAATTATTTTCAATTTTTTTTAAAACATATTCACCAACCGTCTCTCCAATTGTGTAATAAAATTTTCTTTTTACACCTGGTTTACGGATTTTATTCTCTATCAATGCGTACCTGCCACGATCAGAAATCATCACACCGGTAAAAACTAATTTAGCTTTAACAGGGGCAATATCCACTATGGCAGAATCCTCTTCCGTTAAGGGAGGCTTAGCAAGAAAAATATGTTTTTCAACCATGGGTGGAGCAGCCCCATGGCAGGCTGTGTGCAACAAAAGACTACACACAAGTATAGTCAATGAGCTTATTATATTTTTAGTCATATCAATTACTCCAAAAGCAGCATTTCTGTAAGCCCCACAGGCCCAATGGCTTGATCATTCATATCAGAAATGAAAATTCCCCACAAGTACTTTCCCGTTTGAAGGTTCTCTGTTTTAATTGAGGGAAATACACCGTTATTACCAAAAAAAATAAAATCTAAGGAGACTGATTCCTGGTTCATCTCAATAAAGGCAGGAAAGGCCCCCATCACGGTTTTTATTTCCAGGGCCTCCTGTAGGGTAACCCACCAGATTTGATTTTTATATTGAACGCCTATAAATATTTTGGCATCTGTATCCATGGGAGGCAGATGAATTCCCAGACTCAGGGGATATGATTTCTGCAGCTGGCTCAGGGGATAAACTGAAGGTGTGGCTTCTGCATAAAGGGTTTTGCCATTGAGTATCCCGTATCCCGACAGGAGATCGAATCCAGGAGTTAGAATATCCATGGTACCGTTAAGCAACAGACTCTTAAGGCTATTCGGTTTAAGATAAGAATTCATGGAGAGAAGATCAGCGGCGGCACCAGACACAAGAGGTGCACTGAAAGAGGTACCGGAGACTGATTCCGTTAAAGCATTGAGGCTGGTAACAGCGATATCTTCCCCGGGTGCAATAATATCAAGTTCTGTCCCCGAAGGAGAAAACCAGGAGGGCGTCTCATCAATGGTTGAAGATCCCACGGCAATCACTTCGTCCATGGTGGCAGGAAACTCAACACCCATACCCGTGTTCCCGGCAGCCCCCACCACAAGCACCCCGGATGCAACCGCATATTGAATGGCACTTTTAATTGCCGGAGACTCATTTACAGATGTAAAGCTTAAATTAATGATATCTGCTCCGGCGTTCACCGCATACAGAATGGCCTTGGCTGCCACATCAGAGCCAAAGGTATCCTCCATTGCCACGGTCACCTTCACGGGCAGTATATGCACCTCTGGGGCAAGAGCCATCACCAGCCATGCAACCTTGGTTCCATGACCGTGGATATCCTGGGTATCCGACGTGTTTTCTGCCATATTCCATCCTGCAGTGTCGTCAATAAACCCGTTACCATCATTGTCAATACCATCACCAGCTATTTCAAGGGTGTTAGTAAAAACAGCTGCTGCAAATTGTGGATTAGCAAGATCAATACCGGTATCAATCACAGCCACCACCACCCCTTCTCCGGAACCTAGTTTTGACAGGGATGTGGTGTCAAGGAGGCTCTCCACACTTCCATCAGGATGTGCCTCTTGTATCAGCGGTGCAAGCTGGCATATAAAGGTCTCTGAACCAGATACCTCCAGTGGGGTAAAAAAAAAAGCGACATTTGCCATTAAAAAAATCAGGATTGTATAACAAAATCGCATGAAAAAATAAAATTTTATCATAACATTGGCGTCTTTGCATGAATACAATGATGTTTTATTAAAAAAAACAGGCAGCATTCCTTCTATTTTAAGGAAAACTGCCTGCCTTTATTCATGTCTGTATAGGGACATGTGTGGTGGCATCTCCCCATATAGGTTGTTTACTTTAATGTAATGGTCACATAATTTTCAATAACAATTGAAGGATCTAATGCACCTGCAGCATCTAAGAAGGAGGTAAGAGCAGTTGCACTGTAAGCATAACCATACCAGAAAGTATCACCAGCATCAAAACCAAGGGGAGCAAGTGTCATGGTAACAACATTTACTGTATCTGTTGTATGGTCAAATGCATAAGTTGCCGTTGCAGGGTCAAGACCTGCTGCAAAATCCTTAACATCCTCGACGCCAGCAGAATCCTTTGTATAGAAGAAGACTCCAATGTCCTGCCCACCGATGGTACCACCGAATACCAGCCATTCCTGGGCAGGTGTCGCACCTGCGGTGTTGGTGATGTTCAGCATCATTTCAATGTAATCGGCTGGAGCACTGTCAGTTTCAGTAACAGCACCGGTAGCTGTTCCAATAGTCTTGGGAGTCACCACGGTCACAGCAATCGTTTTAGTACTAGTGGGATCGGCATTATCTGCGACAGTAATAGTTGCAGTACCTGCAGCAACACCAGTTATGGTCACGCTAGTTCCACTTACGCTTGCGGTTGCAACAGCCGCATCTGAAGTGGTTGCACTGTAATCTGGAAAACCACCTGCAATGGTAATGGCAGCCGTTGTTTTACCAACGGGTACTGTTGTTGTATCAGAGCTGACGGTAAGGGCTACGGGTGCGTCGATACTACCCATCAAAAGCGTGGCAGATTTAATACCTGCCCCTTTATCACCTTTCATATCGCCGTTTAGCAGATTGACCTGAACACTACCTGTTGCCGCAGTATTTACATTGAGTTTGAGGCCTTCCATTGTAATGGTTGAAGCAGTTGTGGCAACATCAGCAGGAAGTGTTACAAGCATGGTGTCACCAGTATTATAGGTGGTCTCTACTGAAAATGTCCAACCAACAGTTGGATAATTGCCCGTGGCAGTTATTGTGGGGTCAACCTGTGCCCAAGTACCACTTTGGGTCAACAGTCTAAAATTCCCGTTGTCAGCAAGACCTTTATTGATTGCTTCGGTGATAACCACATTAGCCAGTTTTTGAGTCGGAACTCCAGCGCTCAACGTCGGAATTTTAGTTGTAGAGACAGAGACACCATCGGCTGCAGTTGCCAGCGTAACGGTTCCTGATGCCCCTGAGGTACCTGCAATGGTAGCCTCGATATCAGCAATTCCTACCGTTGATGCCAGATCAATTTTTCCTTTGATGGTTATAGTTGTGGCTTTAGCTGAAGATTTAGTAACCTTAAAAACGGCAACACTTTTATTTGTTATATCCGCGTCCGATAGTGTTAATCCAGCAGGGTCAATGGTGGCGGTGGGGGCAGCATTCCATGAAACGCCTGAAGGGAGAGTAACGGTAATGGTATTTGAATTGGCCAGCAATGCATTTCCAGAGGATTCCACAATGGTAAACTCGCCAATATCACCAGATCCACCGATGCCAACAACAGGAATTGTTGCATTGGGGGCAACGGTTACAGCACCAGTTACCACTTTACCAATGGTCACATTTATAGGGGTGATGGCACTTCCACTCACTGTTCCAGAAATGGTGGCTTCAATGTCACCGTCTGCAACATTGGGACCAATATTTGCTACAATAGGTAAGACCAATTCCTGTACAGCAATTGCCCCAGATTTCCCATTAAACGGTATGGTGAAAGTTTCAAAACCACTTGGATCAGCCACAGCCCCATCATTTACCTTAAGATCTCCTTTGGCGTAAGTAGCTCCGTCTTTTGGATTAGAATAAAAAGTTACGCCAGAAGGAAGGGTTATAACCAGTTCGTCCTTGTCTTCAATATCTTCAGGGAAGTTTTCAGTAATTGTAATGGTTGCCAAATTCATTTTAGATCGGTCTTTAAGCACATTTACAGCTGTATCAGCTTTTGCAGTAACTCCCTGTTTAGCGGCTTTGGCTATTTTTAAACTGGAAGAAGACAAAGCCTTACCTGCAGAAATACTCACACTGATGTCACCGACAGAGACGGTAGCATCTGCCTTGATCTTAATATTAGATATGGTTATCGTATCTGCTTTATCAGAGACAGTGGTTACCTTCCATGTTGCCGTATCAGTAGTATCTGCACCGAGAGCATCCTTAGCCGGATCAAAGACAAAAGCAGTACCGACTGAACCGGCGATGGATGGATTACCGTCAAAGGTAACACCAGCGGGAAGTTTCACGATCACCATACCATCTTTTTCAATGGAGCCTGCCGTAGCTTCAACTATTTTAATATTATTGATGGTTGTGGACTTATCATCTCCTATGGGCACATTAACCGTGTCTCCATCCAGAGATGCCATCGCATCATTAGCTACGGCTGTAGCAACAACTAAAGTTTCAGAGGTCAAACCGGGGTTACCGGGATATTCTGACGTAAGTTCCACAGAAATATCACCGGCAGCTACCGTGGTTTTCAATGCAAGTTCAATATTGGAAATGGTTAAGGTTGACGTGTCTGTACTGGCTTTATCAATTGTCCACACGGCTTTAGTGTTGGAACTTGAAAGGACTGCATCTTTGGTATTTATAGTTATAACACCATCATCAATAGCAATCGTGGGTTGTTGTTTAAAAGCGACACCGGCAGGACATTGAAGGGTAATCGTACCTGTAAGTGCCCCAACCCCTGACTCAACAATTTCAACATTTCCTGCAACACCGCTATTTCCGATGAGAATAAGTGGCTTTGAAATAACCTTATTTGTAGTGGCACCGAAAGCAGATGAACACAGTCCAATAGTGAGGCCTGCAATCAGAATAAGATAGGCAAATTTTATCAGACTATCTCTAAATTTTATGGTTTTCATTCATTTCTCCTTAAGATTTGATTGTCTTTCTTTTAACTAACCTGCACAATTCATTTAATACAAGCGTGAATCATTATCAAATGGTTTAAGAACACCTCCTTTCATAAAAACTTGGGCTCAGAGCAGCCACCTGGAATTGAGCGACTGATGATAAATCCATTTATAAAAGACACAATTAAAAAAATCAATACAACAATATGCAAGAAACAAACCTGAACTCATTTTTTAGAATAAACTGATAAAAATCAAGGTTCCAAGAAAATTCGGATTTTTACAAAGCCAAAGGAGTTAAATCCACGCATTACTACACACATCCCTTGCTTCTGAAACCAACGTATTTTTCTAACTTATAATATAGGGAATGCATTCATGGCTAAATTCAAACGTCAATGGCTATATTCAGCCATCACCCATCAATAGATATAACCAGGAACCCATTTTTAAATTAATATACTGATTTTCAGTCCCACCGCCCACAAAATTTTTCCAGGATTTTAGCGTGCCAAACGCATCTTCTGCCTGTAATACCAAAAACCCGGGAGTTGACTCGAACTGAAAAAAACCCAATGGAGCAGTAGGCATGGTCTCTGTTGTATTTAAAGTGAGATTTTTCAACACCATGGTCATACCCTGAACAGCTTCTTCAGGAGTAAAAAGACCATTCTGATCTACATCATTATAAATATTTCCGATAATATAACTTTTGGGAAATAATGGTTTTGCAATATCTAATACAACAAGATAAGCATTTATAAAATCTTTCTGGCCCACATCAATGACACCAGCGGTAAAAACAACACCAATTTCAGTGTATTCGGGGTTAAGCATAACAGTAGGAAGCCCTTTTAGAAGAGCTAACAGCTCATCTTTAATCATATTATCAAATATGATCTGGACTGCAGCTAAGGGCTCAATATATGCATCAAAAATTAAAATACCAAGTCTTTCATCTGCCTTCTCAAAGGCATACCCTTTATCTAAAATTCTATCCTGGATGGTTTTCCCGTCAGGGGAGGTATAACTGTAATAGACATTGTTCATCATGTCAGCCCCGTGATCAAGGGCAGATGCATAAAGTGAATTATTCCAGGCAAGGGGAAAACGTTTTTCAGTAAAAAAAGACGGATTTATCCCCACTGCAGATGTGATCACTGATGCGCCAACACCAGCATTGGTGACAGCCTCAAGGGGAAATTTCCTTGCCATGTTTATCTTATTAAATAGGTATAAGCCTGCGACCATCTCGCCTTGATCTTTTGCCTGAACTGCGGAACCCACAAGGGAGAAAAACAGCAAAGCCATTAATAATATTTTCAGTCTCGGTTTCATGGTAGTTTTTGATAAGCAAGAAACATACCGCAGTCAATTAAACTTCAGCTAGAATTATATACCAGACGACCTTACCCCCTGAGCCTGCCGGATTGAAAGATTGACGAAACGCTTTAGGGTCCGTTAAAAAACAAACTATGCAAAAGTCTCTGATGGAGCCCCCCAGTCGGGCAACAAATACTATATATAGATGGTTAATTTTTCAACAGACCCTTATAGGTTTATGACATCAAGAATTTTATGAGCAACGAGGCTTTTATCAAACTCCGATATGGCGCTCAACCGCCCCTGTTGCCCCATTCGGGTTGCCCGTTCAGGATCCTTGATAAATTTCTTCATGGCATTTACAAGGGCAGTTATACTCTTTGCAGGAATAATATAACCGTTAACACCATGAACCACAGCGTCACGACACCCTGGTATATCTGTGGTGATGACTGGCCGTCCCATGGACATGGCCTCTTGAATGGTTCTCGGAAACCCCTCTTTGTACCAGGACGGCAGCACAAAAACTGAGGCGTTTTTTATGGCAGGCCTGACATCATCAAGCCTACCCAGATAATTCACCATCTTTTTTGAAACAAAAAAATCAAGATCTTTCTGTGTAATTGAAGATGGGTTTTCATCAAGCCAGCCAACAAGATAAAATTGAATATCAGAATATTCTTTTTTAATGAGTTCAGCGGCTTTAATAAATTCAAATACCCCTTTTTCACTTATAAGACGTGAAATCATTACAAAAGAGACCTGCTTTGGAAGGGGTTCAACCACAAAATAATCAAGGTCAACACCGGTTCCATTGAGTACAACGCCCTTAATTGCAGGCAAAATACCTTTCTGTACAAAATATTCAAGGTCATTATGATTCAAGAAAATAGTACTTGAATTAAATTTCAGACTTATTTTATATAGGACATTAACAAGGTGCCTTACCCACCGTTTCCTTCCCGTTGATTCAACATAAACATAACCCAATCCCTCAATCATTGAGACAATCCTGCCAACTCCTGCAATTCTTGCCATTATACTCCCGTAAATAACGGGTTTTATGGTATAAAGAAAAACAACATCGGGCTTTATTCTTAAAAGAAAACGATAAAATCGGACCATGGTTTTAATATCATGCAAAAAATTCAATCGATCTCTTAAAAGAGGAATATGAACATAATTAATGCCCATTTCTGATAATTTCAACCGGATGCTTTCAGAAGCATGCGGGGCACAGGCAAAAACAGTACCTCCTCTTCTGACCATCTCTTCAAGCAGGGGGCCACGAAAATTAATCAGCCACGGGGCAAAGTTTCCAAAAACAACTATTCTCAAAAAATTCACCTCGGGACGCAAGTAAAAAAAATCAATTCATCGGTATTTTTATGTTTTCAAAAATAGGGGCGCCAAGAATCTTCATTTATGATTCTTCATTAATTATATTTCAAATTTTTTCAACCACATTTTCATGTAAGTTGAATACCCAAGGCACCCTTACCAAGAAAATATCAATAGAAGTACATATATTATTTTTACTTAACGCCTTATTTCAAAAAGCATTAAAAGATTAAACAAAAAATTATCGAAACGGGTTCTGAAATAGGTTTCTCCATGGATGACATACCTGATTCTATCACAAATTGTTCCTGTAGATGCAACGAGAAAACAATCAAGGATTGCCCTTATATTATCATCCATAAGTGCCATGAAACATCTTTTAAATTCCTGGGCATGGATGGTAAGCGGGTACAGATGTGTTTTTTGCAAAAAGTACCTGTTGATCCGATTTTTCCAGAAAAGTAAAGGGCTAATATTGGCATCCATTGTATTGTTACCGTGACGTCTATATAGGGCAGTTGATTTTGAATCTGAAATCACCGTTCCAAATGCCGAAACAACAAGATATACCCACCAGTCATGCATAATAATTTTATCGGAGCAGGGACGATGCTTTGATATCATGACGGCAGCCTCTTTGTTGATGACCGCCGTAAAGCCCGGCACAATATTTTGCACAAGGGCATTGGCAAAAGAGGGCTTTGGATTAATCGTTAAATTAGCTGCCGACACTTTTATCAATTCAAGATCGGCTCTTACGATATCATAATCAGCAAAATAAAGTGCAGGTATGAATTTAATTTTAGCCAATGCCGTTACCGCCCTTTCAATCTTATCTTCTTTCCAGATATCATCCTGGTCACAGAAAGCAATATAATCAATATCAGAAAGCTTAGATACATGAGAAAGCAGTTTAAAAAAACTATCGACGACCCCGATATGGCTGCCCAGATAAAGATCAATATCCATGGCATGCGCATAGCTTTCTATCAATGCCACGGTTCTGTCCGTAGAGCCATCATCTCTAACATATAATGAAAAGAAAGGATGGGTTTGTCTGGAAAGAGATTCAAGGAGCTGTACGATATAAGACTCACCGTTAAAAGTTGATAGAATAATGGCCACTTTTTTGACATCGATAAAATTTAGATCCATTGTATCTTACTCAAAATAGAATAATAAAAGACTCAAATATGGAGATGTTTTCTACGCCTTGCTGATCACTCCATGGAGAATGCCTCTGGCGATGTATCTTAACTTTTCAGCTCTTGATTGCTCAAATAAAACTATTTTAAGCAAATCATACAAGGCGGTGATAACATCAAACAAAACATATGATGGCAGCCTAATAAAATAGCGCTTCCAAACAATGATTCTATTTTTAAAAATAGTGTATCTCCTTATGGGGGGGTGATTGGTAACGCCAGTCAATCGGCCCATAAAATAGTGCCCTTTTAGATCACCAATTTCATGATTTAATACGGCATTCGGGACAAGAATTATTTTCCATCCGTTAACCCTTACCCTCAAACAAAATTCAATATCAACATAATCGATGAAAAAATCCTGTCTGAATTTACCGATTTCTTGAAAAATATCTGTTCGGACAAGACTACCAGATGATACAACCGCCTGAACCTCCTCAACAATCGAAAATCTGTTAAATTCTTGCAGGTAAAAAAAACTGCCTGGAGATAAAAATTTCATCTTTCGATGAATATTGTTTTCTCTGATGGTCGGCGCAATGACCGCAACTTTTGAGATATCTTTAATAGAATTGAATGCTGCCCGCATTGTTAAAACCATATCATTTTCAGGCCTACTGTCATGGTCCAGAAATAAAATCCATTTATAACCGTGGACAAGCACAAAATCAATGGCCTGATTCTGAGCAGAGGCAATTCCTCTATTTTCCTTATTGAAAATGAGAGTTATCATACCGGGAAACGCCCCTTGAATCATGTTTAATCGCTCAATAGTTGGAGACATAGAACCGTTATCAACAATAAGCACTTGGCCGACCTGAGATAATAGAGGCTCAAGATTAGACACAAAGGTATCCCCAATATTCCATGTAATAATCACAGCACAAATATGTTCAGGACTTATATACATAATAGCCTAACAAGGGCATATCTTATAACAGAAGGGTATGTCATCTTCACTATTCCTGATTTTAGATAGCATTATCTGACTTACATAAAATTGATAAAATCAGACTTTAAATAACAGAAATTCAAGTCCAATGCAAAACCAATTGCATATTTTATTCCTGGAACAATAGCAGGGCAGACTAATACAAACAAATAGAATCCACTTTAACTGTATACATCCCCATGAATACCTCACTTCTTCATCACGCCATGTCCTTATCCAACCATGCTCGGTTCAATTCAACCAAACAAACATCATGGTGATGGTGTTGACCAGAGTTGTAAACAAACTTCAACATGAAACTTCAAAAAGGATCACAAAAGGTTTTGAGGGAACTCTCAAGATGTTATAAAATGGTCCAAACATAATCGTTTACTAGCGGCACAATATTTGCATAAAAAATGTAATATTATTGTAGATATGAACTCCATAAACGTCTCGACAGCAATTAAGTCTACCTTATATTAATACATGCTTAAACAAAATCAATAACAACGCGCAAATCCCTGAAGCTACAAACAAATTATGATAAAAGTATTTCTTAGAACTGTTCTAAAAACAATACATATAAACAGATAACAACATATACTATAAACTCTTAAAATGTAAAATGCTGAGAAAGGTGTACAAACATGTTTTTATTCCCAAAAAAAACTTATTTTATATGTTTAATATATTTCATTACGACAACAAATGCGTTTGCTGCAGTCATTTCCGTAATGCCATCTAACACTACGATCACGCTTTCCGCGGGAACCTTCTATTCCTTCACAGTTAGCGGTGGTACAGGCTATTACAAGATCACATCCAGTGACAACTCTGTAGCAACTACCTCTCTGACAGGCCTGAACAGTTCAGACTGTAAGATTGAAGGAATATCAAACGGAATAGCCACATTAACAGTTGAAGACAGCGCAGGAGATCAAATATTTATTGATGTTATTGTAGCTTCATCAACATTGGGGCTCAGCCAATCTCAATTATCACTGGCACCCCAATCAAGCCAAACAATTACCGTCTCATCAGGAAGTGGGTATTACAAAATAGCTTCATCTGATGATACTGTGGCTGTGGCAACTGTTACCAACAACATAATAACAGTTAGTGCAGTAAGTGTCGGCAGCGCAACAATAACGATAACAGATAGCAATTCACAAACAGCAACCATTGATGTACAGGTAATGACTGGTTCAAAATTCACAGTATCTCCTTCAAAGATCACACTTGGATCAACTGGCGATACTGCCACATGCACATTAAGTGATACAAGTCTTTTTTATCAGGTCTCTTCCAGTGATAGCTCAATTGCAACCGCTATGATTTTCAACAACGTTGTTACCATCGTAGCCGGTGCCCCGGGTGTCGCCGTTATTACTGTGAACAGCAGCAACGCACAAACGGCGGTTATTGATGTAACGGTATCAAACAAGAATATTATTACCCTTTTTCCCGGTCAAACGAATGATTGGGATATGACAGCCACCGGTGGCAATGGTTTTTATCAAGCAACCATCTCCGACAATACCATCGCAAACATTTCTTTTTCAGGTAATAATGCTAAAATAACAGGTCTCTATCCAGGAACGACCCAAATATTCATAACTGACAGCGTTTCTAATACCTTTACTTTGAATATAAATGTTTCCCTCGAACCACCTCTGCTTAATGTTGCTATAAAAGGAGACAACGTTACTTTATCATGGAATGAGATTTCTGGTGCGGATTCATATATTATATATTATGCCCCTAACGATACATCTGGTGCCCCCATAACAAGTAAAATACAATTTGTGAATGTGGGAAAAATACTTTCTTTAGATATTACACTATATTCAGGCGCATCATATTCTGCCGCAGTCCAAGCTGTTCATCCTCAAATCGTAAATCTTTCCAGCCCAGCGTCTAACATTGAATCCATTACTATCCAGCAGTGAGTATAATATTTTAGATTTTTACTGAATTTAGATCCCATTTTCATAGAACATAGGCAACAAATCAAAAACCGTTAATATAGCAGAATGGCAAGGATATTTTTTATATGAAAAGTCTTATTTATCTTACATTGACCATTACCATAATCATACTGTCTAATATGAATAACAACCTTTCATTTGCAGATAACGTTGCTGCTGTCGTTGGTAATAAGAAAATAATGGAAAGCGAATTAGATATATTTACTGAAAAAATCCCAGAACCATTTAAAAATTCTTTTAAAACAAAAGCGCTTGAAAATTTAATTGACAATCAGGTATTCAGCCAGCTTGCATTAAAAGAAGGCTTGGACAAAGACAGCGATTTTGTATCTGCTCTAAACAAGGCCAAGGAAAAAATGTTGGCTGACTTTTACATAGAAAAGAAGATAATCTCAAAAATAAACATAACTGATAAAGATATAGAGGAATATTACCAAAGACATATCAGTGAATACTCTGGAAAATTAAAAATTCATGTGGCACATATTTCGACATCTTCAATGAAAGATGCAGTAAAAATTAAAGATTTATTAAATAACGGCTTGGTTTTTGATGTGTTAATGGCTGATAGGTCTGGAAGATATGGAGAGTTTGCAGGTGGGGACCTAGGATGGCTTGAGAGAGGGCGGATGCCCACAGCTTTTGAAGAAATGGCTTTTTCATTAAAAAAAGATGAAATAAGCGAAATCGTTAAAACCAGCATCGGTTTTCATATAATTAAAATGATAAATAGAAAACAAGATACAATGAAATCTTTGGGTGAAGTCGCTCCACAAATAAAAGAAAAATTATTTAAAAAAGAACTTGATCGTTTGAAAAATCTTCAACGAAAAAAAATTATTGTACAAATAATTAAATAGATTGATACCAAATCGTACGACCTCAGTCCATAAATAAAACAAGACGATTGACGTCCTGAAGGCAGTTTATTAATTTTTTTTAAGGTAAAAAGGAGGATATATCCAAAGAGTTATGGTGATATCAAGAATTTTTAAATCATAGACATTTTTTTAGGAGGATTATGATGAAATACAACAACTTGAGTAGATTAATTACAGTAATAGTCGTAATGTTTACCTTTCTTTCCCTTAGCACATTTACAATGGCTAACGAGACACCCGACCTTTCCAAAGATCTTGTCAGTTATAACAGCAATAATCTTACAGCTGTAAAAGGGACGCCAACGGGGCTGTGGAATAAAACCGACATTGATAATAAATTAGACGTCTGGTATTATGGCGACACAAGTTCAATGACATATAATACAGGGAGTACCACCAAAGGCGATCTGACCATGACCTTTGATGTAACTGGTCTAACTTCAGCCTCTCTTGAACTTGACACCAAATATAAAACTGAAGGCGGAACATATTATGATACCTGTCAAATAATGATCGGCAATGATGTACTCTGGCAGCGTAACGACGCTGAAAGTAAAAACACCACAGGTGTCTGGGGGTGGGAATCAGTTTCTCTGTCCCTTGACAGCTACCTTGGCAACAATACAATAGAGATTGTTTTTAAGTTTAATTCCAAAGACAGTGTTGGCAACAGCTATTTTGGATGGGCTGTGGATAACGTAAAGGTCACATCATCGGGATCAGGTTCACTTTTTCCCCCCACTTCAACCTCTGGTCTCATCATTAATCAAATAGATATGGGGAATTTCCCTAGTGTTGATATTTATCTTTCTGTAAATGATGCCAACGGCGACTTTGTAAGCACCCTGACTGCATCTAACTTCAAACTTAAAGAGACTGGCAGTGTTGTTGATCCTTTTACCGTGTCTCTTCTTCAGTCTCAAACGGCTGCTCTGAGTTTAGGACTCGTGGTCGACGAAAGTGGCAGCATGTCAGGAAGTATGGATGATGCCAAAATAGCTGTCAAAGATTTCCTTGGTTTAAGTACCGGTGCCCAGGATCAATTCAGCATTGTAAGCATTGGATCAAATTCTGCTTCTGCCATTAACGGGGTAGCGGTTATTCAGGATTTTACAACTGACATACCAGCATTAAAAAATGCCGTAGATTCTCTAAAAGCAACGGGGATGACACCTCTTTTTGATGGAATACTCAAATCACTGCAACTGACAGCCCTGCAACCGGGAATCAAGGCAGTTATTGCCTTTACAGATGGAAGTGAAAATACGAGTTTTGCCTCCAAGTCCACCGTAATTTCTTATGCACAAACGGCTGGAATTCCTGTTTATACCATCGGCATTGGCTATGTAAACGATACAGAGTTAATAAACATTGCCAACCAGACCGGTGGCTTTTACACCAAGGCCAACTCAATCTCTGAGCTCAACACGATTTATCAATCAATTCAAGGTACAATATTGAAACAATACCAGATGAGTTTTACCTCAAATCTCACGTCTGGTGATAATGCATGTTATGACATTGAAGCCACACTTCCTGATGGATCTGTTGTTTCTTCCTTTCAGTGTGAAGTGGTACCAGGACCTCCGCAAATCTCTCTAGATTCAGACACAAAAGATATGACCCAAACAGCACCCCCATGGAATGAGGACCTAACTATTGGTGCAATCATAACAGACCCTGATGGGGACGAGATTAAAGCAGTCAATCTCTATTACAGAACTAGACAATCTTCTGATTCCTTTACCAAATTAGCCATGACAGCTCTTAGTACAACGGATCCAAGCCATTTTACGGTTATAGTTCCAGGTACGGATTATGATAATCCAGGCATTGAGTTTTATTTCACAGCATCGGATGGAGTTATCACTAGAACTGAGCCAGCCAAAAGTTATTTTGAAATTGGTGGTATAACACCTCCACCCGTGGAAAAAATTTATCTGCTCAACCCCAAAAACAACGCAGTAATGAGTTATGGCAGTACCACAGGAAAGATAAATTTTCTTTTCACCAAAGTCTCTTCTGTCTCCAAATATATGCTTCACATTGAACTTAACGACCTATTAAATGGCTATACCATACCTGTTGCATTGGATCTCATTCCACCGTCTTCGGCTTCTGGAACCACAGATCCATGGGGAACAGGATCAGGCACATCCACAACGGCAACTCCCGGTTTTACAGAATCCTTTCTTGGTATGACACTCTCTCTGACACTGGATACTACCATCTGGGATACACTTTCAAAGTACGACCTCACCTGGGGCATTGAAGCCTATGACAGCAATGATAACCTTATTGCCTCAACTTTTGATACTGACGATACAGCAGCAAAGTATATCAACAAGCTTAAACTTATAGCAAGCAATGCCATAGCCTTAACCTCACCGACGCCTGGAATGGTACTTGACAAACAGGACAGCCCCCCTGTATTCAAGTGGGAACTTTATCAGGGAGTTTCTACCTATACCCTGATTCTGGCTCATACAAGCGGACTTGGTTTTGATGCGGTTATTGATAAACCTGGCCTGATTTTGAATCTATTTACCATGGATGATTCTACTTGGGCCTCCATGCCAAAAGACCAGTGGTATTGGACTGTTTTGGGGTTTGATGCTTCTGGAGGATTAACACCATCAGATTTTACTATATTTGATTTTGAGATCAAGTAATAAAACCAAATTCAACCAAATAGTAAAATAGAAAAAAACCGATTAACAAAAAAAGCGGGATACAAGATTATCTGTATCCCGCTTTAACTGTAAGTAAAAATTGTAATAATCTTGTTTCTATAATATTCCAGTGAAAATTGACAATTCAATGTAAATTCAACGTTCCCACCACGAATATCATACCCGGGTTAGCAGAAATAATAGCATGAAAAAGATTACCATTACTCACATAATACTTTGTATTATCGTATCTGCTCCTTTTTTAATAACTGGTATGATGCCCCAAACAGTGGTACCAATGTTTCTGGAAGAAATCCAAATGAAAAGCCGGGACATCCGGTTTAAGCTTAGGGGAGGAAGAAAACCTTCAGGAAATGTGATAATTGCAGGCATAGAACAAAGCTCAATAGACGTCTATGGCAGGTGGCCCTGGCCACGATCAGTTCTGGCTGAATTGATTGTTCGCTTAAAAGAGAACGGATCAAAAACCATTGTCTTTGATCTACTATTCCCAGAACCTGAAGAAAATCCCGTAACCAGGGCAGTCTCTTCCCTTTCAAAAAGCTACACTGAACTAGAACTTTTGAAAGATGATTTTCAAAGCCGGATTTTTTTTGATGAAATGAAGCAGATCTTGGCAGAATCGAATAATGATGCTTTTATGGCTCAAGCAGTCGCCTGGAGCGGAAATGTTATCCTCGGTATGGCTTTTGAGACGGGGGAAAACACCAGATTGCCATCAAAGCAGAGAGAAAAAGTTACGAAAGCTGCCCGTTACCAAGACAAGTTTGGGCAAGCACCGACTTCCCGTCCGCCCGGCGACAATAAACAGCGCAACCGCATGCAAGTTTTGACAAGAAAAAGACTACTCTTGCCCATCCCTGCCATTGCAGATGGGGCAGCGGGAATGGGATATGTGAACATATTCCCCGATAAAGACGGCCTGATCCGCCAGGCCCAAGGCACCATTTTCAGTGATAATACTCCCTTCATGCCCATGGCCGTGGCAGCGGCCGGGCATTTTCTCGGCGCATCCCCTGTCTGGAATGATGAGGGGACCATTGAGGTGGGCAATCACAAAATTGAGTTTGACCCTTACCACAAAATACACTTGGATTTCTACGGCATAGAAAATGCCTTCAAACTTTATTCCATTGCCGACATCATTGAAGGGCGGATTGCCAAGGAAGAATTAAAAGACAAGGTGGTTATCGTCGGAGGAATTGCCACGGGGCTGGGGGATATCTGGCCCACACCCCTGTACAGTGAAATACCAGGTGTCATCATCCAGGCCACTTTCATTGACAATATTCTCCAAAACCGGGTGCTAAAGATGCCCGATCATCCCATGTGGACAAATTTTACATCCATTATATTGATGGCCTTTATCCCTTTGGCACTTATGGCATGCCTTCCGCCCTTTTTTTTTACAATTGCCGGAATCCTTGTCCTTGTCGGGTATGCATGTACAGTGCAATACCTTTTTTCCTCCCAGCAGTTCATCTGGCCTGTTGTTCTACCCATGGGTGCAGCTATATCCACCCTCCTTTCACTCCTTGTATATAACTTCATGCTTGAGACAAGGCAGCACCGCTGGATCAAAAAATCCTTTTCCCAATACCTTAGCCCGGATGTCATTGATGAACTGATACAACATCCAGATCAACTGAGCCTCGGAGGTGAGGAAAAAGAGCTTACGATGATGCTCATTGACATCCGCAGCTTTACAACCTTGTCAGAAGGACTTCCCCCTACTGATTTAACCCGATTGCTAAATCTTTATCTGGGAGAAATGACCGATGTAATCCTGGACCATGGCGGTACCTTGGACAAATATATGGGAGACGCCATCATGGCCTTTTTCGGTGCACCGGTGCACAACGAATACCATGCATCTTCAACATGCCAAACGGCCCTGATGATCTGCGAGCGGCTTCAGAAAAAACGAAAGGAATGGCTTGGACAGGGCCTGCCTTTTCTTAAGGTGGGAATCGGCATTAACACCGGTACCGTGGTAGTTGGAAACCTTGGATCAGAACGTCGATTTGATTACTCCATCATTGGGGATCACGTTAATCTTGCCTCCAGACTGGAGGGTCTTACCAAGGTCTATGGGGTGAAAATACTTATTTCGGAATACTGCAGAGACCGGCTTGACATAAATTTCAAGTGCCGGGAACTGGATCTGGTCCGTGTCAAAGGAAAGGAAAAACCTGTCAAAATCTATGAACTCATGGAGAAAGACACCTTTACCCGGGGAACCTACGCTTTCGTTGACAGTTTTGAAAAAGGACTTATGCATTACAGAAAAAAGTCCTTTTTAAAAGCAATTGATTATTTCAAAAAAACATTGGAGTTAAAACCCGGAGATCCCCCATCGACAATGTTTATCAGCCGCTGCGAAACACTTAAAAAGCAACAATTAGAACAAACTTGGAACGGGACATGGACATTTGAACAGAAATAATAAACAGAGATTATAACGGGACAGCTGTTAACATTATTCTTTCATTTTATTCTGCAGATTCATCCACAGAGTCTTCATCTTTGACAGTTTAATCACAAAATTCGGTAACACTGACGAGCCATATCCTTCCCCCTCCTCAATTTAAAAAATAAAAAGGCATAAACTACTTTTGGAACTTTATGAGGGATTCCCGAACTACATTTTAACGCAGACTTGCCGCACCAGCATCATTGCATTCAACGTCTTCAAGACTATTTTCCTGGAGTGGTGGATTCTCTTCCGGTTCATTGCCAGTGGGTTGTCCTTGATTCTCCCCGCCATTCTCTTCCGGTTCATTGCCAGTGGGTTGTCCTTGATTCTCCCCGCCATTCTCTTCCGGTTCATTGCCAGTGGGTTGTCCTTGATTCTCCCCGCCATTCTCTTCCGGTTCATTGCCAGTGGGTTGTCCTTGATTCTCCCCGCCATTTCCTTCTGGTTCAACCGTAAGCTCCTGACTGTTTTCCTGAATCTGTTGAATCGCGATCTGTAACATTTGAGAACGGTTCCGGGCAGAGAAAGCAAGACTAAAAGCAGCTTGTGCCTGGGCATCCGTGGTTGCTGCCCCAGAACCCGTCAAGGCATCATCAACACTCTGGACAGCCGTTCCGGCGTCCTCAAGGATCTGACCGGCTTTGTTCATTAACATCCTACTCTGTTCACTACCGGGCATATCATCCCTTGCAGCAAGCCACACACTGGTACTTGAAATCGCAATAGTATCCATGACAACCCCAAGCGTACTGGAAGCCGTCTGAACGGCAGCGACAGCCGTTCTTTGCTGGAT
The DNA here is from genome assembly GCA_963675955.2 of uncultured Desulfobacterium sp. GTDB lineage: Bacteria > Desulfobacterota > Desulfobacteria > Desulfobacterales > Desulfobacteraceae > Desulfocicer. Next base: position 98,926 of record CAXXVR010000009.1, on the reverse strand, counting down.
TTCAGTTATGGTACCACCAACAAAGGTTGCAGCCCTTCCGGCAATCTGAAGTGCATCACCTGCCACAGACAATGCCCGATCATTTTGTTCCTTTGCCTGCCGGGCCATATTAAGTCCCTGGAAATCACCTTTCAGGGTTTCCAAAATCAAGATGATATCCGCCTTGAAGGATTCCTGGGTGGCGGCTATAAAAGTGTCTGCCACTTCTCCACACAGGGTATTCACATCGTCCAGTTGTGATGCTGAGTCCTGTTTTATCTGGCGTGCCTCGGTCACTTTTTCATATTTTTCCCCAATGTCCTCCAACACTGTTTCAATCACAGCCAAAGTGGCTTCAACAGATTTTTTGATAACCGGATCAAGATTGGCTATAAATGTTCTCAACTCTGCCTGGATTTCCTGAACATTTAAGACAGTATCACCAGAGGAACCCGATGATGCCACAGATGCTTGCCATGTGGGAGAGGTCAGGGCCTGGGCAAGAGTCAAAATACGAGGGGTAATTTCCGCAAAGGGACCCGATGTCTCCATGGCTCCCTCATAAAGAGATCCGCTGGACCCTCCTTGATCATCAGCACCAAACCATCCACCCGTTCCCCGAAGGGCGGCAACTGCTGTGGGCAATTCAATACGTGTCTGTCTCAGTCGGCTGGGCTGTTCCTGGTATTTGGTTCTGCCAAACATTACCCGGATACTGCGAATCATCTCCTGTTTATCGGAGTCAGCAACAGGCTTCATCTGATCCATGGCCCGGATACTTGAAAATGCATCCACCTGCATGGTGGCCCCATCATCAAAAATGACAATGGCACTTCCCTGCCGTGTAACGATCTTTGCTCCGGAATAAAGTCGTAAGCCCTTGACTGGCGAAGTCCATGAACCGGCATTCTTGATCATTACTTCACCCATAAAAGTTTCAAGTGTTGCAATGGCCCGGGGCGAAGCATTCAGAATTTCCGGAATAATTAAAAACACGAAAAAAATAAACGAATGCCATCTTAATTTGATTTTTTTCATAGCAATCACCGAATGATGGATTGTGGTTGACATTATTAAAATCTGAGCTGGCCGATGCATTGGAATTTGATTTAATTAAATTTATGTTAATACAAATAGACAGGGGGGTCAAGATGGATTTCGTGGGCTTGGTCACAACATGGGCCATTTTGTGGAGGCTTCAGGCTTGCGTTATTGGCATTATCGTTGATTTTGGCGTTTACACAGGCCGTGGTCTATAACGCCAATATCACAAGCCAGAACCCGTTGATCCAACACTTATTACAAGTGACCCATGCTGTGACCAAGCCCCTCGATTTTGTAGAAAAGGCTGAAAACAGGCCCTAAGAACAAAAAAAAGCGCCCATTTGATAATCCCCCATCAAATCATGATGGAACAACATCAAAGGGCGCTGGTATTCATGCACTGCCGCAATCAAAGCAGGGCTAGCTCATTTCATTGGCCAATTGTCATAAACTTTGGGGGTCTACGAAGTCTGGGTAAGGGCAAACCGGCATTAAATCCCCAACAACATATAATCCACCCCATTTTTAAACATCTCAATACCCGGCGTCAAATCCCCACGGGCCTGTCCATCAACCAAGCCCCTTCGCCTGGCCACTTCATATTCCCGACACCAATCCGGATGATTCGTAAAATGATTAAACGCCTCGGGATGGGGCATAAGCCCAAACACCCGACCCGTGGGATCACAGATACCGGCAATATCCCCCATGGACCCATTGGGATTCTCCGGAAACCTGCCACCGGCAGCCCCGCCATCCCCAAGGGCATACCGCATCACCACCTGGTTATTTTTCTCCAGCCGATCCACCACATCGTCACCGGCCACAAATTTTCCCTCCCCATGGCGCACAGGAAGATCAATCACCCGCTCAAGTCCCTTGGTAAACACACAGGAACTTTTCTCATTAATCCCCAGATGCACCCACTGATCCCGGAAATTACCGCAGTCATTCCAGGTAAGGGCCACGGACCGATCCGTATAACACCCATCAAACCCCGGCAGCAGTCCCAGATTCACCAGGGTCTGAAATCCATTGCAGATGCCGATGATCAATTTGCCCTGATCCACGAAGGAGAGCAGTTTTTCCCCCATATGATTCTTTAATTTAAGGCTCTGGATCACCCCGGCCCCATGGTCATCTCCCCAGCTGAACCCCCCGCCAAAGGCCAGGATCTGAAAATCATCAAGATCCACCTTGCCCGCAATCAGGGCATTGATATGCACCCGGTGGGCCTTGGCACCGGCCAGTTCAAAGGCCGCCGCCGTCTCCATGTCACAGTTCAGTCCAAAACCGGTTAAAACCAGCGCATTTACCGCTTTCATATCATCTCTCCAAAGGGGGCTGTCCAGGCCGTTTCCAGTTCATCCAGGGACACATCGGAGATACAGGCTCCATCCGTCCCTTTTATTATAAGGCGGGTGTGGGCGTCAGTGACACCTCCCACCATGGCACAGGCCGTGCCCTTGAACATCTTCTCAAAAACCGCTTTGTTTTCAGGGGACACACTCACAATAAATCGACCAGCAGATTCAGAAAAAAGAAGGGCATCCATGCCGGGGGCACCGTTGACATCATCCATTGGCACCCTTGTAAGATCCACCTCCATTCCAAATCCTCCCCCCAGGGCCACCAGGGCCAGATGGGTGGCAAGCCCCCCCCGGGAAACGGCATGGGCCGAGGCTGTCAATCCTTTGGAAATGGCCGTTTCCAGGGCCCGGTAAACCACCTTGAACCGGTCAAAATGCACCCGGGGCACATGAAGTCCGATGTGGCCCAGGAGTTCATAGTATTCCGAAGCCCCCAGTTCATTGGCCGTGGCGCCCAGCACATAGATAAGATCCCCGGAGACCTTGGGGGCCAGGGTCATGCATTTTGTCACGTCTTCCACCACACCGGTGGCGGAAAACTGCACTGTTTCAAGGGCAGACACCTTAACGGCCTCGCCAAACTCCCCGGTGAGATACCCGTCCACATACATGCTGTCCTTGCCGGAAAGAAGAGGAATCCCATAGGCCATGCAGGCCTCCTTCAGTGCCCTGCAGGCCCGCACCAATTGGGCTGCCTTAAACTTTCCATCGGGATTTTTCACCGGATGAAACCCAATGTCCGGCCAACAGAAATTGTCCACACCTCCCATGTGGGACAGGGTGCCGCCAACGGCAATGAGCCGCCGCACGGCCTCGTCAATGGAACAGCTCATCATATGACCGGCATCAATTTTCGAATACCAGGGCAGCAAGGCCTGTGAAAAGGCAAGGCCCTTCATGGAAGACAGCACCGGCCGAATCACCGACGCATCCGATGGGATGTTTCGGTTTACCCCCACCAGGGGTTTAATCACACTGCCACCCTGAACTTCATGGTCATACTGCCTTGTAATCCATTCCTTGGAGCAGATGTTGGGCCGGGCAAGCATGGTAAGCAGCAGTCTGCCCACATCCTTTGGCTGTGATAAAACAGGTTCCGCAAGTCCCCGCAACGCCGGGGGAATCCACAACGCGTCAAACTCCCACCGGGGGAAACCCTTGTCCAAGAGATCCATATCCACATAGGCGCAGGTATCATCCTTATATTTGATATGAAGTTTACCGGAATCGGTGTACTTGCCGATGACGGTGCTCTCCACCTCGTGCTCCCGGGACAATGCCATAAACCGATCAATATTTTCTGGTTTTACGGCAATGGTCATGCGTTCCTGGGATTCTGAAATCCAGATTTCCCACATGTCAAGGCCATCATATTTTAAAGGAACCTTGTCCAGCCACACTTCACATCCGTTGCTGAGCATGGCCGATTCCCCCACAGAGGAGGAAAGCCCACCGCCACCATTATCGGTGATGAACCCATAAAGGCCCTCATCCCGGGCAGCCAACAGAAAATCGTGCATTTTCTTCTGGGTATAGGGATCACCGATCTGCACATGGCCCGCCGGGGTATTTTCTGACAGAACTTCAGAGGAAGCCGTCACCCCGTGGATGCCGTCTTTGCCCACCCGTCCCCCGCTCATGACAATAAATTCACCGGGAACGGTGGTTTTCTCATGGCTGGGCTTTCCATCCACCAGGGCCGGCATGATGCCAAGGGCCGTGACAAACACCAGACTCTTTCCCATGTAACCCTGGTTAAACAGGGTCTGGCCAAAGGTGGTGGGCACTCCGCTTTTATTACCGCCGTCCTTAACCCCTTCAATGACACCGTCCAGCAGGCGCCGGGGATGCAAAGGAGCCTTTAGAGGCCCGTCATAGTTGATATCCCCCACACAGAATCCGTAACTGCCCATGATCAGCCGGGAGCCAAGCCCCGTACCCATGGGATCTCTGTACACCCCCACAATACCGGTAATGGCACCGCCATAGGCTTCCATGTTGGACGGTGAGTTGTGGGTTTCTCCGGTGATGACATAATTATTGGTATCATCAAATCGTCCCACACCCGCATTGTCCCACAGCACGGACACCACCCAGGATTTTTCATCCTTCAGGGCCAGGGTGGGTTCCTTGATATAGGTTTTAAAAAGATTGATTTCCTCCACCGTTTCTCCGGTGGAAGCATCGGTGTACCGGAAAAGTCCCTGGAAGGTGTTGTGATTGCAATGGTCACTTCTGGCCTGGGAAATATACTCCAGCTCCACATCCGTTGGCTGGGCAAGCCCTGCTTTTTTCCGGGAGGCCACCACATCGGGGTCCAGAAAATAGTCCCGGATCACAGGTATATCCCTGGGGTTCAGGGCCAGATTTCGCTCATGGCTGATGGCCTGCAACGCCTCGTTGGAGGCAATGTCCATGACGGCGCACTGGGGTTCATGATTTAACAGCACCTTGGGGATAATGGTACCAACGCCGATTGCCGCATCCCAGTCCGCCCGGGAAAACACCTTCCACTGCTGAATAATACCGTTGGCCAGGAGTTCATCGGCAATCTTTTCCACATCTTTTTTCCCAAGATCCGGCCCTGTTAGACAATACCGCCGGGAGGTGTAAATCCCCTCCCCGGGCAAAAAATCCCGTTTTAAAAAATCAGAGATGGCCTCCATGGCCGTACTGCCGGCATTGTCACGTACACCGGGCCGCAATCCCACCCAGATACACCAGTCAAAATCTAAATCCAGGGGAGACAGAGAAGATATCTGGGTCACGGGATTGGTAAAAATTTCATCCTTCACCGTTGCCAGGTCATCGGGGGAAAGCTCCGCCTCCATGGTTACCAGATGTATGCATCGCCCTGCCTCAATGCTAATATTAAAATAGTCCCGAGCCTTTTTGATGAGACTTTGGGCCTCGGCATCCACCAGCTGGGGGTTCAGGGCAATTTCAATTTTTAGCAAAGGGGTTCCCCTTCTGAATCTCTGATTCAATGGGGGAGGGATTGGCGTTACTGACTTATGGTTGTTTGGTTTCTGCATATTAACCTCACCTCTCGTAGATTGACCTGGGTGTATTTTTTATCTGGATTTTTAATATAATTGCCTTCGATATCCACAATACGGCATGCTGAAGATCCCGAAAATCCTGAAACAAACCCAGTCTGTCCTCTATATTTTACCGTATCCCAACGACGGAATCCGTTGAGAGTAAAAACATTTTTGTTGTTCCGCTTTTGCGTCTGATTCGGTGTTTTTCGGCCTTTTCTTGCTGTTGCTTCATGCAGACTTCGTTTCCTTGCCTGCACATGTCTGGTTGTGATCTGCAGATTAACAGGAGTCACCTGCTTATCTGCAATTATAACGGCATCATTCACATGGGATTTTTCTATCCCGGCTTTATTCCGGTAATGGCCAGTGATGTATCCAAACGTAGTTGTCAAAGGTGCTATTTGGGATAATTCTCTCTGTAAATAATTTTTCCCCTGCTGAACATGTGCCGCTGAAATATAAAAAGAGCTTTTCTGCCTGGGAAGTTTCAGCCCCTCTTTGTGGTGTTGATCGTGGCAAGCTTCACACAAGGTCATCAGATTTGACAGATTGTCCGTTCCGCTCTTTGACCTTGGCTTGATGTGGTGACATTGCAGGCTTGACTGTGCTTTACAGACACGACATTTGAACGTGTCCCGCACCAGACATGCCTGTTTGAAATTTTTGTGACAAAATAAATCCCCGTGCTGATATTGATCTCCTGAAATGTCAGGATTTTCCATTGCCTGAAAATCAAAATAGACATCTTCCAGCCTGATTTGTGAAATTGGCAGCGGCATCTGTTTTACCATTCGGATGATGGTCTGTTTTTTGGCTTTGATTGACGGAGGAATCCGAAAAGTTGTTTTCTCAATCCCGGCATATTTTTGATGAATACCATCCACTGCATCCCGGCAACGTTTACAGATTATTTTTGAGCTTGGCGCATTACCGCCACACACTTTACAAGTTGGTATCGACTGTTTTCTGTTCAGAAATCTTGCCTTTCGATACCTTGTTTTGCGGTTTCTTCTGGATCTGCGGTATTGCCTCCGGGTATCCAGTTTTGACTTGATATCCGAGCGCAAAACAAGTTCCTGCTGAAACAGAACCTTTCCGTTTGAAACCGCAGCTATTCCTATATTGATCCCCCCGTCATCAATCCCAACTGTCACCGGCTGAATATGCTCGGTACTTTCATACAAAAGCTGGATCGTAAATGGTGTTCTCTGAATAACCCTGGCCTTTCCCTGCTTGAGCATAATCCTGGCATTGGCCGAATTTGTCGGCATCAGCCATGTTCCTGATTTTGATTTGACATAAACTCGCATAAAAAACCTTGCGGTTATTATCTCCCTCCAAAGAGGGGTAAGGTTCGCCTCGCCAATGTTCAGCAGGCTTCTCAATATGGTTGACCGCTCCTACCTCACAGAGCTTTTACAGAGCCACGATAGAGCTTTGGACTGGCGATTACATCCAAAGGTATCTACATCCTGCCGAACGTAGTCAGTTAAGACTTAGGCTAGTCAACGTGGGCTTTTGCAAGCCCCTTCTGGAGGGGTCGTTGACTACAGGAACGCATGTTATCCACCATTGAAAATCCTTATAATATCATTGTAAAAAACAAATACCATTAATGCCAGAAGCAGGGCCATGCCAAAGCGATTGGCCTGCTCCCGGAATTTTTCACCGGCGGCTTTACCCGTCACCGCCTCATAACAGAAAAAAACAATGTGTCCCCCATCCAGCACCGGCACGGGAAACAGGTTAATAATACCCAGATTCACGCTGAGCATGGCTATAAAAAAGAAAAAACTGGCCATGCCGGCCTTTGCCTGCTTTCCGGCCATCTGGGCGATCATGATGGGACCGCCCAGGGTATCAGCGGACACGGAACCCGTGAAAATCTTAATTACGGAAAGCACGGTGAGTTTCGAGATATCCCAGGTACGAAGGCCGCCATGCCACAGGGCCTGGAAGGGATTCAAAGATATATGGGTGACATCACCGCTGGCTGCCACGCCGATCATGAAACGTTTAACATCTTCACCAAAAATATTTTTTGACACCCGGGTTTCAGGGGTTACTTTCAACAAATGGTGACGTCCATCCCGCTCCACCTGTATGTTAAGAACATTCCCGGCAGGCTCTCCAATGAGAGTCACCATGTCATCCCAGGAACTCACCTTTTTATTGTCAATGGCAACCACTACATCTCCGGTTTGCATGCCTGCGACCATGGCAGGGCTATCCGGAGCCACTTCCCCCACCACGGGTTTTACATAGTAAAGACCGGAGAACTGAAAGATCACATAAAATATCAAAAATGCCAGCAGAAAATTAAACAAAGGGCCTGCCGCCACAATGAGTATTTTCTGATAGAGTTTCTTATGATTAAAGGACAGGGGAATGTCTGATGCTGCCAGGGGTGCGCCGGGCTCTTCCCCCACCATTTTCACATAGCCCCCCAAGGGAATCATGGAAATGCAGTATTGGGTAAAGCCCACCCTGCGCTGATAAATTTTGGGACCAAATCCCAGAGAAAAGGTTTCCACCCCCACTCCGAAAAACCGGGCCACCAGAAAATGTCCCAGCTCGTGGAAAAAAACAAGAATACCCAGAACGATGACAAAGGCCACAAGTGAATTACCCATAATACATCTTCCTTACCAACCCGAATATTTACTATTATTGATTATGCGCAGCCACCACCGGTCCCCGGGGTTAAGGGGACACTGCATCGGGCAATTTTACGGCATTGATCACAACACCAGCCTGCTCCCTGGCCCAGGTATCTGCAGCAACAATATCCGGCACCCCGGGTGAAGATACAATGGCATGGCCGTCCATGATTGTTTTTATCACCTTAAAAATATCAACGAACCCGATGCGATGGTTCAAAAATGCATCCACAACCACCTCGTTGGCGGCATTCATCACCGCAGGCAGGGTCCCCCCCTTGTCAAGGGCCGTAAAGGCAAAGTCCAGGGAGGGAAACCGGGTACGGTCCGGGGCTTCAAATACAAGGCCCCCCAGTTGGAAAAAATCGGGGAAATCAAGCCCCAGGTCCAGACGTTCCGGCCAGGAAAGGGCATAGGAAATGGCCGTCTTCATGTCAGGCAATCCCATCTGGGCCATCACCGTTCCGTCGGCAAACCCCACCATGGAATGAACAATACTCTGGGGATGCACCACCACCTCCACCTGCTGGGGGGTAAGGTTAAACAGATGCACCGCCTCAATGATCTCCAGGGCCTTGTTCATCAAGGTGGCTGAATCAATGGAAATCTTGTTTCCCATCTCCCAGGTGGGATGACTTAAGGCATCCCGGGGCAACAGATGGGGAAATTTCTCCCCGGGCACTTCCCGGAAAGGCCCCCCCGATGCCGTGAGAAATATTTTGCGCAAATCCCGTCGGCGGTTTCCCCCAAGGCACTGAAAAATGGCACTGTGCTCACTGTCCACGGGGTAGATGGTAACGTTTTTTTCAGCAGCCCTTTCCATGACAATGTCCCCGGCCATGACCAGAGTTTCCTTATTGGCAAGGGCAATATGCTTACCTGCATCAATGGCGGCCAGGGCCGGCATGAGGCCTGCGGCCCCCACCATGGCCAGAAGCACCGTGTCCACCATGGCATGGGAAGCGGCCACAAGGTAAGCTTCCTCGCCCCATAAAATCTCCACCGGGGACACCCCGGAAATAACTTCCTCAAGTTCCCGGGCTTTTTCCCGGCTGTATACCACGACCATGTCCGGCTTAAAAACAGCAATCTGTTCCGCCAGAAGACTTACGTTATTGGCCGCGGCAAGGATACGCACATTAAATCGCCGGGGATGGCGGGCCACAACGGCAAGAGCACTCCTGCCGATGGAGCCGGTACACCCCAGGATGGAAAGGTTTTTCATAGAAGAAACCCCTTGAAAAGATAGGCCACAGGTGCTGCAAAAATAACCCCGTCCAGACGATCCAGAATTCCGCCATGGCCGGGCAAAAGATGTCCTGAATCCTTAATGCCACCCGCTCGTTTCAGGGCAGACTCAAACAGATCCCCAATTTGTCCGGCAATGGCAGCAACCGCTGCAAAGCCAAGGCCGCCCATGAAGGACACATCGTGGATGAAAAGGGCCTCAAAGCCCCCCCCCACAATCAGGGCAAGGGCAAGCCCCCCCAGGGCACCCTCCACGGTTTTATTAGGGCTTATCCGTGGGGAAAGACGACGTTTTCCAAAGTAAGTGCCACAAAAAAAAGCACCGGTGTCACTGGCGGCCACAATAAGCCATAGCCATACGATCCACAGCCCGCCCTTGTCTCCGTTTCTCACCAGCACCAGAAAGGAAAGAAAAAATGGAATGTACATCACCCCCTGAATCTGAACTTCAATGGCACGCAAAAGATGGGTGCCCGGGGTATAAGCCAGCAAAATAAGAAGGGTAAGCAGCATCACGTTCAGGACTGGAATCATCAACATCAGGCCGGAAAAACCCATGTGAGCTGCAAGCATCAAACAAAAGGTGGTGAAACCCGCCACAAGCATAACCCCGGTGCGGACATGTTGCTTCAGACCGACCAGGCAAACTGAGATCATGCCAAGCATTACCTGTAATACGTTTAACAAACCTTGAAAATACTTCAGAGAGGGAGGGAAGACCGTATTTTTTTCAGAATTGCCACCGGTGGAAATGTGACTGGAAGGGGGCTGCTGTTCCCGGTCATCCGGATTAAAGGAATCTCCAGGCAGCGGAACAATGACAAAGTATTCCCTGAGGCCCAGAATGGACAGGACAAACACAAGTGCGGTAAAAAAAAATGGGGTGCCCCGGAGAAGAATCAGTACTAAAAGGGGCAGTAAAATTACTGCGGTGAGCCATCGTTTGAGGAGCATTGGACCTTCCCGAATCTGCGATCACGTTTCTGGTAGTCCCTGATAATATCCATGAAAGCCTGATCCGTGAAATCAGGCCACAGGGTATCGGTGAAAAACAATTCTGCATAACCGGCCTGCCACAGCAGAAAATTACTCAAACGCTTTTCCCCGCTGGTGCGAATCACAATGTCCGGATCAGGGATGTCTGCCGTGTAAAGGTGCACGGACACCGTTTCTTCAGAAATATCATTCAAGTCAAGGTTACCTGTTTTAACCTTTTGAGCAATGGCTTTGACCGCCCGGGTCATCTCCTCCCTGCCGCCATAACTCAATGCCAGGTTAAGAAGCATGCCGGTGTTTTCCCGGGTACAGGTCATGGTCTCTTCCATGGCCCGGCGCACATCTTCTGGCAGGCGTTCTTTCTGACCAATGACCCCCAGGCGGATATTCTTATCCATGAGCGTCTGCCGTTCCCCTGTGACGAACTTTTTCAGCAATGCCATGAGGGCAGACACCTCTGCCCGGGGACGTCCCCAGTTTTCCGTGGAAAAGGCATAAAGGGTGAGGATCTTTATATCCAGTTTTCGGCACACTGTCACAATGGAACGAACCGCATCAGCGCCTTTTTCATGGCCTCTGACACGGTTCATTAGTTTTTTCTTCGCCCACCGTCCGTTACCATCCATGATGATGGCCACATGGGCCGGCATATTATTGGGATCCAGGCCATGGGCGTGTGCGGAACCCGGGCCTTGCCCGTTGTCAGACTTCAAGGATTTCCTTCTCCTTGTCCTGATAGATCTTGTCCACAGCGATGACATATTCATCGGTGAGTTCCTGGATCTGTTTCTGACCCTTGAAACTATCATCCTCTGAAATATCTCCATCCTTTTGCAGGGACTTCAGATTCTCATTGGAATCCCGACGGATGTTGCGGATGGCTACCTTAAACTCTTCACACACCAGGCGAGTGCTTTTGGCAATTTCCTTTCTGCGGTCTTCGGTGAGGGGGGGAATGGAAATCCGCACAATCTTGCCGTCACTGGAAGGTGTCAATCCAAGATTTGCCTTTAAGATACCCTTTTCCACCTCTTTGATGGCAGAAACATCCCAGGGTTGCACGGTGATTAGCCGACTTTCCGGAATGGCAATGGAGGCCATCTGTGCCAGGGGGGTTAATGTACCGTAATAGTCCACCTTTACACTGTCAAGCATACTCATGGAGGCTCTTCCGGTGCGGACCCGTTTCATATCTTTTTTAAGGGCCTTGACCGTTTTTTCCATACGGTCCTTTGTTTCCTGCATCACTTCTTTTATCATAATCAGCACACCCCTTTTTTGGGTTTGATCATAGCATGGACCACTTGTTATAAGTATTAAATCAAAGGGTTCAGGCTTGTATTATTGGCGTTATCTTTTAACAACCTGTGCAAACACAAAAACCAACGATAATGCCAATAGCGTAAACCTGCCCCCTCAACAAGATGGCCGATGTTGTGATCAAGTCCATTTTTTTTAATTCAAGGATTGATCAGACTTGAGTACCATAAATACGGGTACCCACCCCTTCACCGCACACGGCCGACAGCATATTGTTCTCCTGGTGAAGATCAAATACCTGCAGGGGAAGATTGTTATCCATGGCAAGGGAAATGGCCGTCATATCCATGACATGGAGCTGCTGTTCCAGCACCTCCATGTAGGAAATTTCAGAAATAAACGCCGCATCCTCATGTACGACAGGGTCTTTGTCATACACCCCATCCACCTTGGTGGCCTTGAACAGAATCTGGGCCTTTATCTCCTTTGCCCGGAGCACCGCTGCGGTATCCGTGGTGAAATAAGGATTACCGGTGCCGGCGGCAAAGATAACTGCACGGCCCTTTTCAAGATGCCGTACGGCCTTCAGACGAATAAAGGGTTCCGCCACCTGATCCATGGACAGAGCAGACTGTACCCGGGTGGGAATACCTTGTTTCTCCAGGGCATCTGCCAGGGCAAGGCTGTTGATCACCGTGGCCAGCATGCCCATATTGTCGGCGGCGGCCCGGTCCATGCCGGCAGAACTGCCGGCAATTCCCCGGAAAATATTGCCGCCTCCCACCACCATGGAAACCTGGACTCCAAGATTATGCACCTTGGCCACTTCTGCAGCCACAAAATTAATCATCTCAGGTTGAATGCCAAATCCCTGGTCTCCCATGAGGGCTTCTCCGCTGAGCTTGATAAGAACTCTTTGAAATTCAGGTTTCCCGGCCATGATTTTACTCTCCTAATTGAAAGCGGACAAATCGTTTGATTTGAATATTCTCACCAATCTTGCCGATGGCTTCAGTGGTCATTTCCGCCACACTTTTCTTGGGATCCCGAATATAGGGCTGGCTGAGCAGACAGGAATCTTTATAGAATTTCTGAACCTGACCATCTACAATTTTATCCACGATGTTTTCAGGTTTTCCCTGTTCCAGAGCCTGGGCACGATAAATGGTGCGCTCCCGATCCACAACTTCCTGGGGAATATCTTCGGGATTCAGTCCAACGGGATTAGCTGCGGCAATGTGCATGGCCACATTCTTGGCAAATTCTATGAAATCTTCTGTCTTTGCCACAAAGTCTGACTCGCAGTTGATTTCAACCAGTACACCCAACTTAGATCCGGCATGGATATAGGAGTAAATGATGCCTTCAGATGTGGCACGACCTGCCCGTTTCTGGGCCTTGGCAAGTCCTTTTTTCCTTAAGAAATCCAGGGCTTTTTCCACATTTCCATCGGTTTCCACCAGGGCTTTTTTACAATCCATCATCCCTGATCCGGTCTGATCACGAAGCTCCTTGACCATTGTTGCTGTAATGTCTGCCATTTTTATAACTCCTTATTCTGCCTGACCCGCAGTTTGTCTTTTTATTTTTTCCACCACAGGGCCGTCGGTGCCATCAGAAACCACGGTGCGTTCCTCACCTTCCATCATGGCAGCGGCCATTTCGCCATCATCTTCTGCCTTATCCCTGCCTGCCTGCTGTTTTTCTTCATAACGGGCAGCGCCTTCCACACAGGCATCAGCAACGCGACTGGCAAACAATCGAATGGATCGAATGGCATCATCATTACCCGGGATCACGTAGTCAATGTCATCAGGATCACAATTGGTATCCACAACCGCCACAATGGGAATTCCCAGGCGTTTTCCTTCACGTACGGCAATGGCTTCATTTTTGGGATCAATGATAAAAATGGCACCGGGGAGGCCTTTCATGTTGCTGATACCACCTATATCATTTTCAAGCTTGGTGCGCTCTTTACCCATTTTGACCCGCTCTTTTTTGGGATATTCTTCAATGCGGCCATCCATTTCAATGGTATTGAGGAACTCCAGGCGGTTAATGTTCTTTTTAATGGTCTGGAAATTGGTGAGCATGCCGCCCAGCCAGCGGTTCTGGACATAATAAGTCTCCGCCCTGTTGGCTTCTTCGTAAATGGATTCCCGGGCCTGTTTTTTGGTCCCCACAAACAGAATCTGTTTGCCTTCGGCGGCCACATCGCTGATAAAATCAACGGCAGTCTTGAACATCTTCACCGTCTGCTGAAGGTCAATAATATAAATACCGTTTCTGGCACCAAAGATGTACTTTTTCATCTTGGGATTCCAGCGACGGGTCTGGTGTCCGAAATGAACACCAGCTTCCAGCAGTTCACGCATTGAGATGTCTACCATGTTGTTTCTCCGTTTATCTTAATATTGTTTTTCCACCACCCCTGTCATTCCCGACACAGACCGTCCCAGGGGGACAGCACCCCATGGCGGGTCCGGGGGTGTGAGTTGTTATCCGGTGCGCATAGAAATCAGGCCCGGATGTAAATCCCGACTGCTATATCAAAATCAGGTCTTTTTATCAATTCTTTTTTTAATCTTCACCACCCGGTGATGCCCGGCCTCATCTTTGATGGATTGAAAATCTTCATAAGAAGGCAGGGTTTTAACAAGGGATTCCAGGGCCGGACACTGGTCAAACCCGGTCTCTAAAAGAAGTACCCCACCGGGCACAAGGTGTTCCGGAGCTCGAAAAAGGATTTCTTTTATACAACCAAGACCATCCTGCCCGCCATCAAGGGCCAGCCGGGGCTCATATTGGCTGATTTCAGGGACAAGATCGTCGATGTCCCGGGTGGGGATATAGGGAGGATTTGACACCATCACATCAAACCGGACGTCCACGGCAAAGGGATCAAACCATGAACCTGATACAACAGACACCCCGGGAACACAATCAAGGCTCCGGGCATTTTCAAAGGTGATGGCCGCCGCATCCGGTGACACATCCACAGCCACATATTGATGTCCGGGCATGGCCCGTGCAAGGGAAATAATCAGAGCTCCGGAACCGGATCCAAGCTCCAGGATTTTCAAAGGATGCTGCCCCTCCTGCATATCCTGAATCTTTTTTATGGTTGACAGGGCAGTTTCCATGAGGGTTTCTGTATCCGGTCGGGGGATCAGCACCCGGGGTGAAACCGTCACCTCAATGTCCCAGAATCCTTTTTTCCCAGTGATATATGCCACCGGTTCTCCCTGAAGTCGTCTTTTTATAAGGGCTTTATAACAACCCAGCTCTTCGGGATTTAAAGGGCGATCATACTCCAGGTAAAGGGACAGCCGATCCATGGCCAGGCAGTGACACATGAGGATCTCCGCGGTGAGCCGGGGACTGTCCACGCCCCTGTCCTTAAAATAGGAGATCGTCCATGTCATCGTGTCAAGCAGGGTCCACACCCGCTGTCTGTCTTCTGCCATGGCCCTTTACTGAGTCTCCTTCATCAACTGGGCCTGGTGATTTGTGGTCAGCTCGTCAATGATCTCCTGAATATCTCCGGCCATGATCTGCTCCAGACGGTACAGGGTAAGCCCGATGCGATGATCGGTCATGCGGCCCTGGGGATAATTATAGGTACGAATGCGACCACTTCGATCACCGGTACCCACCTGTCCCTTTCTCTCTGCAGCCCGTTTATCTTCCTGCTCCCGCACCATGGCATCCAGGATACGGGCCTTTAAAACCTTCATGGCCTGGATCTTGTTTTTGATCTGGGACTTTTCATCCTGACAGGTGGCGATGATACCCGTGGGCAGATGGGTCACCCGCACTGCAGAATCGGTGGTATTCACCGACTGACCACCGGGACCCGATGCCCGGAAAACATCCACTTTGACGTCACTGGGATTAAGATCCAGCTCCACATCCTCGGCCTCGGGCAGCACTGCCACCGTAACCGCAGAGGTATGTACCCGGCCCTGGGCCTCTGTTTCCGGCACCCGCTGCACCCGGTGAATACCGCTTTCAAATTTAAAACTGCTGAAGGCCCCCCTGCCCCGGATCATGCACACCACTTCCTTGAACCCACCGGCATGGGCCATGCTGCTGTCAATGATCTCAACGATCCAGTTCCTGGATTCCGCAAACCGTGAATACATGCGAAACAGATCCGCAGCAAAAAGACCGGCCTCCTCACCACCTGTGCCGGCACGGATTTCCAGAATCACATTTTTATCATCCCGGGGATCTTTGGGCACCAGCAGCACCTTTACTTCCTTTTCAAGGGCGGCCATGGATCGGGTAAGTGAAGCGATCTCTTCTCTGGCCATCTCCTGAATATCCGGGTCATCATCCTTGAGCAGTTCCCGGGCATCGGCAAGTTCTGCCCTGACTTCCTTGTACTCACGAAAGGCGGTGACCACCCGGGTCAACTCTCCATGCTCCTTAAGGCACTTTTGATAACGAACCTGATCCCCGATAACCTCAGGATCACTCAGGAGCCGCTCCAATTTTATAAAACGCTCTTCAATACCCTGTAATTTATTTATCATGGCCCTTAAACTCAAAGGGGAAATCAGACCACTGGCCTGATTCCCCCCTTATCTGATTAAACAAAACTATTTTTTTGATGCAGCCACTGCATCAAAACCAGCATATTTTTTCCGGAAACGATCAATACGTCCTGCAGTGTCCACAAGTTTTTGCTTACCGGTGAAAAATGGATGACATGCGGCACAGATTTCCACCTTTATATTTTCTTTGGTGGAACCCACCTCCAGCACATTGCCACAGGCACAGGATGCCGTTGTCCGCTTATATTCCGGATGAATCTCTTTTTTCATATTTACCACTCCTTAAATATTTTATCTTTACACTTTCCCGTAGATTACGAGTTCATTGAGTCAAGAAATTCTTTATTATCCTCTGTTCCTTCCATTTTTTCAAGCAAAAAAGACATACTGTCCACAGAATTTAAACTGGAAAGCAGTTTTCTCAGGATCCAGACACGGTTGAGTGTGATGTCATCCAGCAGCAGTTCTTCCTTACGGGTACCGGATTTATTAATATTGATGGCCGG
Organism: uncultured Desulfobacterium sp.; assembly: GCA_963675955.2. Classification (GTDB taxonomy): domain Bacteria; phylum Desulfobacterota; class Desulfobacteria; order Desulfobacterales; family Desulfobacteraceae; genus Desulfocicer. The sequence continues at coordinate 82,257 of CAXXVR010000009.1, read as the reverse complement.
GAAAATACGCCGGTCCGCAAGTTTGCGATCCAGGACCAGCTCCATGTTACCCGTACCCTTGAACTCTTCAAAAATCACCTCGTCCATGCGACTGCCGGTATCAATCAAAGCAGTGGCAATAATGGTCAGACTGCCCCCCTCTTCTATGTTCCTGGCAGCCCCGAAAAACCGCTTGGGCCGATCCAGGGCGTTGGAGTCCACACCACCTGATAAAATCTTTCCAGACGGGGGCATCACAGAGTTATAAGCCCTGGCAAGGCGGGTGATACTGTCCAGCAAAATCACCACATCATGCCCCTGCTCCACAATACGTTTGGCCTTTTCAATAACCATTTCCGCCACCTGTACATGACGTTCCGATGGCTCATCAAAGGTGGAGCTGATCACCTCGGCGTCCACAGAGCGTGCCATGTCCGTGACCTCTTCCGGACGCTCATCAATGAGCAGAATCATGGGAACAATATGCTCATGGGCTGCAATCATGCTGTTGGCAATGTTTTTCAACAGCATGGTTTTACCGGATCGGGGTGGGGAAACGATGAGTCCGCGTTGGCCAAACCCTATGGGGGACATAAGATCTATGATGCGGGTGGAATAGTTGTCCGGACGTGCCGCAAGGTTCATTTTACGATCCGGATAAAGGGGGGTCAGATTGTCAAACAGGATAGTTTCAGCGGCAAGTTCCGGGTTTTCAAAGTTAACAGCCTCCACTTTGAGAAGGGCAAAATACCGCTCTGAATCCTTGGGCTGGCGTACCTGGCCGGAAATGGTATCGCCGGTTCTGAGGTTAAAACGCCGTATCTGGGAAGGAGACACATAAATATCATCGGGACCAGGCAGATAATTATAATCCGGTGCCCTTAAAAAGCCAAAACCGTCGGGAAGAATCTCAAGGGTACCCTCTCCATAAATTTGACCACTTTCCTCTATGGCTGCCTGGAGAAGGGCAAAGATAAGCTCCTGTTTCTTTACACCACCCACCCCTGTGATATTGTACTTCTTGGCAAGCTTGGTCAACTCGCTCATCTTCATCCGCTTTAACTCTTCAAGATTCATGGAAACATACCCCGTAAAATTGTTTAATCATACTTATTCCCCGATATTCTCCCGGACCAGACCTGCACAAAAAAACGCCACCCCTTCCTTACACATGGCAACTTCATCTCCATGCAAACCAAATATCAGGCTCCGACTCCATTGGATTCACACATCAAAATTGTGAGAACGCAAAGGAGGTTACAGGCAAACCTGAAGAAGAAAAAGAATAAAACAGATGGGTGTTTGAATCGAAACGGTTTAATTGGCATGGGTGATATGCTGCTGGAGCAATCTGTTTCCAAGAAAGAAAATGGTATTTATTATTATTTTCAGACACGCTCACTGTTTAAAGACATGAAACATTCGGGCAGAGCGCCTTAAAAGCGTGTTGACAATCGCTGGACCGCTGACACATGAAATGGCTTGGCGACGAAAAGCATTGACACAACACCTGCGGCAGCCTGCCATGCCACTGCCGCAAGACAGGCAATACATGCAGAAATACCACGGGTATCATCGCCCCATGATGTAAACCCCTTTTTCAGCAATGTCAAGCAAAAGCGTCCCATGGATTAAAATAAAATCCATACGCCATGAAATTAACCCACACAGTCACCCCATTGTTGTCCATAATTATTTTTTCATACCCCCAAGGCTTGACATTCATCATCCACTTTTATACTTAAGGTATGCGCACCGGGGCAAAGGTCTTATTTCAAAGCATCCAGACTCACCCCATGGTACCCCCGGTCAGCATCTTGATGATTGCGTTGATCACCTGCAGCAAGGTGCAGCAACCCCATCAGGCCCAAAAATCCAATGCGACGAATCGGGGCGTCAACCCCTTAAACCCATAGTAAGACTAACATTCAATAAAAGGAGCATTCCATGAACATCATTTTTTTCGGACCCAACGGCAGTGGCAAAGGTACCCAGGGCTCAATTCTCAAAGACAAGTACAACATCGCCCACATTGAATCCGGTGCCATTTTCCGGGAAAACATCAAAGGCGGCACGGAGCTTGGCAAACAGGCCAAAGCCTTCATTGACAAAGGTGACCTGGTTCCCGATGACATCACCATCCCCATGGTTCTTGATCGTTTAAAACAGGACGACTGCAAAAATGGATGGCTCCTCGATGGTTTTCCGAGAAACAAGGTACAGGCGGAAAAACTGGACGCTTCCCTTAAAGAAGCTGGCATAAAACTTGACTATGTCATTGAAATGCTCCTGGATCGACAGATTGCCAAAAACCGCATCATGGGCCGACGGCTGTGTGAAAAAGACAACAACCACCCCAACAATATCTTCATTGATGCCATCAAACCCAATGGAGATAAATGCCGGGTATGCGGTGGACCTTTGACCAAAAGAGCCGATGACCAGGATGAAGCAGCCATCGATAAGAGACACTCCATTTACTACAACGATGTGGACGGCACCCTGGCATCCGCCTACCATTTCCGTGATCTTGCAAAAACCGATGACAGCGTCAAGTACTTTACCCTCCAGGGAGAAAAAGATCTTAAGTCCGTCACCGAGGAATTGATTTCAAAACTGTAAATCCTTGGGCACCTTAATTTTATGCCTGACTTAAAAACATTGGCATCAGATCCATATTCCCCTTGAAAGATGCCTTTGATGGTGATATAGATCAAGGGTTTAAAAAAATAAACCATCTATATTCATGATGGGCAAGAAAGGGGCGATGCAGTTGAAGGACATCACAGTAAAAGTCATTGACAATGACGTTGAAAGAGCCATGAAGATTCTGAAAAAGAAAATTCAAAACGACGGACTTTTCAAACGTCTGAAAATGAAAAAAAACTTTGAAAAGCCGAGTCAGTACAGACGGCGTAAGATGAGAGAAGCCATGAGACGGCAGAGAATTGCTGCTTCTCGGGGAAAATGATTAGATTTCTCCATCTTTAGAGTGTATTTTTACGAAAACCCGACTGGAAACCAGAGAATAAGCCTGGTTCGTTCAGTCGGGTTTTTATCCTGATGGACACCACGCAATATTTCCTGTGAGAACCATGAAAACACTATCATACCACCAGTGCCTGGAGCAGATGTTTTCCCTGGGACGTTTTGGCATTAAACTTGAAATGGACACCGTGACCGGCATACTCAAACGCCTTGGCTCACCGGAAAAAACATTTCGCTGTATCCACGTTGCCGGCACCAACGGCAAAGGTTCCATTGCCTCCACCATTGCCGCTGTACTGCAGGCATCGGGCATCTCCACCGGCCTTTATACCTCCCCCCACCTGATTCATTTCAATGAACGATTTGCCGTCAATGGCATCCCCGTATCCGACGATGAAATTGTTGATGCTTACCTGGCGGTAAAAGCCGCTGATACCGGGAAACGCCAGGCTACTTTCTTTGAACTGGCAACCGCCATGGGTTTTTATCTTTTTGCCCTGAAAAAAGTGCAATGGGCGGTCATTGAAACGGGCATGGGTGGTCGACTGGATGCCACCAATGTCCTGGCTCCGGCCGTTTCCATAATCACCAATATTTCCATTGAACACACTGATTATCTGGGCAATACCCTGGCAGAAATCGCCGGAGAAAAAGCCGGGATCATCAAGCCCGGGGTACCTGTGATCACCGGTGTCACCCAGGATGAAGCATTAAGCGTCATAACACGCACCGCCCGGGAAAAAGATGCTCCCCTGTACCTCATGGGCAAAAATTTTTCCACCACCCGGATAACCAGTTCCGGCCCCGCGTCCAGGTTTGATTACCAGGGCATGACACTTTCCTTAAAAGACCTTAATACCCCCCTGCCCGGAAATCATCAGATCAACAATTCGGCCATGGCACTGGCCACCTGCGAACTGTTATTAATCCCGGGGCAGAACAACCCCCTGCCCCCGGCCATTTCTCCAGAAACCATCAGACGGGGTCTTGCCACCACAAAATGGCCAGGCCGTCTGGAGTACATCCTCCAAAATCCCCCTGTAATTCTGGATGGTGCACACAATCTCCATGCCGCAGAAAACCTGGCCCGGTTTTTAAAAGAAGAAGGCAAAGCCCCCCATCTCACCCTGGTGCTTGGTATTTTAAATGATAAACCCTATAAAAAAATGCTGGAACACCTGGTACCAAAGGCAGATCGCATCATCTTCACCCGTCCAAAAATAAATCGGAACCTTGACCCCAAAATCCTCCTTAAGCTGTCAAAAAAACTGACCCGGGTGGAGATGTGTGTCATTGATGATGTGGGCAAGGCCGTCAGCCATGCCATTGACACAGCCCCAAAAAATGGTACGGTGTGCGTTGCCGGGTCTCTTTATGTGGCCGGAGAGGCAAGGGCACGCATTCTTAAACAATATGCCAGTGGGCTTTAATTTGTGCTTCCTGGGCAACACATGGTTTACTTTGGGGATAACCCATGGGCTTTCATTTAGATTCTCATCTCTGATTTTCGTGTTATTTCAGCAAAAGAATCAGAAGAACTTTCTGATTTTGGCTTATCCAGGTCAGGATGTCCGGATAAAGGTTACCAAAATTGTGATCCATACCGATTATTTTTAATGACAGCCCATAAAAAAATTGATTTTTAATGAAAGAAAGACTATAAGAAAGGGCATGCGCTCGTAGCCCAGTGGATAAGGCGTCAGCCTCCGAAGCTGAAGATCGCTGGTTCGATCCCAGCCGGGCGCACCATCATCATACCATGCACTCCAGACTTTCCATTGCCATCATCAGTTACAGAAGCAACCCCCATTGCGGGGGACAGGGTGTTTATGTCCGAAATCTGGGACGAGCCTTGTCCGACCTGGGACACCGGGTGGAGGTCATTGCCGGTCCCCCGGACCCGTTACTCACCCCTGGTCCCATACTGACCCCCCTTAAAACCCTGGATCTGTACAATCCCGAAGATCTTTTCAGAACACCTGGAATAGATGAGCTAAAAGATCCCATCAACTTCATGGAATGGCTCGGTGTGTCCACCATGGGGTACCCGGAACCCCTGACCTTTGGTATGCGTGCTGAAAAATACCTTAAAAACCGCCTGGACAAATACGATATTATCCATGACAATCAGTGCCTGGCCTATAGTATTCTTGCCCTTTCCCGGAAAATGCCCGTCACAGCCACCATCCACCATCCCATGACTGTGGACCGGCGTATTGCCGTTAAATCCACCCGGTCCTTTTACAAAAAACTGCAGCAGCTCCGGTGGTACTCCTTCATCGGCATGCAGAAATATGTGGCCAGACGGCTTCCCCGGATCATCACCGTTTCTTGTTCCTCCCGGGATGACATTGCCAGGGAATTTAAGATTCCCAGGAAAAAATTTTCCACCATTCCCATTGGTATCAATACCGAACTGTTTCATCCGGTGGACACCATAAAACCACACCCCCACCGCATCATCGTCACCAACAGCGCCGATACTCCCTTAAAGGGTCTTTATTATCTCATGCACGCCATACGCAAGGTGGCCGATACCCGGAAGGTGGAACTGGTGGTTGTGGGAACCCCTAAAAAAAACGGCATCATTGAACGCCTCATCACCTCCCTTGATTTAAAGGACCATGTCCGGTTCACCGGACGGCTGGACGATGATGCCTTTCTCCGGGAATATGCAAGGGCAAGCCTTGCCGTGGTACCCTCCCTGTACGAAGGGTTTGGCCTGCCCGTGGGGGAGGCTATGGCCTGCAGAGTTCCGGTTATCTGTACCACCGGCGGTGCACTGGCAGAAGTGGCTGGCGATGCGGCACAACTGGTGCCCCCGGGGGATGCGCCGGCCCTGGCCAGGGCCATCCTGGATCTGATGGATGACAAAAACAAACGGGAACAAATGGCAGACGCCGGATACAACCGCATCATGAAAGAATTCACATGGGAAGTCACCGCCATGAAAACCGTTGAAACTTACAGGGACATCATCCGTGATTACCGTTGATTTCAAAAGACTGGCCCCGAAACCCGGGGAAAAAATACTGGACATGGGATGTGGTGAAGGCCGTCACACCGCAAAGGCATCAGAATTTCCCGACACCCTGTGCGTGGGCTCGGACCGAAGCCATGAAGATCTGGTCACCGCAGGCAAAAAACTGACCTTTCACCACCAGCTGGTTTCAGGACCCCGGGGAAAATGGACCCTGGCCCGGTCAGACATAGGGCAACTGCCCTTTAAAGACAACTGCTTTGATGGAGTGATCTGCTCTGAGGTCATGGAACATATTCCCGGGGAAAACACGGCCCTTAAAGAGCTGATCCGGGTGCTCAAACCCGGAGGCACACTTGTGGTCACTGTGCCACGGTTCTGGCCGGAAACCCTTTGCTGGAAACTGTCCCGGGCGTATCACCACACCCCCGGCGGCCACATCCGCATTTACCGAAAATCCAGGCTGGTCCAACAGGTACGCCGCCAGGGCATGATCACGAAGGGAAGCCACCATGCCCATGCCCTGCACGCCCTTTACTGGTGGCTGAAATGCCTCACCGGGGTTCACCGCACCGATGTGGCCCTTGTGAACCTGTACCACCGACTCCTGGTGTGGGATCTCATGGAAAAACCCCCTGTCACCCAGATCCTGGAGCGACTGCTTAACCCCATCATGGGAAAAAGTCTGGTTCTTTATTTTCAAAAACCTGCCCGCCATTCTGACACCAGGACCACGATCCAGAAACACTGAATCCCCCAGGCCTTACGCTTCAAAGGATTTTACAAGGATTTCCCGGGGCTTTGAACCCTCCTGGGGACCTATGATTCCCTGGGATTCCATGGTTTCAATGATCCTTGCGGCACGGTTGTATCCAATCCTTAAATGCCGCTGCACACTGGAAATGGAAGCCGTGCGGGTCCGGGTGACCAGGGCAACGGCCTCATCATATTTTTCATCATAATCCACACCACCGCCGTCCCCTGGGGATGCTGTCTTCTGTGTCACTTCCTCTACATACACCGGGGAACGCTGCTCCTTTAAAAATGTGGTTACCCGGGCAATTTCTGCTTCGGAAATGTAAGCGCCCTGAATTCTGGTTAACCGCCCGGTGCCGGGGGGCATGAACAGCATGTCACCATTTCCCAGCAAGGTTTCAGCACCGTTGGTATCCAGAATGGTTCGTGAATCCACCTTGGAGGATACCTGGAAGGAAATCCTGGTGGGGAAATTTGCCTTAATCACACCGGTGAGCACGTCCACCGAAGGTCGCTGGGTGGCCAGAATCAAATGAATTCCCGCAGCCCTTGCCATCTGGGCCAGGCGGATCAGGGCCGACTCCACATCCCGGGAAGCCACCATCATCAGATCGGCAAATTCATCCACAATGACAACAATATAAGGCAGCTTCTCCGGGGCCATTGCTTCGGGTTGTATCGTTACGTCTTCTTCATCACCGGAGATACTTGCACCTTTTTTCAGGCTTTCCTGAAGCTGTTTATCCACCAGCTTATTGTACTGCAAAAGATTCCTCACCCCGCTGTTCGCCAGGAGTTCATAGCGCCGCTCCATCTCCCCCACCGCCCAGTACAGGGCATTGGTGGCCTTTTTCATGTCCGTCACCACCGGCGAAATTAAATGGGGAATACCATCGTATACTGACAGCTCTATGCGCTTGGGGTCCACCATGATAAACTTTACCTCTTCGGGGGTGGCCTTGTACAATAAGCTTATGATCATGGCATTGAGCGCAACACTTTTACCGGTGCCCGTGGCCCCGGCAATGAGCAGATGGGGCATGGTCTCCATGCAGGCCACCACCGGTACCCCCAGAATATCCCGGCCCAGTCCCAGGGACATCCGGGAGTCAGACTCCACAAAAACCGGGGCGGACAGCATCTCCCGAATGACCACATTTTCTCTGATATCATTGGGAATTTCTACCCCCACCACATCCTTGCCCGGAATGGGGGCAATGATGCGAATGCTAAGGGCGCTCAGGGCCAGGGCCAGATCATCTGTGAGATTAACGATCTTGCTGATTTTCACCCCCGGGGCGGGGCGGTACTCAAAGGTGGTGATCACAGGTCCCGGCAGAATTTCCACCACCGCACCTGCAATGCCGAAATCCTTTAATTTATTTTCAAGAATCTGCCCTTTCTCCCTCAGGGCATCCCCGTCCACCCGTGTATGGGTAACCTTCTTTTCATTGAGCAACGCCACCGACGGTAAAACAAAGCCCATGCGTTCCCGATCTGCTGTGGAAGGACAGGACGCTGTTTTACAGGCAGCAGCGGGGGGCATCGCCACAATAATGGAATTTTTTTTTATTTTTTTACCAGAAGAAGAAGTATTTTTAACATGGGATGTATCGGAAATCTGTCGGGGAGCCTTGGGCATTTGTGCTGAAAGCACAGCCTCATTTAAATCCTCATTTTGTTCAGTGCCATGACCGGCAAAGGATAAAAAATGCCGGGGAAAAAACCTTTCCTGTCCCTGTTTTTTTTTACCCCACAGCCTGCCAGCTCGGCCCCCCATGGAACCCAGAACCCGAGTCAGCCCCCTGAAAACCCGTTCCATGCAGGCAATACCGGAGACAGTGCTCCGGAAAATGATGTGAACCAGGCGAACAAAGGACATGCGGGTGGACAGCACCAGCCCCAGAAGCATAAGAAACACCAGCACAATAACGGCACCAGATACATTCAGATACTGGATCAACCATCGGGTAACCCAGTCACCGATCACACCACCGGCACTGTAATAGCTACCCCACAATGGATATCCATCTCGGAACAGAGCCAAAAAACAGCCAAGGGACATGGCAAAAACAAATCCTCCCCCAAGCGTCAGCCCCATCATGGCACCCCGGGAAGATTTACGGGCGTGGATAAAAAAGGCAGCCACAAGACCCAGGGGAATATAAAGTGCCCCCACACCGAAAAGACCCACCAGAACCCCCGACACCCCGGCACCCAGGGTGCCGAAAAGATTGTGCACCGCATCGGATTGAAAACTGTGATAATATCGAAGGGATGGAAGGGGACTGTATGAGACAAGACTCAGACCCAGAAAGATAAAAAAGAAAAACAACAAAATGTTGAACAACTCTTTTTTCATACCTCTATGATAATGGGCAGAATCACCGGCCGTCGCCTGATGGTAAAGAAAAAATATTGCTTCAAGGCCTTTTGCAGGCGCGTTCTAAGGATGTCCACCCGGGAGTCACTGCCGGCCTCCACCTCCTCCACAATTTCCAGAATCACGCATTGGGCATCATCCACCAGATATCCGGTTTCTGCACCAAACACAAAGCCCTTGGAGATCAGCTCAGGTCCATATAATACAATACCTGTTTCTTCATCAATGATCATGGAGACCACCACCAGACCGTCTTCGGAGAGATTTCGTCTTTCCTTTAACACGCTGCGACCCACATCCCCAATACCCTTGCCGTCAATGAGCACCCGACCTGTGTTCACAGAGCCTGCAATCCTGCCACCGGCGCTGTCAAAGGTGATAACCTTACCATTTTCCGCCAGAAGCACATTGGACCGGGGAAGGCCCAGACGTTCGGCAAGACGGGCATGGGTGACCAGATGCCGATATTCCCCATGGATGGGGATGAAATATTCTGGCCGGGTCAGTTTGATCATCAATTTCAACTCCTCCTGACAGGCATGGCCGGACACGTGGACCTGGGCCACCTTGTCATAGACCACCTCGGCTCCCCGTCGATAGAGATTGTTGATGATATTGGAAATGGCTTTTTCATTGCCGGGTATGGATTTGGAGGAGAGAACGACACTGTCACCCTTTTTAATGTTTACCTGTTTATGAAACCCGGTGGACATACGGGCCAGAGCCGACATGGGCTCCCCCTGACTTCCGGTGGTGATGATCACAATATCAGCGTCAGGATAGGAATTAACCTGTTTGACATCAAGGCACATGTTGTCTGGAAACTTCAAGTAACCAAGCTCCCGGGCCACAGATACGGTCTGCTCAATACTGCGTCCGTTGAATACAATTTTACGGTGATGGTGCAGGGCTATGTTAATTATCTGCTGGATACGAAACACATTGGAGGCAAACAGGGCCACAATCACCCGTCCGGTACTTTCCGCCACGATTTTATTGATGGATTCACTGACCTTCTGGTCGGAATCGGTATAGCCCTCCCGTTCCACATTGGTGGAATCGGAAAACAAGGCCAGAACCCCCTGATCACCCAGCCGGGAAAATCTTGAAATATCCGTAACATTGCATTCTTCAATGCAATGATTTATCCGGAAATCTCCGGTGTGAACAATCAATCCTTCGGGGGTATTGATGGCAAGGCCCACGCCATCCACGGTGCTGTGACTGACCCTTATGAACTCAATCTCAAAGGGGGCAATCTCCATCTTGCCACCGGGAGCTACCTGGTTAAGTTCTGCATTGTTAAGGGGGTCAAATTCCTTAAGCTTGTTTTTCACCACGCTCAGGGTAAAGGCGGTACCATACACCGGCACGGGAATATCCTTTAAAAGATATGCCAGGGCACCGATGTGATCCTCATGGGCATGGGTAAGCACAATGCCCTTTACCTTATCCCTGTTATCCCGGAGATATTCCATCTCGGGAATCACGATATCCACACCCAGCATATAGTCTTCGGGAAACATGAGCCCGGCATCAATTACCATGATGGTCTGGTCGTACTCCACCACCATCATGTTCAGACCGATTTCACCCAGACCGCCCAGTGGTATGACTTTCAACATTTATGTTTCCTCCTGAAAAGCGGTATTTACCCCTTTCATCACGCTGTAATGGAAAGCGTCTCCAGGATGGCATCCACGGTGGATATCAGCCATTCCCGCTGGGGCGGGGTGGCATATCCCATGCAATCGCATCTGATGCTTTTCTTGATTCTGACGAGAAACTCGCAGGACAGAAAGGTTTCTTCCAGTTCCAGGGTAAAGCAGTGGGGAGCACATGCTTTATGATCCTTCTGGAGGGGGGTCAGCAGGCTGCTTTCCAGTTCAAGCCAATAGATATTTCCCAGCATGGGGGACCCCAGGTGGGTATCGAGATACGTCTTCAGTTTCCGGTGGTCCTGGAGATCAAGACCGTCAATGCGATATTGTTTCATAATAGAACAATGAAATACCACACAGTGACGACGATTTGCAACACCTAAAAAATGTAAATATGCTGGTTGGCAAGGTGAAGGTCTGGTAGGTACACCACGTTTACTAAAAAACAGCCAGGGCCTATGACAGCGGTTCAAAACAAAAAAGTAAATATTTACACAAAAAACCCCTGGAAACGATACACAACCGTCTGCCAGGGGTTTTTATCAATCGAGAGTTGAAAGAAGAATCAATCTTCTTCAACCGTAATGGCGTCTTCTTCACATACTTCAACACAGCTCTCGCAGCCCATGCACTCTTCTGCATTGACGGGAACGGATTTTCCGTCTTCCATCTCAAACACTTCCACGGGACATACGTCTACACATTCTTCACAACCTACACATTTACTTTCGTCTACGATCGGGGTAAAAGCCATCTTAAAAAAACCTCCTGTTGGATTATTAATATGAGATCTATCTTTAGATCTTTGTGACCTGTTTTAGATACCTTATAGATCGGGCATTTACAACAGATAAAAAAGCAAATCAAGTATTTTATTTTACCGGATCGATGAGACAGATAAAAAGTTTCCCCTCAATCCAGGCATCAGGCAGGAGATACGCGGTGTTTTGGTGATCCCAATGAAAAAAACGCCTGATTTCATCCCCTTTGAAAAGATGAAGTTTCAAACGAGGTCCATCAGGAAGTATTTTCTTCTCTTTCATGGGAGAAAAAGCCCCCTGCCCGGAAACCGCATCTCTTATATCATCCAGCAGCTGATCCTGCAGGCAACTATCAGTTGCACAGGTTTCTTTGTGCACATAATTTATCTCCTTGTCAAGCAACAATTGCCCATCTTGTGAAATCTGCTCAAAAAAATCAACCACCGCAGGACTTGTCGTGATCAGCATAACGGGTTCATCCGATCCCCCCATGGGTGCATTTCCAGTCCCAGCCAGCCTGGAAAAGACCTTAAACCAGGAACGGATGCGCAAAGGGGTCATCAAGGCACCAGGATCGTCCCCTGTGCCGGTGGGAATGAAAGAAACATTCTCATCATTGTCCGGGTTTATCGTTGTTGATTCCTCTCCGATCAGGGTGGCAAAAAGACGGTGCTTTTTCTCATTGATGTTTGACAATGCATCATCAATGGCCGCCTTCTGCTCATCATTTTCCCTGGCCAGACAAAGAAATGCAAGGGCTTTTACCAGGGCCTGTTCCGGGTCTTCCCGGGACGGCTCCGGAGATACTTTTTTTTGAATCTGGGAACGAATGGCAGACACCTGGGTGTCACTGGTGAAATATGGGGTTTTACGCAACAGCGATTTCAACTGACCGGGACCGGCACCGGAATGGGCCGCCCATTGTCGATGATCCGCAAGAAGCCCCACCACCTTATCCCGCATATCCCGGGGGAAGGGCACCAGGACAAGATCTGGTTTACAGAAGGATTCAGTGGACTCTGCGGCAACTCTTTTCCCAACCTGTCTGCCACCGGTTTTTTCTCCCCATGTGCCCGCAGACCATGTCTGTTCGGGATCAGACGAAAGATAGAATACCTGCTTTAAAATACCACCCATCAGGACCCGGTCCTGCACCGGTACATGGGTAAACGGAAAATAAAAAAATTTCATAATTATCTCACCTTTTTATCGTGCAGCTCAACACCCATGGCCACCAGTTCATCCCGGAGGCGATCGGCCGCTTCCCATTCCTGACTGGTGCGGGCCAGTTCTCTTTTTTTCATCAAAGTTTTAACCGTTTCCGGGACATGGGCAGCCGGGGAAAAGTCCATGATATTAAGCACCTGGTCCACCTCCCTGAAGACAGAAGTCACAGATGCTGCCCCTTCAGGATCAATGTCTCCGGTGTCCATGAGGCGATTCAGGGTCTTGACACTCTTAAACAACAGGGCCAGCACATCGGACATTTTAAAATCGTCGTCCATGGCCAGGCAAAATCCCTGACGGATATCATAAATTAACTGATCCAGTTCGGCAAAGGGGTTACCCTCCTTGACGCCTACCAGGCTCTGTATACAGCGGTCCAGTTTGTCCAGGGACTGTCGACAGGCATCCAGGACGGATTCTGATAGAATCAGATTTTTTCGGTAGTGGGTGGATAACAGCCAGAACCGGATCACACGCAAAGACCATCCCCTTTCAACCAGGTCATCAAGGGTCAGGTCTTCCACATCGGACACCCCCAGGGATCCATCGTACTGCACAGAATCACAGTGCATCCAGGTCTCCACCAGGGGTGATCCCGTGGCAGCTCTGGCAATGGCCATTTCATTTTCATGATGGGGAAAAACAAGTTCCCGGGAGCCGGTGTGAATGTCAAAACGTTCTCCAAGATAGGACATGGATATGGCCGCACATTGAAGATGCAGAGAGGGACGCACATTGCCCCAGCGGGTATTAACGCAGATGCCCCGTTTGAGTTCGGACAGCCCGATGCGTTTTAACAGCGTAAAATCCCGGGGATTGTCCTTCTCATAGTCATCGAGATCCACGGTGGCCCCCAGGCGGATTTTATCCAGATCCACCCCGGAAAAAGTACCATAACCGGGCAGGCTTGAAATATCAAAGTAAAGGGAGTTGAGCTTTTCATAGGCAAAACCCTTGTCTGCAAGAGTACCTGCCAGCTGTACCATGCTTTCCACCTGCTCGCTGACAAGGGGCATGGCCTGGGCCGGGCGGATCTTAAGATCATTAAGATCTTTTTTAAACAGATCAATGTAACGCCGGGTATAAGCGGCAAGTTCTTCACCGGCCGCTTCGGACCCCTGAATGGTTTTGTCATCAAGGTCGGTGATATTCACCACATGATTAACAGATATTTTCTTATATTCCAGATACCGACACAGCAGATCCGCTGCCACATAGCGACGGAACTGACCCGGGTCCAGTCGTTTATGTACGGTGGGACCACAGGTGTAGATCCCGGCCTTTCCCTGATTGATGGGAGTGAAAAGAGCCTTGGTACGTGTCAGGGAGTTATACAGATTCAAGGACAGATGATCTTTCACCGTGAAAAGAGACGTTGAAAGATAGCGCTCCCCACTGTCGGGCAGGATCACCACGATGACACCACTTTTAAGTTTTTTTGCCTCTTTAAGGGCAACGGCCATGGCAGCCCCGCTGCTCATGCCCACAAAAAGGCCCTCTTTTCTGGCCAGCTGCCGGGCCGTTTCAAAGGCCTCATCATCGGCAATATTCACCTTTTCATCCAGCAGTTTCTTATCAAAAATATGGGGCCGGTAGGATTCCTTCATATTTTTAAGCCCCTGGATACCATGCCCCAGAAAAGGCTCTGCACCTATGATGCGGATGTCAGGATTATATTCTTTGAGGCGCCGGGACAAACCCATAAGGGTTCCACCGGTACCAAGGGATGCCACAAGAGAGGTCACCGTGCCCCGGGTCTGTTCCCAGATTTCCGGAGCCGTGGTGTTATAATGGGCCAGCCAGTTGGCCTTGTTATTATATTGATCCGTCATAAAATACAGATCCGGATTCTCCCGGGCCAGGCGGTACACCTCTTCAATTGCACCATCGGAGCCTTTGTTGCCGGGGGTCAGCAGAATTTCTGCCCCCCTGGCCCTTAGAATCATTTTACGCTCTTCACTGGCCGACTCAGACATGGTGAGCAACAGCTTGTAGCCCTTCACCGAACAGATCAGGGCAAGACCGATGCCGGTGTTTCCGCTGGTGGCCTCCACCACAATCTTGTCAGGGGTTAACTCTCCGGTTTTTTCACCCTGTTCAATCATGGAAAGGGCCGCACGATCTTTGACAGACCCTCCGGGATTAAGGTACTCAAGCTTTGCAAGGATGGTTACCCCGGGAACAGTATTCAGTTGCCGGATCTCCACAAGTGGTGTATTCCCAATGGAATTCAATATCGAATAAGTCATTTATTTACCCCTAAACGGGTGGCAAGCCCGTGCTTAATTTCTGTAAAAACCGCGTCCGGGTTCCGGGAGGCATCCACCACCAGAAACCGCTGTTGTTCTTTTTGTGCCAGGGCAAGGTATCCCTGTCTTACGGCGGCATGAAAAGACAGGGCCTCCTGCTCAAATCGTGATTCCCCATCCTCACGCTGGCCATTTTCAAGGGCCTTGAAGGTTCTTGAAAGGCCAGTTTCCGGTGCCAGATCAAATAGAATGGTCAGATCCGGAACCAATGAACCCACCACCATGTCATGGATGGCATCTATAAGGGAGAGATCCAGGCCCCGGGCCCAGCCCTGGTACACCCGTGTGGCATCGGCAAATCGATCACACACCACCACCTTGCCATCCTCCAGGGCCGGCATGACCACCTGGGACAGATGCTGGGCACGATCGGCCCCATAGAGCAGCAGTTCACAAAGGGGGGCCATTCCATGGCTTTCCGGGTCCAGCAGAATGGAGCGGATACGTTTTCCAATGGCTGTGGCTCCGGGTTCCCGGGTAACCGTTACACCATATCCGGCTGTTTCAAGATATTTTTTTATTGGGGCAATCTGGGTGGTCTTCCCCGAGCCCTCAATCCCCTCAAGGGTAATAAACATAGATACTTCTTTCCGGGTCCGTTACGGCCCCGTGAATAAGTTGAAATTGCTGGATCAAACCCCATGCCCTTGACTTTTCATGACTAAAATGGCTTTATACAGTATTTTGAATGGAAGTGCAATTTCACACCACCCCAAAAGAGCAAAAAACCATTGATACCATCATACCTCCTGTTTAAACAATTCGGCATCATGCTTGTCCTCGTTCTTATCATGGCTGCTGCATGCCCGGCTGCTCCTGCCTCCCTTGCAAGCGGCAGGACATCATGGCATCTGTCTGCCCGGACAGCCACCTATAACCAGGAACAGCACCTTTATGTTGCAACCGGGGAGGTCATTTTATCCAGCGACACCGCCCGCCTTGACGCAGACCATGTCACATACAATCACCTGACCCGGGAGGCCCGGGCCACCGGCCATGTAAAACTCATCTCGGGCAAAGATACGATCCACTGCGATGCCATGGACCTGAATCTGGAAACCCAGAGCGGCACCATCATGAACGGGGTTGTGTTTGTGGAAGAAAATCATTTCTATATTTCAGGAAACCGCATTGAAAAAACAGGCCCGGCAACCTACACCGCAGACAGGGCATCTTTAACCTCCTGTGCCGGGGATAATCCCGACTGGAAAATCACCGGCCGGGATATCAACGTTACCATTGAAGGATATGGCACGGCAAAACACGCCACCTTGTGGGCCAGCAATATCCCGGCCCTGTACAGCCCGATACTTGCCTTCCCCGTTAAAAACCAGAGACAGACCGGCCTTCTTTCCCCCCGCATCACAAGTTCTGATAGAAAAGGCCTGGAATATGATCAATCCATGTTTGTGGCCCTGTCCCGGAGCACCGATGCCACATTTAACGTGGACTACATGTCCCATCGGGGAACAAAACTCGGGGCAGAATATCGATATATTCAGGACAATAATAATAAGGGCACTCTTTTTCTGGACTATCTCAAAGATGACAAGATTGATGACGGCACCGATGCCACCGGTGATTACGCATATTCAGGTACCTCCCAGCGAACCAATACCGATCGTTACTGGCTGCGCATGAAAAATGACCGGGAAATTTTCCCCCTGTGGAAGGCACGGCTGGACCTTGATTATGTCAGTGATGAGGATTATCTCCACGAGTTCAAAAAAGGACACACC
The DNA here is from genome assembly GCA_963675955.2 of uncultured Desulfobacterium sp. GTDB lineage: Bacteria > Desulfobacterota > Desulfobacteria > Desulfobacterales > Desulfobacteraceae > Desulfocicer. The sequence continues at coordinate 65,474 of CAXXVR010000009.1, read as the reverse complement.
GGCCTTACCGCCACACAGAATGCCTTTGAATCCACCTTTGGAAGGGACTTAGATGACTATGATGACACCACCCGGAAAAATCAGATTAACATAAAAAGGGCCTGGAGCAATTACAATCTGAACATGGATGCCCTGTGGTATGACAATGTCACGGCCCGGCAGAACGACACCGACGACACCACCCTGCAGTCCCTGCCCGCCATCACCTTCAGCGGCATGCGCCAGAACCTGGGATCCTCCCCCCTGTATTTTGAACTCAATTCCGGGTATACCCATTTTTTCCGGCAAAACACCACCGACACCCTTTTAAACGGCCAGCGCATGGACGTGTACCCCAAACTTTATCTTCCCTTTCGGTGGGGCGGCGTGCAGATGGAACCCTCCCTGGGGCTTCGGCAAACCCTGTGGTACACCGATGATGCAAAAAACAGCGATGATATTCAAAACGGTTACAGCCACCGGGAACTTTTTGACATCAATATGGATATATCCACGGTGTTTACCCGGATTTTTACCCTGGACACCGCCACGGACCGAAAAATAAAACATGAGGTCACTCCGGCCATCACCTACACCTTTATTCCCCAGGTGGATCAGACAGATATTCCCTGGTTTGATGACACCGATCTCATTGAAAAGCAAAATACCCTTACCTGGCAGTTGACCCAGCGCCTGACATCCCGGCAGCGAATGGAAAGGTCTGCAAACCAGTCAAACAACGCATCCCCCGGCCATACCTATCGGGAACTGGGATGGCTGAAAATTTCCCAGGATTTCCATCTGTCCGGTGAAGATGAAGACACAGACAGACCCTTTTCCGACATTCTGCTGGACCTTGAACTGTCTCCCGTTGCCCACCTCTTTCTGGACAGTGACCTGGCATGGTCCCCCTACGGCACGGGAATATCCAGCCATAACAGTGCCATCACCATCACAGATGACAGACAAGACAGCATCCGTGTACAATATCGATACAGCCAGGCTGATGAAGAAAATGATACAGATGAAACTGAATCCATTTATACCAACATTAATTTCAAGCTGAATCCACGCCTGCGGGCATTTCTTGAATATGAAAAAAATCTTTATGAAGATGAAACCATAGAGGCCACCACCGGTATCGAATTCAATCGCACCTGCTGGTCCATGCAGGTATCCTACACTGACACCACCGATGATCAATCCATCGGTTTTCTCATCAACCTGAAAGGACTTGGAGAATTTGGTAATCAATGAAATTAGATAAGTTATGGTATGCACTACTCACCCGGAGCCGCTTTGAAAACGTTGTCCACGAACACATTAAAAAAAAATCCATCACAGTATTCCTTCCCAAAATCCGGGTAAAAAGCCAGCGAAAAGACAGAAATAAAATGATCCATGTTCCCCTTTTCCCCGGCTATGTATTTGTCAACATCCCCCCGGCACCGGCAGAACAGCTCAAGGTGCTTAAAACCGTGGGTGCCGTTCGTCTTCTGGGATACAGAAATGGGCCGGTGGCCATTCCGGACAGTCATATTGAATCCCTGAAAATCATCACCGATGCCGGCCTTGATGTGATCACAGGCCCGGGAGACACCATGGCAAAAGGAGACCCGGTCATAGTGGTCAGTGGTCCCATGACCGGTGCCACCGGAGAATTTGTTCAATATAAGGGCAAAGGCCGGGTCATCATCAGAATAGACGCTCTAGGTCAGTTCGCCGGGGTGGAGATTGATGAACAAGACATTGAAAAAGCACCCCATATGATCACATAACCCCCTTGACTTATTGCTGTAATTTGTTTATTAAGTACTTTTATCCTAAACTTTAGCGTTTGAGTTGGGTAAATATTCGACCAGCACGTCATCTTCACCCATTTTGGTCTGCTCACATAGCATTTGCTATGCAGTCCCAAATACACAAATGTGGGGCGCTGGCCAGACATTTGCATTATAAACCCGAATATTTACTGAGTTGTCATCATCATGAACAAAACGGAATCAGGCAGATGTCATGATATTTCCCATGACAGATAAGACTCTGATTCCCCCAAAAACACAGCAGAGGGGCTGACCCGCGAGATCTGAGATGTCCCCCCCTGGCAGCCCCTTTTAAGAGGACCCAATGAATAAACTTGAATTGATTTCCACCCTGAAACAGCAAACAGGGCTTACAAAGGCCGAGGCCGCAGATGTGGTCCAGACTTTCTTTGACTCCTTAACCGAAGCACTTGCAAAGGGTGAACGGGTGGAAATCCGGGGGTTATGCAGCTTTTTCATCAAAGAATATGACAGCTACACCGGCAGAAACCCCAAAACCGGTGAAAAAGTAACCATCCCCCCCAAGAAACTTCCCTTTTTCAAATGCGGAAAAGAACTTAAAGAGCGTGTAGACTTCTAACCCATGCCCCCGTTTTCATCTTCATCCCGGGCCGCATCCCTCCGGGAAAAACAGCCCCATGTTGTCAACAGTCTGGAAGCCATCATTTACAGTTCCAGGCTGCCCAATGCATTGCTGTTCACCGGTAATCCGGACACCGGGAAAAAAGAAGCGGCCCATCTTTTTGCCATGTCACTGAACTGCACAGCACTCCACCGGCAGGTAAGCCTTGACACCCATAAAGGTGCTTTTGAACCCTGCATGGTGTGCAGTTCATGCAAAAAGATTCTTGTTGACATGCATCCTGATATCCTGGTCATCCGGCCGGAAAAGGACAAAATAAAAATTGCAGGTATCCGGGAACTTTACCATACGCTTGCATCTCCTCCCCATGAAGCGACCCACCGCATGGTCCTTGTGACGGAGGCCCACAAGATGAATCAGGAGGCGGCCAATGCCCTGCTTAAAATACTGGAAGAACCCCCGGTGGGAACTTTTTTTATTTTAACGGCCCAGGATTTAAGTGGCCTTCTGCCCACCATCATCTCCCGGTGCAGACATTTACATTTCAACCCCACCCCCCTTGGGGTATTGAACAGACAACTCCAGGAGATCACCGGGGCAGATCCCATGCAAATAGCCATTGCCGTGGCCACTGCCGATGGTGCCATGGACATGGCCATCCAGCTTCTAAACCAGGACAAAAATGCCACCACTGACTGGAAATCCCTCAGAAAATGGCTGATCCACGCACTCTTTCATCTGGTGAAAAAACAAGGGTGCACCGATGCGGCCCCGGCCCTTTTTCTTGCACAGCGTCTGACCCGGAACACGGATGAATTAAAAACAATCCTGACCATTATAAACATCTGGCTCCGGGATCTCATGGTAGTCTCCCATGATCCCAGACAGGTGATAAACCAAGACGTTCTTGCAGATCTTCAGGCATTGTCAACAATACTTTCCGGGAAAAAGGCCGTGGCATGGATCAAGGCACTGCACACTGCAGAAAAACGCATACTTGCCAATGCAACTCCCCGACTGGCACTGGAATGTTTTTTCCTGACCCTGGCAACCGATTCCATGACCCCATAACCCAGACCTGACCCCAGCCCCAACTGGCCGGTGTTGGAATAAAGCCCCATTTAATCAGGAGATTACCATGACCAAAGTTACAGGCGTCCGGTTTAAACCTGCCGGTAAAATATATGATTTTGACAGCGGCATGTTTGTCTTAAATGTCGGTGACAAGGTGATTGTTGAAACCGAACAGGGGTTGGGATTTGGTGTGATAACCGTACCGCCGGCCCCCCTTAAACCATCGGATAAAAACAAATCGCTTAAAAAAGTATTCCGCATTGCCACCAAAGCCGACCACAAAAAAAGAGAAGAAAACCAGGTGCTGGAGCAGCAGGCCTTTGATTTCTGTCAGGTCTGCATTAAAGACCTTTCCCTGAAGATGAATCTCTTCTCCGTGGAAAGCACCTTTGACACCACGAAACTTACTTTTTTTTACACGGCTGATGGCCGGGTGGACTTCCGGGAGCTGGTCAAACGACTGGTAAAGGAGTATCGCATCCGCATTGAAATGCGCCAGGTGGGCATCAGGAATCAATCCAAACAATGTGGTGGCATCGGCCGATGCGGTCGGGAAATATGCTGCTCTTCTTTTATGAACAACTTTGAGCCGGTGTCCATTAAAATGGCCAAGGAACAGGGGCTTTCTCTGAATCCCACCAAGATATCTGGCCTGTGCGGACGGCTCATGTGCTGCCTGACCTTTGAGAACGACACCTACAAACACCTTAAAAAGAAACTGCCCAAGCCGGGTCGAATGGTGGACACCGATACGGGAAAGGGTAAGATCATCCGCCAGAATGTACTAAAGGGCAATGTCTCTGTGCGCCTTGAAGACGGCTCGGAAATCGAGGTCAGTTCAGAAGAAATCATAAAGGTTCACAAGGGCAAACCACATGGCCACCAATCCTGACATTAACGCACTTAACGGTCAACACTGAAAACCAGTTGTCATGTGCGTGTGCATACCCCAGAGTATGCCCCGCTGTATTGAGTCGTATGATTTACCCTGAAATCAAGAAACACCCAATCCGTGGTTACCACATCCACTTTAAACAATGGCCAAGGTTCTACCTTTGCACATGAGAGAAGACACAAGGAAATACAGATAAAATGGAAAAAAATAATCCCCGGTTTTTTACCACCCCCATCTATTATGTCAATGCCAGACCCCACCTGGGTCATGCTTATACCACCATTGCCACGGATGTGGCGGCCCGTTACAGCCGCATGTGTGGCCATGACACCTATTTTCTCACCGGCACCGATGAGCATGGTGACAAGATTGTCCAGGCCGCCGAAAACCAGAACATTACCCCCCGGGCCTTTGTGGATCAAATCAGCGGCCTTTTCCAGGCCATGTGGCCCCGGCTCAACGTCAGCAACGATTATTTTGTCCGCACCACCCACCCGGCCCATATAAGGGTGGTGGAGGCCCTTTTATCAAAAATTTATGACAATGGGGATATTTATTTCAGTGAATACGAGGGCATCTACTGCTATGGATGTGAACGCTTCTACCAGGAAAGGGAGCTTGTAGACGGCAAATGCCCGGACCATGGAACAGAACCCAGTAAAATAAAAGAAGCTAACTATTTCTTTGCCATGTCAAAATATCAGGACTGGCTCATTGATCACATAAAAACAAATCCCGAATTCATCCGCCCCGAACGATACCGCAACGAGATTCTCTCCTTTTTAAAGGAACCCCTGGAGGATCTCTGCATCTCCCGGCCAAAATCCCGCCTCACATGGGGGATAACCCTTCCCTTTGACGACAACTATGTCACCTATGTCTGGTTTGATGCCCTGACCAATTATATCTCGGCCCTGGGATACCCGGACGGGGATCTGTATTCAAAATTCTGGCCCCATACCCGGCATTTTGTTGCCAAGGATATCATAAAACCCCATGGCATCTACTGGCCCACCATGCTCAAAGCCGCTGGCATCGACCTTTACCAGAGCCTCAACGTCCATGGCTTCTGGAACGTCAGCGGCAGCAAGATGTCCAAAAGCATCGGCAATGTCACGGATCCTGTGGCGGTGACAGATACCTATGGGGTGGACGCCTTCCGGTATTTTCTCATGCGGGAAATGGTTTTTGGTCTGGATGCCAATTTTACCGAAGATGCCATTGTCCAGCGTATCAATGCCGATCTGGCCAATGACCTTGGCAATCTGTTTTCCCGGGTGCTTTCCATGCACCATCGTTATTTCAAGGGGATTATACCAGAAACGGATACGGCCCTTGAGAAAGAAAAAAACCTGTCGCTCCGGACACAGGCAAGGGCGGCCATCACCGCATACACCCAGGCCATGGACAACACCGAATTTCACAAGGCTCTGACGGCGGTGTGGGAGTTTATCAGTATCCTGAACAAATACATTGATACCACCGCACCATGGACCCTGTCCAAAAATCAAGCCGATGCCCCAGAGCTTGCCATTGTCATCACCAACATGGTGGAGAGCCTGCGCCTCATTGCCTGCCTTATTCATCCGGTCATGCCGGAAACCTCAAGAACAATGCTAAAGATTCTAGGTATTGAAAAACCTGAGGCCGGCAGTTTTCACACCATGGCAGAACTTGCCAAATGGCCCGTCATGACCCCGGGCATGGAAACCCAGAACCCCCCCATGCTGTTTCCCCGGGTGGACGTTGACAAACAAGAAACCACCCCTGCCGTGAAAGCCCCCCAGGGACTGACGGACCTGAAGCCGGAAATAACCTTTGAAGATTTTTCCAAAGTAGACCTGCGCACCGGTACCATTGTGTCGGCGGAAAAAATCAAAAAATCAAATAAACTTCTTAAACTCCAGGTGAATCTTGGCAAAGAAATCCGCCAGATCATTGCCGGTATTGCCAAAAGCTATGAGCCCGACACCCTCATCGGCAGACAGGTGGTGGTAGTGGCCAACCTCAAACCTGCAAAACTCATGGGCGAAGTGTCCCAGGGCATGATCGTTGCGGCCAATGACAAGAAACACTTATTTCTGGCGGGATTTGATACTACTGTTACCCCCGGACGTTCTGTGAAGTAGCAGAGGTATTTTTAGCGTGATTTCATCAAACACTCCAAACCCATGGCAGAAATTCCAACCCAACCGGAAGCGCCGAAAAACAGCACGATTGCGGCTTTTTTTAGTCGCCCTTCTGGTCCTGGGGCTTACCACCTGGGGGACAATGCATTTTTTTCCAGACATGTCTGGTGTGTTCACGGATATGACCCGTTTTTTCAAGCAGGAGCCCTCCCCTCCCCCGGAAGCACCCACCGCCCCACTTTTTTCCAAGCCCATCACCCGGGAACAGGTAAAAAATATCCTGCCATTATCGCTTCTGGGCAATCCGGCCCCGGGACCCCTCACCCGGGTTCTGGGCCAGGAAACCCTGACATTTAAAACCGGATTAAACCCCGGACTTCAGCAATTTATTCTGGATGAAATCAAAAAATTAAAAACCCTTACCCGGGCAAAACCGGAGATCATTGCCATGGTGGCCATGGCCCCGGACACCGGAAAAATCCTTGCCATGGCAGGATATGATCGCACCTTACCAGACATAAACCCCTGCATTTCCCATGGCTATCCCGCTGCCAGCATTTTTAAAATCATCACGGCCTCTGCGGTGCTGGAACATCATCTCATGGGACCGGACACCCCGCTTTTTTTCAACGGTGGTAAATATACCCTTTACAAGCGACAGCTCAAAGAGGTCAAAAACAAATACACCAGTACAACTACCCTGGAAAAGGCATTTTCACAATCCATTAATCCGGTGTTTGGAAAACTGGGCACCCATGAACTGGGACCGGAAAAACTGAAAACACAGGCCCGGCAATTTGGATTCAACCAGGAACTCATGGCCGACTTCCATGGCTACTCCGGTTCCATGACGGTGACGGAAAAGCCCTATCAGTGGGCCGAGGTGGCCAGTGGCTTTAACAAAACCACCATCATTTCCCCGCTGTTCGGAGCCATGATCACCGCCACCCTGCTCAACCAGGGCAATGTACCGGTACCCTATCTTGTGGAAAGTATCTCCAACCATGAGGGAGGCATTATTTACAAGTGTCCTACACCAGCACCCCGCCAGGCCGTGTCCACGGCCACGGCATCCAGCATCATGCAAATGATGACCCATACCATCTCCACGGGAACAGCCAGAAAGGCATTCCGTCATTATAAGAAGGATGCCATACTCACCCGCCTTATCATGGGGGGAAAGACGGGCTCCCTTTACAACCGTGATCACACCATTAAACTTGACTGGTTTACGGGATTTGCCCGGGAAAAAAACGGCTTCCAACAGATTGTGGTGGCCGTCCTGGTGGGGCATGGGGAATACATTGGCACCCGGGCCGGTACCTTTGCAAAAAAAATATTCCAGACGTACTTCGGTGATTATTTTACATCCACAAAAAAATGAATTATATAGAACATATCCCCACAGACACAACAAAGAATGGAAATGGCATTATGCCGCCCGTTGGGGGATCTGCTGAGGTGGCCCGAAAGTTTTATTTTCTAATAAAAAAAGGAAACGCTTCATGATTAAATCCACTGCCAATCTGCTGAAAAGACAAATCCGGAAAATAAAAAAGATTCACCTCAGGTTTGCCATCAACCCTTATGTTGCGCATGAGAACACCCTTATCTTCTTTCCCATATATCCCGGTGTTTTTACCTGCGGCATTGCCGCCCTTGTGGCCTTTCAGCGAAACGCATCCACCACCGACATGGATACCAAAAGCCTTGAAGCGGCAGTTCAAATCCTGGAAAATAATCTTTTGACCACCTGTCTTGACCACCGGGAACGCTCTGTGGCCGCATGTTATCTCGGTGGCCCCGGTCACACAGAATCCCTGGTAAAGACGGCAAGGCATCTTAAGGAAAACGACCCATTTTTTGAAATCTTCACCCAGGCGGAAAAAGAGCACCTGCTCAAGGACATCAGCACCCGCATCAGCACCTTGATCACCACAGAAAAAGAACAGCTCTCCCAGCGCATGGCCCTGCTTGATCCCCATGAATTTGAAACAGCCCAGCAACGCCTGGAATCCTGCATGGATGCGGGATGGTGTATCCGCCAGGAAATTTTGAAGAATGTCCTGAAAATCAGGCACATGATCCCGGGCACTGGCATAAACGAGTTTCCTGAACGTCTGGCACGGTTTAAAACCATCAATGCCATTTTAAACAGCATAGACCGCCTGGAGGTACGGGGACGCGATTCAGCCGGAATTTCCATTCTGGCCACTCTGCCCAGTGAAGCCTTTGAGGCTTTTCGCCTGGAACTTGACACCGCAGGCTTAGGTGAACAGTTGAAACAGCGCACCGGCAGCATGGTTTTGGCAAACAACTGCATCACCGTGCACAGGGCCCCGGAAAAAAACGGAGAACCCCACACGGCCATGGCCTTTGTCTATAAGTTTGCAGCCGTCATCGGCTCCCTTGGGGACAATATAGCCTATATTCGCACCCAGATTAAAAACGATCTCATTCTCCAGCGGTTTCTTTCGTGCCAGACAAGTTCTTTTACCCTGTCCGCCCATACCCGATGGGCATCGGTGGGAAGTATTGGTCAGCCAAACTGCCACCCAGTTGATAATAAAACCACCAACCAGCTAAAGGAAACCCCGGGGATTATTCATGTCTGCCTCAATGGAGATATTGACAACTACCTTGAACTGAAATCCGCCTTTGAATCCCGGTACGATACCCTGCCAGACAGCATCACCACCGATACCAAAATCATTCCCCTGCAAATTGAACATTACCTGCACCAGGGGGTTAACATTGAAGAGGCCTTCCGCCTGGCCGTCAATGATTTCAAAGGTTCCCACGCCATCTCCATGCACACTGACCGGGCACCTGGTAAGCTATTTCTGGCACAGAAGGGCAGTGGACAGGCCCTGTTTGTGGGACTTGCCGGGGATCATTACATCACCGCATCAGAACTTTATGGGCTGGTGGAAGAAACTTCAAATTACATCAAACTTAACGGAGAAAAAAACGGGCAGCTCCTCATACTGGATCAGATGAGTGAAGGGGGACTTTCCGGTATTACCTCCCTTGCCTACGATGGTACCCCCATTGCCATCACTGAACAAGACATTCAAACCAGTGAGATCACCTCAAGAGACATTGACCGCCAGCATTTCCCCCACTATTTTTTAAAGGAAATCTCAGAGGCCCCCCTGTCCGTGGAAAAAACCCTGCAGAACCGATGGAAAACCGATCCAGACACCGGATTTTACAGGACAACACTGGATGAATCCGTGATTCCCTCCAAAATACAGACAGCCCTTATCCGGGGACTTATTACAAAAATTTATTTCATCGGCCAGGGAACGGCGGGTATTGCAGCCCAGGGATGTGCAGAGATTTTAAGAACCTTTTTGCCCTCCGGGGGGTTTGATGTCCGTGCCATGAAATCCTCAGAACTCTCGGGGTTTTCCATCCCCGGTAATCAGGATGAAAAAGAGGCCATGTCCGCCTACCTGGTGGTGGCCATCAGTCAATCCGGCACCACCACGGATACCAATCGCACCGTTGATATGGTAAGAGCCAGGGGAGCGGCCACTCTGGCCATTGTCAACCGGCGGGATTCAGACCTGACCTTTAAAACCGACGGAGTCCTTTACACCAGCAGCGGCCGGGACATTGAGATGTCCGTTGCCTCCACCAAGGCCTTTTATGCCCAGCTCGCGGCAGGGGCATTGCTGGGGCTTCACCTGGCATCCCTTCTAAAGGCAATTGGTCCTGACCGGGTCACGGAAGAAATCAATGCCTTGAATGAACTGCCCGGAAAAATGAAACAGATCCTGACCATGAAAGGTGATATTAAAGCCTCTGCCCATAGATTGTCCATTACGAAACAATACTGGGCCACCGTGGGCAGTGGTGCCAACAAAACCGCCGCCGATGAAATCCGCATCAAGCTCAGTGAATTGTGCTACAAAACCATATCATCTGATTACGTGGAAGATAAAAAACACATTGATCTGTCATCAGAACCTCTGATTATCGTTTGTGCCGCCGGTACAAGGGAAAGCGTGCTGGGAGATATTATCAAGGACACCGCCATATTCCATGCTCACAAAGCCACCACTGTGGTCATCGCCGATGAAGGTGAAGACAGGTTTCTGCCCTATGCCGATGACCTGTTCCAGATCCCGGCCACCAGGGAGCATCTGTCTCCTATCCTCACCACCCTGGTAGGGCATTTGTGGGGATACTATGCGGCCCTGGCCATAAACGAAGGTTCTGGATTTTTTTATACTCACCTCCAGGAAATCAAAGGACTCATTGACGATTATCACAGACTGGGGCACGACGTTTATGAGGTGATTCTGGAAAAACGATTCCGGGAAAAAATCGCCGTCTTTTACCAGGCCTTTTCCCAGAAACGCCTCGACAACAGATTCCCGGCAGCCCTTGGCATCAATGTTGCCGCCGATATCATGCTGTTATCCAAATACCTTTCCGGCAGACTGCCCGTGGCGGATTTTGAAATTGATTTTGTCAGAAAGGGCACCCCTGCCAACATGCTGGACCAGTTTTTTAAAACCATGGACACGGCCATCAACACCCTGGCCCGGCCGGTGGATGCCATCAAACACCAGGCTAAAACTGTCACAGTGGGCACAAGCCGCATTCCAGAAACCTTTGAGGGTCTGCTCTTTGAAGAGCTGGCCAGCCACCAGATTCAGCTGTCTCAGCTCACCAGCAGGAATGTACTGGTTATTAAAAATCTCCAGGAGGTTATTTCCACCATCAACGGCGCCCTGCTCTACCGAATTTTTGGCCTCACCCCTCTGGGGGAAGAAACCTCTGAAACCCGCATTGAAGTAATCAATAAAACCGGTCAACTGGCGTCTGAAACATCCAGGGTGGAAAAGGATCACAGGCTAAAGGGCACCAAAAACATCATTGTCCGGGAAGGAAATGTTTACATCGGCAAGGGAAGAAAGGACGGGAAAAGCATACTGGTAATACCTGTTATATCATCATCCAAGGGCATCAGCGGCATTGAATTTCTTCTTTCCCTGAACGTTTCCTTCAAGGATATCAGCCAGGTTCCCCTGATTAAACGCATCAAGGCCCTGGGAGGGAAATTTATTCGTATCAAGGATACAGTTCTGGAATCAGACAAAATCAAATGGGATGACAGCCTTCTGGATCTTATTCCCATGGAAGACCTTTTCGGAGATTCAGCGGAAAAAATTGCCGATTACATGGACCGGCAGCAGGCGGGGAAAAGGGAAAACACCGGGTTATGATATCAACGGGAAACATCCCGGCAGAGGATTCTGTTTTTTTAAAAGTGGGGGGGGGTAAACGCCCCTCCCACAAAATCAAACGATAACTGGTAAACTCAGGTATTCCGGGGGGAAAGGGTGAACTGCACGGGTAGTTTATGGAGCTGCCGATTTTTCTCCCTGGTGGTACCCACCTTCCAGTGGCTGCAGGTAACCTGATGATCCAGGAGACCTTCAATGTCTCTGGCAAGTCCATTTAGATTGATAATGGGGTGGCGTTCAAAAACCGTGGGCAAGCCATAGGTAAGATTACAGGCAAGGCATTTACCCGGACGCTGCTCCAGGAGAAAATCAAAATAAAGGGTATTGTCTTCTGCTTTGTTGAATGCCAGGCGAATGTCATAAGCTCCGTCTTCAGCATCCCCATAAAGGGCTTCAAAGAACGCGTCAGCCCTGTCTTCCGGAAAGAGATTTCTCAGGTTTTCCGCTGTAAAAACATCTGAAAAATGATTTAAAGTCATATCTTTGTTTCTCCGGGGTTAATTAAATTTCATATTATTATTCCTCGCCGGGCACCTTATACCAGAAAGGCGTTTTGCGCAAGTGCTTAACTCCCAGCTTTGTCCCCGGTGCCCCGATCGTTGAAAGTCACCTCCAGCGTTGGGGCTTGATTACCACAGCTGCCACCTGGCAAGGACTCAGGCAGGATCATCATCATAGCCATTGGGATTATTTTTCTGCCATCGCCAGGTATCCCGGCACATATCGGCCACGGTCTTTACGGCCTTCCAGCCCAGTTCTTTTTCCGCCAGGGACGGGTCCGCATAGCAGGCGGCAATGTCCCCGGAACGACGGGGGACCACACGAAAAGGGATCTCACGTTCACAGGCGATCTCAAAGCCTTTAACCAGTTCCAGTACAGATGAGCCTTTACCTGTCCCCAAATTATAAATCACCAGCCCGGGGCAGGAGAACAGCTTTTCAAGTGCCTTTATGTGACCGGCGGCAAGGTCTGACACATGGATGAAATCCCGGACACCTGTGCCATCCGGGGTATCGTAATCATTCCCAAATACATTGAGAAAGGGTCGTCTACCCACGGCCACCTGGGCAATATAGGGCACCAGATTATTTGGAATTCCCCGGGGATCTTCACCGATGCGGCCACTTTGATGTGCCCCCACGGGATTAAAATACCGCAACAGGGCAATGTTCCATGAACTGTCAGCCCCATGTACGTCCTGGAGCATTTCTTCAATCATCAGTTTTGTGCGGCCATAGGGGTTGGTGGCGGACAGGGGAAAGGATTCCGTGATGGGAAGGCTTGCCGGATCACCATACACCGTTGCCGAAGAGCTGAACACCAGATGCCGAGCCTTATATTTACGCATCACCCCCAGCAGATTCAGGGTGCCAGTCAAGTTATTTGTGTAATATTCAAGGGGCATTTCAACGGACTCCCCCACGGCTTTAAGTCCGGCAAAATGAATAACAGCATCAATGGCATGCTCTTTAAACACCTCATCCAGCCCGGGTTTATCCAGAAGATCCACCTGATAAAAATCAAGGGATTTTCCGGTGATTTCCCGAACCCGTTCCAAAGATATCAAGGAACTGTTGGACAGATTGTCCACCACCACCACCTCAAAACTATTTAAAAGCAGTTCCACACATGTGTGACTGCCGATGTACCCGGCTCCGCCGGTGACAAGTATTTTCATTGTTCCCCCTAATTTTCAGAATTGACTCAGGAAAATCTGTTGTTTCCCCAGGGATAAACACCTTGAGAATCACCCTTTGTTTCCATGACAGTTTAAAGCAAATAAATCAAGTTTTACCAGGAAAAAGATCCCGATTGCCCCACAGTCAGACAGGGATAAACAAGCCATTTCTTGACAGACCTTTTCATTAATTGTAATGATACCCAAGTTTATTGAACATCGGAGTGCCTTAATATGGATGAGTCCATAAGGTAAAAACAAAAAATACCCCGTACCGCTTTTTAATATAAACATACATGGCAGTGATTACCTGCCACAACGAAAGAATAAAACCCTTATAATTTCAGCTTATTGGACGCAGTTTCATATAAAAAATACATAGGTGATAAAATGACAGAAATTATTGGTGTAAAATCAAGGGAAATAATTGATTCCCGGGGAAATCCAACAGTAGAAGTAGATGTAATGCTGGCATGCGGCTCCACCGGACGTGCAGCTGTTCCATCCGGCGCATCCACAGGCACCCGGGAAGCCCTGGAACTTCGGGACAATGCGGCGGATCGATTTTCCGGCAAAGGTGTCATGACCGCCGTAACCAACGTAAATGAGATCATCGCTCCTGAAATCATCGGATTTGATGCCATGGATCAGGCTGGTCTTGACCGAACCATGATTGACATTGACGGAACGGAAAATAAATCCAGACTGGGGGCCAACGCCATACTCGGCGTATCTCTGGCGGCCGCCAGGGCTGCAGCCAATGCCGCAGAAATCCCCCTTTACCGCCATCTGGGAGGCATCAGTGCCAGGATTCTGCCCGTCCCCATGATGAATGTCATCAATGGCGGTGCCCATGCCCCCAATAACCTGGATATTCAGGAATTCATGATCGTACCCTATGGCGCCAGCTGTATTGTGGAGGCGGTGCGCATGGGATCAGAAATTTTCCACTGCCTGAAAAAAACCCTTGCCAGTGCAGGGCTGAACACAGCAGTGGGGGATGAGGGTGGCTTTGCCCCGAACCTTAAATCCAATGAAGAGGCTCTGGAGTACATTGTCAATGCCATTGATGCCGCCGGATACCGCCCGGGAAAGGACATCGGCATTGCCCTTGATGCAGCCGCCAGCGAATTCTACAGAAACGGGCAGTACCACTTTACCTCGGAAGGTAAAACACTTTCTGCCGAAGCCCTGGTGGACTATTATGCAGCCCTGGCGGAAAAATATCCCCTGTGCTCCATTGAGGACGGCCTGGCCGAACAGGACTGGGAAAACTGGCAGATGATGACCCGACGACTGGGGGAGACCCTTCAGATTGTGGGGGATGATGTATTTGTCACCAACCCGGACATATTCCGCCGGGGCATTGAAGATGAAGTGGGTAATTCCATTCTCATCAAACTCAATCAGATCGGCACCCTTACTGAAACCCTGGACACCATCCAGATGGCCAAAGAATCCGGGTATACCACGGTGATTTCCCATCGCTCGGGCGAAACGGAAGACGCCTTTATTGCCGATCTTGCCGTGGGTGTCAATGCGGGCCAGATCAAAACCGGATCCATGTCCAGAAGTGATCGCATTGCCAAGTACAACCAGCTCATGCGCATTGAAGAAGAGCTGGGCATGGGCGCATTGTTCCCGGAAGATATTTTCATATAAAAAAAATCAACATAATAAAGAAGCGAGGAGTCAATGGCAGAGACAACCAAGTATATCTTTGTAACAGGAGGTGTTTTATCCTCCCTTGGTAAAGGGCTTGCCTCGGCTGCAATCGGGCTGCTTCTGGAAAGCCGTGGTCTTTCCGTGACCATCCAGAAGCTTGATCCCTATATTAATGTAGATCCGGGCACCATGAACCCATTCCAGCACGGCGAAGTGTTTGTCACCGATGACGGCACGGAAACCGATCTGGACCTAGGACACTATGAACGATTTACCAACGCCAAACTTGGAAAAAACAATAATTTTACCACCGGTAAGATATATCACTCCGTGATCACAAAGGAACGAAGGGGTGAATACCTCGGCGGCACCGTTCAGGTCATTCCCCACATCACCGATGAGATCAAGAAAAGCATCAGCCTTGTATCAGGAGATGCCGATGTGGTAATTGTTGAAATCGGCGGCACCATCGGAGATATTGAATCCTTACCCTTTCTGGAAGCCATCCGGCAATTCCGGGGGGATGTGGGCAGAAACAATGTCATTTTTATTCATCTCACCCTGGTACCTTACATTTCCACGGCCGGGGAAGTGAAAACAAAACCCACCCAGCACAGTGTTAAAGAGCTCAGAAGCATCGGCATTCAGCCCGATATTCTGTTGTGCCGCACCGATCGATACCTGGCTCCTGAAATCAAGGAAAAAATTGCACTTTTCTGCAACATAGATAAGGAATCCGTGTTCACCGCCAAGGATGTGGATAACATCTATGAGGTTCCACTGGTTTACAACAAAGAGGGACTGGGGGATAAAATTCTTCAGAAACTCAACATCTGGGCCCGGGCCCCCCGGCTGGATCACTGGCGGGACATTGTGGAGAAAATGAAAAATCCCCGGGATGCCCTCACCATTGCCATTGTGGGAAAATATGTGGATCTTACAGAATCATACAAGAGCCTTAACGAGGCCCTGACCCATGGCGGTATTGTCAATGATGCCCGGGTGAATCTTAAATTTGTAGATTCCAGTACCCTTACCAGAGGCAATGTGGCCGAAAAGCTCGGAATGGCCGATGGTATCCTGGTGCCCGGCGGATTCGGCTCTAGGGGCATTGAAGGCAAAATCCTTGCCGTACAGTATGCCAGGGAAGAAAAGGTGCCCTTTTTCGGCATATGTCTTGGCATGCACATGGCCGTCATCGAGTATGCCCGCCACGTGGCGTGCATGGAAGATGCCCACGGTTCAGAATTTGATGAGCACACGCCCTATCCTGTCATATATCTCATGACCGAATGGTATGATGAGCAGACCCGGCAGGTGGAAAAACGTGATGATGCCTCGGACAAGGGCGGAACCATGCGCCTGGGGGCCTACCCCTGCGTTTTAACGCCAGATTCTTTTGCCATGCAGGCCTACCGCACCGAGGCGATTTCAGAACGCCACCGTCACCGGTATGAGTTCAACAATGCTTACAGAAAACAGCTGGAAGAGGCAGGTCTTGTAATCAGTGGCACCTCCCCGGATGGAGAACTGGTGGAAATTGTGGAACTCAAAGACCACCCCTGGTTTCTGGGATGCCAGTTTCATCCTGAATTCAAATCCAAACCGGCTCTGCCCCATCCTCTTTTCAGAGAATTTATCAAGGCCTCCCTGAAAAATGCAAAAAAAGAGATGTGTATACGGAAAACCGAATAAGCCAGTCTTGGCTGTACATAGATTAAAATATAAAACCGGAACAGTGCTGCTGTTCCGGTTTTTTTATTCTTGCCCCCGAGGACAAACCTGCCCCCTTCAATCAGGCATTTCATCCTGCTCCCACTCCCTTAGATAATCGGCCACAAATGCCGCCGCCGGTGATCCCAGGGCAGGATCCGGTCCCATCAGCACATAGCCGATGTGATTTATTTCCCTTTCAAGGCATTTGAAAAAAACAGCTTCCACGGCCCCTTTGTCCATGTCAGCCCCATCGGACACCACGGCCTGGGTCAGATGCCCCACCGGGGTAAAAATATCACACATGGCCCCCTGCCATTCCTCGGGAAAATTATTGATTTTCCAGGGGCTTAAATTATCAGGCTTAAGGACATTTTGTTTTTTCCGGTTGAAAGGTGCCTCAACAATACTCATTTTGCGGGCATCCCACCCCATCAATTCCTTGAGCAGAGCAATAATATCATCAGAGAACAGCCACTCCTCTGCCTCCAGCAATATGGGGGGAAACTCCCGACTTGTCAGAGCATACCTGAAAGGCCCCTCCTTTTTCCAGAAAGCCTTGAATTCCTTTAACGTGGGCAGGGTTTGTCGCACCACAGTTGCCATCATACCAACTCCTTATCTAAAATCATCTCTGTCAGAAAACCAGTCTGCTTGTCTCCTTAGCCGACTTCTACACTGGGATTTTCCGCACGTGGAAGCATTATGAACGAAAAAGCCTGCCTTGAATACCAATGAAAAGCCTGTGCATACCGGTGGATTCTTTTCCGCCAATGCCCTCAATGCCCTGATTTCTGCAATACGCCAGAGCGTGGCAGGCATTAGCATCATAAAAAAACATTTTTTATATCACAGGCGGGTGGCCTTCTCCATCTTTTTCAATCATATCCAGGCATTCAGATCTTGGACCTTACATTGATTTCCATGATATTTCCCCTCCCCCAAATGCCCCATGTTGTGAGCAGGCCCAAAATCTCCTTGACCTCTATTTAATATTTATGTTAACCAACCACCAACATTAAGGTTAACGAAAAATAGCTGAGGGCATATATGAAGGACAAGATTTTACACCACCTGTGGACACACAAAGATGCCATTATTTCAGGGGTGGCCCTGAGCCAGACCCTCGGTATCTCACGGGTTGGGGTATGGAAACACCTCCAGCAGCTAAAAGCTGCCGGATATGACATTGAATCCACTCCCAGGGGCTACCGTCTGCGGCAGTACGAAAATATATTACATCCTTTCTGCTTTCCCGGCAGAGAAGATCTTATCCATTTTTTCCCCCAGGTGACAAGCACCATGGACACCGCCAGGGAACTTGCCAGATCCGGAGCCGCGCATTTAAGTGTAGTGCTAACAGATGAGCAGACCCGAGGGAGGGGAAGACTCAACCGCACCTGGTTTTCACGTCCGGGGGGATTATGGATGACCCTTATTTTAAAACCCGATCTGCCACCTCCCCTGGCTTTCAAGGTAAATTTTGTCGCATCTTTTTCCATGGCCACCACCCTGAACCGACGATATGGCACGGAGATCCGGGTGAAATGGCCCAATGATCTGCTGGCAGGGGATCAGAAACTGGCAGGATTTCTGTCAGAGATGGAGACCCGGGGTGACATGATCTCCTTTGTGAATATCGGCATGGGCGTCAATCTCAACAATGATCCCCCTCCGGAAGAAAAAAGAGCCGTATCCCTGAAAATGCTCCTGGGCAGACCTGTTTCCCGCAGCAATATTTTAACGGCCTTTCTGGATGAATTTGAGCAAAACATTCAAGATATTGCCAGAAGAGATGTCATTGGCCCCTGGAAAACCATAACCTCAACCATTGGCAAGACCGTGACCATTGAAACCCGGGGAGAGGTCAGCCGGGGGGTGGCTGTGGATGTGGATGACACCGGTGCCCTCATCCTTTCCCAGCCGGACGGCACCCTGAAAAAAATTATTTATGGAGATTGTTTCCATCAACCAGAGGATTCCCCATCATGAACACATCAAACACCCTGAAAATGACCATATACACCGCTCTTTTTGCAGCCCTCATCGCCGCCGGGGCCTTTATGGCCATCCCCATCGGGCCGGTGCCCATTGTGCTCCAGAACATGTTTGTCCTCATGGCGGCCCTGGTGCTGGGTCCCCGGTGGGGTCTTTGCGCCATTTTGCTCTATCTTTTCATGGGGACCTGCGGATTTCCGGTGTTTTCCGGAGGCACCGGGGGGATGGGCCGCCTGTTCGGACCCACCGGCGGCTATCTGTTAGGCTACATTCCCGCCGTGGCCGTCACCGCCATTCTATCAAAAACCCTGGGCCACCGGCTCTTAACCGATGCCCTGGCCATGGCTGCAGGCTCTGTCATAGTATATGCAGCCGGGGTGCCCTGGCTAAAATTTGCCACGGGCATGCCCTGGGATAAAGCCCTGGCCCTGGGTCTTGTTCCCTTTATCATCGGAGATATCATTAAAATTGCCGCCGGCACCTGGGCCGCCGGGGTGATGCGAAGGGTCATGGATAAAAAATGAAACAAGATCCCATCCTGGTGGTGGAAAATATTTCCCACAAATACCACAACGGCACGTCGGCACTGCAAAATATCTCTTTTGGTGTTTATAAAGGAGAGTTTATTCTGGTGGCTGGCAGAAACGGCTCCGGTAAATCCACCCTTTTCAGGCACCTCAACGGTCTGCAATCCCCCACCAACGGCAAAATATACCTCCACGGCCGTCCCCTTGACCAACACAAACAAACGGCCCTGACCACAGTGGGACTCATCTTCCAGGACGCCGACACCCAGATAGTGGGGGAAACGGTGTGGGATGATGTGATTTTCGGTCCCTGCAATCTGAAGTTATCCCCCGATGATATCCATGACCGGGGCATGGCTGCCTTGTCGGCCATGAACCTTGTGCATCTCAAGGACCGGGACCCGTCCACCCTGTCCGGGGGAGAAAAACGAAAGCTGGCCATTGCCGGGGTTCTTGCCATGAAACCCGAAATCATGGTGTTTGATGAACCCTTTTCCAACCTGGATTACCCGGGTACCCGGGATCTGATTGCTTCGGTGGTGTCGCTTCACCGGGCCGGTCATACCATTATTTTGTCCACCCATGATCTTGAAAAGATTTTCTTTTATGCCACAAGGATGCTACTTCTGTCCCGGGGAACCCTGGTGCATGACGATACCCCACTGAAGCTGTTAAAATATCTGGAAGATCTTGGTATCCGGGAACCCTGTGCCTCCCGGATGGGTATGGATATCCCGGCCTGGGACGCGGATGCTTCATTTATCGTTCCACCTTGTCAGGAAACAGGCACCAAACATGTGAAGACGTTACCCCATGTGAAAACATCACCCCATGGCACCCATCCACCGAAGAAAACATCAAATGAGAAGGGAGGGTTATCTCACGCAGAGTCCCACGAACCCATCCGTATCCCCAAGGCCCACCATGTATAATGCCAATGCCTTTACCCACCATGCCGGTTCATCCTTTCTCCATGATCTGGATGTCCGGTACAAGCTGGTGTGCATCATCCTGGTGAGTATCTCCCTGCTCAAAGCACAAGTGGTATCCCTGGGCGGGCTTTCAATACTCCTGTTTATACTGATAATCAACTGCGGTCTGCATCCCTGGCAGGTGATAAAAAACCTCAAATATTTTCTGATACTGCTGGTGATGGTTTTCATATCAAGGGCCATGACCGCTTCGGGAACACCTGTCTGGTCCTTCATGGGCATTGATGTCACCAAAGAAGGGATTTTTGAAGGGGGAATAGTGGTGTGGCGATTTTTCCTGGTGATGATCACAGGCATTCTCTTCACCGTCACCACCCGCCCCTCCCATGTCAAAGCAGCGGTACAGTGGTTTCTGGCACCTGTCCCCTTTGTCCCGGAAAAACGGGCAGGGGTAATGGTGAGCCTCTTTTTGAGATTCCTGCCACTGATGATAAATCAGGCCCATCAGGTGTCCATGGCCCAACGATCACGGTGCGGACATCTGGAAAAGAATCCCGTGAAACGGATAAAACATCTGGCGGTACCCCTTCTAAAAAGCATGGTGCAAAGTGCCGATGGCCTGGCCCTTGGCATGACCGCACGGGGATATACAGAGGATCGCACGGACCTGCCCCTTAAGCCTTCGGGACGGGAATTACCCGTGCTGATTTTCTGCATTATTATGGTAGCCTTTATTTTTTTTCAGGGTAAAATCACCCTCTAAAAACATAGGTAAATTCTCAATCATCTCATGTTCTCACCAAGCCTGAATCATTGAATGCCTTGGCTTATTGAAAATTTACAAACAGAGTCAATATCGCATTGAAATGACACACATATATGATATCACTCTTCAGTCATAAATTATCCCATTGCTTTTTTTGTAAAAGATAGACCAACCCTTAATTCTCCAAAATTAAACACTTTATTTTTTTGGATCTTGACATTTTGTCCTTTATGTGCGGCATACTATTCTTTGGTTCCGGTTACCGTGTTTATTACACTATAAACGGCAAGACGCTTGTTATTCTACTTTGTGGCGGGGATAAATCCACCCAGAAAAAGGACATTGAAAAAGCAAAAAAAATCATGGGGGAAACATAATGACTATTAAAACAAACAAATGGGATGCAAGTAAATTTCTTGATAGCCCTGAGATGATGAAAGAATATCCTGATTATAACGGATTTGGAGGGCTGATGCCGGGGGCAGTAAAATAGGCTGGAAAGATCTATCTTTTGTGATAAAGTTGAATAGCCAAAGACAACTTTTAACAAAAGGATTTATGATGACTCCAGCTTCAGATGCCACCCCCCGTATGAATCGAACTATTTGTATGCACTTTTGTCAAGCACAATATTACATCCTTATCCAACATTCCATGCAATTCCGGATGATAGTAGACTTGGCAATCAAGGATAACCCCGAGCTTTTCCCGGCTAAAATCACTTCTGGGTACCAAATAAGTGCCTCTGAAAAAGACCTTCAAAAGGCATACCGTGTTTTTAAGAATGAAGCGACATGCGTTAATCCAGAATATCGGCCAGATACAGTCAATACTGATGGGTGGCTACCCACGCAAAATGCCTGGAAAAAGTGATTCCCAGGAATAGCCATGATATTATGCTTTCTACACATTTTCATTGGCATCCGTGATCGCTCACGCAAAAAACACAAGGAGCATTTTCTGGATGTGGCTACCAGGTTATGGGATTGCTTCAAGGCAGAGTCCAAAGGGGCATTCTCACAGCGAGTGCGGAGGCTTTTCGAAAGGTGTCAAAATACAAAAAATGACATTCCAGAGGTTATTTCTGATAAAATCAAGAAGCTTAGGGAAAATCTGCCACAGTTTTCCCAAGCCTATGATTTTCCTGGCGCACATCGAACGAGTAACATGATTGACAGGTTGATGCAGCGGATGGATCGACATTTATTCAGCACATAGTATTTTCATGGTACTATAGAATCTGCCAATCTCAGCATACGTGCCTGGGCACTTATTCAAAACTTCGCGCCACTTAATCCATGGACGGTTAAGCAAAAAGGCCATATCAGTTCGTTTCAAAAACTTAACGGATTTCACTACCATGAAAACTGGCTCCAAAACCTTTTAATTTCAGCTTCATTGGGAGGTTTGAGAGCAGGTCCCCCAAATCCGTTATAATCAGGAATGTCGCAAGCGAGCTGGCCATGCTGCTGAAAATTTTGCAATGGTGCGCCATATTGCCTTAAATCTACTAAAAAAAGAAAACAGTATGAAAAAGAGCATAAATGTTAAACGCCTGCAAGCAGGATGGGATAATACTTACCTCATGAAAGTACTTGGAGTCAATGCAATTTAAATGCGTTTACCCTGGGGGCAAATACTTTTTTTCGGGCGTTCGCTGATGCTTGAAATGCGCAACCATTGCTAATCCATCGAAAAAAGGGCATCCTATTGTGTGCTCCCTGGAAGGATGGTCCGCTAAGCCGCATGATGCAGTCATTGAGGCGGGATTATGTACGATATTTCGGGCTTGGCTCTAACTTCGTCCAATTTCCCCACACCTCAATGATTCGATCTTCCCAGCTATGCGATTGGTGCCTGATCTGTACCCAGGGATAGGTGACGATCAGTCCCAGATTCTCCACATGTTGCTGGTCATCCGGGCGAATAAGATCATCTGCACCCACATCCGGCTCTTCTCCGGATAACACAGCTCCGAGAACATGTTGACACTCTTTTCTAAGTTTGTGCGCAATTAATCATGCTTTGTTTTGATTATAATGAAAACGAACTTGATATCTGGCATTAATTTTATTATAATTAAAATATTCAAAACAATATGTATAGGATTTCAATATAATGAAATTATTTCCTAGAAACAAATACTTAGAAAAAATCCGGCCTTATTATGGAAAAAACATCATTAAGGTGTTAACGGGTCAAAGACGCTGCGGCAAAAGTTATTTAATGTTGTTGATAAAAAAAGAACTCCAAAAGAGTGATCCGTCAAGCAACATAATCTATATCAACAAAGAAAAATTAGCGTTTGATCATATCCGGGATTACAAAGACCTTTATGAGTATGTTATCCAAAACACCCTTGCTGACCGGCACAACATATTGATGATAGACGAGATTCAAGAGATTGACTCTTTTGAGAAAACCATAAGGGATCTTAACGAGGAGGACACATACGACGTATTCTGTACAGGCAGCAACGCTACTTTGCTGTCAGGAGAACTGGCAACCCACCTTGCTGGCAGATATATTGAAATTAATGTTTATAGTCTATCTTACACTGAGTTTCTATTGTTCCATAAGCTTGAGGCTTCCATGGAATCACTAAAAAAATATCTACAGTTTGGCGGAATGCCCTATCTCATTAATTTTAATTTTGAAACAGAGGTTGTCTTTGGATATCTGAAAACATTACATGAAAGTGTAGTATTGAAGGATGTTGTAAGCCCGAATAATTTACGGGACATCAATCTACTTGAACGCCTGTTATTGTTCCTGGCTGACAATACAGGCAGCCTGACCACAGCCAGCAATATCAGCGCCTACCTCAAATCCCAACGTATTAGCATGTCAATCAATACGGTAATGAACTATTTAAAAGCGCTTGAAAATGCGTTTATTATTCATCGGGTAAGCCGGTATGATATTATTGGAAAAAAAAGATTTGAAGTGAATGACAAGTACTATTTTGAGGATATTGGTATTCGCAACGCCATTGTAGGGTTTCAACAACAAGACATTGGTAAAATCCTTGAAAATGTTGTGTACAAGCACTTAAGGATAAAGGGATACACGGTTTATGTCGGCAAATACAAAAACCTGGAAATTGATTTTGTAGCTCAGAAAACCGGGGAAACACTCTATGTTCAGGTCGCATACCTTTTACCGTCCTGGGAAACCATAGAGAGGGAATTCGGAAATCTGTTAAAAATCCCAGATAATCACAGAAAGATAGTGGTTTCCATGGACGAGTTTGCACAGGGGGGGATGGATGGTATTGAGCATCAGCATGTTTTGGACTTTCTTAGCTGGTAGCCGCTGAAGTGTCTACTTTTTCTCAAGTCAATGCCAGAATATTGTCCCGAATGGATTCATGGAACAAAAAGATCTCCTGGGGTACATATCTCATCCCCTTACGCCAAATAGGAAATGTTTTCTCCTCCATTGAAAAAAAGTTCTTTATTTGCAATGGACAAAAAGGATAAAATACTTTTTTCAGTGAACATCAACACAAAAACATGGATAGAGAAATGAGGAAACCTCTTTGAAAAGAGCAATCACGTTAACAATGAAATTTTGTAGAAAACCCCTTGCGGAGCAACTTTTTTACAGTGAAGTCATTTTCTGGCTTGCGCTCTCAAGGATTGTTATCCTGACCGTACCATTTAAATGGATTGCCCCCGTCCTTGGAGAGCACATGGCCAGCACCAATGAGATCAGCTCAAAGAGAACACGGCAAAAAGCCATCCGGATTTCACGGGCCATCCGTACTATCAGCGACCATATGCCATGGGAATGCAAATGTCTGGTGCAGGCCATGACCGGCAAAATCATGCTGCGTAACAAAAACGTATCAACAACCCTGTATCTAGGGGTGTCAAAAAAAGAGAACGGGGATCTGAATGCCCATGCCTGGCTGCGCATGGGAGAATTTGTTATCCTCGGTGGTGGTGAGCTGGAACAATTTGCTGTAGTCTCCACATTTGCGTAAGATGAGGAGATAACGTCCCCTTTTACCTCAACCCCCAGCCCCCTCTCTATGAATGGAGAGGGGGGAGTTCGAGTCAGTTAATTTGACGTCATTCGTAAAGATTTGTTTAAGAATTCAGGCTTCAAGTTGATTCGAAGTCATTTTTCAATTATTCATTTTTCACAGGCTTCCAAATGAACCCACAAAAACATGAGACGTTTTCCTACCATATCTTTGGACTCAATATCGCATCTGCCATCCCTTTTCTTGATATGTCTGAAAGTGACGGCACACCTGCACCTGACATCAAGACTACCAACCCCAAAAGTTGAGCCATCAAGGTAAAGGGCTGATTGATGCTATCGGCCAAACAAGTTTAGACCATGAATGGCCGATATTATGTTCAAATTTTAACTCTTCATGCTGTGTGGGGGCGGGAATCCTGCCTCCCTGTTTCACAAAGGTATACCGAAGATGGGCACCGGGAACAGGCACCATGTTAGCCCCACAGAACAGACACAGGTCATGGCCTCCAGCTTTTCAATGGTAAGATAACCGTTGGCTTGCGCCTCGGCAATGTTCAAATTTTCTGTCACAGGAATAAAGGCCCCGCTTAAACCGCCACATGGGAACTTGCAAAGGCCCTTCCTTTTTTTACGGTGTCGTTGAGCATGGCAAGAGCAGCGGTGGAGCCGGGAAAGCCAATGGCGGTGAGTCCCAGGGCCTGGAAGATTTCACCAATGCTGTCCCCCACCGTGGGGGTGGGTGCCAGGGAAAGATCCACCACATCAAAACGAATATTTTCAGGTATCTGCCACCTCACGCCCAATTAACTATTCAACTGTTTACCGTAGAGTCTGGAGCTGGCAAGCACCCCAGAGTACTTAACCTGGACAAGCCAGAACCAAAAAGGTTTTCTGATTTTTTGCCAAAATAACACGAAAATCAGAGATAAAAATCTAAGTTCTAACCTAACGTAGCACATCAAGTGTGCTTAAGTGTGTCAACATGGCCTTTTGCAAGCCCCTGAGTGTTTAGCTCAGGGGTTTTTGACTTTGTCGATGTAAATTTTGATAATTTATTCTTTGAATGCAAAGAGGGGAATTCAACTCTATCTGTAGCATTTACAAAAAACACTTTACCGTTTTTCCAAATCGGGATTTTCAGATCTTTACTGGCTGCTCTTTCAAGCGCCTGCTGCGATGCCCGACGCATTGCATTCAAAGCCAAATATGAATTTGATTTTTTATTCATTTTTTTCCTCAATAATAACAGGGGTATCACCAGCATTGTCAAAAACTACCCAGTCGTCAACAAGGTCGGCATAATAATCCTTAAAGTTTTTCCACCCTCTGTGATATCTTCTGATAATCACTTCAGTCGGGACATTATGCCTACCTTCAGCAACTCTGAGTTGAACACGCTGAATTGCCATTTCCTCGTTTGGAAGCTTAAGAAAGTGTAAAATGACCTCATAACCGATTTGTCTCCATTTTTTGATTCGCTCAACGAAATTTAGCCCACTCAGTGTCGTTTCAAATGCAAATGACTCTTTGTTCTCAGTCATTCGATTCATTCTTTTTATGAACAATTGCCCGGCTTCAAGAGCAACACTTTCCGGATTAAAAGGAGCGATTCCTTTCGCAATCAAATCAGCATTAATGAAATTCAGGCATTTTGCTTCTACAGGAAGAAAATTTTCAGCAAATGTTGTTTTCCCAGCGCCGTTAGGTCCTGCTATAATATAGCATTTCAGTTTTTTTTGTGCCATCATTACATTTCCAGTTTGACCAACCTGTTGTTGAGGAACGCATAAATAAGATGGTATCTGTGTAACAAACGGCTAACCAGCGGTTCTGACCGGGCACCGTGCGCCGATCAAGTAGACGTAGTATGATCGATGGGCGTGCTAAGCCCGGTCAAGGTATTGGAGGACGTCAGCACCGGGATTCAAGGCGGAACAGCCGCCGTGATCGTAAACATCTGCGGTTTATCCGTTAGCATGTTTTTGTTGGACTCTCCGCATTTAGCATTCTTATATTGTTTATATTTATCAAAAAGCTCTCTATACACCATACAACCATAATTGATTTTTAAACAAGAAACATTGAAAATATTGCCCGGGATTTTATCAGGGTATATCATCAGCGTTCTGGATAACTGCATCCCTAAATTGTATGGGTAATGTTTTGGATATCTGTAGTATGGTAGTTTTTACCATGGGGAGACCGGTTGGGTGAGTCTTACCCCCCCTTATCGGTGCTTTTGGCCTTTGCACAGACTGTGAAAAGATAACGCGAATAACACAAGCCTGACCCCGTTGCTCCATAACAATTGTCAATCTCCATAAAATTTTAAAGTTTTTTGAGAAAAAAGTGAAACTTCACTTTCCCAATCAAAGCCTTAACAATTCTTGATATTCTCAGATTACACGTTTATTCTTTTTTTATGAAACTAAAATTCAACATATTATATTTATTGATACTGTTTCTGCTTGTTATTCCGGGTGTATTATGGGCTTTGGAATCTGCTCCGGATATTCGACGTACCATGATGAAACCTATGCTTGAAAGAATTGAACGTATAGAACAAGATATTACGCAAAGCATTGATTCGTCCAATACGGATGCTTCGAAGTTGAGACGGCTTATTGATGCAATGCGTGAACTTGCCAGAACAGATGAACAATTGGCAACCATCTTACGTTCTTTTTCTTTGCTTTAACCTCCCCCTAATCCGCTCTGTCCAGCACCAGGCGTAGCTGTTGTCCCTGAAACTCAACAATATCCCCGGCAAAAATTTTCTTTCGTTTTCGGGTCTCCACCTCTCCGTTCACCGTCACCAGTCCTTCGGTGATCACATACTTTGCCTCCCCCCCGCTCAGCACAAGGTTTTCAAACTTTAAAATTTTATAAAGCTCCACCGGTTCCTGATTCAGCACAACATCTCTTGGTTTCATTTTATTATCCATATCCTCTTTTCTTCTATCTCTATTATCCATGATGTGGTGATTGATCATACCCCCCGGGGAGGAATCACCACCTGATATCGTTTCATCTGATTCCAGACACTGGTGCGGGAAATACCCAATAATTTCGCGGTTTCTGTTCGATTACCCCCGGTGGTTTCAAGGGCGTGGATCAAACGCTGACGTTTGATGGTATCAAGATTTTTCCCTTCAAAGGATACAGAAGGAGAAACCAAAGGGAGTTCACCTTCCGGAAAAACAATATGTCGGGGCAGATGCTCCGGCTGAATCATCCCCTCCCGGCAGGTGACAAAGGCATATTCAAAGGCGCTTTTCAATTCCCGCACATTGCCGGGCCAGGCATAGGTGCCAAGACATTCAAAGGCCTCGGGGGAAATACCCCGCACCTCTTCTCTGCCGCTTTTCAGTCGAATCCGCCGGAAAAAGCATTCTGCCAACAAGGGGATATCCTCCCGTCGCTCCCGTAAAGGGGGCAGGCAGATGGGAATGACATTGATGCGGTAATAGAAATCTTCCCGGAGCTGCCCTGCATCCACCAGCTTTTTCAAATTCCGGTTGGTGGCGGTGATGATTCTGGCGTGGATGGCCACCGGACGATTGTCCCCCACCTTTTCAACCACCCGTTCTTCCAGCACACGCAAGAGCTTCACCTGGATGGCCGGGGACAGGTCCCCGATTTCATCCAAAAAAAGATCTCCCTCCCCGGCGGCTTCAAATTTACCCATGCGATCCCGGTGAGCACCGGTGAAGGCTCCCCGAACATGACCGAACAATTCACTTTCAAGAAGGGACTCATTCAGGGCAGAGCAGTTCACCTTAATATAGGGAGCCTTTTGTCGCTCTCCCATTTCATGAATGGCACTGGCCACCATCTCCTTGCCGGTACCACTTTCTCCATAAACAATCACCGGGGCATCGGAACGGGCCGCATTGGCAACAAGGTCAAATACCCGCTGCATGCCAGAAGATATGCCGATCATGCCATGGAAGCTGTCTTTTAACTCCAGTTCTCGCCGAAAGCCCTCTATCTGCCGGTCACGCATCACAATCTGGGTAATATCGGTGAGGGTCTCCACAGCCCCTGTAACCCGACCGTCAAATTCCCTTAACACTGAGGCATTCTTGACCACATGAAGGGACCTGCCGTCCTTTGTCATAATTTTACACTGCTTGTGGTGAAGTTCTCCCTCCCGGAACAGGATACACCACCGCTGATCTTCCCGAAGCCTTGATACCCGGCAGACATTGCAGTTTAAAACCGTGCAGGGATTACCGACAATATCCTGACTGGCATATCCGGTTATCTTCTCAAAGGCACGGTTGACAAATACAATGTTTCCCTGTGTGTCCACAATCATTACCCCATCCTGTATGGTCTTAACAACGGTTTTCCAATATTTGTTTAATGAGTGTTCAGCCATGCAGCATCCTTATGTTCACTATTTTAACGAAAGCGTTCAGCTTTTTAACAGATTTAACCATCACCTGACAATGCAATTTACAAAGGCCCCGTTATACTTTGGACAATGCCGGGTTTTCCTGGAAAATTCAAGGAAGCAAAAGGACACCAGATCTGCAAATATTTTCTAATGAATCCAGATATTAATCAAATAAAGCCATACAGGCCATCATAAACCCACTTATCTGAATATAGACAAAAACAAAATCACCGGCTTTAAATATGTTAAAAAATTTCAAACAGGTATACATATTGCTTATATTCTCTGGTTCGATGGCGTTACCCCGTCCCATCCGGCAGGGTAACAGAAACGGGCACCTCAGATCATTTCTGTGGATGCCCTTATCCGGATAAACCACTGGTATCACATCCCTGTGGTTGACAAATTTTCTGGAATTATATATTGAACCTTAAGGGAAATATTGTAATTATAGGCACCCTTCATTTTCCAGTTTACACCTATTGGAGCCATACCTCTATCTTCAGGGAATCATTCCCCGGAAATGTGGCGTACTTTTGGGCTGAGATGAAGGATACCTGATCATAAATGGATTAAGGAGAAAAAATGTCCAAAAAAGTACTGATTATCGGCGCTGTGGCGCTGGGACCCAAGGTGGCCTGCAGATTACGACGAATTAACCCGGATGTTGAAATTACCATGATCGACAGGGATGAGCTCATCTCCTATGGCGGATGCGGGATACCCTATTATGTTGGCGGGGATGTGGCGGACATTGAAGGACTTCGTTCCACCATTGCCCATGCCATCAGGGATGCTGCCTTTTTCAAGGCAACCAAAGGAGCCGATGTACTCACCAGCGTGGAAGCTGTTGCCATTAAACGAAAGGAAAAAAAGGTGGTGGTGCGTCACCTGAAAGAAGACCGGGAGGAGGAGCTGTCCTACGACCAGCTGGTCATTGCCACCGGGGCCACCCCCATGCGCCCCCCCATCCCCGGAGCGGACCTTCCCCAGGTTCATGTGGTTTCCAACCTCCATCATGCCAAAACCATTAAAGATGCCATCTCCAAGGGTGAGGTGGAAAACGCCGTGGTCATCGGTGCCGGTGCCATCGGCATTGAAATGGCAGAGGCCTTCACCGATCTCTGGGGCATCGATACCACCCTCATTGAAATGGCAGACCGAGTACTGCCCCAGGCCCTTGGTAAAGACATGTCCAGAATTGCCGAAAAGAAACTTCGGGAACATGGAGTGAACCTTCTGTTATCCCAGAGGGTCATGAAAATAAACGGGGATGCCGAAACTGGTGTACAGTCCGTGGAGACCCAGGAAAAAACCATCCCCTGTGATATGGTCATCCTGGCCGCCGGTGTTCGTCCCAATTCCCAGCTGGCAGCCGATGCAGGTCTTGCCCTGGGTCGCTGCGGAGGCATACTGGTAAACCGACGCATGCAGACCTCGGACCCCAGCATCTTCTCCGGTGGAGACTGCGCAGAATTTCCCAACCTCATCAGCGGCCAGGAAATCCTCATGCCCCTGGGTTCCCTTGCCAACCGCCAGGGCCGCATCATTGCCACCAATATAAATGGCGGAGCCGCACAGTTCCCCGGTGCTGTGGGAGCCTTTTGCATCAAAATTTTTGACATGGGCATGGCCAAGGCCGGGCTCACCACAGACCAGGCGGCCATGGCCGGTTTTGATCCCGTGGATGTGGTGGTGGCCCAGTCCGATCGGGCACACTTTTTCCCAGATGCCGATTTCATGTTCATGAAACTCATTGCCGACAGAAAAACCCGGAAAATACTGGGGGTAGAGGCGGCAGGTCCCCAGGGGGATGCCGTAAAGGCAAGGGTGGATGCCGTGGCTCCACTGCTGAAATTCGGTGTGGATGTGGATGAAATCTGTGGCCTTGAAGTCAGTTACGCGCCCCCCTATGCCTCGGCCATGGACATTGTCAACAATGCCGGTAATGCCCTTGATAACACCCTGAGCGGCAGCTTGAAATCCATTGACACCTGGGAATTTCTTGAAAAATTCAAGAACGAAAATGCCCGGGTTATCGATGTCAGAAGTACGGTTCAGGCGGCACCTTTTGTGGAAAAATATGGAGATCAATGGATCAATATTCCCCAGGATGAGTTTAGACAAAGGGTAAATGAGATCCCCACAGATATGCCGGTTTATCTGCTGTGCGGTACCGGTCCCCGATCCTATGAGTGCCAGGTGATTCTATCAGCCCACGGCATTACCAACACCTTTAATATCCAGGGTGGATATGGCATGATCCTTGCCATCCATGATGCCTTGGCCTGATCACAGGCTTGACAATTTTATTTTCATGGCCATTTTCATATCATTGTCCCTTGGAGGACCTTGGGAAAATGGCTATGATTCACCTCCCCCTGGACGGTTAACCCTTTATCGTTACTGAATGAATCACCTGCAAATTCCCTTTCCTGCCTCCTTATAATTATCCCCCCAAGGAGAGTGTTAATGCTTTTTAAATTATTCCTCGGTTTTACCCTGATCCCCATGATCGAACTTTATCTTTTAATACAGGTGGGCACTGTCATAGGTGGCTTTAACACCATTATCCTTGTCATCATCAGCGGATTTCTGGGAGCCTGGCTGGCCAGAATGGAAGGAATTAACACCCTGATGCGGGTGCGGATGAACATGCAGCAGGGGATCATGCCCACAGAAAGTTTACTGGATGCCCTGATCATATTTCTGGCCGGGATGGTACTGATCACACCGGGGTTGCTCACCGATGCCATGGGCCTTTTACTGTTGTGGCCGGTAACCCGTAATCACTTTAAACAGTTTTTAAGAAGAAAATTTGATGAATGGACATCAAACAACACCATCGACATCACCCGATTCTGATTAAAGGAGATTGCCATGTTTTTTTCACTCATTGAAAAGAGAAGAAGCATCCGAAAGTTCAAGCAGACCACTGTTGAAACAGAAAAAATAAACAAACTCATTGAGGCGGCACTGAGACCCATGTCCGGACGGGCACGCAATCCCTGGCACTTTATTGTGGTGGACAAGCCGGAACTGATTCAACAACTTTCCGCAGCCCGGCCCAGCGGTTCCACCTTTCTGAAAAACGCCCCCCTGGCCATTGTGGTACTTGCCGATCCTTCCAAAACCGATGTGTGGGTGGAAGATGCGGCCATTGCCACCACCTTTCTCCACCTGGCGGCAACGGATCTTGGCCTTGGCAGCTGCTGGATTCAGGTGCGAAAAAGAGACCACGATGAGACCACCACCGCAGCGGCATATATCCGCAATCTTTTAAATGTCCCGGACAATTTTGAGGTGGAAGCCATGCTGGCCGTGGGGTATGCCGATGAGGAAAAGGCTCCCCATCCCAAAGCATCGCTCCAACTGGATAAAATCAGCTTTAACACCTTCAGTTAATACGGATAAATCTCTGTAATTTTTATATAAAATGATATATCCTGACAGACATGCGGCTTTTATATGAAAAGGTAGCCTTCAAGTCTACCTCAGCAGAGTCCCTCCCCCGATGGGCAATAGGAACCGGACAATCGAGCTGTCTACAGTTCCGGTCCGGGACCGTTGCCCGTCGGGGGAGGGGCTGCATAATGCCATTTGGCTCCGCGTCTACAACCCTATCTTCGTTGTGTCCAACAGGACATGTGGGTTATATAAAAAAACAATCTCACAGAGAACTACTTCAAGGCACTCATGCTCATTTCCCCGAGCCATGCCTTGGTACGTGCCAGCCCCTCCTCAATGGATACAAGGGGCTGATATCCCAGATCCGTTCTGGCCCGGGAAATGTCAAACCAGTGGGCGGTGGCAAGCTCCCGGGCGGCAAACCGGGTCATGGCAGGCTCTCCCTTTAATGGAAACACCCGGTAAAGCATCTCCAGGACAGCCCCGGCCCCATATGCCAGCGGGGCGGAAACCCTCCCCTGCACCGGAGGCAGACCGGCGGCGTTTAAAAAATGATCCACCATGTCCCACAGGGGAATGGGATCGTCCTGGCTGACAAAATAAATATTTCCTGACAATGATGGATCTTCTCTCAGACGATCTCCGGCCAGCACATGGGCATGGGCTGCGTTATCCACATAAATGGTATCCACCAGATTACTGCCCGTTCCAATACGCCGCAGTCGTTTTGCCCGGGAAACAATCCCCGGCAGCAGATGATTATCCCCGGGTCCCCAAATCAGATGGGGCCTTAAGATAATCACTCCAAGCCCGTCATCGGCTGCAGCCCGGACCTTTTGTTCTGCCAAAGCCTTACTTGCCGGGTAAGGGGCATGGAAGGATTCAGGGTAAGGTACCGATTCATCCACATTCTCCATGTCAGTACCGTCAAACACCACACTGGGTGAACTGGTGTATACCAGCCGGGGCACCCCGTTTTTCCGGCAACCGGCAATGATATTTTCCGTACCTATGACATTGGTCCGATAAAAAGACTGATACGTGCCCCACACACCGGCCCGGGCCGCCACATGATACACCGCATTCATGTCTTCACAGGCTGCCATAACGGCTCCGGGATCTGCAATGTCTCCCTGAATCTGCCGAACATGCCAGCCATCAAGCTCAGGATAAACCCCCCGGGAAAAACTGCTAACCTCATCCCCCCGGGCCACAAGTTCCCTTACAATGGCTTTACCGAGAAATCCACCGCCCCCGGTCACAAGAATACGTTGTGCAGTAGAATGCATGGTATGTGCGTCTCCTTTTGTTTAATGGCCTAATAGCAGCATCTGCAACCCGTCATAACTTGTGGGGGCAGGTCCGAGCCGATTCGGCCTTTGCGTCAATCTCCAGACAAATTTTCATAGCAGAAAAAATATTTCTTGACAAACAAATGATTATTATATAAAAGTTCTTTCCGTTGAGCGGGAATAACTCAGTGGTAGAGTGCGACCTTGCCAAGGTCGAAGTCGCGGGTTCAAATCCCGTTTCCCGCTCCACTTTTTCTCCCTCCTTATTTTTTTCTCCTTATTTTTTTCTTATATATTGCAATTCTCCTTCTATATTTAGTTCTCTTTGATTTTTTTCGGTGGTAGCTGTTGTTACTGTACCTATATATTCTTTTTCATATAGTGCTTATCAGGATTTCTGCCTTTTCCTTGTATTTATATCCCCCACCTGCTAAAGATTCTCCATGAAATAAAAGTTGGACCTGATTCCCAAGGTCAATCACAAGGCGGTTATCGGGATATCTCCGGCATATATCTGTTAATTTCTTTCATCCTAAACCGTGATGTCTTTATCACAGCAGACAATAATATATGCCATGAAACCTGATGACCCCATAAACGCTTAAGAATGATCGACACTGGAGGCAGATCCTGACAGTTCATTGACAAACGGGGGAAATCATATGTCGGTACACAGTTTTACAGTCTATGACATCTTTAAAATGAATGCCACACGGTATGCCACAGCCATTGCCATCAAAGAAAAAGATCGGACCCTGACATTTCAAAACCTGCTTGAACAGGTTCAGGCCCTGAAGCGAGGACTCTTAAACCAGGGCATCCGCAAGGGAGACCGCATTGCCATCCTTTCCATGAATCACCTGGAGTATCTGGTTTTAAACGGGGCAATCGCAGCCATGGGGGCCATACTGGTACCCATCAACTGGCGTCTTTCCCTGGAGGAAATCTCCTATATTCTGGCCGATTCAGGGACGCAACTGCTGTTCTATGATGATGCCTGCGAAAAACAGATCAATGAACTTATAAATACACGGCAGTTCAATGGCACACCGGTATCCATATCCACACCCCATAATGACCGTCTCAGCTATTCGGACCTTATATGCATCACTGAAGTTCCGGATCTGCCCCCCCAGCCATCCCCAGACAGCCAGAGCATCTTCTGCCTTATCTACACCGCTGCCGTGGACGGTTATCCTCGGGGGGCAGCCCTGTCCCATGAAAACGTAATCATGAGCAACCTCCAGACAACCCTGACCATGGGACTCACAGGTAAAGATATTTATCTTAACATGGTCCCTCTTTTTCACATCACCGGTATAAATCTGGCCCTATCCACCCTCCACGTGGGGGGAAAAAATATCATCATGGAAAAATTTAATGCCCCCGGTGCCATTGCCATGATCCGTCAGGAAGGGGTTACCCTCCTGGCAAGCTTCCCCCCCATCCTGTCCAGCCTGCTCGATCACATGGGAAAAGGAGATCTCTCATCCATCAGCCATGTCACCGGTATAGATTCCCCTGAAAACATTGAGGCCTTTACCCGGAAAACCGGAGCAACCTTCTGGATACTATACGGCCAGGGCGAAACATCGGGGTTTGTAACCCTTTCCAACCATGCCCTCATGCCCGGGGCAGCGGGCAGGCAATGCCCGGTCTCCAGTCTTGCGATACTGGATGACGAAGATGATACGCCCCTTGCCTGTGAAATGTCCGGGGAAATCGGTGTTCGGGGACCTGTGGTTTTCCAGGGATACTGGAAGAAAGAGGGTTATCTTGATCGGTCAACCATGCGTAACGGCTGGCACCACACCGGCGACATGGGCCGAATTGACAAAAACGGATTTCTATGGTTTGAAGGCAGAAAGCCGGAAAAAGAATTGATTAAACCCGGTGGTGAAAATGTTTATCCAGCCGAAGTGGAACAGGCCATTCTGGCACACCCGGACATTGAATCGGTGTGCGTCATCGGTGTGCCGGACCAGAAGTTCGGTGAGGGAGTCAAGGCAGTATGTGTAAAAAAAACCGGCTCTGATCTAAATGGTCCAGAGCTCACTGCCTTTGTCGGGAATCGCATTGCCCGGTACAAAAAACCCGGATATGTAGAGTTTATTAATGCCCTTCCGGAAAAATCCAACGGCACCATTGACCGCATCAAAGTCAAGGAACTCTATGGCAGTTCATGATTTGATTTAACGCATAAAATTTGCCGGGTGAGCAAGGCAATACCTGCCTGCCCCCCCACATTTAAACAATATCTGATCCTCACTGTCACCCCACCGGAGTGGTCCAGTTCAAATCAGTCCATACAAAAGGAAGATGTCCCTTGGCCGGTATCCAGGAAATTCTTACTATTATTTTGCTCATTGCCTGTATTTTTTTCCTTCCCCGCCTGTTCGGAGGCAACCGATCCACCACTGGAAAAAAACAAAGACACATGGCCATTTCAGGAAAAATGCGACTGGCCATTGTACTGTCAGTGGTTTTTCCCCTGACCGTGGCCATGCTTTTTCCCCCATGGCACCCGGAAACAGGTCCTATTTTTTTCCCTGGTGCGTTGCTAGTGGTTGCCATTTGCTGGGCCGGGGTATGGATTTTCCAGGGCTTCCATAAAAAATAAAGGTACCCCCCCGTTGAGATTGCAGGTCTTACCGGCCGAAAACACTCTTTAAAAGATCCGTGGTCTGTTTCACCGGATTTTCCCGAATGGCGGCCTCTTCCCTGGCCATGTAATAAAAAATGCCCGCCAGCCCCTTATCCAGTACATGCTGGGTGAGATCTGCCTTGACATCGGGTACAAAGGGAATGTCCTTATATTTACCCATGACCTGCTCATAGGCATTCACCGCCCCCACTTCTGCCAGGGTTGTATCCACAATGGGACGCATCTCCTCACCCAGGGGTGCGGACATTTTCCCTTTAAAATACTGGGTGGCTGAATCTTCCGGCCCCTCATAAATGGTTTTCACATCCTCAAAGGTCATTTCTTCTATGGCCGTCAAAAAAAGCTGCTTTGCCTTGGGTGCCGCTGCCTCTGCAGCCCGGTTCAGTTTCAGTTCCAGGTCATCGGCCATGCTGGAAAGTCCCACCGTAGCCAGCATGGATTTCACCTTCTGAAGGGGGCCGGGCAGGGGAATATGGATGGCCGCATCGGTGTTAAATCCGTCCGCGGTCCCCACCTGGTCCACCACCCCCTGGGAGGCCATGGACAGGGCCTGTTTAAAGGCATCTGTAATCTGGGTCAGGCTGGGTCCATCTGTGGCAACGGCATCACTTTTCACACCTGTTTTTCCACCATCAAGGGTATCTAACAGATCTGATCCTGTTTTCAACCAGGAGGTACCTGCAAAAACCGGGCTGAACTCAAACAAAAGAAAAACGGCTGCCACAAGAACGATACCCCCGAACTGAATTTTTTTTGCTGAATTTTTCATAAAATTCTCCTTATTTTTCAAATGTAATGGTGGCATCCTTTGGCAATGCCAGCCCCACGCTGACCTCCAGGGTTTTAAGCACACCGGAAATAACCGGACAGGAAACATGGGGAATGGTACCAAGGGCCACCTCAAACACCTGGGAATTCAAGGTACCTGTTTTTTTATCCTTGAACAATTCGCCCATCACATTAATTTCCTTGCCCCCCAGTACCTCGTTGACCCGTTTCCAGTTGGGGCACTCACTTTTTATCTCAATGACGGCCTTATATCCCCCCTTGTCTTCCCCCTGGACCAGGGTTGTAAAGCCACAAATACCGGCAAATATTTTCACTTTTATCATTTTTTCTCCATAAATTTAATTCGTTTTTTGACATTATTTATTTTTACTTTATACTTTTACATGGTGAATTCCCATGTTCATGAGATCAAATTTAAAAAATATAAAGTATTTTTAGGCTCAAATGAAGGATGCCCATCTTTTTATTCCACCGGCACTTCCATGGCAAATCCTTTAAAGCGTTCTGCTTCAACATCGTTGCCAAGGTGGGCGTAAATCCGGCTTACATTTTCATAGTACCTGGCCTGATTATCGGGGTCTTCCACCACCAGATCCAGGTAAACATCAATAATCTGGGATGTCATGACCCCAGCGGCAAAGCCAGCATGGGCAAATCTGCGTCTCAGGTCCACGTCAGGCCGCTGGCCGCATCCGGTGCAGCTGGTCATGAGTCCTGCATACAATTGAAAGGCTTCATCAAAGTCACCCATGACCTCCTTGACTCCTGCCATGGCTCTGACAATGGCAGGTTGCATTCCACTGCGCGCCAGGGTTTGCCCGTACAGATCAACGGCCTGATTAAATTTGTCTTCCCGGCACCAGGTCTCCCCCTTCAACAGCACCATGGATGCCTCCTGTCCCATGGGTTCCGGGCAGTTGTCCAGAACGTGGTGGGCCAGATCAAAGGCCTTGTTCATCCACAGCACCTCACAAAGTATCTGGTACCCCCGCAGCGACCGGGGAAAATATCCCAGAAAATCCATCAAAAGCGCCTGAGCCCTGTCAAGTTCTCCTAGATTAAGAAGGGCAGTGGCCAGTTCCAGGCCAATGTAATTATCTGGGAAAGGGTATTCATCATGGGCCTGTTCCAGTGCCCGGGCAGCTGTCAGAAAATCACCGCAATTCAGGGCCACAAACCCATGGATGAAATGCTGCCCATATTTGCCATATGCTTCCTGCTCTTCCCGGGAGAGGGTATTGATAAGCACCTCAAAGGTTTCAAGATCATCTCCGCCATCTGGACCATGACCCGGAGGCAATGAATCAGAATCTTTATTGCACAAATAACCTTGGTCTCCATACCCTTGTTCAACCTCCTTTTCAGAGGATGGATGGCAATGGGTCAGGGCCACCTCAATTTCCTGTCTCAGATTCTGGCTCACCGCCAATTCAAGGGCCAGGCTCAGTCTCTCCAGAGCATCTTCATGGCATCCGGCTTCCAGTAGATCCATCCCCTTTTCCAGGTGCTGACGGGATAGAGACTCACAGCTTTGGCTGATCTTCATATCAATCTGTACCAGGAAATCCTGGGTCTGCGCCGGTTTTTTTGCATGGCGTGCTTTTGCCTTTTCATACTCAATCTTTGCAAGACCGCACTGCCCCTTATCAAATAAAAGATTACCCTCTTCCATAAGCGATTCGGGAGTTTTACCCGATAAAAAACTGAAAAAACCCATCCTGTTTCTCCATTTTTGCGGAACTGTTTTTCCACGTCATGTATTTATCATCAGACATTGATTCCCATACCGGGAATGACCCAAGGCCCTGCCATAAAAAGGAACTGATCCTTGAGTAACAGTCTGCCATGAATTTGTAAAGCATCAAAAAGGCTCAAAAAGGCCAGAAAAAGGGAATAAAAATTGTGGAGGCAACAATGACAAGAATGTTCAGGGGAATACCCAGTTTAAGAAAATCGCTGAAGCGATAGCCCCCCGGCCCATACACCAGAAGGTTGGTCTGGTATCCCACCGGGGATGCAAAGCAGGCACTGGCCCCAAAACACACCCCGATGATAAAGGGCTTAGGATCTACACCAAGCCCCTGGGCCGCAGAAACCGCAATGGGAAACAAGAGTACAGCGGTGGCATTATTACTCAAAATCTGGGTACAGGTACTGGTCAGGACAATGATACCACCCAGTATAACACCTGGCGAATATCCATGGAACAGATCCAGGAAGGCCCGGGCATAAAGCACACTGGTGCCTGTTTTTTCCATGGCAACCCCCAGGGCGATGGTACCCGCAATGAGCAGCAGCACATCCCCCTGCAGTGCCCGGTAGGCATCCCGCATCTGAAGACATCCGGTGGCAATCATTAAA
This sequence comes from uncultured Desulfobacterium sp., assembly GCA_963675955.2. GTDB lineage: Bacteria > Desulfobacterota > Desulfobacteria > Desulfobacterales > Desulfobacteraceae > Desulfocicer. Next base: position 25,540 of record CAXXVR010000009.1, on the reverse strand, counting down.
AACGCCGCTGCCAGGGCACACACCAGAATATCGGCAACACCCAGGGTGGCCGTCACCACCATGGAAACAAAAATGAGAAGGGATATCCAGGATTTTCGTTTCAGAACAATTTCTTCGTAGACGTCTTCAATGATGATATACTCTTTACTGTTTCTAAGGGCGGTAAGCTTACTGGCATAACACCACACCAGAAGAATATCCCCATTTTTTAATCGCACATCATGCACCTGACGTTCACTGAAATGCAGATTACTCCTTTTGACGGCAATGAAATTCACCTGGGGATCCTGCACAATTTCAGTTTCTTCAATGCGCTCTCCCACCATGATTGATCCCGGTGTGACAATGAGTTCCACCACCACCGGCTCTTCCTTTCCCGCTCCAAAGGACAGCCCTGTCTCAGAATTGGGCAGCACCACATCCTCATGGTTGAGCACCTCCACCAGATCATTAACATCGCCCTTTACCAGCACACGGTCATTACCCGCCACGGTGACCTCATTTCTGGGTAGATGAAAAATATGGGAATTCCTAATGAGTTCAAGCAGTTCCAGATCGACATAACGGCCATTGAACAACTGGGAAACCGGCCGTCCAATAAGATCACTGTTGGGAGGTATTTTTATCTCCGTGAGATATTTGCGGTGCTCATCGTCCTTGAGCTGGCAGATGGGATTCAATGACGAGGGCATGGTGTGGGGAGATATAAAAAACAGCATCAACATACCCACAATGGCAATGGGTATGCCAAGCCGTGACAGTTCAAACATTCCCAATGCTCCCTGGCCGGACAGGGCACTCAAATCACTTATGATAATATTGGTTGAGGTGCCAATGAGGGTACAGGTGCCGGCAAGGATAGAGGCATATGAGATGGGAATCAAAAATTTGGAGGGACTCAGGCCAAATTCACAGCACATGGCCATGACCACAGGGATAAAAAGAACCACCACCGGGGTATTATTGATAAACGCCGAGGCCACAGCCACGGTGAAGAGGATCACCGCCAGAGCCACATTCAAGCGTCCCCTGGCCACCTGAATGATGCGTCGCCCAATAAATTCCACAGCCCCGGTTCGCATCATGCCCTGGCTGATTACAAACATGGCACCCACGGTGATCACTGCAGGATTGGAAAAACCTATAATGGACTCCCTGGGGGTTAAAATACCGGTGATCACCAGAAACACGATGATGCCGATGCCGGTGAGATCCACGGATATTTTTTCCGTCACCAGAAAAATCAGGGTGAGCAACAATATCAGGGTGGTTATCCATATTTCCATATGCGCTCCCTTGGAAACAATGGACCTGGACATCACATCGGCCGGCCATCATAGGTGGTATCCCCTCCCCAAAATCGGCCGATGTTGTGAACGAGTCCAAAACAATCCATAAAAAAGCGATAAGGGGCATCGGGAAGGCAGCAAGCCCCATAAAGGAAAAACGAGACCCGGCAGAATATAACCGAGCCTGATCACAATATCGACATCATACCCCTACTGATATATATTTTCAATCTTCTCCTTATGATTATCCATGATTACATTCTTTTTTTACCTTGAAGGTGGGGGCATCAGGCCAGATTCACCAGACTTCTACCCGGAGATTTTCCCTTGAGCATCTGTGAAATGGCCGCATCCAGCCGAGCAAGATCTATTTCCATAACCAGGTCTTCAAGATTATCAACGGCCCAGTGGTTTGCCAGATTTTCCCAGATTTCCCGGCGAAGGGGCATGGGGCAACTCTGGGACTCTATCCCCACAAGTTTTATACCACGCAGAATAAAGGGGTACACGGTCATGGGCACGTTTGCATCTGCCACATTACCGCAGCAGGTAACGGTGGCATATGGTTTTGCCGACCGCAGAGCCGTTGCCAGCACCCCTCCCCCCACAGCATCCACCACTCCGGTCCAGCGGCCCTTCAACAGCGGTCTGTTTCCTGTGTCAACGGCATCTTCCCTGGAAATCACGGTGTGTGCCCCAATGCCTTTTAAAAATTTTGCACCATCCCTTCGACCATTCACAGCAGCCACCTGATATCCCAGCCGGGACAGAAGTGCCACGGCAAGGCTGCCCACCCCCCCTGTGGCTCCGGTGACCAGGATCTCTCCATCATCAGGGCTTACCCCATCTTTCAACAGATGCCAGATACTTAATCCCGCGGTGAATCCTGCGGTACCATACATCATGGCTGTACGGGGTGTCATGCTCTGGGGCATGGGCACAGCCCAGGCCGATGGTACCCGGATATACTGCCCGAATCCCCCCGGGGTATTCATTCCCAGATCGTAAGAGGTGACAATCACCTCATCTCCGGGTTTAAAACCATGGCCATCGCCTGTTACCACCACACCGGCGGCATCAATACCCGGAGTATGGGGATAGGAGCGGGTTACCCCGCGATTTCCGGAAGCCGAAAGGGCATCTTTATAATTAAGGGAGGAAAACTGTACCCGGATCAAAAGATCTCCCCCGGGCAGTTCATTGATGGATTTACACTCAACGGTGCGGGCAAATTTTTTACCCTCAGTTTCTCTAACCACCAGTGCTTGATAGGTTTCAGCTGGGTTCATGGTATACCTCCTTTAAATGGATCAATATTCAGTGTATGAGCATGCCCAAAAAGGTGAAGATGGGGCAATGGTCGAATATTTACTTTAATTTCTTGATTATTGCAGACAAATCAACTACTCAAATGGTACCAATGGAAAAAAATGGGCTTCAACCGGCATGCCCTTGGAGATAACAGAATACAGTTTTCGTTTTGTCGGTGGGCCAACACAGCGCTTATTGGGCTTGATCATAACATCGGCCATTTTGGGGTGTAATCAGGCTTGAATTATTGTACTTCAACCAACCACAGGTAATTTCATATGGAAAAAGATATTGCACAGCCTTATGACAAATATATAAGAGCCCTCATGGACATCAGCACCGCCATCACCTCAGATCTCTATCTTGAGGACATCCTCAAATTGACGGTGATGGTCACAGCAAAGGTTACAGGGGTTGAAATCTGTTCACTCTGGCTGGTGGATGACACCTGTACCCCCCCCCGGATCGGGCTGAAAGCCACCCAGGCCTTTGACAGAGATTATATCAAGGATAGATCCCTGAAAATGAATGAAGGGGTGGTGGGCGCTGTGGTTACCGGCAAAAAACCCATCATCATCGACAATGTCCTTGAAGACCATAGATTTAAAGAAAAAGAAATGGCACAGAAACTGGGCCTTATCTCCATGGTGAGTGTCCCCCTCCAGGTGCTGGACGATCGTATCATCGGGGCATTGAACTGTTTCACCGCCACACCCCATTCATTTTCCCAAACAGAGGTAAATCTGATCAGAACCGTTGCCAACCAGGCGGCCATTGCCATTTTAAATACAGAACTGATGGTCAAAACCCAGGTAATTCAGGAAGAACTTGAAACCCGGAAACTGGTGGAACGGGCCAAAGAAGTGCTGATGCTTCGTCAGAAGAAAACCGGCGAAGAGGCCTATCAATGGATACGAAAACGCAGTATGAATACCCGAAAATCCATGCGATGTGTGGCCGAAGCCATTTTGTTATCCGAAGAACTGACCCAGGAATTAAGAGGTGCAGATGATATGTGAGCTATCCAAAACTGGGAAAAATGGATGCTGACCGAATATTTACAAAAAAAAATCCCCGGACATAACCCTGTCCGGGGATTTTAATTCAGCAAGTCACCAAGATGACTTTAAAGGCCGGGTAAAACGGCTGACTACAAAACTGTTACGTTAGTTGCAGCGGGGCCTTTCTGTCCTTCTTCAATGTCAAAGGAAACTCGATCCCCTTCATTCAGGGACTTGAAACCCGTTGCGTTAATCCCGGTGTGATGTACGAACACATCTTTTCCGTTTTCCTGTTCAATAAAACCAAAACCCTTAGAGTCGTTAAACCATTTTACGATACCATTAGCCATATTGGCAATCTCCTGAAAAAAAATAAAAAATAATGCCAGCCCCTGACTGTAATATATAACCTTTTTTGTATGATATATACTGATCGAAAGGAACCTGTGCGCATCCATGTATTAGCGCAGTTTTATGTATTATAAAGAAAAGGATTTAAAAGTCAAGCCTTGATTAGTATTTTTTTTAACCTTTTTTTCTGTGGGGCGGGAAAAAAGAGAAAACGGTTTTTCATTCTTCACAATATATCAATAATACCTTTAAATAACAGCTTTGTCCAACATAGATTCGGAATCAGGTATGACATAAAAAAAGGCACGGCTGCCAATAACAATCAATTTAGTTCTGGCCCGGGCCAGGTCCACCATGAGATCTGCCTTTTCATCGCATTGCTGGACGCATCCCTGGTTATCAGCCAGAACCATTACCACCGGCTTTTACAGGGTTAAAATCCCATCCAGACAATCTTGCCAGACCCCGGTTTCGCCATCTGTCTTAAAGGGTGCAGCACCTTCTTTTATCATGCCATTACCGCCAGGCACTGACGGGGAAAGAAAAGACGATTGTCCACTGTCATATCCCGGAGAAATTTCCCCGGCCCTGTCTCCACGAAAAGATTTCAGAAAAAGCCTTACCCGGGTGACATCATGGGTGGGGTCAGGGCTTTTTGATACCAGCTTCTGGCAGGAAAAATACAGATTTCCCGGTTCATGCGATAGGTGGTATCAAGGGTTAGATTATTTAAAAAGGTGTCACACCATTCCAGAAGCGTTGCCTGCTGCCGGAGAGACAAAAGGGGTTCTCCCTGGGGATCATCCGGGTCCTGATCCGCGGCCATTTTTTCCAGAAGCGCATGGGACCGGGCCAGGGCACGACATTCTGTCCGCCATAATTTCATCAATTGGCCCGGGATTAGTCCCGGCAGGAACTGGATCTCTTCTATACCCCCTCTGCAATGCTTCAGAACTCAATTGATCATGGGGCACTTTCACTGTGGTCTTTTTTAGAGGTGTGGCGTACATTTTAATGTACGAGATCCGGCTTAATCACAATTAGGGCAAAAGCCCTTTTTTCAATGCAGAAATTTTCTTTTCAGAACGACATTTTTTGATACGGATTTCAAATTTAAGTGCCTCACTTCTTGTCATCTTTTCTGTGCTTCCAACCAGCACCACTGGCAGTCGTCCCCGGGTGTACTTTGCCCCTTTTCCCGCATTGTGCACATCAATTCTTGCCTTAAGGTCATTGGTGATACCACAATACAGAGACTGATCTGCACATTTTACCAGATAGACCTGCCAGTTTTTCAACTGTTAACTCCATATTTTTATATTCTACAAAAAAGTGATATCAGGGGCCACATTACGACTTTCCAATCCCTCATCAATCAAATCCAGCAGCTTTTCTTTTTCATCCGGGAACTGATACCCTTCATACCCGTGGGACAACAAGAGACGCCCGGAAGGATTCAGCCAGTTGTTCCCGGCATGATCAAAGCAGACCCGGGAGGTCACATCAAGGTTTGTGATCATCTCTTTTAATTCCCGAAGCTGTTCGTGGGGAGATAAAATATGCATTTCCCCTTTTTTAATCCAGGTGTGCATGGCCGTTCCCGGGATGGCCCGGAAGGGGCGGGACCGAATATAATGGGGATTGATGGCAGACAGGACCCGGGCGGTGTTCCGGGCATGGCCCGCTGTCATTTCTCTGCCCCCAAGGCCGGGCATCCAGTACTCTGACACCTGAAACCCGGCGTCCATGGCTTTTTTACCACCATCAATATGACCCTGGGCCGTCACCCCTTTTTTAATCTTTGCCAGCAGATCATCGTCACCGGTTTCAAGACCCAGGTGCAGCCGATCCAGACCGGACCTGCAGATGGCAACCAGATCCTCCAGGGATTTCTGGGCAAGGGTTCTGGATCGGGCATAGGTGGTCACCCGCTCTATGGAGGGAAAAAGGGTTCTCAGATATTCCAAAGCCTCCCTTAAATCTTCCGTCTTCATGATAATGCTGTTGCCATCCTGGATAAAGGCGGTCTTGCCCCCTGCACACAACCAGTGAAAAAACATGGCAAAACCATTGTGGTGATTCAGCTCCGGCACCCTGTCCATGAGAACCATGGCCGCATCCCGGGTGATCTCTCCCTTCTGACCCAGTTCCATGGAAATCGTTTTTAAATCCTGGGCCAGGCTTGCCATGGCATCCATATCTGCCCTGAGCTCGGCCAGGGAGCGAAGTTGAAATTTTTCACCTTTATACATGCTGCAGAACGCGCAATGGTTCCACGGGCAGTTGCGGGTGAAGCGAAGCAGCAGGGATGCACTGCCCCCTTCACTGGGGGGACGATAAATGCCGGTCTCAAACTGATATCTTTGAATGGAAAGCTCTGCCATTATAATAATTCCTCCCTATTTTATCATACAATCTGCCAGCGTTCATCATCGATGGCCCTGGTCACAAAATGGACCACTTATAATAAGAGTTGAGTCAACGGGATCAGGCCCTAAAAATCACTGAAATCATCATCGGAAATAATGTCATGGGGCATGACTTCTCTCCTGGCAGTTCCTTGAAGTGACAAGGGTGTTTGCGAACTTGTTCTTTTCTTCATGGGAAGTGCCGTTTCCGGGCCACTTTTTTTCCCGGGTGAAGGCGTCACTGTTTTTTTTCTGGAAACTTTTTTCACATTTCCATTCAGCAGGGCCACAAGTTCAGAGACCATATTTTTCATTGCATGGGCCTGGCCGTTCATCTCTTCTGAGGCACTGGCGGATTCTTCGGCATTGGCGGCATTCTGCTGGATAACCTTATCCATTTGGGCCACCCCTTGATTTACCTGGCTAATTCCCTGGGCCTGCTCTCTGGAAGCAGCTGCAATTTCCGCCACCAGATGAAGGACTTTTTCCGTGGATACATTCACCTGGGAAAATGCCTCGTTGGTGGTATCCACCAGCTGAGATCCTTCTTTTACCTTCCGGGTGGTACCTTCAATAAGGGTTTCTGTGCTCTTGGCTGCCTCTGCGGCACGAAGGGCCAGGTTCCTCACCTCATCTGCCACCACGGCAAATCCTGCACCGGCCTCTCCGGCCCGGGCAGCTTCCACTGCGGCATTCAGGGCCAGAAGATTGGTCTGAAATGCAATCTCATCAATGGTTTTTATAATCTTGGAGGTTTCTTCACTGGCCTTTGAAATATCTTCAATGGCATGGATCAATTTATCCATTGATTCACTGGCCTGTTCGATGATATGGCTGTTCTCCTGCATCAGGGTATTAGCCTGGCCGGCATTATCGGCATTCTGACTGGTCATGGAAGACATCTCTTCAAGGGAAGAGGCGGTCTGTTCAATGGCGGCAGCCTGTTGAGATGCACCTTCTGCAAGGGTTTGGCTGGAAGTAGCCACTTCTATGGAAGCCGAGGAAACCTGATCTGCTCCCTGATTAAGTCCTTTGACAATGCGGCCTATGGGAGCTGCAATCCCCCTGGCAATGAAGAAAATAACCAGCATGATAAGGGCCATGAAAATGGTATTAATAACAAGACTCATATTTCTCATTGTATTGACACCGGTCAGCACTTTTTCCATGGGAATACTGACGCCAAGGGACCAGGACAGATCACTTCTACCCAGTTTGACAGGGACAAAAATAACAAAAGCTTCGGTCTTCGTCACTTCTGATTTTTTAATCTCAATTGCCTCCCGTCCCTGGCGGATAGCGTCCATGACCGTGTTGGATGGATTAACGTCATAAATGGTTTTACCCACAAGGTCTTTTTTAGGATGAGCAACAAACATACCATTGTGGGACACAAAAAAAATATAACCTGTTTCAAAGGGTTTTACGTCTCTGATCATTTTTTCAAAATAGGCCATGCTGAAATCAATTCCGACGACACCGATACGTTTATTCTTAAATGTAATAGGAGTACACATATCAATGGCCATGATGCCCTGGTTTGTCATGTGAGGTTCTGTGACAAACTCCCGGCCGGTTTTCATGGGTTCATTGTACCAGGCAGCAGATTCATCGGGGGTGGAAGATGCGGACATTTGAATAGAACCGGATATGCGGTTCCACCAGGAGAGATATCTCCCTTTTTCATTGTGCCCCGGGGTGTTGACATATTCACTGTCCCTGCCATCTATGGCATCGGGTTCAAAACAGGCCCAGATGCCCATCCAATCCGGGTTATCCTTTAATACACCCGATAAAATGGCATCCAATATCTTCCGATCAGGCTTTTCCACACTGGTTTTGATAGAGGCAAAAGCACCGGCGATGTTTCTGGAGGCTGCAAGCGCCACATCCATTCGATTTTTAACTTCCGAACTGTATCTGTGGGCAATTTCTCTAGCCTTATCATGGGCTTCTTCCCTGACCATACTGCCAACTTTGAGGGTTATCAAGGTGGTGCTAACGGCAAAAGCAATGAAGACCACAGAAGAAATTAATAAAATCATTCTGGTTTTTAATTGAATTTTTTTTAGCATGGATCATCCTTTCCGGGTAGAGACAAAAGCCAAACCCCGCATTGACTTTTGACAGTGAAATTTAGACCTGACAGCTTTGCCGTATTCCATACCGCCTCCAACGATCACCCGGTCCAACCAATCCCGGATCGTCGGCAACCCTTCTGCCCTGCCGGACTGAAGCGATATTGCCGCAGTTCATTGTCCTCAAACAGCCCGCACTTCGTTATAATCGGCAGGGAAAAAGGGCTTATCGCCTTTGGCTCCGAGTGGGACGGACCGGATGACCGTTGGGAATTCTGCTGTCGACATTTTCATATAAAAAACAAAAAAAGCCCCAATGACATCCGTCAAAGGGGCTTTCTTTAAAACATATCCAGACCGAAATGGTCAACCCCGATTAAAAGATTGCACCATCACGGATGGGTATCTGCAGATATAACTAAATTACAGTTACATTTCCTGCTGCGGGACCTTTTTGGCCCTGCTCTATGTCAAAGGACACGCGGTCCCCTTCGTTCAAGGATTTAAAACCGGTTGCATTGATGCTTGAATGATGAACGAAAAGATCCTCTCCGTTTTCCTGCTCAATAAAACCAAAACCCTTAGAATCGTTAAACCATTTTACTGTACCTGTAGCCATGTGACAATCTCCTGAAAACAAAAGTTTAAATGTTCCAAACTTTGAGGTAGTTGTCACACTGATGTGCTTTTTCCGACAAATTATTTTTCCCCTAAGTGCGAAACTAACGGACAGTGCTTGACATAAGAACTGCCCTGATCTGCATACCTTACCTTAAATGAAATTCTTAAGGCAAGGTACGTCTACTTATATGCAGCCTTGAAGCCATGCTAATTCGGTGGGAATCATATAAACTTCAAAGCGATATACGCTGGAACTAAATGACGGTTACATTTCCGGCTGCCGGACCTTTCTGGCCCTGCTCAATGTCAAAGGAGACGCGATCTCCTTCATTGAGGGATTTGAAACCTGTTGCGTTAATGCTTGAGTGGTGAACGAAAAGGTCTTGTCCATCTTCCTGCTCGATAAAACCAAAACCCTTAGAATCGTTAAACCATTTTACTGTACCTGTAGCCATGTGACAATCTCCTGAAAAAAATAAAGTTTAAGTGTTTCAAACTTTGAGGTAGTTGTCACACCAAGGTGTTTATTCGACAAATTATTCTTTCCCCTAAGTACGAAACAGGCAAGTCTTAACCGTTTAAGACCGGCCTCGTGTTGAAAAATAATAGATAGGGGAAATAAGAACCCGCATATATTATCTGGTGGGTCAACCACCTGTCCTGAAAAAACCTGGATTTAAAAATTTCAAACATTTAAAAGAAGAAAATTTAAAGATAGGAAAAGTTGACCTGACATAAAAAAAGGCCCCTCGAAGAATCCCCGAAGACCCCGTTTTTTTGAATGTGAACTTAATCTCAGATTCGATTTTGCAATACTACACTTTAATCCAAGGCCTGTCAACATAAAAATTTAAAGATGGGTAGAATCCTTCCACAGTACCAGGACAGGCACAGCCCCATTGACCCTTCAATGGAGGTGGCTGACGGATTCAGACGATCGAGTATCAATTTTTTCTATGAATTTCACAAAAGGCAATGGCTTTAAAAATTTGATAGTTTGTAAAATTCAAACTATCATTAGATACCTGATCAGCCCAAGCCAGGCTGAGCTGGTAACCGTTACTGACATTAAGGCCTTGTGTTGAAAAAACCATAATTGACCCCCAAGCAAAGGAAAACACACTATGAGTAATGACTATGTATCCATGTGGACAGATCTAGGATTAAACCTTGAGGGCCACGACGCGCTCTTGAATGTCCTGGGAAATGCTTACACGGACATCTTCCTGTCCCAGAATGACCGACCCCAGGGCATGGGCTACTTTGATTTTGTCATGAGCGAAGTTCATGGCCTCCGGATCAAAGAACTGGTTGATGAAAAGGCCCAGGGCCGAAAAATCATAGGCTCATATTGCGTATTTGTTCCTGAAGAAATAGCCCTTGCAGCCAATGCCACTCTGGTGGGGCTGTGCTCGGGTGCTGATTTTGCCATGGACGAGGTGGAACAATACCTGCCCAGAAACACCTGTGCTCTGATCAAATCCTCTTTTGGATTCAAGCTGGGAAAGGTCTGCCCCTATCTTGAGAGCGCGGACATGATCGTGGGCGAGAACACCTGTGACGGCAAAAAAAAGGCTTACGAAACCCTCGGCACCATGGTGGAAAACCTTTACGTCATGGACCTTCCCCAAATGAAAACTGACCAGGGCCGCACGTTTCTCAGGGCTGAGTATGACCGGTTCAAAACTGCCGTTGAGGCCCTGACAGGCGTTGCAGTGACTGCCGATTCGTTAAAGGCGGCAATCCAAACCGTCAATGCCAAACGCGCTGCAATCCACCGGTTGATGGCCCTGCGGAAAGCCGACCCAGCGCCCATTTCAGGACTGGATGCCCTTCTGGCCAACCAGGTCTTCTTTTATGATAACCCGGCCAGGTTCACCGCATCTGTGAACGCCATCTGTGATGAGCTTGAGAAACGTATTACGGCAAAACAAGGGGCTTTCCCTGAAAAAACACCCAGGATTCTTTTTTCTGGCTGCCCCATGGCTGTCCCCAATTGGAAATTACCCTGGATCGTTGAAACATCCGGAGCTGTGATCGTGGGCGAAGAGTCCTGCGTTGGCGAACGGGGGACACGAAATCTCACCGATGATTCCGGAACAACCGTTGACGCCATGATGGATGCCATTGCCGACCGGTATTTCAAGGTAGATTGCGCCATTTTTACCCCCAATCAGGATCGGCTTGATCACATAATGGAAATGGCTCAAGATTTTAAAGCCGACGGTGTCATCCACTACGGCCTTCAATTTTGCCAACCCTATATAATGGAGTCTATTCCCGTGGAAAAAGCCCTGGAAAAGCAGGGGATTCCCTGTCTGCGCATTGAAACCGACTACGGCACGGAAGATGTGGGACAGATGAAAACACGGGTGGAAGCCTTTATCGAACAGATCAAGGGATAACTCATCCTGACCCCGGACCGGCAGTGGAACCTCATCTGCCGGCCAACACCTGCACCGGTCCAGTTACGATTGCAGACACAGAGTGCAGGAACCTTTTTTATTAAAACAGCGAGGATTGACACAGATGCAGTATGCAGGGATTGACATCGGTTCCCGGACCATTGAGTTCGTAGTGGTACGAGGGGGGCAGATCGTGGAAAGTCGTCAGACAGATACCGGATTCGACCCCATTTCGGAAGCCAGAAAACTTATTGACGGTGTCCGCTATGACAGCATCATGGCCACAGGCTATGGCCGGACTCTGTTTGAGATCGCCTTTGACGGGGCAAAAACCGTAACGGAAATCAAAGCCCATGCCAGGGGTGTACAGGCCTATTTCAAGGATGCCCGGACCATACTGGATATCGGTGGACAGGACAGTAAAGCCATTGCCTTGACCGATACAGGAAAGGTAAAAAAGTTTGAAATGAATGACCGCTGTGCCGCCGGAACTGGCAAATTTCTGGAAATCATGGCCAGGAACCTGGATTTTTCCATGGAGGAATTCGGACAGGCCGGTCTGGAAGCTGAAAAAGACCTGACCATCAACAGCATGTGTACGGTATTTGCTGAATCCGAGGTAACCTCGTTGATCGCCCGGGGCGCAGACCGGAAAGAGATTGTCCGGGGACTGCATCTCAGTGTTGTCAAGCGTGCATCGGGAATGATCAACAGGATTTCATCCCAAGGACCCATTGTTTTTTCCGGAGGTGTGGCCAAAAACCCGTGCCTGCGGGAACTTCTGAGCCTGAATCTTGGCAGGGAGGTTAATGTACCAGATGCCCCTCAGATGATGGGAGCCATCGGCGCTGCATTGATCCTGGAGGAAGAAATCCAGAAGAAAAACGGATGCTTTTAAATTTCAAGCTGAAGTTTATTTCAACAAAAAAGGACTTTATTCAGGATCAGACCTGAAGATGGGGCAATGAATCTCAGTGGCTGGGTTTCTTTTCCAGTAAGGGTTTCTTTAATTTTATTCAAACTGGTTTCACCCCTTCCAAGACAAAGCAGTTGTCCCATGATCAGGCGCACCTGATAACGCAGGAATCCCCTGGCATGGATATGGTAGGCATAGCTTCTTCCGGGGAAAAAGTTGGCTGTTAAAAAAGTATTTTCCTCTATTTTGCTGACCAGAATTTCCCGATCAAATGTGGTTTCTGGGCCAGGCTTTGTGCAATACCTTACAAAATTATGCTTACCCTTAAATAAATGCGCACCTTGTTTCATTAGCTCAATATCAAGAATATCTTTGGACGAGTGCATAAGGGGGGCACAAAAAGGATGATTTTTTTCCCCATGTGAAAACAGATACACATATTCCTTAACCTTTGGTGCCTGGATAATATTAAAGTCTTTACTGACAGACTCGATTTTTAATATTTTAATATCATTGGGCAAATTCTGATTAAAATCCATGAGCAGGGCATCCATATCTAGGGATTCTGCCACGGACAGCTCAAATGCGGAGTGGTTGGCAGACACCTTGGCATCCGTCCGACTGGTTCCCAGTATTTTAAATCTATCATGGCTCAGAACAAATTTTGCTGTCTTTTCCACCATGGACTCAACGGTCTTCATCCCGGGTTGTTTGAGCCAGCCATGGTATCGAAATCCAAGGTATTGGATGTGAAGCAGATAGTAATACATCTTCATTATTGTGCTTTCCCCTGGGGCATATCTATTGATGAGAGGGGTGGTTGTAGGCACCCTCCTTCCAAGGCTGATACTTTGATGCAAATTGTACAGACTTTGGCTTTTCTATCCGGCAGGAGACTGTCTTCAAGATCAAATATCACTACATCCGCATCTTTAATTTTTTTCTGCTCATCCGGTTCCAGACAGTATTCACTCGCTGCCAGGTGTTCAGTAAATAAGCAGATTCAGGTTGTTTCGGCCATGGCCGTGGATCCCATTCCGCCTTCTTCACCAGCTCTACCGCTTTTTCAACCTCCCCTTTTTCCTGAACAAGAAATTTTTCCGTCATGGCCAGATAATCCATCGCCGCCTGAAAGGAATTTTCAATATGCGCCACGGCATCCTCATCTGTAAACACGGCATGATGACCCAGGCACAAAATCTCAGCACCCAGTTTTTTCAGCACCTTCAAAGAGTCAATGTACGCATCAAAGTCAACTAAAAACTCAGGCTGAAGGTATCCGTTGAGTTCATACGTGGCAACGGCTTCCGAGGCAACCAAGATTTTTTTTTCAGGAATCCAGTAACTCATAAAATCCCATGTGTGCCCGGGCGTATTCAGGGCCACCATATTCAAGCCCGGAGCAAGCGCAATTGTCTGGCCCGGCTGAAGCAGGATATCCAGGTCAAACGATTCAAACCCCTTTTCGTTAATGGGCTCCATACCTGATTCCGTAAGAAGCTTTACGCCTTCAAAGTTTAAATCCCTCATCAGTTGAACTGCCTTGGGTTTTTGTAAAACTTCAGAACACCGCACAGCTCCCCCGATTTTAAGATCCGGCCAGACATCCTTGAAATGGCTCGCCGATCCCACATGATCAAAGTGCGAATGGGTTAAAAACAGATATGCAGGCACGCGTTCACCCAGAATCTGTCGAATCCCGGCTTCATATAAGAACGCCCCGCCAGTCAGTCCAGCATCAAACAGCACGGGTACAGGGCCGTCTAAAAGGTATACCGGCACGCTTGCAGACCCGATCACATAAAATTCTTTACCTATTTCTCCAGTTTCTTGAATAATCATTGGGGTATTACATCCTATTTCACAGCACGAGTCAACGATACATGCTATTTTTTGTCAATCCACATTAAAAGAGGCCTGTTCACATAGCAGACTTGCAAACCTACATTATTACCCTGCCACAATTTGACTCACGAAACCAGGCTCAGGAGCCCAGTTTCATTGAGAACAGATCTCGTCATAAAAAAATTTGGCACCACTAAATAGCTCCTTAATTTAATATCTTTTATAGGATAAATTTGATATGTATTTTTTATTGTTTGAGTTATGAAGGAAACTGTATAATGTCAAGTTGAGGAGCAAATTCAATACTATAGGAAATCAATGAAAGGTATTTCAATAAACGGTAAAAATTATATGAGATAAGGATGCCTGCAGAGCCATATGTAAAAAGCAATTCAGTAGTTTCAATTTCTTATCCAAAGAATCGCATTTTATTTGAACAATGCGGTGAGGGGATTTTAAAATTGACAATCCCTTCCAATTTGGCACTTGAAATGTATCGAGTTGGTATTTGACCGCAGAATGCGAATCTTGGCTTTTCGGTAAGTGTAAGTGGCAAATCAATTGGGACTTACAAGGTTGTAGATTTTTTGTATCCAAACGGTAGTAGGCATGATGGGAATGTATTTATCAAACTTGAAACGCAATAAAAGTGATAAAATCAAAATGCCATCTTTGGGGTGAAAATTCTACAGGCATAACGTTGCAAATCACCGGTAGCCAAAAGATGCAGAGCGAGATAGGAGCTGCAAAACTTTTGGCTGTCCGAATCCATTTGCCCTGTTATGTGCTTTATTCAATTACCAGCACCAGCTCATTTACAACATTGTTAATGACTCAGATTTAAGAATGGTATCAACCAGACAGGAAGAGTACCTGAGCACAATCGCCTCTTTTAAACAAAAAAGGGGCACAGCAAATTAGCTGCAACCCCTTGATTTTATTATGGTACGCCTGGAGAGATTCGAACTCCCGACCTGCGGATTCGAAGTCCGACGCTCTATCCAGCTGAGCTACAGGCGCACAATCGTAATTCTAACCTACGCATTTTTTTAAATATGGGGTGAGTGAAGGGGCTCGAACCCTCGACATCCAGGACCACAACCTAGCGCTCTGCCAACTGAGCTACACCCACCACAATCAAACCCGGACTTTATACCAGACCTGATTTTAAATTTCAATCTATTTTTTTAACTCATACAAATATTTTTTCAACATTGCCAAATCCCTTCAAAAAGAATAGATAATTCAGGCATTGTTTATATCATCCCAGAGACACTTCACACTTTTGGGAGAATCTTTCACCCCTCACCTGGAAACAGCAGATCATGACCCTAAAAGGCTTTGGCTTCATTATTCTCAGCGCCCTGTTCCATGTACTCTGGAACAGCGTTTTAAAAACCTGCCGGGATAAGACCAGCGCCATCTTTGTAATGATGTGCATCACGGTTTCCGGACTGGGGGGTTATATTTTTTTCTTCCATAGAACAGCCTCTTTTTTCATTCCATCGGCCATGTACAGTGCCCTTGCCGCCGGATTTTTTTTCTTTCTTTACCAGTACTTTGTGGCCGTGTCCCTGGAAAAAGGGGAATTGACCCTGGTCTACCCCCTGACGGTGACAGGACCGGTTTATATTGTTGTATGGAGTTATTTTCTCATGGATGAGATTATCTCTCCGGCCGGTGCCACCGGTATTGCCCTGATCATTTATGGAGCAGTAACCATCCAACGGGGCAGCCTGGCTATCCGCCCCCGATTCAAAAAGACTTCCCAGGCAATGCCGGCAGGCGTTTTAACGGCCCTTGCCGCCTCATTTTTCTATTCCTTCGGAGCCGTAGCCGATAAATTAGGAGTAATGACCGGAGATATTTTTATCTACACCTTTCACCTTTCTTTTTATATGCTGATCTTTCACCTGTTACGGGTACTCTGGCAGCACCAGACATTGCAGGTAATCTCTGAAACAAAACACAATCCCTACAGCCTTC
Organism: uncultured Desulfobacterium sp.; assembly: GCA_963675955.2. Lineage (GTDB taxonomy): Bacteria > Desulfobacterota > Desulfobacteria > Desulfobacterales > Desulfobacteraceae > Desulfocicer. The sequence goes on along the minus strand of CAXXVR010000009.1, from coordinate 9,329 downwards.
TCCTGGGTGGCATGATCATGCTGCTGTCCTTTATTTCCTTTCGCCTGGGGCTGGAAGAGGCACAGGCCAGTTATGCCTCAGCCCTGCGCCAGGTAAGCACCCTGTTTGGCATCGGTATCGGCTTTCTGGTATTTAAGGAGAGGGTCGGATCAAACCGCATCATCAGCTCCATGATCATTGTGGCCGGGGCTATTCTCATAAAAATCGGCTGAAACGCTGAAAATTTCATATTGACCCCTGTTTCAAGTTTGTTTATTATTTTTGGGTTATTCAACTCCAGTGTACTTCCATGGGCCAAATTCTGATCCCAGTCGGCTTTCACTGTCTGATATCAGCGCACCCTTTGTTTTTCTCAGCACTGGATCACCTCGAAGTAAGGATAAAAAACAGACATGGGCAGTTTTCCAGTTTTTGTGGTACGACTTATTCTGGGTATGGTTTTTGGTATTTTACTCACACGTATTTTCCGCCCGGAATGGACAATGTTCCATGGGCTTGCCCTGGGTGGGGGCCTTGTGGCGGCCGCCTACCTGATGCAGATGATGCGCAAACGAAAATCAAAATAACACAAGGGGAAGACACAGTGGACCAGATCATATTGGGCACCGCAGGCCACATTGACCATGGCAAAACCAGCCTCATCCGGGCCTTGACCGGCATTGAAACCGACCGACTCAAGGAGGAAAAACAGCGGGGAATCACCATAGAGCTCGGGTTTGCATCCATTCCCCTGGAAAGCGGTGAAGTAGTGGGCATCGTGGATGTGCCGGGCCATGAAAAATTTGTCAAAAACATGGTGGCCGGGGCCAGCGGCATCGACATTGTCTCCATGGCCATTGCCGCCGATGAAGGGGTCATGCCCCAGACCCGGGAACACATGGAAATCTGCACCCTCATGGGCATCAAACACGGCTTCATTGCCATGACCAAAATTGATCTGGTGGATGAAGAACTCATGGAACTTGCCATGGAGGATATCCTGGAGTTTACCCAGGGCACCTTTCTGGAAGACGCCCCCATCGTTCCCGTATCCGCCATCACCGGAGAGGGGCTTGACAATTTCAAGAAGACCCTCAATGAACTCTGCCATAAAATCCCCTCCCGTACGGCTTCCCCCATCTTCCGACTGCCCGTGGATCGAGTATTTTCCATGAAGGGATTCGGCACGGTGATCACCGGCACCCTGGCATCGGGCAAAATAAACGTGGGGGATAATATCATGATCTTTCCCTCCCGCATCACATCCAAAGTCCGGGGTATCCAGGTCCATGGCAACAGCGTGGAAACGGTGACCGCCGGATCACGCACCGCCATTAATTTCCAGGGGCTGGACAGAGAAACCATTAACCGGGGCGATATTCTCTCCACCCCGGACACCTTGCACCCAAGTTATATGGTGGATGCAGAACTTTTATTTCTTTCCAGCAACACCAAACCCGCCAAGGCCCGAACCCGGGTACGTTTCCATTCCGGCACCAGTGAGGTGTTCGGCCATGTGGTTCTCCTGGACCGCCCGGAACTGACCCCCGGAGACACCGCCTGCGTACAGATCCGGCTGGAAACCCCGGTGTGCGTGATGAAGGGCGATCGCTTTGTCATCAGAAGCTACTCTCCGGTTAAAACCATTGGCGGTGGCCAGATTCTCAACCCCGTTGCCGCAAAGCACAAGCTTTCCGATACCCATTCCATCAAGGGCATGACCTGTCTGACCGGGGATGACAACGAGGCCATCCTCTCCTATTTTGCAGAACAGGGAAAATTTACAGGGGTCTCTTTTGCCGATCTCAGAATTATGACCAGCATCACCGACAAAAAACTCGAAGCTGCCCTGCAAAAGATGCTGGCCAACCGGCGTCTGGTGCAAACCGATAAAGACCAGCGGATTTATATCCATGGCAATATCTTTGACAATCTTGCAGGGGAGGTGCTGGAGCGACTTGCCACCTATCACAAAGAAAATCCCTTAAAAGAAGGCATGCCAAGCCAGGAATTGAAATCAAAATTCCGAGCTTTCAACTACAAGGATTCAAAACTCTTTCCCCTGGTCATTGCCCGGCTTGCCAAGGAAGATAAGATCGTCCAGGACAAGGGTTCCATACGTCTTTCCCAGCATGAGGTGGCATTACAGGTGGATGAACAGGCCATAAAAGAAAAAATTCTTGATCTGTACGCCAGATCCGGGCTGACCCCGCCCTTTTTCCGCACCATATGCCAGGACCTGGAGGTGGATGCCAAGGTGGCAAGGGATGTCTTACAGATGCTCATAGACGAAAAGCGCATTGTCAAAACCAAGGACGATCTTTACTTTGATGCCAGGGCCATTGCCGATATTGAGGGTGAACTGGTGAGCTTCCTCAACGATGCCGGAGAGATCACCACCCCCCAATTCAAGGATATGGCAGGGATTTCCCGCAAGTATATCATCCCCCTAATTGAATATTTTGACACCATTAATCTAACCATCCGGGTGGGAGATACCCGGCAGCTTCGGAAAAAAAACAAATTTTAAAGAGGTTGCCGTTCCAAGGCCGGGCACCCTTTTGAAATAAAAAAACAGGCCAAACTATTAAGAACTCATGTTTTTGAGTTACATTTAAACAAAAGGAGTGAAATAATGCAGGAGAAGAAAACGAAAATCATTCTCTGGACTTACCTGGGACTGATGGTATGTTTCATACTGATGGTCACCTTTGGTGGTGACGAAAAAACCCATGCCCCTCCGGATGAAACGGCAATGAGCAAAGAAGCCCATGTCACTGCGGCACCGGAAACCGCCATTGCAGAACAGGGCGCCCAGCACCAGGAAGCATCCACCAGTGAAGTAGCGGAAGAGCCCGCCAAGGAAGAAAACCATGTGGCGGAAGAATCCCATCAAACAGAAGAAATCCATGGGGCATCTCTTCCCGCTGAAGAAACCACCACAACAGCCCATTCCGTGGACCAGGCAGACCACCCGGCAACAGACCCATTCAAAGACAAACCCACCCCGGACGAGAGTCTTGCCCTTTTGAAAATAGGAAACCAGCGCTTTGTCCATGGAGAACCGACCCGTCCCCACCTGAATCTTGCAAGGCTTATCCAGGCAGGATCAGAAAATCAGGGCAAACACGCCTATGCCACGGTGATCACCTGTTCAGATTCCCGGGTGCCGGTGGAGGCCATCTTTGACGCCGGAATTATGGATCTTTTTGTCATCCGTGTGGCTGGTAATGTGTGTGACGTGGATGAAAGGGGCTCCATTGAATACGGCCTTGCCCATGTGAACACCCCGGTACTAGTGGTGCTTGGGCACACCCAGTGCGGTGCCGTCACCGCTGTCACCCAGGCGGTGCTGGGACATGATCACAAACTGGAACGAAATATTCCCCCCCTGGTGGACAATATTGTTCCTGCCGTTAAAAAAGCCATGGCAGATCATCCCGACGTCAAGGGTGCAGACATTATCCCCATGGCCATTGAAGAAAATATCTGGACCGGCATTGAAGAACTTTTCATGGAAAGCCCGGCTACCCGAAATCTGGTTGCCACGGGTAAAGTCAAGGTAGTGGGAGCCATCTATGATGTGGGTGAAGGTACCGTTGAATGGCTGCCCGAAGAAAAACCCATGGAAATCCTGAAAAAAGTGGAAGCAAACCCAAACAAAACAGTTGTGAAATAATCAATTTTGATCACAGCACCGACCAAGGTTTAAAATCGGTACGATAACGGGGTCAGGCATGTGCTATAACACACGCCTGACCCCACCCCCACTCTAGATCTCTTCTACAAACCACTCCACCACCGTGTCCAGATAAAGCATCCCTGCCAGAGTCAAAACAAATCGCCCTTCCCGGCAGTCTCCCCATTTCCGGGCCTTGACCCACTCCAGAACCGTCTTGAACTGCTCTCTAAACGCCTGTCCGGAAAATTTTTCAAATGTCCGGATATCCATGCCATCAAAGGTTCTCAAACCCAACATTACCCTTTCCATCAAAACCTGTTCCCGGGTAAGCAGTTCTTTTTCCATGACAGGAAGCCTGTCATTATCAAGTGCATGGATATACCGGTGGACATCACGATAATTCCAGGAACGCCCCGTCCCATCAAAGGAGTGGGCCGCAGGACCAAACCCCTTGTAAGGAACCCCGGTCCAGTATTTTCCATTGTGCCGGGAACGATGTGAGAAAGTTCTTGCAAAGTTAGACACCTCATAATGATCATATCCCCGCATGCCTGCCCAATGGGATGTGGCAACAAAAAGATCCGCCACCGCCCTTTCCCCAAGGGCAGTCACTCTGCCGGTTTTAAACCCATTATAAAGGGGTGTGCCCGGTTCATAGGTGAGCATGTAACAGGAGAGATGTTCCGGCAGGAAAGAAAGGGCAGTGTCCATGTCCCTGCACCAGCTGTCGGCTGTTTCGTTGGGAACACCAAACATCAAATCCAGTCCAATGTTTTCAAATCCGGCCCGGCGGGCACCTTTCAAAGCATCCACCGCATCGGCGGCATTGTGAATACGACCCAGAAATTTAAGTTTTTCATCATGAAAGGACTGAATACCCATGTTGAGTCGATTAACCCCAAGGGCATGCATATCGGCAAGATAGGCATCATCCACGGTGCCGGGGTTCATCTCCATTGTTACCTCGACACCGGCGGCAATATGCTCCAGGTCATGGATGGCCGACAATATGGTCTCAACTTCCCCGGCCGTGAGCACCGACGGAGTTCCACCCCCGAAATAAATGGTGTCAATGACATGATCTCCCAGGGATCGCAGGCGCATTTCCTTTACCAGGGCTGACACAAAATCCCCTTTCAAGGCAAGATCACTGGTGGAATAAAAATCACAATACCGGCATTTTTTTACACAAAAGGGAACATGGACATACAGTCCGTGGTTTTCTAACAAAGCAGGACCTCTCTTACTAATATTGGGGAAATTGATCACAACAGCGGCCAGGGATAAATATTGGGCTTGGCCATATAAATGGGGCTTGGTCGTAACATGGGCCACTCGTCACATTTGGTGGACCAACGGAGTCAGTCGGACAAAAAAACCGTCAAACCCTTTGACATGAAAGGCCACCTGATTTATTCTTTCTTGTTTTAAAGCCAGGACCGAAACCAATCATGCCCGATGCTCCTTATAACTGCAATGTCCTGACGGACACAACAAACAATGAAAAAACAGTCGCGGTCAGTACCTTGTACCCAGTACCCAGAACCCAATACCCAGCACCTAGTACCCAGTACCCAGCACCTGCTTTTTCATATTTAAATTAAAGGATTTCTCCGGAACGTGGGTCAGATCTTAAAAAAAACAGCCCTGACAATATTGCTGGTGTGCACCATAACCACCCTGGCAGGATTCATGTATATAAAGCACTTTGCAGACACTTCCCTGACATCCCGGGACACCACCCGCCTTATAACCATTTCCAGGGGCAGTGTGCTCAAACAGATTTCAGACACCCTGTACCGCAATCACCTTATTTCAAATGATCTTTTGTTCCAGGTATTTGTCCGGCTCCAAAAAAAAGCCGGAGTCATCAAGGCAGGGGAATATGAACTCTCCGCTGCCATGTCTCCAGCCTATATACTTGATATGCTGTCCAGGGGCAAAGTCAAGCGCCATCGGGTCACCCTGCCCGAAGGCTTCACCGTGGCGGAAGTGGCCCGGCAACTTGAGCTTGCAGGGCTGGGGGACCGGGCAGATTTCATGGCCCTTGCCCATGATCCGGCCTTTTGCACACGCCTTGGCATGGACGCGGACACCCTGGAGGGATACCTGTTTCCAGACACCTATTTTTTTGAAAAGAATACATCCCCACAATTCATTCTCACCACCATGGTTAAGAGATTCCAGGCGATTTTTGTTCCGGAATGGAAAACCCAGGCCACCCGGAGCGGCCTTTCCATTCATCAGGTGGTGACCCTTGCCTCCATCATCGAAAAAGAAACCGGTAACCCGGACGAGCGTCCGCTTATTTCATCGGTATTTCATAACCGACTGAAACGTAACATGCGCCTTCAAAGCGACCCCACAGTGATCTATGGCATCACCGATTTTAATGGCAACCTCACCCGCAGGGATCTAAAAACTCCCACTCCTTACAACACCTATGTAATTAAAGGACTGCCACCTGGGCCCATTGCAAACCCCGGCAGACAGGCCATGGAGGCGGCTCTTTTCCCGGCAGACAGCCGATTTTACTTTTTTGTATCTAAAAATGACACCACCCATCATTTTTCAGCAACATTAAGAGAGCATAATCGAGCCGTGGGAAAATATCAGTCAAACTGATTGAGATAAACAATAACTGCACCGCTGCGGGACTTTTGTTTTTTATCCCATTCAAACCAGAGCACCACCCCGTCACGTTTCAGGCGTACCAGGAGGTCTTCCACCACGTGGGGCAGCACTGCACCCGCTTCAGAGTGAAGGCCTTTCCCCACCACAAGACGCAGGGTAAAAAAACCATTTCGCCAGGAATGCCGAAGGTAGGTTTCTGCCCGGGCATCTGCTTCGACAGCTGTCAAGCCATGAAGATCCAGCTGTTTTTCCGGAGGAGGATACCTTTTCAGGCGTTTTTTAAGGGGTACCGGCGCAGAGGGCAGTCGATCTTTTTTTTCCCTTAAAAGGGCATCCTGATTTTTTCCCTTCAGTGAAGACTCCAGCAGTTCAGAAAAAATTTCCACCTCCTCCGATGGTGTTTGATCTTCACTTTCCGAGACCTTGAACACATCCGAAAGGTGCTGATCTTTATGAAGAAAGGGCAGACCATGACGGTCCCTTATTACCGGCCTGGGTTCATCCTTTTCAACAGCATCCCCAGGCTCGTCTTTCCCATTGACCGACAAATCTTCCGGCACCATCTGTGTAAAAAGCCGATCTAAATCCTGGTCGTTTTTAAACACCGGAATTCCATTTCGATTCACCCACCGGGCAGGTGTTACATTTTGTTTGCTACTCTCTTTTGAAGCCATGAACTCATATTAATGGAAACACCTTTTTTTTTCAAGGACAATGGCGTCATGTCAGCAATTCTAAATTTGGAATTAACTTGAATTTAAAGTATTTCCAGGTATATTGACTTCAAGCTCTTCTGCATAAAACTGATTAAATGGTTCCAGTTATGAAAATATAAATATTTAGTCAATGTTCGAAAATCATGAAAGAAGGTTTTTCTGGCTGAAAGTTCTTTTCGAACCGCCCAATAGATTTCGTCCGTGAATTCCAGGAAAACATGACTTAAAAAAGCCAGTAAATTTAAGGTTAGCAGAGTGGATGATAAAAACTGTTTGCCGTGTCCAAAATTATGTTCAAGATGATAACCTTTTGTTTTAAGAACATTATTGTTCTCATTTTCAACTTTCCAGCGTGATCTTCCCGCTTGGATTATTTGCTCAACATTGGATTGATCAATAAGGATGTCAGTAATAAATGAATTATGATAAATAGTTTCTTGCGTTTTTGTATTTGTAATGGTTACTTCGGCCCAATTAATGTGCAGCACTTCTTCACCATCTTTGATTGGTAAATTATTGCAATATCGAAATGTTATGAGCTCATGAAATTTTCCATTCCATTTACGATTGGAAACCCTTGAAATTGAGTCGTATCCAATTAAATACTCATGAAGAGTTTTATGTGAATCTGGTTTGCACACCAGTACAAAATGGGAACCCTTTGGATAACAATTGCTCACAGAATGGTTCTCTTGAAAATAAGTCATCCCCAAGAATGATGACTTTTTTCTCCGCCAAATGGGCATTCCTTTCAACCCACCGTTTGGCAGCATTGAGCTCACAATCTTGTTTTTTTACCCCATCTTGAGGGGTAATAAATTCAGGTTCAAGCGGGAGCACTGTATTACTATTGGGTTGTGTTATTACAGGCGTTAACACTTTATGTGAGTACGAAACTTTTCCATTTTTATGTTTTGTTACAGTGCAGTTTTGGCATTTTATTTTTTGAGATCTGAAGTATTCTGTGCCATCAATTGCTACCAACAGACAATCTTGTAAAAATCTATAGTTTTTTAACTGCCCCATCTGCTCTATTTTGTTGAAACAATTTGAAAATATGGGATACAGGTTCTTAGGTGGAATTGGATCTAAAATATTACGTATTTGATTATCTGTTGGTATTTCACTAATTTTAAACAAACTTTCAGCATTGCTCTTTCCCTTCATTTTTTTCATGGAAATCTGGTAAGATAAAAATGAAGGCGATTGGCTAAAAAAAAGCGAAAAGGCTCCTAATGCGGCGTCTTTTACTTCATACTTTAATGCAGGGCTAGATAACCTCGAATCAGGCAAACTTTCAAATGCCATATGAATTTGCTCGACAAACCAATCAAAATTTGATGACACTGGACTTATCCTTTCCTTTTCATTTTGGGTCTTTGGCGCTCACAGTTTCATATTGGATTACTCTTTAAAAAGCAATTATTTGTTGATGGGAAGCCAAATTTAGAATTGCTGGCGTCATGTTAATTGACTTTACCCATACATGCTGATATTGTTTCCCGTTATGGATACAGGAAATATAGCAGAATATATTGATCAACAAAGAGTGATTTGTGCGGTGGTGACGCAGTTAAAGAACCTGCGGTTAAAATTACTTACGGAAAACAACCGTGAAGTGAATCTTTCCGCAGGGCGGGTGGCCCATGTGTCACGGGAGGGTCTTGATGTGTCAGCATCCAGGGAATCCCTTGTTCGGGAACTCAAGCGCATCTCCCAGAGAAGAAGAGAGCTGTCACAGACCCTTGACATTGAGGAACTGTGGGAACTGCTCCACGAAGATGGGGACCCCATTGATATTCCCACCATGACCGCTCTTTGTTTTGATCCACCGGTGACACCGGATCATGAGTCTGCGGTCATCCGGGCATTCTTCAATGACAAGCTGTATTTCAAGTTCGGTAAAGACGTACTGACTCCCAATGCGCCGGAGCAGATCCAGCTGAAGTTAAAACAAATCCAGGAGGCCGAGGCCCGGGAACGCCTCATAGATAGGGCAAGTGCATGGATTAAAGCCATGGAGCAGGGTACCGATGTGGTGGACCCCCTGGAACCGGAAATCCTGGATATCCTCACCGATTATTACATCCATGAAAGAGAGAGCAGGACCGCCGCCGATGCAAAGGCCATATTGTCCCGGGCGGGCACCGATTCTCCCCAGCAGATCTTTTCCATCATGGTCAAGGCTGGCATATGGCAGCAGAATGAAAACCTTGATCTCATCCGTCTGGATATCCCCACCTCTTTTCCCGAAGAGGTTATGGAAAGGGCAAATCAGCTGATTGCTCACCACGAGGATTTCACAAAAGATCCCCTGA
>CAXXVR010000008.1:0-350776 GCA_963675955.2 uncultured Desulfobacterium sp. | reverse complement strand
TACTTGCCCTTACCTGGGTTATCTCCCGATCCAAGCTGGGATATTATCTCAACGCCGGTGGTGAAGAGCCGGAAGCTGCAATGGCCCTGGGGGTGAATGTTGCCCGGGCAAAGCTTGTTGCCATGGCCATGAGTTCTTTTTTAACGGCCCTGGCCGGTACCTTTTATGCACAGTTTTCCCTCTTTATTCATCCCAAGAGTATTATTTCCCTGGATCTATCCTTTGAAATCGCCTTTATTGCCCTCATCGGTGGCCGGGGTTCCATTGCAGGTCCCCTCTTGGGAGCACTTTTGCTTCGCCCGGTGAGTGATTTTTCACGCATTTATTTTGGCGATGTGTTTCCCGGACTTCATCTGGTTATTTTTGGTGTTATCCTGATCCTGGTCATGATCTATCAACCCCGGGGCATCCAGGAACCGCTGACTCATTTTTATTACAGGATGCTTGACCGGTTAACGAAAAAAGAGCAGACAAAGGAGGGGGCATGAAGATACTGGAAGTGGAAAAAATGGTGATGCGTTTCGGGGGACTTACCGCTGTAGATTCCCTGGATTTAAGCATTGAAGAGGGCGATATTCTGGGTCTGATAGGACCCAATGGTGCTGGAAAATCCACGGCATTCAACTGCATTGCCGGGGTGCACCCCCCCACAGAGGGGAACATTAAATTCAATGGTGAAATCACCAACAACCAGAGATCTTGGGATCTTTGTAAAAAAGGCCTTGCCAGGACCTTTCAGATTGTAAAACCCTTTGCATCCAAGAGTGTACTTTACAATGTCACGGTGGGGGCCTTTGCCACCACCGATAAAAGAGCTGAAGCCGAGGAAAAGGCCCTTGCCGTTCTGAAATCCCTTAATTTTGAAAACAAAAAGGATTTAAAATCCGGTGCGTTAACCATTGCCGATCGAAAACGCCTGGAGATAGCCCGGGCCCTGGCCACAAACCCCAAACTGCTTTTGCTTGACGAGGTCATGGCCGGGTTGCGACCAGGAGAGGTGGATGAACTGGTGGAAATCATCCAGGAACTTCGAAAGTCAGGGGTTACCATTTTCGTCATTGAACATATTATGCGGGCCATTATGGCACTTTCGGACAGGATCGTTGTTATTCAATTCGGCAAAAAAATAGCCGAAGGCACCCCCGGTGAAATCGCTTCCAATGAAAATGTTATCAAAGCGTACTTAGGAGAAGAGTATGGCACTGCTTGAAGTAAATGATATTGATGTGTTCTATGGGGATGTACAGGTGGTTTTTGATCTCTCCCTCAAGATCAACGAAGGCGAAGTGGTCAGCATCATCGGCGGTAATGGTGCCGGAAAATCCACGCTTCTAAGAACCATTTCCGGGTTACTTCAACCGGCAAAGGGCAGCATCACCTTTGATGGACATCCGGTGCATGCCCTGCCACCGGAAGAAATTGTTAACCACGGCATCATTCATGTGCCCGAGGGCCGGCGTTTATTTTCCCTGATGAATATCAAAGATAACCTCATTGTGGGGGCTTATAACCCCAGAGCCCGCAAACACGAGGCCAAAACCCTTGACTATGTTTATGATCTTCTGCCCCGCCTGAAAGAGCGTTCCTCCCAGATTGCCATGACCCTGTCCGGCGGCGAGCAGCAGATGGTGGCCATCGGCAGGGGTCTGATGGGAATGCCCAAAATATTGATGCTGGATGAACCCTCCCTGGGGCTGGCACCGGTACTGATCAAGGAGATCTTTGAAACAGTGCGGGAAATTGCCGATCAGGGCACCACTGTTTTAATGGTGGAACAGGATGTCAATCATTCGTTAAGCCTTAGTGATCGGGGGTATGTGCTGGAGCATGGCCGTATTGCCATGGAGGGACCGGCCAAAGAACTTCTGGGAGATCCCCATATCAAAGAGGCGTATCTTGGTATTTGAATTCATACCCTATTTTGTGTTAAAGTTACCCCCGGTGTCTTCAAAAGGTCCGTTGAGCTGAATCCTTTGTCCGATTTGCATCCTTGACCTTTGGTGAGATGCCCCTTGAACACAGGACCGGCGGGCATTTTAAAACACCCTGCCATTAAACTATTTTTCTGGTGGGGGATGCCACCATGACGTTATGTGGGGAAACAGTATGGTAAACTCGTTTCAGGAGCAGCTTCTCAAGGCCGGGCTGGTGAGTAAAAAACAAATAAACAAGGTCCAGCATGAAAAACGGGTAAAAAAGAAGGTAAAAAAAGGTAAAAAGGGCCAGCAGGAAAAACAGGAACCAAAAGAGAGCAGCATTGCCCGGGAAGAGCGACTGGCCTATGAAGCCCATAATAAAGAACTCAATCGCCAGCGCAACGAAGAGCGGAAACGGCGTGAAAATATCGCCCAGATCCGGCAGCTTGTTTTGAAAAATAGGTTGACCCTGGAAGCCCGAGATGATGATGAACCCTATCATTTTGTTGTGAAAAAGCGGATAAAAAAAATGTTTGTCCCTTCAAAAATAGGGGATCAGATAACCAATGGGCAGATGGCTATTGTCAACCTGGACGGAAAATTTGAACTTGTGCCGGGCGATGTGGCCCGGCAGATCGCCCAGAGGGACCGCAAATGTCTGCTGGTTTACCATGAAGGGGCAACTGTGGCAGAATCTGTGATGGATGTACCATGAAAAGACAGCCGTCTGAAAATTTGTGATAATTCTATGACCCCGCTTTTTCCGGAGTGTTTTCCGAGAACGGGGTCATGCCATTTCAGCGCACTGAGAATAGATACCCGTTTAAACAGTATGAAATTTCATGGAGACATTGACGATGAAAGATGATCTTAAAGTTTTTGCAGGCAATTCCAACGCACCCCTTGCCCGGGAAATATGCCAGGCCATGGGCATCCCCCTTGGCCACCTTGCCATATCCAAATTTTCCAATGACAATATGCATGTACAGGTCCAGGACAATGTCCGGGAAAGGGATGTGTTTGTCATTCAGTCTTTTACCCATCCGGTGAGTGACAATATCATGGAGTTGCTCGTGACCCTGGATGCCCTTCGGAGTGCATCGGCCAGGCGGGTGACAGCTGTAATTCCCTATTTTTCCTATGCAAGGTCCGATAAAAAGGATGCCTCCCGCATTTCCATTGTGGGACGGCTCATGGCGGATTTGTTGAAAACCGCCGGGGCCGACCGGGTATTGACCATGGATCTCCATGCCGCTGCCGTGCACGGTTTTTTCAGTGTACCTGTGGATCATCTCACGGCCACCCCCCTGATCATTGACTATTTTAGAAAGCATCTGGATCTTGACAATGTGGTGGCCGTGGCCACGGATGCCGGTGGTGCCAAACGGGTGGGGAGCTTTGCAACCCGACTTAATGTTCCCATGGCCATCATCGATAAACGCCGGGTAAGTGATACCCAGGTCAAGCAGGGACTGGTGGTGGGAAATGTGGTGGGAAAGGATGTTATTATTTATGACGATGAGATATCCACAGGCGGTACCCTTTTGACCACGTTTGATACCCTTAAAAAGGCAGGGGCAGGAAATATTTATGTGGGGGCCACCCACCCGGTGCTGTGCGGCCAGGCCGTTGCAAACCTTGAAAAATCATCCATTAAAGAGGTGGTGGTCACCAATACCGTTGAGATTCCTGAAAACAAACGGATAGATATTATCTCCTGCATTTCGGTGGCACCGATTCTGGCCGAGGCCATCCGTCGGATACATACCGGCGAAAGTATTGGAGAACTTTTTCTTGACTGATGCTCTGTCCCGGCATGACAGCCATGCCGACGCTTTGGGATCGGAGCGGATGATCGGTGGGGGCGGCATCATGCCATTTTCATTCTTTTTGGCCAACAAAGACTTGAACATCAAGTAAAAACAATTGGCCTTGGTCACAACATGGGCCACCCTGGGGAGAGAACAATGGATAAAGACCTATTGAAAAAATACCGATTTTTTTTAAAGGACACCATCAGAAAAAGAATTAACTTCCGGCTGACAGATCAAAACCAGCATGTCCCGGTACCACCCATTCAAAATCCCTGTCCGGCAGATGCCCGGCGCATTGATCTTCCCGGGCCGGAACAATGGAAAAACATTGCCGTCACTGATCTTACAAAAGCCATTGCCAACCGGAAAAGTCATCGAAAATACATGGATCAGCGCCTTTCAAAAGAAGAACTGGGTTATCTGTTATGGACCACCCAAGGACTCCGTGAATCCCCCACCCACGGCCATGCATACCGCACAGTGCCCTCTGCCGGGTGCCGTCATGCCTTTGAAACCTACCTTGCCATTTTTAAAGTGGAAGACCTGGCACCCGGCATTTATCGATATCTTCCTTTGGATCATCAGCTGGTGTTTGAATTTTCCGACGACATGCTTTCAGAAAAGATGATTCATGCCTCCCTGGGTCAGACCTATCCGGGACGGTCAGCGGTGACGTTTATCTGGGTGGGTGTTCCCTATCGCATGGAATGGCGCTATGGGCTTGCAGCCCATAAGGTGATGGCCCTGGATGCCGGGCATATTTGCCAGAACCTGTATCTGGCCTGTGAAGCCATTGGGGGGGGTACCTGTGCCATTGCTGCATATGATCAAGAGGAGCTGGACGCGTTTCTGGGGCTTGATGGTGAAAATGAATTTGCCATGTATCTGGCTCCTGTTGGAAAGGTGTAGTTTCATATTTCTAATAACGCTCATGTCCTGTCGGACACAGCAAATATAGGATCGTAGACGCGGATCCAAATGGTATTATACCGCCGCCCCCCCGACGGGCAATGGGCCCGGACCGGAACTGTAGACAGCTCAATTGTCCGGTTCCTATTGCCCATCGGGGGGGGCGGCTCTGCTGAAATTGCCTTGGAGACTGCCTTTTCATATAAAAAAATATAAGACAAATGAAAATTCCATACTTGATAAGAAAAAGTAAATTCACCCCATTAATTATTAAATCTCTAAAGGAGAATGACGTTTATAAAGAGGAGGTAAAACTTATTTTTTGTGAAAGTCGTCTGGGATATAATGGTGAGATTAAAGTCACAATAACCCAAGGCGAAGATAAAGAGTTCACCGTTGACAAAAAGTTTTCAGATCCTACCAGATTTCCAGCAAGAATTAAATCTGCAGCAACAGCTCTTAAAGAGTTAAACCTTTATGGAGAGTTTATGATCTCTCATAGAGATAATGAGATAAAAATCAGGATCGTACGCAATCTCCATCAAAGCCATTTATACTAAAATGATTTTTATGTTTTTCGGAAATAATTAAAACTCTATTTTAAGCTATTCCTATGTTTATATCATTATGTTAAAGTGCAATTTAAACATGGAGGGGATATGCTCAATTATTTTAGAAATAAACAAGCAAGAATCGTTCAGCCCATATCCAATGCATTTATTAGAAAAAAGCAAATGGAAATGTTGCTGTCTCCCAATCGATTGGTGGGAATTATTGGACCAAGGGGCGTTGGTAAAACCACCTTGCTGCTGCAGTATCTGAAGATTCATTTTCAAATCAGCGAATTTTTGTATTTCACTGCTGATGATATTTATATTGCAGACACGAAACTCTATGATATTGCCGATGAGTTTGCCCGGTTTGGTGGTAAGGTGCTTGTGATAGATGAAATCCACAAATATAACAATTGGGCCCAGGAAATAAAAAATATTTACGATTCATTTCCTGATATGTATATCCGCTTCAGTGGTTCATCCATGCTGAATATCTTGTATGAAAAATATGACCTGAGTAGACGGTGTGTCACCGTGGAGATGGGAACATTAAATTTTTCTGAATATTTTGAGTTGAGTAAAAAAAAGGTGCTGCCGGATTTCTCATTGGATGAAATGGTGGCCCGTGGATCACAGATCAGCATGGATCTGGCGTTCTCACATCCCGGCATTTTAAATGATTTTCAGGACTATTTGAAGTTCGGGGCCTACCCTTTTTTCATGGAAGATAAAAATACGTTTAAAAATAAACTTTTCAATGCACTGCAGAAAATAATCAACGAAGATATTCCCTCTTGTAATAAAATTCAATACGAACAGATTTTTGTTTTTAAAAAACTGATTGCAAAACTGGTGGAATCAAGGGTGCCATATAAGGTTAATATGGCCAAGTTGTCCATGGAAATGGGCATATCCCGTCCAACCCTGTCCATATATCTGGACGTCCTCAAGACATCAAAAATATTTCATCCCATAAAGAAGTATTCAACAAAGGTGTCAAAAAAACCGGAAAAAATTCTTTTTGAAAATACCAATATCCTCCATGCCTATGCCGATGAATTCGGAGTGGAAGTCAACACCGGAACCGCAAGGGAGACTTTCTTTGCCAGTTGTTTCAGTGAAATTTTCTATTCAGATATTGGTGATTTCAGAGTAAAAGATAAAATTTTTGAGGTTGGTGGCCGCAACAAAACCTTCAAGCAGATTAAAAATACTGAAAACAGTTTCCTTGTCATTGATACGGACTACACAACCGAGGATCGTAAAATTCCCCTTTGGCTTTTTGGCTTGACCCTTATTTAATGGTCCTTCCAGGCGTCATCACAACAGGCGTCATCACAAGTTGAACCCCTTCGGGGGGGGCGGTTGTGGATATTTTTGATGTTGATCCTGAGAAATGTACGGCGAGCAGAATTCAATGAATTCATCTTAAAACGGTATGAGCCCGCCGTATGGAATGCACTTTGGAAAGGTGGATCGAGATCGAACAGGCTGATTTCAGATATAAATTCAGTTTCTGGTTCGATCTCGATTTGTACTCTGACATTGAAATTGTTGTCAGGTGTCCCTCGCCTGCTTATGACACCTTGCGATCATGGCCAGCCCATTCTCTGTCACGCAGTTTGAATTTCTGAATTTTGCCCGTGGCGGTTTTGGGCAATTCTTCAAACGCGATTTCCTTGGGTGCTTTAAACCGTGCCATATTTTCTTTGCAGAAATCAATAATATCCTGTGCCGTTGGATTGGTACCCGGTTTTGGCACGATAAAGGCCTTGGGAACCTCTCCCCATTTGGGATGTGGAACCGCAATCACCGCAACTTCCATTACCTCCGGATGCTGGAAGATGGTATTCTCTATTTCCACGGTGGAGATATTTTCGCCACCACTGATAATGATATCTTTTTTACGGTCCATGATCTGGACATAATTATCCGGATGCATTACGGCAAGGTCTCCACTGTGAAACCAGCCCCCCTCAAATGCCGTCTCAGTGGCCTCAGGTTCCTTGTAGTAACCGAGCATGACATTGTTTCCCCGCATCACGATTTCACCTATGGTTACACCGTCCCTTGGTACCGGTTTCATGGTTTCGGGATCGACCACGTCCATGTATGTGGCCACCACATAGGGAACACCCTGACGGGCCTTCAGTCTGGCCTGTTCATCGGAGGGCAGATCATTCCATTGGGGCTGCCACGCACATTGACTGTGGGGACCATATACTTCGGTAAGACCATAACAATGTACCATTTCCACCCCAAAGGCCGCCATGTTGCTTAAAACGGTCGGGGCAGGTGGTGCTCCTGCGGTATTCACCTGCAGGCGATGTTTGATATGAATTTTGTCAGCCTCCGGATATGCCGTCATGGCGATCAACACGGTTGGAGCGGCGCACATGTACGTCACCTTTTCCCTTTCGATCATGTTAAAAATGTCTTCGGCAATTACCCTTCGCAGGCAGACATGGGTGCCGCCAATGGCGGTGATGCCCCAGGTGAAACACCAGCCGTTGCAATGAAACATGGGAAGGGTCCAGAGATAGACCGTGTCAGGTCCCAAGCTGTATTCAATAAGTTCGCCGATGGCATTTAAATAGGCACCCCGGTGGTGGTACATGACCCCTTTGGGCAATCCGGTTGTACCACTGGTATAATTAATGGCGATAATATCCCGTTCGTCATCCACTGCACACTGAACCGGGGTATCGGTGCCGGTGGCCAGAAATGCTTCATAATCTGGTCCGTCCAGGGGTTTTTTATCGCTTTCATCACAGATATTGACGTAATGGCTGACTTTCGGCAACCGAGCCGTAATGCCGCTGATCATCTCACCGAATTCGTTGTCCACAAAAAATGCCTTGGCATCGGAATGGTCAACAATATAGGCAATCTCGTCCCCTGATAAACGGATATTGATGCTCACCAGTGCGGCCCCGATCATGGGTACAGCGAAATGGGCTTCCAGCATGGGGGGGGTGTTCGGGCACATGAAAGCGACTTTATCTCCTTTGCCTATGCCAATGGCCAAGAGCGCGGCTGCCAGCTGGTGAACCCGGGTCTCAAATTCCTGATAGGTGTATCTCTGCTCCCCATATACAATGGCCGTTTTGTTCGGATAGACCGATACGGTACGTCTCAGGAAAGTAACAGGGGTCATAAGGTCGTAATTTACACTGTTTTGCAGCATACTGCCTCCTTAAAGAATTTAGGGTCATGCCAGGAAAAAACACCGTCAATTGAATCAGAATGTATGCTATCGGTTTATTCAATATCCATGCCAATTGAGCTGAAAACCCTGAAAAAGGCCTATGAGGCCTGTCATGACAGGTGACAATCAGCAATGATCCACAATGGAAGGGGAAGTTGAAAAGCGAATAAAAAAATATAAATGGGGCATAAAAGTCCCATCAAAACAGTGTAAGTTTATATATATACCTGTATTAAAAGAAAAATATAACAATGGACAAAAAAGCCCCATTAAGGGACTATTTAATTCCGTGACGCTGGATTTTTCTGAAAAGGGTTTTTCTGTTGATACCAAGGGCCGTGGCAGCCTGATTGCGTTGCCACCGGTGTTTAATCAATACATCGGTAATATGCTCTTTTTCAAAGGTTTCAATGGCGCTGCGCAGATCGTCCCGCTCACTTTCCACAGGCTGGTTTTTATCAGGGGTTTCAATGGGTTCTGGAGTGTTGTCCAGGGCGAACAGGGAGGGATCCAGGGTATCAAATTTTTTAAGGGTTACGTACCGGCGCAGCGTATTCCGCAGTTCTCTTACATTGCCGGGCCAGGAATATTGATTGATTTTTTCGATAATGTCCCCGGTCAGCGGCGGCAGTTTTTCCCTGTTGTCATAGGTGTTAAAAAAATGATCGACCAAAAGCGGCAGATCCTCTTTGCGATTTCTGAGCGGCGGCATATGAATGGGGACGATGTGAATGCGGTAGAAAAAATCCAGACGAACATCTCCTTTTCGAACCTTTTTTACCAGGTCCTCGTTGGTTGCGGCGATGATTCGAATATCGGGTTGTTTGGTCTTGTTGCCTCCCAGGGGGATGTATCCGCCGCCTTCCAATACCCGCAAAAGCTTTACCTGTAATCCCAAGCCGATCTCGCCGATTTCATCCAGAAACAGGGTGCCTCCATCGGCTAAATCCAGGTACCCCTGGCGGTCAGTGCCAGCACCGGTGAAGGCGCCTTTACAATAACCAAAAAATTCAGACTCTAAAAGATTCTCAGGAATGGCCCCGCAGTTGACCACCACAAAGGGTTTATCTTTCCGGTCGCTTAATTCATGGATGGTTTTGGCGGTCAATTCCTTGCCAGTGCCGGATTCTCCATAAACAATGACGTTGGCATCCACAGCCGCTGCATTGATGATCTGTTCGTAAACCAACTGCATTTCTTCACTCTTGCCCACGATTTCGCCAAATTTGAAACGTTCGCGTATACCCGTCTTGAGCAGCAGATTTTCTTTACGAAGACGCTTTTGAGCCTTTTCAAGGGTGACTTCCTTTAATTTTCTTTCAGTGATATCGATACACATGACATGGATTTTTGAAACAGCGCCACTTTTATCAGGTATTGAAGAATAAATGACGTGGTACCATTTCCCATTCACCGGATTCTGCTGATCCTTTAAAACACTTTCACCCTGCATCACCCGGTCCATGGGGCACCATCTGCATGGTTCATCCAGATTATATATGGCTTTATGGCAGACTTCATTCAGAACGTCACCGCCCACAGCTGTGACCAAGGCTTTGTTCGCAAAGTCGATCCGGTGTTGGCTTGTGCTACTATAAATAAAAGCTGCTGTGGCCTCAATCATGGCACTGAGCCTGGCTTCACTCATGCGCAGTGCCTGCTCGGCCTGTTTGCGGGAGGTTATATCCATAAACGATGCAATGCTTCGTGTATTATCGAGCATGCCGACCTTGGCAAAAACATCTCTAATCCGTCCGGAGCGATCTATTACCCGGCATTCATATTCACTGGGAATATCAGGACGCATTTCTCTACGGCCTGCATGATATCCTTTCATTCTATGGATATCATCCTCGGCAATAAAACTGGTCCATTTCATCCGCCCCTCAATTTGTGTTCGGGTATAGCCGGTCAGTTTGACAAACTCCCGATTGACCATGATCAGGGTCATGTCCTCATCAATTATCATGGACGGTGCGCCGGATAATTCGAATGCCATGCGGTATTGATTTTCCAGATGGGCGGCATCTGCTGCCCGTTGCCCGCATTGCTGATTTTCCAAAGCCTTCTTGACTGCTGCATTCTCACCCATTTTTTATTTTCCTCATCAAGCCGTTTAGACAGTGTCAGGCCCATGTTTACCCGAAAATATGAATATTCTCAATGAACAGCTTCAATATTATTTCTTTTTAAATGCCTTCTTGCAGTTTATGAATTTTATTGTTAACTAAAACCTCATTATGAAAGCAAACAATAAAAAAGATGTGGGAACTAGGTTTACCGGAGTACTGGACGTTCAAGAGCGCCTTGGTGCCGCCGGATATATCTCCTCCAGGGAAATATCCACCATCGTATATCTGGCCCAGGAGACCGACAAGCCCGTGCTGGTGGAAGGTCCTGCCGGGGTGGGAAAAACGGAGCTTGCCAAAAGCATTGCCCTCTGCCTTGACCGGGAGATGATCCGGCTCCAGTGCTATGAGGGCCTGGACGAATCCAAGGCCCTGTACGAATGGGCCTATGCCAAACAATTACTCTATACCCAGATGCTCAAGGAAAAAATTGATGATGTGGTTTCCACCACTTCAAGCCTGGCCCAGGCGGTGGACGAGATTGCCCGCCACACGGTTTCAATCCTTGTTTTTCTGGATATGCGTGGCTGATCTGGCTCACCGTGATGATGCCACGACGAACCTTTTGTTTCAATCCTTGTTTTTCTGGATATGCGTGGCTGATCCAAACGTGAGCAGACCCCAGTTAAGGGATATCCGGTTTCAATCCTTGTTTTTCTGGATATGCGTGGCTGATGTTGATGGTGATTCCTGGACCATGGCTCAGGAGGCTAGTTTCAATCCTTGTTTTTCTGGATATGCGTGGCTGATTTTTGAATGGACGGCTACAACTTTAAAGGACGTTGGTTTCAATCCTTGTTTTTCTGGATATGCGTGGCTGATACAATGGCGGGTGAGAGACGGTTGTTTATTGATCGTTTCAATCCTTGTTTTTCTGGATATGCGTGGCTGATTTGACTGGATTATAGGGGAAAGAATAGTAGGTGAGTGTTTCAATCCTTGTTTTTCTGGATATGCGTGGCTGATCAAGCGAAAAAATGCTTGAATGGGCGCAATGGAGCCAGTTTCAATCCTTGTTTTTCTGGATATGCGTGGCTGATCGGGTTTACAAGGGAAGGGGGGGGGCATAACGGAAAAGTTTCAATCCTTGTTTTTCTGGATATGCGTGGCTGATCACTTCATTTTTTCGGACTTCTGATATTTTAGAGGCGGTTTCAATCCTTGTTTTTCTGGATATGCGTGGCTGATAATAAAAAATTGATCAAATCCGATTTTATGTTCTTGTTTCAATCCTTGTTTTTCTGGATATGCGTGGCTGATGGTTTTAAACTCACCGGTGCTGTAAAACTCGTTTAGTTTCAATCCTTGTTTTTCTGGATATGCGTGGCTGATTGCCCACACTTCGACAACACAGTGGTGTTCATAATGTTTCAATCCTTGTTTTTCTGGATATGCGTGGCTGATTACTTTAAAAAAAACACAGCGCTCACCCTCACAAGGTTTCAATCCTTGTTTTTCTGGATATGCGTGGCTGATCTTTATGACTCCGACGGCGTTTATGTGCCTGAAAGTTTCAATCCTTGTTTTTCTGGATATGCGTGGCTGATAGGAGATGGCCAGACATAAGACGACGGGAAAAAATGTTTCAATCCTTGTTTTTCTGGATATGCGTGGCTGATCTTTATGACTCCGACGGCGTTTATGTGCCTGAAAGTTTCAATCCTTGTTTTTCTGGATATGCGTGGCTGATAGGAGATGGCCAGACATAAGACGACGGGAAAAAATGTTTCAATCCTTGTTTTTCTGGATATGCGTGGCTGATCCGTAGAATCTAATTCGCCTTGAGTTCTGATTTGAGCGTTTCAATCCTTGTTTTTCTGGATATGCGTGGCTGATAAAACAGGCTCATTAGTATTTGTCAAAACTGTAGAGCGTTTCAATCCTTGTTTTTCTGGATATGCGTGGCTGATAGAACAGCTCCCAGACGATTCAATCCCCGACGCATCGTTTCAATCCTTGTTTTTCTGGATATGCGTGGCTGATTCGACGGTGGATGCTTCATTTCTTAATGCCCGCAAAGGTTTCAATCCTTGTTTTTCTGGATATGCGTGGCTGATCGGAACGCCCATTAAAAGCCCAATCTCGAATAGTGGTTTCAATCCTTGTTTTTCTGGATATGCGTGGCTGATCAGGCACCGGGGTTATGACCTGGTTAACGCAAAGCGTTTCAATCCTTGTTTTTCTGGATATGCGTGGCTGATTCATTTATTGACTGAGAAAATCCCCTGCCCAGACAAGTTTCAATCCTTGTTTTTCTGGATATGCGTGGCTGATCTGATGGGGTATCAGGGCAATTATCATCATCATCAGTTTCAATCCTTGTTTTTCTGGATATGCGTGGCTGATTGGGGCCGTTTCTCCGCTTGGCTGGACAAAAGAGTATGTTTCAATCCTTGTTTTTCTGGATATGCGTGGCTGATCATCTGATTCTCGTTCATCCATTGGTAAAATTGCTGTTTCAATCCTTGTTTTTCTGGATATGCGTGGCTGATCTGGAAAGACTTGACCGCTGCATACCCGGCTGCAGGTTTCAATCCTTGTTTTTCTGGATATGCGTGGCTGATTTCAATAAGGAATTTGCTCCCGTGAAAGGTTATGGTTTCAATCCTTGTTTTTCTGGATATGCGTGGCTGATATATCTCCAGGCGGTGGGCCGGGTGCTTAGAATTCAGTTTCAATCCTTGTTTTTCTGGATATGCGTGGCTGATATGATGAGGTCGAAAGAAAAGCCATTGCTAAAAAATGTTTCAATCCTTGTTTTTCTGGATATGCGTGGCTGATGAAAAGCCCTCAGTGAAGCCCCCGGTTGACGATGGTTTCAATCCTTGTTTTTCTGGATATGCGTGGCTGATAGCCCAACAGGGTGTGGCAAGGTGAGACTGTCATGGGTTTCAATCCTTGTTTTTCTGGATATGCGTGGCTGATAGAAGTGGAAGCCCCTGGCCCTGGCCACCCAGGCGGCGTTTCAATCCTTGTTTTTCTGGATATGCGTGGCTGATCCGGTTTCTCTTCCATGACGCTGCCGGGCTGCTGGGTTTCAATCCTTGTTTTTCTGGATATGCGTGGCTGATCCGATCAGGTACGCCTGACCGGGGTTTTTTTATGCGTTTCAATCCTTGTTTTTCTGGATATGCGTGGCTGATACCGGCAGCCAGGGGTCCGTATCTGCGGATCTGTAGTTTCAATCCTTGTTTTTCTGGATATGCGTGGCTGATACCGGCAGCCAGGGGTCCGTATCTGCGGATCTGTAGTTTCAATCCTTGTTTTTCTGGATATGCGTGGCTGATCCGCCCCCCATGGCCTTTTTCTTCACAAAGAACACGTTTCAATCCTTGTTTTTCTGGATATGCGTGGCTGATTTCAAGAGACCTTTTGCGGAGTATCTGGGTTTCACGTTTCAATCCTTGTTTTTCTGGATATGCGTGGCTGATATGGCTGGACCTGGGGAAGGTAAATCAATGGCTTGTTTCAATCCTTGTTTTTCTGGATATGCGTGGCTGATTTGCCATGCGAAATTCATGCACTTCGCTCAGCACCTCGATGAGTTTCAATCCTTGTTTTTCTGGATATGCGTGGCTGATTAATCACATACGCTAGATGGAACAGGACTCAGGTGTTTCAATCCTTGTTTTTCTGGATATGCGTGGCTGATCTGCACACGCCGCCGCATACACCTCGCAATCCAAGTTTCAATCCTTGTTTTTCTGGATATGCGTGGCTGATTTATACCCGGTCGCAAGGACGTGATGATCTTTAACGGGTTTCAATCCTTGTTTTTCTGGATATGCGTGGCTGATGGGCAGGTTCCGGGGGGCAGGAATGATCCGGGCGGTTTCAATCCTTGTTTTTCTGGATATGCGTGGCTGATAATATCGCCATCCGCCGTGGCCGCTTCCAACGCCAGTTTCAATCCTTGTTTTTCTGGATATGCGTGGCTGATTTAAAATCCCTTATGAATCAATTCATGACACTTCACAGTTTCAATCCTTGTTTTTCTGGATATGCGTGGCTGATCATATAAATTGAATGGCCCATATGACGATGTTTTTGTTTCAATCCTTGTTTTTCTGGATATGCGTGGCTGATAATTCCCGGTTTTGTCTGACGGAGTATTCAATTTTAGTTTCAATCCTTGTTTTTCTGGATATGCGTGGCTGATCCAAAAAAAGAAAATCCAAATCATAGACCACTATTGTTTCAATCCTTGTTTTTCTGGATATGCGTGGCTGATTTTAAATCTCCTGAAGATGATGTGGTGGAGCTGTCATGTTTCAATCCTTGTTTTTCTGGATATGCGTGGCTGATAAACCTTGTCTTTAACACCCGGTACCCGGTCATGGGGTTTCAATCCTTGTTTTTCTGGATATGCGTGGCTGATTACGAGACCGCCCAGGCCACGGGAAAAGACTGGGAGTTTCAATCCTTGTTTTTCTGGATATGCGTGGCTGATGTGATCGCCTTGAACTCATGGATTTCAGGGGCATGTTTCAATCCTTGTTTTTCTGGATATGCGTGGCTGATGAGGTGCAGGGCGCATGGATCACCATTCTTATGGTGGTTTCAATCCTTGTTTTTCTGGATATGCGTGGCTGATCCAGGAAAGTAAAACCGAAGAGGCAGTGCTGTCACAGTTTCAATCCTTGTTTTTCTGGATATGCGTGGCTGATAAAGATGCTGAACGGACAGCACTGCTTGAAAAAAATGTTTCAATCCTTGTTTTTCTGGATATGCGTGGCTGATTACGCCTGGGATCAGGTTTTCAAGATTCGGTTCAAGTTTCAATCCTTGTTTTTCTGGATATGCGTGGCTGATGTTTTTAAATAAAGATCAATCAATGTTGAAATATCGTTTCAATCCTTGTTTTTCTGGATATGCGTGGCTGATAAACCTGGAGAGAACCGGCCCCCCTTGAAGAAGATGTTTCAATCCTTGTTTTTCTGGATATGCGTGGCTGATATTCCTTCAACCCATAAGCCCATTCCACCAGCTCTCGTTTCAATCCTTGTTTTTCTGGATATGCGTGGCTGATTCAATTTAACCAACGCCGCATCCCTGACCGAAACGGTTTCAATCCTTGTTTTTCTGGATATGCGTGGCTGATTCGAAATTGCCTTATTGCTATGTGTTCCAGAATCCTTGTTTCAATCCTTGTTTTTCTGGATATGCGTGGCTGATCGGACCCGGAATGGGCACCCAGCCTGCAGTACATTGGTTTCAATCCTTGTTTTTCTGGATATGCGTGGCTGATCGTTTCAGATTGCGTTTATATTTTTTCAGCGAAAAGTTTCAATCCTTGTTTTTCTGGATATGCGTGGCTGATACATCATAAAGAGGCATCATGGACATCAGGAATGAAGTTTCAATCCTTGTTTTTCTGGATATGCGTGGCTGATGACGAGACCGCCCAGGCCACGGGAAAAGACTGGGAGTTTCAATCCTTGTTTTTCTGGATATGCGTGGCTGATCTCATCATTGACATTGAGGGGAATATCCTGTGGAGTTTCAATCCTTGTTTTTCTGGATATGCGTGGCTGATCACCACCAGGAACCCTTCCCCCCTTTATCTGCAGGCGTTTCAATCCTTGTTTTTCTGGATATGCGTGGCTGATCAGCCCCTGCTGTAGCAGAGATGCAATTTGCTATAGGTTTCAATCCTTGTTTTTCTGGATATGCGTGGCTGATTACGGCGATGCCACAGGCTGGGCCGTCACCGCCATGTTTCAATCCTTGTTTTTCTGGATATGCGTGGCTGATACTCCCCGGGCATCGAAGGCCCCAAGGGAATCTCCATGTTTCAATCCTTGTTTTTCTGGATATGCGTGGCTGATACTGCCATCTGTAAAACTTAGTCCGTGCTTTCCATGGTTTCAATCCTTGTTTTTCTGGATATGCGTGGCTGATATACCTTATGGAACCATTATAAGGGGCGGCATGCAAGTTTCAATCCTTGTTTTTCTGGATATGCGTGGCTGATCAGCGATCGACAACGGCCCCGGTGTAGGCATCAATTTGTTTCAATCCTTGTTTTTCTGGATATGCGTGGCTGATATGATTCTGGACCTGCCAAAACTCAAAAGTGGTGGGGTTTCAATCCTTGTTTTTCTGGATATGCGTGGCTGATAAGTTTCGCCTGTAGCGGATCTTGTAGCACCAGAATAGTTTCAATCCTTGTTTTTCTGGATATGCGTGGCTGATTCCATTTTGAACAGTGGTTCCAACATCCCCCCACAGTTTCAATCCTTGTTTTTCTGGATATGCGTGGCTGATATATTTTACCTGAACTCCCGGGTCTGTACCTAATAAGTTTCAATCCTTGTTTTTCTGGATATGCGTGGCTGATCCCACCCACATCAATATCCATTGGGCCTGACTCGGGTTTCAATCCTTGTTTTTCTGGATATGCGTGGCTGATGTTGTGAGTCATCCAGGATGCGCCACGTTTTTTGTGGTTTCAATCCTTGTTTTTCTGGATATGCGTGGCTGATGTTTTGTAAAGGGCATACATTGTCGCCGTAAATCCAGGTTTCAATCCTTGTTTTTCTGGATATGCGTGGCTGATAAGGTTCGGTCCCTGTGTGCGGATAACCCGCACGTGTTTCAATCCTTGTTTTTCTGGATATGCGTGGCTGATAAAGAACTCGACGCATACCGGGCATCAGAAGGCGGTTTCAATCCTTGTTTTTCTGGATATGCGTGGCTGATCCATCATAGCAGGGCCTTGATAAAGATGTGCTATTGGTTTCAATCCTTGTTTTTCTGGATATGCGTGGCTGATCTGTCAGGCCATCCCCGGTCGATCACCCCGGAGTCGGGTTTCAATCCTTGTTTTTCTGGATATGCGTGGCTGATTAATGATTGATAAATCAACTATCAGATACATAGCATGGTTTCAATCCTTGTTTTTCTGGATATGCGTGGCTGATAGGAGATAAAAAATGGGCTGGTTCTGGCAATGGAAACGTTTCAATCCTTGTTTTTCTGGATATGCGTGGCTGATAAAAGAACTCGACGCATACCGGGCATCAGAAGGCGGTTTCAATCCTTGTTTTTCTGGATATGCGTGGCTGATTTTGTAAAGGGCATACATTGTCGCCGTAAATCCAGGTTTCAATCCTTGTTTTTCTGGATATGCGTGGCTGATTTAATGCGTCCGGCACTGCTGAGGCTGCCCCATATCCAGTTTCAATCCTTGTTTTTCTGGATATGCGTGGCTGATATAATCATCACAATCCCTGGATTCGGAAATATAAGGGTTTCAATCCTTGTTTTTCTGGATATGCGTGGCTGATTGACTCCAGATCATAGACACCAGGATTCAGCACCAGGTTTCAATCCTTGTTTTTCTGGATATGCGTGGCTGATCTGCTGGCTTTGTTCTGCCTCCACCTGATCAGGATGTTTCAATCCTTGTTTTTCTGGATATGCGTGGCTGATATCCGTAGGCCCATACTCCGCAGACAACTCCAACATGTTTCAATCCTTGTTTTTCTGGATATGCGTGGCTGATATTTTTCCCAGGTCAACTTGAAGCAAATCATAGAGGTTTCAATCCTTGTTTTTCTGGATATGCGTGGCTGATCCACAGAAACGCCAGAAAGCTGCTTAACTCCAACAGGTTTCAATCCTTGTTTTTCTGGATATGCGTGGCTGATACCCACCCACATCAATATCCATTGGGCCTGACTCGGGTTTCAATCCTTGTTTTTCTGGATATGCGTGGCTGATTTTTCCATCAGCAGTGAATCAAGGAATCCTGGCAGGTTTCAATCCTTGTTTTTCTGGATATGCGTGGCTGATTGGAAAACCTTTTCACGGCTTTAAAAGGTGTTTTTGAGTTTCAATCCTTGTTTTTCTGGATATGCGTGGCTGATCCCCGGAGCTGTGGAAGGGTGGAACTGTGCAGGAGCGTTTCAATCCTTGTTTTTCTGGATATGCGTGGCTGATACCCACCCACATCAATATCCATTGGGCCTGACTCGGGTTTCAATCCTTGTTTTTCTGGATATGCGTGGCTGATTTCGCTGTTACATCTGCTAAATCGGATAAAAGCATCGTTTCAATCCTTGTTTTTCTGGATATGCGTGGCTGATTGAAATCTGCAACCCAGCTCGCCGCCGATGCCAGCGGTTTCAATCCTTGTTTTTCTGGATATGCGTGGCTGATCATTTGTATTGTCAAGTTGTCTTGACAACTTTTTATGTTTCAATCCTTGTTTTTCTGGATATGCGTGGCTGATCACCGATGACACCGGCCTCTTTGAGCAATGCGAAAGTTTCAATCCTTGTTTTTCTGGATATGCGTGGCTGATTTCATTTTTCCCCTCCATTTTGCTCTGACGTTCCTTTGGTTTCAATCCTTGTTTTTCTGGATATGCGTGGCTGATTATAATCTTTTTATATCTTTTTATATCTTTTGGTTTAGTTTCAATCCTTGTTTTTCTGGATATGCGTGGCTGATAGGAGCAAAAGCTCTGCCTCATCAAATGAGCTGTCCAGTTTCAATCCTTGTTTTTCTGGATATGCGTGGCTGATGCCTTCTCCTGGTGCGGCTAAACATCCACGGAGAAGTTTCAATCCTTGTTTTTCTGGATATGCGTGGCTGATCTTCATATAGCCGCAAGATTGGATAGCATCGAATGTGTTTCAATCCTTGTTTTTCTGGATATGCGTGGCTGATTAAGCGCCCCGCTCCCGGAGACATTGGGAGTGACATGGTTTCAATCCTTGTTTTTCTGGATATGCGTGGCTGATCAGGAGTCCCTGGCGAAGGTGGCCGTGACCGAATCCAGTTTCAATCCTTGTTTTTCTGGATATGCGTGGCTGATTTTGAACAGCCTTGGCTCCCCGGTCTTAACATCCCATGTTTCAATCCTTGTTTTTCTGGATATGCGTGGCTGATAAGGATTTTTCTCCCCATTCCCGGGGCAGCTTTTGGTTTCAATCCTTGTTTTTCTGGATATGCGTGGCTGATCACCCTTGACGGCAGCGCAGGCCAGGTGATGGTGGTTTCAATCCTTGTTTTTCTGGATATGCGTGGCTGATCCTATTTGAGGGGGATATTTAAATTTTTTAGCAGCTTAGACAAATTTTCAAAGACCGATAGTGATGGTGACTTTAGCAATTTTTTTAAAAATCTGCAAAAATTTAATGTACCAGAGCGATAATATTTATTTGTATTTAAAGACAATTCAAGAGTTCC
This sequence comes from uncultured Desulfobacterium sp., assembly GCA_963675955.2. Taxonomy (GTDB): domain Bacteria; phylum Desulfobacterota; class Desulfobacteria; order Desulfobacterales; family Desulfobacteraceae; genus Desulfocicer. The sequence continues at coordinate 331,048 of CAXXVR010000008.1, read as the reverse complement.
TTTAGTGTTCGCAAATATTTTTATAACAGCAGTCCTGGCACCTCTTTTTATATTGTGTTGGGGCTGGGAAATAATTTTGTTCAATTATTTTTAAGGTTTCCTGTATTGAAATGTCGAGTTTCTTGAAATCTTTTTTTGTCAGCTCAAGGGTGATAATTTTGTTTTTACTCCTTGTATAAACTATATAGCCTTTATCAACAAGGAGCTGGAAATTATCCATAATCAGTCTCCCATAAAAGACTAATTGTAATCTATACGTGTCAAAAATTTTGTTTTTATACTCTGCATATTTATAATCGAGCGGTGCCGCATACCCATTGTCAAAAAAAAGGATCTCGTCAATGATTCCTCTTATACCCGAATCACTTGTCAGATACACATCCGATTCCTTGTTGACAACACCAAGCCTTTTCCTCAAATAATCGGGATTTGTACGCCTGATTTTTAGATGGATTTCCCGGCCTTTTTGTACCTTAAATCTGTCCCCTTGATTTTCCTGAATATATAGAACATTTTCGTAAAATATAAATCTCGGGCAAAATAGATATTGAAGAATGTGTGTGGCGGTTAAGATTATTCCTCTCCTTTGAATTAAGCTCGATCATTTTTACAAAGTATATACACCTTGGTCTTTTCTGATCCATCCAGTAGTCTTGTCATAACACCCTGGCAGCATTTCCCGGTTGACATAGACGATATTTGTTTCTTCAAACTCCTTTTCTTTAACAAAAGTGGCTGGTACGGATATCATGTAGTCATAAAATGATTTTTTTATTCCCAGAAATCGGGTTTTTCGTTCTAGGGTGTTTGCAATACCTTTGATTTCTATAAATTGATTCCAAGTGTCAGCCGCTTTTTGATTTATTTCAATGAAAATATCCTTTCTTTCGTAATTTTCTTCTTCTATAAGTTTAAAGTTTTTATAAACGCTTAAAAACTGCAGATTGCTTATATATTCAAGAATTTTTTGTGAGTCTTCATCCCGGAGGCGTTTTTTTATCTCTGTGTAATAGTCATCCATGTTTTCTAAAAATTGAGTTTCGTCAACAGAAGCTTTCCCTGCGATGACCTGCCTTGTTTGGTCAATGGAAAGGGGATTTTTTCCATAAATATATTTTTCAAAGGGTGTGTTGTTGTGTTCTTCATTAAGAATTTGAAAAATTCTCACCGTCCCTTGGGGCTTTGTAAAATTTCGGTTACACCTGCCGCAGACCTGATTGATTGATTCAAGGGGTGCCATATCCCTCCAGACATTGTCAATATCGATATCTACACCAGCTTCGACCATCTGAGTAGAAACAATTATTTTCCTTTTTACAGTCTTTTTAATATTCGATATGACCTCTATTCTGTCTTTAGGTATAATATTAGTGGCAAGAAAAAAATAATCTGCATCTGAATCAATACCAGCAAGGCTTTCAAACAATTCCAGTGCCGAATTTACGGTATTCATTACAAACAGGAACGATTGATCACGGTATCGAGCAATTGCCTGTTGGCATATGTTTTTATACTCCGCAAGGGTAACCTGATTTTTGTTAAATTCAATGGAAACTCGGTTCATGGCAGCAAAGTACCGGTTTTTTTGAGGGACAAGCTCTGTGATTTCATCAGATTCAAAAAGTCTTGGCTGTGTTGCCGTAACCAAGATAAAGCAGGTGTTGAACATAGTTGAAAAGCACGACATTATCGATCTTGCAAGCTCCCAGTATTTATAGGGTAGAGACTGGATTTCATCGCACAGAACAACGGCATTTACAAGCTTCTCAAACTTGATCAGCATCCTGTTTCTGTTGGTCAGCAGTGTATGAAATAATTGAAACATGGTTGTCACAATAATTTCCGATTCCCAACTTTCTATTAGAAATTTAGATTTATTTGTATCATATTCATCCCCGCCAGACATGTAGAATATATCCGACAGATGGTGGTGTTTAATGAGAATATCGGAATCTGGATTCCCCAAAATACTTTTAAATACCTCATGATTTTGGTCAATGATGCTTGTGAATGGCAGGCAATAGATCACTCTCGGGCTTACTCCATGTTCTTTTTCCATGCGCTTACGCAACTTGAGTGCAAGGGAAAGGCAGGTGAAAGTTTTACCGCTTCCTGTTGGTACGTTGAGTGAAAAAATTTTTCTTGTAACCAAGTCGGTTCTGTCAAGTGTCTGATCGGCTTCGTTAAATATATCTCTTCGAAGTTTATTCATCCTGCTTTTTGGGTGACCAAAATTTTTTTCAATGTAGTCCTTGACTATATCATCTCGGATGTGCCTGCGTTCGAGATCCAAGTCTCCTTTAAAAATGGCGTCTTCTTTATCTGACTGGATTAATATGGAAAAAAGATATTGGAAAATAAAATAATAGACAGGCTCACTGGTCATCCGTTTTATTCTGCGCCGCTCTTCCCTGTAAATGACTGATTTATAATAGTCTCCAAATTTTTTTGGAAAATCATTTTTTGTAAGGGCAAGGTCACATCGCTTGTTGATGAAAGAAAAATAATGCTCCAGTATTTCATGGGGAATATGGGCAAACTGGATATCAATATGATCATATTTTATATCCAGTTCATTGTCATCATCAGTATTGTTCATTTTTACGGCATTGTTTAAATTTCCATGATGCCGCTTAATTGCAATAAAGATAAAAAAAGGAATGGCCTGCCATAGCTCATGGTCGCAGGGCTTGTTGCCTACAAATTTTTTACAGATAAAATGTGCGATGACAGCAGATAAAAGGGCATGGCTTGTGTTGTCTTTTCCACGCATTGTTGCTTTTTTTATCTCGTCTTCTTCCACAAGATATTCTTGAAAAAAAGAGGTGGCTTTCCCCAGGTCATGGCAGAACCCCATCATCCAGACGAGGTCTTGCCATGCAGTCGTATCAAAATATTCTGTTACCCGGGTATTGGCATGTGCAGAAAATTTTTTTTTACACAGATCCGCGACATTGAGTAGGTGACTTTCCAGAGGTATGCCAGGATGTGATAAAATTTCACAAAAAGACAATTTTCTCCCCCGTTTCTGTCTGGTAAGCTTGGTTGATTTTACAAGTCACAGGCTGCCCCCGTCTTTCAAAAATAAGATCTTCCCTTCTTGTGACGACTCGGCCCGGCATCATGTGTATGGGATAGTTAATCTTAAAGATTTCTTTATCTTCACCAAAATCAATTGCCTGGTCATTGATGAGAGCTGAAAGTGGAATCGCAGATTCAATCTCCTGCCATGCACCATTTTCAAGGGAGTTTAGAGTCAGTTCGCCCTGAAATTTAAAATCTGCCAACAGTTCGCTCAGGCCTAATGAAACCGTGTAAACAGACCTGTGAGCGGCCAGATTTTCCTTTAGGGTCTGGTAGATCTGTTCATCCCTGTGGTAAAAGTAAATTTTGAACGCTGGATCCTTTAAGAATTCTGTCCGTATCTGGGTACGGTTATGGATTCTCCAAAAATGTCTTTTAGTGTCAATCAGGTTCTGGGTCCACCTCACCTTTTTAACCGGGTGTTCAAGCTTTACAGACAATCTGTATGAAGCCGGATCTTTAAAGTGCTTCAGATAGGAATCCTTATCAAGGCCAATGATCGCCGAAATAATACCGATTATAGCAGGAGGAGGTGGGAACTCAAATGTAAGTGGAGAGGTTGTGGTATAATGCTTTTTAAAATGCCCGTAATCCCCCCATAATCTGAATGCCAATACCTTTGTCATTACAGCACCTCTGCTGATTCATCCTTGAACCCGGTAAGCTTGGCCAACTGTATATCTTTATTGTTGGCACACAACTGAAGCTTTTTATCTACAATAAAAGATATGGATTCTATTTTGTCTTTTACCTCTTCTATGCGCTGGAGCAATTGCGATATGTCTATTTTGTAGTCTTCCGGTCGCCTTATTTTTGTTTCAGGTATATCAGAAATAAGCCGAATCATATTATCCAGCTCTCCGATGAAAAACCCGGGTTCCTTATACTTTATGGCCAGCAGAAGTCGGGGCATCTGGCCGAATTTAGAACGGGAGATCAGTCCCTTTGTACCGTTCCACAGCCCCTTTTTCAACAGCCGGACATCGTCCTGGGTCAGCCGGGTGTGCTTTCCTGCATTCTCGTTTACAATCCCGTAAAACCCGATCAAAGAATAGGGCAGCATGTACTCTTCCCTGAATGTTTTTCGGGTGGCACCCTGCTTGGATGCAAATGCTCCAGTCCCTTTGAAAAACTGGAGTTTGACTTCGTGGAGTGATTTTCCCATACGGAACTGGACAGGTCCGGTATAGGTCAGGGAGCTGGTCACATTTTCTTTTTTTTTCCCTTTCATTACCTTGAGGTCAAGAGGGATGGTCGCGCCGAAGAGCCTGACATCTACGCACTGGGAGAGAATATTCTCTGAAATGACCTTTTTCTGCTGCTCTGCACTCATCTTTGCAAGTTCTTGTGAATCATTCGGAAGATAGTCAGCCGACCTAAGCTTTGCATCTTGGATATGACCGTCATCATCATATATTTTTTCCCGGACAAAAATATCCTGTCCGTTTTCCAACAGGTAATCGCGTACCGTTCTCTTCAATCGAACATCAGTAACAATGTTTTTCCCTGTTTCCTCATCTATCCTTGGTTTGTTTTCGTCGTTGGGATCTCCGTTGGGGTTGGCGTTTTCAATATCATATAGGAAAAGCAGTTCGGTTCTATGTTTCATGTCTGTCATCTATTTTTTCTCCTTTTCTATTTTAAAATATTCAGAGAGATTCATCCCCAGGACAAAGATATAGTTCATCTCGTCAATGGTCAGGTTCCAGCTGTCAGTGTGGCCTGCCAAGACATAGTATTTTGCAATCAATTGCTCCAGCTGCCTGTAGTAGTTGGCATCATATTGTTCCAGTTTCTCTATTATTTTAGGCAGAAGACCTGTGATATCTTTCTGATTCATTTTCAATCCCTTGAGCTGACTTCTGAAAGGAGTGCTGTTCCTTTCCATTTTTTGGATTGCCAGAAGAAACTGAGTGAGAACACCGGTCAGAAAAATCCCTTTAAGAGCGGAATCAGTGAAAAAGTCCTCAAAATTTTTAAAGAACCATTGAACCTTTTCATCAAAGGAATCATTGTTTTGGATTTTAAACTCCTTATAAAACTCAAGTGACATATCGTTAGCTCCTTTTGTTGGGGTCAGAATGCCAAGCCATCTAAGGTAGATCAGGAGCATGAATCCGCTCAGGCTCCTGTACCACATGCTTTCGTCGTTTACAAAGTTGTGCCGGATAGCGCCCATGATATGGGTCAGAAGAAAATTATATCTCACAGGCAGGCCTGAAAAAATTTTTCGGGTAATCTGGAGAAAGTGCTTGTCATGATTGCCCCTGGCATCTTCCCGGGGAAAAAAATCCCTTAGTATTCCGAAGTTGAACCTGTAGATCCTTTTACCCTTTTTATTTTCAGGCAGCTTGAACATGAAAAAATTATCCACATGAGATTTGGCCTCAAAAAGAGTGTTGATTCTCGAAGGCAGAACCTCTTCGATATTTTCCAGTATTCTGAAAACCCCTTTGTTGGGTTTGTTATAGAAAAGAAGGTTAAAATGGACATGGTTGTCGAAATTTTTCAGCAGATCGAGAACCTCATCTTCGGAATTGAGAATATTCTGTTTGCTTTTGTCGTTTATTTCCTGCTTTTTTTTGAATTCTGTGATGGCTTCCAAGATATCGGTTTTCCCTTCCCCATGGATAAGGGTCGGTAAAAGATAATAGTGGAAACCGTAAAACCAGAAATCAAGATACTGTTCCTTAAATTTGATTCCGGTTTCAATGTCAAGGCAGCAATTCATGCAGACCGGGTAGTTTTTCCAACTGTCTGCCTGGTTCAAACCGCCGGTAACCATCCCGGGCTTGTCAACCGTATAGAAGCCAAGGGAGGTAAAAAAGCCGAATACCTCTGATTGTTCCTTTTTGCATACAGCACAGATTTTGTTTTGGGAGAGTGAATATTTTTTAAATGTTTTTGAGTATTGGTAGGCAGACTTGCTTTTCTGGGTAATAAAAACGCTGATAAAATCAATATCTCCGATATATTTTTCATTTCCATCTTCAATCAATTTTACTGATAACACAATACCTTTGCAGTCGGTCAGCTTTTGTTTTTCCTCAAGATCCGTTATAATTTGTTCTTGGGTTGAAGAAAGCTGTTCATGGACAGCTTCCAGATAATTTTTTTGGGTTTTGTTCAGAAATTCGGCACTGGAGTTTGAAGCGAACCATGCCAGAATTTTTTGCCGGAAGGTACCGGAAATGCTTTTGGCTACCTTTGCCGTGGGCGTTATGTCCGTGCCCCTGGGTGCACCTCTCTTATAGATCAGACTTTTTTTAAGGCGCCTGCCGTTTTCTTCAATATCTATATTTTTATAATTCCAGGAAGATTCTCCCGGTTTTTTTTCCAGGACAATGAAGAATACGATATCATATTTTCCGTTATCATAAGAATCTTCCAGCCATATATCGAACGCGCTCATGCCGGGATTCTGCTCTTTTTCAAAACGGCCAAGTTCTGCGATGGCGTTTATCATATCACTCTCCTTATGCTTCCGTATCCCCTGGAAACGGATTTGCCGATTCCAAGGTCATCGGGAATGATGAAATTGGCTTTGAAAATTCCTTTAAATCCGATCATTTTTTTCCCTTTCAGGTTTGCTCTGGTTTCTTGAAGGTCAGCTCGGTTATGAATCCTCTGATCCTTGTCAAGAAACACTCCTAAGTCCTTTGACAGGGACAAAATATTGCCGGTAAGGATCTTTTGGAGCAGCAAATCCTTTTCTGTGCGTTCTTTAAAACCACTATAGGCAGCATAATTTTTTTGATTAAGTCCCAACCAGGGAGTCATGAACCTATATATATATGTTTCCTTTGAAAACCCGAAATCAACATTTTCTATTTTGAGGTTTTTTTCATGGACCGGTATGCTTTTGCCCTCAATGATGATCTCTTCCAGCTTCATAAAAATTTCGGTGAAAATCTTAACACCCATTTCTGTAAGGGCGATGAGACAGGGGGTCTTATCCATAATTTTAAACTGGATCAAAGGGTAGCGGTAGATCAGTTTGCCGGTTTTGGGATTATGGTTGTGGATAAGATCGTAATCTTTGAAGACATTTCCCAGGTAGCCCCTGAGCTTGTGGGTCTGGGAGGGGTTCAGCCGGATGTTGTTGAACAAGAGTGTGGCTTTTTTCATGTTTTAATGAATTTATTTATAGATTAACCCTACAACGCTACTTATTCCCTGGTGCACTATTGTGCTGTAATAAAAACTTAATCCACAATATACGGGCTTATTTTTGACAAATGACGTTGTAGAGTTAAAAGAATTTAGAGAGAATTTCATCGTTGACCAGCTTCTTATCAAAGCCTTGACCAAGGACGTTGATTTTTCGAAAATCCTCCTGGCAGAAAGGGAAGAGGTATACACTGTCCGTGTTTTCTTCAATTACTTCCAGGCAGAACTCCGCCAGTTCATCAAAACGATTGTAGTCAAGACGTCCTAAAAATATACTTTTCTGCACCCGGGTCAGGCCGTATTTTTTGCATTTTTTGGCTACACGGCTCCTGATTTTGTTGGATGCAATGTCGTACATTACCCATGCAAGGATGTCCGGCATTTCAGAATTCCTTTATTTCCAGCCAGTCAGGCCGTTTGAATTGGCTTTCATCAATAAGGATATTGGCAAGTCTGTGCGCTTCATGGCTGATTATGTTTTTTCTTTTAACATTCCGTTTTCTGTATCGGACAGTTTCTTCCATGTGCTTGTTTAATGATTCAATAACCAATGGCTTGCCCTTGTCGTTGAGGGTGCAAGAGTGTTCTTTTTGTGTAAAATAGGCAGGTTTTGCTTTTTTCCCCGTGAAAAAATAGACAGCACACTGTTCTGCAAAGATCCTGAAAGGTTCGATCAAATCAAAAACCAGCGATTTTTTATTATAGTTGTCCGTATGCATAAATCCGACAAAAGGGTCTAATCCTGCAATAATGCAGGCTTTTTCAACCCGGGAGTAGAGCACTCCGTAACTATAGTTGAGTACAGCATTAAAAGGGTCTTTGGCAGGGCGTTTGCTCCGGATTTTAAACTGGTAGGATTTGGGCATCAGCTTTGAGATGCAGGAAAAATAAGCTCGCCCGGCCGTGCCTTCTATTCCCATGATGCTTGCGCGGGATTCATCAAGTCCTTCAAATTCCTGGATAAGCCCTTTTAAAGCCCCTGAAATGGTTTCAAGAGGCTTGTCAAAAAGGCTGTGCCTGTCAGGCCGTGCGTATTTGAGTTTTTTTAAAAACTCAATCTGATGGCTTATTTTTTGTCTGACCATGTCAAGGGCAAGGGCAAGACCTAAATCTCCTTTTGCCGCATCCAGTTGCCTGCGGCGGATCAGGGTGGTGGATCCCATTTTGGAAAACCAAACCCGACCGGTGGGAAACCCGAACGGATCAAGAAATATCATGTCTATATTATGATCTAAGGCAAGGTTGATTGCCTGGGTGGTTACCATGGCCTTATTTGAGATGATGATGGATTCTATTTTCATGGGAGAAATATCAAGGCGATTCTCCTTGTTCTGGAATCGAAAAATTTCATCTTTCTGCTTGATCATGGAACCTGGGGAATTGATAATAATTTGCATTACAACCTCCTCCTTGAAAAGATTCTAATCTCATATATCGCGAAAGTTGAAAAAAAACAATAGGTATAATAGGATTAATTGCTTGGTATATGTTGTTAAACATATACGATTAAAGTTATCAAAATATCGATTAAAGTTAAAAAAATATGATCTGCTGTAACATTGAAAGAGATAGACATTATTCTTATTCAAAGAATAAAGCTTGAGTCTGGGGGAAATACCATGAAAAGTTTGCTGGAACCAGGATTGTCTCTGTATGTGGTCTATCGTTTTGCAAATACTGGTTTCAGGGTGTTTAAGGTATTATTTGAACTTCAGGGCTTGATTTCAGAGGTAGGGTTTTTATGCAGCTCATGGGCCGACGGGGGCAGGCGACTTGCTATCGTTGGCTGTATTTTTTTATAGGGGCGGGGTCAGCCTTGGGTTATTGACGGCCCAAAACTGTCGGGTGGCCCATGTTATGACCACCCTTCATTTTGTTTCATGCACATCCAACCGTGGCAGTCTGCTGCAGTCATGGAATAACGCAGCAGAACTGCCGTGATTGTTAAGAAATTGTCAGGATTTATGACACCCTGCGATCATGGCCAGCCCATTCCCTGTCACGCAGTTTGAATTTCTGGATTTTGCCCGTGGCGGTTTTGGGCAATTCTTCAAACGCGATTTCCTTGGGTGCTTTAAACCGTGCCATATTTTCTTTGCAGAAATCAATAATATCCTGTGCCGCTGGATTGGTACCCGGTTTTGGTATGATAAAGGCCTTGGGAACCTCTCTCCCCATTTGGGATGCGGAACCGCAATCACAGCAACTTCCATTACCTCTGGATGCTGGAAGATGGTGTTCTCTATTTCCACGGTGGAGATATTTTCGCCACCACTGATAATGATGTCTTTTTTACGGTCCATGATCTGGACATAATTATCCGGATGCATTACGGCAAGGTCTCCACTGTTAAACCAGCTCTCCTCAAATGCCGTCTCAGCGGCGGCAGTTTTTCCCTGTTGTCATAGGTGTTAAAAAAGTGATCGACCAAAAGCGGCAGATCCTCTTTGCGATTTCTGAGCGGCGGCATATGAATGGGGACGATGTGAATGCGGTAGAAAAAATCCAGACGAACATCTCCTTTTCGAACCTTTTTTACCAGGTCCTCGTTGGTTGCAGCGATGATTCGAATATCGGGTTGTTTGGTCTTGTTGCCTCCCAGGGGGATGTATCCGCCGCCTTCCAATACCCGCAAAAGCTTTACCTGTAATCCCAAGCCGATCTCGCCGATTTCATCCAGAAACAGGGTGCCTCCATCGGCTAAATCCAGGTACCCCTGGCGGTCAGTGCCAGCACCGGTGAAGGCGCCTTTACAATAACCAAAAAATTCAGACTCTAAAAGATTCTCAGGAATGGCCCCGCAGTTGACCACCACAAAGGGTTTATCTTTCCGGTCGCTTAATTCATGGATGGTTTTGGCGGTCAATTCCTTGCCGGTGCCGGATTCTCCATAAACAATGACGTTGGCATCCACAGCCGCTGCATTGATGATCTGTTCGTAAACCAACTGCATTTCTTCACTCTTGCCCACGATTTCGCCAAATTTGAAACGTTCGCGTATACCCGTCTTGAGCAGCAGATTTTCTTTACGAAGACGCTTTTGAGCCTTTTCAAGGGTGACTTCCTTTAATTTTCTTTCAGTGATATCGATACACATGACATGGATTTTTGAAACAGCGCCACTTTTATCAGGTATTGAAGAATAAATGACGTGGTACCATTTCCCATTCACCGGATTCTGCTGATCCTTTAAAACACTTTCACCCTGCATCACCCGGTCCATGGGGCACCATCTGCATGGTTCATCCAGATTATATATGGCTTTATGGCAGACTTCATTCAGAACGTCACCGCCCACAGCTGTGACCAAGGCTTTGTTCGCAAAGTCGATCCGGTGTTGGCTTGTGCTGCTATAAATAAAAGCTGCTGTGGCCTCAATTATGGCACTGAGCCTGGCTTCACTCATGCGCAGTGCCTGCTCGGCCTGTTTGCGGGAGGTTATATCCATAAACGATGCAATGCTTCGTGTATTATCGAGCATGCCGACCTTGGCAAAAACATCTCTAATCCGTCCGGAGCGATCTATTACCCGGCATTCATATTCACTGGGAATATCAGGACGCATTTCTCTACGGCCTGCATGATATCCTTTCATTCTATGGATATCATCCTCGGCAATAAAACTGGTCCATTTCATCCGCCCCTCAATTTGTGTTCGGGTATAGCCGGTCAGTTTGACAAACTCCCGATTGACCATGATCAGGGTCATGTCCTCATCAAGCCGTTTAGACAGTGTCAGGCCCATGTTTACCCGAAAATATGAATATTCTCAATGAACAGCTTCAATATTATTTCTTTTTAAATGCCTTCTTGCAGTTTATGAATTTTATTGTTAACTAAAACCTCATTATGAAAGCAAACAATAAAAAAGATGTGGGAACTAGGTTTACCGGAGTACTGGACGTTCAAGAGCGCCTTGGTGCCGCCGGATATATCTCCTCCAGGGAAATATCCACCATCGTATATCTGGCCCAGGAGACCGACAAGCCCGTGCTGGTGGAAGGTCCTGCCGGGGTGGGAAAAACGGAGCTTGCCAAAAGCATTGCCCTCTGCCTTGACCGGGAGATGATCCGGCTCCAGTGCTATGAGGGCCTGGACGAATCCAAGGCCCTGTACGAATGGGCCTATGCCAAACAATTACTCTATACCCAGATGCTCAAGGAAAAAATTGATGATGTGGTTTCCACCACTTCAAGCCTGGCCCAGGCGGTGGACGAGATTGCCCGCCACGAGGATGCCTTTTTTTCAAGGAGATTTATCCAGTCCCGCCCCCTTTTAAGTGCCATCTCTTCCCCTGAACCCGTTGTGCTGCTGGTGGATGAAATTGACAAGGCCGACCCGGAATTTGAGGCATTTTTGCTGGAGCTGCTTTCTGATTTCCAGATCACCATTCCCGAGATTGGCACCATCCGGGCCCACACCAGGCCCTTTGTGTTTCTGACCTCCAATAATTACCGGGACATGAGCGATGCCCTTAAACGGCGTTGCATTCACATCTACATTGATTATCCATCCATGGCGGCGGAAAAAAGAATCATTGCAAAGAAGCTTCCGGGTATCGGTGCCCGGCTGCTGGACCAGGTGGTGACGACGGTGGCCGGTATCCGACAATTGGATTTAAAGAAAAAACCCTGTATTTCAGAAACCCTGGACTGGGCACAATCTCTGATGATCCTTCAAAAGGACCACCTCACCCCGGAGGCCCTGGATCAGACCCTTAATACCCTTTGCAAACACAGGGCAGATTACGGGGTGGTTCGTTCCCGGATACACGAACTGGTTGCGGGCTGATTCTTTCCATGGAAAAGATACTTCTGGAATTTGTTTCCTGCTGCCGGGCCGATGGTCTGCGTATTTCCACCGCTGAAGTTCTGGATTGCCTGGTTCAGCTGGAAATTACCGGAGTGGGGAATCCATTGGTTTTTCACACAATCTTAAGGGCTAATTTTGCCAAAAGTCGTCGGGAACACAGTGCCTTTGAACGTCTCTATCGGCTTTTTTTTCATGAAATGCAAAAAGTTAAGCTTCTGACAGAACCGGAAAAAGATGCAGCTTTCCCAGAACCAGGGGGTTCTCCGTACACCAGTGATGAGATGAAGGCCTTGTCCACGGACATCATGGACACGGATATTGACCAGGCGCTCATGGATTTTATAAAAGGCAACCCCCAGGTGTTTATCGCGGCAGTCCGGCAGATCCATGACCAGGAAAGCCAGACAGCCCAGGCCGTGAAATCAAATTTAGGACAGCTCAACGGTCGCCTGGAGATAATGCTGGCCATCAACAAGATGCGCCAGCGCATGGCCCGATTTTTGGGTGGACCCGATGCCCATGTGGTGAATGGGGATCGAAAATACCTGGAAAAAAAGGTTTCCCGACGTCTGGACACAGCCATGGCCTTTCTCAATGAAGATCCCCGGCCGGACAATGCCGGACTTCGCACGGCAGGTGCCAATGAAAAACCCTATGCCGGTGTGGGGGAAATTCCCTTTGCCAATCTCAGCCGGGACGAAATGAATCGGGTATCTGAAGTGGTGGATCAATGGGTGAAAAAGCTGGCGGAAATGTCCACCTTGCGTTTTTCCGCAGCCCGAAAGGGTCGTATGGATGTTCAAAAGACCATCCGCCGGTCCGGGCGGTATCTGGGGGTTCCTGTGGAAATCGTACGCAAAGATCGCCCCCTTAAAAAAGGAAAAATTCTGACCCTTTGCGATGTATCGGGATCGGTGTGGTCCACGGCACGGTTCATGCTGGGTATTCTATATTCCCTTCAGTCCTGTTTTGCCCGGGTGAAGTCCCATGTATTTATTGACCATCCCGTTGAGGTCACCTCTTTTTTCATGGCCCATGACGTTAACAAGGCCATTGAGAAGATTTTAAAACATCCGGGGATCAATTACAGTGCAAAAACCGATTACGGGCTGGTTTTCCAAACGTTTAAGGAAAATCATTTTCAGGATCTGGACAAAAAAACCACGCTGATCATCATGGGGGACGCTCGCTCCAACTACTTTAACCCCAGGGAGCCCGTGCTGGAAGTGCTCCGGGAACGGTGTCGACGTCTGATCTGGCTCAATCCTGAGCAGGAACGTTTCTGGGGCACAGGAGATTCGGAGATGCCCCTGTATAGTCATCACTGCAATGAGGTCCGGCCCTGCGGCAATCTGAATCAGCTCATTGATTTTATTCAGGAACTGGTCCTGTGATGTGAATGGTGTTCTGCTTTGTCAGGATTGCCCATGGCGATGGAAACATAATCAGGGCTTGATCATTGGGGAGGGGTCATGCTTGCGTTATTGGCATTTTCGGTGCTTTTGGCCTTTTCACAGGCTGTGAAAAAATAACGCCAATAACACAAGCCTGACCCCGTTGGCCCAAGAGGAATGGCCCATGCAAGCCCCATAATCAATTACAGGATTGGCCATAACATCGGCCACACGAGGCTGGGGGGCAGCATCAGCTGCTCATCTGAACCCTAAAGCCATTGCGCTGGAAAATTTCAGCAACAGATTGCATTTTCTCATCGTCAGGCACTTCAAAATCAGCGATGAGAAACGGCCTGTCCAGCCGTTTATATTTTCCCGTTGCGGATTTATGCAATGGCAGCAGTGAAACAGAACTGATACCGCCCATTCCCTTCAGGAATTCACACACCCTTTCCACGGTTGCGGCAGCATCGTTGACACCGGGGACAACCACCATTCGGATGATGACCTCCTTTCCCATGTCGGACAGGGTCTGAAGGTTTTCAAGAATGTGCCGGTTGCCCATTCCACAGTATTTTTCATGTTCAAGGGGATCAATGTGTTTCAGATCATATAGAAAGAGATCCACGTGGGGTGCAATTTTATGTATGATTTCATTTTTGACACATCCCGAGGTCTCCATGGCAATGTGTATGCCCCTTTCCTTCAGGCGCTTTGAACATTGTCTGACAAATTCCCACTGAAGAAGCGGTTCGCCACCGGAAAAGGTGACCCCGCCGCCGGATTCATCATAAAAAGCGACATCCTTTAATAGGATATCGACAACTTGTTCGGGGGACATGTTTCCGCCAATCATTTCAATGGCATTTGCACAGCAGATGTCCACACATTGCCCGCAGGCAATGCACTTTTCGGCATCATGCAAAATACCCCTGGATGATATTGCCAGGGCACCCCGGGGGCATATCTTTACACACTCACCGCAACCGATGCATTTTTTGTCATACCTGACAATTTGCCTTTTGCCCGATAATCCTTCCGGATTATGGCACCAGATGCAGGCCATGGGACACCCCTTCAGAAAAACGGTTGTCCTTATACCTGGCCCGTCATGTATGGCAAAGTGTTCAATGTTGAATATATTGCCTTCAATCAATTTTCACACACTCCATTGTAGATATTCGTCCAGCACCCCATATTTACCTATTTTGGCCTGCGTATCTTGCTTAAAAAGCATGGAGCGAGTTTTTACAGGTTCATCAGATTTCATGTTCGTAACGTTGAATGATCTCATCTTGCAGATCCTGGCCGATGGCATTGAAATAATCACTGTAGCCTGCCACACGAACGATGAGGTCATTGTAATCATCCGGGGTCTGTTGAGCCAGCTGAAGGGTTTGGGCATCACAGACATTAAACTGAATATGGTGGCCGCCGTAGGTGAAGTAGGTTCTGATAAGACTTGCCAGTTTATGTATACCGGTATCTCCCTTCAATACATCCGGTAAAAACTTCATGTTCAGAAGTGTTCCACAGGTTCTGGCATGATCCATTTTTGCCGCTGATTTCAGGGAAGCCGTGGGTCCGCTTAAATCCGCACCCTGAACAGGTGAAATCCCCTCTGACAACGGTTTACCTGCCCTTCGTCCGTCGCAGGTGGCACCGGTTACCTCACCAAAATACATGTGACAGGTGGTGGGGAGCATATTCATTCTGTAGGTGCCGCCCCGGCTGTCCTTGATGCCGTCAACGGTGTCGATGAAAAAATCGGAAACCGATTTCATTATGGCATCTGCATAGTCATTGTCATTTCCATACCGTGGGGTTTTATTGGCAAAGGTCAGCCTCATCTGTTCATTATTCTGCCAGTCTGCGTTGAGGGCATCAATCACTTGGGCCATGGAATAGGTCCCTTCATCAAAAACATGCTTTTTAATTGCGGCCAAACTGTCTGTAACGGTACCGATGCCAACACCTGGAAGAATGGATATATTGTATTTCGGCCCACCATCATTGTAATCTTTGCCATTTTCAACGCAGCCGTCAATGAGTACCGATAAAAACGGCTGGGGAGCATATTCGGCAAACATGCGGATCAGATACTGGGAACCTTTCAGCTTTGTATTAATGATGTAAAGGGCCTGTTTCTTAAAGGCTTCCATGAGTGCTTCATAGCTTTTGAACTCTTTTGCCTCGCCTGTCCGGGGACCCACCTGCTTGTTCATCCGTGGATCGTACCCGTTTTGCAGGGTTAATTCGAGGATTTTTGCAATATTGATATACCCGATCAGCGGGGCGGCCTCCTTTCCATAGCATGTGGTTTCAACACAGCCGCAGATGCCTCCCCCCCTTGCATCGGAGATGGTCTTTCCCGTACGGAGTTGCTGCTCGATGATGGCTTCGGCATTGAACATGGCAGGAAACCCTCTTCCCTTTCGGATCACCCGGCAGGCCTCTTTAAGAAAGTGTTCCGGATTCATGCGGCTTAAAAGAACATGTACCTGGGGCTGGATAAACTCGATTTCATCAAGGATCTCAAGGAACAGATAAGACAGATCATTGACGGCATCCTTGCCGTCCTTTGTGATACCGCCAAGGCTTATATTGACAAAGTCATTGTATGTACCGCTTTCAAGGGCACTGACACCATATTTTGCCGGGGCAGGGTGGTTGTTGTATTTGATCCACCATGCACATAGAAGTTCTTTGGCAGATGCCTTGTCAAGCAGTCCGTCTTCAAGGGATTTTTTGTAGTAGGGGAAAAAATGGCGGTCAATGTGGCCGGGATTACAGGCGTCCCAGCCGTTTGATTCCGTGATGACCCCGATGTGCATGAACCAGCTCATCTGCAGCACTTCCCAGAGATCCCGGGGTTTGTTTGCAGGAACATTGCGGCAGACATCTGCCATTTTTTCCAGTTCTTTTTTACGTGAAGCATCTGTTTCCAGGGATGCTTTTTCTTCAAGCAGCTCTGCATATCTGTTTGCATATGCCATCATTCCATCGCAGGTGATTGCCATGGCCGTGAGTTGTTCACGCTTGGCGCTTGCTTGAAAATCCGTTAAAAAATCCAGATTTTCAATGGCCGTTTCAATCTCCTGTCTGGCCTTCTCAAGGCCCATGCCAAACATTCGTTCATCAAGGGCCATGGAACCGGGAGCCCGTTGTTCCATGGTTTCTGTGATAAGGCCGCAGTTGTAGATGGTCTGCCATTCATCGCTCAACTGGTCGAACATTTTATCACGCAGGGCACCACCCTCCCAGTATGGAATCACCTCTTTTTCATAGATCTCCATGGTTTCCCGGGAGACATTATAGGGAATTCGATTTTGGGAATTTAGCGCCTTCAGATCTGCCACAGAGTGGGATGCGATCTCCGGAAATGTGGGGATGCGTTTGGGAGCACTTCCGCGCTCTCCAACTATGAGTTCATCATCGCCTAAGTATAAGGCTTTTTTTTCCAGGAGATTTTTAAAAGAGAGTGCCCTTAAAACGGGTATGCTGTATTTTCCCGCATGCTTTGAATAAAATTCTGTGACTATCTGTGCCCTTTCCGGATCAATCCAGACCTCGGCGTTGCGGCTTGTTTCCTTTAATCTTAAAATTCTATCGGTAAGGTCAGGCATGGCTATTTCCTTTGAACTCCCTTTGAAAGTTTTATTGTAAAATACAGCTATACAATAAAACCCGGACCCTTTTTTGTCCAATGAATCCTTTTGATGTCTATCATCAAAATTTGTTATGGGCGGGAAGACCTTTACGCGATGTTCACGTCTTTATGAATCCGCAAGTTCAGCTTAACTGTCCTGTCAGAATGCCCAGGGTGATGGAAACGGCAATCCAGAACAACAACTTGATACTTCCATTGAGGGTGATGCCATTGGAACTTGACATTTGAAACCCTCTTTTACCATGAGTCTCTGTCGTATCTGTGGGGGTTACCATAAATATTAGCATGTTAAGGGCTTTGCCCATAAGGCTGCAAACGGACGTTGACGCATTCACATTGGGGGATTTCCATAAAAATGAGCGCTGGGTTGATTCCATCATACCATCTCCTTGGTAATGTGCGAGATTAAATGCCTGGGGTGTGATCACATTGTGGATGTTTGTCACAGTGACACCCTCTCCCCAAAGTGGGGATCAAGCTCCGTTCCTGTTGTTTTTATAGAAGAGATGGTGTAATAAGTAAAATTATATGAATTAAACTACAGGTTAAGTTTTGCTTATGATTCAGAATTTAGATCGATTGAAAGTTTTTTACCATGTGTTTTCCAAACTCAGTGTCATGTCTGCAGCTAACACCCTTTGTGTGTCCCAATCTGCCGTGAGCCAGAGTCTCCAAAAACTTGAAAATGAAATCAAAACCCCCCTGTTTACCCGCTTGCATAAACGGCTGATTCCCACCGCCGCAGGGGAGCGACTGTTTGCCCTTGTCAATCCATTCATGGAATCCTTGGAAGTTTGTCTTAAAACCATTGAAACGGCCAGGGATGACCCCTTTGGAAAACTTCGCATCGGGGCACCGGTGGAGTTTGGGAAAACCTATTTTCCCGCCATTGTGGCGGCATTTCGTGAACAATACCCCAATGTGACCTTTTATCTTAAATTCGGAGATCCGGGGACGCTGTTGCCCATGGTTGAAAAAGGGGAGATTGATTTTGCCCTGGTGGATGTGTTCCTGACCCGGAATCGGTTTGCGGGAAACCTTGATCTTTATCATTTTAACCCCGTTGTGGAAGAGGCGGTTATCCTTGCCTGCTCCAGTCAATACTATGAGCGTTTCGTTAAGAAAGACCACTCTTATAAACACCTGTTACAACAAAGTTTCATCACCTATCGACATGGTGACCAGACCATCAAAAACTGGTTCAAGCACCATTTTGATAAATATAATATCCATTTCCCGGTGGTACTCACCGTTGATAGTCACCAGGCTGTAATTTCTGCAATCAGTCACCATGCCGGCATGGGTGTCATCGTTTCTGATCTGGTCAAAGAAGAGATCCAGTGTGGTAAGATCATTCCCATCAGGACCTCAAAATCTGAGATTATCAATCAAATATCCCTTGCCATTTTGCAGGATAAAATTCCCACCCTTGCAGAAAAAGTTTTCCAGAAATTTCTGCTGGATAAAATTCGACTGCGTTCTACTTTTTGAATAATTACATATTCTATTCACTCAATGAGCAATCTGATTGTTAAATACAGCTATGGAATAAAATCCGGGTCCTTTTTTCTCCAATAAATCGGGCTTGATCATATTGCTGGGATTTTCCCGGTCTGCATGGGGAATGATTAAAAAAAATACCCCGTCAGCTGAAGCCTGACCCCATTTTTACACATAAGGATACTGTCATGCGAGTTATGTTGATATTGTTTGCCCTGGTGGCCGGAATGTTGGTACCTATTCAGGCCGTGCTGAACACAAAAATGGGACGGGCCCTGGGAGATCCTGTGTTTGCGGCATTGATTTCTTTTTCCGTTGGTACGGTATCTCTTTTCATCTATGCCCTTGTGGTTCAGATGGATTGGGGAGCTGTCCGACAGGCATCGGGCCTTCCATGGATGGTTTGGGCAGCCGGTTGTCTGGGCGCTATTTTTGTGGCAGCCACCGTTATCCTTACCCCGAAGCTGGGGGCTGCTTTAACCTTTTCTTTGATGGTGGCCGGTCAGTTGTTCATGGCCGTTCTCATGGATCATTTCGGTGCACTGGGCATCCAGGTCCAGCCGATGTCCTGGATGCGACTGGTGGGGATTGCTCTGATTACCGCCGGGGTCGTGCTGATCCGAAAATTTTAATCCTGTGTCTCTGGTCTGGTCAGGGAACAGATCCAACTGGATCGGATTGTTCCCATCAGGAAGGCAAAGCCTGAGATCATCAATCAAATCCTTTTTATGTCAGATGGGGCCTCCCCCTTTTCGTTTGTTTCTTTCCATTGCAAGACGCTCCTGTTTAAGTTCATCCAGCAGGGCTGAAAGGGTCCATTTTTCTGAAAATGGTGTCAAGGTAGCCCATAAAGGCCGGGGTAATTTGGTTTTTTTGTAAGAGGAGAGAAGTAGTTGGAGTTCTTTTTCTGTAATCCCGGACATTATAACAGCTCGTGCATTCTCTGAAACTTCGTTTCGTCCCCATTGATCCGGCCTGGCCAGTAATTCACCCAGATGTTTCTGGGTATCATCTGATGTCACAAAAATCACTCTAAGGTCCGTAAGCTGGATCTTATCAAGTGATTTCATTAATTTTTCCTGTTCCAGGGATGTAAATCCACATACCAGTATGGCCCTTGGCCCATACATTGGTTTTGTTGATTCTCCAATTTTTTTAAAGGTTCCTTTGGTCATGATGTTTGTCTCTTTATTTTTTCAGGTTCAGTTTAAGGTTTCAGATGGGTCATCATGGACGATCTGTCATGCTTTTAATATCTTAATCGATTCACAGTGGGTTTATGGTCTTTAAAGGTCATTTCTACTGCCTCCGGCAAAGGTATGCAATGGCCTTCAAAATGGTTGGTACATGGATCTTTTTCATTGCATCGTAATAGTTGAAACCGTCTTTACCTATCCATCCAGAAATTCATCAATCACTTCTTTTTTCTGAAGTTCCTGGTACCATTGTAGGGTTTTTTTATCAAGGCCCTGATACGCCGCCAGAATTATGGATGTAATTCCTGCCCGGGCCGCATTTTCTCCCCCTGCCATGACTGCCTGTACCAAGGCCTCTGAAAGGTCATTTTCATATTTTGAAACCAGTTGAATAATGCCGGGAAATACCTCTGATGTACTGCACGCCTGACCGAATCGACCAATAACATCCACTGAGTTTTGATCCCTTGCTTCAATTCCCTGCTGAACCCACATATGGATGGGGCTGTACTCAAAGTATCCATCTGCTATATTAACAGCTGCGCTGGCCGGTGCTTCACCATGAATACATGCCAATGCCAACCGGGTAAGAAAATGCGCAGCATCAACGGTGGTACTGCCCCGATGAGTCATCTCTGTCTGGGTCCTGGCAGCTTCTAAGAGTGTTTCAGGATCATGGGCATGGAATAGAAAAAGGGGGGCAATACGGGAGGCTGCTGACATATCTTCTGAAAGAGAGCCACATGTTTCCGGTCCTTTTCCTTTTTGAATATTTTTTATGGTGGTCTTGGTGGCCATGTCATGGTAGCCCTCATAGGACTCGAAAAGTTTCTGCCAGCGTATAAAAAAGTCATTGAGATTAAAGCCTCTGGACTTGGCAACGGATTCCAGCAGAACCAGCGTCTGATCACCGTACTGGGTAAAATCACCCCGGTTTTTTGTGGGGTGATAGGAACCTGGTGCCGGTGCTGACAGTTGGTTCACCGTTCCATAATAACTTTTGATCTGTTCGGTCTCATAGATCCAGTGAACACCCAATGCCAGTGAATCAGCGGCAAAATTTGCCCTTATCATTGCTTTTATTTTATCTTTCATGGGGCCTCCTTTTTTCTGTCTGGTAACCCTGTATATGCGGGGTGAAATACTTATATGCTGGCTTTACAATAATTTTTTTTTCAGGCATTTTCATGAAGCAGTGTAACAAGTTTATATCAATGTCAATGGGAATTATTTTACTTATGATAGCCTGTCATGATTGATATGACAATTATTAATTGGATTGATGTTGGATTTATCGTAGAATTTTAACCTATCTGGAAAGAAGGGGACACAGGTCTCATTATGAAGGTCTTTATGGTTATGGACGACGGTGCTGATTGTTCAGGCGAAAGCTGGAAATCTTTTGTAACTGAAATTACAATGCCCTTAGGATGTGTGGAATTTTAAAACTATTGGGGTTGTGACAGGGGGGAGTAATTGATTCATGTGGGTGACAGATGACCCTTTTAGACCAGTAAGGATCTGAGGTGGTGGGATGTGGGAAAAGCCGGATTGATCGATGTGGGTAAGGCTGAAATTAAATTTAAAAATTTCATGCAAAGTTATTGTCTGCACCTGCATGGTTTTTTCCATGCAGGTGATCTTCAGCATAAGCCTTTGGAGATGTCTTACATCGAGTAAAATATTTCCTTGAAAATTAACAAGAGATAAACACTTCAGGACGGCTATTTATCAAGCGACATAGGCATCCGGGGCCAGTTCACCCTTGCTGTTCCATCCCCGCAGGCGATAGTAATCCTGCAGCATCTGCTCCAGTTCTTGTTCGGTCAGGGGGTTTTCTGTATTTTTCAGTTGACGGTAGAGACCCTTGGGCAGATGGTCATCTTCTGGCTGCAATCCTTCCCGAAGGTTAAACTGGCGCACAATATTGGTAACGGCCTTGGCGTTGTTCTGCAAGGTTGCCTTGTCCCCGTCAAATCCTGTCAGGGCATGGATCATCTCTCCCAATTCCACCCAGGTATACATATCCCGGTAAAAACGGCACAGGGTAAGGGTATCAAATAATGTCAGGCGATCCTCAAAATCAAGGAACATATCCGCCTTTTCATTGATCTGACCGGCAGGAATCATGCCGGCAAGTTCGGGTTTGTAAAAGGTGGTCCGGAGATGACATGCTCCCCGATCAGACGTGGCATAGGCAAGTCCCATTCCCTTTAATACCCGGGGATCATATCCTGCAGGTTCCATTCCTTTGGCATGGACGGCGATGTGTTCAAGCCCCCAGGCCACAGACGCCTTTTTAATACCCTGGGACAGGATATCTCCAATGCCATTTCGCTGGGCAATATCGTGGAGCAGCTGCACTGTGCCATCCACATCCCCATAGCTGATGTCGTAATCCACAACACCCCGTTCCACAGCCTCCATGGTAAAGGCACATAGATTTCCGGCGGTGATGGTGTCCATACCCAGTCGGTCACAGACATCGTTGAGGTGACAGATCTCCTCAATGCTGTCGATCATGCAAAGGCCGCCAAAGGCGTAGAGGGTTTCATACTCCGGACCTTCAATTTTAAGACCGGCATGACGACCGGATTTCACCGTGGTGAGGCGGCCACAGGCCATGAGGCATTTGGCGCAGGCATTTGCCTTGACATCGCACTGGGAATGAAGCGCAGCGGCATTGATCTGTTCCCGATGATCGCAGGTTCCCTGGGACCAGTATTTTGTGGGAAAGGCCTTGGCATTGTTGAGCATATCCACCATCATGGGGGTACCAAAACTTTTGTATGCTTTTACGCCCGGATTTGTTTTGCCCTCGGCGGTGATTTTTTTAGTAAGGGTCTTGACCTCTTCAGCGGAAAATGGAACTCGTTTTTTATCTCCATAAAAGGCAATGCCCTTGATTTTTTTAGATCCTAATATGGTTCCCACGCCGGTACGTCCGGCAGACCGCCAGTAATCATTTTCAATGACTCCAAATACCACCAGATTTTCAGCGGCAGGGCCAATGACCACAGCGCCTTTTCGTTTATAACCGGAAGGAGTGGCAAATTGTTCAATGACGGCATCTTCTGCCGCATAGGTTTCCATGCCCCAGATATCACCGGCATCATGAAATTTTGCACCCTGTGGGCCGACACCAAGTACGGTGGGGGTATCACAGGCACCCCGGATGACCACAGCGTCAAATCCGGCGGCATCCACGGCTTCCGGAGTTTTGCCGCCGGAGTAGGATTCTGAGTAAAATCCAGTCTGGGGAGATTTGGTAAACACACCATATCGGGAAGAACCCCACACAGAACTCTGGGTGACGGGGCCTGTGATAAAGATAATATGGTTTTCCGGGGCCAGTGGATCAACCCCTCTGGGGTTTAACCGATACAATAGCCAGGATGCAAGGCCTTTGCCCCCCAGATAGGTTTTATAAATATTTTCCGGTATGGTTTCAATCTCAAATGACCGGCTGTTTAAGTCAATGGTTAAAATTCTACCGTAATAGCCGTGCATGGCCTCATCTCCTTGCAGATTTCCACAGGCCCTCCGTAAATAGTGCTTATTGGAAGACCTGGTGGAGGTTTATTTATCTTTTTTGTGCAATCATTTCTTTAACCTTGACCACACCATCCTGGGCATCTTCTGCATAGGCGTCAGCACCGATGCGTGCTGCCCATCTTGGTGTACAGGGGGCACCACCCACAACTGTTGCAAAACGTCCCTTGAATCCGCCGGACTTAAGGGCTTCTTCCAGGGCTTTTTGCTGGTTCATGGTGGTGGTTAAAAGGGCGCTGGTACCGATGACATCCACCTCATTTTCAACGGCTTTTTCAATGATGGTATCAATGTCCACATCCCGACCCAGGTCAAATACAGTCAGGCCGTTGGCCTTCATCAGGGAAACCACAATACATTTTCCTATATCATGGACATCACCCTTTACCGTTGCAATGAGCACTTTACCCTTTTCTTCCTGGGCACCACCCTTTGCAGCCAGGGCTTCATTGATTATATCCGTGGCAGCTTTCATGGCATCTGCGGCCTGCATCAACTCGGGTAAAAACATCTGTCCCCTGCCGAAAAAATCGCCCACGGTGTTGATTCCCGGGATAAATGCAGCGTTCATAAGTTCCAGGGGATCTCCACCATCAGCAATTATTTTTTTAGCTATGGCCTTCACCTCATCTTTTTTCTGGGCCACCAGAAGATTTTTGGCTTCTTCAATGAGCTTGGCATCAATCATTTTATATTTTCTCCTAAGGTAAAAACTGCCGGGCGGTGAGTTCAAGTGATTTTAAAACAACATCCAGACACTTGAGCAACATTCAGACACTTGAGGTGTACTGAAACCACAGCCCGATATTTTTAAAGAACCGCCTGTAAGTTGTTCATACCGGTTTACAGGCGGTTCAGAATTGTTATGAAATTAATTACGTCAGTGTGATTTAAAAAGAGGTCCGTTTTCGAAACCGGTTAACGCAGTTGATGTTGAAATCAAGTTCTCTTGCGATGTTGAATTTGGCCTCAATTCCCTTGGCACATCCTGGCATGGGGGTCATCTGACCGATCTGCAGATCCTCTCTGACTTCGGTCATGATGACGGGGTCTGTCAGGTCCGCCACGGAAACTTTCAATTTTTCAGCCACATACGCTTTTGCTTCCCAAGTTCGCATACCCCGGGACATTTGGGCACGAGCAACCAGATCTCCGGCTCCTCGCATTCCGCCCATGCCCGATGCATGCGCGTGGGTGATCGCCATAGCAACAGGATCACCCACGCCAACCTACAGTCCATCAAGTTTGCAAAGGCTTGTCATGGCGGCCGATGCACGGGATACGGTGTCAATGGGCGGGTGATCGTTCACCGGTACCGCACCGACACCCATGCCCATGTTGGGATGGATGGGAATCTCTGCCACCTCGCCGCATGCCTTCATAAAGGTTACGGCCCGGGCCAGGTTCCAGGGGGTTGACTCTGTGGTGTTCGTGTTGACTACGGGTCCGAATATGGTGGCACCGGCCTGTTTGGCAAGAACCACCTGATCCTGGGGATAGAGTCCAGCCAGGCGAACTCCGTCAAATTCCAGCTGTCCATGCATGCCAAGGATAAATTCCCCGGCCATGCCGATCTGGATGCAGATGTCGGGATATTTTTCTTTAAGCTTCCGACAGGCCATGAGGGATGCCAGAAAGTCCGCATCACCGGCTGCACCCACAGAATCCAGATTGATGCCGTCGGCACCGGATTCGTACATGGCAGAACCTGTAAATACAATATCCCTTACCGCCTCTTCAACGGTTTTTTCCAGAGACTCACGTGCCTCTTTTATCATGCCGTTGGGAAGAAGTTCCGCAGGATTGGGAAAGGGACCGTCGGGCTGGCTGTAAAGCCCAAGGTTGGGCATGGCACCGTAGAGCAGTGGGATATGGGTGGACAAAAGAGCCTGTTCCATAATGGGCTGTTCCATGGTGATGATGGGTTTGATTGGCTTGTAGCTGTAGTCCACATGGCACAGCTCCATGGTATCTGCGCCCATGATTTTTTCGTATATCTGCAGGGCCTGAATGCGGTCCACATTTACTCCGACCCTTCGAATCTTCAAAGTACCGGCATCATAGGTGAGAATGATCTCTTTTCCACGTTCGCAACTGACAAAGCTATGGGGGCTTGCCAGAATATCGAACATGTATTTGAGATCATCGTCTGTTAAAACGGGGACCTTGGCGCGATCCGCCGCATCCTCCGTTCCCGCCTGCATATCTTCCCAGAGCTCTTTTTCACTGAGTTCCACAGGGGACCCGTCACCGTACCGGGTAAAAATTTTAGACATGATTTTCTCCTTCATTGTCGTTTATGAACACTTTCATTGTATGACTAAGTGTTGACGCAACGATTCGGTTTTAAAAAAAAAACAGGATCATTGCGTTTTGGGCTGATTTTGAGAGAAATATTTTGATGATGGCTGACATTCAGCGCATTTAAATGGCATCCAGACAATTACCCAATAGCTGCCAGTCCTTCTTCAATGATGGCCAGTCCTTTTTCCAACTGCTCGTCGGTGATCACAAGTGGCATCAATACCCGGATTACATTACCGTGGATACCACAGGCAAGGAGGATGAGTCCTTTCCCAAAGCAGAATTTAACCAGTTCACCAGCGGTTTCAGCCGAGGGGTTGCCGTTATTGTCCACCAGTGTAAAGCCTGACATGGCACCTATGCCCCGAGTTTCACCTACCTGCTTGAAGTCTTTTACCCATTTTCCAAACCGTGCCGTGAGGGTTTCACCCAGTTTCTGGGCTTTTTCAACCAACTTTTCCTCTTCAAAGATTTCCATGACGGCAAGGCCGGCGGCACAGGCCACGGGGTTGGCACCATAGGTACCTCCAAGCCCTCCTGGATGAACTGAATCCATTATTTCAGCTTTTCCCACAACGGCACTTAAGGGCATGCCGGCTGCAATACTTTTGGCCACGGTCATGAGATCCGGTTCCACGCCCCAGTTCTCCATGGCAAACATTTTTCCGGTACGGCCCATGCCGCTCTGGATTTCATCGGCAATAAAAAGAATACCGTGTTCTTTGCAGAGTGCTGAAAGTTCCTGGAAATAACCCTCGGGTGGGGCAATAAATCCGCCTTCTCCCTGAATGGGTTCCGCAATGATGGCGGCAACACTTTCCGGGTCAATTCCGGTGATGAAAAATTCTTTCAAGGCCTCAATGTCACCAAAGGGAGCACGATAGATTTCCGGGACAAAGGGTCCAAATTTCCATTTGTAGGGTTTTACCTTTGCCGTCATGGTCATGGTCAGGGCTGTACGACCGTGATAGGCGTTGTCAAACACCACAATGGCCTGACGTCCGGTATAGTACCGGGCAATCTTTACCGCGTTTTCCACAGCCTCTGCACCAGAGTTAATAAATAATGCTTTTTTATCAAAGTCTCCGGGGGTGGCGGCACACAGTTTGTCGGCCAGTTTAACGGCGGTATCATAGGGGTTTACCATAAAGCAGGTGTGGGTGAATTTTTCTGCCTGGTCTTTAATGGCTGCCACCACTTTAGGATGGCTGTGACCTACGTTCATGACGGCAATACCGCCGGCAAAATCTATATATTCATTGCCTTCCACGTCTTTTATGATAGCGCCCTTGGCAGATTCAACATAGCAGGTGGTGCCGCTGGAATGGCCGTTGGGAATGACCTTTGCCCGTAGTTCATGAATTTCCTTATTGGTACTCATTGCTTCCTCCATGTAGATTTTCAGGGTATTTTTGCCCCGGCGAAGTTAAATCAAACCACTTAAAAGCGGTAAGATGATAAATCGATGTTCTTTTATTCTGACAGGATGTGTATTGCAGCTTGCATGCCAAACTATCATATTTTATTTATTATAAATAAAATATGTTTTAATATTAGATACTTATATAATTTAAAGCTGGCAGGGGAAGGGGGTGGGGATTGGATTTAGATTCCATATCGAATCTAAATCCAATAATTTATCGGATGATAGGAAAATTTTTGATTCGATTTTGAATCTTGCGTTAAAAAAAAGGGGGGAGGCATGGGGTAAAAATGCCAATGGGGCAGGCCTGACATATTCAACGCAAGCCTGCCTTCCTGAGCCCGCTGGCCCGCCAACTACGGCAGATAAACCATATTGTGAGCAGGTCGAGAAAGGGGATGTACCCCATATCCGGCAAATGAGGAAAAAAAATTTTTGAATCAATCCCGTGTCGGAGGTCCGGCCCGTACAGGGCAGCTTACCTCTGACTTACCAGGCCGTGTTTTTTTAATTTTCTAAAAACCTGGGACTGGCTCATGTCAAGGGCTGTGGCAATGCCACGGGTGGTCTTGAATTTTTTAACCGCCCGGGCCAGCAAGTCTTTTTCGTACTGGAGAATTTTTTCATTGAAATTATAAATATCTTCTCTTTTTTCTTTTTTAGCAATATCTTCGGGGGAGGCACTGCTTCCTGTGATGGTGGTTTCAATGCAGGAATCAATGATGGGTCCATCACTCATTACAACGGCCTTTTTTATGATGTTTTGCAGCTCTCTTACATTGCCCGGAAAATCATGGGACTGGAGGACAGTGAATCCATGTGAGGCTATTTTCCGTTTAAGTCCATATGCCCTGTTATATTTTTCCAGAAAAAACAAAGTCAACTCCGGGATATCTTCGGTTCTTTCCCTGAGTGGTGGAATTTGAATGGCAAAGGTATTGAGCCTGAAATATAGATCCTGTCGAAATTTTTTCTGCTCAATTTGTTCCAGAAGTTTTACGTTGGTGGCGGCAATGACGGTGCAGTCAATCTTGATGGGCTTTAATCCGCCTATGTGCAGGATTTCTTTATCTTCAAGGCATTTTAGGAATTTTGCCTGCATGGGAAGGGTCATTTCACCGATTTCATCCAGAAACAGGGTGCCACCCTTTGCCATTTCAAAAAGCCCAATTTTTCCATTTTCACTGGCACCGGTGAAAGCCCCTTTTTCATATCCGAAAAGTTCGGCTTCAATGAGGGATTCCGGCAGGGCCGCGCAGTTAATTTGAACAAAGTGTCCCTTGGCCTGGCGGGAATGTATGAATTTTGCCACAAGACCTTTACCGGTGCCGGATTCTCCCATGATTAATATATTGGAAACTTTCAGGTCAGCCAGTTTTCGGCAGGTCAGAAGAATCTGCTGCATTTCTTTACTTTCCGCCACAATTTCCTGATCTTTTAATTCCTGAAGGTTAAGCTGGGTGAGTTCATCCTTGATGCGGCTGCTTTCTATTCGGACCTGTTCAAGCTCTTCCTGGAGTTCATTTAAACGGGTCATGTCCCGTTCGTTGCTGATCACCATGGAAATGGTACCATCGTCTTCAAAAACCGGGGTTCCTGTGACCAGAAGTTGTTTCTTTGTTTTGGGGGCTTTTTGAATAATGTTGATGCGGGCCTTTTTTTCTATAACTTCCCTTGTCACCGAGCGGTCCATTAATCCGGACCGGATCAGTTCATCAACATTTTTTCCCACCACATCACAGGCATGAATGCCAAGCAGTTTTTCCGTGGCCTGATTAATTCTAAGAACATTTCCTTGCCCGTCACAGATCCAGATGCTTTCCGATGAGGCATTAAGGATGGTTTCAAGCTGTCGGTTGGTTGTTTCAAGATTGTCCGATTGTTCGGTGAACCGCTTTTCAAGGTGTCTTTCATGCTCAATTCGGGCCATTTCCCTGATTTTTTTTTCTGAGATATCCTGCACAACCGTTAACATGGCAATGGGGGTTCCCCGACTGTCCAGAATCGGGGATGCACTTGCAAGAACGTGTATCTTGTTGTTAGAGGGTTGATGCACCACCGCCTCAATATTTTTGGCCATGGGATATTCGGTGGATAGCCGTTGTGTGTCAAAAATGGCGGTGTTGACCGCCATTTTATCTGAATAAAAAAATTTTCCTCCGGCATCAAAAAAAAGCTCTTTAAAGGTTTGTGTCTTGATTTCCGTGGGGGGCAGGCCTAAAATTTTCCATAGTTCATTGTTGATACAAAGGATTCTGTTGTCAGGATGGCGTGTAATTAAAACGCCGACCAGCATCTGCTCCATCGCTGTTTGAAGAATATTAAGGTTTTTCAATCTGCTATCTTATCCGATTGGTTTTTAAGGGTTTGCTCGCAGCATGGGCCAATAGTTATGATGGGTGGTTCATGTTGTGACCAAGGCCGATTTTTGCCTATTATAGGAGAACCTGAATGGAAAGACAACCATGAATCATAAGGTGTTCAGGCAATATGGTATTTGCACTCCATGTGTGTGTATGGTAGTATTTTTTTGTTAATATGTGTTATGAAATTCTGGTGGGAGATGAGGACATTACAGGTATTTTAAAAAGAAATTTCAGAAGGGAAAATTGATGTTAAAAGGTTTCAAAAAGTCATTTGATGCTTATGACGCTTTTTCCGTAAAAAATATGGAAAAACCGGATGGTTCCAAAAATTTTTCCAGGAAAAAATCTTTGGCCCAGCGGCTTTTTTTTGACCGCCGGGACCATGATCTGATCAAGATTGTCAATGATCTGTATGACAGCCCCATGTCCCTTGGGTACACCAGAAAGCTTTACTATCCTTTTTTTCATCCCTTGGGTATCAAGGAATTATCAGAATCCAAGGGTCTTCGCATAGCCTATTCTGTGGTGCATCTGCTCAACTCCCTGGAAAGGGGGGATGAAGAAAACCGTATTCAGGCATTAAAGGGACTGCGGGATGAAATTATAGATACCAGCACGGGCCCCATGCCCTTGAATTCCGCACGGGTACTTTTGCAGCTGATGAAAGAGCTGGTCCGGGCCCGGGGTCATTATGGCCGGCAGCTGGAGCTGGCCCATGATTTTCGAAAAACCGCATCGGGTAAACCCGGTCTGATCCGTCTCCAGCTCCAGAAATATCACCTGCTGGAGATGCCCGAAGAGTGGAACCAGATCACCTTTGACGACCATGTCCATGATGCCAACACCAAGGGCCGAAAAACCCCCACCCACCTGATAATGGATGCCTGGATAAAGGGTATACGCAGATTGCGGGTGATTTATTACCAGTATCTGGAGCCACGATTTGTGGCGGAAATTCTGGAAGCCGCTGAAATCATGGGCATTGAAACCCGTATCGGCATTGAGTTCAGCGCCCGGTACCGGGATCGGTTTGTCTCTTTAATCTGGGTTTCCAGGGGATTTATGGATTCCCAGTCATTTTTATGTTTTCTTGCCGAACCCCATGTGATTGAGTTCATGGAAAAGGGCAGGGAGGTGATGCAGTACCAGCAAAAATATGTCCTGCAGGTGCTTGATGCATTTAATCTTTCCCATCGACAGCGGTTCATCGCAGAAACCGGCATTGATATCCCCCCTCTGGACCCGACACGTTTTCTGGCCTTTGTTTCACCGGGACAGGCATCAATTCTTCATCTGGGGGAATATATTTACCATCTCTGTGTGAAGGTGGTTACCAACCGATTTTCCCAGGAGAACACCGGCACAGTTCTCTTCCCTAAAGCGGATACGCCATCGATATCAGGCACGAAAATATCAGGCAAGGCAGGTAATGATATATCATCTGTGAACAAAGAAGATGCTCCGGATCAACCTGCTGAAAAAACAGCAAAGGACTATGGAGACGCACTGGAACATCTTACCACTGCCAGCATTGTTGCCCATTATTTTTCACCAGAACATTATCCTGACATTGTCTGTCCCTGGGTCCCCTGTGATGGAGAAAATGTCCCGGAACGCCTGTCGCTTTCCGTGGAACAACTTCTTGCCAAGATTGCTCAGATTCATTACAGCTTCAAAATCACCCTGAATCTGAGCAATCTTGAAGTGGAAGATGTACTGGAACTGCTTTATGACAGTAATGGCCTTATCACCCGATTGGAAATATTCAATCTAAAGGATTATGCCACCGGGCACCATGATCATATTTTTCCCATCAACGAGTTGCAGCAGGCCATCAATGACGGGAGTCTGATTCGCCTTAAACGTGTGGTGAGACATGTTATTCACCGCATGGAAAAGGCAAAATACACAGATGAAGATGATCGACGGGCTAAGCTTGTCACGATTCTCCATGATCTTGCCACCTTTAAAAATTTATATAAGGGAGTGCCTTTAAAGTCACGCATGGGCAGTGATTCCACAGGCAGATCTCTTGTGGCCTATGGCATGGGGCTGGGAATTATTGATTCTCTTCCCCAGCGGGCAAGAAGAGAAATTAAACGAAATGCATCCTCTCGTCTGATTCTTCCCCTGCACATTAGAACCTATCCCAGTGTTACATCTATTCCCGTGAGTCACGCAAATGGATTCATGGGACGGGTACTAAATTTATTGAGTGCACTTCCGGGGCTGGACTATCTGGGGGCAAAAAAAATAAAAAAATGGATAGTGGAAGAATATTCCACCACCATGGGTAACCAGGGGAACATCGTAACCCTTGGCGGAGGGCGTCAGCACATTCAGCAGGAACTTGCCCTGGCCCTTGCCTTGCCCCTGCGTGAAAAACAGGACAAGCCCCCCCGGAAATCCTGGGCCAATCTCAATACCGGTGTGAAAAACGCTCTTAAAGTCCTCATCGGATTTGTACCGGCATTTGCCACCTTTGCCTTGACCAAGGACTGGTGGGTGCTTGCCTATTTCGGGGCATTTATATGGTTTGGTATCACGGGCTTAAGAAATATTGTCCAGGCGGTGCTTGGCGGTGGCGGTATTATAAGATCTCCTCTGCTGCGCTGGAATGATTATGTCAGCTGGGAGCGGATAACAGACTCCTTGCTGTTTACGGGTTTTTCCGTACCCCTGCTGGATTATTTCATCAAAACGGTTTTACTCAATCATGGGCTTGGTATCACCATTTCAACCAACCCCATAGCACTCTATGCCATTATGGCCGCAGCCAATGGGATTTATCTGGCCAGCCATAATGCCTTCCGGGGGTTTCCCCGGGCGGCCATCATAGGCAACCTGTTCAGGAGTCTTTTTTCCATTCCCATTGCCATTCTTTTCAGTGCCATCACCGGTGGTATTTTAAATGGCATGGGCACTGCAGGTGTTGAAAACATTCTTCAAAAATGGGCGGCGGTTATTTCCAAAGCCGCTTCTGATTTAGTGGCGGCTCTGATTGAAGGCCCAGCCGATCGTGTCCAGAATATGGCTCTGCGTACCCGGGATTACCAGCGTAAATTTGCCGAAATTCTGGAGGCCTATTCCAAATTGGAACTCATTTTTCCCGATGCTGGAGAACTTTCCCTGCTGGAAACCCCTGAAACACTTCTCAACAATGCCAATTCAGAGGTGCGTGATTTAATGGCAGTTATTATCATCAATTCCCTTGACATGCTTTATTTCTGGATGTATCAGCCAAGAGCCCGTACCACCTTGCGGGAAATGATGGCACGATTTACCCCGGAAGAGCGCATGATCATACTGCTTTCTCAAAAGGTTCTGGAACAGGAACAGCATGTCAGTCGCATGTTTGTGGATGGGGTCCTTGGCCGGAAATTTTCACGTCCTCTTTCCTTTTATCTCATGAGATATGAGGAATACCTCCATGATTTAAAGTATATGTAGGTCTGGAGAAAAATGAATATATTTATTATCGGAAATCCCATTGCCAGTGGTGGGGATGGGGAAAAAAAAATTCATGCTCTTCAAACCCTCCTGGAAAAAAGAGGACATCATGTAACCAGCCATCTAACCCGGTTTGCCGGAGACGGAAAAGACCGCATTGCAAGAGTGGATCCAGAGATCGACAGAATTGTTATTGTGGGGGGGGATGGTACTGTTAATGAGATTATCAATGGTATTCCCGAAGGATTTACCATTCCCGTTGTTCAGATGCCCACGGGGAATGCAAATCTTCTGGCAAAGGATCTTGGGTTGCCGAAAAATGTCATGCAGGTGGTAGATATTCTGGAAAAGGGCAGGACGGTGATGGCAGATGTGGCTCGGATGAACTGCAGTGATTTTATAATGGTTGCCGGTGTCGGGTTTGATGCCAGGGTCACCGAAGAAATGAAAAAAATACGACGGGGCAGGGTGAGTAATCTAACGTATGTGCTGCCCATTATCCGGGCATTAAGACGTCCCGATCATGGATTTTTTAATGTGAAGGTCGATGGCGTGAAATGTGCACGGGGGGCCATGGTGCTTGTGTGTAATGTACGCAATTTTGGCGGGATATGTGAAATTGCCTTTGATGCAGCTGTGGACAGCCGGCAGCTTGATATCGTGATTTTCCCCGTTATGGACCTGTTTTCATTGTTGACGTATCTTCTTTTTTCAAAATTTAGCCGGATAACCCGTTTAAGAGGGGTCAGGTATCTGAAGGGAAAAAAAATTGAAATTGATTCAAGCAGGCCCATCCCCGTTGAGCTTGACGGTGATTTTAATGGGTGGCATTCCCATGTATCCATTCAGATAAAATCTGGAAAAGTGCCCCTGATGATCCCCGGTACGTGTTGTAACACCAAATGCATTCAGGGGAAATGATTAATCATTTCCCCTGAGTAAATTCTTTGGATCAATCCAGGAATGGAAAAATTACTGAAGTTTTTCAGTCAACGCTTTTCCATACTGCTGACAGGCCTTGGCACCTTCATCGGTTTCCATCAAGCCTTCGGTGAGATTCAAAGGTCCCAGGGTGACGGTGTCCATTTTAAACACATACTGCATGGTATCAAATATCATGGGCGCAGACTCACCGCTGTGGGTGTGGGAACCAAAGGCACCTGCTACCTTTCCGGCAAGGTTGGCCTTTTCTGCCAGAAAGAGAAATTGTTTCATGCCGGAGGTCATGTCTTTATGATAGGTGGGACACCCAAAAATGTATCCATCAAAACCGGCTAACTCTTTTTCATTCTTGATGGCGGATGTTTTCATCACAGTTGGTTCAAGTCCACCCATGCGAATGCCTTCTGCAAGGTAATTAGCCATTTTTTCTGTCACACCGGTTCTGCTTACATAGGCGATTAAAACTTTTTTCATCTTTTGTCCCCTTTAATTGAATTGTTGCAGTTGTAAATACCCACTGTATGAATCCTTGTCAGTGGGGATTCGCTATGATTTTCAGATATGAAAAGCAAAGAGTGTGCCAATATTTATAGATTATTATAAGGCTTTGAAATTTTAATTAAAAATATGCGGTGGGAACTTTTAATGATGGTAAGATGTGTCGCTGAAGGGAAAATGTGTATCACAGTTTGTAAACAATAGTGTCTCATGAAACAGAAACGGTCCGGCAACTTCATACATGGATTTAACATTGCTCAAACGATTCAAATATTATGCTTATATAATAGTTGTAAATTCGTGTATTTGGTTGCCGGGCTGTTCGGTACATCGGTGGACCCGTTATGCTGACATATAGATCCGTTGTTCTGACATTTTATGAATGATGATTAAAAGTTTATCAAATTAATAGATGTTAAGGTAATGTTTTACTTCCCAGTCTGTAACGGAAATGCGATAGCTGTCCCATTCTTTATCTTTGTTAAAGACATATTTTTCAAAAATGTGATCTCCAAGGGTATTTTGGGCAATGGGACTTGCTGTGAATTCGTTAAGCGCTTCACGCAGACTTGACGGCAGGGCCGCAATGCCCGCCTCTTTCTTTTCTGCGGCGTTCATTGCAAAAATATCACTGTTGGTGGCTAATGGAGGCGTCAGCTTGTTTTTAATGCCGTCCAGTCCTGAGTTGAGCATCATGGCAAAGGCCAGATAGGGGTTGCATGCCGGGTCCGGACAGCGTACCTCAACCCTTGTACCGACACCTCTGGATGCCGGAATGCGCAGCAGTGCACTTCGATTGGATGCAGACCAGGCGATGTACACCGGTGCTTCATATCCTGCCACCAGACGTTTATAAGAGTTGACCAGGGGGTTGGTGACGGCGCAGAAACCTTTGGCATTTTTCATGAGACCTGCAATGTACTGGTATGCCACTTCACTGAGTTTAAGAGGGTCTGTGTCGTCGGCAAAGGCATTTGAGCCATCCAGATTGAAAAGGGACTGATTGGTGTGCATGCCGGAACCATTTATGCCAAAGATTGGTTTGGGCATAAATGTTGCGTGGAGACCGTGTCTCTTGGCAATGGATTTTACCACCCATTTAAAGGTAAGGGTGTTGTCGGCACAGGTGAGGGCATCGGCATATTTAAAATTGATTTCATGCTGCCCCTCGGCCACCTCATGGTGGGAGGCTTCGATTTCAAAACCCATGGTTTCAAGGGTTTCAATGATTTCACGTCGGCAGTTCAAACCTGTATCTTCGGGGTCCAGACTGAAATAACCGGCATTGTCATCGGTTTTGGTAGTACTGTTGCCATCGGCATCGAGTTTGAACAGAAAGAATTCGGCTTCCGTACCCACATTCATGGTGAAACCCATCTCCTTGGCCTCTGCCAGAACCCGTTTCAGGTTCACCCGGGGACATCCGGTAAAAGGGGTACCATTGGATTTATATACGTCACAGATAATTCTGGCTGCAGCAACCCCTGCCTTATTTCTCCAGGGCAGTACGCAGAAGGTGTTGTAATCGGGAATCAGGTACATATCAGACTCATGAATGCGTGCAAACCCGTCAATGGATGAACCGTCAAACATGATTTTCCCATCCAGGGCCTTTTCAATCTGGCTTTTGGGTACGGCAACATTTTTCATGAAACCATTTATGTCACAGAACTGCATTCTGAAAAAATTAACATTTTCTTTTTCAATGATTTTCAGGATATCTTCTTTTGTCATGGGATTGCTCCAATTTTTAAAGTGTTGTTTTTTAACTCAATGATCAGGTAATCGTATGGAGTCAGGTTTGATCATTGCGTATAAAGTTATTTTCAAAATTTTCTCTATTAACTTTGCAGGTATTGTGCCACATAACCTGATGAACACCTAACTGCTTGTTTTAAAATATATATTTTTTATTTGAAGTCGAATATCCACATCCATGCATGATTACAAAATTGAATTTATAAGTCCCAATATATTTCAAGTTTGTAATTATTATTATGAATAACCCAAGGTAAGAACATATGCAGCAAAACAATGAAGATAAAAGTGCACCAGGGGTTCGAAAGATTCTTTTGAGGGGCATTTTCTGGAGAATTTTATTTATTGAAGGAGTCCTGCTTGTTTTTTCACTTCTTTACAGGGCTATTACGGTCAATGCAGATGCCATGGATTTGTTCTGGTATGCCCTTCGCATCATTGGACTTGTGACTGTGATTATTGTCTTTATGATGCTCAGTCTCAGGCGCTTTCTTACACAGAGAATTATTGTTCCCCTGGAGCAGATTGACCTTGCAAACAAGGCCTCACAACAGGAGGTGACAGAATCATTTCATCCAGTGATACTTCCGGATAATACGCCAAGGGAGATTAAGAGAATTGTCAGCTCCCGGGATGACATGTTAAAAGAAATACTTCAAGTCTCCCGGGAACGCCTGAATTTAATCAGCTTTGTACGCAAAACATTTGGCCAGTATCTTTCCAGTAAAGTGGTGGACCAGATTCTGGAATCTCCAGGTGGGCCTAAAATTGGTGGCAGCCGAAAAACAGTTACCGTTTTAATTTCGGATCTGCGTGGCTTTACTCACCTGTCTGAAAAAAAAGATCCACATGAAATGGTTCTTTATCTGAATCAATATCTGGAAAAGATGTCTGAAGTGATCATAAAATATGACGGAATTATTGATGAAATCATCGGAGATGCCATTCTGGCAGTTTTCGGAGCACCAGAAGGCCATGATAATGATCCGGAACGTGGCGTGGCCTGTGCCATTGAAATGCAGAATCGTCTTAACCATTTAAATAGAGAGCTCGCCTTAAAGGGATTTCCCCCAATGGAAATGGGCATCGGCATTAATACCGGAGAGGTCATTGTGGGTAATATCGGATCTGAACTACGCATGAAATATGGCATTGTGGGCGCCACGGTAAATGAAGCTTCCCGCATAGAGTCAAATACCATTGGAGGGGAAATCCTTATCGGGGAGTCTACCTATGATTGTGTAAAATCCATCATTACAGCTGTTTTTCCCCGGACAGTGATGATGAAGGGTATGAAAAGCCCCCTTGTCTTTTATGGGGTATCCGCCATTACCGGTACGTATAATGTGTCCCTGGATGTTGTTGCCGGGCCGGAAAAAGTCCTGTCCATAAGGCTTCCCTTTCATTATTGGGTGATCCATGAAAAAAAAATGATAGATTCACCATTGGCAGGCCATACCCTTTCCATAAGTGAAACTCACATGGAGACAGTTATCTTACCGAAACTTCCCCTTTTTACAGATATAAAGCTGCAGTTTCAATTTTGCAGACAGGTGTATTGCTTCAGTGAATTTTATGCAAAGGTGGTTGATGTAAAAAAATCTGGTACCCAATCCGTAACCCGCCTTGGTATAACCACCATGGTCCAGTCAGACAGGGATATGCTCAAAAAATGGCGTTGGGAAATGTTTAAATAAATCCCCTTTTCCCCTGTAAACTCCCTGTAAATTATGCTAGCATTTTGGGTTTTAATAAGCGCTTGATCACAACACGGGTCATTTGTCGCAATTGTTGTGTTCTGATCCCTCCCAGACAGATGGGGTCATGTGTCTGTTTTTATATCAATATCGAAATATACGTCACCCGTTGAAACGGCCCACAATCCAAAGGAGTGCCTTACATGAACATCCATAAGAAAGAACCGTGGCAGGCAGAGATTTCATCCCCAGAAAATATCATCCGACAATGTGCCCCCGTTTTCTGCCATCTGTTTATTTTTTTGCTTTTATGTGTCTTTGCACCCGGCATGGCAGACGCTCTGGATGCAAGGATTGTCAATGGGGCAGGGATGGAATTTATCCT
This sequence comes from uncultured Desulfobacterium sp., assembly GCA_963675955.2. Lineage (GTDB taxonomy): Bacteria > Desulfobacterota > Desulfobacteria > Desulfobacterales > Desulfobacteraceae > Desulfocicer. The sequence continues at coordinate 292,847 of CAXXVR010000008.1, read as the reverse complement.
TGTAAAACCCGGGGTCTTTACCATGGGAAGTCCTGCGGATGAACCCTTCAGAAGTTCAAATGAACCCCAGCATCAGGTTTATATAAAAAATGCTTTTTACATGCAGACCACGGAAGTAACCCTGAAACAATGGCGCAGTATTATGCCAAAACAGATGTTCTCACACCGTAAGGGGGCAGATAATTTACCGGTGACCCGGGTATCCTACCATGACTGCAGGCGTTTCATCGGAAAGTTGAACCGCCAGGGCAAGGGTACCTATCGATTGCCCACTGAAGAAGAATGGGAATATGTTTGCCGGGCCGGAACCACAACTGCTTACAGTTTTGGAGATACCATAAACTGTACCCAAGCCATGTTCAGCAATAACAGCCTTAAGTGCTCTGACTGCATTGAGGTTTCTAAAGCCCGGGGGCTTAAGGTGGATCTGCCTGCACCGGTGAAGAGCTATCCACCTAATCCCTGGGGATTTTATGATATGCACGGCAATGTATGGGAATGGGTTGCAGATACGTATCATGGGTATCTGGCCCTGGATGACGGCGTACTGCCCAGGCGGGAAATGGCCTGGGACACCCGGATTAAAAGGGGAGGCAGCTGGTTTATGTACGATCATTATTGCCGCAGTGCCAACAGGGCCTGGGCCCATCCCGGTGGTAAATTCAAGACCACAGGTTTTAGGGTGGTTCTTGAGGTTGAAAAATGACAAAAAAATTTTTAAATATGTTCAAGGTTTATGAAGATGAAATAGCCCTTCTGCTCTGGACGGTGACCCTTTTATTTATCATCCGAAGTGCCGGAACCCTGTTGAACAATTTTGCAGAAACCGCCTTTCTTAAACGTTATGGTGTGGAGTATTTACCGGTGGTCAACATGGTCAATGCCGTAATTACTTTTTTTCTCACTGGAATTCTCACGGCCTTTACCGGTCGCATGGCCGCCACTCGCCTGCTTTCCTGGGTATTTATCATCTGTGGCATCTGTGTCACGGTTATCCGACTGATCATTCCCTATGGTATTGAAATTATTTATCCCATACTGTTCATGATGAAAAGTCAGTTTGAGATGCTCCAGGCTCTGATGTTCTGGAATCTGGCCAATGATCTTTACAACAACCGGCAGTCCAAACGCCTGTTTCCACTGCTCACCGCTGGCGGGGTGGTGGGGATGATTCTGGGCAGCTTTATAACTCCCTGGGTGGCATCTGTATTTCGTATGGATAACCTGCTTTATGTATATCTGACCCTGGCACTGGCAGGTGCTGTGCTTGTCAATGCCATGACTTCCCGGTTTCCCACCCTGGTTTTTACCGAACCCAAATCCGGGGCATCCAAGGGCAGAACCCCCATGATTGAGGAGTTTAAACGCCTGGTTCCCCTGATCAAAGAGTCCACCCTGTTTAAAATTGTGCTGGTGCTGACCTTCATGCCCAATGTGGTGATTCCCATCATCAATTATCAGTTCAATTATGCTGTTGATAATCAATTTGCAAGTGAAGCGGGCATGATACAGTTTTTTGGCTATTTTCGGGGGGGATTAAATATTATCAGCCTGTTTATTCTGCTGTTTGTGGGAAGAATTTACGGTCGCTGGGGCATCTCTGTGGCCCTGATGTTTCATCCCTTTAATTACGCCATTGCCCTGTTGGGATTTTTATTTCGATTTGATATCTTTGCCGCCATGTATGCCAGGATGTCCACAACGGTGATTCGCACCACCATTAATGTACCGGCCAATGCCATTTTAATGGGTTTTTTTCCGGACTCTTATAGGGCAATGGTTCGTCCTTTTTTAAGGGGAACCGTGGTGCGATGCGCCCTTTTTCTGGGCTCCGGTCTGATTCTTATTTCCACGAACTATTTCCATCCCCGATACCTGACCCTGGTGGCCCTTCCCTTTGTCATTGCCTGGGCAGCTGCCCCCTTTGTTTTGAAATCGGCATATACCCGGATTCTGATGGATTTGATGAAAACCGATACCTTTGAACTCAAGCGTTTTGATGCCATGCAGCTGGCCCAGATTTTCAAGGGAGGAAAGATTCAAGATGCCATGATCAATGCCTTTTTAAAGGCTGAAGGCAAGGATGCCGTGTGGTATGCTGGCCTGTTGAAACATTTTGGCATCGTTGATTTTGATCGTCTAATTTTAAGAAAGCTACCCTCCCAGGCGGACACCATAAAAATATCTCTTATAAAAATGCTCTCCCAGGCACTGGAACCAGAAAGCATGAAAAAACTGCTGGCCCAGGCCCATCCTGACAAACCGGAGATTTCCATTGCGGTGTTCAAGCATCTGGTTCGATGTAAAAAAAAGTGCCGGATACAGGCCCTGGAGACGGTTTCCATGGAAGATTATCTGGAAAGCCCTGATTCTGGGCTTCGGGGCCATGCCCTGGCCTGTCTGTGGCCCCAAAAAACAGAAATCTGCGCAGGCATTCTCAATTCATGGCTGTCATCACCCCATGATGAAGACCAGCGGGCAGGGGTGATCTGTGCAGGATTTGTGGGGGATGATGCCGTGGCTCCGGCACTGTTGAACCTGCTTTATGGTTCCCCATCATCAAACCTTATTGCCAATCTTCTGGTGTCTTTATCCCGGCTTGGGGTGGAGGATGTCAATACCATCCTCATACCCTATCTGACCCATGAGGAGGCAAAGATTCGAAAAGCCGCTGTCACAGCCCTTGATATAGTCGATGAAACCGCCTTTCGTCATGGGCTTTTGCGGGTGGGAGACAAAGATGCATCCATCAGGGAACTGGCCTGTGAACAGATTCGCGGGGCCGCATATCAAAACAATCGCATTGTAGTGGAATCCCTTGCCATACCCGATCGTCAGTTGCGAAAAGGACTCTTTGATCTGCTGGAGCATCTGGACATAAAAGATGGTGATGTATACCATTTTGCCAGAAATGCCCTTGAGGACTGTTATCTGTATCTTGCCATGGGATTAAACCTTGGGAATCTGCCCACTACACCTGTAAGAGAGCTTGTAAAGACACATCTTATTGAAAAAAAGGACCTGATTCTGGAAAATGTCATCCGGGTACTGGTTATCCATGATGGCACCGGTCGCATGAAAACGGCATGGAAGGGGGTTTTTTCTTCAGATAAAAAATATCAGGCCAATGCCATTGAGTTGATGTCGGATCTTCTGGATCGTCGATTATTTACCATCATGCGGCCTTTGCTGGAAAGTCCCACGCTCGCCATCACCGTGATGGAAGGGCATGCCGTTGCTACTATTCCCGATTTTGATGAAAAAGGCCTGGATGTTTATAAACGCCTGGTTTCATCAGAGGATTGGGTGGATGTGGTCATGGGGCTTGACTTAAGCCAGGATGATCCGGAGTTTCTCAGCCTTGAAGCTGTCTGGGAGGCCCATGATGCTTTCACATCCCACCACATCATAAAGGAAATTGAAATGATTCAACAAAAGAAAGCCGCTGATATAAGAGGGGAGAGACAGGTCTCTGCAAAAGAAATTCCCCTTGCAGAAAAAATTATGCTGTTGCGGGAAATAGAACTTTTTTCAGATCTCAAAGTTGCCGAACTTGCCGCCATTGCCACAGTGACTGAGGAATATGCCTATCCTTCAGGTCAGCACATTTTTCGTCAGGGAGACGTGGGTGAGAGTGTTTTTATGGTTATTTCAGGCCTTGTAGAGGTGGTGCGGGAGGTGTCTGAAAATGAACGGGTGACACTGGACACCATCGGTCGGGGAGGGGCCTTTGGAGAAATGGCACTTCTGGATGATTCCCCACGGTCCGCCACCATTCAGACTGTGGAACCCTCCCGGTTTCTTATTCTTCATAAACAGGCCTTCAACGAAACCGTCATGGAGTACCCCCGGATAGCGCTGCAGATCTGTTCCATTCTCAGCCAGCGTATTCGACATCTTCACAGTAAAATTGAATAAATTTTCATGGATCACAGGGTATTTTATATAATCGTTAATCGGTAAGGAACGGAAAGGTTTTTTATGATGGCATCAGACAATGGCAGATTCTATGAAATTTTACGGGACGTGGCCAAAAATGTGTCCATGGGAGACTATGATAACGTAGACAGTCTCATGGAACTGACCAATCAGGATAAGTATCCGCATCAGGTGTCAGAACTTGCCGAAGCATTTGGAATGATGATAGTTCAGGTAGAATCCCGGGAGTTCAATCTTGAGCAGTTACTGGAAAAAATAAAAATTAAAAACCAGAAACTGGAAGAAACGCTTCAGCGGGTTCAGCTGCTGGAAGGCATTCAGAGCCATTTGAGCAAATTCGTTCCCAAATCGGTGAAAGATCTCATTGAAGATAATCCTGAAAATCCGGATTTGAACAAGCATGAGCGAGATTTATCAGTTCTGTTTCTTGATGTTGCCGGTTATACAAAAATGAGTGAAAACACCACCCGGGAAAAGATGAATTATCTCATAGAAACCTATTTCAGTGAGTTTCTAAATGTTATTGCTGAAAACAGGGGAGATATAAACGAGACGGCCGGGGATGGTCTCATGATTCTTTTCCAGGATGAGAATCCCCGGATCCACGCCATCAATGCGGTGAGTGCAGCCATGGGTATCCGGAAACGAACCGCTCTTATCAATGAATCTTTGAAAAAGGAATATGCTCCGGTAACGGTGAACATGGGCATTAATTCTGGAAAAGCCTTTGTTGGGTCCACCCGGTTCAAGGGAATTGCCGGAGATCGATGGACCTATACTGCATCGGGTGCCGTTACCAATATTGCTGCCCGTGTCTGTTCTTTGTCAAAGGGGGGGGAGATCTTGGTAACGGATTCGACCGCCTGCCATATTGCCTCCCGGTTTGAGCTGGGCAGAATTCGGGAGGAGATGCTTAAAAATGTCAGCCGCCCCATTGAGATCCGGGAGGTACTTGTTGATGATTCATGAAAATGGCGCCTTTTATAATCATGGCTCACTCATAGGCCGCCCTTTTTTTTAAAATTGTCTGATGTTGTGACCATGCACCATGATTAGTTATCTTTTTGAGATCTTTGCATAACCCTATATTTTGCAAGATTCGCATCTTCAGGATACAGTTTCTATTGATGGGTATTTCCAGATAATATTCTAATTTAAATATCTTTTTTTGTTAAAAGATCCTCAATGGTTTCAACCAGATCCATCCGTCCCCGTTCTCTTAACAAGGGTACAACTGCCTGGTAATAGGGGGGACGTTTTCGGATGGTGATATCATACTTTGCAATCATATCCGGGGAGACATCATTTTCCACAAAGGCTGCAGTTTTATCAAGGGCACCGATGGCCAGAAGTTCAATCATGGTGCGCACGCACTTTTCACAAACCCCGCAGTTCAACCGATCCGGTACATTGGCAAGACATACCCTGAAGTTATTTAAAGCCACTTCCCAGCCAGCCACAATCTTTATTTTGTCCAGCCGGGACTGGTCATGATCACGGTGGCGAATGCGCAGATCATGGCTGGAGTACTCCGGGTCCCTCAGAGGATGGGAGGCGTTGGGGTGCAGATAGGAAACATCATAGCAGGAGCCGATGTAAACCATGTGAAGTACCTTTGCAAAGGCATGGGAGATGGATGCCAGAACGGCTCCAAAAAAATTCTCCAGCCACAGAACCCGATCATCACAAAGATGCCGGATGTTGGTGTACACCGGTACCAGTTCAACGTCGGCATCGTCGGTGATGCGGGTGATGGCCTTTATTGCCCGGTCATATACATGATATTTCATGCCCCGTTCCACCACACCGCCGATGTCAAAGCCGTGGATAAAAAGCCCGGTTTTTATTGATCCAGGATGGGATGCAGGATAGCGAAGGCGGTTCAACCGCAGGGCCGCAAGGGAATCCATCCCCCCGGACATGACCATACCTGCATGCCTGTTGTCAGTAAACAGGGCATGATCCAGAACCCCGGTTTCAAGTTTCAGCGGGGTGTAAGCCCCCTTGCTCCACACCCTTGTGATGGCCATGGCAATGTCAAGGCCTTCAAGCAGGGTGGGGCAGATCTTTTCATCCATTTTGATTCTGGTTTCATTAAAGTGCATGGCCGGGATGAGGCAGCCCACCAGAAAGGCATGGGGATTTAAAGACAGTTTATCCGCTGTGGCATGGGGGGTTTTAATGAAAATGGTTTTTTCCGGGTGATCGCTTTCTTCAAATTGTACCCGGGCACTGATTTGGGTATATGTGTTGTCTTTTGTCTGGGTGAGTTCGGATATGATCATGGTTGTCTGCTTTCCTTTTTTTATATAACGGGCATGTCCTTGCGGACACAACGAAGATAGGGTCCGGGCAATGGTCGTCCCGGACCGGAACTGTAGACAGCTCAATTGTCCGGTTCCTATTGCCCATCGGGGGAGGGGCTCTGCTGAGGTAGACTTGAAGGCTACCTTGTCATATAAATTGCCACGGGCAGACCATATTGAGATCTGACCTGTCCACAACAAAACTTGAAAATGACATCATGCTATTTTTATTATTTCAGCTATATAATTAATAATTTTTTCTGCAATATCAATGCCTGTAACCCCTTCAAGCCCCCGGAAACCAGGGGAATAATTAACCTCCATGATATAGGGGGTGCCGTCGGCAGTCACAATAAGATCCACACCTGCTATTTCCAGGTGACAGGCCCTGGCGGCCTCTATGGCCATATCTTCCCATTGAGGGGACAGTGCAATGGAGCGGGCCTTGCCGTCCATGTGAAAATTGCTGCGAAATTCCCCTTTTTTAGGAGTTAATGCCATGGCTCCGGCCACCTGGTTTCCCACCACAAGGATGCGCAGATCCTTTCGGTGATCAGGGGAAATGAGTCGCTGTACCACCAGCCCCTTTTTCCCCTTGAGTCGTTTTTCACAAAGATCTTGGATATCATCTTCTTTATTTACCAGATCCACACCTTCTCCCCCCATGCCATCCATCTGTTTGACAACGACCGGATAACCACTCAGGCACTCAACGGCCCGGTGAAACCCAGCCTCTGCGGTAATAAAAAAGGTGTCCGGCACTGGCAGACCTGCTGCGGCCAGGGTCTGGAGAGTAATGTACTGATTTCTGGCAATGGTGATACCGTCAAGCCCATTGACCAGAGGGATACCAAGGTGCATGAACTGCCGGAGCAAAGCCAGGCCATACTCTCCCATGGGCGATCCCTGGCGGGGCAGCACCACATCCGGCATTTGTGAAAGGTCTTTTATAAAATATTGAAATCGGCCCTGTTCAATGCCTGACAACATCTTGTAGGGATTGATCAAAATGGTTGTGTACCCCTTTTTTTCCGCTGCCTGGGTGAGCCGCCTAGTGGGGTGAAATGAAATATCATTGACGGTCATGATGCCGATGTTCATCTGAGTTACCCACTCCTCTCGTTGAAGTGTTCATATATAAGGATCATGCTTATCGCCTTTGGCTCTGAATGGACAGGGCCAGGTGATGCTGGGTGCTCTGCTTTCGATATTATCAGCGGTCAATCATGGATTCCGGCATCCATATCCCCGCCGATTTTCCCATCTGCTCACTGTAGTACGTCACCACTTTTCGGGTGTTGTTCCGGATGGCAATTTTCTGGGTGGCGGTGTTGTCTTCACTGATGATGGAAAAAATTTTATGGTCTTCAGCCCGGTCTGTTAAGCCTTCCAGAAGTTTTGCCCCCACCCCCAGTGCCCGGTATTCCGGTCGTACAGAGGTATATCCCCGTTCCAGAAAGTGGGTGAAATCCATGCCCGATATCCTGTTAATACGTTCAATAAAGGGTTTTCGGGGATGTTTCAAACTGGAATTTCCCACAATCATCCCATGCTCCATGGCATAGGCAATGAGAAAGGCGCGTTCCAGATTGTATCTAACCCATTTGGTGGCAACGGACCCACCGGCCGCCACCATTTTACATATCTCATCCAGATATCCCGGGGGTAGATCTTCGGGCTTCTGGAAATAGAATTGAATATTTTTTCCCAGGGAAAAAACCGTGCCGGCGTCAATGTCCACCCGAACCGGAAAAAGTTCTTTCTGGGTATAAGTTGTCAGATACAGCAAAATAAGGGCAGGATCGTCAAGGGCCTTCCACAGGGGAATTCCCGGCAGGGGTGCAACTGTGCTGTAGGGAATGTCCACGGCAGAAAGATTAAATGTGTCCGGCCCGTCTACCCTTTCTTCTGCCGGGATAGATGAATACATTTCATGGGAATGGGCAATGTTGGGATTGGACAGGATAAAGGAAATAAGCCCGTTGGCCTCCGGGGATATGCTTTGGGGATCAACCACGAAATGATTCCAGGTACCCTGCCTGGACAGTTGCCAAAGGGGTCGGGTATCCATTGGCCCTTTTACATGGGATATCACCCATTGAATGAAACCAGGGCGTAAAGGGCCAGGGTGTTTTTCCGGCAGCTGAAAGGTTGTTTCATTTTCTTTAATTAACCGGGTAATACCCATGGGTATATCTGTTTTGTTGTTGATGGCCCCAAGTACCTGAAACAGAGTCTCATCCTGCTCAAAGGGTAATTGGAAGAAAACCGCATCCGGTTTCATGGCATCAATGCTCTGGAGCATACGTATTATAAAGGAATTTGTATCTTCTCTGCCATCAGACCTGATGGCGGGATACCACCTGAATTTCCCGGTGGTATTTTTACCATAAATAGTGGTATGACCTCTTTCATGAAAACCCGGTCCAATGGGGAACGCATTATACACATCATGGCAAACTGCTGTGATTTCAACATGTGCCAGGTTTATAAATAATGGCGACTTATGCTGTAATTTGGCAGACTTCAGGGCATGTGGCGGATGAATTAACAAAATGTTTTTTTTTGTGGGATTCATAATGGGAGTATGCTACTTTAACCTGTGTTGATTTTCAATACTTAACTTGTAAATATTGAGATTGCTCATGTAAATGTTTGGACAGTACGCCAGGTTAACAATTTTTTAAACCATCAGTACACTGCTGGATATGCTCAAAGAACTTGATTATCTTACCCAAGATAAAATTTCTGATATCAATACTTTGGACAGTTTTTGTAAACACTTATTTTTATTAAATCTGCCATGCTGACTGTAAAGAGATCAAACCTAATAATTTAAATAGCTTATAGTTTTAAATAACCAGAGATCTGAAAATTGTCTGAACCATTGTGATATACATTGCAAATAATATACTGTAAGAGACTGAACAGCCTATGAAAATAGCCTTTTTAATGGACGACCTGCGGGGAATTGATCCCCAATGGGAAACAACCTCCTATCTGATGTACGAGTGCAACCAGCGAAGACACACGGTTTTTTTTCTGGAACCCCATGACCTTTATATCCGGGACAATCAGGTGGTGGCCAGGATGCGAAATATTTCAGTAGAACCGGATCTGTCCATGAAAGACTATTGGAATGCCCTGATTCATTGTCTTATTCAGGATGAGCTGATCTTTGAAACTGTGGTGGAGCTGGATGTTCTTTTTTTAAGAAAAGATCCGCCCATTAATTATCAGGTCATGGAGTTTTTAGGTCCCGTGTGTGACCGGGTGTTTGTCATGAACAATCCCATGGGCCAGATCAAGGGTAACAGCAAGGTATATACCCTTAATTTTCCGAATATTACTCCCCAGACCCATATTTCAAGGGATCCCAAACGATTGAGGCGGATCATTGATACTTTCGGGGGGGATATGATCATAAAACCCCTTCAGGGACATGGTGGGGAAGGGGTGATAAAGGTCAGCAATCGAGACCCTGAAAATTTAAATTCTCTGATTAACTATTATATTCGGGCCAACCGACCCTATCCCCAGCGACAGCCCATCATGGTCCAGGAATATCTTGAGGATGTGAAGATTTATGGGGATGTAAGAATTCTGCTGCTGGACGGCGAGATCATCGGGGCAATGAGCCGAAAATCCGTATCTGAAGATTTTAGAACCAACGTTCATGCCGGTGCCAAGGTCTTTCGCCATGAGATTACCCCCTCCCAGCGGGCCATCTGCGAAAACATAAAGCCTAAACTTAAAGAGGATGGCCTTTACTTTGTGGGTATTGATATCATTGGAGATAAGCTTGTTGAAGTCAATTGTGTCAGCCCCGGTGGTATTCCCAGGATCAATCAGCTCAACGGATTAAGGCTTGAATCGGAGGTTATCAATTTTATTGAACATAAAATTCAGATATGACCAAGCCGAGGGGATGGAAATGCACCCGACAGTAACTGTTTTTTCATTATTCGTTGTGACAGGGGAGAGCCTGTCGTGGGGACTAGATAAAACTTCGTCCAACGTGCTGGAATACGGATGTCATAACGGTCTCCAGAGTTTAAACAAATTCAATCCAGAAAGTTGAAACCTCCATGATGACAAAATCCAGATTGGCATTTTTCATAAATAAAATTAAATCCATGGCCTGGCCCGTATCCGTTGATGCTGAAGTGTGCAATTACCAGCGACGGGTCTGGATAAATGTTCTGGTTTTTTCCATGGTCTGTCTTTTGATGATGGTGTTTTTTCTGTCCTGCCAGCAAAAGAAATCTGCAAACGTGTTGACAATCGGGCTTCCTGAAGAACCCCGGACCCTGAATGTCTGGCTGGCAAGTGATGCCAATTCCTGGAAAATACTGTCCCAGATTTACCAGGGCATGTATGTACGGGATCCCGACACCCTGGAACTGATCCCCTGGCTGGCAGAAAACATGCCTGTGCTTGAAACACAAACCATGAGCTATCTGGTAAAGTTAAAAAAGGCAAAATGGTCCGATGGAACGGATTTTACTGCCCATGATGTGGCCTTCACCGCCGGTGTGTTTTTAGATTTCAAGGTGCCCCGGTATTACAGCAAGTGGAAGGCCATTGATAAAATAGAGGTGGTGGATGACCACACGGTGCGCTTTTTTTTAAAAGAACCTTCGGCCATCGTTCTTTCCCGGGTATTCACCGCCCCCATGGTCTCCCGGGCACAGTGGCAGGCCGTGGCAGAGGCGGCGCTGAAAACACAAAAACCCTTAAGAACCCTTCAAAATCATACCGTCGAGAAACCACTTGGTACCGGACCTTTCATGATTTCTACATACCGCAAGGGGACCTTTGTTTACATGAAAAAAAATCCCTGGTTTTTTGGTACCGGCACCACCATTGCCCATCGCCGTCTGGGACCCTGGGTGGACGGAGTGATCTACAAAATGTATGGTACCAGTGATGTGGCCATCCTTGCCTTGCAGAAAGGAGAAATTGACATGTACTGGTGGGGAATAGAGCCAGGATATGTGAAGGATTTGAAAAAGGCACCGGACATTGAACTGTTTCATAATCCCAAGAGCGCCCTGTACTTCATGGGTTTTAATTTAAGAAAGGCTCCCTTTGATGACAGGGTTTTGCGCCGGGCCATTGCCACCCTCATCGATAAAGAGTTCATCGTCACCCGGCTTCTTCAGAATTATGGGGTACCCATGCACTCCATAGTTCCACCGGGCAATCGGTTCTGGCATAACCCTGATGTCAGCAGGTACAGCAAGGGCATGAATCATAAACAACGCATTCAAAGAGCCTGTGATATGTTGCAGCAGTCCGGTTATTCCTGGCAGGTTTCTCCGGTGGACCAAGTGGGTAATCTCCGGGAACCCAGTACGATATGCCTTCCCAACGGTGAAGCCATGAAAAAAATAACGATTTTAACGCCCCCTGCTGATTATGATCCCAAGCGGGCCTTTGCAGGTATGATGATACAGGAGTGGTTGCGGGAGATTGGGATTCCAGCCTTTGCAAAACCCATGTCCTTCAGTGCGCTTCTGGACAAGGTAAAGGGAAAACATGATTTTGACGCCTTTGTACTGGGATATGGAAAGTTGAACCTGGACCCCGATTATGTCCGGACATTTTTTTATTCCAAAAACGACAAACCCCGGGGCTGGAACATGAGTGGTTATAATAACCCTGTTTTTGACGCCCTTGCCAATGCCCAGCGCCTTGAAATGGACAAAAACAAGAGACGGGTACTGCTTTTGGAAATGCAGCAGATTCTGCTTCAGGATCTGCCCTATATTCCCTTGTACAACCCTGATATTCTGGAAGCATCCTCCCGTAAACGCTTTGACGGATGGGTGGAAACTCTGGAGGGGATTGGCAATCTATGGTCCCTTTGCATGGTGAAACCTGTAACCGCTTCGGGAGCTGAAAAACCATGAATCGTAGCCTGTTTCTGTTCAAAAAAACGCTGGAGCTGTTTATTCTGTTTTTTTTGATCCTCACTGTCCTCTTTTTTCTGTTTAGACTGGCACCGGGTGACCCTGTTACCCGCATGGTGGATCCCATGCTCACCCCGGAAGATGCTGCCCATCTCATAGAACAGATGGGACTTGATAAACCTTTGACCACCCAGTACATGATCTATGTTAAAAATTTCTTTACGGGGAACCTTGGATTTTCATTTCATTATGGAGAACCCGTGGCCCGGGTAATTCTGTCACGGCTGCCATGTACCCTGCTTTTATTTACCACATCCACCCTGCTTGCGGCCCTGGCCGGTATTTTTTTGGGAAAACTGTCGGCCTGGCACAAGGGTTCCCGTCTGGATGGGGTTCTTTCCATTTCTGCCCTGGTATGTCATACGCTGTTTGTGCCCTGGTTTGCCTTGATGATGCTGTGGGTGCTGGGGTTTCAGGTGGGCTGGTTTCCCCTGGGGGGCATTATATCCCCGGAGCTCTGGATAGCAGACAGTTCTTTTATGATAAAAACCCTTGATGTGCTCCATCACATGCTTTTGCCCCTTTTAACCCTTTTTATCATCCATGTGGGTAGTTATCTGTTGTTGATGAGAAGCAGCATGCTGTCCGTGTTAAAGGAAGATTATATCTTGACGGCCCGGGCCAAGGGGTTGACGGACCGGGTAATCCGTAATGGCCATGCGGCAAAAAATGCCTCCCTTCCCGTAGTTACAAGTGTGGGATTGAGCCTTGCCTTTTCCATCAACGGTGGAGCCCTCACCGAACAAATTTTTACCTGGCCGGGTATCGGGCGGGAGTTAATCTTTGCCGTTAGTAATAACGACTATCCCCTGGCCCAGGGTTGTTTTCTGCTCATTGCAGCAGTGGTTCTATCTGCCAATCTCATTGTGGATTTGCTGTATGCGTGGCTGGACCCCCGAATTCATTATTAAATATATAAAACATGGATACCATGAAATATGAGTTATAATTCTGGTTTTACCCAGCGGTTTTCAACCAGCTGGAAAATATTTATTAAGAATCCATTGGGAAAGGCAGGTCTGGCCCTTCTGATGCTGTTTGCTTTCATGGCACTTGCCAGCTTTGCTTTACCTTTTATAGGGGATATGTATGATCCCATGACCGGGGTAGACCCCCTGGTTTTGCATTCTGTGGGACCCAGTGCCGTTCACTGGCTGGGAACCGACTTCATCGGCAGGGATATTTTCTGTCAGCTGCTGGAAGGTTCCAAAATTGCATTTATCGTGGGGCTGGCCTCGGCATTTATCAGCATTGTCATCGGCACGGTTGTGGGCATGGTATCCGGATACGCCGGTGGTATTGTGGATATGCTTCTAATGCGACTTGCCGATATGGTCATGGTGCTGCCTTCCCTTGTTATCTTGCTCATCATTGCGGCCCTGTTCGGTCAGCTAAACATCTGGATGATCGTTTTTCTCATTGCTATTTTGCGGTGGCCGGCCGTGGCCCGGGTGATCCGGTCCCAGACCCTTTCTCTAAAGCAAAGACCTTTTATTGAAGCTTCCCGGGTGGCTGGAGCCTCCAATGTGCGAATTATTTTCAAGCACATCATGCCCAATGTACTGCCACTGGCCTTTTTGTATATGACCTTCCGGGTTACCTCGGCCATTCTGGTGGAAGCGTCCCTTTCATTTCTTGGATTTGGTGATCCTGGCCAGATCAGCTGGGGCATGATGCTGCAGTGGGTGTGGAGTTCCGGTCATATGTTCCAGGCCCCTTACTGGCTGTTACCCCCGGGAATCTGTATCAGCCTTCTGACCCTTTCCTTTTACATGGTGGGCCGGGCCATGGACGAAGTGCTGGACCCCAGATTGCGAAAGGAGGGAAAGCCGTCATGACATTGCTCACCGTGGAAAATCTGACTGTGGGATATAAAAGTGCCACAGGTATGGTCAAGGCCGTGGATGATGTGTCTTTTACCATTGAGCCGGGAACTTCTCTGGGGTTTGTGGGGGAATCGGGGTGTGGTAAAACCACCATCGGCATGGCCTTAATGGGGTTGCTGCCGGACAATGCCAGGATTCTTCAGGGACGGATACTGCTTAGTGATCGGGATCTCACACGTCTGTCACCGGATGACCTCAGGAAAATCCGGGGAAAAGAGGTGGCCATGATTTTCCAGGCTGCCATGAATGCATTGAACCCGGTTGTTCGGGTGGGGGAACAGGTGGCAGAAATGATTGTCACCCACCAGGATCGTATGTCTTCGGCAGACATGGACGCACGTATTGCCTCATTGTTTGATCTTGTGGGTATTCCCCAAGATCGCATGCATGATTACCCCCACCAGTACAGTGGCGGTATGAAGCAGCGGGCCGTCATTGCCATGGCCCTTGCCTGTGGTCCCCGTCTGGTAATTGCCGATGAACCGACAACCGCCCTGGATGTGGTGGTGCAGGATCAGATACTCAACGAAATTTTAAAAATACAGGCTTTGACCCATACCAGTTTTGTGTTTATCTCCCATGATATAGCCGTAGTGGCCCGGGTGTGCAGACATATCTGTGTTATGTATGACGGAAAAATTGTGGAAGCCGGTACCCGGGAGGAGGTGTTTCAGACACCGATTCATCCCTACACCAGGCAGTTGCTTGGCTCTTATCTCACCCTTGATAATTGTAAAAATGTCCGGGTGCCCGATATCAATGTCCGGCGAGGTGAAAAAGGCTGGAATCAGGGGTGTGCCATGGCCCGGGTGTGTGAGAGCCCGCTTGATGACTGTGACGGCGGCAGCCCGGGATGGCGGGTTTTGTCTCCCACCCATGGGGTTCGTTGTTTTAAAAAGAGCATAACCAAAGGAGCGTCATGGGAGAAATAAAAGAACAGCCTGATCCTGTGGTTGAGCTGGTGAATATATCAAAAATTTATGGGCAGAAGGATCACCTGTTTCATAAAGGTGCAAGCGATGTGGTGGCCCTGAAGGATGTCAGTCTTAAAATTTTCAGGGGAGAAATTTTTGGCCTGGTGGGGCAGAGTGGCAGCGGCAAAACCACCGCAGGGCGGTTGCTGGTACAGCTGGAACAACCCACCCGGGGGGAAATCCACCTGGATGGAGAAGCCGTGTCCATGTTGAAGGGTCAGGCACTTCAGGCATATCGAAAAAAGGTTCAGATGATTTTCCAAGATCCCTATCAATCCCTTAATCCCCATCTCTCCATTGCTGAAACGGTGACCGAACCCCTCATTGTCCATGGGGTGGGAACCCGGGAGACCCGACGGGAAAAGGTGCTGGCCACACTGGAAGCCTCGGGGCTGGTACCGGCAGCTGATTTTTACGATCGATATCCCCACCAGCTCAGCGGAGGGCAACGTCAGCGGGTGGCCATTGCCCGGGCCATTGTGCTGGAGCCTGAATTTATTGTAGCCGACGAACCTACCTCCATGCTGGATGCCACCATCGCCATACAATTATTTCAGGTATTGCTCAATATTCGTAAACGGCTGGGGATGACCTTTTTGTTCATCACCCATAATCTGGCTGCGGCAAATTATCTGTGTGATCGCATTGCCGTTATTCACAACGGAACCATTGTGGAAACCGGCACCACAAGTGAGGTGATTGATTCCCCCTCACACCCTTATACCAGAAAGCTGATTGCAGCCCAGCCCAGATTTGACATCTGCCCCGTTGGGGCTTTGACCCAATAGATATTGAAGCTTTCGGGTTTGGTCTAATTGTTGGGATCATGCTTGTACAAACGCTAAAATAAACGATAATGCCAGTAACACAGGCCTGCCCCCTGCCCAAACTTAATCCCCGTTTTTTTTCAGAAAAGGAATCATGATCTCCTGAACAAGATCAGCATACTGATCAACCGTTATTTTCCGGCGGGCATGCTTTTTATGCTTGAGATACCAGTCCTGGAGCAGGGCTTTGATCATACCGGCGCTGATGTCTGCGTCGTGGAGGTTGAACACGCCGGTGGCCTGTCCTTTTCTGATGATGTCCGCAATGAAGTTTTCCGTGGCAAGACTGCCTGCAACCAACTTCTCCCGCTGGGCCCGGGACATGTTTTTGCTTTCCATGTAAGAAAAATAAAACCATGGTTGCATGGCCTCACTTAAATAGAGGTGCACCTTGATCATGGTGATCAGCTGTTCAAGGGGGGGTGATGCGGGATCAAGGCAGGTATTCATGATCTGCATCACCGTGTTGCGTCTGTGGGACTGCATTTTATTTAACAGATCGTTCTTGCTTGAAAAATAGGCATACAGTGCACCGGTACTCAACCCGGTTTCCCGGGCCAGATCCCGCATACTCATGGCCTGAAATCCTTTGATATTGCTTATTTTCAAGGCAGCATTAAAAATCTTTTCCAGGTTCCGGACAACGGTTTCTTCTTTTTTTATGCGAATGGCATCCTGGTGGTGTTCAAAGTAGTCCTGACAGATGCTTTTCCGGGTGATTTTTATCTGCTTTTGAAAATCGGTGTAATTCATATTTTTTTATATTACCTGGGTGTGTGTCCCTTTTGTTAAAAAATCAGGAGATTCAAATGTTGGGGCTGGATATGTGTAAAATCCCCTGCCGGATTTCTGGCCCAGATATCCGGCATCCACATGGGATTTGATGAATGCCGCATTTTTCAAGGCCTTTGTATTACCTTTTTTTTCTGCCCAATAATGGGTTATTTTCCAGCAGGTATCAAGACCCACTGAATCCATAATTCCAAAGGGACCGGCGGGGGTATGCATGATACCCATCCATGCCCTGTCAATGTCTTCAATGCTTGCCACCTCTGCTGAGGCAAGACTCAGTGCTGCGTCCAGATAGGCCATGAGCATGTTATTGAAAAGATAGCCGGGCTGTTCTTTTTTTAATACAATGGGAATCTGCCCGATTTTTTCCGCAAAATCAACCACTATTTCCACAATGGTGGCATCTGTTCCGGCATGGGGCATGACATCAACGATGCGACTCAGGGCGATATCATGGAAATGAAGGGCCAGTAGTTGTTCCGGACGTCCGGTGGCCATGGCAAACATTGAGGGCACCAGGGAAGAGGTGTTGGTGGTGAATATGGTTGCCGGGGGACAGATGTCGTTAAATTTGGCAAAGAGTTCTCCTTTAAGCTTTGGATCTTCCGGTACACTCTCGCTGACAATATCGGCATTTTCTCCAGCTTTCCGGGCATCACTGGTGAGCACCATGCGTTCCCGTGCCTCTTCTGCCAGCGCTGAAGAGATCATTTTCTTTTTCACCAGACGTCGGGCCAGGGAGTCAAGTCGTTCTTCGGCTTTTTTCAGCATTTCCGGAAACACATCATAGAGCATTACATCGTAACCGCTTACAGCACATTGAAATCCGATCTGATGTCCCATGGTACCGGCACCGATAATTAAAACCGTTTTGATATCTTCACAGCGCATTTCTCTTCTCCTTGTTGATCTTTCAATTTGTGCTTGCTCACAATCTCGGCCATTTGGGGGAGGGTCAGGCTTACGTTATTTTTTCAGCCGCCTGTTCCAGAACTTTAACCGCATGGATTAGATTTTTGAATCGTGGGTCCCGGGTCTGTCCATGGTAAAATCGATAATAGATCTGCTGGGCAATGACGGCCAGGCGGAACAGGCCAAAACACAGATAAAAGTCCATGTTATCAATGGTACGACCGGAAATTTTTTCGTAATGGGCCACCATCTCCCTGCGGGTCAGTGCTCCTTCCACATGGGTGGGAATGGTTCGCATGGCCTGGTATTGCGGGGGATCATCTTTCTCCACCCAGTAGCCAAGGGTACATCCCAGATCCATTAGGGGATCTCCGATGGTGGTCATCTCCCAGTCCAGTACCCCTTTAACATTCAATGGATCTTTAACGTCCAGCACAAGGTTGTCAAATTTAAAGTCATTGTGGATAATCCCGGAGATGGGTGAATCTTCCGGCATATGGGCATCCAGCCATGTCATGATCCTTTCAAATTCCGGGGCATCTGGAGTTTTTGCGTTGCGATAGCGTTTACTCCACCCGCTGACCTGCCGCTGGACATAGCCTGCGGGTCTGCCCAGTTCGGCCATGCCGATTTTTTCATAATCCAGGGAATGCAGTTGATACTGGATTTCCACATGTTTTTCAAACAGGCGGCGGATCTGACCTGGGGAGAGATGTAATTGGGGCGGAATTTCCCGGCGCAGAATAATGCCCTCCATCCGTTCCATGACATAAAAGGCACATCCCATGACCTCATTGGCATCGCAGTGGGCAAGGGGTTCGGGAACATAGGGAAATACCGGCTTAAGGGCCTTTAAGATTTTATATTCCCGGGTCATGTCATGGGCATTTTTTGGCTTGGTACCAAAGGGCGGACGGCGGAGCACCATCTGTTTTGTTCCCACCTGTATGAGATAGGTCAGGTTGGAATGCCCGCTGGGGAACTGCTGAATGCTTAACGCACCGTCAAGTCCGGGAAGACTGTCTTTAAGCCAGGATTCAAGGCGTTCCTGGTCAAGTTCTTCACCGGAGCGGATAGCTGTGGGCTGGTCTGTGCAATCCATGGTTATCTATTCCTTTTTTATATGAAAAAGTAGGTACTGGTTACTTGGTTCTGGGAACTGGGTACTAACAGCGACTGCTTTTTTCATACTTCGTTGTGTCCATCAGGACATGGCCATTATTAGAAAATAAAACGTTCGGGCCACCTCAGTTTTCAGGAGGCGGTTATTTCACTGTGCGGCCCTGATATGTTTTTAAAATCTGTTTTGCCACGGAGACTTTATGTACCTCATCTGCTCCGTCATATATCCGGGCAGCCCGTTCGTGGCGGAAGAAAAAGGCAAGAATAGTGTCATCGGTCATGCCAAGGCCGCCATGTACCTGCAACGCTGTATCAATCACCTTCTGCATGACATTTGCCACCTGGAATTTAATAAGAGATATTTCCTTTCGGGCGGCCTTGGCTCCCTCATTTTCTATTTTCCATGCGGCGTGAAGAACCATCAAACGTGCGCCCTGAATCTCTGCGGCACATTCGGCAATCCAGGACTGGATGATCTGTCGGGTGGCCAGGGTGTGACCATGGGGGGAAATAACCCTGTCCCTTGCCCGGGCGCACATCAGATCAAAGGCCCGGTTGCAGATACCGATCCATCGCATGCAGTGGTGGATGCGCCCTGGACCCAGCCGTTCCTGGGCAATGACAAATCCGTGGCCTTCCTTTCCCAGAAGATTTTCCCGGGGAACCCGGCAGTTCTGATATAGAATTTCTGCATGACTGAAATAGTCGTCACCGGTGTGGCCCATGACGGGAATATTTCGTACCAGATTAAATCCCGGGGTGTCACAGGGTACCAGAATCATGCTGGCCTGGTGGTAGGCATCGGCTTCGGGGTTTGTTTTGGCCATGACAATGGCAAAGGTGGCACCGTCGGCGGCGGTGGTGTACCATTTCTGGCCATTGATGACATAATCATCACCGTCAATGACGGCGGTGGTGTCCATGAGTAAGGGGTTGGACCCGGCCTGGGTGACCTCGGTCATGGAAAAGCAGCTTCTGATATCCCCCCGGATCAGGGGCATCAGATAACGTTCTTTCTGGGAGGCGGTGGCGAACAGGTCCAGTATTTCAATGTTTCCCACATCCGGGGCCTGGCACCAGAAGACAAAGTGCCCAAGGGGACTTCTGCCCAGGGCTTCGGACACCAGGGCATGCTCCATGAGGTTGAGTCCCATGCCCCCATATCTTTTGGGATGGCAGGGGGCCCACAGTTCCATCTGTTTTACCAGTTTCTGTTTTTCCCGGAGCCGGGGCAACAGTTCGCTGGTGGGGCGGGTCAGAAATTCCGGTTCCAGGGGAATGAGTTCTTTTTCCACAAATTCATCAATCATTTTGATGATGATCTGCATTTTTTCAGATATGGCGAAATCCATGGGAACGCTCCTTGTTTTTATGGAAAACAGGTACATTAAAGTCGGGTGAATGCTTTGTAAGCTGAGTAAATGGAATACACGTCCAGGCATGCATATGTCAAGAAAAATATAACGATCGTTATAAATAAAATATAACGGTCGTTCATTTTAATATTGACATGTGAAGCCCCATTTTTTATGGTGTTTCAAACGTTTGAGTTTCTCCATTTAATTGCTGATGTGATCATGCCCGGTTTAAGGAAATTTTATGAAAATACTTGTATGCATCAAAGCTGTGCCTGAAAATCAGGAATCAGCAACCCAAAAAACAGAATACCGCATGAATCTTTTTGATGCCTTTGCCCTGGAACAGGCCCTTTTGTTCCGGGAATCCCTGGGGGAAGGGTGCATTGATGTCATCAGCGTGGGCATGGAGGGTGCGGCATCTGTGTTAACCCGGGCCCTTGGCATGGGCGCAGATAAGGCAGTACACATCAAGGTTCGAAAAGCCCACATGTTCGATCCATTTTATACGGCCTCACTCATTGCTGCCCATGCAGAAAAATCCGCCTATGATCTCATCCTTACCGGTGTCATGTCCGAGGATCTCATGCAGTCTCAGGTGGGTCCCATGGTGGCAGAACTACTTTTAATGCCCTGTGCCACATCGGTGATTTCTGCTGAACTTTTCCGGCAGGGGGTATATCTGGACCGGGAACTTGAAGGTGGGATCAGGGAATCCTGGGCGTTTTCACTGCCCTGTGTGCTCACAGTGCAATCGGGAATCAATACCCCCCGATATCCATCCCTTTCCGGCATGCTGCGGGCCGCCCGGCATGTCCCCCTGTGTTTTAACGCAAACGACCTTGGGCCACCACCGGCAAGACAGGTGATCAAGCGACTGGCTGTTCCGGAAAAAAAACGAAACGGCCTTGTTCTAAAAGGCACTCCGGAGGAAAAGGCCGTGACCCTTGCTCATATATTAGAGGAAAAAGGGCTTCTGAACAGGAGGGTTTCATGAATAAAAAAATCTATGTCATTGCCCAGCATGACGGGAAGGTCATTTCTCCCATCACATATGAGCTGCTTGCCTTTGCCGGGAAGGTGGCAAGCCTTCAATCTTTTTGTGTGGAACTTGTTCTGGTGGGGAACACTCTTTTTTCCCTGGCCAGTGCCATGGCAGACAAGGGCATCGCCGTCACCCTTCTTGATGTTGCCGATGACAGCCATGTCCTGACAAACACAACAAATCATGAAACAGCCGTTCCTGTAAGCACCCAGCGCCCAGCACCCGGCACCCAAGACCCAGCACCCAAAACCCAGCACCTTCCTTTACATATAAACGGCCATCATGACAGCCGAATTTATAAACAGGCTCTGTCCGATTTTTTTACCCCACATGAATCTGCGTGGATTTGTACCGCCCACACGGCCCAGGGCATGGATTTTTCTCCTGGGCTTGCCGTTAAACTTGGGGCTGCCCATGTCACCGGGGTCCAGGACGTTGAAGCCGATAACGGTTCCCTTAATTTTCTTCGGGCCATGGAAAACGGAAAGAAATTGGCATGGGTTTCTCCGCTGACACAACGGGTGGTGCTGAGCATCCAGCCCGGGGCGTATAAACCCCTGAAGCTGGACGCATCAACGGAAGGGGCTTTGACCGTGCACCATATTAAAAATTCACCGGTGACGGCGGGGGATATTTCCCCAGACAGGCACAAGGCATGGAAGGGCATCCAGTTTAAAGGCATAAAAAAGCCCCCGGCAGACATGAAGGGGCTGTCAGACGCCTCCGTTATACTTGCAGTGGGTAACGGCATTGGTTCCCAAGAAAATCTTGACATTGTACGTACACTTGCCCGTTTGTTTCACAAGTGTGCCGTGGGTGGTTCCCGCATTGTGTGTGACAGTGGGCTGCTTTCCCATGGTCAGCAGGTGGGGATCACCGGGGCGGTGGTGGCACCGAGACTTTATATGGCATGGGGTATTTCCGGGGCTTTTCAGCATCTTGCCGGCATGGATCAGTCTGAATTTGTGGTGTCCATTAATAGAGATCCCACAGCACCCATGATGAACATGGCCGACGTGTGCATTGTTGAGGATATCGATACCTTCCTTCCCATGTGTCTTGCAATCCTGTCCGGTGAAAAAAAGAAAGACGACATGAAATAATTTCTTACCAGCACCACCGCAAGCCCGCCTTGGGCTTGTGTTCTGCTCTTATTTTTGAGATAAGGGAATGCAAAATAGATACAATGTTCGATGAATTGTCGAACATACCCCCAACAGAAACTGAAAAAGTAAGCGGTCTGACACCAAGCACCCAGTACCAGGTACCTAGTACCAGGTACCAAGAACCCAATACCAAGTATCCAGTACCAAGTATCCAGTACCCAATATCCAGCACCAGTTTTTTCACATCAAACAAGAATGGAGACGCAAATGGAAAAAGTCAATTTTGAAGGCAGAGTGGCAATCGTAACCGGGGCAGGGCAGGGCATTGGCAGAATGTATGCCCTGGAACTGGCCCGCCGGGGCGCCCAAGTGGTGGTCAATGATCTTGGGGTCAGCCGGGATGGTGCCGGTGCAGATACCTCTGCCGCTGATAAAGTGGTTGAGGAAATCGTCTCACAGGGAGGACAGGCCGTTGCCAGCCATGATTCCGTTGCCACCATGGCCGGTGGAAAAAATATTGTACAAACAGCCATGGATACCTATGGAAAAGTGGATATTCTCATCAACAATGCCGGTATCTTAAGGGATAAATCCTTCATGAAAATGACGGAAGACGAATGGGATCTGGTCATCGGCGTTCATTTAAAAGGGGCCTTTTGTGTCACCCAGCCAGCCGTTAAAGTAATGAAAGAAAACAATTATGGTCGCATTATTTTTACAGCATCCGTGTCCGGGCTTTATGGAAATTTTGGTCAAACCAACTATGGGGCGGCCAAGATGGGGCTTGTGGGTATCATGAACACTTTGAAACTTGAACTGTCAAAATATGACATCAAGATAAACACGGTTGCCCCCAATGCCTGGTCTCGCATGACGGCGGACGTATTTCCCCCGGCATTTGAAGAAAAGATGAATCCCCAGTTCAATGCCCCCATGGTGCTGTATCTATGTTCCGAAGAAAATACGGTTTCAGGCAATATTTACACCACCGGGGCCGGATGGTATGGCCGCACTGCCATTGTTTCCGGAGATGGTGTCTGCCTTGGGGATGCAAAGCGCACCATATCCGTTGAGGAAATCAGGGATAATTTTGAGAAAATATCAGACATGGAAAACAAAAGAGAGCATGACAGTGGCCTTGGCATGTTTGAGTATATGGGGCCGCTGCTGAGCTGAGATGTCTGTTAATTAATCTCTAATGACTTTAAAGGGGATGTTGGGATAATGATCACAAAAATTAAATTTAATAAATTTACAGCGTTTGACCAATTAGAGATCAAGTGTTCTCCCAATATCAATATATTTATTGGGAAAAATGGAACAGGTAAAACCCACGTTCTGAAAACCATTTATGCAGCCTGTGATATTATAAAAAGTAAAGAAAATTTTTCGCAAAAAATTACCAATGTTTTTTTACCTTCAAAAGGATACACAGGGCGTTTGGTGAAACGTTCAAATTCAAGCGGTTTCGGTTCAGTTGAAGTTTTCAGGCAGACAAAAAAAAATGAAGAGATCAAAATCCGTTTATCCATATCCAATCATATGAAATCCTATGATAAAGCAACCTTATCAGGCTCAACCAGACGCTGGTTTGAATACCCGCTTGAATGTGTATATATTCCTGTTAAAGAAATGCTGTCAAATGCGCCAGGATTTAGATCTCTTTACAGCACTCGTGAAATTTCTTTTGATGAAACCTATGCGGATATTATAGACAGGGCATTGCTCCCTTTACTTAAAGGTCCAACCGACAAAGACCGGAAAAAGATTCTTCAAATATTACAAGATGAAATGGAAGGAAAAATAACCATAAATAATGAAGAGTTCTTTTTACGAAATAAACAGGGTAAGCTGGAGTTTTCACTGCTGGCTGAAGGCTTTCGTAAATTAGGCCTGCTATGGGTATTGCTCCAGAATGGAACGCTTTTAAACGGATCTATACTTTTCTGGGATGAGCCTGAGGCAAATTTAAATCCACAATTATTAAAAACCATCGTTAAAATTTTACTTGAACTCCAGAAGATGGGGGTTCAGATTTTTATTGCCACCCATGATTATGTGTTGCTCAAAGAGTTTGATCTTCAGGCAAGTCAGTCCGATAAATTATTGTTTCATTCATTATATAGAAATGATCAAACCGCAGAAATTGAAACAAGAAACACCCATAATTATTTGGAAATCCACCCAAACAGCATTGATGATGCCTATGCTGATCTGATAGATGGAGAAATTACGCGTTCCATGGGAGGTCTGGGTAAATGATCCTGATAGAAGGTGGCCTGGAATTTAATTTTTCTGATGCAATTTACGGTTTTAAATTTGATGAAACAGACAAGCACAACGAACATTATCACGGCCTTTCCCATTGTATGAAAGCGGTTGATTTTATCATCGAACTTGAAAACGATTATCTTTTTGTGGAGGTTAAAGACTTCCATGATCCTGAACGATATCGCGATTCAGAAGGTTTCAAAAAATTAAAAAATGATTTGAAAATAAAACTCAGAGACAGCCTGCTCTATAGGTTCGCTGAAGATAGAATTGACAAGCCGGTTCGATATTTGTGTCTGATTATATCCCTTGGGAACATGCACATCAAATCCTTCGGCAATCAGGGTAAATCCCACCATGATTAAAAATGACAATGCCAGCATTTTGATGGTGGGATGGGTGTCCACAAATTCACCGATGGCCCTGGCGGCAAACAGCATGATCAAGACAGAAACAATAACGGCGATGGCCATGATGGAAAGATGCCGGGCCAGGCCAACGGCGGTGATGACCGAATCCAAACATTCAAACATTTGATCTCCTTACTCTATATGTAACCGTCTATGCTTCAGCCACAATTGTTTCCCTCTGAATGCCCCTCCCCAAAATGGCCCATGTTGTGACCAAACTCCCTGATTTTGCCTTTACTTCAGTCTTCATATCAGCTATCTCCTTTAGGCATCCTTGAAAGGGCACATTCCCGTTTTAAAGGTTTTTAGAGCGACCACACCCCAATTATTGAAAAGGAGAAAAAACATGATCAATGTAATCGCATCCATAACCATCAAAGAAGGCCGGGTTCCGGAGTTCATTGAAATTTTTAAAGCCAATGTGCCCCTGGTTCTTAAAGAAAAGGGTTGCCTGGGGTATCTGCCCACCATGGACGTGGACTCCGGCCTGCCGCCCCAGGAACGGGATGAGAATGTTGTTACCATCATTGAACAATGGGAAACCCTGGCAGATTTGAAGGCCCATCTGGCGGCGCCTCATATGCTGACATACAAAAAAAAGGTTGAGGATATTGTTGTGGGCTTGTCGCTTAAAGTACTGCAAGGTATATGAATCTCTACAATCATTGAGGAAAATAGATGAAAATATGCTTTTATGGGGTCGGCGGGGTAGGGGGATACTATGCCGCTTTGTTGACTCAGTACTTGAAAGAAAACAATGAAGCCGATGTGTATTTCATAGCAAGGGGAGCACACAAAGAGCAGATTCTAAAGAATGGCCTGCTTCTGAAAAAAGACGCTGGAAAACAAGACATTCTTGCTCATCCCCATTCTTGTACAGACACGGTTGATGATTTACCGATTTTTGATATCGTGGTGGTATCAGTAAAGGGCTACGACCTGGAAATTGCCACCCGGGATATCAAGAAAATCACAGATGACAATTCTGTCATTCTTCCGCTGCTGAATGGGGCGGATATTTATGAACGCATGCGGCAGCATTTGAGCCATGGCTGTATCTTCCCCGCCTGCCTGTATGTCAGCACCCATATTGAATCCCCAGGTGTTATTTTTCAAACAGGGGGAAATGGCCAGATTGCCGTGGGCAGGGACCCAAAGCATCCGGAACGATCCCCTGAAAAATGGATCGCACTCTTTAAAAATGCCGGTATTCCCATTGATTTCTTTGAAGATGTGAACATTGAGATATGGAAAAAATATATTTTCATAGCACCCTTTGCATTGGTGACAGCCACCTTTGATAAAACCATGGGTGAAGTGGTGGATGACCCGGATCTTGGTATACTTGTACAACATATCATGGAGGAAGTCTATCTGATTGCCGGGGCTCTAAAGGTGTCCCTTCCCGCGGATATTGTGGAAACCTCTTTTTCCAAGGCCAGGCAATTTCCCTTTGAAACAAAAACATCCCTGCAAAGGGACGTTGAAACCAAAGGAAGAAAAAGCGAATGGGATCTGTTTGGTGGCTCCATTGTTCGATATGCTGATAAATTTCAAATGGCTGCACCGCACACAAGAAAGACCCTTGATAAGCTGCTAAATTTAATATAAAAAATGCGACATCAGAGTCCAACTGCCGTCATCAAAAATAAGGATCGTATCAAAATGGGATTACCTGTCATTGTTGGAATCAGTGGCGCAAGTGGCGTGATATACGGCATTGAGGCGCTCAAAGTGCTTGCACAGCTGCGGGTGGAAACCCATTTGGTCTTGAGCCGGGCCGGTGAAACAAACATTAAGATTGAAACAGATTATTCCCCTGAACAGGTGAAAAAGATGGCAGGCTGCGTGTATGAACCCGAAGACATGGCCGCCGCCGTGGCCAGCGGCTCTTTTCTCACCCGGGGCATGCTGGTGGCCCCGTGTACTATCAAGAGCCTTTCAGCCATTGCCAATTCCTACAGCAGCAATTTGCTTGTGCGGGCCGCAGATGTCACGTTAAAAGAGAAAAGGCCCCTTGTGCTCATGGTGCGGGAAACACCTCTGCACAAGGGGCACCTGGATCTCATGTCCCGGGCTGCGGATCTGGGGGCGGTCATTCTGCCCCCCATGCCGGCATTTTATCACCAACCCCGGAGCATTGAAGATCTGATTCATCAAAGCGTGGGCAAGGCCCTTGATTTTTTAAAAATTGAGCACCATTTGTTCCGTCGCTGGGGACACCCGGCATGATCACAGCACTCTTGTGCTCACCTCGTCAAAAATTATATTTTTTGCGCTGAAAATTTGGCTATGAAGCGTCGCAACATTTCAGATTAAAAAGCGATGCGCCATCCAGCATTGGCAAAGGCAAACCGATCTTTGAAACGGTTATAGCAGATGGCTGCGGCTTCATTGCCCGTGCAGTGGGAAACGGCAATTTTTTGTACCTTAAAACGATCAAAGGCATCCAGGGTCTGTTCCAACTGTTCCCCCAGCCCCAGAAACCCCAGATGGGTGCCGCCGATGATGGCATGGAAGGTGTCATGGCCGCTTTGTTTCTTAAAGTGTTCCATGACATTGACAATGCCTGAATGGGCACATCCAGTTAGAATGACGGGTCCTTTATCTGTTTCAATTAAAAGAGAAGAATCATCCAGCAGCGGGTCCTGGACGAATTCTTCTCCAATCTTCACCTTTAAATGCGCGTCGGGTTTTTCATAGTCCGTTACCCGGGGGACCTGCCCGGAAAAGAAAATACCCGGTTCAATTTCTTCATATTCCCGTTTCAGGGTAAAATGAAGCCCCCGATTTTCTTCCAGAAACCGTCGATCGTCTTTAATGCCGATGAAAAAACGCATGGGGGTATCCCCCTGCATTATCTGGGAATATTTGGGAATAAAGATATCTGGGTGTGCAACCACATCCACTTTTTTGACAGGAAAAAACAGTTCTGACAAGCCACCGGTGTGATCCAGATGGCCATGGCTTAAGGCCACCTTGTCAATGCTTCCGAGATCCACGGACAGAACCCGGGCATTGTTCCTCAGAGTGAGCCCCTGACCTGTGTCCAGGAGCAGCTTTCTGCCGTTTTTTTCAACCAGTGCGGAAAATCCGTGTTCCCCTGTGATGCCCATCATTTGACTGGCCGTGTTTTCACATAGAATGGTAATGCTGGTGGTTGCCATGTTTGAGCTTCTTTTTAAATTTTTTTTATATGAAAATGTCGACAGCAGAGCCCCCGGCGGACCATCGGCCCGGCCCATTCGGAGCTAAAGGCGATCAGCCCATTTGCCATGCCGGTCGTTAAAAAGCGCAGGCTGTTTGAGGACAAACCTGCCCGCAGTTCCTGCGCTTTAGACCGGCAGGGCAAATGGGCCGCCGACGGTCCGGGGTCGGTCCGATGGTCCGTTGGGGGCGGCATAGTACCCGATTGCGGGACCAAGCCCCTTTGTGACAACGACCCCAAAAGAATATCAAAGGGTATAGTTAAAAGCAATAGCTCTTTTCGGGCCAAAATCCGCCGGTCAAAGGCGGATTTTGGCCATGGAAGGATAAAGATTTCCAAAGAACCAGATGTCTCCACCTAAACTGTGGGCAGATCCATGGAAAAAGGTTTGGCGTTCCAGGGGGCAGATGAGCAAGGCCCCTGATCCGCTTTGGCTGACAAGCGTTCAAAAAAAAACGGATGCGTCACCCATAACTTGTTTTAAGCGGTATATATTTTGCTTAAAATTCGCTTGATAGATTTTTGACGAATGTTTTTAATTATTATCAAGGAGGATGAATGGAACGCTTGATAGAGAATGACAAGGTAAAAAAGAGTCGGATACCAGCACGGCTGGATCTGGCCCAGAGCGGCACCGGCCTGGTGCTGGGGCTGTTCATGTGGGTGCACATGATACTTGTGGGCAGTATTCTGCTTGGAAAGGGCTCCTTTAATTTTGTGGCAAAATTCATGGAGCTGTCTTTTCTTTCAGACACCGGCCATGGGTATCCCGCCGCCGTATTTTTTGCCGTTTTGGGGGTATTTACCCTGTTTATTATCCATGCCCTTCTGGGGATGAGAAAATTTCCCATCTCCTGGAAGCAACATGCCATTATACGCCAGCAGATGGGGATGATGAAACACGATGATACCAACCTGTGGTATATCCAGGTGGTGACAGCCTTTATCATGTTTTTTCTGGGTTCAGTGCATCTTTTCATCATGCTCACCCATCCGGGACAAATTGATCCTTATCTGTCCGCCGACCGTGTAATATCAGCCAGCATGTGGCCCCTTTATCTTATCCTTTTAATCTCTGTGGAGCTCCACGGTACCATTGGTTTGTATCGTCTGTGCCTGAAATGGGGATGGTTCATCGGTGATGACTACCGTGCCTCCCGTGTTAACCTCAAGATGTGGAAAAAACGGCTGACCATTTTCTTTTTGACCGTAGGGCTTCTTGCCTTACTGGTATTTTCCGTCATTGGTATCCGGCACAAGGATCAGGCAGGACAGCGTTATATGCCCCATGCTGCAGTGACCGCGGTGGATGTTGCCGCAGATGAAGAGAAACCCGCAGAATAAAAAAAACCACACACGAGGAGCAACAGATGAAAGTTATATACACGGATTCACTTGTCATTGGTGGCGGCCTGGCGGGGTTGAGAATCGCCATTGCTGCAAAGCAGCGGGGGTATGATTCCATCATTTTGTCCCTGATGCCGGCCAAAAGATCCCACTCCGCAGCAGCCCAGGGTGGCATGCAGGCAAGCCTTGGTGCCGGTATAAAAGGCGAAGGTGATGATGAAGAAATCCACTTTGAAGATACGGTAAAGGGCAGCGACTGGGGATGTGACCAAGACGTGGCCCGGATGTTTGTAAATACTGCCCCCAAGGCCATCCGTCAACTTACGGCCTGGGGCGTTCCCTGGAGCCGGGTGAACAAGGGTGACCGGGACGTTATTATAAACGGCAAGAAAGTAACTATTACCGAAAAGGCCGAAGCCCATGGCCTGATCACCTCCCGGGATTTTGGCGGTACCAAAAAATGGCGTACCTGCTACACCTCCGACGGCACCGGCCATACCATGCTTTACGCCATGGACAACAAGGCCATTGAACTTGGCATCCCCGTGCACGAACGAAAGGAAGCCATTGCCCTGATCCACGAAGATGGTGTGTGTTATGGTGCCATTGTCCGGGATCTCATCACCGGTGAGCTCATTGCCTATGTGGCCCGGGCCACCACCATTGCCACCGGCGGTTATGGCCGTCTTTATTCCGTGACTACCAATGCGGTGATCTCAGAGGGTATCGGTAATGCCATTGCCCTGGAGACCGGCGTGGCCTGCCTTGGTAATATGGAGGCGGTACAGTTCCATCCCACTGCCATCGTGCCCGTGGGTATTCTCACCACAGAGGGTTGTCGTGGGGATGGTGGACTCCTGCTTGACAAGGACGGATATCGCTTCATGCCCGATTACGAGCCCGGTAAAAAAGAGCTGGCCTCCCGGGATGTTGTGTCCCGGCGCATGACCGAGCACATGAGAAAGGGCAAGGGTATTCCCTCCCGGTACGGCGATCATCTCTGGCTTGACATCACCCTTCTGGGCAGAAAGCACATAGAAAAGAACCTGAGAGAGGTTAAGGAGATCTGTGAGTACTTCTTGGGCATTGATCCCGTTACCGAATACATCCCGGTACGTCCCACCCAGCATTACTCCATGGGTGGTATCCGCACCAAGGCCACGGGTGAAAGCCCCACATTAAAGGGTCTTTTCTCCGCCGGTGAAGCGGCCTGCTGGGACATGCACGGATTTAACCGCCTGGGGGGCAACTCCGTTGCCGAAACCGTGGTGGCCGGTATGATCGTGGGGGAATATGTGGCCGATCACTGCCAGAACAATCCGTTAAACATCAATACCAAGCTCATTGAACATTTCATGAAGCGGGAAAAGGCCAAGATTTCCACCCTGCTCAAGCGAGAACGGGGCGAAAACCCCTACGAGCTGAAAAAAGAGATGCAGCAGATTATGATGGACAAGGTGGGTATCTTTAGAAATGAAACCGATTTGGTTCAGGCCGTGGAAGAACTTAAAGTCCTGCACCAGCGTTCCAAAAACGTGGCCCTTCGTAACAAGATCAGTTCTTCCAACCCCGAGCTTGTGGAAGCCATCCGGGTTCCCAAGATGATCAAGCTTGCCCAGTGTGTGGCCTATGGGGCAATGCTTCGCAAGGAAAGCCGTGGTGCACATGCCAGGGAAGATTTTCCCGAAAGAAATGACCGCGACTGGCTCAAACGAACGCTCACCTATTGGAAGGATGATGAAACAGATCTTCCCGAGGTGGAATACGAGGCCCTTGACGTCATGAAGATGGAAATGCCTCCAGGGTCACGTGGCTATGGTGTAGACCAGACCATCCATCATCCGGACACGGAAAAACGGGTGGCAGAAATTGAAAAAATCAAAAAGGAAAATCCCGGTGCCGATCGGTTCAAGCTGCAGCGTCTCCTGAATCCCATTGAGATACCGGAGAAATTCAAAGGAAAGAACGAGCGCATTGGGAGGGGATTCAAATAATGAGTGACCAGGAAATAAAAACGGATCAGGAAAGAGTACTTAAGTTCAATATCTTGAGATTCAATCCCCAGGTAAAGGGTGATAAACCCGTGATGAAGACCTATGAGGTCACCGAAGCTCCGGGTATGACCATCTTTATTGCCTTGAACGATATCCGGGAAACCCAGGAACCCTCGCTGCAGTTTGATTTCATTTGCCGAGCCGGTATCTGCGGTTCCTGCGGCATGGTTATCAACGGACGACCTGACCTTGCCTGTCGGACCCTGACGTCAAAATTTCCCGACGGGGAAATCACCCTTCTGCCCCTGCCGGGATTTGAACTCATCGGAGATCTGTCCGTGAACACCGGCAAATTCATGCGGGCCATGAGTGAGCGGGTTGAGAGCTGGATACACGATGACATGGCCGAACATGTGGATCTGGATCGTCTGGAAGAACGCATGGACCCCGACACTGCCGATGAAATTTATGAACTTGAGCGATGCGTGGAATGCGGCTGCTGCATCTCCGCCTGCGCCACCAAGCGCATGCGGGATGGATTCCTGGGAGCTGTGGGTTTCATGCGTCTTGCAAGGTATTACACCGATCCCAGAGACAAGCGAACCGATGCCGACTATTATGAGATCATCGGTGATGATGACGGTGTCTTTGGCTGCATGACCCTTTTAGGATGCCAGGATTATTGTCCCAAGGATCTGCCCCACCAGACCCAGATTGCCTATCTGAGAAAGAAGATGGCGCTGGTAAAGTAAGATGGTTGTTGATTTCATGGCCATACCGATTATGAAATCAACAGGTTGTGAGGCTGGTCATTCTTTGGGCTAGCCGACACAACGAATAAGTGGGCTTGGTCACCACAGCATGGGCCACTTTGGGGTGGGGTCAGGCTTGCGTTATTGGCATTATCGCTGGTTTCGGCGTTTGCACAGGCTGTGGCCGATAACGCCAACTGACCCCGTTGATCTACGGCCATGCGATCCGGCCTGGGACAGTCAATAACCCAGGCCGGATTTCGTACCAAAATGGCCAATCTGGTTTAAAACCACCCCTGAACCTGTGCCTCACGTCGTATCCGTCGGGACAGGTCCCGGGTGAGTGCCAGCACCTTCACCGCATGGTCCAGATCCAGAGATCCGGTGCCGCAGCTTGGGGTTATCAAGGTCCGGCTTAATATTTGGGATCGCTCAAGCCCTATGTTTTCCAGTTGTTTGAGCTGTTGCAACCACATATCATATAGGGAATCGGTGGATGCCGCGTCAATATATTCCGGGCTGGATGTGGGCACAATGCCCCAGGCCAGAATCCCGCCCCTTTGGATAAAGTTTTTTAACTCCGCTTTGTAAAGAACCAGCCGGTCAAAATACGAAAAGGCATCAAAATTTATAATATCCGTGCCCGATTCCAGAGCCAGGGACCAGTCACCATTGGCGCAGATGTGAATGCCGGCAAGACCGCCCCCCAGGTGAATGGCATCAATGCAGGCGCCAAGGGATTCAATAATCTGTTCCCGGGTGATGCTGATATAGGTGGAAGATCCAAACCCCACCACTCCGGGTTCATCCAGAAAAATAATGGGCGGCGTTTCACAGCCAAGCCCGGAAAGCTGGATAACCTGCCACAGGGCTTTCATGGCGATCTGTTTGGTGACAATATCTCGCATCTGCTCATCATAAAAGAGCAGTTTACCTGCCTGATCCTTAACGCCGATGCCCATGGTAATGGGACCGGTGACCTGGCCTTTCACCCCCAGGGGAAGGGGATCAAGACCCTTGATGGTGTCCATGAATGTCAAAAAACCCCGGGCCGTTTCAGCTGTTAGGGCAAACCGGGAGGTTTCAATCAAAGCCGGGTTGTCCATGATGGCAAGGTACTCCTGGTAAAAGTCCAGTACCTCCTGGTCAAAGGTTTTATCTGTAGTGTCAATGTACACATCTTTGTTTTCCTTCCGGGTCAGCCCGGGCATGCCCGGCGAAAATTGAACCACCATCCCTTCTTCCAGATGCCGGGGCAGCTGTACCCATAATGGGATTTCAGGGGTATAATCCAGCATGAGCCGGGTGGCTTTTATATGATCATCCATGGGAAGACTGCCCACCAGCAGGGGGCGGCAGCGGGGAAAAAATGTATGGGTGGATGGTGCAGACAATGACATGACAGATGACTCCTTGTTCAGGAATTAATGGGGGAAAATGATCATCAGTTGTAAATATTGGGCTTGTTCATGTAAATATCTGGTCAGTGCCCCCATATTCGCCTGTTTGGGGCTGCGTAGCATACGAATGCTACGTGAGGCGATGATGGGGTGCTCACCGAATATTTACCATCAGTTATTAACACGGGGATGAAAGAATGGAAAGAACTCTTAAGCAGAAATTGGGGTCAAAATGGGAGTCAGGCTTGGCTTATTGGTGTTATAGTCCAAAGTTAATGTGGACCCCGCATGGGGCTTTATCTAACAGGGGTCATTTTTTGTGAAGGGGTCAGGCTTGCGTCATTGGCATTATCGGTGGTTTTGGCTTTTTCACAGGCTGTGAAAAGATAACGCCAATAATACAAGCCTGACCCCGTTGACCAAACACTTATGACGAGTGATATGATCAAGCCTTGAGATGATTATTTTTCAAGTTTAAAGGAGACTTTGAGTTTCACACGATAGGCCACAATGCGATTGTCTTCCAGGCGCATATCCATCATGACGACTTCTGCGACACGGATATCGCGTACACTGTTATCCACGGTGGCGATGGCGGTTTTGGCGGCATCTTCCCAGGATTTTTCAGACATTCCAACAACTTCAATTATTTTGTATACACTGTTTTCCATAGACCCCTCCTTTTAGATTATGATTTCAACCTTCAACATTGGCGCAGATGTATCTTAGATCCCACAACCTGAAAGTGAAAGTTGAGAAATGATCTTCCATGTCTTTTCAGGACGGTCATGTCCGCTGAACAAAAAAATGATGCCATGGAAGAATGAATAACAAGGTGCGTCCGGTATGGGGTGAAACACCGCTGAAGTCAGAGAGGAAATAGATCTGGTCAGGAGAATTGTTTAATCCTGAGAATTATCATAGCAGTTTAAATCTATACCTGTAAAGGCCAATAAAAAGTTTTTCAGGAGATGTCTGCCTGTTTTTTCATCTTGAAAGCATGGGTATGCAGTGATAGGTTCTCTTATGAAGTGTCTAACCGGGAAAATGGGAATGCACCCGTCTTCAGGTTTATCTGTGGCAAATGAATCTGGGACTTGGTCATAAGATTGACCGCCCATTATACTTTTTTGATGGGACAGTGATCCAAGGTTTGTGATCAGGCCATAGATGGTATTACTACCCATAAATATTTTTTATTCGGGATTGTATATGCCCCATATTATTTTGATTCAACCTCCGGTGGAGGATTTTTATTTTACATTTAAGCGAAGCATTCCCTATGGGCTGGCAAGTATTGCCGCAAGCCTGAGCCGGAGGGGATTTTCCGTGGAAATTCTGGATGCCCTGGCCGTGAAAAAATCCATGATTATCCCATACCCAAAAGAAATGGCCTTTCTTAAAACCTGGTATGGTACCCCTGATTTCTCTCATTTCTCACTTTTTCACCATTATCGTCATTATGGTTACAGCTTTGAACACCTTGGGAAAATTGTCCGGGATAAAGCCCCCTTTCTGGTGGGCATTTCCTCCCTGTTTACCCCCTATGCCGAGATGGCACTGCAAACGGCCCGGACGGTAAAAAAATTTTATCCCCATTGCCCCATTGTGCTGGGTGGGCACCATCCCACCCGATTTCCCCGGGAGGTGTTGGGTTGTGACAGTGTGGATTTTGTGCTCCGGGGAGAGGGGGAGGTGTCCATGCCCCTGCTTGCAGAAACACTGGGTGCAATAACAGAGGAAACTGTGCCGGCAAAAGGTCATATAAACCTTGCACACATAACAACGGAACAGGAAATCTCATTGGGCCAGGTGCCGGGAATTGCCTTTCGTACCCGGTCCGGAGAAATGCATGTCTCATCCACCGCATGGATGCCGGATCTGTCTGTCCAGGCGTTGCCGCAACTGGATCTGATTAACCAGAAATTTTATTCACGAAGGGGCCGGGGCAGTGCCGTGGTGGTGGCCGGTCGAGGATGCCCCATGCAGTGCACCTATTGCTCAGTGGGGGCATCGTCCACTCATGCCCGGTTTCGCCTGAGACCGGTGGAACAGGTGCTGGCCGAAATTAAATATTCCATTGATAATCATAACACGGGATTTATTGATTTTGAAGATGAAAATCTCACCTTAAATCACAGCTGGTGCCTTGCCCTTCTTTCGGGTATCCGGGAGATGGCCGATGATGTGGAGCTTCGTGCCATGAACGGCCTTTATACACCATCTTTAAATGATGCCCTTGTGAAGGCCATGAAGCAGTCCGGTTTCAGAACCCTGAACTTATCCCTGGGTTCCAGCTGTGCCATGCAGCTTAAGGCCTTTCGTCGACCCGATGTCAGGGCTTCCCACGATCATGCCCTGGATCTTGCAGAAAAATATGGTCTGGAAGCCGTGTCCTATCTCATTGCCGGTACCCCGGGTCAGGCGGCGTTGCAGTCGGTGAAGGATCTTTTGTTTCTGGCATCCAGAAGAACCCTTGCCGGCCTGTCCATTTATTATCCGGCTCCGGGCAGTGTGGATTATGACATTTGCCGGGACAGGGGGCTTTTGCCGGATCATTTTTCCCTCATGCGCTCCACGGCGTTGCCCATTGAGGACACCACCAGCCGTCTTGCCTCTGTGACCCTGCTTCGCCTTGCCAGAATTTTGAATTTTATAAAATCATTGAAAGATCAGAAAATATCGGTTCCCACAGCCCGGGCATTAAATAAGGAGCCCGATCTTGATTTATCCCAGCGGCTGGAATGTTCCCTGGTGTTGCTGCAGGGATTTCTCCATGATGGTGAAATCCGGGGCATCACCCCCGGGGGCAGAGTGTTTAAACATCGGATAGATCTTGAACTGTCCCAGGCATTTGTTGCTGGATTATCCCGGACGCAGATTCGGGGAACCCTTTAAATTGGTGATATTACATATTTTGAGCGATTTCAAGGATTTCAGTCCCGGAAAGGCGGCGGCCCAGACGGGCACTTTCATCCTTGATTGTCCGGGTAATCCGGGCCAGATCCTCCGGCACACAGGCAATGTGTTTTGCCTTCAGATATTTCTCAACAAGCCCCCTGCCGCACAGTACATTCAGGTAATATTTTTCGGTCAATCCCATGCCAAAGGCGGTGTCGGCATGGGTGCCGGCCACATGGGTGTTAACGGCATCACCAAAAAAAGGGGTGTTGTAAGACAGAAGTGTATCTCCGGTCTGGCGGAAACAGACGCTGTTAACATACTCATAATATTTTTTGAACAGGTCAATGTCTTCAATTTTAAGGTTCATGGGGTGGTTCTGGTCCCTTAAAATTTTACCTACAGAAAAAAGATCACCGATACCATTTCGTTCGCCAATACCAAGGGCCGACACCTCCACCAGCGTGGCACCGGCCATAATCCCCATGATGGTGTTGGCCGTGGCCATGCCAAGATCATTGTGGCAGTGGACACTTATATTCGTGTTTGTGCCGGCAGACATCTCCACCATGATTTTCACCGCATCATGGAAGGTGTTGGGAACCATCTGCCCGGATGTGTCCGGCACGGAAAGGATATCAATGGACAGGGTATGGATGAGAAAATTTCCATATTGTTCCAGAAAGGACCGTGGGGTGCTGCCAATGTCCAGCATGGCCATGGAAATGATGGCTCCGGGTCTCTTGGTCCGCAGGGCATCCACCGTATCCGTTATTCTGGTCAGAGATTTTTCTTTTTTTACGGCATCATCCCGGGGCTGGATATGGGCATGGAGATGAAACTGATTGATGCCGGTTTCAAGGAGTATCGGAACATCTTCTGGATGTGCCCGGGCCATACCTGCCACCTGTATGCTGAAATTTTCTTTTACAGCAATGTTCTTAAGATGTGCCACGGACGCTTTTTCACTGGCATGGGCCGGGGGATAACCTGCCTGGCAGATGTCCACGCCAAGTTTATGCTGAAATCTCAGGATCTGTTCTTTTTCTGCGCTGGAGAAGACAATGCCCCGGTGCTGCATGCCTTCACGGAGGGTCTGGTCCATAAAGATGATTTTTTGTCTTGACATGGATTCACCTAATTTTAAGGTCCAAAAGTGGGAAGGTTTTTCAGGCCTGATCCCAGAGTGGCAGTCTTGTGATCAAGCCCCAAAAATACAAAGGCCTGGATTTATAATCAATGACCTGTGTTAAGAGTAACCCCTGAATCCGCTCCCCTGAATTATACCGATTCTCCCCGCTCTTCCAAAACTGTTTTCAGCACTTTAAGGGCGGTATTGGCAGAAGGAACCCCCCCGTAAATACTGGTTTGAAAGATCACCTCGGCCACTTCTTCACTGGTACAGCCCACGTTCAGGGCCGCATGGATGTGAAGTTTCAGCTCTTCGGGCCGGGACAGCACCGCCAGGGCCGCCACAGTTACCAGCTGCCTTGTGGGGTGAGGTATTTTTTCTCTGGAGTACATCCTGCCGGTGATATAAAGGGACATGTCCTTTGCCAGCTCTTTGTCAAAGTGCCGCCACAGGCCATAGGGTTTTTCTTCATCTTTTACACCTTTAAAATAAAGATTTGCCGTGTCTCTGGTACGTTTTGCTGCCTCTTTATCATCCATATGGTTCACCTTATTCTTATTCAATGTTAATGTTAACTGTTCTTATTTTTTTTGAAGAAAGTCATACCAATTCAGGATTGTCAAGGGTTTTAATAATTTATTATGATGCTGTTCTGATATTATTATGGGTTGACGCATGCCATGAATCCGGCTAACTTTAAATTAAATTACCGTTTCGGGTACCTTCATTTCTTTTCATCACTCAACATAAGCCAGATACTTTTTATGTGAAAAGGCAGGCGCTGGGTACTGGGTTCCAACAGCTGCTGCTTTTTCATAATGAAGCATAATTCTCAATATATTTTAGGGGTGACGCGTGACAGAAAGCAAAATACCGCAGAACGGTCAGGAAAAAACCTGTTTTCAATCCTTTAACGAGCTCATTGCCTTTCGCGTGGAAGAAATCCTTTTGATATCAAGCCCCTATGATGCCTTTATCATGCAGGAAGACGGTCGGCTTTCCGAGCGGATTATCCATGAATATCAGGGGTTAAACCTGAGTCGCCCCCCACGTCTGTCCTGGGTTTCAAATGCGGCCGAAGCCCTGACCAACCTGGAAAGGCTTCCATATGATCTGGTCATTGTGATGCCCCACATCAGTGATATGGACGCCTATACACTTTGCAGCAAGATAAAATCCCTTTATCCGGATCTGCCAGTGTACTATTTTGCCTATGATGCCGGCAAGGTGCTGAATGACAAAGAGTGTTGTAATCGTGAAATCATAGATCGAACCTTTGTGTGGGGGGGAAATACGGATCTGTTGCTGGCCCTGGTGAAAAGCCGGGAGGACAGCATGAATGTGGATAATGACACCTGCCTTGCCGATGTAAGGGTGATGATTTTTGTGGAAGATTCCCCCTTGTACCTGTCTTCGTTGCTTCCCTATCTATATAAAGAGATTGTTATACAGACCCAGACGGTTATGGATGATTCCCTGAATGAACCGGAGCGTATCCTGAGGATGCGTACACGTCCCAAAATTTTGGTGGCGGAAAATTACGAACAGGCGTGGGAACTGTATGAGAAATACAGGCCCTATCTCATGTGTGTGATTTCTGATGTTCGGTACAAAAAACAAGGGCGAGAGGATGCCAAGGCCGGGATTAAACTACTGTCAACCATTCACCGGGAAGTCCCGGATATTCCACTTCTGATGCTGTCTTCAGAACCTGACAATCGACAGCAGGCCGAGGCCATTCCAGCCTTTTTTCTGGATAAGAATTCCCCGTCTCTCCATGCCGATATCCGGTTTTTCTTTATACATTATCTGGGGTTTGGAGATTTTTTGTTTCGCATGCCCGATGGCAGGGTGGTTGCCCGGGCATCCAACCTGCGGAGTCTTTCAACCATCCTTCATTCGGTGCCAGATGAATCCATTGCTTACCATGCAAAGCTCAACCATTTTTCAAGGTGGTTCATGGCCCGGTTTGAGATGCAGCTGGCCGCCGCCATTCGTCCGCTCAAGCTAACTGATTTTTCCAATACCATGAATTTAAAAGAATCCCTGGCCCAGGCCATTCGGGATCGCCTTAAAATAAAGCAGAAGGGATTGATATCTGATTTCGTCAAAACAGAGTATGACCCGAACATTGATTTTGTAAAAATTGGAAAAGGCTCCCTGGGCGGGAAGGCCAGAGGGCTTGCATTTATTTCCAGCCTTTTCAAAGAATTATCTGACATTCAGAATCTATTCCCGGAGTTCAATATTGTCCTGCCGCGCATTGTGGTCATCACCACCGATGGATTTGATGCCTTTGAACAGGAAAATGATACCCGGAAATTTCGAAAAGAAATGCATTCAGATTTGGACATTGAAACCCAGTTTAAAAAGGCGCATTTCCCCGAATGGCTGGCCAATGATTTGAGGACCTTTTTACGCCACACCGAAGGTCCCCTTGCCGTCAGATCTTCGGCCATACTTGAAGATGCCCATTACAGGCCCAGTGCCGGAGCCTACAATACCTATATGCTGCCTAACAATCATCCCAAGATTGCCGTGCGACTGGAACAGCTGATTCAGGCCATAAAACTGGTGTATTCATCTGTTTACAAGGAGGCTCCACAGGTGATGGCCCGCAATACCATCTATCGTCCAGAAGAGGACAAGATGGCAGTAATTATTCAGAATCTGGTGGGCAGTCAGCACGGCAACTATTTTTATCCGGCCATCTCCGGTGTGGCCCAGTCCTATAATTTCTATCCGGTGGGATACATGAAACCTGAAGAGGGAGTGGCTCACATGGCATTGGGCCTTGGCAAGATCGTTGTAAACGGGGGGGTGGCCATTCGATTTTCACCAAAATATCCTGCATTTCTGCCCCAGTTTTCAACAGTGGAAACTATCTTAAAAAATGCCCAGCGCTATTTTTATGCCCTGAGAATGCGGACGGATAAAGAACCTTACATGGCATCTCCGGACATGGAACTTGAAAAAATTGATGTGGATAAGGCCCTGAATCATGCTCCGGTGATACAATTTTCCAGCACCTATT
This sequence comes from uncultured Desulfobacterium sp., assembly GCA_963675955.2. Taxonomy (GTDB): domain Bacteria; phylum Desulfobacterota; class Desulfobacteria; order Desulfobacterales; family Desulfobacteraceae; genus Desulfocicer. The sequence goes on along the minus strand of CAXXVR010000008.1, from coordinate 252,159 downwards.
TTCCCGAGGATGGACGCATCCGGGATGTATTCAATAAAAAAGGCTACCCAGTACTTACTTTTGCCAGTATTCTAAAATTCAAGAGTCTTCCCCTGGGTCAGATTATTTCTAAATTACTGGAGGTGGGCAGGCATGGTATGGGGGGACCTGTGGAAATGGAATTTGCCGTTGATTTTAATGAAAAGAAAAAGCCGGAGTTCTGTCTGCTTCAAATTCGTCCGATGATTGTCACCCAGCATACACTCAACGTAAAGATCACCCCCGAAGAAATTCAACAAGCCGTCTGTTATTCAGACAAAGCCATGGGCAGCAGCCAGGAAACCCCGATTACCGATATCATATATGTAAAGCCCCAGGTCTTTGATACGGGAAAGACAATTGAGATTGCCCGTGAAATTGGATCCATGAACCAGATGCTCAAGCAGGAAAAAAGAAAATACCTTCTCATCGGTCCTGGACGGTGGGGTTCCACTGATCGATGGCTGGGAATTCCTGTTAAATGGGCTGACATCACCCAGGTGGCAACCATCATTGAAACCTTCTCGGAAAAATTAAGTGTTGAGCCCTCCCAGGGCAGCCATTTTTTTCATAATATTACCTCCCTTGGCATCAATTATCTTTACGTTTCCCAGAAGGATAAAAATGTGATTGACTGGCAGTGGCTGGACAGCCTTCCGTCGGTGAGGGAAACCTTTTTTTTAAAACACATTGCCCTGGACAAACCGGCCAGGCTTAAAATAAATGGAAAGGATTCCATTGCAGTTATCATGAAAAGTACAGATGTCACAGGATAGATAAATACCGGAGCACTGAACCATGGAATTTCCTTGCCATAAAGATATTTCATATTGTAAGGTTCATTAATGATCGTTACGGGCACATAAATTTATTGCACAAAAGTAGAAGAATAACCAGCCTCAGGATAACGGGGAAAAGGAGAATGAAACAGGGTATGGATGACCATCAACCGGTTAACACCCCCCTTGTGGTGGCGCAACTGGCCAGTGTATTGCCTCTGGAAAATTATAAACATGTCATGGACTTGTGTCGTCCGGCCTTGAAAGAGGGAAGGGAAAACCTGGTACTTAAGGCTCTGGAATTTGCCCATAAGCACCATGAAGGGCAGACCCGCAGGTCCGGAGAACAGTACATCACCCATCCCATTGCAGCGGCAGAAATACTGGCTGGTACCCTGGGCCTTAAAGATCCTGAACTCATTGCCGCCGCCATTCTCCATGACATTGTGGAGGATGTTGCCGGCCTGAGCATCCATGATATCCGCAGCCGGTTCGGCAAAAATGTGGCAGCCTTTGTGGATGGGTGTACAAAATTAAAACTCTCCCGCTTAAATGCCACTCAAAGTAAAGATCTCACCTATCAGAAGATGGTGTTAATGGCCAGCAAACATCCGGAAATTCTTTTGATCAAAATGGCCGATCGCATGCACAACATGGAAACCATCGGTGCATTGCAGGAAAACAGACGGCAGCGCATCGCCCAGGAAACCATAGAGGTGTATGCCCCTCTGGCTGCTAAATTAAATCTGTTTACCCTGAAGCGACGGTTGTATCACCTTTCCATTCAGCAGCGATTTCCCAAAAAAAGTAAACGGCTGATGGGAATGCTAAACAAATTCATGAAATCACGGGAAGTATCAGATATGAAAGTGGGGTTTGAGGTAGCCTGCGCCACTCTGCCATTTCCGGTGAAGGTCAAATCTCGTTTAAAAACCCTGTGGTCACTGTATTCTCCGACTAAAAAAACCCTTGAACGCGAAAATGCTGAAAATATGGTGGATTTTACCATTATCCTCGATACCGATATGATTCCGGAATGTTATCGGGTTCTTGGCATGGTCAATCAGCTGTATTCCCCTGTGCCCAAAAGCATCAGAGATTATATTGCAAACCCTAAAACCAACGGTTATCAGAGTCTTCATGTGCGAATCTTGTGTAAAGATCGAAAATACCTTGTGAAGATACGCAATGAAAAAATGGATCAGGTGGCCCGTCGGGGGGTACTTCTTCACTGGGATGATAAGGAAATGTTCCGGGAATATCGGCAGATGATCAGTGATGCCCTTAAAAACATCGGTGAGTTTCAAGGCTCCCCTGCCGGTCGAAAGAATTTGATCGGCCAGCTATCTGAAGATCAGGAGATCTTTGTGTATACCCCCCGGGGGGACATTGAATATCTGCCCCAGGGAAGTGTGGTGCTTGATTTTGCTTACAAGGTACACACCTCCCTCGGAGATCGCTGTAAATATGCCTGGGTAAATAATCTTCGGGTATCCCCCGGGTACCAGCTCAGCGATGGGGATATGGTAAAAATCGTTACGGATAAAAAATCCCTTGGGGTGGGACCGGGGTTTGAGCAATTGTGTAAAACCCCCAAGGCCAGGAATGCTGTAAACCGATATCTCCAGAAAAGACGCCGGGTCCATGCCATTAAAATCGGGTGGGATTTTTTATTGCAGGAGATGAATCGTCATGGGCTTCCCATCCATTTTCTTTATTCCCAGGCCATGTCGGATTTTTTGATTTATAAAAATCTTGAAAATCTTGATGCCCTGTTTGAAGCGGTGGGTCAGGATCATCTGCAGCCCCGGGAAATTTTATGGGAAATGGCCTCCATTCTTTCCCAGACCGGACGAAAGGCGACAGAAAAGCCAGGTTCCCGCAACTTTATCAATGTGGCTGAGGTAGAACCAGGTGTTCATAAATTTTCCATGTGCTGTAAACCACTTCCCGGACTTCCCGGTACCGTTGCCACCCTTAGTAAAAGGGGGGTTTCATTTCACCGGGATCACTGTCGGGAATACATGGCAAGCAGCAGTTATTCTGCTGAAAAAATTCTGGATGTTTACTGGGATATGACCGCCGTATGGAAGGACCCTCTCCAATTTAAATTGTTCATCAAAGGAAAAAATGTTGGGGAATGTCTTAAGATTATTGCCCCTGCACCAGATGAGGTGACAATTCATCAGATTGAACAGACTGGCAACCAGGGCAAAGGGGTTATCATGCGGGTTTCCATTTCCAGTTTTCATGCTTCAAGAACGTTTTTTGAGTGTTTTGAAAAATCCCATTGTCATGTCGCCATAGAGGGATATGGCCGGGATAGTATTAATTTCTAGTAAATATTATGTCAGGACCCCATATTTACCTGCTTTTTTATGGAAAAGCAGCCATTAACAACCCCTGAGCTATAAAATTCAGTGGAGAATTATTTACAATGTTTTATGCCGATTTGCACAACCATACCACAGCTTCCGATGGTGATTATCCCCCGGACGCCCTTATAAAGACCATGAAAGGCCTGGGGATTTCGGTGGTGGGCGTAACGGACCATGACACCGTGGGGGGGCTTGAAACGGCACTGAAAGCGGGGGATGCGCTTGGGCTGGAAGTTGTACCCGGTGTGGAGGTGTCTGTGCGATTTAAGGAATCTTTCTTCACCGGCACCCTCCATCTTTTGTGTTACTTCAAATCGGACATGATGCGGGATCACGCATTTATAAGTGCCCTGAATAAAACCCTGGGAAAGGGTAGAGGGGATGACTTGATCCTGGCCCGGGTGGCGGAGATAAACCGCTGCTTTGGTCCAGGGAGTATAGAGCCACTCTTGTCAAGACCCATGACCCATGATGAAATTGCCATCTATGCCCCTTCGGTGTCCCGGCGTCATTTTGCCATGGCCCTGAACGAAAAGCACGCCATTACAGATCCCAGACAGATCAATCACATCATCGGGAATAAGAGTCCGGCCTATGTACCTTCGGGCATTGATATTTCAACGGTGGGCGCCTTTACGTCGGCATTTCCGGTGATAACGGTGCTGGCCCATCCAGCGGCGGGTTCTTTTCCCGGTGAGGGACATTACAGCGAGGTGCTTCCCCCGGTGGAAATTGTGGAAAAACTGCTTCCCCGTTTTCTGGACATGGGACTCCATGGCCTTGAAATAAATTATCCAGGTCATACATTGAATCAGCAGGAGATGCTGCAGAAATGGACACAAAGATACAATCTTGTGGCCACAGGGGGTTCCGATTGCCACGATGAAATCCATCGTCCTGCAGGGGTGGCAGGGATATCAAAGCATGAATTTGATATTTTCAAATCCCTGTTCTGAGTTTGTTGTGTGGGCAGGCTGGGATGATCGCTACTTAAGGGAGGTGTGTTTTGAAAAAATATATACAGATACTCATATTATGGTTGCTGATGATGTTAATTCCATTATCAGCGGTTTCCATGGACGTTGGAATAAACCTTAATTCCGTTTCAGACTGGTCCTTTGACCATGTTTTTGTGGATGTCTTTAAAAAGGCAAGGCCCTGGCGTACTCAAAACGCCGATGACTCCGGTGCATGGGATACGAAATTTTATGAGGAAATTCCCCGGGATGCAAATGGATGGCCCACCCAGATTCCCTTTGTGCCACAGGGTTCAAACCTTCCCCAGACCGTTCATACCCTGGTTACTGTGGTGGAAGAGGGAACGTATACACTGACCTTTGAGGGCAAAGGAACCTTCAGTATCAGGGGATCGGGTACAGCATTAAACGTCATTGAATCCGATACACAAGGGGTTAAAACCTATACTTTTGGTGTGGTGACGGATGAATCCCAGACCGGAACCATCTGGCTGGAAATTTTATCCACGGATACCGATGACCATCTGAAAAATTTTAAACTCATGACACCGGGCTATGCCGATAACGCATCTGACCCCTTTCACCCGGAATATAAATCAAAACTGTCAAACTTTTCGGTACTCAGGTTCATGGACTGGGGGCGTACCAATGCATCAGAGGTAGTAACCTGGGATGATCGCACGCTCCCTGACCATTATACCCAGGCCGGTGACAATGGTGTCGCACTGGAATACATGGTCATGCTGGCCAATGATCTGGAAAAGGATCTGTGGATATGTATCCCCCACAAGGCAGACGATAATTATGTGACCCAGTGTGCTCAATTATTAAAAGACACAGTGAATCCAAATCTTAAAGTGTATATTGAATATTCCAATGAAACCTGGAATTCCAATTATGCCTTTCCCCAGACCGCATGGGTCCAGGACAAGGGGCAGGCCCTGGGGCTGCATGATGATTCATGGAAAGCAGGTCAGATGTATACTGGTCTGCGATCTGCTGAGATATGGTCCCTTTTCTGGAACGTGTTTGGAGCGGATATGGACAAGAGAATTGTCAAGGTGCTGGCGACGCAGTCGGTGAATACTGGTGTTTCGGAAATGCGCCTTGAGGTTTTTTCTGATCCACTGCTTAACCCGTCAGGGATACAGCCCGATGCATTGGCTTTGGCACCTTATTTCGGGGGGGATGTGGCCGATGATATTGTGGATAACCAGGAGGTGGATTCCATTTCTGTAAGTCAGATTTTATCCCGGGCAATGGAAGACATCAACTTGACCCTGCCAGGAGAAATCTCAGCACAAAAAGCCATTGCCGATGAATACGCCTTGGAACTGATATGCTATGAGGGCGGCCAGCATCTGGTTGGAACCCTTGGCAATGAAAATAATACTACATTAACAGACAAACTTCTCTTGGCCAATCGATCTCCGGACATGGGAGGTCTGTATACAGAATACCTCACCCTGCTCCAGCAGCTGGGGGTGAGTCATTTTAATAATTTTTCTTATATTGGTGAATATAATAAATGGGGCAGCTGGGGTACATTTGAGCATTTGTTTCAGGCTGCCCAGGATTCGTATAAATTCCAGGTTCTCAACACCTGGATTGATGAAGATCCACCTCCCTCGGAGGTCCTGTTTTTACCGGAGGAGCCTGCACCCGTGGAGAATATATCCCCCCTGGTAACCGCCAAATTTACAGGGATTTCTCCTGCCTTGAACACCCCATGGGATTTAACAGAGGAGCTTTATCCAAATATTATATATCATGGGTGGTTTCTGGGAAACGGTGTGACCCCCCTTGAGTATGATGACATCATTGTATTTTCCCTTTGTAATAAAAAAGATTTTTCGTCCCTGAACACCGCCATTACAAAAGGACAATATGCGGCTGTTTCCCTGGAATCTACATCGGGCTGGACCATGGACCTTGGCAATGCCGCAGCTGAATTGACCATCCGTAGATTCGATAACCAGGGAGGCCACCAATATGCCGTTTTTTCCAGTATCGGTGGCTTTGAAGATGGAGATGAAATATTTATTTCAGAATATTATGATTCCTGGTCAGTTAAGGATGTTGTGCTGTCCTTTAATCTGCCAGAGGAAGGATACACCGCCATTGATGATATTGTTGAGTTCCGGGTGTATCCCTTTGAGGCACAGTATTGCGGAAAAAAGATCGGCATATCCGGATTTAGCCTGGAAGGAGAGGTTCATTGATCATATTTCATTCCGAAGCAAAGAGAATAGTCGGGCTGGGATTTCATTAAGGAAAAGGCCTCACAGCGTATGCCCGGCTGCCATACTGTCTGATTATTTATTTTTATGCAGGAGGATATCCCCATGCCCCATCTGAACCATCTGTTTTCTCCCATTAAAATCGGTTCCATGACGGTGAAAAATCGCATTCTCATGCCATCCATGAGTATTAATTTTGGGGTGGATGATAATTGTTATGTCACCGATCAACTGACACAATATTTTGTGGAACGGGCGCGGGGTGGTGTTGGGATGATGATGGTGGGCGGGGGCGGTGTGCACCCCGGTGGACAGGAACAACCGGATCTGCCTCTGATATATGAAGACGAATGTATTCCGGCCCTGAAACAGATGGTGGACAAGGTAAAAGGGTATGGTACCCGGTTCGGGGTCCAGCTCATGCACGGGGGGCGGCAATGTTATCTTCCCCAGAAGGTTGCACCCTCTGCTATTCCGGCTCCTGCCGTGGTCAAAGGAGAGGTGCGGGCCCTTGAAATACCGGAAATAAAAGAAATTGTGGATTGTTTTGGAGATGCCACGAGGCGGTGCAAAGATGCGGGGTTTGATTTTGTGGAGATCCATGCCGCCCATGGATATCTTATTAATCAGTTCATGTCCCCCAACGCCAATGTGCGTACCGATGAGTATGGAGGCAGCTTTGAAAACCGGACCCGTTTTTTCTTTGAAGTCATGGCAGATATTCGAAAAAAAACCGGGCCAGATTTTCCTGTTGGTGTTCGCATCAATGGCAATGACTACATGGATAACGGCTGGACACTGAAAGACACGGTTCGTCTAGTGCCTTTGATGGAAAGGGCGGGGGTCGATTACATCCATGTCTCTGCGGGGGTGTATGGCTCCACAGAGCTGACCATTCCCTCCATGTATTCCCCCCATGGGTGCTTTGTCCACCTGGCAAGGGCTGTAAAAGCCGTAGCCACTGTGCCTGTTATCACCGTGGGTAGAATCAAAGACCCAAAACTTGCCGATGAGATACTGACAAAGAAATATGCCGATATGGTGGCCATGGGCCGGGCACTTCTTGCAGATCCTCATATGCCAGCCAAGGCCCTGGCAGGAAATTTTTCCGCCATCAGGCCCTGTGTGGGCTGTTGCCTTGGCTGTATTCATGCCGTCCTTGCCGGGGAACCAGGTTCCTGTGTGGTAAATCCCGATGTGGGACGTGAAGCCCAGGTAAGAAAAGAAATTTTTTCAATAACTCCCAAGAATGTTCTAGTGGTAGGGGCAGGCCCTTCTGGTATGGCTGCTGCAAGGCTCTTCGCCCTGAAGGGACACCGGGTAACGGTGGTGGAGAAATCGTCGGATACCGGGGGACTCTTATCCCTTGCGGGCCGGGCTCCGGGCCGGGGAGAGATCAATGATATTCTCGATTTTTTTAGAAATGAACTCGTCCGCCTGGGTATAAATATTTACCATGATACGGTTCTGGATGAAGATGTTTTAAATAGATTTCAACCTGATCATGTGATTCTGGCCACGGGTTCCATGCCGGATATGCCCGTAATCAAGGGCCTTTTCCAGACCGACATGCGCCTTGTCACCAATGTAGATATTCTTTCTGGTGAGGAACCTGCCGGTAAAAAAGTTATTGTACTTGGGGGTGGCATGACCGGATTGATAACAGCTGACTTTCTGGGTGAGCAGGGCTGTGAGGTCCATGTGCTGAACCGTAAAAATCGCTTTGCCGAAGAAATGTCTGCCAATGATCGGTATTATCTGCGGGAAAGCATTAAACAAAAAAAAGTTACCCTGTATAAGAAAGTGTCCATTAAAGGCTTTACCCGGGATGGTGTTACCTTTAAAAGCCTTGGGGAAACACTGTCCCTTTGTGGATGTGATATGGTGGTCATTTCGGAAAAACAGGTCTCCGTGCGGGAAATCAAAACTTTGGAAGATAAAACTTCCGCTATTTTTCATGTTATCGGTGATGCTAAATTGCCCCGGAACCTGATGTTTTGCATCAGTGAAGCCGAAGAAATTGCACGATCTCTATAACCAGAAGGATCATGATCAACCTATGAAAATATTGACCGTGTCGGATGTGGTGGTTCCGGACCTTTATAGGCAGTTTGATAAAAAAGCCTTTCCAGACATTGACCTTGTGATGGCCTGTGGAGATCTCCCCCCGGAATATCTGACTTTTTTGTGTCATTCCTTTGGCGGGCCACTTTTTTATGTGCGGGGTAATCATGACATCAGATATAATGAAAGGCCTCCCCAGGGGTGTACGGATATCCACGGCCGTATCGTAAAACACCAGGGACTTAAAATTCTGGGTCTGGGCGGCTCCCGCTGGTATAACGGTGGCTCCAATCAATACACTGAGCAGGAAATGAAAAAAAATATTCGTACCCTCAGGTTTTCCCTGTGGTGGGAAAAGGGGGTGGATATTGTCATCACCCATGCATCCCCCCGGTTCATCCATGATGCCGAAGATCCCTGTCACAGGGGATTCAGGTCTTTTGGAACCTTTATTGATAAATATCGTCCCGCCTATTTTATTCATGGCCATATCCATCGGGATTTTGATTCCCCGGAGGAACGTATAACCCGGGTTAACACAACAAAGGTGATCAATACCTATGGTTACAACATCATTCACGTCGATACTCATGGGGTTCTTTCGTAACCTTTTGGCCAGAAAAAAGCCTGTGAAACAGATTCAGGATGCAGACCACTTTAAAAGCATGCAGCAAAAAGAAGGTGCCTTTGATACAAAAGACCGGGGAGTACAAACGGTAAAGGTGGCCCAGATTATCGGAAGTGTGGGGCGGTACCAGGATTTTGATGATCAGTTCAGGTTCAGGTATAATAAAAGATCTGAACGGTTTTTAAGCGTGCTGGAGGCTATGCGCACCGGCACCGTTCTCCCCCCCGTTAAACTGTATCAGATCAAGGATGAATATTATGTTGTGGATGGTAACCATCGCGTGGCGGCGGCAAAACAGTTAAACCATGATGAAATTCTGGCAACCATCCTGGAATTTATTCCCTCCATTGAAACACTGGATAATCTTTTGTACAAGGAAAAAATGGCCTTTTCCGATGAGACCGGTCTGCCCCGGGTAATTAAACTTACAGAACCGGGTCAATATCCCCATCTCATCCGGCAAATTCAGCAACACCATCAATATCTCCAGGGTGGAGCCCGGGGGGATATCAGCTTTTCCAGTGCGGCCCGGGACTGGTATAAAACCATCTATATCCCCTTTTGTGCCATCATTAAACGGGGAGGGCTGCTGGAACGCTTTTCCCATCGGACCCTGGCAGATCTGTATGCATATATTTCTTCGGGGTACTGGGAGAATAAAAGGAAAGTAACCTATGGTATTGGACTCAGGCGTATGATTCCTAAAAATATGGAGGACTTTCGATCAAAAATGGCAGAACTTAAAGAGTTTGAATATCCGGAAATGAAACAGGGAATTACGGCCTTTGTTCTGATGAACGTTAAGGGAAAGCAGGAGATTAAAATTATGGATCGCTTGTATGCACTGGAAGGGGTGGTGGAAATTCATTCCGTGCACGGGGATGCGGATCTGTTGATTAAAATAGTGCTGTCCCGGGATCTGCTCAGTTCCGATGCCGAAGTGATTTCTTGTTTTGTCCATGATAAAATGCGTCAGCTCAATGGGGTTATCAGCACCAAGACCCTGATACCCGGGATGTCCCGAATCAAAGAGTAAAATTGCAGGATAGATAAATACCCGGAAAGATCCATGACCTTGTCTCTACAAGTTATGACCAGGCCTGACGTTGAGAGATAAACATACAATACACCCAGGGAGTTTTTAAGTGAGTTTTAGAATCGGTTCCGGATATGATGTTCACCAATTGGTTTCAGGACGAAAATTGATCGTGGGCGGGGTTACCATACCCCATGAAAAGGGACTCAAAGGTCATTCCGATGCAGATGTGCTGGTTCATGCCGTGTGTGATGCCATGCTGGGCGCTGCTGGTATGGGGGATATCGGGGAGCATTTCCCCGATACGGATTCCCGGTTCAAGGGGATTTCCAGTATTCTCTTAATGAGGCACTGCAGGGATTTACTCGAACAAAAAGGATGGAAGGTGGGCAATATGGATGCCACTATTTTTGCCGAGGCACCTAAAATGTCACCCCATAAAAAAGAAATGGCCAAGAACCTTGCGGCGGCAGCTGGTATTAACGTGGATCTGGTCAATATAAAGGCTACCACCACCGAAGGTCTTGGCTTTGAAGGAAGGGGGGAGGGCATCGGTGCCCATGCTGTGGTGTTGCTGCAACAGACTGGGAGATAAAAGCCCACACCTTCAGCATTGATGGTTATGGTAATTTCAATTGTCGGGAATAGCCGAATTTGGAACCAGGTCCAATATTGATCTTGACCAATGGGTTTTGAATGGATACAATTTTCTGATCTTGTGGGCGTTTTTACAACATCAATCGACCATCATCATTGACGGACAGATATTGTAATTGCACCTACAATAGTCATTATTCCTATTACTCGATATCGAGTCTTTTTATATTGACATTATGGGAATGGGTCAGCTGAAAAAACATGATCATTGAGTATTAAAAACATGAAACGGGTCAAGGAACATATATTATGAGCTTAAGAATTTACAATACACTGAACGGAAAAAAAGAAGACTTTGTTCCCCTGGAACCGGGCAAGGTGGGCATGTACGTGTGCGGTCCCACAGTGTATGACACCAGCCACATCGGCCATGCCAGATCCGTTGTGATCTTTGATGTGATTTTTCGGTGGCTCAAAGCCTCGGGGTATGATGTCACCTATGTTCGCAACTTCACCGATGTGGATGATAAAATCATCAAACGGGCCAATGAGCGGGGTATGACCTCCGCTGAGATATCTGAAAAATATATCAGGGAATTTCACAATGAAATGGATGCTCTCAATGTGCTGCGTCCCACCATTGAACCCAAGGCCACAGAACACATTGATGATATCATCGCCTTTATTGAACAACTCATAGAACACGGCAAGGCCTATTATGTGGAGGGAAGTGATGTTTTCTTCTCCCTTTCTTCCTTTGATGGATATGGCAAATTATCCGGTCGTAATCCCGATGATATGATCGCCGGAGCCCGCATTGCCGTGGATTCCAATAAACGCAATCCCATGGATTTCACCCTGTGGAAACCGGCCAAACCCGGCGAACCAGCCTGGGACAGCCCCTGGGGACCGGGACGCCCCGGCTGGCATATTGAATGTTCTGCCATGAGTAATCGTTACCTTGGCCAGAGTTTTGATATCCACGGCGGCGGCAAGGATCTTATTTTTCCCCACCATGAAAATGAAATTGCCCAGTCAGAAGCTCTGTCTGGCAAACAGTTTGTGAAGTACTGGGTGCACAACGGGTTTGTGGATATCAATAATGAAAAGATGTCCAAATCCCTTGGTAATTTTACAATGATCAAGGATGTTCTGGAAACCTATCATCCCGAGGTGATCCGGCTGTTTCTGCTGTCCAAGCATTACAGAAGCCCCATAGATTACAATGAAAATTCCATGGACGAGGTGATCACCAGTCTGGATAAAATTTATACCTTCCTGGACCGTGCGGAACAGGCCGGTGTAGATCTGTGCATGTCTGTTGAGGCCGGGGAAAACTGGCAGATTTTTACCCAGGCCATGGATGATGATTTTAATTCTGCCCGGGGTATGGCCACCATTTTTGATACGGTTAAAAAGGGCAATCGCATGCTGGACGGGGCAGGGGAAACGCTTAATCAGGAAGAGCTTTCACAGTTATCATTTATATGTGGAGATCTCAAGAAAATGGGGGAAATACTTGGTATTCTCACCCAGACGCCCACTGATTACTTTAAGGGGAAAAAAGAAGCCGGTCTTGCAGGCGGGGATATTGATTCTGCCATGATTGATCAACTGGTGATGGAGAGGACACAGGCCCGAAAGGATAAGAACTTTGCCCGGGCCGATGAGATTCGGGCACAGTTGGATGAGATGCATATCATCCTTGAAGATGGTGCTGGCGGTACCACCTGGAAATTTTCGTAAAAAATCAGGCATCCCTCAAAATAGCTTTACAGCTTTTGAGGGGATTACCCATTTGCAATGCCTTCTCCCAAAAGACTGTATAGTACTTTTGGGAGAATCTGAAGTATTCCAAAAATCGGCAAGAAACCACAAAAGGGTTTTATTAATGCAGAAATCGTTTTTTGGATATTTAATATGAATGACAGGTGAATGAGATCGTAACCAAACCGGGAAAATGGAGATGACAAATTCATGTTATCTACATATCCCGGTATATTTTTATTATTTTTATCTGCCAATGGGTTTAATCATGGCGTTAAGGTTACTTTTTTTTTGGCCGGGGATTACCCTTGGGTTTCACCTTGGCCCAGGTGTCCCGTAGGGTAACCGTGCGGTTAAAGACCAGATTATCCGGTGATGATTCCTTGGAATCCGTGCAGAAATAGCCCATTCTTTCAAACTGGTAAGCCTTTTCTGGAACGGCATTCTTCAGGCTTTTTTCCACCCGACTGTTTTCCAGTACCACCAGGGATTCAGGATTAATATTTTTGGTGAAATCATCGGTATCAGACTCGGGGTCCTCATTGAGAAACAGCCGGTCGTAGAGGTTGATCCGTGCCGGAACAGATCCCTCCCTGGAGACCCAGTGCAGGGTTCCCTTGACCTTTCTGCCGTCGGGGGAATCCCCACCCCGTGTGGCTGGATCATAGGTGCAGATCAATTCCACCACCCGGCCGGATTCATCCTTGATCACCTCTTTACAGGTGATGAAATAGGCATACCGTAGCCGCACCTCCCGGCCCGGGGCCAGGCGGAAAAACTTTTTAGGGGCATCTTCCATAAAATCATCCTGCTCAATGAAGATCTCCCTTGAAAAGATCACCTCCCTTTTTCCCATTTCCGGTTTTTGGGGATGATTTGCAGCCTCCAGTGCCTCGGTTTTTCCTTCGGGCCAGTTCTCTATTATCACCTTCAATGGTTTCAGCACCCCCATGACCCGGGGAGCATGCTCGTTGAGATCTGTTCTCAGGCAATCTTCCAGCAAGCCTACATCAATGCGGCTTTCTTTTTTGCTTACACCTATGATATTGCAGAAGTTGCGTATGGATGCAGGTGTGTAGCCCCGACGCCGGATACCGGCAAGGGTGGGCAGTCGGGGATCATCCCAGCCCTCCACATGGTGGTTCTCCACCAGTTTCTGGAGTTTGCGCTTGCTTAAAACAGTATAATTCAGGTTCATGCGGGCAAACTCAATCTGCTGGGGATGGCAGGGGGCTGATACTTCATCCAGTATCCAGTCATAAAGGGGCCGATGGTCCTGGAATTCCAGGGTGCAAAGAGAATGGGTTACCCCTTCAATGGCATCGGAAAGGCCATGGGTGAAGTCGTACATGGGATAAATGCACCATTGTCCCCCCGTTCTGGGATGATCCATTTTTTTGATTCGGTAAATAATGGGGTCTCTAAGATTGATATTGGGGGATGCCATGTCAATTTTTGCCCGGAGTACATATTCTCCTTCTTTAAATTCTCCGTTTTTCATGCATTCAAACAACCTCAGATTTTCTTCCACGGAACGATTTCGATCCGGGCTGTCCTTTCCTGGTTCGGTGAGAGTTCCCCTGTAAGCCCGCATATCTTCTGCTGAAAGTCCGCACACATAAGCTTTGTTTTTTTTGATCAATTCAAGGGCAAATTCATAGAGTTCATGGAAATAATCCGATGCGTAATGGATGGTGTCGCCCCAGTCAAATCCCAGCCAGTGCACATCCTTAATTATGGCGTCTATGTATTTTTGTTCTTCCTTTTCCGGATTGGTGTCATCAAACCGAAGATTACATCGGCCGTTGAACTCTTTACTAATGCCAAAGTTAAGACAAATAGACTTGGAATGACCCATGTGCAGAAATCCATTGGGTTCCGGTGGAAACCGGGTGATCACCACCCCATCATTTTTACCTTTTTCAATATCTTCGATGATAATGGTTTTAATAAAATTATGTTTGATATTTTCGTCTTCCATGGTGCTCCCTTATATATTTTAATTTGAATTTTAGAGAATAATTCTTACCATATTATAACCGGATTGACCACTGGATAATATGGTGGTAGGTATCATACTTCCGGGGTTACTTATACGTTGCATGGGAGACTGCTTACAACATCCGCAAGGCATCACAATTGGCGAGTCCATGTTGTGATCAAGCCGCTTTCCATCTTTTATCTTTTTTTATATGAAAAGGCAGCCTTCAAGGCAACTTCAGCAGAGCCGCCCCCCCCGATGGGAAACAGGAACCGGACAATTGAGCTGTCTACAGTTCCGGTCCGGGACCATTGCCCGTCGGGGGGGCGGCGGTATAATATCATTTTCTATATTTGTTGTGTTCGTTAGGACATGACCGTTATTCAGGAGATTAATGGGTCTTTTTAAAATAAAATCACCATTTCAGCCCACCGGCGATCAGCCACAGGCCATTGAATACCTTGCCCAGGGAATAAAAGCAGGCAAAGCCCATCAGGTGCTGTTAGGGGTCACGGGCTCCGGTAAAACATTCACCATGGCCAACATCATTGCAAGTGTTGAAAAACCAAGCCTTATCATGGCCCCCAACAAAACCTTGGCTGCCCAGCTTTACAATGAATTCAAGCTGCTGTTTCCGGAAAATGCCGTGGAGTATTTTGTCAGCTATTACGACTATTACCAGCCAGAAGCCTATATTCCATCAAGTGATACCTATATCCAGAAAGATTCTTCCATAAATGAACTTATTGACAAGATGCGTCATTCCGCCACCCGGTCCGTGTTAGCCCGCAAGGACGTTATAGTGGTGGCAAGTGTATCCTGTATTTATGGTCTGGGAGCTCCGGAGGATTATCTGGCTCTTCGGGTAGAGATTGAACAGGACATGGACAAACCCCGGGAAACCCTTTTAAATGAGCTGGTTAATATTCAGTACACCCGCAATGATGTGGATTTTCACCGGGGAACCTTTCGGGTCCGGGGGGACCGGGTGGAGGTGTTTCCGGCATATGAAGAGGAAAAGGCCCTGCGCATTGATTTTTTTGGAGATGATATTGAGAGCATAGCCGAGATTGATCCCCTGAAGGGAACGGTGCTTCATCACATTAAAAAAACTGCCATTTATCCGGCATCCCATTATGTCACCAAAACCCAGACCCGGAAACGGGCCGTCAAGGCCATAACCGAAGAACTCAAACAACGTCTGGAATTTTATTATAAGGAAAACAAACTTTTAGAAGCTCAGCGCCTGGAAGAAAGAACTCAGTACGATCTGGAAATGATGAACGAAATAGGGTATTGTAACGGTATTGAAAATTATTCCCGGCACCTCACCGGCCGATCCCCGGGGGCCCCCCCCCCCACACTTCTGGATTATTTCCCCGATGATTTTGTTCTTTTCTTTGATGAAAGCCACATCTCGGTTTCCCAGGTGGGGGCCATGTACAAGGCCGATCGCTCCCGCAAGGAAACCCTTGTGGGTCATGGGTTCCGCCTGCCTTCCGCCCTGGATAACCGTCCCCTGAAATTTGAGGAGTTCAAGAAAAAACCGCCCCATGTGGTGTATGTATCCGCCACTCCGGCAGATTACGAGATGGAACGGGCAAATGGCCGGGTGGCAGAACAGATTGTCCGGCCCACGGGACTTCTGGACCCCGTTCTGGAGGTGAGAACCGCCACCACCCAGGTGGATGATCTCTACGAAGAGATTATAAAGCGCGTGGAGGCCGATGAGCGGGTGCTGGTAACCACCCTGACCAAACGCATGTCCGAAGATCTGGCCGAGTACTTTGCAGATTTTGGCATGAAGGTCAAATATCTTCATTCCGACATTGGCACAGTGGAACGGATTGACATCATACAGGACTTGAGAAAGGGCGTGTTTGATGTCCTTATAGGTATTAATTTGCTCCGGGAAGGACTGGATATCCCGGAGGTTTCTCTTGTGGCCATTCTGGATGCCGATAAAGAGGGGTTTTTAAGATCCTATCGATCTTTGATCCAGACCTTTGGCCGGGCTGCTCGAAATGCTGCAGGTAAGGTGATCATGTATGCCGATCGCATCACGCCGTCCATGAAAAAGGCCATGGAGGAAACCCATCGGCGACGTAAAATTCAGCGTGAATACAATGTAAAGCACCACATTACCCCGGCAAGCATTCAAAAAGATCTGAGGGTGTTTGACTATACCATGGAAAAAGCCATAACAAGTCCGGAAAACCGGGTCCAGGAAGCGGTAGATACCTATGATTCTGATTCGGAAAATCTGTCTGACATCATAAAGGGACTGGAAATGGAAATGAAGCAGGCCGCAGATGAGATGCGCTTTGAAAAAGCAGCTGATCTCCGGGACAAGATAAAAGAACTCACCCGTCTGAAGGAGTTGTAAGCGGTTTTGACAAACAGTACCCTGCAGGAAAAATATGCCATGACCCCCGGGGTTTCCGGGGTTTATCTGATGAAGGATGACCGGGGCCGTATCATTTACGTGGGCAAGGCCGGAAATCTGAAAAAACGGCTGGCCGCCTACTTTGTAAAGCGCACGGGGCATGATCCTAAGACCGGTATTCTCATTAAAAATATTGTTGATTTTGAGGTCATTGTCACGGCCGGTGATCATGAAGCCCTGATACTGGAATCCACCCTCATCAAAAAACACAAGCCCCGATACAATGTGATTTTAAAGGATGGAAAGAATTATCCCTGCCTTCGTTTGGACACCACAGAAGATTATCCGGCTCTCCAGGTGGTGAGAAAAATTAAAAATGACCGGGCCAGTTATTTTGGGCCCTACTCTTCCTCCCACAGTGTCCGGCAGACCCTAAGGCAGGTCAACCGTATATTTAAACTGAGAAAATGCAGAAAAAATCAGTTTAATAATCGTTCCCGGCCCTGCCTTCAGTACCAGATCAAGGCCTGTCTCGGGCCCTGCTGCATGGATGTCCCCCTTGCCGTGTACGCAGAAATGGTCAATGATGTCAAATTGTTTCTCAAGGGCAGGGCACCTGAACTGATTGTGCGATTGAAAAAAGAAATGCAGCATGCAGCCGATGCCCAAGCCTTTGAGCGGGCGGCCCACCTCCGGGACACCCTGTTTGCCATTGAAAAAACATTGGAGCGACAAATCGCCGTGACCACGGACATGATGGACCGGGATGTCATAGCCTGCCATGGAGACCAGGGCAAGGCAGTGGTGACGGTGCTTTTTGTTCGATCAGGCTATGTGACGGGGACCCGGCATTTTCATTTTGACATGACCTGGAATGGTATTGCTGAAATCATGGGGGCCTTTGTCATGCAATATTATGATAACCACACCTTTATCCCCCCCCAGATTCTGCTGTCCCATGACGTGGAAGATAGAATTATTCTGGAAGCCCGGTTTACAGCAAAAAAGGGACGCCGGGTGCATCTGTTAATTCCGGAGCGGGGGGATAAAAAACAAATTGTGGACATGGCCCGGCTCAATGCAGAAAATGAGTTAAATACCTCCCTGTCCGAGCAGGCGGAAACGGATGCTGTTCTTGCCATGCTCCAGAAACTCATGGGCATGGACACGCTTCCCCGGCGCATTGAATGTTATGATAATTCCAACATTGCCGGCACTGATCCGGTGTCCTCCATGGTGGTATTCACCGATGGCAGGCCCGACAAATCGGCCTATCGGACATTCATTATAAAACAGGTGACGGGCCATGATGATTATGCTTACATGACTGAGGTGCTCAGCCGACGTTTTTCCCCGGACAAAAAAGAGCCTCTGCCTATGCCAGATCTCCTGGTGGTTGATGGGGGTAAGGGCCAACTTTCCATGGCCATGGCCGTGTTAAAGGATCTGAATCTGGAAAACAAAATCCATGTGGCCGGTCTTGCCAAAAAAGATGTGGAAAAAGGTGAGGCGCACGATAAAATTTATATTCCCCATCGTTCTAACCCCTTAAATACCAGGCAAGCATTGAAGGCACTTTATCTGCTCCAGCAGCTGCGGGATGAGGCCCATAGGGTGGCCATTACCTTCCAGCGGAAAAGGCGGAAAAAAAGGGCAGGGAACTCAGTTCTGGATAATATCCCCGGCATCGGTAAAAAACGAAAGGCCCTGCTGCTAAAGGCCTACAAAGGGGTTTCGGCCATGAAACAGGCAGGTATGGAAGAACTGGCAGCGCTGCCGGGCATGACACGATCCGCGGCCCGGGCTGTGTTTGATAGACTGAAAAATCAAGATTGATAATAACTTTATGGTTTTGTCACAACCTGGGCCATTTTGGGGAGGGGTCAGGCCTGATCACGTTGTTCCACCAAATGAGACAGGTGCTCCACAGTGGTGTGACCAAGCCCTGACTTTGTCAAAAATGAAGGTTAGGTGCTATGGATGGCATGGGAGATGATGTCAGTTTCTTTTTTAAAATGTCATAATACATAAGTACCTGACGTACATGCCTCACCGGTTCCCGCCCCCGGGCATAGCCATGCTGTGTTTTTTGATAATATTTCCGTTTAGTTAAAAGAGGCAGAGTCTTTTCAAGGGATGCCCATTTATGTGGGTCCAAACTATCTGCCGCCGCCAGTTTCTGGGCATCTTTTACATGCCCGTATCCCACATTATAACTGCCGATGGCAAAGAGCAGTTTTTCATTGGGATCCTTAATGTCATCAAATCGTTTGTACAGGGTGTAAAGGTATTTAACTCCGGCCCGAAGGCTTAAAACCGGGTCCAGCCGATTGGATATTCCCATTTCCCGGGCCGTATTTTCCGTGACCTGCATGAGTCCGCGCACACCGGTAAAGCTTTTTGCAAAGGGATCAAAATGGGATTCCTGGTACACGATGGCCGCGATGATCCGCCAGTCAAAACCATATTTAAACGCCTCCTGAATAATATATCTTCGATATTTAGGAAAGCGGGTGTGCAGTCTCTGATGAAATTTTTTCACATCAAAATAATCAAAATTATCAATATTTCCGTAATACTTGTTGGAAAGTTTTTTATAATATCCTGTTTTATTGATGTGATAAAAAAAATGATTGATGCGATCCAGCAGTCGTATTTCAGTTGGACTTACAGCCCAGCCAACGAATTCCACATCCTGAATGGCAATGCCGATGACAATATCAGGATAGTACCGTCGATTAATCTGGGCAATGTTAGAGTCCACCACGGTATATTTTATTTTTTTTTCTGCCACCATCTGAATAATTTCTTCAGATGGGACGTTGTCAAATAACTCAATGTCAATGTTAATTCCGCTTTCCCTGAGCGCTTCAAGGTTATGGTGGTAGGATGTGTTTCTGCGAACATGGATTGTTTTTCCGGCAAGAGCTTCAAGGCTATCAATGTCCGGTGTTGATTTATGATAGACCAACTGCTGTTGAACCGCCATGTAGGGCTGTGAAAAAGATAAAATCTTCTCACGTCTATCGGTGATGGTCAACGCCGCCCCGATAAAATCCCCCTGCCCGGTTTCAAGAAAGGGTACCATGCTGTTCCATCCCGGTGTCACAACCTCCAGA
Organism: uncultured Desulfobacterium sp.; assembly: GCA_963675955.2. GTDB lineage: Bacteria > Desulfobacterota > Desulfobacteria > Desulfobacterales > Desulfobacteraceae > Desulfocicer. Next base: position 232,189 of record CAXXVR010000008.1, on the reverse strand, counting down.
TCTACATTTAAAAAATCCGCAAAGGCCCGGGCCAGTTCGTATTCAAAACCCATGGGCTGCCCCCGGTAAAGGTGATAGGCATTGGAATTATTATCTGTAATAAGGGTGATCTTTTTCTCTTTCAGTATCCGGGCAAGCAGATCAGTGTCATCAATGGACTCTGCTTTTTTAATATGAATACACACGGCCACCAGTCCACCTATCAGAAGCAGAATAAGGCTCAATAGAAAATATTCGGACACATATTTTTTTATACCCACATCACCTCCTCTTCAGGGGGGGCAGTGTTTCTTGATTTGTTGGGAGGCTCATACGCAAAGTCGGCTTTGTCACAACAACGGGGCACCCGTCACAAGCTCCCCCCTCCTCAGCAGGTCAGGATGGATCCTCCTGAACAAAACCTGGTGCTTCAGGTGGAATAACCTCCACATCGCTGACATTTTGAAACCCCCTGGGAAGTTTTCTGCCACGAAATCCCCGTTTACCCATGTAGTTCTCCTGGTTTCCCGGCTTTAATCTGAGAAAATGTTTCCCCGCATGAATGACCAGGCTGGAGCCATGGGGAATTATTTTTAACACAATGATTCGTTCCCCCCCGGGCATCTGTACTTCATTTTTCGGTATGCCGATAATTTTGTTTCCCTTACCTTTTTCCAGCTTTGGCATTTCCCGCACGGGAAAAAGAAGAAATCGGCCCACCGTGGTGATCACGGCAATAAGGTCAGTTTCCGGATGATGTATCCGTTCCGGTATCATCAATTGGGCATGCTCGGCCAGATTGATGAGCGCCTTACCATTTTTATTCCGGGTGATCATGCTGGTAAAATCCGTGATAAATCCAAACCCGGTGTCGGAATATAAAAAATAAAAATCATCATCATTTCCATTGACCATGGTGGCGATGGTTGCATCGGGCTTCAGGGAAAGCCGTCCGGTGAGGGGTTCCCCCATTCCCCGGGCCGATGGCAGGGTATGGGCTGGCAGACAATAGCAGCGACCGGTGGTGTCAATGAAGACCACTGGGCGATTGCTCAAGGTATGGGCATGGGCCAGCAGAGAATCTCCGGTTTTAAATTTGAGTTTCTCAGGATCAATATCATGGCCCTTGGCGGACCTTATCCAACCGTTGCTGGAAAGGATAATACTCACAGGTTCTGTGGCTATGACCTCTTCTTCGGAAAAGGCCTCGGCTTCCTTTCGTTCCCGCAGGGGGGAGCGTCTGTCATCACCGTGGGTTTTAATATCCTGGCGGATTTCTTTTTTAATCAATGCCACCAGCTGTTTTCTGGACCCCAATGTTTTTTCAAGAAATTTGCGTTCTGTTTCCAGTTCTACCTGCTCACCTTTGATTTTCATTTCTTCAAGCTTCGCCAGGTGACGCAGCTTGATTTCCAGGATGGCCTGGGCCTGACGAGCTGACAGATTAAATTGACTTATCAAGGCGGCTTCAGGGTCATCCTGGGTGCGGATAATATCAATGACCTCATCAATATTTAGAAAGGCACTGAGAAGCCCCTCCAGAATATGAAGCCGATCAAGAACCTGGTCCAGGCGATGTTCCAATCGTTTGGTAACGGTATCCATCCGGAACTCAAGCCATTCATGTAAGAAGGTAAGAAGTGGTTTTACCTCGGGCTTACCGTTTAAACCTATCATGTTCATGTTTACCCGATAGGATCGCTCCAGGTCCGTGGTGGCAAACAGATGGGCCATGAGTGTATCAATATTGGTGCGGGAAGATCGGGGCACAATCACCAGACGGGTAGGGGACTCATGATCAGATTCGTCTCGGATATCTGCCACCATGGGCAGTTTTTTAGTTTCCATCTGACCGGCGATCTGCTCCAGTATTTTTTCTCCGGAGGAATGAAAGGGCAGGGCGTTGATGACAATATCCCCCCGTTCTTCAAAGTAGGTGGCCCTCATCTTGATGCGGCCGTTGCCGGTGAGATACATTTCCCGGATTTCATGGGAGGGTGTTATGATCTCCGCATCCGTAGGGTAATCCGGCCCGGAGATATGGGCCATGACGGCATCCAGATCTGCTTTGGGATGGTCCAGGAGATATATGCAGGCATTGGCAATTTCAGTTAAATTGTGGGGGGGAACATCCGTTGCCATGCCCACGGCAATGCCCGTTGTGCCGTTTAAGAGCAGATTGGGAAGACGTGCCGGCAAAAGTGCCGGTTCTTTCAGGGTGCCATCAAAATTGGGTCGCCATTCGGTGGCCCCGGCATTCAGCTCAGCCAGCAGCAGTTCACTGTAACGGGAAAGCCGGGATTCTGTGTACCGCATGGCGGCAAAGGATTTGGGATCGTCCGGAGCTCCCCAGTTGCCCTGGCCATCCAGCAGCGGGTATCGACAGGAAAAGGGCTGGGCAAGAAGCACCATGGCCTCATAACAGGCCGAATCTCCGTGGGGATGAAATTTACCCAGCACATCCCCCACGGTGCGGGCAGATTTCTTATATTTGGCCGTGGCAGAAAGCCCCAGCTGGCTCATGGCGTAAACGATTCTGCGCTGCACGGGCTTTAAACCATCGGCAATGTGGGGCAGGGCGCGGTCCAGGATGACATACATGGCATAGTTAAGGTATGCCTTTTCGGCAAAGTCCTCAAAGGGCATTTTTTCAAAATCATCCAGCACCATGGGAGAAGGAGTTGTCATTATTCCACCTCCATGAGGTTACTGTTTTCTTCAATCCAGCGACGACGGTCGGAGGCGCGTTTTTTCCCCAGGAGCAAATCCATTATTTCAAAAACCCCATTGTCTTGAATTTTTGTTTTATCATGGCCCTCTGTCTCCATATCTGCACCAGCATTTATCTTGTCTTCGTCATTAATTTTGTCATTGTCCGACCTGGGGGACATTCTTTTATTCAGGTTATCGGGAAAAGGGGTGCCACCGGTGTCATTTGACGCCACGGTGAGCTGAACTAGACGACGGGTATCCGGAGAAATGGTGGTTTCTCTAAGCTGTAATGGGTTCATTTCTCCCAGTCCCTTGAATCGCTGTACATTAATTTTTCCATGTTTTTTGCGGCGTTCGATTTTTTTAATGATGGCTTCTTTTTCATCCTCATCCAGGGCATAAAATACCTCTTTACCCACATCAATGCGGAACAACGGAGGCATGGCCACAAAAATATGCCCCTGACGCACCACTTCACCAAAATGCCGGTAAAAAAGAGCACATAGAAGGGTGGCAATATGGAGTCCGTCGGAATCAGCATCGGCCAGGATACAGATCTTATGATAGCGAAGGCCGGAAATGTCAGCCGTATCCGGATCGACTCCCATGGCCACGGAAATATCATGAATTTCTTTGGACGCAAGAATCTGGGTAGGGTCTGTCTCCCAGGTGTTCAAAATTTTTCCCCGCAGGGGCATGATGGCCTGAAATCTTCGGTCCCGGGCCTGTTTGGCTGAGCCACCGGCGGAATCTCCCTCCACCAGAAAAATTTCACATTTTTCTGGATCATTGGAGGTGCAGTCGGATAATTTACCGGGCAGGGCAGGGCCGGCGGTGACACGCTTGCGGGTGACTGTTTTTGCCTTTTTCAGGCGCGTTCTGGCATTTTCCAGGGCAGCGGCTGCCAGTTTTTCACCGATTACCGTGTTTTGATTGAGCCAGAGACTAAAGGCGTCCCTGACGGCAGTATTTACAAAACCGCTGCAGTGACGGGAGGAAAGTCGTTCTTTGGTCTGGCCTGAGAACTGTGCATCGGAAAGCTTCACAGATAAAATAAACCCGATGTTGTGCCAGATATCTTCCGGGGCAATGTGGATACCCTTGGGTAAAAGATCATGGAATCCACAAAATTCTCTGATGGATTCAAGAAGTCCGGACCTGAATCCGTTCACATGGGTGCCTCCCTGACGGGTGGGGATCAGATTGACATAGCTTTCACACAGGTTGTCCCGTCGTTCTTCACTCCAGTCCACAGCCCAGGAAACGGCGGCATCCTCTGTATTTTTTTCGCCGGTGAAGGGTTCTCCAAGCAGGGTTTCACACCCGTCAAAGGATTCTATCAGGTAATCAAGTAATCCGTTTTCAAATTGCCATTCATCCTTTGTGCCACTTTTTTTATCCGTCAAGGTGATCAACAATCCAGGACACAGTACAGCCTTGGCTTTAAGGGCATGTTTTAAATTTTTTTTAGAAAAATTGGGCACCTCAAAATAGGAGGCATTCGGGTAAAAACGGATGGTGGTGCCCGTCTTTTTAGTGTTTGTTTTCTTAACGATTTCAAGATCTTCACTTTTAAAACCATCTTTGAATGCAATCCTGTACTGGGTGCCGTCCCGGAGGATATTAACTTCCAGGAATGTGGAAAGGGCGTTTACCACGGAAACGCCAACCCCATGAAGTCCTCCGGAAAAATCATACTCCTTGCTGGAAAATTTAGCCCCGGCATGGAGTCGGGTCATGATGAGTTCCACACCGGATATTTTTTCCACCGGGTGGACATCCACGGGCATTCCACGGCCATTATCACTGACTTCCAGGGAATTATCCTCGTGGAGGATTACATCAATGCGGTCGGCATGGCCGGCAATGGCTTCATCCACACTGTTATCTATCACCTCATGGGCCAGGTGGTCGGGACTTGTGGTATCCGTGTACATGCCGGGTCTTCGCTTTACCGGATCAAGACCTTTCAGTACCTCTATGGATTCAGCATTGTAACCATTGGGGACACTTTTGTTTGTGCCGGTGTCCGTGGCGGTATGGGATCTAAACAGCTCCATGGTCAGGGGGGTAACTCCTTTAAAAAAATAAAATCCTGGTTTACTGGACCCGGATTCAGTCAAAGGGCCTGGTCACACAATATCGGCCAGTAAACTAAAATACTTGAAAAACAAAAAAACAGCAGAAAATCACCCGACAAGGATGTTTTCAACCTTGTCGGGGATCTGTGCTGTCTTGATTTGGCCAGGTAAGGCGACAACTGGAGATTATCAAATATATTCTTTGATAAGAAATCGCCTGATAATACGGAAAAAAATCAGTCTCTTGATACGCCAAAAATGTGAAGCAGCATGAGAAACAGATTTATAAAGTCCAGGTACAGGGCCAGGGCACCCATGATAGCACCTTTTCTTACCATGGCTCCACTGGCATCAACGGGCTGAGTCAGAGCCATTTGTTTGAGTTTCTGGGTATCGTAGGCGGTGAGGCCCACAAAAACCAGAACGCCAACGTAGGATATAACCATGCTGAGTCCGGGGCTTCTGAAAAACATGTTGATCAAAGAGGCAATGATAATGCCGATGAGTCCCATCATCATGAATCCACCCATGGAAGTTAAATCCCGTTTGGTCACCATGCCGTAAACACTGCAGGCGGCAAACGTCAACGCACAGGTGATAAAGGTGGTTGCAATGGATGATGCCGTATAGATAATAAAAATAGAGGCCAGAGTGGCACCATTGAGTATGGAATAAACAACAAACAATGCCGTTGCTGTGGAGGCATTCATCTTCTGTACCCTGGCAGACAGATAAAACACCATGGCAAGTTCACCAATAATCATACCAAACAGAACGATCTGGTTACCGAAGATGATCTGAAGCAGTGTGGGGCTGCTGGCAACATAAAAAGCGGTGAATCCCGTCAAGGCAAGTCCGATGGCCATCCAGTTGTAAACGCTGCGGATAAACGCATTGACGCGGACAAGTGAGCCAGCCTGTGAAAAGGAAGAAGAAAGATTCATTGTAAATGTCTCCTGTTATTGTTAATTTTTTTAAATTAAAACAAGCTTGGAAATCAGGGGATTGAAATTCAACAGAAATTCTTTTAAAACACCTGAAAAAAAGCCTGTCCATGGTTTGTCTTAAATCCCAATTGTCCTTGCTTGAATAAAAATATAACACAGCCCATGGACATTTCAACTTAAATCTGCAAATACAATCCCAGGGTCAGACACAAACTTGGTGAATGGAAATGGAAAGCATGTCAGAGGGCAGGGACCTAATGACAGAATCGGAGATTTAATATTTTGCTTTTAATAAAAAGTTAACATAATATATATTATCGGACAATTAATAAATTTTAATTTAGTGTTACAATTAGATCGAAATATAAAAGTTAACATAATGTCCCTGGGTCTATTTCCTGTATATTTATAAATCTCAAACCTGTTCAGGCTAAAATGGCCGAATAATCTCTCTCTGTCCGGAAAATCCTGCTTGATTTTTAGCTTAGCTAGGCATTTGCCCAAGCCATTGAAAAATTTACCCTGAATTTTTTAAACGGATTAAAAAATAAAGTTTTAAAGAAAGTTTTTGGGTCAGTCATGGCATCATGGACGCCTCATTAGATCATGTTTGGTATTGTCATTCCCTTCGGTCTGTTTTATAACTCAACTTTCACAGTTCATTGCTGGACAATAATTTAAGGAAAAAAATGAACCGCACCAGCACATCTCCGGAAATTTATACGGTCTCAGGTTTGACCCGTCAGCTGAAACAACTCATAGAGTCTACCTACCCCTTTGTGTGGCTCACCGGAGAAATTTCCAATCTGTCCGTTCCTGCATCGGGGCATTGCTATTTTTCCCTGAAGGATGATTCTGCACTTATAAGTGGCGTGATGTTTCGCAACCAGCTCAAACGCCTTGACTTTAAACCTCAAAATGGCATGCGTATCACAGGCATGGGCAGATTATCCCTGTACGAACCCCGTGGCAGCTATCAAATTATTTTTGAACATATGGCCCCCGAAGGTGCAGGCCTTTTGCATGCACGGTTTGAACTGCTGAAAAAACAGCTGGGACAAGAGGGCCTGTTTGATGCTTCCCATAAACGCCCCCTGCCCTTTTTACCCTCAAAAATCAGTATCATCACCTCACCCACCGGTGCGGTTATAAGGGATATTATCCATGTTTCCCACCGAAGATTTCCATCGGTTCATCTGGAAATTGTGCCGGTAAAAGTCCAGGGAGATGATGCGGATATGGAAATTTGTCAAGCCATACAAACCGTGAATGAATGCGCCACCTCCCAGCTTATCATCATTGCCCGGGGGGGCGGTTCCTTGGAAGATCTGACTGCATTTAACACAGAATCCGTTGCAAGGGCGGTGTTTGCTTCCACCATACCTGTTATTTCGGCGGTGGGACATGAGACGGATTTCACCATCTGTGATTTTGTTGCCGATGTGCGTGCGCCCACCCCGTCTGCGGCGGCAGAGCTTGCCCTGCCTGAAAAAACAAAGCTGCTCCGGGAGATTCTGGGATTTAAAAATGCACTGGTTTCCGGGCTGAACCGTTCCCTGAATCGATTTAAAACCCGTCTTGAAGACCTGACTTCAAGACTTAAAAGCCCCCGGGCACGCATGGACGATCTGCGCATGCGCCTGGCAGATCTGGACCAACGACTCACAGGGCAAATGGCCGGCAAACTGGACATGCATCGACAAAAAATAATGTGGTACACCAAAGCCCTTTCAGCGGTTTCACCCATAAGACGAATAGTTGAGAGCAGGGAAACCTGTGGTTTTTTAACCCGTCAACTGATCCAGGCCATGTCCGCATGCCTTGCCGCTGCCCAGGCAGATATCCATAAACAGCATTCAAAACTAGGTGCTTTAAGTCCCCTTGCCGTTCTCAACAGAGGCTACAGCATTACCCGGACCTGCGGACCGGAACAAAAGATTATCACAGACAGCACAACAACCCAAAACGGAGATTCAGTCGAAGTCCTGCTTTCCCGTGGACGACTGATCTGTCAGGTGGAAAAACAATATGGCCAAAAAGAAAACCTTTGAGTCAACATTGACACAGCTGGAAGAGATTGTCAGGGAGCTGGAATCCGGCTCCCTTTCCCTGGAAGAATCCATTAAAAAATTTGAAACCGGTATGGCATGTTCCAAATTCTGCCTTAAAACCCTGGATGAAACCGAAAAAAAAATAACCTTGTTAATTAAAAACAGCCAGGGAGATCTGGTTGAAGAGTCCTTTGATAATGAGTTCTGATTCCTTTGACCTTCAAAAATATCTGACACAGAAGCGGGAAATCCTGGAGCATGCCCTCCTTGTCATCCTTTCCCGGAGAGATGAACACCTTGAACTCACCCGGGCCATGCGCCATTCCCTCATGGCCGGTGGAAAGCGATTGCGCCCGGTGCTGTGCATGGCCGCCGCCGAAGCATCCGGGGAAAACGCGCTGCTTGCCCTGCCCCCGGCCTGCGCCATTGAGATGATTCATACCTACTCCCTGATCCACGATGATCTGCCCGCCATGGATGATGATGATCTGCGCCGGGGGCTTCCCACCTGCCACAAAGCGTTCACTGAAGCCACGGCCATTCTGGCAGGAGATGCCCTTTTAACCCATGCCTTTACCATTTTGTCCCACCCTGCCCTGTTCTTTAAAAAATTTCCTTCAGACAGGATTTTGCTTGAATTGGTACATATAGTGTCCCGGGCAGCCGGTGTCGGCGGCATGGTGGAAGGCCAGATGATGGATATGCTGGCCCCGGATCTGGACATGCCGGTGTCTGATTCCATGGATTATTTAAAAAAACTGCATTGGCTCAAAACCGGGCAGATGATAAAGGTAAGTGTTGAGGCCGGTGCCGTCTGTGCCGGGGCTTCACCTGACGTGCGGAAACAGTTGGGCCTTTACTCTGAAAAAATCGGGCTGGCCTTCCAGGTGGTGGATGATATTTTAAATGTGGAGGGGGATGCCGCCATCATGGGCAAGGCAACGGGTTCCGATGCCCGGCATGACAAGTTAACCTTCCCTGCCCTCCTGGGCCTTGAACCCTCCAGGCAATTTGCCTCCACCCTTGTGTCAGAGGCCCGGGATGCCCTGGCCTCTCTGGGTGAAAAAGCCCGGCCCCTGATGGCAATTGCAGACTACATCATAACAAGAAAAAGATAAGTTTTTTCAAGGAGAATAAATCGGTGACCCTGCTTCAACAGATTCAAAACGGTGATGATCTAAAGACCCTTTCCCGAAAGGAACTGCCCCTCCTGGCAGATGAAATCAGAAAGAGAATCATTTCCGTGGTTTCGAAAACCGGGGGACATCTGGCCTCCAGCCTGGGAGCGGTGGAGCTCACCATGGCCATCCACTATGTGTTTGACCTGCCAGTGGATAGTCTTATCTGGGATGTGGGACACCAGGCATATGCACATAAACTACTCACCGGACGCGATGCTAAATTTGATACTTTGAGAGCATATAAGGGAATTTCTGGATTTACTAAAATAAGTGAAAATCCCTGTGATGCCTTCACTGTGGGGCATGCCAGCACCTCCATTTCTGCAGGTCTTGGCATTGCCAGTGCAAAGCATCTTAAAAATGATCATTCCAAGGTAATTTCAGTCATCGGAGATGGTTCCCTCACTGCAGGGCTTGCCTATGAGGGCTTGAACCAGGCAGGGGATTCAGAGCGGGATCTCATAGTTATTTTAAATGACAACGACATGTCTATATCCCCCAACGTGGGTGCCTTGTCCTCTTTTTTAAGCAGAAAATTGTCGGCCCATTCCCTTCAGAACATGAGAAAAGAATTTGGCCTGTTTTTAAAATCCCTGCCGGGCATCGGGGATGACATGTATAAATTCGCCAAACGTTCCGAGGATTCTTTCAAAACATTTGTCACCCCTGGCATGCTGTTTGAGGCCTTTAACTTTGATTATTTCGGTCCCATTGACGGTCACCGGCTGAACCATCTCATTGATATTCTGGAAAACATCAAAAAGCACGATGATCCCGTGCTGCTCCACGTGATCACCACCAAGGGCAAAGGATATCCCCCGGCGGAAAAAAATCCGGTTTATTACCATGGGGTAGGTTCCTTTGATGTGGAGACCGGTAACAGTCCTCCAGGCAAAAGCAAAGTACCCACCTACACCCAGGTATTTGGTAAGGCCATGCTTGATCTTGCCAGACAGGATGACCGCCTGGTGGCCATTACTGCAGCCATGCCAGAAGGCACTGGCCTTAAAGCCTTTGCCGATGCTTATCCAGAACGGTTTTTTGATGTGGGTATTGCCGAACAGCACGCCGTCACATTTGCCGCGGGCATGGCCTCCAGGGGCATGAAACCTGTGGTGGCCATTTATTCCACCTTCATGCAGCGGGCCTATGATCAGATTCTTCATGATGTCTGCATTGACGGGCATCCGGTTATTTTTGCCATGGACCGGGGGGGGATTGTCGGTGAAGACGGTCCCACCCATCACGGCCTGTTTGATTATGCCTTTTTAAGAAACATACCCAATATGACCATCATGGCCCCCAAAGATGAAAGGGAGCTTAGATCCATGCTGACGCTGGCTGTCAACCACCATGGTCCCATTGCCCTGAGATATCCCAGGGGCAGCGGAGAGGGTGTGGATATGGATGCCACCAATCCTCCTCTGGAGATCGGCCAGGGTGAACTGTTGCAGGACGGTCATGATATTGTATTTATTGCCGTGGGACGAGTGGTACAGGAAGCCTTGAAGGCTGCAAAGATTCTTGAAAAAATCGGGGTTTCCGTAGCTGTGCTAAATGCTCGATTTATAAAACCCCTGGACAGAGACCTCATCCTTGACATAGCCCTTAAAACCAGGAAACTTGTAACCGTTGAAGAACATGTGCTGGACGGCGGATTTGGCAGCGCCGTTCTGGAACTGCTGGCAGACAATGATGCCTTTAACTGCAGGGTCAAACGGGTGGGTGTCCGGGATACTTTTGTTGAGCATGGTCCTCAGTCAACCCTTCGCAGGGCGTATGAGGTGGATGCACAGGCTGTGGTGGCAGCGGCAAAGGAGATACTCGGCCATGGCTAAGATTAATAAACCCAGGCTGGATGCACTTATGGTGGAAAAAGGACTGGTGCCCTCCCGGGAGCGTGCCCGGGCCATGATCATGGCCGGGAATGTACAGGTGGACGGGGTAACTGTGGACAAGGCCGGAATAAAAATTTCTCCCAATGCCCATGTGGTCTTAAAGGAAAAAGATATCCCCTATGTCAGCCGGGGGGGACTAAAACTTAAACGTGCACTGGATGTGTTGTCCCTTGATTTAACCGGATACACCTGCCTTGACATTGGGGCATCCACCGGCGGATTCACCGATTGCATGCTCCAGCACGGGGCAAAAAAAATCCATGCCGTGGATGTAGGATATGGTCAGATGGCCTGGTCGTTGAGACAGGATGACCGGGTTAATGTCATTGAACGCACCAACATCCGGTACATTGCCTTTGACACCATTGGTGAATGTGTGGATCTTATCACCATTGATACCTCTTTTATTTCATTAAAACTGGTAATACCGGCAGCCCGGCAGTTCATGAAACCAGGTACATTAATCCTGGCATTGATAAAACCCCAGTTTGAAGCGGGAAAAGACCGCATCGGCAAGGGGGGTGTGGTTCGAGATCCCATTGTGAGACAGAAAATTGTGGAAGAAATCGTCTATTTTTTTGATGGGCGGGGATATGACATTGAACCTGTGATTGAGTCCCCTGTACCGGGCCCCAAAGGAAACATTGAATTCATTCTTCCCATGCGCTATGTAGAGCATGGAGAAAAAAGTGCAAAATAATTTTCTTGGTTTGATCATAACGCTTGCCACATCAGGTAAACGCCAGCCCTGTTCTCAAGCAGGCCAGCTAAGCTGGGATCGGGGGTTGCCGGCAACATGATAAAACCTTGAATTTGACGTTCAGCTAAAACTATTCTTGCATCATTGACATGAATTGATATATGTAAATTCTTGATTCAACTTAATTATCACTGGAAAAGGAGCTGTAATGACGGAACAAATCGCAAAATTGAGAAACATCGCTCTGGCAGGCCATGGGGGTGCGGGTAAAACTTCTCTGGCTGAATCAATGCTTTTCAGCGCCGGCGTCATCAAGCGTCTGGGCAAGGTTGAAGAAGGCAATACCGCCATGGATTTCCAGCCGGAAGAAGTAAGAAAACAACAGAGTGTCAGCAGCGCTTTCCATAAGTATACATGGAAAAAACATCTGGTCACCCTGATGGACACCCCGGGGGACCAAAATTTCTTTTCTGCGGCAAAGACCTGTATCCCGGCATCAGACGGTGTTATCATCGTTGTTGACGGGGTGGATGGACCAAGTGCCATGACAGAAGAAGCAGCCGCCTGTGTGGAAGAATATTACCTTCCCTCAGTTCTCTTTATCAACAAGATGGACAAGGAACGGGCCAGTGTGGAGTCCGTGGCTGAAATCTGCGAGACAACTCTGAAACGAAAAACCATTATTATTCAGCTTCCCATTGGCCAGATGGACGATTTCAAGGGAATAGTGGATGTCATCTCCGGCAAGGCCTATATCTATGATGATCAGGGAAAGGCAAAACAAACAGACATCCCTGCAGAAATGGCTGATGCCTATGAAGCGGCCCGGGAATCCTTTGTGGAAAACATTGCAGAGCTGGATGATGATCTGCTGGAAAAATATCTTGAAGGAGAAGAACTCAGCCCGGAAGAACTCAAAGAAACCTTCCGAAAAGGTGTTCTGGCCTGTGAATTTTCACCGGTACTATGCGGAGCAGCCACCCGTATGATCGGTGTGGATCTTCTGTCTGATTTCATCAACGCCAGCATGCCCTCCCCCCTGGATCGGGGTGCCTGGACGGCCAAAGACGACAAGGGAGAGACCGTAGAAATTGCCCCTGATTCCGATGGACCCTTTTACGGTTTTGTGTTCAACACCATCGTGGACCCCTATGCTGGCAGGCTGTCTCTGTTCCGGGTGATCTCCGGCACCCTTGGCAAAGAGGGAAATTTTCTCAATGTAAATAAAAATTCCAAAGAACGCTTTACCCAGCTATTGGAAATCCGGGGCAAGGAACAGGCCCCCATCGCCGAAGCATATCCCGGTGCCATTGTGGCCGTTGCCAAGTTAAAAGAGACCTTTACCGGCGATACCATGAGTGCTGACAAAGAGATCATGTTTGACGCCCCACAGCCCATGCCACCGGTTATTTCCTTTGCAGTTTATTCCAAAAATAAGGGAGATGAGGACAAGATTCACGGTGCTTTGAGAAAAATTCTTGAAGAAGACACCGGCCTTATTCTCAAACGGGAAGCCGAAACCAACGAAACCATTCTGTCCGGCCGGGGGCTTGTACACATTGAGACCACCATTGAAAAAATTAAACGTAAATTCAATGTGGAGATGGAAATAAAAACCCCCAAGGTCCCCTACCGGGAAACCTTCAAGAAAAAGATCCGGGTCCAGGGACGACATAAAAAACAGTCCGGTGGTCATGGTCAGTTTGGCGACTGCTGGATCGTCATGGAACCCCTTCCCAAGGGCGAAGGTTTTCAGTTTGTGGATGCCATTGTCGGCGGGTCCATCCCCAGAACATACATTCCCGCTGTGGAAAAAGGGGTTCTGGAGGCCAGCCAGAAGGGATTACTTGCTGGATTTCCCTGTGTTGACTTCAAAGTAACCCTTGATGACGGCAGTTATCACTCTGTTGATTCATCTGAAATGGCCTTTAAAATGGCAGGTTCCATCGCCTTTAAAAAGGCCGCTGAGCAGGCGAAACCCACCCTTCTTGAACCCATCATGAAAGTTTCCATCGTGGTCCCCGATGAGTTTACAGGGGATATAATGGGAGATCTTAACTCCCGTCGAGGCCGGGTTCTTGGCATGGACACCGAAGGCGCAAAACAGGTAATAAACGCCAATGTTCCCATGGCGGAATTTCTGCGGTATGCACCGGATCTAAGATCTATGACCGGTGGCAGGGGCACTTTCACCATGGAATTTGATCATTATGATGAGGTTCCCGGAGATATATCCCAGAAGGTCATTGAAAAAATCAAGGCGGAACAGGAAGACTAACGGGATCGGTAATTGTTGGTTCTCTTTTAGCCCCCCAGACAGGAAAGACTGTCTGAAAATTTAAGAGGATAAAACACTACCAGCGGACTTTCTGAATCCAGATAACAAAAAGGTGGCAGGCATTTGCCTGCTACCTTTAGAGTTCAGTCATAACCTGGAGGACCACTTTGGGGAGTGTAATTTTCCCAGGGCTTAAGTCATACCACCAATAATCGCATGGAGATGCTTGCGGAGAATCAGGCTTTGCCGGTGATCAGGGCAAGGGCTTCCTGATATTTTTCGGCGGTACGGCTGATCACATCGGCTGGCAGTTCCGGGCCAGGGGCTTTCTTGTTCCAACCGGAGGACTCCAGCCAGTCACGGACAAACTGTTTGTCAAAACTCTTTTGTGCTCCACCGGGGCAATAGGTTTTCTGGGGCCAGAACCGTGAAGAATCAGGTGTTAACACCTCATCAATGAGAATAATTTCCCCATCCACCATGCCAAATTCAAATTTGGTATCAGCAATGATAATATTTTTTGACAGAGCCTTTTCAACACCTCTGTTGTATATGGCCAGGCTAAGCTCCCTGAGCTTTTCCGCCTGGACTTTGCCTAGAAGTTTTACTGTGTGCTGAAAATCTACATTGATATCATGGTCGCCCACTTCAGCCTTGGTGGAAGGCGTATAAAGGGGCTGGGGCAATTTGTCCGATTCTTTTAATCCCGATGGAAGCGCAATATCACAAACATGTCCTTCCTGCTGGTAGGATTTCCAGCCGGATCCTGAAATATACCCCCGGACAATGCACTCCACCGGCAGGGGATCAGCTTTTTTCACCAGCATGCTTCGTCCTTCCAGAATCTCTTTATAAGGCCGACAAACCGGCGGGAACTGATCCACCTCATGGGCGATGAGATGATTGCCGACGAGATCTTCCATTTCTTTAAACCAGAAAACAGAAAATTGTGTCAGCACCTTTCCCTTGCCTGGAATGCCATTGGGAAGTACCACATCAAAGGCGGAAAGTCTGTCCGTGGTAACCATGAGAAGGCTGTCTCCCATGTCATAAATATCACGAACCTTTCCTTTCCTTACCATATTGAGATCTTTAAAATTTGTTTCAAGTACCGGTTGGGTCATTTGGGGGTCTCCTGGTTTTTTCGGAATTGATTACAAAGATTGGGATTGATCACACAACGTCTCCTTTATCTTGTGAAGCAAAGGGGATGTGGATATGTTTTTTATTAATGGGAACCGTTCATACCACAGCGCCTGAATCTTTTCCACCCAAAAACGCCATGAATATTTATCCGTGGACATTTAAATTAACAGCAATTGAATAAGCCGAAAAGGCCTGTCAAAGTTTATCAAAAGGCCGGATAGCCCCATCAATTTTCAAATCTTTTTTTATTTCATCAAGACGATCTTTTGCCTGTTTTTTGGTTTCAAAGCCACCGGTTCTCACAAGTGTCCATTGCCTGTTTTTTTTGTCCTGCATATTAAGAACCAGAATGTTATATCCCCTCTCTTCCAGGCTTTTAATTAATTCAGTTGCATTTTTACTGTCAAGAAATGCGCCCAGCTGAATGCTGAATCGAGGGGGGGCAGATGTCTTTTTTTCCACAGGTGCAAGAGAAGATTTAGTGGTAGGTATGACGGATTTCAGCACAGCTTGATCTTTTTGGGTCGATGTGACGGTGACGGATTTAGGCATGGCTTGATCTTTTTGGGCCGGTGTCTGATCTGATTGAATATCGGTTTGTGCTGCCATGTCAATCAACGGTTTTTCAGATTGATCTGCCAGAGCGGAAATCCTGGCATCAAGGAGGCGCAGTTTATCTCCGGCATATTTATTACCGGTGTTCAAGGCCATGGCCGCAAGATAGGATTCCCGGGCAGCTGCCAGGTTTTTCAATTCTGAATAGATATCACCCTGATAGGCAATGGCCCAATACTCATCGGGTTTGATGTTCAACACAGTCTCCAGATCATTTAACGCATTTTCATATTCCTTTAATTCCACCCAGGAAAGTGCCCGATTAAAAAAAGCACTGTAATTTTCAGGAAACTTTTTAATTTCTTTGCTGTACTCTTCAATGGCCTTTTTATATTCCCGGGCATAATACCAGGCTACACCGATATTGCTGTGTATCCCTTCAAGATCTGGATCCAGATTCAGGGCACTGTTAAAGTCATCCATGGCTTTTTTGTACTCATCCTTATAATGCCATGCAGGGCTGAGAGTGCCAGCAAGGTCTTCCAGCTGTGGATCCGGATTCAGCGCATTGTTCAAATCTTCAATGGCCATGTCATACTTTTGAAGGCTTAATCGTGCCACCCCACGATTTTTATAAGCCTTGGCATTGAAGGGTTCCTTTTCAATGAGTTTTGTAAACCAGAAAATAGCATCCTGATATCGACCTTTTTGAAACTCTGCAATGCCGTTGTCAAACAGGGTACTGCCTGATTCTGCATATCCCATGGAGCAAGTTGAGATCAAAAGCATAAAAAAAATCAACATAAATTTGTAAATCATGGTAAAAACCGCCTTTCCAAAAATTGTAAACCAGAATCTGAATTTGAATTACTGCAGGATACTATGAACCCCAAAACATTTCAATACTCAGACCCTTTACCGATTGGATAACAAATTCAGACAGGGTGAAATAATCTTTGAAAAAAAAAATCTATATGTTATGAATCAACGAAACATTTATTATTTAATGCAGCGTCAATCTTTTTACCAGGTAAAAAAGAACTTAACCCTGCTTTTATCAAGGAGCATATGAATATGAGCAATAAAGATAACTGGGATTGGGATACCGGCAAACGCCTGGTGGCTGATCTTGAACCATGGCACAATGAATTTTCGTATATGGAGGAACCCTGCATCAGTCCCAACGGGGAGAATATCTTCGCTATTGTAAAGAATGAAGATATGGAATACACCATCTGTTCCGGGGATGGTGAGGATTCTTTTGCAACCTGGGAAAACAGTTATGACAAAATTTGGAATGCTAAATATGGCCCGGACGGTCGATTGTCTGCGCTGATTTCAGATATGGCGGAATGGACGGTGTCCACGGATGATGTTCCCTGGGAAAACACCTATGATTTTGTATGGAATATGACTTTCAATCCCACGGGTACTCATGTTGCCGTTTCCACCCAGAAAGAGTTGCAGTACAATGGTATAATCAATGATGTTCCCTGGGAAAACTCCTATTCACGTCTCACCGACATGGTCTTAAGCCCGGATGGAAATCACAGTGCTGCCGTGGTGGAAACGATTCCGGTGCTTGAAAGTGAAATCTTCAAATTTAGAAAAGGGTGTTATTCGGTGGCCGTGGACGGTGTTGCCTGGGATAAAAATTTTATGAACGTGTGGGATCCTGTTTTTTCAGAAGACGCATCCCGGGTAGCGGCATCGGTGCGCACCAATTACCAGGATTATTTCATAGCCGTGGATGGTAAAACCTGGAAAAAACCCTTTGCATCTGTGTGGATGCCCCGGTTTTCCCCCGTTGATTCAGGGGTCACTGCCCCGGTGAAAACCAATGGAAAATGGTTTCTTGCAAAGGATGGTGACATTGTCTGGGATCGGGGATATGTTCAGCTGTGGCACCATTTTTATTCCAGAGACGGCTTGAAAATTGGTGCCATTGTAGCCAGTGATTATGGGAAATGGACCCTGGCCGTGGATAATGTTGTCTGGAATATCGCCTTTTCCCAATATCTCACAGATGCCGTATTCAGCGACGACGGCAACCGTGCCGCCTGCGTATTTAAAGAGGACGGCCAATGGGGTGTTGCCGTGGATGGCGCTGCCTGGAAAAATAGATTTGATATGGTCTGGCAGCCAGTTTTCAGCCCGGATGGCAGGAAATTGGCTGCCAAGGTGGAAAAGAATGGTGCCTATTATGTGGGAATTGATGATACCATTCTTAAAACCCCTTACGATCATCTGGAATCCCCTGTTTTCAGCTCGGACGGTTCAAAATTGCTGATAAAGGGAATTGAAAAAAATAAATATCACAGAGAAATCATTTCGTTGAAAGGAGATCTGTAATATGCATGCCCTTTATTCCTTCGTCACTGGGCCCCTGGCCTGGCTGGCCTTTATTATTTTCATTGGCGGCAGTGCTTTCAGGTTTTATTCTCTTTACACCCTGGCCCGAAAAAAAGACGGGGTGATTTTTGAATACATGAATCTGAAGTTTGCCCTTCGTTCCATTGGTCACTGGCTGACCCCCTTTGGCAGCAGGAATATGACCTTAAATCCTGCCATGACGGTTGTCACCTTTGCCTTTCATATCTGTCTGTTTCTAGTTCCCATTTTTGTCTTTGCACATGTCATCATGTGGAAGGAAAGTTTTAATATCAGCTGGATCACCCTTCCCGGTGTTGTGGCAGATGTCATGACTCTGATTGTTATTTTCTCCTGCGGTTTTTTTCTCTTCAGACGGCTCATGATCCCCGAAGTAAAATATCTGACTACCGCCGTGGATTATCTGATCCTCTTTATTGTGGCTGCTCCCTTTATAAGCGGATTCTGGGTGTATCACCAGTGGGCCGGTTTTCCCACCATGACCATCATTCATATCCTTTCCGGTGAGATCATGCTGGCCACAATCCCCTTTACAAAATTATTCCATATGTTTTTGTTTCCCTTTACCCGGGGATATATGGGGTCAGAATTTGGCGGGGTCCGCATGGCAAAGGACTGGTAGGGCATATTGGCAGGGGCTTTATTTCTTATAAAAGCCCCTGAACAGGTATGTATTCAAGCCATATTTATCAGGTAAATAATACGTCGGATGCCATAAAAAACGGATGTCCGGCCGGAGATTTAATTCTTATATATTAAAGAAGGTTGCCATGACAGAATCAAAGGCAGTAAAAGACGCTGCCATAGAAGATCAGGGGATTATTAAAGGTGTTGAACAGCTTTCCCCTGAAAAAATAGAAAGGGTGATTAACCAGGTACTGGAAAGTGAGACTGGTGCCAGACTCAAAACCTATGTGAACACCTGTGTTCATTGCGGACTCTGCAGTGAGGGATGCCATTATTTCATGAGCCGGGACAGAGATCCAAGATACTCCCCCGCTGCAAAGGTCAAGCAGACCCTGTGGGAAATCATGCGTAAAAAAGGTAAGGTCTCCCCGGAATTTATCCAGAATGCAGCTGTGGTGGCCTACACCCAGTGCAATCTGTGTAAAAGATGTGCCATGTATTGCCCCTTTGGCCTTGACATTGCCTATGTAATGTCTGTCATGCGTCGTATCTGCCATAAACTTGGTGTGGTACCTCTGTATATCCAGGACACAGCCCACAGCCACTCTGTTACAAAGAATCAAATGTGGATCAAGGATGACGAGTGGGTGGATACCCTGATGTGGCAGGAAGAAGAGGCCCAGGATGAAGTTGAAAACTTGA
This sequence comes from uncultured Desulfobacterium sp., assembly GCA_963675955.2. GTDB lineage: Bacteria > Desulfobacterota > Desulfobacteria > Desulfobacterales > Desulfobacteraceae > Desulfocicer. Next base: position 212,941 of record CAXXVR010000008.1, on the reverse strand, counting down.
GAATTCCTCTGGACAAGGAGGGTGCCGATGTTTTTTATTCTGTCATTGGTCCCGAACCCAAGTTCCGGGCCCAACTCATCTACCAGGCCGCCGTGATCATGAATGCCGCCGGTGAAAACTGGACCATGCCATCCATGCCGGGCTGGGACAACAGCGACATGTGCATGTTCACCGGCGATTATGAAATGATGGAGCGGTTAAAAAAAGCCCATTTTGAGGCAGCCACAAACCTGAAGGTCAAAAAAATTGTCATGGGGGAATGCGGCCATGCCTTCCGCTCGGTGTATGATATGGGAAACCGTGCATTGGGATGGAAAATGCCCCCCCTTGAGATCATTCATGCCATTGAGTATTACAATGATCTTTTTGTGAAGGAAAAGATCAAGATTAAAAAGAAATTTGACCGTCCGGTGACCCTGCATGATCCCTGCAACATTGTCCGGGGCCGGGGGCTGCACGAAATGGCCAGAAATATTGTCAATTCAACCTGTAAAACTTTCATTGAAATGACACCCAACCGTGAACATAATTATTGCTGTGTAGCCGGTGGCGGTGTCATTAACTGTGGCCCTCCCTTTAAAAATGCCCGGGTGGACAGCGGAAAAATAAAGGCGGAACAGCTGTTTGCAGCCAAGGCTCAAGGGGCGGAGGTAGTCATTGCACCCTGCCACAACTGTCATGGAGGACTTGAAGATATCATTCACCACTACGGCATCGACATGGAGTTGAAGTTCTTTGGGGATATTATTTACGAAATCATGGAACTTCCAGAATAGGTCAAAGGAGATTTAAATTGAAAATAAGACCCAAAACCATTAAAATAGCAGCTATAATTTTCACCATAAGTCTTCTCTTCTCCTTTGCGGCCTGGTGTAATGACTGCATGGACATAAGTGCAGACGTCTTTGAAAATAACAAAAGGCCCTTTGTTTGTTTTCCCCATGATACCCACAATGAAAATGCGGGCATTGAAGACTGCGCCGTGTGCCACCATGTCTACATGGATGGGAAACTTGTGGAAGGCGAATCTTCTGAAGATTCCACCTGTGCAGAATGCCATGCCACCAAGGGTGATTCAAAGCAAATGGAACTTATCACCCGTTACCATGACCGCTGCCGGGGGTGCCATCTGGAACGTGAAAAAGGTCCTGTGACCTGTGGCGAATGCCATAAAAAATAGAATTAATCTGCACATATTCAATGATCCGGTTATTCTGCCTGACCATGTTAACATGCAACGGCACAAGCCAATCCGGATCATTGAAATGTGCTGAATACCGAATGTAAGGGAGGCTGAAATGACTAAGAAAATACTGGTGGTGGATGATGATCCTACCATTGTTAAATATCTGATAAACATCTTTAATGACAATGGCTATGAAACCTGCTCCGCCAAAGAGGGTGGCGAGGCCTTTGAGGTGATGCAGCGGGAAAATCCGGATCTCATCACCCTGGATCTTGAAATGCCCAATGGCGAATGGGGACCAAAGTTTTTTCGCAGGCTCTCCAAGCAGGAAAAATTCAAGGATATTCCCGTGATTGTTATCAGTGGACTTGCCAGTCGGCATCTATCCATTGATAAGGCCATCACCTGGCTTTCCAAGCCCTTTGATCCGGAAAAACTGGTGGGAATTGTTAAAAATACCATTGGATAAAATGAAGGTTCTGTCGCTTTCCGACCCACCTAAAAGTGGCCCATTTGGTTATACCATGTGGGGTGGAGTCAGGCTTGAGTTATTGGCGTTAATGCCAATAACGCAAACCTGACCCCGTTGATCCTCCAAATGTGACGAGTGACCCATGCTGTGACCAAACCCAAAAAGTCAAACAATCCCGGGAAACCCAAAAACTTTTTTTAAGGAATCAAGTTTGATGATCCGATGAAAAAAATAATCAGCCAAATACAGCACAGCCTTGTGTTCAAGCTCATATTGATCATGGGATGTGTTTGTCTTATGGCCATTGCCACCTGGGCCTTTTTCAGCATCCGATACCAGAGAAATAAATCCCTGGATGACAGCACTGACATTGCCGATCGCATCAGCAAAACCATCCGTCTTGGTACCCACTATTCCATGATGCTCAACTCCCGGGATGACATCAACCAGATCATCAAAAATACCGCCACACAGAAGGGCATTGAAAACGTTCGCATCACCAATAAACAGGGTGAAATTAAATTTTCAAATATTGCCTCGGAGGTGGACTGCACCGAACCTATCACCTCCTGGACCTGCCGGGTATGTCACCAGACTACTCCTCCCCTGGTCCGTCTTTCCCTCGCCCAGCGTCGCAGGTTGTCAACGAATGCCTCAGGTGAACGTCTGCTTGGTATTATCACCCCCATTTACAACGAACCCAGCTGCTCGGAAAGATGCCATTTCCATAACAGTGAAGACAAGGTACTGGGAGCCCTGGATGTGGTTATCTCCCTGAAGGAAACCGATGCGGAGATCATCAAGTATGAAAAAAGCATTTTTCTTCTGGCCGTGGCCATCATCATCATGCCTTCTCTGTGCATTTTTCTGTTCGTTTATAAATTTGTCATTCATCCTCTGCGCCTTTTAACAGAAGAAACCCGGCACATCACAGATAAGGGTGGACGTCATCTGATTAAAACAGACCCCCTCAGTGAAATCGGTCAACTGTCAGCGGCCTTTGATACTATGCGACAACATATTTTTGACAATCAGATGGAATTGACCAAACAGAAAAATGAATATCAGACTCTGTTTGAAAATGTGCCTTGCCTTATCACCGTACAGGACCGTGACTTCAAACTGATCAACTTTAACCGGGAATTTTATAATAAATATAATCCCAGTCCGGGGGATTACTGCTACCAGGCCTACAAGGGAAGAAGTGCAAAATGTGAAAACTGCCCCGTGGAAAAGACCTTTAAGGATGGCAAATCCCACTATTCTGAAGAGCTGGGCCGGGGTCGGGATGGTACCATGGAGCACTGGATAGTCAGAACATCACCGGTGCGCGATACCCAGGGTAATATCGTGGCAGCCATGGAAATAAACCTGGACATCACCCAGAGGAAACGACTGGAACAGCGTGCTGAAGCCTCTGAAAAAAAATATCATGCCATTTTTAATAATATTCCCAATCCTGTTTTTGTCCTCGATTATGATACTTTGTATATTTTAAATTGCAACGAAAGCGTCAAACATGTCTATGGCCATGCCGAGGAAATGTTGCTGGATAAACCCTTTACCATGCTTTTTGCGGATACTGATCCCCAGTCTCTCCTTGGCGATCCCCGAACCCTTGAAGAAACCATTCGAACCACCCGTATCATGAACAAGGTATGGCACAAAAAAAGTGATGGCACCATTATTCCCGTTGATATCTGGATTTCTCTGTCAGAGTATCCAGGTCAGAAAGTACTTTTGGTAACCACCTCAGACATTACCCAGCGCCTGGAAACTGAAGCCCAGTTCAACCAGGCAGCCAAGCTTGCCACCCTGGGAGAAATGGCCACCGGGGTGGCACATGAACTGAACCAGCCCCTTTCAGTGATTAAAACATCTTCAAGTTTCTGTCGCTCCAAGATTGAGAAAAATGAGTCCATTAAGCCGGATATCCTCCATCGCCTGCTGTTAAAAATTGATTCCAATGTGGATCGGGCATCTAAAATAATCACCCATATGCGCGATTTTTCCCGGAAATCCGATGCAAATCTTGAACCCGTGGATGTCAATTCCATATTAAGCAAAGCCTATGAAATTTTCAGCCAACAGTTAAAGGTCCGGGGAATTGACGTGGCATGGAATCTTGGAGAGGATTTGCCCCGGGTCATGGCGGACCCCGGGCGACTGGAACAGGTCTTTATTAATCTTTTGATTAATGCAAGAGATGCCATTGAAGAAAAGACAAAAACAGACTACCAGGGAAATCCTCTACCCAAAAGCATTCATATTCAAAGCCTTGCATCCGAGAACAATGGACTTATCATTGAAATAAAAGATACTGGAACCGGCATTCCCGAGCAGGTAGCAGAAAAAATATTCCAACCTTTTTTCACCACAAAGGAGGTGGGCCGGGGAACCGGGCTGGGGCTTTCCATCAGTTATGGTATTATCAAGGAGAGTAAGGGAAAAATCAAAATCAAAGAAACGTCTCCGGAAGGCACGATCTTTCAGATCACCCTGCCCGGTGTGGCATAGGTTTGAAAAAGGAATGTTATGAATCTTAACTCCAATAAAAACAACAGTGCTCGATCCGAACGGATTTTGCTGGTGGATGATGAAGAGGATATCCGGGACGTCCTCACCATTGCCCTGGAGGACATGGGACATGATGTCGTAACGGCAGAAAATGGAAGAGAGGCCCTGAAAAAATTTAAAACCCAGAATTTTTCCCTGGTGCTCACGGATATCAAAATGCCCGGCATGGACGGTATTGAACTGTTGAAAAAAATTAAGCAGGTGTCTCCGGATACTGAAATCATCATGATCACCGGCCACGGGGATATGGATCTGGCCATTGAAAGTTTTCGAAATGAAGCCGTTGAATTTATTACCAAACCCGTGGATGTAAACACCCTTGGCAAGGCCATTGACCGTGCCCGAAAAAAACGACAGGTCCGCCAGGGCATGAAGGCTTACACCGAAAGCCTGGAATCCATGATCCTTGAAAAATCAAAAGCCCTTGCCGGACATTCCCCCCGGGGAAATGGTCCGGCGGATATCCTGGAATCCATGGAAAGTCTTCCCTTGATTGTGTTTGTGGTGGACCGGTCTTTTCATATCAAAAGCAGCAATGCACTGTTTAAAAAGACCTTTGGATGTGATGATGATTTTCCTGAAAGGGAGGATGATCCAGAGGGTTCAGAGGATTCAACGGCTCCTTATTGTCACCGGATTTGTCGAAACAACGCCCTGCCCTGCCCCCAATGCCCTGCCCTTCATACGTTTAAACAGGAAAAATCCCACCAGTCTGAAGTCAGCTACACCCTTGCAAGCGGTGAGCAACTGCCCTGTCTGGTCTGGGCCGCCCCCATTGCGGTGGATGATGACGGCACCGTATCAGAGGCCATTATCATGGCAACGGATATAAAAAAAGTTATGGACATTAAAGATCATCTGACGTCTCTGGGACTTATGGTGGGTTCAGTATCCCATGGCATCAAGGGGCTTCTCACCGGTCTTGACGGTGGAGTGTACATGTTAAATTCAGCTCTGAAAAAAGAAAACCAGGCCCAGGCCCGGGAAGGGCTTGAAATGGTACAGCAGATGACGGCTAAAATAAAAAAAATGATTCTGGATATTCTGTTTTATGCCAAGGATCGGGAGGTTCAAAAAGAGCCGGTGCCAGTTGGAGAGTTTACCACCGATCTCTTAAACACACTGGCTTCCCGGGCCGCATCCCTTTCCATTGAACTGCAATCCAGTATTCCAGACCCGGACCTGACCTTCATGGCTGATATCGGAGCCCTTCATTCCGCCCTGATCAATATCCTTGACAATGCAATTGACGCCTGTGCTGCTGACAATACAAAATCAAATCATTGTGTAGATCTGACTGTTTCCTCCATCTCGGGAAACATCATATTTACCATCACCGACAACGGCATCGGTATGGAAGAAAAGGATATGAAAAAGGTCTTTAATCTGTTTCAATCCAGTAAGGGAAAAAGCGGTACTGGCCTTGGGCTTTATATTTCCAAGCACATAGTTGGCCAGCATGGGGGGCGTATTAGTGTGACTTCTGAAAAAAATACCGGCACGTCTTTTACGGTTACCCTTCCCTTAGATTAAGAACAGCCCGTTCAGCACTGGACAATGCGCCTTCAAGGTAACCGCCCATATGGTCTGCGGTTTCTGTGCCTGCAAAATGGAAGCTGTCATCCCAGATACTTGTTTTTCCGGAGGGCGGTTGAAACTCGGGATGATTGTGGGCAGAGCGTTGGTCATAATCCGTGGCGGTAAACGCTTCTCTTGCCCAATCCTGATAATAAATCCGAACCGGGTGCCCGGCCTCCTGACCGTATAAAAGTGCAAGTTGTGTGAGTATGGCCCGGGTCATGATGTCACTGTTTTTACGCCGCAATGCAGGGATACCCATAAATCCGGTCAGACCATAGGGGCTGTTTAACTCGCCGGACCCGTCATGAATTTCCCCCAGGGGACCACACTGGCTGAATCCCTGGCCGGAAAGCCCCATCTTGCGCCAACCTGCAACGTCATAAAGGGCAAAGAACTTTGCATGGCCTGCCATCCAGGTGCTTGCCTTTAACATCGCCTGGGTAAGACCATAAGACAGATCAGGTGTAAACAAAATAGAACCCGCCGCCAGCCGGGGCGGCATGGCAAGAATGATGCTGGATGCCTGCAGTCGACAAATGGGTTCCTGATCATGATGTCCCACAGTTACAAGTACACCCTTGTCCAGTCGCCGGATTTCGCATACCGGATGATTGAGTCTGATGGCATCTTTGGGAATTCGGTTGTAAAGCCCCTTGACAAGGGAGAACATGCCACCATCAAGCCGCCATCCCGGGGGATTCATGGGATACCCTTCAATGGTTTCAACATGGCCATCCTTTGCCTGGAATCGGGCAAACCCCCTTTCAAACTGGGGATATCCTTTAAGACCCAGTGCCTGTATCAGCACTTTTAGCCTGGGGTTGATCATGGGCCAATACCAGGAGGGGCCCAGATCCACAAAAAAGCCTTGATGGTCCGGGCATAAAATTCTGCCCCCCACACGGGATCGGGCTTCAAGCAGAATAAAAGGTTTTTTCTTTGCTGCCAGTAGAAAGGCTGCATAAATCCCGCTCAGCCCTCCCCCGATTATGATGGTATCAATTTTTTTTGTTTCCATCTTTGATTTCACAATGGTTTGGAAATTTTTCAGATCTCTGATTATTTAAAACTATAATCTATTGAATTTATTAAATTCTATTTTTTTACAGTCAGCATAGCGGACTTAATAAAAACAAGTACTTACAAAAAACGTTCGAAGTATTAATTTCAATGCCTGTTTTTCTTTCTCCGGCTCATGACTTTCACATAGTGTTTTTCATCGAGCCTGTAAAGTCTTTAAGAAAATTTGCAGCTACAATGCCGCCATAAAGGAAGCCGCCACAGCCAGATTTTTATCAATCATCATCTCTTCCGTGGACAGTCCCATGGCAAGTCCAATGAGCTGGGGCAGGTACAATACCGTGATGGAAAGATCTTCATGGGTTCCCCTGGCAACGGATTTCTGAAATCCTTCCAGGTTCATCTGGCACATGGGACACACGGTGACAATGGCATCGGCCCCCCGGGCATCCAGCAGGATATTTTTCACCAGTTCACCTGCCACCTCCCGTTTGGTGTTCATCCCCGAAGCACCACAGCAACTTGCCGCCGAGTTCCAGGAAAACACCGTGGCACCGCAGGCCTCAATAAGCGGGGTCATGGTGACAGGGTCTTCGGGATCATCAAATCCGCCATAGGGTCTCAGGCACTGGCATCCGTAGTAGGGTGCAATTTTAAGTCCTTTCAGCGGATTCAGCACCCGGTCTGCAATTTTTCCAGCCCCGATATCATGGGCCAGCACATCTAAAAGATGGCGCACCTTCCGGGTACCGTTGATGGTCAGCTCATCCACGGCCAGGACCTCATCTATTTGATTGCTGAGCTTTTCGTCCACCAATCTTTCCTTCATGACCTTCTGCAGATTCAGGTAACAGGCACTGCAGGGCACCAGAATATCGCCGGACTCCTTTATGTTTTCAGCCAGGGCAATGTTTCTGGCCGGCAGTACAAAGGAGAGCAGTTGACTCATGGGTTCCGCAGCCGTGGCACCACAGCAGTTCCAGTCTTTGATATCAATGAGATTCACCTTAAGTTCTGCCATCAGCGCCCGGGTGGCACCATCGTACTCCACGGCAGATCCTTCAAGGGAGCATCCCGGATAATAAATATATGTCATGGTCTCTCCTCGATTTCCTTTACCTTTTTAAACAGCCTATCCAGGTTGGAACCATCAGGCCCCGATGGCAGTTCAATCGCCACTTTTTGTTTTTTTATTAATTTTAATCCGATACCGGTAAATTCAACGGGCAGCAGGGGATTTTTCATGGCCATGAAATAAAGGGTCATGAATTCAGTTTCCCGGACCCGGCCATGGCGACGCACGCTTTCCATGAAACTGCCGTAAAAGGCTGTGCCGTTTTTATATCCCGGCGTTTTTGCCTTAAAGGCCTGCTCCTTTAACAGGGACATGGCCAGGGTCAGGGGCAATCCTCTAGGGCATCTTAAGGTACAGTAATAACAGGTGGAACACAACGAAAAGGTAGTGCTGTTAAATATATCTTCGGTGCGATCCATGAGCACCAGTCGCCACAGCTTCCGGGGGGGCATGTCCATGGCAAAGGCATTGGGGCAGGATGCCGTGCAGGTACCACATTGCATGCAGGTGCTGAGTAATTTCTTGATATGGGTGGTGGTGATCATATTTTCCTCCAGTTAAAAAGCTGCATCAATGATATCCAGCATCTGCCGATCTTTGAATCCATTTAAAAAAGATGCGCTGGCCGGGCAGATGGCGGCGCAGGTACCGCATCCCTGACACATGACAGGATCCACCTCCACCACCATCCGTTCAGAATTAAGGCTCCTTGCCCCATAAGGGCATGCTTTGATGCAAAGTTCACAAAGACTGCACAGGGTAGTTTTAACACCGGCGGTTATCGTGGCCGCCTTCAAATTTGTTTTGTTCAATATGCGCAAGGCCCGCATGGCCGCTGTTTCGGCCGAGGCCATGCTGTCCGCCACGCTGCGGGGACCCAACGCCATGCCACAGGCAAAGAGGCCTTCTTTTATGCTGTCCACGGGTCTGAACTTGTCGTCGGCTGGCTGAAAAAATCCATATGCATCCACATCCGCCCCCGCTATTTCAGCAATCGAGCGGGGTTTTGATGACACCACCCCGGTGGACAACACCAGTCGCTGGGGGGCAATCTCAATGGTTTCATGGATGATGGGTTCAAAGATGCGCACCGTCACCCCATCTGCTTCCACACGAACTTCGGGTTTTCTGTCCAGGGTATACTGAATAAAGACAATACCCGCTTCCCGGGCCTGGTTGAAAAATGGTTCGGTAAATCCCGGGGTCATCATATCCCGGTACAGCACATAAATAAACATATCCGGGTGTTCTTTTTTCATTAAAAGGGCATGTTTCAAGGCAGAGGTGCAGCAGACACGGCTGCAGTAGGGTTTATTTTCATCCCTGCAGTCCACGCACTGGATCATCACCATACAGTCAACCCCGTCCATGGCAGCGGGATTGTCTCCGAGGGACTGTTCCAGCTCTTTTAAGGTCATGATGGAAGGATGCTGACCATGGCCCATGGCGGTACTGACGGCTTCATTTCCTCCGGTGGCCACAAGGGTAACACCGTGTTCAACTATTTTCACCTCCTGTGTTTCCGACTCAATGGTGGAAACAAAATGCCCTGCATGGCCAAAGGTATCTGCAAGGCTGGCACCGGTGATAAGTTCTATGCGGGGATGGGCGTTCAAGGCTTCAATGGTTTTTTTTGCAAGCAGTGAAAAATCCGTTCCCGTAATATTTTTATGGAGCCACAAAAGATTTCCACCGGGCTTTTGTGCCTTTTCCACCACCACCACATGGACATCATTATCTGCCAGGGCCAGGGCGGCGGTCATGCCTGCAATGCCGGCACCTATCACCAGGGCGGTTTTCTCCACCCTTACAGGCAATGTTGTGTCCGGGGTGCGATGGCGGATGCCCGTCAGGGCCATGCCCACCCGTGACCGGGCCGTTGCCAAAGGGGTTTGAAAGATATCCACCACATCAAAATAATGGGGATGCAGATGCATTTGAGCTGAAAGTTCCTTGATTTTTTTAAGGAAAAGATGGGGAAGACAGGAACCCACCACCACGCGATTCACCTTAAGTGGTAAAATCTTTGACACAAGATCTTCCCACCCTTCCCGGGTGCACAGATTTTTTGCAACGATGCAGTGGGAGACATGTGGAAGTACATTAAAAGATGCTGCCATTTCCCGGACAGTCGTCTCATTATCATCGGTTGCGCAGTGGCACAGTACCAGAGCCGTTGCCGGTATTTCCATGGATACATCCCTGTATGAAACACTCTTGATTTCCGGTGAATCTTCACCGGGGAAGGCATTGTTATGAAGTAGTGTCAAGGCCCTCAAGCTGGCAGACGACGCATGGATCAAAGTATCATGGATATCCATGGGACCGGAAAAGCTGCCCCCGGCAAATACCCCCTGCCCCGGTTTACCGGGAAAGGATACGTTCGGGAATCCCCAGTCATTTAATGGAATGTCACCCATGGCACACAGGGCTGACATATCTTTCACCGGACGGACCCCCACGGAAAGCACCACCATATCAAACACCTCATCTGTCTTGTCCGTAAACATATCCGCCAGAAAAATTCTCAGTTTACCCAGGGCATCATCCCAGCGAACAGAATGGGGTCGTGCGCGTTTTAAAATAATCTGGTGATCCGCAATGGCCGTTGCCTTGTAATCTTCAAAGGTTTTACCAAAGCAACGCATGTCCATGTAATAAATAACGGTTTCAATGGTCTGGGGAAATTTTTTATGCACCAGTGATGCCTCTTTCAGGGCGTGCATGCAGCAGATGGAAGAACACCAGGGTGCCCCACCATCCTGAAGGGTTCGCGAACCCACACATTGAATCCAGGCAATCCTCTCGGGGGGTTTACCGTTGGAGGGACGAAGCAACTGTCCGCCGGTGGGACCGGTACCGCTGATGATGCGTTCAAATTCCTGGGCCGTTACCACATCGGGATATACCCCGTGGCCATAGGTGTTTTTCCCGGTGGAGGGTTCATAAAAATCTGTGCCGCAGGTGAAAATCACCGTGCCGGTTTCAAGGGTGACGGGGGTTGTCACCGGGGGTTTTGTGTCCTGATAAAGGGTATCCACCTTTGTGAGTACCATATCCGGTTCAAATGGTTTTACAATGTACTCAAGGGCTCCTCTGGTAAGGGTTTCAACTGCGGTTTCCACTGTGGCATAGGCTGTCATCATGATGACCTTGAGCTCCGGGCAAATTTCCTTTGCCCGTTTTAACACCTCAGTGCCATCCATCTGTCCCATCTTAATATCAAGAAACATAAGACTGTAACTATTTTCTGGAATCATTTCAAGGGCAGTTGCTCCACTTTCAGCCATGTCAACTGCGTATCCTTCAAATTCAAACCACTCTTTCATGGAATCCCGGACGATGAGTTCGTCATCCACCACCAGAATACGAAAATCTTTACGGGGATCTTCCGGTATGGTAATGGCATCCACCGGACACACCGGCACGCAGGCCCCGCACCGGGTACAGGCATTCATGTCAATGGTATAGGTATTGGGAAGGGCGTGGGGCAAGGGCAGATGGGCCACTTTTTGTCGCCCTCTGTTCAGGTTGAATCCGTCGGGAATTTCCACTGGACAAACCTCGGCACAGGCCCCGCATCCATTACATTTTTCAGGATCAATAATTTGTACTTTCCGGTTTAAATGGGCCGTATAATTTCCGGGATCTCCCTCAAGACTTTCCAGTGTGGTGGAGAGCATAACCTCAATATTTTCATGGAACAGCCCCCGCCTTAAACAGAACTGAGCCGATTGATCCCGTTCCACCAGGGGCAGCATGCGGCACATGCCGCACCCGTCACTGGGAAATTGATAATCCAGCCGGGACAGAATGCCACCCATATAAGTGGAGGCGTCTATCAATGTGACATGGTGACCGGTTTCGGCCAGATCGAGCGCCGATCGTATGCCGGCTATGCCTGCCCCCACCACCAGTGCGTTCCCTTGTTTGTCATTCATATATTGCCTCTTTATTTCATATAAAAAATGCGACATTAAAGCCCCCGACGGTCACCCGTTCAGGATCATTCGGATCCCAAGGCGATCAGCCCATTTGCCCTGTCGGGTGTTAAGAAGCGCAGGCTGTTTAAGGACGATGCCCGCGGTAATAGCGCTTTAGCCCGGCAGGGCAAATGGGCCGCCGACTGTCCTGGGCCTGAACGGGCGACCGTTGGGGGCGGCATGATGCGATTTTCATGCTTCGTTGTGGGTTATCAAGAAATTCCTGTAACATCTTTAAATTCATTTTCCATGAAAACAGACAGGGGCGGGGCCTCATCCACATCTTTTCCAGGACTGTAGGCAAATCCTTTCTGGGCCTTTTCTCCCACCATTTTAAAGAGTTCCGCAAGGGCAATATCATTTGGGCAGGCATTGGAGCACTGTCCGCAGCCCACGCAGGACAACCCCATGTGAATCATGCGGGTAACATGAAAAAAAAGCGTATCCGCAGGCATTTTAAGCCCCCCCCTGGCCCTGGCCCATGTCTGGTATTGAAACGGTTCATAGTCCACTACATCGGTGTTGAATACACACTCTTTACAAAAACACACCGGACAGGCCACCCGGCAGTTATAACAGTTGATACAATCCGACAGATAATTGCCAAGATCCGGCAGCGTTGCGGTGCGGGCAGCCAGTTCCGTAAATACCTCCTGTTCCCTGGTTTTCCGGGAGGTAATCAGTTTTTTAATATCATCCCTGTTATCTTCTGCTGCACTGGCTTCAAGGCCCATGGCTGAAAGTATTTCTACACCTTTTTCACTGGTGCCTTGAACCGTGATCCCCTTGGTTCCGGCATGAAAAAGCCCCAGGGTGATGTCGGCGTTTTCCGGAAATGGCGCAGTGCAGATGGTGCAGGCTGTGGCAATGTCTTTCTCCATGGTATCAGCAGATTCAGCACCCAGCCGACAGTCCAGAAAGGTCTGGGTGAACTCTTCTCTTCCGGCAGCCCCTTTTTTCCTGAAGGTCGTGTTGGAAAAGGCCCCCGGGCAATGGAAAGAAATAATCACCAGGTTATCCCGGGTGGCCTGTTTGATTTTCACCAGCTCCACAAAGGCCCGCAGTTCACAGGGACGAAGAAAAACGGCCATGGCCTCCCCTGCAGCTTTTTTGGTAAGCTTTGAAACCATTCTGGCACTGTTCAGGGGAAAGGCCGGTGAAAAGGGATCTGCCAGATCCATAAGATCTGGATCTGTCACCAGGGTGGGCATGACGGCATTGGTATGAACCGACCGCACTGGAACCAGCAGAGATCTGTCTTTTTGATTTTCAAGAAAGGCCTTGAAAAAGGTCCGGGCCGCTGCAAGATGTGTGGGTTTTTCTATTTTATAAATGGATTCCATGATCCCCTCTCCCTATATCACCTGTTTCAAGTCCGTGAGAAGCGGCCCTGCCGCCTTGATTTCCTTGACCATGGTATTAATGGTTTCAGCAAACTCAATGCCGTCACTGGCCCCGATCCAGGTGAGCCTGAGCCGTTTTTTGTCAATGCCAAAATTTTCCAGTACATGATGGAGCAATTTTATGCGCCGCCGTGCCTTATAATTGCCGTTGATGTAGTGGCAATCCCCCGGATGGCACCCGGATACCAGCACGGCATCGGCTCCCTGGAGAAAGGCTTTCAGCACATATTTGGGGTCCACCATTCCCGTACACATCACTTTGATCAGCCTTACGTTTTCCGGATATTTTTTCCGGGAGGTGCCGGCAAGGTCAGCTGCCGTGTAGGTGCACCAGTTACAGACAAATGCTATGATTGTGGGTTCAAAGTTTTCCATTCAACTTCTCCTTTCTATCTCTATATGCCAATGGCATGAATGGCGTCCATGACCCCATTGAGCTCACTGAACAGCTGTTTTTCATTGAAATGCCGCACCTGGGCGGCCCCACTGGGGCAAAAACCTGAGCAGGAACCGCAGCCCTTGCAAAGAGCCTCGTTGACCACGGAAATTTTTCTGTTTTCATCAAAGCTTATGGCCGTATAGGGACAAAGCCCGATGCAGGTTTTACATCCGACACAGATATCTTCATCTATGTGGGATACCGTGGATGGAATTTCCACCTCTCCCCTTGCAGCCAGCAATAAGGATTTGGCAGCAGCACCGGAGGCCTGAGCCACGGTGTCCGGAATATCCTTGGGACCCTGGCAGGCACCGGCAATGAACACCCCGTCGGTGGCGGTGTTCAGGGGTCCCAGCTTGGGGTGTTCTTCCAGGAAAAAACCGTCGGACCCCTGGTTTATACCCAGTATCCGTCCAATATCCCTGGCGTCTTTTCTGGCCTCCATGGCCGTGCACAGGATCACCATATCCACCTCGGTTTTAATGACCTCCCCCAGCAGAGTATCTTCACTGATTACCAGCAGTTTTTGATCTGCTTCCGTATTATTCATACGTTTATCTGTGCCGTTATGCACATCTGTCCGTGGGACCTGGGAAATGGAGGCCACCTTGCCCCGGATAAACCGGGTCCCCTCTTCCTGGCATTTGATGTAAAACTCCTCATAACCTTTTCCAAAGCAGCGCATGTCAATATAATAATTATAAACAATGGCATCATGACCTGCTTTTTCATGGATGAGATGACCATATTTCAGGGCGTACATGCAGCATACCCGGGAACAGTAGGTGTGATAGTTAACGTCCCTGCTGCCGATGCAGTGCAGGATGGCAACGCTCTTGGGAGTGCGGGTCAGCTGGCCTTGATTGTCCCGGATGAGAATCTGTCCCCCCGTGGGACCGGTGGCATTGCTTAAGCGCTCAAACTCCAGATTGGTAAACACATTGGGAAATTTCCCATAGCCATAGGGCTTCATGGGGGTTGGATCCAGGGCATCAAATCCGGTGGCCGTGATGATGCTGCCAACCTTTATGGAGACCAACTCATCCTGATCCTGATGATTGACGGCCTCGGGCTTGCAGGCGGCGACACACTGCATGCATTCACAGCAGCCTCCACAGTTAATGCAGCGCTGGGCTTCAATGCGGGCACTGACTTCATCCAATCCCAAATCAACCTCTTCAAAGCTGGCGGTTCGGGATGTGGAATTAATCAAGACAGGTTCCCGGCGGGGGGTAATAACAGGATTGATCGGGAGATCTGACCAGGTGGGATCAAGTTCCGGCTCAAAAATACCAGGAAAATCTTTCACCATTTTTTGATGGATTTTCTCTTTAATCACCTCATCTTTCTCATTGTCCGATGCACTCAACCGGGTATCAATGGCGCACACCACCCGGTGACCTGCGGCCACAGCCTCCACCACCGTGGCAGGTCCTGACACCCCGTCTCCGGCGGCGTATACCCCCGGTATGGCTGTTTCCATGGTTTCCGGGTCCACCACAAGGGTTCCCCGGGCCGTTACCTCCATGGGGGTTTCATGGTTCTGCCACACCGTATCCACCCGTTGGCCAATGGCCGGAATCACCATGTCACAGGCGATGGTAAATTCTGAATCAGGTATGGGTACAGGACGTCTTCGACCACTGCCGTCGGCGGGTCCAAGTTTATTTTTCATGCATTTAATGCCCGTCACCCTGCCCCCTTCTTCACTGATCCCAACGGGGGTTGTCAGATGCACAAACCAAATGCCCTCTTCTTCTGCACCATCAATTTCCTCTGCTTCGGCGGGCATTTCGGCTTTACTGCGCCGGTACACCACGGTGACGGCATCGGCACCGGAACGGATGGCTACCCGGGCGGCATCCATGGCCACATTACCGCCTCCGATTACCACCACATGCCCCGAAACCGGCATATCCTGTTTTAAATTTATTTTTTGGAGAAATGCCACGGCATCCACCACCCCGTGAACCGTTTCATTTTCAATATTCATGGCCATGGGCAACTGTGCACCAATGCCAAGGAAGATGGCTTTGAACCCGGCCTCTTTAAGGGAGTCAAGGGTAAAGTCACGGCCCAGGGCCTGTCCGGTTTTAAGGTCAATGCCCGTTGACAAGATATGCCCAATCTCCTGGTCCAGGATTTCCGGGGGCAGGCGGTAATCGGGAATACCGGTACGCAGCATGCCACCGGGTTGATCCATGGCTTCAAAAATGGTCACCAGATATCCCTTTAATCTCAGATAATAGGCCACGGTGAGCCCTGCAGGACCCGATCCCACAACGGCGATGGGAGTTTTTTTATCCGGTACCTCCGGCAGAACCCGTTTATTTACATCGCCATGATCTGCGGCCACTCTTTTTAAATTACGAATGGAGATGGCTTCATCAATCAACGCCCGTCTGCAGGCCGTCTCACAGGGATGGGGACAAACCCGCCCCAGCACGCCGGGAAGGGGCAACCGCTCCATGATAATGCCCAGAGCCTCCTGATATTTTCCCTGTTTGACCATCTGAACATATCCCTGAACATTGGTGCCGGCCGGACAGGCTGTACGGCATGGGGGCGTGGATTTTTTATCAATGGCAAAGGTGATGGGCACCGCCTGGGGAAAGGCCCGGTAAATAGCCGTACGCTTCTGGAGTCCCACATCCCATTCACTGGGCAGTTCCACCGGGCACACAGTGGCACACTCGCCACACCCGGTGCATTTTGAATTAACATACCGCGCCTTTTTGCGCACCGTCACCGTATAATTGCCGATGTATCCAGACACCTCTTCCACCACGGCGTTGGACAAAAGATTAATGTGTTCATTTTGGGCTGTCTCCACCATTTTGGGGGTGCCGATGCAGGCTGCACAGTCCAGGGTGGGAAAGGTTTTGTCAAACTGAAGCATGTGGCCGCCAATGGTGGTGTCCTTTTCCACCAGCCAGGCGGTGAGACCGGAATTACCGATGTCGATGGCCGCCTGCATGCCGGCAATGCCACCACCCACCACCATTATATCTGGATGGATGGAAACTTTTCGCTGGGCCAGGGACTGATGGAAATTCACCCGGGCCAGGGCGGCAGCGGCCAGAGTTTTGGCCTTTCGGGTGGCCCGATCCCGGTCGTCGGTGACCCAGGATACCTGTTCTCTAACCGATGCCATCTGGAATTGATAGGGATTGAGTCCGGTCCGGCTCAAAACGCTCTGGAAGGTTTTTTCATGGAGCCGGGGGGAACAGGATGCCACCACCACCCGATTCAGGTGATAGTCCCGGATATCCTTTTCAATGAGTTCCTGGCCGGGATCTGAACACA
Source organism: uncultured Desulfobacterium sp. (assembly GCA_963675955.2). Lineage (GTDB taxonomy): Bacteria > Desulfobacterota > Desulfobacteria > Desulfobacterales > Desulfobacteraceae > Desulfocicer. The sequence continues at coordinate 195,899 of CAXXVR010000008.1, read as the reverse complement.
TGAACTTGTAATCCCGGGAAATCACGACATTCTTAATGGTCCGGGCATAGGCGGCGACTTCTTCCACCCGGACCATGCCGGCGATGTTGATACCGCAATGACACACATAAAATCCAATTCTGATATTCATATTGATGCCCCTTTACTGCATATCTTCGGGTAACAGGGAGATCAAGAACTGCTGAGTCCCTTGTGTTTTTCTATTTTTTTATAAGCAGATTAATCTGCTCTATCAGCTCATCTTCCTGCAATGGTTTTTCAAGAAATGGAATCTGAGATCCTGAAAAAAAAAGATCTGCTCCTATCTGTAATTTATGTCTAAAAAAAAGTACTTTTAAAGGGATTGCACAGATAAACAGAACCGGTATTTTTTTTGCGTGACCCAATAGTCTCTGCATGCCCTGCTGGGGCAACAATGCATCCATAATCAGCAAATCCGGCTTGCACGCCAAAAACTTATGCAATGCATCCTGTTCATTCGATGCCAGGTTTACATCAAAGTGTCTGTTTGTCAGAAACGTCTGGAGAAAACCCCTGATATCTGATTCCTGATCCACAACAAGTATTTTTTTCTGTTTGTGATCCATGTTTCATAGTGAATGCAATTTAGGGACCATTTTTAAATTTAGTGGTTTTTCAGGTGTGAAATTAGTGGAGGGGTATATCTATAAATAACTGAAATTTAAATATTTATTACTTTATTTTAATTTCAGTATCGGAAATATCAAGGTAGAATAAACTTAAAAATAAAATGAGGCTTGCAATTTGCAATGCAACTTTTAGCAATATGATTAATTTTATTTAATTATTATTTCAGTATGTTATTTTAATTTTATATTGCAATAACCAAGACATGCAATGTTTTGCAACAATGCAATATCAAGGCCTGTTCACGGATGAAACAATAAGCTGAAATTTTTTCATTTTTCGCCACAGAGTACTTCTATCAATATTAAGGGCTTTGGCCGTGAGTCCTCTATGCCAGTTATACTTATTTAGGGTTCTTATCAAAGCATCCCGCTGGGAGGAAATTTCCGGTGCAATTGTTCCCTGCGATGGCTGTGAAGGTTGTGAGGATTTTGAAGGGTCAGATTTTAATGGAAGAGATTGAAAAGTCAACCCGTTGGTCGACTCAAGAAGATAAGCAGGCAGATGCTCCGAACGGATAATATCATCCTGGCAGATAATAAGGGAATGCTCTAAAATATTTTCCAGCTCCCGGACATTGCCGGGATAACGGTAGTTCAGCAAGAACTGCATGGCGGTTTCACAGATATCTGGCACCAATTTTTCCATGGCCGCCGATTGTTTCCTTAAAATATGACGAATGAGAAGCGGCAGATCTCCCTGGCGCTGGCACAGAGGAGGCAGGTCCAGGCGGAGCACATTGAGTCGATAGAAAAGATCTTCCCTGAATTTTTTTTCCGCCACCAGGTGTTCCAGGCGACGATTGGTAGCAGACAGTATCCGGATATCCACCTTCTGGGTTTTACGGCTGCCCAGGGGATAAAATTCTCTGTCCTCCAGTACCCGTAAAAGCTTGGCCTGGAGAGACAGGGGCAGATCCCCGATTTCATCCAGGAATATTGTTCCGGTGTGGGCCTGGCTGAATCGACCGGGCTTGTCACGGTCGGCACCGGTAAAGGCCCCTTTCACATACCCGAAAATCTCAGATTCCAGCAGATTTTCCGGAATGGCGGCACAATTGACTTTAATAAATGGTTTTCCAGCCCGACGGCTTCGGGAATGGATGATTTTGGCCATGAGGTCTTTTCCCGTGCCCGTGGGACCCTGAATAAGAATGGTGGATTCTGTACCCGCCACCACCTTGACCATATCAAACAGTTTCTGCATCACCGGAGCCTTTCCGATCATGTGATGAAAGTCATATTTATGACGTTTTACCTGATCCAGCTGGTGCACCAGGGTCATATCCTGTATGGCAGTCAGTCCCCCAATGACCTTGTTCTGATTATTGATAAGTGGAATATAGTCCACCGTCACCGGTATTTTTTCATCTTCGGAATTAATAAGGGTGCCTTTGATTCCGCTTACAGGTACCCCTTTTTTAATGGCCTGGCGAATCATGCCCTTTCCTTTTTTATCCCGGTGGCCAAACAGGGTGCAACTTTCCCGGCCCAGAAGTTTCATACGGTTGTAACCGGATATTTTTTCTGCAGTATGATTAAAGAAGGTGATTAAACCGTTACGGTTTACGGTGAAAATCCCCATGTTCAAACTGTCCAGAATAATTTTCAGACTCTGCTCTTCATAGTGGATGCGGTTGACAAGCTCGGAGTAAGGGGCATGGTCCTGGAGCACGGACACGCACCCCTTTACGTTGCCGTCAACGTCCAGCAGTGGAGCTCCCACCCGGGTTACCCTGTGCTTGTCGTGTGCTTCATCCAGAAATTCAATGTCCATATCCCGGATATCTGCAGTTTCCTTTTCATGGAACGGACAGGTGGAAAAACAGGGGATGCCGCAGAAAATTTCCTGGCAGTCCCCCCCCTTTATTTCATCGTCTTCCAACCCGACGATGATTTTACCACTGGTGTTAAACTGTCTGATGCGGCGATGGGAATCAACGAGAAATACACCGATGTTGAGATGATCCAGAATGGAAAGCCATTGATGATAGAGTTTCATATCCATGGAAATTGCCTTGATTAGGTGTCAGTCACAGGTTCTTTCAATTTGTCGCCACATAGGGATTCAAATCGGTGTATGTGGCATGAAAAATGAAAGTCCGGGACTCATGGGTTGATTATTAAGGGCTTGGTCACAGTATGGGTCACTTTGGATGGGGTCAGGCTGTCGGTGATTACACAGGCAGATAAAGGCTGAAGCAGGTTCCCTTCCCGGGAATTGATTCCACCCCCACCCTTCCGCCATGTCCCTCCATGATGCCAAAGACAATGGACAATCCCAATCCCACACCATAACCCTCATCCTTTGTGGTGAAAAACGGCTCAAATATGCGCTGTCTGTTTTCCGGGGTGATGCCGTGGCCGGTGTCTTTCACCTGGATGAAAACTATTTTTTCAGGTCCATCATATCCGGCATTGATATCCATTCTGCCCCCCTTGTCCATGGCATCCATGGCATTGAAAATAAGGTTGATCAGGCATTGCTGTAACTGGCTGGCATCTCCCTGTACGGTGGGGATATCCGATGCAATATTATGGTGCAGTTCAATGTTGCAAAGGCGCATGCGATGCTGACTGAGCAATACACATTTATAGATGAGATCCGCCACGGACAAAGCCGCTGTCTTTGGTGCCGATTTTCGGGAAAAGGTTAACAAGCTTGAAACAATCTGAGAAATACGCTGGGATTCTGATTCCATGAGATCCAAATACCGGGTAAATTTTTCCTGATTTTGCGGTTCCAGCGGTCCTTTTTTAAGGATGCGGTCCATCAGTCGTGCATAGTTTAAAATACCGGCCAGGGGATTGTTTATCTCATGGACCACCCCGGCGGACAGTCTGCCAAGGGAGATCATCTTGTCACGGTGAAGCAGTTTTGCCTGGGTAATGTTTGCCTGCTCCAGAAATGTGGTGTATTCCTTGAGTTTTTTCCTGGATGCATAACGTTCACTGGCCCGGTTCAGTGCCAGATGCAGGGTTTCATCATTAATGGGTTTTGTGATAAAATCAGAGGCGTCCAGGTGAAGGGCTTTGATGGCATATTCCAGTTCTCCAAAGGCGGTCATAACAATGACCTCAATGTCATCAAATATTTTTTTGAGGGAGGACAGAAGATCAAGCCCGTCCATTTTTGGCATTCGGACATCGGTGATGACAATTTCTGGTCGCATGTTACGGCACAGATCAAGCCCTTCAAGGCCATTGATGGCCGTGGCCACCTGGTATCCCTGATCCTGGAGCACAATGGAGATCACCTCCAGTATATCGGGTTCATCATCAACCACTACAACCTTCCAGGATGTTTCCGGTGTCATCTTTTCTTCCTGTTTTTTTGGGCGTGCTCACAATATGGGTCGCCTGACCCCTCCCGAAAATGGCCCATGTTGTGACCACACCCCAATTGGCGAACTCAAGTTTCAGGCGTGCCCACTTTCTTTTTTCCCGGCCCGTGCCTTGGGTTTTGCACGGCGGGTGGGCTGGGCATTCAGGGGATTATCCGGCCAGTAATGCCGGGGATAGCGCCCCATTAAATCTTTTTTTACATCCACATAAGTGTTATTCCAAAAACTTTTCAGATCCCGGGTGATCTGTACGGGCCGCCCCGCAGGGGAAAGCAGGTGAAGGACCACCGGAACCGTTCCACCGGCAATGGTGGGAGTGTCTGTACATCCAAACATTTCCTGGAGCCTCACCGGCAGTACCGGAGTATCCATGGTGTTTATCTTCCCCTGTATCAGGTGTTCTTCAGATCTTTGTTTTTCAAAAACCGGACTTTTATTTTTATGTACCTCCTGGGTGACGATGGCATTCTGGGCGGGTGAGGTTGAAGTACCGGCTTCTCCATACACCAGCGGAATCCGGGAACCACTGGGAACCGTGATGTGGGTGGGGGCATGGTCCTTAATGCATTGTCGCTGGCTCCAGGTGAACCGTGATTCAAGGATTGTAGTCAGATCAAGGTGTTTGAGGGCTGACACGGATGATATTCCGTCCAGAAAGGGTAATAGCCAGGACTCCAGTGAATCCAGAAGAAAGGCATCATTTACCGGTGGAAGATCCGGATAATTACCCGTACTTGCAAGAAAACACACACGGGCCTGCCAGGTTTTCAACGGTTTTGTCCAGGGAAGCAGACAAAGTCCCTCTGATCTGATGCCTTCCAGCATGGCCATGGCCACACGGGAAGCATCCGGCTTTTTCAGAACAGATGTGGAGAGCAGCAATGCTCCATAACGTCTTTCCCGTCGGGTCTTGACGGATTTTGTATTTGGGTCCCAGGTGATGATTTTCTGCTCTACAATGTCTTCAGGAAAATCTTTTTCCACCTGCATACCATCATGGGCTGCCCCCAGAAAAACCATGGCATTGTTTCCCTGACCATCCAGTTGTGCCGCAACAATGAATGGCTGTCCTGCCAGGACATCCCGGGGATTGACCCTTGCCCCGGCACCGGAGGCCATGATAAAGACCCCCCTTTGCCCGGGCCTGGCCATGGCAATTCTTTCGGGAAAGGCAAAGGAAAGCAGAGTACCTGCCACTGCAAGGTCAACACGCTTATCATACAAATTTTTTTTTCTGATGCCTGCCCGGAATGCCAGTTGCCGGGCTGTACGGCGCACCTGGTCCACGGCCCTTGTGTTTATGCGCATGCCATTTTTTTCCGGCGTCTGTTTGCAGGCATACAGTATTTCCAGTCGGAGCGTGATATCAGCATCACCGGTACCCCGGGAAAAATTTATAATATCCCGATCCTGAAGCAAAGCTGCCATGTGACAGGCCAGAAGCCCATGGCCAATAGCCTTTCCCCGGCAGACCATATGCCCCAGACGGGGATGTATCCCCAGATGGGCCAGTTTTTTACCATGACTGGTGATGGTGAAGGTTTTATCAAGGGCTCCCAGGCGGATTAAAAGATCCCTTGCCTGATTAAAGGTACTGTCCGGAGGTAAATCCAGCCACTTAAGTGCCGAAGGTTCCCGCACCCCCCACAGGGCCAGTTGAAGCACCAGGTCTGCAAGATCGGCCTGGATGATCTCCGGTGCCGGAAATGGTGTCCGGTGGTCATGGCTTTCCCGGGACCACAGTCGATAACAGACACCGGGGCCGGTACGTCCTGCCCTGCCCCGACGCTGGTCCACCGATGACAGCGGTGCCGTCACGGTTTCAAGGCGATCCATACCCCTGCCGGGGTAAAACCGGGAGATACGCATCAATCCCATATCAATGACAATATTTACGCCCTCCATGGTGATGGAGGTTTCGGCAATGGCCGTGGCCAGCACTATTTTCCTATGACCATGGGGATGCGTTAAAATGGCTTTATCCTGATCCCGTCGGGGAAGACTGCCATGAAGGGGCAGCAGTTCCATGGTAGGTGTAAGGATATCTGAAAGCTCTGTACGGATGCGTTTTTCCATATTTTTGATTTCACGCATACCCGGAATAAAAACCAGAATATCCCCATGTTCACGGGACAGGGCCTCTTTGATGGCCCATACGCAGGCAGCTTCCAGAGCCCTTGTCTCCCGAAGATGTCCGGTGACATATCTGCCACTGGGACCGGCAAAGGGTGCAACATCCACATAATGGGTGGTTACCGGCCAGGATTTTCCCTTGGAAATAAGAATGGGGGCATTATCCAGAAGGGCTGCCACCGGTTCCAGGTCCAAGGTGGCGGACATGATCACCAGTTTTAAATCATCTCTTAAAACCTCCTGTATCTCAAGGCACAGGGCAAGCCCAAGATCGCTGTTCAGGTTGCGTTCGTGGAATTCATCAAAAATAACCACCCCGATATTTTCCATGGACGGATCAGATTGGAGCCTGGCAGTCAAGATCCCCTCGGTGACCACCTCAATGCGTGTATCTGCTGATATTTTACGCTCCATACGGATCTGATACCCCACACGCCCGCCCACACTTTCCCCCATCCGGGAAGCCATGTATCCGGCTGCAGCCCGGGCAGCTACCCTTCTGGGTTCCAGCATCAAGATTTTTTGTCTGCCAAGCCAGGGAGCATTTAAGAGTGCCGGGGGGACCTGGGTGGTTTTACCAGCACCCGGGGGTGCTTGAATGACCAGGGTACTGTTCCGGGCAAGGGTGCTGCAAATTTCTGGTAATATTTCATCTATGGGAAAGGTATTTGTCATAAAGATACTGGTACCATATTCTGAAGCGGTATGCCAATTTCTATTTAGGCCTATTCCAAAAAACCTGAGCCCATTGGTCCGCCAACAGGGCACTCCTTTGTCCGCTTGTTTTTTTATCCATTTTTCGTTACATTACCATCCAAAAAGGAGACCAAAACATGCTGAGCATCATTTCACCATCCAAAACCTTGACTTTAAATGCACCCCCCTGCCCAATCACACCATTCCGGTATTGATGTCAAAAATATGTGAACTGGCAGATCACATGAAAACACTGTCCCAACAAAAATCTGAACATCAAGTTACAGGAGATTATTTTTAATAAATGAGTATTATTCGTAAAATAAATTCACTGCTCAGCATTGCTGTGATTGTTCTACTGACCACGGCCTCGGCAGTTATAAGTGCTGAAAAACTCACCATCTTGTCCACCAATGATCATCATGGTCATTTCATGGCAAACCGCAGCGGCGAATATGGCATGGCAGCCCGGATGACACTGGTGGAAAAAATACGCCGGGAAGTGGCATCAATGGGCGGGCATCTGCTGCTCTTTTCCGGTGGAGACATCAACACCGGCACCCCGGAATCGGATTTTTTGAAAGCAGAACCCGACGTAAAAGCCATGAATCTTATGGGATATACGGCCATGGCCGTGGGTAATCATGAATTTGACAAGGGCTTTGCCGTTTTAAAACAGCAGATGGCCTGGGCCGACTTTCCATTTCTATCCGCCAATATCTTTTGGGAAAAAAACCAAAAACCCGCATTTACGCCATATATTATTAAACAGGTGGGAAATTTGCGTGTGGCAATTTTTGGTCTGTCCACTCCAGATACCCCAATCATGACCCGTCGTGAAAATGTGACAGGCCTGGTATTTAAAGATCCGGTTCCCGTGGCTGAAAATCTTCTGAAGGCACTCAAGCCCCAAAGTGACATCATTATACTTGTAAGTCATCTGGGATTTTACGAAAGGGGAAATCATGGCATTGAGGCTCCCGGGGATGTGAGTCTTGCCCGCAGGGTCAGCGGCATAGACATGATTGTGGGGGGGCATACCCATAAAGCCCTCATTACCCCCTGCCGAATCAATGACACGCTTATTGTACAGTCGGGGGAATGGGGAAAATATCTTACCCGTACGGACCTGGAATATTCCCCGAAAAACGGCGTGGTTGTGAAAAATTATCAGCTTATACCCGTGAATTTGAAACAAAACCTTCCGATCCCCATCCCTTTGGATGAGATGCAGGCCCAAGGGCTTCCGGCAAAGATTGCGCCCCATGCCGGTATGACAGCCCTGCTGGCACCCTATGTTGCAAAGGTGCAAAAACAGTTAAACAACCCGGTGGGTACTGTGGACGGCTATTTTGAAGGCGATCGGGATGTGATTCGCAACCAGGAAACCAACCTTGGTAATCTGGTAACCCAGGCCATGGCATCCATAAGTCATTGTGACATTGCCATTCAAAACAGTGGCGGCATTCGGGACAGCCTGGCAAAAGGTCCGGTGACCTTCCGGGATCTTATTAAAATTCACCCATTTGGCAATACCATAAGCCAGGTGACCTTAACCGGTAATGCGCTTAAAATCTATCTGGAAAAGGTATTGTCTTTTCCAATGGGCCAAGGTTGTTTTCCACAGATTCATGGCATCTGTGCCACCCTAAAAGACAATCATCTGGTGACGCTTGCAATTAATGGACACCCGGTGGAGGATGAAACCCTTTATAAACTTGCCTTGAACAACTTCATTGCCACCGGTGGTGACGGTTACCCGGATCTGTCCGGCCATGTCTCCTATGTCGATACCGGGTACACCATGGATCAGGCGATTATTGCCCTGTTTGAACAGCGAAAAATTTTGACCACCCGGGAATTTCAGCCACAGAACTGCATTAAACGCCTTTAAATGGAATCAATCACCGGGATGTGGCAATCCAGATGGTGTGCCGCCCCCCCTTTTTGTTGGGGCGGGCAAAAACAGTATGGGCCTTAACTGAAAAACCTGCGGATTGAAGCCTCCGGGTGAAGGGGTCACACTCACTTGCAGACCACACCGCCAGCACTCCGCCGGGGATAAGGCGACGATTTAACATTTTAAGCCCTGCCTCATTGTAGAGTTGGTTGTTGCCTTCCTGGGTCAATCCCTCGGGACCATTGTCCACATCCAGGATAATGGCATCAACGGTTTGTTTTTCGTTGTAAAGATAATGGACGATATCCTGTACTTCCACCTGAACCCGCCCATCCTTTAAAGCATGATTGCACAAATGGCCCATAAACGTTTCATGCCAGTGAACCATGGCTGGCAAAAGTTCCACCTGAACAACGCTTGCATTGTGGTGTAAATGGGCAAGGGCCGATGCAAGGGTAAATCCCATGCCAAGGCCTCCGATAATCACCTTTGCCCCTGGTCGGTGGGCAACAGGGTGGCAGGCCAATGTTCCCAGGGCCTTTTCCGATGCGCTTCTGCGACTGTTCATCAACTCCTGACCATCTACCCGAATGGAATATTCCTGATCCCGCTGGAGCAAAATAACTTTATTTTTCCCATCCGGGGTGGTGGTGATATCCAGCTGTTTCCAGGGAATCATGAGGCCCCTTTGGATTTTAATTCAAGCAATGCCACCGATTCAATGTGAAAGGTATGGGGAAACATATCCACGGGCTGGACCTCCACAACGGTGTAGTGTTCTTTTAACAGAAAAAGATCCCTGGCCAGGGTGGCTGGATTACAGGAAACATAGACAATTTTTTCAGGTGATATATTGATCACCTGGTCCACCACATCCTTATGCATGCCCACCCGGGGGGGATCGATGATCATAATATCACATTTTTTATCAATTTCCGGCAAAACGGTCTTGATATCACCCACATGGAAGGTGCAGTTGGTGATGCCATTCAAGGTGGCGTTTCTACCGGCATCGGCCACAGCGCTTTCCACAATCTCAATACCGGTGACCCGGGCTGCATCTTTTGACAACCAGATGGGAATGGTGCCGGTGCCGGAATAAAGATCAAGGACATGCTCGGTGCCGGAGAGGGCTGCATAATGGGATACAAGAGAGTACAGTTTTTCAGCACCCCTGGTATTGGTCTGAAAGAAGGAGTTGGCCGACACCTCAAAGGTGAATTCCCCCAGATTTTCCCGGATGCAGCGATCCCCTGCCAGCACCTTTTCATAATCTCCTGTGGAAATACCGGCTTTTTTGGCCGTGACATTGTTCACCACAGAGGTAATGGCGGGGTAACTTGCCATGAGCTGTTCTGCCAAGGGCAGGAGCACAGCGTCATTTTCTTCCTTTGTCACCAGATTCACCATCCAGTGGCCACGGGCAGAGGAACTTCTGAGCATCACAAATCGCCAGAAACCTTCATGGGTTTTCAGGCCATAGGCGGGAAGTCCAGAGGTTTTGATATAGTCCCTGATATCCGACAGGATCTGATTTCCCAGGTCGGGTTGAATCAGGCATTCATGGATGTCCACCACATGGTCAAAGGTGCCCGGCACATGGAGTCCCAGACCAAAACCTTTTATGATTTCCGGATTTTCCAGGTCTTCGGGGGTGAGCCAGCGTCGATCGGTGCAGGAAAATTCCATTTTGTTTCGAAATTGAAAAATCCGGTCCGATGGCACCACATCCTTAACCGGTACATCCTTTAACATGGCAATGTGTTCCAGGGATTCAACAACATGATTTTTTTTGTATTCCAGTTGCTTTTCGTAAGGCAGCGCCTGCCAGCGACACCCGCCGCAGTATCCGGCATATCGGCAGGGTGCATCCTGGCGCATGGGAGAAGGCTCAATGATTGCGATTAGCTTGCCTTCACCATATTTTTTCTTTTTTTTGGTAATCCGCACCAGGGCTTTGTCCCCGGGAAGGGTTCTGTCCACAAAAACGGGAAAGCCATCGGGTTTGGCAATTCCCTTTCCTCCAAAGGCCAGATCAATGATATCAAGCTCTGCTGTTTTTCTCTTTTTTATGCCCATGTTCCTGTTTTTTTAAGCCCCACGCGTCAGTGGGAAAATAAAGATGAAAAACCCTGATATATTCCTGGCACATCCTTTTCTTTCCCGGTTAAAAAAAGAGCCTGATCATCGCTTGCACCCCCCTGTCACCTGATGCTGACAGGGGGCGGTGAGTGTATGAATCAAGCCCAATAAAAGCTTGAAATTATAAAGCATGTATGCCATAAAAACAAGCATGAAAACACTACCCATTAAATTCATGAGTCAAAACAAAAAAATTGTGGGAGAACTGCATCTCCCTGATGTTGAACAACCGCCAGTGGTGATAGGCTCCCATGGCCTGGAAGGGTCCATGGACTCGGCCAAGCAGGCACTTCTGGCCCGAATCCTTCCGGAAATGGGTGTAGCCTTTTTACGATTTGATCACCGGGGATGCGGCAAAAGTGAAGGCAATTTTGTGACAGATACCTCCCTTAAGACCCGGGTGATGGATCTTGTTCATGGGGTGGACTATCTCTGGGCGTTGCGGAAAACCCGACGGGAAATCATGCTGTTTGGCAGCAGCCTGGGCGGTGCCACCTGCATTGCCGTATGGAAGCAACTGTTATCCTTAGGAGTTCATCCCAGAGGTGCAATACTTTGTGCAGCTCCGGTGGACAGCACAACCATAAAGAACATCCCCACAGAAGCCACGGCGGATCGCCCTGCCCTGCCCCTGTGTTTTTTCAGGGAAAACCTGCTGTTTGATTTAACAGATACCCTGCCCCTGCTTCATCATGTACTGGTTTTTCATGGAGATCATGACAGTATTGTCCCCGTTGAAAACGGCAGAAATATATATGAAAAAGCCGGTGACCCCAAAAAGCTGATTATTCAGAAAAATGGGGATCACCAGATGTCGGAGGGCTCCCATCAGGAAGAGTTTGAGCGGGAGGTAACACGGTGGGTAAAGGACTGCTTTAAATGAATAAATGATCCACTGACACATCCTTTAAACAGGGATTGATAAGATCCTTATCCGACACCAGGGCCGTGTCCATATCCACATGCCAGTCAATGCCCAGATCCGGATCATTGTACAAAATGCCATACTCGTCTCCGGGTGTATAATAATCCGAACATTTATAGGTGACATCCACCACAGCACTTAAAACGGAAAATCCATGGGCAAAGCCTTTGGGGACAAACAGCTGCTTTCTGTTTTCATCGGAAAGGATGCAACCGGTCCACTGCCCGAAGGTTGCTGACCCCTGGCGCAAATCCACCGCCACATCAAATATGGTCCCCCGCACGGCATAGACCAGTTTATCCTGGGCATTTTTCAGCTGATAGTGCAGACCCCGGATCACCCCTTTTTCCGACCGGGAATGGTTGTCCTGGACAAATTGTGCTGTGATGCCAGCCGCCTGGTACCGCATTTCCTGCCAGGTTTCCAAAAAAAATCCCCGGGCATCTCCAAACACATCCGGCTCAATAATATAGACCCCTTTTAAGGGAGTTTCGGTGAAACGTACCGCCATTAAATTCCTTCTCCTATGGGTCTCTTATCCTTTAAAAGGCCCATCAAATATTGTCCATAATCATTTTTAAGCATATCAGAAGCCAGAAATTTTAATGTACTGTCATTAATATAGCCCAACCGATAGGCAATTTCCTCAATGCATGCTATTTTCATACCCTGCCGATTCTGCACAGCCTGGACATAGGCAGCTGCCTGCTGGAGAGCCTCATGGGTACCGGTATCAAGCCAGGCAAATCCCCTTCCAAGCAGCTCCACCCGAAGTTGTTTTTTCTTAAGGTATACATTATTGACATCTGTAATTTCAAGTTCCCCCCGGGGGGAAGGTTCCAGGTTTTCGGCAATATCCACAACCTGATTATCATAAATATAAAGACCGGGCACCGCATAGGTTGATTTGGGATGGATGGGTTTTTCTTCAATGCCCATAACCTGGCCCGATGAATCAAAATCCACCACACCATATCGTTCGGGGTCCCTTACCGGGTATCCAAAGATGAGTCCACCCCGTTTCATGGTAACAGCTTCTCTTAAAACATCCTGGAGTCTGGAGCCATAAAAGATATTGTCTCCCAGAATAAGGGTAACACTCTGGTCTGCAATAAACTCCTTTGCAAGGACAAAGGCCTGGGCAATACCCTCGGGCCGGGGCTGCTCTTTGTAAGAAATCTCAAGCCCGATGCTGGAACCATCACCAAGCAACTCTTTAAACCGGGGCAGATCCACCGGAGTTGAGATGAGCATAATTTCCCGGATGCCTGCCAGCATGAGCACGGAAAGGGGATAATAAATCATGGGTTTGTCGTACACCGGCACCAGTTGTTTACTTACGGCCTTGGTAATGGGATAAAGGCGTGTGCCCGATCCCCCTGCCAGAATGATTCCCTTCATGCAATGTCTCCGTTTTATGGGATTTGATCACCAGCCTGTCTTATTCATGGTGTCGTTGGGTTAGTGTGACGATTTTATGATCAATCCCGGGTTATTTCATGAATTATAATGGGTTTTAATCCAGTCAAGATAGGCACCGGACTTGATCCGTTCCACCCAGTCAAGATTATCAAGATACCAGGCAACACTTTTTTCAATGCCCGTGTCAAAGGATTCTTTTGGGGACCATCCCAACTCTGTTTTGATTTTAGTGCAGTCTATGGCATACCTGAAATCATGACCGGGTCGGTCCTTGACAAAGGCAATCAAATCCCGGCTGACAGTTACACCGGGTGCCCTGTGGCCAGTATCATCAATGAGAGCACAGATCCGTTCCACAATATCCCGATTTTCCATTTCACACTCACCACCGATATTGTAGGTCTGGCCTCTTTTCCCATTTTCCATGATGCACCAGATGGCACTGCAGTGGTCTTCCACATACAGCCAGTCCCGGATATTGGTGCCATCCCCATAAACGGGAAGGGGTTTTCCTTCCATGGCATTTAAAATCATCAGGGGAATTAATTTTTCAGGGAATTGAAAAGGCCCATAATTGTTGGAACAGTTGGAAATGGTCACGGGCAGACCATAGGTTTCATGGTAGGCCCGCACCAGATGGTCCGAAGCCGCTTTGGATGCCGAATAGGGGCTGTTGGGCTTATAAGCTGTGGTTTCTGTAAAATAACCTGTCTTCCCCAGGGTGCCGTATACCTCATCGGTACTGACATGGTGAAACAACGAGATGCTGGGCATATTTTTTCTGGCACATTCAAGCAGGGTGAACGTACCCTTGACATTGGTATCTATGAATACTTCGGGGGATGATATGGATCGATCCACATGGGATTCCGCCGCAAAATGGCACACCGCATCAATGCCATGGCTGGAAAAGATGCGGTCCATTTCTCCGGCATCACAGATATCGGCTTTTTCAAACAGGTATCGATCCGGAAAATCCGCCTGAATATCGTTAAGGCTTTCTGGATTGCCGGCATAGGTCAGCTTGTCCACATTAATGACCCTACCGGTGAATCTGGACTGCGTTAACAGATAGCGTATGAAATTGGACCCAATAAATCCGCTTCCGCCGGTTATCAGCATATTTTTCATGGATGTCACCTGTTTAAATGCCTATTCTTTAAAGGATTTTTTGTAAAGTTCCGCCAGGGCTTTTTTGGCATCCTCTGTGAGGTTTCTGGTACCGGTGCCTGCAAAGGTTTTATGGCTGATGGTGGGATTTACCTCCTGCCATGTATTGTCAATCCAGGAAAACCATGCCTGGCGATCCTGCTCATAAACAAACACCGGCCGATTGAAAAGTCGTGCCAGCTCCACTCCCCATCCGGTGCCACCCTTAACCGTGTTATCCGGGAGAATCCAACCCACCACAAACACCTGGTATCCTCTGTTTACCATATGAAAAATAGACTGAAACACCTTTCTTATTTTATCCACCCGGGAAAATTTTCTTCCCATGCGGGCGGATACGATGTCCATGCTGATGTCACCTTTTTTCAGGTCCTCCTCGGAAAGCATTTTTACACCCCGGGTACGCTCAATATTGTGACCTTCAAAGGAAAAGTTCACCTCATTGATACCGAATTGCTCTGCAAGTTTTCCAAATTCTGCCTCGGCTCCCCGGTGTCCCCCGCTGAACAGCGTAACATCTGAATTGTCGCTCATTTTATTTTTCTCCTGTTTAATTGATAACAATCTTAAAAGACTCATATCTGACATAAATCAAGAAAAAACTCAATGGCTTTGATGTCTTTATCTTTGACAAAAGCCCTTTTCAGTAATAATTAGTGTTTATTATGAAAAAACATGAAACGAAATATCTAAAAGACTACAGGCCCCCGGCATACTGGATTGACAGCATTGATCTCCAGTTTGATCTTTACGAAGAGGAGGTAATTGTTTCCTCTTTCATGAAGATTCGACGAAACAACGAACAGGCAGGGGAACACACCCCCCTGATACTGGACTGCAAAGAACCGGATATTGTCCATGTGATTGCCGGTGACATGGTATTATTACCCGGTGAATATGAGGTGACAAAGACATATTTTAAACTTAACAGGGTTCCGGAAAAATTTACCCTGGAAATTAAGAACCGTTTAAAACCTCACAAAAACACATCTCTGGAAGGACTTTATAAAACAAGCGGTACCTTCTGCACCCAATGTGAAGCAGAGGGTTTCAGAAAGATCATGGCCTACCCTGACCGCCCCGATGTCATGAGCCGATTTTCCTGTGTTATCACCGCGGACAAAGATAAATATCCGGTGCTGCTCTCCAACGGCAACTTGGTGGACAAAGGAAACCTTAAAGACAATCGGCACTATGTAAAATGGGAAGATCCCTTTAAAAAACCAAGTTATCTTTTTGCCCTGGTGGCAGGGGATCTGGTGTGTATAAAAGATCAGTTCACCACCTGTTCGGGGCGGGATATTACCCTTCATATTTATGTGGAAGCGGAAAACAAGGACAAATGCGACCACGCCATGAGGTCGTTAAAGCAGTCCATGGAGTGGGATGAAGAACGTTTTGGCCTGGAATATGATCTCGACCTGTACCAGATTGTGGCCGTGAATGATTTTAACATGGGGGCCATGGAAAACAAGGGCTTGAACGTTTTTAATTCAAAGTATGTTCTGGCCCGACCGGAAACCGCCACTGATCAGGACTTCATGAATATTCAGGGAGTCATTGGTCATGAATATTTTCATAACTGGACCGGTAACCGGGTTACCCTTAAAAACTGGTTTCAATTAAGCCTCAAGGAAGGGCTTACCGTGTTCCGGGACCAGGAATTTACCTCGGATTTAAATTCCCGGGCCGTGAAACGCATCTCTGATGTGAAAAATTTAAGAACCCTTCAGTTTCCTGAAGATGCAGGACCCATGAGTCATCCGGTGAGACCGGAGGCCTACATTGAAATGAATAACTTCTATACCATGACCGTTTACCAGAAAGGTGCAGAAGTTGTCCGCATGATTTTTGAAATCCTCGGTAAAGATACCTTCAGAAAAGCTCTGAATCTTTATATTGAACGGTTTGACGGCCAGGCCGTCACCACAGAGGATTTTGTCCAGACCATGGAAGATGCTTCAGGTGTGGACCTGTCCCGGTTCCGATTATGGTATTCCCAGTCTGGTACCCCCCGGGTGACCATCTCCCGCACATATGATAAAGATACCCGGCAGCTTTCGGTAACTCTTTCCCAAAAAACCCCACCGGATCATAATCAGGCAAATAAAGAGGCCCTTCATATTCCTGTACGGTTTGGGCTTCTGGACAAAAACGGTAAAGAGATCACCCCGCCGGATCACAGCCTGCTGGAGCTTAAATCAGATGAAAATACCTGGGTATTTGATGATGTACCGGAGGGTACCATCCCCTCTTTGTTCCGGGGATTTTCCGCACCTGTGATTACAGACAGCGATCTGACCCATGAAGAACTTGCCTTTCTCATGGCCCATGACACAGATGCCTTTAATCGTTGGGATGCGGCCCAGCAGCTTTATTTCCGGGAAATTGACAGCCTTGTCTCCGCCGTGCAAAATCATAGTGAACTTGTGTTGTCTTCTCATTTGATGGAAGCTTTTAAAAAAGCCCTGCAGGACACCGCCCGGGACAGGGCATTAACGGCAAAAACCATCACCCTGCCCGATGAAAACGAGATTGGTGAAAAATATGATATCATTGATGTGGATGCCATTCATACGGCCAGGGAGTTTTTGAGGAAAGGCATTGCCACAGCCCTTGAAAGCCAGTTGCTGAACATTATTAAAAAGTGTTCCAAAACAGATCCAAAGAATATTTCTAATACGGCCATGGCGGACAGAAGCCTTGAAAATGCAGCTTTGTTTTACCTGGCAGGAATTGATACCCCAGCTTATAAGGATATGATTTATGATCATTTCATGTCTGCCGGTAACATGACTATGGAAATTGCGACCCTGGCACTTTTATGTGACATGGACCATGGACAGGCAGAGGCGGCACTGGATCAATTCTATCAAAAATGGCACACGGATCTTCTTGTCATGGATAAATGGTTCAGTGTTCAGGCAGCTGCCACCCGGCCCGGCAGCCTTGAACGGATTAAATCCCTGTGCAGCCATCCTGATTTTAACTGGAAAAATCCCAATCGTATCCGGTCCCTCATCGGGGTTTTCGGTATGTGTAATCCCTTTGTGTTTCACCAGAAAGATGGGGAAGGATATCGGTTCTTTGCAGATCAGGTGATTCATCTGGATAAAATAAATCCCCAGGTCACGGCCCGTATGGTGTCTGCCTTTAACCGTTATCGGCGTTATGATGAAGGGCGGCGGGGGTTGATGCAGCAGGAGTTGCAGCGAATCCACGAGGTTCCCGGTCTGTCCCGGGATGTGTATGAGATTGTTTCCCGGGCTTTGGGCCAATAACAAGTGGAGAGTGGGGCAGGATTGCGTTATTGACGCTTGGTCATAAAATGGGCCATTCTTCTTAATTGGCGGGCCAACGGGGTCAGGCTATGTGGTATTAGATCCTGAGCTTTTTATCAGGATCTATATTTTTGACAAGTATCTAAGAATAAAGTTAAATTCAAACGAAAACGTCAATAACGCAAGCTTGACCCCTCCCCAGGGTGACCCATCTTGTGACCAAGCTCTGTTTGACTTTACTGATTATCCTGGGTTTCAATGAAAAAAAGCGTGGCCCCCACCGGAGCAAAGGACAAAAACAATATGTTAAGCCAGGGAATGAGAAAACAGATCCCAAATCCCAGATGAAACAGAAAATTTTTTTTCAAATACCGAAATCTCTTCCCAAAGGTTTCCATACGCCGGGCCGGTACAAGATCAGTGTTATCCCAGGCCAGAAAAATACCAGCTGCAAGGGTAGATAACACTGCCACCACTGGCCCAAGTGGGGTGAAAAAACCCACGATGGTTAAAATAAGCATCAAAAGCATGGGAATCATGGCCCGGGGAATTTCCTGACTGATCAAATGGAATAAGGTGGCCATAAGGGATAATTTTTCACCAGTCCCTTGTTGATCGCCCCGGATCATTTTTTCCGTGATGCGGGACATGAGATCCATTATAAACACGCAGAAAAGAAGCTGGGCAATGACATAGGAGACAAGACTTGACACCATGGCCAGGAAAACGGAAAGAATCCAGGAAAGGACCGTCCATACATAAATCAGCCAGCCGGATTCGGGCATGGTCCATATCATGTTAAGTATCTCCCGATGCCACACCAGAATGGACCCTGCCAGGGCCATGGTAATGAAAATAACAATGATAAACCGCAACATCCCCAGCATCAAAAGTCTGGGGGTTTTTATTCCCATCCAGAGTCCTTTGAAATTATAAATAATTCCCTTAATAAAATTCATTTTTGCTGTTTTTTGCTCCTGAAATCAAAATTATTCAAAGTAGTGTTATTTAAAATTTGGGTGAAAAATCGTTTTTGGTATGATTTTAACTTGATCCAGTACTCCGGGCAAGTGCCTTGACTTTTCCATGCCGAAAGCAATCGGTTGTATGATCGTTTACCATACCAACAGCCTGCATGAATGCATAGCAGATCGTTGGGCCGACAAAGTTGAATCCACGTTTTTTAAAATCCTTGCTCATCATTTCAGATATTTTGGTTTTTGCCGGAACTTCAGCCATGCTTTTCCATTGATTTTGTATGGGAATACCCTCAACATAACGCCAGATATATGCATCCAATGACCCGAATTTCTCCTGGATATCAATGACACCCTGTGCATTTCCAATAGCCGATTTAATCTTGAGCTGATTGCGCACAATGCCTGAATCTGTTAAAAGACGGTTGATGTCGTCCTGGGAGTATCTGGCAATTTTATGGCAATCAAAGGCGTTAAAAGCCTTTCTGTAATTTTCTCGTTTCCTAAGGATTGTCAGCCAGCTCAGACCGGCCTGGGCACCTTCCAGAATAAGAAATTCAAACAACAGCCCATCATCATGAACTGGAACACCCCATTCTTCATCATGGTAAGCCATATATAAAGGATCTGTTCCACACCATTTGCATCTTTTCCTCATGGATGGATCAGGGTGTCCAGTTATTGTCCTGGCATTTTTTGACATAATTTTCCTTTAGCTCCCGAATAAACGCCTCCATGGCCATCCGGCACTGGCCCTGGGTGGCATTCGGATCAAGGAGAATCCTGTCATAATCATTTTTGATCGGCAAATCATCAATAATCTCAAGCTCAAGACTTTCCTTGTCCGGGCGTGGCATTTCTTTTTCCACCAGTTCACAGCCCACAAGGTGGGCTTGCCTTCCCACTACAGAACGGGCCATATCCAACTGGTTTTTCTCCATGAGTTCCTTCAAAAGCTGCTCATACCTGTCAATGGGATTTCTCTGACTGCCCGATGTTTTTGGATCTGCAGACCACCTTTCTATCTGTCGCGCTCCCCTTTGGAACAGGGATGTCAAGGTTGCCTTTCCCAGATAATGGATACAGGCGGAAAAAAATTCCCACGTTTCCACGGGGGGGGCTGTGGGTTCTCTGTTCATTGGATCCTCATATTTTTTTGCATGGAAGCCTCAGAATTAGCAAATAAACTACATGAAGGCTATAACAATACAATTCTAAATTTAATTAATAGATCATCAAGCTGAATTTAAATAAAAAATCAGAAAAAGTTAAGATGGTCAAAATAATTTGGAAGATGCCATCAGATCAACCGTGCCCTTTTGGCAAGCATGCGTCACTCAAACTAGTTTCCATGAATTTTCAGATCCCGCATTTACTCATCATTTCTCAATTCCAACCCTCGCTTCGACTCCCTGCTTAAAATAATGCTTTATTTCCTTCATCTCTATGACTAAATCCGCACGTTCAATGACGGCCTCTGTAGCACCTCTTCCTGTAACCACAATTTCAACATGATCCGGTTTCATATCGAAAAGATCCAATAATTGCTGTTCGCTTATAATGCCATACTTCACGGCTACATTTCCCTCATCTATAATGATAAGGTCATGTTTCCCTTTTTTTATGATTTCAGATATTCTATGGTACCCTTGAATACCAGCTGTGATGTCTTCTTCAGTCGGTTTGCCTTCTACAAATCTTCCAAGGCCATAATGTTCCAGAATCAACTGGTCTGGAAATTTTCTCAAGGAATTGATTTCAGAATATTTTCCAGATTTTAAAAATTGCCCAATAAAAACTTTATTTCCAGCTCCCATGGCCCTGATTGCAAGGCCCAGTGCACATGTTGTTTTTCCTTTGCCATTGCCGGTATAAATTTGAATGTATCCTTTAATCAATTCAACTCTCCTTTAATTCATGAAGTTATCTTAGATTCTTATCTATCCTTTCTATCCTCAAAAAATATTTACTTATCTATTCATGCCACTGGTCATTGCAAGAGACAGTGGGCATCAAACTTACGAATCATATTGCTTAAATGATTCATATTCCTTCTTTGTCAGAATAGCATATTTTTCCAGATTAAATTTGAATTTTTAATTAAGCCCTCAAAATTTTATTGAACGGGCACATTCCCATTTTTCCGGTTAAAAGATTCTGTCTTTTGATGAAGTAAGAATAAAAAATGAAGGGTTTGAAACTGTCCGGATTCAGAGTAGTGGTGGTGACATTATACTGGTTCGAGCCCGTTACTATCGACGGGTCCGTGATCGTCGCAATGGGAAAAAGTATAAAGGCGTATATGCCGGTTTGATGCCTCTTGGAATTCATGATCGATGCACACCAGGTTTAGCTTCTATGGTGAGTTCTTGGGCCGCGTTGCTGGGTTCTTTTAAGGAAGGATCCGGTATCATGGTGCTTGGCGAGAGCCGAAGCTTTTAATCATAGATGTTGTTGATGCACATGGAAAACAGGAAAAGAGCTTCAAGCCCATTATTGATGGGTGCTTCAAAGGTCCCGATGGAATATTTCATTTATTGAAGGGCTATTTGGAATCCCTGCATATTCAAAAAGCGGATAAAACCTTATTTGTTGCAGACGGTGCTCGTTGGATATGGAATAGAGTGCCCGGACTGATTAATGATTTGTGTTCGAATCCGGAGAATGTTTACGAGTTTCTTGATTTTTACCATGCAGTAGAGCATCTGGGCACAGTTGCAGGACTACGAAAGAATTGGTCTGCCAAAGAACGAAAAACAATGTGCCCGATGATATTTTAAATCAATTCAGAAAGCTCGTGGGAGCCCGTTTTAATATTAACAACGGTTGATCATGCCAGTGACGGTGGCGACACGTCGGCCAAGATTTTTCACCGTATCCATGCCAAAAGTATCTTTTTCATAGCCATCTGGATGCCCGCTCCATAGTGTTCCTCCAAAATGAAAGGTGGTGTTTCCATCGCCGACAAGGATCATGTCCTGGATGAGCATGGCAGCATGAACCGTGTGGATAGTTGTCTCCTGTCCACCGTTCCTGAAACCACCCACAGTGATGACACCCCCAATCTTGTTTTTCAGAAGCCCCCCATTACGACGAAGCAAAACCAGGCGATCCAAGAATGCCTTGCCCTGAGATGTCATGGAACCGAAATAAACCGGTGTGGCAATGATCAACCCTGCAACGTCAGGATCTGATAAAAGGGGTAGAATCTGATCAAAGTCGTCTTTTTGTGAACAGACAGGCTCTTTTACACATTTGCCGCAGGCAACACATCCATGAATTGTTAATTTTCCAAGATCAATGAGGTGGGTGGAAATGTTGTCAAATTCAGTTTCAATGGTTTCAAGACATGTCTTAATTGCAAAATGTGTTGACTGGCCTGACCTGGGGCTGCAGGAAACGCCAATGATTTTTCTATGCATGATTTTTCCTCCTAATATTTTTGTGTGCAGCATCATGTGAATTGATACGACATCCCAGACTTAATAGACTTTTTTTAATGTGGTCGGTGAACATTTAAATACGTATCCTATCGCGAAAATAATGTCAATGGCATTGCATCACGGTTCTGGGGGAGTCTTCCATGCTTTTAATTGTTGAGCATGGGATCAAAAATCGATTGTTTTGACAATTCAGGATGATCTAAGCTGAACACCTCAAGCTCTTTGATTACCTCCGGTGGCCCAATAAACACGACACGATTGATCAACGGAGTACAGTCTTTTGAAGACGTGTAAACCTCAATGGTGTGCCTTGACATGACTAAGTTAAACAGGTAAATGGTTGTTCCCTGGCTCAAAAAACCCTTGGACCTTACCAGTTTTTTGGGAAACAGTTTGGCTAGGGCTTTAAACGACTGGATATCGGTTCCTGTCCAGGAATAGATGGCAGACATCAGTCTGTCGGGAGGAGTTGTATTGGTATCTGGACTCTCTAAAAGTTTTTCAATGGCAGTCTCAAGTTCGTCTGAGGATAACACAGGCCCATCCGTGCACTCCAAGGTTTCCGCCTGCCTGGTAAATAATTTTTCCATGGGAATATTGGCATAGATGGCCTCATAAAATTCAGGTGATGGGTGGTGCTTTGCGATAATCGCCTTTATTCTGAAGATTGTGTCATCCGGAACAAGATCGACTTTATTGATCACGAACAGGGTTGAAGATTCAATCTGTTTTTCAACGGAAATAAAAGCTTCATAAGTATCTTCAAAGCTTTCAGCATCAATGATGCAGATCTGTTCTTTCATGTGAAAACGATCATTGAAAATCGACAGATTCAGGTCTTTTTTTAAATCCGATGGATTCGCAACCCCAGTAGATTCCACAATTAAAACATCGGGTTTTATGGTTTGTGCAATTTCGTTCAGTGACCGTATAAAATCAGTTTTGACACATACACAGAAGATTGAGCCTTTGCTGATTTCCAGAATATCAATGTCTTCTCCTTCGATCAGTGTACCGTCCAGGCCTATTTCACCGAATTCATTCATAAGGATCATGAGTTTCTGATCATCAGGAAAGGTTTTTATGATCCGGTTAAGAAACGTTGTTTTACCGCTTCCGAGAAACCCTGTGATGAGAATAACGTTTGTTGCAGTGCTCATATGGATTGCGCTCCTCGTAAATGGTAAATATTCGGATGGGTAATGTAAATGTTTGGTCCGTGTTCCATATTCGTTTTCTTGGAACTGTGTTGTGCACATTAATAATGTGGACAGGGCAAAACAGATAAAGAAGAGGTGTTGGCCGAATGTTTACCGCAAATGAAGTTCATCCTCAATCGTTCATGGTTATTTCTTTTCTTTGGACCTAATGACCTCAATCACTCGTTCTTCGCTCAACACCTGGCCCGCAGAAATCAACTCCCCATCAATGACAAGGCCAGGGGTCGTAAACAGCCCCATTTTCATAAAATAATCGATGTCTCCTGTTTTTTCGAGTTGGGCCGTGTTTGCAAGGCCGGTTGTATTCAATGCTCCTATAACATTATTGTACAGCGCATCGCAGTTTTCACACCCCGTCCCAAGAATTTTGATTTTCATCAGTCCTTCCTTTGTCAATAAAATTATTTATTTTTTTCCTGGTAATGTCGTTGGATTTCACCGGCAAGTTCCTCCTGACCTGGAATGATCGAAGCATAGACAACGGATCCTTCCATGGCAATGCTGGGCAGGGATTTTGCCTGAATTTCTCGAAATCGCTCCACGCCTTCCAGGGTTCTTAAATCCCACTCATGAACCTCCATAAGTTTCTGTACCTTTTCCGGTAAAACCTTTACCGATTCTGCCATATAGACGCAGGCAGTTCATTGCCTGAAATCAGTTAGCAGAACATCTACAATGACTTTCTCCATGGATCGTCTATCCTCCTTCAACGCCCGGTTCTTGATGATTAAGTCTTGCAATCAAATGCGCTTTGAGCACTTCCACCCCCGGGGTGGTTTCAAAAGCAAGTTTGCCGTTGATAATAATGGAAGGTATTGGCAGCAGTTTTCCCAGGGATCGGACAAGTTCCTGGTATCGCCTGGCACCTTCCATGGTTTTGGTGATAATTATCTCAACCGACACGTTTTTATCAAAATCAACCAATACAGATTCAACCACCCGGGCCATATAAACACAGGGAATTCAATGGGTGCCTTCATGCAGGACTTCAAGATGGAGATTGGCTCCGAGCACTTCCTTAATAGCAGCTTCAAGCTCATACCGAGGCGGTATGGTATCAAAAAAAAGTTCGTCATTTATAAACAGCGATGGTATCGGCGCAATTCGTTTGTGCTTGTAAACTCCCTCTTCACCAAAAAGAGAAACTGATAATACCAGGAACCTTTTTTTTCCTGCTGGGGTTTTTATATCAATGCGCTGGTAATTCACATTGTCGGAATAGAGAGGTACTATTTCTCTGACTGCTTCATCCATATAAAAACAAGGAAGACAGGAATCTGCTTTATACATAACCTCAATGTTTATTTTTTTTTGCATACATCCATAATCCTCCGGCATCACCATTTCCAAATACTGTTGGCGAACAGCTCTGTAAGAGTTCTGATCAAACAACCATAATTTGAAAACTTTTCATTACCTATTTAGCAAGTGATTTTAAGGGCATCCAAGACAGTTATCCTCGGTTGAGCCTCAAGGCAGACAGAGGAATGGACCGGTAAGGTCACAATCCTCTGCGTATGTTAAAACCTTTACAGGTGGTTAACTGTCAATTCGGGTGTTCTGTCCGGCACCTGCGTTAGCAAGGTTTTCAGTTACTTTATCAAACTGAAATCCCTTATCGCGAGCTGTTTTTAATTTGGCTATAATCTCGGGAGTTTTGGCTCTTTTTATCATTTCATCAATCAGTTCTTCATACTGGGGGATAATACTTGGGAATACAATATCCCCCTCAATGGCGATTGACGGAAGCACTTTTCCTTTCAGCTCCATGAACTTGCCAACACCGGTCTTATTTTTTACAGACCATTCCTTGTATACAATCAATTCCTGGACTTCCTCGGGCATTGCTGCCATGGATTCCATCATGTAGCCACATGCTGCACATTGAACACTGTCAAGCGTCAGTACATCTACTTGTATTTTATCATCAGCCACGTGTCAGCCTCCTATGAAATTATAATCCTTTAGGGTATCTT
The DNA here is from genome assembly GCA_963675955.2 of uncultured Desulfobacterium sp. Taxonomy (GTDB): domain Bacteria; phylum Desulfobacterota; class Desulfobacteria; order Desulfobacterales; family Desulfobacteraceae; genus Desulfocicer. The sequence continues at coordinate 170,623 of CAXXVR010000008.1, read as the reverse complement.
GGGAAAGTCTCTTCAAACCAGGTTTTTGCATCAATGGCTTGCATCATATGTTCCACCGGAACATCGTAGGGGAGATCTCAGCCGGGGGCAAACGTATACCCGTGGGACCCACCGGCAGCAAGGCTGACAATAGCATCTTCCCTCGGAGATATCAGGCCGAGGCTTAATGAAAGGGTAAGTTTCAGGTTTCCGCCAAAACCTAAGCCGTACTCTCTGGCCTTATCCCTTATGAAGTTCATATTCAACTGTTCGTCAATGGCAAACCCATGCGTTCCGAGTTTACAGACTTCATCCATTACTTTGGTGCAGTCGCCGCAGATAAAGAAAGAGGAGGTAACGTCAGCATCATGGATGACTTTAATGGCAGGTTGACAATGGGGAGTCACAAAATCATGGAAGGTGGTATCTCTGATCTGGGATGCAACTGGGTCAACAATAGCTATAATCTCACAACCCATTTCTACATAAAATGTTGCTGCCGCCTCACATACCAGACCTGCATACGTGAGCACTTCCTGGGCAAATTCTGGATTTTTGTAAACATCGGTGAAAATACGAACACCGGCAAGATGTGAGGCCAAGGTCAATGGTCCGCAGATAAGACCCATCATGGCGCAATCCAGTTCGTCAAGCTGGGGTTTGGCAAGTTTCGCAGCTTCGTACACTGTTGGCCATCGCCCCGAATCCTTTGTGGGGATTGTGAGCCCTGCCTGCTCAGGGGTTTTGTCAGAACAGGGATGTGTTGAGACGGAAGGAACGTTGTCTTCCCACCATTTCAATTCGCAACCAACAGAACTGGCTTCCACTGAAAGATCAAATAGTAACGGAATTCCGTCTGCCTTGTATTGCTTGGCGGTGTGCACAACACCTTTTGCCAATAATTCAGGAGTTTTTAAAAAATCATCAGCTTTCTCATTTATAAGAAAGGCACAATGAATTCCTGAATAAGGAACCCAGGGAGCTGAGTCTGTTCGCTTACCTCTATAAGCATCAATTAACAATTGTTTTGACATGTTTTCTTGTCTCCTCGTTGTTATGCTGTCTAATTGTTAGTTACGAACTGAACATGCTTCATTATATTAATGAATATACCTGTTATACTAATACAAATGCAATCATCCAAAGGACTATTTTTAATCAGCAAATAGATGATTTTATCAGAATATAAGATTGAAACGTACATTTTTGGAAATCAGCAGTGGGATGGATCATACTAACTTGTTTAAAATTGTTCTTATAACTATAATCTGTTATGGATATGTCTGCGATGTATATTCTGGCAATAAATTTATATGATGGTATGTGGCATTCAAAAGGTATTCTGAACGATTACGTATACGGGTCTAAAAATTCAATGTACTGCCTGATTCAGACTCAAACAGTACCATTTGCCGTTTTCAAAGAACAGGCGATTGATGGCCATACGGATATTATCATAGGTCATTGGATATTCTGGATATAAAGAAAGTAAATGAGATATGAAAATGTCAACGGCGGCACCATGGGAGACCACCAATACAGTTTGGCCAGTATGGGCTTCTCCGATTATCTGCATTATCTCCATCATACGCTCCAGAACGATTGACTCAGTTTCAACTTCCACGGGAAAAGTGAGCGTGGGATAGTGATCCGAGCGTTCCTGAAAAATACTTCGTCCCTCCCGGAGACGCATATCCTGATGGATGACCAATTTTTTTTGTCTGGCCAGAGGTTGTGCTGTTTCCAGTGCCCGGCGCAGATCACTGGTGTACACAGCATGAATTATTTCGTTCCTGAGGTTCCATGCAAGCCTCTCTGCCATATATCGACCTTTTTGATTCAATGGAACATCCGTATGCCCTTGGATTCGGTTTTCAAGGTTCCATTGGGTAAGTGCATGGGTTATCAGAATAATATCCGTCACACCAAAAATCTCCCTATTCCTGAATGTCAGGCTTAATCAAGCAGAATCATTGAGTAATATTTGAAAGTCTCTTTTATATCCGTGGCAACTTTAGTACCAAGACCGATATTTTTCAGGGTTCCCACCAGATCAATTGAAAACGATTCCACTGTTGGCCTTTTTTCCATGGGAAATCGGCAATTTTCAGGATAGGCACATTTTTTACACAGCTTGCATGCGCCGCTGACCAGGCCAAACGCCTTATCATATCCTTCTAGAAACAATTGTCTCTCTAGCATGACTGTTCCCTTCCAGTAACGAACCTGATCGGTGCGATTTTTATTGGTATCCCGGTAAAAATGACTGGCCTGCTGACTACCCACCAGCATCAAAGCTGTCGAATACTCCTCCAGCAGATTGCGAGCTTCGGTAATGTCTGGGGTTGCTGGCGGGCAGGACCAGTTGGAATTAAACTGAGTGCATCCGTAGCGACATTTCAGGTTAACCCAGTTACCAACGACGATCTTTGAAACACTGAAGGGGAGAATTGATTCCAGCCCATATTTTTTCCCATTAGTGTGCAGGTTGCACAGCAGTTCGTCAGAAATACCATTATTGCACCGAAACGAAACAGCAGCCTGGTTTTTCGTGCTATGTAAATGGACTATTTCATTTGTCTTTTCGGTGGATTTCACAAAAATTTTCCTTTTACCGTTGCAGGCGTATTATCATGACGGTTTATTGATCCTTTTTTATGTCTACCTCATTATTATCACAGTCATGGAGCCGGCATCCAAGTATCTTTTTATTTTTTCAGTTAGTTCGTTTGGACGGGAGTACACTAGTCACAATTTTTTTCAAACCGGAAGGTCACCTCTTTTGCCACCGCAAGGCCAAGCGCTACTTCAGCAGCTTTAGCCACTGCAATTGGGACAGGGCAGGCTAGATGGCAGGCAGCCCGTTCTGTATGAATAAAAATCGGATTTTTTGTTAATGGTAGAAAAAAATCATGAATGCTGAGTTCACTAAGTGTGGCAGAGAGCTTTTGAATCATTTCGCATTCAGAGCCTGAAATCTCCAGACCAGCGATCCGTCTTTCCTTTTTCCATGCTTTCACCTGACAAGGAAATCCACAAATCCCCGTATCAACCGTTATGCAGATATTATCCATCATTCACCACGCTATCAGCGCTTGTTTGAAGCCACTGTATTTCTATTATTTATTAAAAACGTTTTTTGACACTATTTTATTCCAAACGTTGTAATTCAGGAGAAAAATGGGGTAGCGATCAGTTTGATTTGAAAGAGACAACCGGCCGATACCCCACATTTTATCTGGAACGTCTCTTGTTAAATGCTGGGTCTCACTTCGGTATTACTGGACCTTTGGGACCTTGGTTGAGCACATGGTCCGCCACCACACCTTCAAGATGAGGAAATTTATCGGTCATGTGTGGTAATTGCATTGCTTCCATGAAATCATGCTCAAATGTTGGTTCAACCGTAAGCTCCAGATATTGAACATTGCGTGAACACCAGTTGGCTTCATCACGTTTTTTCTTGTCCAAAAGGGCAGCTCGACAACCGTCTCCGGCAGCATTTCCAACACCATGGATACTTTCAATTTCACAGTCAGGGAACAGACCCATTACAAGGGCTTTTTCCCGGTCAACGTGGGTACCAAAGGCACCTGCAATCTTGACCGTATCCACTTTATCAATCCCCATTCGTTTCATCATGAGCTTGCAGCCGGCATAGAGAGCTCCCTTGGCAAGCTGAATCTGCCTGACATCTTTCTGGGTAATTACGATATCCTGACCGATGGATGAATCTTCTTTCCATGCCAATACGAATTCAGGCTGCTTGGTATCCGCATTTTTACGGAAACGGGGGTTTTCTTTAAGGGCTTTCTTGTTGAAAACACCGGTTTTGGTAATAACACCTGAACGGTAGAGTTCAGCCAGGACATCAAGAATGCCTGATCCACAGATTCCTTTAACCTTCATGTCTTCAGGCTTAGATGCTTTGCGTGATTTATCATGACCAATAACCCGGTAGTCAACGTCCTGAGTTATGGGATCGATGTCAATTCTCTCGATGGCTCCAGGGGCGGCACGCATGCCATAGGCAAGCTGTGCACCTTCCATGGCAGGTCCTGTAGCGCAAGATGAAGAATAGAGTTTATGACGATTACCCAGAATGAGCTCACCGTTGGTTCCAATATCGATGATTAGCTGAATTTCATCGCTCTTGTACGGTTCTTCGGCCAAGAGAACACCCACATTATCACCGCCTACAAATCCTGCTTCATTTGGCATGGCAAAGATGTAAGAGGAGGGGTTGATGTCTATGTTCAGATCTCTGGCCTTGATGTCCAGGCTGTGATGGATAACTGGCGGGAATGGTGCAAGGCCAACCGGTTCCGGGTCTAGTCCGAGGAGAATATGGTGCATAGCGGTATTGAATCCGATGGTGACATCTTCGATATCTTGTTTGGTAATACGCAGGTACTCAACACCTTCTTCAATCACTTCAACATACTCGTCCGGTCCTTCTTCACCCTTTTTTTTCTTGATTTTTTTCTGCTTGGGATGAGTTGGTGCAATGGCCTTTTCGATCAGGGAATTGATCCCTTCAATAATATCATCACTCATCCGTTTGAGTCCACCAGGGGTGTTCATGTGGAATGTTATGCGTGCCATGACATCTTCACCGTATTTACACTGGGGATTCATGATCGATGATGTTCCGATGACCTCTTTAGTGGTAAGGTCGCACAGGTATCCGGCACAGGTTGTGGTTCCGACGTCAATGGCAATACCGTAGGCTCTGATAGCTTTGCCAGGTCTTATCCTGATGACCTCTTTGTCGTTCCAGACACTTACCGTTACCACCCAGTTTCCCTCCCGCAACGTTCCTGGAAGCGTCCTCAGAGCAACAATGTCTATGGTCAGGCCTGTGAGACCATATTCGCGTTCAAGGCCGTTGGTAAGGCGTTCCCAATCACCCACCTTATCTTCAAAGGTCGGTTTTTGCAGTTCAATGGTAAAAAGTCTGACAGCGGGGTTGAAGTCAATATTGATATCCCTTGCTGCCTTGCTGACAACCTGTTTTCCTGAACGTGACTCTTCAGGTACAAAAACTAATATATCATCGAGTACCTTTGCGACGCAACCCAGCCTGAACCCTTTTTTTCTATTCTCCGGATTAATGAATTTTTCTTCTTCATCCATCCAGGGGCTTACATTGGACATGGAGGAATGAATATTGTACTTTTCAAAATGCCCTTCTTCAATTCGGACCCGGCATTTGCCGCATACTTTTGTTTCGCCGCAGGGAGCTTCAATATCCACACCAAGTAATCTGGATGCTTCAATAATGTTGACCCCTTTGGGAACCTCGCCGCGTCGGCCGGAAGGTTGAAATATTACATTTACGGTTTCCTGACCCATTTGTTCCGCTCCTTTGATTACTTGACTTCGCCTTTCTGAAATTCTCTTAATCGTCCAATCATCTTGATACCTTCAGATACTGCATTTCCTGCAGACTCGGCATACCCATCAGCACCAAATAGATTTGCAACGTCTCTGGTTACAGGTGCACCGCCCAGCATGATAAGGCACTCGGGATTCTTTTCTTTTACCATGGCGATGACTTTTTTCATCCCCATCATGGTAGTTGTCATCATTGCAGACATGGCTAGAACGTCAGATTTCACATCCAACTGTTTTTCAACAAAATCTTCAAGGGGAACATCGCGACCGAGGTCATGAACATCCCACCCGGCAACGTCAAACATCATTTTTACAAGATTTTTTCCGATATCGTGAACATCACCCTGGATGGAACCAATAACAACTGAAGCCTTGGGTGCATCGGTGTCAAGTGTGATATGGGGTCGAAGGATGTCAAGCCCTGCATAAAGTGCATCCGCACACATCAGTACTTCAGGTACAAAATATTCATTAGTATCAAAAAGAACACCAACTTCTTCCATTCCTGCAGCAAGACCTTCCATGACGGCCACCATAGGATCAACGCCTGAATCAAGAGCTTCCTGTGCTGCATCACGGCAATCGTCCTCTTCATATTCAACAACAGCTTCTTTCAATTTTGCTAAAATTTCTTCCTGAGTGGACATTGTTATTTCTCCTTTTTTAGATTCTACCAACTGCGGGTGATGGTTTTTTCCCATATTCCTTAACGGTTTTTACATAAGTTTTCATATTTTCTTCTTTGACATCCGGCCAAATATCACAGCCAGGCCAGACAGAATCTATGCCATTATCAATACACTGTTTAATAATAATTTCAACTTCTGCCTGATCTTCTATCTGACATAGGGTTGCATAGGGGTCAAAATTGCCGAAAAGCAGAATATCATTGCCTAATTTCGTTCGTGTTTCCACAACATTATTTTTTTGATCTACACTTAAGGCATCTGCGCCACATTCATGCATCATTTCGATGATCATGTCTGTTGATCCGCAGATATGATTGACAGAAGGCACACAGGTAATGGCATCAAAGACCTTTGTCAGGTTTGGACCGACAAGAGTTTTCCACATGCGGGGTGAAATAAGATCTGTACCAGATCCCATATCCCTGACACTGATAAAATCAACGTCCAGTTCCTGGTAATGTTTAACTAAATCAATGGTAATCTGGGTAATCTGATCTAGAAAGCCTGTTACCAAGTCTTTCTTTTTTTTGATGCTTTTCAGCAGGATATCAAGTTCCATGATTTGTCCTGCCATGGTAAAAGGACCCAGAACCCATGCGCCGACTGCAAGATCGGGAGCTTCAGCCTTGATGATTTTAAATGCTTCGTCTATCATGGGAAGACGTCCCTGGTTCATATAATCCACAGGTATATCAATTTCATCAAAATTTTTCCATTTGTTTGGAACGGTGGGATAGATAACACCTTCAGCATCGTCATACAGGGAGACGCCTCGTCCCATAGCTTCAGCCACGGCTGCCATGTCATAGGGAATGACTACAGCATCCATATTGAACATTCTGGCAGAAGTGATGGCAGATTCAGCCATCAGTCTGGCATCGGTGTGAATCTTAGCAAATTTTGTACCCATTTTATCAATCGCTTGAACCACGACTGCACCCTGCCCGCTAAAACAAGGCATCGTATCCACTGGTTCTCGTTTGAAAAGTTTTTGAACTCTTTCTTTTCCTGTTAGCTCTGGCATTGTTCTTCCTTTTAGCTAAATTTTTTAATGGTGTGGTAAGTGTTATTGATGACCCTGTTATTTTGGTATAATTTGCTGGATTATGGATATAACATATTTTTTAAAAAATACTCCATTGCTATACATGTATGATATGTTCATTTCCTCAAAACAGACTAAATTAACAGGCTCATTGATCAGGAAATAGATCCTGTAATTTTACTGCTGACTGCTTTTTAGATTTGCTGCATGATCTGGGAATAATTTATAGATCGGATGATTGGGATCTATCGGTAACCTTCCTGTGTCACCGAAAACAGCAGTTGCATGAAATGCATCTGCCATGGCTACCGCGGGAATGATACGCTCTGCCCCGGCCATGGGACCAGAAAAGATCATGTCGTGGTACATGAACGCTGACAGGGATTCCAGTGCTGAATCAGCGGCTGCCCACCCTTTAAAACCGAATTTTTCCCTTGCTTCTTTCCACATATAAGAACCATTGGAAGGTGCACTACCTGTGGCAAAGCCCCACTTCTCCTTGATCATTTTATTCGCCAGTCCGCACATTGCTGTTGCAGGGCCGTTCATGACAGAAGTGTCAACGAAAATATTTTTAAATTTCCCATCATTTCGTTCTATTGCATCCAAAAGTTTCTGGGTACCAGTAATGCGCCCTGAAGGCATTTGATTCATATCATCAAAGGCAACAAGAAGAACATTTTTTACGCCAATCTGGGTCATCTCTTTAATCTCAGTATCTAGATCCTTTTCCCAGACGGTAAGGCTGTTATAAAACATGCGGTCAAGGAGACCTTTTTCTGCGCAATACGCTGCAGCTTCAAGTTTTGGTTTCATGATCCAGGCATCGATACAGAATGGCATATCCGAATTTTGGACAACAAAATCAATAAATGTTTTAAATTCTTTGCCCGTATTTGCAACAATATCAGCCATTGCTGGAACACCGGTTTCTTCAGATAGTCTGTCCTGGGTTTTGAGCAGTGATGCGGCCATTTCTTCGTTAAATCCATCTTTACGTTTTTCAGTAAAAACCCTGTCACCTTTCTGAAAGATGGAGTTGACTACAACGGTGGGATAATCGCCGGGTTGCCCCCCGAATTTTACGCCCCCAACGTCACAAACCTGCTGTGGTGTATCAAACTGGAACATCTTCTTCCTCCCTTGATTGTTTTTCACTTTATAAGATTGATGATTTCGTAAAATATTTGAGATCAAATTTTTGATCCAAAATTTTTCACGACAACCTATTGTGGATGAATAATGTTTAAACCCATCTATGATCTGGTAAGAATTTCATGGGCCAATTTCTAAATGGTCCATCAGAAGTAATTAACACATTATCAAAAAGATATTAATAAAGTAAATCGTCCTTTAGATGATTTTTAATTTCAAAGAAGATGATTTTTTTACAATAAGCGTTTAGATAAAATAATTGGTATTTATTTTGTGACCCCCCTGGGAGTCCATAATAATAGAGTCCATAACAATAATTTTAATCTTAATCTAAAAGATACTAATTGTGTAGTGATTACTGTGCTTTGATTATGGACTGAAAATGCTATTGCAGTTTTTTTACAATAAAAATTTTAGCATTGGGAAAGTTTTCCCATCTTTGTAAGACTTATGAATTATAAGTGATTTTTTGATTTCAACTTAGCGATGGTGATGGCGATAGGGCAGGATGATCATGAGGTTACTAGTAAACGTTAAGTTTCAGTCATGAATTCTGAAGGGCGGTTATGTATAGACGACGGCAAAGGTGTTAAATAACCTTTTTGTACACGTAGACGGCCCTATGTGGTTTTCCTGGCAGGAGAACTAAGAGTTAGACCAATGGACGATAGAATTCTGAGGTGATCCGCTGAATATTTCCCCGGGAGATTTTGAAAGTTTCTCCGTTAAAATTTCCAGTATCCAAAATTTTGCTGAAATGGCCCTATAATAAATCGAAATTGACTCGGTATTGCATGGAGAGAGGCGATAAGACATTTCAGGGGTTTCGAATCAGTCTGAAACCAAGATCGTTTCCCCTGTATTCAGGAACATAAAGACCCCTGTCAGCACAGCGGACATCCCTTGCACCGTAATTCCAACTTCCTCCCCTGACCACACGACAGGATCCATTTTTAGTGTTGATGGGATTGTGTTTTTCGTTAATCTCATAGGCAAATCGATAATACAGATCAAGGCACCATTCGCACACATTCCCACACATGTCATACAGGCCGATTCCGTTTGGCTTTTTCTCACCAACTGGATGTGCCCTATTATTACTGTTCGAAGCATACCAGGCAACATCATCAGGCTTGTCTGCTCCGGCAAATTTTTCTCTTTTGCCACCGCTTCTGGCTGCAAACTCCCATTGGGCTTCGGTGGGAAGCCCGAATTGCAGGCCGGTTTTTTTAGACAGCCAGCCAGCATAGGATACTGCATCGTCCCAGGAGATACCTGTGACAGGATGGTAATCGCCGGTGATTGAGCAGCCAAGTGATTTAAAAAGATCACTTTTGCCCGTGTGAATATTGTAATGCCCCCCTTTTTCTATCCAGGCAGGGCAGGAAAGTCCTCCTTTATTTACACCCATTAGATATTGTCTAACAGTGACAGGGAACTTAGCCATCCAAAAACCATCCAGCGTCACTTCATGGACCGGTAATTCATCAACCAGGCTGTTGTCATCCCAATCTCCACTGCCCATCTGGAACTGGGCTCCAGGTATCCACACAAATGCAATTCCTGTTTCAGGTTCCCGCCATTCGGTGAAAGTCTTATTTTGTGTAATCTGTTGTGATGTCGTCATTGTACCTTATAAATAATATTTTTTTTGTAATGGTTTGCACGTTCAATCATTTTGAGGGCCTGAGAAACTGCCTTACCGGCTGAATCGGCGTATCCATCTGCCCCGAACAGATCTGCAATATCATTGTTCAAGGGTGCGCCTCCGATCAGGATAAGACAATGTGGACGTTTGGCTTTTACCAGGGGGATTATTTTTTTCATCTCCATCATTGTAGTTGTCATCATTGAAGACAATGCAAGGATATCGGCACGAACTTCCAACTGTTTTTCAACAAAATCTTCAAGGCAAACATTACAGCCCAGGTCATACACTTCCCAACCCGAGGCTTCAAACATCAATTTTACCAAATTTTTACCGATGTCATGAATGTCTCCTTTCACCGTGCCGATGACTACCTTTAATCTGGATTTTTCGGATTCTATTTTTATATGCGGTTTGAGAATCTCCAGTCCTTTATAAAGCGCCTCGGCACACATCAGTACTTCCGGCACAAAATACTCATTGGTGTCGTAAAGGATACCAACCCGTTTCATTCCTACTGCAAGTCCATCCAGAACGGCAACCGCCGGGTCAACGCCAGATTCAAGGGCTTTCAGTGCAAATATCTTACAATTATCGGCATCATAATCAACTACTGCCTGGCTTAAGGTGGCTAGTATTTTTTTCTGGTCTGACATGCTTTTATAAGTCCTTTCAACGATGCTTGACGCTTTTATATCCACACAATTATGGCAGTATTCAACGGGGCAGATTGGGAGGTTAGATCTTATCTAATTTATCATTTATCAATCCCGGGCAGCTATATGGTATGAAATAAATGATAAATTACAAACGGTTGAATTCTTTTGGCTGAACCCTTATATCTGGATATCTATAATGCCGAGTTTTATGGCATATTGGATCATCTGTGATAGGTTGCTCATCTGAAGCTTCTCCATTATGTTGGATCGATGAGATTTGATTGTGCTTGGAGTTACACACAAAACCTCTGCGATTGTTTTTGTAGAACTACCCTCCACTATCATCTGAAACACCTCTCTCTCACGGTTTGACAGTGTATTGTAAAGTTCTTCTTCCGATGATTTTTTATTCATTCCCACATAATCCTCAATGACCCGGCTGGATATGGAGGGACTCAGATACGTATTTCCTTTTAAAGCACTGATAATGGCTTTAATAATGTCTTCGCTTGCAGCATTTTTAAGCAGATATCCGGATACGCCCAATCCTAAAAGTTCACGTATATACCTGCTATGGTCATGCATTGAAAGAATAATAATTTTTGATTTTATTCCTGCATGTTTTATCTGCCGAGCAGCTTCAATGCCATTAAGTTTGGGCATGGCAATATCCATGATAACGATGTCGGGAAGCAGCTCCAGAACAATCTTGACAACCTCTCTGCCATCTATGGCTTCACCAACAACCTGCATGCCCTTTTCCTCTTCGAGAAGCTTGATAAGTCCTTGGCGAACAATGGCATGATCGTCAGCAATGACAATTGATGTGAAATTATTGCCCATAAAGCTCCTGTAGTTCATTTTCAAGGCCTCCATTTCTCAATGTCGCCTCCGTGTTAATGGGAATTTGTATTCTAATGCGTGTTCCTTCTCCAATGCAGGTCCTGAGAACAAATTTTCCTCCAAGCAGTGTTGTTCTTTCCCTCATGGACAACAGGCCCAGGGCTGGTCGGTCATGGTGTTCCATGTCCAGATCGAATCCAATACCATCGTCTTCGGCAAGAAAAATGATTGAGGGATAACTTTTGATCAGGGTCAATTTAAATGTTTTTGCCCGTGCATATTTAATCGCATTAGAAAGCGCCTCCTGGGAAAACCGGTATAAAACGGTTTCAATATCAGCATGGATACGCCCTGTGAAACCGATCATTTTGAAAATGATCTTCAAATCCGTTCCTTCAGCAATGTCGGCGATATACTGATCCAGTGCCGGTTCAAGGCCGAGGTCCGTCAACAGGGCCGGGTGAAGTCGGTGGGAGATACGGCGCATTTCCAGATAGGTATGATTGACCTGTCCTTTTACGCTGCGAAGCAACTTCTTTATTTCTTTATTTTCCCATGGAATTTTTTTTTCAACCGCATCAAGTTTCAGATTGATTCCTATGAGTGATGAACCTGTTTCATCGTGAAGCTCCCGAGAAATTCGCTTGCACTCAGCCTCCTGGGATTCAAAAAGTTTTCCAGTAATTCCTTTGAGTTCTTCACGATGTTTCTGGACCGTTTTGATCAAATTTATGTTGGCAATGGCACCTCCGACAAAGTTTCCCAGAGAGCCAAGAAGATGAAAATCTTCAATGGATAGATCTTCTTCCTTGTCAATCCAAAAGGCCATAAATCCAGAAGGTTTTTCTTTTTCAGTGATCAAAAAACAGGTGAGTGTAAGTGCTTTTCGTTTTTCAGAGTTATCAAGCGAGACTTTAAATGATGGAAAAATAGATTTTGGCACCAGAACGTTATTTTCTCCAAGCAGAAATTCCATCAGTTCAAGATCATGAAAAATCAATCCTGCAGGGATCTTGTTTATCTTTTCTGAAAAACCTTTTTGTGCTTTTAGTTCAAAATTTTTTTTTGAATGGTTTATTAGAAAAATGGCACCAATGGAAAACTCTAAGAGTTTCATAACTTCATTCAGGGCTTTTGACAGCACCTCATCAAGGTCATGCATGCTGTTCATGGTTACGGCAATGGTATTTAAAAGAAGGAGTTCCTGATGGTTCTTATATAGATTTTTGAATGCGTCCATGCGTGCCGTGATATCTTTTGCAATGCCTTCATACCCTACAATATTACCTTGATCATCTTTGATGGCATTGGCACTTAAGCAGCAATGAAGCCTACTTCCATCCATTTTTTTAAACCCAGCTTCAAAATCTTTAACATATCCATTTATGTGAAGCTGTTTCTGAAAAACCTGCCAGTGGATGGGATTAATGAAAATTTTTTTTATATATTGAATCTTGTACAGATCACTTTTTTTTCTGTAACCCAGGAGATCAACAAGAGCTTGATTAATATCAAGAAAACAACCGTCACTGGAAGTGATAAAAATCATGTCTTTAGTGCTCTCAAAAAGACGGCGATATTTGAATTCTGAATGCTTCAAGTCGTCTTCAAGAAGTTTGATCTTAGAAATATCCTTGAAGACTTCAACAGCGCCTGTGACGAGACCATTCGTATCTATGATTGTGGAGGTGGTGCATTCCACCGGCAAAGAGCTTCCATCTTTTGAGATAATGATCATTTCCCGTTTGCTGCGCACTTTCCTTGATCGGCCGCTGTCCTTAAAGGGGCAATCCTTTCTACACATGGGAGATTTAAACAGATCTTCGCACTTCATACCTCTTGCTTCCACAGCAGAATATCCGGTAATTTTTTCTGCCACAGGATTAAAAAATTCTATAATTCCCTTTGCATCCATAATCATGAATGCATCTGACAAATTGTTTAGAATTGCAGAAACGTTTTTATTGTTTATATCCAAAGTTTGTGTAACCATCTTACCACAAAATTGTTAAACTTTATTTTCTCAGAGAAATTAATCATATCAAAACGCTACAAATAAAGGAAGTCTACGAAATGTATTGTTTTAATAATAAGCAAAAAATAAATAGATGCAATACATTTATTTAAACTTCAAGGGCCTGTTCAATGGGGCGCATTTCTCTCTTGATGTCCTTACTATTACGGCCTCTACAGAGTGTCTGTACTGCCCGGACTACGGCCATCGATTCACCTTTCATCAAAAGACAGAATTTTTTAACCGGGAAAATGGGAATGCGCCCATATCATCAGTGCAATGTGAACGATAAAAAAAGATTTTTTAATTCACAAATTCATAATCAATCTGGGTGGGCAATAACATAACCCACCCTAATTTTATATGAGCATTTTGATTTTTTGAACGATCTGCTGTGGGGAGAGTAGATCAGGTATCTACAGCTGAGGTGCCAGGATAGCGGATTCCGGTGATTTCATCAACGGCAAAATCAAAAAGAATTCCTGATGCTTCACCCGAAGTTATCTTGACCTTTCCGGTTTCATCAACCTCTCCTACTACAGCCGCTGTGATGGTTCTTTCCTTGAACAATTGAATCACAGCGTCGGAGTTTTCTGGTTTAACCGACAGGATAAACCCGAAACTCTGGAAGCAGTGAAGCCAGTCATTGAGAGCAATGCTGTCAGGCCTTGGAATGGCCTGAAGATCAATGGATCCCCCCTTACCACCTGAGTTTTCAAGGAAAATGGAGATGGTACCGAGAATTCCAGCATTGGAGATGTCTTTACCAGCACATGAAAGTTCATTTTCTGCAATCATCGGAAGGGTTTCCAGGCGGAAATGCAGATCCTCTGGCGTTTTCCCGGAATTTGCATCCCAACTTACAACAGATTTACATCCTCGCTCACCGTTGAGATCCACTGCCAGGATCAAATGATCACCTGGTTCCGCCAGATGGCTGCGAATCAATTTTGTAGCTGATCCCAAAATGGCAACAGAAAGAGACGGGTGGGTGACTGGCGCATCCGGATGAAGATGCCCACCCAACATGGGGACCTGGAGCTTGTGACAGCCTTTTTCAATACCGGAAACAATCATTGCACGTTGATATTCATCACCACTTGCCAGAACATTGACAAGCCCTAGGGGGCGACCACCCATGGAATAAATATCATTGACAGTGACCATTATCGAGGCCTTACCTGCCGCATAGGGTTCATTAATGAGCAGGTCAGTCATCATTCCGTCAGTGGCAAATAGAAGATATGTATCACCATAAGGGATGACGGCTGCATCATCTCCCCAGTTAGGTAGATTCTTCCCATATTGATGAGAGTGGCTGAGTTGCTCTACAACAGGTTTTATCGGATTTTTTCGAGTCAAGCCGATGTAATTGCGGACGCCGTGAATAATATCGCTTAAAGGGGTTTCCATGGATTATATATCTCCCGGAACACGGCCAAGGTCAGCCTGCATAGGCTGGTGGGGATGGCCAAAATGCATTTCTAAGGGGCCCTGGGGGACCCAGCCAAGTTTTTCAAAAAAGGAAACGTTCTGTTCCTGAATGGTAGCCATAAAAACACGGCAGCCTTTTTTTTTGACCCGTTTCATTGCTTCTTTTACAAGATAGGAGCCTGCCTGGGTGTTACGATAGTCTTTTCGGACGGCAAGTCTGCCGCCAATCCAATGTTTTTTTTCCTGATTTTCAGGATAAATACGAACGGTTCCAACTACAAGGCCCTTGGAGCGGGCTATCAATTGAATTCCCTTGAGGTCGTTATCGTCAATATCCGTTTTTTCAAACATTTTCTGCTCATGGACAAAAACCTCGTTGCGAATGGCAAAAGCTTCAGAACGTTCTCTCTGATTCCTGGCACTATGACAGACAATGCCATCATAACGTTTTTCGTAAAACGGGAGCGCAGAGCAGGCGCCACATTTGACACACCCTGCAATGGTGGCATCCAGGGAGAGTTCTTTTTTTGCCAGAATTAAGGCAACAGCTTCATAAATTTGCTTCATGGTAGCAGCATCCGGGGGAATAGCCCCTTCCAGAGTGGATCCTGGAATGGGCCTTAAAGGAACCACAAAGGGGTAAACACCGAGATCTGCAAGATATTCACTTCCCCAGGCAATGGATTCCGGAGATTCACCCAGTCCAACAATGAGAAAACTGCTAACCTGATTGGGTCCGAACAACTCCACAGCGGTTTTCCAGGCATGCTCATAATGAGCAAGACCGATAGCAGCCTTAGCAGGAGCAACGCGTTTTAAGACATCCGCATCAAAGCTCTCAATATGAATACCCACGGAAGAGACACCGGCATGGGACAATTCCTGGATAAGACCCAAATCCGGTGGCGGAGCAAATTGAACCTGTACAGGAATCTCTGCCTTTTTAATGACGGCCCTTGCACATGCTGCCAAATAGGGAATTTCACTGCCCGGCGGGTCACCGGTTCCCGATGTGAGCACCATATGGGTAATACCATCCAGATCACGAGCTGCAAGTGCTACTTCCGCCAGTTGTTCTGGTGTTTTTCTAGAAATGGTATCACCGGTTTTTATGGAGGTTTCAGAAGAACAGAAGGTGCATTTATGACCTTTTTGCCAGTGTACGCATTTCTGTAAAACTGTGGTTGCAAGGCAATTGTCTCCATGAAGGAGGGCGATTTTTTTATAGGGGATACCGTCTTTGGTCTTGCGGCTGTAAAAAAGGGGTTCAGGAACTACGTCTGCGCACAGAATTTCCCGATCGTATTTGGCAATCCGATACACTTTACCGGAAGATTGCAGGGTAAACGGTGAATGGTGAACGTAGTGGGCAGCAATGGGTACATTAACTGGGATATTGTTGATAAGAAAAGCCCGACCTTCTGCCGGACCTGCGCCACCTTTACGTCCCAATATGTCGGGTGGGACATTGATTCCAAGGCTTTGAATTTCAGTGATTGTGTTGCGCAAATCAGACCTCCTGAAACAGCTTTAAATTGATCATAATGCGGCTTCCTTTACCAGACTTTGCTTTTTATCGCAAGGTAAATAGTGGTCAACTGCACGCCCCGTTAATGTTGTAAGTCGCATGTAACATGGCGGATCAACCTTCAGAGATCAGGAAAAAAAAGACCGCTGAATATATTGACCCGCCTTTGTGAAATAAATCAAGCAATAATTTTGCTATTATTTATGCTTGTCTGGCATGGAAGTAATAGTACCGTCCCATGTGTCAACCTTACCGTCAATATCGCCTTCTTCTGGGAACCAAGTCTGGGTAACACATTTGGACTCAGTAAAGAATTTAAAACCATCTTGCCCCATTACATGAAGGTCACCAAAAAAGGAATTTTTGTGTCCAGTGAAACCGAAGATGCCAAGGGGCACGGGGATACCAACATTGACACCGACCATTCCAGCATGACTTCTATAAGCAAATTCACGGGCATAGTGGCCATTTTGAGTGTAGATAACTGAACCATTGGCGAATTCATTGGCGTTCATCAGGGCCAGGCCTTCTTCAAAATTCTTAACCCGCTTAATGCATAGGACAGGTCCAAAGACCTCTTTGTCACCAATGGTCATCTCCGGTGTCACATGGTCAAATATGGTAGGCGCGATCCAGAAACCGTTTTCATAGCCTTCAACAACAGGATTACGACCGTCGACAATGAGTTCTGCTCCTTCTTCAATACCCTTTTCAATCCAGTCGAGGATAAACTTTTGGTGGGCGGCATTCATGATGGGGCCCATGCCGGTATTGGGATCGTAAGCAGGGCCGAGTTTCATCTCCGCAACAAATTTTTTCAAGAGTTTAATGAGTTCGTCGGCAATAACGTCTTCAACAACAATAACGGGGCAAGCCATGCAGCGAGCACCGGCGCAACCGCAGTAAGCATTGATGATACCTCTAGCAGTTCTTTCCAGCTTGGCATCTCTAAGTACCAAGGCATGGTTTTTGGCTTCTGTGAGGGCCTGAACTCGTTTACCATTGGCTGCTGCTGTTTTATAAATATGCCTTCCAACAGAGGTGGATCCCACAAAAGAGACGCCCTTGATATCTTCATGCCTCAAAAAAATTTCCGCTTCATTCCGGCCTGCGGTAACGACATTGATAACACCTGCGGGAAGGCCTGCCTCTCTCCAGAGTTCAGCAAGACGAAGGTTGCATTGGGGAACGGTGGATGCCGCTTTCAATACCATGCAGTTACCTGTTGCAATGCAGATGGGGCTCATCCAGCCATGGGGAATCATGGCTGGAAAGTTCCAGGGTGCAATCCCTGCGAATACGCCCATGGGCTCATGATAGAGTACGGTATCATATCCGTTGCTGGCCTGCATCAGGGATTCGCCTTTCATGAGGTGGGGAGCACCACAGGCAAATTCTACAACTTCATTGACCTTGAGTACATCGCCCATGGACTCACGCCAGTTTTTTCCCTCTTCTTCACACAGAAGATAAGTTAACTCTTCTAGGTGTTCTTCCACCAGGGCTTTAAATTTGTAAAGTATCTGTACACGTTTGGGGACTGGTGTCGCTGCCCATGCAGGAAACGCAGCCTTTGCTGCTGCAATGGCTTCTTCAACTTCATTCTGGGTGCATTGGGGGGCATGAGCGATAACATCGCCAGTTGATGGATTAAAAAGGTCAATATATTTCTCAGATTTTGATAGGCGGAATTCTCCGCCAGCAAAATATTTCAGGCGTTTTACCGGTTTTTCGGCTGAGGGATCTTCAATGTCAAAATATCTATTTTCCTGTGTCATGCTAGGTCTCCTTGAGAGGTTAATTAAAACTGTAATAAATTTGAGGTAACCACACTGTTTGAAATGGGCTTCCCAATCGGTTTCGAGAATAGTCGTCCAAAAATTGAATGCGTTTTTACTTAATTTTTCAGGCCAAAGCCAAGTCTTTTAATTATGTTCGCTGCAATACGATAGGTCTGATCTTGCCCGAATGGAAATACTTCGCCAGCTCGCCGCGCATCAAATTCCGTAATATCCATTCCAGCCAGCTGTACCTTATCTTTGAAAATTGAGCTGACAGTATCAATTAGCTTGTAAATCTTCTTTTCTTTAAGCCCTTTCCAGTTTCGGAACCTAACGCCTTCAACTGCGTCCAGTGCGCCGATATCCATATCAACAGAAACATAGGCGAAGGGAGTTTTGATGCTTTTCATAAGAGATTTAACTTTTTGCGGACTCACGAGACAATCTTTTTTAGTAAACAGGGAAACCCCCCTGCGTTTCAGATCGGTATATGTATTGATATAAGCTTTTATCCTGGGATCTTTAATTTTGAAGGCCTTTTTGTCGGGGTAATCGCTAATTCCAAGGAGATATACATTCTTAGGATCAATTATTTCTTCGGCAATCAAGTGATGAAGAAATGTACTGGCGTTATACGAATCAGGCCGATTGTAAAGAAAAGGGTCTTCAGGATCGTGTACCGAATCAGGGTTGGTGTCCATGTCATATTCAATAGCCTTGGAAAGGACCGACATAGGAATTGCGTCGGTATGACTGTCAAGAATAATCAGGGAAAGATTTTCAGTTTTATGCTGTCTCACAAGGGCCTTTACAACGCCACCGGTAAGTGAATGATCAACTCCAATGAGACAGGGCCTTGCAGGCAGAATCGAATTGGTGACGAATTCGTCAACATCATCGGCTTTAGCACGACATCCATCACTATCTATAAATGAGATAAATGATTCTGTAGTTACCTGAGGGTAATCCTCTGGTCGTGGTTTTGGACGAAGCCAGGATGGAACGTCAATGGAACCCAATACTTTCCAGTGTTCATTCTGAATTTCAGGACGAAGTAGGGTAAGTACCTCGTCCAGAGGATCGTCACTTTTTAGGCTCGACCAGAGTCCATGGAGCCTGTCCTGGATTGCGTCGTATTTCTCATCACAATCCAAAGGACAACCAAAAAAGGTTAACTGATTTTCAGGTGCATTTTCCATATTAAACGTAAATTTTCCTTTGTGAGCACCAGAGGTGAGGTTCTGATCCATTTCTCAGTTAACATATATTGAATCATAAACAAAAGAGCATGTCAATAAAAATTTTAAATGTTTAAAACATCTGATGTTTAAATATTTTTCTATTTAAAGAAATCATCCCGGGCTTTTTTCAATTGCAGGAGGTTTTCCAGGGGAGAATTGGGTGCGATGCCACATCCGGGACACAGAAAATGAGTACCATTTTCAAGAGCTGCCCAAGATTCTTTGTAGCATTCCTCAGGGGTGCCCATGAACAATGTCGTTGCCGTGGCGACGTTGCCAAATATCCGTGTACCGTTGGCTTCTGCAATCTTAACAGCCTCTTTCATGTTAGCACCTTCTTCAATGCTGAGACCTTTGACCCCAGTTTCACACATCAAGGGAATGATCGGATCCGTATTGCCACAGATATGAAGCACCAGGGGACCATTTGTTTTGTCAACGATATCTGTAATCATGGGAACAATAAACTTCTTGAACATTCTGGGACTCATGAGGGCCGGGCCTGCAGTGGGCTCAGCTATGACATAATAGTCAGCACCATTTTCAAAAGCGAAATTAATAACATCAATCATGGCAAGTTTAGTTGTTTCAAGGACTTGTTCCACTTGGGCAACTTTTTTAAAAGTCCATCTCATCATATTTTCCGTACCCACCAAATTTGCACCACAGGTAAAAGCACCTTCAGATTCTCCAAATATAACTTTTTCGTCCCCTACTTTTTCCTTGAGAATTTTAAACTGCTCCTTGTAGGCAGGAAAGCGTCCTCTGGAAAGAAAATCAGATGGATATTCAAGACCATCCAGGCTTTCTGCATAAGGATGTGCCTTAACACAATACTGAAGATCAATTTGAGGCACCCCAAGGGTGCACCCGAATGCTTCACTCATGGCGGTGATATCCCACCCCATGGCTTTGATCATCTCAAATCCAGCAACATCTGCACCAAGGGCCAGGGTGGCCATGGCTTGGGCATCAATGTCGGCCAAGGGCCGCTCTGCACCCACCTTTCTCATAATGTCTGTCATACCATATGTGGTGGTGCACCCCACCGGTGTCATATCAACGGTTTTGCCTGCAAGCTGATTTAAAAAACGTTCTTTCAAATTCATTGGTTTCTCCCGAAAAGTTAATTGGTGGTGATGTCTACTACTCCTCTGGCTAGCAAAAAGCTCATCTTTTTTGTATGGCATTTTTGACCCTGAGAATCCGATTTTTGAAAAGGGGCTGATAAATAATCCAAAATAGGGCCAGCCAACCAAATAAAATAGGGGTTAGATACTCACTGCCAACAAAGTATTGTTTTAACCCGTAAATTCCTCCAAAAATAACTGCCATACCCCCAATGGTAAAGGGAAGGCCTGCTTTCATAAAAACGATAAGGTTATGTTTAACTTCTGTCTTCCACATGGCATTACCTCAGTTTATGATGATTTTATCCAAAATGGCTCCAGATAGCCTGGGATGGAGGAGGGGAACAAGATTGGTAACAGCCACCTTGGAGCCGAAAATTATCAAACTTTTTCTTTTTTGCCTCCATGTTCAAGGAGAAAATAGAGAACTGCACCTACAATAAGAGCCATGGTAGGACCTGACCAGAAGGCGTTTCCCCAGAGTTTTACAAAGTTGGCTGAAACAAGGGCTGCGCCCATGACACCGGCAATACCACGCTGTATATTGGTATTACACATGGCAAATGCCAGGTAGATACACAAGTATCCTTGGATAAGCAAAGTTAATCCAAAACCGATGAGTTTTGCAGGCAGGATGATCTGTACGATAGGATGAAACAACATGGCAAGGCTCATGCCCCAAAAGAAGGATGTCGCACCACCCCAATAAGAGGGTTCCTGTTCCTTAGTGGAATTCTTAAAACGGTTTACAACAAGAGCCTGTCCACCCGTCCACTGGGGTCCGCACAGGGGAAGAAAGGGAACCATGAATCCCTGGAAAATATTCCGGAAGGAAGTGATGATATGGCTCCTAGGAACCTCAAAGATGACCTTTTCATCGGGCCTGGCTTTGTTACAGTCCTCAATCAGGGCTTCCAGAACCAGAATATCGCCAAAGGCAAGAACATAGGCAACAATGGCAAGGGAGATGGCAGCCAGCCAAGTGGAAGCAGATGGCATCCCAACTCCGATGACGGTAAAAGAACTGACCATGTCACCAAAGGGCATGTCAATGAAAATTCGATCAAATACACCTGTAGGTGGGGGTATTTCGCCTGTTATAAGACCAATAATATAGCCAAGAACAAACCCCGGGGCGATGCCAAAACTGGCCACCCAAGCAAACCATCCGTAACGTGCACGGAATTTAACGGCTCTCGCAGAAAATAGAATAAAAAAGCTTCCCAAGGAGGCAATGGTAAAAGATACTGGTAATTTTCCGATAAATGGCTGGCCAGGATTAAACACACGCATCAATGATGCAAAACCCGCGCCCAGAAGTATTCCAGATCGCATGGAAACAGGAAAATGTTGGATAACATAGCGGGTAATACCCGTGACCCCCAGAAAAAGGAAAATAACCCCCACCAGCACTTGCAGGGCTATCAATGCTTGAATTCGTTCAGGGCCGGCCTCAAAACCGGTCAAATAAGAAATGTACAGGGGAATACCTGCCGTGATCCAACCAACCACCGAAGGGTCACCAAAGGAAGTATGAACAAGATATAGAAAATTGTTGATAACAACCATTAGAACTGCAACTTCAATGGGAATACCAAGCACCTTTGTCATGGCAGCTGTAATTCCAAGCGGAACGCAGCATAGAATCATTCCCTGGATAAAATCCTGGTATTCAAGTCTGTAGTGTAGAAAAGGAAGGCGAATTTTTAAAATTCCACCAGAATAGGGAAGCTCTTTCCCCGTATGGTTTTCAGCAGTCATTTCGTTCTCCTGTCATTAATAAATCGTTAAATTTGACTGCCTCAAGTAGCTGATTTTACAAATGATTTTGTTGTTACAACCACAAGAGGCAGCTCTATTTTTCAGACAGATGCCTGATAATTCAGCGGTAAATTGCAGGCTGAAAAATGGCTGTTACAATGCCATGTCCAACAGCTCTACCAAATCGTAAAGCTTCATATCGCTCTTGACTCTTTTTGCACCTTCATTGAGATTGTAGTGACAGAACGGACAGATGGATACCATGTGTTCTGCACCGGTTTCCATACCTTCTTGAATCCTTAAACCAGCATTTTTTGCAGCCCAGTCACCGTAACCGGTCATAACGCCGCCACCGCCACCACAGCAGTAAGAGTTGCTTCGGCTGCGATCCATTTCTCTAAAGTCAATGCCCGGTATCGCCTTTAGCATGTCACGGGGGATATCGTAAAGACAATTGTCTTCACGTTTGCCAAGAAAAGAGCCGATCCACTGCTGGGAACCGTCTTTGTCAATGTCAAACTCAAGAAGATGACGTCCGGTATGACAAGGATCATGGTAGGTGACTTTCCAGGGGACTTCATTTTTAAATTCGAGTTTGCCCTCTTTAAAATAATTGTAAAGAAAGTCTGTTGTGTGGATGACTTCAATACCGTCCAGCATCTCATCATATTCATCGGACATGCTGTAATCTTTCTTTATTGCACGGTAGCAGCCTGCGCATGAAGTGATTATAGTATTTACACCATGATTGTCGTGAAGATCTTTAAATGTTTTCAGGTTGGTTTCGGCAACCCTTTGAAATTCAGTCACATCTCCAAGTCTCATGGCAGTGGAGCCGCAGCATATTTCATTTTCTCCAAGGATACCAAAATCCAGTCCCAATTTTTGAAAAATGGATGCTGTGGCCACGGGAAGGTTTCTGACAGGCAGGTTAAAGGCACCGGTGCAACCAACATAATAGAGAATCGGTGCATCTTCTTTCATAATATTTTTAATGGGTTTTTTAGCTTTTTTAAATGGGCGGGTCCAGTCAGTTCTTACCCTGCGGGGACCCTGGTATGGATTATTAAAACTCCTCATGGACTGGGCAATGACTTTCTGGCTCGGCATGGGACCTGCACCTGATGCAACAGCCTTACGTCTCATGGCCTCAATGATTTCAGGAATAAAGGGTTTGTGATCCAACTCACACTGGTTCTGGCACCCGGCACATACGGTGCATTTGTAGATGGCATCTACAAATTCTTCCGTAAATTCAAGTTCACCATCCAGTATTCCCCTAGCAAAGGCCATTTTTCCTTTGGACGCCATGTTGCCGTCAAAACCGAATTCAACACCGGCCGGACAGATTTCTCCATTCTTTGGCGGAGGGCCATATTCATAAGCTGTTTTGCAGTTTCCGCACGCGGTGCACTTCCAAATCACATCTTCAAGTTCTTCGAGTGTAGGAATATCCCACTTCATAATATCCTCCCTAAATTATATCGTATTTCTATACATTTCAATCAATGCGCAAGTCCTTTATAAAGCAAGTTTTCCACGGTTCATGATATCATTAGGATCAAGCATATTCTTGACCTGTTTGAGTAGGGAAATATACCCTGGATGGGCTCGTTTATTAATTTCACGCCCGAAGTCAACGGGTGGTTTGTAGGGGATTCCACCGTTGTCAAGATCGACCTTCAAACATTCAACAATAGCCTGGCGTGCATTTTCAACAGCTTCAGGATCTTTTTTGGGAAAAGGAATCATGGCGCGCAACATGCCGTAATGAACACCCCTGTAATTGGTGACCCGAACCGAGGGTGACAGGTTGCGGGCAACAAGAATTTTTTTCCATTCATCGTAAACCGGTTCCCACTTGTTCAGAGGAGTAAATGTTCCTGGCCAGGAAATCCCTCCACCAGCCTGTTTGGTATAGTTTTTAGTGGAACCTACAATCTGACTTGGAAGCTCGGTTCTTGCTTTAAGTGCCTCTGCAGGATAAACCGTTTCTTTAAGAGAGCTGCCCTTTTTGACTTCTTCTTCAAAAACCATTTTCCATATTTCTTCCCTGGCTTCTTTTTCTTTTTCTGTCCAGGAGAATGTGGTAGCAAAAGAAACCCATTCCGGAGCATCTGCGGGTTTGGGTTTATAGGGATATGGTATAGGTACCTGAGACAGCCACCAGGAGACACCGGTCAGATCGTCACAAATTTCGTAGTTGCCGAGATTTCTGAGATATCCTGCCATATCACCCAATTTTTCCGAAGAAGTTGTAAACACCTTAAGGATTGGCGGAATGGGATGAACTCGGATACCAATTTTTGTGATGATGCCAGTGGTACCCAACCAACCGGTGAAAAGACCGTCAACCCTGGGCATGGGCATGCAGCTATGCCATGCATCCTCACGGATGGCACAGGAACCGACCCTGACCAACTCACCGGAGGGAAGCACAACTTCCATGCTGGTGATTTCTTCACTGTTAAGACCATAACGTCCGGAAAGACCGCCGATGCCATGGCAGAGGGCATTCGAGGAAACAGATCCGGATGGGGGACCAACAGGCCAGCTCCAGCGCAGGCCATATTTGTAAAGGGCACTGGCAAGTTTTGCATGGGAAACACCAGGTTCTATGATGGCGTAATGAGATTCTTCATCAATTCGGATGATATTATTCATCCGTTTCAGATCCATCAGGATGCCCCCGTCTTCAGGAATGCACAGCCCGCCGATATTGGACCCTGCTGTAAAGGGCGTTACGGGAATTTTGTACTTGTTGGCAAACTTCATGATTTCCTGAACCTGCTCCACGCAAGTTGGCATAACAACATAATCAGGTAATTTGGGTTTTACAAAGGATAGATCGTAGGAGTATGCATAACGAATATGTTTATAATCCGTAGCATTCGCTTCGCCAACGATTTCACACAGTTTCTTGGTGACAGCAGCATCAACTGCTGACTCTTTTGGCATTTCTGTCATTGAATTCCTCCTGTTGAACGTTTTAGTAAACACGTATCCTGTATCCGGAGTCGCGCACATAAATCGCAACACCGGATGGGGGTTGTTTCAGAACTTTTATGCTGTCCTGTTACTGCCTGTTACTAAGTACTAAAGTGTTTCGTTCCTCGTCACTGGGGGGTGTAGGTATTCCTGTCGATCTGATTAACAACTATTTTTTGTTTTGATCAGGCATGAGTCTACCTGATTCTGTTAACACCATGGCGCCATTTTTGCATTCCAGCATCCCTTTCTCCACATCATTTATGTGTTGAAGCATCAGGGTGCTTGCTTTTTCAGAGTCACGATCTGAAAGAGCAGCCACTATATCTTTATGGCCTTTGCAGACCATTTTAAGAAAAGAATCATCTGTATGAAGCAGTCGCTTAATATTTATCAGAGCTGTTTGGATACTGTCTACAACCAAACTTAAAATATTATTACCTGCAATATCCACAAGTTTTTTATGGAAAGCACTGTCAAGGTCACTCAAAAAGCGCTCCCCTTCCGCTTCCATTGCCAAAATATTGTCTTCAAGATCCTTAATATCTTCTTCGGTTACTTTGAGTGCACATATCTTCACAATTTCAGGCTCAATAAATGTTCGAACTTGTGTATATTCCCGTATACTGGGGTTCTGAAAAAAGAAATAATTAACGAGGCCATCTTTGATGGTACGGATATCTACTTCTTTTACAAAGGCACCACCAGCCATGCCCTGGCGAATTTCCAAAAGGCCATACGCTTCAAGGACACGGTAGGCCTCACGGAGAGAAGATTTTGATACGCCAAACTTTGCAGAGAGATCCTTTTCTGAAGGCAGACGATCCCCAATCTTAAGTTCGCCACTCAATATGGCACCTCGTATTTGCTCCACGATATTCTCAGATATTCTATTAGGTTTAACGACATCTATATCAAACATTAAAGGATCCTTTTTTTTTGATGCAGCAACACCATTTTTTGCAATTGGTGTCTATGAATTCGCTTCATCGATTACATATTGATTTAGCCTTGTCAAGTAAAAATTTAAAACTTTTAAACATCAGATGTTTTAAACTTTTACTTGACATTTTGTTAAGCCTTGATTACACAGGGGTTATACATTCGTCCTGGGTTAAAAAAAATTTTTAGTAGTGTGGTGGTTTTTCCGAACGATCTTCATCCGATATGAGTCACGAAACATACGGATTAATCTGAACGATGAAAAGAGGAAAGAAAATGGGAATCACAATTGACGCATTAAAATGTACAAACTGCATGGCCTGCGAAATGGCCTGTAGTTATCACCGTGACGATGGCTTTGCCTTTCTCTCAGCCTGTATCGTTGCCTACCGAGCTCGTGAAAAACAAGATTATTTCGGTGTTATGTTAAAAGAAGAGGAAAATCTTGTTGTAGCGCGTCCCGAGGGACTTGAAATATCACGCATTGGTGAAGAACAGGACCCTGACAAAGAGGCCGATGCGTCGGCCAAGCCCATGCTTCTCAGGGAAGGGTGTGATCTGTGTGAGGATATGGATGATTATGGACCCATGTGCGTAGCATTCTGCCCACAAGACGCGATTACGCTGGTGGAATAGAAAGGAGAAATTGTATGGAATACTTATCAACGGAAAAGATCTTAATCATTGATCTGGCAAGTTCAATAGTTGAAGAGGAAGAACTCGAAGAAAGTCTTGTCAGTGAAAAAATTGGCGGCGTAGGCGTCACAAAATATTTGTATGAAAAATTTGAAAACGATGATCCCATCGTGATTGGATGTGGACTTTTGACCGGCACCACGTATCCGGCATCAGCCTCTGGGATTATCACGGCAAAGAGTCCTGTCACGGGTAAACTTGCCCACTGCCCCATTACCTACAAAGTAGGTGTTGAAATTAAATTTTCAGGATTTGATTATATTGTCATCAAAGGCAGCGCGGCAAGCCCGTCTTATCTCTGGATACATGATGGCGTTGCCGATATCTGTGATGCAGTAGATATCTGGGGAAAAGATGTCTGGAAGTCAACGGAATTCCTACGGGAGCTGGTGGGGGATGATCTTCTTCAGACCATTATGATCGGGCCGGCTGGTGAAAAACAATCTGATTATGCCCAGGTATGTTACAACCACTGGAACAGCCCTGATCGGTTCGGTTTTGGAACAGCCTTTGGCGCCAAGAATCTAAAAGGACTGGCCTTCAGAGGTATGGGGCTCATTGAGTGCGCTGATGTTGAAGATTATGTCAGCCGGTCCCTTGAAATCCTTAAAGAGGTGAAAAACAATGATTTCCTCTCTAAAAAAGGTATTGCCGAGCTGGCAAAAGCCATTGGAGAAGAGGATCTTACAGACTGGCTGGCACCCATAACTCACCGGCACAGCGCTGATTATTTTACTCCCTATGCAACCGTCACCGCCCTGTTCATGGATGAAGATCCCAAAATAGTTGAGGAAACAAAGGTTGCCGAACCAGGTGTTCTGACCACAGACATTTTTGCCCTCATTGCGCTTAAAAAAGCCGGTTTTTCAGCCGAAGATGCAGGACGCCTTCTCAGGGCAACTGCAAAATACGGCATTGATCCCCTGGCCGTGATTGAATTAAGTGGCAAAACATCTCTGGATGAGTGCTCTGAGGCGTTTGACAGCCTGTCTGGAAACTTGGCCTTGAAGGGAAAAGGCATTTTCTCCTCCTGGTGCCCGGCACGCCCGATTTTCAATGATTTTGGCCTTTCAGGTGAGGATTCTGAAGCCATAGCCTGGTGGGAACGACGTCAGGCAGTTGCAGGAATTTTTGGCATTCAACCCCTGTTTGCACTTATGTGCCCTGAGCTCAGCGAAGAAAATATGCTTGAACTGGCAAGTCTGGGAACAGAGCTTGATCTTGACCAGGATGTCCTGGACGCGGTCGTTGCCTACGTGTGTGATTGATAAATCTGCTGGAGGAGTCGTGATCAATTGAGTTTACGACTCCTTTGCTTGTGTTGGGCTGGATCGCTGATGACTACGACAAAATCGATATCGAAAATCGGAATATATGCAGGGAGTGGAACCTCTCACTCCTGGCTTTGGTTTGTGGATCTGTTTGAAAATAATGGGTTGCATAACCTTAGCTTTTTGAATGAAAGTAACGTCCAGAAGGGATTAGATGATCTGGACGTTCTGGTAATCTCTGGTGGTGACACTTTTGCCGTAGCCGAATCCTTAGGTGCTTCAGGGGCAGATTCTATCTATAAATTTGTCCACCGGGGGGGACTTTATATCGGATCCTGTGCCGGGGCGTACCTGCCCATGAACTCATCGAAAAAACCTTTGGACCTGTTCAACTTTGTAGATGTCAAAATTACAAATTTGAGCAAGGTTCTTCCGGCAACGGTCAAAAATTCATTTAAGTTCTGCACTTCCTACGGATGTGGTTTCATCTTTCATCCGATTCGCGAAGAAGTTTCTCTCAAATTCTCAAATAATGCATTGCCCTTTTGTCCACTGACATTTAATGCACCGCTTTATGGAGGCCCGGGAATGACGGTAACAGACCCATCTCTGGTTTTGGCAACCTACAACAGCTTTACTACGAACACCTCATTTCTTGTTTCAGAGGCGTTGGCAGGGGAAATTCTCCTGGAAAAGGCTGCCGTGGTCCGTGTACCGGTTGGAAAAGGCCTTTTTTATCTGTTCGGGCCCCATCTGGAACATCCGAAATTTCCCATAGCTAACCAATTTGTCTCTGATGTTATTAATTGGGAAAATAGGCGATCAAAAAATTTTGGATCATCTGTCCCCATTTCTGACAAGTCAATAACTCCCTTCAGAAAATTGTCAGGTATGACAAAAAAAACATTTGTCATGGATATTAAACGGGAGCTCAGCAATTCAAGAATTGTAGCGCTTAATCTTGAATTCCTTCCACTTCGATGGATGATCGGCAAAAAGATATATGAGCCTGAAAAGATAAGAGTATTTCTTGAATCTATGTGGTCCAGAATTAAATTCCTTGAGCGAATAGATAGGTTACATATTTTTTCCAATGATATGGAAACCATCAAAACCACATCGATAAGCCTCACCCAGGGGTTGCGTAAGCTTAAGAGAGCTGTGGATGAAAATCAGGACTCCCTGGCCGAGGCTACAGAAATATTCAGCCAGCTCAAGCAATTGTCCATGGCATTTTACACCATGTATTTTCTGACACTGACACACAAAGGATAATTGCCCCCTCCTCCAAGGGGAATCCGTCAGTCATTAACCAGTGCTAACCATCATAACAGGAGAGTAAATTGCAAACTGGATCAGTAAATAAACAACAAAGATTTACAATCAGATTGATAGGTCCTATCCTGATGGCAGGATTTCTTTGTCTGTCGGCCGCAGGAGGCTCCCCTGCATGGGGAACGGCTGCTTCGGCACCTCAATCAAGCTGGTTTGTGGATATGAACCAGTTTTCCGCATCAGCCCATGGAACGCTTAAGTGTGAAGATTGCCACGGTCCCATGATCGATAAGGAAAAAAAATCCCATCCAGATGAAAAGTCCCCCATATACCTAAAACAGGACCCCAAACGAACGTTTGACTATGGTATGTGCGGGAAATGCCATAAAAAAACATATGAGCGCTACCTAAAAGGTGAACATGCTAAGGCATTGGAAAAAGAGAAAAAAACAGGAGAAATCTCGAAAACGGGATTTGCACCCACCTGCGGGGATTGTCATTCGTCCCATTTTACGAAATCCCATGTTTCCCGTGTTGAAACGGGCAAGGCAATGACCGAATCTTGCGGTACCTGTCATCCGGATCAACGGAATAGTTATCTTGCCAATTACCACGGTAAGGCTGGCGTGAATCTAGAACATGACAAAGCCGCCTACTGCACTGATTGCCATGGCGCCCATGATAGTATGTCCCTTAAGGATACCCCCCAGACGCTTACAACATGCAAGCGTTGCCATCCCGATGCCACAGAAAATTTTGCCGATATTATTATCCATGACAGCGCCCTGAATGCAGACAAAAAAAGCGAGAGCAAGCAGTCTGGTCTAAGTAAAGTTCATTTCCTGGGCTTTCTATCCTATATATTCATTGTACTGGTGCTGGTACTCTTTTATAGTCACAGCTTTTTGGTGATGCTGAGAAAAATCCACGAAAAATTGAGGAAGTAATCTAATGGAAACGACACAACGCTCTACAAAAACGTATCAGCGGTTTTCCGTACTCCATCGGCTGCTGCATATTATCATCATCGTAAATTTTACACTTCTTGCCATTACAGGATTTCTCCTTCGCTTCAGCTGCTGGGACTGGGTTGGATCCATTGTTGCGCTTATGGGTGGAGCGTCCACAGCAGGAAACCTGCACCGTTTCAGCGCAGCATTTTTGTACTTGGGGATACTTATCCATATTTGCTGGCTTTTTTACTATAAAATTGCCCTAAAAGGGCGGTGGTTTGGACCGGATTCCCTAGCTCCAAAACCTAAGGATTTCAATGATCTATACCATAATCTGAGGTATGTTTTTGGTAAAGGTAAACCGCCGATGTTTGATCGGTTCAGCTATCTTCAGAAAGTAGATTACTGGGCTGTCATGCTGGGAATGCAGAGTATGGGAATAACTGGTCTTTTTATGTGGTTCCCCGAGTATTTTTCCACTATTGTTCCAGGATACTGGATTAATATTGCCAACCATTTTCATTTTCACGAAGCGGTTCTTGCGGTCATGTATATCGGCATCGTTCATATGTCGGATACCCATTTCCTCCCGGAAGTATTTCCCATTGAAAAATCAATCTTCAATGGGAAAATATCTGAAGAGCGTTTCAAACAAGAGCATCCTGAAGAATGGAAGCGTTTGAATCCTGCCCAGGAATAACCGACTTTGAACACGAAAGGCGTCGAAAGAGGGAGAAATACCTTATGAATTCGAAAACTATTGTTGCTATTGTTGTTGGTGTTATCTTTTTTGCAACACTGGCTGCAATCACCATGACATCTGGCCGGAACGAGTTTGAAAACCCCACCGCAGTTGCATCAGAGGATGCTTTGGTTGAACAACCAGCAAAAACGGAACCTGCTGACGACCTTGTTGCTGCTGAACCTGTTATAGAACCCCTTGTCTGTCTTGACTGTCACAGATCCCCCAATATTGAAACCAATGAAGGCATTATTTCTTCCCAGTCCTTCTGCTATGACTGTCACAAGGAAAAAACCTGTGTAAGAAAGTCAGGTACCAAAGAAATCTCTTTGCAGGTCGTACAACAAGATTTCATCAAGCAACAACCACTACATCAGTATATAGCCTGCATTCACTGTCACAAGGATGTATCACAATCCCCCCACAAGTCCCTTGCCAATGCCCAGTGCCGGGAATGCCATTCGGTTCATGGTGAAAAGTTAGCCCATGATCCACACCTCAGGGTTGCCTGCCAGGCCTGCCACTTTGAATCGAAAGCGGTTGCACTCAACCCTGAAACCGGTGCTGTCAGCCTTGCTAATATTGATAAAAAGGGTAATGCAATCAGCCTCAGCAGTCATGCAATGGCAGATATGACTGATGAAACCTCCTGTGAAAAATGTCATTTTAGCAAAAATCCTGTGGGTGCACCCACCAGTGTATTGCCATCAAAAGGATTTATCTGCATTATGTGTCATAGTGCTCCTCTTGCCATGGGACACCCAATTTTCGGTGTGGCATTCCTGATATTTCTGATGGGAGTTTTTGCAACCCTATATTTTTGGTATCAAGGTAAGGTTTGTGGAGAGGAAAAATCCATCCACAAAAAAATCGGTCTCAGCTCAGAAACTATCTGGTCAATTATCTTCTCAAAACAGTTTTTTGGACTTCTGAAGGTATTTGTCCTTGATATTATTTTACAAAGAAGACTTCTGCAGGAAAGCGTTCAACGCTGGTTCATGCATGCGTTGATCTTTACGTCAATTTTCCTGAGACTGGTTCTTGGCCTATTTACCTCGGTTGGTTTTTTCTTCAATCCGGAAAGCGATATGATGCTGGCACTCATCGACAAGAACTATGCGTTTACAGCATTTGCCAATGATTTGCTGGGATTGTTTATTATCATTGGAATTTTCTGGGCCGTTGTCCAACGCTATATTATCAAGCCAGCCCACGTGAAAACCGAGATTCAGGACAACCTGGCCTTGGTCATCATCGGCCTTTTGGTATTTATTGGATTCTTACTGGAGGCGGCACGAATAGCATCCACCGGGATACCGGCCGATATGACCAGCAGTGCATTTATCGGCGCCCCACTGGCGGCAATTCTTGGCGTTATGGGGCTTGACTGGTCCGCAGTCTATCCGTACCTGTGGTATGCCCACGGCTTCATGGCAGCCCTGTTAATCGCCTATCTTCCTTTTGGAAAAATGCGACACGTGTTTAATACGCCTATGACCTATTTCATTGAAAAAGTAGCCGGTGTGAAACGCGGAGAACGGGTATGACCTCAGACAACAGTTATAATAAAGGGTATTGAAAATGACCAAAGAAGAAAAGAAAGCAGCTGAAACGGCTTCTGTTGATGAATCGGCCGATGGCACTCAGGAAAAGGTCAGGGAAATCCCAATCAATAAGCTGGATATCAAGCGGCTCATTGAGCTGGACGCCTGCACCAAGTGCGGCGAATGCCTCACTTGGTGCCCGGTCTATGACCAGGATTCCAAAGAGGATATTGTTCCAAGACGAAAGGTGATTGATTTTTTGAGAATTGCCAGATCCCAGCAGGGTTTCCTCGGCAGAATCATGAAAAGCGATAGGGTTAATGGACCGATAAAAAGTCTCCTTAAAAAGGTGTTCGGCTACCAAGAAGTTACTAAAGCACAACTTGATGATTTTATCATGAACCTGTACGAGTGCTCCACCTGCGGCCAGTGTGAGGTGGTTTGCCCGGCCCACATTGATACGGTGAACTTGTGGGAAGAATTACGAGAGATCATCGTCAGTGCAGATTTAGGGCCACTTGAGCCCCAGAAAGCCCTGAGAAAAAGCGTCATGACTTTTGACAATCCTTGGCAGCAACCAAGGGCTGGAAGGACCAAATGGTCACGCAGAGCCAAGAAAGATGGCCTGATTATTGCTGAGCCCCCGGACATTAAAAAGAATAAGGCCAAGGTATTGCTCTTTTTTGGGTGTACGGCATCCTATGATGCTAATGTTAAGCAGGTGGCCATCAATACCATCAATATCTTAGAAACCCTGGGTATAAACTACGGGGTCCTTGGAAAAGATGAAAAATGCTGCGGCAGTGTTCTGCTGCGCATGGGTGACCCCGAACATAAGCGACTGTTCAGAGAAAATATCGAACAGTTCAACGACCTCGGCATTGAGACTCTCATCAGCTCTTGTTCTGGCTGTTTCAAGACCATTATGCAAGATTATCCCAAGGTGGCGCCCCTGAACTTTGAAGTGCTCCATACCGTGGAATATCTAACCCGCCTAATGAAACAGGGAAAACTGGAATTCAAAAATCCGGTGAATCGAACCTGTACATACCATGATCCCTGTCATCTCGGCAGAGCCACCGGTGGATTTCAGGCTCCCAGGGACATCATGGAAGCCATTCCTGGCCTAAAACTCATAGAGATGCCAAGAAATCGGCAATACTCCAGATGCTGCGGTGCTGGCGGCGGACTCAAGGCAGGATTTCCAGACGTCCAGAACCGCATGGCAGTCCGCCGAGTCAAAGAGGCTGAAGACACCGGAGCCAAAGAACTTGTTTCTTGCTGTCCCTTCTGTTATCAGGGACTTCAGGTGGGTATCAGTTCGTCTGACTCTCCTATGATCATGAAGGATATGTCAGCCTACATCGCTGAGTCCCTCCTGGGATATGACGTGTTTGAAAAGTTCCAAAAAGATGCCGAGGAAAAAAAACGTAAAAAGGAAGAGGCCAAAAAAGCTAAAGAGGCTGAAAAGGCATCTAAAAAAGCTGAGAAAGAGGCCAAGAAAGAGGCTAAAAACGCCTGACATACTGACACAAACAGGGGGGAATTCCCCCTGTTATTGGAGGACCTTAGCATCATGTTCACAAAATATACCTATTGGATGACAAGATCTGAAGCAGAACAGCTCCGGGAGACTGCGAATAAAATGGGCATTAAAATTTTTAACGCAAAAAAGGCGGTGTGTGTTCCCTTATCCAAGAAGATTAAGCTTGGAATTGTTGATCCGACTGCATGGTCATGTTTTGATGTTTGCAAACGCCAGCTCTCATGGT
The DNA here is from genome assembly GCA_963675955.2 of uncultured Desulfobacterium sp. Classification (GTDB taxonomy): domain Bacteria; phylum Desulfobacterota; class Desulfobacteria; order Desulfobacterales; family Desulfobacteraceae; genus Desulfocicer. The sequence continues at coordinate 136,136 of CAXXVR010000008.1, read as the reverse complement.
ATGGCGTATCAGAGTACGTTGGACAATTCCTTGTGATCAGTGATGTGATGTTAACGGAATATGGAATTGATGCCGAGCCAGAAACCATGATCACAGAATCAAATTTTAAACCCGATTCCTTGCCAGGTAAGGATCAGTCAGTAATTAATAGGCTTTCTCTGCACCCGATGTTTGTCAAGGACTGTCCTGCAGAGTTCGGCGATATAGATGGGATGGACCCTGTTCAGCAGGATCAGTGGATGAAAATTATGGGTGTGCGTGGCATCTCTTATAAAGATCTATTTGTGATTCATTGCGCAAACCATGCCAATTTCATCGAGCCTGAATATTACACAGAAACTCTGGATGGAATTGCCCCTTATTCCATCGGTAAAACCAACAGAAGCTGTTCAGCATGCCTCCAATTTTTTAATATTATCGGCAAAAAGTTTAAAACCAAATATGTTGTTCCTTGTCCAGGTGCCGTTTTGTTTGCCGGTTTAAGGGTAAATCGTTATTATAAGGTCACAACTCCTGAGCCCATAAAAAAAACATTACCTGAATTTCTGTATGAAGATATGGTCCCATCGTTGTAATTAATATTCTATACAACCTCCTAATATACAAATATGGAATATTGGCTAAATACTTATATTAGGGTCTGTTTAAAAATTAACCATCTATATAGTATTTGTTGCCCTACTGGGGCTGTCTCCGTCAGAGACTTTTGCATAGTTTGTTTTTTTAACGGACCCCTTAGCTTATAATTAAGGATACTTATGAACCATCTAGATACATTTATACCCGATCTCTCCAAAAAGATAGAAGTATATATCTTGACTGGTTTTCTGGGGAGTGGAAAAACAACACTTCTCCAGCGAATTCTCACAATGGATAGGGATCTTTCCAACACCTTAGTGGTGGTCAACGAATTCGGAAGTATCGGTATTGATGGATCTTTGGTCAAGCAAACTGCCTCATCAAATATAGTTGAACTGACGTCTGGCTGTATCTGCTGCACGCTCAAGATAAATCTTCTCCAGACTATGAACGAACTGGGCAAACGATTTTCACCAGACAGGGTATTTGTGGAAGCAACAGGTGTGGCAGATCCCGCCGCAATCATATCTGCATTTGATGATCCCCTGATCAAAGATCAATATCAGGTGGTCAAGACGATTACCGTGCTTGATGCCGATTTTTGGGAATCCCGGGAAGCATTCGGACAGGTCTTTGAAAACCAGTTAGCCTATGCAGATTTAATTTTACTTAATAAGATCGATCTGATGAAAAAACATGAAATTCCAAGCGTTCTTGATGAGGTTCATGATGCTGCCAATGGTACCAGAGTAGTTCCCACGGTGTATTGCACCATTGATCCTGAAATGATATTTTGCAATGATCAACTCCCTTTATTGAAAGGCGTGGGGTCTCTGCTAAAACCTTACGATGTTTCAACGGATATTACCAATACCTATCTACAGACTGAAGCACCTGGAACACCAGAGTTGAAAACCGGCAGTGCCGGATACGTTTCTTTTGCATTTGAACACGATCAGCCCATGGACAAACATCGGTTTGAATGTTTTCTGGAAAAATTGCCCTTAAACCTGTTCAGGGTCAAGGGCATGGTGCGTTTTAAAGATACCTCTGTTATGCTCAATTATGTTGGAGGAAAAGCAGATTGGCTTTCTGGACAGGATATTTCTCCAACCCGATTGGCATTTATCGGCTGGGATATTGATACTAAATCATTTCATGATGAACTAAACCTTTGTCTTTCAAGATCACGGAACTGAATGTGTTTGTCAAGGCAAAGCATGTCTGGATTAGAGTGGTCTTCCTGATCTGATTGTATTAGGAACATCAGCCAGTAAAATTTACATTGGTGTTGATTGATTTGTAGAGGTCAGGCCTGCATTATTCACAGTTTTATTCGAATTCATTTTTAAATACAGACTGTTGATAAAAGTAAAATAACGCAAGGCTGACCTCGTTGGCCTATTAATTGTGACGGGAGACTCATTTTATGATCAATCCAATATTAACTTTTTTTTCGTCTGGTAATTAATACATTACATGGAGCCTTACTGGAAATACGTCTTGAAGTACTGCCAAAAATGACGAGGCCCATTCCAGAAGACCCAGAGGAACCCGTCACAACAAGATCAGGATTTATCTCTTTCAGATAGTTAATGATCTCAGTTGAGGGGTGACCCTCCTTGACAACTAGCTTATAGTCAACATTTGAATCTATTTTTGAGCCATATTCTTCTTTTAACTTTTCTTCAATATTTTTAAGCGTACTTTCAATGGCCTCACTTGATAACCCTCCTCCTGTTGTAATAAGGGGATTTAAAATGGGTTCTCTGACATGTATGATGTCTAGTTTTCCTTGGTTTTTCTTAGTAATTTCTAGAGCTATTTTAAATGCATTATTGGAGCTATCGGAAAAATCTGTGCAGAGTACTATTCTTTTCCATGTCATTTCATCACCTTTTTGTTAAAGATTATTAAGGATTCAAGCTATATCAGTTCTTGCAGGTTGAGCATTGCTCTTTCATAATATTTAAAGCAAAAAATGCGCCATTTTCTAACTTTTTTTTAAAAATTTTATAGTTATATGATTTCCATGGATGAAAAAATGCGGATCGTAAAAAAATTAATACTTTGTACATATGGGAGTGTCAATAAATTTTACAACATGTAAAATTTATTGAGCAATCGTTCATATTGGGTACTACCTGAACGAGAACCTGATATTTTTTAAATATCAGAGGGTTTTACAGAAATCTTTTTTTCATACGTGACAATACTGTATATTGACAATATAATGATTTAACAAACACATGTAGTGGAACTGGTTGTTTTTTTATTTCTGCAAGCAGCTCATAAAGCTGGTTTTAATTTTAACCAGAGCAATACATTGAGTCTTCTGAAGATTAAAATTTAAAACCAACGCAGCAATTGGGTCAAAGATAAACTCTGTGCTAAAATAACGATTTAAAGTTGGACACCAGATGATTTTTAGAATTAAGATTGTTTTAATAAAAGGAGGAGCAGATTATGAGTATGGAAAAAAAGGCTTTATGGGTTGTTTTTAGGCCAGACAAAACCATTGATGTGGATGAAATGCGGAAAAAATTTTTGGGATCGTATCCTCATTTTAAAGAAATATCTTCCCTTTATAGCAAAACCTGGTGGGTAGACGAAGCAAAAAATGAGTGGGGGGCAATGTATATTTTCAATTCGCTTCAAGAATTGGAGGCCTATGTTGCCTCCAATCGCTGGAAGATAAAAGTACCTGAAAAATATGGTTGCAAACCTGAAGTCGTCTCCATATTAGACATCGGAGCAATACTCTTCAAAGAACCTGTGCTTAAAGGAGAAAATTCCTGGATTACACCTTAAAACAAATAAGAAATTAAATTTATTCATGCACCCCTAAAAGTAAAATTCCATCCACAATAGTGATTCAGTTTGGTTACCAAGATAGCCTGAAAAATATAACAAAAGATATCGCCCATCGGTCGGGATTTGAATTGTCCAATATTTTTTCATACATAATACAGGTGGAAAACATGTCATTGAAAACTATCGAAAAAAAAGAATGTGACGTTCTAATAATTGGAGGGGGTGGTGCTGGACTTAGAGCATCTATTGCTGCTGCGGCAAGTGGTGCGGATGTCCTGATCGTATCCAAAACTCGTATTGGTTATACAAGCAACACCTATTTTTCAAAGGCGATTATTGCCTCATCAGGGTGGGGGGATACCAATGACAACGCAAATGTTCATAGTATGGATACACTCAAGGGAGGCCGATATCTGAATAATCCTAACATGGTTGACCAATTTGTTGGGATAATCCCATCGGAGACGGCGAAGTTGCAGGAATGGGGGGTTTCATTCTGCACCGATGAAGACAACAGACCTTATGTTATGAAAATTCCTGGACACAGTTTTGCCCGGCATCTTGCCGGCAAAAACTTAAAGGGACGCGACCTTATTCTGCCCCTCAAACAAAAAGCAAGAGATAGTGGTGTCCGTTTTGAGGAGCGAATGTTTGTTTCATCTTTAATAGTATCAAAAAATAAAATTTTAGGTGCGACCTGCATTTCGGAAGATCACCATTTCTTTGCCATCACAGCCAAAACCATCGTTTTGGCAACTGGTGGATTTGGTCATATTTATCAGAATACCAATAATGCACCAGGTATCACTGGTGACGGTCAGGCCCTGGCTATAAAGGCCGGTGCAACTGTTCAAGACATGGAATTTGTTCAATATTATCCAACGGCACTTGGAAAGCGGGGAAGCAGGATTCTTTTGTATGAAAAGCTCTTGGCCCAGGCAGGAGTTGTTCTTAGAAACAACCGGGACGAAGATATATTGAAAAAAAATGGGTATGAAGTAACTAGTGATATTAATCGGGATAAACTGGCCCAAATTATCATGAAAGAACTCCTGAATGATCCAGATCAGAAGACCACCGTTCATATGGATTTAAGAAACTTATCACCTGAAGCAGCCCAGACACTGTCCAGTCTGCTTCCTCATCAATGGACAAAAGGAATCAAAATTTTTCAAGTGACACCAACGACTCACTTCTGCATGGGCGGTGTAGTGGTTGATAGCCATGGAGAGACCTCCTGCAAGGGACTTTTTGCGGCAGGTGAGGTCACAGCCGGAGCCCACGGTGCTAATAGAATCGGAGGAAATGCCTTGGCAGAGGTAATTGCCATGGGAAGTTTGGTAGGTAAAGTTGCCGCACAAAGTGCCTTTAGGTTGGACAAAACCGGTAGTTTTGATGCGGCTGTGCAACAAGAGCGTGATTGCCTTGAAGCCATGTTCGGTAAAAAAGGCCCTAGTCCCAAAACCCTCATTCAGGAACTCAAGAAGACAATGTGGCTCAACGCAGGCATTGTCAAAAGTCAGGAATCCCTTAACAGAACTCTGGCAACAATCATGACTTATAAAAACTTGCCGGCTACGGTTAAGACATCCAGGGACCTGATCAAGTTTCTGGAATTCAAAAACATGAGGCTTGTAGGGGAAATGGTCTGTCGTTCTGCCCTTAAAAGGACTGAAAGCAGGGGCTCCCATTTCAGGGAGGATTATCCTGAAGAGAATGAAAAAGATTGGCTTGTAAATATAGAGATTAAACAAGAGGGTTCGGAGCTAATATTAAAAACTGTCCCGGTAATCCAGTGCTCTTAATAATTCAGATCTTAAAAAGGAAAAACGCAACATTAAAGAACTGTGTCGACGGTCACTGATGAAGTAGTTGGTATGGCGGATCATCGGGGTCACCTGGACCTGGGTGGGAGTTTACATCACCATGCTCTTCATTCATTTATCGCGGCAATCCATCACCTTTATACCAACTCTTATCGTGGCGTATCACCACTTAATATAAAAACAGATTTTATAGATTACTCTGCGCTATTACTGCTCAAGTTATCTCATTTGCACTCCTTACCAAAATTCTGAAACATTGTCGTTTAGTTTATGAAATTGCTTCATGAGACGTCGTAATGATAAAAAACAACAGAAAAATGTATACCATGGAGGTGATATTGTGTGGAAAAAAAATATGTTATTTAGGTGTGTGCAGTTTTGTTGTATATTCATCTTACTGTATGGGTGTGGATCAGAGAACTTTAAAAGTAAGCCAGAAGAGAAAAAGGATAACTCAAATCAAATTACTGAATTAACATTTGGTTATCAACCAAGTACACATCAAATTGCATATATGACAGCCAAAGATAAAGGGTGGTGGCAGTTGGAACTAGCACCTTTTGGAATAAAGGAAATCAAAGAGAAAGAATTTCCAATGGGTACCCCTGAAATGCAGGCCATGCTCACAGGTCAAATTGATGTGGCATATGTCGGTGCAGCCCCTTTTATAACGGCCCTCAGTTTGGGACTTGATGCAAAAATTGTCTCAGCTGTCCAAATTCAAGGTTCAAATTTGGTGCTGCGTCCTGAATACGCATACCAAAAACCAGCGGATCTTAAAGGACTCATCATTGCAACGTTTCCACCTGGTACTATTCAGGATACCCTGCTTCGGGGATGGCTTTTTGAAAACGAACTTGATCCTGCAAAAGATGTGGATATTAGGGGCATGGGCACTGGAGACGCCATAAGTGCCATTGCCGGCAAAAGTGTCGACGCTGTATTTTTGCCCCACCCGGCACCTACCATCATAGAAATTGAAGGAAACGGACGGTCCATACTTGCCTCGGGTGAAATGAAAGCAAATCATGCCTGTTGCGTGCTCGTTGCAAGAGGACAATTGATTCGTGAAAATCCCGATTTGATAGAAACTATTGTCAAAACCCACATCCGTGCAACCCGATATAATCAGGAAAACCAAAACGAAGCTGCTCAGATATTTGCAGCACGAACGGAGTGGGAGGTGGAAAAGGTGAAAAAATCTTTAAAGAACTGGGACGGAATCTGGATTGCCGACCCGAATTTAGTTGTGATATCAACTGTGACATATGCCGCAACACAAAAAAAATTGGGGTATATAGACAAAGACTTATCCCCAAAAGACATTTTTAATATGGAATTTTTTAAATCCAGTATTAACAAAAATGTTGAAGCCCAATAGATTTAACGTTAAGAGTCATTCCAGAGTGGTTTGTCCGGCAGTGGAGACTTTTTCCTTGCCTAATCTACTTAATAATTATGGTCTCAATCATTTAATGAAATATACATCCATTCACACAGCACAACAGAAAATGCAGAAAAGTTTTTTTATTTTTTTAGGGCTTCTCATATGGCAAATTGTGGCAGTCTTGATTGTAAAAAATAAATTTAAACTACCCAGTTTCTCAGATGTAATCATGGCATTGATGAAGGTGAGCATCAGCGGAGCACTGTTTACCGATATTGCAATTAGTCTGATTCATTTTGCCATTGGAATTATTGCAGCGGTGTCCATTGGTATTCCTATAGGAATTGTCATGGGATGGTTCAAGAAAATGAATGGAGTAATGAGCCCTTTCATTGAAATTCTACGTCCCATTCCACCTCTTGCCTGGATCCCCTTCGCTATGTCCTGGTTTGGACTGACTCATCAGGCGGCGGGATTTGTCATTTTTATTGGAATGATTTTTCCAATTATCATTAATACCTATACCGGATTCCAAAATATCCCAAAGGTGCATGTTGAGGCGGCAATGGTGTTAGGTTGTAATAAAAATAAATCTTTGATCTATTATGTAGCTCTTCCATCGGCAATGCCTTCAATTATTTCCGGAATCAGGATTGCCATGGGAACCGGATGGATGTGTCTTGTTGCCGCAGAGATGTTTGGAGTCAGCAGTGATGGATTAGGATATGAGCTTTGGCAGAGTTTCCATCTGCATCGTATGGATTATGTTTTTATGTATATGCTTCTGCTGGGGTTTATTGGATTTTTTATCGATGCTTTTTTCAGACGCCATGTGAATAAAAAATTTTTGAGATGGCAGCAGGGAATTATTTTATAACCATCATGACAGAATTTACAGTTAAAATACAAATAACTGTTTTTATTGCAGCATATTGGGTGGAGTGGTTTATATCAAATGGGAACATTGAGGATTGACAAGGTATCACATGTTTTCTTTAACAATGATGATCCATTAGGAACCATGGCATTGGATAATATTAGTTTTGAAATCAAAGATAGCGAGTTTGCATGCCTTCTCGGACCTTCGGGGTGTGGCAAAACAACCCTGCTTCGAATAGCGGCCGGTCTTGAACCACTCAAGTCAGGGGAAGTTACCTTAAATAATGTCCCCATTGCTGGTCCCAACCCTAAGTGGGGTATGGTGTTTCAGCAGTATTCCCTTTTCCCTTGGCGAACCATCATCAACAATGTTATTTTCGGACTTGAAATGCAGGGGGGGATATCCCGGGAAAAATTACGTGCAATGGGTTGCAAATATCTTAAAATGGTAGGCTTGGAAGCATTCCAGAACAGGTATCCCCATGAACTCTCAGGGGGGATGCAGCAACGTGCTGCTATTGCCAGGGCACTTGCAAATGAACCAGAGGTGCTTTTCATGGATGAGCCCTTTGGCGCACTGGATGCACAAACCCGCAATGGACTCCAGTTGGAACTTTTAAAAATATGGCATCAGAAAAATATTACTTTACTTTTTGTTACCCATAGTGTGGATGAAGCGGTTTTCATGGCAGATAAAATTATTGTAATGACAGACAGACCGGGAAGGGTCAAGGAGGTTATAACGGTTGGGTTGCCCCATCCTAGAATTCGGACAAGCCCTGAAGTAAATTATATCAGGAATAAAGTCCTTAATCTCCTGTAATAGAATCAATTCTTACACTAAATTTTTTATTTCTCTGTCAAATACCATGGTAACTAAAAGGATAAAATCCAATGGGAATTGGAAGCAAGCACATGAAGGCATGTACAAAATGTGGGCTATGCATTGATGTATGTCCTCGTTATGATGATATCTTATTAATTGATGATCTTTGTAATTTTTTAGAAGGAATCAGTGAAAAGCCCTGTTTTGATATTAAACGATGCCTGACATGTAATCTTTGCACAGTGGAATGCCCTGAAGGTCTGAGTATTAAAAATCTTATCACCGCATCACGGCAAAAGATGACAACAATGAATGGCATCACTGCGGGACAGACTCTGGCAGATCCTTTTTCAAACAATAACCTTTATCGGAAATTCAGTGAGCACAGGAAAGTGGGTACATTTAAAAAAGAGGGGTGGAATGGGGAAGTGCTTTTTTTCCCAGGCTGTGCCGGAACTGTCATTTTCCCGAGAATGTCAATGGCAATGGTAAATGTGCTTGAACAGGCTGGTGTTGATTACACGGTAATGAGCGGCATTGATTGGTGTTGTGGGGCTGTGGCCACTGGTACCGGCAATCGTGAGCCTGCAATAAAAATGGGTACATCTATTACTGAAGAAGCCAAGAGAAGAGGTGTAAAAACTATAGTCACCACCTGTCCTGGGTGTTTTATGGCGTTTAAATTCCTGTATCCACAATTCATAAAAGATATGAATTTTGAAATTATTCAGACATCCCAATACCTTAAAAGACTTATTGATACAGGAAGAATTAAACTGAAAACGCTGGAATATAGGGTGTTTTACCATGACCCATGCCACCTTACCAGAGGAATGGGCATTCATCAGGAGCCAAGGGATGTTTTGAAAAGTATTCCTGGAACGATACTGCTAAACACCACTACAAAAGGCTCGGCATGTTGTGGATTAGGTGGAGGTGTCAGAGTTAATTTTCCCCTTGATTCCATTGCGATGGCAAGCCAGCGACATACCTATGCAAAAGAGCTTGGTTGTGACACATTGATAACCAATTGTGCGGGCTGCCTTCAAAATTTGATTGAAGGTAGCAGTGGTTCTACCCTGAAAATTTTCGATCTCACAGAATATGTTGCAAAAGCAATGGGGATTAGAGAAAAACGCTCCGCCCAAAATGATCGTGAGACCATTAATCTGCTAAATAAGATTTATTGCCAATGCCTGCCGGCAAATGCCATTAAAAATGAGGGCGATGTCAAGTGATACACTTTATAGATACTGATCCATGAGAATGATTCCTATCTCAAGAGTCTTAAGTTCTTATTTTTTATAATGATGAGGCGTGGTTTGATGCATTAAGAGCGAAAATTATTCCAGACCCCACAACCGCCGGTGATTTTCTGAGACGTTTTAAGGAGCAGGACATTTTGGCGCTGATGGAAGCAAAAAAACAATGTTCGGCAACGAATTTGGAAACAACAAACCAGCAAATTTCAAAAAAGAGGCTATTTAAAATGTACATTACCTACCCATCCCTAAATTGTTACTCAACAAAGGGGGCATGTCGGTAACCCACTCATTACGTCCTCGCTATATCCTTCCTACCTGATAGAGTCTATCCCAACATAGTTTAAAAAAACTCACAACCCCGCTGAACAGGACCGGCACACACCCTGACGAACCTCAGCATAAGGCTGGTTGGGATAAACCACAGCAACAAGGAGAACACAATGTTTAAAAGACTTTTCAAAGTAACCGAATCAAATATCAATTCTGTAATAGAACAGCTGGAAGATCCCATCAAGATGACCGAGCAGGGCATAAGGGATTTAAAAAAAGACCTCCAGGCAGCCATGGAGAGTCTGGCCCAGGTAAAAGCCATGGCCATGAGAACCAGAAAAGAGGCCAATGGAAAACAACAACTGGCAGCAGACTATGAGAACAAGGCAAAGCAACTCCTCCTCAATGCCAGTAAAGGCGCAATGGATATAACAGAAGCAGAAAGACTGGCAACCCTTGCCCTGGAAAAACAGGCAGAGCTGTCCTCAGAAGCCAAAAGGCTTGGAGAAGAGGCAACAGGTCATGAAGCCATGGCAACCACCATCAACACAAGCGTGTCAAAATTGCGCTCCACCCTGGCCACCTATGACAACGAGTTGACCACCCTCAAGGCCAGGGCAAAGACAGCGGCATCCACAAAGAAAATAAATGCCCAGCTCTCCACCATGGACTCCTCTGGAACAGTTGCCATGTTGGAAAGAATGAAAGAAAGAGTTGAGGAGGAAGAATCATTGGCATCGGCCTATGGGGACATCCTTGACCAGACAGACACCACAGACAAAGAGATAGACAAGGCCCTTGCAGACAAAACACCCAAGGGGTCAGCCATGCTGGATGAACTCAAGAAACGCATGGAGATAGACAAATAGACCGCCCATGAAATAAAAGTGGGGCTTGGTCACACAGCATGGGCCACCCGTCACACTTAATGGACCAACGGGGTCAGGCTTGTGTTATTGGCGTTATCGACCACAGCCTGTGCTAAGTCCAAAAGCACCGATAATGCCAAAACGCAAGCCTGACCCCACCCCAAAGTGGCCCATGTTGTGAACTAAGCCCTAAAGGCGCATAAACCATGTACGACAAAACAGCAATACATCGGGGGCTGCTGGCCACAAGACAGGAAAGATGCTATACTGAAAAATTCTGAATAGAGATAAATTTGAGATTTAAAAATGGATCATAAACCCAATTGGAATAAGACAAAAAGCAAAAGTACCGGAGCTTGACCGGAGGTATTTTTTTATGGGCAAAAAATCCATTAAGAATTTCAAATTGGGCAAAAAGTGGGGAAAATGGAAAGTACCAACAAAAAAGGCCTTCAACAAAATTGCTGAAGACCCTTGAGTTTAATGGTACGCCAGGCAGGACTCGAACCTGCGACCTACGGATTAGAAGTCTGTTCCAATAGTCTTTTATAGTTTTATATTTCTTTGTATCCTTTTACCTATCTATTGACATCATTGAAAATATCGTTTATTCTCTTTATATAGAGTTTACCGAATCAATACCCGTTGATATGCGAGGTGTCACCCTATTGTCACCCCAAACAAAATGGAGGCTTTGATATGGCGATTAATATCAGGTGTCAAAACTGCAAGACAGATATGAAACTGGGGACAAAGAAATGTCATAAGTGCGGAACCCCTGTTTCAAGAAATAAAACGTACCGGGTCATCGTTCGTGTGAATGGAAAAAGGACTACACGGGCAGTCAATAATCTTGAACTTGCAAAAGAAGTTGAGGCAAAGCTCAAGACTGATATTGCCCGTGGTGAATTTGACATTCAAAAAAAGAAAGATGCAATCACATTAAATGAATTATGGAAAAAATATCTTCCATGGGCAAAGGTAAATAAAAAGACATGGCGTGACGACATGTACTATTACGATTTTCATCTTTCAACCACCATTCGGTGATACCCCCCTTGATCAAATCTCTCCCTTTGATATCGAAAAATTCATAACACAGATGAAAAAGAAAAAAAGTAAACGGGGCCGACCATATGCACCGGCAACGATAAAACACCAGATTGTCTTGCTCACCAGACTTTATTCTGTGGCTGAAAAATGGGGATTTTATAATGGTGTCAATCCCTGTCGGAAGGTTAAGAAACCAAAACTCAACAATCAGGTAACAGAATTTCTGAACGATGATGAATTGAATAGCCTTCTTGATGTCCTGGGACAATGGCCCAACAGGATGTCAGCAGGCTTTGTTTCTTTTTGCCTTCACACAGGGTTGAGGCGGGGAGAATTGTTCAATCTTCAATGGGATGATGTAGACCTTACCCGGCAAACAATGACTCTTAAAAACCCCAAAGGAAAGCTTGATCAGACATTGCCAATGTCAGACAAGGCAGTTGATATCCTGAGAAACCTTCCAAAAGAATTTGATACTCCATGGGTCTTCTGCGGGAAGGCAGGAAAAAAGAGGACAGATTTTAAAGGGCCGTGGCTGAGAATAAAGAAGGCTGCCGGGCTGCCTGATAATTTCCGTCTGCATGGATTAAGACATCATTTTGCATCTTCCCTTGTGAGTGCCGGGACAGACCTTTACACCGTTCAAAAACTCCTTTGTCATAAAGACGCATCTATGACCATGCGGTATGCCCACCTTGCGGACCAGACGTTGAGGGATGCCGTCAAGCTGTCTGATAATCTTCAATCACATAAAGAAAAGGTGCAGGTGGTTAACCTGGATGAGGTGCGGAATGGGTAAGCCTGATTTTGATAGAATGATAAAGCTTGGGGAATGGTTAGAGAAGTTTCTTAATCCAGATATTAAAATATGGGATTTCAGAAAATTATTTCAGGATTCATTACAAATAATTAAAGCAGACTATCCAGTGGATCTTTCAAAGACATGGATGGGGGAAATTGAAAAAATAAATTGTTCGGATGGCTTGAATAAAATTGATTATCCCTTCATTAAAAAAACATTCAAAGGATATAAAGATGATTGGGATAAAATTTCTGAAGAACTTGAACTCTCGAAAAAAGAATCTAATCAAGAGGAAATAACGAGAATAAAAAAAGAAGAAATAAGATGCTTCTTTAAATACGATATTTTAAACATGATGAAAATGCGGGAAGATTTAAATTTTTTGTTAAAAAAAATAAATGATTCAGGAATTCCATGGGAAATACTCCTTGCGGATCTTGCACAAGAAGAAGAAAAAGCTTTTGACGAAAATAAACCCACAAAAAAAGTTATTGGACGTTTTATGGCCGGATACAGCTCTTTGGCCGAAGTATTTATTCGAAGAGATAATAAATTTATAAAGACTCGAACATTTAATGACGGAGGGTATTATCAAAATTTTGGTGAAATTTATGAAGGGTTTTATGATTTTGATACAACTTGCGTAATCTCAAATATTTTTTTGGATTTTTTAGTTCTCGGAGGACAAGATTATTTTCTCTTTTGCAATAACTGTGGACGATTCACAGCAATTAAACGTAAAGGCCGAAAAAAATACTGTTCGGATGTCTGCCGGACAGCAGCGCAAAGAAAATGATTTTCATACTCTCACCCCTGCTAATGTTGCTAATCCTGCTAAGGTGCCTGTAAGTAAAGGGTTGCCGTTCTGCTAACCTTTTGCTAAAGTCTGCTAATCTTCTGCTAAACAAGGTCAATCCATTTTGATGGGTTGGCCTTTTTTTGTGCTCATTCATTTTTGATTCGTTATTTTTTAACAATTCGATACCTACCGAATATTTACAAGATATCGAAATAATTAATATGTTCGCTTGACATGATATTTACCGTTTTATATAATGTTGTCAGATTTTAACCCATATCAAAGCAGGAGCGAAAAAAGATATGAATCTGATTCCAGTAAAAAGCCTTCCCCTTCCAAACCGTGAAGACCTACCCGCCAAAAACACTTGTTATAAATGGCATAGCATTAAAAAACACCCTGCCTTGCTTTTGAAGGTTGGCAGCAAATTATTCCTTGACCTAAAAGAATGGGACAGAATGGCTGAAGGTGTCCGTGATCAGCAGGTGAAAGAGGCGAAAAGAATTAAAGCCGGTTTGTGCAATGCTTAAAAAAGAAATGCCCGAAACCGGACCAGGGAGACGGGCGAGGATGGGATACTTTGAAGAATACCACGGACACCACATTGTGTAAACCGGATTTCACGGCATGTTTTAATCATTTGCTAAGACTTCAGGCAGCAGCTCAAGCAACCGGGTGTGAAGGCAAGATTATCATTGCATCATACGGGCAAAAACCCACCACCGGCGATACCTTGCGGCCGATAGTCCACCACGTTTCACCCATTGATGATCAGCAGAAAATCACACAGTCAATAATTAATCTGAGCACTCAACCCCACCGGAATGTTTATATGCCCTTGTGCCTGATGCGGCCGGACCTGCCCACCGGGAAAAAGGGCGGCGAATCAGATGTCGTGGCGGTGTTTGGGCTGGTGGCTGATTTTGACGACAACGATGCTCACCGATGGCCGGACCGTCTACCACATCCACCTGATTATGTACTGGAGACATCAAGCGGCCGGTTTCAAGCTGCATATGTTTTTGACCGGGGCATACCCGTTGACCAGGCAAAGGCCGTTGCCGAAAAATTGCAGAGATATTCCGGGTGTGACTTTGGAACAAAAGACGTTTGCCATGTGTGGCGCATCCCTGGAACATTGAATTGGCCGAACAAAAAAAAAGTGACTGCCGGACGGAACCCAGAACCGCAGATGGTGGGGGTGGTCAATGTTAAGCGATAGTACCACCGATTTCACAACGCTTGAATCGACCTTGAACAGATGGCAGTCACAAGAAGAGAAACGCCACCAGGAGCCTATCAACGGCAATGGAACTCCCTTTATCTGGGATGGCGATATCAATACCCTTCCTGTCAAACAATCCACAAGAGACTTGATCTTTTATAGTGCACCAGTTGGCCAGAGATCGGAAGCAATGCAGACGGTCATCAATGCCCTTGTCTACTCCGGGCTGGACTCTGGACAAATCCATTCAGTGTTTCGCTCGTATCCCATTGGTGAAAAATACCGCCAGCAACGAACTCCTGAAAAGTGGTTACAACCGCAGATCAACAAAGCCTTTTCTTATGTGATTGATCGAGCCACCGCAGGGGCACCCCGGAACTCTTTTCACAGGGCAAGCGACCAAAACCCCCTTCCTTTAACCAGACAAACAGATAAAGCAGAACCTTATCCACTTGATGCCCTGGGGCCGATACTGGGACCGGCTGCAAAAAAAAGCCTTGAGGTGATTCAAGCCCCTGATGCCGTTTGTGGCCATTCTTTTTTGGCGTTTGCTGCCCATACGGTACAGGGGCAGGCGAACTTGATCATTGATGGGCGCAAAAATCCTTTGAATGAATTTTTTCTAAGCGTTTGCGATAGAAGCGGCCGGAAGAGTGAATGTGATTCTGTGGCCGGTGATGCCCACCGTCAATATCAAAAAATGTTGTTGCAGGAGTACCGTCAAGACTTTTCCGCATATGCCGACTATAAAAACGCCTGGGATGTTTCCCGAAAAAGAATCATTGACGACAAGAAAATGTCCCTTCCTGAAAAAAATAAAAAGCTGGATCAGTTACGGATGGATGAACCCCAAAAACCAGATGAACCCATAATTGTTTTCAGCGACGCAACTACCGAGGGGACGCATAAGCTTTATGAACGGGGAACCCCATCAAAAGGCTTAATTGCCGATGAGGGCGGGCAGGTGTCAGGGGGCCACGGGATGCGTCAGGAAAACAGGCTTTACTTCATGACAACATTTTCAAAATGGTGGGACGGGGCACCGATTGACAGAATAAGAGGCGGTGATGGTTCATCGGTATTGTATGGCCGTCGCTTAACCATTCATTTGATGATGCAAAGTGGAGTGGCCAGCGATTTTTTTAATGATCCCCAAATGAGAGACCAGGGGCTTACCAGTCGTTTACTTGTGGTGTTCCCTGAGCCGTTAACGGGTACTCGAACATACAAGCCTGTGGACGTAAGAAGAACCCCTGAATTGCAGGCGTATTATGACCAGGTGAATCATAATCTTGGATTACCATTACCCCTTAGAATAGACGAAAGAACCGGCCGGGAATTGAATGAACTGGAGCCGCGAAATATCCACCTATCCACCAGGGCAAAGCAACTTTGGGTACACGCATATGAAGGGATTGAACGGGAATCCGGGCCAGGAAAAGCCTTTGAGTCTATCCGGGGCTTTGCAGGTAAAGCAGGTGCTCACATCCTGAGACTTGCCGGGATTATGTGTTTATTTGAAAACTCTTCAATATCTGAAGTGACTGAAAATCATATCCAACGGGCAACAACTCTCATGGAATATTACCTGAATGAACGGCTGCGGATCACAACCCTTGCCGAGCCGAATATCCAACTTGAAAACGCCAGAAAATTACTTGAATGGATACAAGATCGAAGGTTTAAAAGGCTGGTATTGCCTGATGTCTATCAAAGCGGACCCGCCATTTTTCGGAACAAAAAACAGGCACTCGAATCCTTGAAGGTGCTGGAAGAGCATTTTTGGATACAGCCTATTCCTGAAGGGTGCGTGTCCGAATTGACCGGAAAAAAAAGCCGGACGGCATGGACTGTGAATAATGCAAAAGTTTAGATTTTCACCACCACCGCCGCCACCACCGGCAATGGATCCGGACCCCACCGTTAAGAACAACGTTGAACCCACGGTATCTGCCCACATTATGAAGATGCGGCATTGTCTCCATGGGCAATGGTGCAGGGAGCTGATG
This sequence comes from uncultured Desulfobacterium sp., assembly GCA_963675955.2. Taxonomy (GTDB): domain Bacteria; phylum Desulfobacterota; class Desulfobacteria; order Desulfobacterales; family Desulfobacteraceae; genus Desulfocicer. Next base: position 119,533 of record CAXXVR010000008.1, on the reverse strand, counting down.
GTTGTTAATGACCGCCAGGTGTGCCGCCGGAACGGGCACCCTGTTTTTGATATGGAAGCCTGCCCATTCGGGAATTGGTTTTCAACAAAACCACAAACTGAAGAGGATTAAAAAAGATGACAAACGAACAGGCAGTAAAAAAAGCAATCCAAGAAATTACCGGCGAGAATTGTGTGCTTTGCGGAAATCCCCTGAAGGTTTTTATCAGCCATCGGGAACAGGACGGCGTTGTTCCATTGCATTTGTGCATTCGGGTATCCTGCCCGTTTTGTGAATCCGAGGTTGATCAGTACACCGGGATTGATGAGACGGAGCATTACGACAATGCCCACATTGAAAACGGCGGAACCTTCCATGGTGCTCCTGCTATGGTTGAAATTTAAGGGGGGGAATCCATGCAAGAAACCAAGGTACAAAAACACATCAAAAAAAGGCTCATGGCTATATCACGCAACCCACATCTAACCCCCCATGAAAAGCTTGATGAAATCGACCTTGAGTTGGACCGTATGATGCGGGGTGTTGCCGACGGGACATTGAAACAAGAGATTGAAAAAGGGAGTTGTTCTAATGCTCAAACTCATTAAATCGCCAGCAGCACCGGATTATCCGGCAATCTATAAAAGAGCCATTGCCCGAAAGTTGATGGATATTCCAGCCACACCAAGCAAGGATTGGATAAAACAATTTGTGTATCTTGCCGTGAAGGGTATCCCCATCATTTGGGGCAAGAAAATTAACCGGGGCTTTTCAAACGGAACCATCCCCCCGGAAGAAACCCTTCAAGAAATTTGGAACACCATTGTTTATACGGAAAGTCTGATATCCCGGTTAACCCCTCGGGAACTGAGCAGAATCTTTCCCATCACCAAAACCTATGACGGGCAGCGGTATGAATGGAAAGACTATTATTTCACAATGGAAGTGATTCAAGGCATGGGGCTTGATGCTCCTATTGGAAACCGGGTTGATGATCTATTCTTTGATTATCAGAACCGGCATGTGACCATGTTCAGTGCTTTCAAGATGGGGGTGTGCAGTGACCTGCGGAGATACCAGGGACAACCCGGCATAATGGAAGAGTTCATGGAAGAACAGGGGATTACACCCATACAGATGATGACGGACGATGATGGACGGAAATTTTTCTATGACCCGGCAAAACACACCACCTACCCTGTGATTAAAAAACGTCCACGGTATCTGAAGGTGGTTCCGGGCCAATGTCAAACGGCAAGTCAATAATTGAAGGAAAACAGGATATGACAACGATTGAAATACTGGCGGTAATGGTGGCAAGCGGTGTGGTCTGGTTCGTCGGTGAATGGCTTCTGCGGCATTTGAAATAATGCAGTTACCCGGCAAAGGTGGGGGCCGATGCCGGGGGATAACAAGATGCCTTCCTACGGGCGGGAACCCTGGAAGGCTTTCAGACAATTCAAAGTTAACAAGGATTTTACGATATGGCAACTGTAGAACATTTCACCAGGGCATTATCAGCAGACTATTTTACAGAAAAGGAACTGACATCATTAATCGGATGTTCTTCTGATAAGTGGCATGTCACTATCCTGAAGGAAATGATTGATAATTCCCTGGATGCAGCGGAGACGGTAACACAAGCCCCGGTGATAGATATCAAGATTGAATATGACGGCACCCTCACTGTGACGGATAACGGGCCGGGCCTGCCGGAACAGGTTGTTGATGGTTCTCTTAATTTTGAGTCTTTCATTTCAGATAAAAACGGAAAGGTGGCACCGACCAGGGGGCAATTGGGGAACGCTTTAAAATGCCTGTTTGCCGTCCCTCTGGTGGCTGATGGTATGGCCCATGCGGAAATAAACTCACAGGGCCTACTCCATGACATCAAAATAACATTTGATCAATTGACCGGGAATCCCATCATCGCCAGGGAAACAAAAGAGGTGGAGGTATATTCCGGGTGTTTTTTCAAAATTCATGAGTTTTTCAAATCAAGACTCGAAAAAACGGAAAACGGTAAAAAGTGGGTGGAATATACGGGCAATGATATTGAAAAGGCCGTTGAAATTTTTTCCCTTATCAATCCACATGCTGAATTTCATCTTGACCTTGCCGGAAGTGAAAGAACTTTCTGGGGAACTCAATACATAAACAAATGGACAGCAGACAAGCCCTTAATACCTCATTGGCACAGTAATCAACAGGTTAAAAACCTTCTTCAACTCACATTCAACAATTTGGGGAATATCCCCATTAATAAATTTTTATCTCAATTTAATGGGTTCAAGCAGTCCTCAAAACAAAAAACCGTTTGTGATGGGATCAATAGAAGTTCCTCATTGGGAATAGAGGCCATTTTGAATGATGACGGCGTTCTTTCTGTAATGCTTCACACCATGAAAGATTTGAGCAGACCGATTAAGCCGGGTGTATTGGGGGGGCTTGTTTTTGATCATGTCCGTAAATATTGGTACGAGGAAAAGTTTGAAATATTCCACAAAAAGGCCACCGGATACACCACCGAGGGAAGACCGTTTACCCTGGATGTTTTTGTGCAGCAAATGACAGAACCTTCTTATGGTGATCCCACAATAGGGCTTAATAATTCTGTTTTGATTGATGGCGATATCTCGGATCTTGATCATGTCTTGGATGACGTTAAGATTGACTGGAGTGACCCTATCAGAGTTTTAATTCACATCTGCACCCCATACGTTGAATTTCACACCAAGGGTAAAAATTCAATATCCCTTGATCCAAATATCTTCACTGCCCTGGAAAAAAAGTTGACCGCAGCGGCAAAGTCCTGGACCAAACTTAAAAAGAAAAAACTGAAAGAAAAAAAGGCATCTGTTAAGGAAAAGACGGCTGATGTGAAAATACAAAGTGTAGTTCCCCTCCCCAGTGATGCAGATGGATTAAAAGCGTTTGCCGATACTCTGAAACAGATTCAGGAAACCATAGATTTTAAAGCGGGTGCTCGTGGGTGGTGCTACATGTTGGAGGATGCCATTAAGTTGAACAAATCAGACTTTAGCAAAGCAATGGATAGAATAAGCCTCTGTAGAAAAAATGGTTTATTGCCTTGGGATTTCACCGCAGCAGACAGCAACCGGGAGATGATTTGTGGGGACCATTCCATTGATAAAAGATCCCCGGATGTTTTTTTTGATGACTTGATACTTTCCATGCAGAGCAAACATTCTGAATATCATCCTGTCAACCTACATGACTTTATAGATGTGTCGATTGCGGTAGCAGTGGAAAAAATAGAACTGGTGGAACTATTCAGACCGATATGTGAACTCTATCACGTCCCGTTATTCAACACAAAAGGCTGGAGCGATATCAACAGCAGATGCAAACTTCTACTCTATTTCAAGGAGATGGAGCAGCAGGGCAAACAGTGTCGTCTCCTGTATTGTGGGGACCATGACCCCGGCGGGCTTAATATTTCCGGTACACTGAAAGACAATCTCAAACAGCTTGAACAGGCCATGGGCTTCTCTTCTGACTTTGTTCATGTAGAACGTTTTGGGCTGAATTATGATTTCATCCAAGAGCATGGGCTTTCATGGATTGAAAACTTGGACACCTCAAATTCTAAAACATCCTCCCTGGATGACCCCGAACATGCCGACCACATGAAAACTTATGTTCAAGACTACATCAAAAAATATGGCGTTAGGAAATGTGAGGCCAACGCATTGGTGGTGAAGCATGAAGCCGGACGGCAACTCTTAACTGACACTATCCTGAAATACATCGATCTTGAACAAATCCTTGAATATGAGCAGGCATTGGCTCTTGAGCAAGAAAAGGTGAAGGCATTATTGATGGCCAAATTTGCAGCATAAGAGATATCCCCGACCAGGGCGGGAACCCTGGGCCGGGGGACTACAACAGCGCCTTCCATATGGGCGGCAACCCTGGAAGGCATGGAAAGGGAAATGATAATGCAATTTGAAATCAAAAACAATCTGAAACTCTTTGGTCTGGAACCTGGGATACGGGATCAGATCAAACGCCAGCTCACCATGGACAACCCGAAATATGCCGATGCAGAACGGGCCGGGCGGTACACGGGAAGCATTGACAGATACCTGTATTTTTATCGGGAGGTATCCGGGGGGCTGGAAGTGCCGCGAGGATTTGCGGCCAGGGCTTACCGGATCTGTGAGGCCCACGGGCATGATATCAACATCATTGACAACCGGGTGGAAGCGTTTGTTGACTTACAATTCCATGGAACCTTGAAACCTTTTCAGGTGGTGGCAGTCGAGGCCATGCTTTCACATGACCATGGTGTTTTGGAATCCGGGACCGGAAGCGGAAAAACTGTCATGGCAGAGGCGATTATTGCCGTCAGGAAACAGCGGACCCTTGTGATAGTGCATACTAAGGAACTCTTGAATCAATGGGTTGACCGAATAGAATCTTTCCTGGGAATCCCTGCCGGTGATGTGGGTGTCATCGGTGGAGGCAAGTTCTCCATGGGAGACAAAATCACCGTCGCCATGGTGCAGACATTGTGCAAACGTGTTGATGATATCCGGGGACAATTCGGGCATGTGGTTGTTGATGAAGCCCATAGGGTGCCTGGGAGGACATTCACAGACGTTGTGAGTTCTCTGGATGCCAAGTATTTGTTGGGACTGAGTGCCACCGCATACCGCCGGGATGGTCTGGGCCGGGCCATCTTCCTTTATCTGGGGGACCGAAGGCACCAAGTGGACAAGGCAGAGCTTTTGGACAATGGGGCTTTGTGTCAAGCCGTTGTGGTCTGGCATCAAACCGATTTTGACACCTGCCTGAATCCATCGGAAGAGTACAGCAAGGTTTTATCCGAATTGACACAAGATCCCCACCGAAACCGCCAGATATGCAGCGACGTTGCCGGGGACCCCTGCCAGGGAATTAAGCTTGTCCTCTCCGACCGGAAAGACCACTGCCAGGCATTGGCCGATATCCTGAAAGCGGAGCATGATCTTGAAGCCGTGGTCTTGACGGGGGGCTTGTCAAAAAAGGAGCGTGAAGCCGTCTCCCGGCAGATAGACAGCAGCTCGGTTAAAATCCTGATATGCACCGGGCAATTAATCGGTGAGGGTTACGACCTGCCAGCATTGGAAAGTCTTTTTCTGGGAACCCCTATCAAATTCAGTGGCCGTCTTATCCAGTACATAGGCCGGGTGCTCCGTCCGTCTCCTGGGAAAGATGGGGCAGTCATCCATGATTACTATGATCACCTTGTGGGTGTCCTGGAGCATGGGGCCAGGGTGCGGGCCGGGGTTTATCAGCAAGAGGGCATCAAAGCTGCATGAAAAAAAAGGTGGCAATCCCCAGTGAGTTTGGTTCAAGAAATGTGTGGTGTCGGGATTATAGCCGATGCCTGAACATGGCCATTGAATCCGGGGCCGGTGGTTTCTCCTGCCAGGGGTGTCAGTATGAACATGATCATACAGGGGTGCCACAGGATCAATTTGAACTTGCCGAGGACTGCCGGGGCTGCATGGCATTGCTGGCGTCAATATTTCAGCGGATCACTGTTCAAGAGGCCATAAGCCGGACATTTTGAGTTTGTGCCTGGGGTAAACAATCTGACCACAGGTTTGACCACAAGTTGTGGCCAGTTTGCCGGGGGGTATCTGGGTTTGGTTGCTGCTTTAGTTGCTGGCTGAAACCAGTCTGTAAATGGTGCTGGTTTCAAGTTTGGTTGCAGGCTGAAACCGGATAGACACCACAGAGTACATTGAATTTTTCCTCACTATAAAAAAGGCGGGGAGTAGCTGGCTGAAACAGTATGCAAGCTGGTGCTGGTTAATGGCTTGGTTAACAGCAACGGTGCGTCTGCCAGGGGGGCGGGGGTCAAAAGTCTGGAGCTGCATATCATAGACCGGAGTGCGCCCCACTTTCTCTCTCTCCGCAATTTTTGAGAATATGTTTCACAGATCGTGAAACATGTAGTAAAAAAACGGCGAAACGTAGGATTTACGGTGTTTTTAATTCAAGCAAACCATAATCACAGGACCGCTTTAGAGTGGGTTTGAACTATTCATAAATGCTGTTTTTGCTTAATGATTTCGTATGAAAAATGGAGGTATTGCATGGGTGGATGGGGATCAGGATCAAGTTGGGGATACGGGAAAAAGAAATGTGAAGATGCCCTTCCCCTGGATATCAGGAAGATCAACCGTTCTGGCAGTTTCTTCTCCGGGAGCTGGTTCTCATGGCAATGGTTAAGAGGGGGAAACGTCCATTCCAGTATTGGCATAAGGGTACATGAACATCATGTGGTTCTGAAATATACCCACCGGAAGGAACCAGTGGAGCAGCAGATCCCTTTTGACTGGACTCCATGTAATTATGGCGGGGAACGGGTGTGGTGGCGGTGTCCCAATTGTGGGCGTAGGTGTGCGGTGGTCTATGGTGCCGGAAAGCTTTTTTCCTGCCGGGTGTGCTATGGGCTGGCCTATACTTCAACTTGTGAGACATCCAGAGACCGAAAGTTCAGGAAGGCGGGAGAACTCCGCAGAAAGATAGGGGCCAAACAGGGATCAGCAAACGCTTTGCCCATCTTTAAGCCGAAGGGGATGCACCAAAAAACTTGGGACCGGATCAGGCGAGAGATTCATGAACTGGAGTATCAAGGATGGATGGATATAGACCGCATGATGGGTATAAAGGGGATGTGATTAGTAAAACCCCCATGAGAACCTCATTTCCAAACTTAAGACACATGGACTATAAACAAGTGCTTGACTCTTCTTTGAACTCAATGTTAATATTAACGTAAATACGAATGATAATATCAACGATAATATTTACAGGGGGATACCATGCAGGATTCAGAACAAGCCAAATTGGAAAAGTTGGCCAGGATCGAGGCCAGCAACCGGGCCAGGGCCAGGCGGTATTTGAAACGCCAACGTCAGGACGGTAAAAAGCAGATATCAGCCATTTTAACCGGACCTGCATATGATGAGTTATGCCGCCGCCGGGATCAGTCTATCAATACCGGAATCCCACGGTCATTCGGGGATATTATCAGTGCATTGCTGGTGCCTGAACCCAACACCGTTGATGATGATATTTCAAAGGATATTCAAAACACCCTGGATGATGCCGCCGCAATTTTGAAACCGGCTGAGGGGCACCTGCCGGATGAGTTAGAACCCGGTGTTGACCTGGAAGACTACCACGGCCGGGAACAACCGGATCTTGGAACCAAAGATCAAATTTTAATCCAGCTTGCCCATGACCTGCCGGGCCGGAAAAATGCTCAAGCCCGTGTGGATGCTCTGAACAATGCCGGGATCACTTGCGCCGGGGCTGCCTGGACATCAAAAAAGTTTACCGACAACCTGAGATTTGCAAAACAGCGTCAGAAGAAAAATTGTTGACTTCTTTTCCCTGCCCGGTTTACAGTGGAATCTCCTAAAATGATAACCGGCAAATCTGAGCCGTCAAATCAGATTTTTTATTTTGTATGAAGTCTTTTCAAGAATATATTGGGGGTATGGTGCCGGGCCGGGAAACCACCGGAAACGCTGTTATCAGCGTTAGGACACCTAACCCCCCTTTCTGTTTTTGGAGGATTCACACATGCAGATAATAGCAGATTACACACCGGACGAACTGAAACAAGAGGATGATGTTCTATTTCTTTGTTGCCATGCCCTGAACCGATTAAAGATGGTGGGCAGTGTCATTCAAGAGGGATGCAGAGAAATCAATTACCCTGCCATGGATGGTTTCAGAGCGTCAGAGGTGGGCACCATGGGTGCTATTGTTTCCGATGCAGCACAAGAGATTGAAGCCTTGATTGATATCGCTCAAAAGCGGTGGCAATCGGAAGGGGAGGGGGTGAACCATGCAGATTGAAAACATGGATACTATTACCGCTGAACAATTGAAGGCTGAACAATACCCCATGGAACTTGCCTGTAACCCGTTGAGCAAGTTGGAGTTCATTGCCGATGCCATCAAAGGCTTGTGTGAATATCCCGAGGTTTTCAAGGAGCTGGATAACATAAGGCCCATGGGTGAAATCATTGCAGACGCAACCATGGAATTGTGGGCCGTTGTCAATGCCGGTATGTCTCGGATTGATGCCTTGGAAGCACAGTTGAAGGCTTGCCGGGCGGTAGCAGACGGGAAGCCCCATATTGATTATGGCGACGTTCAATAAATAGTATGGTTTCACCCTTCTGGAAGGGGATCAACAATCATGGCCAGTTCCCACGCCGGGGGCTGGCCTTTTTTTTTGCTCATTAATTTGATTTGACTGTTTTATCCCATAGTATTAGAAATTGTTTGTAATGCCGTCCGGGGAAACCCCTTCCAAAGTAAAGGAGAATTTCAATGAAAAAGAACTCAAAAAAAACACCAGAAAAAATAATATCGTTGGAAAACTTCAAACACTCAAAAAATCAAAAGCAATATCCATTCTTAAAGACCGAGATGTTGACTCCTTCAGAGTTAAAATTACTCCAAAGAGAAAGGCTCAAGTGCGAGATAATCTCAACGGCGTATTTGAAGAAGAGGTTCAATATCAAGTAGTATACGGCTACACTTACCAATGGCAGTATAAGCCATGCTGAGTTATGCCAAAACAGCACGGCATAACCATCCTGCGGGTGCCAAACAATTATGGCCGGTCTCCTTCCCTGGGGGTGGCCTTTATCATTTCATACCAAAGGTATGCTGTGACCGCTTATCCCCTGGGGTATATGTAAAACATAGGCCGTCAGGTGGCACCACTGCCCAAATCTGGACAGTGAAAACCCTCATATATGGATTAAGGCATTACCGGGGACCAGCGCAAAGGGCATATCCTTTTATTCCCTGGGGCTGAGTTTTTGGACTCCATATGCAGGGGCCAGGATAAAGCGTTTATTTTCCCCAAAACTTCACAAAACTTTCAGACAAGGCTTTTGTACGTCCCACCACCTGAAACTCAATTTCAAGCCATGTTCTGACGGCTGGGCCTGGGGAAAACAAAAAGGTACTGTGGCGGGTAACTCCCCATACGGTTGGGCAAGGCGCAACTTTTCCGCAGTTACTACCCTGAAAAGCGGGTTGTAATTGTGGGGGCTGGTGTTGTGGCCTATTACATATGCCTGTTTATGCCTGGGCCGTTTGGTGTGGGAATAATGGTTGAACAGCAGGAAATGGAAAACATGGCGTTTGATCTGAAACCCATGAAAAAAACATTAGCAGAACATTAGCAAACATTAGCAGAACATTAGCACGAGATTAATATAATGATTTCAACTACTTTAGCAACATTAGCAGGATTAGCAGGGGTGAAGGTATGAAAATGTGTTTTTTATGGTCATTCACATTGATTGAATGATGAGGATCTTTTTTTTTATGGGCAATCTTTGTGAATGTGAAAAAAATATCAGGCAGGATTTAAAATCATTTTTTTGGAATGGAGAGGATCTTTTTTTATGGGCAACCTTGCACCGGTGTCACCCTATTGTCACCCCAAACAAAAAAAGGATTACAGCTTTCACTGTAACCCCTTGATTTTTATGGTACGCCAGGCAGGACTCGAACCTGCGACCTACGGATTAGAAGTCCGTTGCTCTATCCAGCTGAGCTACTGGCGCAAACAGGATGTGTATATATCAAAACCAATCGATCTGTCCACAAAAAAAAAGATTTACCGTAAAAAAATTTTTTAATCGAATTTTATTTCTATTTGGTCTATGATGATACAAATTGTGCGCACAGCCTGTTTTTGAATGGCAATGCACACAGGATTACACTCGATAATCCGGTTTTTTCAGGACTATTTTGGGAAAACGGGAAATATAAGGTTAAAAAAAAGAATGGTTAAAAAAAACAAAGCCAAGGTAAAACTAAAACCCCAGAAAGAAATAAAATCTGCAGTGAGAAGAGGCTATCTTACACCACCGGATAAACGCCACACTGTTTCCAGCAAAGCCCTGGTGAAACTGGACCCGCTGCAAAGCTACCTTGCTGAAATAAATCGCTACAGACTTTTGACCCGGGATGAAGAAAAAGATCTCGGGACAAAAATCCAGATGGATAATGACAGCGATGCTGCTTATATCATGGTAACCTCCAATTTGAGACTGGTGGTAAAAATAGCCCTTGATTTTCAGCGTATCTGGATGCAGAACCTGCTGGATCTCATCCAGGAGGGCAACATTGGCCTTGTCCGGGCCGTGAAAAAGTTCGATCCTGAAAAAAATGTGAAGTTTTCTTACTATGCCTCTTTCTGGATCAAGGCGTACATTCTAAAATTTATCATGGACAACTGGCGACTGGTGAAAATCGGCACCACCCAGGGCCAGCGAAAGCTTTTTTTCCGACTTAAAAAAGAAAAACAAAAGCTAATTGAAGAGGGCTTTGATCCCCGCCCCAAACTTTTGTCCGAACGCATGGGGGTATCAGAACAGGAAATTGTGGAGATGGATCAACGCCTGGATGGCTGGGACCTCTCCCTTGATGAACCCCTGCGGGATGATTCAGACACCGAACGTATTGAATTTATCAATGTGGAAACAGATTCCACAGAAGAACGGGTTGCCAGAAAGGAAATTGAAGACATTCTTCACCTGCGGGTGAATGAATTCAAACTGACACTGAACCAGCGGGAACTGGATATATTTGAAAAAAGAATATTTTCCGATGACTCTTTAACGCTCCAGGAAATAGGGGAACTCTATTCTATTTCCCGGGAACGGGTTCGACAGATTGAAAATAATATCATCAAAAAGATGAAAGAATATTTCAAGAATGAAATGCCGGACTTTGCCGCCTACGATCACTCCCAGGTGTAAAATTTTTCCATGCAACCAAGACCTTCTCAATCCACAAGAGACATGACGAACATGAACAAAACGTTTTTTCTACCCCTGGTGATTGTTGTCCTCATAATCGAGGGATGTACCCGGCCGACTCACACACCTCCCTCCCCTGCCCCTCAATTACCCAGCCAACCGCTCAGCCTGGTGGAGGAAAAGGAGTCTGCCTATTACCTCTATATGCAGTCAGAAATCTACAGACAGAAAAGAATGTGGGACAAGGCAACATTTTTTTTACTGAAAGCCATCGCCATTGATCCTGATTCCATATATCTCAACCAGGAACTGGTGATGTTATATCTTCAAACTAAATCTCCTTCCAAGGCCATTGAAGTGGCAGAACGCATGGTTAAAACCCATCCGGAGAATGTGGTTGCCCTTTCTCTACTTGCAAAAATGAATCTTCAATTAAAACAGGATGCAGAGGCAAAAGCCCTTTACCAGAAAATCATCCATCTTCAACCGGATAATGAAAATGCCTATATTGTACTTGGCAGTCTCTGCATGGAGCAAGATAACATGGAAGAGGCTTTTTCCCTTTACACAAGAATGGCAAAGCAATTTCCCAAGTCCTATGTGGCTCCTTTTTTCCTCGGCAGAATTCATGCCATGCAAAATAATATTGAATATGCGGAAAAGGCCTTTAAAAAAACCATTGAGTTAAATTCAGAACTGGTGGAACCCCGATTTGAGCTTATCTCCATTTATAAATCTGATCCCCGCAATGAAACCAGACTGTCTCCGGAAATAATCAAGCTTTATAAAGAAATTCTTGTCATAGATCCCCACAACATACGCGCCTCCCTGGAACGTTCCCTGTATTACTACCACCATGGGAAAAAAGATCTGGCCCAGAAACAGCTGGCGGAGTTCGGACAAAAGCATCGGCGAGATCCCGGTCCTTTCATGCTTGCAGCCAAAGAATTTGTGGGGAACAAGCGATACAAGGATGCTGTGATTATCTTTACCGGTCTTCTTGCCGGAGCACCGGAGAACCCGATCCTTCATTACCTGGCAGGGGTTTCCTATGATGCGGTACAAGACATTGATAAGGCCATCTATCATTTTAAACAGATCCGGCCCGGTACCGAGCATTATCGAAAAAGTATCATCCACATTGCCTATCTATACACTCAGAAAGAACAGCCTGAAAAAGCCATAGAGTTTCTTTTACAAAAACACCGGGAACTACCCAATGATCCTGAGATAATCTCCTATCTGGCATCCATTTACGAGGATCTGAATCAATATGCCAAGTCCATTGAAATGCTGGATAAAGGTCTGGTTCTTTATCCAGAAAATGCAGAAATGCTGTTCCGGGCAGGTATTGTCCACGACAAATGGGGAAATAAGGATCAGTCCATCCGGATTATGCAGAAGGTCATCGCACTGGAACCAGACAATGCAACGGCCCTGAATTATCTGGGGTATACCTATGCTGACCTTGGCATAGAACTGGAACTTGCCGAATCATTAATCAAGAAAGCCATGGCATTGAATCCCGATGATGGATATATAACAGACAGTCTTGGGTGGGTGTATTACCGCAAGGCAGATTACCCAAAGGCCATTGAGTATCTGGAGCGTGCACTGACACTGTCTTCCCATGATCCGGTGGTTGCAGAACATCTTGGAGATGCCTATCAGAAAGCCAGCAACCCTGAAAAAGCACTTGAGATATACAAAAAGGCCTTAAAGAAAGCCACCACCAACAAGGCAGATATCATCGAGAAAATAAAAATTCTGGAACAGACCCTCCATGAATAATTTTTCCGGATCTGCACTGCGGATCGTGTTTTTTTTAATGGGTCTGTTTCTTTTATCCGGATGTGCCCTGTTACCGGACAGATACCAGAAACAAGATTTAAAGGCCCTGCAGGCTGCCGATAAGGTGCATCAGTTCAACCAGGAAATCATCACCTCCAGGGGCACGGGCAATCTTTTTCTCACCCGCAACGGCAAAACAGAAACCTATCGCATGGCATGGGTGGCAAAATGGCCAGATTGTCTCCGCATGACCCTTTTATCGTCTGGTATTCCTGTGGAAACCATTGCCGCAGACGGGAAAACCTTAACCTTTGTGTCCCATACAGGCAGGCATTCCCCACACACAATGAACCAGCCCAATCCATCCCTTAAGCCCATCCTTTCCCTGCCGGTGAAGGTTAAAGATATCATTGCACTGCTCACCGGAAAAATTCCCTTGAGAGGGGGAAGTAACGTCAGCCTGTTTACGGCTGAAAATAATACGTCCCGGCTTATTTTTAAAAACGGGTGGGGACTGCCCATGGAAAAAATATTTATCAATGAGACTGGCCAGGTGACAGATTACTGGAAACTGTCTTCGGATGGCCCTCCTGTAATAAAACTTAACTTTGCTCAATTTAACCACTTTGACGGTTACCCCATTGCTCAAACCACTGTTTTAACAGACAGCCACCACCGGGAACTTGGTTTCCAGATCACCGCATTCACTCCTAATATTATCATTAGAGACAAGGACAGCGTCTTTCACTTGACAGAATCAGGATCGTGATAATTATTTGTAAGTTATGCGTCATAATGCCAGGGGCAGGACAGGTATGCTAAAAGCCTTTCACATGGTTTTTTTCCAATTCTCTGCCATGAACCTGATATAATGTATTAATTTTTATGTATTGATTTTTTGGACGTGGTCTTTGATTTAAAAAGACATCCCCCAGGGATGAAAATCACAACCACCCCGATTTTTTCAGGAGATGAAAAATATTATGCTTTACGACAGTGTGGATCAGGCAAAGAAGAAATCATCTGGATGCCCTTCCCAATCCAAACAGGCCAATCAACAGCAGGAACAGGAGGCGCAGATTAAAACCTCCCTTGCCAAGATCAAAAACAAAATCTTTGTATTGAGTGGAAAAGGCGGTGTGGGAAAAAGCAGTGTTTCTGCCAACCTTGCTGCAAGTCTGGCTCAGAAAGGCTTTAAGACCGGCCTTATGGACGTGGATCTCCACGGACCCTCCATTGCCCAGATGTTTGGCATGACAGAATTGCTCGATATTTCCCCCAATCAGCTGTTGCTTCCCAAAAAAATCAATGACAACCTTAAGGTGGTTTCCATCCAGGCATTGATGCAGGATAAAGACCAGGCCATCATCTGGAGAGGGCCTGCCAAAACCGGCATGATTAAACAGTTTGTGGGCTCCGTGGACTGGGGTGATCTGGATTTTCTCATCATTGACGCCCCTCCCGGCACCGGTGATGAACCCATTTCCGTTGTGCAGACCATCCCCGATGCCCAGGCAGTGGTGGTAACAACCCCCCAGGAAGTGGCCCTGGCCGATGTGAGAAAATCAATTTCCTTCTGCCGCACCGTAAAAATAAAAACTCTTGGTATTGTTGAAAACATGGGTCCATTTAAATGCCCCCACTGCAATGAGATCATTGAGCTCTTTAAAAGCGGCGGTGGCGAGGCCACAGCAAAAAAAGAGGGATTGACCTTTCTTGGTTCCATCCCCTTTGACACAGAGGTGGTAAAATCAGGAGATGCCGGTTCCCCCGTGGTACTGCAGAACCCGGAATCCATCTTTTCCAAGGCATTTATAACCATTGTAGACAACATTACAAAACAACTGTAAACGAAGAATGGTGGTGCCATGAATGAGCTGACAGGGTTGATGAAACAGGGGCTGGACCAGCGTGAACATGACCAACGCTCACCCCTGTCAGCATTCAGTGACAACGCCACCAGACGTCACACAGATACACGCCAGACCCCGGAGTATCGACAGTCCTTTTGTGTTGATGCCGATCGGATTCTAAATTCCCTTGCCTATACCCGCTACATTGATAAAACCCAAGTGTTTTCCCTCATTAAAAATGATCATCTTTCCCATCGGGTACTCCATGTTCAGCTGGTGTCCAGAATTGCCAGAACCATCGGCAGATATCTCTGCCTCAACGAAGATCTCATAGAGGCCGTCAGCATGGGACATGATATCGGTCATCCCCCCTTTGGGCATGACGGAGAACGTATCCTTTCACGGTTAACCAAAAAACATGGCATAGGCTTTTTTCATCACAACGTGCAGTCCGTTCAGTTTCTGGAAAAGATAGAGCGGCATGGCCGGGGATGGGACCTTACCCTGGAAACCCTGGATGCCATCTTATGCCACAATGGTGAGATCCATGCCCGACGGATAAAGCCACTTCGAAATAAGACCTTTGAGGATTTTGACGACACTGTTGAATGGATGAAAACCGTGGAAAAACCAGACCAGATGCCCATGACCTCCGAGGGCTGTGTGGTACGCATGGCAGATACCATTGCCTACATCGGCCGGGATTTTGAAGACGCCATCCGACTGGGCCTCATCCTCCGGGAGGATCTGCCGAGCATCACCGCATCACGTCTTGGAAACACCAACGGTACCATTGTGTTTAATCTTGTTACAGACCTGATTGCCACCAGCATGAGATCCCCCCAGGTGGGATTCAGTGAACCCATATTTGAGGCCCTGCTCGCATTTAAAGAATTCAATTATCGCTGTATTTACAAAAACCCCCTCATTAAAAATCACCTTAAAGCCGTTGAAAATATTTATGAATACCTCTTTGAAATGTTTTTAAACGACCTTGAAAAAGACAAGCAAAACTCGACGGTTTTTACCCGCTTTTTAAGGGGACTTTCCCACCAATACCGTCACACTCATACACCACCTGAGATTGTAAGGGATTTTATCTCCGGCATGACAGATTCTTTTTTTATCGGCCAGGCTCCGGAATCCATGAGACCCAGGCACATGGAGATGCCGCTCCATGTTTAATAACAGAAATTATCGAGCCCATGCAAAACGCAAAGGGCTTGTGCCATTCACCATCACCGTCAAGGAAACCAACCTGCACATCCAGGCGGATAAAGCACTCTCCCGGGAAGCCATAAAATCAGTTCTCACCTGCCGCACCTACATTGAAAATCACATCCAGGCCCACCCGTCCTTTCTTACATCCATGGTTCCCCTGCCCCCGGTAGCCCATGTTCCTGAAATCATAAGAGACATGATTGATGCAGGCATCAAAGCCCGGGTGGGCCCCATGGCAGCCATTGCCGGAGCCATTGCCCAGTATGTGGGAAAAGATCTGATGGCCATGTCAAAGCAGGCGATTGTGGAAAACGGGGGGGATGTGTTCTTAAAGACCAGCTCCGACACCACCCTTGCCATTTTTGCCGGAAAATCTCCATTGAGCATGAAGGTGGGGGTAAAAATCGCCAACCGGGAAACCCCCTTTGCCCTTTGCACCTCATCTGGCACCATCGGACACTCCACAAGTTTTGGTAAAGCAGATGCCGTCACCATACTGTCAGATTCCTGCACCCTTGCGGATGCCGTGGCAACGAGCCTTGCAAACCGGGTGAAAACCGAATCTGATATCCAGTCGGCCATCGATTATGGAAAAAAAATTGGCGGTGTTCAGGGTATTATTGTCATCAAGAAAAAGAAACTGGGTGCCTGGGGAGAGGTGGAGTTGGTTGGCCTGTGAAAAAAGGCGCATCAAAGCCCTGCCTTTTCCTTGCAACACCTGGCTTTTCCTGATATGGAATGTAGGCTGTAGAGCGTGGAATAGCCCGCAAAACCGTGTTCCGGGCATGAAGTTAAAAAGGAGAATCCCATGTGTGAATCAAACGTATTTTTAAAAAAACAAGATGGTTCAGAAACCCTTATAATGGAAAACGTTGCTGCCATCACGCCTTCTGGCACCAACACCTTTGTTTTAAAAGGCCTTCTGGGCGATCGCCAGGAGATAACCGGTAGAATTGAAGACATTAACCTGATGGCACATAAAATTGTGCTGGTTGCCATTTGAGGGTTGAACAATCAAGCGCTATCTTAAAAAAATTGCCACCCTTAATCAATTACCGGTGTGCCATAAAAATACCTGGTGTTTTTTTGAGGGGATGCTGTTGTACTCCAATGCCAAATGGTGGGGCGATTTCCGTTACAGGAAAACCTGCCATGAAGGCCTGGACATCGGCATGTACAGGGATATTAATGATAAAATCGTCTGGGTCAGTCCCGAAGTCAAAGTGCCTGCCATGGCACCGGGGACCGTGTTAAATGTATGCCATGATTTTCTTGGAAAATCGGTAATTGTTCATTACAGGAAATGCCCTGAAAACAATTCCCGGTTTATCATTATTTATTCCCATATTCAGCCCTTCCCGGACATGAGACCGGGCAAAACAATTACCAGGGATGAAATTCTTGGGAATATAGCAGATACCACCGGTAGAAAATCAAAAATCCCCTGTCACCTGCACATTTCCCTCATGGAAGTTGCCAATACCATTGACAATAACCGCCTGGACTGGAACCTTTTCACATCCCCTGCACCTCCGGGGGTAAATTTTTATAATCCATGGATGTTTAAATCAGAAGATTGATAAATATCTGACCTGCACCCCGTCTTCACCTGCTTTGACCTGCTCACATGACATTCATATGTCATGCAGTTCAAGACAGGCGAATATGGGGCCATGGCTAAGCATTTACAGCCACAAACCAGATATTTACAAGAATCGATAATTTTGTTTAATAAAATGAAATGATTGAAAAAAGATTGATTGAAAAAAAAAAACAGTTGATCTATGATCCAGATACATTTCATCAACAATTTTTCTGTTAATATATTAAACCAACCGGAGATGTCGAATGAAAAAATTTAAGCTGTTTTTGGGGTTGATTGTTGTGATTTTCATTTCGCTTTTGATCTATCAGAACAGGGCGTATTTCCTTGCACAACAAGAATTGTCATTCAGTCTTGGAGTGGAAACATGGCACTGGACAGCCCCGGCGGTTCAAAATGTTGTGTATATGGGTATCTGCCTCCTGGTGGGCCTGCTGTACGCCGGTTTCATCTCCATGTCACTAAAATTAAAAGCAAAAAAAACTCTGAAACGTCTCAATGCCGAAAACGCAGCCCAGCTTGAAGAGATAGCCAACCTGAAAACTGAACTGGAGAAATACGAGGCAGATCCCTATCAAAAAGAGTTGGTAACCGACACGGAAACCGATGATATGGATGTGGAACCCGTTGAAACACCCCGAAAAAAAGAGGTGGAGGCATAAAAGATCCCTATCCCATTGATCTTAATCCCCTCCTTCTTTTGTTAAAGCCATGACCGAAAAAAAAAATACCCCCATGATGGAGCAGTACCAGCGCATCAAGGACAATTATCCCGATGCCATTCTATTTTACCGAATGGGGGATTTTTATGAAATGTTCCAGGATGATGCCCGTAAAGCTGCGGGCATCCTTGAAATTGCCCTGACCTCACGAAATAAGAACCAGGACAATGCCATCCCCATGTGCGGAGTTCCCTTCCGGGCCGCGGACACCTACATTGCAAAACTAATTGAAAGCGGCTGCAAAGTGGCCATCTGCGAGCAGGTGGAGGACCCGGCCCAGGCCAAAGGACTGGTGAAACGAGAAGTGGTCCGGGTCATCACACCTGGTATGATCTTAAATGAATCCCTGCTTGACAAGGGGTCCAACAACTTTCTTATGGCTCTGGCCCTGGTGGATGGACATGCCGGCCTTGCCTATCTGGATATTTCCACTGGCACCTTTAATGTTACGGAAACCAGAACCCCCAACGGCCGAATTCCAGATGTGCTAATGGACGAGGCCCTGCGCATAGATCCCAGTGAGATCCTGATAAGTGCCCACCACCGGCAGGACCCTTTTTTAAAACCCCTGCGCCAGGCCTTTGCCCATCGCCAGATCTCCTGGCTTTCAAAGGATGCGTTTCTTCCTGCCACGGCACGCCAGACCCTCATAGATAAGTTTAAAACCCGAAGTCTGAAAGGATTTGGCTGTGATCATTTTTCTGCAGGCATCGGGGCTGCCGGTGCCATTATTCATTATGTCAAAGAAACTCAGTTTCATGATATTGATCATGTCTTTACCCTGCGTCCCTATGTGCTCAACAGCTACCTGATTATTGATGATCGCTCCTGCCGTAACCTGGAATTATTGAAAAATATCCAGGCCATGGATAAAAAAGGTACCCTTCTTTCCATTCTGGACAAGACCACCACAGCCATGGGCAGTCGAACCCTGAAACACTGGATTCGCTATCCCTTAAAAGATTCAAAGGACATTGAATTTCGACTCAGTGCCGTGGAAGAGGCAGTTGCCCAAAATACCCTTCGAAAACGCCTCCGGAATCATCTTAAATCCGTGTACGATCTGGAGCGTCTTGGCAGCAAAATTTCCATGGGCCATGGCAATGCCCGGGATCTCATCGCCCTTAAAACCTCCCTTTTTAAGTTACCGGATCTTTTTGCTGATCTGAATCAATTCTCCTCACCCCTTTACAGCGGCGTGAACATCGAGGATCGTGATACTGTGGCATCGGATTTGACCACCCTTGCAAATGTCATTGATAAGGCCATAAGGGAAGATGCCCCTCTGCCCCTTAACGAGGGTGGGTTAATTAAAGATGGCTACAACAAAGATCTGGATGAACTCATTGAAATGTCCCGGAACGGCAAGCAATGGATTGCCAGAAAAGGAATGAAGGAAAAAGAAAAAACCGGGTTGAGCTCTCTTAAAATAAAATATAATAAGGTGTTCGGATATTTTATTGAGGTAAGCAAGGCCCAGGCCGCATCCGTGCCGGATCATTATATTCGAAAACAGACCCTGGTCAATGCCGAACGATTCATCACCGAAGAGCTCAAAGAGGTGGAGATCAACGTGCTGTCCGCCCAGGACAAGCGTTGTGCTCTGGAGTATTCTCTGTTTGCAGAGGTACGACGGCTCATTGTGAACAAAACCGCTGCCATCCTCACAATGGCATCCTTTCTGGCAACGGTGGACTGTCTGCTGGCCCTGGCCGAAACGGCAAGGGAAAATCAGTATTGCCGCCCGGAGATAAATCAGGATCAGCGTATATCCATTGTACAGGGCCGTCACCCGGTGGTGGAAAAACTGATGAAAGGTGATCGGTATGTTCCCAATTCCATTGAAATGGATATGGAAAAAAACCAGGTGATGATCATCACCGGTCCCAACATGGCAGGAAAATCAACGGTGCTTCGTCAGGTGGCTTTAAGCGTATTAATGGCCCAGATCGGCTCCTTTGTTCCGGCAAAAAAAGCATCCCTTTGCATTGTGGATCGCATTTTCACCCGGGTGGGGGCGCTGGACAACCTGTCCCAGGGACAGAGCACCTTTATGGTGGAAATGGAAGAAACTGCCAATATTATCAACAATGTGTCTGAAAACAGCCTGGTTATTCTGGATGAAATCGGGCGGGGAACCAGCACCTATGATGGGTTAAGCATTGCCTGGGCTGTGGCGGAATACCTCCATGATCGCAAAAATAAAGGGGTTAAAACCCTGTTTGCCACCCATTACCATGAACTGACCCGCCTGGAGCAAATTCATCCCCGGGTGAAAAATTTTAATATTGCCGTCAAGGAGTTTAAGGAAAATATAATCTTTCTGAGAACCCTTGTGAAGGGGGGTACCAATAAAAGCTATGGCATACAGGTGGCAAGGCTTGCCGGTGTGCCCCCGGCGGTGATAGACAGGGCAAAATCCATTTTAAACGCCGTTGAAAACGGGCTTTTACCCGGAGAAAGTAACGATGTGCCAGATATTGAAGATGACACCGTTTCCCGGCAGATGGATTTATTTGAAGAAAAAAAACACGAGGCGATTCTTGAATTGATTGCCGGCATTGATATCTCCCGGATGACTCCCATTGAAGCTTTGAATTTTCTTAACACCATAAAAGAAAAGATGGATAACACACGTATAGAAGCGACATGCACATAAAGCCTTCCATAAAACCCCTTGCTATGCTCTTCTTACTGCTGGTGATTACCGGGTGGTTTGTGTTTACCCCTGCCTGCTGTGATGCAGCCACGGCAAAAGAACAATACCTTAATGGCAACCGTGCCTTCAGACAATTGCAAAAAAATCCGAAGAAGATCCAATATCGTGACAACTGGATGAAATGCATTGATAAGTTTCAAAATATATTTCTGACAATGCCCAATGATCCATGGGCACCTGCAGCCATGTACCGTTCTGCACAACTCTATCTGGATCTTTATAAATTATCCTATGCGCCCCAGGACCGAAAAGAAGCCATTGACCTTCTCCAACGCACCACCCGTAAATATCCCAAAAGTGCTTACCGAAACAGGGCACTGAATCTTCTGGCCTCCCTTAAAGCCACAGTTAAACCCGAACTTAAAACAGCAGCTTCAACAAGCGTTTCCTCGCTTTCTCCGGCAAAGAACAATGCCCCTGTCAATGGCAAAACAGATCAGATCCCCCGGAAGAAATCCCTTAAAAACAAATGGAAAAAAAAGACAAAAAAGATAGATACAAAATCCACCCCTTCATCAGGGCCTGCCACTACGGGCAGCCGGGACGCGGTAATTACAGATATCCGTCACTGGTCTAATCCATCCTATACCCGTGTGGTCATTGACATTGCAAAAGGTAGAAAATTTACCCACGCGCTTCTGGAAAAAAACCCTACTTTAAACAAACCCATGCGCCTGTTCCTTGATATTGAAAACTCACGCCTGGGCAAAAATATTCCCAAGCAGACCTACATCAACGATCATTTGCTCACCCAGGCCCGGGCAGGACAGCACACCCCCCACTCTGTACGGGTGGTCATTGATATTAAGTCCTTTGATAATTATAAGGTATTTTCCCTGAATGATCCCTTTCGCGTGGTGGTGGATGTGTGGGCGGCAAAACCTACTTCCAGCGTTGCTGCAAACTCCCAGGCCCCCAAAAAATCGCTTCCACCTCTCCCTGCATCCCCCAATAAGGGTATTGTTCAACAACTGGCCCTGGGGGTTAAAACCATTGTCATAGATCCCGGTCATGGGGGAAAAGATCCCGGTGCACTGGGTTACCAGGCGGGGGTTCAGGAAAAAAACGTTGTGCTGAAAATTGCCAAAAAACTGGAAAAAAAAATGAAATCTCGATTGGGTTGTAATATTATCATGACCCGATCCACAGACAAATATCTGCCCCTGGAAAGTCGAACGGCCATTGCCAACACCCGCAATGCCGATCTTTTTATATCCCTTCATTGCAATGCCGCAAACGATAGAAACCTTACCGGGGTGGAAACTTATTTTTTAAATCTTGCCACCGATGATGATGCCGTTAATGTTGCTGCCAGGGAAAACGCCACTTCCCGGAAAAACATTTCCGATCTGGAGGATATTTTAAATGGTCTCATGCAGAATGCAAAAATCAACGAATCCGGACGGCTGGCCACCCATGTCCAGGATGCCATCTGCACCGGCCTTTCAAAAAAATATAAGTATATTCATAACCTTGGTGTGAAAAAAGCACCCTTTTATGTATTACTGGGGGCGACCATGCCTTCCATACTCATTGAGACATCATTTATCAGTAACAAGAGGGAGTGCAGACGTCTGCTTAATGAAAATTATCAGAACCATTTGTGTGACACCATTATTGACGGGGTTGAATCCTATATAAAGGAAACCACTCCCATAAAATATTAGTAAATATTCGGCCAGCACCCCATCTTAACCTGTTTTGGTCTGCCAATAGCATTCATATATGCTGTGCAGCCCCCAAACGGGTGAAAGATGAGGCTCTGGCCAAATATTTACGGTACCAACTCCAATATTTACAAATATTAAAACGAGGCCTGCTCACAACATCGGCCACTCTGGATAATTAAAAGTGTAACTCCACCCCAGAATGGCCAATCTTTTGATCAAGCCCTTAAACATGCACCATATCAAATTACCTTTTATCTGGAGTGTATTATGTCATTTGAAAACATTATTTTTGAGGTTCAAGAAAACATTGCCATCATCAGCTTTAACCGTCCCAAGGCATTAAATGCCCTGAATCAAGACCTGCTTCAAGAATTTAATACTGCCATTACCCAGGTTGAAGAATCCACAGATATCCGGGTTTTAATATTGACAGGTGCCGGAGAAAAGGCCTTTGTTGCCGGGGCAGATATCTCCCAGCTGGCCCAGCTGAATTCCCTCCAGGCCAAAAAATTTGCCGTTAAGGGTCAAAAAATATTATCCAGGCTGGAAGGTCTGCCCATCCCTGTCATTGCCGCCGTTAACGGCTTTGCCCTGGGTGGTGGAACAGAACTTTCCCTTGCCTGTGATTTTATCTATGCATCGGAAACAGCAGCCTTTGGGCTTCCTGAAATTACCCTGGGCCTTATTCCCGGATTTGGTGGGACCCAGCGTCTGGCACGCCTGGTGGGAACAAACGTGGCAAGAGAACTTATTTACACCGGTAAAATAGTTCCTGCAGCAGAGGCCAAAGCCCTGGGTGTTGTCAATCAGGTCTTTGCCCCGGATGCCCTCATGGACGCTGTGATGAAAACCGCCAAGGCCATAGCCAAAAAAGGACGTATTTCATTAAGGGCCGCCAAGGAAGCCATTTCTGCTGGCAAGGATGTGGATATTGAAACCGGATGTAAATTTGAAGCAGATGCCTTTGCCCTTTGCATGGCAAGCGTTGATGCCAAAGAAGGTACCAGCGCCTTTCTTGAAAAAAGAAAAGCAGACTTCAAAGGTACCCTGGAAAGCTGATTAATCAATTGCAATACATATTGAAAAAAGAAGAAGAGAAGGAGAGCATTTTACCATGCCCATTTTTAACATGGATTTTGAAACCATGCCACGGGAGGCTCTGGAGGCAATCCAGTTGCGTCGGCTGCAAACCACACTGGAACGTGTATATGCCACCGTCCCCTTTTATACACAAAGCTTTAAAGAAGCAGGGGTTAAACCCTCGGATATTAAATCCCTTAAGGATCTGCAAAGAATTCCCTTTACAGTAAAAAAGGATCTCCGGGACAATTATCCATATGGCATGTTTGCTGTTCCCATGGAAAATGTGGTACGCATCCATGCATCCTCTGGAACCACAGGACTTCCCACAGTGGTAGGATATACCAGAAGGGATATAAAAACCTGGTCAGAGCTCATGGCAAGAAGTCTTGCCGCCGGGGGTGCCACCTCCAATGACATCGTCCATAATGCCTATGGGTATGGTCTTTTCACCGGAGGGCTTGGAGTTCATTATGGCGCTGAACGTCTGGGGGCCTCGGTGATTCCCGTTTCCGGGGGAAATACCAAACGCCAGATTGTTATCATGCGCGATTTTAAACCAACTGTGCTCACCGGTACCCCTTCCTATATTCTTCACCTTGCAGAAGTTGCCCAGGAAATGGGGATTTCTTTTAAGGATCTCAATTTTAAATGTGGTATCTTTGGTGCAGAACCCTGGTCTGAAGACATGCGACACGATCTTGAAGAAAAACTCAATCTAAAGGCCATGGACATCTATGGCTTAAGCGAAATCATGGGGCCAGGAGTTTCCATTGAGTGCCTTGAAGCACAGAAGGGCCTTCATATCTTTGAAGATCATTTCATTGCCGAGGTGATTAATCCGGATACCGGTGAAGTGCTGCCCTATGGAGAAACCGGCGAACTTGTGTTTACCTCCATCACCAAAGAAGCCTTTCCCATCATCCGTTACCGCACAAGGGACATAACAGCCCTTAATCCTGAACCCTGTGTGTGCGGAAGAACCCATGTGCGCATGAACAAGGTTTCCGGACGTACCGATGACATGCTTATTATCCGGGGGGTCAACGTATTCCCATCCCAGATTGAAAGTGTAATAATGAAAACCAAGGATCTTCAACCGCACTATCAACTGGTGGTCGACAGGGTTGAGAACCTTGATACGCTCACTGTGAAAGTAGAAATCAGCCAGGAAATGTTCTCTGATAAAATCAAACAGCTTCAGGAAATGGAGAAAAAGATTTCCATGGACATCAAAGAATATCTTGGGGTTTCTGCAAAGATAAAGCTGGTGGAACCCAAAACCATTGAAAGAAGTCAGGGAAAAGCCATCCGGGTAGTTGATAACCGAAAAGCTTAATACATTTGGGCCTGGTTCTGACTTCGATAACTGAGGTCAGAACCTGTTCCTTACATTTTCATTATTCGTTGTGGCAGGGTGTTTCTGCCATGTATGTTATAAAGGAGGTTTCAGATATGAGAGCCGAACAGATATCTATTTTTCTTGAAAACAAGGCAGGCCGCCTGGCCGAGGTCACCGCAATTCTAAGGGATGCCAACATCAATATCAGGGCATTGTCCCTGGCTGACACAACAGATTTTGGTATTTTAAGACTCATTGTCAACAACAATGAAATGGCGGAAAAGGCCCTTAAGGCACAGGGATTTACAGTGGGAAAAACCAATGTGCTTGCCGTTGAAGTCGATGATGACCCCGGTGGACTTAACAATGTGCTTGATCCCCTCACAGCCCAGGGGGTAAATGTGGAATACATGTACGCCTTTGCCAATCCCCATGGCAAAAATGCCATCATGATCTTCCGGTTTGATAACATTGACAAGGCCATCAGCATTTTGAAAGAACAATCCATCAATGTGATCAAGGGCGAGGATGTTTACAACCTCTAGAACATCAAGCAGGTGTTTACTGCCATGTATGTCTTATTAGAAAATAAAACTTCCGGGTAACCTTTGCAGTCTCCCCCCGATGGGCAATAGGAACCGGCCAATTGAGCTGTTTAAAGTTCAGGGTGCCCCCATTGGCCCATCGGGGGGGCGGCATGATAGCATATTTCAATATTCGTTGTGTCCTACAGGACATGTGGCTTATATAAAAAAACCACCCTGAATCAAATTCAGGGTGGTTTTTTAATCGTGATAATTTAATTTAATCGATTATTTTCCGATAAAGGCAATGGCATTTGTTGGGCATTTTTCAATGGCCTGTTCTGCACCTTCCACCTTTTCGTAGGTATAGGCCGTGGCATCAAGCACGGCCAGATCGCCGTTCATAGTGTAAATGTCAGACGCCCGGGTGCAGGATTTACATCCCATGCAACCCACCTTGCAGGCACTTGTCACATCTTTTCCTTTGTCTCTGTTTGAGCAGCGAATGGCAGGGATTCTGTCCTCATTAAAATCCGCCATGGAAATAATCATCCGGGGACAGGCCCGGGTACAGGCACCGCATCCCACGCATTTATTATAATCCACTGTGGCAAGCCCGTCTACAATGTGAATGGCATCGTAGTTACAGGCCAAAACACAGTCGCCAAATCCCAGGCAACCAAAGGTGCAGTCCTGGATACCGGCCACCAGATGGGCTGCGGCACATCGTTGCTCGCCACGATATTCAGACTTTCCTGATTTGTCATCGGTATGAGCTCCACAATGGACTACTGCCCGTGATGGTACCGCATTTCCGACCTCCACACCCATGATAACCGCCACTTTTGCAGCACAGGCAGCGCCGCCAACGGGGCATTTGTTAACCGGCGCATTGTTGGCCACAATGGCCACGGCATAGTCACTGCATCCAAGAAACCCGCACCCTCCGCAGTTGGCCCCGGGAAGGGCTTCTGTTACCGCTTCCACCCGGGGGTCCACTTCCACATGAAATTTTTTATTGGCCCAGCCAAGAATATATGACATGACAACTGCCATGAGCAGCATGGTTCCGGCAGCAATGCCAATGGTGACGACTCCAATCATGACAACCTCATCTCCTTTATAATAACCCTGGAATTTAACGGATGATCAAACGCATGGTCAAGGGTCATGACAGCGGTCGCCTCTTCTGCAGGGGTTGGGGTAATGGCTTTTCTGACGCCGGAATCAACGCCGGTAAATCCCATGAACGCCAGGGCAAGGATACCACCGATGATCATGGTGATGGCTGCGCCCTGGAAGGGCTTGGGAATATCGCACAGCTCAATTTCTTCCCGGATGCCGGACATGATGACAATGGCGATGGTAAAGCCTACACCGCCAAAAAGAGCCAGGGTAATGGACCTGCCAAGATCCCAGGCATCCTGGGGATTTTCCACACCGGCCACGTTGGCCATGATGGTCAAGCAGGCAAATAAGATGGCGCAGTTGGTTGTGATCAGCGGCAGAAAAACACCGAAGGAATTGTACAGTGACGGATAAAATTTTCGCACATACATCTCCACGAACTGTACCGAAGAGGCAATGGCAAAAATATAAACGATATAACACAATACCGTAAGATCAATTTGTGAAGCCGCTTCCGCAGACAGGAAAAGTCTGCCGAAAAAAGAGGTAATAGGGGCGCCTGGAATCAGCACCATGGTGGTGATACTCCAGCTGAGGAACGCGGCAATGCAAATAACAAAGGTGACAGCACAGCCCATGCCAAAGGCCATGTCCACCTTTTTGGAGACGCCGATAAAAGGGCATATCCCCACAAAATAATACAGCACAAAGTTGTTTATAATGGCGGCACTCAGTGCTATGAGCAGAATATCTATGAGATAATTCATAACAACCTTTCCAAGTTAATAATCCATCTGTTGATCCGGTTTTATTGCCGGTATTTTAGCTCCTGCGCATCCCCAGCCAATTCACACCCCCTAAAAGCAGGCCAAGGGTGATGAAGGCTCCGGGAGGCAATACCATGATTACCCAGTCCGGCCATCCGGCAGGCAAAAGCGGGACACCAAACAGACCACCGGTTCCCAGAAGCTCTCTTACCACGGCAATACTTGCCAGGGCCAGGGCGTAACCAAGAGACTGACCAAGTGCATCGGAAGCGGCGGTGAAGACCCCCTGTTTGGAGGCACACACTTCGCATCGGCAGATGATAAGGCAATTTACAATGATCAGTGGAATATAAGGTCCAAGCGTTTTACTCATCTGATAGAGATAGGCGGCAAGCACCCTGTCGGCAATGGTTACAAAGGTGGCAATGGTTAAAGTGAACACCACGATACGAAGATGGGGTTTCAAAAGGCCCCGGATGAGGCTTGTGACAACATTGGCGCACAGCAGAACAAAGGCCACGGAACAGGCCATGGTCATGGCCGGTTTCATGCCGTTGGTTACTGCCAGGGTGGGACACATCCCAAGCAGCTGGCGATACACCGGGTTTTCAGGCAATATGCCCTGGACAAATCTTTCCAGAGCGGTTGGTTGATCAGCCATTTGTCATTTCCCTTTATATGTTAATCTTTTTTGTTTGAAGTCAATTCCGGTCTGATGTCAGAAACCGTTTGATTGATAATACCACACACCGACCTTGAAGAAATGGTGGCACCGGAGATGGCATCAATGTTGCTCGGACCCTGGGATTTATCCTTCACCACCACCAGAGGAGTTGTTGCGGGTTTGTCCATGAATTGACTGCGCCATTCGATGTCTGAAATTTTATTTCCAAGACCCGGGGTTTCTTTCTGGTCCAGAATGAAAAGTCCGGTGATATTTTCTGCCGTTGCATCAATACCCACAAGCAGCTCTATCTTGTCAGCATAGCCCTGTCCACCGGCCTTGGCCACCCATCCGGCAATGGTATTGTCCTGGAATCTGGCCTCATACACCGTGTAGAATTTCTTTTTATTTTTTTTGTTCACTTCAATGACCCTGGATTGAATATCGAGGGTTTCACCCGATGCTGCAAGTTTCTGTGCGGCATCCAGGCCAAGTACCACTTCAGGTACCTTTTCCATGGTCTCTTTTATTTTATTGGCTTCAATTTTGGGTCCCAGAACTGCCTGTACCCCAGCCAGTGATATACCGAAAATCAAGGCAAGTGTCAGAACAAGCCAAGCCTGAAGCAGGTTGTTATTCTGAAACCGCTCCCTTTTTTCTGATGTCGTATCATCCATAAGTCTTTATTACCTTACATGCCCGGTGGGCAATTGAAAGAATCTGAAATTTCCCATGACCCTTGGTACAGGACCCTGCCCTGTCTTAACAGCAGGGGTTTTTCTGCCGGGGGTCAACACAAATCTCAACATTTCCACTTGATCATGCCACCCCGGTGGGTTTAGGAATGGTCCATCTGTTGATCAGTGGGGTCATGGCATTCATCAGCAACACGGCAAACATAACACCTTCGGGGTATCCACTGTAAAGACGGATAACCATGATCAATGCGCCGGTGCCCATGCCAAAAATCCATTTACCTTTAGGGGTAACAGGGCTTGAGACCGGATCTGTGGCAATGAAAAAACTGCCAAATAAAAGTGCGCCGCCAAACAGCTGATGCAAAATAAAGCCACCCCCGCAGTTGCCGGACATATCTGCCAGCGCAGAGATAACAATAACTGTGGAAAGAATACCGGCTGGGATTTCCCAGGAAGCGGTTTTTCGATAGAGAAGATAGCCGCCACCAAGCAGACAGGCAAAGGCACTGGTTTCTCCAAGAGAGCCATTAGTAACCCCTACAAAAAGGTCCAGAATGGAAGTTGCCACACCGCTTTGTTTAAAGGCGGTCAACGGTGTTGCCATGGACATGGCATCAATGGTGCCGTCGGCGTTAATGTAGGCAGAAGCGCCCATGGCACTGGCAAAGGCGATCATGACAAAGGCACGACCCACCATGGCAGGGTTAAAAATATTCATTCCCAGACCACCAAAGATGATCTTGCCGATGCCGATGGCCACCACCGATGCAAGCACCCCCACATACCATGGGGCCGTACCCGGCAGGGAAAGAGCAATAATCATACCGGTGACCATGGCGGAAAAATCGCCCAGGGTTGCGGCTTTACCTCTCATTTTTACAAAGACGAATTCGGCTGCTGCGCAGGCGGCAATGCAGATCACCAGCTGGGTAACGGCATACATGCGAAACACATAAACCGACATGACCACAAGGGGCAAAAGGGCGATGATCACATCGGTCATCATGCGCCGGGTGGTAAAGGTCTGATCGGACAGGTGCGGTGAGGGGGCCACATGGATCTTGATGGCCTCATCGGCCATGCCCTGCCCTGTTATATCGTTTTTCTGAGACACGTTAATTCACTCCTTATTATAACCAGACACGAAGAGAAACTACTTCTTCATGGCCGCTACCTGCTGTTTTCCGGTACGAATCAGCTGGACAAGTTTAATGTTTGCCGGGCAGACATAGGTACAGCACCCGCATTCAAAACAGGCATTGATATTGTATTTAACGGCAAGGGCCGGATCTTTGTAACGGGATGCCATGGCAAGCTTTGTGGGAACCAGATTCATGGGGCAGGCATCCACGCATCTGCCACACCGTACACAGGAAGTTTCATTTTCCTTTGCCACATCTTCATGGGTCAGTATAGTTATGCCGCTGGTGCCCTTGGTCACCGGGGTGCTCAGATCGGAAAAGGAAAAACCCATCATGGGGCCACCGGATACCACCCGGGCCGCATCCTTTGTAAAACCACCACAGTGGTCAATTAATTCTCTGATACTGATGCCGATGGGTACAAACAAATTTTTTGGAGTGGCAATTCCCCCGCCGGAAACAGAGATTGCCCGGTGGGTCAAGGGGGCTTCCTTTATAACGGCCATTCCAATGGCAGCGATGGTTCCCACATTACTCATGGCGACCCCCACATCAGAGGGAAGACCACCCAGGGGAACATCCAGACCCAGTACGGCTTTCACCAGCTGTTTTTCACTTCCCTGGGGATATTTGGTCTGAACCACGGCCACCCGGATCACGGTCTGGGCAGTGATGCGGCGAAGCTTTTCAATTGCAAGGGGTTTATTGTCTTCCACGCAAATGATAATCTCCTTGGCAGACACGGCCCGGCCGGCCAGCAGCGCACCGGTTACGATGGCACCTGGAGCCTGGAGCATAAGACGATAATCCGGCGTGAGAAAGGGCTCACATTCACAACCGTTGATCATAAGCGTATCGATCATTTTGTTTTCATCGGGCATGACCTTTACGTGGGTGGGAAAGGCTGCGCCACCAAGGCCGACAATACCGGCATCATGGATAATTTTTGAGATAGTGGCCGGTTCATAAATGGAGATACAATCCGTGGGCCAATCCGTGGCACTGAGCTTATCCCACAGCAACTGCCCGGGATTTTGATCAACATCTGCCTTTATCTGAATAGCTTTCATCCGACGGCCATTTGGCAGCGTCACCATTACAGGCCTTTGAACGGTGCCTGACACGGGAGAATGAAGAGCTGCAGAAACAAAAGACTTTCCCTTGCCCACAAGTTCACCTGTTGTAACCTGTTGCTTTGGCTTTACAACAGGTTCGCAAGGGGCACCGATGTTCTGCAAAAGGGGCAACACCACCTTTTCAGGTGTTGGTAACACTTCAATTGCTTTGTCGGCGGAAAAGAACTTGTTATCAGGTGGATGAATACCATGGGGAAACGTCCCCTTGCCGGGGAAACCTTTAAACCTGAATAAACCCATTTTCTTTCTTTACTCCAAACCTTGTTAATTGTTATTCATTGAGCACACCATGTAAGCTCATCATATTGAACTCGATGATCCAAATCTTTTTTATCCTGACAATTTTTGAGAGGCTGTTAAAAAACGGGGGATCATCAAAATTTAAAATAAAAGGCTCAAACCAAGAGTAATTAATATTGGTTTGAGCCATGTATGCCCGCCTTGCTCTTCATGCTGATATATCAGATACCAAACAAAAACCAGATAAATGATTTAGGTACCACACCTTTTTTTATCAAGTCAAGGGATAATCTTTAAGTTTACCTGACTACCCAGACCGTCAGATGCTGGGCCAACTTGAATATTTTTTCACCAACCCTGCCAAGCATGAGTTCTTTTAATGCGGTAAGTCCCCGTCGTCCCACCACCACCGTACCAAATTGTCCTTGCTCTACCTTTTCTATAATGGCATCGGTAAGGCTCTTTTTTCCTTCAAGGATCTCACATGCCACCCTGTCAACGGCAAAGCCTGCTGACATGAGCTCCTGCCTGGAATGATTGAGTTTTGATTCAATCTCATCTGTTTCAGTAAGATCGCCCCCCTTTTTCTGAAATCTGCTCACATGACACAGTAATACCTTGCAGGCAGCAGCATCAAGCATTCTCTTCATGTGATCCACAGCTTTAAGGACGGTGTTTGAGCCATCAAAGGCAACCAAAAAATTACGACTGTCGGGCAAACCTCCCACAACAATCAGGGGAATGGTATTAATTTTATCCAGAAGCATATTGGGAACACTGCCGGCAAGGATGTCTTTCAGGCGACTGTG
The DNA here is from genome assembly GCA_963675955.2 of uncultured Desulfobacterium sp. GTDB lineage: Bacteria > Desulfobacterota > Desulfobacteria > Desulfobacterales > Desulfobacteraceae > Desulfocicer. Next base: position 87,625 of record CAXXVR010000008.1, on the reverse strand, counting down.
TCCCCTTCTACCCACCACCACGGCACTGTAGCCCTTCATGGATTCCTCCACAATATCGCGAATAACACCATGCACCCCATTCTGAACTTTTCTTTCAATGGCGGTTACCGGAAACCCAGCTTCCGTAAGAATGTTCTGGGCTTTATCCAGACAGGCATTAAAAGCCTTGGCCTGGGTGGTCATGGATGCTCTGACCTCAGGGGTTTTCAAGCTGATGTTCATTTCCTTTTCCATCTGCCAGAATGATGCTGGAATGTTTTTTCCCACATAAAACAGTACGACGTCAGTTGTTTCAACAGGAAACACTTTTCCCACATAACGGACAGCATCAAGGGCCAGATCAGATCCATCGTAGGCAATTAACAGGCGTATTTTTTTTTTATCCATGCACATCCCTCCCCGCATTGTGTCAAGTTGACAGAATTTATTTTTGGACATTACCTCATAACGATATTTTATATATAGCGCATTATATTATTTTCAGGCAAGTTTAATTTCTTCGGCAGTATGGAATTCACCCAAAGAAGACTGATAATCTGATCCGTCTTCCCTAGCTAGGCCAGGCCTGATCCCAGTATCTGCTTTTTTACCAGGCCTGACCCCATCATCCAATTTGCTTTATTATAAGGATGCCACCCAGGCAGAGAATTTCTCTTCACCAGCGGGTTGCATGTTAAATTCAAGGCCACTATCCATCAGGGAGTGAATCATATCTTTTCCATAGCCCCTTGAACAGGTCAGGATAAGGCCCGCCTTTTCACCATCCTTGGAAAGGGTAATGATCTGGCAGGGTACATGGCAGCAGGGTCCCTGGAACAGAAACGGAGCCGTCATTTTAGGATCCAGAAAATCCAGGTTGGTCACCTTTTCCATGAATGAAAAGACATCCTTGCCCATGATGGCCACGCACAGGGTATTTTCCGTGGTTTCTGTGACAAACACGTCCGTGGGACGCTGTGCAGCATTTCCAGGCAGCTGAAATACAGAGGCCTGGGTACCGTTCATGCGATTGATCAACACACCGTCCTCAAGCACGGACTGACCCGGAACCTCCGGAATAGCCACGCCAAAGGGGGTCACGCCTGACAGATCTTTGGTCTGAACATCCAGGCGGGTTATATGGCTTAAGTCCACAATGGACAGACCCTGCCCTTCTGACTCATACTCCATGGCGATGGTCCAGTTGTCCCGTACTTCCGTGCGTTTGGGGAATTTACCAAAGGACACCGGTGAAACTCTTTTTATGTCTACCATTTGTTTTTACCTCAACTCTTCATTCTTGTTCCGTCAGGATCATAAAATGGCATGGGAACCACCTTGCCATAGATACGTTCATCACCGCACTCATCTTCATAGATTTCAAGCCGGGTACCCACCTTGGCGAGCTCTGATTCAACAAGGGCCATACCAACGGCCTCGTTCAAGGAAAAGCTGTCCCGGGCCGTTGCAATATATCCACGCACCCGTGTGTCCACGATGAGTGCACCATCCCGGGGGGCACGCCCCTTGTTTTCCATTTTAAATCCCACAAGCTTTAGACGGGTGGGATCTTTTTCTGCCTGGCGAAGGGCCACGGCACCAACGGTTTTGGCTTTGGCTTTTTTACGATCCCACAGAAATCCAAGTCCCACATCCAGAAGGTTGGTCCGCTGCTCGGACTCCTGACCCAGGATAATATGGCATTTTTCCATACGAAGGACATTCTGGGCTTCCACACCAAAGTTCTGGATACCGAACTCAGCACCTGCTTCTTTAAGCAGTTGCCACAAAGAGCTCATGTAAGAAGACGGCACATGAAACTCGTAGGAGAGCTCACCCACAAAACCCAGCCGCATGACCTTTACCGGGATGACATCTTTAATGACCAGCTCTTTATAACCGGAGTAAGGCAGGGCTTCATTGGAGACATCTTCATCGGTGATTTTTGCAAACACCTTTCTGGCATTGGGACCGGAAAGGTTGATGACGCCCATGGCGTCGGTGAGATTCACCATGCTGTAATTCCAGCCGTCATACCGGGTGTGATACCGGAACCATTCCACGGTCTGACCGGCCCGGCCGGTGGAGGTGGTGATATAGTAATCATTTTCACCCACCATGATGACAACACCATCATCAATGACACAGCCGTCGTCGTTGCACATGGCAGAGTATTTCACCCGCCCTGGTTTGAGTTTGGACATGTCGCTGACATAAATACGCTGCAGGGCTTTAAGGGCATCGGGTCCATGGAGGCGGAACTTACCCAGGGTGGAGCCGTCCAGCATGCCCACGTTGTTTCGCACGTTTTCAATTTCTTTGCGGCAGGAATAATCCTCGGAAAAATATCTCACCCGTTCCCACACACCGATTTTGCGCAGGATTCCCTTATCAGCCACTTGAAGTTCGTGGATGGGAGTTCTTTTGTGCATGGTATGATTGGTACCGGCATAGGTGGCAATAAAGGTGGGCACAATGGGCGCACGCACCGTGGTGGGTTTAACCGGCACACCGGCAAGGGCCTGGTATTTTGCCACATAAAGGGGCAGGTTGTGCCCGGGAATACCGCTCTGGCCCGGTCCAAGACCAGCTGAAGAATATCGTTTTACAAGTTCAGGCACATCAAACCCGCTGTCAATGGTCTGATTCACAGCCTTTATGGTGGTGTCTTCATCAAAACAGATAAAACTTTTTTTACCCTTTACCGGGGCTGTCACAAGCTTGGAACCGCGCACTGGTCCGGGAAGTTCTTTCATGGCAGCTTCAGCAGCTTCCACATCAGCCAATTCACAAGCGCCACATGCTTTAGCAGCCTTCAAACCGGCAAGGGTTCCGGAACATTCAATGGACATCGCATCGTTAAGACCCAGGATACGACCTGCAGAAAAGGTGTTTTCCGGCATCTCATCGGCCACAAAAAAGCCGGTGAAATCATCGTGTCGAAGTTTAATCTGGGCCATGGTCAACGGTCCGGTCACCGGGGTAAGCCCCGCAGATGCCACCAGCACATCACAGTCAAAATCCCGGGAGATCATGCCGTCAATGGAACTCATGGTCACCTTGTTGACCTGTTTTTTGCCATGGGCAACAGCGGCCACCCATCCCTTAAGAAGGAGGATATTTCGTTTGGCCAACGCCAGTACCAGTTCCGGGTCCTGACCATCTTCACGCACATCTGCAACGCAACCGATCTTCATGCCCATGTCAAACAGATCAATGGCCGCTTCAAGGCCAAGATCATGCCCCACGCTGAAAACACCATTTTCACCGACCAGAATGCCATAATGACGGGCCATGCGAAGGGCACATCCCACCTGCATGACACCGGGGCGCTCATTATTCTCAAAAAGCAGAGGGCGCTCAATGCAGCCGGTGGCCACAATAACACTGTTGGCACGAATCTCCACATATCGTTCGTTAAATGCATCTTTATCGGTTCCGGTCTGGAAACCAGTGACCAAGCAGTTACTGTAAGCTCCCACCATGGCGGTATGTTTGAGCACCCGGATATTTTCATTGGCTTCCACCTGTTGTGCCAGATCCTGGCCCCGCTGGTACAGGGCAACACCATCTTTGTACTCCGCCACACGGTAGTCAAAGAATCCACCCAGCCAGGGGCGGGATTCCATGATGATTACCCGAAGGCCTTTTTCTGCAGCGGCAAGAGCTGCGGTCATACCGGCAGGCCCCCCACCGATAACCACAACGTCGGTTCTGGGAAAAATTTCATCGAACTTGCCCGGCATGACAAAATCAGGGCTGATTGCACCAAGACCTGCCGTTTTCCGAATCTGCTTCATGGCAATGGGCCAGATGCGGGCGGGCTTGTGCATCATTTTATAATAAAAACCGGCGGGCATGGCCCAATCCAGTTTGTCCAGGAATCCCAGCATATCGTTTTCAGCGGAGCCTTTGACGTTCTGTTCTTTCACGGTCATGCCCTGTTTGAGCAGGGTATTTTCCGTGCGCACATTGGGGATACCGTCCACTTCCATCATGGTGTTACTGCACTCACCGTCCAGGCTGTAAAGCCCTCTGGGACGATGGTATTTAAGGCTTCTGGCATATATGCGGACACCGTTGGCATAAAGGGCACCGGCAATGGTATCGCCTTCCACACCGGAGTAAGCCTTTCCCTTGTAATTGAAAATTACTTTTTTTGTCGAATCAATTTTCAGCGTGGGCAGCCGATTAAATCGGATCATCATTTGTCAGCCTCCGGACCTTTTACTTCAAGGTTGGTTGTTGTATCGCGATGGATGGTAAACCATGAACCACAACCATCCTTGTGAAACCACCACTCTTTTTGAACCCCTGCAATGCATTTGTTCATATGTACATAGTCACACCAGGCCTCGGGGGTTAATCCCGCTTCTTCGGGTCTTGGCCCTTTGTCTTCCCCACCATACCTGAACTCATATCCGTTTCTTTTGCCGCATATGGGACATGTAATTGTTAAAGCCATTTTTATATCTCCTTAAAATCCCACCGATTAGTTATCAGGTGTATAGTTAACCAGTGCGGCGGTTTCACCCATAAGCTGATGATTTTCATATCGCCTGTAGTTAAAAGGCTTCAATATTTCCGGACATTTCTTTTCCGCCATAAACTGGGCCATGTATTTACCCACGGCAGAGCAGGATTTAAATCCGAAATATCCCCATCCGCAATCCATGTAAAACCCTTCAATGTGTTCATTGCCATCCATGATGGGAGCCATATCCGGTGTCATATCTGCAAGGCCACCCCAGATTCTCATGAATTTTACGCCCCGGAGACAGGGGAGAAACTCAGAGAGGGCTTCGGCCTGGTGCTTGATATAATGGGCGGTATTCTGGGTGGTGTAGTTGGGCCATTGATCCATGTGCGCACCGGTGGCCACTTCACCCTTGAGGGTCTGGTTGGCATAGCAGTGATAGGCACCGGAAGAAACTACGTGGTTTAAAAGCGGTTTCAAGGGCTGAGTCACCATGGCCTGAATGGTCAATACGCTGATGGGCAGTTTGATCCCCAGCATGCCATAAATAAGGGCTGCAGAATATCCACCGGCGGAGATGAGTACCTGTTTGGTATTTATGGTTCCCCGGCTGGTTTCTACGCCTGTGACCTTTCCATTCTGGGTTTTAATGCCTGTGGCTTCGGTCTGCTGGTGGATTTCAACGCCATATTTGTTGGCACCCCTGGCAAGGCCCCACACCACTGCATCGTGTCGGACAATTCCTCCCGGGGGATGGAACATGGCACCATGGATGGGAAAGGTGATATCCTCTGAAATATTCAGGGCCGGCACCAGATCTTTGGCTTCCTTGGCGTCAATGAGATGACTCTCAACCCCGTGAAACTGTGCCGTTGCAATGGTGGTGGTTGCCGCCTTCATGGCCGCCTCACTGTGCATGAGGTTCAGGTTGCCGCAGTTGTTGAACATCAGGTTATAGTCCAGTTCCCTGGTGAGGATGGGCCACAGCTTAAGGGCCTCATTGTACAAGGGGACATTGTACTGGGTTCTCTGGTTGGCACGTACAATGGCGGTGTTTCTACCTGCGCCACCAAAGCCGATGTAGTTTTTTTCGATGATGGCCACATCTGTGATGCCGTGTTCCTTGGCCAGAAAATAAGCCGTTGCCAGCCCGTGAAGTCCACCACCGATGATTACCGCATCATAACTTGACTTAAGTTGGGTCTTTTCACCCCACATGGGTTTTTGTTTACTGAACATAAGCACTCTCTTGAGTTTTGTACTGTAATGTTATTCAAATACTGACTGTGTGTTTTTATAATCTATGAACTAAATCATGTCAAATTGTTTTTAAATAAATGACTAATTTCATTTCATTACAATTTCCAGTTGTTGACAAAGTCATTATTTCCGACTATTTATACAGCGCAAGTTTTCATTTAGCCCGGGCATTTTAAGGGATATACATCCCCAATTCCCGGCTCGACAGTTAATCAGAGAAACGCTGCGGTAACACGCGTTTTTCAGGAAATGAAATAAAACATATCAATTTAACCAATTTTTTTTGAAAGATGAGCAATATGACTTCAAATTCTGTAATTACAACCATTTTGAGTAAACTCGACTCCCTGACCCCCAAGGGTCAGATCATCGGGAATTACATTACCCAGAATCCCACCAAGGCGGTCTTTATGACCATAAAAGAACTTGCAGAGACATGTAAAACCAGCGAAGCCACGGTGATTCGATTCATTGACAGCTGTGGCTACAAAGGCTACAGTGATTTTCAACAGGATTTAAAGGGATTTCTGGATACTGGATTGAGTCTTCTGGACAGGGCTGATCTTCAGGGGATAAGCAAGCCGGGAATGAACAGACTTAACAATGTGGTATTAGATGAGTTGAGTAATCTTCAATACCTCTATGAAACCATTGATATCAAAAAGCTGGAGCAGGTGGTAAAAATCATTGTGGAAAGTCCCACGGTGTTTGTGGCTGGATCAAGGCTGTCTTATACATTTGCCTATTTCCTGGGCTGGTCCCTCTCCCGCATTAGAAAAGGGGTTCAGATCCTCAAGGGCAGTGATACCACATGCATAGACGTGCTGGCCAATGCCCCGGAAAACAGCCTTGTTGTTATGATTGCCACAACACGATATCCCAATGAATTAATCAAGCTTGCCAAATTCATTCGTCGGGAGGGCTACACACTTGTGGTGATCACAGATAACAACATGTGTCCCATTATACAATTTTCCCATTGTTATCTTAAAGTCCCCATCAATTCCATTGCCTACATCGGCAATACGTCCAACATGATGTGTATACTTAAGTATATTGTTCAGGAACTTGCCAGTCGACAGGGGGAATCTCTGCAGAAACACCAGAAAAAGCTGGAACAGGTTTATCTGGAAAATGATATTCTTTTTAATATACAGGGGTGAAACAAGCCTTGTACAATGCTGTTTTTAAATTGGGAGGTGCTCGACTCGGAAGGTACCAACGGGGTGCCAACGTCTGCCAACGGGGTCAGGCTTGTGTTATTGGTGTTATCGAACACAGCCTGTGCAAACGCCAATAACACCGATAATGCCAATAACGCAAACCTGACCCCATTCTTTGCTTTTACTTTGCCCTGGACTCCAGGATATAATTGTTGGTTCGTAAAAAAGGAACATATTTATGATCATGAGTGCTGATATGCACAATCAGCCAGTCCCTGAGTTCCTTGATAACACCGTAGGTAAGGTTATTTCTATCCTCTGCCACCTGACGACGCAGGCTCACGGTGCTCTTTATAAATCTGCGATGCTCCTTGGCATGGACGTCTATCTCAGGATAACCGGCCTTTCTAAGGTATTCTTCTTCCTTGGAAAAATAATATCTTCCATACTCGGTGAGCTCCGCCACGTTAATGGAACTGTCCTTGGCGTTGGCATGATCATCCTTTAGATCGATTAGCACATCAATCAGGGCAAATATTTTTTTTTGCAGATCATCAATTTCCGGAATGTCAACGCTCAATGCCTCATCCCATTTAATTTTTTCAATTTTTTCCATAACAAAACTCCTGCTCTGACGATATCAGAATGTTGTACATCTTTATTTTTTTAATTTACCCACAAAAAGTGTTGCCAGAAGTGCCACAGATATAAGCACGGCAACGGCAACGGTCATCCTGAATCCATTATCTCCAAATCTGGGATACACCACAAAAGGCACAAACCACAGATACAAAAACATATGAAGACATCCGATGAAAACAATTCTGATCAATGCATTTTTTTTCATGGCTTACAACAAATCCAGCAGTCGCTGATGGATATTGTCAAAACCGCCATTGGACATGATTAGCACCAGATCCCCCTGCCCTGCATGCTCCTTCAAGAACGATAAAATAGATTCTGAATCCTCAAAATAAAAAGCATTGTTTCCCCGAGCCTTAATGTCCTTGACCAGTTGTCGGGTTGACAAACGCTCATTTTCCGGCACCTTATCGAGGCGTGACGGCTTTCGGATGCAGATTATGTCAGCATCATCAAAGGCAGCGGCATAATCCTGTTGAAAGACATCACGCATGCTGGAATTGGTTCGTGGTTCAAACACGGCAATCACAGCACCGGGGGCATAAAAAGGTTTCACAGCAGCAAGGGTTTCTTTCACGGCCGTGGGGTGATGGGCAAAGTCATCCATGACGGTTATGCCCTGCCTTACCCCCCGGATCTCCTGCCTTCTCTTAATGCCTTCAAATCGTTCCATACCCGAAATGAAAGATGTGAATGGGATTTTAAGGTCTCTCAAAGCTGCCACTGCAGCAAGGGTATTCATGGCATTGTGTCTGCCCATGAGGGGAGATAAAACTTCCAGGGCTTCACCAGTCGGCCCTTTTATTTGAAGACATGTCTGCCCGTCATTTGTCCTGGTGTGATGCAAAGACCAATGATAAGCACCCTGTCCAAAATATTCAATGGTACACTTGGCCCCCTTGAGCACATCGGAAAGATCAGGGTCGGCACCATTGGCAAGAATGGTTGCATCGGCTGGTATGATATCCACAAGGGATCTAAACGTCTCCTTGATGTGATCTAAATCCCTGAAGATATCAGCATGATCAAACTCAATGCCGTTCATAATGGTGATATGGGGAATATAATGAAGAAATTTTGGTCCTTTATCAAAAAAGGCGGTGTCGTACTCATCGCCTTCAATGACGATATAATCTCCCTTGCCCAGTCGATAGTTGCTGTTGAAATTTTTTAAAATCCCACCGATCATGAAAGTGGGATCAAGGCCAGCCTCCTGCAAAAGATGGGCAACAATGGCGGATGTAGTTGTTTTACCATGGGTTCCCGTCACCAGAATGATTTTTTTATCCCCGGCAACAAAATGGTTCAGTGCCTGGGGCATTGAACAATAGGGAAGCTTATTTTCCATGACATACTTGGCTTCCACATTCTGTCGGGTAACGGCATTGCCGATGATCACAAGGTCTGGTGTCGGCTCAAGATGGGAGGGGGAAAATCCAGAAAACAGGTAAACCCCCTTCCCTTCCAGGAAATCACTCATGGGTGGATACACCTGATGATCTGAACCGGTAACCTCGTATCCAAGATCTTTGAGCATGCAGGCCAGTGCACCCATACCAGTGCCACAGGCGGCAATCATATGGATTTTTTTCACATGGGCGGGGATATGATTTCCCGAAAGATCCATATCAGGCAATGTCCTTCATAACTTCTGCGGCGGCAGATATGGTGATATCTATATCTTTATCCGTGTGAGCAGAGGAAACAAAAAGGGCCTCAAACTGGGAGGGCGCAAGGTAGATTCCCCGCTGCCGCATTCCCTTATAAAAGGCGGAGAATCTGTCCAGATTACTTTCCTTGGCCTCATTAAAATTACGAACCGGCCCCGGCGTAAAAAAGAAACCGCCCATGGACCCTATATGTGCGGCACAAAAGCCGATTCCGGCATCAGCGGCTGCAGATTTGAACCCAGCCACCAGTTTTTCAGTCTTAGCATCCAGATTTTCATAAAATCCCGGTGCCTGCAGGGCCTTTAATGTGGCGATGCCTGCGGCCATGGCAAGGGGGTTACCAGACAGAGTTCCGGCCTGATAAACAGGTCCAAGGGGGGCAATACTGGACATAATCTCCCTGCTGCCGCCATAGGCACCAACGGGAAGCCCGCCTCCGATAATTTTACCAAAACAGGTCAGATCCGGAGTGATTCCGAACAATCCCTGGGCCGAATTCTTGGCAACCCGGAAACCCGTCATAACTTCATCAAAAATCAGCAGGGAACCATGGGTGGTGCAAAGCTTGCGCAGGGTTTCATGAAACCCCGGTACCGGAGGAATCATTCCCATATTACCGGCAATGGGTTCCACGATAATGGCTGCCACCTTGTCTCCCATTTTTTCCATTATGGCAGTCACGGCATCAATATCATTGTACTGCACAGACAGGGTATTTTCCACCACAGATGCTGGTACCCCGGGGCTACCGGGAATATTTAACGTGGCCACCCCGGACCCGGCTGCCACCAGCAGCGTATCTGCATGTCCATGGTAGCAACCATCAAATTTAATAATGATATCACGTCCTGTATATCCCCGGGCCAGGCGAAGGGCACTCATGGTTGCTTCAGTACCGGAATTAACCATACGAATCATTTCAACCGAAGGCACAATTTCAGTCACAAGCTTTGCCAGATCGGTTTCAAGGGAAGTGGGAGCACCAAAGCTGGTACCGGTTTCCAGCACCTTTTTTAATGCATCGATCACGGTGGGATGTCGGTGACCAAGAATCATGGGACCCCAGGAACCCACATAATCAATGTAGGCCTTGCCATCGGCGTCAAAAATTTCAGATCCGTCTGCTCGTTCAATAAAAAGAGGATCTCCCCCCACAGACCCGCAGGCCCGTACCGGTGAGTTTACCCCACCTGGAATATATTTAACCGCATTTTCAAAAAACGCCTGGGATTTCTTGTTTTCCATGTTCAAACTCTCCACTAAAAAAATATTTGAATTTTATATTATTTTTAACAAACCCTGGCACCACTTATCTCAAGGGCAGATGCCATGAACAGCTCATAGCCCTGTAACAAGGCTTAAAGTGGACTGGTGTTTTATCCAATTACCTGATTTACAAAAGGCTGTCAGGGTAAATGCAAAGCGCATCCCCCCCCTGTTCAAGTCTGTCAGTTATTCCCATAAACGTTTGAAATTAACAAAGCCATGGTGTCAGGTCAATATTTTATTGATTTGAAAAATATTTAAAAAACTATTTGACATCAAAATCAATAGCTGTTAAGTTCGCTTTGTTTTTGAGGGGGCCGTTAGCTCAATTGGTAGAGCAACTGACTCTTAATCAGTAGGTCGAAGGTTCGATCCCTTCACGGCCCACCACTTAAAAAGCCAATAAAAACAAAGGTTTGCAGTCAACTTGATTGCAAGCCTTTTTGTTTTTGGTTTTGCCCATTCTTGTTTTTTTGCCCACTTTTTGCCCACTTTGAAATTTTTAATGGATTTTTTGAACATAAAAAAAGACCATCCCCTCATCTGGAAATGGTCTATATTTGTTTGTCATCACCCGGCAGGGGAAACCGGTCTTGTTCCCTGGCGGTGACATATGAAGGACTGCCCCGAAATGGGACATTGGGATTATTGATATCTTCTCCGGGTCCCGGTGTTCCTTTCCCCCTGCCCGGTGATACCTTTGTAGGACTCAGTCGTTTTGACAGACTGCCCCACTATGCAGTTTTTGAATAATCCTACAAATACACCTGTATCCAGGGGTGGACGTTTCGGTTTGTCCTTTGTCCAGGTACCGGCAAGGGGTCGATGAAATAACGCCCCCTTGTCGGTTTTCACTGGCAACTAAACCAGCAACTAAACCACCAGCCTATCCGGTTACAGCTTGTAACCAAACCTGTAACCAATGCCCGTGGAACATAAAAACCACTCCCCCAGAATGGAAGAATGGCCAATGATTTATTATTTGTCCGGGCAGAGAGGTTAAGCCTGATTCCGGTACACTTCAAGCTCCTTCCTCAACGTCTCCCGTTCCCTGGTCATCCTTAACCGGGCTGGTAGGTGCTACCGCCTTGCAAACCCTCAACTGTGCTTGAAGGGCATCTATACGGGTTACGGCTGCATTGGTGATTGCCCATAGTTCATGGGTGGCGTCTTTGATGATCTCCCCCATGGATATGATGGCGAAAGAGTCAAAACCCTTAAAAGCATCATCCTCACCGTAATCACATAAGGCATTGATAGTATCAGCCACAAATTCCAATTTTCCCAGGGGATGACATGCAAACTGTAATGGATCTGTTTCCACTTCCAGCATGGCCTTGGTGGTGGTGTGGTCTGTTTCAATCTGCATGTTTCACCCCCTTTACTACGGCATCCACAACGGCACCCTCACGGCATAGAAAATGGTTCTTACAAAGGGTGGATACCTCGATCTCCACACCCGCCTTCTTAATGAAATGGTGGGCCTCTGCCAAAGTAGCAGATATGTTCTGAATCAGTCCTTTGAAAATGTAGGCGTACCGGGAATAGATATCTTCCGGCAGCATTTCAACCAAAGTGAAAATCTGTTCATGGGAGTAAGAAATCAGGTCAAAGAGGTCTTCTTGATCCACTTCAACGGGGTTCCCGGTGGTGGTGTTTCGGTATTCGGTGGTACCGTCCGGCAGGGTGCAACGGGTCAATGGAATTGTGTAAGGGGTGTAGGCATAGGGGGTAAGGTCTTTCTGCATATGTGTGAATCCTCCAAAAACAAAAAGGGGGGTTAGGTGCTCTAACACTCATAAAAAGCGTTTCCGGCGGTTTCCCGGCCCGGCACCATACCCCCAGTATATTCTTGAAAAGTCTTCATGCAAAATAAAAAATCTGATTTGACGGCTCAGATTTGCCGTTTATGATTTAAGAGGACTTCACTGTAAACCGGGCAGGGAGAAGAAGTCAACCCTTTTTATCCTGGCGTTTTTTTGCAAATCTTAAATTGTCAGTAAACTTTTTTGATGTCCAGGCAGCACCGGCGCAAGTGATCCCGGCGGCATTAAGCATGTCCACCCGGCGTTGTGCATTTTCCCTACCCGGTAGATCCTTTGCAAGCTGGATCAAAATTTGATCCTTGGTTTCAAGGTCAAGCTCCTGACCGTGGTAATCCCCCAGGGAAAAAACCAGATCATCCGGCAGGTGCCCCTCAGCCGGTTTCAAAATTGCGGCGGCATCATCCAGGGTGTTTTGAATATCCTTTGAAATATCATCAACGGTGTTGAGTTCAGGCACCAGCAATGCACTGATAATATCCCCGAATGACCGTGGGATTCCGGTATTAATAGACTGATCCCGGCGGCGGCATAACTCATCATATGCAGGTCCGGTTAAAATGGCTGAAATCTGCTTTTTACCGTCCTCCCGCTGGCGTTTCAGGTACCGTCTGCCCCTGGCCCGGTTGCTGGCCTCGATCCTGGCCAACTTTTCCAATTTGGCTTGTTCTGAATCTTGCATGATACCCCCCCCTGTAAATATTATCGTTTATATTATCGTTCGTATTTACGTTAATATTAACATTGGGTTTAAGGGAGAGTCAAGCCCTATGTGTCTTGACTTGAAAGTAAGGTTTTGTGAGGTTCACATGGGGTTTGTTCTGAACCACGTCAGTAAACGGGAATAAGCTTGTGGCGTTCCTGCATGGGCAGGGTACCCCCTCCCTCTTATTTTGACACACCGGGGAAATGGGTATCCACCCGGTTGTTATCCGGCAGGTTCCAGGGATTGAGACGGCCCCCAGGTGGCCCCGGTAGACAGCTTCCCCAAGGGTTAACATTTATATACGTCTCATGGGGTTTGTGCCTGGGTGGATATGATGGGGGTTACTAAAACGTGATATATTGCGCGAATAAACGGGAATAGATACGGCCCTTTCTATCTTAGCAAAACCTTAGTTCTCGGACACCTTGGCCTTGACATTTCCCATGGTTTCAAAAAGGGTACATATGGTGACGTCTCATGGGGTTTGTGATTTCTTGAACCCATTCAATGCAGACTTGGCCTTACCCTCTTTTGTTTTCGGTCCTGTACTCAGGCCCCCGTGTAGCGGTCAACGGCCATTTTGATAAATGTCCCGGCGTTTGCATGGTGTCCCGGCCCTGGTCTTTGCGCCACAAGACCCTTGCTCCATAAGCTGTTCATGTGTGTATTTCATGATTCGATATCCTTTCTCAAATATGGGGTTTCCGTAGGTTCTCATGGACTCCCCAAAATAGGTATAACACCAACTCAGGCATTTATACCCCCCTCGATCTTTCAGGGTTATATGTAATAGGCCACAACGCCGGAACGCTCAATTACAACCCGTTTTTCATGCCTGTATCTGGCGTTTTGTTGCGCTTGACGTAACCGTGGTGGGAAAGATCCCGGAAAGGACCCGGCGTTTTTTAACCGGAATCACTGACACCCACACAGAGGCTAAAAAGTCGGCAAATGATCCCAGTGGTATATGGACTCCAAAAACTCTACATTCTACCCGATGCGTATGGACTCCAAAAATTCATACCAGCACCCGGCCCCCGCCTTTTTTAATCCGTCGTGTTGCCGTCTCTGTCCACTTCTTCCCACACCCCATGCAGAGATAAACAGATACCCGGCGGTACCTACTGGAATAATCCACCCATGCCGCCAACAACTTTCCACCACAAGAACACCGCCCCCAGACATCAGCCCCCCGTCCTATCCATAGTCGGTGCCCAGGGAGACATTTACAAGGCTTGCATTCTTTGTGCCCCCGCCGTGCACAATTGCCGCAATGCTTCATATAACCCGGCCCAACGCCTCTTGAGCATTGATTCTCTTGAACACGCTGATCACCAATGCCATGCAGACGGCGGCATCTTCTTTAAGGTCGGTCGTATCCTTCGGCACCCCAGAATGATCATGTTCCAGGTGGCAGCCATGGCAGGAGAAACCAGCGGCACCGGATTCAATGGCCCGGTCAAGGCATTGGCTGTAATCCCGACACCAGACGTTTCTTGCTCCAAACTTGCTGGGGATCGCCACCTTTTTTTTCATGCTGCCCTAATCCTTTTGTGTTGATACCCGGCCACAATACTTTCATGAATCACTCACGGCGTGATTAACGATGTTTCAACCTGCAAGCTGATCAATGATATGTGTGGGGATGACCACCGGGCAGGGGAAGGAATATTCATCTCTGCCCGGTGTGCTCTTTATGTCAGGTAAATGTACTCATGCCCGTTGAAATGTTTTTCAGCTCATTGACCGCTGTCCAAAATTTCCCTGTGTCTTTGTGGAATAAACGCCGGGTAAGTAACGGCAAGGTTTTCTTTACATCCTCAAACCTTGGCTTAATTCTCTTGGTTGTGATGGCAAACAGCACATCAGATACAGCCTGAAAAAATTCAGGAAGGAGCACCATTCTTTGAAAGACTGAATCCTTGTCATCAGGCGTAAACTCAAACCCTGCCCCCATGTCGGCATACAAGGCCCCTTCAGTCAGATACTTTTGAATAAAAAGATATACTTTTGCTGTTTCCCCGGTTAATCCCCATGCGGCCAACTGCTCCATGGTAGGCGGTGGCGGTGGGGGGTCAAGCATGTCCTCTTCATCAATCCCTAATTCCTCAAGAAATGTCTCTGTTTTGCTTTCAAATTCTTGTTGTTCTTTTTTTAATTGCTTTTTTCTGCCAAAAAGTTTGATAATCATTCTCTAATCCTCATTCTATTTATGGGTTATGTTCTACACGGTCCGGTAATGGTTGCAGCCATGCCGGATTCCATAAATCTTTGCCGGTTCAGGTTCTTACTCTTTGCCCTGGCCCGGCTTCTTTTTTTGATCGCCACCGGGCAGGGGTTGAATGTCTTCTGGTTGGTTCAGCTCTTCGTCCGGGTCAACAATTTTGTCATAAAAAAATTCAACATTTCCCTTAGCTGGCGGTTCGATTCCCTTTTTATCTGGCAACCACCTTTTGTTGACTTCGTAAAGTTCTTTCTCAGCGTTAAGACTCAGGGTGAGGCAATAACCATCTTGCCAGCACCGACATAAACTATTCCGTTGCTTTTTGTAGCCAGACCCCCGAAAGTGGTAATTTATATTCCCGCATACCGGGCAGCGAAAAAAGGTTCCCGGTTTTCCTGGTTCGTACTCTCCAGGGAAAGTGGGGATCTGTGGATAAAAATTTCTTGGCATCAAATAAAACTCTTTAATGATTTTCAAACAGAACTTGCAGTCAACATATGAAATATTTGTTGATGTTCTGGTGTCATCTTTTCTTGAGAGATCACACCCCAAAGTCTTAAAATGGATTTTTCTCTTATCTCTGTATAAAAAATTGATAGACATTTTTATTATTCCTTTTACCGGGCAGGGAAAAAACTCTTTTTGTTTTTCCTTAATATTTAACAGAGGGAGACGGCCTCCCTTAAAGGGGGGGCCACTCTCCCTAATAAAGGTCGTGGCCCCCTGGCCCCCCCAGTGTTTATGCGGGTTTCAAGGGGGGCCACGGCACCCCACAAATGGCCCCCCCTTATGAGATTTTCAAAAACACAACAACTTATTGTTTTTTCAATGTTTTTAAGGGGGGCCACAAACTCAACGGCCCCTCCGTGGCCCCCATGGCCCCCCTTAAGCCTTATGGCCCCCCACAAAGTGGCACTTGCGGTCATTTTGGTAATTTATAAGTATTTGATGGCATGCTCCCCAAAAGCACAGTTTCCTGATTTATGTACCCATGCTTTACGGCTTCAACGATATGCCGCCGGGCTGATGTACTACTCACCCCTGCCCGGTCAATATATGCTTTCGTCAACTGCTTTGTGCTGTCTGCTGTTTGTCCAGGGAAAGAACTCAACACCTCGGCCACCATGCCCCCCTGCCTGGCCTTCTCTGGTGAAACAACGGCATTAGTGACGCTGAAGGTAAGGTCTTGATTCATCTTAAGTGTGAAGTCTTCAAATTCGCGGAAATTGTTGGATTTCTCATGGTGTACTTTAATCAAGGGGATACTGGCTTGACGTTTGACTACCTGCCCGGTTTCGTTTTCTGTTAATCGTTCGGATGCCCCCCAGGTGCGCTTTAGCTCAATGTGTGATCGGCACCAGTCCCGGAAAGCGGAGGTTCCCCGATATCCAGAATCATCTTTTTTGGCATGATGGATAACCACCGGGGTTACTTTGGTCGATATTGCAATTTTGGATAGAACATCTAATTGCCGCCGGACATCCACGGAATGATTTTCATCACAAGATAAAAAACTGATAATGGGGTCCACACAAAGGATGTCTATTTTTTTGCCTGTCTTATCTTCAATCTTGTGAATTAGGTCTATGATGTATTGATAAAAAACGGGGTCTTCAAAGGTTTTTCCAGAGGTTAAAACGTCATCCATAATATTGGGCATGTAAATATTTTTCAGTGCTCTTTTGCACACCGGACAATTGCCGGCCATTTTGTTAAATCTGAAATTAACCTGGCCAATATTGTTTTCTGACTGAACAAAAAGAGAGGTCCGGGGTTTTGGAATGATGAATTGATCAAACAAGACACCCCCTTGTTCAAATTCGTTGCCCTGATACATGGCGGGTTCTTTGGCGATTTCAAGGGCGACATTCATTGAGAAATTACTTTTACCAGTCCCGCCAGCACCGGAAATTATATTTGTGGAATACTCTTCTAAGAAATCCTCTACGATGTATTCAATAGTAATTTTTTTTCGACAAACAGTACCCATGTCATAATACTTAACAATCATGGGTTGCACCGGGGTTTCATCTGGCAGGTCAACAACGTGGACAGGGGGGGCAGTCTGGATAAGATCAATAATTTTCCCCTTCTGCCCGGTCTGAAGAAGATCATTCAAATCGTATTCTTGCGGGGTATCCGTGGGCCACCTTATGGAATGTACTTTTTCCCCAAGGATTTGACGTGCTTTAATAGCCATTTTGTCCCCTGCGGAGTCATTATCTCCGCACACAATGACTTTTTCCAAGGCTTCCATGTAGGGGAGTAATTCCGAAAGTTTCCCCGTAAAGGTCGATCCACCGAGGGCAATGCAGGATACATCCGGGAAACACTCATGAGCCGTAATAGCATTGTTAACTGACTCTGTGATGATTGCGGTTTTGGTAGACTTGATGTCAGGGCCACAACTAAAAAAGACACCTCCCCCGGCTTTATGTCCTGTCCCTAATATTTTGTTGACCGGATCTCCATTTTTTACGGTGAATGGATAGGCTTCACCATCTATAGTTTGGTATTGAATGGTTCCAACATCCCCACCGGGCAGAGGGGAAAAGCTATATGCCACCGACTGCTTACCATTTTTTGTTCGGATCTTTAAACGCCCGCTTGCAATGAGACCGTTTATAATATCTTCACTGAATCCCCGCCTATCTATAAAAGGTTTCAGCACATCCCCCGCTGATTTTATGCTCAAGCATTGGTTGTTCCATTCGTCCATACAAGATGGTTGGGGGAGTAGTGGCTTATCCTGCCTGGTGTGCCTTGGAGTTGTGGGTTGTGGAGAGCTGCCGTTAATCGGTGTATGGGCTGGTGCCTGATATTGGCATTCTGGCATGTATTCCTGAAAGAGTTCCCGGAGATTTTTTCCTGTTTTCTTTTTGTAAATATCTATTTTATCTCCGCTGAAACCACACTTACGACAAGTTCCATGTCCCTCAAGTGATCCTTGTGTTTGTATAAAAAACCTGTCATTCCCACCGCAAAAAGGACAAGGGCCTTTATATTCTCCGGCGGTGGTCGCTCTTTTCATATTTGAAAGGTCGTAGTTTGGTAAACGGCGTTTAAGTTCTTGAAACGCTTGCCCTTCATCGGCAAATTGGGTATTATTATCGTATGTCATCTTTTTTTGTGGCCCACCCCCCTTTGCCCGTGCCCCCCGTCCAGGTTCGCGGGCTTTCTTTTTCTAAATCATCTGTGCCCGACGTTCCAGAAATGCCACCACTTCATGCACTGGATAACAAACTTTCCGGCCCACCTTGAAACGGCCTTTGATACCATCGGCCTCTCGATCTGCGTCCAGATTCGCCACATACTTTGGTTTGATAAGTCCACCAGTGGCCTCAAGAATCTTTTGCCGGGGGATAAATCCACAAGGATTACTTCTGATAATTCCGCTAAAATCTGGTTTGTTTTGGGTATTTTGATTCATTTGAATTCCCTCTTCCATTTTGGTTGATAATAAATGCACTTGAGGGAATTATAATTAAGGGGAAAAGGAAATAAAAGGTGTAACAGTAACACTGTTCGGGTATCACAGATAAAAGAAAAGGGTGATCACGTATTTTTAAAACACTGAAATAAAACGATTTCAGAGTTTAATTGTAGGTGTCACCCTTTTATAAAAATTCGAACGAAAATTTTTATAGGTCAGTTAGAAGTAGAATGTGGTGCACCTCCATTGGGGTTTAAATTTACCACCCGGGCAATACGGTCAGCTGCGGTAGGAGAGACTTCAGGGTAATTTCTTTTGATCCATTCTTTGATCTTAGGTAGGTGTCCGGTTTTCCATTGGTTGTATTCACCGCTTTGATAAAGGGTGGTCCAGGCTTCAATGGCAATCTTGAAATGATTTGAAATGGTATTCTCATCAAGATTAATGGTTATAACATCACCTTTGACGTTAATTGCCGGGGGTGTTTTGTCTGGTGTTTGGATGTTAGAATTATCATTTGTGGGTAGGTGTTTATTGAATGTTTCAGGGCGTTCCCGTTTGAGTTTTTCAATATCTGAACGCTTATAAAGAGTTTTGCAAAATTCATCATACTCACATGGAAGGGCCTTTGTCGGATGAATTTTTACCCCAATTTTACCCCATACTTTTCGGGATACAACGTTACTGGAGAGTAGACCCCAGGTTTCCTCATTCGGTATTTGAAAGGGTTCTGTAGGACCATACTTGTAAACTTCTTTGTATCTCTGCAATGGAAGGAGGTGCATTTCTGTTGCATTAAATCCATAGGTCCCCATCAACTCTTTACCTGAAATGTACTTGGTGATATCATCTACCATTCGCTTTTATCTCTCCTGTAAGATATTTCCTGATTAAAAAGAATCATGGGGAAAGCGGCTCAGGATTGCCGCCTTGTCAAACCGGGTAGCGAACCCGGCTCTATCCCTATGAAAATCAAACTATCTGTAAATATCCTTCCTGTATCCAGCGTCAAATATAAACAAGGTTTCCTTATCAGACTTGAACAGCAACCTGACATTACCAACCTTGAGCCTGAACTCTTTGGGGTGGGGTAGAAGACGTTTAATATTTAGCTGCTCTGTGTCATTATTCATAAGGCACTCAACGGCTCCTTTGATTTTTATACGCTTGGGCTTTGGCAGTGACTTTATAAATTTATTTGCCTTGGTGCTGATCTTGAATTTACGGTTTTCATATTTTACCATTCTTTCATCGCATCCTTTAAATCCAGGGCTTCACCATTTTCCAGTTCCTTGTAAGCTTCAGCCCTGTCAGCTTCCTCAGAATCAGATAAAAATTCAAGGTGCTGAACACGTTTTAGCCATAAATTGAATTCCCGAATATCAATAACAGCTTTTGTGGGTGCATCTGGAATGAAGGAATGGAAGAAAGGTAAATTTTCAATATTGTGTTTTTCGATACTCATTTTTTATATCTCCTGCTTGTTTAGATATTTATTACTTTTGCTGGTACCGGATCTGCTTTTTGAAAGATAGCCCCTAGGGTATCAGCTGCCCGGCGGTTGCGATCCGGTGAAAGGTGGCTGTACCGTTCAGTCATTGCAAGGGAAGCATGACCCAACAATTCTTTGACTTCATAGAGCGATATGCCCTCCATTACAAGCCAGCTGGCGAAACTGTGTCTTAATGTATGGAAAGTGACCCGTTGCCGTCGGTCGGTGATTCCATCATTAAATCCGCATTTCTTAACGGCATTTCTAAAACTATTTGAAATGATTTTTATCTTTCCACCATGCCCGGCAGGGAAAATAAGATCTTCTCTTCTGCCCGGCCCCATCCCGGAAAAGATCCCCTTTACATCGGCAGTCATGGAAAGCGTTCTGCTTTTGCCTGATTTTGTGTCCAGAAGAGTGATGAGGTTATGATCCATATCAACGGCCCCCCAAGTTAAGGAAAAGATCTCTCCGGCCCTAAGTCCACAATGAAGGGAAAGCAACGCCATATCATGCGTTTGTGGACTCATCATTTTTAAGGTGTCAAGTAACTGGTGGGCTTCATCTGTGGAAAGGAACCTGACCCGCTTATTATCGTATTTGGGCTTCTTAACCTGACTGGTGGGTATATCCCCCTGGTGGTGCCCGGTACGTCCGGCATATCTGAAAATCATTCCCAGGGTGGTTAAGGCATATTCAATGGTACGGGGTGACTTCCCGGCATCCAGCATGGTCTTTTTCAGTCGTTCAAGGTCAAAGGTGCTAATCTCTTGGAAGGGTTTGTCTCCGATGGTGGGGTTTATCCAAATTCTAAAAAGCTGTTCTTCTGTGGTGTGGGCCTTCTTTTTCTTCTCTGTCTGAATCGCCGGGTAATAGATCTCCTTGAAAAACATTCCCAAGGTCATTGAGTCCTTGGTTTCCTGCTCCTGCTGTTCTTTTTTCAGGGCATCTTGTTTTTTGCGTTCTTCATCTGCTTTGACTTGTTTTTTTCTGTGGGTATCACCACCGGTCCCTGCCTTGGCTTCTTTTTTTAATTCGGTCAATCTGACTATAGCCTTATCCAGGGTCCACCCCTCGCTGGCCCACCCCAGGGCGGAGTTTATTCTTTTGCCATTAAATTGGAACCTGGCAGTAAAATAAACATCGGGCTTTATCCCATGTTTCCTCGTTGGATGTTTTTTGACCTTAATTCCCCGGTAGACTGTTTCCCATTTTTCTTTTGCCATGCCATCCCCCTCAAAACCTTTGCCCACTTTTTGCCCACTTTTATGATGAAATTGTATGATTTTAAGTGAACTTAAATGAATAATGATTTTAAGGATACAGCAAAATATCAATAAATGTCAAGACCTTAATGATATAAAGTGAAGCTATGTGAAAGTATATAAAACTGACTCTTAATCAGTAGGTCGAAGGTTCGATCCCTTCACGGCCCACCACTCAAAAAGCTGATAAAAATAAAGGTTTACAGTCAATTTGATTGTAAACCTTTTTGTTTTTGGGTTACACCATATGGCAATTGGTCCCCACATAGTCCCCACAACAAGCCATGATGCAGAACTATAAGCCCAATGTATGGAATCGGTTATAACCCTTTTTATTTTGATAACTGCCGTCTTATCAAACCACCTGATGACCAAGCCCACCTATTTATCTTTCAGCAGATTGGCCAGACCGGCAAAGGGATTATCGGAAAAATCCTTATCTGAATCAGCATCTCGACTGCCAGGGGATGTGGTGTCATAGGCATCGGCAACCAGATCTCTTGAATGCTCATTTTCATGACAATAAATACATAGCAATTCCCAGTTGCTTCCATCCGGTGGATTATTATCATGATTGTGATCTTTATGATGCACAGTGAGTTCTTTGAGATTTTTGCCGTTGAATTCACGGCAACAATGGGTACAAATCCATGGGAACATCTTGAGAGCTCGTTCTCGATAGGTATTTTCCCGCTCCTTCTGGCTGCGGATCATCTCTGAGACCTTGATGGTCCCGGATTTTTTTGATGCCATTTGAAATTTTCTCCTTGTTTCGACCGGCTTTCTGAAATGTTAAATCAACCTGATGTACCGGTCTGAATTTTCAATTAAAAGTTTGTCAATTTTACGCACACTTTGGATAATTATCAAGCCCTATCCACCCTCTTAATATCTTGACACTTACGGGGTGCATGTATTAAATCCTCACGAGTCACAAGTTCTCATTTTTCATACCACATGTGTTTGTGTCAACTTTTAAAAAACACATGTTGAATTTCAGGGCCATCCCTGAAGGTGCTGTTATACTATTTTCATTATTCGTTGTAATTCAAAATAAATAATGGCATTCTTCAGTAAGTTGGTGGGTTTCTCAATATATCGGGGAGGGAAAGCCGGCTTGGAATTGAGGGGTATATGCAACCAGCACCCCAAACTTCATACTTTTTTAAAATTTGAGGCTAAAATATGAAAAATACTGATAACCTGGAATCATTGACCCAACGATTGCAGGCCCTGGAAGCAGCCATCACGGAAACCAAAAAACGCCTGCCAGCCCATTCCATAAAACCGCCAGTCATGATGGATCTTCTGGCCCTTGAGGATGAATATCACGAGGTAGCATTCAAAATAAAATCGCTGAAAGAAAGTAATTAAACACAAAATCATGATTAAAACGAAAACCGAACTCCCCCAGAGGTATGCCGACCGGGCCAGTGTTAACACCATCCGGGAAGTATTTGACTACATCCGCCGGTACCGGGAAAAGACATTTGTACTGAAAATTGAAGACAGCCTCTTTGGTCACCCATTGTTTCCGCTGCTGATGAAAGACATTATTCAACTCCATGACATTGGGGTTCATCTGATCATTGTAACCGGCACAAGGACCACCATTGCCAGAAATCTTTCCGATGCCGGAATAGAGACATCATTTTTCAAGGGTATCCGTATTACCCCTGCCACGGTGCTTCCCCATATCAAACTTGCCGCCATGGAGGTGGTTCAGACCATTATCTCCCACCTTGCCGCCGGTGGTGCCAACGGTATTATGGGCAACTGGACCAAGGCCCGGTCACTGGGGGTCTGCAATGGCATTGATTTTCAGTGGACGGGGCAGGTTGAAAAAATCCGTTCGGACATTGTACATAAACTTTTGGCCCAGGATTTTATTCCGGTGCTGTACAACATCGGTCTCAATGCCAAGGGAGACTGCTATAACCTTAACTCCAATCAGATTGCCCGGCAGCTTTGCCTGGATCTGGACATTGAAAAACTTTTTTTCATCCGGGCCAAGGAAGCATTGCCAGCCACAGAATTAACCATTTCTCCGGGTGCCCAGGTGCATCCCAACGGAAAAATTCTTTCCAATATCAATCTTGACCATGTGGAAACCATTCTCCGCATCAATAAGGACAGCCTGGACCATGAAGACCAGGAACTGCTTGACCATGCAAAGGCGGTGATCTCCCGTCCCAATGGCGTAAAGAGGGTTCATATAATTGACGGCAGAAAAGAGGGGCGTATCCTTCAGGAGGTCTTTACCAGTGTGGGTGGCGGCACCATGATTTACGGCAACCGGTACGCTCATATCCGCCAGGCTTTGCTTGACGATGTTCCTGAAATCCTGCATCTTATGGACGGGTATGTTCAGCAGGGAAATCTGATCATGCGAACGGACATGGACATTATAAATCAAATCGATAATTATTATATTTATGAAGTGGATCAGGCTATATATGGATGTGGTGCCCTGTACGAGCTGGGCCATGGCTGGGGAGAAATCGGTGCCATTGCTGTAAATACCGCTTATAAATCCAAAGGCGTGGGCCGTGGTATCATGCAATATCTCATTGAAAAGGCCCATGAAAAGAAAATAAAAACCCTGTTTCTCCTCACCACCAAGGCGGCAGACTGGTTTTTTGAATTTGGATTTACCCAGGGCCATCCCGAAGACCTGCCCGAACATAGAAAAAACAATTACAACATGAAACGAAATTCCAGGGTGCTGCTGCTGCCCCTGTTATAATCCTCCGAAAAATTTGGAGCAAAAACAAACGTCTCAAGGCAGACAATGCCTCACATGGTCGGGGAAAAATGGCTGGAAAAAACGGTAAGGGAAAAAATGGCGGAAGTGCATGGGAATCGAACCCACCCGGGACGGTTTTAGCGCCCCACATCGGATTTGAAGTCCGAGGGCCCCACCAGTGAGCCGCGCACTTCCACAAAAAAACGATGATGTCTTCTATACTCAAAGCGCCTTGATTGTCAAGCCTTTTGTTGATTTTGAGAGGGGTACAGGTGGTTCTATTCAGAAAAAAAGGGTTGATAGTCTTTGGCTCCAAGTGGGTCGGACCGCACGCCCGTTGGGGGTTCTGCCCAGGGCCTTCTCACATAAAAAAACGGTAAGGAAAAAAATAATGAATTTTAAAAAAAATACTGTGTGGATTTTGGGCATCGTTCAAAAATGCTTATGCTTTACTGCCGTTCTATTTTTCATGTACCTGTGCACCCCTCCAAAAAACATTGGGGCCACCCCATCGGATAACATATTGCGATTTGGATACCATGTCAGCCAGATGGGAACGTTTGATCCCCATCTGGCCACGGCATCCCAGGATCGAATCGTGGCTGACCTCGTGTTCAACGGTCTTTTAAGGTACGTGCCGGGACAGGTACATAAAATTGAACCGGACCTTGCAAGGGAAATGCCCACATTTCATATGAATAATGGAAAACAGGTGTGTCGAATTTTCCTGAGACAAGGTATCATGTTTCATGAAGGTCCCGGCATTCCATCCCATGAAATGACCGCTGATGATGTGGTCTATTCCCTGAACAAATCAGCAGACTTGAAACGTTCTGTATATGCCAGTGACTATACAGGTATTACAGTACAAAAAACTGGACGATATGCCATTGAGATAACAATAGATCCACCATTATCCACGCTTTTATTTCTTCCGAAACTGACCAATTACGGCGGGGGATTCATTGTCAGTAAAAAAGCGGTAACAAGCATGGGATTTAAAGAATTCGGCAGACATCCTGTGGGTACAGGTCCCTTTGCTTTCAAACAATACCTTCCCGGCAGGGAAGTCGATCTGACGGCCCATAAAAATTATTTTAAAGGAACCCCGAAACTTGACGGGATAGAATTTCACCTGATAGCCGAGCTGAAAGATCGGGAGGCGGCATTTCGTAATGATAAATTGGACATAATCACAGGTTCAGGTGAAAACGGATGGAGCAAGTCCATTGAAGCCCAGGAAAACGTAAAGATCGATACCCACGGGGTCGGCGAAGTTAATACCATTTTCCTGAATACCCGGGTAAAACCCATGGATGACATCCGGGTCCGCAGGGCCATTGCCTATGCCCTGAACCGTGAAGAATTCCTGCAGGTAATAACACCACTTATCTCAGGCCCTGTTTTTTCCCCGGTACCCGAGCCGTTCATGCCGGGTGGACTGTCACAATCAGATGTCTGTAAACTGGGCCTGGATTATGCCCAAAACCTGGAAAAAGCAAAAGAACTCCTCACCCAGGCCGGATATCCCAATGGATTTTCCCTGGATCTGGTGACATCTGAAAAACGCCTCTTTCAGGCCAATTATCAAATATTAAAAAAACAACTGGCACAGGTTGGTATCAACTGCCGGATCAAGGTAGTATCCCACCGGGATATGCACAAAACCATCAGAGACTGGGAGCATCCCCAACCCATTGTGATCTATGTTGCATGGCGGCCCAATGCCGATGCATACCTTACCCAGTTTTTTCACTCACACTTCATTCCCTCTGCGGGGGAAAAGTCAGGCACCAACTTTTCCTATTACGATAAAATCGACAAATTGATCGAGGCGGCCCGGTTTGAAATCCATTCGGACAAACAAATTCATCTCTGGAGCCAGGCACAGATCAGAATTCTCAACGATATGGCCGCCTTGCCGATAATATATACACTTCAGCTTTATGTCCGAAAAGCCTGGCTTGATTATGGACACCCACTTGAATCAAGCATGGCACTGTATCCCCAATTTACAGAAAATACTCATTTTATAGATCTGCATGGCGATAAACCACCGGCGCCATGAAAAAGGCAAATGATATTACCCAACCCCCATAGACAGATTTTGGCGTGTACCCCAATATCTGACCATGGACCCATCATTATATCTTCGGAACCAACAAAGGCATAGTTCCGGTGGTGCGGTGGGAAATGGGCGGCCCGGGGAAAACATCCGGGCCATTATCAAGGCCATGGTGGATCAGCGGTCTGGATTTAAACAATTCAGAGAGGTCACTGTGGAAGGTACATCCGATATCCTGTCCACAAACCCCATGCCAAAAAGTTCCTCGTAAACACGCTCTCTGGAGGTGGCCGCATTTAGGAGCACTCCCACAAGGGTATCCACATAATCATAGACCATGGCCTTTTTCTTTCCCGGAGAGGGCCTTAATATCCTGCCAAGACACTGCATGAGTCTGCCGCTGAAACGGATGGGAGTAGTTAAAAATAAACTGGACAGCTGGGGAAGATCAAATCCTTCGGACAAAAGTGCAATTGTTGAAATAAGTATGGCAGATGGACTTTCTTTTAAGGACGTAACGATTCCTTCACGCTCTTTGGGAGGGGTGCTGCCGGTGAGTACAATGGATGGGCTACCAAAATCTGTTTCAAGCATTTGTGAAATTTCATGACAATGCTCCCGCCGATCGGATAATATAAGCTTAATCCCATCGTTTTCATCGGCTGCGATATCATTGCATATCAGCTGATTTCGTTGCCTGTCCTGGGAGAGTTCCTTCATCATAAGGCTGTAATATCTGGCAGGATCGGTGAGGGTTTCAAATTGTGTGGGCCGCTGTATCACATGGGGCTTTATCAGATTTCCCTCTTTAAACAGACGTTCCCGGGGCACCTGATGACGCTGTTCACCCAGATGAAAATAGATGGATGCAGTCAATTTATCCCGTCGCCAGGGGGTGGCAGACAGCCCCATGAAAAATTTTGCATCAAATTTTGTAATTACATCGGTGAAGGTTCTGGCCGGACATTTATGACATTCATCCACAATAACATGCCCGACCTGATCCACGATAATACTCCATTTGTTTTTTAAGGTCTGAACAAGTCCCACGGTGACGATTTTTTCCGGTTTGAGTTTTCCACCACCCATGATACCCACCTCATCAGCGGGAATCCCCAGAAATTGTTCAATGGCTTTAATCCACTGATTTAAAAGCTCCTTTGTGTGGACGATGATGAGGGCTGGCTGCTGCTGACGGGCAATGATGGAAAGGGCCATGATGGTTTTTCCACTGCCGGTGGGGGCGGAAAGGGTGCCGTGGGTGTGGCGGATCATTTCAGATACGGCATGTTCCTGGTAATCTCTGAGAATACCTTTAAACCTGTAATCCACCGGTGGCAGGGTCCGACGATGGTCTTTTACCTCCACATTTTCGTCATATTGTCTGCAGATCCGGTAGGCACGGTCGGAAAATCCCCGGGGAAAAACAAGATCTCCATGCTCATCATCGGTGAAAAAGGTGAGCTTTTCAGGAATATTGGCCGTATATCGGCCCATTCTCCGGGCATCTTCGTATTTTGGATTATATAAAGTCAGCTGCTGTTTAATGGCATTTCCCGTTTCCGGTTTCAGCCCCTGCAGGACGACCTGCCTGTTTAAAATAAATTTCAATAAAGCTGATCCTCATTTTCTACTCTTCTGTAAAATTTCACACAATTTTTTCACCACACAATTTTTTCACGCCTCCCCATGCCCGGGCCTTTATCATCACAACATGGGCCACCAGTTACAATTGGCAAGTCAATAATACAAGTCCAACTCTTCCCAGAGTGTATCCTCCCCAAAGTGGACCATGTTGTAAGCAAACCCTTATTTTTCTAAGCAATTTTGCGTTGCAGGAGTTTAAAAGTTTTGTCCACCTGGGCCTGAATACCCCTTTGATCTTCCTCTGTCAGATGTTTAAAACGGGACTGAAGATTCAAATAGGCATCCACCGGCAGGGTACCCTGTTCATTTATGGTATAGGTGATGCCATCTTCCACCTCATACAGGGGAAATATGTTGCACTGGGTGGCAAGGCGGGCAATTTTAACGGCATATTCCGATGGTGCTCCCCACCCCGTTGTGCAAGTGGCATAGACATGGAGAAACCGGGTGCCGCCCTTTAAATCCCTTGCCTTTTTAAATTTACGTATGAGATCCTCAGGATAGGCAATGTTGGCCGTAGCCGCATAGGGGACTTCATGGGCCGCCATGATTTCAATCATATTTTTTTTCCGGGTTTTTTTCCATCCCTTGCCCGGTGTGGTGGTGGTACGGGAACCATAGGGGGTGGAGGAACTTCGCTGTACACCGGTGTTCATATATGCCTCATTATCATAGCAGACAAAAATAATGTCATCATTGCGCTCGGCAGCCCCGGAAAGAGACTGAATACCGATGTCAAAGGTGCCCCCGTCTCCGGCCCAGGCCACCACCGTTGTTTTGGTGTCTCCCTTCATGTCAAGACCGGCCCTGACACCGCTTGCGGTGACCGCCGCCGAAGGAAAGGCCGTATGAAGGATGGGTACTTTTAAGGATGACATGGGATGGGGACCGGCAATTATGGCCCAGCAGCAGGCGGGGATCACCAGGATAGTATCCTTTCCCAGGGCCTTTAAGGCCAGATTCATGGCAATGCTGGCACCGCATCCGGGACAACTCATGTTTCCAGGTTCTGCAAAATCAACCTCGGGTATATTTAATTTTTGCATATATAAAAATTCCTATTTTACTTGTTTTCCTGGGGGTTCAGCCCCAGCCATTCACAACCGGCAGGGGGCATTTGTCTATCCCGGGTTTTAACATAAACCTCTGAAATGATCTCCGGGGTGATATCCCTTCCCCCAAGTCCTGCAATATAATTAAACACCACCGGTCCCTGGCTCAACGGCTGCAGCGCACCTTTAATTTCCTGGGCAAAAATGCCACCGGAGCCAAAGGAAAAATTACGATCCAGCACCGCCACTTTCTGGGCATTCTTCAAGGCCCGGGCAATGGCTTTTCCGGGAAAGGGCCGGAAGGTTTTGATTTTTAAAATACCAAACCGCTCTCCCTGTTTTTCAAGATCCTTCTGCACCTGCCGGGCTGTGCTGGTGGTGGAACCCGTAGTTACCAGTATAATATCGGCATCCTGGCAGTTAATCTCCTCAATCATGCCATACCGACGATGGAAAATGGCGTCAAATTCATCCTCCACGGCATTGTAAATTTCAAGGGTATGTTCCATGGCTTTATGAATGCTTTCTCTCATTTCCATGTACACCGCAGGCGGGGCCATCTGAAACAGAGAAAAAGGATTGTCCGGATCAAGGGCGATGCGGGGTGCATAAGACGGCAAAAAATCATCCACAAGCCCCTGTTCCGGAATGTCAACCGGTTCAAAGGTGTGGGAAACAAAAAAAGCGTCAATGACCACCATCACCGGAAGATTCACAAGCTCTGCCAGGCGAAAGGCAAAAAGGGTGGTGTCCAGGGCCTCCTGGCCGTTTTCGCAATACAATTGTATCCATCCGGTGTCCCGCTGGGCCAGGGAATCACTCTGGTCCATCCAGATGTTCCATCCCGGCCCCAGGGCCCGGTTCACCTCCCCAAGGACAATGGGAAGCCTGGCCCCGGCCGCCCAGTGGAGCATCTCGTGCATCAGGGCAAGCCCGTGAGACGAGGTGGCAGTGAAGGTACGAACCCCTGTGCTTGCAGCCCCCACAACGGCGGCCATGGCCGAGTGTTCGCTTTCCACGGGAATAAACTTTGCCTTCATTTCACCACTGGCACAATATTCAGAAATGGCCTCAATGATGTGGGTCTGGGGGGTAATGGGATATCCTGAGACCACTTCCACCCGGGCAAGTTTCACCGCTTCAGAAATGGCATGACTGCCTTCAATGACCTGCTTCATTTTTCCTCCTCCATGGTGATGGCGTTCCTTGGGCATTCCACGGAACAGACCCCGCAGCCCTTGCAATAATCCAGATCAATCACCTTTTTGCCCTTTTGCCGTGTGATGGAAATTTCCGGACAGAAGATCCGGCAATTTTCACATTCATTGCAGAATCCGCACTGATAGCAGCGCTCCGCCTCTTCCAGGGCTTGTTGTTCTGTAAAGGTTTTTTCCACCTCATCAAAGGTGGTCACCGCCGTTTCCGGCATCATATGCCCGGGCTCAATGCGGGGAATGGAGGTAAAATAATCCCGATTAATTTCACCTTCCGTCACCACATGGCCTGCGTTCTCTTTTCTTTTACCCTTGAGATATATTTCCATGGACAGTGCATCGCCCTTACCCACTCGGCAGGTATCCAGGGTTTCTTCGACCTTGTTGATACCGTCTTTAAAAAATACGGCAAGGGCAAGGGCCGCCTCTTTACCCGATGCAATGGCATGGGTGACACTCTGCACGGGATTGACACAATCCCCCCCATAAACAAAGGGAATGTCTTTTAAATCAAATTTAATATTGGCAAAAGTAATTTTCATATCTGTATCTGCGGGTTCCCAGGCCCCATGGAGGGTGGCACCAATGCCCGAATAAATATTGTTGAACACCATGGTTTCCATGGTATCGTCAACGGGGATAACCCGGGTGCGGCCATCGCTACCTTTTTCAGCCACAGGCTTCATCGTCACCACTTTTAACTCAAGGCCCCGGGCTGTTTTTTCAACACCCACCGGAGATTTCAGTTCCAGTATTTCAACGCCTTCCCTTTGCGCTTCCAGAATTTCTTCTTCAAAGGCGGGCATGTCCTGTTTTCTACGGCGATACACAATAATGGGATCGGTCCCCAGGCGTTTTAAGGATCTTGCCACATCAATGGCGGTGTTGCCGCCACCGATCACGGCCACCCTGCCCTTTTGGGGAAGAACTGTACCGCGCTGGATATCCATTAAAAACTGCAGCCCCTCCTTTATATGGGATTCTCCATCAATACCCATGGTAAGAGGTATGGAAAGACCGGGACTTACAAAAATCCCATCAAAATCTTTGTGTGCCGTGGACAAAAATGCGGCATCAAGGGCATGGTTGAAATGGATTTTAATGCCCAGCTTAAGGATATTTTCTATTTCATGGTTCAATACCGGTTTGGGAAGCCGGTGGGCCGGAATCCCCCACTGCATGACTCCCCCTGCCCTGTCCGTGGATTCAAAAATTTCACAGGCAATGCCCAGGCGGGTTAAAAAATATGCTGCAGACAATCCGGCGGGTCCAGCACCCAGAACGGCAATTTTTTTACCGGTGCCGGGAACAGATGGTGCATCCAGAGGAAAATCTGCCATCATTGCCCTGTCGCCAACATAACGCTCCAGGCATCGAATGGCCACGGACTGATCCTGCCCTTTACGATTACAGGCAGTTTCACAGGTATGAAAACAAACCCTGCCACAGGTTGCCGGAAAGGGATTCTCCTTTATGAATGATCGGTATGCTCCACGAACATCACCGTTGGAGAGACGCATGACCACTTCGGGGATATAATTACCTGCAGGGCAGGAGGCGCTGCATGGAGCGGTTTTATTTTCGTACACCGGCCGGGCAAATCGCCAGGAGCCGGTTTTGTTTATTCTGGAACTTGCATGGGATTTGGATATATAAAGCGATACATTATTTTTCAATCGCTGAATTGCTGGTTTTTCTTTGACAACTGTTTGGGATTCCATTGAACCTCCCTTATTTTGCTCCTGAAATGCCATGAGAACTGGGTGGCAAACAAGGTCAGGCCTGACGACCTCGCTGACCCACCAAGATATAATGGCTGGTCAAGCGTATGACTACGCACTCAAGAATACAATATTTTCACCGAATCATACGCCTGTCTGGCCGCTGCCACATTCTGCTCCTGCTTCACCGGAACTTCCTTTAAGATGGCCTTTTCAATGTATTTCATGTCCGGCATGTCCATCACCCGGGCAAATGCCCCCAGCATGGCCGTGTTGATGATGGGGCGGGTCCGGCTGCCCAGACCATTTTCCAGAGCCACGGCAGCGGCATCCACCACAGCTACCCTGAAATCTTTAAAGAACTCCATGTCTTCCGGGGCTTCCGGGGCATTTATCAGGATGATGGCATTTTTTTTAAGTCCCCGGGTGACATCAATGGCCGTCAGGAGTTTACTGTCCATGACCACCAGATGATCCGGGGTATAGACATTGCTTCTTACAAGGATATCCGCTTTGGAAATTCTTAAAAAAGCTTCCACCGGAGCCCCCCGTCGTTCAACTCCGAACAGGGGAAAGGTCTGTACCTGGTATCCGGAGTCAAAAAAAGCCTTGGCCAGGGAGATGGAGGCCAGCACCGTGCCCTGTCCCCCTCGACCATGGAACCGTATTTCAATCATACTGAATATCTCCTTTGCGAGCAGATGGGTGATCACCGCCCTGGTTTTTAATATGATCAAACTTGTTTGATTTCGTCAAAAAAACTATTGCTAAATATGAATACTGTCAAGACAAAAATCAGAAGTGATATATTAATCCGATTCTAAAATTACCCAGAGGAGGGATAACAGATGTCAAAATCAGAAGACGCAAAAAAAAACATCCTCAAATCTCAGACCAGTCCAGAATCACCTTACCTGCCCGGCCGCTGTTCATGGCATCAAACCCTTTCTGAAACTCTTCCATGGGAAATCGATGGGTAATCACCGGGGTGATGTCCAGCCCGGACTGTAAAAGATTGATCATTTTATACCAGGTTTCAAACATTTCCCTGCCATAAATTCCCTTTATGGTAAGACTTTTAAAGATCAGAAGATCTGTATTCAACAGCGGTCTACTGGTGAAGATCCCCAGCATGGCGATCTTGCCGCCATGGTTCATGTTTTCCAGCATCTGATCCAGGGCAGACACCACACCAGACATTTCCATGCCAATGTCAAACCCCTCATTCATGCCCAGTTCCTCTTGAATATCCTTAAGATTTTCCCGGTTAACATTCACCGTGCGGGTGGCACCTGATTTTTTTGCCAGATCCAGACGATAATCATTTACATCGGTGATCACCACATGCCTTGCCCCGATTTTTCCGGCAATGGCAGCGGCCATAATTCCGATGGGACCCGCCCCGGTGATGAGCACATCTTCACCCACAAGATCATAGGAGAGGGCGGTATGTGCCGCATTACCAAAGGGATCCATGATGGATGCAACCTCATCATCCAGCCACTCTGGAATGGGATAGACATTGGTCTCGGGAATCACCAGAAATTCAGTGAAACAGCCAATGCGATTTACACCCACTCCATGGGTATCTATGCACAGATGGCGCTTACCTGCCCGGCAATTGCGGCAGGTACCACAGGTGAGATGGCCTTCCCCGGACACCCGCTGTCCCGGTTTAAAATTTTTCACCCCCTCCCCTGTTGCCACAACTTCCCCCACAAATTCATGGCCGATGACCATGGGGGTTTTGATGGTCTTCTGGGACCAGGCATCCCAATTGTAAATATGCAGATCGGTTCCGCAGATGGCTGTTTTTTTTATCTTAATCAGAACTTCCCCGGGACCATAGATGGGTTCCGGCACTGTCTGGAGCCATAGACCCGGCTCGGGTTTTGCTTTTACGATTGCTTTCATTTTATTTCCTGTTTGTTTTCAGGACTCAGCATATGGATGTTGGGTTCTGGGTGTTGGGTTCTGGGTGTTGAGTTTTTGTGCATCAACAATTGAATTCCTTTATTTAATGACGCCCAGTTTTCGACCGACTTTTTTAAATGCGGCAACGGCTTTATCAATGTGGCTCCTGTCATGGGCTGCAGACATCTGGGTGCGGATGCGAGCCTGCCCCCTTGGTACCACTGGAAAAGAAAATCCCACCACATAAATACCTTCTTTGAGCATACCCTGTGCCATTTTCCCGGCAAGGACCGCATCCCCAAGCATCACAGGGATAATGGCGTGGTCCCCCGGCACCAGGTTAAATCCCAGCTTTTCCATTTCAGATCTGAAATAGTTGCTGTTGTCTTTTAATTTACGACGTAGGTTATCGCCTTGTTTGAGTAACTCAATAATTTTAAGTGAGGCCGCTGCAATGGTGGGTGCCAGGGTATTGGAAAAAAGATAGGGCCGGGATCGTTGTCGGAGCCAGGCAATAATCTCTTTTCGCCCGCTTGTATATCCACCGGATGCGCCGCCCAATGCCTTGCCAAGGGTACCGGTTATGATATCCACCCGATCCTGCACCCCGCAGTATTCGGGAGTCCCGCCCCCTTTTTCACCCACAAAGCCCACGGCATGGGAGTCGTCCACCATGACCAGGGCATCATAGACATCGGCCAGATCACAGATCTCCTTCAAGTTGGCGATGATACCGTCCATGGAAAAAACGCCGTCGGTGGCAATAACAATATGACGGCAACCCTGGTCCCTGGCAGCCTTGAGCTGCACCTCAAGATCGGCCATATCGTTATTTTTATAACGAAACCGATGTGCCTTGCACAACCTTACACCGTCAATGATACTTGCATGGTTCAGGGCATCACTTATGATGGCATCTTCTGCCTGGAACAGGGTTTCAAACAACCCGCCATTGGCATCAAAGCATGAAGAGTAAAGAATGGTATCTTCGGTGTGCAGAAAATCGCTGATGGCTTTTTCCAGGGTTTTATGGACAGTCTGGGTGCCACAGATGAACCGCACCGAGGCCATGCCAAAACCCCAGGTGTCAATGCCCTGTTTTGCAGCTGCCATCACTTCGGGGTGGTTGGCGAGCCCCAGGTAATTATTTGCACAAAAATTAATAACCTGTTGACCGCCTGCAACGGTGATATCTGCCTGCTGCTGGGAGGTGATGACTCTTTCTTCCTTGTACAGGCCTTCGGTTTTTAAATCTTCCATCTGCCGGGTCAGATCTTTTAAAAATGTATTTCCCATGACTTCTCCTTAATTTATTCAAAATATACTAAAATATAAAAAAGTGTCAATGTACTTATCTCACTCATGACGAAGGGCAATGATGGGATCAACCCGTGCTGCCCGGGCTGCCGGATACAGCCCGAATATAATGCCGATGGCGATACTAACGGTTAAGGGTAAAATCAGGCCTGTGGGAGTTATGACGGTGGGCATTTTGGCAAACAGAGTGATCAGCCAGGGAATGGTTATTCCCAACGCAATGCCGATGAAACCACCAATGGTTGAAAGCACCACCGCCTCAATGAGAAACTGAATAATAATCTGACTGCGCCGGGCACCAATGGCCCTGCGGATACCAATTTCCCGGATGCGTTCGGTTACCGATGCCAGCATGATGTTCATAATCCCGATCCCCCCCACCAGCAGGCTGATCCCGGCAATGGAGCCCAAAACAATATTAAAGGTGCGCTTGGTGGCCTCGGCCTGTTTAAGCAGGGCCAGGGGCACATTAATCTGATAATCTTTTTTCTTGTGAAACAGGGTCATCATCCGTTCAATGGCATCCGCCGTCGGTTCCACATTGGCTGTATCGTTCACCTGCACGATAATCTGGTGAAGTTCAACCTTTTCTCTGAGCATTGATCCAGATGAGATCTTCATGGTCACATCCCCGAAATAGGTTCTGGCCGTGGTGATGGGAACATAGGCATCAATGTCTTTGTCCGGGATCTGCATGGCCCCGGACTGGCTGGTTTCACTTTTAATGATGCCGACCACCTCAAAGCTGTCTCCCCCGATCCGGATGGTTTGACCGATGGTATTTCTTCCGGCAAGCAGCTTTCTGGCACCAAATTCTGTTAGTACAACAACGGCTGCTTTCCTGTTCATGTCCGCCTGGTTCAAAATACGGCCGCCAAGCAGTTCTCTTGGGATCACCTCAAACCACTGTTGACTGGTACCCACCACCCGAAGTTCCAGTGAATTCTGTCCAAGTCTTGACTCCTTGCGAACCAGCTTTACCGGCACATTTTTTTTAACGGTTGAAAAACTTTCCTCTATTCTCTTATGATCCTCATAGGTCAGGCCATAGATGCTGAGAAAAGATCGTGTGGTGCTGGTGGACTCCTCTTCCAGAGATTTGACCGAAGAGATGATAATGTTATTGCTGCCCAGTTTTTTGATCTGCTCCAGGGCGTCCTTGCCGGCCCCCTCGCCCACTGCCAGCATGGCCACGACACTGCCCACCCCGAAAACCACGCCAAGCATGGTCAGAAAAGACCGCAATTTGTGAAGCATCAGGGTCTGGATACCCGAAGCCAGTTCCCTGAAAAATTTAATCTGTCGCATGATCGTTTCCTTCAAATTGATTTCCTTCAATTTGTTCGATCAGCCCGTCTTTCATGTAAATTCGGTTTTGGGCATATTCGGCAATGTGGGATTCGTGGGTGACCATGATAATGGTTTTACCGGCGTTGTGAAAGGATGTCAGCAGTTCCATGATTTGTTGGCTGGTTTTACTGTCCAGGTTGCCGGTGGGCTCGTCTGCCAGAATCAGATCTGGATTGGTGGCCAGTGCCCTGGCAATGGCCACCCGCTGCATCTGACCACCGGAAAGTTCTGTGGGGCGGTGATTCAGGCGGTCTCCAAGGCTGACCATGGCCGCCAGTTCATGGGCATGGGCTGCACTTTTTGCCGCATCCCAGCCCAGATAGTAGAGCGGCAGCTCAATATTCTGCTGAACGGTCAACTGAGGGATTAAATTAAAACTTTGGAATATAAAACCCAGATGATTTAACCGTATATCGCTTAAGGCATCATCGTCATGACCGCTGATATCCTTTCCATTAAACAGGTACCGGCCGTTTGTGAGTCGATCAAGGCATCCAATAATATTCATCATCGTACTCTTGCCGGACCCGCTAAATCCCATGATAGCCCAGAAACTTCCCCGGGAAAAGGAGATATTGACCCCTCCCAGGGCTGAAACCTTTTGACTGCCCATGGTATAGATTTTATGGGCGTTTTCAAGCTTGACGACAATGTCTTGTTCTGTATTTGATAAAGTGGATTCCATGGGATTATTCAACTGCCTTTTGTCGGGTCCTTCGGCTCTTCATATTTTTTTGCTCTTCCGGTGACATGTCAGATATTTTTTTCTTTACGGCCATATCAGGGCTGCCACCATCCTTTTTCGATGCATCTTTTTCAGAAAACTGGTAGTCCACCCCGGCAGCTTTAAGCGGTGGTGTCAGCCATACCTTATCTCCAGGTTCCAGGCCCTTGATCACATGGATCATTCGGTTATTGTCCATTCCGGTTTCAATAACCCTGGGTTCAAACGCTGATCCATTATAAACAAATACCGTTGGTTTCCCGTTCACCCGCAGTACCGCCTGGACAGGTACAAACAGGGCAGACTCATGGCTTTCCACCACAATTTTTGCCTGGCAGCTCATACCGGTGCGGATGGCGTTGTCGTTGCCGTCCAGAAATATCTGGGTGGTATAAACCTTCAGATCCGGGTTCATCCAGATACTCTGGGCATCGGGAAGAGGGGAAATATGGGCAACCTTACCTGTGAATTGTTTGCCGGGCATGGCATCCACGGTGATAACCACGGGCATGCCCACTTTTACCTTTTTGAGATTGGATTCATGAATGGCAATGGCGGCATTGCTTGAATTGGCTGTGGGCAGATAGATCAACTCCTGGCGTTCCCGGATATCCTGTCCCTCCTGAAGGGGTTCAACATTGTGCCGAAAACCACCATTCTGGGCACTTGTGGCATAGATGACAAGTCCATCGGCCGGAGAGAGAATTTTTGTTTTTTCCAGCTGTTCTTGTATCTTGCTTAGTTTGTCTTTTTGCCGCTGATTCTCGGCCTTTCTGGCCTTGAGTTCTGCTTCTGCCTGAACCACATCTGCCCTGGCCTTGCGGCGGGTCCGCTCCATGGCCATCTGCGCCTGACTTACATCGCTCCTGCGTTGGGCAAGGTTTCTCTTGTAGGTGTAATTGACCAGCAGATCCCGGTTATTTTTGGCCAGTTCCAGATCCAATGCTTTTTTCTTTTCCGACAACTGATCTGCCTGAAGCTCGATCAAAGACAGGTATTTTTCATCGCTTAATGTCTGGGACCATTTCAGGGTATCCCTTGCCCGGGTCAGCTCCTCTTCTGCCAAGGTAATCTCTGCCTGAGCTCTTTGAAGTTCATTGGGATATTCACCCTCTATGTATTTTTTCAAATCCTGTTTGGCAAATTCCAGGGTCAGGGCGGCAAGATCAATGTCACTTTTTGCCTGATTTTCCACCACGGCAAGATTTTCAGTGGCGTTAATATAGGCAGCTTCAGCATTCTGTACCTTGATCTCCTGATCAATTTTTGCATCCACAAGAGAGCTGGCATCCAGTTCCACCAGAAGATCCCCCTTCTTTACCTGGGTTCCTTCTGCAATCAGATAGAGGATTGAGGTCTTTCCTTCCACCTCATTTTTAATAATGATCTGCTCCCTGGCATTAATGATTCCAGACTCAACAATATCCACTGTAAGGGGGCCGGGTGTGACAATAAAGGTGGCAGATTTACTTATATCGACGTGTGAATCAGTGGATCTGCTTTCCCAAAAAAACAGGGCCATGCCAAGGCAGACAACAACAGCAACAGATATCCAGACAACTATTTTATTTTTCAGCATTGGTCTTTGCCTCCGGTGAATACTCCTGCCACAGACCTGTATCTGTCACAACGAGTACCCCCATGTCACGCTGGATTTCCAGCTCTGCAACTCTATAATTTACCCGGGCAGATGTCAGACGGTTCTGGGCTTCAAGAAGGTCATCCCGGGCCTCTAAAAGATCCCGGGTCTGTGCTCTGCCTGCATCCATGAACAGGGTAATGCTTTTAACCCGTTTTAATGCAAGCAGGACAGACTTGGCCTGAATAATCAGTGTTTCCCGAGATTCTAAAAGCTCCCGGAGCCGGCTGCGAATCTCTAATTTAATGGTGTCTTCAAGGTTTTGGGCATTGCGTACCGCCTGTTCGAGAAGAATAAAGCTGTTGCGATAAGCCACAGCCTCGGCGGTTCTGTCAAGTCCAAGATCCAGGGTCATCAGTGCAGAAAACACGCCTTTGTCCGTTCGCAACCGGGCGTTTTCAAGATCTGCCGTGGTGATGGTCCGCCGCTCTCCAATGGCTGCAGATCCCAGGAAAGTAAGCTCTGCTCCCAGCGCATCCGCCGCCACAACCACAGCCCGTTGTGCATCAAATACCTTGCCCGTAATGACCTGCAGGTCACGCCGGTTTTCCAGGGCCATTTCAATGGCCCTTCGCTCGGATAGCTCCAGGGGGCCTGCCCCCCTCTCCGGCTCCACTGCAATACGATCAAGCTCCTCCGGGTCCAGATTAATGTCCGCATCCGGCGGAAGACCCAGCAAAAGTTTAAATGTATCCATCTGTTTCTTATATTGCTCCTGGGCGGACACCCATCTCTGGCGAGCAACCAGTTCAGTCTGAACCGACTGATCCACCTCGATCTCCTTGAGCCGACCCGCTTCAGCCAGCCGCCTGCTTCTCCGGGATGAGATTATTCTGCTTTGGTAATCTTCCCAGGCATTTTTAACCACATCCTTTTGTTTTAAGATGCTCAGATAATCCCTGGCAATTGATACGGCAAATTTTTTCTTGAACCGTTCAAAATCAAGGATGGCATATACCAGATTTTGTTCGGCCTGCTGCATGGGCTCTGTTACAATGTGTCTGCCAGCTCCCCTGAGCAGGGGAATGGACAGGCTGGCATCCGCCTTGATTCCGAAAGAGGAGTTGCTGCCCGAGGTGAGCAGAGTTGCCAGATCCACAGCCAGGGCTGTGGACAGATTCATTCCGTTTTCCAATTGTCGGGTTCCGGTGATTGTTCCGCTGCTCTGGGTCCCCTCTTGGGCAGATGTCTGAGACCTATCCGAACTTACAAGGGTCTGTATCTGACCGATAAGGCTGGTGCGAAAAGCATCCTGCTCAAGGTATAAAGCCAGGGCAGACTGAAACACTGTCTCCTTCTGGGTCATAAAATCAAAATTGTTCCGGGCACCGATTTGAAGGGCTTTTACAAGAGAAATGGGGATCGGGGTATTAAAGTCATAGGAAACATGTTCCTGGGGACCTGTCGGGGCCGGATAACCCGCTTCAGGCCAGTGCTCCACCGGCCGCAAGTTATCTGAACCCAGAGAGGCTGGGCCGGCAACTGGTAAAGACGCATGTTCAAGTATCTGACGACGCAAGATATCGCTGGGCTTTTCAAGACTGAAATCGGTGTGTTTGCCCAGAACCTGTACCTGTTTTTCATTGATCATGCGCTGGGCCTGTTGGTCCACGTCGGTCCTGAAAGCCCCTGGGGTCTGACATCCAGTTAAAATTATGGCTGCACTCCATATCAACCCTGCAACCATACAAATATTTTTTTTCATGATATCCTGTATATCCCAATTTGTTCACGCAGGGATAGTGGTCTATCTTTGAAGGATGCCGTTTTAATTGTCCATATGACTTACCATTGCATCCAGAATTTCAGACCAATATGCCTGCAAATTGGGTATGGCATGGCCCATCCCCCTGATTATTTTCAATTCAGCATTTGGGATTGCATCAACCGTGGCTTTTCCGCCTGCCAATGGAATCACCGGATCATCATCTCCATGGATAACAAGTGCCGGGATGGATACATTTTTCAGGTCTGCCCCTCTGTCTTTCTGGGTTAAAATGGCAAGTGTCTGTCTTGCCACACCCTCCGGACAGAAAGAACGGTCATAGGATTGGCCTGCCAGGTTGCGATGAAAATCTTCGTCAAAGGGAACCCCTGATCCGGAAATCAACTTAAAATAAGTTATTAAATGTTCAATGTAGGCATCACGATTTGAAGGTGTGGGTGACAGCATGAA
The DNA here is from genome assembly GCA_963675955.2 of uncultured Desulfobacterium sp. GTDB lineage: Bacteria > Desulfobacterota > Desulfobacteria > Desulfobacterales > Desulfobacteraceae > Desulfocicer. The sequence continues at coordinate 46,660 of CAXXVR010000008.1, read as the reverse complement.
TTCCGTAACTTTTTGTGTCGGTTGATATTCTTTTCTGTTTCCGGGATTGCTGTATATGGAGGTGAGGGTTAAAATACGATCCGGATAGTTAATTGCAAATGTCTGGGCAATAAATCCACCCATGGACATACCACAGATATGCGCTTTTTTTATATCCAGAAAATCAAGAAGCCCTGCCGCATCATCTGCCATATCTTCAATGCTGTAAGGGGCTGAAGCTTCTTTTTTCATAAGAAAAGCACCGATGTCTTCCATGGTCTTTTTCAAAGTAAATTCATTGAATTTTGTTGATAAACCGGAGTCCCTGTTATCATATCTGATGACATGATATCCTTGATCTGAAAGTTTCATGCAAAATTCTTTTTGCCAGTGAATCAATTGGCCAGACAAACCCATAATTAACAATACCGATGGGGAAGATTTGTCTCCAAACGTCTCATATTCTATCTGGATACCGTTCGTGGTTGCTTTTGGCATTATTTAACTCCTTTGGGTGTTTTATAGTCCATAACGTACAAAGGACTTTTTTACAGTCCTGGGCCTCCTTGTAAAATGGTGGCTGACTTGATCTTTCTATTAAAACCACTTTAAAAAGGCAACAAGGAAAATTTCTTTTCTCGGTATCCGATCAGAATAAGGTCCGCCCTGGCGGTTATATCAATATTAATAATATGCCAAACAGGCCACATCCTGAAATAGCCAAAATCATCGTAAAACAGCCTGTATTATTTGTATTTTTCTTTTTATCAAAATCCCTCTCGACTTTATCATATAAAAGCATGTCAACAACTTCATCGTTATCAAAAATGCCCTCATACTCGTCTAAATCATCATTTTCCATACTTCCCCCTAAAACTTTAATGGATGATACCCCTTGTCCGGAGCCAACAAAAAATCTGCAAACTGCCGCACCTGATTACGCAGGGTCTGGCGGTAATTTCGCTTACCGCCCATCATGCCTTCGTAGGCTGCCAGAAAGGCTTTTAAGAGATAAGGCTTCATCTCAACAGGTCGCTTTTGTTTCATTTCCGTTTCATCCACAAAAGCGGCCGGACAGTTTTCTCTATAGGCAAAATCATTGGGCTTGACCATTTTCTGATTGATCAGCTTGAGCACCAGACGATCGGCAACAATGCTTCTGTACTCTTCCACCAGATCGCAGGCAAGGGAGGGTCTGCCGTAACTTACCTCGTGAAGTGTTCCAAGATAAGGGTCCATGCCCACTGTTTTAATGGCAGACAACACCTCATTTGTCAATAATGTATACACAAAGGAGAGCAAAGCATTGACGGGGTCCAGGGGTGGGCGACGATTCCGTCCCCTGAAGGTAAAAGCTTCATTTCGGATCAATCGTTGAAACACAGAAAAATAGATGCGACTGCCCGCGCCTTCAATGCCACGAATGGCATCCCGGGAAATCTCAGTTTCCAGCTTTTTCGCCAGGGTTTTAAGACCAATTGCAGCATTTCTCAATGTACCGTCATTGTAATCGGAGGCCCGCCGCAGCAGAAGAGCTGCCATGTTGTCAAGCTTACCTTTTACCAGCACCTTCATGATGCGTTGGCCAAAAACATCCTGGGATAACTTCAAATACTGGGCTTTTCTCAAGGCCACATGCTTATGTTCATCAATCATTAGCCGTGCCCGGAACTTTCCTGTGGGGGTAACAAACACCGTTTCCACCCGGTTGGAGATCAGAAAATTCATCACCGAACCACTCATGGAAACATATCCGGAGAGAATCAGTTTTTCCAGATCCTTTGCCGGGATGGTCTGGAGCAATATTTTTTCCTCCCGGGCCGTACAGCTCCTTCCCTGGCGGCAGGCAGCCAAGATCTGTCCCATGGGGGGACAGCGCTGTTCCAGTTCAAACAGTTCCGGATATTCTGCTGCTGTTTTCGCAATCCTGGGATGCATGACGATGCGGGCGGCATTGTCCATGCGAGCCGCCTCTTTTAACACATCTGTGCTTATCAATGGTATTCCCTGCAGATGGTGCAGCTGGGAAGCCATGTCCCGTTTTTCACAGGCCGGAAAAAAAGATGGTTTTCCCGAAAATCGATGGATACCCAGGGGCAGTTTGACCAGATTCCCCAGTCCCTTTCCCTTTAACTGATCCTGTTTGGGAAACACCTCCAGATCAAAGGCGGTGAGATCCTTGTTCAGGGGCTGTGCCATCTGCTGCAGCAGCGATTTCACCTTTTCAGCCGCCACGGGTCTTTCAAATAAAAACCAGAAGTGAAACCCCTTGTTGCCGCTGAACTCCATCAGAGGAGAAATCCCAAGATCCCGGCACATCTGATAAATTCTGGACTCCAGATAATTCTTTTCCCGCTGCAGCACCCGGCGATCCTGGGCGGCAATTTTACCCGTTCTGAACCGACTGACAATATCAACATCAATGACCCCGCACCGCACCTTGTTATCCCTGTTTAAGAGATAAATCCCATAGGTTTTCCGGCCCAGGAGATGATCCTCCACATCCTGCAGGCACATGACCCGGCGCACCGGGACATACCCACTTTTGCCTTCATTTTTGTCCACCCATTGCCGTGCAAAGACATCCTCTCGCCCGGAAAAAAGTGTCATGAAACGCCCCATGGCTTCCCGCTGCCAGATCATTTCCTGGAAAGGTGCCTCAATATTGTCCAGATCCCGGGATGAATTTTCCCGGGCATTGTTTTGCCTTATCTGTTGATGCCACCTGTCCAGTGCTTCCTTGGAAACATGGGCGGCGGCCCGGGCAACCCGGCTGGCAAGAAGCTCCTTTTTATCCAGCAGGGAAATCAAATCAAGATATTCCAGCCATCCCTGTTTCAGTTCAGGCTCGGAAACGGTCAGGTGTTCATACACTTCAAGGGCTGTATCAATGGCTCCGGCCACCTGGGCCAGAGATGCCCACTGGAGCAGGTGCTGCCCGTTCAGTTTCTGCCAGATCTTCTTTTCCTGCAGCACCTTCAAGGCCTGGCCTGGCTCCTGATCATGGAGCACCGTTTTTTCAAGGCGATTGAGCAGCAGAGAATAATCCGCCCCGGGGGAAAGGAGTGCCCGAGTCTCTTTTTGTTTCTGTTCCGGTTGCTGTGCCATGATTACATCCTCCTTTGAATCACCATGATCATTTTACATTGGGGCTTACTCTGTCTGTTCCTTTATAAAGGATATCAGTTGATCCAGCCGGGGAAAGAACCTAAAATGCGCCTTGAGCTTTTCTGCCGTTTCCAGGGCCTGACGGGTTCGTCCCTGGCGACACTGGGCAAGGGCTGTCCAGAACATGCCTTCCCCATAGGGATTATTCCATTGATTCTGGAAAAAATGGTCGGCATCCACCGCATATTTTTCCGTCTCACTGAAATCTTTTTGCAGGTAGCAGATCTTGGCCAGCTTGAGTAATGTTTTATGCCGGGAGCGGTTGTCCCGGGCCATGGATTTTTTCAACACTTGCCGGGCTTCTGAGAATTTATTCATGGCGCACAGGGCATCGGCTTCGGTCCACCGGAAATAGGGCCGCCGTGCCTGCTCCGGAATGGTATTAAGGACTTCCATGGCCCGCTCTTTTTTTCCCAGTGCCAGAAATGTCCGGGCCAGCAGTTCCACCACAAAATCACCCGGTCTTGAACCCCGGCTCTGGTGGGCGAACATAAGCGCATCCCTTGCCTCAACAGTTTTTCCCAGATGAAAATACACCTTGCCCAGGGCAAAGTATTTTAAGGGAAGGGAAATATGGTTGCTCTTTTCGTCCAGGGAAAGACATGTTTTGATCCGCTCCAGGGCCGCATCACCGTTGCCCGCAGACAGCTGAAGACTTGCCAGGCGATACAGGGATTTAATGTAATTTTTCTTTTCCTGATGTCGCGCTTCCTGGTCTGCCGGGGAAAGACCTTCCCAGTTCTGACAGGCCCGGAGAAACAGAGGCAAGGCCTGTTCGGGTTTATTTTCAATCTGGCTGATGAGCATCCCCTGGCGATAAAAATTGGTGACACCGTCGGGGCGAAGTTCCTGGGCTTTTTTCAGGCTGTCATGGGCCAGGGCCAGGCGTTTTGCTTTAAGATCCGGAGTCAGAAAAATCTCTTTGTTCTTATTGGCATACAGGGAGTTATAGGCGGTGTAGGCCAGTGAAGAACGGGCAAAAAAGTTGTCCGGCTCTTTTCGGGTACATACCAGAAGTTCGGCAATGGCATCATCAAACCGTCCCACCTGCCCCAAGGCAAAGGCAATCTTTTCCCGCACCGGGATATCCATGCCAGCGGCAACGAGATCGGGAACCTTGTCTTCCACTGGATAATAAAGGGCCAGGATGTTTTCCCACTGGTTTTTTCCCATGAGTTCCCGGATATCATCCAGGGTCTTGCCCCGGCTTTTTTTGGAAAAATCGCTTTTGGGGGCGATGAGTTCGTCCAGGGAGAGAAACTGGTCTTGATACATCTTGTCCTGGGAAGCAGGTGTGCCCGGATGGGGCTGGGATGCTTTTGCCATTTGACCGGACTGCTCAGGGGTACGAATTATTTTTGCCATTGAGCCAAGAGATACCATGATGACCTCCATGTTAATGGGTAAACATTTTTTTCGCCTTTAACATGGTAAACGTCATTAAAGCAGAATATTTTACTCAATGATTAAACTTTTTTATGGGCAGGAATCAGGTCACAGAAAAACGAGTCGTCTCCGGGGACTCACCCGTTCCGGAAAACTCCACATTTTTCACGCAACCCCGGCAAAGCGGGTAATAGCGAATGGTATCTTCAAGGTGATCCATCACCCCTTCAAGATCTGATTTCATTTTTAAAAACCGGTGCTCTGTCAGGTTGGGGCACTCAAAAACAGATTTCTGGACCCGGACACCATATCCTTTCAGGATTTTGACCACCCGGTATCTCATGGGATTGTCCACAATATCAAAACAGACCAGATAAAACATTTATCCTCCCATCCATTGATTTTTGTTTTATTTTCAGGCAGGTAATGACTTTTTGGTCTTAATGCAGCCCCTTTGTCAAACGATCCAGAACAAACAATTCCCCTTCAAAATGCCCGAATATTCTTCTGGCATCAAGGTCGGCCCAGGCATCCATTTCATGGGTTGACGGTTTCATGGAAACCCCTTTGAGTTTTTTAAAATCCAGAGAGACCGGATTATATGCGCTTTGATTCAGATGTCTGTTGAGCTGATCAATGCGGCCGTTGACAATTTCTACGCGATCAGGCGCAAGGGCTTTAATGTCTTTTATAAAATTTTTTCCATAGGCGATTTTTCCCGGCCGGGGGGATGGCAACAGCCTCTTTTGATAGATTTCCCGTTTACAGTTGGCCCAGACCACCTCACCCCATGGAGACAGCGAAGGTTTATCATCCATGGTGAGAAGAAATATTTCAGGAATATCTGTCGTTTCCGTTCCCGGGATTTCCTCTGAAATATTGCGCAGTGACGAAATGTTTTTTTCAACGGCGGCCATGGCATCCATGCGAATGGGCAGGCGGGGTATACGCATCAGTTCAGATGCACTTTCAAAGATATAGACCGTTTCATCGGCATAAAAATGGGCAATGCTCTGCAAAAAACCCTGCACGCTTTTAAACCCACCTGTGAGATTGAAAATTATTTTATAGCCGCTGTCTGCGTACCCGGGTAATTCATTGCTGAACTTTTTTACAAGTTCTGCCAGGGCAATCTGAAAGGAGGTGATGTCTGCTGTCTGAAGATCCACCTGGCGATGGACATCAACGGCCAGAAGCGGATTTTGTGCCCGCAGCCAGTCTTCAACCAGGCGGGCGGTTGCTTCTCCCAGCCAGGTATCCGTGCTTAAGAGAAGATGCACATCATCCCCGGCAGGATTCATACCATCGTAGATTTTCACAATGCCGTTAATTTCTGCGGACATTTTTGATGCTTCTTCTCTGTCTGCCCCGTCCAACTGGGACGTAATTCTCTGTAACAGGGTTTGGAGTTGTGACCTGTGGGGTTGCGCCACATCTTCTTTGTATTTAGCGTTGGCATGGGCAAACACCCTTTTTCTTTCGTCATCATCAAGGGCATTGTTGGTTAAGAGGCTGGTACCGCAGGGGGATAGAATGAATCTTTTCAATTTTAAGGGTCCTTTGGTGTTCCGGGATGAGATGAGATCTATTGGGGTTGTGACGGTAAATGTTTTATCCCCTCTAATCGGGGCAATCTTTCAGACCTATACCCGCCCAGGGGCAGGGGCAAAAACGGTCACAGTCTCAATCCCCTCTAATCGGGGCAATCTTTCAGACCTATCCGGTAATTTCCGGACGGGGAATGTTCTTAAAGTCTCAATCCCCTCTAATCGGGGCAATCTTTCAGACTAATATGGGCATGGGGTCATTGACTTTAACAGATGAGCGTCTCAATCCCCTCTAATCGGGGCAATCTTTCAGACTTTGTCCTTGTGATAAACGCTATTGCATCACAAGTGTCTCAATCCCCTCTAATCGGGGCAATCTTTCAGACTCACAGAGGAATCTGTGACCAGTGATTTTGACCGATTGAGTCTCAATCCCCTCTAATCGGGGCAATCTTTCAGACACACTTCCCATGGAAATATTCTGTTATATGCCGCTAGTCTCAATCCCCTCTAATCGGGGCAATCTTTCAGACTATTCAAATCTGACAGAGGTTTTCCGATCTTTCAGAAGTCTCAATCCCCTCTAATCGGGGCAATCTTTCAGACCCAAGCTAGCTGCCGATGATACCCTAGACCCCGACCTAGTCTCAATCCCCTCTAATCGGGGCAATCTTTCAGACCAAGGAGAAAATATGTATATATCAAAAAATGAGTTTAGTCTCAATCCCCTCTAATCGGGGCAGGGCAAACGCATTAAAATAAAACAAATGAAGCCTCATGTAGCTCACTTGGGTAAATGAGAGTTTTCAATATTGGGAATTTTTGTTATTTGAACTTCTTTGCTATAATTTTATTCTAAAGGAGTCCAATAATGATTGAGTCTGATAGTTCGCTGTTGTCAGAACTTGCAGAGATAAATGACCCTCGACTGGAAAGACAGAAACGACACCTGTTGATAGACATATTTGCAATTACAATATGCGCTGTTATTTGCGGGGCAAATACATGGAATGAAATTGCACAATATGGCGAATCCAAACATGACTGGTTAAAAACATTTTTGAAGTTACCCAATGGAATACCATCACACGATACAATAAGGCGAGTATTTATCATCATTGACCCGAAAGAATTTCAATCGGCTTTTATTAACTGGGTGAATTCTATGCGGAAATCACTTCCGGAGACTGTCATCGCTGTGGATGGAAAGACACTGAGGCGGTCCCATGATAAACCAAATGGAAAGTCAGCAATTCATATGGTGAGTGCATGGGCATCAGATATGAATATGGTCCTGGGACAAATTAAAACGAATGAGAAATCAAATGAAATTACTGCAATCCCGGAATTGCTTGATTTACTGGATATTTCAGGAAGCACTATCACAATAGACGCCATGGGTTGTCAGAAAAAGATCGCAGAAAAAATAATCGACAATAATGCAAACTATGCTTTGGCTTTGAAGCAAAACCATGGAGATCTATATGACGACGTTGATCTTTTTTTTCAAAACATCAAAAAGACAGACGTTAAGGAATTGTCCGAAAACTATTTTGAAAGCGTTGATGGTGATCATGGACGAGTTGAAATAAGGCGTCATTGGATTACATCCGATACTGACTGGATCGTGGATAAACCACTTTGGGCAGGCCTTCAAAGCATTGGAATGGTTGAAAGAGAACGCCATATTAAGGACAAAATTTCATGCGAGACCAGTTATTACTTGCTCAGCGACAAATGGAATGGTGAAGACTTTGCTAAAAGGATACGAGACCACTGGGGAGTCGAAAATAAATTGCACTGGGTGCTTGATGTCTCGTTTAGGGAAGATGAATGTCGCAAGCGAGCTGGCCATGCTGCTGAAAATTTTGCAATGGTGCGCCATATTGCCTTAAATCTACTAAAAAAAGAAAACAGTATGAAAAAGAGCATAAATGTTAAACGCCTGCAAGCAGGATGGGATAATACTTACCTCATGAAAGTACTTGGAGTCAATGCAATTTAAATGCGTTTACCCTGCTAATCGGGGCAATCTTTCAGACTAAGGCGATATCTTTGTATCGGAAAAGTGAAGTGACGTCTCAATCCCCTCTAATCGGGGCAATCTTTCAGACTCAAAAAGGAAAAGGGAATTATCGTCAAGAATTGATGTCTCAATCCCCTCTAATCGGGGCAATCTTTCAGACATACGAATAAGCTGTTTTAAGAGGGTAGTTTGATTGAGTCTCAATCCCCTCTAATCGGGGCAATCTTTCAGACCAAAAAGAACAAGAAATAGTCTTTAAGACTCGATAACAGTCTCAATCCCCTCTAATCGGGGCAATCTTTCAGACAAACAACTTGAAGGTGTGGTTGTGTTTGTAAGTCCTATGTCTCAATCCCCTCTAATCGGGGCAATCTTTCAGACTGAATGGGGCGGAAAATGGAACGATGAAATAATTTGGGTCTCAATCCCCTCTAATCGGGGCAATCTTTCAGACAATGAAGGAATTTATCGCTAGTCTGGAGAAAGATGAGTCTCAATCCCCTCTAATCGGGGCAATCTTTCAGACAGCGTTGTCTTACTACAGAAAGGGTGAGATTACACGTAGTCTCAATCCCCTCTAATCGGGGCAATCTTTCAGACTAAAAATGGAGATTAAAGACATGTTTTTTAACGTAGGTCTCAATCCCCTCTAATCGGGGCAATCTTTCAGACCAAACACAAGCAATTGCAAAAAAAAGCACGAATGTTAGTCTCAATCCCCTCTAATCGGGGCAATCTTTCAGACAAAAGGAGAAGAAAGATGGCAAAATCAATTTATGAGAGTCTCAATCCCCTCTAATCGGGGCAATCTTTCAGACCTGTGGTCTTTGATGACCTAAGCGTATGAAGAAAATAGTCTCAATCCCCTCTAATCGGGGCAATCTTTCAGACTCGATAAGTTGAGCGATGAGGCAAAGTTACGCCTCATTGTCTCAATCCCCTCTAATCGGGGCAATCTTTCAGACAGACTTCCAGGCCCGACTGGGCCGTTGTGATCGCTCTAGTCTCAATCCCCTCTAATCGGGGCAATCTTTCAGACTAGAACGGCCATGTATAGAAGTAAAAAGCTGACAAGAAGTCTCAATCCCCTCTAATCGGGGCAATCTTTCAGACTCTGGGTAGTTTTTTTACAGTGCTGGCGCGGGTTTGTAAAGCCAAATTTCCGGACCTACCCCAAAAAGGGGGTCCCGTTAAATTTTTATGGTGTTTTTGTCTGATGCTTTTCTCATAACTATCTGGAATACAATCAAATATTGAATTTCCGAATCTACAAGCGTAACATCAATTGTTAAGTGGTTGAAAATATTAAACTTTTACAACCCATGGGGACACTCGCCACCATGACCGTCGAAGGTCCGGAAATTTTTCCGCAGCAAATTGTCAAAGATCAATAAATAAAGGTACTTACAAAAGACAATAATCTACCGTCCATAACGTCGGTACAAAACATGCTTGAACACATGTATTGACTTCAAGGAGCCATCTTTTTGGGGTATTTCTTCAGCATATCTTCGGGTGGTGGAGTAAATCGGCACCATTTCCTGTGCCATTGCGTAGGATACCATAAACCATGTGGCCCCGAAATCTCCTTGAATTAATACCACGTCTCCCTTCCGAGCCACTTTTTGTAGCCAGCCTTTTATGGGGATAAGCAGGTTTTCAATTGTTTCTGAATCTGCTGGGATCTGCTCCCAGATCTCTTTTAGTTGATCCGGCATCTCAACAAATTCCTTCACACCCAGAGAAAGAATTGCATCTTCCCGTTGATCCTGCCCCAGGGTGTGGTTAAAAATCAATAACATTTTTTTCATTGCTTTACATCTCAAATTTGACACAAGTATTCCATTGATTCAGCTGGGGCTTGATCATAACGCCGCCCACTGGCCATAATGGCGCTCTCAGGTGCAAATGTTTTGATCAAGCCAGTAGAATGAAATGGATAAAAACATGAAATTCCAAATTTTACACGATCAATCTCCAATAATTGCATCCAGTTTATTATTCCTGTCCCGTATTTTTCTCCATCTTCCACCAACTTCTTTTTTAGTCCACAGGTGTTTTTCCTGCCAATATTTTTTTATACCAATGGCAACTAATTTTTTATGACTTTCCGGCGTATCATCAATCTTTTTAAAAGCAATGTTTACCTTTTCTTCAAGGATATCTCCCTGCTTCAGTTCAAAAAGAAACAGTTCCTCCGGTGACATTGTCTTCAACTGGGCTTTAAGTGCCTCGGTTTCCTTTTGCTTACGCTCCAGCTTTTCTTTTTGCTTTAACAGTCGCTCTTTTTCTTCTTTTTCTTTTTGCTGTTGATCCTGTAAAATTTGAATTTCTTCTTTCTTTTTTCGGCTCACTTTATCGAAGTAAACCTGTTCAAGCTTTTCTATATCCTTGACCTGTTCCGAGGAAAAAGGTTGAATGCAAATCCACCCAAAGGGCATCAGGGATTCAGGGGGTGTCTTTTTTGCTTCGGTGCTCTTTTCAGAGCTTAACCAGAAGGTGGTCGCGTGGTCCATATACGTTGATTTTCGATTACCCAGCATGATTTTAATATCCCGATTTCCATCAATGGTTACAGACTCCGCACCGGAATGACGACCCACCCTCAACGGAATGCAGACCTTTTCCGGAGATAATAAAGTATTCGTTACGCCATTGACTTGAACAGATGGAATCCTAACAGCGGCAAGCTCCCGGTTTTCACGCTGATTTTCATTGAAATAAAAATCACCGGCACCCTGGAGTAAAGCCTCCAGTTGAATAGGATCTTTAATATCTGGATTAAAGGCCGGATCTTTTGCTCCCGCAGGATTTTCCCGCACCTCCACAGTTCCTTGAAAAATAGCCCCTGGCTGAATAATTTCCAGTATCTGATAAGGCCCCCTTGCGTCTTTGGGGGAACTTTTCTTTTTTTGATTAACAGCATATACAATCTTTGTCCGGGCCTCTCCCACCGGCTGAAAATCAGAAACCTTTACCTGGCTGAATGGATCTTCATCAATTCTTTGGAAATCAAGTAATTTCTTCTCAATTAATGCGCCAGCATTTTTCCTTTCACCTTGAAGGTACACTTTTTTTCCCTGGCATTTGTGATTTAAATATCCAGTTCTCAATACACCTTTAATAGAAGAACCCGGAAGATAAGGTCGCCCGTCAGAGCGTCTGAAAGCCGTTCTTTGAATAGAAAAACGATTGAGTTCATTTTGTATTTTCCTGGAATTGTGGGCTGGTAAATTCAAAGTTGAACGATAATGCGTCATGAATGCCGGACAAAGATCAACTTTACGCCCAGTGGCCGTCTTATTCTGAAAAAACTTATACAATTCCAGAATAGATTCCACCGTGCCTTTACGACAGATATTGGAAAATTGTTCCTTTTCTGCCGGTTCAAGATCAGCCATAAATACCAGCGGTTCAAAATCAATCAAATGATTTTCATCCACAACAAAAGAGGTGGGTTCATACACCTCATCACAACCGATGTGAACCGGCGAGACAATTTCAATGAGACAATTTACAGTTTTTTTCATGGATCACCCCAACTTAACCGGCAGTACAGGTGAATATCCCTGCACCACAGTTTCCGGCATGGCCTTGGAAACGCCTGTAACGGCCCTGCCAATGTATTGTTTCTTTAAATCTTCAGAATTTTTCGGCACAAATATCGCACCCTCATCTGCCATGATCACAGGGGCTTTAAAGGGATTATGAGAAATGGCAAGATCACTGCCATGCTTTCCAAAACGGGTAAAAGGGGTAAAATACGCCTGATGCATCTGTCCCTGCTCCGGTAAACATGGAGAGAGCGTGTAAAGTGCATTTAACCCATCCGCCGGAGGTACCGGCACGGGATCATACTCTGCCACATCAAATCGTCCCATGCCCGTGGAGGCATCCCTTCCAAATCCCCATTTTCCAATTTTTTCCAATCCCTTAACAATGGCTTCTATGGTTATTGCGCTTTCTTCCACCAGAACAAACAGCACCAGTTCAATTCCCGGCATATACCAGGTGTTTTCCATGGTGTAGGGAGAAAACATGCCAGAACCTGTTGTATTGCTTAGGCGGTTCACACTGTTATGGGGTTGGGTATGAACCCGGGTAAGTTGTGGGGTATTTATCTTTCCAATGGCCTGCTTTTGTTCCGGTAATAACTCCCGGGTCAGTAACTCGAACAGATCTGCCTCTTTAAGGAAGGCCGTGTGCTGAAGATCAATGGACCCGATGGCCGGAAGTTTCATCCATTTTTCAGCCTTCATTTCCCTGACCATATCAATGCGTTGACGGCGGGACATGCTCATAAAAGAAGGATAAAATTCCATTGGTAAATTGGGGCGCTTTAAAAACCATGCACTCCCGTTACTTTCCGTTTTGGGATATGCCGAAGAAAAAATGGCAAAGGGCTTTTTAGAATACAGGGCAATGTGATGGGCAAGCCCATCGGGCAGCAGTTCCGGGTCATGGGCGGCCTGCCAGCAGAACTGGCCAAACAGGGTGTCTCCCTTCAAGGGAGTGCCAAAACCTGATGTCGGCTGCAACGTTATTTCATACAGTTTCATACAATTCCTCCCTATGGCAGGGGGTTGATGTCTTTAAAAATCCGGGCCATCTCTTCGTCGGCCAAAATAAATTGTATGCGGCCATAGCCCCTGCTGCCGCTGCCCCCCAGGGCATCCATCTCAAGAAGTTTTAAGCCCTTAAAAAACAGCGTTTGAAGATCATCGTCCCCGTCATAAATTTTTATCATAATGGAAAAGGAAAATTCAGTACCTTCCGGAACACGTTCTATGAAACGGGGATGTTCAGCAGTTCCCTTGATGCGATTTATGGCATTTTCTGATTTAACTTCGGTGAATCCCAGATGCTGGCTGAGCGCATTGGCCTTCCATTCCGCATCCAGGGGGCAATCGGCAAAGGAAAGGCGTGAAGGACCAATGTCCATCAACTCATCAGCATCAGCGCCACTGGCACCAAAAAGTTTAATGATATTTCGGCCCGTTTGTTGATCTTCTGCTGAAAGCCCGCTCAAATGTTTTAATCCCACCGGTGCTCCTTTGGTGTGGCCCATCAAACCGGACTGCAATTCCAGGAGCGAGCGAACCTTCCCTTTTAGGGATGAGCCAGGGATATAGGGCTCCTGGGTATGAGGGTGTTTGATTACAGGGTTGTCTGTACCGCCAATGCGCATTTCAGTATCTCCAGCACCGATGTGAAGACCGCTTTTTAATTTTATTTTACCATTGATCTCTTTGATGTTGACTAATTTCATTATATTTTCCTCTCAGATGATTTTAATTTTAAACCTTAATCCATCCATTTCTGACCATGATAGTTGTCTCAAAGATTTTTTGGGCAAGACAGCTAATTTCTCAACGCCAATAAAACCGGGCATGAAATAGAAAAGTCATTTACTGGGGCCATGAAGCTTGTAAAACCCAATAAAAGACTCAAAAAAAGAGACAAAGAGATTCAGATCTTCCGGGGTTTCCGTCTGTTCAACAGAATTTCTGATAAACGATAAGAATGTATCAGAAATCAAATTGCGACCCATGGCATAAGCGGCTTTGGCTGTCACCATATGTACCAGCGGCAATACATGATTCCAGGCCTCTGGGTTACTCTTGGCTTCCATGTTAAGGCGAACGATCTCATCAAAAAATTTTCTTAACTGGGTGGGCTTATTCGGGTTTCCTCTATTATTATTGTCTCTGGCTATTTCCACAGCAAAGCTTTCCGCAATGGTGGAAAAAAGGGCAGGGTTAATCAAACGCTCAGATTTATCTTTCCAAAAAACAATTTTTTCCATCACAGGTTCTCCTATCTTCGATTATATTGAATGGTCCAGAGGGGAATACGCAAGTCACCCCGATATTGATCCAGTAATTGCGCCGCTTTGCCTGATATATATTTCACTTTATCCCGGCGTTGATTATCTTTCAGCCTCAAGGCCACATTCCGCTCCACCGTATAGGTCAGTAATGCGCGCCATTTTGTACATGCCATGTCATCAAGATGAATCGCCCCGCTATTTTTCCTGAGGATGCGATGCTCCTCTTCTGCCATATCAATGAAATGGTTCAATTTATAGAAAAGTACATCACTGATCCAATCGTTATCCAGCCATGAAGCCAGCTCTTTTTCCACAGTTTTCAACGCTTTAAAATCAGCCCAGGTAACTGTGCGGTCAAACAATGTCACTCGGTCTCTCCCACTGTGTTTGGAATGCTCCAGCGCCGATTCCGATGCTTCCGCCAGGCGATCAATGGGTGTATGGGACTTATCCACAACGATACCTGCAGAAAAATGAATCTCATCGTTACCTGCAACATAGGCAGCGAAACGTTCTTCCAACACATCCACCAACACTATGATATGATTCCAGGGACCCATGAGAAACAAATCATCTCCACCGGCAAACACCGTATAGACATCATTAAATTGTGGGGTGTTCTCCAGGAAATCGGGCAGGTACAAGGCAAAAAAATTATTCATTTGCCGACTCATGGTTGCTACCCGGGAAATGGTATATAAATTTTCCCGCAGTCCACAGGCCATGATACGCCCCAGGTTATCCACATCTGCTTTTAATACACCCAAAGCCTTGGTACCCTGTTTATTGCCGGTGCCGGAGTGATAGACAGATGCACCGGCAATATCATTCAATGTTTTCGGCATACCAGGTTCAACATCCTCACCGACATCATCATGGGCATAAAACGGAATATGCCCGTTCATGAATTTGGCGGTAAAAAGTGCATCACTGTCTTCAATGTATTTTAAACCCAGCTGCCAATATTTTAATATTTTCAAGTCTCTGGTATTACCGTTTTTATATGTCTTTTCTGCATTTTCTTCAGAAGGAAAAAAGAGTTGATATTTTCCAAATATCGGATCAGTTAGCTTATTGCCTTTCATGGAGGTATTCACATCACAGATGGCAATTTCGGCATTTTTAACAAGATTTTTCCCCAGAAAAACATGATCCAAGCACATGGAGCAGGTGTGAAGTTCTCCCAGTTGATTTGCAACATGGGCAGGTCTCTTGCCACACAAAGGACAAATTCCAGGAGATAACTCGTTACTGAATTGATCCAGATACTCTTCATGGGCCACAGCACCGCCATGGACATCCAATTCCATGCGGGACTTTTTTTCTCGATCCAGGGCCAGGACCATGTGCAGCCAGAAGTCTGCAAAACTGGTGGGTTCAAAATCCCTGCAACTGGCTTCCACAACGGCCATGCCAATACAGGTCTCACCATAGGTTCGCCGAACCATCCATTGATTTATCCTGGCCTTAACCGATGCAACCGCCGCCACCGTTGCGGGGGTATTGGGTGCCAAAATGCTAAACCGCCCACCGGCATTGAGAATCACGGAGGTATGTGGCAAACCAATTTCCCGACACAACATGTCAGATGCCAGTTCCACCAGCAAAGAGACGGCAAAGGACCGCCCCCGAAGCAGTTTGGATCGATATTTCCGGGTATCTCCATATCCGTTAAAAATAAAATTCTGGATGCCGTAAAAATCACCACTGACCATTAGAAACTTTTTTTCATCGCGATTATGAATATGTGAGGAATCCAGGGTATTGTTGTCCCTGTGATAAAGATAAATAGCCGTGCTCAGTGCCGATGTGGTGGCCATGTGATCATATAGGGATACATCATGGATAATATCCCCTGTCCTGGCAGCCGGAACGGATGAGGCAAACCGCATGGTAAGGCTGTCAAAATGCTCAAACCACAGGGCAGGATCAACATTTAAATGGCCCAGTTTTGCCAGCCCCTTTAAAAAATCTTTAAAGACTGAAGCATAATCCTCCTTTGCCTGATTGGCATTTTTTGGGGTAATGGCCGCTGCTTCCACAGGAAAAATTGATTCTGGTGTCAACTCTCCCAGGGGGTAACGAAAAGGAAACTGCTGGCTCTTTTCCATGGGGATATCATTTTCCAGGGAAATATGACTGAAAATCGGCAGAAGCCTGGTTTTTTTAAAATCCTTAAAATAAATGGTATCATTTTCCCGGCTCTGAAAGGTCTCTCTGTCCATGCCGCTGCTGATACGATCTGCCAGAGCAACTATTTCTTCCATGGGCGAAGAAGGTGCATGGTGGGCCGCGGCAAGACGAATAAAGGAAGAACCGTCACCCCATTCCTTCTGGCTCAATTCCACTGGCAACAAATCACCCTGGCTTTCAATGAATGCCGCAGTGTACAAGGCATGCCAATGACTGTATTTTCCATTGTACACGGGCAGAAATACCCCGGCATTGTCATCAAAATATCCCGGGGGCATCTTCAGCACCCCCATATCCACAATTTTACCAATATCATGGGAAAATCCCGACATTGCCATCTTTAATGTTGACTGGTCCATATGTTTCTCCGTAAATGATTAAACTTTTGACCAACACGCGGATTTGACATCTAAAAGTTCTGTAAAATTAAAACGGAATAAAAAGAAAAAATTTTAAATTTTTATTTGTTTGATCCCATTTTTATAAACGCCCAAGGCATATAAAACATTTTTTTTACTTAATTCTTATCTTTTTGAATAGATAACAGTTTTTTGTAAAATAAGTAAGAAAAAATATTGTTAATAAAAACACTATTAAATCAGCACATTATGCAAATCAAAATTTTGATCGCTTGGCACCGAAAGTGTAAAGTGGGAATAAAGTATGGAGGAAAATATCCCCCCCTGTTTTTTTCAATTGCATAAAACGAATCATTTCTGATAGATTCATCAACAACACTGTCTGATATTATTAATGTTAACGGGTGACAGGTGACAATAAAATTACAGTTACAATTGCCAGCCAGGGTTTCCCTGTTCTGGGTCTTCCCGGCTGGTGGGCTGAATTTGAGATAACAATAAAAATTCCAAAAGAACTGAAACCAGCATCAGATAAAAGGTTACAAAAATACCGAAGATGCCCCCAACAATAACCACACATTACCAGGAAGTTAACAGCCATCTGAGCCTTGGCAACCTGAATCGCTTTATACGTCTGTCCCTGGAAAAATATGCTGAATTTCAGGGATTACACAAAGAAATCATGGAAAGGGTGTGTCATCTTCTTTCCACTCATTCACAGTCGGTTTCGCCGGATACGAGAGTTGCGATTGAAAAATTCTGCCATGGTGATTTCAAAAAAGATGCCTGCTTTCATGGGCTTTTGAACCTTTTGCCCCTGCCCTGTCTTCCCGATGTGCCCCCTGTCGGGAAAAACGAGATTTTTTTCCCTGTCTCCTCCTCCCTTGGCAGCGTTTATAAGCTTTCAACCGGGCTTGATTCAGACCGGTCACAGAGAAAGCCTTCATCACTTCCCTTGATGTACGATACCCTTGTGGATCGCCTTGGACATCTTGTCATTGGTTTTATTAATTCCAGGGCTTTGCCCGTTTATCTGTGGATACCCGGTGCATTCATCCTTTCCATTAAAGATGGACTTGGCCGGGAAGTCACTCGTATTCAGGGTGAATCCCTTTCCATGGCCCTGGTGCTTTCCCTTTTTTCTCTGGTAACGGGGGTGGCCCTGCCCGGTGATATTTCCGCCACAGGACGTGTGGATTCAACAGGGAAAATTCTACCCGTGACAGGTCTGACAGAAAAACTGACTGCCCTGAAAGAGGAAGGATTTTTCATTAAACGCATCTTTATTGCCCAGGATCAGACCCTGCCCTTGTCTCTTGAGTTGACCCCTCCCGAATTTCAGTTGATCCGGGTGTCGGACATTGACACCTTGATTCTGTCTGTATTTCCAGAGGTGGATTACAGCGCCATCTGTCCTGCCTCTGCATTGAACCTGAAAAAATCCATGGCTCGCCTGGAATCTCAATATCAACGGTACCATCTCACCGCATGCCTTGAAAATGCCCGTTCCATCCTTGCCTGCCTTGATAGCCGACCCCAAGGAATTGATGATGTGGCATCATCAGAAACCCATGAAATGGACTGCCGGTTTTTATGTCTATGGAAAATTGGCTGTTGTCTTTGTCATCTGGGAGATGTTGAGGAATCGGATTCTTTTTTACGTCAGGCCCAGAAGGTCTACCGAAAAAACCGGGGCAGGATTGACCTTAAACGTTATCTGGAGTGTTGTAACAACCATGCAGTGCTGCTGAAGGATATTTTCTGTTATGCCAGGGCGGAAAGGATGCACCGGGACATTGACACGGAAATGAAAACCGCAAGTATCACCCATGATCAGGTGGGCAAGAATCTGAGTTCTCTGAGTCAGCTCAAGCTGGCAATGCATGAATTTAAAGAAGCCGAAGACCTTCAGAAACAGGCAATTAAAATGGTGCCTGCCTGTGAACGCTGGAGAAATTACGGGTATCTCACCCAGATTTACAGCCGGTGGGGTAAAACCAAAAAAGCCAGTGCTGCCCTGCAACAGGCAAAGACCCTGCTTGAGCGCATGCCAGAAGGCAATAAAAATGTGGCATGCTCTTATTTTCACTGGATACAGGCGGAATATTTATATCACAAGGTCTGTGCCATGAAGCAGCGACGACGTCAGGATCGGGAGGGTTTTCTGGCGCTGGCAAAAAAATATGATGGGGTGAACGGGTATGTGGGAGGCCTGATCAACAAGTTCTGCGGTCTTGGTCTTATAAAAACCCATGTGAATGCGGCAGAAAAGCAGATGGGGTTTCAATGCCTTGAAAAAGCCCGGGCTTTTTTTGAGGGCCACTCTTCCCCGGTTTTAAAACTTCTCGGGGTGTCTGTGCTCATTGAGACGATAGTTGCAAAGCATGGACAGGGGATACCGTGGAATCATTTCAGCGAATTGAAAACGGTGTGTGATCACCTTTCTTTGCAGAAAAACATTCGAAATCATTTTAAAAAAGATTTGGAAGCCTTGTCGTGTCATTGCATGGAAACACCCTCCGGGAAGGGGCTTTCCAGCAAGGTCTTCCGGATACTGGAACAAATTAACAATGAGATTCCCTATTAATTTGCATAAAAAGGATCGGGCTTGATCGCAACATGAGCCATTTTGGGGCGGGGTCAGGCTTGCGTTATTGGCATTATCGTTGGTTTTGGCGTTTGCACAGGCTGTGGACGATAACGCCAATAACACAAGCCTGACCCCATTGACCCATAGATTTTGAAAAATCAGTGCCTAATACCATTTACATTAACAGTGGTGGTTGAATTGCAGCAGCATCTCTCTGATCTCAACTGGATGATTAAAGCGAACCGGCCATATTTGGAAACGCCTTAAAATCCGGGGATCGCATCACCCCCACGGGATGGAAAAACAAGTGGCCCACAGCAACAGCAGAAAACGGATAAATGCCATCAGCAATCGCAATACGTCTGATGATGATTTTGAGATCTTCTTTGAAACGGTGGAAGCCACCTGCAAACGCATCCATGGCAAGCTGACCCGTCATCTGACCAGCCATCCCATTGATGAAGGCACCTTTATCGAAACCTGCTGGGAACACCTGGTGGAAAAGGATCTCTTAGTGAAAATAGACAACTATGAATTCCAGAATGACCAGGCCCTGGTGGGATATTTAAGCCGTTCCTTTGAAAACATATTCCTGGACCTTATGGAAAGCCAGAGTCCGGGCTTCACCACCCGGAAAAAACAGGTGCACCGGGTGCTGAAACCCCACTGCCTTGAAAGCCACTGGAAGGGAGCAGGTAAAAGAGAAAAATCCTGGAAGCTTTGTTCTCGGGAACATTGTGACACCTCACCGGCATCGTCAGACGTCCTTTTTGATGCAGCCAATTACATCCCCCTGCCCCTTATTACCTACAATAGATTCGGCAACGCCCGGCGGGGTCCCCGGATAAAGGACGCGGATATGGCTCGGTACATGGTGGCCATCCTGGAGAAATCAGGGGGGGAGGCCGGGTTTCAGGCCATGTATGCGTTTATTCACAAACGATTCTGTTCCAGCGCTGTGGCCCACGTATCTCCTCCACCCAGCACATCACACCAGCCCCATGAAACCCCTGAAATAGTTCTGGAACAAATGGCAGCAACACCGGATAAAATCATGGCCGGTGCCGACCATCACCTCATGGCCCGGGAGCTTGGCAATCACATGGCTCCCATGGATAAAATTTTGTTTTACCACCGATTTGTTAAAGACCTGAAACAAAAGGAGACGGCTGAGAAAATGAACAAAAGCATTGCCACCATCAGCAACATGGAGTCACAGCTCATTGCCGGTCTTACCCGTCATTTTAAAACCTTTGGATCACAGTTTACCGTGGATGAATTTCAAATTGTGATGGGGCTTCTCAAAGGAATTATCTATGATGACACACAGGCCTTACCATGAAATCCGATAACAATATCTCTCCCTCATCCCTGCAGTATCAAGGCTGTTTCACCAGTGAGGCCCTGGATGGGTATATTAAAGGAACTGCATCCCCTGATGAAAGGGCCGCCATATCCATCCACCTGAATCGTGAACGTTGCCCCCGGTGCCGCCGCCTTTTTGCCTTGCTGGAACATCCCCGTAATTGTCCCGAGCCCACCCCCAGCACAACCGAAACCACTGACAGCAGCATGACCCGTCGGGAAAAGATAAAACAAAAATTGACATTGAGTACACGCCATTCTGTTTACACAGATGGCCCGCCCCACTCATTGCAAAAAGGGGACATCTATACCACATCCCCCTTTCCCCGCCGCTCCGACGGCACAGCACTTCCGCCGGTTCCCGTTGCACCGCCGGTGGTAGTCTTTCATCCAGGAGACGGCACCAGGGAACTTGCCAATCTCATCCGGGTAATCCCCCTTTCCTTTGACATCTCCAACCATACATCCAGTGCTGAAAATATTCTGTTGTGCCGGGAAAACAGTCCCCTTGATATTCCTTTTGTGATGGAAATATCAAATGAAATGCAGATATCTGCACAAAATCTGAAACGTTTCAGGGGAGTTCTGCCAGAGAAAATGATTCTGGCACTGGATGGCAAGACAGATGCAGCCTTGATTTATCTTACACCGGCTTCCTTTAAAATGGCAGCCGATTCCCACCAGACCGCCCTGCCCCGGATATTGGCCATTCTGTGCGAAGAAAAGGAAAAAAAGGCGCTGGTGATCCAGAAAAAGGACCAGATCATTTTCCGGTTCGCATCAAAAACACTTACACCGGTTAAAATCCTGCTGGACCATCAGCCGCTGGTCCTGGAAGAGATATCACCGGGGGAGTGGCAGGCCGTCATGGGGTGGATCGGTCAACTGCCGCCCCTGTTCACCATGACACTGGAGCTTTTTGATCAGCAAATGAATTATAAAATGAGGATTGATAAATGAGGATTGATAAATGAGGATTGATAAATGATAATAAAGTTCAATATGATTCCGTCTCTTTTTTCCATCCATGAACAAGAATTAAGGAAATACATTGATGAAAATGACAGTTCCTTTCTGGGTCTGTTTGCGGACTTTTTTAAAGACGTAACCAGAAAGGAGTTGATAAAAATCATCCATGGATTTTCCCATCCACTGGGGGAATATATTGCAAATCTTCGTCAATATCCGGCCCTTCTGGCCACCCTCATGACCGTTGTAATATTGGAAGGGTTTGGTTCATCCGGTAATTTCAGGGTTTATCGCCATATTGAATTATTGTTGAACATCCGTTTATCCGAAGCTGATAAAAGAGAATTGTGGAAAGCCTATCGAAAAGCATGTCTGACACTTGGCCTTTCCGTATCGCCCCGGACTTCAGGACCACGCTATATCGTGCATGAATTTCTTCGCCAGGCAGGATTACCCCTGGGTTATGCTTCAAAATTTTGCGAGAAGGCCATTAAATATGCGGATCGGGTGGGTCTGCCCGATGATGACAACCCCGAAGATATTAATCTGTGGCAGCAGAAACTTGTACAGACCCTGAAGCCTCCCTTTTCTAAAATAGCCAGGGAATCCATTGAGCGGGATGAAACCGGATATTATGTGGGCATGTTCATTTCTCTTTATCGAAACAGAGATCAAAACATCCAGAATCCCACCCGCTTGGAACAAAAGATGCTTGATACCATTCTCAGCGCCCCATCCAGGCAAACCATGAAAAAGGCACGGATTCCCCAGGTTATTTTCCGGAATTTCATGGCCTATGGCGTCCTGTTTCCATCGGGGGAAAAGGGAAGTTGGCTGATGGATACCGGAGAACACCAGACCCAACATATCACCCGGGGTGAGGAGTTGTTCGTGCCCTTTGATGATCATACATTGCCGCCATCGGTTACCTTAACCGATGATAATAACGTTTCCTGGCACTATGATCTCTGGCAGGATCGCCTGGCAAACCGCCTTTTAATTTTTTCTTTGCCATCGGGGAAACTGGTTCGGCCAGCAGCCCTGACGGACAAAGAGATTTCCCTGGAGCCGGGTGAATACACGCTTATGCTGCGTTTCCCACCACGGGATGAGCAGGACGTGGAACATTTCAGTGATGATCCGGAATTGTTCATCAAAAAACACATTCTGCTTTCCCCCGGTGACCGCATGGACCTTCGCCGGGGTCCTGTAACATTGACACTCAAAGCCGATGAGATCCCCCTGCTGCTGTGGCAGTGCAAACCCATCCGGGGCGTACGGGGTAATGAGTTTTACCCGGCAAAATCTTTAAAATTGAAGGTTGTTATTCCCGAGGAGATGAAAACTCCGGATGCTGAGTTTTACCTGGAACTTCGTTCCGCCCAATTGGGAGAGGATATTCATGTGCCTGTTATATTTGCCGATGATACGCATCTGAATCTTGATCTGGAACCATGGATCAAGCCATGGAAGGCAGGTGTGGCAAGGCTTCAGGTGATATTGAGAAGAAAAGGCTCCGGGCGACTGGTGGTGCGACGCTCCATTGTGATCTGGAACGGTCTAAGCACCATTGATGACCGATGTGTTTTTAGATGCCATCGTTTACCCGAGAACGTGGATTTGGATCGCTGCGAAAATCTTAAGCCGGACATGGAGAAGAAAACCTGTTCATATCGGGATGAAACCAATCAATTCTTTAAAATGTCTTTTAAAGATACCCATCAAAATCATGAGTTTGTATGGGCGGTGCCGGGTATTTTCCTTGGCGTGGTGGACTATTCCGACCAACGACAGACAGAAAAAACCATTGCTGCCGGCACCACCCTTTCGGTAAAGACCTCTTCTCGTAAAATGCTGAAAATATATGCCACAACACCGGCAACCCTTAGCATGGAAACCTACAGCCAATATGTAAATTTTACACGGGTGGGCAGCGTCACCATCCCCCTTGCCAATTTACAGACTTACATGGGCAGCGGAAAAAACACCCTCTTCATGTCCCGTGAAGACTGGTCTGAACCCCTGCCCCTGGTCCATCTGGTTTCGCCCTTCACTGCCATGAATTTTTATTGCAATAACCATGGCGGGGGAAACAAAATTGAAATCAAACTGGCAGAAACCATCCAGGGGATTCGCATCATTGCAGAAAATCTTCTGGATGGAACCCGATTTGAAACGCAACTTTCCAATGTTGCCATGGCACAGGGCACCCTCTTGCCCGGCGTTGTCGTATCCGGTTTTTATGAGCCTTCCGGTCAGTTGACCCTGTACGTTTCGGGCAATAAGTGGCCGCCAGGCATGTGGCTTATCCATTTTCATGTAAAGGCATCCGGGCGATGGGGAATGCTGACCAACGAAAATCATCAATTTTATGCTGAAGGTAAACTCAGTTCTGAAAATGTGGTTTATCAAGAAATTCATGGCCTGTTCCAACGCCTTTGCCCCAGCGCAAAAGATATCAACGGCACTTATTTTAAAGAAGAATCTGATGGAAAAGAGGCCATGGAGATGTTTCATCGTCTGCAGCATGCCCTGTTCCCCCGCTATGCTGCAGACATCTGGCATCGCCTTGTCTGGCTGGAGCAAGTCTGGACCCGGATATGCAGTACATATTTAAGCCGCATTGAAGATGGAGACAAACTTTCAACGCTGCTCCAATTGTCCACCCGGTGGAGAGATGATTCCCTTCAGGAGGGTGAATTGCCCTCATTGCACCTGGGAGCCATGCTGCCCCGCATGTATGGTTTGGATCGGAACCAGTACCGCATCAAAGGAGAAATCCGCAACAGCCTGCTGTCAGTATTTAAAATCATGCCCCACATGGGTAACTTGGTGGACAGATTTTCCCATGGTGATCTGGAGATGGCCTCCCTTCTGGGTTTTTCAAATTTCAGACAAGCCTCTGTAAACCATGAAATGCCCAGGGGATTTTCATGGGATCTTTACAAAGCGGGGCTGTCCGGCAATCATTTTACACAAAAAAGCCATCTTCTCTTTGATGACCAATGGATACCCGGAAAGGGAGATTATCTGGGGATCATTCATTATCGTTACGCGGTGATGAAACTCAAGAAAACATTTGAAAACAATCTTGATATTAAATCCCTGATCCGGGGAAAAGCCCTGTTCATGGTGCGGGCACTTTCATCAAAAACACTACGCCATTATTGTTCCCATGACAGCGTGGCAGGTTTCACCGGCACCATGGATCTGGGCCTTTGGAATGAAGAAAACGCCACCCAGCGGGAGCTTTCCGAGGAAACGGCCACGCGCCAGGAGCATTATCAGAGTATCATCCGTTTTGTTTCTCTGTTTGCCCAGGTATGCCGCATGGAATGCCGTCAACCGGGAACCATGGATGCTTTCTTGCGTTGCTTTGAGTCCTTACCCGGATTAACTGCCAAGGAGTGCCGGGAATCACTGGCCTTTCTTCTTTATGTGGGGGAAGACCTGTTCGCTTTCAATCTGTTGCTGTGGGAAATGATTTTCACTGCAGATTATTCATATTCGTGATCCTTAGTCCCAAGGAGGGAAAATGCTGGAGACCAATCCCATCGTTCTGGTCGATATTTTAAAAAATACATTGAAAAGATATATCACCACCGCCCTGCCCGTGGGGCACCAATACCCGAAACTGCAAAAGGCCTTCCGGGAAATGGTACAGAAACAGGAACTGGTCAAAGGTCCCTATGTGGAAGGACTCCCCGATTTTGAAAAAGGAAAACCCCTGTCAGCTCTTCTGCGTCAAAATAAGGGCTTTCTTCATGATGGATTTTCCCATCTGCCCGAGTCGATTCTCCAAAGGCCCCTTCACCAGCACCAGGAAGAAGCCCTGACGGCGGCCTGTAAAAACAAAGAATCCTTGATTGTGGCCACTGGAACCGGCAGTGGGAAAACCGAGTGCTTTCTTTACCCCATGGCCCACAGCCTGCTGGAGGAGTCCGAGCCAGAAAAACCGGGGGTTCGGGTCCTTTTAATCTATCCCATGAACTCCCTTGCCAATGATCAACTGTTCTATCGCATTGCGCCACTTTTCGGCAACGATCTGAAACGCTTTCAGATTTCCTTCGGCCGGTTCACCTCCCAGATCAAAGCCAATGCCATCCGGGCGGAGGAAGAAGATAAATTATTGCAAAATGAAAAACTCTACGATGCAATGGATGGTAATATTCCTGGTTTCTGGCGACTCACACGGGAGGAGATGATTGCGTTTCCCCCCAAAATTCTCATCACCAACTATGCCATGCTGGAACACCTGCTGCTTTTACCCAGAAATCGAGGTCTTTTTGCCCAGGATACTTTAAAAACAGTGGTATTGGATGAAATTCATACCTACACCGGAGCCCAGGCAACGGAAGTGGCTTTTCTGCTGCGAAAATTGAAAAATCACCTGGGACTGGACAGACCCGTCCAGGTATTTGGCACCAGTGCCAGTCTGTCGGACGGAAAGGGTGCAGATAAAAAACTCATCCAATTTGCCGGAGATCTTTTCGGAGAAAAGGTTGATCGGGTCATCCGGGGCAAGCGTATTCCTCATTTTCGATTAACGGAACCAATGGAGACGTTTTCCCTCACCATCGACCAGTGGCATATCCTTTTGGAGATTTTGCGGGATTATATGGACGATCCCCTGGAGTCCGATGAGTGGAACGCTTTGATGGAAGAAAAGAACCTGTCCCATGCTGTGCCCAAACTGGATGAGACGGTTCCCTTTTTCCAGGCATTGGAAAAGGTTTTTCGAAAAAACAGGGAAATTCGCAAGGTGGCGGATGCCCAGAAAAACGGTGCTGTTTTAAAGTTTCAGGTGCTCAGTGACATGGTGTTTCCCCCAACGGATGAATACCAGGAAAACCATCGACTGAAGGGGTTGAGTGCCGTACTGTACCTTGGCATGCAGGCAAAGCAAAATAAGAATGACTTCCCGCTGCTCCCCATCAGATATCACATTGTATGCAACGGTATTGAAGGAGCCTGTGTCAAACTGAGCAACACCCACCCGGAAGGCTGGTCAAAGCTGAAGCTGCACCGGAATTACACATCTGCCAAAGGTGTGCCATACTATCCCCTCATGGTATGTCGGCGGTGCGGTCAACCGTATATTGAGGGATTTTCCGACAAGCAAAAACTGCTCAACACCTTTCGGGAAACCCGCTCCGGCACACAGACAACCCGCAACGTTTACTGGCTGGGCAGGGTGGCCGGGATATCCGCCCGGGATGAGGAAGACAGCGAAACTGCCCGGCAGGAAACAGATGCCCCGGATCAAAAAAAAACCATTGTTTACATCAATCCTGAAACCGGCCGCATTGTGTCACCGGATGACCAGGGTACAGCCACTGTACAGTTGCTCGGCATAGATATGACAGAGGACAGTGTCGAGAAAAAAAAATATATAAAGGTATGCGCAGCATGCGGAAGCCGCTCCAGCGGAGCCATGGCGGAAATTGTCACCGCCATGCAGGCAGGCAATGAAGCCATGGGCGCGGTGGTGAGTCAAAAAGTGCTGGAGTTTCTGCCCGAAGAACAGGATCTGGACGAAGCCAAACCCATGCAGGGACGACATCTGCTGACATTTTCAGATAACCGGCAGAATGCCGCCTACTTTGCCCCTTATTTTGAGCGCACCAGTAATGATCTTGCCCTTCGCACAGCCATTTTCCAGGCATTGAAAGAGAGTGACGAGCAATTAAATTTCAATGACCTCACGGAACTTATTCTCAGATACTGGCGCAAAACCGGTGAGGCTGTTGTGCTTGATATAAACGGAAACATCATTGGCTCCAGAGCCCTTAAAATGGAACAGATCATGGGGCACACGGCAGCAGAGTTCTGCACCTCTGTGGGGCGCAGAACCTCGCTGGAGGCCCTGGGGCTGGTTCGGGTCACATATGACCATAAAAAAATCAAAAGGCTGGCAACCCATATCAAAAAATTATTACCGGAATCCTGTCAGCAAGATACCTTGGCCCTGATTCACATTTTTCTGGAAACCATCCGGCGGAAAAAAGCCATCTACAACCTTGATGACGTGGACATGAGAAATCCCTTCATCTGGGGAGAACACCATAAAGATCATTCGGCTTTTGATCTTTACCAGGGCAATGATAAAATTAAAAATGCATGGATTCCCCCCGAGGGTAAACGCATTCACAATCGAAGGACCTGGTATCTTGTGGAGCAGCTGAGAATGACCTGGGATGAGGCCCGGGCATTTCTTGCAGACTTCTGGGAAGGACTAAGAAAGTTTCGTATTATTGGCCCCATGACACCCGGCTTTGGGCTGGACAGTAAGTCCATTCTGTTTGAAAACGGCACAGACAAGCCCCTCTATTACTGCGAAAAATGTGGCATTCATCTATTTGAAACGGTCAATGCTTGCTGTACCGCCTTCCGGTGCAACGGTAAAGTACTCCCCCTTACACCGGAAATGAGACTGTCCCGGCAAAAAGAGCATCACTATATTTTCAACATCATGGAAGGAAAAGCCCTGACCACACGGGCAAGGGAGCACACGGCAGCCCTTTCCACGGAGCTGCGGCAGACCATTGAACAGGATTTTTCGGAAAAAAGGATCAATCTACTCAGCTGTACCACCACCATGGAGATGGGGGTGGATCTTGGAGATCTGGAAGCGGTGATCTGTCTGAACATTCCACCGGGCATCAGTAATTATCAGCAACGAACCGGCCGGGCCGGACGAAGGGCCCAGGCGGCCCCGTTTTGTGTCACCATCGCCAGAAACAGCCAGTATGATCAATCGGTATTTCGGGAATTTCGCACCTATCTGGAACAGCCCGCGCCGGTTCCCCGTGTCCATCTGGAAAATGCAAAACTGTTCCAGCGCCACCAGAATTCCATTTTGCTTTCCGGTTTTTTAGGCCATCGCATAGTAGATCTTTCCCTCAATGCCCCCCTGCTCAAGACTTTTTTTGGAGACAGCTTTGGAAAAGAGGCTTTCCAGGAATTCAAAGACGCGGCAAACCAATGGCTGGAAAGTGAAGAAGGACATTTCTTCATTGCCAAGGCAGAATCCCTGGGAGCCGGGCTTTCCGAAGCGCTAAAAAGCAGTATCGCTTTAAAAAAAGAAGGGCTGAGAAAACGATTTTGTGAAGATCTCTTCCGTCTGGCAGATGAAATTCACCAAAGGTGGGCACTTTACACAGAAAAATATGAAGCCTACTACAAGGAAGAGAATCTCCGTCAGGCCACCCGTTGGGAAAATATGCGCACAAGATATCTGGGGCAATTCCTGGTGAATCAGCTTTCCAACCATGGCATGATTCCCACTTACAGCTTTCCCATCAATTCCCTGACTCTGGATGTAACCAAGGCGTATGGAACAGTTAAAAGCTTTGGAAACGGAGACATATCACTGACCAGGGATGCGATTCTGGGAATCAGTGAATATGCGCCGGGATCTCAAGTGATCGCCAATGGCCGCATCTGGACAAGCCAGGGGCTGGCATATTATCCCCGGGATTTCATGCCCACACGTTTTTATACGGCCTGTCCTGAATGCAGGCATGTCGAAATTAAAGAGGACAGAGAAGATCTTTCCACCGTGTGCCCCTTTTGCGGTAATGATAAGGTGGGCAGACGTCGGCCATTCCTGGAACCCAGGGGGTTTATCACCGCATACACGGAAAGAAAAGGGGAAAATCCCTCCATGCACAGGGTCCGCCGACAATATGCCGATGAAGCCCGACTCATCTCCCTGGCAAGGGACGATCAATTTGTGGAAAGTGAGATTCAATTTATTTCCAAAGCGCTTTTACGAAGTCATGATAATGAATCCGATGAAACCGGCACCATGTTCATCGTCAACAGGGGTCCCCACGGTATGGGCTATTACCGTTGCAATGTATGCAACTACATGGCACCTGCTCAGAAGCTTAAATCCAAAATCATTAAACATAAAGAACTTCTCGGGGAAAAACCATGCATCAATACCCAGCCCTTGTGGGCAACCAACCTGGCCCATATTTTTAATACAGATGTATGCATTTTCCGCATTGAAAAATCCATTCCATTGCCAAAGGGCATGCAGGATATTAACATACGACAGCAATATATTCAGTCCTTCTGCCGGACATTGAGTGAATCCCTTCGATTTGCCGCAGCCGACGTGATGAATCTTCTGGCCGATGGCATTCGGGCCAGCTACAAAATAAAAGGGCGGCAGGTCAGTATTATCCTATATGATTCGGTTCCCGGGGGCGCGGGGTATGCGGTCCGGCTGTATCGTGAAATATCGGTAAAGGCTCTGTTAAAAAAGGCGGTGTCCCGTCTGAACTGTCCAAACAAATGCTCGTCCGGGTGCAGGAACTGTCTGTGCGATTATTCAAATCAGTTATTCTGGGATCTTTTTGACAGAAAACCGGTGTTGAGCTGGTTAAAAAACACCTTGTCCACGGCTTCTGAGCATCCGCTGCTGCAAAGCGGTGCAACCCTTTGGAAACAACCCAATTTTCAAAGCCTCAAGGATCGAATGGCTTCCTTTTCCCACATCCACATCTTTGGTCGATCTTTAATGAGCACGCTGTCCAATCGTGAAAATGAAATTGCGAAATGGATTCTGGAACAATTGGCTGCGAAAAATCGGGTTTCCGTTTACCTGGAAACGCCCCCTTCAAGTAGTCGCACCACTGCAACCCAGCGGGATCTTCTGAGTTTTCTGCAGCCGCATATGGACCACGGTAAATTCGCATTATTTGCATTACCCCCGGGCAGCGTACTGGATGAATTGCCGGTTTTTGCCGTAACACCGGAAGCCCTGGAAGAAAAAAATGCCGGTATTGCCTGGTTTGCTGATCAACCCGATGCCGTGATAATGGATTATTCTCTATCCCGGCCCCTGTATCAATTTTCAGGTAAAAATGAATTCATTGCAAAGTTTTTAAATATTACACAAAAAGCCACACCCTGCTCCAGTATTTTTACCGGAGAAACCGGTTTACAGCTGCAGCGGTGGCCCATTGCTTCGGGGGAACCCCGAAATTATTCCCTTTATTTTAAGCCGCTTGCCGGAGCATCTGTTGATAAAATGGTAATAAAAGACCCCTATTGTGGTGCGGGCAAGCTACAAATTGACGCACTTATAAAATTTGTTCAGCTGATCAATGACATGATCGCGGAATTGGATCAAATCAATGTCATCTGCAA
Organism: uncultured Desulfobacterium sp.; assembly: GCA_963675955.2. Classification (GTDB taxonomy): domain Bacteria; phylum Desulfobacterota; class Desulfobacteria; order Desulfobacterales; family Desulfobacteraceae; genus Desulfocicer. The sequence continues at coordinate 16,086 of CAXXVR010000008.1, read as the reverse complement.
GGAACAGCACCGAAAAGACTGGGGTTACATGGAAATATCAACCATCAAAAGCACAATATCCCATGAGATAGAAGCCATTACCAAGGTTTCTCCCAAGGTGAATGTGATTTTATTTCAATATGGAAAAAAATTCCATGACAGATCCATCACCTTTGAAACCATTGATGAAAAGGGGATTTCCCAAAAACATACCTATGATTTATCCGGGGGGCTGGAAAAATTGATGAGTCCGGACAATGCCACTGTGATTGTTTATTCATCTGAGAAATAAAGGGGTGAAAAATTTTTAAATCAGGAGTTTACCATGACCACTGAAAAAGTCAGACTAAATATTACACTACCAGTTGAGCTTGTCCGGGCGCTCTCCGAAATGACAGAGCCCCGAAAAAGAAGTCAATCCGCTCTTCACCCTGTTGTTGATGCCATCAGGCTTCATCCGAATCTTTAGCTGGACCGAATCCAGATAAGTTTTATTTTTATAGAAAACCGGCAAAAAAACCCCTGAGTATTTCGCTCAGGGGTTTTTGACGTTTACCATTCCTGAAAAGCCGGAGAAAAAAACAGCGGCGAAGTCTCAATCCCCTCTAATCGGGGCAATCTTTCAGACTTAAAAGCTGCTGCCAAAGAAAAAGGCATTGATATAAAGTCTCAATCCCCTCTAATCGGGGCAATCTTTCAGACTGAGCAATTTTGCTTCTCTTTGGGGGGAGCAAAAAAGTCTCAATCCCCTCTAATCGGGGCAATCTTTCAGACCGATTCTCCCACATGTTTGTGGGAAGAAGAAGATCTGGTCTCAATCCCCTCTAATCGGGGCAATCTTTCAGACCGTTTATGGCGCACAGGAAAAAGTTGAAATGACCATGTCTCAATCCCCTCTAATCGGGGCAATCTTTCAGACTGAAGAACCACCATCCACGGGGTTTAAATATGCGAAAAATGTCTCAATCCCCTCTAATCGGGGCAATCTTTCAGACGCAGATTGATGCAATCTGCAATGAGCAATTCGGATTTTGTCTCAATCCCCTCTAATCGGGGCAATCTTTCAGACAGATTATCCAGGGTTTTAGAAAGGAGTTAAATGCATTGTCTCAATCCCCTCTAATCGGGGCAATCTTTCAGACATTCACAAAAGGCACCATGACCGCTCATGAAGTTATTGGTCTCAATCCCCTCTAATCGGGGCAATCTTTCAGACGCGAACGTCTACATCGGCACCGGTGATCATATTAAGGTCTCAATCCCCTCTAATCGGGGCAATCTTTCAGACTGATGCACATTATGTGAAGGAAGAGGACCGGGAAAGTCTCAATCCCCTCTAATCGGGGCAATCTTTCAGACTAAATTTCAATATACCCTTGTACCGTACATAAGACCAGTCTCAATCCCCTCTAATCGGGGCAATCTTTCAGACTCATCTGCAAAACCCGCAACAACGATTACACGGCCCGTCTCAATCCCCTCTAATCGGGGCAATCTTTCAGACAGGATCTAAAGCATTCGCCGCCCGACATGGAATCCCGAAGTCTCAATCCCCTCTAATCGGGGCAATCTTTCAGACCGACGCAATCAAGAACGGACCCAGGCCGTGTAGCCCAGTCTCAATCCCCTCTAATCGGGGCAATCTTTCAGACAAACGGTGAAGGGAATTCCAAAAGAAAAAAGGTATGTCTCAATCCCCTCTAATCGGGGCAATCTTTCAGACTGAAAAGTAGAAAGGGAAGAAAGGAAGCATGGAACAAGTCTCAATCCCCTCTAATCGGGGCAATCTTTCAGACACGGTACCGGATATTACGTTTTCCCCACAAAAAAAGTCTCAATCCCCTCTAATCGGGGCAATCTTTCAGACTCTGGGTAGTTTTTCTACTGTACTGGCGCGGGTTTGTAAAGCCAAATTTCCGGACCTACCCCAAAAAGGGGGTCCCGTTGATTTTCAGGAGTAATTTTCACAACTAAATTATGGATAACTACATGTAATTACAAAGAATATGAAATTTCCGAATCTACAAACGTCACTTCTATGGTTAAACTACTGAATTTATAATCTTTTTCATCAACACCCAACACAGGCTCCTCTGAGGCCCGGAAGGTCCGGAAAAAAACAACATGATAAATTTTCAAAGATCAATAATTAAAAGAACTTATCTTTAAGTTAATCAAAAATCTACAGTATCACACTCGTGTCGTCTATATCAAAAAATATGATTCAGCTCCATATTTTTCACAATTTCCTCAAGCCTTTTCTGGAAACCTATCCCCTTTTCGTCAATATCATGAAATGCTTCTTTTTTAGCAGTCCATGCGTGGTCAAAACCGTTGCGATATTGCACCAAGTCAGTACAGATATCGCGCAATTCATGAATCTGGTCAGCAGTGTTAAATTTTTCATAAATCGGCATTAGGCTTTCCTGCATTCTTTTTTTATCTCCCTTGAAATTCCATTGCGCTTCGGCATTTTGGAGCATATTCACAAAAACCTCTGCCTTTTGTCTTTGATTACGACCTTTCTTATTTCCAATCCTGGCCTTGGCATTCATCTCTATCAGACCCAGGGAGCCAATAAATTCTCTCATGACCGTGTACGCCTGCATAAACAGTTTATGCTCAATAAGCAATTTGATAATTGCAAGCTGCATTGAAAAATAATTCGCATCATATCTACCGCTGGCAGGTTCCCCGGAAACAAGAGAAACAAATTTTTCCTTCACCAATTGCAGAAGAATTTTGCCCGTCACCGATGCGGCAGACTCTTTGGTATTTATAAGTTCAATTGCATGTTCCGCCATTTTTCTGACATTGTGTACATCCACATTTTTAAGTGATGCGGTCAGGGAATCAAAGGCATTGATCAGTTCTGGATCTTCAAATTCCTTAAGAGTACCTGATGTGTCTTTTTCCGCCACCCGGGCAAGTTTGCCGGGGTCGGCATCCTCTATCAATCGAGATACTGCGTCTGTCCATTCATTGATGGCATAAAAGGCTTTTAAATCAACAATGGGCGAATTATCATTATCTTTTTCAAATGCGCCATATAAAACGGAATGAATGCTGATATTCTTTGCTTTTTGCAGGAAATTAAGTGCCGTTGAAAAAACAATGGGAATGATTCTATACCCATGGGTTAAATCAACAGTGAGTTCATCCCCATGATCTATGCAGCTCAAAATATTTTCAAACCAGGACCAGTGATGTTCCGGGCCAAGTTCTTCTGTAATACCGATACTGTACACGGAAGTTATTCCTGCGGCGCTAAGCTCATCTTTTAACATCTCAAAATGCTTGTTTCTGGAAGTTTCCGTCATGACAAGAAATATTTTATCAAAATAGCCAGTCCCAAACAGCGTAAGTTCAGCTGCCTGGACATACGTGGTGGATGGTGCTGTTTTTCCATTAAAACAATATTGAGTTTTTTTATAATCACCTGCGCCAAGAAAACTGATGTAAATGCGTCGCATTTTTTCTCCCTGGTTTGTTAAATGTTAGGCTTGGTCATAAGATGGGTCATTCATCTCAATTGGCGGACCAACGGGGTCAGGCTTGTGTTAATGTGTTTTTGACAAGTGTCTAAGAATAAAGCTAAATTCAAACGAAAACGTCAATAACGCAAGCCTGACCCCTCCCCAGGGTGGCCCATCTTGTGACCAAGCCCTAAATGTTTATATTTTATACGGCATAACACTTTTTTGTAAAACAGGTAAGAACAAAATTTACAGTGACTATAGTCATCGCATGGGCTGGGTTACATCAGGAGGACTTAATGGTAAATTGGCGGCTGCTTCTGAATAACTCGTACGAATCATACCCAACCCAAACTGAGTGTTCTTACCCAAATGCACTTTTTCCGCCATCTCAATCAGGGGTAAAAACGGCTGAACATTACCGGAATATGTCACAGAACCAGTGATACCGCCCAGGTACATTTTTTTATCCTGACGGCTGGAGTAACGCTGCCAGTCATACCAGCGTACGTCTTTATCTTTTTGGGTAATTTCAGCTGCACGTCTTATTAAATCAGCATAATCCAGGGCCGGTTCACCATTTCCATAGACATTGAGCAGAGCAGTTGATCGCCGGACCATGGTGCGAATCAGATCTTCAAATGGAGGGGCGACTGCCTTGCGATCTTCCCGATTGATACGCATGGGGGTCACAAAGGTGATGAGCAATTCACTGGATCGGGCTGGGGATATTTGAACCCCGCGCTGTTGATTTTCATCACTGCTGAAGGTTCCATTGACAGACATCTTTGAAAGATCAACCCATGGCAGTTCTGTGGGTGAAATGACCATGCGGTCACTTTTATCATACACGGTTTGCCCATTGATGCTGACGGTTTCAAGATCAAATCGGCTGCGCTGTCCTCTGCGTTTCTTACCAATGCCAAGTTTTCCCATCTGATCAAACGCATAGATGAAATAGGAGAGATTTTTGTTTATGTCCCCCAAAAGAATCAGGTGACACACCAGGGTTTCGCCTTTTTGGAAAACGGTTTTTTCTGTCAGGGGCGGTTCCAATATCATGGGATGGGGTGGAGAAGACAGCCTGGCAACCCGAGGAGACGTCACGGCATATTGGGTCTCAAATACCATGGCATAAATGCAGCTGGAACGAAGTATGCATTTGTCACACGATTTATTTCTCAAGGCACACACCACCCGTTTCAGGGCATGACCCAGCACTCCCCGGAAAGTCGAACCTTTGTAACGGGGTAAAATTGCGTCATCTTTGAGACGTATTTCAAATGCATATTTTCCATATTTCATTTAAATTCCCTATTTTTCGTTGTAATCGTTTGGTTTCCATTATTATCTTGTTTCTTAATAACGGAATTGAATGTTATTTTTTAATTTTTTTTTCACAGTCGCGTTGTTTTTTTATTCAACGGTCATGGGATTGGCTTGCCACCATTAAAATTCGGGAACAATATAATTCATTCTAATTACAACGGCCAACAAAAAAAAGGCCTTTTGATTACATTAATCAAAAAGCCTTTGGGGTAACAATATCAAAACTTATTATTTTGAGGACATATCAATCTCGCACTTTTCATTTAAATGAAGCTTGAAAACATAAATCGCCAGACCAATAACGGGAACGGCTAAGACAAACCCTATGATTGGTATCAAAGTGATTCCAATTATGATAAGCAACACACCAGCCAACATAAGCAATGATGCAAACATTAACTTAGATATTTTCTGGGGGACACACTCATTTAGTTTCATAATGCTCTCCTTATTTTTTTTAAATAAAACCCCGATAAATTGGAAATTCTTTCATATTTTTTGTGGACAGACCGAGATCAGAGGAAGGTTTGCCCATGGCGGTTATAAGAATTAAAAAAGGTGAATTTATTTTTTCATTGAAAAGCATTGTTTTTATAAAATTTAAGCTAAGGATAACATTAAAAAAGGCAAGGGTAAACAGGAAATTTCCCCATTTTTTTAAATCCGGTAAGTGGATCTCTATCCTGGAAATAAAAGCACCGGGGATCGATGGTGTTTTGATTTCATCTTTGATTGTTTTCTTTAACCCGTATTAAAATCAAAAAGCAAGCCCTTACAAAATGGATTATGAAGTGTGATGAGTGGCTCATGCTGCGATCAAAGCCTTAAAACACCATCCGCCAGGAAGCCAGAAAACAAATACCCGGCTCCAGAAGTTCAATATCCCGGGAAGTAGACAGATAGTTCCGATAGGACCGGTCAAACAGATTATCCACCCCCACCATGAGTTCATGACAAAATTTCCCCCCGGTAAACCGATAGCCCGCCCGGATGTTCATGGTTTCCCAACTGCCGCTTTCCATGCCGCCTGCAGGCACATCATTTTGATCCGCCGCCCACATCATCTCAAGGCTGCTCCAGAAGCCGGTTCCGTCATCATATCTTGTTCCCAAAAGCCCGTTCAGGGGTGGAATAAAGGCAAGATATTCATGGGTGGTGGTATCTTTACCATGGGTAAAGGCAAGGGTTGCATAGGCGGCCCAGTCTGGTAAAAACCGCCATTCCACGTCTCCTTCTGCACCAAAGATCTCTGCTTCATCCACATTTTCCATGGTGCGAATGGTATCACTTACCACTGTTTCAGTGATAAGATCTGAGAGATAATTGGCATAGGTGGCAACGCTGAACCGCAGTTTATTACCGGTGTAGTGCAGTCCATATTCAAAGAAAAGGGATCGTTCCGGGTCCAGATCCGGATTGCCGAACAATTCCACCCCACCACCCAGGCTGATGTATTTAAACCGGTCCATGAGGTCCGGTGCCCGGTAACTGGATGCGGTAATAAAGGTCATGGACCATCCGTGGACCATATTCCAGGTGATCCCGGCGTGGGCGTTCCAGCTCACATCCTCATACTGATCTCCCTGGCGTACAAGGGTAACGGCCATGGCCGGGGATGGCGGATCGATCCAGTTGTACAGATCATTGCTTTCTGCCCGGATATAATCCACCCTGCCCCCGAGGTTCAGGGCACATGAGTTTGTGATCTGAATGTCATCTTCGGCAAACACCCCGCCAGAAAACTGCTGAAGATCCCCCAGGGAACTGTCCACACCGGTGAGTCCATTTTTAAGGGTTTTATAGCGCTGGGAATCGTCAATGTCCCAGTTCCAGATATCGGTGCCTGCCACCAGGGTATGGTCCCCCATCTCCATGCGGTTCTGCCATTTCATGCCCCAGGTACGATGATCTGCACCGGGGCGATTTTCGGTTAAAGCATAGGTAATCGGGAAATTATCAATCACCACCTTTCTTTCAATCTCCTGATAAAAAAAGCTGGCCTTGGATTCCTTCAGGCAGCTCTGCTCCGGCGTATAGGTATGGGTCAGGTTCCACAGGGAGAGACTGGCCTTATCGTAGGTAACATCCGGACCCGACGGCAGGGAAAGGCCCTTGCCGGGAATGCCCACATTATTGGCGTTTGTGTGGTGTACAGAAAACGTAGTGGCATTGAAATCATTCCATTTCATGCCCATGGCGGCCCTTGCATGGTAATCCTGGAACTGGCTGTTGGGGATCTTTTCACCTGTCCCGGCCTCGTAGCTGTCATGGTCACGGTAACTTCCCGATGCGTACATCCAGTACTCCGGACCGTTAAACAAGACATTGCCATAGGTGCCCACACCCTGGGGATTATCCGCATATGTCAAAGCGGTTTCGCCGTGCCATTCAGGGCCTTTGGTAAAATGTCCCTTTTTGGTGATGACATTGACTACTCCCCCCATGGAGCCGGAACCATAAAGCGCACTCACCGGCCCTTTTAGCACTTCAATACGTTCAATGTCCGACGGGTCCACCAGCCCGAACTGGGCGTTAATGTCTGTTGCGGTGTTCACCCGGCAGCCGTCAATGAGAAACACCACACTGTTTCTGCCAAGGCCCCGGATATTGATGGCTGATCCCCAGGGCGAATCCGAGGATTTTTCCACCCCGGGAATGCGCAATGTGGCATTGGTTAAACTCACCGGTTGCTGGGTGATAAGGATTTTTTCATCAATCACCCCCACCCCGCCAGGGGTTTGGGAAATGCGACTGCCCGTCCCCCGGGCCGTGACCACCATGGGGTCCAGCACTACGTTTTCTTCAGAAAAGACATTTGCAGGTCCTGCAAATACCATCAATACCAGCAGCAGTTTTGTACAATGCGTGAGAATTTTCATTTTTCTGTCCTTGTTATCAAGAGCTTGATCAAATGTTAGCATGGGCCACTCGTCACACAAGCCTGACCCCACCCCAAAGTGGCCCATGGGGAAAATCAATGGCTGTGGGCAGCTCCAGGCGCTGAAATGGGCTGGACAACTGGGTTTCTTTAAATACAAATGCATGACGGGTGATCCGGGACATTTCATCGAGATGATGGGTCACCAGCAAGAGGGTTATATCCGGGTAATCGGTTCGAATATGGTCCATGATCGCGGTCCTGGAATCCACATCCATGGATCTGAACGGCTCATCCAGAAGAATGAGGTCCGGCCCGGTAAGAAAGGCCCGTATCATGGCCACCTTATGCTTCATGCCCCCGGAAAGGGCATGGGGATAGGCATCGGCTGCCCCTGTAAGTCCGGTGACATCCATCCATCTTTCATATTGCGTTAACATCGCCGCATCTACCTTGATGTCCTGGATTTTTAGAGGATAAAAGATATTTTCCGCCACGGTTTTGTACCAGAAAAGCCCTGGTTCCTGAAAAACCGTGGTACGGTTCCGGGCCGTCATGGCAACGGTTCCCGAAAAAGCCCGATCCAGACCGGATAAAATATGAATCAGGGTGGATTTTCCGGCACCGGACGGGGCCGACAGGCACACCCTGTCCCCGGCATTCAGATGAAAACTTAAACGGTCTATGATGGTGCGGCCATTGATTGTTTTGGTAAGATCAGAAACGGTCAGCATGACATGTTTTCCCTGCCTCAATCCGGATAAAGGTATTTCTGAAAAAAAATCACAAACAAGGTGTTCACCACCACCTGAAAGCCCACCATTATCAAGAGCACCACCAGGAGATAAAAAAACACCGCCTCCATGTTAAAATAGATCCTGGCGGTGTTTAATAGATATCCAATGCCGTTGTCCGATGCAATGAACTCCCCCAGCAGCACAATTTTAAGGGCCATGACCAGCCCCAGCGTGGTGTTGGTTTTAAGGGCGGGCATCAATGAGGGCAGGTAAAGATCCCTCAACAGATGTAAAAATCCCCCGTTAAAGGAACGGATCACCCCCTCCAGCACCCGATTTCGCTTCATGAGGGTGTTGGCGGTGTTGATGGCGATAAAGGGGGTTGAAAGAATGACAATCATGCCCACCGGGGCCACACTGCCCACTCCGAACATCAAAAGGAAAATCACACCCAGAATCAAGCCTGGAATTACCTGAAAAAGTACCAGAAGAGTCTCCATCGTTGCCGTGATGCCAAGTGTGCAAGAAGCGATGCCCATGGCGGTTCCAAGCACAAATGAAACGCCAAAACCCGTTAAGATCCGGGCCAGGGAAATGCCAAGATTTTCCATGAATACACCATCGCACAGGCAGTCCAGATGCTGCATCACCCCCACCGGTGAGGGCACCACATAGGGATCAAAAAAAACAGACAGCAGACTCCATATCCCCATGAAGAGCAAAAAAGCCACCAGGTTGTTGTGCACGGGTTTAAAAAAAAGCGTCACTGTTTTCATTGAGGGGATCGCCTATGAATTGATAATACTGATGAATAACCCGGTGCAATGCAGCATTCTCCCACAGACAAAAATCCGTGCGGTCAAGGGCGCAGCGCAGAATCTCTACAGAGAAATCCATGTATGCCATGGCTGTTTCCACTGCCGGGCCCGGTTCTTCTTTAATTAACTGTATGGCCCGGCCCAGAGCCTCATTTAACTTTTTAATCAGTGGGGCATGGGTGTCGGCAAAGTCCAGGTGGACAAAAGTGCCCACCTGGGGATAACCATAGGGATTGCCGGTAAATCGCTCCCATTGGGATGTGTAACTGAGGATATGAAAGGCCGATGCAGGGCCGTTGGCACTCAACACCAGGGACACAAAGGGTTCGGGAAGCGCTGCGGCCTGGATGCGATGGTGAAGCAGCATGGCCGTGGCCCCAGGAAAGCCCGTGTATTTAATATCTACGTCTTTCTTCCAGGTCAGACCCGAGGACTGGATAAAAAACCGTGTCACCGCCTCCACCGGAGAACCGGGAAAGGGCAGATAAAGAGTTTTTCCCCTCAGTTCCTTCCACTGGGAAACAGGGGTATTTGTCACCAGCCAGGTAAGGCCCGACACATGGGAATTGATGATCTTTACGGGCACCCCCTGGCGGAAGAAACCCACCCCCACACAAAGCCCCGTGCACAGAATGGGAACCTCTCCCTTTAAAAACAGGGCATGGGCCTGGGAATGATTGGTGAAAATTTTCACATTTACCCCGGGCAGGGATTCTGACGCCAGTATAAAAGGGATGGCGGCCGGACCCGCCGGTGCATAAATCACCACCGGCAGGGCCTCTGTGAACCCGAGTCCAGGCCAAAAACACCATAACATGCCCAGGACAACCAGGCTTTTTTTCCAGAAACAACGATAAGACAAATCAGCCCCCGTCAGGCACCTGTCAGGTGCGCTCCTCAATTTCCTGCCAGATCTCTTTCATGGTGTGCTTTACCAGTCGTTTACGATCCGTGTAAGTGGTGTGCAGCAGCCGATGGGATTTGTGTCCCAGGGGTTTTTCCAGGTAATCGGCATAGAGTTTCTGGATCATGGGGTTGTTGTGGGATTGACGCACCGGGGCCTCTTTATCAATGGTGTACAGTCCCTGCTGACGTTCCAGGCGTGAGGCCTGGTAGGCATGTTTGCTTCTGGGCTGACCACCTCCACCCATGCATCCGCCGGGACAGGCCATGATCTCCACAAAATGATAGGTGGATTCACCGGATTTGATGCGCTCCATGAGCTGCCCTGCGGCCTTCAGGGTATGGGCCACGGCAAGTTTTACCACGCCGATGCCTTTCCCAAGATCCACCTGGGCTTCCCGGATGTTTTCAAGGCCCCGCACGGCGGTGAATTCCACCTGGGCAAGTTCTTTGTCCGTCACCACCTTGTGCACCGTTCTGATGGCCGCCTCCATCACCCCGCCGGTGGTACCAAAAATAACAGCAGCACCGGAGTAATCTCCCATCCACTGATTATCAAATTCTGAAGGTTCAAGATCCGCCAGATGGATACCCTCCCGTTTTAAAAGGCGGGCAAACTCCCTGGTGGTGAGCACCACATCCACCTCGGGTCTGCCGTCCCGCATGAATTCTTCCCGTTTTGCCTCTCCTTTTTTGGCTGTACAGGGCATGATGGAGATCACCCGCATGCGACGGGCATCCAGCGCCATCTTTTCCGCCAGATATGTTTTAGCAATGGCACCGAAGCATTGCTGGGGAGACTTGGTAGTGGAGACATGTTCCTTCATCTCCGGATAATTTTTTTCCAGATAATTGATCCAGGCCGGACAGCAGGAGGTGAACATGGGAAGGGGCTGGGCATTTTTCACCCGCTTTAAAAGTTCACTGCCCTCTTCCATAATCACCAGATCGGCGGTGAAGTTGGTGTCCAGCACCACATCTGCCCCAAGCTGTTTCAATGCCGTGATGATTTTCCCTTCCACATTGGTACCGGCAGGCAGGCTAAACTCTTCGCCAAGGGCCGTGCGGATGGCCGGGGCAAACTGAAACACTGTTACCATGTCCGGATCGTACAGATAGTCCATGGCCTCTTCAATATCATCTTTTTCCGCCAGCGCCCCCACGGGGCACACCAGAATACACTGGCCGCACCCCACACAGTCCGAACTGCCCAGGGGCAGATGATCCCGAACGCTGATCTGGGTGGACAGGCCCTTTTCCGTGATGACAAGGGCATCCACTCCCTGGATTTCCCGGCACACATTCACGCACCGGAAACAGCGGATGCATTTACTCATGTCCCGCACCACCGACGGTGAGGAGGTGTCCCGGGATCGCTGGAGATAAAAATGGGGATAGTGGTACCTGGTCTGCTGAAGTCCCACAAACTGGGCCACATCCTGGAGTTCACAGTTGCCGTGCCGGATGCAGCTGGCACAGTCCTGGTTATGATCTGCTAAAAGCAGTTCCACCTGCAGGCGCTGCATTTCCCGAACCCTGGGGGTCCGGGTCAGAATCGCCATGCCTTCCTCCATGGGTGTGGTGCATGAGGTGACGATGTGATGGGCCGGATCATTTTTTCGTTTCATGTCCACAAGGCATACCCTACAGGTGCCCGGAGTATGATTGATATCGGCCATTTCGCAGAGGGTGGGAATAAAATGCCCCGTGCGCTTGGCCACGCTCAGGATGGTTTCATTGTCCTGGAATTCAACCTTTTTACCATTGATAGAACCGATCATATGCATGACTCCTTATTGCTCAGTGATTACAGAATAAACCCGATAGCAGCGCATGCACCGCTGGGCTTCATGGTAGGCTTCTTCAACGGAAATGGGTTTTTCCACCTCTTCAAAGATCTGTTTTCTCACATCGGGGTCCAGTTCACGCACTTTTACCCGGTATTCATGCTTCACCGGAATATTCACCCCGGATGCGATCATGGGCTGGACATCCGCCACCAGTCGGCTCATTCTGTCTTTGGGGAAAAACCTCACCCGGCCATAGGTTAGATAATCGTCAATGCATCTTGCACCCTGTTCTCCCTGGGCCATGGCCTGCACCAGTGTGGCAGGCCCTGTGACACAGTCACCACCTGCAAAAACCCCTTTTCTTGTGGTCATGAGCGAATCATTTTTCACCTTGATAGTGCCCCAGCTGTTAAAGGCCACTCCATCTTCATCCGGGGTGATAAAGCCCAGCTCCACCTGTTGACCGATGGCTGGAATTACATGATCGGTGTCCAGAATATATTCCGAACCGTCAATGGGACTGACACTTCTGCGCCCGCTTTCATCGGGATCTCCCAGTTCCATTTTAACCAGTTCCACGGATTTGATGGTGCCCTCTTCGGAGATGATTCTTGTGGGATGGGTGAGAAAATGAAAGATCACCCCCTCTTTTTCTGCGGCTTCCACCTCTTCATGGTCAGCTGGCATTTCATTTCGGCTTCTTCGATACACCAGATGCACATCCTTTACCCCCATGCGAAGGGCGGAACGGACACAGTCCATGGCCACATTACCACCGCCTATCACCACCATTTTTTCCCCCAGTTTCATGGGAATGCCCTTGTCGATAAAATCGTGATTGATGCGCAGCAAAAAATCCACACCGAAATCGTATCCCTTTAGATGGGGATCTTCACCGGCGGCCCGGATCATCTTGCCCTTGTGGGTACCAATGGCCAGAAATATGGCCTTATAGCCGTTGTTAAACAGCCCCTTTACCGTAAAATCCCGGCCCATGCGCCGGTTGTAGAAAATCTGACCGCCCATGGTTTCAATGATGCTGATCTCTTTATTAAGTACAGCGTTGGGCAGGCGATATTCCGGGATACCTGTGGCTGCCATGCCGCCGGGCACGGCTTTGGCCTCGTACACGTCAACGGGGTAACCTCTTAGAAGCAGATGGTAGGCAGCAGCAATGCCCGCAGGTCCGGTACCAATCACCGCCACCTTTAAATCCGGGTCTTTTTTTTCGGGAATCATGTAAGAGGAGAACCACTCATGGGTGACATCCTGCTCATGGTCGGCCACAAAGCGTTTGAGCACCTTAATACCCACAGCTTCGTCCACCTGGGTTCGGCGGCAGGCCATTTCGCAGAACCGCACACACACCCGGCCACAGGTGGCGGCCATGGGATATTTCTGCAAAATTACACCCAAAGAATGGGTAAATTTACCGTCTTTGATATAATCAATGTAGCGGGGCACATCCACCTTGGAGGGGCAGGCTTCAATGCATGGGGCGGACACATAGGTGGTGCAATGCTGTCGGGCCACGGGGGTGGCTCCGGCAATCTCTTCTTCAAGGGTTTCTCTGAAATATTTTATCATTTCAAGAAGGGCCACCGTGGCTGTTTGCCCCAGTCCACAAAGGGAGGTGGTGTGGACATGTTCGGCAATGGATGCAATTTCGTCCAACATCTCCGGGGTGCCATTCCCCTGGGTCAAGATCTCCAGCTTGGATTTAATAATCTGGGTACCTACCCGGCAAGGGGTGCATTTGCCGCAGGATTCCCGGCCACCCGCTCCATATATTGCAGGGCTGCGTCCAGGAGGTTAACATTCTTTTCAAAAATAAAAAAACCATGACCGCCAAAAAAATGCTTTGATGGGATTTCCTGGATTGAATTCGTCAAAATCGCTGAATTCAGGATATTCTTCAATCTCAAACACCTTTTTCTGCGATTATCAATGACCGTGTTGTCCCAGGCTCCGAAAATCACTTTTGCCATTTAGAATCCTCTCTTATTTTTATTGAAAAAGCAGGTATTGGGTATTGGGTGCTGGGTAGTGGATTTGATCACCATACTTTTTCAATTTATGTTGGGGCAGGTGGTTACTGCCATGCATGTTATATGAACAATATTCCCTCAAAGTAGCGACAGCAGAGCACCCAACGGCCATCCGATCCGGCCCGATCGGACCCAAAGGCGATCAGCCCTTTGCCCTGCCGGGCGTTAAGAAGCGCAGGCTGTTTGAGGACAAACCTGCCCGCAGTTCCTGCGTTTTAGACCGGCAGGGCAAATGGGCCGCCGACGGTCCCTGGCCGGATCGGATGGCCGTTGGGGGCGGCACAATGCCTGTCAGCTTTTTTTACACAATGGAAAATTCTTTGGATTCAGATACACCATGGGAGTATGAATTCCATCAATCTTCCTGTCGTTTATGTTCATCATTTCTGATACTGAAAACAGGTATGGGGGAATGCCGGAAAACCTTTTCCGCCTGGGAACCAAACAGGGTTCTTGCCAGGTTACTTCGGCCTTTATGCCCATGACAATAAGGTCTGCATTCTCGTTCACCGCCGTGTGAATGATCTCTTCAAAGGGGGTGCCCAGAACAACATGAATGGTTATGGGGGGGGTAAAATCAGAAAAATTATTATCAATGAGTTTATTAATGGCGGTTTTACGTTTTTCTGTGGTGTCCTTTACATATCCCTGCACATCAATGGTACCGGAATAATAGGGTGGCACCACGGTGGCAAAACTAACATCCCGGCGGTTTATGACATTGATAATATGTATTTGTGCACCGGTGTTTCCGGCAATGGTGACGGCACTTTCCAGGGTGTTTTCAGAATAATCTGACAGATCAATGCAAACCAGTATTTTGCTATTTTTTTTCATGTTATTGCCCTCCTGTTTAATGTTTCTGTTTTTACAAACAATAATTTTTACAAAAGCAAATAGCATGCCATTTTTTAGGAAGGCGGCATTCTTATAGGAAGGCATATTCTCATTTTTCCGGTCCAGAAGCGGAATGACTGAGGAAAAAATATGGGTGTGCTCCCACTTTTTGCACAACTTTTTCGTGTCAATTATCGGGATTAGGGTTTAAGAAACGGTAACGTCTTCAGATAAATATTTTATTGTTTGATATATTTTTATGTAATTTTTCCGGGTCACGTCGGACCTGATTCCGTCATGATTTTTTTCCAGACGTCTCAAGATTCTCATGCCTGATTCTGAGTTTGATGCGCGTTTGTACTTTGACAGTCCCTTGCTCTCAAATACTGCATTGCTTCGTCCCAATGTTCCTCAAGAAAGGGTACATATTTTTCCCAAATGGCTATTCTGAGATTTTTCCACAAGAATTTTCAAATCTTTAAATTTTGTTTTGGCCTGAATCTCTGTATTGGAATAATCAAATATATTTGCAATTTGCCGAATAATTGAACGGAAGCTTTTTATGAACCCCTTGTCTTTTGTCTCAATTGACTCTATCTCGTATCTTTCTTCATTGCTTAAATTGGATGGCTTTTTCAACAATGTCCACCGAATTTTCCATAATTGAGTGGCAAGTTCAAGAAGGTCCTTATCTTTTTCTTTTTCACCGGTTGATTTAACTTCTCGTCTATACTCAAGCAGCCCTTTTTAAGATGTTTCCATATATTTTTTGCCGTATGAAAATGGTCGGCCTGAAATTTTGCTTTTGGAAAAACCTCTTTTATTGCTGATATATAGCTTTTTGAATAGTCTGAAAATACATAAGTGATATTCAATCCTAAATCTTTCAATTTATTTAAAAAGGCATTCGCTTCCTTTGCATTTTCACGATCTGCTTCATGAGTTATCAGAATTCTGTCATATTCATCTTTTATAACCATGACACACTTGTCTGTTCCCTTGGGGTAATAGCCATCAATATTGCATTCATGAGGCGTTTTCTGATCTATTAACTTTTTTAGAATATCATCCTCTGAAAGTCCGGCACCTATTTCATCTATCCATCTTTTTATGCATGACTTGCTCACTGGGATTTGAAAAAGAGAGCTGTAGATCAACGCTATATTTCTTAATGTTACACCACAAATGACGGCTAAAAAGCAGGCAAGCCTTATGATGTTTTTACTCATATGATGGTGAGTTGATACTTCTGAGGGCTTTGTCGTAAAATATTCACGACTGCCATCGGTTT
>CAXXVR010000007.1:0-1016889 GCA_963675955.2 uncultured Desulfobacterium sp. | reverse complement strand
GCTGCCGTTATTTACAGCTTGATAACTTCACTGATCATATGTTCGATAAAATTGTGGGATGGTAATGCAAGCTGAAATCAAAAAGCTGTTTCTCGTCTTTTGAGACATTGATTGTTTTCTGATAGCGATTATTCGATATGATTTCTGGCATTTTCCAGCTAATACTCAAATTCAGCAAAAAATTCGCATTTGATCCAAGGTGAGATGGTGCATTTCCTGATCGATTACCATACATGAAATAAGCTTTGAGCATTTTCGGAAAAATTTGATTCAAATACTTCAATAATCAGAACTGGGATTGGCCGTATAGGCCGGTCAGCTGCCATAATTGGATGCCCGTTTCCCGGAGTTTTGGTTGCTGTGAGTAAGCCATGGGTTTATTTATCCATTGCGTGGTTATTTATAGTCATTATCGGTTTTGTTTATAACATCATTCTAGGTGTTTGTGAATTTCATTGACAATTACAGATCATGAATATAGTAACTGCATTATATCATTATGATAATGGTACTTTATTTTGCCGACTTGTTTTAAGCATATTATAACATTATGGGGAGACAATTGAAAAAAATTAATTTAACCATTAATGGACAGGCGAAGCAGGTGGTTGCCGACGAAAATATGGTTCTGTTGGATCTGTTGCGGGAGCATCTGCACCTGACAGGAGCCAAACAGTCTTGTGATCGAAAGGGTCAATGTGGGGCCTGCACGGTTATTGTTAACAAAAAAGCGGTATTATCCTGCCTTACAAAGGTTCAGAAGCTTGAAGGAGCCAAGGTGATCTCTGTTGAAGGTCTGGGGACACCGGAAAACCCCCACCTGATTCAGGAGGCCTTTGCCCTTGCCGGGGCCATTCAGTGTGGATTCTGTACGCCGGGTATGATCATGGCCACCAAGGCACTTCTGGATGTCAACCTTGATCCCAGTGTTGAGGAGATCAAGCATGCCCTTCGTCGCAATATCTGTCGCTGCACAGGTTATGCAAAGATCATTGAAGCCGTTCAACTGGCAGCCAGATTCCTGAGAAAAGAATTAACCCCGACGAGATTCGACCCAAACCCACCGATGCCAAAATGGGAGTTTCCCATGTCAGACCTTCAGCCCTTTTAAAGGCCTGTGGCACAGCACAGTTTGGGGCAGATATCACCATGCCCGGCGCCCTTGAAATTGCAGTGGTACGAAGTCCCCATTTCCATGCGGAAATTAAAAATATTGATTTCACCGAAGCTGAAAAAATGCCCGGATTTGTTGGAAGCTTGACTGCCGCTGACATTAAGGTACTAATAGATTAAAATACATTGTGGGCGATCGACCGGTGATCTGTGAAGACAGGGTGCGAACCCTGGGCGATGCCGTTGCCGTGGTGGTAGCCCAGACCAGGGAACAGGCCCTGGCTGCCGTGGATGCTGTAAAGGTGGACTATGCACTCCTGCCGGAGATGAGAACTACGGATGCAGCATTGGCACCGGATGCCATGCAGATTCATCCTGATAGACCCAATCTTTGCTTTAGTCAGCCCATGATCAAGGGAGATGCCGTCAAAGGGTTTGCCGATGCAGCCTTTGTTGTGGAAGAACATTTTTCCACCCAAATTAACCACCAGGCTCCCATGGAGCCGGAAAACAGCGTGGCCTATATGGAAGGTGAGGGTGAAGATGCCACCCTGGTGGTCATGGGCCGGGGTATTAATATCCATCTTCACATGTCAATGCTTCAAGAAGCCCTGGGTTTGAGAACATTCGCTATGAAGAACCCTTTTCAGGGGGACAGTTCGGTATAAAACTTGAGATATTCACCGAAGGCATTGCCGCTGCTGCAGCTTTGAAATTCAACTGTCCTGTGCGTTACCGGCCAAGCATTGCAGAATCCATGCTTATCACTTCCAAACGCCATACCATTTGATATGAAAATCAAGATGGGAGCCGATGATAAAGGTAAGCTAACCGCTTTGGAAATGGATATAACCGTTGACAACGGGGCCTATAATTTCCATTGGTAATGTCATTATCAACCGTGCACTCCATATGCTTTCAAGTTCTTATTATATTCCCAATATCAACGTTTCTTCCAAGTTGATTTACAGCAATAATCCCTGGGGAAGTGCCGCAAGGGGAGCGGGTCCTCCACAGGCCCATTATGCTCTGGAATGCACCATGGATCTTCTGGCGCACAAATTTGGTATGGACCCTCTGGCATTCAGAAAGTTAAACAGCCTGGCGCCGGGATTGACCAAAGCCACAGGGCATCAGGTCATTCAATGGCCCTTTCCCGAACTGTGCGATGCCATTAAACCCAATTATGACAGGGCCATGGCAGATGCTGCAGCCCATGACAGCAAGGGACACATCAAGCGGGGCGTGGGCCTGGGTGCCGCTGCCTTCGGCATTGGTTTTCCCGGAGATAAATCCATTTCCGCAGTGGAACTGGAACCCGACGACGGGGTCACCGTATATGCTGCAGCAGCAGATCCCGGAGAGGGAAATGATTCCATGCTCACCCAGTTGGCAGCCCAGGTACTGGAACTGCCCCTTGACAAGGTTCGGGCTGTGACCCGCACCACGGCAAAAACCGCTGCGGCAGGTCCGGCATCGGGAAGCCGGGTAACCCTGATGATCGGAGGGGCCACGGTGCTTGCTCTGGAGCAGTTGAAAAAAGCCATGGATGAGGTGGGAGCTAAAACATTTGAGGCATTTAAAGCCGCCGATGTTCCCACGCGCTATGTGGGTCACCGCTCTACCATTGAAACCGCCCCCCTCGATCCGGAGACCGGCCAGGGTCCATCTTCAGAATCCGATGTTCACGCCGTTCAGCTGGCTGAGGTGGAGGTCAATACCGAAACCGGTGAAGTCCGGGTGGTGAAGATGACCACAGCTGTTGATGCAGGTGTGGTAATTAACCCCAATAACCTGACAGGACAACTGGAAGGTGGTATGGACATGGGGGTGGGGTATGCCCTGCGGGAAGAGTTTATTGCCGGAGAGACTATGGACTGGCGAACCTTTAAGTTCCCCACCATGAAAACTGCCTTTGAAATGGAAACGGTGATTCAGGAAACCCCCAGAACCCGGGGGACACTGGGTGCCACTGGGGTGGGAGAGATGGCCATGGTTTCAACGGCCCCGGCGGTGATCAATGCCATTAAAGATGCCTGTGGCGTATTGATTAGTGATTTGCCTGCCACACCGGATAAAGTTTTGGCTGCATTAAAAGCGGCAGATAGGGAATAGATGACTGAAAACGGTCTGGAATATTCCACCCAGCAGGGTCGTGACCGGCAGCTACGTACCATTGCCGGTCACGATCTTTATTTTGACTGGGAGGATTTTTTGTGGGATCCCCATGATTGGAATGAGACCATCGCCCTTGCGCTTGCCCGGGAAATGGGCCTTGAAAGCCTTGATGATAGCCAGTGGCAGGTGCTCCGGTTCATGCGGGATTTTTATTTTTACCACGGCAGGGCCCCCATGAACAAAGACTTAAAGGTGGGAACGGGGATGAGTCTCATGGCGCTTGAAAAATTGTTTCCCCGGGGTATTCGCATGGGTGCACGACGTCTGGCAGGCCTGCCCAATCCCAAGGCCTGCCTGTAAAATTTTTCCCCACTTATTTTCACTTGAAAATTGCCAGCGTTATCTGGAAGGATGTTGAAGATACAGGGTATGCTGATGTAGTGGTTTTTACAAGAAAATGCCGACATCACCCCCCCCCCAACCAACACCCGGTCCGGCCCATTCGGACCCAAAAACGACAAGCATGGAGGATTATTTGATATATCTGGATAATGCCGCCACCTCGTGGCCAAAACCAAGGCAGGTACTGGACCAGATGGTGGAACTCTTTTCCCGCATAGGAGTTTCCCCTGGCAGGGGCAGCTATGATGCTGCCATGGAAGCATCGAATTTTATAAACAGGACCCGGGAAAAACTGGCCCGTTTCTTTGGTGCCCCCCGATGCCAATCGGGTGATTTTCACAGCCAATGCTACGGACGGACTGAATACGGCTCTGCTTGGAGTTTTAAAACCCGGGGATCACGTCATCACCACCCGGCTGGAGCATAACTCGGTGCTTCGCCCCCTACATCATCTGCAGGAAAATGGCACCATATCCTGTAGCCTGATCCCCTTTGACGGTGAGGGTTTCATTGATCCCCAGGATATCAAAAAGGCCATACAGCCAAAAACAAGACTGGTGGTTATGACCCACGCCTCCAATGTGCTTGGTACCATTCAACCTGTAAATCAGGTGGGAGCCATTTGCGGGGAACACGGCATTGATCTTGTGGTGGATGCCTCCCAGTCCGCAGGACAGATTCCCGTTAACATGAAAGAAATGAACGCAAAAGCTCTGGTGTTCACCGGCCATAAATCCCTTTACGGCCCGCCGGGGATCGGGGGATTACTGCTCCACCCCGACATTGAAATCAACGCCACCCGCTTCGGCGGCACCGGCATTGACTCCGCCAATCTGGTTCACACCCGGGAATTTCCCCATCGTCTGGAAGCCGGCACCCATAATTTCATGGGAATCATCGGTTTATCCCTGGCACTTGATTATCTTTTTGAAAAGGGCATTCCCGCCATTCATGCACAGGAGATGGTGCTCATTAAACGCTTATATGAGGGTCTGTCCCATGTCAGAGGAATCCAGATCTACGGTGCAAAAGATCTGAACCCAGCCCATCATCTGGCCATTGTCACCCTCAACCTTGCACCCTTAGCTCCCATCGATCTGGGGACCATCCTTGATGGTGATTTTGACATTGTCGTACGGGTGGGACTCCATTGTGCCCCCCTGGTCCATGAGACATTGGGTACCCACAAGGAGGGTGCCGTCCGATTCAGTCCCGGTTTTTTCAATACCCCTGCTGAAATAGATCTTGCAGTGACGGCCCTGGATGAAATATCCCGATCATATAAATGATTGCCAGCACCAGCACCATTACATATTGCCCACCGGAGCCAGGTAGATGACAAGGCGGTGATCAGAGTAATGCCAGGCAAGCTTAGAGGCTATTTATGAGTCTGTTAATGTGATCACGATTTTACCTCCCGATTTCGCCTGGGCAGAAAAAAGACAAAGGGTGTACCCAAAAGTCCGATGAAACTGCTGATAAGAAAGGCCCGGTCCATTCCGATATGGTCCGACAGCCACCCTACCAAAAATGTCACCCCCGCCATGAGCATGAAACTTACTCCCATGAATACTCCGTTGGCGGTCCCCCGGTGGGCAGCACTGTGATCCTGGACAATTGCAAGTTCAATGGGGGCACTGGCAAACAAAGTGATCCCCAACAACGCCAGCAACGGTACAGCCAGCCAGTCCGGAGCGTAAATAAAGGCAGCCATCACCATGGCAGACAGAGGAAGAATGCATAGCAGCAGACGACGTCTTCCAATGCGATCACTTAATGTACCGCCCAGAAAAGTACCCATGGTACCGAATGCCTCCAGAACCGCCAAAGATGCCCCGCCCAGCCAGAGGCTTTTACCGGACTGGACCATGAAAGTGGGTAAAAAGGCCATGAGTGTGGACATCATAAAGCTGCAGGCAGTCATAATTCCCAACAGCGGCAGCAGTACCTGGCGCATGCTGGTCAGCACTTCCAGAAAATTACTCTGTGTGCCATTGTCAACGGAAACCACCTTGGCTCCCCTCAATTGAAGATACAAAAATAAAGATGCCATCACCCCAACTCCCACCATGGGATAGGTATTTTCAAACCCCCACTGGGAAATCACCCATACTCCCAGTATGGGTCCCAGAGTCCGCGCAATTTCACCGCCGGTCATCCAGAAACTCATGGCCCGCCCCTGATGAACACCGGCGGCCCTGGCGATCATGACCGGCCCCGCAACATGGAATATAGCCGAACTGATTCCGGCAAAAAAGAGTAATGTACAAACAACCCCATAGGATGGAGCAACCCCCAGCAACCCCATACCTGCTGCCGTTGCTGCCGGGGCCCAGATGGCCAAACGAAAAAGATTGATGCGGTCGGAAAGAAGCCCTAATACTGGACTCAACAGAGAAGGTGCACGGAAAACAACTGTAAACAACCCGGCAAGGGCCATGGTCAGGGAAAATTTGCTTATCAAAAGGGGAAGGCACACGGCAAGGAAACTGCCGAAAATATCATGGCAGAAATGTCCTCCGGAAATAGTCATAATTTGGCGAAACTGAAATTTATTTTCACTTTTTTCCATATACTACTCCTAATTCTAAGGCAATTTGCTGTCAAAGGATAACCCGCCTGCTTGCCTTTTCATCTGTCTTATGCAGTTAACTTTTCCGCACATGGAACCATTCTGCACGAAAATGCCTGCCTGAAATTAGCCCAATAAAAGACCAGCATTATAAGTATATGCTTTTTAACCCAAAGTAAACATCAGGCTGACAAAAAAAACATGAATGTGCTATCAAACGATTTTGCCATGGTTATCCTTACATTGATACCTATACTTTTACAGGACATGGGGGGACAACTCAACGATCTGACATTCTGTACAGATGGCTTGCTGGCTTTAGATAGAGGAACCCTGTACATGGAGTCTGGTAACCTCATGCCCGGTTTGCAGTCTAGCGATACCTCTTTGGAGAGTGACATCGAATTACGCCTTGAGCATTCTGTTCCATGGGCACAGCACTGATCTGGCATTATTGCCATCTTTATCTCCCCCTTCATTTACACCTTGAAAAAAAATCTGACACTTGATTCATCCGGCAGGTCTTTTCTATTTTAATCGCCTTCTATTTTATTTCTTTGTTATTCCAAGGTTTTATGTTTTTTATGTTGGTTTTTTATCCAACGGCACCATAGTTGCTATTCTTGTCCGGTAAGCATATCAGATCTTTTTTTCAGGGACATGGGGGTAAATGGTAATGGATAAAAAAAACGAATCACATAAAGAGCACAACCACCCGCTTAAACGATCGATTCTAACCAATATGATCGTCATTCCTTTTATTCCTTTTCTCCTGGCTGTGGGGGTCAGTTTTTATTATTTTTCCACCACCCTGGAACAAAACAGCATCAGCAGTCTCAAGCGTATTGTGGAAGATCACTGTGATATGATTGATGGCTTTTTGATGGAGCGACAATCCGATCTTGAGCTGATAACCAACACCTATACCTTTGATGAAATTATGGAGGTCACCTCCATTAACCGGATTTTCGAAAATCTCAAGAAACGCTCCGGTGCCTTTGTTGATCTGGGCCTGTTTGACAGCCAGGGCATCCATAGAAAATATGCTGGTAAATTTCAGTTGCTGGAGGGAAAAGAATATAAAAATGAGGTGTGGTTTAAAAAGGTTATGGAAACCGGGTTTTACATCAGCGATATTTTTTCTGGATATCGCAATGTGCCCCATTTCGTCATTGCCGTAAAAAAAGGTGTTGGTGCCGGTGCCTGGGTGCTCCGGGCCACCATTGACACACTGGCTTTTGACCGGATGGTCTCCCGGGTACGCATTGGTAAAACCGGTGAGTCGTATATCTTAAATTCATCTGGCATTTCACAGACAGAGAGACGTTCCGGGGGAATCGGAATCATGGAAAAAGATCCGGAGTATTCTGATTTCCCAGCATCTCCTTCCTTCCCTCCATCCAGTCATAACGGCATTCAAACCTTTATTAAAGCAAATCCTGCTGGTGATCAGTATCTCTATGCCACCACCTGGCTTAAAAACATGGAATGGTTTCTGGTGGTGCGCCAGGAAAAAAGGGATGCCTATAAATCCCTTTATTCGGCTATGTACATCACCTTGCTGATAATGGTGCTTGGTGGATCTGTTATCATCGTAAGCGCGATATACATGACTGAGCATATCCTTAGACGCATTGATACCCTGGGAATGGAAAAAGAAAGCCTTGGAAATCAGTTGATACGGGCGGTACAGCTGGCGGAAATTGGTGAAATGGCTGCCGGATTTGCCCATGAGATAAATAATCCCCTGCAGATTATTAAGGGTGAGCATCTGCTTATTGAAACCATTCTTGATGAGGTGTCAGAACTGTTAATCCCCACGGCAAAAGATGAGGTGGCGGAAATAAAAGAATCCATGGATCAGATAAAACTTCAGGTGAACCGATGTTCTGAAATCACCCATGCCATTTTAAAGTTCGGACGGAAAAACGAGTCGAAGCTTGAGGTGTTGAACCCCTGTGAGATTATTCCTGAAATTTTGCACATGGTGGAAAAAAAGGCCCATGTGGACGGCATTGTGATGGATCAGGTTATTTCCTCTGATACGCCTCTGTTCAAGGGGGATGCCTCCCAGTTTCAGCAGGTGATTTTAAATCTTGTGAACAATGCCATGGACGCCATTGTGGAACGACACGGTGCTTCAGGTGGAAAGCTGGAAATTATATCAGAGAGAACGGAACAAGGAAATACGGAAATCAGGATTTCCGATAACGGCATGGGTATCAGTTCGGAGAATCTTGGAAAAATTTTCTCCCCTTTTTTTACCACAAAACCCGTGGGGAAAGGTACAGGGCTCGGGCTGTCCGTGTGTTATGGCATTATCAAAAACTGGGGGGGAAGCATGGCGGTGGAAAGTGGAAAAGGCAAGGGAACCACCTTTATGATTACCCTGCCGTCACATAATAATAAAAGATAAAAAACAGGGATTGGTTATAACATCGGCCATTTTTGGGTGGGTTCCGACTTGGGTAATTGTGGTGAGTGGTCCACGTTATGACCAACCCCAAAAACATGATGAAACAGGAGGGTACTATTTTGGAAAAGATGAAACTGTTACTGGTGGATGATGAAGAACGATATCTGAAAACAACCAGTCGATTGATGGAAAAAAGAGGGTATGCCGTGTCCGTGGCAAAAAGTGGACAGGAGGCCCTGGAGATCCTTAAAAAGCAAACCATTCATGTGGTAATTCTGGATGTCAAGATGCCCGGCATGGATGGCAATGAGACCTTGAAGATTATCAAGCAGCTTTATCCTCTGGTGGAGGTGGTGATGCTCACCGGTCATGCCACAGTTGATTCCGCCATTGACGGGCTGAAATCTGGAGCCACGGATTATCTCATGAAACCCGCTGACATAGATGACATCATAGAAAAAGCAGAAGAAGCCTATGAAAAACGTCAACGCCTGGAGGAGAAAATTCGAGTGGCCCAGACCAAAAAATTTATGCGATCGCCCCGGGAAATCCTCAAGGACGATGATGAAGAATAGAACCATTCTTTTGGAGGTTGATAGATGAAAAAAGCAAAGCCGGTTACTGGATATGACAAGTATATCAATTGGAAACTGTTTATCATCCCTGTCGTCCTTTTTTTTGCGGTTCTGGCGATACCCACACCCTATGGTATGAAGGATGTGGGCATGGAGTACCATGTGGGACCTAAGGCCGTTATTAATCACATCACCATGGCCTTGTTTCAGCAGGAAAGTACTTCGGTGGAACAATGGCAGCTGCTCACGGCAAAAATTATGGAGCAGAACATGCGTATTGGGGCGCTGAAAAAAGCGCGTTTTATGAAACGAAATCTCAAATGGTGTGAAAAATATAAAATAGAGGTAAATAAGACCAATTTTGATAAGGCTTATGCCTACATCAAAGACAAGGTAACAGATGAGGACTTTCAAACCATCATGAGAAGTGCACTGGTGCTGCGAAAGGATGGGTTGAAATACGAAGATCAGACCGGCAGTGATAAAACTGCTGCCGACAAAGGTGCCTGGCAGATCAAGGTGGCCATTGCCATGGGCCTTTTTGTGGTGTTCTGCTTTTTAACGGAATGTATTCCCTTGCCGGCGGTGGCCTTTTGCATTGGTCTGATCCTTGTGTTCACCGGTGTTATTTCCCGCCAGGAAGTGGCCATGCTGTACTGGAGTGACGCCTGCTGGTTCATCATGGGAAGTCTTATGTTTGCCGCGGCCTTTGTCAAGACCGGGGTGGATAAACGGGTGTGTCTGATGATGTTTAAGAAGCTGGCGGTGCCCAATATTAAATGGATCACCCTGATATTTTTTCTTATCATCACGCCCCTTGCCGCCTTTATTTCCGACCATGCCCTGGCGGCCATGTTTCTTCCCATTGGCATGCTTTTATACCAGAACAGCCTCACCCGGGAAATTCCCGAGGATAAAGAGCTTGCCAAACTGTTGATGATCAGTGTCGCCATGGCCTGTAATATCGGTGGTCCCGGTGCCCCGTCAGGCGGTGCCAGAAACGTTATCATGATGACCTATCTAACGGACATGTTTGGAGTTGATATCGGTTATTTCCAGTGGGTTACCTATTGCTTTCCTTTTCTTATCCTCATGATCCCGGTGAGCTGGTTTGTTGTTAATTTCAGGTTTAAACCCCAGATTACCTCCCTGGCCCCGGCCATGGAGCAACTGCAGACGGAAATCGGTAAGATGGGTGGATGGAACAGAAATCAGATCTGGGCCCTGATTATTTTTATCATTATGGTGTTTGGCTGGTTTACGGAGAAATCTTTTTATACCATGGGTATTTATCCTGTACGTCTGGGCATTGGTGTAATTGCTGTGGCCGGTGCCGTCGGTTATATCCTTACCGGTGTTGTGAACTGGCGAGATTACCAGGAAAAAGTGGATTGGGGGGTTGTGTGGCTCTATGCCGGTGCTATCATTTTTGGTCGAGTGCTGGATCAGACCGGTGCAGCATACTGGCTTGCACGTTCTGTTATCGATTTTCTATCACAGTTCGGTATGGAATCAGGTCTTCCGCTCATGGCCATCAGTAACGGTCTTACCGCCATATTGACCAACCTCATGGCGGATGGCCCTGCTGCGGCATCAGTGGGACCCATTACCCTGAACATGGCAGGCATGGTGCATCCCGGTACTACCTATCTGCCCTTCATGGCCATGGGTACTGCTATTTCTTCCTCCTTTGCCTATTGCCTGATCATCGGTACGCCGCCCAATGCCATCGTGTATGCCAGTGGATACCTTGAGCCCAAAGATTATATTCGTGCCGGCATTCCTCTGTTTTTCTTTGCCAATGTGGTGTTACTGCTTCTCACCGGTATTTACTGGACCCTTAGAGGGTTTGGTGGAATGCCTGGTTTTTAATCTGCTTAACACAGGATGAAGTCATGGAAGTACAACATAAAAAAAGCAATGATGATTCATGGAAGACGATATTTAAAAGCGGAGAAATACGCTTTTCCAAAGCGGCGGAACGTAAATTCTTTTTTTACATGACGTTGATCATGCTTCTGGCGGGTATTTTTTCAAAAATAATATAATGACCATGCTCTGACAGGCACAAGAGTTCCATTTCTGTTCAGGCGGGAATAATGGGAAAAGGTGCAGGACGATGTTTGAATCCAGTTTAAAAAATTGTCAGTTCTATGCTTATGCCATTGTTCAGCTGTTGATTGAACCTGGACAATTTTTCATGGAACTGCCCGGAAAAACAACAGCTAAAATCACAGTGGGATTCATGGTTCTAAGCAGTGTCTTTTATGCTGTGGCAAGTCTTTTGACAGGGGCCTATGGGCAACCGATGTGGATAATGAGTATTGTGTTTTTTACCAATGCCCTGGGAATGATTATGCTGTCCGCCGTCATAGGTTATATCACCATGGTGCTGATGGTGGGAAAGAGAGCACCTTTTGCGGGCGTACTCAGTATTTATGCCTTTTCTGCAGGGATTACGCTTTTTCTTTCATGGCTTCCCTTTATGCTGTGGTTCACAGAACCCTGGAGATGGTGGCTGGTATATACCGGATTTAAAAACAGCTGTGCGTTGACAGGCAAAAAATCTTTCTGGATCGTGTGTCTGTCTCTGGTGCTGCAGGTTTGTCTGATATCTTCAGCCCTTATGGCTTTTGGCCGTTTATAGAACACCAAGGAGATAATAATAATGAGTCAGATAAAAGTGTTGATGGTGGATGATGAAAAACGCTTTAGGGATACCACAAAAAAAATCCTCAATAAAAAAGGGTTTGAAACCATCGTGGCGGAAAGTGGTGAAGATGCTCTGGAAAAAATAGATCAGAACCCGGATGTGGTTATTCTGGACATCAAGATGCCCGGTATGGATGGCCATGAAACCCTGGACAAAATAAAGGAAATAAAGCCGGATCTTCCGGTGATCATGCTCACCGGCCATGGTGCCATGCCCTCGGCAAAGGAAGCTCTGGGCCAGGGAGCCTTTGATTATTTGAGCAAACCCTGTGATATCAATCTTCTGGCTGAAAAAATAAAAGAAGCCTGCCAGGTTAAGGATAAATCCTTTTTGCCCCGGGAACGCAGTGTGCTGGATATCATGATTCCCATTGCAGAATACTCCACCATTGAGGAAGGCAAAAGCATCAAGGATGCCATTAATCTGTTGAAAAGATCCTTTATCACCCGTATGGCCACCAGTCGACTCATGGAAACGGGCCATCGTTCCATCCTGGTGGTGAATAAAGGAAACCAGGTCCAGGGAACCCTCACCATCCGTAATCTTATGGAAATGGTGATGCCCGGCTATCTTTCTGCCCCCAAGCCCTCTCTGGCGGACAGCATTGAATATTCCCCCATGTTCTGGAAGGGCATGTTCTCCATGGGAATACAGACGATGAAAGATACCCCCTTAAGCGATGTCATGTCGCCTTCGCCTCCTTCCATTGATGGCAAGGCAAACCTCATGGAGGCGGCCTACCTCATGCTTGAGGCAAATCAGCGCCGTCTCATTGTCACCATGACCGGTAAAACCGTGGGGGTGATCCGGGAACAGGAGCTTTTCTTTGAAATGGAACGAATTATTAACGTATAGCAGGTGCAGGACAGAAAGAGGATAGCGGATTAAGTAAAAAAAACAAGTCCCCCGGGAAAAGATATTCCCGGGGGACTTGTTTGCGTTGATACCGGTGCAGGCTCTTGAGTCCTTTAAATAAGCGTTTAATCGGGAAAATGGTAATGAACCCAACCCCATTGAGCCGGCCGTTGTCACGGTCGGCCCATGGGGATCCCTGAATCAAATAGTTAATCTTGAGTTCGTTTGTGAGGATTCTGCCTGACACTGACCACCGGTATGGGAGAATGACGAAAGACTTTTTCCGCCTGGGATCCAAACAGGGTTTTTGCGATGTTGCCCTTTCCCTTGTTGCCCATGACGATGAGGTCAATTTCATTTTCCGTGGCGTGTTTAAGTATTTCTTCAAAGGGAACACCCATACCGATGTGGATAGTCATTGCAGATTTTTGATCAAAGAAATTTTCCTTGATCATTTTTTTCAGAGATTTACGCCGTTCTTCTGTATTTTCTTTGACATATTCCTGGAGGTCCAGCTTGTCGGGATAATAGCTGGTGACCATTTTAACGGCATTGATATCCCGCTGGTTTAAAATATTGAGAATATGAATTTCTGCATTGCTGTTACCGGCAATGGCAAGGGCATACGTCAGTGTGGGGATGGAGTAGTCGGACAGGTCGATACAAACCAGTATTTTGTTGATTTCTTTCATGTGTATGTTTCCTTTCTTTTGGTTAAAAAAGCCTTCTGATATTGCGGGTCTGATCGGCCAGAAAAAAAAGGTCTCCCGCGTCGTAAAGCTGGGCTGCCACGCTGTCAAAATTTTCTTCAGGTATATCAAAGGCATGTACGAACACCTTTCTGAAGCCTTCTTCAACATCATCGTAGGATGTCAGAATGCTGAGCAGACGGCCACCTCCCATGCGGATGATATCGGTGATGGTTTTGATCATGCCGGGGCTGTCAGTGATTTTAAAGGCAAAAATCTGTCCTTTGCGCGCCCCGCCGGTGAAGGATACCAGGCATCTGAAAATATCGCTTTTGGTGATGATGCCTGTCAGGTGGCCCCGGCTGTTCTTGACGGGCATGCCGGAAATATTTTCCATGAGCATGGTGCCTGCCACTTCCTCCACAGTACGATCTTCGGTGGTGCACAATACGGGGTGGGACATGATCGACTGGATTTTTACTTTGCTCAACAATGAACCCAGCTCATAGACGGCAAGGGAGGTGGCCTGGGACGGGGTGGCTTTTTTGATATCTCCATCGGTGATAATCCCTACTATTTTCCCCTTTTCAAGCACCGGCAGCATGGAAATCACTTTTTTTTTGAACAGGTCGGCGGCATCCAGGACAGAAGCATCCGCGTCGACGGTATTTACAGGTGAGCTCATCCATTTCTTTATCAACATGGGGCATCTCCTTTCCGGGGTTGACCATGGCATCCGTTGCCTTTTTTTGCCCACAGGCCCATGGCTGCTGTGATCTATCCCTGTTGTTATGTCTATGGGACATTGTGTGAATTGATGGTGAATATTCGGTCTGCCCCCCATCTTTACCTGTTTTGGTCTAGTTCTCACAGTATTTGTATGCCATGCAGCCAAACAGGCGAATATGGGGCACTGTCCAAAAATTTACTTTATCAAGCCGAATATTTACAATTTATCTGCCTGATTTGAATTTTTCTTCAACACTTGTATAGCAATTTTTATGCCGCAGGGATTCCTTTACTGGGTTTCATTTTCAGAAGTTGCCCGGTGGGATATCATCACCGTGGCGTCGTACCAGAAACTGGCCTCCGGAGGGTTTGAGAAAAGGCGTGTGTTTCCGGAAGGCCCATAGAAGAAGCCGTTTCAGGGATTTTACATTGGGGATGCTTTGGGGGAAATGGTGTCAGTTTTTTTTACAACCTGTAAAAAGCCGCCATGTTCTGATGGGCAAAGGAAAGAGATCCAACCTGTTTATATCTTGGATACTTATTCAAATACAGGTGGTTATGAGTTTTTTAATCCAAAGGCATGCAACTTGCTGATCAAACAGTTAAAAGCAGGCTTGTCAGATTCATTTGAACAATGGATTCGATCACAACAATTCACACCCCCCAATGGAGGGCATATAAATGACGGAATTTCAAAATAAGATGCTGGTTGTTCTGGACGGTTCTGAAAGGTCCTTTAAGACCATAGAGTACCTGTGCGATTTTAAGCCGTTCATCGGGAAAAAAATTGTGCTCTTTAATGTGTTCAGTTCAGTGCCGGAGAGTTACTGGGATATTGGTAATGAGGCCTTCAGCAAAAATGCCATGGCCCAGGCAAAGGGATGGGAACTGCAGCGCAGGAAAGAGATGAAAAATTATATGGAACGTGCCAAAAGCATGCTTGTGGGGGCAGGCTACCCTGTGGACGATGTGTCCATATGTATACAGAATCGAGACATGGGTGTGGCAAGGGATATCATTACCGAGGCAGCAAAGGGATATTTTGCCGTACTTGCCAGACGCCGGGGATATGGCGCACAACTTCAGATGGTCATGGGCAGTACCACCACAAAACTTCTGGAAAGGCTTTCGTCGGTGCCGGTGCTGCTGGCGGGTCTTCATAAAAGCAATTCTTCAATTCTTCTCAGCGTGGATGGATCTGAGGGTTCCAAACGGGCCGTGGATTTTACCAGCCATGTGGTGGCGAATTCGTCCTGTCGCATTGTCATTTGTGGAGTGTTACGTGATTTTAACCTCATTGACATGGAGGGGGAAGCCCTGGAAACCGAAAGTCCGGTCAAATTGTTTTTTAACAGCATGCAGGTCGCCATTGATGACGCTGCAGAAAAACTTAAAGCTGTGGGTATTCCCAGTGAAAAAATTCAGCGGAAGATCATCACCAACACCCGGAGTCGGTCCGGTGGCATTGTAAAGGCTGCAGAAGAAGAAGATTGCGGGACCATTGTTCTGGGTCGACGGGGAAAATCCAATGTGAAGGAGTTTACCATTGGCAGGGTTCCCTGGAAGGTGGTTCATGCCGCTCGTAGAATGACCGTGTGGATTGTTTCTTAAACCCCTGGAAAAGGCCGGCAACTTACCATCGATGAGATAGTCAGGAGGAGATAAAATAATGGGCACCATAAACATGCACAGGCTGTTTAATCCGAAATCCGTTGCCGTTATAGGTGCCGGTGAGCGTCCAGGACACATCGGGGCTGCCATTATGAATAATCTGTTAAGTGGCGGGTTTCCCGGTAAGATCTATCCGATAAATCCTAAATATAACAAGGTGATGGGTTTAGATTGCCTGTCCCATCTGTCGGCCCTTGAAACCCCTGTGGATATGGCCATCATAGCCACCCCCATCAGCACGGTGCCAAAGATTGTGCAGGACTGTGGTAATCAAGGCCTTGCCGGTGCGGTGGTGATCTCTGCCGGCGGTAAGGAAACCGGGGTTTCCGGACGCAGAGTTGAAGCCCGGATAATGGAAATTGCCCGAAAAACAAACCTGCGCATAATCGGACCTAACTGCCTTGGTATTGTGAATACGGCCAAGAAATTTAATGCCAGTTTCGCCCATCAGTCTCCCCTGCCGGGAAAAATTGCCTTTCTTTCCCAGAGTGGTGCCGTTTGCACCTCTGTCCTTGACATGGCCATGCGTGAAAATGTGGGATTCAGCCATTTTGTCAGTCTCGGCACCATGATGGACATTGACTTTGCCGATATGATTGATTACCTGGGTTCTCTGGGTTCCGTTGAAAGCATTGTCATGTATGTGGAAAATATCACCAACATCAGAAATTTCATGAGTGCAGCCCGTTCCGTATCTCGTATCAAACCCATTATTGCCCTGAAATCTGGCAGATCAACGGCCGGTGCCCGGGCTGCCGCCTCCCACACCGGAGCCCTTGCCGGAGAAGACGCCGTGTACGATGCGGCCTTTAAGCGGGCTGGTATTTTACGGGTGAATCAGTTCCAGGAGCTCTTTGACTGTGCGGAATTTCTTGCCAAACAAAAACAGCCCCGGGGCCCCCGACTTGCCATTATTACCAACGCTGGAGGACCCGGTGTCATGGCCGCCGATGCCCTGTCTGTTTATGGGCTGGAACCAGCTGTATTCTCCCCTGATACCATTGCCCGGCTGGATGGATTTTTGTCTGACAACTGGAGCCGGGGAAATCCGGTGGATATTGTGGGAGATTCGCCCCCGGAGCATTACCTTCAGGCTGTGCGTATCTGCCTGGATGCACCGGAAATAGATGGCTTACTGTTGTTGTGTTCCCCGGCCGGTACCCTGCATCTGCCAGACCTTGCCCATCCCCTGGCTGAGGTATTGAAAAAAACGCCATACCCGGTGTTCACGGCATGGATAGGCGGGCTGGATGTGGACAAGGCCCGGCGTATTCTCAACCAGGCGGGTATCATCACCTATGATTCACCGGAACGGGCTGTGCGGGCCTTTGTGGATTTGTATCAGTATGCTGAAAATATCCAGACCCTCCAGGAAATCCCCATTCGCACGGATAAAAAATTGCTCATCGACCGGAGGCATGCGGAGGAAATCGTTAAAGAGGGACTTGAGCTGGGCCATGGGGTTTTAACGGAACTGGAAGGAAAAGCCCTGCTTGGAACCTATGGCATTCCGGTGAATCGTACGGAACTTGCGGTGTCCGCTGACCATGCCGTGGCCCTGGCCGATACCATGGAATTTCCAGTGGCCATGAAAATTTGTTCTCGTGATATTGTGCATAAATCCGATGCCAGCGGGGTATTATTGAATGTGGAAGACAGGGATGGTGTACGGATGGGGTTTATCACCCTTATGGAAGCTGCAGGCCAGTATGCTCCGGATGCTGATATTATGGGTGTCAGCATACAGCCCATGTCCCCGGTACCGGATTATGAACTGATTCTTGGTGCAAAGCAGGATCCCGATTTTGGCCCCATACTGCTCTTTGGTATGGGTGGGGTGCTCACCGAGATCTTTAAAGATATGGCAACGGGTCTGCCTCCGTTGAACCGACCCCTGGCCCGGCGATTGATCCATGAAACTAAAATATCAGCGGTGCTAGATGGCTACAGAAATATTGAAAAAATCAACCGGGATGCCCTGGAAGAGACCTTGATCAGGCTCAGCCGACTGGTGTCAGATTTCCCTGAGATTCAGGAAATGGACATAAATCCCATGATGGTCAAAAATGGCAGATATCTTGCCGTGGATGCCCGGGTAATTTTAAAAGCCACCAGTGTGGCTCCCTCCATGCACCTGGTTATCAGCCCCTATCCCTGGCAACATGAAGCCGTGGATGAAACCATTGACGGCGTTCCCATTTTCATGCGTCCCATCCGACCCGGTGATGCCTCTCTTTTGATTGAACATTTTAATGCATTGTCTCCCCGAAGTGTTTACATGCGGTTTTTCACCCCCATGAAGCAGTTGTCTCGTTCCATGCTCATCCGCCTTACCCAGATTGATTATGATCGTGAAATCGCTCTGGTTGCACTTCTTCAGGAAGGGAATGTGCAGAAGATGGCGGGCATTGCCCGGGTTATTTTTGAACCCGATGGTAAAAATGGAGAATTCGCCGTGGCCGTGGCCGATAAATGGCAGGGCAAGGGCATTGGGGCATCCCTTTTGAAACGTTGCCTGATTTATGCCAGGGAAAAGGGCCTGAAACGGGTGTGGGGCATTGTGATTTCAGAAAATCGGCAGATGGTGAAATTAGGGAAAAAATTGGGTTTTGACATAAAACTGGTTCCCGGTGCTTCAGAGTACGAACTTGGCATTGATCTCACGGTCTAAAATCAAAATGTTTGAATGGAAGGAACAAAATACCATGGCACAGGCTTCAGAAGATCGAAACAGCTTTTATCAGTTACTGACCCGGAAAATAACGGTGCTCATTGTCATTGTTTCTTTTTTTCCCATGCTGTTGACCACGGGCATTCTTTTTTCCCGCTTTAATCGGGCATATACCGATAAGGTGCGGGCACATATTTCCGAGCTTGTCCAGAAACATACCCAGAACATTGATCGTTTCCTTGCTGAAAAATCGGGAAATATTCGATTCCTGGCCAGAACGTTTGATCCCCTGCATCAATCCAATGGACAATTTTTAAAGCAGAGCCTGAGCCTCTTGAAAAAAGAGTATGGTGATGTATTTACAGATCTTGGGCTGGTGGATGAAAACGGCATTCAATTTGCCTATGAAGGACCGTTCAAGCTGGAAAATGCCGATTATGCATCGGCCAACTGGTTCCTCCAGGCAAAGAGTCGACCCATTTATATCAGCGATGTCTTTGCCGGATTACGGGGGCATCCCCATTTTATCATTGCCGTTCAACTCAACGTTGAAAATTTTCATTATATTTTACGATCC
Organism: uncultured Desulfobacterium sp.; assembly: GCA_963675955.2. GTDB lineage: Bacteria > Desulfobacterota > Desulfobacteria > Desulfobacterales > Desulfobacteraceae > Desulfocicer. The sequence continues at coordinate 997,788 of CAXXVR010000007.1, read as the reverse complement.
ACCATTAATTTTGGGGCCTTTAATTCTCTGGTGGAAAATATTCACATGGGCAAAACCGGAGTGGCCTTTATTGTCAACAGCCGGGGTGAACTCCAGACCCAAACGGATGTAGTCTTTCCGCCAGAGGTCCTTGAATCCCTTCCCAGGGGTGGTGATTTTAAAAAGAATCAGACCCTGTTTGTTAAAAAAAAGGATGCCTCGGGCCGGAAATACGTATGTGTGGCAGCCATGTTCAACAATATTGACTGGATGATGGTATTTCATCAGGATTTAAATGATGCCTTTCGGGATTTAAACAGTACCAAATGGTTGACTTTGCTTATCTTTGCCCTTGGTTGTGCTGCCATTTTATCTGTGGCTGTGGCCCTTCCACGGAATATCGTAAAATTACTTTCCCGTGCCGATGAAAAAAGTGAGGTCATGAACCGTCAGGTGGTGGAGAGCGGTAAACTTGCCACCATTGGTGAACTGGCCGCCGGCATTGCCCATGAGATCAACAACCCCGTGGCCATAATGGTGGAGGAGGCCGGCTGGATCGAAGATCTTCTGGAAGAGGAAGACTTGAAACAGTGTGAAAACCTTGATGAGTTCATGCGGGCCCTGCGCCAGATCAATACCCAGGGGCGCCGCTGCAAAGAAATCACCCACAAGCTGTTAAGTTTTGCCAGAAAAACCGATTCCACCATCAATGATGTACAGATCAACGATTCCGTCAGGGAAATCGTATCGCTCACAGCCCAGATGGCCAGGTATAACAATGTGATAATCGAAACGGACCTTGGTGAAGAAATTCCTTATATACGTATTTCACCTTCGGAGCTGCAGCAGGTGATCTTGAATCTTATTAATAATGCCATTGATGCCATGGAGAAAAGCGGGGGCACCATTAAAATTGCCACCAAGGTCAGCACCATTGAAATCAAACATCTGGTGATTGTTATTGAAGACAACGGCCCCGGGATTCCCCGGGACAATCTGGCCCGGATTTTTGATCCGTTTTTCACCACAAAACCGGTGGGAAAGGGCACGGGGCTTGGACTTTCCATCTGTTACGGCATCATTGAAAAAATGAATGGAAAAATTGATGTTCACAGTGAGGTGGGGGTGGGTACACGATTTCGTATATGGATACCGTTCCAGGAGCTGGAGGACGGGGATGATGAGGGAAGCGGTGTTGATGAGATGAACCTTGTTTCTGGGGCTTAAGGGGGGGTGTGGGTTCTGGGTGTTAGGTGCTGGGTGCTGGGGGTGGATTGAGGGGCGCAGATTAGCATGTTCATTATTTGTTGTGTCGGCGGGCCGACATGGTGGTTTTATATGAAGAAATATAAGGAGAAAGCATATGAAAAACATTAATTTGCTGATGGTGGATGATGAAAAAGGGTTTCTTGATACTATAATCAAACGTTTGAAAAAAAGAGAGGTTAATGTATCCGGCGTCTATGGTGGCAAAGACGCACTGGCATTTCTTGGGGACAATAGCTCCATTGACGCCGTTGTACTGGATGTGAAAATGCCGGAAATGGACGGGGTGGAAACACTCATTGAGATCAAGCGGCAGTTTCCCCTGGTAGAGGTGATAATGCTCACCGGTCATGCCACCGTGGAAACGGCCATTGAGGGCATGCGCCTGGGAGCCTTTGATTACCTGATGAAACCCTGTGACATTGACGTGCTGGTGTCCAAGGTCCAGGAGGCGGTGGCAAAGAAAAGAGCCCATGAAGAAAAAATAACCGAGGCCCGCATAAAAGAAATTACCCAGCGACGGGTGTAAGGAAAGATCATGGACAGAAATAAAAAAAAGAGTGCCATCATAAATGTCCTGCTGGTGGACGATGAAAAGGGATATTTAAATGTTCTGTCCAACCGGCTGTTAAAACGTTCCATCCATGCCACAAAAGCCTTCAGTGGGACCGAGGCCATTCAGATCCTTAGAAAGAAAGATTTTGATGTGGTGGTTCTGGATCTGAAGATGGAAGACATGGATGGCATTGAGGTGCTCAAAATCATGAAAAAAATGGTGCCGGAGCTGCCCGTGATTATTCTCACCGGGCATGGTTCCCAAACAGCAGCCCAGGAGGGGATGCTTTTCGGTGCCTTTGATTACCTGACAAAACCCTGCGAGCTTAAGGAACTTATGGATAAAATCCGTGAAGCCCATGCCCATCAGCAGGGATACGCACAACCGTGACTGAAAATTGAACCGGTGAGGAGAAAAAATAATGTATCGAACAAATGGATTCAAACTCTGTGTGGCCCTGCTTTTGGGTGTAATTGTTTTTCTGCTGCCAAGGCCCGAAGGTACACAGTTTACAATTACAGGCGATGCGGAAAAATTGCTTCTACAGGGGGTGTCATCGCATTTTACCCTGGTGGTTTCCGATAAAGAAGAAAGCAGCAGCTACGTTTTAAAGGCCCAGGCCCCGGGATCACTGGAAGCCAGTGCAAAATTTTTGCGTCAGAAAGCCCAGGATCTCAATCTGGCTTCCCTTGAGGTGGATTATGTGGACGGACTTTCCCCAAAAGCCAAACGGTTTTTGGCCATTCTGGTGGTACTGGTGACCCTGTTTGTGGTGGAGCCCATTCCCCTTGAAATCACTGCTGTGTGCATCGGTGTGTTTTTGGTGATCATGGGCATCACCGATGTGAAAAATGCCTGGGCACCCTACATGCATCCGGTGGTAATTTTTATCATGTGCTGTCTTATCTTTGCCATTGCCCTTGACAAAGCAGGCTTAACAAAACGCCTTGGATATTATATCATCAAAAAGGCGGGTAACAGCATCACCCGGTTTACCTTCATCATTGCCATTGGCCTTGGCCTTGCATCTTCTTTTATGCATGATGCCGCCGCCTGTGCCATCGGAATAGTTACCATGCTGCCCCTGATGCGTGCTGCAGGCATTGAGCCCGAGACAAGAACGGCAAAGTTTATGATGCTGTCTCTTCCCTTTGCCTGCTCCTGCGGGGGTATGGGAACCCTGGTGGGTGGTGGTCGATGCATGGTGTCGGCGGCGTTTTTAAAGGAGTTCACCGGCATAGAGATTACCTTTTTCCAGTGGCTGTTATATGCCATGCCCGCTGCCATAATTACGGTGCCGGTGGCGGTGTTGATTGTGTATATGGTATATCGACCTGACCCAAGCTATAAGTTACCGGATTTTGATGAAGATATGGGACCAATGACCAGCATTGAAAAAAAGACGGTGACCATCATTGCCCTTTCCTTTGCTCTGTGGTTAACCAAGGGACTCCATGGCATTGATTATTCTGTTACCGGTATGCTGGGTGTGACAGGGCTGATACTTTGTAAGGTGTTAAGATGGCGGGATATCAATGATAACCTGGAGTGGGGAACGGCTCTTTTTATCTTTGGTGGCGGTATTTCCCTGGGTCTTGCCATGGGATATTCCGGAGCAGCCGATTATTTTGCCAACCTGTTCTTCCCGTTGATCCAGGGAAAGGGCTGGCTGGTGCTTTTTGTTGGTGTGGGTGTTTTTGGTGCATTGGTTACCAATGCCATGGCCAATGTGGCTGCAGCAGCGTTGATTTTACCCATTGTAATACCCATGGCCCAGCTGGAAGGGGTGGATCCCACCATTTTGGCACTTTGTCTGGGAATGGCCACCTCCTTTGCCATGCTCCTTGTCATTGGATGTCCCCCCAACGCAATTGCCTACAGTTATAAATATTTTAAATCCTCTGATCTCACCAAGCTTGGCATGGTGGCAACCCCGATTCTGTTAACCATGCTGGTTGCGGTGGCTGCCGTCTGGTGGCGGATTCTTGGCTTGATTTAGAGAGGAGAACAGATGAATATCAATTCCCATGCAGGGATGCAATACAGATCAGATATCTTAGCATACGGGGGACATGGAGATGACAACACACACGGATAACATGATCCGCCTTCTCTTGGTGGATGATGAGGATGGGTTTCGGGAGGCCATTTCCAGAAGGCTTGCCAAAAGGGGGATATCGCCCCTGCAGGCAGCATCCGGGGAAGCCTGCCTTGCCCTTCTTGACAAAAGGCCCATGGATGTGGTTGTGCTTGATGTCCGCATGCCAGGTATGAACGGTCTGGATACCCTGAAGGCCATTAAAAAACGCTGTGACAACACTCAGGTGATTCTTCTCACCGGTAATGTGGCGGTGGCCGATGGCATTGAAGGTATTAAATCAGGTGCCTTTGATTATCTGACCAAGCCTGTGGAAATAGATCATCTGTTCAATAAAATCAACCAGGCCTATGACATGATCCAGCTGGAGGAAGAAAAACGTCAGCAGCAGGAATACCGGGACAGGCTGGAAAAAAAAATGGTGGATACCGAACGGCTGGCTGCCCTTGGGACCATGTCCACAGGTATTGCCCATGAAATCAATAACCCCCTGGCCATTATCAATGAGGCGGCAGGGTTCATGAAGCAGATTCTGGATGCCCCGGATATGGTGGCCCTTCCCCAGCGGGAAGGGTTGTTAATGGCGCTTGGTAAGATTGAAACCAGTATTAAAAGGGCCAGCCGAATCACCCACCAGCTTTTGGGTCATGTTAAAAAACAGGGTCCCCGGTTTGCCTGTGTTGATATGACGTTACTGGTACTGGAAACCCTGGCTCTTTTAAGGGGAGAAATGAAGCACAAGCAGGTGAATATTCAATGGAAAACCCCGCAAAAAGAGTATATGCTTATAAGTGATGCCTATCAGATTCGCCAGGTACTGGTGAATCTGGTGAGCAATGCCATCCATGCATTGCATCCCAATGGTACCATTTCCCTGTCCATCCATGAAACATCTGTCTTTATGGTGCTTGGCATTGAGGATGATGGGGTGGGGATTCTTCCGGAAAATCTGGGAAAGATATTTGATCCTTTTTTCACCACCAAATCATTTGATCAGGGTACCGGTCTGGGGCTTTTTGTGGTGCATAAGATTGTCACCGGTCTCGGCGGGGAAATTGATGTGGAAAGCCAGCCGGGCAAGGGTACCGGGTTTATTATAAAGCTGCCCCGGAATCTGGATAAAGAAATTCCAGGTTTAAAGGATACTGTATGAAAATGGCATTATACCGCCGCCCCCCCGACGGGCAATGGTCCCGGACCGGAACTGTAGACAGCTCAATTGTCCGGTTACTATTGCCCATCGGGGGGGCGGCTTCTGCTGAAGTTGCCTTGGAGGCTGCCTTTTCATATAAAACGGATATGGCAGTAAGAATCTGCCACAAAGAATAATGAAAAAGTAGTTGCTGTTAATACCCAGTACCTGCTTTTTAACATAATAAAACAAAAAATATGGGAGATAAAACAATGGTAAAAATACCAGCCAAGGTCTTGATTGTGGATGATGAAAAGGATTTTGTAGATATCTTTTCCCTGAGACTTCAGGGACAGGGAGAAAAGGTATCCACGGCCGCCAGTGGTAAGGAGGCCCTTGAGGTGCTCGCTAAAAAATCCATTGATGTGGTGATATTGGACATTCGCATGCCCGGCATGGACGGCATTGATACCTTAAAGGAAATTAAGCGTCTGTATCCCCTGGTTGAGGTAATTCTGCTCACCGGCCATGGCTCCACGGAAACTGCCGTGGACGGTATGAAGCTCGGGGCCTTTGACTACCTTATGAAACCGGCGGATTTTGAAGATATTCGAGTGAAGCTGGAAAACGCCAGAAAACGCAAAGATGAGCAGGAAGAGCGTATTCGAAAGGCCGAAGTCAGACTTCTTTTGCGAAGAAGTGGTGATGTGTGATATTGGACGGGGTGGGCTTGGTCATAACATTGGCCGGTCGTCAAGATTTGGTGATATTATTCCGATATTACCGAAGTTGTGACAGAGTTCAACGGTGTAGATAATTGGGTTAATAGGTAGTGGGCTAGTCGGTCAGCAGTTAAGGGGGCAGCAGGTGTTCCGGCTGCTCCCGTGTCCCGCCAATATTGCTGAATAAAGGCTGAGCATGTTAACGAAGATAAAGAAACGCGGGTTTCAGTTGAGTCTTAAAAACAGGGTATATCTGGTCAATGCCATTCTGGTGTGCATTACCCTAATCGGGGCTATTTTAATGATCTGGTATACCCATAAAACCGAAAAGATATTCCGGGAAATCATTGATCGAAATGTGGTGATTTTTCAATCTGCAGAAGCCCTTTCCACTTCACTTGTAAATCAAAAGGGGTTCATTTCCTATTATCTGCTGGATGGCGATCCGGCCTGGATTGAAGAACTCAAAGAATACATGTCCCTTTTTGAAGAGCACCTGGAGACGGTGAAGTCCCTTGTGCGGGAAAAATGGGAAAAAGATGCCGTGGCCCAGATTCAATCGGAATATGAGTATTGTGTTATGACCAAAAATAAGGTTCTGGAACTTTACGATGCCGGTGACATGCAAAAAGGGGCAAGGCTTCATAAGGATGCCAAGATTCATTTTGCCCGTATCTTTGAACTCTGTGATCAATTTAATGCCTTTCATAAAAACAAAATTTCCCAGGCCATCAATACCAGCCGTACAGAGTCCAACCATTTGAGATATATTGCTCTGATAGCGGTGATTACTGTTATTGTCTTGAGCCTTCTGATCAATTATATTTTTAACCGCCATATTCTTGAACCCATTCGACAGCTCGCAGCAGAGGCCGATCGGCAGGGGGGGACACATCCCTTTGTAAATGAAGTAACCGCGTTAAAGGAAAGTGTTCACGGACTGATTGAAAATGCGGAACAGACACACCAGGAACTGAAACGAAGTCAGGAGACTCTCATGCAATCTGAAAAAATGGCATTGGTGGGTAAGCTTGCCGCAGGCACGGCTCACAGCATCCGAAATCCATTGACCTCCGTGAAGATGCGGCTTTTTTCTTTAAGTCGTTCCTGCAGTTTCACCGACGATCAGCTTGAAGACTTTAACGTTATCTCCGAAGAGATTAAGCAGATCAACAAGATACTGGAAAATTTCCTGGAATTTGCCCGGCCCCCGCGATTAAAAACAAAAATGAAGAGTCCTTCTGAGGTGGTGGACAGCGCCTTGAACCTGTTAAAACAGCGTTTAAAATCCTATCAGGTGACCACGACGCTGGTGAGGAAGAAACCACTTGTTGAAACACTGATTGATCCGGAACAGTTAAAGGAGGTTCTGGTAAATATTGTGATCAATGCCTGTGAGGCCATGGAGGGTGGGGGGATTATCGCCATCCATGAAGACGAGCAATATGTGGAACCCCTGAAAAAAGTGGATGTCATCACCATAACTGACAATGGGCCCGGCATTCCTGCAGAGGTTAAAGAAGAGGTGTTCAATCCCTTTTTCACCACCAAGGAGCATGGTACGGGGCTGGGGTTGAACATTGCATTTAATATCATCAGCCAGCATGGGGGATGGCTGGCGGTAAAGACTCGGGAGGGTGAAGGCGCATCGTTTATCATTACCCTTCCGGTGAAGGATGTATGACATGGATACCATTCTGGTGATTGACGATGATGATCAATTGAGAAAAAGTTTTGCTAAACTTCTGGTGGAAGAAAAATATACGGTTATGACGGCGGCATCCGGTGAGGAGGGTGTTGAAGTGGTGGCCCAGACCCCCCTGGATCTGGTGCTTCTGGACATGAGACTTCCCGGCATGAACGGCATGGAAACCTTTAAAAAAATCAAAGGCATTGATGCCAAGCTTCCTGTCATTATCATCACCGCGTACAGCACCACGGAGATTGCCATTGAAGCCACCAAACTGGGGGCCTATGATTATATCCTCAAGCCCTTTGATATCCCGGATATGCTCATACTGATAAAACAGGCCATTGATGCCGGATACTGTATGCGGGCTCCGGTTCAGTTGGACGCGACTTCCTGCGATCATTCCAAGGATGCCATTGTGGGCCAGAGTCGGCTTATGCAGGACGTGTATAAAAAAATTGGCCGGGTTTCCCAGACCGATGCCAACGTGCTCATCCGGGGAGAATCGGGTACGGGCAAGGAGCTGGTGGCAAGGGCCGTGTACCAGCACAGCAATCGCTCGGATAAGCCGTTTTTGATCATCAACTGTGTGGCCATTCCCGAGCATCTTCTGGAAAGTGAGCTGTTCGGCTATGAAAAAGGGGCCTTTACCGGTGCCAATCAGCGCCACATCGGTAAGATAGAGCAGGCCCACAGCGGTACGGTTTTTTTAGATGAAATCGGGGATATGCCCCTGAATATCCAGGCCAAGATTTTAAGGCTGCTCCAGGAGCGGTGCATTGAACGTCTGGGTGGAGAGGAGACCATTGCCGTGGATGTCAGAATTATTGCAGCCACCAACAAGCATCTGGAAAAGGCCATTGCCGATGGAACCTTCCGGGAGGATCTGTATTTCAGGCTTAAGGTTGTCACCATTGGTCTACCGCCTTTGCGGGAACGTCAGGAAGATATCCAGAGTCTGATCACCCATTACATGGAAAAATTCTCCCAGGAATTGAAGGTGGACAACCCCGGTATCCAAAAACAGGCGCTTTCGGTGTTGAATAATTATGGGTGGCCCGGCAATGTCCGGGAGCTGTCCAATATGATCCAGAAGATGCTTATCTTCAACCGGGGTGCACCGATATCGCTCATGGAGGTGGAGCAGTTTATCTGTAAAAATGCCGATGGTGAATCCCATGAAACCATTGATCCGGATATGCTGAAAAAATGGGTCTGGCAGCAATTATCAAGCCCGTCGGAGCCCCATCGATTTGAAGATTTCATGGATACCCTGGCTGGCATTGTCATCTCCCAGGCGTTGACATTCACCAATGGCAACCGCTCCCAGGCGGCCCGATTGCTGGAGATTTCCCGTCCCACCCTGCATGCCAAGATGGATAAATATGATATTAAATTCAAGATTGATGTTTCCTGAAGTTCCTCGTCAGTCATAAGTTCTACAATTTACATCCACATAATCTGCGCCACTAAAATCGGGCTTGATCACAACATGGGCCAGCCGTAACCGTTGGCGGCCCAATAGGGTCAGGCTTGTGTCATTGACGTTTTTAAACGTCAATGTCGTTTTGAATTGACAAATGCATGTAATATTGTATTATCTATTCGGTATCGGCAAGCAAAAAAGGGTGATTCAATCAGTCTCCCTGAAACATTGCTCCTGGAGTGGAACAGAGAGTGCCGGATTCTTCATGGCATATGTAAGGATGGTTGAACTTTTATGCAAAAAAAACGATATTTAAATCAACTGATAAAATTGCTGTTGGTGGTGATGTGCCTGTTTTTGTATACATCTCCAGTCTTTCCGGGGACAACCCGGCCGGTCAACCTGGCAGTTGAATTTGTGGATCATGCGGCCTGTGCACATATTGCCAACCATTTTAACTGGTATGCGGAAAGTGGCCTGAATATTAATTCCTTTGACAGCTATGCCACCGGTATGGGGCTTTCAGCGGCCCTTGCCAAGGGAGGGATTGATGGAGCGTATATCTGTTTGCTGCCGGCGATCAATGCCTATGCAAATGCCCATGTGCCCATTAAGGTTGTTGCCGGTACCCATCTTTACGGATACGGGCTGATTGTGAATCCTGAAAAAATAAAAATTGTCCAAGACCTGGTCAGCCCGGGTATTCACCTGGGCTGTACCCGGGAGGGAAGTCCTCCGGCGGCCTTGCTTCACAAACTACAGGCGGCATATGATCTTGACCTAAACATAATCGCCAATGCCCGTCGCATGCCGCCCCCCAAATTGCTTCTGGGGCTTAAAACCGGTCAATTGGATGCCGCTTTTATGCCGGAGCAGTTTCCAACCATGGGCCAGGCCGATGGTTTTAAAGAGTTGATCAATGCCCGGGACCTGTGGCCGAACATGCAGGGAAGTGTTCTGGTGGTTCATCAAAATTTGATCAAGGATCATCCGAATGTTGTTAAGAAACTGGTTGGACTTACACAACGGGGAATTCAATACATTCATGATCATCCGGAACAGGCAGGAATCATTGTGGCCCGGGAACTCAATGTCATGGAAAGAGAGCTCTTTCCTGTCAAACTGGCTGGCAGCCTGCAGCAATTAAGGGTAACACCAGATGTAATCCAGCGTTCCCTTGGGCAAAAATTGGTTAATACCGCTTCAATTAATTCAGAGATGGTGCAGGAAATGGTTAACTATGCGGCAGAGATCGGAAATATTAAAAAGCCCTTTCCGGCTGAAGAAATCTTAGATTTGAGGTTCCTTAATGAATAATCAGCCACGTATTCATTTTCTTTGGGGAGTTGTCCCGGTTCTTACGATGCTTCTCCTCTGGGAAACAACGGCCCGTCTTCAATTGATCCCCGGCGGTATTTTTTTCCCCCCTTTTACTACGGTGATGGCAGAGGTGGGGGACATGCTTTTTTGCGGTGTGTTGATTCCAAACTTCATGAGCAGCCTGGGGCGGGTGTTGGTTGGATTTATCAGCGGTTCGGTGTTTGGTATTGGTATCGGTATTCTGATGGGATGGAATGAACGTGTCCATCGCTGGTTCAGTCCTATTATTGGCCTTCTCTACCCAATACCGGCCCTGGGTTGGCTTCCGGTCCTGATGTTGTGGATAGGTGTTAATGAGATGCTTCCCATTGCCATTATCTTTATATGCTCTTTTTTCCCTGTCCTTTATAATACGCTGACCGGTGTTCGTCAGGTCAAGCCAGAGCTGATCAATGCGGCCCGTATACTCGGTGCATCGGATCTGTTTATTTTAAAGAAGGTGGTGCTACCCCTGGCCCTGCCCAATATTTTTACCGGTTTGAAATTGGAGGCCGGAATGGCATGGAAAGTAGTCGTTGCATCGGAAATGGTGGCTATCCCCACCGGTATTGGGTCTTTGATGATGCGTGCGGAAAGCCTGGTGCGTCTGGATATTATCCTGGTATGCCTGATGATATTGTCCATGATGTGCCTGCTTTTTGAACGGTTTTTTGCATTTCTTGAGTTCAAAACCACGGGGAAATGGAGATAAGATGCCGGTTATTTCGTTATCTTCCATTACCAATCATATTTGTCAAGATACACAACTGCAAATTTACGATGGAGAGCTTCTGGTGCTGGCAGGAGCCACTGGAGCTGGTAAAACCACCCTTCTCAATGTCATTGCCGGATTTACACCCTATGGGGGGAGTGTCCAATTTAACGGGACAGCGGTGGATCTGTTACCACCTTCAAAGAGAAATGTCGGTTATCTGTTTCAGGCATTTGCCCTGTTTCCCCATCTGACGGTTACGGAGAATATTGCCTTTGGCCTTGAGGCCCGGGGTCTGGATAAAAAGGTAATTTCTCAAAGGGTGACGCAATTGTTAGCCCTGATTAAAATAGGTCATCTTCATAACCGATATCCCAAGTCCTTGAGTGGCGGTGAAAAGCAGCGAGTTGCTCTGGCACGGACCCTGGCCCCACACCCTGAAATTTTGCTTCTTGATGAGCCCTTCAGTAGTCTGGATCAACGCACTGCAAAGCTTCTCAGATTAGAACTTAAAAGTCTTCAGCAGAAATTGGGCCTGACGGCGGTATACGTGACGCATAACCGAATGGAAGCCTTTGAAATGGGAGATCGACTGGCGGTCATTAGAGATGGCCGGATTGAGCAGATCGGGATCCCCTCTGAGATTCTTTTTAATCCGCTTACCTCAGCAGTTTCAGATCTTTTTGGGGCACCCAATATATTTAAATGCAGCCGTATTGAACCCCTTGATTTCGGGTTGGGTCGGGCAAAATGCGGCAGTTTGGCATTGATTGTTCCCTATTGTGGAAAGGCCGTTGATAAGATTGCGGTGTTTCCTTCGGGTGTACGATTGTCCAGACATCCCATTGACACCCCGATGCCAAATCGAATGCAGGGCATTGTTGTTGACGTTCGGATCAAAACCCCTGTGGTGCTGGTGGACATTCAGGTGAACGATGAAAGGATAACCGCAGAAATTTCCAGTCAGCTTTGGGAGGAGATCCACATCAACATTTCAGATCCTGTTTATGTAACCATTTCCTTGAAATGGATTCGTGTTTTATTGAAGTGTTCGTGCGTTGATATTAAGCCGATCTTCATGGTGAATGATTGATCTTGATCTCTCCAAGGTTATGAGTTAAAGGTTTGTTTAAGAATGGAAAAAGACAACTCCGTTTCCAAGCGAAGTCTTCATGTCAGCCCAAAAAAGATTCTATATTTTATGGATTGGGGGCTTTGCAGTGCTGCTTCTCTTTTTACCGGCCTGGATGGGTGCGGACTGGGCCACCCGGTTCCAGTATGCGGTTATGGCCTTTCTTGTGATGGCACTGGTTTCCTTTTACGTTGGCGGTGCCATGCACTGGGATGCCGGGCTGCTGGCTCAAAACTTATTCTCCGGGACAAAAAATCCTCCACGGTGCGAGCAATTTCATGGTGAACGGCCCAGACCACCTGGGCCCGGGTATATTCATAATCGGGATGCAGCTGTTCACCCAGTTCCGGCCGGGACTGAATCATCTCATTGATGGCCGCCCGATCCGCGCCGTAAAAATAACCCGGAGAATCAAATTAAATGTTTTTGACATACCCGTGGATGGGCATGTTTTCCGTGACGCATTTTTTTCCGGCAGTCCCCCCACGATTATCTTTTCCACACCATCCTGGGGCTTATGGATGTTGACACCGCCGTGTATGACCATGAACTGGATTATCAATAGGGGATTGGTCATCACATGACCCCTCCCTCAATATTCCCCTGCCTGAAGGGTATGTCAAAAAAGTTTACAACATGTAAAAAAATTCATTGTATGAATTAAAGATCTGGTTTGTTTTTTTATCTAAAAGCCTTGTAATAACAATATTTTATAAAAAACAAAACGATGGCACATGAATTGCTTTTTAACCTTTTATAAAAAAGCAGTCGGAAGTATGAAGACATAACACTGCTGACAGACAAGAGGCATTCAACCGTCAGGGATGAGGAGAGACATCATGAAAAAAGCGATTCGTTTATCAGGTATAACCGTTTTAAGTTTACTGGTGGTATGGGCTATGGTGCCCGTGGTTACGGCAACGGCTGCTGAAGGTTTACGATACAGCTGTTCGGCCCAGGTGTATGAGGCATTTGAAAATAAAAGGCTGGATGTGTTTACAAAGGCCACCGGTATCCCCATTGAGTTATCCGTGGCATCTTCACAGTATTGTGTGTACAGGGCCATGCGGGGTCTGACGGACATTGCCAGCAGCACCCGCTCATTGTACCAGCGCTATAAAGACTATGGTTTGGTGGAAATTCCCTTCTGCAAAGACCCGCTGGCTGTTATTACCAATAAAGCATCCACAGTGGACAGTTTGACATCCGAGCAGCTCCAGCAGATATTTTCCGGTGATGTTGCCAACTGGAAAGAGGTGGGTGGACCTGATCTTGCCATTACCCTGGTGGTTCCCGGTGAGGAAACCGGTGCCCATAAAAACTTCAGACGTCTGATTATGAAAGAAAAAGAGATCAAATACGATTATTCCACCTATCTGGCCCCCCGGGTGCTCGAAGCCATTGAGTCATTGCCCGTGGGAGCGGTGTCCTTTATTTCCAGAGGCGCCCAGATCTCTCATCCTAACATTAAAGTTATGAGCATTGACGGGAAAAAACCCGGTGAAGAGAATTATCCCTACTACCAGACCTTTTACATGATTTCCAGAGGTCAACCCACAGGCTCCATTAAAACCTTTGTGGATTTCATTAAATCTGACAGTGGCCGTGCCATTATCCAGGAAAGAGGGATGCTGCCCATTAATTAATAAAAATTTCATTTCCCCCCCCGCCCCGCCATTTTGTACTGAAACTCACAACGCCTTTCCTCCTGGGAAGGCGTTGTCGTTTTTGCCTGGTACATACTCCTTACGTTACCTGCCTGCAGTTATCTTTTTTTTCAGTCTGTTGGACATGTCATGCAAAACAATGTGATGATCATACATGGAGACAGCGTTCATGGGATCTGTAAAAATATTTTTTGCATGGGGGCAACTTGTGATAAAAGATGAAATCTTACGGGTGGCAGAAAAAATGGGAGATACTCTTTTTTTGGAATCCGGTTTCAACCGGGTGCTTCCGGAAAGGGGTTGAATGTGTAAGGTTGGCCCGTGAATTTTGAGATAAAGTGTGGGGAAGGGCATGAAACAATTTTTGGTTAATTCTGTGGGCAGGCTGGACATGATATGCTGGATACTGGTGGTTATTTTCTTTTGCACCTGTTCATTAATGTTTAACGGAGACTTTAATAAATCCTTCATAGCGGCGGGGGGGGTGGTGCTGGTGATGATTTTAATTGGATTATCCATTGAAATCATTATTGAAACCCTTAAAGAGGTAAAGGGACTGGGCACCATTACAGGCTTTATCACCAATGGCCCGGAGCTTGTATGCCTCATTGTGGGGCTGGTGGCCGGGGATGTGCTGTTTGCCGCCAGTACGCCGCTTGGTTCCAATTTTATGAATCCTCTTTTGCTCATTGCTGCCACATTGGTCTGTCGGGTGTTTTTAAAAACCCTTCAAACCAACTGGCACTATAGTTTGAGCTGTCTTGTGCTTACGGCAGGTACGGCCGTGGCCTTTTATGCCATCCCTGTTGCCTTGCATAAATATTGGGTGGGCGTGGGGCTTGTTGTGTCCGGGCTGCTTTTTTTAAAACGGCCGGTGGAAGTGGCTCAAGCATCCATGGAAGAAGAGGTGATTGCCGGGTGGAGCATGTTTCCGGCCATTATTGTTTTAATCATGGGGGGATATTTTCTTGACCCGGTGGTGAGCTTTGCCTCGGAACAAAGCCATGCCCCAAAGGGGGTTATCGGTTTTTTTGTTCTGGCAACGCTCTCCAGCTGGCCGGAGTTTAAGAGCTGCCTGGCCCTTTTGAATCGTGGGAAATATCAGGCGGCCATCCTTAATATCACGGTGAGCAATATCACCAATATCTGGCTTGCCATTGCCGGGGTGGTTACCTATATGTTTGTGTCGTGATCAATTAAGCGCCTGCCCCTCCCAATGGCCCATGTTGTGATCAAGCCCCATTGTCCAGCCGGGCATACTGACTGTAATACGCGGCCGTTTCTCCCATGTCCGTTATGGCAGGCTCAATGAGTCTGTTGACGCATCGATTATGCTTCAGCCATCCCCCCCGGCGGATGACAAGGGCCAGGGGGTGCAGATCTTTCAGCCATTTTATCTGCACCGGCATGCTTCCAAGGGGGGTGACCAGATGCACAGGCAGGTTAAGGTCAATCCGGGTCAGATGGGAACTGTCAGGATTGATCCACACCTCAAGAAGTTGTGGTGTATTTTCCTGGGCTGTGAATTCTTTTTCAGAAAGCTGGGAGTGTATGGCCTTTTTGCTGACCAGGGTCAGAAGGTGCATGGGAAAATTTTGTGGGGGTGCAGGTTCGTGAGTCAAAGCTGTGGGCAGCCGGTATTTTTTATCCTTGTGGGCAAAGATAAGTCCTTCCCATGCAATGGGTGGATGGACTGCCTTGACAAATCCCTTTTCTTTGAGTTCTTTAAGGGGATGGGAAAGGTGTTTCATGGGAGGGGTGTCAAGGGCCTCTTCCAGTAGCATTTCTCGCCGGGGGAAGGCAATCCCAAGACGCTGTGCCAGGGCGGACATGATGTCAAAATCGCATCTGGTATCTTTCCATGGTGGAAAAACAGGCCTTGCGTAGTTCACCCAGTTATGAAGACAGGAACCTACAATTTCTTCTCTTTCATAATCCAGGGCACAGGGTAAAATTACATCTGCAAGGGCTGCTGTATCCGTCATAAAGGAGTCAATGACCACCTTAAATGGAATGGTTTTCATGGCCCTGATGGTGGTATCGGCATCCGGGGCCTGGTTGACAAAATTACTGCCGTCGGCCAGAAGAAACAGGATGGGGGGATCCGCCGACAGAATTTCCTGGCCGATGCGGGGTAACAGAAGGGTTCTGGCTGGTTTTCCCGCCTTTTCCACCCATTGGTTATTGAGGTTTCGCCCGGAGGAAATATTGTAGTAGGTGCCGCCGCCGGACTTTCCCACCTGGCCTGAAAGAAACGACAGGGCATTGAGGAAACGCACCGTTTCGCCGCCGAAGCGGTAACGCT
This sequence comes from uncultured Desulfobacterium sp., assembly GCA_963675955.2. Taxonomy (GTDB): domain Bacteria; phylum Desulfobacterota; class Desulfobacteria; order Desulfobacterales; family Desulfobacteraceae; genus Desulfocicer. The sequence continues at coordinate 981,744 of CAXXVR010000007.1, read as the reverse complement.
GTATGCCCCATCCCATTAGCAGGGCCGTGCAGGGGGCGGTAAAAACAGATACCAGGTGCCCCAGATCTTTAGTGGTGCAGTCAGCGGCACACAGCAGGGATTCCCGGGAGTGCTCATTTAAAAGGTTTTTGAACCCTTCAAGGTTTACCGCCCGGTCCAGGGCCGGGCCATGGGCAAGGTCTTGGTCCAGGATCTCTTTGATTACGGCTGCGGCAAGAAAGCGGTCCCTGCCCGGGCGGATGCGGATGAAAACATCGCTGCAGGGGGCATTGGTATCTCCCCCCGGGGAGATGGTGGTGACCCGGCATCCGTTTTTTTTTGCCTGATCAATGATGTGGGCCAGATGAATGGCGGATCGTGAAAGATCCTTGCCCCAGTTGACGATGTGACGGGCGTTGACCAGATCCATGGGATCATTCATTTCAAGTCCCCCGAAGTCCGCCATATACGCCGTACATCCGGCATCATCGCACAGGGCTCCCCGGGTGGTTGAGGCTCCAAGGGTATTAAAAAGAAAGCGGCTGCCGTCGGCAAGAGCGCCACGGTAGCCGTAATGACGGACATGGAGCATGGACGAAGGCTGGCTGCCAAGGGCGGTGATCTTTTTGGCCACAAGATCAAGGGCCTCGTCCCAGCCTGCGGGGTGAAATTCATGGTTTCGGCGGATAAGGGGGGTGGTGATGCGGCGGGGGCTTGTCCGTCGCTGGTGGACTTTTTTCCCCTTGGCGCATATGAATCCTTTGGTAAAAGGATGATCCGGGTTGCCGGTGATGGATACGCGGTCGTTTTCTGGATGAACCGTGACAAGGGTGGAGCAGGTGTCCTGGCAATCCAGGGTGCATGCGGATATTTTTTCTATTTTCATTTGATCCTGTTGGTCCATTAATGCTTCCATCCTTCATGGCCGGTGTTACGGCCCCTGCAATGATTTGGCCAAACTATCATTGCCTTGTCTCCGGGTCAAGGCGGCACAGGTTTTTCCCGTCGTTTTTGTTTTTTGTATCTACTAACTGAAATAAAGAAGGATATCAAATTATCATGCAACGGAAAATTAATTTTAGATTTTTTTATGTGTTAATAAGCTTGTTCTGTCTGTCAGTGCTTTATGGCGGGCATACAGCCGCATCGGAATTAAAGTATGTGTTTCTTTTCATAGGCGATGGCATGGGCATCAACCAGCGGGTTGCAGCCGCTCAGTTTGCCGGAAGACCACTTCTTATGGATACTTTCCCTGGCCAGGGTATTACCACCACCTGTGCTGCGGATCGGTTTATTACAGGCTCTGCTGCAGCTGGCACTGCCATATCCTGTGGGGAAAAAACCCGGGTGGGGATACTGGGGCTTGATATCCAGCACAGCTCTCTTAAAACCGTTGCAGAGCTGGCCAGGGACCAGGGAATGAAGGTTGGAATCATCACCAGTACTTTCATAGACCATGCCACCCCGGCCGCTTTTTATGCCCATGTGGCTTCCCGAGGTCAGTATTACGATATTGCGCTTGCCCTGGCCCGGAGTGATTTTAATTATTTTGCCGGAGGCGGGTTGAAAGATCCTGGAAATAAATATAATAAGTCATCTGATTTTAAAAGAAATGCCCTGGATAAGATTTATAAGGCTGGCTATCGTTTTGTAAATACCCGGGATGGATTTAACGCCCTTACGCATGGGGCTGATAAAGTGATTGCCATGAACACTTCCCCTGAACATGGTCTACCCTATGCCATGGACGCCGGTGATGAAAATATCTCCCTGGCGGAGTTCACCCGCAAGGGAATTGAACTTTTAAAAGGGGAAAAGGGGTTTTTCATGATGGTGGAGGGTGGGCAGATTGACTGGGCCTGTCATGACAATGATGCGGCTGCGGCCATCTGGGATACCATTGCCCTTGATGCAGCCATTAACGAGGCCTTTGTTTTTTTGCAGAAACATCCTCTGGAAACCTTGATTATTGTCACCGCTGATCATGAGTGTGGCGGAATGAGCCTTGGATTTGCAGGTAGCCATTATGACATGGATTTTACCCTTCTTCGCCATCAGAAAATGTCTTCCCGTAAATTTGCAAAGGAGATTGTCATGCCCCTGCGGGCCATGGAAGAAAAACCGTCCTTTGAGGAGATGAAACCCATCATTACCAAATATTTCGGGCTTCGATTTGTGGAGGATATTTCAGAGGTTGAACAGGTGGAACCTCTGGCCAATAAATATCTGGAAGTTCCCATTGAAGGTGATGACAGTGATATCATGTACTTGAAGCCCAGTGAGGTTGACCAACTCCGGGAGGCCTACAGAATCAGTGTGCACGGTGAGGGTGATCCATCAAAAACATATGCGTTTTACCTAAGGTATGGTAAAAATGATCCTTTAAGTATAACGTTGACACGCCTTTTAAACCAGAAAGCCGGTATTGCCTGGGGCTCTTACAGTCATACCGGTAGCCCTGTCATTACATCGGCTACGGGTGTGGGATATGAACAGTTTTTGGGGATGTATGATAATGCTGAGCTGGGAAAGAAGATTATGTCCCTCATGGGGTTGATAAAATAAAGATGTAAATATTCAGTCACTATCCTATCTTCACCTGTTTTGGTCTGCTAAAATAGCATTAATATGAGCAAGCCGAATATTTATAAAACAACTGGGGGTGATCATAAGATGTGTCGTGCAGGATTTAACCAGAGAAAATTGAAATATCTACATTGAGGTGTTACATGTCTGGACTCCGGCGTGGCAATATAGAAAAATGGATCATGAATGTGATTTTGGAAAAGGTTTACCACCTTGTTATGCCATTCTATGAGCATGTTAAAATGGATGATAATCTTATGGTTGCCATCCAGGCCTTCCCCCAGGGCAATGCCAGCCCTTACATTTTAAGGTACAGGGATGAAGAAAAACTGTTTATACGGGTGGCCACTTCAAAGATAAAAACTGGTTAATATCATTGCAGAAAAACATTTGGTGGGCAGTATAAATATTAACCAGGAAGTCGGGTTGACATATTAGATCCGCTTTCCGTTGGAAACCTGAAAGGCCTGTTTGTATGGGTGATAAAATAAGTATTCTCATTGTTGAAGATAAAGCCATTGTGGCGGAGGATATAAGGGTGCGGGTTGAAAGCATGGGGTATCACGTGAGCGATTGTGTGACAAGGGGTGAAACCGCTCTGACCAGTGTGGACAAGAATCCCCCGGACTTGATTCTGATGGATATCCAACTCAAGGGTGGAATGAATGGTATAGAAACCTCTGACGCTATACACGATGCGCATCATGATATTCCCGTAATTTATTTGACGGCCTGTGCCGATGAAGAGATCCTGGAATGTGCCAGGTGTACTGAACCCTTTGATTATATTGTTAAGCCTTTTGAGGATAAAGCGCTTAAATCCGCCATAGAAATTGCCATTTATAAGCACCGGATGGACCGTAAGGTAAGGGTGAGTCAAGAGTGGTTCCGGACCACCCTGAAAAGCATCGGAGACGGTGTCATCACAACGGACATGCAGGGCTGCATTATATTCATGAATCCCGTTGCGGAATCCTTAACCGGATGGTCCCAGGATGAAGCCTGCGGTAAGCCATTGACGGTTGTTTTTAATCTTATCAACGAACAGACCCGAATGCCCTGTGAGAACCCTGTGGCCAAAGTTGTGGCGACGGGACAAATTACAGGGCCTGCTAAGCATACCCTGTTGATTACCCGGGATGGCCGTGAGCTGCCCATTAAAAATAGTGCTTCTCCCATTTTATTAAATGAGGTCCATAAAATGGGGGTGGTTCTGGTATTCCAGGATGATTCCAAATTAAGAGTTGCCGAAAGAAAAATTCGGAGCAGTGAAGAAAAATATCGCCTGTTGTTTGAAAATATGATGGGCGGTTTTGCCCTTCATAAAATAGTGCTTGATGATAAAGATAAGCCCGTCGATTACATATTTTTAGAAGTTAATGATGCATTTGAACGCCTCACGGGTCTTAAAAGGGAAAATATCGTTGGTAAACGAGCGACCCAAGTTCTGCCGAAAATTCAGAATGATCCTGTAGACTGGATAGGCTGCTATGGCAACGTGGCCTTGACCGGCCAGGAAATTCGTTTTGAAAGTTACTCCAAAACCCTTGATAATTATTTTTCAGTGCTGGCCTTCAGACCATGTGAGGGACAGTTTGCCACCATTTTCATAAACATCACTGAACACAAACTGGCCGAGCAGCGCATCAGCCATTTAAACCGTGTATTACGCTCTATCAGGGATGTAAATCAATTGATTATCCGGGAACGTGATCCGGACGTTCTGATCCGTGAGGGGTGCCGGTTGATCGTGGATAATCGTGGCTATTCTGCGGCTTTAATTGTGCTTACCGATATGAATGACCGCCCCGTCACATGGACTGGATCAGGGACAACATCATTTGTTGAACCGTTAACTGAAATGCTGGAACGTCATGAATTACCTCCCTGTTGTGGCACACCCAACGTTTCCCTGGAAGGAATATTGATAAAGGACCGGTTCCGTGTTTGCGGGCAATGCCCTGTTGCGAATGGATGCCCTGACTCCCCGTCGTTGTGCGCTCCTCTGGTTTATGAAAATAACATTTATGGTTACATGGTTGTGCTGGTGGATCATGCTCTGGTTGTGGATGAAGAGGAGTTGAGCCTTTTTACTGAAATGGCCAAAGACATCGCATATGCCCTTAATTTTTTACAACTTGGCCTGGCCCATGAATCATCTGAACACAAACGTAAGGCATTGGAGAATCAATTGATTCAGGCACAAAAGCTGGAATCCGTGGGTCGGCTGGCTGGCGGAGTCGCCCATGATTACAATAATATGCTCGGTGTGATCATCGGTTATACGGAAATGGCAATGGGTAGTGTTGCGGATGATGATCCGCTTCAGGCTGATCTGAAAGAAATTCTCAAGGCGGCACACCGCTCCACCGGAATAACCCGGCAACTTTTAGCCTTTGCCCGAAAACAGAATATCCGTCCCAAAGTGCTTTGTCTCAACGATACGGTTGAAAGTATGCTTAAGATGCTTCGCCGTCTTATTGGAGAGGATATAAATCTTTTATGGTGCCCCGGTAGTGGTTCAAGTACCGTCTTTATGGATCCTTCCCAGATTGATCAGATTCTGGCCAACCTGATGGTCAATGCAAAGGATGCCATTGGAGGTGTGGGCACCATCACCATTGAGACAGATTGTGTCTCCTTTGATGAGGAGGATTGTGCCGATCACCTGGAATTTGCATGTGGTGATTTCATATCTTTGGTTGTCAGTGATGATGGTTGCGGCATGGACAAGGAGATCCTTAGTAATTTGTTTGAACCGTTTTTTACCACCAAGGGGTTGGGGAAGGGGACCGGACTTGGCCTGTCAATGGTTTACGGTATTGTTAAGCAGAACAATGGGTTTATCAACGTATACAGCGAGCCGGAAAAAGGGAGCACCTTTCGGATTTATCTGCCACTCTACTCAGCCGATACCATTGAAGTGGAGACCCATGATGGCATGCAGATTCCCTTGGGCAGAGGTGAAACCATATTAATCGTTGAAGATGAAATGTCTATTCTCAAGCTTGCCCGGAAAATACTTGAATTGGCAAATTATTGTGTGTTGACAGCCAATAATCCAAACAACGCCTTGGAAATTGCCAAAAAACAGGGCCGAAACATTCAGCTGTTGATTACCGATGTGGTCATGCCGGAACTCAATGGCCGGGATCTGGCCATTCGGATGCGGCCCCATTGTCCTAAATTGAAGATTTTATTTATGTCTGGATATACCGCCAACGTTATTGCCCATCATGGGATTCTGGATACAGGGGTTAATTTTATTCAAAAGCCTTTTTCTAAAAAGGAGATATTAATGCATGTACGAAAAGCGCTGGATGGTGCAGAGTGGATGCCATGATTTCATTTTTCATACCACATGTGTTAGTTTCAGTTTTAAAGAAATACATTATGTGGTGGCAAGTTGGAGAACTTATGATTGAAGAGATAATTATATAGAGTGGTTTTATAAAGATATATCCGCTCTGATCGCCATTGAACTTACATGAAAAATTGATTTGTCTCCCAAAGAATTTTATTCTAAAAGAAGATAGCATTTATGAAAATCCTTCATACATCAGACTGGCACCTTGGACGATCCCTGTACGGAAAAAAGCGCTATAACGAGTTCTCAGCATTTCTGGACTGGCTGGTCCAAACCATAGAAGAACAAGGCATTGATGCACTTCTCATCGCCGGAGATGTGTTTGATACCAGTACCCCCAGCAATCGCGCCCAGACCCTCTACTATCGGTTTCTCTGCCGGGTGGCCACCTCCTGCTGTCGTCATGTGGTGGTCATTGCCGGAAACCATGATTCGCCTTCATTCTTGAATGCCCCCAGAGAACTGCTGCGGGCACTGGATGTCCATGTGGTGGGGGCATCAACGGAAAACCTGGAAGATGAAGTGATTGTCCTTGAGAGGACACATGTCCTTGAGGGGACAGATTTAAAATCTGTCCCCAAACAGCCAGAGGCCATTGTATGCGCAGTTCCATACCTCAGAGACAGGGATCTGCGTACCGTTGCGCCCGGAGAAACCATTGACGACAAAAATGCAAAACTCATTGAAGGACTGAAAAACCATTATGCTGATGTCTGTGCCATTGCCCGGAAAAAACAGGTTGAACTTGAAACAGCCGGTTACGAAAATATTCCCATGATTGCCATGGGCCATCTTTTCACCGCCGGTGGCAAAACCATTGACGGAGACGGGGTCCGGGAACTCTATGTGGGCTCCCTTGCCCATGTGGGTATAGACGTTTTTCCTTCTGCCATTGATTATCTTGCCCTGGGCCATCTGCATGTACCCCAGTGCGTTGGCAGTAAAGAATATATTCGTTACAGCGGTTCGCCACTGCCCATGGGTTATGGAGAGGCCAAACAGACTAAAAAAGTAATTCTTGCCGAGTTTAACTGCAGTACACCCCATATTCAGGAAATGAATATACCCTGTTTTCAGGAACTGGTGCGCATTGCGGGTTCGCTGGATGATATCCAGCAAAAACTGGAAGTGCTGAAAAACAGCAACAGCCATGCGTGGCTGGAAATTGAATATACGGGATCTGACCTCATCGGCAATCTGAGAGAAACACTTGATGAGGCACTGGCGGGTTCTGACATGGAAATCTGCCGGATCAAAAATAAACGTCTCATTGATCGTGTGCTCAACACCATTCAAGACAATGAAACCCTTGATGATCTGGCGCCAAGAGATGTTTTCATCCGCTGTCTGGAGGCCTTTGATGTACCGGAACAGGATTGGGATGCCTTGACGGCATCCTATAACGAAATAATTCAATCTCTCCATGAAGAGGACATAAACGCAGAATAATGAAAGTACTTGAACTCCGATTTAAAAATCTCAATTCTCTCTATGGTGAATGGTTCATTGATTTCACTGACCCGGCATATGTTTCCAATGGGATTTTTGCCCTGACAGGTCCCACCGGTGCGGGTAAATCCACCATTCTGGATGCCATCTGCCTGGCCCTGTACGGTGCCACCCCCCGCCTGGGAAGAATCACCAAAACCAGTAATGAAATCATGTCCCGTCAGACCGGAGAGTGTTATGCCGAAGTGGTGTTTGAATCCCAGGCAGGACGGTTTCGCTGCCATTGGGAACAGCGCCGGGCCCGGAAAAAACCCGGGGGAAATCTGCAGCCTCCCCAGCATGACATTGCCGAGGGGAAATCGGACGGAAAGGTGATTGAGAATCACCTGCGCCGGGTGCAGCAGGCGGTGGAAGAAAAAACCGGCATGGATTTTGATCGTTTCACCCGTTCCATTCTGTTGGCCCAGGGGGGCTTTGACACCTTTTTAAAGGCCGATGTGGAACAAAAATCTATGATACTGGAACAGATAACCGGTACGGAAATTTATTCTGAAATTTCCCGGCGGGTCCATGAACGGCGCAGGGATGAGCGGGAAAAACTCAACCACCTCCAGGCCGAGACCGCAGGGATTGTCATCCTTGAACCGGAACAGGAACATGAGTTCCAGCAGGCCCTTGCAGCTGCCCAGAAACAGGAAGGGCAGCTTGCAGCAGATATGGCAAAAACGGGAAAGGCCATTGAATGGCTCACCGGCATTGGTACCCTGAAAAAAGAGATCAAGGCATTGGCTGAAGAATCCGCCGTACTTCAAACCGACATGGCAGCCTTCCAGCCGGAACGGGAACGACTTGCCCGGGCACTCAATGCTGCCAGGATCGATGCCCACTATGCAACCCTTTCTGCCGTGCGCAAACAGCAGTTGGAAGATCAGAAGTCTTTGAATGCAGAGGAAAAGAAGATCCCTTCCCTGGAAACGTCGTTAAAGCAGCAGGCTGAAGTATTAAAGACTGCTGAAACCCGAACGATTACGCAAAAAGATAAGTTAAAAACGGCTGCACCATTTCTTCAGAAGGTTCGTGCCCTGGATCAAACCCTTTCTTCCCAGAAAGAGGCCGTTGCACAAGGTGAAGATGAGTGCACAAAAGCGGCGGCAGCCATTGATGCCCAGAAACAAAACTGGCTAAAAGAACAGAAAAAGAGCACCGGGGCGGAAAAAAATCTGGAAGCGATTGATGCCTATTTAAAGTTGAATTTCCAGGATGAGTGGTTGATAGGGGGCCTTGCCTGTGTTGAAGAGCAGTTCAATGGGCTGCTTTCCCGACAAAAGGAGATGGCACAAAAAGAAGTGGATAAAAAGAGTGCCGAAGCCATATTGAAAAAAGCAGATCAGAAACTGGCCCGGTGCACAAAAAAGTGTGTTGAACAAAAAGAAGAAGTTGAAGCAACCATAAAAAAACACAGCCAGGCAACGGATGCCCTGAAAAAACTTTTGGGAGACCGGCTTTTACGAGAATATCGTACGGAAAAGGAGACCCTGCTCCGTGAACTGGTCTTTCTTAAAAAGATCGCAAAGCTTGAGGAACACCGGGCAAAACTGCAAGATGGGGAACCGTGTCCACTGTGTGGAGCCATTGAGCACCCCTTTGCGAGGGGAAATATCCCTCTCCCCGATGAAACGGAAAAAAAGATAAAAGACCTTGCGAATTTGATACAAAAAGCAGAAGACCTGGAAGATGCGGTTAAAACCCTTGAAAAGGCCAAGAACACAGCCCGTGAAGACTTGACCGAAAACGAAAAACTCGAAGCTGCTGCGGCCGCTGATAAAAAGGCTGCCGAAAAAGAGCTGTCTGATGTGACGGATACCCTGGAAAAAATGCGACGTGAATTTATAGATTTGAAACAGGCGGTATCTGCTAAACTTAAGCCCTTGGGCATTGAAACCATTCCGGATGGGGATCTATCTTCCCTGCTTGAATCCTTAAAAGTTCGTCTGAAAACATGGCAGGCCAGAGTTCAAAAAAAGAGGGATATCGAAAAACAGATTTCAGATCTTAAAAGTGAGTTGAAGCGCCTGGATGCCGTTATTGAGACCCAACAAAGTGCCTTGGTTGAAAAACAGCAAAACCTGAAGACGCTTAAAAAAGCCTATGCCGCAAGAATCGCTGAGCGCCGGGAATTATACGGCGATAAAAAACCTGACCATGAGGAACAGTGTCTAAACAAGGCCGTTGCCAAGGCCGAGCAGGCGGAAAAACAGGCACGCATCCATCATGATAAATTGAAGCAGAAATGGATCTCTTCAAAAACCACGGTGGCCTCCCTTAAAAATCAGATCAGCCATAGAGAAATCGAACTGAAACGCTTGAATACCGCGTTTAATCTTGCGCTTGTACCAGCCGGTTTTTCAGATGAAAAACAATTTATGGAAGCCAGGCTCCCGGCAGAAAAACGCGATGCCCTTTCCGCAAAGGCAAAGGGACTGGATGACAGACAGACAGATTTAAAAGCCAGGCAAAAGGATCGTGAAACACGGTTATCCACAGAGATCGACCGGAAGGTAACGGATCAATCCCTTGAAGTCCTTGAACCAAAATTCAAGGAATTTGAAAACACCTTGAACCAGCTCAGGGACACCATTGCAGCGCATAAACACAAGCTGACTGAAAATACCGCTGCCAAAGCGCGCATCAAGGAAAAACAGGCTGCCATTGACCTGCAGAAAAAGGAGTGCCGTCGCTGGGAACAGCTGCACGAACTCATCGGTTCGGCGGATGGTAAAAAATACCGGAATTTCGCCCAGGGGCTGACCTTTGAACTGATGGTGTCCCATGCCAACCGCCAGCTTGAAAAGATGACCGACCGTTATCTTCTCATCCGGGATGAGCTGCAGCCCCTGGAGCTCAATGTGGTGGACAACTATCAGGCCGGTGAAATCCGATCAACCCGGAACCTGTCCGGCGGGGAAAGCTTTATCGTGAGCCTTACTTTGGCGTTGGGGCTTTCCCGCATGGCAAGCCGCAGGGTTCGCGTGGATTCTCTGTTTCTGGATGAGGGATTTGGCACCCTGGATGAAGAGTCATTGGAAACAGCTCTTGAAACATTATCCGGCCTTCAGCAGGATGCGAAGTTGATCGGCATCATCTCCCATGTGTCGGCACTTAAAGAAAGAATCAGCACCCAGATCACCATAACCCCGGCATCCGGTGGAAGAAGTACCCTTGCTGGCCCGGGTTGCCTTGAAGTCTTCGTTTAATACGACTTGCCGCAGTCAAAATCTGATTGAGTATTTTTTTTGAAAGTGCTGTTTTTTGTTTTTTGAGAATGTTGAGTACCTTATCAAGGTTTAACTTCTCTTCCCCCATGTCTCCCCCTCTTATGAAACAGATGAAATTTGGAATCAGTCTGTAAGATATTCTGGTGAATGGCAAATTTATTTTTGGGATTTGAAATTCAACTTTATATATTATAACGTTGGTTTTCGGTATCGATTTACATAATTTTCAAATCCTGGTATGTCCTTTTTTATATAAAATAGATATGTGAATCTGGATAACAAGCATAATATACAGCTAGATAATAAATTATGAATGGTATCCGGCCCAACACAACAATTTGTTGGACGAAGCCCTTCGGGCGGACATGGAGACAAACTGTACTTTGACCCAAGGGAATTTATCGTTCCTGACTCACCCGATAAATCGGGTTCATCCAACAAATAAGTTGAAGCCGGACCTTGCGGCATTTTTTTTGCGGTGTGGAAGCCGCTTAACTTAACGTTATGTTTTTAGGTTGAATAGGGTTGTTGATAAATAATTAAGTATGGTGTCCCCGGAATTGCGGAATTGCGGAAGTATGGTGTCCCCGGAATTGCGGAATTACAAACAATTATAATGGAACAAAGGAGGTAACACATGCAAGTGCCCATGAGCCCTGTCAGGATTCTAAAAAGAGCGGTAAAATTGTATGGAGAGAAAATAGCCGTTGTTGATGGAGATCTGCGATTTTCCTATGCACAGGTTAACAATCGTGTAAACCGGGTGATTCACGCTGTAAGGGAAATGCAAATACCACAGGGCGGCAGGATCGCCATGCTGGATTACAACACCTACCGTTATATGGAACTTTACTTTGGTATGGCTGCATCGGGATGTGTGCTTGCTCCGCTCAACACTCGCCTCAGTGCGGATGAGTATATCTACATCCTTAAAGATTCTGAAGCCGAGGCCATTATTTTCCATTGCGATTTCAAGCCAGTCATGGCCCGGGTACGAGAAGCGGTTCCCACCCTGAAACGCTTTTATATTGCCGATGGTCCGGCAGATGAAGCGTGGATCACCGGCACCTATGAGGCACTCATTGATGATGCCGATGACACCCCCGTCATGCGTGAACCGGAAGATGAAAATGCAATGCTCAATCTCTACTACACCAGCGGTACCACGGGAAATCCCAAGGGTGTCATGCTTACCCACCGTAATATTTATGCCAATGCGCTGACCACCATCATCTCCTTTAAATTGGACGATACCACAGTCTGGCACCACATTGCCCCGCTGTTTCACCTTGCCGATGCCTTTTTCATGTGGTCCGTTACTTACCAGGGGGGATGTCATGTCATGCAACGGCAATTTGTTCCCAGGGATGTGCTGCAGACCATGCAGGATGAAAAGGTGACCGCCGCCATGATGGTTCCCACCATGATCAATTTCCTCCTGGATCTGCCGGAACTTGAACATTATAACCTGGAATCCCTGGCCTGGACCATGGTGGGTGGTGCGCCCATGTCCCCTGCCAATGCGAAGCGAATGATGGAAAAACTGGGGTGTCAATACTATTCCGGATATGGTCTTACCGAAACCACACCACTTCTCACTGTGGGTAATCTGAAAAGCACCCTGACAGATAAATCTGAATCGGAAAAGATGAATTATATCACCCGTACCGGCCTGGAAGTGCCCGGGGTGGATCTTCGGGTGGTGGATATCAACGATACGGATGTGCCCTGGGATGGTTCCACCGTGGGAGAAATCATCGTCCGGGGTGATAATGTGATGAAGGGGTATTGGAAACTGCCCCAGGCCACAGAAGAGGCCATAAAAGGGGGCTTTTTCTACACCGGTGATCTGGCCACAGTGGATTCCCAGGGCTATGTATTGATTGTGGACCGGGCAAAGGATATCATCATCAGCGGCGGTGAGAACATATCCTCCGTGGAAATTGAAAACATCATATACAAGCATCCCCAGGTGCTGGAGTGTGCCGTCATTGCCGTTGCCGACGACAAATGGGGAGAAGTCCCCGCAGCTCTGGTGGTATTAAAGCAAAATTCAGATCTGTCAGAACAGGACCTGGCAGCATTTTGCAGGGAAAGGCTGGCAAAATTCAAACAACCCCGACGGATCACCTTTGTTTCAGAACTTCCCAAAACAGGATCTGGAAAAATTCTGAAAAATAAACTCAGGATGGAATTTGGAATCTGACCCTGATAAATAAATGTTTTTGCTGGAGAATGGCTTAAATTGTATTCGATTCTGATGCAGCTTTAACTGATGATGAGGCCGAAAGAGTGAGCCTTTGCAGGCTTCCCCTGACCAGTCTGACAGCTCACAGGCTATTCTTCCGCTGGGGTTCTGTTCGTATTGGACAAGGCTTTCCGGTTCCATGGTGTCCCCGGAATTATGCTAGCCCTGAAGTTATTGGATTAGTTGAATTACTTTCGTATCAACAGATTTAATTTACTCTTAACAAAACCTTAACACAATCCTAATAAGAGTGGGGTATATTCTCTTCCAGAATGAATAATGACAATTTTTCATGGGATTCGTACTTAAAAGTGTTCGACCCATGCGTTATTTATTAAACATGGAGAGAAAAAATGAAAAAGATGATTAAAGGATTGTTTCCGGTTTTGGTTTCTTTGCTGGTGGCATCGTCAACTGTTTTTGCAGGAGAACTGGTAATCAAAGGTTCCACCACCGTACTTCCCATTGCACAAAAGGCTGCAGAGGCCTATATGGCCGAACACCCCGATGTAAAAATTTCCCTTTCCGGTGGCGGGTCCGGCAACGGCATCAAGGCCATCATTGACGGCACCGCAGACATTGGAAATGCCTCCCGTTTTATCAAACAAAAAGAGGTGGATCTGGCTGGCACAAAGGGCGTATACCCTGTTCCCTTCCGGGTGGCCCTGGATGCCATTGTGCCCATCGTCAATGGTAAAAATACCGTGGAGAACCTTACCAGGGATCAGTTAAAAGATGTTTACATGGGTAAAATAAAAGACTGGAAAGAGGTGGGGGGAACACCTGGAAGTATTGTGGTGATTTCCCGGGACAGTTCTTCGGGCACCTTTGGGGTATGGAAGGATCTGGTCATGGAAAAAGAACGGGTGATCCCCGGTGCCTTGACCGTGCCTTCCAACGGCGGGGTCGTCCAGGCGGTTGCCAATACCCCGGGAGCCATTGGATATGTGGGGCTGGGGTATCTCACCGGAGAGATCAAGGCTGTGGATGTGGAGGGTGTTGCAGGATCTGAAGAAAATACCCTGAACGGTTCCTTTCCCATATCCAGAGGGCTTTTCATGTTCACCAAAGGATGGCCCGAGGGTGATACCATGTCATTTATCTCCTTTATCCTTTCCAAGAAAGGTCAGGAGCTGGTTAAAGAAGCGGGGTCCATCCCCCTGTTCTAAAAATGCTGAATATTCGGTCATTGGGGTGGCATGATAGCATTTTCAATATTCGTTGTGTCCGAACTGACCATGACCACTGGGAGAACAACCGTTGAAACGTCAACACATCGATAGCGGTGTAAAACTCATCTTTTTATTGATTGCTCTTTTTTCCATCACCGCACTGACATTAATCATGGTCTTTCTTTTCAAGGAAGGCCTTCCCATTCTGGACACAGTTTCCATCAAGGCATTTTTGCTGGGGAAATACTGGTATCCCACGGATGATCCGGCAGATTTTGGTATTCTGCCCCTGATAATGGGGTCGGTGAGTGTCACCCTGCTGTCGGGCTTAATAGCCATTCCCCTGGGTATCATGACTGCCGTTTATCTGGCGGAAATCGCACCGCCCCGGGTGGCAGAGCTGGTAAAACCCGTTGTGGAGCTCATGGCATCCATGCCGTCGGTGGTCATCGGTTTTTTCGGCATGGTGGTGGTGGCCCCTTTTATCCAGAAATTGTTTCACATCCCGGTGGGGTTGAACATGTTTAATGCTTCGCTGATGCTGGCATTCATGGCCATTCCCACCATCTGCACCATCTCCGAGGATGCCATATTTTCCGTACCCACGGCATTGAAAGAGGCATCGTTCGCCCTGGGGGCCACCCATTTTGAAACCATTTTCAAGGTGATTGTACCGGCCTCCCTGTCCGGGATCTGCACCGCCGTTATCCTGGGACTGTCCCGGGCCGTGGGGGAAACCATGGTGGTGCTCATGGCCGCAGGTGGAGCTGCCATGATGCCGGACTCTATTTTTGATCCGGTGCGACCGCTGCCGGCCAGCATTGCCGCAGAAATGGCAGAAGCCCCCTTTGGGGGAGAGCATTACCACGCCCTTTTTGCCATTGGCATCGTTCTTTTTATATTTACCTTTGCATTCAACCTGATGGCGGACTTTATTTCCCACAGGTTTCGGCAGGTGGGAGAGGCGTCTTTATGAAAAAACGCGTATTTCTGCAGAAATTATGTTTTGTCCTTATCAAGACGGCAGTCGTTATAAATGGTGCGGCCCTGGCCACCATCGTATATTTTATTGTTTCCCGGGGATGGCGGGCCATTTCCTGGGAATTTATTTCCCAGGCCCCTCGGGAATCCATGACCCAGGGCGGTATCCTGCCCTGTATTGTGGGAACGGCGTCGCTTTGTCTCATCACCATCCTTGTGGCTTTGCCCATTGGCGTGGCCTCGGCCATTTATCTCAACGAATATGCCACCCAGGGCAGGGTGGTTCGGTTGATCCGGTTGGGGATCAATAACCTGGCCGGGGTCCCTTCCATTGTGTTTGGATTGTTTGGCCTGGCCTTTTTCTGCATTGTTCTTAAAATGGGGGTGTCCGTGGTGGCCGGCGGCCTTACCCTGGGGATAATGACCTTGCCGGTGATCATCGGCGCATCGGAAGAGGCTTTGAAAACGGTGCCGGACACCTACCGTGAGGCCTCCCTTGCCATGGGGGCCACCCGGTGGCAGACCATTCGAAAAATTGTACTTCCCATGGCCTTTCCCGGCATTATCACCGGGTCCATCCTGGGCATAAGCCGGGCTGCCGGAGAAACCGCCCCCATCATGTACACAGGAGCCGTGTTTTTTACACCGGATCTTCCGGGTTCCATCTTTGATGAAGTCATGGCGCTTCCCTATCATATTTATGTGCTGGCAACTGCAGGCACCCACATCGAGGCCACCCGGCATCTTCAGTACGGCACCGCCCTTGTATTGATTTTGATGGTTTTCGGTATGAACCTGGCGGCCATTATCACGCGAGCAAAAATGAGAAAAAAATTAAGGATATAGTGTCATGGAAAACAAGGTTAAAATGCACACCCGGGATCTGGATTTTTTCTACGGTGACTTCCAGGCACTTCATCATATTTCCCTGGAATTTTTTGAAAAACGGGTGACAGCCCTCATCGGTCCTTCGGGGTGTGGAAAGAGTACCTACCTGAGATGTCTGAACCGCATGAATGATTTGATTTCCGGTACCCGGGTAAAGGGGCATGCCATGCTGGACACCATGGATATCTATGATCCGGCCATTGACGTTGTCAGCCTCAGACGTCGGGTGGGCATGGTGTTCCAGAAGCCCAATCCGTTTCCGAAATCCATTTTTGAAAATATTGCCTATGGGTTGAAAGTCAATGGGGTAAAAGACAAGGCAAGAATTACCCAGATTGTGGAAAAAAGCCTGAAGCAGGCCGCCATCTGGGATGAGGTGAAGGACCGGCTCAATGAATCGGCCCTGGGGCTTTCTGGGGGACAGCAGCAACGATTGTGCATTGCCCGGGCCCTGGCCGTGGACCCGGAAGTGCTGTTGATGGATGAACCTGCCTCGGCCCTTGACCCCATTGCCACCCAGAAAATTGAGGCCCTTATCACAGAACTTTCTTCAAAGCTGACCATTATCATTGTCACCCATAACATGCAGCAGGCGGCAAGGGTGTCTGACCGCACGGCCTTTTTCTATATGGGTAGATTGATAGAGATAAATGATACGGACACCCTTTTTACAAAGCCGGAATTGAAACAGACTGAAGATTATATCACCGGGCGATTTGGTTGAAAATAAGGAGAAAAATCAATGGCAGGGCATCTGCAGAATGAAATAGAAAAAATCAAGAAAGCTCTTCTGGCCCTGGGGGCCATGGTGGAGGATCGTCTTCAACAGGCCATGTATGCCATTAAAACTTCAGATATAAAGCTGGCCCGGAAGATCATTGATACGGATGTTGAAATTGATCAGCGGGAAATTGAAGTGGAAGAAGAATGCCTTAAAATACTGGCATTGTACCAGCCCGTTGCCACGGATCTGCGGTTTTTGGTGGCGGTGATTAAAATTAATAATGATCTGGAACGCATCGCAGATTATGCCGCCAATATTGCAAGGCGGTTTGAAACCTCTTTCCAGGATCCCCATAAATTCAGGTATGATTATACCAGCATGGCCAATCAGGCGGCAAAGATGTTGAAACTGAGCCTGGATGCCCTGGTGAGATGGAATGTGGACATGGCCTATGATGTCCGGGACATGGATGAACAGGTCAATCTCATGCGAAATGATGCCTATGATTCCATGAAAAAGGATATCCAGAAATATCCGGAAATGGTAAGTGAAATCATTAACATGTATCTGATTTCAAGGCACCTGGAGCGCATAGGGGATCACAGCACCAATATTGCCGAAGAGGTGATTTATCTGATTGAAGGAGAGATTATCCGGCATACCTGAAACGGCTGAATTTTGGGGGCTTTGCTGACCCCACTCCAGGGTGCCCCAGATTGCTGCCAGGCCCGTTTTTGCGGGTTTGATTTCCATGCATTAAGCGGTGATTATAAAAAAGGAAGATGAAAAATGGCAAAAGAAACCATTCTGATCGTGGATGATGAAGAAGACATCCTTGAACTGCTCAAATACAATTTAACCCATGAGGGTTATGTCATCTTGACGGCCATGACCGGGGAAGATGCCATCAAAATAGCCACCCACTCCCGGCCGGATCTCATTGTTCTGGATCTGATGCTTCCGGGCATTGATGGCCTTGAGGTCACCCGTCACCTGAGACGTCAAAGTGCCACCCAGGATCTTCCCATTGTCATGCTCACCGCAAAGGGAGAAGAAAGCGATATCGTTGCAGGGCTGGAGCTCGGGGCTAATGATTATATCGCCAAACCCTTCAGTCCTAAAGTGCTCATCGCACGTATTCGGGCCATCCTGCGCCGCCGCACAAAAGATGCAATGGATGCCCCGGATATTAAACAGGAGGGGGATATCATCATTGATCGAAAAAGGCATGTCATCACCCTTTTGGGGGAGGTGATGGACCTGACCCGTTCTGAGTTTGAGTTATTGTCCTTTCTGGTGGATAAAAAGGGCTGGGTATTCACCCGCAATCAAATTGTTGATGCCATTCATGGGGATAATTATGCCGTTACCGAAAGAAGTGTGGACGTCATTGTTGTGGGACTGCGGAAAAAACTGAAAACCCATGCCTCGGTCATTGAAACTGTCCGGGGCGTGGGATACCGATTCCGGGAATAAAAACAAATGAACAAGAAAAAAAAACTCATATGGCAGATTTTCCCGGCATTTCTGGTAATCACTGTTTTGTCACTCCTGGCGGTCACCGCCTGGACCACCCGTTATTATAAAACGCTTTTCATTGAGAATGCCGAGAAAGAGTTGACCATCCGGGCGAAACTGCTGCAACATAAATTTACCGATCTTCTGGGAGTCCCCCAGCAAAATCGTGATTATATTAATCAGCAGTGCAGGGAAATCGGTGACATCACTGGCACCCGGGTAACGGTGATGCTGCCTTCAGGGGTGGTCATCGGCGATTCCTTTGGCGATATCCAATCCATGGAAAATCATATGAAGCGGCCTGAAATCATGGCCGCCTTAAAACGGGAAAAGGGGATTTCCATACGTTACAGTGCCACTTTGGACCAGCGCATGATGTACATTGCACTGCCGGTGATGACAGATAACAGCATGATCGGTGTTGTACGAACGGCGATTTCCATATCCAGCATCGATGTTGAAATAAGAGGTATCCGGAATAATGTTTTGTTTGCCTTTCTTTTAATTCTTTTTGGGGCAGCTCTTGCCAGTCTATATGTAAGCCGTAGAATTACCCGCCCCATGGAGCAGATGAAAAAGGGTGCACTTATTTTTGCCGGAGGTAATCTGGAAGCACGTCTGGCCGTGCCTGACTCTGAAGAACTGTCTGAACTTGCCCTGATCATGAATCAAATGGCAGAAAAACTTGATGATAAGATCAAAACCCTTAAAACTCGTACCATGGAGCTTGAGGCGGTGCATGCCAGTATGCAAGAAGGGGTTATTGCCATTGATAATGAAGAGCGTATCATTACCATCAATGCCGCAGCGGCCCGGGTGTTCGGGTTTTCTGCGTCTAATCTCAAGAACCGGTATATCTTGGAAATCGTCAGGGACATGGCCCTGCAGACATTCATACAGCGGGCACTGGCCACCCATGAACCGGTGGAAGCGGACATTGTCCTTTCCGGGGATGGGGACATTATTTTAAACATTCACTCCACAGCCCTTTATGATACCGGGGAGACCCGCATGGGAACCTTGATTATTTTCCATGAAATCACCCGCCTGCGACGTCTTGAAACCATGCACAAGGATTTTGCAGCCAATGTTTCCCATGAACTGCAGACCCCGCTCACTGCCATAAAGGGATTCATTGAAACCCTGCAGGAAATGATAACCTGCAATGATCCTGCGGCATGCGAGAATTTTTTGAAAATCATTGAAAAGAACGTCAACCGGATGATCGCCTTGATCAACGATCTTCTGGCCTTATCCCGCCTGGAGAGGCTCCAGGGAACGGATGTGGCATTTGATCCCCAGGATATTAACACCTTGATCCAGGGGGCCCTGCACACCTGTCAACCCCACATGGAACAAAAGGATATCACAGTCAGTGTGGATTGCCCCGGGGATCTATCCGCCCGGGTGGACCCCCTTTTAATGGAGCAGGCCCTTCTTAACCTGCTGGACAATGCCGTTAAATACAGCCCCAACGGCAGTGCCGTGTCCGTAGGGGTTGCCCGTCGGGAACACCATGTGGAGATTGTCATCAAAGACAATGGCAATGGCATAGACAGCGAACACCTGCCCAAAATTTTTAACCGGTTTTACCGCGTGGACAAGGCCAGAACCCGCAATGAAGGGGGAACAGGCCTGGGCCTTGCCATTGTCAAACATATTGTTCAGTATCACCATGGCAAGATTAGTGTCACCAGTGAGAAAGGCCGTGGTACGGCCTTTACCCTGTCCATTCCCTCATAATTATTAGTAAATATTCGGCCAGCACCCCATATCAAAATACCCCGGCATCCAGGAGAAGATGGTGAAAATTGGTTGACATCCAGGGTTTTAAGCATTAACTATTTATAATTAAGCTTTCGGAGTTAAGCCCGACACAGGGGGGATTATCATTTTCCTGGTTCGACGCTTAATCACAGAGGGATCAGGATACCGACCCTCCCAGATGTTTACACGACAACCTCATCATTAAATGATTTTAATCCGTAATCAAAACAAAGGAAGCCGCCATGTATTTTAATCAGATTGCAGTTCCCGGAATGGGATGTCTTTCCTATGTCATAGGCTGTCCGGCATCCCGTGCCATGGCCGTGGTTGACCCCAAGCGGGATATCCAGGACTACCTGGATATCGCCCGTGAAGAGGGCATGCAGATCACCCATGTATTTAACACCCATCTCCATGCAGATCATGTAAGCGGTGACCAGGAGCTGCGCCTGGCCACCGGTGCGGATATTTACATCCACGAAAGCGCCCCTGTGGAGTATCCACACATACCACTCAAGGAGGGAGACATCTTTGATATCGGTGCGGCCCGCCTGGAAATCCTTCACACGCCAGGGCACACCCCAAATTCCGTTTCTATTCTGGTAACGGATAAACTCCGTTCCAAAGATCCCCAGATGATCCTGACCGGAGACCTGCTATTTGTAGGGGACATTGGCAGGCCCGATCTTCCCGGTGCCGAAATTCTGGACGAACAGGTGGACAACCTTTACCGCAGCCTCTACGGAAAACTATCCAAGTACCCGGATCACCTGGAGGTTTTCCCAGCCCATGGCCAGGGATCTTTGTGCGGTAGGGGAATGAGCTCCAAAAAAAGTTCTACCCTGGGGTATGAGCGCCGTGCCAATCCCATGCTTCAGTTCCCGGATTTGATGTCATTTAAAAAAGAGGTGTTGTCTGCATTTCCGGCTCGGCCCAAGAGTTTCACCCACATCATCAACACCAATCTCAAGGGTGCCGTCACCCTGGATACCTGTCCCATGGACAAGCGTCTGACCCCGCGCCAGTTCCAGGAGCATATAGATGATGGAGCCGTGATTATAGATGCCCGGGACTCCGCAGCATTTGGTGGATTTCATATCCCCGGCAGTATCAACATCGGTTTTGAAAAACAGCTGGCCAACTGGGTGGGCATGGTGGTGGAACCCGAATCGGAGATCATTCTGGTGGTGGATGATCAGGCAGACTATGACCGCATGGTCACCGAACTTCACCGCATCGGGTATGATCTGATATTTGGTTACCTGTCCGGCGGTATCATGGCCTGGCTCATGGGGGGGCATCCCGTAGAACAGCTGGAGCAGATTTCACCCCACCAGCTTTACGAAAAAATGAAAGACAATGATATTCGCCTTATTGACGTGCGTACCCCGGCGGAGTGGGCAACCGGTCGCCTTAAGGATGCCCGGCACCTGCCCCTGACCGAGATTCTGGACAAGAATTTTTCAGATCTGGACAAGGAGGACAACATTGTTTTGCAGTGCGGGACCGGTTACAGATCCAACATTGCGGCCAGCCTTTTCCAGCAGGCTGGTTTCACCAATATTAAATCTCTGGCCGGCGGTATCTTTGCCTGGACCAATGCCGGAAATCCTGTGGAAACTGTGCAGCCAGCAGTTGCCTGATAAACATATGTGCCGGGGTCGTCACAGCAGGTGACATCTGGGCGGGTACGATGAAACGACATGTCGTCGTCCCGCCCACCGCTCTGGCAATATCAATATATGCAAGATCAGGCATCCTTCATCCCATCCCAACAACAGCCTTTAACCGCCTTTTGAAGGTCTGCAGTAATACGCTGCTCATCTCTGTAATCCTTGATTCTAATCCCCACTACATAATTTACGTATTTTTTTTGTTTTTTTCCATGTGAATCTGATATAAATAAGGATAAAAATACGGTTCTCATGTTGAGTATCAATTATACTTCAGGGTTTACATTGATTTGTGGGAGTGGAGAATGACTTTTCAAAAGCATCGAATTAACCGCCGGGTGATCAAAGATTTAAAAAAAAGATCCACCATAGGTATTTTCTTTTATCTTCTAATTCCCTATATCCTTTTGTTTTCCGATGATTACTTTTATCGTCATCCCAGATTTTCCATTTTTTTTCTGATTGTCCAGACGGCCATATGTGGCTTTCGTTTTTGTCATTTGTTCATTGCTGAGAAATCTTCAAAGAAGTATGAGCGACTCAACAACACTATTTTCCTGACCAGTGTGGTATTGACTGCTCTGGCCTGGGGCACAGGGGAAGCCTATTTTTTATTCCAGGAAGGAGAAGAGAAGGTGCAGCTTTTGATGACCATATGTACAGTGGGTTTCTGTGCCGGTGGGGTTGTATCTTTTCTGCCGGAAAGACGGCTTGCAATTGTCTATAATCTATTAATGTTTTTACCTGGTTCTGTGGCTGTTTTTGTCAGGGGAAACAATGTTACTCTGGGGCTCTTTGTTTTTTGTTATTCTCTGTATCTCATTATGATTACCCTTAAAGGCAGCGATGAATACTGGAGAGCCCTGGAAAATGAATTTCTTCTTGAAAGAAAATCCAGGGAATTGAAGCAGGCCAGTCGCATCGACGTATTGACAGGCCTTTACAATCGTCGTCATTTTGATGAACTTTTTCATCTGGCATGGGGGCTGTGTGCCCGACGGCATACCCCCATCTGCCTTGTCATGTGCGATATTGATCTTTTCAAAAGGATAAATGACACCTTCGGGCACATGGCCGGAGATGCATATCTGCAGATGCTCAGTCGCTGTTTGCAGGGGGTTTTCCAGCGGGAAACAGATGTTGTGGCAAGATATGGTGGTGAGGAATTTGTTGTACTACTGCCGGATAAGGAAGTTGATGCCGCCGTGGCGTTGGCGGAAAGTTTACGAGAGAAAGTGGCGCAATCTGTGCTTGATTACAATGGTGAAAAAATAAAAGCCACCATAAGCCTGGGAATTACCTGCTGCATTCCCGAAACTGGTGAAAGGCCAGATTTGATGGTTTTACAGGCAGATACAGCTCTCTATAAGGCCAAAAATGCTGGACGTAACAGGGTGATGGTGCATGGGGAAAATTTAACCTTCCTCCCCAAATGGCCGGCAGTATGATCAGGAGTAAATATTTGGCTTGAGTATGCAAATGGGGCTTGGTCACAACATGGGCCACTTTGGGGTGGGGGCAGGCCGACCCCGTTGCCTTGTCAACGGTGACGGCTGGCCCATGTTTTGATCAAGCCCTGTAAATGTTTACGATCAGGATTCTCTCATCAGGGGAAGCCTGTAATTCTTTGCCGGATTATAATTTTCTTTGATGGTTCTGGGGATCATCCATCGGGACATATTGTGTCTGCTGCCCACCTTCTCGTTGGTTCCTGATGCCCTGGCACCGCCGAAGGGCTGGAGTCCTACAAATGCACCGGTGGTTTTGTCATTGATATAAAAATTGCCTGCGGAATAGGTAAGGCGTTTTTCCATCTCAACAATGGCCAGTCGATCCTGGGCAAAAATAGCCCCGGTGAGGGCATATTTTGATGTGGATTCGCACAGATCCAGGGTTGCCTCATAGTCTTTATCTTCATAGACATATATGGTGATCACAGGTCCAAAAATTTCTTCTTCCATGGTTTTAAAGTGGGGATTGGTGGTGACAATCACCGTGGGTTCCACAAAAAAACCGATTTTATCGTTGCAGTTTCCCCCGATGATAATGTCGGCTTCCGGAGATTTCTTGGCCACATCAATGTAGGATTTAATATTGTCAAAGGATGCCTGATCAATGACGGCACCCATGTAATGGCTGAAATCCTCCACATCACCGGGTTTGAGATCTGCGGTTTCCCGGATTAATCCCTCTTTAACATCGGACCAGAGGCTTTGGGGAATGTAAGCCCTTGATGTGGCAGAACATTTCTGTCCCTGGTAGGAAAAGGCTCCGCCGATGATGCCATGAATCACCGCTTCTATGTCCGCCGATGCATGGGCAAAAAGAAAATCTTTTCCACCGGTTTCTCCCACAATTCTGGGATAACTGCGATAGGTTTCCAGGTTGGATGCCACGGTGCGCCACATGGTGTTGAAGGTAGCGGTAGAACCTGTGAAATGAATGCCCGCCAGCATGGGATGAGCCATGGCAATGGGACCTATTACGCCACCGGGACCAGGAACAAAGTTGATGACGCCGTCCGGCAGACCCGCTTCCATTAAAAGTTTCATGACATGATAGTTGGAGTAGATGGCAGTGGAGGAGGGTTTCCAGATGGCGGTGTTACCTGCCATGGCCGGAGAGGAGGGCAGGTTACCGCCAATGGCGGTGAAATTAAAGGGTGTAACGGCAAGCACAAATCCCTCCAGGGGGCGATATTCCAGGCGGTTGAACATGCCCTGCACCGCCCGGGGCTGCTCCTCCATGATCTGCCTGACGTAATAGCTGCCGAAACGGAAAAAATCCATGAGTTCACAGGCAGAATCGGCTTCTGCCTCATACACTGTTTTACCCTGGCCCAGCATGGTGGCGGCATTCAAGGTTTCTCGCCAGGGGCCGCCAAGGAGTTCGGCGGCTTTAAGAAAAACAGCCAGTCGATGTTCCCAGGGGGTTTCTTGCCAGGTTTTTCTGGCGTTCAGGGCTGCATCAATGGCCATTTTCATTTCTTCCGGGCCAGCCATATGGTAGGTGGCAAGGACGTGGGAATGGTTATGCGGAATGATACAGGTGCCGGTACGACCGGTGCGAATTTCTTTGCCGCCGATGATCAACGGAATCTCAATGGTTTCAGCTTTCATTTCCGCAATACGTTTTTTCAGGCGTATTTTTTCATCACTTCCCGGCAGATAGGAAAGCAGTTTTTCAGTTTCCGGTTTTGCGATCTGGTAAATGGCGTTGGACATGACAGCCTCCTTGGGTTTTATGGATAATCTGGACAATGATAAAAAATAATGTTTGGGGTTTGATCTTAAAATTTCGTCAGTCATAGGTTCTCCAATTTGTCACCACATAATGTATTTTTTTAAAATTAAAACTAACACATGTGGCATGAAAAATGAGAACTTAGGACTTGTGAGTTAACATTGGCCAGTCATCATAATCGGCAGGCCAACGGGGTAAGGTGCCTTTACAGGTAACGGTGGGGCTTGCTATAGCCTGGCAGGCACCAGTTTGTTTTATGCTTTATTTATAACCATAAAACAAGATATAAGTAAAATTCATAATATTCATATTTTATTTGAATATTTTTAATAACGGGTGCTGGCTGTTAACAACGAGGCTTTTTTAAATTTCTGGTTGTGGCAGAGAATTGCTGCCATGTGGATTTATTAGAAAATAAAACTTCTGGGCCACCTCAACAGAGCCCCCCGAGGGACAATCGGAAGAAGAGAGAAGTATCATGGATTTAAACAAGCTTAATACATTTTATGTACTGGCCCAGGTGAAAAGTTATTCCAAATGTGCCCGGAAACGTTTTGTGACCCAGTCCGCTGTAAGCCATGCCATTAAAAATTTGGAAGAGAGCCTGAACCTGACCCTGGTGGAAAAAAAAAGAAATGCCTTCGCCCTGACCAGTGAAGGTAAAATTTTGTTTAAAAGCTGTCATAAGATTTTTTCTGAGATTGAAAAAACCCGGGATCTTTTAATGAAGACAAAAAAATATCCGGAACTGATTCGTGTGGGTTCCACCGTGGAATTCGGGGTCAGTGTGCTCCTGAAGGGCATGGAAGGCTTTTTTGAAGCCCATCCGGATATTCACGTTGATTTTACCCTGAGTCATAATCTGGTTCAACCTCTTCTGGATGATGAGTTGGATCTTATAATTGACTGTAAACCCCATGTACGGCCGGATCTTGAGACCATCACCCTGTTTAGAGAGGAGTATGTGGTCATTGCTTCACCTCTGTACATCCACAGGCAGAATATCAGCACTGTGGACGATCTGGCACGGTGCAATGTTTTTTCCCAGGATAAAGAACTTGCCTGGTGGGGTAATTTTATCCATATTCTTCCCCTGGACCAGCAGGTGCTTTTTGATCGTGTCACATGCATTAATCATGTTCGAGGAATGATCAATGCCGTCCTTTGCAACATGGGAGTGGGGTTCGTCCCCCGATATACCGTATTACGGGAGCTGGAGGAGGGTCGTCTTGTGGCATTATTTCCGGAATTGGATATCTTGAATGATCACATCAATATTTATCTGAAATCACGTAATGTATTATTGAAAAAGTTTCAACATCTTATTGAGCATATTAAGGGACTTCAGCTTCAGTAGATGGTCAGACTTTTAAGTTTTGCCGGAGGGCTTGCTCATAAGTGTTGAATCAACGGGGTCAGGCCCTAAACCGCTCATGGGGCAAGATCATTCGGGAACCCGGGCATTGGGTAATACTGTTTGTTTCAGGGAAAGCGGGGTTGACCGGGCTTTTTCAGATGATTATGGTTCCAGAATATTTAATTGATGCAACACCACCGCCCACTTGGGGTATAAAAACCCTTACAGGCATGAAATATGGAAATATTCGGATGGATAAGAGAAAAAAAGAAAAAAGGAACAGAAAATCATGAAAGTTGTCGCATTTAATGGCAGTCCACGGAAAAAGGGAAATACTGTAGGTTGTCTTAATACGGTATTGGGAGAAATTGAAAAACAGGGAATAGAAACAGAGCTTATCCATGTGGGCAAGGAAAAGATAAGGGGGTGCATGGCCTGTTTTACCTGTGCCAAGAAACAGAATGAAAAGTGTGTCATAGAAGATGACCCCGTCAATGAATGGATCCAGAAAATAAAAGAGGCAGATGGGATTCTGCTGGGTTCCCCGGTGCATTTTTCCGGAGTGGCAGGTACCATGAAATCTTTCCTGGACCGGGCGTTTTTTGTATCCACCACCAACAACAGCCTGTTTCGGCACAAGGTAGGGGCCTCTGTGGCTGCGGTGCGGCGTTCCGGGGGTGTGCCCACCATGGATGAACTAAATCATTATATTATCTATTCTGAAATGATCATGCCAAACTCCAATTACTGGAATGTGGCCCATGGTATGAATCCCGGTGAAATGGAGCAGGATGCTGAAGGTAAACAGATCATGGAGGTGCTTGGAAGAAACATGGCATGGTTGATGAAAGTCATGGAGGTTGGTAAACAACAGGTGCCGGCACCGGAATTTGCTTCCAAGGTTCTGACCAATTTTATCAGATAGTCCGGGCTTGATCGTATATTGACTCATTTGGGAAGGCCAATGGGGATTGAATGAATAAAATGATAGTGAAGGTAACCAAAACAAGGGGGGATGCCATTCTTCCCCGATACGCACATAAAGATGATTCCGGGCTGGATCTTTTTTCCGTTGATACCCTGGTCCTGGAACCGGGGGAGTTTTCTCTGGTTCACACGGGGGTCAAAATTGAACTGCCCCCGGCCACCGAGGCCCAGATTCGTCCCCGCAGCGGTCTGGCATATAAAAATGGCATCACGGTTTTGAACAGCCCCGGTACCATTGATGAAGGCTATAGAGGGGAAATTGGGGTTATACTTATCAATCATTCCAGAAAAGCCTTTCATGTCATGGCCGGTATGAAAATCGCCCAGATGGTGATCATGCCGGTGCTGCGTCCTGATGTTAAGGTGTCCGGAGAACTGTCGGAAACCCTTCGGGGGCAAGGGGGGTTTGGCTCCACCGGTAATTGCTGACAGAAGGTTCAATGCCCCTCCATGGCGTGGCAGGAGTTGCGATTGGTGAGTTGCTAATTTAACCATTTTTCAATGGTTGTGGCCAGGGTTTTCGAATTTACCGGTTTGGTAATATGATCGTTCATACCGGCTTCAAGGCATCTGTCCCGGTCGCTTTTCATGGCATGGGCTGTCATGGCAATGATGGGAACGGCATGGTTAAGGCATGCGGACTGGTGGACATCCCGGATATGGCGGGTGGCTTCAATTCCGTCCATTTCCGGCATTTGAACGTCCATGAGCACAAGGTCGTAGGGGATTGTTTCAAGGGCCTTTATGGCCTCTTTTCCGTTCTTCACAGTATCAACTCCGGTGTGTCCTATCTTTTTTAGAAATTTCACGGCCACATGCTGATTTACCATATTATCCTCGGCCAGCAGTATTCGAATGTTCTTACGACGCATTTCCCGGACGGTGTGCCGGGTGACGATGGGCTGGAGTTCCGTGCAAGAGGGTTTTCCTGAAACAACGGTGATCAGGGTATCCAGAATATCTTGCTGGCCCACTGGTTTTACCAGGTATGCAGCAAAACCGGCCTTGTAGAATCGTTTGGCATCACCGACCTGCCCCACGGAGGTCATCATGATCAGGTGAGGTATCGGTCCCTGCTGTTTCTGTATCAGGCGTGCCAAGGTCAATCCATCCATTTCCGGCATCTGCATGTCCAGGATGGCCAGCTTAAAGGGCTGACCTTTTTTAATGGCTTCACCATTGCCTTTAAGAGCTGCAGGGCCGTTGGAGTAGGTGGTGGGGATCATTTTCCAGGCCTGAAGCTGGGTGGAGATTACCTGGCGATTGGTTTCATTGTCATCCACAACCATGACCGTCAATCCCTTGAGATCCGTCTTCTGTGCCGGAGGTAACGGGTGGCACTCCAGTCCCTGCTGTTTTTTAAACTTCGCCGTAAAATAGAACTCTGATCCCTGGCCTTCTTCACTGTTGACACGGATGTCTCCTCCCATCATCTGGCAAAGTGTCCGGGAAATACTCAGTCCCAGTCCCGTCCCCCCATATTTCCGGGTGGTGGAGCTATCTGCCTGGGAAAAGCTTTCAAACAGTTTTCCTTGATGTTCCGGGGCAATGCCAATGCCTGTATCTTTAACTGAAAATTTCAGTATGACCTGGTCCGTGGTTTCAGATAAAAGGTTTACCTGCACCGAAATTTCTCCCTGGTGGGTGAATTTAACGGCATTCCCCACCAGATTGATCAGTATCTGGCGCAGCCTGCCGGGATCTCCCAATAACCTGGATGGAACGTCTGGACTGGCAGAACAGATGAATTCCAGCCCCTTTTTTTCAATTTTCAGGGACATCATGGCGGAAAAATCACTCAAAAGAGACCGAAGATCAAAGGCAATGATTTCCATTTCAAGTTTTCCGGCTTCGATTTTAGAAAAATCCAGGATGTCGTTGATGATATTTAAAAGAGAGGTGCCGCTGTTCTGGATGATCCGGGCATATCTGTGCTGATCTTCATGTAATTTCGTATCCATAAGAATCTGGGTCATACCTATGACTCCGTTCAGTGGTGTTCGGATTTCATGGCTCATGTTGGCCAGAAATTCACTTTTTGCCTTGTTGGCAATGGCTGCTTTTTCTGCCATGAGATTGGCCTCTGCCAGGGCCATCTCCAGTTTTAAATTGCTGTCTTCCATATCTTTTCTTACCTGGGTCAATTCAGAAATATCCACAAAGGCTTCCAGTAAAACTTCCTCACCTTCAAGGACCGTTGAAAGAACGGTTTTGATAATGGGAATCTGCCTGTTGTCTTTTCCGATGAGAATTCGTTCGGAACTGTCCACGGTCTGCCCGAGATCCAGAACCGGGCAGTAGCATTGGTCTGCCGGACAGATGCGATTGTGGCATATTTTGCCCACAAGATCAGTTTCATTTTCAATGCCCATGAGGTTCAGGGCCACCCGGTTGGCGCTGCGGATAATGTGGTCTTTACCTACGATGATGATACCAAAGGGCATGCTTTCAAGCATGTGCATGGTATTGTTCAATAGCTCCTGGATACGTTGTTCCGTTTTTTTCTGCTGGGTGATGTCAATGCCGATGGATAGGATTTCTACAATGTCGCCCCGGTCATTTTTGATGGGTTTATTGGTCCATGCAATCCAGGTTTCTTTTCCATTCTTATCAATGTGTTGATTTTCATCATGGGGAAGGGATTCCGGTTCCCGGCACAGGGTTTCAAACATGTCAGCCATGTTTCCGGTGGGTTTGCCTGTGGTTGAGGGCTGTGCAATGATGTTGAGCAGGTGACGAGTCTTTATCTGGTCTTCCTGTAACCCCAGAAAATTTAATCCATACCGGTTTAAAAACAGGATACGGCAGTCTGTATTGAATCGAATAATAATACCGTTGACTCCCTGTACAAGTTCCCGGTGATGAGCTTCACTTGCCTCCAGGGCTTCCCGGGTCTTTTGTTCATTGATCATGGTGCTGGCCATTTCCTTTAAGACCACCAGGATGATTATGGAAAGGGCCAGGGCAAGGCCTGACATGAGGGCCATGGAGATGATGATTTGTTTTTTAAGCTCACTGATTCTGTTGGTGACATCATAATAAAGTTCCAGTGCACCTTTGAATTGATTTCCCTCCATTATGGGATAGTAGCTTTCCACCATATCTGTGGTGATGGCAGTTCCCTCCAGGGACAGGGTCTTTTTTTTCACCATGCGGCTGAAAATTTTTCCCTTGCTTACAATATCCGTGAAATATTCATTTTGATTGGATTGACCGATATCCTTTGATATGGTGGAATAAAAACGGTGGCCATTTTCATCAAAAAGATCAATCTTAAAGAGGTGAAAATCCTTTTGTATCTTTTCGAGTTTTTCCATGGTCACAGGATCAATATCATGGCTCTGGGGACCGAAAAACCATGATTGAAGTTCCGGAGCCAGGTGTCTGGCAACTCTCAGTGCTTCATTTTCCGTATTATGCCCCAATTGCTTAATAAAAGACGGATAGATGACAAATCGATCAAAGGAGATCAATGTGCCAAAAACAATGATGGCCATGAGCATCACTGTACGGATTGATTTTACCTTGAAGATATTGACCAGAAAATTATTTGAAAAGTTAAAAGGCATACCTGCTCCTGCAATTACATGGAATGAGTCATGAACCACTGCAGACTATCCCATATATAAAAGTATTGCAAATAGATGTCATTGTATCTGAGAAATAAGAGGTGCTTTGTTATCTAAGATTTTACGATGGGTTGATGGGAAGTTTCATGAAAAGAGATGGTGACCGCTCTGGATCATCGACTTTATCATTCAGCTGGGAGATATCGGGGCCATGGCTGCAACTTGGCCTGAAACCGAGGGCGGTCTTGTTTTTGGAAGGTGAGTTGAATGCCGTCAGTCTTGATCCGGCCAGTATCAGAGAAGTGGAATCATGTACAGATATATCACCACTGTGACGGCCCGGGTAGAAAACGATATGACTCTACAGCAATTGTGAAGGGATTTAAAGGAGGAAAATGATCGTCTGGAACCCCGGGCCGGGGGGTGACTATGGCCTTCTGACCATCCTGTTATAGGTTTTTTCAATTATTTCAAGGCCGCTTCGAATATTTTTTGTCAGGGCAGATTTAAGGGCCTCGGGATTTTTTTCTTTCAGGGCGGAAATAATCAGGGCGTGTTCCTGGTTGAATTGTTGATACTCTGCTTTTTCCTGGCGGTAGGCATTGAGGAAGGTTTCCACGGGCAGGATCAACTTTTTTACAATGCTGTGCAGGTGGGGCAGATCAGAAAACTGGTAGAGAGTATTGTGAAACTGTCGATCCAGACTGTAGTAGTTGGGAAGGATTTCCAGCATTTCTTCGTGCAGAAGTTCAAGCGTTGCCAGATCAGATGAAGATATGTTGGCCATGGCCTCCAGGGCCAGCTTAACTTCCAGGTCCACCCGGATGTCGTATATGTGAAGGATTTCTTTTTGTTTTGGGGGGGTGGCCACCAGGGCACCCTTGTAGGGAATGTTTTTAACCAGGCCAGAGCGATCCAGGCGCATAAGGGCTTCTCTTATGGGACCTCGGCCGATGCCCAGTTCCGCCTCAAGATCTGAAAGGATAAGGCGTGTGCCCGGCAGCTTCTCACCGGACAGTATGATGTCTCTGATTTTTTCATAGGCCATGAGAGATTTCATGGAAGATTTTTTTTTTGTCAAAGACTATGACTCCTTTTTCGCGATGTTATGACCAAACCCGTTTCCCCCGATGGGATTATTAAGGGAATACACTTCCAGGAGTTGCGGATATCGTGATCATGCCTGAGCACCGCGTTTCATCCGACGATCAAATTTTATTCATTCCATGGAGTTCAACATCATATTCATGGAGTTTTGTCAAGTTTCTTTCCCCCTTTGATTACCGCCACAATTTCCATTGCCAGCAGTTCTGCGGCGTCCAGAGTTTCCATGGGCAGGGGACCTTCAAGTGCGCTAAGTTCAGTACAGGCCACAATGGCGTGCCCTGCCTGGCGGGAGATCAGGTTGCGGCATACAGATTTGTATCGTTCCAGAACATCCTGGCCCGTGTTTCCGGCTTTGACCTCTCTTATTACCTGAAAAAGGATTTTCTGGTGCTCTTTATCTGGATATACCGGTTCAATGCCCAGGGGGGCCAGGCGTTCCTGGTACAGTCCGGTGATGCGGATGGCCGGTGATGCCAGGATGCCCACCTGCCGGCTCTGGGGATACGTCGTTTTTATTTTCTCCACCACCAGGTCAATGAGATGAATGACGGGGATGTTCACCGCCTGATCCACGGCCTTATAGTAAAAATGGGCGGTATTACAGGGAATGACCAGAAAATCAGCTCCCCAGGTCTCCAGTCGTTTTCCCATGTCTGCCATGCAGGGACCGGGGTCTTCTCCGTCACCTTCAATGATGGCCTTTATTCTGGAGGGCACCTTGGGGTTGTTGTCCACAATGCATCGGATGTGATCAATGTCATCGGTGGCCGGTGTGAGGCGGATGATTCGCTGCATGAGATCTACTGTGGCTTCGGGTCCCATTCCGCCCAGAATACCCACAACTTTTTCATTTTCCTGGTTCATTTTCCTGTCTTCCTTTATATGAAAAAGCGGTTAATGGGAACCCATTAACCGCCTTGCTTTTTTATATAGAATTATCTGAAGGTATCCAGATAAGCATACAGGGCCGGAGATCCGCCGGTGTGCAGGAAGAGCACATTGGAGCCTTTGGGGAAATGCCCTTTTCTTACCAGATCAATAAGGCCTGCTGCGGCCTTGCCGGAGTATACTGGATCCAGCAGAATGGCTTCATTCATGGAGAAAAGTTTTACAGCCTCCACCATGGAGTCGGTGGGAATGGAGTAGCCTGGTCCGACATAGCCATCAAAGCATACAATGTCTTCCCGGGCCACACCGTTTTTAACGCCCGCTTTTTCAGCGGTTTCAACTGCCAGTTTATGAACGATTCCTTCCTGAACATCTTTGGGTCTGGATACGTTCACACCGGAGATGGCAATGTTTGCGTTGACACCGGTCATGCCCACCACCATACCTGCGTGGGTGCCAGCAGATCCTGAGGGAACCACAATATGATCAATGCTCAGGTGCATGTCATTGAGCTGATTCATGGTCTCTTCTGCGCAGGCAACATATCCCAGTGCACCGGTGCTGTTGGAGGCACCGCCAGGAATGATGTATGGTGTTTTGCCTTGAGCTTTCAGGGCATCGGCTTTCTTTGTCATCTCTGCCATCATATCGGAGCCTGCAGGCACCACACCGATGGTTTTAACATCCAGCAGCTCAAACAGAAAATTATTTCCACTGGCCTCTTTTTTGTAAGAGCCCTTTACCCGTTCTTCAAGCACAAGGTGGCATTCCAGCCCTTCTTTGGCTGACCATGCGGCGGTCAGGCGGCAGTGGTTAGACTGTACTGCACCGCAGGTGATGATGGCATCTGCTCCCTTTTCCAGGGCGTCGGCGATGCAGAAATCAAGTTTACGTGTCTTGTTACCGCCGGCGGCACCGGGAAGCAGATCATCGCGTTTGATGTAAAGATTAACGTCTCCACCCAGGGCCTTGCTCAGACGGGGCATGGCTTCAAGGGGGGTGGGGGTCTTAACATAGTGTCTTCTGGGAAATTTGGTGAAGTTCATTTCAAGTTCCTTAAAAATATTTTTTACAGTTGAAAAATTGCCTCTACTTCCAGGGCCGCACCCAGGGGCAGGGCAGCCACCTGAAAGGCGCTTCTGGCAGGAAAGGGCTCTTTAAAGTAAAGGGCATAGACTCCGTTTACGGCCTGGAAGTTATTTATATCTGACAGAAAAACGGTGGTTTTCACGGCATTGTCAAGACTTGTTCCAGCCTCCTCGGCAATGGCAGTGAGGTTTTTAAACGCGATGTGGGCCTGCTCCTTAATGGAAACATCGGGGATTTTTCCCGTGGCCGGATCAATGGGCAGCTGGCCCGAGGTGAACAACAGGTTGCCTGTGACAACGCCCTGGGAATAGGGGCCGATGGCAGCGGGGGCCTTTGTTGTGTTGACTGTTTTTTTGGTCATATTTTTCTCCTTGGCTGAAAATCAAAGAAAACAATGGATGTTCAGCCCGGCATGGATGTTGTTTTTAACTGTTTTGTCTGTAAACTTTATTCTTACCACGGCACGTGATGACATCAATCGCGTGTGGCGGTGTTCATTAAGCCTTTTTAAGAACCTTTCTTGCAACTTCACCGATGATTTCAGCGATCAGTTGACAATCTTCAAGGGAAAATGTCAATGGAATTCGCATGTCACACATCACGGCAAGAATTCGTCGGGTGTTGGGTAGATCCGGCAGATTCCCCAGATATTTCCAGCTCTCATAGGCACTGGTAAAACCTACGGGTTCCTTGTTTCCGAACCATTTGAGCTCTACCCCTCGTTTAAGACAGGTTGCCAGAAACTCCTGGATGGTACGGGCATCCTGCCCGTTGAGGGAAAACTGGATGGAGCTGCCCACATACTTTTCCCTTGGGTCTCTTTCTGGGCAGGTGAGGCCATCAATGGCACTAAAGGCCTTTTCCAGAAAATCATAGCGCTCATTCCACCGTCGGCACTGGGTGTCCAGGTCCCGCAGCTGTGGTCTTAAAATGGCGGCCCTGAGATTATCCATGCGGCTGGAGTAGTTGGGGACCATGGTTTTCAGCGGTTCAAATATCTCCATGGCAGGTCTTGAGGTGTGCCGTTCGTAGAGCATGTAGGAACCGGAATGGATGATGGCCCGGGCAATGAGATCGGCATCGTCGGTGACCAGAAGCCCACCTTCACCGGAATTCATGTGCTTGTAGGTCTGGGTGCTGAAACAGCCAACCTTACCAAAACTGCCGGATTTTTTACCGTCCCAGGTAGCTCCCATGGTGTGGGCACAGTCTTCAATGAGCACCAGACCATGGGTGTTGCATATTTCCATGATGCGGTCCATGTGGGTGATGTGGCCACGCATATGGGAAAGCATGAACCATTTGACATCTGCCGGGGTGGCTTTTTTTTCCAGATCTTCCAGGTCAATGGTATAATCATCGGTGATGTCAACAAGTTCAATGGTTGCACCGGTATTTTCAATGGCACCGGGGACCGGGGCCAGGGTGTAGGCGTTGCACAGTACCTTGTCCCCGGGTTTGACTCCGGCACTTTTCAGGGCAATGTACATGGCACTGCCACAGGATGCACAGGCAAGGCAGTATTTTTTGCCCATGTAGGCTGCAAATTCTTCTTCCAGAAGAGCTGCCTCTCCCTTTTCTCCGGCATCGACATTGTACCGGTGGAGTTTTCCCGACTTCAGGATTTTAAGCGCCTTTTCTATCCCCTCTTCGCAGATGGGTTCCTGCAGGGTAAAATCTTTTTTAAATACAGCAGCAGTTTTTTCCATGTGAACATCTCCTGTTATTCGGGCTTGATCCTCGCACTGACCTCTTGTTACCTGCGGGGGGGCCTTGTTCAAAAAAATAAATTCTTGGACTCCGTGAACGGAGGGATTCTTAGGGTATGGGAACGGGGCACCCGGCAGGGTAACCCCTATCCGGCATTAATATTTTTCCTGGTTGTACACCTCAAAATTCCAGTTTTCCTGGGGAAAATATTTTCTCAGCCGCCAGTCGCAGGCCCGGGCATGGCCTTCCATGCCCTCCACCCGGGAAAGTCTCGATGCCGCACCGCTGATAACCCGGTTGGCGTCTTTGCTGATTTCCTGCCAGGTGTATATTTTAAGGAACTTATGCACATTGAGACCACCGGAATAGTATCCAGCCTTTTTGGTGGGCAGAATATGATTGGTACCGGAGCATT
This sequence comes from uncultured Desulfobacterium sp., assembly GCA_963675955.2. GTDB lineage: Bacteria > Desulfobacterota > Desulfobacteria > Desulfobacterales > Desulfobacteraceae > Desulfocicer. The sequence continues at coordinate 945,752 of CAXXVR010000007.1, read as the reverse complement.
TATCTCCATGGGGTACGGTGCTTCCTTCCCCGAGAAACAGAGATCCATAGGCCTTGAGGTTTGCCCGCCACCAGTCAAGATCTTGGGCCATTACCTGGACATGTTCTGCTGCATAATCATCATTTACCCGGCACAGCTCCTGACGATCTTTGCACAGGATGATTTCTCCGTAGTTTTCCCAGGAACTTTGGGCCACCTGGGGATCTGGCAGATCAGCGATGACCCTGGGCATGATTTCAAGCACCTTTTCCCCCAGGGCTTTGTCGTCGGTGAACAGCCACACCGGAGAATCGTATCCGTGTTCGGCCTGGGACACCAGGTCAACGGCCACGGTCATGGGGTCGGCGGTGGCATCGGCAATGATGGCCGATTCGGTGGGACCTGCAAACACGTCAATTGTGCATTTGCCCGTTGAAGAAAGGATGGCCTTGGCTTCTGCCACATATGCATTGCCAGGTCCCACGAGGATGTTGGCAGGTTTTCCCGTGAACAGACCAAAGGCCATGGTGGCAACTGCCTGGACGCCTCCCATTTCAAGGATAATGTCCGCTCCGGCCACTTCCAGGGCATACACAACCGCCGGTGCAATGGAATCCCCCCGGGGAGGGGAGCAGGCAATGACCGTTTTAACCCCTGCAGCCTTGGCTGTGGCCACGCTCATGATGGCGGAACAGGCATGGGCAAACCGTCCCCCCGGAACGTAACATCCGGCCACTTCCATGGGAAGTATTTTTTGACCCAGTCGCACCCCAGGCAGGGTTTCGTGTTCAAATTCGGTGATGCTGTGTCGCTGGGCGTTGGCAAAACCACTGACCTGGGCATATGCAAAGCGTATATCTTCTTTTACGCTTTCGGGCACCGTTGCAATGAGTTTTTGTTTTTTTTCTTCACTGAGAATGAAGTCTCCTTCCCAGTTATCAAATTTCCGGGCCAGTTCATGAACGGTGGCTTCTCCGCCGGCTTCAATATCCGAAAGAAGACCTTTTACAATGGTGCGGATTTCCTGGGTATTGGTCGTGGCGGTTTTCAGGGCTTTTTTAATGTATTCCATGGATTTCCTCCCCCCGTCTGACAGAGTCTTGGCGGTTTTTATGCCTTGACTGTAACGGTTTGGTATGTATACGCCGATCATCGGCATTATTGTCCGGAAGTTGGTGCTTGGGCCTGTTGTTGCTCAAAGACTTGTCAATGGGCGTTTCTGTTAGCATTAAGCACGAAAGTCTTATGTTGAGCATCAAGTTAAAATATATATGAATGCATGTCAAGTATTTTATAAAATATTTTATAAAATATTTTAAAAGATAAATTAAATAAAAAGAGCTCTTCTTTTTTAAGGACTTTTTGGTGTATAATAGAGGTATATTTTATTCCTGTTTTACACTTTCGGAGCTATATCTTTACCCGGGAGTGCGGACGTTTCGTCCACATTTTTACAATACTTTAGAATATGTTAGACGTCCATGCCTGTGGATATGGGGATGAGACGTCCGTGTTCCCGGATGGCGTCATCACATATGTAGAATTTCAGATTTAATTTCAGGAGGAGTATAATGGCGATTGTTAATCTTGTTGAGTTAAAGGAAAAATTTGAGATTCAGAGATACCAGAAACCCAGAAGTGTGGATAAAACCTCCCACATTCCCTTTTCCGGTTCCCCCAAGAAACATCCCCACAACAAAGCAAAGGTGATTCTTATTGCCGATCCCTTCACCGTTAATACCTTTTACTATGAATTTAATATCAAAGATATTGGGTTTGCTGAGGAGCTTGCCAGTATAACCAATATTGATGGAGAATCAATTGCCATGGCCCGGATCTGGGTGAAAAAGCAGAGTGTGGCCATCCGGTGCACCCCTTTTATTGTGGATACAATAAAGCCGCTGGGAGAGTTAACTTCGGCATGACACTGATGAAGCGTTTTTTTATACCCGTGGTTTGAAGTCAGGACTGTATTTTTTTACACATGGACGGTGTTGTGATCACGCCCGCATTTTGTAAATATTTGGTTTGCCCATGTAAATATCTGAACAGTACCCCATATTCGCCTGTTTGGGGCTGCGTAGCATACTAATGCTATGTGACCAGACCCAAAAAACAGGTGAAGATGGGGTACGGAGCGAATGTTTTCCACCTTTTTTAATCGTCATGGGCACTTTTCCATGCCCTGTTAATCATGCCCATGGTGCTGTACACCAGTTGGGCCGCCGCAAAATCTGATGCGTGATCCCCGGTCATGGGTGCCAGTTCAACGACATCAAATCCCACCACTGTTTTTCCAGATATGCCTTTTTCAAGTAAGGTCAGAGTGTCATGCCACCCGATTCCTCCGGGAACCGGTGTACCCGTGGCCCGGATCACAGATGGATCAAGGCCATCCACATCCAGGGTGATGTAAATGTGATCGGGAAAACCCGGGGGAAATAATTGGTCTGGAATACCCTGGAGATGTAGCTGGCGGGCATCAAAAGAGGTGATGTTATTTTCCCGGCGATAGTGTTCCTCTTCCCGGCACAGGGCACGAACCCCCAGCTGCACCAGGGGAATGCCAAGGTCCTGGGTGGCCCGTCGCATGACGCAGGCATGGCTTAAAGGGCTTCCCTCATAGGTGGCTCGAAGATCGGCATGGGCATCCACCTGAACAATGCCAAAAGCATTGGACGATGCCTTTTTCAAGGCCCGTAATGCTCCCAGGGTTACGGTGTGTTCCCCCCCGAGAATTACGGGAAGGGCATTGCAGGACAGGGTTTTTGATACGGCCCCTTCAATGCTGGCCAGGATATCTTCAACGGTTCCGGTGCAATCCACAGGATCTGTGGTGTGAATGCCCTGTTCCAGGGGTAGGCATTGGCCATCCCAGGCTTCCAGCTGCTGGGAGGCCATGAGAATGGCCCGGGGGCCCTGGGCCGTTCCCCCCCCATAGGACACAGAGGTTTCCATGGGCACGGGAATGACATGGAACCGGGAATTATTTTCATCCCGGCGGGTGAGTTCCGAATCAATAAAGTCAGGGGTATTATTCATCTTTTTCCGATCTGTTTTTTTTGTATGAAACGATGGCCTCAAAGTAGCGACAGCATAGCCCCCGACAGCCATCCGGTTCGGCACGATGGGAGCTAAAGGCGATCAGCCCTTTTGCCCTGCCGGACGTTAAGAAGCGCAGGCTGTTTGAGGACAAACCTGCCCGCAGTTCCTGCGCTTTAGACCGGCAGGGCAAAAGGGCCGCCGACGCTCCCGGGTCGGACCGGATGGCTGTTGGGGGCGGCATATTACCATTTTTAATATTCGTTGTGACAGGTGATTATTGCCATGCAGGTCATACGTAAATGGTATCTCAAGCGTCCACATAAGAGCCTCCGGGGGCAGGGCAGTCCTCGGGGGGGCATAATGCCCTTTTTTTATGAAAGCCTGGATCTGAAATCTTCATATCCGAAGGTTTTTATGATTTCCGGCTGGGTTTTTCCGGCGGGCAAAAGGGCAATGGCCGGCAGCTGCACCCCGTTAAAGGTATTGGTTTTCACCATGGTATAGATGGCCATGTCCGTGAATATGAGTTTGTCCCCCACCGACAGGGGGGCATCAAAGGAATATTCCCCGGCCACATCCCCGGCCAGGCAGGAAGGTCCACCGATGCGGCAGGTGTATGGCTTTTCCCCGGGAAGGGCGGAGCCCACAATATGGGGACGGTAGGGCATTTCCAGGACATCGGGCATGTGGGTCGGCACCGATGCATCCATCAGAATGATGTCCATGTCCGCCTGGACAATGTCCAGCACAGTTGTCACCAGAACACCCGCATTCAGGGCCACTGCTTCACCCGGTTCAAGAATTATGTCTTTGCCCCATTTTTCCTTGAATGCCCGGATGATTTTCACCAGCAGATCCACATCGTACCCCGGTCGGGTGATGTGGTGCCCCCCGCCAAAATTAATGTAGGTCATTTGGGGAATATAGTCTCCAAAACGATCTTCAACTGCCTTGACCGTACGTTCCAGGCAATTGGCATCCTGCTCGCACAGGTTGTGCCAGTGAAGTCCCTTGATGTCTTTGGGAAACTTTTCCGGAAAGGCTTTTTTCCGGATGCCCAGCCGGGAGCCTGGGGAACAGGGGTCGTAAATGGGTATGGCCCCTTCAGAATGCTCCGGGTTGATGCGGATGCCAAGCGCAATGTGACGGGCATTTTTTTTTGTCAGCTCCGCCACCAGGGGCCTGAATCTATCCAGCTGGGTAAAGGAGTTGAACACCAGATGATCGGTGGTCTCACACAGCTGTTTGATATCTTTTTCGGCGTAGGCCGCTGCAAAGGTGTGAACCTCCCCGTTGAATTCTTCCCTTCCAAGCCGTGCCTCATGGGGGGAGCTTGCACAGATGCCGTCCAGGGTTTTGGAGAGCAGGGGAAAGACCCGGAACATGGCAAAGCACTTCAGGGCCAGGAGAATCCGGCATCCGGTTTGTTCCTTCACCGATGCCAGAATCTTCAGATTGTGCATGAGTGCTGCTTCATCCACCACAAAGCAGGGTGTGGGTAAGGATTCTGTATCAAAGGCAGTTGGTACAGGGCAATCCATTAAAGTTCCACCGCTTTCCAGGGAAGGCCATGGGCGTTCAGGGCATCCATGAAGGGATCTGGATCAAACTGCTCCATGTGCCATACCCCTTTTTTGTGCCATTTCTTCTGGAGCATGAGCATGGCACCGATCATGGCGGGCACTCCGGTGGTGTAGGAGATGGCCTGTGAACCCACCTCTTTGAAGGCTTCTTCATGGCTGCAGATATTATATACATAAAGGGTTTTTTCTTTGCCGTCTTTGATGCCTTTGAGTAAACATCCAATGCAGGTGCGGCCCTGGGTAAGGGGACCTAAGGAGGCCGGTTCCGGCAGCACAGACTTGAGAAACTTTAATGGAATAATTTCCTGGCCGTTGTAATTTACAGGGTCAATGCCGGTCATGCCTACATTTTCAAGAACTTTCAGGTGGGTCAGATATTGCTGGGAAAAGGTCATCCAGAACCGGGCGCGTTTCAGGCCCTTGAGATGCATTACTAAGGATTCCAGCTCTTCATGGTACATGAGATAGCATTTTTTGCTGCCGATACCTTCGGGGAAATTATAATCCATGGACCAGGACAGGGGATCGGTTTCCACCCATTCGCCATGTTCCCAGTAGCGGCCTCGCTGGGTGATTTCCCGGATATTGATTTCCGGGTTGAAATTGGTGGCAAAGTGCTGGCCGTGGTCCCCGGCATTGCAGTCAATGATATCAAGGGTGTGGATTTCATCAAAATGATGTTTCTGTGCCCAGGCGCAAAAGACATTGGTAACCCCGGGATCAAACCCGGAACCCAGCAGGGCCATTAGTCCCTTTTTTTCAAACTTTTCCCGATAGGCCCACTGCCATTTGTATTCAAATTTTGCCTCATCCGGAGGTTCATAATTGGCCGTGTCCAGATAGTCCACTCCTGTGGCAAGGCAGGCATCCATCAGGGGCAGATCCTGGTAGGGCAGGGCCAGGTTCACCACCACATCGGGCTTTACCTTTTCAATGAAGGCAATGGTTTCTTTTACATTGTCCACATCCAGGCAGGCTGTGGTGATTTTTTTTCCGGTGCGCTCAAGGATATCCCGGGCAATGGCATCACATTTGGATAATGTTCTGCTGGCAAGTATGATTTCTGTAAATATAGCAGACATCTGGGCGCATTTGTGGGTGGTGACACTTCCCACCCCGCCGGCACCGATGATTAATACCTTTGACATTTAAAATCTCCTTTTTTACCTTTCAAAATAGGTGTAGCCCCGTAGACCCATTTCATAGGCCTGCATGATTTCCCGGCGTTCCTGGGCAGTTATGTTACCGTGACGCACGGCTTTCTCTGCGGTTTTTCTGAAACGGACCAGGAGTCGTTTGGGATCATACTCCACATAGGAGAGAATATCGGCCACACTGTCACCCTCCAGTTCTCCCACAAACTCATACTCGCCGTTTTCAAGGACTCTTATGGTGACCACATTGGTGTCACCCAAGAGGTTGTGCAGATCCCCCAGGGTTTCCTGGTAGGCCCCCACCAGAAATGTTGCCAGATAATACTCTTCCCCTTCGGTGAGTTCATGCAGGGGTAAAAAGCGTTTGACACTTTTACGATCAATGAACCGGTCTATCTTGCCATCGCAGTCACAGGTGATGTCGGCAATGATTCCCTTTCTGCTTGGTTCTTCATGGAGGCGGTGGATGGGCATCACTGGAAACAGCTGATCAATGGCCCAGGCATCGGGCAATGATTGAAATACGCTGAAGTTACAGTAATAAATATCGGACAACACCCGCTCAATGTCTGCAATCTCCGGTGCCACATGCTTTAATTCCCTGGAAAGTCTGGCCACCTCATTGATGGTGGCCCAGAAGATTTTTTCTGCCAGGGATCGTTCCCGTAGAGATATTTTCCCGTGGTTGAACATCTGTCGGACTTCATCCCGGTAGTAGATGATATCATTGAAGCATTCCTGCAGATTCCGGATGGAAAGTTCCTGAAGGGAGTCGAACATATACCGGATCTGGGCAGGGCAGGTGTCAGGCAGGGTTTCCGGCAGGGGTTCCGGCTGGAACCGGGTGACATCCAGAACATTGAATATCAGCATGGAGTAGTAGGCCACCAGTGCTCTGCCAGATTCCGTGATGATGATGGGATGGGGGATGTTCACCTCATCTAGGGAGGTCATCACCGCCTCAATGATGTCGGTGCAGTACTCGTTTAAGGTGTAGTTGCGGCTGCTTAAAAAATTGGACTGAGACCCGTCATAGTCAACGGCAAGACCGCCGCCCAGATCCAGATAGTTTACATTGGCCCCTTCCATGGCAAGGCCTGCATAGACCCGGCAGGCTTCATTTACGGCGGTTCTGATTTCCCGGATGTTGGATATCTGGGAGCCTAAATGGTAATGAACCATCTGCAGACAGTCCAGCATGTCCTCTTTGGCAAGAAAATCCACCGCTTCAATCATCTGGGTGGTATTGAGACCGAAGATGCTTCTTTCTCCGCCGGATTCACCCCAGTGCCCCCCGGCCTGGGCCGCAAGCTTGATGCGAATACCCAGTATGGGCTTGGCACCAAGCTTTCTGGAACGTTCGATGATCAGGGGCAGTTCACTTGGCATTTCCAGTACCAGAATGCATTTATAGCCGATTTTAGTGGCATACAGGCCCAGATCAATGAACTCTTCGTCCTTGTAGCCGTTGCAGATCAGGGGCGCTTTTTTATCGGTGAGCATACCCATGGCCGCCACCAGTTCTGCCTTGCTGCCCGCCTCCAGTCCATGGTGGTACCGGGATCCGAAATGGGTGATGGCTTCAATAACCTGCTGCTGCTGATTCACCTTTATGGGGTAGGCTCCCACGAATATCCCCTTGTAATTAAGGGCTTTCATGGCCTGGGCAAAACAGTTATTAAGGGATGCAATCTGGGAATCTAAAATATTTTCAATTCTTAACAGTACAGGCATGTCCAGACCACGATCCCGGATGCCTTCAACTATATGTTTAATGCTCACTGCCCGATCTTTTTCCCCGGGTGAGGGCATGACCATGAGCTCACCGTTGTCGGCAATGTGGAAATAACCGCCGCTCCATTCATCAACACCGTAGATGTCTGTGGATTTGGTGGTATTCCAGCGTTCCAGGGTATGATTCACAAAAAACTCCTATTCAAAAGGCAAGACGCCCTTAAGTGTTTGCAGTAAATATTCGGGTTACCAATCTAAATATTTGTATTGAATTAAGTGCTCTATATACAATGGGTTGCGCCTTAAGGTAAAGATGTTTTTTGGAGAGGGCAGGGGGGGCATGGACCTATGCTGAAATTTCACACCATATGGATGAGAGTATTTGTTTCACCTGATCAGGAATTGTAATTTTTAGGGGGGGATAAGTGTGAATGGGCTGGGCAGGGGGAAACGGGAAGCCGCGCCCAACGGCTTCCCGATCGCCAGTTACTGCATGGGTGAAGCAGTGTTACATGGCAGTTTCCGGGTGGAACACATTGACCTCTTTGAGATCATCCCCCAGATATTCCCTTTCATTGGGACCCAAAATCCCGAGAGAAAGGGCAATTAAGGACCACAGATGAACCACGGGGTAATTACCGCCGTAATGTTCACTGAGCTCATGGATTTGTGCATGGCAGTTATGGCAGGCAGCGATGCAGTAATCGGCACCGGTGGCCTTGATCTGATCATCTTTGATTTTTCCATAGATCAGACGTTCATCCTTGAATCCTGATTGGAGAAATCCGCCGCCACCGCCGCAGCAGAAGTTGTTGGATTTATTGGGGGTCATATCCACAAAATTTTCTTCCCCCACCACGGATTTCACCACAAAACGCAGATCATCAGCAATGGCATCACCATAACTTTTTCGGACAATCTGGCAGGGATCCTGAACGGTGAACTTGATTTTCAAGTCTTTGTTCCAGTCGGAATTGACCTTTAAGCGGCCTTCCCTGATCCATTTTGCATAGTATTCATAGATATTTTTTACTTCAAATTCGTGGGGAATGTTGAATTTTTTCAGTCCGGCCCGGACTGAGAATGTGACGTGCCCTCACTCGGTGTTGAGGAACGTTTTGCACCCCAGCTTTGTGGCCTGATTGGCTGTTGTGGTGGTAATATGCTTCCAGGCATCATCATCGGCCAGGAACATGCAGTAGTTTTCTCCGGCCCATCCTTCGCTGCCATAGGTCCAGTCTACACCGGCCAGGTGGAGAATTTTCCAAAGGGGTACCATTTCATCTGGTTCGGTGACCGGTTCCCTTGAGTTCTGGTTCAGAAAAAATTCTGCCCCTTCTTTATCAATGGGAACTTCCATATCGGCAAATTCGGGCTGGATTTCTCTGTATTCTTCGGCCACATCCTCCACAACAAAAACAAAATCATCCGGGGCTGTACCCATGGCGCTGGTGCTTGGATTTCTAAGGGCCATGTCACAGGACCCAAGGATTCCCTTTGGTCTTTCTTCCCTGGGACGAAGGGCTCTTGCATTATATACCAGCTGGGGAATATCGATTTCCATGGGGCAGACGTGGATGCAGCGCATACACATGGTGCACATCCAGGGCCAGTCCGAGGCCGCAATTTCATCATCCATGCCAAGGGCTGCCATGCGCAGGAATTTTCTGGGGTCCATGCCGGTGAGGCCTGTGGCCGGACAACCCGATGAACAGGCTCCACAGGTCAGACAGAGATTTAAATTACCGCCTTCGGGCAGTATCTCTTTGACCTTGTCCATAAAAGTCGTACGTTTTTTGTTGCTCAATTTGATTGCAGGTTCGCTCAATATTTTCCCTCCTGAATTGTGATGGAAAAGCCTTCTCAGGATCTCTTCTCAAATAAAATCCATCTCCAGTACATTTTAATATCCGGAATACTAATAGCATAAAATATGCCATTGCCTTTTGAAAAGGCGTTTATGTAATAGATGTGCTTTTTTATCAGTATGTTGTAAGCTTTTTTCTGGCAGTCGTACGCATGTATGAAAAGAGGCAGATATGCGACTGTATGATCTGTAGAATTTCAAAAATGCGTCCCTTTGTTCAGAAAACAGATGACAAACAAACATAAATCCTTTACCAATGGATCATTGAGTCTGGCTTTGATCACCACCCGTTGACTCAATAATTATTTATGATGAGTGGCTCATGTTATGACCACTCCCTGTTGTTTTCAAAGCCTTGTGGCCGATAATGGCAACTGATTTCGTTGGTCCATAATTGTGATGATTGGCCGATGTTATGATCAATCCCTTGAATTCAATATAGATAAGGGTAAAAAAGATATAATGAAAAGCAAGTATGTTAACGGTCTCTTTGATATGAGTACCACAGAGACAATTCTGGAAAGTATTTCCGACGGGGTGTTCACCGTGGATGAGGACTGGAAAATTATGTCCTTTAATCGTGCCGCAGAAAAGATTACCGGTGTGGATGCCGAAGATGCCATCGGCAGAAAATGCTGGGAGGTCTTTAAGTCCAACATGTGCGGTGAAGAGTGTGCCCTGAAAAAGACCATGAAGGAAGGTAAATCATTTGTCAGTTCGGCCACACACATCACCCGAAGGGACGGGGGACAGGTGCCCATCACAGTTTCTACATCCCTTTTAAGGGATCATGACGGAAGGGTGCTTGGGGGGGTTGAAACCTTTCGGGATCACAGCCTGGTGGAGGAGTTGAGAAAAAAACTGTCCGGCACCTGGCAGATGGGGGATATCATCAGCCGGTGTGCGGTGATAAAAGACATTTTTAATGTGCTTCCCCAGATATCAGAAAGTGACAGCACCGTGGTGATCGGGGGAGAAACCGGTACTGGAAAAGAACTCATGGCAAAGGCCATCCATGGCTTGAGTCATCGAAAAAATGAGCCCTTTGTGGCCATCAACTGTGGGGCACTGCCCGATTCGCTGCTGGAATCGGAGCTGTTCGGCTATAAAGCCGGGGCCTTCACCCATGCCGTAAAGGACAAGCCCGGACTCTTTTCCCAGGCCCGGGGGGGCACCATTTTTTTAGATGAAATCGGAGATACCAGCCCGGCCTTCCAGGTGCGCCTGCTCCGGGTGCTGGAAACCCGGGAGTTCCAGCCTCTTGGTGCCATTAAAAAAGAACGGGCCGATGTGCGGATTATTTCTGCTTCCAACAAGAACCTTGAAGAAATGGTGGCAGATCAGACATTTCGTCAGGATTTGTATTATCGCCTGAATGTGGTGCAGTTAAGTCTGCCGCCGTTAAGGGAACGCATGGAAGATATGCCGCTTTTGGTGGATCATTTTATTGGGCGCCTCAATGCCCAGCGGGGAAAAGCTGTTCGAGGCATGGACCAGCAGGCTCTTTCTCTTCTCATGAGCCACACCTTTCCAGGGAACGTCAGGGAGTTGGAAAATATCATAGAGCATGCCTTTGTCCTCTGCAGTGAAGGTGATATCCAGCTGAGACATTTGCCGGTGCAGCTCACTCGGCAGTTTGATACACACGGTCATTGTCCTGCATCATGGGACCCGGTGAAATCCGCTGAATTCCGTGTCATCATGGGGGCGCTGGAGAAAAATCATTATAATCGCAAGGCTGCTGCCAGGGCGTTGGGGATGCATAAAAGCACTCTTTTTAGAAAAATTAACCGCCTCGGCATTACCCTGCCCGATGTGGACGGAAGGTCCAGACACCAGCCATAGGTGAAGCCATGGGTAGTGAAATCATTGTACTGATGGGTGGGAGGGACACGGAGACAGCCCTTATAAAACGGTTGATCTCTTCCTTTGATATTGAACTGTGTATTCCCGTTGGTGATGTACTTTCAGATTCCGGCTTTATTTTCAGGCATAAGCCCGTGTGCCTGGTGATTCTGCAGGTGGATGGTAATCATGGCCATCAGCTTCGAAAACTGCGCTGGATTCGAAAACAGCTGATAAAACCCGTTCCCGTGCTGGTCCTGCTGCCGGAACAATGGGTAGCACAAAGTCCGGCCTACATTAAGGCCGGAGCAGATGATTATTGCCTGCTCCCCCTTCATGAAGGGCGGTTTTCTATCCGGTTTCTGGTGCTTTTAGAGTGTGGGCAGGCCATGGTTCATGGCCCGGTTTCAAGGAGTGTGAGTACTGATTCCGGAACTGGGTCGGGCGCTTCCAATTTTCGGGGAGATGCGCAATTGTGGTACCGCATTGTGGGATTTCTCCGTGAGGGCATCGCTTTTTTTACACCCGGTTCCCAGGTATCAGGCAAGAATACCCGACCCATATTCAACCGATGGGAGCGGATTCAGAAACTGGGTAGCGGTGGGGATGGGGTGGTGTGGAAGGTCAAAGAAATTGATAGCGGGCGCATGGCCGTGGCCAAAATTCCCCATAATAGAAAGATGAATACCAGTGCCCTGCGGGCCGCTGCCATTCTAAGGCGACTGATACATCATCCCAATGTGGTACACCTGATTGAGGTGGTTAAGGATGATGATCGGTTTGTACTGGTTCAGGAGTATGTACCGGGCCACAGCCTTGCAGAACTGTTTGAGGCGGGAATGCCCTCCTGTCAGAAAGAGGACGTCTTTCTTCAGCTTGTTTCCGTTACTGCCTATGCCCACCATCACAGTATTATGCACAGAGATATCAAGCCTGATAATATCATTGTCAGCCCCACGGGCAACGTTAAGCTTTTAGATTTTGGTATTGCCGGGGACCTTGTGTGGCAGGATGGGGGATATCACAGTGAAGGTACCCTGGATTTCATGCCCCCGGAACAGTTTGACGGCAAGAGCAGCCTGGCCACGGATGTGTGGGCCCTGGGTATTATCCTCTATCTTCTGAGCCTGCATCGGTTGCCCTTCTGCCATGATAACAGTGCGTTTCCCATGGACATTTCCATGGATATGCATGTGGTGCCCCCGGTGAGCCTGAAGCCGGATATTTCTCCGGATTTGAATCGTATCATTCTTACCTGTCTTGAGGTCAGCCTTGAAAGTCGCTATCCCAGTGCCCTGGTGCTGCTGGATGATCTTACCCGGACCTTTCCCCGTTTTGGTGATGGGCATGTGATCCCCGGATAACCTTTCTACTAAATGCACCCTGGTCAAGTTTTTTATTTTTCCTTAGTACTTGCAAAACCGGCCAACAAAAACGTGAACATAGACTTCTACACACCGCTGGCCAGGCGAAGGGCCAGGGAGGGTGGAAGACCGGCATCCATGATTTTCTGGGAAGCCGTGTTATGATCATAGGTTACCCTGTGAAATTCCACCATTTTTTTGTGTACGTCATAAATCAGGTAGGATGCCCGGGGATCACCGTCCCTGGGTTGACCGATGCTGCCGCAGTTGAAGATCTGTCTTTTCTGCGTTGCGGCGGGCATAACACTGTTATTCAGGGGACTTTTGACATAGATGCAGAAAAAATTTTTCCGGGTGATGGCCGAGGGCGTATGGGTATGGCCGGCAAATACGATTTTAGCCCGGGTCCGGGCAAAGGTTTTGGAGATGATATTTCGTTGTGCAATGTAGGACCAGTCCAGTGGATTATAGGGGGTAGCATGGCAGAAAAACAGATCCTCATGTTTGATGACCAGCTCCATTTTTTTTAAAAATGCAAGATTATGTCCGGAAAGTCGTTGCCGGGTCCATGTCATGACGGCGTTTGCATCACCGTTCATGTTGCTGTGCTGTCCCACGGCGGCATTGTCATGATTGCCGAGGATGAAACAGATATCTGGCAGGGTCTGCAGCAGGGCTATGCACCGGTTGGGGTTGGCCCCGTATCCCACAATATCTCCCAGGCAGACATACCTGTTAATGCCCTGGCGGGCTGCATGGCGGATGAACGCCTGGAGGGCCTCCTGGTTGGAATGGACATCTGAAAAAACGGCAATTCGCATGGGGATACCTCTCCTGTTGTTTCCGGCGGTGGCCGTTGGGGGCGGCATAATGCCATTTTCATTATTTGTTGCGTTGGCAGGCAGACATGATCGTTATACCGATGCCATGGTCTGAAGCTCCCAGAACGGGTCGGGTTCAGGGTGTTTATGGGGTAATGCTTCATGATAATACAGTGATCGGCAATTATCAAAGAAAAAAGTTGGAACCCTTCATTTGCCAGTTTACACCTTTTGGAGTAGAAATTTCATTTTTCAGAAGATATTGCTCTAAAGGTGTAAGAGACTTTGGGGCTGATATGAAAGATGCCGAAAAGTTGGAATGGTTTACAGTCTCAGGTGAAGATCTGGTATGTCTGCAAAATGATTTGACAACATCCATGGGAATCTGTTTTTATAAGACGCTTTGACTTCGGCCATGTGGCGGGGGTGTACGGCTTGGGTTCAAGATATTTATTTGATTAAAGAAATCAGGGAGAATGAGGCACATGGGAAAAAATCCGATGAAAAAAAAAGTAAATAAATGGTTGAAAAATGGGAAAGATCCCAGAAGTGCCCACTGGCAGGCGGCCCTTGAAGCCACATTAAAGCTCTTTGGGCCGGACCTGAAACCGGGAAAACTGATCCCCATGGGTACCATGGAAGCTTCTGATATTTGCGTTTTTGAAAAAGCACTGGCCGTTGCTGATCTGAGTCCTCATTTAACGGCGGCGTTTCTTCCCCCGTCACTGGCAGGGAAACTGGTCCCCCCTGATACGGCGGATGAACTGTGTCGTGTACCGGAGGGTGCTCCCTCGTATAAACTTCTCATTGCAAGACCTGGAAAGGAGATGAGAATTTTGTGTGCGGAGATTTCCGAACATGCCACCCGGCCCGGTGGGGATCTTTTTCAATCCGGAGCATTGCTGGGGAACTATGATTTTGAAAATCAGTCCGATTGTCTGGAAAGCATGAATAAAATTATCCGGGCGCACATTTGGGAAGCCAAAAACTGGACCCGTGAAGATTATATGGCATACACCTTGAACTGGTTTGAAAAAACCAGCGATCTCAATTCCGCAACGGTGGTGGTGCAAAAGGATTTTTCTTTTTTTCACAGTCCCACCCTGATAAAGAGCAATAAAATGGATGCCATGTTTACGCTGATGACAGAGGATCTGCTCAAAAGGGGAAAAGATAAAAATGATCCCTTGGGTCAAACCATTTTTTCCATGGGCAGAGAAGGGAAGGACAAACAGGAATTTCCGTTATTGATCCAGACTATTGAAGATGGCCTGCTGGCACAACTGAATCTCATGAGATCCCTTGAACTTGTGGCTTTTGCTGACTTTACCAATGCCCAGAGCGAGCAGTTTAAACGGGGATTTGCAGAGACAGTGCGTTATCTGGAGGGGCAGTTTCTGTCTTTTATGCACACGGTGGCCTGAGCCCGTTGATCCTTTCATGGATTAAATATTTTGATAAATACGGTGGTGCCTTTAATTAAAACTAAGTCTGAAGGCTGAATTATATGGACTTCAGCAGGCCCATGGATTTTTGGCGAATCACCCGGTAGGCGGCCATGAGCGCGGTCAGCATGGAGATCATGGAGAGTGCTCCCAGGGAAAAAAGGGTGTAGCCTGGATGAAAATGCCAGAGGCGACCAAAAAAGAACCAGGAGATCCCAAAGGAAACCCCAAGGCTTAAAAGAATGCCAAAAAGGGCAGCTGTGGTTCCCAGAATACCGAATTCAAATAGAATGATGCGCCGGATATCGGAAAACCCAGCCCCCAGCACCTTTAAAAGATTGATCTCCCAGGCCCGGGTCCGGGTTTCATGACGCACAATGGAATAAAGCACCACCAGACCGGCCAGTATGGCCAGCCAGGCCATAAAATTAATGGAAAGAGTCAGACGCTGGGTTATGTCCATGAGTTGGGCCACGGTTTGATTGACATCCAGTACGGAGATGTTGGGAAATTTGCCTATGATGGCATTTTGCAGGGGCATTTTCTCCGCCGCTGATATTTGGGGAATGGATGCCAGAAAGGTTCGGGGTGCCTCATCAAGGACCCCTTTCTGGAATAGAATGAAAAAGTTGGGTTGAAAGCTGTTCCAGCGAACCTTGCGAAGGTTTACCACCCGGCCTTCAAGGGCAATGCCCTGCACATCAAAGCCCATGATATCGCCGATTTCAAGGTGAAATCGCCGGGCAAAGCCCTCTTCCAGGGACACCTCAAAGGGCTGGTTGCTTTCAAAGTCCCAGGGGGTGTTGCTTAAGGGCCTTCCCTTAACCATGGTTTCCGATGCATCCAGTTTTTCCCGCCAGGAAAAGGTGAAATTTTTTCTGCGAAAATTTCCCCGGAGGCCAGTGCCTGTTTCCGGAGATTTCTTTTGTTGAAATTTACTTAAAAATGTACTTTTCCTGTCATTCATCCCCTCGTAAAATCCCGCACCGTTCACCGTATTAATGCGACCCTGTACCAGGGGGGAGGCATTGGTGAGTTTAAGCTGCTTTTCCTTTAAAAATTTTTTCAGTGGGCCAAGCTGTTCGGGTTGAATGTCAAAAAGGAAAAAACCGGGTATCCGAAGTCCCCTGGGCTGTCGAATTTCATCCAGGATACCATTTTTCACCTGGGGAATGACATTGATGAGAAAGGCCCCCATGGCAATGGTGACAAAACAGGATATGGAGGCATGCTTGTGACGGAAAAGGTTTCTCAGGGCGATTCCAGGAATGACCCGGTGGGTGCGCAAACATCGACCGGCAAGGATCAGCAGTCCCCGGCCGATGAGGGCCATGAGGCCAAAGACGGCGATAAATCCTGCCAGGAAAAGGGTGCCCCGTTCCATGGAACGGGTCTGGGCCATGGCCATGCCCCAGAAAGCCACGCCTCCGGGAATAAAACTGATGAACAGGAGTGATCGTTGCTTTGTGGGCATTTTAAAAGGTCCCCATCTTTTCGGGATTTGGGTGTCACTGGATGCCCTCTGAAAGGGGGAATTCCCCTGTAATAGTACCAGGGGTTTTAAATTATGAATACGCACAAACACGGGCAGGCAGAAAATGACACTGCCAAGGGTGCCCATAAAAACGGCCAGTCCCAGGGTTCCAGGATTGATAATGGCTTTGAAATCCGGGGGAATCAGACCCTTCATGACCTCGGGGAACAGGGGCAGCACCACAAATGACAGGGCCACGGATACCAGGGTGGCACCAAGGCCCAGCAGCATCACCTGGCATAACAGCAGCGCATAGGTCTGCAGGCGAGCGGCACCAAGACTCATGAGAATGGCAATTTCCTTGAGGCGTTCATTGAGATATCCCCGGAACAGATAAGCCGTTCCGATACCGGCAAGAAACAATGCCACAATGGCCACAAGCCCAAGGTACCCGGTGAAGTACCCAAACACTCGACCCAGATTTTGATTTACATCTTCACTGTTGTAGACATTTATCTGGGGCTCCCCCTCAAAAAGGGGCAAAAGGGATGTGCGAAGGTTTTTTGTGATCTGTTGGATATCTGTCCCCAAAGGCAGCCGGTCATAACGGGTGTAACGGATACGGCTGCCAAAACCCAGAAGTTTTGTTTCTTTTAATCGTGAGATGCCGATGTGAATCACCGGGGCCAGTTCCAGGGAGGTAACAGCCCCGGTGGGTGTGGCAGTGATAATCCCATCCAGTTGAAATTTCTGGGAACCGATGCCAAGAAGATCCCCTTTTTTCACATTGAGTACCACGGCCAGGTCCCGGCTGATCCAGGCTGTGGGGGTGGGGCCGTTTAGGGTCGAATGTCCGGGTTTGGATGAGTTTTTGGTATTTAATACGGGCAGATGGTCTTCAAACTGAATACTTCCATAAAGGGGAAAGGCGTCGTCAATGGCAACAATACGGGCCAGCCGGGAAATCCCGTTGCCCGAGATCATGCTGAAAAAAGTGATCTGCCGGGCGGTGTGGCGCTGGGGTCCGAGAACGGTGTCAATGATGTTTTCTTCCGGTGGGGTAAGGGGTCTTGACGAGTATACGGCCATATCTGCCGTAAGAATTTCCTTTAAATTGTTTTTTAAATGGGTTTCCATGGAGTGGTTAAAGGCATTAAGAGAAATAAATCCCACCAGCCCGATGGACAGGTTGATGATAAAAAAAAGGGAAAATCGTCGGTTTCTCAGCAGTTCTTTTCCGGCCAGACGTATCCACAGGTTCATTGCAATTGCCCCTTTTTCAGTGCAAGGCTTCTCTGGCATCGCCCGGCAAGGGTTTTGTTGTGGGTGACCACAATAAGGGTCATACCCGAGGCGGTCACCAGATCAAAGAGCAGATCCGCAACCTGTTCACCGGTGTCGGAGTCCAGATTTCCCGTGGGTTCGTCTGCCAGAAGCAAGGTCGGTTTCACCACCAGTGCCCGGGCAATGGCCACTCGCTGGCATTCTCCACCACTGAGCTGGGAGGGCAGGTGACTTTCCCGGTGGGTTAAATTCACCTGTTCCAGTACCCGTCCTGTTCGATCCTGGATTTCTTTTTTTTTGTATTTTAAAATTTCCAGTGGCAGCATGATGTTTTCTGCTGCCGTGAGATGGGGCATCAGATGAAACTGCTGAAAAATAATGCCGATGTGTTCTGCCCGGAACCGGGCCAGACGGTCTTCGTTCATGGAGTTTATATTCCGGTCGTTTAGAACGATGCTTCCGGTATCCGGGCTGTCAAGGCCTGCCAGCAGGGCCATGAGGGTGCTTTTCCCACTGCCGGATTGACCTGTGACGGCAACGGTTTCGCCTGGATAGATTTCAAAACTTGTATCAAAAATAACTGTGAGAGGAATGGCACCGGCCTGGGGATAGGCTTTTTTAATATGTGAGACAGTGAGGATTGCTTTGTTTTTCATGGTTTTATTCAGGTGCCTTTTAAAACATGTGAAGATGGGGTGCTTACCGAATATTTACGCTGGTCTATATATTTACGCTGGCCTATGGAGTATCCAGTTCCTTTAACACCTTGACGAGATAGGGAAGTACATTGGCAGCAATGATCCTGTGTCCTGCAGCAGTGGGATGAATACCGTCGGCCTGGTTGTACTGGCTCAGTCCTGCTACATCCTTCAGCAGAAATGGCATCAGGACAATGGAATGTTTTTTTGCAAGGGAGAAGAATACCTGTCTGAACTTGCGGGTGTATTCTGGGCCGTAATTGGGTGGGATTGCCATGCCGGCAAGGATAACGGTCATGCCTTGGTCCAGCGCCATTCTTATGGTATCGTCCAGATGTTTTTCCATGGCGGAGAGGGAAAGTCCCCGCAGGCCGTCATTGGCCCCCAGGGCCAGAAACAGGATGTCTGGCCGGGCACGTTTATACCATTTGAGCCGGGAGAGGGCGCTGGCCGTTGTGGAACCGCTGATGCCTGCATTGATCAGCTTTACATCGGGGTATCCCCCGGTGGCGATCAAGGGTTTGAGCAGGGAGGGGTATGCCTGCTCCTGCTCAACTCCGTATCCGGCGGTGAGGGAGTCACCCAGAAACAAAATGCGGGTTTCCGCCTTCAGGGGTGAAGTCATGGCCGTTATGATTAAAAAGACAATTCCCATGATCCATGCAAATCTATGGGGGAAATTATGGCGATTTATTTTTATGCTGAATGGGTTTGATGGCATGTTGGTCTCAACCTGATTGTAAGAGGTTTAATGAAAAGGAATAGCTTCTTTCAGCATTGTGACTCTTAGTGTTAACACATGATTGACCATATGACAAGATACCCTTGAAGAGTCCAGCCTGAGCGCCAGTTAAGGGGGGTATAAAGAGACTTTTTAACATCCATCCTCGTCAGCCATAAGTTCTCCAATTTGCCATTACATAATGTGTTCCTTTAAAATTGAAATTAACACAGGTGATGACAAATAAACACATATTGTGACCAGACTGCGAAAATGGTAATGTGCCCTGTCGTCATATTTTAAATTATCCTGTTACGAAATGGTACATGGCTTGACCGGGAATAAAATGCTGATTTTTACAGGTGTCCGGCCAAAAAAATAAAAAATAAAACATTCCCAGATGAATGGATCGTGGTTATTCTTCCTTCAAGTTAAAAGCTAAAATAAAAATTGCCGATTCCCTTATACCCCCCGTGTGCTGGAGCCTTTGTCTGACATTGTCGGTTTGCGCATGGGGATGGCATAAAAAATGGACAGGGATGACGCACCAAGGCCATTGGCGGAAAAGAGTTTTGAGATGAACATTAAAATGAGTAATGCCGGTTTAAATCCCACCCGTACCATAGAGGTGATGGATCACACCGGGAAGTTAAGGCAGGTGGGGGTTGCAAGTGAATATCCCTTGACCATAAAGGTGGATGGGCAGGAGATCGTCACCCTGATGACCATTGGTACCAATCCCGAAGAATTGGCTCTGGGGTACCTGAGGAATCAGAAACTCATGACAGATCTCAATGACATAGCAGAAATCATGGTGGACTGGACCCATGAAACAGCAGAGATTATCACCAAGGGTAAAAATGCTCCCCTGGACATTGAAAGCAAGCTGTCCACGCGGATTGTAACCAGTGGCTGTGGTCAGGGGACACTTTTCAGCTGCAGTCTGGATAAGCTTTATGAGCTTGATCTGCCCCGGGTGAATGTGTTTCAAAGTGATGTCTATAATCTTTTAAAAGGGCTTGCCAGGAAAAATGAAGTGTACCGCCAGGCAGGTTCAGTGCATGCCTGTGCACTTTGTCAAAAAGAGAAGGTCTTGATTTTCATAGAAGAGGTGGGACGTCACAATGCAACAGATGCCATTTCCGGTCGCATGTGGCTTAACAGCATTGCAGGTCATGACAAGATGCTTTATACCACCGGTCGTGTCACTTCGGAGATTATTATTAAGGCTGCCCAGATGGGCATCCCGGTTTTGATTTCCAGATCCGGGGTGACATACATGGCCCTGGAACTGGCCCGGGATTTAAATATGACCATCATTGGGCGGGCCAAACAGTCCCGTTTTCTGGTGTTCCATGGCCATGACAATGTGGTTCTGGACCAATTGCCCTCTGAAGCGTCAAAAATATAATAACATACCCTTGGCCCATCGCTGAAGAAGCCGATGGGAAAAATGGGAATTCGCTTGGTCGGTTGGCACATCGAACACCCAATTATGGCAGGAGCCTCAATGCTGGGATAAAAACAAAAGATTGTATTTACGGTACAGACATGTTAGACGTTTTTCTAAATAGTGGAGGGTGGATCGGATGTGATCACATGGACTCTAAATCCATGCAGCCGGGTGCGACTCCCGGGCTCTCCGCCATCATACCTTTTTTTGCCTGTCCCCCAATGCACCTGTAATCCTTGACACATGGAAAGTCAGGGGGGCAAAGAGGCAAATCAGGTATCCCCGAGGATTTCTTCTTTTTCTGAGAAAAATGTCCGTCTTGATTTAATTCTGGTTCTATACCAATACCTTCACCAACGTTATTTTGGCCCAAGGCCCACCAAATTATTATAAGGGGCGAATATTATGCCCTCACCATTTGATTTCGTCAGGCATGGGCGAAATAGAATTCTCCTTGAAACTTAGGTGAAATCAGCGTATATGAGTTCCGAAAAATTAGGCAATGTATTGTTTATGGAAAGGAGGTATCTGACAAAATGACAACGGAAAAGCCGTTAAAGGCAGTAAAAAAACGCTTTTACAGGAAGCGTGTGCCTCTTTTCAGCCTGATCAATAAGATCAAGTTGTGGCCCTCTCGAACAGGGCAGCTTCATGGGATCCGTTCTGTGGTTATCACAGGGGATACGGCCCGTGTAATTACCCATTGCAACAAGGAATTTATGATCAGTAATTCTTTGAACAGCCGGGCGGCACGGTGGTTGCGCAACAAATGGTTCAGCCGAGTCTGTCCCAAATGCGGGGTGCCTGAATGGAAACTTGAAAAATATTCTTCAACCCTTTTTAAACGCCATCAGGGTTCCATGCTGATGACAGATAAAGAGTAGTGGTCCTTTACCACTTTGGTGGATAATGAAAAATATAAAAATTTTTTTATGACTGTGTCTGATAATTTTTCAATATTATTGAGAAAAATTAAATTTTTTTGATAAATAAAATCCGCCGCCAAATTGGAAATAGGTTTAAAATAAGCCATGGCTGGCACTGTATATTGTATTTGAATGGCATTCATAATACAATATATTGGATCTTTATCTGAGTCGAAAGGAGATCGGTCAAGGTTTTATAAGGATATCGGTTTTTTGGGCTTGATCACGGCATTGGCCATCCTGTCAAAAGTCTTTTGCCAGAGTGGCCAATACTGTGATTAACCCCCTTGTTTTTAAATATAACATCTTGCCATTATAGCAGTATACTTTTGAAAGGTGAGGGGATTTGTTTTTTTACACTATTTCATGATGAATGTGGATACAGGGGAGAAAAACAAGAAAAGTTATTTTCTGGCACAAAATATGCATTTCTTTGAGAGAAAATAAAGATTGATGTTTTAACCTGATTGATGAAAATCAAAGAGGCGCCATCGTAGAGGTACCTCAAACAAAACAGATTTAAGGAGATAGAGATGGTAGATTATAATGCAATGATTGAAGCGCTGGTAGCCTGTGACACAGAGAAAGTGACCCAGTTGGTAAACGCAGCTATCGCAGAAAAGGTTCCCGCCACGGATATCCTCAACAAGGGCCTCATCGCCGGTATGGATATTGTCGGTGAAAAAATGGAAAATGGTGACATGTTCATCCCCGAAGTATTGATGGCAGCCCAGGCCATGGGAAGCTGCGTGACTACACTGAAACCCCTTTTGGGAGAAGGTGAAGGTCAAAACGGTGCCAACGTCATCATCGGTACCGTTAAAGGCGATCTCCATGACATCGGAAAGAACCTGGTTGGCATGATGATGGAAAGTGCCGGTATGACCGTTCATAATCTGGGTGTGGATATTGCTCCTGAAGATTTTGTGGCTGAAATCAAAAAGAAAAATGCTCAGATCGTATGCCTTTCTGCTCTTCTGACCACCACCATGCCCATGATGAAGAAAACCGTTGACGCCATTGTTGAAAGTGGTCTGCGGGATCAGGTGAAAATCATGATCGGTGGTGCCCCTGTAACCCAGGCTTTTTGTGATGAGATTGGTGCAGACGGTTTTGCTCCTGATGCAGGTTCTGCTTCCAAAATGGCAAAATCATTTGCATAAATTTTTTTATATGAAAGACCAGGGTGCATGCCACATGTCTTTCAAGCTTTGTTGCGGGCAGACTCGGATTAAAATCAGGTTTGTCCGTGGCTGTTACAAGGAGATTTTTTGATGTTTGAAGTAATCGGAGAGAGAATTAACACATCCAGAAAACTGGTCCAGGCTGCCGTGGCAGAGCGGGATGCAGAATATATCATTAACGATGTTAAAAAACAGCAGGAAGCCGGTGCTAACTTTATTGATGTCAATGCCGGTGCCCGCATCGGTCATGAAACCGAAGACATGAAGTGGCTTTTAGATACCATCCAGCCCATTGCCACAGTTCCCCTGGCACTGGACAGCCCGGATCCCGCCGTGCTGGAGATGGCCTTTCAGATGGTTGAAAAGACCCCCATGATCAACTCCATCAGCCTGGAAAAAGACCGTTTTGATGCCATGATGCCTTTCCTTGAAGGCAAAGAGTGTAAGGTTATTGCCCTCTGCATGGATGATTCCGGCATGCCTGCCTCTGCCGATGACATTCTTGCCCGGGCCACCACCCTGGTTGAAGAGCTCAATAAAATTGGTATTCCCACCAATGCCATCTATATTGATCCCCTTGTACAGCCCATCAGTACTGACAGCAACAAGGGCATAATGATTTTGAACGCCACACGGGCCATTAAGGCCAAATATCCCGAGGTTCACATCACCGGTGGTCTGTCCAACATCTCCTATGGTCTTCCCCAGCGAAAGATCATCAACAGAACCTTTGTGGCACTGATGATGGATGCCGGTATGGATTCAGCCATCATAGATCCCCTGGATGCCAAGATCATGGCCACCATCAAGACCGCTGACATGCTCATTGGAAATGATCAGTTCTGTGGAAATTATCTGAAAGGCGTTCGCTCTGGTGCCATTGAGAGCTGATGACGTTTTTTCTGGATGTTAGCAGTATACGGTATTAACGGGTGTTAAACCTTTTTTAAAATAATGATCCGCATACATTATTGTGTTTTAACACTCGTTCTTATCAGTGCTCATTTGCACAAAATATATTTGAAGTTTTACTTTTAGTTGTAAGTTCTGGGTTAAAAGTTGTGGGTTTATCATCAGGCTTTTTCAGCGTAAGACTCTGGAAAAGCCTGATTTTTTTATATGAAAAGCAGCTGCTAGGTAAGTAGGTACTGACTGTAACTGCCTTTTCATGATTCGTCGTGGCAGGATAGCCTGTCATGGGGGTTATATGAAAATACCGACAGCAGAGCCCCTGGTGGGCCATGGGATCAGCCCATTTTGAGCCAAAGGCAATCAGCTCATTTGCCCTGCCGGGCGTTAAGAAGTGCAGGTTGTTTGAGGAGACTGCCCGCAGTTTCTGCGCTTTAGACCGGCAGAACAAATGGGCCACTGACGGTCCGGGGGCGGTCCCATGGTCCGTCGGGGGCGGTACAATTCTATTCTCATTAATTTTACCTTGTGGCAGGTAGCTTTGCCATGTAGATTATTTAAAGTGTACCCGTGGAGGAAATCATGCACACAGACCCGACTGTTTTTTATTTGCCGGAACTTTTAAAGCATCTGGCCAACGGTGGCCAGGCTGACAGAAATCAGATCAAATCCTTACTCAGTCTTACCCATATTGAAGATATTGAACGCCTGTTTAAGGCTGCCCGGGAGGTTCGTGAAAAGCATTTTGGCAACAAGATTTTTTTGTATGGATTTCTTTATTTCAGTACATTTTGCCGCAATGATTGCAGGTTTTGTCAATACAGGCAAGCCAATCATCTTCTTGCCAGGTATCGAAAGAATGAATCTGAGATTCTTGCAGCAGCAAGGGAGATGGCCGACACAGGTGTTCATCTCATCGATCTGACCATGGGGGAAGATCCACAATTGTTCGCCGATGGGGACAAGGGGTTTGAGCATCTTGCAGATATTTGCCGTAAGGTGCAGCAGGAAACCGGACTTCCGGTGATGATTTCTCCGGGAGTGATGCCCGATAATGCCCTTGAAATGCTGGCGGATGCCGGTGTTACCTGGTATGCCTGTTACCAGGAAACCCACAGCAGAACACTCTACAGCCGCCTGCGATCCGGCCAGGATTTTGATGAAAGAATGGTCGCAAAGCGCACGGCCCGCAAGCGTGGTATGCTCATTGAAGAAGGGCTTCTCACCGGAGTGGGTGAATCGGTGGATGATCTGGCCATTTCCATGGAGATGATGGCTGACTTAGATGCCCATCAGGTCCGAGTCATGACCTTTGTCCCCCAGGAGGGAACCCCCATGGCGGAGGTGCCCCCCAGTGATAGTCTCAAGGAACGGACGATTATTGCCGTCATGCGTCTATTATTCCCTGACCGATTAATCCCGGCATCTCTGGATGTGGATGGTCTGGATGGATTAAAGGCCCGCCTGGATGCCGGTGCCAATGTCATCACCAGTATCGTTCCTCCGAAAAAGGGCCTTGCAGGTGTGGCACATAACTCCCTTGATATTGAAGATTCCAGACGTACCCATGAGTCTATTACTCCCATCCTGGATACCTGTGGACTGGAGGTGGCTGACACCAATACGTACAAATCCTGGATAGAAAATCACATGAAGAGGTTGATTCCAACTCACACTGATTGTTGATCCACATATCTTTTATTTTGCTATATCCGCTGGGATGGGCCTGGATACCTTCAATGGGAGCATTTTACAGAGGTTTGTTTCCTGTTTGTCCCGGCATCAGAGTGCGCTGGATCTACTTTTAGAAGCAGCAGCTCTGCAAGATCATGGACAACTATATTGCTGTTACACTCTTTAAGCCCGTCCTGGAGCATGGTAATGCAGTAGGGGCAGGCAGACGCCACCATTTGCGCTCCGGTGGCCGTGATCTCGTTTGCCCGGTTCACATTGATATAGCTGCCCAATGTCTCCTCCATAAACATTCGTGCACCACCGGCACCGCAGCAGAAACCCTTTTCTTTTGAGCGTGTCATCTCAATGGGGGGCTGGCCCTGGTTCATCCGGGCGATGAGCTGTCTTGGTTCATTAAAGATTCCGTTCCATCGACCAAGATAGCAGGAGTCATGGAAGGTGATGGTGCCAAGCGCTCTGTCATCCAGAATCAATCGGTTCTGCTTGACCAGTTCCAGCAGGAATTGGGAATGATGCACCACCGGAAAGTCGGCACCAAATTCCGGGTATTCATTTTTCAGTATGTTATAGGTGTGGGGGCAGGCAGTCAGTATGCGTTTGGGCTTGCATTTATTAAGACTTTCAACGTTTTGCATGATCATCATCTGTACCAGATATTCATTTCCTGCCCGCCTGGCCGTATCACCGGTTCCCCACTCCTGTTCCCCCAGAATGGCCACATTGACCCTGGCGATTTGCAAAAGCGTTGCCAGGGCCTTTGATATTTGAATGGCGCGATGGTCAAAGGATGCGGCAGAACCCACAAACCAGAGAATATCTGGATGGGGGTTTTCCCGGATGGTGGGAATCCCGGTGTCCTTTGCCCAGTTTCCCCTTGTATCCGAGCTGAATCCCCAAGGGTTGCCCTGGTTTTCAAGGTTGGTGAAGGTATCCTGGATTTCGGCAGGAAAATGTGCTTCCATGAGTACCTTGT
The DNA here is from genome assembly GCA_963675955.2 of uncultured Desulfobacterium sp. Lineage (GTDB taxonomy): Bacteria > Desulfobacterota > Desulfobacteria > Desulfobacterales > Desulfobacteraceae > Desulfocicer. The sequence continues at coordinate 919,598 of CAXXVR010000007.1, read as the reverse complement.
ACTTTCTGGCCTCCAGAATAAAATCCAGGTGCTGGATATTCACAGGACAGATATCCTCACAGGCACGGCAGGTGGTGCAGGACCAGATGGCATCCGGTGTGATGCCCGAGGTTTCCCCAACAAAGGGTTCTATTTCATCTTTATTGCCGTCTAAAATGGGCTGGGACCATTGAAACAGATTAATCTTAAGATCATGAACAATGGCTTTGGGAGACAGGGGTTTTTCCGTATGATCTGCCGGGCATTGTTCCTGGCATCTGCCGCATTCTGTGCAGGCATATAGATTTAACACATTATACCAGTTGAGTTCGTTGATCTTCCCAAGGCCAAAACTTTCCGCGTCTTCATCCTCAATGTCTGTCTTGATCATGGCCTTTTCCCGCTGCAGGGGTTTTAAAAATACATTGGGAGCTGCAGCAATCAGATGTAGATGTTTGGAGCCGGGGATATAGATCAGAAAACCAAGAATGGTGATCATGTGCAGGAAGTAAACGGTTTCAAATAAAATGGTCTGGGTGCTGGTGGACAGGCTCTCCAGGCCGAAAAGCGTGACGAGCATGCCAGAAACGGGAAATACACCGGCATAGTGATATCCATGGGCTGCATATGGAGATACCACCTGGCAGGCATTTATCAGATGAAAGGTGACAATGATCATGCAGGTGAAAAGGATGATTAAATTGGCATCCTTTCCCATGGTGAGGTATTTAGGTTTTTCAATGAATCGGCGGTAGGCAGCATGGAAAACTCCTGCAAGTACCAGAAATCCCAGAATGTCTGCAGTGAAAAGATAAAAGTTGTATATTCCTGGCAGAAAATGGCCCACGCTGAAACCGGGAATGACCCCCCGGACCATTAACTCCAGGGAGTGGGGCTGGATCGCCATGAATCCGAAAAAGATAAGGGTATGGGCCCAGCCCGCCATTGTTTTGCGCCGTACATTGCTCTGACCCAGTACATCCTTAAATAAAACTCCCATTCGTTGCCGTATACTATGCGGCGGGCCTGGACTTTTTCCGTCCACGGATTGCATGATGAGATAAAGCCGTTTTATTTTGATTTTAAATAAATAAAACGTCCCGGTTATCAAGAGTGCCATAATCGCTGATTTGAGAGCAAGATACAGTGTCATGGTTTCATAGTTCCTGTTTTTTCAGTTCCTTTATTAGGGCTTGGTCATGGTATGGGACACTGATCCCACTCCCCAATGGCCCATTTTATGACCAAATCCCTTTGTTAATGCCGGACCCTTAATTTTAAGACTTTATTGTGCCTGAATTCTTTGAAACAAGTCAAGTCAGGAAGTTGTGTCAAAGGTAAAAAAAGGATGACAGGTTGAATTGTTAGAATAAAAAAAATATTCATTGACTAATAGATGTTGGCAAGGACTCTTTATTTTTATAAGGTCAAATTCCAATTGATGTCATGATCAAGCCTGAAAGTGACCACCTGCTCTCCTTTTTTGAGTCTGATCAGGAGCAGGCCGGTGAACTTTTGATTGACGAGTTCCTTTTAACTGACGTTGAAGACCAACTTAAATATCAAATAACCGGAGAGACACTGCCTATGGATGAATATGTTTTTAACTGCAGCTGTATTCGTGAAAGCATGGAAGGGCTGCGGGAAGGCCTGACCCATTTTTCCGGGCCAAGCCGCATAGCCGTGATTTACGCCATTAAACCTGAAGATCCCATATACATTTATGATCCCCAAAACCTTCTGGCCGGTCATGAGCCGAAAATCAAAGAGCTGTATCTTGATATGGATGAATGGCGCAGGAGAATCAGCCTTTGCTATGATAAAAAAAAATTTAGCAATCTGGTTCCGGAAAGAAACCTGGAACTGGCAGGACTGATTTCCTGTGGTGGATGTTCAAGTTCTGTTGTCTATCAAATGTGGTTTACCGAACAGCATCCGGATATGTGTTCCATCGGTCCCACTGAGAGATGGCTGGAACAGGCTGTGTGGAGGGTTTCCCATGATATCGCCAATGAAGAAGAACTGTACACCGGCATTTCAGGTGGTTTTCTCAAAGAATATGCCACCCATGCGGTGAGGGATTATCTGGTGGATGAAATGAATGTACTGCTAGGATGGGACACCCGGGTCCGGGTGTACCCGATTCTGGAAGCCGTACTTAAAATATCAAGAACCCCTGAAGAAGGGGCATGGCCAAATGGTAAATTGCTTTTTGCGGAAAAGCACTCCCTTGGTAAAATGAAATTTATTGCAAGGTTTCCCAAGGCAGAACAACCCCTTTTGGAGAATGTAAAGCATATTAGAAAACTCCTCCAGGCCGTTCAAAACTCAGACCGGAGACTGGTGGCAGATGAAAAAAATATCATCGGCATCATCAACGGTGATAATCCTGATTTTTCCATCACGGCTGATTTTAAAGGTCGGTATGGGTTTTTAAAACTCAATGAAAAGAAGGTGTGCTCTTTTTCAGACGGTTGCTTTAAGTCAACCACCCGTAAAGCAAAGCTTGTGCATGTTGAAGAGGTGTTGCTGGACTCTGACATGAATCCTGAGGATGTATCCACTTTATTTAAAATTATTTCCGGGATTGTTCACAGTGCAGCCAGCCAGCGGTATGGGTGCAGCATTGTTGTTGACCTGAATGAATCCCCCATCTTTATTCCGGGCAATTCGGTGGTAAATCCCCTTGATCTTGAAGATTCTGAAAATCTGGAACTGGCCAAATCTCTTGCCAGGGTGGATGGAGCACTGCACATAGGGACGGACTTGAAATTGCACAAATTTGCCTGTCTTCTGGACGGCGATTATGTGGCAACTGAGAACAGAGCCCGGGGGGCCCGATTTAACTCTGCACTTCGTTTCACTGCAAAACATGAAAAAATTATCGTTATTGTGGTTTCATCTGATTCCCTTGTTTCTGTCATGATGGGCGGGATAGTACTTGAAACCAAATGGCGTCTGAAACCTTCCATGATTTGCAGTGGACCTGTGTTACTGCAACGGTGGGTTGAAACCTCGGATTTGTCTTATTAGATTCTTATCGTTTTTATATGAAAAATTGGGTACTGGCTTTTGGGTTCTAGGTACTGGGTTCTCACAGCAACTACTTTTTCATTGCCCGTCGGGGGGCGGCGGTATAATACCATTTGGCTCCGCGTCTACGACCCAATATTCGTTGTATCCGCTGGGATATGCCCGTTATTTAGAAGACCCAATGCAGGAGCATCACACTTGCTCAGGGAAAAGACAGCACCGGGGGAACGGCCTTTATGAATTCCTGACGCAGGCTGTAGGTATAGGCCCCCTGGGTGGGAATCATGAGAATATCGCCCTCTTTTATTTCCTTTCCAAAGTAGCGATATCCCCACACATCATGGGGAGTACAAAGCGATCCCAGGATCAGGCATTCCTTTTCGGTCATGGCTGGACGGGTGAGATTAAGCACCGGGAAATAGTCGATTTCAAAACGCTCCCATCCCACGGCACTGGTCCCGGCGTCGGTGATCACCAGATCCTCATATTTTTTGTCCATGACCTTGATGATAATGTGCATGGCATCATTGCAGATCCAGCGTCCGGGTTCAAAGCAGATGCGGCAGTCCAGCCTATTATGGATATGTTCACAGATGGCCTGGCTGAGGTCCCGGGCGAAGATATCAATGGAAGTGGATGGGTTGATTTCCATCACCGTTCCATTTCTTGGTTTGTTCATATCCGGTTGTAAAAGCACCCATTCCCCCTGTTCCGGCCAGTAGCCCCCGCCGATGTCGATAAACTCAATGAGGCTGAGGTCCGTGGCAGCAAGCATTCCAAGGGTTTCTCCCAGTTTTTTTATGAAAGTAACCTGCTTTTCCGGATTCATGTTCCAGCTGGAGTGAAACTGAAGTCCCTGAAAACGGATGTGAGGGCAGTTCTTAACGATCTGGATGAATTCATTTAAATCCTTTAAAAGAATGCCGAATTTCTTCCATAATCCTGTGGGTTCCGTGGTGAGGCGCACCCCGGTACGAATTGTGGTATTATGTTGAGCTGCCCGGTTTTCAAGGCGCTTAAGTTCCGTTACGCTGTCCATGAGAATCACCACCTTCCGGCTGTGGCTCACAGCCAGATCCAGCTCTGCATCTGTCTTTCCCGGGCCGCTGAAGACGATGTCTGTGGCCCCTATGTCCAAGGCCAGGGTCAGTTCTTCTCCACTTGATACGTCAAGGCCGAAACCAGTTTTCAGAACTGTCCGGGATACATCGGGAAAGTTGTTGCTTTTCATGGCATAATAAAAGCCCGTGTCCGGCAGGTGATTCTGAAAGGCCCGTTTAAAGGTGGTGGCCCGGGCGGTGATGATCCCGGGTTCAAATACATAACAGGGGGTCAGATGCCTGCCCATGGTGGCAATGAACTGCCTGCCCTTATTAAAACAGGTTTCCACAAAGGAGAGCATGTCATCTCCGGCCGGTGTCACAGTGCCGGGCTTTAGTGTTCCTTTAATCTGCATGATCATGTGTTCTTTTTTGTGTTCTGGAAGGTGCCGTATGGGCTTTGCCGTGGTTGATGTCTATATTCAGGAGCGATAACAGCTGAAGGCTCTGGGTTTCGCAGGATAAAAGCGTTGAGGGCTTGAACAGAATATGTCCCAGATTCCATGAATCATAATCCTCCGGAGGCAGTTGAATCACATGCCCCGGTTTATGTTTGATGTACACGTCCCGGACTCTGCTGTCTGCCATGAGGCGGGAGTAGTCAATGTCTTTAAGGGTTCCGGCCCGGTGAGCATGGATTCTAAGACCAACCAGGGGGGAGAATCGTCTGGAGGGCTGAAATTTAAAATCCGATTGTGCGCTCAGGCTGATATTCAAAGACAGGATATCAAGGTTCATCCCCTTTTCAATGAGCCAGGGCAGACAGTCTCCGCCGGGTCTTGGGGTCATTTCCAGCAGGGAGGCACCGGTCTCCGTGACAATGAAATCCAGCATGCATATGCCCCTTTTGATACCCAGTGTCCGGGCCGCTTTCATCAGTAGTCGTTCAAAGTTTTTTGGTGAGACATTCCCCCTGGGAAAATCCACCAGTTCGTAGGCCATGATGGTGCCAAAAACCGGTATGGGGGAATGGATTTTCCGGGTGAACCGGATGGGGTGTGCCCCCTGGTGGTCCATGAAAAAATCACAGCTGTACTCATTGCCCTCCACAAAGGTTTCAATGACAACATTGTTGTAGGGCTGACCCTGGCAGATGGTGTGGTATGCCGTTTCACACTCAAGGGCCGTATCACAGCGATACACGCGTTCACTGCCACTGCCATCCACGGGCTTGAGCACGCAGGATGTTCCCATTTTCTTGAAGAAATCCATGGCCGCCAAGGCGGATCCAATCCGTTGGGCCAGGGGAGTCTCAACATTGTTTTCAGTCCACAGACGACGGGTGATGGATTTATCCCGGCAGGACTCAATGGTTTTAAGGCTGTGATAAGAAAGATTGAAAGATTCGGCCATGCGGGCGGCAAGGCTCATGGATTCACAGTCAAAGCACGCAATGCCATTCAGTGCAATGTCATGGGTGTGCAGGTGGGCCTTTACCTCATCAATCACCCGGTCCGCACAGGAAAGATCACTTAAGACCTCTTCTTCAGGGTCCGGTGCCTTTTCCCGGGCTTTTTTTCGAATGGGTGTTCCGGTGACGAACAGCAGCTTTTCCGGTAATTTTTTGCGTAAAAGATCAATGTAGTCTGAAGTGGTTCCCACCACAGCTGTTTTATGACGGAGATGCATGTCCGCATCCTTTTTCGGGTATGGTTTATAATAAAGTGTAGACACGCCAAACGTTACTTTTATGTTTTGTTATGGGTGAAGCCAGGTCAGCAAACCGGTCCGTCCGTGACGGTGATTTTATACAATGGGCGGCAAGAGAGGTGAAACCGTTCTTTCCATCCGAAATCGCCACATAGAAAATCAAGGCTGTTTATGTCCTCCAGGGGCATGTTCCCCATTCGATCTTCATGGGAACAGGCCCATTGAATGTGATGAAGATTAATAAGTTTTGCAATGCCGGGAACGGTTCTGGATGTGCCACCTGCCAGAAATGAGCAGGTGTGGTTCCACACGGCCGCCATATCCACGGCAGCCACTTCATTGTCCACCAGCACGGTCACCACCCTCAGCATGTTTTCCCGGTGCAGCATGTGGGCAAGTTCCCTGAAGGCATTTAAAAATCGGGGATCATGGAAGTATCCGTCTTCTCCAAAATTATCACGGTTGAACTGGAACAGGCTCTCCACATCCTCCATACTGTTGTATCGAAAATGAACATCTTTTTTTTCAATGTCACGAATTTCTGCCAGGATTTTTTTTCTGGATTTACCGGCAAATAATCCGAGATAACCGGGGTATTGCATCTCCTTCATGCCATGATTTTTAGGATGAAAAAGATATTCAGTTTCATCAATTTCCAGATTCCAGGGCAAATCCGGTATTGGAGTACATTCATCATTGCCAGCATCATCACAGGTTTTTTTCAGGTGATCCGGGCACAGATACCGAATCTCGGCAGCACCGGGAATCCCATGGAGCAGTTGTGCCATCACAGCCGTGTCCGGGGCAATGATTTTATTTTGCTCCATCCAGGTTCGCCCCTTCCAGGTTTCTCCGGGAAAGAAGGAAAAAACTTTTTCCTCTTCAATCCATGACAGTGGCAGTACACCGTCAATATCATGGATATCAATGTCATGGATTGGGATATCTGGTGTATCCCCCCGGGGGGAGGTGGTTTCTTTTTCTTCGGCATAATGAACCACAAAGCAGTTCCTTCGTCCAAAATGCCTGGCAAAAATTTTTCTGACCTCCCACAGATCAAAAATAGTATCACGGGGATAGAGGTTTTTCCACACGCGCTCACAGGCAGTGTCATCTTCTATTATGGCAATCTTTCCCACGTAATTATTTCCGGTAAGTAACATTTGACAGGCTCGCCGTTCCTTCAAAATATCCTTGGGAAAAAACCTTTACCACTTCAGGATCATAGGCCTTGCAGCTGAAAACATCAAGGTACACGGTGTTGGTCAAGTTGGCAAAATGGGCAGATATAAGAGATGTTTCAATGAGCTGCACCATGGAAAACCCCGCTACTTTTTCATCTTCTCCAAAGTGTACCACCTGGGTTTCTCCAAATCGTTTCATATCTATGAGATCACACAGATCTTTTACAAACTGTTTGATATATTCGGCATCCCGAATTTTGTCAGGATTGCAGCCATAAATATCAATGGATGAGGCAATGCCCCATACCTCTTCCGCAGGTGCAACGTTTTTAAATGCGACAACTCCCATTTTTTTAATTCCTTATATTATTCATGTGTTGTTTGTTTCTTGCGGGACATATCCCATTCATCGGAAAAGGCCGATGCCGTTATCAGCTCGTTTTTGTTCAGCGTTGTTTCTTGCCTCTGAGCTCATCATCCAGAAAGTCATCTTTGGCGGTCTTTTTACGATGGAGGCGTTTCCCCACATCTTTACGTTTCTTTGATTCTGTTGTATCCTCGTCCTCATAAAATTCATCATCAAGGGTGTCCTTGAATTTTAAACTTGTTTTCTTGCTGCCATCGCTGTTTTTAATGTATCTGGTTTTGGCTTTTTTCATTTTTTTTGGTCTCTTTTTCAAATTGTTGTCAAACTTTGATACCCATCAGTGTTCAAGAAGCGTTGACACCTTGTTGAAATGCTTTTCTAAAGATGTGATTGTCCCGGGTTCACGCTCCCATGCCAATCGCTCGGTTCATGCATCTTTGTGCATGTTCTGGTTTATAGCAAGGTGTGTGCCATTTTGAATATCTGTTATCTATGGTATTGATATTGTTTGAATAAAAAATATTAAATTTCTGGATTGGGAATTATAGGTATTTTTTTTCTTTAATATATGTTGAAAATTAAGAAATTATATACTGAAAAAGTAAAAACTGGATTTTGAATACCGAATTATTTGGACGTTTGGCCATCTTTTATGTTTCCTGTGTTGCCATATGGCAGTTTTTTTCATTGGCATGCCCCCTATGATGACAGACCAAATACTATGACCACCGTCGAAAGCACATGGATAGAATAAAAAAAATCAAGGATACCTTAATCTCTGAAGGCTTCAGGAGAAACACATGCTGCTCAGACTGGCGTTGGCCATCAATGATAAAAAACTGGAAACAAAAATAGCCGGAAAGCTGGATGCCATCTCCGATCTTCAGATCAAGCGTTTTGGCTCCAACAACAGTGCCTGGCAATCCCTGGTGAGAAGCTGTGCAGATATTTTTCTCATCAGTGATACCATGATCCCCAAACCGGTGGAATCGGGTCTTTCCATATTAAATAATCTGCCGGAAAATCCCATAACCATTGTCCTGCATGCCAATGACTCCTCCGAAGACCACGCCGTTCTGCTGGCAGCGGGGGCGGATTCCGTCCTCTATTCCGGTGTGGTTACCCCCAGACTTGTTGAGGTCATGGAAACCATCATTGACTCGCGCCGGCAGTACAATCTTATGGATCGATATGATCGCAAGGGGCGCCTCAAGCCCAAAATCAGTGATTTTGTGTCAGACAGCCAGCAGATGCAGATTTTCATGGAAGAGGTGCACCAGGTAGTTACAAGCGATACGACACTGTTGATTCTCGGTGAAACCGGGGTTGGAAAGGAGCATCTGGCCAAGGCTATCCACGCAGAGGGTCCCCGGTCCAACGGTCCTTTTGTTGCTGTAAATACCGCAGCATTACCTGATCAGCTGCTGGAAAGTGAGCTTTTCGGGCACGAGCAGGGAGCTTTTACCGGTGCCATTCGTGCCCGTCGGGGCAGTTTTGAACTGGCCCATGGCGGCACCATTTTTTTGGATGAAATCGGGGACATGCCCCTGCACCTTCAGACCAAACTGCTCCGGGTACTCCAGGAGTATGAAATTGTCCCCATTGGCGGAGAAGAACCCACCTGGGTGGATGTAAGAATCATTGCCGCCACCAACAAGGATCTGGAACAGGAGATTGAGCAGGGGCGGTTTCGTCGTGATCTGTTTTACCGCATCAGCGTTATTTCTTTGACCATCCCCCCCCTGAGTCGTCGAAAAGAAGATATTCCGGCCTTGATTCGAAGCTTTATTTCCCATTACCGCAAGAGGATAGGACGGGATGTGGTGGCCATTTCCGACGAGGCCCTGGCCGTCATGAGTCGATACGCCTGGCCCGGTAATGTCAGGGAGTTGATGAATGTCATTGAACGGGCCATGCTCCTGTGCCGGGAGAATATCATTACCCTGAAGAATCTGCCCGAAGGTATTTTAACGGGGAGGAATTCTGAAAATGAAAAAAAGATGCTCTGTCCCGGGGGAGATGATGTTCGTCCTGCCTCTTTTTCCGATGGAGAGATTGTCGATTCACAGGAAAAGAAACCAGATTTCAAGGATAAATATGAATTTGATGTGGGCAACTGGGAAGGAAAAACCCTTCCCCAGGTGACAGAAGAGGTTCTAAAACAGGTGGAAAAAATCTATCTTGAACGGGTGCTTTTAAAAACCAGGGGACGGGTGGGCAAGGCTGCGGAACTTGCGGGTATTCATCCCCGGGGACTTTACAATAAAATGAAACAGCTGGGGATACATAAGGAGAGCTATAAAAAATGAAAAAAAACGTTCTCTTGTTGACGGTGGGCCTGGTGTGGCTGTCATCGGTATTATATGCCCAACCCCATGTGGCTGCACCATTAGTGGACGATAAAAATAACCAGGTGCAGTTTGAGCAGGCCGTTGAATCCGCCAGGGAGGTTCTGGATGCCCTTGAAAAAGATCTTGTGATGGAAAAGAAGATCTTTGAAGAGCTTATGGCCCAGCAGCAGATTTACCGGACCCAGATCAATTCCCTTCGTAATTTCCTTATTGTCCCCGATATAAGCATCTCGGTTATTGGAAAAGGTCTGGAGGAAGTGGATATCACCACCACCTTGATTCAATCAAAGATCCAAAAGGCAGGGGAACGGGATACGAAAATACGTCAGGCCCTTTCAGGGGTACAGGATAAAATCCAGTTGATTGATGAGCGGATAAAAGAGGCAGAGTCCATTCCCAAAGGCAGCACGGACAGAGAAGGGATGGACAAAACTGCGGATATTAAGAAGTTTAAAGCTTACCGTACCCTTTTGGAAAAACAGAAAAAAGTATTGCTGACTCTTCTGGATGTGGTGGGTTCCGAGATAAAGGCTGAAGATGATCTGCTAACCGCCTTTAAAGATATTCGGGTGACCTTGAGAAAGGAATTGAAAGATAGAAAGGGCGGCCAGCTGTTCCAGCGCAACGAGATTGAATTAAAAACCTTTTCTCCAACCACCGTGGCAAAGGAGCTGGTACTTTCCTTTTCAACGGTCAGCCAGTTGTTTACCCGAGATCAAGTGTCCCAGTTCCAGGAACAGATGAACTTGAGATCTGTGATTATCCTGGTGGTTTTTTTTCTGATCAGCTTTTTTTTCAGAAAGGGTTTAAACCTGATCCGCAGCAAAGAAGGATACTCCAATATTATTTCCCGGCGGACGGGGTATCCCCTCATCGTGTTTGAGGATTCACTGTTTTATATTTTCTGGATATTTCTTACCATCACATTGTCCAAGACCAGCTTTTACGTAGTTTTTCCCGATACCATTAATTTTTTTAAAACCCTTTTGATTGTCTGTCTTTGCACAAAAATTGCTGCGGATTCCATTCGTCTCATCGTCAATGAAAAAGGCCATGAGCTTTTCAATGCCCTGTTTAAATGGAAAAATGCCTTTGTTATCGGAGTGAGACTGTATGCCCTTGTGTATCTGTTGTTTTACCGTTTTCTATCACTGGAAAGTGCGCTGCTGGCGCTCATCAAAATTTCTTCGGAGATTGTGCTGCTGGTGGGAGTTTTTCTGTTCTGGAGAGATTTTGTAAAGACAAAAATTCCAACAGCTTCCATGGGAATCAAGTTATTAAATATATGGTCAAAGGTGGTGGTTGTTTCCGGGCTTTTTGCAGAAATTTCAGGATATGGTAATTTCTCCGCCTGGTGGTATATCTCCTGGGGCATTTCCATTGTGGTTCTGTGTGTCTGTGGTCTGCTGTTTTATTCCATGAAGGATATCGACCGCAAATTCAAGAATAAATTTGTATCCGAGTCCAGACAGACCCATGGGGTCTTTTCTCCCCTGTACTGGATTTTTTCCAACGGTATTTATTTTTTCATTATTGCCTTTGCTGTGACCGGGCTGGCCTTTTCCTGGGGTATCAGTGATCTGTTTTTTCCTTTTTTATGGGAGAACTTTAACCGGAAATATATGATGGGCAATTTTCAATTGAGCCTTGCCGGTTGTGGCTACTGGCTGCTGGTCATACTTGCCACCTATTTTTTCACCCGTATGTGGAAACGGTTGATGTCGGATCATATTTTAAAGCAGAGTGGGCTGTCCACCGGGGCAAAAGAGTCGGTTATTACCATCTCTGTTTATATCATCTGGGGAATTGGTATCCTCATCAGTTTAAATGTTTTCGGTCTTGACACCACGTCTCTCACCGTTGCCTTTGGTGCTCTCAGTATCGGGCTTGGATTTGGGCTTCAAAATATATTCAGCAACTTCATCAGCGGGTTGATCTTGTTGTTTGAACGCCCCATACAGGTGGGAGATGTGGTGGAAGTGGGTGATATCTGGGGGGAAGTGAAAAAAATAAATGTTCGATCCACCCTGGTGCAGACCTATACCAATGCCTCATTAATTATTCCCAATTCTGAATTTATCAGCGCCAAAGTGATCAACTGGAGCCATCAGGACCCTTACATCAGAAGGGATCTTCTGGTGGGGGTGGCCTATGGTTCGGACACTGAATTGGTGAAAACTTTATTGTTAAGGGCAGCAGATGCGGTGAAGGAAGTATACACCTATCCCCGGAAACCTTCGGTGCTGTTTCTTGATTTTGGGTCAAGCTCCCTAGACTTTAAATTGCGGTTCTGGTCCAGCATTGATGATTTTGTGACGGCCGAAAGTCAGCTGCGATTTGAGATTGACAAGCTTTTCAGGGAACATGATGTGGTTATTCCCTTTCCCCAGCAGGATGTTCATATAATGGATGTTCCCTCTGGGATATTTCAGAAAACGGGGAAATGACATCCCTGAAAAAGAGGTTGTGCCGTTTGACAGCCACATTTAAATTTAAAATTGTAAAGGTATACATATGAAAAATCAGAAAAGTACACGGGATTCCAGTGTTGTTATCTCAAAGGTAATGTTACCCCAGGATGCAAATCCGGCAGGTATTGTTCACGGTGGTGTCATAATGAAGGAAATTGATAATGCGGCCGGTGTTGTGGGTGTTCGTCATACCAGGAGGATTTGTGTGACCGCATCCATAGACAGGCTTGATTTTCATAATCCCTGCTTCATCGGAAATCTGATAACGATAAAAGCCGGTATTAACATGATTGGAAAAACATCCATGGAAATCGGTGTTCGTGTGGAATCTGAGGATCTTCTGACCGGAACCATGGTGCATCTGGCCTCTGCATACCTGACCTTTGTGGCTCTGGATGATAACAAAAAACCTGTGTCGATTCCCCCTTTAAAATTGGTCACATCGGAGGATATCCGGCGCAACAAAGAGGCTATTTCCAGAAGAAAATTACGTCTGGCTGAAAAGCGCCAGGAAAAAAAATGCCAGTCTCATCTCAACCAGTGCTGATGGAGAAAAATAGATGGATTGCAACCACTAAATTGGCTGAAATTAAATATCTACTCTACAAGTTATGACTATACCCTGATCCGTTTTTTAATGTGATCGTAACGGTAAATCCATTGGACTTGTCATTGCAGGCAAATACCGTTCCCTGGCAGGTTTCAATGCAGGTTTTGACAATGGCAAGTCCCAGCCCGACTCCACCGGAATCCCGGGTTCTTGAGGCCTCAGGACGAAAGAACGGTTCAAACAGCTGATCCAGCATGGTTTCAGGAACACCGGGACCGGCATCCCGGACAATCAGGGCAATTTTATCTTTCTGGGTTTCAGCAGAAATATGAACAGGCCCGGCATGCCCTGCATGTTTCACGGCATTTCGGATCAGATTGGCAACGGCCCGGGTTAAAAGATCCGGAGCTGCCTTGACCCGAATATCCGGGGATATTTCATTAACAATTGTTGTATTTCCGCTTTCTTCACGTTTTATCACCTCCTCAACCAGAGGGTGTAAATTTACGATGGTCAGTTTAACGCTCTTTGCATTTATTTCCGCCCGGGAAAAGGCAAGCAGTTCGTTGACCAGTTGACCCAAATGGTCCACATCTTCCAGAACGTCTTTTACCCGGATCTGGTTTTCCCCGGTTGTCCGCTGTTCCAGGATGGCCAGCCCCATCTGAATGCGTGAGATGGGTGAGCCCAGCTCATGGGATACGTCTCCTAAGAATCGTCTCTGCCCCGTCACAAACGCTGCCAGCCGTGAGGTCATGTGATTAATGGCCTTTGCAAGCCGCCCGATTTCGTCGGTGCGGGGTTCATTGATGGTGACATCAAATCGTCCCCGGGCAATCTCCTCTGCGGCAAGGGTCATTCGGCGTAAGGGCTTTGTAATATTTCTGACCAGAGGAACCCATAATAACATCGAAATCAATAAGACTGCCCCTGCAACCAAAATCCAGGGCAGGGGATCAAAAAAGAAGCCGTTGCCCGTTATTGAATCAGAAGAAACCAGAAGCAGGCCGGGTTTTGGACGGGACGAAGCGTTAAGTGATAATGGAATTTTAATGCCGGTCCAATAACGTTTGGGGTTCCGGGTTTTCATTATCAGATGTGGCTTTGCAAGCAGGGGTTCCAGTTCCGGTGGCCGGCCTTTTCCCATGGGGGGATGGGGAAAAAATTTTTTGTGAGTATCCTTGTTATTGTCAATACCGTGGTTTTTTCCCATGCCCTGGGGATCAAAAAAAACATGGGGGGGAGCTTCTCCCCTGGAAGGGGGAAGTTCCAGGGTTTGCCTTGCGTTTATGATGACTTCTTTGGGCGGTTTCCCACTGATGTCGCTGAAACAAGAGCCGTCTGCCAGTACCAGTGCAAAATTCACCTGCTGGGTTTCCTGGTGCCTGGTTAGAATTTGAGACCAGTTTTTCCGGGGGGTTTTGTTCAGATCATGGGAAATCAACATACCTGCGGCCCGCAGTCGCTGGGAAATCTGTTGCCCAAAGATAGAGTAAAAGTTTACCTGGGGCTGAAAGGAGAAAAACAGCGTCACCAGGGCCGCAGACAGAATCAGGTTCAAAAAGAACCAGGCCAGTATTTTTGTAAATAAAGATGAGAATGGTTTTATCATTGTGGTTCCCGGGCCGGTATTGGTTTATGGGTTGTATCCGCCAGGATATGTGGGTTTTATAACATCCGGTTCACCGTGGCAATCTACTTTACAAAGTCTTTACACTTCCGTCTTTCATCAACAAATTTCCTTTACATTTTTCAGCTATATTCTGATTCACTCAGGGTGAAACAACCCGTTTTTTTTTATGCAAAAAAAAGTAAAGAAGAGGTTTGAAGAAATGACCATCAAAAGCATTAAAGGTTGTATCGGCTGCGGAACCTGCGTTCAAACATGTCCCACGGATGTCCTGCGCCAGGATACAGAGACGGGAAAGGCATTTATCAAATATCCGGCAGACTGCCAGATGTGCCATCTGTGCAGCATGTATTGTCCTGCCAATGCCATCACTATTTCACCGGAAAAATCCATTCCTGTGGTGGTTTCATGGGGATGATCTATCCATTATTTGGTGCGCCTGTTTGTGCATAACAAGAGACAAAAACGTCAGAGAAAAATTTAGAGGTATAAATGACTGACTTCAAAGATAAAAAAAAGATATCCCGTCGCAACTTCATGGCCATTGCCGGGGGCGCTGCAGGCGTTGCGGCCATGGCAGCCCTGGGCGTATCTGCGGCATCCGGGGAATGCAGACCTAACATTCCTGAAATTGATGTGGATAAAATAGGGTCCACGGAACACAAGACAGATGTTCTTGTTGTGGGAAGCGGCATGGCCGGTCTTTTTACTGCAGTAAAGGCCCACGATGCCGGGGCCAGTGTGCTCATGGTGTCCAAGGGCAGGCTCGGGGCTTCGGGGATGACCCCCTTTGCCAGGGGTATCTTTGCCCATGATCCAGCCAAGGCCAGTATGGATCTGGACGCGTTTGTCAAGGGGGTATCCCGTTCTGCCCTGGAAACCAATAACCCTGTGTTCACAAGGCAGATGGCGGCCCACTCCCTGGAAAGGGTAAAGGAGTTAAAGGCCTGGGGCTTCTTTGAGACCCCCCTCTATGCCAATGTGTTTAAAAAACCCATGGACCAACGCAATATCCCGGTAATGGAGCGGGTGATGCTGACCCACCTTATAAAAGAAAATGGAAAAATAGCCGGGGCCGCCGGGTTTGATCTGGATGAAGCAACCATTCATTTTTTTACGGCAAAAAGTGTTGTGCTCTGCACCGGGGCAGGGGGCTTTAAGCCCAATGGCTTTCCCATTTGTGATCTCACCCATGATGGCACCATGATGGCTTATGACATTGGAGCCAAAATCACCGGCAAGGAGTGGAATGACGGACATCCGGCCAGGCGGGAAAATCCGGCTGATGTGTTCGGGCAATGGGGAAGAATGCTGGAAGGCCCCCCTTCTGTGAATGGGGTTGAGATTCACCATGATCTGGGGGTTGACCTGAATTATAACGTGTACAGGCAGGGTCCTGGAGGTGAAAAAAATTCAGCGCCTCCGTTGTCTGGCCAGAAAATGGCAGGCGGGCCTTTCAGACCTGCTGGTTTTGACTCTCCGGGTCGTCCGCCCATGGGTGGAGAGGGTGACAAAGGGCATGGCGGTCTCCCCCCCGGCAAAGACCATGGAAAAGGTCCTGGCCATCCCCCGGGAATGGGAGGTGTTCCCTCCGGGGGGGCTTCTGCGGGCATGTCCATTCACAAGGCCGAAGGGCTTGTACCCATGGATGAAAATGGTGCATCCAATATCCCCGGGCTTTACGCCGCTGGAGACGCCCTGGGTTCCCATATGTCCGGAGGAATCTATACCCAGATTGGCTCCTCCCTGGCCGGTTCCGCGGTGCAGGGCGCCATTGCCGCCGTGGCCGCCGCCGCCTATGCAAAAAAGATAACAGTGCCGGTGATTTCCAAAGAGAAACGACTAAAAATTGAGGAAAAAATTCTGGCCCCCCTGAAAAGGGAGCGGGGCTACAGTCCGGCCTGGGTGACCCAGACCCTCCAGGGTATCATGATTCCCAATTTTGTTCTCTATATCAAAAAAGAAGCAATGCTCACCGCCGCCCTTGCCTACATTGAAGAACTCAGGGATCATCACCGTCCCATGCTCCGGGCTGCAGATATGCATGAGCTGCGCCTGGCCCATGAAACATCCAATATGATTCTTAATGCCGAAATGAAACTGAGGGCCTCCATGATGCGCAAAGAGAGCCGGTGCAGCCATTACCGACTGGATTACCCGGACATGGACACAAAAAACTGGAATGCCTGGATTAATATTTACAAAGGCCATGACGGCATGATGAGCCTTGAGACACAGCCCTTTGATCGCTGGCCCTCCTGATAATTATCAGGAGATGTTGTGAGTGACTCCGGAAGCAGGCTCATCGAAGAAAAGGACACACGTCATATGATAAAATTAAAAAAGGTGAAACAATGGCCGGATAAGTTGATTATTTGTTCCTTGATGCTGGTAAGCCTTACCGTAAGTGGTTCCATTTTCTTTGGTTGTAAGGGAGATAATGATACCGCCAATGGGGAAATTACAGAGGGGCTGGCAGGGGTTATTTACGTCAATGCCAGCAATGATTCCGGGGTGGAAAATGGACAATCCTGGGCCAGGGCCTACACCAGCCTGACAACTGCATTGCGGGTGGCTCAGTCCGGTGAAGATATCTGGGTGGCCCAGGGTACCTATTATCCCACCACAGACAGCAACCGGGATAAAAGTTTTAATCTGGTACCCGGGGTGGCTGTTTACGGCGGGTTCAAGGGAACGGAATCTGCATTTCTGGATCGTGACTGGCAGGTTAATGAAACCATTCTCTCCGGTGATATCGGGGCCTTGAATGAATCTTCGGACAATGCTTATCATGTGGTGGTTGGGGCCAATGGGGCAACCCTGGATGGATTTACCATTGTGGATGGAAATGCAGATTTTCCCAACGATGGTTCCGGTTGTCTTATTGAAACCGATGACGCAGATGCAGAGATTCTGAGGATCGTGACGGACATAAAGTCCAGTGCCGGAGGAGGCTTGCTTAATGTTCATGCGTCCACTGTCACTCGAAATTGTACTTTTAGAAATAATGCAGCAGGTAAAGGCGGAGCCGTTTACAACATGGTCACCCAGACCTGGAATCCCGGAGAAGAAACCATTATTGGGGATTCTCCCTGGTTTGAAAATTGTGTGTTTGAAGAAAATTCTGCCACCGGTCGAGGTGGTGCCGTGAACTCGGACTTTTTCACCACCCCCACCTACGTAAATTGTCAATTTAAAAACAACCATTGTGATGCAAAGGGTGGGGCCGTTTACAATGACATGGGGTCCCCCTCTTATTTTATCAACGTTCTTTTTGCGGAAAACAGTGCCCAGCGCGGGGCCGCTCTGGTGGCCGACGGCAGCTCCTCCCACCGCCTGGTCTATTGCACCTTTGTCAATAATATTGCCTATGACCTGGGTGCAGCCCTGTATCAGGGCACATACATGGGGGAGATGGAAACGGGCTTTAAGTTCATTGGCAATGAAGTTCATCTGTACAACAGTCTGGTTGTGGGCAACAGCAGTGAATCTTCTTCCACTTCCATCAGTAACTGGCATGATGATAGCGCCACCTTTGACGATACCTCCATCATTGAAACCGTGGATGGTACCCATATTGTGTCAGCCTATGTGGATATGAACTCCTATGCCACCCTGGATACCACCCGGGGCTGGCATCCGGATCGGGAGGTGAATGCCGATGCCTGGCTTGCCACCTTTGGAGCAGACGCCAATGCCACTTATATGAACCATTCCTATGATATTTCAATTGTTGCCGGTTACAGCACCATTTTTTATGTTAATGGTGCCGCAGACGGGAGCGGAGATGGGTCATCCTGGGCAACGGCATACAGTGATCTGCAAGATGCCCTGGCCATTGCCCCTTCGGGTTCCCAGATCTGGATCGCCGCCGGGACCTACATGCCCACACAGGGTACGGACCGAGAAATAACTAATGGCAGTGCTCCCATCATTACCAACTGTACCATTGAATCCAATACGGCCCAACGGGGTGCCGGGATTCTTTTCCGCACCGGCCCGGACACCCGGGAAACCGGTGCCTGGGTGGAGGGTAGTATTTTTAAGGGGAATGCTGCCAGCGATCGGGGAGGTGCCGTTTACATTGACTATGGGGCCTGGCCCAGTTTCAGCAATTGTGATTTTTCTTTGAACACGGCGGTGGGCAATGGCGGGGCGGTTTATGTGGACAACAACTCCTCCCAGCTGTCTGCCATCAACGCCTGGTTTGATGATTGTCAGTTCCAGTATAACATCAGCTGGAATCGTGGGGGGGCCTTTGCCGTTTATGAGGGGAGCGTTCACCTTTTCGGGTCAACCCTCACCGATAACAGTGCGGAAACCGGTGGTGGGGGTATCGCCCTGGATTACCAGGGCAGCTATGATGCAACAGACACCATTATTTCGGGTAATACCAGTACCACGGGAGATGGGGATGTGGATGACACGTCAACACCACTGCTTTTGCCGCTGCCCCTTTGATGGTGGGGGTGAATAAAGGGTGTGCTACCCTGGATCATTGAACATGTACCCCACCGTGCGCACCGTTTGAATGAATCTGGGATTGCGGGGGCTTTCTCCGAGCTTGCGGCGCAAAGATGAGATGTGAACATCCACGGATCGGTCAAACACATCATAGTTTCTTCCCGCCACGGCATCAAGCAGCTGATCCCGTGATAAAACCCGGGCCGGGGCTTTTGCCAGGGTGATCAAGAGATCATACTCCAGTGGGGTGAGATTTAATGGCTTTTCACACAGGTATGCCGTACGAGCGTCCAGGTAAATTTCCAGATCTCCCATTTTCAAGACCTTGTCCTGGTTCCGGGCTTCTGTTGTGCTGTTGACCGTCGGATGATATCTTCGGGTGACCGCCCGAAGTCTTGCCAGGAGTTCCCGGGAGGAAAAGGTTTTGGGCAAATAATCATCGGCCCCCATTTCAAGCCCGACGATTCTGTCGGTTTCTTCAGCTCTTGCCGTGAGCATTAAAACGGGGATGTCGGATTGTCTACGCAATTGTTTGAGCATTTCAAACCCGTCCATTTTCGGCATCATGACATCCAGTATCACCGCCTGGAAGTCACCGTTTGTAAGCATCTCCAGGCCTTTTATACCGTCGTGGGCAGCAGCTACATCGTAGCCCATGGGGGACAGATAGTCCATCACAAGCCGGCACAGTTTTTTGTCATCATCCACAATTAAAATTTGGATGTTTGTGGAAATGGTTTCCCCAGGATTCATATTTTCTTCACCCCTTATCCGTAACCCACATGGCGGCAAGCATCTGCCACAACAAAAGTTTTAAAACAAGGTGCGTTAACACCCCCTGACCCGATAACCCCAGTACCCAGTACCCAGCACCCATAATCCCAGCACCTGTTTTTTCATGTAAGCGAACACAACAAAGTCTGAAAATGGCATGATGCTGCCCCGATGGCCATTCGATCCAGCCCGGGAAGGTCGGTTTGTTTTAAATTCCAACTTTACAAAATCTTTACAATTTTGTCCATGAACAACAAATTATCTTTACATGCCGGGGATATATTTAAAAAATAACAGAAAAAATATAAAGTAAAACAGGAGAATACCGTATGAAAATCATGAAAAAAATCATCATGACCATGGTTGTCCTTGGCATCTGCGTTGCCGTTGCCTCTGGATCGGATTCTGAAACCCAGCGGCCCCGGGGCAGACATCAGGGTCCGCCCCCCGAGGCATACACGGCGTGTGAATGCAAAGAAGCCGGAGACACGGCTCAGTTTGAAAGTCCCCGCGGGGATATTGTCACAGGTACCTGTGAAAAGGAAGGCGATCGCCTGGTGCTTCGTCCGGATAATCCGCCCCGGAATGGGGCTGGAGAGAGAGATTCAGCAGATATGAACAATGAATAATCCCGGGTGATCTGAAGAATATCTGAGTCCGTTTTTTTAAAATAAACGGCAAAAAATAACAAAGGAGACAAGGCATGGTTGGAAGTATTGGAAGCGCAAGTAATCTTGTTAACATGATTTCTGTGAGTTATCAAAATGGAGCCACCTCTTCCCAGGGAACGCAACAAGCCCAGGGTGCACCACCACCACCGCCCCCCCCGTCGGACCAGGGGGCTGCAGCCTCATCCGTTCAAGATCCCCTTGGCCTTTTTTCCGCAGTGGATTCGGATACCGATAATGCCATCTCTTCGTCTGAATATGATGCGCTGCTTGAAGGGATCAAAGAGGTAACCGGTAATGAGTTAACCAGCAGTTTTGAGGATTTTGATGTGGATGGCGATGGTGCACTCAACGGCGCAGAATTAAAATCCGTTCTTGATGAAGCCGGTTTTCAGCCCCCGCCACCCCCTTCAAGTCAGGTGGCAGCGGCCTATGAAGCTCAATCAGGACAAGTTTCAACAGGCTCTGATGACAATCAGGATATGCTGGCACAGCTGGTGGACTATCTGTCATCCCGGACGGATGATTTTGATGTCACTGCGTAACAATTTTCGGGCCTGACCTCAGTTACTATGGGCTGGGGGGCAGGCTCAATTATTTTGTACACACATCCTTCCTGTTCGGCTATACTGTTTCCACCCTCAGCGGCAACGGTGGGGTTTGCTCACAACAACTCTTCACGGTGCTGTAGAGTGTCTGTAACAATTAAAAGCGATTCAGGGGGAACATTATGCCAAGAAAAACAAAAATTGTGGCCACCATATCCGATCTTAACTGTCAGCCTGATTTTTTAAAGACCCTTCACCAGGCGGGCATGGATGTTGTACGCCTTAATACCGCCCACATGACCCATGAAAGTGCCATGAAGGTCATCACCGCTGTTCGGCAGGTTTCAAACAAAATTGCCATTCTCCTGGACACCAAGGGGCCGGAGATTCGCACCTGTGCCTCTAAAAATTCCCTGAAGGTCAGCTATGGGGACAGGGTCCGCATCAAGGGTGATCCCGAATGTCAATGCATGGGGGAAACCATCTGCGTCTCCCATGGCAATTTTGTCCATGATGTGCCGGTGGGAAGCTCTGTCCTCATTGATGACGGGGATGTGGCGTTGACAGTGATGGAAAAGGATGAGAGGTTTCTTTACTGCAAGGTGGAAAACGACGGGATGATTCAGGGGAAAAAAAGTGTAAATATCCCGTCTGTGCACGTCAAATTACCGGCCCTGAGTCAGAAAGATAAGGATTTTATCCGGTTTGCCGCAGATCAGAATCTGGACTTCATTGCCCATTCCTTTGTGCGCAACAGGGAAGATGTCCTGGCCGTGCAGAAGATTCTTGATGAGAAAAAAAGTCCCATAAAGATAATTGCCAAAATTGAAAACCGGGAGGGAGTGGATCACCTGGAGGAAATCCTGGAGGTGGCCTATGGGGTAATGATCGCCCGGGGGGATCTGGCAGTGGAAATCCCAGCTGAACAAATTCCCCTGATTCAGAAAAAGATGATTAAAACCTGCATAAGCCGTCATTGTCCGGTGATTGTGGCCACGCAGATGCTTCACTCCATGATTCATTCACCACGTCCCACAAGGGCCGAGGTTTCCGATGTGGCCAACGCCTGCCTGGACCACGCCGATGCCCTGATGCTGTCCGGGGAGACGGCCAGTGGGCGTTATCCCCTGGAAGCGGTGCAGACTATGGCCCGCATTGCCAGGGAGGTGGAGGCCGATCGCAGTTCGTTTCTGGATACCCCCTATCTGCTGGAAAACAAGGTGACAGCTTATCTGGCCAAATCAGCGGTGAAGGCCTCCATGCGCCTGAACACCCGGGCCATTGTGGCCGATTCCATTTCCGGTCGGACCATCTTGTCCATTGCCGCCTATCGGGGGGATAATCCCATTTATGCCCAGCTCTATGATGAGCAGGTCATGCGGGTAATGGCCCTTTCCTTCGGGGTGTTTCCCGATTTTATTGAGCGTCGAGATTTTAATGCCAATCCCATTCAAAAGGCCATCCAGCGTCTGGTGGAGGAGGGTAAATTTGATTCAGAGGATCTTATCACCGTTCTGGCCGGACATTTTGGATGTGATCACGGGGCATCATATATTGAGATCAGCACAGCTGAGAGCATGACCCCCCGGGTCTGCTGACCTCTCTCCGATATGGGCTACATGATTTCATCCTGGTGGGCTTCTACGATTTTGAGGATCTCCGGTTCCAGGGAGACAAAGAGGTCCACCAGTTCCGGGTCAAAGAAAACGCCTCTTCCCCGTTTGATTTCCGCCATGGCCTTTTCCACGGGCCAGGGTTCTTTGTAGGGCCGCCGGGATATCAGGGCGTCAAACACATCGCAGATACAGGTGATTCTGCCAGCCAGGGGAATCTCCTTGCCCTTTAGCTGCTGATGATAACCGGTGCCGTCCCATTTTTCATGGTGGGTCATGGCGATGATGCGGGCTACCTCCAGCAGCTGGGAGGAACCACCGGACAGTAACTGTTCGCCAATGCGGGTATGACTTCTCATGGATTTCCATTCTTCCACATCCAGCTTGCCCGGTTTTAATAAAA
Source organism: uncultured Desulfobacterium sp. (assembly GCA_963675955.2). Lineage (GTDB taxonomy): Bacteria > Desulfobacterota > Desulfobacteria > Desulfobacterales > Desulfobacteraceae > Desulfocicer. Next base: position 896,813 of record CAXXVR010000007.1, on the reverse strand, counting down.
TATTGTCCGAGATGCCGATTTTGCCCACATCGTGCATGGTGGATGCCAGATCCAGGCGGTCGTATTCCTCCCGGGACAGTCCCAGTGCCTTGCCCATAATGCGGCAGTATTTGCTCATGCGGTTGATATGGGTGCCAGTGTCCTGATCCCGGTATTCCGCTGCTTTTCCCAGGCGGCTGATGACTTCAATCTGGGCTTTTCTCAACTCCAGAGTCCGTTCCCGGACCATCTCCTCCAGGATTACATTCTGATTCTTAAGGGCCTCCTGGGCCAGCTTCAGGGTAAGATGGGTTTTCACCCGGGCCTTTACCTCGGTGATATCAAAGGGTTTGGTGATGTAATCCACGGCACCAAAATCAAATCCCTTGGTTTTATGGCTCAGATCGTCCATGGCGGTGATAAAAATAATAGGGATATCTCTGGTATCCGGCATTGCTTTTAGCCTTCGGCACACCTCAAGTCCGTCGGTGCCGGGCATGACAATATCAAGCAGAATCAGGTCCGGCTTTTTCTCCTGGGTAAACTTTATGGCATCCTCTCCATTGAGGGTAACTCCCAGTTTATAGGTTTCTTTTAAGGCCTGAACAAGCACCGCCACATTGGCTTTGGTGTCGTCCACCACAAGGATGGTGCAGTCATTAATGGTTTTCATGGATTAAATCCTTAAGACTCCAGGGGAGCCATGAGCGCTTCTAAAATTTTACGGGCATCATCAAACTGGTAATTTTTAATATACTTTGCAAGGCATGCCATGTCTGTCTGTGCAGTTTCAGGCATCAATGGCTGGATTTCAGCTGCCAGGGTTTCAGACTGGATAGGGTCAAAGCTGTCCAGGCTGTCCAGCAATGAGTGCATCTGTGGTAAAAGTGTCTGGGGGGTGGATTGAGATTCCTGATGGTCTGGATTATCGGTATTTTCTTTTTGTTGAATGTGGACAAAAAATTTCCGGGCACCCTTGCATACCTCATCAAAGGCCCTCTTTGTCGGAGGCAATAAGGTTTCAATCTCCATTCCTTTTTCGTCCCAGCAGGCCAGTTCCAAGGCCTTTGCGGCTTCAAACAGGTGTGGGGCGGAAATGTTTCCGGCAGCTCCCTTGATGGAATGTGCCAGGGTGGCAGCACCTTTGAAGTCACGGTTTTCAAGTAGCCCTTTCAGTGCCTTGTGGAACGTGGCATGTTCCTCACAGAAATCAGATAAAATATCTGCAAAAATTTTTTTGCTGCCCCCCAGGCGTTCAATGCCCTCCTGGATGTTGAGTCCGGGAAAGGAGGTCGATGCTTTTGTTTCCGGCATGCTCCGGGGGGGTGAGGTTTGCCGGGGAAGTTCAGGGGGCATTATGCCATGGCGGTAGCCCAGCTGATTTTTCAGAACAGTTAACAGGGCCTCTTTGTTAAATGGCTTTAGAATATAGTCGTTGATGCCTGCGTCCACACAGGCTTTCCATTTTATGGATTTGGCATGGGCACTCATGGCTATGATGGGCAGATCCCGGCTGGAAAACTGCTGACGGATAATGCGGGAGGCTTCAATGCCGTCCAGCAGTGGCATCTGGATATCAATGAGCACTGCATCATAGGCGGTGTGCTGTACCTTTTCAACGGCTTCAATGCCGTTCCGGGCAGTTTCCACGTCCACGCCTGCAAGTCGCAGCATTTCTGAACCGACTTTCAGATTGATTGTATTGTCTTCCACAATGAGCACTCTGGTATTTAAAAAACGTTCTCCGGTTGGGGCAGGATCTTTTTTTACATCAGGGGCCTTGGGGGAAAATCCAAATCTTTTTTTGATGGTTTCAAGCAGCAGTGATTCTTTAACGGGTTTGGTCAATGAGCTTGTGATACCAAGATCCACTGCCCGCAGGCCCTCCTCTTTTATGCCCATGCGGGTGATGGAAATAAAAATAGATTCGCGGGAAATGGCTTTTAATTTAGTGCGGATATCTGCATCGGCCAGATCGTCCAGGTTCATGTCCATGAGAATCAGTTCAAAGGGTTGCTCTTTACCGGACAGGATTTCAAGGGCCTGCATTCCGGAACCGGCCAGGGATACTTTGAATCCCCAGGTGTCAAGGAGACGTTGGAGTACCTGCCGACCGGTGCCCTTCTTTGCGCCAATTAGAGCCTTGTATTGTCTGAAATCCCGGGGGATTGCCAGGGCATCTGCCGGGTTTGTTTCAGCACATTTAAACGGGGCCTTGAAATAAAAGGTACTGCCCTTGGCCGGGGTGCTCTCAACCCATATGCTGCCGTCCATCATGGTGACGATCTGCCGGGAGATGGCAAGGCCCAGCCCCGTACCCCCAGATTCCTGCTTTACTGGATCATTGACCTGGGTAAAGGAGTCAAACAGGTTATCCAGATGTACAGGTGCAATGCCGATACCCGTGTCACTGACAAAAAATTCAAGTTCGGCATGGGACCCATTGGTTATACAGGGGGCAACACCAATAACGATCTCACCCTGTTCGGTGAACTTCAGTGCATTGGAGGTCAGATTAATGAGCACCTGTCTCAGGCGCATGGGATCGGAGATGACACTGGTGGGAACATCGGGGTGGATATCCAGCACCAGGTCCAGCTTTTTCTTGGATATCAGCTCCAGAAATAGATCAGAAACATCCTCAATGACATCCCGTATGTCAAATGACGTTTCCATGAAGGCCAGTTTCCCGGCTTCAATTTTGGAAAAATCAAGAATATCATTGATCAGTCCCAGAAGAGAAATGGCAGCACTTTTGATGATGCCAAGGTATTCGTTCTGCCGGGGGGAGAGTGCATCGGTCATGATGAGATCGCAGGTGCCGATGATGCCGTTCATGGGATTTCTGATTTCATGGCTGATCACGGCCAGAAATTCGCTCTTTGCCCGGTTGGCCTTTTCCGCATCTTTTCTGGCGGCTTCAACGGCCTCAATGGCCCGGGAAAGTTTTTCTGTATTTTTTTCCTGGATTTTATGGGCCAGTTGCAGGGCCTGGGCGTTTTCCTTGAGTTTTTTCTGGGTGCGTAACAGCTCTTCTTCTGCCTCCATCTCTTTGGTAACAAGGGTCAGGCATCCCGATGAGATATGAATATGATCCGGGTTAAAGGCTGTCACTGTGGCCTGGTCCTTGAGCCATGCAATGGAACCGTCGGGGAGTTGAACCTTGTACACTGCCTCCACCAGGCCCTTTTTTTCTCCTTCTTTGCGAAGCCCCCTGCGGGAGTTGGACAATTGCCATTGCTTCAGGGTCTGGGTATTGACACATCCGCTGTTCTTTTCCCGGTAATTGTATACCCGTCTTTCAAGAATGCTTTTGCGGAAGGTTGCTGCCACCTTATCTGGACCACATGCCATAAGTTCGCAGAACCGTTGTCCTGCAAATTCATACCACATGGCATTTTCTTTCTCCTGCCAGGCGGACAGGTAGGGAATGACTGGCACCATGGTACTTTCAAAGGATTTCATACCGGCAATGGTGGCTTTGATATAATCTTTCAGACTACGGCTGTGGTTTCCCTTGAGTATTTTCCCGTGGTAATCCGTTGCGATGCCAGTACCGTCATGGGTGTGTTGTTCCATTTTGTTGTCTGTCTCTCTTGGTAAAAGGATTTCAGTCATGGGGCCGGGGTCACACATCAACCGGGGATGAGATGTTTGGCGATCTTTTCCTTTACTTCCCTGGGAACAAAGGGTTTTGTGATGTAATCCACCCCGCCGCACTCAAAACATCGGGTGCGGTGGGCCTGGTTGTCCATAGCTGTGATGAAAATAATGGGAATATTTCGGGTTTTGGGATCTGCTTTCAATGCCAGGCAGACTTCAAAGCCATCCATTCCCGGCATGATGATATCAAGCAGAATAAGGTTTGGATGGTGGGTTCCTGCAAAGCGGATGGCATCTTTTCCGTTAAGGGTCACCCCCAGCCTGTAATCTGATTTCAGGGTCTGTACCAGCACGTCAACGTTGGTTTTAGTGTCATCAACGATGAGGATTGTACAGTTATTGTCTTTCATAGGACGTTCTCCATGTGGGGGCTTGCCGGGTGTATATTTTTTTGTATAGTGTCCGGATAACTGAGCCGGTCATGATTTTTCAGTTTGTGGACACAGCAAATTTTTTATGGCAGACACCAGATCACCAGCCACATAGGGTTTGGATAAGGTGCCATGGAATCCGTGGTGCTTGTATTGGGTTATTATCGGATCAGAGGGACAGGCGCTTGATGCAATCACACGTACACCTGGATGAATTTTTTGCAGGTGTTTCAAAGTGGTAAGGCAGGTGATCTTGTCTGTATGGGGCATAATATCCAGAATAACGGCGCAGAAAGGCTCATTGGATAACATGGCATGCCTATAACTGCTTATGACTTCGGAGTTGCTTTGAACACAGACCACTTTGAATCCCGACCGTTCAAGGATTTGACAGGTGACATCCCTGACCATTTCATCGGTATCCATGATCAGAAGCTTCCGTGTCCGGTGGGTGGGAATGGGAGTTCCCGTGTCAGCTGTGTTTGTTCCGGGGGGGGAGGTGGGTAGATAAATGTCCATGGTGGTTCCTGTTCCCCTTTGGGAAGTAACCGCCATGACACCGCCATGCTGGCTGATGATGGCTTCACTTATGGACAGGCCAAGTCCCTGTCCCTGCCTGGTTTCCCTTGGGCGGGTGCTGAAGTAAGGATGAAAAATTCGGTGCAGATATTTTTTTTCTATACCACATCCATTATCTCTTATGGTTATTTTTATATACTTTCCAGGTTGTAATACATTATCTGAAATGAACTCCCTTTCCTTTATGGATATGTTTTGCAGGATCACCTCAATAAAGCCACTGGACTCCAGGGATTGTTTTGCGTTTAACAGGATGTTTGTCATGGCCTGGGTCATGGGGCCTTGTTCCACCCTGCAGACCCATAAATCCGGTGGGATTTCCAGTTTTAGCTGAACATTGCTGTCTGAAAGGATATTGCGGGTGGTCCCGGCCACCACATCGGACAGCAGAGTTGATTCCTTTGCCGGTTTATGGGTACTTGACAAGACATAAAATTGGTGGGCAAGCTCTGATGCCCTGGTGCTTAGCTCCATGGCATTGGATAGAAACTGCTGCTGTTCCGATGGTGTTGTTGATTCCATGCGTGACAGCTCCATGTAGCCGGTGATGCCGGTGATAAGGGTGTTCAGATCGTGGGCGATACCTGTGCTGAAAGTCTTTATAGCCTGGTGTTCCCGGGATTTCATGCCATGGGCCTGGATATATTTTTTTTCCGAGATGTCAATGGAGATGCCATCAACATACCGGATGCCTTTTCTGGTGTAGGGCAGACCGGATTTCTCATGGAGCCAGATAATCTCTGCGTCCCGGCATTGAAAGCGGTATTCAATATCAAGGGGGATATTATTTTGATAAAGGTTCTTGTAGGCGCTTCGCACCTTTTCCACATGGTCTGGAGACACTCTGGTCAGCCATTGTCTTTTACCTGTTCTTAAAAGGTATTCCACGGTAAAACCGGTGATGGACTCCACGCCAGGGCTTATGTAAGTGATCTTGCCCCCGGCGTCAACGGTCCATACGGCACAGGGAATGTTTTTAAGTAATGACAGGTCCTGCCCATCCCGGGGACCTTCGATAGTGGGGGCAGGCTCAATATCTATGGCTGTTTCCGGGTGGGAATCATCCTCTGGCTCTTCGGAAATCAACGATTCATGGTCACAGGGGCTGAACCCATGGCCATCCAAAATGGTGTCAATGGTTTTTAAAAGCATGGCTGGATCAGCCGGTTTGGTGATAAATGCCGTTGCGCCCACTTTTTTGGCCAGTTTTTTTGCTGTGGATTCTGTGTGGGTGGACGAGTAGAATATAACGGGAATGTGTTTCAGATTTTCGTCCAGTTTACATAGTCGACAGAATTGAAAGCCATCCATCCCGGGCATGAGAATATCTGAAATAATCAGATCAATGGGTTTGATCTGAAGCAGGCTCAATGCGTCCTTTCCACTCAGTGCAGATGTGGTGTTGTACCCGTTACGGGTTAACAGAACCTCAAGAACTTTCAGATTAACCTTAATGTCATCAACAATGAGAATACTCTTCATCTGTGCTCCATGTGGTGTCCGGGGGTAAGCCTGGGTTGTTTTATCTTGAAAACAGGCTAAAATAGTAACAAAGATGGGCAGTTAAAGTCAACTGATTTTGATTGGTCCCATGCCGACGGTTCGGGGCCGGATCTGGTGACCGTTGGGGGCGGCATGATACCATCTTCATGCTTCGTTATGCCCATCAGGCAATGGCCATTTGTAAAAAAAACGTCTAAGAGATTGCAATAATGATCGTTTCAATTTTCCTTGGGGGCAGGTGGACTCTGGCAAATTATTTTATCAGACGGCGGTACAGCCCCTCCTGGGCCACACTGGCCACCAGCACGCCGTCCCGGGTATATATGGAACCAAAATTGAGTCCCCTTCCCTTTGCGGCGCTGGGGCTTTTTACCACATATAAAAGCCAGTCATCCATTCTGAAATCCCTGTGGAACCACATGGAGTGGTCCATGCTTGCCACCTGCATGTCCGGGGACCAGAAGGTTTTAGCATGGGGATAAAGGCCGGTGGAGAGCAGGTTGAAATCTGAAGAATAGGCAAGTATGTAGCGATGGATGGCCGCATCATCGGGTATTTTGTCAATGGCTCGAAACCAGATAAATTTTTCCGGGGGCAACGACTTGGGTGCAAAGGGATTTACCGGGTTTACCACCCGGATTTCAATGGGTTTTCTGCACAGCAGCTTTGCCAGAATTGCAGGGGGGATTTCATTGGAAAGTCGCTGTGCCATCTCCATCTCGGATTCTATACCCTCTGGTCCTTTTATATGGGGCATGGTGTCCTGGTGCTCATAACCTTGTTCTCCTCTATGAAAGGAGGCGGACATGGAAAATATGGCAACCCCTTTTTGCAGTGCCACCACCCGCCGGGTTATAAAACTTTTTCCGTCCCGGATACAGTCTACAGTGTAGACAATGGGTTGTTTTGCATCCCCGGGCCGCATGAAATAACCGTGGAAACTGTGGGCATGGAAAACTGGTGGAACCGTGCGGGAGGCAGCGGACAGGGATTGACCCAGAACCTGCCCCCCGAATACATTTCCATATCCCAGATCTTGACTCTGGCCCCTGAAGATGGTCTCTTCTATTTTTTCAAGTTTCAGGAGTCGCAGGAGTTCTTCCAGAATATTTTCATCTTGACAGGTATTCATCTCTTTCCTTTCAAAAGGTAAAATGGTATCGGTTTGTCAACGTTGTCTTCTAATATTGATCCGGCCAGGACAATCCCCACCCCCTGGTGGCAGAACTTGGACTTAACCCCTGTTTGTTTTTCTTTGAAAAAAAATGTATGGTTTAATCCAACGAGTCTGATCACGTCCCATGATAACCCTGGAACGAGCTATCAGTACATGGTCGGCCATGAAAAAAATGCCGGTTGGTGAAGGGCGATAACAACCAGACATAAATGTGTTGTAACATACTTTGGAGGATTAAAGAAATGGAACATGCGCTGTTTCCCCATCTGTTCAAACCCCTTGATCTGGGATTTACCACATTGAAAAACCGAGCCGTCATGGGCTCCATGCACACGGGGCTTGAAGAGATCCCCAGCGGGTTTGAACGCATGGGCGTTTATTTTGGCCTGCGGGCAAAGGGCGGGGCGGGGCTTATTATCACCGGTGGCATTGCACCCAATCCCGAAGGGTGCGTGGCAGACCATGGGGCCATGCTAACTTGCGAATCTGAAGTGGATAATCACCTTATCATCACCCGGGCAGTGCATGACAATGGAGGGAAAATTGCCATGCAGATTCTCCACACCGGTCGTTATGGCTTCCATGAAAAACTGGTGGCCCCTTCGGCCATTATGGCTCCCATTAATTTTTTTACCCCCCGGGCCTTGACTGAAGATGAGATTGAAAAGCAGATTGAAGATTTTGCAAGATGCGCTGCACTGGCCCGGCAGGCCGGGTATGACGGGGTGGAGATCATGGGATCTGAAGGTTATCTCATAAATCAGTTCATTTCAACGGTGACCAATCAGCGCACGGATCAATGGGGGGGCAGCTATGAAAATCGCATTCGTTTTGCCCTGGAGATTGTGAAACGGGTGCGCCAGCGGGTGGGGGAAAATTTTATCATTATTTATCGCCTGTCCATGCTGGATCTCATGCAGGGGGGCAGCACCCTGGACGAGGTGATTTTTCTGGCCCGGGAGGTGGAAAAGGCAGGGGCCAGTATCATTTCCACGGGCATTGGCTGGCACGAAGCCCGGATTCCCACCATTGCCGGCATGGTGCCCCGGGCCGCATTTACCTGGGTGACGGCAAAATTAAAGGGGGCTGTTTCCCTGCCCCTGGTGACCAGCAACCGCATTAACACACCGGAGACGGCGGAAAAGGTGCTGGCAGATCGGGAAGCGGACCTGGTATCCATGGCCCGGCCCTTTCTGGCAGATCCGAATTTCATGGAAAAGGCCCGGAAGCATCGACCCCGGGATATCAATGTTTGCATCGGCTGTAACCAGGCCTGTCTGGATCATATTTTCCAGGGTAAAGTGTGTTCCTGCCTGGTTAATCCCATGGCCTGCCATGAGACAGAGCTTGTATTTGCACCGGCAGCGGTTCCCAAAAAGATTGCCGTGGTGGGGGCAGGTCCTGCCGGAATTGCCTTTGCCATTTTTGCGGCCCGACGGGGGCATCAGGTGGTTTTGTTTGATGAGCAGTCAGACATCGGGGGGCTTATTAATCTGGCGGTGAAGATTCCGGGAAAAGAGGAGTTCTATGAGACCCTTACCTATTCCCGGCGACAGCTGGCCCTTTTAAAGGTGCGGGTGGTCACGGACATGCGTGTGACGGTATTGGACCTTTCCATGGAGGATGTGAATGGTGTGGAACCGGGTAAACGCCTTTTTGATGAGATTGTTATTGCCACGGGTGTGGTACCAAGGCAGCTGGCATTTCCCGGCAGCGATGATGTCCGGGTGGTTTCTTATATCCATGCCATAAAAAACAGTGAGAGTATGGGACGTCGGGTGGCCATCATCGGTGCCGGTGGCATCGGGTTTGATGTGGCAACCCTTTTAAGTCAGCAGGGAGAATGTACCAGTCAGGATCGAGATGGATTTTTAAGGGAGTGGGGGGTGGACAAGGCCTACAGGCAAGCTGGAGGCCTTGGGGAGATTAAACCCCAGTGTGGAAGGAGCTGTACCTGTGCCAGAACCATTTACCTGCTCCAGCGAAAAGAAAGTAAACCCGGGGCCGGGCTTGGTAAGACCACCGGCTGGATTCATCGGGCAGTGTTAAAAAAGCGGGGGGTGAATATGCTGTCCGGGGTGGTCTATGAAAAGTTTGATAACGATGGATTCCACATTGTCCATGAGGGTGAAAAAAAGGTGCTGGCCGTTGATCATGTGGTGATCTGTGCCGGGCAGGAGTCCCGGATGCAGCTGGTCCATGCCCTTGAAAAAAAGGCTATTCCCTTTCACCTCATAGGCGGTGCCCACAAGGCCGGAGAACTGGATGCCAAACAGGCCATTGCCGAAGGTGCAAAGCTTGCCGCAGAGATTTAATCGTAAATCTTCGGTCAGCACCCCATCTTCACCTGTTTTGGTCTGCTCACATAGCATTTCTACGCAGCCCCAAACAGGCGAATGTGGGGCGCTGTCCAAACATTTACATGAGCAAGCCGAAGATTTACATTTAATCTGTATGTCTGTAATTTGGGGGGCAGGTGTCAAAATGGTTTGTTTCCGGGAGGATTTTGATATGAAACAGTTAAATTCGATGATGATAGTGGGTGTTTTGATGGCCATGGTGGCCTTTATGACCGGGTGTGCCTCTTCAAGATCCGGTGAGGTGTACTCCCGGGATCAGGCACGGCAGGCCCAGACCCTGGAATATGCCACGGTGGTATCGGTGAAGCATGTGACCATTGAAGGCACAAAGACAGCCATTGGGACATCCGCCGGGGGCGTGGCCGGAGGGGTTCTTGGCAGCACCGTGGGCAGTGGTGCAGGAAGGACCGTTGCAACGGTGGTGGGTGCCCTGGCAGGAGCCATGGTGGGAACCGCTGCCGAAGAAGGGGTTACAAGGAAACCGGCCCTTGAAATTGTGGTGAAAAAAGACAATGGTGCCACCATTGTGGTGGTTCAGGAGGCAGATGTGATGATGGCTCCCGGGGACCGGGTGAACATTATCACGGCCAATGATGGTACCACCCGGGTGTCAAAGTAGGCGTAAAGAACGAAAGGCAGCCCCCTACACTGTGCTCACGCCCGAAAAAAAGGAGAGATAAACAGATCCATGGCAAGGCAAGACAAGATATATCGACGGCTGCAACAACACCTGGATCGCCAGGTAATGGGATTTCCCGCAGCACAAAACGGTTCAGACATCCGGCTGTTAAAGTATATTTTTACACCGGAGGAGGCGGATATCGCCTGCCATTTAAGCCATGAATTTGAATCCCTGGACATCCTGTTTCCAAGGCTCAAGCACCGGGTGAACGATCCTGAAACCCTGGAAAAAATATTGCATCGCATCCAACAAAAGGGCGGGCTTGAGTCCAGACTCAGAAACGGGCAGTACCAGTACTGCAACTCACCGCTGGTGGTGGGAATGTATGAAATGCAGATGGAGCGCATGTCTCCGGCGTTTCTGAAGGATTTTGATGATTACACCGCAAGTATTGGTTTCGGTATGGATTTTCTGGGCACAAAGCTGCCCCAGATGCGTACCATCCCCATTGGAAAAAGCATTTCCATTGAAAACCCTGTGGCCACCTTTGATGAGATTACACAACTCATTGCCGGGGCAGCCGGTCCCTTTGTGATTGTGGAATGTATCTGCCGTAAGAAAAAACAGATGCAGGGAAGTCCCTGCAAGGTGACCCGGCGCACCGAGACCTGTCTGGCCATGGGGGATATCGCCCAGGCCTGCCTCATCGGCGGTGTTGGCCGGGAAATCACCCGGGAGGGGGCCATGGCCATCCTGGATAAAAACCAGAAACAGGGGCTGGTGCTTCAGCCCTCCAACACGGAAAAGCCTGAATTCATCTGTTCCTGCTGCGGGTGCTGCTGTGGTATGCTCAGTCTCCATCAGAAACTGCCAAAGCCCCTTGATTTCTGGTCTTCCAATTTCCATGCAAGGTTGGATATATCCCTTTGCAATGGATGTGGGGTGTGTGAACGAAGATGTCAGGTCAAAGCCATCAAGGTGGCAGGAGAACCCCTTCGTGCCCACCTGGATTTGAATCTGTGTCTGGGTTGCGGGGTGTGCGTGACCACCTGTGCAACCAAGGCGCTTTCCCTGGTGAAAAAAGAAAAGACCACCCGTCCCCCGAAGGATCGGGCAGAGCTCAATGCCATTCTTCTGGAAAATCGTAAAGGACCATTGGGCAAGGCGGCCCTGGCAGGAAAGCTTTTAAAGGATATGGTTCAGACTGGACGAACCGGTATTTTTAAATAACGGTCAATAAATATCGGGTCGTAGACGTGGAGCCAAATGGTATTATACCGCCGCCCCCCGACGGGCAATGTGCCAGGACCGGAACTGTAGACAGCTAAATTGTCCGGTCCCTATTGCCCATCGGGGGGGCGGCTATGCTGAAGTTGCCTTGGAGGCGACCTTTTCATATAAAGGGATTGATCATAGCATGGGGCACTCGTCATAAGTATTGGCTCAATGGGGTCAGGCTTGTGTTATTGGCGTTATCTTTTTACAGATTGTGCAAAGGCCAAAAGCACCGATAATGCCAATAACGCAAGCCTGATCCCTTCCCAAATTGGTCCCCCTTTTTGGGGGTCTGGCTGCAAAATATCAGCCACTCTTGGGAGGAGCCATGTGGGCCAAGCCCCTTCTTTGAAATTACTCATGAGTCCTAAACCCTCATTTTGCATACCACGTGTGTTGATTTCAATTTTAAAGAAACACATTATCTGGTGTCAAATTGGAGAATTCATGACCCATGAAGATATTACTATCCGATTTTTTCCAGTTTAGAGCTGGAGTAATCCACTGCCCGCTGGGCGTAATTTTCCGCAGGCAGTCGAAGCAGCTCAAGCACAGATTCGTCCATCTGGCTTTTTATCTTTCCCGGGACCCCCGTCACCAGTGAGAAAGGTGGGATCACTGTTTTTTCAAGCACAACTGTTCCAGCCGCCACAATGGAACCCCGGCCAATGACGGCATGGTTCATCACCACGGCACCCATACCGATGAGGCAATCATCTTCAATGCGGCAGCCGTGAACAACACAATTGTGTCCGATGGTGACGCCCTTGCCGATGATCAAGGGAACATCGTAATCGGCATGGCACATGGTCAGGTCCTGGATGTTTGAATTTTCTCCCACAATGATGGCATCACAATCCCCTCTAAGTACGCAGTTGAACCACACCGAGGTATTTTTTGCCAGGGTAACATTTCCAATAAGGGTTGCACCGGGGGCAATATAAGTTGATGGGTGTATCCGGGGTGTTTTCTCATTGAAACGGTAGATGGACATTGTTAAGCTCCTTTGATTGGATGATCCATAATGGTGTTTCTTATCATGGGCTTTATTAAAAATGCAAATGATAAGGAGAAGGCTTGGTCATAACATGGGCCATGGGTCACCATTGATGGGTAAACGGGGGCTGGATCACTATGGGGCAGGTGTTCTCCTTTTCCCTTTGCCTTGACAAAAGTTCGGGGTGTGATATTGTTTCCTGCTTAAAAAGAATATCACTGTCCCCCCAGGGAATCCGGTGTAATTCCGGGACGGACCCGCCGCTGTGAGTAAGGACGAACGCCGCATGAATGTCACTGTACTGTAAGTGTAACAACCGAAACAGTGTGGGAAGGCGTGGCAAGTAGGATGAATTACAAGTCAGAATATCTGCGGGAACAGTGTAAATAAATGGCTTTCGGAGAGACGGTAAATCCCCGGGTCGATGACTTGTCGGCGTGGGGATTTTTGCGTGCCGACCGTAAACGGAGGTCACACCTTTGATTCACCCCGGCTTTCAAAATGCCGATGCCACCCACAAAGATTTTCAGTACCTGGAAAATCTGGCCACGGCCTACTGGTATTCCGAAGTATTGTTTGCTTCCCTGGAACTGAATCTGTTTCAACATCTAGACAGGGGAAAGAGTTCCCTTACTGCCCTTTCTGATGTGGCGGGGTGCCATGGAGATGCCCTGTTTCGTCTTTTGAGAGCACTGGAAAAAATGGCCCTGGTGTCCCGGTATAAGGATGCCTGGTTCAACACATCCCTTTCTTCCCGGTATCTGGTGCCGGAAAAATCCACCTTTATGGGAGAATTCTTTCTCTATCGACGATACATGCAGCCCCAGTGGGCCAAGCTGGCTTCCCGGGTATCACATCAGGAAAAACGGGGGGAGATCTCCCCTCCGTTGTTGCCGTCCGTTAAATCTGTTTTGAATCGGAGGGACCAGACAGACCAGGATTACCGGGCAAGGAATATTCGGTACGTCAGGGCCATGGATACTCTGGTAAAGGAAAAATCCCTGGAAATTGCCGGGGTAATGAAGGATGAACCCCTGAAGGGACCGCTTCTTGATGTGGGGGGCGGGGCCGGCAGCATGATCCGGGCATTGCTGCCACTGATTCCAGGAGAACATGCAGTGCTGTTTGAACTTGCCGAGGTCCTTGATGCTGCCCGGGAGATTTATCCGGAAACCGCCTCCTGGCAGGGCATTGAAACCATGGCAGGTGACTTCAGAACCCATCCCTTTGAACTGACATTCGGGGTGGTGGTGTTAAGTAATTTTCTTCATGCCTATGGACCGGATGAGGCAAGGCAATTGCTTGAAAAATCTATCAGCCTTCTAAAACCCGGGGGCATGATACTTATCCATGACTATTTCCCCGACCGGGCAGGAAGAAATCCCCAGAAAGGTGCGCTTTATGATCTTACAATGATGCTCAATACCTACAACGGATGCTGCCATGAGGCCGGGGATATTGAAGGCTGGCTCAGACACGGGGGAATGAACAGCTGTGAGGTGATAGATCTTGATACAGATACCGCCCTTATGGTGGCGGGGGGGAGCGGCAGGGCTGGTGATGAGGGGAAAAAATGGGTCAGCATCGCCCTGGAACATGGATTTGAACGTGCTGTTAAAATTTCCCCTGAAACGGTGGTAACTGCCTCCTGGGTGCAAAAAAAATGTCGGTGGGGGTGTGAGGGCTTTGGAAAAAACCTGCAATGCCCGCCCCGGGGCATGTCCCATGAAGAAACCCGGGAGATGATAGACAGTTATGACACCCTGTTTCTTGTGGAGGGAGCCCCTCCGGGAACCGCCTTTCATAAACAGCTCTTATCCCTTGAAAAAACCGCATTTCTGGATGGCTTTCATAAGGCATTTGTGTTTGGAGCAGGTCCCTGTACTGTGTGTCCGGAGTGCCCCGCCGACGGCACCTGCCATCATCCCCATCTGTCACGTCCTGCCATGGAAGCTTCGGGCATTGACGTCTATGAGACCGCATTCCGGGCTGGTGTTCGCCTGGCACCGGTGACGGAAACCCTGGATTATGTCAAATACATGGGGCTTTTGCTTCTGAAATAAAAAATGGAGTCTACAATGAAACTATTACTTGTACAGGTGCCCACATCCCATTTGGGAGCCGGAGAAAAAGTGTATCCCCTGGGCCTTTCCCGGTTGTCCAGCACGGTACCGGATACCATTGAAAAAAGAGTGCTGGACATGAATATCTGTTCAGACCCCTGGCAGGCCCTTCACCATTCTCTGATGGATGAAATTCCGAATGTCGTGGCCCTTTCCTTTCGGAATCTTGATCCCCTTGCAGGGCATCAGGCATCCTATCTGTCATCTTTAAAAACTGCAGCATGCATGGTTAAAACCGTGGTGCCCGGGGTTCGTCTTCTGGCAGGGGGGCCAGCCTTTTCTCTTTTTGCCCGGAGACTGATGGAGGAGGTGCCCTATATTGATGTGGGACTCAAGGGAGAGGGGGAGTTGATTTTCCCATCCCTTCTCGGGCCGGACCCGGATTATGGACGTATTCCCGGGATTCTCTGGCGGGACCGGGGGCAGGTGGTGGTTAATTCCCCCGGTGTAAGGATCGACATGGATCTGATACCTCCCATGGATCTTGATGCCTTTCCCCCCGGGAATTACACCCGGGGCAATGCCTATGTGGCAGCCATGGGCATTGAAGGAAAAAGGGGGTGTGACCTGTGGTGCAGTTATTGTCTTTATCCTTTTCTGGGGGGGACGGCCATGCGCCTTAGAAGCCCTGTAAAGATTGTGGACGAGATGGAACAGCTGAATAAAGAATCCAGTATTGGCCTGTTTCATTTTACCGATGGAGTTTTAAATCGTCCTGCGGATCATTTTGAGGCCCTGTGCCGGGAACTTATCCGTAGAAAATTGGATATCTCCTGGACCGGGTTTTTCCGGGAGGATTCCCTGACGGCTGAAAATCTGGATCTGGCACAACGGGCAGGTTTGGTGGCCGTGTATTTTTCCGGAGATGCCCTAACCGATCATGGATTGAAACTTTTGAATAAAAAAATGACCAGGCAGGATATTTTAAATGCCTCCCGCTTGACAGCTGATAAAAAGCTCCTCACCATGTGTCATTTTTTGGTGAATCTGCCCGGAGAGACAAAAGAGGATGTTATTGAGGCCCGCAACATGCTGGATGAACTCCTTAATATCCATGGTGATGCCGGGAACCTGGGGGCCGTGATATTTAACCATATAAGGCTCTATCCCGGGGCACCCATAACCAGAAAACTCATCAGGGATGGCCTGCTTGATCCTGAAACTGATCTACTTTATCCGGTGTATCATAATCCTGTTCATGGGAGTCATCTTCTCCATGAATTTGAGGCAAAGTGTCACAGTGCCGGGGTCTTTTCCCGTTTGAAACTCGATGGAACTGTCATGGAGGGTATAAAATGATGAAAGCAGTTGTACTGGAACACCCCCGGATGGCTTCGGAAAAGAGGTTTAATGATATTGCCAACACCCCTCTCTGGTCCTGTCTCATGGGAGGATATGCAGCCTCGGCCCTGGATGCCGCCGGATGTGAGACCACCTTCATGGATGCAGCCCAGGCCTTCTGGACCTTTGGAGAAACAAAAGAAAAAATTCTGGCCCTTGATCCGTCGCTTTTGTGCATCAATGCGGTGTACTTCTGGGAGCACACCCCCTTGCTGTTTGAATTCCTGAATGATTTAAAAAAACAGGGGTTTTCCGGACATATAAATCTATTTGGCTTTTTTCCCACCCTTGTGTATGGTGAAATTCTGGAAAATCAGCCAGAGGTGGATTCTGTAGCCGTTGGAGAGTTTGAACAACCCTGGTGGCCCTGGCCCGGGCACTTGAAGAAGGAAATGACTTTCAGGCGATTGAAGGCCTTGCCATAAAAGGCTGTACAAAGGATGCTCCGGCAGTGAGGAAAACACCTGTGCGTGCCCCGGCAAAAGATCTTGATGCCTTCCCCTTTCCCTGGCGCAAGTCCCTGAAAGGTACTGTTACAGTGCTTGGCAGCCGGGGATGTTATAATCATTGCAGTTTCTGCCCGGTGCCATCTTTTTATAATCAGGGACCGTTGTGGCGGGGGCGCTCCCCGGAAAATATTGCCATTGAAATGGCTGGGCTGGTTGACCGGGGGGTGAAAAATTTTTACTTTGCCGATCCCAATTTCATCGGCCCGGGCCGACGGGGAAAACAAAGAACTCTGGATCTGCTGAAACTGATAAAGCCATTGAACATAACCTTTGGCATGGAAACGCGGCCAGCGGATCTGGATGATGAGATCCTGGAGAAATTAACAGCCGCAGGCTTTAATTCTCTTTTGATGGGCATTGAAAGCGGATCTGCAAGGGTACTTGGAAACCTGAACAAGCAATCGGCAGCCAATGAGGGGGCGCAGGCCATTGCCCTTTGCCGTCGCCATGGCATTGAGCCCGAGATTGGATTTTTAATGTTTGTACCGGACAGTTCCGTGGCAGATCTCCGGGATAACATGGCGTTTTTGATGGAAAACAAGCTTCTGGATCGTCTGGAACGAACTGCCAATCTCATGTGCCATTGCCAGATTGTGCTTTCCGGAACATCCGGGTACGCAGCCTTTGAACGGATGAACCGCCTTGAAAAACGCGGTTTGTTTGGATTTGAAGGAGAGGTGACCTTTTTGGATGCAGGTGTTGAATGGATGGCCCGGCGTGTGGTGTTTGCCTGTCACACCGTTTTACGGTCCATGTCCCATAAGACATCTCCCCTTTACTGGGAAATGCCGGACATGTCTGTGTCAGACAGGGTCAATGATTATCTGCTGGCCCTGTTCTTCAGACTGCTTGACCAGGTGGAAACCCAGGGACCTGTGGATAACCTGGAGGAGATGGAAAAAGAAATTTTTAAAGAAATATCAGCCCTTCTGCAGGGCAGCTGATCCCCATTGAGCTTGCATTCGTACAAAATGTGTTTTTAGGGTTTGGGCACAACATCCGCCACGCCTGACATGTGGCAGATCCAAGGGGGCAGGCTGTTTAACAGCCAAAATGCTCAAATCCGAAATTTGACATAAAAATAAGGAGATGATTTTCATGCTGTCCCGTGAATGCCACTGCCATGAAGTGTTAACCCGTGTTGTCAATGAAGCCAGCCACCCCCTTGCGCCGGATGCGGACCTGTTTGAACCCACCAGTGTCATGGCCCTTGCCGGTGTTCGTCCGGAGCCTTTCCTGGTGCTTATTCAAAAGGCAGACCGTAAGGGCTATCCCTGGCGGAACCAGATGGCCTTTCCAGGGGGGCATGTGGACCCCGATGATGCAGATCGGGGGGCCACGGCCCTGCGTGAACTCAAAGAAGAGCTGGCCATCCCCCGGGATCAGGTGGAGGTGGTGGGATCTCTTGGGCATTTTCAGACTATAAATAATAAGGATATCGAAGCATTCCTTGGAATATGGGACCAAACAGGAGATATTGATTTTGATGAGAAAGAGATATCCCGGGTTTTCATGATTCCATTGCAGCACTTTACACAAATTCACAGGGACAAAGGCTTTCATGGCAGATATCCAGATATTGGTGAGTTGACCTACCCGTTTAAAGATGTGGTGGTATGGGGGGTTACTGCAAAAATCATTCATCATCTCATGGAAATTCTACCCGAAGAACTAAACGGTACCCCAGGCTTTGCCCAGCTCTGATTCTGTTAATTATAATGCTGGCCCGCCCCACATCCATCTTCTGACAGATGTCCATGGGGTGTTTCGGTGACCTGTCCTTTGTATGGCAGCCGAAGACCCCAGTCCTGCCTGAAATTCGCCCTTGAAAATTGCATTAAAATAAGCCTTTTTATGGAAAAATAGCCCCGATTCATGGGGTGCCATGATGTGGTAGTTTCGTCTTTATTTCAAGCTCTGCTTAGGCGTTTTATCCCTGTGTTTTCAGGTTGTTGTCTATCTTGTTTCTGGTGACGTTACACAATATATCGTTTTATTCCTTGACTTGGATCTATATATTGATTATTTTTGTCGCCTCTGGTATTCTTACGGAAAATCCACGAACTGCCAGCATTTGATTTAAAAACAGCCAAAATTAATATAAAGCACCAGGGAATCCAAGGGAGCGACGAATGTTTGAAAAGATAAAAAAGCGTGACGGCCGAATTGCGGAATTTGACTCTTCAAAAATCAGTGATGCCATTGCCAAGTCAGGTAAGGAAACCGGCGAATTTGATGAAAGAGAAGCAAAAAAACTGACAATCAAGGTCATCACCCTTGCCAGAGATCTGCGTCTTGGTGCATGTCCTGAGGTGGAAGAAATCCAGGATATTGTAGAGCGGGTTCTCCTGGATTCTCCCTTTTACAAAACAGCCAAGGCCTACATCATTTACCGGGAACAGCACAATCAGATCAGGCGGATTACCATCCGTGAACATCTGGACCTCATGGAGAAATATATCGGCCGTATGGACTGGAAAGTAAAAGAGAACAGCAACATGAGTTATTCTCTCCAGGGGCTTAATAATTACATCTCATCGGGCATAACCGCCGAATACTGGCTGAACCGTATCTATCCCCCCGGTGTGAGGGATTCCCATGAAAGGGGAGACATTCATATCCATGATTTGAGCCTGTTATCCGTATATTGCGTGGGATGGGATCTTCAGGATCTGCTCATGGAAGGATTTAAAGGGGTGTCCGGTAAGGTGGAAAGCCTGCCTCCCCGCCATCTTAGAACTGCCCTGGGCCAGATGGTGAACTTTTTTTATACCCTCCAGGGAGAGGCCGCCGGTGCCCAGGCCATGTCAAATTTTGATACCCTGCTGGCACCCTTTGTCCGGGAAGATAACCTTGGCTATAAAGAGGTGAAGCAGGCCCTGCAGGAGTTTGTGTTTAACATCAATATCCCCACACGGGTGGGATTCCAGACCCCTTTTACCAATATCACCATGGATCTTGTGGTTCCCTCTATTTTAAAGAACGCTCCTGTGGTGATCGGTGGAGAATACCGGGAAGACACCTATGCCGACTACCAGCATGAAATGGATATGATCAACAACGCCTTTGCCGAGGTGATGATGGAAGGTGATGCCAAAGGCCGGGTATTCACCTTTCCCATTCCCACTTATAATATCACCGAAGACTTTAACTGGGATAATGAAAATCTTGAAAATGTCTGGAAGATGACCGGCAAATACGGCATTCCCTACTTTTCTAACTTTGTAAATTCTGACATGTCCCCGGATGATGCCCGTTCCATGTGCTGTCGGCTGCGACTGGATAACCGGGAACTACAAAAAAGGGGTGGAGGGCTTTTTGGTGCCAATCCTCTCACAGGTTCCATAGGGGTTGTCACCATTAATCTGCCCCGGTTGGGATACACTTCGGACACGGAACAGGATTTTATGGACAAGCTCGATAATCTGGTGAAGATTGCCGGAGAATCCCTGACTATAAAACGTAAGGTGCTGGAAAAATTTACCGATGGCAACCTTTATCCCTATTCAAAATTTTATCTGAGAAAAATAAAGGAAAGTGCCGGATGTTTCTGGCGCAATCATTTTTCCACCATCGGGATACTTGGCATGAATGAGGCATGTGTGAATTTTCTGGGTAAAGGGATCGCATCACAGGAGGGACAGGCCTTTTCCATACGGGTTATGGACCATCTCCGGGCGGAAATTGAAAAAATGCAGGTGGAAACAGGTGATATGTTTAACCTGGAAGCCACCCCGGCCGAGGGAACCACCTATAGGTTTGCCATGAAAGATAAGGAGCGTTACCCTGACATCATCTGTGCCAATGAAGCCGAGTACACGGCGGGCAGTGACCCCTTTTACACCAACTCCACACATCTGCCGGTGAACTACACCGATGATGTGTTTGAGGTACTCGATCTTCAGGATGGCCTCCAGATAAAATACACCGGTGGCACGGTACTTCATCTGTTTCTGGGAGAGGAGGTGTGTGATGTGGAGGTGGTCAAACAGATGGTGCAAAAGGTGGCTAACAACTATAAGCTGCCCTATTTTACCCTGACTCCCACCTTCAGCGTCTGCGCTTCCCATGGCTATCTTCCCGGAGAAGTGCCCGTTTGTCCCAAGTGCGGTGGGGAAACAGAAGTGTACTCCCGGGTGGTGGGATATCTGCGGCCGGTGAAGCAGTGGAATAACGGTAAACAGACTGAATTTTGCATGCGTAAAACCTTTAAAGTGGCCTCCTGAGCCCCGTATAAATATTCGGTCAGCACCCCATCTTCACCTGTTTTTGGCCTGATCACACAGCATTCGTATTCTACGCAGTCCCAAACAGGAGAATATTGGGCACTGTACAAATATTTATATGAGCAAACCAAATATTTGCTGACCGATGACATTACCGTGGATCTGAATTGATTTTAAGCCTGTGGATTGGAGAGGGCACCTTCGCCTGTCATTCGGGCATCTTTTCCATGAAGCAGGCTTTTTGTATCGTTTGGATCTAAAGAATATGACTTAACAAGAAGGGACACAATCCAATGCCGATGATTATAGGGGGACTGCAGAAGAACAGCTTAATTGATTTCCCAGGGACGGTGGCCTGTGTGGTGTTTACATCGGGGTGCAATTTCTGCTGTCCTTACTGCCACAACCCTGATCTTGCAATGGGAAAGGCCTCACCCGATGCCCCCGCCATCACAGAAGCAGATGTATTTGCTTTTCTGGAGAGACGAAAGGGGATGCTGGATGGTGTGGTGATCACCGGGGGAGAACCGTCATTGCACATGGATCTTGAAGGGTTCTGCTTCAAGATCAAAAAGATGGGCTATAAAATCAAACTTGATACCAACGGAAGCAACCCCGGGGTACTGGCACGCCTGTTGCAGCTGCAATTGCTGGATTTTGTGGCCATGGATATTAAAACCAGCCTTGACAGATATGATGGCCTTGTCCGGGGAAATTTAAAAGCAGATACCATCATGAAATCGGTGAAACTTATCATGGATATTGCCCCGGCCCATGAGTTCAGAACCACCTGTGTCCGACCCTTTATTGATGAAAGCATCATGGTGGACATAGGCCGGATGATAAAGGGGGCATCCCACTATGTGCTCCAGCACTGTTCCCGGAACGTATCTGTATTAAATCCCTCTTTTTTTAAGCTGGCAGATCGTTTTTTCCAGGAAAAAGAGATGGTGACTCTTCAAAAGGCCGTTGAACCCCATGTGATGAAGTGTTCCATCAGATGACAGTCAATTCTTTATTACCGATCTTCTCGGGCCTGGTCACAGTCATCGGCCATGGGATAGATCATATTACCGGATTTAGACAGGTCGTATCCTCCCAGTTCCCGGGCGGTTGTTTTAAAGATATCTTCCTTCAACAGTCCCAGAAACAGCTGAATGCCCTTGTCAAAGAAACGTTCTTTTGAAATGAGAAGGTCAAATCTTTCCCAGCAGATGGGAATGAAACCAAGGCCCAGTTTCTCTGCCACGGGTTTGATTCCCGGTCCGGCATCTGCAGATCCGGACAGCACTGCAAGTCCGATGTCCATGTGTTTGGCCGCAATGTTATCATAACCCTTAATGGCACTTCCCTTGATACCAGCCTTTTTAAGTTCTCCATCAAACAGCTGGCGTGTTCCAGTGCCAAGGCCTCTGTTTACAATGGTTATACCCGGCTGCGATAGATCTTGTATGCCCTTAATGCCCCAGGGATTTTTTTTCTGTACCAGAATGCCCTGCTGGCGCATGCAGAAATTAACCGCTGCGGGCATTCGTTTCATTTCTTTTTCAAGAAAAGGGAAATTATATTCCTTGTCCGGTCCATCGGTGTCTGCCACCAGATGACTGGAGGCAATGTGGCACATATTTTTTCTCAAGGCCTGGATGCCCCCCATGCTGCCGGTGAAACCAAACATGGCCATGTGATGGGGGGACTGGCTGTTAAAGTGGGACAGCATGGCATCCAGTAGCAGGTCGTTACTGCCGGCAATGAGTACCAGTCCATGGTAGGGGGGCAGTTTGGCGGCCGGTTCAGGATAGTTGATGGTCCCCGATTCAATCCACTGGCGGACCAGATCAATGGGAAACAGCCATTTACCTGTTACCTTGGTGGCGGGAAGCCCTTTGTCGGATATGAGACTGTAAACCATTTTTTCGTTGATGTTTAAAAACTTTGCCACTTCCCGGGTTGAAAGTAATTCACTCATTCTTATGACTCCTTTTCCATGGGCTGTTGGGGATTGCTCTCATCTCCCCTTCTCAGTTCACTGGTTTTTTTGTCTTTGAGCAATACCATATTCCGACGTAAATCACTATCCTTCTTAGTCAATGATTCAGTTTTTGGGCCTGATCCCGTTGATAATAGTACAAGCCTGACGCCGTTGCTCCGTGACCCCGCTGGCCCAGTAATCATGACGGATGGTCCATGTTGTGAACATGCCCCATGGTATGTCTTGATGAATTTAAATAACCGTGGTATGCGTGGGTAAAATTATTTCAAGGGGCTTCGTTATGAATCATCAAACACTGACGCAATTGAAACGGTTTTTTCTGGCATATGCAGATCAATACATACAAGGCTCCCATGACCCTGAGCCCCTGATGCTGAAAAAAGAGCACACCCTTAGGGTCTGCAGCGAGATACTTGCTTTGGGAAAGGCTCTTTGCCTGGACGATGACAAGATGATGCTGGCCGAGACCATGGCACTTTTCCATGATCTGGGAAGATTCAAACAGTATGAAACCTATAAAACCTTTCTGGATAAGCAATCAGAAAACCATGCCCGCCTCAGCCTTCAGGAAATGGATGCCCATGGTATCCTTGATCCCTTGACTGTCCGGGAGGCAACGCTGATTAAAAACGCTATTGGGTTTCATAATGCTGCACAGATTCCCCGGAAGGGAGATGAAGATATGCTGTTTTTCATCAGATTGCTCCGGGATGCCGATAAACTTGATATCTGGCGGGTGGTCATAGAAAATTATACCCATCCCCGTCCGGGAAGTCAGCAGGCCATCAATCTGGGGCTTGCCGATGACCCCGGGGTCTCCAGTGACGCCATAGACGCCATTATGGCTGGAACATTTGTTAAAAGTACAGCTATTAAACGTCTCAATGACCTTAAACTCATGCAGATCAGCTGGGTATTTGATTTAAATTTTTCTCCATCCATTCAATGGGTGAAAGAGCGTAAATACATTGAGAAAATAGCCGCATGTCTGCCAGATACCCCCCCGGTGACCACTGCCATCGCCCAGGTGTATCATTATATGAATACCCGGGTGCCGCTGAACGGTTTTGATCAAATTTCGGGAAATCATCAAGAACTATCCCATGCCGTGGGTAATGATGCAGGCAGATAATCCCATGACATGGTCTGCCAGGAAACTTAAAGGAGTTGTCCGGGGGCTGTTGATTGGATGCTGTCTGTTTTTGTACATTTCTTCGGGCTGGGGGGAAGAAAAAATGGATATGCCCCGGCATCAGTGCACATCCATACTTTCAAGGGGAGAGATTAACTGGAGCACCGGCAGGGTATATGCCCGTGGAAAGGCTGTTCCCGTGGACCGTAAAAAGGCAGAATCCCCTGATTTCATTTTAAGCCTTGCCAGAAGTGATGCCAGACGGAATCTCATTGAAACGTTGAAATCTCTGGATATTTACCGGGGGCGCAGTGTCGAGGCCCTTGCCGAATCGGATGATCATATCCTTGCGGGCATTGAAAAAACGGCCATGGATGCCATCTTGATCAAACAGTCCTATACTTCGGATCGCACCATGGAAGTGGTACTGGAAACCACCTTGTTCGGGGGGTTTCTTCAGCTGGTGTTACCGGAAGAAATTCAATCCATTCCCACCCTTCAAATCCTTGATCCTCCGGTTGTGCTGGAGAAAAAAATATCTGAATATACCGGCCTGATCATTGATGCCACCGCCATTGGGTTTTCCCCGGTGCTTTATCCGGTGGTGGTAAGTGAACTGGGATCAGAAATATACAGTGCCCTTTTTATCAGCCGGGAAATTGCGGTTCAGCAGGGGGTGTGTCGCTATGCATGTGCCATGGATTCTGTTGATACGGTTAAATGGGTGGGGGATAACCCCATCAAAGTGAAGGCCTTGAGGACGGGAGGCCCTGGGAATTCGTCCATTGTCATCAGCAGATCTGATGCCGACATAATTGAAAAAACCCGGGAACGCCATCGTTTCATGCGGGAGTGTCGGGTGATTATTCTGGTATCCCAGACCCCGGATGACCAGCCCAAATAACAAGGAGTGACATGAATTCTTATATTCCCACAAGAGAAGATGCCCTGAAACTTTTCAAGCAATATAACAAGAGTGACAGCCTGCTGCGCCATGCCCTTTCCGTGGAGGGTGTCATGGGGCATTTTGCAGAGAGGTTCAATGAAGACAGACAGCCCTGGCAGGTGATCGGACTGGTCCATGATCTGGATTATGAAATGTATCCTGAAGAGCATTGCACCAAATGCCGTGAAATTCTCATGGAAAACAACTGGCCAGAGGCGTACATTCGTGCGGTGGTCAGCCATGGATGGGGCATTTGTTCCGATGTTGAACCCCGGACCATGCTGGAGAAAACTCTTTATGCTGTGGATGAACTCACCGGGCTTGTGGCCAGTGCGGCCCTGGTAAGACCATCCAAGAGTGTTCTGGATCTCACGGCAAAATCCGTTAAGAAAAAATGGAAGGATAAACGCTTTGCCGCCGGTGTGGATCGCAGTGTCATTGACAAGGGTGCACAAATGCTGGAAATGGACCGTACGGAATTGATAACCGAAACCATTGCAGGTATGCGAAGTGTTGCCGGAGCAATTGGCCTGCAGGGTAATGTTTCGGTGTAATAAAGGCCATGCAAGGTAAACGTTAAGATTGGCCGGTGTTATGATTACCCCGGGCCTTTTAAACCTGCTTGTGAGTTGTAATGTTGGGGTTTGGTCATAGTCTGGGGCACCCATCCCAAAGTGTTCCATGCTGTCACCAGGCCCTAATGTTGTGATTGCCTGTTATTCCGAAGTGACGGAAAATCAGCTGATTCATGATCGATGAGAACCTGCGACAGCGTTTTGAAGCTGTTAAAAGGGAGTTTGAGCCCATTATGTTGCCCCTTCACCAGATTAAGGAACAAATAGAGGATATTGAAAAGGCATTCCGCTGTTTTCAATTAAAGGGTTCCCCTGCCGAGCTGCTTGAATCCCTTGCCGGTTTTGAAAATAAAACAGTTCAATTCACGGTGAATACCCTGTTGAATGCCATTATTAAGTGGTATAAAAATCTTTTTTTTCAGAAGGCGTTTCTGTTTCAACGGGCAGAGGAGCTGCTGGATGAAGCCCTTGATGTTATTGATGATCAGAAGGAGTCCTATTTTCTTCGCTGGAAGGTGAAAATTTATATTTCCCTGGGATATGTGCATCGGGATCAGTGGAATTATCTGGATGCTGAATTTTATTTGACCCATGCACTGAAACTGGCCCGGACCTTTCCGGAACTAAATAAATTCCTTGGGGAAATTTATTCCAGTTTAAGCCAGGTGAACCTGCTGTTGAGCCGTCATCATGAAGCAAATAATTATGCTACCCTGGAAAAAAAAGTGTCCCGGGAGCATTACCAGTCTAGCTCCCCAGGTAAAAACAGTAGTGTTATTTATGCCTATGCATTGATTAACCACAGTCGTATCCGACGTATGATGGGAGTACTGGACCAGGAAAATGAGCAAAATCTTAAAGAAGCCGCTGAGATTGCATCCCGGTTTAACAATGAAAGATGTATCCTTCTGTGTAATCTGGAAATCGCAGAATTTAAATTTGCTTTAAACCAGATTGGACGAGCCCTGGATATGGCCCTTGCTCTGGAGCCACAGCTGAAAAAACAGGGGCTGATAAGAGAAAGCATGCAGGCGGGGCTTCTGGCTGCCAGGGTATATGAAAAAATTTTGGACTATGAACTGGCCGAAGCAAAATTCAACGAGATTATTGAAAATTCCCGGAAACATAATTTAAGAATGGAACAGTTTGCTGCAGATGCCTTTTACGGCCTGGGTCAGACCTGTTATCGCATGGATCAGGAGCAGCGGGCCTATGAGTGTTTTCGCAATGCCGCAAGAATAGGCATGGTGCTTGGCATAAAAGATGTGATTATTCGTTCCTTTGAAGCGGCCCGGATCATTGATAAATACAAGGCAAGGGAATTGTTGTCGTCCAATCTGGTTTATCAGGATGCGGCATTTGTGAAGAACCGGCTCAGTCGAAGCTTCAGTGCCTTTAAAAATTCACGCACCAAGACCCGGTTGTTTGCCAGTACACTTTTTGTGGATATTGTGGGGTTCAGCAGCCTGATGAAGTTGTCTGACGAAAGTCTAACCATACAGATGGTGGATGAATTCATTGATCGCATGTCTTTGATTATATATCAGTACAACGGATACATTGATAAATTTCTGGGGGACGGGTTCATGGCCATCTTTGAACATGGAGATACAGTGTCCCCCCAAAAGGTGATGGATGCCATTCGTTCGGGGATTGATATATACCGAGCCTTAAAACATAAAAATAGAAAATTGGGGGCTGTTTATGGTGCTGATTCCAAGCTGAACGTTCGCATCGGCATCAGCACCGGGGAAATCTTTGCCATGATTCTGGGCAATTATATAAAGACCGAGTTTACCTATCTGGGCAACTCGGTGAATCTTGCTTCAAAGCTGGAGAGTCGTGCCAGTAACCAGTTCATGCTCATTGATGAAGAGACCTGGCTCCAGTCAAAGGATCTGATCATGTCAGAACCGGAAATCATAACGATCCCAGGCCTTGGCGAAACCCCTGTTCACAAAGTCCTGCGGCTGGCCCGGATGAACAAACGCCCGGATCTCAGTTTCAAATTATTATGATCTTGCCTCTTTTGCATTGCTGCGACAAACTGCCGCAGTAAAGATCAGCCCGCTCATGAAAAGCCCTTGGGGGCATCGGCGGCACAGGTGCCGATGCCGGGTCCCATGAAACTACAGGCACTCATTAGTTTTATGACCTCATCGCTGTCGCACTGGGGACAGTTCACCTCATCTTTGTCTCCTGCAAAAATAAGTTTTTCAAAAATGGTTTTACATTTTTCACATTGGTATTCATAAATTGGCATGGATTTGTCCTCCTGTTGTGATCTGCCCTTATTATCTCATATTAAAGGCTTTTCTTGAAATCCTGATAACTCATCTTTTCATAGCTTTCGGTGTTGATGAATTTTAATATGGTCAGCAGACGATTAGAATCAATGTATCCCGGCATGCTGCTTAATCTATCCATGTCAGATTTCAAAAACCAGGTGGTGGGAAGTCCTCTTACCCCGAAGCGTGAGGCAATTTTCTTCTCCTTGTCCGAATCAACGGTGATGGCGATGTAATTTTCATTGAGATAGTCAATGATGCCTTGATCTTTAAAGGTGGTGAGTTCCATTTTTTTACAATAGGTGCACCAGTCTGCATGGAAGTAGAGAAATATTTTTTTGCCCTGCCTTTCTGCCATGGTGACACCTTGTTTATAACTGGTCCAGGCTATCTTTTCTTTATTTTCCGGTGTGGCAGCCCAGGTTGAAGACAGTGAGAATAATGCCAGGAATATGGTTGTAATGAATATGTTTTTATTTTTCATATTTTAGATCCTTATTTTTGGGATGGGGTTATGGGTTCATGGGTACTGGATTCATGTGTGTTGGGGCTTAAAACTCAATGTTCAGGTTTCACGAGGGCACATTCCTATTTTCCTGGTTCGACGCTTAGGTCAGGCTTGCTTTATTGGCATTATCGTTGGTTTTGGCATTTGCACAGGCTGTGGTCGATAACGCCAATAACACAATCCTGACCCCGTGGTTCCACTAACTATGTGTGATAAATAAACCATATTGTGACTAAATCGGGAAAATGGGAATGTGGCCTTTCGTATTTTTATTGGCCGAAAAGAATGGAAATGGCATTAGGCCGTCCCCAACGGTCACCCCATCCGGCCCCGATCGGTAAAAAAATATAATAAAATTTTAATATCAAGTTAAAGGGTGGCCAGGAGTCTGAATTTGTCTGTGATTAATAAAATGCCCATTATAATAAGCAGAATGCCTGCGATTTTATTTACATAGGCAAGAACTCTGGTGGCCCGTTTCATGATGCCAAGAATTCTGTTGATGAAAAAAGAAATTAAAAGAAATGGCAGGGCCAGTCCCACCGAATAAATGCTTAAAAGTACAATGCCCTGCATGACGGTTTCCTGGCTGCCTGCAACAATCAGTATGGAACCCAGCATGGGACCGATGCAGGGGCTCCACCCGGCACCAAAGGCCATACCGATGACAAAGGTGCCCATGACATGCATGGGTTTTTCATTGATATGCATCCGCCGTTCAAAGTTTAGCCCTTTGATGTTGATGATTCCCAGAAGATGACATCCAAATAACAGGATTATACCGCCGCCCATGTACCGCACAAGCCAGGAATATTTGGTAAGGACACCGCCCATGAATGAGGCTGATGCCCCCAGCAGGATGAACACCGTTGAAAACCCACAGGTATAAGCCAGGGTTGCCAGAATCACCTTTTGTCGGGTTTTACGGGTGTCTTTTGTGAGTTCATCCAGGGTTAAGCCCGTAATAAAAGTGAAGTAGGCTGGAATCAGAGGCAGGATGCAGGGGGAAAAAAAAGACAGCAGCCCTGCGATCAGTGCAGCCTGATAGGATATGCTTTCTGTAAACAAATAAAAATCCTCCATGGAAATAAAAGGGGTTAATCCTTACTCTAAACATTTTAGTGCCATTTATCAAGCGGGTTCAATCATAAAGGTTCTCTGGTTGTTGTGAGCACGTCTGAAATTGGTTATTGCATCATCAAAAGGGCCACAGACAGGGATAAAAACGATGCCAGGGTGGAAAATATAATGCTTGCAGAAGCAAGGTCGGTATCGCTTTGCATCTGGGAAGACAGAATGTAAATGGCGGTGGATGTGGGCAGACAAAAGAATATAATTCCTGCCTTGAATGCCACCCCGGTGACCCCGAAGAGGCTCATGAATAAAACCCCTGAAATGGGAAGAAAAATCATTTTGAATGTGGCAGAGATCATGGATAGTCGCAGATACCCTTTCATGTTTTTCAGGGTAAAAGCACTGCCGATGGAAATGAGTGCCAGGGGCAGAGTAACCATGGAAATAAGCTTCAGGCTATTGTCGATGAAGACGGGAAAACCATTTGCCATGTGTGAAAAAATAAATCCGGCAAGGCATGCAAGGATCAGGGGGTTCGACAGTGCCTCTTTAAAAAATTTTCCTGCCCGCTGGGTAAATGTGTATTTTTTTCCTGAAAACCAGATGAGTATGGATACGGAAAGTATATTGATGATGGGGATAAGCACCCCGATGAGAAGCCCAAATCTGATAATGCCTTCCTCACCAAGGGCCGTCATCACAATGGCCATGCCGATGTAGGTATTGAATCGGTAGCAGCTCTGGGAAAAGGACCCTGCCTCAAAATCAGTGACATTGCCATAAACAATGTAAAGGGTGCTCAGGATAAAAACCAGAAAAAGGGCGCACAGTCCGGCAAGGGGAAGTGCCATATCAATGTTTTCTGCGGCCTTGTTGCCGCCGATCTTGTAAAACAGCATGCAGGGGAAAAAGATGAAATAAACCAGGCGGTCTGATGTGGCGAGAAAGCCCTCATTTATAAACTTGGTGTTCTTTAGAATTTTACCCATCAGCAGGAGGGCAAAGACGGGAAATAGGTTGTTTAAAACCATGGCGTTGCTGTTCCTTAACCTGTAAATATTCAGTTCTGGGTGATTTGTTTTGTAAAGACACTGGGACATTTGAGCAGAAGTTCCCACAACTGCCGTGAATAATCAAGAAGTATCTGGATCTTATTGGGGGGCTGGTTGTTTAAAAACAACATGTTTCTTTTATAGCCACAACGAACAATAAAAAAGCAGTTACTGGCAGCAGGCAAAACTAAGAACCAACACCAAACCGGTTTTTTCATATAAAAAAAGTCCTAAATGAGCTCATGAAAAGATTTATTGCGAAATTTTACTTGACTCCCCTCGGTATCTTGCCCAGGATATTGTTAATGATCCGCGTCTGAAATTGCATGATGCAATCCCTTAATCCATCCCATCAGGAGGTTTTATGAAATTTGTCATCATCGGAGGAGATGCTGCCGGTATGAGTGCCGCCAGCAGGGCCAAAAGAAATCAACCCGAGTTTGAAGTCACCGTTCTGGAGCAGACCCGGGATGTCTCTTACAGTGCCTGTGGCATGCCCTATAACATTGCCGATGCCGGAAGAAGCATGGAAGATCTTGTGGTGAGGCAGGCGGAGGTATTCATTGAAAAAAATAAAATCAACCTGCTCACCGGGCATCGGGTTACCGGTATTGATCCAGGGACCCGTAAAGTCATGGGGGTTACCCTGGAAAATAAGTCATTTACCATGAAATATGATGCCCTTCTGATTGCCACTGGAGCGGGTCCTCGTGTGTCGAATGTGCCGGGGATGGATCTTCCCGGTGTGATGCCCCTGAAAAGTCTGGAACATGGAAAGAAAATCAAAGCCTTTATTGATGAACAAAATGTCAAAAAGGCGGTCATTATCGGCATGGGGTACATTGGTCTTGAAATGTGTGAAGCACTGTGTGTCCGGGGCATTACCGTGGAGATGGTAAAACCGGGGCCGACGTTTTTACCCTGGATGACCCCGGAACTGTCCCGGGAGGTGGAAGCGTGTGTTACCGCCAATGGGGTTCACCTTTCCTGCGGCCATGCCATCACTGCCATTACTCCACATGGGGGTGGCGGTTTGACAGTGATGACGGATAAACGAAATTTTGTGGCGGACCTTGTGATATCGGCATCCGGCGTTACCCCCTGTAGTGAACTGGCCGTGGCGGCCGGACTTGAAATTGGTATTTCCGGGGCCGTGGCCGTGGATGACATGATGAGAACCTCAGATGACCGGATTTACGCCGCCGGAGATTGTGCTGATGCCATCCATGTGGTCACTGGCAAAAAATGCTGGATTCCCCTGGCATTGCGGGCCAACCGGGCCGGATGGGCCGTGGCTGATAATGTGTGTGGTAAAGAAACCCGGCTCCAGGGGGTTGCGGGTACCGCCGTCTTTAAAGTGTTTGACATGCAGGTGGCAAGAACGGGTCTTTCCCTGAAAGAGGCTGTAAATGAAGGGTTTGATCCCGCTGAAGTGGTTATCCAATCCCGGTCAAAGGCCCATTCCCATCCCGGATCGGGCATCATTCATGTCTCCATGGTGGGAGATAAAAAAACCGGGCGACTTCTGGGGACTCAGATGGTGGGAACAGATGGGGTGGCCCATCGCATCAATGCCCCGGCCGTGGCCCTGCATGCCGGCATGACCGTGGCGGATCTTATCCAGTGTGATCTTGCCTATGCACCGCCCTTTGGGCCGGTGTGGGACCCGGTGTTAACGGCGGCCAACCAGCTCATTAAAAGATTATAACCGGTCACAATGCCTTTGCCAGATTCAAATCTGATTTAAAGGTTGCTATTTTAGATATTGTGTTGGTTTTTAAAATCGTTCACAACGTAATGTATTAAATGTAGATTTTTGGTTTGGTAAATGTTTGGACAGTGGCCCATATTCACCTGTTTGGGGCTTGCATAGCATGGGCAGCCCCAAACGGGTTAAAGTGGGATGTAGATCCAATATTTACGATAAAATATGAACCAACACAAAACAGGTAAAGGGACTGGATCACAATGGGTTTTTTATTTAATGATGCAGTTCAGCTACCGGTGAATATGGGTTTACGTTTTTCGGCGAAGGCGGTCACCGCTTCCATGAGATCGTTGGAGGGGATGATATTGGCACTTATGGATGCCACATAGTTAAGGCCATCCGTTACGGATTTCCCCACGCCATAGTTTAGTACGTCTTTGGATGCCTGAACTGCCAGGGGTGAGTTGCCGCTGATTTCCAGTCCCAGTTTCTCTGCATTTACCATGAGGGTTTCCTGGTTTTCATGGACATCGTTCACCAGAAGAATTTCCTTTGCCCGACGGGCGGAGATGTCCCTGGCCGTGTAGGCAAGTTCCCGTGCATGTCCCTGGCCCACAATGGCGGGAATGCGCTGGAGAACGCCTACGTCGGCCACAAATCCCACGGCTGCTTCCCGCAGGGAAAAGACCGCATCTTCAGAACAAAGGCGGATATCGCAGGCCGTTGCCATATCAAGACCGGCACCTATACAGTGCCCGTGGATGGCGGCAATGACCGGTTTTCGGCACCATTCTATGCAGGAGATGGCATCTTGGAGTTTTTTGATTTTGGGAATTAATTTCCATTTTATTCCCCCTTTCTGTGCATTGTCCATGAGTTCCGGCAGTTCCGGGATCATGCCCATGAGATCAATGCCAGCAGAGAAACAGGGGCCTTTGCCCGCCACAATGACGGCACGGATATCTGGATCTTTATCAAGGTCTTCAAAAATGGCAGGTGCGTCCACCCATGCCGGGGCGTTCATGGCATTTTTTTTATGGGGTCGGTTCAAATAGACCCAAGCTATGGGGGGCTTTTTGACTACAAGATAAAATTCTTCTGAAGTTAACATGGTTCTCCTTTTTGTTTTTGGTTTAACGTATTTTTTCATAGCATACAGGAGACGATTTTAACAGGATCAGGTTTTAACAGGATCAAGTTTTAATAGAAGCAGATTTTAAAACGTGATAAGGAACGCAATCTCACCGCCATTCGATGTGGCATTGTTCCAGTGGTTAATGCAGGGAAATCTGGTGTACCACGGTCTGGCAGGATATCATCTGATCAAGGATATTTTCCATGTGTTGAAGGTGTGATTTCTTGCTGGAACGGATGGAAGGAGGACCGGCCCGGGAGGGCATTTCCAAACGCCGTTGTTTCCGTTCAAAAGATCGGGCAGCCATCGTCATCGTCATAAGGATGTCCAGTGGGGTCAGTCTCGTTTTATTGGATGAGAAGGAGGCTTTCTTTATCAGGCCATGCTGTGATCCGGCCTGGAAAATCTAATTAAAGGTATCAATATTGCAGGCCAGAACCTTCCACAGGCTGGTCTATGTTGTGTCTTTCCGTTCGATGCATTGTGACCATGGGCGTATCAACATCCGTTGAGGCCACTACGTGGGGCATCAGCCTTGTTTTTTCGGTGAATTGGGGATACAGGGCCATGGATGAAATCACCGGGTGGCCATAGGACACATATTTTCTACGGGGGGTTCGCATTTTTGCATATATGACCGGGTAGGCCACCATATCATTTAAGATTCTGATCTGGGCCTGGTGCCACAGGCTGATCTGTTTTTCCGGGTTGTGTTCATGCCGGGCCGCTTCGATGAGCCTGTCTATTTTGGTGTAGTGGGAAAAGTTGGTATCGGGTTTGACACCTGTGAGGAGGATGGAATCTGAATGGAAAAAGCGGGTTAAAAATACGTCGGCATTGGGTCTCCAGGCGGTGTAAATAACAATGGGTCTGGGGTTGTTTCTAATTTCCCGGTGCATTTCTGAATGGGGAAGGATTTTTATATTGCAGACAATGCCGATGCGGGCCAGCTGTTCATGGAGGATTCTGTAAAAGTTACTGTAGGTTCGTTTTTCAGACCCTACCAGGTCCAGCATGAATCCATTGGGATACCCTGCCTGGGATAGCAGTTTTTTGGCCTTTTTAACATCTTCTTCATAGTCCAGCCCCAGGGCTTTGACCTCTTTTTGTGTCAGGCCCCCGGGAAGAAATTGTGACGGGACCTGGGAATAGACGTATCCCGCATGCTCTGTGTTATATATGTTGAGGTATGATTCCCTGTGAAGGGCATAGGCAATGGCCTTACGCACCTTGATATCGTTCATGGGGGGGATACTGGTATTAAAATAAATGGCGGTGACCTCCCCCACGCCATGGGTGTCAATATCAATGCCGTCATGCTGGAGCAATTTTTTTGAAAACTCTTTGTTCCCCGATCCGATGATAACATCCAGTGTACCATTTAGCAGTCCGGCTTTTCGTTTTTCTGTGTCCGGAAGAAAATAAAGTGTCACACCATCCAGGGCCGGTTTCCCCCTGAAATAATCATTGTTGGCCACAAGGGTTAATGTTTTGCCCGGAACATGTTTCTGGAACATGAAAGGGCCAGTTCCCACGGGATGCTGTGCATAGGCTGCATCCCCCATGGCTTCCATGGCCTTTTTGCTGACAATGAATCCGCCGTTATAGTTGGTTATTTTTGGGAAAAAAAGAATGGAGGACATGGGGGTTGAAAGGATGAATTTTACCGTGTAATTATCCACTTTCTGAATCCGTATATCCTCGTAATCACCTGCATAGGCCGAGCGTTTATCACTGGCAGCTTTGTTAAATGAATACACCACATCGTCTGCGGTCAATTCGTAGGCCGGGGTCATGGGACCTTTGTGAAACAGGATGCCTTTTCGCAGGGTCACCTTCCATACCTGACGACCCCTTTCCATGGACAGTTCCGGCATACCGGTGGCCAGATCCGGCTCTATGTGGGGGGCGTTACCGGGTTCGTATCGAAGCAAACCGTTAAATACCATGTCGGCAACGGAACGATCCTGGGATCCTGCGGCAAAATGGGGGTCCATCTTGCCTATGTCACTTACATGGACTGCAAATCGGAGTATCTGGGGAGGGGTATTATCTTTCTGTTTTTTTGACCAGGACCATGCCATGCACTGGTTTGTAATCATAAAAATAAAAACTGATAAAAAAAGAGGTATGAATATGCTTGGGCGTAATTTCTTGAATACCATGGTAAATCCTCCCTTATGAAAATTTTAGGATATGATTTTCGGACGATATTTTACGCCCGATTCCCCACCTGGAATCCGCTGATCCACTGGCTGTAGGATTAACCGGTCTACTGGTCAAATCATTGTTTTTATTCCGCTTCCATGGGCAGTTAGTGGTATAGTGTATCCGGAGGCATGGTGAAGAGCGCGATAAAAAAATGGGGTATTCCGTATAATCCCGTGAAGGATACCCTTTGTGCTGGATAATTTCAACTGAAAAGTCATGGGTGGATGGCAGAAGAGAATAGGTTATAAAAAGTGTGCTACGGCATCGGCGCTGTTTTCCCCATCTATGGCAGATGAGACAATGCACCCTGCATATCCAGCTCCTTCCTGCTGAAACGCAAGCCCGGCAAAGGACTTTAAATCAGTAACATTCCTGATAGCGCCTTCATCAATGCTCACCACAACCCCGCCATTGGCAAAGGGCAGGCTTCTCCGGGAGTTGGACATGCCGTTTAAAACCAGTTCCCCCGGGCCGGAAATGACTTGTCCCGGCTCATCACGGCAACCATCTGGCCTTTTTCCTGTTCCAGGTCTGTGATCCGGGTATTGAAATGAACTTCTCCGCCGCAGTGCACAATGGTCTCTCTGATGGCGGTGATGATGCCTGGCAGGCGATTGGAGCCAATGTGGGGATGAGCATTAACCAGAATGTCGTTGTCGGCACCATGCTGTACCAGCAGGGACAGTATCTTTTTGACATTGCCGCGCTTCAGAGACCGGGTGTATATCTTACCGGTGTATGAAGTGTCTGGAAATCTTCTTCCTTGTAAATGAGCAGGTGGACCTGGTACTTTCGTCCCCTGGCATCAATGGATCGGTCTCGTATCTGGACGGCGTCAATGGTTTCGGGAGAAAGCCCAAGCTTTCCGGCTGCAGCTTCTTTAATAAACGCCTGATCCCCGATCTTTTCAGGGGGAATTGCCAGGGAGATATCCTTTATCATTGGAGATGTCCTTGTGAATCATATGATTCTCTTCTCTTGTCCAGCAATACCCATGATGTCGGGGAAAATGGCCCATGTTGTGATCAAGCCCGGAAAAAATCCGGGATCAGGGGATTATGCACAGCATTTTTTATATTTTTTACCGCTTCCACAGGGGCAGGGATCGTTGCGGCCCACTTTGGGAGAGGTTCTCTTCACAGGGGCGGGTTTTACTGGATTGCCGTCGGAAAAATACCAGCGCGCTTCCTTTTTTTTGAATACGGCCCGTTCATGATGTTTCTGGTCGACGCCTTCCCTGGCAAAAAAGGCTATGAATTCAACCGTTCCTGTTGTTGCGTTCGGCTCCTGCCCTGTGGCGTTGAGAATCTCCAATTTCTGCCATTGGGAATTTTCTGACCAGTCCCGGGTGGACTGGGCATCAAAATCACCCCGGTCATCGGGGTGGGTACTTTCCTCAAGATAGTCAATATTGCCCCGTACATAGGCCGTATACCGGGATCTCATAAGAGCCTCCGGGGTCTGAGCCAACAGATCTCCTTTGAGAATGGGTTCGCAGCACTGGCTGTACTCTTTTCCTGAACAACATGGACATGCACTCATGGACGGCTCCTTGAATAATGGGGCTGGACATCCAGCACCCCGGAATGTTTAATATGAAATGTTTTGCGCTGAAGGAATGCAGTTACCATAAAACGCCACCAAAAACAAGGGAATGTCTGGCCTGAGGCTACCCCCAAATGGCCTATGCTGTGACCAAGTCCGGAATATCCTAGGTCTTTAATTAAAGAATATTATTGTGCAGTGATTTTTTCCGTGATTTTTTTATCGGCACCTTTAAATCCTTTTTTGGAAAGAAAATGAATGGCACATGAAGATCTGAATTTGCAATATAAATCTGGATCTTTGCAATCAAGACATTCCTCACAAAGGTAATAGTCGTGTTTCATACATTTATAAGCGGTTTCCCGTTCTGGATGAAATTTACATTTGCCCATTATTTTTCCCTCTACTTTGTCTGGTGAACCTTTAAGAAATCGGCTCGTAAAATTTTTGTGATTGGGAGTAAGACGATTAATATTCGTGCCACTTTGTACCTCGGGTCTCAGCAATGAAGGCTGGTGGAGATGGATTATGGGTTTTTATATCCCTTGACCCCACAGTCATTATTGAAATATGCTTACAACACCTGCCCGGGAAATAAAAGTAAAAATACATAAAATGGGTTCGGTTTGATCGCAACATAAAATGGAGGTGAGTATGAAAGAAATGGTCTGGGTACTTTTGTTTATTGGTGTTTATGTGCTGCTACAGGCATATATACTTCCTAAGATGGGAATTTCCACATGAATGAGAAATGCCTGCCAGGTGGCAGACAAGGATAAAAAAAATAAAACAACGGGCATTGATCCTGATAAGATAATAAAATAATTTTAAATATTCGGTCAGCACTGCATCTTCATCTGTTTTGGTCTGATCACATGGCATTTTATGGAGCTGATTTTCAGGCCAACGGGGTCAGGTTTGCATGATTGGCGTTATCGACCACAGCCTGTGCAAATGCCAAAACCAGCGATAATGCCAATAACACAAGCCTGACCCCATCAATACGACCCCATCAATACGACCCTATCAATGAGAGGCCCCTGCCCGGAAGAATTGGAAAGTGTCCTTGCTTGTCAGGTAAGATCCCGGTTGAGATCAATGCCATGTTTTTTTGATGCGTTTTCACATGGTGGCCTGGCTGCACGCGTTGCTGGCATTCATGCAGGTTTCCGTGGCCCATTTTATGATCAGGCCTCCCCTTTTTTTTATGCATTCTTTTGCCTGGTATATCCAGGCAATAAAATTCAAGACACTGCCCTAAATTCTTCGTTTACCCCCGATCTGTTAGAACTAAAATGTAATTTTATCCTGTGGGAAAACAAAATTGTAGTCCTTTTTTGTAATGTTGGCTTATGGTGATTTTTTTGGTGAATGTGAGTATTTCTTATTAAAATAAAGATCTTATGCATATTATGGCCATGTGGCATGGATTTTGATAGATATAAATAGCAAATAATTGCTTTTATGAACAATTCAGGTTTAGCCAAATTTTTTAACCGAATGGCTGACAGGTCATTGGGTGATGGAGGGTTTACATGCTGATTAAAATCACAGGGATAACAGGTTTTTTTATTTTATTATTATCAGGTCTGGCATTTGCCGGAGATAATCCAACACTGAACAGTGGAGACACCGCATGGATTATCGTGGCAACGGCCCTGGTTATGATGATGACACCGGCGGGACTTGCCCTGTTTTACGGTGGTATGTCCCGGTACAAGAACCTGTTAAACACCTACGCCATGACCTTTGTGGCTTACTGCATCGGCAGTCTGATCTGGGTGGGATGGGGATACAGCCTCACCTTCAGCGGAGAAGGGGCCTTTATCGGTAATCTTGATTCTTTTTTTCTAAAGGGAATGACTATCAGCTCTCTTACCGGCAGCATTCCAAGTTTTGTGTTTGTGGTGTTCCAGATGACCTTTGCATGCATCACCCTTGCCCTGGTTCTGGGCTCGGTGGTGGACCGCATGAAGTTTTCTGCCTGGCTGGTTTTTTCCGTGCTCTGGCTGACCTTTGTGTATACACCTGTGGCCCACTGGGTATGGGGGGGCGGCTGGATGGACAAGGTGCTGGGAGCCCTTGATTTTGCAGGTGGTAATGTGGTTCATATCAATGCGGGTGTGGCAGGACTTGTGCTTTCTCTGATGCTTGGCAAACGAAAGGGATATGGGAAGGATGTCATGTTTCCTTCAAGTATTGCCCTGACAGCATTGGGTGCGGCCCTGCTGTGGTTCGGGTGGTTCGGTTTTAATGCAGGAAGTGCCCTGGCCGCCGACGGTCTCTCTGCATCGGCGTTTCTGGTGACTAACACTTCGGCTGCTGCCGGAGCCATTGCCTGGATGTTTATCGAGTGGAAATTCAGTGGAAAACCCACGGTGCTTGGCATTGCATCAGGGGTTGTGGCAGGGCTTGTGGCCATCACCCCGGCAGCAGGGTTTGTGGGACTGTTTTCCTCTATTATCCTGGGTTCTGTGGCCGGTATTATCGGTTATTTCAGTGTATCTGTCCTAAAAAAGAAGGCAGGATATGATGACTCCCTGGATGCCTTCGGTGTCCATGGGGTGTGCGGTATCTGGGGTGCCCTTGGTACCGGCCTGTTTGCCGATCCTGCCATCACAGGTGATATTGCAGGTCTGTTCCACGGTAATCCCGGTCAGCTGTGGGCACAGTTTTTATCCGTTCTTGCCACCATTGCCTTTTCCGCCATTGCCACCTTTGTGGTGGTAGTTATTACAAAAATGTTAACATCTGGCCTTCGGGTGGACTCTGATCAGGAAAGGGAAGGGCTCGATTCCGCCATCCATGGGGAGCGGGGATTTGAATTGATATAATGGGGATCATATTCTTTCATGTCAATTTTGCAAAACAGGCCGGTCACGCCGCTTTCAAGCAGTTGACCGGGCTGTTTAGATTTGGATTTAAATAAATATGGAGTTAACTATGGAAGACCGATTGTTGTCAGTGGAAGAAATCTGCCTTTATCTTGGGGTAAAGCGGGACAGTATCTATAAATGGATCAGAGAAAAAGAAATGCCCGCTCACAAAATCGGCCGTTTCTGGAAATTTAAGAAAAATCAGGTGGATGAATGGGTGAAAAAACTAACCTATCCTGTGTGATCAAACCTTATTTTTCTTTCCATTCAGGACTGCGTTTTTCCAGAAAGGCTTTAATACCTTCTTCGGCATCTTCTGTGGTGCAAAGCCTGGCAAAAGCCTCATTCATATAGTCAAAGGATTTATAATAATCCCCATCGGCGGTGGCATAAAATGCTTTTTTGGCATTCTGAAGGGCCACCGGGCTTTTCTGGGCCAGGATGGCCGCCCAGTTTCTCGCCTCTGTCTCCAGGTCTTCCGCCGGTACGACCCTGTTTATCAGACCCATGTCAAGGGCCGTCTGGGCCGTGATCAGATCCCCGTAGAACAAAAGTTCTAGGGCTCTTTTCCGACCGATGGATCGGCTCACCGGTATGATGGGGCCGATGCAGTTCAAGCCCACATTAATGGCTGTCAGCCCCAGGCGTGTTTTATCACCGGCGATGGCAAGATCTGCTGCGGCCACAAGCCCGGCGCCGTTTGCTGCGGCTACGCCGTGAACCTGGGCGATGACGGGTTTACTCATTCTACTTATGCTCACCAGGGGGGTTTCCATGCATTCTATCCATTGGCGGTATTCCGAAGCGGTTTTGCCAAAAAAATCCCCCACATCAATGCCTGCACAAAATGCCTTTCCTTCCCCTTTTATCAAAATAACCCGTACTGTCTTTTTTCCGTCCAGATCCAGCAGGGCATGGTTCAGTTCCGTGGCCAGGGACGTTGTAAATGTGTTCAGCTGTCCGGGACGATTCAGGGTTATCTGTCCAACAAAGTCTTCACCGATCTCAACAACAATACTTTCATAGTTCATGGATGTTCACCTTTTTGTATGATGCGTTTTTGTTATCG
This sequence comes from uncultured Desulfobacterium sp., assembly GCA_963675955.2. Lineage (GTDB taxonomy): Bacteria > Desulfobacterota > Desulfobacteria > Desulfobacterales > Desulfobacteraceae > Desulfocicer. Next base: position 855,979 of record CAXXVR010000007.1, on the reverse strand, counting down.
TAAAAACAGGTTGATAAAAGGACACTTAAATGAATGTAATATACATGGCAGTAACCACCTGCCACAATCAAAGTTGGGGTTTGGTCACAGCATGGGGCACCCGTCACATTTGCTGACCCCACCCCAAAGTGGCCCATGTTATGACCAAGTTTCAAAGTTGAAACTATCATCATTGCCGCAGTAGGACGAAAGTTCCATATAAACTGGCATATTCTGATGGACACGACAAATATAGGGTCGTAGACGCGGAGCAAAATGGTATTATACCACCGCCCCCACGTAGGGCAATGGGCGGCCCGGACCGGAACTGTAGACAGCTAAATTGTCCGCTTCCCATTGTCCCTCGGGGGGGCGGCTCTGCTGAAGTTGCCTTTTCATATAAAAAAATTCAGAGCCAAACATCGGTGTTTGCGGCGATGTGTTGGTATCTATTTACTTCCTTGGGAGCACCTGTAAATTGACGTCATTCTTGATTTATGACTTTTATTCCGAGAGTGTTAACATACCTGGGGTGTTAACACAAGTAATGTGCCCAAAATGGCCTGTTCCATGCGTTGTCCCATCAATTATGACGACGGATCGATGTTATGAACAAGTCCACTATTTTTAACAAAACCGTCAATCATGCAAGTTTGATTTTTCCCACAATAGCCATGATATTATTATGTTTTCTGTGATTATTGCCCTGGTCTTTGATCATTTAAGAGGCTGCGGCAGCAATGTTCCACAGTGCTTCAATTTTGGGGTTGGCCAGCTGTTTTTTAAGTGTGCAGATGCCAATGGAAAATGGGGTCAGTTCCGGTGTGTTTTTTAGAATTTCTACTTTACGGTAAAGGGGGCTTTTTTCCAGTACCAGGAGGGGAATAACGGCCACGCCGCATCCAAGGCTGACCATGGCGATAATGGCCTCGTTGCCTGCCACCTGGGCATAGATGTTGCCATCCAGCTGTTCCCTGTTCAGCCAGGCGTCAAGCTGCTCCCGGCTCAGCCCCTTTTCGGCCATTATAAGGGGGGTTTGCTGCCAGTCGATGGTGGATCCTTTGTATACCACCGTATCGGGAAACTTTGCAGGTCCGATGAAAACCAGCGGTGTTTCAGTGACCTTAATATATGCCAGATCTTCGGGCATTTTTTTGGGCAGGGCCGCAATGGAGACATCCACCTCTGCATTCCAGAGTTTTGTCAGGGCCTTTGCCGCATCGCCTGTTTCCAGGTTGATCTGCACCGCCGGATGCCTTTTTCGAAATTCAAAGAGAATGCTGGATAAAATGCTGTACACTGCGGTGACAGAGCCGTAAATGGACAGTTCCCCCACCAGTCGTTCGGTGGTGGACAGGTCATTTTGAAATTCAATCCAGCGTTGACACACGTCTTCGGCATATCGCAGAAAGGCTGTCCCGGCAGCGGTGAGAGATACGCAGCGATTATCACGGGTGAAAAGGGGCTCCCCTACCTTTTGCTCCATGCGCTGGATCATCCGGGTCAGTGTTGAGGGGGTCATGTTGCATGCCCGGCTGGTCTTACCAAAATGTAATGAGTTTGCCAGATGTCTGAAGATTTTCAGTTCTTCGATGTTCATTTTTTATAAACCCCCATGACGGGCTATCCTGTAACAACGAATAATGAAAATGGGGCTTGGTCACAACATGGGCCACCCGTCACATTTGGTGAGCTCCACCCCAGAGTGGTTCATTCTGTGAGCAAGCTCCGGATAATAAAAAAGCAGTTGCTGTTAGTGCCCAGCACCCAGCACCCAGCACCCAAAACCCAGCACCTTCGTTGTATTCGTCAGCACATAACCATCATTGTGTAAAAGTGTGTTCCAATATTTGCAATACAATATCCCATATAATTCACTTGACGCAATGATTAAAATGCGATTCTATGGTTTTTATCATCAGAAACACAACGATAACAAGATCAGGAGAAAATTATGGGACAGAATTATTTTAATACCTTACCCCTTCGCTTGCAGTTGGAAGAACTGGGCCAATGCCGATTCATGGACTATTCGGAATTTGACGGGGTTGAAGCCCTCAAGGGAAAAAAGATTGTCATTGTGGGATGTGGTGCCCAGGGACTCCACCAGGGATTGAACCTTCGGGACAGCGGGCTTGACGTCTTCTATGCCCTGAGACCCGCCGCCATTGAGACAAAACGTAAATCTTACACCAATGCTGTGGAAAACGGATTTGCCGTGGGCATCTATGAAGAGATGATTCCCACAGCAGATCTGGTGATCAATCTGACCCCGGACAAGCAGCACACCCCGGTGGTATCTGCAGTGATGCCCCTGATGAAAAAAGGTGCATGTCTGGCCTATTGTCATGGATTTAATATTGTGGAAGAGGGAATGAAAATCCGGGAGGATCTCACCGTTATCATGGTGGCCCCCAAATCCCCAGGGACAGAGGTAAGGGAAGAGTATAAGCGTGGGTTTGGTGTTCCCACCCTCATTGCCGTTCACCGGGAAAATGATCCTGATGGATATGGATGGGATATGGCCAAGGCATATGCGGCGGGTACCGGTGGTCACCGGGCAGGTGTTCTTAAATCCTCCTTCATTGCCGAGGTGAAATCAGATCTCATGGGAGAGCAGACCATCTTGTGTGGAATGCTCCAGGTGGGATCAATTCTCTGCTATGATAAAATGATTGAAAAGGGGATTGATTCCGGTTATGCCTCCCGATTGATTCAATATGGATGGGAGACCGTCACCGAAGCCCTGAAACATGGCGGCATCACCAATATGATGGATCGACTGTCCAATCCTGCCAAAATTAAAGCCTTTGATCTGGCGGAGGAGTTGAAAGTAATCCTCCAGCCGTTGTTCAATAAACACATGGATGACATCATGTCCGGTGATTTTTCCCGTACCATGATGGAGGACTGGGGCAACGATGATGTCAAGCTTTTGAAATGGCGGGCAGAGACCGCTGAAACCGCCTTTGAAAAATCGGTGTGCACCGAATCTGAAATTGCCGAACAGGAATTTTTTGACAATGGTGTATTGATGGTGGCCATGGTCAAGGCAGGAGTGGAAATGGCCTTTGATACCATGGTGGCGGCGGGTATTAAGGAGGAGTCCGCTTATTATGAGTCCCTTCACGAGGTGCCGTTGATTGCCAACACCATTGCCCGCCGTAAACTCTATGAGATGAATGTGGTTATATCAGACACCGCAGAGTATGGCTGTTATCTGTTTGCCCATGCGGCAATACCTCAGTTGAAAGATTTCATGGAAACCATTGATGTGGATGTCATTGGAACGGGGCCGGCTTCCAAGGATAATGGGGTAGACAATGTGCAGTTGATTAAGGTTAATGAGGCCATCCGATCCACCGGTGTGGAAATCATCGGAAAGGAGCTGCGTTCTCACATGGGGGCTATGAAGGCCATACTGTAAGCATATTTAAACCTACAAAATTTTTTTATAATCTCGCCATCTGCTTTATCGGGCAGACGGCGGGATTTCTTGGCCTGCTTAGAATCATTACATGCTTTCTTGCCCATGAGCTTTCCCCAGTAAAGCTGTATTCAGTTTGTCAGCATCTCCGCCGCATGGTCCAGGGTGACCTTGGTGATGGTACTGCCCCCCATCATCCGTGCAATTTCCCGGATCCGGTCTTCCTTGTCTGTAAGGGGGCTGATCATGGTGGCGGTGCGCTGGTTCACCACCTGTTTTTCAATTTTATAGTGGGTTTTGCCGTACTTGGCGATCTGGGCAAGGTGGGTGATGCAGATCACCTGATATTTTTCAGACAATGCCTTAAGTTTAATTCCCACTTTATCTGAGGTTTTGCCACCTATCCCTGAATCCACCTCGTCAAACACCAGGGTGCCAAGGACGTCGGTATCCGAAAGAATGGCCTTCAGGGCCAGCACCACCCGGGACAGTTCTCCCCCCGATGCAATGCGTGCCAGGGGCCGGGGGTTTTCTCCGGGATTGGGTGCCATGAGAAAAGACACCTTGTCCATGCCGGTGTCGGTGATTTTCATGCCCTTTACGGAGAGCAGATCTTGTTTTCGGTTTTCCGTGAACAGTTCCTGCTGAACTTTTGCCTTGCTTGAAGGGGTCTGGGTCACGGCAATGGTGAATCGAATCTGGTCCATTTCCAGGGTTTTCAATTCATTTTCGGCCAGTGTTGCCAGTTTTTTTGCGGCTTTCCGGCGTGCTTCAGACAGCTTAAGTGCCTTTCTTCCCAGGCTTTGGGACAGGGAAATGCATTGCTCTTCCATGGCTTCTATCCTTGCTGCCATGTTTCCGGTACCGGCAATTTTCTCTTTGAGGTTCGCATGGAAGGCGAACAGCGCTTCAAGGGAAGGTTTCCCATATTTTCGCTTGAGTTTCTGTATCAGATCCAGACGAGCTTCGGTCTCCTCAAGGGAAGCGGGATCAAGATCGATGGTTGCACAGAGTTTTCGCATGTCATCGGTGATATCTTCCAGATCGAACATGGTTCTAGAAAGTTTATCTGTGATGGTGCGAATTTTCTCATCCAGATGTCCATGCTTTTCCAGGACTGCTTTTATGTTCCCCAGCTCTTCGAGCAGGGAGCCTTCTCCTGAATAAATTTTCTCCACACCGGTGTTAAGGCCGTTGAATATTTCAGAACCATTTTTCAGGTGTTGCTTCCGGGTCTCAAGATTCTTGTCTTCATCGGGAAGAATTCCGGCCTTGTCAATGTCATCAATTTGAAATTGAATAAGTTCCTGTTCTTCGGCCAGTTTTTCAATGTTTGCCTTTAATTGTTCAAGTTCCCGGATCAGGGGAACAAGTTCATTGCAGGTGGCGTGTACCTGATTTCTCAGGGGCCAGGTATTGGCAAAATGATCAAGAATATCCAGATGGTTATCTTCACTAAGAAGGGTCTGATGGGCATGCTGGCTGGAAATGGAAGCCAGATTTGCCGTTACCTGTTTTAAGAGCTGCATGGTGGCCTGGGTGGAATTGATGAAAATCCGATGTCGTCCATTGGTATTGATGATTCTTCGGATGATCAGCCCCTCTGACGGGTCAAGTCCCTGGGCCGCCATAATGCCGGCGGCAGGAGCATCCGGGGCGATGTCAAAGCAGGCTTCCAGCTCGGCGCTCGTTTCTCCGGTGCGTACCAGGTCTGCCGATGCCCGTCCTCCCAGAAGAAGGTTCACCGCTTCAATAATGATGGATTTCCCCGCCCCGGTTTCTCCGGTGAGCACTGAAAGACCGTGGGAGAAGGAAATCCGCAGGTCATCAATGATCGCAAAGTTTTTTATGGCCAGTTCGCTGAGCATGAAATTTCCTGATAAGGTTTACAATGTGAAGCATGTATATGGCAAAAATAGCCGCAGTAAGCCGGGGAATCCACAGCCAGACGGGGGAAATGCCAAGGGGGAGAAAAAGAGCAGGGTCTTCTATCATGGCATGGTTGATACCGATGGAGATGTGAAGCCGGTTCAGGGCATCCGGGTCAAAGGTGTTGTTCCGGGTCTCCTCCACGATGACGGCGGCCCCGTAGGTCAGCCCGAAAATAGCCGCAGTCAGCCACAGTACCCCTGTTTCCTGACTTAAGCCCATGAGCTTTAGTACGGGGGAAATACCCCGGACAATGTACTCAATGATATGGAATATTTTCATCAGTTCCATGACCACCATTAAGGGCATGATGATGAGAAAGATCTGAAGGCCAAGCCCTGCCATGTCCCGGCTCCAGCCAAGGAGCATGGCGCCCAGGGAAAGGGGCTGGATGTTTCCAGTGGCCATGGTGCCGGACAGGGCCACAGGCGGTGCAACATCCATGACAATGGCGGCAATAAAGGTGATACACAGGGACATGAAAATTCGGAAGCAGGCAGCTGTCACCGCATTGAAGCCCGATTGACCCTGGACAATGCTTTCCTGGATGATATTGTGGGAAATAAGCAGAAAAATGGCGATGAGGGTCATCTGATCCAGGGTCAGGGGCAGGGCCGCCATGGCACCGATGGCGCCATAGATGCCGGTGAACAGGCCGATGATCAGGGGAAGTGCTGCCGAGGCCGGTAGATGAAGTATACCCATGACCGGCTGGATGAGAAAATCAAGGGAGTAAAGCCAGCCCCAATACACCAGCAGGGCGGTTCCAAGGGAGATGGGAACCAGAATTTTCAGCAGCCAGATATAGCCACTGATGCCTCTTTGCAGCCCCGCTTTGATACTTTGTATTAATTTTTCACGTACCATTTTTACTTGTTTTCCCTGCTATTCGTATCATGGCTGACAGGCGTGTCAGGTTCCGTATTATATACCAAGATAGGCTTTTTTTACCGCTTCATTGGACAACAGATTTTTACCTGTATCGGTCATGGTGATGGAACCGGTTTCCATGACATATCCTCGGTGGGCAATTTTCAGGGCCAGGTTGGCATTCTGCTCTACCAGAAAAATGGTGGTGTTATTTTCTTTATTTATCTTTTGGATAATATCAAAGATCTGTTTCACGATGATGGGGGCAAGTCCCAGAGATGGTTCATCCAGGAGCAGGAGTTTCGGACGTGTCATGATGGCCCGGGAGATGGCCAGCATCTGCTGTTCTCCGCCGCTTAATGTACCCCCTGCCTGGCTTTTTCTTTCGGCAAGCCGGGGAAAAAGATCAAAGATATATTCCAGGTCTTTTTTTATGTTCTCGGTGTCTTTTCTAAGAAAGGTGCCCATGTCCAGATTTTCCATGACGGTGAGGTGGGGGAAAATGTGGCGGCCTTCGGGTACCTGATTGATCCCCAGGGCCACAATTTTATCCGGTGTCATGTCATGGATGGGTTGTCCTTGGAAATGAATCTCACCATGGCGTGCCCGGGTAACACCACAGATGGTCATAAGGGTGGTGGATTTCCCCGCCCCGTTGGCCCCGATGAGGGAGATGATTTCTCCTTCTTCCACGTCCATGTTGATATTTTTCAGGGCCTGGATATTACCGTAAAAGGTCTGAATATTTCTCAGTTTAAGCATCAATTTCCTCCCCCAGATAGGCTTTTATCACCACGGGGTTGTTCCGGATTTCTTCTGGAGTCCCTTCGCCGATTTTTTTACCATAATCCACCACGTAGATACGTTCGGACAGGCTCATGACAAGTTTCATGTCATGTTCAATAAGCAGGATAGAAACCCCCTCTTCATCCCGGATTTTTAAAATAAGTTCATCCAGTTCACTGGTTTCCTGGGGATTCATGCCGGCGGCAGGTTCATCAAGCAAAAGCAAAAATGGATCGGTGGCCATGGCCCGGGCGATTTCCAGGCGGCGCTGGGCTCCATAGGGCAGGTTGATGGCCAGCTCATCCACATACTTTGCGAGACCGATTTTTTTAAGAATTTCATAGCTTTTTTCCACAATGAAATTTTCTTCGGCCCGGGTGGCTTTCCCCCGGAAAATGGCCCCCAAAACTCCGGTTTTTGTGACTGCATGGCATCCTATCATGACATTTTCCAGCACTGTCATGGAGGTGAATAAGCGGATATTCTGAAAGGTTCTGGCAAGTCCTTTCCGGGTGACAATGTTGGTCTTGAGTCCATTGATCCGCTGTTTTTTCCCATCGGGAAAAATGAGGACATCACCGGAGGTTGGGGTGTATATGCCGGTAATACAGTTGAAAAAGGTGGTTTTCCCGGCACCATTGGGACCGATGAGGGCCACAATTTCACCTTTGTTAATGAAGAGGCTCAGGTCGTCAATGGCCCGAAGCCCGCCAAAATCCATGGTCATATCTTTTACTTCAAGAATAGGTTTCATAAAGAGTCTGTTGGGGGATAGGGTTAATTTTTCTCAAATTTATATGTTTTTCTCACATTTTCAATGATGCCGCCGGGCCGGAAGACCATCATGAGCACCAGCACTGATCCAAAGGTGATCATGCGGAATTGTCCAAAATCTCTCAGATATTCCGGCAGAAGGATGAGAAGCAGTGCGCCGGACATTACACCGGCAATGGAGCCCATACCCCCCAGAACCACGGTGCACAAAATGATCACCGATTCCCAGATGGTAAAGCTTGCCGGGTTGATAAAGGTAGTTTTGGCTGCAAACACCACCCCCCCCATGCCCGCCCACATGGCACCAAGGGCAAAGGCCCGTAACTTGGTTTTGGCCTTGTTGATACCCATGGCCTGGCAGGCAATTTCATCATCCTTCAGGGCGATCCATGCCCTTCCTATTCTGGAATTTTCCAGGCGGTTGATGACAAAAATGGTAAAGATAACCAGGGCCACAATGATGTAGAAAATAAAAATGGTGGAGCCTTCCAGGGAAAGATCCATACCGGGGAGTCCGGGCTTGGGAATATTGGCGATACCGCTGGGTCCAAAGGAGAACTCATTCCAGTTTTCCAGTACCAGTCGGATGATTTCACCAAAGCCCAGGGTTACAATGGCCAGGTAATCCCCCCGGAGGCGCAGCACCGGATAGCCAAGAAGAATACCAAACAGGGCTGCTAAAAGGCCCCCCAGGGGCAGGGCAATCCAGAACACCAGCCCGTAATGCATATTTAACAGGGCATAGGAATAGGCACCCACGGCAAAAAAGGCCACATACCCAAGATCCAGAAGTCCGGCAAGGCCGATGACGATGTTCAGGCCCAGACCCAGCATGACATATATAAGGGCCGATATCATGATGTTGGTCTGGTACATGGAAAAAATGTGGGGGAAAAGCAGGGTGAAAGCCCCGAGAACAAAAATGCCCGGGAGGGTGACTCTTTTATCCTGCAGCAGGGCCTGAATAGTGCCCGGCCCCTGTTTTTTTTCTTTTTTTTCACCATCGGCCTGGCGTTTCAAGAGATATCGCCAGAGCATGGAAAGCACAAAGGCCCCAATACCCACAAGGACCATGTTGTGCCATCGCCATTCCACGGTGTCGGTGACGGTGTTGACCTTGATCACCATGAGGGGAAAGGTTAGGAACATGAACCACAGGGAGGCCAGGAACGATTTTTTTATTTCATCTTTTGCTGTCATAGTCAAAATCCGGGGTCTTTATACCTTTTTGGTTTCCGCTCTGCCGAGTATCCCCGAGGGTCTGAAAATCAGAATCACCACAAGGAACAAAAAGGCAAATACGTCTTCATAATCACTGGAAATGTAACCGGTGAAAAAGCTTTCTGTCCAGCCCAGCACCAGGGCACCCAGTACGGCACCGGGAATGCTGCCGATGCCACCAAGTACCGCAGCCACAAAGGCTTTGATGCCGGCAATGAATCCCATGTAAAAGTTGATCTGACCGATATGGGATGCAATGAGAATGCCGCCGATGGCGGCGGTGGCGGAACCCACGATGAAGGTTACCGAGATCACTCTGTCCACATTGATGCCAAGCAGGGCAGCCATCATTTTATCCTGGGAAGTGGCCCGCATGGCCTTGCCGATTTTGGTAAACTTGATCAGGAAGGTTAAAAGTATCATCACCACCACTGTGGTGATAATAATAACCAGTTCCGGGGAGGTCAGAATGTGGGCATAGGGTTCCCAGAACTCAAAGTCCGGGATCAGGCTGGGAAAGGGAAGAAAATCTGAAGTCTGTGCCAGAAGGACATAGTTCTGCAGAAACAGAGACATGCCGATGGCTGAAATAAGGGCCGAAAGCCTGGGGGCGTTTCTCAAGGGTTTGTAGGCGATTTTTTCCATGGTGAATCCATAGGCACACGAGTAGATGATGGCTGCCATTCCAGCCAGAATCACCACAGCCAGTGTGGGGAATCCTGCCATGGTTAACACGCTTGCGATGATCAGGCCTGTAAAGGCACCGATCATGTAGATCTCTCCATGTGCAAAATTGATCAGCTCTATTATGCCGTAAACCATGGTGTAGCCAAGGGCGATGAGGGCATAAATACTGCCCCGGGTCAGGCCACCCAGGAAAAGTTGTGCAAAATATTCAAAGTCCATATAAATCCTGTCTTTCTGCCTGCCCTGTCCGGGAAAAAATGGGACAGTAAACAAGAGAAGAGGGGGGCGGACATGCATCCGTCCCCCTGAATGATTCAAGTTATGGCACCCTTTAAATAAAGGCTTTTTGGTGCCATATGGCAGGAAATACCAATGGTTTTTCCTGCATGATCAGATTATTTGTGTTCCACAAATGTTCCGTCTTTAACTTGATACACGGAAAAACCAATACCGGTGGCATCACCGTTGTCATCAAATTTGATTTTACCAAGGGGGGTTTCCACATATTCCGTGTGAAGGGCCTTGACGATGGCATCATAATCGGTGGAACCAGCCTTTTCAATGGCATTCAAGAGGGCCAGTGTTGCAGCATAGGCATTGTCAAAGAAAGCACCGGGATCAGATCCATATGCATCCTGATGTTCTTTCTTGGCGGCAATGGCCATGGGGTTTTTGGAAATATCCATGGGACCTGTGGCATAAACACCTTCACAGTACTTGCCGGCAACCTTGATGAAGGTGTCATCTTTTACCCCATCTCCGCCCATGAAAAAGGTTTTCATTCTTTTCTTTCGCATGAGTGTCACGATCTTGGAGGCTTCGGGGTGATAACCGCCCCAGATGACTAGATCCGGTTTTTTACTTCTAACTTTGGTGACGATGGCGGAGTAATCCACGGCCCCGGGGGTGACGCCTTCAAATAACACCACTTCGGCACCGGCTTTGGTGAAATATTGCTGGGCAAGTTCTGCCTGTCCTTTTCCATAGTCTCCCTTGTCATGGAGAATGGCAACTGTTTTTACCTTGAGAACGTCCATGGCAAATTTAGTCTGAAGCTGGGCCTGGGTTGCATCATGGGCGATGGTTCTAAAAAAATTGGGGTACTCACCGTTCAGGGTAAGGTCGGGGCTTGTGGCAGACGGAGACATGGTGACAATTCCGGAATCCTTGTAAATGCCAAGGGCTGATTTGGTGGCACCACTGCAGATATGACCCATTACCACTTGGGCACCGTCTGAAACCAGTTTGGTGGCCGTGTTACCTGCAACTTCAGGTTTACAAACATCATCTTCCACCAGTAATTCAACCTGTTTCCCAAGGATACCGCCCTTTGCGTTGATTTTTTTAACCACCAGTTCTGCAGCTTTTACAGATGGCAGCCCATAGGATGCCAGATCCCCACTATGGGCACCGGCTACGCCTAATTTTATAGTGTCTCCGGCCGATGCCGCCCCGGTGAGAGCAAAAAGAGACACTGCCAGAACCGCCAGTACTTTGCTGAATTTTTTCATGGATTCTCCTTGACTTGATTGTGTTGATAATTAAGGAAGTCTTTAAAAAATAAATTAACCTTTGATTTATACTGATTCAACTGGGTTGCGTCAAGGAAAAACGCGACAAATCAGGGTATTAGAACCACTGACGCAGTGGGTGTGCGGGGGGTACAAATAAAAAAAAACTTGCATCTGTGTGACGGATGCAAGTAAATAGCCAGAAAGCAGTATCACAGTGTGGCCAGCCTCCCAGGGGTTTGACTGCAGAATAAAATCAGGAATTGATTCCAGCTTTGTCCACTTGATATTAATTATTAAATGGGCTGAACTGGGGTCCATCCCCGTCATTATAAACACGGGCAGGTGGAATAGAGTGGGTCTTCATGAAAAATAAATGTATCGGACTTTTTGTTAAAAGGGATGAGCGGGCAAGGGAAAAAGCCGCAGAGCTGGAAGGATGGCTTACAGACAGGGGACTGCAGGTTCTTTTTGCCGATGATCCCGGTGTTTCATTGTCCCGGAATCCCCCTTTCTGTATTGTTGTACTGGGAGGGGACGGTACATTTTTAAGCGCAGCACGCCTGGTGGGGAATCTCAATATCCCCCTCATGGGAATCAAGTTTGGAGAGGTGGGGTTTCTGGCGGAAACACTGGAATCTCATCTGTATAAGGCCATGAAGCAGGTGCTTGCGGGGAGATTTGTCATAGAAGAGCGCATGCGTCTTCATGTGTCCGTTATCCGGGAAGGTCAAAAGATTGCATCGGTGGGGGTTTTAAATGATGTGGTGCTCAACAAAGGCGCCTTATCCCGTCTTGCCAGGTGTGCGGTGTACATTGATTCCAGTTATTTGACCACATTTAAGGCCGATGGCCTTATTCTGGCCACGCCCACCGGTTCTACGGCCTATTCTCTGGCTGCAGGAGGTCCTGTTATTCATCCGGTGGTGCCGGGTATTATCCTGACGCCCATCTGCCCGTTTACCCTGACCAATCGGCCCTTGATTGTTCCAGATACCGCCCAGGTAGAAATGCATCTGGAGGATGACCCCTCTGACATTGTGCTGACCTTTGACGGTCAGGAGGGCATGGCCATTGATTCCAGGGATCGTATTGTGGTTAAAAAGGGAACCCATCCGGTGCGGATGATTTCGTTAAGCCGGGACAATTATTTTAATGTGCTCAAGGCAAGGCTCATGTGGAGTGGTGGCCGGGGGTGACTATTTTGTCTTGCTGGATTCCCAGATATCCACAATTTTAAGGTTTCCGGGATATTCCATAGTTTTATATTTTGTGATGCCTGCCAGTCTCCGAGTGATCTGGCTGATTCTTGAAATGTTGGCCTGGATGGTGTGCATATCTTTTACAACCTGGCTGTCGGGGTCCTGGTCCATGATGATCAGTTCTGAATGTCCCAGCAGGGTCTGCAGTGGCTGGTTCAGCTCATGGCATACGGCACCGGCCATTTCCAGAACGCCCTGGAGACGTTCTTTTTCTCCCCTTTCCTGTTCCGCCCGATTTCGTTCGGTAATGTCAGAAAACGTAGCAATGAGGCATAGCATGGGGTTATCTGGGTCGGAACTGCTCACCTTGAGATGTCCCTGAAATGTGGATTTATCCTTGCGCATGAGTAACATATCCAATTCCAGCTTATTTGTGCGGGGAAAGTGGTTGTATATGGATTTTCCCGCCTTCAGAAAGGCCTCTTTGCTGGGATAAATCATTTCCACGCTCTGGTTTTTGAAGTCATCTTTTCCCTGGTAACCGAATAATCTTACCATTTCCTGGTTAACCCATTTAAAGGATCTGTTCTCCACGAGGGCGATGCCCACCGGGGAGGTTTCAAGAATTTTTTCCAGAATCTGTCCCTGTTCCTGTAGCGCATCGCTGAATTCTCTTCGTTCCAGGGCAAGGGCGATGTGCCGGGCGACCAGGTCCAGAATGCTCAGATCCTTTTCGCTGTATGATATGTCCGGGGTGTAGCTCTGTACGGCCACGGCCCCGGTTACCCGGGTACCGATTTTCAGGGGGGCTCCCAGCCAGGTGTGGCTCAGGGTGCCAATGGCATCTTTATAGACGGAACTGGCATGTTTAAGAATATCTTCTTTTTTAAACAGCAGTGGCATTCCGGCATGAATAACCTTTCCAGTGAGGGATGCTGTCTTGCTGAATTCTTCAATTTCATGGATATCCTTATCATACTTATCCACGTAATATGGAAAGGAAATGGCATCCTTTTCCGGATGGTGGATGGCAATAAAGAAATTGTTCACATTTAGAATTTTGCCAAGGGATTTGTGGATGGCATGGTATAGCTCGTTGAGATTTTGTGTTCGGTTCACGGCTTCAGCTATTTCAAGCAATACATTCATCACGTCATGATAGTTTTTTTCCTGGATAGACGTTTTTTCCGTTTTTATTCCCATGACAGGTTCCCGTCTGGCCTGTTAACCGTTTTTTAATATAAATTAAATTAATTTCTACATGGACAGTATCTCATTTAAAATGATATAAATCAAGATTTATGACTGGCGGGAAATGGAGGCAGGCGATCATGACCTGTTTTAATTTGATCACTTTGACAGGACCGCAATGTGGCAGATATGAAAAATAGAAATAAATCCTTTGAAGAAATTTCATTGCTCTATGAAATCCACGAGGCCTTGAACGAGCACGCGGATATGAAAAGAGCCCTTTACCGGGTATTGAGTATCCTGGCAGAATCGCTGAATTTGATTCGAGGGGCCATTACGCTGCTTGATCCTGTAACAAGGGAAATCCACATTGAAGTGGCCCATGGTATTCCAGAAAAGGCTAAGAAAAATGTGAGATATAAAATGGGGGAGGGGATCACCGGCCGGGTGATTCAGACGGGCAGGGCCATGGTGGTTCCCCGGATAAGCCAGGAACCCCTGTTTCTTGATCGCACCGATTCCCGGAAGAAAGTAGATTCTGCCCGGGATTATTCTTTTATCTGTGTGCCGGTGAAAAGGGAAAACAAGGTGGTGGGAGCGCTCAGTGCCGACAGCTCCCTGGAAGAAGAAGATGCCCTGCAAAAGGGAGAAAAGATCCTCTCCGTGGTGGCCACCATGATTGCCCGTCATGTGATTAATCTTGAAGCCCTTCACATGGAAAAGGAGTTCTTAAAAGAAGAAAATCTGCGCCTGAAGAGTGAGCTTGAAAATAAATACAGCTTTTCCAACATCATCGGCAACAGCAACAAAATGCGAGAAGTGTTTCAGATGATTTCCCAGGTTTCCCGGAGCAATGCCACGGTTCTCATTCGAGGGGAGAGTGGCACCGGCAAGGAACTCATTGCCAATTCCATCCATTACAACAGCCTTCGAAACAGTCACCCCTTTGTAAAGATCAACTGTGCGGCTCTGCCGGAGAATCTTATAGAAAGTGAGCTGTTTGGCCATGAAAAAGGTGCCTTCACCGGGGCGGCCACCCAGAAAAAGGGAAAATTTGAGATGGCCAACAAGGGTACCATCTTCCTTGATGAGATCGGTACCATGCAGCCCGGTGTTCAGGTAAAGCTGCTCCGGGTGCTCCAGGAACGTGAATTTGAAAGGGTGGGGGGATATAAGACCATCAAAACCGATGTGCGGATCATTGCCGCCACCAACAGCAATCTGGAAGAAATGGTGGAGGACAATACCTTTAGAGATGACCTTTATTTCCGGCTCAATGTGTTTCCCATTTATCTGCCAAGCCTTCGCATGCGCCGCACCGATATTATTCTGCTGGCCGATTTCTTTCTGGAAAAATATGCCCGGGAACATTTTAAAAAGATCAAACGTTTTTCCACCCCTGCCATTGATATGATGATGCAGTACCACTGGCCCGGCAATGTCCGGGAGCTTGAAAACTGCATTGAACGGGCAGTCCTTTTATGTAATGAAGGGGCCATACACAGTTATCATCTTCCTCCCAGCCTTCAGACGGGTAAGGAGTCCAGTACGCTGGTTCCCATGACCCTGGAGGCAGCTGTTCATAATCTGGAAAAAGAGATGATCATTGATTCCTTGAAAAATACCCGGGGAAATATAAAAAAAGCCGCAGAACTTTTGGGTACCACCGTGCGTAAATTTTCCTATAAGGCATCCAGATATGAAGTTAACTACAAGGATTATCGCTGATGCTTGGAAATATAGTAAATGCCGCAGCCATTATTGCAGGGGGGCTTGTGGGGCTTTTGTGCCGGGGAGGGATTCCCGAGAGATATAATAAGACCGTGGTGCATGCCATCAGTCTGGCGGTACTTGTCATTGGTATCCGGGGAGCCATGAAGTCCGATGCGCTGCTCATCATTATTTTGAGCCTGGCCCTGGGAAGTTTGCTGGGTGAAATCCTTAAAATTGAAGAACGGCTTATTACTTTTGGTAAGTTGCTTGAAAAACGTTTTGCCGGGGATGATGAGGGGTTTTATAAAGGGTTTGTCACGGCCACCCTGCTTTTCTGCGTGGGGTCCATGGGCATTGTGGGTGCCCTTGAAAGTGGCCTTGCCGGGAACCATCAGACGCTTTTTGCCAAGGCCAGTCTGGACGGTATTTTTTCCATCATACTGGGCTCTTCCATGGGTGTCGGGGTGGCATTTTCATCCATCCCGGTGCTGGTATACCAGGGCAGCATTACCCTTGCCGCCGTTTTTATCAAGCCCTATCTTCAGCCCGATGTGGTGGCTCAGATGTCAGCGGTGGGCGGGGTTTTAATCATGGCCATCGGGTTTAACTTTGTGACCGATGCCAAAATTCGCATCGGCAGTATGATCCCTGCTGTGTTTTTGCCCCTGTTCTGGTATGTTGTTCTGGAGATGCTGGCCTGACCCCTCCCCTATTTCCTTATGACAAGGCCAGATTTCGTTTATTGTGCGGCGCCTGAAATGTTAAATAAAAGATACCCATTTTCATATCCCGGGCCACCAATGGTGATGCTGCTGCCATTTTTGAGCAGTATTTCCGTGCCAAATACCGCACGATTTTGTTTGAAGATATTTATTTTGAACTTTATGCGACCATTTGTAAAACCCGTGGGGGAAATTTCCAGACGTCTGCCGCCTGGAAGACTTACGCTACCCACGGTGTTGTAGGCAAGGGTAAGATTTTTTTTATTGAGAAGTCGGTAGGCGGTGTATTTAAAAACCGACTGCAGCTCATGGCCAAGGTCGCGTAGTCCCGGGTCCATATACGTGCTATCTGTGGCGGCATGGATTATGCGAAGATTTGCCGTGACACGGTTCCCTGCGATGGCGGTGCTGGGCAGTGAAATGCATATGCATATCAGCGATATCAGGATTGCAGAAAGGTCTTTCCAAGTTTGTTTCATAATATATATCCGCCCGATGTTTCAGGTTTCCTTGTACCAGATGATGGTGTGACGTTGCTCCCGGGTTTCCAGAATCATTACAGATGCCACATTGCCATCAATGGAGTTTACAATGGCACTGGGTGCTCGGATAACCTTTTCCTGATCCCTCAGAAACATTGTACTTAGAAGAAGTATTGCAGCAAAAGAGGCCATCTGCAAGTAAAATTTTTTCCCCTGGATAAAGTCCATGAAACGTTTAAACGGGGATGTCAGGGATCTTCTTCTCTGGTTTTCAGATCTTATTTTCTTTAGCAGAGCATGTTCCAGTGTGGTGGCTTTCATGGGGGGAACCTGTTGATGAACCATGTGGATGACCCCATGTTCAAGTCGCTGATATCTGTTCAGTAACTGTCGGCATTCCGGGCAGGCTGCAAGATGCTTTTTAAGTTTTAGCGTCTCTTTTTTGGAAAGATTGTTATCCATAAAACGGCTGATGTTGTCCGGAGGATATGCATTACATTTTTTCATGAATCTTCCCTTTCCAGTGCCACGGCAAGGCTTTTTCTGGCATGGTACAGCCGGGAACTGACGGTACCGGTTTTTATGTTTAACAATTTTGAGATTGCCTCATAGGACAGTCCCTCAACTGTTTTTAAAATAAATACGGTTCTTATCTTTTCCGGAAGCGCTGCCACAAGATCCATGAGGTTCTTTTCCTGTTCCCGGTTCAGATAGTCTGATTCGGGGCTTTCAGGCTGGAGACCATGGACATTCCATGCCCCCGGGGGTTCTTCCGGCGTTAAGGGGCGATGGTACCATTTGAACCGTCTTTTCCATCGTCTTTTCCAGTTGAGGCAATGGTTGACGGTTATTTTCCTCATCCAGGTCATGAGCCCGGCCTCCCCACGGAAACCGGTGATATTTTTGTGAACGCTTAAAAAAACATCCTGTACGATTTCAAGGCTTTCTTCATGGTCCAGGGTTATTCCCCAGGCAATGGCCATGAGTCGGGACTGATACTGGTTCACCAGTATCCGGAAAGCCGATTCCCGACCCTGTTTAAGCCATTTGATCAACTCTTTTTCATCCCGGGCTGCTATGTTTGTCACCTTTGCCGTCATGGATTCAGTTTGCTGTATTTATCCGGTTCAGGGTATCTCATCTGGATGTCTGTTGTACGGGGTGTATTCCCATTTTCCCGGTTTGGTCACAATATGGTTTGTCTGTAATAGTTTATGGGGTTTGGTTCATCGGTCAACCCGGGCCCATACCCGCTTTTTTTCCCAGTATCCATTGTTCACCATTACCTGTGCGTGATGTCCTCTTATCCATCGGTTATGTTTGTTTAAATGTCCGGGTATCCATCGTTTTTCGTACCTGGGGGAAACCCATATTTTTTTAATGATCCATCGACCCCGGGCTTTTTGGACGTTAAAGATGTTTTTTCTTCCATCAGGGGATGATTTACCGTGGTATTGCTGGTCCTGAAAGTGAGTGTTATGTTTTTGTAACCGTCGGCTATGTACCGGGGGGGTTCTTTCCTCGTAGTAATTATGGGTGTAGTGCTTGTCCCTGCCATGGTTTCCTGCATCATGGATCAATGCCGCTCCCAAAAGGGCAACTCCGGTGCCGATAATGACGGTTTCAAGTACATGATTCTTTCCGGGACCTGCCTCCGCATGGGAAAAGGAAAAACTGATTAACAGTGCTGCTGCCAGGAATATGCTCAATGTTTTTTTCATGGTATCTCTCCTTGTACCTGATGATGGGATGTTGTCAGCAAGTCTGATTTTTAGCTTCCGGTTTTTAATAAGGTCATTTGACCCTTTTCCGGGTATTGTTAAAATCATGAACTCTCATCATCTGGCTAGCGTAAATGGTTTTTAACAAAAATACTATTTTTTTGTTTTTCTGATATCATTGACACCGGAAAAAAGAATTTGTTCAAAAAAAATTAAAAAAAATTTTTAAAGGCAGTATACTTGTTCATTATTCGTTGTGGCAGATGCTTATTACCATGTGAGTTTATATGAAAAGGCAGCCTCCAAGGCAACTTCAGCAGAGCCGCCGCCCCCCGATGGGCAATAGGAATCGGACAATTGAGCTGTCTACAGTTCCGGTCTGGGCCCATTGCCCGTCGGAGGGCGGCGGTATAATACCATTTGGCTCCGCGTTTACGACCCTATACAGGACATGACCGTTATACCGGACATCGGGGGGAGGGACCATGGACGACATTGTGTGGGAGAATGAAATTATATGTCAGACAGTATGATAATCTCTAAAAAAAAGGTTCCGGCCCGGGGGATTACCCTGGGCCGACAGATGACCATTGATTACTATGAGTGCCGTCGGGAGGCCTTAAGCGACTGTGCCTCCCTGGAGGCAGCCTTTGTCTCTGCTGCCAGAACAAGTGGTGCCACGGTTATCAGTGCATCCTTCCATGCCTTTGAACCCCAGGGAATCAGTGGTGTGGTGATCATCGCCGAGTCTCACTTCACGGTTCATGCCTGGCCTGAACATGATTATGCAGCTGTGGATATTTTCAGCTGTGGTGAGAACATTGATTTTAAAAAAGCCATGGATGTTCTGGCGATATTTCTGGGTTCAGGCCATGTGGTGGTTTCTTCGGACATAAACAGGGGCATTTTCTGACATGGGCGTAACCGGCCGTTTCCGTGGATGACAATGGCACTGTTTTGTGATAAATGCCTGCATGCAGGACCGGGAGTCCCTTGCGCCCAAGATTATGTGCCCGGGGGCCATTCCCATTGTTTTGAGATGTGTGGTGTGGATTTCATTGGCATGCCGCAGGAAATGATAGAAATCGTCTGGCCGCTGTGACATCCATGAGAATGACTCCCCGGACCCGGCAGAAAGTTGATACGGAAATATGGCTTATAAAATTGCAATAAACGGATATGGCAGAATTGGCAGATCAGTGCTTCGGGCCCTTTATGAGTCCCATCATTACAGAAATCTTGAGGTGGTGGCTATAAATGAGCTGGCCGAGGCAAAAACCATTGCCCACCTCACAAAATACGACACCACCCATGGTCGATTTTCCGGAGATGTAGAACTGTGCGGCAATGATTTTTTTGTGAATAACAATTACATTCGACTGACCCATGAACGAGATTTGAAACGACTTCCCTGGAGGGCCCTGGGGGTGGATGTAGTCATGGAGTGTACCGGGGCTTTCAAAGAAAGGAAAATAGCCGAAGGGCATTTGCAAAGTGGTGCTGGGCGGGTGATTTTTTCCCATCCGGCAGAGGAGGATGTGGACGCCACCATTGTTTACGGAGTCAATGAAGAGAGCCTGAAAAAAGAGTACACAGTGATCTCCAATGCATCCTGTACCACCAACTGCAGCATTCCGGTTTTAAAGGTGTTAAATGATGCCCTGGGGATTGAATCGGGCATTATCACCACCATCCATTCCACCATGAATGACCAACCGGTGATCGACGCCTATCATCACCATGATCTGCGGCGTACCCGCTGTGCCGGGCAGTCCATTATTCCTGTGGATACAGAGCTTGCCAGGGGAATAGATCGGATTCTTCCTGAACTGTGCGGCCGGTTCCAGGCAGTGTCCATGCGGGTGCCCACCATTAACGTGTCCGCCCTGGATATTACCATGGTACTTGGTCAAAAAACCCGTGTACAGGAGGTGAACGATATTTTAAGGGGGGCAACCCATGGAAGGCTTTCCGGAATCCTTGGATACACTGAAGAACCCCTTGCCTCCTGTGACTTTAACCATGATGCCCGGTCCTGTGTTGTGGATGGCAACCAGACCCGGGTCAGTGGTGAAAACCTTGTGAAGGTGCTGGCCTGGTTTGATAATGAATGGGCCTTTGCCAACAGGATGCTTGATACCACGGCTGCCTGGATGAAAAAAGTTTTCCTGCATCTGTGATTCTGTCTATGGGGACAATTTTGTCTATGGGGTCAGGCTTGAGCTATTGGTATTATAGTTGGTTTTAGCGTTTGTACAGGCTGTGGTCCATAACTCCAATAACACGAGCCTGACCCCGTTGACTGCCGCCTCCTCAAAATTGCGCAGCCAAGAGCTGTGCCGGTGTTGTGATCTGGCCCTGGGGGTTTTTATATGCAACTCGTACCATTCCGGCGACCGGGGCAGGTATTACCCTTCGCTCATGTATGCATGTGCATCTCTTCGAGCCTCGCAGCCCGTCCATGGGCTGCTCCGAGGAAATGGCAGCTTTTTCAGCGTCCATGCTAAAAGCTGCCATTTAATCCGCTCCGGGCAATACCTGCCCCGGTCGCCTCTGTTATCGCGTTTCATGCTTCGTTGTGTCCGACAGGACATGACCGTTATTCCGGTTTGACATGGGCCTGATCTGTGGGGGCAGAAACAGTGCCTGTACCGCTTTTAAGCCTGCTAAGCATCACCACGCTTCCCATGATCATGCCTCCTCCAGCCCAGAAACGCCAGGGTACCGGATCACTTAAAAAGACAATGCCTGCCATGGCCGTGAAAATAACCTCACTGGACATGAAAACGCCGCCTTCCCAGCCTTTGCAGTAGAAAAATCCCTGGTTCATGAGGATCTGGGCTGACACCGAGGTGAGGATCATGCCTGCAATAATGAAAAAATCCCTTGAATTCATTGGGAAAATGGGATCATGGATAAACATGGGAAGTGAGATCAAGGTGCCCATGGCACAGAAATAAAGGTAAATCACCACGGGGCCATTGTGAAGACGAAGGGATCGAATAAGGGTAACGGTCATGCCGGCAAAGGCCGCGGCCACCACTGCCATGCTTTGCCCGAAAAGTCCCCCTGCCAGATGGAAATCAAAGAGCACCGCCACCCCGGTAATCACCGCAAGGATACACATCACTTCGCCCATGCCAAGGGTTTCCCGGTAGAGGATAAAGGCAAACAGGGCGGCAAAGGCCGGATATGAATAAAAAATAACCGACGCCGTGGACAAGGGCAGTATTCGGATGGCGATTACCAGACAGCAGAAGGCCGTGCCACCAATGAGTCCCCGGGCCATCAACAGGGGGATATTATGGCCTTTAAAGGGATTTTTGCCTTTGCGTCCAATCAGCACCAGAAGTGCCATTCCGCCGCAGCAGCGATAAAATACAATGTGCCACACGGTGTATGCCGGGTCCAGAAGTTTGATCATGAAGTTGAGCAGGGTGAACAAAACCGCAGCGGCCAGCATGAGCAGGGGCCCTGCCAGGTTGCCCATGCGGGCACGGTAGCCGGTTATTATTTCATGAACCATTGCACCACCCCCTGGATGATGCCGAAAAGATCTGTGTCTACCTGGCCGTGTCTCGTGTCATACATACGAATGCCTCCGGTATGGAGGATCCCTGTCTCTTTTTCAGCTGCCATCTGTTCTTTTTCCTTTCTGCGTATCTCGGCTTCCCGGACCTCCTGATCCAGCAGTTTCCCCCCGGCCTTCGTCCATTCAAATAGATGGCGAAGTTCACCACCGTCCAGCCATACACCGTGTTTGGTGCATCTGTCAACGATGACCCCGCTTCTGGCACCAAAGTTCACCCGATTCATTATTTTTTCACACACCGGACATTTGATATAGTGTACGGACTTATTGGCCCGGGCCATGGTGGCATTGATATGATCAAGCTTTGCACGGTTGATGTGAAAAACGTTTTTCACCGAGGCCTTGAGCAGTACCTCCAGTTCTCCAGGGTCAAAGAATAATCCCATGCAGGTATCGCAGCGTTCAATATAAAACTTACCTTGGAGTTTAAGATCAATGGTTTTCATGGGAATGTGGCATCGGGGACAGTTCCTCCCCGATTCAAGCTCGTGGGTGGTGTATGTGTGAACTCCTGCAAGATCGGTATCATTTTTTGTGCCGCAATACTCGCATACAAGGGTGTTGGCGGCAAGGGGGGCGGAACAGCTGATGCATTTTGCCATGGGCTATCCTTTACTTTCCGGCAGGGGCGGTGGGGTGGTGGCAAACAGAGGGGCAAGTTCATGGATGTCCGTGGCCCGCTTCCATTTTTTAAGTCCCTGACGCCACATGAGCATACCCGGTTTTATTTTTCCAATTTTAATATTATGGATGATGGTTTTCTGGTCCAGGGGACCCATCTGTTTGCCTTTTACGGCAAGGTAGTACATCCGTCCCGGCGGGGTTTCCGGCAGGGGCGGTGGGGTGGGGGTGGCATTTTCTTTTTTGTGTCCGGGCATCATGGCATTTCCCATCTGATTGGCCATGGCAAATCCCATGCCCATGCCCACCCCGGCCGATGCCTCTCCACCGGGATTTTCCGCTGCTGCTGCCATGGCATTGGCGGACTGAAATTTAAAATAGTCGTCCAGGTCCCCCACAATGCCCATGCTGCTTTTTTTGTCCAGGGCTTCTTCCACACTCACCGGCACAGAGATGTTTTCCACAAGGAGTTTTGTGATCTCCAGGCCGTATGCAACAAATTCCGGGGAAATGGTGCGGGTAAGGTGATTTGACAATTCATCGTAGTTGGCTGTGAGATCCAGCACCGGAATTTTTTTTTCACCCAGAAGATCTGAAAAACGGGAAACAATGAGGTTTCTTAGCTGTTCTACAATACCATCCAGGGAAAATTGTCCCCGGGTACCGGTGATTTCATGGATAAACCGTCCAGGGTCCGTTATTTTTACCACATAGGTACCAAAGGCCCTTAAACGCACCGGCCCGAATTCGGGGTCTCTCACAATGACGGGATTTTTGGTACCCCACTTGAGATTTGTAAAATTTTGGAGACTGACAAAGTAAACCTCTGCCTTGAACGGGCTGTGGAACCCATACTTCCATCCCATGAGGGTGGAGAGTATGGGCAGGTTTCGGGTATTGAGTTGATATTGCCCCGATGAAAATACATCCGCCACTTTTCCCTGATTTACAAACACGGCGGCCTGGGACTGTCTCACCACCAGCTGGGCATTATATTTGATTTCATTTTCATACCGTGGAAATCGGTACACCAATGTATCCGGGGTGTCATCGGTCCATTGGATAATGTCAATGAATTCGCCCTTTACCTTTTCCCATAATGTCATGGTGCACCTCCCGGGGTTGTTCCTTGTATATGAAAATGCCGACAGCAGAGTCCCCAACGTTCACCCGGTCCGGCCTATTCAGAGCAAAAGGGCCGCCGACGGTCCGGGGCCGGACCGGGTGAACGTTGGGGGTGGCATCATGGCATTTTCATTCGTCGTTGTGTCCATCAGGACATGGCAGTTAAATTGATCATAATGCATTCGGGGGGCGGAACTCAATTATTTTTTTCTTGACACTTGTATCTATGTGGAGATACAAAGTGGGGCATGAAACCTTTCACACACATAAAATATCATGAAAAAAACATATCCCCGCTTTCACAGGGCGTGGTGTATCTATGGGTGTGTTTCTGGTGGTGCAGCTGGTTTATCCCAGGTAACCCCGGATTTGTTTCATTCTGATGGTTTAAAAAAAGGAATTTAAACAAAGGCTGTGGGTAACCACCTGCAGCCTTTTTAGCTGGGGCTGCAGATGAATTGATCTGCAGCCTTTTTTGTTGCTGGAAAAAAACTTTGGTGATAAAAATATTTGATGGAGGAAAAAACCATGTTGATCGTAATGAAAAAAGGTGCAACAGACATTGACGTCAATGGTGTGGTTGCTGCAGCGGAAAAACGCGACTACACGGCCCGCCCCATTCCAGGAGGAGACCGCGTATCCATTGGTATTCTACACAATAAAGGGTCTGTGGATGCTGCTCATTTCCTGGGCCTTGACGGTGTTAAGGAGGTCATCCCCGTGACGAAACCATATAAGCTGGTGAGTCGGGAGTTAAAGCAGGACAATACAGTGATCAAGGTGGGCAGTGCCGTGTTCGGGGATGGTTCCATGCCCGTTATTGCCGGACCATGTGCCATTGAAAGTGAGATACAGTCGTTGACCATTGCCGCTGCCGTAAAAAAAGCCGGTGCCCTCATGTTTCGTGGAGGAGCCTTTAAACCCAGAACGTCTCCTTACTCCTTCCAGGGCCTTGGAGAGGCGGGTCTTAAAATCCTGGCCAGGGTTAGGGAAGAGACCGGCCTGCCCGTGGTTACCGAAGTCATGGATGTGGATAATTTTGATGCGGTGGAAGCCTATGCCGATGTGGTGCAGATCGGTACTCGGAACATGCAGAATTTCAGTCTGCTTAAACGAGCGGGTAAGTCCCATCGACCGGTGATTTTAAAAAGAGGTATGTCTGCCATGCTCCAGGAATGGCTGATGGCGGCGGAGTATATAATGGAAGAGGGCAATGAACAGGTGATTTTGTGTGAACGGGGGGTTAGAACCTTTGTGCGTCACAGCCGAAATACCCTGGATCTGTCCGTAGTGACGGCGGTGCAGAAGGAAAGCCATCTGCCCATCATCGTGGACCCCAGCCATGCGGCGGGTGTCCGGGATCAGGTGGGACCCCTGGCCTGTGCGGCGACGGCCATGGGAGCCCATGGGCTTATGATAGAGGTACACAATAATCCCCAGGAGGCCCTGAGCGATGGTGCCCAGTCGCTGTATCCTGATCAATTTGAAAAACTCATGGCCCGGATCAATGCCATCCATGCCATTACGGGAGATTTCTCTTGAAAACTGTAGAAGTTCAAGGGGCTGGCGGTGTTTCACGTATACATGTGGGGGAGTATCTCAAGAACGTCAGCCGGTACCTGCCCCCGGGCAAGGTGATTATCATCACCGATCACAACGTAAAAGCTGCCTGGGGCCAGGCATTTCCCCCGGCACCTGTGATCACCATCAACACCGGTGAAGGCCATAAAACCCTTGCCACCGTGGAGGGCATTTACCGGAAGCTTATTTCTCTTGGGGCGGACCGTTCCACCTTTATTCTGGGTATTGGTGGGGGGATTGTGTGTGATGTCACGGGTTTTGCCGCCTCCACTTACATGCGGGGGCTTAAGTTCGGATTTGTCTCCACCACCCTTCTTTCCCAGGTAGATGCCAGTGTGGGGGGTAAAAACGGTGTAAATTTTGATGCTTATAAAAACATGATCGGGGTATTCTGCCAGCCTGAATTTGTACTGTGTGATATTACGCTTTTGCAAACCTTGTCCCCCGATGAGATTTTCAACGGATTCGGAGAGATTGTCAAACATGCCCTCATTGCCGATGCCGGTATGCTTTCCTATATTGAAGACAATTGTGAAAAGGCCCTGGCTCTGGATGAAACGGTGATCCATCGCCTGGTGCTTGATTCCGTTAAACTCAAAGCCGGGGTGGTTCAGCGGGATGAAAGGGAGGCAGGGGAACGAAAAAAACTCAATTTTGGACATACCCTTGCCCATGCCCTGGAAAAGCTCACCGGCATGGGCCATGGCCGGGCCGTGAGTGTTGGCATGGTGGCCGCCGCTGAATTTTCCAGAAAAAAAGGCATGTTGACACATGAGGAATGTGAACGGATCTCCCGGGTCCTGACCCGTCTGCAGCTGCCCATATCCTTTGATGCCGGTGCAAAAGAACTGCTGAACGCCATGGGCCGGGACAAGAAAAAAGAAAATGATGCCATCAGCTTTGTCTTTTTACAGGGGATCGGCAATGCCGTTGTGGAGAAGATCCGCATGGATGCCCTGGGAGAATTGTTTTGATAATGTGGGCCTGACTTTGGCTGCGCTTTTTGGATTAAAAAGTGGTTGATGCTTGATGGGTACTGGGTATTGGGTATTGGGTATTGGGTTGGTGGGAATCCAGGTTCTGCACGGTGTCCCCAAATTTATTTTGTTATTTGGTGTGTCTGGGGGTGACCCTTATTTATGGATTATTATCACAGGGAATATGAGGCCTATTTTAAGGGGACCGTTCATGTGGATCCGTCTCCTTTTCTTGATCCTGTGGTGGCACATCTTGTCCCGGGGGCCGAGGTGTGGGATGTGGGATGCGGGGGAGGCAGAGACCTCTTATGGCTTAAACAACGGGGATTTAATCCCGTTGGGCTGGAGCGCTCCCGGGGGCTTGCCCGCATGGCCGGGCAACACGCTGGCTGCCGGGTAATTGTGGGGGATTTTACCACCTTTGATTTTTCCCGGGTGGCGGTGGACGCTATTCTTCTGACCGGGGCTCTTGTGCATGTGCCCCGGGAAGATCTTGCCCCCCTTTTGGTTCACATCTCCGCCGGTGTTAAACCAGGGGGAATTTTATTTCTTTCCCTTAAACGGGGGCAGGGCATCCGTGGAGATAAAACGGGTCGTTGCTTCTATCTGTGGCAGGAGGCTGAGCTGAAATCCATATTTAATCGAATGCCCTTTGACATCGTACATTCATTAAAAAATACCTCCCTTCTGAAAACAGGTGAATGCTGGTTGGCCTATGTGTTGAAAAAGATACCTGGATTGGCCTGAGAGACGCTGCCATCCATGGTCTGAAATACACTGATCAGCATGGGATTTCATATTGTTGGGTCGTAATCAGAATTGCCACTTAGTGGGAGAACTTCATTGCCATTCACCCCCGTTTCTGATACCACATGCACTGGAGTCACAACTTTTGGAATTGGCGGATTTGCCCTGGGTTCAGGTGGTACAACGTTGATTCTTTTAGAAATTATCCTTTGCTCCCTGTTTTTAGTTCAGCCATTTTGGGCGGGGCCTGGGCTATCAGAGCCAGAACGGAGTTCTTTGATAAAAATCTTAAGAAAACATGCCTGAACCCATGCATTGGCGCTCATGTCGGAACGTTGGATTACATTAATTTACAGGAGGAGTCTCGTGATCGGTTTAAAAAAAATAGTTGTACTGTGTGCCTTTGCTATGGTGCTGTGCCCTGCCTGGCACTCCTATGCCGCAGATGAAACAAAGACAGCTGTAACAACGGAAGATGAGAAAATCAGCTATTCCCTGGGTTACAATATCGGCCAGAATCTCAAACGGGATTTTGATGTCAATGTGGTCTCTTTTTTCCAGGGGTTCAAAGAGAGTCAGAACGGTGGTGAGACCAGTCTGACCGAAGCGGAAATGAAAGATGCCATGGTGCTTTTCCAAAATAAAATGCGGGAAAAACAGATGGCAAAGATGAAAATTGCCGCCGAGGACAATAAGACAAAGGGTGAAGCCTTTTTAAAGGCAAATAAGGAAAAAGAAGGTATTATAACCCTGGAAAGCGGTCTTCAATACCGGGTGATTACCTCTGGTGACGGGGCACTTCCCCAGGCCTCTGACACCGTGGAATGTCATTACAGGGGAACTACCATTGACGGCAAGGAATTTGATTCTTCCTATAAAAGGGGCAAGCCAGCTTCTTTTCAGGTAGGTGGGGTTATTAAAGGCTGGACCGAAGCCCTGCAACTTATGAAGGTGGGGTCCAAGTGGGAACTTTTTATTCCCTCTGAGCTGGCATATGGAGATCGGGGTGCGGGAAATGCCATTGCTCCTGGTTCTACACTGCTCTTTGAGGTTGAATTGCTGGGCATTAAATAACGAATATGTGAAGATCTGATGCGTGCAGATTCATTTTTTTGACGATGCCGTCAGGCCTGTGTTTCTATGCTTTTGCAGATGAGTGATGGTATGGTGCGGTTTTGTGGCAACGTCGCAGAAACACAGGTTGATCCCACCCCAGAATGGCCTATTTTATGACCAGGCCCGATGGTTATATCCACTGAAAAATCAGGAGAAAAGGCATGCTTGTTTTAGGTTTGAACGCAAGCCCCAGATCCGGGGGGAATAATGAATATCTTCTATCCCTTTTTATGGATCAGGCCCAGAAAAGAGGATTTGAAACCCACACGGTGAGACCGGCCATTGATGTTTACGAACCCTGTATCGGGTGTGGATATTGTGAAAAAAAGGGGGTTTGTTCCATTAAGGATACCCTGGCCCGGGATCTTTTTCCCCTGATTCGGCGTGCCGATGTGATTGTGCTGGCATCACCGGTTTATTTCTATGGGGTACCGGCCCGCATGAAAGCTGTCATAGATCGAATTCAGACCCTCTGGTCCCGGAAATATCGTCTGGGCCTGAAAGATCCGGGGGGGGATCATCGAAGGGGACTTTTGCTGTCTGTGGGTGCCACCCATGGCAAAAATCTCTTTGATGGTATTCGCCTCACCACCCGTTATTTTTTCGATGCAATGGATTGCACATATGCAGGGGAATGCTGTTATCCCGGGGTGGATCATCGGGGTGAAATTGCCGATTTTCCCGGTGTGGCAGATGACATGGTACATCTGGCTGACCAGGTTCTGGATCCGCTTGCACATCGGAAACGCATTGTTTTTGCCTGCCGTGAAAATGCGGGGCGAAGTCAGATGGCCGCCGGGTTTGCAAGGCAGTTGGCAGGAGATAGATATGATGTCATCAGTGCCGGTAGTACCCCGGCAGAGAGGATCAATCCCATGGCGGTGGCAGCCATGGCGGAAAAAGGCATTGACATTGCCTTTAATGTTCCCCGCTCCCTGAAGGATGCCCTGGCCCGGAATGGCAATGTTGATATGATTGTTACTATGGGGTGCGGCGAAGCCTGTCCCTTTATTCCCGGGTGTAAGGTGGTGGACTGGAACCTGCCTGATCCGGCGGGAAAATCCCTTGAAGATGTCGCTGCCATTCGAGACGATATTTTTCAACGGGTGCATGCCCTTTTGGGGTAAATGCGCCCGTGCGGTGAATCCGGCTGTTTCTTAATCCCCCAGGGTGTACAACCCACCGGGGAGAGTTCTGCCTGAACCAGACCCAGTTGAAATTACCACTGGCAAAAAGGGCGAAGGACCAGGTTTGAATTATAATATCTGGGATCATGGGTGACGTCTTTGCCCAGCCAGGATGGTTCCGGAAACGTTTGATCCGGAGCCTCCAGTTCTATTTCCGCCACCACCAGACCGTCATTGGCACCGGAAAATACGTCAATTTCCCAGGTGAATCCCATGTGATGCAAATAATAACGTCTCTTGCTGATGGTGGCACCCTGGCATAATGCAAACATTTCAATGGCCTCCGTTAATGGAATTTCGTATTCAAATTCCTTCCGACAGGCATTTTCTGTTTTCCCCTTTATGGTCAGAAAACCCCTGTCATCAGCCCTCCGGACCCTTACGACAGCGTTTTCACTGTTGTGAAGATATCCCTGTTGTAAAAGGCTTGAATGTACTCCCTTTTTTTCCCAGGGTATCTGCCCTGAAACCTCCTTGATCAGATATTTCCGTTCTATTTCCATTCCCACGTTTTGATTCTCCTTATGAAAATTTCGGGGTTGATCATACCATCGGCCAGCCATTATAAGCGGTGGGCCGATGATATGATTAGGCCCGGAAATTATATGGTAAGATATTTTTATTTGTTAAATTGATATATTAAAACTTTTTAAAAAAATATCAGGCGAGACCTTGCTTTTTCCAATAAAGTTTGTTTAACTTCTAATTACTTTTTTGTCGGGCATATTTTAAGGCCTTAAATGCGATGTGCAAGTTGTTTTCACCGATGCGGTTCTCCAGCGCCACGCGCGTAAGCCTGATTCTACCCCAAGGTGGCTGAAGTTGTAATCAAGCCCTTTATTTGGCATTTGTCCCTCTGTACCTGTTTGATTCCATGCCGGATGGTTGCCTGATTTTCGCCCATCATAACTGATAACCTTTAAACAGAGAATCCTATGGCCAAATTTATTGTAAGGCGTTTTTTTCTTCTTTTGTTGACCATGTTCGTTGTTTCCGTTGCGGTTTTTGTCATCGTGGAATCTTCACCGGGTAATATCGCTAAAAATATATTGGGAGCCTTTATAACACCGGAACAGGAGGCGTCTTTTCTGGCCCAGATGGGGTTTGATAAACCCATGACCACCCGTTACCTGTACTGGCTTACCGGCAGTGACTGGCATGCGGCAAGAAAGGTGAAGATGCCGCTTGTCCGTATCACCACGGAAACCGGTTTTGAAGAGTGGTGGGCCAAAGAAACTGACGGTACACTGGTGCGCTGGACCCTTGACGGCGATGATCTTATGGCCGATGTCCGGGCAAAAGATGGCACCATCACCCGAAAAAAGGATAACCGGCGCTGGAAGACGGATAAGGACGGTAGTCATTTTTTCTGGGGCCTGGATAGGGCCAATCACGCGGTTTTATGGGAAAAAGGCGGTGGTAAAGAGGTGTGGACCTTTACCGCTGGTTCGGGGTGGCAGAAAACCACAGGCGGTCCTTCAAAGTATATCCCTTTGAAAAAAGGATTTGTCCGGGGAGACCCCGGGGTTTCCATTCGGACCGGACGACCGGTGAATAAAAGTCTTTTTGTTCGGCTTCGAAATTCTCTGGTACTGGCGGGAATCGCCTTTATTATTGTCATGCCTCTGGCTTTGTTTCTGGGAATTATTGCAGGGCTTCAGGTGGGATCTTTTAAAGACCGTTTTCTTTCTATATTTGGCATGTTTTTCTCCGTCATACCTGAGTTTGCCACCGGTATTTTTCTGATTTTGATTCTTTCCCACTGGCTGGATCTGGTACCAGGTGCCACGGTGTTTGGTGAAAAGGCTCCCTGGCAACGGCCGGACATGCTGGTACTGCCGGTGCTTACCCTTACCCTGATTGAACTTGGGTATGTCCTTCGTATCACCCGTGCCAGCATGGCAGATGTGATGCAGTCAGCTTATATCCGGACGGCCTTTCTTAAAGGACTTCCCTATTTTACGGTGGTGTGGAAACATGCCGTTCGAAATGCCCTCATCGCCCCCATCACCGTTATCATGCTCCATGTCAACTGGCTCATGGGTGGAATTGTTATTGTGGAAGTGGTGTTCGGCTATCCCGGACTGGGGCAGTATCTTCTGGATTCGGCCCTTTACAAGGATGTCAATGCCATTGAGGCTGGTACCATGATCATGGTGCTTATTGCCGTGGGTACACAGCTGGTGGCGGATGTGCTGTATACGTTTTTAAATCCCAGAATACGGTTTTCATAAAACTGCCAAGGGCAGATCGAATTTTGGACACGGCCTGCCCACATAACGAATAATGAAAATGGCATTATGCCGCCCCCAACGGTCACCCGATTCGGCCCCGGACCGTCGGCGGCCCTTTTGCCCTGCCGGTCTAAAGCGCAGGAACTGCGGGCAGGTTTGTCCTCAAACAGCCTGCGCTTCTTAACGCCCGGCAGGGCAAAAGGGCTAATCGCCTTTAGGTCCGAATGGGCCGGACCGGGTGACCGTTGGGGGCTCTGCTGTAGCTACTTTGAGGCAGCGTTTTCTAATAAAAAACCAACAGGAAAATTATGAGTGAAGAGCAACTGAAAAAAAATAAATTTCTGGAAATGTTCTCTGTGTTGTTTTCCTCTAAAACAGCACTCATCGGGCTTATCATGGTTGTTTTCTGGTTTTCCGTGGCGTTGTTTGCTCCCCTTGTGACCTCCTACGGTCCCATGGAGCAGGATTGGAAAGCACCCAACCAGGGACCTTCCACCACCCATATCCTGGGCACAGATGAACTGGGCAGGGATATCTGGTCCCGCATCGTCTATGGTGCCCGGATTGTGCTTGTGATTCTGCCGGTGAACGATAAGCTGTGGCTTCCCGGTGGTACGGCTATTCTGGGTGTATTTGCATCATTGCTTCTGGGTTCTTACCTGGGGCTTCTCAGTGGATATAAGGGGGGATGGGCCGACGAGATTATCATGAGATGCCTGGATGCCATGATGTCGGTGCCGGTGATTTTGCTTTATCTTATCATTGTGGCGGCCATTGGGGCGTCGGCGGTGAATGTGGTGTTTGCCGTGGCCATTGTGGGAACCCCGGGGGTGGCACGACTTGTACGGGGGTTAACTCTGGATATAAAAAATAAAGATTATGTCCGGGCCGCCGAGACAAGGGGGGAAAGCGCCCTTCGCATCATGTTTGTGGAGATTCTGCCCAATGCCAAGGGGCCCATCATCATTGATGCCATGCTCCGGGTGGGATATGCTATTTTCGCCATGGGAACCCTTGGATTTCTCGGGCTTGGCATGCCACCACCATCTCCGGACTGGGGCAGCATGGTGGCCAAAGGACGGGAGTTTATCCTTTCCGGCAGCCCATGGGCATCCATGTGGCCTTCCATTGCCATTGCCTCCCTGGTGGTGGGTTTAAATTTGCTGGCTGATGGGCTTAGAGAAGAGATGTCCCGATATCAGTAACCCAACTTTTGGACTCGTACCTGTGACATCTCCCAAGTCAATCTATACCGAAACTTGAGTCAGTATGGATAATTGGAGAGGGGTCAGGCATGAAGCAATATCTGAAACCCCGGAAAAATCAAGCTATTCTACCCGGGGTAAAAAACTTTATTAAGGCGGTCTTTGGCTGTCATGGTGGTTCGTTCATATGGAAAAATCCAGATCCGATGTATCCTGTCCTGTTCTTGAAGTTAAAGATCTTGCCATCTCCTACGAGACAAGAAAGGGGGATATCCCTGCTGTGCGTGGGGTTAATTTTATCATCCATCCCGGTGAAACCATCGGGGTGGTGGGGGAATCGGGGTGTGGCAAAAGCACCATCGCCTTTGGTATCCTGGATTTTTTGGGGTCCAATGGCAAGGTGGTGGGGGGCAGCATCAAGTTCATGGGAAAAGAGCTTGTGGGCACGGATAAAAAAGAACTGCAGAAGATTCGCGGCAATCAGATTTCCATTGTATACCAGGATCCCATGCAGGCCTTGAATCCCTCTTTAACCATTGGTGCCCAGCTTTGTGAGGTGTTGACCACCCACCATGATATCTCCTATGCCGATGCCGAAAAAAAGAGCATTAAAATGCTTGATAGGGTGTACATGCCCGATGCCGCCAATGTGATGATGCGATATCCCCACATGATTTCAGGGGGGCAGCAGCAGCGGGTGGTCATTGCCATGGCCATGCTCAATAATCCTGCGCTTCTGATCATGGATGAACCCACCACGGCCCTTGACGTCACGGTGGAGGCGGCGGTGCTGGATCTCATTGAGGATCTAAAAAAAGATTACAACACCGGCATTATTTTTATCACCCATAATCTGGGGGTGGTGGCCCGGGTGAGCAACCGTATCTGTGTCATGTATGCCGGAGAAATGGTGGAGACCGGGTTAACCACGGATATCTTTGCCAGTCCTGCCCACCCCTATACCCGGGGGCTTTTGTGCTGTATCCCAAGGCTTTCCGATGATCTTTCCTTTTCAAGTCTCTGGTCCATCCGGGGCAGAGTGCCCCATCCTTCAGAGAGAAAACACGATTCTTGTATCTTTGCCCCCAGGTGTGACTGGCTGAAAAGGTCCCAGGAAGGTCAGGGTCTCATTGATTTAAAGGATAAATGCCCGGTGCAGCATCCGGATCTGGTGGATCTGGGACAGGATCATAAATCCCGCTGTTTCCTTGGTGCTAAACCCCTTTCTATCCCCTGGAATGATTATGTGAGGGGCAAACGGAAAAAACTTGCCCGATCCGATGAAACCTTTGATGCCATGTCCGATGGCTCCGATGAGATCATCGCATCGGTGGAGGATTTAAAGGTTTACTACGACCATCGCACCGGCTCACTCAAGGAAACCCTGGGATTCGGCAAAAAAAGATATGTCAAGGCCGTGGACGGGATATCCATGGAGATTCGAAAAGGCTCCACTTTTGGCATTGTCGGGGAATCCGGATGTGGTAAGAGTACACTTGTAAAGGGACTTCTGGGCCTTGAGAAAATTACCGGTGGCAAGGCCAAACTTATGGGTATTGATATTTCAGATCCCGTCTCCCAGAGAACTGCTGAGGTTATTAAAGAACTACAGATGGTGTTTCAGAATCCCGACTCCACCTTGAATCCCTCTTTTTCTGTGGGACGGCAGATTGCCAGACCCATGCGAAAGTTCAACACCGTTCCCCGGGGACAGGTAAAGGCCGAAGCCAAGCGTCTGCTCAAAGCCGTGAAGCTTGATGAATATTATTATGACCGGCTGCCCCGCCAGTTAAGCGGGGGGGAAAAACAGCGGGTGGGCATTGCCAGAGCCCTGGCCATTCAACCCAATCTGGTCATCTGTGATGAGCCGGTGTCGGCCCTTGATGTGTCGGTGCAGGCGGCGGTGCTGAATCTCTTGAACGAGATTAAAGACGAACTTGAGACCACCATGATATTCATTGCCCATGATCTGAGTGTGGTGCGGTTTATTTCCGATTATATTGCGGTCATGTATCTGGGCCAGATTGTGGAGTATGGCCCTGTGGAGGCCATTTATCCCCCGCCCTATCATCCCTACACCGAGGCGCTGCTGGCATCGGTACCTGTACCCGATCCCCTGGCCAAGAAAAAATTCAATCGCCTGGAAGGGGATGTGCCAAGTGCCCTGGATCAGCCCACGGGGTGTCACTTTCACACAAGGTGCCCCCGTAGAAGCCATCTTCCCGACGGGGGCAGCATCTGTGAGTGTGAAAAACCGGCCATGCAGAAGCTTGCCAATGGGCACTATATCATGTGTCACATTCCGGCGGAGGCGCTTACCGAGCTTGCCCTGGCAACGGGTGATTGAAAACAAGTCAGGGGTGTATTTCAAGCTTCGTTGTGGGCGGACCAAGGTCCGAATAAGGTCCGCCCATGGCGGTTATAAAAAATTCCCGCTTTGAATACGTGATATGGAATTGGAGAAATTGATAGTGACTCTGTCTGGAAAGAGTTCTTGTGTTTCTTGATTCATATCTGTATTTTTGTCTTCGTTTGGTGTGGCATGTCTCGTGGGGGAGCATCTAAGGGGGGATAATGAAAATAGAATTCATCCGATTAAAAAATTTTAAAGCCTTTAAAGATACCCGGATGGCCAATATACCTAACTTGTGTGTGATTGTCGGGGCCAATGGCACTGGGAAAAGTACGGTTTTTAGTATTTTTGGTTTTCTTAAGGACGCGTTGACCGGTAACGTGAATACGGCCTTGATGAAACTGGGGGGTAGCCGTGCATTTCAGGAAGTAAGAACCCGTGACAGCTGCGGTCCCATTGAAATTGAACTGAAATTCAGGGAAACACCCGATGCACCGCTTATCACCTATTTTCTGCAGATTGATGAGAAAGACGGCAGGGCATACATCGCAAAAGAGATTTTAAAATACCGGCGGGGCAGCAAGGGGAAACCCTGGCATTTCCTTGATTTTGCCAATGGAAAGGGTTCTGCTGTTACCAACGAGATGGATGCCATAACCGATGTCAATGATTTGAAAAGGGAGGATCAAACCCTGAAATCTCCAGACATTCTGGCCGTTAAAGGTTTGGCTCAGTTTGAACGGTTTCCAGCGGTGGTGACACTGGGTAATTTAATTGAAAACTGGCATATCTCCGATTTCCACATCAGTAAGGCCAGGCCTGAACAGGAGGCTGGATACGCCCCTCACCTTTCCCGTGAAGGAGAAAACCTTTCCTTGGTGATTCAATATCTGTATCAACACCATAAAGAGACCTTTGATAAAATCATTGATTTGTTGCGACACCGGGTGCCGGGGATTACCCATGTGGATTCAAAAATCACGGAAGAGGGACGTGTTCTACTGAAATTTCAGGATGGTTCCTTTGCCGACCCATTTCTGGCTCGGTATGTATCCGACGGGACCATTAAAATGCTGGCCTATCTTACATTGCTTTATGATCCCATGCCCCACCCACTTCTTTGTGTGGAAGAGCCTGAAAATCAACTGTACCCTAAGTTATTGTGGGAGCTGGCCGAAGAGTTTCGCGCTTATTCCCACAGGGGTGGACAGGTGTTTGTCTCAACCCACTCTCCGGATTTTCTCAATGCCTTGCACCTGGATGAAGTGTTCTGGCTTGAAAAGGAAAATGGCTACACCACCATCAAATGCGCCGCTGATGACGCTCAGGTCAGTGCCTACATGAATGATGGGGACCAGATGGGGTATTTATGGAAACAGGGTTTTTTCGGAGGTATTGATCCCCAATGAAATATTTGGTCTGTCTGCTTGAAGAGCCCTCGGCAAAGGAGATGCTTAAAGGGGTGCTTCCCCGGGTTTTGCCGGATGATGTATATGTACAATATATTGTTTTTGAAGGAAAGCAGGATCTGGAAAAACAGCTGCAACGCAGGTTGAGGCTCTGGAAACAGCCCGATTCGTTTTTTCTGGTTATGAGGGATCAGGATTCAGGCGATTGCATGATCATAAAAGAGAATTTGTTGGTAAAAATCAAGGAAACTGGGAGACATGACACCACAATAGTAAGAATTGCTTGCCATGAACTGGAAAGTTTTTATCTGGGAGATTTAAAGGCGGTTGAAAATGGTTTGGGAATTCATGGTTTGGCAAAAAATCAGTCGAAAAGAAAGTATACAGGCAGCGATTCCCTTTCCAATGCCGCAGAGGAATTAATAAAATTAACACGGAAACAATATCAGAAGGTTTCCGGTTCCAGAGCCATTGCGCCATATTTGAAAATAGATGGCTCAAACCATTCCCATAGCTTTAACGTCTTGCTGGATGGCATTCGGAGATTGACTGGTGGAATGGCATGAAGCTAAAATCCAAAAATCAGCCATATCAGACTTTTATCTCCTCACTCATTTTGTATTTTTTTGCAATCTCCTCGCCAATTTTTGAAATGTACTTTGATCAGGATCACAAAGCCCAATATAGTGTGTTTTTACAACTTTAAAAACACACCATGTAGTTCCCAAAACTCATCAAAAATATAATTGGCGAAGGTGTTGTTTTGTGAGCTTGTTTTTTTGAAATTGGCTTTGGGAATTTGATTGTCAAATTTCTGCCTTCACAGCATCTCCAGAAAGGCTTCCACTCTCACACGGATCTGCTCCGTGTCAGAAGGAGAATATCCGGTGTTGATGTGAAGCACCGGAATCTCTGCCCGGGTTTCGATTTTTCTTGCCACGGTAATATGTTCCACCGTATACGGCTGGCAGTTCTCCAGCGTTGCATCAATCACCCCATCCACATGAAATTGATCAATTAAGGCCAGCAGATAATCCATCCTCCTGGTGTTGGGACTCATGCAGGCGCAGGGGGTTTCAAGGTAGTGATCTGCCAGGCCCTCCACCAGATGGTCCTTTTTTTCGGTGTGGCGAAAGATGCTTTTCAGGCTGCTGCAATGCTCCTGGACAACAACCAGCCCTCCCAGCTCTTCTGTGATTTTCAGCACCTTGTCTGAACCTGAACCCATGGGGCAACCGGTGATGAGAATTCGTGGGCCGGATTTTTTTAATGGCCGTTCAGGTTCAAGTCTTGCAGTGGTTTCCAGCAGGTTATCCAGCAACTGATTGTAGGCTGTAATATCCGGGGCCACATTTCGTGATTCCATGATCATGAGAAGTTCTCTGCCCGTCAAGGGCGGGGTGGCGGATGTCATTAAATTTGACACGGCCATGAGTTTTTCGTTGCGCAGATTAATCAGATCAATCTGCTCTGCAAGGGCCGCATCGGTGATGCAGTTTCCTGTCTGGGCCTCTATAAAGGTTTTTAACCGTTTCACCTCGGATCGCCAGAAAACCTTTGCCGATGTATTATCTGCCGCATAGGGCAGCTGCATCACATGAACCGGTTTGATCCTGCCCATGAGTTCAAACATTTTTTTCTTGCCGTCACAGGTGGTCTCTCCAATGATGATATCCGCTGCATGAAAATAGGGACAGGTGTCGGAAATGGCAAAACCATAGCTGGATTTGATCAAGGGGCAGAGGGCCGCCGGCAGGTCTTTTTCTGCCGCTGCAATGGGTCTTTCATCTTTCCCGCATAAGGAGACAGGGATCATACTGGCCGCTCGAACCAGCTCTTCCGGTGCAAAAGTGCAATAAATGCCGGCCACCTTTATCCCCTGCTCCGGTGCTTCTGCAAGATATGCCAGGCAGAGTTCAGACAGTCGACTAAAGGGTTTGATGGCCTCAAGAATTTTAGGGTGTGTGGTTTTCATGTTTATCCTTTTCAATATTTTGTTAACGTGGCGTGGCTGGAGAAGAAGCCAGTTTGGAATGGGTTCCACAGAACGCCATCCTCAATCAGAAATAAAAACGAAGGCCAGCATAGATCATATTGGCATAAAGACCAAACTCTGAATGTGGGGTCAATGCGCCTTTTTCCATGTCAGCACTTTCTCCCATGGCCAGAAATCCCCCAACTTCCAGGAAAAAATCCTGTCTTAAACTGTATTCCACACTGGCAGCCATATAGCTTGAAAAATCCGTCAGGTTTATCAGACTGTGCAGGGTGCCGGTAAAAAGTGGGGTAATTTCATAGGTAATGCCGGGAATAAGATAATGTCTTCCCATGAGGTAGGTGCCCCCATGGGTATAGGCTGTTTTTAATGGAGCGAAACCCGTAAAAGGATTGATGGTCCGGCGGGTATGGGCGATATAGTTGTTTTCTGCCTCTGTTCCCGGGGAGTTATAGTGGTATTCCACAAATAGATATGTATTGTCCGGGAAGCTGAAATCAACTCCGCTGACCAGACGGAAATAGTCTTCTTCTTTAATGGGAGTATCAAATTCACCGGCAAACACATGGGCCGCTTCCAGCCAGAATCCTGCCTGTGATATGGACCGGGTCATGTCAAAGCCCAGCATCAGATTATTGTTGAAATCCATGACCATGAGGGAAAGATCCGTGTTAAAAAGATAGAGGTGTGTGCGGAGAAAAACGGCGTTGTTGTCCATTTTCCCGTCTTTTCCCAGGACGATTCCCAGGTCAATTTCACTCAAATCACCGGTGGGCAGCGTCAGGCGCAGAGCATCCACACCGGTTTTATTTTCTTTATTAAGATCCTGGAAAAGAAAGGGTGAGAAGATGTCGGTGGGATTGATAAATTTGCCACTGCCAAAGGCAATGGCCTGACGGCCTAAATGAAGGTCGGCAGATGGAAAGAAAACATTGATATTGCATCGATCCAGATTCTGGA
Organism: uncultured Desulfobacterium sp.; assembly: GCA_963675955.2. Lineage (GTDB taxonomy): Bacteria > Desulfobacterota > Desulfobacteria > Desulfobacterales > Desulfobacteraceae > Desulfocicer. The sequence continues at coordinate 816,661 of CAXXVR010000007.1, read as the reverse complement.
ACAAGGACAGATCCCGGGGGGTGTTCTCCCGGAGTTTGTCGTCAAGGTCAAACATGCGATGGGCGTTTTTCCGGGGATGGAGAAAACCCTGGGAGGCAATGAGAGAAGGTGTGGCCGCCGTGGGAGATATGACATAGGCGGTTTCAAATGAGAAAATGTCGGAGGACTCATGGAACAGCCGAAGTCTCAATTGGCTCTGAAACATGGTATAGGCCTTGTCCTCTTCCAGGGGTGGTAGAACCGTATTGGGTGCAAATTGCTGAACCATCATTGTGGATTTGAGATACCCGGTCAGTGACGGTGCTGGGGGCTCATTGCCATGGAGCCGGGAAGCGGGTGCCATAAGCAGTACAGATATCATCAAGCCCCATATCTGTATATAATATTGCATATTTGCTTTTCCTCGGCGTTTCTGATGTTTGGGCCTGGTCATAACATGGGCCACTCGTATCATTCTCGGGTCAACGGGGTCAGGCTTGTGTTATTGGCGTTATCGTATCTCATCTTTTTCAATTCGTCCATCATGGATACTCACCAGCCTTCTGGCATGGGCCATGATCATGTGATCATGGGTGGAAAAGACAAAGGTAATACCCCATTTCTCGTTGAGTTTCTGCATGATTTCCAGAAGGTCACTGCCTGTTTTTGAATCCAGATTGGCCGTGGGTTCATCTGCCAGAATAATATCGGGTCGGCTTACAATGGCCCTGGCAATGGCAACCCTTTGCTGCTGCCCCCCGGACAGTTCAATGGGTTTGCGATTTTCCATGCCCTCCAGTCCCACTTCGTTGAGTATGTTTGTCACTCGATGGTGGCGTTCCTTTTTTCCCAGGCCCTGGAGGAGCATGATATACTCAATGTTCTCTGTAACTGTCAAAACCGGAATAAGATTGTAGGACTGGAAGATAAAACCGATGTGGTCCCGCCGAAAATCCCCCAGTTCGGCACCGCTCATCCGGCTGATCTCTTTTCCATTTAGTTGAACACTGCCCGATGTGGGGGTATCCAGGCCACTTATCAAGTTCAAGAGTGTGGTCTTTCCAGACCCGGATGGCCCGGCAACGGCAGTAAACTCCCCGCGTCTGATTTTGAAATCAACCCCGGCAAGGGCGTGTACCTTCACCATTCCGGTTTGATAGATTTTTTTTAGATTTTTTGCACTGATGATGATATCTGACATTCTGTACCTCGTTTTAACCGAGCCTGCCGGGTTTCAGTCATGTATTTTATCTGTAAATGTTTAGACAGAGCCCCATATTCGGGTATTTGGGACTGCGTAGCATGCGAATACCATGTGATGAGCAGGCCAAAACAGGAGAACAGGGGGGTCTGGTTGAATGTCTGTCCTTATTTTTTCATTGCACTTGACGGAGATATTCTGGCGGCATGGATGGCCGGATAAAGTCCCACCCCCATGGTAAAGACAATCAATGCCAGGGGATAGATGATGAACTGATATGCTTGAATAACCGGATAAATGCGATGGGTAATGGCCACATTGACAAATTCAGTATCACTGTAATCCAGCCCCAGGTAGCTGAAAATCATAATCAGAACGCCCCCCATAAGCGCGCCGAATATGGCGCTGATAAACGCAAGAGCACCTGCCTCAAAAACGATCAGCAGGGCCATATTGCCAGGCCGGGTACCCAGGGCACGCAGGACGCCAAATTCAAACATGCGTTCATATAAGGACATGAACAGGGTGTTCACGATACCGGCGGCCACAATACCAAAAAGAATAAGGCTCATGATGAGCATACTCACATTGAGCCATTTGAGCATGGCCTTTAATTCCGGCATCAATTCAAGCCAGCTGAGAATTTCCAGATCCGAATTATTCACAAGGTGCCACACCGGGTGTTCCGGCTGGGTGGACAGGTTCTGATCCTTAAACGTAAAGGCAATTTCATGCACCTCGTCATTGATGTTAAAGAGTTTCTGGGAGGTTTGCAGGCATATAAACGCCATGGAACGATCCATCTGCCTTATCTTGAATTCAAAGATACCGCCAATGCGAAACATCTCCTGGGCCGTATCCCCCGTTTGGGCCTGGGCAACGGTGAGGATGATTTTGTCTCCCGGTTCCACCTCGAGAATATCCGCCAGTTTACGGCCAATGAGTATGTTGTTCTTTCCATTGTCTTCTTCCAGAAAATGTCCACCAATAAGGGCTTCCTCCAGTTTTGAAATGTCTTTTTCCGTTGCCGGATCAATGCCGTTGATGACAATGGACTGTACATTCCCGGGGCTTGAGATCATTCCAAAGCCCTGGGTGCGTTGGGTAACCCACTGGATATCTGGATTGGATTGAAGTGTATCCACCCATTTTCCGGGATGTTCAATGGTTTTATCCACCGCCAGAGTATCTCGATACCCTTTGTGATGTATCTGTCCCTCTCCCATGAAGGTGGCGGTGGCGGTGCGGATCATGTTTGCCTTCCAACCGATGAGCAGGGCATCCACAAAAATAAGGGCAGCAATGCCCACACCAATGGCCAGTGTGGATAGAAAGGTTCTGCGTTTGTTTCTGAACAGGTTGCGCCAGGCAAGTTTCATATAAATCATAATCGTTTTTCCATGGTTTGGTCATGACATCGGCGGGCCATCATCATTGGCGGGTCAACGGGGCCAGACTATGAGGTATTAGATCCTGAATTTTTTAACATGTCCTATGTTTTGGGCAAATGGTTGTTTTTTTAAAGTTAACTTCAATTGAGGTGTCAATAAAACAGGCCTTATTTCACCTCAACGTGGCCGGTGTTATGAACACGCCATATCCATTGGGGTGGGCGTGCCGTTGATCACCAGCTTCTCATGGCATCCACCGGTTTTATCCGGGCTGCGCGGAGGGCAGGTACGACACTGATCAGTGTTGAGGTGATAACCGTTACCAGAAAGGGAACGATAAAGGCTTCCGGCACAAAACCGGCTTTGAAGGTGGCAATTTCAATGCCGCCGATGGTTATTGGCTGGCCCATGGGGATTCCATAGGTCACAAGGGGCCATAAAATGGGAACCGTCAGCAATCCCCCAATGGTCACCGCCATCAGCGAAAGCAGCAGGGTTTCCAGAACAATCTGGAAAAAAATCTGGGAGGGACGTGTTCCCACAGCCCGCATCACCCCGAATTCCCGGGTGCGCTCCAGGATGGACATCAGCACCGTATTAAGAACCCCCAGGGCCACAATGACACCGATGATAAACAAAAATACCCAATTGCCTTTTTTATCGGCCTCCATTGAGCGATAAAAGAGCGATTCCACCGCTTCCCAGGGGTGAACCTCAAGCCCTGTTAATTGGGCCTTATCCAACGATTTTCTGATTTTTGCCGTAACCTGCCTTGATTTTTTGTGGCTGGAAAGCATAATGGCCACCTCGTGAATCCTGTTGCCCATTGCCAGAAATTCCTGGGCTTTATAAATATTAATATAACCGTTGTTTCGATCTGTGCTGTCCACTTCTTTTTTCAGAATTCCCACCACTTTAAACAGGTCGTTGGCAATGGAACCATCAACGCCCTGGGAAACCATGGCAATTTCGCTCCCAATGGCGGCATGGAGAATCCGGGCCAGGCCGCTGCCGATGATGATCTGGTTATGGACCTTGTTAAAGGTGGTGGGTTCCAGAAAATTGCCTTTATCCACCTTGTCTGCCAGGGTGGACAGTCCTTTCTCTTTAAGGGGGTCCACCCCGATGAGCTGAATTGCCGTGGTTTTTTTATCAATAAAGGCAAGGGCACCGCAATATACCCGGGGGGCCTGGGCACGAATGTCGGCAATGGCATTTAAAACGGCCTGCAGTTTCTGACCATTGTTAAAATTTTTATAAATACCGGGACGTTCCAGGTACCCTTGACGGTGGATCTGAATATGACCGGTGTGGGAATGGGTGAACATTTCAATGATATTCCCATAACCGCCTTCTCCAAAGGCAAAGGAGATGGCAAGGAGAATAAACCCGATGATCATGGACAGGGCCGTGAGAAAGGAGCGGCGTTTGTGTCTGAAGATATTTCTATATGCGATTTTCGGGATTATCATCATTTTCTCCTGTCACCAGGGGCGCTCATTCCCATTTTTTCGGTGTGTTCACCGTCGCTTTTTCTGCAGGTTTCGCAGGGTAAACGTTTCTTTGTCAAGGGGTACATCAAATACGGCTGAGGTGTATCGTACAATGGTTTTATGGTCTTTCTTGGTATTTGGAATTAATTCCATCACCGCCGGAATGGTTTTGTTACCAAAGGTTTTTACATCCTTAAAATAGAGTTCCCTGATTTTTTTATTTTTTTCATCATAAAAAGTTTCAGCCATGGGCAACAGGGTTTCCTTGTCAATTTCAGAGATGATCTTACCCCAGAGTGACACCGTTGCTTTGCGGGGAATGAACTCCACAAACCAGGTTTTCTCACTGTCCTTCTGGAGCAGTCGGGCATGGTAATCTTTTATACGGGTGCTTTCCTTTACAAGGTCATCATTGGTAAAATCAGATCCCATCCAGCTGCCCATCATCATGCTGGGCGGCACCTTCATCACCTTGTTGATTTTGGGAAAGAAATTCCACATCTCGTTTCCCTTGCGCAGGGTGGAAAATCCTTTTTCCCGGGGAGGGGAGTCAATGACAATGAATGTCTTTTCCATGCCCTGGCTCCAGCTTTTCATGGTCAGGGTCCGTTCCCAGTGGGGGGTTTTAATGGTCATTTCCATCTCTGCATAGGCCGTATTACTTCTGTACAGTTCATCAAGTCGTTTTATAATGGTTTTCAGAGTCATATCTGAAAAATCTGTGCTTTGAAGAGAAGCAGGTGCTGTCGCCGATATATCCGCAGCATTTGCCATTATCGGGAATCCCATTAAAATGAATATTATGTGGATAATGGTCAGTTTCATAACGCATCGCCTCCCATGGATATGTCTTCAGTGATGGGTGATCTTGTGATTGAGCCTGAGGGTTATATTGCCATCTTATCGGATTTAAGGATATAGTTCACTGCAATTCCCACCATGAAACCCACAGCAAGATTGGATGCAAGGGTAATACCCAGAATCATCATCGACGTAAAAAGAGCTTTTCTTTCCTTTAAATCCATGATGGTCAAGGCCAGTTGACTGCCGGCAAACAGCAGCAGGATTCCCAGGATGGCCATGGGGATGAGGTGGAGAAATGAAATGATTCCCGGGCCCAGTAACAGGGTCATCAATACAAAGAAGCCACCGATGATCAGATTAGAGCCGGCACTTCTTGCACCAAACCGATAATGGGCCGCAAGGCCTCCGGCTCCATGGCAAAGGGGGATACCGCCCATGAAAAATGAAGCAAAATTTGCAAGGGCCATGGATATACATGCGGCTTTGTAGGTGACTTTTTCAGCATCCTTGCCAAAATAATCCTTGGAAAGATCTGAGTAGGCGATGACTGCATTTCCAAGTGTCATGGGGATCTGGGGCAGTACCAGGGCCATGAGGGCAAAGGTGAAATCTGCCTGGGAGGGAAGACCTGACGGCAGAAAGGATGGAAGGTGAACTCCCGGGGAAAGTGAATTGAAAAAATTAATATTCCCAATGGTTGCACCCACCAGCAGCCCCCCTATGATCACCAGCAGGCCGGCAGGAAATTTTTTATTTTCCAGAAACAGCAGGGTGATAATGCCCCCTGCAACGCCAAGGATAATGCCCATGGGCACCGGTCCGATGCTCTGGAAAGACAGCCAGGGTTCTGCAGTGGCTCTGAGCAGTTGAAATTTTGAAGTTCCCATCATGAACCGGATACCCTCTGCCATGAGAAGCACACCGGTGGAGAGCTGAACACCCCGGACAACAGGTTTTGTAATATATTTTCCGATGTGGGTGATGGTACCGGTTCCACCGATGATGAGTAAAAAACAGCCCACCAGTAAAACAGATGCAGAAATCTGGGTGGCGCTCATACCCGTGGCAATGGCATAGGCACCAATGACTTTCATGGGCTGCACCGGCACTGTGACTTTATAGTAAGTACCTGAAAGAATAAAGAAAAGCCCAATGGTCAAAAATGTGCCGGTTGGATTTAATCCATTGGCCAGTATCATGCCAAGTGAAATGGGTAAGAGGGTTCCCAGATCTCCCAGGGAACCGGCAACTTCCATGCGGTTGAACTGCCAGGTTTTGCTCATTGAAAATGCCTCCGGAAAAAGTTTTTTGTATCTTACACGGTTTTATTTCCGGAGGAAACCATAAAAAATGGATAACTGAATTACAGCAGGTTCAGTGCCCGATTGAGATCGGCAATGATATCTTCCGGGGTTTCAATGCCCACGGAAAGACGGATGAGGCCATCATCAATGCCCACCCTGTGTCGTTCTTCTCTGGTCATGTGCTCATGGGTGATGGTGGGGGGATGCATGCAGATGGTGCGGCTGGTACCGAAGGTCACGGCATGAACCACCAGTTTAAGGTTGTTCATCACCGTTGCCGCCCCATCCATACCGTTTTTGACCACAAAGGACATCAGGCCCCCATGGGCCTTCATCTGGCGACAGGCAAGGTCATGCTGGGGATGGCTTTTCAGCCCTGAATAGTTGACATGGGTGACATTTGAATGGTCTTTCAGGAATTCGGCCACTTTCTGGGAATTGCTGCTGTGTTTTTCCATTCTCATTCCCAGGGTTTCCATGTACTGCAGGGTCATCCAGGCCTCGGTGGGCTGCATGATGGAGCCCACAAACTCTGTGGTATTCCAGCGGATATCTTCAATGAGCTCCTCGGGCCCCACCACGGCCCCACCCAGGATGGAGCCATTTCCAGAGATGAATTTGGAAATGGACAGTACAACCATATCCACCCCGAAATCCATGGGCCGCTGCAGGGCCGCTGTACAGGTGGTGTTGTCCACGCAAACGGGAACCTTCCTTGCATGGGCCACATCTGTGACGGCCTTTAAGTCGGTGATGAAAAGGGTGGGATTGCTGGGGGTTTCAATCCACACAAGTTTGGTTTTATCATCAATTTGTGCATCCCATGAGGCTGGATCTGCGGGATTTTCCACAAACTTGAAATTGATGTTGCACCGTTTGGGAAAGATATCCGTGGCCTGTTTATATCCCTCACCGAAAATATTCAGGGAGGTGACCACATTATCTCCGGGGCGGGCAATGGTGAATATCAGGTTAAATAATGCCTGGGAGCCGGAACCGGCGGTCAAACACGCCTCTCCTCCTTCAATGGCGGCCAGTCGCTGTTCCAGAACCCGGTTGGTGGGGGTCTGGGTACGACCGTACACCGGGCAGGGCACCTGTTCAAAGGTGTCGTAGGGAAAGGTCACCGATTGCACCATGGGTGGAGTGAATGAAGAAAAGTCAGCGTTGCTGTCCAGGGGATGAAATCCGGTGTGCAGGGTTTTTGTATCAAAACCTGTGGCATTGTCCGAGCGTAAATGGCGGGGAGCATCCGGGTTGTATTTCCAGGCTTCTCTCAGAAAAAAATGTTTGTCGTCTTTCATATTTAAACCTTATTGGGTTTTTATATCTGTTCAGATGATGCTTCTCTGCCGTCAATCCAGGCCTGTTCTCTTTCAACAATGGCTTTGATTTTAAGTTGGACCTCTTCCGGGAGGGGCTCAATGCTGTGACTTTCAATGAGTTTATCAACCACCCTGGCCGCGTGTTCTTCCATGGTCATCTTCCCTTTTTTTTCCCATTGGGAATAGGTGCCTTTTTCAAACAGCTTTGAATAGAAGGGGGTTTTGAAGTGCTTCATGGTATGGGGGTGTTGCAGGTACTGGCCGGTGGGACCCTGTTCATCAATGACATCAAGGGCAAGGGTCTCGTCGTTCACCGGTACGCCCCTTGTGGCGGCCCGTATAAAACCAATGGTTTCATTGGCAATAACCTGAAGCTGCAGGGACCCCTGGAGGCCGGAATCCATGAATCCCACGTCGTGGACGATGTTGGCACCGTGCATAAGTGCCGTCATGAGGCTTAAGGTCATCTCAATGCTGCACTGCTGATCCAGCACCTTGGAATCTGTGGATCCCCCCAGTCCGAATACCGGCAGGTTGTAATATTTGCCCATGGAGGTGGGAACTCCCTGCTCATCGGCAAGTACATAATTGCCCACCATGGTCTGCAGGTTGTAAGGGCCACCGTTCCAGCCGGGAACGGCAACAGGTGCGCCGGGTTTTACCAGCTGGGAGAGCACAATGCCAAGGAGAATGCCGGCGTTCATGGAGGCCATGCATCCGGCGGTGGTGGCAGGGGAGTTGACTCCGCCTGCGTTGAGGGGAATCCACAATTGGGGCAGGCCCTTCTCTGCCAGGTACATGCATTTTTGAAGAGCCTCGTCATTGGCCACCAGGCCCGAGGTGACGTTGATGTAGCAGGTGGCAAAGGGGTAGCGTCTGAAGGTTTTTTCACCGCCTGCCACTGCTTCACACATTTCAACGGCGGCCTTGCAGCCTTCAAAATCAGGGGCAACAAAGACAATGGGTTTGGTGGTATGGTTCAGCATCACCTCCATCTGATAACGGTCGTAGATTCTCTGGTCCACATCCACGGGCAGAATCAGGGACATGACAAAATCAATTTCAGGAAGAGAATCCATGACTTTGGCGGCATCCACCACATCGGAAAGCAGGGGACGTCGCCTTTGGCCGGTGCGGTGATCCAGAATATTCAGACAATCTGATCCCCCACCATAATAGGTGTTGTGCCCCCAGGCCCGGATGGCCGGTTTTTTATTGCGGTCGTAGAGGGTGATTCGCTGGGGCACCGTTGCCAGTGCCCGGGTTACCATATACTCCGGCAGACGGACCCGAAGGCCTTCCACGTCTGCCCCGCCCTGTTCCAGAATCTGTCTTGCTTTGTCATCGTGGACATCCACGCCGGTGCGCTCCAGGATCTCCAGTGTAGCCATATGAATTTTCTGACATTCCTGTTCGCCCATGCGTGCATAGTGTCCACTTTCCATACTTAAATCACGAGTTGAAATCATTTTTCACCTTTTTGATATATCAGTTTAAGAAATAGATATAACGCATATTTATATTTTCAATTTTTAAATGTCAATTTTATAATTGATAAAACGTAAAGCTGATTCCATCGCTACGAAGCTTCAGCCCGGAAAAATGGAGATGTGCCCGAAAGTAAGCCTGACTCCTCCCCGGAGTGCCCATGTGGTTGGCAAACCTGACAATATGTTGTTGATAAGATTTTTTGGCAATGGTAGAAATAAAGGGAGATGGATGGAAAGAGAAAAAAAATGAATGCATCATGATTCACAACGGGGGGGGGATGTCCAGAGGGCAAAAGGATGGTACGGCCAAAACCGTCATTTACAACAGACTGCGAAGTGAGATCATTACAGGGCAGAAAAAGCCCGGGGAACGTCTATCCATTGAAGCCTTGAAAACGGCCTATGGTACCAGTGTCACGCCGGTTCGGGACGCCCTTCAGATGTTAAATCAGGAGACACTGGTCACCATTAAACCTCGTTCCGGTTATTATGTGGCCCATATCACGCTTAAAGATCTTCATGACATGCTGGATCTGCGGGAAATATTGGAAACAGCCGCCGTTGAACGTGCCGTGGAAAATATTACACCAGAGCAAATTAAGCGGCTTGAAAACATCCATGCCGGTTATACCGGGGATGATGAGTTTTCTTATACCCGTTATACGGACGAGAATCGTCAATTTCATTATATTGTTGCCCAGTCATCGGGGAACCAGGAGCTCGCCTTTCAACTGGGGCATCTTTTGGACCGCATGGCCCGTTTCATGGTGATCCGGCGGGCGGGTAAAAATTTGGCAGATATTCATTCGCCCCTTATTAATGCTTTGAAGAAAAAAGATGCCAGGGGCGCAAGTGAAGCCATCTGTAAAGAACTCAGCGATACTAAAATTCATATCATGGACCGTATCATGCAGGAAGAGGCCGGTTCCTGGCATCTGGGTATGGGGCAGGATTCCTCCATTTAAAATAAAATCTTCATAATATCTGCTCGGCCTGGCTCTCTATGCTTTTCAAGAAAAGCAGGTACCAGCCTGTCCAGTCACCATCCCGGGAGACTGCGAGCAGTCTTTCATAATATTCATCATGGTTTGCCTCAAAAAAAGTGCTGATATAAAACATGGGCTCTTGAATCAGTCCTTTGATTTGAATTCGTCAACCCGGATCAATAACCCCTCTGGGAAATTTACGTTAATCCGTCTGGTGGCCTGATACCTCTTCTTAATTAATTCATCCACTGGAATGGGCACAATTTCAGCACCAGGATACATGGCTTGAAGCTGTTCCCGTGATGATTTTGGATGAATAATTGTTTCGGGCTCTGACAGGCACGCTGCCAAGGCATCAATTCCCATTTCGTGAAAGTGCCTCAGGTGAGAGGGGACGTAAATATTTACCCTTCCACTCTGGAGAAAGGGCTCCGTTCAGAAAGGGCACTGACAGTGTCCCTGGCAGAAAGAATGGGAGAAAGAGAGGGACGCATAAACGTGGCGGGAGAACCGGGACCCCGAAGAAAACAATTACAGATAAATGCCACTTTAAAACACCTGTATATCCTATCCAGGGGGGGTGAAATAGGGGGTGAAACGGCTTTTTTACCCAATAGAAAAGGGTTCAGCAATTAAGCTAAACCCTTGAATTTATTAGTTGGTGACCCCACGGGGAATCGAACCCCGGCTTCCGGCGTGAGAGGCCAGCGTCCTAACCGCTAGACGATGGGGCCACAAAACCACTACTTTATATAGTTAGATGGCCGCATTGTCAATAAAAAAAACTGGTGCCCGTTAAATGTATTTTGCAAAATACATTATTGCCTGATGTTCAGAGTTTTCAGAACCCGCCCCATGATGGACGACCTTGTGAGCAAGCCCGGTTTTTGCGTTGACAGACCTGTAAGGTATGATAATATTTTTTTAAATATTAACGATGTGTTGTATCCGTTGGTCCGGGATGTCTTCCCGGGGAAAAAATCCATCTTACAGGGGAGGAGAATGTCATGGATGCCATTCTTGTGGAATATGATACTGAAAAAGAGACATTGGAAATTGTGAAAGGGGCAGTGGTTGAAGATTGGGTCAAGGTTTGTACCCGATTTAATGATGATGTGCATCGCCTCCGTGATGTGGATGATCTGGGGGCATACACCGCGCTTTATGAATGTTTTGATGAGAAAGATAACAAGCGATACTATGTGGTAAAAGAAGAGGAATCCCTTTTTAAAATGCGGCGGAAAAATTTTTTGAGCAATATCGGTAAAGATGTTGCCGGGGTATTGTAGCATCCATAATATGAGCAAAAGGTAGTTTACATTTTTTTTGGGAATCGGGCTTAAATAAATTGCCAATTTTGCTATATCCGGGAGCGCGGATGTCTCGTCCGCATATCAGCAAGTAACTTAAAGATATTGACGAAACGTCTGCGTTCCCGGGCAGGGATATTGATCCGAAAGTGTAAATCGAGAATGAAGTATACTGGTATTGTCTATTTTTTTTTCCGGACCCCCTTTCGGGCCCCCACCATAAAATAAATAAGCCAGCCCACAAAGGGCACCAAAGAGACAGCGCCCCAAAGTGCTTTATTCTTGATGGACCCGAAGTCCTTTAAAATAATGTCCACCATGGCCAGCATGGTTAATCCCCAGAAAATTACGCCGATGCCGGCAATAACTACAAATGTATCCATAAATCGTCTTGTCTATCCCTTTAATTTGTCTGAAATTTTAAGCAAAGTATCCACATAGTAATTGCTGTGGTTGTACCTGTATAGAACCTTGTGTGCTTTTTTTCGGTTAATGTCGGGTTTCCAGCCATAGCGTTTCAGGTAATTGGCGATGCTGTGGATGGCATCTGCATGTTCAAAAAGATTGACGTTCCCATCTCCATTGCCGTCCTTTGCCAGGGTAAGTGCATTGCTTGGCATGAATTGACTGATCCCCATGGCACCGGCATAGGAACCTTTGATGGCCACAGGATCTATGTTTTCACGCTGGGCAAATTTCAGAAGCGATTTCAGTTCAGTGTAAGCCCATTGTGATTTCTGGAGAGATTTTTTGTCAAATTTTTCCCTTGTAAAACGTTTTGATTTTGAAAGAGACTCCCACAGAGCCTCTTTGTTTTCTTTTTCTGATAAGGCAGCCATGGTGGAAAGGGTATTAATGACGGGCCGATTTCCAAGATAGGTTCCCAGGCGGGTCTCCACAAGTATAATGGCAGTGATAACGGTTTTGTCCACTCCGTACACAGTTTCTGCCGCCTGCAGGTCTTTTTTATGGATTTCCATGTATTTGAAGGCATTGGCAATGGATTTGTCTGACAAGAACTGATTGTAGTTCAGGCTGGACTCAGAATGAACAAAAAAGAGCGATACCCCTTTCAAAGAAAAGGCTACTTTGGGATTAGCAAAGGTGGTTTCAATGTAGTCTTTGGAAAAACCGTCCTTAATGAGACGTGCTTTAACCGGGTTCAGTTCCCGGGTGCTTTTTACATTGTTTCCACAGGAAAGGGCCGGGGATATCAGGGTGACCATCAGTATTAATACCACAAGGACACTGGGATGAAAGTGTCCATGACTTGCCTTTGCAGGTAAATAATCTGTCATAAATTTAAAAATCTCCTGTTGTGCTTATGGGGCTTGATGGTGCCATGGAACCCCTGTCTTGATAGTGTTGAATTAAAATGATATAACGACCACGCCCAATGATTGTTATACATGAAATGAATTCTGTGGGGAAACATTTTGAAAAAAAAAGAACGCTTGATATTTCGATGTACTTCCTGCGGCCATGAAACCCATCAGTGGATGGGGAAATGTCCCGGATGTGGCGATTGGGATACCTTGACCGGGGAAAAGCCGGTACAGACCGCTGCACCGGGGGCACGATTTTCCAGAGCCAGAACTGCAGCGGTCCCCATGGGGGCTATTGCCTTTGAAGAAGAGCCCCGCATTGAGACAGGTATACAGGAGTTTGATCGTGTGCTGGGGGGAGGTATTGTACCGGGAACCCTTGTGCTTATTGGAGGAGATCCGGGTATCGGTAAATCGACTTTGATGCTCCAGATCCTTTCCAGGTTGGCGGAATCCGGGAAAAAAACCCTGTATATCTCAGGTGAAGAGTCCATCCGGCAGATTAAAATGCGAGGGGATCGCCTTTCATCCGGGGTGACGTCCATGCTGGTGGCAGCGGAAACAGACCTTGATTCCATCATTTCCATGGCGGAATCAGAAAAACCCCATGCCATGGTGGTGGATTCCATCCAGACGGTTTACAATCCTGAAATTGCCTCCACCCCGGGCAGTGTCACCCAGATCCGGGAGGCGTCCATACGCCTTCTTAACATGGCAAAACAATCGGGGGTACCTCTTTTCCTTGTGGGACATGTAACCAAGATCGGTGCCATTGCCGGACCCAGAATCATGGAGCACATGGTGGATACCGTGCTCTATTTTGAGGGAGACCGCAGCCATGTCTTCAGGATATTAAGGGCTGTTAAAAATCGTTTTGGTTCCACCAATGAAATTGGGGTATTTGAAATGAAGGAAAAGGGGCTTGCTGAGGTACCTAATCCATCTGAGATTTTTCTGGCGGAACGATCGGTGAATGCACCGGGATCTGTGGTGACGGCCAGCATGGAAGGTACACGGCCCATTCTGGTTGAAATCCAGGGGCTTGCATCCAGTTCCGGGCTTGGTAATCCCCGGCGGACGGTGCTGGGTCTGGATCCCAATCGGGTGGCGCTTATTGCAGCGGTTATGGAAAAGCGACTGGGGATAAACCTGTCAGGTCTGGATATTTTTATGAACGTGGCAGGGGGGGTAAAGGTAGTGGAACCGGCTGCAGATATGGGCATTGCGGTGGCCCTGGCATCCAGTTTTCTGGATCTTCCGGTGCCGGAGGGTACCACTGTTGTGGGTGAAATCGGTCTCACCGGAGAAATACGGGCTGTGGGACATGTGGAAGCAAGGGTAAAAGAGGTGGCCAAGATGGGATTTACCCGTTGTCTCCTACCCCAAAACAGTATAAAACAGGTGCCGGATATTCCCGGCATGATCATTCAGGGAATAACTTCTTTAAAACAGGTGGTGGAGATACTTTTTTAGGGAAACTCTCTCAAGGTTCATCATAAATAAAGTAAATAACACATCCCGAAGAGTCAGATGTTGGAAACAAATCCTTTTAAGGTTGTCTTTTCGGTGGTGAAAACCCGGGGAACGGACCCGAGGCAATAAATAATGGTACAAAAAAAAAATAAAGGCAGGAAAGGCACCCAGTGGGCGGATCATCTTACCCATAAGGCCAAAGCAGAAAATTATCCGGCACGTTCTGTATATAAATTAATGGAGATACAGAAAAAATTCAAGGTGCTGAAGAAAGGGGATACCGTTCTTGACCTGGGGTGTGCACCGGGTTCCTGGTTGATATATATTGCCAGAACCGTGGGGAATACCGGAAGTGCCCATGGCATTGATTTAAAAACGGTGGAGGTTCCCCTTCCTGTCAATGCCGTAGCCCATGTGGGAGATATCTTTGAGATGAATGAAGATATTATGGCTCCTTCTGGGAAAAGCTATGATGCCGTGTTAAGTGATATGGCCCCGGCCACCACCGGTAGAAAAGATATTGATGCCGCAAGATCCCAGGCACTTTGCGAGGTGGCTTTGGAAAAGGCCCTGGAACTTCTTGGGCCAGGCGGTAACTTTGTATGTAAAATTTTCCAGGGGGCGGACTTTAAAGTTTTTGAAAAACAGGTGCAGCAGCAGTTTAAACAGCACCGCATATTTAAACCGGAAAGTTGTAGAAAAGCAAGTAAAGAGATATATATCATAGGAATGAGTAAAAAATAATCGTTAAGGAGGATATATTCATGTCAGGACATAGTAAATGGTCGACCATTAAGCATAAAAAGGGGGCAGCTGATGCCAAGCGCGGTAAAATTTTTACCAAGCTCATCAAGGAAATCACCGTTGCCGCCAGAATGGGGGGGGGAGACCCCGATTCCAATCCGCGTTTAAGAACCGCAGTGAATGCCGCCAAGGCCCAGAACATGCCTAAGGATAATCTGGAACGGGCCATCAAAAAGGGTACCGGTGAACTGGAAGGCGTGGATTATGAAGAAATCGTCTACGAAGGGTATGGGCCGGGGGGCGTTGCTGTACTGGTGGAATGCCTTACAGATAACCGAAATCGCACCATTGCCGATGTTCGGTATATTTTCAGCAAAGCCGGAGGAAATATCGGTACGGATGGCTGTGTGTCATGGATGTTTGATAAAAAAGGTCTGATTTCTGTGGACAAGTCGGAAAGTGATGAAGATACCCTCATGGAAGTGGGGCTGGAGGCCGGTGCAGAAGATGTAAAGGATGAAGGCGATTGCTTTGAGGTGATCACGGCCCCGGAAGACTTTGATGCCGTAAAAGAGGCGGTGGATGCGGCTGAAATAAAATACACCATGGCCGAAGTGACCATGATTCCTCAGACCCAGACCGTTCTTGAGGGAAAAGAAGCTGAGCAGATGATTAAATTCATGGATGCCATGGATGACTGTGATGATATCCAGAAATTTTATACCAATGCCGACATCTCCGACGATATTTTTAATGCCATGCAATAAGGCCATTTCTGCCAATGCCCTGATTGATAATTCTCTTTTTGGGGTTGATCACATCATTGGCCAGCCATCATAATCGGTGGGCCAGTGGGATCAGGCTTGTGTGTATAACTCAAGCCTGATCCCACCAGATTGTGGTGTGATAAATGCCTGATTTACCATGTTTGTCACTGCCATGGGAACATTGAACAAGGTGTTGGTGCAGGTGTGAATATGCTGTATTGGGTGGTCCGCTATTGGCTATTGTTCTCTTCTCTTTTTTTGTAACTTTGCATCCTACTGCATTTCTATGACATCCACACCCTCGGGTATATTGAAATCAAAAACCTCCGGAGCAATTTTTTTAAATGCAATATTCCAGAATTCCAGGGTGGTCTCGTCGCCATAGGGATTTATCGTTTTAACCTGTACAATATGATCATTTTTCTTGAGAATCCGGATATGAATGGACTTAATTTCGGAGGATAATTTTCTGGGTTTCAGAGTCAAGGTGATGTGATCGACATCCGTTGGATCTTCTTTTATATCTGCGCTGTATTGCTCCCTTACAAGGGAGATGTTTGATAGAAATGCTCCACCGGCCCCGGCTGTGAAAAAGGCCTGGGCATCCCCCTTAACCACCTGGTTTTCATCGGGGCGGTAAATCCAGAGGGTGTTACCATCTGAGATGATTTCATGCCGGGTGGGCACAAGATATTTCCAGCGCATTTTACCCGGATGGCTGAAAAAGGCTTTCCCCGACGCTGTTTCTGTTATTTCCAAAGCGGTGAGGGTGGAAATCTGATGAAAATCTGCGCTGAAATCTCTGTCGGCATATTTCTTTTCCATGCGGTTTAAGATTTCCCGGGTTTCCTGCGTTTCTGCAAGGGCCTCTTTAATGCAAAGATCACAGATACCAAGGAAAAGAATCAATATTGTTAGAAGAACCATTCTTTTTTTCATGGATAACCCTTTTTGATGACTTGGTCATAACATGGGCTACTTGTCTTTGGGGCAATCGGGTCAGACTTGTGTTATCTACGTGAACAAGCCAAATATTTACCTTTTCACGGCCTGTGCAAACACCAAAATCAACGATAATGCCCCCTTACCCAAAATGGCCCATGTTGTGATCAAATCCCTTTTGATGACGGTTCAGATGGCCTATCGAACCAATTGATTGATATCTTTTCGGCTGTCTCTGGCATAAAGCCGTCGAAGCTTGGGCTTTTCAATTTTGCCGGTGGCATTTCTGGGAACTTCGGCAAATATGATTTTTTTCAGCCGTTTGTACCGTGGCAGGCCAAGACCAAAGGTCTTTACTTCCTGTTTTGTCAGCTCCATGCCGGGCTTGACGGCAATGATGCCTGCGGGAATTTCACCCAGTCGTTCATCGGGAATACCGATGACCCCGATGTCCTGGATTTTTTTATTCTGCATGAAAAAATGTTCGATTTCAACGGGAAAGATATTTTCTCCCCCGCAGATAATCACGTCTTTTTTCCGGTCCACCAGGAAAATAAATCCATCCTTATCGCACCGGGCAATGTCACCGGTGTGAAGCCATTCATTCTTCAGGGTTTCTGCCGTTGCCTGGGGGTTTTTGTAGTAGCACTTCATTACACCAGGGCCTTTGACAATGAGTTCTCCACTTTCACCGGGGGGCAGTTCATTTCCGGAACCATCCACAATGCGGCATTCCCAGTCAAAACCGGCTTTTCCGATGGCACCTACCTTGTGATCATTGTCCATGCCAAGATGAACACAGCCGGGACCGGTGGATTCGGTGAGTCCATAGTTGGTATCATAATCATGGTTGGGGAAATATTCCTTCCATTCCTTGATCAAAGAGGGTGGAACCGGTTGGGCACCAATGTGCATCAGCCGCCATTGATCCAGCTTGTATGTGGAAAAATCAATGAGGTTACGTTCAAAGGAAATTAGGATATCATGGGCCCAGGGCACCAGCAGCCATACAATGGTGGCCCCTTCTTCTGACACTGCCTCAAGTATCCATTCTGGACGAACGCCTTTCAGGATAACTGATTTCCCCCCCACCAGAAAACTGCCGAACCAGTGCATCTTGGCCCCGGTATGGTACAGTGGGGGGATACACAGAAACACATCTTCCCGGGTCTGGCGGTGATGGTTATTTTCAATGTAGCAGGCATGTTCAAGGTTTCTATGGGTCAATAAAACGGCCTTGGGGGTACCGGTGGTACCGGAGGTGAAATAAAGGGCAGCATCATCTTCAATGGAAATAGAAACAACTGGGGGGGTGTCTGCCCTGGCCCCGTGAATAAAAATCTCATAGGGAATGGCGTAATCGGGGCACAATTCCATGGGGCCTGTGAAAATCCATGTGTGCACGGTGGTTTCAAGAATGGTACGAATGCCCTCCAGGCGTTCTATGAACTCCTGACCGAAGATGAACACCTTTGCTTCAGCCACTTCGGTACATAAGCGGATTTTGTCGGCCTCAAATCTGAAGTTAAGGGGAACGGCCCAGGCTCCGGTGTTGAGAATACCAAAGTAGATGGGCAGCCATTCCAGGCAGTTGGTCATGAGCTGTACCACCTTATCTCCCTTTCGAATTCCTTTTTTTACAAGGGCATTGGCCATGCGGTTGGCATCCCGGTAAAAATCATTCCAGGTGATTTCCCGGCGTAGAGATTCTTCTGGAACTCTTTCAACCAGGGCAATTTCGTTTTTGTAAAGTCGGCTGTTCCTTGCCAGGATCTCGGTGATGATCATGGTGATATTCCTGTGTGAAATTTTATGAAGCCTGGAGCCAGATCCAGGATACATATGAAAATCCCGCTGTGCACCCGGTGCACAGCGGGATCTATATTAACCATCCAGTGGAATCAGGATTTATTTTTTGTTGTCATTAACTTCCTCAAAATCGGCGTCCATGACGTCATCATCCGGGGCTTTGGCACCGCCAGCCTGATCTGCACCCGGGGCTGCACCTTCTTTGGCTGCCTGCTGGTACATGGCTTCGGCCAGCTTGTGGGATGCCTGGGTCAGGGCCTCAATTTTATCTTTGATGGCCTGGGGATCTTCACTGTCTTTCACCTGTTTGAGGGCTTCCACGCCGTCTTCTATGGTTTTTCGAGTGGCTTCGTCAATCTTGTCGCCGTGTTCCTTCAGGGTTTTTCCTGTCTGATCAATGAGGGATTCAGCGGTGTTTTTGGCATCCACCAGTTCACGTTTCTTTTTGTCCTCATCGGCATGCATTTCTGCGTCTCTCACCATCTTTTCAATTTCAGCTTCGGAAAGACCGCTTGCCGCGGTGATCTGAATGGACTGTTCCTTACCGGTGGCCTTGTCTTTTGCAGATACATGGACAATACCATTGGCGTCAATATCAAAGGTGACTTCAATCTGGGGAACGCCCCGGGGTGCCGGTGGAATTTCAGACAGTTCAAACTGGCCCAGGGTCTTATTGCCGGCGGCCATTTCCCGTTCTCCCTGGAGAACATGGATGGACACTGCAGGCTGGTTGTCTGCTGCCGTTGAAAATACCTGGCTTTTCTTTGTTGGAATGGTTGTGTTCTTTTCAATGAGTTTGGTCATAACACCGCCAAGGGTCTCTATGCCGAGAGACAGAGGGGTTACGTCCAGAAGCAGAACGTCATTGACGTCCCCCTGAAGTACGCCTGCCTGGATGGCTGCACCCATGGCAACTACCTCATCCGGGTTGACGCCCTTGTGGGGTTTTTTTCCAAAAATTTCTTCCACCCGTTTTTGTACAGCGGGCATACGGGTCATACCTCCCACCAGAACCACTTCATTGATATCATTTGCCTGGAGTTTGGCATCTTTTAGTGCCTGCTGGCAGGGCCTTGCGAGATTATCGAGAAGATCTGCCACCAGGGATTCGAGCTTGGCACGGGAAAGTTTTACATCCAGATGTTTGGGACCGCTGGCATCCGCTGTAATAAAGGGAAGGTTCACATCGGTTTCAATGGCTGTGGAGAGCTCCATTTTTGCCTTTTCAGCCGCTTCCTTGAGCCGCTGCAGGGCCATTTTGTCGCTTCGGATATCAATTCCCTGCTCTTTTTTGAACTCATCGGCAATGTAATCAATGACCCTTAAATCAAAATCTTCACCACCCAGATGGGTATCACCATTGGTGGACTTTACTTCAAATACGCCGTCGCCGATTTCAAGGATGGAAACATCAAAAGTTCCGCCACCAAGGTCGAAAACGGCAATTTTTTCTTCTCCTTTTTTGTCCAGGCCATAGGCAAGGGACGCTGCCGTGGGCTCATTGATGATACGCTTTACATCAAGCCCGGCTATTTTACCGGCATCTTTGGTGGCCTGTCTCTGGCTGTCATTAAAGTATGCAGGCACTGTGATAACGGCTTCGGTTACCTCTTCTCCGAGATACTCCTCTGCTGTTTTCTTGATGTTGGCCAGAATAAATGAAGAGACTTCCGCTGGACTGTGCTGTTTGCCCCGAAGATTGATTCTTGTGTCGCCATTGGAGGCGGCTTCAATCTTATAGGGAAGCACGTTGATGTCTCCCTGCACCTCTTTGGAATTAAATTTTCTGCCCACCAGACGTTTTACGCCGAATACCGTGTTTTCAGGGTTGGTGATGGCCTGTCGTTTGGCGGTTTGACCCACCAGGCGGTCGCCGTTTTCCGTGATGGCAACAACAGAAGGGGTGGTTCTTCCACCTTCGGGGTTTGTAATTACTTTTGATTCGCCCGCCTCCATGACGGCCACGCATGAGTTGGTTGTTCCAAGGTCAATTCCGATGATTTTACCCATGATCTATTCCTCCAAATATTGTGTATATGGTCTGTCTTTAATTTTTAATTCTCTTCTTTCGTAACTGATTTAGAAACCACCACCATGGATGGCCGCAGCAGGCGATCGTGGATAAGATACCCCTTTTGAAGTTCGTTGATAACCGTGTTTTCAGGGTGTTCATCGGTTTCCTGCTGGGTGACGGCCTGGTGAAATTCCGGGTTAAAAGGTTCACCCTGGGATTTCAGAGATTTAACGTTGAAGGTTTCAAACAATTTGATCAGCTCTTTATGAGTTAACTGTATTCCTTCAAGAATGCTGGCGGCATCTCCGTGCTTTTCCCCTGAATCGAGGGCTCGCTCAAGATTGTCCACCACCGTGAGCAGTTTCTTAAAAACCGATTCATTGGCAAATCGCCGGAAGTCTGCAAGTTCCCTTGAAGAGCGCTTCTTGTAATTGTCAAACTCTGCAGACAGCCGCAGACAACGGTCTTGTTCCGCCTGGAGCTGTGCCTGAAGCGTTTCAATATCGGTTTCTACTTCTGTTGATTTGTTTTGATTGCAGGAATCTTTTTCAGATGCTGAATCCGTTGCTTCGGGTGATGCTGCATCTGTTTTGCAGCCACCGTTGACGGATTCTTTGCCGGTATCTTCCCTTAGGGATTCATCTTTTTCAGCCAACATAATCTCCTGATCCAAGTATTTTAATATATAACGTCTTAAAAAATATATAATAAACATAGATTTAATTTTAGGAGAAAATAAGACCGTTTGATGCCATGTCAAGAAATAAAAATGGGGATGGATGGGCTTTAAGAAGAGACCCGGCTGGCTGGTAAATTACCGGAATATTGCAGGACCGGGATCAATCCACGACACAGATGATATCACTTATCGCTGCTTCCTTCCGGATCTGACGAGGTTCATGACCTTCTGTTACGCGGCGACCGATCAGAATACCCATGGGGCAATTTAACACAGCACAGCCGGGAGATAAATTCTATACTTTAGTTTACTGGATTTTACAAGGAAAAATTTAAAAGGTATAGCCAATGGAAAAATGAATCTGCCCGGAACTTTCCCCATCTTCAGGATTCAGTTTATGTCCGTAAAGAAGGCCGATGGGGCCTATGGGCGTGTTGTATCGAAGCCCGGTGCCCACGGCATATCGAAAGTCATCCAGGGCATCTGCCTGGTCGGTTTCATCAATTTTGCCGGTGTCCAGAAAAAATGCCAGTTCAAAATTGGCGGGCAGATCAATGCGGGCTTCAAGGCTGGCAGACAGGGAAGTCCTTCCCCCCAGGGCATCATCATCGCTGTCCACAAGAAGCATATTCTCCTCAAATCCCCGGACGTCGGAGATACCGCCCAGAAAAAAGAGCTGATCTTCGGCAACGGTATTGGTGGCCCCCAGGGGCTGGATATAACCCATACGCCCTGCCATGGCAAAGGTCAGGCCCTTAAAGGGGGATCGGTAATGCCTCATGTCCAGTTGATATTTAAGAAACCGGTCAAGGTCACTGTTGATTCCGGTGAACAGGTCCACCGAGGCAAAGGATAAAAAGCCTCTGGTCGGTTTCAGGACGGAATCGCGTTTGTCCCAGGCCAGGGACGCAGAGGTGATGAGAATGTTTCTTGTTTCTTCCTCTGCATTATTGTCACCGTCATATTGAATTCTGTTTTCATATTTAAAGTTCAGACCCGCCGTGAGGCTGGGGGTGAGATTCCTGGAAAATCCCGAGTCTGCCCCCCAGGAACGGATGCCGAAATCCTGGTTTAAGGCCTGTTCATCCTCCTGATAAATGGTGAAGGTGGCAGCGATGAGGGTGTCCAGGAAAAAGGGGTCCCGGACCCCGGCTTCAAAGTGGTGACCGATGCCACTGACGTTACCCTGAACCCAGGCATTCATGTCCCGGCCCATGAAGTTGGTATCCCCGGTTTTTACCTTGAGATAGGTTTCATTTTCAGTATCATAGCCTGCAGCAGCTTCCACATAGTAGGGTTTACGTTCAGCCACCTCAATGTTGATGTCGGGTTGGGCCTCCTTGGTTTTAAGGCCCGGGACGGTTATTTTGACAGATGATACGGAATAAATTTCCCTGACACGCTTCTGGGTGGCAAACAGTTTTTTCAGAGAAAAGGGTGCCCCGGGGACGATTTTAACTTTTTTCTGGATGGTTTCCTGCTTTAAGCGCTGATTGCCGGAAAAATGCACCGTTCCAAATCGGGTATAAGAACCCGGGATGACCTGCCAGGAAATATCTGCCCGGGTTTTGTCCGGGCTCAACCGGGTATCACTGGTGACCTTGACGTGGGGATACCCCCTTTCCGATACCAGGGCCGCCAGCACATTGGCATCGCTTTTCACCATGTAATCCCGGAAGGGTTTGCCGGGGGACAGGGTCATGGCTGCCAGGGCTTTTTTGGGAGAGATAATGTCTTCCAGGCCCGAGATTCCAGCGCTGTTGACCAAGGTCTGGATACCTTCTTCTATCTGGATGGTTATGAATACCTGCCGGGGGGAGTCACTGTGTTTTTCTTCGGGGGCAGAGATGTCTTTATCTTCCACACGGATTTCCCGGGAAATCTGTGCATTGAGAAAGCCGTTGCTGACATAGACCAGGGAAATGGCATCCAGATCTTTTTTAAGGGTATCTTCATTGAATCCGCCGGGGTCCAAGAGGCCCTTGGGCCGGGTGATCATGGCATCCTTTATTTTGGCCGTATCAATACGATTGTTTCCTTTGATATCAAGGCCCTGTACCACCATTTGTGTTCCCTGGGTGATGGTATAGGTGACCTGTTTGATGCTTTCTGTTTTTTCCTTGAGGATTTCCGTGTCAAGTTTTACTTCCACATCGGGGAATCCTGCATTTTTATATTTTTTTCGGATATTGGAGCGGCCCTTTCTCAGTCCCGAGCCATTGGGATCTCCCCTTTCAAAGATGGAGAGCTCTTTGTTCAGTTGGCGCTGGGAAAAAAAGGTGTTGCCGGAAAATATGATATTGTACCGGGGGCCTTCCTGAATGGTGATGACAAGTATGTGCTTTTTCCCACCGGCAAGGGGAATTGTTTGTGTTTCAATGGAAACTTCTGCAAATTTTTCTTCACGGTAAAAGGAGATCAGATCCTTTACATCAAGTTTAAGCCAGTCTTCATTAAGGCAGTTCATTTGTCCGGGTAAAAGAGAGGTGCTCCAGCACTTCATGCGAAGCTTGAGTCTGGTGCTTGAGAAATGATTATTACCTTTGAATTCAATGCGTTGGAGATGAATGCAGCCTTTGGAAGGGGATGTTGTCTCTGCCCCGGCAGGTAAGGTGATAAAAACTGCTGTCAGGGCAACCATGGCAATGATAAACAAATTTTTCATAAATAATTCTTAATCTCCTGTTGGGCGCATTCCCATTTTCCCGGGCTGGAGCTTCTTAGCGATGGGGTTAGGCTTGAAAATTTTCTGTTCCTTCAGGGTAGGGGGTGTTTATCTGAACTCCAGTCGATATTTTACTTCACCGCCAAATTTTCCCTGGGAGTCCTGAAATCCCGTGGCCGTCATTGTGTCGGTCATCTGATATTCGGCGGAGGTGGTCTGAATCATCTGCCCATCCTCGGAGGCGGTGCCATACTTCAGGGTCACCCTATCGGTGAGTTTTTTTCCCACTGTGAGGTTTACATTGCCCACACTGCCATTCCCCTCGGGGTCATCAAATCCCACTTCAAGGATATCAAGACCGGTGGCGGCCCGGACATTGTCCTGCACGGAGGAGGTGGCAAACTGGGCAAGAGCGTTTCCCGGAGAAAAGGTGGTTCCTCCCTCGGAGGAGATAAGTTCGTTGGTTGTTTTTCCCCTCAGCAGGAGGGAGGTGATGTCGGCCTGTTCCAGTTGCGGGTCTGAATCCAGTGAGAGCACCAGGGCATCCGGGGTGCCGGTGACGGACAGGGTAATGTCCCAGTCCCTGATTTCATGCAGGGCCTGGATATCAATTTCCGGTTCAATCTTATACGGGTTTATGAAATCAATGGTGCCCCGGTTCAAGGTAAATTCCTTATTGTAATGGTGAATGGTCCCCGGATCAATGGTGGACCGGCCTGAAACCACCGGTGCCATGGGAGAACCCTGGATGCGCAGATCCGGATGGATTTCCAAGCTGGCAAGGTTGGTATCAACGATGAAATTATTTCTGGCCTGGACAAAAATATCCAGGGTCAGGTTATCCAGATATGGATTGACCTCTTTTTGTTCGTTAAATCCCTTTCTGGATCGCTGGGGATTGGTCACAGCGGAGATGATTTCTTTATTGATATTTATCTCCCGGGTCAGTTCCCCGGAATCAAGGACAATGGTGCCGGAGAGAGCTGATTTTTCCATGGTGCCGGCAAGGTTTAAATCCACATCAAACAGGGCATCTAGGCCCTCCGGGACGTTAACGGGCAGAGACCGGGCCGTGAATTGTGCCGTGTAGGCCCGGGGCATGAAATCGGTGAGGCTGGTTTTGCCCGTGATGGAAAAGCTGCCCTGATCCAGAAAGCCTGTGATCTCTTTTATCTCCACCTGATCCCCGTTGGCAAATATGGTGCCGTTGATGGAGTGAATTTTTGACGGAAAATCCGGGAGGGTAACCCCCACATCATTGATGGAAAGTTGTGCATTAAACCGGGAGTCTTTTATCTCTTTTTTGATCAGGGCCGTGACATCCAGGGAGATATCTCCGGTGAGATCCGGCAGATCGTCGGCAAACTGCCGGGCAGCACTGACTGGAATGCGGGCAGTGGCTTTGGCTGTGACGTCGCCATCCACCGTTCCCGATGCCCCAAGTGTCAGGGTTCCCTGTTCCGGCAGGGAGGTGGTGAAGGGGGTTATCTGAAAGGTTTTTCCCTGGAGCCGGGCTTTGATATCCGTTGAGGTGATATTGAATTTTTCCTGGAGAGCAATGGAAATGGTTTTGATGTCGGTGTTTACATTGATCTCCTCAGGGGTGTCTGCATTGCCGTCCAGGGCAATATTTCCGGTGATATTACCGGATATCTCGTCTTGGCCTGCCAGTTGAAACCAGGGGGTCAGGTTGGTGTCTTTAAACATCAGGTTGCCCTTGAAATCCCGGGTGGCCAGATTAAAACCGGCGGCAATGTCAAAGTTGAGCCGCCCATTTACGGTTGCATACTGGTTTTTTATGTCAACGTCGGCAATAAAATCCTCAATGGGTTTTTCATCCACAGTGAAGGATTTGAGTGCAATATCCCCTGTAACTTGTGGATTTTCAAAGGTGCCGGTGGCAGACAGATCAGCAAAAAAAATGCCGTCGGCGGGGCTTTTTTCCCGGATGATGTTAAACCGGGAAAGGGGGATGCCATTGGCATTGAGTTTAATGTCAAACCGATGCCTGGTATCGGCCCATCCCGCTGCATGGATTTTCCGATCTTTTCCCAAGTGGATGTCCAGGTTTTCCAAAAGGATTTTTTGCAGATCGAGACGAACGATGAGATCTATTTTTTCCACCGATTCTCCAGCCATTTCAATGCGTTCGCCTGCCAGGGTTACCAGGGCTCTGGGGATGTCTTTGCTGCCATTTATGTCGGCCTTAAGGGTAAGAATTCCTCTAAGTCCCTGATCTTTCAAGGCACTGATATAAGGGGTCAGGTTTTCCAGGGCCACGGGGGTTGAAGACAGGGACAGCTGGATCAGGGGATTTTTAAGGGGGACCATTTTACCCGGTTCCAGAAGGGCTATTTCCCCCAGAAGGCTCAAGTTGGCAGGTTCCGATGACAGGGTACATTTTTTAACGGTGAGGGTTCCCCTGTCAAGGGAAAGACGTATATCTGCATCTGCCCGGGGATAGGGACCATATCCGGCACCTGTGGCTTTAAAGGTAAGGTTTCCCGTCGGAGGGGCGGACATCCCCCCGGAAAAGGTCAGGGACAGCTGGCACACACCGGCGATACCCTTGATGTCAAAGGTATCAAGCAGGGGGCCAGGCATGATGTCTTTACCATCAAGGTTTACATCCCAGGACAGGGCATCCAGTTTTTGTTCGGGAGAAAGAAATCCGGAAGGAAAGACCCGGGAGAGATCCACCGTTCCTTGCGCATTGACCCTGCCATTGTCGTGGTCCAGAAATAATTGACTAATATGACATATTTTATCTGTCATGGCAATGTCAATGTGGGCCTGGTTAATTTTATGGCCCAATACCTGTCCGCCGGGGTAGTCCAGAAAAAGAGTGACATCGGGGTTGTTTATGGGGCCTTTGACCGTGGCCCGGGCCGTGATGGTTCCTGAAGTATTAGAGGTGCTCTCCAGGGATTTCAGGGTTCGGGCAATGTCCCCGTCCACGGTCAGGTTGATATCTGCCTCCGGGCTGGAAAAAAGCGAATGGGCATTGCCTGCAAGGGTAAGGTTCCCGGCATCGGTGTCCAGCTGGAAATTTATATCTGTGAGGGCATCTTTTAAAAAAGAGGCGGTGAGGTTCAGGCGGTGGATGGTGGTGCGGGCCTGGGGCAGGTTGATGCTGGCTCTTCCCGTGGACAGGGTGAGATCCAACTGCTTTTTTTCCAGGTTGCCCCGGCATTTAAGGGATAAATCCCCAACGCTGGTATTGATTGCATCGGGAACAGAAATAAAGGAAATAGTGCCATGGGTGATGCCAATGGTGTGGGCAATGATATTAAACGGCAGCACCAGAGGGGAGACCTCCGGTTCCGGTGGGGGTTTAGTGGATGAGGGCGGCACATCGCTGAGGGCGGCAAGGATGTTTAATATATTGTCGCTGTTTTTTTCAATGGTGACGCTGGGACCCTCAATGCTGAATTCTTTTATGACAAGCTCCCGATCTAACAGGGCGGACAACTCCAGAGACAACAGCAGGCGTTTGAAGTTTGCCACCGGCTTGTTCTCTGCAGAAACAAGTGATGCCCCGGTTATCTCCAATATGCCCCTGGCCGGGGACAATGTAAGGCTCTCCCAGGTGAGACTGCCGGGAATGCGGGCATTGATGGTTTTCTGCAGCAGTTCACTCCCCGGGCGGGACTCAATGTAGAACAGACCCGAAATAAGGATGATGCAGACCAGGAGAAGCAGCCCAGCAAGGGCGGCACCGGTGATGATGGATATTTTTTTCAGCATATGAATTGTTAGACATCCTCAAGGGCTTGAAGTTTCTTTTCCAGGGGCATGGTTTTATCTTCCATTCCCTTTTCTTTTAACTGCCTGCCCAGTTCCTCAATCTGTTGTTTTAGCCTGGGAATATAGTCGTTTTTGATGCTTTCCCGAAGGGCTTGCCCCGATGTTTTCATTTTTTGGGTCAGTTCGTCGATCTGATTCTCAAGCTGCTGGTATTGTTCCGTTTCAGGGATTGATTTCATGTTGTTCATCAGGTCGTCAAATCCACTTTTGAACTTGTCAAAAAAAGGTGTCAGACCCTGGAGAACAGACGGAGGTGTGGCTTTTACCGTTGCCCCTTTTTCCAGTTTTTCGCCGCCTTTTTTCGCCAGGGTCATGAGGATGGCTTTTTCATGTTCTTCCAGGGGGGATGGGATGATTTCAAATCGTGAATGTTCTGTGAAGGCAGATTGAAAGGCCGTATCAATTTCAACGGATACCAGAAAATCACCCGTGTCGGTGTAAGCTATATGGGTGACACGGCCCACCTTGTTTTGATCAAAAAAAAGCGGGTCTTCTTTTTTCAGGCCCTGGATGTCGGAAAAGGACAGGTTGAGTAGAAAATTATTGCATCCCATGAGCAGCAGAAGTGTGAAAAAGATTATTGACAAGCGTTTTACTCTGTAATGCATGATGTTCTCCCTGTGAATCATTTGATGGGTGGGCATGACACGGGCATCTTTTCTGATTGGCCGGCGTTGTGTTCACGTCCATCAGTTGAGTTCTTCTTTGGTTTTTTCCGGCAGTGCGAATTTTATCACCGGAACCCCTTCCTTGTCCAAGAGTTTATCTTCTTCAGATGTGGTGATCCCTCTTATGTTTTTGGGTTCTGATACGCCATAATGGATTTTCAGGGCCTCCCGGGCAAAACCGGTGCCCACATTTTCAAAATTTTTTTCCACGTAACGGGTCAGTTTTTCATTGATACCCGTCAGCACATCCTGTTGTGTTCTCTGAATGGATGCTGCCTGGGAAGTGGTTCGTACCGCCACTGGGGAAAGTATCTGCTCCACAGATGTGGTGTCGCACACAGGGCATGATAAAAGACCCTGCTGATATTGATGTTCAAAATCGGAATGGCCGTCAAACCATCCTTCAAAGGTGTGGCCGTTAATGCATTTCAGATCAAATATAATCATGTTTGGCTATCCTGGTGACCATGGCGATGGATGCCCCTGGGGATGCATCGCCTTGTCGGCTGTAATGTTTTTTTATTTTTCAAATAGTACCTTCAGCATGATATTTCGATGTTCAGGCTTTTGTGGACCGGTTCTGCGGGAACGATGTTCGAGTTGTGTTTTTGTCATTATCCACCAAACCCGGTGTGAACTTAAAATATCATGGATAATGTCAATATCGCAAATCTGATCCCTTTTCCACTTGGTGCCTCTGCTGAAGCTTATTGTCTTGTTAATGCTTTGAGTTGCTGGATGGTTTTAAAGGCATGTTCTTCCTCCATGCAGGGCAGCAGGGCGTTGTTTGTAAACACAGGGTTTTCTTCCAGGTCAAATCGGGAATGTTTTTTTGCCGCTTCCCACATGGGTGTGTGGGGAATGGGGGTATAATAGGCCAGCACCGGTTGTATACCCTTTTCTTTAACTGCCATGATGGACCGGGCCACGGTCCGGGGGGACTGTTCCGGCAGTGCGCACAACAGATAGGCACCGATTTGATTAGCTGAAAAACCTGCCTGTTTCAAGTGGTCCACCGCCAGGGAAAATTCATTTCCCCGGACCTTGTGATCATCAGTACGAGAGGATGATACATCTGCTGTTTCAAGGCCTAGCCGGATGGTTTTAAACCCGGCTTTGAACATCATCAAAGCCACTTCCGGGCTTATCTGTCTTATGTGCAGGGCATTGGGGGTATGAAAGGACAGGGGCATGCCGGAGCGGATAATTTCTTCCAGTAGGGGAAGAATATGCTGTTTGGGGTGGATGAGCAGGGCATCATCATAAAATGCAAAGTTTGTTATTCCATGGCCCTTGTGCCAGTGCTCAATTTCCTGGAACACCTTGTCCGGAGAGCGATGACGAAGGCTCTTTTCCAGAAATGAGGATGCACAATAGGTGCAGGAAAATGGACACCCCCGGGAGGTGAGGATGGGGGCATATGTCATCTTTGATACCAGATCCAGGGCCGGGTGTGGCAGGGCATTCAGGTCGTTGAGATCATATTTCGGGGTAAAGGAAAATCCGGTGTGGTCGTGAATGATGTCAGGAATCTGCATTTCACCGCTGCCGGTGATGACTTCATCTGCCAGGGAAAATTTTCGGGCATGATCCGTACACAAAGATGCGTATACTCCTCCTAAAAGAACGGGAACACCGGGGAAGATTTCTTTGATCACCGAAATGGTTTCCCGTACCCCTGATGCCCAATATGTCATCATGGAGGTGACTAAAACAAGATCTGGCCTGGGTGTGTTTTTAAGATCCTGGCGAAACCATTCCGGATCAATGCCATACCGGGAAAAACGTTGCACCATGTGCCCAACACCCCGGGGGGAGGGGATCTCTTTTTTCCGGAAAGGCCCCCGGCCATCTTTTAGAATCTTTACCGTTGATCCGGCACGGGGATGAAATCTGTCCAGGCAGTCAATAAAGTTCACTGTCATGCCATGGTCCCTTAAAATGGCGGCCAGTCCCAGAAGTCCCAGGGGTTTGGCCCAGAAATCATAGGCGGCAAAGTCGTGTATCCAGGGGTTTACGCAGAGAATTTGGGGAACTTTCACGCCGGGACTCACTCAAAATACTGCATGGAGGTTTTTTTCAGCTCTTTTCGACTGAAGAGCAGGGTGTAGTCGTTGACTGCGGTGGCTTGGGAAATCTTTTCTGCAATGATGTGGCAGGTGGCCTCATCTGCGGCATGGACCATGGTGTAAAGATTATAGGGCCAGGTGGGTGCCGGATCTCTGCGATAGCAGTGAGTCACCTCCTGGAAGGATGCCATGATTTCTCCAACCCTTGCCGCCCTGTCTTCATCCACATTCCAGGCTACCATGGCATTGGCCTTGAATCCTGATTTCTGGTGTTTAAGGGTGGCACCAAACCGCCGGATAATGCCCTGAGCTTTGAGCCGGGTGACAATGGCCAGATATTTGGTTTCTGAGATGCCAATGGCCTGGGCCAGGGCCTGAAAAGGACGTTGACACACAGGAATGTTCCCCTGAAGGGATGCCACAACTTTTTTTTCGATGTCAGTTAACATGGGTTTCATTATGTATTTTACCCTTTCATTGTCAAGTACTAAATTTTGTCGGGTTCTTTTTATTTGTGGCCCAACGGGGTCAGGCCTGCATTATTGCTGTTATCAAGCACAGCCTGTGCAAAGGTCAAAACCACAGATAATGCCAATGATGCAGACCCGATCCCGTTGCCATGTCAACTATGATAAGTAAACCATATTATTACCAGACCGGAAAAATGGGAATGCACCCGTCCTGTTTATGCTTATGTCCGTTCTGGAAAAAGTGAAAGAATCCCCGTTTCCGATGCCTCACATATTCCCCGTTCCGTGATAAATCCAGACACCAGGCGGGCCGGGGTCACGTCAAAGGCATGGTTGGCCGCCGGGCTGTGGGCCGGGGGGACCATCACCGTGGTTAGGTGACCGCTTTCATCAAGCCCCTGGAGGTGGGTGATTTCATGGGGATCACGGGTTTCAATGGGAATATCTGCAATGCCGTCCCGCAGGGTCCAGTCAAAGGTACTGGAGGGCAGGGCCACGTAAAAGGGGACGTTATTGTCCTTTGCCGCCAGGGCCTTTAAGTAGGTACCGATTTTGTTGGCCACGTCTCCGGTACGGGTGGTTCTGTCCGTACCCACAATGACCAGATCCACCATGCCGTGCTGCATGAGATGGCCTCCGGCATTATCGGTGATAACGGTGTGGGCAATGCCGTGTTTGCCAAGCTCCCAGGCCGTCAGTCGTGCACCCTGGTTCAAGGGGCGGGTTTCATCCACCCACACATGAATATCAATTCCCTGGTCAAAGGCGGTGTACATGGGAGCCGTTGCCGTGCCGTATTCAACCGTGGCCAGCCATCCGGCATTGCAATGGGTCAGGATATTGACGGGTCCCTCTTTTTTTGTGCGGGCAATGGTTTCTATCAGGGAAACCCCGTGCAGTCCGATGCGTTTGCAGTTTTCAGCTTCTTCTTCCACGATGGCCAGGGCAGTGTCAAGGGCTGCCTTTAGTCTTTTGTCATGGGTGGTGTGGGGTAAAACCGTTTCAAGCACTCTGTCCACTCCCCAGGCCAGGTTCACCGCCGTGGGACGGGCATCTTTGATGCGCTGGCATTCATGGATGAGATGGTCCGTGTCCATTTCTTTTTTTTTCCGGCTTTCAAAAAGGGCGGTGTACACCCCAAAGGCACCGGTGGCTCCGATGAGGGGGGCACCACGGACAAACATTTCCTTTATGGCTTCAATGATGGCATTGACTGTGTCAAGGTTGACCGTGACAAGCCGATGGGGTAATTTTCGCTGGTCAATTACCCAGGGGGTTTGTGAGGTGACGTCAAACCAGATGGGTCTCATCTCTTTTCCATCAACTTTCATTATTATTTTTATCCTTATTTTTTTATATGAAAAAGTGGGTACTGGGTTTTGGGTTCTAGGTACTGGGTTCTAAAAGCAACCATTTTTTCATTGTTCGTTGTGGCTGGTGGTTACAGCCATGTATGTTTATATGAAAAGGCAACCTCCAAGGCAACTTCAGCAGAGCCGCCCCCCCCCGATGGGCAATAGGAACCGGACAGTTGAGCTGTCTACAGTTCCGGTCCGGGCCCATTGCCCATCGGGGGGGGGGGGGGCGGCGGTATGATACCATTTAGCTCCGCGTCTTCGACCCTATATTTGTTGTGTCCGACAGGACATGACCGTTATAAAAAAAGATTAACGGGTTTAAATTTATCCACATCCACAAGCCCTTTGTCCGTGATCTTGAGGTGGGGAATCACCGGCAGGGCCAGAAAACCAAGGGTCATGAAGGGATCACTGAGCGGTGAGCCCAGAGCCTGGGCCGTTTCAATGGCCATTTCCATCTCCTGGTGCACCTGGGCCATGGGGGCATGGGACATCAATCCAGCCACCGGCAGGGCAACGGTGGCAAGGGTTCTACCCGCATTGATCACACTGACGCCACCCCCCATGTTCACCACTTCTCGCACGGCCCGGATCATATCGGCATCATCCATTCCCACCACGATGATGTTGTGGGAATCATGGGCCACACTGGAGGCAATGGCCCCGGTTAAAAGCCCCAGGCCCGTCACAAAGCCTGTGGCCATGCCGGTGTTTCCGGAGTGCCGGTCGATCACTGCAATTTTGGCCATGTCCCTTTCAGGATCTGCCACGGCACATCCGTTTTTTTCAAGAACATCCATGGTTTCCTGTCCTGTAACCACCTGGTGGGCAATGGCCTTGATCACCCTTACCTGGGTCCCCTGCAGGGGGATGGAAAAGTCAACGGCATTCATGTCGAGATGCATGGCGCCAGGGCAGGGTGATGACGGTTGGTCCTGGACCTCCGGGTCGATGAGCACTCCGTTTTCAGCCACAAGCACCCCTTTGGCATAGACCCTTTCAATGTCAAGTTTTTTCAGATCCCGGAAGATGACAAAATCTGCCCGGCGGCCCGGGGCAATGGCTCCGGCATCCTGAATGCCGAAATACCGGGCACAGTTGATGGTGCCCATCTGTATGGCCCGGACGGGGTCAAGTCCTGAGGCAATGGCTTTTCTGATGATGTGATCCACATGGCCTTCAAAGAGAATGTCCCCGGGGTGCCTGTCATCGGTGCACCACATCATGCGGGACCAGGTATGATCGGTGATGGCTGGCATCAGCGCGTCGAGGTTCCTTGCGCAGGTGCCTTCGCGCACCATGATGTGCATCCCCAGGCGCAGTTTTTCCAGGGCTTCTTCACAGGTGGTGCATTCATGGTCACTCTGGATACCTGCTGCTGCATAGGCATAAAGCGATTTCCCTGTCAGGCCGGGGGCATGGCCATCCACGGGCTTACCGGCTTTTCTGGCAGCATTGAGTTTGTCCATCACCCCGGGGTCTTCAAATATGACGCCGGGATAATTCATCATTTCGGCCAGGGCACAGATGGACGGCTGGGAAAAAAGCGGTTCCAGGTCAGTGGCAGTCAAGGTTGCCCCTGCGGTTTCCATGGCGGTGGCCGGTACACAGGAGGGCAGGGCAAACAAAATATTCATGGGCTGTTTCTGTGCAGACTGTATCATGTATTCGATGCCCGACACCCCCAGCACATTGGCAATTTCATGGGGATCGGCAATGACCGTTGTGGTTCCCCGTGACACCACGGCCCGGCCAAAGGCTTCCGGTGTTACCATGGCACTTTCAATGTGAACGTGGCTGTCCATAAAGCCCGGTGCCATGTATAATCCGTTAAGATCCACCACCTCCCGGCTGTCGTAATCACCAAATCCACAGATGTGCCCCGCTTTAACGGCAACGGATTCCTGTTGGATTTCTCCGGTGAAAACATTGATAATATTACCATTTATAAACAACATGTCTGCCATTTCTCTGCCTGCTGCAGCTGCAATTTTTGATTTAATATCCATGGTGATCTGTTTACCCTTTTTGCTGGTGTTTATGTCAAAAACGGGGGACCTGGTCACAGCGTATTTGGTGGACCAAAGGGGTCAGGCTATGTGTTATTGTAGCCTGAGTTCTTTTATCAGACTACATGGTGTGATCAAGCCCTTAAAAACTGACGGAAAACCTGTGAGTGTGGAACGTATCAGTTTTGACAGAAGAATTCAATTGCATGCCATTTTCTTCTGCCATCTGATTCAATTTCACCTGACTGATTCCCAAAGTGGTTTCTGCTATGATCAAAGTGATATTTTCAAGTTCCAGAGCAGGATTGCTTATTTCTCTTTGTTGGAGCAGTGGTAATGAAAAACAGGGAAGATATATGCCTTATAAGCAAAAAATATGCAATCCTTGAAAAAAATACATATTTCCGTTATCATGAAGTAAATAGTTGGCTTGATTATCTGCCTTGCCGGAATACCCCTTCCATAATTTGAATTTGGTAGGGGATGGATAGGCAGTTCTGGGACTAGTTCTTTCCCTGGTTTTGTATGTATTTTTCAATGACTTCAATTGTTGCGCTTCCTGTTGAAAGTAGACAGTACGACTTTGTCCAAAGCACTGGCTTGTAATAAAGGGTCTTCAAGTGTTCTTTGAAATTTTTTCTGCGTACATTAGAGAGATACCTGAGAGAGATACCTGAAAATGGAAATATCAAGACACTGATTGTCTCCAAAGAAGCTGGAAAATGGTTTGTCTGTTTCTCCTTATTCCGACGGTTATCTACCGAATGGTGCATCTGCAAAATCTGGCCTGAACAAATCAATTGCTGACGCAAGCTGGAGTAAATTTATTCTCCTGGTTCAATACAAGACAAAGGTTGTGGGTAAGCAGGTGATTTCTGTAAATCCTGCATATGCGTCTCAAAAATGCTCAAATCCTGCTTGTGGCCAGATTGTCAAAAAAAGCCTTTCAGTTAGAACTCATAAGTGTCCACATTGTGGTCTTGTTCTAAACAGGGACCACAATGCGGCAAGAAATATATTGAGACTGGGGCTATAGTCTCAGGAGCTAATACTCCAAGAAGACCCTTCTATAGCTTCAGCTTAGATGGGGAGCAGTCACCATCGTTTTAAAGGAGGTACCAATGAAGATAAATTATAACAGTGAAAAATACAGGGTTTATACCCAGAAAAATTTTCGGTCCATTCCTCAGATGAATCTTATTAACCAAGAGGGACTAGACAACATGGCCGCCGTGGCGGAGGTGTTTCCCTTCCGGGTCAACAACCATGTTATCAATGAACTCATCGACTGGGAAAATGTTCCCCATGATCCTATTTTCCAGTTGACCTTCCCCCACCCGGACATGCTTTCCCCCGAAGATCTGGCCCGAATTAAAACCCTTCAAAGCAGTCCGGGAAACAAGGCTGCCCTGCACCAGGAAGTTCGTCGCATTCAGGAAAGCCTGAACCCCCATCCTGCAGCCCAGGTGGAGAAAAATGTTCCCGTTGAAAATGGATTTGAGTTCAGTGGCTTACAGCATAAGTATAACGAGACGGTGCTTTTTTTTCCCACCCAGGGGCAGACCTGCCATGCCTATTGCACCTATTGTTTCAGGTGGGTGCAGTTTGTGGGTATGGAGGACCTGAAGTTTGCATCTTCTTCCCCCAGGCATCTTACAGACTATCTGTCCCGTCATCCCGAGGTTAACGATGTGCTGTTCACCGGAGGAGATCCGCTGTTTATGAGGACCCAGACCCTGGCCCGTTATGTGGAACCTCTCCTGGATATGCCATCCGGTAACCTTTCCAGTATTCGCATGGGAACCAAATCCGTGTCCTACTGGCCCCACCGCTTTCTGGATGATAAGGATGCCGATGATCTGTTAAGACTATTTGAGAAAATTATCCGCTCCGGTATTCATCTGTCCATCATGGCCCATTTTACCCATCCCCGGGAACTTGCATCTCCCCTGGTGGAAGCAGCTGTCAAGCGCATCCTTGACACCGGTGCCCAGATGCGATGCCAGGCACCCCTGGTGCGTCACATCAATGATGATCCAGAAGTGTGGCGCACCTTGTGGAAAAAAGAGGTGCATCTTGGCATGATCCCCTATTACATGTTCATTGCCCGTAACACCGGACCCAGGAGTTATTTTGAAGTGCCATTGGTCAGGGCTCATGAAATTTTTACAAAAGCCTATGCCAATGTTTCCGGTTTGTGTCGAACGGTCCGGGGACCTTCCATGTCTGCGGCACCGGGTAAGGTGGTTGTAGATGGTATCCCTGAAATCAATGGGGAAAAGGTTTTTGCCCTTAAATTCATCCAGGCCCGGGACACCAGCTGGGTGAACCGACCCTTTTATGCACGCTTTGATGACACGGCCATGTGGCTGGATGACCTGAAACCCGCCTTTGGCCGGGAACGGTTCTTCTTCCAGGACGCCTGATCTTTCCAGGTGATAGTTCTCTTCCTTTCATCTGCGGAAGGGTCAGGAGATATCACCGGCCGCAATATCCCTTGCAAGTGTTCGCACATCATCCATAATCTTGTCCACATCAAGTGTGAGAAGTTTCCGGTTTTCCATCAATATCCTGCCGTTGACAATGGTGGTGGTGACATCACTTCCCCGGGCCGCATACACCAGCTGGGAATAGGGATTATACATGGGCACCATGTGGGGTGCCCGGGTATCCACAACAATGACATCCCCGTGTTTTCCCACTTCCAGAGAGCCGATGGTCTTATCAAGCCCCAGGGCCTTTGCCCCGTTGATGGTGGTCATTTTAAGGGCCGTTCTGGCATCTACGGCTTCGGGATTCATGGAAAACACCTTGTGCAGTTTGGCGGCTGAATTCATTTCACCAAACAGATCCAGATCATTGTTGCTGGCACACCCGTCGGTGCCAAGGGATACACATATTCCCTCTGCCAGAAGATCCGGCACCGGAGCCACTCCCGAGGCAAGCTTCATGTTGCTTTCCGGACAATGGGCCACCTTGACCTTGAATTTTTTTAATAATGCCCGTTCTTCCGGGGTGAGGTGCACACCATGGCAGGCCACCACATGGGGACCTAAAACCCCCAGGTCTGCCAGGAACTGCACCGGCGGTTTTCCATATTTTTTCTCAATGAGATTTACCTCGTTGTCTGTCTCTGCCACATGGATCACAAAGGGCACCTGGTGGGTCCGGGCAAGCTCGGCAGTCCGGGTGAGCAGTTCCGGGGCACAGGTGTAGGTGGAATGGGGCTCCACCGCCACGGTTATCAGGGGATGATCCTTCCATTTTTCCATCATGGTCTTTACATATTCAAACCCCTTGTCCAGGGGACCATAGCAGGGAGATGGAAAATCGTAGAGCACCTCCCCCACCACGGCCCGCATACCCGCCTCTTCAGCTGCCCTTGCCACTTCTTGTTCAAAGAGATACATGTCACAAAAGCATGTGGTACCGGAAAGCAGCATCTCGGCACAGGCAAGCAGGGTACCCCGGTACACCATGTTCGCTGTTATCCGGGATTCTGCAGGAAAGATGTGATCATGGAGCCACTCCATCAGGGGCAGGTCATCTGCAAGTCCACGGAACAGGGTCATGGCGGCGTGGGTATGACTGTTGATAAGGCCCGGCATGATGATGCCGCCCCTGGCATCAATCTCCCTGGTGGGGGGG
The DNA here is from genome assembly GCA_963675955.2 of uncultured Desulfobacterium sp. Classification (GTDB taxonomy): domain Bacteria; phylum Desulfobacterota; class Desulfobacteria; order Desulfobacterales; family Desulfobacteraceae; genus Desulfocicer. The sequence goes on along the minus strand of CAXXVR010000007.1, from coordinate 778,931 downwards.
CAAGCGGATGTCTCTCCCTGTGTACCCACAGAAACAATCACTCCATCTCTTATACGCACGGCACCGTTTTCAAAGGTTTCTAGATCCGTGTTCATGGTCAGTATCAGGCCGTTTTTTACTAACAGGTCCATGGGCTTTTTCCTTTGTGTTTGAGGTATGAAAAAGTAGATGTTGGGTACTGGGTACTGGGTACTGGGTACTGGGTACTGGGTTCCGGAGTTACCCTGGGTCTTCTTGGGGGTGAGTTCTAAATAACTTTCCTGACCCGGGAGCATGGGCGTCTTACCCGCGTTGCAAAGACTTAAAGTGAAGCGGGCTGGACCTCCGAAGCCCCAGGTTTAACAGGGTGTGCAAAATGGTCGCATTATTTAAACCCCATTTATTAAGGGAAATAGCAGGATATGGGAGGCTTGTAAAGGGGTGGGGAAGCCAGATATCTGAAACCCAGAGATCGTTGCAAGATCGACCGGTTCCGTTGATCTGAGTCCCTGACTCCTAAAATGTGGCCAATGAGTTAATATTCAGGCAAATTGACTTTTAGATAGTTTTTCGATAAAATAACTAATTTTATTTAAAATGTGCAAAATTGGTGTTGCCAATCCCGATAATAGTGGTGTATTGATTTGATTTTACAGGAGAAAATATAAATGGGGCGTTTTGATGATTTTGAGCTGCCCGTTGAAAAAATTCAGGCATATCCCCTGATTTTTGAGGCGCTGGTACCACCGGAATGCAGTATTTTTCAAGATGTAAGGCGGTATCAAAGTGTAACATCCAACCTGGATGTGAGAATCATTGATATTAACGGTAAAATCCCCCTTGAACCGGGAATGACCCAGATCTCCATGTCCAGATTGTCCGGCGGTGCGAGAAAAGAGTTCATTGAATACCTTAAGATGCGGGTGACAAGGGGGGATAATATTGGCTCTCGTTGGGCTTTTTTTCGTTCCGAAGATAAAAAAATAATCACCGCCTATGGGGCCAATGTGGTGCACAAGGATTCTCTTCAGGGACAGGCCAGGGCCATTGCTCTGCTCAAGGAACTCCAGAAGGGGGGACCTAAAACAGTTTTCCTTGTGAAATTGATGTTGATCCTGGGAATACTTGCCCTTTTGTCCGGCGGTGGATATGCCCTGTATGATAAATTTTTCACCGGTAAAACCTTTGACCTTTCCCTGGGAACGGCTGACTCGGATTCCATGGAGATGGTGTTTTACAGCCGCCATTTTCCGGAGGTGTATGCATGGCGGGATTCTGATCTGCCCGATGAGAAAAAAATCGCAGACACCTTTTTGAATCCCGATTATGTAAAGGATATTTTGTCCTGCATGAATCAGGATGCCTACCGTGATGTATCGGAAAGTGACGTTAACTTCAAGGGTGATCGACTGGCTCTCTTTGTTTATTTTAATTATAACCGGGAGGTGACCAAAGCCCTCAGAAAGTATGATATGCAGCTTTCTGGTACGGAGATGAACCGCCTTGCCCGGATTTATTCCTGTGAAGCCTCGGGTTATACTAGTAATGTGTTTTATTTCAAGGTGGGAGATCTTAACATCAAGCATCCCCAGGTGAATCAGTTTTTAAGTGATAACATGATCTCCTACACGGACTACAAGCGATTGCGGGATTCCCAGGAATTTTCCCAGATGCTCAAGGCAGATACTATTGATTTCAAACTTAAAAATTTCCTTGCCGACGTGTATACCTTTTCTCCCCTTAAAATTGAATCCCCCCTGGAAGATATAGACTGGTATCTGCTGGCCGGGAGAAATGCCGACGGGAAATTGACCTTTGCCGGTTTTTTTCGGCGGGACGAATCCACACTTGTACCCCGCCGCGTTGCCGCAGCCCTCATGGGAGGCGAATCAACCGGGGAGACTTATACCTGGTATGCCATTGACGATGATCAGCAGCGGGAATTAAAAATTTCCAGGGCCTCAGCAGTATATTTCACTGAAAAGGTCGGTCAATCCTTTAAGCTGACCCTGATATCTGAAAAAATTGAGCAGATGAAACTCCGCCGGATTGAGTCCCATTTCCCAGTGGCGGTACACCGGGAGCTGTTGATGGAGGATGCCAAGGGAAAGTATGGTATCCAGTGTTATGATCCACTGACCTCCCTTGTGCTGTCCAATCTTATCAGTAAATCATCATTTGAAAAGAGCAGTCATGTCACCCTGAAACGGGATCCCATCCAGGTAAATACCTCCCTTGTGCAGCTGTCAAAAGATGACAGCTCTTCCACCCAGGCGGTGAATATCAGCCCTGGAAGATCGGGAATTGTTTCCCTTTTCAAGGATACAGACTATTTCCGAGGCAAGCTTGCCAATGGGCGGACAGTGAAATTTGAAAGGGCGGATATCAACGTGTTTAATCCCTTTGCATTCATGGTGTACAATGACAGTATTACCTTCAGTTACAAACATGAAATCAACGGGATGGAATTTGAAATTGGACAGAAAAGACTTAGTATTAACAAGTCGGTGGATGGGGGGTATCAGATCACGGAGCTGGATTAAATGGTGGTGGTCTGACCCTTCCCTGTACCCAAAACCCAGCACCTTCTTTTGCATATAACGGGCAACGAATATTGGGTCGTAGACGCGGAGCCAAATGGCATTATGCCGCCGCCCCCCCGACGGGCAATGGTCCCGGACCGGAACTGTAGACAGCTTAATTGTCCGCTTCCTATTGCCCATCGGGGGGGCGGCTCTGCCGAGGTTGCCTTGGAGGCTGCCTTTTCATATAAAAAAAACACGGAAATCATAGATAAGAATTACCCATCAGGATTAAACCGTTGTCAGGAGTAAAAAAATTCCCATGCGTTTTAATGAAAGCCGTCTGGCGCGGCTAAGAGACAGCATTGAAAGTATCATTGAAAAATTAAAAGCCACGCCGGCCCAGCAGATGGAAAAGGCGTCTTCGGTCATAACGGCCTGCAGGGAGTGCCTGGACCATGTACCGGCCACGGATACCCCGGTGTATGTTCACATCATGGGCACGGACAAGTCCTTTAAGACCAGTTACCTTCTGGATCTGTTTGACCATGGGGACCTGCGGAAACTGTTTTCTGTAAAGGCCCATAACACCTCAGAAAATACAGCTGTTCCCTGTCTGGTGGAGCCAAGTGATACCGTGACACGCATTGTGATCCGTCAACTGGCCATCAGTACCGGCCAGATCATGAGAGATGATATATCCCCGGATCTTTTCGGGAAACTCTATGATCTTTCCCAGGGGGCTGTGCCAGGTGACTATTTGCTCCAGGTGTTGGTGCCGGCCGCCCAGACCCCCATGACCCTGCCGGTGATTGAATACCCCGGGATAAAGGAAGGTGCCGATGCCCTGGAATCCCAGCAGATCCTTCATAAAACCTTTGAGAAAAACCTGGTGGATAATCTCATCCGGTTTCCCGGTATACTGGTGGCCTGCTTCCAGCATAAGATCGCCATCCCTCCGGGGCATCCCATGGACATCATACTGAAAAAATACCGGGAAGTGCTGAATACCGGTCCCCTGGACAGGAAACTACCCCTGGTGGTGTCTCTCCAGGGCGAAAGCGCCATTGCCGGATATTGCGGCAATACCCATGTGGAAAAAGATATTGAAATAGATTTTAAGAGCTATCCTGCCTTTGACACGGTTATCCAGCTGGTAAACCCCTGCAATGATCGGTATCCGGTGACCTTTGGTGAACCAGGACCCTATGTGGATGGCTGGATCTCCCGGCTGAGCCGGTACAAAAACCTTGAAGAAATTAAGGACAGCATCACTCTGGACGGTGGCATTGCCTGGTCCAGGCATCTCCTTGAATCCATCTGCTCCGGTGCGACCATAAAAGAGGCGCTGGATATCATCTTTCTCATGCCCTGGATGGACACGGCGGAAAATTGCCTTGCCCATGCCATGACCATCCTCAATGAAATTGAAACCTATGATGAGGTGGCTGAGGTAAAAGAACGGATGCGCAGGCTTATTGTCCAGGGACGATATCATTCCATCAGAACCTACTTTAACAATGAGATGTCCACCCAGGCAGATGGAATTGTGGATAACCATCAACGTTTTTGGACAGGGGTTTTTGCCCAGTATCTCATGCAGTTTTTTGACGATGATGACATGTGCCGCCGTGTGTCTGAAGACCTGTGGGAAAACCTAAGAGAACGGCTGGACGGTGGAGACAAAGGATTTTTGGGCACCCGGGAAGAAGATCTGCCCTATATTATAATGAACAGTGCTGAGCTCTATGTACCCAATGCCCTGATTCGGGGGGACATTGCGCTCATGGGAAGAGCACTGGAGGATGTATAATGTTTTTTGATTTTTTCAAACGAAAGAAAAAAAAGGTGGATGATTTTCATCTGGAGCTGGCGGATGACAACCGGCTTTATTATGAAACCATTGCGGGTAGAACCTCAAGGGACCCCAATAACCGTGAAGAATATATTCTGTTTGTGGATTTCGGCTCCTACCGAACCTCCGTTCTGTGCTGGCCCTGCAGTTTTGGCCGGGATAAGATCACCGATACCTGGCAGTATGTGGTGCATTATGAGAACGGCAAGGGCAATGGTGGGGGATTTCCGTCTGCATTTATCAATCCACCCTCCGGGGATGAGCGGGATTTTGCCTTTGTGGATGATTTTGATGACATCAATGTCTCCAACAGCCAGATTGTTAAGAGTGCAAAATCGGTATTTGCCAGCAAGTTTGCCGCTTACAAGGGCAATGTGCCCCAGTTCCGCATTTATATAAAAAAGGTACTTGAGGAAAGCTTTAAATATATTACAGCCCCAAAAGAAGGCCGGCCATGGAACGGACCCGCCGTGCCGGTGATCACCGAAATCCGGGTGACGGTGCCGGATCTTTTCATTGAAAATTTGAGAAATGGATACCGGGAAAGTATTTATTCCGTGTGCATGGAGTTTGCAGGTCACAACAAGTGGAAGGTGCTTTTACCCCCCAATCTGAGAAGCCTTAAGAAAACCTTTGTCAACATTTCTGCCGATGAAAGTGGCTCATGCGAGTTGTATTTCCTCAATCTCATCAAACTCATGCCCTTCTGGGATCTTTCAAGTGAAAAGGACCGTCTGCCGAATTTACAGGAGGTGGCCTTTCTTTTTTCCCAGAAACGCAATGCCCTCCAGGAAAAGAAGAAGGGGCTTACCTTTGTGGTGTGCCATGTGGACATCGGCGGGTTGACCACCGATGCCAGTATTTTGCTCATGCGCTCCTTTGAAGACCCGGATCTTGGCATCACCACCACCCTGAAACGAAAGGAATCCTTTTCGGAAAAAAAGGCAGGTGAGTTCTTTGCCGAACTGTTTCGTGAAACCCGCAATGCCGATGATGAGGAAAAATGGTGGGATTCGGATACCTTTATTGAAAGGGAGTTTTCCCGATTTCTGGAATTGCTGTTCGGTAAGCAATATGCCCTTCTCCAGGAGTGGCGAAAGGAACAATGCCTGGACGGGATTTATTTCCTGATTTCAGGACGTCCCACCAAAGCTCCTAAGGTGCGGGAGATCATGTCCCGGTTTATCCTGAGGGAGTTTAATAAAGAGGAGTTGCTGCTGCTCCCCGAGCATTGTCTGTTCATGGCCGACTATTACCATGTGGGCAAAAATCAGGAGGGGGAGCGGTATGCAAAAAAGATTGCAAACTTTGAAAAGCTCATCACCATTCTCGGTAATGTTTACACCCTTTATGATGGGTATGAAATAGACTTTGACGAGCACAGGTATTACATCGCTCTGGATGTGGACACCCGGTACACCAACCGTATGGAGATCCTGCCGGGTAAGCAGTATAACATGGAGGACTTTGAAAATTACCAGAAGGCGGCCCAGAGAAATAATGTCCTGCATCTGGCCTTTACCCGTATTGCCTCCGGGGAAAATGCCACCCGGTTTCTGACGGTAAAGAAAATTGCAAGGCAGACAGCCTATCCCATCATCAAGATTGCCGATAAGCATGAATTTGATGATCAGGCATGGATTACGCCATCTTTGATTATTACCAACCTGGAGCAGAATGACCAGGCCTTTGATCTTGCCTGGGCCTCCCATGTCTGATGCAAGAAAATTATCAACAGGGGTGCCCTGAAATGATCAAGAAACCTGTGACGCCGTCTTACTCAAACAAGTATTCCATGGTGGACAAGAAAATAAAAGAAGGTGCCGAATATATTTTCAGCAAAGCGTATGAAGCCCACAGACAAGGTCGTCTTGCCCAAGCCGAGCGGGGGTATCTGGAGGTACTGGACATAAGACCTGACTGGGGACAGGCTTTGAATGCTTTGGGTACCCTGTTTCTGGATCAATCCCGGTTGAATGAGGCCATAGCCGTATTTGAAAAAGCTGTCAATCTGACCCCTCCCAGCCTATCCGCATGTTATAACCTTGGCAGGATGAAACAGCAGGCGAACGATCACAGGGAGGCCATACCTGTTTACATGCGGATGCTGGCTGAACAGCCTACCATTGGGGAGGCCTGGAATAATCTGGGGGTGGCGTACCGGGAGACCGGACAACCTGATGAAGCCATATCCAGTTTTCAAAAGGCGGTGGTGTTTGCTCCTGATATGGCCCAGGCCTGGAATAACCTTGGCGTGGCACAGGATGAGCTTCATCTGACTGAAAAAGCTTCAAATTCTTATAGAAAGGCAATTGAGATTCAGCCCGATTATGCTTCCGCCCACTTCAATTTGGGGATTTCCCTTCAAAATTCCGGACAATTCAAGGAAGCAGAGGAACATTACAACAGGGTGCTTGAGATGCAGCCGGACAATAAGGCGGCAAGGTTCATGCTCCAGAGCATGGGAGGCTTGGAAACGCCTGATGCGGCACCGGTGGAGCATGTGCGAAGCATCTTTGATCGGTGTGCCGGAAATTTTGAAACTATCCTGGTTAATGAGCTGGAATATAAGACTCCAGAACTATTGTTTGAGCTTGTTCATCCCCATTTAAACAGAGACTTGAGTATTCTGGACATTGGCTGCGGTACAGGCCTGGGTGCTCAGCTTTACAGACCCTATGCCAGACATCTGACGGGGGTTGATGTATCGTCCAAAATGCTTGAAAAGGCGGCTGAAAAGAAAATTTACCACCGGCTTGAAATATTTGACATCCTGCAGCCCTGGGAGTTCCTCCACAAGTTTGATCTCATATACAGCTCTGATGTTTTTGTCTATTTCGGAAACCTGGATACCATCATCTGTTCGACATCTTCTTTCCTTACCGATGGGGGTATACTTGCATTTTCCGTGGAAATGCTGGAAGACGACAACTTTAATACGTATCGGCTTTTTCCCAGTGGTCGGTATGCCCATTCACAAAGATATATTCAGGCGTGTCTGAATCGGCATGGATTGCAGTTAATAGAGCAGGCCAAGGCGGATATCAGGAAACAGTCCGGGAACCCGGTTAAGGGATTATTGATTGTGGCAGAAAAGAAAGCCTGAAGACCCTGGTTTGACGTTGATCAGCTTTTTGTCCAGATGAGGGTTTCTTGGGATGAACATTCTTCTGGCTGGTATTTTTCACCACAAAATTTGGCAGCAGGGTACCGTTCCTGCTCTCTGACCGATTGATAACTAACTCTTGGCAATTAATGAGGAGCCGATACGCTCCAATCAAGACCTGCAGCAGTTCGCCTTCCAGAGATTACATACCCGTGCGGTGTATCACCAGACAGACTAATATGGGGCATTTACAGTACCAAGCCCAATATTTACATTCAGGATTTTGTGTTCAGACTGCATTACCACAATAATCATCATGATAAAATTGGAAAATATGAAAGAAAAAATCCCTGCATTAAAAGATATTTATGAAGCCTTTGCCCGGAAGGCCGATGAATTAAAAAGAGAATCGGCCTGTGAAAAAGGCTGTGGCTTCTGCTGCAAAGAGGCTGGGAGCATTGACATAACCACCCTTGAAGGTCTTGCGATAAGAAATGCCATGAAGGCTCTTCCCCGGTCCCGCCAGAAAACACTGACCAAGCTTTTCCAGCAGGAGATCAAAAAAAGAGAAAAAGGCGTTGTAACCCCCTGTCCTTTTTTAATGAAAAACAACGCTTGCATGATCTATGAGGACAGGCCTTTCTCCTGTAGAAGAATATATTCCACCCATGTGTGTACCAGGGAAAATCCCCCCATGGTCAACCGTCAGGTTATGGAAGATGCCGCCGATACCATCAAAGCCCTGCAGGAATTGGATATCACCGGATACTCGGGGCATATGTCCTATATTCTTTACATGCTCTCCACCCCTCAATTTTTGGATACCTACCTGAAAGGGGAGTGTAAACCTGAAGAGATCATGGTCTTTGGTAAATCCCACAAGATTGTCATTAATAAGATGGTGGTCTAAAATAATGAGTGCCGTTGATTTTTTGGAGGCAGATGCAATCCAGGTGCTCAGAACACGGGAATCCGACGTTACCCGAGTGGTCCACTCCAGCCTTATCATGCGTCCCATCTATGACCTGGAGACCCGCAGATTCACCAGTTTCAGCAGCAGCACCGACAAGGATGATGAAGATGGAACCGATATCCGGGAGTTCGTAGACCTCATGTGGGTGGCCTTTGCCATTCTTGACAGCGTGTCTGAACTCACCGAGTACCATGTGGGGGTCACCAGAAAAGAGGTGTTGGAAAAAGTGGCCCCGGCCATGAAAAATCAGGTCCGGGCCGCCGGAGGAGATATTTCCCAAGTGCACCTGGGGGAGGTTTTAAAAAAGGTATTTGATCATCTGGTGAACAGGGATAATCGCTACCTTCCCTTTGAGTATCGTTATTTTGACGGAGCTTCGGGCACATTCAAGTTCCGAAAGTTCTGGCTGATCAAGGCGGTGTATACGGGCAAGGGCCAGGAGACTTTGTTTTCTCTTACAGAAGAGGGCTATGCCGCCTATTTTGGACTCCATGAAACCAGTGCTCTTGACTCCACGGCCATTGGCAATCTTCGTATAAAGCTGTTGATAGAACGGGGCAATGTGGATGATGCCATTGCCGTGGCAGAGCAGAATAACAAGCAGTGCACCCGCAAGGCCCATGATATCCGCAACACCCGGCGGGCCATTCAGAGAAATATCCACTCCATTGATTTTGAAAAGGTCAATGGTATGGCAGATCAGGGGGCGGGCCAGGCTGCCCAGATCCAGGACGAGAGCAGTCGCCTTCACTACATGGTTCTTGATAACCTCCAGGTTACCCGGAACGAAGACCAGGAGAGTAAGCTTTTGCTGTTGGCCAGGCATCTTAAAAGATTGAACCGGCGCCAGATGGAATTGGTGAGGGAGCTGCAGCGTTTGCCCGACGACTATCACCAGTACAGTTATAAATTGTTCAGAAAACGCCTGATCGGCATCCTGCCCTCCATGGATGAGGTGCTGCGCAGGGTGTGTGCCATGGAAGAGGAAGATGCTGCTGGTGTGGGGCGGGAGTTCCTTGCGGTGTTTGATCCCCCGGTTCAGCCCCCTCTTTTTGACCCGGGTGCTGTCATTGATGCCATAAGCCAGGCACTGGAGCGTCGCAGCACCACAGGGGACAAACCATCTGCCCTCCAGGAGATTGATGGAGAATCCATTGACCATTACCAGGCCGAGCTCACAGATGCCCTCATGGAACAGGCCCGGGGGATGATTCAAAAAAGGGTGCAAACCTCTGAAGCCACCATGATGGAAGATCTGCTCAAAGAAGCCATTCTGGAAGAAGAAACCCCGCTTTTACCCATGGCTGTGGCCCTCACCGTGTTCCAGGCCATCATAGATCACCGCACCGGCAATCGCAGGGGATTCCAGGTGAAACTGGGTGCTTCGGATAAATATCTTTCCATTGCCCTGCCCGGGGGAAGAGTCTACCGGGGACATCACCTGATTCTGGTGCCCGTGGCTCAAAGTGTTAATAACCAACACAGCCGGGCCAGTTCTCGGTATGGAGTATAGAGAATTCACCATGGAAAACAGTTATGAAATCGCCAGGCTTGTCTATCTGAGCCTGGCATACAGCAATGGCAACAAACGCATTATCAGCGATCATCAAACAGAACTTATAGAGCTGCTCCAGCGGTTTCAGGCCGAAGATGCCTTTCACCAGGCGGTTTTGGAAAATCTTCGGGGCATGGAACTCCAGCTCCTGGAGGTGGAATCCACCGCATTGAGACTTTCTGCCCGGAACGCTTCGAGCTTTTTTGCCACCACCCTCACCGATTATGGCAAGATGTTGGGCAGATCCCCCTTGAAAGCCGGAGAATTACTCTGTGTGCATTGTGCCGTGGCCACAGCATTTTTCCCCACAGAATCGGATCTGGACGCCCCGGTGGAGGACCTGGGGGTCATCGTTGCCGGTGATGTCATAGACATTCTTAGGCTGTTTGCCGCAGGCGAAGAGACCATGGATCCGGAGGATGAGATCCTTCATCCAGAGGTGAGAACCGCAGCCCAGAGACTACGGGAACTTCCAGAAGAGAACCCGGACAGTAAAAGGGCAGGTGGGGGCAACAGTTGGCTTGAGCTCATCACACGGGTGCTGGAACACATGGTGTCCACCGGATATCTTCTGGAATTTCAAGAGGTGGAAGATGAGATAGAGTATCGTCCCACCCCGGCCTATCAGAGTGCCATGCGCACCGCCTCTGTGTATGCATTTCATGCGTTCAGGGAGCTTGTGGCGGAGCAGAAAAGCGCCATTTCTCCTGGGACGTTTTTGGTGGAACAAGACCTTGATCCTTTAAATGAACCACCCCGGGATAGTTCTGGAGAGATGCCCCATGTATAGGCTCAGTCGATTTTTTGTCAGTGACATTGTGGCAGGGGAGAACATCCTCAGGAATGGTGATTTCCCTGTTTTTAAAGAAAATCAAAGTGAAGAGCATGGGATCATCGTAGCGGCCAATGGGTCCTGCAAGACGACACTGCTTTCGTTTCTGTTCAGTGTCTTTACCCCGGACCGTCGTCGTTTTGTGCAATATCTCCAGTCCAATGGAGATAAGACCCTGGAGCAATACCTTGTGCCGGGCCGACCTGCCGTGGTGATGCTCAATCTTTCCATGAACCTGGACCCCACTCTTTTTGATGCCCAACCCCGGGAGCAACTGGTGCTGGGGCAGATCCTTCATCGCCATAAAATTACCCCGGACAAGATCGATAGAATTTATTTTTTTGCCAATTCTGAAGATTTTTTTGAGATCTTCCGTAACAAATGGGAAGACCTTTCCCAGACCAATACACCCTATACCTCGGTGAAAGAGTTCATCCGTGACAAGGTCCACCAGACCACCCACCAGGGTGAGTGGGAGGAAAAACTGGAATCCCTGGGCCTTGATCCCTGGCTGGTGAACCGTCAGGTAGACTTTTCCCGGAGCGAAGGGGGCATCAAAGACTCTTTTAAATTTAAAAGTGAGGAGGAGTTTTTAAGTTTTTTTCTGGGGTGTGTGTCAGACCTTGATTCTGCCATGGGGCTGCATAAAAATACGTCCCAGACCATCGCAAAGATGAAAAATCGTCCTGAAAAGAAAAAACAGTTAAATGCCGTGCTCTCCCTTAAGAAAAACCTGGGGGAGTTCCATGATCTGGGTCGGGAGTGGCGAACGGTCCACGGGGATATGGAAGCGTGCAGGCTCCAGCTGGGGGAAGCTGTCTATCTGTTGACCCGGGCTAAAAAAGAAGCGGACATGGCCCTTGCAGAGTCTGAAACTACACTGAAGACGAACCAGGAGAGACAAATATCTGTCAGATTTGCCAGGGAGACGGCCCGGGCCAACCAGGTAATGATAGAAGAGACGGGCCATGCCAGGCAAGCAAAACACCTTGAAGGGTCCATGGAAAGGGCCGCAAAGGAGCTGGAACAATTACAGGATGAGCGGGTGGCGTTAAAGGCATCCCACCTCATGGCCACCCAGAGAAATTTTCGGGCAGAGGTGGAATCCCGGGAGAAAATTTTGGCCGGCAGAGATTCGAGCATGGCACCGGCACGAAGGCAGGTGGAACTGAAGGCCCTTCAATACCATACCCGGCTGGGCAGCCAGCGCATGGCGGCAGAGTCTGCCATCCTCTCCATGGAAAAGGAGATCCTGGTAGCAACCCGAAAGCAGCAGGACCTGAAGGAAAAGCTGCTGGCCCTTGGTCGGGAAATGCTGACCCTGAACGGGAATCTATCCCGTCTTGATACCCAGATAAAAGCCGCTGTTACGGCCAGGAATAATCTGGGCATTGGTCCCGGGGATGACCCTGGCGAGGTTCTGGTAAGCCTGGAAAGGCAGGCCCAGGCATGTGAAGAGACCCTTAGGGTGACCACAACCAGAATAAAGAAAGTGGAAGCGCAGCAAGGGGAGATAGACGCACGTCTGCAGGACCTTTATCGCTCCCGCATCCAGGGTGAAGAAACCCTGAAAAAGGCAAGGGAACTGATGGGGGAGGAGAAGGGCCAGCGGGGGATTCTGCTGGCAGATCCAAACCTTATAACCATTGCCGGTTCTGCCTCCTTTGAGCCCACCCGGGCGGACCTGGCCACCCGTTTGGGGGAATCCCTGGCCCGGGTTCGAAATCGTATCCACAGGTTCCAGGTTGACCTCCTGGAGACGGAAAATGAGCTGAAACGTCTGGAAAGCATGGATTGCCTCATGGTGGATGCCCAGGTGGCCCGTCTGATTGCCCATTACACCACCCAGGGGCTTTCCCCGGCTGAGCTGAAACCCTTTCTGGATTATCTCTCGGGTATGGACAAGACCCCTGAAGAGATTGCCAGGGTGGTGGAGCGTGATCCCGGACGATTCACCGGCATCATGGCAGCCACGGATGAAGTCATTGAAAAAGTTCAAACCATGTCGGTACCGGACTGGCTTCACAAACCTGTGATTATTTCCACCCCCCGGGATCTGGATAAGGGTAAGGGCATTGAGTTCCCGGTGATTACCCCCTCGGATCCCATTGTCTACAGCAAGCATTACCTGGAAGACCAAAAGAAAATTCTAGCCCGGAAACAGGAAAAGTTAAACAAAGAGGTTTCCCAGGGAGAATCAAAAATCATCTCCCTGGAAGCCAGTGAGCGGCGACTGCATGGATATCGGGAGAAATACCCAGACCTGGCAGATGTGGATGCGTTGTCCCGGCGGGTGGATGCCGCAGGTGAAGCGCTGATCTCCATGGAATCTGATATCCTGGTGGTGGAAAAAGAAAGGGATAAAAACAGAACAGGTAAGAAAGATCTGGAAGGTATTTTTCAGGAGGAGACCCGGAAGCTGGCCCGCCTGGAACAGGTGGTGGGCCAGGTGAAAAACTGGCTTGAACAATATGGACAGATAAAGGCCTGGGAGGAGGTCCTTTCCAGAGGAGAAATCCAAAAAGTGGAACTGGACCATGCCGCAGCCCAGCTCAGGGAGGGGGAAAAAGAGATTGAAAAACATCTCAGCCAGCTCCAGACAGCCATGGCCGGGAAAAGGGCTGAGATTAAAAACCTGGATGAGCGGGCCGACGATATCCCTGTTTCACAAGAGTTGCAGCTTACGGGGGATGAGAAAGATCAGGCCCTATCCATGGACCTTTCCAGCCTCAGGAAACAATATGAACAGGCCCAGAACAACGCTATCCGCATGGCCACTGATCTTGGGATTGACGGGTTAAGAAATGAACTTAACCAGGCAAGGCAGAGACTTCAGAAAAGCCGGAACGACCTGGACAGATTCAGTAAAAAACAGTCGTTTGACCAGGCCATCGCCGAACAATGGGCCGGTAAAAGCAGCCGGGAGCGCGACGAACGTACGGCGAATATCTCTGTTATCCTGGAGGATTTAAAGGAAAAACGGGCAGAAGATAAAGGAAAACTTGAGGGTACAAAACGGGACCTTGCCCGGTGTCGTAAAGAAATCAAAATGTTGTCCAGCCAGGGTATCCATGGTGATCTTGCCCTGGAGGATCTTGAAAATACAGATCTGGATGCCTTGATTCTTCATTATGGCAGTGTGGCAAAAAAACAGGATGAGGCCTTTAATGAATTAAAAAAACATGGTGCTCATCATGGGGCGCTCCTGGAGAAAAACAGGCAATGGGACCAGGAACTCAAGATGGCCCTGGCCATGCTGGTGGGGCAGGAACCCTGTTGGGACAGTCTTTCCCCCCGGGGAGACTGGCTGGAACTGGTGCGGGTGGAAAACAGGGTTGCCCATGTGATAAAATTCAGGGAACAGATGGAAGAGATCCTGAAATCCCGGAAAAAATTGGAAGCCTTCATGGAGACCAGCCGTAAAAAAATGGGCCGGGCCTTTGATCGCCTCCAGGGGGAACTGCGGGATGAAACTTTGAAAAAGCAGCTCCCGGCCATTGTGGATGAACTTTCCCGGCACGATGCGGAAACCCTGGGTGCCCAGAGTGGTGAACTCATGGAAAAATGCACCTGCATCGCCACTAACATAGAAAGCGATTTATCACGGTCTGCCAAGTTTGTGGAGAGCCTTGTGGACCAGTTGTTCCAACATGCCCGGGTGGCCTACCAGAAGCTCCAGACAGCCTCAAAACAAACCATGCCTGACAACGTATTCGTGTATGGCGGAAAATCCATCTTAAAGGCAGGTACCCGCCTGGACTTCACAAAGCATGGGGTGATTTACCGAAAAACCATGGATAACTGGCTGGATGAGTTGATCCAGGAGAACCGCATCCCGGAAGTCAACGCCAAAGCCGGGGATACCCTGGGCACAGAGATTCTTTACCGGCTTCTCAAGGTATCTTCGGCAAAGCAGGAGTTCGGCATCCGGCTGCTTAAGTGTGATGACACCGGCCGGAACTACGAACCCGTGGGTAAAGATTTAGGCTCCGGGGGCGAGGCACTGACCACGGCGGTGCTTCTTTACTCCCTGCTTACTTCCATGCGCCAGAAGCGCCGGAGCAAGAGGGATGACCGCATTCCGGCCTTTCTCATTGCCGATAATCCCCTGGGGGTGTGCAATCGGTCTGATTTTCTGGACACCCAGCTCAAGGTGGCCCGGGCCATGGGCATCCAGTGCATATATTTCACCGGTATCAATGACCGGGAATCCCTGGGGCTTTTCCAGCACCGGGTGGCCATCCGCCATAGCGGTAACCACCTCCAGGTGGATGGCAAACCCTATAATTGCCTGGAGGTCATTGAACAGAATGTGGAGAACCGGGAGTGATTGAATCAAACATCCTTGTCCATTGTCTTGGCTGATTTGCCGGTCAATTCGCGTGTTGGTTGTTTTGAGATCAAAATTAATAAGGGAGTCCAAAGTTTTCAAATTACCATTTATTTGCTATAACACGCTTTGAAAAATATGGAACAAATAGCATGAAAAATCTACTGGCGAAAAAAATGAAATGTCTTCCGAGGTAATAAAGACCGTTGCAAGTAAGTAACAGGCTATAACTTTCTTCCTCGTGACGCATCAAATCATTGCCTTGATGATCAAAAATTTAATAGGAAAAATTTTCGTCCATCCACTTATTGTGAAAAAAGCCCCCCTGGGCCGAAAGGCGTCAAAAAATGGGCCAGGTAACAGCTTGAAAAGCGCCGTTTTCGTTCTAAAAATTTGTCTCGGTTTGATATCACAGTCAAATATTTAATGGTAAATTAATTTTTTTTAACCCCCCTTATATTAAATACTACAATAAAAATAGGTAATATTTTTGTCTTTTACATCACTTGTCTTTTTATTTTTTGCTCCGATTGTATTTATTCTATATTGCATGGTACCCAGTCACTCAAGATGGATACTGTTACTGGGAGTTAGTTATACTTTTTATGCATATTGGGATTGGCGCTACCTCCCTTTGTTGTTTGGCTCTACGTTTATTGATTATTTTTGTGCCCACCGAATGGCCAAGTATGAATCCAAACAGCATAAGAGGCCTTGGCTGTGGTTGTCACTTGTAGTTAATTTAGGAATTCTGTTCGGCTTT
The DNA here is from genome assembly GCA_963675955.2 of uncultured Desulfobacterium sp. GTDB lineage: Bacteria > Desulfobacterota > Desulfobacteria > Desulfobacterales > Desulfobacteraceae > Desulfocicer. The sequence continues at coordinate 763,016 of CAXXVR010000007.1, read as the reverse complement.
AAATACTGGAATTTTGTTGGTTCAAATTTTAATATACTTTTTGGAGGCAACCTTGAACTTCACAATTTGTTACTTCCATTAGGGATATCGTTTTATACATTACAAACTTTGAGCTACAGTTTTGATATTTATCTAGGCAAAGTAAAACCAGAAAAACATTTCGGTTATTTTTGTCTGTTTGTATGTTTTTTTCCACAACTGGTTGCCGGACCGATTGAACGCGGCCGATCATTATTACCACAGTTAAAATCACTTCGTCTTGCCACCATATATGAGTTTCGTTATGGTCTTATGTTAATTGTTTGGGGCTTCTTTTTAAAATTGGTGCTTGCTGACAATATGACCTGGTTTATTAATTCTATTTACTTTAATGAAACTGTTTTTGCTTTCTGGCTGTACTGGTTAGCCGGAGGTCTGGTTATCATCAAAATCTATTGTGACTTCATGGCTTATTCGGAGATAGCCCGTGGTTTGGCAATGTTTTTTGGCGTAAGATTGACCATTAATTTCCAACGCCCGTTATTGGCTACTAGTTTGAGAAATTACTGGAAGCGCTGGCATATTAGTCTGACACGGTATATTTTGCTGGATAGTTGACTATATTCATGTGCCGCTTGTTAAAAAATTTTCCTCTGACTTCACACGTTTTTTTGTGAGAATTTTTTCCATGTGCATCGTCGGACTCTGGCATGGCGCTAGCTGGAACTTTTTTGTATTTGGTTTATTTAACGGCATGGTGCTCGTGGTATGGAGGCCAATAGCCAGATTTTTTCAACGCACATTAGACCTCAACCTTTCTATGAGGCAATGGACGGGATGGGCAGTGACGGTTTTGGTAAGTTCCATTAATGGTACCATATTTTATATCATCGATACAACTACTCTGCATACAGTGTTGAGTCATATGTTTGACTTTAATTCAAGTTTCACATTCGTTTGGCCTTCTGGCCTTCATGGTAAACTGGCTTTATTGAAGGCGTTCATTGGATTTGTTCTGCTAGCCTGTTATTCTCTTATTGCGGAATGCAGTGGAGTAGAAGTAATTGATCTCCTCGCCCGCAGAAATTCTCTTTACCGTTGGTCCTCTGTTCTTATTATTCTGTTATTAATTCTCTTGTTCGGAAATTTTATCAGTGAAGAATTTGTCTACTTTAAATTTTAAATATCTGTGTCGTGTAAGCGTTATGGCACTCTGTATTGTTCTTATCCTATCACTCCTGATGAATGTTTATCTGCCGATGCCTTTGCCCCCACCTTCCTATCCTTATAAGCAAAAAATGAAAATCTATCAACAAAACCGTAAGCTAGTCGAGGCTATAACCATTGGTAATTCACATGGCAGGGGAATTTACTTTTCAGCGTTAGGTCTAAGAGGACTAAATTTTTCTGATAATGCAGGGGATATTGAAGAAGCCTGTATGAAGGCTGATATTTTTATAGAAGAAGTCCCCAATCTTAAATACCTGTTTTTACCGCTTTCCCCCGGTACTTTGAGTATGGCCCGACGATATTATGAAGATGATTATAAAACATCACAGTTGGGGGTGATAAGAAATACGCCAGCATCCCTGCAAACTTTTTTATATAATCCCGAAGCATCTGTTAATAATTTTGTAAATAGAGTAATTCCCATAAGAGAACTACAGCAGATGATTAATAAATTGATTTTATCTGTTGCTGGTGAGACTGCCCATACAACAGAGCCGTGTTTTTCGCAGTTAAGTAACGAGCCTATTGAAATGGGGGAATCTCTTATGATAGACGACGGCATTGTTGGTGGTTATTTTCGAAAAATTATGGCCCCATCCTGCCTTAAAAAATATGCAGATGATACTGTTCAAATGCATCTTAGATGGTTAGAAATTTCTTTTAAAAAAAATTCCAGTATTATAAGAATGAATATGCAACGCCTTATAAAAATTGCTGACAAGCTTCTCGAGCATGATGTTAAATTAGTGTTGTTGATTACACCTTTAACAAAAGAGTACTATGAGTCGCCACATATAAGTGTATTGACCCAACTGCATATTAGACTGTTACTTGAACTTAGACAGCATCCTAATATTGATTTTTATGACTTTCATGATTTTTTTTACAATGCAATGGCAAATGGCAATAATGAATTTTTTTTTGATGATGATCATTTAGCATTGCCTGGTGCAATTAAGTTTAGCAAAGCACTTAAAAAGGCAATGGGGATATAAATACAGTCGCTATGGGCTGATAAAGGCCTAGGAGGATTCCCTTTCCAGTCTCAGGCAACAATATGAACAGGCCCAGAACAACGCCATCCGCATGGCCACGGATCTTGGGATTGACGGGTTAAGAAATGCTGATTATAACGGATTTGGGGGGCTGATGCCGGGGGCAGTAAAATAGGCTGGAAAGATCTATCTTTTGTGATAAAGTTGAATCGCCAAAGACAACTTTTAACAAAAGGATTTATGATGGCTCCAGCTTCAGATACCACCCCTCGAGTTAATCGAACTATTTATATGCACTTTTGTCAAGCACAATATTACATCCTTATCCAACATTCCATGCAATTCCGGATGATAGTAGACTTGGCAATCAAGGAAAACCCTGAAATTTTTCCGGCTAAAATCACTTCTGGATACCAAATGAAAGAGATCCGATTCTCCAAAAAAATGAAGATTAAAATCAGAAGAATATTTGGTAGCCGGTGTCAGCTATACCATCAGGCCGTCCTTTATCATGCCATATATGACTGGGTTTGTAGAAGATGTTGAAAAACCGTTGTTTTTACGTAAATTTGCAGTTCCATTTTGGGCTTTGAGCCACTGCTTTGGAAAAGACCCCATGTTTTGGTATCGACTTGAAGCATCCATTGGCAGGAACAGCCTTGTGGGAACCACCATCAAATCAGCAGAACAATTACCCCAGCACCTTTCCGCTGATGAAAAGCACACCCGGCTTCTGGGGAACAAAACCTACATTGCTACGACCGCCGGGAGTGGCTGTATTTTGGGAGCCAATGTTTCCGCAAGCGCCTCTGAAAAAGACCTTCAAAAGGCATACCGTATTTTTAAGAATGAAGCGGTATGCGTTAATCCAGAATATCGGCCAGATACAGTCAATACTGATGGGTGGCTACCCACGCAAAATGCCTGGAAAAAGTTATTCCCAGGAATAGCCGTGATATTATGCTTTCTACACATTTTCATTGGCATCCGTGATCGCTCACGCAAAAAACACAAGGAGCATTTTCTGGATGTGGCTACCAGGTTATGGGATTGCTTCAAGGCAGAGTCCAAAGGGGCATTCTCACAGCGAGTGCGGAGGCTTTTCGAAAGGTGTCAAAATACAAAAAATGACATTCCAGAGGTTATTTCTGATAAAATCAAGAAGCTTAGGGAAAATCTGCCACAGTTTTCCCAAGCCTATGATTTTCCTGGCGCACATCGAACGAGTAACATGATTGACAGGTTGATGCAGCGGATGGATCGACATTTATTCAGCACACAGTATTTTCATGGTACTATAGAATCTGCCAATCTCAGCATACGTGCCTGGGCACTTATTCAAAACTTCGCCCCACTTAATCCATGGACGGTTAAGCAAAAAGGCCATATCAGTTCGTTTCAAAAACTTAACGGATTTCAGTACCATGAAAACTGGCTCCAAAACCTTTTAATTTCAGCTTCATTGGGAGGTTTGAGAGCAGGTCCCCCAAATCCGTTATAATCAGGATCTTTTTTTTCAAAGCATCAAAAAGACAGACGTTAAGGAATTGTCCGAAAACTATTTTGAAAGCGTTGATGGTGATCATGGACGAGTTGAAATAAGGCGTCATTGGATTACATCCGATACTGACTGGATAGTGGACAAACCACTTTGGGCAGGCCTTCAAAGCATTGGCATGGTTGAAAGAGAACGCCATATTAAGGACAAAATTTCATGCGAGACCAGTTATTACTTGCTCAGCGACAAATGGAATGGTGAAGACTTTGCTAAAAGGATACGAGACCACTGGGGAGTCGAAAATAAATTGCACTGGGTGCTTGATGTCTCGTTTAGGGAAGATGAATGTCGCAAGCGAGCTGGCCATGCTGCTGAAAATTTTGCAATGGTGCGCCATATTGCCTTAAATCTACTAAAAAAAGAAAACAGTATGAAAAAGAGCATAAATGTTAAACGCCTGCAAGCAGGATGGGATAATACTTACCTCATGAAAGTACTTGGAGTCAATGCAATTTAAATGCGTTTACCCTGAAGTATTTTACAGTTTTGTTGACACAAAGCAAGTTCCTATCTTATAATCAAATTCTTGGTAGCCTTGATTTTTATTTTACACTTTCACATGGTGAATTTTCACTTTTCGGCGATCACCCTTAAAAAGTATAAAGTACTTTTAGATTCAAAGGAAGGATACCAAATGTTTATAGTATCTTTGACATCCTTCATGTGATCTCAAAATTATTTTTGAAGGATGCCGTATTTTTTATTAAATTCTCTAATAATTAGGAATAGGCATTTGAATATGAACAAAATACGAAATTCGGTCCTCATTATATTGTGTATGCTGTTGTTTTCGCTAACCGTCAGTGCCGCCACAGGGGTCGATTGTAAAATCACTGTGGCTGGATCAGGTTTTGTAGTCGGCGACACTGCCGACATGTCCATAGCCTTAAATAATAGCACAGGCCAAGAGATAGCTGTTGATGCATATATCCTCAGAGCATCTCCAGACGGTAAATTTGGATTCTATTCGCCCTTTGGCAGTTTCATTGATGCCGATCTTTTAGATTTTTCCACATGGACACCCTTTGTCAGCAATTTCGTTGTACCTGTAGGATTTAATTTGCCGGATACAGCTCTTTTAAACGAAGCCTTTTCAAATAGTTCTCCCTTAGGCACATATACCTATTACTTTTTATTGTCCCAAGGCAACAGCATTGACCCACTTAGTAATATCGTTGGGTTTGATTACTTTAATTTTGTACTGTTTGCATCCAATGGCCAGGGAACAGAGCATACGGGCATCATTGATGCTGATGAAACATGGTCCCCATCGGGTAACCCCCATATTATTACAGGAAAGGTGACCGTTGCCGGTTCCGCACCACAAGGTGTGACTCTGACAATTTTACCGGGTGTAATTGTCCGGATGGAAGAGGATACCTCGATAGAAATAGGGGCCTCCAATGAACCTGGGACCTTGATTGCCGACGGAAACGAAGGTGCAAAAATTATCTTTACAAGCAATCAAGCTATTAATACAAAAGGGTGGTGGAAGCATATAAAATTTAATGAGCAGGCTGTGAATTCAAAGATGAGCTATTGCGTAGTCGAATATGGCGGTGGGTATGATAGCTGGAGCAGTCGGGGTAATATTGTTATTTATGAATCAAACAATGTTGACATTGATAACTGCACAATTATAAACAGTAAATCATCCGGGATTGCCTTTCCGAATGATAACGGTATTGGAACTTTTACCGCCAATACGATAACTCGAAATACCACATACGGCATACGTCTTTCTGCAGATCAGGTACGAGGGATCAATGCCGATAATAGTGTGGCAGGAAATGTCTTGGGAGGTATCTATGTTGAAGCCGACACTGTTGAGAATGATGCAACGTGGCATAACCTTGATGCAGAGTATATTCTCGAAACCTTTAAGATAGCAAGCCCCAACGGAACAACCTTGACAATCGAACCGGGTACTACTCTTAAATTCATTGAGGATGCTTCCATAGAGGTTGGAGATAGCAACACTCCTGGAAAATTAGTGGCAGAAGGATCCAAGGATTTACCAATACTTTTTACAAGCAATCAAACCCTAAAAACAAAAGGGTGGTGGAACCATATTCGTTTTACGGAAAATGATAATGGCTCAAGCCTTTTATACTGCCAAATTGAATATGGTGGTGGATATGACTCTTGGTCATCAAGCGCAAACTTGGTTATATATGGTGCTGGCAACGTTAAAATTGATCAATGCACAATTTCCAACAGCCTTACCGCAGGAATTGCCTGCCCTGTTGCTGATGAAGGTCTTGCCACAATAACTAACAGTATCCTAAACAATAATGGCACTTATGGCATTAATGTCTTTGCAAACCATGTGAGGGGTATTGATGGAAGTAATAGTATAAAAGGAAATATTCAGGGCGGCCTGTATGTGAGAAAAGACACAGTTGATAAAGATGCTACGTGGCCGAAGCTTGATACACCATATATCGTTGAAGGCTTGACCCTTGCCAACAACAATGGTGTTACATTGACAATCGAAGCGGGTACGAAATTAACCTTTATCAAGGATGTACTTTTTGAGGTTGGGGATAACAGTGGGGCAACGGGAACACTTATAGCTAAAGGGACATTTACTGACCCCATTGTTTTCACAAGAAAATCTCCAGTTGGAAACTGGTATGGGATCAAATTTAATGTGTTTGCCTATAATTGTATTTTAGATTATTGCACTGTGGAATATGGGGGGGGATACAATTCCTGGAGTGGCAAAGCAAATGTAGTCACCTCTTCTGAGACTACAAATTTAACAAATTGCACCCTTTCCAACAGCAAATATTATGGCATAAAATTTATGGATTTGGCCAGTGCAGATCTAACTGGAACATCATTTAGCAATAATTCCGAAGAAGATATTTATTATTACAGCAAAACATCCGGGTACACCGGACAACCCGTACAACCGTTCATGGTTGGGCAAAAATTGTAAATAAACCAGCATGGCCGGACTAAGTGTCGGTTCTGGCCACAGAAAACGATGACATTTGCATGAGAGAGCTACCGGTAGATGTCAAGAGCAAGTTGTCGGTGTGCCAAGAAGGCAAGCCAAGATGATTGGTTAGCCATGCTGTATCAGTGATGAGAGTAGGTCTCTCGGTGTCGTCTATCAGGAGAAGATACCAAACCACCTTGATCTGCATCCGTAAAGAGCGGTTGTGGTGAGCGTCAAAGGAAAAGGCGGAAGTGAATTCCGTAAGGTAAGAACAAAGGAGATGAACGCAAGTGAACCACCGAAGAAGTGTCGATAATTGCAACCGATGTCAAAACCAGGATCTCGACATCATCCTGGGAGAAATCAGACGGACACCTGAGTTCTGGTCTGGTGGCATCCGGCATAGAGATGGCATGACCTTTGTTCAGGCGCTGATATGGAACTTGGGAAACTGTCGTTCCGATGTTAAGGGAGCGATTCAAGCAGTGAACCTGCAAGAATCTGAGTACCAATGCGGAGCACAGTGGCGGAGTCATGCATAGTAGCGTTGAGACTGCTGTAATGGCAGAGGAGCGAAGGCATGACCTTATTCGGCCAACGTAGGGTGACAACTGTGAAACAGGATGATCCCCAGCCCACGGCCAAACCTTTTGAGATCCCCAAACGTATTGTCTATGATGCCTGGAAGCGTGTGGCCGCCAACAAAGGTGCGCCGGGCGTGGATAATGAAAGCATACAGGCATACCAGGAAAATTTGGGAGGTAACCTTTACAAATTATGGAATCGCATGAGCTCTGGAAGTTATCATCCTCAGCCGGTTAAGCAGGTGTTGATACCCAAAGGAGATGGGTTCCGGTCTCTGGGAGTACCAACTGTTGCTGATAGAACAGCGCAGATGGCCGTAAAGATAGAACTTGAACCACGGCTGGAAGAAATTTTCCACCCGGGTTCATATGGGTATCGTCCCGGAGTAGGAGCGAAAGATGCAGTTTTAAAGGTGCGAGGAAACTGCTGGCGGTATGATTGGGTACTGGACATGGACATCAAAGCCTTTTTTGACACCATTGACCATGACCTGATGATGCGGGCAGTTGAGAAACATGCATTGGAAAAATGGATACGGTTATACATACGACGCTGGTTGGAATGCCCAATCAAGCTTGAAAGTGGTGAATTGCAAAGCAGGTCCTGCGAAACTCTGCAGGGCGGTGTAATAAGTCCGCTAATTGCGAATCTGTATATGCACTATGCTTTTGACCATTGGATGGAACAAAACAATCCCGGGATACCGTTTATCAGATATGCCGATGATGTAGTGTGCCACTGCTGAACCAGAAATGAAGCGGAGAGACTGTTAGTAAATCTGAAGGAAAGGCTGGAAAATTGTAAATTAGAACTGCATCCGGTCAAAACAAAACTGACTTACTGCAAGGATAACAAACGGAAGGGGACGTATCCCCTGACTCTATTTGATTTTCTGGGTTTCAGCTTTCACGCAAGGACCGTGCAGGATAGACAAGGCAACCTGTTTACAGGTTTCAATCCAGGGGTCAGCAGGAAATCACTTAAACGCATGAATGAAAGTATCCGAGAACTCAATATAAACCGTAGTACGCAATCAACAATGTCAGAACTGGCAGAGAAAATTAACCCCATGGTAAGGGGTTGGATTGAGTATTATGGTACCTTTTATCCAGAACCATTGAAACGGTTTTTGATAAGTATAGTATCATTAGTTCGAATTGCACGGCAGTATTCAATGATTGCAGTAATTCCTTCTGCTATTGTTTTCGATTGCATTGGTTTATCCCCTTTCTTATTCTGAAATTAGTTATAGAATAAGAGAAAAACTCAATTGTTGAAAATGGTTATTCCGATTTTTATAACCAGAAGCAGTTGATTTATGCTGCTTTTCAGTGAAAAATCGGAATAACTTTATCATCGGAATAATCCCAAGACCATACCTGATTGAGGCCTGTAGCAATGTAAGCCTTCGGGCATTTGCGGGTTCCTACCTGGCCTGATAGGCGGTGTCTGTTCATTTTTTGCTCCCTCAAAATTCTGTACATGGTGGCTTCTGAGTCCAGATAGATGCCCTGATCCGCAAGTTTGGGAACAATTTAGTGGGTATTAAAATCGCCAAATTCTGATGATGTCAGCACATTCATGATTTGTTTCCTTTTTTTGGGGATCTTTTATTACCAGGTACGGCCCGGGAGTCTTTGCGGTGATCATTAGTGCCATGCGTTTCCCAGCGTTGTACCGTTCGAAGTGGCAGCCCCAGAAGCTCTGCTGCAAGACGTTTACGTGCCCCCGCATGGCATGCCTCTTGGATCAGCACCATGGCTTCCTTTTTGTCGCCTTCACTGATTAGTCGTCCCTGATGTTCCCCCCAGATAGAGTCTACTTTTTTTAAGAAGCAGCAGGGCTGCCGTCTCAGCAGGTGCTTGATCCTTGCCTTGTGGTTAAACTCCTTTTTTAGAGCGGTATTTCCCTTTTTTAACCACGTAGAACCTTTGACTTTAAGAGATGCCTTGCTCGGGGTTAACAAGGAAAGGATATTCTTTTCCCATTGTTCAAGATGGTGAGAAAAAAACTTCTTTTACGGCACCAGGAAACACGGTCCGCTTTCGGCATGGCACCCGTTTACATCAAAGCCTTCAGCTGTTGTTTTACAGTCCAGTCCTGGGGGCGTTTTTCTTTTTCAGTCAAAGTCTTGTTTCCATCTTTTTTGTGGTTTTTGAGCTAGTAAGTCAAGGTGGACCGGCCGATATTGGCTTCACTTGCTATTTCATGATAAGGTTTTTCAACCATCAGTACTTTTTTATCATAGCCTCTTTCATTTTGATCGGGTATACCATAAAATTACCTCAATGCCCCCGGTTTTTATTTTTCAATTGAGCTGACATCTATCCTGATACAGGGGGATTCTTGATTTTAACTCCGAATTCCGGGGATACCATACTTAACATCTTAATACTTTGCAACCACAATACACTCTTTTTAAAAAAAATTATGACTCGAATAGATCATCAAAGGAGAAAAATCATGCAATCTAAAACATTCTCGCTTATTGCAATTTGGACGAATCTATTTTTAATTCTTGTTTCTTATGCCCATGCAGCAAGTGTACGCCAAATCAGTCTGGACGAAATGATCCAGCAGTGCCAGCTTGTATTTGAAGGTAAGGTACTATCTCTTGAAACCAAAGATAGCAATATTAAACATATCTATACTTATGTGACTTTCAAGGTGCAAGATATAATCAAAGGCAAATATCCGGATAGCATCATCACATTAAGTTTCCTGGGGGGTACCGCTGGTGGCATAACTTTGGCTATCAGTGACATGAAAGTCCCTCAAGTGGGAGAGCATGGAATTTATTTTGTTGAATCATTGGAAAATTCACAGGTGAATCCATTGTATGGTTGGAGTCAGGGCCATTTTCTTGTGCAACCTGACAATAACGGCACGAATAGAGTAATGACCAGCAATGAAGAACCTGTAACAGGAATTATGAAAGATGTGTCAGTCCTGCAGTCTCTCCATTTACTCAGCAAAGGGGTAGCTAAAGGTATTATATTCTCCCTGAAAGGCAATGAAAATGAAGGTTTGACACCTGCTGATTTTAAAAATCTTCTGCGTGAAAAACTGGAGATGACTCAATGAATAAAATTACCAAAATCGACTTGATAAAAAAAATAAAAATGATGGCCATGTCAATTTCTTTATTGTTGTGTGTGCTCTTCATTTGCGCATCAATAGTGAATGCGTATCAATTATTTGGGATAAAGTGGCCTCAACCATCAACGACCTTCTACGTGGACATTTCTGGCGAAAATGGCTTATGGAATGATGCCTTTGAGGAGGCTATGTACGAATGGAGTACTGTCACCGCATTCCAATTTTATATTGTAAATGGGATATATTCAGATCCATGCGCTTCAAGTTGGATGTATGAGAATGGCGTAAAATTTTCTTCCACAGATTGTGGTGAGGCATGGGGAAGTGCAACTCTTGGGGTAACCCATGTGTGGTATGCTGAAGATACATCTACAATTGTGGAGGCAGATATTGTTTTTAATTCTAATCAATTTTGGGATGTCTATTGGAGTCCCTGGTCTTACTATGTAAGCGATTTCCGCCGTGTTGCTGTTCATGAGTTAGGGCATGCTCTTGGTTTAGGACATGAAGACAGCGGTGTTCCAACTATTATGGGAACATATGCAGGAGATATTACCACTCCACAGCAGGACGACATTAATGGTGTGGCCGCACTGTATGGATCTGCCTGCACATTTGGCATTTCACCCACCATTTGGAAAGTTACCTCCAGTGGTGGAATAATCTCTGTTTCCATAACTGCTTCAAGTTCAACCTGTGCCTGGACTTCCTATGAAAATTTTTCCTGGCTGAGTTTGTCGCCAAGCAGTGGAACCGGCAGTGCCGTAGTCACAATAACTGCAACTGTGAATACGAGTAGCGCCAGAAACGGATCGATCACAATCGCAGGCCAAACATATAAGATCTTTCAAGAGGGGAAAAATAAAACATGGTATCAGGATAACGATGCTGATGCATACGGAGATCCACTTAACTCAACAGATGCATTGTACCAACCATCTGGCTATGTATTAGACAATACCGACTGCAACGATAATGATGCCACTATCCATCCAGAAGCAACAGAGATACCCGGAGATGGTATTGATCAGGATTGTGATGGCAGCGATAAAATGTTAGCACCAAACACAATCCCTGTTGAATCAGACCTCTCTTTTATCCTTTCAGATGCAATATACAAATCAATATTCGGAGATATTAGCCTGTGGACACACTTTAAATTTTTTGGAGAAGAAAATGGCAAACTCCTGTGGGAATTAGCCGATTCAGGGACAACAACATCGACAGGAAGCCCAATAATAATTATAGAATCAGACCTTTCTTTTAGTTTTGATGCAACATATCAATCTATAAATTTGGGGGCCGATTTCAAATTTTTCGATGAGCAGGGCGGTACGCTTCTTTGGGAACTTGAAAACACAATTCTAGCTCCATGAACATTATCTGATTCTCACCCTGATGTCGTATGATTTGGGTGAAATCAATCCTGAGAAATAGGGTGTGTCCCACTTTTTGCACAACTTTTTCGTATCAATTATCGGGATCAGGGTTTAAGAAAACGGTAACGTCTTCAGATAAATATTTTATTGTTTGATATATTTTTATGTAATTTTTCCGGGTCACGTCGGACCTGATTCCGTCATGATTTTTTTCCAGACGTCTCAAGATTCTCATGCCTGATTCTGAGTTTGATGCGCGTTTGTACTTTGACAGTCCCCTTGCTTTCAAATACTGCATTGCTTCGTCCCAATGTTCCTCAAGAAAGGTACATATTTTCCCAAATGGCTATTCTGAGATTTTTCCACAAGAATTTTCAAATCTTTAAATTTTATTTTGGCCTGAATCTCTGTATTGGAATAATCAAATATATTTGCAATTTGCCGAATAATTGAACGGAATATTGTGCGACAATTACCTTGGCCGATGACGACAATTATCTTGTCCGGTTAAAGATGTGATAAAATCCCCGACATTTAACCTTCACTTTAAGGAGAGATAATTGTCGGGAGTACCCATCAATGAAACCCAAAGAAGGATTTACATGTCATTACGGAATCAAGGTAAACCACAAATCACAGCGGCAGCCAAAGCAGGTATCAGCGAGAGGTCAGGCCGCAGGATAGAAAACAATGAAATTTTGCCCGGCAATAAGCCCAAAAGGCATTGGCGTACCCGCCAAGATCCATTTTCCGATATCTGGGAATCAGAGATTGTGCCCATGCTCATCAAAACCCCGGAATTAAAACCCAAAACCCTTTTTGAATATTTGCAGAGCAAGTACCCAGGTCAGTATGGCAGTTCAAAAGAGCGGACATTCCAACGAAAAATAAAAAAATGGAAAGCGCAATATGGTAAAGGCAAAGAGGTGATGTTTCTGCAGCGTCAGATTCCAGGCCGCATGGGGCTGTCCGACTTTACCACTTTAAAAAAGGTGATCATCTCGGTTAACGGTCAGCCGTTATCCCATATTCTTTACCTGTCCTTGTCAAGGACTTTCAGAGGTTAATTCCTGACACTTAAAGATACAGCAGACTCTCAGTCATCCCCCGTGTAGTCTGACTCAATCTCTATAATGAGAAGAGTCTCCAGTTGCTTCATTCAGATTAAAAGAGTTTAAAAAATGATTTATGGTTCTTTTCAGACATCCCTTGGTAGTCTGAGAAGTCTTATGTATTACATCGTTGTTGCGATTTAAAAAAAAATTGATGACACACTCCCCCCCCCCCGGGGGGTAGGTGGGAAATATTAAAATTTTGAGTTTTTCAGTCAATGGGAAAATATTTTGCCCATTTTGCCTCAAACAGTGATGGCATTTTCCCATGCAATCAAGCGACTGATAAGCTGGAATCGGTCATTCCAGTCTGCCTCAAAAAGCCTGCGGAGATGCTTGATGACTGCCTCTGTACAGCCTTTTGGTGTTGTCAGCAGGGCTTTGAGTTTATCCTCCCAGAAAGCCCGTTGAAGAACCAGGCCCCCAAACACGGCGTTTTCACTGAGTTTTAAAGCCAGCTCCCCGTCTGTGGCACATTGGTTGACAAGAAGGTCATGCTCTCGTTCCAATTCTCCCAGAAACCCCCGTCGTTGTGTCTCGGCGTATTTACGAAGCTGCTCCTCCTGTACCCTGAGGTCACACTCGTGCTGGCAGTTCTGGATGAGCTTCACCAGGTAGCGATGGGCAGTTTCAGATTTCAGTCGTCCTTTGCCCCGCTCAGTGGCAAAGATGGCCAGGGCTTGACGGATGGCTTCCGGGGTGTACCGGGAACTGAGCCAGGTCCGCAGGTCACCTTTGGGATCAAGATGCTCTATTTGGAAATCGCTGAAGCCTTGATCCAGTATCAGCCGTGACACATTCATGGTGGGCAGGCAGTCTGGTTTTCGTATGAAATCCTGGCGTGCCTTGAGATCTTCGAGAAATGCCCGGTCCTTCTCAGGGTCCGGGCATGCAGCCTTCAGAGCCTGCATACGGCTGACACCGCCCAATTCGACCCGGCTGGCATGGTTAATACCGGAGGTATAGGCGCGGATGACCTCTTCAACTGCACTTTTCACAAGATTGTCCGGGGTGCTGTCATCAAGATTGATCGTGCCCACAGCCTGCTCGAACTTTCCGAACTCGCCTTCAATGACCGCCTTGTTTTCCGGACGACATGGTGTTGCCGGTATCATTGTAGTTTCCGGCTCAATGGCTTTTCTGAGCTGCTGATCGTTGTGGATAGGCTTGTTATCATGAAGCAGAGCCTCCGGTCTACGTTCCATTAATCCGGCACTTTCTTCCCAGGCACGATGCACCCCTTTGGCCGTTTCCGTTTCGGTTATCACGACGGCAGTATGACAGGCAGTGGCCTGATCCACAATACCCTGCCAATTGTAAGCGCATTTTTCCCGGCTGGAGGTTAAATGAACTTTAATCTCCTTACCGTCTGTGACAAGTATCGTGCCTGGTTGGAGCTTTGTAGTACTGCCCCTGTACCGGGGTGACTTGCTTTTGCGGTGACTGATCATTCCCATGATCTCCAGGACATTGCGTATCTGGTTGGGCGAAACATTGACACGTCGGGACTCCTGGGTTAAAAAATCTCCCAAACTCCCCTGCCACCGAGCATAGTCCTCAATGATCATACGTGCGATATCACTGATGTTGGAATCGATGGACGGAATAGATCGTTTGTGGATGGGCATGTACGGTTGGACAGCATCCTTTTTCTTCCAGCCCTCCAATGTCTGATAGGGTACTTCGGATAATGCGCAGAACCGTTCCATGGAACCGGTCCACTGGTCCAGATGATTGAGAACAGTGCGTATATACCCGGGGCTGTAGACCGTACGTCCACTGCTGTATTGAACAAAAGCACCGGGATTGTCCAAGCGGTATTTCAAAAGAGCCTTCTGGAGGTGCCATTCAGCAATGGCACTATCCGGGGCGGGCATATCTTGTGGTAAAGGCCGACCGGGGCCTGGCAAGGCTATCTGCTCTAAGGCCTTATTTATCTGGTTTTTTTGCTCATAAACCTGGGTACGGTTTACACAGGCCCAGTTACAAATATCGGTGACCGTTCCTTCCAGGCAGAGGTCTATCTGTGCGGCATTATCTCTTATTAAAAGGTCCATGGCGATCATTGAAAGCTTGTTTTCTTTAAGTTCTTCTTGTATGTTCATCTCGGCAGGTTTTGTTTTGTGGTTAATGGCTTTCTCGAAAAAATTCATAACTTCTCAAAACTCAACCTGCTAATCAACCTTTTTTAACCCAATATTTTTTCACCCATCAGCCAGACCTGAGGTTTTCCAGCGTATGACACTACCCTGAAAAGCTCCAGGCCCCGGTTATCCGTACTGACAAGGTCGCAGACATCCGCACCGAGACCCTGCTCAATGCGCTGCAGGCTCTGATCGGCAATCCCGTAAAACCGATCGGCAGGAACCAAAAGGCCTCCCAGGCCATGGTGGGGGCGGCGATGATTGTAGTGATCCACCCACCGGCCAATGGAACGGGCAGCATCCGTCATGTCCATGAACTCGGTCTGCCGTACGCACTCCTTTTGAAAACTTGCATTTAGTGCTTCAACCTTGCCGTTAACAGAGGCATTTTTAGCCAGATAGTAATTGACTTCATACTCCTCCAGCAGGGCCTCAAACCGGGATAACCCCTTCCATGAATGAAATGCTGAACCACGGTCGGACATAGCTCCCTCGGGTCTGCCATAGCGTTGAACCGAATCTTCAAAGCACTTGATAACCGGTTCTGCAGATTCAGTAGGGGCCATGGCCCAGCCGGGGATGAACCTGGAAGAATCGTCCTCAATGAACAGCACACAAGTCTTTTGTTTGTGGACGTAAAAATGGTAGAAATCAAGGTGGTACAGCTCTCTTGGCCGATTGGCCTCATACCGGCCAGTGCGTTCCTTTCGCTTCAGTTTCGGAGGAAGATAACCGTTTTCTTCCATTACATGGCGAACAGTGCCCACCGATACCTTAAATCCCTTACGCTTCAATGCCAGACGGACCTGACTCGGCCCGTATCCTGGATGCTCCCTCCATGTTGCCAGAATTTTGCGGTCACGGATTACAGCAGGGTCATCGTTCTTTGGTGACGATTCATTCTCATTCGTATTGATATTGCGGCGTTTATCCGAACGCTGCCATTCATATACTGTGGTTTCAGCCACATCGAATTTGGCGGCGGCATCGGCTACAGAACTTTATTTGGCGTACTGCAATATTTCATCCTTCTGTGCTCGTGAATAGCGTTTACCACGCTTCGGGCATTTTTTCCGGGACTTTGTGCTGTTATGGCCTGCACTGTTCCAGTGTTCTGCTTCGGACCGGCTAGTTGATTTTGCCTTTACTTCAGTCTTCATTTCGGCTATCTCCTTTATAGTTCATTGCAGGAAATGCCGAGATATCAGCTGTTTTTGTCAGGCTTTTTCCTGTTTTTTTCTATGTAAACTTATAGACTAAGACACCTACTTTTTTTGTAAAGCGTGATACACTTTTCTAAGATCCTCTATTGACAACCCTTTCAGGATTTTAACCATAACCATGAGGTGGCGATATGCTGTCTAAACGTGGTGGATACAGAGGTAAACCAAAGCCAAAGTTGCCCCCACATCTCAAACGCGTTCGTGTTAATGTTCGCATCCAAAAATGGATGCTTGATCAATTAAAAGCAAAAGGAGAGTCCGGAATTATTTTAGAGGATATTTTGATGCGTGCAGGGTTCAAATATACTGACCATCAAAAATGATTGATTTTCTTGTCTTAACATCTTAGGAAAACCGGACAAGATAATTGACGCGAACCGGACAAAGTAATTGACGTCCAACAAGTACTTGGAGTCAATGCAATTTAAATGCGTTTACCCTGATTACATTATAAAAAAACATTGACATATTTTTTTGATGATGTGATTTATATAAAATAATTGTAGAATTTAGTAATAATGATATTATTATTTTACTCTTTTTCCCAAAGAGGGCCATGCTTTAGCTCAACAAATAGCCCCGCCGGACAGTTTGGGATTATCATCCGTTGATCTGCTATAGGATATGTCCTTTGTGCTAGAAAAGGGTGTTAAAAAGATTGGATATATATGTTATAATTTCAAGACTTTAATGTCGATTTTACCTCTGTTTTGTGTATATAGTTTGAATGACTAAAAACAAAAAATTTACACAAAAAACCAGAGTTAAAATGCATAGAAAAGATATCAAAAGAACCATCCAGAAGCAACTAAAAAGAAAATGTCCTGGTTGGAGGAGAATGACCAAGAATGAAAAAAATTAGCCCGTCAAGTCATGCAGGAAGCTGTTGAGAACCATGATTTTGATCAATAACCCATTGCATCTATGGGGCAACTTACCGGCATTGATGGCCAAATACCCACAAAAGGTATTGTTCCACTCAATGAAATGGGAAATTTTATTAAAAAACGTAACGGCGGTTTTCTATTCAAATCCAATTGGGATAAAAAAACGGCTTCGGAAATAACTGACCCTGAACTAAGATATATCGATAAACTTATAGATAATGGAATAGTAAACAGTCTCCTTGCAAATGAGGGTTATTCTCCACAAATGAGGGATATTTTTTGTATCAATTGTTTCGAATGGAGTTTTTAAAAGTTATAAAGTATCCTGAGATCAGCTACAGGAAATATTGCAGTGAGGAGTATTTCGGTAGGGAAAGAAAACAAAACAGGAGATTTATTGGACCTCCATTAAACACAAAAGAAATTATTGATCATACTCAGCTTTGTCACTTTAGACAGGATATATTTTTTATCCAAATACTGAATATCCTTGTGTATTTTCTCCATCATTTCTATTCGTTGGGGTGTCTGGAAAATAACGTCCTACATGCAATTGATTCGACTGAACTTCCAATGGAAATTAACTACCCACTTTGCACAATTGAAATCAAAGGGAAAAAGATCCGAATATACTCGGATCTGGATTGTGATTGTGGCAAACGACGCAACAAAAGGAATTTATCACAATATTTTATTGGTTATCGTATGCATACTTTAACGGTGCTTAACCCTTCAGCCAGCCATTGTTTTCCTCTTGTATCCCTGATCAGTGCAGGAAACCATCATGACAAGTTGTTTGTAAAACCCTTAATTAAATTGGCACAGGCAATGGGGATAGATGTTGAGTTGCTTACTGCAGATGAAGCCTATCATGACGGAGATGGTTCAATCTGCAAAGAGATCGGTACCTATGTAATTGCTCCCCCCTCCAAAAAAGTCAATTTGCCAGATAACGTGCTGGAATTTACGTTGCGGGTTACCTGTAATCAATATTGTGAAACACCTATGGTCAATTTCGGATGTTCAGACAAAGGTCATGAATATCGCTGTAATTCTCAGCCCGAAGAATGTGCATATGAATCCAGTTGTCCCCAAAATAGAATAGTTCCTTTTGACTGTGGATTTTTTCAGCCAATAGTTGCTTCCAGTCCCATGACAGAGAAAGCCATGGAAATACGTAAAAATTGTGAACGACCTTTCAATCTTATGAAAAAAAGGGAGGGGTTAGAGCAAACAAGGGTTAGGAGCCAACAAGGCGTTGTGGTTCGATCCACAGTCACAACAATTATGACACTCTTGATTGAAATGATGGGAACGAGAAAAAAACAAAAAAAGAAGAAAGATGATCAGATGGACTTGTTCAAAAAAACTGGGTAGTTAGAAATGGTTCAAAATGCAATTCAATAAACATTTAATGGATAGCTGTTCTTTTTTTGTTGCCATGGTCTCATAATCAACTCCAAATTTACAAAAAATGATTGGATAAAAAAAATTTTGACAGTTGAAATAAAAAAGGTACAGGCAGTAATTCAAAAAAAGTAAGGTTCAAGCCAAATCGAGAGGTCTAATTTGCTGGAATTTAGATTGTTAACAGTTGATGGGGAAAAGCCCACAGATAAGGCAGCGGGAACTCATGGACCCACCGGCGTTTCACCCGCTCAAGCCATCATCCTTAACAGCGACTTTTCCTTTCAAATTCCCGACATGATTTACCAGATACTCTTTAACCTTGAGGATACATTTAAATTTTTTGAAGAAGAAAACGATGACTTCCTATAGAAACTTGATATTTATAATTAAAAATAAGGGATTGAGATCAAGATTTGTGCCACTCGTCACAATCGGTGGGCCAACGGGGTCAGACTTGTATTAAGGACGTTATCTACCAAACAAGGCAAGTAGACAAAACCAAAGTATAATCGATAATGCACATAACACAAACCTGACCCCTCCCAGAGACCTCATTTTGTTTCAAAAATGTTTTATATTTTTATTGATGGAGGTAAGAATGATTAAAAAGCTGGATCGCACACTGGGTGTTTTTTATATCTTTTTTCTTTTGTTTTTTGTTTGGCTTCCAAATGCATATTCAGGATTTGAAATAGAACCTAACAACGATATGAATCATGCAACTGCAATCACCAATGGTTTATATGAAGGGCTTATCTCCGCTTCTTCTGATCAAGATTGGTATAAATTTACATTGTCTGAAACATGTCAGGTAAACTATCAATTTACGCATGCCTCTATTAATGGTTATTCCTGGAAGACTTATTGGAAAATTTCTATATTGGACTCCAATGGCACACAGCTTCAATCGAATGGTGTTGGTATATCTGACTCAATCGATAGTTTTATAGGTTTAGCTGCTGGCACATACTATGTAAAAATAGAAAAAGGCAGCTATACCCCATCAGATGGTAGCTACGATTTAACCATAAATTATACCTCGTCCTTTTCAGTAGAGATAGAACCCAATGAAAAATCCTCCCAGGCCACACAAGTAAAGAGTGGCGTGTCCTATAAGGGGCTTATATCCGCCTCTTCTGATCAAGACTGGTATACCTTTACTTTATCAGATTCCTTTAAGGTGGACTATCAATTTACGCATGCCTCTATTAATGGTTATTCCTGGAAGACTTATTGGAAAATTTCTATATTGGACTCCAATGGCACACAGCTTCAAGCGAATGGTGTCGGTAACTCTGACTCGATAGACAGTTTTATAGGTTTAGCTGCTGGCACATACTATGTAAAAATAGAAAAAGGCAGTTATACCTCAGATGCTATCTATAATTTGACCATAAATACAGGTGATTCCGCTCCCCAAGGATCAACAACATTATGGTATTACGATGGTGATGGAGACGGCTATGGAGATCCAGCTGTTTCTTTATCCATGGCAGCGCAACCATATGGATATGTGGCAACTAAAACTGATTGTGATGACTCAGATGCAACCATTCACCCGGGTGCTACTGAAATAGCCGGAGACGGAATTGATCAGGATTGTGACGGCGCTGACCTCACAGGATCAACAACAACATTATGGTATTACGATGGTGATGGAGATGGATATGGTGATCCAGCTATTTCTTTATCCACAGCTACGCAACCCTATGGATATGTAGCAACTAAAACCGATTGCAATGACTCAGATGCAACCATTCACCCGGGTGCTACTGAAATAGCCGGAGATGGGATTGATCAGGATTGTGACGGCACTGACCTCACAGGATCAACAACAACATTATGGTATTACGATGGTGATAAAGATGGATATGGTGATCCAACTATCTCTTTATCCATGCCAACGCAACCATATGGATATGTAGCAACTAAAACTGATTGTGATGACTCAGATGCAACCATTCACCCGGGTGCCACTGAAATAGCCGGAGATGGAATTGATCAGGACTGTGATGGCACTGATCTTACAGAATCAACAGGTATTGCACTTATATCTCTTTTATCTCCCGTTGATTATCAAAGCACCAGTTTTGGGGCAGCAGGCGGTAAAATTACTTTTTCTTTCAGTAAAGTATCCAATGCCGCAAAGTATATACTTCATTTAAACCTGAATGATATTTTAAATGATGTAAATATTAAAGTACCAGTAGAGCTTATTCCACCGGCAGTAACCAGCAATACAACCCCAAATTTTTCGGAGCAGTTCATAGGGATGCTATATGACTTGACCCTTGATGCAATTACATGGGATATCCTCTCATTGTATGATATTGAATGGGGTATTGAGGCCTACGATAACGCAGGTGTATTGATAGGCTCAACATATAAAGGTTCCGTTGTTGAAAAATATACCAGCCACATTAAATTTATTGCCAGTAATTCCGTTGTCATGACCAGCCCATCCCCCGGAGACGTACTTGCCTTCACAGATGCCGCCCCAACATTTAAATGGGAAACTTACAAAGGGGTGAGTCATTATACATTAATACTTGCCCATATGGGTTCACTGGGGTTTGATAATGTTGTTAGTAAGGATAATCTTACCTTAAACCTTTTCCCCATGGATAATCCAACTTGGCAGACTATGTCTGCAGGTAAATGGTACTGGACGATTTTGGGTTATGATGCAGTGGGTAATCAAACACCCCAGGATTTTACAATTTTTGATTTTACGGTTCAATAAATAATAATTGTGCCTTTCGCGTCGATTAGCTCAATTGTTCAAAAATAAACCTTTTGGAACTTTTGTTCCTCTGTTCCGCCATAAGGAATAAGCAACCTCCTGCAGAGCAGGAGGTACGATTTAAAAAAAAATATTCGCAGCGTTGCCAAAAAGAGCTAATGTGATACAACTTTATCTCATCAGATTGACGATTTGATTTAATGGTAGTGCTAAACATGTAGTGGTAAATAAAATTCAGAGTCTTTAAACAAAAGTTCTAAGGGAGTCAGAACTTGTCAATTTCCCTCTTATATTTCTCAGACTTAGATATATCGAGTTTGCAGTCGTATTTGCAGGTAAATTGATTTAGTCTGACTGGGCGCATTCCCATTTTCCCGGTTCGCGCTTAATCAGATAGGGGGACACCCTTTGATTTCCCAAGTTGTGGAAAACGTGGGGCACACACCCGTAAATTTATATGCGGATGCGGGTCGGGTCAACCCCTTTTTTATGGAGAGTTTTATCTCGTAGATTTCTTTTGGATGTAGGTTTTCCATAACCGCTCATTTTATAGCTGATCTCCTTCCCCCTTGACCTATTTTTTTATAACTACGTTCGTCAGCAAGTAAAGAAAAAAATCGGTACCCCACCCCTTTCAGGGGCGGGGACCCCCAGATTTTTTTCTTGACTTGACTTCCTCACTCCGTTTGTGGGAAATAGGCCAAGGCGGGAGGAAAAATGAATTTTATATTCTTATTTCCCGAATATTGAGTGTCTCACTGCGCTGATAGCTCTCATAAACTTGCATGGGTGTCCTGTATTTCAAGGATCTATGTATCCTAAAGAAATTGTAAAAATTCATAAAATCAACAGATTCCGTATATGCTTGTCCATAAGTCATGAAATACCTGGGCGATAATGCAAGTTTTTTTCTGTAAATTCTGTCTGAGTCAGTTCCTTTTTTATTTCAAAAGTTTGCCTGTTGCCCTCCGGCCCCAAAATTTGTAATTCCGTGGTGAGATAAGTCAAGAAAAAAATCGGTTTCCCCTGCGGGGTCCCTCCGATTTTTTTCTTGACTTATCTCACCACTCCATTTGTTTTTTGGTGGGGCCGGAAGGAACATGATATGTGTGTTTGCCTATTTCGTTACCGACAAGTACCTTTTACCAGTTTCCCATTCTTCACTGGTTTCCACCAAAATGGCAGTTACTAACCTCAATAGTGACGCTTCATTTGGGAAAAGGCTTGCAACCCTGGTCCTGCGCTTGATTTCCCGATTTAAACGTTCGACCATATTCGTGGATCTCAACCGTTTCCTTTGATTATCCGGCAGCGAAAAGACTGTAAGCCCTTCTGGTATATTTTGCTCAAGCCACCCTGATAATTTTGAGGCTGTTTTGCTGTACTTTTCAACTGCGATTTCCAAAAACCTTTCTGCTTCTGCTTTATCAGGTGCATTAAATATTGTTCTGATATCTCTGGCCACCTCTTCCCGCATGGCCACCTTTGGGACATATGCTGTCGCATTCCTTTGCAGATGAACTTGGCACCGTTGCCAGGGGATACTCGGGTATACGGAATTCAAGGCTGCTTTCAATCCTGTGTGGTCATCACTGGTTATCAATCTTACACCATGCATTCCCCTGGATTTCAAGGACAATAAAAATTCACGCCAATGCACTTCGGCCTCACTCAGCGAGACGCTGACTCCCAATACGGTTCTTTTGCCATCATCCATTATTCCTGTGGCAATGAGGACCGCACAGGATCTAACGACTCCATCTTGCCGGACCTTTTCATACCTGGCATCCAATTGGAGAAACGGAATGCTACCAAGTGGCCGAGCCCTCCATTTTTCCAACTCTTCATCCAATTGCTTTGCGGCATTGCTAACCTGGGTGCTGCTTACTTTTAGGCCGCACATTTTTTCTAAGATTGCAGATACCTTACGGGTGGATACCCCTTGAACATACATCTCAGCCAGAGACACTGTCAGTGCCCTTTCTGACCGGAGCCCTTTCTCCAGAGCGGAAGGGTAAAAATTTACGTCCCCTCTCACCTGAGGCACTTTCAGGTTCAAGCTCCCAAGGCGAGTGGCGACACTTCTATCTTTAAAACCATTGGCATAACCGGCACGGGATTCTGTCCTTTCCCAAGGCCGGGCTTTGAGGGCATAGGATCTTTCTGCCTTCATGGCCTCATTTATAAGGATAGATATGGCGTCTTCCAATCCATCCATGCCAAATTCATTAATAATTTCCAAAATCGATTCAATTCCTGTATTCTGATTCTGCTGGGTCATGCTTATCCTTTCTGTTTGATTTGGTCGTTGAACAAAAAAGGAATATTAAGTTTCGACCCAGCATTTTCAACCCAAGGATCTTAAAATCCTTGCCCCATGCTGAATTTCGAATTTACAGAAAAGATTTTACACTAACACCTGGGGTTGCTTAAGGTCTTGTCTGTAAAACGGGAGTTTAGCATCCGCCTGTTTAAATGTGATGACACCAGCCGCAAATACGAGCCCGTGGACAAAGACCTGGGTTCCGGGTGGCCATCCGGCACAGCTGCAGCTACATTCAGGTGGTAGGAAAACCCTGCAAACGTCTGGAGGTCATTGAGCAGAACGTGGAGGAGAGGTCATTCTTGAGCATTTGCATCTGAAATGCGAGGATTCCAGTTTCCTTTTTACAAGGTGTAAAAAAATTCGACAGCAGACGTCAACCGTCGCCTGCATTTTCCCCCCCCCTGGATGATCGATTTTGAGATCAAGTCCGGGACAGGATTCAGTCACAAGGGGCAAGCGCATTCACAGTGGTTATTTCCCCTTTTTATTGTTGCATTTGTGGCACGTCACTTGCTTTATTTTTTGGATGATAGATCGGTTCAAAGGAACTCCGGGTGGGTTTGACACTTATCCGGGGGTGGTATTCTCTCGTCGGGCTTGACGCTGCCTTTGATCACGGAGGCAGATAAAGCCCGTTCAGCCCAGGAGGCAGCGATCATGAAACGAATTCTCACCTATCAGGTATATTCCACCATTCCCCCAGCTCTGTCTTTTTTAGATGTTCTGGCCCGCAATCTCTGGTGGTGCTGGAAACCGGATGCAAAGGCCCTGTTCAGACGCATTGATCCACAACTGTGGAAGGATTCCAGCGGAAATCCCATCTACCTTTTGTCCAATGTCAGTGGCCAACGACTGGAACAGCTGGCAGGCGATGACAGTTTTCTGGCCCACCTGGATCGGGTGAAAGAGCGTTATACAAAACGGGTAATCCAGAACAAGGATATCTCCCGGACCTCTTATGACAAGGCCGGTCCAGTGGCCTATTTTTCCATGGAATTTGGTATCCATGAAAGTATTCCCATTTTTGCCGGTGGACTGGGAGTGCTGGCCGGGGATTATCTCAAAGCGGCCTCCAATATGGCGCTGCCCGTTGTGGGTATCGGGCTTTTGTACCGCAAGGGGTATTTTAATCAATATCTTGACCAGGACGGATGGCAGCAGGAAGATTACCCGGAGATTCAATTGGACCACCTGCCCCTGGAACGGGCAAGAGACCCCCAGGGCAATGAGATCACCATTTCCATTGTGGGACCCCAGGGCCGAGTCCTGGCCTTTGTGTGGCGGGCACGGGTGGGCCGAACCCCCTTGTTTCTGCTGGATACCAATCTGCCGGAAAATACACCGGAGGCCCGGGAAATTACCGCCCGCCTTTATGCCGGAGAACCCAGAATCCGACTGGCGCAGGAAGTTTTGTTGGGTATTGGTGGCATGCGGGCACTGGAAGCCATGGGGATTTCTCCTTCGATCTGCCACATGAACGAAGGACACTCTGCCTTTTCTGCCCTGGAACGCCTGGCGCTTTTCATGACCCGTTTTCACATTGACGTGAACACGGCTTTGCAGATTGTTCCCCGGTGTACGGTGTTCACCACCCACACCCCGGTGGCGGCAGGCCACGATTCTTTTCCCGTGGAGTGGATTAAGCCCTGTATTCAGGATGTCCAGGAACGTCTGGGGGTGGGAGAATTGGAAATTTTATCCTGGGGGCAGGAAGCCGGGGCGGATAAGGATGCGCCTTTTTCCATGTTTTTGCTGGGCCTTCGAATGTCCCAGTACTGCAATGCTGTCAGCCGTCTCCACGGGCATACGGCCCGAAAGATGTGGGCACATATATGGCCGGGGCTGCCGGAAAATGAAATCCCCATTTCCCATGTCACCAACGGCATACACGTATCCACCTTTATTTCTCCGGAAATATGGCCTTTGTTTGAACGATATCTGGGACCGGAGTGGTACATGAGCTCCCGTCGTCAGGAAAATATTCAACGAATGGATGAAATTTATGACGATGAACTCTGGCGAGCCCATGAAATGAGTCGTACCCAGATGATTCGCACCTGTCGTGAATTGTTGAAAAAACAATATCAGCGACGAAATGCCCCCCGAAGTGTCATTGACCAGATTCAGACCATCCTGGACCCCGATGTGCTGACCATTGTGTTTGCCCGCAGGTTTGCCACCTATAAAAGAGCCCATCTCCTGCTCCAGGACCCCGAACGGCTGGCCGGTATTTTAAACAATCCCCACCGACCGGTGCAGATCATCTTTGCCGGCAAGGCTCATCCCCAGGATGATGAAGGTAAAAAAATCATTCAGCGCCTGATGGCCTTTGTCCGTCGACCGGAAATTCGTCAGCGGGCGGTGTTTATTGAAGGATATGATATGGCCCTGGCCCGTATCCTGGTCCAGGGGGCGGATGTGTGGTTGAATACTCCCCGCAGACCCTTTGAAGCCTGTGGTACCTCGGGAATGAAAGCTGCCATCAATGGCGTGCTCAACCTGAGTATCCTTGATGGGTGGTGGTGTGAAGCCTGTTCCCCGGAACGTGGATGGTCCATCGGCAACGGCGAGGAATATCAGGACACGGCCTATCAGGATGCCACGGAAAGCCAGGCCCTGTACAATGTGCTGGAAAACGAAGTGATTCCCTGTTTCTATGAATCGCCCCAGGGAGAGTTGCCCGCCCGGTGGGTGAATAT
Organism: uncultured Desulfobacterium sp.; assembly: GCA_963675955.2. Taxonomy (GTDB): domain Bacteria; phylum Desulfobacterota; class Desulfobacteria; order Desulfobacterales; family Desulfobacteraceae; genus Desulfocicer. Next base: position 736,700 of record CAXXVR010000007.1, on the reverse strand, counting down.
GATGAAGGCATCCATGAAAATGGCCATGGAAACCTTCTGCAGTCTGAGAATGGTCAGCGATTATGAACGACTGTTTTATCAACCCATTGTTCATCGCCTTGAAAACTTATTAGATGATAATGCCCGGGAAGCCGGCACCCTGGCGTGTCAGAAAAACAGGCTTTGCGCCCGGTGGAAAGATATTGTCATCGGCCTGCCTTCCCAGAACACCAAGGGGCCGTTTCGTACCGGTGATTTTTTCCAGGTAACGGTGGTGGTGACGATGGGGGAATTAATCCCGGAAGAACTGTTTGTAGAACTTTATACCGGACATATGAAATCAGTGGATACCCTTCAGGGTATTCACACCATTCCCATGACCCTGGCAGAAGGCCTGGGCAATGGAAATTATCGCTATACCTGTGAGGTGCCCTGCAGGTTTGCAGGGCGCTTTGGTTTCACGGTAAGGGCAAGGCCTGAAGGTGATGATTATATGAAATTTCTGCCCGGTTTGATCACCTGGTCTTAGGTTTTGTTTTTGTTTAAAGATGAACATTGGTGTTGTAAAGTGAAAATATAATATTGCCAAACCCCCGGTGCAATGTTAATGAACGCCCAGGAATTGATGTGTTTTTTCAATCAATTAATCTTAAACATAAACATGTTGTATTGTGAAGAACAATGGGGGGAAAGTGGAAACCGAGGTATTAATCATCGGGGGTGGGGTAACCGGTACCGGTGTTGCAAGAGATCTTGCCCTGCGGGGGATTTCTTCAATTCTGGTGGAAAAGTCAGACATCAATGCCGGTGCATCCGGCGGGAACCATGGGCTTCTTCACAGCGGTGCCAGGTATGTATCCAATGACATGGAAAGTGCAAGAGAGTGCATGGAAGAGGGCCGGATACTCAAACAGACCGCCCCCCACTGCATTGATGACTGTGGCGGGATGTTTGTGGCTCTTGAGGGAGATGATGAAAACTATGTGGCGGATTTTCCCGGATTCTGTAGAAAAAGCGGGCTTGCCTGCCAGCGCCTCAGCCTGGAGGCTGCCAGGGAACTGGAACCAGGATTGTCTTCAAACCTCATTGCCGCCTGTGCGGTGGAAGATGCAGCCGTTGATCCCTTCATGCTTTCCCTTGAAAATATGGCCCATGCAAAACAGCTGGGGGCAAAACTTTTTTGTCACACCCGGGCCGTAGACTTCATATTGGCATCCTATGGTATTGAAACTGTTGTATTGGAAGATACCCGGACGGGCAAACGTATGATGGTGCATCCCGGCCTTGTGATAAATGCCGGTGGTGCCTGGGCCGGACACATCGCTGCCATGGCTGGGGCCTCTTTAAACATACTGTGCTCCATGGGAACATTGCTGGTGACCCAGTCCCGGATTACCAGTGGGGTGATCAATCGCCTTCGCCCCCCTGCCGATGCCGACATCCTTGTGCCCGGGGGCACGGTGTCCATCATCGGCACCACCTCCAGGCGGGTGGATGATCCTGATTTAATTGCTCCCACCGTGGCGGAAACCGATCACATTGTCTCCCAGGGGGCACAGATGATTCCGTTTCTTGAAAAGGTGAGGTATATCAGGGCCTATTCCGGCGTTCGACCCCTGGTGGGATCCAGCAACAGCGGATCCGATGACAGAAACGTCAGCCGGGGATTTACCCTGGTGGATCATGGGGAAACCGGGCTGGATAATTTCATCACCATCACCGGTGGAAAACTCACCACCTTCCGATTGATGGCGGAAAAAACCACAGACATGGCCTGTGAAAAACTTGGCAATAAAAATCCCTGCCTCACCCGCACGGAGCCTTTACCTTCCAGCATGGAAGGCAAATGGACGGAACCTGGGCTGGCACCGAAGCGCTGGATGGCCAAGGGCCATGGCGAGACGGATAAGCTGCTTTGCGAGTGTGAAATGATCTCGGAAAAAACCATTGATGACATTGCCTGTGAATTGAAAAAAAACAATGAGATACCTGACTTATTAAACATTGGCAAGCGCAGTCGGCTGGGCAAAGGTCCCTGCCAGGGTGCTTTCTGCAGTGTTCGGGTGCTGGCCCACATGTATGATAAGGGAGCATTGAGCAGTACCCATGGCGTGGATGATATCAAGGCCTTTCTCAATGAACGATGGAAGGGGCAGTTGCCCATTTTCTGGGGAGACCAGCTCATTCAGGCAGAACTCACCGAAGCCATGCACTGTGGCTTTTTTGATCTTGAACTGGCAGGTGATCATGAAAACAGATAATAAAACAGACATTCAGGCAGATCTCACCATTATTGGTACCGGCATGGCCGGGCTTTCGGCAGCCCTCTTTGCCCTGGAGCAGGGGCTTACCGTGGTGTTGACGGGGAAAACCAGCTCCATTCATTTTGCCACAGGACTCATGGATTTAATGGGGGTGTATCCCCCGGGACATCAATGGGGAAATCCCTTTGACGGCATTGACCGCATCAGAAGAGATCTTCCCGAACATCCTTATGCCACCCTTTCCAATGAAGACATTGATCAGGCCCTGGACATGGTTCAGCAATTTCTAGGAGATCAGGGCCTTCCCTATCGACGGAACAGGATGCAGAATGTAGATATCATCACCTCCATGGGAACTCTGAAAAAAAGTCATCTGATTCCCCTTTCCATGTGGCAGGGGGTGGCGGTGCTGAAAAAGCGATTACCCACCCTGCTTGTGGGCTTCACCGGACTTAAAATATACAGTGCCCGTCAGATTGTGTCAGCTCTGGGGGCGGACTGGAACGGCTTGGTGGATGCCTGTATTCCATTTCCAGGCATGGAACTCATGGAAGAGGTGTTTCCAGAGCATCTGGCAAGATCCCTGGATGTTGTGGTGAATGTGGAAGCACTTGCCGCAAAGGTATTACCCCTGATACGAGATGCAAAAGCCGTGGGCTTTCCTGCCCTCCTTGGCATGTACCATTCCTGTGAAACAATCCGTACCCTGGAACGCCTCCTGGGGGTGACGGTTTTTGAAATTCCCACACCCCCGGTGTCGGTGCCCGGTATACGGCTCCAGGAGCTGTTTCTAAGGGGCCTTCAAAAAAATGATGCTTTGCTTTCTTTGCCAGAAATGGTAAAAAGAGTTGAGAGTTTTTCCAATGGAACGTACAGAATAACTGCCGGAGAATCCGGGACTCTCAAGCGAATAGAATCAAAGGGTGTCATCCTTGCAACGGGACGATTTCTGGGAAAGGGATTGACGGCGGAACGTACCGGCATCCGTGAAAGCCTTATGGGAATTCCGGTACACCAGCCCGAGGGAAGAGACAAATGGCATAATGTCCATCTGTTTGATCCCTTGGGACATCCGGTAAATCGTTCAGGTCTCCGGGTTGACGGGATGTTTCGACCATTGACAGAGACATCAATGCCCTTTTCTCCCGGCCTGTTTGCTGCAGGCTCAATTCTGGCTCACTGTGACTGGACCCGTTTGAAGTGCGGGTCGGGCGTCGCCATTGCAACGGCCCATGCCGCAGTCAGGGCTTTTTGTAAAAGGTATAAGTGATTGATACGTTTTTTTAGGTCGTTATTTTCAAAACTGTCTGGGAAAAAAAGTGAACACCATGTGGATGAAACCGTTTCTCCAGATCCTGTGTCCGTCGTCCACCATCAGAAGACTTCTGGGATAACAGCCGGAAAATTTGAGTCGACATCAGATTCCATGCCCTCTGAACCGGTCCCGGTCCCGGTTCGTCCCCCACGCCCCAGAAAACCCCCATGGTCCCTGAAAGCATTTCAGGTTCCCCCCATGGAAGGCAAATCACGTTTCCATGACTTTAAACTTCCCTTGAGTCTTATGCACGCCATTGCAGATCTGAAATTTGACTATGCCATGCCGGTGCAGGCAGAGGTGCTTCCCCATGCCCTGGAGGGAAAGGACGCCACAGCAGAGGCCCAGACAGGAACGGGAAAAAGTGCCGCATTCCTGGTGAGTATTTTTACTCGTCTGTTGCGAAATCCCATTCGAGGCAAGCGGCAAAAAGGAACCCCCCGGGCCCTGATTCTGGCCCCCACAAGGGAGTTGGTCATTCAGATTGAAAAAGATGGTAAAGACCTTGCCAAGTACACACCCCTTCGCATGATTTCTGTGTTTGGGGGCATGGATTATCGGAAACAGCAGGATATGCTCATCAATCGTCATGTGGATGTGGTGGCTGCCACACCGGGCAGGCTCATTGATTTCATGGGCCGGAAGATCATTAATCTGAAAAAGGTGGAAATTTTGGTGCTGGATGAGGCCGACCGTATGCTGGACATGGGCTTTCTGCCCGATATCCGCAGGATTATTTATGCCACCCCCAACAAAGATCAGCGTCAGACCATGTTTTTCAGTGCCACTTTAAGTCCTGAAATATTGCGTCTTGCCTCCCAGTGGACAAAGGACTCGGTTAAAATAGAAATCAGCCCGGACCATGCGGCCTCGGAACGCATCAACCAGAAGGTTTATATTGTCACGGAATCTGAGAAATTTGTGCTGCTTTATAATCTTATCCATGGGGAGAACCTGGAACGGGTGATTGTGTTTGTTAACCGCAGGGATACCACAAGACGGCTGGCCCATAAGTTCAAGGAATATGGACTGGATGGGGATATTCTCTCAGGTGAGGTATCCCAGGCCCGTCGGGTTAAGACCCTTGATGCCTTTAAAAATGGAAGAATAAAAATCCTTGTGGCCACGGATGTGGCGGCCAGGGGGCTTCATATAGAGGGGGTCACCCATGTGATTAACTATGATCTTCCCCAGGAACCAGAGCATTATGTGCATCGTATCGGCCGTACCGGTCGGGCGGGTGCAGACGGTATTTCTGTAAGTTTTGCCGATGAGAACAGCTCTTTTTATATCCCGGCCATTGAAGAGGTGCTTGGGGAGTCACTGGTGTGTGAGTATCCCGATGAGGAAATGCTGGCAGCCCTTCCCAAACCCATGAAGATCCGGGTGGAACGTCCAGAGAATGCCAGAAAACGTTCCGGTTCTTCATCTTCCCGGCGACCATCCCGGAACACACGATCCAGAAGGCGACGTCCCCCGGCCTCCGGGAAAAAGAAAACGATCTGAACTTGACACCTTAAAACCATTTGTTATAAAAGGATATCTTACTTGTTTAAGGTAAATATTCGGTCAGCACCCCATATTTACATATTTTAGTTTGCCCGCTTAGCACAAGTATGCTAGGTCAGTTCCAAACACTTGAGTATGGGGCATTGTCCAAATATTTATATAATATTTACATAGGTAAGCTCAATATTTATAACTTAAGTGGCAGACCCTGTCCGGGTTCCTGCCCGGTGTCTGGTTTTTCATAAAAACCCCGGGATCTTTAAACCTTAAGATTCGTACCACTTGAGCTGTTTTTTTAAATGATATCAATGGTTGTGGTGGCATCGTAGAAAACCTTTGAGTGAGAAGTAAAAAAGGAGTTGAACATAATGTTTGGTTTGGGAATGCCTGAGATCTTTTTGATTCTGGCCATTGCATTGATGGTTATTGGTCCTAAAAAATTGCCCGATGTGGCAAAGACCCTGGGACGTGCCATGGGAGAATTTAAAAAAGCGGCCCAGGACTTTAAAAAAAGCATGGATGTGGAAAGTACCATCAATGAGTTCAAAGAACCGGCCATAACCGTTGCCGATGATCTTAAAAAAGCTGCGGATGTCATAAATCCCCTGTCCACACAGGCAGATGGCACACCTCTGGAAAAGGCTAAATCCCCTGAATCCTCTGTCCCAGAAAAAGCTGATTCAGAGGAAAAGACAGAAAGAAAGACCGTTGCAGCATCTCTGGACCCCTTTCCTGCCAAGGAATCACCCCGCTCCGGGGATCTGTCTGCCGATGATGATAATATCCCCCCCATGAAACAGAATAAGGATGAAAAGGGAATATGACCCTGGAAGATGATAAAACACCCTTCACCGACCATCTTACCGAATTACGGGATCGTCTGGTTCGATGTTTCATTGCCGTTGGGGTAGGCTTTGTTGTTGCCTACTGTTTTAAGGAAAAACTTTTTGATATTCTCATGGCTCCCCTGGTAAAGGCCATGGGTGAAAATCAGAAAATGATTTTTACAGGGCTGCCAGAGGCCTTCTTCACCTACCTGAAGGTGGCACTCCTGACCGGTATTGTTGCGGCGGTGCCGGTTCTGTTTTATGAGTTCTGGATGTTTGTTTCCCCAGGACTCTATCGTCAGGAGAAAAAGTTTCTCATTCCGGTGGTGCTGCTGTCCATTTTCTTTTTTGCCATTGGTTCAAGCTTTGGCTATTTCATCGTATTTCCCTATGGATTTCAATTTTTCCTTGGGTTTGCCTCGGAAACCATCCAGGCGATGCCATCCATGAAAGAATATCTGGGATTTGCCTCCAAAATGCTTCTGGCCTTTGGTTTTGTTTTTGAATTGCCACTGGTCATTACCTTCATGGCACGCATGGGCCTTGTCACAGTTGGTTTTTTAACTAAAAATCGTAAATATGCGGTGTTGATTTTCTTTACGGGATCTGCCCTGATTACTCCCCCTGACGTGGTGACCCAGATTATGATGGCCATTCCCCTGATGATTCTTTATGAGATCAGTATTGTGGGGGCCAGGGTGTTTCAGAAAAAAAAATCCTCTGATGAGGACGAAAATGAGAAAGATGATGAAGAGGCATCCTGAAAAAATCATGATCTCACCCCCCGAGAATGAACCAAGAGCATTTGGTAAGTTTAAATGTGTTAAGTTGGTCGGAATGTCATGTGGTATTCCGTATTCTTTATATGAAATTCTGCCCAACAGTCTGGAATTGTAACAGTTTCAATCCTTTGCAGGGCAGTTAGTTACTGCCGGGCAAGTTAATTTGAAATAAATACTTTCCCAAATGACTGCAGTGGCTGGGGTTTCAACCTTTGTTGTGGCAGGTGCATACTGCCATGTGGGTTATAATGAAATAATGCAAAAGGAGTGTAAGTGATGAAGAACAGAAGGCTTTTAACCTCTTTGATGGCTGCGGTAATGGCAGTCCTTTTTGTGTCTATGGCAGTGTATGCCGGAACCCAGGCACCAGAAAAAATAACCATGGAGACCAAGGGCTATGCCAAACACACCAAGGGGCTTGTTACCTTTTCCCATAAGGCCCATGCCGAAAAATATGGTATTGCCTGCGGTGAATGTCACCACGATGATAAAGGGGTTCCCCTGGCACTGAAAGGTGGTGAAGATGTGCAGAGCTGCGTGGTCTGCCATAAAGAAACCGCCAAGGCACCCAAGGGTGAAAAACTCAGCAAAAAAGACAAGATCATGAAATATCACAAAGATGCACTCCATGCCAACTGCATCGGCTGCCATAAGGATTATAATAAAAAAAAGGGGTTAAAAGCCAGAGACCCCAAGGCCGCTCCCCAGAGTTGCAAGAACTGTCATCCCAAAAAAGGTTGATTGAAAAATCGCCGAGTAATGTAATAGAAACAGATATTTGTAAAAATAAAAAGGGCTTTTGCACATCGTGGTGTAAAAGCCCTTTTATTATTTTGGTCTATGCCAATGGAGCTATGCCGCCCCCCGGCGGTAAGTGAGGATCAAGACTCAGCAGCGGGGATGTTTCGGTTTTTGTGGGCCAGGGCCTGTTTTACCATGGCATGGGACCAGGATGATGCACAGGATGAGAGGGTGTGGGTATAGGTGCCAAACACGTTGTATCGGCAAAAACCATCTTTTTTATCAATGATTCCCTTGCCTCTTTCCATGAAAAAGACCATTTCATTTTCCTGGTATTCGATGTCAATGACGTGGGAATATCTGAATTCATGTCCCCGGATCACCGTGCCTTTCTCAAAGAACGGGTTATCCTGAATTACCCTTACCTGTGTATAGCCATGCCCCACAGGACGTTTTGAAAGGCCAAAGGAGATGGGTAAAATATCTGCCATAGGGTATGTGATATCCGCCAAGGTAAGGCTTTTACCAAGAAAGATCAGTCCACCGCATTCGGCATATATGGGCAGCCCTTTCATGGCAAGGGATTTAAGCTGGTTTCGAAAGCTTTCATTGTTGGCCAGTTGTGCGGCATGGGTTTCAGGAAATCCGCCTCCCATGTAAATGGCATCCACCGGGGGCAGATGGTCGGATTTAAGGGGGCTTATAATCTGAAGGATGGCACCGCTTTCTTCCAGGGATTCCAGGTTGTCTGGATAATAGAATTGAAATGCAGAGTCCCGGATCACACCGATGGTAGGTCGCTGTTTTTTTGAAAGGGGCGGGTGTATCAGGGGCTTTGTTCCGGTGGGAAATGCATCCGCCGGTGAAAGGCTGTATTTTGCTTTTGGAGAAGACGTGGCTTTTTTCCGGCAGTGTTCGCACAGAATCTGGGCTTCGTTATCGGCGGCTGAAACATCCATGGCAGGGGCATTGTGGGTTTGTGATGCCTTCAGGCATGCGCGGTATAGGCCATCCAGGTCAATGTACTGTCTGGCCATCCGGGCGGCGGCCTTGATGGATTCCAGGGCCAGTTCATGTTCAGCTGAAGGCACAAGACCCATGTGTCTTTCCGGAAAATCTTCGGCCTTAAGTTTGGGGACGGACCCGAACACCGGTATATTGCAAAATTGCCTGATATTGTCTTTGACCTTGTTCTCATGGCGTTTTCCCGCCACCCGGTTGAGAATCACTCCCATGATGTTGACATGGGGATCAAAGTGAATACACCCTAACAGCAGGGCTGCCATGGTACGGGTACTCTTGGTGCAGTCCAGTACAAGAATGACGGGAAGTTTGAAAAGTTTGGCGATTTCTGCGGTGCTGGTGCGGCCCTGTATGTCAATGCCGTCATACAGGCCTCGGTTGCCTTCTATAATGGCAATATCTGCAAGGAGTGAATTTTTTTGGAAGGAGTATACTGCCTGCTGGGTGGAACACATGAAGGTATCAAGATTATAACAGGACCGGCCGGCTGCCTTGGACAGCCAGCCGGCATCAATATAATCGGGCCCTTTTTTAAAGGGGGCAATTTTAATACCGATATCCCGCCATGCAGCGGCAACACCAAGGGAGATAACGGTCTTACCGTTTCCACCCCGGAGTCCGGCGATTACAAGACCGGGTATTTTTTTATGATGATACTGCATGGACAGGTAAATCCCGGGATATTATATCAATCTTCGCCTTCTGATCCAGCCTGTTTGCCTGTACCCTTAAGACCATACATGGTGGTACTGCCACTGGACCAGAACTCCAGAATTTCATGCTCCACCATTTTGTTAACCACTTTTTTGATGGCTCTAGGTTTGTCATCGGGAAAAAGGGCATAAAAATCTTTGATGTAAAATTTTGATTTGTTCTTGGATTTTTTTGTCAAAAAATCAACAACTGCCTTTTCTGCAGCATCTGTATTGTCAAGAAGATCGCTCATGGTGTGTCTCCCCTATTGGTTCTTTAAAACGTAATAGCCGAAGCACCTTATAAACTATACGCAGGCGCTCCGGCTGAACTCTTATTCAGTTGCTATTCATCCACTTGGGGTGGATTAGAATTTGAACTGAGTGGACTGACGCCAGGACAGGTATGCCTGCTGACGGAAGTCATCAATGAGATGATGGGTAAAGTCAAGCTCACATACCTCAAAGAATTTCTCCCATCCAATTCTGTCTGCCCAGTCACCGAGACGCTCGTATTTATTTGCGCCATTGGCATAAGCATTGACCATCTTTTTGATGGCATCGGTCATGGAAGGCCAGCGAGGCATCTCATTGGGAAGGAATGCCACAACAACCTTGGAAAATTTGGGGTCAGTGATTCTGTTGGAGACCTTTCCACCAGCCATGAGAACAATACCATCACCCTGGGTATCTGCAAGGGGAAGGGATGGACACATGGTGTAGCAGTTACCGCAGAACATGCAGCGTTCGCTCTTGATATCAACAGATTTTACCTCTGCACCGTTGGCCAGCGTAACCTTGGCCGGTTTGATGGCTGCGGTGGGGCAGGCAGCGATGGCCAGGGGGATTTCGCATAGTTTGTCAAGGTACTCATGGTCAACCATGGGGGGTTTTCTATGATATCCCAGAATGGCGATATCTGAGCAATGAACCGCTCCGCACATGTTCAGACAGCAGGCCATGGAGACGCGCAGCTGGGCCGGAAGTCTCATGTCCTGGAAGTCATCAAACAGTGCATCCATGGTGGACTTAACGGTACCAGAAGCATCCGTTGCCGGGGTATGGCAGTGAATCCAGCCCTGGGTGTGAACGATGTTGGTGATACCTGCACCGGTGCCGCCGATGGGGAACTTGTAACTGCCGCCGGCAAATTTACGGCTTTTCAGGTCATTTTTCAAAGGCTCAACTTTATCCTTGGAATCCACCATGAACTCAATGTTGTTACGGGTGGTGAACCGCAGATGACCGTCACAATGTTTGTCGGCAATTTCACAGATTTCGTTGATGTGGGTAGTGCTCATCAGACGGGCACCGCCGACTCTTACTGTGTAAATCTCATCTCCAGATTCTGCCACATGAACCAGAACGCCGGGTTCCAGGATCTCATGGTGTGACCATTTGCCCTTGTTCTTTTTGATTACTTCAGGATAAAATTCATCATATTTTCTTGGACCGATGTCGGTAATTCTGTTTTCCATCGGTTTGGCTGGATTGTAACCAGATGATATAAATGCCATTATGGGTCTCCTTCCTTATCTCAGATGGTGTTTTCTGTATTCAGCCACGTCACGTTCCCAGCCGCCTTCTACCTCTTCTTCTTTCCAGAAGATGTAGGGGTTGGTCCTTGGGTGTTGAACATGCTGGGGAACGGCTTCGATTCCGGTCACTTCAAGAAGTTTCTGGAATCCCTGACGCATGATGAGCTCACCTAGTCTTTCACGGTTTTTGCCTTCTTCCATCCACCAGTCCCAGATGCTTTCAATTATTTCTGTGATGGCGGCATAGTCATCATCGGGATTTACTTCAACAAAGGGAACCAGCAGAGAACCCATCTGAGCACCATCAAGGATGGGTGCCTTGGCACCGACGAGAATGGAGCATCCTCTGACATCACCTATTTTCAGTGCACGGGGCATGGTGTTGATGCAGTGCATGCAGCGGGTGCAGTTGGAGTTGTCAATTTTCAGTTCATCACCTTCCATCCACATACATTTGGTGGGGCAAAGGTTGATAACTTCTTTTTTGATATCAAATGCACCCCAGTCTTTGCTGCCCTTGAAGGCACCGGCGTTGGCGGGATAGGCAGGATCGTTGGCAATGTACTTGGCAACGGCGGCCTGGTCAATTTTGATGTCGTCTTTCCAGGTACCGATAAAGGACATGTCAGAACGGGCGATGGAAGCCACACATCCGTTGGGGCATGCATCAAATTTGAATTTGAACTTGTAGGGAAATGCCGGGCGATGCAGCTCATCCTGGTATTCGTTGGTCAGGAAATGACAAAGTGCATTGGAGTCATAGCAGGCATACTCACACCGGGAAGAACCAAGGCAGTCAGCAGGGGTTCTCAGGTTGGAGCCTGATCCACCCAGATCCTGATTCAGATTGTGGGTCAGTTCATAAAAAACTTCTTCCAGCTGGGGAGTAGTTGTACCAAGGAAGATGATGTCACCGGTGGCACCATGCATGTTGGTGATACCGGAGCCTCTCAAATCCCACAGCTTGGTCAGGGAACGCAGGTAATCCGTGGTGTAATATTTTCCGCAGGGCTGGGCAACACGCATGGTGTGAAAATGCTCGACGCCGGGGAACAGTTTGGGTTGATCGCAGTACCGACCGATAACACCACCGCCATAACCGAAAACACCAACGATACCACCGTGTTTCCAGTGAGTACGACCATGTTTGTAAGAAAGTTCTACAACACCAAGAAGATCATCTACACAATCTACTGGAATCTGGAACTCAATACCTGCTTCATTCTTTGCTCTGACTTCGGCCTGCTGCTTCAGGTCAGAGACAAAACTCGGCCATGGGCCAGATTCCAGCTGGTCCAGAAAAGGAGTTTCATGTTTTGCCATTTACTTACCTCCGTTAAAAGTTAAATTACATTCGCTTGATCAAGTGTCTATCCCCTCTAAGTAGAGATTATAGATCGGTTTTCAATCAATTGTCGTGCTTCACAGCTATCTTATCAGTGATGATCTATGGGACCATCAGGTTTCTTTAAAAGCACAGCGTATTAAATTATTAGTGCTCCTATAAGATTTTCACACCACCTTGTCAATAAAAAAGCGGTTTTTTCCCATGATCTCCATGGTGTGGTACAGGGATTCAACATGGGAATCCAGGTTTTTTTGTATGAGTTTGCCTTCCATTTCCGGTTGGGGATGGGCATTTAAAATCAATGTGAGAATGTGTTTAAAATCCCCCGTATCAAATTGTAATAGAAATTGGGCAAATTGTGTTTGAAGTGCTTCCTGGCTGTGGCCGTTAATGGTTTTATCTGCCAGTGCCCGAAAAAAACCGGTTAGAGTTGCATGGACTGTATCTGCAGGGAGAAAATGGTAGCGGCCGTTACCATCGACCCTGTCAATGCGCATGCGTAGTGACAAGTTTACCAAAAAAAGAAGCAGTCCCTGAAAAATGTCTTCCATATTACGCTTTTCAGGGGGCTTGTCAATATCAAACAAAGCTCTGTATCCCCGGACGGTGATGAGCTTTACGTCCATGCTGCCATTGATCTCCCGGACGATAAAGTCTCCGGCGGCGTGGTGCCATGGAAAAATCTGTTCAAAGGTGATGGGGTTATAAAATGAGGTGAGAATTTGTGAGGCGTTGCTGTAAATCTCAAAATGATGGGTCTTTGCCATTGTTATCTGGGTGCCATCGGATTGCCACAGCGCTGTGGGCAGGGTCTCTTCACTGGAAACCGTGACGTGGAATTCCTGGTATCCGACAAACCAGTGGGCCAGGAAAAATCTCACCATTTTTCCATTACAAGAAAGTCTGGATTGGCCGAAGATAGCGGGTAATGGTGATTCCGGACGGGGTAAGGGAATAAGTTGGTTCAGACAGCAGCATTCTGTTTCCATGAGGGTGAGGCCCTGGTGGGAAATGGCGGCGTTGAGGGCAAAGATCAATGGGGAGCACTGGCTGGCAAGTGATACTTCCACCCGGGCAGGATGGTAAAAAGCTCCGTGTTTTTCAAGGAAGATTGCAATTTTTGACACTTGGTCTTCTTCTATCTTCCTCTGAAGATGAAAGGCGACTCCTTTTTTCAGGGCAGCCATCTTATTCTGGAACAAGAAGTCAGTGGCACACTTAAAATAATCACCAATGGTAAAGGGCCGAGCAGTCGGTTTTTCCGGATCATTCTGCCTGCCGTTCAAGGCGGTGTGCCACAGATGGTTCTCCGGGCCCATGGGTTTTGTAAGCCCGGATATATGGTAGGAACAGCTGGTTTGTTCTTGTTTCATCTATTTCCTGTGGGGTGCAAGCTCTGCTTTGAGTTCTTCAGCAACTTCATAGCCCAGGGATATGGCGATGTCACAGTGCTCTATGGCCTTTTCATAGTCCTTTTTTTCAAGATATCCCACGCACAGGTTGTTATGGGCAATGGGAAATTCCGGTTGGATTTTTACTGCTTCAAGGTTAGCCTTGATGCCTTCATCCAGAAGACCTTTCATGTAATAGGCATTGCCAAGGGTGGTAAATGCCTGAACAAATTTGGCATTATGAACCACTGCCTTGCGCAGATTTTTAATGGCAGAGTCAATTTTTTCCTGATCTTCTTCAGGATTTTTACCATCCACCAGCTGGAGCAGCACAAATCCGATGTTGCCATAACCTTCGGCAAATCCGGCCCGGGCCTTTACAGCATATCTGTTATAGCGAAGGCAGCCTTCTATGTCTCCCCGCTGCAGGCAGATTCCGCCCAGAAGTACGTAGGCTTCGGCAAGGTTGGGACTGCATTCCACAGCGTCGTGCAGGGCTTTTTCCGCCTCATCATATTCCTGTTTTCCCATGAGTGCCACGGCAAGGTTATAGTGGTTGTTTCCACACTCGGTGTTGTCTGTAATCTGGGATTTCAGTTGGGCAATATATTCATCTGAATCGGAGGGCTTTTGGGGATTTGTCATGGATCATCCTTATTGTTTGCGTACAATGATCCCCGGTGGTGTTTTCCAGGTGGATCATCTGTTTGTTTCTTATTCGAATCAACCGGTCCGGACATATTAATTAAGGTAGCCGATACCGATGGCATGTTTCCCATTTTCCATAAAAAGTCTGATATCCTTCAAAAGTATTTTACACTTTTCAGGGCACCGCCCATTTGCAGGGGCTTTTCCCCAGAAGACTGTAAGGTACTTTGGTGCTGATATGAAGGATGCCAAAATCCTTATACTATTTTTATGTGTTGTTTGTGTCAAGTAAAAAGAAGGTTGAACCCCTTATGTGTATATGGTACATGCTTAAATTTGAAGGCTCATCTTAGATTACCGGGGCTTTTATATATTCAGGGACCCATGGGGTGTTATCTCCATTTCGTTCTTTGGGCTTGTTCGCGGCACAGGCCATTTCAGGATGGGGGGGCAGGCTTACGTTATTGCCGTTATCGGTGGTTTTGGCATTTACACAGTCTGTGGCCGATAATGCCAATAACACAAGCCTGACCCTGTTGATTCACCACGTGTAATGGATGCCCCATGCTGTGAACAAACCCTGTTTTTCCTTGGGAATCGGGTTGGTAAAAATGTGGAAAATCGCGTCAATATATGTCAATATTCGGCTTGCTTATGTAAATGTTTAAACGGTTCTCCATATGCGCCTGTTTGGGGCTTCGTAGCATGATGCTATGTGAGCAGACCAAAACAGGTGAAGGTGGTGTGCTGACTGAATATTTACCAATATATCTGGAGGAGTTATATGAAAACAGGATGTTATACTGCTTTGATTACGCCGTTCACCAGCAATGGATCGCTGGACGCTGAAGGGCTTGACCAGTTGATTGAATTTCAGATTAAAAATGGGATCACAGGTATCCTGGCCGCCGGAACCACCGGGGAAAGTCCCACACTTAAATGGGAAGAACATCTCGGGGTGATTGGTGATGTGGCGAGGGCCTCCAAGGGTAAATGTCTGTGCATTGCAGGCTCTGGCAGTAACAATACAAAAGAGGCCATGATGGCGGTGGCTCATTCTGCAGAGGTGGGTGTAGATGCCGTTCTCATGGTGGATCCCTACTATAACGGCCCCAGCTCCCTTGAGATACGCAGGGAATATCTTGAGCCGGTGGCAAAGGCCTTTCCCGCCCTGAATATTATTCCTTATGTTATTCCCGGACGTACCGGTGCCCAGCTTCTGCCCGAAGATCTGGCTATTCTGGTAGCAGAATATCCCAATGTATCCTGTGTGAAGGAAGCCACGGGAGACCTTAAAAATATGCAGCGTACCCGGCAGTGCTGCGGCAATGACTTTAAGATTTTTTCAGGAGATGATGCCCTGGTTGCGCAGATAATGAAAGATCCTGCCATCAAGGCCTGCGGTGGTTTTTCTGTATTGTCAAATATTGTGCCAGGGGCTCTTGTGGAAATGATTCAGCTCATGGACAAAGGGGATGTGGAGGAAGCCCAAAAATTAAATCAGGCACTTTTACCCCTGCTGGGGCTTGTCACCGTAACCACAAAAGAGTCAAGCATTTATGGAGAGGTGACGTGCAGGGCCAGAAATCCCCTGGCATTGAAAACACTCATGCAGATTCTGGGGGTACCGTCGGGCCCCTGTCGCAGACCTCTTGGGAAAATGACGGAAAAGGGTATTGCCGTTGTGTTGGAAGCTGCTAAAACGGTTCAGAAGAAAAATCCGGAGATTTTTCAGCCCCTGGCAGATTTTTTTGACATTGATGTGGATGCGCGTCTGGCAGACCCAGCCCATCGAAAAAATCTGTATTATGGTTATTAATTTTCGGTTTTGGTTATAATATCGGTTAACGATGAGACATACGATGCTGTAAAAAAAGCGCTTTCACTGCGGTATTGCCCGGGTGTGGAAGCGCTTTTTTAAATAAATGGGGAAGTCAGGATTGTTTTTTTGGTGCCTGGACAGGAGTTACCACTGTACTGGCAATATCTCCTTCATTCTTGAAAAAAGTTGTCCTCAGCCATTCAAATCCAAACTGAAGCAGCTTGATATCATCTTCCTTTATCTCTTTTATGACGGCATCATCAACATTATAGCGTTTAAGGAATGTGCTCTCAAAAATAAATTTTTTAAATTTATCAACATTATAACAGGCCAAAAAGAACATTTGCTTGCTCTGTTCAGACAGTTTCAGGGTTTTTGGAACGGATTTCTTTCTGACAATGAGATTGGTCCAGCCGGCGTTGACCTCATCCCGGATATTCACCCCCTGATCTTCTCGCCATTCAGCAACTGTCCATTCCTTATCCTCCTCAAACCCCAGACAATGTTCTTCTTTTACCGTGAAGAAAAAAGCATCGTCATCAGCTCCTTCTTCCTGATCGCTGGTATAACTCAATGAACCCATTCCCAGTGGATAGTATCGGCAGGTGGAGGGGCGATCTTCGTAGATAAGGCATCCGGTTTTGTCCTGGACAAAGGGACAGGATTTCTGGTCATCATCAAGAAGCTTCAATGTGACAACGGGCAGGTCTGCACTTTCCAGGAGATGCAGATCTGTGTATATGGCCAGAAATTCTTCTGATGTCAGTTCAAGGCGTTTTCTCATAGTCAGTATATCGTATGGGGTGAGCATGATGTCGATGCCCCTGCAGCATTTGGTAAAGCACTTTACCCCTTTGTGGCATTTGAATTTGAATTTTGTTTCATAGCCCATCTGAACGGGTAAAACTTCAGATTCCCGGCCGGTTTTATGTTCATCATTCATTTTGCATAGACTCCTTATGGATTAAATTCAGGACATTAATATAGAAAACCCGGCGCAATGTCAATGTTTCCCCATAATATGGGGGAGGTAAGTTTCCGGGTGGGTTACAACATGGGGCATGCAGAAGGTTGGTTATATGGGTGATTGGTTAAAATAAGTTTGACAAGCGCATGTTTCTGGTTTATTTGTGGCATATGCTCGTTTGAGTTGAGATTTGATAAACCCATGTGCAAGGATAAAGCAGATGATTATTACCATTGCAAGCGGTAAAGGGGGCACCGGAAAGACCACAGTGACGGTGAACCTGGCGGCATCCATTGATAGAGACGATGTGAAAGTGTTTGACTGTGATGTGGAAGAACCCAATGCCCATATTTTTATAAAGCCTGATGATATTTCAAGTGAACCTGTTTCCGTCATGGTTCCCAAAATAGATTCCGGGTTATGTACGTTGTGTGGTGCCTGTGAAGAGATCTGTCAGTTCAGTGCCATCACCCTTGTGGCAAAAAAAATTATGACTTTTCCAGAGATGTGTCATTCCTGCAGAGGGTGTCAGATGGTCTGCCCTGAAGATGCCATTCAAGAGGATTTTCGTGTGCTGGGAACGGTGCGCCGGGGTAAGAACAGCCGGGGCATTGATCTTACCTGGGGAGAGTTGCGGGTGGGGGAAGCCATGTCGCCTCCCCTGATAAGCCAGGTGAAAGAGAGAATAAACCCTCTGGGCATCGCCCTTGTGGATGCACCTCCCGGCACCTCCTGCCCTGCCATTGAAGCCCTGCGGGAGTCCGATTATGCATTGCTTGTGGCAGAACCTACCCCCTTTGGTCTCAATGACCTTTCGTTGACAGTGGAAGCTCTTAAAAAACTCAAGGTTCCCACAGGCATTGTCATTAATCGGGCCGATGATGAACCGGGAATTGTGGAAAGCTATGCCGCAAAAGAGGGCATTGAGATCCTTCAACGCTTTCCCTTCAGCCGGGAGGCGGCCTCCATCTGTTCCAGGGGTGGTTTGCTGGTGAATGAAATGCCGGAGATGAAAATTTTGTTTGATGAGTTATTTGATAAGTTGTACAGGCGTGTGTCAGAATGCAAAAAGGCAGGGGAGGTGGGAAAATGAAGGAACTTACCATTATCAGCGGCAAGGGAGGGACCGGAAAAACCAGCGTAACGGCATCCTTTGCCACCCTTGCACCCAATAGAATTGTGGTGGATGCCGATGTGGACGCCGCCAATCTTTTTTTGACCCTTGAACATAATACCATTGCGTCTTCCCATTTTAAAGGGGGGAGCAAGGCTGAAATCCAGACAGACAAGTGCACTCAGTGTGGTGACTGCCGGGATCGGTGTCAGTTTCATGCCATTTCGGAGGATTTCGTCATTGATCCCATCTCCTGTGAAGGGTGCGGGGTATGCGCCTGGTTCTGCCCCGAAAAGGCCATTTCCTTTGAGCGGAAGGTGTGCGGGGAAAAATTTATATCAGACACCCCCTGGGGCCCCATGATCCATGCCCGCCTGGGTATTGCCGAAGAAAATTCCGGGCTTCTGGTGAGTCAGCTTCGTCAGGAGGCACGGCATATGGCCAAAGAGAAAAAAATACCCCTGATCATCACCGATGGCCCTCCGGGTATCGGATGCCCTGTGATTGCGGCGGTGACCAATTCTGACGCGCTGCTCATTGTAACAGAGCCCACCCTGTCCGGCATGCATGATATGGAGCGGGTAAAGGCCCTGGCTGATCAAATGAGAATACCCACCATGGCCTGTATTAATAAAGCGGATCTGAACCCGGAAATGGCAATGCACATTCAAAAATTTGCAGCAGAGAATAACATTCGATTTGTAGGGGAAATCCCCTTTGATCGGGGGGTCATTGATGCCATGAAAGCTGGGCAGAGCCTGGTGCAGTTCTCTGATGGGCCTGCATCCCGGGCCGTTGTGCAGATATGGGAACAGGTTCAGCAGTTTTTTTCCAATACTCTGGAACGTATCATGTGATTAAATTTTAAAAATATTGATAACAGATTGATAAATGCCTGTGACCAAGCCCTCAACACCTGATAACAAGCCTGATTCCGTTGGCCCATCAAATGTGACGGGTGGCCCATGCTGTGACCAAGCCCTTAACGCCAGTAATCAATAAAAATAATCGAGTAATAAATAAAAAATAATATGAGGAGAATAAAAATGAAAATTGCTGTAACATCAACGGGTAAAAATCTGGATGCCGATCTGGATCCTCGGTTTGGACGTGCCCAGTATTTTGTGGTTGTGGATACTGATACCATGGCTTTTGAGGTTAAGGAAAATACCCAGAATCTTAACCTTCCCCAGGGGGCCGGTATTCAGGCAGGAAAAACCGTGGCTGAAACCGGTGTCCAGGCCGTTATCACCGGAAATTGTGGTCCCAAGGCCTTTCAGGTGCTTGAGGCGGCGGGTATTCACATTATTACCGGTATTAAAGGCACAGTAAAAGGCGTTGTGGAGCAATTTAAGAAAGGTGAGCTGAGTTACGCCGGTGGTCCCAACGTGGAAGGTCACTGGGTTTAAATGAAATTCCCCCGGGGGGTGGCATGATGGCATTTTCAATATTCGTTGTGTCCGCTGGGACATGCCCGTTTATATAAAGTTTGTAATAATTTGAGTTTCAATTTTCATTGTGGCAGGTGTCACTGCCATATGTATTACTAAAAAAAGAAATGAAAGGACATCAAAGATGAAATTTGCAATACCAATGGCAATGGGTAAACTTACCACGCATTTCGGACACTGCAGGGAGTTTTGCCTTATGGATGTGGAAGATGGAAAGATCACCAATACCACAGTGCTTGAACCCCCTCCCCATGAACCTGGGGTGTTGCCCAAATGGCTTCATGAAAAAGGGGTAAATGTGATTATTACCGGTGGTATGGGGCAGATGGCAAAACAGCTTTTTGCCCAGGCCAGCATTGATGTGGTTACTGGAGCACCGGCAGAGGCACCGGAAACCCTTGTAATGGCCTATCTTGAAAAAACTTTGGTTACCGGTGAAAATGCCTGTGGGCATGATCCTGACTCTCCCTGTCAGCACTGAAAACCTGAACCTGCTTACACACTGCCTGTTTGAATAAACGGACTTGATCATAACTTCGGCCATTCCAAGTAACTGCTGCACCTTCTCAAGTGACCGATGTTGTGATCAAGCCCGAATAAATTTATGCTTTTTGTATACATAGAACGGGGGGATGATGATTATCTACCCTCTGAAAATGCATCCATTGAACGGAGATCATATGAAAATTAGAAAAGCTGTATTTCCCGTTGCAGGGCTTGGTACTCGATTTTTGCCTGCAACTAAAGCTATGGCCAAAGAAATGCTTCCGGTTGTGGATAAACCCATCATTCAATATGCGGTGGAAGAGGCATTTGCAGCAGGGATTGAGCAGATTATTTTTGTTACCGGTCGAGGGAAAAAGGCCCTGGAGGATCATTTTGATCGTTCCTTTGAGCTTGAAATGACGCTCAAAAATAAACATAAGGATGAAGCCCTGGGGCAGATACAGAAACTGGTACCCCCCACGGGTACCATTGTGTATACCCGCCAACACGAACCCCGGGGACTGGGGCATGCCATCTGGTGTGCCAGGGATATTGTGGGGGATGAACCCTTTGCAGTACTTCTGGCCGATGATCTGATCAAGTCAAAGGTGCCGGTATTGTCCCAGATGATCAATCGGTTTGATCGTTTAAGGGCCAGCCTTGTGGCTGTCATGGAGATTCCCAAGGATCAGACGGACAGATATGGTATCCTGGACGCCCAGGAAATAGAAGACAATGTGGTACGGGTTAAAGGAATGATTGAAAAACCTTCACCGAAAGACGCCCCGTCCAATCTGGCCATTGTGGGCCGCTATATTCTGACCCCGAAGATTTTTGACTATCTGGGAGAAAAAGAACTTGGTGCCGGGGGAGAAATTCAGCTCACCGATGCCATGGAAAAGCTGCTGGGTGATCAACCGGTGTTCGGTTATAAATTTGAAGGAGAACGCTTTGATTGCGGGGACAAGGCGGGTTTCCAGATGGCTAACCTGGCCTTTGCCATGGAACGTTCTGATATTAAAGATAAATTGGCTAATTTTATAAGACGCATGGACTGCAATGTGTGCTCAGGAGATTAAAACACGCCCGATGCCTTGGGTGATCAATCTCTAAACTTCATCTGGCCATTATTCTTGAGTTCTGCCCCTGATAAAGCGCCAGATTGAAAGCGGCTGAATCCCTTCCCTGCTGAATGGAAATTTTGGATGCATCAGGAACTGGGGCGGTAGATGCGGTGAAGGGCCATGACTCTTTTAACATAGTTCCGGGTTTCCAGGAAAGGGGGGATACCCT
This sequence comes from uncultured Desulfobacterium sp., assembly GCA_963675955.2. GTDB lineage: Bacteria > Desulfobacterota > Desulfobacteria > Desulfobacterales > Desulfobacteraceae > Desulfocicer. Next base: position 715,510 of record CAXXVR010000007.1, on the reverse strand, counting down.
TATATTTGTCCACGTTTCCGGGTCCGGCGTTGTAGGCGGCAAGGGCGTGCTCCAGATTTCCCTTGTACTGATGGATCAATCCCGTCAGATACCGGGTGCCGCCCATGATGTTCTGCTTGGGTTCAAAGGGGTCTGAGATGTTGAGTTCTTCAAAATTAAAGGGCATGATCTGCATCAGTCCCCGGGCACCCTTTGATGAGACGGCCCGGGGATTGTATGCCGATTCCACCTCGATGACCGCTTTGATCAGTGAAAAATCCACATTGAACTTCCGGGCTGCCTTTTCAATCAGGTGATCATAGCATTTCTTATCCAGGCGCACCATGCCGGGCTGGGGACGTTTTCCCTTGACAAACAGATGGAATTTTGGGGAAGACGGCACATTGGTGAAATGGCTTACCCCGTTTTTATCCACAAATATATAGATATCCGCCGTCACCGTCATTGGTACCAGCAGTAACCCCACCAGTAGACAAAGGTCCCAGCCTTTCATTTTTTATCCCTTATCTCTGTAGCATTTTAAAATATATTTTTCCGGAAAAAAAGGTTTGGACACATAGGGCATGATAGTCTCCATAAAGGTGTCCACCAGATGTTCAAAAACCTTGTCTTTGTCTTCGTTCATGATGAAGTTTCGTTCCTTGCGATGCTCAAAGGTGGTTGTCTCTCCCACTTTATTTACGATATTTTCCAGGGGCGTTTCCTTGAGGGTCTCTTCTGAAAAAAGGGATGCTTTCACCGGGATGACAAGTCTTGCCACCATGGTCACCTGGCAGGCGTCCACGCTGATTTTTCTGGTCAGGTCAAGAAGTTCCAGGGTGAGGTCATTGGCCAGGGGGATGGATTTTACATTTTTTTCTTCCATTATCAGATATCCTGAAACAGCTCCAGCTGTCTGCTTTCTTTTTTTTCTTGTTTGGGTTTAAATTTATTTTTACCGTAAGCTTTTAATTCCTCTTCTATATCATAGACAAAGGGAGAAATTGAAGTTTTTATTGTTTTACCATGGATGTGGCGTTTCCGGGCATGGGAAAAACAAAGCTGTTTCCGGGCCCGGGTCATGGCCACGTAAAAAAGACGCCGTTCTTCGGCCATAGTTTCAGGGAGAACAGGAATGGGGTTTCCGTTTTTATCGTGCCGGAAAAAGGGGATGAGTCCGTTTTCACACCCGGTGATGAACACCACATCAAATTCAAGGCCCTTGGATGCGTGCAGAGTCATCAGAAGTACCTTTTCGGCATGGGGTACCAGGGTATCTATATCCCGGTTAAGACTCAGATGATCCAGAAATGACACAGGGTCTATCATGCGGTCTGCCTCCATGAAAAGCAATTCCAGGGTGTGGGCGCTTTTGGGGTTGGCCCGAATGATGTCGTCAAGGCCCCATAGGTTGGAAACATAATCAATGGTCTGTCTGCTGGAAAGGGCCTTTACCTTTTCTCCGGCTGTGTGGATCTCTGAGATGCATTGACATACCTTTTTATGGATATCCCGGCGCAGGCCTCTGGGAGGAGCCTTTTGAAGGTGGACAAGGGCTTGGGTCAGGGATGTATCCTGGATGTTAAACCAGTGCCTTAGAATCTCCCGGCTTTTCTTCCCGGTACCAGCTTTGAAATGATCCAGCAGCCATTCAACATCCATGAAACTGCCCCTCTCCCTGCTTATTCTCATGAGGGAAAGTATCTCTTTGATACCGGGTTTTAAAAGGATGTTCTCCCGGTGGGCCATCTGGCAGGGAATGCCTGCTTTTTCCAATACCTCGGCAAATAGTTCTCCCTGTTTCCGTGTGCGGTAGAGAACGGCAATGTCGGAAAAGGAGAAAGCATCTTGCCGGGAAGTATCAACGCTTTGACTGTCCATGGAAAAAAGAGACAGCCCTCCGGTGAGTTTTTCAATGGTTTTTCCCACAGCCACAGCTTCGGCCCGCTCCGAGGCGGTGGGCATTATCATCACCGTATTTTTACCCTGGATGCCGGAAAACAGTCTGGGACCAGCCATCTGTTCTCCGCATCGTGTGAGCATCTGGTGGGAGGCTTCAAGAATGGCCTCCGTTGATCGATAATTGTGTTTCAGGGTGATGGCAAGGGCTGTGGGATAATCCGATAAAAACTGCTGGAAATAGCGGTTGTCTGATCCCCTGAATCCGTAGATGGATTGATCCGGGTCCCCAATGACGCAGAGGTGATCACCATTTCCTGCCAGGAGTCGGGTGAGCATGTACTGACCCTGATTGACATCCTGGTATTCATCCACAAAGAGATATTGAAATCGTTTCTGCAGGGTTAAGCCCATGTCTGAATCATTGGTTAAAAGTGACAGAACCATGTTGATGAGATCTTCAAAATCCACCATATTTAAAATCTTCAGATTGGCCTGGTATATCTCCCACACCCGGGTATAATCTTTTCTGATGGAGATATCTTCAATAAAATCAAGGGTGTCTGCGGGAGTAAGTCCCTGTTGTTTGGCCCGGGAAATATGAAGTTCCGCCTGGGCAGGGGTGACTTTATTGTCTGAATGTGCAAGCTGTGTCACGGCTTCTCCCAGAAGGGTATGTCGCAGTCCATCCTCCATAATGCCGGAGGAAAAATCTGTATATTCCTTGAGGATCATGAGGCAGAAGGCGTGGAAGGTGCAGGCGCATACTTTTTTATGGGTGTCCGGGATAAGGGTTTCGATTCTATCTTGCATTTCCCGGGCTGCCCGATTGGTGAAGGTCAGGGCCAGGATGGCATCCGGTGAAACTTTTTGTTCTTTAATGAGCCAGGCAATCTTTGCCGTGATGGTACGGGTTTTGCCGGTACCGGGACCGGCTGCCATGATCAGCGGTCTATCCGTGCACAAAAGTGCCTGGTGCTGTTCCGGGTTCAGGGTGGACAATAGGTCATCCGGTGGAAGGGTGGATGTGTTCTCTTTTTCGGCAATGATGCCGGGCAGGGTGGTCGGTAAAGCATTATGATGGATGGGCGAGGCAGCCGTTGTCTTTACGGATTTTCGGGGAGCCGGTTTCTTTTTTTCCGGGGGGAACAGCTCTGTTTCTCCCCTGAGCCTTTTTTTTTCTTCGGCTGTGAAGAGACGGACCCGGCCATATTCTCCGTCAAACCCGGGGGCAATGTCCACCTGGCCGGAGCGCATTTTTTTAATGGCCGCCCCCAGCAGGGGAATGCCCAGGGCATCAATATCTGCAGGTGATTTTTTTAACAGGAGATCCAGCTCCGGGCCGGATTTCTCCAGAGTTTTTTCATAGACAATGGTCACCTTTTTACTTTTGGGACCCACATCAAATATTTCAGACAAAATATCGGCAAGAGGTATGATGCTTTGATAACCTTGACGGTGCTTGGGGGCATAGCCATGGGGGCGATGGGCCAGTTCCTGTACCCGGTAAAGGACCCCCAGGGTGAGGGGCTTTTTGCACACGGGGCAGTTGCCTCCATGGCGCAGGGTCTCTTCTGGATCAAAGGAAATGCCACATTTCCTGTGGCCGTCATGGTGGTATTTTCCCTCCTGGGGAAACATGTCAATGGTGCCCCGGTATTTGACGGGATCTCCGGTTTCCAATGCTCTTCTGACATGGTAATAGGAAAGGCCGGTGTCAAACATGGTGGCGTTTCTGCCAAGATACATGGGGGAGTGGGCATCTGAACTTGATACCAGGCGTACATGATCCAGGGTTTTTACCCGCCAGTTCATGGGCGGGTCCGAGGATAGACCGGTTTCCACGGCAAAGATATGGCGGGAAAGATCACCAAAACATTCTTCAATGGTGTCAAATCCGGATTTGGACCCCAGCATGGAAAACCAGGGGGTCCAGATGTGTGCCGGGATGAGAAATGCCTCATCGGAGACATTTAGCATGATATCAAGGAGTTTTTCTGCATCAAGTCCCAGGATGGGACGGCCGTCTGAGGTGATGTTTCCGATGGTTTCGAGTTGTGCATTAAAGGTTTTGACAGATTTGATTTTCGGGAAATAAATCAGATTGTGATTTTTTCTCACCCGGTTGTTCTTTTTATAAATGGAACTGATTTCACACTGGAGAATGAATCGTACCTGATTTTTACAGCTGAAAGGAACGGTTGCATCAAGGGGTTTACTGAATTTTTCCTTCAGTTTAAACAGACCCGGTGCCGCCGGTTCCAGTTTTTCTTCAATTTCCCGGAGCCATTCGGGGTGGGTGAAGTCCCCGGTGCCCACCAGGGTGATCCCCTTTTTCTGTGCCCAGATGTACAGATTTTCCAGGTTTAGATTTCTGGCGGTAGCTCTGGAAAAATGGGAGTGAAGGTGCAGGTCTGCTATGAATTCCATGGTGTGGTCTCTGTTTTTTTGTGGACTTGCAATTTGTGGTCTTGGGCATAACATGAGTCCGTCACAATTGGCGGGTCAATGGGGTCAGGCTTGTGTTATTTGCGTTATCTTTTCACAGCCTGTACAAACGCCAAAACCACCGATAATTCCAAAAACGCAAGCCTGACCCTCCCGGAATGGCCCATGTTGTGACCGATCTTTAAACTATCAATAACATGGGGTGAATTCAAGGGGAATCTCTTGCAGGGTAAACGCATTTAAATTGCATTGACTCCAAGTACTTTCATGAGGTAAGTATTATCCCATCCTGCTTGCAGGCGTTTAACATTTATGCTCTTTTTCATACTGTTTTCTTTTTTTAGTAGATTTAAGGCAATATGGCGCACCATTGCAAAATTTTCAGCAGCATGGCCAGCTCGCTTGCGACATTCATCTTCCCTAAACGAGACATCAAGCACCCAGTGCAATTTATTTTCGACTCCCCAGTGGTCTCGTATCCTTTTAGCAAAGTCTTCACCATTCCATTTGTCGCTGAGCAAGTAATAACTGGTCTCGCATGAAATTTTGTCCTTAATATGGCGTTCTCTTTCAACCATTCCAATGCTTTGAAGGCCTGCCCAAAGTGGTTTATCCACGATCCAGTCAGTATCGGATGTAATCCAATGACGCCTTATTTCAACTCGTCCATGATCACCATCAACGCTTTCAAAATAGTTTTCGGACAATTCCTTAACGTCTGTCTTTTTGATGTTTTGAAAAAAAAGATCAACGTCGTCATATAGATCTCCATGGTTTTGCTTCAAAGCCAAAGCATAGTTTGCATTATTGTCGATTATTTTTTCTGCGATCTTTTTCTGACAACCCATGGCGTCTATTGTGATAGTGCTTCCTGAAATATCCAGTAAATCAAGCAATTCCGGGATTGCAGTAATTTCATTTGATTTCTCATTCGTTTTAATTTGTCCCAGGACCATATTCATATCTGATGCCCATGCACTCACCATATGAATTGCTGACTTTCCATTTGGTTTATCATGGGACCGCCTCAGTGTCTTTCCATCCACAGCGATGACAGTCTCCGGAAGTGATTTCCGCATAGAATTCACCCAGTTAATAAAAGCCGATTGAAATTCTTTCGGGTCAATGATGATAAATACTCGCCTTATTGTATCGTGTGATGGTATTCCATTGGGTAACTTCAAAAATGTTTTTAACCAGTCATGTTTGGATTCGCCATATTGTGCAATTTCATTCCATGTATTTGCCCCGCAAATAACAGCGCATATTGTAATTGCAAATATGTCTATCAACAGGTGTCGTTTCTGTCTTTCCAGTCGAGGGTCATTTATCTCTGCAAGTTCTGACAACAGCGAACTATCAGACTCAATCATTATTGGACTCCTTTAGAATAAAATTATAGCAAAGAAGTTCAAATAACAAAAATTCCCAATATTGAAAACTCTCATTTACCCAAGTGAGCTACATGAGGCTTCATTTGTTTTATTTTAATGCGTTTGCCCTGGAATCTCTTGCCTGATTTTTTTATATAAAAAAGCAGGAACTGCGGGCAGATTTGTCCTTAAACAGCCTGCGCTTCTTAACGCCCGGCAGGGCAAAAGGGCTGATCGAATGGGCCGGACCGAGTGCCCCTTGGGGGCTCTGCTGTTGCACTTTCAACGGGCTTTATTGGTAAATATTTGGACAGATCCTCATATTCGCCTGTTTGGGGGTGTGGAGCATACGAATGCTATGTGAGCAGACCAAATCATGTGAAGATGGGGTACTGACTGAATATCTACGTTTATTGCATGCTTTTGCAAACCGTGATAGTTGTAAACATGATCATGTAACACAAAAGAGGGAGTGGGAATTGAATGATAAAGATCGTGCCACCATTGATGGATGGGCACAGCAAAAACAAGGAAGTATTGTGCTTGGTAGGGTAATCACCGGGGCTCCAGGAGATACCACAATTAAAGAGTTCTGTGACTTTCTAATGGAGACGGTTCCCATTATAAGGGTAAATGCCATAAAAATTGAGGACAAGGAGCTGCCATCCATCCAGGTGATGGACAATGTGTTTTTTTCTGCACTGCCCCGGGAAAAACTGTTGCCCGTCTTTCTGGAGAGTCTGGATCTTGCTGTGGGGGGAACTCCGGTGGTTGAAAAGGATGTTTCAGATATTCTTGCCACCATTGACATTCCCGTGGAACTTAAACTTTATGTAGCCACCCAGTGTCCCCACTGCCCCGGTGTTGTTCGCTCCATGATGCACCTGGCAGCGGCCTGCTCCCAGATCCATCTTCATGTGATTGACGGTACATGGTTTGATGGGGCGGCTGCCAGGGACGAGGTATTATCTGCCCCTTGCCTGATCCTGGACAATGATTTCAGATGGACAGGGTCCGTATCCATGAAGGAGGTGGCCCAGGTGGCAGCAGGGCGTGACCCCGCATTGCTTGGCACGGATTCCCTGCGTTCTATTCTGGAGAATGGTAATGCCCAGTGGATCTATGAGAAAATAAAGGCCCATGGGGCTATTTTCCCGGGGTTTGTGGGGCTTTTGAACCATGAAATATGGTCCGTGCGGCTGGGTGCTATGGTGGTGGTTGAAGAGTTGGCCCAGGAGGTCCCGGCCCTGGCATTGCAGTTGGTGCCGCTGGTGCTGCCATTGTTTGAGGATGCCGATATCACCGTTAAGGGGGATCTTCTCTATGCCCTTGGAGAGGTGGGGGATGCGTCGGTGGCAGATATCATTGCTACCATGATGGAAAGCTTTGATGATGAAGATCTCATGGAAGCGGCCAGGGATGCCCTGTCCGCCATAGAGGAGAGAAACTGACATGCAAAAAGACGGGATGAAACCCCTTCGCACCTGTGTGCTGGCGGATGGAACCTTTCAGACGGGGATTCACGCACCTTCCTTTTTTGTGGATAATTTCAGGGAGCACGATTATATCGGCCCTCTGGGTACGGATGCCTCCGGTGAGGTGGTCACCAACGAGATCAATTTCCCGAAAAATGACATCGCCGCCACCAATGCAGACATTATTTATGAGGTTCCCAACGCCTTTCCCTTTAAAGGCACCACCTACATCAACTCCCGGTGGGCCGATGCAGCAGCCCGGGAGGGTTATGAGATTTCAATTCCTTCCAGGAAATCCACGTCTCTTTGGAAAACCCTGGAGGGGTGGGCCCAGAAAAATGGCCTTGGGACCAGCCCCATGGCATCTCTTTTTAAGGACATGCCAATCCCCCTTAAAATTGCCCTTGCCGAGGCAAGCACCGATCCCCGGGATCTGGTGGATCTTGCCCAGAGTGCCTGCAGCTTTGTTTTTGGTGATGACGGTATTGAACCCCGGGGGCTTGTCTTTGAAAAAGGCCCCGATGGCAACATGGTGCCGGCCATCAAAAATCATGAACTCTTTGAGGTGGTGGCCAATAATCCTGATCTTCCTGATGCGTATAAACGGGCCATGGTGCTTCGTCCTGGTGCCCAGGGGAACAGTGAAATCACAGCGGAGTGGCACGAAAACCAGGGGCAAAGCCATGTGTTTGAATATTTAAGACAGAACAGTTATATCCCCTGGGGGCATTTTGCCGCCAACACCGCCCATGATACCGTGCGATATCGCATTTCTGATCTGAGCCAGGAAGACATGTCTGGCATGCGTCATCTGTGTTACCAGCGAATTTATGCCATGGTGGCCCGACAGCTGGGAATGAAACTTCCCCCAAGGCGACACCGGATGTCCACTGAGACCCTTGAGTCCCTTCGTCTGAAATTGCTGGAGGCTCTGGAAAGCAGCAACGACAAACCTCTGGCCTTTAACGGCAGCCTGTGGGGCTGGAATTTCGGGTTTAGCTGCAGTCAGTCAGGGTATCGTCTTCATGCATCCCATCAGCAGATCCACCAGCAGTATGCCATGATTCCCGGCCAGATACCCACCAGGGAAAAGGATCACTTCATGTCTTCCTATGCATGCGGTGATCTGCTGACGGATTTTGTCCAGGTCTATCGAGAATGCACCGGCAGGGGATTTTTTGAAAATTATCTTGCCGCCATTCGCAGCAATCGACGGGTGGACGGCAACAAAGACGGTCCTCACAGTCTTGTGGTATTTGAAGATGAGAACATTATACTTTTTGTACCCAAAGCCCAGACATCCCAGTGGGAGATTCAGATGATGCCCTTAAAACCCTGTGGCAATATTCTGGAGGCAGACACGGCTCTTAGAAATTCTCTGGACAGGGGTATCTTAACGGCTCTGACTGTCCTTGAAAAACTGGGTGCACGCATGGTCACCTGTATTGAATATGCCAAACGATTTGATGATAGAAGTACCGGTCAGCATCTGCTTTATGCCTTTTTGCCCAGACTGCCCCATTCCCCCGGGGCCTTCAGTGAAGCTCAGCTGCGCTGGATTACCGGTCACTATCCTGAAGATTTTGCCCGGGCATGTCGCCGGAAAGTTACCTCTTGACAGTTTAAATTTCTTATCCTATAGATATCTCAACTATATTTACAATATACGAATCTTCTGTAACTAATATATCCAAGATGGTTCCATAAAAACGGACAGATAACAATTTATGGGGAGAAGGGAAATGATTTATGGCAATGAATGAAATGCCGTCGGTAAAATTAAAGGGCGTGGGAGATGGTTTCTGGATTACGGTGGACCCCAAGGTACCGGAAAAAGAAATTAAAGAACAACTGACCCTGCTGTTTCAGCGGCTTCGACACCTGGCCATCAATTCCCGAATAACCCTGGATATGGGTGGGGCACCTGGCTGTGAAGAGCTGGTGGCCCGTTTGACACTGTTTCTAAAGGAAACCTTCAGCGTCGGTGTGGTGACACTGCCTCCGGAGAAAAGATCTGTTCCCGTGGAGCGCATTCGCCAGCGGGATCTGTCCCGGGCCTGGAATCATCATAAAAGTGATGTGCTGATGTTGCAGGGAAGGGTGAGATCCGGGCAGAAAATTGAAGCCAGAAAACATATTGTTATCATGGGTAACGTCAATCCCGGTGCTGAAATTCTGGCAGGGGGGCATGTGATTGTTCTTGGCAGACTCCGGGGGCGGGTGCATGCTGGCAGGCCCGAAGATGAAACGGCCATTGTCATTGCCCTTGAATTTCGGCCCACCCATGTTCAAATCGGTGGGGTGTCCTCTTCTGGTCTGGATGATGGAGGCCATGAACACACACAAATTGCCGTCGTTGAAAAGGGGCGCATTGTGGTCAGTAATTATCTGGAGACGAATCTTTTTGATGCTTTGCCCTGGCCTGAGGTTATGTAGGATGTGAGGGTGACGTGTGAAAGCTTCGGTATTAAGTGGCAAGTGTTTTGTTGTATGTGACTGTGCAGGGCGTCTTATCGGCCCTTTGTTTAATATTATCCGGGTTACATGAGGTGTGAAGTGGAAGGAAGAATTATTGTTATTACTTCGGGAAAGGGCGGAGTGGGAAAAACCACTGCCACGGCTTCCATTGGAGCGGCCCTTGCCTTAGAGGGAAAGCGTGTGGCCGTAATTGACATGGACATCGGGCTGAGAAACCTTGATGTGGTCATGGGCCTTGAAAACAGAATCGTATTTAATATTGTGGATGTGGTAAAGGGGCAGTGCAAGATCAGCCAGGCTGCCATTCGGGATCGACGGATTGAGAATCTTTTTCTCATACCGGCTTCCCAGAGTGATAATAAGGATGTGCTTACCCCGGCCGGTGTGGAGCGGTTGGGAAAACAGCTCCGGCAGGAATATGATTATGTGTTGATGGACAGCCCGGCAGGCATTGAACGGGGATTTGAAAATTCCGTTGTCAGTGCAGATGATGCCGTTGTCATCTGCACTCCGGATGTTTCTTCGGTCAGAGATGCCGATCGTGTCATCGGGCTTCTTTATGCCAGATCCATTACCCCTAAACTGGTGCTCAACCGCATTGTGCCGGAAATGGTGGCAAGGGGAGATATGTTGAGCCACGAAGATGTAATTGATGTGCTTTCCGTGCCCTTGGTGGGCCTGGTGCCCATGGATCAGCAGGTGGTTATTTCCAGCAACGTCGGTCTGCCCCTGGTTATGCAGAATGACTCTTCCGCCGGACAGGCATTTCGTCGCATTGCACGTCGTTTGAACGGAGAATCCGATCTTCCCATCCAGGTGCCGTCCCATAAAAAGGGTGTGTGGGGAATGATAAGCCGTAAATTTGGTAGAAAATAGTGAGGACGATTCCATGTTTAACGCATTGCTGAAGAAATTTGCAGGTCATAAACAGACCAATAAGACGGCCAAAAAGCGGCTGCAGTTCACCCTGGTTTGCGATCAGCTTGAGGTGAATGATTCAACATTAAAGCGTCTTCAAGGGGATATTATAACGGTTATTTCCCGGTATTTTGAGATTGACCGGGACGCCCTCCAGCTTCAGGTTCAGCGGGATAAAGATGTGTCTGCCCTGGTGTTTAATACCCCGATTCTCTGCGTCAAAAAGGAGGCTGCGATTCCCGTCAGTGACAGCATCGGCCAAAAGAATTACAGAAAAAAGAAAAAATAGACTTCTGGTGCATTCTCAGAGTGCGCACCCATTTCCCCGGACAAAAGCTTCTCAATGATGGGGTCAGGCTTGCATTATTGGCGTTATCGCTGGTTTGGACTTTTGCACAGGCTTTGGTTGGTGTGGTAGATAACGCCCATAACACAGGGCTGACCCCGTTGCCCTGAAAATCAGATCCATAGAATGCTATGATGATGATGCCGGGAAAATGGGAATGTGCCCCATTTTCATTTTCCCGAACGGGGTATGAACTCTTGTTGAATTTCCTTGAAAAGTCGGGCACCGGTCTGTATGCCGATATCGATGAAGTCGGGTCCGAAACGCCTGCCGGTATCGGTGCGAAAGGTTTTGCTTATCTGTATCATTTTATCAATGCCTGTGGGAAATTTCTTTAAAAAATCACTTATGGGCATATTCTGGTAGATGACCATGTCCCAGACGGTGTGGGTGAAATTATCAGGTCCCCATCTGAACTTGTCTGCATCATAAAGTGCATTGGAAATCAGGGAGGCGGGCACGGCATCCAGGGGAAGGATCTGAAAGGCTTCGTGCTGCTCAATGGCGGTGCTGATGATATCAATCTCAAGGGCTGTCATATCAAAGGACTTTTCCTTGAGTACCTGCCTGGCAAACAGTGCCCCCTTTGCCGCATGGTTGGGTTCTTTTCTTTTGGTATCATGCAGCAGTCCGGCAATCTGAATCAGCTGCATGTTTCGCAGGATGCGGTTTGACGGCTCCCGGGGAGGTGCGCCCAGACCCATTTCCACCTGTACAATGGCGGCACCATCCATACATACCCGTTCTGAGTGGTAAATCCCATGACCGAAATCATTTTCCAGCAGGGGGTATACCCTGTTTTTCATGCGCTGGATCAGGCAATCATGCTGGAGCATTTCCTGTGAGGCGGCCATCTGGCGGGCAAAAGTTTCATAAAACCGGGGACGGGGGAGACCCTTCACAATCTGCCTTGCCTGGGTTCTCCATTTCAGGTAGGTTTCTTTTCGACTTTTTTTCAATAATGGATCGATGGCCGCCCCCTTGGCTGATGGTTAGGGTTGACCCCGGTATCGGTGATGTCTGGCCCCGTTTTCCGGGGCCGTGATCCCGGGATCAATTACCGCAAATTCCCTGAATATTGCCTTTCAGGGTCAGTACACGGTGAAGGATTTCCCCTGGTCTGCAAGATCAATGCGGGCAAGGGAAATGATGGGAATATTAAGATGGGCCAACTGCTCCCGGCCCCCTTCAAATACCTTTTCAATGATGCATCCCACCCCGGCAAGGTCGGCTCCGCTGTCGTTGACAATGGAAACAAGGGCCTTTAATGTGGATGCCGTGGCCAGAAAATCGTCAATGATGATGACCCGGTCCTGTGAATCAAGGAACTGATCGGAGATGTACAGGGTCACTGCCTCTGCCTTGGTCCGGCTCCGGGCGTGGGCAGAAAAAAGTGTGCCGGTCATGAAAGCCGGTTTCTTTTTTCTTGCAAACACCATGGGTACATTCATAGCCTGGGCCACCACCAGTGCAGGTGCGATGCCACTGACCTCTGCGGTGACAATACGTGTGACACCGGTGATCCCGGCTTCTCGGAATTTTTCCGCAAAGGCTTGTCCCATGGCGGTGGTCAATTCCGGCAGCAACTGGTGGTTGATAAAGGCATCTGCCTTGATGATGCCGTCTCCAAGGTAACGGGCATTGTCTTTTATTTCTTTTTTCAGGGCCTTCATTCTTCTATTTTTACCACCTTTATGGCCAGTTCCTGGAGCTGGGCAGATGCCGCCTGGGACGGGGCATCGGTGAGCAGACAGGCAGCCTTCTGGGTTTTAGGAAAGGCAATAACGTCCCGGATGGAATCTTCCTGGCACAACAGCATTGCCAGGCGATCAAATCCAAAGGCAAGGCCACCGTGGGGCGGGGTGCCCGAGGCCAGGGCATCCAGCAGGAATCCGAACTTCTCATGGGCCTCCTCTTCACTGATTCCAAGGGTTTTTAATACCTTTTCTTGAAGTTCCGGGGAGTGGATACGAATACTGCCCCCGCCTATTTCCGTGCCGTTCAGAACCATATCATAGGCCCGGGATCGCACGTTCAAAGGATCGGTATCCAGCTTGTCCAGATCTTCTTCCAGGGGCGCTGTAAAGGGGTGATGCAGGGCCTGGTATCGTTTTTCCAACTCGTCGTACTCAAGTAAAGGGAAATGGGTGACCCACACGAATCGGTAGGTATTGCTGTCGATAAGTTCCAGTCGTCGGGCCAGTTCGTTTCTCAGCTGTCCCAGGGCTTCATTGGTGACCTTGGCAGTGTCTGCCACAAAAAAGATCAAATCCCCGGTTTCCATGTTAATGCGCTCTTTCAGTGCCTGTTTTTCCTCATCTGTGAAGAACTTGGCAATGGGGGACTGCCAGCCGTCTTCTTTCACCTTGATCCAGGCAAGACCCCGGGCCTTATAAATGGCAGCAAAGTCGGTGAGTTCATCAATTTCCTTTCTGGAAAAATTGATGCAGCCCTTGGCGTTGATGGCCTTGACCATGCCGCCTTTCTGCACCACGCTTGCAAACACTTTAAATCCGGTATCCTTTACAATGTCTGATACATTGCAAAGCTCCATGCCGAACCGCAGGTCGGGCCTGTCCAGACCAAAACGTTCCATGGATTCCTGATAGGTGATGCGATCAAAGGGCGTCGTGATATCAATGCCTCTTACCTTTTTAAAAACCGTTTTTATGAGACCCTCGGTGATGGTCATGATATCATCTTCCCCCACAAAGGACAGCTCCATGTCGATCTGGGTGAACTCCGGCTGGCGGTCGGCCCTTAAATCCTCATCCCGGAAACAGCGCACAATCTGGTAGTATCTGTCAAACCCGCTGATCATAAGCATTTGTTTGAACAGCTGGGGGGACTGGGGCAGCGCATAAAAATTGCCCTGGCTCACCCGGCTGGGGACCAGATAATCCCTGGCACCTTCCGGTGTACTCTTTGTGAGAAACGGAGTTTCAATGTCGAGAAACCCATTGTCATTCAGGTAATCTCTGACTGCCCGGGAGGCGGTGTGACGTGCCATGATATTTTTTTGCAGCTGGGGACGTCTCAAGTCCAGGTGACGGTGTTTCAGACGGATGGTTTCCGATGCGTCCACCCGGTCTTCAATGGGGAACACCGGGGTTTGGGCATGGCTGAAGATTTTTAATTCATCCACCATGATTTCAATGGCACCGGTGTCCATTTTGGGGTTGAGCATGTCATCGGGGCGTAAGAGAACCTTCCCCCGGATGCCAAGTACAAACTCGCTGCGGATCACCTGGGCCTTTTCATGGGCCGAGGCCGAGTTTTCAGGATTAAAAACCACCTGGGTGATGCCCCCACGGTCCCGGAAGTCTATGAAAATAACCCCCCCGTGATCCCGCCGGCGCTGGACCCATCCCATGAGTATAACCTCTTTTCCAACATCCGTTGCCCGCAACTCACCACAGGTGTGAGTTCTTCTCATGTCTCCAAGTAAATCAGTCACGTCTATCCTCTTATAACTTATATGATTAAATATTAATATTTATGTTCGTAAATATTCGTGGTGGTCGATGGGGGGATCAATTTCCTTTTGGATTCCTTAGCATTTTTGAAATATTCGCCACGGGGTCATCCATGGAGATGGTGGTCTGCGTCCTTGTTTCCATGTTGCGAAGCACCAGTGCATTGGCTTCCATTTCTGATTCCCCGACAATGAGCACATTCTTTGCATTGCGTTTGTCCGCCCGCTTCATGAGGCTCTTTAAGCTTTTTCCACTGTAGTCCATTTCAGTTTTAAAGCCGGACAGATTTAGCTGTGATAACCAGAGATGACAATTTTTCATGGCCTTATCACCCAGAGCTACCAGAAACAGATCCGGGCCATCATTTGATTTTTGCTGATTCAGCTGTTCCACAATGTGCACCAGTCGGTCAAAGCCGATGGCAAAGCCAATGGCGGGAATCTTCGGGCCTCCCAGCTCCTGGACCAGTGCATCATAGCGACCACCGCCGGCCACGGCACTCTGGGCACCCAATGCGGTGGTCAGGATTTCAAAGGCGGTGCGGGAGTAGTAGTCCAGTCCCCGGACCAGGGTGTGATCCACAACGAAATCAACATTCTGGGCCTTGAGGGTGGACTGTACGGTGTCAAAATGGGTGCTGCAGTCAGGGCAGAGATAATCCAGGGTGGTGGGGGCGCCTTCCAGAGCCTTGCGGCAGGTAGGAACCTTGCAGTCCAGGGTTCTCAAGGGATTTTTCTCCATGCGCCGGAGGCAGTTGTCGCAAAGGCTTTCTTTTCTGGCACAGAGAAATTCCAGCAGGGCCTTCTGGAATTTGGGTCGGCATTCTGGACAGCCCAAAGAATTAATATGGGCCTTAAGGCCTGATAATCCCAGGCGCTGGAACAGTTCATTAAGAATCTGGATCAGCTGGGCATCGATATATGGGGAGGCAATGCCGAACACCTCTGCATCAATCTGATAAAACTGTCTGTATCGTCCCTTCTGGGGACGTTCCCGGCGGAACATGGGACCCACTGTGTAGAATTTCCGGACAGGGTCGGCCGCATACATTTTGTGCTGGATATAAGATCGTACAATGGATGCCGTGGCTTCGGGTCTCAGGGTGAGTTTGTCACCTTTGCGATCGGGAAAGGTGTACATCTCCTTTTCAACAATATCTGTGGCCTCGCCAATGCTCCTTGCAAAAAGTTCTGTTTTTTCCATGATGGGGATACGAATTTCCTGGAACCCGAAGTTCCTGAAAATTTCGGCAGCTATGCTTTCAATTTTCTGCCACAGTGGTGACTCTTCCGGTAATATATCCCTGAATCCTCTGATGGTCTGTATCATTTATCTCTTGCCTGCTTTTTTTGGGGGGCTTTATTTCTGATTCCGGCCACATTGCTGATGGCACCGGTTTTTTGGGGGCAAGCCCGTTAAATTAAACCTTTTATATATCTGCAGTGGGGCTTAATAGTCAATCATTAAAATTGATATTTCAGCCCGGTGTCCGGGAGTTGTTACCCGTTGGAAAAGGCTTGAACCCTTGTAAAATCAGTGATACCTTGATTTTTATATGATCATATGGACGTTATCATGGCCTTTTGTTCACCGTTTATAATTTACGGTTTGTCCGGGTCTTTATTGCAGTACCGGCAACGGCTTTGAGATATCTGCTGAACGGAACGGGTGCGTAACCTGAACACATGTTAAATTTACTTTTAGGGGGAAAATAAAATGTCATCAAAAATCACCACCACCACCTTGTACCGAATGAAAAAAGAGGGGAAGAAAATAACCGCATTGACTGCTTACGACTACCCCTTTGCCAGAATGGTGGATGCATCAGGCATTGATATAATCCTGGTGGGAGACTCCCTTGGCATGGTGGTCCAGGGAAAGGAAAATACCCTGCCTGTGACCATGGATGAAATGCTTTATCATACCGCCATGGTGACCCGGGCCTGTGAAACGGCCATGGTGGTGGGGGACATGCCCTTCATGTCCTATCAATCTTCCCTGGACCAGGCAGTGGACAATGCCGGGCGATTCTTGAAGGAAGCAGGAGCCGGGGCAGTAAAGCTTGAGGGTGGTGCCGATGTATGTGATGTTATTAAGGCCGTGGCCGCCGCCGGAATTCCAGTACAGGCCCACATCGGGCTGACCCCCCAGAGTGTCCATCAGATGGGTGGTTTTAAGGTGCAGCGGGATGAGGATCGCCTTATGGAAGACGCCCTGAAGGTGCAGTCTGCCGGAGCTTTTTCCGTTGTGCTGGAGGGCATACCCTCCCCCATTGCAGAAAAAATTACAAAGGCCTTGACCATTCCCACCATCGGCATTGGGGCCGGTCCCCATTGTGATGGCCAGATTCTTGTTCTCCATGACATGCTGGGTATCAATGACAGGTATCTACCTAAATTTGTTAAAAAATTTGCAGATCTCAATGCGGTTGCATCCAAGGGCCTGGATGCCTATAAAGATGCTGTGCAGAAGGGTGAGTTTCCCACCTCGGAATTTGAATACAAATGAACAAACCCGAGCAGCCTTTGAGATGCTTTGCTGGCGGCACTTTGTGGCTGTGTTTCATATAATCCGCATGTCCTGACGGACACAACGAATAATGGGTCGTATACGCGGAGCCAAATGGTATTATACCGCCGCCCCCCCCCGACGGGCAATGGTGTCCCGGACCGGAACTGTAGACAGCTCAATTGTCCGGTTCCTATTGCCCATCGGGGGAGGGGCTTTGCTGAGGTAGATTTGAAGGCTACCTTTTCATATAAAAACATACATGGCTGCTACCACCAGCCACAACGAAAAATGAAAAAGTAGTTGCGGTTAACACCCAGTACCCAAAACCCAGCACCTTTTTTTCATATAAAAAAATTTGCAATCAGGAGGAATACGGGCATGACAAAAAAAGATACTTTTACGGCGCTTGTGGTGGAAAAAAAAGATGATGGGCTGGTGCCATCACTGAAGCAGCTTAAAATTGAAGATTTGCCCGACGAAGATGTGCTGATCCAGGTGGATTATTCCACATTGAATTATAAAGAAGGCCTTGGTTTTGCCAATCGCAATAAAATTTTTCGTATATTTCCCATGGTGCCGGGGGTGGATCTGGCGGGCACAGTGGTTGAATCAAAATCGGCGGATTTCAAGCCCGGGGACCAGGTGATTTTAAATGGCTGGAGTGTGGGAGAAAAATACTGGGGGGGCTATGCCCAGATGGCAAGGATCAAATCTGA
This sequence comes from uncultured Desulfobacterium sp., assembly GCA_963675955.2. Taxonomy (GTDB): domain Bacteria; phylum Desulfobacterota; class Desulfobacteria; order Desulfobacterales; family Desulfobacteraceae; genus Desulfocicer. The sequence continues at coordinate 697,891 of CAXXVR010000007.1, read as the reverse complement.
TTTTTTGATTCCCCTTCCCAAGGAGATGGATACAAAAAAAGCCATGGCCCTTGGTACGGCAGGTTATACTGCCATGCTCCAGATCATGGCCCTTGAGGAGGCTGGTGTGACAACGGACAGCGGGCCTGTCATTGTTACCGGTGCATCAGGAGGGGTGGGCAGCAATGCGGTGGCCATCCTTGCCAGGCTTGGCTATGAGGTTACAGCGCTCACCAGATCAAAGGATGAATCCATACACAATTATCTAAAACAGATCGGGGCAAAACATATTGCCGGGGGTGAAGAATGGACAAAGAAACCAGCCCCCCTTGAAACCCAGAAGTGGGCAGGTGCCGTTGATACCGTGGGCAGTGTGGTGCTTTCCCGGCTTTTATCCGAGATGAAGTATGGCGGGTGTGTGGCTGCCTGTGGATTGGCTGGTGGGTTTGATCTTACCTGCACTGTCATGCCCTTTATTCTGAGAGGGGTCAGTTTAAGGGGGGTGGATTCGGTTTCCTGCCCGACTCCGAGGAGGATTGCGGCCTGGGATCGTCTGGTCACAGATATCTCCGATGAGGCCCTGAATCACATCAACAAAGTCATATCACTCAAAGATGTTCCCCGGTATGCTGCTCAAATTCTGGAAGGCAATATCACCGGGCATGTTGTTGTGGATGTTAATTTTTGATGTTGATGTTTATGGGAACGGCATTACGCCATTGCCAATGCACTTTGTGGGCAAATCGGAACTCCGTCTGACCATGGCAGTTATTCACGGCTAAAACTATTTACAGGGAGGAGGCAAGTCTTTTTTTTGGATCTATGTATCCAGGGGATTCTTTGCCGGTATTTTTTTTATATGAAACCAAATATTTCCATCATCGGTTGCGGTCGAGTGGGTACAGCCCTTGCCGTATTTATTTCCCGGGCGGGATATCCCGTTAAAGGTCTTTTCAGTAGACACATTGGATCTGCTGAAAAGGCAGCAGAGGCAGCAGGTATTGCAGACATCGGCGGTAAGGTTTATGATACCCTGCAAGGGGCTGTGGCGGTGGCTGATATTGTTTTTATAACCACACCGGATCAGCTTATTGAAGATGTATGCGGGGAACTTGCCGCCATCAAAGGTCTGGTGGACAAGCGCATGGTGCTGCATTGCAGCGGGGCACTTTCTTCTGAAATCCTATCGTCTGCCCGGGCATGCGGGGCAGATGTGGGTTCACTTCACCCTCTCCAGAGCTTTGCCCCCTACGTCCCGGAACAAAAATCCCCCTTTAAGGGAATTCATATCTCCGTTGAGGGGTCTGACCGGGCAGTAATGGCAGGAAAAGAGATGGTTGATGCGCTTGGCGGCTCCTGCTTCACCCTTCCCACCCATGCCAAAACCCTTTACCACGCATCGGCGGTGGTGGCCTCCAACTATCTGGTCACCCTGGAGCATTTTGCCCTGGATTTACTCAAGGCGGCCAATCTGTCGGGAAAAGAGGCTTATCTCATACTGGAACCTCTGATAACTGGAACCCTGAATAATATTAAAAATCGGGGTACCCGGGGAGCCTTGACCGGTCCTGTAGCCCGGGGGGATGCCGCCGTGGTGGCGGATCATCTTGTGGATATCGAGAAAAAAATGCCGGCTTATGTGGATCTTTATAAGATGATGGGGCGGTATACCCTGGAACTGGCCCGGCAGGGAGGCACCCTTGATGACAAGGCCGTTCAGGGATTGTCATCTCTTTTTGCACCATGATCAAGATTGGCAGGTTTTGCTGGAACGGGGGCAGATCGGTCACATTGATCTGCCCCTTTTCCCATTCGGCCGGGACATGTAAGGAGTTAATTTTGCCAACTTGATGGGGAGCTGGCAAAATATGTGCGTCCAGTTGATTAAATTTTCATCAGTTTCAGGCTCCTGCCATCCGCTGCCAGAATTTTGTTGGCCGCTTCAAGTTTTTCCCGGCTGGAGATCACAGCGGTTCCCTTGTTTACATCATCTGCCTTGAAATATTTTCTGGCAGTAATGGCGACCTGATCTTTGTCAACGGCCAGCAGTGCTGCCTTGAATTTCTTTCTAGTTTCATCCGTTAGCCCCACACGGTCTCTGTAAAAGGCCTTGATGGATGCAGGCCCCGGGGTTTCGGGTTTGTCAATCTCCGAGCAGATCTGCAAGATGGCTTCTTTCACATCTTTGTCTGTGATCACATCACTTGTAATAAAGTCACAGGCATTGCGATAGACATCCAGGGTTCGTTCAATGTTGGGGTCCCGGTAAGATCCAAAGGAGAAGGTTCCCTCCTCCGGGCTGTAAATGGCAAATCCGCCATAGGCGCCGCCCTTTTCCCTGATTTCCCGGTGGAGATACATGGATCTTAAAAGCTTGGCAATCACCGAAAGGCAGGGGGCATCTTCATGTGACATGCGCACGGTGGTGAAGGCTTGGGCCACAAATGATACTGATGTGCTGGTGCTCCATCCCTCCCGGGGGAATTCTTTTTTAACCGTCAGATCAATGCTTTTCCCTGTTTCTGAATTTCTTTCCGGTACAAGACTGAGCAGCCTTGCAATATTTTTCTCCCCTGATGCCAGGCCATGGGTATCTCCCACAATGGCCGGGGAGAGGTTTTCTTTGGTAAAAAGGGTGCCTGCAATGGTGTCAAGATCGTGGGACAGCTGTTCCAGATGCCCTGGACCGTTTTCTGCATCTTCTATTTTTTCTGTGAGGGCCTTGATGAACTGAAACTGGGAAACCCCATGCCACATCTCCCCCAGTGCGGCCGACGCAGAAAAATTGCGGGAGGCCAGGAGCATGGCGTATCGGTGACCATTGCCTACAATGGATGATTCCAGGCCTGCCCGGTATTGAAAGAGCAGACTTTTAAGCCGGGTGAGGTCTTTAAAGCTTACCTCGGACATCAGTTCTGCGATGATGTCAAACATTGGCTCAATGTTATGGTTCAGGGCCTTTCCCTGGAGGGATAGAAAGGTGATCAACTTATCATTACCGTTAAATCCGCTGCTGGAAAAGGGAGAAAGGGATATTCCCCCGGTGTAAAGATCAACCAGGGAAGCAAGGTCTGCATAGTCTCGCTTTGCGGTTCCTGTACCGGTGAAGGCCATGCAGAAAAAGGGGATCAGGGGAAGCAGTGATTCCGGCAGATCCCTTGGCACCACAGGGCAGGTGAAGTACAAGATATCTGAGGTGGCCTTGTTGTAACAGGTGACACCGGAGGCGTCACTGATGTGATCGGGGCGGATTATTTCAATGTCTGGTGGAATATCTTCCAGTTCCAGGGTGGGTAACACCGACAGATCCTCTTCGGTTTCCTGGAGGGCTTTTAAGGTGTCGGTATCCCTTTTGATTTTTTCCAGTTCTTCCGGTGTTAACCGGGCCTGTATGTCGGCAAGTTCCCTTTGAATTCTTGTTTCTTCCAGGGTCTCCATGTCGGTATCCGGGGCCAGGGTAAAGCGTACCCGGTGGGGATTGTCAAGGAAGTATTCTCTGATTTTACCCTCCAGAAAACCTTTTTGAGCCGTTTCTTTTTTCAGGCGGGTCAGATCCTCATCCATGTTCAGGCAGGACAGGGGATCGCCGCCATGAATCCATGGTCCGGCACAGGCCAGCAACAGCTTGATACCAAAGGGGTAGGGCGTGTTGGTCATTTCTTTTTTGTTGAATTCAATCTGGTGGATGGCCGACTGTACAGATCGGGGGTCAATTCCCTTATCAGCAATCTCTCTGAGGGTTTCCAGTACAAGATTTTCCACCTTTTCAACGGCGGTGGCTTCAATTTCCTTAAGACCGCAGGCAAACATGGTGTCCCGCAGGTCCAGATCAAATCCGCTGGCATCACTCAGGGCGGTTCCAAGACCGGAATCAATGAGTTTCTGTCTCAGGGGAGAGGAGGCATTGCCAAGCAGTACTTCTTCAAGAACTGTGCATATTAGCACTTCATAGGCATCCCTGATATCTCCGGTGAGCCATGCCACACAGGCCTGGTATTTTTTATCCGGATTTTCGTCCCCGGACAGGGGATATCGGGCTGTGAATTGCCGTGATTTATCCCATCTGGGCTGGGATATGACTTGAGAATCCGGGTCAATGGCGCTGAATCGATGCAGCACCTTGTCCTGGATGAACTGGAGATGATCTTTAAGGGGCAGATTCCCATAGGTATAAAAATACGCATTGGAAGGATGATAAAATCTGGCATGGAAGGCCTTTAACTGCTCGTGGGTCAGGCGGGGGATCACCGACGGTTCTCCGCCGGAGTTGAAGCTGTAGGTGGTGTCCGGATAGAGGGCCTGCATCAATGCCCGGCCCATAACCTGGTTGGGAGAGGACATGGCCCCCTTCATTTCGTTGTACACCACGCCTTTGTATTCCAGGGTAGTCTCTCCGGTGTCAGATACCACGGTTTCCAGGCGATGACCTTCCTGTTTGAAGCTTAATTCATTAATGTGTGGAAAAAATGCCGCGTCCAGATAAACCGACATGAGGTTGTAATAATCTTTGCGGTTCTGTGTGGCAAAGGGATACATTGTCCAGTCCGATGCCGTGAAGGCATTCATGAAAGAAGACAGGCCCCTTTTGAGCATGGAAAAAAACGGATCCCTGACATTAAACTGTTCTGATCCGCACAACACCGTGTGTTCAAGGATATGGGCCACCCCGGTGGAGTCCGATGGAACCGTGCGGAACATCACCCCGAAGGTGTTTTCTTTGTCTCCGGTGCTGATGTGGATGTGCCTGGCGCCGGTGGAGTTGTGGGACAACAGGTAGAAAATGGCGTTGATGTCTTCTATTTTTTCCACTTGGAGGACGGTATAGTCCAGGAGAGAATCTCCTTTTTTAATTTCCGGGTTGTTCTTGTCCAGAGCAGGATGTACCTGGATTTTTTTTTCGGTATCATGCTTTTTTGTAGATGCCACGTTTGATCCTTTTTATTTTGCCTGTCTTGTCCAGGCGGAAGATGATGTTTCGGAGTTTTTTGTCATTGAATCCGGTCTGTTGACGGATGGTTTTAAAGTCGGTTCCGTTGGGATAATTGGATATTATTTCCAGTACGAAGGTGGAGGCTATCCTGTTTCCCGAGGCTGTCCGGGCCGATATTCCGGCACTGTGCGCCGGATGGCCTGATGGATTCTGATAGAGCAGTTTCTCCAGTCTGTCAAGCCTTGCATTGATGTGTGCAATGTCCTCCTGTGAGGGGATTTCAAGTTTTTCCATGAGGGTCTTGATCAGGTTTTCCAACACAAGACCTGGTGTCACCTGTTGTGCCATGATTGCCTCCCAATGGGCTGTAGGTCTGGAAATAAAGATGGCCGTGGGCATAATTAATTTCAGGCAGGACGGCGAAAATAGCTGTCATTTGCTTTTCAGATACCTTTGTCGTGGATGGGGGAATGAAAGCCTCTGGTTGAAAATATGCCGGGGACATGCTAAGTTCCCTTTCCCTTGTTGATTCAGTTGCTTTAAACTGATATGTGTGCATGGCGCTGCGGTGGTTTTTTTTGGTGGTTTTGATGGAGAATAAGAGACAGATATGTTTCAGGCATGGCAGATTGAGGAAAAAATCCACACATTGCTGTGGAGCACCATGGCTATCGTAATTATTACACCTTAATTACTTGTAGTAAAAGTGAAAGTCAAGGCCTCCCAAAGACTTTTTCATTAAATGTGGAGAAAAGATGTTATGACGACCTATCCAGGAGTACTTTTAAAATCATCTGGCCTGTTTGCCAAAAAAGAGCTGGGGCAGAATTTTCTGGCTGATCCCCAGGCCGCCGCCATGATCGTTAACCGGACAGGTATCACAAAACAAGATACCGTGCTGGAGATTGGTCCCGGGCTGGGTGCGCTTACTGTGCATATTGCCAAACAGGCGGCCCGTGTATATGCAGTTGAAAAGGATACCCGTCTGATTCCTCTGATTACAGAGGAGCTGGAGCAGGCCGGGGCCGATAATGTTACCTTGATCAATGACGATATTTTTAAGGTGGATATCAGGGCTCTGGCCGGAGAGGGTAGGCTTCTGGTGGTGGGCAATTTGCCTTACAATATTTCCTCCCAGGTGCTTTTCAAGCTGGTGGAGAACAGAATCATCGTCAGAAGGGCCATTCTCATGTTTCAGAAAGAACTGGCCCAGCGAATTGTGGCCCCTCCGGGTGGGCGTGATTATGGGCGTTTGTCCGTTGTGATGCAGTATTGCTCTCGGGTGAGCACCGTTGCTGACATTGGCGGGCAACTTTTTTTCCCGAAACCCGAGGTGGAATCCCGGGTGGTGGCAGTTGATTTCTTTGAGAACATTCAATTCCCACCGGATCAGGAGGCATATCTCTTCCGGGTGATCAAGGCTGCTTTTTCCAAGCGCCGGAAAACCCTGAGAAACTCCCTTGCCGGGGCGGAATTGTCCATTAATACCACCCAGGCAGCCCAGGCCCTGGAGGCGGCGGAGATTGACCCGACCCGCCGGGCGGAAACCCTTACGGTTGATGAATTTATTGCCCTTTTCAAGGTGTGCCGGGATAGCTTTACAGGAACAACCGCTTGATGGGTATTTTTATATAACCGCCATGTCCTGACGGACACAACGAACAATGAAAATGGCGTTATACCGCCCCCGACGGTCCGCCGGGGGCTCTGCTGTCGGCATTTTCATATAAAAATTAAAATTCAGGAAGATAATAATGATACGAGCAAACAGACATTACGCAAAATTAAAGGCCTCTTACCTGTTTTCAGACATTGCCAAACGTGTGGCAGCTTACCAGAGTGAAAATCCGGATAAGGAGGTGATCCGTCTGGGCATCGGAGACGTGACCCGGGCCCTTCCCCATGCCTGCATTGAAGGCTTTCATAAAGGGGTGGAGGAGATGGCAGATGATGCCACCTTCCGGGGATATGGTCCGGAACAGGGATATGATTTTCTCCGGGAAAAAATTGCAAAATTTGATTTCAACAGCCGCGGAGCAGACATTGCCGGTGATGAGATTTTTGTCAGTGACGGTGCCAAGTGTGACTGCGGTAATTTCCAGGAACTGTTTGCCCAGGATATTAAAATTGCCATTCCTGATCCAGTATACCCCGTGTACCTTGATACCAATGTCATGGCGGGTCGCACCGGTATTTTTGAGGACGGCAGATATCAGGGCATTGTATATCTTGATTGCACCCGGAAAAACAATTTCCTGCCGGAACTGCCAGAGGAGCCTGTGGATCTCATCTATCTGTGCTTTCCCAACAATCCCACCGGCACCACCATCACCAAGGCAGGCCTTAAAGAATGGGTGGATTATGCCAGAGAAAACAAGGCTTTGATTCTCTTTGATGCGGCCTATGAGGCCTTTATCAGAGATGAAGACCTTCCCCACTCCATCTATGAGATTGAAGGGGCCAAAGAGGTGGCGGTGGAGTTCAGAAGTTTTTCCAAAACCGCAGGTTTTACGGGTACCCGATGTGCCTATACCGTGGTACCAAAGGAATGCATGGTCTATGATGAGGCAGGAGAGAAGGTTTCTCTGCATGCCCTGTGGAACCGACGTCACTGCACCAAGTTTAACGGGGTATCCTATCCGGTTCAAAAGGCCGTGGAGGCTGTGTATTCCCAGGAAGGGCAAATCCAGGTAAAGGCCCTGGTCTCCTATTATCTTAAAAATGCGGATCTTATCCGCCTGGCCATGGGTGAGCTTGGATTTACCTTTGTGGGTGGCGATAATTCCCCTTATATCTGGGTTGACGGTCAGGGCCGGGATTCCTGGGAGTTCTTTGATCTGCTGCTTTCCAAGGCAGGTGTGGTATGTACCCCCGGTGCCGGGTTTGGAAAATGTGGCCAGGGCTACATACGCATCAGTGCATTCAACAGCCGTGAGAATGTGGAAAAGGCCATGATGCGCATTGCCGAGGCTCTTAAATGAACCATTTCTTCAAGGTAAAGTCCCTGGAGGAAGTGATGGGGCTGGTGGATCATTTTCCCGCCATGCCCACAGAAACAGTGACGCTGCCCCAGGCATCAGGAAGAATACTGGGCCAGGATATCGTTGCCCATCAGGATCTGCCGGGATTCCGGCGATCCACCATGGATGGCTATGCTGTTCAGTCCGCTGCTACCTTTGGGGCCTCCGAGGCCAATCCGGCCTGGTTGAAGGTGGCCACCACCATTGCCATGGGTGAAACCCCTGCTTTTTCCCTGGCATCGGATGAGGCAGCCCCCATTTCCACCGGCGGCATGCTGCCGGAGGGTGCTGACAGTGTGGTGATGGTGGAGCACACAGAAGCCGTTGATGCCGCCACCGTGGAGATTTATAAAAGCGTGGCACCCCTGCAGCATGTGGTGGACCGGGCTGAAGATTATCGCCAGGGCCAGGAGATTTTAAAGGCGGGCACCCGGATTCGTCCCCAGGAGAACGGGGTGCTGGCGGCCCTTGGAAAGACCCATGTGACGGTGTTCAAACAACCAACCGTGGCCATTATCTCCACAGGAGATGAGATTGTTCCCGTGGAAGACACGCCGGCTCCCGGCAGAATTCGGGACATGAATTCCCATACCCTGGCAGGCCTTATTTCAGAAGCCGGAGCCATTCCCCTGCAGCTTGGCATTGTCAAAGATAATCGAGACGATCTTTTTGATGCCTGTAGCCGGGCCGTGGCAATGGCGGACATGGTACTCATCTCCGGGGGCAGTTCCGTGGGGATGAGGGACTTCACCGTGGAGGTGCTGTCCGATCTTGTCGATACTGAACTTCTGGTCCACGGCATATCCATCAGTCCCGGAAAACCCACTATTCTGGCCCGTTCCGGTGATAAGCCCGTGTGGGGACTGCCCGGACATGTGGTCTCGGCCATGGTGGTGTTCAAGGTGGTGGTGCTGCCTTTTTTGCGAAAACGCATGGGGGAAAATGCCTGGGGCAGTCCAGGTGTGTTGATTCCGGCCATCCTTACCCGCAACGTGGCCTCGGCCCAGGGCCGCACGGATTTTATCCGGGTGGCACTCCAGGAAAAAGAGGGACACTTGCATGCCGTCCCGGTACTGGGAAAGTCCGGTCTGATCCGCACCATGGTCATGGCCCAGGGACTTGTTGAAATCGGTGAGAATGTAGAAGGTCTGGACAAAGGGGCAGTGGTAAATGTTCGATGCATGTAATATCTGTCACAATGAATAATTAAAATGCTATCATGCCGCCCCCCCGAGGGGCAATGGGCCCGGCCCGGAACCGTAGACGGTTCAATTGGCCGGTTCCTATTACCCCTTGGGGGGGATCTGTTGAGGTGCCCCTAAAGTTTATTTTCTAATAAAACGGCAATGCCGATCAGCCGACACAACGCATAATGGTAAATCGGCTGCTGCCAGAACCCAGTACCCAAAACCTGCGTTTTCACATAAAAATATACAGAGAAAAAAATGACTGTAAAAAGAAATGTATACCTGGACATGAAGCCCGTTGAAACGGCAAAAACCATCCTTTTTGATGCCTTTCCCATAACCGGGGAGGTACAGTGGGAAGAGATCAACAGCTGTGACGCCCTGGGCCGGGTGCTGGCGGAACCAGCCGTGGCCGGGCTTTCTTCTCCCAATTTCCATGCTGCTGCCATGGACGGTATTGCCGTTGATGCAAAAAACACCTTTGGGGCCAGTGAAGAATCCCCCCGTTCCCTGGTACCGGGCAAAGACATGTTCTGGATCAATACCGGCCATGTCATGCCCGAAAACACCAATGCGGTGATCATGATCGAGCACGTACAGATCATGGATGAAAATCTGGTGGAGATTGAAGCCCCGGCATTTCCCTGGCAGAACGTCAGAAAAATGGGGGAGGACATTGTGGCCACGGAGCTTTTGTTTCCCCGGGGGCATCAAATTTGTGCCTATTCTGTGGGAGCGCTTATTGCAGGTGGAGTGTTTTCTGTAAAGGTTCGCAAACAACCCAAGGTAATGGTCATCCCCACTGGTAATGAATTGGTCTCCTGGCAAACGGCCCGGGATCAGGGCCTTACCCCCGGAGACGTCATTGAATCCAATTCTGCGGTGCTGCTTTCCCTGTGCCGGGAGTATGGCTGTAAGCCCGAACGTCATCCCATGGTGGAGGATAAGCTGGAGTGGATCACCACGGCCGTGGATGATGCCACAAAATCCGATTATGATATGATCATGATCATCGGTGGTTCTTCTGCCGGTTCCATGGATTTTGCCAGGCCGGTGATATCCACCCTGGGCGAAGTATTTGTCCATGGGGTCACCATGATGCCGGGCAAACCTGTGCTCTTTGGCCGGGTGAACAACAAGCCGGTGTTCGGCATCCCCGGGTATCCAGTGTCCGCCATTGTGGCCTTTGAACAGCTGGCTGGCCCTCTGCTGTTAAAAATGCAGGGACGAGATCCCATAGAGCGTGATCTTGTGCAGGTGCAGCCCGCCCGGAAGATGGCCTCCAAGCTTGGTATGGAAGAGTTTTTGCGCGTGAAAATCGGTGCCGTGGATGATCGCCTAATTGCCTCCCAGCTTCCCCGGGGGGCCGGCAGTATCACCACCATTACCGAAGCCGACGGCATTATCCGTATTCCCACCCATGTGGAGGGTATTTCCGAAGGTGAAACCGTCACGGCCGAGCTTTTGCGGCCCCTGTCAGCCATTAAAAACACTGTGGTGATCACCGGGTCCCATGACAATACCCTGGATGTTCTGGCAGACCAGATCCGGCGCACCAACCCCGGGGTGAGCATTTCATCAAGCCATGTGGGCAGCATGGGGGGGCTTATGGCTATTAAGAAAGGGGCCTGTCACATGGGGGGTGCTCACCTGCTTTCGCCGGAGGACGGCTCTTATAATGTCTCTTATCTTAAAAAATATCTTCCTGATATGAAGGTGCATCTGGTTAATCTGGTGATGAGAGAGCAGGGCCTGATTGTGCCCAAGGGTAATCCCAAGGGCATTAAGGGGCTTTTGGATGTGGCGGAACAATCGCTTTTTTTCATCAATCGTCAGCCCGGTTCCGGCACCCGGATCTTGTTTGATTATCAGCTTGAGAAACTGGGCCTGACCCGGGATCAGATAAAAGGTTACACCAACGAAGAGTACACCCACATGTCCGTGGCCGTGGCGGTGCTGTCCGGCAGGGCCGATGCAGGGCTTGGCATCTATGCGGCGGCAAAGGCCCTGGATTTGGATTTTATCCCGGTGATCACCGAATCCTATGATCTGGTGATTCCGGATCGGTTTATTGCCACGGACAAGGTGCAGGTGCTGTTAAATACCATTTCCACCCGTCAATTTAAACAACGGGTGAAAGCCCTTGGGGGCTATGGCACGGAAAAGACCGGTGATCTTCTCTGGAAGTGTTGATATCACCCGGCCGCTGGGGGCTCTGCTGCTGAATGCCCGGGATTCTGGGAGGATACATGACCGACTTTGGGAATAAAATAATAAAATATCTGCTGGTGGCTTTTATCTGGGGCGCGGGTGTTGGGGGTTCCCTGGCTGCGGGGGGGATTTTTTCCTGGACGGATGAGGGGGGCACAAGGCATTACAGCAATGTTGCCCCTGCCGTTTCTGGAAAGGATGTAGAACGATTTGAGGAGGATCAGTCCCGGTATCATGGCCTTTCCCGCAACAACCGGGATGGCATTTTATTTAAGGCGATTAAAATTTATGATGGGGATTCCCTGAAAGTCTCCGGTGGCGGCTTGACCCTGATGGTGCGCCTGGTGGGTATTGATGCTCCGGAAACCGGCGGGGGAAAGCATGAACCCCAGCCCTTCAGCCAAAAGTCCAAAGAGGCCTTTTCCCGCATGATCGCCCGGGGACCTTTTACCCTTAAAAGTTATGGTACCGGAAGTTATAACCGGGTTCTGGCAGAGCTGTTTGTGGGGAGTGAAAACATTAATCTGGCCCTGCTGCGTGAAGGGCTTGCCGAGGTATACCAGGGAAAGATGCAGGCAGGGCTTGATAAAAAGGCCTATTTAAAAGCCCAGAAATATGCCCGGCAACACCGTCGGGGTATCTGGTCTCTTGGCAAGGCCTATGAAAGTCCGCGTCTGTGGCGAAAGAAGCATCCAAGAAAGTAATTCCGGCGCTTCGCGGATGGGCGCATTCCCATTTTTCCAGAGGGTAAACGCAAAATCGCTCCCGGCCTGAACCGGCACGTCTTCACCGTTGAAATAGCGGGTGATCAAGGCGACTGATTTTCTTATGTCTGGTACATGGGGTTCCAGTAATTTTACGTAATTGTCGCTCAACGATTTTCTCCTCTCTTTTTTGCATGCGATGGTGATCTATTGATCAAATTCAGGTTCATATCCCACAGTAAAGGCAGTTGTGGCGGTGTTGCCCATGGCTGAAAAATGTCTGTTGTCCTTGTCAAAGGGGCAGATGGGCATTGGACAGGGTTTAAATCCGAACTTTCTGTAAAATTCAGGATTACCCAGAACAAATATGGTGTTTTTTTTGATGGCTTCCTGGCGCAGGGCAAATCGTATCAATTCCGAGCCGATGCCCTGGCGCTGGAACTGCGGGGCCACAGCCACAGGTGCCAGATGCAGGCCGCACACCTGTCTATCATTGTATGCATTGGAAAATGCGATGTAGGCAATGACCTTGTTCACATGGATGCAGACCCATTCATGGATCTGGGTGTTGTTGCGGTGGAAATTTTCTACGAGTCTGGCCTCGTATCTGCTTTTGGGAAAGGCCGACTTCAGCAGGGCGGATACCTTGCCCTGGGTTTCCGGGGTTGTTTTACGTATTTTCATTGTTTTCTCCATAAGGTCTTGTGTTTCTGGCAATTCTCAAATTATACCTGGCATCAACCGGGATAAGTCCTTTGGAGGATTGCTCTGAAACCCTCCCTGTCAGTCTTTTGTCTGGGCTGTGGGTGTTTTATATAAAACATCGTCCAACATGTTGCAACTGTGAAAGCGAAGTTTCAAGCTCATCATCAGAAATCTTTTATTTTGATACCCATTTTAAAAAATGTTTTGTCATTAAACGTTTCATATCTGCATGTCATAACACTGGGTGGTATAGGTTTCAATTTCATTGCCGCAGGTATTGTCATGGGAAGAAGTGACAATTGTCTGGTCGAGTGGAAAACCAAAGATGGTAATTCAAGACTGGCAGCGTCGGGGGGCATGCCGCTAATGCCAATAACGCAAGGCTGACTACACCCCCAAGTGGCCCATGTTGTGATCAAGCCCCATTTACGCAAAGGGAGTCGGTTTACCAGGATTCAACTTTGTATATTATAAAGTTTGTTTTCGGTATCGTTTTACATAATTTGCAAACCCTGATATGTCTTTTTTCATATAAAACTGATGTGTGGATCTGGATATTATGTTTATTATCCAGCTAGATAATAAATTGTGAATCATATCCAGACCAACACAACAACTTTTAAGTGCGCCTGCGGCGCACTTAATGCCGAGTTGAGAATGGGTTTGACGCACGCCGCAGCGCACTTAACAACGAGTTGGAGCAGTCACCCCACGTGGGTCGCTCCTCAACTCGGCATTATACACAATCAAAATTTGAAGGTGCCAAATGATATGGCTTGACATGGCGGTCTCTCCAAAATTCTCGTGGCCAAACAAACAGGTAGAAATCCCTTTTGAAGGCTACACGATAGTGCTTCAACCACGTCGACAAGAACATGATGACCCCATCGAACTTGCATGCACCGTATCCGTTTATGATCCTAATGGCATTTCATTTGAAATTGGGGCTACTGTTGTTAGTCGATTTCTAAGTCGTTTAGCTTGGTCCCAAAATGGTGGAGTTACAGAGATATTTCCAGCAGGGTCAAATAATCCTAAGAGACCTGGTCGCCTTGGCCAAGGGACTTATGAGCGATCGGGCTATAGCCAAGTTGAACCTTGGGATTTCTTATATCTCCCAGCAGCAGCAAACGATGAGGCAGATCTGGCGTTAGGATTATTTAGGGAGGGGATGACTGTCAATTCTACTCCATTTGCATTTCTTAGCTATTTCAAAGTCCTTAATATTAGGCACAGAGGTGGTTCAGCACAAAAGGAATGGATAAACCAGAATTTACAGCACTTGTGGTATTCACCGGCTGTTGACAGATTAACAGAACTACAAAAGACCGAAAACAATATTGGTAAATATTTGTATGAAGAGGGGCGTTGTGCCGTAGCCCATGCTCATGGAAATCCACTCGTAAATCCCGATAACTACATTGATAAACGCCGCCCCCTGTGGCAGGATAGTTGTCGCATGAATTAAAAAGCATTATTATTGGGGCTCAGGAGGAAATTAGTCATGCGATATTCACCCGAACGAAAGGAAGCCGTTTTAAAAAAGATGATGCCTCCGCATGCACGGCCAGTCAGCCAATTGGCAATAGAGGAAGGCATCAGCGAAGCCACATTATATAAATGGCGCCAGGAAGCACACCAGAAGGGCATCTTGCTACCAGATGCCAGCAGGGAGCCAATGGTTGGAGTGCACAGGATAAATTTTCAGCCGTCATGGAAACCGCTGCAATGAACGAATCCGAGCTGGCAGAATACTGCCGCAAAAAGGGGATATATCCTGAGCAGGTGATCCAATGGCGGCAGGCATGTGAAAATGCCAATGACTGGGACAGACAGGTTGCCAGTAAGCTCAAAGCCGGCCAAAAACAGGACCAGAAGCGAATCAAACAGCTTGAAAAAGAGCTTAAGCGCAAGGAGAAAGCCCTTGCAGAAGCGGCCGCCCTGTTGGTGCTGCAAAAAAAAGTCCAGGCGATTTGGGGGGACCCAGAGGACGAATGATCAGCGCCCCGGATCGCCGCAAAACTGTAGAGCTGATCAATGAAGCCAGGGACGCCGGAGCACGCCTCGAACCTGCTTGTAGGGTCGTTGGTATCTGCTCCCGTACATATCAACGGTGGACCTGGGAAGGTGAGATTAAAACGGATGGACGTCCCACAGCCAAAAGGCCTGAGCCATCCAACAAGCTGACAAAAAAGGAAATCGACCAGGTGCTTTCGGTTTGCCATGACCCCAAATATGGAAGCCTTCCCCCGGGCCAGATCGTACCGAGACTGGCGGACCAGGGGGTGTATATTGCCTCTGAATCCAGTTTTTACCGGATTCTGCACAAAGCAGGAGAACAAAACCACAGGGGCCGCAGCCGATCTCCCAGAAAACATACGCCGCCTCAGGGATTTTGCGCCGCAGGTCCGAATCAGGTTTGGACCTGGGACATCACATGGCTCCCTTCCCAGATCCGTGGCATGTATTTTTATCTGTACATGATCGTGGATGTATACAGCAGGATGATTGTCGGCTGGGAGATTCATCCCACAGAGAGCGCTGAACTGGGTGCGAATCTGGTCCATAAAGCTGTGTTGGCCCAGAACTGTATTCTCAATCCACCGGTTCTTCATGCAGACAACGGCGGACCCCAAAAGGGATATACCATGAGGGCCAAGCTGGATGCTCTGGGAGTAACCAAATCCTACAGCCGTCCGCGGGTCAGCAATGATAACCCATACTCAGAATCGTTGTTTAGGACATGCAAGTATAGGCCTGATTACCCCGGCATCCCGTTCCCTTCTATTGAAGCAGCCCGGAAATGGGTGGCTGGATTTGTCCATTGGTATAATCATGAGCATCTGCATAGTGTCATTCAGTATGTCAGACCGGTGGACCGCCATACGGGCAAAGACCGGGAGATCCTTAAGAAACGGAAAATCGTTTATTCGTCTGCCAGATCCAGGAATCCGGAACGCTGGAGCCGGGATACCCGGAACTGGGATCCTATAGGCTCTGTATGGTTAAACCCGCCCAGGGAGGCGACTGGCCCCAATTGCCACGAGAATGGGTACCGGATGACTGGTTGATCTATGGATTAAAAATAAATTTTTAATCGAGATGATCCCAATCATCTCTTGATAACCACACAGCCCCCTCGTCATGCCCCTGTCAAGGGCGCGGTAGCGTTCATCTCGACCCTTGACAGGGGTATGACGAGGGGGCTACCCCGGACGCTACAAAGAACTGGAATTGATAGAACAAGTAACTAAAAAATGCGACAGAATCCTTGACAGACAGCGCAAAGGTAAATTTACCACCCCACTTCCCGGCCCGTTGAACAAACCACGGCACTGGACAAGCCATTGATTTAAATATTCTTTTACTTGAAAGTACGAAATGAATAAAACAAAAAAACAGTGCAGGTGAATTCTTCTGATAAAGCAAATTTTTTCCTCCGGCCGGGGATCCGGCCGGAGGCGTTCCAGAGTTAGGCGTATTTTACATGGAAAAACGAACTCGTTTGGGTGTTGTCGCCGTTATCGAGAAGTTCAATTTCTACATCGGCGTTAAAGTGAAAACATGTTTTTAAAATAAATATTGAGAGCTGCATATTTCAGCGGAAAAGGGGCCAAAATTCAACGCTGTTTAACAAACAGGGCGAGACTACCGACCCAAAAAAACCATTATTTACCATGCATTCCCTTCTGAACAAGATCCGCCAAGAAAACAGTGAACGGTTTTATGTTTTTATCGATGCTTGCTTGCTCTAAGGCGATCATATAATCCTTACGCTTTTCAACCGGGACAATAGTCCATGGGTAACCGCCACTGGCCAGCATGGTATTCATTGCAAATCTACCCATCCTTCCATTGCCATCGATGTAAGGATGGATATATACAAAAAAGAAATGCCCCAAGACAGCTCTTACAGCCGGTTCCTTTTCCTCCTTTAAAAGAGAGAAGTAAGCCGGCATAAGATCGCTTCGAACGACTTCATACGATGGCGGAATGTGCTTTGACATTCGGATATAAACAGGTGTATTTCGATATCCAGCAAGATTTGTGGCTTCGATAAGGCCTGCAGTCACACTTGGGGCAAAAAGCTCCCTATACCATGCTGAATGATCAGAATGTATCACATCCCCAGCAGGTTCTTTATTTAATATTTTTTCTAAGCTTCTTTTTACGGCCTGGAAAGCTTGGAAATACCCCCGAGCGGCCAAGGCGTCTTTATGCTCTTTATCCTTAGCATTGGTCTCCGGTTCCCAATTGCCGGCACGAACTTTTTCGATCAGTTCTGCACTTACCTGGTACCCTTCAATGGATAACGAATGATATGCATCACTGGTATACTTTTCTTCGACATCATCAAGATACTTATCAGGATCAATGGGCAGGGGTGAGGGTGCCGGGAAATTATCGAGAACGACCTCTCGCATTCTCGACCAGGCCATTTGTATTCGGTTCACATATGGAGATCGTATATGAGTATCAAACAGAAAGGTTCTCTTTTCTTCGAAAGGATTGACTTCCACTACTTTATAATCGGCAGCGATCATTGTATTGATGATATCATCGGCAATGGACTCTTTACCAATATGTCGAAAGGCCCCAGCAAGCCTACCGGCCCTTGAACTATGTCCACCCTCAAGAAGTTTGTGTAGAATCTCAGAAGCTTCTGAAACCATAGAGAGCGCAACTTGAATGTCTGCAGTCTGATTTTCATAGAAACTAGGCCCACAAAAAATCAGAGATGCTGATAAGGACATGATTTGCAAATTCTCTTTGTATTCCAGATCTCTTTCGTTTGGTAATGCCATTCTAAGTGTCATCAAAGAGGTTTCATACAAGAGAGTGATTGGCTTATTCCCGCCCTTAGGTGTTTTAATGATAAGCTGTGAAGGGATCGTCCAGTCTCCACTATGGATCATCAACGACTGTTCTGCTGAAAGACACCATCGGTTATCAAATCTTGTATTTAGGTAATCAGCGCAAAACCCCCAAAATGAAGCATACCAAGCCGTACTTTCCCCGGCTGGCTCATCTGGCTTTGAAGGGACGTACCACCCCTTCATCACCTCCTTAATAAAACCGTTTTTACGAAGGCGTTCCCGATGTGTGCGAGTCATATTCTTTGTATGAATCGCAACTAATCCTTTATCCTGAAGATCTTTTAGAATAGACAAGGACTGCGCTAATTTGTTTTGTGGTGTTGCCATTTTCTTAACCTATCTACGCTTGTAATTGTTAGGTTATCGTGCTAAACCTCCGTTAGGCTATTTTGTCTTAGCATTGTTAGGTTATTGTGTCAATCTTTCGTTAGGTTATTGTGTTGTGTCGGTATTAGGTTTTCGCGTCACGACGTTATTAGGTTATTTGTTAAATAGTTCTTTTTAACGACCTTGAAAGAGCTTCTACAAAATGCCTTATAAAAACATAAAAACAAAAGGGTCAGGTCTTTATTTGACCCTTGCTTAAAAAAACAACAATCAGAATACACCGGATTTCACCGGTGATTTTGGTGGTTTCAGGCTGTATCAGTCACAATCATGAGGATTTAAAATTATGAGTATCAAGTCAGGATCATGCCTTTGTGGTGAAATCTCTTTCGAAATAGAAGGCGATTTTGATAATTTCTATCTTTGTCATTGTAGCCGGTGTCGAAAAGATACAGGCTCGGCTCATGGAGCCAATCTTTTTTCTTCTACTGCCAAGTTGAAATGGGTATCAGGAGAGGAAAAAGTCGCAAATTTTACTTTGCCTTCAACTCAACACAACAAATCCTTTTGCTCAATTTGTGGATCTGCACTTCCAAATATTCAAATGGGCAGTGAACTTTTGGTGGTCCCTGCTGGAAGCCTTGATTGTGATATATCCATCACTCCTACAGCTCATATTTTTATTTCCAGCAAAGCAAATTGGGATAAAGATCTTCATAAATTCCCTATGATAGAGACTTTGCCATCATAAGCATGGAACCACATCACAGATCGCTGCAGGCCGACCCGGGGTGCTAGCGGCTTTTCTCCTGAACCACCCAGGCTCCCTGGCCAAAACTAAATTCAAAAAAATCAAAGGAAATTGACAAAGTCATCATGGGCCACCTGGAAAAATGGTACCAGCAGGAGAAAAAAGACAAGGGCCAGGATAAATTCTACGAGGAAATGAAAGACGCTTGGTACAACAGCAAGTGTAAAGATAAGTCGTATGACGCCCAGATAAAAGACAAAGGTATTTTCGACAGAGTCAAAGAAATCTCCGGCCATGCCTATGGCAAAGTTTCAGGCGCGCTTTCCGGAAAACAGACCTATTGGTCCATGTATTGTGCCCGCAATGCCCTTGCCTTGAGATGAAAGTCAATGGAAAAGATCTTTTGTTCCACGGTGCAACGGCGGCCATTATTGTTGGATCACAGGGGGAATCATCCTCTATACAAAAAGGAGAGAATCCTTGCTGCAAGAGATTTTTTAAAGACAAAAATATGGGTTTGGGGAATTCATTCCAGTAAAACCAAGCCCACTCTTCACACTTGTCCGGTTCCTTTACTCGGGGAGTCCCATGTTTATGGTCACAGACAACAAACAAGGTCACATAGTGCTTGTTGCTTTGGTGGAAAAGATCATTGGTAATTGTTGCAAACCGAAAATTCTTAATGGTCATGCCCGTTTCTTCAAAAACTTCCCTTTTTGCACACGTTTCAATGGATTCATTGAACTCCAGGTGCCCGCCGGGAAAAGCCCATGACCCAGAACCGTGGGCACCTTTGCGTTTTCCCAACAATACCTTTCCATTTTTAATGACAATGACTGCCACACCAACTGCCGGTCTTTTTTCCATTTGAATTTCCATGATCATTTTATTAATTTTGCGTATAGTTTGTCCTTATTATAAGCGTATCCATGAACTCGTGGGATTACAAGCTTTTTGAAAATAAAAAAAATAGCGTGATATCTGAAAGTGATGAGTCCGTCCAGGGGTACCAACTCTCCACTCAAACAAAAACCTTGACGAAATCTGGAAAAACAGTTTTAATCGTCAGTCAGTCAACTGACCGACTGACGATTCTTTCCCCGTTTTAATTTTCAGGAGGCATATGGATACCTTTATTGAAGTAAAACCCAGAAAAAGAATTTTCCAGCGAATTTATCTTTCCATCATGCTCTGGTTTGTGGGGCGGGCCATCCAGGCTGCATCCCGGGTGGATAAACAGGTGAAAAAAGAGTTTGATTCCATGCCGGATAATTACACCTTTTCCCTGGGGGCATTTCCCCATGGAGCCTGCATGATCATTGGAAAAGACGACCAGGGAAGGGGAAAATACCTGGGGTCTGACATTGAAAAACAGCCGGTGGATCTTGAGATGACCCTGAAAAGTATGGCCCATTTTTTCCTTTTGTTTACCTTTGTGGAAAGTACGCCCACAGCCATTTCCCAGGATCGGATGTGCGTCAGCGGTGATGTCCCGCCGGCATGTGCCGCCGTCAGAATTTTGGATATTGTACAGGTTTACCTGTTGCCGAAATTCATTGCCAGGTTGGCCATTAAACGCTACCCCCGGTGGTCATTAAAGCGTCATACCCTGGACCGGGCACTGGTTTTAATCAGAACCATTATTGGATTTTAAAAGAGGAGAGGTGGGTATGAAAGCAACCAAGTTTACCTTTTTATGTCGTACCAAAACCAGTTTTGGAAAGAGTGCGCTGGAGCATCTGCCCTTTGACCTGTCCAACATGGGGGCAAAAAAGCCCTTTGTTTTCCAAGACATTGGGGCTGCAGACTCAAATTGCACAAAACCCCTGATAGAGGCGTTCAGGGAATCAGGCATGACCCTTGGTATTTATCCGCCCCTGGACCGGGAGCGCTCTTGTGATATGGAAACACTGAAAAGCTGTTATCAACTGTTCACAGACAAAGGGTTTGACAGCATCATCGCCATGGGCGGCAAGCGGGTGGTTGACCTGGCAAAAGCCTTGAATATGGCGGTGTCAATGGGACCGGAGGCATTGAAAAGATCCATTGATCACACAGTTGATTACACCTTGGGTTCGCCCGCCTTAATGCCCTTTATCTATGTACCCACCAGTGTCGGAAGCGGCCGGGAAACAGATTGCACTGCCCGGTTTAATGGTAAGCGCTTTAATCTCCCCGCCCTTGCTCCGGATATGGCATTGATAGATCAACGCATACTGGCCCGGGATACACTTAAAAATATTGTTAATGGGGCTTTAACCTGTCTGGCGGTCTCCTGGGAAACCCTGGCCCTGTCAAAAAATCCGCCGGCCAGAGCCTATGCCGCCACAGCTGCGGGTCTGGCCATGGACCCGCTTTTTACATTGCTCAATAGGGAGGCTTATTCAGAGACAGTCTATTTTCCCAGTGACAAAAAAGATCGGCATCCTCTGGCATGCCTGGTACATGCCTCGGTTGTTACCGGATACCTCTTAGCCAATAATCCATCATTGATGGCTTTTAAAATAGGCAATGCCATACCCATCTCATGCTCAGCTGCTCCTGGCCAGGCCATGTTAATTGTACTGCCCGCCATACTTGAACTTTTTTCCACCATGGATTCAGATCTGGACCCCCTTTTGCTGAGCCTGGTGGGTCAGGATGAATTTTGCACCATCCCATCCCGTCAACGGGCAGTTGTCGCCATCCAGACCCTTCGAAATATCCTCAATAAGTTGTATGGCTTGAGCCGTGGGGCCATACCCAGAACCCTGGCAGACGCAGGTCTGGATACCGCTGGTGTTGATAATTATTTCAAAGCACTCTGCCGGCAGGAGACGTTGGTTGAAACAGATACACTCAAAGCGGTTCTGGATCATTGCCTTTATGGGCAGCCAGTGAAACAGGGATAAAGGAGAAAGTCATGTATATACCCGATTATTACGAGTTCTGTTGTCGCGTAAATATCGTAGCCGGCCACGATGCTCTGGAAAAAATCCCTGATCTTTTATCGGCCATGGGAGCGAATAACCCCATGATTTTAACTGACAGGGGTGTTAAGGCGGCCGGGCTTGTGGACATTCTGGTTCAGGCGGTGAAAAATGGCCTTACCATCCAATGCATTGAAGACGATGTGCCCCCGGATTCGGATGTGAAGGTGGTGAACCGTCTGGCCAATGTTTACAATGAAACCGGGTGCGACAGTATTATCGCCCTGGGGGGCGGGTCGGTGATGGATACGGCAAAGGGAATCAACATCCTTGTTTCTGAAAAGGCAGAGGATCTCATGGGGTTCACCGGTGCAGGGGCACTGAAACGGAAACTTAAACCCTTGATCGCCGTTCCCACAACCGCTGGAACCGGTTCTGAAGTAACCATGATTGCCGTGATTGCCGATCATGAAAAGAACCGGAAAATGGCCTTTGGTTCTTATTTTCTGCTTCCCGATGTCGCCATTGTTGATTCGCGAATGACCCTGACCCTGCCGCCGCATATCACAGCGGCAACGGGCATGGATGCCATGGCCCATGCAGTGGAAGCAAGTACCATGCTCAGTAAAAATCCATTAAGCGATGCCCATGCCAGAGAAGCCATGGGCCTTATCAAAACCCATTTGCCCGATGTTATTTTAAACCCTTCCAGCAAAGAGGGACGTCTTGCCCTTGCCACGGCCGCCACCCTTGCCGGCATTGCATTTTCCAACTCCATGGTGGGTATGGTCCATGCCCTGGGACATTCATTTGGTTCCGTGTGTCATATCCCCCACGGTAACTGCATGGCCATCCTGTTACCCTATGGTCTGGAGTATAATTTTCATAAAATTGAAGAGCAGCTGGGTAAACTTTTATTTGTTCTGGCAGGCCCGGATGTGTATGCCACAACACCCGAGGACCAGAGGGCTGTTGAAACCATTGCCTGGATTCGGAAGTTTAACCAGGATCTTTGCACCGCCACCAACGGAATGCATGCCACCTGCTTTAAAGATATGAAAGATAAGAACGGAAACAGGCAGGTTCCGGAAGAGAGACTGGCAGACATTGCCTTAACGGCCCTGGGAGACGGTGCCGCCTTTTATAACCCGGAAGATACCGATTATGATGACTGGCTCATGGTGGCCAGAGCCGCATGGGAAGGTATCCCCCTGGACAGATCCAAAATAAAAATGGGTTAAGGAGAAAGACGATGAATCCAATGCGAAAAGGGTACATGGGTAAAATCATGATGGTAGATCTTTCTGTGGGGACCGTCGATATCCAGCCGGTTTCCCATGCCGTGTATGAATCTTTTTTATCCGGCATGGGGCTTGCCGTACACATCTTGTACCATGGCATTCCCGCCCATGCAGATCCCCTGGGACCGGATAATATGCTGGGGTTTGTGTCCGGGCTTCTCACCGGGACCGGTTCTCTTTTCACCGGCCGATGGATGATTACGGGAAAATCTCCCTTAACCGGAGGCTGGGGGGAGGCCAACTGCGGTGGAAATTTTTCCCCTGCCATTAAGCGGTGCGGGGTGGATGGGATCTTTTTTAAAGGCATCAGCCCCCATCCGGTCTATCTGTATGTGGATGATGCCACGGCAGAATTAAGAGATGCCACTGATCTGTGGGGCAAAGATGCCGTGGAAACGGAAACCCAGCTGATTGAGCAAAGTAACAGCAGGAAAACCCGGGTTGCCTGTATTGGTCCGGCCGGTGAAAAATGTTCATTCATGTCCGGGGTCTCCACGGACAAGGGCCGCATGGCCGCACGTTCGGGCCTCGGTGCCGTCATGGGATCAAAAAATCTCAAGGCCCTGGTGCTGGCAGGTACCCGGCGCATTGTGGCCTATAACCCCCATGAAATAAAACGGTTAAGCCGGATCTGCAATAAATGGGTGCAGTTTCAACCCCCGTTTTTACCGGGATTTCTCACCGCTCCATTGGGTGCGCTCATTCGGATCATGCCCTGGGCGGTCACCCAGGATGGGTTGCTGTATAAAATATTGCTTCGAAAATGGGGCACCGTCTCCATGAATCAGACCAGTGTTGAAATGGGGGATGCACCCATTAAAAACTGGAATGGTTCCAGTGCGGACTGGGGATTTTTTAAAAGCAGAAGTTCCAATCCCGATGTATTTATTAAAAAAGAAACCGCGAAATTTCATTGTTACTCCTGCCCCCTGGGGTGTGGCGGTATCTGCAAAACAAAGGGTAGATTTAAAGAAACCCATAAACCTGAATACGAGACCGTGCTTTCCTTTGGCGGGTTTGTCATGAACCAGGATATGGATACGATTTTTTATCTCAATGAGCTGTTGAACCGGGCCGGTATGGATACGATCTCAGCCGGTCATGCGGTGGCTTTTGCATTTGAGTGCTTTGAAAAGGGGATTATCACCACCAAAGATACCGATGGTGTGGAACTGAAATGGGGAGATCCCCAGGCCATTCAATATTTAATTGAAAAAATGATCACCCGCCAGGGCATTGGTGATGTCTTAGCCGACGGTGTGAAACGGGCTGCTGAACGCATGGGAAAAGGCGCGGATAAAATCGCTGTGCATGCCGGTGGTCAGGAACCGTCCATGCACGATTCAAGAAATGACCCGGGTTTTGCCCTTCATTACAGTGTGGAACCGGCACCTGGGCGGCACACCAACGGAGCCTGGCTTTATTATGAGATGTTTCAGCTGTGGAAAACGGTTAAACGGGCACCCAGGATCGGTCTGATGTTCATGAAGAGCAGCAAATACAAAAAAGATATCAACCATGCCCGGAAAAGCAAGATTATTTCCGAATATACCAATGTGATGAACGGCGCCGGTGTCTGTCTGTTCGGTGCATTTTTAGGAGCAAAGCGCATTCGGATATTTGACTGGCTCAATGCCGCCACGGGCTGGCAGTTAACGCCGGATGAATATCTGGATGTGGGGGGAAATATCCAGAACTTGAAACAGGCCTTTAATATAAAACACGGTATTTTTCCCGGGGACAATAAAATCAGTGACCGGCTTCTGGGTATTCCTGCACAGACAAAAGGGGCAAACAAGGGATGCAAGGTGGATGTTGACTCGTTGATGAAGGATTACTGGGTGCTGTTCGGATGGGATAAAGACACCGGATTTCCTTCCAAAGAGATCATTGATAAGGTCGCTTCCATTTCATAGGGATCAACAGGAAAAATCAGGAGTGACGACAAGGAGAAATATAATGGCATATTCTATTACCACCGATTGTATTGGCTGTCAGGCGTGCAGGAGAATTTGTCCGTCCACGGCCATCAGCGGTGAAAAAAAAGAAGCCCATACCATTGATGTGGATCTGTGCATTGAATGTGGTGCCTGTGGAAGGGTCTGTCCGGTTGCAGCCGTGAAAGATGCTTTTGGTATAACAGCCATTCAGGTTAAAAAAAAGGATTGGGAACAGCCGGTTATTGATCTGGATACCTGCATGTCCTGTGGTATCTGTATTGATGTCTGTCCGGCAGGGGCGCTGGATAAGACACTGCAGAAAAAAAATAATCCCCATGTATTTCCGATATTAACGGATGCATCCGTTTGCATGGGATGCGGGTTTTGTGCAAAAGACTGCCCAGTGGCAGCCATTACCATGACGGCCAGGGTGAAATCAGAAGCCGCACCACAGGAGGTATGATGGCAAAAACAGCCAAGGGGTCCGGTCTGGATAATCGTCAGAAAATTATGGATACGGCCATGAATATTATTGGCGAGCAAGGGGTTGATAAAATTACGCTTGCTCGGATTGCAAAGGCCTCCGGACTGAGTAAGGGTACCCTGTATTATTACTATGCCAGTAAAAATGACCTGATTTTTGATATTGCAGATTTTCACATGGAGCGAATTTCCACGGAATTGTTTGCCATGATTGAAAATGAGGCATCCCCTTCCTGGGAAAGTCTGCTCACAGCATTTTTTGAAATTCTGCTCACCTCTGAAGCCCGAAGTCGCCTTCATCTGTACTTGGTACGGGAGGCCGTGTCCGGCAATACCTCATTAAAGAAAAGATTTCAAAAAACATATGCCCAATGGTTTGCCATGGTTGACCAGGCCCATTCCCACATGCCGGGGTCTCACATTGATGTGTCGGAAAAATCCAGATTTATTGTGGCAGTGGTGGATGGATTCATCCTCCAGGTTTTGCTGGGAACAGATAAAACTTCGGTGGAGACGATTGTCAGACTTATGCTCAAGGTCTTTGGTTAAAAAAGGGGTGAAATGTACTTTGTCAAAAAAAATGTGGAGTGTCCCCCTTTTTTAGATTCTTATCTCTGAAATTCGTGTTATTTTGTCAAGAGAATCAAAAAACTTTTTTGCCTCTGACTTGTTCAGGTTAGAGGTGATTACCGGTTCATGGAAGAAATGGTGCCGGAAATATAAATAAAAGGAGAATGACATGAAACTTTGCATCACAGCAACAGGTAAAAACATTGACGCGAATACCGATGCCAGATTTGGCAGAGCTCCTTGGTTTTTGATTATCGATACAGACACAGGCGCTATACTTGAGGCAATTGAAAATACGGCTTCTGCACAACCCCAGGGAGCAGGAATCGCTGCTGCCAAGCTTGTGTCAGATAAAAATGTGGACGCCATTCTCACCGGTAGTGTCGGTCCTAATGCCACCAGTGTATTTCAAACAGCCGGGGTTAATCTTATTGAAGGGGTCTCATCTCAAGATACAGTACAGGAGGCCCTGGCCAAATTCAAACAAGGTGCTTATGACCAGGCTGGAGCATCAACAACGCCTTCCCCCCAATCGGGTGTAAAAAGAGGGCGTGGCATCGCTGGTGGTGGTCGTGGCATGGGCGGTGGCGGAATAGGTCGTGGCATCGCTGGCGGTGGCCGTGGCATGGGCGGTGGTGGAAGAGGGCGTGGCATCGCCGGAGGTGGTCGTGGCATGGGCGGTGGCGGAGGCCAGGGGATGGGTGGTGGCAGCGGTCAAAGGTAAGGTCCTTTTTCATCAAACCGTCACAAGGTTTCGGATCCATTTCTGTGAAAAGAAACGTGGGATCCCCACGCCCAGCTTGAACAGTTCTTCCACGGCGACAAGGGCCATAACCCAATAAACCGGCAGTCCCAGGTAGAAGGCGGTAAAGAAAGCCATGGGAACACCAATGCACCAGACACCAGTGAGGTCCAGCAAAAAGCCGAACTGGGTATCTCCCCCGCTCCGGAGAACCGAGACAATGGTTGTAAAATTAGTCGTCTTCGCCCAGAAGATCAACCCCGACACCAGCATCAGGTAATATGCATTTTCGTATGTGGCCGGGGAAATGTTGTAAAAAGAGAGAACAAACTCCCGGGAGGAAATCATGAGTAAGCCTGCAGCGACAGCTATGATGAACTGGGTGATCAAAATGAACTGTCCGTATGCCTGAGCGTTTTTTTTCTGGCCTGCGCCGATGCTGTTTCCGATCATGATGGCCCCCCCATGGAAGATGCCGAAAAAGGGAATGAACATAAATTCCTCGATGGTGGTCACAATGTTTACGGCGGCAATGGATTCGGTTCCGATCCGGGCGTAGACCAGTTTGTAGAGGCTGATACCCGTTACCCAGAACAGCTCATTGAGGAATACCGGCCAGCAGGTGGTAAGCACTTGGCCCAAAAAAGGTCTGTCAAAACTGAACATCTCCTTGAAGGTGGCGGCCAGAGGGTATCTTTTTCCATAAATAATACCGGCCATGAAAAGACCCTCAACAATTTTAGAGGTACAGGTGGCAATGGCTGCCCCGGTGACTCCGAGGGCAGGGAATCCCAATTTCCCAAAGATAAGGATGTAATTGAGCACGATGTTCAGGGTGACGGCCACCATGGAACAGACCATGGGTACCTTAACAAAACCCATACTTCTCAAGTTGCACATGAATGAAAAGATTACGGCGGAAAAGGCAAAGGAAACGCCCACTATCCTGATATAATCGGCCCCAAGGAGAACGACTGCCTCATCCTTTGAGAAAAGGCAGATGAGGTTGTCCGGCAGAATCAGGGCCACATAACT
This sequence comes from uncultured Desulfobacterium sp., assembly GCA_963675955.2. Classification (GTDB taxonomy): domain Bacteria; phylum Desulfobacterota; class Desulfobacteria; order Desulfobacterales; family Desulfobacteraceae; genus Desulfocicer. The sequence continues at coordinate 670,220 of CAXXVR010000007.1, read as the reverse complement.
GAACACAGCTGCCACGGCAAGCCCAACCAAAATACCCATGCCGGACAGCTGTTTGATCCGGCTCATCTCTTTTTTCCCCCAGTACTGGGCTGTGAAAATAGATACCCCGGAGTGGATGCCGTACTGAATAACAATAAACATGAAGACAAATTGATTGGCAATGCCCACGGCTGCGATGGCGGTTTCATTGAGCTGGCCCACCATGAGGATGTCAATGACACTCATGGAGCAGGTCAGAAGATTCTGCAATGCAATGGGTATCGCCAGGGTTAGCAGTAATCCTAAAAAACGTTTCTGTGATTTACTGAACTTTAACATATATTGTTTCTCCAAAACAAAAAAGCCCGCTTCTTTACGAAGCGGGCTTTGGATAATCTTTATTTAAAACGGATCGGTTACAAAGAGGCGCTCCTGTGGCCATGCACATCTCTTCTGCCATGCCGTGGCTGAAGAGGGCTGACGATTGATATATGGGTTGCGGTACTTTTTGTCATGGATCTTTGTCCTGAAACAGTTAAATAGTTAAACTACAACAAAAATTGATATACCAGCCACTATTTTTAAGGTCAAGGGAATTTATTCATAGTTTTTGTTTTGATTTTAAAATGTATTCCCAACTATTTATGGTATAAATAAGAAAATGTAGTTATTTCGGTGTCGGATACGTTTTTTTGACATTGAAATCACAGGCGGAGGTGACAATGACCTTGGAAAATCTACTGAAACAGTTCAAGGACGGTGATGGGCGATTGACGGTGCTGACCGGTGCGGGGATTTCCGCTGAGAGCGGCATCCCCACCTTCAGGGGACCGGAAGGCTACTGGACCGTGGGATCCCGGGAATACCGGCCCGAAGAGATGGCCACCCAGGCCATGTTTTCCCGGGACCCCTGGGAGGTGTGGGCATGGTATCTCTATCGCCGTACCGTCTGCGTCAAAGCGGTTCCCAATGATGGTCACAGGGCCGTTGTGGAGATGGAGGCATTGTTTGGCGACCGGTTTCGCCTGATTACTCAGAACGTTGACGGCCTGCACCTTATGGCGGGAAACAGTGAATTGAGAACCTTCCAGATTCACGGTAACCTTAATTTCATGAGATGCTCCCGGGGCTGTTGCGACACCCTTTTTCCCTTTCCTGATCAGGTGGGGTATAAGAAGAAAAATCAGCCGGTGACTCGCAAGGAAAAAGAGCTTTTGCACTGCCCCCGGTGCCAGGGACTTGCCCGGCCCCATGTGTTGTGGTTTGATGAATATTATGATGAAGCCCTGTTCCAGGCGGAAACGGCCTTTCAGTGGGCAACCGCAACGGATCTTTTACTGGTGGTGGGTACAGCTGGTGCCACCACCTTGCCCATGCACATCGGAAATGTGATTTACAGAAATCCCCGGGCCATCCTGATTGACGTCAATATCACCGACAATCCCTTTCGTTCCCTTGCCCAAAATCATCCCCGGGGGGTTGTGCTGGATGGCCCGGGGGGTGAGCATCTGAAAAAGATTGTGTCTTTCCTTTCCTCACCGGAGGACGGCCTGTAAATTTAGGGGGAGTTTTGATCATTGCCTTGTTGATCATCACCGCCACGGGGTTGAGATCGCTGGCGTAGCTTTCTAAGCCGATTCTCTGGGCCTCCAGGGGGATGGATGGAGGCACCACCGGCAAAGGGGTCGTGAAAGGCCGGAAGCTTTTCCGGATGGATTTTTCCCGGGAGGCAGCGGCATTGATGTCCTCAAGGGGTAGGTGGGGCTACTTCAATCAGCTTTTTTGGGATTTTTAGATTGGGCATTAGCTTTCTATTCTATAATGTATTAAATTGTATCCCGGTAAATCAATTTTATATATTATAAAGTTGATTTTTGGTGTCGGTTTACATGATTCCCAAATCCTGATATGCCCTTTTTAATATAAAACAGGGATGTGGATTTGGACAATAAGTGTACCATACAGTTAAATAATAAAGTATGAATGATATCCAGCCCAACACAATAATCTTTTATCGATTGTAACTTACTGTGATCGGCACAAATAAAATTCTATTCAGAATAAAATGATTATTGTGAATATTGGTCAATGGGTAAGTAGGTATCTATTCTCCAAACAAATCTTTAATGGCTGAAAAACTACTAAAATCTTTGGAGTTCAATATGTTGCCTATTTTAACGAATGCTCAAAATAATTCATCAAACCAACAAATTGATATAACATCTCAACTCAATTTGATTCGTCGCCGTTTTTTGGAAAGTGTTTCAACTATTTTATTGATTCTGGCAATAATTGGGCTGCCACTATCTTTCTTTCGCCTTTACCAGACTGTTTTGAACTTCAACCATATAAGTCATTTTTTCATTTCAATAATGATCTTGATAATGCAAGTTTTTTTCTGTAAATTCTGTCTGAGTCAGTTCCTTTTTTATTTCAAAAGTTTGCCTGTTGCCCTCCGGCCCCAAAATTTGTAATTCCGTGGTGAGATAAGTCAAGAAAAAAATCGGTTTCCCCTGCGGGGTCCCTCCGATTTTTTTCTTGACTGATCTCACCACTCCATTTGTTTTTTGGTGGGGCCGGAAGGAACATGATATGTGTGTTTGCCTATTTCGTTACCGACAAGTACCTTTTACCAGTTTCCCATTCTTCACTGGTTTCCACCAAAATGGCAGTTACTAACCTCAATAGTGACGCTTCATTTGGGAAAAGGCTTGCAACCCTGGTCCTGCGCTTGATTTCCCGATTTAAACGTTCGACCATATTCGTGGATCTCAACCGTTTCCTTTGATTATCCGGCAGCGAAAAGACTGTAAGCCCTTCTGGTATATTTTGCTCAAGCCACCCTGATAATTTTGAGGCTGTTTTGCTGTACTTTTCAACTGCGATTTCCAAAAACCTTTCTGCTTCTGCTTTATCAGGTGCATTAAATATTGTTCTGATATCTCTGGCCACCTCTTCCCGCATGGCCACCTTTGGGACATATGCTGTCGCATTTCTTTGCAGATGAACTTGGCACCGTTGCCAGGGGATACTCGGGTATACGGAATTCAAGGCTGCTTTTAATCCTGTGTGGTCATCACTGGTTATCAATCTTACACCATGCATTCCCCTGGATTTCAAAGACAATAAAAATTCACGCCAATGCACTTCGGCCTCACTCAGCGAGACGCTGACTCCCAATACGGTTCTTTTGCCATCATCCATTATTCCTGTGGCAATGAGGACCGCACAGGATCTAACGACTCCATCTTGCCGGACCTTTTCATACCTGGCATCCAATTGGAGAAACGGAATGCTACCAAGCGGCCGAGCCCTCCATTTCTCCAACTCTTCATCCAATTGCTTTGCGGCATTGCTAACCTGGGTGCTGCTTACTTTTAGGCCGCACATTTTTTCTAAGATTGCAGATACCTTACGGGTGGATACCCCTTGAACATACATCTCAGCCAGAGACACTGTCAGTGCCCTTTCTGACCGGAGCCCTTTCTCCAGAGCGGAAGGGTAAAAATTTACGTCCCCTCTCACCTGAGGCACTTTCAGGTTCAAGCTCCCAAGGCGAGTGGCGACACTTCTATCTTTAAAACCATTGGCATAACCGGCACGGGATTCTGTCCTTTCCCAAGGCCGGGCTTTGAGGGCATAGGATCTTTCTGCCTTCATGGCCTCATTTATAAGGATAGATATGGCGTCTTCCAATCCATCCATGCCAAATTCATTAATAATTTCCAAAATCGATTCAATTCCTGTATTCTGATTCTGCTGGGTCATGCTTATCCTTTCTGTTTGATTTGGTCGTTGAACAAAAAAGGAACATTAAGTTTCGACCCAGCATTTTCAACCCAAGGATTTTAAAATCCTTGCCCCATGCTGAATTTCGAATTTACAGAAAAGATTTTACACTAACATGATCTTGGTTATTTTTCTGTTCAGAAGAAGAATAAATGATCGATGGCTTGTTTCATTTTTACTATTGATTTTTACGATCTTAAGCCTTACTGCTTTTTTGCAGTATGGCCTTATTTCAGCGGGATTTTACTTTGCGGCTCCCTGCATTTTTATAGCAGGGATTGCTCTGGGATTAAGAGCTGGAATCATCAGCGCCATTTTTTATTGTGCTCTTGTTTCTATTTGCTCCTACATGTGGATGAATGGCCACATAACTTTTCCCGGAGATGCGAGGGAATACATCTTGATGCCCACAGTCTGGGCTCTCCTAACAATCACTTTTATTATTACAACTGCTGTGTTTTTTGTTTCAGCAACTGTATTTTTTACCAGTCTCAAGGAAGTTGTAGGTACAATTAATAGGCAGAAACAAGAAATAGAGAAACAAGCCGCTGAATTAACTCAGATAAATCAAGAACTTAAAGATGCTCTAAGTGAGGTTAAAACATTAACCGGATTGTTACCGATATGTGCAAAATGCAAAAAAATACGTGATAATAAGGGCTATTGGAATCAAATAGAAAAATATATTCAAGATCATTCAAATGCAGAATTTAGTCATGGAATTTGTGAAGAATGTATGGATAAACTGTATAGCAATGAAGGTTGGTATAAAGAAAGTAAAGAAAATCCATAACAATGCCAATTCACAGGATGTGACCCCCTTTATTCATGGAAATTAGGTGGGAAATAGTAAGCACTTACAAATATTAAAAATAATCATTGGTCACCCTTGTGATTGCAACGTTAATCCAAGATCCAACTTTATGCATTGTAAAGTTGAATAGGCTTGTTGATAAATAATTAAGTATGGTGTCCCCGGAATTCAATTCTGGTGTCCCCGGAATTCGTAAAAAGTCCTTTAAAATTAAATGGTATCCATTTTGCATTAGATTTTATATGTTTCTGCTAAACCATGGCAACCTGGTTGTCGTAACGCGTCAGGAGAAGAGAATCATCTTGTCAGAAAATGAAAATATTGGTTTTAACTTTTTTAAAGGCTTTTACATGATAACAGCCAGACATTTTATGGTATCCATATTTGTATTGATAATGGTCATGGGGTGCTTTGCGTTGCTGTTTGTTCCCTGGCAGCACTTTTTATTTTCAGATGGACCGGATCTGACTACAGAAGAACGTCTGTGGCTAAAAGCCAATTCCGGGAAAATTACCCTGGCACCGTCCCCCGACTGGGAGCCTTTGGAGTTCTTTGATGAAAATGGAAGGTACACCGGCCTTGTGGCCGATTACATTTATCTCATCGAGAAAAAACTTGAATTTAAGTTTAAAATTGTTCGTAATGATACCTGGAAAGATCTCCTTGACCTTGCCCGTATGGGAACTGTGGATGTGATCAGTGCTGGCCAGGCCACACTGGAACGTCGTAAATTTTTAAACTGGTCTCCCCCGTACATTAATTTAAAAAACACCATTATTGTCCGCACCACGTTCCAGGGAACCCTGGCCCTGGACGAGATGCAGGGTATGCGTATTGGTGTGCCCCAGGCCTATGCAGTGGGAGAATACCTGCGCAGTCACTATCCGGAGTTGCATTTTATAGATGTGATTAATGGGCGGGAGGGCATGCAAAAAGTCTCTTTCGGAGAGCTGGATGCCATGATCATGGAAATTCCCAATGCCCTTTATGTCATTGAGCAGGAAAAACTGACCAATCTGCGCCTGGCCGGAGATACTGATTTTGTACTGGAGCTGAGCATTGGAACTAATCCCAGATGGCCCATATTGGATACGATTTTAACTAAAACCCTCATGAGTTTGAGTGCCAGTGAGAAAAAGGCCATAGATCAGAAATGGATTCACCTTGAACCCTACCGTTTTTATGAAAGTGTTGTATTCTGGGCGGTCATTATGGGCATCAGTCTGGCCGTATCCATTATTACCGGTACCATATTGATGTGGAATAATACTCTTAAAAAAGAGGTGCAGCAACGGACAAAAGCCCTGCAGAACAGTGAAAAACAGTTCCGAGATCTGGTGGAACATTCCCCCAACGGTATCTCCATCATTAAAAATGGAATTCCCATTTACAATAATCCACGACAGATTGATATCATGGATTATTTCAAGCCGCTCTATTCAGCGGGATTTGAATTGATCCATGAAGAAGATCTGCCGGTGGTGCGGCAATTTCATCGGGAAATCAGCCAGGAAAATTCCAATTTGACTGAATTTAATTTCAGATATTACACCTCGGAGGAGTCTGGAACGCACGGGGGGCTGAAATGGCTTAACTGCAAATTAAGCCCCATTAAATATCAGGGACAACCTGCCCGGCTTTTGACCACCCTTGACATGACCCGGGCAAGGGAGCTGGAACGTCTGCTCATGGTTCAGGAAAAAATGGTTTCCCTGGGCCATGTGGCGGCTGGCATTGCCCATGAAATCAGAAATCCTCTGTCAGGTATAAACATATATTTAAGGGCACTGAAAAAAATGTTTGAAAAGGGAGATAATGCCGATAAAATATATGCCACCATGGATGAGATTCAGTCAGCATCCAGGAAAATTGAACGGGTGATCAAGCGGGTTATGGATTTTTCAAAACCCACAGAACCCCATTTTGCCCCCATTGATCTGAATACTCCCATTCAGGATGCCATTCATCTTTCAAGGGTTACCCTTGCCCATAAAAAAATTCTGGTTGAAAAGAAACTTTCCAAGAATCTTCCCTGCTGCCTTGCCGAACCCCAGCTGATTGAGGAATTGATATTAAACCTTATCAGCAATGCCGCCGATGCCATGTCCATTCATCAGGATAAAAGGAGAATTGAAGTTACCTCCTTTGTGGAAGGCGATTGGGTCATGGTGACGGTGGATGACTCCGGTCCGGGGATTGCCCGGGAGTTGAGGAAAAAAGTGCTGGAACCCTTTTTCACCACAAAATCCTACAGTACCGGTATAGGCCTTAGCCTGTGTCAACGCATCGTAAGTGACCACCGGGGAACCATGACAATTAATAAAAGCCATCTGGGTGGGGCAAAATTTACCATTGCCTTGCCCGTTATTTGAATTTTGTTTTTAAACAGAGGACATTCCATATTTTCAGGAGATACATATATGCTTGATTATTCCATATTCATTGTTGATGATGAAAAATCCATTCGGGAAGGCATCGCCCTGGATCTTGAAGATGAGTATCAGGTTTTCACCTTTGCCACAGCAGAAGAGGCCCTTGAGCATGCGGTTGCAAACGGTTCACCTGATCTCATGCTGCTGGACATCAATCTGCCGGGCATGAGTGGTATTGATGCGCTGGGTAAATTCAAGGCAAAGTTTGAACAGATTCTGATCATCATGATCACCGCCTTTGAAGGGGTGGATTCCGTGATCCAGTGCATGAAACAGGGGGCGCATGATTATGTGGTTAAACCCATCCACATGGAAGGCCTTGAGGTGACCATTGCCAATGCACTTGAAACCATTCGTCTGAGAAAGGAGGTGCGCCTTCTCCAGGAAAAACAGATCCGGGAGGAACTTCCCTGCTTCATAGGAGAAAGTAATGTTATCCATGATCTCATGGAGTACCTTGCCGTTATTTCAAAGAGTCCGGATACCCCCGTGTTGATTCAGGGAGAGACGGGGACAGGAAAGGAGCTCATTGCCAGCACCATTCATCACCGAAGTCCCAACTTTAAAGGTCCTTTTGTGACGGTGAACTGTGCGGCCATTCCCAAAGATCTTTTGGAGAGTGAGCTGTTCGGTTATGAAAAAGGAGCCTTCAGTGGAGCCATTGCCACGGGAAAACAAGGGCTTATTGAGAGTGCAGAAAACGGTACCTTGTTTTTGGATGAGGTGGGTGACCTGCGCCTTGATGCCCAGGCTAAACTTTTGCGGTTTCTGGAAGATGGTGAGTTTTTCAAGGTGGGGGGGGTTAAAAGCCAGCGGGTGGTTACAAGGATTATCTCTGCCACAAACAAGGATCTGGAGCAGATGGTCAGCGAGGAAACCTTTCGAAAGGATCTTTATTTTCGTCTGGGTGTCATCAAAATTCATGTCCCCTCCCTGGGGGAACGCCAGGATGATGTGGTGCTGCTGGCCCGGTATTTTCTCCATGTTTTTAACGAAAAATTTGGAAAAAAGATAAAGGATATCTCCGAGAGTGCAGCAGAGCTGTTAAAGCTTTACAGCTGGAGCGGCAATGTCAGGGAATTGAAAAATATGATGGAGCGGGCCGTATTAACGGCCACGGGAGATGTGCTCTCTGCAAAGGCCCTTGGCCTTGATGAGGTGCAACGGGGGAGGGTGATGCCGCAAATGCCGTCCACTGGCTTTGCACCGCTGCCACCCACCGGCATTGATCTGGAAGAGGTTCGGGCCGCCATGGAGATACATTATTACACCCAGGCCCTGAAAATGACCAAGGGCAATGAGACAAGGGCTGCAAAGCTTCTTAACATTAAACATCATACTTTTCGCTATCGGGTGAGAAAACTCATGGGTGACGATATGCTTGATTGATATGGCGTTGACCGCAGCACACTTAATAATGATTTGGAGCAGTTATCCATGTGGGCCGTTCATCAGCTTTGGCATTATTCAAAAGAAAAAAGCCCCTTGCCAGGATGCAGGGGGCTTTTTTGAATTTAAACGGATCTTTTTTTTTGAAAATTACACGGCATCTTTAAGGTGCACACGTTCTATTTTTGTTATATTATTTGCTGCAACAGGTTGATATTTCTCATTTATATCGCCTTTGATATCAAGCAGTTTTAAATCTTTTAAAAAGAAGTATCCCGCTCCCAGCATGACAAACATTAAGGGAAATGACGTTAATACTGCAACGGCCTGCAGTGGTTTCAGACCTCCAACAAACATCAGACTGATGGCGGCACCCCCGTTGACTACAGACCAGAACATACGATTCCACCTTGCCGGTTCCTGGCCCATGGGTAATTTTTTTGTGCTCACTGTGGCCAGTACATAGGATGCAGAATCCAGGGTAGTGGCACAGAAGATGAACATGAGCACAATAAAAAGGGGAAGCATGATATGACCGGCAGGCAGGGCAGCAATGAGGGAGGCAATGGTTTTGGCAGGGCCACCAGCTGCCATCAATGTGGTCATGGTTTCAGCTCCGAACAGTTCCACATGCAGGCCATATCCACCAAAAACCCCAAAGAAAAGCGCACATCCAAGGGGTCCCCAAACCAGGGGAGCAATGGCAAGTTCCCTTAAGGTTCGACCCTTGGAAATCTTTGCCAGAAATACGCCAACAAAGGGAGCGGAACCCAGCCACCATGCCCAGAAGAAGATGGTCCAGCCCTGGGGCCAGCCACCGCCGCCAATGGGGTCTGTGTTCAGGGCCATGCGGATGGTGTTCTGGAAAATCAGACCAAGGCTGTTGGTAAAGGTGTTGAGAATAAAGCTGGTGGGACCGGCGAAGAGCACAAAAGTCATGGCCACAAAGGCCAGCATAAGATTGACGTTACTTAAAATTTTGATTCCCTTGTTCAGCCCGAAATAACAGCTGGCGCAGAACATCACCGTCCAGATGCCCACCACAGTAACATCCAGTCCCAGGCTGGGTTCACTACCAATGAATTTTGCAATGGTGGCAGACAGCATGGGGGTACCAAGGCCAAGCACGGTGACCACATTACCCAGGATGGCAAACATTACCAGAAGATCCACCACCGTGGCAAACCATACATGTTTGCCAAGGTGTCCCTCAAATGCGGCCCCTATACTTAATCGATCGGTTTTTCGATTGTAATAGGAGTAGGCAATGGGAATGCCAAAAATGCAACTAATGGCCCAGGGCACGTACCCCCAGTGGTAGATACCGTAGGCAGCAGCCCACTCCCTTGCCTCGGTGCTCCCCGGTTCAAGACCAAAGGGCGGGGTCTGCAGGTAGTAGGTCGGTTCAATAAAGGCCCAGTAAATCAATCCGGTACCAATGCCGCAGCAAAAAAGCATGGCGATCCAGCTCAGGGTGGAAAATTCAGGTTTTTCGTCAGGTCCCCCCAGTCTTACATCTTTATATTTCCCAAAGATCAGCCACAGCATAAAGACCACTGCACCCACCCCAAAAAGCAGAAACATCCAGCCCAGGGGTCCTGTGAAAAATTTTCGAATATTAACAAGTACGTTCAGGGCCTGTTCCTGGAACATGACAATGGGGATACAGGTTAAAAGGGTGATGCCAAGTGCTGAAAAAAATAGAACAGGTTCTATTTCAATTTTTCCAGTTTGAGAGGTCTTGCTCATGGTACGCTCCTTTATATTACGTTATAATAAATGAGAATGATGCCACCTTTAGAACCAAAGATTACTTCAGTTATCAGGGCAAAATTCCAGTTCATTAAATCCTTACCTGTTGATTGCAGGGAGCATACCGGAGAGGTATTGTTTTTATAAAATTATGAGGAAGTCTTTAGTATTGGTGTTGTATATAGGGATTATATCAGGTGGTTATTTGATTATTGGACGGAGTTATAAAATGAGTGAAAACGCGGTTTGTGTTGTTTCTGCATTGGAAATGAAATGGCTATCGTTAAAAAAATATTAGATAGTTGAAAAATTGTGAATTGCAGAAAGGGGCTTTCATGGCAGCATAATGCCAATTTCCCGCAGATCATCTTGCCCCACAACTTTGTGATAGAGCTTTGCCTTGGTAAATTTTGCCATGTGTTCAATGAGTTTTACCAGGAAGAGTCTTATATGTTGCAGGTGACATTCAGGTTGTTTTCTGGGCAATCAAAGTGATAATTCATGTATGAGGTGGCAGATAAAGACGCCATGAGGGAGGGTGTGGTCTCCTTTTGGAAGATCAAAAGGAGACCACTGCTGGATAACACTATATATCTTAATCAGCGTATCTTCATGTCTTTGGGATGGCGTTGTCCTGGTCCCTGCCAGGTTCGTGGCCATTTCCTGCGGCATTTAAGTTACGCTAATTTATTTACTTCTTTTTGTTCATTTCTGCATTTTCAGCATCGGCCTCTTCCACAATGGATCGAAGGGCAGATGTTGCTTCGGCACTCAATGGTGTGGGCTTATGGGTTGCCAGCAGATGGGCGGCTTTTTCCGCAGCCCGTTCAGCCATGTCCTTTCCGCCCTTGGTTTGCCATCGATCGTAGTTGCCTCGCTCAATAATATTGGGCTTGGAGCCCAATGTACGCATGTACTTGATGGTGTGGGGCTGCATGAGAAAATCACCACCGGGTCCCACAGCCTTGATAATATCCACTGCCAGATTTTCGTCGTCAATGGTGATGCCCTGCATCACTTTTCGGACCATCTTGAAGATATCATTATCAATGACCAGCTGGGCGTAACTGAAGATCAGGCCGGAATCCAGCATTCCAGCACCGTACATCAGGTTGGCACCCGCATTATTGGCTGCCATGGCAGTCAGGGTTTTTTCATGACCTGCCTGGGCATCGGGTAATTTAGAGTCAGCCTAACCACCGGCGGCAAAGCTCGGCAGTTTGTATTTCTGGGCAAGGGCGGGCGCGGCGGCGTTGAGGAGTGCGCATTCGGGGGAGCCAACGGGTGTGGTGGTCAGCTTCAGATCAAATGCCAGAGAAGAGCAGCCGTAAATTACCGGTGCGCCCTTGCAGGTGAGCTGATGCAGCACAATGGCACCCAGGATTTCACAGTTGTGAGTCACAAGAGAACCTGCCAGGGTGATGGGACCGGTGGCCCCGGCCATGACCATGGAAATCAGGTTACAGGGAACCCCTGCCCTTGCGCATGTCATGACACCGGTGCAGCAATTGACATCCAGAGTCAGGGGACTTGTGGGAGAGCAGTTGATGGTGAGGATGGGATGTTCCCGCAGTTCCTCTTCTCCGCCCACAATGGCCTGGGCCATCTTGATGATCTTGCCAGCACGCCAGCCATTGCCAGGACCATAGATGGTATGCTTTGTGGTACTGGGAAATACCACTTCGGCCTCGTGGATGGGGGCTACATTGTCCGGGGCATCTCCAGCGGTTAAAGAGCGTTCGCACACATCCACCTCTTCCATGGCATCGGTGAGAAGGGCCGCCTTGGCAACATCCTCCTTCATGGACGGTCGCACCGTGCCATCGGTGTCCATGACGGAAACCCCCTGGCCAAAGGTACAAAAGTGGGTGCGTTTGCCCTCAAGCACGATATCATGCTTGGATTCCCGCCCATATTGAACGATCTGGGGTGGGGCTGAACGGATGCAGTCTTCCACCAGGTAGGCAGGAAATTTTACAATTTTCTTTTTGCGGTCAATCTTGGCACCGCCCCCTTCAAGAATATCCAGTGCTTCATCACTTCCTACATAAAGCCCGGTTTTACTCATCACTTCAAGGGTGGCGAGGTGAACTTTTTCAAGTTCACTTTCGGTAAATACATTGAAACCAAAACCGCCCGACGATGCAAAGTCGGCGTATAGATTTCGTGTAACCATTTTATTACCTCTTTGATTAAAGTTTAAGGCCATGCCAGCGTTGTTAACGACTGGCAATTTTATACAGTGTGTCTTTAAAATTTATATAACCCACATGGCAGTAAGCACCTGCCACAACGAATAATGAAAAAATAGTTGCGGTTAACACCCAGTACCCAAAACCCAGCACCTTCTTTTTCATATAAACTGCCATGCCGCTTATACTGAACGACTGCGTTGCACAAAGGCGGTAAGTTCCTTTTCTGCCTGGGCATCCAGGGTGGATTCCGGAGCGCTGGCCAGGATTTCTTTATATTTTTCTGCGGCAGCCCTTGTTACATCCTTTGAGCCGTTGCCCTGCCAGCGGTCAAAATTATCCCAGGATGACACCGTGGGCCGCCAGGCATTGCGGCATATTTTCATGGTGCTCATGTGGGAGAGAAAACTGCCCCTGGGTCCCACCTCCTTGATCACATCCACGGAGGTGTCCTGGTTGGGACCGGTCATTCCCTCCATAAATCTTAAGATTCTGGCGATCATCTCTTCATCCAGAATAAATTTTTCATAGGAGTTGGTCATAATGGAATCCATCACCCCCAGGCACTCATTAATGATGCTTGCCCCTCCCATCATGCACTGAAAAAGGTTCTGCATGGTTTCAAAACCGGCCTGGGCATCAATGGCTTTGGTATCGGTGAGCCCTGCCATGGTGCGGGTGGGAAGATGATACATCTGCCTTGCCAGCTGGATGTTGCCCATGTTTATCACGTTGGACTCCGGGGAACCTGTGACATACTGACCGGTTTGCATGTTGGGCACCGAAGAGGCCGGGGCATAGATAAACGGAACTCCGGGATTCACCAGTTGGGTCAGCACCAGACCTGAAAGGATCTCGGCGTTCTGCATCACGGCAGTTCCCATGAGGCTCATGGGGGCAGATATGCCTGCAAGGGCACAGGAAAGTACTGTCACCGGTTGGCCGTGGCGGGCATAGGTCATGATGGTTTCCGTGGGTATGGTATCATAGGCCAGGGGACTTAAGGGGTTGATGCTGGCATATATGGATGGATGATCTTTCAGGTAACCCTTTTCTCCCTTTGCAATTTCAAACATCTCAAACATGTTTTCGATCTGCTGCCGGGTGCCCACATTGCTTCTGATGGGTTTGTCCGTGTGCTTCAGGGTTGTAAAGAAGATATCCAGATAGCTGTCTGTCCCCTTTAAATCACTGGGTTCCACCGGGATACCCCCGTTGATGGTGCAGATTTCACTTGCCTGGGCCAGTTTTAAAAAATTGATCAGGTCGTCCATAACGGCAAGGGTTCTGCCCTTTTTCAGGCTCTGGGCGTGGATGGTGCCATTACTGGGTTCCACGTGGGTGCGGGGTTGCCCCTCTCCCACGAGGATGGATCGTTTTTCATCCCGAGCCCAGAGTGTGAAAGCGGCCGGAGCTGTTTCAATGGATCTTTCCACAAGCTTTGAGGAGAATTTTACTCGATTTCCATCCACAACCGCTCCATGGGCTTTGAACAGCTTCAGTGCCTCCTGGTTTTGAAATTCAACACCGGTATCCGCCAGCACTTCCATGGTTGCGTCGTGAATGGTGGTAAGGGTATTGTCTCCCATTATCTGGATAAAATTGTTCAGTGCCATGTATTTACTCCCAGTGGTTTTTTTAAAATCTTACGTTTCAACTTGAATTGCCAATGTAGTTATGCATTTGCCATGCCATTTTTTGGACAAGAGAGGGGGCATCGGCTTTGTTTTTGATTGAGGATGTTTTTTTATATATTTATATCAATGTGTTATGTATGTTGAGGTGTGGAGGGAGATCCGTTTTTATTGAAAAAAATAACAATGCCTTTCATTTGAGTTTTTCTGGCAGATTGAATATTTACAATATACTTGAAGATATCTCATATGAACCGAGTTCCCGATGGGCAATAGGAACCGGACAATTGAACTGTCTATAGTTCCGGTCCGGGCCCATTGCCCGTCGGGGGGGGCGGCGGTATAATACCATTTGGCTCCGCGTCTACGACCCTATATTTGTTGTGTCCGACAGGACATGGCTGTTATGAGAAACTCCGCCTAAGAGGCTCTGCAATGACTGGCGTTTCAAGTTTTGTTGTGGCAGATGGTTACACTGCCATGTATGTTATTAAAACAGTCGTGAAAGAATGGGAGGAGATGATGACAATGCAGGACCCAGACAATCTTCAGGCAATGAAAAAAACGGCAACGGCCATTTTTCAGGCAGCCATTTCGGCGGTGGCTCCTGAAACCTGCGTTAGACGCATTCTTACCAGGGTCAATAATCATGTGAGCATCGGGGGAACCCCCATTGATTTGAATACCATAAGGCATATTTACCTGGTGGGGGCTGGAAAAGCCTCCGCTGCAATGGTCGGGGAAGCTGAAATCATACTTGGGGATTGTGTCCACGATGGTCTGGTGATTACCAAGTATGGTCACGGTGTAACGCTTCGTAAATGTCTGTTGATGGAGGCCGGTCACCCGTTACCCGATGAAAATGGCGTCAGGGCCACCCATGCGCTTTTGTCCATGGTTGCCAAGGCCGGTCCCGATGATCTGATTATCTGCATGATCTCCGGTGGAGGCTCAGCCCTCACCCCGGCACCAGCAGAGGGTATCACCCTTACGGATAAACACCATACCACCCGGCTTCTGCTGGGGTGCGGAGCAACCATTCACGAAATCAATACCATCCGCAAACATCTTTCACGCATAAAAGGTGGGCAATTGTGCCGACACACCAATGGTGCCCGTGTGGTTTCATTGATCCTGTCCGATGTCATCGGTGATGATCTGGATATCATTGCCTCGGGCATCACCGCCCCGGACAGCGGTACCTTTGAGGATTGCAGGAAAATCCTTGAGGGTTACGACCTTTGGGACAAGGTGCCTGAAACCGTTGCAATGCATATTCAAGCGGGGGAAAAAGGACAGATCCGGGAGACCCCGAAGCCCGGGGATGATCTGTTTGATGCGGTGGATAATCACATTGTCGGCAGTCTTTCCGATGCCTTGAGTGCCGCGGAAAAAGCAGCCATAGATTTTGGTTATACCCCTGTTGTACTCTCTTCCAGCGTCCAGGGAGAAGCCGGAGAGGTGGCAAAGGTGCTGTGTGCCGTTGCAAGGGAAGTGCAATGGGCAGACAGGCCTGTTAAGAAACCGGCCTGTGTGCTTTCCGGTGGTGAAACCACCGTGACCCTGAAAGGGGAGGGGAAGGGAGGGCGCAATATGGAGTTGGCACTGGCCGCAGGCATTGAACTGGCAGGAATACCCCATACCCTGCTTTTATCAGCCGGTACCGATGGCAGCGATGGTCCCACGGATGCGGCCGGTGCCTTTGCCGACGGCACCACTTCTGCCCGTGCAAAGGCCCATGGCTTATCAATGGAAAAGTACCTTGCCCACAATAATTCCCATGCCTTTTTTGAAAAACTCGGCGATCTTTTGATCACCGGTCCCACCCGGACCAATGTCATGGATCTTCAGATATTTTTGATTGATGGCTGAGCTGGCCTGTGAAGGAAAGCAGGGCATCCAGGATGGTCATGGGGTGGGGCGGGCAACCGGGAATATAAAGATCCACCGGCAGGATATCATCAACTCCATTGTGCTGCTCCCGGTGATCCATATAAGGGCCGCCGGAAATGGCACAGGCACCGGTGGCAATGACCACTTTGGGATGGGGCACGGCCGCATATGTTTTTTCCAGGGCCTGTTTCATGTTCCGGGTCACCGGGCCTGTTACCAGAATGCCGTCCGCATGCCGGGGGGATGCCACAAAATCAATGCCGAACCGGGCCAGATCCCAGCCGATGGTGGTGAGTACATTGGTATCTGCCTCACAGGCGTTGCATCCACCGGCACAGACCTGGCGCAGCTTGAAAGAGCGCTTGAACATCCGGTGTGCTTCTTTCATCTGGACAGGATTGACATGTGACATGTTTTCTTTAATAATCAAGTCATTGCGTTCCACAGCCGCCATCTGATGTTCCCTTGAAAAGGTGATGACCCCTTTGGGACAGACCCTTTCACATTTTCGGCAGAACAGGCATTTCCCCAGGTCAAGTGCCGGAGCCTTATGGGGCTGATCGTTTCTGCCCGGCATGAGGATGGCCCCTGTGGGACACACGGTGCTGCAGGCCTCACAGTCGGTTGCACAGTTTCCCCGGATCACGGGCAGGCCTGCAAATCGTGCCGAAAGTTCAGGTGCCGGACCCTGGGGCCAGGACATGGTGCGGTATTTTTGTTGGAGCCTGGTTTTGATTATCTTTAACATGTGATGTTGCTTCCTTTTGTTGCCTGGACTTGATGGCTTTGATCATGAAATTACAGGTCATGACCACAGTAGGAGAGGTTAAAGCTCTTGTTGCACAGGGGAAAATCACTGATCTCCTGATTGCGAAGGGCCATGGAGACTCCAAACCAGTTATGGAAGGACGGGTCCACAACCTTGTAAAATGAGAATTTCCCCTGGTCGTCCGTGGCTGCGGTATGACAGATTTCGCCCCGCCAGCTTTCGGTGAGAACTGTGGCGGTTTTTCCAGGGCAAAGCTTTCCATTCCAGGATGTGGTAACGGGTCCAGGGGGAAGGGATTCCAGCAGGATGCGGACCAGAGCCATGCTCTCCTGAACCTCCCGCCATCGGACATAAGCCCTTGCAAAACAGTCTCCACCGGTTTCCACCATGATGGGAACCGGCCAGGTGTGATAGATACCGTAAGGGTGGCTTGTGCGTATGTCCCGGGAGAGACCCGATGCCCGGGCAGCCACTCCCACAAGTCCCATGGTGCGGGCGGTTTCTTCATCAACCTTGCCTGTGTATTCAAGGCGGGCAAGCACCGACGGGGTGTTAAACATCAGATCCATGGCCCCGGTGGCATCCTTTTCTATTTCATTCAGGCGTTTTTGCATCACCGGGATCAGATCCATGGTGATATTCCAGAAAGTTCCCCCGGGAATAACAAGCCCCCGGCCAAATCGATTGCCGCAGATCAGGGCCGTGAGATTCAGCACATCTCCCCGGATACGACCGCAATAACTCATGGTGGGCAGAAAGCCCACATCCCCTGCAATGGCACCGAGATCTCCTATATGGTTGGCCATGCGTTCCAGCTCTGCTGCAATGCCCCGGATCATCTGCCCCCTTGGTGGCACATCAATATCTGCCAATGCTTCAATAACCGTGCAGCCTGCGGTGGTATGACCGATGGTAGTATCTCCGGCAATGGTTTCAAAATAATGAATTGTACGCAGGTCCGGACCACCTTTAAGGGCCTGTTCAACCCCCCGGTGCTGGTATCCCAGGCTGATCTCCAGGTGATGTACTTTTTCCCCATGGCATTGAAATCTGAAATGCCCGGGTTCTATGATGCCGGCATGCACTGGACCCACGGCCACTTCATGGACCTGTTTTCCCTCCATGGTAAAAAAGTCCATCATTCCTGCCACTGTCTGATTGTCCATGGATTTTGTTTTGTCCAGGGGGAACCGCACCGGTTTGAGCCAGGGGTGGCCCGTGGGGATAATTCCCCATTGTTCATGAACTTCACGTTCAAACAGATGGGCCTGGGGACAGGCTGCAACGAGGCTTTCACAGGCCTTTTCCACCCGGGTGGTGAAGGTTTCCAGGGTGCCGGTGTCATCGTTGGTCAGAACCACCTGCAGCGTTGTTTTTCCATCACTGCATGAAATACCACAATGGGAACTGATGCGTCCCCCGGCTTTTACCCGGTCCAGAATCCGGGAGTGAAACTCCTTTATGTCAAGCTCGGGCACATCGCTTAAGCCCATGGTGTCCCCGGACAGACATACCCCGTTTTTTTTTTCAGTCATTATTATTGTCCTCCAAGGGAGTGGGAGATTTCGTCCAGAAGTCCTGACAGCCACGGCGGCATATAGATGCCCAGCACAAAAGACAGGAGACCGAAAAGGGCAAGGGGGGCGATGGACCACAGTGGTTCTTTTTCAGCCTGCGGGCTGTTTTCTTTTTTTCCAGGTGACACCTGCTGTGGGTTCAGTGGCGGAGAAAATATCATGGGCATCACCTTGGCGGTGAAGGCTGCAAAGATAATTCCCAGGGACAGCAGGTAAGCACCTGCCACAAAAAAATGTCCGCTGTCAACCATGGCACCAAGGATGGTCAACTCACTTAAAAAAGTCCCGAAGGGGGGCATGCCCACAATGGCCAGCCCACCGGCAAGCCACAGCATGGCAGTCAGGGGACGTGTGTAGATAAGGCCCTTTACATCGGCTATGGTTTTTGTATGATGGGCGGCCATGATATTGCCAGCC
Source organism: uncultured Desulfobacterium sp. (assembly GCA_963675955.2). GTDB lineage: Bacteria > Desulfobacterota > Desulfobacteria > Desulfobacterales > Desulfobacteraceae > Desulfocicer. The sequence continues at coordinate 651,583 of CAXXVR010000007.1, read as the reverse complement.
GTCATGAAGAGCATACCCTTTATAAGGGAGTGGTTGACGGCATGGAACAGACCGCCGGTGATGCCCATTCCACCAATGCCAAGACCAAGGGCAATGATGCCCATGTGCTCCACACTGGAGTAGGCCAGCATGCGCTTGAAATCTTTCTGTCCGATGATGAATACAGCGGCAAAGGCAAGGGAGACAAGGCCCAGAAGAACAAAGAGCATACGACTGGTGTCTCCGAGGCCCGCGGCGATCATCACCGTATGAATTCTTAAAAGTACCAGGAAGGCACAGTTTAAAAGGGCTCCGGATAACAGGGCCGATATGGAAGAGGGTGCTTCACTGTGGGCATCTGGCAGCCAGTTGTGCATGGGGGCCAGCCCCATTTTGGTGCCATATCCCACAAGACACAGAACAAAAGCCGCCTTCATCCAGGCAGGATTTAGCTCCGGGGCATGGCGTAATAAATCGTCCAGGGCCATGAGGGGGCCAGCGCCATCTATATTCGTGCCGGCCACAACAATAAAGAAATTACCCAGCATGGCAAGGGCGATACCCACAGAACAGATCAGAATATATTTCCACACGGCTTCAAGGCTTCTGTGGTGGCGGTGGTAATAGATCAGAGGGGCACTTGACAGGGTAGTGGCTTCTATGGCCACCCACATCAGCCCCAGGTGCTGGCTAACTGTCACAAGTGTCATGGTGGCAAGGAAAAAGAGCATGCAGCCCACAAACACTGCATTGTGGCTGTTTTTAAAGAAAAAGTGCTCCTCCATGTCCTTTATGGGGCTGTCCCCTTCTGCCTTCAGGTATCCGAAGGTGTAAATGGCAGCTCCGGAAAACAGCAGGCTGGTAATACACAGAAACAGAAAACCTGCATCGTCAAGCCCCATCCATTTTGAGGACGGTACCAGCTCCCGGTGAAAGGCCAGAAAAACCACCATTGCGGAATGATAAAAGGCGCTGATTACAAGAAGATAGCGGCACAGACTGCTGCTGCGGGATAAAAGACAAAACAGGCCAAGACTTGCCGGAAGGATTAGAAGTGCCCAGATCATCACAGATCCCTCAGAAGACTCAGTCGGTCTGTATCAATGTGATTAAATTCCCGGCTGATGTGAAAGATGGCAACCCCCATGATCAGAACTGCCACAAACACATCCAGCAGTACACTCAATTCCACGATGAACGGTTCATGGATGGCCATGGCCACACCAAAGGTGTAAATTCCATTTTCCATTACCATATAGCCAAGCACCTGGGTAATGGCTTTTTTACGTGCAATGATCATGAACAGCCCGGAAAGCAGGGTGAACAGGGATACCGGCAGGAAAAGATCCTCCACTAGGGTGTGGGAAAGGGAAAGGGGCCGGGAAATCAGTACACTTACACCCAGCAATACCGCCCCGATGATCAGAGAGGGGGTATATCCCACAAAAGGATCAAGTTCCCTTGCGACGATATTTTTTTGAACAACCCGGGTGAGCATCCAGGGCAGCACCACGGCCTTTAAAAGTACATTCACCGCCAGCATGAAATAAAGATGTAAAGACATGTGGCCATGATGGGTCATCCATGCCACCCCTGAAAGTATAATCGCCTGGATGATCAGAATATGAATGCAGGGTGTCAAGCGGCTTGAGCTGATGAGTCGAAAATTGAGCAGGATCAGCAGAATTACCAGAAAATTAAAGATGGTGTTCATTTTTTTACCTTATAATCAGAATCAAGCTGATGAGGGACAGGATTGTGGCGCCCACCAGAAGCTGGGGAATCCGAATCAGTTTCAGACGGGCCATGATGGATTCAATGAGGCCTACCATCACTGTCACGCCTGTCAGTGCCAGAAAACCGGCCCCCATGCCACCCCAGGCATTGACAATTTCCTGGGGGACAATCAGGCTGGCGGTAAGTGAGGCATAGGTCCATAATTTCAGGGCAGATCCATATTCGATGAGGGCGAGGTCTGGTCCGCTGTGGTCTAAAATCATCACCTCATGGACCATGGTCAACTCCAGATGGGTGGTGGGATCATCAAAGGGTATCCTTGCATTTTCAGCCAGAAGAACAATAAAGATGGCACAGGCCAGCACCGGCCGGGTTCCGGCCTGGAGGGAGGTGAACATGGTGTTCATGGATGTTTCACCGCTGAGAGCGCTCAATGCGCAAAGTCCCAGGAGCAGGGCAGGTTCTGCCAGCAATGAAAATTGAACTTCCCGGCTGGCCCCCATGCCCTCAAAGGGTGAACCCGTGTCCAGGGCCGCAAGCACCGTAAAAAATCTGGAAACACCGAACAGATACACCAGAAGAATATAGTCCCCGGAAAAGGCCAGCATTCCCGGTGTGTTTCCCAAAGGGACCAGCATTACCCCGATGATGCCAACGGCGGCAGTGACAAGGGGAGATGCCTGAAATATCCATGTGGTGGTCCGGCTGTACACGGTTCCCTTCTGCACAAGTTTTACAAGATCATAATACATCTGCAGAACGGGTTTTCCCTTTCTTCCGGCAAAAAAGGCTTTGACCTTATTAATTATACCCGGAAGTATGGGCGATAAAATAAATGCAGCAATCACGTGAAAAAAAATGGTGAACTTCATCATATCCCCTTTTTTAAATCCACAGCATCCAGAACAATAATGCCAGAAGTGTTACAACAATGTAGAGGACATAAAGCTGGTTGTATCCCCGCTGCAGCCAGTGCAGGTTCAATGCCACGGTTTCAACAATGGAAAACAGTGGACGGTATACATGGTACATGAAAATATCCTTTGTCCGGGACTTATAAGAAAAGGCCCTGGGAAAGAGGCTTTGGTCCGTCTTGAGATCTTTTTCCGGATGAAGTGTTGTCTCAAACATCGATACGATGGGATCGGCAAAGGATGAGGCAGTGTACTGAATTCTTGGACTGGCGGCCACATATCCGCAGCCCCAGGTGCTTTTTTTTTCCACAATTTTATCCCGCATCCAGTTGCGTTTTAAAAAGCCCAGCACAAAGACCAGCAAGATAAGACCCACCCCCACCCGGCTGATCATGGTAAGGCAGACAATGGCCGGGGCAAGGCTTGCCTCCTCCAAGGGGTGGCCGGCAACGATGGTGTCAAACACCGGTCCCAGGAAATGAATGACCTGGGGACTGAAAGCACCGATGCATCCGCAAAGGGCGGCCAGTATCACCATGGCTGTTGTCATGAATGCACCGGATTCTTTTGCCTGTTCGGCCTCCAGGGTCCGGGGATTGCCGGAGAAAACAATGCCGGCGGCTTTGGTGAAACAGGCAAGTGCCAGTCCGCCAATGAGGGCCAGGGCAATAATTACGGTTACTGCAGCCAGGACGCTGAAGGTGCCCTTGCTGCCGTAAAGGGAGGAAAAAGAGCCGAAATAAATCAAAAATTCACTGATAAATCCGTTTAAGGGGGGCAGGGCACAGATGGCACCAGCGGCAATCACAAAGGTGCTGCCCGTTATGGGCATTCCTCTCATGAGGCCCCCCATTTTTTCCATGTCAAGGGTGTGGGTGGCATGTCGCACGGAACCAGCACCAAAAAACAGCAGACTTTTGAACAGGGCATGGTTCATTATATGCAGCATTCCCCCGGCGATGCCCAGAAGTCCAATAATTGGATGGTGTGTGGCAAACCCCAGAAATCCCAGGCCCAGACCAATGGTGATGATGCCCATATTTTCCACACTGGAGTAGGCCAGAAGCCGTTTTAAATCCTGCTGGGACAAGGCGCTCAGTACACCGAAGATGCCGGTGAGCGCACCTGTGATGATCAAGGTCCATCCCCAGGAGGCCTGAAAGGGACCCATTAGGATGGACATGCGAAGGATACCGTAAATGCCGGTCTTGATCATGGCGGCACTCATCACGGCGGATACATGGGAGGGTGCTGCCGGGTGGGCTTCGGGCAGCCAGACATGAAAGGGTAGAAAACCTGCTTTGGTGCCGAATCCGATGACGGCCAGGATAAAGATAACCGTGGGCATTGGTCCGGATATATGAATGACATTGAAGTCATAGCAGTGGTTTTCTCCCAGCACCATGAACATCACCATCAAAAAGGCGGTTCCCAGATGGGTGGCCACAAGATAGGTCCATCCGGCGGACAGTACTCCGGGGCGATGGGATTCAAAGATTACCAGAAAGAAAGAAGAGATGGACATGATCTCCCACGCCACCAGAAACAGTACCCCGTTCCATGCGGTGATGACCAGCATCATGCTGGCGGACAGCAAGAGAAACATGGACCAGGAAATTCCCAGGTGTTTTTTCCCGGCATAGGGTTTGAGGTAGTCTCTGCCATAAAGGGCTGCAAGTCCACAGACGATGGCGATGACCATGGCAAAGTACCCGGACAGGGGGTCCATTTTTAAATGTACCGCGCCCAGCTGATAGTTCCAGGGTGATATGAGATCAAATCCCCCGGTGCGGATGGCATCAAAGCCTGCTGCCAGTGTCAGTCCGGCACCGATAACGGCAAATGCGGGGCCTGCGGTATTGGCGACATTGGCCCTGCCGGTGAACGGCAAAATAAGCACTCCTGAAAATAGAACCATCATGGCCGCTGTAAAAAGAACCATTATCTTTTCCTGCCTTTTTTTGAATATGATGCCCGATATTCAAGCTTTTAACTGGCCGGGTTTTAGATAACGGGGTCAGGCTTGTGTTCTCATCGAGTGATAACATTCCATTCAAATATTCCACGAGCGGCGAATATACGCCCGTAGGAAATGGGCGTCAAGGCAATTATGGAATTAATGGTATCACTGTGTGGGATTTAATAGACCTGATTCCGGCCGTTTTGTTTTGCTCTGTAAAGGTTCTGGTCTGCCATTTCCAGAAGTGATTCGGGATTGAGTTCGGTGTGGAACGCTGATATGTCTGCTGTTCTGGTGGAAAAAGTCAAGGCGTTGTGCAGGGGAAATTCAATGGTGGCCATGCCGATGCTCACCGAAATATGGTGAAATATACTGGAATCAATGTGGGGGATTTTTTCGTTCAGTACCGCATTCCTTGCCATTTCTCCCACCTGACGGGAGGCAAGTCGATCTGTTTCCGGAAGAATCAGGGCAAATTCTTCTCCCCCGTACCGGGCCACCATATCTGCGGGGCGTTTTAAAATATTCACAAGGGCCGAGGCAATGCGGTACAATGCCCGGTCCCCCATGGCATGGCCATAGTGATCATTGTATTGTTTAAAAAAATCCACATCCACCATACCAAGGGACAGGGGGGTACAGTTTCGTTTGGCTCTGGCAAATTCATTTTTCAAAACCTCATCAAAGCGGCGGCGATTGGGAATTTCCGTCAGGGCATCCAGGTAGGCCAGCTTATCGAGCAGTTTATGCTGATGGACAAACCTGATGTAATTGTGGATGCGCATTTTAACAATGGGGGGAGAAAAGGGTTTGGTTATGTAATCTATGGCACCCAGCTTCAGACCGTGCTCCTCATCTTCCACCGAGTTCAGGGCTGTGATGAAAATAACGGGAATGTCTTTGGTTTTATCGTTTTCCTTGAGATGTTTAATGACATCGTACCCACCCATTTCGGGCATGATAACGTCCAGTAAGATCAGGTCCGGACGGGGATCCACAAGGGCATAACGAATTGCCTGTTTTCCATTTCTGGCCAGTACCAGTGTATATTCATCCTTTAAAAGATCCGCCAGGACTTTAAGATTCATTTTCTCATCATCCACGATGAGGAGGCGCGCTCTTTCTTTATTTATCATGTGAGGTTCCATTCACTTTTGTCATCGGTTGTCCCTGGCTAAAGCATCTCTGATAGCCTTGGCCATTTCCTTTTTTATAACCGGTTTTGTGAGGCATATCTCGATACCCAGTTCCTTGTATATATCCTCATTGATCTGCTCACTGAAACCCGTACAGATGATCACGGGAATGTCCGGTCTCAGGATTTTAATTTCATTTGCAAGCTCAAGTCCAGTTATTTGAGGCATGGCCATATCTGAAATGATCAGATCAAATTTATTCGGGTTTGCCTGAAATACCCTGAGTGCCTCGGGACTTCTGGTGTGAGATGTCACTTGATAACCCAATCGTTCAAGCATTTGCTGCACCATTTTAACGATACCCTTTTCATCATCTATCAGGAGTATGCTTTCCATGCCTCCCTGAACGGACTCGATTACTTTTTGTGAGGTGGTATGAACTGTTTTTTCCATGATCGGCAGGTATACATGGACCTCAGTGCCTTTGCCAAGTTTGCTGTTTATGTCGATGTGTCCGTTGCAGCTTTTAACGATTCCCTGTACCACTGACAGCCCCAAGCCGGTTCCGCGTTCTTTTTCTTTGGTGGTAAAATAGGGGTCAAATATTTTATCCATTACGCCCTTTTCAATACCTGTCCCTGTATCAATTACTTTCAGTACTGCATATTTACCGGCGGCTAATTCTGAAAACCCCATGGGGTTTGATTCAATATGTTTCTGCCTGAGCGTTACTTTTAATTGCCCCCCTGATCTTTGCATGGCGTGATATGCATTGGTGGCAAGGTTCATAATGATTTGGTGAATCTGGGTGGGATTTGCAATGATTACGCCGCAGTGGGGATCTATATCGGTTTGAATATCTATGGTTCTGGGAATGGAAGATCGAAGTAACTTAAGTCCTTCCTTCAGTATGGACTGAACTTTAACGGGTTTGAGTTCTTGATCATTCTGGCGGCTGAATGTAAGAATTTGTTTCACCAGATCCTTGGCTCTCAAAGCGGCTTGAAGGATTTCCGTGACGCTGTCCTGCTCCAGGCTGTTTTTGGGAAGATCTTCCCGGAGCAATTCGGTGAATCCGATAATGGGGGACAAAATATTGTTAAAATCATGGGCAATGCCCCCGGCAAGGGTGCCGATTGCCTCCATCTTCTGTACCTGCTGCAGGCGGGATTCCAGTCGTTTTCGTTCGCTTATGTCCCTGGCAACAGCGCATTTATATGCCTTGCCATCAATTTCAAAGTAGTTGGCAGAAATATCCACTGGAATGTATCGACCGGTTTTGGTCTGGAAGATGGTTTCAAAGTTGATGCTACCTGCCTGTTTTAGTTTATCCCAGTGCTTTGGCCAATTGTGTTGGAAAAATTCAGGGCTTACATCAGTAAGGGAAAGACAGGACAACTCCTCGTAGGAATATTCTAACATCTTGCAGGCAGATAAATTAATTTTTTTGAAACTGGAATCAGGATTGACCCAGTATACGGCATCCTCCATGTTATCCATACTGAACCCATACAGCATCAGTTCTTTTGTCCGATGGGCTATGGCCTTTTCCTGATCCTCGTAGAGCAGGGCATTGCGAAATACCAATGCCAGCACTTTGGATAGGGTGTTTAACAGTTCAAGTTCACTTTTAATATGCTTTCCATCGGGAATTCCCAGCAAGAGCATGGCCCCCACCTGGGTTGACCCCACCTGTAATGGCACTATAATGGATAAGTTAAATCCGTTTTTATGTAATATCTCAGACGCTTCACAGGGGACCTTTGTATCCCAGATCTGGGCTTTTGTGAAACCATGGATGGCTCTATACAAAACTTGCATCTCTTCAGATTCAGCCCATTTGCCAAGACGTGCAGGATTAACATCCATGACGGTGTGGGTGTCTCCCAGGCATTGGATGAGCAGAACACAGCGAGTTCCGGTGAGTTCTCTGATCTCTTCGGTGAGGTATCGGGCCAGTTGACCGGGATTATCTGAGCTGGATAACATGTTATCCAGAATGTCCATTGTCATTGCCAGAAAAGCCGGGTCCTGGCGAATGGTGTTGTTGTTCATAGATGATCCTTTATACATTGAGTTTATTCAAGGCGTTTTGAATAGCTGTGAATAACGGGTCAATGGACACCTGCATTACCTCCCAGGGCAGCCCGCAGTACCCTGCACATTCTTTTAAATCGGCTATGGATACGGGAACCACACCGGTGTTAAGATAAACAAGTTTGCTGTGCATTTCTCCCATGAGACTGGCCGCATTGGCACGGTTCAGGCCCAGTTCCACATTAAAAACATGTCGCCAGCGCCTGGCCCATTCCGGAAAAAGGAAAAAAGCACCCTCATGGGAAAGTTGCTTATATGCCTTCTTTCCCAGCAGTAACTCACAACAGTTGTTACCGCATACGCGGACAACCCCCGGTCTTTTTGTGAAATCTGCCATTTCCATGCAGCAATCACCGTAGATCAGCAGAACATTGTGATGTTCCAGAAACTCCGGTTGAAGTTTCATATCCAATCTGCTTGCCAGTTTATCAGGCCTCATGTGGAGCATGGAACTTTCAAAATGAATGGTCATCTCCGGCCAATGGCGTTGTTTTAGAGCCATGATTTCGGATTCAAATACGGCGCAGCAAATGACGATCAGGTTTTGTTTGTTATTTTTTTTCATGTGGCATTCCATCCCACTTCAGCCAGAGCTTTTCGGATGGCATCCAGGTTCTCCGGTGGTGTATCATAGGGGACATCAGCACCCAGGGTGACCAGAATAAAGCGCCTCTCTTTTTTCATGTCTCTTTCCTGCAAAATTGATCTGCACAGGGTTTCAACCTGATCTGCCTTCATTTCCACCAGGCTTGGACCATGTGGGCCGCTTAGCAGAACGGGATCAGGCCCCACCAACTGTCGTGCCTTGTTCAGCCCCTCTTCATAATTGAGGGCAAAACCCACAGCCGATGGCAACCCCCTTAGAATGTCCAGGTGAGCCAGCAGGGGTGCACCGCAATGATGCAAAACAGCAGGGCCTTTCAGTTGTGCCAGGGCATGTTTCATTGCCGGTCGTATCAGAGATTCCACCGAATCACGCATGAGAACCGCCGGGGAGGCGTAGGCACATGGCACAAATGCCATCATGGCCCCCTGGGAAAAAAGGCGGTTGGCCAATTGTATGAAGAACTGGCCGGTCCTTTCCAATACGCTTTGCGCGCCTTTTTTATTAAACATTAATAATTCCATCCACCCCTCCATGCCCATAACCAGGGCCGGGATGTCCATGGGGGCTGGCAAACAGGCTGCAATGGGCACCCTGTCTCTAAATTCCATGGCCATTAGTCGGGTTGTCTGTTGTAAATAGAGCAGATGGGGATTGGTATCGGGATCTGGCAGGGCAAGCTGATCCCATTCATCAATGGAGGTGATGGCGGGCCTACTGATATTGGGTGCCTGTATCCCGGATATCTTAAGTTTGCTGCCAAAGGCTGCACCAATTAATGCAAAGGCAAACGGGCTGAAAATCATATCCGGTTCAAAGGCCCTGTCAACGGCAATCTGCCCGGCAACATATGCTGCAGGTTCGGTGTAGTACCGCTGAAGGGGGCAATGGGTCATACGGGCCCCGTAAAGACTCATTACGGGAACAAAGGCCCTTCGATCCAGGGGGGTTCCTTCCAATGTACCTGCGACTCTTTGAAAACGGTTCATTCCTGGGTCTCCTTTTTAAGGGATGCATCCCAGAGACGCTGAAAAAGCACCGGGGCATCAATGGCCGTGCGGGTGGTGCCGTCTCCCCCCACTTCCCGGTCAAGGTCCGGGCAAACCATGAAGACTGCACCTCCCACAGCCAGCTGGATATGACCGTCCAGGCCCCGACGTGTCAATTCGGACCTGACCTGCGGGATATTGCGGGCCGTGGTGCGCATCATGGCTGATACGCCAATGACCCTTGCACCAAGTTCAACGGCTTTATCTACAAAATTTGCGGCAGGCACATCATTGCCAAGATCGTGGACGATCCAGCCGTCTGCCTGCAGAAAAATGCCCACCATTCTTCTACCAAGGGAATGGAAATCGTCTTCGATATTCCCGATGACCACCGGACCCTTTTGGGATGGATTTATATTGGAACGCTTTTTATGGGCAGCGGTTTTAAGCAGTGCATCCTCTGCCACCTTGGCGGCCACATAGGCCTGGGCCAGGGTAAAGGTCTCTGAGGTTCGCCATTTTTCTCCGATGAGCAGCAGCATGGGTTCCAGGACCTCTTTAAGCAGCCGTTCATAGCCGTGTTGCTGGGCCCAAGTGTCCATGAGTACACCGGCACCCTGACGGTCTGCCACTTGAATCATTTCGATCAACTTGTGTTGAATATCCAAGTTTTTGTTCCTCCCTGCTTGTAAATATTCGGCTTGATTATGTAAATGAAATTAAAACCAGCCCTTCATTACATCTGCTGCCTGTGCAAATTCAATATCATCCATGGAATTCATGATATCACGAAGTTCCCTTTCATAGCCAATTTCTTTGAGAATTTTCGTTACATCCGGCAGCAATTCCATGGCCATGAATTCTCCTTTTAGCAGAAGTTCGTAGAAGGTTTTGAGCCTTTCTTGTTTTTCTTCATCCAGGTCCGTGATGTGATGACGTGGTGTTGGGGGCCTGTTCTCCTGATTTTTCAGGGTGTCAAGGGTGGTCTGCTTTGGCTCAGGCAATTGATCCAGAGTGTTCAGCATGCGTTGCATTTCATTGATAAATCCATGAACCATGGAAAGATCCACAGTCCCGGGGGAGGTGGTGGATTCCGGTGGTGCCGGGTCTGTCACTTCAATGGCCTTCAGGTGATCTTCCAGATCTGCAGCATGTTGAAATAACGACTGGGCTGCCATGTAACCGGCTATGCCTTTGATGGTGTGGGCACATATCTTGATTTTTTCTGTTTCATTTTGCGCCAGCAGTTCCTGCAGATATGCCGGATGATTGTGATATGTTTTTTTAAAGTCATGAAGAAGCGTTAAAAGAAGTTCGGGTTTATGGTTCAGGCGGGCCAGTGCACTGGCCTGGTCGATTCCTTTCAGTGGGGGCAGTACCGATGTCGGAGGGGACTTTAATTCCTGGGGGGCTGTGGACTTACAAAGATGTGTTTCAGTCATGGCTGGCGGGGTACTTTCACAGGTTTTCCCGGGAATGTGTTTCCCCTTTTTTTCTGGAATGAACCGTTGCAGAACCTGGTAAAGTCTGGCAGGATTCACCGGTTTGTTCAGGTGCCCGTTCATGCCTGCCTTGAGGCTTTTTTCCTGATCCCCTGCCATGGCATGGGCAGTCATGGCAATGATGGGAAGGTGCTGCAGTTTTCTTTCATTGCGGATAATCCGGGTGGTTTCCAGGCCGTCCAGCACCGGCATCTGAATATCCATGAGGATGAGATCAAAGGTCTTTTGATCAATCATGTCAAGACAGGCCTGTCCATTGTCCGCGATGTCCACCACCATGCCGATATCTTCAAGAAATGCCCGTGCCACCTCCTGGTTGATGGCGTTGTCTTCCACCAGGAGAATATGTGCCCCCCGGATATTTTCCATGGCGGTGGACAGGCCGATATCTGTGCTTGTTCGTGGCACCAGCGGGTCTGTGGGGGAATCAGGGGCAAGTCCCATGCTCTCCTGGAGGGTGTTGTACATCACCGATGGATACACCGGTTTTAAAAGAAAGGCCTTTATCCCCGTTTCTGTGGCGGCCATGCGTGCCTCTTCCCTGGCATTGGCCGTTACCATGAGCATGGCCGGGGTTCTGTCAAGGCCTTCATGGGCCTTAATGCGCCGGGCGGTTTCAATGCCGTCCATTCCCGGCATGATCCAGTCCAGCAGTACCACATCATAGTAAGGGGGGGGAGCAAGGGTGTTTTCAAGTAGATCAATGGCGGTTTGTCCATCCGGTGCGCTGTCCACTTCCATACCAAAGGATTTCAGCATGGATACCAGCAATTCCCGGGCGGCTCTGTTATCATCCACCACCAGGGCATGTTTTCCATGGAAGGGGCTGTGTATTGGATCAGGGGCTGGAACAGGGGGGGATGAACAGGCCAGTTTTGCAGTGAAAATAAAGGTGGATCCCTCATTGGGGGTGCTTTCCACCCATATGTTTCCCCCCATCATCCGGGTCAGCTGGCTGCAGATGGAAAGGCCCAGTCCTGTGCCCCCATACTTTCGGGTGATGGAATCATCTGCCTGGCTGAAGGCTTCAAACAAAGAGCTGATTTGATCGGCATGTAACCCCACTCCACTGTCTTTGACGGAGAATTTTAACATTGCCTGCCGGCAGAGATCATGGCAGGAGGTCTCGTTGTTCTGGGGTGTGTTTTTAAGGCCAGATTCATGCTGTTTCTCCGGCATGACTCCAGGCGGATTACATGTATTAATCTCAGGATCTTCATCAAGGCTGACGGAAATAACGACTTCTCCTTTTTCAGTGAACTTGATGGCATTACCGGCCAGATTCATTAAAATCTGTCCCAGTCTCAAGGGGTCTCCCTTGAGCTTTGAGGGAACCTTCTGATCCACCTGGAACAAAAATTCCAGTCCCTTATCTTCTGCCATGAATCCAATGGTGTTCACCACATTGGCCAGGACATCTTCCAGTCTAAAATCAATGCATTCCAGGGTGAGTTTGCCAGCATCAATTTTAGAAAAATCAAGGATATCGTTGATGAGGTTCAGAAGGGTTCTGGCGGAACTTTGAATTTTATCAAGAAAATTTGTCTGGATGTCGTTCAGGGAGGTTTTCCCCATGAGATGGGCCATGCCGATGATGCCGTTCATGGGGGTTCTGATTTCATGGCTCATGCGGGCCAGAAAATCACCCTTGGAGGCATTGGCGGCTTCTGCGGCTTCCATGGCCAGAATCAGTTCCTGTTTCATGTGTTTCTGGCTGCTCATGTCCATGGCTGTGAACAGATATCCCCGCATGATACCCCGGGCATTATAAAAAGCGGTGATGGATAGATTTACGGGAAGCAGGGTGCCGTTTTTGCAGATATAGGTCCACTCATGGGTCTGGGAAACATGCTGTTTGACATGTTGGGCAAAGATATCAATGGCCCTGGGTTCCACAGGCATGACACCAGTCAGAACGTGGGCGTACTGTCTTAATTCTTTTTTTACATGGAGGATGCCGATATTTTTTTTCTTTACCATTTCTTCCCTGGAAAATCCCAGCAGATATTCGGCACCGCTGTTGAACAGGGTGATTTTGCCATCAAGATCCGTGGATATGATGGACAACTGGGTGGCAGCATCCAGCACCGCCCGGCGCTGGGCATTGGCCGCCTCCAGATGGCCCAGTGTTCGGTCGGTTTTTTCAAACTGTTTTACCACCAGTCGCGCCGTAATGGTGGCCGCCTCCCTGGCAACTTTAATTTCCTGGCGCAGCATTTTGTTTTCGGCTTTAAGTTCTGCGCTGGTTTTTTCCCTTTCCGTGTCCATGCAGTACATGTTTGTGAGATAAATCCTTTTTACATGATCATCCGATGTTGGGGCTGGTCATACCCTCTGCCAGCCTTTATACTCGCCAGGGTTCACTCCAGGGAGGCCAATGGTGTGACCGCGCCTGGTCTTTATTATGGTGCCGTGACCCCGTCAGCACTTGTCAATCAGTGACAGCGACAGCCTGGCTGCATGTTCAATGGCGGATTTTCTGGTCGGTCCTTCCAGGCCCACCAGGAAAATCTCCCGGGGTAACGGGGCGTCACATACACCGGGAAGCACTTCCAGAACATAGGCTATACCGGCATCATGGCCATAATGAGGTTTGGGGCATGCTGATTTTATCTGTGTTTTGTTCAGGACCACCACCCCACCGGGGTTGGTAAAGCCCGAGACTGTGTCCACAAATACCACTGTTCCGGCATGTTCAAGGAAACAAAGCAGGTTCAGTCCGGATATGCCGCCTTCTATTAATTCTGTGTGGGGCGGCATTCTTACTGTGGCCAGCAGGTCATACACCAGCAGTCCTGCCCGGTCATTTTCAATGAGACGATTTCCAATACATATGATTTTGTTTTTCATTGGTTCAAATGACTTATGACGCAAATCTAAAAAGACCAGCCGGCATTGAAGTGTTTTGCTGTGCCGTTTCTTTGAAGGGTGTGCACGGCACACACCATGCAGGGATCAAAGGAGCGAATCACATGGCCTGCCTCCACGGGATTTTCAAGATCTTTCAAGGTCAACCCCCTTAAGGCTTCCTCCCAGGGACCGCGATTCATGCCAGTATCCCGGGGAGACCCGTTCCAGGCTGTGGGGGTGATGATCTGGTAGTGGCTGATTTTCCTGTTTTTTATGCTTACCCAGTGTCCCAGGGCTCCCCGGGCTGCCTGGATCATGCCCGCACCCTGTCCATCGGGTATGCGTTTTACAGAGGTGTAAAAGGGGTCAGTCCGGTGGGCCATAACTTCATTCAGCCAGGTTCCCATGGCCGGGAGCAGTCTGGAAGGCCTGGTGATCCGGGCCAACTGGCGCACCAGGGCGCTGGTCCCTTTTTGCTGTATCATATCTTGAAATAAGGGCACGCCATCAATGATGGTCTCTGCCAGGGGGCCGGTTTCTGCGGCCATGCCATCATAGCGGGGGGCCTTGACCCAGGAGTATTTATTACCGGTGGTACCCGATGCATAGGGCCGGGTTTCACTGTCAAAGGGATGGGTAATACAATTATTTTGATCAAACCAGGCTGCTGAAATATCTTCGGTTATCTTTGTGGCATCCAGATCCTGGCAGGTGATGCCCGTTGCAAATCCTGGTGCTGTGAAGTACTGCCCCTGTTTTTTCCCCGGGTATGGGCTACTGTTTTTATTCAGCGGGGTGACATTAGTATCTTGGGGAAAGGGAAAATTGCCAAAGGAAATATAATGATCCGTGCCTCTTCCAAAGGTGTGAAGCCCGGCTTTAAAGGCAAACCGCAGAAAAAATCCCACTTCGCTGGTCTGGTGTGAAGGGCTTTCATCCAGCCAGATGTGCAGATCCTTCAGCGTGGACACCTTCTGCCATCGTTCAATGCTGCACCCCAGAACCCGGGATTCATACCAGCTTCTGAATTGATCAATGATGACCTGGCATTGCATGAGCTTGGGTGTATCAGGAATGGATGTAACTCCTCCAGGTACCATAAACGATGTGTGGGGCCACTGTCCACCAATGATGGCAATGACTTCTATAAGACGTTTGGTTTTTCTTATGACATCCAGTACGCTTTTACCCTTTAACATTTGATAGCGGTCCACGGCTTCTTGAAAAAGATGATGGTGCTGATAGGCCTGGGGGTTGGTAAAATCCGCCATGTACATGAGAATGGTCTGTCTCATATCATTCTGGATGGTTTCCGCCATCAGGGCAACATTGCGAAGACGAATGGCATTGTCCGGCGGGGTGACGCCCACAATGGTGTCCAGGGCAGTCACCGCCGCTGACAGGTGGGTCAGACTGCAGATACCGCAGATGCGGGGGGTGATGACGAGGCCGTCAAGGGAGCCTCTTCCCACCATCATGTTTTCAAACCCCCGGAACATGGTACCCGAACTCCAGGCGTCTTCAATGCGGTGATCGTTGACATCTACCCGGATTTCAAGATCCCCTTCTACACGGTTCACGGGGATGTTCAGACCTTTAATGATTTTGGCCATGTTGCTTTTATCCTCAGACCTTGGATGTTCGTTTTTTCAGGCGATCCGGTGCCGCTTCGGCAGCCATTCCCTTATAGACCATATAGTGTGCCCGGTTCACCCCCCGGGGAAGTTCCAGGGGGATTCCCTCTATGTTGGGGGTGTGGAAAAAAGGGGTGGCCCTGGGGAAATCGGGATCGGTGCATCCAAAGCAGGGAACCCCGGCCCGGGGTTTTGATGAGTGCCGGTTCCACAGAAGTTTGTTGCAGGGACCGGGAACCAGAGGGCCAGCGCAGCCCATGTGGAAAAACAGGCAGCCCATTTCACCAAATCTGACTCTTCAATGCGATACTCGTGGTATTCATTGCGTGTACATCCCTGGTGAACCATGGTGCTGTACCACTCCAGGGGGCGTTGAAATTCGTCCAGTTCCAGGGGGGTATCTCCGGCCAGGGCCATGAGGGTGCCTGCAATGACGTCGTGGTGGCAGGGGCATCCGGCAAGGTTGATCACCGGCAGGCCTGATTTTGCAACGAAGTCGGCACCCAGTGCACCGCCTTTCTCACTTTTTCGAAACTGAATGCCAGTGGCCTCAATGGCATGGTCTACTCCAAACCCGCCATAGGCGGCACATGTGCCCACGGCCACCACCACTTGGGCCTGGTGGGCAAGGGAATGAAACAGCGCTTTCTTGGCCCTGCCGTTAATGGTGTCAAACATGCCGGTACCAGCGGGTCCACAGATGATGGACCCCTCCAGTATTAGAATATCCAGGGTGGTGTCACCGGATATAATTTTTCCCAGCATTTTTTCATGGGAGGTATGGGATATGGCGGATAAAGATGGGTGCCATAACAACTCAAGACCAATGGTATTGAAAACTGCTGTGACATCCAGAAAATCACTGCTTAAAAGTGAATAGGTGTCTCCGCCACATCCACCCCCTTGAAGCCAGTAGACTGTTTTCACTGGGAACCTCCACCTTTTGTATATCTGGTTACTTGATGATTTTATTTCATACAAACGGGTCCCGACCCGGACACATTTTCCTATAGCATGTCGCATTATCCAAGTCACGGATTAAAACAGTGTAATTTAATAACCTTGGTGCTGATAAGACCAGCCATGCCTGACTGATTCGTGGTTTCCTCTGACCTTTTTTGATGCATCATTTTTTTCATCACTGAAGAGTTTCAGCTGGTTTGGCATTTCAACAGGCAGATGTGGAAGCTGTTCAATTTTATTTTCTCGTTTAAAAACACGCAGGCAGTTCCTGCCATCCTCCTTTGCCTGGTATAATGCCTTGTCTGCAAAGGCCAGCAACTCTTCCTCACTTTTGGGTTTGCTGTCAAGAACACTTGCAATGCCGAGACTTATCGTAACAATAAAAGATTTATTATTATATGTATAGTAATGGTCCCGGCATTTTTTAAGAAGGGACTCTCCCATCAGGCAGGCCCCTTTGAGATTTGTCTGGGGTAATAAAATAAGGAATTCTTCTCCACCGTATCGAAAGGCAAAATCGGAGTTCCTTTTGTTATGCATGATGATAGAGGCTAATTCTTTTAACACAGAATCTCCGCAGGCATAGCCGAATTTGTCGTTAACCTTTTCGAAATAATCCAGATCAAAGACAATGCATGATAATTCAGTCCCATAGCGCAATGCCCGTCCAAATTCCCGATTCAGCACTTCATGTAGATGACGTCGATTACTGAGCCCGGTTAAGACATCACAGGTGGACATGTCAGCCATCTTTTTCAGGGCAAGCGTAAGATCGCTTTCTAAACGAAATTTTTCAAAGGCACCTTTGATGGTACCGACGAGGATCTCCTTGTCCAGATCTGATCTTGATAGATATTCATATGCGCCGTTGCGTAATACCTTGGTGGCAATTTCTTCACTTCCCCTGCCTGTTATGCAGATCACTGGGGTAAGAATCTGCAGATCATGGATCTTCTTAATAACATCCAGAGCGGTTCCATCCGGAAGATAGAAGCCGGCCAGTATGACATCAAATTTTTGTTCTTGAAATTTTTGAAATGCCGCTGCAATGCTTTTTTCCCATAACAAATCAAAATAGGTATAGCCTTCCAACATGAGTTCTACGCTCTTATAGTTAACCTCATTATCTTCGATATAAAGAATTCGGATTTTATTGTCGAGATCCATGATGTAGGTGTGCTCATCATGTTTTTTGGTTTTATAACTGTCAATGGCCTGAATTTTTTTTACCGTATCTGACAGGCGTTGTGCACATTCTTTAATTCTTGGCGTAAATTTTTTTACGGATTTAGGGTTAAAATTATCCATTTCAAGCAGTTCGATATTCCCCAGCAGGATCATCAGCGGCTGATTCAATTCATGGGCAGTGGCACCTGCCATTTGAAGGATAATTTTTAAACGTTCTTTTTCAATCTGGGTTGTCTGCTGGTGAACAATTTTTTCTTTTTGAATCTCAATTAGTTTTCTTTGATGATACAGGTTGATAAAAACAGCCACCTTACTTCTAAGTACGATGGAATCAACGGGTTTAAACAAGAGATCAACCGCACCGGATTCATAGCCTTTAAAAATTGTCTGTCTGTTCTCATTGGTAGCTGTGATGAAAATGATGGGTACTTGTTTTGTGTCGGCGTTTCCCCTGATTAATTCAGCCGTTTCAAAACCGTTCATGCCTGGCATCTGAATATCAAGTAAAATTACTGCAACTTCATGTTCCAGTAACTTTGACAGTGCCTGTTCGCCGGAAACGGCCTTGATGATCTCCACATTCAGGACATTCAGGGTTGCTTCAAAGGCAAAAAGATTTGCGGTTTTATCATCAACAATGAGGATTTTGGCTGCGGGTGTTTCTTTTGAAAAAATTGTGTTCATTAATCAAGGCCTTTTTATGTTTATTTTAAACACAGATTTAAGCGGAAAGGGCCGGATAAATTAACGACATTAAGGTTTAAAAAATTATCACTGATCAATTTAAACAAGACATCAATGGGATACGTTTGTCGCTGGACTATCCCCCTCATGTCGTGATTTGCTTTAAAGCCAAACGTGATCTGCTTTAAAGTTAAATCTGATAAGTATACATTCGAAAGTACAAACAAGCAATTATTTTAAACTGCAAGCAAATTAATGTGACAGTGGGAGATCTCAGAGAGGGGGCGCACCGCCGTGGGAGAGCCGCGGTGCGGTTACGGTAAGGTCAACGAGCGATTCAGTTCCCAGGGAGACATGGCATGTTTTTGTATTGATGGGGATGGTTGTCCATAAGTCAACAAGTGATTCAGTTCCCAGGGGGGCATGGCAATCCGTGCCGGGAAAATATCCGATTAAAACCGTTCCCGTTTGACGGCTCCAGATGTCAGGGGGAATTTCCAGGGCCTGGGAGGTTGCAATGGAGATGAATTTTATATCTTCTGGTTCCAGGTTGTGGATATTGGTTTTGATCTGAGGTGATATTTTATGTTTTAAAATTTTTTGGGTTCTGGGTTCTAACAACGACTGATTTTTCACAGTTCATTTTGTCTGTAAGGACATGGCTGTTATACGAGACTCCATTTAGTAGATTGAAATTAAAAGGATTTCATTCTTTTTGTGGCTGGTATGTCACAGGCATGTGGTTTATTATATGGCTGATTCACCTTTTTCACCGGTTCTGATGCGGATGGCATCATCCACCGGGAGGATAAACACCTTGCCGTCTCCGATTTTACCGGTACCGGCCTTTTCCATGATGGTGGTAACGATTTTGTCCACCATGTCCGATGCGGTTACGATGGTAAGTTTGATTTTAGGAACAAAATCCACCTGATATTCCGCACCCCGGTAAATTTCCTTGTGCCCTTTCTGCCGTCCGAATCCCTTAACCTCGGAAAGGGTCATACCGGTTACGCCCAGGGCGTTGAGTGCTTCTTTGACCTCATCGAGTTTAAATGGTTTTATTATGGCCTCAATTTTTTTCATGTGTTTTTATTTCCCCTTATGTTTTCCTGCGTTAAAACTTTATTTTCTGCTCCACTTGAACAAAAGAGGCCTGGGCATTTGATCTGTCCAGTGCCTTATGCCCCCTGTCCTGTACGTTTGTTGTTGTAGCACTTGAAAAGCACAATGGGTGCCACGATGAGATTTTATTTTAATTTTGTTTGGTATTTACCTGTAATAATTGATTGATTTTCTATCATTCCCCTCTTCTTTCATATGTGTTATTAATATTAATTGCCTCCTTATTTTTACAAAAAAGTATTTATATTATCTAATAATTTCTTTTTTGTTATTGAATTTACAATGACATACCGTTTTTTTTTGCAGGATATGGTCATGGCATGGGCATCCATCCCGAATACTTCCATGTTGTGGCAGATCCCGGGTTTGGTAACAACACAAGCCTGGCTTTGTTGAGTCAGCAATCATGACAAGTGCCCCATGATATGGCCAACCCCCGAATAAAAAACTTGACTGAATCCCATTTGTGTCAGATAACTGTTATTTAGTTAAGTACTAATAAAAGGACTGTTATGTCTATTTACGAAAATGCCGGTACATTGTTTCTGGGTACCCGTTTAAAAAGATTGAGTGATCAGTTTCTGTCAGACCTTTCCCGCATTTATAAGGGGGTTGGGATCTGTTTTGAACCCACATGGTTTCCGATCTTTTATCTTCTGGATACCACGCAGGATGTGACCATATCCGCCATTGCAAAACAGCTGGAAATAACCCATTCCGGGGCAAGTCAGATGGTGACTTCTCTGAAGAAAAAGGGATTTGTTGAGATATCGAAGGTCCGGGAAGATAAGCGTTTGAAAACGGTGGCGTTCACGGCCCTTGGAAAAGCCAGGCTTAAAGAAATTAAACCGGTATGGCGGGCACTCCAGGAAAGTATGGACGATCTGCTCACCCCCAAAGGGCAGCGTTCCAGGGTTCTGGATCTTCTGGAGGAGCTTGAAGGGGGCATGGCCCGGATGAACCTTGTGGCATCGGTGGAAAAACGTCTTTTGTTTAATCAGTTTCTGGAAGAAATTGATATCGTTCCCTACCAGGAAATGCTGCATGATGCGTTCATGGCCCTGGTACTGAGCTGGATTGCCGATAATCCCCATATTATGCCCTGGGATATCAGCTGGATGCATCATGACCCTTTGATAGTCAGCACTGGGGAAATGCCCCTTATTGTCATGGCGGTGCATAAAAAGCAGGTGATCAGTGCTTGTGTGGTCACCCTTGATTCCCGGGATGGTGGTGCAGAACTTTCCCTTGTTTTTGAAAACGCCCGGTTTTCCACCCATCTTGTCCAGGCACTGTTGGATAAGATAAACGAACAGCTGGCAGAAAAAGACATTACTGTTGTCACCATTCAAACGGATATCACCCACTCGGCTCTTTTGATAATATTGCAGAAAAACGGGTTTAAACTTATGGAATTGGAAAAAGATGCTGCACGGAATCATACCTGCATGCGTTTATTCAAGACATTTAAAACAGGGGTGTGATCACAGACCGGATTGGCGTTGCTGATAAAATAATTCCAATGCCGGGATCAGACCCTGAAAAGGAACAGAATCATGATGAATAATATGGATGTATCCAATGCAATGACCATTAAAATGGACGAAATTTTTACAGAGCTTCCAGACATGCCTGATTTTGTGGAGGGCATCAGACGAGCTCCTAAAAGACCCATGCATCTCAATAAGGGCGAAATTGCCCTGGCCCTGAAAAATGCCCTGCGATATCTCCCCGAAGCCTGGCACAATACCCTTGCTCCGGAGTTTTTAGATGAACTTCTTACCTGTGGGCGCATCTACGGTTATCGTTTTCGACCGGCGGGTCGTATTTCTGGCAAATCCATTGATGACTACAAGGGCAAATGCGTGGAGGGTAAGGCCTTCCAGGTGATGATTGAGAATAATCTGGACTTTGAAATCGCCCTGTATCCCTATGAACTTGTGACCTATGGGGAAACCGGTCAGGTATGCCAGAACTGGATGCAGTATCGCATCATCAAGAAATATCTTGAAAATGTCACCCAGGATCAGACTCTGGTGGTGGAGTCAGGCCATCCCCTGGGACTTTTTAAATCATCTCCTACCTCCCCCCGGGCCATTATTACCAACGCCATGATGATCGGGCTTTTTGACGACCAGGAAAACTGGGAAAGGGCCATGTCCCTGGGGGTTGCCAATTATGGACAGATGACGGCTGGTGGCTGGATGTACATCGGTCCCCAGGGCATTGTCCACGGCACCTATGGCACCCTTTTAAATGCGGCCCGCATGGAACTTGGCGTTGCTGAAGATGGGGATATGACAGGAAAATTGTTTGTCACATCGGGCCTTGGAGGCATGAGTGGTGCCCAGGGCAAGGCCATTGAGATTGCCAACGGGGTGGGCATCATTGCAGAGGTGGATGCCTCCAGAATTAAGACCCGGCATGATCAGGGCTGGGTGAGCCAGGTGACTTACGATCCGGCAGAAACCTTTGTGGCGGCACAGAAAGCCGTGGCGGAGAAAAAGGCTGTGGCCATTGCCTTTCACGGCAATGTGGTGGATCTTCTGGAATATGCCGTTGATCACAACATGCCCATTGACTTGTTGTCCGATCAGACATCCTGTCATGTGGCCCATGGTGGGGGATATTGTCCCCAGGGCCTTACTTTTGAACAGCGCACCGACATGCTTAAAAATGATCCTGAAGGCTTTACCAAAAAGGTGGATGCATCCCTGGTGCATCATTATCATCTTATTAAAACCCTGGTTGATAGAGGTACCTATTTTTTTGATTATGGCAATGCCTTCATGCGGGCTGTTTTTGATGCCGGAGTCACCGAAATCTGTAAAAATGGTCAGAACACCCTGGACGGATTTGTCTTTCCCTCTTATGTAGAAGACATCATGGGGCCGCTGATGTTTGACTATGGTTATGGGCCTTTCCGGTGGGTTTGTTTGTCCGGCAAGGAGTCCGACCTTTTAAAGACCGACCATGCTGCCATGGCCTGCATTGATCCTGACAGGCGCTCCCAGGACCGGGACAACTATATCTGGATTAGGGATGCACAAAAGAACAAACTGGTGGTGGGCACCCAGGCCCGGATTTTATATCAGGATGCCATGGGCCGGGTAAATATTGCCCTGAAATTTAATGACATGGTGCGAAAGGGTGACATTGGTCCAGTTATGCTGGGAAGAGATCACCATGATACTGGTGGAACGGATTCCCCCTTTAGGGAAACGGCCAACATTAAAGATGGCAGCAATATCATGGCCGACATGGCTATCCAGTGTTTTGCCGGTAACTGTGCCCGGGGCATGAGCCTTGTAACCCTGCACAACGGCGGGGGGGTTGGCATTGGCAAAGCCATCAACGGCGGCTTTGGTCTGGTGCTGGACGGCAGCTCCCGGGTGGATGACATTATCCGTCGAGCCATGTTCTGGGATGTCATGGGCGGGGTGGCAAGACGCTCCTGGGCCAGGAACGAAAACTCCATGGAGACCTGTGTGGAGTTCAATGACATGTGTAAAGGGGAGGCCCACATCACCATCCCCTATCTAACCGATGAAAAGATGATTGCAGATCTGGTGGATGCAAAATGTAAAAAATAGAGGACAGGAAAAAATATGAATGGAAATCTGATTGTAAAGAATGCCTCCCAGGTGGTTACCTGCAGTGGTTTCAAGGCAAAACAGGGACGGGAAATGTCCGACCTTGCCATTATTGAAAATGGGGCTGTGATCATTGAGGCGGGTAAAATTAAAGCTGTGGGCAACTCATCTGAGGTGTTAAAGGGCTTTGATACCCATGGTTTTGAGGTGATTGATGCCGCAGGTAAGGCAGTGCTGCCGGGTTTTGTCGATTCTCATACCCATTTTGTATTCGGGGGATACCGGCCCGATGAATTTGCCTGGCGACTTCGCGGGGACAGTTATATGGATATCATGAACCGGGGTGGGGGGATTGCCAATTCTGTACAGGCCACACGCACTGCCTCCCGGGAGGAACTCATGGCCGTAGGGCTTAAACGCCTTGATTCAATGCTTTCCTTTGGTGTCACCACAGTTGAGGGTAAAAGTGGATACGGCCTGGATATGGAAACGGAGAGAAAACAGCTTCAGGTGATAAAAACCCTTGGGGAAGCCCATCCCATGGACATTGTATCCACCTTTTTAGGTGCCCATGCCACCCCCCCTGAATTCAAGGGAAGGACGGATGATTTCATTGATCTTGTCATGGACATGCTTCCTGAAATTGCAGAACAGCAACTGGCGGAGTTCTGTGATGTTTTCTGTGAAAAGAATGTTTTCTCTGTGGAACAATCCCGGAAGCTGCTCTCAAGGGCCAAGGCCCTTGGATTCAAACTTAAGATTCATGCCGATGAGATCGTGCAGTTCGGGGGGGCTGAGCTTGCAGCTGAGCTGGGTGCAACTTCTGCGGATCACCTGCTCCAGGCATCGGACCAGGGTATAAAGGATATGGCCCGGGCCGGAGTAGTGACAACCTTGCTGCCGGGTACGGCATTCAGTCTAAAGGAAGACTATGCCCGGGGACGATACATGATTGATCAGGGGTGTGCTGTTGCCTTGGCAACGGATTTTAATCCCGGCAGCTGTTTTTCTGAATCCATTCCCCTGATTGTTGCCCTTGCCACATTGTACATGGACTTGAGTCCAGAGGAGGCCATCACTGCTCTGACCATAAATGGCGCTGCCGCCCTTGACCGTGCCCACAGCATTGGAAGTATTGATGCCGGAAAGCAGGGAGACCTGGTGATTCTGGAATTTCCCTCCTATCGGTTTATTCCCTATCATGTGGGCGTTAATACCGTTGAAACCGTTATTAAAAAGGGCCAAACGGTTTTTTTTAAAAACCGTTGAACGGATAAGGGATCATTGGATGGTCCCTTGTATGACCAAAACCTGATTTTTTAACCGAATGATTAGCTCATCGTTGAAGTTAAAGGGCGGCTGATGCGCCGCCCTGCTGTTTCATTTACGCATCTGATTCAAATGGCTGGGCCGAAGTCGTAAAGCTTGCAAGAAGTCTTTTGCCAGAGGCTGGAGATGAAGAGATAACCCATTGTGAACTCTGCTATGAGAGGAAGGTACAATGAAAATAGGCATAATGAACAACCCGTCAAAATCAGTCTATGATGAGGCTGCGCTCTGTGGCAAAGCCGGTTTCGATTTTTTGGATTTGACCATTGAAGGCCCTGGGGCTATCAAAGTTGATGTCGCAAAAATCAGGCAGATTCTTGATTCCTTTGGCCTGTCTATCACCGGGCATACCGACCCTTGCCTTCCCTATACGTATCCCATCCAGGGTATCCGGGAAGCCTGCCTTAGGGAATTGGAACGATGTGCCAGGATCTTTTCCGCCCTGGGATCTAAGGTTATGAATATTCATCCCTGCTATTTTTGTCCGCCGGGTATGAGAAAAGACTTGATCTCATTCCATATAGAGGCGTTGCAGCCCATTGTTGAAATGGCTGATTCCTACGGACTCACCATGGTAATTGAAAACTATAAAGCCCCCTTTGACCGGATTTCCACCTTTAAAACCTTGTTGACAGAAGTGCCGGGTTTAAAGCTGCATCTGGATTTTGGACACTCAAATTTTGGTTTCGATAATCATGGGGTTTTTTGCAAAGAACTGGGAGAGTACATCCGGCATGTTCATTTCTCTGACAACCGGTCCAGATCAGATGATCATATGCCCCTGGGTGTAGGAACCGTGGACTGGAAAGATGCTGTTAATTCGTTAAAATTAATTGATTACAACGGTACTATTACCCTGGAAATTTTCTGCAATGATCCGAATATGCAGTATAAATATCTGGATCTGAGTCGAGGATTGCTTCAGGAACTCTGGGCATAGTATTCGTTGGGCCTGTTCATGTAACGGATCATTTGTCATCATTGCTGGGGCAATGGGGTCATGGGTCACCCAGGGTGGGCCATGGTGTGACCAAGGCCTATTCCTCTTCACCCTTCATATCAGCTCCAAAGGTAACTTTCCAGTAAGTTCGGGCATTCTGAGAATCCTTTTGAATAGCACCCGGCACTTAAGGGGCAAGCACTCATTATCACCCTTAAGATGATGTTGCCAGTCATGCAAAGACCTATACATCACTGTATACGGGTTCCATGATTACCCCTGAACTCCATAGACTAAATCAGGCAACCATGTTACCCAGTCGGTGGGAAAGAGACAAAAAATCAACAGCATAGCCATAAATGCGCACAAGAAGGGAATCACCCCAATTGCTATCTCCTCCACGGGGGCACCAGAAATTCGGGATGCTATAAAAAGATTGCCGCCCACTGGAGGTGTAAAAAAACCGATTTCACATGTCAGCGCTATAAAGACACCAAAAAAAACAGGGTCAACTCCAAATTGAGTAACTACCGGCAACAGTACAGGGGCTAAAATAACCACCTGTACCAAGGAGTCTGCAAACATGCCTGCCGTCAGAAATATAGCGGCGCAAAAAAACAGAACACCTGTTTGAGAGTCTGTAAATTGATAAATAGTCTGGTAGATCAAATCAGGTATTTCATATAAAGCCAAAAGTTGAGCAAGTGCGGCAGTCGGGGCGATAACAAGCAAAATGCCGCCAAATAGTGCGGTATGGCGGAGGGCCTGTCGCAGGTCTGGTATTCTCAATTCTTTATTGATATTCATTTTTTAATTTCATCAGGGGAAGCTGCTCTGATTAATTGTCGAACCGGGAAAATGGGAATGGGTCCTGGAGTGTCAGCTGGACAATCTTGCCAGGTCATGGCTGTCAAGGGCATTTAGATAGGTTTTTAATGCCCCAATGCCGGTGAGCTGGTGTGCTGTCACGGGCAGGCACAGATGGAAAGGCGGGGTAAAAGACAGGGGCAGGCTGGGGGGGGCTGTGGTTTCACCTGTTTGGTTCCAGATGATTCCAGAAAGAACAATACCCGCCGTTTTAAGGTTTTTGTATATCCGTTCCGTTTCAGACAGGGCCAGGGGGTTGGGGTTGAGGACCACTTTTATGGACACCTGATCCTGATCCTGGAATCGTTTTTCCAGGAATTGATAATTGGCTTTCATCTCATTGATTTTTTTTAAAATTTTATCCCGTTCATAGGTCTTGCCTGCAAGTTTTACCCGGTTAACGATTTCTTTTTTCCGGTTGATTTCTTCTCTAAGTGCCTGGAGCTGGCTCATCCATCGATGGGAAAGGGCGGGCAGGTTGAAGAACTTCACGGACAGTGCCGTGGGGGGCATGTCAAAAATAATCAGATCCACGTCTTGCCAGGTTTCTAATAATTGTTCAAATGCCATGATAAGGGCATGCTCTTCAAGACCCGGTGAAAATTTTAAAATATCAAAGTGTTTTTCCAGATTAAAGGCTGTGAGATATGAGTAGTTTCTTTTCAGGGATCGCTGGGTTTCCTTGAGATATATTTGAATCATGCGTTCCTGATCAATTTCCCCGGCAAACAGGCCCGGGATAATTTCCCTGGGGGTATGCCCCAGCGGGGTTTCAAAAATGTCGGACAGGTTGTGGGCGGCATCCATGGAGACCACCAGGGTTTTCTTCCCTGTTATGGCGGCACCAAGGCCTGCCAGTGAGGAGACTGTGGATTTTCCGGTGCCTCCCTTTCCCATGTAAAAAACGATGTCAGGTTGTTTCATATATGATCCTTTGTCTGCGTGTGGACGGAGATACTTTTTTTCGTAAACATTTGGGTCAGTATCCCATCTTAACCGACTTTGGTATTATCAGGTAGAGTTCGTATGCGATCTAACTCCAAACAGGTGAATATGTGGCACTGTCCAAATATTTGCATGAATAAACCCAATATTTACCTTTTTACCAGTATTCCATGGCCAACGTTGTGAGCAAGCCCGTTACGTTATGACCAGGCACGAAAAAATTCAGTCCATCTGCTTACGAGACGTCAAAAATGGAGAACAGGTGAGAAAGGGGTTCGTTGGCCGTGTCAATTTTTTCCATCATGAGCATCATTTCCCTTTCCATAAGAGGTAAGAGTTCAAGGGAGATCTGCATGGGAGGAGAGGGAATACCCACAAAGGCTCCCTGGACCAGCAGGGTAAATATGTGTTCCAGTTCCTCCAGTTCGGGTTCCAGGGCTTCCACAGCCTTGTCCCTTGCCACGGTGTCGGCGGTTTTCCATAGGGTTACCAGATGTTTTTTTACCTTGTCGGCTATGGATTTAAAACGTTTTTCAGGTGTGTGCTTATCGGGCTCTGAAGATCCGTTTGTCAAAGTCGATTCTCCTGTGGGAGGGGTAATAGTAGTAAACGGCATAGAGTGCCATGAGAACGGTGGCGGAGACATAAAATTTTTGAAGTTCCAGAATCAGGGCCGCTATTCCGAGATAGGGTGTTATCATGGCACTTATAAGCAACTGCCTCTGGAATTTAAAAAAAGAGGCTGCGCTCACCTTGTTTGCCCGGGCCGCCTTTCTGGCAAACAGCGTTCGTAACAGCAGGGGGAGGGCCAGGGCAGTCATGGTGGCGGTTATAAAAAGGATGGGGGAAAAGTACATGGGTACTGTCATCAGATGGGGCGGGGGTATGGAAAATCCTTGATCAAGTATGCCCATGATCCCCACACACAATACCACTGGTGCCAGGGATGCAATATATATTTTTTTTAATGAATCGGTCACAGCACTCACTCCTAAAACACGGTCTGATTTAAAACCGGGATACAGCCAAAATCTTGAAATACAATATATTATTCCAGGGCAAGTACGCAAAGCCCTTTAAAAAAATATGGCTGTCCTTTAATTTCTAAGGTTTGAAAAAATGGGCTTGGTCACGACATGGGCCATCCGTTATAATTGGCGGGGTAAGGGGTTCAGGGTCACGTTAAAAAATTCAATCAAAGCTGTTAATAACGTAAGCCTGACCCCTCTTCGGAGTGGCAGGTGTTGTGAGCAAGCCGGGTGGGTAAGGTTAAACCGTTGTTTCTTCAGGACGTTCAATTTCTCCATTGATACTTAAAAAACGAATCAGTCCTTCAATGGCGATCCAGATGGCAATGACCAGAACAATCATATTAACCGTCTGAAGCAGCATATTATGCTGGGTGCCAAAATTGGTCTGATTAACGATGAGTGCCCAGATAGTCATAAATATCATAAATACGGCGGGAATGCCGGATATTATCCATTTCATGCCACCTTTTTCCTTCAGGTAGACGGTGATGATGATCAGGGCCAGGGCCGCCAGGGTTTGATTGACGGCACCGAACAGGGGCCACAGTTTCAGTGCACCATTTCCCCCAGCACCAGATGCAAAGGCAAGTCCCAGGGCAGAGAGAACGGCAATGGAGGTGGCCATGTATTTGCCGGTGAGAAAATCCATTTTAAAGTTACTGAAAAGTTCGGCTACGATGTAGCGCTGGATACGGGTGGCGGTGTCCAGGGTGGTACCGGCAAAGGATGCCACAAATACGCCCATGATGACGATGGCAAAGCTCATGGGCAGACCCGTGGCCTCAATCATGTTGGCGGCACCGTTAACAAAGGCTCCTACCTTGGAACCAAGACCCGCAGCAGCGGCCCAGGAAGAGTAATGGGTGGACCATGCGGCAACACCCACCAGGGTCTCTCCTGATTTTGTGGTGTATCCCATGCCGATGCCGGCAGATACGGCGATAATGACCAGGATGGCAAGCGCACCTTCCATGAGCATGGAGCCATATCCCACGAACAGAGAATCGGTCTCTTGTCTCACCTGTTTGGCCGAGGTTCCCGAAGAAACCAGGGAGTGAAAGCCGGAGATGGCCCCGCAGGCAATGGTGATGAACAAAAACGGCCACATGGGCGGTGCCTGGGTGGGATTGGCCTGGATGGCCGGGGCAACGATTTCAAGATGTCCGCCAAATGCTGAGGCAAATACCCCCAGCACCATCAAAAACATGGCAATGACCAGCTGATGGGAATTGATGAAATCCCGAGGCTGCAAAAGGGTCGTCACCGGCAGGGTGGAGGCGATGAAGGCATATATCAAAAGAATGATGGTCCACACACCCGTGGCAGGGATGCCGGCCACGGCTGGCATTTTAATGGGCATAAAGGCACCGATGGCCACGGTGAGGTACATGACAATCACCGCGATGATGGACCATGTCATGATGCTTTTACCTTTTTTGTAGATCAGGTGGCCCAGATAAACGGCAATGACAACCTCAAACCACACGGGAAGCACAGATGCCGGATAGATGGCAAAGACCACGGCAATGACCAGCCCGAAAATTGCAATGACGATCCACAGCTCCAGAAAGACCAGGAGAAAAAATAAAAATCGCGTACGGCTGTTCACATATTTGGCGGTGTAGTCGGCAATGGACTTACCCTGGTTGCGCATGGAGATGATCAGGGAACCGAAATCATGCACCGCCCCCATGAAAATACTGCCCACAAACACCCATATCAGAGCAGGAACCCATCCCCAGATGATGGCCACTGCGGGTCCTACAATGGGGCCAGTGCCGGCGATGGATGTAAAATGGTGACCAAAAATAACCTCTTTGTTAGTGGGGACATAATCCACACCGTCTTCCATTGATACAGACGGTGCCGTCGCATCCCCTGACAACTTAAATATTCTGTTCCCGATGAATTTCCCATACAGGTTATACATGGCAATGTAACCTAAAAAGGATAGCACCATAATCAATAATGCATTCATAAACATTCCTCCAAAATTTTATTATGGATAAATACTTTTTCCGTCGGGGGTGTATGAGCCGTTTTTTAAAATTTAAATTAACGGCTTTTTCCACTTCTGGCGGAACATATAATACTTTAATATCGCATTAAATGCCTTGTTTTCAGCATCGTCAGGGCGATTTATAAGTGTTTTTTTACATACTCCTCTGGTGTGAACACTGTCAAGAATTAATTGACTGGTATATGTGCACACCATTATTCTGTTGAGATGTCTGTAAACATGGGGATAAGCATAGAATCTGCCTTTCCGGTGAGGGGTGAAGTTTACGAGTGCCCCTTGATTTTTTTTACAAACTGTAAAAAATAATGACACCAATTTGCTGATTGTTCATGGAAAAAGGCATGGTCTGCATGGGTATGGCAGGGGTTACTAAGGTAGGAATGGTTCATGGCATAACTCTTGCTTTCTGTAAAGCGGGTAAGGGCAGTCATGATCGTTATGTTTCCTCGTCATTCTGCCTCAGTTGATGTCTGGTGGGCATTTTCTGCGTATCAGTCACTATTGATTCAACCTTGAAATGGAAGGAGGAAATCATGCAAAAAAAATCAGGTAGCATGGTATACAACCCCGGGCAATATGGAAAAAAAACGTTTGACGGCTGCCCAGTGGAGTGATTCGCATATCCGCAAATGGGCGGATCGGCAGACCAGTGCAGCTTCCGGGGTTGCTGCGGTTTCAGATCGTCCTGTGATTTGTTTCTCACGAAAAATAGGTGGGGGAGCTCTGGAAATCGCCGATATTCTGGCGGAAAAAATTAATTATCGGGTGATTGATCGAGAGATCCTTGAACACATGGCCACCCAGGCCAACCTTACAGAGGAGACGGTTTCTTTTTTTGATGAGAGATATCCGGGCAGAATGAGTGAATTGCTGGCCATGCTTATTAAGGAAAAATCATTTATCAAGAGCGATTATGCCCGCCAGCTTGCAAAATCAGCCCTTGCCCTTGCCGACCTTGAACCCACCATATTTGTGGGCAGAGGGGTGCATCTGATTCTCCCCCGGGAGCGGGTTTTGGCAGTTCGGTGCATATGCAGTCAGGAATTCAGGGTGAAACGGCTGGCAGAACAACTGGGCATTGAAGAAAAACGTGCAGAAGATCGACTCCGGGATATTGATAAAGAGCAGCGGGACTTTTTTAAACGCATCTACCAGAAGAAAGATGCCAGCCCCTATGAATTTGATCTTGTTATAAACAGGGACTATATCTCCAATGCCGAAGATGCTGCCGCCGTTGTAGCATGTGCCTATGAACGTAAATTTAAAGTAAGCTGAAATTTAAATTTCAGAAGATCAATACGTTTGAATCTTCTGTTTAACCAAGTGTTAATGAGTCTCTTGTTTCCATGCACCGGCTGGCTTTGATCCGGTGCATGGTTTTTTTTTGATCATCGAGTATCCTTTACGGATTTTTGTGTGCATTCCGTTGACCTGCTTGATTAATTTATTTTGCCCTATATTGATCTTGTAAATATTTGGCCTGCCCCCCGGATTCTTCCATGTGGCCCATGGCACCGCTCATACCGGGGTGGGTTCAGCCGCCGGATTTTATGGCTTTATAGCCAAGTTTGTTCAACTCTTCAATGAGCAGTTCTCTGTGATCTCCCTGGATTTCGATGACGGCATTTTTCACCGTTCCACCTGTGCCGCATTTTATTTTAAGCTTTTTTGCCAGGGCTTTGAGCTCGGTACCTCCAAGGGGAATCCCAGAAATGGCAGATATTCCCTTTCCCTTTCTTCCCTTTGTCAGTCTCTGAATACGAATTTTTCCGTCTCCCTTGTCCGGAGTATTCTTTTTCTTTTTGCATTTACATTGTGCTGTCGGTTTTTCGCAAAAAGGACATATCTTACCTGATTCCGTTGAATAAACAAGTCTGGTGTTGGAATCTTGTTTTTGGTTTTTTGAACTTGTCATATTTTCGTTAACCCTGTTTTTTTATTAAAAGTCTCCCCGGTAAACCTCTCTTATTCCCATCCCGGATGAAGGTACTTGCTAAGGCCCGGCTGGAATTTGATATCTGGGAATACAGGCTGATCCAGATCACCCATTTTCATCCCAGGGGACCTTAGATGGGGAGTAGTCACATCAATTAGTTCTCTGGGGTGGTCAATGCATGTATATGGCCCGGAAGCTTCAAGTTCCTCCCGGGTACCATAGCCCCAGAGTACCCCAAGTCCGGTGATACCGTTGGCTTTGGCACCGATCATGTCATGCTCCCGATCCCCAACCATTACGCTTTCACTGGCCGTGATTGATTCCATTTCCAGGACATGGGCAATCAGGCTTGTTTTATCAGTGCGGGTGCCGTCCAGCTCGCTGCCGTGGACTCCTTTGAAGAATTTTTTCAGTCCAAAATGTTCAATGATACGTTTTGCATACACCTCGGGTTTGGCTGTGGCAACGTATAGGGTATGGCCCGTGTTTCTCAGGGTTTCCAGCACCTGGGGAATATCCTCATAGATTTTATTTTCAAAAAGCCCCACAGAGCCAAACCGTTCCCTGTAAAAGGTCAGGGCTTCTTCTACCAGTGCATCATCCCGGGAGTCCAACAGCTGGGAGAAGCTCTTTTTCAGGGGAGGGCCAATGCACCAGCCAAGGGATTCCGGTGGAGGGGAGAGTCTGCCAAGTTTTGTCATGGCATGGGCGATACATTTGGTTATACCCTCAAAGGAGTCTGTTAAGGTGCCATCCAGATCAAATAATATGTTCATTTTAATTTTCCCATGGGGTGATTTGTGGGCAATGTACAAGAACAGATCCCACCCGCATGGCCTTGCCCCTGGCTGTAATAGGGAGGAAGAGTTGCCTTGAGTCTTTGATAACACAAAAAATGATCTTGCTTCAACGTAAATATTCGGGTTGGCATATGCAAAACATTTTACTCTGCCATCGAACAGGTATGTGATGCCCAGAACCTTGGGGCAGGGGAAATCAAAGGATTTACCCAGGGTGGACTTTTTAAAACCTATAAAAAGTTGCTTTTTGCCCCGTTACGACATAAAATTTTAATTTGCTCTGAATCCTAAAAAGAGGAATCTTTCATGAAACAAATTTTTGAAGATAACAGCAGAAGCATTGGCAGGACCCCTCTGGTCCGTTTAAACAGCGTGACAAAAGACTTGAATTGCACCATTGCCGTCAAAATTGAAGGGCGCAATCCCGCATATTCAGTTAAATGTCGTGTGGGGGCGGCCATAATATGGGATGCCGAAGAAAAGGGAATCCTGGTCCCCGGATCTAAGGATATTACGGTCATTGAAGCCACCAGTGGTAACACTGGTATCGGGCTTGCTTATGTGTGTGCAGCAAAGGGATATCCCCTGATAATTGTCATGCCTGATACCATGTCCATGGAGCGGCGGCGCATGCTCCAGGCGTTTGGGGCTGAGCTGATTCTCACTGATGGAAGTAAAGGGATGAAAGGGGCCATTGCCAGGACCGAAGAGATGGTTGCCAAAGCACCGGGAAAATACCACATGGCCAGTCAGTTTGCCAATCCTGCCAACCCGGCCATCCATTATAAAACCACCGGTCCTGAAATATTTGAAGATACCGGTGGAGAAATTGATATCTTTGTTGCCGGTGTGGGTACCGGAGGTACCATCACCGGAGTCTCTCGTTATTTGAAAGAAAAAAAGGGCAGAGATATTCAAGCCATTGCCGTGGAGCCAGTCCACACTGCCGTTTTAAGTGCATTAAAAGCGGGTAAACCCTTTTCTCCAGGACCCGGGGTGAATAAAATCCAGGGTATTGGCGCGGGATTTAAACCAGATATCCTGGATATGGATCTGGTGGATGATGTGATAACGGTGAGCAGTGACGAGGCCATTGATATGGCAAAAAGACTTCATCTGGAGGAGGGTATAACCTGTGGTATCTCAAGCGGTGCTGCCGTTGCTGGTGCTCTGAAAGTTTGTACCTTGCCCGAAAACAAGGGAAAACTTATTGTCACCCTTCTTCCCGATGCCGGAGAACGATACTTGTCTTCGGTACTTTTTGAAAATTTTTGAAATACCATGATTAAAATTTGAGTCAGTGACGGGTTCAAGCGCAATGGGTTAAGGCCTGACCTGACGTATTGATCTTGTCAGGCCTTGATTGTTTAAGGTAAACTTCGTGTAACATCATCCGGTGACTGATGCTAATGTTTTTTGTGACAGTGGTTTGCTGTCATGGCTGATGTACAAACAACAAAATGGAGGCGGTAACTCTTTCCTTTGGCTGTGATGCCTGGAGGTGTGCCGATTTTTTATGAAAAATAAAAAAATTCTTGTCACCCGGGATTTTCCCGGTGTCGGCATTGAGATGCTTGAAAAAGAAGGCTTTGAAATTACCCTGTGGGACAGCGCCATTCCCATGACCCAGATAGAACTCATTGAAAAGGCAAAACAGCACAATGCCCTTTTCTGCACCATGAGCGAGAAGATTGATGCACATTTTCTAAATGAGTGCAGTCATCTGGATATCATCTCCCAGTTTGCCGTGGGGTATGACAATATTGATATTTCAGAAGCCACACGCCTTGGTATTCCGGTGGGGTATACCCCCAATGCTATGAACCAGGCCACAGCGGATATTGCCTTTGGGTTAATGATCGCCACGGCTCGAAAGATGTTCTTCTGCCATAAAACTATTTTAAAAAATCAGTGGAAAAATTTTCAACCCAAGGCGTTCCGGGGCATGGAGCTGATGAATAAAACCCTTGGTATTGTGGGGATGGGTCGCATCGGTATGGAAATGGCCAAACGGTGTCAGGGTGCCTATGACATGGGTATCCTCTACCATAATCGCACCCCTAACCCCGTTGCGGAGCAGCGCTTTAATGCCCGGTTTACAGGATTTGATGAGCTGCTTGCCAAGAGTGATATCATTTCTGTGCACTGCACGTTAACTCCGGAAACCAGAGAGATGTTCAACCAGGCTGCCTTTAAAAAAATGAAGACTTCAGCCATGTTTATCAACACGGCCCGGGGAATGATTCACAATGAAATAGATCTGATACAGGCTCTGGAAAATGGGGATATCTGGGGGGCAGGGCTGGATGTTACAAATCCGGAACCAATGCCCATGGATAATCCTTTGCTGTCCATGGAGAACGTCTGTGTCCTTCCCCATATCGGGTCTGCCACCATGGAATCCCGGGATGGCATGTCCAGCATGGCCGCAACCAACATCATTGAATTTTACCGTAATGGCACTCTGCCAACCATTGTGAACCCTGAGGTGATCAAACCCCAAAACAAGGTATGATTTGATATTCAAAACCCAGTACCCATACCCAATATCAAAAGGATTTTTCAGATACACCATGATGGAAAAACAGTCCGGTTTAAAATATGAAAAACAGGCCGAAATGTTGGCCAACCGTGTGAAAAAGCAATACAAACACCTGAGAAAACGGTTTGCAAAGAATAATATAGATGTGTTCCGGCTCTATGATGGGGATATCCCCGAAATTCGTGCAGCTGTTGACTGGTATGCCGGGCATGTAGTGGTGGCGGAATATACCCGGAGGGATTCTGATTCCCAATGGTTGCCCAAGATGGGGCAGGCCGTGTCCCTTGCCCTGGGGGTACCACCGGAAAAGATTCATTTGAAGCAGCGACAGGCCGGTTACCAGGAGGGTAAGCGCTACCAGCGGTTTGATACCACCAATAAAAAGATCGTCATGCGGGAGCGGGATCTTAAATTTTACATCAACCTGTGGGACTATGTGGATACCGGGCTTTTTTCCGATCACAGAGAAACCCGGATGATGGTCCGGGAGGTGGTTCCGGGAAAAGACCTTTTGAACCTGTTCTGCTACACCGGGGCATTTTCCTGCCATGGGGCAAAGGCCGGTGCCAGCAGCACCACCTCTGTGGATCGATCGGAAAGTACCCTTGCCTGGGCACGGGAAAATATGGAGCTTAATGGCTTTTCCCTTGAAAATAACAGACTCATCAAGTCAGACACCTTTGATTTTTTAAAAAAAGCGGTGGAGAACTCAGAAGCCTTTGATGTCTGCGTGGTGGACCCGCCATCTTTTTTTACCAGGAGACGTAAAGGCGATCATTTTGATATTAAAAGGGAGCATCCGGAATTGCTTGAAATGGTGATCAAGGTCATGCGTCCCGGGGGGATTATCTATTTTTCCACCAATCATCAGGATTTTACCCCCCGGCTGGACAGGCTTCCCGTTGAAAGTCACAGGGAGATCACCGGGATTACCATTCCTGAGGACTATCGGCGAAAACATAAACAGATCCATCGATGCTGGAAGATTCAGCTCTGATCTGAACCCCACGTTAAAGACGGTGTGCCTGGGTTGAGATGGGCACTGTGTAAATGAACGTGATCTGTCTCTCACTTTTAAAGGTGTCAATAACCCAGGTCTGCTCGTTTCTATGGTAATCTTGCCCACATTTGCTATGGCGTATCGAGCGTTAACTGCTAGATTTACTAAGATTTGATGAACCTGGGATGGATCAATATTTACCAACCACACTTTTTCTCCAGGTACCCATTGAACATCAATGTCTTCACCGATAAGCCGCTGAACCATTTTGAGCATGCCCCATTTGCAGATGCTTTTTCCCAAAAGATTGTAAAATACTTTTGGGTCAAATGAAGGATGCCATACTTTGAGGTTTTTTCCACCGCTTAAAAAAAAGATTCAATGTTTCTGAGTGTAATTATCCCAGTTGACCCGGACCTGATCCATGCCATGGGGGGCATTGAACAGTTCTGGAAAAAGTACAATATCAGATTGATAATCTGATACGGTAGCCACAAAAAATTCCACCTGCTGCATGAAATCGTCAAAGGATTCAAACCGGCGCATCTGCCATTGAACCACGCCCACCCTGGCAATGGATTTGGTTCCTCCTAGCAGATCTGACCTTCACCGAAGCGGTTGATAAGGGTGCTGATCTCCTTTTCTGTCCACGGAGCAGACAGCCCTTTGTAGACCTTGGCGCTGATTTGACGGACCGCATCATAGTCCGCTATTGTCAGGTTTCTCAGATTAACTTTGTGGGTTGTTTCACTACTCATATTACTCTTATTTACTCTTTTGTTGGACATTTTTTATGATATCATACTGGAGGGCTAAGTCAACGGTGACGACTGGCCCATGTTGTGGTCACGCTTCAATGTTTTGGCAATTGCAGACGGTATTCATGCATTCATTCGGAATTTCGTGTTATAATGCATGGAAGATAGATGAAAATGGGGCTTGGTTACAGCATGGGCCATGAATACGAATTTATTTTTCTTGGAAAAAGGACCGATGAAAGAAAAAATTATACAACAGGATCCCAGCAATGAGTTCTATATTTCTGAAAACTGTTACATTACCGAATTGCTTAACACCGCTGCCGATCCGGACGTATCCATTGCAAGGGCAAGGGTAAAGCCCGGAGAAACAACCCGCCGGCATCGGCTCAAAGGAATTGCCGAGCGGTATTATATCATCAGCGGCAGGGGCCGAGTGGAAATCGGAGAACTCCCCCCCAGGGAAGTCCATGCCGGTGACATGGCAGTGATTCCCCCCATGTGCCCCCAGCGCATCTCCAACACAGGTACGGTGGATCTTATCTTTCTTGCCATCTGCACCCCTCGCTTTGTGCAAGATGCCTATGAAGAGATGGTAGCGCATCCATCGGCAGTTGATGCAGTGGTGTTCCCAAATTGGCTTACCCAATGGATGGACGCACAAAATGTGTCCCTTTGGGGGGCGGCGGATCTTGATATGTTTGCCACCCCACAGGATAAGAACGGAAAACATTTTCCCCGTGCCATTTCCTTTGCCATTGCCATGAACCCGGACATCATGGCCGGTATTCAAAACGGACCGGATCAGAACTACGCAGACGAATACGATAAGGTTAACAAGCGCATCAATGCCTTGTCAAAGGCCCTTGCCGCCGAATTCAATAAGAGAGGGTTTCAATCCCTTGCCCTTGCCGCATCGGTACGAACGGACACGGTGAACATCAAGGGCGAATTTCCCCAGAAAACGGCGGCCACGCGGGCGGGTCTGGGCTGGATCGGGCGCAACTGCCAGCTGGTTACACGCACATTCGGGCCATGGGTCAGACTGGGAACTGTTTTCACCGATATGGCACTTCCGTGTGGGCCGCCCATGGAAAAAAACTTTTGCGGCACCTGTACCATCTGTGTTGATGCCTGCCCCGCAAAGGCTCTGAAAGGCAGTTCGTGGACCCCAGGGGTGGCTCGTGAAGCACTGCTTAATGTCCTGGCATGTGATCAATGGAAAAAGGAACACTATTTTCAGTATCACAACGGGCACAACTGCGGCATTTGTTCGGCGGTATGCCCTTATGGATTAAAGGCAAGGGCAAACAGATAGCGCGGTTTGTGGCTTGCAGTGCCTGTTTTATAGCAGAATGCTCAATGGGCATTTCAAGAAAAACGTGGTCTGTCCCCTGTTTTCCTTTTGATTTTTGATCAACACTTGCTTACCCAGACACCCACATCCAGAACAGAATTCGAGGCACCAGCAAATGAACCCACCACAGGTGGAACCGACTCGGGCAACCTTGCCACGGCTATGGCGATGTTATCGGTTCCGGCAATTTCTCCAATGGTTGGGTCAAATCCCTTCCATCCTGCACCGGGCAAGTAGACCTCGGCCCATGCATGGTGGTTCCAATTGTATGGGACATCAGCCGGGCGTGGAGATATCCACTCACAAAGCGCGAGGCCAATCCCAGGCATCTGGCGGCTTCCATGAAGAGCAAGGCAAAATCACGGCAGGACCCTGTTCCGTATGACAGTGTTTGCAGAGCCGTTTGTACTCCGGGCTGCTCCCTGACTTGGTATGACACTGTTTTATAAATGTGGGAGGCAAGTCGCTGCAAGAGTGTGTAGGTCTGAATCTGTTCGCCGGGTTGCCAGAAGGTGGCAATCCATTTATTCACCACATTGATTGTCTCGTTTTCAGGTAATGCCATATAGGGAGACAGCAAAATTTTGTCACCAGGTTGATAAGCAAAGGGGTAAACCATTGCGTAATCGGCCACCATAAAGTCCAGGGGGGCTTCATTGTACTGCTGGATGATAACTTCGCTCTCAATCACCAGCTGGGTTGTGGGCAAATTAAATTTTGCTATGGCCACTGAGTTGCCTTTCACATCCCGATGCCAAAGCAGTGTCGAAGGCGGTGTGGTCTTCAAATCAAAATATTCTATGCGCAGTTCATGGTCTTCTCTTGGACGCAGAAGCAGGGTATGAGGGCCAAGGGTAACCTGAACAGAATAGTTGTAGTAAGTCCGATGAATAATTTTATAGCGTTGTATGCTTGATCCGGGGTGGTATGGTGCTTTCCATGTCTCCCCAGGGTACGGGAAGTTGTATAACCACTGGGTATTCTTTGATCAGCTCTTCCATTTTTTCACTTTCTTTTTTGCGACTTGGTTCAAAAAAGTATACTGAATGTCATAATATCACCGCCACTGACTAAAGAACAGAAAGATTATCAGGCCCAGAACCACAGGTAAGGTTCGTTGGTTGGATCATCTCCCGTTCTTTTTTATGTTTGATTCCCATTGAGATCAGCAGCCAGAAGTTCAGGATCAACAATGAAATCTTGTACTATGGCATTGTCAGGGATATCACCGAGCGCAAATTGGCGGAAAAGGCATTAATTGAAAGTGATAACCGATTGACGTTTTACACGTCATCCAGTACTTTTCTGATCTTAACCGCGATGTCTTTTTTGGAGAACGGTTTTGATATGAAAAAAACTTCGTTGTTCAGCACGCCTCGGTGGGCAATGACATCAGCCGTGTAACCGGACATGAAAAGAATTTTAAGATCAGGATAGAGACTTTGAAGGTGTTCGGATAGCTCTCGGCCATTCATTTCCGGCATGACCACATCTGTCATGAGTAGATGGACTGTGCTGGTGTGATCCTTTGCCAGGCGGATAGCATCACTTGGTGAGGATGCCACCAGCACGGTGTAACCCAGCTTTTGAAGCATGTTTGTAGTCATTTCCAGGATCATGAGTTCATCTTCCACCAGCAGGATAGTTTCAGTACCGCTGGCAGCTGTTTTCTTTTCGGGTACCGCTGTTGCAACATAGTCATCATCAAAAAATCGGGGTAGGTATATTTTGAAGGTGGAGCCATGGCCAGGTTCACTGTAAACATTGATAAAACCGTTGTTCTGTTTCACGATGCCATATACAGTAGCAAGACCTAAACCGGTGCCTTTACCCACCTCCTTGGTGGTGAAAAATGGTTCGAACATATTGTCCAGGGTGTCCTTGTCCATGCCGCAGCCGTTATCACTAACGGCCAGCATAACAAAATCACCGGGAACAAAACCGGCATGTAATGCACAGTCGGCTGAATCAAATACTTTCATGCCGGTTTCAATAGTAAGTTTGCCCACACCGGAAATGGCATCCCTGGAGTTTACACATAGATTCACCAGTATCTGGTCAATTTGAGAAGGATCGATTTTTACTGTCCAGAGATCGCCCGCTGGTTTCCAGGCCAAGTTAATGTCTTCCCCGATAAGCCGGCGCAGCATATTGAGCATACTTTCCACAGTATCGTTCAAGTTCAGCTGTTCAAGGGAAATGGTCTGTTTTCTGGCATAGGCCAGTAACTGCTTTGTGATATTAGCTGAACGCGTCGCTGCGGTTTGGATTTCTTTCAGAGCATAATATAAATCATGATCCTCATCTACCTTCATCAATGCCAGTTCAGTATGCCCCAGGATCACATTGAGCATATTATTGTAATCATGGGCCACACCACCGGCCAAGCGACCTATGGACTCCATCTTCTGGGCCTGGAGAAGTTGATCCTGGAGCCTCTCTTTTTCAGCTTCAGCCTGTTTGCGTTTGGTGATATCGCGGACGATTCCCCGGAATCCTTTGGGAATATTTTTTGAATTCTTTACAAGAGCAGCGTAATACTCAAGGGTTCTTCTTTGACCATCTTTCCGGATGATATCCCATTCGGCCCTTTGAACCGGGGTATCCTTTTTGTATATGTCATGGTATGTCTGATAGACCTTTTTTTTAATCGCCTCGTTTGCGGCATAGCGGCTGAAATGAGTGCCCATCATTTCATCACTGCTGTAACCGAAAAGTTTGAGAAAGGCTTCGTTGAAAAAAGTGAAGTTTCCGGCCAGATCTACCTCATGATATCCTTCTGACATTTCATTGAGAATTGTCCGGTAACGTTCCTCGCTTTCCCTGAGTGCCTTTTCTGCATTTTTACGTTCTGTGATATCTTCTAGAAATCCTTCAAAATGGTGAATTTTACCTGTCTTATCCCTGATAATCCTGGCTTTGATGTTAGCCCATATAAGGGAACCATCCCGTTTGCGTAATTGCACTTCAAAATCGCTGGTTCCCCCGTTGCTTTCCATAATTCGCTGGAAGGTCTTCCGGTCTTCAGAATTCAGGTAATGCTGTTTTCCGATATCTTTGAAATGATTAAAAATTTCTCCGACAGAATTAAATCCCAGAATTCTGACCAGCGAGGGGTTGGCGGACAGGAAACGGCCATCCGGTGTGGTCTGAAAGACACCTTCAACTGCATTATCAAAAAGGAGGCGGTATTTTTCTTCACTCTCTTTGAAACCGGCAATGTTTTTATTTAGACGCCACTTAAGGAAGATGGTGATGCCGGTCAGCACGGTAAGCAGCAGAATACTGAAGAGGACTGTCAGGATAAAATTGCGCCTGATTTTTGAGTCCATTTTGAAATTAACTTTGATGGTAATCCATTTTTTGTGGATGGCGGTCATTTCATTGGGGGAAATCTGTTCCAGGGCCTTGCTTATGGCACTGAAAAGCAGAGGGTATTTTCGGCTGACTCCGAGACACCATGCAAACTCGTAATCGGTAGTGCCCGCGACCTGTAAATTGGGAATGCCTTCCAGTTCAATATAATAGGCTGCAACCGCCAGGTTTTCCACAAACGCATCAATCTGACCAAAAGAGGTACTGCGCAACCCTTCGGATACATTGGGAACGGTGACCAGTTCAAAACGATTCTTTACGGCGATTTTTCTAAGGTATGTTTCGGTAGCATATCCAGAGACAACCCCCACGCGTCGTTTTGTCAGATCATTCAAGGTGATTTGTGCCGATGTGGTGGGGGTTGTAATAATAACCACCGGTACCGTGGCATAGGGTTTGGTGAAAAACGTGTATGTTTCCCGTCCAGCGGTACGGACAATGGTTGGGGCAACGGCACATTCTCCGCGTTTCAGGGCGGCCAGGTGCCTGTTCCAGTCATCCATGGGAGTTGTTACAAAATTAATACCCAGCAATGATTCAATGCAAGAGACGACATCCGCCCCCATGCCTGTGAATGAACCGGATTCGGATATGAATTCAATGGGTGGAAATTTTGTATTGAAGAACAAGGTCAGTTTTTCAGGATGAGCCTTCAGCCAGGAACGCTCTTCGGCAGTCAGACGAACGGTGCCAGAAGGGGAGGGATTATCAAATGCCAGAGCAACTGCTGTGACAGGGATTATACATAGGATGAGTGCAATATATCTGCAGATAACCCACCAAGTTTTCAGATTTGTTGTTGCCGTCGATTTCCAGGATGATGATGTATTCATGACATTGAATCATTTCTCATGTTGTAATCCATTATGACTGAATAGAGGGCCGGAATCTGGTAAGTATTTCCATTTTATGAACCATTTTGAAAATTATACCGATATAGTATCTCCAACATTACACCATATTAACTGTGAAAAAAAGGGAGAATAGACCACGATTAATTTTACAATAGTTGATTATAGCGGATTTGAGGGAAGTATGATCTTAATTTAGTAAAAACTCTAAATTTAGCAAAAATTCTAAAATCATAGGCAGTTAAATTTATATTTGTGATTACTGCCATAATCTGGGGACACCATACTTTAATCTGGGGACACCATACTTAATTTTTAACAAAGAACATTCTTTCTGATTGTTTTTGCTGGCTGCCAAGATAAAACAGCGAGTAGCCACAATTAAGTATGGTGTCCCTGGAATTCGAATGGTGTCCCTGGAATTCGGTGTCCCTGGAATTCTGGTGTCCCTGGAATTCTAACGCAAGCCTGCCCCCTCTCCCGTTTTGATCAACATAAAAAAACTGGATCATCGACTATTAATTATTTTTTTATTTGGCCGAATATGCAGCCATACAGAATCACACCTAATATTTTTTGCAGCAGCCGCATCAATGATACTTAGCTACACCAGACAAAGCCCGGTAAGTCTGATATTTTTTGTAAGTAGAAAAAAATGACAAATCTGCTTTATTTCCTATTTCATGGGCGACGCTACTAACTTTTTCAGACCTTCATAAGTGCTCTTAATGCTCGTTCAAGACTTGGAGAATTTTTTTCCGCTCGTTCGGGATTCCATGTGTTATCCACGAAGTCACACAATACTTCGTTGTACTTAGGGCCGATATTGGCCGCATTTTTAGGTAACATTTCACGATGAATTTTGGTGTTGCCTTTTTTGCGAATCACGTTCAAAAGATGTTCCTTGGGATCATCCAATTGATCTGGAAATCTTGAAAAATTCGCTTCTGGAATTTTAATGTATTCAGCCCAGGCTGCATGATCTGCAATTATCCATGATTCAACTTCCTTCACTGCAACCCTGAAGATACATTGAGATGGTAAATTTATAGGGTCTCCTTGGGGTATTTTGAACCAATCTCGTATTAAGGTACAAGCACAATCCGCGTTATCAAGATCCGTTAATATGAAGGTATGAAGACCGGATAGAGCCATTTTTCGAAACGCGCCACACTTGTTCTTAATTGCGCCATAGCCTCTTGTAACGGTGGGAAATCCCTTATTAAAGAGAAGCCGATGGCCATGACTTATTTGATTGTTGCGCGTTTTTACAAGCTTTTGGACAACAGCAGCACTGGGTGCATCTTCAACATACGCATAGCAGTAAATATCGCTCATATCAAATCTTTTGTATGCTTTCTGCTGTTTGTGGAAGAAGTATGTCTGCGGCTGAAAGTCCTGCTTGCATTGCTGCAATATCTGAATCTGAGGGGGGTATAATTTTTGTGGCCTCACCACCTTGTCCCGGTTGTAGGATTAGAAAATTACCGTCAATACTCTTGTTGGACAGCATTACTTCACTGTGGGTGCTTACAAGAATTTGACCGCCGGACTTGCTTTTGAGCTGCCTGGTCGTATGAAGCAATCCCGGAATTTGCTCGACGATGGCTTTATGGAGAGACAATTCTGGTTCCTCTAATAAAATCATTCGATTGGTAGAAAGGAGCGTCCACAGCATTGCAAGTAAACGTAATGTGCCATCAGAAAATTGATCCTCTCTTTGCCACCCTGCATTGGGACGCCAATGGTTGTAAAGCATCTCAAGGTGCGGTCTGCCGGTAATATCATCTTTTTTAAATTGCAGTTGTTCCAGATTTGGAATAATCTTTAAAAGTATTTTTTCAATCGTGCGTAGTCGGAAATCGCGTGTTCGTTTTTGTGTCTTGGAGATTTCTTCCAGAAAGCCTTGACCAAAAGGGTCGGATTCCAAGTGCCTCAATGAGAGCTGATCACTAAATTTTAAAAGTTGTGGCACAAGATGCAAATAGAGAACATCCGTGAAAAAATTTGATATCGCTCG
Source organism: uncultured Desulfobacterium sp. (assembly GCA_963675955.2). Classification (GTDB taxonomy): domain Bacteria; phylum Desulfobacterota; class Desulfobacteria; order Desulfobacterales; family Desulfobacteraceae; genus Desulfocicer. The sequence continues at coordinate 606,857 of CAXXVR010000007.1, read as the reverse complement.
ATATTCACGATTCATGTTTATTTGTTCTAAGTATGTTTGAATTTTTCTTTCAGGATCAACATGGTCTTCCTGATCAGGGCGTTTTACTAACTGTTTTCCATTTTTCCATACCTCTTCCTCAAGGACCATGGGGCGCTGCCTCCCTTTACCCTCGTAGTTAAACCGCAACCGATATTGCCAATTGGGGTTTTCTTGGACATCCTGCAGATTATCTTGAAATTCAAACTCAAGCTCTACCCATGCTGGCTTTCGTGCTGCCAGACTTCTTATCTTTTTCAGCCCACCACGTGAGTCTATAGCCTGCTGAAGTCCACCCCCTTTGGGATTAACGATATCTCTCATGAAGCGGAATATATCTAACAGGTTGGATTTTCCCGAGGCGTTAGGGCCAATGATATAAACCGTTTCTTTAAGGTCGATATCGACATTGGTAAAATTTCGCCAGTTTCTTAATTTTAATTTTCTTATATACATGCTTACTCTCCGTTCACAATTAAACGTTTATTATAGCTGTCTTAGTTGTCTTCGTCTATAAGTTTACAGTCTATAAGTTTACATATAAAAAAACAGGAAAAAGCCTGATACAAAACAGCAGCTATCTCGGAATTTCCTGCAAGATATGCCCAGCTATTGTTCTCCTTATCGCAAAAGCCATTGTGAAATCTGGGGACACCAAAATCTGGGGACACCATACTTAATTTTCATATTTGCAGGAAAACAAGTATGGTGTCTTTTGAATTTTGTCCCTTGAATTTGAAAGCAGTGTGTCGGACGTCAATTATCTTGGCCGGTTATGATAATTGTTTTGTTAAATTGATTAGTATCATCAATGATTATTTCCGGTTATCTTTGATATACATCACCGAATTATTCATGCGCATGGTGATTTGAAACAGATCACTTGCACGCATCAAGTCGCTCAGTTTTTTATAGCCATAATTGATGGGAGAAAATGAGGTGTTGTTTGAAATATATTGTCCTACCCTTGCAAGATGTGCCCAGCCATCGTCCTCCGCTGTATGTTCAACTGCATTTCTGAGGATTTTAACCAGACCGGCATCCCCACGAAGCTCATTTCGTGATTTTTTTAAATCCTGATGGATGGTTGTTGTTTGATCATCCGCTTCAGGTGTGGCAACCAGATTTTCAGTATAGATAAACTGGGAACAGGCATTGACAAAGGGGAGCGGGGTTTTCTTTTCTCCAAACCCATACACCTTCATTCCATTGGTTAAGATTCTCATTACAAGTGGGGTAAAATCACTGTCGCTGGTCATAAATGCGAAGGTATCAAGTTCTTGAGTATAAAGTAAATCCATGGCATCAATAATCATGGCAGCATCCGTTGCATTTTTACCTTGAGTATATGCAAATTGCTGGATTGGCTGAATGGCAAATGGGTGCAGCTGATCTTCCCAGCCTTTTAACTGGGGCATTTTCCAATTTCCATAGGCTCGACGGATATTGGTAACACCATATTTTGCAAGTTCATTTAAAACACCGTCAATGGCGTGATAACTGGCATTGTCACAATCTATGAGGAGGGCGATTCGTTTGTCTTTTTTCACAGGTTTCTTCCTCTTTTTTTACGCTATTATTCAAGGCCAGATTGTTAACGACAAAGAAACGGTTTCAGTCATAATCCGCCTCTTTATTCATCCCTACCAAGGCAAACTCAACCTATCAACAATATCCTTCCGAGACAAAACTTTCGCACACCGTTCCCAAAGATGGGCCGCAGGGTCCAGGCTGCCCCGATACTTCACAGAAAACGCATTCCGTGCCTTGTCCCGTTCATGGACATACACATCCATTCGTTTTTTAAGTTGCGACTCATCTTCAATCCACTCATCATCAATGGTATCGGGAAGGCTCCCAAAAATATCATAGGTGTCTTTAAGCCGCTCTGATAACACATTGTAAATTTTCTCATCCTGGGTATCGCTGTAAACAAGGTTCAGCATATCCACAAACTTGCGGGTCTGCCCAAAGCGTTTAATCCGGCCCAGTCGCTGTTCCAGCCGGGAGGGATTCCAGGGCAGATCCACATTAATCAGGGTGCCAAGGGTTTGAAGGTTCAACCCTTCACAGGCAGCATCCGTGGCCACCACCAGCCGGATCTCCCGGGTCCGCACCCCGGCCTTTATCATCTCCCTTTCAACGCTGTTGAACTGCTCCCCCCGGAACAGCCCACTTTTTCCGATACCGGCATACACGGCAACCACTTCATTGTCCAACTCCCTGGCAAGTTCACCGGCAATCCATTGGGCCGTGTCATAATATTGGCTGAAAATAATACAGCCATGTTCCAGCCAGGTTTTACCGTCGGTGCGAAATTGCGTTAGAAACCATTTTACGGTGTCCAGCTTGGAATCCACGGCCTCGGGCCGGGACAGCTGGGTTTTAATCTCCTTTAAACATTCAATTTCTGCCGGGGTCATGTCGGAAAGGATATGCTCCACCTGATCCAGGTGATCCTCATCCTCGTTGGAAAGGGTGTGTTTCAGCATTTTCTGGGCGGTTTTCAAACCCGATGCAAAACTGGAACACAGACGCTGGAGCATCAACGATTTCATGAAACCGCCAGCTCTGGTTCTGGCCTGGAGCAAGGTGCTGAAAGCCTCTGCCTTTTCATAGGCCACCTGAAAGGGGGTATTGGTGGAGATACCCAGGCCCACAAATCGGGAGTTATACAGATGGCTCATGGCTTGAACCGGATGGGTGTACACGCCGATGCGGTCCAGAAGCCCATCCGCTTCCAGATGTTTTCTCTTTCTCAACACCACATGGCGAAGCACGGGATTATACTGTTGAAAAAAATGGCCGGTGAGACATTGGGGAAGCCACATCTCCTGGACCAGGTAATCCAGGTTTTCAAATGCATGGGAACAGATGAAATCCGAACCGGGAATATTGAGATGATTCCGGATATCGGATACCGTGTAATGTTCATTGGACGGGGGCAGGGGATTACAAAGCCACTCCCACACCTCGGCATTGGTGGCGGGGTACTCCCTGCCGGTGATCATGGCAATGGCCCGTTCATGGTCTCTCCAGGGGGACAGTTTATCCCCCAGCACAAAATCAGCCCCGGAACCAAGGATGGACAAAAGATCCCACAATTCCCGCACATTGGTCTGGATGGGGGTGGCCGTGCCCAGAATGAGATGCCGGGTTTTCCGGGCTATTTTTCCCATGAACGTCAGAAGATTATTGGGCTGGTCGGCCTTGTTGCCCAACCCGCCTTTGGCCCGGGCTTTGTGGGCCTCGTCCAGAATCACCGTGCCGAACCGCTTTTTTAAAAGCATGCCCGCTTCTTTGGTGAACCCCCCGTCCTGATCTCGTTGGTGCATGATCAAACCCGTGGAGATGATGGCAATACCATAGGGACACCGTTTGATGGCAGAGGCATCCCCCCGGGGGGAAAGCATCTGGCCTTCCACCCCCAGCCACACTTTTTTCTGGGAGGACCACACCGCACTGGGAATGCCCAGGCGATCCTTCATTTCAATCTGCCATTGAAGGGTCAGGGTGGACGGTGCAAGAATCAAAATGGCCCCGTCATCCAGCAGGGCGCTGACCAGGGCGCTGGTGGCCATGGACAATGTTTTGCCAACCCCCACCTCATCGGCAAGGAGTAACCGGGCCTTGCCATATATTTCACGATGTTCCAGAAACATGGTGACAAAGGAACGCTGCCAGGGCTGGAGCTGTTCACCACCCCGGTAGATGGGGGCTTCGGCCATGGCCGCCGCTGGAATCTCCATGGGCTTTAACACCTCAACGGTGATTTCCCGGCGGTGGGCCACGCGGTTGATCTCGGCCAGGATGGCCTCTGGAAGGGGCACCCCATCTTCCCAGAGTGCCCAAAATTCTGTTTCCACCCAGTCGGCACTTTGGGCATCATCGTCCTGCCACACCAGTTCATAGTTGTGGGCAAAGGCATTTCTGGTTTCATTCACCGACCCGATAAAGGACGTTCTTTTTCCATCCGGATAATGGATAACCCCTGCCTTGCCGTGGAGGAAAAGCCGTTCCCGGGGGACCACCCGGATTTCCACATTGCCTGATTTCAGGAGCGCATCAAGGCGTTGATATCGATCTTTTTTAAGGATGGCTTCAGCGGCGACATCCACCTCATTCCAGCGCTCTTTCAATGCCGTGTCCCGGCCCGTTGCCACCTGGAAATCTGCCATGTCCAGCTGGGAATTGCAGACAATCTTCACCTCGGGTATTTGGGCGATCTCTTCGCCCACCAGTTCAAATATGGAGCTTCTGAAATAACCGGCAATGCGCAGATACCGGGAGGCACCGCCAAGGGTTTTGGCCAGAAATTCAGTGTCCAGGCGTTGGGTTCTGGATGAAAAACGATGGAGGGTCATGGGTTACACCCTCTGGTTTGACATGGCTTCGGCCAGGATGCGTGCGGCAGCGGCATCCTGGCCGGGCGTGAATGTTTTGGTTTGTTTTAACCCGGCTCTTTTTTCGGCAAGATATTGCACCATTTTCAGCATGAGGGATTTGTTGCCCAGGTAGTCCGTTGAATTTTCCATGAGATGCAGCAGCACATCCTCCACATCCATATCGCTCTGGATTTCATACCTGATTATAACGGATTTGGGGGGCTGATGCCGGGGGCAGTAAAATAGGCTGGAAAGATCTATCTTTTGTGATAAAGTTGAATCGCCAAAGACAACTTTTAACAAAAGGATTTATGATGACTCCAGCTTCAGATACCACCCCCCGTATGAATCGAACTATTTGTATGCACTTTTGTCAAGCACAATATTACATCCTTATCCAACATCCCATGCAATTCCGGATGATAGTAGACTTGGCAATCAAGGATAACCCCGAGCTTTTCCCGGCTAAAATCACTTCTGGGTACCAAATGAAAGAGATCCGATTCTCCAAAAAAATGAAGATTAAAATCAGAAGAATATTGGTAGCCGGTGTCAGCTATACCATCAGGCCGTCTTTTGTCATGCCATATATGACTGGATTTGTAGAAGATGTTGAAAAACCGTTGTTTTTACGTAAATTTGCAGTTCCATTTTGGGCTTTGAGTCACTGCTTTGGAAAAGATCCCATGTTTTGTTATCGACTTGAAGCATCCATTGGCAGGAACAGCCTTGTGGGAACCACCATCAAATCAGCAGAACAATTACCCCAGCACCTTTCCGCTGATGAAAAGCACACCCGGCTTCTGGGGAACAAAACCTACATTGCTACGACCGCCGGGAGTGGCTGTATTTTGGGAGCCAATATTTCCGCAAGCGCCTCTGAAAAAGACCTTCAAAAGGGCGAGTGCGGAGGCTTTTCGAAAGGTGTCAAAATACAAAAAATGAAATTACAGAGGTTATTTCTGATAAAATCAAGAAGCTTAGGGAAAATCTGCCACAGTTTTCCCAAGCCTATGATTTTCCTGGCGCACATCGAACGAGTAACATGATTGACAGGTTGATGCAGCGGATGGATCGACATTTATTCAGCACACAGTATTTTCATGGTACTATAGAATCTGCCAATCTCAGCATACGTGCCTGGGCACTTATTCAAAACTTCGCCCCACTTAATCCATGGACGGTTAAGCAAAAAGGCCATATCAGTTCGTTTCAAAAACTTAACGGATTTCAGTACCATGAAAACTGGCTCCAAAACCTTTTAATTTCAGCTTCATTGGGAGGTTTGAGAGCAGGTCCCCCAAATCCGTTATAATCAGTTTCTTTCTAAATGTACCGAGATATCACTGAAAAAGATCTGAAACAGAAATAAGGTATGCTTAGATAACCAAAATGACTTTGTCAAGGGATAAATGGTGTCATTCCGTATGGGAAAAATATATGAGAAGGGTAGGGCGGTATTGCTTCTAAATAATCAAATAAATAAATAAAAATGAATCAATGATTGCGTTTGCGTAAAATTGTTTGTTTTTTGTAAGTCTTGGAGTGGGGAGAGATCATGCCATTTTTATGGTTCGTTGTGGTAGGTGGTTACTGTCATGATGCTATAAGAAGTCATAAAAAAAGCCCCTGCCAGATGTGGCAGAGGCTATTGTATCTAAAGGCGGGTACTTAAGGCTGCCGCAAAAAACTTTGCCTTAAACCCAGATATCAAATGTGGATAACATCCCGGCACTACTTTTTGGCATGGCAAGCGTTGCATGACGTGGGACCATAGCTTTCACCGGCTTTTTTTCGATCTCTGTGGCATTGAATACAGGTTTTGTTCATCACCTGTTTTCTTTTAAGTTCTTTTTCAGCTTTCATCTGCTTGATAACGCCCAGTTCCATGGGGAAGACATCATGGCAGACTTTACAATCCTTTAGAACTTCCTGGTGCTCCCTGTGGGGAAAAGAGATCTCTCCCTTGGAACCCCCGTCAATGGTGATTTGTTCCGCACCGTTATTTGCCATGGCAAATGTGACCGCTGCGGAAAAGATCAGTAATCCTGCTATAATAACGGCCAGTTTCATCGGTTTCATAAAAGACCTCCTGTTTTTTAGGTTGTGAGGTGTGATCATGCAATCCATCGTTTGACTATCTTTGAGAGCACATCTCCAAGGGATCTGTGGTGAGATCAACCCCTGATTTTCTTACCAGTTCCGGGCCATTATTTCAAAATATGCTGCCGGTTTCACACAGGCCGGGCACTTATCCGGGGCCTGATCTCCCTTGTGGATATAGCCACAGCTTAAACATCGCCAGGCTATTTCCTGTGAACGTTTAAAAACTTTTTTACCGGCGATATTAGCTGCAAGTTCCCGGTACATTCTCTCGTGGTTTGCCTCTGCAACACTAATGGCGTCAAGGGTGTCCGCAGCTCTCTGAAAGCCTTCTTCCACGGCAATTTTTGAAAATCCGGGGTACATGTCCGTGTGGATATAAAGTTCCAGGTCCGCTGCAGACACCAGGTTGGCATGGGTATCTTTGATGACACCGGCGGGAAATTTCCAGTTAATTTCCTGTTCCCCGCCATTGAAAAATTTAAAAAATCTCAGGGCATGTTCACATTCCTGATCCGATGTTTCCATGAAAATTTTGGAAATTTGAACAAACCCGTCATCATGTGCACGCTGGGCAAAGAATTTATATCTGGTGCTTGCCTGGGCTTCCGCTGCAAATGCGGTGAGCAGGTTTTTTGCGGTTCTGCTTTCTCGAAACTTTACCATGGTCTGCCTCCCAGGGTCTGGGCCATGGCCACTGTTTTTATTTAAATGGCCGGAGATGTGACCAAACCCGTGTTTTTACGTTTGATGATCAGGTTCTTGGAATTTTTTCCAAAAACCCGATCATCGAGTTGCATCTTACTCTTCAATAATAATGGCTTCTGCGCCGCATTCGCTGGCGGCCTGACGAACCACATCTTCCAGGTGCTTGGGAATCTCATCCATTTTTACAATGGACATGAGTTGATCTTCGTCATACTCAAAAACTTCTGAACATAATTCGTTGCAGTTTCTGTCGCCCATGCATTCTTTGGTAATGGTTACTTTCATGAAAAAATCTTTGGTAATGGTTACTTTCATGAAAAAATCTCCTTTTGTTGAAATGTTTACGGGTTTATTTTCGGTTACAATACAACGCTTCATGAATGGATCATCCCGGGGGAGTCATTGCCTTTTGATTTCTTCGTTTCATCAGGGCAGAAGGTGTTAAATAAAGGCAGTTCTGCTGATATCAACGATAAACCAATTGAAACCGGACTCTCCTTTGTACAATGATCAACTTATACTTTTATCCATACAGATCCAAACAGTCAAACTTAAATTGTTAAATTGAATGTCCAGCGTAAAATTTCCGGGTTTATTTTCTTCTCCATGAGTGAAATTTTTTTACCCAGGAAAGTAATCTTTCCGGTTTGTGTGCCCGTTTCCACTGTCCGGCAACATACTTGTTGGCCTCGGCCATGGTGGGGTAAATGTGGATGGTACCAAGGATCTTTTTTAACCCCAGTCCTTCTTTCATGGCCAGCACAAACTCGGCAATGATATCACCGGCATGGTGTCCCACCAGGGTGACCCCGAGGATTTTATCTTTTCCCGGCACGGTCAATACCTTCACAAAACCATGGGTTTCCCCGTCGGCAATGGCCCGGTCCAGATCCTTGAGGTTATAGCGGGTAACTTCAAAGGCAATTTTCTTTGCCCGGGCTTCGGATTCATTTAGCCCCACCCGGGCCACTTCAGGATCGGTAAAGGTGGCCCAGGGAATGGTACGGTAATCCACCTTAAATTTTTTAATTCCTCCGAACAGGGCATTCACGGAGGCATACCAGGATTGATGGGCTGCCACATGGGTAAACTGATATGGGCCGGCCACATCCCCGGCACAGAAGATGGTGGGGATACTGGTTTCCATGAACGCTCCGACTTCCAGGCTTCCTGTGGGCGACAGGCGTACCCCCATCTCTTCCAGTCCAAATCCCGTTACATTGGGTGTGCGTCCCAGGGCCACCAGGATTTCATCAAAGGCGATTTTTTTCTCTTTTTCTCTCCGGATGCACACCAGATATCGGATATTTGCCTCCACCACCACTGCCTTTGCCCCATGATGGGTTAACACTCTGATCCCCCGGGATTCAAATCGTTCTTTAATCAGATCTGATACGTCTGGGTCTTCGCGTTTCATCAGGCGGGCACCCCGCTGGACCAGGGTGACATCACTTCCCAGCTCCGCAAAGGCCTGGGCCAGCTCGCAGCCGATGGGCCCCCCCCCCAGAACCAGTAATCGCCGGGGCAGTTCTTTCATGTCCCAGATGGTGTCTGATGTATAAAAAGGAATTGCATCCAGGCCGGGCAGGTCCGGCACCATGGGCCGGGCACCGGTGGCCACCACAATATTGCGGGTGGTTAAGACGGTGCCGTTGACCGCCACCTCCCAGGGGGATTGAATAAATGCATCTCCATTTATGCATTCCACCCCCAGCTTGGTGTATCGTTCCACGGAATCGTGGGGGGCCACAGTCTGGATTACCTGGTGAACCCGTTCCATGACTTTTTTAAAATCAAATTCAATCTTTCCCCTGTGAAAACCAAAGGATTTTGCCCTGTTGGCCAGGGAGAGTACCCTGGCACTGCGGATCAGGGCTTTGCTGGGCACACAGCCGGTGTTGAGGCAGTCTCCACCCATTTTATTTCTTTCCACCACCACCACTCTGGCCTTTACCGCTGCGGCAATGTAGGCGGCCACAAGGCCTGCAGATCCTGCTCCCAGCACCACCAGATTATAATCGAATGTGCTGGGACGGGTAAATTTTGATAAGACTTTGTTCCGGCGGATGCGGTCGATGATTTTACGGGCCACCATAGAAAAAGCCGCCAGTAGTATAAAGGCAAATAAGATTCCAGGCGATAAAATTCCTTTAAGGGAATCTATGCGGGCCAGCTGGGTACCGGCATTGACATAGACAATGCAGCCCCCCAGCATTCCCACCAGGCTTGCCCCGGCAAATATCCGGGTAGAAATGTTTGTCACCCCCATGACCAGGTTGATGATGAAAAAGGGAAAAACAGGCACCAGGCGAAGGGTCAGAAGATAAAAAGCCCCTTCCCTTTCCAGGCCCTGATTGATGTTTTCCAGCTTGTCCTTGAATTTATCTCGGATGTAATCTCTGAACAGAAATCGGGATACCAGAAAGGCCAGGGTGGCACCGATGGTGCTCGATAACACGGCAAGCAGGGTTCCTTTAAAAAGGCCGAACAATGCCCCGCCACCAAGGGTCATGATGGTGGCTCCTGGGAGGGAAAGGGCGGCCATGGTAATGTAGGTGAGCATATAAATTGCCATGGTCAGGAGGGCATGTTCCTGATAAAAGGCCAGAAAATCCATGTGCCGGGCCTTCAGGGCGTTCAGGGAAAAAAAATGGTGGAGGTCCAGTATGAAAAACAGACCCATAGCACAAAGAACACCGACCACCAGCATGGGCCTTCCCATTGAGGCCGCAGACTTGTTTTTTTTCACAATATTATATTCCTTTCCCTGATGAACCCACGAATTGCAAATTCTTAGTTTTTATACAAACCCACATGACAGGTGACTTTGTTACAACAAGTAGTGAAGATGGTAAGATCCCGCCCAACGGTTACCTGATTCGGCCCCGGACCGTTGGTGGTCAATTTGCTCTGCCGGTCTAAAGTGCAGGAACTTTCGGGCTGCTTAAAAAGCCTGTGCTTTGTTATAATCTGCAGGGCAAATGGACTGATCGCCTTTGGCTCCGAACGGGCCGTACCGGATGCCCGCTGGAGGCTTTGCTGTCGACGTTTTTATATAACCCACATGTCCTGTCTGACACAACGAATAATGAAAAAACAGTCTCTGTTAGCACCCAGCACCAAAAAACCAGTACCTTTTTTCATATAAAAAAATTACTACTCAATGGCCTGGAACAACTTCATGAATTTTCGATCAATGTAATCCTTGATCCTGAATGCCGGACGACCCTTAAGGGTAAACCATTTTTTTTTCAATACCCCCAATCCGTCTCCAAGGTTGAAGATCAGCAGATAATCCCCGCCGGGATCAAAGGTTTGCAGTGGAGTTCCGTTGAGACGTGCCATGAGATTGTAAAGCAGTATGGGGTTTTCCCGCACGGCATACACCCCAACCTTGTCCAGGGGCTTGTCCTGGAAGTAAATGCAGTCTCCACCGCCGAAGATATCCGGATACTGGGGACTCTGGAGATGTCGGTTCACCAGAAGTCCGCCATCGGGTCCTGTGGGAAGCCCGGACTGGTCAAAAATGGTGGAGGGCTTCACCCCCAGGGCCATGAAAATAAAATCAGCACAGAAGGTTTCCCCGGATGCCTGGGTGATTGTTTTGTCTTTTACCCCGGACACGTAGCCGGACTCGTCCACGGTTATATTGCGTTTTTTCAAAAGCCCCATGACATCCAGGCGGATTTTTTCCGGGAATCGGCTCATGAAACGCTGGCCTGCAAAAATAGTAATGTCGGGTGCATGGATACCATGTGTCGCGGTTAATTGCCTGACATTGCCTGCAATTTCGGCGGAAGATGCCCCCCGCCCACAATGGCAATGGATATCTTCCTTTCCCGGCTCAGTTCCATGATGCGGTCCCGGGCTTCCATGAGTTTTTCAATGGGTTTTACCGGATAGACATCGTCTGTACTTCCGGTGAGGTTGTCCTGGGGAACAAAACTGCCGGCATTAAAGGAGATGACATCATAGGAAAGGGTTTTTCCCGATGCCAGAAACAAGGTCCGGGTGTCGGGATCAATGCGGGTGGCTTTGTCTTTGACAAAGGTGCCTCCCTTTTGTTCCACCACTTTTTTTGTGGCAAAACGAATGTCTTCCGGTGTATAGGTTCCACCCAGCATACCGGGGCCCATCCCCGAATAATAGTGGTAGTCCGATGGACCCACCACCGTGACCTTAAAGCCTTTTTGCACAAATTTATCCAGGTGGGCCAGGGTTTCCATGTGGGCATGGCCTCCCCCCACCAGTAAAAGTGTTTTTCCCATGAGTGTCTCCATTAAATATAGTGCATCCGTTTAAATGCGGTCCATCAGTTTACCCAGTTCGGCAAGGTGTGTACGTTCTTCCCTGGCAATCTGCATGAGAATATCCCTGCTTTTTTTATCCGGAATTTTCTGGGCCGTTCGCTGGTACATGTCCAGGGCCTGGGCCTCTATGGACATGGCAAGGGAGATTATATCCACGGGGGAGTCCCAGTCGGGCTGGTACATGGCTGTATATTCTTCAGTGGTCATACCGCCTTCCACTGCATTGACCACAATATCCTTTTCAAAGGTTTCCAGGGTGGGAGCGGTATCGGAAAGTTCAAGATATTGCTGGAAAAGACGTTCCTGGTGCTTGATTTCAATTTCTGCAAGTTTGGAAAAGAGTTCTTTTACCTGGGTATTTTTCACCTTTTCAACCATGGACAGATAATATTCCCTCAGTCCCTGCTCCAGGGAGTAGGCCACCACCAGGGTTTCTTCGGGGGATTCACTGCCGTCAAACAGTTCCAGTCCAAGCTCCTGGCCACCCACGGCGGCATGGCCGTTCCAGGCCTTGAAACCACCGGCCACATTAATTACATGGTCAAATCCTTTGCCTGCCATCATTTGCGCAGCAACACGGCTGCGCCCACCAACGGCGCAGTACACCAGCTGGGTTTTTTTCGGGTCCAGTTCATTGAGGCGGTCTCCCAGATTTGGCAGGGGAATCAGAGTGGCACCGGGGATGTGCCCCTCTTCGTACTCCGATGGCTGGCGCACATCAAGTACTGTGAAATCCTCCACATCTTTTTGATCCATGAATGCCTTGGCTTCATTGGTATTCATGGATTTCACTGGAGTTAAAAACTGTTTCCATTTCATGTGAGTGTTCTCCTTTGGGTGCTGGGTACTGGGTTTTGGGTGTTAGCAGCAATCCCTTTTCCATTATTCGTTGAGTCTGTCAGGACACAGCCGTTATATCAGAGGGGTGAGGCGTGATTCCATTTCTGCCCGGGGAACGGCCCCCACAAGGGTATCCCTCAATTGCCCCTGTTTGAAAAAAAGCAGGCTGGGAATACTCATGATTTTATATGTTGAACCCGTTGCCGGGTTTTCGTCCATGTTTATTTTTACCACCTTCACCCGCCCGGCATAGTCCCTTGCAAGGGCATCCATTATGGGACCCATGGATTTACAGGGACCACACCAGGGTGCCCAGCAATCCACAAGCACGGTTCCTCTGTGCTGGAGAACCTCTGAATCAAATTGACTGTCTGTGATATTTACGGGAAACCAGGGAATATCGGCAAGGGAGGCTCTGCACCTGGCGCATATGGGGTTTTCCTTTATCCTGGCGGTGGGAATTCTGTTTTTGGTGCCACAGCTTGTGCATGCAATGATAATTGAGTCATTGGTCATGAGATTTACCTGTTCCTTTCTTGTTGATCATTAGTTTTTATCGGGATGGAAGCGATGAAACATTCCTGCTTCCCAGCGTGTGTTTATGCCAACCAGCTCTTCTTTTCCATCCGGCAGATCTAACGTATGGGCTTGGTCAGAACATTGGGACTTGCTTGTGACTACTCCCCATCTAAGCCGAAGCTATAGAAGGGGCTTCTTGGAGTATTAACTCCTGAGACTGTAGCCCCAGTCTCAATATATTTATTGCCGCGTTGTGGTCCCTGTTTAGAATAAGACCACAATGTGGACACTTCTTCAAGGTGGTCATCGAATGAGAAGCAGACAGACCATTTCCCGGCTTCTTTGGAGACAATCACTGTCTTGATATTTCCATTTTCAGGTATCTCTCTATGGTATCCAATTTTGACATCTCCAATTTTAGATATCTTTAAAGTATCGACACATGGAGAACTGATTTTCCAGGCGGGTGGTCTGAGATTTGCTTGGATATATTCTTTATTTATGCGTTTTTATCATTTTTAGCCCTTGTATTGATTGACTTTTTCTGATTATAACTGCATCATTGTTCGTGTTTGGCGTTAATGAAAAAACAAAGAATTGGAGGTGTTTTTTTCATTGAAATTACATACTCATAGCCATTGCGTATATGATCTGACATATTATTTAGTGTTAGTTAGCAAATACAGAAGAAAATGTTTTTCATATGACATTTTAATGTACGCAGAAGAAATTTGTAGAAGTACCTGTGAAAAATGGGATGTTGAGTTGCTTGAGTTCGGAGGAGAGGCTGATCATATTCATTTGTTGTTTTCAGCCTACCCAAACTTGGATTTAAGTAAATTCATTAACAATCTAAAGACTGTTTCATCCAGGATGATCAGAAAAAATTTCAAAGAACATTTGAAGGCCTTTTATTACAAGCCAGAGCTTTGGACAAGGTCGTACTGTCTACTTTCAACAGGAGGCGTAACAATTGAAGTCATTGAAAAGTACATACAAAACCAGGGAAAGAAATAGTCCTACAACTGCCTATCCATCCCCTACCAAATTCAAATTATGGAAGGGGGTATTCCGGCAATGCAGATAAAGGCTCCCTGCTGGGGTAAGCCTCTGAAATATAGATTGGGCCGTGATCATTACTCTTTTTGAATAAGATGGTAAAACCATTTTTAAATATTTTCAACATTTATATGGAGAATTCCTCTGTGGGCAAACAAACTTTCAAACTCATTTCATGGAATGTCAATGGCTTAAGGGCAGTTTTGAAGAAGGATTTTCAAGAGTCAGTTCAGGCTCTTAACCCTGATATCCTGTTACTGCAGGAAACCAAACTCCAGGAACACCAACGAACCCCGGAAATGATGGATTTAATGGATTATCATAATTATTGGGCCTATTCCACCGTAAAAAAAGGCTACAGCGGAGTGGTAGCCTACACCAGGCAGAAACCCGAAGCTGTCGCCGCCGGGGTGGGGATTCCCCGGTATGATGATGAGGGCCGGATACTGGAACTGGACTTTGGGGCATTTACCTTATTTAATATCTATTTCCCCAATGGCCAGATGAGTGATGAACGTCTTCAGTACAAACTTGATTTTTATGCGGATTTTTTTGCCCATGCGGATCAGTTGCGAAAAAAGGGAAAAAGTCTTGTCATCACCGGCGATTTCAATACTGCCCACAATGAAATAGACCTTAAAAATCCAGGACCCAACAGTAAGCGTTCAGGATTTCTGCCCGTTGAGCGGGAGGTGTTGGACCGCCTGGTGGCAGATGGGTATGTGGATACCTTCCGGCACCTGCACCCGGAGGCGGTGGAATACTCGTGGTGGTCCTACAGGTTTAATGCCAGAAAAAATAATGCTGGATGGCGCATTGATTATTTTTTTGTCACCCAGGATATCATTGAGCGGGGGGGGCTGAAAAGTGCATTCATTGAAAATGATATTTTGGGTTCCGACCACTGTCCTGTGGGGATTACCTTGGAAGTATAAAAAATTTGATCGTACGCTGAAAGGAGAAATAACGCATGAAATATCGGGATTTTCTGATTCTGTTATCCATGGTGTCAATGATATTTTGTTTTGCCGGTACCGGTTATACCAGAGATACCTACATGAAAACAGATGTATCTGCCTATCCCTTTGCCCCCTCACTGATGCAATGGGAAAAGACCGGTGCTACCTTTACCCCGCCGGAAACCTGTGGGGACTGTCATCCGGATAAATTTGAAGAATGGACAGGTTCCATGCATGCTCTTGCATTTAAAGATCCTGTGTACCAGGGCGAACTTAACCTTGCCGTCAAGGAAGCCAGCCATGAGATTTCCCGGCAGTGTGAGGGATGTCACACCCCGGCGGCTGTGGTGACAGGGGAGGTCAAGGGGGCAGGTCTGAAGGGCTTAAGTGATATGGCCCTGGCCGGTGTGTCCTGTGATGTATGCCATTCCATAAAAGGACACACCCACTGGCAGACCCCCTATCACCAGCCGGAAAACGGATCATTGATTCTTTCACCGGGAAAGGAGAGTGCAGATGGGCCGGTGTTGACCAAATATGGTCCCATGAGTCCGGAGGAGGGGTGTGGCGATGATTTTCATCAATGTGTTGAATCCTCCCTTCACCTGAGTTCTGAACTGTGTGCATCCTGCCATCAGGTGTCCAATCACGAGACACATACCCTTCTAGAAGAGACCTACCATGAGTGGAAAAATGGACCTTACGCCACCGCAAATATTCATTGCCAGGATTGTCACATGGTGGAAACAGAAACCTTTAAACGATCCGCTGACGAGTTCAGAAAACCCGGGCGTGATGCCTATCATCATTATTTTAACGGGGCTAATTTTTTATTATATTATTTGACGGAACTTGCCGCCACAAAGGCAGGAGATGAAGAGTTTGCCACCAATGTGCATAATAAGTACACCATGGCTGTGAAACGACTCCAGGCGGCAGCTGCACTGGAGATTACGCCGGTGTACCGCCAGAATCGGCTGGTGGAGATAAAAGTTCGGGTAAAAAATATCCGGGCTGGTCATAACCTGACCACCTCATTGACCAATATCCGGCAGATGTGGCTGGAGGTGACGGCAACGGACAGTAAGGGAGATGTACTGATGACCACCGGCACCGTGGGGTCCCATGGTGTTCTTCCTGAAAACATCCGAATGTTTAATTCCCATACCCAGGATAAAGATTTGAATTTTACACTCAAACCCTGGAAGGCAGAGAGCTTTTCTAAAAATGATACCATTCCACCAAAGGGGTACAAAGATGTCTATTATGGATTGTCCGTGGACAAAGGTGTATCGGTTAATATAGAGGCCAGGTTGCGCTATCGCCAGGCAGATCAGCAAGTGGCGGAGAAATTGCTGGGCATGGTTCCCGATGATATACACCTGGAGGCGGTGTATGGTATCAAGAAAATCCCGGATCTTCCCATCATTGACATGGTCTCCAAAAGCGTTGTGATTCATTCGGAATAATCCATGACGGGTTTTTATTAAAAAAACATCCCCGGTACCTTGAAATAAGGTCCCGGGGATGTGCAGTTACCTGTTGAATGATTTTCCCCTGAGCACCAATAATAAATGTGTAAAAGGAGGCAAATTCATTTATTAAACGGCAGATCACTCAACAGGCAAACATGGTCACATGCAGTTCAGTGGCCAGGCTGTGATCCGGGTGAATGGATAGGGCCTATGCCAGTTCACGACGATCTGACATATCCACAAGCACCCGCTCCCGGCTCTTGTCAATGCCAAGGGCTTTTCTTTTCTTGTCGATGTGGGCAATCATTTTTCGGGCCATCTCCATGGGATCTATGGCATGCCCCCACTTGCCAAGACCCTCGGATTCCAATCCATCAAATAGATAGTTATGGAATTTGGTGTTTTCAATGGTGGGGAAGGTTACGCCAAATACCGTGTATACACCCGATGCCACAAAATACTGGCCGATGGCAATGGCCTTTTCACTCATGTATTCCGGGGCAGCTCCGGCCACCGGCAGATCGGCAATGCTGGTACCAAGACCTCCCTGGGCCACCATGGCTGACGCTGCAATCAGGATGCGGCTGTTGTCAACGCAGGAACCCAGACCCAGCACCGGTGGCATGCCCACTGTTTCGCAGACTTCCTGAAGTCCGGGACCGGCATAATGGGCCGCTTCCGGTACGGAAAAGCCTGCCTTGGCCAGGGCAATCTGGGCGCATCCGGTGACCAGCACCAGCACATCATTTCTAATCAACTCTTTCACAAGCTTGATGTGGGAGTCATCCTGCTTTACCCGGGGATTGGTACACCCCACCACTCCTGCCACACCACGGATTCTGCCGTTGATGATGTTTTCATTCAAGGGTGCATACCCGCCACGGAAGTATCCGCCCAGCATGTATTCAATGTACTCGTGGGAAAAACCCTGAACACTGTCGTTCACCATTTTTGGAATTTCTATTTCATGCGTTCTGTTCTTGAATCGTGTGATGGCCTTGATGACAATCTCGTCGGTACAGGAACTGGGATTATGCTCTTCAAATTCCACATGGGTGGCACCCTCAATGTGGGCGCGGGTGTTGGTGGTGATCAACGGTGTATCATAGCACTGGGCCACGGCCACCAGTCCCTGCTTGATACACTGAATATCAACGGCCATGGCATCCACGGCACCGGTTACCAGGATGGCCTCTGTGGAAGAGAAATTGCCGGCATGGGGCACCCCGTGCCGGGCCATCATTTCCGCACCGGAGCAGCACATGCCTACCAGATTAATCCCCTTGGAGCCAGCGGCTTTTGCTGCCTGCACCAGTTTATTTTCATTCACCGATACCAGCATGGATTCAAACAGATTTGGTTCATGCCCATGGATGATAATATTGACCATATCCTTTTTTAATACACCCATGTTTACCCCCACATTGATGGGAGACGGGGTGCCGAAAAGGATATCTGAGATTTCCGTGGAAACCATGGAACCGCCCCAGCCATCAGAAAGCGCCGTGCGACTGGCCTGTTTTGTGATATTTTTATAATGCTGATCCACTCCCATATGGGTGCGGTGCATCATTTCCACGACTTCCCGCATGGCACCCCTGGGGACAATGCCCAGTTTTCGCCAGGTATCCAATGTCCCCTGGGGAACCCGTTTCATAAAGGGGATTTCCCCATCCACCTGGGTATAGGTCCTTTCAAGTTCCCTGTAAAGATCCGTTGCAATCTCTTTGGCGGATTTACCTTCTATTTCAATATCCAGAGATTTTGCCACCCGTTTAAGCTTTAACTCATCTTTGATCTCATAGTCCAGTACCTTGCCGTTGACAACGTCCCGGAATAACTCCAGCATGGCCATGCCGTGATCTGTGTGTGATGCGGCACCGGCGGCAACTGCCCTTGCAAAATTACGGGCCATAATGGTGTCAATGGTGGCACCGCATACCCCCACTTTTTTGTAGGGATCTCTGGGGTTGAGGCGACAGGGTCCCATGAAACAGTTTTTACAGCATGCTGAATCTGCCCCAATGGGGCATGCCTTCATGTCACTTGCCCGGTCAAAATGCAGGGTTACCCCATCTCTTCTGGCTTTGGTGATCATTTGGGCGGTGGAATCACATGCAGTGCAGTCCTTTGGTTCTAATTGATTCTTTGTTCCTTCTTGCGATTTTGCCATTTGGGCCTCCTGGGGTTTGCGAATTTTTGTTCGCCTTCTGTTTCTTTATGATTGTGACCATAAAGGTTTCCTGTACGGGAAATTTTAATAATTTTTTATGATCTGTAGAGACACGATCGTCTTATTTGATGTGATACAGTATTGTGCCCTGCAAAAAAACAGATTCATGGTGTTGTGTTGCGGAATATATCCTTTTGTCAATCCGAACTGGTTCAGGTGTGTTCATGGGGGGACAACGTCTGTTTCAGTGGAGACGTCCATGCACAAATTGGAGTGGAGATTATTTTTAAGGTTCCACGAATTCGTCTGTTTATGCCACAATGTGGCAATTTATATAAAGATAACACATAAATCTTACCAGGCAAGGCCCAAATAAAATAAAATATGGATGGGGGTGGTGAGTAATTTGCATTAGTTCATTTGACAGGAGGACAAAATCCTGGTTGGGGCTTGCAAGAGTTATAAATTAAGACTATAGTATTTAGAATTGTTGAAGCTGTACTGAAATTTATTTTTTTCACTGTTTCATGGAAGGGAGGCATTATGACCACACCACAGCATTGTCCAGGATTTGAACAGTTTAAAGACCTTAAATCATTCACTTGCCAGTGTCCGGAATGCGGTAAGGATAATGAGATTTTTTCAGACGAATTTGACAAAACCCATAAATGCACCAGCTGCGGCAAGCCCATTGAATTCTCGAAGTGCACCGCAGCAAAATAAATCAAACATGTTACGTGTTGGATAAGGAGAAAACATGACATTTAAATCCGTAGATGAGATCCTGGAGTATGCCATCGGAAAGGAAAAAGAGGCGGTGGCCTTTTATATGGATCTCAGCACAAAAGATACTTTTGCTTCTGTTAAAGAAACCTTTGTGAAATTCGCCGGAGAAGAAGAAAAACACGTTGCACTTCTCCAGGGGATCAGTGCTGACACCGCCAAGGTGGATACCTATGAATTGAAAAAAGTGCCGGATCTGAAGATCAGTGACTATCTGGTGGAAACAGAGTACAAAGAGGGTATGTTCATGCAGGACATCCTCAGAATCGCCATGAAACGGGAAGAAATGGCTGTAAAGCTTTACAAAGATCTTTCCGAAAAAGCCGATAACGCAGAATTCTGCAAATTGTTTGATCTGCTGGCCCAGGAAGAGGCAAAACATAAGCTTGCTCTGGAAACCATGTATGACGATTTCCTTGCGGACAATGAAAACTGATTCCATTTTGCCGGAACTGGAATGATAGTTCGTCGGAGATTGTCTTGCCCCCTGCATTTCCTTCTCCGGCGTTCTTTCTTAAGGCTCTTTGAGTTCCCAGGGGCTAAGTGATTTTTAATGCTTTTCAATCCAGCCGGTTAGTCAAGGCGAATTTTAAAAAAATAACATTTTTCTGTTTTTTTAAAAATTTAATATGTAAGCCGCGACCTCCTCTCAACCCCGGGCTTTCTGCGAGGCGCCATGACCGAAGTCAAACGACGACTGAGCATCTTTTTATTTATTTTTATCTGTATTTCCGTTCTGGGAACCCTTGGTTTCATGTACCTTGAGGCATTGAGTTTTACAGATGCCTTATACTTTAATATTGTCACCATGTCTACGGTGGGATATGGCGATATCCATCCTACGGTTCCGGCAAGTCGTCTATTGGTTATTTTTTTGATTGTACTGGGAGGGGGCAGCTTTTTAGGGGTCATTGCCAATGGCACCGAGTTGATCCTGTTGAGGCGGGAGACCCGGAACCGCATGCGCAGGATTAATATGGTACTGGGGATTTTTTTCAGTGAAACCGGATACCATCTGTTGACACTTTTTTCTCGCTGTGACACGGACATGGAAAACCTCCGGCAGCACCTCATGGTTACCACTAAATGGACATCAGAGCATTTTGCTTCGGCCCACCGTCAGTTAAATAAACACGGCTTTGTTCTTGATATTACAGATGCGCTTCAACTGAAAGATCTGCGTGACTTTTTGGTAAGCCAGCGCAGATCCCTGATCAGTCTTCTTGAAAATCCCGTTATTGTTGAAGATGAGAATTTCAGTGAAACCCTTTTGTCTGTTTTTCACTTAACCGATGAGCTAAATTGCCGGGACAGATTCCGGGGTCTTCCCGCTTCGGATATTCGACATCTTGCCATGGATATGAGCCGATCTTACCGGTTCATGCTTGGGCAATGGCTCTATTATCTCCAGCACCTGAAGGTCCATTATCCTTACATTTTTTCCCTGGCCATCCGGAAAAATCCTTTTGATCCCCATGCCAGTGTGGTGATTAATCCTTAAAAACCAGTTTCCCACCAAGAAATCCTGCCACACCGGCAGATGCCACCATGGCCACGTTTATCAGTATGAAAAGCCATGCATAACACGAATGCAGCACTGCCGGATCTTTTATGAACCACACCAGGCTGATAAAACAGCTGAAAAGTGTGATAAATGCGGTAATGATCTTGATTTTGAAGAAAATTGTCAAGGCACTGTTGTATTTTTTTACCCACTCCACAAAACCGGCCACAATCACAAAGGGAAGGGCCACAAGCACTACGATGACATTGTAAAAACCTGCCGTTGCCAGGCTGTCCATATTAAACAGCAGTGCTCCCACAAAGAAAAGGACTGCAACGGGCAATACCCCGTTGGGAAAATGAACGGATACGGGGTGGGCGTGGTGCTTTACCATCTGGGCGATGACAAAATCCACCATGCGGAACAGGCGGATTTTTTTTCGTCGTTCTGCCTTGATGGCCATTTCCAGTTCCTTTATTTTTTCCTTGTCCGAGGGTGGTGGCGGGGTTTTTGCCTTACGGGTTGCAGCACCTGGTTTTTTACCTGGCGGGGTGGTATCTTCTTCCCCGGGTTTGAGTAGAATAAATTTTGATGCCGGGGCTTTGCATATGGGGCATGACTCCGGTGGTTCTTCTCCCTCATGAATATAACCACATATAATACATTTCCATTTCTTCATGGTGCTTCTAATCTCCTTCCCTGTTATCAAGGTCAATAAAACTGCACTCGGCAGGTCCGCAGTAATCTCCCACATAGGTGGCACCGGGTCTGTACAGGGCCGGTTTGGGAGCCGCTGTTGCAAATTGTTCTTCTATGACATGGGCGGCCCATCCACTTACCCTGGACAGTGCGAAAATGGGGGTGAAAAAGTCTATGGGAATGCCCATACTGTAAAAAAGTGAGGCGCTGTAAAAGTCCACATTTACATAGATATCCATGTTTTTGTGGGTTTTAAATGCCTTTTTGGCCTTTATTTCCATCGCCTTTGACAGCTCATACCAGGTGGTATCTCCCATGATTTCACCCAGACGGCGGGACATGGGGGCCAGGATGGTGGCCCGGGGATCATCCACCTGATAAACGGCATGGCCAAGGCCCATGATCTTGCCTCCGGCATCAAGGGTTTTCTCAATGTAGGGGTCAATGGCATCGGCAGTCCCAATGCTTTTCAGCATTTCCATCACCCGCACATTTGCCCCGCCGTGGAGTTCCCCGGAAAGAGATCCCATGGCCGCAGAAATGGATGCATACATGTGTGCCCGGGTGGAGGCCACCTGCCGGGCGGTGAATGTGGACGCGTTAAAGGAATGTTCGGCATGGAGTACCAGGCTGGTGTCAAAGAAATGCACGGTTTCCTCATGGGGCATCTCTCCATTCATCAGGTACAAAAACTTGGCCCCGTGACCCAGATCATCACGGGGTTCCACCACGTCTTTGCCGTTGCGGATGCGTTCCCAGGCGGCAATGATAGCCGGAAAACCTGCAATGAGATAAAGCGCACTCTCCAGTGCCGATTCAATGCTGTGATCGCCTGC
The DNA here is from genome assembly GCA_963675955.2 of uncultured Desulfobacterium sp. Taxonomy (GTDB): domain Bacteria; phylum Desulfobacterota; class Desulfobacteria; order Desulfobacterales; family Desulfobacteraceae; genus Desulfocicer. Next base: position 584,486 of record CAXXVR010000007.1, on the reverse strand, counting down.
CCCGGCATCTGCCTGGGCCAGAAGGGGGATGGCTGCCTGAAAAACATCCATGGGTTTTGATGAGGTGGGAAGGCATTTCATGAAAGCGTAAACAGATTCCGGAACCCGCTGTTTTGCGTTCAACTGCTGTTTGAACTTGACCAGTTCTTCCCGGGTGGGAAGACTCTCATGCAGCAGCAGAAACACCACCTCTTCAAAGGATGCCCTTTCGGCAAGGTCAGCCACAAGGTAGCCACGGTATATCAGCTTTCCCTTTGCTCCATCCACATTGCTGATTTTTGTACTGGCGACACTTGCCCCCCGGAGCCCCGTATTCATTACCGGCATACACTCGTTCATAGTTACCTCCCGGGTTGATTAGAAAATTTTTTCCGGCGGTCTTCTTTCCGGTACGTATCTTGAGACCCTCTTACCTTCATGCAGGGATTGAGAGACATAAAGGCCACAATAACAGGCGCCATACTCCTTTACATCAGCTTCCCGGTACTCACAGGGGCATACGATGTCCTTGTCAGCGACCTTGTCACCGCATGCCAGGCGACAGGGGCATGCCATGTATCCATAAATATCTTTATTATTTATCAGGGAATCAAGGAGTTCATACACCAGGTCCAGATCTTTGTTAAAATAATAACCTTTGGGTTCCTGGACTTTCTTCAGGTTTTTATACAGATTTTTAATGTCCATAATTAAAGTCCCAGCGCCTCCTTGATTTCATCTTCCTGGAATCCCACAATAACTTTGTCATTGATGACAATGGTGGGAAAGGAACATCTGGGGTTAAGTTTTTTGATGTCAGCGACAATGGCCTTGCGTTCGTCTCCCTTCAGACAATCCACATCCACAAAGGTGTACTCCACACTGCAGTTACTGAGAAAGCGTTTGGCTGCCTTACAGTGACTGCAGGTGCTCAGGGAATAAATCTGGGCACAATTTTCTCCGTTGTTTCTTGTTTCACTCATTTCTATTCATCCTTCATCCGGCATTCTTTATCCCATTCAGGGCAGGCATCTTTCCTGGGAGTTTCATATTGAAGCACACATTCACTGCATTCCATTTCAATGTTGGGAACATCTCCAAATTTTTCCACGAGTTCCTCACGGGTCAGGTGGGACACTGCACTGCAACCGCACTGGGGGCAGGATGTTTTTAATTCATATCTTTTGCCCATAATAACCTCCTTAAAGGATTTAAGATTGTGGTATGGTTCTTTGGGATCTGCCAGTCATGATAAATAACTTGACTGAGAAAAATTTAATACAAGTTTCATACCATTACAAACATAAAGATGTCAAAACCATTTGTGTTTATTCTTCAGGCCATGTCAGTGTTCGTGGGCTTTGAGATGTCTGGTCGGAAACTTGCATGGAGTGTGAACAGCGGATCTGATTCTTTGCTTAAATGGCGGAGGTTGTGAACAGATCCTGGTTTTGTGATCAGGCTTCATTTTCTCAACAACATGAGTCTTGAAAAAAAGAGTTATTTATGACACCATTTGCAACGGGAATGGTATCCAGAGTCCCAGGGGTGCTCCGGGGCCCTGTGATGGAACCGAATTGATTGATTTTATGCAATGGTCACGTTTTCTCAGCCTGACCTGTTCTCCCGGATATAGGTCTGAAAAAACTGTTCATTTTTGTATTCCTTTAACCGTTAATTTCGCAAGGGGAAACCATGACAACAGATATCACAGTTAAAATTGGAGGTGCGGCGGGACAGGGCATCCAGACCATTGGGACACTCCTGTCCCAGGTATGCCACACCGCCGGTCTTTTCATCTTCTCCGTGGATGATTTTGAGTCCAGAATCAGGGGTGGCCACAGCTTTAATATGCTCAGAATCAGTGATGAACCCGTGATGGGTCCGGGTAGCCGCGTGGATATCCTGGTGGCCCTGGATCAGCAGACCCTGTCTTTGAATCGCGAAAATCTTGAAAAAGAGACCATGGTTATTCTTAATTCCGATACAGAAATCGGATTTAAGGATAATATTCTGGCCATTCCCCTCAAGGGTCTGGCCAAGGAAGCCGGTGGAGCAATCACCGCCAATACCGTGGCCGCCGGTGCCATTCTTTCCATACTTGGTGCACCTTTTGATGCACTTAAAACCCTTCTTACCCGACGATTTACGGCCAAAGGGGAAAAAATTGTTTCTTTAAATATTGCCGCGGCAGGTAAGGGGTATGATGCCGCCGGAGACCTTCGATTCCCCAGTCAGTTTTCCTGGACCCCCAGACAAACCAATACCGTGATTATTAATGGGGTAAAGGCTGCTGCCATGGGTGCCCTGGCATCGGATTGTCGGTTTTTCTCATTCTATCCCATGAGTCCTGCCACTGGTGTCATGACCAGTGTGGTTCCCTTTATGGATAAACTGCCCATTGTCATGGAGCAGGCAGAAGACGAGATCGCTGCAGTTAACATGGCTGTGGGAGCATCCTTTGCCGGTGTGCGCTCGTTGACGGCCACTTCCGGAGGCGGGTTTTGTCTTATGACCGAAGGCCTTGGTCTGGCCGCCATCAGTGAAACTCCCATTGTTATTATTGACGCCCAGCGTCCGGGGCCTGCCACCGGGCTTCCCACCCGTACGGGTCAGGCGGACCTGCTTTTTGTGCTCAATGCCTCCCAGGACGCATTTCCCCGGTTTGTGTTTGCCCCGGGTAACCCCATGGAAACCTATGAGCTGATGAAAAAAGCCTTTACCCTGTCTGAAAAATATCAGGTACCCGCCATCATTCTTCTGGATCAGTTTTTGAATACTTCCCAGGTGACCCAGGAAAATTGTTTTTCCGTTGAAAAAGATCTGTCAACTTTTATCTGCCATGATGCAGACATGGAAGATCCTGAAAAATATCTGCGTTATCGCTTAACAAGTGATGGTATTTCTCCCCGGGCTGTGCCCGGCAGGGGTAAAGCCCTGGTGAGGGCCACCGGTAATGAGCACAATGAAGCGGGGCAGATCAGTGAAGATGCTGAAAACAAAAAAGCCATGAATGCCAAACGCAATGGAAAGTATGCCGCCATGCTAACGGAGATGACTGCCCCCCAGGTTTTTCATGGGGACAGTGCCACGCTGCTTGTGGGCTGGGGATCTTCCCGGGAGATTATTTTGGAGGCGTGCGGGAGCATGAGAAACAGGGGAAGGGATGTGGGTGCGGTGATAATAAAAGATATATGGCCTCTGGACCGGCAGAAATGGACAGATATTCTGGAAAATAAAACCCTCATCATGGTGGAGCAGAATTCAAATTGTCAGATGGGAAAAGTTATTTCCCAAGAAACGGGTATTTTTTATGATGCCGCCATCCTAAAAGATGATGGTCGACCCCTGTATCCGGAGTATATCATTGAAAAAACACAAGAGATAATGGAGTAAATCATGGTCCAAGCCAACGATTATAATAATGATTTTGAGAACAAGTGGTGTCCGGGGTGTGGCAATTTTTCCATTTTGGCGGCCATGAAAGATGCCTTTGCCGCACAGAATATTCCGCCGGAGAAAATGATGTTTATTTCCGGTATTGGTCAGGCTGGAAAAACCCCACATTTTATCCAGGGAAATATTTTTCATACCCTCCATGGCAGGGCGCTGCCCGTTGCCACCGGTGCCAAAACCGCCAACCATGATCTCAACGTGGTTGTGAACTCTGGAGATGGGGATTGTTATGGAGAGGGCGGAAACCATTTCCTGGCGGCCATCAGAAGAAATGTGGACATTACCCTTCTGGTGCACAATAACCAGGTGTATGGACTCACCAAGGGTCAGGCATCCCCCACCACCGCCCTGGGTACGGTGACCCGGCTGCAGAAGCAGGGGACCACCTCCCAGGCCTTTAATCCGCTGGCGGTGGCACTTGCCGCCGGTATTGGTTTTCTGGCCCGGGGGTTTTCCGGTAAACCCGAACAGCTGACAGCCCTCATTCAGCGGGCCATGCAGTATAAGGGCTTTGCCCTCATTGATATCCTTCAACCCTGTGTTTCCTTTAATAAAATTAACACCCAGAAATGGTACATGGACCGGGTGTATGATATTGACGCATCCCACGATCCTGAAGATTTTGTCAAAGCCATGGCCCTTGCCATGGAATGGGGAGATAAGATCCCCACGGGTGTATTGTATGAAAAGGAGGGGATTGCCTTTCATCAGCGGATTAAGGGACTTTCTGAAAAACCCCTTATTGATCATGTTTTTGATCCGGAGAAAGTGGCTGCGGCCTTTTCATAATAACCGCCATGTCCTTACGGACACAACAAATATTAAAAATGGCATTATGCCGCCCCTCCCCCGACGGGCAATGGTCCCGGACCGGAACTGTAGACAGCTCGATTGTCCGGTTCCTATTGCCCATCGGGGGAGGGGCTCTGCTGAAGTAAACTTGAAGGCGACCTTTTCATATAAAAAAATAAAAAGGAGTAATATATGACCCAATGGTATTGCACCATGTGCCACACAAAAGTAACCCAGGACAACGCACCTGACCATTGCACCACCTGCATGGCAGCGGGCAAACTGATACTGGATGTTGAAGCCGGAATTCCGGCAACCCCTGAAGATGTGAGGGATCAGGCCCGGAAACGACTGAAAGGTCTGTGTGCAGCCTATCCTGCATGTGATGGAAATTTTGATAAAATCTGCCAGAAAGAAGCCTATGGCAAGCCCATTGGTTTTGGCGGGGCAGGGCAGGGCTCGTCTTTTAGAAACAATGCCCAGGCCCTGATGAATCTACGTTTGAAAATGAGGGTGGTGGGTGAGCATGCGGTCCCCGATGCCTCCATCAAGTTTCTGGGTATGGATCTGGATTTTCCCGTCATGGGAGCTTCCACCGCCGGCATTGAAAAATACAATGACGCCATGCCGGAAAAGGATTTCTGCCGGGCCATAGTTAATGGATGCAGGGAGGCAGGTACCATTGGCTGGCGGGGAGACACTTGGTTTTACACCCCGGAGAACAATCCGGCCCTGCAGGTGTTAAAAGAGGAAAAGGGCCAGGGGATTCCCATTTTCAAACCTAGAGCACAGGATGTTTTAAAAAAGCTGATTCACATGGCAGAAGATGCCGGATGTCCTGCAGTGGGTGTGGATCTGGATGGCTGCGGTTCCACCATCATGGCCCGGAATAACCAGCCGGTGTTTCGGAAAAGTATAAAAGATATTAGAGAACTGGTGGAATACACCTCTTTGCCCTTTATCACCAAGGGTATCATGGCCGTTGAGGATGCCGAAGCCTGTGCCGAAGCCGGGGCAAAGGTGGTGGCGGTATCCAATCATGGCGGGCGGGTTCTGGATGCCACCCCGGGTACAGCTGAAGTATTGCCCGCCATTGTTGATAGACTCAATGGAAAGGTGTTCATAACCGTGGATGGGGGAGTCAGAACCGGTTACGATGTGTTGAAAATGATTGCCCTTGGTGCCGATGCCGTTCTTTTGGGACGGGATGTCATTCGGGCCGCTGTTGGGGGGGGGACCCTCGGTGTACGCCTGCACATGGAGCATATTAAGAAAATATTTAAAAAAGCCATGTTCATGACCGGTCAGAACCGTGTGGCCGATATTGACAGGAGTATTTTGTATTAACTGTTTGATCTAAAGGATAGATGCCGGGATACTGGTCTTGTGATCAGGCCCGGCTTTTTCAATTCACCGTCGTGGGTTCTGTTTGCAGATCCCATGCGCCATGACTCTTATGATATTGGCAGAAGAGTTCTGCCGCGGAGATTTACGGATGTCACTGATTTTTCTTTATCTTGCCCTGGGAGCCGTTGCCGGAGTGCTGGCGGGGCTTCTGGGTATTGGCGGGGGCCTTGTCATTGTTCCCATGCTTACCTTTGCGTTCACCGGCCAGGGTTTTGCCCATGACCACATCCTTCATCTGGCACTTGGTACGTCCCTTGCCAGCATTTTATTTACCTCTCTTTCAAGTGTTCGTTCCCATCATAAAAGAGGTGCGGTGTTGTGGCCGGTGGTGATTAGAATAACCCCGGGCATCCTGGTGGGTACATTTGTGGGTGCCTGGATTGCCTCCCAGTTGAGTACCAATTTCCTCAAGGGTTTTTTTGGGGTATTTCTGCTTTATGTGGGAACCCAGATGCTTCTGGGTATCAAGCCTGAATCCACCCGTGAAATGCCTGGTACGTCGGGCATGTTCGGTGCCGGGGGGATTATTGGTATTTTTTCCAGTCTGGTGGGCATTGGCGGGGGGACTTTGTCGGTTCCCTTTCTGGTGTGGCATAAAACGATCATCCGTCATGCCATTGGCACTTCATCTGCCATTGGATTTCCCATTGCCGTGGCAGGAACCCTTGGGTATCTGCTAAATGGATGGGGGCTGGCGGATCTGCCGCCCTATAGCCTGGGGTACATTCAGGGCACGGCTCTTGCAGGGATAGTGACTGCCAGCGTGTGCACGGCACCTTTAGGAGCAAAGCTTGCCCACACGCTTCCCGTGGATAAATTGAAACGCATTTTTGCCTTTCTGCTTTACTTTGTGGCCCTTCGTATGATCTGGTCTATTTTTTAGTAGACATGGGGCACTGTCTTTACAACCCAAAAATTGTTGTTTCTATCTCAACAAAAATAAGGAGATGATAATGGCTGAATTTTTAATCGTTTACGCAACACGTTCCAGAGAAACCCAGAAAATTGCTGAACTCATTGCCGAAGGTATTCGTATTTCCGGGCATGGAGCCACCCTGAAAAATGCCAATGAAATCAAGTCAGAAGAGGCGTTAAAAGGATTTGATGGTTATGTTTTTGGCTCCGCCACCTACCATGGAGAGATGATATCCTCCATGAAACAGCTGCTGTTCATCGCTGAACGTGTCCAATTGAAAGGGCTTCCCGGTGCTTCCTTTGGGGCCTTTGGCTGGAGTGGAGAAGCACCCCAGCGGATTTTTGATACCATGGCCAACATCTATGGCATGAAAATGATAGGTTCGCCATTGATGCTCAAGGCCAGCTGGCTGGAAGGTGGTATCGCCATGGCCCAGGATTACGGCAAAGAGATCGCCAAGCTGGTGGAATAATTTTATTGTAAATATTTGTTCAGCACTCCATCTTCCCCTGTTTTGGCCTGCTCTCATAACATTTAAGCATGCTACGCAGTCCTAAACAGGTGAATATGGGACACTGTCAGCACCCAATTTTAACTGGTGCCAAGGGGGGAAGGCTTGTGTTATTGACGTTCCCGGCAGACCGGGATGGTCGTATTAGGAAGTTGGCAGTTTTTAATTTACCTTTTTTCGGGGCTGTATCCATATGGTGCCATGACCTGTACTTTATAAATGGTAAATCAATTAAGACCTGATTCCCTTACTCGTGAAGACTGGAAAAAATAATATCTCCATAAAAGGTGGTGGCGGCCTCCCCGGTATTATCGGTGTCGGTCATGATGGCAACTCCTGAAATCATGGGAGGTTCCTGGCCGAACAGCCTTCGGTAATCCTCCAGGATATTTCGTTTTTCCTCCACCCAGGTGTTTAAACCGGCATCTCCGCTTTCCACAACCACCATCATCACCTTGTCGGTGTAGGCATTAGGTATCGCTGTCTCCTCTGGAGCTTTTGTGTCCCAGATATAATTAATGGCAGCCATGGGGGGATATTCCCCATAAATCAGCTTTGCTGCATTAAATTTTGTTTTTTCAAAAAAGCCAAGTTTTGATCCATCATAGGCAAAGGTGATGTAAATCCTTGCAGGATAATCATCCCCTGATTTCATGGTCACATCTGCATTTTTCAGGAGATTTTCTGTTTTCCATCGCCAGGAAATCACAGGGTACTTCATGGGGTCAATGTGCATGCGGCGTATGAGTCCTGATGAGGATGCACTGCTGTGCGCTTTAATCACCACAACTCCGTCTTCTTTTACAAGGGCATATGTGGTGTGATTTTCTATTTTATCAAATACCATGGGTTCCCAGCCCGGTGGAAAGGCTTCTCCGGCCATAAAAGATGAAAAAGGCCCCACTACCATGGGTGGTTCGCCGGTGTCGGCGACCAGCAGGTCTCCCCAGAGCAGTATCCCTGAAAAAATCAGATACAGGATTCTTTTTTTTACATCCATGGGCATTGTCTCCCGATTCTGTATGTCATGGTTTAACTTTGATTCGTGGATCATTATCCTGTCCTGCACAATCGGGGGTGTAACAGGAATTGTCCACAAATGCGCATTTGTTTTTGCATGAGGGACAGGTCTCTGGCGGTGTGTCAGCCTTCAGTTTATAACCACATTTTTCACATACCCAGCTGTTCATGAAGCCTCCTTTGTGAGTTTCTGCCTGGTTCTGGCCATCCAGTGGTATAATGGGTTTACCCTGGGAGCAGGAACGTGCCTGCCATGGCCTGTGAATTGTTTGTCTCAATGAATATGAGACATAATCGTTTTTGTAAACATCATTGTATCATCGAATTTGGCATGATACATAAAGGCCCTGATACCACCCCGGAAGAGGCCATTTTTGTGACTGAGTCTGTCTGACCTCAATTTTTGCAGGATTGGGCAACAAAAATTTGAACATCAAGTTTCGGCAAGTGGGCAGTACGAATGCTTCGGGAATCAGATTTGAGTCTACTTGACCCAGCACAATAAGGCAAGTCGGAAAGTTCAATATATGAGTATCAGCTTGTTTTTTCAGTATTTTTAGCTGATTTTTATAAAAAATAGCACTCCGGCACAGAAATTGATTGAAATGGATATGTACCCGGCCAAAACTTTGTCTTGTGGTTTACAATGATTAAAAACCGGTATAGTATCAGCGGATGACCCAGTCTTTTTAACCCCTGTTTGGATAAACGGGATCAAACCCATAAAAGCCAATGAATACTTAAGGAGAATAATGATGAGTAAATATGAATGCCCCTGTGATTATGTCTATGATCCTGCCGAAGGTGATTTTGAAAATGGTATTGAAGCCGGAACTGCCTTTGAAGATCTCCCGGACAGCTGGGTATGCCCCCTGTGCGGTGCAGAAAAAGAGTTTTTTGAGAAGCTTGATTAAAAGATTTTAAGGAGGATTCAGCATGTTTAAACCCGTTGAAATAGCCCCGGGTATCTATTCTGTGGGCTGCCGGGATTGGGATATCCGGGATTTCCATGGCTATTCCACCTATGAGGGTACCTCTTACAATGCCTTTTTGATCCTTGATGAGAAAAATGTTCTCATTGACACGGTTAAAAAGGAGTTTGCCCAGGAACTTCTGGACAACATCAGCAAGATTATTGATCCAGCAGACATCGATGTTGTCATCAGTAATCACACGGAAATGGACCATTCCGGCGCACTTACCACTGTCATGAAACGTATTGGCAGTGATAAGACGGTGCTTTGCTCCAAGATGGGGCTTAAAAATCTGAACAGTCATTTTCCGGGCAAACTAAATCTCCGGGCCGTTGAAAACGGTGAAGAACTCTGCCTTGGGAAAAGAACCCTTGCTTTCATGGAGACCCGGATGCTTCACTGGCCAGACAGCATGTTTACCTATGCCAAAGAGGATAAGATACTTTTTTCCAGTGATGCCTTTGGCCAGCATTATGCCGGGGACTGTGCCTTTGATGATGAGATCGGTGAAAGGGTCATGGATCACGCGGCAAAATATTATGCCAATATTCTGCTCAATTATTCCACTAAAGTCCAGGGGCTTTTGACATCTGTTCAGGCCTCCGGCCTTGAAATTAATATGATCTGCCCTGACCATGGTGTTATTTTTCGGAAGGACCCCGGTGCCATCATTGCAAAGTATGATCAGTGGAGCAGGCAGGAATGCAGCCGGAAGGCGGTGATCATATTTGATACCATGTGGAAGAGTACTGCCGTCATGGCCCGGGAGGTTGCCAAGGGTATTGAGTCCCGGGATGTACATGTGCGGCTGATGAACACACGCAAATGCCATCGAAGTGACATAATGACCGAGGTCATGGATGCCAAAGCCCTTGTAGTGGGATCTCCAACCCTGAACAATGGGATATTTCCGGTGGTGGCAGATGTGCTTACTTACATCAAGGGTCTTCGTCCCCAGAATCGTCTGGCCGCTGCATTTGGTTCCTATGGCTGGAGCGGGGAGGCAGTAAAGATCCTGAACCGGGAATTTGAGGCCATGAAAATGGAGGTAATCCATGAGGGACTCAAGGTCCAATATGTGCCAGAGCCCGGGGATCTGGAAAATTGTTTTTCCATGGGAAAAGATATAGCAGATAAAATAATTGAAACCAGTTAACAACGATGACGGCAAGTTCTCTTGTCACAATAAAAACTGAAAAATTAAGGTGCACCAAATCCGGTACCCAATACCCAGCACCTGTTTTTTCTTACAACAAGAAAAGGAGCAACTGAATGGCATACGATTTCAGTGCAGATGAAATATTTGAGATGGCAAAACAGATTGAGGTAAACGGTGCAGCTTTTTACAGAAAAGCCGCCGCCAATGTCACGGGGGAAAAAGAGAAAAATTTCCTGAAAGTCCTGGCTGATATGGAAGATCAGCATGAAAAAACCTTTGCTGCCATGCAGGCGGATCTGAAAAAAGAAGAAAAAGAGACTCAGATGTTTGATCCCGAAGGAGAGGCCGTACTTTACCTTCAGGCCATGGCAGATACCAAAATTTTCTTTAAGAAAGAAGAACCCGGCAGTGATATGAAAGATATTCTCTCCGCTGCCATCAAGGCGGAACAGGATTCCATTGTGTTTTACCTTGGCATGAAAGAGGTGGTTACAGGTGACACAGGTAAAAAGCGTGTGGATGATATTATCAAGGAAGAAATGGGGCATATAAGGCTTCTGGCAACGAAGCTTTCCGGGATCGCATAGATAAAACTTTACATCAAAATCAGACGTGGCAGGTTCGGCAGGCTTGATGGGGTTCTGGCACGTCTGCCCTGTCGGGCCTGGTCACAACATGGGCTATTTGGGGGGGGAAGATCAGGCTTGCATTATCGCTCTTCTCGTTGTTTTTGAAATCCGCACAGGTTGTGATCAATAACGCCAACAAAACAGGCCCGATTCCATTGTCCAGCTAACTGTGACGGGTCCATCCTGTGAGCAAGCCCTCCCAGTAAGTCGTTAAAATTTAGGAGAACAGATTATGGCTAAAAATGCGTTGTTTGTGTTTAATGGAGATTCCATGTGCTTTATCCATGTCCTTTTAAATGCTCTGGACATGAAAAAAGGAGGGGATGAGGTAAGGGTTATCCTTGAGGGGGCTTCGGTGAAGCTGCTGCCGGAGCTTGTTAAACCGGGTAATCCACTAAATGCCCTGTGGAAGAAATCCCTGGAAGCCGGTGTCATTGATGGTGTGTGTAAAGCGTGTGCCCAGAAACTGGGTACCCTGAATGCGGCAGTGGAACAGAAGATACCACTTCTGGATGATCTTTCCGGCCACGCCAGCATGGCAGGCTACCAGGAAAAAGGCTTTGTTATTATTACTTTCTGATGAAAAATTATTGTAAATATTCGGTCAGCACCCCATCTTCACCTGTTTTGGTCCGGTCGTTGCATAGTATTTGTATGTTACGCAAGCCTAAGCAGGTGAATATGGGGCATTATTCAAACATTTACATGCGCCGAGCCCGATATTTATAAAATTCCGGGCTTGCCCCTTTTTTCGGCCAGGCCCGAAGAATTTAATCAGTCAAAGGCCATGTCCGTTGACCAGTTTTCCCATACCTTGCCCACCAGATCTATGCCTGGGTTCAATACTTTTTTACCGGGTTTCCAGCCGGAGGGTGTTGCTTGGCTACCCTTTGATGCCCGAACCAGTTGGAATGCCTGGATTTGGCGAAGGGTTTCGCTGATATTACGGCCCACAGGTGGAGTCAGAACCTCAAAGCCCTGGATAATGCCGTCGGGATCTATGAGAAAACGTCCTCGATTTTCCACACCGGCATCGGGATCATAGACGCCATACAGACTACCAACTTTACCGCCCGCATCGGAGAGCATGGGGAAAGGCACCCCATCTTTCACCATTTTTGACAGTTCATGATCGTTCCACATTTTGTGAACAAACATGCTGTCAATGCTCATGGAAAGAACTTCCACGCCCAGTTTCTGGAACTCAGGGTATTTTTCAGCAACTGCTGAAATCTCAGTGGCTCATACAAAGGTGAAATCACCGGGATAAAAGCACAGGACCACCCATTTTCCCAGATGTTCCGACAATTTCACGTTAACAAAACTGTTTTTATGATAGCCTGCAGCTGTGAAATCGGGGGCTTTTTTTCCTACCTGTATCATTGTCCTCTCCTTTATCATGGGTTTTTCAACTGCCTCCACGGGGGCCACGGTCTGTGCTTCTTCCACTGGTCCACTTGAAGGGCGTTCACATCCGGCATTTAATTCTTCTGACATGCTTCAACCTCCCTGATGTATGAAAACAATTTTCTGGAATAAACCGCCGTTAAACCAGGAAGTATGAATATATCCTGATAACGGCGGTTGAATTAAAAACGATTATTTACAGGATCAGGCTTTCCAGAAGCCATGGAGATTGCAGAATTCTCTTGCAGTCACAGTCGTTGCATCTGTGAGGAATGTGGCTTCAGGTGCATCTCCGGGATTGAGAAATTTACGGTAAACCATTCCCTCTGCATTGAGTTCAATCCATTCAATGTAGTGTTTGGCTTCCATGGGGTGAGCCACACTGCCCACTTTGACAAGGTACCCACCTTCAATTTTTTCAATCACGGGCACATGTTTTTCCAGGGCTGCGTCCACAGAGTTTTCCTTCATCAGTGTCATTGGTTGATTGCAGCAGCTCAGTGGGGGTTTTTCTCCGTGCAGGACTTCAACAATGTTGCCACATTTTTCGCATTTGTAAATACCCAGTTTTTCCGCCATAATACCTCCTTAAATGGTTGAATTTAACAATTGGGTAATGATCGGTATCCGATCTTCCCCCAAAATGTCATTGGATTAACTCGTCAGTCATAGGTTCTCCAATTTCCCCTCACATAATGTGTTATGCTGGAGTTGAAATCAATATATGTGGTATGAGAAATAAGAATTCAGAGGATCCATAACTGGTTAATAATTTTCGCCTAACAGTTCAAAATGCGCCTTTGCATGGGCACATGCCGGGCAGACATCCGGCGCTTCCTGGCCTTCATGGATATAGCCGCAGTTGCGACAGCGCCATGTAACGGCTGTGTCCCTTTTAAACACCCGGTCATTTTCAATGTTGGCCTTTAAATCAAGGAATCTTTTTTCGTGCTGTTTCTCTGCAACGGCAATGGCCATGAATACATCTGCGATGGCCTCAAAGCCTTCTTTTCTTGCCGTTACTGCAAATTCGGGATACATGGTGGTGTGCTCATAGTTTTCACCGGCGGCCGAGGCTTCCAGGTTGTCCACGGTGTTTTTTAATGCCCCTGCGGGAAATGCCGATGTGATTTCAATTTCTTCACCGCTTTTCAGAAATTTAAAAAGTCGTTTGGCATGTTCTTTTTCCTGATCTGCAGTTTCCTCAAAAATATGAGCCATCTGTACAAAGCCTTCCTTTTTGGCCAGGCTTGCAAAATAGGTGTATCGGTTTCTTGCCTGTGATTCTCCGGCAAAGGCTTTGAGCAGATTTTTTTCCGTTTCCGTTCCTTTAAGTGGTGCCATGTGCTATTGGTCTCCTTTTATCTGTTTAAGTATCTGGTTAAATGTGCTGGTATCCCCCAGCATGATACAGCCAATGATGTTTCCATGGGTATCTTTTACAATCTTCTGATACGTGGTTTCACTGGCGGTTATCTCAGATGTCATTTTGCCTTCCACATCAATTTCCCCAGCCGATGCCAGGGCAATTCCCGCAACTTTTAAAACATTGGAGGGGGGGATGTTTTTAAATTGAGCAATCCCTCCTGCCATGTTGATGCCAGCCACACGTCCCTGTTCAACGGCTTCTGGCCATATGCAATAGTTGATGTCTTTAAATTGTGCCACATCCCCGGCGGCATACACACCGGTAAGGGAGGTTTCCATGTGTTCATTCACCACAATCCCGCGGTCTGTCTCCATGCCGGAATCCTTTACCAGGGATAATTGGGAACGAACTCCCGCTGAAAACAAGACGGCATGGGACAAAAGTGTCTCGCCAGATTTGAGACGGACCCCTTCCACCTGGTCCTTACCTGTAATTTCTTCGGTGACGGCTCCCAGTTTAAATGTAAAGCCCCTTTGTTCCAGCAAAGTCTGCAGCCTTGCGGCACCTTCATTATCCAGTTGTCTGGGCAGAAGTCGATCAAAAAATTCCACCACGGTAACATGTTTACCTCTTTGGGCCATGGCTGCTGCAGCTTCAAGTCCCAGAAGACCGCCACCGATGAGTACCAGTTCTGTGGCTTTGGAACTGAGATTTGCCAGTGCCCTGGCATCTTCAATCGTTCTCAGGGTAAAAATGCCTTTCTTATCGCTGCCTTTAACGGGGGGCACAAAAGAGTTACTCCCCGTGGCCAGAAGCAGTGTATCATAGGGAAAGTTTCTTCCATCCGTGGTGATGGCTGTTTTGTTTTTATAGTCAACCTGGGACACTTTTGTTTCTGTTACAAGGGTGATGCCCCGTTGGGCATGCCATGGGAGGTTTTTGATAATTAATGCCGGTTCCTGAATTTTGCCGCTTAAGAACTCCGGGATTCTGATGCGGCTGTACAGGGGAAGTGCTTCCTGGGTGATCAGAGTGATAACCGCGTCGGGATCCTGCTTTCGGATCTGTTCCGCTGCGGTTGTTCCGGCTGCGCCATTACCGATAATAAGATGTGATGTCATGGGTAATCCCCCAGATGGTTATGGATTTTGGCCCTGGTAATATAGATTTTAGCCATGGTAATAATGATGTCAAGAATGCCTTGTTTTATAGAAAACCGGCAGGAACCCCCTCTAGAGCCTTAGGTCAGGGTTTGTTGATATTCAGAGTAAGCAATTATCCTGCCAGGTGGGTGTGTCAGGTTGTTTTTCTGATGTTGTCTTTATTGTCAGAGTGGTATGGTCAACCCCTTGGTCTTTTCGGTTTATGTGAAATTTCAGGGTTTTTTGCAGACATTATCAGTTTAAAAGTATAGGCCTGATCCTGTGTATGTTTAGAAAATTGGTCAGAAAAAAATGATTCATTAAGTATACGCATTTGAAAGGAAAAAGAACAAGGAAAAAAAGGGGAAAATTATCACTTGTTCTGCGGTCTTGAAATGTGATACCTAAATCTAAACTCATGCCCAAGTCTCTCCATGCTATTATTAAGCTTATTATCTAAATTCTGAAAAGGGAAAATAGAGGATGTTGACGGAAAAGGAACGCATTGATTTAATGACCGAGTTGAGCATAGAGCTCAGTCAGGTTCAGGATCTTGACATTCTCATGGAACATATTCTGACCAAGGCCCGCATGGTCGCCAATGCCGATGCCGGTTCTATTTACATCCGAGAAGAGGAATGCCTTCACATCTCTTTTACCCAGAACGACACCCTCCAGAGTCGCCTTAAACCTGAAGAGAAACTTATTTATTCCTCTTTTTGCATTGAATTAAATAAGGAAAGTATTGCAGGCTATGTGGCAGTGACAGGTGAACTTCTCAATATTGATGATGTTTACCGGATAAGTCCTTCTCTGCCCTATCATTTTAATCAAGAGATTGATCAGCGGGCAGATTATAAAACCACCTCCATGCTTACACTTCCCTTAAAACAGTTTAACGGGGATATCCTGGGCATTCTTCAGATCATCAATGCCCGGGATGGACACAGCAGCATTGCCACATTTTCTCCGGAAGACCAGAAAATCATGTGCCATTTTGCCACCACTGCCTCCATGGCCCTTGAACGGGCAAAGATGACTCGGATCATTTTACTTCGCATGGTTCACATGGCTGAACTCAGGGACCCCTGGGAAACCGGTGCACATGTCAACCGGGTTGCCGCCTATTCCACGGAAATTTATGAGGGCTGGGCCCTGCGTCGGGGTTACAGCCGGAAAAAGATTGACCGGGTCAGGGACCGGTTGCGCATTGCTGCCATGCTCCATGATGTGGGCAAGGTGGGTATCTCAGACACCATTCTTAAAAAACCGGCCAAGCTCACCCCCGAAGAATATGATATCATGAAGGCCCACACTCTCATTGGAAAACAGGTGTTCATCAACAAGGCCTCGGACTATGATGATGATGCCATGGATGTGGCTTTAAATCACCATGAGCGCTGGGATGGCAAAGGCTATCCTGGCCATGTGGATGACAACAATATCCCCCTTCCTGGCAAGATGGATGCCCGTGGAAAGGCTCTTGGCAAGAAAGGAAAAGAAATTCCTCTGTTTGGGCGTATTGTTGCCATTGCAGATGTCTACGATGCCCTGTGTTCCAAAAGGGTTTATAAAGAAGCCTGGCCCGATGATCAGGTGAATGAAATCATGCGGGCAAATGCCGGAACTCAGTTTGATCCGGAACTCATTGATATTTTTTTTGAGCGCCTGGATATTATCCATGTGCTTCGGAAACGGTATAAGGATGGGGAGAGGTAAGTAGGTATCTCTGTGGGGAATGCTGCAATCCGAACGTTATGGGCCACCACCAGTCGGGGAGAGATCAAACCCCTTTTGTCTTGGGATAAAGAGTTTCCCGAATGGCCTGACCAAGTGCTTCAATGGTATATGGCTTTTTTATATACGTACCCGCCCCCAGTGTCTGCACGATTTTAACACGTTCATTTTCTGCATATCCTGAAGTGATGATGGCTTTTTGACCCGGATAGATTTCAATGATCTTCCGATAGGTGTCAAGGCCATCCATGCCGGGGTCCATGATCATGTCCAGAATGACTAGGTCTACGCAATGGCTTGTGAGGTATGTGACGGCCTCTTCGCCACTGTTGGCCAGAATCGCCTTGTACCCAAGTTTTTCCACGATCATACTGGCCATTTCCGTTTGTTCTTTCATGTCATCAACGATGAGTACTGTTTCATGGTTACCCATTTGAACGTAGGGAGAATCAATTTTATCTTCCTGAATCAGGGGACTATCTGTTACCGGAAAGAAAAGTTCAAAAATGGTACCTTGATCTACTTTACTTTTAATATTGATGTATCCATGGTGGTCCTGAATGGTTCCCCATACCACGGCCATTCCAAGCCCTGTGCCACTTCTTCCCATAATCTTTTTGGTGTAAAAAGGTTCAAAGATTCTTTCCTGATCCGAATCTGAAATCCCCATGCCGGAGTCTTTAACTTCCATCACCACATAGTCTCCCTTCTGGATATGCTGATACCCCAGTATGGGCACTTCTACATGCCGGTTGTATGTGGATACGCAGATGTTGCCGCCTTCCGGCTGGGCTTCCGCGGCATTGGATACCAGATTCATGAGGGTTTTCTTTAAATGTACGGGTGAACCTTTTATGTTCATCAGATTTTCCCCAGGAAGAATTTCTATGTTTACATTGCTGTGAAACAGCATTAATCCTTGATGCTCCGGTGAGGAGACGTATTCCGATATAATGGTGTTCAGATTAACCACATCATTGCACACCACCCCTCTTCGGGTCAGGGTCAGAAGATCCTGGACAATGGCTCCTGCTTTCTGTCCGGATTCTTTGACGGTCATGATGGGATTATACATGGGATGATCCGGTAACAGATCCAGTAGGAGCAGATCCGGATAGCTAACGAGACCGGAAAGGACATTGTTAAGATCATGGGCCACTCCCCCTGCCAGTAATCCCAGTGTCTCCATTTTTTTTGAACGATCAAGGCGTTTTTCAAGGGCTCGTTTCTCTCTGTAGGTGTGCTGCCTTTCATCCATTTCTTTCTGTAAGCGGCGGTTGCTTTCACTGAGTTCACAGGTTCGCTCCTCTACCCTGGTTTCCAGATTTCTGTTTAGTTGCTCAAGGGCGGCATTGCTGTTCTGAAGCTTCAGGGCATAGGCATCTTTGGATGCAATGGCATCGGTTAAATCCCTGCGTTGCTGATAGAGTTTTTGGGACATCTCATTGAATGCCTTTGCCATATTTCCCATTTCATCCCGGGAATCAATGGAAATCCGGACATCGGGTTCTTCTTTTTTAAGGCGCTCCATGGCATTGCAAAGCCGGGCTGTGGGCAGGATAACGGAACGGGTTAAGAACAGATTCAGGAGAATAACAATCAGAATCAGTACCATGAATAATATACCGAAAAAGAGAATAATCAGTTGGGATTCCTGTTCAAGCTCATCCAGCTCATAGAGAATTCGCATGAACCCCACATGAATACCGATGACTTCAATGGGGGAAAAAAAATCTGCATAGGGTGTTTGCTGGAATCTGGCTCTGGTGAATTCCGGCATGGTGTTAACACCATTTGGATCTATTGATGTGAACCTTTGGGGTATATCGGCCCGGGGTGAGGTCGATGCCGTTAATTGGCCCCTGGGGTTATAAATCAGTACATGGGATATGTTTTGGAGGCGTTGAAATTCTTTCAAGGAGAGTATCAAGGCTTCTTTCTGGTCGGCATAAATTTCATTGGCCAGCTGTTCTTTCTTTTGATGAAATACGGCACTTAACAGCACATGGATATTTTTCAGGCGTGTCTGGCGACGATCTTTTTCAAAGGGGTAGATCACTGTTGCAATACTCAATGACATAAAAAAACCGGTCATTATGACGGCCGCACTGATTTTGACCCTGAGGCTGTTAACTTTCAATAAAGTTCTCCGTTCTTAAACAGTGCTTTGGCACCATACGTTGTATTTTTATGTTTCAGAAAAATCGGGGTGGTCATAACTCTGACCGTTTGTGATATGTCTGGGGAATAAGCTGAATTGTTTTCAGCCGGGTTCTGGATGGATTCATTATTTTTCTTCATCTGCATTCAGGATGAAACGTGAGTGAAAAAAAGGTTTTCCATTGCGAATTTCCATGATGACCACATCCTTGATGGGATCTCCATTTTTGTCAAAGGAGATGGTGCCGGTGATCCCTTGAAACCCATGAACTTCGGAGAGAGATTTTCTGATCATGGAACGATCAGTGGAGGTGCCGCTCTGGATCATGGCCTGGGCCAGCAGGTTTACGGCATCCACAGAAAGGACTTCTGCAGCCCAGACATGGGTTTTGTCCTGCCTGTGGGAAAGATACTCAAGGGCTGGGGCAGATGTGCTCTGGGAGTCCCAGTGAGTACAATAATAGCCTTGTTCTAATTCTGAACCACCGGCTTTGAAAAAATCGTTAAATCCCCATCCGTCTCCTCCCAGGGGGATGGTATTAAGTCCGACCTTTGCCATTTCACGTAGAATAATTCCGCTTTCCACAAATCCCGGGATGAAAACCACATCGGGGTTTAATTTTATGGTTCGGGAGATCATGTGGCGGAAATGGTGCAGATCAGAATTGTTTTTATACTCCAGGCGGCTCAATATTCTTTCACCGGGTTTTTCAAAGTTTTTTCTGAATAATTCTGACAGCGTGATGCCGTAATCGCTGTTAAGATCCACCATTAGAACCCCGGTGCGGGCCTTCAGGACTTCAGCTGCAAAATGGGCCATGGCCCTGCCCTGTATGGCATCGGTGAAACAGACTCGAAAGATATAATTGCCGGTGCGGGTCACCTCTGGATGGGTGGAAATATTGCTGATCATGGGAATACCCTCCCGCTGGGCCACCTTTGCAACGGCGAGGGAATGGGAACTCCAGTTACAGCCGATGATGGCAGTGACACCGAGGTGTGCCGCTTTTTCCGCTGCCACTCTGGAACCGATGGGAGAACTCTGGTTATCAATTTCCACAAGTTCAATGGGTCTTTCCAGGACACCCCCCTGTTGGTTAATTTTTCTGACAGCGGCTCTGACCCCTTTTATGGATGGTGCATTGGAACCTGCAGCTGCCCCTGTGAATGAAAAAATGGCGGCAATTTTGATTGGCTGTTCCCCGGCAAGGACCGGATCTGTTGAAAAAAAGAGCAAAAAGATGATCACCCACAAGGACAGCATGGTTTTGATCTTGTGATTTTTTTTTATTCGATCAAATGTGATGGAAGCTGCCATAAGCATTCTCCTCAAGGGCATCAAATTTTAAAAAAACGTTTACAATATCCATTAGTCATGAGTCCTAAGGTCTCACTTTTCATACCATATGTGTTCGTTGCAATTTTAGAGAAACTCATTACGTGGTGGTAAATTGTAGAACTTATGACAGACGAGTCCATCATGAAGCCTTGAGTCATTGAGCCATGGTTTTAAAATAGACAGGTTTTTTATTTTCATATTTCAGAATCATGATTTTTTTCCCAACGGGATCACCGTTTTTGTTAAAGGTGATGGTGCCACTTGCTCCCTGAAATCCCCGGGTTGCCGCCAGGGCTTTACGGATTTTAATTTTGTCCAGGCTCTGGGCACGGTTAACGGCATCCCTTAAAAGCATGAATGCATCATACCATGGCACCGCACTGAAATTGATCTTATCGGAATGATATTGATATTGGTACCGCTCTTTTAAATGGTCACTTGGGGGGGTGTTTTGCCGGGGATGCCATACGGCGGTACAATAACTGCCCTCAAGGGCATCTCCTGCATAGCGGTGGATATCATCCCATGCATCTGCCCCGATGAATATGCTGTAAAGACCCTGGCTTATGGTTTGTCTGATAAAAAAACCGCTGTCCCTGGAGTATCCGGGAATAAAGACAACATCGGGTTGAGCGGTTTTGATCCGGGAGATAATGTCCTGGAAGTCCACTGTGTTTCCCTTGTAGCCACTCTCCAGAATAATTTTTCCCCCCATTTTTTTAAATTCTTTGCTGAAGTATTCCGCCAGGGTCATGGAATAGGCCTCATTGAGATTTTTTAAAACCACTGCATTGGCGGCATGCAGCGTCTCTCTTGCAAATTTTGCCACCATTTGCCCCTGGAATATGTCATTGAAATTAACGCTGAAAATATAATTTCCGGTAAGGGTGATACCGGGACTGGTGGACAGGGAAATCATGGGAATCCCAGCCTCTTGAAGCAGAGGTGCCATGGCCAGGGAATGGGAACTCCAATGGGCTCCGATGACGGCAATGGCATTGTTCTCCATGGCCTTGCGGGCTGCCTTTGTGGACCCAAGGGGGCTACTGTGATTGTCTATCAGCATCAGTTTCAAAGGATGACCAAGCAGTCCTCCCTGGCTGTTGATTTCGTCCACGGCAAGCTCAATCAGGGGGATAAGTGGACGATTATGGGGGGCTGCAATGCCGGTGGTGGATAAAACAGCCGCAACGGTGACAGGGGATTCCTGGGCCATGGTCGGTTGTACCCATATCGGCAATATAATCGAATAAAATAAAAAGAATAATCTCATATATGCCTCATGTTTTATGTCCTGCTGTTTATGTTTTAAGGGGTTTCTCATGTCATCGGCCAGCCATTATAATTGGCGATCTATCTTATGATCAGGCCCTGTCAGAGCTAATGGACTAAAACCGTTCAATCAACTTGTTGATGATAAAATCACTCTCCCGCATGGCCTGATCGCCGAAGGGGCCAAACCATTGGCTTACTTCTGCGAATCGTTCCATGAAAAGAGCTTTGTCATTGTTTTCCAGCAGTTCCATCTGTTTGTTCATGGCCGCTACATACTGCTTTAACACCTTTCTGCGGGCCGGGGTGGCAAAAATAATCTCAGCATACAGGCTGCTGTCCTGGGCAAAAAGCCGCCCCACCATGCCAAGTTCCAGACGATAAATGGGACTTGAAAATTCCAGAGATCTTTCAAGATTCACCTTGTTCCGGCACAGAAAACGGCCAAAACAAAAGGTCGCAAAATGGCGAAGGGCCTGGACAATGTCCATGATGTCATCGTGCTCTTCAGGTTCGGCACTGACCATCACAGCTCCCCACAGGGTCAGCTGCTCCACAAGCCACTGACATTTCTCATTCTCCCGTCCCGGTGTGACGGCAATGATCTGCTTGTCCAGGCTGGCACAGGAAGGTCCGAAAAGGGGATGAAGTCCTATGACAGGGCCGGAAAAGTGCATAAGCATGGCATTCACAGGAGCTGTTTTGATACTGGTGATATCCGCCAGAATAGCTGTGGACGGCATGTGGGGAACAATACGTTTTATGGTGTCAAGGGTGACGTTGATGGGCACAGACAGCAATACCAGATCGATGTCCATGCAAAGTGTTTCCACCTGGTCCCAGTTGTCTTCGCTGAGAATGCTGACAATGTACCCCGATGTCCGGAACAGGTCGGCAAAAAAACGGCCCATCTGTCCGGCCCCGCCCACAATCAATACCCTGGCTCCTGCCCGGAGACCCTGCTGTTTCATCTCCACGGTCTGTTCCATGCGTGAGTTTCTCAGAATTACGCGGTACAACTCTTCCATGAAGTCCGGATCAATGCCCGAAGACGAAGCCTGGCTGCGCAATTTTGAAATCAGATCTTCTTCCCTTGCCGGGTGGTATACCGGAATGTTGTGGGCCTTTTTAAGGGCAACAACTTCCTGGACCTGTGCAAGACGCCGGGAAATTAAGCCCAGGATCTGCTGGTCGATGTCATCAATATTGTCCCTTAATTTCTTTATCTCAATGTCAAACACCTTGTCCATGGTCATCCCTGTTATAAAAAGTCAATTTACTCGTTTGTATTTTGCTGATAGACTCAGGTTCGGTTTTGCTCCGGGAGGTCCGGGGTGGACCAAGCCCCACTTTCGTGAATAGCCGGTATTGGAATCAACCCCCCTTTATACCCAAGTTCCCTGAAAAAGTCAAAATAGGTGAATGCTTTTGAAAACCGGCAGGAACCCGGAGAAATGCCAATTACCATGAATATTGAGAATAAAATGTTTGTAACGGATCTGGATGGTACCCTTTTTACCGATGATAAATTCATTCATCCCAGCGATCTGGCAGCCCTGGAACACCTTGGAAAACGGGGTGTAATAAGGGTTTTTGCCACGGGACGATCTATCTACTCTTTCCAGAAGGCTGTCACAGGTATGGGCTTTTCTCCCATCGGAGAAGATATGCCTGTGGATTATGTGATTTTTTCCACTGGGGCGGCTATCATGGAGTGTACCCATGGGGAAATTATCAAAAAAGAAAATCTGGGACCGGGGGATGTCTGTCGGATTGCCCAGGTTTTTGATGACTTTGACCTGGATTATATGATTCATCGCCCGGTACCGGATACCCGGTATTTTATCTATAAAATTGCTGATCCGGCCGCCATGGCCGGAAAAGAGGCAAATGAATCTGTCCGGGATGGCCGTAATCCCATGGAGAATGTGACTGTTAAAGATCGGAGCTATGGAAATGTTTCCTTGATCGATAATGTCCCTGCCGGACCCCATGGAGGCCGAAATGCCCGGTCTGGTGGGAAATTCTGTGAAAAATTGCCGACAAATCCGGATTTCTATACCCGCATTGCCATGTACCAGGAGTTCTGCAGGCCCATGACGAAAACAGACCTGGCAACCTTTGGTGAATCAACGGAAATTCTGGCCATTGTTCCCTCTTATCTGGGGCATGAAACCGCAGACCGGGTTCAGCAGACCCTTGGTGACTTCAGCGTTATTAAAGCCACCTCTCCCCTGGATGGAAAATCCCTTTGGATTGAGGTGTTTAACCCACGTGTGTCCAAGAGTCAGGCGGTGGCATGGCTTTGTGAATGCCTGGATGTGCACAGAAACCATGTGGTGGCAGTGGGCAATGATTATAATGATCTGGATCTTCTTCAATGGGCGGGCCGTGGATTTGTGGTGGCCAATACGCCGTCAGATCTGCAGAAGGAATTTGAGATTGTGGCATCCAATAACCAATGTGGGGTGGCAGAAGCGGTTTCTCTGGTTGAGTCAGAATCCAGTATTTCAACCCACTATGGTCTTGGGTAAATAACTTGATGCCTATTGTGAAATAAGCCATAAAACAGAACGGATCTCTATTTCCCAGGTCCACATTCTCATTTCCCAGGTCTGGTTGCAATATGGTTTATTTATCAGAGCTTGTGAGGCCGACGTGGTCATGCTTTTTTCATGTATTCGGGATTATAATTGCTTGACAGAATAGGGCTTGGTCTCTATTTTGACTTGATGGAAATCTTAAACACCATTATCCCCATTTTTACGGTGATTGTACTTGGCTGGTTTGCAAGGCAGAGGGGATTTATACCACCAGAATTTCTGGGACCGGCCAACCGCCTGGTGTATTATATCGCCATTCCGGCCATGGTGTTCGGAGCCATTGCCAAAAGTTCCCTGAAAACCGATTTTAATCTCCAGGTGCTGTGGTTAACCCTGGCTGCTATCATTATATCCTTTGGATTGACCTGGCTGATCAGCACAAAAATTCATTTGTCTCCCCGGCGATCGGGAACCTTTGTTCAAAATGCCTTTCATGGGAATCTGGGTTACATTGGTCTTGCTGTGGCCTATTATTTTCTGGGGAGTGACGGTTTTGCCGCAGCCAGTATTTTAACCGGCTTTATTATGATTTTGCAGAATTTTTTATCGGTGTTTGTGCTCCAGTATTATGCGGATGCCGTCCCTTCTTTTCACAATCCCCGTAGGATCATTACCAAAATTTTAGGAAATCCCGTGATTGTATCGGCCATTGCAGGGATCAGTTTTGCCTTGACCGGTGCCGCATTGCCGGTGATCATGGAGCGCACTCTTGACATCATCAGCGGCATGTCTCTGCCCCTTGCTTTGCTTCTCATAGGGGCATCCCTGAGTTTTGATTTGATAAGAGCGAGGCTGGTTCATCTGGTGCTGGCTAATTTTATAAAACTTTTGCTGCTGCCCGGGGTGGGATGGGTGTTGTACTCCCTTTGGAAAATCCCTCCGGAACTGTATGTCCCGGGCCTTATTCTGCTGGCTTCTCCGTCGGCCACCATCAGCTACGTCATGGCCCGGGAAATGAATGGTGATGCTGAGTTTGCCGTGGCAGCCATCTCTTCAACCACTCTTTTTTCCGCCGTTACCTTTACCCTCTGGCTTCATTTGACCCATTGATGCACCATGGGCCGGACGCCTGCACCAGATGATGAATGCGTGGAATCCAGCCCCGGAAAAGTGTGGATATTTTTTTACCAATATGGATTGTTTCTCACAGCAGATTATTTTTGCTTGTAAATGATGGATCCCACATGTTCACCTGCAAGGGCCTTGGTGATATTGCCGGGGACCATGCCGTTGATCACCTGAACTTCTTCCAGGACCTCGCTGTTCTGGATAATTTCCAGACAGGGTCGCTCAATGACCAGGTCATCCTGATTTCTTTCAATGAGATCCCTTGCCCCGATTCTGGGGATGAATTCGGCATCGGAATTTTTCTTGGGATCGTCGGTGTAAAGGCCGTTTTCATCTTTTATGAACAAGATCCTGCGAGATCCTATGAGATCTGCCAGGATGATCAAGCCCACATCGGTGCGGTGGATGGGAATTCTTCCCTTTTCCGGCTTGATGGCAAAATAGTCATAGGGCGGCATGCCAGCCATGACCGGAATAATGCCCTCGGCAAAATAGGTGGGCAGTTTTACTATATCGCTGTGGGATATCTTGATGCCCCCCCAGGGGGACAAAAGGGTGGCCACCATCAGGGCATTCTGGTCAGAGATCATGCTGCCGAATTTGGCAATGATGCCCGTGGGCATGCCCATTTCAAGACCAATGGTATAGATGTGCCTGCTTCTGGTACCGCCGCCGGTGGTAATGAGCATTTTGTGTGCTTCCCTGTTGGCCACAATTTCCTTTAAAATAGCGGGAAGTGCTTTGGCGCCCCTGTCACAGATGGACTGTCCCCCGATTTTCATGATGGCGACATCTGGATACAGGCGTTCCTGGGGAGCAATATCGAGTTGGTTTAGAAATTTTCTGCCCACCAGACTTTCTCCCATCAGTTTGCTTTTTACATGGAGTCTTTTACCGTCTTTATCTCGAACTAAAGCCATGATCCCCCTTTCGGGTTTGGATTCCTACCCAATTTGCAGGTGGTGTGATGAATTGCCCTCTTATGATTATTGGTCTGTCTTAATGTTTTTTATTTTCGTCTTCTTTTGTGTCTCTTTGTAATGGGATCAGTTCGGCACCGGTGGCCTGTGCAATCTGTTCAAGTTCCTTTAACCTCAGATGGTCTGAGTAAACTTTCAGATTGGAATCAAATACGGCAACGACCCTGAAACGTGGTTTTTTTTCGCCTTCTTTGGCTTTTCTTCTCTCTCTGTAAAATATTTTTCCAGCCATGGTTTTATCCTCCCTTGAGTCATTAAAAAATGATACTGTCTGTCCGGGGACAATCAGAGGTGACGGTTGTATAATACACTGAAGTATTTAAATTAATCGATGAATAATCGGTAAATATCGGGTCATCACCCCATCATAGTATTAGTATGCTACCCAGTCCCAAATAAGTGAATATGGAGCATTGGTCAAACATTTACCGACAACTCCGAATACTTACAATAATCGTGATTGTGAATGGTCGATAAATTAATGAAGTTGGATTTTTTGAAAAGCCATCCGCATCAGTGGGGTTATGAAAAATGAAATTGAGCAATAAATTGACTATAGCCATTATCCGGTTATATGGCAATACCGGTGGGAAGAAATTAATGATTCTAAAAGAATATGGAGAGCAGCATGCTATTTAAAGACAAGATGATCTTTGAAGAAAAGTTGATCGACACGGTAAAGGGGTTTCTTGATGGTCAAGAGGCACATCAGCTCTATGAAACAGCATTGGAGGCCGGTAAAAGGGGGCCTTGTCTGGAGATTGGAAGCTATTGCGGCAAGTCTGCCATCTATCTTGGAAGTGCCTGCCAGGCAAATGATACGGTGCTATACTCCATAGATCATCACAGGGGTTCGGAGGAGCAGCAGAAGGGAGAAGAATATTTTGATCCAGAGCTTTACGATGAGAATATCCGGACTATTGACACCTTCAGATTCTTCAGAAACACTATTGATACCTTTGATCTCACCGATTCAGTGGTTCCCCTGGTCTGTAAGTCCCATGTGGCGGCAAAAACATGGGCCACTCCTTTAAGCCTGGTGTTTATTGACGGTGGTCACTCGTTTGAAGCGGCCTTCAACGATTATAACTGCTGGGCCCGTCATATTATCCCCGGTGGTTTTCTGGTGATACATGATATTTTCCCCAACCCTGAGGATGGCGGACAGGCCCCTTACCAGGTGTACCAATACGCCCTGGCTTCGGGGGTTTTTAGACCTGTGTCCATGACAAAATCCCTGGGCGTTTTGAGAAAGCTGGCATGTGGTGAGGTGCCAGGCATGAATC
Source organism: uncultured Desulfobacterium sp. (assembly GCA_963675955.2). Taxonomy (GTDB): domain Bacteria; phylum Desulfobacterota; class Desulfobacteria; order Desulfobacterales; family Desulfobacteraceae; genus Desulfocicer. The sequence continues at coordinate 557,280 of CAXXVR010000007.1, read as the reverse complement.
CGAAATTATGATCCCCCTGGCTCCACCAGCTATGACCGATAAATACATATTGTGACCAAACCGGGAAAATGTGAATGGGTCCTCAGCTGTCTTCCTTGAAAAAATTTAAGATATCTTCCAGGATCATGTAAAATGTGGGGACCAGAGCCAGTGTTATAAGGGTGGCAAACACAATGCCAAATCCCAGGGAGATGGCCATGGGAATCATATATCTGGCCTGGCGGGAGGTCTCAAAGATCATGGGGGCAAGACCGCCGAAGGTGGTGAGGGTGGTGAGCATGATGGGACGAAACCGCTGGGTGCCTGCCATGGCAATGGCCTTATGGGCCGGTGTCCCTTCCCGTCGTTTTCGGTTGGCAAAATCCACCATGACAAGGGAATCGTTCACCACCACCCCGGACAGGGCCACAAGACCGAACAGACTCATCAATGACAGGGAATATCCAAGAAGGATATGGCCCAGCACCGCCCCCACAATGCCAAAGGGAATACAAACCATTATCACCATTGGCTGGAAATAACTTTTAAAGGGGATGGCAAGCAGGGCATAAATGCCGAACAGGGCTATTAAAAGTCCCCGTATCAGGCTTTCTGTACTCTCTTGCATGCTGGCCTGACGGCCTTCAAAGTTGCCGGTGAGTCCGGGGAATTCCTGCTGTAGAGCGGGTAGGATTTCTGATTTTACCACCGAGAGAATGCGGTTGGTTTCCACCCGGGGCACCACATTGGCCGTGATGGTGGCCACCCGCCGTCCGGCCCGTCGGGTAATGGATGTGTAAGCCCGGCCTCGCTCCATGGATACGGCTTCCCGGAGCAGTATTTCCCGCCCGTCGGGGGCCTTGATGATCATTGTTTCCAGCTGATTTTCCGTGGTACGTTCCGCCTCTGGCAGGCGCACCTTTACGGTCACCTCATTTCTGCCCCGCTGGAGCTTAAGGGCTGTGGCACCATAAAATGCATAGCGTACCTGGAGGGCCACATTTCTTGCCCCCAATCCCATGGAGAGTCCTTCGGGAAGCATTTTAAAGTCAAACTGTTGTTTGCCCCGGGCCGAGCCGTCATCAATGTCCTTTGTGGAAGGGAATCCGGCCAGCTCATCGGCCAGTTTTGCACTGGCCGCGTCAAGGGTTTCAATGTCTCTGTGGCTGAGTTCAATGGTCAGGGAGGCTCCGGAGCCAGGCCCCCCCCGGTCGGACTGAAACACCATGGATTCAAGTCCGGCAATGGACCCTGTTGCCACCCGCCACAGCTCCGTGACCTGTGCCGTTGAAAGGGGACGGATATTCGGAGGTGTGAGCAGAATTCGGGCGGTGATGACATTTTCATCCACCTGGGCATATCTTCCTTCGCACAGGGCATCCCCCCCGTTTTGTTCCACCACCTGCCTTGCCGATGCTGAAATGATATCAAGGACGTCGGCGGCCCTCTGCGCCGAGGCCCCATAGGGCAGGGTCACCATGACATAGGCATAGTCTGATTCCACCCGGGGCATGAGGGTGGTGGTGATTCTGCCGCTTTTAACATAGCCCAGTACGATAATCAGAACGGCCAGGCCAACGCTGGCGGTGATGTAGCGGTTTCTTACCATGAATTCCAGGGCGGGGCTGTAAACCCTCTCCACAAAACGCACAAGCCCCCGGCTTATCTTTTGCTGCTGTGCCATAAGCCAGGCCATGAGCCTTCCCGGCTGCCGTCCCTGGTGGGACAGATGTGCTGGCAGAATAAAAAGACTTTCGATCAGTGAGATGAGAAACACAACAATAACCACCAGGGGGATCACCTTGAAAAATTTGCCCATGGTGCCGGTGACAAACATGATGGGTAAGAAGGCCACCACATTGGTCAGAATGCTGAAAATAACCGGCATGGCCACTTCCTGTGCCCCGGCAATGGCCGCCTCCAGAAACGGCTTTCCCTGTTCCCGGTGTTTGTAGATGTTTTCCCCCACCACAATGGCGTCATCCACCACAATACCAAGGGTTACAATAAAGGCAAACATGGAGATGATGTTTATGGAAAAATCAGTGAGGGGAAAAAACACAAAGGCCCCCAGAATGGAGATGGGAATACCCAGGGCAACCCAGAAGGCAAGGCGAATCTCCAGAAAAAAGGCCAGAAATAGAAATACCAGGGTCAGGCCGATGTAGCCATTTTTTATGAGCAGTTCCGCCCGCTGTTTAAACACCTCAGACCGGTCACTTACCATGGCTATATCAATGCCCTGGGGAAGGCTTTCCTTAAAGGTTTCCACCCGTTCCTTGACCGCGTCTGAGACTTCAATGGGTTTCTGATCCCCCACCCGGTACACCTCCACCATGATGGCGGGTTTGCCGTTGAAGGTGGCATAGGTATTTGATTCTTCAAACCCTTCGGTGATGGTGGCAATGTCCTCCAACAGTATCCGGGAGCCATCTCTGGTGGTGATGATGGGCAGGTGTGCATATTCAGCGGCAAGTTCCCGGCGTTCCTTCATGCGCACCATGATTTCTCCGCCCCGGGTGCGGATGCTGCCCCCGGGAAGTTCCACCACGGCATTGCGGATGGCTTCGGCGATGCCCCCCAGTGTCAGGCCATAGCGTCTGAGATTTTCTTGGGAAACCTCCACATGGATTTCATGTTCCCGGGTGCCTTCCATATCCACCTGGGTGATGGTGGGGTCCTGGAGCAGAAGGTCTCTGAAGGATTCGGCAAATTCCGTGAGTACCGCCTGGGACTGATCTCCGTAAATGGCATGGGAGGTGACATGCCGTTTACGGGTGACAACTGTGGTCATGGGTCTTTCGGCTTCATCGGGAAAGGAGGTGATGGCATTGACCTCGGTTTCCACCTCCCTTGCAAAGCGCTGGATATCCATTTCTTCCCTGACTTCAATGGTGACACTGCCCCGCCCTTCTGATGCAGTGGCCTGCATTTCGTCAATGCCGTCCAGTCCCTGGACGGCCTCTTCAATGGCCAGGATGATGCCCCGCTCCACCTCTTCTGGGCTGGCACCCGGGTAGGTCACCGACACGTTCACCGCACCGACCTCAAAATCTGGGAACACCTCCTGTTTGATGGAACTGCCCATGACGATACCGCCCACCAGAAAAACAAGCATCAGCAGGTTTGCCGCCACGGAATTTCCGGCCATCCACGGGAGGGGACCCTTTAATCCAGATGTCTGGGATTGTATTGTCATTTTTTTTCACCCGTGGCAGAACTGGATTTTGTGGCAGGATTATTTTTAAGTGGGGAATTGGCCTTATCTGGTGGGGCAGAGGAGGTTTCCGGAGGCAGGGTCGTTGCTTGGCCCTGAACCTGAACCACCATGCCTGAAACAGGGGAGGACATGTCTGAAACAATAACCTGATCCCCGGAATCAAGGCCGCCATTGACAAAAACCTGGTGTTCATCCCGCCACAAGGTGTCAATGGATTTGATGAGCAGCTTGTTATTATTGTCAACACACCATACCTGGTTTCCATCCCTTACCAGTTTCCGGGGCAGGGCAATGACCCGGGACAGTTGTGTCCCCTGGATGCGGATATTGACATAGCTGTCCAGCAGCAGGGGAAATGTTTCTTGGCTCTGCAGTCCCAGGGGATCTTCAATGATGATGAGAAGTGTGGCAAGTCGAGTTTCGTTTGTTAATTCTCCCAGCAATCGGATGACATGCCCTGGACGGGGGGGATTGTTTCGGGTGGTGATCCAGGCAGGACTTCCCTGGCCATGGGTTTTCAGGGGGAAATTCACCCATTTAAGCTGATCTGTGGGAAGTGTGGCCTGAACCCAGTAGTCGTCGGTGCCGGTAAGGGAGGCCAGAGTGTCCTGGGAGGAAATCTGGGAGCCGGGTTCCACGTTCACCGCCATGACCATGCAGTTAAAGGGGGCTTTGATACGGGTACGTTCAAGATCCAGAGTTGCCCGGGCAAGATCGGTTTTTGCCCCGGCAATGTCTGCCTTGATCTGGGCCAGCTGGGGTTCCCGCAGGGCCAGATCTGCATTGGCAATGGTTCTTCTTGATCCGTTTTGAAGGATCTTAAGTTCTTCCCTTGCCACCTCCTGTTTGCCCATTTCAAGACGCAGTCCTGCCTGGAGTTTTTCAAGGGCAGCCCTTTGTCGGGCCACATTGAGCAGAAAATCTTCCCGCTCCAGCTGAAGCATTACCTCCCCCTTTTTGAAAAGCCCGCCGGGGATCATTTTTTCAGATTTTTCTTTTACAAATCCCCCCACCCGGGATTTCAAGGTAATGCTCCGGGAGGGGATAACCGTTCCCATGGCCGACAGATTGACACGATGGGTACCGGCGGTGACGGTCATGGTTTCCACCAGGGGCGGGGGAATTTGGGGACGCCCTCGGCGGGCCACGGGTCTGGTGGCATACAGATAGTTGGCTGCTGCAATGCTTGCAGCAATAAATATGATGGGGGTCAGGAACCGGATCACCCGGACCAGGGGGTGACGACGCCGGGGGGTGGTGTTTAAAGTCATGGCATTTCCAATTTCTGAGTCCAGTCTCCTCCCAGAGCCCGGTAAAGGGCGATGCGGTCCTTGATCAGGAGCGCCTTCTGTTCAATGAGCCTGCTTTCCAGTTTCTGAACATTGAGCTGTTCGGTTAAAAAGGGAATAAAAGGGTCCAGTCCTTTGATGTATCTTCGCCGGGCCTCTTCCAATGCCTGGCGGGCGCTTGCAAGTTCCACAAGGAGAAGGTCGACATAGCGGGCCTGGTGCTGTTCCGCCGCCAGACTGTTGTCCACTTCTAAGATAGCGGTTAGAACGGTTTTTTCATAGGTGGCCAGACGCTCTTTGACCACGGCGGTTGCCGTTGCCAGCGCGGCTTTTTTTTTGCCACCATCAAATACGGTGGCACTGAGTCCTGCACCCAGGGACAGTATCCAATTCTGAAGAATGAGATTAAGGCTTGTCTCCTGAAAGAGAAAACTGCCGGTGATGGAAAAATCGGGCAGACGGTCAACCCCGGCACGTATTTTATCCCAGTCGGCAGCCACAAGCCGGGAACCTGCGGCGCGCACATCCGGGCGCAGAGCCAGCAGGTTGGCTGGCAGTCCGTTGACGGGGAGGGGGGGCAGCTGTTCCGGCAGGTTTCCCAGGACCGGGGGACATCGATCCGGAGTTCTGCCAAGGAGCAGTGCCAGGGTATTTTTAAGGATTGCTGCACGGTTTTTTATGGGGGGAATTTCCGCCTGGGCTCGGGCCACCACCTCCCGCTGCTGAAGAACATCCAGGGCTGTTGACATGGATTTTTCAAACCGCAGCTCCAGAAGATCCAGCACCGTGGTGTTAAGTTCCAGTTGCCGTTTTAGAAGTTTGAGCTGTTTCTGGATGGCAATCAGGGACACCCAGGTGTTGGCAACTTCAGCAGCCACGGTTATGGCTGCGGTGTCAAGGTCGTATCCGGATGCCAGAGTTTCCTGGTGGGAAGCTGCAATATCTGCCTTTATTCTGCCCCAGAGGTCCACCTCATAGGATGCCGCAGGACCCATGACAAAGGTGTTATAAGAAGTGGTGTTCCTGTCGGTCTGGGTGCGGGTGTAATCACCGTTAAGGGTGATGGTGGGAAACAGAGATGCCCCTGTGGATGCGCTTTGGGACCGGGCCTGTTCCAGCCTTGCCGCGGCTTCCCGCAGGGAGAAGTTGTCTGCCAGGGCCGTTTCCACAAGCCCGGTGAGGGTTTTGCTGTTAAATTGTGTCCACCACCTGGATGAAGAGGTTTCCATGGCAGGAGATGAAAACAGGGGAGTCCCGGAACGTGCGTGGGCGGAAAAGTCCCGGGGAGGTGGGGTAAACTGCTGGCAGCCCTGGAGAAAAAATATAACGGCCACGCACATGGGTATGTTTTTCAGGAAAGGATTCAACATGGGTGTCATCTTCTGGGTCCGGGTTTTGATTTTGACCATTGATAAACTGTTGGAAATCAGGCTCGGTACCCTTTTTCTCTCTGGTTCATGTGGGCAATAATGGAAACAGGGTCTCGGTGTTCCATGACTTTTCAGAACTGTAAAAATGTAAAACGGGGGCATGGTCATAGCATGGCCCACTCATCATAGGTATTGGATCAACGGGGTCAGGTTTGTGTTATTGGCGTTATTCTTTCACAGCCGGTGCAAACGTCAAAATCAATGATGATGCCAATAACACAAGCCTGACTCCTCCCCCGAATGGCCGATGTTGTGATCAAGTCCAAAAACAGGCCTGAATATGATTTTGGAATTTTCTAACAAAATACCTTAAATAAAGCAACTAATATGCCATTTTTATGCGAAAAAAAATTATTTTTTAACTCCTTGAAAATCAATGAAATAAAGCGTGTATATTTTTAACTGTGGGTATGGTTGATGTGTTATCTGAATTTTTTTTATTCAGTATTTTTACTTCGTATGGGTAATAAGTATCCACATGGTTCTCGTTCAGGATAAAAAATGGTACTTGATAAATGGTTCGGAACATAATACTTTTATCAACTGACGGGCCTGGTCATAATATGAGCTATTGTGGAGAGAGGCAGGCTTTCGGCAGGCTTTCGTTATTGGCATTCTCTTTTGTTCTGGCCTTTACGTGGGCTGTGAAAAGATAACATCAATAACACAAGCCTGACTCCGTTGACCCAACACTTATGACCAATCTCCAATTGATGAGCAAGTCTCAATACAAAATTTCAGGAGATGTTCTTGAAAACAAAATATTTTATCCGAAAAACGGATATGGCGGTTCCGGTGGAGGAGGCTTTTGCCTGGCATGAGCGCCCCGGTGCCCTGGAGCGATTGACCCCTCCCTGGGTGGTCATGAAAAATATTCGTAAAACCGGAGGAATTAAAACCGGTGCCACTGTGGAGATGGACCTTTGTGCCCCGGTGGGTTCCATGAAGATGCTGGCGGAACACACGGCCTATGTAAAGAATACCCTTTTTCGGGATCGCATGGTCAAGGGACCCTTCTCCCAGTGGATTCATACCCATTTGTTTCACCCCCGGGGGGACAATCAGTCCTGCCTGGAAGACAGTGTTCAATATCGCCTGCCCCTTCACCTGTCTCCCCGTTTTGCCGGAATGGTTGATAGGGAGCTTCACCGGATGTTTGCCTATCGCCACACCGTGATGAACAATGATTTTGAAGCCCATAAAAACGGCTCTGGCCCCCTCACCATTGTAATTTCCGGTGCCGGTGGGCCTGTTGGTAAGGCGCTGATTCCTTTTTTCACCACCGGTGGTCACCGGGTGATCCGGCTGGTGCGGCGTCCTCCCCGGGGAGCTGATGAGATCTTCTGGGATCCTTACAAGGGTATCCTGGATCTTTCACCGGCAGGACCCATTGATGTGGTCATCAACCTTAACGGCTATCACATTGCCTCGGGTCGCTGGTCAGCCGAACGAAAGGAACAGATTGTTAAAAGCCGTAATCTTTCCACGGCTCTCATTTCAAAAACACTGCTGGCACTTCCGGAAAAACCTGAGCTGTTTATTTCCGCCTCGGCCACCGGTTATTATGGAGATCTGGGAGAAACCGTGGTGAATGACGCCTGTGGACCCGGAGATCTCTTTATTTCCCGGGTGTGTGCCGATTGGGAACAGTCAGCAGAAATGGTGGAGGGATCAGGTATTCGAACGGTGTATGCCCGCATCGGTGTGGTGTTGAGTCCCAATGGCGGCATCCTGGAAAAACTCATGCCCCCCTTTCTCATGGGCCTGGGTGCCCGCATCGCCTCGGGGGAACAGTATCTGAGCTGGATCAGTATGGACGATCTTATTTATGCCATTAACCATGTGATCCATAACCGGCGTATCCAGGGTCCGGTAAATTTTGTTGCCCCCCATCCGGTCACCAATGCGCAATTTACCCAGACCATGGCGGAGGTTCTTTCAAGGCCGGCTGTTTTCACCATTCCTGCCTGGGCTGTGAAGCTCGTGTGGGGAAGAATGGGGCAGGAAGTGCTTCTGGCAAGTACCCGGGTGAAACCCGAAAAGCTTATGGTGTACGGTTATCAATTCAAACATGATCGTCTGGATAAGGCCCTGCGCCACGTCATGGGGAAAAAATAAAATGTCTGAAACCCCCATTGTCAATTCCCATAAAACCAACCCTCATGGAGCCAAGATCCACCATGGGTCACCAACACCAAGTGCCCAGAACCCAGAACCCAGAACCCGGGAGACCATACATAAATGAAACCCCTGTTAAAACTGTTTTTTGCAGCTATGATGATCATGGCTCTGATTTTCGGCTATGCTGCCATTTATTTTCCCCTGGAGCACTATGATTTTGAGCGCCTCCATATTTTTTTGTTTAACCTATGCACCGGCGGTACCATTATCCTTTATTTCACAGAAGGAACCGGCCGTCTTTCGCCGCGCACCGTCTGTTTTCTGGTATTTTCCCTTTTGTATGCCCTGTTTGCATTTTTAAATATTTATCCCATGGTTATTTTCATCTCCCTTGGCCTGGCATCCATTGTGGAGAGCCTCAGGATTGAAAAATTTACCCTTTTCCCCTGGAGTTTCTTTTCCTTGAAGGAATCGGTGTCGGCCAAGTTTCACCAAGCCTCCCTGTTGTGTCTGTCCATTGGCCTTCTCATGTCCACGGCGGTGATCATCAACAACGAGTATCTCCATGTGGTCACCATGGAAAAACTGGTGCTCAATACCTTTTTCTTGGGTTTCTCTTTTCCCCTGTCCCTGATTACCCTGTCTGTTATCTTTTCCATGATCCGCCAGAACTCTATCTCCAGAACCGGTATTTTGTCCCTGATCTGCTTCTGGACCATAAATCTGGGGGTAATTATCTTTTTTTTGTTTATTCTGTTTGAACGGTTCTATCCGCAGATTGCTGTGACCCTGGCATTATTTGTGGCCGTTGTGACGGTGCTGGGGCTTTATGTGCGGTATGGGCAGAAGATGCAGCAAAAGGAGTTTCTTTCTTCGGGTATTGGTTTTCTCATTGTCACGGCTGTCTCGGGTATTGTGTACATCTTTTTCCAGATGTCTCCGGGATATACCCATGAAAACACCCGTTGGCTGCTTAGAATTCACACTTTTGCTTCCCTTTATGGGTGGAACCTGTGCGGCCTTGCCGTGATCTGCCGGTTCCAAGATTTTCCCATCCGGCTTCATTCGGGGGTACTCATTGGAGTGCACTGGCTGACGGCTCTGGTGCTGGCCCCCCTTGGTACAGGTATTGCTTTCATCTCTTTCTTTGCGGTGGCTGGCTATATCTTCATCGTGTTTACCCTGTTTTTCAGTAAGGATAAGAGGGGTGTAAATGACGAATATTCAGAGACTTGAAAAATTACTGGCACTTTTTTCCAAAGAAAATAATGTATTGATCGTTATTAATGCAGACCCCGATGCCATGGCATGTGCCATGGCCGTGAAACGGCTGCTCTGGAGAAAGGTGACCAGCGTAACCATCACCTATTTCAATGAGATGACCCGCCCGGATAATCTTACCATGATCCGGGTGCTGGATCTTGAGATGATTCACATTAATGAGGTGAATGAAAAGGCCTTTGACCGCTTTGTGGTGGTGGATTCCCAGCCGGATCACCATGAATGCTTTGCCATGTTTCCCTACGATGCCATTATTGATCATCATCCCCTTTCCTGTGATTCCGGTAAATTTAATGATATTCGACCCGAATATGGGGCATGCTCCTCCATGATGACAGAGTATTTAAAGTCTGCCGGGGTAAAGCCCTCCCAGAAACTCGCCACAGGTCTTTTGATGGGGATAAAGACAGATACCGGGGGATTTCGTCAGGCTGCCATGGAGGATGTCAGGGCCTTTCAATATCTTTATCAATTTGCCAATACCTGTCTCATGGCCCGCATCGAACAGGCAGAATTTAAGGAGACAGACCTTGAGTTCATCGGGTATGCCATCAAACAGAGAAAGATTATCAATCATCGGGTGTACGCCCACACCGGTAAGATAGAAAATCCGGATCAGTGTGTCATAGTGGCTGATTTTTTCATGCGTATTGAGTCTGCCAACTGGAGTATTATCTCCGGCATATATGAAGAAAAACTGGTGATCATCATGCGCAATGACGGTCTGCGCAGGAGTGCCGGAAACACCGTCAAAGATGCCTTTTCCCACATCGGGTCCGCCGGGGGGCATCGCACCATGGCCCGGGTGGAAATTCAGATGACAGAGCTTGAAAAAGAGGTGCCCGAGGATGATATGATCAGCCAGTGGATCATCGACCAGGTGGAAAAACATGCCGGGGTTAAATTTGAATAATGGTCATGTTGGGCAGTTGAGGCAACGAATATTGGGTCGTAGACGCGGAGCCAAATGGTATTATGCCGCCCCTCCCCTGACGGGCAATGGTCCTGGACCGGAACTGTAGACAGTTCGATTGTCCGATCCCTATTGCCCATCGGGGGGGAGGCTCTGCTGAGGTGCACCTAAAGTTTTATTTTTTAATAAAAAGAGACATGTCTGTCTCTCTAAAGTTGAGACGACTGTGGCTCTTTTGAAGGCGAGCGGCTTAACAAGCTTCCTTGCTATTTTGTCCACATCCACTAGAACGCATTCCCATTTTCCCGTTTAGACGCTTAATCAGAGAGGGGTCAGGCTTGCGTTATTGGGGTTTGGTCACAGCATGGGCCACCCGTCACATTTAATGGACCCCACCCCACAAGCCTGAGCCCGTTGACCCCACCAACTATATGACCGAGAGATAATATGGTGAACAAACCGGAAAAGTGGGAATGTGTACCATCCATTATTTATTTATCCAGATCAGATGGCACACATGTTGCTTAATATATATCCATAAAGCTGATAATTATCACCTGGGATAGACACGGGTGATTATGAGGTTCATGGAGGTACTATTAATGAGACTTGAAGATATAAAAAAAGATCTGAGTATTGTAAATGCCGTTGACTGGGAGATGACACCGGAGGAGGCAGTTGCCCTGCATCTGGAATGGGGTCCCCTGAGGGATCTGTCCTATTACAACTCCAGGGATTCCAACAATGAAACCGTTTATTTTGTTATTAATACCTGGAAAGAGCATCCATTGGTGAGCCTGGTTAGGCGCAGGGGGTTTGACTCTGAGGAATTGATCACCTTGAGACTGCCAGAACGCCTGGAAAAGATATTTGTGGAGTCTTTTGGACCGCATAAAGGGGTATTTGCCGTGGAAGGTGAAGTCAAAGCATGGTTGCAGAAGGAGTTGGCCAACTGAGATCGCCTGACCCCTCTGTGTAGTACAGCCAGGCGTAAACCTTTTGCTGCTTTTTTATATGAAAAAGTGGGTACTGGGTTTTGGGTTCTAGGTACTGGGTTCTCACAGCGATTGCATTTTCAATATTCATTGTGTCCGCTGGGACATGCCCGTTATACTGGAAGTGCCTAATTAGTGGGAAAAGAGGATCCAATAAGGGTAATGGAATTATGACGACCTGTACCAGGGCCGATTAATAAAAAAAAGGTATGACAGGAACTTTTCTGTCATACCTTTTTTTATGGAAAACCGGCAAGAAAACCCCTGAATTTCAGCTCAGGGGGTGTTGACAAAGCGTCTTATTCTTTGGAAAAATCTTCTTTTCCAGCACCGCAGATGGGGCATGTCCAGTCATCGGCAAGGTCATCAAAGCTGGTGCCAGCATCCACGCCATTGTCCGGGTCACCTTCTGCAGGGTCATACACATAACCGCAAAGATCGCATACATACTTGTCCATCAGTTCTTCTCCTTAATTAATAAAAGTTTATGGGACTTATTACAACACACAGGGCAATATATATCGTAAACATCCGGTCAACACCATCTTTACCTGTTTTGGCCTGCTCAAACAGCATGCTTATGCGCTACAAAGTTCAAACAGATGAATATGGGGTGCTGTTCAAATATTTACAATAACACTTAAATATTTACTATATATCACGCCCTTTCCTTAATTTCAAAGTTACTTGAGGGCTTTTCCGGGTGCAATACCCATTATTTTCAGGATCACTGCCATGGGACAGAAGCCTGTAAAGGCGGCCTGGAACATGTTGGCACCGATAAAGGCTGTGAACCACAGCCAGTAAACACTGTGGAAAACACCCATGATTACGCTGAAAAGGATCAGGCTGCCAGCCACGGCAAAAACGATTCTATCAATGTTCATGGCCCTTTCCTCCTTTATTTTTAGTATTCCATCTCATCTTCTGGCAATACACCTTTAAAAAGTCTGTATGTCCACATCTGGTAGGCAATGACAATGGGGATAAATACCACCACCACAAAGAGCATGATCTTCAGGGTCAGGGGGCTTGAGGATGCGTTAAAGGCGGTGAGACTGAATCCCGGATTGAGCAGAGAGGGAAAAAGGGTTGGAAACAACCCGATGATGCCAAAAAAGGTGCAGGTAACAATAGTGACAGCTGAGGCACACCAGGCCTTGAAGTAAGATTCTATAAATAGGAAGAATCCCACGGAGAGCAGGGCAACCACGCTGATGACAATAACCAGGAAGAATGCGGGGGTTTCCAGGTAGTTGAGGTACAAAGACGTGGCAAATTTGCTGGCAATTAGAAAAATAACCGCCACCGGTATCAGGGTCAGCCAGATTTTTACGGCCACTTTTGCAGCATCCACCTTTAATCGACCTTTGGTTTTAAGGGCCAGCCAGTTGGCACCATGGAGGACAAATAGTAAAAGAAAAAGAATACCGCCCAGTAAACCATAGGGGTTTAAAAGTTTGAGAATATTGCCATGGTAAAGTCCCTGGCCGTCAAAGGGAATTCCCCTGAAAATATTGGCAAAGGCCACGCCGAAAAGCAGGGCCGGGGTAAAGCTGCCCACAAAAATGCAGGTATCCCAGATTTTTTTCCAGACGGGATGGTCAATCTGGCCCCGGAATTCAAAGGCCACTCCCCGCAGGATCAGGGCAAATAATATCAGAAGAAGGGGGGTATAAAGGGTGGAGAACATCACCGCATATACCTTGGGAAAGGCGGCAAATGTGACACCACCGGCGGTGATGAGCCATACTTCATTACCATCCCAGAAGGGACCGATGGAATTAATCATGGCCCGTTTGTCTGCCTCTGTCTTGCCCAGAAAGGGGTACAGCGTACCCACACCGAAATCAAATCCGTCCGTCATGAAAAAAACCGCCCACAAAAGGCCCCAAATAAAAAACCATATTGTCTCTAAAACCATAATTTCAACTCCTGTTTTCTTATCTTCATATTAACCGGTAAAAGGATGCGTTTACGTCTGAAAAAAATCATGCATTTTCAGAGACGGGACCTTTTCTGGCATGTTTACCAATGAGATAAAATCCCACCCCGCCCAGCAGGCCGTAAACCAGCAGAAAGGCAATAAGGGAGATCATGACCTGGTACCCCATGACAGGCGATGCTGCGTCGGAGGTTCTCATCAGGCCGTAGACGATCCAGGGTTGCCGTCCAACCTCTGCCAGAACCCATCCTGCCTGGATGGCAAGGTAGGGAAGGGGAATTGAATATAGCATCATGGCAAGAAATTTTGGTGATTCCATGAGTTTATTTCTTCTGGTCCAGCCGTAGATCATCTGGAGTATGAAGATGGTTCCCAGAAGTACCATCAATCTGAATCCGGCAAAAGTAATCCACACCGGGGGCCTTTCATCCTTGGGAAAATCATTGAGTCCCTTTACAACAGAGTTGAAATCATGGTGGGCAAGGAAGCTTAATATGCCGGGGATGGAACCGAATTCCACACTGTTTTTGCCATTTTCCTCATCGGGAATGGCAAACAATACAATGGGAGCGCTGGTCTGGGTTTCCCAGTGGGCTTCCATGGCCGCCAGTTTAGCTGGCTGTACATCTGCCACATGAACGCCGTGGAGATCGCCCGTCAGTGCCACACCAAAGGAGGCAACCAGTCCGAAGATCAGGGCAATTTTAAAGGACCTTGTGAAAAAATCGATGTGCTGTTTTTTTAACAGATGATAGGCACTGATACCCATCACAAAAAAACCACCAAGCAATATGGCAGACGGAAGCATATGGGCGATCTCAAGAAGGCTGAACTTATTGAACAGAAGGGCAAAAAAATCGGTCATTTCCGCACGTCCGTTACGGATGGTATAGCCCACCGGGTGCTGCATGAAACCGTTGGCCGTTAAAATCCACACCGCAGAGATATTACCGCCGATGGCAACCATCCACATGACGGCGGCATGGGCCTTGGGTGAGAGTTTTTTCCATCCGAATACCCATATACCGATGAAGGTAGATTCCAGAAAAAAGGCCACAGATGCCTCAATGGCAAGCAGAGACCCGAATACATCCCCCACAAACTCAGAATATCTGGACCAGTTGGTTCCGAACTGAAATTCCAAGGTGATACCGGTGACCACCCCCACGGCAAAGTTTATGAGAAAAAGTTTACCCCAGAATTTTGTCATATTCAGGTAAACCTTATCACCGGTCCGGACGTACTGGGTTTCCATGTAAGCGATTATGATGGAAAGCCCCAATGTTAAAGGTACAAAAAGAAAATGGAACATGGTTGCAGCGGCAAACTGCAGCCGTGAAAGTAAAACAGGATCCATAATGTCCTCCCAAGTGGTTTAAAACAAAAAAGCGAATACTTTTTTAAATCGAGTGGTGATTATATAACGATTATGACGATTCTGGAAGGGAATAATAGCACCTTTTGGGGGAAATTACCGCACCGGTTTTTTTGAGTTTGCCGATAATTTTTGATACCTCTTTGCTGTCCATGCCCAGGACCTCTGCAATTTCTCCCGGACGAAGGGGTTTATCTGCTTTTTTCATTGCTTCAATGATCTTGGCTTCCATGTGTTCTCCTTTTGAAAAAGAATAATAATTATTGGGGGTTGGTTATAATATCTGGCCTTGCTGTTATAATCAGACACGATTATTATAAATTGTTACGGTCAAGTTGAAGCAAAGGGCGTGCCATAAACTTTCTGAATCTTTTCTGCCATCTTTTTATATAAACCGCCATTTTGGCCAGCCGACACAACGAAGGATGAAGAATCAGTCTCCGTTAGTTTTCAGCACTCGGCACCCGGTATCCGGCACCCTGCACCAAGACCCTACCTTTTCATATAAAAACACACATGACAGTTCTGGGTGTGCCAACAAGAATGTCTCAGTGAGACATAGGTGTATTGTTTTTGGGGTGAATGGGCCGGATCGGGTGCCCGTTGGGAGTTTTGGTGAGCCCTTTGTCATTGCCCCTCCTCTATTTTATTAACATAAAAACTTGGCATCCATTTATAAGTACCCACGCGTATGTCTTTCAACATTCCATGGATATAAATTATTGATATCTCAATATTTTATTTTGAAGAGTAGCAGCTGTGCGGCTTGGTATTGTAACTGTTTGGACGGTATCTCATATCAGCTTGCCTGGAACTGCTCAGTAACGCTATATGAGCAGGCCAGAACAGATGAATATGGGGCGCTGATCGAATATTTATGAAGAGTATATGATAGTGTATTCAGTACCTGAACAACATATATTTGTTTTTGTTGTGTTACGGTGGTATGAATGCTGCAAGGCAAAGTTCAACTGACGTTTCTGTGATACACAGTGCTCAAGTTTATTTGTATTTATCTGTGTTTGCAAGGAACCAGGTAAAAAAAAATGAATATCAGGTAATAAATTATTATGGGAGACCTTCTTTCCAATGCTGAAAAAGAAATGTGATCGAAATATTCAAAAAACCCTGAAGCTGGCAGAGGAAATGATTTTGCTGGCACATCAGGGTGATGAGGCGCGGGAGGATTTCAGTTGCGGCGTTCTCTACGGCACACTTCTTGATGCCGGGTACAAGTTGAAACGTCTGGCGCTGCGGGAAAAGGAGGCTCACATCAGTAAGGGCTGGTGGGAAAGGCCAGCTGAAGACGATTAAAACAGATAACAAAGTAAAGGAAATCAGTGAATGGCAAAGTATAGTTGTGCGGTATGTGGTTATGTTCATGAAGGTGATTCTGCTCCTGAAAAATGTCCCCAGTGTGGTGCGCCCCAGGAAAAATTCAGTTTAATGGAATCCGGTGAATTTGTGTGGGCGGATGGTCATGTGGTGGGTGTTGCCAAGGGTGTAGATGAAGAGATTCTTCAGGGCCTCCGGGAAAACTTTGCTGGAGAATGTACTGAAGTTGGCATGTATATTGCTATGAGTCGTCAGGCCGATCGTGAAGGCTATCCTGAAGTGGCAGAAGCCTATAAACGCATAGCCTGGGAAGAAGCCGAACACGCTGCCAAGTTTGCAGAACTATTGGGTGAAGTCCTGGTGGCTGACACCAGAGAGAATCTCATTGCCCGTGTTGCTGCGGAAAATGGTGCCTGTAAAGATAAAAAAGCCATTGCCGTCCGGGCAAAAGAACTGGGATTGGATGCCATCCATGACACCGTTCATGAAATGTGCAAGGATGAAGCCCGTCATGGCTTTGCCTTCCAGGGACTTTTGAAAAGACATTTCAAATCATAATTTAATTAATAAATGGGCGCTGCATGCATTCTTGATGTCTCAGCGCCCTTTTTGTGCATTGTTAAATGAAATGTCAGATAAAAAATAAGGGGGGGATATGAAAAAACCAGTGATAGAGCTCAGTGAATGTGTCTTATGTGATATTTGTGTGGAGATGTGCCCCGATGTATTTATTAAAAATGATGCCGGGTATATTGAAGTCGCAGAATCTGTTTTTACTTGTTCAGAGGAGGATATCAATGATGTCATCAGAAACTGCAGGGGAGACTGCATCTTTTGGGATGAGGAAACTCAAACGCAGAATGCATGAGCTGCTTTGCATGCCGGATGAGGCCTGGGCCATGGAACAGATTTTTCTCATGGAGCCCCGGCGAGCGGTAAATGCATTGTTTACCTATATTCAAAACACCACAGAATCCGTGAAATGGCGGGCTGTCAGAGCCATGGGCCGGGTGGTGGCAGGCATGGTGACTGAAAAACCAGAACAGGCCAGGATTGTCATGCGTCGCCTCATGTGGAGTCTCAATGATGAATCCGGGGGCATCGGCTGGGGGGCTCCCGAGGCCATGGGAGAAATCATGGCCCGGAACAAAACCCTGGCCCGGGAATATCGCAATATCCTTGTCTCTTACATTAACCCCCAGGGTAATTATCTGGAATATGAGCCTCTTAGAAAAGGGGCTGACTGGGCCATGGAGCGGGTGAAGGGTGTGTATCCCGATTTTCTGGACCCGTCGTTTTAAAAATTGGACTTGGTCATAAGATGGGCCACTCGTCTTTATCTCCCCAAGATGGCCCATGTTGTGACCAAAGCCTTAAAATCAGTTCAGTCCATTTTCTTCAAAATTTTTAATCATGATATTTCCCAGCTCCCGGGACCGGTTTGTGGCAGCCTCAATGGCATTGATCATGGTGGTTCTAAGCCCCCCCTGCTCCAGGGTATGAATACCCGCAATGGCCGTGCCACCGGGGGAGGTGACCCGATCCTTGAGCTGGCCGGGATGTTCTTTGGACTCCAGAAGCATTTTGGCAGCCCCCAGTACGGTCTGGCTGGATAAAAGCAAAGAATCTTTGCGGGACAGGCCCATTTTGACACCGGCATCGGCCATGGCATCGACAATCATGAAAATATAGGCAGGCCCACTGCCGCTGAGTCCAGTGAAGGCGTCCATGAGGGTGTTTTCCTTGATGAAAACACTGATACCAACGGAATCAAAAATGGCCTTGGCAAGTTCAATATCCCCGGAAATCACATGTTTTCCTGCAGCAACGGCCGTGGCACTTTCCTTTACAAATGCACAGATATTGGGCATTACCCGGATGAGACGCAGTTCTTTTCCAAGGCCTGCGGCAATGGCGGCCAGGGGAACGCCAGCCGCAATGGAGATGATCAGCTTGGAGGTATCAAGTCCCGGTGAGGTTTCTTTAAGTACAGATGCAAGGATCTGGGGCTTGGTGGCATAGATGATGATTTCAGACTGCCTTACCACCTCCATATTGTCTGTGGTGGTGCGGATACCGTATTTTTTTCTGATTTCTGTCAGGGGTTCTTCCCGGATATCGGAGCAGATGATGTTCTCAGGCTGGGTTGCCTTGGACAAAACAAGCCCGCTTATCAAAGCTTCTCCCATGTTCCCGCTTCCGATGAATCCAATTTTTTTGTTTTGCAGCATTTATATAGTCCTTGTTTTTTGGCCTTTTTTAAAAAGGCATATGCTAAATAGTGGGTGCCTGGTATTTATGATAAAATTGCCAGCATATTAAAATTAGCATCTCATTGAAGTCAAGATAAATCAGGGAAGATAACCATAATTATGTCAGATTCAGATGATATCCTGTTAAAAAGAAAACTTACGCTTATTTTTAATCAATACAACAAACGTTCCCTTGTTAACCCAGATCCGCTGCAGTTCCTTTATCGATATCCGGATATCCGGAACAGAGAAATTGTGGCCCTCATTGCGGCATCCCTGGCCTATGGCCGGGTGGGGCAGATTTTAAAGGCGGTGGAAAGGGTGCTGGCACCCATGGGTAACACTCCCCGGGATTATGTTTGTCAGAAAGAAAAAAAACAAATTCAACATGAATTTAAATCCTTTAAGTATCGATTTGCCACCGGTGAGCATGTGGCCGGGCTGCTTGCCGGTATTGGGCAGGTGGTGGACCAATATGGTTCCCTTCAAGACTGCTTTGTCCATGGACAGTCCCGGGGTGATACGTCCATTTTGCCGGCCCTTACTTTTTTTACCCAGGAGATCAGGGGGACTCGAAATCCTGGTCATCTTCTGGCGGATCCGGTCAAGGGCAGTGCCTGTAAACGAAGCTGTCTTTTTCTGCGCTGGATGGTAAGAACAGATGAGGTGGACCCAGGGGGGTGGACCTTGGTTTCTCCCGCCAGCTTGATCGTTCCTCTGGACACACATATGCATAAGGCGGGCCGTTTGCTGGGATTTACCACAAGAAAACAGGCCAATATGAAGACAGCCCAGGAAATAACCCGGGGCTTTTCCCGGCTGTGCCCGGAGGACCCGGTGAAATACGATTTTGCCCTGACACGGTTTGGGATTCATCCGGATATGGATGTCAATGATTTGGAGAATTTACTTGAAACACGGGGAGAAACAGCCTCATGACCTATAAAGGACATGCCTTACCCCCTTTAATCAAGGGTGTACTGGTAAAACGATATAAACGATTCCTTGCCGATGTCAAGCTGGCCGATGGTTCCACTGTTACAGCCCATTGCCCAAATTCCGGGTCCATGCGCGGGTGCTGTGAGCCGGGGCGACCTGTGTATCTCTCCCAAAGTGATAATCCCAAAAGAAAACTTAAATATACCTGGGAACTCATGGAGATGCCCCAGACCCTCATTGGAATTAATACCCTTGTTCCCAATAAGCTTGTCATAGGTGCCATTGCCCATGGACAGGTGCCTGAAGTTGTGGGATATACGCAGTTCAAGCCCGAGATTAAAACCAGCGATCACACCCGGCTGGATATGCTTCTGACCCGGGATAACGGTGAGCAATGCTATGTGGAGGTCAAAAATTGCACCCTGGTGGAAGATGGCATGGCCCGGTTTCCCGATGCCGTCACCATTCGGGGACAGAAACATCTTATGGAGCTTGAGCGACTGGTTGATGACGGGCACAGGGCTGTTATTTTCTTTTTGATCCAGCGTATGGATGCCAAGGCCTTCAAGCCAGCGGCAGACATTGATCCGGTGTACGCCGATGCCCTGGCTCGGGTGGTTAAAAATGGTGTGGAAGTCATTGCCAGAAGTGCGGTTATGACCCGGGAGATGATTTCCATGGGGGAGGCTTTGCCGGTAATGCTGTGATGCTTGTTTCCCGTTTTGGTTTGTTTTGTAAAACCATCTGGTATGATCAGTTCTTTATATGGTATAAAAAATTGGCCATATTTTTGTAAATATATTCTCATGGCCCAATGGAAACGGGCAATTTGATGCAAAGGCCACGATCTTGAAAATATCAAAACTCAATACCCTTCAGGGCCGACTGTTACTCCTTGTATTACTGCCGGTGTTCTGCATTATTCTATTGTGGGGTATTGCCAGCTTTCTCTACACCCGGGATGCCATGATTCAGCAGTGGAATGAATCGGCCGTGCTGAAGCTTCAACGGGCGGCCCATCTCATTGAAATGCGCATGCTCCGACCCGTTGAACTCATTGAATTAATGTTCAAGACCATTCCCCGGGGGCAGTCACCGCTTTTTAATGAAATGGTGATATCTGCCCTGGAAGATCTGGACGGGGTGGTAAAGGTATCCTTTTCCTATGCTGAAAAGAAAATCCCTTTGCCCATGAAGGAAGCCATGGGCATGCCCTGGAAGCAGATGAAGGCATATCGACACAGCCATGTGGTGGCGGTATCCGGACCGGCATACGATACCCGTTCCGACGGGGCCACCTTTACCCTTAAGTTAAATCTGCTTAATGATTTGAAACAGCTGGTGGGAATCCTTGAAATCCGCATGCGGTTTTCCACCTTGATTGAAGATCTGCATCTGGATCGCATGGAGTGGTTCAAACGTGGTATGGCCTGCATTGTGGACCGTAATTACAAGTTTCTTTTTCATACGGACAAATCCATGGAAGATCGTCATTTCCTTGGGGATTCCGGCAATGCACTGGAACTGGCCATTTTAAAACTTATGAAAAATAAATCCCATGCCACGGTTGCTGGCAAGGGGCATCCCCCGAAACGTATTGCCGGATTCTACAAACTGGACAATGTGCCCTGGACCATTATCATTTATGGCCGGGGGGAGGATATCTTGAGACCCATTATCCAGTACCGTAATATTTTTGGTGTCAGCGGGATTTTGATCATCGGACTTGTTATTTTTCTGATCCGAAACCATGTGGTGAAGATTACGGAAAATATCCGCCAGCTTTCCAATCGGGCCGATCATGTGGCCCGGGGTGAGTATGGAGAGACTATCCAGATCAACAGCCGGGATGAGATGGGCATGCTGGTCCGGAACTTCAATGCCATGGTGGAGGGCCTTAAGGAACGGGATCTTATCCGCAATACTTTTGGCCGGTATGTGGACCCTGATTTCGCCCGGCAGTTGATGAAACGACCCGATGCCGCCCAGCTTGGAGGAGTTCGAAAAGAGGTGGTGGTTATGATGACTGACATCCGGGGATTCACCCGCATGGCAGAAGGCTTAAGTCCTGAAACCACCATTGACCTGCTGAATGCTTATTTTTCTCACATCATTGAGATCATTGATTCCCACAAGGGGATCATCGTTGATTTTCTGGGTGATGGAATTCTGGTCTTCTTTGAACCCCGGGACCCATCACCGATGGACGCCACCATGGTGGATACCCTTCGAACTGCCATCCAGTGTGCCGTTAAGATGCAGCAGAAGATGGTTGCGTTCAACCGGAATGTCAAGGCAAAACAAATCCCTGAAATACACATGGGGATTGGCGTTCATACAGGGCAGGTCATTGTGGGGAATCTGGGTTCTGAAACCCGTAAAAAATATGGAATTGTGGGTTCCGCGGTGAACCTTACAAGCCGTATACAGGGTACCGCTCTGGGGGATGAGATTGTGATTTCAGATGCTGTGTACCGTCATCTGAAGAGTCATTTGAAGGTTGCGCGCTCCTTTGAGGCACAGTTTAAAGGGATAGAAGATCCTGTCCTGCTTCATGTCCTGGAAATAGAAAATAATTTTTTGGGCTACCCAGGTAGTTGAAATAAAAGGCCTTATAAATTTTTACTATGCCCGATCCCGCCCCAGATCAGCCAAGTACTTGATAATGAGTATAAGAACACCGAGAATCACAAATCCAAAAGCCGGGGGGACGGTGGTTCCAGTGTAATATCGACCGATATATTGACCTCCGGGGAAAAAACTGGAGATCAATTAAAGAATTTTTAATTTAGCATCAGCGTTTTGCCTTTGCCGGAGTAGGCAGCTAAAACGTACTAAATTTTATTCAAAGAAAGGAGACAGGTGTGGAAGTCATAAAAACAAAAAATCCAAGGTTCACCATCAGATTTGCCCAGCCGGACGATGCAGAGATGGTTGTGGCGTATATGAGAAAACTTGGTGCCTATCAGAAAATGGAGGATAAAATCATTGCATCACAAGGACAGATGCAAAAGATATTGGCCGAGAAAAGGGGAGAAGCTGTCTTTGGTGCATATGATGGAAACATTGTTGCCTTTGCCTATTTCTACAACAATTCATCTGCCTTTATTGGACAACGGGGAATGTATATAGACGGTTTCTATGTTGATGAGAAGGTGCGGTTCAAGGGGCTTGGGAAAATCACCATGGCTTTTCTTTCAAAGCTCGCCATTGATCGAGGATGTAAGCGCCTGGAGTGGGGATGCCTGGACTGGAATGAAACCTCCATCCGGTTTTATAAAGAAATGGGTGCCTTTTGCGTTGATAATATGCGTATTTACCGGTTTGCCCCTGATACCTTGAAAGAGGTGGCCGAGCAGTTTTAAAGCCATCCGCTATGTCTTTGACATGCGGCTGGGAAGAACAGGGAAATAGAGGGTTGCCCCCTATTTCCTTCTGGATGGCCCATGTTGTGACTAAGCCCAATTTTCTTATCTAATAGCCAGCCGAATACATGAATCCAGCCGTATGGTTTCACCGTTTAAAACCGGATTTTCAATAATGTGTTTCGCCAGAAGTGCAAATTCAGATGGCCTGGCCAGGCGCTTGGGAAAAGGAATGCTTGCAATGATGGATTTTTTTGCCTCTTCGGGAAGGCCAGCCAGCATGGGCGTTTCAAACAACCCCGGTGCAATGGTCATGACCCGTATCCCATAAGATGCAAATTCCATTCTTGCAGCTTTGGCTTTGTTTCCATCTGCCTCTTTTAAGGCAGCCTCAATGGTAAGTTTGTCATGATCTTCACGGCTTTTGTGCAAGCATTGTCTGGCGGGCAGAGGAGTAGTGCTAACAAGAGGGATTCCTTGTTTATCATTTCCCTTTAAATTCGGGGGAAGATCATCCATTTCTATGATATTGCCTTTGACAAAATTGGCAACCCGCTCAATCACATTTTCCAATTCACGGACATTTCCCGGCCATGTATGATGAAGCAGGATATTCATGGCATCGTCTGAAATATCCTGTATGGTAGAGCCCAGGATATGATTATATTTTTCAATAAAGAAATGGACCAGAAGGATGATATCCTGGGGGCGTTCCCGCAATGGGGGAATATGGAAATGAATAACATTGAGCCGGTAATAAAGATCTCCCCGGAAACGTTTTTCTTGAACCATCTGGTACAGGTCCTGGTTGGTGGCGGCAATGACACGGAAGTTCGCCTGGATTGTCTTGTTGGAGCCGATGGGCTCAAAGGATTTGTCTTGCAGTACGCGCAGCAGTTTACTCTGCAGATTGGGGCTCATGTCTCCGATTTCATCCAGAAACAGGGTGCCTCCATCTGCCAAGGCCAGTTTTCCCTGTTTCCCCTGCCTTTGGGCCCCTGTAAAAGCCCCCGGGGCATAGCCAAAAAATTCAGATTCAAGCAGGTCGGCAGGAATGGCTGCGCAATTTACCTTAACCAGTCGTTTATCTCTGCCGGCTCCGGCTTCGTGTATGGACTGGGTTATCAACTCTTTACCGGTACCGCTTTCCCCGGTTATGAGGATGCTTGAAGAACTTTGAGCTGCAATTTCTGCTCTTTCCTTGATTTTTTTAAAGGTGTCATGGGAGGTGATAATCTGATCAAAGGTAATCTTGTTGGTGGGGTCACTGCGAACTTGGTTTTTATAATAGGCAACCTTTTGGTCAAGGCGGATGAACTTTTGGGCCAGATTTCTGACATCCTTGAAATTACTGAACAAAATTTTACCCACGGCTCCAAAGACCTGACCATCACGCACAATGGGCATTCTTGATACCACATAGGGGTTGCCGTTTATGAACTGCAGTTTATGAAGTTCCGCCACCCCTGTTTTAATCACATGGCACAGGCGGGAATTTTCAACAATGTTTTCCACCGGTTGACCCACGATATTTTTCCGGGATTTGTTAAAAAAATCCGCAGCGGCCTTGTTGGCCATGGTGATAATTCCTCTTGTGTCAATGACAATGATGCCATCATAGGCAATTTCCATGACGGATTGAAGGGTATTATACAGTTTTGTAACGCTTTCAAGTTCCGAAGCTATGGATTCCAGGTCTGTCAAATCCTGGAATATAATTATGGCACCATTGATGTTTTCCATGGTTATAATCGGTGTGATGTTGCACAACAGGCTATGTGTGCCATATGTGGATTTTATACCGATGGAAACCATTCCTTTTAAAAGCACATCCTCAAGTTCCAGGCCTTGAAAAAAAAGGGCTACCGGTTTTCCGCAGGCCTGGGATGTTGTGATACCGAAAAGTTTTTCAGCGGTCTGATTGATTCTGGTAATTCTTCCTGTGGCATCTATGGCCACAAGGCCGTTGTGCATGCTGTTTAGAATGATCTGCATCTGGTGATTCAGCAGGGTTTCATTTTCAAACATAGCCATTATCCAGCTGGCTTTGGTAAAAATTCCCACCACCTTGTTTTGATGATTGAGAACGATGGCGGTTCCCACCTTGCTTTTTTTAACAATTTCAGTGACCTCATTATAAGGCATGTCTTCCTGCAGCGTGACGACATCTTTTTTAATAAAAAGGTTCTTCACCTGTGTTTCCGGTAATTCACCGGCAGCCACGGCATCATAAAGATTGGCTTTTGTCATTAGCCCCAGCAATTGTCCGTCTGTTCCGATTACGGGTAATACGTCTAATTTTGAGCGTCGCATGAGCAAGGCGGCACGTTTAAGTGTCTCATCCATATTTAATGTTTCAAAGGTGTGTGTCATGATATTTGAAACCGTTAATGTGTGCATGAAAAACTCCTGATTTGACATGGTTAATTTGATTTAATGTTTGAGTTTTTTTATTTGTCCCAGAAGATTCTTCGCGGGCTTGATCATAAGATGGGTCACTCGTCATAATTGTTGGGTCAATGGGGTCTTGTGTTCGATGTTATAAGCAAAACTGAAATTCACTATAGCATGAAGGATGAGACCTTATGACTCATGAGGGCATGATATTGGCCAGTCATCATGATTGATAGGGCAACAGTGTCAGATTTCCATTGATTTTTCTTCTTCTTGATCCAGATCAAGGAAAAGACGCTTTTCAACGTGTATAGTCAGATTCATAAATGAAAATAAACCCGAATAAACGGAGGAGTCAATATGTTTTGCTTTCAATGCCAGGAAACTGCAAAGGGAAAAGGCTGTACCATAAAAGGCGTATGTGGAAAAGAAGAAACTACATCCAACCTTCAGGATCTGCTGATCTACAACCTCAAGGGAATCGCTGTCTTATCACAAGGACTCAAGGCTCAAGGTGCTGATGTGGGCCATGATGTGGGGCGTTTTATCTCCAAGGGACTTTTTACCACCATCACCAATGCCAATTTTGACGATAATAGTCTGAATCACTGGATTGATCAGTCTCTGGCCCTTAAAAAGGAACTCAAACAAAAATTTGATGCACTGACACCCGGTGCTCCCAAAGCTTCATTGTGGCAAAAAATTGTGGGCATGTTTGCCCAGGCCCCGGAAGCGGCCAGAGAGACGGTGATGCATGAGTCAGCCCTGTGGATGGGGTCTGGCGCATCTGATTACCAGGCAAAGGCCAAAATTGTGGGTGTACTGGCCACGGAAGATGAAGATGTCAGATCCCTGCGGGAACTGTTGATCATCGGCCTGAAAGGTATTGCCGCCTATGCCGACCATGCCGCCGTGCTGGGAGTTGAAAAGGATGAAATCTATGATTTTATCATCAAAGCCCTGGTCTCCACCACGGAAGATCTTTCCGTGGATGAGATGGTGGGCATGGTTATGAAGGCTGGAGAGTGTTCCGTTACCACCATGGCAGCCCTGGATCAGGCCAACACCACCGCCTATGGCAATCCGGAGATTTCCCAGGTCAATATTGGTGTAAGTGATAAACCCGGTATCCTCATCAGCGGCCATGATTTAAAAGATATGGAGGAGCTGTTAAAACAGACTGAAGGCACCGGGGTGGATGTGTATACCCATGGCGAAATGTTGCCGGCCAACTATTATCCGGCCTTTAAAAAGTACAAACATCTCAAGGGTAATTATGGCAGTTCCTGGTGGAAACAAAATGAGGATTTTGAAAGTTTCAACGGTGCCATTCTAATGACCACCAACTGTATTATCCCTATTAAGAGTAAAAATACGTATAAAGATCGTATTTTCACGACGGGTGTGGTGGGCTATCCCGGTTTAACCCATGTGGCAGAGCGCCAAGATGGAAAGACCAAGGACTTTTCCAAGGTTATTGAGGTGGCAAAAACATGTGCGCCTCCCACAGAGATTGAAACAGGTACCATCGTGGGTGGCTTTGCCCATAACCAGGTGATGGCCCTGGCAGACAAGGTTGTGGATGCCGTAAAATCGGGGGCTGTTAAAAGGTTTGTGGTGATGGCTGGTTGTGACGGCAGGCAAAAAAGCCGGGGTTATTTTACGGAAGTTGCAGAAAAATTGCCTGAAAATACAATCATTCTCACCGCAGGGTGTGCCAAGTACCGTTATAATAAGCTTAATCTTGGCGATATCGGTGGTATTCCCCGGGTTCTTGATGCGGGACAGTGCAACGACTCTTATTCCCTGGCCGTCATTGCCCTGAAGCTTAAAGAGGTTTTTGAACTGGAAGATATCAATGATCTGCCCATCTCCTTTGATATTGGGTGGTATGAGCAAAAGGCCGTGGCGGTGCTTCTGGCCCTGCTGTTTCTGGGCGTGAAAGGTATCCGTCTTGGGCCGACACTTCCAGCCTTTGTATCTCCCACCGTGCTTAACGTGCTGGTGGAAAAGTTTGATATCAAACCCATTGGGGATGTGCAGGCGGATATTGATGCCATGATGCAGGGTAAATAATTTTTATCCTGCCCCCCACAGGGCAGGAGATAAAAGACAGGATGATCAGAATTTCAGCATGGAAGGGTCATCCTGTTTTTGTTTTAATTACTTTTGAATGGCCGCTGCTTCCAGGTCCGCCAGGAGTGTTATCAGATCCAGATCATACTTTTTTGACATGTCCTTGATGGATTCAAACAGGGCATTGCAGCAGATGCATTCCCCGGCAAGGGCATCATATCGTTTAAAAACTGCCTGGGTCTCTTTCCAGGTAGCCACCGTATCCAATACCGTCATTTTTGAAGAAATCAGCGGTTTTCGGGAATCCTTATTCCCAGGGTTCTCCTTAAATTTATTCATTTATACAATTCGCCAATTTTGTTTGGTTATGATTTTAGCCTATATGCCGTGGTAATCCTTTAATTTTAAATTAATTTTAAATCTGACGAAGGTGTTGTTCAGCCATCCTTCTCATGAGGAGACTTTAACACCTCTGTTAAGGCCCTGGGAATTTGCCGGATAATTTCCATTACCTGGGTGGCTGGCGTGGGACGGGCAAAAACACCGGCCAGACGATTGGTTCTGGCTGCGATTTCCCCAGCTTCAGGGATATTCATTCCCGATCCAACAAGTGCTGCAACAATCCCGGTGAGTGTATCTCCAGTGCCGCCCATGGCCTCCATGGCTTCGGCCACGGGTTTGTTCACGGAGGCAATTATTTGTTTTTCATTTGTTATATAATCCACACAGCCCTTGACCAGGAGATGCCTGGCAGCATTGCCATGTTCATATGCGCGACGAATGAGATCCGGCACCTGGTTGTCTTCATGGAGAATAAACCCCCGGGTATAAAACGGATGCGGAGCGATCTCATCCGCAAGAAAAGCCAACTCTCCCACATCCGGGGTAAACAGATCATAACAACGCGCCTGTCCACTCATTTTTGCGGCATACATAAATCCGGCATCGGCAATTAATACCGGTTTTTTCCCCATGGTATCCACTGCAAAAAGGATTTTGTTGTGCCAGTCCACATCCGGCTGGAGATAATGGAAGATAAGGGTATTGATACGCATCTCTGCCAATTGTTCGGTCAGATGTCGATAAAGTTCCCTGCTGCCATGGCCACGCCCGATATCCCCTATCAGAAAGCCATAGATATTTTCCAGGTTCAATACCTCTCCTGCCTTGATAACAGCCCCGATAAGGGCTGGTGTGCCCCGGTTTACAGGAATGTTTTTCCCGTTAATATATAGGGTGTCACCAATTAGGGTCATCCGACCAATGGTCAATGGAAATTGTTCATCCGGTACGGTTCCGACTACGGCAAGCATTGTTTAAGCATCTCCTGATGGGCAAGTTCCAGTGCATAACCACATAGGGTATGACCAATTTTCCCGGGCCGGGGGGCCTCGGTCAGGTGTTTTCCCACCATTTCCTGTGCCAGATATGGCACATCCGGGCAGCCTCCACCGGATATATTCACAATATAACCGGTGTTTTTATCCACCGTCAGCTTCATGTTTGCAGCCCTGACCATGAGGTAGTTTCCAAAATCCTTGACCTGGAAAAGATCCACCGGTTTCAGCAGTGGATCTGTCACCGGTACCATCTCAATGGGGGGAAGCCCCGCCTCGGTGAGCTGGCGCATAATGATCAATTTTTCCATCAAAGGAAACACGATGACAAGGTCGCAACCACTCTGAATACCGGGTGGTGGTCCCTTAACCTGGATATGCCATCCCCGGGATTTAAGAAAATTCTCCGCCTGGATCACTTCACTGGTGTTCTCAAACACAAGAATTCCCAGATCTTCCTGGGATTCCCTGGCCGTGGTCGCTTTTTTTTTCTTTAAAAAATTAAAGTTAAGTTTGAACAATGAGAATTTACCCCTTGGTGATGGGAATGGTGTAATCATCGCCATTTTGTTGAATGTCTCCGATGCGGCATTTTTGGCTTTCAGCCGCACGAATCACATTTTCTCTGGAGGCTTCATTATCCACCAATACCATTATTTCATTATCCTTACCGGATTTAATTTGATCCAGGGTCATTAGCACAGGCTGGGGACAGGACAGTCCCCTCGCATCGACAGTGACACTCATATTTATTTCCTCTTTAATTAATGTTTTTCATTTGCCGGTTAAGGGCTTAGTCATAAGATGAACCATTCATCTCAATTGGCGGGCCAACGGGGTGGCCCATCTTGTGACCAAGGCCCCGCTTTACAGCCAAAAAATCTATTTACCCATGGTTTTTCTCATGGAAAAGCCAATGAACAGACAAAAGATAAACCCTATAATTACAGCGGCAATGCCATGGGGTCCAACTCCTTTGGGAGAACTTGCCAGGCCAAAATTATGGGCAAATCCGGCACCCACGATCATACCAAGGACAAACACTGCGGCATCCCCATCCCCTTCGCCTGCCAGGAACAATTGACGCCCCGGACACCCGCCTGCCAGTGCAAAGGCAAGTCCGGCAAGTGCCATGCCTGCAAAATTCCAGATATGCATGGTGTGGGCAACGGGCTGTCCGGCAAATCCTGGATTAAACTGTCCCAGGATCACATTGGTAATCAGAGCAAATACCAGCAGCGCAAGAAACCCGGACAACAGATGGGTCTGTCCAAACAAAATAAGATCCCGCAGGGCTCCCATGGTGCAAAATCGGCTTCGCTGGGCCAGAAACCCAATACCAAGACCGATGGATAGGGCAATTAATAAAGGGGCATGCATGGCTCCAGGACCTTTTAGGCTGTAAAATAGTACACCGCTTTTGTCTTGACCCTCCACCTGGGGGGAAATCAAAACCAGTGCCAGCAATCCCAGCATCATTAGCGGAAGTATCCATCCAGAGCCAACATGTGTGGGTTGACTTCTTCCCAGGTTGTAGCCATTTTTTAAAAACAGTACGCCGATCCAGATACCAAAGGCCAGCCCCAGAACTCCCACAATGGCATTGCCGTCACCACCAGCCAGACGTAGTATGGCCCGCCATGGGCATCCTAAAAATACAAGTGCACCGATCATGGCAAATATCCCCAGGGCAAACCTTACAACAGGAGCAGACCCGCAGCGTGGTTTGAACTCTTTAAAACCATAGGCGGCGATGAGTGACCCCATGACAAAACCGATGATTTCAGGACGAATATACTGAACTACACCTGCACGATGCAGGCCCAGGGCACCCGCGATATCGCGTTCAAAACAGGCGACACAGATCCCCATGTTACCGGGATTTCCAAGTTTTTGTAGAACCGCAGCCAAAATGCCGATGACGGCACCTACACATATGATACCCCATCGGGTGGAAAAGAAATTTTTTGTCATGGTGTTTCACGCCTCCTGATATGAGTTATAACTCGTTTGTATTTTATTTTTAATTGCATATGTTTTTTAAATAATCCAATTGATAATTATGATTCATAGCTCAATTAGAGATATAATCTCTCTATGATACCTTCATGAAAAGTTGAGCAGATCACATACTCACACTGAACCCAATGCCAAAGGTTCTGTCCGTTGCCGGATAACCGTCTGCATCCTCATAGGTTTCATTAAAAACATTGCCTGCGTATACCTTGAGAGTGCCGTCGGACAGCGTGCCCCACTGCTGGAAAAGAACATGGGACACGGCAAGATCCACCCGATGATAGGCATTAATGGGAACCGATTCAAAGGTCCATTCATCCGGTGCCACTTCCTCTGCCTGTTCAATGACCTGTTTATCCTGGAATTCATAATCCACAATAACAGAAGTGTCCTCGTCGCATCCCATACCGTGTTCCGGGTCCAGCCATGCGCCTGCGGGCTTTCCCTGGGGATTGTAATCTCCATGGTAATCTGGTGCCCGCCAGATCCGGCTGAGCCCAAGGGACAGCGATGTATCTCTAAACCATGGTGCCCATTTATCCAGTTCATAGTTGATCCAGGACTTGGGCACCCATCCGTCAAAACTGCGATCAATCCACAAGGGTTGATCCGTGATAAATATGGCACCTGAACTGGTGGAATAATTACCCACACGGATGTCCACGGTTTCATATCGCATCCCTGCAGTCAGTGTCAGAGACGGAAGCACCTGCCATTGGTGCTGGGCGAAACCGGACAGGATATCTATGCGTTTTTCATAATCATGGGCCGCAGTCCATACAGCGGTTTCGCCGTAGCCGTCAAAGCATTGTTCCAGTTCCATGCCAAGGGTGGTGGTATGGCCTTCGGCAAGGGCAAATTCATTCTGGATTTTCCCGCAATTGGGTTGTCTTGTTTTTCATCGGATTTTTCCACGGCCTTGAGAGCCGCCTGATTTAACATGGGATATCTTGAGGGCGTGATGATTTTCAAGGAACTGATTTCCCCTGTGGGACCAATGATGAAAAAGACCCGGACATTTCCCTGCTGATGCAGACGTCTTGCCTTTTCAGGATAGATTTTATTGCCTTCAACCTTCATGCGCATCATGGCAAAATAGTCCTTTTTCGTGAAATAGGCCGGTGGAGCTTCCATGGCAGAAAAGCCGATTATGCCAGCTACATTGCTTTCCGGAACAGGCCCGGCCATGGGGATTTGGGGAACTCCAATCCCTTCCGTAACAGGGGAAACCACCCGTGGCTGGTTCAGGGGAATTTTTATGGGTGGGATGCGGATTTCGCGGATCTTGTCATGTTTAATGTCTGTTATCCGGGGGGCCTGGTGTCTCATCCGGGGGCGGGGAATTTCCCGCACAAAGGGTTTAGATATGTCTTTCATGGTCAATTCAATTACTCCAGGGTTTCATCCACCTCTTTCAGGCGAAGCACCCCGTCCTGATAATAAAAGCTGGCTTCGGGGCCAGGTTAAGGGCAATAGATGCAACGGATTGACGGCGGATGAAGCTGACTTTTCCACGGATTATTCCGCGTGTAATGTATGATGGAGAACACCTTGGTTTTTGGTAAACAGTGAACGGTAAACCGGAAATGGACCCACCGGGCTTTGACAATTATTTTAACTCAAATTACCCATTCATCCAGGAGAAGACTGTAACTGTGATAACGATTATGAGAAAAAAAGTATCCACATGGCTGGAAAAAATTTCATTGTCTTTCCCCATGTACCGTTGTTTACAAAACATGGATGCATAAAAAAACAGGATACCCCCCCCAAGCCCTGCCAGAAATCCAAAAACATGGGCAGACACATCCGTGTTTTCTCCGCCGCTGAACATTCCCACCAGGGCCGCCCCCGCACCTAAAGGATATAGAGCCGATGGTTTGATATCAATGCCATGGGAGGGCTTTAATATAATTTGTATCTTTTCTCTGATCTGCCATGCCGCCAGAATACCCACAGCCCCCATGACGGCGGTGGAGGCACCGATGGACAGATGGACCCGCCGGTACATGAAGGCATTTAGAAGATTTCCTGCGGCACCGGAAAATAAAATGAGAAACAGCCCCCGCCCGGGACCCATAAGGCTGCAGATGACACTGCCAAGGAGCATCAGTCCCAGCACGTTTCCGGCAAGATGGGAAAGATCGGCATGGAGCATTAATGCCGTGATGCTTCTGCCATATTCCCCCAGGAGAATGCCGAGGGCCGATGCCCCATGGGAGAGTACCACCTGATGATGATTATCGTAATAGACCGTGGCCGCATGGATGGTACACAGGAGAAGACAGGTCCCTGCGGCAGCGGCTTTCCCCTGCCAGGTGATGGGGGGCAGTGGGGGATCATTATTGTTGGCCGAAACCGCCTCAAGGTCGGCATCCTGGGGGAGGATATGGTTTTCAGTATAAAACCGGGACAATGTATCCCAGGCATGGTCGACGTCGGCCTCATCAATTATCAGGTCCACGACTCCATTTTCCTCCTCCCACAGGCTTTCAATCTCCTGGGAGAGCAGAACCAGGGCCGTTAATTGTGCGGTCTTCCGGTCAAGGCCGTGCAATGCATCTGTCAGGTTATCATGCTTTTTCATTGGTTTGTCTTTTCCAGATCATGGTTAAAATTTATCCTGAAACGGTGGCGTTTGTCAAAGTTTGATAAAAGCAGTACCCTTTAGCCATGGCGTTGAATATCGCCTGAGTCCGTTGGTCCACCAACGGTTACGGGGGGTCCATGTTGATATCGAACCAGAAAAAACTTGACCGATATCAATGCGATGCTTCTATTACCTGTTATATACTGGGGCATAGTGGATAGCATCATCCCCCACGGCACAAGGTGCCAATGACATTCCATTAAAAATAAGGAGATCTGCATGAGTATTACCATACAGGAACACTTGGCGACACCGTTTGATCTTGAGGGGCACGTGGACTATTCTGAAGGGTCAGTGGTCAGCAAAACACTTTTGAAAAAAAAGGTGGGCAATCTTACCCTGTTTGCCTTTGATGCCGGCCAGGGTCTCAGTGAACACACGGCTCCCTTTGATGCCGTTGTTTATATTCTGGACGGTGCTGCGGAAATAACCATTGGAGGTAAACCCCAGACCGTGGTAAAGGGGCAAATGCTGATCATGCCAGCCAATGTTTCCCATGCACTGCACGGACATGAGCGATTTAAAATGCTTCTTGTGATGATTAGAAGTGAGTGATGATTGGGGCTTGATCACAACATGGGCCACTTTGGGGTGGGGTCAGGCTTGCGTTATTGGCGCTTTTGTCGAAATTAACCTTGAAGCGCAGGTAGTTGTCAAAAGCAAATAAGCCTGACCCCGTTGAGCCAACAATGATGACGAGTGGCCCATCTTATGACCTGACCCCATACATGGCTGTGATCATCGAGCATAACGAAAAATAAAACCATAATTATTACAGAGATTTAGACGTATTTCAATATAGCCCACATGTCCTGTCGGACACAACAAATACAGGGTCGTAGACGCAGAGCCAAATGGTATTATACCGCCGCCTTCCCGACGGGCGACCCGGACGGCCCGGACCGGAACTGTAGACAGCTCAATTGTCCGGTTCCTATTGCCCATCGGGGGGGCGGCTCTGCTGAAGTTGCCTTGGAGGCTGCCTTTTCATATAAACATACATGGCTGTGAGTGCCGGCCATAATAAAAATTGAAAATTCAATCATTGCAGGTTTTTAGGCGGAGTTTCTTATAAAAAATAATAACAATAAGGATACATAATAAAAATGGCTGAATATATCATAAAACCCGGAATAGGCCTCAATAAAATTTGTTTTGGTGCCACCATGGATGACTGCAGGGCATATTTTGGAAAACCCGAAGATGAATTAAAAGAAGAATTTGAAGGGGAGGAATATATCTCCTGGTATTATGATAAAGGAGAAATGTCCCTGTGCTTTGAGGGATCTGAAGATTTCCGGCTGGGAACCATCATTGTCAATAACAAGAACGCCACCCTTGATAACCAAAAAATTATTGGCAAAAGCCTTGCAGAGATAAAAAAATATCTTAAGAAAAATAACTATGTCGGTGTGGAAGAGGTCGATGAAGATGATCCTACCTCCCCAATGAAGATCATCAACGTGGACGATCTGGAGTGTAATTTCATGTTCACCGACGGTATTCTTGACGGCGTGCAGTGGAGCTACCTGTGGGAGGATGACGAAACCCCCAGATGGCCCGTTATTCAGTAGGGCAGGGGCAGTAAAAATATAAATACATACCCCGGGCTTGCTCATGGCTTTGGGCGCCCCTCCCCAGAGTGGCCGATGTTGTGATAAGGCCCTGCACCCCGCACAGGGCTTGAGCTTGCCTTAACGTGTCCGGGGTGGTGATTTGCGCCCGGTATGGGGCATATCTGTACGGAGATCTGATATTTGAAAATTAAAAGAAAACGTTCTGAAACGCATGGTAAAAATGATATCCCTGCTTTTGATTCCGCCCGGAAGGGTGTGATCGTGGCCCACCATGGCATTGCCGTAGATATTTTGTTTGAGTCAGGGGAACGACAGATGGTAAAGGTGAAACGGCGTGAAGGTCATGTTGTGGGTGACAATGTGCTGGTGCAGGACCACCGTCTCATACGATTACCCCGCCGGACAACGCTGTGCCGAAGAGACTCCCGGGGCAGTGTTCGCATTGTGGGTGCTAACCTGGATGTTCTGGGGGTGGTGGTGGCACCATTGCCGTCACCCACACCCTGGTATATTGACCAGGCCATTGTTGCCGCAAGGGAGGCATCCCTTAACCCCGTGCTGGTGATTAATAAGGCGGATCTTGAAGAGGCTGGAGCCTTTGTGGATGAATTAAAATCCATATATACGGGCATTGTGGATATCTTTGTGGTCAGTGCAGTGACAGGGCAGGGCCTTGATGCTCTGGAATCTTTTATGGGGCAGGGCCTTCGCAGTTTTTTTGTGGGCATCACAGGAGTGGGTAAAAGTTCTCTTCTCAATACCATCTGCCCGGCACTGGATTTGAGGGTGGGGGAACTCTTTGAAGCGGGCAACAGGGGGTGTAATACCACCACGGTTTCCACCCTTCATTCATTGAAAGGTGGTGGAGAGCTTGTGGATACCCCGGGGTTCAACGAGTTTGGTCTGGTGGATATCTCGCCACAGGATCTTGCCGGGTACTTTCCCGGATTTGAAGAAGCTTTGGAAGGTCGTTGTCGTTTCCGGGATTGTCGCCACCGCACCGAACCCGGATGTGCCGTGACAAGCTGGGTGGCGGAGGGCAGGATTCCACAGGAACGGTATCGCACCTATATTGAAATTCTTGACCAACTTGAAGCTGGTGACACCCGGTTCCGGAGTCGTCGATAACCTTATCGTAGCAAAAATAAATGGCGATGCAGAATGTGGCCTGCCCCAAAACCCATTTACATTACCCTGATAGTTACCTTTACGGTCTTGTTTTTTCTGAAAAAATAATAAACTTGATCCGGATCAAGGAAAAAAGATTTCTGATGTCTTATATTCAAATCACACCTTGGAAAGGTAACGTTGGAAGTTGATTTGTTTAAGCGGGTGTATTGAAACAAAAACCATAAGGAGGCAACCATGAAATGTCCCGGACAGGATACCCAATATTGGAATGATGAAGCTATTTTTGAAGTTGCATGTCCCGAATGCGGAACCCCCATTGAGTTTTTCAAGGACGATACCGCCCGAAAATGCAAAGGGTGTAATAAACGCATTGTAAACCCCCATCTTGATTTTGGATGTGCATCCTATTGCCAGTATGCTGATCAGTGCATTGGTACGCTGCCTGAGGAGTTTCTTAAAGAGCGGGAAGACCTCCTCAAGGACCGGGTGGCTGTGGAGATGAAGCGCTATTTTAAGGCGGACTTTAAACGCATCGGCCATGCCATGCGGGTGGCCCGGTATGCCGAAGAGATCGGACGCAATGAAAAAGGCAACCTTGCCGTGATCCTGGCGGCTGCGTATCTTCATGACATTGGCATTAAACTGGCCGAAGAAAAATATGACTCCAATGCCCCGAAGTACCAGGAGCTTGAGGGACCGCCCATTGCCAGGGCCATACTGGAAAAACTGGGCGCTAAAACGGATCTCATCGACGAAGTGTGCGACATCGTGGGGCACCACCATCATCCCCGACAGGAGGAGACCATCAACTTTAAAGTATTGTATGATGCCGATCTCATCACCAACCTGGAAGAGGAGCATAAAGAAGAAAAGATGGCATCGGACCGCCTGGCGCGTATCCTTGAAAAATCTTTTCTCACCGATGCCGGCAGAACCAAGGCTGCCTCGGTTCTGGGCTGATGATTGAACATATAACCAGAACCCAGATCTCTGCTGCTTTAAAAAAATCCAGGAGCACCCTCCTGACATATATATAAAAGGAAAAATACAATGAAAGTAATGCGAAAAATAATTGAAATTGATGAAGAAAAATGTGATGGCTGCGGTAACTGTGTTCCCTCCTGTGCCGAAGGGGCCATTCAGATTATAGATGGCAAGGCTAAGGTGGTGAAGGATCAGTACTGTGACGGCCTGGGTGCCTGTCTGGGGGAGTGTCCCCAGGATGCCTTGAAACTTATTGAACGTGAAGCAGATGAGTTTGATGAGGCCGCTGTGGAAGCCTTTCTGGAAGCCCGGAAAAAACAACAGGACCAGAAAAACGCCTCTGCAGCCACTGCAGGCTGTGGTTGCCCCTCCACCCAGCTGAAAACCTTTCCTGTGGCAGGGGGATGCAAAGAGGCCAACAAACCCACTACCCTGTCAACGGGGGCATCTGCACTTTGTCACTGGCCGGTGCAGATCCGCTTGATTCCCCCCACAGCACCTTTTCTCAAGGGCGCGGATCTGCTGATCACAGCAGATTGTGCCGCCGTATCAGCTCCGTCGTTCCATAATGATTATCTCAAGGGGAAAGTGGTGATGATGGGATGCCCCAAGTTTGACGATGTGGAATCCTATGTGGAGAAATTTGCCCAGATTTTTAAGGTGGCCGGTATTAAAACCATCACCACCCTGATCATGGAAGTGCCCTGCTGTTCCGGATTACCAGGCCTTGTGGAAAAAGCCATGGCCCTTGCCGGTGTTCAAATCCCCATGGAAAAAGTGGTGATCAGCGCCCGGGGAGATGTGGTTAAATGAAGTGGTCCTCCGAGGCGGACGAGGCAATGAAAAAAGTGCCTTTTTTCGTGAGAAAAAAGGTACGACAGAAGATTGAGCAATATGTGCTGGAAAAGGATGGAACCCAGGTGGGCATTGGTGATGTCAATGCCGCCAAGAAAAAGTTTATATCTTCCATGTCCAATGACATCAAGGGATATCAGCTGGATCGCTGCTTTGGTGCCTCGGGCTGCCCCCATGCGGCCGTTTCCTGTGAGGGTATCATGGAAAAAGCCGAGGCTGTTTTTAAACAAGCAGATATTCTGGGTTTTCTGAAAGAACAGGTCAAGGGGGATCTTAAATATCACCATGAGTTCCGCATGAGCTGTGCCGATTGCCCCAACGGGTGTTCCCAGCCCCAGATCAAGGATGTGGGTATTTTAGGTGCCCTTCGTCCCTGCTTGACCGAAGAAAGCTGCTCCCTTTGCCGGGCCTGCGTGGATGTATGCCCGGATCATTGTATTTCTTTGAATGAGATTGACGAGCATCCCACCATTGATTTTGATGGTTGCATGATGTGCGGTAAATGCATTGATGCCTGTCCCACCGGTACCATTGATGAGGGAGAAAGGGGCTTCA
Organism: uncultured Desulfobacterium sp.; assembly: GCA_963675955.2. Classification (GTDB taxonomy): domain Bacteria; phylum Desulfobacterota; class Desulfobacteria; order Desulfobacterales; family Desulfobacteraceae; genus Desulfocicer. The sequence continues at coordinate 519,266 of CAXXVR010000007.1, read as the reverse complement.
GGGTACAATTGGGAGGACGTCTTGGCAGACATCCCCGCCTGGCCATGGAGATTCCGCAACTGATGTCGGAAACCCAAGTGCTGGAGGTATTAAAACGGGCATTGGCATTTTACAAGACCCATTCAAAAAATGGCACCCGGTTTTCAAAGCTGTTGCGTTCTGAAGATATGGAAGCCATGATTTCACAATGCCGGTGAGAAATCGGTTGTTTTCGGTAGGCAATTGGGATATCTCTGGCGGCATATAAAATATCGTTCATCCCCCCTCCGCCATGTCGGCCAGCCCCTGGGCATCCAGAATGGAAATGACTCCCCGGTCCACCCCAATGAGATTCTCACTGGACATTTTATTGAAAATTCGGGACAGAGTCTCGGGGGTGGTCCCCAAAAGGCCTGCCAGCTGATTTTTAGACATCGGAAGGGTGACTACATCGGTATTGTTCTGCTCCCGCATCAAAACACCCAGATAGGAAGCCAGTCGTGCAGGCACCTCCTTTAAGGCCAGGTTTTCCACCATCACCGTGAATTCCCGCAAGCGCATGGACAGGACCGCCAGCATATTCAAGGCAAGGGAAGGGTTGGCCGTAATGCGGGCAATAAAGTCCTTTCTGGGAAAGAATATCAGGGTGGAGTTTTCCACTGCCAGAGCCGATGCGGGGAAGTTCTTTCCGGTGAACACCGGCACTTCACCAAAGGGTTTCCCCGGGCCGTAAATGTGAAGAATCTGCTCCTTGCCCCCAAAGGACAGCTTGAAAATTTTCACCTTGCCCTTTTCAACTATGTAAAACCCATCACCCATATCCCCTTCATGGAAGATCAGCTCTCCTTTTTTATATATCTTTTGTTGTGAAATGCCTTTAATGTCATTAAATTCGGTTTCGTTCAAGCCGCTGAACAATGGAATGGCACGTATCTTTTTTACAGTGGTATCCATTGTGATTAAATGATTATTCATAAACATCGAAATCCTTTTGTCCAGACATCTGCCTTTTTTATCGGTGGGCGGTGTTGTGATCAATTTGATGAAATTTTAATGATGCGATTATGTGCATTAAAAGGAAGCCCTGTCAAGAAAAAGGAGACTGAGGACTGCTTGAAAATCAATGTTTCAGGGCAATTGTGATCCCTCCCAAAAAAGATAACCTTTGTTGTCCCCCCCCCACAAAATGTTTGTTCTTAGCGGAATGTTATGGTATATCATATTTGTTTTTTGTTTCAAAAAGTATTTTTTGGCCGACATAAAAGTTACTTTTTGTTAAGGTGGTGAGGATTCATGACAGCATTCAACTTTTTTCATAAATCCAAATGCGTACCGATGGTGTTTTTGCTTGCGATTATTGTCTGGGCATGTCAGGAACCCACACCGTCATTTCAATGCCATGACACCCTTGGATGTGTCCGGGTGGCACCTGATGAGCCACTTAAAATAGGTATTCTGCAAGCATTGACGGGTGAGGTGGCCTCCATCGGCCAGGGGCAGATCCGGGGCATTGAACTAGCTCTTGAAGCCCATGAGGGAACGGTGGCAGGGCATGCAGTTGTTTTCCAGACCGAAGATACCGGATGCTCGGAAGAAGGTGGGGCCAATGCCGTGTTGAAAATCCTGGCAGATCCGGACAATATTGCCATATTGGGAACCACCTGTTCCGGTGCGGCAGCTGCAGTCTCAAAGGCCATGTCCGAAGCTGGCCTTACCATGATTTCCGGTAATAACAGTGCACCGTTTCTCACCCGCATCGCAGATCAGCGAGGACCGTGCTGGCAGTCGGGCTATTTCAGAACCGCTCCCAATGAGGAAAATGCAGGAAAGGCAGCAGCGATTTACGCATTTAAAACCCTTGGCGTTGTTAAAGCGGCGGCCATTAATGATGGGGATATTTACACCCGGGGACTCACCGACAGTTTTGTGAAAATGTTCCAGAAACTTGGTGGAAAGGTGGTGCTGGATACAGCCGTCAACAAGGGAGATCGTCGGATGCAGCCCGTATTGACGGCCACACAGGATGCCCGGGCGGAATTTTTATTTTTTCCGCTGTTCCAGCCCGAGGGAAATTATCTGTTATTGCAGGCCCGGGAAATGCCGGGTTTTGAAAATATCCGTCTGATGACCGGTGGGGCGTTGATTGATGTGGATTTTCTTGAGTCCGTGGGAGAAAAGTCCAAAGGGCTTTACTTTGTGGGACCATCAGCCCCTTCAAGCCCTGCCATAGAGGCGTTGGATCAGAAATACATTAAAAAATATAACGCTCCCCCTGCCACATTTTATTATCTGACTGCCTACGATGCCGCATCCCTGCTGTTTAAAGTCATTGAGAAAACAGCCGTTCATGATCCTACCTCGGGGGCTTTGTTCATTGGTCGTCGGGCCTTAAGAGATGCCCTTTATGAAATACGCCATTTCAACGGTGTGTCAGGAACACTGGCATGTGATGCCTTTGGTGACTGTGGTCAACCCGTATTCAAGGTTTTGAGAATGGATGATCCGGTATTCGGAATGCAGGGTCTGCTGGACAATGTGCAGTTTTCTTATGCCCCCGTCCGTCAGGAGTTGACAAATGAGCCTTTTTAATAAAATCAATGCTTTCTGTCAGAATAAATCCCTTTCCTTTAAATCCACCATGGGACTGGCTCTGTTGCTGGTTCTTATTGCCTTTGTGGCCATCACAGGGTATCTGTCTTTGCGCTATGTTCGCATGGCAAACGATGCCATTGGCATCAGCAATGAAATACAGCGACTGATCCTTGAAGTGGATGGCGGTATGGCAAAGGCTCGCCATCTGCATGGTAAGTTCTTTCTTTATTATCCGCAGATCGGTTTAAAAGCCGCCCATGAAACATATGCCCAACCTGCCATTCGACAGATCTCCCATGTGGTTTCCAGCAGCAAATCTCTTAAGGAGATGATTGCCTGCCCCGAGGTCAGTGATACCATCCGTAAAAGTCGTATTGATGTCAATTTATACCTGTCTTCTGCAAAGCGATTTGCCGATACCTCCATAGATTCCTTTGAACTGGTCACCCGCCTGGCAACACCAGAAAAAGGCCTGTATGCCCGGCTGGATTTTGTGCTGAGGGAGTTACAAAAAGCATTCATGAAGTTGCCCGGTATGTATCATGAAATGGTCTCGTTTGTGCAGCAGTACCAGGTGAGCCATGAGCGTTTTTTAATGCAGTCCGCATTTAACGTTGAATTCAAGCTGCGGCAGCTTGTGGCATCAAGCCCGTTGTTTACAAGGCCGCGTCAGGAAGAAATTAATATCCTTCTGGATCGGTTTAAAGACATCGCAGAATCAATAATGGAAGTCGATGTAGCCATCCATGCCAGATTTAATGATTTTGTGATCCAGGAGCAAATGGCCGACACCATTTCGGAAAACCTGGTCAAGCTGGCAAAAAATGAAGTGCAGAAATCCCGGAAGATTATTGCCCGCACCCACGGTCTGACAAACTTGATCCTGGTGCTGGTGACCGTTATTGGATTGGTCGCAGCGGGCATTATCGCACGTCTGATAACCATAAAAATCATTCATCGTATTCTGCAACTGACAAAGACCGCAGAAGCCTTGAAAAACGGTCATTTTGATGTGGTTGCCAATGAGGGGGGCAAAGATGAGATCGGTGAATTGAGCAGAACCTTTAATTTTATGGCGGTGCGCATTCGGGAACTTGTGGAAGATCTGGAAAAAAAGGTGGCACAGCGCACTGTGGATCTTGCCGTCAGCGAAAAGCGTTTCCATGGACTTTTTGAACATTCAAGTAGTGGTATTGCCATTTATGAAGCCATTGACGGGGGAGATAATTTCAGATTAAAGGAGATTAACCCTGCCATGGAAAAAATACAGGCTGTTAAGCGTGATCATGTGTTGGGGGAAAAATTGACCTGTATCTTTCCTTCGATGATTGAAGATGGGTTGCTTGACGTTTTCAAGACAGCCTGGCAGACGGACATGACCTCTATCCATTCCGTGAACTGGTGCTGTGATGATCAGGTGCATTTCTGGCATGAGTATGAGGTGTACAAGCTGCCAGGAGGGGATCTGGTTGCCGTCTGCAATGATAAAAGCTTTGAAAAACAGGCGGAAAATCAGAAAAAGGCAATGGCCGATAAGTTGCAGCAGGCAAGAAAGATGGAGGCCATCGGTCTTTTAGCCGGGGGGGTGGCCCATGATTTGAATAATATCATGGCCCCGGTTGTGGGATATCCGGAGTTGTTACTCCCGGACCTTCCAGAACAAAGTGAGTTCAAAGAAGCCCTGATGGCCATCCATGAATCCGGTCAGAGGGCAGTGGCAATTGTTGCCGATCTTTTGACCGTTGCCGGGGGGGTGGCAAACGCCAAAAAAGAATTAAATCTCAATGATATCATAAATACACAGCTGGGAATGCCGGAGGTTCATGAACTGCTGCTATGCCATGAAGATATTCAATGCCGGACACACCTGGATCCTCAATTATTAAAGACTTTCTGTTCTCCTGTTCATATTGAAAAATGCATTATGAACCTCTTGGTCAACGCCATTGATGCCATGGACGGCAAAGGAGAGGTGGTACTTTCCACTGCTAACTGCATGATCAATGGGACCTCCTCGCTGATAAACCTTCTGCCGGTTGGGAATTATGTGGTTTTTCTGGTAAGTGATACGGGAGATGAAGTTTCAGAAAAGGATCTGCAGCACATATTTGAACCCTTTTATGTCAAAAAAATCATGGGACGGAGCGGTACCGGTCTGGGGCTTGCCGTGACCTGGAACATAATGAAGGAACATGATGGGATCATCCAGGTTGAAAGCGGACCCGAAGGCACCTGCTTCTCTCTTTACTTTCCGGCCATGGAGAAAACGGCGGGGCATGCCATTGAAACCAGTGCGGGGGGGGCAGACGATCTCATGGGGCATGGGGAAATCATCCTTGTTGTGGATGATGATGCCCAGGTGTCTCTCCTGGCGGAAAATATCTTGAAACGATTCGGTTACCATGCCGTGTGCGTAAATTCCGGTGAAGCGGCCCTGGAGTATGTCAGACAGAATCCTGTGGATCTGGTGCTTCTGGACATGCTCATGGACCCGGGAATCAATGGCTGTCAGACCTATGAGGCCATGCTTGAAATCAAGCCCGGTCAAAAGGCCGTGGTTGCCAGCGGTTTTTCCCAAAGCGATGATATTGAAAAAACATTGGAGATGGGTGCTGGTGGATTTATTAAAAAGCCCTATGCCATTAATGAACTTGCCAGAATTATTAAGGATTGCCTGCGGTAGTGGATGAGGTCAGTATCGGGAGTCACGGGGGATAGCCGCTGTGAATGCTCGTCTTTGGGCAGCCCTGCTTCTTTATTCTGTTGTGAAAAATTCCAGTATCGGAGGTGAACTGATAATATAATAGACATTTGCCTTTTCCGACATCGGGTTATCGCCCAATACCTCAATACTGCTGTTGAGCTTCACCGTGGCCAGAATATCCAGGTTCTTTTTCCGGGATTTTACCGCTTGAAACTGCTCAAAGGAGATCTTGCCTTTGATATCATAAGCCCAGTAGACGATTTTATCGTGGGCTGAGGTGGTTGGTTCATCATAGTCTATAAAAAGGGAGCCCACAAGATCATGAATTGCCTGCCCGGACACCCCTTCAAATTTTTCAAACAGAAGCATAACCCGGTGGTTTGTACTATCTGCCACCACGCTCAGGTTGCCGTCCATGAATTTATATGTTCCGGGAGTGGCCCCTTCCACAAGGTGAGAGGCTGCCATCTCTTCCTGGGCAGGGGTGAGGGGGGCGCCCAAGGTATATCCATTGCGTTCCAGGTGAAGGGAAAGCACCTGATCATATAGGCTGGTCAGCTTCTCCTCTTTTGGAGGCAGATGGTTATTGGCAAAGCTCAGGCCTATGAATCCCAGGATAACAAATAAAATAACAGAATTTTTTATCATTTCTGAAAATCCATATTGAATATTTGAAGATTGCTCACAATTATAAAAAAATCCCATGGGTCATGAAAGTAGCATAACCCATGGGACAATGATTAAGAGATTACTGATTGTATCTCAGTTTTCGTTCTTCTTCGATTAGCTTCATGGTCTCGGCGCTGCCGCCGGTTCTGATCCAGAGATGCTCAGGTTTGGCAAGCAAGGTCTGGATATACTCTTTATACTTGTCCCCCATACCAGCATGGTCGGCCAGTTCCTGAACTTCGGGGAGAAATTCGTGATAGAAATTTCGTGAAACCTCATAAAGCCCATGCCAATGGGTGTAATCCGGTGCAAACATGGCCGTTGCCATACGTGCCCTGCGGCCCTCATGGTGCCATATTTCAAACCAGGTATAGCCAATTTTGTGCTGGAAACCGCTGTTCTCCCAGATACCGTCTTTTTTCAGCATGGCAACAATTTCTGCACCGGGTTTGGCAAATTTATCGTTGTACAGGTTCACCAGATCATCAAACTGGCTGTAAAAATCTTTAACCTGATTGACTCCGTGACAGGATTTACACACCTCCTGCATGCTGGTTCGGCGCTCTTTCCAGGATACAACGCTTTTGATGGTCTTTTCCTCAACGATCTTTTTTAATTTATCCCCTTCCCTGATGTAGGATTTCTTGGTGGCTTTCTGTCCCGGTCTGGGGGGAATGTCACCGGGAATATCTGTCACAGTATCGTCGGTGAAGGTCACCCTGTTTAACTTGGAAGAGACCACTGCCCGAAGGTTCCAGGAGAGGCGGTCCCCTACATTATGACTGTTTTTAGCAACAGCCCCGTTGAGTTTGACAAAGGAACCCATGTGACAGGTGGAACAGGTGGGAGCCGTATAGTAGTCATCCCCAAGCACCCAGGCACCGTCTTTTAAAATATTCATGCCGTCGGGGCCAGCGCCTTTGGGGGCGGTGGCATAGGCAATACCATGTTTGGACTCTTCATAGATTTCTTTCTGGGGATGATCCGGTCCCAGATGACATTTTCCACAATTTTCCGGTTGTCTTGCCCGGCTGGCACTGAAGGAATGCTTGGAGTGGCAGGCATTACAGGCGCCCTTGCTACCGTCGGGGTTGATACGGCCAATGCCGGAGTTTGGCCAGGTTGTATAATCCATCTGGGGAGCATCGGTTTTGGATCTTAAGATGTTGCCGTCGGCATCCCGTTTGGGTGCCACTACCGTGCCGTGGCACTGCCAGCACCCACTGACCATGTTTCCCGGGTTATCCGGCATGCCACCCACCACCTCGGCCAGCATATTATCCAGGGAGGCCATGATTTCTCCTGCCGTGGCATGGTGGGAGACGGCCATCTCCTTTGCTTCTGGTTCATGACATTTAGCACAGTCATTAGGGGATAGAATGGCCTTTATAAAGGCACCTTCATGCTGGTAACCCAGTTCATCTGCCCTGTCCGCCGCATGGCAGTTGTAGCACCCAACCTGTCCCTCTTTGGCTGCGGCATGGGCTGATGCTTCCCATTGCAATACCAAAGATTTGTTCTCTTTTAAATGGCAGGTGATACATTTTTTGTTCATCTCCTGCACTTTGGGATTTTTTACATCAAAAGATTCCTGGGTCAGTGCCAGTGCAGATCCGGCACAGAAAAAAAACAGCAGCGTCATCACGATGAAACCCCTCAATAATGTCATCTCATTTTCCTCCATCTTTTAAAGATTCAGATTTTGTTACTCGAAGTTCCGATTTTTAGGCCAGCTGTGGGGAAAACCGGGGATAAAAAATGGATCAGCGAGTATTACAATGCTTCCCGTCTGTCATGGTTATCATGTCGGACGGGTATTATTTATCTTGGCTTGATCCTCCAGTGATATTTTTAATTCAGCCTGGAGTCTTCAATCCAGAAGGGAAAAATTTTACCCAGGACAAAAAGAATGACAAAGGGGATGAGCATCACCACAACCACCGTTAAAATACCCTCTTTATCAAACCATTGTGGATGAAACACCGTGTATCCTCTGGCACTCTTGGACATGAGTTGACCTCCGATGACGACGTTCCACCGCATTATAAAGACCTGGAGGAGCAAAATGGCAGATACCCCCGCAGCCAGAAGATTGTACCTCGGCTGCCGGAGTTTGATAAAGGCCATGAACGCCAGCATAATAAGGGGAATGCCAGAGCATATTTTGACCTGCCACAGCCAGAAGGAGGCGGCAAGGGGCCCGTTTAACAGGCCTTCCACCATGTGGTGATAGCCTGATTTCAGATAAGAGTGGGAAAATACCTCCAGCATTTCAAAGGAAAAGGCCAGGATGAAAAATCCCGTGAGGGTTTTAACGCAGGTGATGATGCAGGGGCCGTCAATGGTTTTCCCGGTGAGTTTGCGTATTATAATATAGGCAAGGACAATGGCGGAAATGCCGGATACACATGCAGAAAAAAGAAATATTACCGGCATCAGAGGTGTGGACCAGGTGGGATTGGCCTTGACTCCGCCGAAGATGAAACCAACATAACCGTGGAGTACCGCAGCCACCGGAATACCAAGTCCCACCAGTATTTTGATGATCCGGTCATCCAGAGCCATGGCCCGGGGGGAAAGATCATCGCAGTCAAAGGTTAAAGCTCGATAAATAAGCTTCATCATGCCCTGGGAGCGATGTTTGAGCCTTACCAGATCTGCCCGGTAAACAAAAATAACAATGAATCCCAATACCCCCATGGACACGGCATAGATATAGCCGAATCCGGCCATGGCCGAACTGGGATTGGGGGTTAACAGCATATTGAAATTACGTTCCGGTCGTCCCAGATGCAGCAGCAGCGGGATGGTGGCACAGCAAAGAAAGGCAAGGGCAAAGAGCAGTGAAAACCGGGCCACGGGTTTCAGGGTTTTAATATCAAAAAGATAGTAAAGGGCCGCAATGATAAAGGCACCATCCACAAGTCCTGTGATGTAGGGATAGAGGACAATCATCATGCTCCAGTGCACATGGAGATCATTGGGCAGCACAAAATTGGACAGCAGCATGGCTGCCCCTTCATGGAATCCACTCATTTAGATTACCTCCAGTCTTGCGCCAAGATAGTAAAGGGCTGGCCAGGTTCCCATGGATTCTTTGAGTACGGTGAGTACCCCGGGACCCTTGAGAATTTTATAAACTTCCGATGTTTCATCTTTAAGACTGCCGAACTTTCTGGCACCGGTGGGGCAGACCTCCACACAGGCGGGTAACAGCCCCTTTCTCACCCGGTGATAGCACCAGGTGCACTTTTCTGCGGTGTGGGTGATGGGATTGAGGAAACGGGAAGAGTAGGGGCAGGCCTGGATGCAGTATCCACATCCCACGCAGCGGTCACTGTCCATTAGAACAAAACCGTCCGGGGTGGTGAAGGTGGCCCCCACAGGACACACCTGGACGCAGGGGGCTTCCTTGCACATATTGCAAAGTTTTGGAACAAAAAAGGTATCCCTTACCTGGACGTCAATGTCTGTTCTGGGATTCTGGTACCCGTCCAGGCCCCCGTTGGGGCAGTCCACATATACCTGGTCGTCAAAATCCTTGATATACCGTTCCACCCAGGTTCGGTAATATCCGTTAGGTACGTTGTACTCCCGTTTATCTGCCACACAGCAGGAACCGCATCCGATGCACCGGGTGATGTCTACAATAAAGGCAAATTTGCGTTCATGGATATCGTATATTTCGCCCCGGATACCGGGAATTTGTTCTGGGGGTTCAGGTGTTGTGCCGGGCTGCAGCATGTCAAGGGCATCGCCGCCCCCCATGGGATAGATCAGAAGCAGTGATCCTGTCACACTTCCCGTAAGTACTTTTTTGATGAAGGCCCTGCGATCCAGCTGTGGCGGTGCCTGTTCAATTTTCATGAGTCCGCCTCCATTGTTCCTGTTATCTGTTTGGCACGGTTGATGTATTTAAGGGGGGCATGCACATGGTGGCACTGGTTACAGGTGTGGGTGATTTTTACCTTTTGAGATTCAAGGTGTTCGGGTATGGCCACGGTTTTAATCACTGCCTGGGATCGGGCCTTGATTTCGGTGTTGTGACATCGAAGGCATAATGTGGTGATTTCGGTATTTTTTTTCACCGGCAGGGTGCCGATCTTTCTGCCGTTGTTGATGTGATCGGCATAGGTACCGTGGCAGAATTCGCAGGAGATGGTCTTATGGCGACCTTTAAGATGAATGGCCGCTTCATAGGGGTGGCATTTGAGGCAGGAGGTGTTGGTGCCATGGCGGATGGGCCGCATGACTTCCTCGTCGATGGCATCGGCTCGATAATGGCCATATTTCCCAAAGGAGTCCGGAATGAGCTGGGCCTTTACCACAAAGGCCATGGCCGTTGCCACAACAATGGCGGCCGCCACCAGAATCAGTCGAAACGCATAGTTGGACATCTTTGTTTTTCCTCCCCGTCATCCATGAGCATTCCTGAAAAAAAGCAAGCCCTGCAAAACAGCAATGGGCAGGTGTGCACCGGGTAGTGAGACCCGGGCACCCTACCCTGAAAAAGGCTGATGTACCTGTTTTTTCATATTATTGCCCTGGGCCGGCCGTGATCATACACCCAGCCGGCCCGCAGCAATTTCATAAAAATATTGTCGGTTTGTGAACTTTTACCGTGAAGAGCGGAAAATTATTTCCCCAGCATCATGGCAGCAATGTCTTCTTCAGCATTTCCAATGGGTTTGATGTCAAAGTTTTCCACCAGTACGTTGAGAACCGTGGGGGAAACAAAGGCCGGAAGTGTCGGCCCAAGACGGATGCCCTTTACGCCGAGAAAGAGCAGGGCCAGAAGCACAGCCACAGCCTTCTGCTCGTACCAGCCAATGTCAAAGGAGATGGGAAGATCATTGATATCTTCAAGCTCGAACACCTCTTTAAGCTTTAGAGCGATGACGGCAAGGGAGTAAGAGTCATTGCACTGACCGGCATCAAGAACTCTGGGGATGCCGCCGATGTCGCCCAGATTGAGCTTGTTATATCTGTACTTGGCACAGCCTGCAGTGAGGATGATCGTATCCTTGGGCAGTTTTTCCGCCACTTCGGTGAAATAGGCCCGTCCCTTTTGACGACCGTCACACCCGGCCATGACAATGAATCTTTTTATGGCACCGGATTTAACGGCATCCACCACCTTGTCTGCCAGGGCAAGTACCTGATTGTGGGCAAATCCACCTACGATGGTGCCGGTTTCAATTTCTGTGGGCGGGGCACATTTCTTGGCCCTTTCAATGACTGCGGAGAAGTCCTTGGTTTTGCCATCGGCACGGTCTGCCACATGAGTTAATCCGGGATATCCAACGACGCCAGTGGTGAAAATACGATCCTGGTAGGTATTTTTCTTTTTAATGGGAATGATGCAGTTGGTGGTCATGAGGATGGCACCGTTAAAGGATTCAAACTCCTCGTTCTGTTTCCACCAGGAACTGCCGTAATTGCCCTTGAGATGATCATATTTTTTAAAGGCGGGATAATAGTTGGCCGGCAGCATTTCGCCGTGGGTGTAGACATCCACTCCGGTGCCCTCAGTCTGTTTCAGCAGCTCTTCCATGTCTTTTAAGTCATGGCCGCTGATGAGAATGCCGGGTTTATCGCCCACACCGATATTGACCTGGGAAATCTCCGGGTTGCCATAGGCTGTGGTGTTGGCTTGATCCAGGGTTGCCATGGCAGTAACGGCACATTCTCCGGCTTTCATGACAAGAGCCACCATTTCGTCCACGGACAGGTCTTTTGTGGTGGAGGCAAGGCCCTGGAGAATAAAATCGTAAATTTCATCCTTTTCAACCCCCAGTACTGCCGCATGATCGGCATAGGCGGCAACGCCCTTGAGACCTATAATCAGAAGCTCCCTGAGGGATCTTACATCTTCGTTCTGTGTGGCCAGTACCCCCACGGTTTTTGCCTTTGCCTGGTAGTCATCCACCGTGTCACAGAACCAGGTGGCAGATTCATGCAGGGCGTTGAAGGCGGTCTGATCAAGGGTTGACGACAGTTCTTTTTTGCATGCCAGGGACTGCTTGACCCATGACACGAGGCTGTTATCGTCAAAGTTGGCATTGGTGATGGTGGTAAAAAGGGATTTAGACACAAAACGCCCCACTTCTTTACCCGGTTTTTTGCCGGCGGCGGTCAGGGCTTCGTTAATAACGGCGATGCCCTTGAGATTAAAAATCAACAGATCCTGAAGATTGGCGGTCTCTTCTTCCTTGCCGCACATGCCTTTAATGGTGCATCCGGTATTCTTTGCAGTTTCCTGACATTGAAAACAAAACATAGTATGTCTCCTTATGGTTGATTATTGTGCCTTGAATTTTTATCCTTGATTTTTGCATTATTGCTGTCAGCAAAATCAGAGATTTTTCCTGAGTCTGATTTGACCCACTCATATTTTTATTTTGATTCTGTCATCAACATAAACCGGTAAAGGTAAAAAATACTTGATCTGGATCAAGTTTAAATATTTTTTCCATAAATTTTTTATTTTTTCAACATCCCTGGGGCTGTGTTGTTTGGACCAGGGGGATCTGCCATGGGTTCCTGGCATGAATATCTGAAAAAATCGTTGGTGGTGAGCCAGCTCTGGGACCGTGTGGTTAAAACCGGATAATGTATATCATGTATATATAAATCATTTACCTATACAAGGCAAGTCCATTTACCGTAATGAGTGAAGATTATATGCTTCACCGGAGTATTCAGCAGTGTCAGGATTATGAAAAGCCGTCGTTTAAAAGCTTTTTAAAGGTGTCTGCAGGCGCTTTACCATGCTTTCTCTTGATTTTTTTTACATATAATTATAGAAATGATGGACTTGTTTCTTTTTTTGTCCATATGGGATGAAGAATATTATTTCGATAAAAAAATAAAATATGTGAACCAGGAAAAACTATGGAAATTTATCAGGGAATCATTCTTGGCATTTTGCAGGGACTCACCGAGTTTCTTCCGGTGAGCAGCTCCGGGCATCTGGCCTTGGGCCAATCCTTTTTCGACATTACAGAACCAGCATTGTTTTTTGATGTCAGCCTTCACATGGGAACCTTACTGGCCGTTATTGTGGTGTTCTTCAAGGACATTAAGGGGATGGTTCTGGCCCTGCTTATGCTGGTTAAACAGTTGTTTTCCGGGCAGAATACCGGACCCATGATAAAAAACAATGAAGAGATTCGATTCGCCTTTCTCATAATCATTGGTTCCATCCCCACGGCATTTCTGGGGCTTGGGTTTAAACCGTACGTCCACATGCTTTTTTCTTCCGTTTTTTTTGTGGGATGCATGCTGCTCATCACCGGTACCTTTTTATGGATGACCCGCACCGCCCCAAGCCAGGGGGATGGGATCATGGTTTTTGGGGTTAAGAGGGCGCTTCTGGTGGGTGTGTGCCAGGGTATGGCGGTTATCCCCGGCATCTCCAGGTCCGGAGCCACCATTTCTGCAAGCCTTTTTTCCGGTATTGATCGAGAAATAGCCGCCCGTTTTTCATTTTTGCTTTCCATTCCGGCCATTGTGGGCGCTATGATTCTGAGCTTTAAGGATTTTATTGAAGATGGCTCTGCCATTAATATCACCGCCACACTGTGCGGCACTCTTATTGCTTTTGTGGTGGGGTATGGTGCCCTGATCTTTTTGATGCGCATTGTAAAAAAGGGACGACTGCATTTGTTTGCCCCTTATTGCTGGGTCCTTGGTGCCATTGCCATTGTCATCGGAGCTCTTTAAAGGATGTCAAAAGAAACAATAAAAATTTTAAATTCGTAAGGAGGGAACATGAACCCGGGAATTTTCAGGGAATATGACATAAGAGGCGTTGCCGGTAAAGACTTCAACGACGATGACGTCATTCAAATTGGAAGGGCCTATGGAACCCTTCTGAACAAGCATGGTAATAAAAAAGTAACGGTGGGAAGGGATTGCCGGGTGACCAGTGATGATTACTGCCGATTTTTCATAAAGGGAATTCTTTCCACCGGATGTGACGTCATTGACATTGGTGTATGCCCCACTCCGGTGCTTTATTTTTCCATTCACCATTGCAAGAGCCATGGCGGAGCCATGATCACCGCCAGCCATAATCCCCCGGAGTACAACGGATTCAAGCTGATGAACGGATTTGACTCCATCCACAGCCAGGGACTCCAGGACATCCGGAAGATTATTGAAAGTGGAAAATTTGTGGAAGGGCAGGGAACCCTTGAAGAGATGGATGTTCTGACTCCCTACAAAGCCTACCTGAAAGACAATGTTGCCATTGATAAAAAAATACGTATCGGTATTGATGCCGGTAATGGCACCGGTGGGGTGACGGCCCTTCCAGTCTTAACGGAGCTTGGATGTGAGGTACACGAACTTTATTGTGACATGGACGGCACCTTTCCCAACCATGAAGCAGATCCCACGGTGAAGAAAAACATGCTGGAACTCATAGATCTGGTCAAGGAGAAAAAACTGGATCTGGGTGTGGGATATGATGGTGACGGTGACCGCATCGGCGTGGTGGATGAGAACGGGGAGATCATCTATGGTGATCAGCTCATGGTGATTTTTGCCCGGGAAATTCTTTCCCGGAAACCTGGGGCCACCTTTATCTCCGAGGTTAAGTGTTCCATGACCATGTATAATGATATTGAAAAACATGGGGGCAGGGCCATTATGTGGCGTACCGGTCATTCCCTGATCAAGAAAAAGATGAAAGAAGAAAATGCCGCCCTGGCAGGGGAGATGAGTGGACATATCTTTTTCAGTGACCGGTTTCTGGGATTTGATGATGCCCTTTATGCCACCCTGCGGCTTCTGGAGATCATGGTGAACTCAGGTAAAACGGTTTCCCAGCTTATTTCTGATCTGCCCAGAACCTTCACCACCCCGGAAATCCGGGTAGAATGTGCCGATGCTATCAAGTTTGATGTGGTTCAACGCATAACCGATCTGTTTAAAAAAGACCATGATGTCATTGATATTGACGGCATGCGGGCGCTTTTTGAGGGGGGCTGGGGCCTTGTACGGGCCTCCAATACCCAGCCTGCCCTGGTGCTTCGGTTTGAAGCAGATACCCAGGAACGCCTGGATGAAATCCGAAATAAAGTGGAAACTGAACTTAAGAAAATCATCGCAGCGTAAAAGTCATTGGTCGTAAAAGAAAAAGAGGTGCCCAGAATCCGGTACCCACTTTTTAATATAAGGACCATATTGGTCTGCCGACACAACGAAGAATGGGTCGTAGACGCGGAGCCAAATGGTATTATGTCGCCCCCAACGGTCGCCCGATTCGGGGCCCCGGACCGTCGGTGGCCCATTTGGCTCCGAATGGGCCGGGCCGGGTGACCGTTGGGGACTCTGCTGCGGCATTTTCATATAAAAAAAATATAAAGCAGTGCCTGATTATCCAGGCACTGTTTTTCAATTGGAGCCCATGGAATTATCACAACAGCAGCAAAATGCGGTTAATCATTCCGGTTCGCCGGCCCTGGTGGTGGCCGGTGCCGGGTCCGGCAAGACCCGAACCCTTACAGCCAAAATCCTTCACCTGATAGAGACAGGGGTGAATCCTGCCGGAATTCTTGCCATCACCTTCACCAATAAAGCCGCCGAGGAGATGAAAAATCGGCTGTACAAGCTGACAGGCATGGGGTATTCAAAATTTCCCTGGGTTAGAACCTACCACTCTGCCTGTCTGTTGATTTTAAAAAAACACTGCCATCTTCTGGGCTATGGGGAACCCATACAGATCTGTTCGGTGTACCAGCAAAAGAAACTGGTCACCGAGGCCCTGGTGGAAAGCAATTTTGATAAGAAACACGCCTCAAACTTTATTTCTGCCATTTCCCGGGCCAAAAACAGCGGGAATCCGGAACGTTATTTTGATGAGAAACCCCGGGTGGCCGGCATCCGTCTGGTGGATATCTTTGGAAAATATGAAAAAAAACTCTTTGATGCCAACAGCGTTGATTTTGATAATATTCTGGTAAAAACACGGGATATTTTAAGGGATTACCCTGATGTTCAGGCGTATTACCGACAATTGTTCACCCACATTCTGGTGGATGAGTACCAGGATACCAACAATCTTCAGGATGAATTGACACGGCTGTTTCTTGGAAGTCACGGCAATCTTTTCTGTGTGGGGGATGACTGGCAGGCGGTGTACGGCTTCCGGGGCAGTAATGTGAATCATTTTCTGGACTTTCCCAATCGTTATGATAATGCCGTGATTTTCCGGCTGGAAGAAAATTACCGTTCCGCCAATGAGATTGTTCAGGTGGCCAACGGACTCATTGACTTCAACGCCAACAAGATGGAAAAAAAATGTTTTTCAAAAAAAAGGGGTGGCACGGTGGAGATCCATGATTTCTTCACCGATGCCGAAGAGGCCCAATGGGTAACGGCCCGGGCCAAAGCTCTCCATGCACATGGGGATGGTATTCCCTTTGAAAAGATGGCCGTGGTGTACAGGACAAAGTTCTGTTCCCTTGCCTTTGAAAAAACATTCCGGATGTTCAGAATTCCCTATCGTCTCATGGGGTCCCAGGGTTTTTTTGAACGCATGGAAATCCTGGATATTAACTCCTACCTCAGTGCGGCGTTTTTTCCCAATGATGATGTCTCCTTTGACAGAATCATCAACACCCCCAAAAGGGGCATCGGCCCTGCCATGGTCAAAAAGATTGGCACACTGAAAGAAAAGGGCATGGGGCTCCAGGCCTGTGCCCGCACCATGGTCAAAGAAAGGCTATTGACTCCTAAGGTTCATAAAAAGCTTTCCGAACTGCTGGAACTCCTGGACGACATCCGGGTATTAACCCCGGATGCTGCCATTGACCGGGTGATTGAACAAACCGGTTATTATGAGTACCTAAAGAAAAAAGTTAAAACAGAGGCAGAGTTTATCTCCAAAAAAGAAAACCTGGAACAGCTGCGTTACACGGCCCGGGAAAAAGCCGATCTGCTGGAATACCTTGAAGAGGCGGCCTTGATCCGGGAGGACACCAATGATGAAGATGAACCGGAAAAAGGCGTGGCTCTGTTGACCATTCATTCCGCCAAGGGATTGGAATTTGACACGGTGTTTGTGGTGGGGTGTGAGGAGAAACTTTTTCCCCACTGGCGCTCCGTTGATTCAGGACCTGCGGCGGTTCAGGAGGAACGACGACTCATGTATGTGGCCATGACCCGGGCGGAACGTTTTTTATACCTGACCCATGCCAGTTACAGAAAAGGGCAGTACGCCAATAAAAGCCGATTCATCGATCAGATTGAAGAGTGCCTCTCTTGATTTGATATATGATTTTTTTTATCCTCAGTACAGGCGCAAGTTTTTATTGCACCTCTGTCAAGAATGCTTGATATGGGGATTCAAGCATGATAGAGGGCAATATATCACTGTTATGACTTCTCTTTACACCCAGTGGATGGGATAATAATGCAAGTACTCCATTGCCTGGGTGCTGCAGGGATTGTAATCAGCTCCGCATTTTTTTTATTGCGTTGCATTTTTTTTATTGCGTTGACCTTCTTGTGGTGGTGCGGCATGGTTGCATTTTCAATATTCGTTGTGTCCGCCAGGATATGTGGGTTTTATATGAAACTTTGTCTAAAAGTCTGCAATTATTAGAGTTTCAGTCCTCGTTATGGAAGATGTTTACCACCATATGGATTTGTACGGTATGAAAATTGCTTATAAAAATTCAAGCATTAGTATCTAAATCTGGTAAAGTACATAAAAACAGTGTTGAATGACGACGTTTCAAGGTGCCCCGGTAGCTGGCGTACGTGGTTCACATGGGAGGTTTATAAAAACGCATGGAGAAAGTTCACAGTATTTGCGGTATGTGTACCGTTCGATGTCCCATAGAGGTATTCACCGAAAATGGTCAGGTGGTTAACATTGAAGGCAGTCGTCCCGGGGGCCTGGATGGATCGGTATGTCCCAGGGGAGCGGCGGGTATCGGACTTTTAAATGATCCGGAAAAACCCCAGAAACCCCTCATACGGGTGGGAGAGCGAGGGGAGGGAAAATGGCGTGAGGTGTCCTGGGAAGAGGCCTTTACCCATGTGGCTGATAAACTTAAAGCCATCATGGATGAGCACGGCGGCAGAAGTGTATTACTGTCCGATCGTGGGGGGCCGTTTCCTGATCTTCACAAGGCCTTCATGCGGGGGCTTGGATCTCCCAACTACTGTAACCATGACGTTTCTTGTGCCCGAAATGTTCACCATGCCGCACAGTCGGTGATGGGGCTGGGACGAAAAGGGGTCAGCTATGACCTTAAAAACGCAAAACATGTGGTGCTCCAGAGTCGCAATATATTTGAAGCCGTAAATGTAGGAGAAGTCAACCAGTTACTGGCGGCCATGGAAAACGGTTGCCGTCTGTCGGTCATTGATATTCGTTCCACGGTGACAGCATCAAAGGCCCATAATTTTTTTCTGGTGCGTCCGGGAACAGACTATGCCTTCAATCTGGCAGTTATTCATACCCTGATTGCCGAAAAGCTTTATGATGCCGCCTATGTGCATCGTCATTTCAAGGATTTTGACGCCTTGACGGCCTTTGTGGAACCCTATACTCCAGACTGGGCTGCTGGTGTATGCGATATTGATCCAGACCAGCTGGTGGCTTTCTGCCGACAGCTTTCCAAAGCAGCTCCCCGGGTGATCTGGCATCCTGGCTGGAATACGGCCCGGTTTAAAAATTCATTTTACGTGAGCCGTACCGCCTATCTCATCAATGGACTTTTGGGGTCGCTGGGAGCCAAAGGTGGCCTTGCCATCACCAATAAGGCCAAGGACTGCAATCAGAAAGGCTTAAATGCCCTGGCCGATCTGTATCCTAAACCCGATGAGAAACGAGCTGATGGGGTGGGTTGGAAATATAATCATTTTGATGCCGGTCCGGGGCTTCTTCATCTGGCATTCAAGGCCATTGAAACGGCAAATCCCTATCCGGTGAAGGCATACATTGCCTTTCGCCATGACCCCCTGATGGCCCTTCCCGATCCCGAGGCCCAGAAGAAGATTTTTGAAAATCTGGATCTGCTGGTATCCATCACCTTTTCCTGGAGTGATACGGCCTGGCATTCTGATGTGGTACTGCCTTTATCCACCTATCTGGAGAGAGAGAGTATCATTGCCCATAAGGGTGGCTTAAAACCTAAATTTTTCATGAGAAAAAGAGCGCTGGCACCCCGGTACGATTCCCTGGCCGACTGGGAAATTTTCACAGGTCTTGCCAGAAAACTTGGCATGGACAAACTGGCAGCCTTTAAAACCATAGAAGATATCTGGAACTACCAGCTTGAAGGCACCGGCCTGAGCATTGGCGATTTTGAAGAAGGTGCCCAGGTATCCCTTGCCAAAGACCCCATTTACCATGATATGGATAAATTCAACTGGAAAACCCCCTCTGGAAAGCTTGAAGTAATCAGTGAAAAGCTTACCAAGGCCGGGCTGGATTCTCTGCCCATCTATGAAGATCCCGCACCGGATCAGAACCCTGGTTCAGGAAAACGGTTTCGGGTGATTTTTGGCAGGTGTGCCCTTCACACCCAGGGCCACACAGTTAATAATCCCCTTCTCCACGAGATGATGCCCACCAATACCATCTGGATTCACAAGGATGTGGCAGCAGACATGGGCATTCGCCATGGCGATCCTGTGGAGGTCAGTGGACCTGGCTATTCAGCTGTTACCGGTGCCAATGTCACGGATGTGATTCACAGGGACTGTATTTTCATGATCCACGGGTTCGGCCACAAGTTACCGGTGGAATCCCGGGCCTTTGGCAAGGGTGTGGCAGATCATGAGTTGATGAAAGGTGGCCTGGATAAATGGGACTCTGCCGGGGGAGCCGTTGCCATGCAGGAACATTTTGTCACCATAAGAAAGGCGTCGTAACAGGGCCACGGCGCCCCTGGCTGAAAACTGTTTTTTCCATCCATTTAGTTTTCATTGTGGCCGTATAACTGCCAATTCCTGACGGATACAACGAACAATGGAAATATTATTATGCCGCCCCCCCGATGGACAATGGGCCTGGCCCGGAACCGTAGGCGGCTCAATGGGCCGGTTCCTATTGCTCCTCGGGGAGGTCTGCTGAGGTTGCCCGAAAGTTTTATTTTCTAATAAACCCGGCGGTGCTCTTTTTGCCGGAGATGGAAAAAACAGGATAAATTCTCAACATCGGTTTTTTTAAACAGGCCGGTGTTGTGATCAAGCCCTGATTATTTCTTTAAGCTTAAAATGGCCCGCAATCTGAACGCTTGAGTTCAATCAGGAGAAGCGCCTTTTCCATGAAGACATTTCAAGAAAAAATTCGCGACATAGAGCAGAACATAGAGCAGTTGATCACAAGCGGTATTCCCGAAGATAAAATTATTTCCCAGATGGAAATTTTTGATAGGGGATTTTCATTTATTCACCTTGTGCGGCCGTGTACCCCCGGGGATGGCATCGATCGCATTGCCCGGAATAAGACCGATATTTATTTAAAGGCTTACACCCAGGCCCTTGATGCGGGGCGTCTTTTAAAATTTGTGCCGGCATCCGGTGCTGCCACCCGCATGTTTAAATCCCTGTTGTCAGTATTTAACTCTGATGATCCCCTTACCCTTAAAAGCATAACGGCAGCCGCAGCCCATGATGTTGATTTTAACTCCTGCCTTGAGTTTGTCCAATCCATTGATCAATTTGCTTTTTATAAAGCGCTGTCCAAGTGCCTGGCCGAAGTGGGAGATGACATTGTTTCCCTGCGTCAGAAAGGTCATTACAGAAAAGTGCTGGCGGCCCTTCTTGAACCCTGGGGGCTGGGCTATGCTGACAAGCCCAAGGGCCTGGTTCTCTTTCATGGTTATCCAGATCACGCCCGAACGGCATTTGAAGAACATCTTGCCGAAGCCCAGGCCCAGGCCTGCAGTGGCACCGGAAATATTCCCCTTCATTACACCGTATCCAAGGCCCATGAACAGGCCATCACCTTTCATATTGCATCGGTGGCACATAAATATAAACAAAACGGTCACCCCCTGGAGGTTAATTTTTCCACCCAGAAAAAGTCCACCAATACCATTGCCGTGGATATGAAAAATAAAGCCTTTCGATCCCTGGCAAACAGCCTCATCTTCAGGCCTGGAGGCCATGGTGCACTTTTGGAAAATTTAAATGATCTGGGTGCGGACATTGTATTTATTAAGAATATCGATAATGTGGTGCCAGACGATCACAGGGCAGACACAGTCACCTGTAAGTCCTTGCTGTGCGGGTACCTGATTATCCTGCAGAACCAGGTGTTTCATTACATGGGGCTTCTAACGGGGGAAAAGGCCGTTTCCATGGATGCCCTGGCCGATATGGGACGCTTTGCAAAGGAAACCCTTCATTTGAGCCTGCCCGATGATTTCAATGACATGGACGCCATGGCCCAGCAGGCATATCTGTTATCCGTTTTTAACAGGCCCATTCGGGTATGCGGCATGGTGAAAAATCTGGGAGAGGCAGGTGGGGGGCCCTTCTGGGCAACGGACAGAAAATATGGCTGCTCGCTTCAGATTGTGGAGTCTTCCCAAGTGGATGAAGAAGATCCTGTCCAGGCACAGATTCTTCGCTCCTCTACCCATTTTAATCCGGTGGATCTGGTGTGTGGAGTAAGGGATTTTCAGGGGAAACCCTTTGATTTGACGCAATTTGCAGATTATGACAGCGGGTTTATCACCATTAAATCCAGCCACGGGAAAGAACTTAAAGCCATGGAACTGCCCGGACTGTGGAATGGGTCCATGGCCTTTTGGACCACGGTGTTTGTGGAGGTTCCCCTTTCCACGTTTAATCCGGTAAAAACGGTGAATGATTTACTTCGCCCCGAACATCAGATCCTTGATCGTTAGGGGTCTTACCCCTCCCCAACAGGAATTCTAAGAATCAGGAAGTGCGTGGTTTGTCGGTGTCAGTCCGGGTGATGCCGGTGGATGAAATTTCTATTTTTCGTTCCCGGTAAAGCCTGGAAATGGAGCGTTTGAATTCTTTTTTGCTCATGGCAAAGGTTTTTCTTATAATCTCAGGGCTGGTTTTATCATGGCATGGTAAAAATCCTCCTGCCCTTTCCAGAATATCAAGTACCGTATCACTGGAGCCGGGTACCGATGCATATCCGGGCTGTTTCAGAACCAGGTCTATTTTTCCATCATCCCGGATTTTATGGATAAAGCCCTTTGTCTTTTCGCCGATGGCAAGGGGCACCGGGGTGTCATTTTTATATAACATGCCGCTGTGGCTGTTGTTGATGACTGCCTGATATCCAAGATCGGAGATGCGGTAAATCAGCAGGTCCACCGCATCTCCCTCGGATATCCCTGCCATGTATTTACTGAACTGCCATTCCAGCCGGGCCGTGGCATATACCCGTTGTGTCTCGGGGTCCAGGCATACCTTCACCACATGGCTTTCCCCCATTCTCAATCGGGGAGACATCTCATCTGCGGGTACCAGCAGGTGTTTTTCAAGGCCCCAGTCCAGAAATGCCCCGAAACTTGTGGTATCCACCACGGTCATGCAGGCAAAATCCCCCACCACTGCCCGGGGGGTCAGGGTGGTTGCAACCGGGCGGTCCTCGGAATCAGTATAAACAAATACCCGGATGGTGTCTCCGGGTTTCAGGCCCTTGGGAGCATATTTTCCGGGCAGTAATACCTCATCTTCCTTGGGGTTTAGATAAAAACCAAAGGAGACTTCCCTCTCCACTACAAGATCGTTGTAACTGCCTATTATTAACATGGTAAACGTATTTTCCCCTTTAAAAAAATATGAGATTCGGGTTGGCCGATGGCATCGATGATTTTGCCGATCCCTTGATATCAATTGTTTTTAATTTCAGATATGACTTGATTTTATAACCGGTGATGTTCATCGGGTTAACGCAAGCCTGAATCCGACCCAAGCCGGCTGATGCTGTAACCAAGCCCTTTTTTCCTGTTTTTTATTTTTATAGGGCCTTTCAACGGCCGGCTGTTTTCTGTTCCTGGAATCTGTGTTCATGTCATTGTTGATCAGCATATGTCATGCTCTCCTGGTGGGATCGCAGATGGTTCTTTTTGAAGTATTGCCGGGGAACGGGTGGAGATGAAAAAAATAATCACTCCGACTCCCATGAGAAGGGTACCACAGGGGAAGGCATATTCAAGTGAAAAATAGTCCATGACGCCTCCGGCTCCCATGGCCCCCACCATCATTCCGGCACTGTGAGCCACTGTGAGCATGGACATCACCGATGCCATGGATTTTTTCTGATGTCCCATGATGACTCCCATGGCCATGATGGCTGGCATGGAGATTCCACCGCCCACGCCAAATACAGATACCGCCAGCAGCAGATCGCCATGGGTGTGTGCCGTAAAAATCAGCATGAAGGATGCTCCGCATAACAGGCCCCCTGTGGTGACCATCCATCGTTTGTTGAAGGTATCGGCCAGGGCACCCATGGGAATCTGCAGCATGCCGCTGATGAAAACCCCAAGGGTTATCAGAATGCCCGTGGAAGATCCGGAAAGGCTGAACTGGTTCTGGGCAAACAACGGGATAAAGCACCAGATAATGGAGATGCAGGCCGTATAGCTGAACCGGTAAATAAAGAGGCCGGTGAAAGAGGGGGTTTTAAAAAGCGGTTTCCAGGAAATGGTGACCCTGTCCTTTGGGGCAACGGGTTCCTGTGCCATAGGGGGAAGCAGAAATGCACTGAGCGTGAATCCCAGGGCGGCCAGTAAACCCATGCAGATAAATGCGGCATCCATGGACCAGACATCGGTGATGACCCCGCCCATGATGGGGCCGATACTCAGGCTGGCAAACATGGACATGTTAAAAAGCCCCATGGTGTACCCCTCTTTTCCACCGGGGGTTATTTCTCCCACGTAGGCCTGGACCACCGGCATTACCATGGCCGAGGCAATGCCCTGTAAAAATCGGGTGGTTATGAGGGCGGTAACACTGTTGCCTGCAATGAAGGCAAGGGAAATAAGTGTATATCCGGCAAGCCCTGTAAGAATAAATGATTTTCGTCCCTTTTTGTCTGACAGTTTACCAAACCAGGGCAGAAGCAAGGTCCTTGACAGGGAAAAAGATCCGAAAATAAGCCCCACTTCAATACCGGCGGCACCCAGGTTATCTGCGTACACCGGCAGCAGGGGCACCACAATGCCCACCCCGGTTATGGTTGCAAAAAGGGTGAAAAACAGGGTGAAAAAAATACCCTTGTGGGGAATAAAAAAAAACGAAGGCACCTGCTCTTTGATCCTGTTTTTGTCAATGTCGAAACTCATGATTCGGTTATAGTCATTTTCCGGGCCGGTGGCAACCACTCAATTTGTCAGGAATCAAAAATTCAATATCTTGCCATAATATTGCAGACATGGTAAAAATTTTCGGTTCTCTTGAAAACCTGGGTTTCCATGTCTGCAGGTCTAACCTGACATTTTTATTAGTGTCCGGCCTTGGAAAATCAGTTTCAGAAGAAAATACGGGGAAATTTGGCAGCACCGTTACCTCGGCCCGTTGATGGTACATGGGTGTCAGGCTTAAGTTATTGCAGTTTTGTATTGGAGGTATTCGGGGCACATACGCCAAGCGAATCGGAAAATTGCCGTAACAAAAGCCTGACCCTTACCCGCCATGCAGCTGTCTGAAACTTTCCGGTGACGATGCTCATGCAACAATTATAATGAAACGGTTTTATTTGATTAACCTGCAATCGGAGTATTTTGTGATGAATTATATTGTAAAAGATCTAATGGTTCCGATTTCCGATTATGCCACCATTTCAGAGGGTTCTAGCTTTCTGGATGCACTTCTGGCATTGGAAACCCCCAAAGTGGATCTGGGCGACCCTATCCATCCCCATTGGATTGTGCTGGTACTTGACAGCAATGAAAAAGTGGTGGGTAAATTGAGTCAGATTAATATGCTGAGGGCCCTGGAACCCAAAACGGAAGATGTTAAAAATATTGACAAGTTGAGCAGATTTGGATTCGGTGCACATTTTATTACCCAGTTACGGGAAGACCTTCGCATGGATAATACGTCCATTGAAAATATGTACGCCAGCTCTGAGATATTGCAGATGAAGGTGGAAGATTTCATGAAAGAGCTTGCTGATAATGACTTCATTGATGAAAATACATCCCTTGCCACTGCTGCTCATCAGATGTCTGTGCGAAAAAGACTTTCCATGCTGGTCACCCGGGAAAAAGAGGTGATGGGTATTTTAAAGCTGTCCGATGTCTTCACCGCAGTGATTCATGCCATTAAATCAACCACCGGATGATAAAAATTGAGGATACATCATGAAATCGATTCAGAAACTGTATGACCGGATTGTCCAGCGCGCCAATATTAATTTGAGAGAGCTGGAATTTGACGTGAATCCATATGTTCAGAATTTTATTCCCTTTGAGCAGATGATCAAGTTTTATGCATTTTTCGGAATATCTCCCCACCATCGTCTTAATTTCCAATTTAAACAATCCAATCTTGCCGGCAGTTATTTTCTGGGGCAGTGCAAAATCGTCAATTCACTTTTATACAAGAGCGATATCCGGGGTGATGAACTAAAAAAAGAAGGGGATCTGTTCCAATATCAGGGCTTTGAAATTCCTGTCAGCCGGGATGAGCAAATTGATATCACAGACTGCCTGCTCATTAAAACCCTGGTACATAATTTTTCCCATGATCCCGAAACCCTGGAAGAATTTTTCATTAAAGATACCATTTCCATGAATTATGCCAATATCCATGGTGCACCATCGGATGGATGTTTTTTAGGGGCCTTTGCCACCGTGGATCTGACCACCATGCGTGACAGTGTCATTGGTAATTTTGCCTATGTGCAGGCAGGTGAGATAAGTCACCTTGACATTGCTCCGGGAACGGTGTGGGTCCGGGTACCCGGTGAATTTAATTTCATGTACACCCATCCCCAGGATGAGCTGAAACACTATATTTATTTTACGGCGGGCATTGCACCCCAGGGACAACTTATTGATTTTGTGGAAGACCGCAAAGAAGCCTTCCAGAGGGTGTTTGATGTGGTGAATATTGAGCATCCCATTCCGGTGCCGAATTCGGCTTCTCTGGATCGGTATGCGGTGAGTAAACCACCCATCCACATCGGAGAGAATGTGCTGGTTTCCCAACGGGCTTTTTTGCAGAATGCCTGGCTGGGCAAAGGGGCCAATGCCCAGGAAAACTGCTACATCATTAATTCCCGCCTGGAGGGATGTAATGTCACAGCCCATGGGGCAAAGATCATTGAAGCTGATATGGGTACCAATGTATTTGTGGGATTTAACAGTTTCCTTAAAGGGGGTCCGGACAGTCGCCTGACCATTGGAAAGGACTGCATTGTCATGCCACATACCATCATAGACATTAAAGAGCCCCTTGAAATACCCGAAGGCCATCTGGTGTGGGGGATGATAAAATCAGAACAAGATTTAAAAAAACACTCCATTTCCATTGACGATTTCACAAAGATTGATGGGGGATTCTCCATGGGTAACATGTTCTTTGAGGGGGATGGTGCAAGCTTTATCGGTGGTTTTAAAGAACGAATTCATCATATCTTGGAAGCCAACGGTGCCTTTTTTAACGGAGGGGATAAAAAAGGCCATGCCCAGAAAAATCAATATATTTCCTTTAATACCCTGCAGCCCTATCCCGAAGGACCTAAAAAGGGCCTGTATCCCACCATTGTGATCAAACCATAGCCCATATGCACTGAATCCCACCCCTATCGCGGGGGCGGGGACCAATCCCCAAAAAAAGGCCTTTTCCGGATGGTTCCGGAAGAGGCCTTTTTTTTAGGGTTTGATCATCCCATTTTTATTCTTTAATGTCCGTTTATTAGAAAACAAAACTTCCGGGCAACCGCAGCAAAGCCCCCCCGAGTGGTAGCATAAACCGGCTAATTGAACCCTCTACGGTTCCGGGCCGGGGCCATTGCCCCTCGTCGGGGGGCATTATACCATTTCATGCCTGGTTGTAGACGGAACCGGATCAGAATACGGTCTGCCCGCGGTGTTTCATCGGAAAATTGGTATTTCCTCCAGGGGTGGCTTATACATCTTCAGCCAGGGGCTTACACATCTTCAGCGGGCAGGATACGCAGTCTCCCTTGTCATGGATGGACCTGTGGATATTAAACAGGGCAACCCCTGATTCCGCATAGATGTTATTTTCTCCAATTTTTTCTATGAGGTTTGTCCTGGTAATAACATCAAGCACTCTTTCCTTAATGCCGCAAAATGAAATTTCCCTTCCACTTCCCCGTACGGTATCAATGAGGATGGACAGGGCATCTTCTCCGGATGCGTCAATGTCGTTGATGCCACTGGATTCAATGAGTACATGGAGCAGATCCGGTTTAAGGGAGATGTATTCAAGCACCTTATCTTCCAGATAGGTGGCATTGGTGAAGATCAATGGCCCGTCAAACCGCACCACGGCAATGTGATCACAGGATTTGAGACCGCATTTAATGGCGCTTTTTAAGGTGTTGTCACTGGATCTGGACAACAGTGCCACCTTGGGACGAAGATTTTTGTAAATGAATAGACCGAAGGTCAGTGCCACGCCAACCATGATGCCCTCTTCCAGATGGGGGGCAAAATAAAGGGTGCACACAAAGGAAATCACCGAGATGATGCCGTCGGAGCGTTTGGCTTTCCATGAGTGGACAAATCCCTTGGTGTTGATAAGTCCGATGACGGCCATCATGATGACGGAGGCCAGAACCGCCTGGGGCAGATGGTAAAGAAGCGGGGTAAAGAACAGAAGGGTCAGTGCCACCATGATGCTTGTGACCACCGAAGAGACACCGGTGACGGCATTGGCCTGGAGATTCACGGCGGAGCGGGAAAAGGAGCCGGATACCGCATAACTCTGTCCGAATGATCCGATGATATTGGCAAGGCCCTGGCCGATGAGTTCCTGGTTGGGGTCCAGTTTCTGGCCGGTTTTAGCTGCCATGGATTTGGCAATGGCAATGGCTTCCATGAATCCCAGAAGGGAAATGATAACGGCAAAGGGTAAGAGCTGAAAAAAGGCGGCCATGTAGGATGTGTTTTCCGGTGCCTTGGGAATACCCACCTTTAGTCCCTTGGGGATATTGCCCACAACGGCACCGCCGCCTATCATGTTCAGTTTTTCAAAATTTAACGCCTTATTACCGATTTTGATGCGCCATTTCCGGCCATCTGTTTCAGAATTGTCCGGCAGGGCGGGACCCACATAAAACTCTGGGATTTCCCCACTATCCTTGGCAACAGAAAAATGGACCAGTCTCAGCATTTCTCTTTTGTCATGGGTCTTGGCATTGGCATGATCTATCTTTGACTGAATGACGGCCAGCTGGTGTTTAAGATCAATTTCCCTGTCAGAAGTGATGTGGGCACCATTGGCTTTGGATGCCTTTTTGGCGGCTTTCATTTCATTGTTCAGGGTGGCACGCTGGGCCCCCAATCGTTCAATTTCTGCAATTTCGTGGTTGAACTCGGTGAGGATCTTTACGATTTCAGGGTTTTTAATCTGGGAGATTGGGACAAGGAGGTCATGGTTGAAATTTATGAAATAGGACAGCACTGTGGTTATGGCCACCGCCACCAGGACGTTGGGAATTCTTGGGTTGTAGCGTCTTAAGAAGACCATGATGACAATGGCCAGAATCCCCATGCCAAGGGTGGGAAAATGGGTATAATGCATGGCTGATTTGCAGACATTGATGATAGTCTGGTAATGATGTCCGGCCTTGTCCACATACACACCGAACAGTTTGGAAAACTGTGAAGAGGCAATTACAATGGCAGCGGCATTGGTGAATCCGTTCACCACAGGGTGGGACAGAAGGTTCACCACCAGACCCAGCCGGAAGACCCCTAAAAACAGCTGAAATGATCCCACCGTGAAGGCCAGGATAATGGAATAGGCTATGAACTGAGCGCTTCCGGCCGTGGCAAGGGGTTCAAGGGATGCTGCTGACATGAGAGAGACCACGGCAACGGGACCTGTGGCCAGCTGGCGGCTGGAGCCGAACAGGGCCGCCACCATGGGGGGCAAAAATGCAGCGTAAAGGCCATAATATGCAGGCAGTCCTGCCAGCTGGGCATAGGCCATGGACTGGGGAATAAGAACCATGGCCACGGTGATACCCGCCACCACGTCCAGTTTCATTTTGTCCCCGTCATAGTCCTTAAACCAGAGCAGAAACGGAAAAAATTTTGTTAACATGAATAAGTATCTCCCTTTGTTAAAATTAAATTTCTGGGGTTAAAGCCTGTTTTCAGACAGTATATTACATGTGGTCTGTCAACCACTTATATTCATAGAACCAAGATGGCAGTAACCACCAGCCACAACGAACAATGAAAAAGTAGTTGCTTTTAGAACCCAGTACCTAGAACCCAAAACCCAGTACCCACTTTTTCATATAAAATTAATTGCCGCATCTCCGGTTTGCCTGTGTATTGCATTGTGACCCATAAAAAAGAGTCTGATAATCCAGTGTTTTTAAATTATACAGGTAAAATTAAATATATGAGCAGGCTTTTTTTGTCAATGGTAAGCCGGAAAAGCGGTAAATTCAATTTGATATCGGGGGGAGGAAAATCAGCCCTGAAAGGTTTATCTTGTGGGAGGGATGGGGGGCAAGGCAGGTGAAAAGACCATGGAAGGGGGTTGATCCCATCTTTAATGGTTTCAAGATGGAATCAACTCTGAAATTAAAAATCTGGATCAGTTTGCGTACTGAACCCGAAGTACTTTTTTATCCAGTTTTCCCACGCCGGTCTTGGCAATTTCATCCACAAAGATTACTTTGTCCGGGACCCCGTATTTGGGAATTATCCCTTTTTCGTGGGCCTCCATGAATGTTTTTTTCATTTCTTCCTCAAGACCGTCCTGCTTGACATCTGATTTGAGAACGGCCAGTACAATGGGACGCTCTCCCCATTTTTCGTCGGGGACACCAATGGCGGCTGCCTCGCTGATGGCAGGGTGCTGGCTGATGATATCTTCCAGGGTTAGAGAAGATACCCATTCTCCTCCGGTCTTGATAACATCCTTTAACCGGTCGGTGATCTTGAGATATCCTTCGGGATCAATGAATCCCACATCACCGGTGTGAAGCCAGCCGTCTTCCCATAATTCTTCACTCTTACTCTCATTGTGGAGATATCCCTGGGTCAGCCAGGGTGTTCTTGTCACCACCTCTCCGGTCTGCACCCCGTCGTGGGGCACGGGGGTGCCCATGGGGTCGATGATTTCAATATCCACCAGAGGAATGGGCATGCCCGTTTTGCACCGGATATCAATGAGGCTTTCTTCGTCCCAGTCCACCATGTGGGGTTTGATGTGGGCCACGGTGAGCAGTGGGCAGGTTTCTGACATGCCGTATGCGGAATAGAGATTGATTTTATGCTTCAGTGCGGCAGCGCAAAGGCCCCGGGGCAGGGCAGAGCCGCCAATGACCACCTTCCATCGGGACAGGTCCACCTTATCCGCCACCGGGGAATTCACCAGCATGTGAATGATGGTGGGCACACAATGGGAAAAGGTTACTTTTTCCCCCACCACCAGTTTTAAAATCATCTCCGGTTCGTATCGGCCGGGATAAATCTGCTTGTTACCAAGCATGGTGAAAAGATAGGGCATTCCCCAGGCATGGACATGAAACATGGGGGTAAGCGGCATGTACACATCCTTTGATGTCATCACCGCCTGGGAGTCAATGGCGCATAATCCCGTCATAAGTCCAAAGGTATGAAGTACCAGTTGCCGGTGGCTGAAATAAACCCCCTTGGGATTGCCGGTGGTACCGGAGGTATAAAAAGTGGTAGCCCGGGCATTCTCGTCAAAATCGGGGAAATCATACCCTTCCTTACCCTGACTGACCATGTTTTCATAGGTGTCATCAAAGGCAATGGATGTTTCCGGGGCCTTGTCCGTTTCCTGTATGAGAATGATTTTTTTGACTGTTTCAATTTTATCTCTGATGGGTTCAAGCAGGGGCAGCAATTCTGAGTTGACCAGCAGGACATCATCTTCGGCGTGGTTTATGGTATAAAGGATCTGTTCCGGTGACAGACGGATGTGCACGGTGTGAAGAATGGCACCCATCATGGGAATGGCGAAATAGCACTCCAGATAACGGTGGCTGTCAAAATCCATGACGGCCACGGTATCTCCCTGTTTTACCCCTAATTCGGACAGTGCGTTGGCCAGTTGTCCCACCCGGCGATGGAGATCCCGGTAGGTATATCTCATTTGATCCCGGTAAATGATTTCCTGATCCGGGGAGCGGATGAGAGAGTTTTTAAAAATGTTTTTAATGAGAAGGGGATAGGCATAGGCCGATGGGGTGGTTTCAATGATTTTTACGCCCATGGTATTACTCCTTTTTCTAAGGGGTTGGGTGTCGCGGATGATTGATTTATGATCATCCCTTATCAGAGCAGGGCCATGGAAGATTCTCCCTGACCCGGAAATGCCTTTAACTGTCTGGAAAAAATTTTCTGGGGGTGTGCTAAAACTTAATAAATACAACTACTTTTATCTGTATATTCTCATTGGGTACCCGAAGACAGGAGCCATGGTTAAGAATCATAAACAGGCCAAAATATCCGGAATTTACAAGCCTTCATACGGGCTTGAAATTACTTTGTACGCTTTTGTACGCTATATTAAGGTGATTTTGACGATGGCCAAAAATAATACCCGGAATATGGCAATACCCCCCTTGTGAAATTAATGGATTTGATACTATGAAGGTATTGTGGTCTTGTCAAGAGAATAATGTTTACTTTTGTGAGCGAATAAACTCAGCGTATTTTCCTCTGTTCCACCCCAAGGTGGCCCATGGTGTGATCAAGCCCAAAACATATGGGAGACTGCTTTGTTTTTCTGGGATACCTGGACTGACCTGCAGGCTCTGCCCTTTATCAGCTTGCAAATCT
This sequence comes from uncultured Desulfobacterium sp., assembly GCA_963675955.2. Classification (GTDB taxonomy): domain Bacteria; phylum Desulfobacterota; class Desulfobacteria; order Desulfobacterales; family Desulfobacteraceae; genus Desulfocicer. The sequence goes on along the minus strand of CAXXVR010000007.1, from coordinate 487,331 downwards.
TGTGTTGCATCCGGGCAGGTGGATTTGACATGTTTTGTATCCATAATTAAAATAAATGTGTATAATCATATTCCCCATGTTCGACTCACCATTAATGTCTAATTTAAGGAGAAAAACACATGATCGGTAAAAAGATGGAAGACGCATTAAATGAGCAGATTAATAAAGAGATGTTTTCCGCCTATCTTTATATGTCCATGTCCATTCATGCAGGGGATATGGGCCTTAAAGGGTTTTCCAACTGGTTTATGGTGCAGTATCATGAGGAGATGTCCCATGCCATGAAACTGTTTGATTATATCCACAGCCGTGGAGGACGGGTGGTATTGAAGGCCATCGAAGCCCCTGCGTCCACATTTGAGTCTGTCATGGACATGTTTGAAAAAACCCTCGCCCATGAAGAGTTTATTACGGCATCCATTAATGATTTGATGGAAACGGCCATGGAAGAAAAGGACCATGCCACACAAATTTTTCTCCAGTGGTTTGTAACTGAACAGGTGGAAGAAGAAGAAAATGATCATGAAATCATTGATCAGCTTAAATTGATCGGTCCAAATTCCCAGGGCCTGATGATGCTTGACAAGGAACTTGCCCAGCGCACGGCAACCGTTCAGCTGGATTTCAGCCTTAATGCACCCGTTGTTTCTGCATAATACCATTGGTCCAAACGGGTTCATGCCTGGCTTATGGGGGGGTGTTTGGACAGTGCCCTATATTTGCCTGTTTGGGCCTGTGTAGCATACTAATGCTATGTGAGCAGGCCAAAGCAGGTGAAGATGGGGTGCTGACCAAATCTTTACCATAAGCCAGGTCGATCCTTTAAATTTAATGCGAAACAATGGAGATTGCCTATGAAACAAAATTTATCGGTAGCAAATGGGTTAAAAGTGGATAAGCCTTTTGATTTTAAAAAATTTATTATCACAGTTGAAGTGGTTCCCCCTGTGGGAAATGATGCTGGAAAACTTCTGGCGGATCTGACATCTCTGAAGGATCTGCCGGTGGATGGATTCAGTGTGGCCACCAACCCCGTGGCAAAGCCCCGCATGTCTGCCATGGCCCTTTGCGCCTTGATTCAGCAGCATACCGGGCGCTCTGCGGTTCTTCATTGTACCACCCGGGATCATAATCGCATAAGTCTTCAGGCTTTGATGTGGGGGGCCAAGGCCCTTGGTATTTCTTCTGTTCTTGTGGCAACCGGGGATTTCGTGGCCATGGCAGATCGAAAAATGGTTTCTGATGTCAAGGATGTTAACGTGTTTGACCTGGTGACCATGGCCAGGGATTCCGGGCTTCACACCGGGGCTGTACTGGATTTTCGTCCCGAGGTGAATGGGCTGGATCGTGAGGTGAATCGTCTGGAGAAAAAAGTGGCTGCCGGGGCGCAGTATGCCGTGACCCAGCCCGTGTATGACCGGAAAACGGCCCGGGCTATTGCCCGGGCTGTGAAACCATTGAATATTCCGGTGATTATGGGTATTTTACCCCTGCGCACACCGAAGCATGCTGATTTTCTACATGATCGGGTGGCGGGAATTGCGTTGCCCGAAGCCTTGAGAAAACGTATGCACAGTGCCGGTGATTCCGTGGTGGAAGGTGTTATCAATGCCCGGGAAATGGTGGCGGTTGCCCGGGAATTTTTTCAGGGGGCCTGCGTCATGCCCCCCTTTGATCACTACGAAATTTTACCTGATGTGCTTGATGGTGATTTCGTATAACCCACTGGTCAAGATTATCGGTTGGTGTAGCGTCTTTGGCGGGAAAGAATTTTTTTTCGGACCCGGATGCTTAAAGGCGTTACCTCTACCAGTTCATCGTCGTTGAGAAAATTCAGCGCCTGCTCCAGGGTAAGGGGTTTAACCGGCGAGCATGTGGTGCTGTCATCCTTGCCAGAGGCACGCATGTTGGTCAGTTTCTTTTCCTTGCAGGGATTGACATCCAGATCGTTGCTCTTGCTGTGCTCTCCCACCACCATTCCTTCATATACGGGAGTGCCAGGGGTAACCATCAGTCGTCCCCGGGGTTCCAGGTTATAAAGGGCGTAGGGTACGGCCTTTCCCTTTCGGTCACTTACAAGGGAGCCTGTTCGCCGAGTGGGAAAATCCCCCCGGTAGGGTTCATAACCGTCAAAGATGGAGTTCATGATGCCGGTACCCTTGGTATCGGTGAGAAATTCATCCCGGTATCCGATGAGGGCCCGGGAGGGGATGGAAAATTCCATGTTGGCCCGTCCCCGTTTGTTGGACAGGTTTATCAGACGTCCCTTGCGAATGGAGAGTTTTTCCGTGACCACACCGGTGAAAGTTTCCTCGCAGTCCACATAGAGCTTTTCCACAGGTTCCGTTTTTCTGCCGTCAGCATCGGTGCGATAAATCACCTGGGGGCGTCCCACGCACAGCTCAAATCCTTCCCGCCGCATGGTTTCCACCAGAATTGCCATCTGAAATTCCCCCCGTCCCTGGACGGTGAAAGACCCTTTTTCCGCGGTTTCCTGTACAGAGATGGCCACATTGGCCAGAGACTCTTTTTCCAGACGTTCCCTGATGCGACTGGATTGAACCAGTTTGCCTTCCATTCCTGAAAAAGGAGAGTCCGATGCGGAAAACATCATGGACACCGTGGGTTCATCAACGGTGATGCGGGGCAGTGCCTTGGGAAATTCCTTTGTGCAGATGGTATCTCCTATTTCAAAGGCGTCTGTGCCGGATACCACGGCGATGTCGCCTGCTTCCACCACCCCTGCCGGGCCAAGGGATGCGCCGTCATAGATCTGAAGGCTTGAGACCTTTAGTTTCATGGGCTGGTTGTCTTTACCGATGAGAACCAGTTCATCCCGGGAGCTTACGCTGCCGTTGGCAATTTTTCCAATGGCCAGTCGTCCGGTGTAATCGGAGTGTCCCAGATCGGATACCAGCATTTGAAATGGCTCCGCCGGGTCAAAGGTGGGTGCCGGAATTTCACTTAAAATTACCTTGAAAAGGGCTTGAAGATCCTGGGAGTCGTCTTCCAGTTCGTTCTTGGCAATGCCGTCCCTTCCCACGGCGTATAGTACCGGGAAGTCAATCTGGGCATCGGTGGCATCCAGGTCAATGAAAAGGTCGTATATTTCGTCCAGTACTTCCATGGTTCTGGCATCAGCCCGGTCAATCTTGTTGATAACTACAATGATGCGAAGACCGGCTTCCAGGGCTTTTTTCAGTACAAATCGGGTCTGGGGCAAGGGGCCTTCCGATGCATCCACCAGCAGGATGGCACCGTTGACCATTGACAGTGCCCGTTCCACCTCGGCACTGAAATCGGCATGGCCCGGGGTGTCCAGGATGTTTACCTTTATGCCGTCGATCATCACCGCACAGTTCTTGGCAGAAATGGTAATACCTCTTTCCCGCTCCAGATCCATGGAGTCCATGATGCGGTCGTCCACCTCTTTGCCCTGTCTGAAGACGCCGCTTTGTTTAAACATGGCATCCACCAGGGTTGTTTTGCCATGATCAACATGAGCGATTATGGCAATATTTCGAATTTTGTCGTTGGCTGCGTTCTGGGTCATTTTTACCTTTAATCCTTATTGTTCAAGTATGGAAAAACGGGTCACATGGGACCCGGATTCTTCAGTTTGTGAGGAGAACCTCGTCATTTTCAAATGTTTTCTTGCGGATGTAACCAAACATGTCGATGAGCTTTTTGATGGTCAAAGCTTTTTTGGTTTCCCCTTTTACATCGATGATAATCTCTCCACCATCCATCATGATCAGGCGGTTACCAAATTCAATGGCATGGCCCATGTTATGGGTGATCATGAGGGAGGTGAGTTTTTTTTCGGTAATGAAACGTCGGGTCAGATCCATGACCATGGCGGCGTTTCTGGGATCAAGGGCTGCCGTGTGCTCATCGAGAAGTAAAATATCAGGGCTTGACAGCACGGTCATCAGAAGGGTCAGAGCCTGGCGCTGTCCCCCGGACAGACTGCTGACATTTTCCTTCATCCGGGATTCCAGGCCCATGTCCAGCCGATGTACCTCTTTATGGAAGCGTTGCCGCATTGTTTTGTTCAGGCTGATCACCGGCCATTTAAAGCCTTTTTTGCAGGTTATCATCATGTTGTCTTCCAGGGTCATGTTGGAAGCTGTGCCGGCAAGGGGGTCCTGGAAAATGCGTCCGATGTGCCTGGCCCGCAGGTGTTCGGGCATGGCTGTGACGTCCTGTCCCTTGATCATCAGGGTGCCGGAAGTGGGGAAAAGTGATCCGGATATGAGATTTAAAAGGGTGGTTTTTCCGGCCCCGTTGCTGCCGATTACCGTGATGAAATCGCCTTGTTCCACATGCAGATCAATGGATCTGATCACCTGTTTTTCGCTGGCTGTGCCCGGGTGAAAGGTCTTGGTCAGGTTTTGGATGTCAATCATGGGGTGCCCGCCTTGCGTTTGTCTTTAAAATTGGCAGCTGCAAGGGAAATGAGGATGAGAACACCGGCAATGAGTTTCAGATCATTGGGGGTCATGTTAATATAATAGCCGTAATATCGGCCCAGGTACATGATGGCCTTGAACAATATGGCCCCGAGGATCACCCGCAGGGTAAGGACTGATATTTTGTTTGAGGTCAGCATGAACTCACCCAACATCACCGATGCAAGGCCGGTAACCACAATACCCTGGCCAAGATTTATATCGGCAAAGCCTTGGTACTGAGCAGCAAAGGCTCCGGACAAAGCCACAAGTCCGTTGGAAAGGCCCACTCCGATGAGCTTCAGGGTCGCGGGATTGACACCCTGGACCCTCACCATCTGTTCGTTATTGCCAAGGGCGCCGAACATGAGTCCCATATCTGTGATGAAAAAGATATCCATCAGCTTCTTGATGATAAAAACAACAATAATAAAAAACAAAAGGGAGGTATATTCCGGGGCAAGAACCCCTTCTGTATAACCATGAACCTTGGTGAGCAGAGTATCCACCCTTAGCAGGGGGAGATTTGCCCGGTTGGAAAGGATGCGGATGTTCACCGAATAAAGCATGGTCATGGTGAGAATACCGGCCAGCAGATGGGGTACCCTTAGCTTATTGTGGATGGCGGCGGTGACTGCTCCTGCACTGACCCCGCCTAAAAAGGCCAGAAAGAGGCCAGCCAGGGGAGAAATTCCGCCATGGAGACAGGCTGCCATGATCACCGCCCCCATGGGAAATGAACCATCCACTGTGAGATCCGGAAAATCAAGGATCCTGAAGGTGAAAAACACTCCCAGCGCCATGATGGAATAGATCAGTCCTTCAACGAATATACCTTCAATCATTGGCTTTTATAAAACTCCATTTTCTTTAACAGGGAGGGCACAAAGAACCATAATATATGTTCCGGTGTTCTTTGTGCCCTCAACTTTTTCTGTGGATTAAATATCTATTTCCGGGAGCGTTCTGTCAGTTTCCCATTCTCAATGATCTTGTTGGCAATGGCCTTAATATCTGCAGGAAAGCTCAACTTCAGCTTTCTGGCCACATCCATGTTTAATAAAATATCCACATCCGAGGGATCTGTCATGTACACAGTGGGAATATCTGCAGGACGGGTACCTGTGAGTATGTCGGCGGCCATGCGGCCGGTTTTTCTGCCCATTTTGTAATAGTCAAATCCCCAGGCTGCCAGAACATCATTGTTGACGGCGGAGCTGGGATCAGCGGACATCACCGGAATACCATGCTTCATGGCCACGCTGGTGACGGCACCCAGGGCGGAAAAGATGGTGTTGTCATTGCTCAGATAAATACCGTCCACCCGGGATACAAGGGTCTGTACTGCCTGTTTGACCTCAGCGGAGTTGGTGACGGTGGTTTCAATGAAGCCAATGCCCATGTCCTTGCATACTTTTTTGGCAATGGCAGCCAGGGTAACGGCATTGGCCTCGTTGCTGCAGTACACATGCCCCAGTGTTTTAAGGGGTTTGATGCGGTTGAGCAGGGAAATCTGCTCCTTTACAGGCGTCATGTCCGAGGTGCCGGTGACAAATTTTTCGCCTTTTAAGACAGAGGCCACAAGTCCTGCACTTTCCGGATCGGTGACGGCACAGAACAGTACTGGCCTGTCTTTGATAGCTCCCACCAGGGCCTGGGCGGTGGGGGTGGCAATACCCACGGCCAGGGTGACATTTTCAGCCTTGAATTTCTGGGCAATGGATGCGGCGGTGGACAGTTCGCCGTTGGCATTCTGGAGATCAAAGGTGGCCTGGGGAAATCGTTCCCGCACCCCATCCTGCACTCCCTGTTCCAGGGCATCCAGTGCCGGGTGGGCTACAATTTTTGAAATGCCGATTAATATATTGTCCGCTGCCGGGGCAGTCAAGGGGATCATGCAAATCATCAAAATGGTAAAAAGGCCGGATACCATTGTTTTTATCATGGATTTCTCCTCAGTGTTTTTGTCATTGACGTTGTGACGGAAGGGGTCATTACGAGAATGCAGTAAAAAATAACCATACAATATACCTGATTAAGATATAAAAAGGCAATAAAAAGTTATAAATATTTGGTCAGCATCCCACTCCACAGCAAAAAGTTAAATATTTATCTAATGGCTGTTTCCGGTATCCATAAAGAAAGCTGCCACCTGAAAGACAATCACCGATGCGGCATTGGCCACATTGATGGAATTTTTTCTTCCCAGCATGGGAATATGAACAAACTCGTCACACACCCGCATGACATGTGTGGAAAGGCCATACTCTTCATTGCCAAGGACGATGATACCCTTGTCCGGCCAGGAGTATCGGCAGTGAGGGGTGGAGTTTTCTGAGGTTTCAATGCCGATGATGGAAAACCCCTTGGCTTTTATTTTCAAAAGATCCCCTGCAAGGTCATCTGTGGTGCGCTGGGGCATCCAGGCAGACGTGCCCATGGAGGTTTTTGCAATAATGGGGTGATCTCCTCCGGGAATGTTTCCCAGTATCACAGATTGAATACCACCGGCATCACAGGTGCGAAAAATGCTGCCCACATTGAAAAGGCTTCTGAGTCCGTCCAGGGCCATGTGGTACTCAAAGGAAAGGGGCAGGGAAGATGGCGTTTTTTTGTCTCCGGTGATAATTCTGGGTAAAAGATCCTGATCCTTTGGCAAATAGCCGGTTTGGATGCGGTGCCGGTGTATGGCATCGGAGATAAATTCCATCCACAACCTTGTGCACATGGTCTCCGGAAATGGGGGGGCAGGTATATGCAGCCAGGAAAGTATCCGGGTATATTCCCGGGTAAAAAAAGCAAGATCGGATCCAGAAAGGCGGTTGCTGGACAGGCTCTGGTACACCGATGTCAGCCATTTGATAAGCCACCGGTGACCCCCGGTGGTGGACAGGGAACGAAATTTTTTTTCAGTAAAGGTGAATGCAGGGATCATTGGTTGGGTGATTCTTCAGGCTGCTTGGAAGTTTGCCCCTTTCCTTGGGAGGTGCCCCTGATTTTTCTGTAGCGGTTAATCATGGTTTCAAGGTCTTTCTTCTTCATGGGTTTTGCCAGATAATCATTCATACCGGCGGCCAGAAAATGTTCCCGATCACCCTTCAGCGCATTGGCGGTCAGGGCAATTATGGGGGTTGGATTTTTGTTTTTCCGGGCTTCATTTTTCCGGATGAGAGCCGTGGCTTCAAGACCATCCATTTCGGGCATGTTAATGTCCATTAAAATAATGTCCGGTGCCGTTGCCAGGTGTGCAGCAACCACCTCCTTTCCATTCATGGTTTTCACCGGGGTGTGTCCCATTTTTTTCACCATTTTTTCCACCACCCGTAAATTCATAAGGTTATCATCGGCTATGAGAATGGTCAGCGTGTCTGGAGGGACGGGGCTTTCCCTTCGTTCTGTCGAGGTGCTGGGGGCGGTGAAATTATATTTGGTCAAAAGCGGTCCTGGTTTTCTATCCGTGTCCGTGTCAAGGACGGTGGTCAGGCATTTGAGCAGGGCATTTTTTTTGATGGGTTTAGTGAGGTAAGCATCAAATCCGGCATCCCCGGCCTTTTTGGCGTCCCCGCGCATGGCAGCTGATGTGAGCATCACAAGTACCAGGCTGCTAAATTGGTGGTCTTCACGGATGTGACGGCCAAGCTCAATACCGTTCATGCCGGGCATCATGAAATCCACCAGTGCCAGGTCAATGGGGTGTTGTGCCGTACCTGTCTTTAAAATATCGAGTGCAGCCCGGGCACAGTCGGCTTCAATGATCCGGCAATTATAGGGGGCAAGATAGCGACTGATCACCCTGCGATTGGTGGAATTATCATCAATGACCAGGATGGTTTTGTTTGAAAGTGCTTTATTCACGGATGTCTGGGAGGCAGGAGCTGAGGTTTCGGTGCTTTTACCGAAGGGAATGGTGAACCAGAATGTGGAACCGGTTTCTGGTTTTGAAATGGCACCGATTTCTCCACCCATGAGAGAGGTAAGCTGTCTTGAGATTGCAAGGCCCAGCCCGGTGCCACCATATTTTCGGGTGGTGGAGCCGTCGGCCTGGGTGAATTTTTCAAATAAATCGCTGATTTTATCTTCAGCAATACCAATACCGGTGTCTTTGACGGTGAATTTAACTGTGGTAGCCGTTGAAGAAACTGCTTCCACCGTGGCCTGGATCACCACCTCTCCTTTTTCCGTGAATTTCAATGCATTGCCCCCCAGGTTCATTAATATCTGGCGCAGTCGCCCTGGGTCCCCCTTGACAAAGTCCGGGATATCGTTGTCGATCATGCAGATGAATTCAATGCCTTTTTCATTGCTTTTGTGGGACAGAATATCGGCAACCCCTTCAATAATGCTCGACAGGTTGGTGTCAATTTCCTCAATGTCAATCTTTCCAGCCTCTATTTTGGAAAAATCAAGGATGTCATTGAGAATAACTAAAAGGGCATCGGCACTGGTGCAGATGGCGTAGGCGTATTCCTTCTGCTCCGGTGTCAGTTCGGTTTCGCACAGGAGTTCACCCATGCCGATGATGCCGTTCATGGGGGTGCGTATTTCGTGGCTCATGTTGGCCAGGAACTCACTTCTGGCCCGGGATGCCTGCTCTGCAGCTGTTTTGGCCCTTTCCAGTTCCAGCTCTTTCTCTTTGATCTCTGAGATGTCGATGATGGATTTTATGAGCATGTTTTTGCCATATATTCTGGCGGGGATCACGGTGGTGAGCACCGGAATTAAGGTACCGTTCTTCTTTTTAAGAGTCATTTCCTGTTTTTCAGGATGGTTTCCGGTTTTTTCAATGGGACAGATGGGAGATGTATCCATGCAGAAGTGAAGATAACAGGGCTGGTTCAAAATTTCGGCTTCGGTTTTGCCACAGATGGCCAGGGCTTCCCGATTGACCCTTGTTATCTTATGACCTGCGTCTATGAGCACCATACCGAAAGGTACTTTTTCAATGATGATTTCAAGGGCATCAATGGAGTTCTGGAGATGTTGTCGACTTTGCTGTACCTGGGTGGCCATGTCCCTGAATGCGCGGTACAGTTCCCGAATTTCACCGGTTCCCCTGGGGGTGACGGGGTGGTTATGATTGCCATGGGAAATCTGGGCGGCAGCCGTTGAAAGTTCCAGAATGGGTTCGGTGATTCTTCTGGACAGGATCAGCACCAGCAGTAGGGTGACAAGGGATATGAGCAAGCCCATGAGGGCCTGAATGCGCATCTGTTCATTGGCTGCTCTGGTTACGGTTTCAAAGGGAATCCGCATACCGATGGACCACAGAGTGTCAGAGTTACTGAAATTCATGGGAATACGGCTGCCCATCTGTTTTTCACCATTGATGGTCATGATTATGGACCGGGCTCGGGTCATGCTCTGAGTGTCATGCAGGGGATTGGTCAGGCCATCGCTCATCTGGTCCATGGTACTGCCCTGGAGATATTTATTTTTTAAGATCCATACAATGGTGCCCCCGGCGGTGAGCAGGCTCATCTGGGATATCTTTCCCGCCATGGAGAAGCTGTTCAGGTTATCGGTGATGGGTTTGCAGATATCTTCTATGGACAGTTCCACGCAGGTGTTGCCCTGGAAATCTCCATAACGGATAACCGGTGTAACAACGGAACATAAAAGGGTGTCTGTTATTTCTGATGGATCCCGGTAGGGGTCTGAAATAACGGTTTTACCTGTTTTTTTTGCCAGCTGTACGGTTTTCATTACCTGGCTGATCTGTGATGAATCAAAGAAAGTACTGCTGGTTTCGCCGGTGGGCGTGGTCTGCCAGAATTGAATGAGTTCGTCGTTGAGTCGTCGACTGTTCTTTTTGGGGGGAGAGATGATGAAAAGACTTCTGATACCGGTTATGTGGTTGTTTTTTAAAAGATTATTAAGAAAAACTGTTTTTTGCCAGTCATGGTGGGTGGAGGCGATGTATTGGGCTAGAATTTCACTTAGCTGAATGGCATCCTGTATTTTTTCATGGATTTCCTGGCTGTTTTTTTTTAAAAAAAGCAAGGTTTCCTGCCGGGTGTTGGCCAGGGTTGTTTCACGGATTTTCCAGGTTGCAATGCCGGTGATTATGCCAATGGATAAGGATACAATTAAAAAGGCCGACAGGGCCAGGCGGGTGCGTATTGAGTTGAAAAAATTCATATTTTTTACCCTCATGTTTTATAAGGATGCCTGTGCCGATGCGTTTGTCCGGCGGGTCCGCCGAAACCGGTGATCATTTTTTTCTGTCTTTCCTTTTCCATGGGATTTTTTTCCACAAACAGTTTCTGCCGGGAAAAGGGATCGGTGCCAGTGGCATACATCAATGTGGCATAGGTGGACGGGGTGGGTGTAAAAATCTGAACCTGTTCGGGACGGATACCCAGTTCCCGGCGTATGAACTGCTGGAGCTGTTGCATGTGGTTGCGGGTACAGCCCGGATGGGCAGCCATGAGATAATAGGTGAGAAACTGCTTTTTTCCGGCCTTTTTGGACAGGAGATCAAATCGTTTTTTAAAATCCAGCAGTTCGTCGGTGTTTCCGGGTTTACCCATGGTTGAAAGCACTTCCATTTCCGTGTGCTCCGGGGCGATTTTCATCTGACCGGACACATGGTCCCGGACAATTTGACCCAGATATTGCTGTCCGTACTTTTTGTCTGCCAGGATCAAGTCATACCGTAAGCCCGAAGCAACAAACACCTTTTTTACCCCCTTGACAGCAGATATGCGTTTTAAAAGGGTTATCTGGGGGGAGTGATCCGGCATCAGGGCTTTGCAGGTGGAAGGAAAGAGGCAGCGTTTGTCCCGGCAGGGACCTTTTTTTATTTTTTTACTGCACTCAAACCCGTACATATTGGCAGTGGGGCCCCCCACATCGGATATGATTCCCTTGAATGCCGGATGGGTTGTCATTTTTTTCACCTCCCGCAAAATGGAGTCCTGACTTCGCCACCGAACCGTTCTACCCTCGTGGACAGCAATGGCGCAAAAGTTGCATTCTCCATAACATCCCCGGTGGGTGGCAATGGAAAAACGTATGGTGTCAAGTGCCCTTACCTGGCCCATTTTTTGGTAATAGGGGTGAAGATCCCTTTCGTATTCAAGATCGTGGATGCGGTCCATTTCCGCTGTGTCCGGCACCGGGGCCGGAGGATTCTGGATTAGGTACCGGGCATCCTGTTTCTGGATCAGGCCCCTGGCCGTTACGGCGTCATTGTTGATATAAAAATCGTGGAAGCTTTGAATCAGAGCGGCATTGTCTTTTTTCACCGTTTCAAAGGCGGGCAGTTCTGTGTAACCGGTAACCGGGATTTTTGAAATATGGCAAAGCCCCCGGATGGATAAAATTTCCTTTTGCATCCTGGCAGGGCAGGGGGTTAATAACTGCTGGGACAGCACCGTTGCCAGGTCCACAACTGTCTTTTCCCCCATGCCGTATATCAGATAATCGGCCTTGGCATCAAAGAGAATTGAGCGTCTGACCTTGTCGCTCCAGAAATCATAGTGGGCCACTCTTCGAAGGCTGGCTTCAATGCCACCCAGCACAATGGGGCAGGTATTTTTAAAATAGTGTTTTACCAGGTTGGTATAGGCAATGACGGCCCGGTCGGGGCGGCGGTTATTGATCCCCCCCGGGGTATAGTCGTCACTTTTTCTTCGCTTCCTGGTGGCCGTGTAGTTAGATACCATGGAATCCACGGCTCCGGCGGTGATACCCCAGAACAGCTGTGGCTCTCCCAGGCGTGTAATATCCCCGGGAGACTCCATGTCCGGCTGGGCAATGATTCCCACATGAAACCCTTGTTTTTCCAGGGTTTTACCAATGACTGCAGCACCGATGAAGGGTGAATCAATGTAGCTGTCGCCGGTGATGATGATGACATCAAGGTTTTGCCATCCTCGTTCCAGGCATTCTTTTTTTGTGGTGGGCAGAAACATCAGAGGGTGGGTTCCCCGGCCGGAGTTTCCATGATTTCACGGATGTACTGGAACAGTCCCCGGGCAGCCCTGGTTTTCTTTTTTACGTCCTTTGCATTGGTGGCATTGCGAATGAGCTGACCCAGTCGCTGGCGATCGGTGTGGGGAAATGTGTCCATAAAAATGTCCAGGGTATGGGCTTCATCAGCAGTGTCCGGGGATATGAGATTGTCCCGCCAGGCTTCCATCTGCCGGAATTTCTGTGCAGCCTGGGCCCGGTTCAGGGAAATATGTCCCACGGCGGTCTGAATGGGTTCCGGATCAAGGTCACGCATGAGAGAGCCTATGTACTGAAGCTGTCGTCTTCTGGCTCCATGCCGGGTCATGGACTGGGCGTCAAGTACGGCATCTTTAAGGATGTCCGGAATGTCCAGCGCCTTGAGTTCTTTTTCCGGCAGTTCCACCAGCTGCACCCCAATTTCTTGAAGGGCCTCGGCATTTTTTTTTTGTTTTGTCTTGCTTAGTTCTTCCATAGACTCTTTGTCTTCCGTTTTTATTTTTTATATGAAAAAGCTGGTACTGGGTATCAGGTGCCGGGTGTTAACAGCAATTGTTTTTTCAGTCTTGGTTGTTGCAGTTCTTTTCTGCCATGTGGGTTTATACGAAAATGGCCTCAGCAGAGCCCCTCAACGGCTGTCCGATTCCAGCCCGTTCGGAGCCAAATGGGCCTTTCGACGGTCCGGGGGGCGTATTGGACGGCAGTTGGGGGCGGTATATTATTGCTATTTTTTTGTTTATTTACGGTATACCTGTTATTTACCTGCCTTGCAGGCATGGTGCCATGCCACCACGGCATCATAGGAAATGGTGCCACCGAAAATATCAAGGGCACTGCCGATGGTGAGGTCCACCCGATTTTCCCCCAGTTTTTTAACAAGATCAAGATCAGCAAAACTGCCAGCGCCACCGGCATAGGTGGCTGGAATTGGCGAATGCTTTCCCAGTATTTCAACAAGTTCTGTCTGAATACCTGCCATTTTGCCCTCCACATCCACTCCGTGAATCAGAAATTCATCACAATATGCAGACAGAAAGACAAGGGCTTTTTCGGTGATGGCAACCTTGGTAAAGGTCTGCCAGCGGTCAGTGACTATAAAAAAGTCCTTGCCCTTTTTACGACAGCTTAAATCCAGCACCAGGCGTTTTACCCCCACAATTTTCACCAGATTTTTCAGTTTATCCATGTCAATTGCACCCTTGGAGAACACATGGGAGGTGACAATGACATGGCTGGCCCCGGCATCGAGATAGGTCCGGGCATTCTCCGGAGTGATGCCACCCCCCACCTGGAGGCCTCCGGGAAAGGCCTTCAGTGCTGACATGGCCGCCGCCTCATTGCCCGGCCCAAGAGAGATGACATGGCCTCCGAACAACTGGTCTTTCTTATATCTGGTGGCAAATGCCACCGGGGTTTTGTGCGTTTCAAAATTGGTGACCGGGGCATTGCCCTGACTGTCGTCAAGGGTACCCCCCACAATCTGCACCACTTTGCCGTTTTTGAGGTCTATGCAGGGTCTGAATTTCATGAATATTATCCGCCAAGATATGCTTTTTTCACGTCTGGGTTGTCTAAAAGATCCTTTGCAGAGCCAGTTGCCACAATTTCTCCGGTGTCAAGAACATATCCCCGGTGGGCAAATTTTAAAGCCAGGTTGGCGTTCTGTTCAATGAGCAGGATGGTCATGCCCTCTTCATTGAGGGTCTTTAAAGCCCTGAACATATCATACATGAGAAGTGGAGACAATCCCATGGAGGGCTCATCAAGCAGAATAAAATCACAGGCTGTCATGATGGCCCGGCTCACGGACAGCATCTGCTGTTCGCCGCCGCTTAAGGTTTCACTGCGCTGGAATCTGCGTTCCGCCATTTTGGGGAACAGATCGTAGACCCGATCATAGTCCTTTTTCCTGGAGGAGTCGTCCTTTCGGGAATAGGTGGCAAGCTTTAAATTCTCCTCCACGGTGAGATTACCGAAGATATGGCGACCCTCCGGGGCAAGGGCAATGTGATAATCGGAAACAATGGTGTGAGCCGGAACATTGAGTATGCTTTGTCCGTTATAGAGAATATCCCCGTCAAATACCCTGGAGCCCTCGGGGGGTGGTACCCGGGTGATGGCATGCAAGGTGGTGGTTTTTCCGGCACCATTGGAACCGATGAGGGTCACAATTTCGCCTCTGTCCACGGTGAATGAGATGCCGTGCAGGGCTTCGATATTGCCGTATTTAACATATAGATTTTTGATTTCAAGTAACATCAGATATTATCGTCCCCCAGATATGCTTTGATTACCGCCGGGTTGTTCTGGATTTCTTCCGGCGTTCCCTGGGCAATGGTCTGGCCGAAATCAATGACCTGTATCCATGAACAAAGGGACATGACAACGGCCATCTGATGTTCGATCATCCAGATGGCAATGTCAAATTCCTTGTGAATCCAGGCAATGAGTTTAATAAGATCCTGGACGTCTGACGAGTTGAGACCGGCAGCGGGCTCATCTAGCAGCAGCAGGTCAGGTTTCACGGACAGAGCCCTGGCTATTTCAATCTTTCGCTGGATGCCATAGGGCAGGTTACCCGGTCTTTCATCCTTGAATTGAACCAGATTCAGCTGTTCCAGAAGGTCCATGGCAATGGTTTTCATGCGCTGTTCATTTTCCATGTAACGCCGGTTGCGCATGAAGGAATCAAACAGGGTGTAGCCCAGATTGTGGTGCTGGGAGATCAGAATATTGTCAAGCAGAGACATGTCATGCCACAGCCGGATATTCTGAAAGGTTCTGGCAATGCCCATACCCGTCACCACATGGGGTTTTAATCCATTGATGGTGTTGCCTTTAAACATCAGATTACCCTGGGTGGGGGTATAAAAACCGGAGACAATATTGAAAACCGTGGTTTTACCGGCACCATTGGGACCAATGAGTCCCATGAGTTCGTTTCCCTTAAATTGTGTTGAAAAATCGGATACAGCGGTCAACCCTCCGAACTTCTGGGTCAGACCCTCTATTTTAAGCAATGACATAAATCATTTCTCCGTTGTGATGTCCTTTCTGGAGGCATGGGTGTTTTATAACAAAGTGCAGGTATGCCTGGCATTATTTTCATGATTCGTTGTGGGTGAACCCGGGACTCAAATCCCGGTCTGCCCGTGGCAGTTATTTAAAGACATAGAATCGTTTGAGTTTGGGAAAAAAGTCGGATAGTTCACGGTTGCCCATGATCCCTTCGGGGCGAAACTGCATGAGAATCACCAGAATCAGTGGAATGATCACCCATTTTAGTACCTGGCTTAGATGGAATGTATCCGGGATAAGTGGCAGATAATGAATAAGGGTATCGGCCGCCGGGATGATAAAACGCAAGCCTTCGATGAGCAGGGTAAAGAGTATGGCTGCAATGATGGAGCCGCTAAGGGACCCCATGCCCCCCATGTACACCATTACCAGGCATTCCGTTGATTTTAAAATACCAAAGGAGTTGGGGTTGATGTATCCCAATATATGGGCAAATAACCCACCGGCAATGCCGGCAAGGCCAGAGGACAGCATAAAGGCAACAAGTTTCATCTTGTTGGTGTTGACACTCATGATCTCAGCTGCAATTTCATCCTGCTGGATGGCGATGATGCCCTTGCCATAGGTGGAGGTGACGAAACGTCGGATGATGAATACGGTGAGATAGGTGAAGGTGAAAACCCAGATGAGCATCCATGGGATAAAGGCGACATCTTCCATTGCAAATACAATCTGTTTCATGCCCATAAGTCCCCTGGCACCACCGATGGTATCCATGTTGATGAACAGGCTTACAATGATGAAGTTGGCAGCCAGGGTGATGATGGCCAGATAATCATCCCTTGTTTTAAAGGAGGGAACGGCCACAATGAGTCCGGTGAAGGCTGCGACAACTCCCCCCAGTATAAGTGTCACCGGAAAAAAATACAGGGCAAGATCCGGTGAGAGAAGGGGGGGACCAAAGGTTTTGCTTTTGGTGAATAAAATGATGTTCAGGACCGATGTAACATAGGCTCCCACAGCCATGAATCCGGCGTGACCGCAGGCAAATTCTCCCATGTAACCGTTGATGATATTAAAGCTTGAGGAGAGGATGATATTGACCCCGATGAACATGATCACCGTCTGTATGTAAAGATCCAGCAGCTCAAAATGTGCCGCCAGCACAGTTCCCACGGCAAGGAGCAGCAGCAGGAGAGGTATGGACAACTTTTTCATGTGAAAACCCTATATTTTGGTTGATTTTGCAATGCCGAAAAGACCGGTGGGCTTGACCACCAGGATCATGAGCAGAATGGAAAAGGCAATGAGATCCCGGAAGGTGGAGGGAAACACCGCCACGGCCAGAATTTCCACAATGCCAAGGAGAAATCCCCCCACAAAGGCCCCCTTTATGTCTCCGATACCCCCCACCACCGCTGCAATAAAGGCCTTCCATCCGATGAGTGCTCCCATGAACGGGTCCAGTACCGGATAGGACATGGCAAAGAGAATACCGGCAAGACCGGCCAGGGAGGAGCCAAGCACGAAGGTCACCACAATGATGGTGTCAATGGGAATTCCCATGAGGGGAATGGCAAATTTATCGTAGGATATGGCCCGCATGGCCATGCCGATTTTGGTTTTGGTGATAAAGGCATTGAGTATGAAAAAAACAATGATGGATGACAGGACCACCCCGATTTTCAGGTTGGTCATGCTCACCGGCCCGATTTTATAGATCACTTTGTCAATGAGTTCGGGAAAGCTTTTTCGGCTGGCTCCCAGGAAGGCCAGGTTGCCGTTTTCAAGGATCAAGCCGCACATGAGGGCGGTGATGACCACGTAAAGTCGGTTGGCCCCCTTGCGTCGCAGGGGACGGTAGGCAATGCGCTCCAGGGTCACCCCGCAGATGGATGTTAAAATCATGGTCAGCGGGATGACAAGGGCAAGGGTGGCACCCCCGGACAGGGCAAGATCTCCTTTAAAGAAAAAGATCGAAAGGAAAAAGGCAATGTAGGCCCCCACCATGAAGATATCCCCATGGGCAAAGTTGATCAGCCGGAGTACCCCGTAAACCAGGGTGTAGCCGAGAGCGATGAGGGAGTAAAAACTGCCCCATTGCAGAGCATTGAATAGGTTTTGAAAAATACTGTCAAACACGAGAATATCCTCAATATACAGCATGTGCCGACTGATGGTATTTTAAAGATGATATCAGCCGGCACACGGGTTATGGACGCAATTTTCCGGGGTGATGGTTCCCGTTGCCCATCAATTATGATGGGACAATGTCATTGACCAGGTTCTTTTTAAACGTTGCCCGGTTCAGGTTAACGGAGCCGGGTATCTGTCAGGGTCACTGCCGGGGCAGTGACTTGGGTTTTGCAGAAACAGCCAGATACTGTTTGCTGGGTATCTGGCTGTTTCCGTTAATACCCTTGACCGTTCACGCGGGAAAATTGTATGAATGTTCCCTTATGGATGGTCCTATGGACAAACGGATTCGGTGAATTCAAACTCACCGGCGTCACTGATTCTAACCACCACGGCACATTTGATGGGATCGCCCTGCTCATCAAACTTCATGTTTCCGGTAATTCCCTTCACCTCCTTGATGGCGGCAATGCCGTCCCGGAGGCTCTGGCGGTCTTTTCTGAGCTTACCGGTGATTTTACCCGCATTCTGAATACCTGCCAGCACCACATGAATGGCATCCCAAGTCAGAGCGGCCACATCGGCGGGCTGGTATCCGTAAAGGGCGGTGTATTTGTCTATGAATTCCTTTGTGGCACCGGTGGCACCGGCGGCGGCGTAATGGGTGGAGAAGTAGTGACCCTTGCAGTCATCTCCGCAAAGGTTCATCAGCTCTGAGTTCCCCCAGGCATCGGCACCCATGAAGGGACCGGTCCAGCCAAGGTCATGGGCCTGTTTGATGATCAGGGCCACTTCGTTGTAGTTGTTGGGCAGAAAGATGAAATCGGGTTTTTCTGAAAGGATCTTGGTCAGCTGGGCACTGAAATCCTGGTCTTTATCTCCATAACTTTCAAAGGCCACAACGGCACCTTCTCCCATTTTTTTATTGAAGTCGGCCTGGAAGATCTCAGCAAGGTTTTTACTGTAATCATTGGCCAGGGCGTATAGAACCGCCGCTTTTTTGGCCTTGAAGGTTTTGATGGCAAAATCCGTGGCCACGGGACCCTGGAAGGGGTCCAGAAAGGCGGCCCGGAATACCCAGGGCCTGTCTTTGGTGGTGTCGGGGTTGGTGGACCAGGGAGAAATCATGGGGGTGCGGTTGTCATTGCATACCTGACCTGCCGGCACGGCCTGCTTGCTGGAGTTGGGGCCCACAATGGCAATGACCTTGTCCCTTTCAATGAGTTTTAATGCAGCGGTTACCGCAGATTCAGCCTTGGATTCGTTGTCTTCATAAATGAATTCCAGCATGTATTTTTCGCCGCCTACCTCAAGGCCGCCCTGGGCATTGATTTCATTTAAAAGCATCTCTCCGGCATACTTGGACTCTTCACCCACCTTGGGGATTTCTCCGGTCAGGGGAATGTTGAAACCAATTTTAATGCTTTGTGCAGATACCATGGGTGCAAGTGCAAACATAATGGCCATAAGACATAAAAAACTGAAAATCTTTTTCACAAATTGTCTCCTCAATTAAATGTTGGTTAATCTTTCCGGGCATGTTTCTGACTTCTGGTACAGTGGGATGGACTTCGGTCAGGCATATGGATGTTAATGCCTGTATCTATATCGTTTAACCAGGACAAAAGATCCTGAAATCTAACATGCATAAAAAAATTACCACCAACAAAGGATAAGATCAAGGCAAATCTGTTCATTTTTCATGGGATGGGACTCTTGTCCCCTCCGGAGGATAAAGAACTTGACGAAGGGGGTAAATGGTCGATATGTGTACCTCATTTTGTGGCCTGATCCCAGTCCCGGTCATCCGGAAATTGACCAATTTTGTGATCAAGGCCGACTCTACATCTACAGGAGCTTATATACGGGACATGGAATTAAATAGAAAGTTTGGTGCGCTTATTACGCGCCTTATCAGCCGAAAAAACCTGGACAGAGACGAGGCACGGAATGCCTTCCATCATATTTTAAAGAATGAAGTCACTGCCATGCAGCAGGGTGCCTTTCTGGCAGCCCTTACGGCCAAGGGAGAGACCGCCGATGAGGTGGCTGGCTCCTGGCAGGCCATCTATGAGTTGGATACCAACAAGGTAAAACTCAATGGAATCCAGTCGGTTGTGGAAAATAGTGGTACCGGCATGGACACCTTCAAGACCTTTAACATCAGCACGGCTGCATCCATTATCGCCGCATCCGGAGGTGTTAAAATGGCACGTCATGGTGCCCGGGCCATTACCTCCCGGTGCGGCACCGTGGATATGGCAGAAGCCCTGGGGGTGGATGTGGAATGCAGTGTGGATGTGGTGGCCAGCAGTATTGAGGCAGGGGGATTGGGACTCTTTAATGGCATGAGTCCCCAGACACATCCCATGGCCCTTGGCAGAATCCTGTCCCAGATTTACTTTGGTTCAACCCTGAACATTGCAGCTTCTCTTGCAAACCCTGCCATGCCGGACCGGGCGGTACGGGGGGTTTATGCAAAGGAGATGATTTTGCCGGTGATTGAGGTGATGCAGGCCATAGGGTTTAAACGGGCTATGGTGATTTATGGTGGCATTGACGACTCTACCAAGGGTATGGATGAAGCCTCGGTGTGCGGTACCACATGGTGTGCAGAACTTTCTGAAACCGGGGAAATTTGTCAATATACTTTGACACCCGGGGCATTTTCCCTGGACACCTATTCTCCCGGAAAACTGGCACCAGAGGGGGATATTAACAATGAGCCTGCCCGATTTGTGGATCTGATCCGGGGGCGGGAAAAGGGGGCAAGGTACGATGCCGCCATCTTGAATGCTGCATTGATTTTTTATGTGGCCGGCAAGGTAAATACCATTGAGGCTGGTCTGGAGATTGCTGCCAGGGCATTGGATGGCAATGGGGCCTTTGACGCCTTGCAGAACTGGGTGGCATCCCAGAATAATGAGCCGGAACAGGGTCTTAAGAAACTTGAAGCCCTTTTATGAGGATATCACCATGCCCCGGCATGGTATTCTAAACTACGGAGATTGCATGGAAACCCAGTTGTTGATAATTAAAACTGAAACAGACTATATCCGGGTAAAAGATGATGCCTACCTTGCCTGCAAACTTGATAAGGCTTCTGTTTTTCCCATGGATAAACTTGAAACCGTCAAAACCCATGTGGCAGCCATGGAAAAAAAACAGAGATGGCATGGCACCATCTTCCGGCTGATCCTCAGGGAAGAACCCTTATAACCGCCATGTCCTGATGGACACAACGAACAATGGGTTGTAGATGCGGAGTCAAATGGTATTATACTGCCGCCGCCCCGACGGGCAATGGACCCGGACCGGAACTGTAGACAGTTCAATTGTCCGGTTACTATTGCCCGTCGGGGCGGCGGCTCTGGAGGCAGCCTTTTCATAGAAATCCACATGGCTGTGAGTACCAGCCACAACGAAAATTGAAACTCTTATTATTGCCGTATGTTGGACGGAGTTTCTTATAAAAAAAATAAAATAAGGACAGAAGAAAAACATATGAGAAAACTGATTCTCAGAGGACTCAGACGTCTTGAATATACGGATCTTTTTGAAGATGACATCTCAACAGCTCTACCTGTTTTCAAGGTCCGGTGCTGCGCTGTGTGCAGAACCGATGCAAAAATGTGGAGCC
Organism: uncultured Desulfobacterium sp.; assembly: GCA_963675955.2. Taxonomy (GTDB): domain Bacteria; phylum Desulfobacterota; class Desulfobacteria; order Desulfobacterales; family Desulfobacteraceae; genus Desulfocicer. Next base: position 466,133 of record CAXXVR010000007.1, on the reverse strand, counting down.
AGGGGCACCGGGACCTTCATCTTCCCCGGGTACCCGGCCATGAGATGGTGCTTGAAGATGATGCGGGAAACCGATTTGCCGTGTGGCCGGGAACCAGCTGTGGCCATTGCCGTTATTGTGTGTCCGGTCGTGAAAATCTGTGTGAGGAAATGAAGATCATGGGATTTCACACAGATGGCGGGTTTGCCGAACAGGTCAGGGTGCCATTGTCAAGCCTGGTACCCCTGCCCCATGGCATTTCAGATCCCATTGCCTGCTTTGCTGAACCCGTGGGATGTGTATTTAATCTTCTGGATAAGGTTAATCCTGTGGCCGGGGAGCGGGTGATCATCTATGGGGGTGGCACCATGGGGCTTGTTGCTGCACTGGCATTCATGGATATCGGAGCTGAGGTGCTTGTCATTGAAAAAAGTGAAAAAAAAAGATTGAAGATTGCTCCTTTTTTGTCTGCCACCGGCATCGCATGCCTCAAGGATACCGTGGAAAGTGAGTTTGATGTGGTGGTCAATGCCTGTGCCGATTTCACGGCCTTTGCCCTGGGCATCGTCAAGGCGGGTAAGGCCGGGAGATTGTGTTTTTTCAGCGGCATTACCAAAAATGAACACCTTGAAACCAATTTGATCAATGCCCTTCACTATAAAGAACTGGTGGTGGCAGGGGCCTATGGTCTGACCCGGCAGAACATGGTGGACGGGGTTCCATTCATGGAAAAATATCAGTCTTGTCTGGCCCTGCTGGTGGAAGGGTGTGTGCCTCCTGAACGTATCCCCGGGCTTATGGAAAAGGTGATATCCGGTGAGGATCTAAAGTATATTATGGATTTTACCGGTACTTTTCTGACCCCGTCCCCCGGTTGTCAGATAAAGGATGCCCCAAGGGGTGTTGAAACTGCTGGCAATTATCCCATAAAAAGCAATGCCGGGCGAAAGGTGCAGATGATGCCGGACACCCCATATCCCGGGGGTGCCCGGGGTGCCGTCATCCATGGAGACGTATCCATCCGGGGCACGGGAAAAAATTTTGCTGATGCCGGGGATATCCATGGGTGGAAAGCCTTTTGCCGGAAGGTCCTGGAAGGTATCGTACCTGTGAATCAGACCTTTCTGGCCGGGGCCCAAGGAAAGATGGATAATAAGACAAAACCCCTGGGTGCCCTGGGTACCCTGGAGCAGTTGTCCGTACAGATGAGCCTGATACAGAACACCCTTCATCCGGTCATCCGCCGCAAGGCATTGTTTGTGTTTGCAGCAGATCATGGTATCACCGAAGAGGGGGTGTCGGCCTATCCCCGGGAGGTTACCTGTCAGATGGTTAAAAATTTTCTCCAGGGTGGGGCTGCCATCAATGTATTGTGTCGTCATCATCACATTGACATGAAAATTGTTGACATGGGGGTGGATGGTGATTTTGATCCCCACCCCGATCTCATCATAAAAAAGGTTCAAAGGGGAACCCGTAATTTTGTCCTGGAGCCAGCCATGACCCGCCAGGAGATGTTCACGGCTCTGGCTTACGGCATGGAGGTGTTTCTGGACAGTCACAGGGCCGCCCCCGTGGATATTGTGGGCCTGGGGGAGATGGGTATAGGTAATACCACATCTGCATCGGCCATTATTTCAACCATCTGCGGCATTACGCCGGCCCAGGCAACCGGCCGGGGAACCGGTGTGGATAACAGGGGTCTGAGCCATAAGACCGAAGTCATTGAAAAAGCCCTTTTGTTTCAGAAGCCTGACCCCCGAGACGGGTTTGAAATTCTGGAAAAGCTGGGGGGATATGAGATTGCAGGCATTGCCGGTGCCGTACTTGCTGCGGCATCCGTGGGGTGTGCCGTGGTCCTTGACGGAGTCATCTCCACCGCCGCCGGACTTGTGGCCTTTATTATCAATCCCGACATCCGGGGCTACCTGATTTCCGGCCATAAATCCGTTGAGGTTGCCCAGAAATCGGCCCTGGAATACATGGACATTATATCTGTTATTGATTTTAAAATGCGCCTTGGTGAAGGGACCGGTGCTGCCCTGACCATGGATACTGCTGAGGCCGCCTGCAAGATCATGTGTGAGATGGCCTCCTTTGACGATGCAGGGGTCTCTGGAAAACTTTAAAAGGCCTTGGGAAAAACAGAGCGTATTTTTTCCTGGAGAACCTCCCGTTTCAGGGGTTTGGACAGGTAGTCGTTGCACCCTGCCCGAATATATTTTTCCCTGTCCCCCACTATGGCATTGGCGGTGAGAGCAATTACCATGAGATCTTTGAAATCCGGGCTACTGCGAATGGCGGCAATGGTCTCCATGCCGTCCATGACCGGCATGTGCATGTCCAGAAGCACCAGATCATAGGTTTGTGTTTTCAGCCGCTCCATGGCAATTTTACCGTTTTCGGCACTGTCATGGGCAATGCCCATGCGTTTGAGCATGGCAGTTACGATTTTTAAATTAAAGGCATTGTCCTCCACCACCAGTATCCGGATTGTTTTTTGGGGCATGAAATTGTTTGTAACCTTTTCAACAGGCTCAGAAGATACCAGATCCACCGGATTCACAACTTCCAGGGGCAGATGAATGGCAAAACACGATCCTTTATCTGTTTCACTGGTGACCTCAATGTAACCGTTCATTAACTTCACCAGGGACGAGGAGATGGCAAGCCCCAGACCGGTGCCGCCATATTGTCTCACCGTGGAGCTGTCTGCCTGGCGGAAGGATTCAAAAATATGGTTGATACTGTCTTTGGGAATGCCCACACCGGTATCCTCCACCTTCAGGATGAAATGGCTGTCTTTATATGTTGCGTTGATGTGTATGGAACCCCTGTGAGTGAACTTGATGGCGTTGCCCAGAAGATTGATCATGAGCTGCCTAATTCTGAGTTCATCTCCCATGGCATATTCGGGCATGCTTTCTTCCACATTTAAAATAAAATCCAGGGATTTTTCCTTTGCCTTGAACACAAACAGGCTGTGCACCTGGTTCAACAGGGCCTTAATGGACAATGGCAGGTGTTCCAGTTCTATTTTTCCGGCTTCTATTTTGGAAAAATCCAGGATGTCGTTGATGAGCTGCAGCAGATTGTGAGCCGATTCTGAAATAATCTGGAGTTTTTCTTTTTTGTCCTCCTGGGTTTCTTCGGTCAGGAGCAGATCGGTGAATCCCATGATGGCGTTCATGGGGGTTCTGATTTCGTGGCTCATGGTGGCAAGAAATTCTGACTTGGCCTTATTGGCATTTTCTGCGGCGGTTTTGGCGTTAATCATGGCGATTTCTGCCTGTTTCCTGGCGGACAGATCCATGAACGCCTCCAGAAGCACCTTTTTGCCCTTCAGCTTTATGGGAATTACACTTTTTAAAATAGGTATGGTGGTGCCATCTTTTTTAATGGCATACTTTTCTTCCAGGATCACCCGCGGTTTCTGTCCTTCAAAGATGGGACATTCCCCGGAAACCACCGTGCAGTAGTTGCCGTGGCATACCCGGTTTGTCAGCAGGGATTCCGCCTCGTTGGGGGCATAGCCCAGTATACGTTCCGCCTCGGCATTTACCTGGAGAATATGTTTTTTGGTGTCAACGATGACCACACCCACGGGCAGGTTGGAAAATATTTCCTGGAATACTTCATTGGTTTCTTCATAGGATTTGAGAAGATTTATTTTTTCCGTCATATCCTCTTTAATGGCCAGAAACTGATTGATGTTTCCGTCTTCATCCTCCAGGGGAATGATGGTGGCACTCTCCCAGAACAGCTCTCCGTTTTTTCTGCGGTTCTGTATTTCATTGTTCCATATTTTACCAGAAAGCAGGGTGTTCCACATATCTTCATAGAAGGCCTTATCATACAGTCCAGATTTCATGATCCGTGTGGACTGACCTATGGCCTCGGCGGGTGAATAGCCAGAAATTTTTTCAAAGGCGTGGTTGACGTACTCAATGGTACCATTTTTGTCGGTGATGATAAAGGTAAGGGGACTGAGCTTGATGGCAGACAGCAATTGTTTGTTTTTTGCTTCGGCGATTTTCCGCTGGCGCAGAATCCGAGTGATTCTGAAAAGGATCATAACCATCATGGCCACCACAAATATCTGGATCAGCACAAAGAACAGGTTCCTTATTTTCAGAAATTCTTTTTTTTGCGTAGTTCTTTCCTGTATGAGCTGTGCCAGTGTGTGGTTGGTGTCATGGAGTATCTTATTGGCATCTTCCCGGCATCGCTGAAACAGGGTTTCTGCCTCCTGGGCAGTGGTTTTGATGCGATGGTCAAGGCCGGTGCTCCCTTCCCGGGTGGAATTTGAATGATTCAAAAGCGATGAAATGGTTGATAGAATGTTTTCAAGTTCGTTGAGTTTAGGTGAGATGTTAATTACTTCAACGGAGATTGCCTCCGGTGTTTCCCTTGTATAAGAAATGACCTCCTGGAAGCGGTCTGTCCGATTCAGGTTTACCTGAATGGTTTCAATGAACTGTCCACCCCTCTGGAGCAGTATGAGCAAATTTTTTAATGAGGTAATGTAGGAAGCTGACTGGTTGGAAAGATTTTTTCGGGAATGAGTGTTGTCTGACAGTAGCATCTGTCTGAAATTCAGCTCCAGAAGTATGAATTTTTGCTGAATCAATGCCCCGATGTTCTGCTTGGATCGCTGGTTTTCAACAATCTGATCCTGATGTTCCAGTTTGTTTAGAAGAAGGTTTTCCACCAGAATCTGGGCAGTGGAGCTCAAGACCAGAATGATCATAAAATAGATGAGCAGACGGGTAATGGGTTCCGAAAAAAAAGTTTTAACACGGGGGGCATAGTATTGCATATCAGCATATCCGGTGTTTAAAAACGGTTGGGCAAAAGCAGGTGCCATGGATTTTAAGAACACCTGAAAGACCCTGAAATCCAGCATGGGTCTGATAAAAAACTATTTTTTTGCCTAAAAACTTAATCCATACTTTTTGAAAATAGCCCGTCCCTGTTCTGATGCAGCCAGTGCCATGAATTTGCGGGCAAGTTCCTGATTCTCTGAAAATTTTAAAAGACCCAGAATCAATGATTTGGGTTCTGCATAACGGGGATCAATGTCAATGGTATCCATAAATTGTCTGTTTTCATCCCAGGTGGCCACGGCATACCAGTTCATGACCAGATCCGCCTTTTTTTCCCTCAGTGCCAGGGCCAGATCCTTGGAATCGGTGGTCAGATGCATGGTATTGGCCAGAATCTGATCATAAATGCCCTTTTGGGTAAAGATTTTTCTGGTTTCCCTGCCAATGCTGCCGCTGCCGGCATTCCCAATGACTACAGCATATTCCGGTCTGGTAAAGTTTTCAAGGTCTGAAGTGATATGTTTGGGATTTCCTTTCTGAACCATGATGGTGGCACGATTCTGCCCCACAAGAACCTGCTCCAGAATCAGTCCTGGATGCTCTTTTTTTATGGTCTGGTAATAGCGTTCTGATCCTGGCAGATACAGATCCCCTCTGCCGTTGAAAATAATAGATTTTAGCAGGTTGCCGGAACCTCCCTTGGTGATGATGATCTTGATGTTCTCCTGGGACTCAATGATTTCTGCAATGTCCATCATGGGCTTGATCATTGTGATACCGCAAAAAATGAGCATGGTTTTGGGCGGAGGGGCTGGTTTTTCCGGCTGGCATGCGGCCAGAAACAGGGTCCATAAAAAAAATAGGGTTATGGCTGCAGTTTTTTTCATTTTAGAGATTCCTGTACCAGGGAACTGAAAACCGTGAAAGGTCCCCCGGGATTAAATGCCCGGGGGCTGGAGAGTTGGATTCCAATTTTTATTTAACATAGGGAACGGATTGTTGACGGTTCCGGATGGTGGATGGCACTGTGGGCCTCACAATGAATGCAGAAAAAAAGTCCTGGATGCAGGCCACTGGGATGAAAAAGGTTATTCGGACAGAATGGCGGTTTTCATGGCATCCAGGCCCAGTCTGTCAATCATTTTACCGATTCGTTCCCCTTTTTTACCGTTTTCCTTGTAATAGGCCACCACTTTTTCAATGAGGTTCAGTGCCGTCTCGCTGTCCAGCCCTTCGGTAAACACATCTGCAAGCCGGGGACGGGATGCCCCGTTTCCCCCCACCATGAGGGTCCATCCGGATTTTTTCCCCATGAGTGAAATATCTTTGATGCAATTTTCGGCGCATTGATTGGTGCAGCCGCTGACGCCCATCTTGGTTTTGCTTGGCAGTTCCATGCCATGGTAAATTTCATCGAGTTTCATGCCCATGCCAAGGCTGTCCTGCTGTCCCAGTTTGCAAAATGTGGTGCCGGGGCAGGCTTTGATACTTCTCACACACAGGCCAACGGCATGGCCGAGGTTTAGTGACAGATCCTTCCAGGCGTTGTCAATGTCTGATTCCTGCAGCCCCACAATGGCAATGCGTGAGGCACTGGTTATTTTAACTGCTGCAGCCTTGTACTTATCGGCAACATCTGCAACGGTTCTGAGCTGTTCGGGGGTGACAACGCCACAGGGCAGGTGGGGGGCAATTGCGTATGTTTGCTTGTCGCGCTGGGGTACAGCACCTTTTTCACCAATTTTGAGCATTATATAATCCTTTGTTTTTCTTATGTCTTGTGTCGGCTGACTGTTAATGTTTGATCAGCATCCCATATTCAACTGTGTTGGCCTGCCTATGTAGCATTTGTATGCACAGTCCCAAACAGGTGAATATTGGGCATTGTCCAAGCATTGACATTGGCAACCTGAATATTTACGGCTAAGCTACATGGCTGTTTTGGGGTGGACCCAATACTTATGACGAGTGGCTCATGCTGTGACCAAGCCCCCATTCTAAACAAAAAGCATCTGGAATGTCAAGGGCGTATCATGGGGAAAACAGCATCCATGGGCTGCAGCCGGAAATGGGCTTTTATGCTACCCTGAAACGGGAAGGATGGTTTTTATTTCAAATGATTCGGGTCGTTGGTTTCTGTCTTTAAAAAAGTCTTTAAGGGTTTGACGGATGACTGAAAAGGCAATGTCATCCCAGGGAATGTTTTCCTTTGAGAACAGGGCCACATGAGTGCTTTCCGAGGTTGGGCCAAATTCCTTTGAGAGCAGCTGTGCCCTGAACATCAGATACATCTGGTTGACATGGGGAATATTGAACAGTCGGCAGGGACCGGTGATATCCACCCTTGCCCGGGTTTCTTCAAGGGTTTCTCTTGCGGCTCCTTCCTCCACGGTTTCAGCATTTTCAAGATAACCGGCGGGCAGGGTCCACTTGCCTTTTCCCGGTTCAATGTTGCGTCTGCACATGAGCACCTGATCCCCCCACTGGGGAATGCATCCCACCACCATTTTCGGATTAAGGTAGTGGATGAATCCGCATTGTGTGCAAATGGCCCTCATGTGGTCATCATCGTCGGGGATAGCCTGTTCCATTGTGCCGCCACAGCAGCTGCAGAATTTTATTTCCATTTGTTATTCCTTAATTATTCAGGGGTTGTTCATAACATTGGGTGCTCGTAGGTGTCGGGTCAACGGGGTCAGGTTTGGATTGGTGTTATCTTTTCATGGCCCGTGCAAATCCAGAGACCAATGATAATGCCAACAACGCAAGCCTGGCCCTTCCCCACTGCCAAAATAGCCCATGTTGTGACCAAGCCCATTACTTGATGTTGAGCTGCTTGTGAATTGTCAGGTGATTTCCCTTGGCATTGTATTTTGCCAGGGAGCAATACTGCCGGATAATAAAAATACCCCTGCCACTTTCTGCGTAATCATCTGGTAGGTCATGGCCCATTTCGTGCCATTGAAAGCCCTTTCCCTGATCTTCTATTTCCATGAGAATGGTATCAGGCTGACAGACCCGGATGGAAAAATGAACCAGCTTATCCGGGGCAAATTCGTTTCCGTGCTTCACCGCATTCATCAGCCCTTCACGCATGAGCAGATTGATTTCAAACTCATGCCGGAAATCAGGGATGGCCTGGGACAGAAATGTAAGGGTGTACCGGCAGGCCTTGTCAACATTTTTCAGCGTGGAACCAAAGATGATGGTCAGATGGTTTTTCCCCTGTAGTGTGTTGAAGCTGGAATTTTTTTCCATGGGCTTACACCTCCACGCTGATCAGCAGAATATCATCTTCAGGGAAGGTGTTATCATTGAAAATTTTCCCCACCAGATACTGGGGCATATCTTCAATGGACAGCCGGGGTGCTTCCCTGAAAAGGGGTAAAAGGGTGTCTGCCCCACGGCACCAGGTGATTTTGTTCCTGACAGACTCAACCAGGCCGTCGGTGTACATGAACAAACGATCCCCGGGGCTTACCTTGAACTGCATTACGCCAAATGTGGCATCGGTGAAAATTCCCAGGATATCCCCATCTATTTTGATGAGGTGGGCTTCCCCCGATGCGGGCATGAAGATCACCGGCAGATGTCCGGCATTGATAATGGTGGCAAGGCCTGTCATGCGGTTTATGAGAAGGTAGCAGGCCGTGAGATATTTTTCTTCGGGCAGCAGTTCCACCAATACATCATTTATGATCTTCATGCTTTCAGACGGCTTGTAAATCGGGGTGAAATTCTGTGTGAGCAGGGCCTTGAGGGAGTATGTCATGTAACTTGTCTCAATGCCGTGTCCGGAAAAATCGGCAATGAAATAGCCCTTGATGTTATCTGCAACATCAATAATATCATAAAAATCCCCCCCGGCTTCCTCCATGGTTTTATAAAAAATTCCAAAGGCGGCATCCGGGTGGGTTTGGGGTGTGGGTAACAATGACGCCTGGGCCTGGGAGACCTGCCGGAGACGGTCTGCCTGGGCGGTGATGAGGGAATTGCCGGCAATGGAAAGTTTCAGATGCAGACGAATTCTTGCGATGACCTCCAGGGGATGAAACGGTTTGGTGATATAATCCACTGCACCCAGTTGAAAGCCCTTAAGTTTAGATGTTACCGAATGGGATGCCGTAAGAAAAATGACGGGAATAGCCATGGTGGCAGGGTCTTGTTTTAAAGAGCGGATGACATCAAAGCCGTCTTCACCGGGCATTTTAATGTCCAGCAGGATAAGATCCGGTTGCTGTTGCCTGGCAAGTCGTCTTCCAGAGGGGCCGTTTGCGGCACTCAATACCCTGTAGCCTTCCTTGGAAAGTGTTTTTTCAATAATTCGCAGATTCAGGGGATGATCATCAATGGTCAGAATGGTCAGGGGGTGTGTGATAAACATATTTATATTTCTTTGAGACGATGATCCGGTCTCTTTTACTGTCATTTCCAGGGTAACTGGAACCACGGCATCACCCCATAAGGCTATTTGAAATTCTATTCAATGCCTTTTTAATGGTTTGAATGTGGGGGCTTAAGTTATCAATGTCATTGGACCTGGCCGAATTTTCAATGGTTTCTGCACAATGTGCAAGGTCCATAAAGCCCAGGTTGCCCGAAGCCCCCTTAATGGAATGGGCTGCATTCTTTACCTGATCTGAATTCTGGGTTGCAATTCCCTGTTCCAGTTGCTCCATGTCGGACAGAGAGACACTTACCAGTAGCTGGGCCACCTCTTTGAACTCGTCTTCGTCAAAGCCCAGATTTGAGGCCATGGTGGTGAAATCAATGCTTTCTTTATTCATAGTAATATCCTGTTGTTCAATATATTCGTCATGGATATATCAGGTGTTGTTGGGTTAAGGATTGCGCCCTGGATGATAAAATCATTTCCTCTTCAGATTTTTTGGGGTAATTATAATTGAAATGTCTGTTTTGAGCAAATATTTTTTATATGAAAGAGTAGGTACTGGGTACTGGGTGCTGGGTGTTTAACAGCAACTACTTTTTCATTATTTGTTGTGGCAGATGCTTACTGCCATGTGGGTTATAAGAAAATACTGTCTCGGGCTTGGTGACACGATACACCCATCAGGACCGGAGAAGATCGCTTGAAAAATAAACGCCTTCACTGAAGGAAGAAGCCGTCAAGCGGGATTCAGTGAAGGCGGTGTGTAAGGAAAACTGTTTTGCAGCACTCCTTGACAGCCTGTATCATATATCAGTAAATTCAGGGCAGGTCAACGTGAAGGGGGCACGAAAAACCTGACCTTTCCTGCCGGTGGCAGGTGTGATGATGAAAAAGTAAATTTGATTCTGGTTCTTATGGGTGTTTTATGCCCTCCCCACTGTGCCGGATAGGAAATAAATGGAAAGAAATCGTTCAATTATTCAGTTGTTTGATGTGTCAAAGCAATATGGGGCAAGGTATGCACTTAAAAATATCACCCTGTCCGTGCAAACCGGAGAACTGGTTTTTATAACCGGGCCTTCCGGGGCCGGTAAAAGTACCTTGCTCAATCTGCTGTATATGGCAACCCCGGTTAGCCAGGGACAGATTATTGTGGGGGGGATGAACCTGGCCCGCCTGTCTTCGGAAAAAATTCCCTATCTCCGGCGGCGTATCGGTGTGGTGTTTCAGGATTTCAAACTAATTCCCCACAGAAGTGTCTACGACAACATCTCTCTGGTACTGGAAGCCGCCGGTCAACCTCCGGCCGTGATCCGTAAAAAGGTGGCCCGGGTGCTGGAACGAACGGGCATGATGGCATACATGGGGGCACTGCCGCCCTCCCTGTCCGGTGGAGAACAGCAGAAGGTAGCTGTGGCAAGGGCGGTTGTGGGGGACCCGGATATCATCCTGGCAGACGAGCCCACCGGAAGCCTTGATGCCTGTTCTGCCGAGGTGATTACCCGTTACCTCATGGAGTACCGTGAAAGGGGGACCACCATTATTATTGCCAGCCATAACACCGCATTGATCAACCGCACGGGTTTTGATTCCCTTTATACCCTTGATGCAGGTACATTAAAACCGCGTGGGGAAAATACAGGCCCCGGCATGAAAAATAGTTCCAGCTCCACCTGCATGGAAGGAGGAGATATCCTTCCATGATATCCTATCTAAAACGGGCCCTGGCAAACATGGCAGCCAATGTATTCCTAACCTTTACCACCCTTTTTACCATCGCCCTTTCTGTACTTATTGCCGGTTGTTTTTTTCTTTTTTTTGAGAATTTTGTCCGGGTTGCACACGACTGGAATCAGGGTATCCGGGTCATGGCCTACCTGGATTCGGCGTTCACTCCGGATGACCTGCCCCGGGTGCTTGCGGATATGGAAAACATGCAGGCTGTGACAGAAATTCGTTTTATTTCCAGGCAGACAGCCCTGGAGGAGTTGCAAAAAGATCTTGAATCAAGTGGTGTTGAGTTGTCCAATCTGGGGGAAAATCCCCTTCCCCATGCCCTTGAAATTGTACTTTCCTCCTCCCTGGAAACCCTTGAACAGGTGGACGCTTTTGTGGCGGAAGCAGAAAAAAAGCCCCATATTGAGGAGGTGGTGTATGGCCATCGCTGGGTGGAGGGCATACTGCCCATGCTCAATACATTGGAAATGGTTGCCCTGGGGCTGGGAACCCTTTTTGTGATAACTGCACTTTTTGTATCTGCCAATACCGTACGTCTGACATTTTGTGCCAAACAGGAAGAAATTGAAATCATGCGCCTTGTGGGGGCCACAGAGGCCTTTGTGAACACCCCTTTTTATTTAGAGGGAATCATCCAGGGATGCCTGGGGGGAATCACCGGCATCATGGTGCTATTTTTGCTGTTCCGATGGGTGAAAACCGCCATTCCCCCGGAGCTTGTTTTCCTGTCACCGGCAAGCATTGAGTTCCTTTCTCCGACAATGACAGGGGGCATAATGGCGGCAAGTATTTTTCTGGGATGGCTGGGATGTTTTATCTCATTAAAGCAGCATTGAAAAAAATACAGGTTTTCTGTGGCTGTATTGTGTTTTGCCTGATTTTTGGGGGACTCACAGACGTCCCCCCCGGGGCAGATGCCCTTGCCGCAGAGCAGGTCGTATCTCATAAGCTGTCTTTAAAAAAAAAGACCCGAAAAAAAGATCTGGTTGAAACTTCCCGGCTTGAAGATCATATCCGTCATCTGGAAAAGGATGCACATGAATTAACCCGGATGCAGGCAGACACCTTACGAAAACTGGACAAGGCCAACCATGAAATAAATCAAAGACAGCTGCGGATTTCTCTTATTTCCCAGGAGATCAATGAGCTGGTGGATAAAATAGCGGTTCTTGATCAGCGACGTCAAACCCTCATGGAGGGCCTTGAAACCCGGCGTTCCCGTGTAAATGAACGCCTCGTCACTCTTTATCGTATCAAGGGTACAGGTTATTGGCATCTGTTTTCCAGGCCCGGGTCTGTATTTGATTTTTGGAGACGTCAACAGGCTCTGACAAGGGTTATCCGACGTGATGTCCGCCTTCTTGAAGAACAGGTGGCAGCCCTTAAAGCCCTGAAAAAAACGGGCCTTCTGATAGCCGGGGAAACCGGAGAAAAAAAACTCCTGGAGGCCCATCTGGTTCTGGAGATAGAAAACCTTGAAGCGGAACAGAAAAAACGCCGGAACCTGCTGGATGGTGTCCGGGAAAAAACAGCCCTGACCCTGGCGGCCATGGCCGCAGCCAAAAAGGCCCTGGAACAAACTCTGGAAAAACTTGAACCCCGTTTGGACACCTCTGTTTCAACCCGGGAAAAAGCCGGAAAAACAGGCAGTTTTCGTCCTGGAAAGAATGATTTCTTATCCAGCAAGGGTGGTTTGGCCATGCCGGTTAAGGGGGCTGTCATTTCAAAATTTGGCAGTCGTACCGGTACAGATGACAACACCTTCACTTTTCAAACGGGAATTGATATAAGGGCAGAAAGGGGAGAGCCGGTGCGGTGTGTATTTCGGGGTGAAGTCCTTTATGCCGACTGGCTCAAAGGCTATGGCAATCTGATTATTATTAACCATGGTGATAACTATTATACCCTGTATGCCCATATGGAGGAACTTTTCAAAAAAAAGGGAGATGTGGTGGAAGGTCACGAGGTGATTGCCACGGCAGGTGATACGGGCTCCATCCGGGGAACGTCGCTGCACTTTGAGGTCAGGCACCATGGAAAGCCCGTTGATCCCCTTAAATGGTTGAAAAAAGGAGTGTGAAATGAGAATAAGTTTTGCAGGAGGAGCTGTCCGGAACTGGTTGGCATTAATTTCAATGGCTCTGGTCCTGATACTGGCCGATGGTTTCGATGCCCACCTGATGGCGGAAGAGGAGCAGACCTATGAGTCCTTAAAGCTTTTTTCCGACGTACTGCAGGAAATAGAAGAAAACTATGTGGATGATGTGGATATAAAGACCCTGGTCCAGGATGCCATAAAAGGCATGGTGGATAATCTTGATCCCCATTCAAGCTTCATGCCCCCGGAGGCCTTTGATGAGCTCCAGGACGACACTAAAGGGGAATTTGGGGGTGTGGGGATTGTCATTTCCATGAAAAAAGGTGTTTTGACGGTGGTATCTCCCATTGAGGGCACACCGGCATACCGGGCCGGGATCATGGCAGGGGATATTATTGTGCGCATTGACGACAAGGAGACCGCAGAGCTTGCCCTTTGGGAATGTGTAAACAGGATGCGGGGGGCCAGGGGAGAATCCGTGGAGTTGACCATTGTTCGGAAGGGGCAGCAAGCCCCCCTTGTGTTTACCCTGAAAAGAGATATCATTCCCATGACAAGCGTGCGAAGCACCACACTTAGACCGGGGTATGGTTATCTGTGGGTAACCAATTTCAGAAACAATACCGCAGATGAAATGATCCAGGCCCTGGAAAAACTCGAATCCGCAGAAGTTCCTCTGAGGGGATTGATCATGGATTTAAGAAATAATCCCGGTGGGCTCTTGAACCAGGCAGTGGCGGTGTCAGATGCCTTTCTTGACCAGGGAATCATCGTTTCCATCAAGGGTCGTCAGGCCAGTCACACCGAAGTGTTTGAGGCTCGTTCCGATGGGGTGGAACGCTCGTATCCTATGGTGGTGCTGATCAATGGCGGCAGTGCCAGTGCCGCAGAAATCGTTGCCGGAGCCTTGCAGGACCATAGGCGTGCCATTATTGTGGGAACCACATCCTTTGGCAAGGGCTCTGTACAGACGGTGAAGCCTTTAAAGGATGGCTTTGGCCTTAAGTATACCATTGCCCGATATTATACGCCCAATGGTCGTTCCATCCAGGCCCAGGGCATCACTCCAGACATTGAGGTGATCCTGCAGCCTGTGGCGGAAAAAACGGAAAAGGAAGGTGACAAAAATGATGTCATGGGTCGCATGCTCCGGGAAAAGGATCTGAAAAATCACCTTGAACCGGAAAAAGCGCTTCAGGATCAATCTGGCATCCCTGCAGATGAAAAAGCAAAACCGTTTTCACCTGGGGGACCCATCGGTCTTGAAGGTCTTGCCGGGGATTCCCAGGTTCAGGGAGCCCTTAATATCCTCATGGGTTACACCTTGTTGAATCAGGGCAGGGAGAACAGGTGATCGGATGATGTCATGGCAGTAAAAAAGAAAAAAAAAGAGGAGCCATCGTCCCCCGGGCCAAAGGCCAAGCTTAGAAAAAAGAGGCGGAAAATCCTGAAAAAGGAGCAGGAGGATACCGGCCCTTCCATTGCCCTTGAATTAAAAAAGGCTGTGGTTGTTGTGCTTGTGCTTGTTTTTTTTATTGCATCGGTGGCCATGCTGGCAGATTTTTATCTGGGGGATCAGGGGGATCCAGAATCATCAAGTCCCCCTGAAACCATGGGTTCCACCCCGGTGGTCAGTACTCTGGATCCACCTTTGGCGCCCCTGCCGGAAATGGACCCTGACCGTGGGACAGATACGCCCGCCAAAAAGCCCCTGTCAGGTTTATGGCAGAAGTCGGTGGAGGAAAGTCAATACCCGGTGGATACGCCCCCCGGGGTTTTTGAAGAGATTCACCCACGCCCTGTTACCGGGAAGGGCCGTTTGCATACGGCAGTACAAGAGGATACACCGGTGTATGAGGTATTTGATCAAGATCATGGTATATCCCCGGACCGGACTGATGCACCATCAATCCAGGGTGGGGATGGGTTACCCCTGGTGGCCATTATCATCGATGACATGGGGTTTGACAAAGCCATGGCCATGGCCTTTGCAACGCTTGATTCCCGTATTACCATGGCCATACTGCCGGGATCTCCCTTTGGAAAGGTTATTGCCAACCGGCTTTATGTCAGAGGCGTTGAGATTATGCTGCATCTGCCCATGGAGCCGGTGCAGTACCCGGAGGTGGATCCTGGACCCGGTGCCCTCATGGCAGATATGTCACCGGACCTTCTTTTGGAAACCCTGCGGCGGAACCTGGACAGCATTCCCCACATAAAGGGGGTGAACAATCACATGGGCTCCAGATTAACAACCTTGTCTGATCAGATGCGCCAGGTGTTCACCGTGTTGAAAAAAAGAGATCTTTTTTTTATTGACAGTGTCACTGTCGCCCATTCCATGTGCGGGCCTTCCGCCAGTCTGTTTAAACTTGCCTTTGCCCGGCGGGATGTCTTTCTGGACAATGTCCAGGAACAGGCCTATATCACCGGGCAATTCCAGGAACTGATCCGCATCAGTCAGCGCCATGGTACGGCCATTGGTATCGGACATCCCTATCCGGCTACCCTTAAGACCCTGAAGGCCGTCTTGCCTGAGCTTCAAAAAAAGGTTCGCATTGTCAGGGCCTCTGAACTGGTCAGGGCATCGGGTTAAGTGCGCATATTGCCACCCATTCACCTTCCTCCCGGATTTCTGTGGGGGTAAATCCATGCTGGGTGATTTTTTCCAGGATGCCTTGCTTTTTTTCCGTGATGATGCCGGATAAAATAATAATGCCGCCGGGTTTTATCTGTTTTTTTATATCCCCGAGGATGTCTGCAATAATTTCGGCAATGATATTGGCCACCACCAGATCAAAAGAACCGGTTGCCCTGTCTTTGTACTGATCCAGGGTTGTTTGTTCCAGGTGATAGATCTCCGGGGGGATGTTGTTTTTTTCAAGGTTTTCACCAGCCACCTGCACCGCCACCTCATCTGTGTCAATGCCCGCCATGGTTGATGCCCCCAGAAGTCCTGCGGCAATCATGAGAATCCCGGACCCGGTACCCACATCCAGCAGGGTCTGCCCCGGCTTCAGGTAATCTTCAATCAGAGCAATGCACATGGCCGTGGTGGGGTGGGTTCCTGTTCCAAAGGCCATGCCCGGATCAATGTGGATGATCAGATCATCACGGCCCGCCTCAAATTCCCGCCAGGCAGGTTTAATGATGATGCGGTCGGTGATGCGGGTGACAAAGAAAAATTCCTTCCAGGATTCCGCCCAGTCCTCCTGGTCCACCAGGTCCGTGGTGACGGTAACATGGATACCGGCGGCGGCAAGCCCCCGGGCCTGTTGTTCAATGGCTGTCACAAGTGGCCGGGAGGTATCGGTATCCGGGATATACCCGGAGATGGAGGTTTCGTCTGGCAGGGGCAGGGCGTCACTGCCAAAGCCCTCAGGTGGCGGTGGCAGAGGCACTTCACACACCACCCCTTTTAATCCAAGGTTTAAAAAAATGTCGGTGACAAGCTCTTCTGCCAGTTCGGGATCATCGCCGGTGAAGGCGGCTTTAACATGTATCCATTTCATGGGTTTCTTCTTTTCTATAGGGTTATTTTATCTGGTTTTCTTATATGAAAAAGAAGGTGCTGGGTTTTGGGTACTGGGTGTTAACAGCAACTACTTTTTCATTATTCGTTGTGGCAGGTGGTTACTGCCATGTCTGTTTTATTAGAAAATAAAACTTTCTGGCCACCTCAGCAGAGCCGCCGCCCCGAGGGGCAATAGGAACCGGACAATTGAGCTGTTTACAGTTCCGATCCGGGCCCATTGCCCCTCGGGGCGGCGGCGGTATAATACCATTTGGCTCCGCGTCTATGACCCTATATGTGTTGTGTCCGACAGGACATGACCGTTTATATGAAAATGCGACATCAGAGCCCCCAACGGTGAATCAATGGTTAAATACCATGGAAACTAACGTTGATACAACCTGGAAAAACGTATGGCTGTTGTTTTATTGGTGTTATCTTTTTACAGCCTGTGTAAAGGCCAATAGCACCGATAATGCCAATAACGCAAGCCTGACGTGACCCCTGACGTGACCAACCCCTTTTCTTGTGACCGAGGCCGTTGATTCTGTGGGTATCACTGCATTTTGGGGGCAAATCTTTCCATGCCCCTGGGGAGGGGATGATTTTGTGTGCTTGCACTTTTGCTGGATTTTTGCTTTAACTCCATGAAATTAGGCCCATGACCGGGAAAAGGATATCCTAATGAATGAACAGCTGTATCTTGAGAAATTTAAATTGCTTACCGGAATGGCTCTGCTGCTTCAATCTTGTGCCAGGGAAAAGGAGCTGGCTGATGTCATAGATGTATATCTGCCCAGATTGTTTCCGGATGTTTACGGTGAACTTTTCCTACAGGTTGATTCCGGAAAAGAGATTCAATCTGTCCTTTGCTGGGGCACACCGGCAAAAAAATGGCCGCTGCCCGATTTTAAACGGTGCAGATCCTTTACCTGCAGTGTTGTTGTCAATGACAGGGAAGGCCCTTCCCAATCCTGCCATGTCTGTCATCGGGGGGACTGCTGTGTTCCCCTGTGTGATGGGGACCATGCCTTTGGAATGCTGTGTCTGAGCACTGCCCGGGTCCCTCTGCAGGCCGGATACAGGGGCCTTGCCTTTGTGACGGTTGAATATCTTGCCCTGGCCATTTGCAATTTAAGGCTGAAAAAACGTCTCCATGAATTGACCGTGAAAGATGCGCTCACCGGCCTGTTTAACCGCAGATATATGGATGAGGCCATTCCCCGGGAGCTTTTACGGGCAAAACGTGCCGGAACGTCGTGCGGGGCCATCATGATTGACCTGGATCATTTTAAACGCGTTAATGATACCTTTGGCCATGATGGTGGTGATGTGGTCCTGAAAAAAGTGGGGAAGTTCCTCAATTCCATGTTTCGACAGGAGGACGTGGTCTGTCGATTTGGTGGAGAAGAATTTTTTGTGCTCATGACCTCCGGGAAAGTGAGGGATTATTGTTGTCGTGCCCGTGCACTTGGAAGGGAGATTAAAACCCTTGATATCCGCTGGAAAGGCCAGCAGATCAGTCCGATAACGGTATCCATGGGAGTGGCTGTATTTCCGGACCATGCCGCATCGTTTGAAGAACTGCTTAAAGTGGCGGACCAGGCGCTTTACCTTGCCAAGGCCCGGGGCCGGGACCGAGTGGTGCTGGAAGGGGACCCGGAATTGCCATGTCCTGATGGACACAACGAAGATTGAAAAAGTAGTTGGTGTTAGAACCCAGTACCTAGAACCTAAAACCCAGTACCCACTTTTTCATATAAAAGAAAAATACATATTTCAGGAGGTAAGTTTTTTGTCCAATCCCTATGAATACCTTTACATTTATTATCTGGAGGGCATTCCCACCAGTCTTTCCCCGGTAATGGAAAAAAGTACCTTCATCGGCAACTGGGAGGAGGATGGATTTTCTTTTCTGTTTTTTTCCTACCCCCATGATGATCTGGTGGCCCAGATGGTGGATCGAGACGATCATCTTACGCTCATTGATAAATATGAAATGACCAGTGACCAGTGGCATGGTGATAAGATTGAATCCTATACTGCCGGCGGTCTGGTGATCTCTCCCCCCTGGAAAATTGCCTTTGTAAATGCGCCGGAAAAAAAGCATATTCTGCTGGACCCCGGTGTGGTGTTCGGTACAGGCCGTCACCAGACCACGGAAGATTGCCTGGGCTACATGGAATATCTGTGCCATAAAGAGAACATTTCAACGGTGGTGGACATCGGTACCGGTACAGGAATACTGGCCCTGGGTGCAGCGGCGCTGGGGTGTGAGCGGGTGCTGGCACTGGACTTCAATCTTCTGGCCGTTCGCACCACCCTGAACAATATCTGTCTGAATCATTTTGATGACAGGATTCTGGCCATCCAGGCCCGGGGGGAAGATTTCATTGATGTTCCGGCCCAGCTGGTGGTGGCCAATATCCATTATGATGTCATGAAAACCTTGATTGAGGTCCCGGCATTTGTGCAAAAGCCCTGGTTGATTCTGTCCGGGCTTTTAAAAAGCGAGGCGGATAAGGTGTGTGAGCGCCTGAAAGAAAAGCCGGTGACTCTGGTGGAGCGCATCAGCCCCGACGGAGTGTGGAATACTTTGCTGGTACAGGGGGCAGCCACTGAGTTACCTCGGGCTTGATTATCATATTGGGGCCTTGACCACGCAGGTCTGTGGGATGCTCTGCAACGGGGCTGGGCAGTTGATGCTTAGATCAACAGGGATTTATTATTATATCACCTTGTTTTACCTCACCGGCGGATTAAAGTAGCCGTGGATGAGACGGGGAAATAGACGGGTAAGCTCCTGAATGATCACTTCCATGCCCAGGGCCGGACTTCTTCCCCCGGCGGCTTCCATGACTTTAAAATAACCCAGAGGATCGTAGTTCAGGTTTCGCCACTGGATCATGTCCACCTGGTGTGTGGATAAAAATTGAGTCAAGGCTTCAAATTCCAGTTCCGAATCGGTGACGCCGGGACAGTTCAGGTAATTGATGGATATGAATTTGTCTTTTTTTGAGGCGGTTTCAAAGCTCTGGATAACATCTTTAAAGGTGTAACTCCTGGGTCTGAAATAGGTGGTATAGCAGATTTCCCGGACGGAATTCATGCTCACCCGCATGGAATCAAGGCCGGCATCAAAGAGTTTTTCCAGCCGCCGGGGCATGCCGGCATTGGTGTTCATGTTAATTGTGCCCTGCTCTGTGGCCTGTCGTACCTGGCGGATGGCAGGTTCAATGACGTCAAAGGCAGTGAGGGGATCGCCTTCACATCCCTGGCCGAAACTTACCACGCTTTTTTTAACCTTTGGAATATGCTCCAGGCACACCTGGGCGATTTCATTGGGCGAGGGCGTAAAGGAGATGCGGTCCTGGCAGGCGGCAAGGTTGTCGGTTTTCTGAAGGGAGATGCAGCCCATGCAGTTGGCGTTGCAGACCTGGGAGGTGGGAAGGGGCGCTTCAAACCGACCCAGAAAAAAGTTTTTTGCCGCCGGGCAACCATAGAGCAGGGCGCATTTTTCCAGATGCCGCATGAGGCGGTTGTCAGGATATTTTTTCTGCATGGCCTTGACTCCGGCCACAATGCCTTTACGGGGCATGAGACGTAAATCCTGACGTCGTTCCCTGTCTATGCACATGGCCGAAGACCGGAAGCCACCCTTGCCCCAGCCCGTGGCCCCATAGGAGAAAAGGGGCAGAAGTGCACCTTCAACGGCACTTTCATAGGCGGCAACATACCTGTTAACATACCCTGGTGAATTGAATACTGAAACGGCATGGATGGGTTCTCCGGGGTTGTAGGGGTTGGTTTTAAGGGTTTCAAAGCAGAAACGGTCAAAGTTAAATACAATGGGAAACCGGTCCGGCAGCATCATAAGTTCACTGCCATGGGGTATTTCCACTGTTTCACCCTGGGTGAGCAGCACCGGTTGATCACCGGCCATGGCGGCGGCACCAAATCCTTCAAGTTCAAAAATTTCCCCATCTTTATTGGCCACCACCGGGGTCAGAGGAGTTTTGCTTATGGCTTTTGTCTTGAGTCTGTGTTGTTTTGATTTTTTCATGCGCTTTTTCCCTTGGATGCTTGGGGCTTGATCATGTCATTCTTGGCCTGGAATATTCGAGCCGGGGGTTCAGGTGGTACGTTTGGCCCTGGTTACACTGTGGGCTGTTTTACTGGGGGACAGGCACAGGCACCAGGAGCGATTCATCCATTCAAGCAGGGCGGTTATAACAGAAAAAGCCCATGCTGTCATTATTTACATTCCAGTTACGGCGTGTTAGGCTCTTTATTTTTGGGTGTGGGTCCTGCATTGGTCATTTTTGGGTGGGGTCAGGCTTGTAAATATTGGGCTTACCCAGACTTATGGTATTGTTAAAAAAAATAGTATTTAAGGGAAATCCTATGTCATCACCGGTTCATCATTTCGGCGTTCAAGTTTATTATGAGGACACCGATCATTCAGGCGTGGTGTATCATGCTAATTATCTTAAATATTTTGAAAGGGCCAGGGAAGATGTCATCGGTATCGGGGAACTATCCCGGCTCTGGCATGAGGAGGGTGTGGGGTTTGCTGTTTACCGGGCGGATTTATGCTTCCATGAGGGTGCTATATTTGGCGACAGTCTGGATATTCGAACCCGTTGGGACAAAGAAAGCCTTTACCGGGTCATCTGGCATCAGGAGGTGTGGCGGCCCGGCGGGGAGAAGCCTGCGGTCACGGGAGAAATTCATCTGGTGTGCCTTGATAAAAATAAAAAACTCAGACCCCTTCCAGAGATTTCTCTCCGTTAGGTTTCCACTGGGCAGAGCCATGCAGGTCCATGGTGATCTGGGGAGGAAAAAAAGGGGGGGGCGTGGTGTTTCCAGGCCATTTCAGTCGTTCCACTTCATAGTCTCCCATGTCTGAAATTGCATATACTGTAATCATTGCCCTGTGCCGTTCTGCAGGGCTGATATGATTGGCATAGTCATGTTGTCTTATGCGCACATTTATCCAGGCCTGTTTCTGGGTTTTTAAAACCATTCTCAGCATGCACATGAAGGGGTATAGATAGCTGCTGTGAAGAATGTCTGCTATGTTTTTTCCCGGAAGGTTGCATCCGTCCAGGGGGGCTGTGACCGTGGATGTTAAAATAGTTCCTTCCCGGGAGATAAGATGATGGAAGCATTCTTTTTTTATTTTTTCAGAATGCTGCCTTACCTGCTGATATTTTTTCTTTGATGCTTCACAGGCATCGTTGAAAAGCCATGATTCTCCCTGGAACATTGAGTAAAAAGCCCTTTGCTCATGGGCAAGGGGGCTGGCATCGGTTTGCCAAAGTTTTTTTACAATGAGTCCATCGGCAGGGTTTAACACAATGGCTGCGCGGTGGTAAAGATTTTTGCGCTGAAGCATAAGATACTCGCAGATTACTTTAATATCCCGAGGATGGGTGCCGTTGAAATCAGCATCCTGGTAATCAATTAGAACTCGAATCCCGGGAGCATAATAGGGATGGGATGCAATATTGACAACCATATCCACGAATTCTTCTGCACAGATAGGACCTGTGTGCTTTACGTATGCAAGGCCAAGGTGGGGATCAATGATAATCATTTTTTCCCTTTTATGATTAAGTGTTGATGTATCATTGTTATATTGGTATCTTTTATTATGTATTATCTTGTCTGTCAATGCAAAAGTGTAGAAAACACCAGTATCCCGGCCCTGATCCCGCTGATCCACCAATGATCATGAATCGATGTTCTGATTACCCCTGCACTTCATTGTTGACTCATGTGGACTGTAACTGTAGTATGCACGGGTGTATGTCCTTTATCGTGCAGACATTTTTCCTGTTCTGATATGGGGCCTGGTTCTCACTCCGGCCACTTGGAGGTGGATGAAAATATGTGCCTTGCAGTTCCTTCAAAAATTGTTGAAATAAAAGATTTACTGGCAACCGTAGACGTGGATGGGGTCCGACGGGAGGCCAGTCTTATGCTCCTTGAGGATGTCAACATCGGGGATTACGTTATTATTCACGCCGGTTTTGCCATCAGTAAGGTGGATGAAGAAATTGCAAAGCAGGCCCTTGTGGACATGCGCAACATGCTGGACGCGGCAGATGCTTTTTATGATAAAACGGTTTGACGTTCCGGCATGGACATCAACACCAGGATTTCAGCCAGACATATTGATATCACCGGGGTGGTACAGGGGGTAGGCTTTCGTCCATTTCTATATCAGCTGGCCCGTCATTATGGTTTGAATGGCCAGGTGTCCAACACCGGCCAGGGGGTTACTTTGCTGGTGGAGGGGCCGGAAGAAAAAATAACTGCCTTTATCCGGAATATCGGTGAGAAATCTCCCCCCCTTTCCAGCATTATATCCGTGCAGTCCAGGGTGGTTCCAGTTCAGGGGTTTGATGATTTTACCATCTGTATAAGCAATGAAGCAGGGCAGCGTCGGGCACTGATATCTGCGGATGTATCCATCTGTACCCATTGTCTGGAGGAAATGCATGATCCCGCTAACCGACGTTTCTCCTATCCCTTTATCAACTGTACCCATTGCGGTCCCCGGTATACCATCATAAGGGATATCCCCTACGATCGTGCTAAAACCGCCATGGCCGGTTTCCCCCTTTGTCCGGAGTGTCAAAAGGAGTATGATGATCCCATGGACAGGCGGTTTCATGCCCAGCCCAATGCCTGTCCGGTGTGCGGTCCCCGGGTATTTTTGGTGGATTCCCGGAAAAACTGTGTGGATAGTGGCCCCGGAGATGCCCTGGCAAAAGCGGCGTTGATGTTAAAAAAAGGATGCATTGTTGCCGTAAAGGGGCTGGGGGGATTTCATCTGGCTGCGGATGCCACCTGTCATGATGCTGTGACCCGCCTGAGATTGGCCAAACAAAGGCCGGATAAGCCCTTTGCCCTCATGGTTCGGACTGTTTTGCATGCCGCCCGGTATGTGCATATAAACCCCGGGGAAGAAACCCTTTTAATATCCCGCCACCGCCCCATTGTGCTTTTAAAAAAGCGATCTTTTCCCCGGAAGCAAGATGATGAATCACTGTCCCGTACCCAGGCCCTTCAAGATGCGGAAGATCAGACCTTTCTCAGTGAATCCATTGCCCCGGGTAATCCCCTGCTTGGCATCATGCTGCCCTATACCCCGCTTCACTATCTGCTGTTGGAACAAGGCCCTCCTGTGCTTGTCATGACCAGTGGTAATCCCAGTGGAGAACCCCTTTCCATAGACAATGACAAGGCCTTTGACGCCTTTTCTCACATGGTCGATTATTTCCTCTTTCACAACAGGGATATTTATTTCCGGGCAGATGATTCCATTTTGCAGGTACAGGAGAAAATTCCCCGTTTTTTCAGGCGTTCCCGGGGGTATGCTCCCCTGCCGGTATTTTTGAAAAATGATCTTCCCCAGGTACTTGCCTGCGGGGGCGGTTTAAAGAGTACCGTGTGTCTCACCCGGGAAAACAAGGCCTTCTTAAGCCAGCACATCGGGGATCTTGATAATGAAAAGGTGTTCAAATTTTATCGTTCCACCGTAGAACATCTCCAGCGAATTCTGGATATCCGCCCGGGTATTATTGCCCATGATCTTCATTTGGGGTACCTGAGTACCTCCTGGGCATTGGCACAAAAAAACGTGACAACCGTGGCGGTGCAGCACCACCATGCCCATGCGGTTTCCTGCATGGCGGAAAACAATGTGACGGACCCGGTGATTGCCATTACCCTTGACGGTACGGGCCTTGGCACCGATGGGACCATATGGGGCGGGGAGGTGCTCACCTGTACCCTGACGGATTTTAAACGTTACGCCCATCTTAAATATACTCCCATGCCCGGAGGGGATGCCGCCGTGCGGGAACCCTGGCGCATGGCAGCGGCTTATCTGTGGCAGGTGTGGGGGGATGATTTTGTGAATCTGGATCTTCCCCTGATACACCGGGTGGGACAAGATCGCCTTCGATTTGTGATCACAATGATGAAACGGGGGGTGAACTGTCCCCTGACATCGAGCTGTGGTCGCTTCTTTGATGCCGTTGCCAGCCTTTGCGGTATCCGGGACACCATGACATTTGAAGGACAGGCAGCCATGGATCTTCAGGCGGTGAGCCAGGGAAGTGGACAGCGGGCCTATGCAATAGGTTTTCAGGAAATCCATGATGCAGAAGGTAACCCCCTGATGGAGATGGACACCAGTCCTGCCATGGTGGAAATGGTTGAAGATGTCCAGAAAGGAGTTCCCCCTGGGGAGATTGGCACCCGATTCCATGAAACCATTGTGCAGGGATTTACCCGTGCGGCCCTGGGGGTGAGGGATGAAACAGGTATTGATCAGGTGGTGCTCTCCGGTGGGGTTTTTAACAACAGCATCATTTTGTCGGGGATTTTAAAACACCTTGAACATCATGGCATGAGGGTTTATACCCATGCAAAAGTGCCTGCAGGTGACGGAGGCATCAGCCTGGGACAGGCGATGGTTGCAGGCAGCCTGATCCAGCAAAAATGAATAAACATTTTCTGCACCCCGGTTTTTCGGAAAAGGCAGATACGATCAACCCCGGATGGAGCATTTCATATGGTTCTTAAATATGTTCAGGAATATAGAGATGGTGACCTTGCCCGGCAGCTCATTGATGCCATTGGGCGTATCCATGGAAAAAAACTGCGCCTTATGGAGGTGTGTGGTACCCATACCATGGCCATCTTCCGCCATGGTATCCCCAGTGTACTACCCGATACCATAACCCTTTTGTCCGGGCCAGGGTGCCCCGTTTGCGTAACTTCCCAGAAGGACATTGACACCTTTGTGGCACTTTCCATGGAAAAAGGGGTGATTTTAACCACCTTTGGAGATCTTATGCGGGTACCTGGCACCCATTCATCATTGCAGCAGCAAAAGGCCTTGGGACGGGATATCCGGGTGGTTTATTCTGCCTTTGATGCGGTGAAACTGGCGGCGGAAAATCCCCAGTGCCAGGTGGTGTTCTGTGCGGTGGGGTTTGAAACCACCACCCCCACGGTGGCGGCTTCCATTCTGGCGGCAGAGCAACAGGGGATTACCAATTTTTCCATCCATTGTGCCCACAAACTCACCCCCCCGGCCCTGGGTGCGCTTATGGAAACCCCCGGGGTGGACATTGACGGATTTCTCCTTCCCGGTCATGTGTCCGTTATCACTGGTACCCAGGCCTATGGGCCGGTGTTTGATCAATATCAAATACCCTCGGTGATAGCCGGATTTGAACCGGTGGATATTCTAAAGGCCGTTCTCATGCTGGTAAAACAGAATGACTCCGAGGTGCCGGCCCTGGAAAATGCCTATCCCCGGGCCGTGTCAGACAGGGGCAATCCCAAGGCCCTGGCCATGATGGCCCAGGTGTTTGAAACCGCCGATGCCGTGTGGCGGGGGATTGGTCTGATTCCGGAAAGCGGACAGGTGCTGAAGCCTTACTTTTCCAGGTTTAATGCCCTGGGAAAATTTGATATAGACATTCATGATACCCCGGAGCCCGCCGGATGTGCCTGTGGAGAGATATTAATGGGACTTAAAAGCCCTGAACAATGCCAGCTTTATAAAAAACGATGTACCCCCATGCATCCGGTGGGTCCCTGCATGGTCTCCAGCGAAGGGGCCTGTGCTGCATTTTATAGATACCGTTAAAGCTAAAATTGACAGCTATGGATCTTTTATTATTCAATTATGTATTTCCATAGGAGAATCCAGACAACATATTGTAAATATTCGGTCAGCATCCTATCTTTACCTGCTTTGGCCTGCTCCCATAGGATTTGTATGCTACGCAACCCCAAACAGGTGAATATGGGGCACTGTCCAAATATCTATATGAGAAAGCCGAATATTTACAAATGTTTAACTTTGGGGTGGATGCAGGGTATGCCACCATTGGCTTTTTAGTGATTGATGGCACAAAAGAGTTGTTCCAGGACGAACTTGATGAGGAATTGGAGAAATCACTCTCTTCAATGCACAAGCAATGAAGGACACAGTATGATAAAAATTCGCTCCCTGGAAGATATAGAAACGCTATCAGAAACCGTTAACTTGGAGTGTAAACTTGCCGCCGGTAGAGATGGAAGAGGTCAGTTACCCAAGGAATTTTGGCCCACATACAGTGCTTTTGCCAACACCCATGGCGGGATCATTCTCCTTGGGATAAGAGAAAAACTGGGTCGTTTTTCACTACAGGGTATAATCGACCCCCAGCGCATCATCACAGACCTTTTCAATACTATCAATAACCCACAAAAGGTCAGTGTTAATCTATTGACCGATCAGCATATCTCAACCATTACCCTTGAAGGAAAAACACTTATCCAGGTGGAAGTCCCGGCAGCCCACCGAAAACAGAAACCGGTCTTCCTGAACGGAAATCCATTAAAGGGAAATACCTATCGTCGTCTGCAAGAAGGTGACCGCCCTTGTGATGATGAAACCGTTAAGCGAATGCTGGCAGAACAGCTGGAAGATGAACGTGATGCCCGAATATTAACTGGTTTTGACATGAGTGATATTGATAAGGAAAGCTTGCTGGTCTTTCGTCAGATGCTGCGGGATGCCAAGCCGGGTCATCCATGGTTGGAGTTAATGGATAAGGAATTTTTGCAACGCCTAAAGGGGTGGCGGAAGGATCGGCAGAGTGGGGAGGAAGGGCTGAGTATAGCAGGACTTTTAATGTTTGGCCACTGGGATGCCATCCAGGACGGCCTTCCTCATTATTTTGTTGATTATCAGGAGCGACCTGAAGCCAGGGCAGAACTACGTTGGGTTGACCGACTGATTCCAGATGGAACCTGGTCAGGGAATATTTTTGATTTCTACCGGCGGGTTTATCGGAAACTGATCACTGACTTGAAGGTGCCTTTTACGCTTAAGGATGGACAACGCCTGGAGGACACGCCTGTCCATGTGGCCATTCGTGAAGCCCTGGTGAATGCCTTGGTTCATGCGGATTACAGTGGCAGGGTGTCTGTGTTGGTGGTTAAACGTCCGGATATGTTCGGCTTCAGAAACCCAGGCAATATGCGCATACCGGTGTTACAGGCGATTCATGGTGGTGAAAGCGACTGTCGTAATAAATTAATTCACCAGATGTTTTTAATGATTGGCCTTGGTGAACGTGCAGGCTCCGGAGTGCCCAAAATATACAGTGGTTGGGGAAGTCAAGACTGGCGCCCACCCGCCCTGTATGAAAAAGATGAACCTGAACAGACCTTGTTGGAACTTCGGATGCTTGACCTGTTACCATCAGATGTGATGGATACGCTTAAAAACCGATTTAATGAGAATCGTTTTAATACTCTCAATCACCAGGAGCGCCTCATCCTTGCCACTGCGGCCATTGAAGGTGTGATTTCTCATCCCCGTTTATTGGAAATTTCCACCGAGCATCCCCATGATCTTACATTGGCGCTGCAGAAGCTTGTTAAGACCGGTTTCCTGGAGTCCAGCGGGCACGGGAGAGGGACTGTTTACCATATTCCAGGAGTAGAGCTGCCAACCCCGGATGAAGTGTTTATCGGTGAAACCACCCTTGAGAAATTGAAACCATCGGACTTGAGCTCCGATGGTTTGACGGGGAGCTCCGATGGTTTGCCCAAAAGCTCTGATGGTTTGACAGAGAACTCCGAAGGTTTGGAGTATGATGGTTTGGATTTCCCCATTATTCATACATTGGATGGATTAAAGACAGAATTGAGAGAACGGCTTGAAAATATTGCAAAACCGGCACAAGTCTCTCGTAAAATTAATAAACAGGAGATGGCGGACTTGATTTGCGGCCTTTGTAATGGGCGTTTCCTTGGACTTAAGGTACTTGCTGTTTTACTTGGCAGATCTGAAAGTTATCTACGCCAAGGCCATCTTAATCCTCTGGTTGAACAGGGACGATTACGAAGAGCTTTTCCAACAACACCCAATGACCCAAGGCAAGCATACACATCATAAAAACAGGGGTGTGGACAGGCCCCTGGAAAAAAGATATTCTGATTATAACGGATTTGGGGGACCTGCTCTCAAACCTCCCAATGAAGCTGAAATTAAAAGGTTTTGGAGCCAGTTTTCATGGTAGTGAAATCCGTTAAGTTTTTGAAACGGACTGATATGGCCTTTTTGCTTAACCGTCCATGGATTAAGTGGCGCGAAGTTTTGAATAAGTGCCCAGGCACGTATGCTGAGATTGGCAGATTCTATAGTACCATGAAAATACTGTGTGCTGAATAAATGTCGGTCCATACGCTGCATCAACCTGTCAATCATGTTACTCGTTCGATGTGCGCCAGGAAAATCATAGGCTTGGGAAAACTGTGGCAGATTTTCCCTAAGCTTCTTGATTTTATCAGAAATAACCTCTGGAATGTCATTTTTTGTATTTTGACACCTTTCGAAAAGCCTCCGCACTCGCTGTGAGAATGCCCCTTTGGACTCTGCCTTGAAGCAATCCCATAACCTGGTAGCCATATCCAGAAAATGCTCCTTGTGTTTTTTGCGTGAGCGATCACGGATGCCAATGAAAATGTGTAGAAAGCATAATATCACGGCTATTCCTGGAAATAACTTTTTCCAGGCATTTTGCGTGGGTAGCCACCCATCAGTATTGACTGTATCTGGCCGATATTCTGGATTAACGCATGCCGCTTCATTCTTAAAAACACGGTATGCCTTTTGAAGGTCTTTTTCAGAGGCACTTATTTGGTACCCAGAAGTGATTTTAGCCGGGAAAAGCTCGGGGTTATCCTTGATTGCCAAGTCTACTATCATCCGGAATTGCATGGAATGTTGGATAAGGATGTAATATTGTGCTTGACAAAAGTGCATACAAATAGTTCGATTCATACGGGGGGTGGTATCTGAAGCTGGAGTCATCATAAATCCTTTTGTTAAAAGTTGTCTTTGGCGATTCAACTTTATCACAAAAGATAGATCTTTCCAGCCTATTTTACTGCTCCCGGCATCAGCCCCCCAAATCCGTTATAATCAGATAAACGGACAGCCACTTCAAATGGGTTGGAGTGGTGAGTCATAAAATCATCATAACAAAAGGACGGTTCCAGGTGTGCATTCTTAAAATTTGTAACGCAAATATTTTTAAGGAGGAGTCGCGTCCTTTTTTTCTGGCTTTTTTCCAATTATGTTTCAAAAGTAATTCATTGCAATTATCGAATCTATATACGATCGAACTTTAATGAACACGCTTGTTTTAGGGTTAGAGAGTCCGGCAATTCATCCTCTAAGCTAAAGACTCAGGGGTTTTCTTGTCGGTTGTCTATAAAAGACTGGAGCCTCAAGTATCAATAACGGGCTTGATCACAACATCAGACAAAGGATATACACACACTATGGGCAATGATACGGTATTACTGGACCATGGCAGTGGGGGCAAAATTTCCCATGACATGATTTCCAACATGATTCTTCCCACCTTTAATAATCCGATTCTGGCCCGGCTGGATGATGGTGCTGTCCTTGATTTCAATGGCGTAAAGATGGCATTTTCCACGGATTCCTATGTGGTGGACCCCATTTTCTTTCCCGGTGGTAATATCGGAGATCTGGCCATCAACGGTACGGTAAATGATGTGGCCATGTGCGGGGCAGACCCGAAATATGTCAGTGTGGGGTTGATCCTGGAAGAAGGTTTTTCTGCAGCATCCTTAACCACCATTCTGGAATCCATGGCCCGGGCGGCAAGTAACGCCGGGATTCAGGTGGTCACAGGGGATACCAAGGTGGTCCCCCGGGGCAAGGTGGATAAAATTTTTATCAATACCTCCGGCTGTGGTCTTCTTTATTCCGGGGTGAATATTTCCGGCAGCAATGCCCGCCCCGGAGACAGGGTGATTATAAGCGGCACCATTGCCGATCATGGCATCACTGTGTTAAGTGCTCGGGAGGGCCTGGGCTTTGATTCTGCCATTCAAAGTGACAGTGCTCCCTTAAATCACATGGTCAGACAGATTCTGACAGCCGCTTCCGGAGCGCATGTGCTACGGGACCCCACCCGGGGGGGGCTTGGTACCACCTTAAACGAGATTGCGGGGCAGTCCGGGGTAGGGATTCGCATGAAAGAGCAGGACATTCCCGTGAAAGATGCTGTCCGCGGCATGTGTGAGCTGCTGGGGTTTGATCCCCTGTACATCGCCAACGAGGGAAAACTGCTTGCCATTGTTGCACCTGAAGATACCGATGTGGTGCTCGCTGCCATGCGGCATAATGTCTTTGGCAGGGATGCTGCCATAATCGGAGAGGTGACCAAAGAAGATCCGGGCAGGGTGTTTCTGGAAACGGCCATTGGTGGTTCCCGCATGGTGGATATGCTGGCAGGAGAGCAGTTGCCCCGCATCTGTTGATGCCATAATTAAAAAGTCTTGACTCAAGGGTTAAATGGGTGTAAACGCTGCGGTTCTTCTCTGGGAACATTTCATGTTTTCGGGAAATGATATTTCATGTACTTCCATGCCCGTTTGGGGCTATCTATTAACTGGAAATCATCCCATGACCATTGAAAAAAAACAATTGCTGTCCTCTGTGTTCTGGAATCTGTTTCTGCTGACAACCGGTTCCATTATTGTCGCCATTGGCTTTAATTCCATCATTATTCCCCATGGATTTGTCACCGGGGGGTTGTCCGGGTTGTGCCTGCTGTTTTACTATGTGACCCATCTGCTTTCCACCGGTATCTGGTACCTGATCATTAATATTCCCCTGTTCCTTTTCGGGTGGGTAAAGATCAGTCGACGGTTTTTCTTTTACAGCCTTTATGGCATGGTTGCCTTTTCTTTTTCCCTGGAACTTATTTCCTTTCAAATCGCCATAAAGGATCCGTTTCTGGCCATTCTGGCCGGGGGAACCATCATGGGAATCGGTGGGGGAATGAGCCTGCATTCACTGGGTTCCATGGGGGGGCTTGATATTGTCAGTATCATGCTCAATCAAAAGTATGGCATCCGCATTGGTAATTTTCTGTTTGCCTTTAACATGGTGCTGTTTGCCTTCAGTTTTACCATGTTGGATACGGATCTTGTGCTGTACTCCATTGCCTTGAGCTATGTATCCTCCCAGGTACTGGATTATGTGTTGACCATGTTCAACCAGCGAAAGATGATTGTGATTATTTCAGACTTTCATAACGAGATTGCCGATACCATCAAGCAAAAAATGAACCGGGGGGCGACCTTTCTCAACGGTTCGGGAGCCTATTCCGGCAGGGAGAAGAAAGTGATTTTAACGGTGGTTCATAATTATCAGCTCAAACGCCTTGAAGAGGCCGTGCTTCAAATTGACCCCCATGCCTTTATGATCACGGAAAATACTTTTAATGTTTTGGGTCTGGGATTTTCAAAACCCAAGACCTATTAGGGGTTACGGCCTTGTATGTTTTTTATATGAAGCTCAGTTTAAGGGGCTGTAATTATTAGATTTTCATTTTTCGTTGTGGCTGGTGGTAGCAGCCATGTATGTTATATGAAAAGGCAGCCTCCAAGGCAACCTCAGCAGAGCCGCCCCCCCGATGGGCAATAGGAACCGGACAATCGAGCTGTCTACAGTTCCGGTCCGGGCCCATTGCCCGTCGGGGGGGCGGCGGTAATACCATTTGGCTCCGCGTTTACAACCCTATATTTGTTATGTCCGGCAGGACTGCTCGCTGGTTGGGGCCGGGATGATGATATTTGCAATACTACCAATATTTACAAAAAAGGAAATATAAATTGAAAGCGTTAAAAGGATCACAGCGGAAATATTTAAGGGGACTTGCCCATGGCCTTAACCCTGCTGCATTTGTGGGACAAAAGGGCCTCACCGATGCCCTTGTCAGTGAAGTCAACGAGGGACTGGAAGCGGCGGAACTGATCAAGGTAAAGTTTGTTGATAATAAAGAAAAAAGCACAAAGACGGCACTGGCCGAGGAGATTGCCCGGCGCACAGATGCGCATCTTGCCGGACTCATCGGCCATGTGGCCATCTATTACAGAGAACACAGGAACCCTGAAAAACGAACTATCAAAATTCCCTGATCCCACTTGCAGGGTGGCCGATATTGTGACCAAGCCCCATACTCGTACTCAGCAGGTCTGATCAGATTCGTTGTCGGACACATATCTGTCAATTTCACTGGTTTCATGGCCCAGGGGCCTTGTCATTAAACGGGTGATGGCATTTTTTGGGGTGCTGTTTTCATACAGTGCCCGATAGACTTCATTGATGATGGGCAGTTCAATGCCTAGTTTTTTTGCCAGGTGGTATATGGATTTTGTATTTCTTACCCCCTCTGCCACACTGCGCCGTTTGTTCTGGATGTCTGCAAGGCTAATGCCCTGGCCCAGCTGTTTGCCCACAGTGTAGTTTCGGCTCAGATCCCCGGTGCAGGTGAGAATCAGGTCCCCAACCCCGGAAAGTCCGGAAAAGGTGTGGGGATTGGCCCCCATGTGCATGCCAAGTCGTCTGATTTCAGCAAGGCCCCGGGTAATCAGGGCCGCCCGGCTGTTCAGGCCCAGTCCCATGCCATCCACAAATCCTGCTGCAATGGCAATGACGTTTTTCACAGCCCCCCCCAGTTCAAGCCCTATGGGATCCTCATTGACATAAATTCTGAAATAATCCGTGGCAAAAATATGCTGAATCCGGGTGGCCACGGCATTGTTTTTTGCCCCCACACTGATGGCGGTGGGAACCTTCATGGCCACCTCCCGTGCAAAGCTCGGTCCGGACAATACCACAATATTATCCGGGTTCAGACTGGGAAGCACTTCTTTTAAAACCCCGTACATGGTCAGATATGTGCCGTCTTCAATTCCTTTGGATGCCGTAATAACGATGGTGTCTTTGTCAATGTAAGGCGCCATTCGGGTACCCATATCCCGCATGGTGTGGGAGGGCACTACCACCAGCAGAATTTTGTTGTTTCTTACCACCTTTTTAAGGTCATTGGAGGGCAGCAGGTTGGGTGAGAGGGCAATGTCTGGGAGAAACATTTTGTTTTCCCGGTGGGAGATAATGTCTTGTACCACTTCTTCTTCATAGGCCCACAGATCAACTTTATATCCCTTGACGGCCAGA
The DNA here is from genome assembly GCA_963675955.2 of uncultured Desulfobacterium sp. GTDB lineage: Bacteria > Desulfobacterota > Desulfobacteria > Desulfobacterales > Desulfobacteraceae > Desulfocicer. The sequence continues at coordinate 432,497 of CAXXVR010000007.1, read as the reverse complement.
AGGTTGGCAAGGGCCGTGCCCCAGCTTCCGGCCCCGATGACACCGATCTGTTCTGCCTCTTCCATTGTTTTATCCATCATATTTTTTCCTCGATTATATACATTTGATAGTCGTTGCTGATTTTTCATAAAGCCCGTGTCAGTCTGCTGACATGGCCATTTTATGAAATCGCTGCCATGATCATCCCGTGGAGTCGTTGTGCTTTTAATGGTTTCTGTCCAGGGACTTGCCATTCCACAGTATCCTTTTTATAACCGTTATCCGGGTGGTAGTCAATTTTCAGATGCCATGGTGCATTTTCATCGAAAAAATATCTGCAAAAAACTGAGTGTTTTCGATTGAGAAAAAAATTTATTTCTATTTCATGTCGCTTGCCTGACCCCGTAACCCGTAACCACAGGGCGCCCCAATGGGTTTATGTCAGAATTTCCTGTAACGCGCAGTTGAGGCAAGGAAATTTAAATTGAAATCCCGCCCGGATAAGGGCCTGGGGAACGCCCTTTTGACTGCTCATGAGAGTATCGCTCATTTCTCCCAGTAAAAGTTTCATCATAAATGCCGGGGCTGGCATGATGCTTGGTCGGTTTAAAACACTGCCAAGTGTTTGTGCAAAGGTTTTTTGCCTCACCGCCTCCGGTGCACAGAAATTAAAGGGGCCGGAAAGATTCGGGCTATCCATGAGAAAGAGGATGGCCCCCACAAGGTCATCCATATGAATCCAGGGAAACCAGTGAAGTCCACTGCCAAGGGGGCCTCCGGCAAAGTATTTAAAGGATGGAAGCATCTTATCAAGGGCTCCTCCGTTTTTGCCCAGCACCACACCAAAGCGCATACGGATCACCCGGCTTCCGGTTGCCTCTGCCTTCATGGCCTCTTTTTCCCAATCCAGGCACACCGATGCCAGAAAATCATTTCCCGGTTGCCCGTCCTCTGTCAACCATGCCTCCCCCCCGTCTCCATAATATCCAATGGCCGAGGTATTTAACAACAAGGTGTGATTGTCTTTGGGCAGTGCATCAACAATGTGTTTTGTGGTTAAAATCCGGCTTTGGTAAATCTGGGATTTATAGTGCTTTGTCCAGTAGCCGAAGATGTTTTTACCGGTAAGATTGATGATAACATCGGCATCTGGCACTGCATCCTGCCACGGGCCGGGCCTGGTGCTGTCGGCAGATATCCATTTAAAGCGGTCTGTGGTGATCCGGGGATGTGTCCGGGATGTGCCGATGCCCGTTATGGTATGACCTCCGGCAAGCAATGTGTCGGTGAGGTGGGTGCCCACAAAACCAGAAGCCCCTGTTATGATTATGTTCATACGTGTCCTCCTTTTTTTATATGAAAGTCGTAATTTCCCAATAAATCCGAGCATCCAGGAAATCCTTTTGAACGGTACCCGCATTTAAAGGGTAGACAGGCTTTCCCACCCCGAGTTATTGAGAATTTACTGAAGGTCTCACCAAAGTGCTGGAATCAAATGGATTTCATTTTTCGTTGTGGCTGACGCCGTCTATGATTCATTTAGTTTTTAGCACATATTGGTGACAAAAGCATGGTACCCGATAAAAAAATAGCCATCAATAAACCAATGGTTCGGACAGTTTTCAGATCTCTGGTTATTCAAAACCATAGCCCACTGAGATTGTCAAATTCGATATTTTTACGGTCAATATATCGGATTTAATAAAAATAAGTACTTACAAAAACTGTCCGAATTATTGATTAGACTCTTGGGAAAATATGTACTGCAAAATGGGGCAAATGTTCCAGCAAGTGCAAGCAGGGAAGATGAAGGTTGCCGTTTTTTCTTTCTTTTTTATTATTCTCTTGACACAATATAAAAATATGTGAAGAGTAGTGTATTCAAGAAATACACCAGAAAAAAATGAATGAAGTTCATGGGATCACCCCGTCGCTGCGTTCCATATCCATTTGGAATGACACGAGCCGCTCAGCCCGGTCACCCATCCGGAAACACCCCGGAATGCAGAAAAATTATTTGAAACAATAATGAGTTCCGGTTTGTCCGGATGGGGAACTTTTATATGAAAAAAACCGGTTATTTGCATGATAATAGATACATGCTCCATGATACAGGCCCCTATCATCCAGAGGTTGCCGATCGACTTTTGGCTGTGTACGAGGGTATTAAAGCCCAGGGGCTACTGGAGTATCTTACCATGATTCCCGCCTCCAGGGCGGATATAAACTGGATTGAAGCCGTCCATGATTTTGATTATATCCGGCGGTTTGAAGAGATCTGCCTTTCCGGGCACAACACCTTTGATGATCCGGATAACTGTATTTCCATGGATTCTTATGAGTCTGCCTTTCTGGCCGTGGGTGGCATCCTTGACACCATTGATCTGATGATGAAGGGTAAGATTGACAATGCATTCTGTGCCGTTCGTCCTCCTGGTCACCATGCCGAACGAGATAAGGCCATGGGCTTTTGTTATTTTAACAATATTGCCATAACAGCTCGATATCTACAGGAAAAATGGAAAATTAAAAAAGTGGCCATCATTGATATTGATGTCCACCACGGTAATGGGACCCAGCATATTTTTGAACGGGATCCGTCGGTGTTTTATTATTCCATCCACGAGCATCCCTCCTTTGCCTACCCCGGCACTGGAAGGGATTTTGAAGTGGGCACCCTTGGGGGACATGGGTTTACTAAAAATTCTTTGGTACTTCCCGGACAGGGAGATGACACCTACTATATGTTGATTCAGGGTGATCTTATACCTGCTATGAATCAATTTGAGCCAGAAGTGATTCTGGTTTCCACGGGATTTGATGCCCATATAGATGATGAAATGTCTGACATTAAAGTGACCACAAATTGTTTTTCATGGATCATGCAGACCATCATGGATCTGGGGGAACGCCATTGCAACGGTCGGGTGATATCCATCCTGGAGGGGGGATATTCTCTGCAAAGATTGCCGGAGCTTGCCGGAAATCATATAAAAATTCTTCTTGATTTATAAAAAAACCGGAGGGAAAATATGTTTGTCAGCAATCACATGAAAAGAGAGGTGATCACCATCAGTGCGGATGCTTCCGTATTGGATGCCCAGCAACTCATGGCGGAAAAACAGATTCGTCATCTACCCATTGTGGACGGTGAAAATAAACTGATTGCCATTGTAACGGATAGAGATATCAGAAGTGCCATTCCCTACAGTCTGCTCAAGGAATCGGGAAATACCCAGACAAAGGAAAATTTGGGTAATCTGAAGGTCAAAGATATCATGATCGTAAACCTCAAAACCATTTCTCCCATGGATACCATTCAGGATGCCCTGCTTTTGATTCAAAAATATAAAGTGGGGGCATTTCCCGTCATTGATGAGAATAAAAAACTGCTGGGGGTCCTTTCCGTGCGGGACCTGTTGAGTTCTTTTATCAATGTACTGGGGATCAATGAGCCCGGAACCCTTTTGTGTGTGCTCATGGAGGAAAAGGTGGGGCAGTTGAAAAAAATTGTGGATACCATCACCGAAGAGGGGATTTCCTTTGGCAGTGTGCTGGTCAATCGCCATTGGGACCCCAATCAACGGGCGGTGTTTATTTATCTTTTAACTAATAATGTCATCCGGGTGAAAAAGAAAATAAAGGACCTTGGCTTTTCCCTGCTGGATCCCATGTCGTGGTACATCGACAGTATTTCCCAGAACCATCGACAGAATTGATTTTTGGACCTGACACCCCCTCCCCACAAACCTTAAAAATGATCTCATGGTCGGGATGGGCATATTTCCCTGTTCCCGGCTGGAAATCAGAGATTTGAACTGTGGGTTCTCTGGCCCATCCGTGATAATTGATGGGCCAGAGAACTCAAATATGCCATCCCTTAGGGTAAGAAACTGCTACGTGTTTTTTTGTGCCAAACCACAAAATTTGCCAACGGCCTTGACAATCTGCCTTGGTATATATAATATATGCTCATAATTGCGATGCATCTTTTCCTGTGATCCCTGATTCCAGGGGTAACCTGATGTCTGTTTAATTCTAAATGGCATCGGGAAGATTATCTTGGATTTACTTCTGAAGGCAAATATTTATAACACTTTTTTTGCCTCTTTGATGTGTCGTAGACAAGTTTCACTGTATGAATCGTTTTTTCCTGGCTGAATCTGGAAAATGTCATCGGGCATGTGTCTTTAAAAAAGTAACCTGTGTTTCAAGATGTTTTTCAGCAAAAAAAATAATTCCCCAAGCCTGATAATTTCTATAAATTGTCAATATAAGAAAAAACGAATCATCAAGCGTTAAGAAAGGAGATTTTGACCATGGAAAATGTATGCAAATCATGTGGTGTAATACTTTTAAGGCATCAGAAGACCTGCCCCTGTTGCGGATCGGTGAAGGCGTTTGAAGACCACAATGATACCATCCCCTATCCTGAAACTGAATTGAACGACTCTTTAAGCGATCCCTTTATCGGCGATCGTCATGTCGGGTACTGACCTGATATTTTCCTGTTTTCCCCCCCCTTCAGACAATCTGTTCTGAATCCTTGAAGGTTCATTGGTCCGGCGAATTATGCCGATATTTTTTGGTATTGGTATTTTTGCCTGAAAGTTGACCACATCCTGCCTGGAGGCTGCGTCCTTTGGCCCAACGTTTGACCACAAACAGGCCTGCAGCCTCCAGAATTGCGGCAAATTGATGCAGTGCCTTATCGTCAACGGAGTTTAAAGACAGTTTTTCTCTTTTTTCACCTTGTGGATGTTCTGTGGCTTCGGGGGGGCCGGGATTGTAGGCGATGAGATTGACCCGCACTGTCAGGCCGGAAAGATAGGCCACCAGTTGTTCGGCATCCTTTCTGGTGTCATTGATGTCTTTGATTAGAATGTACTCAATAAAGATCACTCGTCGGGAAATCAGGGGATACGCCATCAGGGCTTTTTTCAGATCTGTCAGGCAGTGTTGCCTGTTGATGGGCATGAGCATGGAGCGGATGTGATCATCGGCACTGTTGATGGAAACTGCAAGGTTCAGCTGGGGTATGTCCTGTCGGGCCAGGGCCTTAATTCCTGGTATTACACCGCAGGTGGAAACCGTCATGTGTCTGAGAGCAATATCAAATCCCCGGGGATCGTTGAATACCCTGATGGCCTTGAACAGGGCCTCCGGGTTGTCAAAAGGTTCTCCCATACCCATAAATACGATATTTTTGATATTTTTTTTCAGGATGAAGCGGGCGGAGAACAGCTGGCCGGTGATTTCGTACGCATAAAGATTTCGGTGAAATCCCTGTTTTGCCGTTTCGCAGAACACACATCCCATGCGACATCCTGCCTGGGTTGAAACACAAAGGGTGTTGTAGTGCTTCATGGGAATGACCACCGACTCAATGGCAAGACCATCGGATAATTGGGTCACAAATTTCAAAGTACCGTTGGTTTCCTGCTGTTGATCAATGATATCCATGGATGGAAAAAATATCTGTTCACGCAACCGGGCCGTGAGACGGGGTGAGTTTTGAAATTCCCGGGCCAGGTGAAATGACAGATTTCCCTTTTTAATGACTTCACGGATTAGTGCCCGGGCATGAAAGTCTCCCTTGCCATGGTTTGTTTTCAGCCACTGTGCAATGTGGCTGCATGTCATTTCAAGAACATTTAAATGCATCGGTAAGTATCTGCGACGATGGCAAATCGTTTCATTATCTGCTGAAGGGCCTGACGTTCCAGGCCGCACTGCCGGGCGGCCTGGGTAACATTCCCGCTGGTCAGTGAAAGCAGGCTGCCAATGTAGTTGTGATTAAACTGGTGGAGCAGGGTTTCTTTGGCCTCTTTGTATGGAAGGGTAAAAAGGTTCTCCGGATCAGGTAAATGGGTCTGCAGTTTTTTTTTCTGGGCTGGCAGCACCATGTCCCCGGGGGAAATGGTATCGCTTTCACTGTGTAAAATACCCTGGATCAGTACATTCTCAAGCTCCCGGATATTTCCCGGCCACTGCTGCTTAAGTAAAAGGTCCATCAGTGCCGGATCTATATCTTTTCCTGGCTTGTTGAGTTTTTTGCAGTGCTTGGCCACCAGGTGACGGGCAATGGGGGGGATATCTGTGATGCGATCCCGTAAGGGGGGCAGTGTGATGGTAAACACGCTGAGACGGTAGAAGAAATCTTCCCGGAATTCTCCATCTTCTATTTTCCGGGCAAGATTACGATTGGTGGAGGCAACGATGCGGACATCTACCTTTCTGGAGCGGTTTTCTCCCAGGGGTTTAATCTCTTTTTCCTGGAGGACCCTCAGCAGTTTTGTCTGAATGCTTGGGCCAATGTCGCCGATTTCATCCAGAAAAATGGTGCCGCCGTGGGCCTCCTGGAACAGACCTGTTTTATCCATGGCCGCATTGGTAAAGGCCCCTTTTTTATATCCGAACAGTTCACTTTCCAGGATGGATTCCGGAATTGTGGGGCAGTTCACCGCCACAAATTTCTTTTTTCCCCGGGGACTCAAGGAGTGTATGGACTGGGCTGTCAGGTCTTTACCTGTGCCGGATTCGCCGGTGATAAGAACGGTTACGTCACTTTGGGCTACCATGGAAATTTTACCATACACTTCCTGCATGGCTGGGCTTTCGCCGATGAGTTTTCCAAAGGTCTCTGATTTTTCCCGGTGCAAGGTCCGGTTTTCTTTGATGAGTCGACCCCGTTCCAGGGCCTTTTTGACCCGGAAGATGATTTCATCCTGCTCAAATGGCTTGGAAACAAAATCATAGGCTCCACTTTTAATGGCCTTGATGGCCACATCAATGCTGCTAAAGGCGGTGATCATGAGAACTGTCAGATCCGGATAATGGGTGCCGGCATGCCTTAAGAGTTCAAATCCGTCCATGCCCGGCATTTTAATGTCACACAGCATGAGATCAAAGGGTTCCCGGGCAAGGATGTTCACGGCGGTTTCTCCGGAAAAGGCCATGGTGACCTGGCAGTCCAGTTCCATTTCCAGGGTTCGCTTGAGCAGACGGGTCATGTCTTTTTCATCATCTACAACAAGGATATGTTCAGCCATTATATACTCCTTTATCCGAAACCGATGGCAGGGTAATGGTAAAGGTTGCACCTTTATTTTCTTCACTTTTCACCCGGATGCGTCCCCCATGTTTTTTGATTATACCGTAACTCACCGAAAGCCCCAGGCCTGTACCCTGTCCCACAGGTTTGGTGGTGAAAAAAGGATGAAATATCCGGGTGATGTTTTGGGGACTGATGCCTTTTCCATTGTCTTGTATCACAATTGTTGTCTCATCTGAACGGTTTTTCCGGGTGCTTAAAAAGATTTTTCCTTTTTTGTCCACGGCATGGCAGGCATTGATGAGCAGGTTGATAACCACCTGCCGGAATTCCTGTTCATTGCCCATGACATTAAGGGGACCCTCCTTGAAAAGATCCAGGCCAATGTCAGTGTTTCGGAAATCTGCATGGTTATGGATAAACCCCACCACATCGTTCACCACCCGGTTGATGTCGATCATGCCCCGCTCCAGGGAATCTTTCCGGGCAAAGGCCAGCATATCCGATACTACCTTTTTACAGTTCTTCACATGTTTTTCAATGATTTTAAGATCTTCATGATGAAGTGATGGTTTTTCACTGCCTGCTTCGGCCTTGAGCATCAGCTGGGTATAGCCCAGAATAATGCCCAGGGGGTTGTTGATTTCATGGGCCACCCCTGCGGAGAGTTCCCCCAGGGCCGCCAGCTTGTCCGCCTGGGCAATCTGTTCTTCCATCTCTTTTTTTTCATTGATGTTTTTGATGATGAAATGAAAGGTCTTTGCACATCCAAATGCCCCGTAATCAATGCCCCCGGTGATGATGACATAAAGGGAATTGCCCTTTGCACCCTTAAAATATGTTTCTTCGTTGAGGATGAATTCATTTTCCATGATGAGCTGGCTGATGCGCTGCCATTCCCCTTCGGAGGCAAACAAGCGACCCATGGACATGTTTTCCATGACCAGAGTGTCTTTCCGGTATCCGGTCATGGCCACCCCTGCGGGATTGATTTCCCGGATGCGCCAGTTTGCATCCGTGACCAGAATGGTGTCCAGGGACTGTTCAAAGATACGCCGGCATTTATGTTCTGATGTGGTGAGCATTTCGGTGCGTTCCACCACCTTTTGTTCCAGGGTCTGGTTCAATGCCACCAGCTGGGCATGGGTTTCTTCAAGTGCCCTGCGGCCGGAAAGGATCTTTGCGTTGATGTTCCAGCTCTGGTTGAAAAAAAGGGTGATAAGTCCTACCAGCATGAAAGAAACTGTATTAATAGTACCGCTGTAGGGTCCTATGGCAGACCATACATGGGCATGGGATGTCAGCAGCAATACCTGTTTGAGAATATGACCAAAGGAGCGTGACAGGGCAAAAAGGGTAAGACCCGCGCAGATCCACATGAGATAGAGAAAAATGGCGTTGTCCGGTTCCCGCCCCCTAAGTTTATGAGTCTTTAAAAGAGACAGGACGGCAAACAGGATCATTCCAAGGGAGCCCAGGACATCAATGGCCAGAATGGGTATATAGGGAAAGATCATGGCAGGTGTTCCTTTTTTACAAGGAGGGAAATTCCCCGGTAAAGCAGCATCATTGCCGGCAGGCATAATAGATGGTCCAGGCGCAGCAGGTAGTAGAGCCGGGCCAGTCCTTCATGGTGATTGCCCGCCTCAATGTGAATCCGGGTCATGGATAAAAGGGTTGTGGAAACAAAGGACGTCTGGTTATCAAGAATGTGAACCGCGACGGCATCCATGTTCCACAGGATAAAGAAGAGGGCACTGTACTGAATCAATCGCCAGCCCTTTTCCCGGTGAAGTTGCTTGCCCTGGATGGTGACAATAAGAATACCCATGGAAACCAGAAAGAACAGGTGCCCCAGCTGATGCACGAGAATACCTTCTGATGCACTGTGCATCTGGGTGGCATGGGCCGGGTCGGGTATCCATATCAGTAAAATCAGCAAACCCCATGGATGCATCGGCGTGGTCCATAATTTTTTAAACAGCTGCCATGGGTGAAGACATGCGTCGGGCTGTTGGGTCCCCGGAAAAGATTTAGATTTTTGACTCGTATATGGTGGGTATTTGATCCATCTGATGGGTAAGAAGATGCCGTTCAATGCCTTTCTCCTGAAGCGTGATCATATTGTTTTTTAGGGGTCTGAAGCCTCCCCGCACCGGATGATCTTGTGATCAAGCACGGTTGTTGGATTTTTATCTTTGGTTTTTCTTCTGGTAAACGAATCAGTGAACTTTTCTGCTTCCGGCTTTTTTAGTTTTTTTTACTGCTTCGGGGGGACGGTATCGGATTTATTTCCAAGGCTCCGGCCCAGCCATTTTATTGTGGGAAACAGGACATAAACAACAAGAAGAGATACAAAAAACCAGAATATGGCAGGAATGCGCCATGGCAGCAGGTCATGTCCGTTGACCATGAAAAGTGCAGTTCTGCCAAAGTACAGGTCGAGCATCTGGGGGGTGAAGGAGTGATTTACATAGGCAAGGGTACACAAAAGGGGCAGCCAGGTGGTGATCAGACTCTTTAAGAGGGATTCAAAAAAAAAGTCGTAATAGGCTCGGTTGAGTTCTGCCTGGTCGATATTTTTTGCAATTGCGTGTCCTTTCTGTGTTTCTTCATGGTTCATGGCTTCCTGGCGCAGGTGATACCAGTGATCAAAATTTTCCTTTAACCGTGTGTATCTCCGGGTGTTGAAGTGTTGTTTTAAAAAACGGGAAAAGAGGGTGCAAGACAGCACCAGAAGAAAAATAATTATTTCCGGTCCCAGAAAATGCAGGGGAAGGATGACAGCATCCAGCAGTTCGGCTGTTTTGAAAATAGCAGCTTCAATCCAGAACCACACGTTGTCCAGGGCATCGTTCATTCACAGTCCTTTAGGGGAAAATTAAAAAACACAGGGAGGCATTGTCCCTGCCTGTTTTTTTTGGGGGCTTCTGCCGGGGGATTTTACCATTTAAGTCACTCCAGCCCCGGCAGGGGACGGCGTGATGCCGTTTTTAGTTTTGATTGCGGGCGGAACCGGTTAATATAGGGTTCCGCCCGCAGCTCTTTTATAAGAAACTCCATTTAATATTTTGAAATAGCAAGAGTTTCAAGATTCGTTATGGCAGGTAGTTACCGCCATGTATGTTTCATATGAAAAACTGTGACACAATCAGATCCAGATTTCAATCTTAAAAAATCTGAAGAACAGGAAGAACAGGGTGATGGCAAGTATCCATTTCAGCTGAATTTCAGAAAAGAAAGTCTGGAGTCGGCTGCCCAGCATACCTCCTGCAAATCCACCGATGATGATACTGATGGCCAGCCATAAATCCGGCAGATAGCCGTTGAGCAGGTATCCAATAAAGGAACCGATGCTGCTGAAGCAGGTACCCACAAGGGCAATGGGAACTGCCACATACATGGGAAGCCCTCCAAGGCTTGTCATGGCCGGTACCAGGAGAAATCCACCACCGATACCAAAACTTCTGGAAACCACCCCAATACCAAGGCCAAGAATGGCAAATAACAGGGGATTGATTTTAAACTCTTCTCCCCAGAATTTGAACCGGTAGTTGGTCAGACTGGATTCAATGGGTTCAATGGTGCCCATTTCCGCAGCACTGCCTTCTTTTTTAGCCTTGGCAACGGCGGCATTGAATTTTTGAACCATGGCCTTGATGTTTTTACGTTTTTCCATGGCCTTGGGGGTCAGTTCCTGGAGGGTTTTGATGCCCATGAGAACAACCAGAATTGCCAGCCATTCCTTGTAACTGCTCATGGGAAGGTAGGCAATGGCATATTTACCCAGCCACACGGAACCTATGAAGATACCGGCACCAAAGGACAGACCAATGGGCCATGCCACCCGGCGTTCCTTTACGGCAAACCGGTAAAAGGAACCCAGGGGAGAAAACAGGGTCAGTGCGATGTTGGAGGGACGCAGTACGTTGGCGGCATTGATACCAATGGGACCTGCAGTCTGTACCACCATGGCCTGGAAGGCGGCCATGAGAAGCCCACCGGCGGCACCGATCATGGAAAAATAAGCGCCCACCAGGATGGCACCGAGGATGATCCACAGGGGATTCATGTATCGACCACCCTTGTCAAGCCAGAAACCCTTGGGTGCCAGGGTGTAACTGCCGGCATTCTGACCGTTGACATATACGTCAAAGGCGGTATCCGGGGGGGTGTGCCTGAAGCTTTTAAAGGATGCGGTGAATTTTCCTGTGGCCTTGTCCAGCTGAATGGATGTGCCCTTGTCCCAGTAATTGCCTGATGCCCCATGGTCGGACAGAACGCTTCTGGCAAAGATGGTGACTTTACCCACCTTGGTGCTCTCTTTGGTGATGGTGTTGATACCATAATCGGTTTCATGGGCATATTTATTGAATCGCCACTCGGCTTCATTGCTGATGCCTCCGAGCATGGACTGGGTGGCTTCATCAAGCTCTGACCATTCTTTAAGCTTAAACATGGTGGTGCTGTAGAGACCTCTTTTCCCCTTCTGGGTGAAAAAAGATGGACCACCGAATTTTTTGGCGATGACCGTTCCGAATTTTTCCGGGTTGGTGGTCAGCATGTAGTACAAGACGGGAATACTGGTGTCTGTGGTGAAGCCGAATTTTTTGGCTTCTCTGGCCAGTTTTTTTACCTCGGTTTTACCGGTGGTATCCTTGGGGGCAAATCTATCTTTGGCAGCGATGCCCAAATAAAGATCGGTTCCCGGCTCAATGGTACCGGTTATCTGGACGGTATCCCCGGCATTGTAGGTGGTGGCGGACAGGGAAGCCTCAATGCCCGCGAATGCGTTTGCCGTGGCAAACAACACGAACATGGAAACGATGATGAAACGTGAAACAACTTTTTGCATGCTTTTCTCCTTGTGATGCATTTTTAATAATTTTTTCATGAAAAATAACCCCGCTATTTGGATCTTCCGGGCAGGTGTCTACGCTCGGTAATGATCTTATCTGACAGCATTTTAACGCAGTTGGGGCAATAATTGTGATGGGCCTTTACATGGGGATGTGTAAGGGTAACATCCTCCACATGGTGAAGAAAACGGGTGGTGGCATAGCGTCTGCCGCATCCTTCACATCTTTCCAGGGGAACCTGACAAAAGACCTTGCCCTTGATGGCAATGGTTTTTACAGCGTCCATGTCCGTGGCCGTGATGACATGTGTGGGGCAAAGGTTGGCGCAGGTACCACAGCCGATACACAGGGAAGGATCAGCTACAACTCTTTTCCCCGATTCATCAGAGACCATTTTCAAAGCCCTGGCCTTGACAATATCATTGCACACCCGGATACACAGTCGGCATTGAATACACCCATCCGGGGGGGGCGTTACCTCCACATCGAACTCATGGGCAATCTCCCGGATTCTCTGGGCATCAGGTGCCATTTGGAGCAGTTTATTAAAGGCCTTGGTTCGGGCTTTTTTTACAAGGGGGGTATTTGTCTGTACCTGGAGACCGGGTTTCACCTTCAGAATACAGGACAGCATGACAACTCCCTTTCCCGAGTGGGATCTGACTTCAACCCCGCATAACTTACACGCCCCTGAGGGCTTTAAGGCCGGATGATAGCAGAGGTGGGGAATCTTGATGCCGTTTTTCAGGGCCACCTGCAACAGGGTCTCACCCTTTTCGGCGCATATATCCTCACCATTGATGCTAATGTCAACCATTGGTCTGTTCCTCCTTAATCCCTGGCCGCTTCCTGAAGATCCGTCACATAATCCTGAAGATAATGAAGTTCCTGGGTGAGGGCACCCACATGGCATCTCACCAGATCTTCCAGACCGAGCAGGCCTTTGATGGCACCGTCTTCTATGACTGGCAGGTGACGGATTTTTGCCTGGATCATCATGCCCATGGCATCTTTGATTTCATCAAGGGGTTCTGCTACGATGAGGCCGGTGGTCATGACGGATTTGATTTGAATTTCCTGTATTGGTTTTTCTGGAAAAATTACGTGGCATCTCAGCAGGTCCCTTTCCGTAAAAATACCGGCAATTCGCTGATCATCCATGACCAGCAGGGCGGACATGTTGTAGCCGGACATGCGTTTAAGTGCCGCAGCCACGGTTTCTTCCTGGCCAATGGCATGAACGGTTTTTTTCCCTTTTTCCAGTAAATCTTTTACCTTCATATATTATAAATCCCTTTCATGTGTGCATTATAATGCCCGGAGACAATCCTGAGGCAGCCGGTGGGTCCCCATTCCCTGGAGACTGACTTCAATCAATGCATCCGGGTCGTTGATGGCCGTATCCGGATCGGTGATGATGCCGTGGCAACCAATGAAGTCATACATGTAAGGTTCCCATGCCTCGTCACTGGATTGCTGGTAAACTTCTATTTTTTGACCCTTTCGAAACTGCATGTTATTCCCCTTTAATAAATATTCGGGTGAGTATTGTAAATTTTTGGACAGTGTACCATATTTGCCTGTTTGGGACTGTATAGCATACGAATGCTATGTGAGCAGGCCAGAACAATGGAGTGTTGACCGAATATTTATCCATTCTATTTTGTCTGGCCCACAGGGTGTGTGCCCACATTGAAACCGGCGGTGTGCGTTCTTGCACAGGCATTGCATAATCGGGTTTTCTGATTAATTGTTTTCATTCCTCCGGTTTTTTTACTGACGTATTCCAGGTATTTGACCGGTCCCAGAACGGTGCCGCAGGATTGGCAGTGTACCAGTTTCTGGCGGTTGATAACGGTGCCGCACAGCATTAAAAGTCGTTCGCCATTTCGATCTTCCATGGTGATGGCGTCATTTGGACAATTGGCCACACATGCTCCGCAGGCAATGCAGTTTTCTGCTGTTTTACGAAAGTCTGTTTCACCGGGACTGTCAAAGTCCATGTAACCGAATTTAAGGGCATCAATGCCCATTTTATCCCGGCAGATTTCCACGCATTTGCCGCACCGACGGCAGATATCACAGCGCAGACAGCGTCTTGCCTCTTCTCTGACCATGTTTTCGGTGTAACCCAATTCCGCCTGTTGGAAGGTAGTTCTGCGTCGATCAATATTGAGCATGGCCATTTCTGGTCGTTTTAATACCATTTTGGTGCTGGCGGGCATCTCCAGGGGGGCCTCCCTTCGATAGCGTACGGGTACACTTGGTATCCTGGGCTGGGGCATGCCGTTGAAGTAACGGTCAATGGCTTCGGCTGCTCGTTTTCCGCCACCTATGGCTTCAATCACTGTGGCAGGACCTGTGACGGCATCCCCTGCTGCAAATACACCCCCGTGAGCGGTCTCCATGGAGGCCCGGCTTACCTCAATGGTTCCCCTGCGGGTCCATTGGATATCCTGGAATGCATCCATGCCGTCGGTGTCCACAAACTGCCCGATGGCGCTGATCACCGCATCTGTTTCCAGTGTATAATCACTTCCCTCAACGGGGACGGGATAGAGGCGATCGCTATCTTGTTTTTTGACAAGTTCCCCCCGCAGGCAGTTAAGCCCAGTTACCCTTTCACCGTCCCCTGCAATGGCCGTGGGGATGGTGAGAAAGGCAAATTTTACTCCTTCTTCTTCGGCATGTTCCACTTCCTCTATGTCTGCGGGCATTTCAGACCGGGTTCTTCTGTAGGCAATGGTCACCTCTTTGGCCCCCAGTCTCAGGCTGGTGCGGGCCGCGTCAATGGCCACATTGCCACCACCGATGACCACCACCCGTTTGCCGGGAACGCTGCGCTGTCCCAATGCCACATTTTTAAGGAACATCACGGAGTCAATGACCCCCTTATCTTTGTATTGAGCTTCACCATCCAGGCCCAGCTGGTAGGATTTATGGGCACCGATTGCCAGAAAAAACGCGCCAAATCCTTCTTTTTTAAGGGATTCAAGGGTGATATCTTTTCCAAAAACCGTATTGTAAACGATTTCAACCCCCAGTTCCTGGATCATGGCCACCTCCCGGTCAATGACTTCCCGGGGCAGTCGATACCTGGGAATACCCACCATTAGCATGCCGCCGGGAACGGGAAGTGATTCCAGTATCCGGACGGTGTATCCCATGAGGGCCAGGTAATAGGCGGCGGAGAGGCCTGCCGGGCCTGCACCCACCACGCAGACTTTTCTACCGTTCAGGGGTTTTTGTGGAGGATTGATGTAAAGCCCCTGGGACATGGCCCTTTCCGCAGCAAAGGCCTTTAAAAATTTGATGGATACCGGGGTATCGATTCTGGCCCGGACGCACATCATTTCACAGGGCCGTGTGCACACCAGCCCGCACACCCATGGCAGGGGGTTGTCCCGGCGAATAACCTCAATGGCCTCGGCATCCCTGCCATCTGCTATCAGGGACAGGTAGGTGGGGACATCAATGCCAGCTGGACACGCCATCTGACAGGGGGAGGGTGCCAGCCGGACGCAGTCCATGGCGGCGCAGTTTCCTGTTTCTATGTGGCTCTCAAAAACTGGGCCATGGGTTTCCAGGACACCTTTTAAATATGTGCCGGTTTTAAGCCCCTCGGGGTTGCCGGAATGTTCAAAAAATTCCGCCACCCGGGTATGCACGGCCTGGAGATGGTCCTTACCGGCATGTCCATTGGATATCTCTTCCAGCAGTTTTAAAATTTCTTCAGAAATTCTGATGCTTCTGGGTTCCGTCAGCTCACCGGAAGCAAGTTTTCGGGATAAGTAAACGATGGTACCATGGACGGGACAGACATTTTCAGCCATGTGAACTCCTTTTTCCATTGAAGATTCCCCTGGTTTCATGGGGTTATGAGACTGAATTTTCAAGGGAAGCAATCAGTTTAGCATGTCGTTCCCGGCGAATCAGGGTCATGTCTTCAACCTTTCCAAAGCTGAGGCATCCGCTGGTGCAGGTGGTGACACAGGCCGGTTTAAGACCAATGTCTATACGGTCCTTGCAGTAATCACATTTCACCACTTTGCCTGTTTCCGGATTCCACTGGGGAGCACCCCAGGGGCATGCTGATATGCAGGTTTTGCATCCCACACACAGATCCGGGTCAATGAAGACAATGCCGTCCTTGCTTCTTTTCTGCATGGCCCCTGTGGGGCAGGCTGCCACGCACCAGGGATTTTCACAGTGAAAACAGGGCATGAAAACATAGGATGTCCGGGGAAGACTGTTAATTAACTGGGGACCCACCTGGATGATCTGGCATGGGCGGGGTCCATTGGGAAGTCCTTTGTTGGTTTTGCACTGGATTTCACAGGTTCTGCATCCAATGCATTTTTTTGTATCCTGGAAAAGGTAGTATTTACTCATTCATGGTCTCCAATAGATTTTGGTTGGGCTTGTTTGGATAAGCAACATTTTTGTTTTGACGGATGTTTTATTCACACCGGGATGATTCCGTTTTTTTAACAGTTCAGAAAGAAATGGAACCATTATGTGTAAAACAGCCAGGTGAATGAGCCTGGCCGCTGAATCAAGTAAGCTAAGCAATGATAATTCCATAATCCTGAAGCAATAATAATGCCATATTGTTACCATGGTAAATAAAAATGGTATTTACCATTAATTTGGCTTCTTTTAATGCCCTGTCAGGTGGGACTATCAGGATGTTAACGGCTCTGAAGACGTGTTTTTACAGGCTTTGTTTACAAGATGACCCGCTGTCCAAACATTTACAATACCAATCCGAATATTTACCTGGGTAGGAGTGGGTTTTAATATCCGGGAGGCGCATTAATAATATTGCACTGCAGGGGTTGTATTGCACACTTTGTTTTTTTAAAGTATGAATCTAAAGTATGAATCTAAGGTCAAATCTTTCCAGACCGATGTTCCGGGGAACGGGGCCGTACCGGATTTTAGCTGGGGGCTGATTTTTTTATTCATATGACCCATGCTCATCGGACCCCGTCCCGGCCTGGCAACCTGGAAAATTGCCTTTTTCCAGGCTGGGGAGTGTGCAATGTTTTTTATGCACCTGGATGTGCTGGAAAAACCGGGCTTGATTCTGTCCCCATCCAGGGTGGCCGATGTTATGATCAAGCCCCTTAAACATTATTGATATCAGAAGGAGGATTCATGGGAGCAGGCGGAACAGAGGGGGGAGCCGGACGTTTTTTTATGGGTTTTATCATGATGTGTGCGGGATTTTACATGCTGTTAAGTGCCATTACCGTCACCTCCGGGTTTCATCTGGGGCTTGGCATTTACCGCTTTTCCATGATGGGAGCAGGTGTAACTGTCACCAGCGGTATGATTCTTATTCCCTTGACACTGGGGGTGGGCATGATTTTTTATAATTCCCGCAATATATTGGGCTGGCTTTTGTCTCTGGGGGCAATGGCTGCATTGCTTTTCGGGGTGATTTCCACCCTCCGGATGGGATTTCGGCCCATGAGCGCCTTTGATCTGATCATCATCCTCGTGCTGGCCTTTGGTGGTCTGGGCTTGTTTTTAAGTTCCCTGCGGGGAACCAGTGCCGATTCTGTGAAAGATAAGTAGACCTATTCCTTGATGATGGCGTGCATTCATGTTAGATATCAATGATAATTTCAATTCCAGATGATCAATGGTAAATATTCGGTCAGCATTCCATCTTCACCTGCTCTGCTCACCATGCAGCCCCAAAAGGGTGAATATGGGGTCCTGGCCAGACATTTACAGCACCAACCCGAATATTTACAAGAATGGATGACCCGATATGCCCCATGCCATGGACATTAATATAAAAGATGAAGTTGCCGCCCTGAATCTCGGGAAAAAAATAAAAAATCTTCGGACCTTAAGGGGTTTTACCCTCCAGGCGGTGTCGGATATCACCGGATTGTCAAAACCGTTGCTTTCCCAGATAGAAAATAACATTGCTGCACCTCCCATTGCCACCCTCATTAAGATTGCAACGGCACTGGGGGTAAAAATCAGCCATTTTTTTCAGGATGAGTCCATGGATCATAGTCGCATTGCCGTGGTTCGAAAGGATCAGCGGTATGGGGTGAGAAAGTTGTCCCATCATAATTACAGTTCTGACATTGGCTATAGGTATCAGTCCCTGGCATACCCCATGGCAGACAAGCAGATGGAACCTTTTATTGCAGAAATTGAGACCCGGCGGGATGACCAGTTGCTTTATAATAACCATGTGGGTGAGGAGTTCATGTTTCTTCTGGAGGGAGAGTTGGAGTTCCGCACCGCCAAGCAGACCCATGTGATCGGCAAGGGAGATGCCATTTATTTTGATTCAAGTATTCCCCATGCCGTACGGGGCATCGGGGGGACGGCAAAAATTCTTGTAATTGTCTTTACACCGCGTACGTAATCATGTATTCTACACGTTTAAGATAATGTTTTTACCACCCATGGGTTGAAATGGATATAAAAACCTGGAACAGAGATCCTTCCCCATCGTCGCCCGGGGATATCTCGGTTTCAGGTTTTTTACATCAGGCCCATGGTACCCACCGTGCCAACGGGAGTTTTCAGGGGTAGAAGCACCGTGAAGGTAGTACCCTTGTTCACCTCACTTTCCACATTGATATACCCTCCCAGTTTATCCACAATACCTTTAACAATGGAAAGTCCCAGCCCGGTGCCGGTGATGAATCGGGTTTTATCATTTTTTACCCGGTAAAACCGGTCAAATATTTTTTCCATGTACTTGGCGTCAATACCAAAGCCATTATCCATTACCCGGACTCGTATATTGTTGCCGGTGACATCGCAGCTGACGTTGATTTCTCCCCCCTCCTGGGTATAGTTGATGGCGTTGGAGATAAGATTGCCAAAGAGACTTTCCAGAGCCATGAAATCTGCGGTTATGGCCGGGATGGAGCAGGGTGGTGGAACGATATGTAATGCCTGTTTTTTTGCCAGGGCCCGGGCCTTTAAAAATTCACCTATGCCTTTTAGCAGCTCATCCATCTTCACAGGGGTGGATTCCCGGGCCGATGAGATGCCGGCCTCAATGCGGGACAGATCCAGAAGATCGCCGATGGTGGAAATCAACCCGGCGGTTTTTTCCTTTGCCCGGGACAACATATACTGTTCTTCTTTACTTGCCCCCGGCCTTTTTTCGTTCATTACAATTTTGAGTTGTTCATGTATGGTGGCCAGGGGGGAACGCAATTCATGGGTGACCTTGGCCACAAATTCTGATTTCAACTGATCCAGGGCCTTCATGGCGGAAATGTCCATGATGTTCACCACGGCTCCCAGGCACTCTCTTTTTTCCCCCAGCACTGGACGGCACCGTGCCAGAATGGATTTTCCATTGTTGACATCCATTTCATGGGCAGGGATATCGGTATAATCAATGTATCTTCCCCGGGAAATATCCGAAATAAGCTGGCACAGGGACTCATCCTCAATGAAATCTCCAATGGGCAGACCTGGTTTCTTTTCTGTGCTGATATCAAGATGGTGGTAACATGCCGGGTTGATGAGTACCACATTCCCACCGGCATTGGTTACCAGAACCCCGTTGGGAAGGGATTCAATGATGGTATGGGTCCGACTCTGTTCCGTGTGCAGGTCTGCCAGGGTTCTTTTTCTGTCCCGGGCAAGTTTTTCCGTTTCCAGGGCCAGTTCTATTTTTTCCCTGGCCCTGGAAACGGCAATTCTGAGCTGTTCCGGCTGATAGGGCTTGGGAATGAAGTTGTAGGCCCCAAGCTTCATGGCTTCAATGGCGGTTTCCACGGTGGCATACCCGGTGATGACAATGACAATAATACCCCGGTCCATGGCCATGATGCGCTTTAACACCTCCATGCCGTCCATGCCGGGCATTTTCATGTCTAACAGCACAATTCCTGCGGGGTGGTCCTGGAGCAGGGCAAGCCCCTCATCTCCCCGGGATGCCAGCAGAACATCAAAGTTCATGCGTGTAAGGATGCGATGGGCACCTTCCCTGAGACTCATTTCGTCATCAATGACCAGAATTTTACCGGGGTTCAAGTTGTTCATGACAGGTTCTCCTACGCCTATATTGCTGCTTGATGCGGGTATATCCACCCCCAATAAAACCATATCCTAATTCTTTTAGAACTATATGGCCTGGTGTTAATAGCTGGATTCAGTGGGGTAGCTTACCTTGCAGGATCTTTTGTTACAAATGCTTAAATCTCCCTCAATGCCTTCATGAATTCAGGTGGAGAGATATCCACCCGTGTCCATAAAATCAGAGTGCGACGGGCCGTGTGAGCAAGGGGGATAAGTCCGTCAATGAAGGGGATATCCAGGGATTTTGCTTTTTCTTTCCAGAAATTATTTTTCTTCCCATAATTAAGATCAATTATCAATCGGCAGGATTTAAGGGGCTGACGCTGGATGAATTCGTGGAAGGGAGGGGAATCTTCGGGACTTGAGATGGGGGTGGTGTTGACGATGATCTCTGCCTGGCTGGGATTTTTATCAAGGAATTCAAGGGTGGTGGCCGTACCGCCTATCCGGGAGATGATATCATTGACTCTTGTTTCGGTGCGACCGGCGATATTTATTTCATCGGCCCGCAGCCAGTTTAGAATGAAAATTACGGCCCTTGCACCGCCGCCGGAACCAAAAATCAACGCTTTTTTACCGGTGACATCAAATTGGGCTTCCTCAAGAGTGTCCATGAATCCGATGGCATTGGTGTTATATCCTTTGAGTTCATCATCATTGCGGATAATCGTATTTACGGCACCGATGATATTGGCCCCTTCTGACATGATATTCATATAGGGAATCACCAGGGATTTATAGGGAATAGTGATATTGGCACCGCTGAAGTTCAATGTTTTTAAACTCTGCATGGCGGCACCCAGTTGATCCGGAAGGACCTTGAGAGGGACATAGGCAGCACTGATGCCGATTTTTTTAAAGATGGCATTGTACAGGGCCGGTGATTTTGACCGAAATGCCCTTTCGTCACTGAGTATGCAAAAAATTTTCATCGTATGAACTTAATTTTAGAGACCCTTTGTCAAGGTGTGCGCTGCAATAATAACTGCCTGACCCTTTGGAGACAACAAGGCCAGGCAGGTGCTGCCATCAGGGGTGGAACAAAATGTCGAAAATCAGGACAGAAGTGCTTTTACGCTTGCCGTAATCTCTTCTGCCGAAGCGGGTTTGGGAAGATAATCGTCGGCTTCTGTGCTCATGCCGTCGGCATGGGAATACCTGGTGGAACCCACATGATCTGCCACGGCGGTGAGCAGAATAACCGGAATATTCCGGGTTTTCTCGTTCCCCTTAAGTTCTGTGCATACTTCATAGCCGTCTTTTTCCGGCATCATCACATCCAGAACCACGGCATCCGGGGGATTGGCTTTTATTTTTTCCATGGCCTCAACACCATCGTAGGCCACTTCCACCTGAAATCCTTCTCTGGCAAGATTGGATTGAACAATAGATGCAAAGTCAGGCTCATCGTCAACGACCAGTATTCTTTTTTTTTCGTTCATAAATAATCTCCCTGGTAAATGATTAATGAAAAATGATGATCTGTGATTTTAGCTTTTAATCAAAAAATCCCCTTCCTGATTTTTAATCAGGTGGGGTTATGAAACATGACAAACTGGAGGGTTCAGAATATGAACATCATTCTGAAATGCCTATACATTTTTAAGTAATGTGCTGCATTCGGCTGAATGTAGTCAACGTGGTTTTCGTATACGATCCTTCTGAATGTCTAATTCAGGAGGAGATTGACTGGTTTTGAAGATGTGTTCTAAATGAAATTTAAAAAATGATCTATAATTATTTTATATAGGTCGTTGTTCGTCATGTCAACCAAAAACTTAGTAAAAGATATCGTCTAACTTTCCGGCAGTTTCAGGGGAAGTCTGATGTGAAACTGTGCACCGGAATCGGGCATGTTTTTCGCCATGATCTTACCATGATGGCTTTCAACAATGCCGTAGGCCATGCTAAGCCCAAGTCCTGTTCCCTTTCCCTCCTCTTTGGTGGTGAAAAAAGGTTCAAAAATGCTGGACAATACGGTATCGGGGATGCCGGGACCGGTGTCTGTGATGGTAACGTTGATCATCTTATCCCCGGTTTTCATGAAGGTTTTGACCCACAGGTGTCCCTTGCCCTCCATGGCATCTGCGGCATTGAGGATAATGTTCATGAAGACATGGTTCAGTTGCTGGACATCTGCGGGGATCTCTGGAATCAACTTGTCATAATCTTCAACAATAACAATGTTTTGAAATAATGACTGGTTGCGCAGCAGAAAAAGAGTGCGGGCGATGATTTTGTTGATGTTCTGGGGGCGGACTTCCCGCTGTGTCTGGCGTGCAAATTCCAGAAGCTCTTTGACGATGGCGCTACATCGCTGGGCATCGCGCTGGATTCTTAATAGATCATGGGTGGCCTCCCTGGACAGTTCATGTTCTTCGAGCATGAGTTGGGTAAAAAGGGTGATGCCCCCCAGGGGATTATTCAGCTGGTGGGCCACACCTGCTGCAAGTTTTCCAAGTGAAGACATTTTTTCCGCCTGGAGCAGTTGGATCTGGGTTTTTTCAAGCTCGGCCTCCATGCGCTTTGTTTCCGTCAGGTCATGGAAAAAGCCGATGCTTGCCACCTCATTGCTGTCCTCATAAACAATGGATGCATTGAGCTGGATGGGGGTGGTGCTGCCGTCCTTTCGTATGGCCAGTTGCTCAAGGGATCGTACGATGCCCTTTCCATCAATTTTTTCGCTTCTCATTTTTTTCATGATTTTCTGTGCATCCCCGGGGGGGTAAATCTGACGGATATTCAGGTTTTCAATGGCATCTTTTTTGCTGTAGCCGGCTATCTGGGTGGCTGCTTTGTTGAAAATGAAAATTTTGCCCTTCATGTCTGCAGCAATAACGCCATCCACGGCATTTTCAATGAGATTTCTCAGAAAAACGTTGGAGGTCAGTCTTTTTTCGTCGAATCTGGCCAGGGGAGGGATGTCAAAATCGAGAACGACAATGGATTCCTCCAGGCCATCACCCGGAATAATGGGAAAGGCATACAGGCAGGAACACACGTTTTCATTGTTTTTCAGGGAAATCTGTTTTAAGGCAGGGGTGCCCGTTCTGATAACTTCCGTGGCAGGGCAGTTGATACAGGGAGTCTCACTGTTGAAAATCCATTGATGGCAGAAGACGGCATCGCTGTGGGGTGTCCGCTGTAATTCTTTTTTGCCAATTTTTTCGTCCATGCCCAGCAGTTTATAGTCATGGGAAATCACGATAATCTGTTTCTTGATGATTTCCATGGCCCTGTTAATATAGACGTTTTGTAAATGGCATTTGTTATCCATGACATCACCTAATACCTCTGTGAGGAGTTGGTTTCCAGGATAAATCAGTATTTTTTATAAAATTGAGATTGTGTTGTGCTTGGCCCGGAGCATTGGAGGAAAGACAGATCGTGATGGCCACTTTTGGGTAATCTGTTTATAGGATATCTGTGTTTACATGTCAAGTTATTCATTGATTGAAAATAAAAAAATGAATTAAATTTACTTTGTATTGCCCATTTTTTTGAATAATGACTCATTACCCTTGACTTTTTTACTTTAATCTGGAAATGTGGCCGTATTTTATATATAAGGAGATGACCGTCGTGTTATCTAAAAAAATCAATGGGGTGTTCAGGAACCGTTGAAAACAGGATGACAGGAATGCAAGTATTTTAATTTGTTATTTTTTTTCTTTATACCATGGACCAGCTTTCCCCGTGGATGGATTTGTGTATAGCCAGACATGAAGTATTGGCTTTTCTTGTCTGGACGGGGTGTATTGTGTGGATTAAAAAGCACAATAAATAATTGCCTGTTCCTCTTATAAAAACTGTCAGATTTTGAAAGTTGAATTTATAGATTTCAGGGATAAAATCATATGTTGTCTGTATAACAGGAGGATTCATGATTGTAGCAGAGAGAAAACCCTTTGATGAGATCAAAAATATGGTGTCAGGCTATAAAAAGATTCTCACCGTGGGATGTGGAACCTGTGTTGCCGTATGTCTGGCCGGAGGATCCAAAGAAGTGGAAACCTTAAATGCCGAGCTTAATCTGGCATGTGGCAAGGAGGGCATTGAATTTGGTGCCGAAACACTGGAACGTCAGTGTGACATGGAATTCCTTGATGAGCTGGAGAGCAAAGCCGGTGAGTATGATGCCTTTCTTTCCATGGCCTGTGGTGCAGGAATTCAATTTCTGGCCCAGCGTTTTCCGGATAAACCCGTGCTTCCGGCAGTTAATACCAGTTTTATCGGTGTAAACCTTGATGTTGGCTGGTATGAAGAAAAATGTCGGGCATGTGGTAATTGCGTTTTGGACATGACCGGCGGTATCTGCCCTGTAACCATGTGTGCCAAGGGTCTTTTCAACGGTCCCTGCGGGGGCACCAACCAAGGTTCCTGTGAAATTGATCCCGAACAGCCCTGTGCATGGTTTCAGATCTATGAACGACTTGCAGGCCAGGGACGGCTGGATCAGATCATTAAATTATCCCCTCCCAATGACTGGAGCAATCAGAAACCTCGAAAAGTGATTCAGCCAGGCTATGAAGCGCGTGTTAAGGCCCGTGGTTAAAATGATCCGGTGATGAACCATATTTAAATATTCAGGGAGAAAATAATATGAAATCAGGAAGTAATCTGGAAAAAATACTCAAGGCCGGACACTTTGCCTTCACCGGGGAGGTGGGACCGCCAAGGGGGGCCAATGTTGAGGCCCTGCGGGAGAAGGCAAGACATCTTAAAGGCATGGTGGACATGGCCAACATTACGGACAACCAGACCGCCATGGTCAGAATGTCCAGCTGGGCCGCCTCCATGATCTGCATGGAAGAAGGGGTTGAACCCAACTTTCAAATGGTATGTCGAGACAGAAACCGACTGGCCATGCAGGCTGATATCCTTGGCGTCTATGCCCATGGTATTCGTAATATCTTGTGCCTGTCAGGTGATCACCAGACCTTTGGCGATCATCCCCAGGCCAAGGGTGTTTTTGACATTGATTCCATGCAGCTCATCGGCATGGTTAAAAAGATGCGTGATGAGGGCAAGTTTCTGGGT
Organism: uncultured Desulfobacterium sp.; assembly: GCA_963675955.2. Lineage (GTDB taxonomy): Bacteria > Desulfobacterota > Desulfobacteria > Desulfobacterales > Desulfobacteraceae > Desulfocicer. The sequence continues at coordinate 407,489 of CAXXVR010000007.1, read as the reverse complement.
GGTGCTGACATTGATATTCCCCCTAAATTGTTTATTGGTGCCGCAGCCAACCCCTTTGCAGAGCCCTTTGAATGGCGAGTTCATCGACTGGCCAAAAAGGTTGCTGCCGGTGCCGATTTTATCCAGACCCAGTGTGTGTATAATATGCCGAAAATTCGTGAATGGATACGCCAGGCCAATGACATGGGCCTTACGGAAAAAGTTTATATTCTTCCCGGTGTAACCCCCATGAAGAGTATTGGTATGGCCAGATACATGCAGAAAAAAGTGCCGGGCATGGATGTTCCAGAAGAGATTATCAAGCGTCTCCAGGGTGTTGACAAGAAAAAGGTCGCCGACGAAGGAATCAAGATCGCCTGTGAGCAGATTCAGGAATTTAAAGAGACAAAAGGGGTGGCAGGCGTCCATCTGATGCCCATTGAATGGGAGCATAAGGTACCTGAAATTGCTGAAAGAGCCGGTATGTTACCAAGGCCCGTCGTTTAACCCAAGACAAGGAGTTTCCAAATTGAAGAGTCAAACCGGAAAAGTGATGGTCATCGGTGGGGGTATTGCCGGTCTCACTGCTGCATGGGAGCTTTCCAGGCAGAATATCAATGTGGAGTTGGTTGAAAAAAGCTGCTTCCTGGGTGGGCACAGCATCGGATTTACCTGCAAGGCCACGGATACCTGTAAACAATGCGGCGCCTGCAGTGTTGAAGAAATGTTGGCAAATGTTGTAAATGAACCTCTGATCACAGTCCATCTGAGAACAGAGGTTGTTGGATTTGAAAAAACTGATGGTTTCAGTGTGTCCATTGCCAAAAGCCCTGTGGATGCTGTGGCACCCCAGAAAATACTCAAGGGATTTTCCCGTCACAATACACCGCTTTATGTTATTGCCGGAGATGTTGAAGGTGCACCGGAAGGTGCTGTAAATATTGATACCCTGGGCAGTGAAGGAAAAATGAAGGTGGATGCCGTTGTGGTTGCCACGGGCTACACCCCCTTTGATCCCAATCGTAAATCCACCTATGGATATGATAAGTGGGACAATGTGATCACCGGCCTGGATCTTGAAAATATTATTCGGGAGAACGGTTCTCTGGTGCGTCCCACAGATGGTGAAAAACCCAAACGCATTGCCTTTATTCAGTGTGTGGGTTCCCGGGATGAGCGTCTGGGCAATCTGTGGTGTTCTGAGGTCTGCTGTCCCTATGCCATGCGCATGGCAGGCGTTGCAAAGAATGCTGATCCCGAAGCTGAGATTTCAATATTTTACATTGATATCCAGAACAGTGGCAAAGAGTTCCCGGTCTTCTATGAGAAGATGAAAGAGGACATCCGATTTGTCAGAACCATTCCCGTGGATATCTATCCCCTGGAAGGTGACAGACTTGAGCTTCGACACATGGTGGAAGAAGAAGGAACACCTTCCTCGGAACAGTTTGATCTTGTGGTTCTCTCTGTGGGAATCATGCCTGGTATGGACACGGCAAAGATCTCTGAAATGCTTAATATCCCCGTGAACCAGGATGGCTTTTTGGGTGCAGACGACCTGGATGCAGGTGTGTTTGTTGCCGGAACGGCCGCAGGCCCCGGAAGTATTGCCGCCACCATTGCAGGTGCTGGAAATGTCGCCCTGGCGACCATGAATTATCTGGGGGGGAGCAAATGATAGCAGAAAAGAGCGGTAAAATGGTTGAAGTCGAGATAAATAAAGATGTCCTGGTGGTGGGTGCCGGTAAAGCGGGCCTTGAGTCCGCAGCAAAGATCGCCGCCCAAGGATATAAGGCCGTGGTAATCGGTAATAAAACCACCTGTGCCTGCAGTGCCGGATGCAGCAAGGAAATGCAGGCAGACGGCCTTGTGGAAATTCAGGATGGGGCAGCCCTTGTTGCCATTGCCGGTGTGGCCGGTGATTTCCGGGTGACCATTGCCAAAGGCGAAGAGACCTTTGACCAGGTCTTTGGTGCCGTGGTTGTGGCTCCCCAGTACGGCAGTGTTGCCCTGAACGGTGAATACGGCCTGACCCTGAACGAAAAGGTCATTACCCAGAGCCAGATGGAAGCTCTTCTGGCCGATGATGCTGGAAAAGAAAAACTCATCAACGGCAGTGGCAGTACCGTGGCCTTTCTGTCCGGTTTTGGCCAGGAAGGTGATCCCGCCACCACCCGCAGAGTACTGCAGTCGGCCCTGGATGTTCAGAAACTGGAAAACTGCCGGTCATATATCTATGCCGGTAACGTAAAGGTCGGAGCCAAAGGTCTGGAGCGACTCTTCACCCAGGGCAGACATGAGGGTGTGGTATGTTTTAAACCCAGAACCATGCCTGCCATTGAACAGGATCAGGACAATCTTAAAATTGTTATCACCGATCCTGTGGTCCGGGCGGATATTGAGCTGGAACCCGATTATCTAGTGGTAGAAGAGGGTATCGTGGTGGGTCAAGAGAATCTTGACATTGCCCAAACCCTTAGAATTGACACCGATGTGGACGGTTTTCTGCCCAGCAATAATGTGCATCGTTTTCCGGTAAAGTCCAACAGGGAAGGTATTTTTGTCGCCAAAGACGGTGTGGATGCCGCCAATGTGGCCTTGAATGTAAAAGCCCTTTTAGGTGATGGTATTCGTACCCTCACCGAAGACATTGCCGTGGTGGATGATACCAAGTGCGTCATCTGCCTCACCTGCTATCGCTGCTGCCCCCATGGGGCCATTTTCTGGCAGGACGGAGCTGCGGTTATTTCACCGGCTGCCTGTCAGGGCTGTGGTATCTGCGCCAGTGAGTGTCCCATGGACGCCATCCAGCTGGGTGAATTTTCCGATGACGATTTGAGAAGCGGCATTAAGGAGGCTGTGGCTTCTTCCGCCGGTACATCTCCTTCCATTGTTGCCTTCTGCTGTAAGAATTCTGCACTGGAAGCCGGAGAAGCAGCAGCTCAGTTTGGCCATGAGATGCCTGACGGGTTCCGTATGGTCAAGGTACCCTGTGCTGGAAAGGTGGATGTGGAATTTATCATGAAGGCCCTTGTGGAAGGGGCCGACGGTGTGATGGTTGCCGCCTGCCATGAAGGTAACTGCAAGGCAGAACGTGGTAATATCTATGCCGGATGGCGGGTTGAAGAGATTCGTCAGAGGCTGGAAAACATGGGTCTTAATAAAGATCGGGTGGTCTTTACCACCATCGCATCCAACATGGCCCGGGAATTTGCTGTCAAGGTAAATGAATTTGCCGAAAAGCTTTAATTTCTGTTTCTAAGGTTTTATGCTTTAACAAAAAAATCTTCCCCATGTGGACCAGGGTCCGGGGTGAGGACGCATATATTTAAGAAAAGCCGTTCAATGGATTGATACTATCCGTTGAACGGCTTTTTTTTTATAACGGTCATGTCGGCCTGTCGACACAACGAATAACGAAAAAGGTATTATGCCCCCCCGAGGGGCAATGGGCCTGGCCCGGAACCGTAGACGGCTCAATTGGCCGGTTCCTATTGTCCCTCGGGGGCGGCTCTACAGAGGTTGCCCGAAAGTTTTATTTTCTAATAAGAAAAAACCGGCAAGAAAACCCCTGGGTTTTTTATAAATGGCAGAGCTATAACCCCAGGCGTGTGTTATTGGGCCTGGAGCATGGGAACGGTGAGACTGCCGTCCATGAGAAACATGACATCGGCATCAGCGCCTTTTTGCTCAAGGGCCGCATCAAGGGCTTCCTGAAGGCTATGGAAGGGGCGGATAAAAAGTTTTTCAATATCGTTATCCGGGATGTCGGTAACCCCCCACATTTCGGCCCAGAGACCTATTTCTGCCATTTTGGCGGCCTTGTGATATCCCAGCTTATATCCTGTTTCAATGGTGTCAAGTACCTCCTGGGGGCTATCACAACTGCCCAGCAGATCGGCAAAGGCCTTGCCGCCGATGCCGCATCGGCATTTAGCCACCAGGATGAGAATACCATCTTTTTTCAGGGCCAGTTTAGCGTTGTCAATACCCTTCTGGGCCTGGTACAGATCAATGTCTGCGGGAAATTTTACCACGGAAACCACAATATCCGCCTTTTTTTTGATGGGGGCGCAAAAGACCTCATTTGCCCGTTCAATGGCCGCGTAAAAGGAGGCGTGTATATCTCCGGCTGTGACGGCGTAGATTTTGTGATTTTTGTCCAGTACGGTCATGATGGCAAAAATTTCTTTTTTCACAACCTTGAGTGCATCAATCATGTCTTCATGTACCGGGTTGCCATCCAGGGCCAGGGCACAGGCCTCGGGAACCAGGGCCAGTTTATGGTTCTGCTCAATGGTTTTATACGAGGCTATACCGGGCAGAAAGGATTTTCTTCCACCGGTGTATCCTGCAAAATAGTGGGGTTCCACCGATCCGATGATGATGATCTTGTGAGCCTTGACGCCTTCTTCATGGACAAACATCTCCGTGCCGTTGGAAGAATTGCCAAGGTAAACCATCTCTTCGTCCTTTAAAGCATCGTGCACCACGATCTTATCTTTGATATTTTTGTAGTGAGAGCCGAAAATCTGAATGTATTCCTCTTCGCTGGGGCCTCTATGGGCACCGGTGGCAATGATGAATTTTAAGGGAATGGCCTTTATATCGTCCCAGATGGCATCCAGCACGGTGCTGGTGGGGGTGGGGCGGGTGGCATCATTGACAATGATTAAAAGGTCGTTTGCGTCTGCCAGAAATGTTGACAGATCTTTACTTTCCTGGGGGGATGCCATGGCTTTTTGGATCAGGCTGTTGGTGTCTCCAATGACCACATCATTGGCTTCTAGAATCACCGGATCAATGGTGTTGCCAAGGTCTGCGGTAAGTTTTTCCGTCTTCCCATAGGGAACAGATATTTTCATATATTTTCCTCTTTTCTGTCCGTTACAGGCGTTCTGATTTGCAGATACCATGGAAGTACGGATTAAATACCGACCCCCAGATGAAATGCAGATCCAAATTTGTTGCCATGGAATAACAACGCCTGCAACCCACAGTTGTTTTGTGTGTGATGTGAAACATAAGGAACCGGACAATTGAGCTGTCTACAGTTCCGGTCTGGGACCATTGCCCGTCGGGGGGGCGGCGGTATAATACCATTTGGCTCCGCGTCTACGACCCTATATTTGTTGTGGGTCATAAAAAATGCTATTTTTTCAGCGGGCCAAGGGCATTGATGGTTTCCATGAACCCATCAATGGCTTTTTGAAAGCCTGCCTTGTCGCCATGGGCAATCTGCACAAGCTCAATGCGTTCCGGTTCAATGTTTATCTGCTCCAGAAATTTTTTGATGGATGCCACATGGGTTTTTGCCTTGACGTTTCCATCATGCTCGCAATCCCCATCCGGGCAACAGGCCACCAGGACCCCCCAGCCATTTTTCAAAAAAGGTTCCAGAAGCAGGGGCTTTTCCAGCCTGCCACCGCACATGTTGATCAGGATTTTGTATTCTTCAGATGGAGTGTTTTTTGTGGGCATCATGACTGAAGACTGAAGATCTGGATAAAAAGACCAGTTGCAGCCAAAAACAATGGCCTTGGCCTGATCTTTTTCCAGGAACAGACCGATTTCACGGTTCAGAGCCTGCTGATCTGTGCCGTAGCTTAAGCGGGTAAAGACTGCCTTGTTGGGGCACACATCCACACAGGCACCGCAACTCTGGCATTTCACAATGTCTGTGATGATTTTACCGTCCACAAAAGTGCGGGCTTCATGGGGGCAGGCCCGGACACAGGCCAGACATGAGGCGCATTCTGGACCGGTGAGGGCTGTGGTACCGGGGCTTTCCCAGGCCGTGCCGGCAAAATCTTTTTTGGCATCGGTGAAGATTTCTGTCAGGGGAACACCACTGGAGCAGGCAGCCACACAGCGTCCGCAATAAAAGCAGGAAGCAATTTTATCGGCTATGTAGGTGGATGGTTCCAGCTGTCCGGACAAAAGTCCGAAGATCATTATCATTTTTGCCCGGGGGGCATCGGATTCCCAGCGGTCAAATTTAAAGACCGGGCAGTGTTCGTAGCAATATCCGCAGCGGATACAGCTGTCCAGATTGTTTTTCCATTTTTCCAGGTGGATGGGTTTAAATGCGCGGGGTTCCATTTGGGTTGCCATTTGTTTTTATTCCATATGTTTATGATAAAAGGTGGTTCTGGGGCTAATGGGTCCTGGCTCAAGAAGGTTTCTGGGTCGATACCAGGGTGTGCCGGGGGCTGGTTCCATAATTAGCCTTGTTTACCTTTTTCATGGGTTGTGAAGTATTTATATTTGTCATTCAATGCGCGTTGTGTCAGGCCACCATGTACCTTAAATCTGTGGCAGTCACCCAGTCCGCCGGGGCATCCATCAGTTTTCCCGGATTGAGAATGCCATGGGGGTCAAAGGCTTTTTTTACCTGGGACATGAGATCCAGGGAATCTGCTTTTTCCAGTTTAAAGGCCGCTGCCTTGGAGATGCCGATGCCGTGTTCCGCCGAGGTAGTTCCGTTGACGGAACGAACATACTCATAAATCTGGGATACGGCTTCCCGGGCCGATTCCCATTGATCCTGCCGACTCGGTTCCATGAGTATTTTGGTGTGCATGCAGCCGGAACCGCAATGGCCATAGGCGGTCATGATGAGATTATTGGCAGCGGCAATTTCATGAATTTTTCTGGCCATTTCTGCCATCTTTGAATAGGGCACTGCCATGTCATCGGCAAGGGAGGTGCTGGAGAGGATTTCACTGAATTTTGACAGGGCGGGAAAAAGTTTTTTTCTGCCCATGAATATTTTAGCCCGCTCATTGGGATCAAAGCTGCTGGTCAGACCCTTTCCATTGTTCTTTTTACAAAGGGCCTTCATGGTATCAATTTCATAATCCACGGCTTCTTTGACCATGCCATCGGCTTCGTACAAGAGTACCGCCTCCACCTCGGGAAGTCCCAGATCCATGGTTTTATTCACCGCCTGAATGGCCACCTTGTCCACCAGTTCCAGCATGGAGGGGATGATCCCGCCTGCCATGATATCGGCAATGGCGTGTCCTGCATCTTCCAGGCGATCAAAGTTGGCCATGCCAAGGCATCTGAATTTTGGGATGGGTACAAAGCTTAACGTGGCTTCCACCACCACACCCAGGGTACCTTCCGAGCCAACAATGAGTTTATGCAGCTGATAGCCGGTGGCCTCCACCCGGGTTCTTGCACCCAGGGTCACCAGTTTACCACCGGGAAGAACCACCTTCATTCCCAAAACGGAATCCCGGGTGGCACCATATTTCACGGATCTTACGCCACTGGCATTGTTACCTATTTCACCACCGATTGTGGCGATGCGGCTGGATGCCGGTGTGGGAGGATAAAAAACCCCATGGGGCTTAAGGGCGGCATTCAGGTCATCATCCACCACACCTGGTTGTACTTTACAGTATACGTCAGATGGGTTGATTTCCAGGATGCGGTTCATTCTTTTCATGTCCAGGCTTATGCCCCCGTTGATGGGCACGGTTTGTCCGCACATGCCAGAACCCGCCCCCCGGGTGATGACCGGAATTTTGTTTTCATGGGCATATTTCATGATTGCCTGAACCTGTTCAGTATTTTCAGGGCGAACCACTACCCAGGGTCTTGCCGCATGTACAGAACTGTCTGACCCGTATATCATGAGATCTGCCGGGTCATTTTTTACATTCTCATCTCCCACAATGCCTCGCAATGTGGAAACATTTAGAGTGTCCATCTGTATTTCCCTTCTTAAATAATTTTGTAGCGGTGATTAATGGAATCAACTTTCAGGCTTAAATATTGTTTTAAAACCTGTATGTCGGTGGACAGCATTCATCTTGTATTCTTGTGCTTTCTATCAAAAATTATCCATCCGATTGACAAAAATGGTAATTCGATCTATTTTATTTTACGTAATTCTGCCAATTGTAAAAAGTTAGTTATATAATTGATTCAGTTAGTTGACTCACTCAAGGACAATCCTTTATTTATGAGTCATAATCATAAAAGGTTTTTACGTCAACACTAAACAATGTTTCATGCAGTATATGAGCATAAACTTGTAAAGGCAAGCCTTTTGTGTTATGGAGGATGAATAAAATACAGTAAATAAAAGTGGTTCTGATTATATATGCCTTTAAATTTTATGTGATATGTGGGGTGCAGTGACAGTGACAGATCTGGGGCTTGATTTTACGTTAAAAAGACTGGATATTATTTTATTAAGCGATTATACACATGGAGGGTAAGATTGTATGAGCTCGTTGTACCACTGATTATAAAAAGTGGTCGGTGTTGTGATCAACCCCTTTGGGATTAAACGCCTTGAGAAAAAACAATGGACCTTATAAACAGATGACAGGCAGTATGATACCCCATGCTGTTGTTGAAAAATCAGGAGAATATATGAGTCTGAAAATCCATAAAATTTTGTTTCAACCCCACGGAAAAGAGATTGAAGTTGCAGACGGTGAAAATTTAATCCGGGCAGCCATGGAAGCAGGGGTTCATATCAATGCTTCCTGCGGTGGTGAGGGGGTATGCGGAAAGTGTCGGATCTTGCTGGAGTCAGGAACGCTTGAGGGGGGCGGTCTTGACAAACTTTCCACCGAAGATAGAGAAAATGGATATCGACTGGCCTGTCTGTCCCATGTGGTTTCCGATGTTGTGGTGAGAATTCCCGTGGAATCAGAAGTGGATACAAATGTGCTTAATATTGGTACAACTCCCCGTCATACCGCCCGGGTAAAAAGTTTCAGTTTTGAGGACTTAAAGGAAAGGGGACTTCTGGTGCCCCCGGTGGAGAAAAAATATATCAAACTTCCCGAACCTTCGGCCCATGACAATATTGCCGATGTCACCCGATTGATTCAACATTTGAAGGTTCAGTATAACGAGCATCGGCTGGGGGTGGATATAAATGTCATGAAAAAAGTGCCCGATATTTTTCGGGAAAAGAATTTTGAGGTTACCGTCACCATTGTCCGCCCGGTGCGGGCGGATGGAAAAAACCAAATTGTCAATATAGAGGCAGGGGATACCACTGCCTGTAACTATTCCGTGGCCATGGACATTGGCACCACTACTATATATGGTCAACTGCTGGATCTGAACACCGGAGAGGTCATTTCAGAGTATGGGGATTTCAACGGGCAGATCAGCTATGGTGAAGATGTGATTTCAAGAATCATGTTTGCCGAAAAAGATGATGGCCTTGAGATCCTCCAGAAACGGGTGGTGGAGACCATCAACAATGTGCTGGACCGCATCTTCAAACTGGGCAAAATTGATCGTAAGTGCATCACCACCATCACGCTGGCAGGAAATACCACCATGACACAGTTGCTTTTAGGGGTTAATCCCAGCTATATCAGAAGAGCTCCCTATGTACCTGCAGCTATTTTATATCCGCCCTTCCATACCGGAGATATCGGCATTAATCTTTCTGGCCACGCCCAGGCTCTTGTTTATCCGGGGGTATCAAGCTATGTGGGTGGTGATATTGTGGCGGGGGTCATGGGTGCCGAGATGTATAAATCAGAAAAGCTTACCCTGTTCATGGATATTGGCACCAACGCGGAAATTGTCATCGGTAACAAAGACTGGATGGCCTGTACCGCCTGCTCTGCAGGTCCGGCCTTTGAAGGAGGGGGCATCACCTTTGGCATGCGGGCTGCCAAGGGAGCCATAGAAGATTTTTCCATTGATCCTGTATCCTATGAACCCATGATTGTCACCAAGGGAAATGTGCGCCCCAAGGGCATCTGTGGTTCCGGCCTGATCACCATCGTGGCCCAGCTGTTTGAGTATGGTGTTATTGATAACCGGGGAAAATTTAATCGTACTTTGAACACCGGGCGCATCCGCCAGCGGGAAGATGTCTGGGAGTATGTACTGGCCTATGAGGATGCCACCCAGATTGACAGGGATATTGTCATAACAGAGCCTGATATTGATAACCTCATTCGGGCCAAGGGTGCCATGTACAGTGGTGCATTAACACTTCTGGAAGAGGTGGGACTTAGCATCCAGGACATTGAAGTGATTATTCTTGCCGGTGGATTCGGCAGCTATGTGGATCTGGAAAAGGCCATGACCATCGGACTTTTGCCCGAAGTTAATCCCGAACAGGTGATTTATCTGGGGAACAGTTCCCTTCTGGGGGCCAGAATGAGCTCCTTTACCAATGTGCTTAGAAGGGATGTGGTGGCCGTGGTGGAGATGATGACCAACTTTGAACTGGCAGAAACTCCTTCGTATATGGATCATTACGTGGGGGCTTTGTTTTTGCCTCACACGGAACTTAAATATTTCCCCCGTCTGCATGAACGGCTCCAGGCAAGAGCCCAGGCAAGGCGAGGTTCCTGATGGCAGCGCTGGAAAATATCAATGGATTTGTTCGCACGGTACAGGTGGATGAACCCCGGCTTGGTAATAATACCGCAGATGTGGAGCGGGTCCAGGCCGCCCTGGTGCAGGCCCTTGGAGAGGAGATTTATTCCCGGGAACATTCCATGGTGTATTTTCCACCGACCCTGGTGCCGGATCTTGCCCGGCAGTTAAGGCAATGGCACCACCGTATCAAGGTGGTGCTGTTTAAAGATTCCCGGGGCTGGATGGTGACTGCTGTGATGGACCCGGAAAGGACCCTGCCGGTGTGCGGGGTGGCCGCAGATCTTGGCACCACCCGGGTGGTGCTGCGTCTTGTCAACCTTGAAACAGGTGAGAATCTGGGGGAACTGGGGTTTGATAATCCCCAGATTGCCCTGGGGCCGGATGTGCTGGCAAGAATTCATTTTGCAGGGGATGGCAAGGGCCTTGCCCGGCTGCAGGGTTTGATTGTTGATGGCATGAACCGCCATATAAGGAAACTTGTCACCAAGGCGGGGCTGGATGTCAATGTGGTGTACCTGTTTACCGGGGCTGGCAATACCGCCATGACCCATCTGTTTCTGGGCATTGAACCCTCGTTTATCATCCGGGAACCTTATATTCCGGCGGTGAATTCCCCAGAACCCTTGGCAGCCAAGGAGGTTGGGCTTTGTATCCACCCCCGGGGGATGGTGTTTCTGTTTCCCAATATCGGCTCTTACTTTGGGGGGGATCTCATTGCCGGTATTCTCTTTGCCGGGCTTCACAAAAAAGAGTATCCCTGTCTCATGGTGGATGTGGGAACCAATGCCGAGGTGGTGGTGGGCAGCCGTGACTGGCTCATGGCCTGTGCCGGAGCTGCCGGTCCGGCCCTGGAAGGGGGCATCAGTGACATGGGCATGACCGCAGGTCCTGGTGTGATTGACCGGGTGACCATTGACGTTGAGACCCTTGCCATGGATTTTCATACCATTGAAGATAAACCCCCGGTGGGGCTGTGCGGATCGGGTATGATCGATCTGGCAGCCCAGCTTTTTTTATCGGGTATGGTGGACATAAGGGGAAAATTTGCACCGGATCGGTGTGGGGAGCGGCTTTTTGAAAAAGATGAAATTCAGCACCTGCGCCTGGTGACCCGGGAAGATTCAGGTAACGGCCGGGAGATTCTTTTCAGCCAGGTGGATTTAAATTCCCTTACCAGTGCCAAGGCTGCCATGCACTCCATATTGGAAGTGCTTATCCAGCAGACAGCAGGCCTTTCCTTTGAGGATCTGGATAAGTTTTATGTAGCTGGGACCTTCGGTTCGTTTATCAATCCCCGTTCGGCTATATCCATCGGGATGCTGCCGGACATGCCCCTGGAAAAATTTGAGGTGCTTGGTAATTCATCACTGGGGGGGGCTTCCCGGCTGCTGGTGGATCCCCGGGCCTTTGAGGAAGTCAGGGCCATTGCCCGGAGTATCACCTACATTGAACTCAACGTGAATCAATCGTTCATGAACACCTTTTCAGGTGCCAAGTTTTACCCCCATACCGACCGGTCCCGGTTTCCGTCGGTGAAAATTTATGGGCAGTGATGGGTCTTTTTTTTGAAAAAACAGATATCGTTCCATTTTCAGAACAATGAAATTGCCCGTCGTATTATTGCCGATCTGCTCATGCTTGATCGGCAATATCCAGGCCGTTTCGATGATATTGTGGCCTGGATTCAGACCCTGTTTGAAAAAAGCCATTTAACTATAGGCGATGCCACAGTCATGGCTAATAAAGACGGCAGTATATCAAAAATTTCCAAGGGCATTGTAAGGCTGGATGATTTTTTGTCCCTTCGTTTCCGGAATCCTGAAACGGGATCTCAGCTCATCATCACGCTCATGGAGCTTGAAGCCCGGATTAACGGTATTCTTTATCAGATCATGCACCGCACCGAGGCTACGCTGGAAGATGCCATTTCAAGGAGGGGGGCTCAGAACGCACCGTCTCCGGCAAAACTCTTGTTGTTCAAGGCGAAAAAATCTCCCCGAACATGCCACTGAGAGGTTTATCCAAAGCACTTTTGGGTTTGGTCACAGCATTGGGCCACTTTGAGGTGGGGTCAGGCTGGCTTATGACCAGTGGCCCATGATGTGACCAATCCTGTATTTTTTATCGGTGTGATCCTCTCTTCTTAGATAGATGAACATACGGGCCTAAGAAGGGAGGATGGGTGTGGGGCGTTTAATCTTTAGAAGTTGTACTGAAAACCACTCTGTAACCGGTTGATATCTCCATCTTCTCCATTCTCGATTTCTCGAGTCGCATAAATGTATTCTATGCCTAAGTTGATTCGGTTCACCGGACTCCACATGAGATTGGCATGAATGGACTGGTATTTGCTATCCACGGTGTCAGATACATAATCCAGATCATTATCTCGTTCTGCATAGGAATAAACCAGAGTAGAACGGAGATTATCGAGCCAGAAATGTTTGTAGCTGATCAAACCACCCCACTGCACATTTGTCTCAATTTCATGGGTGACGGGATTAATAAAAGCATCTTCGAATTCAGCCTCCATATAGCGACCGAGTGCATTGCCATAATTGAACTGCATTACTAACCTGTCTTTATCAAACAGTGGAATAGATCCGGTTAAACTAAGGGCTCCACCATAAGTATCATCGTCATATATACCATCGTCGATAATGAGCTGTCTCACCATTCCTGCCACAGAGAAATGTCCAAAATCGGTATTCAAATTTGCCCGAATGATCATATCAGGAAGATATTCTCCACTGCCACCTGTTGGTGCCGATGCATCTTTTGAGGTATAGCTGGTTTCTGGATTTTCCAGGGCAAATTGCAGAGAACCGAAACTAAATGGCTGGGTCCAGCGAATCTGTGCCTGTCTGATAAAAAGACTCCCTGCTGCGCCACCAAAATCAATGGTTTCTGGATATGAGGCCAGGTCAATAAATGTACTCCATTCCTGACCAATCAGCAGGTTGCCCAGTTCTCCGTATGCCCGTCGTAATCGAAGTCCATAGGAGTTGCTGGCAGTCTGATTTCCTCCTGCCCCGAAGAAATCAGTCTCTATCCTGGTATTGAATTTTCCATAATCGGTTTTTGTGCTGGTGAAAAGACCAAACCTTGTCTGCTTTGCATGCATTATAAAGGAGTTATCAGCCACATCAGCCGAATCAAGTGGGACAGCAGAAGGAACATAACTGGTTTCTCCGCCGCCATCCTTGTCTGTAAAGATAGCATCTGCCTTTGCATAGCCGTACAATTTAAAAGTTGTATCCTTTGGCAGGATCATGGCACTGCCATTATTGCTGCTATTGGAGACATTTTCCACCCCAGCTACTTGTTTTTTTTCCAGATCGTTAATTTTCTGCTGAAGCAATGCCATGTCGGCTTTCATTTTTTGCTGAAGCAACTTCATATTTGCTTCCATCTGTTTGATGGTCATTTTTAGATCATCAATGTTCTCTGCTCGGCTTGTCTGCGGGCTAATAGCCAAGAGGAGGGTGATAATAAACAACGAAACAACTGACGACTTTAAACCGTAATTTGTTCCAATCCTCTTTTTCACTTTTTTTCTCCTTTATAAAGAATTAATGATAATACAAACTCCATCCAGGTCTTTAAATGCTAGGCAGTCCCAAACAGGCAAAGATGGGGGCTGACCGAATATTTATCTGTTTTTGGATGGATCATTTGCCTGGATTCAACAGGAGTGCCTGCTCGCAGAGAAGTGATTTAAACCGGTCAAGGGTAATCGGGTATGCCTGCATGGGAATGCCCATCCAGTCACAGTACTCAAGAAAGGCCTCAGGGTCGGTCTCCATGTACTGATCCATAAACCCAATGCCATCGAGCACAATGGCACCGCCGGTGTGACGGGGAAAATTTTCATTGGCAAGGGCCTTGTCCCAGCCCTTGAACACCTGCTGCTTGAATTTTACCCAGCCCGGTGTCATCCACCAAACCTGTTCACCACCGGCAAGTTCTTCACCAATGCGCTTTAACTCCGATGCACTTGCCACCATATCCATGCAATGGGTGGCGTTAATTCTGGCCACGCCGGGACCTTGTGCTTTAATGATCTCCTGTATAGTGCGGGTGGGGTTATCGCCATTGACGTAGCAGAACTTTCCGCCATAAACCACAATAATTTTATCTGCCGTTTTTCTGGCTTTTTCAATGCCGGCAATGAGCCGTTCTTCGAGTTTGATCACATCCTGGTGCAGCCCGGGTGGGGTAAAAAACAGATGTTCTGTATCAAGAAATCCCTCTTTTTGAAGGGCATTGAGCTCCATCTGCATGGTTCCACAGGAAACAATAGCCATATCTGAAAATGATATATTTTTCATAAAGAATTCCTTTTATATCTGTGTTTCGGTAAATGTCTGGGCAGTGCCCCAGATTCACCTGTTTGGGACCATGGTATGCTCATGCTGGTGACTAGACCAGAACAGGTGAATCGGGTTGCTGAGTGAATATTTGTATTTTTTGATGTTAATGTCTTTATTTTTCAGGGGTAAATCGCCATCCGTTTGTCATGGGATCGCCTTTATACCCAAGGCCCTTGAAATCCATCACGCCATCTGGTCCGTGGCAGTCCAGACAGGACAGTGCCTTTTCTTTGGGAACCACGCCATGGTTCAAACGCCAGTACATCATGGTGTCGGCAAAAGCGACCTTGCCGCTGAATTTAAGACCTGCAGCCTTCATGCCTTTTTCCGCCGTGGTCTGCCAGTCATGGGTTGCCATAAGGCCGTCTTTACCGGCCAGATGGGGAACAATCAAGTATCCATAACGGGCATCCATGGCCTGACGGGTTTTAATGATTTTGTAGGGGGTTATTTTTGCCGACGGATCTTCAATGCTGCCATCCGGGGCATTCAATGGGTTCATTGCCTTGGGGTTAACGGGATCTGCCTTCATGTATCTGTGGTGTTTTCCATTGTACCAGGCGTAGGCGGGACGCAGATTCTTTTCCAGAATTTTTTGCCCTATGGGGGTTTTAAATTCCCGTCTTTGAGGGGTTTCATTTACCAGTTCAGTTTTCTGTGAAATCTGGGACCCATCTCGATGGGTCAGGGTGAACCGATTCACTGCGTATCTGGGGATGTGGCAGGTCTGGCAGGCCATGGCCAGGCCGTGCTCGTTGAGTTTTCTTAAAAGGGGAAAATTGCTGTCATGGGGATTTTCGTCATGGCAGTCGGTGCAGGAGACCCTTCCCTCACTTACTGAGGAGGTAGTACTGCTGCCGGCAATTTTATGGGCGGTGGTTGTATGACATTTCTGGCAGGTGAAATCAAGCTTACCCATGTGAACGTCGAGGTCGGGGGTTGGTTTCAGCAGGTCACTGCCCAGATCTCCGTGTTTGGCATTGTCTCCGCCCCCGCCGTACCAGTGACATTCCCCGCAGTTGGCCCGACCTGGCAGGCCCACTTTTTTTGCGATTTCTGTGAGATCCAGATTTTCATTGGGCATTCCGCAGCTGTTTTTTCTCTTTGAATAGGTGCCTGTGGTGTCATGGCAGATAAGACAGTCTATTTTTTCCATATCTGTAAAGTCAAAGGATGCATCCTTCCATCCGTAACCGGCGTGACATTTGGTGCAACTGCACCAATTGGATTCAATGGACACTCAGTAATCGTTTATCAGATTGATCTTTCCGAGATGGGAGTCGGATTCATGCCCTTTGAGAAACGGGGTTTCTCCCTTCCACATCCAGTGGGCGGTGTCCATAAATTCCATCGCGGTTTCTTCATGACACTCAAGGCAGGACCGGGTGACATCCTCACCGGTGAGGCACTGGGTTTCAATGAATTCAGAATGATCCACACCGGCATGGCATGTGGCGTAAAATGAAAGGATAATGGCTGTTGCAATACATGTTATTGTTTTCATAAGGACCTCCATGATCGTTTTTGATGATAATCGAAATTAGCATATTCTCAAAACAAGGGCAAAGTTTTTTGGAATATATTATTTCTGATCGTCATTTTCATCCCAGCAAAAACATATGGGTATGAAAGCTTCAAAAACACTTCTAGTATTAAATTGATCGGTCCGTACCCAATCCCAATCGGTACCTTGCGGTATCGGTCCAACGGGTCTCGGGCCTGGTCAATAACAATTGATATCATGTGAAAATCAGGTTCGGACAGAGCACAGGGGGGCTTAGATCATGTTTTTTGCAGGAGGGGAACCTGCGTATATTGATGATATAAGTTGTTGCTCTGTCCGACCCGGGTTGAAGGGGATCAGGCTTAGAAGGATAATTCAATGGAGCAGGCAATTTTCCAGAAATCTTCCACAGATCCGCTAACGGCCTCGTCGTAGTCGGAATCCTCATCAAAGGTCATGTATCCAAGTTCCGTTGCAAAGAGCAGGTGATCCATGATCTGGTATTCTGAGTTGAAGTTGATTTCCACAACGCTTTCATCTTCGTTCATGAGGATGTCATTGGGGGATTCAAAAATGCTATCCTCGGCTGTACCTTCGGCATACATGAGCTGGAATTCGTGGGACAGTTTTTTTCCGGTCTGGATGTCTTTTACTTTAAAACCCACACCCCACATGGATGTGGCATAGGTGGAATCATAGGAGTCAAACATGTTGTCGTTGAATCGGCTGCCGCCAAAGTAGGAGCTGGTATAGGTGGGACCACCAATGAGAACTGGCATCATGTTAAAATCTTTATCATTGGCGTCGGGACCATTGCCATAGAAGGCAAAGAACTCAGGGGTGAATCCATCCATTTTATAATCAATGACAAGATCTGTAAAATAACCGGCGATACTGGCATCCACTGTGGCGGTTTCCCAGTCCATATCACCATAGGTGGCACTGGCTTTAACGGAAAGGGCATCCATGCTATATCCAAAACTCATTCCAAGGTACCAGGCAGAAACATCGTCCATGGCAGTGGGGTCAGTGATGGCGCTGTTGGCTCCGGTGAGGAGTGTAGGGTAGTCAAAATAGGCATATTTGTAGTAGCCGGAGGGATCGCTGATTGTCCCACCAATCACATCTTCCTGGATATTGGCATAGGCAGCCCAGGGGGTGAAGTTCAAGGCATTCATGGTAACGGGCAGCTTGACAAACAGCAGGTCCGCCTGATCGTCGGTGTTGGTCTCTGTGTCTTTCATTAAATCTGCCATGCGAAACCATCCAAGCTGAAGGCTTGAGGTATCATTGAGGGGGGCGGAAAAGGTAACACCTGCCGGTACTTCATACATGATATGACTGCCATAGGCGATTTCACCCATATTAAAGCTCTGGGAGCCTATTTTAAAATTCATGCCCGAGTCGGTGGTGAAATCCATGTAGAGGTTATCCAACTCCAGAATAATATCCCCATCCTCTTCACCACCCACCGCAGCATCTACGGAGCCGAAATAACCACCTTGGCTTCTACCCTCACCGATCTGGAAACTGACCACGCCTTTAAGATTTTTATTGAGAATCCATTGTGCCTTGAAGCTCAATTCCCGAGTGGCATCAAAATCAGAATCATCTCCCTTTGAATAGTCATCCACAAAGTCAAGGTACTGGGTTGCACCAAAACAGGCTTTGAATGCAGCGTTGATCTGCATTTCTCCCATGTCTCCGGCTTTAAAGGTCATGGCACCGGCCCCGGCGGCCATGAAAAAAAGGCCCGTTACTGCAATGGCAATACAATGTGTTAGTTTTGTCATCTTTTATCTCCTGAATAAAAAGTTGAAGGTTTTTTAGGCAGATTCTGCATAACGCCGTTGTCTGTTCTAAGAGCAAATGCTGTGCCATTGGATTTTTGCCTTGATTTTTTTGAAATTCAGGTATCTATATGTATCTCAGAACGGTGCAGGATGCTTGTAAATGGTCTGTTTCTGGGGGATTGCTTTTTTATTTGCATGGAAAAGGCGTTTGTCAGGAAATGGATGGTTCATCGTTATGGTAACGCAAGCGTTAACGTTCTGGTAACGGTTAGGGCAGTTAATTGCTGCCATGTATTTTTTTTATTAGAAAATTAAATTTCCGGGCAACCTCAGCAGAGCCGCCCCCCCGATGGGCAATAGGAACCGGACAATCGAGCTGTCTACAGTTCCGGTCCGGGCCCATTGCCCGTCGGGGGGGCGGCGGCATAGTGCCATTTGGCTCCGCGTCTACGAGCCTATCTTCGTTGTGTCCGACAGGACATGTGGGTTATAAGAAAGCTTCTGGAATGTTCTTTGCTGTTTGTTTTTTTGTTCATTGCATTTTAGATTATCCAAATACATAAGGCTGTTGAGATCACCCATGACTGATTACATTAAAAGATGGATGAAGATTCGTCCCGAAGAGATGGGGCTGTTTTTCGGAGCGGTGACCTTGATCTTTCTGATTCGTTGCGCCGGACTGATTTTTAATAATTTTGCTGAAACCGCTTTTTTAAAGCGATTTGGTGTCTCCTGGCTTCCGGTACTTTATATTGCCAATCCCATGATTACCCTGTTTTTACTGGAGAAACTATCCAGTATTAAACCCCACCTTTCTGCTTATACGCGTCTCTCTTTTTTGCTCATGGGGTGTGGTATAACCGCTTTTTTTCTGTGGCTGTTGCTGTTTCTGGAAGGCCGGTTTTTATATCCCCTGTTGTTTGTTATGAAAGTGCAGTTTGAGACACTGCTTAGTGTCTTTTTCTGGAATCTGGGTAACGAGCTGTTTAATTTTCATCAGTCCAAGCGATTGTTTCCCTTTATTACCATTGGTGGTGTTCTGGGTGACATGGGGGGAAACCTCTTGACAGTGGGGTTTTCAAAGGCTGTTGCTATTAACCATCTGGTGTTGATGTATGGGACGGTATTATTGGTGGCTGCCTGTATTACCCGTTATCTGGGCAGTCGATATCCCCTGCAGGTGGTGCCCGGGGTGTCAAAATCCCCAGAGAAAAAAAATTCCACATTTTTGAAACGCATTGCCGGTATTGGCCCTTTAATGAAAAAATCCACCTCGTTCTGATAATGGTGGGACTGACCTTTTTTGCCAATGTTGTCTTACCCATCATGAACTATCAGTTCAATGTGGCGGTGGATCACAGTTTCGGGGCTGAAAATACCATGATTGTTTTCTTTGGAACCTTCCGAGGAGCCATGAACGCCGTTTCCATACTGCTGCTTTTCTTTTCCGGCAGATTTTACGGTAAATGGGGCATTCCCGTGGCGCTGTTGTTTCACCCTGTGAATTATCTTCTGGTATTTCTGGGATTTTTATTTCGGTTTGATCTGGTTTCTGCCATGTATGCCAGGTTTTCCACCAATGTGGTTCGAACCACCTTTAATCAACCGGTGAACAACATGCTCATCGGCATTTTCCCCGATGCCTATCGATCAAAGATACGTCCTTTTTTGCGGGGGGTGGTGGCCCGGGCCGGATTGATCACCGGTTCCTGTCTGATATTATTGACCACCACTGTTCTGCCCCCCCATTATCTCT
This sequence comes from uncultured Desulfobacterium sp., assembly GCA_963675955.2. Taxonomy (GTDB): domain Bacteria; phylum Desulfobacterota; class Desulfobacteria; order Desulfobacterales; family Desulfobacteraceae; genus Desulfocicer. Next base: position 387,704 of record CAXXVR010000007.1, on the reverse strand, counting down.
CCCTTGTGGCACTTCCCTTTGTTTTTGCCTGGATTGCCACGGTGATTTTTTTAAAGTTCAAATATGCGACCTTGATTATCCGGCTTCTTGCATCGGATGTTCTGGATTTGAGAATCACCGAGGCCCATGTGGTAAAAAAGCTGTTCCAGGACAGGCGTATTCAGGATCAACTGCTGGAAAATTTTCGATGTGCAAGGGGATTGGATGCCTTTTTCCATGCCCGGTTGTTGCGGTATCTTGGTGTAGAAAATCTCGATAATTATATTTTAGACAGTTTGAAATATCAGGACAGCCCCACAGTGATTCAGATGCTGCCGCTGATTTCAGACTGTGTGGGGGATCATTTTTTCCGGGTGCTGAAGAAATTAATCAATGTGGCGGATGAACCCTTGACCATTGCCATGATTCGGGTGGCTAAACCTCGTAACACAAAGGCCTGTCGGAGCTTTTACCGGGCACTGGAAGAAAGGTGCCGGCATCGTGGTGTAAACACCTGTGTTTCTCCGGAAATTCGGGCACATTCCGCCGCCTGTGTACTCATGGAAATGTCTGAACACCGACAGGAGATGATTGGACAATGGATGCGTGAAACCAATCTTGATCATGTCCATGCCGGTATCATTGCCGTAACGGAATCAGGGGATAAGGTATATGTGCCCCTGCTCAATCAGCTGCTAACCCGGAAAAATTATGACCGGGTCTTACCCGCCCTGATTCGTGCCCTTAAAAAACTGGACCCCCTTGATGTTACTGATCGTGTGGTACCGTTTTTAAGTCACAGGCAGGTGGCAGTGCGCATGGCGGCCCTGGAAGCGGTGGCCCTCAATGATGATGATACCTTGCGCCGCAGGGTCCTTGCCCTTGTGGGGGATCATTCAGAGGAAGTCAGACGGCTTGCCATTGAAAAAATCAAGGCATGTCCCTATTGCAATGGAAAACTGCTGTTTGAATTTCTTTATCCGGCTTCCCGGAAAATGCGTGAGGGTATTTTTGAAATTTTAAAGGCCCTTGATATAAAAGATCCGGATATGTTTGCTTTTTTTGATGGAGAAATCCGCCAAGCCTGCATATATCTTGCACTTTCTGAAACCTTGAAAAAATTGCCCCAGACCCTTTCCTGTGATCTGTTGCTGCGTCACCTTTCTGAAATCAGGGCTGCCCATATTCAAAATGGTCTTCGGGTGGCCTCTATTAATGATGATTCCGGGCAGGTGAGGCTTATTTTAAGAAGTCTTTTTTCCCAGGACCACCGCAGGCGGTCCAATGCACTGGAAGCCCTGGAAAGTACCATGCATCCCCGGTTAGTGATGCGTCTGATGCCCTTTCTGGATGGAACTCCTCCAGAGGATATCTTACGAAATCAATACAGACAACTGGGGGGACCGGTGGATTTATTAGAGACCGGCAAGGCCCTTGACTTTCTGCTTCACAGCAGGAACTGGCTGGCGGTGCGCCTGGCCCGGGGCATCTTGCATAGCCTGGCCTGGGATGAGATGGATGATGAAATGAAAGAAAAGAAATACCGGTTGAACGCTCCGTTATCCCAAGAGGATACAGCGGCAGAGCTGCCCGGAGGTTTCGCTTCAATGGAGGCGGTTATGAAAGGAACTTTAAGTTTTGAGGAAAAAATTGTTTATATCCAGAAGGTGGATATTTTCAAAAATCTGGCCATCAATGAACTGGCAGCCATAAGTGATATTGCCCGGGAAGTAACCTTTAGTACAGATGAAATTTTGTTCCATGAAAAGAGCTTTGCAGACACCATGTATATCTGTGTGGAAGGGGCTATTTCCGGTTCCAGAAATAATGTAGATGTGGGACAATTCAAGGCTGGAGACAGCTTTGGCATGAGTGCTTTTCTGGTGGACAGTAAACGGCTTCTTACCTGCCGGGCAACTGCTCCCACCCGGGTGCTGGAAATCCATAAACAGGAATTTGAAGAGATGCTCATGGAGTATCCCCAGATTTCCTTTGAAATTGCCAAGATTCATGCACGCATGATCCAGCGCCTTTTGGAACAGATTCAGGCAGAAGATACCCATGAAAGTCTGATGAAGGATTTTTTCAACAAGGACAGACAGATGAATTAGAAAGAATTTTTTGAGATGATGCGTAAATATTCGGGGGGGTTATGTAAATGCTTGGTCTGTGCCCCATATTCGGTTGTTTGATGGGGCTCTGTGAACAGGCAAGAATAGGCAAAGAGGGGCTGCCGGGCACATATTTATTTATTTTATTTCAGGCTGCAGGGGAATATTCCATTTTTTCATGTATTTCCAGACAGACGTTCTGCTTTTTCCGATCCGTCGCCCCACCTCTGCTTTGTTCCAGTCACATTCATGGAGAAGATTTACAAGCGCTTCCCGGTTTAATTTGGATTGTGGGATACCCTTGGCACCGGGAACCGCAGATTTGTCCGTTTCTGATATTGCCCCGGCACATTCTCTTTTTTCTCTGATTTCAAGGGGAAGATCCCGGGTTTTAATCTGCTGGGAGGAGCACAGGACAAAGGCGTGTTCAATGGCATTTTCCAGTTCACGGACATTCCCGGGCCAGGAGTACTGCATGAGTTTTTCCATGGCATTACGGCTGATATCCTTTATTTTCATGGATTCTCGTTTATTATTTTTATCTATGAATTTTCTCACCAGCAATGGAATATCCTCCCGCCGGGATCTCAGGGGGGGGATATGGATGGGAAATACCTTGAGTCTATAATAGAGGTCTTTTCTGAAGTTCCCTTCCTGTGTGAGATGGTAAATATCCTTGTGGGTGGCGGCCAGTATGCGGATGTTGATTCTTATTTTTCGGGAATCTCCCACCCGCTGGATTTCTCTTTCCTGGAGTACCCGCAGCAGTTTGACCTGCATGTAGGGGGACAGTTCTCCGATTTCGTCCAGAAAAATGGTGCCCCCATGGGCTTCTTCAAATCGTCCTTTTCGATCGCGGTGGGCCCCGGTAAAGGCCCCCTTGACATGGCCGAAGAGTTCACTTTCCAGAAGGGTTTCTGACAGGGCCGCACAGTTCACAGCGATAAACGGTCCCTGGGACATCTGCCCGTTGTAATGAATGGCACCGGCCACCAGTTCTTTGCCGGTGCCGCTTTCTCCCTGGATTAATACGGTGGCACGGCTGTCTGCCGCTGCCGTGATGGCATAAAATATCTCCTGCATGCCGTGGCTTTTGCCGATGATATTGCCCATGGCATGGAGTTCTCCCAGCCGTCGTTCAGCCTCTTGTGCCTTTTTTTTGATGCGGTTGAGTTCTGTGAGATTCGTAAGGGTTTCCACGATGCCAAGAAGGGTGTCGTTCTCATCCCGGATGGCCCGGGCGCTTTTGATGACAGGGACCTCATATCCGTCCCGGTGTTTCACATGGCACTCTTTGGACTCTGATGTGCCGTGTTGCAGTACCCCACACTTTTTCATGTCCGAGGGGCACTCCTTATCAAAGCAGCGGTTGCACTGGAGCAGCTTGCATCCCTGTCCCAGGGCCTCCTGGGCGCTGTACCCGGTGATGCCTTCCATGGCACGATTCCAGGAAATAATCTCTCCATTGCTGTTCAATGTGAACAATCCGTCGGCCATGGTGTCAAGAATTTGATTGAAAAAGCGAATATCCCACATTTCATGGGTTTTCATGGCCCAGCACCTCCCGCACCTTTTTTGCCAGATCCTGCCTGGAAAAGGGTTTGTTGATAAAGTGAACCCCTTTTTCCAGAACCCCATGGTGGGCAATGACATTGGCGGTATATCCGGACATGAACAGACACTTGATATCCGGATACATACCGATGAGTTTGTCAGACAATTCTCGACCGTTCATGCCCGGCATGACCACATCCGTGATGAGCACATGGATGGCTTCCTGCCCCTGTGCCTGGGCGATCTGGAGGGCTTGCCCGGGATCACTGGCGGTCAGGACGGTGTAGCCCAGGCGTTCCAGTATCAACTGGGCAATTTTCAGTATGGATACATCATCCTCCACCACCAGGATGGTTTCATCGCCCGTACGGGGAGAAAGGGGGAGCTGCTCTCTGGGTTCTGATACCATTGCATTTTCTGCGGGCAGGTACAGCTTAAAGGTTGATCCTTTGTCCGGTTCACTGTAGACGTTGATAAACCCGTTGTTCTGTTTGATGATACCATAAACCGTTGCCAGTCCCAGACCATTTCCCCGACCCACGGCCTTTGTGGTAAAAAAAGGTTCAAATAAATTGTTCAGGGTCTCTTTGTCCATGCCCGCGCCGTTGTCGCTGATCACCACCATGACAAATTCACCCTCGATAAACCCGGGATGATCCCGGCAGTAATCGGTGTTGAACGTCACATTACTGGTTTCGATGGACACTCTGCCGATGTCTTTGATGGCATCACGGGCATTGAGACACAGGTTGGCCATGAGTTGATCCACCTGGGAGGGGTCCATGCACACCTGTCTGACATGGGTTCCGGGAAGCCAGACAAGCTCAATGTCCTCACCAATGAGTCTTTGCAGCATTTTAAGCATGTCTTCAATCACCTGGTTGATGTCCAATATCCGTGGGGCAATGGTCTGCTTTCTTGCAAAGGCCAGCAGCTGGCGGGTAAGATCGGCAGAACGTCGGGTGGCACTGTGAATTTCCTGGACATTTGCCATCAACGGATTGAGCGTATCCATTTCTTCCAGCAGAATTTCTGCATTTCCAAGGATGATGCTGAGCATGTTGTTGAAATCATGGGCCACCCCGCCGGCAAGCCGTCCCACGGCTTCCATTTTCTGGGCCTGGTGAAGCTGGGCCTCCATTTTTTTCTGTTCGGTGATGTCCTGGAAGGTGCCCTTCATTTTTACGCAGGTGCCGTTAAAATATTCAGGATGTCCCACAACTTTTGCCCAGATCAATCGCTTTTTAGCCGTACGGCATTGCAGTTCCAGGGCGAATCTTTCACCGGTTTCCATGGCTTGGTTGTAGTTTTTTTCGAGCAGCTCCCTGTACTGGGCTGGATAATAGTTCAGATGCTCATCCGGACCGGGAATATGGTGGGATTCAATCTCAATAATTTTATAGGTTTCATCGGTCCAGGTGGCTGTTTTTGAGATCAGATCGTGTTCCCAGCCCCCGATTCTGGCGAGGGTTCCCATTTCATTTAAAAGGTGCTCTCTGTCTCTGAGTGTTTTTTCCACCTGTTTTCGTTCCGCCACCTCCTTTGCCAGTTTTCTGTTGAAAAAAGAGAGGATAAAAATGGCAATGATGAACACCAGACAGATGCCAACGGCGATGCCAGCGATGCGCTTGAGCCATGTGTAATCCTGTGATTGGAGCGGATTGTACAAAAAACCCTCAAGGGAGACATCGCCGGTGATCAGTCCGAGTTTTTGATAGGTTTTGGTAATGTGTCGCCATCTTCCAGGGTTCATGTGCCCGACCTGAATTAAATCAGGAATCATTATTTTCCGGATGGCTTCGGCTTCGAAACCAAGGTGGCTTCGTTCTTTTTTAACACCATAGTTGTTGATGAGAAGGTCAATGATTTCTTCGGGATGGTCCATGGCATATTCCCACCCTTTAAGGGATGCCGTAAGAAATGCCTTGATCCGCAGGGGGTGGTTTTCAATTTCAGCCTGGCTGGTGAAAAGACAGTCACTGTAAAAATCAACCCCATAGGTCTGGGGCGAAATGATGGCCGGTTCAATGTTGTTTTGCAACAGTTGCCAGGGTTCATTGGTGGTGTAAGCACTCACCGCATCGGTGTGCCCTTCCATGATGTCGGTGAGATCATAGGTCTGATCCATGCGTTGGATGCTGTCAAGGGGAATCCCTTCGTTTAAAAAGGCGGCCAGGATATCGGCGTCTTTTTTACCCGGCAGCAGCATGACCCGCCTGCCGATGAGGTCCTGAAGGGTGGATATGCCGGCATCACGTCTTGCCAGGAGGATGGCGGGAGAATGTTGAAAAATGGGGGCCAGCACCACAAATGGATCGCCATCAATGTAATGCAGCAGCAGTTCTGAACCGGCGATGCCATACTGGGCTTGCTTGCTTAGCACCGCTTCTCTGGCAAATTTTCCATTTCCTCCCTCAATGATGGTTACATCCAGACCGGCCTGGCTGTAGTATCCCTTGTGAAGGGCGGCGTAGTAACCGGCAAATTGAAACTGGTGTTTCCAGGCCAGCTGTATGGATACCTGTTCCGATGCGTGGACCCCGGCCATGATAAAAAAACAGGCCAGAAAGGCCCCGCAGAATAAAGTAAGACGGGTAAAACAGGAATCATTGATCGGGTGTTTTTTTACCAAAATAATACCTCGGATCCTTGTGGCTCAACGGGGCTGTCCTGGGTGGGGATTGCCAGGATTTGCCGGTATTAAGGAATGAAAACAATGTATGTTATTAAAACATTTTTTCATGGTGCCTGCAAGATATTCGATTATAAAAGCAGGGCTTGCTCACAATATGGGCCATTCTGGATTGGGGGCATCCCCTTGCTCCACCGATTATGACGGCTGGCAGATGATATCACCAACCCCTGAAAGATGTCTGCTCCCCCTGATTTGACGTTGTGATCCGTTGCTCATCGGGGATGACAACAAAGCTGACGGTGTGATTCATAGCGCATCTGTATGCCCGAAATCGGATCACGAAATTCAAGCCTTCGGGCAAGCAGCTGAAGGGGGGCTGAATAATCATTTTTTTTCTCCGGCAAAAGTTCCGGGTAGTATCGATCATTGAGAATGGGAAAGCCTGATCCGGCCAGGTGCAGGCGCAGTTGATGCTTTTTGCCGGTGACAGGCTTTAATTTAAAAACGGCCCTGTTTTCCATGGTGCGGATCAAAGATATTTTTGAGATGGCATTGGGTTTTCCCGGGGCTTCTTTCATTCTGAACCAGGGAGTTCCCTTGATCAGTCTGTTTTCCATTGTCCATGTGTCTTTTTCAGGATCATGGGGATATTGTGTCACTGCTTCATAGGTTTTGTCCACCTTGCCCTGCATGAACAGTTCCTGGTAACGGCCCCTGGTTTTCGGGTTCATGGAAAAAAGGACCAGGCCTGCGGTTTCCCGGTCGATTCTGTTGATGGGGGAAAGATGCGGGTTGTCTGTTTTTTCTTTTAACCGGTGAAGCAGGCACTGGTTTACGTATGGTCCCCCCGGTGTCACAGGAAGAAAATGGGGCTTACACGCCACAAGCAGGTCTATATTGCAAAACACAATGGCTTCAGTAAAGGGAATGATCTCTTCCTTTGGCACTTCTCGAAAATAATGCAATCTTTTCAGGGGGGTGCAGGGCATGTCCAGGCAAATTGTTTTTCCCTCTTCGGTGAGGACCTTGCCTGATTCAATTCTACGTTTCCAGATATCGGCGTCAATCCCCGGGAATCGCTGTGTTAGAAAATCCAGAATCAGGGGATAAGGCTTCTCCATTCTGGGTATGAAAACGGTGGATGGATAAGCAGATATTACCATGTGGGTGCCTCCTTGGGCGTGATGATCTGGTTTTTTTATGGGCATGCGCCCTGGGGCACTGTCCAGACATTTACAATTCCAACCCTAATATTAACATTTTTCGGGGGTAAAATAAGTTTAATCTTCACGCTTTCTTCATGGTGATTCAGCTAAACTGTTTTTTTAAGGATGTATATCCCAAAAAATAAGACTGGAGATCGTATCCAAATGCCGAACAAAACTTTAAGAATGCCTGGGGGGTGTGTGATGGCGATTTATACAGACGTACCATTGATGAAGCCAACCAGGCCCACGCCTTGCAACGGCCGTTTTTTTTTCATGTCATGACCACCAGCAATGGTGACGCTTCTGTACGGTGGTACCCATGCTCGATTGGATTGTTTTTTTCTGTTAATGGGTGACTTTTCCTTTATAATGAGGTAATGATCAAAACATGGTATTTCTTTTGCATAGATGCCTTTCCAGGGATACACGTTCATTTTTTTATTCAAAAATAAAGGAGACATTGTATGAAAAAGGGAGAAAATCTTGTCATTGTAGGATGTGGCGGTGTCGGCGCACCGGCGGCCATGCTTTCCAGGAAACTGATGCCTGAAGTTAACATTACTCTGATCCGGTCGGAAGATCGATTCATCGTTCGCTGAGCGCTCCCCCACGTCGTGGCCGGTCTGGTCACAGGAGCGTCCATTGTTAATCCAGACACCATGTTTACAAACAATAATATCAAGGTGATCATTGACCGAGTGGAAAAGGTCAGCCGGGAAGCGAAAACTGTTTCGTTAAGTGATGGAACAGATATCGCATACGATAAACTGATTCTTTCCACGGGTTCGTCCCCATTTCTTTTACCCATACCCGGCAATGACCTGGAAGGGGTTTTTACTTTAAGAGCCCTTGTGGATGCGGAAAAAACACGGACATACATTGAAAAAAAGGCGCCTAAAAAAGTATTGTTCATTGGGGCTGGATTTTTAAATCTGGAAGTAGCCACCCTTTTAAAGGAATCCAATCCTGAATTTTATGAAATGACCGTGGTGGAAGTGCTGGATTATCCCCTGGGCCTGATGCTGGATCCGGAAATGGCAGGCACGGTTCAGACCAGCCTTGAAGAAAAGGGGCTTACCATGTGCATGGGCGAAAAGGTCATAGAAATATTGGGAACCAATGGCCAGGTCAGCGGTGTCAAGTTTGAGTCCGGAAAAACCGTGGAAACCGACATGGTTTTCATGAATGTTGGCTCCCGGCCCAATGTGGAACTGGCAACGGCGGCAGGACTTGAGATGGGAAAATTTGGCATCAAGGCCAATGAATTCATGGAAACCTCAGACCCGGATATCTTTGCCGGCGGTGACTGCATTGACAATTTTCATTTTATCACCAAAGAACCCACCCCCATTCAGCTGCGGGGACCTGCGGTGATCCAGGGACGTCTCATTGCCAAACGTCTGGCAGGGTTTGATCTTCCCTTTCCGGGTCTGCTTGGGAACAGTGCCGTGAAATTGTTTGAAAAACGCATTTCCGCCACGGGCTTCACCGAAGAACAGGCAAAACAAAACGGTTTTACCCCGGTGTGTGCCACCGTGGATTCAGTGAGCAAGCACAGCATGATCCCCGGGGTACTTCCCTGGACCCTTAAACTGGTGTTTGATAAAACCTCCCAGAAACTTCTGGGCGGTCAGATCATCAGTGACAGTGACGGACCGGTGAAGGAAATTGACGCCATTAATGCCCTGATCCTGGGGGAAAAGAAAATTGCCGATCTGGTGATGCTCATGTGCGCCGGAAATCCCGATTGTGCATCGGAACCAAGCAAGGAACCCATTACCATTGCTGCGGAGCAGGCCCTTCAAAAGGCGAGAAAATAATAGGGTAGTTAAGGGTCAGACGTGGGTTATTAGCACACGTCTGACCCCAATTTGAACCGGACGATGTAATGACTGCCCCATCATTTTGCCTATTTGGAATTTTACCTGTAGTTTTGTTCATCCCCGGCAAATGCTTCAAAATTATGGTCATACAAAAATTGTGAAATAATTTTTCCAAGGCAGTCGGCTGTATCCACACGATACATTCCCCTTTCATCCTTGCCTGCGGCTTTTTTGGCATTGGCCACCACCGTCTGGAGGGCTGTAACGGTTATGTCCAGATTTACCTGGACCTTTATCATCTCCGGACTATCATTCATTGGGCACTTCCTTTTTTTTTGAATCTTGTGTGTAGTATTGTCTCAGGGCCTCCTGAACGGTGCCGGCGGCCAGGAAGGCGCAGTGTCTGTCATCTTCTGGTACGTTGCCAAGCTTTGACAGAATCAGTTCACCTGTGATGTCTGCAAGTTCCTCTGCCTGTTTTCCCATGCTCAGCTCTGCGGCAAAGGAGCCGCAGACATTGCTGGAACCGCATCCATCTGTTATGTATGATGCTTGAGAGACTCGATCTCCATCAAATTTAAGATAAATATCCATGGAATCCCCACAGTCGCCAACGGTGTGTGCATGGACATCAAAGGCTGGAAGCTTCCCCCGGAATCGGGGATTCTGCCATCTGTCAAATCCCTTATCCCCCAGCACATCCCTTGCCTCATTAAAAATTTTTTCCTGGAGATCATCCAGAAAACGATCCAGTTTATCCGTCATTTTTGAGTATACCTGTTTCTTTACGCAATGATTGGGTTGTTTTGCCCCTCGTTTACCGAAACGGGGTCGAGGGTATTTTATTTGATCAGCAGCCCTTCATCATTCAGTCGCTGGATAATCCGGGTTATGGACGGGGCGCGGTTCATGGTGTAAAAATGAAGGGAGTCCACCCCGTGGGCCAGCAGATCTTTGCATTGTTCAAACGCCACGTCTACTCCCAATGCCGCCACATCCTCGGGTTTAGCCGTGGAAAGGGCCTCCAGCTGTTTTTTTAAACCATCGGGCAGGGTGGAACCACAAAGCCTGCAAAGCATATGGGTTAATTTTGAGGTGTATATGGGCATGATGCCAGGGATAATGGGGATAGTAATACCAGCAGCCCGACACTTGTCCACATAGGTGTAAAAGAAGTCGTTGTCGTAAAAATATTGTGCCACCACATATTGTGCACCGTTGTTTTGCTTAAGCTTGAGGTATTCAATATCCTTTTCAAGACTTTGTGCCTTTACATGGCCTTCGGGGTATCCGGCACACCCCAGCTCAAAATCATAATGATCTCTTATGAATTTCAGCATATCCGAGGCATGGGAGAAACTGTCTGGGTGGGGTGTAAAATCGGCATCTCGGGGTTCATCTCCTCTGATGACAAAAATGGTCTCAATGCCCAGTGTCTTATACGAGTCAAGAACCTTGGTGATCTCATCGGGGGCCAGGCCAAATCCCGCTAGATAGGCAACTGTGGGAATATTTTTTTCTTCCTTCATGAGTTTGACGGCCTGATAAGAGCCTTCCTTGGTGGAACCTCCGGCCCCAAAGGTCATGGACATGTAATCTGGAGAGAGTTTGCAGAGTTGGTCAAGGACGGCAGAAAACTCAGCTTTGCCATCGTTATCTCTGGGGGGAAAAAATTCAAATGAAACGCTGGGACGGGTCTGATTTTTGTACAATGTGGCAACACGCATAATAGGTCTCCTTTATGGGTTATAACTCTTAATACGCCCTGTAAAGTAGCCCAGAATGAAAAAAAATCAATGTTAAATCATAAAAAAAATAAAAAAGGTGTTGCGGGGGTTGAAACTGGCGGTTGCCGGATTAAATGTCGAATTAACGGGGGGCTATGGCATTATCGGGATATTTCCCCGTCACCCGGGCATAAAATGTACGGATGATTTTCATGTCAGCGTCAATGTCCCCGCTGGGCATAAAGCTGAAGCCGATCCCCCCTGTTTTTTCTTTATAATCCAGAAAACCAAGGGCAATGGGAATAGCTGCGCCATGGGCAATGTGATAAAATCCGGTTTTCCAGCGGGTCACCCGTTTCCGGGTCCCGGAGGGGGGAACCACCAGGGCCAGGGTGTCATGCCTGGCCAGAATTGCAATGGACTGCTGCACCACGTTGTTGGGGCTGGTTCTGTCAATGGGGATTCCCCCCAGCCATTTAAACAGGCCGGTGAAGGGTTTTTTAAATATGGCATCCTTTCCCATCCAGTAAACTTTCATTTCCATGGCAAAGGAGACAAGCAACATAAAAGGAAAATCCCAGTTTGATGTGTGTGGGGCGGCAATGATGACAAATTTACGACAATTGGGAAGGGTACCTTTAACCTGCCATCCCGCAAGTTTTAATATGATGGCTGACAGGCGTGGCATGACTGTGCTCAGTAGTGGGGTATCAAAGATTGTATGGGACAAGGGGGGACTCCCTGGGTGTTTAAAATGATGATATACAGGTAGAATGTGTGCCGGGCACTGCAATTGTAGAATATTTTATGAAATATTTTTGTGGAAAAGTAAAGATGTCATGGACGTGGGGACAAATCTTTTACAATTTGCCGGAATGTGAAAAAACGAAGAGTCATGTGACTGTATATCCAATGACCAGGTAACGAAACAGTTTCCCGGCGGTGACAAGGCTTAAAAAGATAAACCAGTTAATTTTAAGTACGCCTGCAACCACGGTTAATGGATCTCCCATAACGGGAACCCATGCAAAAAAAAGAGAAAAGACGCCATAGCGGGAAAATCGTTTTCGTGCCGATGCCATTTCCCGGTGGGAAATTTTAAGTATCCGTTGAAGTACCGTCTGGCTGCCCCAGAATCCCATGGCATAATTGAGCACGGAGCCCAGCACGTTACCCAGTGTGGCCACGGCAATGGTGACCATGGGATCATAGTGATTGGCAAGCAGCAGTACCAGTACGACTTCGGAACTTAAAGGCAGAATGGTGGCTGCCAGAAAGGAAGATATAAACTGCCCCGGATATCCGAATTGCAGAAAAATGTCCATTCTTATCCTTTCCATGGACCTGAAAAAAAGCCGTGATGATATGTGTTGCATCCTGGTAGAAAGCGGTCATCACTCTTGGGTTGTCTCTCTGTTGATTACGGTGTAGGTAACCGTCACCGTATTTTTTTTGTCCGGAACTTTTAGGGAAGAGGGCTGAAGAATAACAGCCACCTCTTTTGTGCCCGATGTCTGGATGGCGTCCAGGGGAATTTTTTCCGTGTAAAGGGTGGTAATGGTTTTAAGAATTTTTTGTGGGCCTGTCACCGTTATGGTCTCGGGTTCCATCTTTGCCTGGGCAAGGATAAGTGTTTCAGATAATTTGCCGGTCCAGTTTAACTGAATGGGAAGTTGTCTGGTAATGGTGCCGTCAAGTACAAGAGTCACGCTGGATGGCTCCACTTTTTTCAGATGAATCCCCGGGGGCAGGATGATATTTTTACCGGAGACGGTGTAAATATTTTCACCTGCAGATGCTGCATTGAGTTTCAGCAGTACCTTTACCTGTTGGGGTCCCACAGATTTAAGCAGAGGACCCGACCCTGCAAGGTGAATGGTAACGGTATTGGTGGATGCCTCTATGATTTCAAAGTCTTTTTGAACGTCTGTGTACTCCAGTGGCACCTCAATGGTTTTAAAACTTTCCCGCCCCCGGGACAGGCCAAACCAGATGCCGGCGACAAGGGTCAGGCACACAAGGGCTGAAGTGCCGTATTCAAACAGATCCTTCCACAGTGCGGAATCTCTTTTCTTCCCTTTACCGGAGTGTCCTTCAATAATGCTTTTAAGCTGGGTAATATTTCTGACATCTTTGATTTCATTACCCTTGACCACTGTCACACGGCCCGATTCTTCGGAAACGATGATGACCAGGCAGTCGGAGCATTCCGCAAGCCCCACCCCTGCCCGGTGACGGGTACCATACCGGCTGGGAAGATCCCTGCGACGTGAAAGGGGTAAAATTACCCCCACACGGGAAATACGATTTCCTTCAATGATAATGGCCCCGTCGTGAACGGGATTTTTATCCCAGAAAATACTTAAAAGCATTTCCTGGGACAGCTTGCCGTCCCAGTCAATGCCACCCTGGACAATTTCATTGATGTCCTTGCTGTTGGGCAACACCATAAGGGCACCGATTTTATGTTTTCCCATATCAAAGGCACTGTGGGCAATGATGTCCATGGGGGTGATATCCTTGCGGGAAGGAAACCCCCATAGAAATGTCTTGAGATTTCTGGCCTGGAATACAGAGGCAATTTCATCCCTGAATACGATGATTAGAATCAATGCGGCGGTGGCGATGAGTCCCTGGATTGCCCAGCTTGTCACCACAAGACCTGCGAAAAGTGCCACCCCTTTTAAAACCCACAGGATAAAAACCACCGGCATGACCCGAATCAGCCGTGATCCTCTGAAGAGTACATAAAGTCTGAAAAGAATAAAGCCGTTCAAGCCGATGTCCACAAAATCCTGCCACCGGAGGCTGAGTATGAAGGTCATGGCATCCGTCATGATGCTCCCTTTAATCTGATATACTGAATCGTAAACGTTGAAGAAGGGTATCGTCTTTGTCTGTTATCTCTACATACCAGGGGCCCCTGTCAGCCATGCGAAGCTGCATGCTGCTGATGGTGGACCATTGGGGGGGATTAAGTGTCAACCGTTTTCTGGAAACCAGACGGTCCATTTGAAACCATTTATGATAAATATGGGTTGTCTCGCTGATCTGCTCAAAGGCCGTGAAACAAAAGACCTTGCCAAGGTCAATGGAAAAGACAATGGCGGGGTTCTGGGGTTTAAAATTATCAATGGATTCACACATCACCGCTTGGGTTAGTACCAGGGATGCAGGGGTGACCTCCTGAACTTCACCGGTCCAGGCAGGAACGCTGTAAAGCAGAAGGCTTATGGGTATAATAAGTAATATTAATCTGAGTGGGTTCATGGATTTCAGTGTATATAATTTTGAGATTTTTTCAAGCAAAAAGTATTCCGCCTTTTTTCGACCATCTGTATTTACTCCGCAGTCAATCAGAATCAACTGTCATTTTTTTGTATTGAATAATTCGTGAAAAAGTTTTATAAAAAACAGCATGCTATCTCTCAATGTTCACGTTTTCTTCAGTTTGGATTTAATTCTGACCTTACCCCCTGATGAGGCACCAATGGAGAGAAAGTGCCTGAAAATGTTATCAATTATGATGTTGTTATGTCATGTTTGAGTTTAACCCACAAAAATAAAAAAAACAGGAACTCCCTGCCCATGAAAATTGAAATTAAAATTGAAGCAGACAAAGACACACTGGAACGAATTCAAAAACACTTAGGTGCGGTTGCTGCAGGGGTCAGCACCGTTGTGAAGATTTTTGAAAACTTTGAATTCAGTTTGAAAAACAAGTCTGAATCCAAAGGAATGGAACCGTTATCGGAAAACCTTACCGGAGTGACTGAGAAAAATATTTCAGAGCAGGACACCATATCACAACAGGAACCCTTGACAGATAAGCCAAAAGAGATGAATTCGACTGAAGAGCCCGTCCCGGCGACAATACCATCCGTTGAAGCCGTTGCCACAGATGCCAATGAACCTACATTGGATACGGATGAAATATCCTGTGCAAAGCCGGAAGCTGTGCCGGAAAAAAAAATTGTACCTTCCAAACCGGTCAGCCGGAAAAAGGCTCCCCGGAAAACAAAAAAAACTTCCAAGGCCGGGGCAGTGAAGAAATCAAAACCCCGGGTGACGGCCCAGCAAACGGTTCTGCGCCACATAAAAAAAAGTAAAAATGGTCTTAACTCCACAGAAATTCAGGCAAAAACAGGGTTCAATGCCAAGAAAGTTGCAGATGCCGTGTACCAGCTTAAGAAAAAAGGTCTGATTGAAAAGCAAGCAAAAGGCATTTTTGTGGTTCTTTGATGGCCTGGATCATGATTTTTTCCGTTGTTCATCAATCCAGTCAATCCGGCTCATGAGTCCCCGGATAATATTGACATCCCGTTCGCCAAGGCCAGCCCGGCTGAAGATTCTTCTGAAGGTTCTTAACAGGTGATCGGGATTCTGGGGGTCCAGGTAATCAATGGCACATAGGGTGTTTCTCATGTGGGTGTACATCTGCTCTGTCAGAGCCATGGTGGCTGGTTTTGTCCGGTTGATATCTGCCGTGCCCACCGTCGACTTCATGGCCTTTGATATCTCATAGAGAAAAAGGGTCAGGGCATGGGAGAGGTTCATGGAAGGAAATGCATCCTCTGTGGGAATGGTGATGAAATCATGACAAAGAGAAAGTTCCTCCGTGGTCAGGCCGTTGTCCTCTCGACCAAGGACAAGGGCGCACCGAAACGAATCGGAAAGCCCGGCTATCTTTTTCCCGGCGGTATCGGGGGTGAAGAAATTTTTTCGGTATTTTCCGAATCGTCGGGTGGTGCCAAAGGCCACATGACAATCGGCCAGGGCATCATTAAGGCTTTCAAATACCTTTGCCTGCTCCAGCATGGGCTGGGCGCTCAATGCCATTTTCCGTGCGTCAAGACCCTTGTATTCCCTGCAGGGGGTTACCAGTCTGAGGTCTGAAAAGCCAAAATTCATCATGGTTCTGCAGGTTGAGCCTACATTTAGGGGTCCCTGGGGTGCCACAAGCACCACAGTGAGGTGATCGTATTTCATAGGGTTGCCGTATCCAGAATAAGGGTTACCGGGCCTGTGTTTATAAGGCAAGTGTTTATCCTCGCCTGGAATTGGCCGGTGTGGTCGTAAACGTCTACCAGTTGTACAGTTGCGGGGGAGGCCAGGAATGGGTTCTGCCGCCGGCGGTTTTTAACTGTTCCAGGGCCGGGATCATGTGGTTGCCCACATCGCATACCCCATGGGAATCATCCCCTGGAAGAACAGGGATATTCATCTCCAGGGCCTTGTAAAGGATAGGTTTTGATACATAGGGTTCTCCGGCCCCTTTTTTTAAGGCACGCAGGTTGAAGTCCAGTGCAGTGCCAAGGGTTTTTATGCATGTCAGGTTCCGCAGGATGCATTGCCATATTTCCGGCTTTTTCAATCGTGCCCCATAGTCGGCATCAAAAATTCGTATAAGATCAAAATGCCCTGCAACGGTGGGTTTTAATGTACAAAGCATGTCATGCTGCAGGTCAAAATAGCGTCGGTAAAGTGCATCCATCCCTCCCATTGCCCGGGCTGCATCCTGGTACATCTGACGGGAATAATCAATGCATCGATTGTCCACATGGTGGACAGATCCCACCACGTAATCGGGCCGGAATTGTTTAATAAGTGACTGAATATAGGGAAGGCAGTCGTTCCATGTTTCGGTTTCAAATCCAACGAACACTGTCAGTTTATCCCGGTATTTTGCCTGGAGTTGTCGGCAGTGATTTATATAGCGGACAAAGCGTTCCTGAAGAAACGCAGCAGGGATAGATTTTTCAATTTCATCGGGATAGCGCAGGTCATCTGTGGGTGGTGGTACATGTTCGGTGATACCTACCCAGGCAAAGCCAAGTTCAATATATCTTTCAATGATATCTTCCAGGTGGTCCCGGGCATGGTCACAGAAGTCCCCGCTGTGCCCGCCATGGACAGAGACCCAATTTGTTTTTTTCATGGTCTGTCCCATATCACATTTGCAGAAGATTGGAAAGAATCCCGGGGGGCAAATAAAAATAAAAATCCGGGCATATGGTGATATGATGAATCTGATTCCGGGCTATAACCGCTGGATAATGTACAGGTAGGTGGGCAGGCGACTGAGCCGTTTCAATTCATTGAACTGGAATAGCACCGATCTTGACGGTGCATTGATGCGAAGTGGGGACAGATAAATGCTTCCCTTGTCCCGGGGACGGTCGATCTTGTCCCGCACCAGAGAAAGAAAAGAAGGATAATGGCCCTTGGGCAGGCTGTCATCCATGATAAAGTTAGCGGTGATTTCAATGCCGCTGAACCGACGGTTGATGTCCTGCATTTTGTCAAAGGCTTTTATCACATCCTTAACAAGAATGGGTTTGCCGATGCGGTCCAGGGTTTCCTGATCTGCGGATTCAAGACCGATGTTGATGTGGGTAAGATACCCGGAGGTGTTGAGCTGTTCAAACAGATGGGTGGGTGCTTTCAAAAGGGAATCAACACTTCCGAACAGAAAAAGCCGGGGAGTCTTCATATAGGCATTATCAAGATTAAAGGCCTGGAAGGCCCTGATTGCCGAATAAATAAGGGTGTCTGGATCGGCGTTCAGGGCATCATGTTCTCCCAGGAAAATACTGTTGTAGTTGATGATGTCCCTGGTATAGAATGATTTTAATCGTTTGATTTTCAAGTCAATATCAGCCCTGGAAATCACTGAAAACGGCTGGTCTGTTTTCACCCGGCAGAACTTGCACTTGTAAATACAGCCATGGGAGATGGTCAACGGAATGATATCATAATCCACATGTCTGGCATCCGGGGGCATGACCGTGATGCGCCCATCGCTGATATCAAACAGAATTCTGGCTTTATCTTCAAGTTTTTCAGGTGTATTGGCCACCACCTTTTCCAGAAATTCCTGTACAGTGGGCTGTGTATGGATAACCTGTGATCTCACCGTCTGGACCATGTCATGCCATCCCTGGGTGATACGCATCACCGAAGGGGTCTTAAGTGGTTTTCCGCCCAGTAGTGAGTTGGTGGGGTAGGGTAGGTTGGGCAGGTAGTACTCACCGGTGGCCTCAAATACACCGGTATATCCCCCTGTGGAGTAATATATCCAGTCATTGCCCATGCTTCGTTTCACCCATTCGGTGGGTTGAATCCAGTCGCTGTCCTTGCCCCTGGCCCGGATAATTTCATGGTTGCGGTTGAACTGAAGCACGGCATCTTCGGTTTCAATTTCCGAATAGATGCCGTACTTGATGGGGTAACTGATTTTGATATAGGTGTCGGCCCCGGGTTTATCAATGGTTATTTTATGGTGCGTATCGGTGAAAATTTCCGTCATGATCAAAGGTTGCCCATGCATTGCGGGTGGTGAAGATATCCTTTTACTTCTTGCTTTTTCCCATGGCTTCCATCAGGAGACTGCCCATGGTGCCAAGGCTCTTTTTTTCCGGGGTGACAAAGGGCTTCCAATTGTCTTTTTCCCTGAGATCCGTGGGGGACAGACTGATCCTTCTGGCATCCTCATCGACGTTTTCCACCACCAGAGAAACGCTGTCTCCGGGCTTTAATCTGTCAAAGTCGGCGGCGGTGGCGGATTTTCCCATGAGGGATGCGGGAAGAAGCCCTGTTACACCGGGTTCAAGATTGATGAACAGACCGAACTTTTCTCTTTTTTCCACGGTGCCATCCACGGGTTGACCGGGCTGGTATTTTGTCGTGACGCCTGCCCAGGGATCATCCAGGGCATCTTTCATGCTCAAAGAAATGCGTTTCTGATCCGGCAGGATTTCTTTTACCACCACCTGGATCATCTCCCCCTGGGACACGGCATCTTCTGCTTTGATAATGCGACGGGTGTGGCTCATTTCACTTAAATGGACCAGACCGTCAATGCCAGGTTCAATTTCCACAAAGGCACCAAAGGGTGCCAGGCGGACCACCTTACCTGTGAATTGATTTCCGGCTTTGATGGTGTCCACCGCTCTTTCCCAGGGGTCGGAAGAGATCTGTTTCAGGGAAAGTGAAATTTTAGGGCTGTCCTGATTGTCACGGGCTTCAATTTTCAAGATTTTCACGGTAACGGTCTCATCGGGGGAGAGTACTTCCTCTGCCTTGTCCACCCGGGACCAGGAAAGTTCTGAAATATGGGCCATGCCTTCCACGCCGGGGGCAAGTTCTATAAAGGCCCCATAGGGCATGAGTTTTACCACCCGGCCCTGGCAGGTATCCCCATCCTTGATTTTCTTTAAAAAGGCGTCTCTTGATGCCTTGATTTCCTGGTTGAGCAGATCCCTTCGAGACAGTACGATGTTGCGCCCTGATTCGGAAAAACGGGTAATGATGAAGGTCAGCTGCTGGCCCACATAATCTTCCGGTGTTTCAACATATTTTGTGTCTATCTGGCTGACGGGGCAGAAGGCTCTTTTACCCATGACATCTACACTGAATCCACCTTTTATAGTCTCGGTTACCTTTCCTTCCACCGGGGTTTTATTATAGGCGGCTTCTTCAAGGAGTTCAGTTGAACCTGCACCGGAAAGTGCTTTGGACAGGATGATCTCACTTTCGTTCATGGAGACCACAAAAAGTTCCAGGGTGTCTCCCACGGCAACGGGCAGTTCTCCGTTTTCATCCAGGAGTTCTGCTTTTTCCACAACGCCGTCACTTTTAGATCCTGTGCTGACATAGACACTGTTTTTACCGATGGCAATTATTTTTCCCTGAATTTTATCACCTTGTTGAACATCATGGCTGATGTCTGAACCAAAGGCTTCAAAAAGTTCGGCAAAGCTCTCCTCTTTGTCGCCGGCCACTTCTTTTTTTTCAACATCGTCTGTCATTACATATGCTCCTGGGCAAATTAAGTGTAAAACGAAAACTTGATCATCAAGTAAAAGTAAAATAAAATCTGCTGCTACCTGGGATTATCCCGGATCGTTGCGGAGATGAGTCGGCAGGTCAAAGCAGAGCAGAATATTATTGGGCAGTTCATTTACATCCCATTGTTTCATACCCTCTCCAGCTGTCGGTGTAAAGTTAAAAACAATTGTTTGGGCTTGGTTTCAGTTTACAGGGCAAAAGGGCGGGGTGCCTTTGGGTCACCAAAATTTTAATGAGGGGTCGATGCAATGATCGGGTCCCGGGGGAAAGACAATGAAATTTTTATTTATGGAGCCATTTTTTGGTGGATCTCACAGGGCATTTGCCAGTGGATGGCAGACCCATTCCCGGCATGAAATCGAGCTGTTGACCCTGCCGGACCGATTCTGGAAATGGCGTATGCGTGCCGGTGCCATGCAATTCCTGGCTCAAAAGAAAAATTTTGACGCCTATGATGGTATTATCACCTCAGATATGATGAACCTTGCCGATTTCATGGCACTTGCACAAAGGCCCCTTCCACCCTGTCTTGTGTATTTCCATGAAAATCAGATATCTTATCCGCCATTTCCAGGAAAAAGGCTGGATGAATCACTGGCCATGATTAATATCACCACGGCCCTTGCGGCCCGGCGCATTGTGTTTAATTCCAGGTTTCACCAACGGGCATTTTTATCTGGTGTGTCCAAATTTTTAAAACAGGTGCCGGATGGTGGGATAGATGACTGCAAAGATGAACTTCTTGAAAAATCAGCGGTGTGTTATCCTGGATGTCAGGTGTCTGAGCATGACATTGCCCTGGAAGATTTATCTTTAAAGCCTCCCTTGATTATCTGGAATCATCGTTGGGCCTATGATAAAAATCCAGGGCCTTTTTTCAAGGCATTGAAGATATTAAAGTATAAAAAAATTGCCTTTCAACTGGCATTGCTGGGGGAGACTGGGCCTGCTGTGCCCAGGGCCTATGATGCCACCCGGAAATTTTTTAAAGAAGAGCTGGTTACCTTCGGGTATGCCACCTCCAGAGATGTCTATGAAAACTGGCTGGGCCGGGGAAGTATTGTGGTCAGCACCTCCCGGCAGGAAAATTTTGGCATTTCCGTGGTGGAGGCGGTGTCAAACGGATGCGTTCCCGTACTGCCCCATCGTTTGTCTTATCCTGAGATCATACCTGCCCAATTCCATGGTGAGGTGTTCTACCAAAATTATGACATGCTTTTAAAAATGCTTGAGAATATGCTTCTCAATCCCCGGCGGTTTAAGTCCATGGGAAAGGCCCTGGCAAGGGAGATGAAGCAGTATGCATGGACATCTGTCATTGAAAGCCTTGATACACAGCTTGATATGCTGTGTTTAGTTTCTGAAGAATAAACAAGAACAACCCCGGAGCTTTCAGCTGAGGGGTTGTTGAGGTGAAAATTCTATGATTTTTTGTGATGTGCCCTCAGGTTTTTCCAGGGGGGTCAGCTCATTTCCATGAATTTCCGGGCAATGTTCATCAGTGCTGTGGGAGCTGTAGAAATATCTTCATAGGGACGGATGCCTTTTCTATCCGCCATTAAAATTTCATCCATTTCCGGCAGAAAACCAATGATTTCGAAATCAGACAGTGATTCCCGGATCAGCTGTTCATCCGCAGGTGATCCCACACGGTTTCCAAGTACCACCACCCGTTTGATGCCGATGTCCTGACCCAGTTTTCTTATTTTTTCAGCTGCTACTCTGCTTCGTTTTCCGGGATTGACCACCACCACCAAGGCATCCACTGACCCTGACGTAGCTCGGCCCAGGTGTTCCACCCCGGCTTCCATGTCCATGATTACAATTTCATTTCTGGCCAGCACCAGATGGTTCATAAGCGCTTTTAAAATAGTACTCTCCGGACAAATACACCCTGAGCCGCCGTTTTGAACGGTACCCATGACCAGAAGTTTAACCCCGTCCCGTTCCAGGGAAAAGCGATCGGGTATATCATCAACCTTGGGATTGATGGTGAAAAACCCCCCCATGGTTCCGGGTTTTGCTCCGGTACGCTCTGCAATAAGATCGGATAATTCAGAAACAGGGGTTATGGGCGTCTGTTCGGAAATGCCCAGCCCGGCGGCCAGATTGGCCACGGGGTCCGCGTCAATTGCAATGACACTGTTACCTGTATCCAGATGCGCCATGCACCGTGCAAGAAGAGAAGTGATGGTGGTTTTACCAACGCCGCCTTTACCACCGATGGCCAATTTTAGACTCATTTTTGCGTTTTCCTCGTTTTTCGGTAAATTCCGGTTATATTAATTCCTGTTTGATACGGCCTTTATCGTCCATGAGAAAAACTTTAAAATTGTTTTTCCGGGCCTGTTCCGTGAGGTCCTCCTGCAGGATGGCATGTATTTCATATTTATGTTTCATGATATCCTTTGGCATTATCATAAAACATGCATGGGCCTCATCCCGGGTGACAAAGGTGGGGACGAAAGCTTCAGGGATCTGGGGAGTGGTATACCCGAGGAGTTCTTCTCTGGGAGTTCCAGGATTCTGCACCACCACATGAACCCACTTATTTTTAATCGTTTGATTTGGTTTCATAAAATTTCCAGAAATTAAAAACGGGCTTGGTTTTAACTTCGCCCACCATGATTGCGGCGAAGGTTCCTCCGCCCCACAAAGTGGGCGAAGTTAGAACCAAGCCCGTAAATACCTCACCCCTGTTTGGGGGAGAGGCCTTGTCTTACATGGTCAAGTAAATATTAAAGCTCAAGCCATGAATCTGAATAAAGGGTGTTTCCAAGAATTACATTTACGGTTTTGGCATAATCTGCCAATTCTTTGCTCAGACTTGCCATATCCGGCTGGTTTCCATCCATGATTCCATAGATAATATCAACGATTTCAGGATGTTTGCCCTTAGCAATGGCTGTGAGTTTTTCATCCAGAGGATCGGAAATGACGGATGCCATGCCATATTTCTGCAGCATCACCATATAGGTCTGATTCAGGATGGGTCTCAGGTGATTTGGCGGACCGTTGGAGATGTTGGACAGCCCACAGGTACTCTGGGCACCGGGGGCAATATCCTGGAGCATGCCCTGGAACTCCATGAGGCTTATGGCCTGGGGCTGCTGGATGTTCACTGGAGTGACAATGCCGTCCACCCAGATTTTTTCATTGGGAATGCCGGCTTCATTGGCAAAGTACAGAAGTTCCACGGCAAGGGCGGCACGCTCATTTTCATCCCTTGGCAGACCATCTGGTCCCCACATCAATGCCACAAAGTCGGCATCATATTTGGCTGTCATGGGCACCATTTTTTCATATCTTTCAGGACGTGCCATGATGGAGTTGACAATGTGTGGTTTGTCAGCGGGCTTGGCCACTTTAAGACCGGCTTCAATAGCGTCAATATTGGAGGAATCAAGTAAAAGGGGCATGCCGGGAACGGCTTCTTGAACCACGTTCACAACCCATGGCATAAGCTCTGTACCGAATTTTTTTGCAGGCCCGAGGTTGATGTCAATGTAATCCATGCCCTTTTCCTTTTGCATGACTACTTCTTTCTGAATGGGCTCGGGATTCCGCTTGGCAGGATCCGCCTGTTTGAATTCCCTTCCAATGACAGTGGAAATTACATTCAAGCTCTCTCCGAAAAGTATCATAATCTTGTTCCTTTCAGGTCTGAAATTTCTTTATGGGTTAAAAAGATGGACGATAATGAATTATCAGAATATATCGAAAGGGAGAAAAAAGATAGTCCGATTTTTTCTCCCTTTCATTTTTTTTCGGGATTATTTGTTTTTAAGAAATGCAGGCAGGTGAGCAGCTTCTCTTGGGCCAACGGTGATGCTCCATCCGGGAAGTTCTTCTTCAACATCACCGGCAATGGCAGCTGCGTATCCGGGGATAATCAGCTCGGTGTGTTTCACCTTGTCCATGATACCGCATTTTTTAACAAACATACCCACATCATCACCGCCAAATTTACCGGCAGCCCAGGCAGTAAGAACGGAAAGACCTTCGGAATCTTTGATGAGCAGCCAGCAGGGAACCTTGCTGGCTTCTATTTCACCAGATACTATGAAATAGGTCAGGGCAAAGTTAGTGGTGACCACAACAGGTGAATTCTCATCGGGGTTACCGATTTCAAAGATACCCTCGGTGACCGTCATGGGACGCTGGGGATCGGTGAAGATATTGAGTCTTTCCAGGAGCAGTGGAAAAAGGGATTCTGCAGAGAAGGCAGACATGACCACAATGCCGCCGTATTTTGCCACAAACATGGCGGCAATGGCGGTTTCCATGTCAAGGTTGGAGGCCATTTCACAGGGAAAGGTAATGGTGGGAAAGCCAAGAGCCTTGTTGCCGGCCTTGAGAGCGGCACGACGGATACCTACCTGATCTTCCAGCGCCTGTTTGATTTCCCGGGCACCGGAGTCAATGACAAGGTCTTTTAATCCCATGGCGGTGAGTTTTTCCGTCAGGGGGATCAGGTTCTCGATTGAATCGGCTTTTACGGCCAGGGGCAGATCATTTTCTTTGGCAAGTGCACCCATATCATCGACATTGGCCTGTGTGGCTGCATAGAGCAGAGGCCGTTTGAAACCGGAAGCCGCAACACCGGCCTTCATGACATCTATATCTTCAGTCATGAGTACCAGGTTAAATTCTGATGTTTCTGCAATACATTTTGCCGTTGCAGCAAATGCGTCGGCACCGGCACCTGCATCTTTTACTGCAAGCAGTTCGGGTCTCAGGTTCAGTCCCACACGCTCATATTGAAAAGCATTGTATGTTTTCAGTGTTTTTTCAAGATCAGCGGCGGTGATATCAGATGCCACGGTGGCGGCAAGAACAGTCGGGTTGAAAAATGTTTTTTCATGTCTGTAAAGGACGGTTTCTCCACCGGTCATGGTCTGACGGACGCCTTTGCCCAATTTGACTGGACGGATGGGAGGAGCAGATGCTTCGGCCAGCTTTTCCCTTGCCTCATCGGACACATAGGGGCAGGCATCCAGTTCTGCCTTTCCTGATGCCAGGTTCATGGCAAAGGCAAGACAGGTGGGAACACCGCACTCCTTACAATTGGTCTTGGGAAGGAGTTTGAAGATCTGTATACCGGTTAATGCCATTGTTCTCTCCTTTTCTCAAAAAATATGTGTGTCCCCGCTGCAGGCCATGGAAAATGATGCCCGCAGCAGGGTTATCTGTTGGTTAATTATCCTATCAGGGATTCCATGGTCAGTGCAGGATGTTCTTTTTCCTGGAGGAAGGGGAGAATCTCCTCTTCTGTGATACCCACGGTTTCATCGGCAATTTTGTCAAAGAGATCTGGACAACCCATTTCAGCACCTCTGGCTACAATACGATCCTTGAGCTCTTCTTTGAGCTGCTTGGGCATCCATACCATTCTTAAGAGGCCACCGTCGCCAAGGATGAATTTTCCCTGGGTGATATTGTGTTTTGAATGACCCACAAAACCTGGAGAAGATGCTCCACCGCCCATGACACCGGCCAGGGTGGTGAACTTCATGCCGCATGGGGTATCTCCGGTATATTCACGACCAACGGTCATGACGCCGTTACAGGAGGGCAGCATGGCGGCGATGCACTCACAGCAACCACAGGTGGTCATGGGATCATGTACCAGGGAGTAGAAGTTGTAATGGGTAACTGCACCACGGGATGCCTTGTTAACGAAGTCATTTACGCCCTTCCATTGACCCAGCTTGGGATCAATGCATTCACCCTTTTCAATGGGCTGGTTGGGGCCGGTTGGGTTGATCTCATAGGCGGCCCGACAGTCCATCCAGTTATATGCACCACAGAGTCCGGTTCTTTCAGGACTTACGGAGCATACATGGTTGGGGGCAAAAGACTGGCAGAGGGTACAGGAGTAGAAGGTTTCTACATCCTCATCGGTCATGGAGTCCACACGGGAATCACGGGTCAGATAGTTCTCTCTTGCCGTGGCCGTCATTTTATCCACATCCTCAGTGTTGGTGTACAGGGTCACCTGGACCTTGTCCACGATCTTCTGGAAATCCTGATGGAACTTGGCATACAGTACGGTACCGATGTGTTTCAGGCTGAAGCCTTTTTCCATGGCTGCCTTGGAAACCCGGACCCAGGAAATATCACGCTGTC
Source organism: uncultured Desulfobacterium sp. (assembly GCA_963675955.2). GTDB lineage: Bacteria > Desulfobacterota > Desulfobacteria > Desulfobacterales > Desulfobacteraceae > Desulfocicer. Next base: position 361,688 of record CAXXVR010000007.1, on the reverse strand, counting down.
CAATGTGCATGATGCCCTGAATGTAATTGACCAGGTGATGAATCTGACGCTCCATGATGGGCTCAAAGTCCTCCTGGAATTCACGACCGGCAATCTGTACAAAGATGCCAAGGGGGAAGGTTTCGCCTTCTTTAAGATCCGTAACGTCAGGTCCAACCAGAATGACCTTTCCGTCTTCAATCTCGTTCATCTCTGCTTTTTTCACAAGCTCAGTGCACTGGGTTTTACCACCACCGCATTGTACATGGAGATCGGCACCACGAACTCGCTCACCCTCAAAGGCGGGACCAAAGGCCATGGGAATATCGATTTCCGTGACGTTAACCTTGAGACCACGGGTTTCAATGGACTTCTGGCACATTTCAGTATGGGGAACGTTGGTAACCACATGCTCATAGGTACAGATACCGGTGGGCAGAATTTCGGGAATATCTGTGTCAGCCAGGGTTGGAAAACCCCAGTTAACACAACCGGCAGCTGCCACACCCCATTCTGTGCCAATGTCACCAAGGGCATTTACAAAGGCAAAGATTCTCTCCTTGTTGTACATGAGGATCTTTCTGTAATCTCCGGGCTGAACGCCACCAAATGCCATGGCGGCCCTGTTGGCAAAACCAAGGGCAAATACTGCGGAGGAGATATCGGGACCAAATGGAACGATACGGGTATTCCAACCCACCTGAACACCGGCTTCAATAAGCTGTTCAATCACTGTCTGACCGTTGTGGTTGGCAGCACAGAAGATGTAAAGACTTTTTTTCTGGTAGTCTTCCACGATCATCTTTGCAATTTCCGGGTTGGGTGCAGCACCCACGATGGCGGCAAACCCGGGGGCAGAGCCATCCACAAACTCAACACCCCTTTTTCTCAAGATGGTGTCATCTGCAGGACCGGTCCAGATTTTACCGGCGTCCAGATCCGGATCTTCGTGTGGATAGTAGAAATCAGGATGTGTAACACTTCTCAATGCCTCTTTGATTTCATAGGCAATAATACCTGCCATACCGGCATCCAGGAGGGGTCCAAGGTAGGGAAGGTGATTTTTACTTTTTACATGGGGGGGCAGAAGGCTCCTGGCAAGGTCCAGTGGTTCCTGAATATCTTCCAGAGTCTCTACCTTTATTCCCGTTAATGAGTAAATAACCGGCAGAAAATAACCGGTGTTGGGGAATTCAACCTTTGTATCTGCGTTATAGGTCTGCAATGTCTTTTTGTAAAGACCTTCAACCTCTGAAACGACTTTATATCCACCCTGAATAGCTGCAAATGCTATTAATTTTGACATGTGTTCCTCCTTCGTTGAGGATTTATCTTTGTTAATAACGACATGGTTAATACCCTGTAAGGATTACGCCTCAAGTTTCTGACGATCGGCCATATCCATGAGAACCCTTTCCCTTGCCTTATCAATGCCAAGTTCTTTACGTTTTTTATCGATATGGTTAATCATTTTCCAGGCATGTTTGATGGGATCCGGTTCGGTATCCCACATACCACCGTAAAGATCTTCAAATTCTTTACAGATGTAATCGCTGAATACCGGAGCACCGGTTATGGGTAAATTACTGAAAACAGTGTATACACCGGATGCAACAAAGTAATGGCCAATGGAGACGGCTTTTTCACTCATCCATTCAGGTGCACTTCCTGCAACTGGAAGATCACTGATATCGTTGCCCAGACCACCAGCTTTAACAACCTCTGTTGCAGCCAGAAGAATTCGGCTGTTATCAACGCAGGAACCCAGGTGGAGAATGGGAGGAATACCAACAGTTTCGCATACTTCGGCAAGTCCTGCCCCTGCATAAATAGGTGCAGCTTCGGGTACAAGCAATCCTTCTGTGGCACATGCAATGGCGGTACATCCGGTGGTAAGAACAATCACGTCATTTTTAATCAGCTCTTTACAAATGGCAATGTGGTCACGATTGTGTTTTGTTCTTGCGTTATTACATCCTACAACACCGGCAATACCCCGGATACGTCCGTTGATGATGTTATCGTTGAGAGTATAGTATGTGCCACGGAAAGATCCTCCAAGATGATATTGAATTGATTCAACACCAAATCCTGCAATGACCGGTTCTTTGTGCTGTGGGATCATTATTTCTGCACCACGATTCTCAAAGTTGTCGATGGCCATCTTAAGAATTCGCTCGGCATCTTCCACTGCGTGGTGTTCGTCAAACTCAATATGGATAACATTATCCCCTTCGTGCCGGGCTATCTTATGGGTGGTAATAACCTTTGTATGGAAGCATTTTGCCACATTTCCAATGCTCTGCATGATGCACTGAATATCCACAACCATGGCATCACAGGCACCTGTTATAATGGCAAGCTCTTGTTGCAGAAAGTTACCGCAAAGAGGCACACCATGGCGCTGGAGCACTTCATTGGCTGTACAGCAGATACCAGAAAGCTGTATTCCTTTTGCTCCCTTTGATTTGGCATAATCAATCATTTCTTGTTTCTGGGCCACAGCCACGATCATTTCTGACAGGATGGGTTCATGTCCGTGAATAATCACATTTACATGATCCTCTTTCATGACGCCCAGGTTAGCTTCTGATTGGAGAGGGTAGGGTGTTCCAAAGAGAATATCCTGAAGATCGGTTGCCAGCATGGAACCGCCCCATCCATCTGCCAGGGCCGCTCTTGTGCCCTGTTTCATGAGATTCTTGTAATCCATGTCAACGCCCATGTGGGTACGGTGCATGATTTCAACAACTTCTCTGTCAATGTTTCTTGGAAGCACACCCATTTTTTTCCAGAGTTCATAACGGGCCTTGGGTGCCTTTTTGAGGCTGAGGATGGTTCCCTCTGCTTTACCCCATTCGCCCAGGGCAATCTCTGCTGTTTCAAGGGCGATTTCATCCATATCCCTGTCAAGCTCTTCTCCATCCACTTCAACGGTAGTGGCAACACCAAGATACTCAGCCACTTCAAGAAGTTTGTCGAAGTCTTTAATTTGATAGGCATCGGTTTCTTTTTTTGCCACAGCCAGAAATACCTCGGCAACGCCTCTTCCATGATCTGAATGGGCAGATGCACCGCCAGCGATCATTCGGATAAAATTTCTTGCTGCGATGGTGTTGGCTGTTGCACCACAAAGACCTTGTCTGGTGTCTTCTCCTTCAATTCCTGCTTTGGGAAGGGGCAGACGGCATGGCCCCATGGAACAATTCTTACAGCATGTGCCTTGAATTCCAATGGCACATTGTTTCATGGTGATGGCCCTGTCAAAAATTGTTTCAACTCCAAGTTCATGGGACCGGGCTATCATCTCCTGTGACGCTACATCAATTGATGATTCAATTGGATCAGCTAATTTTGGAGCCTTTACCGCTTTTTTTTTGTCTTCTGCCACTTGAGGTTCCTCCTCATATTATTTAATTAACCCTTTAACTAACGGATGAAGCATTCAGTTTTTTTCAAAATACCTTTAGATCGTAATCCATATCTTGAAAAAAATGTATGACACTTGCCACAGTAGATTGCATTATCTTCTGATGTTTTTAAATTTAGATAATTTAGATCTCTGGGTTTTGGCAGCTGTCATTGGAACTTTTTTGTCTTTGGTTGTACCAGCCTTGGCGGCTCTTTCTTCCTGTTCTTTTGCCCTTTGTTCTCTTATGGCCTCTTCTTCGGCTTTACGCTTGGCAATCTCGTCTGCCTTTGCCTTGGCTTCTGCGTCAGCCTTGGCTTTGGCTTCAGCCTCCACCTTTGCCTTTGCGTCTGCTGCGGCCTTGGCTTTTGCCTCTGCCTCTGCTTTTACCTTTGCCTCTGCATCTGCCTTGGCCTTTGCTTCAGCATCTGCTTTTGCCTTGGCCTCGGCTTCTGCCGTTGCCTTTGGATCCACAGCGGGGGCAGCTTCTTTCACAGGTTCAGCCTTGGGAGCTTCGGCTTTTGGAGCTTCAGCCTTTGGTGCGGCCGGTGCCTTTGCTGCAGGTTTGGCAGGTGCAGCTTTTGGTGCTGCGGCAGCTTTCTTTTCTTCCTCAATGGTGAGGTCCGGCTCGGGAGCAAAGGCAGTAAAGTCTATTTCAACATCATCAAATTGTTTTGTGATGGGAGGAACATCAAGGGCAGAGCCACCGTCACAGATTAGATCCACAAAGGCTTTGGCAAGCTTGATGGCTTCTGGATGCCGCATAATCATGATGTCAGAACCGGCCATGAAATAGGAGACAGCACCCACAGCCTCCATGAGGATACCACGGCGTTCAGGATCACCAAGCTCAGGGGCCTCTTCTGCAGATTGTTTGGCTTCTTTACATTTCCATACTTCATTGGCCAGGTTGTTGATCATGGGGTTCTGGAGTTTGTCATCACCCTGGGTCATGGCAGCCATGCTCAGGCGCTCCATGACGGAGTATGAGTACTCAAGACCGTAGCCTAATCCACCAGTGGTGGGATCTACGATTACCTTATCCAGGGGTACACCAAGATTTTCAAGAAGAATATTGACCTGTTTTGCCAGGTTAACATCAATTGGAGAAGATGAGATAATGGCATGGCCGTAGCCCATGGCAGCTGCACCAATACCCTTATGATTCTTTTCTTCCACAGGGCCCAGAATCAGATTGTCTCCCTGGCATACCTCGGCTACTTCCTTGAGAACTGCCTCATCTTTGGCAGGTGATGCACATCCCCATATGATGAGGGGAACGTCAATGGCATCCACTACTTTTTTTACGACGGCTGCAGCATCAGCAGGGCTTGCATCCTTATCATTGGGATCAATGCTTTTGAGTTGGAGAACGATGATTTGTGCCCCAAAGTCGTCAACGCATTTTTTTGCCCATGCAGCCGGATCACCAAGGACATCTTTGAACGGTTCCATTGCTGCTGCTGGCCATTCCTCGGGCATCATATCCCAGATTTCCATGGCAACTATGGGTTTGCCGGGCATGTTGCCTTCAAACTGGTAAAAAGGATAACATGTCTGGCCGCCGATGGTTAAGGCCTTGTCACCCTTTCCAATGGTGATCGCTTTAATTCCGCCGGCATAGGATTCTTTCGTAAGTTCAAATCCCACTCTTACCTCCTTATGGGTTGATAGTTATTGGTTGCGGGTTGGTTATAGATACTATGATCGTTGTATTTTAAAAGATCATAAGTTGAGAATTGAAGAAAAAAGAAAGAAATATCTATATAAAGGGGAGGTGAAAAAAGTATGGATAGCTCGACGAAAAGTATTGATAGCATACCTCTCAGATCGCATTGATTACGAAGTCTCATAATTGATTTATGGCCCACCATCCACCTTATATTACATGTTAAATTACATGTCTAATCGAATTATGCCACAATGTTTAACGTATATTGATTTACATCCAGAGGGTTTTTTTGTCAATAGAGGAGATGTCAAAAACTTGACAAACTTTAAAAAAAACAAATGTCAACTTGCATTGAAAATGTTTGATATAATTAATAAATGAATCCTGTTTATTCGTTGTGAGGCCCATCTTTTGGGTTCTGGAAGCATTAGAGGAGCAAAAACGAGCAAAGTTTTTTTGGCAAATGTGCAAATAGTACTTGACGGAAAATGAACATTATAAGATTATTCCCGATGAAATGCGATGTAACTAATGGCTCTGATCTGCTCCTTATTTGTGCTGCATAATCTATTAAAATCAAATACTTGTTTTTGTTTTTTTTGTTATGACCAAGTCCCAAATCAATGCACTGCGGTATGTGAGATTCTGAGTTTTAGCCTTGAATGTTCAGATAGAAGACTGATGAAATACGGCCTTTATTAAAATTTGCAGTCGTTTACGCTATCGGCCTGGTATTGGTAAACCGGAAATAGGATAACCTACTTCCGTTTACCGCAGGCCTGGATAATTTATTAATGAGGCTTTTTGTCCCCGTTAATTTTTAGAGGTAATTAGAACAGAACGGCTCATCCCCTGAGCCCAATATTAAAAAAAAGGAGTTTTACCATGGCATTGGATCCAACCAAACATGCGGACTGGGAAATTGCACAGGACGCAGAAAAAGACATGCTCACCATTTATGAAATTGGCGAAAAACTTGGCCTGACTAAAGAAGAATTGCTTCCCCAGGGTCACTACATTGCCAAAATTGATTTCCGGGCAGTGCTTGAACGTCTGAAAGACAAACCCAATGGAAAGTACATCGATGTTACCGCCATTACTCCAACCCCCCTTGGTGAGGGAAAATCTACCTGTTCCATGGGACTTGTCCAGGGACTTGGCAAAATCGGTAAAAAAGTTTCTGCCGCCATTCGTCAGCCCTCCGGTGGACCTACCATGAACATCAAAGGTTCTGCCGCAGGTGGCGGGCTTGCCCAGTGTATCCCCTTGACACCGTTTTCTCTTGGTTTCACCGGTGATATCAACGCCATCATGAACGCCCATAACCTTGCCATGGTTGCCCTGACATCCCGTTTGCAGCATGAGAGAAACTACACTGACGAGCAGCTGGAAAGACTGTCCGGCATGAAACGTCTTGACATTGATCCCACCCGGGTGGAAATGGGCTGGATCATGGATTTCTGCTGCCAGGCCCTGAGAAATATCATCATCGGCATTGACGGTGTAAATGGGAAATCCGACGGTTTCATGATGAAATCAAAGTTCGGCATTGCCGTATCTTCTGAGGTAATGGCTATTCTGGCCGTTGCCAAAGACCTTAAGGACATGCGCGAAAGAATGGGTAAGATCGTTGTTGCTTACACCAAGAAGGGTAAACCGGTTACCACAGAAGATCTCCAGGTGGCAGGTGCCATGACAGCCTGGATGGTGGATGCCCTGAATCCATCCCTGATGCAGACCCTCGAAGGTCAGCCGGTTATTGTCCATGCCGGTCCCTTTGCCAATATCGCCATTGGACAGAGTTCCATTATTGCTGACCGTGTAGGTCTGAAACTTGCAGATTACCACGTCACAGAGTCCGGATTTGGTGCGGACATCGGATTTGAAAAATTCTGGAACCTCAAATGTCGTTTTTCAGGACTTGTGCCCGATTGTGCCGTTGTTGTTGCAACCATCCGTGCCCTGAAATGCCATGGTGGTGCACCGGTTCCGGTTCCCGGAAAACCAATGCCTGTGGAATATGCATCTGAGAATGTTGAGTGGGTTGCCAAGGGATGTGAAAACCTTATTCATCACATCAGAAACGTAAGAAAAGCTGGTATCAGCCCGGTTGTCTGCATCAACGCCTTCTACACCGACACAGATGCTGAAATTGCAAAGGTCCGTGAACTCAGTGAAGCTGAAGGTGCAAGAGTGGCCCTGGCCCGTCATTGGGAGCATGGTGGAGACGGTGCCATTGAGTTTGCAGAAGTTGTTGTGGCCGCCTGTGAGGAGAAAACCGAGTTCAAGTTCCTGTATGAGCTGGATATGCCCATTAAAGAGAGAATCGAACTCATCGCCAAGGAAGTTTATGGCGCAGATGGCGTTGATTATTCCAACGATGCCAATGCTGCCATTACCAGAATTCAGGCAGATCCTGAACTTGCCAAACTTGGTATGTGCATGGTTAAAACCCATCTGTCTTTGTCTGATAATCCTGCACTCAAGGGTGTGCCCAAGAACTGGAGATTGAACATCAGAGAGGTTCTCACCTATGGTGGAGCCGGGTTTATCGTGCCTGTGGCAGGTACTATCAGCCTCATGCCGGGTACCGGTTCCAACCCCGCATTTAAACGTGTTGACGTGGATGTGGAAACCGGTAAGGTCCAGGGCGTATTCTAAGACGTAATAAAACATGCCGCTTCATGTGAAGTGATATTTTTACCATCCGTCATGCTTTGAGACCCGTGGGGGTTGTGGCATGGCGGATCGTCATATTACTGTGGGATATAACCTGTAGTGCATGGTGTGTCGAATTTTAAAGCTTCATTTGTGTCCTGGTATTTAAGGACAGCTGGTTTGACAAAAATTGACTAACTGACCGGCCATGGAGCCCAGCGATTTTACGCCTGTTTTCATAAAAAATCAGGAGATATATAGAAAAATGACAGCAGAAATTATCAGCGGTACCAGTATTCGCAAGGATATCCTTGCAGAGGTTAAGGCAGATGTTGAAGAGATGAAAGCCAAATACGGAAAGGTCCCCGGACTGGTAACCATCCTTGTGGGTTCAAGTCCTGCATCCATCAGCTATGTAACCCTTAAGGTTAAAACCGCACTCAGCGTGGGATTTAAAGAGATCCAGGATGATCAGCCCGATGATATTTCAGAGGCAGATCTTCTTGCTCTCATTGACAAGTACAACAAGGATCCTGAAATTCATGGGATTCTGGTTCAGCTTCCCCTGCCCAAACACATTGATGACAAGAAGGTGTTAAATGCCATTGATCCTGACAAGGATGTGGATGCCTTCCATCCCGTCAATGTCGGTCGTTTAATGATTGGTGGGGATGAGGTAAAATTTTTGCCATGTACACCGGCCGGTATCCAGGAGATGATTGTACGCTCCGGCACGGAAACTTCCGGAGCCGAGGTGGTGGTTGTGGGACGTTCCAACATCGTTGGTAAGCCCATTGCCATGATGATGGCCCAGAAGGGTGTGGGTGCCAATTCCACGGTGACCATTGTTCATACCCGTACAAAAGACCTTGCGGCCCATTGTAAACGAGCCGATATCCTTATTGTTGCCGCCGGCGTTCCCGATCTTGTCAAGCCCGAATGGATCAAACCAGGTTCCACGGTTATTGATGTGGGCGTTAATCGTGTGGGCATGAATGAAGCCACCGGTAAGGCCATCCTCAAGGGTGATGTGGACTTTGAAAAGGCAAAGGAAATTGCCGGAAAGATCACACCTGTACCAGGTGGGGTTGGACCCATGACCATTGCCATGCTCATGAAAAACACCCTTAGATCTGCCCAGCTCAGCATTAAGGGATAAAGTGGTTTTTTTGCTTTATTATAAAGCCGTTTGCTCCCCTCTATGAGGGATAAGATAAAAAACGGTGTATTGTGGTTTTAGGAAAAAAGGCCGAAAGAAAATTTCTTCTTTCGGCCTTTTTTTATAACTATCACGGTTTTTCAGGCAATTTCGTCTGCGGCAAAGGTTTTAATTTCACCATCAAGGGTCATTATTGTCCAGTCCCCTGTGGCATCCATGGCTTTAACAAGGCAGTTTGTGACTTTTCCGGTTTTCAGGGAAATTTCACAGGCGGTGGTGCCGTCAAAACTGGATATTTCTTTAAATTGTTTTTCCGCTGCCAGTGCTCTAAATTCCAGGGAGGCTTTTTCAAAGGTGAGAATTCGTTCATATTCTTCGGGGGCAACTGTCTGCAATTCCTGCCTCAGTTTATTAATTTCTTCTTTTTTTCCTGCAATGACATTCATTGTTTTTTCTATTTCTGCTTTATCCGCCGAGGGGATGGAAAATAAAATTTGCTTTTGAATGTCCATGTCAACTTCAATGTAATTGATTTTTTTTAAAATATCCTGCGCATTATTGAGCATATGTTTCTAACCCTGTTTTCCAAAATGTTGGCATATGTTTTGACCGTTCTCAATGAAGTCAGAACCTGGCCCATGTGATGAATAAGTCCTGTGAATCATATCTATTTTTGAAAAATGTGCAATAGAAAATTGATATTGTCATCTTGATACAGCCGGGTACATGGTTGAAGATTGCCTGAAGGGCTGTCTTGTGGCCCTTTCTGTGCTCTTTGTTTGTGATTAAACATAGAAAAACTTTGCTTTTGGATGGATTAATCCTTATATATTATTGCGACATGCCGTTAATTTCGAGTCTGGCATCAATATTTCTTTTTTCTGGATGCAAAGTTGGACGTTTGTGGACTGCTTTTTTCTGGTTTGTGTCGTTGTTTCATGGCGCGGGAAAGCGGCGGATATATCTTTGTTATGGTGACATCAAAATGATAATTTGCTAATTATCTCTGCGGTGGAACTGAATCCAGGCCCGTAAAGTTTTTTTTAATGATATAATTCTTGGGAGTGAATATGAGTAAGGTTATTGCATTGGCCGGAAAGGGTGGCGTTGGAAAAACTACTGTGGCATCACTTGTACTGAGGTATCTGTCAAATAAGAAATATTCTCCAGTGCTTGCCGTGGATGCAGATCCCAATTCCAATCTGGGGGAAACCTTGGGACTTGAGGTGGAAAAAACCGTTGGGGATATAAGGGAAAATTTCATGAAAGATCCCCAGGGGGTGCCGTCGGGCATGGACAAGATCGTTTATCTTGAAATGCTCATGAATCAGGTGCTCATTGAAAACAAAGATTTTGATCTGCTGGTGATGGGGCGTCAGGAAGGCCAGGGATGTTACTGCATGGTCAATAATATCCTCAATCGTTTTTCCGAAGAGCTGGAAAAAAATTATAAATACCTGCTGGTGGACAATGAAGCGGGCATGGAGCATTTGAGCCGCCGCACCAGTGGTCGGGTGGATATGCTGCTCCTTGTCACGGATTATGCGCTTCGCGGACTCCGGGCTGTGGGTCGGATCAATTCCATGCTGGGCGATCTGAAACTTTCTGTGGGCCATGTGGGTCTGGTGGTAAATAGGGCACCTGCCACATTGGGGAAGGCCTTCCTTGATGAAGTGGAAAAGATCGGGATTCCCATCATCTGTACCCTGCCCAACGATGAAGCACTGCTCGAATTTGACATGGACCGTAAATCTTTGCTGGATTTACCAGATGATTCCCCGGCTGTTGAGGCGGTCAAAGAAATGATGGATAAGGTTCTGGGCACTGTTAATACTTGATGGGAGGTTTTTGATGGACAAACTTGATGCAATATTTTCTCCTGAATCAATTGCGGTTATTGGGGCTTCCACACAGAAGGGTAAGGTGGGACATGATATCTTTGCCAATATTCTCTACGGTGGCTTCCAGGGTACCCTTTACCCTGTAAATCCCAAAGCTAGATCCATTCTCAGTGTAAAATGCTATGAAACCATTGCCCATATACCTGATCCCATTGATCTGGCCATGATTATTCTGCCACCTCGACCTGCCGTAAAAGCGGTGGAGGCCTGCATTGTCAAGGGTGTAAAGGGAGTGGTCATCGTATCTGCCGGTTTCAAGGAGGTGGGGGGCGAAGGCCTTGAAATGGAAAAAAAGATCCAGCTCTTGTGTCAAAAGGCTGATATTCGACTGGTTGGACCCAATTGTCTTGGGGTGATAAATCCCTCTCCGGAGGTTTCACTTAATGCCAGCTTTTCAAGTCGCATGCCCCAGCCCGGTAATATCTCTTTTATTTCCCAGAGTGGAGCCCTTTGCACGGCGGTGCTGGACTTTGCCGCAGACCAGGGCTTTGGCTTTTCAAAATTTATTTCCATTGGTAATAAGGCAGATGTGGACGAACTGGACCTGCTGCGTTATTACCATGCCGACCCCGAAACCGATGTGGTGATGATTTACATGGAGGAGCTGTCCTGTGACGCAGAGCTGTTTATCCAGGAAGTCCGGGCCATGACCTCTGGTCCAGACCCCACCCCGGTGATTGCCATAAAATCGGGTACCTCCGATGCCGGGGCCGCAGCGGCAGCATCCCACACCGGTTCCCTGGCCGGTTCCGATGCCGTATACGATGCCATTTTTTCCCAGTCTGGTATCATGCGCTGCAGCACGGTGAACGAGCTGTTTGATTATGCCAAGGCCCTGGCTGGGAAAAAAGTACCAAGGGGAGACAGGGTTGCCATTGTGACCAATGCCGGTGGTCCCGGGATCATTGCCACGGATATGAGTGAGAATTCCGGCTTGAAGCTGGCAGTTTTTTCAGAATACACCATCCGGGAACTGCATAAATATCTGCCGCCCACCGCCAATTTTCATAATCCCGTGGATGTTATCGGAGATGCGGCTCGGGATCGCTATGAAAATACTCTGGCAACGGTGATCAGTGATCCCGGGGTGGACAGTGTTCTGATCATTCTTACCCCCCAGTCCATGACCGATGCCATGGGAACGGCTGAAGCCATTGTTCACATTGCCAAATCCGAGGTGAAGCCCATTGTGTGCGCCTTCATGGGAGTGGTGGACGTGTCCGACGGGGTTCATCTGCTCCAGCGTAATCATGTGCCGGTGTATCAGTTCCCTGAAAGTGCGGCCCGGGCCCTTGGTGCCCTTTGTACTCATAACAGATGGCTTTCCCGGCGACGTCTGCCTCAGTATGATCTGACCTATGACGTGGAAAAAGCCCGGGCCATCATTGATGGGTATATCGAGCAGGATAGAGACATTCTGGGAGAGTTGGACGGCAATGAAATTTTGAAATGTTATGGATTTAATATTTTAAAAATGGAGTTGGCCGGGACATCCGATGAGGCCGCTGACATTGCTGAAAAAATTGGCTTTCCAGTGGTGATGAAAATCGTATCTCCCCAGATTCTTCATAAATCCGATGCCGGTGGTGTCAAGGTGGGGCTTGCCGATAAACCGGCGGTGAAAAAGGCCTTTAATACCATCATGGAAAATGCCCGCAGGTATAAATCCGGGGCGGTTTTAGAGGGTGTTCTGGTTCAGCAGATGGCAGATTCGGGTAAAGAGGTGATTCTGGGTGTGAGTCGGCATGCCTCTTCTGGACATGTGATCATGTTTGGCCTGGGGGGAATCTTTGTAGAGGTCTATAAAGATGTGGTTTTTCGCATGGCACCCATGGGCAGAAATGTGGTCCGGCGCATGGTAAAGGGTATAAAGGGCTATCCTATCCTCACCGGGTTCCGGGGAGAGGTGACCTGTGACATTGAAGCCCTGGAAAAAAATCTGGTTAGCCTGAGCGCCATGGCTAAAAATCATCCTGAAATAAAGGAGCTGGATATAAATCCCCTCTTTGTGCATGCCGATGGCGGTGGAACAACTGTGGCCGATATTATCATTACCCTTGCCCCTCCGGTTGAGTCCAGGGTGTAACGGTTCCGGTGATAGAAAAACAGCTTTCCCCGGGGGGCAATTCAAATACACGTCTGTTTCCGGTGGTGTTGAAGGTGCCTGGGTTTATCCGGGAGCTGTCCCCTTCCCGGCGGGGAAAGGCCCTGGGGGAACTGGCCCGGGAAAGTGTATCTTTGTCTGCACGCCGGGCGGGGTTATCCATGATGCGCTTTTTAAAGGGGCCGCAGGGCCAACCCCTGCCGTGGTGCGGGGTTCATTGGTCCCTTACCCATAAACCGCTTTATGTGGCAGGGGTTGTGTCTGTTTGTCCCGTGGGAATTGATATTGAGTGTGTTAAACCTGTTTCAACCGGTGTGTTTACCCGGATTTGCCGGAAAGAAGAGAGTGTGCTGTTTCATGGGCTGTCCCGGGAAACGGTTTTTTTTAAATGTTTTACGGCCAAAGAGGCGGTTTTAAAACGCCATGGAATGGGATTAACGGCCCTTGGGTCTGTATGGGTGCGACGGGTTTCAAACTCCGGGCATCTGGAGGTTTCCTATGACAATACGTTTACCCGGGTTGAACAGTTTAAATTGGATGGCCACCTGCTCTCTATTACCGGAGACGGAGCGGATGTGATATGGACAAAAATGCGCATGGATGCTCAAGGGCGGTATGTATCAAGGGCTTTTAAGTAAAAGGAGGTAGAAAATGGCTCAAGGTAATGGTTTTGTGATGAACGAGTGTGATGGGGAAAAAGGGCCTTGTCCCCCACCAAAAGGGTTGCCCAAGGCTGATTTTTCAACACTCATCGTTTCTCTGTATTCAACGGCTCTGGTGCAGATGGGGGAAATGCCTGACCCTGCCACTGGAATCCGGACAAAAAATCTGGACATGGCCCGGCAGACGGTGGATATCATTGACATGCTCCGGAAAAAAACTCAGGGGAATCTGGATACAGAAGAAAGTCAGTTGATTGGAAGTCTTCTCCATGAAGTTCAGATTTCCTATGTGAAGGCCAAGCAGAAGTGATGAAGCTTTTTTCCCCTGCAAAAATTAATCTGTTTCTCCATGTCACAGGAAGGCGGCCTGACGGCTACCATGAACTGGAAACGTTGATGGTATGCCTAGATTTGTGTGATGAGATCACATTTGATTTTTCTGTTTCTGATATATCCGTGACCTGCAATCATCCCCAGGTACCTGGGGATGCCTCCAATCTGGCCCACAGGGCTGCCGTGCTCTTCTTTAAAGAACTGGTCCGGGAAAGGGCCATGAGGCAGGTGCCGGGGGGGGTGGGCATTTCCATTGATAAGAAAATTCCCGTTGGAGGGGGGCTTGGGGGGGGCAGCAGTAATGCCGCAACGGTTTTAAAGGCCTTGAATAAACGGTTCGACTTTCCCTTTTCCGATACCAGGCTTATGGCCATGGGGTTAACCCTTGGGGCCGATGTGCCCTTTTTCGTTCAGGGCGGTCCGGCACTGGCAAGGGGGGTGGGGGAAGTACTGACTCCCTGCACCTTGAAACCACCCTGTGGGGTACTGGTGGCAACACCCGGCGTGATGGCGTCCACCGCCAATGTCTATAAAAATATCAATTTTGCATTGACAACAGAGGGTAAATCTAATAATAATACTCCGATTATTGCGTGTGAGAAGAATCAGATGCTGGATTTCAGGGAGTGCCTGCACAACGACCTTGAACCGTCCGCGTGTGAATTATACCCGGAGATTCAGGCATTTAAAAGTGAGATGGCCGACCTGTTAACCCAAAGGGTTATGATGACAGGTAGCGGCTCATCTTTTTTTGTTCTTTTCTGGGAGGAGGGTCAGGCGGCGTGTGCCTTTGACCTACTGTCACGCAGCTGGCACAGTGATGTGCGCAGGCGAGTTTTTCTGACATCCTTTCTGTGATGCATTCATGGGGCGTCGTCAAGTGGTAAGACACAGGATTTTGATTCCTGCATTCGGAGGTTCGAATCCTCCCGCCCCAGCCACTTTTAAAAATTTAAAGATTTGCAAAGAAGAGAATTTATTATGAACGGTATGTCGGTTTTCTCGGGAAATTCCAATATAGCGCTTGCTCAAAACATTTCCGATTATCTTTCTCTGCACCTTGGTCGGGCAAAGATCAATCGGTTCAGTGACGGTGAGATTCAGGTGGAAATTCAGGAGAACGTCAGGCGCCAGGAGGTGTTTGTGATTCAATCCACCTGTGCTCCGGTAAATGATAACCTGTTTGAGCTTTTGCTCATGATTGATGCCCTTAAACGGTCTTCTGCAAGCTATATTACGGCAGTCATTCCTTATTTTGGGTATTCCCGTCAGGATAAAAAAGTAGCACCCAGGGTTCCCATCAGTGCAAAACTGGTTGCCGATCTTTTGACCGAAACCGGGGTTCACAGAGTTATTACGCTGGATCTGCATGCCGGTCAAATCCAGGGTTTCTTTAATATACCGGTGGATAATCTCTATGCGGCACCCGTGATACTGGATCATATTAAATCCAATATTTCCGGTGAACTTGTGGTGGTTTCCCCCGATGCCGGTGGGGTGGAGCGTGCCCGGGCCTTTGCCAAACGGCTTCATGCTGGACTTGCCATTGTTGATAAACGTCGCAGTGCCCCCAATCAGGCCAAGGCCATGGCGATTATTGGTGATGTTGAGGGTAAAACGGCCATCATTCTGGATGATATGGTGGATACTGCAGGTACTCTCACCGAGGCTGCGGGTGTTATTCAGGATAAAGGGGCAAAGGCAGTTCATGCCTGCTGTACCCATGCGGTCTTGTCTGGCCCCGCCGTGGAACGCATCAACAAATCTTCCCTTGAAAGCCTTCTGGTTACTGATACCATTCCGCTGTCCGATGCGGCCTTGAACTGTGAAAAAATCATTCAGGTCTCCATATCAAAGCTTGTCAGCGAAGCCATTCTTCGAAGTTACAGGGGAGATTCTGTAAATTCTCTTTTTGTATAGAAAATAAAATGACAGATCTGTGCCAACGCACAGATACGGAGGAACAAACAGTTGGAACTATTAGACTTAAACGGAACAGTTAGAGCGGGCAGAGGCAAGAGTGCTGTTCGGGCACTCAGAAATAAAGGTTTTCTGCCAGCGGTGATTTATGGACCGGAAACGGAGGCTGTAGCGGTTTCTGTGCCCACCTATGATCTGTCTGAAATTATCAGAAAACACGGAACATCCGGTATTTTCCTCAAGCTTGTCGTGGCCGATGATTCCAAACCATCCCGGACCGTGATGCTTAAAGATGTTCAGATGGATACCTTTCGTCTGAATTATCTCCATGCCGATTTCCAGGAAGTCAATCTGGATAAAACCGTAACCATGACCATTCCTGTGGAAACAAAGGGAGAGAGTCTGGGTGAAAAGAACGGTGGTATGGTTCAGTTAATTCGTCGAGATCTGGATGTTGTCTGTCGACCAGCTGATGCTCCTGAAAGTATTCTTCTTGATATTACAGCCCTTGAAGTTGGTGATTCCATCCATGTGGAAGATATTGACCTGGGCGATGATGTTGAGGTTCCTTATGAGGTGAACTTCACAGTTATCACTGTGGTACCACCCATGGCATCTGAAGCAGAGGTTTCCGAAGAAGATGAAGATGTGGATGAAGCCGTTGAAGTTTTGACGGAAGAATAAACCCTTTTAAATTTACAGGGTTCATCCATGCCTCAAAATTGTATTACCATGGTGGCTGGTCTGGGCAATCCCGGAAGGGAGTATGTCCGGACCCGTCACAACATCGGTTTTCTTGTCATTGAGTTCCTCGCATCCCAGGCAGATCTGGGATTAAAAAATGCCCGCTTTGACGCACAATGGGTCAAAGGTACTCTGGGGCACCAGCAGATCCTTCTGGTGCAACCCCAGTCCTACATGAATCGAAGCGGTTTTCCCATCCAGCAACTCTCCTCCTATTTTAAAATCCAGCTTTCTGATATTATTATTGTTCATGATGACCTTGATCTTCCCTTTGGCCGTATACGTGTAGCCCATAACCGGGGGCATGGTGGGCATAACGGCATTCGTTCCATCATTGACGCATTGGGTGAAAAGGCTTTTTACCGGGTGCGTGTAGGCGTGGGCAGACCTCGGTCTTCATCCGGGGCCGTGGGGCATGTTCTGGGAAAGTTTTCACCGGAAGAGACAGCCGAACTTGATCAGGTGGTGGCTAACGCAGCAGATGCCTGTGTGGCGATCATGGAAAAGGGTGGAGCCGCCGCCATGAACCTCTTTAACAGGGGATAGGCAGTGGCTGTTTTTTTGTGTTTGCCGTAGCTGCTGAATTGTGGTATATTATTAGATGATGGGCAAATTGTTGCTGGCAATATTCGAAAGAAAAAGAGACATAAAGAATTTTTGGAAGTATACCCTGATTTGTTTTTGTACAGGAACATCAACAATCTTATCCTCCCAAAATGGTGGAAGGTTTAAAATATTATTTGTATGATGTTGTGACAAGGTGTCAATGGCGGTATATCCATGATTCTCACTCTAAGAATGGGGGAAAATTTACAATGGCAGAAGTGCTTGCACCTGAAAAAAAAGAGTTTTTCAAAGGAGATCTGGCAGTATATCCGGCACATGGCGTAGGTTGTATAGAGGCCATTGAAAGCAAGGAGATCAACGGTGAGAGCATGAATTTCTATATGATGAAAATCATAGAAAACGGCATGGTCATCATGATTCCAACTTCCAATGTTGAATCTGTGGGTCTCAGGCAGGTTATATCAAAAAATGAGATTCCCCAGGTTTATGAAGTAATGCAGAAAAAAGCGGCCTCTGCAGATAATCAAACCTGGAATCGCAGATATCGTGAATACATGGATAAGATTAAAACCGGTTCCATCTATGATGTTGCCGAAGTGTTCCGGGATCTGTTTCAACTTAAGCTTGAAAAAGACCTGTCTTTTGGAGAACGGAAGCTTCTTGATACTGCCCAGAGTCTTCTGGTTCAGGAGTTGTCCACGGCAAAGGATATGGATGAAAAGGCAATGATGAAAGAGATTGAGACCTTGTTTGATTAATACGTTGTTTGATTTTCGGTGTTAATTCCTGTTGTGGGGGGATCGGGTTTTGCTGGTTTAACCCATAAATAAAACCTTGTCCCCGGCTGAAAAAAGACAGCAAAATTAACTGGAATTAATTCCAGTTAATTGATTTGAAAGCTTTGTAAATACTGTTAGTTCCATTCAAACCGGAAGATGCCATTACAGGTGTTTTTCGGTTTTTTGTTGGAAAAAGGTAGCTGTTTTGAAGGTGGAGAAGAAGATATGGAGACACGTATTGATTTAAAAGTAGATGAGCTGCAAATGGGGCTTCGCCTGGACACTGTGGTGTCCCGCAATTCAGCTGACCTTTCCAGAAATCAGGTGGCCGATATGATTCGATCGGGTATGGTGCGGGTGGACGGGTCCATAAAAAAGCCGGGATATCGCTTAAAGCCCGGGGAGATCATCATGGGTAGATTTTCTGCGCCTTCATTGCCAATTGTTTCAGCCAAGGTAATCCCACTTGATATTCTTCACGAAGACAAACATGTGCTTGTGATCAATAAGCCTGCAGGAATGGTGGTGCATCCCGCCCCCGGCAGCTGGTCAGATACCCTTGTAAATGCCCTGCTCGCCCATTGCCCAGGCATAGAGGGGGTGGGAGAAGATGTCCTTCGTCCAGGGATTGTACACCGTCTGGACAAGGATACCAGCGGGGTCATGGTGGTGGCTAAAACCGCCAAAGCCCATACATTTTTAAAAAAGGAATTTCAATATCGACGGGTGGAAAAACGATACCTTGCCCTGGTGTCCGGAGAGATCTATGATGTTTCGGGGGCAATAACCCTTCCCATTGGCCGGCATCCGGTGAAGCGAAAGCGCATGGCCGTGAATATTTCCAATGGCAGGCCTGCCGTCACCCTGTGGGGTAAACGTTCCCAGTGCAGGGGGGGGACCCTGGTGGAAGTGGAATTGAAAACCGGCAGAACCCATCAGATTCGGGTGCATTTCAAGGCCCTTGGTTATCCTTTGATCGGTGATACCTGTTATGGTCGGCGTTTAAAAAGGAAAGCTGAAAAACACATGGCTCCTGTTGAAAAAGGGGTGGCCCGGCAGATGCTTCATGCATGGAAACTTGGATTTCGTCACCCATGGTCTGGACGACGCATGGATTTTTCGGCCCCCATGGCGGAGGATATGAAGGCCCTTCTTTGTGAGCACGGCATGTGGGATGTTAAATTTTCAAGGTAATGCATCCTCAGCTTTCTTGTATTGAAAAAGAAAGCTTCCGGGCAACCTCATCAGCAGAGCCCACCCCCCCCCGAGGAGCAATAAGAACCGGCCAATTGAGCCGTCTATAGTTCCAGGACGGGTCCATTGGACCTCAGGGGGATTTGTTGTATTCTCTGGGATATGCCCGTTTATATGAAAAAACAAAAAGCGTTATAGTTCAGAAGTATGTTGAACTATAACGCTTTTTTAATTGTTCATCTGCCAGCCAAAAGGCAAGACATGGCTTTCAGTGCAGAGTATCCAAGCCGGGGCTGAAAAATAAATACGTCCAATAACCCCGGCAATCAATGTCATGCGGCCTTTTCAATGGTAATGGCGCACACCTTGAATTCAGGTATCTTGGCAACGGGATCAATGCGTGCATTGGTCAGCCGGTTGGCAGCGGCCTTGGCAAAGTGGAAGGGGATAAATATGGTGCCATCCACAGCCTTTTCTGAAATATTGAGTCGGGCCTTAATCTTTCCCCTGCGGGAAAAGACATTGACCATTTCACCATGGGCCATGCCCAGGCGAGCAGCGTCATTTTTTGAAATTTCCACAAAGCAATCCGGTGACAGCTGGTTCAGTCCATTGGACTGCATGGTCATGGATCCTGTGTGGTAGTGGTAAATAACCCGTCCGGTGGTGAGCATGAATGGATAATCTTCATTGGGAATTTCCGCCGGTGGCTGGTGTTCAATGGCATGGAAAAGGCCTTTCCCCCGGGTGAACTGGGTCGTGTGAAGAATGGGTGTACCTGGATGTTCTTCGGTGGGGCAGGGCCAGTGAATACCCGTTTGCCGGATGCGTTCCCATGTGATGCCGCTGTAGGAGGGGGTGACCCTTCTTATCTCTTCGAAAATTTCTTCTGCATTTTCATAGTGCATGGGTTTTCCCATGCGTGTTGACAGTTCACAGAGAATTTTCCAGTCCTCCCATGCAAAACCTGGAGCCTCTACGGCCTTTCTGACCAGCTGGACCCGTCGTTCTGTATTGGAGAAGGTACCTTCTTTTTCTGCAAAGCAAAAGGCGGGTAATACCACATCTGCCATCTGGGCGGTTTCCGTCAGAAAAATATCCTGTACCACCATGAACTCCAGGTTACCGAATGCTTTTTCCGCATGGTTTAGATCCGGATCGGAAACCATGGGATTTTCACCGATGATGTAAAGGGACTTTAATTCCCCAAGTTCGGCCTTGTGTATCATTTCGGTGACAGCCAGGCCCGGTTTGGTGGAAAGTCCTGTGACATCCCAGGCGGCTTCGTATTTTTTGGCGGTATTGGGGTCCGTCACGCTCTGATAGGCGGTGAATACATTGGGAAGGCCCCCCATGTCGCAGGCACCCTGTACATTGTTCTGACCCCGCAGGGGGTTTACCCCGCCGCCGGGCTTACCCAGATGTCCGCACAGCATGGACAGGTTGGCCAGGGATTTTACGTTGTCGGTGCCACAGGTATGCTGGGTGATGCCCATGCAATAGAGGATGGCGGCAACCCGTGCCCGGGCAAATTTTCGGGCTGTGGCCACGATTTCATCGGCGGGAATCCCGGTGATCTCTTCCACGTATTCCGGGGTATACTTTTTAACGGCTTCTGCCAGGGCTTCAAAGCCCTCTGTTCGTTCTTCCACAAATTTTTTATCATGGAGATTTTCATCAATGATCACATGCATCAGGCCATTGATCCAGGCAATGTCGGTTCCCAGCTGGGGGCGCAGCCATTTGTTGGCATGCTGGGTGAGTTTTATTCTTCTGGGATCCACAACGATAAGGGTTTTACCGTTTTTGGCCGCCCGCTTTACAAAGGTGGACAGTACCGGATGATTTTCCGTTGTGTTGGACCCGGTGACCAGTATGACATCGGCCGTTTCAACGTCGGCGATGGTGTTTGTCATTGCGCCACTTCCAAATGCTGCAGCCAGACCGGCTACGGTGGAAGAATGTCACAGTCGGGCGCAATGATCGACATTATTTGTTTTAAGTACCGCCCTTGCAAACTTCTGGGCAATGTAGTTTTCTTCGTTTGTCACCCGGGCTGAGGTGAGCAGGCCCATGCTGTCTGATCCGGAACGATCCTTGATCTCATTGAGTCGGGTGGCCACGTAGTCCAGGGCTTCATCCCAGCTGGTTTCAGTGAGTTTGCCCTCTTTTCTGATAAGCGGGGTGGTCAGGCGGTCGGGGGATGCCACAAAATCGTATCCATATCGTCCCTTTACACAGAGGCTGCCGTTATTGGGAGCAACGTCTTTACCGGCACTGTTGATGCCCACAATTTTATTGTTTTGAACAGACAGTTCCATCTGGCATCCCACACCGCAGAAAGAGCAGGTGGTACGGACCTTTTTAACATCTTTGAATCTTGTCTTGGCCTTAAAGGTCTCCTTGGGAATCAAGGCACCAACAGGGCAGGCTTCAACGCATTCACCGCAAAAGACACAGTCGGAATCTTTTAGTGCCACATCCGTTCCGGCGATGATTTTAAGGGGCTTGTCTTTTTGATTAAAATCAATGGCATTGTTTACCTGCACCTCTCTGCAGGCTTTGACGCATCGTCCACACATGATGCAACGGGAAAAATCACGAAGGATGAAGGGATTTTCCCTTTCCATGGGATACACTGAAGGACTCAGGGGCATGTGTCGGGTAGTGACCTGGTATCGATAGGCAAGATCCTGGAGTTTGCAGTTGCCCCACACAGGGCACAGCTCATTGTACTGGTCAGTTTCCAGGGTCTGAAGGTGAAAGGCGGTCCAGTCATCAGCGTTAAAGTCCCGGATGGCACAGTTGTGGTTTCCCGTGGAGAGCATTTTTTGTATGGTCTCCTTCCGGGATTTGATCACCGCCGGAGATTCGGAATGAATCACCAGGCCGGGGGTTGCAGGTGTGGAACAGGCGGTTTCAAGCCCCTTTTTTCCCTTTACTTCAACCACGCATATGCCGCAGTTCCCTGTGGGAGTCGTCCCTTTCAGGTGGCACAGGGTGGGGATGAAAATATTGTTCCGATGTGCAACGTCAAGGATGGTTTCACCGGGATCAAAGGTAAACGGGCTGTTATCAATATAAATAATATTTTCTTTACCCATGGGTTTTCCTCTTCATATGGTAAATTAAGGCAGAATACTAAGATTATTATAAAACTTTAAGTACATGATAAAAATGCTTCTGTCAATGTGCCCCCTCCCAAAATTTTAATGCAAAATTTAGAATGAGTGAATTTTTCTGGAAATCTTGACTTTTTTTTGATCAGGTGATTATAAGACAGGAATGAAATAATATAAACCAGATATTATACCAGTATATAAATGGGGGAATCATGCTTGAATCGGTTTTTTTGATGGGTGGTCTTGGACTACTGATCGGTGGCGTATTGGCCTTTGCGTCCAAAATTTTTTATGTGTATGTGGATCCGCTGGTGGCTGCCATTGATGATGTGCTTCCCGGTGCCAACTGCGGGGGGTGCGGCTATCCCGGGTGTACGCCCAATGCCCAGGCCATTGCCGCCGGGAAATCTTCTCCGGATTCCTGTGTGGCTGCAGGGCCGGATGTGGCCATTGCCATTGCCGGACTCATGGGGGTCAGCATCGGAGACAAAGAGCCGGAAGTAGCAAAATCCGGCTGTTATTACGGAACAAAAGATGCCGATATCAAGTACCTCTATGAAGGTATTAATGATTGCAGGGCAGCAGCCATGGTGTTTGGTGGCATGAAGGAGTGCAACATCGGCTGTCTGGGACTTGGTACCTGTGTGGCTGCCTGTCCTTTTGACGCTCTTTCCATGAGTGAAGACGGCCTGCCGGTGGTGGATGAAGAAAAGTGCACCGCCTGCGGTACCTGTGAAAAGGTCTGCCCCAAGCATATTATTCGCCTGACATCGGCCTCCCGCCGGATCATGCGTGAATACACAGAAGATAAATGTGTTACTCCCTGCCAGCGGGCCTGTCCCACGGGAATTGATATCCGTGAATATCTGGCCCGTATCCGTGAAGGGGATAATGCCGGGGCCGTCCAGGTGATCAAAGAGCGTAACCCCTTTCCCACGGTGATCGGACGCATCTGTCCGGCGCCCTGTGAATCGGAATGTCGTCGTCAACTGGTGGATGAATCCGTTGGGATTAATAATCTGAAGCGGTTTGTGTGTGATATTGAAATGGACCTGGGTGAGCGGGTGCAACCTTATAAAGCCCCTGCAACCGGACGACGGGTGGCTATTCTAGGTGGCGGTGTGGAAGGGCTTTCCGCTGCATTTTTCATGGCCAGACTGGGACATAGTCCCACTATTTTTGAGGCCAGCTCCACCCTTGGTGGACTGCTGCGTATTGCCATTTCTGATGAGCGCCTTCCCCAGCATGTCCTGGACTGGGATATTGACGGGATACTGGAAATGGGTGTAAAGGTTAAAACCGGTAAAAAAGTGGGCAGGGATGTCAGCATTGCCTCACTTCTAAATAAGGGCTATGAGGCGGTGTTCTCTTCCACCGGTGGCTGGGACAGCCGACTTTCAAAGGGAGAAATTTCCACGGTGTCCTCTGTGTTCCCCGGTGGATATCTGATGATTGATCTCTTGAGAAATGATGTGCAGGAAAGTCAGCGCATCCCCTGTGACGGTGATGTGGTTATTGTGGGTGGAGGTATCATGGCCCCAAGGGCGGTGAAGGTGTGCCGTGAGCAGGGTGCAGAATCCATCACAGTGGTAGTACGACGCGATGAGCAGACTTCTGGCTTTAGTGCTGCGGATCTGGCAGACATGGAAACCCATGGAGCCACCATCTTGTACGCTTCTGGTGTCACCCGTCTTGAGGGCACAGGGCAGATGCTGCAATCAGTTGAAATTACAGATCTTGGTTCCGGTGAAAAATCCCTTATCAATGCCAATACCCTGATCCTGTCATCGGGAAGATTTCCTGAATTGATTTTCACGGCTGTTAATGTGCCGCAGATCGATTCCGAGACCCCGGAAGAGTCAGTTGCTGTCCGACTTGACGATGAGGTGCAGTGGCAGGGGGTTGAAAAGTATAAGGAACCGGCTGATAATCAGGAGCTGGGACTGCTGTCCGATGCCGATGAGTTGAGTGGTTACAGTGCAGCCGTGGCGGCCATCAACGCAGGCAGGCGTGCTGCGGCAAGTCTCCACAGTGTCATGTATGGTATTCCGGTGCTCGATGGGAAATATAACCCGGTGACCCGAAGATCCCTTCTCCAGGGAATTACACGGGTTGAGGGTGTTCAGATTATGCCAAGAAACATCATGCCGGTGAATGATGCCGCAACAAGAGCTGTGAAGACGGAGCTGGCTGCCGGATATACGCCTGAAATGGCCCTGGCCGAAGCCCAGAGATGCCTTAAATGTGGATTGCTCTGTTATGAGCGGACTCAGGCAGCTGAGGTTGAAAAAACGGATGTTTCTGGGGCATGATGGGCCTTTGTTCTGCGGAAGCTTCCCATTGAAGGGTTCTTCTACACCATCATAGTCTGTGCTAACATTTAAAAAAGGGGTAGCGACATGTTTATATGTCATTACCTCTTTTTTTATGTGAAAACCCAGGTACTGGGTACTGGGTACTGGGGGCTAACACAGACTTCTTTTTCAAAATTTGTTGTGTCCGACAGGACATGACCGTTTATAGGAAACTCCGTCCAACATACTGCGATGATAATAGTTTTAATTTTCGTTATGGCTGCTACTCACAGCCATGTGGGGTATAAAAAAATGGATATGCAAAATAAAAAAAGGCACCGGAGAATAAAATCTCCGGTGCCTTTTTTATGGGTACAAAATTTTACACAAGATAAATAATGGCGTGCAGGCTCTTTTTAAAGCGCCTCAGGCAAGCCTTTCTTTGGTCTTATGCAAATGCTTTTTCAAGATTGGGAACGACCTGTTTTTTACGGCTCATGACGCCGTCAAGCCATGCCTTTCCGTCTTCAGGTTTAACGCCGAAGGCTTTTTCAATGACGGAGGCATCTTCGGATACGATGAGAACCTCAGAGCCTTCTTTCATGATGTCTGTGAGCAGCAGAAAAATGGAGTGATGACCACCTTCAGCCTTAAGGGCGGCAATATCAGCTGCAAGATCTGCCTTTACACCGTCAAGGATGGAAAGATCAACCACTTCCAGCTGACCGATACCGACCTTGTTTCCGTTCATGTCAAAGTCTTTGTAATCTCGGAGTACCAGCTCTCTTGCGGGGGTACCGTCAACGGCGGATTTTACCTTGAACATATCCATTCCAAGGGCCTGAACGTCAGCCACTCCTGCAATTTTTGCAAGATCTTCACATGCGGCCTTGTCCTGGTCTGTGCAGGTGGCGGATTTGAAAATAACGGTGTCACTTATAATGGCGCACAGCATGAGTCCTGCCATTTCTTTGGTAATTTCCACGTTGAAAAAATTGTACATGGATTTGATCACGGTGCAGGTACAGCCCACAGGCCAGATCCAGCATTCCAGGGGCTGACTTGTGGTAACGTCACCCAGTTTGTGATGGTCAACAATACCCAGAACGTTGGCGTCTTTAAGATCGTCGGGGCTCTGTGCCAGATCTGAATGGTCCACCAGATATACATCTTTTCCTGCATATGAGGTGATCACGGCAGGGGCGGCAACACCGAATTTCTCAAGGACAAACTTGCTTTCCGGGGTCAGCTCGCCCTGGATGGCGGGAGTGGCATCTTGACCAAGTTTCTTTTTAAGATCTGCCAGGGTGATGGCCGCACAGACAGAGTCTGTATCAGGGTTTTTGTGACCAAAGACAAGCGTTGACATAAATCCTCCTCTTTTTGCGTAAAATATAATAATTATGATGCTACTGCGATGATTAATTGATCCATTAACCATCCATAAATAAATTTAAAATTCCAGCCCCCACCTTCCTGCCATCAAAGTGCAGGAAAGAAATATTCATGAATAAAAAAACTGGTTTGTTTTTCATTCTGATCAACCAGGGCCTGCCATGGTAATCAAAAATTCAGTCAGGTCTTAACGAATGGGGGCCTCCGTATGAAAAGGCTATGGTTTCTTATATGGTGAATTGAAAAGATACACAAGGAAAAAATGGGGCTTTGTCATAAGATGGGCCATTCATCTCAATTGGCGGATCAACGGGGTCAGGCTTGTGTTATTGTGTTTTTGGCAAGCGTATAAGAATAAAGCTAAATTTAAACCAAAACGTCAATAACGCAAGCCTGACCCCACCCCAAAGTGGCCCATGTTGTGACAAAGCCCGCAGGTTAAATAAAAATCGGCGAAGGGGGTGTTGATGTCAAAGGGTCTTAATGAGAGCAAGCATGTCCCGTACAGCGGTTTCCATTCCCGTCAAGGTTGCCCGGGCCACAATGCTGTGACCAATGCTGAATTCATCTATGATATTAAAGCCTTTAAATGCCTTGATGGTGTTGTAACACAATCCATGACCGGCATTAACAGCCAGTTTTAATTTATGTCCCATGGCGGCGGCATCCACAATTCTTGAGAATTCAAGGCTTCGTTCCTGGGCCGTTGTTGCATCACAAAAGGCACCGGTGTGTATTTCAATCATATCGGCATCAATTTTATGGGCCATGCGGATTTGTTCCAGGTCCGGGTCAATGAAAATACACACAGCCATGCCTGCATTTTTAAGTGTGGATACGCTTTGACGGATCACGGCATGGTGGGTGATCAGATCAAGCCCCCCTTCGGTGGTCAGTTCTTCTCTTTTTTCCGGAACCAGTGTGACGGTGTCAGGTTTGATTTCCAGGGCAAGCCCCAGCATTTCAGTGGTGGCGGCCATTTCAAGGATGAGTTTACTCTGGACGATCTGCCTTAAAATCCTCACATCCCGTTCCTGAATGTGCCGTCTGTCTTCACGCAGATGGACAACGATTCCATCGGCCCCGGCCGTTTCTGCGGCAACGGCTGCGGCAGCCGGTTCCGGATAATTAATACCCCTTGCCTGTCTTAAAGTGGCAATGTGATCCACATTCACCGCAAGATTTGCCATGTTTCCTCCTGATTAAAATATTTCAAGATCCGGGTTTGGTTCAATGATCCGGATCAGTTCAAGACTTTTTTCTTCCATTTCCAGGGCATGGGCTTCCCCTCGTTCATGGTCATATCCCACCAGATGAAGTACACCGTGTATTAATAGCTGACTGATCCGTTCATCCCCTGTAATCCCAGCAGCTTGGGCTTCTTCTGTGGCTTTTTCCATGGAGATTACGATGTCACCAAGAAGGGGGAGCGGGGTGTCTGAGCCCGCTTCCGGCAGGGGAAAGCCCATATCCTCGTCCCCGTCTGTCTCAAGCATGGGAAAGGCCAGCACGTTGGTGGGACGGTCAATGTTCCGGTAGGTCCGGTTCATTTGTCTTATACCCTCATTGTCGGTGATCACAATGGACAGCTCATGATCTTCATATGCCAAGGCGCTTAAGATTCTGTTGGCTTTTTGGCTTATGCTGTCCTTTGGGATCTTTGTCAGATTTTCCTGAATCAGAATCTGTATGTTCTTTTTTTCCATTGGGTTCTTTTTTGTTTTCCTGGGGTTTATCACTGTATTCAATGCGATGATGGTACAATCCTGTGAGGATTTTATTAAAACTGCCGGCAATCTGGTGCAGATCTTTCAGGGTCAGTTCACATTCTTCCAGCTGCCCATCGGCAAAGATGGCGTTTATAAGATCCTGGACCCGTCCCTGTATACGCGCCGAGGTTGGGCGTTCCAGGGTTCTTAGTGCCGCTTCAACCACGTCTGCCAGCATGACAATGCCAGCTTCCCGGGTCTGGGGTTTGGGACCGGGATATCTGAAATCACTTTCTTTAACGGCATCTTCCCCATTGAGTTTTACGCTCTTATTATAAAAATAGCGAATGAGGCTGGTGCCGTGGTGCTGTCGAATGGTATCCACGATGTCACTGCCAAGCTTGTGTTCTTTGGCAAATGCCACCCCTTTTTTTACATGCTGGATGAGAATCAGGGCAGACATGGAAGGGGACAGCTTGTCGTGACGGTTTTTCCCGTCGGTCTGATTTTCGATGAAATAAAGGGGTTTGTCCAGTTTACCGACATCGTGGTAGTAGGCACATATTTTGGCTTTTAATATGCTGGCACCGATGGCGGATGCTGCGGCTTCGGCAAGGCTTGCCACAATGATGCTGTGGTTGTAGGTGCCAGGGGCCTCCACCATGAGGCGCTTCATGAGGGGCTGGTCCAGATTGGATAATTCCAGCATTTTGATCTCCGTGGTGTAGCCAAACACCATTTCTACAACCGGGGTTAATCCTGCCGTGATTATCCCGGAAATGAATCCGCCGCACGCGGCAAGGAGTGCATCTTTTAAAACAGGGGTAATCTCAGGGCTGGCTGCCGCATACAGGTACAGAAAAAAGGCCAGAATACCATTGAAGAGCGCCAGTCTGAAACCTGCGGAAATAAAGGTCTTTCTCTGCCTGCATTCACTGACCCAGAAGGCCCCTGCCATGCTGCTTAAAAAGAAAAAAACAAAGACATCCATGCGACTTGAAATAATGATGGATACCAGCAGGGAAAGCAGCAGAGAAAAGTAAATGGCTACATGAAATCCCAGAAACATGCAAACGGTCATGGCTCCGGCCCCCAGGGGGAGAAGCATGTAAACCGAGGTGTCCTCCATGATCAGTGGAAGTGCCATATCCACCTTGCCGGCAATGGGTGCCCCAAGCTTTGCTATGATTAAAAAGATGAGCAGCAGGCAGGTCATGAAAATGATATTGCGGTTATGATATTTCTGGAGATTTTCGTGCTCTTTTAATGCGGTGAAGTAAACGGTGAAGATGGAAAAAAATATCAGAAGGCCGGAACCGATACGGGCCACAAAGATATTTTTTCCATGGCTCTGCTGTCGCAGGGCTTTGAGTTTTATTATTTTGAGTTCATCCACCCGTTCGCCTTCCCGGAGGATCATTTCCCCTTTTTTGATCTGGTATAGAACGGGTTTGACCTTTGCCTGGGCATCCTTTATGCGCTGTTCGGTTTCATTTCTGTTCATTGTGATGTTGGGAAGCATCAGTCGCTGGCAAAGATCCACAATGAGATTACTCAGCCCGTAACTCAGCCCCTTCAAGAGTGGATCCCCAACAATTCGTACCATGGTTTTTGCCTGGTCTGGCCCATAATATGACTTCAGTGTGGTCACCAGACGTTCTTCGGAGGAATCTATGGTTTTTAAAAGGATACCCTTGTCCTCTTCTTTTAAGAGAATTTCCTTGTTGGCCACCACGCCGTTATCCAGAATCTTTTTGAGGATGGTTTCAATGAGCTGGGTCACCTCATGGGAAAACTCGCTTTTATATAAGATGGTATAGGCCCCTTTGCTCATGGGTATGCCAAGGATCTCTTCAAATTTTTTCCTGCTGGCCATGACCATGGCAAGACTGGGTGGAGATTCTTCTCCCCCCTGATTGAACAGTTCCCTGGGCTGGGCAAACGCCTGATCTATGCGCTGGGTAATACGTTGAAACAGTCCTGGATCATAGTCGTAAACAAAGGGAATGGTGCGAACGGTTGCCTGCTGGTTCTGCAGGGTTGCATCTCTGTCTTCGATAAAAAAATCTCTGGGGGCCTTGATATCCCTTTCTGCAATGTCCCCCTGACGATAAACTTCTGTGATACTGGTCTCATCGGGACCAAGGACCATGGTGATAATAAGGGTAAGGCAGATCAGTAATGCCCAGAGGACACCGGTGCTGGTACCGATAAAAACGGAAATGGCTTGGAATCTGCTGTCAGGTTTCATTAAAACACCCTATTGTTTTTCATAGGCATCAATTATTCTGGAAACCAGTTGGTGACGCACCACATCGGATTTGGTGAAGGAAATAAATTCCAGACCATCTATCCTGTTCAGCAGGGCCTTTGCCTCCACCAGACCCGATTGTTTTCCCGTGGGAAGATCAATCTGGGTAATATCACCTGTGATGACGGCCTGGGAGCTGAAGCCCATGCGGGTTAAAAACATTTTCATCTGCTGGGAGGTGGTATTCTGGGCTTCATCCAGAATGATAAAGGCATTGTTCAGGGTTCTGCCGCGCATGAAGGCCAGGGGGGCAATTTCAATGGAACCCTGTTCTATCATATCCTTTGCCTTCTCAAAGGAAAGCATGTCATAGAGGGCGTCGTAAAGCGGGCGCAGGTAGGGATTTATCTTTTCTGCCAGATCGCCGGGTAGGAAACCAAGGGCTTCGCCTGCCTCCACCGCAGGTCTAGCTAGAATAATTCGGTTGACTTCCCCCCGGGACAGGGCTGCCACGGCCATGGCAACGGCAAGGTAGGTCTTGCCCGTGCCAGCCGGGCCAATGGCAAATACAATGTCATTGTGCCTTACCGCCTGGTAATACCGCTGCTGATTTTTATTTCTGGGGGTGATGGGTTTCTTTTTCACCGTGGTAAAGATGGTGTTTAAAAACATCTCCCGGATGCGGCAGGCGGGGTCCTGGTTTATGGCCTTTATGGCGGAGTCAACATCTGCGGGCTGCAGAGTGAATTTTTTCTGGATCAGTTCGTAGAGCTGGTGCAGGATTGATTCCGCCACAGCAATCTTTGGGGCATCCCCCTGCAGGGTCAGGGTATTGCCCCTGGCATCAATTTTTATCCCCGCACCATCGGCCACCCGCGCAAGGTGATCATTGTGTTGACCGAACAGCTCCTGGGCCAGGGAAATATTGTCAAAAGTCAATTGTTTCATGGCCCATAGATTGCACTCTCTTGGCGAAAAGGTCAATAAAAAATCTTGACGCCTTGGAGGTGCTCCTGCTAATTATGCCTTAATTAAATGGTGCCCCCTTTGAGTAATGACCTTCCTGGAATTAACCTCCTGAATATGGTGAAGACATGAACACTTTTGATATTATTGTGATGATCATTATTGCCCTTGGCCTGGTTCGGGGCCTGTTTCGTGGATTTGTCAAAGAGGTTGCCTCCATTGCCGGGGTGATGGCCGGGTTCTATGGTGCATCTGTGTATTATTCCATGGTGGCAGGCCTGCTTGAGAATTGGATTGATACTGAAATATATCGTAATCTCCTGGGCTTTTTTCTGCTTTTCATGGCAATTGTGGTGGGGGTGGGACTTGTGGCCAGCCTGCTTCGTTATGTTTTAAAAATTGCCTTTCTGGGATGGGTGGATCGACTTTGCGGCATGGTCTTTGGTGCGGCAAAGGGATTGCTGGTTTGTGTGGTGATTTTCATTATTGCCACGGCCCTTGTCCCCGGACAGAATACCTGGATATCCACCTCCCGCCTGTCTCCCTATTTAGGGGAAGTTTCCCGGTGGGCAGCTGTTTTTGTGGACAATGATATGAAAACTCAGTTTCAGATAAAAATGAAAGGGATGAAAGCGTTTTGGAAAAAACAGAGTATGAGCGTCAAGACCAGGGTATAAATGAACTGATGGACATCATCCGCACATTGCGCGGAAAAAAGGGCTGTCCCTGGGATCAGAAGCAGACACCGGAAAGTATGTGGAAATGCCTTGTGGAAGAGGTGTATGAACTTCTGGAAGCCATTGAAGAAGATGACGTGGACGGCGTGTGTGAAGAAACAGGGGATGTGTTATTTCAGCTGCTTTTCATTGCCGAACTCTATCGTGAAAAGGGAGGCTTTGCATTGTCTGAAAGCATGGAAGCCATCGCATCCAAGATGGTGCGCCGTCATCCCCATGTATACGCCAATGCCGATCTTAAAAATGAGCGGCAACTGTGGGATCGCTGGGAAGCTATCAAAAAAGAAGAGAAAAAAGCGGCGGGCAAGTGTGTCGGGACATCGGTTCTGGATGCCATCCCTTCGGGTATGCCACCGTTTCTGCGGGCGTATAAAGTCTCTGAAAAGGCTGTCCGTGCAGGGTTTGACTGGTCTGGCATGGAACAGGTACTCGATAAGGTACAAGAAGAGCTGGCAGAATTTAAAGAGGCCCTTGCCTCGGGGAATCAGGATCATATTGCCACGGAGTTTGGGGATGTGATGTTCACCCTGACCAACGTGGCAAGGCTTGCAAAAATTCATCCGGAAACCGCCCTGGCCCGCTCCACGGAAAAATTTGAGAAACGATATCGAAAAATGGAAACAGAACTCACCGGCAGGGGCTTTACTTTAAAGGATGTCCCCCGGCAGGAGCTTGAACATTTATGGGATAAGGCGAAAAAAAGCGTATGATTGCAATTGTAGACTATGGAGCAGGAAATTTAACAAGTGTGGCCCGGGCCGTGTCCTTTTTGTCTTTTGACAGTATCATTACCGATGATCCTGCAAAGATAAAGGCCGCTGACCGGGTGATTTTTCCGGGGGTGGGGGCAGCCGGGGCTGCCATGGAAATTATGACCCAGAGGGGTCTTGACGATGCCTTAAAAGAGGTGTTTGTTGCCGGAACCCCCATGCTGGGTATATGTGTGGGGTGTCAGATTATCATGGACACAAGTCAGGAAAACAATACCAGCTGTCTTGGCCTTATTCCGGGCAGTGCCCGGGCCTTTTCCGATACCATGCCGGCAGATCATGGCGGGGACGGTTTTCTTAAGGTACCCCATATGGGATGGAACGGGCTTGATGTGGTCCGGTATCATCCCCTTTTTGCAGGTGTAGGCCAGGAGGATGAATTTTATTTTGTTCACTCCTATTATCCAAATCCGGACAGTGAAGATACTGTATTTGGTACCACGAATTACGGTATATCCTTTGCCTCGGCTGTGGGAAAAGACAATCTGTTTGCCACCCAGTTTCATCTGGAAAAAAGTGGTAAGCCCGGACTTTTAATTCTGAAGAATTTCTGTGAGTGGAATCCATGTTAAGTAAACGAATTATTCCCTGCCTTGATGTGCGCGAAGGCCGAACTACCAAGGGCATTAAATTTGAAAATAATATAGAAATTGGCGATCCTGTGGAAATGGCCCGGTTCTACTATGAAGCCGGTGCCGATGAACTGGTGTTCTACGACATCACTGCATCCCATGAAAAAAGAGATATCATGATTGATGTGGTGAAAAAGGTGGCAAGAACCATCTTTATTCCCTTTTCAGTGGGTGGGGGGATCCGTACCCTGGAGGACATGAGGGCAGTGCTCCTGGCAGGAGCAGAAAAGGTCAGCGTCAACTCGGCGGCGGTGAAAAATCCCGACATCATCTCCCAGGGTGCCAGGGCCTTTGGTAATCAATGTGTGGTGCTTGGCATGGATGTAAAGCATGTGGGGGAAAAGGCGGGTATTCCATCGGGCTATGAAATTGTGATCAATGGCGGACGTACATATATGGGATTGGACGCCCTGGAATGGGCAAAAAAAGGGCAGGCTCTGGGGGCCGGGGAGATCTGTCTGAATTCCATTGACGCTGACGGAACAAAGGATGGGTACGAAATGACGCTGACCCGCATGATTTCAGAGAAGGTCAATATCCCCGTCATTGCCTCAGGGGGGGCCGGAACCCCTGAACATCTGGCCGAGGTGTTAACCCATGGCCGGGCAGATGCGGCCCTTATTGCCTCCATGGTTCATTTTGGTACCTATACCATTAACGATATAAAATCTTTTTTGAGCAGCAGGGGAGTAAAGGTCAGGAAAACCGGTCGTTGAAAACGCCCTTGGGAATGAGTTCTGAATAACTTTCCTGATCGGGAGGGAGTGCGGGTGTCTCACCTGCCCTGCAAAGACTTAAAGCTAAGCGGGGGAGGCACCCGCACCCCGTTAAAGTATGAGGCCTGGACCATGTTCTGCCCAGGCCTTGGCTGATGTCTTTGAATCCGTTTGGGCAGAATCGGCGGTTAAGGACGGGGACACCGGATATTCCTGGCCGGTGCCCAGCTCCATGGTTTTTTTGATACGGATATTTTCTTCATTGAGAATGCTGAAGGAAAACAGACGGTTTTCAGCCGGGGATCCCTGTGACAGGGATTTGCAGGGTGTAATGGTAAATTCCGGATGGGCATGCTGTTCCATGTAACGACGGGGACCCATCAGGGTTATTTTTGACAGAATACTTTCCGTTACCTTGTTTATAACCATTTCTTTTTTACTTTGGGCAATGACATTTATTTTCCAGCCCAGTGCAGGTACCTGTTTTTTGTCATTATGCCATGTTTCTTCCAGCTTACGACAATAAAGGGTCAGAATGTTTTGTATTTGATACACGGGTACCGCCATTGAAACCATCTCCTTTTTTCCCTTTTGGTTACCTGGGGTTGCATTGCCGCCAATAATCCAGCGTGGTTATATTTCTCATTTGCCAGCTTATTGGCCCTGGCTGGTTCGTCTGATTCCTCCCCGGCATGACCCATCTTATGATCAGGTCTGCCTATGCTATGGTCAGGTCCAAAAGTATTGAAAATATGAGTTGCTTGCGGGGAAGTTAATCGTCAAAGTCACCATCTGGTCCCTTGTCGGACTGAATGAGTGATGCTTTCTCCCTTATTTTATCTGGTGTCCACTGGGTGGCTTCTTCCATCCGCCGGGCCTGGGGACCGGGATCAAAGGATGCCGTTGTTATAATATCCTCTAGGACAAATGTGGCCGTATCCTCGGCGTTAAAAACAGTGGTCAAAAGGTTGTAGACAAAGCTTTCCACCCCTTTAGACATGCGCTGCCTGATTTGCTGGGGCTGGGCCATAAGTTTATTTTCAAAGGGTAGATTAAGTTTTTTGAAATCCCCGGCCTTCAAGTTGTTCTTGCGTGCAAAATCGCACATCTCTTCCCACATTTCCCGGGACATCCCCTGTCCCTGCATTTTAATGAAATTTCCTCCGTCGTCCAGAATGGCATTTCCGTAATCATTTACCTGCACTCCCCAGGAAATCATCTGTAGAGCCGTTGCAACATTGGCTTTGGTGGTTCGGGTTTCCGCTGCAATGGATTTGAGTCTCTCCGAACTGTTTCCAGATGTTCCGTGCTGGGCACCGGACACATTGTATGCTAACAGTGCGTCATGAATTTCCCGGGTCAAGGGAACATCAATGCCTGAACCGCTTGCCTCTATGCCATGGGTTGTACCATTATTAAGGGCAATCCAGTTGGGAAAAATATTGTGGGCATTGAGACCCTTGATGAGAAACAGGGCTTCATCGGGGGTTGACAGTCCCAGTTTCCCTTTTATTTCACCGACTTCGGTTTCAAGGCCTGCCCAGGCGGGAACATAAGGATTAAGGGCAATATTTGCCAGAAGATTGTCGTCATCGGGCATGTGGGAGGCGTCAATGGCAATGGAGGTAACGCCTGCCTCAAAAAGGGTGGGAATTTCAATCTGTGCCCGGGGTACTTCGGACATGGATTTTATGCCGAAATGATCGGCGTGGATGGCCACGGGGATGGTGATTCCTTTGCGGTTGCAGATGGCATCTACCTGCCTTGCAATGTTCCAGAAATTCACGGCACAATAGGCCCCGGTACCGCCTTCGGATCTGGCAATCTCAATGATGATGGCGGCATTGGCTTTCTGGGCAGCCATGAGAACCCCTTCAAGGACAAAAAAATTTCTGCCGTTGGCTGCAATGGTCATGGCCTGGCCCTTGCGGGTCAGTGCCCGGTCAATGAATTTACCGCTGACAATTAAGGCCCTGGAGTGGGGGAAAAGTGCCTTTATGTTGGGGGGCCGGCCCAGATCCAGGGCGGTGTCAAAATCGGGATGGGGCTTAAAAGTGGACATGGAGCCTCCTTTATTTATGGTATTGGAAAATTTTCTGTTTATTTTGTTGCATGAAATTCAGAAAAAATCAAGCGCTTCTATTTAAATGAATCCATGCTCAGTTATAATGTGTGCTGACTTCTGAACTGTTTGTTTCTGGGGCTGAACAAGGTTTGTATGCTTTTTTCATTTAAAAACAGTATATTTCTATGTTTTTATAAAATATAATTGTCCTTGACAAGGGTGAAAAAAATCTGATAATGGATATGAATATAAATTCATTTGAAGTCATACTTTGAAAAAGGATCAAATCGTTTTGCTGAAAGAGAAATCTGAAAAATATTCCGCCATACTTGAGGGCGCCGGAGCCGTTTTTGCCAGGCTGGGTTTCCATAAGGCCACCATTTCCCAGATCGCCCAGGAGGCAGGGGTTGCCGATGGAACTATCTATCTCTATTTCAAAAATAAAGACGACATCCTTTACCAGTATATTCAGTTTAAAACCACCGCATTTTTTGAAAAGATGCGAAGTGCCGTAGATGCTACTGATGGCGCTGAAGAAAAGCTCAGAAATTTAATTCGATGTCACCTTAGAGAATTCCAGAATGATCGGAACATGGCCATTATTTTTCAGTCCGAAGTAAGGTATTTGAGAAATATTGCCCTGCAGGTGAAGGATATCTCAAAATGGTATCTTGATTTTCTCACAGAGATCATTGAACTGGGGCAGATGGAAGGGCATTTGCGGCAGGATCTTTTCATCGGGCTTGTGAAACGATTTGTTCTCGGGGCGGTGGAGGGGATCATCAATACATGGGTGGCAGCTGAAGGCAAATATGATCTCACCGCCATGGCTGATCCCCTGGTGGATCTTTATCTTGGTGGTATTCGAAAATGATAAATAAATGACGGCTGCTTGGATTTACGTATTCTTAACTGCGACACATTGGAACAGGGGCTAAATGAGATATATGACATAAATGGTATTCTTTTGCTAAATGCCTTTTTTTCCTTGATTTTTTTATCCTTCTTGATTAGAAATATGGTGGCTTGATAATGAACGGACATGGCTTTTTATGTTATACATTCTTCGAAAAACTGAGGTAAACCTTTAATATTAATATTTTATTATGGAGTCGAAAATATGTCACCACTGATTGGACCAGCAAGCTTTAAGTTTTTCGGGGTTTTCCCTGCTGCTGTTTTTTCCTTTGTGATACCTGTTGTGGGTGTTGCATTTTTTGCCTATATCATGGCCCGGCGGCTTGCACCCCTGGTAAAAGCCGCACCGGACAACCGGCTCAATGATATCCCCCGTCGCATTAAAAACCTGGCAGTGATCTGGCTTGCCCAGTACAGGCAGCCACGTTATCGGGTGGCGGGTATCTGCCATATCGTTATCTTTGCAGGCTTTTTAATTTTGTCCATTCGATCCACCTCCCTTGTGATCATCGGGCTTTCAGACGGATTTACACTGCCGGGATTTGATGGGGCTTTGGGCAGTATCTACAATTTCTTTAAAGATTATGCCGCCACTGCGGTTCTCATCGCCTGTATCGTGGCCGCCTATCGGCGTCTTGTTACCAAACCTTCCCGCTATTCGGTGCCCGAGAAGTATGGAAAGGATCATACGGCAGAGGCCGTGTTTGTACTTGCCATTATCTCCACACTGATGATCTCTGAAAGTCTTTTTGAGGCCACCCAGGTAGCCGCCGAAGAGGCTGCTTACGGCCATGGCGTGTTCCTGGCTCCCCTGTCTCTGGTGTGGATATTTAAAAAGCTGGTTTCCGGCATGTCCCAGGGAACACTGCAGGGGCTTCATCTCCTCATGTACTACATCCATGATCTTACCTTTTTCTTTTTTCTGTGCTTCCTGCCCATGGGCAAACACTTCCATGTCATCACCTCCATTTTTAACGTGTTTTTCATGCGGATTAAAAAGGGCAACATCAAACCGGTGAAACACGGTATTTCCGAAGAGGAACTGGACGAACTCGAATCTTTCGGGGTCAAGCGCCTGGAGGACTTCACCTGGAAACACATGCTGGACTTTTACTCCTGTGCTGACTGTGGACGATGTTCAGACCAATGTCCGGCCAATGCCGTGGGACGTCCCCTTTCCCCACGCTTTATCACCATCAAGGCAAGGGATCTGATATTTAAAAATTATCCCCTTTCCGGTGAAATTTATAAGAGCAAGCTGCTGGTGGAAGATATTTACACCGAAGATGAAATCTGGTCCTGTACCACTTGCGGTGCCTGTGAGGAAGAGTGTCCTCTGGGTATCGAATATATTGATAAGATGGTGGATCTGCGCCGGGGCATGGTTGATGAAGGCATGGTGCCACAATCCTTGCAGAAACCCCTCAAGGCCCTGGAAAAACGAGGCAATCCCTATGGCATGATGGAGAAAAAACGTGCGGACTGGACAAAGGAAAAAGAGTTTGCCGCCCAGTGTGATGTTAAAATTCTGGAAAAAGGTGCCACGGCAGACACCCTGTACTTTGTGGACAGTATCTCCTCCTATGATGATAATATCCAGGAAATTGCCCGGAGAACTGCTAAGATTCTGACCCGGGCCGGCGTTGATTTCGGGATTCTTGGCAAAGCTGAAAAGGACAGTGCCAACGAGGTCATTCGATTTGGTGAGGAAATGCTTTTCCAGGATCTCAAGGCCCAGAATACCGAAGCCATTCTGGAATCCGGGGTTAAAAACATCGTCACCGCTGACCCCCATGCCTATAATGCCTTAAAGAATGATTACCGGGGCTTGCCCCCGGTGAAGCACATCAGTCAGCTGATTACAGAAAAAATCAAATCAGGTGCCCTGACCCTGAAGCATGCCATTCATCCGGAAAAAGTATATGTTTACCATGATCCCTGTTATCTGGGCCGTCACAACGGTGTATATGAAGACCCCCGGGAGGCCCTGGATGCCATTGAAGGACTCAGGCGGGTAGAGATGGAAAAAAGCCGTGATCGTTCCTTCTGCTGTGGCGGTGGTGGACTCATGCTGTTTTACGAACCGGAGGAAGAGGTTCGCATGGGTGTGTTGCGGGTGAATATGGCAGCTGAGGCCGGTGCCAATGTGATCGTTACCGCTTGCCCCTTCTGTCTTGTTAATATTCAGGACGGCATAAAGGTGGCGGGCAAAGAAGGTGAAATTGAGGCAATGGATCTCACCCTTCTCATTGAACAGCACTTGGCGTGAATATAATAAATTTTATGAATTTTTTACCTTAATTTGGAGGCCATAATGGAGATTTTGGTGTGTGTCAAGCGAGTGCCCGATACTGCTGAGAATGAATTTGAGCTCAACAGTGCCGGTAATGATCTTGATCGTGATGATCTGGTCTATTCCGTGAATGAATGGGATAATTACGCCGTTGAAGAAGCCATTCAAATTGTAGACAAAGTTGGCGGCAATGTTACTGTGGTAACGGTTGGTGATGATGAGTCAGAAGAGGTCCTCCGTCGGGAGATGGCCATGGGTGCCAATAACGGTATTCTGTTAAATGACGACGCTTTTGAAGGCTCCGATGGAAAGGGCATTGCAACCATCCTCAAGGCCGAGGTGGAAAAGGGCAATTATGATTTGATTCTCACCGGTGCCCAGGCAGATGAAGGTGCAGGTCAGGTGGGTGGAATGCTTGCAGCCATGCTGGATTACCCTTATGCATCTCTGGTTAATAAACTGGAAGTGGACGGAGAATCCACCATCAAGGTGGGCCGTGAGATTGAGGGCGGTAATCAGGAAATGAACGAGATGGATCTGCCCTGTGTACTGTCCATTCAGACCGGTATTAATGAGCCTCGGTATGTGGGTATCCGGGGTATTCGAAAGGTGGCCAAGCTTGATATTCCTGTGAAGGGTGCCGCAGACCTGGGCCTGGATGCCTCCACGGTTGGCGAAGATGGTGCCAAAGTTAAGCGACTGGATTATTTTGTGCCTGATATGGGCGATGGTGCGGAGATGCTGGAAGGCTCCACCGATGAAATTATTGCCCAGCTCATTGAAAGAATCAAAAGCAAGGGAGGGCTTGCATAATGGCTGAATTATTTGCATACATACCCCACAATGCCGGCATTGCCGAAGACATTGCCATGGAATACCCTGAAGCAGCAAAGAAAATGGATGCCGGTGCGGCTCTTACGGCTGTGGTCACCGGTTCCGGTGCGGATCTGGACAAGGTGGCAAACGCCATGACCGATATTTATGCATCGGTGATTAAAATTGACAATGAGGCCCTTGCCTATCCCAATGCCGAAGTTGTTAGAAAGGCCCTTGTGAATGTGCTTCCTGCCGATGCCATTGTACTGCTTCCCCACAATACTTTGGGAATGGATCTGGCCCCGGGTCTGTCCATTAAGATGGACGCAGCCTTTGTGGCTGATGTGGTGGACATTGAAGGCTGTGATGGCAAAACGCTTAAGGTAGTTCGTCAGGAGCTTGGCGGTGCAGTAAGTACCCATGTTTCCTGTGATGTTTCAACAGGGGCTGTGGTAACCGTTCGCGGGGGATCCTTTGCCCCGGTGGAGGGAAGTGCCGCAGGTGGTGCAGTGGTGGATAAATCGGCGGATGCAGGCGATCTTACTGCCAAACGTCGTTTTCTTGAAGTGGTGGCCGCAGAAGTCGGGGATGTTGATATCACCAAGTCTGATCTTCTTGTTTCCATTGGACGGGGTATTGAAGAAGAGGACAATATCTCCGTAGCCCAGGAGCTTGCCGAAGCCATGGGTGCGGTGGTATCCTGCTCCCGGCCCATTGTGGATGCCAAATGGCTGGAAAAATCCCGTCAGGTGGGAACATCGGGTCAGACCGTCAAGCCCAAGGTGTACATGGCACTTGGTATCAGCGGTTCCTTCCAGCACATGGGCGGCGTAAAGGGAAATCCCTATATTGTGGCCATAAACAAGAACCCCAAGGCACCTATTTTTCAGGTGGCTGATGTGGGTATTGTGGCTGATATCCTGGAGTTCATGCCTGAACTCACCGATGCAGTATCCGGATAACAGACCTGTAAAACGGGGTGTGAGGAATGCTTTTTAATATCTTTACACCCCATTGTATTTTTTGAACAAAATATCTGATGGGCGTAATTTTGTACTTAAACCATCAAGAATTTAAGGCCATGGCTTTCCCTGTTGGGAGGCCATGGCCTTTCTTAGTCTGGTGAAACGATGAATTCTTCCATTTTTTTCATCAATGTTTCGGGCCATGCCTCGGCATGGAGAAACAGATCCACCTCCTCCGGCGTCATCTGCTCCCGAAGGTGGGGTGGCAGGCTTTCCAGGGCCATGCGGCGCTGGGGATCCACTTTGGGCTCCAGTGTTTTTTTCTGTTTTTTCTTTTCTTTTGTCATGGGTTTATTCTCTGAATTTGCAGGTTTTATCATGTCGTCGATATCCGGTGATAAAGACGTTTTGATTCATTGATCCGGTACTGGGCATTGGCAATGGCAGCTTTAAAGCTTCCGCCTTTCGTATATGTTATATCCGGATAGGTTTCAAGGGGAAAATCACGATGGCCTTAAGGTTGACAGTGAAAGGAGCATGTAGTAAATCCACACATTGACGATCTGGTTGCACATGACAGTATTTTGTTGCTCTTCCGAGAGATCGCCGGATGGCTGTCTTTTTATTATATCCCTTAGGAGTCAGGTAGTGAAAATCATTATTGTGGGAGCAGGGGAGGTGGGCTATCACATAGCCAGTCGCCTTGCCTTTGAGAATAAAGATGTCGTAGTTATTGATAAATCAGTGGACGCCATTCGCAGGGTGACTGAAAATTTGGATGTGCAGGGAATTACGGCCTCTGGAAGTTCGCCGGAAATCCTTGAAAAGGCAGGTATTCGTCAGGCTGAGATTTTGCTTGCCGTGACAAACAGCGATGAAGCCAACCTTGTGGCCTGCCTTATGGCGGATATGTTGTCTCCGGCCACCCGAACCCTGGCCCGCATTCGAAATGCCCATTACGACCAGTACCATGGGGCCTTTAAAACGGCTCCTCCCCACATAAACACGGTGATCAATCCGGAAATAGAGGTGGTGAAAACCATTTATCGTCTCATGAAAATTCCGGCGGCTGTGGACATGGGAGAACTGGTGGAGGGAAGGGTAAAGTTTGTGGGGCTGCGCCTGGATGAAAGGTCACCCATGGCCGGTGTCAGACTCAAGGATTTTGCCTCCATGTTCGGACAGACCCGTCCCTTGATTGCAGCGGTGGTAAGACGTCAAGAACTCATCATTCCCCGGGGGGAGCATCGCCTGGAAGTGGGGGATCTGGTCTATTTTATCTGTGAAAATGATCGATTGAAAGAAACTGTTGCCCTTTTTGATAAAACAATTATTCCCCTGCGCAGGGTTATGATAGTGGGGGGTGGACGTATCGGTGAGCGATTGGCAAAATGTCTTGAAGCAGAATGCATTCACACCAAAATCATTGAGTCAGACCTGGAACGCTGCCAGGCATTGTCCGAAGCCATGGCAAAGACCGTTGTGCTCCATGGTGATGGGTCGGATCAAAATCTGCTGCTCGAAGAGAATGTGGGGGATGTGGATGTACTGGTGGCCCTTACCAATGATGAGGAAACCAATATCCTGGTGTCCCTGCTGGCCAAAAATCTGGGGGCTGGAACCACCATTACCAAGGTGAGTAAGTTCAGTTATATTCCCCTGATGTCCACCATCGGGCTGCAGAAGGTTGTCAGTCCCCGGTTGTCGGCTATCAGCTCCATTCTCCATGACGTAAGAAAGGGTAAAATATTATCCGCCATATCTGTGCTGGGGGAGGAGGCGGAAATGATAGAAGCCATTGCCCTTGAAACCTCTGCCATCACCGGTCGACCCTTAAAGAAAATATCCTTTCCCAAGGGGGCTATTCTGGTGTCCATCATCCGGGAGGATACCATCATGATTCCATCGGGTAACAGTGTGGTGGAGCCCGGGGACCGTATTATTATCTTTGCAAGACGCCAGGTGGTGCACAAACTTGAAAAAATGTTGACGGTTAAGCTGGAGTTTTTTTGATGCGATGGCAATATGTTGGAAATATTATCGGTATTCTGGTTATTTTCATTGGCGTGGTAATGCTGGTTCCCCTGGCATGCAGTCTTTTCTACGATGATGGGAGCCAGATGGCCATTGTATTGTCCATGGGGTGCGCCGTGTGCGCGGGGCTTTTTCTCTTTCTGGTATCTCGAAGGTCTGGTATTGAATATATAAGCCCCAGAGAGGGTATTGCCATTGTGGCTCTGGGATGGACTGCAATTGGATTTTTTGGCGCATTGCCCTTTTATTTTGGAGATGCCGTGCCCTGTTTCACCGATGCCATGTTTGAGTCGGTGTCTGGATTCACTACCACGGGTTCCTCGGTGTTTACCAATATAGAGGGAGTATCCAAAAGTCTTCTTTTCTGGCGAAGTTTTATTCAGTGGCTGGGGGGCATGGGGATTATTGTGCTTTCCCTTGCCATTCTGCCCTTTCTGGGGGTGGGGGGCATGCAGCTGTTTAAAGCTGAAGTGCCAAGTCCGGTGCCGGATAAATTGACCCCCCGCCTGAGTGATTCCGCTAAGATCCTGTGGTATGTATATGCCCTGATTTCCCTTTTGCAGGTATTGTTTTTAATGGGGGGAGGCATGGGATTGTACGATGCTCTGTGCCATGCCTTTACCACCATGCCCACGGGTGGGTTTTCCACCAGGAACGCATCTGTGGCCCATTTTGACAGTGCCTATTTTGATTTTGTATTTGTGTTGTTCATGGTGCTGGCAGGCATTAATTTTTCCCTGCATTATCAGCT
This sequence comes from uncultured Desulfobacterium sp., assembly GCA_963675955.2. Taxonomy (GTDB): domain Bacteria; phylum Desulfobacterota; class Desulfobacteria; order Desulfobacterales; family Desulfobacteraceae; genus Desulfocicer. The sequence continues at coordinate 318,173 of CAXXVR010000007.1, read as the reverse complement.
GTTACGGGGCCGGACCCTGATTTTCTGGCGGGATTCCGAGTGCAGGTTTTTTCTTTTGATGTGTCTGGGGTTGACGGTGGTGGTAACCCTTGATCTGTACGGCAACGTATATGGCTCCCTTGGCAGTGCATTTCGATATGCCTCCTTTCAGATTGTTTCTATTGTTACCACAACGGGGTATGCCACGGCGGATTATGAGCTGTGGCCGGGATTGAGCCAGTTGATTATATTCATCTGCATGTTTATTGGAGCTTCGGCGGGTTCCACCGGTGGTGGCATGAAATGTGCTCGTCTTATGGTGTGCTTTAAATACTGCTACCGGGAGTTGTTCACCCTTATTCATCCACGCAGTGTGGCCCAGGTGAAAATTAACGATGCCGTGGTACCCGACCATGTGCTCAAAAGCATCATGGGATTTCTGGGGCTTTATCTTTTGTTGTTTGCCGTGTGCAGTGCAATTTTGTCGGCCATGGGCGTTGACATGCTCACCTCCCTTGGGGCGGTAGCCTCCTGTATTGGCAACATTGGACCTGGCTTTGGTACCGTGGGACCGGTGGATAATTTTGCCCATATCCCCATGTTGGGGAAATGGCTGCTGTTGTGGTGTATGTTGCTGGGAAGACTGGAAATATATACCATGATTATTTTACTGGTGCCTGAATTCTGGAAAAAATAGGGATAAAATCTCAGACCTTTTAAAAAAAAGAGTTGACAAGGAATTCAGGAAAGTATAAGTTCGCTTTGTTTTTGGGGGCCGTTAACTCAGTCGGTAGAGTATCTGCCTTTTAAGCAGAGAGTCACTGGTTCGAGCCCAGTACGGCCCACCACCCAAAAATGATGTTGCGTCCCCATCGTCTAGCCCGGTCCAGGACACCGGCCTTTCACGCCGGCGACAGGGGTTCGAATCCCCTTGGGGACGCCATCCAAGTTTTAAGCTTAATTAAAAAATTATAAAAGCCCCGGGAGTTTTTCCGGGGCTTTTTGTTGTTGGTGTTAATTTTTTTATCTCCTGGATCCCGGGAAATCTCCATGGGTTTTCCCACAGTTTTTTCCGGTATTGCGCCACTGTGATCTATCCCTTAACCATAACCAACAGTAAAATATTCCATGATCTGATCTGTCTTTTCAAGGGGACCTGGGCGACGACGATGGTCGGTTTGCTTGACATTGAGAGTAATGCATTTCAATATCATCAAATAAGACCGGTGACTCTGGCGACTGCCGAGCCCTTCTACCTCCGATGCTGATACGGGTTTTTATGGGAAAAGCCTGTCCCCGGAGGATCGTGGCATGTCTTGTTTTAACTTCGGAGGTTCTATATAATGAAACCCATTGTTGCCCTTGTGGGGCGGCCCAATGTGGGCAAATCAACCCTTTTTAATCGAATGACAAAATCTCGTAATGCCCTTGTGGATGATTTTCCAGGGGTGACAAGGGATCGGCATTATGCCGATGCCCAGTGGGATGATGTTGCCTTTACCCTGGTGGATACCGGGGGCTTTCTTGTGGACGATGAGGATCATTTTGCCACTGAAATTCGGGAGCACGTTGAAATAGCCGTGGAAGAAGCCGATGTCATAGTACTGGTGCTGGATGGCCGTGGGGGTGTTTCTCCCTTTGACCAGGATCTGGTTCACATTCTGAGAAGAACCGATAAACCTGTTTTTTACCTGATCAATAAGATTGAAAACAATCGGCAGCGGGAAGATCTTTCTGAGTTTTTTGTTTTGGGAATGGACCAATTTTTTCCAGTGTCCGCCGAACATGGGGTGGGGGTTCCCACCTTCATGGATGAACTTATTTCCGTGCTAACAGATGAAACTCTGTTTGATAAATATGATTCAACACAGGGTGATACCGGGGATCGGGAAATATGCATTGCCGTGGCCGGACGGCCCAACGTGGGAAAATCTTCTCTGATCAATCGACTGTTTGGTAAAAAAAGAGTGGTGGTCAGTGAAAGGGCGGGCACCACAAGGGATGCCATCGATCTAACCCTTGAAAAGGATGGCACCACCTTTCGTCTCATTGATACGGCGGGGATTCGACGCAAGGGGAAGGTACGTGAGCGCATTGAAAAATATTCCATCCTGAAGGCCCTGAAAAGCCTTGATCGCTGTGATGTGGCCCTGATTTTAATAGATGCCAATGAAGGGGTCACCGACCAAGACATCACCATTGCAGGCTATGCCCATGACAGGGGGTGCGGTGCACTTTTTGTGTTGAATAAATGGGATCTTCTGGAGGCGGATAGAAAAAATCAGAAGGCATTCATGGAAGATCTGCGCATGAAATCCAAGTTTTTGTCCTTTGCCCCGGCCATTACCATTTCTGCCCTGACAGGTCAACGGACCCATAAGATTCTGTCCATGGTGGAAGGCATCTATGAAGAGTACAACCATCGTATTAATACCGGATTGCTCAATCGCATCATAGAGAATGCCATATACCGCACAGAGCCCCCCCTGCACAAGGGAAAACGCCTGAAGTTCTTTTATGCAACCCAGGTGTCTGTGAAACCGCCAACCATTGTGTGTTTTGTCAATTATCCCGAGGCGGTGCATTTCTCTTACAAGCGGTATCTCATCAACCAGATACGAGAAATGGCAGAATTGGAAAAAACCCCCATTAATCTGTATTTTCGGGAAAAGACAGGTAAATTGGAATTTACCGGAAAAACCCTTGTGGAAAAACGCTACACGGCAAAAAAGTCCAAAACAACCACTCTGAGAAAGAAAGAACGGGAGGAGCAACGGCGAAGAAAGAGGACTCGGGACGGAGTTAAGTCCTGAAATGGATCTGTTTGATGCCGGTATGGCGAAGGTAGACATGGATCACGCCCCCCTGGCCGATCGCATGCGCCCCAGAACCCTTGAAGAATTGGAGGGCCAGGAAGATGTGGTGGGGCCGGACACCGTTCTGTGCCGGGCCATTGTCAATGACAACTTGTTTTCCGTTATCCTGTGGGGACCGCCGGGCTGTGGTAAGACCACCCTTGCCGGTATCATTGCCCGGGAAACCCGCTCCCATTTCCTTCAGATATCAGCCGTGCTTTCCGGAGTAAAAGAGATCCGGGCCGTTATTGAGGAGGCTAGGGAACAGCGAAGATGTCATGCCCGGCGCACCATTCTGTTTGTGGATGAAATCCACAGGTTCAACAAGGCTCAGCAGGATGCCTTTCTTCCCCATGTTGAAAAGGGGACCATTGTACTTGTGGGTGCCACCACGGAAAATCCCTCCTTTGAGGTTATTCCGGCCCTGGTGTCCCGGTGTCGGGTGGTATCCCTGAAATCATTAACCGTCCGTCAGATCCGGCGCATCCTTGAGCGGGCCCTGGCAGACCGGGACCGGGGGCTTGGTGCCATGAACCTTAGGTTTACCGGGGAGGCCCTGGACCACATGGCATCGGCTGCCGATGGTGATGTGCGCATTGCCCTGACAAGTCTTGAGGCTGCCGCCATATTTGCCAGGCATGGAAAATCCCATGGGCAGGACATGGGGACATCAACCCTTCTGACTGTGACCCTGACCGATGTGGAAAAGGCGGTTCAGAAAAAGGCCCTGCGGTACGACAGGGCCGGAGATCAGCATTTTAATCTTATTTCCGCCTTTCATAAAAGCCTGAGGGGTAGCGATCCAGATGCTGCCCTTTACTGGCTGACCCGTATGGTGTCTTCTGGAGAAGACCCTTTGTATGTGCTCCGACGCATGGTACGTTTTGCAGTGGAAGATGTGGGTATTGCAGATCCCGGGGCTTTGACCGTTGCACTGAACGCCCTGGAGGCCTTTCGGTTTCTGGGGCACCCCGAAGGTGATGATGCCCTGGCCCAGGCGGCCATTTACCTTGCAACGGCTCCTAAAAGTAACAGCGTGTACATGGCCGGAAAGGCGGTGCGGCAGGAAGTGAAAAACTCCGGAAGTCTTGGCGTGCCTCTCCACATCAGAAATGCCCCCACCCGTCTGATGAAAGAACAGGGATACCATGCGGGATACCGGTATGCCCATGACTACCCGGAGGGATATGTTGCCCAGGAGTATCTTCCTAGTGAACTGAAAGATTGCCGTTTCTATAAACCCACTGCCCGGGGATATGAGGCAACGGTGAAAAAACGTCTGGACGCATGGATGGCTTTGCGGGATAAAGATGCAAGCCGAAAATAGGTCCTGGGAAATGGCCCTGCCTTAAGATACCACGATGTCTGCCGGGAAATCTTGTCTTGAGAAATTCTTGTATGTTTGGTTCAATTTTGGTATGGATTCCTGGTGATAACCGTATCAGGTGATGGCGGAGATCCCCGGGAATAAAAGCCTTATGGGTCATCGTCGTCGGAGAAAATATACTTTTCCCCGGATGTTTTTGCAAGTGTCCATGGGCATGTGCTGGGACCTCGTCTTGGGGAACATATCAACACATCGGAGACAAAAATATGAAAGACGTCGTGATCGTAAGTGGTGTGAGGACACCTGTTGGATCTTTTGGTGGTTCTTTGAAAAGTGTGTCTGTTGTTGAACTGGGCGCTACGGTGATGAAATCGGTTTTAAAGCGGGTGGGGCTGCGACCCGAAGCAGATGCATCGGATAAGGCCTTTGGTCCGGAATCCCTGAAAGATCAGGGACAGATCGACCTTGAAAAGAAGGGCTATGACTATGATGATACACTGGCCCCGGTGCACATTGATGAAGTCATCATGGGCAACGTGCTCCAGGCAGGCCAGGGACAAAATACTGCACGTCAGGCCATGATTGCTGCAGGTATTCCCCGGTATACCCCGGCCTTTACCGCCAATAAAATCTGTGGTTCCGGACTCAAGGCCATTGCCCTGGGTGCCCAGGCCATCATGACAGGAGAATGTGATGTGGTGCTGGCTGGGGGCCAGGAAAGCATGAGTAATGCCCCCATGGCTCTTCCCAAGGCCCGCTGGGGACATCGCATGGAGCTCACCGGTACCGGTGATATTTATGACCTGATGGTGTTTGATGGTCTCTATGAAATCTTTTACGGTTATCATATGGGCCTGACAGCGGAAAATATTGTGGCAAAATACGGCATTACCCGCCAGGAGCAGGATGAACTGGCTCTTTTAAGTCATAATCGTGCCCTGGAAGCCATCAAAAATGGCACCTTTGCCCAAGAGATTATTCCGGTTAGCTTCATGTCCCGCAGAAAAGAGGTTGTGGTGGACACGGATGAGCGTCCCATGGAAACAAGCATGGAAAAGCTGGCTAAATTGCGACCGGCCTTTAAAAAAGACGGCAGCGTTACAGCTGGCAATGCCTCAGGTATTAATGATGGTGCGGCTGCTGTGCTGTTAATGACTGAAGAAAAAGCCGATGCCATGGGTCTTGAAAAAATAGCCCGGATAAAATCCTTTGCGGCGGGTGGTCTTGACCCGGCCTACATGGGACTTGGGCCTGTGCCTGCCATTAAAAAAGTGCTTTCCCGTACCGGCATGACTATGAAAGACCTCGATTTGGTGGAGCTCAATGAAGCCTTTGCTGCCCAGGCAATCGGATGCATGAGAGAGCTTGATATTGATGTGGAAAAACCCAATGAGCTGGGAAGTGGTATTTCACTTGGTCATCCCATTGGATGCACAGGTGCAAGACAGATGGTCACTGCCATAAACCAGATGAAACGAAAGAACTATGCCACGGGTCTCATTTCCATGTGTATCGGCGGTGGCATGGGCATGGCCATGGTCATTGAACGCTAATTTCCACTTTACTTGAAGCCTTTGTGATGATAAAAAACACAATGTTTCTAAACGATAACGGGTGCGGATTAAATAACAAGGGGATCTTTAAGCTATGGACATCAGCAGGAAACTGGGTATCATGATTTTTTCCGCCGTTCCGGCAATCATTGGCGGCGGCATTATCTATCATTTTTTTGGCAGTTTTGTTCAGGTTATTATTTATGAATGTGTGCTTTTGCTGGCAGCCATTGGCTGTACCGGTCATAAATAATGACGATTTAAACTGTTTATAACTTTGCCCTTACCATGGGGCAGAGGTAGTTGTCGATTTTTTCAGGGAGGGGGCCATGAATGCCCCCTTTTCCTGAAGGGTTCCCGGGTCCATAGGGGGTATGATGTTTTTTTGCCCATAGATGTCTTCAGTACACAGCCTCTGTCTGATACTGCTGTGGGTCTTCAATGCCTTGAAATAAATGGTTTTTAATATTTTTTATTGCCAGACAGCGCCTGCTTTATTGTTTCCTTCCTTCCGCTGTCTCATGTCCTGGCAGTTGCCTTCATCCTTCTCTGTCGGTTTCCTTTTCCCGTTTTTGTCCGTTGCTGAACGTGTACAGGCAGCGTATCCCCCGCCTTTGAGGGCAACGCTTCGTTTTTTTTATTGTTTTTGTCGGGGATGCCTTGGCCTGCTGCTTAAATTTTGATACCATGGAAAGCTTGGAAAATTTCCGTTTGACGTGTTTTCAAGGTCGTGGTCGAATAATTGTTAATATCAGTTGTAAAGTGCTTAAAGGACAGTGAATGATAAACCAAGACAACAATGTGACAAGCATCGAGAAGGAGATGAAGCAATCCTATCTCGAATATGCCATGAGTGTCATCATCGGTCGAGCCCTCCCCGATGTGCGGGACGGTCTCAAGCCCGTCCATCGACGGGTGCTGTTTGCCATGCGCCAGTTGCGCAATGACTGGAATAAACCTTACAAAAAATCCGCCCGTGTGGTGGGTGATGTCATTGGTAAGTATCATCCCCACGGCGATTCCGCAGTGTATGACACCATTGTCCGCATGGCTCAGGATTTTTCCATGCGGTATCCGCTGGTGGACGGCCAGGGCAATTTCGGCTCCGTTGACGGCGATTCACCGGCGGCCATGAGGTATACGGAAATCCGCATGAAGAAGGTGGCCCATCAAATGCTGGCCGACCTTGAAAAAGAGACGGTGGACTGGATTCCCAATTACGATGAAACCATGGAAGAACCGTCGGTTATGCCCACCCGGTTCCCTGCGCTTCTGGTAAACGGGTCGTCGGGTATTGCCGTTGGCATGACCACCAATATCCCCCCCCATAACATCAATGAGGTGGCCGATGCCATCATTGCCCTTCTGGATAATCCGGCCCTTTCCATTGATGAGATCATGACCCACATTCCCGGACCGGATTTTCCCACCGCCGGCATGATCTTTGGCAAAAAAGGAATTCATGACGCTTACCACACCGGACGTGGAGTGGTTGTCATGCGGGCAAAGATTGATGTGGAGGAGAATAAAAAGACCAATCGAGAAACCATTGTGGTCACCGAACTGCCCTACCAGGTGAACAAGGCAAGGGTGGTGGAAAAGATTGCGGAACTCATGAAAACCCGGGTGATTGAGGGGGCCTCTTTTGTGCGGGATGAGTCCGACCGTGATGGTATGCGCATTGCCATTGGCCTGAAAAAAGACCAGTTCGCTGAGGTGGTTATCAATCAGCTGTACAAGCATACCAGCATGCAGTCCAGTTTCGGCATTATTTTCCTTGCGGTGGTCAATAAACGTCCGGAGCTGTTTACCATCAAGGAGCTGCTGGAACATTTTGTCAAACACCGTAAGGATGTCATTATTCGAAGAACTCGTTTTGACTTGAGAAAAGCCCAGGAACGGGCACATCTTCTTGAAGGACTTAAAATCGCCCTGGATCATCTCGATGAGGTGGTGGCTCTTATCCGGGGCTCCCGTTCTCCGGAAATTGCCAAGGATGGACTCATGGCAACTTTTGCCCTGTCGGAAATCCAGGCCCAGGCCATACTGGACATGCGCCTCCAGCGACTTACCGGTCTTGAACGTGATAAGATTGATGAGGAATATGCAGCCCTGTTAAAAGACATTGCCTGGTTTCAGGAAATCCTTTCCAGTGACCAGGTGGTCCGGGGAATTATCCGTGAGGAAATGCTCACCCTCAAAGAAGAGTTCTCCGATGCACGGCGTACCCGCATTGTGGAAAGTACCGGTGATATCAATATTGAAGATCTCATTGCAGAAGAAGATATGGTGGTCACCATTTCCAGAAGTGGTTATATCAAGCGAAATCCCATAACCCTTTATGCCACCCAGCACCGGGGGGGCAAAGGTAAAATGGCCATGGGCACCAAGGAAGATGATTTTGTGGAGCATCTTTTTGTGGCATCCACCCATCACACCTTTCTTTTCATTACCAACATGGGTAAGGTGTATCAGACCAAGGTGTATGAGCTGCCCATGGCCAGTCGTTCCAGTCTCGGCAAGGCCATTGTAAACCTGTTGAATCTGGATGAAGGGGAGAAGCTTGCCACCATATTGACCGTGCCTGAGTTTACACCAGACCGTTATGTGGTCATGGCCACGGTGAAGGGCCGGGTGAAAAAGACCGATCTTATGGCCTATTCCAGACCGCGGTCCGGGGGGCTTATCGGTATTAAACTTGCTGAAGATGATGAGCTGATTGCCGCCCGTATAACCGATGGAACCATGGATATTTTTCTGGGTTCGAATGAGGGGAAAGTCATTCGATTCCATGAGGATGAGGTACGTTCCACGGCCCGGGGATCCATGGGGGTTAGGGGCATGCGCATTGGTGAGAAAAATTCCCGCCTGGTGGGCATGGAGGCCTTAAGTCACGGTGAAACCCTTCTTACGGTGACGGAGAACGGTTATGGTAAGCGTACCAGCATTGAGGAGTATCGATGCCAGACCCGGGGGGGCAAAGGGGTCTTTTCCATTAGAACCTCCCCGCGTAACGGGCAGATGGTGGCCCTGCTGCTGGTGGAGGATAAAGATGAACTGATGCTGGTCACGGACAAGGGGAAACTCATTCGCACCGACATCAGCAGCATTTCAGTGATCAGTCGAAATACCCAGGGGGTGAAGCTCATTAATCTGGCTGCCCAGGAACAGCTGATTGCTGCGGCACGGCTTCCCGAAGACCAGGAAGAAGATGAACTTATGGAGCATGAAACCCGGGATGACATCCAGGATGTAGACAGTGCACCAGACATTGCATCGGATGAGTCCCTGCCGGATCATGGATACAATGACCAGGGAGACACAGAACAGTCATAAGGGTAAGGGCCATCGGCAACGCCTGAGGGAGCGGTTTCTCCAGGCAGGCCTGACGGGATTTCTGGATTATGAGGTGGTGGAACTGTTGTTGACACTGAACACCCCCCGCCAGGATTGCAAGGAACGGGCCAAAGAACTTCTGGAACGCTTTAAAACCCTCCAGGGGGTTTTTGAAGCCAATCCTGAAGAACTGGCACGGGTAAAGGGGATTGGCCCTTCCAATATCCTTGGCCTTCGCCTGATAAAGGCGGTGGCAGATCGTTATCTTGCCTCCCAGGTGGTGCAGGGAGATATCATTGGTAATTCCCGGGATCTAAAGGCCTATCTGGCCCATGCCATCGGCCGGAAAAATCGGGAGGTGTTTGCCGGGATTTTTCTGGATGCCAAAAATCGGGTGGCTGCCATGGAAATTCTCTTTAAGGGAACCCTGACCATGAGTGCCGTATATCCCCGTGAGGTGATTATAAAGGCCCTGGAACACAGGGCCGCTGCTGTAATTTTTGCCCATAACCACCCCTCCGGAGACGTATCCCCCTCACCGGAGGACATTGCCATTACCAAACGGCTGGTCTTTGCCCTGCGCCATGTGGGTATCACCGTCCATGAGCATGTGATAACCGGGGGGACTGGGTTTTACAGCTTTGCAGAGCAGGGCTATATCGCCGAATTTAACAGGGAGTTTGAACAAAATGGCTGATGAAGATGCACAAAAAAAGCCCCTGCCGGAATGCTTCGGAAATCTGGAACAGGTTTTCCCCATGGGCAGCCATGGATTACGGGAGACCCCCGACCAGTGCATGTTCAGCTGTCCCCATAAAACTCAATGCCTGAGGCAGGCCATGTCCGGTGTCGGGGGATTGGGTGTAAAACATGAAATGGTGGCCCGGGGAGAGAAGGCCGGTAATATCGGTTTTTTCCAACGCTGGTCTCGGAAAAAGAAACTTCATAGACAACAGATGGATTTGGGAAAAGAAAAATGAAATCAATAAGAGATCTTGAACTGGCAGATAAACGGGTGCTGGTGCGGGTGGATTACAATCTGCCCCTGGATGAACATCAAGTCATCACAGATGATAACAGAATAAAGGCCACCCTTCCCCTGATTCATTATCTGCTGGAAAAAAACAGCCGGATTATCTTGATTTCCCATATGGGAAGACCCGGTGGAAAACGCTTGTCGGAACTGTCCCTTGCGCCGGTGGCAAAACGTCTGGCTGAACTTTTGGGACAACCGGTGAAATTTCTCAACGACTGCATCGGCCCAGAGGTGCGTACCGCTGTGGAAAAAATGGTACCCGGGGAGGTTGTCCTGCTCGAAAACCTGAGATTTCATGAAGATGAGAAGTTTAATGCTCCGGAATTTGCAAGAGAACTTGCCTACCTTTGTGACTGTTTTGTCAATGAGGCCTTTGCCGTATCCCATAGAACCCAGGCCTCGGTGGTGGGGATTCCCCGCCTGGTAAAAGAATCCGCCGCCGGTTTTCTGCTGGAAAAAGAAATCTCCTGTTATCGCAGTTCCGTGGAGGCCCCCCGTCGTCCCCTCACCGCCATTGTTGGTGGGGCCAAGGTTTCAAGCAAGCTTGCAACCCTGGAAAATCTCCTTAACCATGTGGATACCCTGATCATCGGGGGGGCCATGGCCAATACCTTTTTAAAGAGTCAGGGCATGGATATGCAGGCCTCCCTTGTGGAAGCAGACCTTGTGGCCACGGCGGGAGCCATCCTTAATAAAGCCAGGATCAGGAAGGTTCAATGCCTTTTGCCTGTTGATCTGGTGGTGGCCGCTGCCTTTGATAAGGATGCCGATAAAAAGACAGTGCCTGTGAACAATATTCCCCAGAACTGGATGGCCATGGACATTGGACCTGAAACCATTGCACTTTTTTCCCGGGCCATTGAATCCTCCGGCACCATTGTGTGGAATGGACCCATGGGTGTTTTTGAAATGGAACGCTTCCGTGACGGTACCTGCGGGGTGGCAAAGGCCGTTGCCTTGTCCCAGGCATTTTCCGTTGTGGGGGGTGGTGATACCGGACTGGCTGTCAATGTGTGTCAGGTAGCCGCAGAAATGGATTATATTTCAACGGGAGGAGGGGCATTTCTTCATCTCATGGAGGGACGTGCATTGCCAGCTGTTACGGCCCTGGAGGAAGCAGGTAAGGTATAATATGGAATTTTGCTGCCCCAGAGATGCGTTGAGCCGGGATGAAAAGCTGCGACGATCATATTACGAGGTCCTTCGGGATGAGATGGATCAATTTGTCATTCAATATTCCCTTGTGGACTCGTACCAGAATTTCATACGGGAAAATCAACGGTACCCCTTTGTTGAAACCCGGGAGATGAAACCCCGGGCAAGGATACCAAGTGTGGAGTTTGAATCCCAGAATTCATTTTTGATTCTGTTTCTTGAAGACGGCATAGATGATCAGCATAAAAAATATATTCGCTTTTTTGACATCAATAAAACCACCAAGACCAACCTGATAAAACACAAGGAGTTCCCAAGCGTTACTGATTTCCATCGCAATATCAAGTTTCTGGAGTGCGATGGTTTTTTTGATTTCATGAAGTCACTGCTGCCGGTGGATTATGCCCTTCTTATCCAGCGGGATGTCAATTCGACAAATCGTTATGCCCTGACCCATTTTCATGTGCGCATTGACTGGCCCATTGCCGATGCTGCAGAGGATCTTGCCATTTACCTTCGGTATATTTCAAAGGATCTTTATGAAAAAGGTGATAAGTATGCAGAAAATTTTCAGAAGAAATTTTTTGAATATCATGGTATCCCCTTGATGGCGGGGGGGCGGCGTACGGCCGCCATTGTGGCGGCCCAGTACCTGCGCAAGATAAAGGGTATTAAAACCGTATATGTGGGCAGCAGTGAATCCCGGGCATTGTTGAAACTGGGGGAAAATGGCCTGTCAAAATTTGTGCTGGCAAAATTTCCCCGGGATGTGGTGGTGGAGATTGCCAGAAGCGCCATGATTTCCCAGAACAGTTTTACCAAGAATTATGCCATTGCCAGGGAGGGAAAACATCTGGTGTGTATATTTAATGTCAATTATGATTACACGGTGCATGCCCTGCCCCCCGAGGGGGGACGACTGCGTGAACTGAACCCGGATACCAACTGGTTGACGGTGTCCCTGGAACAGATTCTTCCACGGCCCGGGGTGAATAAATATCCCCCCATTCCCTTTAAGATGATCTATTCATGATCTGGAAGAAATATTTATCGCACCCCATCGGCAGGGGTATGAGATGCCATCCCAATTCCCATCCATCCTAATCTTTATGATTTTGAGGTCGTTTTTCGAATGATATCACCTGGATGCCCGGTGTGCTCAAGTTTTAAAGTTACCCGGGCGTTGGGCTGACCATGGGCAATGGGGATACCTGCCAGGTCTGTTATTTCCATCACACGGCTTTGCACCGGTGCCCCCCGGGGTATCACAATTTCCACTGTGTCCCCTGGGGAAATTTTGTTTTTCACATCCAGTGTAATCTGACCTTCAGGGGTACAAAATAAAATCCTTCCAATAAATGCATGAATCAGACCGGTGTGATGGTTGGCATAGTTGGGGACAATTTCATCGGGGTCGTCAAAGTAAAATCCGGTACTGTAGTCCCGGTGGTATACAAGCCCCAGTTCCTTTTTCCATTGCTGGCTGATATGAAATGTTTCCGGACATTCAATCCAGGCGTCAATGGCCTCTCTGTATGTTTTAACAACTGCTGCCAGGTAGCTGATTCCCTTCATGCGCCCTTCGATTTTCAGGGAAGATATGCCTGCACCCATAAGTTCTGGAATGTGTTCGATCATGCACAGGTCTTTGGAATTGAAAATATAAGATCCCCTTTCATCTTCCATGAGGGGGTGGTACTGACCGGGGCGTTGGGCCTCTTCCAGACGGTAAGTCCAGCGGCAGGGGTGGCTGCATGCCCCTCGGTTGCTGTCTCGCCGGGTGAGAAAATTACTTAAAAGACACCGACCGGAGTAAGAGATGCACATGGCGCCATGGATGAAGGTCTCTGTCTCCAGAATATTCTGGCTGGAAATTTCCCTGATTTCTTCCAGGGTCAACTCCCGGGCCAGATTTACCCGGGTCACCCCCATCTGTTTCCAGAAGTTAAGGGCATTGTAATTGGTGGTATTGGCCTGGGTGCTCAGATGAATATCCATGTGGGGAATGATGGTTCGGGCGAGAAAAACAATGCCAGGATCGGAGATGATCACCGCGTCCGCACCCATTTGTGCAATGGTTTCAAGGAAACGGGCCAACTGATCCTGCTCATGGTTTCGGGAGTAGATATTGCAGGCCACATACACCTTTACCCCATGGTCATGGGCCATGGCAATGCCTTCAGTCATTTCGGTATCGGTGAAGTTATGGGTGAGGTTCCGAAGGCTGAAGTCCTTTCCGGCAAGATACACCGCATCGGCACCATAATGGATGGCAACTTCAAGTTTTTCAAAATTCCCGGCAGGCGCGAGCAATTCAGGCTTTATAATATGTTGAGACATGTTTTCCGAAATAGAATGGATGGTGCCCCCGGCAAGAATCGAACTTGCGCACATGGATTAGGAATCCAATGCTCTATCCACTGAGCTACGGGGGCGTGGGGGTTGTTATTCCACAAGAAGTTTTTGACCTGGATATATTCTGCTCTTCGAGGTCAGGTGATTCAATGAAAGTAAACGTTGCAGTGTCATATTATATTTCTGGGCAATTGTAAAGGGATTATCTCCCGATCGTACCCGGTATGCCACTGTTTTTTTCTTCTTGTCCTTTGTGTTGACTGTCACACCGGGAATTATGAGTTTCTGGCCGATGTGAAGTCGGGTGGATCGCAGGTTATTTGCCTTCTGAATATTTTTTGTGGTGGTTCCATAGGTGTTGGCAATGATCCACAGGCTGTCACCGGATTTCACCGTGTACCGGATGGTTTTTCTTGCGGCTTTGGTGGATTTCCCCCTAACGTTGGAGGTAGTTCGGACACTTCTGGCCGGGATTTTCAGCACATGGCCGATTTTCAGCACAGCCCGGGTGGAAATTTTGTTGGATGCTGCAATGGTTTTGATGCTGGTGCCATAATTACTGGCAATGCAGGACAGTGTCTCTCCCCTTTTTATACGATGGTAAACATATTTTTCAGGTTTAGATGCGGTTCTGGAGGGCTTGATGCTGTTAAAGCGTGCCAGAAATTGATCTGCATCTGCCGCCGGAACTCTCAGGTCATAGGGTTCTGCGGGTAAAAGCGCATACCGTAATTCCGGATTCAGGTATTTCAGTCTTTCAAATGGAATATTCATGGCAGCGGCAATGTCTTTTAAGCCTACCTGTTTTTTCACCGAAAAAACCTTGTAGGGGATGGGATCTTCAATTTCACCGGGATCAATGCCATATTTTTCAAGGTCGTTGATAATGTGGAGGGTGGCCAGAAAACGGGGAACATAGCGTGCCGTTTCCCGGGGCAGTTTTTCGTAGAGATCCCAGAAATTATCAAGATAATTTGTTTTTTGTTTTCGAATGGTTCTCAACACCCGGCCCTCACCGCAATTGTATGCGGCAAGCACGGTTGCCCAGTCACCGAAAATATTGTGCAGTTCGGAAAGGTATGCAATGGCCGCCTGGGTGGATTTTTCAGGGTCAAGGCGCTCATCAATGAAATAGTTGCGTTTTAATCCGAATTTGTAACCGGTGGAGGGAATAAATTGCCACAGTCCCAAGGCCCTGGCCGGTGAAAGGGCAACCACGTTAAATCCGCTTTCAATAAGGGGGAGCCAGGACAACTCTTCTGGAAGGCCGGCTTTCTTGAATTCATTTATTATATACGGTCTATAACGTCCTGCTCTTCTTAATGATCGAATGAAAAATTGTTTTTCAGGTCCGGACAATCTGGCAATTTCTTTTTTTACATGGGCATTGAGGGTAAGGGGGATGGCCTTGTGTGCGCCGTTAACCACGATGTGGCGGGACGCATGGATTTCAAGGATGCGTTTGGCAATCATGTAGCGAACATCATCTTTCTGCTGGTTGAGTTCCGCATGATCCTCGATGTCAAGGTCCAGGATGGTGGCATATGCAATGTCCAGTTCATTGAGGGCGCTTTCAAGTTCTCCTGCTTCCCAGAAATTCTGGGCAGACTCACACAGCTCAAGGGCATGATCAATACCCTCCTGGTCCGCACGGCAGGTGGATGAATCTGCCTTGGTCTCTGAATCGTCCACCAGGGGAGTATCGTGATTTTCTGCTGAAATCAAGGCGGTCTCATTTTCATAATTGGAGATGTTTTTTAAAAAGCGCTGATGAACTGTGGATGGTTTCAGACCCGGACGGGTTGAGGTGGGATCAACAGATACTGTGGAGGTTGTTTTTTGTGTGTGTACACAGCCGGACATATAAAGGCTGCCGCTCATGGCTACTATGGTTAAAGCTAAAGAAATATTTTTTTTAATCATGATATCATCTTCATTTCAATGTAGGTTTCTGTTTGAAAGCGCAGTGAATGGATTGTCTGAATAAAATTGAGCTGAAGGTGTACTTGAAAAGTACAGGTTTGATCATAATCCTGGCAGTCCCTGGCAGTTTCTGAAAAGAGTAGAAACGATCCCGGGCAAATTTTAAAAATGGTCGATGTTGTGAACAAACCCCAAAATTATCATGTGGCAGATATCTTAGTTATCGAATTAAAATGGGGGTGTCAAGTAATATGGGACAAATCCCATGGCTTGAAGGGGGGACCTGTTTTGTGTTTAAGAAAGCTTAGAAATGAAAAAATATTGAAATAATGAGAATAAAAAAGTATTTCAGTGAAAATAGATATATATAATATATATTTTATGTTAATAGATCCTTATTGTTTGTAATAGCTTTTTCCAGGGATTGCCAGGTGGGGGGTGCTCTGTTATTATCCCCGGGTCTTTCGCAAGGCAGATTTGCTGCGAATGATGCCGATATAGCTCAGTAGGTAGAGCATCTCACTTGTAATGAGAATGTCCTCCGTTCGATTCGGGGTATCGGCTCCAAAAGTAATGGTGGGGTTCCCGAGTGGTCAAAGGGATCAGACTGTAAATCTGACGGCTCAGCCTTCGGAGGTTCAAATCCTCCCCCCACCACCACTTATGTGTTCGTGTAGGAGATCTCAAAATAAAAAGGGGTCGCATACTGCATAGAATGTATGCTTCATGTCTCAGTCTTTTTTTGTTGGCTGCAGTCATTGATGCGGGAGTAGCTCAGTTGGTAGAGCTTCAGCCTTCCAAGCTGAATGTCGCGAGTTCGAACCTCGTCTCCCGCTCCATTTCTTTTTTCTTGAAATCTTCAGGATAATAAATAGCTTCAGCGTAGTTACTTAAGTGGAATTAGCCCATGTAGCTCAGTAGGTAGAGCGCTTCCTTGGTAAGGAAGAGGTTCAACGGTTCGAATCCGTTCATGGGCTCCACCCCACCAGGGAGGATCTGTTTAAAATGGCTAAGGAAAAATTTGAGCGGACCAAGCCGCATGTCAATATCGGGACCATCGGGCACATCGACCATGGCAAGACCACGCTTACTGCTGCGATTACCAAACACGCTGCCCTTGCCGGTCATGGCACCTATATTCCCTTTGATGAGATTGATAAGGCCCCTGAGGAGCGTGAGCGGGGTATTACCATTGCAACAGCTCATGTGGAATATGAGACGGCAAACCGTCACTATGCCCATGTTGACTGTCCTGGCCATGCCGACTATATCAAAAATATGATCACCGGTGCTGCCCAGATGGACGGTGCGATTTTAGTGGTAAGCGCCGATGACGGTCCCATGCCCCAGACCCGTGAGCATATTCTGCTTGCCCGTCAGGTGGGTGTACCCAGCATTGTTGTGTTCCTCAATAAATGCGACATGGTGGATGATGAAGAACTGATAGAACTGGTTGAGATGGAACTCCAGGAGCTGCTTGATAAATATGAGTTCCCCGGAGATGATACTCCCATCATCAAAGGTTCTGCGCTGAAGGCACTGGAATGTGATGATCCTGCCGGTGATGATGCCAAATGCATTGGTGAGCTTCTGGCCGTTCTTGATTCCTATGTGGAAGAACCGGTGCGTGATACGGATAAAGATTTTCTCATGCCCATTGAGGATGTGTTCAGCATCTCCGGTCGTGGTACCGTGGTTACGGGTCGTATCGAGCGTGGTGTTATCAAAACCGGTGAAGAAATTGAGCTTGTGGGGATCCGTGATACCACCAAAACCACCTGTACCGGTGTTGAAATGTTTAGAAAGTTGCTGGATGAGGGCCGTGCCGGTGACAATGTTGGTCTGCTTCTCCGGGGAACAAAACGTGATGCCGTTGAAAGAGGCCAGGTGGTTGCAAAACCGGGTTCCATTAAGCCCCATACCAAGTTCAAGGCCGAAATTTACTGCCTGAGCAAGGAAGAGGGCGGTCGTCATACCCCGTTTTTCAGTGGGTATCGTCCCCAGTTCTTCTTTAGAACCACCGACGTAACCGGTGTTCTTTCCCTTGCCGAGGGTGTTGAGATGATCATGCCCGGAGATAATGCAAGTATTTCAGCGGAACTGATTGCCCCCATCGCCATGGAAAAAGAGCTTCGGTTTGCCATCAGGGAAGGTGGACGTACGGTTGGTGCCGGTGTTATCGGCGAAATTATCGAATAGAATCTGATCGAATAGAATCCAAGGGAGTTTCTTGTGGCAAGAGTAAATATCACGCTTTCATGCACAGAGTGCAAGCGAAAAAATTATACAACGACAAAGAACAAACGAACAACACCTGATAAGCTTGAGTTTGAAAAATATTGCCGATTTTGCAAGAAACATGTTCTGCACAAAGAGACCAAGTAGATCATGTGCTGATGAGGTAGATTCAAGAGTTTTTTAATCAATCAGTTTTGTTTGTTGATGCAGGTCAGTAGCTCTAATTGGTAGAGCGCCGGACTCCAAATCCGGATGCTGGGGGTTCGACTCCCTCCTGACCTGCCATTTTTATTTGTGGACAATGGCTTTTCTTTGTGAATTTCTGATAAAAAATACAATGCTTTTTTGGGGCAGGTGTATTCAACAGGAGTATTATGGCACGGTTGCAGAAGAAAAAAATATCATCGGACAAAGTCCGAAAACGTGAGACCCCTGAAGAAGTGTCCGGCGGTGAAAGTTCAGCCCGGCCGGCAACTTCGCCCGTCAAGTCGACCCAGCGACGTGGGGATGCCCGTGCTGCTGCTGTGACTATTCCCTCTGAGCCCAATTTTATTCAAAAGGGTGTGCAGTTTTTGAGGGAGGTTCGGGTGGAACTCAAAAAAGTCACCTGGCCGTCCCGGAAGCAGACTGCTGGCTCAACGCTTGTGGTTATTGTCCTGGTATTTATTCTTGGTGCGTTTCTTGGTTTGGTGGACATCAGTTTGTCAAAGCTTGTTCAGATCGTTCTGGCATAAAATAGGGAGTTGAAATTGTCTCTCAAATGGTATGTAGTTCATGTTTATTCAGGCTATGAACAAAAAGTAAAACTGGCTTTGGAAGATCGGATAAAGAACGCAAGGTGTTCAGATAAATTCGGAGACGTTCTGGTTCCCACAGAGCACGTTGTCGAGCTTGTTAATGGCAAAAAGAAGGAATCTTCCCGGAAATTTTATCCAGGATATATTCTGGTGAACATGGAGCTCAACGATGAAACGTGGCACATTGTAACATCCACAGCCAAGGTGACCGGATTTCTGGGGGGCAAGAACAGGCCCGCACCCATCAGTGAAAAAGAAGCTGCCGATATTGTTGAGCGTATGGAACTTGGAAAATCCAAGCCCCAGCCCAAATATTTTTTCGAAATTGGTGATGATGTCAGGGTGGCCGACGGTCCATTTGTTAATTTTAATGGAACGGTGGAAGAGGTTAACCCGGAAAAAGGCAAGGTGAAGGTGCTGGTCAGTATTTTTGGCAGGGCAACACCGGTGGAGCTTGATTTCGTTCAGGTGACGAAAATATAAAACTTAGAAACAACATTAAAGCATGTGTCAGGAGTAAAAGAAAATGGCAAAAAAAGTGATGGCGCAGATAAAACTTCAGGTTGCAGCCGGTAAGGCCAATCCGTCTCCGCCAATTGGACCGGCTCTGGGCCAGCATGGCGTAAATATAATGGATTTTTGTAAGGCTTTTAACGCCCGGACCGCAAATGACGCCGGCTCCATTATCCCGGTGGTTATTACCGTATTTCAGGATAGAACTTTTTCCTTTATCACAAAAACACCGCCAGCCTCCATGCTGCTAAGAAAGGCCGCAAATATTGCCAAGGGTTCCGGTGAGCCTAATCGAAATAAGGTGGGGAAGGTCACCCGGGATCAGCTGGTGGAGATTGCAAATTTAAAAATGGAAGATCTCAATGCCAATGATGTCGATGCGGCTGTCAATATTATTGCAGGAACTGCCAGAAGCATGGGGATAGAGGTTGTTTAACCGTTATTAAGGAGTGAGTGACATAAAATGCCTAAGCATGGTAAGAAATATACGGAAATTGTGAAGAAGATCGACAGGCAAGCAAGATACGATTTTGAGAAAGCCATAGAGATCTCACTCTCTTCATCCTTTGCAAAATTTGACGAGACCGTTGATGTTGCAGTTAAACTGGGTGTTGATCCAAGACATGCCGACCAGATGGTTCGGGGGACGGTTGTGCTTCCCAATGGTCTGGGTAAAGAGGTGAAGGTGCTTGTGTTTGCCAAGGGTGAGAAAGAGAAAGAAGCCCTGGATGCGGGTGCGGATTTCATTGCCAACGATGAAATCGTGGAAAAAATTAAAGGTGGCTGGTTTGGTTTTGATCGTGCCATTGCCACCCCCGACATGATGGGAACTGTGGGAAAGCTTGGTCGGGTTCTTGGTCCAAGAGGCCTTATGCCCAATGCCAAGACCGGTACGGTTACATTTGAAGTGGCCCGGGCCATTGAAGAGCTTAAAGCCGGTAAGATTGATTTTCGGGTTGAAAAAGCAGGCATTGTGCATGCGCCTGTGGGAAAGGCCTCTTTTGGTGTTGAAAAACTTGTGGAGAATATCAAGGCCTTTGTATCGAAGGTTGTTGCATTGAAGCCCGCCGCAAGTAAAGGTACCTATGTCCAGGGAATTACCGTTTCAACCACCATGGGACCTGGTATCAAGATTGATCCCGTTCTGATCAAGTAAATTTTATGCCATTTTCCAACATCCGTCCTTTTATTTGGCCGCTTGTTCTGCATGTCTGCCTTAACAGAATAAGGCTTTATTTTTTTATGCCACAATGTGTGGAGGCGTGCAGGGTAGGTTTAAGCAAAGCTTAAGGATGCTGGTTAATTAAAGAATTGAAACTCTAATTATTTCAGATAGCTGGTCGGAGTTTCATATAAAATACTGTTTGTCTGTCAAAGACAGTAGGTGCACAAAAAATGTTTTGTGTTTAATCGGCGATGCCGGCCTGCCGAGACAGCGTTATGTTTTGGCGCAGTCGGCACCTCTGAAAAAATTAATGTTTGGGAAGGAGGTGTTTGAATATTGAACTTATCTGAAAAAAAAGAGTTGGTTTCAGGCCTGAATGCCAGGCTGTCCGAGTCCAAGATCGCTTTGCTTGTAGATTACAAGGGGTTGGATGTTGAGGCCATGACCGCATTGAGGGCTGAACTTCGCAAAGAGGGTGCCAATCTGGAGGTGGTGAAAAACACACTGCTTTCCATGGCCGCCCAGGGGACAGATGTCTCTGTGATTGATGCCGCTTTCAAGGGTCCCAATGCAGTTGTCACCTGCAAGGATGACCCGGTTGCCCCGGCAAGAATCCTAGTTAAATTTGCCAAGGACAACCAGAAGCTTGAAATCAAGACGGCAGCCATGAATGGAAAAGCGCTTTCCATTGATGACATCAAGGCCCTTGCCACCATGCCTTCAAGGGAAGTCCTTCTTGCCCAGGTGCTGTCCGTCATGAATGCTGTGCCCACATCCATGGTCCGAGTACTCAGTGCGGTGCCTGTGTCCTTTTTAAATGTTGTGACGGCCATCAAAGATCAGAAAGAAGCTGCATAAAAATTTATTTGAAATATATACCTACGATGAAAATACGCACTGCGCGTTTAAGGAGATAAAACAATGGGTGATGTAACCAAAGAAGATGTCATAGAATTTATTGCAAACATGAGTGTTCTTGAGCTGTCCGAGCTGGTGAAAGAACTTGAGGAAAAATTTGGTGTTTCAGCGGCTGCTCCCGTGGCCATGGCCATGGCTGCTCCGGCGGGTGGAGAAGCTGCTGCTGCTGAAGAGCAGACTGAATTTGATGTCATTCTTGAAACCGCTGGTGACAAGAAAATCGGCGTTATTAAAGAGGTTCGTGCCATTACGGGTCTGGGTCTGAAAGAGGCAAAGGCGCTGGTTGACGGTGCTCCCAAACCGGTAAAAGAGGGTATTGCCAAAGAAGATGCTGAAAAAATCAAAGAACAGCTTGAAGCAGCTGGCGCACAGGTAACACTTAAATAACATGACAATTCTTTAAGTACCTGAGAAAATTTGTAATTTGCACTCACACGATGCGGAGGCAAGGTCTTATGGACTCTGTCTCCGCTTTCACGGTTATAATAAACCATTATTTGGAGATACCATGACCGGGAGCCTTCTGGCACACAAGCGCATCAGAAAAGAGTTTGGAAGTAAGAGCAGGGTGGTTGATATTCCGGATTTAATCGGAATGCAGCGCACCTCCTTTGAACGTTTTCTACAAAGGGATGTCCTCCCTGAAAACAGGGAGGATACAGGAATACATTCGGTGTTTAAATCGGTTTTCCCCATCAAGGATTTTACCGGCACCTCCTCCCTTGAGTACGTATCCTATTCCTTTGGTGAAATAAAACATTCCATCCAGGAGTGTACCAGCAGGGGGATGACATACGAAATCCCGGTGAATATCCGGGTCAGGCTTGCTGTCTATGATGTCGATAAAGAAGCCGGTGTCACAACCATCCGGGACATCAAAGAACAGGAAATATATTTTGGAACCATTCCATTGATGACCCGTCGGGGAACCTTTATCATCAATGGCACAGAGCGCGCTGTTGTCAGTCAGCTTCACAGATCATCGGGCGTTTTCTTCGATCATGATAAAGGCAAGAATCACTCCTCGGGTAAGATTGTCTATACGGCACGAATTATTCCCGTGCGGGGCTCCTGGATCGACATGGAGATTGATCCCAAGGACATTGTCAACATACGCATTGACCGTCGACGAAAATTTCCGGTGACCATCCTTTTCAAAGCCTTTGGATACACCAATGAAGATATCTTAAGTTTTTTCTATGAAAAGGAAAAGATCATTCTCAAGGATGGGATTTTCTTTAAAGAGTTTATTCCCAAACACCTGAAACGTCAGCGGGCAAGCTTTGATGTACTCCTGCCCGGAACAGATGAAGTGGTGGTCAAAAAAGGTCGCCTTTTTACCCAGCGTGGATTGAAACAACTCCAGGCAGCGGGTCTTGACTATATTCCCATTGCCGAGGAGGAGCTGTTTGGCAAGGGTTTTGCGGAAACCCTTGTGGACCCCATGACCGATGAAGTCATTGTCAGGGCAGGGGATCTCATCGACAAGGAAATCCTTGATAAGATCATTGAACAGGGGAGGGATACCTTTCGTATCCTTTATGTGGATTCCTACAGTTCCGATTCCATGCGCAAAACCCTTTCTGTTGACAAGGTAACCTCCCGATCCGAAGCCCTGATTGAGATATACCGACGGCTTCGCCCCGGAAATCCGGCAACCCCCGAGGTGGCCCAGGATTTCATAGATCATCTTTTCTTCAAGTCCGCCTACTATGATCTTTCCGATGTGGGACGTCTGAAAATGAATCATCGTCTGGGGGTTAACACAGACATTCAGGTGAAAACCCTCAGAAAGGAAGATATTCTGCTCACCGCTGCCACCCTTGCAGAATTAAAGGATACACAGGGGGCCGTGGATGATATTGATCATCTGGGTAACCGTCGGGTCAGGGCCGTGGGTGAGCTTTTGGAAAATCAGTACCGCATCGGTCTTGTGCGCATGGAACGGGCCATAAAAGAGCGCATGAGCATGCAGGAAGTCGATGCCATGATGCCCCACGATCTGGTGAATCCCAAGCCTGTATCTGCCGTGGTTCGGGAATTTTTTGGCACCAGTCAGCTGTCCCAGTTCATGGATCAGACCAACCCCCTTTCAGAAACCACCCACAAGCGTCGATTGAGCGCCCTGGGGCCGGGGGGACTCACCCGGGAGAGAGCCGGTTTTGAGGTTAGGGATGTGCATCCCTCCCATTACGGCAGGATCTGCCCCATTGAAACGCCGGAAGGACCCAACATCGGGTTGATAGTTTCCCTTTGTACCTTTGCCAGGGTGAATCGGTTCGGTTTTGTGGAAACGCCCTACCGTACCGCCAGCAATGGAAGGGTGACCCGGGAGATCCGTCATCTTTCCGCCTTTGAGGAGAAACAGCATCCCATTGCCCAGGCCAATGCCATCCTTGATGATGATGGTAATTTTTTAAGGGACCAGGTCACCTGCCGGGTGGAAGGTAACTTTGAAATGGTTGACAGAGATGAGATCCAGTTCATGGATGTATCTCCCAATCAGCTGGTTTCGGTTTCCGCATCCCTTATTCCTTTTCTTGAAAACGATGATGCCAACCGGGCACTCATGGGATCCAACATGCAGCGCCAGGCGGTTCCCCTGATTCGCAGTGAGGCCCCCCTGGTTGGCACCGGCATTGAAGGTGTTGTTGCCAGAGATTCCGGAGTTTCCATCGTGGCCGATGAAGACGGTGTGGTGGTGGATGTAGATGCCAAACGAATCGTGGTCAAGAACGATGACGCACCAGATAAAGACGCCGCAAGCCTTGTTTCCGTATATACCTGTTCTAAGTTTGTCCGTTCCAACCAGAACACCTGTTTCAATCATCGACCCATTGTGCACAAGGGTGAAAGAGTTAAGAAAAATCAGGTGATTGCTGACGGTCCATCCACAAACCTTGGGGAACTTGCACTGGGAAAGAATGTGGTGGTTGCCTTTATGCCCTGGGGTGGTTACAACTACGAGGATTCCATTCTGGTCAGTGAACGACTGGTGAAAGATGCTGTTTACACCTCTGTTCACATTGAAGAGTTTGAGGTGGTGGCACGGGATACCAAGCTTGGCAAGGAAGAAATAACAAGGGATATCCCCAATGTAGGGGAAGATGCCCTTAAAGATCTGGATGACAGTGGTATTATTCGTCTGGGAGCCGAAGTAAAGCCAGGGGATATTCTGGTGGGCAAGGTGACTCCCAAGGGTGAAACCCAGCTATCCCCTGAAGAAAAACTGCTCCGGGCCATTTTTGGTGAAAAGGCAGGAGATGTAAAGGATACTTCCCTTCGGGTTCCCCCGGGCGTTGAAGGTATTGTCATTGATGCCAAGGTCTTTTCCAGAAGGGGCATGTCTAAAGATGATCGTACCCGAAGTATTGAAGATCTGGAAATCGTAAATCTGGAAAAGAACAGAGATGACGAAGTCCGGATTATTACGGAGTTTGTCTGGGAAAGGCTTGAATCTGCCCTGGCAGGTCACACCACATCTACCCACCTTAAACGGGGAAAACGGGTATTGATTCCATCGGGTACGGTTGTGGAACCGGGTGTCTTTGAAGGCATTTCCGTTTCAGATCTCATGGCCCTGGCAGTTGATGATCCCCATGTCACAGAGACGGCCCATGCCATTCTGGAACGTGCGGAAAAACAGATCCAGGCTGCCAGAGATCATTTCAATCGTCAGGTCAACCGGTTTGAAAAAGGCGATGATCTTCCCCCGGGTGTTTTAAAGCTTATCAAGGTTAATGTAGCCATGAAGCGGGTGCTCTCCGTTGGGGATAAGATGGCGGGACGTCATGGAAACAAGGGTGTGGTTTCCCGAATTCTCCCCATTGAGGACCTTCCCTATTTTGAAGATGGCCGCACCGTGGATATGGTGCTCAATCCCCTGGGAGTTCCCTCCCGAATGAACGTTGGGCAGATCCTTGAAATTCATCTGGGGTGTGCAGCAAGGGGACTGGGACGTCAGATTGAAGATCTCATGGAAGAAAAAAAGCATGATGAGTTAAGGACCCGCTTGAAACGCATTTTCACCACGCCGCCGTTGAAGAAAAAGATCACCGACGTGGAAGACATAAAGGATTTTGATTTTGAGCGGCACTATACCCTTGAGGAACCCATGCCCGAACTGGTTCATGAGGATGAAAAGGCCTTTGTGAAGGCAGTTGATGAAATGGACGATGCTCACCTTGTCGCATTTTCAAATTATTATAAGAACGGTGTGCACATGGCAACCCCGGTTTTTGACGGGGCATCGGAAGAGGAGATTAAATCCCTTATTACCTATGCTGGCCTGAGTCCATCCGGGCAATCGATCCTCTATGATGGCAGAACTGGTGAAGCCTTTGACAAGCCCATCACCGTGGGGATAATGTATATGCTTAAACTCCATCATCTTGTGGATGACAAACTTCATGCCCGTTCCATTGGTCCCTATTCCCTGGTTACCCAGCAACCCCTGGGTGGAAAGGCACAGTTTGGTGGACAGAGACTGGGCGAGATGGAGGTGTGGGCCATGGAAGCCTATGGGGCAGCCCATGCCCTCCAGGAATTTATCACCGTCAAGTCCGATGATATGACCGGACGAACCCGTATGTATGAAAAGATTGTAAAGGGCCAGAATGTACTTGAGCCCGGAATGCCGGAATCCTTCAGGGTGCTGACCAAAGAGCTTCAGAGTCTGGGGCTGGATATAAATCTTATTGAAGGAAAGAATTAAGGAGAAGATATTGGAAACCATATACGATTTCTTTGCCAAGCCAAAAGATCCCAAGATTTATAAAGGTGTCCAGATCGGCCTTGCTTCTTCTGATCAGGTCAGAGAGTGGTCCCATGGAGAAATAAAAAAACCTGAAACCATAAATTATCGGACCTTCAAGCCCGAACGTGATGGGCTTTTCTGTGCCAAAGTGTTTGGCCCCACCAAGGATTATGAGTGTAATTGCGGCAAGTATAAACGCATGAAGCACCGGGGCGTGGTGTGTGAAAAGTGTGGGGTTGAGGTGATTCAATCCAAGGTTCGCCGGGAACGCATGGCGCACATTGAGCTTGCCTGTCCGGTGTCCCACATCTGGTTTTTAAAGAGTTTGCCAAGCAAGATCGGTAATGTGCTGGATCTGACCCTTAAAAATCTTGAGAAAGTCCTTTATTTTGATTCTTACGTGGTCATTGATCCCGGAGAAACCGATCTTTCCAAGTATCAGCTGTTGTCCGACGAGAAATACCATGAGGCCATGGAGGTGTTTGGCCCCGGAGAATTTGAAGTGGGGATCGGGGCTGAAGCCATCCTTAAGCTGCTGGAAGAAATTGATCTTCAGGCAGTGTACGATGAGCTTCGAGAGGAAATTGCCACAACCAAGTCTGTGGCCAAACGTCAGAAAATGTCCAAACGGCTCAAGGTGGTGGATGCCTTTCTTAATTCCGGACTCAGTCCCACCCGCATGATCATGACGGCTATTCCCGTGCTTCCACCGGACCTGAGACCCCTGGTACCCCTGGAGGGCGGGCGGTTCGCCACCTCGGATTTAAATGATCTGTACAGACGGGTGATTAACCGGAATAACCGCCTGAAAAGACTGATGGATCTCAATGCACCGGATATCATTGTGCGCAATGAGAAACGCATGCTGCAGGAATCTGTAGATGTTCTTTTTGACAATGGGCGTCATGGCAGGGTGGTCACCGGTACCAACAAGAGACCCCTGAAATCCTTAAGTGATACCCTAAAGGGAAAACAGGGCCGGTTTCGCCAGAACCTTCTGGGAAAGCGTGTGGATTATTCCGGGCGTACCGTTATTACGGTGGGGCCGGATCTGCGCCTTCACCAGTGTGGTCTGCCAAAGAAGATGGCCCTGGAGTTGTTCAAGCCCTTTATTTACAATTATCTTGAAAAGAAAGGCCTTGTTTCCACCGTTAAAAGCGCCAAAAAGATGGTGGAGCGTGAAGAAATTGCCGTGTGGGATGCACTGGATCATGTGGTCCGGGAATATCCGGTGATGCTCAACCGGGCACCCACCCTGCATCGTCTGGGAATTCAGGCCTTTGAGCCCATTCTCATTGAAGGAAAGGCCATTCAGCTGCATCCACTGGTATGTCCCGCATTTAATGCCGATTTTGACGGTGACCAGATGGCAGTGCATGTGCCCCTTTCCCTGGAAGCCCGACTGGAAGCCCGGGTGTTGATGCTTGCAAGTAACAATATTCTTTCCCCCGCCAATGGTCAGCCGGTGATTGTCCCCACCCAGGATATTGTTCTGGGAATTTATTACATGACCCGTGAAGCCTCTGGTAAAAAGGGAGAGGGTATTTTATTTTCAAGTATTGGTGAAGTGCGTTCAGCTTTTGATTCAAAGGCTCTGGATCTGCATGCAAAGATCAAGGTTCGCATTGACGGTGTGATCCATGAAACCACCACCGGCAGAATACTTTTATGGGAAATCATCCCCGGAGATACCCTTTTGTCCATGGACTGTCTTGGATTTTCCAGCAGGGAAAAGGCGGAAAGTGTTCTTGCGGAGTTGAAGAAGGGCCGGGATTACAATACTGTTCTGGAGGAGGCCGGGCAGGGGGATGACCCGGTGTCAAAGACCCAGACCGGTATTCTTACCAGCAAAGAGTTCCAGAATTATTTCCAGGTCACAGAAATTGTCTTAACCCAGCTGTATGGGCTTTTGGAAGGACAGTATTCGGATCTGGTGGAGTACGGTGGTCGGTTTAATATCTTCAGGGTGGATGAACGCAAGGTAACCATTCCCTTTAAGCTTTTGAACCGGCTCATGGACAAGGGGGCTGTGCGGGGGCTGGTGGATTATGCCTACCGGAATATCGGCTTGAAAGAGACCGTGATTCTGGCCGATCGTCTCAAGGATATCGGCTACCGGTATTCCACACTGGGAGGCCTTTCCATCTGCATTGACGATATGATTATTCCCGATGGTAAATGGGATATTATCCGCAAATCCGAAGAGCAGGTACAGGGGATCAAGCAGCAGTATGCAGAAGGCTTGATCACCCAGGGTGAGAAATATAACAAGGTTGTGGATATCTGGGCCAAGAGCACCGATGATATTGCCGACGCCATGATGGCGGTAATGAAAAATCCCGGTGGTCCGGATGCATCGGATGATATCCTAAACGCCGTTTACATGATGGCAGATTCCGGGGCCAGGGGCAGCAAGGATCAGATGCGTCAGCTGGCCGGTATGCGTGGACTCATGGCAAAGCCTTCCGGTGAGATTATTGAAACCCCAATCACTGCCTGTTTTCGTGAAGGTTTGACAGTGCTTCAGTACTTCATTTCCACCCATGGTGCCAGAAAGGGCCTTGCAGATACCGCCTTGAAAACGGCAAATTCAGGATATCTCACCCGTCGTCTGGCCGATGTTGCCCAGGATTGCACAGTTATGGAAGATGACTGTGGCACCCTGATGGGTGTGGAAGTGGAGTCCCTTCTTGAAGGTGGTGAGGTGATACAAACCCTTGGTGAGAGAATTCTGGGTCGTGTGGTTCAGGCCCCGGTGATTGATCCATACAAAAATACGCTGCTTGCAGACAAGGGAATGGAGTTGGACGAAAAGCTGGTGGAAAAGATTGAGGCTGCCGGTGTGACCAGCGTTAAAATCCGGTCTGTACTCACCTGTAAATCCAGACATGGCGTGTGTGCCAAGTGTTATGGCCGGGATCTTGCCCATGGTAAAACAGTGGAGATTGGTCAGGCTATTGGTATCATGGCGGCCCAGTCCATCGGAGAGCCGGGAACCCAGCTGACCATGAGAACTTTTCATATCGGTGGTACCGCCAGTCGAAAGGTGGAGGTGGCCGAGATTAAGGCCCGGGTGGCGGGTATTGTCAAGCTCAATGAAAATATTCAGATCGTTACCACTGCAAGTCAGGAGCAGATTGTCATGAACAGAAAAGGGGGCGGTTTTTCCATTACCGGCCCCGAGGGGCGTGAACGGGCCAGGGAAGATGTTATTTATGGTGCCACCTTGCACGTTAAGAATGGGCAGGAAGTGGAAGTGGGCGATGTCCTTGCCTCATGGGATCCTTTCACCACTCCTATTATCACGGAGGTAAGCGGGCGTGCCCGGTACGCAGACATTGAAGTTGGAAATACCGTTCAAGAGCAGATTGACCCGGTAACCGGAAAAGTTTCCCGTACAATCATTGAAGGAAAATCTTCGGATGTTCGTCCCAGAATTATCATTAAAGATAAAGATGGTAAGGGAATTAAACTCCCAGGAGCCTCCGCCAATGCCATGTATTTTCTGCCGGTTCATGCCATTTTGATGAAGGACGATGACGATGAGGTCATGGCAGGTGATGTCATTGCCAAGCTTCCCCGTGCCACCACCAAAACCAAGGATATTACCGGTGGTCTGCCCAGGGTGGCTGAGCTGTTTGAGGTTCGGAAGCCCAAAGAGCCAAGTGTGTTAACGGAAATTGATGGCTATGTTTCCGTCTCCAAGGGAACCAAGGGCAAGCAGAAGGTGACCATTACCCCCACCGATGTGGGGGATAAAAAAGAATATCTGATTCCCAAGGGTCGTCATGTGAATGTTTATGACGGTGATTATGTAAAGGCAGGTGAACCCCTCATCGGCGGTTCAGCCAATCCCCAGGATATTCTCAATATTAAGGGTGAGGTGGCACTGGCCCGTTACCTGGTGGATGAGGTTCAGGAAGTATACCGGCTCCAGGGCGTTCGTATCAATGATAAGCACATAGAGGTTATTATCAGCCAGATGATGCGTAGGGTGAAGGTGCTGGAGGTCGGAGATACAAGCTTTATTCCCGATGAGCAGGTGGATCGTGACCGGTTTGCCGAAACCAATCGGGACATCGTCATGAAAGGGGGAGAGCCTGCCAGGGGAGAGCCATTGATTTTGGGTATTACAAAGGCCTCATTGGCAACAGACAGTTTTATTTCAGCCGCATCCTTCCAGGAAACCACCAAGGTGCTCACCGAGGCCAGTATTCAGGGAAGATATGATAACCTGAAAGGGCTGAAAGAGAATGTCATTATGGGGCGCTTGATACCTGCTGGAACCGGTTTTGCCGCCTACAAGGGGCTTGAAATTGACACCGTGGAAAATTAATTCCCATGGGTGCAAACAGGACCATAGGATAAAAAAGCTTGACAAGTTTGGGTGTTTTATATAATAATTCAACATTTTGTCACATAAGATTGTTCGAAATCATTCGATAAGGAGTTTTATAAAGGTATGCCAACCATTAATCAACTGGTAAGAAAGGGACGGGCAAAGGCGGAAAAGAAGCAGGGAACCCCGGCTTTGAAGGGCGGGCCCCAGAAACGAGGTGTCTGCACCAGGGTGTATACGTCTACGCCCAAAAAACCGAACTCTGCATTAAGGAAAGTCGCAAGGGTGCGGTTGACAACCGGCATGGAAGTCGCCGCTTATATTCCCGGCATGGGGCATAACCTGCAGGAGCACTCTGTTGTTCTTGTCAGGGGCGGGAGGGTCAAGGATCTTCCCGGTGTGCGCTATCACATTGTGAGGGGTACACTGGATACGCTCGGAGTTGAAGACAGAAGGCAGGGTAGGTCAAAGTATGGTGCAAAACGACCCAAATAAGTTTTTTGGCTGGGTTGGAATTTGTCCGGGATCAATTGAATCAGTTTAAGAAATTGGTGGATGTATGGCAAGAAAAAAAATAGTTTCAGGACACTTGACCATGGGGGCTAAGGGCGAAAAAACCCTTGTTTCCAAGTTTGTCAACTGTGTGATGAAAGATGGTAAGCGAAGCGTCGCTGTGCGTGTGTTCAACGATGCGATGGATCTCATTGAAAAAAGATCCGGAGAAGCACCGTTGGACGTATTTGAAAAAGCGATCAACAATGTCCGGCCATCCGTGGAAGTGAAATCCCGTCGGGTGGGAGGGTCAACCTATCAGGTGCCCACGGAAATAAAGCCTTCAAGGCAGACAGCTCTGGCCTTTCGCTGGCTGTTAACTTTCAGTCGGAAGCGGTCTGAAAAAGGAATGGCCAATAAGCTCGCAGCTGAGTTGATGGATGCATTCAATGAGCGTGGCGGTGCCATGAAAAAGAAAGAAGATACCCATAAAATGGCCGAGGCAAACAAAGCCTTTGCCCATTTTAGATGGTAGTTTTTAAAGAAAATTTAAAACGTCCTGTTAAGATTTCAGGGAGGAAAATTTAAAATGGCTAAGGAAAAATTTGAGCGGACCAAGCCGCATGTCAATATCGGGACCATCGGGCACATCGACCATGGCAAGACCACGCTTACTGCTGCGATTACCAAGCATGCTGCCCTTGCCGGTCATGGCACCTATATTCCCTTTGACGAGATTGATAAGGCTCCTGAGGAGCGTGAGCGTGGTATCACTATTGCAACGGCCCATGTGGAATACGAGACGGCAAATCGTCACTATGCCCACGTTGACTGCCCCGGCCATGCCGATTATATCAAAAATATGATCACCGGTGCTGCCCAGATGGACGGTGCAATTTTAGTGGTAAGCGCCGATGATGGTCCCATGCCCCAGACCCGTGAGCATATTCTGCTTGCCCGTCAGGTGGGTGTACCCAGCATTGTTGTGTTCCTCAATAAATGCGACATGGTGGATGATGAAGAACTGATAGAACTGGTTGAGATGGAACTCCAGGAGCTGCTTGATAAATATGAGTTCCCCGGAGATGATACTCCCATCATCAAAGGTTCTGCGCTGAAGGCACTGGAATGTGATGATCCTGCCGGTGATGATGCCAAATGCATTGGTGAGCTTCTGGCCGTTCTTGATTCCTATGTGGAAGAACCGGTGCGTGATACGGATAAAGATTTTCTCATGCCCATTGAGGATGTGTTCAGCATCTCCGGTCGTGGTACCGTGGTTACGGGTCGTATCGAGCGTGGTGTTATCAAAACCGGTGAAGAAATTGAGCTTGTGGGGATCCGTGATACCACCAAAACCACCTGTACCGGTGTTGAAATGTTTAGAAAGTTGCTGGATGAGGGCCGTGCCGGTGACAATGTTGGTCTGCTTCTCCGGGGAACAAAACGTGATGCCGTTGAAAGAGGCCAGGTGGTTGCAAAACCGGGTT
Source organism: uncultured Desulfobacterium sp. (assembly GCA_963675955.2). Taxonomy (GTDB): domain Bacteria; phylum Desulfobacterota; class Desulfobacteria; order Desulfobacterales; family Desulfobacteraceae; genus Desulfocicer. The sequence continues at coordinate 285,946 of CAXXVR010000007.1, read as the reverse complement.
CCATTAAGCCCCATACCAAGTTCAAGGCCGAAATTTACTGCCTGAGCAAGGAAGAGGGCGGTCGTCATACCCCGTTTTTCAGTGGGTATCGTCCCCAGTTCTTCTTTAGAACCACCGACGTAACCGGTGTTCTTTCCCTTGCCGAGGGTGTTGAGATGATCATGCCCGGAGATAACGCAAGTATCTCAGCGGAACTGATTGCCCCCATCGCCATGGAAAAAGAGCTTCGGTTTGCCATCAGGGAAGGTGGACGTACGGTTGGTGCCGGTGTTATCGGCGAAATCATTGAATAATCAAGGGAAGATTGAATCGTTATGATAAAAACAAAAATAAGGATCAGGCTTAAAGCTTACGACCATAAGCTGCTTGATCGTTCATCCCTTGACATTGTGGATACAGCAAGAAAAACCGGTGCAAAGGTGGTTGGCCCCATTCCCCTTCCCACACGGATAAATAAGTTTTGCGTGCTGCGTTCACCCCATGTCAATAAAAAATCCCGGGAGCAGTTTGAGATCCGAACGCATAAGCGACTGATGGACATCCTTGAGCCTACACAGCAGACGGTGGATGCCTTGATGAAATTGGATCTGTCCCCCGGTGTTGCTGTGGAAATTAAGCTTTGATCTGAAACGATTTTTTGTTTTCCGGCACCATTTACGTCTGGGGTTGCCGGAAAAAACGACGCTATAAGATCAGGCGTCTTCTTTTAAGATGCCTGAAAACATAGAATAGGAATAATATTATGTGTAATGGAATTCTAGGGAAAAAGGTGGGGATGACCAGTGTCTTCGCCGCCGATGGAACCCTTGTGCCGGTAACGGTGCTTGAGGTGGGACCCTGCGTGATTACCCAGGTCAAAACTAAGAAGATTGATGGGTATAATGCGGTTCAGGTGGGATTTGGAAAGAAAGACCTGAAACGATGCACAAAGCCTGCTGCAGGCCATTTTGCCAAGAGTGGAGACACCGGCTTTACAAATCTGTGTGAATTCAAAGTCGATGCCCCGGAAGATTATGAACCGGGTCAGGTAGTGGGTCTCGATCTTCTGGCAGTCGGGGATAAGGTTAATGTTTCTGGAACATCCAAGGGTAGAGGATTTCAGGGAACCATTAAACGGCATGGCTTCAGCCGCGGTCCGGAGACTCATGGTTGCAGAAACCATCGAAAACCCGGTTCGGTAGGTTGTTCTGCCTGGCCTGCACGTATTACCAAGGGTAAAAAAATGCCCGGGCACATGGGTGTAGACCGAAAAACCGTTAAGAATCTCGTGGTGGTCGATGTCAGACCCGAAGAGAACCTTTTACTGGTCAAAGGGCCTGTTCCGGGAGCAAAAACCGGCATCCTTGAGATCGTGAAGGTGGCAAAGTAGTTGGGAATATATACGTAGTTTTTACCGCGACTGTGGGTATTGCAATGACCTTCGCAGTGATGCACAGTCGGAACATAAATGAGGACATATATGGCTGCTGTAGATGTTTTGAACAGGTCAGGTGAGAAGGTCTCAGAGACACAGCTCCCTGATACGATATTCAGCATACCTGTTAAAAAAAGTGTGCTGCATGATGTGGTTAAAATGCAGCTTGCAAGTAAAAGATGCGGAACTGCTTCTGTAAAGGGGCGTTCTGATATTACTGGAAGCACTAAGAAATTGTACCGGCAGAAGGGTACTGGTAATGCGCGTTCCGGAAGTGTGAAATCTCCCCTGCGCAGGGGTGGTGGTGTTATTTTTGGGCCCATGCAGAGATCCTATGCCTATAAACTTCCTAAAAAAGTGCGAGCACTGGCCCTTAAAATGGCATTAAGCAGTAAGCTTGCCACGGATTCTTTAAGGGTGATTGATAATTTTGACCTTCAAGAGATCAAGACAAAGGCATTTGTGGATGTTACCCGGGCATTGGGACTTAAAAAAGTTCTGGTGGTTACCTCGGATGACGACAGAAACCTTTTTTTGTCTTCACGCAATGTGCCTGGAATGAAGGTAATTAAGACCGAGGGACTCAATGTCTATGACATCCTGAAATATGATTCTCTGCTGCTGGTGGAATCATCCATTCAGGGGATTGAAGGGAGGCTCGGGTGATGATTAAAGATTATGATATAATTCGAAGACCTTTGAATACTGAAAAAACCACTCTGCAAAAAGAGCTTTTCAATCAGGTCTCCTTTGAGGTGGACCGTCAGGCCAATCGGATGGAAATCAAGGATGCAGTGGAGCGGATATTTAACACCAAAGTCCAATCCGTCAGAACCATCCAGATGAAGGGCAAGATAAAACGTCGTGGACGGATACTCGGTAAGCGACGGGATTGGAAAAAGGCCATTGTGAGGCTGATGCCCGGGCAGAGAATTGATTTTTTTGAAGGTGTATAAAGAGGTAACCACATGTCAATAAAGAAGACAAAGCCGACATCACCCGGCAGACGGGCCCAGGAATACTTTACCTTTGATGAAATCACCAAGGTAAAGCCTGAACGGAGCCTGTTGAAAAAAATTAAGAAGACAGCCGGTCGAAACGTTCATGGCCGAATTACCAGTCGTCATAAGGGTGGTGGGGCAAAAAAGCAGTACAGAATCATTGATTTTAAAAGAGATAAAGACGGGATTCCAGCAAAGGTTTCCGCCATTGAGTACGATCCCAACAGAAGTGCACGTATTGCCCTTTTGTTTTATGTGGATGGTGAGAAACGCTATATACTTGCTCCCAAGGATCTCCAGGTCGGTGACGTCATTGAAACCGGTCCGGATGCGGATATTAAACCGGGCAATTGTCTGCCCCTGGAAAATATCCCCCTGGGAACCCGAATTCATAATGTTGAGTTAAAGCAGCAGAAGGGTGGGCAGATTGTCCGAAGTGCCGGCACCTTTGCAAGACTCATGGCAAAAGAGGGAACCTATGCCCAGGTTCTTCTGCCCTCCGGAGAGGTTCGCATGGTACATATTAAATGCAAAGCCACCATTGGAAGGGTTGGTAATGAGAAACACGATGATATCAAGCTTGGCAAGGCCGGTCGCTCAAGGTGGCTGGGCCGCAGACCTTCTGTAAGAGGTGTTGCCATGAACCCTGTGGACCATCCCATGGGTGGTGGTGAGGGTAGATCATCCGGTGGTCGTCATCCATGTACACCATGGGGTGTGCCGACCAAAGGGTATCGAACCCGGACAAACAAGCGTACTGACCAGTACATCGTGAAAAGAAGAGCTAAACGCAAATAGATAGGTGATCTGATATGCCAAGGTCGTTGAAAAAGGGCCCTTATATAGCCCCGGAACTGATAAGAAAGGTTGTTGCTGCTCAGGAAGATAAAAAGAGCAACAGAGTGATCAAAACCTGGTCCAGGAGATCAACTATTTTTCCCGAGATGGTGGGAGTCACTTTTGCAGTTCATAATGGTAAGAAATTCGTGCCGGTATTTGTTACGGAGAACATGGTTGGACATAAGCTTGGTGAGTTTTCTCCCACAAGAACATTTTACGGTCACGCAGGTGATAAAAAGTCCAAAATGAAGCGATAACCCCTTTTGGGGGTTAACAAGTAAGAGGAAACTGAAATGGAAGTTAAAGCAGTCACTAAATACGTACGAATATCACCGTTGAAACTGCGTGCTCCTGTTGAAGCTTTAAAGGGTAAACCCGTGGAGGATGCGTTAAACATTCTCAAGTTTATGCCCCTCAAAGCTGCCGGTATTATATCCAAAACCCTGAGTTCGGCTGTGGCCAACGCTGAGCATAACAATAATCTTGATGTAGATGATCTTATCGTCAAGAATATTGTTGTTGACCAGGGTCCGACCCTAAAGCGATTTCGGGCAAGGGCCAGGGGCAGAGGTGCCAGGATTCTTAAACGGTCCAGCCACATCACAGTAACAGTCGCGGAAACGGTCTAAATAAGGAGGGTGCGGATTGGGCCAAAAAGTAAATCCAATCGGATTAAGATTAGGTATTATCAAAACATGGGACTCCCGGTGGTATGCCGATAAGGAGTATGCTGATTTTGTTTATGAAGATTATAAAGTTCGGAAGTTTCTTAAAAAGAAACTTTATCATGCCGGTATCTCTAAGATAGAAATTGAACGTTTTTCCAAACGTTTGAGACTTCGTGTCTTTGCTGCAAGGCCAGGGATTATCATCGGGAAAAAAGGATCTGAGATTGCACTTTTGAAAAAAGAGCTGGAAAAGATGCTGACTCCCGAAGTCCTGATAGACATCAAAGAGGTCCGAAGGCCTGAAATTGATGCCCAGCTGGTTGCAGAAAATATTTCTTCCCAGCTTGAGCGACGAATTGCCTTTCGAAGGGCCATGAAGAGAAGTGTCTCTTCTGCCATGCGTTTCGGTGCCCAGGGAATTAAAATTATTTGTTCCGGTAGACTCGGTGGGGCGGAAATGGCAAGGACGGAATGGTACAAGGAAGGGCGAATTCCGCTTCATACCTTAAGAGCTGATGTTGATTACGGCTTCATTGAGGCCCAGACTACCTATGGTACCATCGGCATTAAAGTATTCATCTTCAAGGGTGAAGTGCTCAATACCGATCAGAACATTACAGCTTAATTCAGAGGTTGTTTAGGAGATATAAATATGCTGAGTCCCAAAAAAGTCAAGTATCGCAAGCGGATGCGCGGAAGACTCAAAGGAAAGCCCACCGGCGGCACTGAGCTAAATTTCGGTGATTTCGGCCTGCAGGCCATTGAATGCGGATATGTAAATGCCCGTCAGATTGAAGCCGCTCGTATTGCCATGACCCGAAAGATCAAAAGAACCGGTAAAACGTGGATTCGTTTTTTTCCGGATAAGCCCATAACCAAGAAACCTGCAGAAGTCAGAATGGGTAAGGGTAAAGGTCCCACGGATGCATGGGTTGCCGCCATTCGACCGGGTCGGATTCTCTATGAAATGGAAGGTGTCCCAAGAGAACTTGCCATGGAAGCCCTTCGTCTGGCTGCCCGAAAATTATCCATTAAGACGCGCTTTGTGGAGAGGAGTTAACCCATGAAAGTTACTGAAATTCGAGCCATGAGCGCCGAGGAAATTAAGACAAAACTGACTGAGCTGAAAAAAGAGTTTTTTAATCTTCGCTTTCAGCATGGTGTAGGTCAGCTTGAGAATACAGCCATTCTTCCCGGGATTCGGCGGGACATTGCCCGTTTGAAAACCATTTCCTGTGAGAAGAATTTAAACATTAGCTAATACAAACTAAAGTTGATGCCATGAATGAAAGAGGAAGAAAAAGAGTACTTTTAGGTACTATAGTATCTGACAAGATGGATAAATCAGTGGTTGTTCAGGTTGAAAGACTGGTGCAGCACAAGATTTATAAAAAATATATTAAAAGATATAAAAAATATGCTGCCCACGACGAAAATAACCTGTGTCGTCCCGGGGATGTTGTTAAGATCACTGAATCAAGACCCCTTAGCAAAACCAAGAAATTTCGCGTCAGTGAGATTGTCAAACGGGCAGTTTGATTAATAAGGAGTTGAAAAATGATTCAGACAGAGACGAGATTGACTGTGGCAGACAACTCCGGTGCCAAGGAACTGTATTGTATCAAAGTCCTTGGTGGATCTAAAAGAAGGTATGCCGGTATCGGGGACATTATTGTGGTATCCGTTAAGGAGGCCATTCCCAATGCCAAGGTCAAAAAAGGTGATATTGTCAAGGCGGTCATCGTACGGACCAAGAAAGAAGTTTCCCGGCCCGATGGATCGATGATTAGATTTGATGATAATTCAGCTGTTATTATCAATCCTTCCAATGAACCTGTTGGCACCCGTATTTTCGGCCCCGTTGCAAGGGAGCTCCGGGCCAAACGGTTTATGAAGATAATATCCCTTGCACCCGAGGTGCTGTAGCGGTTCGGTAATTGGAGAGGATTCCCATGGAAAAGATTAAAACAAGAATTAAAACCGATGATAAGGTTAAAATAATTGCCGGTAAGGACAAGGGCAAGATCGGCAAGGTTCTGAAGGTTCTTAAAAAGAAAAACAGAGCCATTGTTGAAAATATTAATGTGGCAAAGATCCATCAGCGACCCACCCAGGCAAATCCCCAGGGCGGCATTGTTGAAAAGGCAATGCCGGTGGATTACTCAAACCTTATGCTCATGTGTAACCGATGTGTTAAACCGGTTCGGGTGGGCGTAAGAGTACTTGAAGATGGGAAAAAGGTCAGATTCTGCAAAAAATGCAATGAACAGATCGATGCTTAGGATTGGGCTGAGGAGCTAATTTTCAATGCTTAAAGAGAAATATGAAAAAGAGATAGTCCCGGCGCTTACAAAGACCTTCGGCTATCAGAACAGAATGCAGGTGCCTGGCCTGGAGAAGATTGTGCTGAATATTGGATTGGGAGAAGCCATTAAAAATGTGAAACTGCTGGATTCTGCCGCTGCTGATCTTACCCTGATCGCCGGCCAGAAACCCGTTATCACCAAGGCAAAGAAATCCATTGCAGCATTTAAGCTCAGAGAAGGTATGCCCATTGGGTGCATGGTGACCCTGCGCAGGGAAAAAATGTATGATTTTCTGGAAAAATTGGTGAATATCACGCTTCCCCGTGTTCGTGACTTTCGTGGTATTTCCGGAAAAGCCTTTGATGGAAGAGGTAATTACAGCCTTGGCATTAAAGAGCACATCATTTTTCCTGAAATTGACTATGACCAGACCGACAGCATTAAGGGGCTTAATGTCTCCATAGTTACGACTGCAAAAACCGATAAAGAGGGTAAAGAACTGCTTACGCTTTTTGGAATGCCCTTTAAAAACTGATTGTTAATTGTAGTTTGAAAATGGATATAAAACTTTCCTGACACTTGAGAAAAAGTCAGTGTCTTGTGTTGTTTATCCTTTCAGGAGGTAAAGTTGGCAAAGAAGTCGCTTATCGCAAAGGCGAATAGAACGCCGAAATTTAAAGTGCGAGCGTACAATCGTTGCACCATTTGTGGCCGTCCCAGGGGTTTTATCCGTAAGGCAGGAATTTGCAGGATCTGTTTTAGAGATCTTGCATCTGCCGGAAAATTGCCGGGTGTAACAAAATCAAGTTGGTAATGGTTTCGACAGGTCCGGAAATTCCGGACGGTTATGTCAACCTAAAGATAACCGATATGGTATAGTTCTTTTCCGCCTTACAGGTGGAAGAGTCGTTTCAGGAGATTATTATGGCAATGAGTGATCCCGTAGCGGACATGCTTACAAGAATCAGAAATGGTGCTAAGGCAGAGTTCGCAAAAGTGGATATCCCCGGGTCTAAATTGAAAGTTGAGTTGGCGCGGGTGCTGAAAGAGCAGGGGTACATCAAGAATTACAAATTCCTTGAAGATGACAAACAAGGTGTACTTCGTGTTTATCTTAAATATGCAGGGGAAAAGAAACCTGCAATATACGGACTTGAGCGTGTCAGTAAACCCGGTCGCAGGGTTTACACCAAGTCTAAAGAAGTAAAGCCGGTATTAAACGGTCTTGGTATTTCGATTTTATCCACGTCAAAAGGGTTGATGACGGATAAGCAGGCAAAAAAAGAAAATGTGGGCGGCGAAGTCCTCTGTAATATCTGGTAAAACTGGAGGGATATATGTCTCGAATTGGTAAAAAGCCGGTCCAGATTCCTGAAAAAGTGGAAATTGCGCTCACTGATGATTCCATCGCTGTTAAAGGCGCACTGGGAACGCTTCAGCGCAGTCTGCATCCGGCAGTTACAATCAAAATTGAAGAAAATACGCTTTTGGTCTCGCCTGTTAATGAAGACCGAAAAACCATGGCCCTTCAGGGGTTATACCGATCATTGATTTATAATATGGTTGAGGGTGTAACCAAGGGTTATGAAAAAACGCTTTTGCTCAGCGGAATTGGCTATCGTGCCGAAACAAAGGGAAATCAGCTGGTATTGAATGTTGGTTATTCTAATCCCGTTGGTTTTGTCCTTCCTGACGGCGTTACCGCAAAGGTGGATAAAAATACCCAGATCACCTTGTCCTGTATTGACAAGGAGGTTCTTGGAGAAACTGCAGCCCGGATCAGAAAAGTCCGCCCCCCTGAGCCATATAAAGGGAAGGGCATCATGTATTCCGATGAAAGAATTATGAGAAAAGCCGGTAAAGCTGCATCCAAATAACCATAGGCAGGAATAGAATACAATGGCGAATCGAACTACAAAGCGAATCTCAAGGCTTAAGAGAAAGCGAAGAATCAGAAAAAATATAAATGGTACACCGGAACGCCCCAGACTTAGCGTTTTCAGGAGTGCTGGCCATATTTACGCCCAGGTGATAGATGATATCAAAGGGCATACCATTGTGTCAGCATCCAGTCTTGATGCCCAATTCAAGGCCACCGGTATTAAGGGCAGCGGCAAAGAAGGCGCCGTCGCCGTGGGTAAACTTGTGGGTCAACGGGCACTGGACAAGGGGATTACCAAAGTCACCTTCGACAGAAACGGCTTTCTATATCACGGACGTGTTAAGTCTGTTTCAGATGGAGCCCGGGAAGCCGGGTTGAATTTCTAATTAAGGAGGGAGTTCCTTGGGCAGTAAACAGACAGATGAAAATCAGTTGATTGACAAGGTCGTTCGGATCAATCGGGTGGCAAAAGTTGTGAAGGGTGGTAGAAATTTCAGCTTCAGCGCCCTGTGTGTGGTGGGTGACGGTGAAGGCAGTGTGGGCTATGGCCTTGGAAAGGCAGGCGAAGTCCCCGAAGCCATTCGAAAGGGTGTTGAAAAGGCCAAGCGTTCCATGACAAAGGTGTCGCTCCTGGATGGTACAGTACCCTGTGAAGTGGTGGGTTGTGCCGGTTCCGGTCGCGTTCTCCTGAAACCGGCTTCTCCCGGTACCGGAGTTATTGCAGGTGGTGCGGTGCGTGCGGTGCTTGAGGCCGTTGGGGTCACAGATATTTTGACCAAATGCATCGGCAGTAATAATTCTCACAATGTGGTCAGAGCGACCATGGCCGGACTGAAGTCACTTGAAACCAGAGAAGAGGTTGCCAGAAGAAGGGGCCTTCGACCGGAAGAGATATAGGAGAGACTTGACATGTCAGGTAAAGTGAAAATTACACAGATCAGAAGCATCATAGGACGTCCTGAAAAGCAACGCAGAATTCTACGTGCGCTGGGTCTGAGAAAGATGCATATGACCGTTGAACATAAAAATAACCCGGCGATTCTGGGTATGGCTAAGAAGGTTCCACATCTGGTCAGGGTAGAGGAGGTGTAAAGTGAAACTGCATGAATTGTCCCCTGCTGAAGGGAGCCGAAAGAGCAGAAAAAGAGTGGGGCGTGGACCCGGTTCCGGCATGGGAAAAACTTCCACCCGGGGTCATAAGGGCCACAATGCACGATCTGGTGGCGGTGTTCGTCCCGGGTTTGAAGGCGGTCAGATGCCCCTGCACCGACGTCTTCCCAAAAGGGGTTTTACCAGTATTTTCAAAAAGAAAATTGCTGTTTTAAACATTGAAGATCTTGATGTTTTTGATGCGGGTATCACCATTGATGCCGATGCCCTTAAATCTCGGGGTCTTGTCAAGGGAAAAATGGACGGAATTAAAATTCTTGGAAATGGAGAGCTCAGCAAGGCTTTTTCTTTCAAAGGATGTCTGGTAAGTCAGTCCGCCCGGGAAAAAATTGAGGCCGCTGGCGGAAACATTGAACTGTAATTCTATCTGAGGTTGATAAATGATTGAGAGCGGATATCAGAATATACTCAAGCTTCCAGACCTGAAAAGAAAGCTTCTGATCACATTTGCATTGCTTTTTGTTTATAGGGTAGGGGTTCATGTGCCCACACCCGGGATTGATACTGCTGCCCTGGCCTCATTTTTTGACAATGCCAGGGGTACCCTGTTTGCAATGTTTAATATGTTTTCAGGTGGTGCTCTGGATCGTCTCTCGGTGTTTGCCCTGGGAATTATGCCTTACATCAGTTCCTCAATTATTCTTCAACTGATGACAGTTGTCATTCCCCACCTTGAACAGCTTTCCAAAGAAGGCGAGCAGGGCCGGAAGAAAATTACTCAGTATACCCGTTATGGTACCGTTGGATTGAGCTTGATCCAGGGATTTGGTATTGCAGTGGGGCTTGAAAGCATGACATCCCCCGCCGGGGCACCCATTGTGATGTATCCCGGCTGGGGTTTTCGATGCATGACGGTTCTGACCTTGACGGCGGGTACGGCATTCATCATGTGGCTGGGTGAACAGATCACCGAGCGCGGCATAGGTAATGGTATTTCACTCATCATTTTTGCAGGAATTGTTGCACGGATGCCCACGGCCATGGGGAACACCCTTCGGCTGGTTTCCACCGGTGAGATGGGAATTTTTGCCATTATCATACTGATCCTTCTCATGGTGGCTGTTATCGGGTTTATTATTTTTATGGAACAATCCCAGCGCAGGATACCCGTACAGTACGCGAAACGGGTGGTGGGGCGGAAAATGTATGGCGGTCAGACCTCGCATCTTCCTTTGAAGATCAACACAGCAGGGGTTATTCCACCCATTTTTGCATCTTCCATTATCATGTTTCCAGCGACGCTGGCCAATTTCATTGATCTGCCCGTCATGCAGACGGTGGCAGCCGCCATGAGTCCCGGAACCATCACTTATAATCTAATCTATGTGGGTTTCATCATTTTCTTTTGCTTTTTTTATACAGCGGTGACCTTTAACCCTGATAATGTTGCAGATAATATGAAAAAAAATGGTGGTTATATCCCAGGTATTCGACCGGGAAAAAAGACCGCTGAATACATTGATAAAGTGCTGACACGAATCACACTTGGCGGTGCTGTGTATGTCTCTGCCGTGTGTGTTCTGCCCACCATGCTGATGACAAAATTCAATGTGCCCTTTTACTTCGGTGGCACTGCACTGCTGATAGTTGTCGGCGTTTCCATCGACACGATAGCGCAGATTGAATCTCACCTGATCACCCGAAATTATGATGGTTTTTTGGGAAAATCCGGTGGCAGCGTGAAATCGAGACGGTAAGATAAACCGGCATCACAATCACAGACGGAAAATTGAACGAGAGGTGGAGTATGGCAAAGGAAGAACCCATCAAGGTAGAAGGAACGGTGCTTGAAACATTACCCAACGCCATGTTCAAGGTAGAGCTTGAAAACAAGCACCAGCTGCTGGCACATATATCCGGCAAAATGAGAATGCATTTCATTAAAATCCTACCCGGAGACAAGGTAACTGTAGAGCTGTCACCTTATGATTTGAGCCGGGGGCGGATTACGTATCGATATAAATAGCACATCACTGGAAGGACGTTCCAGTTGATGCGAGGAGTATATTCAAGATGAAAGTCAGAGCATCTGTAAAAAAAATTTGTAAGGATTGTAAGATTATCCGCAGGAACGGAGTTATTCGGGTAATTTGCATTAATAAACGTCATAATCAACGGCAGGGATAGGGGGGCATAAAGCGTGGCAAGAATTGCAGGGGTAGATTTACCCAGAAATAAGCACATTGAGATCGCTCTCACCTATATCTATGGTATTGGCAGAAGCAGATCCAAGGAAATCCTTTCTGAAGTTGGCATTGAGCCCACAGTTAAATCCGATGATCTCACTGAAGATCAGGCCAATGAGATCAGAAAGGTCATTGACAGTAAATTAAAAGTTGAGGGTGAGCTTCGAACAGAAACCTCAATGAACATTAAACGGCTGATGGATCTTGGCTGCTACCGTGGACTGCGTCATCGGAAATCTCTTCCCTGTCATGGCCAGCGGACCAGCACCAATGCAAGAACCCGAAAAGGGCCCAAGAGAGCGGCAGTTAAAAAGAAAAAGTAAGTTGCCCGCGATAAGCTCGTTTTGCGGATGACCATCAGGAGGCTTTGCTAAGTTATGGCGAAAAAGACCAAAAAAAGCGTTACCAAGAAAAAAGTTAAAAAAAATATATCAACAGGCGTTGTTCACATTCAGTCAACGTTTAATAATACCATCGTCACCATCACCGATGAAACCGGGAATACAATTTCCTGGTCCAGTTCCGGTATTCAGGGGTTCAAAGGCTCCAGAAAGAGTACCCCGTTTGCTTCCAAGCTCGCCGCTGAGGATGCTGGTGCCAAGGCCATGGAACATGGTATGAAAAACGTCAGTGTGTTTGTGAAAGGACCTGGTGCCGGGCGGGAATCTGCGCTTCGTGCCCTTCATGCCATTGGATTTAATATCTCCATGATCAAGGACGTTACCCCGGTACCTCACAATGGATGCCGCCCGCCCAAGAGAAGAAGGGTTTAATAAAACACAGTGTCCATTCAAACGTCTTGTTTTAGATAAAGGAGGAGAGCGTTGTCACGTTATCGAGGTTCTGTCTGCCGTCAGTGCAGACGCGAAAATATGAAACTTTTTCTGAAGGGCGATCGCTGCTATTCAGATAAATGCAGTTTTGATAGAAGATCATATCCCCCCGGGCAGCATGGCCAGAGAAGATCCAAGTTCTCTGATTATGGTATTCAGCTCCGGGAAAAACAGAAGGTCAGAAGAATTTATGGTGTTTCTGAAAAACAGTTCCGACTGATCTTCAGTAAAGCGGATCGACAAAAGGGAATCACCGGTGCCAATCTTTTGGGCATGCTGGAGCGACGTCTTGACAATGTGGTTTTCAGACTTGGTTTCACCAGTTCAAGAACCCAGGGTCGTCACTTTGTGCGGCATAATCACTTCACGGTGAATGGTAAAAAAGTCAATATTCCATCATACATCATGAAGGCTGGGGATGTCATTGAACTCAAGGAAAAGAGCCGCACTGTGACCGCCATCAGTGAATCCCTTGAAACCATTGTTCGACGTGGTGTTCCCCAGTGGCTTGAACTTGATAAGGACGGTTTCAAAGGGGTGATCAAGAGTCTGCCCGCCCGTGAAGATGTCACCTTGCCCATACAGGAACAGCTGATTGTAGAGCTCTATTCTAAATAAATGAGCTGCAGTTTGTCCTATGTTTATATTCAGGAGATAAACAATGTCATCAGATGAACTTGTATATGTCAACTGGCACGAGATGATCAGGCCTGAGAAAGTTGCCGTCAACACCACTTCCACATATGGAAAGTTTGTGTGTGAACCTCTGGAAAGGGGTTTTGGTATTACCATTGGTAATTCTCTGCGGCGGATTATTCTTTCATCACTCTACGGCAGTGCCATTGTATCCGTTAAATTTGAAGAAGCGCTTCATGAATACAGTGTTGTTTCAGGTGTCCGGGAGGATGTCTCTGAAATTATCATGAATCTCAAAGAGATCCGTTTCAAGGTGTCCGATCTGGAAGATAAAGAGATATATCTTCATGTCAATGGAGAAAAGGTAGTAACTGCTGCTGATATCACTTCCCCGGATGGTCGGGTCCAGGTACTCAACCCTGAACAGCACATTGCCACTGTGAACAATGGCGGTGAGCTTAAAATGACCATGCTGATTCAAACCGGTAAAGGGTATGCACTTTCTGCGGCGAACAAGAATGAGGACGCACCTGTCGGAACCATTCCCATTGACAGCGTTTTTTCTCCCATTAAAAGAGTAAAATATGTTGTTGGAACTTCCAGGATCGGACAAAAGACCGATTATGACAAACTCACCATGGAAGTATGGACAGATGGCAGTGTTAAGCCTGAGGATTCCGTGGCCTTTGCTGCGAAAATTCTCAAGGAACAGATGAATCCATTTATCAATTTTGATGAAGACATTGAGCCTGAGCAGGAAGAAAAAGAGCATAATGGTGCCGAAAGAAACTTTAATGATAATCTCTACAGAAATGTAGATGAGCTTGAACTTTCTGTAAGAAGTTCCAACTGCCTTAAAAATGCACAAATCCTGAAAATTTATCAGCTTGTACAGAGAACTGAAAGTGAAATGCTGAAAACAAAAAATTTCGGAAGAAAATCCTTAAATGAGATAAAGGAGGTCCTGACATCCATGGATCTCACCCTTGGAATGGATCTTGAGGGATTTGTGCCACCTGAGGAAGACCCAACCAACGAAGGAGAATAATTTTTCCCATGAGACACAGAAAATCAGGCGTAAAGCTTAACCGGACGTCAAGCCATCGGAAAGCGATGTTTAGAAATATGGTCACCTCTCTTTTTAAACATGAGAGAATCAAAACCACCGATGCCAAAGCCAAAGAGCTCCGGAAGCTGGCAGATAAAATGATCACACTGGCCAAACGGGGGGATCTGCATGCCCGACGTCAGGCCTTTTCCGTCATTATTGAAAAGGATGTGGTACATCAACTGTTCAATGACGCCGCAGACAAGTTCGGCAGTCGCCAGGGCGGCTATACCCGTATTACCAAGCTGGGACCCCGTTCCGGTGATGCCGCACCCATGGCCATGATTGAATTGATCATCGATAATTCATAAAAATTCATTCCTGATGTCTGTGGATGATTTTATAGAACATTAAAAATCCGGCCTTGTGCCGGATAAACCCCACATGCATCTGCTGGATGACTGGATGAAGCTATATTAAAAAAACCGATTATCAGGGAAACCTGATAGCCGGTTTTTTTTGTTTGGGCTGAAGTCAAGCCTTAAAGAAGGCCTTCAGTTCCAATGCTTTGACTTTTTACCCACCAATGGTGAACATCTGGGCATGTATTTTCCCATGCTCCTTGCCGCCCCCCAGGGAATGCTGTCGGGGTTTGTTGGTTATGGTCTGGAGGATGGATGCTTTTATATCCTCCATGGTGCCGCCATTTCTTACCACTGATAGAATATCCATCTCATAATTGTGCAAGAGGCAGGGGCGCAGGGTACCCGTAGAGGTGAGACGCAGTCGATTGCACTGGTGGCAGAAATGGGAACTCACCGGGGAGATAAATCCGATTTCTCCCAGAGCTCCCTTTGCGCTGAACCGTCTGGCAGGCCCGTCATGCCTGCTTTTAACCATGGGGGTCAATTCTCCTATAGCTGCTGATACCCGTTGAGTTATCTCCGGAATCAGCATCTGCTGATCCATGGTAACAGCTGAATTTCCCATGGGCATATATTCAATAAACCGGACATGGAACGGGTAGTTGAAAATAAGTGCTGCCATTTTCTCAATGTCTTTTTCATTGATTCCCCGCAGGGGTACCATGTTCAGCTTAATGGGAGATATTCCCCTTTCGTGGGCCGCTATAATACCCCTCCACACCCTTGCATGGTAATCTTTTCCGGTTATTTGTCTGAAAATTTCAGGGTCCATGGTGTCAAGGCTGATGTTGAGCCGCCTAAGTCCGGATGCCATCAGGTTATCCAGCTGATCTTCGAGCAGTACCCCATTGGTGGTGATGGCAATATCTTCTATACCCGGCAGATCATTGAGCCTGCGGACAAAATCAAACAATCCCTTTCTTACCAGGGGTTCTCCACCGGTGATACGTATTTTGGTGATACCCAGTTGTGTTGCCGCCTGGACAATGGTTAGAATTTCTTCATATCTTGCCACGTCATGATGTGTGACAAAGGGAAAATCTTTTTTGGGAACACAGTATTGGCATGCCAGATTGCATCGATCAGTGACGGATATCCGCAGATAATTAATGGTTCTGCCGTCTGAATTCCCGGATGGGTCGGTGGAGGGAATATAGGTCATAATGCGGGTTCCCCCGGGGCATAATATGCCACAATGGCTTCCAGCAAGCCGTCAATGGTATATTCCTGAGCCACGATGTGGGGGACAATACCCAGGGATGTCGCCGTATCCGCTGTGATAGGACCGATACAGGCATGGGTGATTCCGTTGAGAAGAGATTTCTGATCATCTGGGGGAATCAGGGCCATGAAGTTTTTCACCGTGGAAGAGCTGGTAAAGGTGACCATGTCAATTTCTCGGTCATGGAGAAGGGTCAGAAGTTCTTTTTGTCCGTCCATCACCTGGCGGGTTTCATAGGCGGTGACCTCATGGACATGGGCACCCATGTTTTCTAATTCTTCGGGAAGAATGGTTCTGGCTTCCATGGCCCGGGGCAGCAGCACATTTTTTCCTTCTATTGCCTTATCTTTAAAGGCATCCACAACGGATTCTGCACGGTAGGTTTCCGGCAGGACATCGGATATGATGCCGAATTTTCTAAGTTCATCCCGGGTGACAGGGCCAATGCAGGCAAATTGATGACCACCCAGGACCCGTACGTCCAGTCCCTGGTCAAACAGGGTTTTAAAAAAGTATTTTACGCCGTTGACGCTGGTAAAGATGATCCATTCAAAGCGATCAAGGGCATTCACCGCAGCCTTTAAAGGTGTGTTGTCCTGGGGGGGTACCACCTGGATGGTGGGAACTTCCACACAATGGGCCCCCAGCTGACGCAGTTTGTCCACCAGACCGCTTGCCTGGACCCTGGCCCTTGTAACTACGATTTTTTTACCGAAAAGGGGGCGGTTTTCAAACCACTGCATTTTTCCCCTGAGAGAAACCACCTCACCCACCACAATGATGGCCGGGGGCTTCAGCCTGGCTTTTTCTACTTTTTCAACAATATTTTCCAGGGTGCCGCTGACGGTCTCCTGCAGGGTGGTGGTGCCCCATCGTACCAGGGCCACGGGGGTTTGGGCTGATTTCCCGTTTTTGACCAGCTGGATAACGATATTGGGAAGATTTTTCACCCCCATGAGAAAAACAAGGGTGCTGCCGCTTTTTGCCAGACAGTCCCACTTTATACTGGACGCCTCTTTCAGTGGATCTTCGTGGCCGGTGATCAGTGAAACAGACGATGTATAATCCCGGTGGGTCAGGGGAATACCGGCATAGGCCGGGGCCGCAACAGCCGAGGTTACACCCGGAACCACCTCAAAGGCAATCTTACGCTGAATCAGGGTTTCTGCTTCTTCACCTCCCCGACCAAAGATAAAGGGGTCACCGCCCTTGAGCCGTGCCACCACATGGCCCTGTTCCGCCTTAGTGGCAAGCAGTTCATTGATCTTATCCTGGGTCAGGGTATGATCCCCGCCTTTTTTCCCCACATAGATGATTTCGGCGTTTTTATCTGCATATTTAAGCAGGGCGGGGGATGCCAGATAATCATAAACCACAACATCTGCATTTTCTATGCATGCCGCAGCCTTAACCGTGATCAGGCCAGGGTCACCGGGGCCGGCACCGATGAGGTATACTTTTCCGTTTGCTGTATCCATCAATTTTACAAGTTCTCCAATATGTGAGCGGCACCCCGGTCTAACAGTATATTGGCCAGCGATGTGCCGATCGCCTCTGCCGAGGCCACAGGACCCCTTGATGTTTCTTTTACCATCCGGGTGCCATCCTCGGATGCCACAAGTCCCGTCAGAATAATTTCCTGGGCCTGAACAATGCCGAAACAGGCCACCGGTATGTGGCAGCTTCCCTCCAGTTTACGGAGAAATGCCCGTTCTGCCAGTACGGGGATACGGGTTTCCCGATGGTCCAGCATGGCAAGAAAGGGGGCCATGTTCGCATCATTTTGTCTGGTTTCAATGCACAAGGCTCCCTGTCCCACGGCGGGCAACATGGTATCCGGCTCCAGATACTGGGTGATTTGTTCTTTCATTCCCAGTCGGATAATGCCTGCAGCTGCAAGCACAATGGCATCAAAATCTCCCTTGTCCAGTTTTCCAAGGCGGGTGCCCAGGTTTCCCCGGATGGAGGAAATGGCAAGGTCCGGTCTTGCATACCGGATCTGGGAAGCCCGCCGGAGACTGCTGGTTCCTATTTTAGCCCCCGGAGGAAGTTCCATGAGTGTCTGGTTATTTCGGGTTACCAGTACGTCTCTGGGATCTTCCCTTTGTGGGATGGCGCCGATGCAAAGGCCATCTGGCAGATCTCCCGGCATGTCTTTCATGCTGTGAACGGCAATATCAATATCACCGTCCAGCAGGGCTTTTTCAATTTCTTTTACAAAAAGCCCTTTGCCTCCTACCATGGCCAGGGGGCGATCTACAATTTTGTCCCCGGTGGTTTTGATCTTGATGATGTCAACCCGGGTGTCGGGAAACTGTAGTTCTATTTCATCTTTGACCCAGTTGGCCTGCCACAGGGCCAGTTGACTTCCCCTAGTTCCTATTTTTATTGTGTTTTTCATATGATTTATCCGGTGCAGGAAGCGCAGCTGGTGGCAGAGCATCCGCTGCAGGAGGAGGTGGTGGATGAGGCGGACGTGGTGTCGGCACTGCTGCCTTGGGCACCTTTGGTGACAAATCCGCAGCAGGACAGCAGGCGGGACAGATCCTGACTTTTGCAGGAAGGACACTGGGGTACATCAGATCCAAGGATCAAGGCTTCAAAGGTTTTTTCACACTTATTGCATTTGTATTCGTATATGGGCATAGTTGGTTTCCTGGATTTCAGGTTAAGACATGATCACACCATGGAGTACGGTTAAATCCCTGAAGGGATGAGTCAGTGGCCAGGGGCACAGGGGTGTCTTCATGCAAAAACAGCTTTGCAACACCTCAATAACGGCACCATAACACATGGTGGACCCCGGCCCCAGGAGATGCACCATGGGGCTATCAAACTTTCAGGTTAAAGTCACAACCCACATAATATATAGCAAAACTGAAAAAATGCAAGATTGTTATGGGAGGGTTTTATGCTCTGGTCGGGGAGAACCGGCCGGGATAAAAATCATTTCACGGGGTGGGGGAGGCCAAATAGAATTTGTTCGGTGAGGTCGCAGAGAATATGAATCAAGAGAATGTGGGTTTCCTGTATCCGTGCCGTCACCGTTGATGGTACGCAAAAGCAAATGTCCGCCAGATCTTTAAGGCTTCCCCCGGAGCCTGAAAGGCCAATGACGGTGAGCCCCATTTGTTTTGCGGTTTTTACTGCCCCAATGACATTGGGAGAATTGCCGCTGGTGCTGATTCCCATGGCTATGTCCTGGGCCTTGCCCAGTCCCTGGATCTGTTTGATAAAAATATCTTTAAAGCTGTAATCATTTCCGATGCTGGTGATCACAGAACTGTCGGTGGTCAGGGCAAGTGCCGGCAGGGGGCGGCGTTCCAACTGAAAGCGGTTAATGAGCTCGGCTGCCATGTGCTGGGCGTCTGCGGCACTGCCGCCGTTGCCAAATAATAGCAATTTTCTGCCGGTGTCAAAGCGCTCTGCCATGAGGTTTGCGCATTGTTCCAGTTGGTCTATGTTGGTTTCAATGAAGTCTTTTTTTACCTGAATACTTTGTTCAAGGGTCTCAATGATGATCTGTTTCATGGGGTACCTGAAAAAATTAAAGTCCTGGATGATTTATAAACAACATGACAGTAAATTTCTGCCATAATAAAAATCTGGCTTGGTAACAGCATGGATCACCCGTCACATTTTAGGGAGGAGCCAGGCCTGTTTTATTGGCATTATCGCAGGTTTTGATGTTTGCACAGGCTTTTATGAAAAGATAACGCCAATAACATAAGCCCGCCACCGTTTAGCCAACAGTTATGAGAAGTTAAACATGTTATGCCCAATCTCTGCCATTGAGATGCCGGGCACCTTCGGTGAATTCCATGGCTGCCTTATCATACCACCCTTTCTTGAGATAAATTCTTCCCAGTCGATGACGAAACAGCGCAATTTCAGGTGCCAGGGCAATGCTTTGACGTCCCAGGGACAGGGCAATGTCCATGTTTTTATCCTGGATTTCATACACCCGGGCCAGACCTGACATGGTCCAGGGGTCCCGGGGATTGCATTTAATAGCGCTTGTGTAGGCAGTTATGGCCCGGGGATAGTCTCCTTTTTTAAGATAGATATCTCCGATGAGCGCCCGGGGCAGTCCTGCTCCGGGGAAGAGACTTACGGCTTTTTCCAGATGTTCCAGGGCCGTTGCGGTGTCGTTTTTTTTGGTAAAAAGAATACCCGCAGTCAGCTCAATTTCAAAAAGGCTGCTGTTCAGTTCGCTGGCCCTGGTCAGATAGGGCCCTGCCTTTTCCAGATCCTCCATGAGATTGCACACAAGACCAGCGTTGTAAAGGGCCATGGCATCATCGGGAATGATTTCAAGGGCCTTTTCAAAGTATTCCAGGGCCTGATCAAAATGGTTCACCACACTGTTGCACACCCCAAGGCTGTTGAGCAGATTGAAATCTTTGGGATCCAGCAGCAGTCCCAGGTTATATTCCACCATGGCCATTTCAAATAAACCCGATTGATATCTTCTATCACCGATGATGTTGAAGGTGATGGCATTGGGGGGGACAATGATGGTGCCTGGAAGGTGGAAGTTTGCATGATCCAGGGCTCTGATGCTGTGATAAAATATTTCCTGGCGGCTGAAATTCATCCATGGAAATGGTGCAGCACCCATGGATATGCTCACATCAAGGGCTGTTTCCATCTTTTTTTTGATATCAGATGTCAAATCGTGGGGTAAATTACCAGGGGACATGGGAAGGGCCATGGCCAGTACGCAGGGACTCAGCCATGCCATGATACCGGAATGGGTGGTGATGATGCTGGATATTTTTTCATTTTGTTCAGGCCGGTCCCTGAAATTTTCAGTTCCTGGGTCCGGGGCTGTTAATCGCATGACCATACAAAGTAATGATGCGCCAGGATCCTGGAAGCGGTTGAGTTTCAGGCAGAAGGCTTCGATTTTATAATTGCCCTTGATGAGCATGTCCGACACATATTCCCGGGGAGGGGTAAGCCCTTTGTGCCAGGGTGTCGCAATTTCCCTGGATGCCAGAAACTGTTCTGCAATGTGGAGTCTGTCTTCTTCTATCATGAGTGTTCTTTGCAAAGAATGTTTTGCAGGGCAGCAGCTATGATCTCATCATCTCCCGGCTGCAGGGTTCGGGGATCCATGACAAAGCGTTCATTGTCAATTCTGCCAATGATGGCAGGGTTATGGCTTCTCATGGCTTTTTCCAGGCGGGCTGCAGACATGTCAGGGCTGGAGATGGTGACGCAGCGGCTGGGTAATTTGAGTTCAGGAAACGCCCCGCCCCCGGTGCGAGATGACAGATCTGCCGCCGTCACCCGGGCATGGGTTCCCAGCTTTTGCTTTAAACTGTCGATCATATCTGCCGCCTTTTCGGCAATATCCTCAAAGGAAAGGGTCAGCATTCTGAGTATGGGTATTCGGGCCAGAGCTTTTCTTTCATCCCGGTAAAGGGCCAGGGTTGCCTCCAGGGCAGCCAGGGTCAGTTTGTCCATGCGAAGAGCCCGGGTCAGGGGATTGGCCTTTATTTTTTCCAGGGCCTGGCGGCTTCCAACAATAATCCCAGCCTGGGGACCCCCCAGCAGCTTATCCCCGCTGAAGGTGACAATGTCTGCCCCTGCCGCCACTGCCTGGGCCACGGTGGGTTCCTTTGCCAGGCCAAACCGGGACAGATCAATGAGAGAACCACTGCCAAGATCCTCCATTACCGGAAGGTTGTTTTTCCGGCCCAGGGTCACCAGATCGGAAAGTGTAACGGATGCGGTGAATCCCTGGATGCGGTAATTGCTGGTGTGTACTTTCATCAACAGTCCGGTGTCCTGGCTGATGGCATTGT
The DNA here is from genome assembly GCA_963675955.2 of uncultured Desulfobacterium sp. Taxonomy (GTDB): domain Bacteria; phylum Desulfobacterota; class Desulfobacteria; order Desulfobacterales; family Desulfobacteraceae; genus Desulfocicer. The sequence continues at coordinate 264,502 of CAXXVR010000007.1, read as the reverse complement.
CATAGTCTCTTAAATGGGTCCGGTTGGTGGTTCCCACCTCTTTCAAGATGCAGCCGCCTTTGGTCATGACATCGGGTATCCTGAAAGAGCCGCCGATTTCCACCAGCTCTCCTCTGGAAACAATCACTTCCTTTCCCCTTGCCAGTGTATCCAGGCACAGCAGCACCGCCCCTGCGTTATTGTTCACCGCAATGGCGGCCTGGGACCCGGTGAGTTCGCAGATCAACTGTTCTACGGCATCATAGCGAAGGCCTCTTTTGCCCGTCTCAATGTTGAATTCCAGGTTGGAATATCCACCGGCAATGGTGGTGATGTTGTCAAGGGCCTCCGGGGCAAGCAGGGATCTGCCAAGATTGGTATGCAGCACCACCCCGGTGGCATTGATTACAGGTACCAGTCGGGGGGCAACCATGGCCACACATAATGCCGCCATTTCTGTCAGGAGGTATTCCGGGTGGCAGCCATCGGCTTTGTTTGATAAAATGGCTTTCCGGGTCTGTTCAAGAACTGTTCTGGTGGCAGTTTTGATGGCAGATACCGGTATCTCCTGGAATCGTTGATCTTTGATGGCAAGGTCCATGAGGTGATCCACCCCGGGAAGCTGTTTTAAAATCTGATGTTTTTCTTTGCTGACCATGGTACTCCGGTATTGGGGGCATGCCTGCTCAAAGAACTGGTGGTGCCCAAAGTTAAGTATTATGGGAATGTGGTTTGTTTAAATCGGGATATTTACATGTGGTAGAACCCGTTTTGCCATTTTCCTTATCATATGGTATTTGTCAGTAAATTCATATTTGTTGATCCTCTGTTGTTCACACTAAATAGCATTAATTCTCAATTTGTTTCAACCTTAAATTCAAGCGGTTGGGCTGGAGTAAGCATGAAAAAAAAAGGTACAGCGTATATAGTTTATCCCCTTGATGTCCCCTGTCTTTCTGAAGCCCGGTTCCAGGTCCGGCAATTGGAAGGGCTGGTGGGCATGTTCAAGGTGGGATTGGAGCTTTTTATCAAAGAGGGACCCGCAGTGGTTAAAATGGTCAGGGAAAGCAGCAATGCGGGGATTTTTCTGGATCTTAAACTTCATGATATTTCAGAGACCGTGGGGCGGGCCATGGAACAGGTGGCGGGCATGGGAGTGGATCTGGTAACGGTGCATTGTGCCTCCAGCCGTAAAATGCTGGAACGGGCTGTGGCCGCAAGTCATGGTAAAACCCGGGTACTTGGGGTAACCCTTCTCACCGACAATGATGCCGCTACCATTGAGGCTGCAGGTTATGAAAGAAAGTATGTTGAAAATCCTGGAAAGCTGGTGTTAAAAAGGGCTGAAATGGCCCATGAAGCAGGGTGTGCCGGGGTGGTGTGTTCCGGGCATGAAGTGGCCACTGTCAAGGAAGTGCTGGGAACATCGTTTCTGGTGGTGACTCCGGGGATTCGTCCCGGATGGACTGTCCTGGAAAATGACGATCAGGCACGGGTTACCACCCCGGCCATGGCCGTTGGGGCTGGTGCAGATCTCATCGTGGTGGGACGTCCCATCCGAACGGCAGCAGACCCCCGGGATGCAGCCCGACGTATTGGTGAGGAGATTGATCTGGCCCTGGGATGATATTCCGGGCGGGGTAAATATTCGGTGGACCACTGGGTCGGAGAAATTATCACCGGCCGCTGGAATGCGCTGGATACCCAAAAAAACAATGCAGGGGATGGTACAGACCTGCCAACATCTTCAGGACATTTTCGTCAAAGAATGTACCAGATTGCGTATCCTGGTATGTTCCTTTCCGGAAATGGCCTGAATAATGTCAACTCTTTCAAAATAATATACCGGATGATCAGTTGGCAACCTCCTGATCCAGACCAAATGCCGTGTGAAGAACCCGCACGGCAAGTTCTGCATATTTTTCTTCAATGACGCAGGATATTCTAATTTCTGAGGTGCTGATGAGTCGAATGTTTATGTTTTCTGCAGCCAGGGCCTTAAACATTGTGGCGGCCACACCGGAGTTGCTTTTCATGCCAAGACCGATGACAGATACCTTGGCAATGTGATCGGCGGTGAGTACCTCCTTGGCATTGACTTCCCTGGCAGCTTGTTCTGACAGCTCCTTGGCCTTTTTAAAATCATCCTTGGTGACGGTGAATGTCAGATCTGTTTCACCGCCGGAACGGGTGTTCTGGATGATCATATCCACCATGATCTCGGCATCTGCCAGCAGACCAAATACCCGGGCGGAAATTCCCGGTTGATCCGGTACTTTTTTAAGGGTGATTCTGGCTTCATTTTTATCACAGGTGATGCCGGATACCACCACGCTTTCCATGTCTGCACTTTCATTAACCACCATGGTTCCCTCCTCTTCATTGAATGATGACCTGACATGCACGGGGACATTAAATTTCTTGGCAAATTCCACAGAACGGATCTGCAGGACCTTGGCACCAAGTATGGCCATCTCCAGCATCTCTTCATAGGATATTCTGTTTATTTTTCTGGCTTTGTTGCAGATTCTGGGATCTGTGGTGTAGACACCGTCCACATCTGTATAAATTTCACATACGTCGGCCTTGATGGCCGAGGCAATGGCAACGGCAGAGGTGTCGGACCCCCCCCGGCCAAGTGTGGTGATGTCTCCTGCCGTATCCCGGCCCTGGAATCCAGCCACCACAACAATATGTCCCTGATTCAGGAGTGCTTTGATGCGGCCCCCGTCAATATCAAGTATGCGGGCCTTGCCAGATGTCATGTCTGTTAAAATTCCAGCCTGGAATCCCAGAAGGGATTTGGCGGTGTATCCCCTGTGATTGAGCATCATGGCCAGAAGTGCTGCCGTGGTCTGCTCGCCTGTGGCCAGCAGGACATCCAGTTCTCGGGTGTCCGGTGTTTCTGAGGCCTGATGGGCCAGGGCAATGAGACCGTCTGTGACTCCGGCCATGGCAGACAGAACCACCACCACCTGGTCGCCCTTGTTATGGGTCTTTATCACCCTGTCTGCAACATTTTTTATTCTTTCAATATCGGCAACCGAAGTCCCTCCGAATTTTTGTACCTTCAATGCCATAACTGCTCCTGGTATGTTTTGTAATGGGCTTTTTTATAATGAGAAGTCCCTTAACAGATTTGTTCCCTCAAGTCCAGATGGTTTGATAATTATTTTGCGGTTAAAGTCGATGTCCGTGGTGATGTGGATTGCCAGATCAAAGGAGACCATATGTTCTCCCAGAATGTCCGGCCATTCCACAATGATGACCCCCGGGGAGGCCATGATGTCGTCAAATCCCAGGTATTCCAGTTCATCCACCTCTCCCAGACGATACAGATCCATGTGAAAAAGGGGGAGCCGGCCGGGGTATTCGTTGATGATGGTGTAGGTGGGACTGGTGACATAATAGGTGTCCGGCACACCAAGGCCCTTTGCCAGTCCCTGGACAAAGGTGGTTTTTCCTGCACCCAGATCACCATGCAGGGAAATGACCATGCGGGAGGTGATGTGTCTGCCAAGTTTTTCCCCCACGGCCTGGGTCTGGTCGTGGGAGGTGCAATACAGATGAACGGTCATGATTTTTAGAGATTCCATATGGGTGTGGCCCACCTGTGTGGGCTGTCAGTCAATGTTGATTGCTTCAGGTGTGCGTTATTGGGGCCTGGTCACAGCATGGGTATCCGTCACATTTGGTGGATCAACGGGCTCGGGCGTTTTGCCATTCAACTGGGTAATTTTTAAAAAAATTTCAGGCAGTACATTTATGATCTTTGAGGCAGGAATCCCCCAGGGGCCTTTTTTTCTGGCCATTATATCACCGCATGCCCCATGCAGAAAGGTTCCGGCCCGGGCCGCATCTGCCGGACAAAGCCCCTGGGCCACAAGTCCTGCAATAATACCTGTGAGGACATCTCCCATGCCCCCCGAGGCCATGCCTGGATTGCCGGTGGGGCAGAAAAAGGCGTTCCCATCGGGCAGGGCAGTTATGGTGCCTGCACCCTTGAGCACCAGGATCACCTGGCATGCTGCGGCAAATTCCCGGGCAGCGCCCAATCTGTTCGCCTGGATTTCCTGCACCGATCGGCCGGTCAGTCTTGCCATTTCCCCGGGGTGGGGGGTTAAGATGGTGGGTGCTTTCCTTTTTTTGAGAATGGATGGGGCAGGGGCAATGCAGTTGAGGGCATCGGCATCCAGGATCAGAGGCAAGTCGGTTTTTTCAACAAGGGCAGTCACCAGTTTTCGGGTATCTTCATGGGTTCCCAGACCAGGACCCAGGGCCAGGGCTGATTTGTTCCGGGCCAGGTCCTGTATGGTATCAAGGGTCGTATATGTGAGATATCCCTTTCCCCCATCGGACAGGGGGGCTGTCATGGCCTCAATGGTGCCGGTTTCCACCGTGTCATTGATGGCATCAGGTACTGCAAGGGTTACAAGGCCGGTACCGGCGGCCACGGCGGCATTGGCTGCCAGGATGGCGGCACCGGATTTTCCCCGGGACCCTGCAATGATGAGTAAATGTCCCCATATGCCCTTGTGCCCATGGATGTCTCTGGGGGGAAACAGGGGGGCAATGTTTGATGGCTGGAGAACCTGCAGTCGGGGGGGGCTTGATGCCGCAATATAATCGGGAATGCCGATGTCCATGACTTCCAGGTGCCCGGTGAAGGCCCTTGCGTTCCCCAGAAAATGTCCTGCCTTGGCAAAACCAAAGGTCGCCGTGGCCTGGGCCTTGATGCAGGTGCCAAGGGGCATGCCGGTGTCCGCATCCAGCCCCGATGGAATATCCAGACTGAAGACGGGGCGGCCGGTTTTGTTGACGGTGGTGATGACCTCTTTGAAAAAGCCCCTCACCGTGGTATTGAGTCCAGTGCCAAGCAATCCGTCCACAAAAAGATCATGATGGTGGATGGAAGAACGGAACCTTTCAAAGGCCTCTGCATCCGGAATAAAAAACAGATGCTCCCCCCCCCTTTCCCTGTACAGGGTTTCCAGAAGGATAAGATTGGTCAGTGCATCGCCTTTGAGCTTGTCCCTGGCTGTGCACACAAATGTGTTGACCGCCTTTGCCTTGTTCAACAGATACCTTGCCATGACAAGGGCGTCTCCGCCGTTGTTTCCACGTCCGGCAATGATGCATATTCTTTTTGAATGTATCTTCGGAAAATTTGCCATGAACATATCAATGGCTTTTCTTCCTGCATTTTCCATGAGTACCTGGCCGGGCAGGCCGAAATTTTCAATGGTTTTTCTGTCCATCTCCCGCATTTCAGCGGCTGTGACAAGATACATGATTACCTCCATATTATAACAGCCATGTCCTGGCGGACACAACGAACAATGGGTCGTAGACGCGGAGCCAAATGGCGTTATACCGTCCCCGGACCGTCGGCGGCCCATTTGCCATGCCGGCCTGAAGCGCAGGAACTGCGGGCATGTTTGTCCTCAAACAGCCTGCGTTTTTTAACGACCGGCAGGGCAAATGGGCTGATCGCCTTTAGCTCCGAATGGGCCGGTCCGATGGTCCGCCGGGGGCTCTGCTGTCAGCATTTTCATATAAAACCCATATGTCCTAGCGGACACAACGAATATTGAAAAAGCAGTCGCTGGAGGCACCCAGTCCCCAAAATCCAGCACCTTCTTTTTCATATAAAAAAACATACGTGGCAGTAAACACCTGCCATCACGAAAAGTAAAAAAACAGGCTTGTCACAACATGGGGCACACCGTTGATCTAACAATTGTGAAAATTGGCCCATCTTATGACCAAGCCTAAAAAAAATTAACGGCAGATGCCGCATTGATCACAGGGTATCATGGGGCAGTCCGGGGTGATTTTTCCATTTTGGGCACGCTTTAATTCCCTTACCAGAAAGCTTTTTTTGATGCCACTGTCCAGAATATCCCAGGCGAGGGGATCATCCGTTTGCATTTCTCTGTAAAGAAATGTTGCCAGATCTTTTTTGTTCACTGCCTTTGACCAGCTTTTCCGGGCTGCGGTTTCAATGATGTCTGCCACCCGCTGATCTCCCCGGGCAAGCAGCCCGTTAACCCTGGCCATGCGATGTGATTCACAGTTGATCTTCATGTTGGGAATTTTTTTAAGTGAATTTTTAAGGTGAGCACTCCGGCGTTTCAGTACCGCAGAAGGGGCCATGGGCAACCATTGAAAAGGGGTGGCAGGTTTTGGTACAAAGGGGTTGACGCTCAGTGTGATGGTCCCGATCTTTTTTTTTTTCTTACTCTGGGCAAGAAAAATTTCCCGGATGTCAAGGGTAAGAGAGATAATGCCCTCCACATCTTCATCGGTTTCAAAGGGAAGGCCTATCATGAAATAAAGTTTCAGATTGAAAATACCCCCATGGACAAGGGTTTCCACGGCAGACAGAATCTGGGACCGCGTAATCTTCTTATTGATGATGTTTCGCATACGCTGGGTGCCCGCTTCCGGGGCAATGGTGGCTGTTTTCACCCCGGAGGCGGCAAGGGTTTCAACCAGTTGCGGGGTCAGGGCATCCAGGCGAAGGGAACTAAAGGAGATATGCAGTGATTTGTCAATGCCCCAGCTACAGATGTCATTGATTTTTGGATGATCGGATACCGCAGCACTGACAAGTCCGATGCGGTTTGTCAGGGTGCTTGCCTGGTCCATGGCGTCTGTGATAACTGCCTTTGGATAATTTCTTGGGGGTCTATAAATAAATCCGGCGCTGCAGAAGCGGCATCCATGGTGGCATCCCCTGCCGGTTTCAATGAGGCAGGTGTTTTTAAATGCCGTGTCCGATGAAATGATACCGGTGACGGTCTGGTGGTTTTCCAGATGGGCAAGGTGTTCCACCTTGATGGTATCCGGGGCAAGCGGGTGACGTTTTTCATGACCGGTAAAGACATTGTTTTTATAAACAGGGGTGTACAGGGACGGGATATAGAGACCGGGGATTTTTAACGCCAGTTCAGGGGTAAGGTGCTGCTTTAAGGGAAAGGCTTGAATCTCATTTAAGAAAGGGTGCAGTGTGTTTTCGATTTCCCCCAGCAGGAAACAGTCCATGAAAGGGGCCAGGGGTTCTGGATTAAGAAAACAGGCCACACCCCCGGCCATCACTAGGGGATGGCGTTCATTGCGTTGGTTCTGCCGGGGCGGTATGCCAGCGGTGTCAAGGAGGGTGACCAGATTAGCATAGTCATTTTCAAAGGAGATGGAAAAGGCAATGATGTCAAAGGTGCCCAGTTCTCGTCCTGTTTCATAACTGTGGGCCGGGGAGGATGTTTCTGACAGAAAAACCCGTTCACAGACCATGCCGTCCATGGCATTGAAAATTTGAAATACCTTCTGGAAACCCAGGCTTGACATACCGGCCCGGTAGGTGTTGGGGTACACTAGGGCTACTTTGATTCCGCCGGTTGCGCCCCTGACAACCTGTCCTTTTTCAATGGGGACCCTGGCGGGAGCCCCCTTTTTACGACCGTAAGCCATCAGTCCCGTGGTTTTCTAAGAAACGTGGGGATGTCAAGGTTATTCGGGTCAATGTCAAACCCCGGATATGCGGATGAAGGGCTTGCATTTGCATGGTGATTTCGTCCATCGTCATTGGATACTTTTTTGTGGTGTACAATGACCGGGCTTACATCATCCTGCCACTCTTTGTTTTCATCTTCTTCGTTGACAGGGCGTACGGTTCCCCGGACAATGGCGGTGGAGCGGGTGGTCATTTTTTTCACCTGATCTGTTGCACTGCGAAGTGGGCTTATCTTGGATACAGGGGGGGTGTTTTCTTCACCGATGCCGGTGGCAATGACGGTGATTCTGATTTCATCTCCCAGGCTTTCATCAAGGCTCTGACCCCAAATGATCTCTGCATCATCACCGACCTCATCATGGATGCGTTCCGATGCGGCGATGGTTTCTTCCATGGTGATATCACTGGTGGATGCGATATTGAAAAGGACTCCCCGGGCACCGGATATGGAAATATCTTCCAGCAGAGGATGTGAGATGGCGCGTTCTGCGGCCTCAATGGCCCGGTTTTCCCCGGAAGCAATGCCAATGCCCATCAATGCCATTCCTGATTTTTCCATGATGGTCATGACATCGGAAAAATCAAGATTGAGAAGTCCTGGTACCATGATCAGATCTGTGATGCCCTTCACCGAGTGATTGAGAACCTCATCTGCCTTGATCAGCATGTCCACCATGCGTTCTCCCTTGGCCGCAAGTCCCCGGAGCCGATCATTTGGGATGGTGATGAGGGTGTCGGTGATTCCCCTTAATTCTTCAAGGCCAGCCGCTGCTTTCTGGATTCTGGATTTACCTTCAAAGGCAAAGGGCTTTGATACTACGGCCACGGTTAATATGCCAAGATCCTTACATATTTCTGCCACCACCGGAGCGGCACCCGTACCGGTACCCCCGCCCAGGCCTGCGGTTATAAACACCAGGTCACTGCCCTGGAGGGCCTCTCTGATTTCATCCACATTTTCCAGGGCCGCCTCTTTTCCCTTCTGGGGATTGGCACCGGCTCCCAGGCCTTTGGTCAGTTCCACGCCCAGCTGGATTCTATGGTCTGCCTTGGATATATTCAACGCCTGTACATCGGTGTTGGCAACAATGAACTGCACCCCCGAGAGATTGCATTCAATCATGTTATTTACGGCGTTCCCACCGGCACCACCGATACCTATGACTTTAATGTTTGCCTGATCGTTTGTTTGCACAAAAGAAAAACTCATAATTCCCCCTGTTCGATTTATACGCGTGTGTCACGCCGTACCCCAAAGGATCATTCGGCGTGGGTAATGAATCCTTATATCCATTTTTGAGTATTGTGTTGTCCATTCCATTAAAAGCCGTTGACACTTATTAAATAATATCCCTGAACCACTGTGCCAGCCTTGCCATGAATCCGGACAAGCCGGTTTTCTTACCCTTTCCCGGATCACGTTCTCTACTTTTTTTGCTGCCATAAATAACCAGGCCCACCCCCGTGGCGAAACCCGGGTTGTTCACCACCTCTTTAAGCCCGCCGATGTTATATGGTGTTCCCATGCGCACCGGTACGTTGAACACAGATTCAATGATGTCGTCAATGCCATCTAAAAGGGCTGTACCTCCGGTGAGCACAATCCCCGATGGAAAGGCATTTTCAAGCCCGTTGCTGTGAATTTCATTTTTTAAAATCGTGGCCATCTCCTCTACCCGGGGTTCAATGATATCCACCAGAATATCCCGGGAAAGTTTTTTGGGTTCCCGTCCCCCCATTCCCGAGACATCAATCTGTTCTCCTTTTTTGATATGCTCACGAAGGCAGGTGCCGTGGGTCAGTTTTATGTGTTCCGCCTCGTTGGATGGAGTTCTTAACCCGATGGAGATATCATTGGTGATGGTCTGTCCCCCCAGGGGAAGTTCAAAGGTGAATTTGATATTATTGCCTTTGAATATGGCCAGATTGGTGGTCCCCCCCCCGATATCCACCAGGGTGCAGCCCAGCTCTTTTTCCTCCGGGGTGAGTACGGCTTCACCGGAAGCCATGGATTCCAGCACAATGTCACAAACGCTAAGCCCTGCCTTGTTACAGCATTTTATAATGTTGTCCACAGATGACATGGCACCGGTGACAATGTGAATTTTTGCCTCCAGGCGGACCCCGGTCATGCCCAGGGGGTTTTGAATGGCCTCCTGTTCATCCACGATGAATTCCTGGGGAATTACATGGAGGGTTTTCCTGTCTGGCTTTGCGGCAATACCACTGGCCGCTTCAATCACCCGATCCAGATCTCCCTGGGTAATTTCCTGGCCTTTTATGGCGGTGATGCCATGGCTGTTAAATCCTTTAATATGTCCCCCGGCAATCCCCACATATACATGGTTTATATCACATTCCGCCATAATGGCGGCTTCATCAACGGCATGGCGGATGGCTTCCACGGTGGACTCAATATTGACAACTGCGCCTTTTCTCATGCCGGTTGAGGGGCTTTTGCCCATGCCGATGATGTTAATGTCACGACCGACCATTTCCCCCACAACGGCACATACCTTGGTGGTGCCGATGTCCAGGCCGACGATGATTTTTTCTTTTTCCTGCAATTTAAGCTCCTCCTGTTATGTCTGTGCCCGGGGCATGTCTTCCCGGGGTGACAATGACCCTCTCCGGGTTGAACAGGTCCATGGTGGTGATGGTTTCCGGTTTACCCTGTTGCTCAAGATAATGAAATATTTCTCCTGCTGTATTAAATTTGAGCTTGAATTGTGAAAAGCCCAGTTTCAGGGTAATGGGGCTGGAAGCGTACTGTTCATGGTCTGCCTGGGATGGAAAATGTGTTTCAACGGCAAGGCCTGTGGCGCTGTCTGCGGTGATGGCAGTGATGGGGACACCGAAATCATCGGTGAGCAGGCCAAGGACATCTTGGTAAAGATTACCGTAAAAGCCAAAAACACCTGTTTTTTTTCAAGGGTAAGCCCCTTTATAACTGGTAGTTCCATGTCCATGGAGAATTTTTCCGGGTCGTATGGGGTAAATGCAATTCCCTCTGTATTAATGATCAGTGATGGCGGTTTACCCATATCCACCCGGGCCAGGGGAATTTCTTCCTGGATTGAAATTTCAAGGCCATGGGGCAGTTTCCGGGTTATTCTGGCCGATAGTATCCATGGGTGGGCCACCAGTCTTTTTTTTATCTTGAAGGTATTGATATTTAGAAGGTTATCACCGGGATGCAATTGTGCCTGGGCCAGGGCTTGATTTTCTGTCAGCCGATTTAATCCATGTATGGAAATCTTTGTAATGGTAAAATAAGTGCTCTGGGTGGCATAATCGTAGATAAAAATAAAAAACAGGGCTGTGAGCATGATGGCCACAATGGTGAAGATAAATCTGATGGCCAGATCAATGGTTTCCATGAACTCAAATGCCGGCAGTATGGATGTTATGCCAGTGGAAGATTTCGCTGATTTTTTTATCCTTTTATTCACCTTCAATTTTCACCTCGTTTTCCAGTAGAACACCAAAACGATTGTGTACTTTCTCTTCAATGATCTGTTTCAGGGTTAGAATATCCCGGGCCGTGGCCTGGCCTGCATTGAGTATAAAGTTGGCATGTTTTTCAGATACCATGGCGTCTCCCACCCGAAATCCTTTAAGCCCGGCCTGGTCAATAAGTGCTCCGGCGGAGTCTCCCCGGGGGGGGTTTTTAAAAAAACAGCCTGCGCAGGCACCGTGGGCAGGTTGGTTCTTTCGTCGTTTTTCCAATAAATTTCCCCATCGGGTCTGAATTTGTATTTTATCATTGGGGCTCATTATCAGGGTGACACTCACAAGCACAGGTTGATATTTTTGCGGGAAATTCAGATTAAAAGAAAGATTTCTGTGGGAAAAATGCAGTGCCGATGCATCAAGGGTGACGGTGCCTTTAAGGGGAAGCATGAAATCAATGGATTCCACCACATGAGACATGGTTCCTTCGTTGGTTCCGGCATTCATCATGACAGCGCCACCCACGGTTCCCGGGATACCGGCAGCAAATTCCATGCCACAGATGCCATGGTTCATGGTTTCTCTGTACAGGCTGGCAAGGATGGTACCGGCACCCACCCGGACCCGGTATTTATCCTGTTCCACCGGGGTGATCACTGTGGGATATTTCAGGGCCGTCATGGAGATAACAAGGCCCCTGATTCCCCTGTCTTTTACCAGCAGGTTGGTGCCGCTGCCCATGAGGGTGATGGGAAGATCATATTCGGCGGCAAGGCACAGTATTTTTTCAAGTTGGTCAAGGGAAGCTGGCCTGGCAAATAGGTCTGCCGGTCCCCCCACCTTGAAAGAGGTGTGCTTTTTCATGGGTTCATTGCGGCGGATACCAAGTGATTCAAGGCAGGCTTGTGTCAGCAGCATACATGCACCATGGGGCATGACAGATCTGCCTGGGGTCGGCTTGTGTATATGACCGACGGGGGGGCATTGCCGTGGGGAAGTGGTATCTGGGGTGCAAAGCACGTGTTATCGTTCCTCCAGTTGATGAATAAAAGTTTCCCCCAGCCGGTACACATCACCGGCCCCCAGGGTGAGAACCAGATCATTGGGTTTCACCGTTTCCATGAGCATGGAAAGGCACGTGTCAACATTTGGGGTGCAATGGACATCTTTATGCCCGTGGGCCTTGATGCCCCGGCACAGGGTCTGGGAATCAACATCTTTAATGGGCGTTTCACTGGCGGCGTATATGGGAAGAACAATCAAGAGGTCTGACTGATAAAAGGCCCGGGTAAAGGCATCAAACAGGGCCTTTGTTCTGGAGTAGCGGTGGGGCTGAAAAATCACCACCAGGCGCCTGTGGGGTCGGCTTTCCCGGATGGCCTTCAGGGTGGCCTTAATTTCCGTGGGATGATGACCATAGTCGTCCATCACCAGAATATCATTTATTTCCCCTTTTATTTCCAGACGTCGTTTTACGCCCTCAATGTCCTCCAGGGCGGTTTTGATGGTGGGAAAGTCAATGTTGAGTTCCAGGGCAATGGCAATGGCTGCAAGGGCATTGGAAATATTGTGTCTGCCGGATAAATTGAGCTGGATGCGGCCAAGGGAAGTGCCCCGGTGTACCACCTGGAAAAAGGAGCGAATACCTTTAAATTCAATGTCCATGGCCTTGAGATCCGCCTGGGCCGTCAGACCGAAGGTGGTGTATCTTACCTTAATGTCTGGCAGCATGTCCTGGATATGCTCGTTGTCCAGGCACAGAACGGCCAGGCCGTAAAAGGGAACTGAATTGATGAACTGCTTGAATGTTGCCTTGATGTCTTCAATGCCCGTGTAAAAGTCCAGATGTTCAAGATCAATGTTGGTCACCGCTGCAATGGCCGGGGTGTATTTAAGAAAAGAGCCGTCACTTTCGTCTGCCTCGGCAACGATGTAATCTCCCTTGCCCTGCAGGGCATTGGTGTTGAGATGTTTTAACAGGCCACCGATGACCACCGTGGGGTCAAGGCCTGCCCGATTCAGAATATGGGCCACCATGGATGTGGTGGAGGTTTTGCCGTGGGCACCGGATATGGCAATGGCATATTTGATGCGCATGAGTTCTGCCAGCATTTCTGCCCGGGGAATGATGGGAATCCCCTGTTCCCGGGCCGCCGTAACTTCGGGATTATCTTTGGCAATGGCCGTGGAGGTGACAATGACACTGGCTCCCTGGATCTGTTCTTTTTTATGTCCTGTATACGTGGTGGCGCCTAGAGTCTGCAGCCGCCGGGTGATGTCAGAGGCCTTTACATCGGAGCCGGACACCAGGTACCCCAGCCCCAGGAGCAGTTCGGCAATGCCGCTCATGCCGATGCCTCCGATGCCCACAAAATGAATATGATAATTTTTCTGGTACATGAATATTACCTGTTTTTTGAAATAAGATGAATAATTTCCCGGGCCACAGTGTCCCGGGCAAGTGGCATGCCGAAATTTTTTGCCGCCCGGGCCATTTGTTTTCGCTGTTCTGGATTTTCCTTTAGCTTTTCAATTAAGGCTGCAAGACGTGACCCGGTGAGATCCGTGTCGGCAATCATGATGGCTCCCCCCCTGTTTTCAAGGGCCATGGCGTTGTATCTCTGGTGATCATCCGCCGCATGGGGGTAGGGCACCAGAACGGCCGGTTTTCCAAGGGCGGTTATTTCAGACAGGGTCCCGGCTCCAGCCCTGCAGATGATGAGATCTGCCTTTTTTTGAAGTTCGGGCATGTCATGGAAAAAGGCCCGGGCCGTGGCATCCACCCCCATGGCCTGGTACTTTGCAGCCACCTGCTCCTGGTCGGCTTTGCCCGTCTGGTGAATGATGGTGTAAAGGGACCTGTTTTTCAGCAGAGCCACTGCATCTGAAACGGCCTTGTTGATGCTTGATGCACCCTGGCTGCCACCGGTGATCAGCAGGATAAATTTGTCCCCGGGAAAAGGAGAGTTCCCCGGGGCAGGTATTTCTGGCAGGGGGCTGGTTTTCCGGATGGGATTACCGGTGTGAACTGTATGGGGTCTTGTGGAAAGCGTTTTTGTCTCTCTAAAGGAGATGAAAATTTTGTGAACCATTCGTGATAATATTCGATTGGTAATGCCGGGCATGGCGTTTTGTTCCTGAATGGCCGTTAAAATTCCCATGAATCTGGCCGCCATGAGTACCGGTCCTGAAGAGTAGCCCCCCACTCCCAGTACCAGGTCGGGTTTAAATTTGAAAAGTATCTGGCCTGCCTGAAAAACACTCCAGGGAATTCGGGCCAGTGCAGAGAGTTTGTCCCGGATTCCCTTGCCCTTAATGCCTCTGGCAGCAATGACGGCATGGGTAAATCCATAGGTTGAAAGGGTCTGTTCCTCGAAGGGTGTACCTGTCCCCACAAAGAGAATCTGGACGTTGTGAACCTGATCTTTAAGGGCCTGTGCCACGGCAATGCCCGGGAAAAGATGTCCACCGGTTTTTCCACCGGCAATGATTATTTTAACGGGTCTGGCCAATGGTACTCCTTTGAAATGAAGACGTGGATGATGGTTCCGGACTGGTACCGGACCCAGGGTTTCTTTTCCGGGAGTTCTCCGTTCCTGTTCGGCCGATGTTCATTAAAATGCCCATGGCGGCCATGCTCATCACAAGAGAGGTCCCGCCATAACTGATAAAAGGCAGAGTCAGGCCCTTGGTGGGCAGCATTCCCAGGGTTACTCCGGCATTGATAATCACCTGAAGACCCAGATGAATGGTGATGCCTGCAGCCAGGAGGCTGCCAAACAGTGTGCTTGCGGATCGGGCAATGGTGGCCCCCCGCTTTAAAATCAGACTGTAGAGTACAAGAATGGTCAATACCCCCACAAGACCGAGTTCCTCACCGATGACTGAAAAAATAAAATCCGTGTGGGGTTTGGGCAGGTAATGGGCGGTCTGGAAGCCAAGGCCGATGCCCTTGCCAAACACCCCTCCGGATGCAAAGGCTTTAAGGGAGTGGGTCAGCTGGTATCCGGCCCTCAGGGGGTCCTGCCAGGGATGAATAAAGGTCATGATTCTTTCCATTCGATATTCAACCAGGTAAACAAAGAAATAGATAAAGGGAATGGCCGGGGGTACAATGCAGGTAAGATGAAGAAGGGGAACACCGGCAATGAACATCATGGACCAGGTGATAAAGCCAATGATGACAATGGAGCCCATGTCTTTTTGCATCAACAGCAGCAGTATCAAAACTCCCATGACCATGGCATGGGGGAGAAAACCGATGAAAAAAGAACGGATCTGTTCCTGTTTTGTGGCCTTTGCAGCCAGGGAATATGCCAGGTAGAGCACCAGACTCAGCCGGGCCGGTTCCGAGGGTTGAAAGGTAATACCCTTTATCTTGAGCCAGCGACTGGCACCACCGGCATCGGCACCCAGTGGGGTCAGGACCCCCAGCATGAGAATTACTGCCAGTACCAGCAGCGGATAGGTAAGTTTTTGAAGATACTGATGGGGGAACCAGGCCCCGAGGTACATGACCCCAAGCCCCAGGGTGAAAAAAAGTAATTGACGACCGGCATAGTGTGCAGGGGTGCCATGGTTTTCCAGACCAATGTTTGCACTGGCACTGTAAACCATGGCAATGCCAAGGCCTGCAATGATCAGCACCGGTACCAGTATGGACGGTTCCTGGGAAAATGGTGCGGTGATTTCAATTTTTTTGTTCATATTTTTTTCAATTGTTTGACCTGATCTTTAAAATCATCTCCCCTGTGGCCATAGCTTTTATACATGTCAAAACTGGCACAGGCCGGAGAGAGCATAACGATATCTCCTTTTCTGGCCAGGAGCTGGGCTTTTTTTACCCCAGCTTTCATGCTGTCCACCCGGGATATGTTACACAACCCCGCCATGGTGTGTTGAATTTTGTCTGCAGCATCCCCCAGGAGGATCAAATGTTTTACACGGGATTTGATGCTTTCCTGCAGTGTGAAAAAGTCCGTGTTCTTTTCCTTTCCCCCCATGATAAGGATCAGGTTGTCAAAGCAGGACACGGCCTTGAGCACCGCATCGGGATTGGTGGCCTTGGAATCGTTATAGTAGGTGATCCCGTCCACGGTTGTGACATATTCCATTCGATGGGGCAGCCCCGGGAATTGATACACTGTTCGTTCAATGTCCGCCATGGAAACTCCCATGCAAAGGGCTGCCAGGGCGGATGCCGCAATGTTTTCAAGATTGTGATGGCCTTTAAGAGAAATCTTTTCAATGCACAGTTCCCCTGGAATTTTCCGCCCGTCCATGTAAAAAACCATGTGGTGTTTTTCAATGTGGGCACCGTTTGCCGGGGGTGGTTTGTGGGACGGGCAAATGAAAAAGACCCTGGCCTTGAGTTGTGAAATCTGCCGGGTGAAGGGGGCAAGGGTACTGCCAAGAATGGCCACATCGTTTTTATCCTGGTGGGCAAAAATGTGCCATTTAGATGCGGCATAGGCCTCCGGGTCGGGGTAACGATCCATGTGATCCGGGGAAATATTTAATAGAAGGGCCACATGGGGTTTGAAATCTCTGGCCGTATCCAGTTGAAAACTGCTTACCTCCACCACCCCCACACCGGCGGGAACAGGCTGTTCAAAGTACTGTATCAGGGGAATGCCGATGTTGCCACCGGTGAACACATGGTGAAAACTGCATCGGAGCAGAAGATCAATGAGGGTGGTCACCGTGGTTTTACCGTTGGTTCCCGTCACTGCCACCAGGGGGGCTTTGATGTGTTCGGCGGCCACATCAAGCTCCCCTCGGATGGGGATACCTTTTTTTGCAGCCCTTGCAAGATGGGGCATATCAAGGGGAACCCCCGGGCTTGCAACGATCATTTCTGCCCCATCAAAGGTGGTGGCATCGTGAAAACCGATTTCTGTGATAATACCCGTCCTTTCCAGTTCCCGGCCCTTTTCTGCCTGGTCGGCATCACTGTCTGTGATCACCACATGGTGCCCCTGTTTTTTAAGGAAGCGGGCCATGGCCATGCCGGATCGGCCAAGACCAACGATGAGAATATAAGGTGTCTTTATGTGTGCCATGGGTATGTCCTAACGTATTTTAAGGCTGCTCAATGAGACAAGGGCAAGGGTGATTGCAATAATCCAGAAGCGCACGATTACCTTGGATTCGGGCCATCCCTTGAGTTCAAAGTGGTGGTGCAGGGGTGCCATGCGAAATACCCGTTTGCCGTGGCTCATTTTAAAATAACCCACCTGGATGATCACCGACAGCGCCTCAATGACAAAGAGTCCTCCCACCAGTAAAAGTAGAATTTCCTGTTTGGTCATGACAGCAAGGGTTCCCAGGATGGCCCCCAGGGGAATGGATCCTGAATCCCCCATGAAGACCTGGGCCGGATGGGCATTGAACCATAAAAAACCCAGACCGGCCCCGGCAAGAATGCCGCATACAATGGACAGTTCTCCGCAGGAGGCCACGGGCTGCACCTGGAGATACTGGGCGATTTTAATGTGGCCTGCCACATAGGCAAAAAGCATGTACGCCACCGCTGCAATGATGATGGGACCAATGGCCAGACCATCCAGCCCGTCGGTGAGATTGACGGCGTTGGAGGTGCCCACAATGATTAATGTGGCAAAGGGAATATACCAGATACCAAGATCCGGAGTGAGACTTTTGAAAAAGGGGATGGTCAGTTCAGTGGTGAAATCAGGGCATTGATATATGAGCCAGGAGATTCCCAGGCCAGCCACCATCTGGCACGTGAATTTTCCCCGGGCAGTGAAGCCCATGTTTCTTTTTTTTACCTGCATGAGGTAGTCGTCAATGAACCCGATGAGGCCAAACAATAAAAGAGTTAACAGGGTGATGGTGATATAATGGTTGGACAACCGTGTCCATAAAAAGGTTGACATCGTGATGGAAAACAGGATGAGCAGTCCGCCCATGGTGGGGGTACCTTCCTTTTCCAGATGGGTCTGGGGACCATCTGTCTGGATAATTTGACCGATCTGCAGTCGTGACAGTTTCTTTATGGCCCATGGTCCCAGCACAAAACAAAGGGTGAATGCCGTGAGACCTCCATAAATGGTTCTGAAGGTGATGTACCTGAATATATTAAAAAAAGAAATATCCGTGTGGAGCGGATACAAGAGGTCGTAGAGCATGATTAATCTTTTTCTCCAAGGCGCTGCTGCAGTGCCGTTACAATGTGTTCCATGTGCATTCCCCGGGAACCCTTCACAAGAATCCACATGCCGGGGGTGATAATTTTTTTAAGTCCATCCAGCAGGGTCCCATGGGTTCCTGTGAGAATCTTTTCCCGGGGAAAGCCCTTTGCCAATGCGCCTTCCATTACATGTTCAGCCATGTTGCCGTGGATGAAAAAATGGGAAAGACCCACTGTTGCGGCAAGTTCACCAATTTCTCTATGCAGCATTGGTGCCTGATCTCCCAGTTCCAGCATGTCCCCCAGCACGGCAACGGTGGGGCTGTGGCTGGACTGCTCTTTCAGGATATTCAGGGCCGCTGCCATGGAGCCTGGGTTGGCATTGTAGGTGTCATTGATAATTTTTATCTTTCCACCGTTGTTCAGGTATTGGGTTTCCAGAATTTCCATGCGTCCCTTCACCGGCTGGAAAGACCCAAGTCCACGGCGGATGTCGGTGAGATCCATACCTGCCCCCAAGGCCGCTGCAGCTGCGGCCAAGGCATTTTCCACCATCACCGGTGCCGGGGTCTGAAGGGTGATTTGTATATCGGCGGGGGTGTCACCCATGGTGGTTTTCAGGGTAAAGGTAAGGGTGTCCGCGTCTGAACAGATATCCTGGACCCAGACGTCGGTGTCAGCAGTGGTGCCGAAAAAACAGCAACTGATGGGATATTTTTTTGCCACATCTGCCATGATGTGGCATCGTTCATCATTTTTATTGAGAATGGCCAGACCTTTTTTCTGAATACAGGGCAGGAGTTCTGATTTTGCCCGGGCCACGGCATTCACCGTTCCCAGTCCTTCCAGGTGTGCCTTGAAGGTATTGGTGATGATTCCCATGTTCGGGCTTGCCATGTTGCCAAGCCGTGTGAGTTCTCCTTCATGGTTCATGCCCATTTCCACCACGGCCCACTGGTGGGCAGCGGATAATTTAAGCAGGGTCAGGGGCAGGCCGATTTCGTTGTTCAGATTTCCCTGGGTGGAAAGTACCTTGTATTTCTGCCTTAAAATGGATGTGAGCATTTCCCGGGTGGAGGTCTTACCACAGGAGCCGGTGATGGCAAGAAGCTTTGCATTGGATCTCCGGCGCTGGAAAGCCCCGAGTCTGCCCAGGGCCTCAAGGGGATTGTTCACGCAAAAAATGCAGGCATTCTGCAGGGAGAACATGACTTTTTCTGCGGGGGAAAGGGCGCTGTAAAAGGCTGTTTTCACCACAAAGCCCTTGATGCCCCGTTCCAGAAGTGGAAGAATAAACTGGTGTCCATCAAAGGTGTCTCCCTGGAGTGCCACAAAAAGATCTTCCCCGGTGATGGTGCGGGAGTCTGTTGAGATACCGGAAAAAATGCGGGGGTGTAATGTGGGTGTTTCTGAGGTGTCAAGGGCCTCAATTACCTGATCGGTGTGCCAGGCAATGGGAGGAAACTCGTTCATGGGTTTTCTCCTCTTTCCCAGCCAGCCTCTTTTATGGCCTGTTTGAGTATGAGACGGTCATCGAAATCAATGGTGCCCCGGGCCGTCACCTGATAGGTTTCATGGCCCTTGCCGGCGGCAATGATGATATCCCCGGAACGGGACAGTTTTACCGCTGTTTCAAGGGCTTTTTTCCGGTCGGGCTCCACCAGGATGGCAGGCGGATTGGATAGATCTGTTTCCGACCGGGACAGCCAGGCTACCTTTCCATCGGAAATGGGAGAAGATGTCATCCCCTGCAGAATATCCTCGATGATGGTCTCGGGGGCTTCCGTTCTGGGATTGTCTGAGGTTACCAGGGCAATATCACTGTATGTGGCTGCAATGTTTCCCATGAGGGGACGTTTGGATCTATCTCTATCTCCTCCACAGCCGAACACGGCGATGATTCGGCCCGGGGCCCGCAGCTTTAATGTCTTTAGTATGGATTCCAGGGCATCCGGGGTGTGGGCATAGTCCACAAAGATGAAGCGGTTGCCTGAATTCTCCAGGCGTTCCAGACGTCCGGGAACCCCTTTACAGGCGTCAATACCCCGGCAGATAATCTTTGGATCTATCCCAAGGGCATGGGCGGCACCGGCAGCTGACAGAATGTTTTCCAGATTAAATGCCCCGGTGAGGTCCGAGGAGAAAGGGGTTTGTACCCCACCCACGTCAAGCATTGCCCGGATGCCGGAAATATCCTCCATGACATCCACAGCCTTTACCTTGGCATGGTTTCTGGTGCCGGTGGTGATGGGGGCGGGTGAAAGGGTTTTGGCAAGGTCTGCCCCCCTTTGATCATCGATATTGATGACGGCTCTGCCGTTTTTGCTGCCCCTGGTCAGCTGACGGGTGTACAATTTTTTCTTGCAGGCCCAGTAGCCACCCATGGTTTTATGGTAGTCAAGGTGATCCTGGGTGAGGTTTGTAAAAATGGCGGTGTCAAAAAAGCAATCCCGGACCCGGTGCAGATCCAGGGCATGGGAGGACACTTCCATGACCACATGGGTAACCCCGGCCGTCACCATGACGGCCAGCATGCGGTGCAGATCCATGGATTCCGGGGTGGTCACCGGGGTATCTGCCACCTGGTCTTTGTATCGCCAGTTGATGGTACCGATAACACCGGTTTCAAACCCGGCGGCCTTTAGAATATGCTCCACAATCCAGGTGGTGGTGGTTTTACCGTTGGTGCCGGAAATGCCCACCAGAACGAGTTGTTCGGAAGGATTACCGTAAAAGCGTGCACTGATGGCAGACATGGCCCGTCGGGTATTTTTGACGGTAATACTGCGGACCCGGGTTTTAACATGGCGTTCCACCACAATGGCCACGGCTCCGTTTTCAATGGCCTGATCAATGTAATCATGGCCATCGGCCTTAAGGCCTTTTACGGCAATGAAAAGTCCACCGGGGGTTACGTTTTGGGCCCGGTAATGGATGGATACAATTTCCGGGTCGTTGCCAGGTTCCAGGTCTGAGGAAAGATTTCTTTCCCACAGGGGCGTACAGGTTTTTGTCAGATAAGAAAGTCTCACGGGTTATGCTCCACCAGCCCCAGGGGGCATGGATTGCACCTGTTTCATGTCAGGGGCAATGTTCAGATAATTAAAACTTTTTTCCAGAATGGTTTTAAAGGCCGGGGCCGCCACCACTCCACCATAATGATGTTTTCTGGGTTCATCCACAATGACCACCACTGTCAGCTGTGGATCGTTCCGGGGGGCAAATCCCACAAATACTGCGGTGTATGCGGTGTCGGAATAGCCTTTTTCAAATCGTTTGGCCTTCTGGGCCGTGCCGGTTTTTCCACAGACCTCATAACCGGGCAGGTCGGCCCGGGTGCCTGTGCCCCCCTTTTGTACCACCGAACGCATCATCCGGGTGACATCCCGGGCGGCGGTTTCTGAAACAGCTCGGCCCAGACGGGTGGGGCAATATCTTTTTTTAAGGGAACCATCCCCTTTAAGCTCAGCACGGATCAGCCGGGGTTTCATTCGTATGCCTTTGTTGGCAATTGTGGAAACAGCACTGGCAAGTTGTATGGCCGATACGGCAATGCCCTGGCCAAATGCAATGGCAGCGGTGTCCATGGGCATCCATTTCCCGGGGGGCATAAGGGAACCCTGGGTTTCAATGGGGCAGGCAATACCTGTTTTTTCACCAAACCCGAAACGGGTGAGTGTTTTGTGCAGTCTGTCCCTGCCCATTTGCATGGCTACTTTTGTAACGCCGATATTGCTGGAAACCTGAACGATCTGTCCAAGGGTGAGCCAGCCATAGGGGTGGGTGTCCCTTATGATTTTGTTTCTAACTCTGAAGGCCCCGTTTTCACAGAAAAAAGGGGTGTCCGGAGAGCTTATTCCCTGGTCCAGAGCACCTGCTGCCAGGAAAATTTTCAGGGTGGAGCCGGGTTCAAAGGCATCGGTTACGGCTCGATTTCGCCATATTTTCTGGTCAAATTCACCAAAAATATTGGGATTGAACACAGGAAAATGGGCCATGGCAAGCACCTCTCCTGTGGCAGGTTGCATGACAATGGCCATGCCGGATTTGGCATCATTGTCAATCACGGCTTTTTTCAGAGCCATTTCTGCAATGTACTGGATGGTTTTATCAAGGGTGAGCACCAGGGATTCCCCCCGCAATGCCCGGGTTTTTTCTTCAATTTTTTTAAGGGCGTTCTTTTTTATGCGTATCCTTTCTGTCCGTCCTTTCAGCTGTGAATCAAACTTGAACTCAAGCCCTTCTTTTCCCAGATCATCCCATCCGGTGATTCCGATGACCTGGGCTGCCAGTTCCCGGTTGGGGTGAAATCGGATGGTGTCTTTAAGTGGCAGAATGCCACGGATTTTAAGAGCGGTTATCTTATCTGCCTCACCGGTGGAGAGCTTTTTTTTCAGCCATACAAATTTTTTTCCTGAAGAAAATTTTCCAGCCAGCACGGTCTCATCCAATTGCAGCAGGGGGGCCAGTGTACGGGCAGCCTGTCGGGGATCAAGAATGTCCACCGGTGCTGCGGCAATGGATATGGCATCCAGGCTGGTGCTGAGTTTTTTCATGTTTCGATCCAGAATATCTCCCCGCTTTCCCTGTATATCAACCTGTGTCATCAAATCTTTATCTGCAAGCCCGGTGAGTTGGTCTGTATCAAACAACTGCAGCATGACTGCTCTGCCTGCAATGAGTAAAATGGCGGCCCCGAATAAAAACTCCATAAAGCGTATCCGTGTGGATATTTTCTGAAAGATTTCCCGGGTCATGGCATGGCATCCATATTAATAATCTGTTCAGGTGCCGGTGTCTGAAGGTCCAGGTTGTCCCGGGCAATGGTCATGATACGTTCCGGTGAAGACAGTCTTTCTTTTTCCACGATCAGTTCTGATTGGTATGCCCTTTTTTCTTTCTGCCGGCCTTGTGCCCTTGAGATCTCTTTGCCCGTGGTGATTATTTCCACCCGAATCCATGTGTAAAACAGAAGTTCAAAAATAAAAATAACAATAATTATCAGCCATTTTCCCTGGAATGTGGACGGTTTTTCCCGGGGGGTATTTTCCTTTGTATTGGTTCTGATCACCGCTTAAATTTTTTCAGCAACCCGCAATCGGGCACTGCGTGCCATGGGGTTCTTGGCAGTTTCTGTGGCCTTGGGAAGGAATGGTTTTCTGGAGATGGAGCGCAGAAGGGGGGTAAATCCGCAGGTACATTGGGGGAAATCCCTGGGGCAGGTACATCCGTTTTCAAATGCCCTGATACCATGCTTTACAATACGGTCTTCCAGGGAATGAAAGGAGATGATGCAGATTCTTCCCCCGGGGTTTAACAGGGAAGGGAGCTGCTCCATGATCTTTTCCAGACGTTCCAGTTCCCGGTTCACCTTGATCCGCAGGGCCTGGAATACCCGGGTTGCCGGATGAATCTTCTGGGTCCTTGCCACCTTGGCCGGAATGGCATCAGTTATAATTTTTGCCAGTTGAATACTTGTGGTGATGGGTGCCAGTTTTCGTGATTCAATTATCCTGCGGGCAATCTGCCGGGACATGCGCTCCTCACCATAGGAAAAAAAAATATTGGTGAGTTCTTTCTGGGTAAAGGTGTTGACAATGTCTGCAGCCGTTATCCCATGGCGTTTGTCCATGCGCATATCCAGAGGTTCATCCTTTAGAAAGCTGAAACCCCGCTGCCCCCTTCTGAGCTGATGCAGGGAAAGTCCGAGGTCAAGGAGGATGGCATCCACTCCTTTAATGTCCATATTTTTAAGAATTTCAGGCATGTGTGAAAAATTATCATGAACAATGGTAATATGGCTGTCCCTGCGGGATAGTTTTATACGGGCATTTTCAATGGCATCCATGTCCTGATCAATACCGATGAAATGGCCCCCCGGAGAAATTTGATTGAGCATTTCAGCGGCATGACCAGCGCCACCCAGGGTTCCGTCCACGCACACATCCCCCGGTTTTAGGTTCAGGTGATGGGCTACTTCCTGTGGCATGACAGAGGTATGTTCAAAGATCATTGATTACAGTCCCAGGGATGCGATGGTTTGTCTTACATCCGGTTGATTAATATCATCAGTCAACTTGCTGTTTTCCATTTCCCAGCCCTGCCTGGACCATATTTCAAATCGGTCCAGCAATCCCACCAGTACAATGTCTTTTTCCAGGTTGGCATAAATTCTAAGGGGCTTGGGAAGCAATATTCGGTCTTGTTTGTCACAGGTGCAAAGGGTAGCGTTGCCTAGAAAAACTCGCTTGAAACGGCTCATGTAATCCAGCTTTACACCCATGAGTTTCTTTTCTATTTGGATCCATTTTTCCATGGTGTAGGCATACAGGCAACCGGCATTTATGGTGATCATGATTTTATTGGTGCCGGTGGCAAGTATCACCTTTTTGAATCGGGCAGGAATGATCACCCTGCCCTTGGGGTCCATGGTGTGAAAAGAGCTGGATCGAAACATGGTTTGGGATTGAATCCTGTTTTTTAAAGTAACTCCACATTTATCCACCGTAGAGACTACTATTCTCTGAATCCCATTATTAAGTCAAGAAAAAAATATGTATAAAAAATTAAATATTTAAAAAAGATAAGAATGCGCCCACAAAACAGGGCTTGGAAGTTGGGGGCATGGGGACAAAAAAATTTGTCTTCAATGGGGGGATAAAAGTGGAGGAAATCTGACGGCAAACCGGGATTAGAGTGGCTTGCCGCCAGGAAAACTGTCATGGCAAAATAAAAGATACGTCACGACCAGCGATGTTGTACGCCCTGTCTATATTGGTTACGGCTGTGTATCCGTGGACATGGGGGTATCCATATTTTCAGGTTTTTTTTCAATGCCCAGGAGGGTTTCCATGTCGGATACAAGATTTTGCCCCTGATACGTATCCAGTACAAAGGGAAAAGGACTTTCCGATGACAGGCCCGGGTATTTGCCGTTGGCATTTTTCTCAAACAGTGTCAGCTCTATTTCTTTATCACCCTTTAGAAGGATGTCGCACAAGGGGGTCTGATCTCCAAGGCTTTTTTTGTTATCATCTGCTGTGTAGCTGTCACATTCCAGGGTTGACAGGGTGGAAAGAAGGGTTTTAATCTTGTCTGTATCTCCGGGGGTATTGTCATCCTGGAAGATCCACACTGTTTTTGTTTCATTGTGTGCTGTCGGTGCCTGATTTTGGGGAGCGGTCTCTTCTATACCTGTGGGCGGCGGGGTGGTAGAATCTTTATCAGTGACAGGACTTGTCAACAGTGTTCTGGTGATCCCCGATGTTTTTAACTCCATGGCTTTGATGCTTTTATCATCAAAGGAAAGCACCTGTTTGTTTCTAAGATCATTGATGTCTGCCTCAAAATCCCTTCGGAAATTACCGGTGGCGTGGTAAATTGTGTCATTCCCGTCAAGTGTGATAAATGTATGGCGGTATGAGGGGGCAACTTTTCCAATTTCAAAGGTGCGCACAGGACCTGAATTTCCTTCTGCCACAACCTTTATACGCTTTTCTGAATCCAGCTGGTATCGTCTGGCATCCTCTTTTTTATCTGATACGAGTGCCGTGATGTGAAGGTCTGTGATGGTTTTTATCAGGGCATTTATTTTATCGGCATCAGCTGGATAGGCCTTTTCCGTGACACCCCAGACCTCATTGATCTTTGATATGCGGATGGGTTTGCCATTTTGTTCAATGGTTATGGCTGTGATATCCGAGGCCTTCAGCGATTCCAACTCTGGCAGGGTATAGTTATTTCTGTTTTCATTGTGGGTAAAAAGATAGGCACACAGCCCGGCAATCACCAGTATGAGGATGAGATATTCCTTTTTCATGGATGGTGGGTCTCCTTAGTTTTTCTGGAACATCAGTTTGATTTTCCGTTTTCTGCCCCGTCGTTTTAACAGCACTGCAAATCCCATGAGGATCACCAGAAACGGCAGACCTGCAATGTTAAATAGCTTGATCACCCCCCGGATAAAGGGGGTGGTTTCGGCAAGGGGATTAAAGGTCTGGTTTTTACTTCTCAAAACCGCAATGTCATCCCGGTCGTTGAGGTGATCGATGACGTTTAGAATAAAGGCGGCATTGGTGCTTTGGCCTTCCGGGTCCAGCATGTTGTCCTGTAGCACCGCAGAACAGGCCATGACAAATATTTTGCCGGAGGTCCCCCTGGTAATAAAGGCGTTGCGGGTTTCTATTTTTGCCAACAGGGGGTCTTCTGTTGCCGGTTCCGCAGGAGATGTTTCTTCATCTGAAGGTGCATCCCCGGCATCTTTTTCCTTTGATGGAAGGTCCGTTTCAGCAGTGGGTCTGGCTGGCAGGTCTTTACCTGCAAAATAACTGGTGAACTCTCCGGAGATTACCCAGGCCAGGGGCTGTGATTTCATATCTGATGCCTGGGTGGGGGGCTGCAAAAACATGGGGTTTAAGTCAATGTTGTCTGCCATGGTCCATGATTTGTCCGATGAGGAAAAAAGTCGTGTGGCGGTTAGTCCACTCTGTTCGACTTTATCTTTATCAACAAGAACAGGGGAGATCTGCATGGTAATCAGGCCCTTGATGTTGTTCATGAAGGCAAGATTGCGATTTATGTTTGCGTCCTTGATGATGGGGGCAAAGTAGATGTTTTGATCTCCGCCTCCCTGCTGGGGGGGGAGTTGTTGGCGGTAACAGCTTTCATCCAGTACATATGATGGATCAATGGTGATGCCGTAATGGGCCAGAAGCTTTTCAAGGCCGGTGTCAATGGGCACATACCGGGGACCGCCCCCCATGCCCATGGACTGCTGGGGCATGATCTCCTGGAAGGCATCGGTGAAAAATGCAATGTTGGTGCCCTGCATCAATGCCTGGTCGATCTGGAACAGCTCATAATCGGAAAAAGGCTGGGTGGGCTTTGCAATGATAAGGGTTTTCAGTCCTTCGGGGATACCCTCTTTGTTCAGGGCAAGGGACTTTATGGTATATTGCCGGGATAACAGCTGATTGAAGGCGTTCATGTTGCTTCTGGACTGGCCTGGCATCATGCCCGTGGCTCCGGGAGAAAGGGGCAGGGTACCATGGTCGGCAAGGTATCCCACTGTTTCGTTGATACCGATCATGGTCTCCATGGTCTGGGACAGTGTGACTTTAAGGGCTTCTGGATTGGCCATCTGATAGGTGGTGCCGATGATGGGCAGGTTTACGCTGGTGATAAGAGGGGTGACCTTGATCTGGTCCTGGTATTCCATGACAATGCCGGCACCGCCGCTTCCCGCTGCAATTCCCTGCTGGGGAATTTCAGGCCATTTGAGAACCATGAGGTTATATTTTCCGGCAAGATCTTCCAGTGCCTTATCCCCGGCGGGATTTACAAAGTCATAATCAATTTTGCCAAGGCTTTCCTGATTCAATGCCTCCACGACCTCTTTAATTTTTTCAGGAAGAGCGTGCAGCCGCTCAAGCCCCATGAGGGGAGCCACCTTTTCAAGGGAGGAGGACAGGTACATGCGAATTTTTATTTTATCTTCCAGTGCCATGTAGGCGCTGACCTTATTGTTAAGCTTCTGAATAGCCGTGGTCAGCAGGTATTCCACCCCGTTGGTGGAGGTGATGGCGGGTATTTTTTCCATCATGTCCCCATGGATGATCACAAGGCCCATGTAAGCCTGCTGGAACTTCATCTCATCGTTTTCAATGATGCGGATCTGCACCGGTGATATACCGTAATCCTGGGCCAGCTGTTTATTGGAGTTGGACTGATCGGTTAGACCTGATTCATCTGCCGTGACATCATAAAAGGTATAATTAAAAAGTTTTCCCCCTTCTGCGGCATAGGCCTCAAACAGGTCGTGGAGGTATCTTTCGGTGGTGTTGTGGGGGGCTGGAAGATTCTTGGTGAAAAACACCTTGATGGTTAAGGGTTCAGAAAGGGTTTTTACCACCGCTTTGCTGGCATCAGAAAGGGAATAGATGCGGTTGGTGGTGAGATCCGCCCGGAAAAAAAGGGTCACCGCCACCACATTGATGAGAATGACCACCACCGCATAGGTGAGAAATTTTATATATGCGCCTTTGTTTGAATATGTTTTCATATGGATTCCTCCTTAATTCTTTTTCTGCATCACAAGATAAGTGCCAAAAAGCCCGAGAAACATGACACTTAAGAAATAAAGGATATCCCTTGAGTCAATGACCCCCTTGGAAATGCTCTGGAAATGGGTGTTGGTTCCAAGGAATCCGATGATTTCTGTAAGGGATGCGGGCGTGAAAAAAAGAATTCGATCCAGTATGGTGAGGGTAAAGCAGATGGCCGCACCCAGGATAAAGGCCACAATCTGGTTCCGGGTCATACTGGAGGCAAAAATACCCAGGGAACAATAGGTCCCGGCCAGGAGCAGGGCACCCAGATACCCGCCGATGACAGGGCCAAAATCTACCTCTCCGATCATGGATATGCAAAGGGGATAGGCCAGGGTGGGCAGCAGCATGCAGCCGGAAAAGGCAGTGGCCGCAAGAAATTTGCCAAGGGCAATGTCTCTGAAGGACACCGGCAGGGTCATGAGGGTCTCATAGGAGCCCACATTTATCTCTTCGGAAAACAGACGCATGGTCACCGCCGGTATGATAAAAGAAAAAATGGTGGGCAGCAGGGAAAAAAAGTTGCGCATGTCCGCCCGGTCAAAGATAAAAAAGGTGGAAAAGAAAAACCATCCCGTCACCACCAGAAACAGTGAAATAACAATGTAGGCAATGGGGGAGATGAAGTAATCCTTGAATTCCTTGGTTGCAATGTGAAGGGTCTGGTACATTGTTTATACTCCCTTTGTCAGTTCCTGGAAGATGTGTTCCAGGCTCTGGGATTCCCTGGTCAGTTCGGCCATGATCCAGTCGGTTTCTTTAATTTTAAGGTAGATATCCTTTCTAAAATCCCGGGTTTCACTGCTTCTTATTTCGTACAGGGAAATGCCGGATTCCTTTTCTGCCAGCTGCCTGACGGCAAGTGATTTATCAATGCTTTGCAAAAGATCAAGAACCGCCTTCCCGGAATCCCCATAAATGGCAAGGGTGAAACAGGTGGTTTTCTGTGCCCTGTTTTTCAGGTTTTCCGTGGTGTCGTCTGCCACTATTCGGCCCTTGTTCACAATGACAATCCTGTCACAGGTGGCTTCGGCTTCGCTGAGGATATGGGTGGAAAAAATAATGGTTTTTTCCTTGCCGATGCGCCGGATGATGCTTCTGATTTCTGCAATCTGGTTGGGGTCAAGTCCTGAGGTGGGTTCATCAAGTATCAGGATTTCCGGATCGGTCATCATGGCATGGGCAAGCCCCACCCGTTGTTTCAAGCCCTTGGACAGTTCATCTATGGATTTGTGCATGATATCAGAAAGGCCACACAGTTGGGACAGCTCATGGAGTCTGTTGGTAATTTTATCTCCTTTAAGCCCCCTTACCTTTGCTACGTAGGTCAGATAATCAAAGACCAGCATGTTGTGATACAGGGGTGCGGATTCCGGCAGATATCCCATGAGTTCTTTTATTTTAATGGTGTCCCCCGGCATTTTAAGGTCTTTGACCTTGATGGTACCGGATGTGGGATTGAAAAAACCGGTGAGCATTCGCAGGGTGGTGGTCTTTCCGGCACCGTTGGGACCCAGAAGTCCCAGGATTTCTCCCTTTCGGATGTTCAGGCTGATGCCGTCCACCGCACAGAAACTGTTGTAGTATTTGGTCAGATTCTCGACCTGTATCACAGTACCTCCTTTATGCTTTTATTATTCGTGGCAGGAAGGCAATTCCCTCCTGTGGTAATAACGGCCATTTCTGTTCATGGTCAATCCAGATATTTACCCGGAAGACTAGTAATCTTCAATGATTTTGCTT
This sequence comes from uncultured Desulfobacterium sp., assembly GCA_963675955.2. Taxonomy (GTDB): domain Bacteria; phylum Desulfobacterota; class Desulfobacteria; order Desulfobacterales; family Desulfobacteraceae; genus Desulfocicer. The sequence goes on along the minus strand of CAXXVR010000007.1, from coordinate 234,552 downwards.
TTTTCAATGAATTTGGCAAGCTCTTTTCTTGCCCGGGTCAAGGAAAGCATGGATCGTTCTACCTGGAGGCAGAAAGGATCTTCAGGTCCCAGGGTCTCTCTGGCCTTGTTCAGCAGTTTTTTCCCTTCTTCGTAATGGGCACGAACGTCATTAAACAGGATCTTTCGCTGTTCATGGCGTTTTTTTTCTCCCTGGATGACATCCTTGAGTTTATGCAGGGAATACTCCACCAGGGCATCTCTGGGGGTGTTGAGATCATTGGAAATCAGTTCCAGCACCTCCAGGGTTTTTCGGCTGAGCACATAGGTTTTTTGCACCCGTTCAATGCGGTTGAACTGGTGCATGCGTATGCTTGCCCCAATATCTCTCAGGGCTGTGGCATCGTCCATGAGGTGGTCAAAAAGGGATTTTTGTTTGATCCCCAGATGCACCGCCACCAGACTTAAATAGGCAATGGCCTTTTCCGAGAGTTTGAAGGTGGCCCTTACCGACTGCTTCCCCCGGAGGTCCAGGGTCGTTGTGCCTGATGCTGTTTTTTTTTCTGGCATATCACCCTCCCGGTATTGTTTATGTTTAGTATGCATTATTTTATTGAATGCATATAAAATAGTCATGGATGATTTTTTTAAAAGCATACTTTTACATAAAAGTGAACTCAGGATCAATGAAAAACGCAAAAAAGGTGTTAATAACGCAAAGTTGACCTCACTCCAAAATGACCCATGCTGTGACCAAGCCCGAAAATGGCATTATGCCGCCTCCGAGGACTGCCCTGATGTCGGTGGTTCAGGTATTTTTGTCTTCTAAACATTTTTATTGAATTCGGTCCGGCTCCGTTGAATTGCGGGAACCACCTTGACTTACCTCGCTGATTTATATTATTAGTTAAAATTTTAAATGGCTTGAAACACTGGTGGGGTGTGCCCCGATCCAGTCAGGTGAGGAAGTGTGATGACAAAAAATATTGTAACCAAAATTGATGATGCGGTGGAAATAAATACCGTTCTGGTGAGTGTGTCGGATAAATCCGGACTTGAAATCTTTATTCCCGGATTGCTGGATATCAATCCCCGCATAAAAATTCTTTCCACTGGGGGAACCCATAAGCGGATAAAAGAGATTCTGGGGGACAGGGCCAGTGGATGTCTGCAGCAGGTGTCCGATTACACCGGGCAGCCCGAAACCCAGGGGGGACTTGTGAAAACCCTGGATTTCAGGATTTATCTGGGGCTTCTGACAGAAACCTATAATCTGGATCACCAGAATGATCTGAAGCGCACCGATTCCCTGGCCATAGACATGGTGGTGGTAAATCTTTACCCCTTTAAAGAGACCATTGCAAAAAAGGGTGTTACCTGTGAAAATGCCCGGGGAAATATAGATATCGGCGGACCCACCATGATCCGGGCATCGGCAAAGAATTTTATCCGGGTGGCATCGGTGGTTAATCCTACGGATTATGACGGTATTTTAAATGACATGAAAGCCAACAGCGGTGTATTGAACCTGGCCCAGCGCTTTGCCCTTTCACAGAAAGCCTTTGAACACACAGCAGTGTATGACCGAACCATTGCCGACTATCTTGCAGGATTGTCGGCCAATGATGTGGCAGCCTGCTACAGCACGGGGGAATAAAAAATGGCGGATGATTTAAAGAAAATGTACAAGACGGTGATGGATGATCACTTTACCCCGTCCATGGAGATCAGCTTTGTGGATGAAAGTGGGCGACAGACCCTGTTTTACGAAAAGGTTGCATGGACCATTGAGGGGGTTCAGAAGGGTCTTCGTTATGGTGAAAATCCTGGTCAGGAGGCAGCTCTTTACCGCCTGGTGAATGGAAACCTGGTGCTGGGTGGCATTGAAACCATTAAACCTGGTAAATACATGGTGTCCAATCTTGAGCTTTTGCAGTCTGGTAAACACCCCGGTAAAACCAACCTCACTGATGCCGACAATGCCTTGAATATTCTACGGTATTTTTCCGCCACACCCGGGGCGGTTATTGTAAAGCACAACAACCCCTGCGGGGCCGCCATTTCAGATACCCTGGAAAGTGCCTATGAAAAGGCCTACATGGCCGATCGTGTGGCAGCCTTTGGAGGATGTATTGCCCTGAACCGATCCGTGGATAAGGCCACGGCTGAAGCCATTGCCAACCAGTACGCAGAGGTGGTGGTGGCCCCGGATTTTGAAGAAGGTTCTGTGGATATACTGGCAAGGCGCAAGAATCTGCGGGTGATCCGCATCAACAATATCCATCGCCTGGAAAATTACATTGGTGAACGGGTGCTGGACTTTAAAAGCCTCATGGACGGCGGCATCGTGGCCCAGTGGTCCTTTGCTCCCACAAGCCTTACCAGGGCGGATCTGACCCTTGCCGAAACAACCTATAAGGGGAAAACTTACAAGGTGGATCGCCAGCCCACGGAAAAAGAGTACGCTGACATGCTGTTTGGATGGCTGGTGGAGTCCGGCATTACCTCCAACTCTGTTATCTATGTGAAAGACAATGTTACGGTGGGCATCGGTACAGGAGAGCAGGACCGGGTGGGCGTGGCTGAAATCGCCGTGGACAAGGCCTATCGAAAATTAATGGATCGGCTGGCCTTTGAACGCTATGACACGGCCTTTAATCTGCTGGCAGAAGACGATGACCGTCGGGCAGAAATCATTGCCGATGTTGAGGCTCAAAAGGGCGGTCTTGTGGGATCAACCATGGTCAGTGATGCCTTTTTCCCCTTCCGGGATGGCATTGACGTGGGCCTGAAACAGGGGATAAAATCCGTAATTCAACCCGGTGGTTCCATGAATGACTACGAGGTGATTGAGGCCTGCAATGAGAACGGTGCCACCATGGTGTACACCGGCCAGAGAAGTTTTAAACACTGATTTGTATGGATTGGATTGTCTTTTAAACTGATATGGGGATCGGCTGCACACAAAGCAGTCGGTCCTTAGTAACTGAAAAGGGAAAGTTGATCCCGCCTGGCATCGGCATGCTGAATGGTCACCTGGATGATATCTCCGGGTTTATGCTTCATGCCCCCCGATGGCAGTCGCCATTCCAGCATGAACTCCTTTATGAGGATGGTGAAAAAATCCCTGCGGCTGTCCAGCACAACGGCTTCCTGGGCAGAGCCTTTCATGCCTTCAAGATATTTCAGCAGCCAGTATCGGCGACGCTGGAACTGTGCCCTGCCGGTGTTGGCCATGGGTATCTCAAGCACCTGGAGCATGGAATCGAGTTCGTCTCTAGTATAGGGTGTTTCATATCCAAGGATTCCCCGGATCTGACGCTGGGTGAGCAGATCAAAATATCTTCTGATGGGGGAGGTGGCCGTGGCATAGGCTTTAACACCCAGTCCTGAATGATGTTCCGGTTTAGTGCCGGTGCTGGCCCTGTTCAGCTGTTTTCGCTGCATGCAGTTGAGAAACAATGAGGTTTCCACCCCCTGGAACAGGCGCTGTTTCGGGTCCGGCTGGGATCGGAACACAGCCGGGATGTCATGACTTGCAACGAACTCAGCCATGAGGGAGTTGGCAAGGATCATCATTTCTGATACCAGCATGCGGGAGGGGTTTTCCCGGTCAATGCGGGAAATGCCAATTTCTCCATTTTCTTCCACCCAGATATTCACCTCGGGCAGGGTGATCTGCACAGCTCCGGCTTTCATGCGTTTTTCCCTTAATACCGTGGCAATTTTATGCAGGGTGGTTATGGGATCATCTTCACCGTTGAGCATGTTGGCTTCGGTGTAGGTCATCTGGTGATGCACCTTAATGATGCTGGCCGTGATCTCATAATCAATGATTTCAAAAAATCTATTGAGCCGCACCAGGGTGGAGATCCCGGGCCTTGTTTCCCCCTCCATGAGGCTGCACAGATCTTCGGACAGGTTGGGGGGGAGCATGGGGATTTTGTCATCGGGCATGTAGATGGAGCTGGCCCTGGACCGGGCATCCCGGTCAATGACATCATCATGTTTGATGTAAAATCCCACGTCAATGATGTGAATTCCCAGCCGATACCCGCCATCCTCTTCTTTTTCAAGACTGATGGCATCGTCATAATCCAGGGTGGACTGCCCGTCAATGGTGATCAGAGGCAGGTGTCTCAAGTCTTTTCTCAGGGGATCTTTTGTGAAATCCTCGTGGTGAGCAATCAGCTGATTTGCCCTTTCCATAACCTCTTCGGGAAAAGAGGTGGGGATATCCAGACGGATGAGATCAAGGTTTTCATTCTGCTGCCATATGCCAGCCTTGACCATGATGGAAAAGATCTGCTGGGGAGAATCGGTGCCCGCCCGGGACAATATGGCCTTTGCATCGGCGGCGGTCCTGCTCTCTCTTTCATGGATGTAATAATCGGTGAGGATATCCAGGATTTCCGGTTCCAGGGGGTCCACCACATCGGTACCCTGCTCCATGGCTTTAATCCATGCACTTGCCCTATCTATGAGGCGTTCCCGGGCCTCGGCCTCCTGGATTTGTTTTAACTTCAGCTGGATCTGCTCCGGCGCATTGGGAGTCAGTACGTCTTTACCGAACTTGAAATACAGCTTGTCATTGAAGAATGCCCGGATGACCGCAGACTCATGATCCGGTGTCACCGGTGGATCAAAACAAAGAGCGGTCATGGTGGGAATATCAATGGGGTCCCCATCTTCGTGGAGCAGTTCCCACAGTTCCTCAATGTCAAGGGTCTGTGACAGCTCTCTTCTTCTCTGGGAGATGCGCTTGAGTTCCCGGACAAGGGATTCCCTGGATGCTGACACATCAAGACCCTCCCGTGACACATGGGCCACCCGCCCTGCGGAAAGATTCACTTCACGGTTGTTTTCCGTAAGTAATTTTAACCGCAGGTTCTTTAACTGCGTCACCACCGCACAAATCACTCTTTGTTGATCAATATATTCTGCTATATTTCCTGTATCCATAACGGGAAACAATATCAGCATGTATGGGTAAAGTCAATTAACATGACGCCATTGTCCTTGAAAAAAAAAGGTGTTTCCATTAATATGAGTTCATGGCTTCAAAAGAGAGTAGCAAACAAAATGTAACACCTGCCCGGTGGGTGAATCGAAATGGAATTCCGGTGTTTAAAAACGACCAGGATTTAGATCGGCTTTTTACACAGATGGTGCCGGAAGATTTGTCGGTCAATGGGAAAGACGAGCCTGGGGATGCTGTTGAAAAGGATGAACCCAGGCCGGTAATAAGGGACCGTCATGGTCTGCCCTTTCTTCATAAAGATCAGCACCTTTCGGATGTGTTCAAGGTCTCGGAAAGTGAAGATCAAACACCATCGGAGGAGGTGGAAATTTTTTCTGAACTGCTGGAGTCTTCACTGAAGGGAAAAAATCAGGATGCCCTTTTAAGGGAAAAAAAAGATCGACTGCCCTCTGCGCCGGTACCCCTTAAAAAACGCCTGAAAAGGTATCCTCCTCCGGAAAAACAGCTGGATCTTCATGGCTTGACAGCTGTCGAAGCAGATGCCCGGGCAGAAACCTACCTTCGGCATTCCTGGCGAAATGGTTTTTTTACCCTGCGTCTTGTGGTGGGGAAAGGCCTTCACTCTGAAGCGGGTGCAGTGCTGCCCCACGTGGTGGAAGACCTCCTGGTACGCCTGAAACGTGACGGGGTGGTGCTCTGGTTTGAATGGGATAAAAAACAAAAGTCCCGCAGCGGTGCAGTTATTGTTTATCTCAATCAGTTTGACTGATATTTTCCCACGGCTCGATTATGCTCTCTTAATGTTGCTGAAAAATGATGGGTGGTGTCATTTTTAGATACAAAAAAGTAAAATCGGCTGTCTGCCGGGAAAAGAGCCGCCTCCATGGCCTGTCTGCCGGGGTTTGCAATGGGGCCAGGTGGGAGTCCTTTAATTACATAGGTGTTGTAAGGAGTGGGAGTTTTTAGATCCCTGCGGGTGAGGTTGCCATTAAAATCGGTGATGCCATAGATCACTGTGGGGTCGCTTTGAAGGCGCATGTTACGTTTCAGTCGGTTATGAAATACCGATGAAATAAGCGGACGCTCGTCCGGGTTACCGGTTTCTTTTTCGATGATGGAGGCAAGGGTCACCACCTGATGAATGGAAAGGCCGCTCCGGGTGGCCTGGGTTTTCCATTCCGGAACAAAAATCGCCTGGAATCTCTTAACCATGGTGGTGAGAATGAATTGTGGGGATGTATTCTTTTCAAAAAAATAGGTGTCTGGAAACAGGTATCCCTCCAGGGTGTCCGCGTCCATGCCAAGGCGTGTGCAAAAGGCCGGATCATGGGCAAGGGCCATGAAATCTGCCCGGTCCCCCAGCCCTGCAAGCTCAAGTTGCCGGGCCACTTCCGCCACGGTGAAGCCTTCGGGCAGGGTGACCCGATGGCGCTTGACTTTGCCCCTGGACAGCATATCAAGTATATAGGCCGGAGACATGGCAGCGGAGAGTTCATATTCCCCTGCCTTGATGACTCCGGCTTTTTTTTGGAGCCGGACAAATACCTGGAACAAAAGATCATTTGAAATAAGGTGATTGCGGTACAGGGTGTCTGAAATCTGTTTGAGCACACTGCCCCTGGAAATGGTTATAAGGCGGGTGGTGTCCCGGGATGTCAGGGAAGTGTCTGCAAAGTGCTTTATATACATGAATCCTGCCAGGGTGGTTATGGTGCACACCAGCAATATTGTCAGGGCTGTTTTTTTTAAGATCTGACCCACGTTCCGGAGAAATCCTTTAATTTAAATATGAAAAAGCAGGTGCTGGGTACTGGGTACTAGGTGCTGGGTATTGGGTTCTGGGTACTGGGTACAAGGTACTGACCGCGACTGTTTTTTCATTGTTTGTTGTGTCCGTCAGGACATTGCAGTTATAAGGAGCATCGGGCATGATTGGTTTCGGTCCTGGCTTTAAAACAAGAAAGAATAAATCAGGTGGCCTTTCATGTCAAAGGGTTTGACGGTTTTTTTGTCCGACTGACTCCGTTGGTCCACCAAATGTGACGAGTGGCCCATGTTACGACCAAGCCCCATTTATATGGCCAAGCCCAATATTTATCCCTGGCCGCTGTTGTGATCAATTTCCCCAATATTAGTAAGAGAGGTCCTGCTTTGTTAGAAAACCACGGACTGTATGTCCATGTTCCCTTTTGTGTAAAAAAATGCCGGTATTGTGATTTTTATTCCACCAGTGATCTTGCCTTGAAAGGGGATTTTGTGTCAGCCCTGGTAAAGGAAATGCGCCTGCGATCCCTGGGAGATCATGTCATTGACACCATTTATTTCGGGGGTGGAACTCCGTCGGTGCTCACGGCCGGGGAAGTTGAGACCATATTGTCGGCCATCCATGACCTGGAGCATATTGCCGCCGGTGTCGAGGTAACAATGGAGATGAACCCCGGCACCGTGGATGATGCCTATCTTGCCGATATGCATGCCCTTGGGGTTAATCGACTCAACATGGGTATTCAGTCCTTTCATGATGAAAAACTTAAATTTCTGGGTCGTATTCACAATGCCGCCGATGCGGTGGATGCTTTGAAAGGTGCCCGCCGGGCCGGATTTGAAAACATTGGACTGGATTTGATGTTTGGTGTTCCCAACGAAACAGCCGACAGCTGGTGCAGGGACATGGACACTGCCCTTTCTTTCCTGCCGGAACATCTCTCCTGTTACATGCTCACCTATGAACCGGGCACACCCCTTTATAATGGGTTTAAAACCGGCAGAGTGACTGCCCTTGGGGAAAGGGCGGTGGCGGATCTTTTTGTTGCCACATCCCATTGGGCAGGCATGCGGGGATATGATCATTATGAGGTGTCTAACTTTGCAAGAACTTTCTCACATCGTTCCCGGCACAATGGAAAATACTGGACCGGGGTTCCTTACAAGGGGTTTGGTCCTGCGGCCCACTCCTTTGATGGGACGGGGCGTTCCTGGAATTATCGTGATGTCCACCGGTATATCCATGCACTTGATAATGACAGGCTTCCTGTCATGGAAAAAGAACTGCTTACCCGGGAACAGGTTTTGATGGAAAGGGTAATGTTGGGTTTGAGAACCTTTGATGGCATGGATATCCGGACATTTGAAAAATTTTCCGGACAGGCGTTTAGAGAGCAGTTCAAGACGGTTCTGGAGTGGGTCAAGGCCCGGAAATGGGGAGACTGCCGGGAAGGGCGATTTGTTTTGACTCTGGCAGGGATGCTTTATCTGGACACGGTGGTGGAGTGGTTTGTAGAAGAGATCTAGAGTGGGGGTGGGGTCAGGCGTGTGTTATAGCACATGCCTGACCCCGTTATCGTACCGATTTTAAACCTTGGTCGGTGCTGTGATCAAAATTGATTATTTCACAACTGTTTTGTTTGGGTTTGCTTCCACTTTTTTCAGGATTTCCATGGGTTTTTCTTCGGGCAGCCATTCAACGGTACCTTCACCCACATCATAGATGGCTCCCACTACCTTGACTTTACCCGTGGCAACCAGATTTCGGGTAGCCGGGCTTTCCATGAAAAGTTCTTCAATGCCGGTCCAGATATTTTCTTCAATGGCCATGGGGATAATGTCTGCACCCTTGACGTCGGGATGATCTGCCATGGCTTTTTTAACGGCAGGAACAATATTGTCCACCAGGGGGGGAATATTTCGTTCCAGTTTGTGATCATGTCCCAGCACCGCCTGGGTGACAGCGGTGACGGCACCGCACTGGGTGTGCCCAAGCACCACTAGTACCGGGGTGTTCACATGGGCAAGGCCGTATTCAATGGAGCCCCTTTCATCCACGTCACACACATTACCAGCCACACGGATGACAAAAAGATCCATAATTCCGGCGTCAAAGATGGCCTCCACCGGCACCCGGGAATCTGAACAGGTGATCACCGTGGCATAGGCGTGTTTGCCCTGATTTTCTGATCCTGCCTGGATAAGCCTTGCAAGATTCAGGTGGGGACGGGTCGGTTCTCCATGGACAAAGCGCTGGTTTCCTATTTTCAAAAGGGCAAGACTCTCGTCCGGGGTGGGTTTGTCTTTGAATGGGTCTGTTGCCGGGTGGTCTGCCTGGTCCACGGAATGGGCTGTTGTGGTGGTTTCTTCAGCGGGAAGAGATGCCCCATGGATTTCTTCTGTTTGATGGGATTCTTCCGCCACATGGTTTTCTTCCTTGGCGGGCTCTTCCGCTACTTCACTGGTGGATGCTTCCTGGTGCTGGGCGCCCTGTTCTGCAATGGCGGTTTCCGGTGCCGCAGTGACATGGGCTTCTTTGCTCATTGCCGTTTCATCCGGAGGGGCATGGGTTTTTTCGTCACCACCAAAGGTGACCATCAGTATGAAACATACCATCAGTCCCAGGTAAGTCCAGAGAATGATTTTCGTTTTCTTCTCCTGCATTATTTCACTCCTTTTGTTTAAATGTAACTCAAAAACATGAGTTCTTAATAGTTTGGCCTGTTTTTTTATTTCAAAAGGGTGCCCGGCCTTGGAACGGCAACCTCTTTAAAATTTGTTTTTTTTCCGAAGCTGCCGGGTATCTCCCACCCGGATGGTTAGATTAATGGTGTCAAAATATTCAATTAGGGGGATGATATACTTGCGGGAAATCCCTGCCATATCCTTGAATTGGGGGGTGGTGATCTCTCCGGCATCGTTGAGGAAGCTCACCAGTTCACCCTCAATATCGGCAATGGCCCTGGCATCAAAGTAAAGATCGTCCTTGGTTTTGACAATGCGCTTTTCGTCTATGAGCATCTGTAAGACATCCCTTGCCACCTTGGCATCCACCTCCAGGTCCTGGCATATGGTGCGGAAAAAGGGCGGGGTCAGCCCGGATCTGGCGTACAGATCAAGAATTTTTTCTTTTATGGCCTGTTCATCCACCTGTAATGCCACCTCATGCTGGGAAAGACGTATGGAACCCTTGTCCTGGACGATCTTATCTTCCTTGGCAAGCCGGGCAATGACCAGGGGAAAGAGTTTTGAATCCTTGTAGTTGAAAGCTCGGAATTTTGATTTCAATTCCTGGCTTGGCATGCCTTCTTTTAAGGGATTTTCTTTGTGATAGGTGGCAAGTCGCTCCAGCACCTCCCCTGCAAGATTGTCAAAGATATTGCCATGGATATAAATCCGCTGGTCTTTATCGGTTTGCACCAGACGCCGGTTGGCCAGCATCTTTTGCAGGGCAGCTTCGAGTTTTTTGTCGGTGATGCTGGTCATAATTCTGAGATCGGCAAAAGAGACCCCTGTAAATTTTCCCTGTTCTGCAAAATAGGAGAGGATGGCCTCGTTGTCATCCCCGGTCAGACAGGTCATGCCCTTGATGGAATGGGTATCGGAAAGCTTGTGCTTTGCGGCAACGGGGTTGAGAATCTGGCCACCGCCAATGGTTTTAACCGGAGAGTAGCTTCTGATGACAAAGCGATCGCCCTTCATCACGCACACCGGGGTTTCCAGCCGGATCTGTACGCAGGCGGTGTCTCCATCAATAAGTGAATGTTAATGAAAAATAACAAATTTATGTTGTTTTAAAAAATAAAGTATAAAATGTATAAAAAAAAACAATTTTCATTCATTTTTTTATGTTGAATGTTTTCTCAAAGATTTTTATTATTTTTGTGGGCTTGTATTATCTTCAGAACTACACATTGATTATAAATCTATTCTTATAGGTGGAGAATTTCCATCAAAATAATGAAGTAATTATTTCTTACTGAGATTATTTTTAAATATAATTTCACGTCCATCAAGACAATAGTCATTTTCTAATGATACATTGGAAATATTTTACAATTATTATTAATCTATTCTTAATCTTAAATTTTATTGAAAAAAACAACCTTAAAACACTATTTCTTAGTAATTATTTTTGTAAGTATATTAATTCTATTCATTAAGAATAATTTTCTATGAAACCACTTTTTTCTTCTTTCTTTCTTTTAATTATTCTTATTTCAACCTAAAAAATTTTAATGGTTAAGGACTTGGATTGCATTAAGGCTTTGAAAATATCCGACTTAGCTAGGAAGCATTTTATAATTATTTTGATTAATTTTAAAGAGATTATTACTATTTGTCAATCTTTAAAGAATTGCGTCGTTAGAGAGATTACAATTTATATTTGTTTTTATTAATTTATGGCTTTTCAAAGAACTTTTATAATTGGTAACTCAATTGCTGATTATTTAAAGCTTGAAATAATTCTTTTGCTTTATTTCGTTCTGAGGATTTGGATTTCTTTGAAGCTTGATCACGAACTTCTTACGGTTTCTAATATTGATAAATGCTTCTATGATATTAACCTAAAGAGCGCTTGTACTGCAACATTTTTTATTTTTCGCTAAATTATTTATTTTATATCTAGATCAAAATTAATAGAGGGGAAAACAATATACTCTTTATTTTCCTAGGAATCATTAACAATAATTTTATAATTTTCTTCATTTTATTAGTCCAAAGTTTTAATAAATTCTGTCAACACTTTAGGACTAAATAATAATACTTACATTCAGATTAATTTTCAAATACTTTTTCTTCGATTTGAACAGATATATGCTTGATTATTAAATTTTATTATTCAAAACTTTTAGTCAAAGAATTTAATTTTTCTTCTATTTTTTAACAATGAACAATTACTTCTGCAAGTTCTTTTTTTCTCGCCTAATATTTCAAATTAAAAACAAAAAAACCATTACAAATTGTTCAATCAATTTAATTTATTATTTTTCTAAACTTTCATTTATTTACTCTTATATTTATTTTTTATGTTCATCAAAGTTCAATTTATTATCAATATTTTATTTAAATTCATCAATTTCATCCCAATAATTAGTGAAATAATTATACCAATTTGTTTATTAATTTCTTTCATTTATCATATTCCTTCCAATTTTTTGGAAGTAACTAAACTGCTCTTTGACAGAGGTTGTCATATCTTGAATAAAATTATTATTTTATTCAATTTACTTTATAATTTATCATAATTTTGTTGTTGAATTGTTTTGAAATTTAGTTTTGAGATCAAATTCTCAAAATCATTCTTCGAAACAACTTATTTTTTAATTCCTGAAAATCTTGACAAAATTAGGTTTAACTAATGCTCTTAATTAATGTTATTATCATCCCTTTTATCCTTTTGCAAAATTACATTCATAAATAATAACATTTTCTGTTTATTCTCCTTTTTGATCTTTGGGATTATTTAATTTATTTTCTTCAACATTCAAAATTGAAAAACTCTTTTTTCCTATTAATCTTTTCGTTGGGATTTTTGTTTAATTCATGACTTGGCTAATGATTTATTTGTTATTAACTAAATTTTTGTTATTTTTATATAAAAGTGTAATTTTAATTTAAAAAAAGCAAAACATATTGAACAATTTTCAGTTATCTAATTAAATTTTGTCAAAATTAAAGCTTCCATATTATTAATTCCATTGCCAATAACCTATTAAATCTTCTTGGGTTATCGATGATTTCACCTAATAATAATATAATTTTAAAAGTAATTTATACTAAAGTCAAAGCAATTTCAAAATCATTCAAAACTATTGGACTTAATTAATTTGGATTTTTTATTAATGTTATATCTTTAACTTAACGGAGAGGCTACATAGCAGCTTCTGCACATAAAATTCTGATGTCTGCGCATGAATACCCTTTAGTCAATCCAACAATTTTATCAATATCCTTAAAAAAATATATAAAAATGCAATTTCAACTTCATCACTAATATCATAAGCATTTTACCTTTCTTTTTCCTCGGTGATAATATTAATTAATTATTATTTTCTTCCTTCTTTGTTGGGTAATGGAATATATAATCTTTTTGTAAATCTTCTTCTTACTGCATCCTATTATTTTTTAAAAAGAAATTTAAAATTTACGTCTAATTCTTATGGTCTATTTGTTGCCCCAACAAGGAGGACTTTGCCTTGATCATCCTCTGAATGACTTGCTCCTTCAATTCGCACCATAAATTCGGTTTTTATTCTTCTACTACCCTCATTTTCATTTTCTGTTCTTGAACATAGCAAAGAATCGATTTCATCAATAAAGATCACAGATGGCTTATAATGTTCTGCTAAGGCAAATAATGTGCGAACTAACTTTTCACCTTCACCCACCCTTTTCTTTAATTTAGAATCTTAAAACTTACCATTTACTGGTTAGAGAACTTGATGATATATTAAAAAATGTAGCTTTGCATTCACTTGCTATTGCTTTGCCAATCATTGTTTTTCCTGTTCCTGGGGGCCCAAATAGAAGCAATCCCTAAATTATTTAAAGAAGTAGTTATTATAACCTTAGGAGGAGCACGCAATCCTTTGAATAAATCTGGATTTAATATCGGTCTAGTGAATATATTCAAATAAAAGCAAAAACCAAATAAGAATTTCCCAAATTTGTTTTTTAGCAAATTCAAGCCCTGCAATGTTTGCCCATTTAACTGATGGACTTTTTTCTAATATTTCTGATTCTATTAGTTCAATCATCTTTTGGAAACCAAAAATTAAAACAAATTATAAAACAAGGAACCTTATCATCTAATCCTTTAAATTAGTTTGGCTCTGAAATTGATAATTTTTTTGAAAAGTTGCCAGTCCTACCCATTGTTTTACTTGTTTCATCATTTCTTGAATTATTTAACTAAAATATTTCTTTACTTTTTATAGGGAGGGTTGAATTTTGGTCGATTATTATTACGTTTAGAAATCGTTTGATTATCTTATTCGTTTAAACTTTATTTTTTTTAATAGTTAGGTAAGTGTGAATCATTTATTAATTTTGTTCTCGCGGTAATAAAATTAGGTGGCGAGACATCCTTTTTAGTCTCATTATGTTTTTATTCTTTGAAAAATACTTTATTTAGTTTAATATTATTGCTATCGGAATAGGATTGCTACTGTTATTGCTATTACTCTCGTTTATTAAATCAATTTGAAATTTCTTGCTAATTAAGCTACGTATTTTTTGAAATATCAAAATTTTATGGGTTTCCTTTGATACTGGTGCTAATTTCATATTATAAATTATCTAAAAACTTACTCTTAAAACTTTCTTTTTTTGAGTGAATAATTATTTTCATCAGTGATTTTTTGACTTGTCTTATTTCTTTTAAACAATGCTTTACAGACATCTCTATTCATTGCAACTTATTTTTTATCAGATTAAATAATTTGTTTATTTTTTTTCTCAATCACTTATATCGATAATTAATAAATCAATTAGCTTAATTCCTCATCAAATGATTAATAAACTTCATTTGTTTCTTTCCCGGAGGTAAAAAAATAAAGCAGTAATTTTAAGTAGAATAATTTTTCTAATTGATCCTTTCGATTTATATTTAGGGCTGTTTCCTTTTAATTTTAGAGAAATTGTTCATCAGTTTTAAAATAATTTTTAAAATAAATTAAATATTCTAATAAAATAGCATCTTTCGTTATTTTTGGTGAATTGGTTTCCTAATTTAATTTCATTTAATTCAAATTAATTTTGTTTTTACACTTAAAAAAAAATATTATTTTAAAAATATTCTATATTTGAAATTAATTAAATTTTACTAAAAATTTAGCCAGTTTAGTATTAAATTATTCGAGAAGTCATCATCGAATTACAAATCAAAAGAAAGAAAGTTTTTATAATCTGAAAATATTTATTATAATAAATTTGTTACAGCTATAATTCTTGCAAAAATTAATGTGTATATCATCTTTTATCTTTAAATTATTTCACTGCTCAAAATAAAATTTAATAACAAAATTACTAAAAATAATCAAATCCAAAAAAAAATTAAGTTATTTTAATGCAAAGTGGACTTTAGTTAAAAAAGTAATGGTTTATTTTTACTAAATAAGGAAAAATATCTGATTATTATAATTTCGATCCTAAAAAAGTTCTATTTACAAACTATAGATTTTAATATAAGGTGATTGGCTCAGGTACTTACGGAAGTGTGATTAAAGGCGTAATTAAAGGTGGAACAATACCAAGAGCTATAAAAATTATCCCTAAAAGTAAAGTGAAAAACAAATAAAGATTTAAAAATGAAATTGATATTATGATAAAATTAGTTATAACAAAAATTTAAATTTATTATTGGTAGGATCACCCTAATGTTATTAAGCTATTTGAAACCTTTGAAGATACAAGAAATATTTACTTAGTCATGGAGTATTTAGCTTTATTAAAATTATATTATTGAAAAGATTCTGTGAAGGAGGAGAACTCTTTGACCGAATAATAGAGAAAGGATAATTTAGTGAAACTGAAGCACGCATAATTTTTAGATAATTGATCTCTGCACTTAATTACTGTCATCACAATAAGATCTGTCATAGAGATCTTAAGCCCGAAAATTTTTTACTTTTAACCAAAAAAGAAGATAGCCCTATAAAAATTATTGATTTTGGATTATCTTGCATGTTTGATGATTTCACAGTGTAATAGAAAGTAGAAAAAGGTTTAAAGGCGAATATGAGTACTCGCGCTGGGACTGTATACTTATAATTCTTTTAAATTTGTTATTTAGCCCTATTATATCTCACCTGAAGTTTTAAAAGGAGACTATGATGAAATGTGTGACATTTGGTCTGCAGGAGTTATTTTGTATATTCTTCTTTCTGGAGTGCCCCCTTTTTATGGCAATACTGACTAAGAAATACTTCTCTCTGTCAAGAAAGGTGCATTTAGTTTTGAAAGTAAAAATCCAATATTTGATTGAAATATTTGTAATTAGTTCCTGAATTCAAGGGAGTTAGTGATATGGTAAAAAGCTTGATTCGTAAAATGATAACTAAGCCTGAACTTCGATTGACAGCATAATAAGTACTTGATCACCCTTGGATGAAAATTGATGAGAATGCTATTAAGTCCAAATTGAAACTAAACTTTGGGCATTTGAAAAATTTTAACAACACCCATAAGCTAAAAAAGGCTACTCTTACATATATTGCTAGTCAGTTAAATGAGACAGAAATTTGTGAGTTAGGAAAATTGTTTAGAAGTCTTGATAAAAACTATGATGGTGTTCTTTCAATTGAGGAAATTTTAGCAGGTTTTATTCAGAAAACTATATAATTTTTCAAAGGACTTTCT
Organism: uncultured Desulfobacterium sp.; assembly: GCA_963675955.2. Lineage (GTDB taxonomy): Bacteria > Desulfobacterota > Desulfobacteria > Desulfobacterales > Desulfobacteraceae > Desulfocicer. Next base: position 218,466 of record CAXXVR010000007.1, on the reverse strand, counting down.
GGGATAGCAAACAAAAAAGAAGTAGAATAACTCCTAAAAAGTATTGATACAGATGGGAATGGCCAAATTGATTATACAGGTTTCATTTATAAGATTTTTGTAGCTCTCGATAGAATTTCTGGCAGCGACAATGGAAAAAAGTGTATATATGAAAGAAGAAAAGCTTTTCATGGCCTTTAAAATGTTTGATATCCGTGGCAATGGTAAAATTTCTGCTGGTAATCTTAAAGAAGTCCTAGGAAGTTTGATTAAAGCTATATAATATTATTAATATTTTTTTAAGAGGATGAAAATTTTAGAAATGTCGACTTAAAATTTTGGGAATCGATAATTTCTGAGGTTGATAAAAATGGTGATGGAGAAGTTAAAGCTTATTTGAATAATTTTTGATTAGATTGATTATAGCGAATTTATAGAAATGATGGATAAATTGGAAACAAGCACAAAATGAAAATTATAATAAAAAGAATTAAATTTAATAATTTTCCAAATTTATAAATTGTTTTTTAATTTAAAGTTTTAATTGTTACAAAATCTTGTACTTCAAACTCATATAAAATGGAATCATCAACTTCATAATCACAAGATTAAATATCAAAATCTCTACTAGATGGAATGACTTATAAGTTACCATTAATGCACAAATAAATGCTAGCAAATAATCCAATAATAAGGAAAAATCTTTTGATGAAAAATAAGTATGGAAGTTTAAATAAAGTATTTATGAATCAGATGATTCAAAATTCCGAGATTATTCCAAAATTTATTTAGAGTAATTACAAAAATTAATAAAGAAATTAAAGATTTAATTCTACAGGGGTTCGTGCATCGTAGAAATTTATTAATGTGAATGACTCATCAAAGGCTAATTATAAATCTTTTATAATAGAAAAAAGCGACAGTCATGAATAATTTATTTAAAAGCTTTCAGAGTACAAATAAGGGTTTTAAAAGTCTTAATCTTATTATATTAGTAATAAAAATAATAATGATAATTAAGACTCAGAAAATCACACAAAACTGCCAACTTAATGTAGTTAATAAGTGAAAACCGAAAATTATGAATCGAAGAAAGAGTCCATAAAAATAAAGCCAAACAAATAAAATAAAAGAAAATAGTCTTAGGAAGAGTCCAAAAATTAAAATTCAAAATTTAATGAAATTCAATAACTAAAATATGAAAAAAAACTCCTCGAAATGAAAGTCAAATTATTAGAAGAAGAATTATAGTCTGGTAATGAATTTTAGTAAGCCTTACAATTTAATACTGATAATAATTAAACAGGTCGTTCAACATTTAATGAAGAAAGAGTCAATTTATTAAAATCGCAAATTCATAAATAGTAGCGACATATAAGATTACTTTCGAGGAATCTTAAATTATTTCGTAGTCTTTATATTGAGATGAAAAGTTTTCTTGAGTGGTTAATTAAAGTCCATTCAAAGTTTGAAACAATAGATATTCCTACGTTTGTATCTACTTAAGAAGAGAGTATAGAAATGGTGAGAAGAATTTATAATTCTTCACTTGATTCAACCTCAAACGAAAATGCTCTCAGATAAGTTAATTAGATGAACAAGGACACGTTTATTTAAACTATAATTTATGAATAAAAGAATAATCCCGATTTTAAAGATTTTTATGAAAATTTTAATAAAGCATTTGAATAAGTAGAAAAATTGAAAACTGAATAGGAATAAATGAATTTTTTATTTACATTTTCGTAAGGAAAATAATTCGAAAAAAATAGGAAAAAAGAATAAAAATAAATTAATAATGCAGAATAATAATAATTATAAAAGAATTTAAAATACCGCTATCCATTAAAATACCTTATTGATAAATATAAAAACTGTTTTAATATACAAACGATTTATTCTGCTTTATCACCAATACAAACAAAAGTACAATTTGATGATTTTTTGAAAAAAATAACTTTAACTTCAAATGAAATAAATAAATCCTTTTTTAAAATTTCGTTTTAAAAGTACTTTTCATAGAATCCATTTTTTTACAGGGATTAGTGTGAAACTTTAAAGAATTAAAATCAATTTTATGTTGAACATTTAAATGATCTGGAAAATTATTTAACTGATTCAATTCAATTAAAGGTTGATCTTAATTATAATGAAATTATGAATACAGAAAAATCACTTTCATTGCTTTTTAATGAATTACTCACTTTTTAATAAAATATTATTACTGATAAAAGTTGCATAACAATGCAATCAATTTAACATCTTAATGATATTGTTAAGAAATCTGCGTAAAATCTACTAATGTTAGGATTGGCAACGAATGCGGATTAACTAGAAGTAGTTATGACAAATTCAAATTTAGTAGAAAATTATTACACCAATTTATAAAAGAAATCAAATTTATATGAGAAACAATAAAACTAAGAATTAGTTTATATTTATGAAAAAAACTATGAGAGCTAATTGAATTATTTAAAACTTTCAGAAGAAACTAAAAAAGAAATAGAATCCATTAGATAATTTAATGTGCATGGGCATGAGCTTAATAATAATTTAATTAGTATTTCTTTGATGGTAAGTAAACTAGAAAAGATTTACCAGTAAAATTATGTTTATTCAATTATGAGTGATTTAGAACTCAATTATTTTCGTTAAACTTTTGTACATATTAAACGCTTATTCAATAAAGTTGAAGAATTTATTTAAGAAAAAATATAATTTTTTAAATAAGTAGCTTCAAACGGATTTTAAAATTTAGATTCTATAGAAACTTATCTTACAAAATAATGTGAAGGGAATAAGAATGATATTTATAAAAGCCCACTTTATCATGCAAAACTATCAATCAATAATCTTCGGAATTTATTTTTATAATTATCAATAGAAAAAAGTTTTGAAGAGAGGACTTTAGTTAAAGGAATTTATAATGAATTTTTGGAGTTATAATAATAACTTAAATCTGTTTGGTCATATTTTAACAAGCATAATGAATGATTTTTAATAATGAATTTCTATTTTATTTAATAACTTATTTTCAATTGTTTTTATAATAAAAATTATAATATGTCTTAAGAACATCTATCATATTCATTAATCCCACATTTACTTTCCTAAAAATAAAATATTCATTTTTCGGAACAGCCAAGTGAAAAAGCTTTTCTGGAAAATCTTAATGCCTATCTTATGTAAAAGCCTTTGCATATTCCATCATGTATTCAAAACGGTTCCCCACGAGCAATTGAAGCGATGAATCAATTAGGAATTGAACAGTCATTTTGCAAAGTTAGAAAGTATCAAGAGTTTTATGAACCTGGGATTACCCCAGAAATTTAATAGTTAAGATTTGAGAGATACAATGCGAAATTGGCAAGTAATATTTTTATTAGATTTTTATAAATGCTTTAAAGATACAATTAATTAGATTATAAAAGTGAGAAAGGAAATGAGAAAGGGAGACCCAAAAGGAAGCAACAAGGCATTATTAGCTTATCCAAACCTTTAAAAATATTAGGATATTAGCAAAGCTGATTATTCTTAAATTTCTTAATTATAATAATTTTAAAATGTTTCAATAAAATAGCCAAAGTTTATTCATTTGATTAATTTTTTGTTGTAGTTTAGAGGCCAGTGCTCCTAAAGGAATGATAAAACTTTACAATTCAACAGTGGACTATTTCAAGGAGAATTCATAATAAAAGTTGCTTTCAATCATAAAAACTTAGTACAACAATTAAGCTGAAACCTTTGGACTTGAGGATGTTTTATAAACTGAAATACAAAAATATTCTATTAACAAGAAAAAAATCTAAGTTTAATTTATTTTTATTGTGAAATTCTTTGGTTTAGTAAAAAGCATTAACAGAATATTAAAATTAAAAGCTCAAAATGTTTAATATCTCATATCGATAAAAAAAAGCTGCATTACTTTCTAATTCTTCTTCTCCATGAAAATCTCGGATAAATTCTATGAATACTTCTCAGGAACTTTCTTAAAATGAGAAATAAAAATAAAAATATCAATTGATTAAGGAAAACTAAGAAACTTTAAAATTAAAATAGTTAAAATAAAATAAATTATTGCTAAATAAATGAAAAGAAAAGTAATATTATTGAGGTATTTAAAATTTGACAAAGAGAAAGATAAATTTTACTTAAATAACAAAATTATGAACAGTCATAAAAAGCAAGATCATTATAATTAATATAAAAGATTTCTAGAGCAAGAAGCCTACGAGTGATTAATGACAAGGTTAGTATTTTTTTGTTGAATTATTTAACTTTAAACTTAAAGAATTATATGAAAAATTTTGATGAAACAATTAACAAAATGTAATAATAATGCAAAAATACTAGTTTTTGATTCATTAATGTGATTTGTTTTAGGCATGACTAGAGAAAATAGTACTGTAAATTCGAATAATAAATCAATGAAATCAATTTAAGACTATCTCGATAAAAAATAGAAGTTGGAAAATGAAAAATTTTAAGACACAATAAATAATATTTGTAAAAAGTATTAAACTAATTAGTAAATAAAAAATGGTAAGTTTAAAAACCTTTTAAATTTGTTTTACAAAGGCATGATTAGATATTCGAGTTTATTTTCGCTGAAACCTCCAAATTCAAATCGATCAAATATTGAAAGATAACAAAGCCAAATGAAACAAATCCGAGAAATAAACAAAAATTAATAAAAAAGTAAGTAAGATTTATTAAACAAAATAAATGAGCAAACAAAATAATGTTAAATAAAACAAGTTCTAATTTTTATTTATTTATATTTGAAATTAAATAGATGGAAAAAAGCAAACAACTTCTCTTGAAAAAGGAATTAAAAAAATTAGATTTTCAAGATAATAATGAAAATTTCAATCGAGTTATTAGAAAAACAGTTAATAATTCAAAGATATTAATAAAAAATTTGTTTAGGATTATGAATATGAACAAATGATGGATAAATTAAAAACATACTAAACTAAAGTTTATCTTGAATAAGTTAAATCGCAATTGGTTTAGCAAGCGCGATTGTTATTTTCTATTTTTATTAACTTATTATTATTATTATTACAGTATTTCACATCAATAAAATTAATAATCCTATTAAGCAATTTAGACTGAATTATCTAAAATTTTAGGGGATTAAATTTATTAAAATTCTCAGAAAACAATCGATAATTAATCAGCCAATTCGCCTTAATTAATTTCTGATTTTTAATAAAAATTTTGTCCACCTGAAGAAATTGAGTTAATAAATTTTCCAATTAGTAATAATTATTAGAACGATGAAGAAAATTTTGGAGCCTGAATATTATAAAAAAATGTTGATTTTTCTAAATGGTTTAAAGTAAAAAGAAATTGATCTTACAAAAAATAGCTAAATTCATAAAAATAATTATTTTATTAATAAATTTTGATAAACAAAAAAGTATTGTTTCAATTAATTTATAGATTACTATTATTTTGTAATAATTAAAATCGATCACAATAGATCTTTCTCTGATGTAAAATAATTCTAATTGGGAAAAGAGTGTCGAAAAATAAAATGCTAGTAGTGAGAAAATATAAGAAAATGGATACAAATAAGAAAAAGTGAAGTTTTAAAAGTATGAAGAACAAAAATTTTCAATCCATGATGCTCAAATTGCGAAAAGATTAACTATCAAATAGGTTGTTCGTAAAAATGAATAACAGAATTAAACACTTGATATCTATGGCTTTATTGTCAATGAAAAAAATAATAACTCGTTTCATTATTTTAGTTTTTCACTAAACAATTAAGAATATTAGAATCAGAAACTAGTTCGCCAAATAGAATGAAGTAAATGAATGCGCGTATTGAAAAATGGAGAACAATGTTACCGCATTTAAACAAAATGCTTTAAACCAGAGCAAAGAAATGTACAAAGATATTTTTAATATACATTTTTAAAAGTAAAGAGTAGAATCAGAAAGGGTATTCCAAACTCATTGCGGGGAAAGATATGAGCAAAACTAGCAGATATTGAAGAATTAAAAAAAACTTCTCCTATAGATTTTGATGTTTTTTAAATTCTAAAATAATAATTTGGAAAAGCAAATTATTAAAGAAGAAGATTGCCCATGCTTTATGCAGATCTAAATGGATATTAATAGAACATTTCCTTCTCACTCTTTCTTCCATCAGAATGTGCATAAAGGATCAATGATCAAAGAAAATGAGAAGAATTTAGGGTTTAATAAACTCTATAATTATTATAATTAGATTGAGCTCCTTGGAACTTGTCCTTAAAGCTCTTTCTTTATAATTCCCAAAAATGGGATATTGTCAGGGATTAAATTTTATAAGTGCTGTGTTGATTCTTTATCTAAATAATGAAGTATCATATATATAATAAGAATGTTGAATAGGATGCGTTTTGAGTAAAAGTATTTTTATTATCTCAAAAAAAAATGTTGAAATATTATGAAAACCTAGAACTTATTAAGTAACATTTTTATGTCCTTGAAATTTTGACAAAGAATTTTTTTCCAAAGCTGTTAGCGCATTTGGTATGATAATAATTTCTAAATCTTATTTGTAGTAAAAGCATATGTGTGATTTTATATTATTTGCAACTAGTTGGTATTTAACTCTGTTTGCAACAACACTTCCCTTTAATGTTGTCGTCAGAATTTTCGATATCTTTTTTTTTGATGGCTATAAAATCCTGCATAAAATAGCATTAGCAATATTTAAAATTAAAGAAAAGGAATTACTAGCATCAAATAGCTTTGATGATCTAATTACAATTTTAAGGGATTTTAATAGTCCTGACATTAATAATGATTAGACTATTTTAAAAATTGCACACAGTTTTAAATTTACTTAAAAGTATATGAAGGTAAGCAATTATTATTCAGACAATAATTTAATTTTTCATTTAGAAACTGGAAGATTAATATGAAAAGTCACTTAATTAAGAATAAAATTGAATTTGGTATAAAAAATTAAATTAAAAACAAAAACTAACAGCAACTTTAAATAAATTATTGTGATAAACAAGAAGACCAAGTTCTTTTTTTTTCTAGAGTATAAATATTTTTTTGTTTTTTTTATAATTTACTTTTTATAATTTCAAAATATATAAAATTTAATGTTTAATAAATTTTAAATTCAATCAAAGTTTGCAAAACTTCAGTAAATCTTTGTAGTTTATAAGTCCAAGAAAAATTAAAAAAAATAAATAAAAATTTGCTAAAACAATTTAGAATTTTATATCTTCAAATGCAAGAGGAAATGAATACATTACTACAATCTGAGTTTCATTTTCCTGTTTTTGAAATTTTATTTGTTTCTAAGGATTTTTTAATTACTATTGGAAAAATAAACTACTCTCAGTACTGCCAGTTCAAAATCCACAGAGGACAAGGATGATTCAAGGTCAAGGTCAGATAGCCTTTTAGGAATAAACAATTGTTAAAAGTTCGATTTTATAAGTTCTTTAACCTATTTTAGACAACAGTCAAAAGCCACCCCGTAAAGGCAATCACTATTCAAAACGGAACTCTGCAAAAATTTTATTTATCAAGGCTAATGTACCTTTGGTGATAATTGCAATTTTGCTCACGGTGAACATGAATTGAAATGCAAAATTAATTTGTCCTAAAGCTATAAAACCAAGCCGTGCAATGCTTACTTCACTGAAGGCTTCTGTCTTTATGGTAATAATTAATTTTTTTAAAATTATTTTTTTAGGCTAAAGATGTTAATTTTTGCATTCTGAAATCAAAAAAGTTCAAAAATACTAAGGAGGGAAGGATAAGTATTCCACAACTTTGAGCAAACTATCAGATGTCTTTGAGATTCATCATTAAAAGTTCAGTTAATTAATGACAACCTTTTAGTTTGCTTCATGGTAAAATTCAAATAAATAATAAAATTAATTTTAGGAAGAGACTTGAAATATTTAATTTATTATCTAATTGAAAAAAAATGACTTTCACTTAAAATGCATCATTAATTTTTTTTTCTATATTACTAAGTCTGTTTTAATATGAATTAAATTTAATTTTAATTTAATTTTTTTTTTTAAACAATTTGCACTCAATGTGTTTTATTACTTAATATTTCTTCGTCCATCACATCTTAACGGTTGTTTTACAGAATATCTGAATGTTTTTAGCAAAATTCATAAAGCTCTAGATAATTATCTCCACATTCTGTTATTAGCTATTTTACTATGTAATAAAAAAAATGAACAAACTTCAATTAGTATTTCCTTCAATTTTTTGCAAGTGTTTTTAGAATTTTATAAATTTTCTATTATATATTGAAAATATAATTAAAAAATACCTTTTTCTTATTATTTTTGTTAAGAATCATTGCTATTAATTGCATTTTGCAGGGATTTTTAATTAAATTCCTTATCTAATTATATAATTAGTTGCTAAACGATTTGCTCTTTCTCAATAATTTAATAGTTAACATTTGTAATCGAGCAACTCTTTTAAAAATTAATTCAAATCAATAATTAACTTGAATTAATCTTTGGTTTTTCAAAAAATTTATCTATTCATTTTATTCCAAAGGAATTTATTATTATCCTTTAGTTTCTTGACTCTTTTCAAGTTTTTTAATCTATTAATTAAGTGCAAATTGAGATATAATACTTTTTCCTTTGCAATTAATACTAATTTATTTAGAAATTTTGATGAATAAATTTGTTATATTTGCCATTAATTCAAAATTTATTAAATCCTTTTTATTTTCTCAATTTTGTTTGTTGAACTTAAAACAAAGTCTTATAAAAAAATAAATGCTTGAACTTTATAATTTCTTCAATAGTTTGCCGCAGTTTATACCCAAATTGTTAAACAAATTCTTGATTTTGCGATTTAGTTTCATTAATAATTTCATACTCTAAATAAAATATGAGCAATTTCTTTTCTGATTAAACTATTATAAAGGAATATAAATAAATCTATAAATAAAAAGATAATTTGCCTCTTGAGATCGTTTCCTAAATACATATATATATATTAATTTATTATTATACTTAAAATATAGTAGCAATAGCTGATGCTTCTGTTGGATAATTGATGAAAAATCTTGAAGCACCTTTAAATATAATATGTTTGATTTTTATCTAAATGCCTTTGATTGATTCAGCACTCTCATTTAAAGAATTTAATTGATTATTAGCCAAAGAATATTCCATTTATAAAGTATATTTATGTATTTTAAATTTTTAAATAAAATTTTAAAATTTGAGTAAAAAGTTTAAAATTTGTACTAAAATAGAACTAAAATTATTGTTTTTTTTTTTTTTGTGATTAATTAATTCGTAATTTCAAAATAAAAATACAAAAAATTAAATTATTTTAAAAATATTTGTTTGAATTAAAATAATAATTTCGATAAAAATATAAATACTTTTTATTTCAACACATAAAAATTTTTCTTTAAAATTTTTCACTTTTGTTCTTTTCATTTTTCAAAGAACCAAGAATTTCCCTTTAAAAAATCATGAAATTTTTCATTAACAAAATTACCATAAATTATCAGTATCTAAATAATTTCTGACAGGAAAGCTTGATGAGCTTTCTTCTTTCTCCTTTTCCATTCCTTAAATCTTTTCACTCTTTGCAGGACACAGTTTATCAAGAGTAAGCTTAAACGCATCATCAACCATTCTTGGAATTAACATTTGTAACAAGGGACTAGATTCTTCAAGACAAGGATTTGTATTGACCTCTATCAACCAGAGTTTAAGATAATTGTCTAAAATAAAATCATATCCAAAAATTTCAAAAGTAAATTTTCTATGATACGGATCCAATTTATGCTTCACGGATTGTAATGAAAGAAAAATTAAATTTTTCATTCTTGGGAGGAGCTAATTTTTTATGGATAAGCTGATTCCACTGGAATCGAAATGCTATTATAATCATTCAAAGGAAAGTTAATTTCCAGACTCAAATTCTCCATAATTTTCAGCATATTATTAAATTGCATTATTTGTTAGATGAACAAATTAATTTTAAATTGAATTTTTTTTTAATGTAAATGCTTCTGAAGAAGTTCTTATATACCCTTCTCTAAAACAAATAATCAAAAATAATTATAACTTGAAAAAATAAGCATTTAAACAGTGATCCACTAAGACTCAGACGCGGAAATCAAATTTCCTTTCATTAATCAAATATGGCTTTTCGATATATTTTTAAATTACAAAAGAAGTTAGAAGTTTTGATTGTATATTCATGAGTTATTGTTTCTATTACTTTAAAAATTTTGTTTAATTTGTAAATACAAATTATTTTTTTTCTTTTTTTTTGGTACTGGGTGTTTAAATTGGACTGAGTATTTATAATTAATGATCCACAAGTTATTTATTATTATTTATTCCATTCTTTTCTTCTTCTTCTATTTATTTTGAAGATTTAATTTCATTTTTCTCTGGGTGACTCTCATTATTAATTTAGGAGTTTGCTAAAATATGTTTTTTTTTTCTTTATGAATTCCATCCTTAATTCCCCGCCGAAGCACAAATTTCATTAATACTTTTAAGATTTTTCTTTTTTGTTGCAAAATTTATTCTTGGCTTAACTTAAATTGTTTTAATTGGCTAGGATTAAAATAATGACATTTTGTTTTAACTAGACTCAAGATCAATAAAATTAGATTCCTTCTACTCGGATTCATTATTATCTTATGGTTTTGTCAGAACAATTTCTTCTGTTAAATTCGTTGCCTTATCAATATATTCAAATAGAATTTCTCTCAATTAATCTAAGGAGCTAAATAAATGGATACCCCTACCACGATTTAAGGCAGTTGGTTTCAGTAATCAAATATAACTATTAGCATTTTCATCGAGAAAGGCATTAACCATTAATTAATTGCAAAATTATTTTTCCTAAATCATAAAATCACTAAGCTATTTTTTTTTATTCAAAAAATTATCAATCATATCATTAATTTTGTATTTTATTGGGTTTAGGACAACCGATTATTTATTTGTCGCGAGGATATCATTCTCATTAATTTAATTTGGTTAATATTTTAAATAAAAATCCAAAAACACTGCAAATTGCAGATAAAAATTAGGTTTCCCAGGATCTATTTTAAATGATGCAGGTATGATATCATTAATTTTTCATTATTTCTTGGCCTACAATTTATAATAATAATAAAACTCTCTCTTTCTTACTTCACAAAGAAAACTTAAATTTTTTAAAATCCCAGTTTTTGTTGATATTTCTGCATGATGTTCAAAATGATTTAGAATTTGCACTTTCCCACGATTTTCGATTAATTTATCAAATCGGTACCCTTTAATTGTTTAGAATCACTAAAATATTAAAGAAAATAAAGAAATTTTACTTTGAAATTAAAGAAAGGAGCATTTTGATCAATTTTCTTTCAGTGTTGTCTTGTTCCCATTATTCTTCGAATTAGTTCATGATTATTTCCTTTTCCCAATTAATACTTTTTTTTATTCAATTTAACAACTAATAATAATTTACAAAATAGAAATCTGGTTATTTGGGCTAATTTTATTAACTTTTATTATTCGTATCAATTTGTTTCTAGTATTAAATTTCATAAGATTACTATTATTACAAGGGCTGGATTTACATCGGCTTTGCAATTAAAATCATTTATTATTATTATTCTTTTATATTTTGCTACAAATTTGATTAGCAGACATACTATCTTAAGGTAGGAGTAGTTTGAAGTGCTTTCAATTTAGCTAGATAATTTTAAATACCCCCATATTGAGAAGTATAATTATTTTATTAGAGTAGTTTTCTTTTTAAAGATTTTTCTTTTTTTATATCTATCAATCATTTGGGAAGTTAAAGCTATTTAATGTAAAGATCTGGGTCTGTTAATTATATTTTATTGAATTTACTTTCTTCCGATTATGAATTAATCTTCTGTTCAATTCGTATTTTATTTGTAATAGAAGCAGATTTCAATCTTTTTTCTTCTGAAAATTTAGATAAAAGCATTAATCTTGTAATTTTATCATAAGCATTAAACAGAGTTTTCGGGCCTATCTAGAATTATTTCAAGATTGGGGATGGCGGTAACATTTCATATAAATGTAAATTCTTTGAAAAATTGTTGGCAGCTATTGGAAGAGTTTCTTGCTTTTAGTTTTTTAATCCTGCCCCTAAAAAAAAGTTATCTGCTGTTTAAACAGCGATTGGAGTTTTAGAAGATTATGATTTGATATTCATTTTTTAGAAGTTATGTAAATTTGATTCAATTTACAATCAAAATTAATTATAATAAAAATTCTAATAAAATAATTAAATAATTTTAAAATAGCGCTAAATTTTTTATTTCAAAATGATAACTTCAAACATTATTCAGTTTTTAATCTTAATTTACTAAGGGATCCTCCTATTTTTTCATTTGGTTTTATTAAACAATATTTTATGGTCTTTTATAAACATTTGGTGGAACTGCTCTTACAGGAATCTACATTTTACAATTTACAAAAAAGAAAAAATAAAATACATTTGATGATTTTTAAAAAGGATTTTGATATCCCTTTTCTTTTAAATAAGGTTAAAATAATAATAATAATAAATTAAAATTACATTTCGATTTCATTTAAATGGTTGCTGCTGCTATTTTTTCCTAGCTTGTTTTTTGTTGTGTATTCTATTCATTCTCAATATTTGATATATGTTCATTTTGTGTATCCGGTGATAGTTTAGATTCCTCTTTGTCTTATTCAGGATTTTCTAATAAAGGTTTTTCCTAAACTTAATTCTACTAAGAAAAAATTGATTCTTGATGCTCATTTTGCGTCTATTATTATTATTACTATTTTTATACTAATTCAGAGCTTTTCAAACTATTAATACTGCTCTTGCGACTCATTTAAGACGAGACTATGGATTTATCCAGGATTCTTTTTTATGATGATTATTAAATTCTTTTCAGATCCGTTAGAATATCTTGTTCAAATTCAATAATTGAATTAAAAAATCTTTAGTTATATGAGTTTAATTTTATTATTTTTTCTTCAAGATCTTTTATTTGTTCTATAAAATTAAACTTTTAATATATTTTAGAATAATGGAGGAACTTTATTATTATTATTCAATTCCAATAAATTATTAAATCTCTTGTTCTGTCGAATTATCTTAATTTAAATTTCCGTTATCTAAAGCAACATTATTTTAAATTGGCACATTTTCAGATTATTATTAATTGGTTTGATTTATATAATAACCTTCTTGAATTTCAGACATTTATTTTCTCAAAGATATAAACAACTAAATAGAGAGAAATAAAATTTAAAATAATAAATTTACTTCGTTAAAATCTGCTTTAGTTTCTTCTGGTTTATTATAAATGTAAGTATTCTTTTTAAAAAGAAGATTCTTTATTAGGTTTGTTAAAAATACCATAAATAAAACATGAAGAAATGCAAACAATGCATACTTTAAATATATTTAGTTTAAGCAAAAAGATAGGGATTATTTTATTGATATTTCAAACAGTTCTTCTAATTTTTCCAAGCAATATAATATTAAAGCATAATATTTATCTGCTAGACTTATTTTTTCTTGAGTTAACTATTCTTCATCTTCTCTTTGTTAATCATAGATTTATTCACTTTATTCTTATTCAATTGATTCTTCAATTGGCTATTCATCAATATCTTATGATTCAATTAATTAGTCTTCAATAGTTTATTCTTCCTCAATTAGTGTTTATTCATATTTGTCTTATTCTAATATTTGTTCTTATTGTATTTGTTCTTATTAATATTTTTCTTATTGAGCTTATTCTTATTGTATTTGTTCTTATTCTATTTTTTCTTATTGGGTTTGTTCTTATCGTGCTTCTTTTTATTGTGTCTCTTCTTCTTATCCCTATTATTATTAAGCTTGTTGTTCTTATTGCATTTGTTCTTATCGTGCTTTTTCTTATTATGCCTATTCTTCTTATTCCAATTATTATTAAGCTTGTTGTTCTTATTGTATTTATTCTTATTGTGCTTTTTCTTATTGTGCCTATTCTTCTTATTCCTATTATTATTAAGCTTGTTATTCTTATTGTATTTGTTTTTATCGTGCTTTTTCTTATTCTTATACTCATTCTTATGCTTATTATTCGTATGTTTATGTTTATTTTTATTATGCTGATTCTTATTGTACTTATTCTTATAGTTCTTATTGTACCTATTCCTCTTACATTTTTCCATTTAATTGTTATTCTGTTGTTTATTACTGTGATTCTGGCAGCACTATTTCTTCTATGTGCTCTAATTATTATTCTATCGATTCAGTTTAATTTTCTTCTTCTTAATTTTGCTGTTTAATAACAATTTTCCCATTTATTCTTTCATATTTAATCTCATTATTTGGATTTGTAGCATTATTTCCTTATTCTTACTCCATTTTTGAATCTTTAAAAATATGATTAACCATATCTTCTAATAGTAAACTCGAATATGAATTTCTTAACAATATGCTTATCAAAAAGAAGGTAAATATTAATCTCAGGCTCATTTTATTTTATTTTAAAAACAATTTAAAAAAATTTAGATATTAATTCTTTAGAAATAAAGAAACACGTAATTATTTATATTAAAAAAAAAAATTAATTTAAAATTAAAAATATTAATAATTCTTGTTTTAATTTTTATTAAAATTTAGAAATTATTATAACTTTTATTTTCCCTAAAATAAATATTTAAACTTTCATTAAATGAAACTCAATCTGTCTAAACCTACATTGCTATGTTAAAAAATGAATAAATCACAGAATTTTGTATTAACTAATCAAACAAATCGTACACGGACAGCAGGAGCGGATTCCAAGCCCGATAGTCGTAGGGAATGTCTATCAAGATAATAATAACGAATTTTACGAAATTTTTAGTAGTTGGATCGTTATAAGTAAATACTTGAGAATATAAATGAATTCGATAAAGTTTTGCATGTGCCATAAAGTGCGTAAAATAAAGCTGCTTACTCAGTTCTTGAATCTTCAAACTTAGAATCAAATTTATAAGATGTGTTTATGAACTAATCAATATTTAATAAATGATATTTAGAATCGGATTAATATGGATTTTAAAGCTTTGCTAATATTTAAAAAGACAATCTTAAAGTTATTCAAGAAATAAAAGCTAAAAATTCAGAACCACCACCTCCAGTCTATTATAAATTAATAATATTATTTATAGGAAGTTATTGAGAAAAAAATTGTGAAAAAACCTGAAAGTAATTAAACAAGTAAGAAAGGATAAGAACTTTTTATAGGTTTCGATAGTTATTTTATTAAATAGTGTTTAAGTTAAAGAAAAATTTGAAAAAGAAGATAAAAATGAAATCTAATTGTAAGATTCTTCGGTTAAGGATTCAAAATCTTTGATGCCAAAACCATCAAAAAGACTCATTATTAACACAGAATTATCTCATAATAAAGAATAATTTCTGGAAATTTCTTAAAGCTCAATAAATAAATAATTTAAAAGCTATACTTAATTAACAAATTAATTAAATACCTAATAAAAAATTTTTAGTAATTATTAGATTTAGAATTAAAAATGCTTTGATAAATATGAATAATTGAATTAAATAAAATTATTATCAAAATATTAATCAAAGGATCATTCCCCTATCGAATAACAATAACCAACTCAAAGTTTTTAATTTAATTAGTTATTTATAATAATGCTTTAGGTGAAGAAGAAAAAGGCATATATAAAATTTACTGCGATAAAGTTTAATTTATAATATTTATAAAAAATTAATTGATTAAAGGCAGAATCTTAAATAAAATGGAAGCCAGAAGTGAGATAATATGGTTCATTCACAATTTTTGAAAATAAAGGTTATTTATTCGGAGGAATGAATCATCATTGCCTGATTGATTTCAGCTCGCTTGATCTCTGTATTATTGAATTAAATATAAAAATTTAATCTATAGCTTCTCAAGAATGAACAAAATTAAAAGATGTAGAAACGAATAGATATTTGGGAAGGACAGGCTAAAGTGCAGTATTATTCTAACATTATTGACTAATTTTTGGTGGGGAAAGAAGGCCAATGGATCCTAAGAATCCTTACGATCTTTTAGCAGACTTGAAAATTATTAATCTCAGTAAAAAATTGCTTTGTTAATATTATAAAAGAAACATTAAAACCATCTTATTAAGTTTGTTCTGGCATTATTGAGCCAAGAAAGCATCATACAGCTAATATAATTGGCACTTGCATGATAATTTATGGGGGGCAAACAAAAAAGCGTCATTTAAATGATTTCACCCTCCTTGATTTAAGTTTTTAAAATTACTTGTATTTCTAATAACAATTTATTTAGCATCATTCAAATGAAAAACAGCAGAAATAGAAGAACTTAATAAATTTGGATTAGCATTTCATGCCAGTGTAAATGTTTTTACAAGCGAGGGGTTTGAGAGAGTAGCAGTTTATAAACATTTTGATGAGAATAGGCCAGTGACTTTAGTAAGTCTTTTACAAAATAGTCAATATATGTTTTAAGATTAAAGAAGGAATTTATTTTTTCGGAGGAAAAATCAATCAGAGAACCAGTTCAGCTATACTTTAAATTTTAAAAATTGGTTTTATTTATTTAAATTTCATTGTTTATAACAAGATTCAAAACCAATGCAATTAATTACACCTAAAATTAATGGTATTCCTCCAATAGCACGTTATGGACATGCCCTTCATTACTATGAGCCTTAATAAATTCTTGTAGTTGTTGGAGGGAAAAATGATGAAGAATAAATTGAAGATAATATTTTTATTTTAAGTCTTATAACATTTTCGTGAATGAAGTGCCAAATTCATGGGAATTCGTTTAGTAATAGTATAAATTTTTATTCCGGAGTTTGAAATAAAGCTATTATTATTTTTGGAGGGGTTAGTGAAAACAATGAATTTAATCATTTGGATCTTATAAAATTTGAATTAGGTTTAAAAAGTAAGAAAGTAAATAATTTTTTAAAGATCCAATTAAAATTAAATCACTCGTTTGAGTTTAGTAATCAAAATAATAAAAATAAGATATTCAGCAAGGATAAGAATATAAATATAAAGCTTTAATTTAGAAATAAGAAGAGAAAAAATTATAAGCAAATAATTTTACAACTTATTTATAATAAAAGAAAAAAATTTAAGTAATTATTATTTTTTAAATTGTATTATGAAATTTAGCTTGGTTAATATTTTTTAGAAAATAAAAATGAGACACCAAGCTAACGAAGCCATTTTAGAGGGATTTTTTAAAAGTAATAAACCATATTAGAAAGCAGTTTTATTGATACTTCGGAACTTTCAATTAAACCATAACGAGCCTAAACACTCATGATGAAAAGATGATTTGTATTCATAGATTAAATATAAAAGTAATTGTTATTTATCAAACGAAATTTATTTTATATTATTGAATTTGTTATTTTCATTCTTTCAAATTCTTAAGAAATTATTTAATTTCTTTCAATTTTTATTGTTTATAATCTTATGATCGTTCTTAATTGTTCAGCTCAATTAAATACGCTTTGAGTTAATCATATAATTTTCGTGTTAATTTACTATTAGGTATATTCTTTGATAAATAAATTAATATTTTTTATCTCAAATTAATTGATTTTTATCGTAATTAAGAAAAAGTAGAATAATTTTTAGAAATGCACCACGCAACACTTTTTCTTATCCAAAGTTCAATATCATATTTCTTTACTAATAATTTAACAATTTTTAAATTATAATTTTAATTTGATTTAAAATTTCTAAATAATTATTTCCAATGAAGTTTATAATAACCATATGATATAATTTATTTTGATTTCTCCTCCATCGCTAATTATTATTATGCGTATAATTAATCTTCAAAATTATTTGATTTTATTAAATCCTTAAGCTAATTAAGCTCATTGATTGATAAAACTTAATGGATCAATTTATTTTCTAATAATTTATTAAAATATTAAAGATTTTGATCTTTTTCTTTATTTGATCCCTATTGTTTCTTCTCTTGTATATAAAAAATAGATAAATTGCCAAGTTTTTTAGTAATTGAATATTAATTTATTAAATAAGCACAGTATTGTTTCAATTAGTAATTCTAAAAACAAATAAAAATAAAAGAAATTACCAGAAAAATATTTGATGGTAATGGCAAAACACAGCTAATTTCATTAAAATATTCTTTAAACAACTCAAAATTATTTGTATTCATAAATGAAGTATTTTATGAAATTTAATAATATTTTTCAAGAATTACTAGTCTCTGCTCTTTGCATAAACAATTTATATAACTTATTGCATTAAGACAATTTTTTAAATTAATAATTGTCTTATTATTTTCACTGGATTCTATAGTTATATTTCCTTTATTTTTGATGGATTAAATGTTTAATTTTCCTTTTTCTTCTTCTTATTTCAGTATAATTTTTTATTTATCGAGTAATTTATTTGAGCAAAGATATTCCAGCAAGAATTCTGAATATTTTTAGATATCTTGATTTAAAAAATATTATTATAAATACTTTTATTAAGATTTTTTATCTATTTCTTAAAATTTTTTAGTGCATTCCGTTATTTCGTCCTTTTCTAAAAAATTTGTTTGAATTTTAAAACTTTCTTTTTCCTAAAAATTTGTTTTTAATTCATTTATTTCTTTGCAATTTTATTGATTTTAAAAGTATGCAAGCACTAAACTTCTTTGAGATTTCTCATCCAATTGTTAGAATATCTTGAGGCCTTATTCCATTGCATTGTTTTCTATAAAAGTAAAATAATTTTTAAAAGTAGCGTAAATTTATTCTGTTAAATTATTTTAATCTTATTATTTAACTTCTTATATTTCTGGTTAATTATCAACTCTAATTTTTTCAACTATTTATTCTGTTAAGTTATCTTAATCTTTTTTTTCTTCAACTTATTTTTATTTACCTTCTTATATTTCTGATTAATTATCAACTATAATAATTTCTCCACAAATAATTTAATTTTCGAGCATTGGATATTTTTTAATTACTTCATTTGAAAAATATTATTTTACTAACTTTACTTATTATTTTTTATCCATTTGCGTAAGTTTATTGGTACATTTCTTACTAATTTCTTCTCCTACAAAAATAAATATTAAAACAAAAAAATTAACGAATTTAGGAAATTTTTTTTGCAAGATATTTTTTATCTTTCTCAAAATAAAATTATTTCAATAGATTAATTGTTTCAATTGCTTTAGATAAATTTTTTTGACTATTTTTTGTGTTAAGAAAACAATTAATTTTGTCCAAGGATAATTATCTATAAAAAATTTTTATCTCATAATCAATCTCCAGAGTTGTTTCATTCATATATATACTTAATAATAGAATTTAATTTAACATTTTTTTCTAAAATGTTAAATTAAGGTTAATTTTATTTAGTAGAGGTTGAGAATTCATGTCATTAAACTCAAAAAGATCACCAATTGTTTAAGAAAAGTAGTATAAATATAAAATGTGTTTATAATAGAAAATTAATTCATTTCGTGATTAAAAATATTATTCCTGTAAGTTAATTTTACTTCTTTTCAAGTCTAATGAAAGTAACTCACTCATTCTATGAAGAATAACAAATGAAATAAATTATTGAATTTAAGTTTCTTCTAAGATATAAAAATCCTTATTATAAAGTTAGATTTTTTGATTTGTTTCTTTAATAAATGCTAAAATTAATTTATTAAATTCATAATTTTCTGTTACCATAATTCTCCAAAAAGAATATCCAACAGGGTAAAATACGGAATTAAATGTTTTATTTTGTTTAAAAGATTAAAACCTTTAAAACCCAAAAAAATTAAATAAAAATTTCTGCAATTTTTCAAATTTCATTGTAATTTTTGTTCTAAATTTATATTCTAATTATATTATTTTCCTTAAGATCCACCAAATTTTAAAAAGAAGTTTTTTTTCAATGATAAGAACAGTATTGGTATGGAAAAAAAATATATTTAACAGAAATATTAAAGCTTCTTAAAATTAGGAAAGATAAATCTTATCTACTTTATGCAAATAATTATTTATGATTGTAATTGCATTTTCAATGTTAGAATTCAAAGATGTATTTTATTATCGATTTTCTAAATATTCAAGCATTTTAAATTTTAGATATTAAAACTGATAAATTAATGGCTTTATATCAAGATGATACAAGCTGCAATAGCAATACTATCTAAATAAAATTTTGACTTTTCATTTCCTTTAATAAGAAAGATGAAATAATCATTAAAATAAATAATCAAAAGGAGTAAAAATAATTTAGAGTCTAACTTCAAATTGTTTTATAATTGGGGATTAATAAATATCTTATATAACAATATTAGAAAGATTAAATAAATAAAGATCTCCAATTAGATATAAAAATTGTTAATTGGTTGATAATCCCTTTTCAAATAAAAATTCTCCAAATAAGCCCATACTTTTAGTTTCAAAAATTTCATTTTCTTTCTAAGTTAAAGGCTTTAGATTCATTACTTTTCAATCTATTAATGAAGTAAATTATTAAAATTCTAATTTCATTTTTTGGCAAATTTAAATTATTTAAGAAAAAAATTTTTAATCTGTAAGCAATTAAAATAATACTTTCATGCTTGCTTCAAAAAAAATATGTAAATTATTTGTTTGAATGAATTATTATAATTCTTAACTTTAAAGTTTTCTGTTTATTTTAATAGATGGATTCTTAATTTAAACAATTGTTAAAAATTTTTTGATATTCATTTTATATTAAACTACTAATAAATAAAGAGTTTTCCAAAAGTTGTTATTAAAATAATTTAATAAGCAGTCAGAAATACATTCTTCAACTATTTAATCAAACTCTTATTAATAAATAAGTGTATTTTAATTATCTTAAAAAGCTAATAAATATTTTTTAAATAATGAGTCAATTTCATTATTATCTAGGATTATTTTAGAAACTAACAAAAATTAGAAGATATTTTAAATATCTTATTAAATTTCTAATATTTTTAAACTTCTTTTATCAAAAATACAATTTCTCTAACAAATTATTAAAAATTCATAGCATTCAGTTTTAAAAAACTATGTAACAGATTCATCAACAACGGATTATTTCTTTTATTCGTAATAAAATTTTTAATAATCAAACAAATTTTTTAGATGCTATTAAGAATATTCTGGAGTATTATTCTTTAAAGTTTTAATAATAAACTCATATTATTCATGAAATTAAATTAAATATTAGAAATATGCTTCAATTGATTAAGAAATTTAATTAAGAAATCGAAACAATTCATAGGCTTTCCAAAATTTAAATCCAGAAAAAAAGCATTTAGCCGCATTTTTAAAGTCTCTATATTTAAAAAATATAGTACCTGCATCAACATAATAAGAGCTAATTCTATTTCTATCAATTTAATTTACATATTTAGCAGCTTTAGCATCTTCAGTTAAAATATAAGCAGTGCATCTACAATAATAATATATTATATTTTTTATACAAATTTACAAATCTTCTTCCTCTGGATATTTATTATTTTATTCTTCATTCAATTTGTTAAAATAAAATTTTGCTTCTTTATATTTTTCTTGTTTAAACAATCTTATTGCCAATTTATAACAATTTTCATAACATTTGTCTTTACTTTCTTCTGCTTATGATAAAGCCTAAAAAATATTTAATTTTTCTTCCTATATTAATATAATTAATTAATTATTTTATATAAGATAACTTCATCATTAGATCATTATTTAGTTGTAAGCTTTAATGATTCAAATAAGTTTTTAAAAGGAGTGATCTTATTAGACTCTTCAGTTTCATAAAAAAATAAGCGTTCTTTTGTTCTCGTTACTCCTGTATATAAATCTTTTAATTCTTAGCAAAGTTCCCCATCTATTTATTATTAAATTTCTTTTCGCAATTCAGAATTCTGTGAAATTTTTTTCTAATAACCTTAATGAATTTAGTTGATAATTTTCCAAGATTATTCAGAGACTTAGGATTAAGAAAAGAAATTTAATAAAATCACTTATTCAAATTCTAATCCTTTGGAAAAATCAAAAAAACAAATTGTAATTAACTTTTGATTCATAAATCGTTAGACAAAGTAATTAAGCTAATTTTGAAGGAATTTTATTTTTACTCTTTTGATTTCTAACAAGTATCACCGTATTAAATCCAAATAAGATTTTTTGCTTCTAATTGGATTGCTGATCATGTCCCAATAGTGAAAGTAAATCCGCAAGATCATTAACAAATAATGGCAAGCATCCAGTTTTTCGTTCTGATGTTTCTTCTTCCATATGATCAATAGAAAATGGAAAGAAAATTTCTATTAATTTAACAATTTAATTAGCAAAAGACAAGATTTTTTAATGTGATCGAAAGTTTTCCTTTTTATTATTTTAAGATTTAATTAATAGAGAAAATAAACTGTTAAATGTATTTCTTCTAATGGTTTCTTTAATAACTAAGTACCATAATATTTTTAATTAAAAATCTATTTAAGATCATCAAATCGGAAGCCTACTCCTTTAACAATGCTTTATGCTGAATCCCCTTAAATTAAAGCTTTAAATTAATAAAAACAACCTCCAAAGAATATTCCATTTTTTGTAATAAGTGAAAATAATAGTAAACATGCGCAAGGAATATCTTGACATTCATCTATTAAGATATAGTCAATTTTATTTTAAAGTTAATAATTTTACTTAAAATAATTTATAGAATTAATAAATTTACCATTTTGAATTAATATAAATTATAGTTCACAAGATCAAGGAAATCAAAGTAGTTACAACTTTTTTTCCATTAGTCATACCATTAAGCAATGATCCAAATGTTATTTCTTTCCTGTTTATTAATAAAATACTTATGCGCGCTAATTAAATTGACATATTTATCTCTTGGCAAATTCCAATTAGGGTATTCGTGAGATAAATGAGATCCTTTGATAAATGAAAAAATCTCTGTCCAAACTTAAATAGCACTCAAACTTTTAGTTTCTTCTCTTTCTCGCAATTTAGACCAAAATATGTTGTTAAATAGTTCAAAATCAATCGATTTTGCTTATTGCTTCGTATTTTTAAGGTTTATTTTCTATTTTTTATTCCAGTCTACAAAACTAATTGTCGATTTCATTTCATATCCAATTTCAGAATTATGTATTGATTAATCTTAATTGATTTAATCAAAATTCAAATACACAGTTCCTTCATTTTCATTGAACCAGCATTAACTAATTTCATTATTGAGTAAATGATTATTTTCATTACGAGAATAAAAAGGAATAGTCAAACACCCATCAACTAAAATCATCAATTTTTTAACTGTATAAAAGCAAGGAAAATCTTCTTGTTTTATATCATTAAGAGACCCATATTTATTCATTTTTTCTTCAATTTCATTAAAATTTCTCATTTAATCTAATTTTTCTTCTTCCATCTTGTCAAGATCTACTGCTTCTGGCTTAATCTTATTAAACCTTAATCGTAATTTATACAAAATCTTCTCATAATAATTTTGAATTTCGCTGCACAATACAGCTGATGCAGTAACTAATACTGTCCTTGGAATTATAGTTTATTAAGAGTTTATATTATTAGCCATTTTCCTATTTTTACTAATTAATTTCATTAAAATCAATTTTATAATTAATGCAGTTGTCTTTCCTGTTCCTGACCTTCCCTTAATAATTAAATTCGGTTCACCAATTGCTACTAGTCTCTCATCATTATTTAATTTTACAAGTTTTAATTCCTGTAAATGTTAATCAATATAATTTAATGTTCATTCAAAATTTTACTCTGTTGTCATCAAATCTAATAAACTATCAGTTGCATGCTTTGGTTACTATTCAAAAATTTTTAAATTTCTTGTTTGTTCAAGTATTAATGGTAAATATTATTTAGAAGATGGACTATAATCTGAATATGTAAGTCGATATTGGTTTTAATATGAGCCATGCTAAATCGAATATAATGACTGCTAATTTTTTATTAGAATTTCTTATTAAGATAAATTGTAATTTCCTAAATATTGTTAACTAAACCACAATAAATAGATTAAAAAAAATAATTACTTTTAATTAACTATTTCTATGATTTTAACTCATTATTCATTTAATAATGAACTATCTTACTTTTTTAAAATCGCTTATAAAATAATTTTTTATGCCAAATAGCCTTATTATTAATGGCTATCTTTAATCAAAATCATTCATAAGACATTTTTTTCGTCAACTTATGATATAAAACATTAATTTAATGCTTTTAAATATAAATGATTTTAGATTTTTGTGGGAAAGTAATTAAAATATCCATTAACTAAACATAACATAAATTAAAAGATATCCGGAAGATGATGTGAATCTTTGTTCAAATTGTGTTCTTAAATAATTAATGGTATTTTAGACCAGTATTCATCTTATAATACAATCAAAATTGAATAAAATTTACTTGAAATCTCTATTTCCCAGAGAGATTTAGTACAATTAAAATAGTTTTAAATTTTACTCAATCCTAAATTGTAGATCTGGTGTCTAATTATATTGCATTAAAATTAAAAAATAAACTAAAAGCTCCAAAAACAATTTTCCAAAGCTTAAATTTTGCTTTTTTATTATGATTTTTAACTTTTGACTTTTTTTGTTTTATCAATTTTTTTTGTTTCCTCTTCTTCTTGAACATTCATGAAAATGAGTTTTTGTTTTTTTAATAATTTTGTTTCCTTTTTTTCTAGTCTCATTAATTTCTTTTAAGACACTTATTATGGTAACAATTATTTTTTTTCTTTTTTTTTCTCTCAATTTAATTATTTTTCTTTTAATAAATTTGATATTTTAAATGAAAATTATCTGCTACAATTATTTTCAATATCATCAACATCATTATATATATTATTTTATCCAGCCTACAACAATGTTTCAATTATCTATTCTTCATAAGTTTTAAACATTGTATTTCCAAAAATTTATTTAATATTTTTATGATAAAAATCTTTTAGCTTAGTTTTTAAGACTTTTTCTGAAATAATAAGTTTTTTTAAAATTATGTCTTTTAAATTATGACAAGTTATATTTATTTAAGATTAGGGAATGCTTGAAGTCAGAAGATTTTCATTTTCCAAACTAACTTTTTGCAGAGGGCTTGAATCCCCAAAACTAACTGTCCCACCCCCAGAATTTGGATTTCTTTATTCATATTCTACAGCATTTGGATAACCTATATCCAATTATTCCAGAAGTTTTTAGTTTTAAAAACTAAGAACCCTAATTCCAAAAGGATTTGCTTACCTCATAAATAAATTCAATTTTTTCTGTATTTAATTATAATAAATAATTATCCCAAATTTTTGAGTCAAAATAAATTTTATTTAATATATATAAATAAATATTTGGATTTTTTATTATTATAAAATTTGCAAGTCATGCAAATTATAATAAATCGATTGATTAGCATTGAGCTAACAATTTTAATATTAATAGATAATTATTTATTATTTTATTAAAATTAATGAAATTTTTCATAACAAAAATGAAAATTTCTCGAATAGTTTGACTATTTCATTATCTTATTTTTTCTTGTTAGCAAATACTGAAACCTGTGGATATATTTCTTTTAACTCTGGGTGATCTGCCTCGTATTATTAATGTAGGAGCAATTTAAATTTTTCGTTTGTTTAAAGCATATAATTTTTGCATTCTTAATACAATTTTATCGCCAATTCAATTTAATTAAAGTAAAGCAAAATTTCTACTAAATCGTCATATTCATCTATATTATAAGTAATAATTAAGTTAACAATTAAACTATATAGCGATTTAGATAATTCAAAATCATTTAATGTCTCTACTAAAAATTCTTCTTCAATTTATGAACCTTCCTTAACATTTCTGGATTTTAAATTCTTAGGAACCCTTTTTCTACTACCTCCAACAGTCGTAACACTTAAATAACTTTATTTCGAAGTATAGCTCATTTCAGAACAAACATCAGCATCCTTTAATTATCCCCCCATTAGACCTTAAATTTATTATTTGGATTCTTTCTTTTGCTTCTAGACTAATTCCAATCTTTATTTTTTTTATTTGAATAATTCAAGTTCTTTGCATAGATAATTATATTTTAAATCATAGCACAATTTAAGGATTGGGAGAATAATTTCAGTAAGAATTTTTGTGGATTAATCTTCATTTTTAATCAATAAAAACTAAATTTAAATCAATTTTATTAAAAGAGTATTTTTACAGCATTTTTAGCTTAATTCCAATGATTTCCTTTTAATAATATTTGAATTGCTTCTTAATACTGTTACAAATCTAAATATATCAATCCTGCTCCCTTAAGAATAAAAATATCATAACTTATACAAACAATTAATACCAAATAATTTAAGTTATTCAATGCTTTTTCTAAAAAATCATCCTAAAGCTCTTTCTTTTTGTCTACAGGAATATCAAATAAAGAAAAAATATGCTAAAGCTTTTAATAATCTCCTAATTCCTGTAACAAAAAATAAATTTATCGCACATTTTACTTAAGCTAATTTTATAGCATTTTCAACATCTCCAATTTTAATATAAATTTAAAAAGCTTGTTATTATTCTTAATGCTATTTATAATATTATGCTAGTTAGGTACTTAAACAATAAAGCAAAATAACCTAAATAAAATTATATTTTTTTAAAAGCTTCTGGATTATTTTCAAACAATTATAAACCAAGTTTAAAAATGTTATATGTTTCTATTAATTTCAAAGCTTCCTCTGCATGTCTTTATTCACTACTCTATAATAAAGTAATAATAATTAAAATTAAATTACTTTTGATAATTCCACTAAGGCATTTTCATATCTTTTTAAATCTTTATTAATTTTCACTTTTTTATCAATTTCATTTTCAATTTTTTCTAATCCTTCTAAATAAGGAACATATTCAAGTGGATCCTTTTAAGTCTATTTGGCAACCATTGCAGCAAGTTCTAAATCATACGTAGCTAATGCAATCTAATAAAGTTCCTTTGCATCAGCCAACCAACAAACATATTCTAATAATTCATTAGAAGTGTGTTGTTTTCTTTATGGTTTGTATTTTTTTTTGGCTTTAGAAATTATTTAACAATTTATATAATTTACAAATTGGGTCTAAATGTGGGGGTATTTATTCAACAGGTTAATTTAGTTCTTCATTTTTGCGGTTACGTATGAAATTGAGAATAAATTCTAATTCAGCTGGACTTTTTCGTATATAAGCTGTCAAGATGCTTAAAATATATTTCTCTCTAAACAAAATAATATGATAATTTTTAAATCTTAACTTATCAATTTCTGTAAGAGCTTCTATCGTTTTGTTGCAGATAAGATTAATTTTATATTATTTGTTATTTAATTCTTGAATTTTTTGATCTGTTGTCCTTTGATTAAGTTCTTAGGATGAAATAATTTCTTTCAAGGCAATTTCATCCGACTCATTTGACAAAGAATTTAAAAATAAATTGATATATTCCGTACTTCCAATATTCTTCATAATAAACATCAAATTATCACAAAAAAAATCCGGAGAGAAATCATAAAGCAAATTAAGATCAAATTTATGTTATCTCAGGAGTTTAAAACAATCTAATGGAGAGGTTTTCAAAATTGAATAAGCTTTCTTCAAGACTAAAGTTCTGGGATAAATTGTTTCTAAATTACCGCGTGGTAATTCAAAAATCAATTTCTCATTTAGTATTGCAATAATTTTGGATCCTCGTTCAATATTTCTTGCTTGATAGATTTTACCATCAGATTTTGGCAAATATTATTGCAGATTTTCATAAGGCTATAATAATCAAGATAAAAAACGCATAAAGTTACTAAATTTAAAATTCCATTTTTGTCATTAATATTCAAACAATATAATTAATGATACATTCCTGAGCTATTTGCCGTGACAAATAAGTATTATTCAAAGCAGGAAAACGAAGTGCATTCATTACATAAGAGTTTATTATTATAAAACAATCGTTAATTATCAGTTAAATTAATCAAAATACTTTCATCTTAGCCAATTTTATAAGTAATAAAAAAATAACTTTCTTCTGTTTAACAAATTTCAACTTAACTTGAAATCGCAGGAAGTGCTTCAAATTTCTCACTTTGTTTAATTTTTTCTTCCCCAAATTTATAACTTTAAATACTACTATCTGATAATTATAAAAATATCTCGTCATCACTGTTATTTAATGTTAAGGTCAATATATTCTTATTAGTTTCACATATATTTTGTTTGACAAGAGTCAATTTCAAATTTTCTATTTTAAAATAATTATAATAATTTTAGTAAACCTCTTTTAAAAATGCACTCTGAAAAATAAATTTTTTCATCATTATTAAAAACAAATCATAAATAAAAGCAATTTTCTTTTTCGGATATAATAATATTTCGTGGTCTATACAAATTTTAAATATACTGTAGCTAATTTATGTTGATTTCAAGTTTATTTAATGTATTTTCTTTTGTAATTTCCAACCATTATATTTCCTAATCATTAATTGCACAAATATGGTCTAAGTAAAATAATAAATAAAATTTAAACTTCCATAAGCTATAAAGCAATTCACATGAGACAAAGTAGTAATTTCAATATCATAAAAAGGTGGTGGTTTGATGCATTTAGATAAAATTGATAAATACAAAGAATTTAAATTTTTTGATAATTGTAAAGTTAACTCACTAAAACAAATTTTATAACAAATAAAATGTACTTAGTTCCTTGATAAACTTATGAGATGAGATTAAATTCGAATGCTTCGATGATGTGATTTTCATAGCAAATCCAGCATTAATTTGCTTTAACTTTACTCCAAAAAAACTGATAGTGGCTTTATTTCACTTGAATTCTTTGTTTAATATACCATTAATAATTTTATCGGACATAAAAATCAATAAATTTTTATTTATCTTTGATAATTTCTAGTACTAAAATTTCTGAAGTTTTGTTCCAATTAATTTTAGAAACTTCAGTATTCTTTTCAAGTTGGATTTCAGCATGAATTAAACAATTTTTTTCAAAGAATATTATCTTATTTTAATTTTCATCTTTCCACCAACCTGCAATGAATGGTCCTGTTGTTTACCACCCAACAGGCATTTGTAATTCTATTATTTGGTATAAATAAATAATTTGTAACATTTTAATGGAATTTCAGCAACTGATTGAACGATCCCATCAGGTCCATCTCCCATACCTTTAGGTTCCTCTTTTTCTAGACTGATATCAAATATTCTAACTTATTGCCCATTGGAAAGTTAAAATAAAAACAATATTAATTTTCCATCAGGTTTCCACTCTAAAGATAAATTTTGGACATTATCAAATGGATATTTGTTTTCACAAAGCACATCAAACTCAGGAAGGTCAAATTTTAAATATTTTTCATTATTTGCGACGAGAAGAAATTCTTGTGATGGAGATAATAAAGAATTTGTGATTCCTGAATCCAGTGACCCAACCATTTCATTCTTAACAAACTTAAATATTGAATAAATTACTTCTTAAGTATCTGGAGTGAATTTATAGATATCACCGGATTTTAATAAAATTATAACTGAGTTCATTTCGAGAATATAATAAAATCCAATTACTATTTCTTCTTTTTTTATATCTTCAATCAATGAAAACTTTAATAACTTGGCAAATATTAAATAAAAATTAATTGTTAACTTCATATGATGTCGAAAAGGCTTTGCTAAATTTTAATTGATAAAGAACTTTTTCTTTTGAAATTGCAAATAAAGTGGTTGTAAATTCATCATAATAAAACTATTCAATGCTTTCAAAATCTTACACATTATAGCTAAATATAGAATAAAGAAGCAATTAGAATATACCAGAGATAATTGGAAATAAATAAATTTTTCATAAGGATTTAGTTTGTATTTTCAATATATAATTTTTATTTTTAATAAATAATTGGATATAATATATTTTTAAATATTTTAATTAAAGAATAAACAAAATTAAATGCTATTAATTATGTCTTCTAAATGCTAATTTCAAAATAATATTTCTTTTAGAATAGTTATCATCTAATAGCAATTTCTATATCAAATTAAAACCAATAATTTAACTTTGCAGAAGTTATAAATTCTAAGACATCTAATGTTTTTTCGACAATAGTTAGAGTGTTGGTTTCTTGCTCCCATTAAATAGTTTTCAAATTTTATAAAGCAAGGATTTTATACACAGCTTCAAGTGCGATAATATATATATTTGAAGAACTTAATATCATCAGTTTTACGATATTATTTTCATTTTGTTTTGAATACATTTTAAGGAATATTTTCTCATTTTTATTGAGCAAAATTTTAGACTTTAGATAAATAAATAAAATAAAAATGTTTTTACATAGATATAAATATTTGATAATTTATTATTATTATCATTTTCGTAGTTACTCCAAAACACAATATCATTCATAATTTCTCCCTTAAAATTTTATATCATTTTTATCTTCAAAATTATAAAAATAATCATCTTTTTTACTAATTATCATGGGCTTTTTAATTAATTTAAAGTAAGTTAAGATTTAGGAAAATTAATTAAAATATTAGCTAATTAAAAGGATAAAATATCATTAATCAAGCCTACTTATAAGCATTTTTTATTATTGATCTAAAAAAATATAAATAAAAAATAATATATACTTTAAAGCAAGGAATATTCAACTAAAAATTTTCGATATTTATATTCATACCTATATTAAGATTTAAGATCATTTATCATTCTTCAATTTTAAAATTTTAAATTATATAAATTTATTAATTGAATGTTTTCATTTCCTTTTATATTTCATTATCTAATTTAATAATACTTTATTAATCCTGAATTTAGTCGTAGTTCCTTTGCAAAAATATATTTAAATAAAGGATTTTTAATTTACACTGTTTTAATATAATCGATAATTGTGAAAAGAAATGAAAGAGTAACATTATTAATATTGACATAAACAGTGCCAATTTTATTGTAAACATTCCTCATTATTATAATTTTTTAGTTTTCAAAAGTTTCACATTCCTATTATATTATTTAGATAAATAGTAAAATACCATTATTAAATAAACAGGACTAAGGAATCTTAGAATGAATTCACTTTTCGCACTCTAAATAAATTAAATACTAAACTTATTAATAAGTATATCAAATTGATTATTTTAAAGTATTCTTGAATGCAATTCAATTTCTCATAGAATTTTTTTCTCGCAGAGATTTATTTCTACCTTTAGTGCTGGACATAAAAATTTGAATTCCAATTATTTTTAATGTTTATTTTTAATACAAAAATGCTTGAGATTTTAATAAGAATTCATTTCTATACTAAGATTGTTTTCACCACTCTATTGCTGACTATTTATTTTTTTAAATTCTTTTAAGATTTTTTAATGTTTTCCATAGTCCAAAAGCAAATTCCCAGTATCTTATTTAATATTTCAATTTTATTTTAATTTTATTGTTTCATTAGATTGATTGGTTATTAGAATATAGTCTTGGAATTATTATAATTGATTTTGAACGAGATAGAAAATTATTTATTTATTGTTTTAGTTCAGGTTGAGATTTTTGTAAACACTTTGAACAATTATTTCATCGCCTAATTTAATCTCAACTTAGTCTTATATAATAAATTTTTTTAATAGAATTTTTTATTTCTACTTCTAATCTTAATTTTATTATCTTTACTTTTTATTTTCAAAAATTACAAGTTCAAGATTTTGAATGTTTTATTCTTCATCCTTTGAAGCATCCTTGAATTTTTTTTCTAAGATAGAGTGTGCAAATTATGATGCATCTACTGATGGGATTTATAAAAATTTATTATTAAATTCTTCATCGATAGAAAATTAAAAATTCAGGGTACTTGCAGTTTATGGTTTAATGAATTAATTATTTGGGAATAAGACTAAATTATCCGTTAAATTATGTATATAAATAAAATTTTTTATTATTAAAGATTAGATTCCTTTTGTTTATGTTAGCGTAATCACAAAAAAAACCTAATTAAAAATAAATAATAATAAATTTAAAAAATCAACATTTAAAAATTGCTATGCTTCTTTAACAAAATTAAATGAAAGCAAATTAATTCCATCCCTATTTATTAATAAAAACTTTGTGTCAATATCAATTGTTGGATTCTATTCAACTATTTCATTTGAGTTCTAATCAGAGATCAAAGAAATTTAAAAGTTTTCATTTTATAAAAATTTCAGAAATGGTATTTTAGCAAGTTAAGGCAGAGCAAAGTTGTTTTCAGGATGTTTGAAAAATTTGAAAAGCAATGGATAATTTGTTTGATTTTCTATATGTAAGGGATAGTCTATAAATAAAAGACAGGAACCCTAAATACGTTCAGTTTAAAGTCTTAATTATAAAAATTCCCCACTATTGCAACTTAATTATATTATAGAAGGGATATTTGCTGTTTATAGTTTTGGATCACAATTAAATATAATTTTTTTACTCTAGAATTATTGATCATTTCTTATTATTGAAAACTATAGCATTAACATGCTATTATTAATTTAAAGTTCACAACTTGAAATAATAGCTGTAATTCCATTTGAAAAAGAATAAAGCTCACCAGATGTTATTTCATCCTTTTATAAAAGTTATTTGCAAAGCATTGAGATTTAAAGGTCTGTACGATTAACAATATAAAAAAACGATTTAAATAAAATGTAATTAATATTATCGATTGTAAATATGTCAGTATAAAATAACGCAATATCCTTGTGAAGTAGCTCAGCTAAGAGTTTTTTCTATAAATTCTTTTAAACAAAATGAAATTCTATCCCGTTTTCAAATTAATAAGTATAAGAGCCAAATTAATAAATTGTTTCAATTGGACAACTAATAATTTATAGCGAATTTAAAAGTGTAAAGGCTGCATTAGAATTTTTACAATTCGAACCAGAAAGATCTAAAAGTGCTTCAATTTCTTCTAATTTATAGCTTTAAAAAGGCTAAATTTATAAAGCATTTTATGATAAGACTGGAAAATTTGGGAGTAAATTTATTATATACACTTACGTGCATATGGCTATCGATTAAACCATAAGCCCATCCTTTTAAATTGTTCCTGCTTTTAATTAGAAAAATGTATCTTTATTTTCTATAAAATTATTTATTTTGATAAGATTAGTAAAAGTTTGAAGTTAATTAAAGTTATCAAACTAAATTTTAAAAGGTGAACTATAGAAAGGAAGTACTGAACTCTAAAATTTTTTTCCGATTTAAAAGGTATTTTTTTAATTGTGTTTAAGGTCATAACTGAGTGAAAAATAATGCAAATTAGACGGAGTTAGAATATATTCATTTGTTTATTTACTTAAATTATGCTCACGGATGTAAATATTGGTGTTAGTCTTATTAATAAAATATTTAATTTGGGATTATGTTTAGGCAGCTTTTAGAGAGCTCAAGTTAATGACAATTTATGTAATCATATAAATAATTTCTGGCGTAAGATTAATTTATAATTCCTTAACAAACTCAAATTTATTATATTATTACTATTCTGCCTCATATGCCAAGATTAATTCGACCTTAGGAATAACTTAACTCTTTTAAAAGAGCAAGAAATCAATATATTATAACATCAATTTTAGATTTGAGTTTGCAGATACAATTTGCAAAGATTATGACTTTTAAATAAATTCTATTTGTAAAGATCAATTCAAAACAGAAAATTCAAAAATTTCTTTATAAATTAGCTCACTTCCTTCAAAAATAAATTCTCCTCAAAATATTTCAAGATTTAAAATCGAAAATTTGAAATTACTTTATATTTCTTAATTATTTGTAATTATTTAGTTGTTTGGGGTATCAATATCTTCAATATCCAAAGGGTCGACAAATTAATTGATTAAAGCATTCAATTCATAGATCATTTTATTGGATGAATAAATCTATGCTGCAACTATAACAGATTCTATAGACTAACTTTACTATTTTTATTTTAATTGCTAAAATATTATTTGCCAGTTTTATATTTCACAAACTAAAACGATATAATAAAACAAGAAGAAAAAAACTTTTTAATTATTAACTTTCTATTAAAAATTGAGTTGGTAAGATTTAGACTTCAAAACTCTATTATTTTTCATTTTTATATTAAAATTTTGTTCGCAGTGTTAACATCAAATATAAATATCAACTTATTTATTACTCTTTAGCTTCATTATTTATTACAAGATTAATTTACGTTTTATTAAATTAACAATTTCATTCTACAATGCTTTATGATTACTTTCCAAATATTAAATTATTTGTAACAGTTTCATCACATTATTTATCTGGAGGGGAAAGTATTGATATAAACTTATTGATGTGATGTGATAAATTGCAAATTAATTTCTTTTACATATAAAATTGATCCAGAATTAATGTTGCATTAAGACAATTAAATTTCATTAAAAATTATTCTATACTATTAACTTTTTAATTAGTTTTTTGAGCAATTTCTAATTCAAAATTATTCTATTTATTGAAATTAAAATAAAATTTAATTATAACCTTCACTTATGCTTCGTTTTAAACAAGAGGAAATTTAATTAGGATATTTTATTTATCTTTAATACTTGTTAAAGAAAAAAATTTTTTTCCTGAGAAAAGAGCTGTGATTAATAAAAAATTCAGTTAAAATAATTACAATTTTTTTGCATCACTTTGTTAGTAAGTAAATACTAACGATTTAATATTCAAGCTAAGATCATCAAAATTAAATCCTTCCATTTCTTCATTCAAATTTTAGGATTAAACTTAAAATAAAGGTTTTTAAGAACAAATTAATTAGATGTCTAATTCCGCAATATTGAGTTTTAATGAAAATAAAGTTTCTTGGAAAATATTTTAATATAAGAATAAAATTGGTTTATATTGTTCATTGTCTTTTAGAGTTATTTTACTGCAATGTTAGGAGTATAACGCACTGAAAAAAGCACAAATATTTAAATCAATAATAATTTTAGTTTTTTCATTAATTTTAATGACAATAGATTACTTTTAGTTATGATTGTTACTGATGACTTATAATTGAGGTAATAATATAAGTTGGGATTCTAATTCAAATTAGTTACGATCTAATATAGAGCATTTTAAATCCTCAATATGAATGATTTTAAAGCAATTTGCAGTGGAGTGCACAAATCCTGGGTCACCTTATTAATTTCCAGAATGTAATTTGAGATGATCAATTTCAATTTTAAGAATAATTTGTTCATTAAGCTAGAAATTAAATTTTATTTTGGATAAATTAATTTCTAAATTATTTAGAACTTTTTCAAAAAATGTTTAAGTATTTTTTTCATCCAACTACTTTATTTTGAGTTTAATTTCTTCCTAAATTGATAATATATGTTCACTATTTTCATTTTCAGATTTACTTTATTTTATTGGAGTTTTTAAGATAAATAAAGAATTTATTCCACTACAGGAAATTTAAATTGATTCACTATTTAAATGAGCTCTAAAGTAATTCAAAATTAAGTTTTGAAAAAATAATTACCAGGGAATTTTAACTTAAAATGTTTCCATGCTAATTTTTTTAAGAAAAAGCCATTTAATTCCTGTTTAAGTCAATAAATTATTAATTGATGATTCTATTAGACATATTTTTGATAAACTAATTTGCCCTTGAAAAAGTGAAAGTTCAAATTTATCAAAATTCTTAATGTAATGTCGAAGCTGTTTGACTAATATTTAATGTAAAATAAAATTCATTTATAAAAATAATTATTTTTGAAATTTATTTATTATTCAATTTTAATTTAATTTAATTAAAATTTTAAAATTTAAATAATTATGAAAATTATATTATTCCTAGAAAGCAAACTCATTTTTATTATATATGAACATTTAATTATTGTTTTTTATTTCATAACTTTCTAAAAAAATTTTAACTTTTATACAAATATTAAGTATTATTATTATTATTATTTGATAAGAGAGTATAAAAACTCTTAAATGAAATTAATACCAAAATTATTCACTTCGCCTTGCTCTGACAGAAGTTATAACAAATAAATATAACTCACTGCAACAAAAAGTTTGGTCCATATAAAAAAATTTTAAACTATTTGAAACAATTTTGGAACAAATTCAGCGCGTCTTGGGTTAATTCCTTCCCCAAAAATAAAAAATTGTAGAAAAAAAAAATAAGGATTTTTAATGTAGACAACTGAAGCAAATAAGGCAAATATTGAAGTATCAACAATATTAACTAAATGCCTGGATTTATTTAAAAAGCAAAATAAATCATAAGAAAATATAAAATTTAAAACTTAATCAGAATAAATAAAATTTGGAACATTAAGAGTTAGCTCTCATGATAATTCAATGAAAGCTACATAAAATAGCAAAATTGAAAATTGAAAGAAATTACATATGAACACAACAAAATATTCAAAATAATTTAACTAATTTGAAAATGCTTGTTCAAGTAATATCATTGATAACGATCAAAAAAATCTCTTAAGTTGGGATAATTGTGAAACTCCACTTGTTAAGCAATTAAAATTAAAGTAATTTTTATAAAGTCCTTAAAAAAAGTAAGATAAATATAAAAGCACTAAAGAATATAGTGAAATAAAATAAAAAGTTTAATAATAAAAGCATTAAAATTAATTGCCATTCCCCAAAGAAAATAAATCATAGGAGATTTTAAATTAAATTAAAAAAAGGTTAAGTCAAAGTCAAACAAAAACAATTTTTTCATTTTATCCCTAAAAAAAAGATGAAGGAGAAGAAATAATAAAAGAGACATAACTAAACTCAGAAAAAACTGTTAAAATTAAGGATTAAATTGCAAATGAAAGATAAAACTAATTTTAATAGCTTTTATTACCAACTATTTAACGTAAATAACTTAAGGTAAAAATTAAAAGAAAATTAATTAAAGGCCAAAAAGATAAAAAATTTAACACTTTATCTTTTTTTGGTAAAATCAAGGATGGCCCAAAAATTTATTCGCAAAATTTTACTCGAAATCATTTATATTGTAGTCCATGGGAGATCGACAACATATCGGATAAAAGTGCTTAAGAGATTGTATTTAAATGATATAACTATGCTATAAATACTTTTTTATTTAATTTGGTTTAAAAGGAATAAATTTACAAAAAATAAAAAAAATATAATTCAATAATTTTAATTATTCAAGTATTTATAATATTTATTTTGGTATTTTTAAAAAGGCGATGCATTTATATTTTAGTGAATACATTTTTGTTCTGAAAATTATAAAGGAATTAAAGAATATTATTAATTTTTTAACTAATAACTTCGATTTTTGAGTAAAGAATGCTCATTATTTTCAGTAATAGATACTAATTCATTAGAGTTTTAAGTTGAGCTTAAAATGTAAGCTTATAAAGAATTATTTCTTCTGAAATTACATTTAGTCTAAGTTGTTTTTGTTCTTTCTATTTTTTTCTATTCTGTATCCATAGTTAACAAAGAATTTTTCTGAGCTTAATAAATAAGATAAGGTGAATTTAGTTTGCTGTTTTATTCTTGTTATTTTTCAAGTTAATTTCTTAATGTAGTATATAATTTTTATTTGTCAAATGTTCTACTTGATTTGATTTTATGAATTTTTCATTATTATGGGACTTTAGTAGGCTTGATTTTCTGTGATTTATTTGATTCAACAAAAATCCGAGACTTTAATTCATTGAGAGATAGTTTGGGATATTTTGTTTGTATAGTTTTTATATGTAATAAAACTTATTCATTGAGCATATTTTATGGCTTTTTTTTGGATTCAATATTTTTTAATTTTGTATCCAGCATTTAAATAAAACCTATCCCCAAAATATTCAAAAATTAAAACAACCATTTGTTTCTAAAGGAAACTATTTTGGTTTAGTAGTAGGAGATTCTGTCGACAAATGTTGGTAAGTACTTGAATGAAAATATTTTATTTGTTTTATCAATTTTTTTCTCAATTCTCATTTTTGTTTCATATTGATATTGTTTTGGAAATTATTGTATTCCTGAAGAAATATCTAACAGTTTTAGTAAAATATTATTAAAAATTACTTCCTTTTCCAAAATATATACCACTCCTTTCTATGAATTACAAACAAGCTTTTAATAAATGATTTTAATAAAATAAAACTAACTTTAAATTATATTAACTAATCATTAAAAATTTCATCTATCCCAAAAATTTAGCCTTATTTAAGGATAACTATTTATATTTCTTTGCTCTAACTAGAAGATTTCCGTTTATTTATAAAAAGTTTGGGAATTTATTTTAAAATTTTCTCTTAGGATATCATTTAATTTTCTTTTGTTTTAAAATTTATTTTTTTTATTACCTTTTTTTCACAATCAAATCAAATAAAAATAAAATTAACTGAAAACTCTCCTGATATAATTATGTAAATCTTATCAGCCTTTTCATTTTCATTGCAGATTACTTATCCACGCACACTTTCGATTTTAACTAATGATTCAAAGATTTTCTTTTGGGAATAATACTTAAAAAACAAATTTTTGATATTTTACTTTCAGAGATTATTTATTCCATTCCTTGAAAAGAGAAATATTACACAAATTACGGAATTCTTATTGATGCTATTTTTATTCTTAGTATTCTTTAATAAAAACCTAAATATAATAATAATAAAAACTACATTAAATTTGGGAAAAATGATTTATTGTTATATATGCCAAATGAGTCTCCTTTTTGGCTATCATTATTGTATTCACTAAGGGTTTGTCACCAAATGTTTAATCTTTACCGAAAGTTTATAATACTTCGTTATTGCTATATTTTACTCCTTCTTTGGTTTCTTTATCAAGTTTACAAACTACCACTTTTCCTTTCAGAATACAATATAATATTTATTTATTTTTTCCTATGCAAAACTATTAATCCTTGAAACTATTCCTACCTTGCAACGAAATAATAGAATTTTATTCAAAAAATGCATATTTCATAACCCTACAGCATTTTCGATGGATATCATCAGAAAATTCTTTAAAAAATTAAAAATTTTCTGTTCCTTTTTTCAAAAAATCAATATCAAATTAAGTTCTTTAAATATTATTCTTTTATAATATATTCCGTATAATCTAATAATTTTTATCCTCAAATTTAATGTTTAACTTAAAATTTTTTATGTTGGGATAAGCTTTTTTCTAAATTTAATTTCAATTCACAAACCTTTTATCCATAAGTAAAGTTTTAAGAATTTGGCTTTTCAGAAATTTTTTATTGTTTTCTCTCTGGGGAAAGAATTGAGGAATTTCTATGAAACACACGTAAAAATTATAAAATTACAATAATTCATTTGAAATATTATTTTCATCTTAAAGCAAAATTAATACAAAATTTATATTTATAACTTTAAATTGAAAAATTATTGAAAGTTAAAGTATTTCTTCTATTGTTTCTCAAAATTTTAGAGTCTTTTGTTATTTTAGAACATTTCACATGATTATTTAAATTACATTAAATTAAGTCTTGTAAAACCTTTTATTACTTTGTTTTTGTATTATTATTATTATTCAGGCATTTAAGGCTTACTCTTCTTTGC
Source organism: uncultured Desulfobacterium sp. (assembly GCA_963675955.2). GTDB lineage: Bacteria > Desulfobacterota > Desulfobacteria > Desulfobacterales > Desulfobacteraceae > Desulfocicer. The sequence goes on along the minus strand of CAXXVR010000007.1, from coordinate 178,925 downwards.
TATATTTTTACATTACTTTTTTCATAATTATTATTTTTCTCTGTTTAACAATTGCATGAAACTTCTTTACGTTTTACGTATATAATAAAATAACAATTTAAATTAACTCAAGTTTTATTAAGGATTATTCAATTTTTCTTGTAAGTTTCCCAATGATCTTCGTTATCGTTATTCTAAAATATTTAAATTTTTCTTTGGTTAAGTATTCTCATGCTAATTTTCTATAATAAATTTATTCATTTATATTTTTTTAATCAAATTATTTTTTATTAAGTATTTATATTTTCAGGATAAATTAGTTTTCAATTAAATATTTAGAATATCCTACAATCATAAATTAAAATAAAAGTTGAATCGTTTTAATATTTGTTTTGGTAACTGTATTAGTAACCTTTATTTACTATTATATATATAATTAAATTTTCAAATTAAATTGTTTATATTTAAAATGTAAATTAAACGGACAATTATTTTGTATTTAAAAAATATAAATTTTAACATTTATTTTTTAAAATAATTAAGTTAAACAATTCAAATGAGTTATTACAAATTAGAAGAAGATATAATGGAGTAAAGTGGAAAGAGTGGAATAAGTTTAAAGAGTGGGAGAAAACCTCCTCAATCAAGCTGCAATGTAAATTTATTTATCTAACTATTTCTTAAGGAAATTTTATTGTTTAATCCATATAAATTTCCTGCTGATTTAGATGAAGCAAGAAAACACGCAGTTAGTTTAGATAAAACTTTATTATTTAAAGGATGCTCAAAAAATTGCTCTTAAAATAGAAACGAATAATACAGCTGACATCTGCCAATGTTGTGGGTAGTATTCAACAAAAACAGCTTTTTCTTTGTGAGTAGATCCAATGTAATTTGGTTATTTAGGATCTGGTTTTCAATTGTTTTATTTTTCTATGTTTTTAATAGGATATGCTTTGTTTTTTATTTGGGTCAAACTATGCTTAGTACTCCTCGCAGTTATTTCACTTATCTATACTTCAACAAGCATCTATCTTAATTTAACAACAAATTATTGCGAAAAATCACAACCAATATGTAAATTAGATTTTATTTCAGCACTAAGTATTGTTAATGACTATTAAAATTCAAATCATGAGAATCTTATTGGTTATGCCGCTTTAATAACAGAAATATTTTGTATGGTAAAGTAATTAACAAAAATTTATTAATCTTTAAAAGGGATTTTTCATTTATTTAAGAATAAACTAACGTGATCTTGATATCTAAATTGATAATAAGTTTTGTACTGCTAGCGATTACGCAATTATTATAAAAAATATACCAAAAAATTTAAAAGAAAATTATTCTTAATTATTGACAAATTTATTTGAAAATGCATTGCTTCCTGAATAAAAAATAAAAATTACTTCATTAAATTTAGCTTATAATGTTATTTAGACTTTTTTGCATTATTATATTGCTAGATTTCTGATTTACTGGCAATTAACTCAAAAATTACAAAAGTACTCACCGATGCAAAAGAATTAATTGTAAATAATAATTTTAATTGGACAGATCAAGCATACATTGGCTTAATGGAATAAGTTTAAGAGCTAAGAAAAGAATATAGAGAAACTTAAAAGAATATTTAATAGTCAAATGATAAATTTACAGGAATTGCTTTTATGTCTTTTGAATCCGAACAAATAAAATAATAAATAATTAGTTTATAAAAAGTATCAGTATTTTGAAGATTCATAGCAGTTTTTAAAAATGGTATTTTCTCTAGTAATGAAGTAGCAAAATATAAACTAACAATTGGAAATAATGTTTTATTTATTGATGAAGCACCTGAGCCTACTAATATTAATTGGAATATACTACATATTAGTACAAAAGAAAAAATTAAATTACGAACAATTTCTACTTTGAAAACCTTATTATTATGGACTCTATCAGTAGCAGCAATTTTTTTGATTAAAATTATTGCAATTTAATTAAAAAAGGGAGCTTAAAATAATTTGAATCCAAATTAAGCGAAAACAATCACTGAAATAATTGTTTAAGGTGGCCTCATTCTCATTTCTGTTACTATTATATTTTTTAACAAATTTTTTTTACCAAAAATTATGACATCTATAGTAGAGTTATTAATTTTATATTTTTTATTTTAAAAAGCTCTGAAAAATGGAGTACAAAAACTCATTATAATTTAATTTTTGCTGTCAAATAAAGTGTGGTATAATAATATTATAGATCGATATCATTTATTTAAGGCTTTATTTTTTAATTCTGCAATTATTATTGTTTTAATGCAATTCTTTATTAAATATAATTTTGCACACAAAGGTTTATAATCATTTAATAATTTTCACTTTGTTTAGATGGTTTTATATATGCTGTTTTTTATTTAATTGTAACCGATGCAATTGTTACTCCATTAGTATGCTTAATAAACCCTTGTATATATTATTTATTTGTATTTTTAAATAAATAAAGGGTATTAAGACAAAAAATTTCGTAGAAAATAATTATTAAAGAAAATCGAAGCTTAAAATAATAATAATGCTTTGACTTAAAAAGAAGCAAATGAGTAATAAATTATTGTTATATATTTTGTAGAATTATGGAAGATGGAATACCTTTTAAAATAGCAGCAAGGTATTTATCCTTTTGTTTAATATTATTAAAGATACTGCGCTATAATTAATTCTATGTGGCTAACATTTTTATATTCTCCATTTCTACCTGTTATTTGCTTAATGTAAAATTCTATAATATTAAATAAATTCTAGATATTTTTTTGTGATTTTATCTCTTTATTGGATTGAAAAAGTTGCTAATTCTTAAAATAATAATATTTTTCAGTATAATTTAATTAGAAGAAGTGTTGTAAGAGATAGTATCAGCAAAAAGATATCAATTTGCATAATTAATCTATTAGAAATAGGACTACTTTTATTTGCAGTACTTATTTTTTATAAATTTATTTTCTTTAAGATTGGAAATATAATTTAAAATTTGATTGTATTTTATTGTATAACTAAATAAGTTATTATTATGTTAATTTTGGCTATCTTTTATATAATTATCCCTATTGAAAAATTGATTGATTTCTTTTATTCAAATAAATCTATTGATGAAGAATTGATTTATTCCGAGGCTTAAAAATCGTTTGATACTGTTTAATTATTTTATTTTATTTTTTGATATTTTCAAAGGATTATTGTAGGGAAAATCCGATTACAAAAGAACGCGCAATAGAAAAATGGAAAACACAATTTATTTGAATTATTATTATAAAATTTTATTTTCTATTCAATAATATTATAAAACAAATTTAAATCTTCTTAACGCATAATGAATGTTCCCTTAAATTATTTATAATATTTTTAGTTTGAATAATAAGTTATCTCAATTCCACACGCTCCTTCTTATAAATTATTTGAGTTAAATACTGAATTTTATTCAGATCCAGAAGAAAATAAAGTATCTAGGAAATATTTATCATAATTTGTTTAGGTTAATGGAACTATAGGGCTTTATCGTAAAGAAGGAAAGCCATTTGTGATGGATATTGTTCAAAAAGTTGAATAGGAATTAGCTGCTTCCTTAATATAAAACAAAGTTAGCATAACACATTTTTTAATCTTTAAATAGGAATATTTAAATTTTGAAGGTTTTGAAGGATTTTGCTAAGAAGCCTAGAAATTATTATTTGATACATCTTTACCTTCAATTAACAATGTAATTTACTTTTAAAAATAATTGTTATTTTAGATTGCCAGTGTCTAAACCTTTTCAGGTATTGGTGCTCTGAGAATTGGATTAGAGTTTGTAAAAAAATATTTTACCAATACTGTTTATGTTTCGGACCCAACTTGGGGTTTGTTTTATTATTATATCTTAAATCTCTAGGTTTTTATTATGGGTTGATTGAAGCATTAAATATGGAAGTTAAACATTATACTTATTTTGATCGTGAACATAAGTGTTTAAATTTTGAAGGACTTATTAAAGATTTATCAAAGGCTGAAGCAAGTTAAAAAACTGTTTTATAAAACTATTTAAAAAGAGAGTTGCATTTTATTATAATGCTCTTCACATAACCCAACAGGAATGGATTTGACACCAGAATAGTGGAAAAAAATTAGTGAAATCATTAAGTTCATTATTATTATTTGTTTCTAATTATGTTTTAGATAAAATGATTTGATAGCATTCTTAGATATTGCATATCTAAGTTATGGCTCTGGTGAGATAGACCAAGATGTTTACCCAATCAAACTATTTTAAGAAATGAATATTACATATTTAGTTTCATAATGCTTTGGAAAAGCCTTTTGCTTTTTTGGGTTAATATTTATAATAAAAATTATAGTTATTAGAGAACTTGTAGGTGCACTTCATGTCATATGCAAAAATGAATAAAATAAGACAAATATTTAGAGTTAATTAGAGTAAACTATTATTAATTGTTTTATTTAACTTATATAGAATGTTTTCTAATTATTTAACAGGAGGGCCTGCGTATAAATTGATATTTTTAAATAATATTTCTTTAGAATTCATGGAGCACAAGTTATAACAACCATTTTGAAAAATCCAGATTACAAATAATAATGGAAAGTAATTATTCTTACTAACTAACAATTTTAAGACTGAATTAAAATAAGTTACTGACAATTTAAAGTAGCTTCGGTAAATGATGTATGATGCATTAATAGAGGGCGATGTGAAAGGACCCTGGGATTATGTGAAGCAAGAAAGAGGATTATATATTTATTTTACTTTTACAGCAGAATAAATAGAAAGATTAAAAACGGAATATCATTTTTATTTACTTGATAATGGAAGATTTTGTTTAGTAAAATATTATTTAATTTTTAATAAGACACTTAGGGTGGGATGAAATCAACCGATATTCCAAAAATTATTAAGAGTTTAAAAGGACTTTTAAATTGAAAAATTTGATTTTAAAATAATTATTTAATCATCAATGAAAAATATCTGTGAAAATGAAAGAGTATAACACACCATAAAGCAGCGCAAAGGCAGTTATATATTTGAAAATACTCAAAGACTCACTTTACCAGAATTTTTTCTTAGGTTTTGATTCCACCTCAAACATCTCCAATGAAAATTCTTAAGTAATAGACTTATACTAGAGCTCTGTCTCTAATTAATTTCTCAAAATATCTTAAAAAGTATCAGCTCTTCTGATAAGTTTCACAGAATTATCCATTTAAATTAAAATTTCTGCTGGTTTCAATCTGCAATTATAATTTGATGCCATAGCTATTCCATAAGCGCCAACATCCTAGATTGCAATAATATCTCCCTCTGAAATTGTTGGTAGCAATCTATCACTTGCAATAATATCTCCAGTTTCACAAACATTTCCCACAACCGTAACTATTTCTTCAGTTTGTATAGAATTATGTTGATATACTATTAAGTCATGATGAGCTGAATAAAGAACTGGTCGCATAAAAGTGCTAAATCCAATATCAGTTCCAACTATTAAAAATAATTCATTATAAAAAATTACTATATTTCGTTGGTCCATTTTTTTTAATAGCATGGACTTTCCCTAATAACACTGCACATTCTGCTATCAAATAACGGCCAGGTTCAAATTTAAATTCAATATCTCTATTTACTTCTCTACTGAATTTACAAAATATTTCATCTAGATCTTGAGCCAATTCACTCATTTCAAACTCCATTGGTTCTTACTCTTCTTATTTATGATACTAAATACCGAAGCCACCACCCAAATCAATAAATTTTAATCCATATTCTATAAAATGATAAGCAACATTTATAATTTGTTAAGCCCCCTCAATAAAGGCATCCTTATGCAGTGATCCAGAGCCAATATGCTAATGTATTCCTTCGACATTTATATTGGATTATGCTACTATGCTCATTACATTTGGTAATTAGTCTAAAGTGATACCAAATTTTGTTGATTTTCCTCCTGTGATTACTTTCTAAGAATGTCCTGCACCAATTCCAGTATTAAATCTGAGACAACACTTTTTCACATTCAGACTTATGAGTTATTCCAATTATGATACACTATCAACAGTGACAATAATATCGTATTTGACTGCTAATAACATTTCATCTGCACTGACATTATTACACACATAAATTATTTCATCGCTTTTATACCCTGAGGATTGAGCAATAAACAATTCTCCAGGGGACATAGCATCAACACAAATTCCTTCAGATTACATTATTCTAAGTAAATGGATATTTGAATTACTTTTCATAGAAAAATGGAATTTTACTAATGGGTATTTAAATGAGTTTTTCAATTTGCGGCATTAATTACGAAGAATTATCTCGTTGTAAACATATAATGGGGATCCATAAATTTGAGTCAGCTCCCTAGGAGTTGAATGCCCAAAAAATTTTGATCTTTCACTCATTATTGGATTTTAAGTTGGATTTTAAATTTAAACAATGTAATTTGAGCTTAAATAGTATGCATTTTTTAATGGATATTATTTAAAGTTGTATTAATACTTTTAATTCAAAAAATCCTTAAATAAAAGTATAAAAGAATAAGAAAATAAAATATTTGGTCTAAAACTGGAATGTTTCTTCTCTAATTTTGTATTATTTTAATTTAAAATTAAAATTTATTTATCAAAGAATATTAATCTTTTTTGTTTAAAATTATTATTGTATTTTTTTAAATTTTTAATTATTTAACAAAATATTAAAATAAGTCTTTACAAACGAAATAGTTTATTGTTAATAATTTAATTCTTCATATATTTATCTATAAATGATAATTTTTCAAAGCAATTATCCATCTTATAAAAGAATTCTTTATATATTAACGAGTTTTATTTTATATTGGATATTTTTAAATTACGAAGAATAACTCATAGCTCCCCAAAATTCAACAAAGTATCTATTTTAAAAACCTTAAATAAAATTAGAACTTTTCTGGCAATTTTAAATTCACAGTTGAATTATCAGCATCAATGTTATTAATTTTAATTTAAAATTTGGCAGAATCAATAATTCCATAAAAATTACTAAGGTCGAAAAAAAACATTATTAAAAATCTAAGTTAATAATTACAGCAGATTATAAACAATTATTGAGTTAATTAAATCTTAGGTGAATATTTCAGTTGTATCAAATTCTTACAAAAATTCAAATTTAATTTCTGCAGAAATCATTGAATTTTTTGGAGTGTTTTTGTGTAATATTATATTTTCAACCAATTCAAACATTATTTTATTAATATAAGTTTAAAATATTTATATTTTTAATATTTTTAATATTATTAAATACTTATCAAAAATATTAATATTTTTAAGTAAAACTATTGAAAATTAAAAACAATGGTTTTTATTAGTTCTTCATTTTTTAATCTTTTATTACATTTTTGCTTACTTTCATTTTTTTTTTGATTAACAAATTTATTTCGAAAATTAATAAAATTATAACTCTTGATGAAATTGAAAGATTAGAAGTTCAAAATGCAAGAATTTAATAACAAAATCTTTTTAAAGGTCACTAACTCTTTAAACAATAATTAATTTTTAAATAAGTAACTCCTTTGACAACAATTAATTAATTTATTAAATTTTAAACATGATCCGCAAAAAAGTTTCTCCAATTAATTCAATTTATTAATTTTTCTAAATTTTAAACATGATCCGCAAAACAGTTTATATAGAGTTTCAAAATTAAATGAAAATAAAATTTAAAAAACAAAATTTATTTCGCAAAAATGATGAATGAATAAATTTGGAATTAATTCAGTAGGAAGTATGTCACAGACTTGGAAAAATAATATTATGCTACAGCATAAATATTATTTGATTAATTGAACATAGAATAAGCATCCAAAGTTTTAGAAGGTTATATTATTTAATAATAACTTTAAATTTAGTTGGAATCGGAGGTGGTGAATACTTAAAGCATTTTATACTTTAAAAGCCAAAATCATGTCACTGGTATGCAACCGACTTTTGTGAAGTGATGCTTTAAATTTGCTCTTAAAGAATTGAAGAATTTCATAAAAATCCGTAAAATTAAATTGTTGTTTATTCATTTTTTAGATTTGTTTAAATAAAACATAACTATTTAACAGAATAGCTTGCTCCTTTTTAGGAAAAGACAATTGAAGAGCTTGGTGTTACCTTTTAAAAAGCTGATTCACGTGATTTGAAATAATTTCCCTCTGATTATTTTGACCGCTATTTTGCAAGCTAAGCGCTGAATGGTCCAGAGAAAGAATTAATTTTTAAGGAAGCATGGCGAGTTTTGAAGCCTGACGGATTGTTAGGAATAACAGTAAATAATTATCTCATAATATCAAATTCTATTAGTTGTTTGGAAGAAGGGAAAATTGCAAATGCATGACTATATTTAAAGAAACTGGCATTGAACTCGGTATGGACTCAAATAAGTTTCCTGAAAAAGATGAATTAGATTTCAATGATAAAAATTTAGTTATCTCGCAATTAGAGAAAGCAGGATTTAGCATTTAAAATTACTTTTATGTTAGTTAACCTGTTTGTATGCAAGAATAATAAATTGAGAATCTATCAAATAACAAATCAGTGATGAGAGTTTAACTAGATAGGGCTGGTGCAGATGAGGAAATGATCAAGAAAATTTAAATTGCTGTAATACTTTTTAATTCTCATCTTATTTGTTTTAAGTTAAAATAAAAAGTTTAGAAAATGTTTGAAAACGAAAAAACCCCTATGATGCTGGAAGTTTTCTTTATTATTGCTAAGAAATAAAAATGAAAAATAAATAATAAATTATTTTTAAAAATTAAATTTTTATTTAGTTCCATCAATGATGATAATAAATATTTTACTTGTGAATTTAAAAATTTAATTATAAAATATTTTTATAACACAGTAGTTTCCTACAGTACATTATAAAATTGATTTTTTTAATAATTAAGTTTTTTTATCGATAGAAATATCTTCAAATCGAGAAAATTTTTATCATGAAACAATCAATTTTATAAAGTAAAGATTTTGAGATGAAAATGAATTTAATTGAAAGTAATAACAATTAATTTATTTAAATAATTATAGGTAATACTGAATAACTTTTATATAAGCTGCCATCAATTAAAAACATACATCCCCAAAAAATTCCAAACAATCTTCTATAAAACTCAAAACTGATATTAAACACTAATTAATAACATCCAAAGTTATTGGCTTTCCAAGAAAAGAGCCCAAATTATCTTCAAAATATTTGCAAATAGTTTAATTTTACCAATAAATTTGGTTCGTAAACGCCAATAAGCAGCAGAGCTTCTAACGAAATATCAAAATTGAATTCATTTTCTAATACTTAGAAATTGAAGCCAATTTAACTCAGTCGCAATCTCTCAGAAGAAAAATAGTCATTATATTTTTATCCTAAACCAAAATCAATTTTAAATCTCAAAAAGCAATTGGCCAATAATTCTCCTTATTAAAAAAATTCACAGGAAGCATCAAAAGTAACAAAAAATCTTTCATATGCTTGTTTAGAAAATCACTAAGATTCCTCAATAAAACAAATAACTATTGACAAGCTTGATGACTTTTTATAATTTACAATACCAACTTTGCATCCTTCCCGTCATTCAAATCAAAAGTTTGGCTTAATTGAATGTTTTGCTGCAAATACGCATTAAGGACTCGTTCGAAACTACAATGAGGATAGAGTTTCTATCATTTTGAATATAACATAACCCTCCGATAAAATTCTGAAATAAGGAGAAAATTGGCCAAATTGCTCTTTCTTTGCTGTATATGATGGACATGGTGGGAAAAAATGTGCAGACTTTTTAAGAGATAATCTACATACATTTATTATTAACCATAATGATTTTCCAAGCAACCCCGAAAAGGCAATCGAAGCAGGTTGTAAATAAGCAGAAGAACTTTTTCTTTAACAAGCATAAACATTTTAACAAATGGAAAAATCTGGATCATGTGCAAACTTCATCCTCATTATAGATAATCTAATATATTCTTGCAATATTGGTGATTCTAGATCAATTGCCTCGTTTGATAAGGGTCAAAAAATTGAATAATTAACAGTGGATCATAAGCCAGATGAATCCACTGAATTAAAGAGAATAATTTAAGCAGGTGGAAAAATTTATTAAAGCTAAGGCCAAAAAATTACGGGAAGTAAATTTCATGGTGCCTAAATAATTGGGCCTTATAGAGTATTTCCTGGGAGACTTTCAGTTTCAAGAGCTTTTGGAGATATTTAAGCAAAACTCTAAATGTTTGATGGAAACGAAAATGTACTTATCGCTAAGCCTGCTATCAAATGTCTAAAAATTGAAGACTCACTTGATTACATAATAATAGCATGTGATGGAATTTATGATAGAATGTCCAATTAAGAAGTTGTAGATGCTATTTATAGTCAACAAAAAAAGAATTCTAATAATATTCATGAATTTGCTGCAGGGGCAGTAGAAAATATTCTTATGAATTCTTTTAAGAAAAAAACTTTAGATAATGTTACTGTTGTACTAATAGGCTTTAAAGCATTTAAAAAAAACTTTTAGCAGTAATAAACTAAGACAAATAATGTAAATAATCATAAAAATTTAGTAAAAACTAAGAAAAACCCATTTTTTGACATATTTAAAGGTTGATTTTTTTTAGAATTATGATAATTTGAATTGACATAATTTATATTTCTCTTAAAAATTAAAAATATTAATTATTATAATAAAGGTTTTTGAAAGAATTTATAAGAATGTAAAACTTTATTATTTTATATGTTTTATATTTGATTGTGTTTATAATTAAATTTTTAATCCTAATAAATTACGATAGAATGAATTTTTCATCAATATAAATTGCCAAAATCAATGAGAAAGAGTTGATAATTTGCATTGCTATTGCTTAAACTTTTAAAAATGAAGACTTTAATCTGTTCATCAGAAATCAAATTTTAGACAATTGTTACCTGAATTTTGAAATAATTTGTTAAAATGAAGAAAAAGCAATACTTTATGATAGTTCTTATTAAGGTGACACAATTTAAGGCTATAATATAAAAAGAAATAATTAATCTTAAATAACACTTAAAGAATGCATTAGGGCAGAAAAAAAGTAAGGATAAATAATGTTTGGAACCATATTTAAATATAATACAAAATTGTATTCTGGATAAATGAGCCACTGGGCAGCACATGGTGATGGTGAGTAATATGAGAGCTATAATAATTGTCTCAAATACAAAGGCTAATTTTTTAATGGGAAGTATTCAGGAGAGGGAATATTTTATACTTATAATAATAAAGTTGAATATAATGGTCAATTTTAAAATGGCAAAAAGCATGGAATTGGAGTTCTATATAATTATTCAGAAAAAAAAATTTATGAGGGAGAGTTCAAAGAAGGTTTTATGTTTGGGTAAGGAATTAAATATAACGAAAAAGGAGAATTAGAATTCAAAGGATATTTTGCTTACAATGAGTATGATCAGAAATTATAATTACTGGCAGCTGCTAAAAACGGAGATATTTAAATGGTTAAAGAATTAATTGAAACTAAGGGAATTTCGGCTTCTTATGAAAGGCATGTGCCAGGTAAAATCATTATTGTTTTAACAAAATAGGTACTTGGGGAGCATTTTCTCGTTAATCACCTATCCATGGAGCAATCTAGAGTGGAAAAGTAGAACTAATTAAATACTTGCTTGAAAAGGGGGCATCACTTTAAGCGAAGAACGAAGACTACAATTGGAAAGGAAGTGGATCCAGCGAAACAGCCTTTCAATTGGGCTTACAAAAGAGTCTTTATTAAAACAATACCAAAATGTTGGAGTTACTTTTAAAGTATGGTGGGAACCCTAATTTATCTGAACATCATGAAGGACATACAATGAGAACTGATTAGTCTACAACTACTTATCCATTAATTGATTCTATTGAGAGAAATTCGTATGACTTTGTTAGATGCCTATTAAAAGCTGGAGCTACACCCAATAGTGAGTTTGTTTAAAGAGGCTCCTGTGAATATGGCTAATGTTGGAATAGCAAACTAAGTGCTTTGCATATTGCTGCTAGTAAAAAGAATCCATATATAACATAAATTTTGATAAAATATGGAGCAAATGTAAATGCATTTGGTCATTTAATAGAAAATAGAAAAGATAAATCAATTGAAGTTCCAGAAGATAATGACCCAAGAGCTGATAACTACATTTGTGATATTATTAATACATTTTATGAAAGCACTCCATTGAATATTGCAGTAAAAAAGGATTAGTGTAATAACGCTTGCATTCTATTGTTAAATGGAGCAAACATAAATTAGAACGAAACAATTGATAAAAACAAAAAACAATCAAATTATGAATTGTGTGTGTCAGATAAAATGAAAAGAGTTCTAGAAGGATCTTTTTCGAAAGAACAATTGTATTTTATGCCTCAACAAATAAAAAAAGTGTATGTTTAACTGATTTCTAGCCTTAAAAAACGAAAAATTGGCTATAGAAGATAAATTTTTTAAGAAAAATGCCTACAATATTGGTTTTAATTTTGGGTGAAAACTGAATGAAGTTTTAAATTTAATATTAATTATTAATGCAAACTCTTTATAATTTTGTTTGAAAAATCAAAAATAAAATAAATTTTTAAAATATTGTAAAATTAATAAATTCTAATCTTTAAATAAATGAAAGCTACCCTTGAACAAGAAGTGGATCTCCAGAAGCTGTTTTCTACTCATGCCGGAGGCTAATGTGTTTCTTTGGAATAGACACTCTAAGCCTTTTCAGAACTTAAATATTCTCCGTCTAAAAAAGACTCACAACTGATTTTCGATACTTTAAAATCAAAGGGTTCTGACAAACTAACTTACCAATAATTTGAATTCTGGTGGAAAGAGTTGCGAAGTGTCAGTTCTTAAGAATATTTAGTGAAGGCTTATGTAAAAATATTTAAAGCCAATAAGAAATTAAAGGAAAGATTTATAATGAAAGAAAAGCAAAAGGAGAATTTGATGAGTGATAATTTCAAGGGAGTACTGATACGAGCTGGGTTTGGAGAGGTCCAAACTGGATAGAAGTAAGTAAAATTTAGATTGAACTTTAAAAACGGACTCACCTCTTCTGTTCCAAAAGAAGAAGAAAAAGCGTCTCTGCGAACTATGCTTTAACTCGAAGAAAACAGTCTTGCATTTGTTGCTTAGATTTAATTATCACAAAATGCGGACAAGGAAAAGTGTGCAAAGGATTTACAGCAGTTAATAAAGAGCATTTTAACTGTGTGTACGAGTTTGCATAAAGGGACAAAATAATTGCTTTCAAAAGTTAATATCACAACAAAAATTGCCAACGGTAATGCGTTTATCATTGCAAAACTTGAAAAATCTGTAGAATCAATGATTTTAAATATCATTCAAACTGTTTAAGAATATCTGGACAAAATTTAGCCAGCAGAGGAATTTGATATTAAATTTTTAATGCAAAATGATTTGTTGTCTCTGTTACAGGCTGTTAAGGATAATGACCCAAAGAAAACATTTCCAAAGATTCTCAACAATTCCGAATTTAAAATCTCGACTTTGGCTTGTAGATTTTTCCAAATTATTGCGGAAAGTGAAGAGCTTGAAAAACTAAATCTCCCTTAATTTTAACTAATTTTCGCCTTTTTGACTTTGTTAAGAACATTTAAATTTGATCTTTAGTTTAAAAATTTATCCGAAAATGATATTTGGCTGAATGAATTTGATTACTTGCTCCCACATCTTGGCAACGAAAAAGTGCATTTGCCAAACATGAATATTATCAAAAAAATTAAAGATTTTTGCTTCAATTATTTAGAATCATTTGTTCATTTCTTATTCTTTAATTATATTTTAGTTCAAAGTACATTTATTTGGTCCAAAAGTAAAAGGAAAAGTTCAATTTTGTTTACCCAATCTTTCTTCTGTCATCAAAGAATGTGTAGAATGAAAATTTAATTTTATTACAAAATATTAAAAAATCAATATCATTCATTCATTTTCATTCATTTAGTTATGAAATTTTAGTTTTTAAACTCTACAGTTTAAGCCCAACTTGGAACAAAAAGAGATAAAAAATATTTGACAAATAATAAATATACAAAGCATTATTATAATTATTTTATTCGTTTTTATTCAAAGAATAACGCATATAAACGACTTAATTTTTAATGCATAAATAAAAAAAATTGGAAATTTTACAATAATACAAAAATTAAATTTAATAAATACAAAAACAAATAAATGAAAAGACTTATTGTTCTTTCCCTTCTTCTAGCTCTTTCCTTTTGCTTAAAACACAAACTCCGCCAATAGGACTCCCGAAGCAAATTTTGTTGATTAAGATGAATGCAAAATCCAACGTTGCATTAATTCAAAAATGGCCACTAATTGGGAAGTGCTCTATAAGTTAGTTTTTATATTTTTTCAATTATTAAAAGTGCTGAATAAGCTAAAACAAGATAAGTTGAATGCTTCAAAATTTGCCACATTGAAGTCTGCAAAAAGAGAGTTCCAGCTTCAAGAATACTAGTACTTACTATTTGTTTTGTAATTAAATTTAGATGCACCTTGGATTAGAATGGAAAAGAATTCCCAGAAGATTATGAATATAACCCAACTTTTGAAGGCCTTAAATCCCATCTTGAAACTCGTGTTGAAGCTCCCGTTTTAATGCATGGGATAATGATAAATAAAAAAAATTGGAAACGAATATATATGGATAATAATTTTCATTTTGTGTGTAATTTTACAATTTATGAAAGCACTCCATTGAATATTGCAGTAAAAAAGGATTAGTGTAATAACGCTTGCATTCTATTGTTAAATGGAGCAAACATAAATTAGAACGAAACAATTGATAAAAACAAAAAACAATCAATGATTATGAATTGTGTGTGTCAGATAAAATGAAAAGAGTTCTAGAAGGATCTTTTTCGAAAGAACAATTGTATTTTATGCCTCAACAAATAAAAAAAGTGTATGTTTAACTGATTTCTAGCCTTAAAAAACGAAAAATTGGCTATAGAAGATAAATTTTTTAAGAAAAATGCCTACAATATTGGTTTTAATTTTGGGTGAAAACTGAATGAAGTTTTAAATTTAATATTAATTATTAATGCAAACTCTTTATAATTTTGTTTGAAAAATCAAAAATAAAATAAATTTTTAAAATATTGTAAAATTAATAAATTATAATCTTTAAATAAATGAAAGCTACCCTTGAACAAGAAGTGGATCTCCAGAAGCTGTTTTCTACTCATGCCGGAGGCTAATGTGTTTCTTTGGAATAGACACTCTAAGCCTTTTCAGAACTTAAATATTCTCCGTCTAAAAAAGACTCACAACTGATTTTCGATACTTTAAAATCAAAGGGTTCTGACAAACTAACTTACCAATAATTTGAATTCTGGTGGAAAGAGTTGCGAAGTGTCAGTTCTTAAGAATATTTAGTGAAGGCTTATGTAAAAATATTTAAAGCCAATAAGAAATTAAAGGAAAGATTTATAATGAAAGAAAAGCAAAAGGAGAATTTGATGAGTGATAATTTCAAGGGAGTACTGATACGAGCTGGGTTTGGAGAGGTCCAAACTGGATAGAAGTAAGTAAAATTTAGATTGAACTTTAAAAACGGACTCACCTCTTCTGTCCCAAAAGAAGAAGAAAAAGCGTCTCTGCGAACTATGCTTTAACTCGAAGAAAACAGTCTTGCATTTGTTGCTTAGATTTAATTATCACAAAATGCGGACAAGGAAAAGTGTGCAAAGGATTTACAGCAGTTAATAAAGAGCATTTTAACTGTGTGTACGAGTTTGCATAAAGGGACAAAATAATTGCTTTCAAAAGTTAATATCACAACAAAAATTGCCAACGGTAATGCGTTTATCATTGCAAAACTTGAAAAATCTGTAGAATCAATGATTTTAAATATCATTCAAACTGTTTAAGAATATCTGGACAAAATTTAGCCAGCAGAGGAATTTGATATTAAATTTTTAATGCAAAATGATTTGTTGTCTCTGTTACAGGCTGTTAAGGATAATGACCCAAAGAAAACATTTCCAAAGATTCTCAACAATTCCGAATTTAAAATCTCGACTTTGGCTTGTAGATTTTTCCAAATTATTGCGGAAAGTGAAGAGCTTGAAAAACTAAATCTCCCTTAATTTTAACTAATTTTCGCCTTTTTGACTTTGTTAAGAACATTTAAATTTGATCTTTAGTTTAAAAATTTATCCGAAAATGATATTTGGCTGAATGAATTTTATTACTTGCTCCCACATCTTGGCAACGAAAAAGTGCATTTGCCAAACATGAATATTATCAAAAAAATTAAAGATTTTTGCTTCAATTATTTAGAATCATTTGTTCATTTCTTATTCTTTAATTATATTTTAGTTCAAAGTACATTTATTTGGTCCAAAAGTAAAAGGAAAAGTTCAATTTTGTTTACCCAATCTTTCTTCTGTCATCAAAGAATGTGTAGAATGAAAATTTAATTTTATTACAAAATATTAAAAAATCAATATCATTCATTCATTTTCATTCATTTAGTTATGAAATTTTAGTTTTTAAACTCTACAGTTTAAGCCCAACTTGAAACAAAAAGAGATAAAAAATATTTGACAAATAATAAATATACAAAGCATTATTATAATTATTTTATTCGTTTTTATTCAAAGAATAACGCATATAAACGACTTAATTTTTAATACATAAATAAAAAAAATTGGAAATTTTACAATAATACAAAAATTAAATTTAATAAATACAAAAACAAATAAATGAAAAGACTTATTGTTCTTTCCCTTCTTCTAGCTCTTTCCTTTTGCTTAAAACACAAACTCCGCCAATAATAGACTCCCGAAGCTAAGGATTTTGTTGATTAAGATGAATGCAAAATCCAACGTTGCATTAATTCAAAAATGGCCACTAATTGGGAAGTGCTCTATAAGTTAGTTTTTATATTTTTTCAATTATTAAAAGTGCTGAATAAGCTAAAACAAGATAAGTTGAATGCTTCAAAATTTGCCACATTGAAGTCTGCAAAAAGAGAGTTCCAGCTGGTCAAGAATACTAGTACTTACTATTTGTTTTGTAATTAAATTTAGATGCACCTTGGATTAGAATGGAAAAGAATTCCCAGAAGATCATGAATATAACCCAACTTTTGAAGGCCTTAAATCCCATCTTGAAACTCGTGTTGAAGCTCCCGTTTAATCTTTCTATAATGCTCTTATGGGATAATGAGTAAATTAATTTATTTCATAAAACAAATTTTAATGAAAATCAAAAAAAAATAATTATATTTTGTTTATTTTTGATTAATTTAAATTTTTCATCAAAGTCTTTTTTTCAATTTTTCAATTAATATTTCATCAAGATTTTCAATTAAAAATTTGTGTTTAATAATCTCAATATTTTCTTTGAATATTAATTAATCTATTAATATTACCTCTTTCAGAAGTAAAAAGCTTATTAAAGTCGGGGGGTTAGCCAGGTGCACCACCACCACTACCACCCATTCCCATTGGGCCCATTGCCTTCATTTAACTTGTCATTTCATTTAAATTTGAAAGATCCTCACCTAAAATTGAATTAAAATTTAAATATATTAGTAAATTACTATTTTCTGCATCTAGGATTAGTCCATATAATTAGTGTAGCCCAAACAAAACAAGAAAATATAAAGATAAACTACTGACATATTTTACATCAAGATTAGCAATTTCTACACCTTTTTGTAAGAGACCTCTGAAAGTTTAAGTTAATGGAAATGGCACCTAATTATCAAATTTAAATTTGTTAAATTTAACTTTGGCTAAAATAAATCCTGAGAAAAAATAAGACACCCAGGCAAATTAAAACATTGTAGATACTGCCATTGAAATATTATTTTTTAACATATCACCCATCATTCCAGTATTCATCATCATGCTCTAATAACTTAAAATAAATACTTATTATTACCATTGGATCAGGTGGTGGTTGGTCTTTTTAAGAATAAAGTAACCCTTCATCTTATCGACATAAATAATTTTTTCTCATTCTAAATGAAGAATCTGGCAGCATTTCACAATTTGCTATGAGTTTCTGACATTTTGAGATTGTAAAACTAAAACAAATAAATGAGTGAAAATAAATTTGTTTTACTAATTGATTGTGCTTTCAAATTATTTTTTGCTGGAGACCTTTTATTCTTAAGCCGAATTTTTTTGGTATAAATTAATATAAAATCTCAAGATTCCAGACTAATGAATTTAATTATCATGTGATCTTGAAAAATATAAACCAAAAACATCACTAGAATCAAAGGAATAAACACCCAATCTCTAATTCTATAATCAATTATAATATCCATTTTTAATAGCCAATTGATTTTATATTTTTAAAAATAATTTATTTAAAAAAAGTAGTGAAATCAGAAGAAAGCACTATTAAAAATGTTAGATTTAAAATGTTTATTAAATTATGATTAAATTTTTAAAATTCACAAAATTTATCTTAATCTATAACATAAAAAATAAAAGCCTATTCTAAATTATTGTAATTTTGTTTATTTTACCTTTTTTTCAATTGTATTAGTTTAAATAAATTATTAATATAAATTGCTAGTTTACTTTTTATTTTACTTTTTGTAAAAATTTATAATTTTTTTTTTCGTAAAATTTTAACCTTTCTTTTAAAATAAAATGTTTGGTGAAAGTTCTTCTTCGGGACATCTTGATTAGAATCTAATTTAGACAGATCCATCTAATTGCAATCCAAGATACGCAAATTAAACTTCAAAATATTCTTTTTTTAATGAGGACTAAATTTCTGATGAGGGCAATAAACCTTAAAAATCACATAGTACTTCAAGATTTTGGGAAAAATAAAAAATCCCACTATTTCCTGAGCCATCTTATTTATAATAGGAAGGATATCTTTAATGCCTAAGTAAAGAAATCACTTGGAAGACTTTTTATTTCCGTCTATTTCACAGGAAATTCCTTTATTATAATGTTTTGCAATTTTAAATTATTTTTAATTGTTTTTTAGAGTCCCAATGAAAGCCAAGAGAAAGGATATCTAGAACTCAATTATTAGTTTAAACTTGAATTTTCAAAATTTCAGAGATTCAATGAAGTGTTTTATTCCTTCATATTATCCAAAAATGGTTTTTCCTAAGAGTTCTGCTCAAAGGATAAAACTATTATATTGAATTGGATTTCTTTTTTGAGAAATTATGTTTGCCGGATTGATTATAGTGACACTTATGAACATATTGAACATATTGGCTCTGGTAATTTTGCAGAAGTTCATAAAGTCTAAAATCTTGTTAATGAAAAAATGTTTGCCGCGAAAGTATTTTTTAAAGATAAAATCACACCTTAAATAAAAAAAAGTATTAAAAAAGAACTTTCTATTTTACATGCTTTGAAAGGATAAAATAATATACTTTAATTGGAAGAAGTATTTGAAGAAGAGGATCTAGTAATAATAATAACGGAATTACTTGAAGGAGGCGATTTATACTCATTACTCAAAGAATTCAAGCATTTATCAGAATCACTTACTTAGTAAATTTTTGGATAAATTATTAATGCTTTGAATATCA
Organism: uncultured Desulfobacterium sp.; assembly: GCA_963675955.2. Lineage (GTDB taxonomy): Bacteria > Desulfobacterota > Desulfobacteria > Desulfobacterales > Desulfobacteraceae > Desulfocicer. The sequence continues at coordinate 159,335 of CAXXVR010000007.1, read as the reverse complement.
TGAAGACAAAACGAGTGGTTCATAGAGATTTAAAATTAGAGAATATTTTACTTTCAAGCAAGAATATAAAGAAAGATGTGGTTAAAGTAGCAGATTTTGGGCTAGCTGATGTCTTTGGAAAAACGAAGACTTATATGAAGACTAGATGCGGAACACCAGGGTATAGTAACTAATTTAAATAAATAAATTTATTATCAGGTATATGGCACCAGAAATATTCTCTTCAAAAGGATATAATGATAAAGTAGATATCTTCAGTGCTGGAATAATTCTTTATACATTGTTAAATATTGTTTTTTTATAATTTTAAAAATAGATTAAACGGAACTCCGCCATTCAAAGGAAAAGACATGAAAACAATTGTTAAAAAAACATGTTAAGAAAAAATTCGTTTTTCTAAACCGTATTGATAAAGTGTCTCCATTGAAGGTTCATTTATTAATTGTTTTTAAATGTAATTCTAAAACAGTTCGTGAATTAATCGCTGATATGACTGAAAAAAAACCAGAAAAGCGAATTAATCTTGAAGAACTTTTTAATTATGATTGAGTGAAATTAGTTGCTTCCCCTTTCAAAAATTAACTCAGAAAGAAGTCAGCAATGGCAGGCTACTAGGCTTAACTAACTCCAGAAAAGAATTCTCGAGAATTTTACACTTTGGAACGTGCAAGTAAAAGCAATTCAAGAATTTCACAGACTAAACTTTCTTCTTAATAGTTACAATATAAATAATCAACATAGCAATCATTAAGCCCTAAAATGCCACATAAATAATCGTTTAATTAAACATAAAAAACGCCTACTCGTTAAACCACATGAGTGCTATAACCCTTGCCAACTTACACTAGTGGAAATTTATTGACTGTTGAACCTTCGGAAGACCTTTAATCATAAGCTAGTGGACAAATAACAAGTTTTACAGGTGAATTTCTTTCAAATAATTGTAATTTAAAATCCTGCAAATCATTATTTCGTGAAGAAACAATTATAATGCAAACAAATTAAACACTTCTTTCTGATGCTTACCAAACACAATAGTCAAATGCAGGAGGATCTTCTCCAATAAAATTCAATAAAATAGCTGGATGGACAAGTACAATGTCAGGTGCATTACAATCATAAAAATTAAATAGTTTACATACTGGTGAAAGGTTTACAAATGAAAAATATGAAGAAAAAAAAGTTGATGGAAGCAATATATTTAAGGAAGAATGCCCTGTATAGTTTTTGATGGCCAATTGTTCAGATATTTAAGTAAAATCACTATCAGGATTAAAAAAATCTAAATTTATTGGCTATCCATAAGTCACTCTCTCAAAATTTAATTAAATTTTACCAAAAAAATGAATGCATTAATCTGAAAAAAACTTCTTGTGTTTCTAATCTTTTTTAATAAGTAATAATTTTATAAAAAGATAAAAATTTGTATTTTTCATTTAATTTAAGTGGAAAACTTAACAAATTTTAATATTTTAATAAAAATTTATGCTTAATTCAACAATTTTTAGTTTTCCAAATTAAAAAATTTTAAGATTTATTATTCAAAAAAATGAAAGGAAACGGATTATACTAAAATATTATCAAAGGAATTTAATAAAAGCATCTTAAAAAGATATTTATATTGGCTGGAGCAGGCATAAGTGTTGCAGCAGGAATTCCAGGTCTTCTTGAATAATTTATTTTTAGCATTATTACTTTTAGATTTCAGAAGTCCTAATGGAGTATATGCAACTCTTTCAAAGAAATTTACTCTTCCTGATCCAGAATCTCTTTTTGATATTGGTTGGTTCTAACATGATCCTTCCGGATTTTATGCTTTTTGCAAAATGTATTATGAGAAATATCCTTATAAACCAACAATGGCTCATCAATTCATGAAAGAGTTAGATACAAGAGAATAATTATAATATATTTTTACATAAAATATAGATGGGCTCGAAAAGTAAACAGGAATCAACCCTGAAAAAATAGTTGAATGTCACGGAGCAATGGATAAAACTAAATGTCTATAGTGTGGTGCCATTGGTGAAATCACTCGTTTTAAAGAATGTGTAATGTCAATGGAAAAAGATGCTGAAATATAATGCACAATATGTAGTGGACTTGTCAAACCGGAAGTTGTTTTTTTTGGTGAATAATTACCTGATATATTTCATGCGTTATCAGGGAATATTAATAAAAGTGATCTAGTAATTATAATGGGTACCTCATTAAAAGTGTTCCCAGTTGCTGGAATGCTTTATGATGTAAAAAAAGGGACGCCTGTAATGGTAATTAATTAAGAATTGCCATAGATGACAAGGACTGTGGGAGAATAAGAATTAGTTTTTGTGGAAGGAAATATTGAAGATAGTATCAAAAAGCTTGCATTGGATCTTGGTTGGAATGACTTTCTTGAAAAAGAATAAAAGAAGAGTTTATAATGAAAATATAAAAAATAAAATAAAATTAAAATATATTTAAAACCACAAAATAATTAAATAATTATTAATCCAATTAAAATTTAATCAATAAAAAGAAGATATTCATGCTAAAAAATTTGTCTCGGCTAACTTTTAATTATTCAATGCTTTCAGTAGTTTAGCGTAAACTTGTCTCATTCAATTTCATGAAGTTTTTTATTTAGTTTTGATTTAAATATTCTTAATTTTTAGTTTTACTGAAACGAAAATTAAATCAATTGATTTTGAGCTTCTTGGAAAATATATTCGTTTAAATTTATTTTTTATTTATTTTCTTTAGATGAAAAATAAGTAAATGAAATTGATAAATATTATGAAGAATTTGAAGATTAACTAATTTCATTAACTTAAAAAAAAAATGAATTAGAATTAAATGTAAAGCAATTATAATATATATATATATATATTATAGGAAAAAGAATGCAGTGTAGTATTAGCAGAATAAAAAATTAAAATTAAAGAATTGAAAAATTAACTTTCAAAAATTGTTAAAGAGTTTGAATAATATTAAACCTAACATTTACAGTAAACAATTTTTTCAATATACAGATTTTATTTTTTTTAAAGATAATCAAAGTAAATAAAATAAGAAATTGTTGAAGATTTTAGTAAAGAATTATTAGCATACAAAAAGTACTTAGGTTTAAATTTTAACTAAATATAATTCTAATTAGGTCAAATCGTGAAGGTTAAGCCCGAAGATTCAGAATCGAAAAAACTACTTTCAGAAATTGAAATGATCTTTCACATGCTTTCCAAAGTTATGGAAGCCAATGGTATTCAAAAAATTCCATGCAAAATTGGGGAAAAATACAATAAGAATGTTCATGAAATTAAATAAAAAGTCTATGATAATCAATATGAATAAAATACAATTATCAACATTTTTGAGGACGGATATAAAATGAAGGAAACAATATTAGATTTTATTAAAGTAGCAGTCGCTAATTATAAAGAATTATCATGATCAATTAAAAACATTATTACTATGGGTAATCAAATATTTCATTAACAAAAATAAAGTTCATTAATAATATATTAAAACAAAAACAAAAAAAATATATATATATATAAAAATCGATTTTTATATTTCCTTTTATCACTTGAAATATTTTAAGTAATGTGTTGGAGTTTTAAGTCTTTTTTTACCTTAAATTTGACTAACACCATACCTGCAATAAATAAACTATATTTAATCAATCCAATTAAAAAATAAACTAAATTTTAAGTAAAGAATTAAAATTCTAAACTAAAACAGAAATTAATTTTTTTACAAAATAAAAAACTATAAATATATTTTAATTAATTAACTAAAGAATTAAAACTCTCAACTGAAGCAGAAATAATTATATTTAAAACAATATAAATAAATTTTAAATTAAGTAAAGAATTAAAACTCAAGAGTGAATTTAGTATATTAATTAAAGTAAAAGTTTTTGTGATAATTTAAATTTTTAAACACAAAAATAAAATGCTTTTCGAGTTTGCAAAGTTTAATAATAAAGCGTTATCACTTCTCCTGTTTTTTAAACTGTGTTGTGAAAATGAACAAATCACTATCATTAAAAAGGAAGGTAATCATAAATCCTTTTTAAACATTTATTTCTTTCAAGATATTTAAATTGAAACCTTACAAATAAATGAAAGTACAAAATTAACAGGGATTTTCTCCATTCTTTAATTTTTTAAGAGGAAAACCTTCGAACTAAAGCATTTTGATGTATTACATTATTTCTTGTTTCTATTAATTGAAAAAGTTTCACATCCAAAGGTTCAATTTTTGAATTATTTTTAACATTTTAATATAAGAACTTAAATTAATCTTTAAAAGTAATAAAAAACAAAAAATATAGAGAAATCGATGAATTACTAAATTCCATTCAACTTGAAAACATAACTAACTCCACTAATATTAATGAATTAGATATCGTCGGATATGTTGTTTTAAGAAAGTATTTCCAATCAATTGAAAAAACAAAAAAACAATTCCCAATACTTTCAAAATGGTTTAAAAAAATGACTTAAATTGAAAAAGATATAGAAGAACTTTCCAAACTTTATGCGTTAGAGACCCAAGGACTAAAAATATAGAAAGAGAAGAAAAAAAAGACAGTTTCTTAGTGTTAATCAAAGCCAGTTTCTTAGTGTTAATCAAAGCAAGTTAGTCCTCGTATTTAAAAATCAAGAAAAAATGACAAAATAATTGATGAAAAATTAGTTTAGGAATTTAAATAGGCAAAACTTGTGCGATTAACAAAAGATCAAGAAATCTTACCAGAAAAAGGGGGAAATAACGTTCTGATAACATCTGTCTTGCCTTATGTGAACAATGTACCTTATTTGGGTCATTTAATGGTATCTCTGTTGAGTGGGGATGTGTATGCGAGATACTGCAGGTTGAGAAACTTTAAAACAATTTATATCTGTGGGACTGATGAATATGGAACTTCGACAGAAATTAAAGCTCTATAGGAATAAATGACACCACAGTAGGTTTGTGATAAGTATTTTAAGGTTCATAAAGACATTTATGAATGGTTTGATATTGATTTCGATTACTTTGGGTAAAATTTAAATCTGATTATTTCATAATTTGTTTCTATTAGAAGAACAACAACACAAAAATAAACTGAAATTACTTAGGATATTTTTATGAAACTCTATGAAAACAAACTACTTGATGAAGGTTCGGTAGAGCAATTTTACTGCCCAAACTGCAAAATGTATTTAGCCGATAGATTTATCAAAGGCGTTTGTCCCTCCTGCTAAGTTAATTCAAATTATTATGAAATATTTTTTTTAGTCGAATGAGGGCAAGGGGGATTCGTGTGATAACTGCCATAAATAAATGAATCCTGTCGAACTTATCAATCCAGAATGTGCTATTTGTTCATAAACACCTGATTTCAAGGAGTCAACACATGTTTTCTTAAATTTGCCTGAATGTTTCTTATTGTTTATTGTTTAAAGCTAATATAGGTACATAATAATTAGAAAAATGAATAGAGACGGCATAAGTAGAAGGAAATTGGAATTCTAATTGCAAAGCAATCACTTAAGCATGGCTCAAGACAGGTCTAAAGAAACGTTGCATAACAAGGGATTTGAAATGGGGGATACCTGTTCCTTTGGAGAAATTCAAAGATAAAGTGTTTTATATGTGGTTTGATGCCCCAATTGGATATATTTCAATAACAGCAAACTATACAAATGAATGGGAAAAATGGTGGAAGAATCCTGATGAAGTTAAATTATATTAATTTATGGGATAAGATATTATTTCATTCCATACGCTGATGTTTCCAGCGATCTTAATAGGGAGCAAGGAGAATTGGACATTTTTGCATCACATTTCGGCGACAGAATATTTGAATTATGAAAATATGGAGTTTTCCAAAAAAAGAGGAGCCGGCATTTTTGGTTATGAATTTTAAGATACTGGCATTCCAGTCGAAGTATGGCGATACTATTTGCTTGCTAATCGGCCAGAAACAAAAAGTACCGTGTTCTCATGGAAAGATTTTTAAGCAAAGAATAATTGTGAATTATTAATGAATGTCGGCAATTTAGTATAAAGGGCTCTGAAATTAGTGGATTCAAAGTTTTAAAAAATAGTTCCCATTGTTGAACCCTTTATGATTAATGATAATGATTGGAAATTTATAGAGGAAGTATATGAAGAGTTTTTAGTTTATGTGGGGGTATTAGAGAGGGTTGAAATCAAAGAAGGATTGAAGATAGCAATGTCGATAAGTGGAATGGTTAACAAATATATTCAAGATGGAAAACCATGGGAGACAAAAGAATTCTCGAGGTTGATTTAATTAATTTTATTTATTGAGAATTAGACCTGAGGTGATAATTTTTATTGTAGTGAATTTGATCCGGTTAATTTCTTGTTTGTTTGAGCCGTTTATGCCTTCTTTGTCTGCCAAGATTAATATGAATCTGAATTTAAGCCAAAGAACTGAAAGGGATGAGGTTTTAATTGATTGGATTTTGTAGAAAAAGGATAAAAAAGCTTTACTAGAATTAGTGCCATAAGGGTTGGTGATCAATGACCCATAAATCTTATTTATTGAATGTAAAAATTTTGTTTCTTTTTAACTTTGAAATAGATACAGATGAGTTTATAGAATAATTGACTAATAAATATGCTGCTTAATAATAAATTTGAATTTATATAAACTTAAATTTTTAAGATTTTTTTGTCTTTTTTTAAAAATAATAATATAATTCACAAAAAATAATTCAAATAAGAACTTTTTAAATATAATAATTACTCTATCATTTTTTTGAATTTATTAGATTCTCACTTTCATTATTATAGTTTTAATTTAAAATAAAATTAGATTAATTGCCTTTTGGATTCAAATTATTTTCCATTGATATATAGTGATCATTACTGGATTCGTTTGTAAAAGAATGAATATTACTGAATTCAGCAATTTTTTTCATTTTTTAATTCTGCATTTAATTTGTATTCGAAATGTTTTAAGAGTTTATTTATCATAATTAAGATAACTATTACTGCTGAGATTATTACTAATGCAATTGTATTCTTATAGATGTATTATTTAAATTATTTTGAATGATATTTGAAATATTTTGAATCCCCGAACTCTGTATCATCGAATTCAAATTATTAGCATTATTCCGACTATTTAATAATTTTTAAGTATTAGTGTTATTGATATTTGTTTAATCAAAAGTTGGCGGATAAGTTAAATTATTTTATCTTAAAAATAAAAACAAAAGTAATAATTTAAAATAGTTTTAAACTATGTCACATTATTATTTTCAAGAGTATCCATAAGTCGAGTAAGCTCTTACATATAAAAATCTATTTTATTTAATAAATCCTCTGACTAATTTTGATTAACATTTAAATCAGTTTATTAAGTTTTCTTTACAATTAATTTGCGAATAAAAAAATTAAAATATAAATACATTTACAAAATGACTAGTACTCACATTTATTCCAGCTCCTAATGAAAGGCTTTCACCACCATATTAATTGATAAGTTATGATTACTATTATGCCTGAAAATTTCATTAAGGCAGTTAGCTTCCTTCTTCAAAATTATTAGGATTAATTGCAGAGACTAGATTTTAAAACTTTAAAAATCAATACAAAGTAATTACTTGAATTCACGAAATTCTGTTTAAAATTTTTTTCTCCAAATTTTTCTAACTATTCTTTCAATCTTTTATTCTCTAAAAGTAATGACAAATTCTTTTATTCCGACTTCAAATATTTCTTTTCTATTGCCATACAATTTTAGCATTATTAATTTTAATTTTACTCCTCCTTCTAAAATTCTTAAATGCCTCCCACTGATGCTGCTTTCACTGGTTTTCTTTAAAGCCAGAAATTCTGAATTTAAAGTGATTCGCAATTTTGCTCTTAGTTCTCGATTTTTATAATTTCAACATTACTAATTTCATTAATTTCTGGCAATTAATTATTATCTTATTAGTTAATCTATTCCTAAGGAGAAGTGTTGTTAATCTCCTCTATTAAATTCCCCATTGAAATATTATAAAAATAATGTTATCCTTCATCTAAATTAAATATTGAAAAAACTTTTTAAAGGAAAACGTTTCACAGGAATTTCATCTTTAAATAAAATTTGCTCCAAATATTATTCAAACTCTTCCTTCGATTTCTCTTCATTTTATTTTTTAGGACTCACTCTTCCCATTCTTTTCAACTTCATTATTTTTACATTGCGCATTAGCAGTTCAAGGATTCTCTTTGATTGGGATCCTTAAAACCCAGGATTTTCTCTTAAATCTAATGACAAAAGGGTTTCATTATTTTCAAGCAAATGGACTGCTTCTTTCATCCCAATTTTTGTAATTTTGTTTCCACGCAATGCAATCCTTCTTATTCAATGATCTTCATGCAATAGATTACAAAGTTAAAGGATAAAATTATCACTTAATCCACATTTTTCTATTACTAATTCTAAAGGTTAGCCTTCATTATTATTGTATTTCATATGAACTGATAATAATTGTATTAATGAATGTGGTTGCATTGCGCTCGAAAGTGGATTTTATGACAGATCAAGGATATTTAATTATGCAGGTAGAAGCAACCTTGGGAATAATGCCATAATCAAATCGTTATTTAAATTGCATTGAATTAAAGCAAGTTATGTTAGTTGTTTTGAAGAATATAATGCTTATGAAAATTACGGAATTAAAGCAAGTGATAATGGAATATGTGATAAAGTTAATATTTTCAATGAACTTCCGAGGGCAGCTGATAATAAAGGAAGAATTGCTGCAGATCTTGGATGTGGGGCTTTTGGAAATGGCGCACCATATATTGATAAAGAATTAAAATTAAATCTACTAACAATAGATTAAAGTGCATTGAGGTCATGAGCTTAAATTGAATCAAGGTACAATTGAAGATCCTTCTATTGTAAACTATGCAGAAGCGTTGAATTAATTTGAAAGTTATGTTTCTGACAAAGATCCTTATAAATTTAGGAAGCTGTTTACGGTATTTTTTTTCGCCGTACTGATTTTTATTTTTGTTCTTCTGGGCGAAATTAGTGAACTTTCTTTAATTTAAGTGAAGTTTTGCTTTTCATTTTGTTTAAATTTTAATTTAATAATTTTATATAATTTATAAAATCAAACTTTTTTTAATTTTTGATTAATATTAAATAATAAAAATTGCAAGAAATATTTATAAAATTAGCTAAAAATTATTTTACTAACCAAATAAATGGCGAGTAAAAACAAAAAACTTGAATTATATGATTAAAGAATTGTATTTTGCACTATGCAAAATCTTTAAAAATAGTTTGTTTCCTTAAAATAATAATTATTTCCTCTTAATAATGATTAATTTTTCAACGAAATTACAAAAAATGAAAAAATTACATAAGAGTTTAATAGAATGTTAAAATAATATATGATTTCCAAGCGAATGCAAACTGATACTAAAAAACGGCCTGTTAATTGTGTTTTAGAATATGAAGTAATGCTAAAAGAAACAAAAGATTTTTTAGAAGGGATTCTACTATGTAAAAAGTAATTGATGACATAAAAATAATTTAAAGATCAATTTTATTCTTTAGATAAAAAAAAATGCTTAAATTAAGAACCACAAGAATTTTGTTCTTCGATTAAATTTACCACCAAGAATGCTTCTATTTACTCAAATAGCACAATTACATCTGCTTTAAATGAATATAATTTTTCAAATCTCCCTGAAAATGTAAATTTATCTACAATAAATTACTGAGAAAGTAAAAACTGTATAACTAATTCTAATTAAAAGTCCCTAAGATTATCCGACCTTTAGATGAGATTAATTCGAGCGAAAATCAATTGCAATGAGGAATCAAAAAAGTAACAAACTTTAAAAAAAATGAATTTGCCAATTTCAGATTTATTTGAGAGTTTGGAAAATTAAAAGGTAGAATTGCCAAAAAAATTAAGTAGTGAATAAATTGTTTAAAATGAAAAAGTCACATTTTCAGAAAGTAAAACCGACTCAAAAAATTACTTGGTAAAATGCATCTCAGAAGCTCAACTATAAAAAAAGGATGATTCTCTGTCAACACACAAAGCTATTTTTTCATCTAATTCTTCAATAAAATCAGATCTTTCTACTAAATCTCTCAGTTTATAGAAAAAGGAATAAATCAAATTATTAAAATATAAGTACTTAAACAAATGAGAGTTAAATAATCACCAAGAAGATTTATGATATTTTTATAATTAATTGACACTTTATTTAAAATAAGAAAATTATTATTAAAGATTTAATGTCATTAGCATTTATAATATTTTTCTAAAGTTACTTCAATGTTTTATAAAGGTTAATTCGATGACAAATTATTTTATTAAAGGCGTTATTGCTTATACTCCACACCGCATAAAATAGATAGGTTTATATTATTTACATGATATCTTTCTATGATTTTTTATAAATTTGAAACATTTTCATAATTAGGATGATTCTATAGTTAGTTAATTATATTATAAATAGTTAGCAACCTTATTGATTGAATGGATATTTTTTAATGAAAGAACCCGATTTCCTAATCTTCGATTTTCTTTTTATTAATAAGATCTATTTGCAACTTTTTTTCTATCAGTTAATTATTATCGTTCACTTTTGTGTTTTTCAACTGTTTAATAAAAACCATTTTTTGGGTGTTTATTTCCACGTTCTTACGGAGTGCTTACAATTTAAGCCAGCTTAGGAGAACTATTTAAAGAATTCTAAACAGACCCATACCCATAATCTGGATTTTTAACACTTTAAAATTATAAATTTAGAGGAGTATCAACAGTTTAGTTTAATTTTGTATCTTCTTCATCGAATAATTCATCCAATATTTAAACTTTTTACAGTTTAAAGTGAGCACATGCAAAATTACTTTTCCTTTTGGGTCAAAATGAATAGTCATTTCCAGTAACCAGTGTCTATGTTTATACATCGCAACCTTCATTACTAGTATTTTTTTTTTAAGAAAGACTGCCAAGTGCATTTTATTTTAGCATCTTTAAATATCTATTAATTTTTTCCTTGCTTATAGGATATTCGTTTAGAATTGTTTTAAAATAAGTCCATTCAGTTTTTGCCATCAAAATTTCAGGTAAATTTTGTTTAAAAATTAAGCAATTTAAAAACTCATCAAAAGATGACACTAGAATTTCGCAAAGGACATGAGAAACATTATTTGCTATCATCATTATAACACTTCTTCTTTAATTAAAAGTATAAAGTTTAAGAATATTTAATACAGTATTTGTTATAAAAATTTTAAAAATAATTTTAGTTAACTTTATTACTTTTTTTACTTTCTTAATTTTTACATGTCATTTGAAATTAAATTTTAGCATAATATTAATTTAATATTCGTGTTCCGAAGGAAAACAAGGAAAAACCTGCGATTTGTAATTTGTCGCAATTTTTCAATTTTTTTCGCCTTTTTTTTTTCTAATTGAAATTTTGTATCTATTAAAAATATTTTAATAATTTTTAAATTTAAAGAGTCAATTTAAATATTCAAAAATGATAAAAAAGGAAGGGGAAAAACGACATCCTCAATTATAAAAAATGATAGAACTATCTACTTAAGAAGTATAATTATTTTTCTATTATTATGATTTTTTTTTTATCTTCTTTTTTTTTGTTTTTTTTTCTAACAAGTTGTAAATATTTTTTAAAAGATTCAAATAAATTCTCTACTGTATCAAAACACAGCATTATCAAATAAATTAGATCATTATAAAAAAGAAAATGCTGAAATAAAATAAAAAATTTAACTCTCAGAAATAAATTAAAAACATTATTCACAAATATTTTTATTTCTTTCGGAAACTTGGAGAGAGGCAGATTTATTTTTTTACTCATTTTTTTTTAAAATATAATTTAGTTCATGTCCTAATTTGAGATTTTGAAAGACTCACCATTAAACTAAATTTTCTGTGACTTATAATAAACTTATTAAAATATTTCATTTTTTTTTGAACAATTGTTATCTACTGATTAAGTTGAAACAAAGGTTAATTTAGGAACAATGTTCTAAACAAATTTTGAAAATTTCATAAAAGCTATCGGAAAATGTCTCTTAGCAATAAAAAGTTAATTAATGATTTCTGATGATGAATAATTTGAGCCCGGGAATTAAAGTTTTTATGTATATTTTTTATTAATTATTTTGTTTTTCGAATTTAATTAAATTAAAAAGGAATAAAAATTTGATTTTTTAAAAAAATCAACCAAATAAGAAATAGCATAATTAAATAATTAAATAAATTAGTTAGGAAAAGACATTAATAAATAGAATTAAATTAATGAGCATTTATCTCGTAAACTTAAAGTTTATTTGCAATATAATGAGCCTACAATTATTTCATAAATTTAAGATGCTAATGATATTTTTTGTAAATTATCTATTTAATATTAAATGAAAATATAGATAATTGTATTTGTGGAGGACAATAATTAAATTATTAAACTGTAATAAAGGAAGAAATTATTCAATTATAAAAATAAAGTACAATAGAAATTGAATGTTAAAATTTACATTCATTTTTAATATATTTTAGAAGAAAAAGAAGGATAAAATATTGAAGAAAAAAATTAAAATGAATTAGTATAACAAGAAGATCCTACACAACTTAATCTTTAGGAAAAATGCAATTTATTGCAAACTCAAAACAATAATCTGATAGAATAAAAAGTAAAATTATAAGAAAAACTTTAAAAAATGTAAATGAGCAATGTAATAAAATTTTCAAAACAATATCTTTAAATTTAAAGACAAATTTAGAAGAGAAATTTTTTAAATCCAAAGTATTTACTACATTATCATAATAACATTCGGAATTACTTCATTTTTGCGGTACTTAATAGATAAAAAATTAGTAGCTCAACTCACAATTTCGTGACCTTGAAAAATTGCGTATTCAGGAATTAACTGAATTGTAAGAATAATTTAAAATAGAAAAAGAAAATTTATTAAACGAAATAGTGAAACTCAAAATTGATTTAGCTAATATGGCAAAAAATAGGGATTTAACTTAAGTTTTTGATAGTGGAAAGCAAATCGAAGAATTAATGGCTATTATTAATAAAGCAAATGAGTTTGAATAACGAATTATTTCGGAAGTTTTTTATTTATTTGCATTTAAGTTATATTAATAGAAATAAATAAAAACAGTTTTAATTAAAGAATAAGAAAAAAACATTTCTGAATTAACAAAATAGATTCACTCTATTTCAGAATAATGCCATTAATTAGAAATTGAAAATACAAAGTGAAAAAATCTTGGACCTTAGAATATTCCTGCAGAATAGAATTTTAAGTATACTTAATTCAAGTAATATTACTACTACCTATTACATATATTATTTAATACAGAAATTTGATTTTAGAATTGAATGAAATGGTAAAAAGATAATTACCAAATTTAAAATAAAACCTGGATGAATTTATCACTTATGTTAAGACAAGAGAGTAAAAAATTGATTATCTTGAAAAAAAAGTTGTATCTTTATGTTAAGAAATGAATAATTAAAAAGAGGTACAATATAAAAATTTAATCTTTATAAATTAGTAACTTGATTAATTTCTTGAAGAAATTGAGTTAACTGAAACAAATTAAACAGCCATTTTAACAAAAAACAAAATCTTTACTCAATAACTTTAAAACTCAGAAGCAACATTTGCTTAAATGACCAGCGAAAAACATAGCGAAAAAGTCAAATACGAAATTGAAAGAACAGCTCTTTAACAAAGGACTCAAGCCTTGGAATAAGAAATTGTTGAGTTAAAATAAGGATAAAAAAATGTTGTTGAGTAAGATAATCTTTTAATTCAACTTGAGGTATTTGAATTTAAGTTAATTAAATTAATATAGAATAAATTTGCTAAATTAATAGATTAATAAAAGAACCAAACCAAAGATTTACTCGTGAAAAATTAAGAGCTTGTATAAGCGTAGTCTGAATTGAAAAATTAATTCGAATTTGCAAATACTAAAGTAACATAATAAGAATAACTTACTTCAAAATTACTGAAATAAATTTAAGAATATCGCTAAATTATTCAAGAAAAATAAGAATTGCTAGATAAACGAAGTTCATTAGAGATGCAGCTAGGCAGCAGTGGAGCTATGGGATAGGACGATTTAATGAACCTTGAAATTCAGCATTATAAAGTAAACTATTTATAATTTTATAATAATTCAGAAAATGGTAATGTGCTCTTAATGTGGACTAAATTATAAATAAGTGATTTTGCCTCGTTGCAATCATATGTTTTGCAAACAATGTGTAGATGTAAATCTTTAGAAAAGAAACCGTGCGTGTCCACATTGCAAAACAAAGTTTGGAGTAGAAGAAATTAAAAATATTTATTTTACTTGAAATTTTAATAATTTAAAAATTTATTAAATTTAGTTTTTTTTAATATCAAAAAATTTAAAAATTTAAAAATCTGATATAAACTTTAATCTAAAATTTTTGTATTATTGGAAATTTTAAACAAAAAAGCCAAACAATGATCAAAGAATAGTTTTTCCACTTTTTTTAGCTAATTTTTATATAGCGATTATTTATTTAAATTGGTGATTATTGGAAACTCTGGGGTTGGGAAGTCATCACTTTTATTAAGATTTTCTGTAAATATTTTTATTTTTATTTATTTATCCTGACTTAGGATGATTAATTTAGTGATAGCTATGTATTAATTTGTTTATTTAATTAATAAAATTTTTAAGTTGACTACCATTGGAGTCGACTTTGTTCGATTTTTTGTTTTAATATTTATATATCAATATAGCGATTTAAAACCTTACCAATAAATTCAAAAAATATTAAACTCCAAATTGTATTCTTATTTTACTTGCACTGATCTTTTAGTGGGATACTGCTGGTCAAGAACGTTTTAGGACTATAACAAATGCTTATTACAAAGGAGCGGATGGAATTGCTATTGTTTATGACACAACCAATATGGTTAGTAATAATTATTTAATTGTAATTCATTAGAGTTCTTTCGACGACATTGAGAAATACTGGATAAATGAGGTGGAATCTTATGCAGAAAAAGGAGTGCAATTACTTTTAATTGGCAATAAATCAGATCTAAAAGAAGAGAAACAGGTTGATTCCAGTATGGCTTTGGTAGATAAAAGTAAAAAATAATAATTTTTAAGGAATACGCTAAACAAAGAAATATGATATTTTTAGAGACAAGTGCTAAAACAGCTGATAACACAACAGAAGCATTTGTTCTTCTTTCTAAAAAGCTCATGCAAATAAGGTTTTGGCTATTAAATATAATAATTTATTAGAGATGTGACTCCTAAACATACAAATAAAACTTAAAATTAAAATTCAATGCAAAACTTTTAAAGATCATAATTAAAAGTTGGAAATCAAGAAAATAGAGGTGATTCTAATGATGGAAAATGTTGTTGATTTATTAAAATTAGGATAGAAATTTTAAATTTAAAATTTGTTTTATTTAAAACTAACCATTTTCTGTTTAATCAAAAAGATCAGATGGCAAAATTTGCACTTGTTCCATATTACTACTAGTGAAGATATGGCTAATTTTAATAATTCATATTTGGGAATTAATTCATTGGAATCTAAGGCATAGCTGAGTATTGGTTGGTAAACTACTGGTTGGCAAACTTTGGGTTAGTGTATTGCTAGTTAACAAATTGTTGGTCAGGAAATTGTTGGTTTTAAAATTGCATCATATCAGTATAATTCATCTGTGTATTACGTTTGGGAAACTTTTGTTCATTTTAATTATCCGCAAGCTTGCATTATAAATTTCTCCCCACTTTATAGAAATTTAAAATTTTAATTATAACTTATCTAAAATCCATCAAGCCTTTGAATGCAACGATTTGCTCCTTCAGTTTCTTAGTATTCTAAAAATGCATATCCCTTTGAATTGTTAGTCTTTGAATCTTTAACCAGATGAAATCCTTTCAAACTCCTTAAACAAATGTCAGCTAACATAAAAAAAAACGAAAAACAACGAAAAAAAAACGAAAAAAAAAAGAAAGAAAGAAACAAAAAGCATATTAATATAAAAGGGATTACCCAAATTCTTTTAACTGCAATAACTGAATCACTTATCCTTCATCAAAATCTAATGGAATCCCTCCAATAAATAACTATACAAAATATATTTAATTTAAGAAATAACCTTATTAGGACCCTCATTGACAACTGTTGGTATTGCACATAATCCTAAAGCACTCAAATTTAATTAGGGAACAGCTCGACTCCCTTTTACTATTGGGTATTTGTCGAAATCCTTAGGGCGTCTAAATCTCAAAGCCTTTCCCATCTTCAAACATTAAAAAATAAATTTAGTTGTACATAAATGAGCCCATCAAGTTAGAGGCAAGCATCGGTTTCTTCAATTGAACGAAGTTCAATAAAAAGATATTTTTGTGTTAAAAAAGGATCAGTACGAATAATCTTTTTCCAATAATTATTTAGTAATATAAACTGGATTGGAAGTATCAAGCAATCCCCCTGCAGCTTGCATTGTCCTCCACAGAAACTCTACAACTGATTCGGTTATTACCCCTTCTGGCAGGTTACCAACATATAATCTTCTAGCATGTCTATATTAAAACTATAATTCTGGTACGATATAATTTATATCATTCTATTTTAATTAACAATTTTAAAAATACAATTTAAAATTCTTGTTGTGCTAATTCAAATAAGTTAATATTCATAAATTGCTAGTTTTGTGATTACTGTGCTTGAATGAGCGCTTATGTTGTGAATTCACCTTTTTACTATTCTTTGGTTTCTTCTTGTTTTTCTGATTTGTTTAACTTTTCATCCTTTTTTGAATCTTTATGGCGATGATGATGATGGTGGTGGTGATGGCGATGATTTTTATGAGATTTTTTTAGTTTATGGGAATCATCCTTACTTCTACTCTTTCTTTGTCCTAGAACTATATTATCACTTGAGTTAATATTACTTTTAGTATTTAACTCAGGACTTAAATCTTTTGATTTTACCATTATTATTAAATGAAATTTAATTAGAAACTTTTGATATTATTAAATTTTTTTATGAATTTAACTTTTATTATTTAAAATTATACAAATAATAAGTTAGTTTTGATTTTGAAAATTAATTAAATTATATTCTATAGAAAACAATCTAACTTAAAATAATTTGAATTTATATTTCATATGTAAGAAATTAACGAGCTGAAAAACATTGTCGTGTAAAGTTTAGAAGCCAACGGAGTACTCAGTTAACTAAGAGCACAAATTCGTGCTTCTGTATTTAAAGTTAATTAAAAAGCTTTATCTTTTTCTATTTTGATTTTAGATTATCGATATGCAAGAGAGCTAGTAAAAGCGTGGATCTTGCTTCTATTGGGAAAACCCCTTATGCCAGAAAATTCATGAAATGGAGGATGGTAAGCTAACTCTTACACTTTTATGAAAATATTGTAATTTAAGGTATCAAATGTTTAGAATTAATGGCTGAATTTTTAGCCTTCTTTAAAATGGATTACACGCAATCAGTATTTGTACACGAAGCTAATCTAAAGGCAGATGTCAAACGGTTAAAATTGATTATTAAATAATTAATAAACAGTGAGTAATTAATTGAAAAATTAGGAATGCCAACAAACAAAATTGATAGTTCAAAGCCATTATTACTAAATTTGTTGGGAATGATAAAAGGTGAAATAGGAAGTAGTGGAGTCTTATAAGTTGAATAGTAAAAAAAAGCGGAAGATAAGAAACCTCAACAATAGAAAGGTTAACCAAAGGCACAACCTCCAATTAACGACACTGAGAAACTCTTTGATGATTTAGAAAAAGAATTGCAAATTTCTGAAACCAAATAAAAAAAAAAAGTTAAAATATGTTTACTTAATATTGTTTGTAGGTTGAACCAAAAGCATAATAAAACAAAGGTGGTGAAATTGATTTTAAATAAGAAAAGCAATCGTTACAATAAGCTAAAGTTTAACAATACAATTAAATATTTCTTTTTAGGAAAAACTCGACTAATATTCTGAGTAGATTTAAACTGGATAATTGGGTGACATTCAATCAAAAAAAAACCAAAAAATTGAATAATAATAATAACAGGATCTGAAGAAGCAACAATAACAATTAAAAGAAAAAGAAGAGCAATAAAAAAGAGAAAAAGAAGAGCAAATCAAAAGAGATAAAGAAGAAAAAGCAAAGAGGGAAAAAGAAGAATAAGCAAAAAGAGATAAAGAAGAATAGGCTCGGAAATAAAAAGAAAAAGAGTAGTTATTATAAAAGTAAAAGGAATAAGAAGAGGCTTAAAAAAAGGCAGAAATGCAGCAATTTGGTAATATATTTTATCTAAATTTATAATAGAATCATCTGGAGATTACGAGAACGAAGGCTTTGAAGATATGGGTGATGAACAATTAAAGCAATCGTAAGGAAAGGAAATGGAAGAAATCGATGAAGAAGAACTAATGAGATAATAGTAGAAATATCTTGCTGAATAACAAGAAGGACAGGGTTAATTTGGAGAAAGCGAAGAGGTGGTTGGGCACTCTCAAGGTTATCTTAATTCTTTAGAAATTATTATTTTTTAGGCTTTGACATGAGCATTGACTCTATGGCACTTGAAGAATATGATTATTTTGAGGATATTATTCCACCTTCAGAATTTGAGGACTCATAAAATTAATGAAATTAATGATTAAACAATTTTTATTTATTTTATTTTTTGAAATTTAATTAAATTTAATTTTAAAGATAATTTGATATAATATTAATAAAACAACACAAATATTTTCTATTAATAGGATAGTAACTAATTTCATAACAAATTGTTTAAAATATTATTAAAAATACTAAATGTTTGCTATGTAAAAATTATTTGTGAGAATAGTGAAATAACTATGTAATCCTTCACAGAAACCCAATTTTTAGAAATATTCGGAACAGAAAAACGCTGAATTAAAGACAATTTTCTAATTAGTTTATACGATGTATATCATTACTGATATAATCTAATTTATTATGCTGCATGTATGTCCAAGCAAATAATCGATGTATTACAATAATTACTATAGTTCAGTAGTATTCTGTATGGCAGAAGCACTTTTATGCATAATTGGTTTAATTATCTCCTATAAATTTTAATGAATAATAAATATTTATGGAATTATTGTCCCAATGTTTACAGCCTTTTTTGCAATGAATGGATTTGAAGAAAAAATTAATGACTGCAACTCACAAATGATGATAATTGTATGTATTTCAACATTACTTGCTATTATTCTCCATTTAGAATTTATTACCAAACCATTTATTTAATGGATAGTATTTTGTTGCTGTTTAACATATATTATCGTAATTATTATTCATAATAATAGCGTCGAAAACAACGATGTTTATCCTTTTTGTTTTTTATCAATAGGTGCTTTAACATATTTGTTTATAAAATATCGCAAAGATAAAAATTCAGAAAAATATTTTCTTAATTATTAAATGCAATTAAGTTAATTTGAAATCTGGAAACATATTATTTTGGATATTTTTCCAGGAATTACTGCATTAATAAATGTAAATAATTTGCCAGAAAAAACCAATAAGTTCTGTAAAATATAAAATTCCAATTTAATTCCTTAATTATCGTGGGAATTATCTAAAATAAGCAATTAAGGATAAGAGCAGTATGGAGTGAATGATAATCCATCTTTTATTAACTTTTTACTTTCAATCAAAATCAATAAATCAATTAATGAAAACTGTCTTAGTCGATTATTTGAAGAAAATTCTTAATAATAAACAACATTATATGACGTTTTAAATTCTTAAATTGAAAAGGAAGAAAATCAATAGCCATGCGATTTTGATGTGCTTAAATTTAAAGGAATAAGAGAACAATCATTGGAAAAATTTGATATTTTAATTTGCAAATTTAACTGAAATAAAAAAAAATAAGTGTTTTTAAAATTGGAAAACATTTCAATTGAAGATTAATTAGTCCAGTTAAAGGAACTTAATGATGCAAAAAATAAAATATTAGCGAATATTACACACGATTTAAGTTACTTTACTTTGTCTATTTTTAACTTTTCTCATAGAAAATCCCCTTAATGTCGTAACGGAACTAATAAAAAGTTCAATTGGATGCGAAAACTTAGAGAAAAGAAACGAAATGCTGGAATTTGCTATAGTTAACTCCGAACTTCTAATGAGTTTAATCTATGATATTCTAGATAATGCTTAGCTCTAAGAAAAAACGATAAAAATAAATGTGGAAGAAGTAAATTTAATAAAAGTAATTACTGAAGTGATGAAACTGATGAAAGTTTAAACAAAATTAAAGCAATTGCATCTTGATTTTATTAACTTATTAAAAGTGAATTACTACCCAATTGCAACGGACTCAAAACGATTGAAATAAATCTTAATTAATATAATAGGCAACGCTGTTAAGTTTACAAATAAAGGATTTGTAGAGCTCCGGGTCAGTGAGGCATTCAATTTTATTAAATTCGAAGTTGTTGATACTGGCAGTGGCATTAAGGAAGAAATTATCCCAAAGTTAACGTAACCATTTGCTACTTTTGGAAATGAACTTGAATCAAATATTAATGGGGTTGGACTCGGACTGAACTTTTGTAAAGAAATTATTGGACTTCTTGGCCCCGTTGCGGAAATTTATATTTCTTCGATTTATGGGCAAGGATCCAAGTTTGGATTTTTAGTTTCAAATAAGACTAATATACTAAAATAAAATTAATAAGAAATTTTTGCCATTGTTACTTCATATATTTAAGAATAAAAGAGTATAATTCAAAGTGATCGCAGTTAGGAACTTATTGATATAAATTCAATTTTTGAACCTTTTAATCTTTCAGAACAATAAATTGGTGAAAATTTTGATGCAAATGAATATAGTAAAGAGTTTGATGTGCCGAAAGAGAACTTGGAAAGATATACCCAATAAGGCAAATTATAGTCGAAATTAGAAGGCATTGAATACTGCAATATGACTATGAGTAAAATAAATGATGAATGCTATTCACCTATAGGTAAAAAGTTCCATAAGAAAATAAAAATGAATGTATTGCTTGTAGATGATAGCGCCTTTAATATTTTGGTATTGCGGAATTAATTAGAAAAAATTTAGGAAATTGAATTTAATTATTTTGAAGCTTTTAATGGACAATAGGCAGTAGATATTTTCAAAGAGAACAACTAATTCGTTTAAGAAGAGAACAACATCAAGCTAATTTTTATGGATTGCAATATGCCAGTAAAAAATGGATATAATGCATCACTTGAAATAAAAACACTCGTAGAAACAAATGGATATGAAGACACAATAATTTTAGCTTTGAGTGCTTACAGTAGTAATGAAGATACATAAAAATGCCTTGATCATAAAATGAACTTTGTTTTACAGAAGCCATTGACTTTAGAAACATTGCAGAAAGTTATCTAAAATTTTTATTTCTAATGATGATAAATAAAATCGAATTTAATATTTGATTAATATTATTATTATTGTTTAAATTTCACTTTCTTGAATTTTGTTAATGACATAAATTTGTAAATATTTAACATATTTTGCTTTCATATTTTTAGATTTGAAACTGGAATCAATATAATTGAATAATTTAACAATTTTTTAAAAATATTATTATAAATATTAAATGTTTGGAATGTAAAAATATCTTGTAAGAATAACGAAATAACTTTGCAAACCTCAGTAGCAACCAAATTTCTAAAAATATTCGGAACAGAAAAATGCTGAGTTAAAGACAATTTTCTAATTAATTTATATGATGTATATTATTACTGATATAATCCAATTTATTATGCTACATGTATGTCCAAACAATGGGGCGATGTATTTTAATAATTACTTTAGTTCTGTAGCATTCTGTTTAGCGGAAGCAATTTTTTGTATAATTGGTTTAATTCTTTCCTATAAATTTTCATGAATATTTAATTTATATGGAATTATAGCACCATTCATTATTACCTTTTTTACAATGGATTAATTTGAAGAAAATTTATAAAATAATAAGGAAATGATGATAATTATTTGTCTTTTATCATTAATTACTATTCTTCTTCACTTAGAATTTATTACTTTGCCATTTATTTAATGAATAGTATTTTGTTGCTGTTTAACATATTTAATCATTCGCATTATTATTAATAATAGTTAGAATGCCTAGGATATTTATCCTTTTTCTTGTTTATTAATAAGTGCTTTAACATATTTGTTCATAAAATATCGCAAAGACAAAAATTCAGAAAAATATTTTCTTAATTATTAAATGCAATTAAGTTAATTTAAAATCTGGAAACATATTATTTTGGATATTTTTCCAGGAATTACTGCATTAATTAATGTTAAGAATTTACCAGAAAAAACCAATAAGTTCTGTAAAATATAAAATTCCAATTTAATTCCTTAATTATCGTGGGAATTATCTAAAATAAGCAATTAAGGATAAGAGCAGTATGGAGTGAATGATAATCCATCTTTTATTAACTTTTTACTTTCAATCAAAATCAATAAATCAATTAATGAAAACTGTCTTAGTCGATTATTTGAAGAAAATTCTTAATAATAAACAACATTATATGACGTTTTAAATTCTTAAATTGAAAAGGAAGAAAATCAATAGCCATGCGATTTTGATGTGCTTAAATTTAAAGGAATAAGAGAACAATCATTGGAAAAATTTGATATTTTAATTTGCAAATTTAACTGAAATAAAAAAAAATAAGTGTTTTTAAAATTGGAAAACATTTCAATTGAAGATTAATTAGTCCAGTTAAAGGAACTTAACGATGCAAAAAATAAAATATTAGCGAATATTACACACGATTTAAGTTATTTTACTTTATCTATATTTAACTTTCTCATAGAAAATCCCCTTAATGTCGTAACGGAACTAATAAAAAGTTCAATTGGATGCGAAAACTTAGAGAAAAGAAACGAAATGCTGGAATTTGCTATAGTTAACTCCGAACTTCTAATGAGTTTAATCTATGATATTCTAGATAATGCTTAGCTCTAAGAAAAAACGATAAAAATAAATGTGGAAGAAGTAAATTTAATAAAAGTAATTACTGAAGTGATGAAACTGATGAAAGTTTAAACAAAATTAAAGCAATTGCATCTTGATTTTATTAACTTATTAAAAGTGAATTACTACCCAATTGCAACGGACTCAAAACGATTGAAATAAATCTTAATTAATATAATAGGCAACGCTGTTAAGTTTACAAATAAAGGATTTGTAGAGCTCCGGGTCAGTGAGGCATTCAATTTTATTAAATTCGAAGTTGTTGATACTGGCAGTGGCATTAAGGAAGAAGTTATCCCAAAGTTAACGTAACCATTTGCTACTTTTGGAAATGAACTTGAATCAAATATTAATGGGGTTGGACTCGGACTGAACTTTTGTAAAGAAATTATTGGACTTCTTGGCCCCGTTGCGGAAATTTATATTTCTTCGATTTATGGGCAAGGATCCAAGTTTGGATTTTTAGTTTCAAATAAGACTAATATACTAAAATAAAATTAATAAGAAATTTTTGCCATTGTTACTTCATATATTTAAGAATAAAAGAGTATAATTCAAAGTGATCGCAGTTAGGAACTTATTGATATAAATTCAATTTTTGAACCTTTTAATCTTTCAGAACAATAAATTGGTGAAAATTTTGATGCAAATGAATATAGTAAAGAGTTTGATGTGCCGAAAGAGAACTTGGAAAGATATACCCAATAAGGCAAATTATAGTCGAAATTAGAAGGCATTGAATACTGCAATATGACTATGAGTAAAATAAATGATGAATGCTATTCACCTATAGGTAAAAAGTTCCATAAGAAAATAAAAATGAATGTATTGCTTGTAGATGATAGCGCCTTTAATATTTTGGTATTGCGGAATTAATTAGAAAAAATTTAGGAAATTGAATTTAATTATTTTGAAGCTTTTAATGGACAATAGGCAGTAGATATTTTCAAAGAGAACAACTAATTCGTTTAAGAAGAGAACAACATCAAGCTAATTTTTATGGATTGCAATATGCCAGTAAAAAATGGATATAATGCATCACTTGAAATAAAAACACTCGTAGAAACCAATGAATATGAAGACACAATAATTTTAGCTTTGAGTGCTTACAGTAGTAATGAAGATACATAAAAATGCCTTGATCATAAAATGAACTTTGTTTTATAGAAGCCATTGACTTTAGAAACATTGCAGAAAGTTATCTAAAATTTTTATTTCTAATGATGATAAATAAAATCGAATTTAATATTTGATTAATATTATTATTATTGTTTAAATTTCACTTTCTTGAATTTTGTTCATTACTATATGACTACCAATTCTAAATATTTTCAATAAAGTTTTTCACCATTTATAAAGATGAATAAGGTTAATAATAAGGAACCTTAATAACATAATTAAAAATAAACTATTAAACCATATGGCCAGCCTTATTAAAAAGAGCGAAATTGAGGTTTCGATAAGACTTTACCCAACCTACAGTTTCTCCATTAATAGACCAAACTTATTTTTATGAATTCTACCATTCTTCAAGATACTCCCAGTCAAATTAATTAATCATATCCTCAGCTCCATTACTAGCGACATTCGCATCAAATTAGCCACTATAGATAATAACTTTGATGTTATCAAGAATTATAGAATAATTTGATGCATAACTTTCCATTATATCCTTTGTAAATGTGTTGAAATAAATTGCAGTGCATAAAAAGTTTTCTTATTCTTCAGTTGTCCTATTAAAACCTATTAAATTATAAAGATTTAACTAATAAGCATTTGGTGGCTATCCCATAAACTTTAATGTGTCATTGCTAACTAACCATTCTGTCATAATAGTTTATTCTTCATTCTATGACTGAACTGTAGCTGTTCCCTAATAGGCTCTATAATCATCGATTTGTACTTGGGCATTAGACGCATCTTCTTAAACTTTTGCTATTTTTTCAATTCCATCTTCATATTCTAAAAACAATAACTTATTGAATTAATTAACTTTCATTAATTGTATCCTCTATTACTTATGATACATATTCTTTATTCTATTTAAATTTTCCAGTTGAAATAATTCCAGCGGAATAAAAAAATGGATTATATCCTGGAAATTGCAATAATCCATCAGTCAAACCATCTCCTACCCCGATTCCTTTTAAATTTATATCACTTTTGCTTTCAATTAAAGTAGCTGCCAATGAAGGTACATAGTGCCCTGCGTAGCTCTCTCCGAATAAATAGAAATCATTTGCTTTCAATTAAGGATAAATGGTAAAGAATTTTTCTAAGGCTTGTTAAAGGATGATAGATCCTTGTTTAGTATTATTTGGGGTGTAGGGGAAATTATCCATTGAAGAGTATCCGACTCCGACTGGTTAATCGATAAAAATAAGATGATAATTGAGTCCCCATGTGTTATTATTTTCATCCAACTAAAACTCACCAGAAGAGTTTTTCAAGACTTTATAAGGGCCAAATTCATATAAATTCCCAAACCAACTTGAGCAACTACATTAATATAAATAATTTCTAAAATTATACCCTGGGCCTCCTTGAAACCATGCAATTATAGGAATATTATTATTTACTTATGATAGGGATTGTTTGTCAGCCATAATCAATTAGTAAAAGATCCTCCCTTCTGATGATGTAGGGCCTACGGGCAAATATCCAACATAAATTTCATGGTTTTGATTTGATGTGATCAACAGTTGAGTGTAATCGTTTGTAACATTAATTGATTACTGATAAGTAAAATCATCTTTCTTAATCGATGATCTTACAAACAAAATGAAGTTAAAGAATAATAAAAAATAATGAGTAATTTTCATTGACTAAAATAGATAAATAAAATTAATAATATTTTAAAATTATTATTTAAAGTTTTGCATTTCAAATAATAATTTAATTTATATTGTTCATTTATTTTTATTACTCTATCCTTTTAATTTTAAACTTATTTCATCAACATTAAGTTAATCACTGCTATTAGGTTCTTTAATAATTGAAGAAGAAGGCAAATCAAAATTTACATACTATTATTTATTATTTAAATCACAATTAGTACCTCATTTGATTGCTTGCATATAGCTTTTTAATAAAGTTCACTTTATCTTTATTCTCGTTTCTTTTTTGCTAATACTTTTTTCCAGAGAAAACAAACAACTAATCCTAGTGTTAGAATAAAAGCAATCGACCCAATAACGATCATAATAATAGTAAATTTATACTTTTTGCTTTTTGAATTCACATCATTCCAAAACCAAGTTTGTAAATTTTATGATTAAATGACAAAAATTTGTTAATTATTTGGTACTCCTATTAGATTAGTAAAATTACTATCAGTATCAGAAGGAAAGCTTTCAATTACCTCACTCGTATTTCAAAATACAATAAAAAGACAATTCATCGATAAAATTCCAAGTTAAGTATTTTACATGATTGGAACAAAATCTGTAACCTCATTTTGTTCCCACTACATACTATAAACTTTAGCAAAATTTATATAATTGTCCTATAAAGTTATATACCAAATTGCAAGTATTGATTCATTATCCAATGAGATAAAATGTGTTTCATTTTAATTTAAATCTTTTACTAGTATAATACCTTAGAGAGCTTAGGAATTACTTTAGCTTTCATTTTAGAAATTTGCCGTTAAATTTCATGCTTTTATTTCATTAATTGAACATGAAAGAAATAAATTTAATTCAGGCTTATAAATAAAAGATTTTGTACTATTATCAGAATATGTTAACGAAGAGGAGTATGTAAAAGTTGAAGGATTATT
Organism: uncultured Desulfobacterium sp.; assembly: GCA_963675955.2. Taxonomy (GTDB): domain Bacteria; phylum Desulfobacterota; class Desulfobacteria; order Desulfobacterales; family Desulfobacteraceae; genus Desulfocicer. The sequence goes on along the minus strand of CAXXVR010000007.1, from coordinate 132,492 downwards.
TGATGCAATTTAAAATGACTCATTTAATTATATAAAGAAAAATGTAGTCCTTCAAGTAGAAATAAGTAATAAACTGGATTTAGCCTAATTTCAAATGTGAGAAAAACAAAAAGTAAAATAACCTTATTAAAAATTAATAAATATTAAATCGGCTTTGCAAATGGATAAAATGGTTCAGATATAAAACTAAAATCTGTTAAATCCCAAAATTATAAACAATTATTATTGTCTGCACTAATTAATATTTTATTGGTTGTTCCGTATGCTAAATTTGTATAATAACTGGCATTTGTTTTATTGTTTTGGGCCTAAAAATTATTTATTTTTGGGGTTAAAAGTAACAATTTGAATTAAGGAGAGATTTGTTTCTGAATAAAAGTTAATTTGTGAAGAATTTTTGGTACAAACTGCTATTAATGAACGGTTTTCTAAATATTAAATAGCAGTGATCTAAAAGTCAAAGTCTATTTTATATTGATCAACTAAAGCTTATATTTTGAACGTAATTGAAAACAAAATGATAAAAACAAAATCAATGTTTTGCTTCATTCTTGAATTTATATTTATTTTTTATTAATTGTTTAGAATGTTTAATTTTTTCACTTTTTTTTTTTTAAAATAGCTTTATACTCTGCAATCCACTCAGCCTCAATTTATTAAATTTTTCTTAACTGAACTTCATTCCGCATTCTTTTAATCTAATCAGAAGCTTGTTTGAGATACTCCTCATCTAAATTAAGCTCCTCTGCACATTTGTTTAGGTCTTCCAATTGCTTTATTTTTACATCCAGATCCGTTATCTATGGACACCATTCTGGAATCACAAATTTTGGTTCCTTTCTCTTTTTCTTTACTTTTGGCTCTTGAGGTAACCTAAAATTTATTACTTAAAATTAAATAACAAACTTTTTTGGATCAATTGGCTTCTTTGTCCATGGATTCAATGGTTTCTTTGTTTTTGGGTCAGGAATAAACCACATTTCTGGATATTCCCTTGGGGGATATTCATTAAACATTTAGAAGATATTCTTGAAAATATATTAAAATTGTCTAATGTACTTTTGCAGTGATATTACGTTGCATTTTATCTAATAAAGTGTCTGCTTCTAATAAATAGTCGGGAGCCACTACTTTTTCTCTAGCTGCTTCGGTGAGTTCACTCAAATTCTTGACATTATTATTTAAAAAGATATTATTACCTTAACGTCCTCTACCTTGGCTCCATTAGCATCAATATTATCAAGCGCAAACCTTAAATTACGTTCTGCTATTAGTCTTTCAGCCTCTTTTTCTACTAGATCTTTGATCTCTTAATCCAGAAGGACACCTCTTTTATCAGCATCTTCTACCAATTCCCTCATTTTTGATACTGAGCGTAAGATTGTTTTATAGTCAATTACATAACTTTATTTTGAAACAAACTCTTTTATCTCATCTTATGTTCGTAATTTTTCTTACAATATTATTCCTTGTTAATAGAGTTTTACAGAAATTTCAATGTTTTAGTCTATTATTTACTACAATTTTATAGTTAATTTTTCATGGTTATATAAGTGCATAACTCCTTCTAATTCTTCTTCATGTTTGTTAATAAAATTCGCACATTCAAGACATCGACCTTCAAATTTTTCCTAAAAATCCATTTAAAAAACTAAATTGTTACTGGCTGTTCAGACTCATGTGTTTCATAAATCCAATCAATTTTATAATGTTCATCACAAAAGAAATTCTTACAAAAACGGCAAAAATGTTTAGTTTTTTGAATAAGTTCTTCTCCAACTTAATAAGGTATATTGCATTAATGACAAGTTTTGGATTCAATGTGTTACTGAATTATATTTACAATATCTTTATTTGTTGCTAAATCTATTACAAAATGTCCTCTTGTGTTTTGCTCTTCCACTGTGGCTCCCCAACTAATTAATTCAATAATTATATCTTAACTTTTACCTCATTAAACATTCAAATACCTAATAATTGCTTGCAGTAGCTGATAAATGAATGGAATTATTTCCTATTGAATCAATATCCATTAATCTTAATCCATATTTGAGGTAAATCCAAACCTACATAAAATTAATAAAAGATTATAATTACTAATTGTATTTAGCTTTTATAACATGCCCATTATAAAGGTGTTGTTTTTATTTAATTATTTATGGTCCCCATTTGCACTTTCACTTGTTCGAATTAGTCAGGAAGATATTAATTGAGTGCTCCTAAGATAATTTCTTACAAATAAATTAAATACCTTTTGAGATTAATAATTTAACAATATTAATAAATCCTTTGCAAGTTGCCCAGATTATTGGTGTCCACTTTTTTTTGTCTTCAAAATTAATTTTGCAAGAACGTTTTTCTAATGCTTTTTTAGCAGTTTCAAAATCTCCCTTCTAACATGCTTATATTAGTTGCTAAGTTCAATCAATTTTTGCTAATTTTAATTTAAAAATGAAGAAAATAAATAAGTAACTGTATCCATTTTCATCATACTCCTCATCCTCATCTTCCTCCCCCATTTCAAAATCGTCCATTTTCTACTCCTACGCTTCCATTTTCAAATTATTGAAATATTATTATTTATTTATTTGTTGTAAAATATTAATAATAATCAGTTTTAAGAATTATTATTATAGAAAATTAATTTTATAGTTTTCATATCCCCTGACTATAAAATGTACTTTTGAATAAATTTTTGATGATTAATAATATATAATACTAAAAATGAATCCCTCACAATGTTCTTAATTTAGCAATTAAAGCTGTTTTAGTTGGGTTAGCTTCATCAGGTAACATTAAAAGAGTTGCAGCACAAAGGTATCCAGTTGAATATGATCTAAACATTAAAGTTAAAAAAAAGGAGTCAACATGCAATAAGAAGCTCCTTCATCATACTCCCATTATAAATCTCTTTTTGATTCTTCATCTTTTGCCCAAGCATCAACTACTCCCTAAAATTATTATTATTAAATAAAAAATGTACCTTAGGGAATTATGTTTTATCAAAGACTTTTGCAACAAATTCTGCATAATAACAATCTGCAGTGTATCGTTTCGCTCTTCTTAAAAATTCAGGATGCCAATTAAATTTATCTATATCATCTCTCATCAGTAAAACTAATTCATAAGCCAATTCTTTCATTCTATCAGTTCTGGGTATATCTTATTTCATTTGAACTTCACCTTCTCTAAAGGTGTCTAATGATTTCATGATCTGATCTCCAAGTTAAAATCCCTAGACAACTGTTGGATCCGACAGATCATACAAAATTTGGTTGGTTGCATCTGTTGATTGTTTGCTTTTTATTTTTTTTTCAATACTGCTCAATGTATTTGTTTTTTGAGATCTTGCTGATTAAGTAGCAAGAATTAAAAGAGAAAAAATCAGAAAAATAAGTATTTTCATTGCTATTATGGGAAAATAAAATCAGAAATATTTTAAATTATAATTTCATTGTTTTTTTTTAAATAAGTAACATCTCTGAAACGGTTACTCTAACTAATGTATAATAAAAAAAGCATAAACAATTGACAATTTTATTTATAAATTTCATAATTTATGAAATTGCGATTGTGCTTTAAATTTTCAAAATTCAATTCCTTAATTCATTTGCTTTTCTAAATGCTTCAACAAGTAAGGAGGAATGGTTTCTCTATCTTATGCAGGCAATTAATTTTATTATTTTTTTTTTAAGTCATAAGCTGTGAGATGCATATTATAATTATTAAGTGTTTCAGACAAACTTCCTGGTTAATCAATCAGTTCTTCTTTATTTCGTCCAATCAAAATCCCTTTTGATTTTTATTATTTTGAATAAATTGTTTATGACAATTATTTCAAGTAATTATCTTTATTTCATGACCGTAAATAGCGAGATACATGCAATTCTTTTAATTTTTATTTCTTTCTTTAAGATTAAGTTGGGATAATTTTTAAAGGGTTCAAATTATTGTCATCTGAATCATCCCCCTTATTTATTTTATCTTTAATTTCTAAATATTCTTTCGAATTTTCTTAAGCTTATTAATAATTTTTTGAATTTATCGATGACTTAATATTCGTTATTAATGAATTATATTTTTTATTATATTATGCATATCTATCCGCCATTTTTTAAAATCTATTTTAATAAAGTAGTATTTCTTTTGCATTTAATTCAAATAATTTTTCATCAGTGATGTCTTTTAATTCATACACATTAGAATCAAATTTCATTTCGTTTTAAAATTTCCTTTAGATTGCGAATTCATTTGATAATGTTGAATTACTCCTAAATTTCGCTTTTTCAAAAATACTCTAAGTATATTTTTTAAAATTCCGTAGAGTTTAATACACAGGAGATTAATTTATAAATTAGTTATTTAATTTATCTAATTTTATATTAGCAAAATTTATCCTTTATCCTAAAAACTAATTCTCTTACAATTTTCTGTTATTACAAGATTCAATACTAGGTAAAAATTCATATTCTACTTTATTCTAAGGTAAACGTTTCATTGGAATATTCTTTGTCAAAGAAAACATATGCTAAGAGTTGTTAGCAAAACGGAAATTGGGACTATTTATCTATGCATTGATATTATCCTCTGAAAAATCTTTTAAAGCATTTTTTTAATCAGATATTGAATTATTTTGGCTGATTTTTTTATTCATTCGTAACATCACGGGCTCCTTATAATTAAGAAGTTCTTTTGTTTAACGGTCTGTTAAGCTTTAAGTAGGGTAAGGAGTTATTATGTTAGGTGTATCCAATATTAAAGAGTCAATTTTACCAGCTACCGTAATTTTATATTTATTTGGATAACAAACCAAGCCGCTCTTATTCATAATTAATTACTTTATAAAGTATAACAATTTTTTAAAAATTTTAATAATTTTTTCCAAGAAAAAAAACAAAGCATATAGTTTTACTTACCTTCAGAAAAGTTTAAAGAAATATATTAATAACAAATTTATTTTAGTTTAACTTAATAAATAATTTATTGAATATACTTAAATACAAATTACTTCATTTATCTGATTGTTAATCAATAGATTATTATTGCCCCTCCTTACTATACGAAAACAAAATTTTACTTATCATTTATAGGACCCCTTAATCATCCAGCCATTCTTTTTCATCACCTACTGCCTGCACCATCTTAAGCTTTTCAAAATACAAATTTCTCTCTCTCATTAATACTAAGTAATCTAATTTTAATTACTCTTCATCTTTCTCGATAAATTATTTTAAATTTTTTAGTCTTTGTTATAATAAAGTTTTGAAATTGTACCTTATAAGTTTTTTTAGAATTTCTTCCATTTTCTCAGAATTCCCATTACTTTCTTCCATTTGTTGAATCATTTCAATTTCCTTTATCACTTTATCTATCATATCCCATTTCAAATCTGAATTTGATTCTTCCATTAAGTTTGTTTTAAAAAGGTTTGAAACAAAAAAGGATGATCAATTTAATTTTTTTAATTTTTTAAACAAATTTAAATTAATTTAATAAAAAATTCAATATTTTTTTAATAAATTAAAATTAAATACTTTAAGAAATTAATTTTTTTTTTTTTTCACAACAATCAAATTTTTATTTATTATTAATTGTAACTTTTTAAAATTGGAAATTTAAATGATACGAAAAATAATAAAAAAGAATAAGAATTATCCATTGTCAGTTAACTTTTATCAGTCAAATTTATAAAAATCAGCTAGATTTTATTACAAAGAAATTTACGGAGTCATGCTAGCTTTTGTTTTTTTATAATACTATAATTGTTTATACTCCACACCACAAATTATCGAAAGATTTATATTATTTACATGAAAGGCTTACATTATTTTAGATATGTTAAAAACATTTGAATAATAAGGATGATTCTAGATATTAAATTTTACAAAAATAAAAAAAATAACTTTGTTAATTTAATTGATAGCTGAAAATGAATGGCGACTTTTTGGTGTTCCCTAATAAATTTTAAAAGTATTTCAAATAACTTTTAGATTCACAGAATTATTTGATGTTTTGTGCCTTTGGCTTGCTGTTGGCTATTTAGAAACTTTTCAGGTTTAATAAAGTTATTCTTTCAATGCACTCCTTGATTACGTTTAAAGATAGATTGGTGTTTATGGGCCGCTGTCATTAAAATTTTATTATGATCCATAAGCATTTCCTACTGACGCAGCATAAAAATCTTATGTTACAGGAGTGCAATTGGTTTAGTTTGTTCGTTATTCTGCTTCGTCTAAAAGATCGACTTCAACTTTCTAAAATTTCAGTTTTGGACACCCAGCAATCTATTACAATGACATTGGAGTTTGGCGATTGCTAATATCTTCAGTTTGAGTTTCTTTTTCCAACGTTTATTTGATTTCACTTCTATTAAATTTACTTTTTTGTTTAAGATCGTAGATTTCTGTAACTAGTCTATTTTTTTTGAGCAATTTTAAGTATCTATTTACTTTTTCATTGCTGACTGGAGTTTCATTTAAAATTGTTTTAAAATAATTTCATTCTGTTTTAACCATCATAAATTCTGACAAATTTTACGAAAATATCAATAAATCTAAGAATTCATCAAATGATTTCACAAGAGTTCTACAAAAGCAGTGTGGAGTTGTCATTAAAGTTAAATTTATTTTCCAATAATGTCAAAATAATATTTTAATTTTGTTATTATTGAAATATTTATTTAAATTAATATCTAAAATAATCAATGAAAATAAATTCAGAATTTTGCTTCATTATTCTCGCCTTATTACTTGTTATTATTAATTGCTAATAAGAAGACAAGCGTGCTTAATTTAGTTTGCATTTATGGCCAGAACCATAAAAGGTAAAAATGGCCGAATTTAATGTCTCAGATAATATATTATTAGATGTTACTAAAGTGAATTATAATCTTTTATAACATAGTGATAATTCAAGACTCATCAAAAAAATTAATTCAATTTATGATCTTTATTATCGAAAGTCATTTAGGAATGCATTATAAAATTAAGAGAAAGTTGATTAAATGAATTAAGTGAAAGATTTTGGGAAAAATCTTTTTAAATAAATCCATAATGAATAACCAATAGTAGATCCAATACCTATGAAAACAGGAGGACTTTCAATAGGAATTAACATTACAAACATTACTGATTTTATAACAGAAAATTATAATTTATCTATGGATATTAATGGAAATGCTGTGATAAATTCTGCAGGATTCGCTGGATTTCTTCGTGGATTTTCAACTTTATTTTAATGCATTAACTTTATTGAAAATAACAACACTTATTAACTCCAGAATTTACCTATTGAAATTGAAGATTACCCGAAATTTTCGTAGCGTGGCTTTATGATAGATTGTGTGAATTCATTTATTGCTATAGAAGAATTAAAAGAATTTATTGATGCAATGATGTTCCAAAAGCTTAATATATTAGTTTTAAAATTAGCTGGTAATCAAGCAATTAGACTCAAGCTTTCAAATAAAACAGACTAGCAGCCTTATGAAACATATTCTGATGTCTAATTAATGGAACTTTATTTGTATGCTTATACTAGAGGAGTGTAATTGATTCCAGGTACAGAAAGCTAAGCGAATATGCAATGGGCTAGTTCTCTTTTAGGTGCTCAAAGTCTCTGTACTGATCCAACTAATAAATAAACAGGAGATCTCAATCTTGAAAGTAATGAAACCAAAGATCTACTTACAAATATTTTAAATAAATTTGTGAAATTATTTTAGTCAGAATTAATTTATGTAGGTGGCTAAATGAATTCTCGTTCTTGTCAAAAAGGTGACGTGTTTTAAGGACGAAATTTGCTTTGCAATATGTTAAAAGAAATAGATCCAAAAAGGAAATGTTTTGTCTATATTGATGGGGATAAAGAAAATCAAACAGATACATTAGTAAATAGTGTTTTTTTAAATTCATATGGGCATTTCTCTGGATCCAACTAGCCCTTTAGCTAGCCAACTATAGTAATGGATCTTGGATTAGGCCTTCATCATGGAATTTCACCCTTACTTAGCAATTAATACAGTTCATCAAGTATTCCTCCTTGGTCATCTTTTGACAATAAAATGAAATGCGATCCTTAGAAAAATTGTCTTGGTAGTTTACTTTTATTTGAATATGCAAGTTCTGGGCATTTATAAGAAAACGCATGGATACGAGGAACAGTGTGGAGTGAAATGATGTGGAATCCAGAACCCGAGAATTAGAGTGCACGGAAGGAAAAATTATAAAGGCTTGCACATATGGAAAGAAGATTATTGAAGTGGGGAATAAGAAATGCGCCATTTACTTGTGAATATTGCACATTAAATTTATGGGATTGCTTTTGATTTTTAAACCAAATTATTAAACAAATTAATTAGTTTATATTTTGAAAAACAAAAAATAAAACTACATAAAAACAAATAGTGAGCTTAACTTCACACAAATTTCAACATTTTTTTTTATGCAAGTAGTCTTTTATAATAGTAACACACCTTACAAGATTATTTTACGTTAATTAAAGCTTATATTGGAATCTTTTCTTTTTTTTATTTCTTTTGCATTCCTGAATTAGTTTAATCTGAAATTTCTATAATTTGGGAAATCTTTTAAACTAATTTCGTTTAAAACTTTTTTTCAATATTATGCTTTGTAAAAAAACCTGTTCTAAAGCAAATTAGCTTTCTTCATCTTCTTCAAGCCCTAAATTAATTAAGCTTTCTAAAGTCATTTATTATGAGTAAGTAAAATTATTTTTATGAAATATTTTTAAAATCACATCTCCGTATTCTTACATCACATCCTCCAAAATCTTTATAATTTATATCAAATCATTTAAGTGTTTACTGAGAGGTGTTGTTATGTCATACTATCTGATAAAGTATCTTCATTTATTTCCTAATAAGTATGGTATTTATTTTAATTATACTTCAGTTTTTGGTTTTTTATAGGATGGCTCATAAAGGGAAACGATATTTGATGAAAGTCCTGAACACAAAAAAGAAAATTGGTTGTAAGGTAAGGGAAAAGTTTTGACTAAATGATTAATTTTAGTTTTGGTTTAGAAACTATTCTTCAAATCTCCACTCAATACATCATAAATATAAATCTAAGCAAGATAAAAATTAAAAAAATAAGAACTTTATTTTTCTCAGATCCAGTGATAATATACTTTTCTTATCCTAATAAGCTCGCCCCAATGTTATACCCTTGACATTTATGTTTATCATATTGTAAAATGGGGGATGTTGTTTCATTCAATGGCTAATTTAAAATCAATTACATAAAAAATTCAACTTAAATTTTTCTTATATCCCAAAGTTTTATAGAATTATCCCTTCCAGCTGTAAGCATCCTGATATCATCCTAAAAGAAATTTACTGAGTTCATTTTCCCTTAATGTGCAACAAACTAATTTTAAATTTATTTGCAAACAAAATATAACTTCATTAACACATTTTACTGAATATCTAGAATCAAAAATCCTTACCATTCCATCTCTTGTACCAGCCACAAATACATAATCATTTGACATTCATCCCAATGCATTAATTGTGTTCATAACTTCTTAATTAGAGTTTAGCTTGGTCATCCCTTTATTACATGGCTTTATTAATGAAAGTGGCTTTTAAGTTGGAATATCTCAGAGCATAAGCAAATTACTAACGCAACCTGAAACTAAGAATCTATCATCAAATGAAAGAGAAATGCACCGAATTCAGTCTTAATGATCTATTAAACTAAAAAACCTATATTATAAGTCTTAGATTACCTAGCTACACATTTAAAGTCTTTTCAAATTTTAATTGTTTTATCTAAGGAGCAAGATATGAAATCGTTTTCAAAGGTTGGAGTTTTAAATCATTCCTTTTAAGAATTTTTAAACATTAATTCAATTTTTACTAAATAGGTTACGATTTCTGAATGGCCATTCAATTTATGTTCTTATTTGAAGTTATTCAAATTTCAAATCTAAATATCATATTGCTCTGTTTTAATTCCATAAAATACTAAATTTATTACCTGTTGAAGTTGCATAATAATTAGAATTCTTGTTGATCTCGAGTGCAAACAGACAACTCTCTTACGATGTTTCATTGATCTATTACTTGCTATTTCAAGTTTCGTTTATGTTTTCAATAATTAATTCATTTACTCTATCGTTGTAATCTTTTTTATTTAAGATATGAAACTAAAAACTAATTTCTCAAATTAATAAAGAACCAAGTGCTTAAAATTTACTGAAGATATTTTATTTTGCGTGCATTGACAATTAATTTAAGAGATATTTTCCATTATATTTGTTTTAATTTTTTTAAAAAAAAAACTTAATGTGTAAATAAGTTTTATGTGAAAAAAAAGGAAAAAATAATTTATTTTTAAAAATTGTTTTAGTTTTTTATTTTCAAAAAAAAAAGACTCAAAAAGTTTTAGTAATATTGCACGAGGAGTATAAGTGATATCTTGGAGGTTTCTTTTCCAAAATTTTTAAATTTGTATTTATAATATGGATGAGTTACTCTGAAATAAAATAAGTGTAATTTATATATTTTTACATTGAAACATATGATTGAAAAAGTTTTTTATAAAAAAATAAAACAATTTAGTTTAAGTTTTTTAATAATAATAAAACATATAGAGAAAATAATAAGTAAAACATAAGAAAATGGAAGGATAACAGCATTTATCTTAAGAAATAAGCGAATTTTACTAAATACTATAAAAAGCAGTCAATCATTAAGAGATTTCAGGCAATTTTAACTGTACACTTGCTGATCTAAGCAAAATATAAAACATCAAATACTTTTTAGATTAGCTTAAGTACTTAAATTTAGTTTATACTTAGAATGATAAACTCAAGTAAGTTATAAGTTAATTAATTTATATTATTTTGTTTTAGGCGGTTCTGTACATAGCTTGATACAATGACCATTGAAGAAGAAGATGAATTCTATACAATTTTTGAAAAATCAATCCACCTGTTTATTGTTAATAATTTTTTTTAATCATTTAATAATTAAAGGATAAAATCTAAACATAATTCGAACGACTCCGTATAAAAATTTTAAACTTAAACAGTGACAAGGATAAATTATTTGAAGTTACCGAAGAATTCTTTTAGCTTGTGCTTGATGCCAACAAAATAACAATCATTCATAAACGTGATGCAGATTCAACATTTTTTTGAACTAATACAAACGGAATCGCTACCCCAGATTAATAAACTCTATAAAAACTATTAGCTTCATTAAAACTGGGATTTGACAATAAAAAAAAGTCTTCAATACTTTAACCATCCTTATAAAAATCTTCCCTAAGCAATATAAAATTCTAGTCTCCATTGGCTATCGATGTTTAAGGTTTAGAAGAAGATATGATATTGCCAATTCAAAGATAAACGTGCAAACATTAAAAGAAAGCTCCATAGATTGAATAAATGAAATTTAAACATTCTAATTCCTTTTTGCATAAAAAAATTGAATAAACTTACAAAACTTTAGATGAAAATAACAGAGTAGCTAAAGAAATGAAGGCTATTGGAATTTCTGCCAACAGAGCTTGTGTTATTAATGGTGGAATGATAGTTTTTCATTAATCAGACGAGGATGCATGTGCTATATAAATTGCAGATTAGAGTTTTTTAGGAGAGTTATGTGAAGCTCTTGAAGAAATTTAAGAAACAAATTATAAAAATTAACTGGCTTCTAAGTATTTTATTTACCTTTTTAATGAAAAATACTAGAAAAGACAAATTAATTGATATTTTAAATAAAATTAAAGAAAAATTTATTTGTGCGCCATAAAAAATTGCCCGTTAATTTATTATTCTTTAACTTTAAAGAATGTGCCCTTCAGCTAATTTGTAGCAATATAGTATTATTATATTTTTGTAGCAAATTAATTAAAAAAACTAATCCAGCTTTCCTAGCTTATGGATAGCTTCTAAAAGATGAAAAAGTATTGTTTGAAGGGTAACGAATAATTTTGCCAATTTAAAGCTACTTAAATGTTGAGTTTTATCTATAATTTGAAAACTTAAATTGCGATGTGTTTACTCTAATGGAAAAGGTATTGAAAAAATTGAACTATTAATTATTTATTAGGTATAATAAGGATTTTTACAAATAAAAAATGTGTTGGAAAAATTAAAAGAACGTTAAATTTACTTAAAATTTCTAGATTAAGATTCAAATAAACTGCTTCTTTTATTTAATACAAAATTAGAATTGATTTATTAAAATAGATAGATTCCTTCAAATCTTTCAAAATGTATTAAAATATCTCCTGTGCATAAGTAAACGAACTGATATATAAATAATATCTTTTCATAAAATAAAGAAGTAAGGGAACAATTGATGGGTCTTATTGAAGATATATAAATGAATAATTTGGAAACACATGGATCTTTCTCAGGAGAATTAACTTTAAATCTGGTTGTTCATAGAAACCAAAATTTAAAAATCAAAGATTATTTAATAATGGCTAATAATTAGAAGCAAAACTTTGGAGTGTTGCCAATAGCCCAGCAATAATCATTGATTTGCATTGATGAGGATAAATTATAAAAATATGTTGATATGATTTGCAATTAAAACCAAATTAACACCAAGTTTTCTCTGGAAGAGATTGGACATTTAATGAGACAGGAATCAATGAGGCTCCTATTTGATCAAACAGCATAAGTTTGTATTATAAAGTAGTTTTATTATATTAAAAGGAAAATTTTAAAAATTATGAAAAATTTACTGATTATATTGACTGAAACAACCAGCCATAAAGGTTTTCTTATAAAATAAACACTTTTTCAAAGGTAACTGGATAGTTTAACTCCTCAATAAACTGTAGCACGCCCCAAATCTTCATTTTCTCAGTAAGCACCACTGTAAAGGAAGGATTTAACATAAAGCAAAGAGTTTCCAAGAGTTGAACTCTTTGTTTGAAAAAAAGATGACATTTCAAAATTAAAAAATTGAAACTTTTTTGTTTGTGAAATACCAATAGAAGAAAAGTTTAGACTTATCTACGGCATGCTTTTCAGTTTAAATTTTATTGAATAATTCGAGATTAATGTTGAACGATTAAGTCGCTTCTTGTATGTCATAAGTGAAATGTATAATTGGAGATAAAATTAATATCACAATTGGGATCACGCATTTACTGGTTCGCACTAAATATTGAATTTATCATAAAATAGTTGCACATCAAATGACATTTCTACTTCGGGAAGCTAAAGTTCTTTCTGAAACATTGAATGCAAGCGATAAATATTCGTTATTACTAGCAGCTATCTGCCATGATGTGGACCATACAGGAAGAACAAATGCATTTGAAATTCTTAAAATTTCCAAACTTTGTTTAAGATATAATGATGAATCAGTTACAACATTTTCTTTTTATTGACTTATTGAGATACAAAGGTTCTTGAAAATCATCATGCTGCATCGACGTTTAAGATTCTTTGCAATGAAAATTATAATATCCTGGCAAATTTATCTGAGGATTTGTTTAAAGCAATAAGAAAAAACATAATTAGTAATATTTTAGCAACTGATATGAAATAACATTTTGATATGCTTAAAAATTTGGATTTGAGGCTTCCAGAAATAAAATAAAGCACGCAGAATTTATGTATTTTTTATCTTTATTCTTAGATTTATAGCTGAGTCTGATAAAAGGCTAATTGCTTCTACAGCAATTCATTGTTGCGATATTTACAGTGGGACAAAGGAAATTAAATAAGCCCATGAATGAAGTTTAAAAGTAAATTAAGAATTTTTGGTTCAAGTTGAAGAAGAAAAAAAATTAAAACTCCCTATAACTTAGTATATGGAAGGAGTAGATCAACCGCATATTTTAGCAAAAAATGAAATGAATTTTCTTATTGTATTGTTATTAACTTTCTTTCATTGTTTTTTAGTTCATTTAAAAACCAATTTGGGTTAAATTTAATGAATTTTTAGGCAATTAAACTTAATTTTGTATCGATAATATTGACGCAAATATTGAAAACTGGAAAAAAATTCTAAATGAGCATTAGTAGAATATTAAATGAGATTGTTATATTATATAATTAATATTTAAAGTTTTGTAAAAAGCTAATAAATTGTTTAAATTTTTAAAATTATTTTTTTTTAATGTCCCTACAATTAATATTTTATATATAAATTATTTGATTAATTCTGAATGTCCCATATATATTAATTTAATTAAATTAAAATTATTGCAAAAATGTCCCATATATAAAATAAAATTATAAATTAAAACACAATTTGATATTGATAATAATATATAAAATTAAAAAAACATATTCAATCTAATGAACATTAACTAATACTTTAATTTTGACGAACAATATGAAAGCCAATTATTTCTATCAGATTTTCAAACAAGTCCTTGCAGCTAATTAAATAATTCCAATAAATTTGATTTTTTTTCAATGGAAGATTAGTTCTGTAGTATCAATGATACGTATAAGTCATCTTAAAAATGCTAATTGCTTGAAGAAAATTAAACATCAGATGGTGGTTCAACTTCAATAGAATAAAAATACACTATTCCAAGCATACAATTGAAGCAAGCCAAATTGTTATCGATGATGACTTAAGCTGAGAAAGAGGTGATTTAAAAATGCTTATGAAATTTGGCGCCCTTAGAAAAAAAATACTAAATTTAACTTATAAATCTTGAGATGTTTGATGACAATGAAATTAGTAATATTAAGGGAAAAGCATAACTTTTTCCTTATTCAAGACAATAACGAAAGATAGGCTTTCACATGGACAAAAAATTCATAAACAAAAATACACCACATAATTTTTCGAAGAAGCTTGGGAGAAAAGCCAAGAAATCATAACTTCGGGAAAGTGAAAAGCTCAAAAATAATCGTAAATTCTTTTTATAAAAAGTTTTACGTTGTATGATATCAATCCCTGAATTCTCAAAACTTATCCAAAAGTTCTGCAAAGAGGAAGAGTTTTCGGAAGAGGAACTATTTAATTATTTTTCAGATGCTCGAATTAAAGAAATTGGAAGCTTACAAAGCATCTAACAGCTTTGGGATAATTAAACACCAGCCAAGAGAATTTTTGTTAAATTTTGCAAATTTTTAAAAATAAATGAATTGGATTTGCGTATTGTGTTACACTCGAAAGTAACTAATAAAAGAGCTTATTTGTAATCAGTTCAGAAACTTTTTGCATGCATTAATAAGCCTTGGCTTTTGCAACCTCAAAAAAGTAATTGAAGGAATGATTGATTGATTGATAATAAATTTGTTTCACTATCTATGGTATAATATAATTCGCTTTATAAAATAAATTTTTATATAATTATTGTCTTTTATTTATTAAATGCAAAATTCAGAAATATTTTCTGTGTTTATTTCAGGTGTGCCTTCCACAACAATCAAAATAGAATTTGAAAAATTCATTGGGAAATTAACTACCACACCCTGCGAAATAATTTTTACAAAAATTTCTTTACCAACAAAGGAAATTCTCTTATGTGAACTGTAAGTTTCCAAAGAAGATTATTAATCTTTAATATAAATCAATTAATAAATATTCAATGGAAACTTACTAATATTTTACAGTTCTTCTGAACTTAATTCTCTACTTGTTAGTAATTTGCCATTGGCCATATCAGAAAAGGATCTTTACCTTGTACTAATGCAAAATTTAAATGGACTCGAAAAAAGCCTAATAATAGATGATCCTTGTATCAAAGGAAAATCGATGCAAACAGCCTTATTATTTTTTTCTTGTCATGATTATGCGGTTTAGGCCAAATAATTACTTAATAATACTTTAATTTTTGATAAAAAACTAATTGTTAGTTGGAATTTACCAGAATGGAGTCTACATGAAGGAAAATGGGTTGATTAGAAAATATTTTGTATCACGGGTATTGCGAATGAATTGTCAGATGAAAAACTCATTGAAATATTAAATCAGAATTGAAAATTGAAAAGAATGGCAAGAAATTGCAATAAGATTGCTGTAGAATTTTAAGATCCTCTAGATTAATCATAATTAGAAGAAATGTGTGTACATGGTATTTTCTTCTTTATTAGAATTTAAATTTAAAGGATCAGAATGGAAAGTGAATCCTGGAGAGTATGGTGACTTACAAAAACTAAACGAATCTCAAGATAAAAATAAATTATTTTCAACTAATTTTCTCGAATAAGCTGATTAATAAACTTTAATAGACTTTGCTCTCAAAGGAAAAATGCCAAACAAATTAGAAGCTACAAAGAATAAGGCAAAGTATATTATTTAAAAAGCAAAAGAATTATAAGAAAAATATGTGGAAGAACTTAGATCAATAAGTGAAAGCATTAAATGTAAAAAGTAAATTTAATATTAGTTTGGAATTTTGTCAGAATAACAAGCTTAATTATAAAATTAGTATAAAACAACTAGATAAAAATTATCTTGAAATTTATATAATTTGAACACCCAAAAAAACTTATTTTACATTTAATTTTTAATAATATAAAAAAACAGCAAGAAATTTATATAATATTTTTATTTCAATAGTAATTCTATCAAATGAAAAGAAAAGAGTTTTTAAGATTAAATTCAGACAATATATCTTAGTCTCAGATCAAGCTTCCTTCACTTTCAAAAACGAGGAATTCAAGTATTTATTTAAAAGATAATATTTATTTAAAGAAACCAAAGATTAAAAGTACGTTTCTACAAATAAATCACTTAATAAAATGATTAAAAATATTTATTCCCGGATGGAAAAAGAAAAAAAGGAAAATATTTTTTCTAATTTACCTTAAACGACAAACAATTATCTTTAAAATCAGGTAAGAATTTTAAATAAATAAATATTAAATAAGTCAAAACTTAATCTGACAAAAGAATCTTGTCTCAATCCCTTAACTTAATTTTATAAAAAAGTGCCAATAAATAAGAATTTACTTGCTTTAAATACAAAAGCTGATTAGCTCAATGAAGAAAGCTTAAACTTTAAATCTCGAAATTTTAAAAATTTAACAAAAATTCTTTTTGCTAAGCATGAATAATCATAATTAAATTCGAAATTGCATTTGACTTCTGTTACAAGCTAACTTAAAGAAACATCTCTAATTTATCCTTCAAAAATTTCGCAAACTCCATTCGGTCTTGTCTAAAGTTTTGCAGCAAGTTTAATTTATAAATTTTTTATTTAATTCAAAAGACACAAACTGTGGAAATATCAGAAAAACAAATGAGGACAGAGTATCTATTGTGTATAGTCTTTTAAACTCATAAAAAAAAAAGTGCTCATTTTTTGCAATTTTTGATGGACATGGTGGACAAGGTTGCTCTGATTTCCTAAAGGATAATCTTTATTACTTAGTAATTTTATTTTATTTGTTAAAAATACAAGATTTAAAATAACAAAAATTTTCCAGAAAATCCAAAATTAGCCCTAATAGAATCTTTTTAAAAAGCAGAATAATTATTTTTGGAATTAGCATGTCCGAATGAAAAAAAAACACAAGATTTGTCTGGTTCATGTGCTATTACTATGCTTATAATTGGTTTATTTTTATTTAAATAATTTGAGCTCAGATGATATGTGCTATATTGCAAATGTTGGAGACTCGCGAGCAATTATGAGCATTAAAAATGGAAAATAATGTTAACTATTATCTCAAGATCATAAACCTTAATTGAACTCTGAAAACGAAAGAATTATAAAAAATGGTGGGAAATTATATAAGTAACTTAACTATTTAACAGTTTTTAAAGGTACTCAGTTCCAATTGTATCCAGTAAAAACAAAAACATAAATGCAAGTCTGCAGAAAATAACATTTGTTTAAGGGCCTGTGAGAATATGACCAGGAACTTTAAATGTGTCTCGTTCTTTTGGGGATGTTTAGAGCAAGGATGAATTGTATGGAGGTAAGCCTAATGTAATAATTGCCGAACCAGAAATCAAACAGTTTAGTATCAATGAAGAAGAACATGATTTTGTTGTTCTAGGATGTAATATTTTAATATTTTGCTTTAATTATAATAAGGTGATGGAATATTTGATAAATTGAAAAACACATAGATTGTTGAACTGATTTGAAAAGAAGCTATCAATTAAAAGGAATCTTGTGAGGATATGAATGAAATTAGTGGAAAAGCAATAACAAAAGTCATAAAAACAGCCTTAGAATTAAAAGCAACTGATAATTTAACACTGGTCATAATAACATTTAAGAAATTTCTTAAGTAATTGTAAAGACAAAAAACAGTTGGAAACAAATTAATTAATTGCAATAATAGATAATTTTGTCGAGATTAGATAGATTTCGAATAAGATATTTATTGACATTTTTTAATCATTTGTATTATATTTGAAAAGAAATAATAAATATTATTTAATTATTAATATAGTTTATTAAACCAAATCAAAGGCCAATTAAATGACAAATATTTGTTTTTACAATAAAATGATTGGGTAATAAGAAGTCAGTACTGTAAAACAGTGAAAGCCAAAATGTTTCATAAGAAAATAATTTGTGGCCAGATCATCTTACTTCTTGAAGGTAAGGATTACCTACTGATGATAAATGAATTCAAGTTTTGGGAGCTTAAATAATTTTTATATTGATTAAATTTTATGGGTAAATAAATTTTTATTTTTCATTTTGAACTCCTAATTAATTTGCTATTAAAAATTATAATATTATATAAATAATAAAGAATTGAAAAATTTTTATAATTTAAAATAATTTATTAAATGTTTAAAAGTAAATAATAATTATAATTTTAACTAATTACTTCACAATAATTTGGTTAATTTTTGAAAGTTTTGAAATTTATTCTTTTCTATTAAGTTCTTTTTTTGGAATTTTCTATTTAAAATTTGTTCTACTTTTTGTTGTTATTTTTTTCTTATTTATTTTATTAATTTTAAATTATAAAGAGTAAAAGATTGATATTCGAAAAAGATTAATAATAATTAGCAACAAACTCTAAATTGTATTTTTTCCATATTTATTAGTTCTTATTAATTAAATATTACCTGTTATTTGTTATAAAATTTGTTAAATATTAAAATCAAAATTTTGAATTAGCATAAAAATAAACAAAGAAAAATTAAAATTTATTTTTGCTTAATAAAAAAAATGGGAATTCAAAATTTTGACAAATAGTAATTAAATTATTTGTCAACTCCTTTTTAATCGTATCAAAAAAATATAGCCATTTATTTAGATAACTCAATTTATCAAAATTATTAGAATGTGTAAATTTTCAACATTATTTGTAAAGCTAATGACTTTTTAACAATTTGTTTTTCAATCAAATTTAAAGAGACTCGTTATGTTGCATTTTTAAAGTAAAATTTAGAAAGAAGACTGCCTCTTCAATTTATTCTTCCATAAAATAAACAAAGAAATTCTAAAGAAAAAAAATATTCTAAGAACATTAAATCAATATTGAAATAAAGTGTTTATTAATTAAAAAATTCTACAACTTCTTAAAAAAAATATTTTTGAGATAAATTTGATTAGAGTAAATAATTTGAAAAAGGTTAAATAACATTGTTTAATTAGAATATATTAAAAAATTCACAAGATAATTGATATTATTATTAATACATTTTATTAAACCAAATCAAAGGCCAATTAAATAACAAATATTTGTTTTTCAAAAAAATGATTGGGTAATAAGAAGTCAGTACTGTAAAACAGTGAAAGCCAAAATGTTTCATAAAAAATCAATTTGTGGCCAGATCATCTTACTTCTTGAAGGTAAGGATTACCTACTGATGATACATGAATTCATATTTTTGGAGCTTAAATACTTTTTATATTGATTAAATTTTATGGGTTGATAAAAATTAAAAATTAAATTTTGTATTTTTCATTTACACTTCTAATTAATTTTCTCTAGAAATTATATTATTGTATTAGTTTTAATAATATTTAAAACAATTTAATTTAAGTACTTAAGAGTAAAAACATAAGAAAATGGAAGGATAACAGCATTTATCTTAAAAAATAAGCGAATTTTACTAAATATTATAATAGGCAGTCAATCATTAAGAGATTTCAGGCAATTTTAACTGTACACTTGCTGATCTAAGCAAAATATAAAACATCAAATACTTTTTAGATTAGCTTAAGTACTTAAATTTAGTTTATACTTAGAATGATAAACTCAAGTAAGTTATAAGTTAATTAATTTATATTATTTTGTTTTAGGCGGTTCTGTACATAGCTTGATACAATGACCATTGAGGAAGAAGATGAATTCTATACAATTTTTGAAAAATCAATCCACCTGTTTATTGTTAATAATTTTTTTTAATCATTTAATAATTAAAGGATAAAATCTAAACATAATTCGAACGACTCCGTATAAAAATTTTAAACTTAAACAGTGACAAGGATAAATTATTTGAAGTTACCGAAGAATTCTTTTAGCTTGTGCTTGATGCCAACAAAATAACAATCATTCATAAACGTGATGCAGATTCAACATTTTTTTGAACTAATACAAACGGAATCGCTACCCCAGATTAATAAACTCTGTAAAAACTATTAGCTTCATTAAAACTGGGATTTGACAATAAAAAAAAGTCTTCAATACTTTAACCATCCTTATAAAAATCTTCCCTAAGCAATATAAAATTCTAGTCTCCATTGGCTATCGATGTTTAAGGTTTAGAAGAAGATATGATATTGCCAATTCAAAGATAAACGTGCAAACATTAAAAGAAAGCTCCATAGATTGAATAAATGAAATTTAAACATTCTAATTCCTTTTTGCATAAAAAAATTGAATAAACTTACAAAACTTTAGATGAAAATAACAGAGTAGCTAAAGAAATGAAGGCTATTGGAATTTCTGCCAACAGAGCTTGTGTTATTAATGGTGGAATGATAGTTTTTCATTAATCAGACGAGGATGCATGTGCTATATAAATTGCAGATTAGAGTTTTTTAGGAGAGTTATGTGAAGCTCTTGAAGAAATTTAAGAAACAAATTATAAAAATTAACTGGCTTCTAAGTATTTTATTTACCTTTTTAATGAAAAATAATAGAAAAGACAAATTAATTGATATTTTAAATAAAATTAAAGAAAAATTTATTTGTGCGCCATAAAAAATTGCCCGTTAATTTATTATTCTTTAACTTTAAAGAATGTGCCCTTCAGCTAATTTGTAGCAATATAGTATTATTATATTTTTGTAGCAAATTAATTAAAAAAACTAATCCAGCTTTCCTAGCTTATGGATAGCTTCTAAAAGATGAAAAAGTATTGTTTGAAGGGTAACGAATAATTTTGCCAATTTAAAGCTACTTAAATGTTGAGTTTTATCTATAATTTGAAAACTTAAATTGCGATGTGTTTACTCTAATGGAAAAGGTATTGAAAAAATTGAACTATTAATTATTTATTAGGTATAATAAGGATTTTTACAAATAAAAAATGTGTTGGAAAAATTAAAAGAACGTTAAATTTACTTAAAATTTCTAGATTAAGATTCAAATAAACTGCTTCTTTTATTTAATACAAAATTAGAATTGATTTATTAAAATAGATAGATTCCTTCAAATCTTTCAAAATGTATTAAAATATCTCCTGTGCATAAGTAAACGAACTGATATATAAATAATATCTTTTCATAAAATAAAGAAGTAAGGGAACAATTGATGGGTCTTATTGAAGATATATAAATGAATAATTTGGAAACACATGGATCTTTCTCAGGAGAATTAACTTTAAATCTGGTTGTTCATAGAAACCAAAATTTAAAAATCAAAGATTATTTAATAATGGCTAATAATTAGAAGCAAAACTTTGGAGTGTTGCCAATAGCCCAGCAATAATCATTGATTTGCATTGATGAGGATAAATTATAAAAATATGTTGATATGATTTGCAATTAAAACCAAATTAACACCAAGTTTTCTCTGGAAGAGATTGGACATTTAATGAGACAGGAATCAATGAGGCTCCTATTTGATCAAACAGCATAAGTTTGTATTATAAAGTAGTTTTATTATATTAAAAGGAAAATTTTAAAAATTATGAAAAATTTACTGATTATATTGACTGAAACAACCAACCATAAAGGTTTTCTTATAAAATAAACACTTTTTCAAAGGTAACTGGATAGTTTAACTCCTCAATAAACTGTAGCACGCCCCAAATCTTCATTTTCTCAGCAAGCACCAATGTAAAGGAAGGATTTAACATAAAGCAAAGAGTTTCCAAGAGTTGAACTCTTTGTTTGAAAAAAAGATGACATTTCAAAATTAAAAAATTGAAACTTTTTTGTTTGTGAAATACCAATAGAAGAAAAGTTTAGACTTATCTACGGCATGCTTTTCAGTTTAAATTTTATTGAATAATTCGAGATTAATGTTGAACGATTAAGTCGCTTCTTGTATGTCATAAGTGAAATGTATAATTGGAGATAAAATTAATATCACAATTGGGATCACGCATTTACTGGTTCGCACTAAATATTGAATTTATCATAAAATAGTTGCACATCAAATGACATTTCTACTTCGGGAAGCTAAAGTTCTTTCTGAAACATTGAATGCAAGCGATAAATATTCGTTATTACTAGCAGCTATCTGCCATGATGTGGACCATACAGGAAGAACAAATGCATTTGAAATTCTTAAAATTTCCAAACTTTGTTTAAGATATAATGATGAATCAGTTACAACATTTTCTTTTTATTGACTTATTGAGATACAAAGGTTCTTGAAAATCATCATGCTGCATCGACGTTTAAGATTCTTTGCAATGAAAATTATAATATCCTGGCAAATTTATCTGAGGATTTGTTTAAAGCAATAAGAAAAAACATAATTAGTAATATTTTAGCAACTGATATGAAATAACATTTTGATATGCTTAAAAATTTGGATTTGAGGCTTCCAGAAATAAAATAAAGCACGCAGAATTTATGTATTTTTTATCTTTAGTCTTAGATTTATAGCTGAGTCTGATAAAAGGCTAATTGCTTCTACAACAATTCATTGTTGCGATATTTACAGTGGGACAAAGGAAATTAAATAAGCCCATGAATGAAGTTTAAAAGTAAATTAAGAATTTTTGGTTCAAGTTGAAGAAGAAAAAAAATTAAAACTCCCTATAACTTAGTATATGGAAGGAGTAGATCAACCGCATATTTTAGCAAAAAATGAAATGAATTTTCTTATTGTATTGTTATTAACTTTCTTTCATTGTTTTTTAGTTCATTTAAAAACCAATTTGGGTTAAATTTAATGAATTTTTAGGCAATTAAACTTAATTTTGTATCGATAATATTGACGCAAATATTGAAAACTGGAAAAAAATTCTAAATGAGCATTAGTAGAATATTAAATGAGATCGCTTGATAAGTTTTACATTGTTTTTATTATAAAAAAAAAGTTTATTTTTAAAATTTTAATATTTCTAATTTTGATGAAATTATTTGAAAAATACAAAAATTTTTTCAATAAATTAAAATATTTAAAATTTTAAACGCTATATAAAAAATTATCAAAATATTGAAATATTTCTGAAAAAAAATGATTATACTAATGACAATCAATAATTTTGTGATTTTTTATGCTAGATGTGATAAATATAATTACTTATTGAAAAAATTATAATTTTAAGTAAAAAAAATATTCAAACTTATAACTATATTTTTCTCATAAAAATTTAGCTTTAGTTAAATAATTTTTATAAAAGCAATATCTCGAGTCAATTTAGGTTTATTGTTAAAAAGGATGATGATTTTATTTTTTATTTTTTTCAAAAAGATCATCAACAAAATTATTATAAATAGAAGCATTACGGTAAGGATTATGTATTGGGATATTTGGTGAAGCAATTTTTCTTTTACCCAATCTTTCTACTGGTGATTTATTTTCTTTATTTTCGATGAAAAAAGTTTGCTAAGCTTCAGTTTTTATATTCTTATCAACTGTTTTATCAAAATTTATCATATTAGGCAAATTTAATTACTTCTTATTATTATAATAATTTAAATTATTTTAAGAAAAATTCTTCTTGAAATTATTGCTACTAATACTATGATTATTATTATTACTATTATGAGTTCGTCCAAACTAAGAATTCTTCTTTTTTTAAATTAATAACGCTTATAATTCACTTTTTCTATTTTACAATTCATTTTCTAGATTAAATTATTATGGTTTTAGTGGCTTAGAATGTTCTTCAAAGGTAGATGTTGAATTAGCAACTTCTTACCATAATTCAACCCATTCAATTCTTTTCTTGCTATCCACCACTAACATTCTTTTCAAGAGTCCTTCTACTTTGGCACTAATTTTATTTAAGTGTTTTGGAATTGTAACAGGATTGTAATTAATTTTACTAATTAATTACGCAATGTTCCTTGCTTCAAATGGGCAATATCCAAATAGCATTTCAAATAAACAAACCCCCATTGACCAAATGTCTGCCTTAATTGTATACTGTTGGCCTTTTAAGATTTCCGGTGCCATATAGACAGGGGACCCGACCATTGTTTTAGTCATATCATTTTCATTTAGCAATGATTTGCAAAACCCAAAATCTGCAATTTTAATTTCACCGTTTGAATGTATTAATATATTTGAGGGTTTAAGATCACGATGGAGCACATTTTCTTTTACTAGTACCATAAAAGCACTTACAATTTGATTAAAGATTTTCAGAGCTTCTTTTTCAGATAAAATTCCTCTTGGGGATCTTTTGATATATTATTCTAAAGTCCCATTTGCACAATATTCGTAAATGAAATATATATTATGTGTAGAATGTAGCAAACGATGAAACTTTATTATATTTTTATGAGAAATACTTGAAAGTATCTATGTTTCATTTTTGATAAAACTTTGTAATTTTGGAACTTCTATAAGCTTTTCTTTGTTCATAATTTTGATTGCTACTACTTCCTTTGTTGTTTTATCAACTGCACGATACACTTTTCCATAAGAACCTGTGCCAATAACTTCTTCTAAGAGATAGTTCTCAATTGATTTAAACATTTTTCAAATAACTATTTAGAAATTATAGTTAATTTAAATTTGGTTGTTTATCAGTATCTGTTAAACTTTATTTGAAAAAATAGCATATAAATTTTAAATTTAATTTAAAAATTTAAGTTGCAATTTTTATGCGAGTAAAATTGGTGCTAAAACTATTCATTATATTGGTTTTTATGTTTAAAAAGTTAAATTAGAAAGAATTCTTTCTTAATTTAATATAAGACAACATACAATAACTCAAATTTTTTTAAAGAAAGAATCAATTTTTAAATTATTTTTTGGAGTTTTAGAGATTGCAGGTTTTAATTTTTCTTTCTTCTCAACTTATATACTATTTTTCTATTACTTTTCTTCCTTTTCCCCAACTGATTCCTTTTACTTAAGTTTATTCTTGGATTTCTACCCTAATTTATCCCCTCCAAGTTCTTTTAAAATTCCTGTCGATGCAAGAAATGCAAATCTTTTATCCGTGAGAATTGCATTATAAAGCTCGCCTTTCATTAAAGTCTTGCGTTTTGATTCTTACATTTTTGTATAGGAAAGTTCAAGAAGTTCTTTTCCAAAAATTTACTTACAAACATTTTTATTTAAATCAAGAAATAATAAACTACCACCATTTATTCAATTAAATATAAATTTGATTTTTTTATTATCTTATTGTCTTCATCTTATTTAAGAATTCCTTTGACTCTTGCAATGGGAAATGAAAAGCTTTCATTTTCTTTTTCTATTTTATGTTCTTCTTCACTTTATTAGCATATAAACTCATAAATAGAATTACATTTAATCATCATTATTTTACTGATGTTCTTTCATTTTTTCAGCTTCAGCTGAAGAAATATCATAATAAATCTTAGCTATTATCAAATTTAAACAAATAACAAACTTATTTTTCATCAGTGGGCATTTCTCTTCACACTTTCGCTAAATCTTTAAAATTTACATCTTTATATTCTATACAAAAAAAAATTAGTAAGATAAAAGCTAAATTGATTCTTTACTTGTTTTATAATTTTTGAGAAATATAATATAAGGGGAAACAGGTTTCTAACTTTTCTTATTTGATAATGTTAATTAAGTCTTTGATTTTTTAGGTAATAAAATCTCTTCATCATCAAGTGGAATAATATTTCTTTATTAGTCGTTTTCGCCTTTATCTGTTTTTAGTTATTTTTGGATTTACCCTATTGTTTCAATATTGGATGATTCTTCAATTATCATTGTTTTAATATTATTTTTTTTTAAATAAAATATTTGTTTCCAGCGGTAAAAATAAAAAAAGTTTACTTTTATCTTTAAAAATTCTTTATTTTTCATATAATTATAAAAACAATTGTAAAAAATGATAGCAGGTTATGTTTCAAACTAAATGATTGCACAGGACACAATCCAAAATTTCAAATCTCGTTTTATTCAACGAGCTGCATAAAAGCTAATTGATCCAACAAACCCACTCTCTCATACACGAGTCTATGTCAATACTCCTAATTTTACATCACTATAAATTGATAATACTATTCTTTTGAATTAACATTCAGCCAAAATGCAATAATTACTCTAATTGCCCCCTGATATCCCAGAATTAACAGCATAGTTTTATAATTCTAATTAGTAGTTGAAATAGCATTATAAGACAATTACTTAAGATGATGAGGGAAAGGAAGATTCACCAGTGCAAGGATTAAAAATGAGTTAGAACTAACCTTTGAAATAAATTTAATCTTTATTTTAATAAAATATGTGTTCAATGGCAATGAGTGGAATTAAAAACGCAGTGAGTGATTCTGAAGAAACTGAGAAATAAAGAGCTATTTAATTATAGTAATAATTTATGCAAAACACAGGATAGGGTGATGATATTGCCAAGTTTTATTTGGATGCTTGCCATAATGATTTATAACAGAGCATTGCTTTTTTTTAAATGGATCATTAATGATTACCAAAAATTCATATTTTCAAAAATCAATAAGATCATAATAATATATTTGTTATCATTTTACATATTGTTTGATATATTCCTCTGTAATTTTGTCATTTTAAAATCTCTAAAAATAAATAAAAAATATTTTATTTTATTTATTAAAATAAAATAATAAAAGATGAATCAGAAAATAACAAATCTTGAAAACTTTTCATGAGTATACTTGAAATATAAGCTTTTTGCTTTTTTAATTAGAATTGGACAGGTCATATTAATTGTTTATAATGTTTAAATAATCTAGCAACCTTCTTGACTTAGTAGTTTTGGTTTTAGTACTTTTAAAATAGCAATTGCAATAAAATTTAGGAAGTAGAGTTATTTTGGATGTCCAAAAATAAAATCCCATAATCTTGTAAATAAATTTAAAAAAAAAGATATTGTTACTAAAGGACTTCGTATATGTCAAAGTCCTAGCTAAAGATAAGCATAAACCATCTATTAAAGTTACAAAAACAAAATCAATGCAAACCTTAAAGCATAATAATAGGGTTCAATTTTTTGTTATTCAAAATAATTTCATAATTCATTATCAACGGCCTTAAAAATTCTACTGAACTCCCTTAATTTTGCATACCCTCCTGAATATTAGTTGTTATAAGGTTCATGAAAAGCTTCGAATGCATCACCCATTAATTGTGTAAAGCAAAAAAACGTTGAAATTTCAACATTATCAATTAGTTCTTAGTCTGTTTCATGTGAAAAACAGTAATATATAATTGCTACAATTTCATTCATTCCTTATATATAGGAAATCTTTGGAGTTATCTTAAAATATAAATTCCTTTATTGAAAACAAATAACTTTTGCAAAAATAAATAAAATTCTAGTAAGAACATCCTTATGCGTTTCAATATTTTTTTTATTCTAAGAGCTGATAAAAGTTGAAATTAATGGATAATCATTTTATGCATTGTTTGTTGACTTTCAATAATAAAAATAGCAAAAAAAACTTAAAAGAAATGCATTCATGATTTGGTACGTTTAATATCTTCATAAATATCATTTCAAAGCTTTTGATCTGATATTTTATTTGGCTAACTTTTACGATTTAAGGCTCCCGTTCTTTCATTTTCCAAAAAAATTTCTTTATCCATTAATTCTGTTAATTATTCCTTTGTATTTTAAATAGTAATGGTTGATGTTCTCGCATTTGGAAAACTTTCTTTCAATCGATTAAAGGAATCAGATTATTTTTGTTTTTTGGATTTTTCATTCAAATAAACAATCTGTGGTTCTTCTTTTGATTAAACAATGAATTATTCAATATAATACTCATAATCTCGCTTGCTTTTTTCAATCATCTCAGATCATTTATAACGATTAAGTGGCAAGTATCCAAGTAATAATTTTCAGCATAAGGGCTTTAATCCCTTTATTTCAAATGGAATTCCATATGAAAACGCAAGCCATTCAAGCATTTTTTTATTAATTGGTGTGAAAGTTAAAAGAACATTTAAGTATTTAAGCGCCAAAGTTTAAAGTGAGTTAATTAATCGCGGAATTTCAGATGAAATGTAATGGAGATTGAAATCATCAGTAGTTTTTGGAAGGTTTTGGAATTTTGTTAGTAAATTATGGTTACGATTTTTTTAATATTGTTTTGAGATTACAACTGCATTCATTTCTTCCTAGTTTTACTCGCCTTATTCATTTTTTTTTTATAAGGATTTATTTATTTCTTATTAATTTGCCGTTTAATTTTTGTTTTATTAATTTTATTTGTGTGAAATGGACTATGATGAAGTTGAACTAACTTAATTCATTTTGTAAAACCTATTTTTTTCTAATTTATAAGTTTATTTAAAATTATAATATAATAAATAAAATAATAATAAATTTCTTAAGCTAAAGTATATGAATTTAATTAACAATTTATAGATGCTACTTTCATTTTTTTAAGAATTAATTTTTTTGTTTCAAAAATAAATCGTTCTTAAATTCAACAATATTATACAGATCCTCTGTGCTTTTAAAGGTTTCATGGAAAGATGAAAAATTCCCTGAATTTTTCTTTTAAAATACAAGTTATTTTTGTATTCTCTCTTATTGTTTATTATTTATTTTATTTTATTACTATTGATTTAACTTATTTTCATTCTTGTTATATTATACTATTTTGTTTAATTGTACTTTAGAATTTATTTTGCGATTCTTTTCAAATGTTATCGAATTTTAAAAAATGTTATAATTTAGTTATGCGTTTCTACAACTGTTATTTACCATATATCTCTATGAATTTTTATTTACTTGTCTTCTAGCAATATGAGGTACAAATATATTATTATTAGAAAGAATAAATCTGTTATCATTATTATTATTTGAAACACTAAAATTATTCTTTTTCTTTTTCTTTAAATTTTCAAGTCTATGAGAACTACTCTCTTTTTATTTTAATTTATCTAATTTATCTTATATTCAAGTTAAGCTTTTTTATTCACAACTATTATTTTGCCAATCAAATGAAATTTTTTTTTGGTGGAGCAATTATTCTTAAATAGTATTTTAGAAATTGAATTCAAATTTACTTCAACGAAGCTCACTTATATACAGAGATAAAACTTAATTTTTTCATCATGATGGCAAGTTTTAAAGATTATAACGTGTATTTGATGAGATAGGTTGCTGTAGTTGAGGTAATATATGACTGAAACACTTTGTTTCTTTTTCTTTACCTCTAATAAAATTATCAATATTTTAAGTTTCCTATTTATTTTCTTTAATTATTTATTTGTAGAACATCAAGGAAGAATTTAGAATTAAATTTGTAGTAGTGTATATTAATGTTTTAAATTATTCCAATATTATAACTTATAATTTATCTTATAATTTTATGGATTACATTTAAAATTTGACAAAAAAATAAAATTATTTGAATTAACTTAGATTTCGAATACTCTTCACGTATTTATATTTGTAACAATTATTAAAAAGTTTTTCCTTTTTTTAATTTAAAAATTTAAATAAAAAAATTTTTGTTCATTTATGAAAATTAATTAATTAATTATACAACAATCTAACTTAAAAATAATTTGAATTTATATTTCATGTAGGAAATAAACGAGCTTAAAAACATTGTTGTATAAAGTTTAGAAGCCAATGGAGTACTCAGTTAACTAAGAGCATAAATTCGTGCTTCTGTATTTAAAGTATATTAACAAGCTTTATCTTTTTCTATTTGATTTTAGATTATTGATATGCAAGAGAGCTAGTAAAAGCGTGGATCATGCTTCTATTGGGAAAACCCCTTATGCCAAAAAATTCATGAAATGGAGGATGGTAAGCTATCTCTTACACTTTTATGAAAATATTGTAATTTAAGGTGTCAAATGTTTAGAATTAATGGCTGAATTTTTAGCCTTCTTCAAAATGGATTACACGCAATCAGTATTTGTACACGAAGCTAATCTAAAAGCAGATGTCAAACGGTTAAAATTAATTATTGAATAATTATTAAATAGTGAGTAATTAATTGAAAAGCTAGGGATGCCAACAAACAAAATTGATAGCTCAAAGCCATTATTATTAAATTTGTTGGGAATGATAAAAGGTGAAATAGGAAGTAGTGGAGTCTTACAAGTTGAATAGCAAAAAAAAGCGGAAGAAAAAAAACCTCAACAATAGAAAGGTTAACCAAAGGCATAACCTCCAATTAACGACACTGAGAAACTCTTTGATGATTTAGAAAAAGAATTGCAAATTTCTGAAACCAAATAAAAGAAAAAAGTTAAAATTTGTTTACTTAATGTTGTTTGTAGGTTGAACCAAAAGCATAATAAAACAAAGGTGGTGAAATTGATTTTAAATAAGAAAAGCAATCGTTACAATAAGCTAAAGTTTAACAATACAATTAAATATTTTTTTTTAGGAAAAACTTGACTAATATTCTGAATAGATTCAAACTGGATAATTGGGTGACATTCAATCAAAAAAAAACCAAAAAATTGAATAATAATAATAATAAGATCTGAAGAAGCAACAACAACAATTAAAAGAAAAAGAAGAGCAATAAAAAAGGGAAAAAGAAGAGCAAATCAAAAGAGATAAAGAAGAAAAAGCAAAGAGGGAAAAAGAAGAATAAGCAAAAAGAGATAAAGAAGAAAAAGCAAAGAGAGAAAAGGAAGAACAACAAAAAAGAGAAAAGGAAGAATAGGCTCGGAAACAGAAAGAAAAAGAATAGCTTTTATAAAAGTAAAAAGAATAAGAAGAGGCTTAAAAAAAGGCAGAAATGTAACAATTTGGTAAGATATTTTAATATAATTATCTAATAGAATCATCTGGAGATTATGAGAACGAAGGGTTTGAAGATATGGGTGATCAGTCACAGGAAAAATTAAGGTAATCCTAAGGTAATGAAATGGAGGAAATCGATGAAGAAGAATTAATGAGATAATAATAGAAATATCTTGCTGAATAGTAAGAAGGACAAGGCTAGTTCGGGGAAAGTGAAGAGGCTATTGGACATTCTCAAGGTAATTCATTATTTTAAAGTTGTTTAATATTTATTTTAGGCTTTGATATGAGTATTGATTCCTAGGCACTGGAAGAATATGATTACTTTGAGGATATTATTCCCCCTTCAGAGTTTGAGGATTCATAAAATCAATGAAAAAATACTTTCTTCATTATTTATTTTCAAACATTAAGTAAATATCATTCGATACAATTCAAACTTTGTTTTATTGAAATTATTTAAAATAAACATTAAAAATATTCTTTTTTTGCAAGCCAATTTAAAACTTGAATTAATTATAGACTACAATATAAAAAGTCATATTTGGTGAAAATTTTAAATTTAATGTTTGGATAAAAATTCTATTAGAAAGCTTTCAATCATTTTTTAACTTTAAAAGCACATCCAACAGTAAGTTTGGCTTTTCCTCCGGTTGGTTTACATAAAATTGTATTGCATCTATATTAGATATTATTAATGTAAAATTTACCCTTCACAATTTACAATTGTTTATGCATGACTGAAGACTGTTGTGATTGCCTAACAATTTGGGCATCTGATATCCATAAAATAAGAGTTAGGTGCTTGCACAAGTCTTTTCAATTTATGCTTTTCCTTTTCATTTTCATAGGAAGGGTTTAACAAATCAAAGTCCATTATTATTCAATTTTGTAAATATTTAATATAATTGGCTTTTAACTTAAAATAATATTTATATTTAGTTTTAATTTGTTGTTTTTTAATAATATTAAATAAATTAAAATAAACAAAAATTTATTTGATTTTTTGGTATTTGATACTAAATTGTATTTTTAGCAATTTAAAACAACTTTATGAAAGTTGATGAAATATATTTTATTAAAAAATAATATATTTAATTTTTTTTAATGATTTTTCTTTCAATAATTTTTTTTGATGGCGCCATAAAACTTTTAATTACTATAAGGCAACCCAACATTTTTTCCTTTATATAATTACTCACTCTTTGCCTATGATAATTTATTTACAAAATGTGTTGAATTTATTGAATATGAATTTGTATATCCAGTTGGTTAAATATTATTTAATATTTTTTAATATTTCTAAGTTTTATTATAATTTAATTGTGAAAAACGAACTTATTTTTCAATGGATTATTATTAGTATTATTTCGAATTAATTTAAGGGAATTAAGAATATTTTTAAACTGGAGCAAGAACCATTTTATCTTCTTCTCTTCAATAAATCAAATTACTCTATAAATTTTTTGTATTAAAGATAATAAAACCTTGACGGGATTGTATTTTTAAGTAGATTTTGTTTAATATAATTAATATTTCTATTTAAATATAAAAAACTAAAATTGTTACAGAAAGATTTGGTAGATATTCCTTTTACTTCGATAAGGACTTGATTTTATCAAAATGATAATTATTTTTATTGTCATTATTTTCTTTATTCATAGTTCCCAAACATTTATAATCTTAATTCTATCTGAACTACCCTAATTATCTTAAATTAACTAAAATTGCAACTGTCTATATTATGTCCATGGATTTAGAAATTAAATTAAGTTGATCCTTTCTATATAAAAAATTATTATTTAAAAAAATAGATTATTATTACTAAAAGAAGATTTGATTCAAATTAATACCCCTATGAATTTGCAAATTACTTTAATTTGTCTGCGAGTTACTCTTGGTTTTATTTATTTTTAAATTAGTAAACAGTTTTTAAAAACTTAGAGTTGGATAATTAGGGTGGAAGTTTTTAAAAATTTTGTTTTGTAGTTTGAACAATAACTTTTTCTTATTACTTTCAAATTATTATTATTATCAATACAAAATTTTTGAAAATTACCTTTTTTTAGTTACTGTTTGGAATGAATTAATTTTATGGTGATGCATTAGTAATAATATTTGTTAACTCCTATTTAAAAGGCTCATCCTTACTCTTCTCAGGATTCAAATTATTATCCGAATACTATCCGAGTGCTCCGCTCGATCCTTATTATTAAACAATATTCTTTTACGGGGTTTCTTCAATAAATTATGTCGGCTTTTAATAGAAATTGTCCTTCAAGTTTCTCTTAATTTGAGTTATTTATTGAGGTATTTCAGAAATACTATCATCCAAATCATCTTATAAATACTCATCATTTAATCCTTTGAAATATTAATGTCGAAGGGCTTATTTTGCTGTTAATCTTTCTTTCGGATTCATTCTTAACAAGGATTTCATAAACTGTAATGCTGGCTTATCAATCTTCCCGAGGTAACGAAATTCAATTGTTTCTGGCTTGCCAATTTTCCCAAATTAAAGTCCTTCAAACCTACAAAAAAAGGTTATTACAATATTATTTACCTTTCAGTCGTTTCAAATGCCTATTATTATTCTGGTGTGAGCAAACCAATAATTGATTGTATTCTATATAATTAATCAATTTCATCGTCTCCTGGAAACAAAGGTTAGCCATCGACCAATTCCCCCATTATACATGCAATTGCTCACATGTCAACTTCAAAACCATAAGGCATACTGAGAACAAGTTCAGGAGCACGATACCAACGAGTGGCAACATAGTCTGTCATACAATTTGTTCGATAGTCTTTTGGCAATGGACGGGCAAATCCAAAATCACAAATTTTTAAAGTGCCATCACTAATTCAGTTTATAATTAATTAATATTGACTTATTGACAAGTAAATTTTCGGGCTTAACATCCCTGTGTATTACGTTTTGTGAATGACAGAAATAAATCGCTTTTGTTAACTAAAATATGATATTTTTTATTAATTCTCCCTAAATAACATATTTTTAAATAATTTTTAAAACTTCTAATCCAATCTAAGATTCTTCCAAAATTTCTAAGACTGTTCTATCGCAATAGTCAAACACTAAATGAATTCTATCTTTGCTATGACAATAATTTATAAAATTGTAGATCATACTGTCTAAAAACTTCTCTCAAATCAACAATATTGTGATGTTTAAGTAATTGCAACATTTCGATTTCACGTTCTGTTGTCTTTTTAATAATTTCATCCTCATCTGTGTCTTTAAATTTTTTAATTGCCACTAAAATAAATAAATTTGTTTGTAATAATTAAATAAACAGATTTCATTTGTTTCTTTATTTTTTACTTTCAGTACGATGCCATATGCTCCTTCTCCTACAACTGCCAGTGTTTGATATTTTTTCATTTTATTGTTATTTATTTTGATCAAATATAATAAATTGTTATAACTTTTTTTTGTTTTTTTTATGAAATTTTCTAACTTTATTATCTTTATTAATATTTTATATCAACTGAAAAGAAAAATTTTGTGTTAATAATTCAAAACTTTTAAAAATTCAAATTAAATACCCTTAATGATTACATAAAAGCAATTTGATAAATAATATTATTTTAATTCAAATATTTTTCAAGACAATTTCTTTCTCTTGTAATACTCTTTTATATCTTTTTTCTATTTCTTTTTCAATTATTGCATCAATTTGCATATCTTCTACTAATTGAACCTTGAAATCACCAGTTAACTTTACCGGCATAGAAAAATACAGTTCCTCCTAGAATCCATATATATTTTTATTACAATAGACTCCCATTGCTACAATTTCATCGCTTCTCCCTAAATATCAATCCCTTAATTGTTCCATTGCAGCATTTGCAGCTGAAAAAACACTAAAAGCGCCACGAGCTTCTTGGATTTCTTTATTGCGTTGCCATAAAGTTAAATCTAAGTCTTCATAAAGAGGCTCAATAGAAGAGATCATAGAAATTAATGGCTTACTCGTGATTGTGCATAGTGAAAGATCAGGATAAAGCCCAACAGAACTGCAACCCCATACTAAAACATTTTTTATCTATAATAAAATAAGCAATATACGATATTACATTTCTAGAATGGATAGCGAATTTATTAGCTAAATATGATTTTGTTCTATTTAAGTCTAATCTTGTTAAAAATGTGAAATTTTCTTTAGGGATCCTACTGCAATTTTCACTTAGAATTTAACAATTGACATTTGCAAGATTTGCTATCACTAATATTTTGCATGTTATCTTGGCATATTTGCATAATGCTATACCTTATTACTTAAAAATTTTGGCATTAATCAAGAGAAATTCTTTTTTCTCCATGCCTTGCTTTCGAGGGTATCCGCCAAAGAAAATTCCAATCTCTAAATCTTTGAATAGCAAATCTAACTTTCAGCCAATTTAAATTGAATTAACTAAAGGATAATTCGCATCTTCAATTTCTAGCACTAATGCCTGTAACTTATTTTGCAACGGTTCAATATCCAATAAGCGAATATTCATTGAAACTTTTTGACCAAAAACTTGGCCACTGCAAAGAAGTGGAATAAATGCATAAGCTATTTACCCTGCTGCTCCAGTTATGCAAATATTCCATGCTTTTTCCGTTTCTTAATTTTATGAGGTACCTTTATTAAAGTCAGTGAAATAAAATCCTATCTTAACTTAAGTTCCCTTCCATTTAATTGTTAATTTTTTTGTTTGCGTTTGTTTTCTTTTGAATTTTATTGTAAAATTATTTATGTGAGCTTAATTAAAAATTATTTTTGAAATTTTAAAACATAAAAAAAATTGAATTAAAAAATAAATAAAAACATTTAAATTACTTATTATATCTATAGTAAGTCATAAAAAATGTCAAACCTTCCTGCAGAATCTAAAAATTAAGTTAGTAATTATGATTTAAAAATACTTTGAAATTTAGAAATCTGAAGTATTTATCCAACAATAAAATGAAAAAAACTTATAAAACGAAATTGAATAATTATAAAAAAAAATAAATGTATTAGAGAAGTAAAATCTTAATTAGAATGAAGAAAACAAAAAATTATAATCACAAAGTTTATAATTATTATCTTAAAAGGAAACGTATTAAACAAATGCAAGTTTAATGGAATAAGAAAAGAATAAATTAGAATTAGATAAGAAATAATGAATTGAAAAAATTAATTAATTAGAAAAACAATTAGAATAAATAAAAGAAGAGAAAAAAAAAGACAATTATAGTCGTTGGTAAATTTCTGATACAGAAAAAATGAAAAATTATTAATTGTAAGAATAATTATAATAATAAATAAATGCTTTGAAATATAAACTTGTTTATATTTGTTTTGTTTTTATTTATTTTATTTTTTTTAGGATTCAGTAGAATAAAGTAAAATGAAGATATTTGAGGAAGTTAAATAGTTAGAAACAAAAAACAATTAATAAAAAACAAAGATTTAAGAGCTTAAATAATTAAATTAGTAATTGCAAGTTTAAAATGAATAAAGCGAGTTTACTTAATTAAAAATTGAGCATTTTAAATTACAAACAGATTTTGCGTAATCCTAAGAAAAAGCAAAAGAAATGAATGAGGATTTATTGAATTCAATAAAAATTAAAGATGAAACGTAGAAAAAATTTGAGGAGATTGAGAAGCATGCACGTGCTATTGAGTATACAATGGAGTAAGAACAAAAGCTTGCTTAGTCAACAACAGCTAAATTAAAACGAGCCATATAAAAATTATAAGAGGACATTTAAAGATTAAAAAAAGAAAAAGGAGAAATCGAATTCAAAAATTAAGAATTAGAAAAAAAACTTCTTGTTTAGGAGGATTTATTCAAAAAGAAAATCATAAAATGGAATGAATAAAAAGCTAATTTTAAGAGATAATTTAATGTTTTAATTAAAATGGTTTCTTTATTTGTTTTTTAGATTTTGTAAAACTAAAAAAATGATGAATTGTAAAAAAAAATTTTAAATTAGGAATAATAAATATAGTAGCAAGAAAAAGAATTTAAGAAATTGGCATAAGAATAAGAATAACTTTTGTGTCTTAAGGAAAGTGATTGTGAGTCTCAAAAAAAGGAAAAAGAATAATTATAAGAATAATACGAGCAATTAGACCATGTTTATTCAAAACTGAAAGCAAAAGTTATTTCTTATGAGCCAGAAGACTGGCAAAAAGAAAAAGCATATCATTTGAATAGAATAGAAAAACTTAATTAGATTGTTTAAGAGTATGAAAAGAAATATGGTTAATTTGTTTGTTAGCTAAATATTTTCTAAAGGGAAACTTGAACCTTAAACTAGGATTAGTGAGATCGAATTAGCTGTTATACGGGTTAGAAGTCAACAAAATTATCCTAATTAATAATTATCGAGTGAAGATAGTGAATCTTAATGTTTTTGTCAGAATTAATGTATTATATTTTGATTTAAACCAAAAATTCAAGTTTTTATAAAATCATTAGTTTTTTATTTCATTTTTTATTATTCCTAAATCCTTGCCTCTTTTCACTTCTTAATTATATTCTATCATTAATTTAACATAAAGTTTCTCTACATTTTCTATTGTATCAAACAATCCTTTTTCTGGCATATTTTTTAATTATCCGGCTAGATCAACTATACTTTCTTTATCTAAGTTTAACAAATAACTTCATAATTCATAAGTATTCTTTGATGCACTGTATAAATAAATAGTATAATATAAAACTATAAGGAACTTTTAAGGCGGTTTAAGTTTCTTTGTCGCTTCTAATAATTTAGCAAGAACTACATCTAGGTCAAGAATTACATTCCCAACTTCGCCAATAAACATTGTATAACTATTAAAAAAGTTTATCAGATTGTTTGATGCTGAAAGCGGCTGTTAATTGTTTTCATCATCATGTTCATTAGATTCAACAATCATTTAATTGTCTTATGAAATTGATTAGCCACTAACATTCTGTTAATTTTCTTTTTCTATTTAATTATTTTCACTTTCCATGGATTCCACTTTTTAATTATTTTATGATAATTCACTTTGCATTAAGATCTTTAAAAAAAATTGTATTTATTTAATTATTTAAATTTTTAAAAAAATAAACTAAAAAATTACAAATTTTGCTAAATAAAATATTATAATTTTTATTAAATTTTTCATAAATTAATTTAATTGTTAAAAAAATTTTAATTTGTTATTTGTTTGAACACAATGAAAAAATAACTTAAATTTGATTCCTCTTCTGCATTCCAGAAAACGGCAAAAACAGCAAGCAGCAGAATGAAAGAAAATGTACAATCCAACGAACAAAATGATAAAACTTAATCAATAAAAGAATCCTTTTAATTAATGGATTTGAACGAATCAATTGATACCTCATAGATGGAATGCTCTATCTTAGGTGGTCGTGATGCTTCAACCCCTGGAGTGTAATATTTTTTTTTAAAAATGTTTTAATACGATTAAAGGAATAAACATTAATTAAAAGAAACTCAAGCAAGAAATAATTTGTTGATCAAGCAATTATCTTAAGCATAGTTATAGATATAGCAATTAGAATCATAATTAAGTAAAGCAGAAGTTTAATAAATTTTACATTTTCTAAAAAATAAATTAAATTTAGACAGCAAAATAAACATGCTTGCAAGATAATACATTACTTCGAGAAAAAATCCTTTAATTAAATAGTATGAAATAATAATTAGCAAAGTAATTTTATTGTGTATTTAAATATAATAGAGAGCTTGGGGAATGCAAACTAAAACTTAAGCATAAATAGAATACTTAAGAAGAAAATCACAAAGTAGCTGATGAAAAGTTAAATGAAATACACGATCACTACGAATAGCTTTGTTAACGTCTTTAAAAAGAATTGGCTCTTTGTTCGAAAGGAACGTTGCAGTTACGAGGATTATTGCTCAATGAAAACTATTCCTAGGATGCGACTATTGATTTTCTTAAAAAATTGTAGAATACATTGTAAAGAGCTGAATCATTATGTGTGAATTAGCAATGTGATAGTGAAAGTGAATGAGATGAATTGGGATAAGAAAATGAAATGGATTTGGTTGGAACATTAAATAATTCTGTGCAATGTTTAGAAAGTTAGAGGAATTAGTTGATATAGTAGTTGAACGAAGCGAATAAGAAGATTGAAGATTTGGAAGAAAGATGAAATGTAATTATGCCTAAATATAAAGCTAGTTTAGAAAAATATAAATAAAATGTTGAATTATTAAAAAATAAAGTTAAGGAAGTTTAGATTCAATAAAATGAAGAAAATAGCAAAATAAAACTATAGAATGAAAAATTTTAAACAATTAAAAAGCAATTGGAAAATAAAAACGAAGAATTAAAAGCTACATATGACTCACTTGAAGATGAGTTTATTTAATTTAAAAAAAAATAAAAAGATGGGCAATCTAAAGAATATGAAGAATTAATGATTGAATATAAGAAACTTTAGGAATAAAATAAAGAATAACATTTATTATTAATAAAAACGAAAAATAGAAAATTAGAAGATACTATGAAAGAAGTTCAAGAGTTTGAAGAAGACTTTTAAGATTCTGCTGTATAATAAGAATTTATAAATTATGAAAGCTCTAGTGAAGAGCTGGAAATACCTTAATAGATTTTAACTAAGGAAATTGCTTAACTTGACTAGTAGATATAATAAATTGAAAAGGATTTAGTTGATTGCACAAATCTTGACATCTTCGAATAAGAAAACGATGATGAAAATGATGATGGCTTTGATTATCAATCAAATAATGAATAAGAGTCATTTTCTGATTTTGTTCATGAATGATTAATTGAATTTAATAATTCGTTGTAATTTCAAAGTTATTTATAGTTTACTAAAAATTAAATTTTATTTACAAAAATTTTTTTTTTATTTTTATTATTATAAAACCCAAATAATAATTAATGACATTATAATTTAATGACATATTTAGGAAAATCAAATTTGAAATATTATTACATATTATATGCAAAAATTATATAATTTTTAAAGATATGCCAATTTCATTTTACATTTTTATTGATAGTATTTAAATAAATCCGAAAAATTGTTCTATACAAACATATTTTGGCAAATAATGATAATAAATTAAATAATATCAGGCATAATTTAGAATGTGCTTTTCTAAATACAAGGAATATTAAGTTACATTTTTAACAACTTTTTAGTAATTTTTATTGTTTTATTTGTTTATTAAATAAATATTCCCATAAAATCAACTAAATATAAAATAAAATGTGTTCAAAACAATTTTATTTCCACTACAATAATTTTGATATGTCATAAATTTGATACTATTTGCAAATATAATATTAATTAAATTAATTTATCTTTGAATATAAAATGATATAAGATTGCCTGAATTATTTAACCAATTAATAAAATAAATTTTGAATAATGAAAAAAGATTTTTTTTGGGAAAATTGCAATTTCGACTTAAATGTCGTATCAAATGGAACCACATTTATCTAAAATCTATCAAAAAAAGTCATGTTTACAAATCCTTGTGAATCCGTAAAAAAATTTTTATTCTTTTATAAAATTTTATTATCTTTTTAGGCGAAAGTATTGTCAAGTGAATTAGAGATTTAATTGTAAAAGGAATTGCTGTATAATAATGAGCTAGGATGAAACTGGCATAAAAGCTGCAATATTCCAACTTTGGATATTAGTTTAAAGGTTACCAAATTATAAACAAAAATTTTAAATATTTTTTATAGATTTTTGACGAGGTTAGTAATGAAGAGTTCATTCCTCCAACTGAAATAAAGTGCGAACTTTATGTTGTAAAGGCAGAAGGAAACTAAAAACGTTTTTTTTTTGAAAGCGTTGGAGTTTGTGGGAATTCCATTTAAATCTTAAATAATAATAAATGCAAATTTTCCTCACTTAAATTTAGTTCAACAAGCCATAAATGCGATGTATTAATTATTAATGATTTTGTTTAATTTTTATTTCTAGGGTTCTAAGTTTCACTTAATAGTTGTTACTTCCGCAAATATAAATAATTCAGAAAATTTATAAATTATCTGTGCAAAAGTGTCTCCTCCGATCTTTATTGATTCAAGGAAATTCGCAACAACAAATTGCTTATTATCCGAGAAATAACCAAATACAAAATTCAATTTATTTTCTCCAACATTAATAGAAAAAAAATAATTTGGAAGAAATAAGAATCACTAAAATATGGAAATCAATAACAATTATGATGATTTGATTACATATTTTAAAGCCTCAAATATTAAACATAAGATTTATCACCCAGTTTTTATTGCATTAAAATTTTATTCATGCACTTCTTTATACTATAACTCTTAAGAATTTTAATCACGCCAAGTTTAATACAGAGAGATTCTTTAAGAGCTTTAAAGAAGATTGTAGCATCTTAAAGAAAACTAAGCAAATAAACCATTTATAATTCTAAAAATTAAATGCTTTGGAAATAAAGAATATTGCAAAGAATTCAAAAAAATTCAAGAAAAATTCCGGATAGTCAGTTTAAATTTAATTCAATTAGTTAGTGACAACGATCATATGCCAACTCTTTATAATCCATTAAACGATCATGTATTTATTTTACTTTTATTAATGTTATTGTAGGACAAATTATATAAAGCTTATTAATCTTTATCTTCTTCGATTCAATTGTCTCCTTAGAATATATAGAAACCTTCGGCAAAACAATAAAATTAGCATATAATAACAGAAATAGATTTGTCAAAGAAAACAATCTTAAACTAAATCCCTTAAAATTATGAGCTCGTTTCATTAAAGCAAAAGTTAACCAAAAAGAAGTATCAAAATTAATTTCATGCCATTGCAGCAGTTACTAAGGTTGGGATTAAATTGTTTTAATTGTTTTCCATAGATTAATTTTGAGCCTTAAATAATTAAAAAGCAAAGGGTTGAGGAAGTTATAGAAGAATCAACAGCCTTTTCTAAACATATTACTTAAGAAAACTAATAAACTACTACTTTTGAAGAAAAGAAAAAAAATATTGAATAGCTTTTAGAGTTTTTCGGAGCTTTGGTCATGCAAACAGATTCATGTGAAGACAAAGATGAAGACAATTTGTTTTTGCCAAAGCTC
Source organism: uncultured Desulfobacterium sp. (assembly GCA_963675955.2). Taxonomy (GTDB): domain Bacteria; phylum Desulfobacterota; class Desulfobacteria; order Desulfobacterales; family Desulfobacteraceae; genus Desulfocicer. Next base: position 90,182 of record CAXXVR010000007.1, on the reverse strand, counting down.
AATAGTGAAGATAAGTCTATTGAAAAGCCCTAGAATTTTCATGAGAATAATTAGGATTGATATCCATCCTATGAAAACTGTAATAACAATAACCATAATAATCTTTCGTATGGTTATTAGAATTAAGGATAATGTTTTATTCCAAATTATCACTAATAAGAATTTGATAATATTGATAAATATCTTTAATTAGAATGCAATGATTTTAAAAATACTACTTTTTTTAAAGACGAAGAATTATTTAATAATTACTCACTAGAAATAAATTATAATAAGCATGCCACATGATTTTTTTATCTATTTATTTGCTTTTTTTAATTCATTTTATTTAAATTTAAATTTCACTGATTGTTATTTTTTATACTTGTGGAGGCCCATAATTAATCCTCTATCAAATTATTTTAATTATATTCAATTAAAATAATATATTTATTTTGTAATCTATTAGTCATGATTAAACAAAAGCAAAATTTTGATTTTATAAAACAAAAATTACTAATGGAATCAAAGAATTCATTGCCACTTCGAAGTACGAAAGCCAGCCTTTATTCTTTTTTTGATGAATCAAGTACTGATATTAATAAAAGAGTACACTCAACAAGATTCTGGAAGAAAAATGGAACACCTTTTTCAGTGAAGGATGAACCCGAAGCAAATAGTGGATATTTATATTTAATGAGTAATAGTGAATCATGATAAACACATTATTTTAGAATTACTAATAAAAAGCTTGTATATTATGATGTATAATTATTTCTATTATCACTTATTAAAGGTCAATATGAAAGAAAAAGGATTTATTGATTTCAACCTGACATATTTTCTATCCTATCAATCTTTTAAAGTGAACTAAATTAATTTACATTCATTTATCCTTTCCAAAAATAACACTCAGTAGCAATTTTGTTCTGAAGATAAAGAAAAGATATTGGATTGAATTGATAAACTAAAGAGATTTGTTATTAGGATAGATTACCTCTAAATGTATCATTAAATTGAGTAAATTGGAAAAGGTTGATTGTTAAATACTAATTATTAACTAGGAAGTTTTGCATAAGTGTTCAAGGTTTTTAACACTCTTGACAAAAAGTATTATGCAGCTAAAGTATTTGATAAAACTTAATTAGGAAAAAAGAATTCAGTAAAAAACATTAATTACATTAATAAATTTTTAATCTTAGAAATTTTTGTAGCAAGAAGCAAAGATTCTTTGGGTTCTCAAAGGCCATCCCTAAATCCTGGAGCTATTTGAAATTTTCGAAGAAGAAGAGAAAGTAATTTTTATAACTGAATTGCTGGAAGGTGGTGACTTATACCAAAAATTAAAATAAATCCATACATTTACCGAAAAATAAGCAAAACTAATTTTTATTTAGATCCTTTGTTCGCTGAAATTTATGAATGAGAAATTAATTGTCCATCGCGATATTAAATTAGATAATATCTTACTGAAAAACTCTGGGGATGAAAATTATTCAATTAAGATTGCAGATTTTGGACTTGCAGCAATCATGAATAAACCCTTGAGGGATAAATGTGGGACACCAGGGTATTGTTTAGTCTTTTTATAAAATAGTGAAAAGGTATATGGCTCCTGAATTATTTTTGGGTAGGAGTTATAATGAAAAGGTGGATATTTATAGTTTAGGTGTCCTGCTTTATACCATGTAATATCATGTGTTTTTGTGTACTATTAAATAGGATTAATGGAAAACCGCCATTTAAAGCGAATAATATAAAACAATTAATCCGACGGAGTTGTAATGATAAGATTTAATTTAAAAGAAGTATCTGGGATTCAAAAAGTTTAGAACGTAAAATAATATTACAATAGTGACCCTTAGTTTTATTTAGTTATTAAATTGATAAAATTAATGACTAATAAAAATGCAATTGGAAGGATTTCTTTATCAGAGATTTATGAATAATCATGACTGTAAAATTAAGATAAAACATTATGTAATCATCAATATTCAATGGTTTTATCTATATAGGTACTTTAAAGTTAACCTAAAAAATTGAGAAGTCTAATTAATATATATCAGATATTGAAAGTATTAAAGAAGCTTAATAAGAGCTTGAAGAGTCTCCTTTGAAACTAACTCGAGATAAAATTTTTTAGAATGAAGAAAATATTCCACCTAAAAATATCAACCCTTATTACCAGTAATTTATAAAAAGAAACTAAATAAAAAACACTTAACATGATTAAAAGATTTTTAATTCTGATTGCATTCATTTAAAATAAGTAAGTGTCGATCTTGATGTAAGTTCTACTAATTTAAATTAAATCAATTCATTATTTCAAACAAGTAATGATTCTTAAAACTCGTTTGGGGCAAATCAAAGCTCTTTTTCTAATTATTCATGAATATCGTAATCTAAAATTGAAAGTATTTAATTACCATCTAACCATGCTATTGATATTCGTCGATCTAATTTTAAAGTAATGGATTGTATTTCTTTGGAAAACATAATTTTTTCAGAGGAAGAAATGTGTTTGTTAGAGTTAGAAAAATTAATGAAGGACTTGGAAAGATAAACTTAACTCACAAAAACTATTTCATTTTTAAACACAAAATTTGACAACAAATAGATTATTTGATTAATTTTTTTTTTTTTTTTGCTAATATTATTATTCAATTTTTATTTTTATTTTTTTAAAAAACTCAATTATTAAAATAAAAAAATTTTAAAGTTTGTTTTCAATGTTAATAGAAGGTTAGTTTTAGAGACTAATTTCTTATTTTAGAAAATGAAATTTGGGGAAAACTATAAGCCTTGAATAAGGATAAATACAATTCATAAAATTTAATTAAGCACGAGACTACATTAGGAAGAGCTGATACAAATGATATTTGTATTCCAGATAAAAGGTATTAATTTGGATTTTAATTGTTGGGCAATAATAATAATATTTAGATTGAGTGGCTCTCATTGCAAGATAATTAAAAAGGGAATATAATATTATCTAGAAGATTTGTCTACTAATGGAACATTTATTAATGATAAAAAAGTAAATTATTATTATTTAAATTGTTTTTTAGATCGGGAAAGGCAATATTTTTGAACTAAAAAATGGAGATACAATTTATATCCTGCATAAGACAAAAGTTCATCTTTCAGGTGAGTGTTTTTACATATTAATCTGTTCTATAGATATTCTTGGGTTTGTATTTCTAGAAGGGTCAGAAATAATTACTTCCAAAAGAAAGAATTCCCACCCAATTGAAACAAAGAAATAAATGAAAGAAACTGAAGTAGATGAGTAATTTGGTGAATTAGCCTGCTAACTTTGCAGTAATATTATTTATTAATGTGTTACATTAAATTGTGCTCATAATGTAAGAAATAGTTTGTAATATTTTTTTAAGTTTTGTGGAGCCTGTTTATCTGATTGAATCTTAAAATAAAAATTTTGTTACATATTATTTTCAAAAGATTTAAATTAAATTAAGGTCCTTGTTGTAACGTCAAGATTGAATTCCTTTAAAAAAATTAAGAGATAAATAAAAAAGTAATAAAATATTATGAAGTAATTATATAATAAACACAATACGATCTAATTGTTAGGACCATCCAAATACAAAAATAAATTTTGATTTGCTTGAACGAATGAATATAAAAAACAGAATTACAGAGGACATTATTTTAATTTCTGATCTCATAAAGCCGAGGAAAAGAAATACGACGGTTGAATCTCTATCTGATCTATCACTATCTGATGATGATGACCATGGTGATAAAATTCTAATTGAAACTCCTTAAAAATAACAGATTGAAATTTCAAGTAGTTTGAAAGAACAAGAAAAAGCCAATTATTTAGTCTGTAGTAATTGTTTAAAAAAATTTCTTGATAAACCAGAAGATCAATAAAATTAATAATGTATGATCTGTTAAAATATTTTTTGTAATTTAATTTAATAATGCTCAAGTAATAATAAAAACAAGGTTAATTGTTTTATTAAAATATGAATAATAAAAGTTATCGAAATTAAAAAATCATATCCCACCGAAACTTATCGATGAGAATATTTTTAATAAAAATTAGGTCGAGTTTTAAATACTATTGCACTGGATAAAAGAAAAACATCTCACTACGAAATCAATCTTTAATCATATGATTGACAATTATTTAAATAAAGGGACATTTATTTACAAAGCAAATAAATCTATCATATAAAATTATTCAGATTAATGTTGCTTTTTGTTTCTATTTAACATAAAATATTAGATAAAAAAGAAATAAAATTAAATGGAGACAGTGCGATATGTTTGAATTGCTTTCCTTTGTTGTGGTTTTAAATAATCTTCAGATACAGGATTTCTATCACCCCTTAATTATCATCAAATGTTAGAGAACGCGGGGATTGTTGGTATGGAATAAATTGTACCACAATGTTACGTAACAGTGATCATTAGAAAAAATTGAATCATATTTGCGAATAAGTAATGATATTATTGATTTATAATTCTTTAGGTGAAGTTTTAATGATTTCAAATAAAATTGTGTAAATTAATGTCATTATTGATTAAAAAGAAAAAAACTCTTAATTAATTAAATCATTTAAGTTTCATAATAGCCTTTGTCAAAGAAACTTTCTGTCCCAACCATGAATTACAATTAATTCCCATTCCATATTCAGTTGTATTAGAATATCTTCCAGTTAAATTAATTTCCTTATCAAACAATAAAGAAATTAAAGAATGTTACATGACACCCATTAAACCACCACCCGCATTCGAAATACAAGGCACAATTCTCTTGATGTAAGTCATTATCGCGGTCATAAGTGCTAAACTTTTTACCCTTATGGTAATCAAGAGAAGTCCCTGCTTCACCACTTTCGAATTTATCGAATAGTAGGTTATAGCCGCTTTGGCCATTACCAATTTAGAAGCCAGAATATACAGAGCTAGCTTCTTTTTCATTATGCCAGAGAGTAATTTCCAAAGTACGTTTTTCTTTTGTTAATTCATGTAGGTTTTGCAATCCCAGCCAAAAGTCTAAATGAAATATAATATTTTTAATAATAGAAAACCATCATCCATTTCACCAAATCCTTTAGCATATGTTTACCAATCTTAATAGAAATTGGTATCATGAGTACGACGAAGGAATATAATCCATCCATCATCATCACAATGAACTTTCATTTTTCTTCCTATTTAAAAAACAATATAAAAAATGTACACTTAAGAATTTTTACCATTCACTTTAATCATATAAATTCCATCCTCATAATAAACTCCAAGTTTCTCTTGATATTCCATGCAACTCTCAGCAAAGGATCCATCTGGTAAAGTCTTATAACTTTGTTATTATAGTTTCAGTTTCAATTGTTTGATCAAATTGTCATTTAAAACTAATTGTTTTTTATAATTAACAAAAATTATTACCAATTTCTGCTTCTTAACAATTGCAAGTTTTTCCTGGAATACCCTTAGGCCCAGGATTGCCTTACTCTCCCTAATCTCCCTTTTCCCCTTTTATGCCTTAATTTCCCACCATCACTTTTTCAATTTATAAAAATAAAACAATCAAACCTTTAGCAAATATCCCAACAGCATAAGATTTTTCATTCACAGTTTTCACGCACACTGCTCCAAGTTCATAATCTTTCATCAAAGTTTCTAGCGATTTTTTGGAATATCTCCAGCTATCAACAATCGCCTGTTAACAATTAATTGAAAAGAAAACAAAAGTAAACTTCAGGATTCAATTCATGGGATGAGACTTGTGCTATAACTTCCCCAAAAGATTAAATAAAATGCTGCTCTTGAAACGTTTCTTCTAAAGTCATATGCTACCCAAAACTTTCTAAACAATAATAAAAATAAAGTGATTCGAAACCAGGATTAGTTTCAAGTTGATTCATTGATTTTTCAGCTAAAACACTAATTATTAATAAAGCAATAAAATACCAATGTAATAAAGAACACTATCCCAATGGATTGGTGAAATTTTTCCATGTTATTCTCTCATTTCATTGACCTGAACAAAAATTTCTTTAACAATTAATTAATAATTTGTTTTTGGGTAATATTTAACCTTCTGATAAATCATAAAGGGATCTTTTATCATTTTCTACTTGCGCAACTAAATCAACAATTTAATTGATTATATTATGAACCTTTTTTTTCTTCCTTTTTGATGCATACAACAAAGACAATAGTAAAACAAAACAAAGTGCAAACCTTTTTCATTAATAAATAATTGTATATTTTTTATATTATTTTAATAGTTTTTGTTTAAAATACTTTTAAAACGATAAAAAAACGCTTAATTTTGTAATAAAACGATATTTTTTGAGTATTTATTTATAATTTTAAAAACAAATATGAAAAGGATAATATAAGTATATATTCATTTCTTTTTTTATAAATTATCAGCAGAGCAAAATTAATTTAAACTTACATCCACTGGTGTGTCTAATTACCCAGTATTATTTTCTAAGGGATTCATATCCTTTATCACAAAGCTGTCAACATTATCCATTATCATTGAGATAAACTCATCCTTTGAGAGTTTTCCATCATCATTGGTGTCATACTCCTCTAAAATTGTTTACCATCTTTCATCATTTATCAGATCACCTAGCACTTCCTTGCATTCCTCTTAATCAATGAACCCATTATTATCCTTCAGAAAGTTGAAGAACAAAAAAGAAAATTACCTAATCAAACAATCTAAATGCATGATCAATTTTCTATTATGTAAGCAATTTTTCTTTATTAATTGATGCCACAAGGAATTCTTTGCAATTATTGTAATATTATTCTTGTTTTACCTGAATAGTCAATCTTTCCAGAATTATTATAATCAATTTCTTAAATCAAAGTTTCAGCCTAATCAACTGCTAATTAATAGTTCCCACAAAATTTAGCATACCCTAGAAAAATTATTATATGAAAACTTTACCCTAAATAAGCTCTTCTTTTGACAATGTTCCATCTCCATCCGTGTCGATTCTTTAGAAAGCCTTTGTCAATTCCTGCACTTCCTAATTAGTAATTATCTATGTGGCAATAAAGGCTAAAATTGCAGTTTTAAATTTATTGCAAGACTTTTAAAATTCAACAAAAATACACAAATAAATTAACATTGAATTTTGCAAGATTTAAAAATATTTTTTAATCAAAAGGGACCTCATAAGAATTTCCCTAGATCCAAACATCATTCAATGCATCTTTTGCTGAAATACGTTTGTAAGAATGATAGGTCAACATCTTTTTAATTAAGACCTTTGCACTTTCAGAGATCCCGTCCCAATCTGCAGCTATCAAATGATAATTGAAAGAATTTTAGCATACGATCAAATTCAACTTTCCCTTATTACACTTTCTTCAGAATTTCAGCTTAGTTGATTCCTCTGAAAGGCGGGTATCCTTAAAATAATATAATTTCTTTAATAAGTAACCACAAAGCATAATATATAAAATGATTCCAATACTCCAGACATCACATTTATGATTATATTTTTATAGGATGACTTCCGGAGCCATATAATATGCCTATTGAATTATTAAAAACAAAACAATAAAACAGTTCCTAAAAGCTTAGTCATTTTTTTTGCAGGGTCAAATCTTCTTGCTGTTCCAAAATCAATGATCTTTAAACTCGAATTTTGGTCAACTGTATCGAAAATTATATTTTCTGGTTTAATATCTCTATGGACAATATTTTTTTCATGGCAGTAAGCAATGGCCGAAAGAATTTACTTAAGATATTCTGCAGCAGTACGTTCTGAAAAAGTTTATAATTGTTTGATTTTTTCAAATAATTCCCCACCAGAACAAAATTCAGTCACTAAGTAGTAATAAATCTCATCCTGATAAAGCTCATGCAGTTTAACAATATTAGGATGATCCAAATTTTTTAAAATTTGAAGTTCTGCAAAAAACTGCTATTCATCTTCTTTCACAAGATAATCCTTTTTAAGCTTTTTGAGTGCTCGAATTATTCCTGTTGTCTTATGGATCGCCTTAAACACCGATCCATATGCACCTAATTTTAAATAAAAAAAATGGTTTCTCACCTTCTCCAATTTATGTCTAAAAATCATAAAAATCATTAATAGATCCCTTTTTCAGACGAACAAACAATTCTGGCCCTTTAATGTTAATATTCAGAATAGACAGCTTATTCATCGATTAGCACGATTGGCTCACACCTGGAATTTGTTTATCATTTAGTCTTACAAACTAATTGAATAAATATAAAACTGATTTAGTAACTGTGTTTTATTATAACTGTTATTCGGATAGTTTATTTAATTCTTTTTTAATTTATTCTTAGAATGAATTCGAGCAAGACATTTATTATTTATTTTCTTTTTCATCGATTATCGGCAACGGTGTATTCTCTAATAATTAAATACAATATATTAAAAAAATTGTATTGTTACCGACATAATTTGTATTTTATTTTTACTCACCTGATGTCTGGTCAAAAATTTATTTTTCATTTGGTTCACTTTTCACAGACTGGATAACTGTTTCTTGTTCTTATCTTGCTGTTTTTTTACCTTTAAAAAAGTTAATTATTTCAGGATTTGCGCTAACCAAAGATTAGATTGATGACACATCTGCATCCCATTTTAAATAATATTTGACAAATAATTGTAGTTGTGGTAAATTTTTTAAATATTATTAATATACATTATTGATTTTTGCTTAGTAATTTAATAAAAGTATTCAGTACTGAAATTGAAATGAAAATAAAAATATTAACTTATCTTTGATTTGTCAATATTATTTTTATAGCACTTGCCTTTTATTATAAATCAATTTATTATGGAAACAAGTTTAATTTAGTTTATCCCTTTATTAAAATTAAACCAATTGTTTATAATTATTTCTTAATTTATTGATTAAAATTTATTATTATAATATTGTTGAATATTTGAATTATTTAAAATTTTTATAATTAATTTTTTATCATTCTGATTCTTTTTCAAGAGTTTTTTAATCTTCTTCATTTCCATTCCAAACGTCTTGTTCTTTTTCGCAAAAAGAAAAGATTTCTTTATAATTCCCACCACAATCTTCTATTAACTAAACATTTTATTAACAATACTAAAATAAATCACTTCGATTAAAGCTTCTTTGAGTTTCTAACAATTCACTTTAGCTTTTTCAAGATTTTCTTTATAAAATAGATAATAATACTATAATTATTATTATTTACATTTTTAAAGTTTTTTTTCTTCAGGATCCTCACCGTTCATAGCAGTTTTAATCAATTTAAAATTGAATTCTTTATCAAAATTCTCAAGAAGCTAAACTGTAGTCTGTTCCTTTTAAATAATTGTATAGTTAGTTTTTGTAATTGGACAATCCTAATTATTAAAATTTCTCCAAAATTAAAATCAAAGAAAAAACCTAGATTAGTTTATAGTCACGTATAAAAGTTTTATTATATTTTTATTCTTGGGGTTATTTTGTTTGCTCCTAAGTTTTTAATTTTTCTAATTTTTCAATCTAATCAAAAGTAGTTTAAAAATACAATGCTTCTCAACCTTTTCTCTTCCATAAACAGATAATTTTTCTAAAAATTAATGCGTATAAACTTATTATTATTTCCAGCTCGTTATTATCGCCTGTACTTGTTTGATTTATTCAATAGTTGTGCTCGAACTTTTTAGAATTTTTGAGATAATACTTGAATAGAAAATTACTTTACAATATCGATAATGGTATCCCTTAATTTCTTTCCAAATTTTTTTAAGTATTCTTAATTATGTGCTTTTGTTTCATTAATGATCTCAAATTGTAAATATAAAAACAAAATTTTTTTTTCTTAGGAAACTAAAAGGAAATTTTACAATAATTAAAAAAATGCCTCTTTATAGAGCTTCCTAAAAAAAAATTTAAATAATAATTACTTTTTTACATAAAAAATGTTAGCAATCGCTTAGGCTTCATTAGGGTAAGTCATAAAAAATTTTGCCACTCCTAAAATTCATGTATTGATGGCATTGAAAAACCTTTAATGGATTCCTAAGTTTCATTTAAAGAATTTAATTAATTATTGGCAAGAGAATACTCCATTTAATATCTTATTATTATTTATTTTTTTTTTGTATTTGAATATTTAATTTATTATAAATATTTTAAAGTATTTGATCAAATAATTGTGTGTTTAATCATAATTTACTTTGTATTTAGCAAAGTTGAATTAGGTGAAAACTAGCTAGCCTCATTAATATAAAGAAATCTCATCAATTACTTATTATCAAAACCTAATTAAAATTAATATATTTTACGAAATTTACCTAATTCAGTTTTTAATTTAGCATATATTTATGCTTCATTTGTAATTTTTAATGAAAATGCTTCGGCTCTGGCTTTAGCTATAAGTATAGCTCCTTCGGCTTATGCTTATGCCTAATTATTAATTGGATGTATTCAATAATAAGTTTTACTTCAATTAGTGTTATGTTATTGGCTGCATATTCTTCTATAGTTTCTGTTTGTTTCAAAATTTTTACTGCTTCTTATTTAATTTCATAAGTTCTTAATTCTTGCAATTAAATAAGTTTTGTTATGATTGCAGATTCAAACTTAAAATTAAAAATAATTAAGCTCATCTTTACATTGTCATCTATCTTTACAGATCTAAATTACAAATCAATAATTTCTATGGAATCATCTAAATTATTTTTAATTGTTTCTTTGATAGCTGCTAAAATATTCTTGAAGAAAAAATAATAAAATACAAAAGTAAATTACTGTTTTGATTAAAGTTCTGTTTTCAAAAAATTCAGTAGCATTGTGGTAAGTTGTTGTTTCTTTAATTGCTGTAGCAGCTGCTCGGATCAATGGCATTCTCCAAATATCTTCATTTTCAGTTCCATAACTTTAAAAAATTTTAAGATTCAAATTCAAACGCCATGTAAAGATTGTAGATTCTGTCTTTGATAACTCTGAAAAAAAATCCTAGGGAGATATAAACATTAACTCCATTCTTCGTCCAACACGCCAAATTTGGTGTCTATAAAATTGCTTTAAATAAAAATACAATTGACTTCTAAAACTTATTCTGAAAAGTCAATATCATGTAAAGCAAGAGAAAATTTGTAGAATGATTTTCCTAATCCTAAAACAATTTGTTTATAAATTGATTTTGACAACCTGCAAATTTTCTGCCCGAATCATAAGTTTAATTTTTTAAACTTTTGCTGGCTGAATTATATAACAGTCCGTATTAGTCTACTTCGATAATACGAACAGAACAGGAAATTAATATGATTGAAATAATTAAAATAAAGCAAAAACACCCACAACCTAAAATAATGAGATTTTTTAAAGTTACCAGCAATTACTCTGTTTTTCTTATCACTAAAAAAGTCTTAAATTTTTTCCATTTTAATTAAATATAACCTTTTATTTTTAAATAATACAATTACTAAATATCAAGATTTAAATGAAAAGTGATTTTTTAATAGATAAATACTAAATAAAAGAATAAATAGGAGAAGGGGCATATGGGAAAGTATAATTCATTATGATAAATGATTATTAAATACTAAAGGTATATTTAGCTAAAAACTTAGTAACAAATGAAGAAGTAGCTATCAAGATAATGAACATTAAAGGGTTACCTTAAGAAAAATTGGAATAAACAAAAAATGAAGCAACAATTTTACAAATGTTTAACCATTAAAATATTATAACTTTTCATGAAATGCTAGAAAGTAGTCAATCAGTTTATTTAGTCACATCATTTATTAATGGAGGCAATTTAAAACAATATTATGCGAATAACAAACTATCTCCCAATGATTTTTGACAAATTTTATACCAGCTTTGCGAAGGGTTATAATGTATCCAAAGTAAAAAGATTTTACACAGAGATTTGAAACTAGAAAATATTTTAATTTAAAACAATAATGGAAAGCCCCTTGTCAAATTAGCGGACTTTGGTATGGCAATTGAATTTACTTTATAGAATGCAAATAAATGGAAAATTTGTCGGGCAGGAACATAAGCGTATATGGCACCTGAGCTTTTCTAAAGACCTATACATATCTCATTTAAAATTGATATTTGGAGTCTTGGTGTTATCTTTTATCGGCTTGCTACTAACCAAACCCCTTTTTTGAATAATACTATTAGAATAAAAAATATGTTATCGTTTTATAAAGGGTTAAGTGCTTAAGGAGAACCATAAATTAGTTTTCCAGGAAATATAAATCCTGCATTAGAGCATTTGATTTAAAGAATGCTGAGATTCAATATTTCAAAAAGGTATTCAATTGAGGATGTCCTTTCACATCCATACTTTACCGGTGATTATTTGTAGATTAATGCGCTTTCATTTAATAATTCTTGGAAAATAAATAATATTAAACGAAAGATTACTGCCTTAATCTTAATTAATTACTTAAAATTTTTATAAGAAAAATAAGTAAAAGAAATCCAACATATTATTAAAAGTGTTTATTTGATTAAATACTTACAAAAAAAAGATAAAGTGCAAAAAGAAAAGTCAGAGTTTTCTCTAACTTATTACAAATAGAATTACATTTTAATGAAGGAGAAAAATTAAAAAGCCTTCCAGATTCATTGCAACAAAAAATAAAAATCTAGATTAAATGTTTAAGCACTTTCTAAAAATCAAAAGCAATAATTTTAATGTATTCAATTATCGTTTAATTAAAAGTTTATGTTAGAAACAATAGTCATAAGAAGACAGAAATCTATATCCAGTCCTCTCAGGAAAAATTATGATAATATCTCTCCAAATGTTTCTTCACTAAGTCCGAATCGTTCCTAAAGGATGCTTAACCCGATTAGCTCTACCAGGAAGCCCTCACCAACTAAAGAAACAAATTTGAATGCAACTTATCATCATACTTCTACTAATTATTTCTAATAACAATTATAACCAACAAGAAGTTAAGGAAATATCAAATCATACACACAGTTGAAGAATGGCAAATTTTCAAGCTATCTTAATACTTCTGGGTTTAATTTACGCAATTGTACACTTAAGTGTCATTATTAGTGAAAAAAAATTTTAAACTCAACGATTTTTTATTTATGAGTGTTTTTTTTTAAACAGAAAATTTAAAATTTAATTCAAAAATTAAATTTCTTTGGTTATTCAATCTTACTTACCTATATTTTAAAGAACTACGCTAGGACAAATCTTTATTCTAGGACTTCTGTTTAATTTAATTGAATTTCCTTCTTCAAATGTTGGAATGCGGATTCAAATTAGTTAAACAATTCTTTTGCTTTTTCTTTATCATTTCCTTTTTCAACCACTGCAATAGAGTAATTAAGATAAACCAAATAATTTCTAATTACTTTAAATAAGAAATATAAACAAAACCTTTCAGAATTTTCCATTTAAAGTGCTTTCTCAAAATATAAGCATGAATTATTAAAATCTCCTAATTTATTACATGCCACTCCTAAGTACATATAAGTATACGCAAAGTCTGGTTCAAGGTTCTTTGCTGAATAAAAATAATGATATGCAGAAGCAAATCTAATATTGGATATAAGCAATGTGAATAAAAACTGTTCAATAGTCAAATGGATAAGCCCAAGATTATATTATATCATCCATTCAAACGGGTCTAAATATAACGCTTTTTTCAAACATGAGATCTAAAAATAATTTTATTTTGGTTAATGATTAAATAAACTGCAGGAGCAATTTTGTTTTTGCCAAAAAATGTCATCCCCACATTATTTCACATCTAAGCGCAGTTAGGGTTAATATGACCGGCTATACGATACTTAATCATTGCAGCCTCCCAATCACCCCTATTTTAAATCATTGAACCAATTGCCTTTTTGCAAATATAAAAAAATATGATCCATTAACTATTAGACTTTGAATATTAAATTTTTCAATAGCTAAAGAATTTCCGAGGTATTAGAAAGCTTCAACTGTTTTATTTAATCTCAAATATAGCAATCCTAAAATAGTCATTATTTCTGAATTTTCTTAAGAAAATCTTTTCAAATAAGTAGATTTTAATTTTACAAAAGTATACTTTAGCACTTCTTCATAAACACGTATAGCATTTTTATAATCTTCTTATTCAGTATAAATCTTCCCAAGTTACTTGTAACTAAAAACCAATTTTTGAATTTGATAATTTGTAAATACATTTTTTCATTTTTTGAAAATTATTTAGATTTTTCAAATGAAGCAAGCGCCCCTTTAATATTTTTCATATTATAACTTGCCATTCCTTGAATATAATGTATTTCCTATTATTAACCAATTATTTTTATAAATTTACCCAATCATTAGGCGCGATCTAGCAACCATCATTAGAAATTTCAAGACAAGCTTTATTCTTTCCTAAGATATAACTAAGTAAAAATATATGCTTGTAAAAAGGAAAACAATTTTACAATGTTTTGCAGATGTTTTTAATAAATTAAATATTTTTTTCATTTATCATATAACATTTTTTTAATGTTTCTAATGATTCTGCTAATTGTCCTTTACTTCTTAAAATTAATGCTATAGAAAAAAGTTGTTCTTATTGCAGTATTTGCAAACCTTTAATGAAATTAGAATATTCATGATAATTCCCATATTGTCTCATAACGGCTTCGATAACCTTGGCGCATTCATCGTATTCCTAGATTGTTTTATTTAGCAAAAGTTTATATAATAGTAACTTATCGGGAAAATAAAACATAAAGAATCCAATTTTTTCCTAAGGAGCTCTAGGATAATCCTCTGTGCTTAATTAATGCTAAATCAACAGATTATGATTCTTCCATAGTTAAAATACAACAAAAAAAAATAATTGTATTAATTTCAATTATTTAAAAAGAAAAAATAATTAAAACAAAAAGTTAGAAGTTTTATTATAATAAGTATTGAAAGTTATAATTCTCGTGATGATTCTGGGATATTTCACTTAAAAAAACTATTTCACATAAAGGAATAAGTTTCGATCAATTTCTTAAAGGGATCCTTCATTTATTCATCCATCCAAAAGTATTTCAAATGCAGAAAGAAATGCATAATAAATGCCATCATTGGTACGCAAAAAAAATATAGATACACAATGAAAGGCAATAAAAATTGATGGAAAGCAAATCCAAGCTCGAGCTCATCATTCAGCAGTCATTTTTGAAAACAGGTTAAGTGATTAAAACAAATAACTATTTATAAAAGACTTTATATTTATGGAGGAGTTGAATTAAATCTGAGGATTTATTCAGATTTAGTAAGTCTTGATCTTTCCCCAGAAACAAATTTTAAGTGGGAGGTGATTGATGTTCGCGGAATTTCAATTGGTAAAAATTTATTTAAAATTAAGTTGTTTTAAAGGCCCGTTACATAGTCATACAGCTGTCATTTATCAAAATAAAATGTATATCTATGGAGGAAAAAATGGAACTTTTACAAATAAAAATGATTTATTTGCATTGGACTTTGAAAAATATTAATGGAAAAGTTTAGAGCCCTAATAAGATAATGATTAAAATCTTTTACCCTATCATATTGATTCACATAATGCACTAATTTATAACAATACTATGATAATTTTTGGTGGGTTCATAGGTGGAACTATTGCCAATTACTCCAATTCAATATTTTCTTATGATTTTGCCAATAATAAATGGGAAATAATCTTTTAAGGAAAGAAAGGAGAGGGTAAAGGGATGACTCCAAAATCAAGAGCTAATGCTGGAGCCTGCATTGTTGAAGGTAAGTTATTTATATTTGGAGGTACTAATGGGAAAATAATATTTAATGATTTTTGGAATTTTGATTTGGAGAGAGATAAAAAATGGTAATAAATTATTACTACAGATTGTCCTACTGTATTTTAATTACAAATTAAAGCTTTTTTTTAGCCAAGATAAGGAATTTCTTTATTGCAATATGAAACATTTTTAGTATTTTTTGGAGGAATTAAAAATTTGACTTATGAATCAAATGATATTAATTATTTTGATTTAGAAAATTAGAAATGGAGTTAACTCTATGAAGACTCCTCCCACAATTATGTAAATATTTTTGTTCTAAATAAATTAGATATGTTAATATCCTTATAAGCCAACTCATACATAAACCGAAAAAACCCAACCATTTAATAAAACCAATCAACAAGATATTGTAAATAACCAGGGATATAGAAGCTAAAAAAATTTAGAATCATTTTATTCATCAAAGAGTAAAAAATAATGGATTGTGAAATCATTACTTCCTAAAAAAAAATAATTAAATAGTTTTATCCAATTGCCAAAGAAGAATATAGAACCTGTAGTTCAGGATTTGCAATAGGAAAAAAATTAGTAAAACTTGAAATAAAAGCAAATTGCTATAAAAAAACAAAGGTATTATAATTAGTTAGTAAATGAAATTAGAAAAATGAATTAGTTGAATAGAGCTTAAAAACTTTAGATATCCTCTATCCTTGCTGAACCTTTCAAACTTCAACGATAAAATACTCCTACAACCGAAGCAATGTAAACTTCAATTAAATCAATTGCCAAGACTAATGAAGAATATTTAACAAAATTCCCCCAAACAACTCCTCATAAAGTTATCACTTTAAGCAAATTTAAAAATAGCCACTAAGTGAATCATTTTTAGAAACCATTAGAAGCTAGTGAAGAACCAGTATGAATTTTGTTAGTAAATTAATTAGTAATTTTTTAGGCGCCAAGGGATGGATATTCAGCAAATTTATTTGGGACTTAGTTGATTATTTTTGGTGGAGACAGGCAGTTGATGGCTTTTCATGATATTTTTTCTCTGGATTTAAAGAATTTGTTAAACAAATGAATCAATTTAATTAATAAAACCAATTTTACAATTAAAAAAATTAAGTTTTTAAATATTTTTAATTTTTTCATTTAATTTTTAAAACTGCTTTTGTTATATTCATTGATTCCTTTTTCTCAAGATCTTTAATCAATCAAATAAAAGTAAAATTCAAACCTTTCCATGCCATATAAAAGATTCCCTGTTATCCAGTTTATGTATAGACTGAATTCAAATTTGCCATCTAAAAAGGTCAATATTAATATAAAATTTTACATGGCATCCATGAAACCACCATCCAGATTAATAATGACTGGCACAATTTTCATCATGAGCATCATTATCTCTATCATATGTGCTAAATGGTGAATCCTTATGATAGTAGAGAGAGTCGCCAGCATTTCCTCCTTCAAAAGAGTCATATCTTAATGAATAGTTTTTAGCACCATTATCAATTTAAAATCCTAAGTAGGTAGCGTTTGCTGTTTTTTCATTGGACCATAAATTAATTTCTAAAGTTTTTTTTTGTTTAGTTAATTCATGTTAATTTTAAAGTCCCAACCAAAAATCTATGAAATAGTTTTACAGAAAAATTATTTACCATCATCTAGATCACCAAATCCTTCTGCATAAGCATTCCAATCCTAAAAAAAGTCAGTATCATGTGTTCTTCTTGATAGGACTATCCATCCATCTTCACAATAAACTTCCATTTTCCTCTCTTTCAAAGTTTTATTGAAGTATAATTTACCATTAATTTTTATTTAATAAATTCCATCCTCATAATCTTAACCCAGTTTATTCTTATAATCTTCACAACTTTCAGCATTTTCACCATTAGGTAATATTTTATAGTCTTATAAAAATGCTTCTAAATTGGGATATTTCTCTCTCAGTTTGTTAATCAAACCATTATCCAAAGTGAGATTCAATATACAAGTTCCTTTGTCTCCTGAAGGACCCTTTATGCCAACTTCACCTTTGACTCCTTTTTCTCCTTTAAATCCAGGTCTTCCAGGGTTGCTAAGGATGACTAATTCATTATTATGATAATAAAAGATAAAAACCATCAGCTAAAAGGACAATAACATATAATTTCCCATTAATATTATATGCACCGACTGCACTAATTTCGTAGTCATTAAGAAGCACGTTCATTTTTTCTTCGGATGATTTCCATTTTTCAATTATTTTCTTAAAAGTGTTGAAAAAAAGAAAAATTACATGAGGATTGAGCTAATTTTCATCTAGTTCATCAATTACTTCTCCAAAGGATTTTATTAAATGTTTTGATAGATAACTTTTATCAAAGGTAATAGTATGCTCGAAGTTTTCTAAAAATTTAGAAATTTTACATGATTGTAAGTACCAGGATGAGCTTCTATTTGTTTCAGTGAATTTTATACTTTGAATAAATAAAAATTCAAATAAAATACTAATATAAAAAAGGATATTATCCCAAGCAAGTTGCATTTATTTTCCGTTTTCGTGTCTTAATAGATTGATTTCATCAAATAACTCTTATTTTTGACAATTAATTTTAATTTAAAATACCTAGTGAATTTAAATACATTTATTTTTCAGAGGTTTTAAGTTACCCTAAAATTGATAAAAATTTTAAAGCAATAAAAACCTTTTGAACTAAATTCTTTCCAAGTCTTTTCATTCGAAAAACAAAGAAATAATAATAAGCAAAATACAATAATTTTTTCCATCAAAATTAAAAGGTCTTTGTTTAATTGTAATTAAAACGCTTGAATTATAGAAAAATTATAAAAAAACGATTAAAATTTATAAAATTCCAAATTTCAAAATATGTTAAAAACTTATTTAATTATTTTTTATTTTTTATAATAAAAAAATCTTTTATTTGAATTAAAATATTTATTCTTAAAAGTTTTTTTCACTATATACCAGTGAATTCTATATTATAAGTCCGTTTATTCCAAAGGTTTTTATGAGAGTCATAATAATGACCTGGGCCTGGAACTGTTTTAGGCTTGCATCCAAACCTTTCATTCTACAACACTACATTAAAGGGTTTAAAAGATTAACCTTTGTCAAAAAGCCTAGTCCTTCAACTTTTTTTGGTTATTAAAGCATTTAATTAAGAGATTATTAATGAATAATGCTACTTTCATCATCATCATCATCTTCATTTTCATTTAAAGTTTTTTTATTTATTTCTTTAAATCTTGGCTAACTACTGTTAAATCCTAGCCCATCTACTTACACAATTAAATCTGGATCAATCTCTAATTATTTTTAGATTTTTTTACTCAGATTAAAATAATCTAGTTCATAATTTCCAACAGGTGGTATGCCCTCTCAATAAAAAATAAATAAATACTTTTTTAAGTAAAAAACAATACATATTTTTTGTAAAAATGAATCGCGAGCTGGGTTTTTCGTCTACATAAAATAATAATTCTATTTAACACCCTTTTCAAAATATTTTTATTCACTGATACGCCCTGCATCCGATTCGAAATAACTGCCTGGACCAGGAACCTCCTTTACAATAAATAATTTAAACTCTTTAAAAATACATTATCATCATTTAATTGAAATCGTTTATCATTAATTCCAAATTAACCTTTTTAACCTGTTTAAAATTTTCTCACCATAGTGTCCTCAAACTTTATTAGAGAGATAAAAATTTCCATTATAATTAACTGTTATCTTTGGATCATAAGTTCCAGGACCAGGATTTTCTGCATGTGTGTTTGATACTGTTCCATCATTGAATCTTGGATTCTTCGCAGTAAACCCTATGTTTGCTTTAGTTGTGACTTTCTATTGGATATATCGAAAAATATATATCAACCTTCGGTAAGAAATCCTTTGATCTTAATTCATAATTGCCAGGCCCTATCGTTTTCCCAGCAATTTCTAAAGTTTTAAATCGAGTGCTACTTGACCCAAAGAATTGCAGTTTTTCTGGTTAGTGCTAAATTTTTAATGAGCTTCCTTAAGCTGCATTATAGTAAGTTCCTGGACCTGGCACAGCATCCTAAAAGCAATTGAAGGTAAACTAATATAAAAACTTCAATATATTCTACTTCATCATCCTCATTTTAAAATAATTTGCAGTTTTCATCCCCAGTAAGTTTTCTTAATTAATTTTAATATTATTTCATCGTATAGTTATTTGAAATTGCACCTTATTTTATCACTAATTTATTAATATATTACCTTTTCTAATATCAAATAAACGAACGGACTTTGAACTAAATCCAGATGAAGGCTTATATTTATACAATGGATTCAAATTACAATTTTATTCATAAGTGCCTATATTGAATTATTCTAAAATCCAATTAACCTGGCCCAATTATCATATCTGATTTTGTTACTTTTTATTTCATACGCGCAACACCGGACTTACTCCAAGTTGCTTAAGTTTTATTTTCTTCAAATCCTGATTTCAATTAATATCTTTTAAAATTATTTCAAAATATATTACTAGCCAGGGCCGACTGAGTCGTACTTAATACCAGAATGAATTTATTATGGATTTTCATTGACTTATAAGTATGAATCTTTTTAAATAATTATAAAAGGGACAAAATTAACGAGGATTTTCACTATATCCAAAAACTTATGCAGTCCCTGGAATGCTAGGAATTGCTTAATAATTATTAGTTTTTTTTATTTAATTCAAGACATTTTTTTTATATTTAGTTTCTTCCTAAATTTATTTATTATCCCTTTATTTCTTGATTTCGTTTTATTTGAAATCAATTTGCGTTGAATATGTCCCAGGACCTGGTGTCTTTAGCAACAAATGAGTTTCAACTAAAGTTAAACCTAAACTAAGCGTTTATTTTCATACAGTCTTGATGTTCCTGACTTAAATACTGAATTTTCCTTTGGAATTTCAATTATTCTTACTTCTTAGTTTTATGTTGATACTAGCACTTTATCATTCAATATCTATTCAGGCATATTATAAGTTCTATGTATAGTCTTGTTTATAAAATCAAACTGTAATTTTACCCAGGTCCAGGAGTTTAAGGTTTTTGCATACAAAAGTGCTTTTATTTTTGTTATTCCCGTGGTGCTGAAGAATTAAATGGAACTTAGCCTTCTTTTGGTTTGTATTATTTAGGTCCGAGATAGCTACCTGGTCCAACCTTTTCGGTTGCTAAATTATTGTCATGGAAACGCTCATCTTTATAAACAAATGCCATTTTTTGAAACTTTAAATTTATAAAAGCAAAAATTTGTAGAAAAATAATAATAATAATAATAAAAAAAAGTAAAAACATAATAAATTTAAAACTAAATTTGCTATATTAAAATTATTATTAACAATTTTATTTCAAAAGCAAATTCAATCAAAATAATATTTGCTTTACTGATAATAAAAAAAGTTTCAATATGAACTAATAAGAAGATTTTGATGCTAGCGAGACTTCCTTATTAGAAATTGAATAAAATCCTGGTTATGAGCCAACTGAAGAAGGTTGATAGTATTATAAAATTAAACTTTTTATAGAAATTATTCAATATGCAGAATATTTGGGAATGAACCCTAAGACAGACCAATAATATTTTTATATTGCAAAAGATGGATTAGTTGTTTAATTACCTGAACCTTGGAAAGCATGGTAAACATCTAATGGTTTCTAATTCTTGAAAATTTAATTAATTTCTTTGAAGGGGAAATTGTTTATATAAATTAGCTAACCAGTGAAACAACATAAGAACATCCGTTAGATTAATTTTATAAGAATAAATTCCAAGAAGCGAAAAGAAATGAAAAGAATAATTAAAAATTATTACCAATTGATGAAAGAAAAAATGAGAAATTTGGTGAAATAAATGTTTAAGAATTGTAAAAAATTGAGTAAGAGTTCTCAGGGAAATTAAGAACTTATGAAAATATGATCAAAATGAAAGCTGATGCTGAGAAAAAAAAAATAAATAAAGCATTTGAGACATAATTGGCATAAATTTCATTCAAAAAAGAGTTATCCAAAGAATAATTTATTGGTTCGAAATAATTGATCTAGAACTATAAGAATGAAATTTATAAAAATATGTCAAAACAATATGAATAAAAAAGTGAAAAAGACACTGCATAATTGAAGACTTCTTTTAAAACGAAAAAACTACATTTTTCATAAGTTGTTCAAGAGAAATCAAAGTAATAAAAACAAGTATTAAAAGAGTAATTGGAAAAATAAAAAATACCATAAGTTCATTAAGTTAGAAAAAAAGAGAAGTTGACTCATATTAATGGGAACAAGAAGAATCTTGATAAAAAAAATTGAGTTAGACATTTGGATTTCACTAGCCCTTAATAAGAAAAAGTTGAGGTTTAATATTTTTAACTCTTGTTTTTTTATATTTTGGAAAGTAAAACTAATTATTTAAGGAAATAAAATAAATTAAAGTTCAACAGGACAAATTTAAAAACAAATTTTATACTAAATTATAATAATTTGAAAGCAAAGTTTTCTCCAAATACAAATCAAAAATTTAAGTAGAATTTTATCTTTTTATTATATTTTTTAATTAGAATTTGAAATCATAGTTAGAAAACTAGCAAGAAGTGATTGATTTATAGTAAAGTCATTTAGAAACAAATGAAGGATTTTTTCCACAAAAAAATAAGTAAAAACAATAAAAAACAACAGTTGATGACAATTAAGATAGCATATATTACTAAGAACCTGAATAAACACTTAAGAAAGGAACATAAATTATTTCTAACCGTACACTGTCGCAATTATTTAAGGAAATTGGCTAATTGAAAAAGATTGTATAGGTTTGTATTGTGTTTTTGTGTGTAAATTAAGAATAGAATTCGAATAGAAAAGAAGAAACTTATTCTGGGGCTTTCCCAGTTGAATCAGGATTGACAGAAAAAAAATTATCCCTTTAATATATTTAAAAAAAGTAAGAGATTTATTATTATCTTAAATAATGATTAGGAAATGAAAAGCAATTCTAAAAAGAGAAATTGCGAATTTACAAAAAATAAAACAATGGTTAAAATAAATGAATTAAACCTTGGAACAAAAAAAAGAACATCTAAAATAAAAAGAATAAGCTTTGCTAGATACCTCTTCAACTGAAAAACTTTATATGTTTTATTTTTTTTTACTAGAAAAATAATAATAATAATAAAAAGTGTTAACGAAAAGCAATTAGATCAAGAAAAACAATTTCTTGATAATGAATATAG
The DNA here is from genome assembly GCA_963675955.2 of uncultured Desulfobacterium sp. Taxonomy (GTDB): domain Bacteria; phylum Desulfobacterota; class Desulfobacteria; order Desulfobacterales; family Desulfobacteraceae; genus Desulfocicer. The sequence goes on along the minus strand of CAXXVR010000007.1, from coordinate 67,227 downwards.
TTAACATATAAAAATGGCGGATAAATTAAAATAAAAACGATAATTGCTTCATGAAATGTGCACACTTATGACCGACTACAAGTTTTCTCCAATTTACACATAAAGTTTTGTTTCTTTATTCTTTAATTTTATTATTAGAGGAACTTGAAACAAAATATTAAAAATATTAGCATATCGAAGTTTTTCATGTATCATTACTGAATAATTATCGCTCAAATATTAATACTACTAAAATTACGCCAAATTCGCCTTACTTTTTATCAAATCCTATTAAGACTCCTACCAATAATGCGTTGTTAATTTCCCCAAAAAATAAATTCGGATCCTAATCATTATCTGGAACTTGGCGATTTTCAAGAAATATGCCATCATTCAAAACAGCACAGGATGGACTCAAATAAACCTAAATTTAAAATTTTGTTTCTGACAGGAAACAAAATTTCTTAAATTAACATATTACTCAACCCAAGACAGATAATTTTTCTCGAAGGAGTATGTACTTTGGAAAATGTAATAAGGATACTACTTAATTGAAAGAAAAAAAAGAAGATTAATCGCACCAAATGCTCTAAACAGTGAGTCCCTAGCATTTTAAGTTTTCTTCAACTTAAACTGGACTGTTTTATAATATGTCCAATCTACGGATGAAAACTTCGGGAAATGTTTATAATGAGTATAATAATTATATTTTAAATATTTTGAATCAGGTACTTTATTTTTATTTTAAAGTTATAATAATATAGAATTAAAATGAAACTAGTTTTAATTTGCTCGAAAGAAGAAAAAAGAACTTTTCAAAAAATAATTTTTAACTTTGATAAAAAAATTTATTTAATTATATATTTTTAAATATTAAACATAAGTCAATTTATAATAAAATTATTATTATCGGAAGAAACTTAACTTTTAATCTCCCAAACGAATTTCCAACATTTTTTATTAAATTTAAATCAAACCCTAAGTTTAACATAAAAATGCTATTTTTGCATTTAATACTGTATTCTTGAACTGATTGCTTTAAAATAGATGAATAGCAATGGACATGTAAGATGGAATTTAGTGGGATTTAAAAAGAATACAAGTATTGCTGTTATTGTGGTGGAGGTGAATGCCTTTTAGAATATTGGTTCCTTTTTTTTCTTCTAAATTTCACATTTGATAGTACAAAATGTAAATCATTAGCATGCCTTATTATCCAGAAAAAAGGAATTGACTTTTCCTGACTCAGCTTAAGGATTTTATTTGTAAAGTTGATATAAAAGCTGCTTCTGTTATGAATGAACTTTCAATTTATACCGATGCTCTTGCTTATTATAATGCTACCATTACTTGTATTATAAATCTTTCGGACCTAACTGAAAAATATATGCTCTGTAACAATATAAGGAGATTGAAAGCTAACAAAACTTCATATTTGAAATTTGCTTTTGTTGCAGACAATGATGTGGAGTAACTCAAAATAATAACATGGGCGTTATACTAAGGAATTATTAATTAACTATTGTATCAAATAATCTTTATCAATAATAAATTGATTTAGATTTTATCATGTGCTTCCGATATACAGTTTCATCATTAGGATTAAATGATACCCCTTCTTTAACATCTTCAAGTTTAATAAATGCTTAAATTATTAATTCAAAAGTAAAGCTGATACCATTTCTTCAGTTTTTACTATGTTTAGAGTTGGAGTTTTGAATTCTTTTGTTGATGATTTAATTACAGATCATGTTAGTAGTTAGTAGTTATGTTCTAACATTTTAAATTTTTATTTAAAAATTAAAAATTTATTATGGGGTGCAAAGGGTTTTTCCCTCTGTTTTCCTTTTGTCCGATGACTTATTTAAGCGTATTTAATTTTATTTAAATAATAACAATGTAATTACTCTAAGAAATTTTTTTTCATAATGAAATTACCAATTTTTTTGATACTTTTAGTTAATACTGAATTAAAGTCAAAAGTTATAGAAAATTATATAATGAAATTATTTATTTATCATCTTTAAGTAACATTATTTCAATAGTAACTAAATTGTTAGAGTCTTTAGATTATTTTACTATATCCAATTGAATGGAAATTTGGATTTGAAGATTTGTTTGATAAATTAGCTTTCTAAAGTGCATAACCTGTGTAGGCAGTTGCAATTGAATGCATTCTTAAAACATTTTGGTAAAAGTGTAATTTAATAATTAAATTTTGTATTTAAGATAGTAAAATTACAGGATAAATCGCAATTTTGTAATAATAATTTAAATTACCATTATTCTAGTTCTTTATTCAATTCTTTAATCAACTTTGCAGTGTTTAACTGTATAAATATTGAGATAGTTCAAACAAACAAAAAAGAGTAATAGATGATTTAAATATTTCTTGCTATGGAGCTACAAACAATTGATGGTTATTTTACAATTTTCAAAAGTAATTTTATATTAGGAAATATGCGATCTCATTGCCGGTATTAATAATTATCGGAATTTGTTTCCCAATTTTTATAGTATTGGTACTATTGCTTAATAATTAGTCAAATAAAAGAAATACTAGCATTTAAATTTAAATATGGGTTTTTATATTATGCATTTAAAAAAGAATTTATTTTTTGGGAACTAATTATCATTGCAAGAAAGATATTATTAACTCTACTCAGTGTTATTTTTGCAGAAGAAATAAAATTTTTGAAAACCTATCCTAGTATCATCTTATAGCTCGTTATTATATTTGCTCTTATTTGCAATAATAATGCCGACCTTATGATTAAAAGCAATTTAATTCATTAAACTAATTTGAATCTATTTCTTTAATCACATAACTGTTATGCTACACTATCTTTGTATTTGAGCTCAGTTATTGTTAACAATTGCCCAAATCTGTTTCAATAATAAATTCTTGGCTGTTTGTAAAATAATAAGATGCACAAAATAATAATTATACAATTTGTGCTGACCTAAACAATATTGATTCATTAACAACTGTACCCTTTTCATTTATAGTCGAGTAGATCTTTATAAATTTTAAATATAATTATAATTTTAGATATGAAGAAGGATATTCTGTAGAATATTACAATTTCCCACTTTAATTAAGTTTGCTAGATTTTTGTGAATTCAAATAAATTGAAAAAGCAGTTTAGACCTTAGAAAAAGCTGAAGAGAATAAGAAAAATTATTGAAGCTATAGATCAAGCTGAAGAGAATGAGAATATCTTGGAAATGCAAAAACGAATTTTATATTCTTAAGTTGATGAAGAAAAATAATAGTTGTTTGGTTAATTCTAGCTACATTTTTTTACTGAGATATTTCCTTTATTTCTTTATAATATTTAATTCGAAGAAAAATTAGTAAGTAAAATTGATGTTACATATAACTAATTTATCTTATATTTTACATTATATTTATCATTTAGCTAATTTAATATTCAATTAAGGAATTATTTAAGCATTGTTTAAATTATAAAACCAATTTACTATAAATAATAATAAGTATTTTCAAAAATTATTTAAATTTATTTTATTAAATTCATACTTTTTTGTCAGCAGATGTGAATTAGGACGTTTTTACCTTTCTTCTTTCTTATTAATATAATATTCTTTCTTTTAATTATCTGGCTTGATTTATGAATGCCATTTTTATTTTTACATTGGATTTAAAGTAGCTAATTCAAGTTATTTGGGGTCAATTTATTATTAAAGTTCATTTTTATATTCAATTAAATTAAAGATTCTAATATAATGCTACTCATTCAAAACTTCTTTCAGAATAGATTATAACATTTCTTAATTAATATCTGAAAGTAATAATTTATAAAAAGCTTTTTTTGCAATTCTTCTTGTTTCAATATAAGAATCTTCAATTAAAGTACATAGACTTCATATAAAACGTTAAATATTTTTAATCTAGAGAATGTTCTAACAGTTTGAAATCACAATTTATTCCATCACCATTGCTAATTTAAAAATTAAAATTACAAATTTGTTACCAATTTGTTATTTAGCCGCATTATAAATAAATTTAAAGTTTTAATTACTAATAATTGAATAAATGCATTCTAATACTTTACTCACAGAACAGTTTACCACCACACTTAGCAATGTTTTTCTTATTTCTAAATAATTCAAATAAAACTTTAAAAAAGAACCATCTAGCATAAATATGGATACTGCTTTAGCTCCAGCCTTGTTGGCAACAATCCGAATAATAGACTCAACAATAGGATCGACAGCTTTTTTTAATGTCAAACAGAGTTCACTGACTGTCATCAACGCAAGTTTAGCAACTTCTGGACGTACTGAATCAATCAGAATTAGACAATCGTTTATTAATTATAAATGGTCAATTTAGCCAGAATAGAGATGAGTTTGATGGTATTAGCAAATACTCCGTATCGATTGCATGCTATTTTTAATATTAAAAGAATAAATAAAATAACGCTTGAATTTATATTTTCCAATCAGGTGACTTAATTTCAATTGGAAATTTATTTACACAAAATTCAGGATCAGTTAAAGGTCTTACTTAATCATATTTTGTTGAATGCTCCTTCCAAAATTTCTCATCTTCTTTATATTCTTACAATTCTTCCTCTTTTAAGGCTTTCAATCCTTTTGATGATTTTTTTAAATGTGGTCTTAATAAACTACGTGAAGGAGCTATACCTTTTTTTGGTAAGCAAATTTCGTCATAAGATAAGAAGTGCTCCAGAGCTAATTCTGGTGTGATATAATTGACTTTTTGTTTAATTGGAGGATCCTGTGGTAATTAAGAATCCATTTTGTGAGTCCCAAGGTTTAAACTTTATTATTCCTCTGATAATTAATCAAAATTTTATTTTTCTGATTCTAATTAAAGGGATCCATTCATAGAAAATTAATATTCTGCGTAACTTTCTTAATTTGCCTAGACAACTTTAGGGACATTTAATATATTTTATTAATAATCATTTTATAAAGTATTATAAATTCTCCCAGCAATATTTCCCTTTTAAGTCCTTAATTAAGATTCTCTGATTTTATTTGGTACATATTTTTGTTCTTTTTGGTATTCAAGTAACATACGCGGTGGCGCTGCAAGGAGTTTTTAAAAATCTTTCATATTTTACTATGTTTGGTTAATTTTTGATGAAATTTATTGTCTTTCTTCCATTCATTCATTATGTTTTTATTAATTATATAAATGCAAGGATTAGAGATGATGTGTATATGCATCATCATCTTCAATAAAATTATCTTATTTTCATAATGAATCTAATTTGGCATTATTTATGTTTGGGGAAGTTTGCTTAATCTCTGAAATAGGTATTATTTGTTCATTTTGAAGAGAATCTGCATCACTAAAAACTTCTTCAAAACTGGAAGCAAATTGTCATGCCAAATTTTCTTAATCTTTTTATTTTAATTCTTGTGATTATTATTATTAGTATGATTATTATTATAATTATTTTTCTGGCTCTCCTCATAATTCACTTTCTGCAATTTCTTATAACGATGATTCTGATTCTTAAATCTCTTCATTATTTTCTTTTTCCAAATTTTGTATCATAAATTTCTATTTATCTTCTCTTTCTTCCTTCAAGTTCCTTAATCTTTCCTACACTTCCTCTTCACTCGGAAATTCCAATTCAGCAACACCGTTTACTTACCTTATTCTTCACACTCTCCCCTCCACCAATCTATCCATAACTAATTTATAAACATCTTATGACACAATTTCATATAACACTTCTTAAACTTTTTATTCTTATTAATTTTCGTTGGAATGATATTCATCCATTACTTAAAGAAAAACTAAGATGAAGTTAACACAACTGGATTTAACTTTGCCAATTATATCGTCTAAAAATGGACAAATTTAGTTAAGACTTGATTATACATTTATCTATTGATATCAGGAGATATTAGGATTATAAAGTAATGGATTTTAGTTTATAGGCAAAGTTTGCAATAAAATAATGCTTAATAATTTAAACAATTCCTCTTTTGCATGCCAAAAGCTTTTCCCATCATCTTTCTTTCCTTCTCCCAAAATCTCCACTAAATTTCCTAAAAAAAACAACAAATTTTTCCACACTATAATTTAATTCATATTTTCGACAACTTTTTACATTACTTCCATCGCTTTTTTTCGGATTTAAACGCGTTAGTCATTGAGCTTATTCACTATTCCTGGAAATAATGAAGGGAGCCAAAGATTACTTGAATTAGCGCCTGGTGGAAGATTGGTAAATAAATGTAAAAGAATGTCTAAAATGTTTTCTTATAAATAGAGTTATTAAGAATAATCTTCGGATTATTAAATAAGTATAAGATTAAGAAAATTTAATAATTGTTAGAGGTAAGGAGTCAAAGGATCATAATTTTTTACATTTTTTAAGCATTCTAATAACGCTTGACTTGCAAACTATTATTATTTTTTATCTCTTAAATCAAGACAATCTAATAATAAATCTCCTTCTACTACACCAAAATATAGTCCTGATTACATATCACATGAAAAATTTTATAAAACTAATTCAAGTTTGCTTCTATAATCTAAGAGATTTGTTGTGAGAGCTGGTAGTTCAATCTTTTCTGTAAGGAATTGTTTTATCAGTTTGGTAATAGTCTATTCATTATCAATTTCTTCATTCATTTAGATAAACTTTTTAGTAATTTTTTTCATTCTTTAATCTTCAAGCACCTTCTTAAAACCCATTTAATGTTCCTTTGCCAAACGTTTAAATGCTTATTCAAAATATTCATATTTTTTTTCATTGATCACATAAATAATTTTTCCTGCAGATTTTTGTACAACCTCTGCTTTATCCTTTGTACAAACAATTATGTTTTCTATTAATTTTCGTGCGACAGTATAACCAGTCTAGCGGTAAAAGATCCCTGGGTCACAATCAAGTATAGTTGGCGTCATTTTCAGAACTTGTTCTCGCATGTAAGGGGAATTATTTGAAAGACCGTGAGCCATTAATGCGTTAATTATTTATTCAGAATTATGAATTTTTTTTATTATTTAACATAGAATATATATTATTTTCTAAATTAATGTTTTATTGCCTAAGACTATAATATTTAGTAATTCTGGTAAAAGCTTAACAAAATAAAGTTCTAATTCAGATCCTAAAAATTGATTTATTGGTTAGAGTATTTACCTGTAAATTCAACAAGTGTACTCACAAACTCGCATAGATATTCTATTAATTTTTCATGGCTTCATTACCCCAATAAATATTTCGCCAAAACAAAAAGTTTATCGGGATTGCTTAAAAGTACTTATTTTGTTTCTTTTATATTTGAAATTATATCTTAGAGAAGCTCCAATTAATCATTATGATTCCCATCAAGGTCATATAAACTGCTGATCAGTATGTTTAAATCCATTATGTTTAAAAAGTAAAAATTGTTTGTTTTTAAAATATTAATTATTAAAAAATTAATTTTTTTCAATAGTTGAAAAGGTAATACTAATAATATAATATTTTTTAGTTTAAAAAGAAAAATTATTTGTTTTTAGAATATTAATTATTAATTTTTTTTTTTTTTTCAATAGTATTAAAAAGTTAATTATCTTTTTAAAAAAACTAATTATATAAATTTCTTACAGAAGTAATGTAACTAACTAGCGTCCTAAAAGAGACTAGGTAAAACTTTGATCCTATAAATATTTGAAACAGAAAATCAAAATAACTTGTAATGACAACCTAAAACAAAGTTAAGTTATTTCTTTAATGTCAATTACCATATGGCTATGAGAAAAAAGAAATGCCCAAGGATGAAGAATATTAAAAAACTTTAGTTCTTGATAATAACAACTGTTTTTTATACAATGATTGCTAATCATTCAATTGCTTTGATTTTATTTTCGAACCGTTTTTCAAACAGAATCAGTTATTTGAACTTACAGTGGAGCCATTATTCCAGTAGACTATACACACATCCGTAGATAATTGTATTATAATTTATGAGAAATCTCGTACAGGCTGAAACATCTAAAAACTTATACCTGCATTGATCTTGCCTTGTATTTCTACTTATCTAACAAATAAACAATTGGATTGATTTTATATAAATTGCAGCGTCAGTTGCTAGTTAGCTCATAAAGAAAAAGTCATTGATTTGTTTAAAGATGATGAGAGTGAGTCAGATGAACCAAGTGAAATGATCGTCGAATAAGAAGAAGATCTTGAAAATCTGAGAAAAATTTTTGAAAAAATAGCAAAAAAAGTGAGCAAAGAGGATAAATGAGGAGTATTTGCTATTTCAGTGAGATTTAAGAAAATTCTGAATGAATCGCAATTTGTTTAAGTAAAATTATTTTATTTATTTGATTTTTCTATTAAGAAAGATAAAAGCTAAATTAATTTTATCTGGATTAAAGGTTCGCCTGAAATTATGTTAAATAATTTGTATTTATTATTTATTTTATTGCAAAACAAAATGAAATATTTATAGTTTAGATAAAAATGAAGAAAATATCACTACAAGTACAGAAGAAAACTATCTTGAAAAATGTCTCTTATATTTCTTATCAGAAACTTTTCATCTGGAAGCACTTCCTTATAAATAGTTTCCAGTTGTTAGATTTCTCTTTGTAATTATTCTTTAAATTCGTTAGTGTTTTTGTAAGGAATTATTAGAAAAAAAAAATTATAAAAACTTATTATTCCTATCAAATTTTTTGAATTAAGATATTGCGCATTGTGTTGAAGACCTTTCATTCTGTGAAATGTGTCGAGATCTTTCATTGGAATAAAAGTAAGAATTAGAAAATAATGAAGATGAAGAAGAAGAAGAGGAATCAAACTTAATAAACTAATAATCAGATTATTAATTAGTCTCAAATGTTTAAGACGGTGACAAATAGTTCAAAGTGATTCAAGAAGTAAATTGTTTTTGTTTTATTTATAAATAATCTAAGATCAATGAACTAAATTGCAAACGATGATTTCTCTAAAAACAATTGGATAAACTTTAATCAGAAACATTTACTTCCGAAGCCAAATATTCTACAGAAGAGCTGAAAATCTACCTTTAATATGCATAAACTCTTATATTAACATTAGAAGAACTTATCCAAGAAACTGATAAATTATTATCATAAAAAAACAATCCATTAACAAAATAATCCACCATAAATATTTCCTAAATAAGACCCTCAGTAAAAAATAGTAATTTTGAAGACCGTCCTCCATAAAATGTGTAAGATACGACATTGATTTTTGATGATGAAGAGGAAAATTTAAATCAGAATTAAGAAGAGATAGTGGAGGATAGTGATCCATTAATTGAGTATTAATAGGTCACGGAAAATAATAAAAATAAAGTTAAGATAGTTCTTGATTAACTATTTTCTCTTGAAAATAAACTACTTCAAAATTTCAAATAAATCAAATAATAATATGCTTCAATCTCAAAACCGAATTCCCATACACTCTAGTGTAGTCGCACTACCTCCAAGCCTACACTTAAAACAGATGATAACAGCCTAACTACCTAGCCAGTTATATAATAATAATCTAGTTATCTTTTGTAACCTTCATTCTAAGAAGATAAGACCACTTATTCCGAAGGGGATCCTGAAGATTATTCTTAAAAATAAAATTTTAATTCAAGGATTTAAGAATGTTGCTCGGATTCGACAGAAGAAACAGAAATTAATTTATAATTAATAAAGCTGAAAGAAACGCAAAGTGCGGGACTTGTTTATTTAGGTAAATAACAATTAAGGGAATCTTTAAATCTTGTAAACTTTTCAATGTAACGCCTATTACAAGAATTTGTTTTTGTTAGTTTATTATTATATTTGATTTTATAAAAGGAAAATGCATTCAGAAAATTAGAAACTTCAAAGACTCTTTAACAGCTTGATAAAATTTATTTTGGCCCGTACATGGAATGCTCAGGAGTTTCTGATGTTCTTTAACAAAAACACAATTAAAACAAAAATAAAGCAATGTCATCAATAGAAATAAATGACACCAAAGAACTTGCCCTCTCAGAAAGAATATTTATTAAATCAAAATATTAGTGAATATTAATTGATTATGATTAATATATGGCTGTAAAATTTTCATTTTTTTTCTATTTTTTTCTTTGAGGATGATTTTTAAACTATTTATTTGTTCTTTTTAACAAAGGCGCGTAGAACACCAACTTTATCATTATAGTGTTCGTTAAAATTAAAACCAAATTTACGTCCCAATCTAATTTCATAAATTTAAAAGAATTTATACCTTATTTATAACAAATAATCATCCAAAGATTTTTTTGAAATTTAAACCTTCTTAGCTGCATCCTCTAATGATAAACGATTTTCTTTTCCTTCATCTTTTAAATCCCCAGTATAATACCTATTTAACTATTTCAAGTTGTTTTTATTAAACCTTCGCCAATGACTAACTTTTTCTATTATAAACCCAATTTTTCTTTCTTTTGTTCTGCGGCATTTAATCTATGATTAATCATTTTAAGTTTTGGTTTTTTCTTTCGTCTGATCTTCTATTTCGCTGACATCATCTCCAACATCCTAAGAGACACAATAAATTTAAAATTTTAGTTTTTAAAAACATCATTTTAGACTTCTTATTTTTAAATATCATCACTCATCAAAATATGTAACAATGATCGATGAATTTATTTAACTTTCAATAAAACCTATGTCCAATTTTTTTTTAAAAAAAATTAATAAATTGAAATACTTTTTTATCAGAAGAAAAATCCTCAAAAGGAATTCCAATATATTTTGGGACTGGATCATACCCGCAAAATACATACATTTCGGATGAAGAACTCCAGTATGATATCATACAATTTTCAACAAGAAATCCCATTTATTTTAATTAAAGTAACATGTTAAACAAATTTATTTCATTATTTTTTGTCAGGCATATTGAAAGTTCTGGAATCATTTCTTTTTCTTCGGATGGCATGAATTCAATAATCACTGAAATTTATATTATTGGAGCTTGGGAAATATGTGGTAGGTGTGATTGAAGGTCTTAATGAATTTCTTGGTTCATCAATGTTGTTTTATTTTATAATCAGATTTAAAAGAATTTATAGGCAATAATTATTAATTTGCTGTAAATAAATTAATTTCAAAATTTCATTTTTAAAATTATGATTTTATTTAAATTTAAATATCGTAATACAATTAGATATTATAATCAAGAAAATAAATGCTTAATTTTCATAAACAACAACACAAAATCAGTAAACCCAATCATAATTGCAATTAATACTAAAATCAATTTATTAAACACTTATTTATTTTTCATCAATGTTATAATTCTATCAGCCTTTGTTGTCTCGTACTAAATGTCTTTCACCTTAAACATAAAATGCTGAAAAAATAAATAAGACAAACATCATCATTAGCTTTTAATAAATGTTCCCTTTATCCATACAATTCCTTTTATATATTGTTCCCCATTTCATCAATTTAAGACAGCATTCTATTTGTATTAACTAGTTATTAATTTTAGTTGCCAAGATTGATTATATTTTCCTATTAATTATCAGTTCATTGTTTTTCTGGTCTCTTAAAATTAATAAAAACAAAAAACAATAACTATCTAATCACTTTATAAAATTGCAGCCTTTTTTTTCTTCTCTTAATACAAATCTTCCATTTTTAAAAATTTTTATCTTATATCATCATATTAATTCTTGTATTGATATGCCTTCTATTTTAAGTTTTTTTTAATTTCAAGTTTTCAATTGTATCTTGCACATTCAATTTCCATTTATTTTATCTTTAAATTTATCCATAATTATATTTAATCAAACATTTTCTTATGATTAGTTTAACATTTTTCTAAGATTTTCTATTATTTGATCAGAATTATCTTTACAAACATCAATCAAAATAACATTGAAATAACTTGGCTATTAATAAAAAAATCCTCGTACTTACTTATCGATAGTATCAAGTAGCTACTTAAATTCTCTTTCATAACTTTCAAAAATTATTTCTGGATTCATGTAAAATAAAATAATAATTTTTAATAAATTAATTATAAAATAAAAAAGTAACAATTAAAATTATTTCAATTTAGAATTGGAGAATATTTCCATTTTGAAATACGACCCATAAAATCAGTTTCCTAAACAAAAAATAAATCCACAAGAATAAATATTAACTAAAATTATAGGTTAAAAAGGATGCCAATGACAATCTCTGACCAATGATCGCTAACTACTTTTCAATACTCCAGCCAATTCATTTTCAAATAGGTCATAAATATAAATCCCTCCATCAGCTGAACCTGTGTATACAAATCGTGAATTTGTGAGAAATTTTGGTGAAAATCGGCATCTTATCAGTGTTTTATACACTTTATGAGAAGTAAATGTTTGAACTGATACATCCGTAAAATTGCCCTTACTTTCTTTTTATAGTTGCTCCCTTAACTTATCAACATCTACTACTTTTTAATAACGATAGTCATATTCCAAGAAAAATTTATTTTTTTAATTTGGATCTGGAGTTGGCTTTCGTGCATCCCATATTTTTAAACTTTAATCTTTTGAATTTGAAGCAAAGTATCTACCATCATCTTTTGAAGTTATACAAGTTATCCCTGCAAAATGTCCTAATTTACTTTTAATTTATTTTTAAATTAACCTAGGAAATTGGAAATTGGCTGATTCTTTATTCCCAAAGCCCTTGGATCATACATATGAATAGATCCATCATCAGAAGAAGACAAAAAGACAGGTGATTATTATTTATTTATATAACAAATGGAATTAATATCTTCTTAATGAGCAGGAAAATTAATTATCATTTTTTTTTATTCAAGGTCAAATTATGAAACATAAGCTCCTTATGATTTCCTTCCTGTTCCAACAATTATAACTCTAAATAAAACTAAAAGATAAAAAAGAAACGATTTATCATTAGAAATTTTGATAGAATATACTCTTGTAGATTCCCAGTAACTTTCATGTAAATAATAATTATCATAATCATTATCAGCTGTATTATCCAAATTGACCCAACTTAAATATTAATTTTTGGCGACATCAAAGATCCCAATCAAAGGATTCAAACTTGAATGCACTAGAATTGAATCATCAGCAGAAAGATCTGAATCTGTTAATGTTCAAGAAATGCTTGTTAAAATAATTAAGAAAACTTAATTGATATACCCTGTTGTATAAATGGGATCCCGTGGTGTAATTTTATCACAACAGTCACTCAAATCATATATTTCAAGCCCACTTTAAGTTGTTATTAGCATCATAGATCCATTATCATTCAATATGCAGTTATAAATTGATGCATCGGTTGATAGCATATTTTCACACTTAAATCATTGATTTACTATATATTTTTTTAAATACTTTATTTGGAATTAAGTTTTCAAACAATCGATTATGCATTTATTACTTCAGCTTTGGATAAAATCCAGTTGAAAAATTACGTTCATTAATTGCTACATAGTTTGAAAGCCTATATTGATTATGAAATTGCCTTTATCCTTTGATTAAATTGCTTCCTATTAATGCACGGCCTTATTAATTTTTGTATGAAATAAAATCAGGAATGGTTTTTTATAAATTTTACTTTTAAATTATTTAATTATCTTTTTCTTCTTCCATTAATTTGTATACTTTATTTTTTATTGTAATTATAAAAAAATCAAAAACAAAAATGCATAATATATAGCAAATTTTAGCAAATTTAAATATTTTTTAAGAATAACAAATTAAAAAGTAATTATTTTTAAAAAAAATAATCTTAATAAATTCTTTGATGGTCACTAATCTTTAAATAATACTATCATTTATTTGCTTCTATCTTTCTAGGAGTTAATCCCCATAAATATATTAAATAAGTTATTTAGGTTCAAATATCTGTGAAAATATTTCCCCAGAAAATGAACAACAATGGTATGACTTATAAAATTCTGACTATAATTGTGAATATTATGAAGTTAATAACAAATGCAGGTAGCTTTCAAAAGAATATATAAATTATCTTTAAGTTAATGGGGAAGCTTATATCAAAATTTTGGACTAACAGCTAATGATGCCTGCTGTATTTGTGGTGGTGGAACTTGTTTAGAGTATTGGTACTACTTAATATATTCATTAAATATTTTGTCCTTTAGCACTAACTGCAAATAAGAAAGTCCTTAACCAACTGAATGCCTAGAATGTGATGCAATGCTATACAGAATACTTTCTGATGGATCTTGTGAATGTATGGCTGATTATATTGAAAAAGAAGGAGTTTGCTAGATACAAACAATTTATGTGGGTAATTAAAGTGATTTTAGTTGTAGTGGCAATGAATGTAATGGAAGCTATGAGGCACCTTATTTAAGTTTGCCTATAGCGTTTAAAGAGACTGAAAACTTTTTCTCAAATTATATAGAGATTTTGTCTTTAAATATAATTTTACTTTCAGAATAATTCTCAATTTCTTTTAATCTTTTAACAGAAGCTGGATTTGAAGAGATAACTGAAAACACGAATAAAATAGAAATTTTTTCAAAATTGGAAAATAAAAAAATTTTTATTTCATCTTAAGAGGATAGTATTTCGACCATTAATATTGTTGATGATTCGTTAAGTATTGTTAATAATAATGGAAAACTATCTTTGCAAAATATTAATTTATAAGGCTTTTCTCAAGTTTTAACAAGCTAAGAAAGTCTAACCACCAATGATAGTAAATTTCATAGCCTTTTCTAACTCAACGAAAATTCTTTCCTAATTTTGAATACAATTAATTTAAAAAATTTTGGTTATTAGCCAGATAATGAAGTGTTTTATATGAATTTAATTCAAATTAGTAATGCTACGAGCATGACTCTAGAAATCTCGAATACTAACATTGACAATACATATTTTCCTGGGGGATTAATTTAAACTGAAAATGATAATAATTAGATCAAATTTTCTTTTTCTAAATTTACTATTGCTAATTGAAATAGTTTTACATTTGATAACGTAATTAACTACTCACTTTTTAACCTATCATCCAACGAACTTGATTTATAAATGGAATCCATAGAATTAACAGATATAAAGGATTCTCAGTTAATAGTATTTAACTTAACTTAATCAAATACAATATAAAAATAATCTTGAATCAATAATTCTGTCTTTTCTAATTTAACATTAAACACATTACTATTTATGAATGAATAAAATAATATTTCAATCTCTAACTCGACTTTTAATTAAATTGTTCTTGGGAACTCTATTATTTATAGCAATTTGTCTAATAACTTAGAAATTATTGAAAATAAATTTACTAATAATTATGGATTTAATGCAATTTAAAGTATAATTATTCCTTTTATTAATGTTTCAAAGATATCATATCTCTAACAAAATAGAATTCATTAAAAATTCATACAAATAATAAATTTGTTAATAATACAAACCTTTTAAGTTATTATTAATGTATTTTTTTAATTATTATTTTAGGTTTAATCAATTGTACTGAATCTAATAATATAAGCATTAACGATTCAAATTAATTTTCTAAAAATTAAGGAGAAAACGGTGGTAACTTGTTTTTAAATGATTAAATTATATATTAGGCTGTATTTATTCTGAGAATTTAAATATTATTTCAATTCAATATACAAATATTTTTACTTCAAATTATGGAAAGAAAGGAGGTTTTTTTATTATTTATATCAAAAAACTATCTTGATTAGGCATAATCTATTCTCAATTGAATAATTCAATAAATATTTCAAATAGTAATGAATTTACAAATAATTCTGCTGAAAATGGAGGTATTTTTTATTAATTAATAATTTATTTTTAGTAATAATTTATGCAGAATTATAAAATATTATCAATATTATAAACTAGAATTTATTTCAGGAAAATTCAGCTTCAACCAGTGCATGTTATAATTTAAATATTAGTTAGTAAAATCATAAAATATAGTGTTTTATTTAAATGAAAAAAACAATATATCGATTTTAATTTCAAATGAATTTATAAGCAATTCTGCTGTTAAAGGAAGTATTTTTTTGATGATTATTATAATATTTTTATTAAAGGTATTCTCTATTTATTTACTGGAAATCGATTAATTATTAAAGATAATAATCTTTTTTCTTTAAATTCAGCGACTTCTAAGGGAGGTAGAGTATTTTTATTTAATTATTTGTTTAAAGCAATTTTTGCATTATTTACTTTAAACAATGTGATAATTGAAAATACTAATAATTTTTTAAGTAATACAGCACCATATGGAGGTTTAGTAACAAATTGATTTACAATTAATTATATAGGTATTTTTATTAATTATGGTTCATCAAATACTGTTTATATGAATAATAATAATAATTTCGAATCTAATGAAGGAACTTCTTATGGAGGTAGTGTTTTAAAAAATTAAATGTAGTAAAAGGAATTTATTATTCTTATTTAACAGAGAATAATACAATAATGATTAATAAAGGGAACAATTTTATTAATAATAAAGCCACATATGGAGGTTATTATTTGTGGATTTGATTTGAATTTTGATAAAGGATGTTTTTTTTCTTGGCAAAATTTAGATTTACAAATTGAAGGAGATAATATTTTTTCCAAAAATTCAGCGACTTCTGGAGGAGTTTTCTATATGTACAGTAAAAATTCTATCATGATAAAAACAAATAATCAATTTATTGAATGTTTAGGAACATCAGGAGGAGGTATTTTAAAATAAAAATATTATCTCATAAAATAAAGGTGTTTTATATCTGTATCAAGAAAATACAATTTTTATTGAAAATGGAAATATTTTTCAAAGTAATTCTGCCCCGAATGGAGGTAAACTTTTAATTTCAAATTTCAATTAATAATAGGTGCTATTAATTTCAATTACAACAACATACTTCAAATTAAAAATAACAATGTTTTTTAAAACAATACATCTAAATTTGGAGGAGTGATTATTGTATTTAATAGTAATACTATTAATATTGAAGATAATAATTAGTTTCTACAAAATAGTGCAATAGAAGGAGGAGGTTAAAATAATACTTTTTTTAAAAAAATATTTTATTAAGCAATCTATATTAAAACAAATAATTCAGTAGCTATAATGAATTCAAACACTTTTACAAGTAATTATGCAGAAGAAAAAGGAGGAGTTTTCGTACTAATCTCTGAAAATGAAATCGAATTCTAAAATTCAAATATATTTCTAAATAATAGTTGTGATATTTATGGTGGAATTATCTCTGCGTCGGAATCAAATAGTATTTAAATTTTGGATTCATAAATATTAAATGAAAATCATGCATACTATGGTGGAGGCATGATAAATTATTTAAAAGATTTATTATAATTAGTTTTTTATTTGCAACAATCCAATACTCTTTAATCAGAAGAAAATATCACTTATCAAAACTCAACTGCAGAAAATGGGGGAGTTTTATATTCTTTTACAAATAACACAATTACTTTTGGTTCTAATACCTTATTTTCTTCAAATGTTGCACAAATAGGAGGAGGTAATAGATTTTCAGTTTCTTATTCTTAATAGCTATTTTTATGAATTCTGCAACTCTTACATTTGATATTAATTGCACATTTTACAATAATACAGCTATTTTAAATGGAGGTTAAACACTTTAATTAAATATATTATACTATAGGTGCTATATATTTTGCCTCTCTTGATTCAGAATAATCATACTATGCAATAACAGGTGTGATAATATTTAATAGCAATTATGCAAATTAAGGAGGGGGTATAATTTGATTTAATCAAAAAATGTAATTTCTTAATAGCGATATATTGCAGTAAAACTCTGACTCTCTCTTTGACTGGGAATATTTCTTTTTTATCAAATTATGCTGTCAATGGAGGTCAATTAATCTGATGAAAATTATGTTAAATAAAGGTGGGGTATTCATTTCTGACTCGTGCACATTGCATTTGAATTCAGGAAACATTTTTTCTAATAATTCAGCAGAATTAGGAGGCGGTAATATTATTAAAATAATATAAATATTAGGATTGTTTATTGATAAAAACAATGAAATTGACATTTAGTTGGCAGTTTTTAACAAAAATTTTGGTTTTATCGGGGGAACCTTCTATTGCTCTTCAAATAACACTATTGCAATTGAACAAATAGAATTTTCTAATAACTTAGCAGAATTTATTGGGGGTAATTAAATTTTTTTATTCTTTATTTAAACTCTTTTTTAGGTACTTTCTTTTTAAATAAATATAATTCACTCATTGTAAACGAATCATACTTTAAAAATGAAAAAGCAGACTATAGTGGAGGTTACAAATAATTTCTTTCTTCTTTATACAATTCTTTTTCAGCATGTTTTTATTCATCTTAATCCAATTCAATAATAGTACAAAATAGTACATTTACTTCAAATTATGCTTCCGAAGGAAACATTTATTTGCATAGTCAATCCACATTAAAATTATCAAATAATGTTTATTTTAACAATATGATTTGCAAAATAGGATGTAAATTTTATTTATTATTGAAACTTAATAGGTATATTGAATATCGAATAAAATAATATTGTTACTATTTCAGAAATAATTGCATTCAATATTACTGCCGATCTTTATTCAGCATTTATAAATTCCAAAGAAAACAATACTATTACATTGAGCAATTCAAGTTTAACAGAATTAACCTCTTACAGTTCCAGAAGTCTTTTTAAATTTAAATTTACTTTATTAATTATTCTCAAAGCAATTTTAAGTTCAGAAACTTCTTCTACAATAAAATTAATAGATTTAACTCTTAAACATATTATTGCATTTAATAATCAAGGAATTTTTAGCATCGATTATAATAATTCACTTATTCTTCAAAATAACAATTATTATAATATATCCGGAGGCATATATTTTTTAACTGGTAGCATTAATACTTTAGAAATCGCCAATTCAAATTTTAATATTATTTAATCAACAGAAAATCCAGTAATTATTTCGATAGAATCATCCTCGAATTCTCAGAACACAATCATTATATCAAATTCTGTTTTTAGTGAGATCATAGGACAATTATCAACATTTTTGTTTAAGATACATGGATAAAATACGGATCTAACTTGCAAATTTGTTTCATTCAGCTCAATAAATTCAACTGAAATTGATACATCTTAGAATTTAACTGTTTTTAGTTTGAGTAGTGAGACATAAGGAAATTTCGAAAATATACTCAATCTAAAATAGCTATCTGATTATAGATTAATTTATTTTGATGTCTAAGAGTAATCATAAATAACTCTAAATAATTTTAAAATTATTAATACAAATAAGTTTCCTACTGTAAATGGGTTATTTTTATAAATCCAAAGTTCAAGTAATGCTATTCTTAGTAATTTGATAATCAATTAAAAGCATACTCTTAATAAAACAATATTTTTTTAAATAATTGAAGGGAATAATTCAAAAATTAGTTTATAAAAATCTTAAATTTTTCATCTTTTAAACAATAAAGATGGAATTATCACCCTTCAAAATTGTACAATTACTCTTAAATAATGCGTATTTATCTCAAACAAAGGGATTAATACAATAGGAATTGGGGCAATTACAAATAGTAAAGAAATTTACGCCAAAAACAATTTATTTTTAATGAATTCAGCTTTGAATTATTCTAATTCCAATTCTAATAACGGTAAGGCTGGGGTATTTTATCTCAAACGTACAACAACTGAAACAATGACTTCGCAAATTTAGTTGAATTTATTCTATTTCAATGGGGCTTTTAATACTGGGGGTGTCATATATACTGATAACTGGGAAGATTTAAGTATTAAAAATAATACTTTTTTTGGTAATTAAGCTTAAAAAGGAAGTATTATCGGGATTAAATAATACAGTGTAAATTATTAAATTTTGAATAATAATTTTACGAAAAATAAAGCGAATGTAGGAATGATTATTTCATTTGAATAAACTTCTATCCTCATCAAGTATTAGAATTTTAATCCTGATAAACAAAGATAAAGTTTAGTATTATATGATAAATCAGCAAGCAAATTGCCTTATTATATCAGATTAAATTCGAATTCATTCAATTAGAATTATTAAACATACAATACCGCCTTAGATTATCTTAATATTTTGCCACTAAGTATAAAATTTTAAAACAATGCTTAAGAGTTTTTTATTAATGTGCAAACTGGCCGCCAAATGATTACAGGGGATGATGCCTGTCTTGCTTAAATTTCTTTAGCAGATTAAAATTTTAATGTTTTGTAGTATACAAATTATGCTTTCTATGATAACTTAAAGATTTCCCACATTAATACTACTTCAATTCTCTCACAAAATATTTCTTCTCTTTTAAACTAAACATCAACAATTTTTGATGATGATTTTACATTTTCAATCACTTCTAATGGCTTACTCTGTCTAACAAAAGTAACACATAAAACGAGTTAAGTCTACGATCTAACAAATACATATACTTTTACCTATATAAATGTAAATCTCTCTCTTTAAATTTATTTTGATCAATGCTCATTAGGCTATATTCTTGAAAAATAAGAAGATTAATATGTATGTGAAGCTTGTTCTGCAGGGAAATATACATTAGACATGAATTCCTATTGTAAATTATGTACTTCAGCAGAACCACTAAATTGTAGTTACGGAGGGCATTCGCTATTTCCAAATGCAGGTTATTGGCGACTAAATGAGAATAGCACAAATTTTATCAAATGCCCAAAGGATTATTCTTGTCTTGGGTCAGAAAATGCTGAAACAAATTCTATTGAATTTTATAAAGGTAAATGTTAGAATGGGTATGAAGGTGCGTTGTGCAATGAATGTGCAGATGGTTATGGGAAAAGCGATTAAAATACTTGCAATTCATGTAATTAGGTGTCATCTATTATTTTAAATGTGATAAAACTAATAATTAGTGTTGGTATTTCTATTTATTCTTTACATTTTGGAGCTACTTTTATTATTAAGATTTGTTCTTAATAAGAAGAAGAATCATATAAATCTATTGTGATTTCTAATTACCTTCTAAAAATATTAATTTATCATATTTAGGTTATTATTTATAATTATAAAATATCTATAGGGATTATAATTAATACTTCTATTTCCATTAGATTTAAAATTAAGTTTAAAATCATTTGTTCAAGGAATATCATTTTTAAATGCAACGCCAGCAGAATCAGTATCTATTGACTGTATTCTCAAAAGTCTTAATCTGTATTTTATTTTTATTATTAAATAATAATTTAAAGAAAGAAATTATATTTTTCTATTGTGGCTTCCATAGCTCTGCCTTTGATAATTCTCTTCATCAATTTGATAATAAGATATTCAAAAAAGAAGTAAGAACAAATCGATTTATATTCATCAATCAGTATGCGAATTAGCTCTTTGGGGTAGTCATAATTTTCCCCAAAATTCTATACAATTTTTATCTAATTTTCAATAATAATTTTGCTTTATTCAATTCAAAATATCCTTCATGTTAATTTTTCTGCATTTGCTTGCATTAATATTGGTGACGATTAAACCAAATAATATCGAGTCCTTAATTAATTAGATATTGATTGCAATAGTACTGAACATTTTTATTGAAAATACTTTGTTGCAATGCCAATTTTATTTGGAATTGGTATTTTCTATCCAATAATCCTTATAGGAATCATTATTTACAATCATAGAAAAAAATAAACAAGATAAATTAATTGTTTGTTTTTATTTGGGTTTTTATACTATGCATTTGAAGATAGTTATGTTTTTTGGGAGGCGATTATTATATTTAGAAAAATCTTTCTAGAACTTATAACAATTATTTATTCTAATGAAATCAGATTTTATGAAAAGTATCCGAGTATCCTCTTATGTTTTATTATTGCTATTGCTGTTATACTTTAATTAATTTGTAAACCCTATAATTCAAAAAAATATCCCGAGCTAAATAACTTTGAAAATATATCTTTAATCACTTAATTAATATCTTATTTTATTTTTATTTTTTAGCTCTTTACGAACGATATAATTTCAGACAGTATTAGCATAATCAATGTAACTTTGCTTTACTTAATCAACTGCATCTTTATTTTTACTTTCTGCAAACTTTTCTATTAGTATAAGATTTAACCAACTGTGTAAAATATTAAGCATAAATCACTTTATTATTTAAAAAAAATATTTTCAAAAGATAAATTAAGTGATACATCTTCGTTTAATCTAAAAAAAGTTAATGATAAAATGTTTGATCCTTAAAAACCTATAAGGAAATTTGTTTTAAAAAGAATTGCTAACAATGAAGATGATTAAATTATAAAACTCTAAAAAGAAGTTAATAAATTAAATACAATAATTGAACTTAAAAATAATGAAATAGATTAACTTAAACAATAATTAAGAAGCTCAAATTACATCACACAAAAAATTATTGATACTGATGATTCATGTTCAATTGATGTTTCTGATACTTAAGAAAACTTTCAGATTGCTTCTAAAGCAATACAAATACCAAATACTTTTTCTTTAAGTAAAACTAAAACAATTCATGAAGATGATTATTTTATTCTTAAATAAAGTAATTTCTTGGAAGGTGAGTATTCAAAATTGAATTGTACTCAATGTGCTTGTTAGAAATATACTTTTCTTTGTAAGGAAAATTCTATTGAAACTATTGATATTTAATTAAATTAAGAAGAATTGGTAAAGTAGGAAATTGCAGCTACATTTAGGAAATTTAAAAATTCATAAGATTCTTCTCAATAGTAAATTGAATTTTGGTTGTTTTATTCTATCATAAATAAAACTGATCTTGACTCTTTAATATAACATTTAATTAATAATTCCTTGATAACAGTATAGCTTATTGACAGTTCTCAGCTTAACTATAATTTTCCAATAATTTTCAGTATTTGGGATTATTGTAACTTCCTTTCATTCAAACAAATTTCAGAACATTAAATTTTAATTAATATAACTGTCTCTAATAAATTAAATTCATTTCATACAGATGATTAATTAATTGATAAGAATGAATTATTAGATTAACTTTCTAAAACAATTATAAATTCTGAAATTAATTGTGAAGAGTAAATGATTTGTGGATAATTTGAATTAAATATTCCACTTATTGTCAAGTCACTTTTATGCTTTTAATATGAAATTAAAATGAAAAATAATTAAATTGAAACTGTTTAAATCAGTAAAGTTAAAAATCATTTAAATAAAGTTATATTGCCAACCAATAACTTTTTTCAAAAAATTATTCAGTATTTAGAAAATGAACTCTAAGATTATGCAAAAAATTAATTAAATGATTTAAAATTATTTAATTGATTTATTTTCAATTTTTATTATTCAATATTTAATACTATTTTTTAAAAGAAAATTCAATTAATAATATATTATTATAAATATTCAAGATTAAATTGTAAACATCGATAACTAAATTTTTTGGGGTATTTAAAAAATTATAATTAAGAAAAGGACATAATATAACGTTATAAATATATTTAAAATCAATGGAATATGCAACCCAGTAATATAATCAATGAACAATTTACTCACATTCATCAAATGTATTGCTTGTTTATATTTATTTTATAATATACGATTTTTGTCTTTTGTATTTTTATAATTTTCAATTAGTGAAGAGCTTAATAATCATTAAATAATTTAATTTATTTTAATATTAAATGTATTTAAAAATTCTATTTTCTTTAAACTAATTTTTTTAAAAACAAAAAAACATATAATGAATTTAGACTTTGAAAACTGATTGTTTCTTTCTTAATTGTCAATTTAATGTTTAGGTAAAACAACTCCATTATAACGAGCTACTTGACGGGGAAATTAAATGATGGTTGAAAGATTAATTAAAGTCTTAAATATAAAAATAAATTTATTTTAAATATTCTGAAGCTTGGAGCTGATTTTGATCACCCTGGAACAAATGGACTGACGCCTCTAATAATAGCATGTAGACGAGGAAATTTAGCTTTAGTTGAGTATTATTTAGAAAAAATACCAAATATAGACTATGAATCTCCAGAATGTAAACACTTTATTTTTTAAAAAAAATTTAGCTTTAAATTGCTTGGACTGGGCTATAATATAAGGCGAATACTTAATAGCATTGTATGTTCAGCAATAAACCTATTTAAAGCCAAAACATGAAGAAGTTTATAGGAATACGGCTGACAAATTAGAATTACCCTTTCGAAATTATCCAATAATTTTAAGAAATTTAGAAAAATAGATAACAATTGAGCTTGGAGAAAATTATTATAAGAGGACATTAAGAAGTAAGGATTAATAATATTATTGTTTTGTTAAGATAAAGCTAAATTTAGAGATCCTGTGATCGATCCCCGTGAGTTAAAAAATATTTCAACTATTGTTAATAAATCTTTCAAGATCATGAAAAAACTTTTTCAAGCGTGTTATTGAATTTGAAGACCCGCCTTTAATTGAACGAAGCTCATTAACCTTAAATTTATAACCATAAAATAGAATCTTAGGTAAAGTTAATCACTATTTATCATGGCGAAACCCAAACCCTTAACGATAAGATTCAAAAATTATATCTGTTAATAAAGAAAATGAATAAGATTTTTTGCAAGTGGGTAATAAAAGGAAACTTGAGAGGCTAAAAACTGTCCCTAATGAATCAAAAGAAAATGATAATTTAAATAATAATTAATAGAGTTTAAGTTTTTATGGTTTTATGGAACCAAATATTCCTTAGGACTTAATTTTAGTAAATATAAATGAAAAGCAAAAGCATATTTAGATTTAAGGTATAATTTAGTTACTAATTTATAAATTCATTGTAGAAAATGTGTAAATCTAAGAAATTCAAAATAGTTTGATTTTAAATGAAAAAAATAAAAATATTGATGAATCATTAAATGAAATTATTTTAGAAGATAATATTTGATTTATTTTAATATTAAATTTATTTTGAAATTTAAGTTTTAAATTCTATTTTATCTAAAACAAGAAATTTTATTTTAAAAAATAAATCCAAAAAAAGAGAGTGATGAATTTTCTATACGAGGAATAACGTTTTAAGGAACTAAACGATTTAATTAAAAAAAGGGAAGAAGAAATAACGGAAAAAACCTGCAGCCTTGAAGTAAAAAAACAAAAAAACTCCACTTTGGTCAAAGAAAAAAATGAAATATTTTCGCCAGAATTAGAAGAAAAAGTAGAGCTAGATAAAAAAGCAACCAAATTACAGAAACAACTCGAAGCTGAAAAAACAAAAAATATTTAGTTAAATGATTAATTAAAACTGTGCTAAGACAAAAAACCAGAAATAATGGATGAAGATTCTCAATATGATCTTGAATTTGAATTATCTTCATTTAAAAATATGCAAGAAGGTAATTTTACAGTATTTAATCAATTATCTTCAAGGAATAAATTTTGGATGAAATACTAAAAAATATCAAGGGGAAAAAGATATGATAGACACTTTTAGTAAGCATGCACTTGCATTAGGTAAGTATTTTCATTTTTTTATACATTTATAGGGATAATTGCTAATGGATAAGTAGGAAAGACACACATTTTAGCGAAAGTTTATTTTTTAATTACTAAAATGTTTTTTAAGTTATTTGAAAAAGTAATCAATCCTGAAAAACTTAAAAGTAAAGGAATTTCTGTTTTTTCAAAACCTTTTGCAAACTCTGACATAATGAATAATGAAACAACAACGGCCAAGGCTGAATTTCTTCATGGGATTGACATTATGGAATTTGCTTCTGGAGTTCAGTATTTTAATAAAAGTACTGAAGAAGAAAATCTATCTGGTAATAATGTTTAATAAATTATTTATTTATATAGAAAAAACAAAAAATAATAGAGAACTTTAAAAATAAAAAATAAAAATGGTTTTAGATTCACTAGCAATATCAGCTTTTACTCAGGTATAATTAATTTTAAATTATTAAAATAAAAGAGCTACCTATTAGAAATATGCTAAATTATTATAATTGTTGTTGGAACAATAACTTTTCAAGACCAAATTCTCATTCAATAAGTGATTTAAAATCACAAAAATAAAACAATTTTTGTGATTCATAATTACTTTAATTTAATCAGTGTCGAAGATGTTTTATAAAGAATTGAAATTGATATTGAATCCTCATTTTAAGTTGTGAAAAAAAGCCATGTCAGCAATAAATATATTTTTGAAGATATAAATTATTCTGATAACTTATATAGCCATTTAATTCATTTAGTTTATGCTTAAGAAAATACTTTGGCTGGGGAAGTCTCTTTTCTTTAAAATTATATTATTCTCTAGGAATTTAATGGAAAAACTCTCACTTATGTGAAAGAAGCAATATAAGGCGCAAAAGATTTTAAACCTATCTCCTTAATTGAAAGCCTTACAAATTATCTAACGGAATAAATTAAATGATAATGTTATATTTATTAAAAACATCAAATTATTATGAATATTTCTATATATATTTAAGTATTTCCAGATTTTAGTAATATTTAGGTAGGAAACTTATTTTGTTAAATACAAATTTTATATTAGATTTTGATATTATTGAAAAAAGAAGATTATATTTTTAATAAGAAAATAGTAAAATAATCTTAAAATTATAATGGAAAGATCGTTATTTAACTAAATTAAATTATGAATTTATTCCAATAAAATAAGATATTTTTGGAAATAAGATTTCGTAAACACCATCAGAAAATAAGTTTACTTTTATTTTTCAAGACTTTTAAAGACCTTCATATTTATTATTAACCTAATCACTTAATCCAAAATAAATTCATATTTTTTGTGAACTTGGAACAATGCCAAATAAACTTTTTGTCAAAACTTTGTACACTTGGGATAATTAATATCGTTTAATTTAACTTCAATGTTATTTTGTTTTTATAATAAATAAGAAATAAAGGTAATAAGGAACTGCCTGCTGAATTTGAAAATAATTCAAATATGATTTTAGAGAGCTCAATTGCATTTGGAAAGATTGAATCCTTCATCAAAATAGCAACAATAAACACTAATTTAGCAAATTTTGTCAACAACGAATTACTTAATGAAAAACGCTATGAAATCAAACAAGGAATGTTTTATTGCAAATTTGAAGAAAAAAAAAAATTAGAGATTAAAAAAGCTGTCAGAAAATAAAAAAAATGAAAGTTTTAACTCTTAAATTAGTAAATTTAATCAAATAAATATATTTTAAATTTTAAAATCAAACAAAACTTTATAACCACCTAAGAATTTAATGGGAGAAATTATTATTTGTCTGCACGCCCGACAAAGGGAAAACACAAAAACCCTTTGTATCTTATTAAAAAAATTGCAAAGTTACTTAATAATCATTTTTGATTGATTAAATTTTCAAATTTTTATTTATTTCAATAATTTTAATTTACTTCTAACTTATGAAATTGAACGCCAATTTTTTATTTTTGCATTTAATGCTTTATTCTTGGACTGATTGCTTTAAAATCTGCGAAGATCTTTCAAACGATTCCGGGGAGAAATGGATGGATAGCAATGGACACGATTGTGAGTATTTTAAAGAATTCTAACAATGTTCATATGAATTAAAAAAGTAAGAAACTATTGTTTTAGATTTTAAAGGGATGTAAATACTTAAGAAGAATATAAATATTGTTGCTACTGTGGTGGAGGTTAATGCCTTTTAAAATATTGGTTCATTGTAGTTTTCTATTTAAGAATTAAATAGTTAATTATGTAATCCATATAACATGCCCGTCGTTTGTAGATCTTGTGAATACGGATACATTACTACTGACGAACAAGAAAGCATACAAGAATGTAATTGTCATCGATTTGCGACTTTAGAAGATAACACATGCACATTTAAATGCTCTGAAAATTGGTAAATTTTATGATTGTACTTAAATTTTAAATTCATTTAGTTTAACTTGCTTTGAAGATTAATTAATGCTAGACTACTGTAAAACTTGTGATTCGGAATAAAAGCACTTGCAGTTGGAAAATAATGAATGTCGATGCGCTGATAATTATTATTTAGTAGATGGGACTTGTTAATTATGCGAAGATCCTTATTCTTATTCTTAAGGAGAATGCTTTACATGCGATTTTGATAACAATTTTGAACTTTCTTTTTATGGGTAATGTAACTGTAAATTAAACTGGATTTTGTCTGAAGAAACTGGAAAATGCGAAGAATATGTTCCTTATAATTGCTAGTTAATCAGAGGAAAAATTTGTGGGGCTTGCGACGAAAATTATATTTTATCTAAAGACTATAAGTAATATAATTATTTAAAATTTATAAAATAATAGATCATGCGAAGCTTTAACTTATAACTCAATAATAACTATTTTCATTGGAAATAAAATTGATTTTCCTTGTGATGATGATTAAGATGGTTCTCTAGTATGCCCATATAATGATCTTTACGAAGCTTTTAGTATGGCTGAATTAATTTTTCAGGATAATTATACTGTTACATAAATTAATTTTGTTTTACTTTCGAAAATATTTTCTCTAAATTATTATTTATCCACTCAACCCGTGTACAAATAATGCTTTTTTTAGGACCTGATTTTTTAAAATATTAAAATATTTACATTAGAAGATCAAATATCCACTATTTATTTTGATTATCACTGGTTTTATTTCAAGATTAATGGAGAAATGTTTATAAAGAATATTATTTTTGAAAATACACTTAATATTCCGGAATTATATGACTAATAAACATATTATTCTGAAGATAGGGGATTATTTAATATTTATTCTTCATATTTTGAACTTGAAAATGTACATTTTAAGAATATTTACTAAATTAATTCTTGGGTGGCACTTATGCTTGTAAATTCTGAGTCGATCACTATTAAATTATCTAATTCTCAATATATTTCCAGTTATTTGATTCATGGATTAATATATTAGGATGAATTAAGTATTAGAGAATTATTAAATCTTGAAATAAATAATTTAACAATTTCTTCAGGAAATTTCTTTATTTGCCCAGATACTGACGCTGCGACATTATTTTAGATAAATACTGCGCATCATTTTATAAATGCTACTGATCTCAAAATTATAAATGCTCGAAATTGCGACAATCTAATAATTTTCTGAATGTAGCGTGATTTTAATTGCGTTTTAACTAATTCAACTATTGACAATAGTTGAATCAAATCTTTTATGTATATGAATGTATATTCCTAGGATAATTATAATTACACAAATTTTAAATCCAATTTTACTAATTTAAGAATTAGTGATGTTTTCTTTTCTACCACACGAAATGGAATTTATAATTTCTCTTAATCTAATTTTGATAATATTTCTTGTACTTAAAGTATGTTTTATTTCAGGTATTTTAATAATATCATCTTAAATGATTATAATACTTTCCGGAATATTTCAATTGGAGAAGGATATGGTATAATTTTAATAGTTTTCTTTAATTATGTTAGAAATATTTACATTGGTTGACTATAATAATTTTACAATTAATAATTATAATTAATTTCTTTCAAATAATGTAGTAAATAAAATAATTAATCTCAATTTAAGCAATAATTTAATTATTGAAAACAACAATTTCTTTTTTAATAATACTTACTAATGTTTCTTTATTATTCGAATTATTTTTTGTTAGATTTCGTTTGAAGTTTATAATTTAATAACATAAGTATAGGATAAGAAAATACCTTTTAAAATAATTAATAAAGTTAACTTTAAATAATAATTATTTACTATTTTACTTAGATTTCTTTTATTTGAATAATAATTGCAATTTATAAATTTCAGAATTCAATAAGTTTTATTTGGATGAAGACTTTAATTTTAATTAACTGACTGGAGAAAGCCTCATTTATTTAAATTAAAATAATATCCTCAAGATAGAGGAAAGCAGCATCTTTAAGAAGTATTAATTAGGTTCATATCTCATCTAAAACTTTAATATTGTATAATAGTAATTAAAGGAATAACATTGAATTAGATTACGATTAAATAATTTAATGAGTTTTCAAACAATTATGGAGGTATTGAATTAAATTATTATTATAAATTTATTAGGAGTCATTTATTTAGATAGTGAGAATAATTTAACAATAGAACATGGAAATAAATTTATAAGTAATTACGCATAACTCGGAGGTTATTTTTTTTCAATTTTACTAAAATTTATTATTAGGAGCATTTTTTCTGAATTCTAATAATATAGTAAAAATAAATTCTTCAACTTTAAAGGAAAACACTGGCCAATCTGGAGGTATGATAAATTTATATCATAAACTTACTATAGGAATTTTTTATTTACAATTGGAAAATTAATTAACCTTGACTTTATTAACCATTGAAAGTAATCAAGTAACTGAAAATGGAGGAGGTAAAACTCTTTATACATTTAAAACAATATTATAAAGTAATCTATATGGTTCAATCAAATAGTTTAACAATTAAAAATTGCACTTTCTTGAACAATTCTGGAATTTCTGGGGGTTAAAACAATATTACTTTAAATAATTGTAGGCGTCATTAGTATTTATGATAATCTTGATCAAGAAGTTATTATTGAGGAAAGTAATTTTTCTGATAATTTTGGCGATAATGGTGGAGGTAATTATAAATTTAGTTTATTATTATATAAAATAAGTAATTTACCTTACAAAACATGTAACTTTAAAGATATCTAATACGGTTTTCTTTAATAACAGTGCTATGAACGGAGGTATAATTTATTAATTATATAAAAGTTTAGGAGGAATTTATATTTCCTTAAATTCAAGAATCATTATTACTCTTTGCAGTTTTAGCAATCATATAGCAGATGTTGGAGGAGGTAAAACAATTCATTTAATTTACTTATTTAAGTGATTTTTGCTTCTAAAACTGCATAAATTACTAATGAATTTAATTAGATTTCATTTAGTAATTTTTCTGATAATAGTGCTTATTTAGGAGGATGTAAAAACATTAATTTTTCTGATTAAAATAAAAGGCTTATATTTAAGTGAGAAAATTAAATTTGAGATAACAGATTCAAAACTTCATCAAAGTTACGCAAAGTTTGCTGGAGGTTTCATTTCATAGGTTAGTAATAATTTTAGCTGGACTATTTCTTGGAGATTCTAATACGTTATCGCTAAGTAATGTTGAATTTAAAGAAGCAACTACAGATTCTTTAGGATGTTAACATTTATAAATATTATTATTATTAGCTATTCTTTGTGGATTAACAAACAATCAGATTACAATGGACAAAAGTTTATTTGAAGATAATTATGCATAGTTTGGAAATATCAATTTGAAAGGAGATAATTCCCTAACCTTGAATAATAATCAATTTGTATAAGATTCATGTTCAATTGGATGTAAAAATGTTTCTATTTTATTTTATTTTATTTTAAAGGTATTGCCTATTTAACATAAAATAATTAAATTAATATGATTGAAAATAATTTTTCACAGATTGTTGCTGGCTAATCAAGTGGAATTATATATGTTGAAAATAATAACGAAATAAACTTCACAAATAATACTTTTTCAGACATTTAAGGAAATAATGCTTGTAATTTTTATAAAAGTTTTATGTTAATTGTAAGCGTTAATATTATGTCTTGATAATAACTCATTCACAATAGTAAATAACACTTTTACTTCGCTTTCCTCAGAAGAATAGGGATCAATTATTATCTACAAAAACAACACTATAATAATAAATTCGAATAGTTTTGAAGAGATCTATGGAGGAGTAAAATTTAATTTAATTATTTAATTTATATAAAAGATATTAAGTTTAACTCAAGGAAATAATACTATTGAAGTCAAAAATTCTAGATTTGATGAACTATCAACAAGTTCCTCTCCTTGTGTAGTATCAATACTCTAAGAATCGACTAAAAATTAAATGAGTTTTTCGAATCTACAATTTGATAAACTATCTTCAAACGAAGGAACTTTCTTTTAATTTCTCGGTGAATAATCCAATTACGTTCTTTCAGATATTAAAATTTCTTAAATTGCAAATTCAAATAAAAACAAAGAAGTGCTGATTATTTTTAGATTAGCAAATGAATGCACTTCAACTTTTACTTCCATAATATTCTCAGAAAGTTTTGATTCGTTTATTTATTTTTATTTAACAAACTCATCAAATATGCAAATTGATAAACTAAGTATTAAGAGTGCAATCATTTCATAAGATTTTCAAGGAACATTTTTAAAAATTAATGATAGTAATATCAAACTTAATACTCTTTTAATTTATCAGGCGAAAAAAAATAAAAATTAACAATTTTTATTAATAGAAGGCATTAACTCAATAATTAATGTAAAATAATCGTCGTTGTTTCATTTATTAACAAAAAATTCTAATTTGTATGGAATTATTTAATTAGACAATTGTTAATTTTCAGTTGATTAATGCTCGTTTATTAACACTTAATCGTTGGATGGATCAGGAGCTGTAGCCTCAAGCAATTAAAATTAGTATTTTTCAGCAAAAAATTGTTTGTTTTTGCTTAACTTTGCCCTAAATTATTCACAAACAATTTCAACTGTTAATTAAGGTGGCGTGCTTAAATTCAGTAATAGTAATGAAGAAATATCATTATTAAAAAATTTCTTTGGATTTAACTCTGCATCTCAAGGAGCTGTTTTAAATTTGGCTAATACAAGCTAAATTATTGCCTAAACAAATAATTTTTAAGGAAACAAGGCCAAGCAAGGAGCAATTTTAATGTTTGAAAATCCAGAAAAGTCATTTAATTATGCCTTTAAAACAAATAAACTTGCCAAAAATTAAGCAAATTTCGGGAAATTTATTTATCAAGAAGAAAACGACAACTATTTGACTTTTGATTTTATAAAACTGAAGACTAAATCTACTTTATAATATTTTTATGGAAACTAATTTGGCTAATTAAGTTGGGAAAATAACACAGATTAGCAAAATAAAGAAAATTTTGTTTCTTCACATTCAAATGCAAACATTGAAACTTACTCTTTAAAGTTTGAAAATAATGAAAATTCATATACTCTGAATATTGGAAGTGGCTAGGTTACAGATGATAAATGCTTAGTAGCTATTTCCCTCGCTAATCAATTCAATAATTTTATGGATTACACTAATTATTAATTCGCAAAGAATTTATATATATCTGAACTTAATGATGCTACTAAAAATCAGTATAATATGCTTGATTTACTTATGGAAAAAGTAACACCGTAATTTAGCAACAATCTTATTTTTGAAATCAATTCTTTTGGGTTATTATGTCTACGTCAAATATCAGGAAGCATTGAAAATTTTGAAAATTTATATTACGATTATTAATTTAGCTATTACAATTGAACTGGCGAACTCTTGGTAACTTTTGAAAAGTGTGCATTAGGAGAGGCCAAGTAGTATTCATCTAATTATTGGATTTGCCAAGCTTGTGAAGATAATTTTTATACTTTAGATCCTGGAGATTAATGTAGAACTTGTGTAACTGAATCTGCTTTGAGTTGCATTTATGGTGGGCATAACTTATTCCCAAAAGCTAGTTATTGGCGTTTTAATGAAAATAGCACTAATTTTTTGAAATGTCCTTTTGAAGAAGCATGCATTGGTGGTGAAAATGCAGAGTATTAATCATTGTAGTTTTATTCTGGTGAATGTGAGACGGGATATGAAGGCCCTCTTTGTAATATATGTACTGATGATTATGGAAAAATTGATCAAAATCATTGTGGGAAATGTGCATCAATAATCTAATTTATAATAGCAGGATTCAAAATATTTTTTGGGCTAGGCAGTAGTATTTATACTTTGTATCTGGGAACTAATTTTGTAACTTTTAAAGTTAATAAAAAATTATTTTTGTGTAGTGCATTCAAATTTGCTAGCCTCCAAAAAGTGAGTTAAAGTCAAAAGTGATGGAAAATTATATAATGAAATTATTTATTTATCATCTTTAAGTAACATTATTTCAATAGTAACTAAATTGTTAGAGTCTTTAGATTATTTTACTATATCCAATTGAATGGAAATTTGGATTTGAAGATTTGTTTGATAAATTAGCTTTCTCAAGTGCATAACCTGCATAGGCAGTTGCAATTGAATGCATTCTTAAAAAAACATTTTGGTAAAAGTGTAATTTAATAATTAAATTTTGTAATTAGGGGAGAAAGAAGTATAATTTATTTTCAAATAATTGCATCAATTTTAATCCCAGCATTAATACTTATAATAACTCTAATCATAAAATTTGTAAGAAGAAAAAAGTTAAATAAAATTTAATTGGAAGCAAAAAAAACTTTAAATTTCATACCAATAGCTTAATAAAAAATTGCTGAATCATATGTTTTCCATATTAAATTTTCTATGATAATAATTTAAATTTCCATTATTCTAGTTCTTTATTCAATTGAAAATATTCTTTAATCAAACTTTGCAGTATTTAACTGTATAAATATTGGAGATAGTTCAAACGAACAAAAAAGAGTAATAGATGATTTAAATATTTCTTGCTATGGAGCTACAAACAATTGATGGTTATTTTACAATTTTCAAAAGTAATTTTATATTAGGAAATATGCGATCTCATTGCCGGTATTAATAATTATCGGAATTTGTTTCCCAATTTTTATAGTATTGGTACTATTGCTTAATAATTAGTCAAATAAAAAAGAAATACTAGCATTTAAATTTCAATATGGATTTTTATATTATGCATTTAAAAAAGAATTTATTTTTTGGGAACTAATTATCATTGCAAGAAAGATATTATTAACTCTTCTAACTGTAATTTTTGCAGAAGAAATAAAATTTTTAAAAGCTTATCCCAGTATCATCTTATAGCTCGTTATTATATTTGCTGTTATTTTGCAATAATAATGTCGACCTTATAATTAAAAGCAATTTAATTAATTAAACTAATTTGAATCTATTTCTTTAATTACCTAACTGTTATGCTACACTATCTTCGTATTTGAGCTCAGCTATTATTAAAAATTGCCTAATTCTGTCTCAATAATAAATTCTTGGCTATTTGTTTGTTTAAACATTGGTTTTTTTATTCGTTTTCTTGGATTGTATTACTAGTATAAGTTCAAACCTCTGATTCTTGGAATTTTGGCAAAAATCTCTAAAATTTTAAAATTAAAAGAAAAGCCTCAAGCTAGCACTTATGCCCTTAGGCTTTTTGAGAATAAATAGCATTTGGAGATGAATTCTGATAAAAAAATCAAAGAATTGAATAAAAAAATTGATTCAATGAAAGGGATTATCAAATTAAAAGATGCTGAAATATCTAAACTTAAATAATAATTATTAGAAAAAGAGTAATAACAAGAAAAATAAGAAACCTTATTTAATGATAAATCATTAGGACAGAATTATTTAGATAGTAAATAAATTTCTGATAGTCTCATTGAAGAATAAGACATACTCGAAAACAAACAATTAATAAATTATAATTAAGAAGTAAATGAAAATAAATAATCAAAAAATTTTAACTTTTCGAAAGAAACAATTATCTTTGAAAATGAACAATTAATTGTAGAAAGACTTAGCTTCTTGGAAGGTTAATATTCTGAGAAATATCATTGTGCTTGTCAAAAAGTGTTTATCGTGTCTAAAAATCCTGAAAAAAAAATTGAAAGTATCAAATTCGAATTGCCTAAAGATAACATTGAAAAATAAGGTAAAGAAGTTATAAATAAAGTTACTTTTAGGATTTTTGATTTAAGTAGAACCTTATCATACATTTTAAACACAAGAATGGGAATTTGAAATCCTTTATACAATTTGCATTGATATAAAAAATATTAATCCACTAACAACTATGTGGTTTTCGTTTATAGTTGAGTATATCTTAGATAATTTTAATTATTATTATAATTTTTAGATATGAGGAAGGCTCTATAGAAGAATATTATAATTTCCCAGTTTAATTAAGCTTGCTAGATTTTTGTGAATTCAAATAAATTTAAAATACAACTTAAACTTTGAATAAGACTGAAGAGAATGAGAATATTTTGGAAATGCAAAAAAGAATTGTATATTCTTAACTAAACGAAGAAAAATAATAACTCTTTGGTTAGTTCTAACTCCATTTTTTTCCTGGGATATTTCCTTTGTTTTTTTATAATATTCAATTCGAAGATGACTTACTTAATGAAATAAACGTGGAATATAGTAATGATGATTTCCAAGAATCATCCAAGAAAAACGATTTATCAATTGCTAATATTTAAATTAAAGAATTATTTAAGTATTGCTTAACAATGGAAAATTGATAATTTCATTATACAATTAAATAAAAATTAAATTTCTCAAATCGAAGCGTATTGTTTACAATTGTATTTTATAAATAAATCAGTTCATTTAGAGCTAAATTATATAGATAGATAGGAGCTCCTTGTTTTTAGGGAGGAAAAATTATTTTAGATTATGCAGTTATTATCTACATATATTCCGAGGTATTTCTAATGTTAAGATTGGAATATTCAAAATAAAAATTAATTTGATATTAAATTAAGAATAATTTTTTATTTCAAAATAAAATCTTGTAAGAAGTATTAAATTCTATTTTTTCAGAAACAATAAATTTATTTTTAAAAATAATCCTTTATTTGAAAATTTAAGTTTTAAATTCTATTTTTTCAGAAACAATAAATTTATTTTTAAAAATAAATCCAAAAGAATGAATTTTCTAAAAGAGGAATAACGTTTAAAGGAACTTATAATTAGACTCAAGGAATAGGAAATTAAGGAAAGAACATGCAGACTTGAAGTAATAAAACAAAAAAACTCCACTTTGGTCAAAGAAAAAAATGAAATATTTTCGCAAGAATTAGAAGAAAAAGTAAAGGTAGATAAAAAAGTAGCCGAATTACAGAAACAACTCGAAGCTGAAAAAACAAAAAATATTTAGTTAAATGATTAATTAAGACTACGTCAAAACAAAAAACCAGAAATAATGGATGAATATCCCCAATATGATCTTACATTTGAAATACCTTCATTTCTTAATATTAAAATTATTTTAAATTTTAAAATCAAACAAAACTTTATTCATCAATCATTCAACCACCTAAAAATTTAATGGGGAAAATTGTTTTTAAAAGAATGAGTAAAATTATTGAGCAGCATTTTCACTATTTTTAGTGCAAAATAATAAATTTTTATTAAATTTATAAAGAATTAAACAAATAAATTTTTAAAGATAAAAATATCGATAAATATTATAAAATTCAGAATCAAAATATTTTTTAAGATTAGTTTCCAGGTTTGATTTATTAAGATTCTACATAATGCGATTTGAATGCTGACTTTATTGGTGATATAAAAAGATTATCTAACACACAATTTATTGAATTATTAAATTTTAACCTTAAGTTGGTGTATATTTCACTTAAAATTCAATCATTCCATTTTATTTTCTTTTTATTTATTTTAATTTTCAATAAAATCAACCTATTATGAGCATCATACTAAAATAATGGCTCTTCTAAGTTATGCCAAAGTGAATATTTTTTGGTATCTTTAAGATATAACATCAACTTTAATTATGCTGTTTCTCCTTTTTTTAATTATAACTTTAATTACTAAATTACCTAATATTTATTAATTTTAAAATTTCATCTGGCTACTAACTTGAAGATAGAATAATGGATAATCCTAAAAAAACTATAAATTTCTAAAAAAATAACATCATTTTTTTTAATATCAATATCAAATAATAATTCTTGATTTCACTATTTTTAATTTTGACAAAATAAAATATTACATCTGGATCATAACTTTCAATCAAATTTGTTTTTTTCACAATATTTCCCAAATTCACACAACAAAAACAATTTTATTCTTTGCTAGTTTCCTTATTTATAGCAACTCCCTTTACCACCTATTAATAATTAAAAATAATTTAAGATTCAACAAACACAGACAATATTCCTTTATAATTAACTGGCGAAATATTTGCATCACTTTATTCAGTAACAAAACTTTTATATTTGTTTTGTGTTTAACTTATTATTATTTTTGGTTAAGAGTCAGAAAATTATTTAATCTATTCTTTAATATTTGATATTGGCTCTTCAAATTGTTAGCTTTTATCAAAATTTTCAGAACTTAATATCATTGCCTAATTTTATGAATTAAAAGCTTTTTATTCCGATTAATTTGGAGAGAAACTTTTTTATTAGCAATTACTATTAAGTTAGTTGTCATACTCTCTGAAATTTTATATACTTTTATTTTATTACGCTTAAGACTATTTTTCAAGTAAACGTCTTTCAATAATCTGCTCATTTCCAAAAGATTAAAAATTCTCCCTAACCGGTACTTAGCTTTGAATACTTTAATCTTTGGTTTTTGCTTTTGATTAAAATTTTTTATTTGAACTTAAATCTTGTAGCTAGCGTTAAATTAATGGAGATTATTATTACTAAAACTTATATTTAATATTATAAAGTATAAATTAAAACTATTGATTATCTCGGCATTTATTTTTATTGACTTAAATTTTGCTTTTCAAACCCTGGGGATTCCCCAATAAATTATTATCTTGATTACCTTCTTTATCTATTTTCCATGCTTTCTATTTACTCTTTGTCAAAGATCCTTTTCTAGTTTGTTCTATTTTTACCGAGAAGCTCATCTATCACATATTACTAACAATTAGTTGTTGTTTAGTTTATTGCTGGCCAATTGAAGTAATTCTAATTAATTTAATTAAGAATATTTTAAAGTTCGTTAAAACAGGGATTTGGTTGAAGAATTTTGCCAAGTTTTTAAAGGAAAATAAGATTTTGCAAAAAATTAGTTTTTAATAATTAATTTATATTTGATGATTCTGAGGTTTTATCCTCAAATTTATAAAAGAATTTATTCTGCAACTCTGATAATTAGTTTTCTAAGTCAATAATTATATTGTGTTTTTCTTATATTTCTTTTATTAATTATTCATTTTATTATTGCTTTTCTTATACTAGGATTATTAATTATTCATTCTTCTCTGACTTAATAATTTAACTTTAGTTTACTATTTGCTATTGTGATTCTTATTGTTAGATCATTGCCTTCAAACTTTATCGATCAATTTCTTTTTATTTTTAGCATTCGTTAAATAATTCAGTTTAGTTGGAAAGTTATTACTAAAGATTAATAATTATTTCTCGTAGTTGTTATTCACTTTATTGCTAATCTTTAAAAATAAATAAAAAAAATCAAAAAGCTTTTACTTTTTATTGATTACCGAAATTCATATTCTAATTCCTCAATAATTTTATTTTATATCAGTTCATAAATCTCTTCCAAAACTGAAGTTTAATTTACTACTGCTAATTATTTTCAATTTGTTAAAAGATTCCTTGCATCAATAATATTTGATACAACAATTTGTAAATCATTTAGCCGTTTAGATGTTTCAACATCCATACAAAATCGATGGGCATTCAGAAGCAAATTTTCAATTTTATAAAGTTCCTTAAAAATAATAAGAAATATTAGAAAGCTAAAACATTTCCTTAGAGAGCTTCTTATCGTTTAAATAAACTTACTAAAGTTTATTTTATTTCAATATTAGTTTAGTTATGTACTCGTGTTCATTCAGTGCATTTATAGTCTCCTAATTAAAATATTTATTTCCTTTAAAAATTAACTTTCGATATATTCATTCTTTTTTGGTGTGAAAGATAAAGAGTTCTTTGATCTTGATCTTGTTCTTTCCTTTGAAATTAAAAATAATAAGCACAGTAATTATTATAACTTAACATAAATTCTCATTAATAAATTCTATTTTGTTCATTCTTTATTATTAACAAAATTGATTACTATGAAGAATTTCTAATCAATTAATATAAATGATTTAATCACTACTTGGCTGTTAAAGAGTTTATTGTTAATGTGTTTTAGAGCAACAGAGTTCTTAAAGCTCATAATTTTTGT
This sequence comes from uncultured Desulfobacterium sp., assembly GCA_963675955.2. GTDB lineage: Bacteria > Desulfobacterota > Desulfobacteria > Desulfobacterales > Desulfobacteraceae > Desulfocicer. The sequence goes on along the minus strand of CAXXVR010000007.1, from coordinate 27,350 downwards.
TTTCTAATTGTTTTGCAGTTTCTTACAGACATAAATTATCGTTTCGTTCTTCCTAAAAAAGCTATTTCCAATAATTTATCTATTTTTAAATGAAATATAATAAAATTTAAAAAAAATTAATTACTTTTTCATTTAATTAATCTTCAGAAATTATTTTCTATTATGAAAATTCTTAATAACAAAAATTATTTAAAAAAAAGATTTATTAATTAAAAACCTTTGTGACGTTCTGAAGCTTAGACTTAAGCACATTATTTTTCATAAAATACTTACATTTTTTAAATGTTTCTTTTTTGAAAACTAACTTATTTGTTTTGTTTTCAGTTAATTTTAATTAATTAATAATAATAATAATAATAAATACTATTGTTTCTAAAATATTAAAAAAGCAAATTTAGCAAAAAATAACTCTTAAAGCTCGAGGTTATCTCAATTCTTAACTTAAAGATTACTATAAGAAATTTTATATTTTACAATTTGTAAATTTAAAAAGAAAAAAATGTTCTCTAATATTCATTTTGAAATTTTCTTTTCCTTAAAAATAGCATTATAAAATATTTTAAAACTATTCAATTCGAAGTTTAAGTTTATAAGGATTGCTGCTATTATGCTTATTACTATTAAAGTAACACCCAGTCATACTAATAATCATTTTTAAACTCGTTGTTTTTCATCATTTGTTATAACAACCCATTCAAATAAGTGTAGTCTGGCTTTTCTTCAAACCCAATAGTTCTGCAATACTTTAGCATCTAATTAATTTCTGATGGCAATTTTTCAGTCAATTTATCAACAGTAATTGATTATTTTTTTTCTTTTATCTTTTAATATTTATCGTATTTATTTTTTGCACGCAAATTTTGCCAAGGCAATAATCCTGTTAGAAAGTATATCATAATATAGACCATTGATTCAAGGTCATCTCTACGGGATTATTCAATTCCAAGGTGAGTATTCAGACTGGCATATCTAGCGGTGCCTGTTAAGCTTTTACCATCCTTAGAAAAAATTAATAATTAATTGATTGAACTTTATAAGGAATATGAGAGCTATCTTTTTAAATATACCGTTTTGCTAGCCCAAAATCAATTATAAAAATTTTATTTGCTCTTTTCCCGACGCCAATAACAAAATTATCAGGTTTAATATCTCTAAAATTATTAATTCCAAATAAGGACAAAATATTGAAAAATTTAAACCTATGAATAAATGTTCTTGATTACACATATTCAATTCTATTAAGCATTTACAATGCCAGCATTAAGGTTGTTTTTAAACTGAATTTTCTTGAACATTTATTAAACAGATCCTCCAAACTTGAACCTAACAGATCCATTACCATCATATTATACTACCCTATATCCTGACAAAAATACACTTAAGGTATTCCTTTATCAAACACACTTGTATCAGACAATAAATATTTATAAATATTTGTTTCGTAGAGAAGTTGTGGGTGCTTGCTAGTTGTCGGTTCTAATTTAATTGCAATTTCTATATTATTTTTTAGGTTAACAGCATGGTAAATTTCGCCAAATGCTCCTGTGCCTAACTTTTTGATCAATCTAAACCGTTTGCTAATATTTAATTTTTTTTCAAAGGCTTCATCTATTTATCCTTTCGCTTCTTTAATTTCGGCGGTGGAAGCTTATTGCATTTAGGGAAAAAATTCTTTTAAAGTTTGATTTTTTTAAAAAACAAAATCAGATTAATAAATATTAACCAGAAATTAAAACAATTTTTAATAAAAGTATTGTTTAATTATGAAAAAATTATAAAATATTGAATTTAAATAATTTAAATTTAATTAAATTTAATTTGTTTAATTTATTAATCATTTAAATGGTAGAATAAGAAGATAACAAAAATCTATTAGCAAAGGAAGAAAGAGGAGAAACTGAAAAACCTTTATTAGATGAATACGAAAATGTTATTGAATAAAAAAAATTATTAAAATCAATAGATGAAAAAATCTGAGGTTCCTTTTTACGAAAAGACAGAAGGCACAAAAAAATTTAAAGAGAAAAATTATGAAGAAGCAATTAAACATTATTCAAAAGTTTAAAACATTATACAAAACTAATTAGTTTAATAGGCTTTATTGGCTATCAAATTCCTTTTTAAAGACAATCCTGAAATCTAAAACAATGGTGGAAAATTGAAAGAAGAAATTATTGTAAATTATTGTTTTTAGAAATTAATTAGATTCCCTGCAACTTAAATCTAGCGCTTTGCAATATGAAGGTTGGTAATTATACAAGTGCCATAAAATTTGCGGATGATGTTTATTAAAATGATATTTATGGTTTGTAGAATAATAGGTTTTGAAATTTGATGAAACTAATCTGAAAGCTCTATACCGAAGAGGTGTAAGCCACATGAAAAAATATAATGTTAGATTATTGTTATTATTAAATAAAAACTATTTAGTTTGGGGAAGCAAAATAGGACATATTATTAGCTAAACAACTTGATCCAAAAGATGAGTAAATAGAATAAGCTGTCAAGCAGTTAGAAAAACATTTATAATAGTAAAAGGCCCGTGAAAAATTTATGAGTTAATAAATGTTGAAAGGTTGTGAAAGATAAGAAAATAATTCAAATAATTCAAAGAATTCAATATTTTTGTTATTAAAAGCTCGTATTTCTCGCATTCTAAATTGTTGTAAAAGAAGAAATGTTCCAAAAAAAACAGAATGAATTCTTAAAATATTAAAATTCATTTAAATTTAACTTAACAAATTTAAAAATACTTTTCAATTTATAATTGGGACATATTCCTCTGATTTTTTGTCAAAATTACTTCTAAGATCATAATATATAAATTAAATGTTTTATTTAAATTTGCTCTTTAATTGTTAAATGAGTGAGCAAATACGCTTGTTCATTTAATTATTATTATTCATTATAATAACAAAAATTACAAAACAAGGTTAGAATTTAAAAATTATTTCATATATGAAATTATAAAAATTACTTCAATATAATTTAAATTTTCTAGTGAAAAATTAGAAATATAAATATTATCAGAATTTATAATAAATCTCTACTTTTACTACTATAAATATACAAAACTTAATCAAATAAATAATAACTTTAATTTAAAAAAAAAAACACAAAAAATAAAAAGATTTTTGATGGATTAAAAACCCACGAAGAAGGAAGAATTTAGTAAATAAAAAACATTGCTCAATGAAAAACTGACTGGCGAAAACTTAGATATGATTAAATTTATTAAAAGTGGTATGTTTGAATATGGAAAGACTAAACTCAATGATTTGGATATCACCTCAAAGTAAACACTTACCAGCAAAGGAGTAGTTACCGATAGAAATGCTTTTAAATAATTAGACTCCAAGCTCCAAGAGTTCAAAAAAGAAAACGAAACAGCCAAACTTTTTTAAACCTTAAGCTTCGTTAGCACCTTGAATAAGGGAGATAAATTTGTTTCAATAAAGGATCTGAAATGTGTACTTGAGGATAAAACAGAAACATTGGAGCATAAAGAAGGAATGGTTTACCTAATTGACTTCTGGGCAACTTGGTGTGGACCTTGCTAAAAACCAATGGTATATTTTTTTTTTGGTAAAAACATGTTTTTTAGTAACACAATTAAGAAATGCTCGAAAAAAATGCAGAAAAATGGAAAGATAAAGTGAAAATTGTTGGCGTGAGTCTTGATGATAATATTGAAGAAGTTAAGAAAAGAGTGGAGTCAAAGAACTGGAAACTAATCAATCACTATTAAAACGCAGGTAAATATTTGAATTATTGATAATTAACTTCCTTTCAGAAGAAGAGAATTTATCTATCTTTGAGATTGATGGAATTCCTACCATCTATATAATAGATTCAAGAGGTAATGTAGCTTACGTTGGACATCCAATGTCAATTGATGTCGAAGAATTTATTAACAAGTTGCTCGAGAAAGGTCCTGAAGATAAGCCAAAGAAAGAATGCTTGACAAAAGAGCAATTTAAAGAAATGAAGTCAAATGTTGAAGACTTTTTGAAAAAATCCCTTTCAAAAGAAGATAAATTTATGCTCAAAATTATTTTTAATAAGAAGAAAACTTTTGATTGTAAATGGAATGTTATTGAAAAGAAATATAAGTTCCCAAAATTATCCTATGAAACCAAAATCAAACATAACGAAAAATTATAGAAGATTTTAAACGAATTCTTTTAAAAATTTCCAAAAACATAATTCAAGATCCTGAAAGAATAAGTGATTGACAAAAATTTATCAGTTTAAAACTGCATCAAGTTTGCCACTTCTGAATTAAAGGCAAAGGAATTAACTGCACATCCAAGCCTTGACTTAATTTCCTAAAATAAACTCAAATTCATGCCAAGAGCTAAGAATGGACTCTTACCAAAGAAGTAAAAATTGTAATTTAGTTCAGAGAAGCCATTCCCTCCATCCCAAGCTGAAAAAGTCAAAGAGTTCAATGAAGCTGTTTAGAAATACAAATAATAAGCAAAGTTTAAGGATGATGTTTAAATTCTCAATTCATTTGTTGCATAGGCAAAAATTTCCAAAGGAGATTAATTTTGTCCTGTCAAAGGATATAAAGTTCGTATACCAGCACCAATCGAGGAAAAACCAGAAGGAGAGGAACCAGAAAAAAAGGAACCACCAGTTGATATTCCCAAAGAAATTGTGACTATTGAACATATTCCTGGCGAAGTTTTAATGATCGATTTTTGGGCTACTTGGTGTCCACCTTGCTAGGCACCAATGCAACATAATTAAGATATGTTAACAAAACATAAAGATGATTGGAACAAAAAAGTACGTATTGTAGCAGCTAGCCTTGATTAAGAAGAGGAAGATGTTAAGGAAAGAGTCAAAGAAAAAAATTGGAATGACATAGAGCATATAATTTTAAACAGTGAGGAATTTTAGTAAAGCCCACGATTGTATGGAGTAAGAGGAATTCCGTTCATTGCAATTATCAATAAATAAGGAAAGATAGAGTATATGGGGCATCCAAGTACAATAAAAGTTGAAGAAGTATTGTAAAAACTGTTTGACGAATAAATTAAGGAAGAAGAAAAGAAACAAGAAGAAGAAGAGAAGCCATAAAAAGGAGCCATCACCGAATAGCAATTTAATAATCTTTTATCAATTTAAAAAGAATACTTGCCAATTTTAAGAGAAAAAATTAAAGGTGAAGAAGTTGGTCCAACTATTATATTGAAACTAGTTAAAAAAATTAAATATAATCTTGAAGGAAATGTTAGTGGATAGCCAACTTATATTGCCAAATAATTATTTATCAAAATGTATGAAACATAGTACAATAAAATAAAAGAATTTTAACAATTCGTAGAAAAAATTAATGCCATTGTGAAGAAAGAAGAATTTGAAACAGAATTTAAATTATAATTAGAAAAATGTGTTGACATTTAATTTGGCGAAGAGTGCAACAATTGCAAAAAAAAATTAACTCCCACCGATAAGCAGTACTATTGCTATTTCCACAATTTGTGGTTCTGTTATGAATGTGGGAACAAAATTGATGAGACAAAAAAAGGAAACTCGAAGTACGTCCATCCATGCAATATGATCTACATTAATGTTATCAATGATAGTTGCATGAAAAATATTGATGACTACAAATTTGGTAACAATGTTTAATTTGAAGAAAATGATTAAATTCATTCGTATTGTTGCAATGGATGTGATGGTTGTGGAGTTGAACGATATGTATGCTTGAGGTAACTATTACTTTAATTTTTAACATTATAATTAGTTGCAGACCTGGACCAATGAGGCCTGGCGGATTTGTAGATCTTTGTGAACACTGTGTAAAAGTTTTAGATGAACGTGATCTTGAAAGTGAAAAATACAAGAAAGTTCGTGCAGTAAATAATTATATAAATTTACAATTAATTTTTATTAAGTCTGCTTATGATGATGAAAAACATGATGAGCAAACTCATATTATGTTAAGAATCGTGTTTGGAAAAGGAAATTATTATAAATATTGAGATTGAATAAAACATTACTTCATATTTCAAAAAATTAGAAATTAAATAACTAAAAATTAATTCAATGCTGTATTTTTACAAAATTTAGTTTCAAAAGTCAAAATTATGTTAATAAATCTATGAATCAAATGACAATTTAATAGCATCAAATAATACAACTCAATTCTTATAAAGTCCATTAATATCTTCAATTTGACTCTCTTCAGAATTACTTCTCATGCTCCATCCTGTAAAACTTGACTCTTATTTGTATTTTTAAACATTTTCATTTTTTTCATTTTTCTTACACTTAGCATTACACTATTTGTCATCTTTTCTTGCCTTTTTTTCACTTAAAATATTATTTCTTTTTGCAAGTATTTTTGCTCCTTAACTATTTATTCCAGGTGAAGTTTCAGTAGGTAATGAAAAATGATTACGGTGGGAAAGTTCCGCAATATCATTTAAACTACGTTTAGCGTTTAGTGCCGGATTAAAGGTTGATACTTTAGATTTAGGCGAAAGAATATTTAATTTTGGTAAAGTAGGGGAGCCTACAAAATAAGGACTGCAAGGGGATTTAGGAATTATTATGTCTTCTAATTTTAACATTGGATTTTCTAAAAAAAATATTATTATTAACAAAATGAATACTAAATTTGCTTTTAAATTATGCAGCTTTTCTTATTAATTACTAAATTTCATAATGCTTTTGATTTATAATTTTGATTTCCAATTACTCTTTTCAACTTTTCGATTTCTTTGAAAATTTCTCAATTTTTTCATCCTAAGATTTACTATGTAGATTCTAGCACTTAAATAATCTAGGGACTTAAATTATTTTATAAATTTTTTATTAAGATCTAGGCGAATACTATTGATTTTATTCATATTCATTTTCACAAACTTTTTAATTCGTTTCATAATTGTCAATTCATTTTCATTTAAAATTTGGCTGATTTTATTAATTGAAACTATGATATTTAAAAGGAAATTTTAATATTTTGAGTGTGTTATTAGTTGAAGGAGTGTTTAAAATTTTATCCTTTTAATTGAAGTAAATTTACATGTTATTCCTAAATAAATTAATAAAATTAAAAATAAGTAATTTTTAAATGCTAAGCGATCAAATTAAAAAACAAGGACGAACTTTAGATCCTGTGCAAAAACCTTAAAATAATTAAAACAAAAAATAATAAAAATCAAATCAAAAATAAATTTAGAAACAGAAACTGATCAAACAAGTTTTTACTTCTCCATTTGACTATCATATTGAATTATTAAATTAACAAGATGCTTATGATTTTGCTACCCTCTATATGCAATTTATTAAACTAACTCCTCTTCCAACAGTAATAACTGGTGTCAAAAGCAATTTCAAACAAATTCACAATAAAAAGTTAATTCCAGACTTATTAATAATATTTTCAAATGCTGCAAATTATGAGATAATAGAACCATTATTATATATTGCCTAATTAAATGAATTAAAACTTGTGATATTAGATGTTTAGTATGCTGGAGTGATGGTTTAGAATTAAAAAAAAAAAATTAAATGGATAAATGCACTTGGGATTTATAATTCTAGTGATTTCTAATAAATCAAAGAATTGTAAGATTTTAGTCATAGATGCAAATATGAAGTCAAAATGGGAATCAATTTGAAGGAATATTAGAATTTAAAGATCGTTAATATTTATCAAAATCTAAATTAATGATATTTAAAATACTTTAATTCAAAATTTCACAAAAAAAATATAGGAAATTTCCTTTTCATTCAGATTTTTTAATTTTCTGCTGGGTTATCAGATAAATTCTAATATTTTATTTTTTTTAAATAAGTAATTTTTTCTTCTAATTCTTTCACAGGTTAATGGCATTTCTTATACCAAACATAAAAAGCCAGGCCCAAAATAATTAATACAACTAATAAACTCCCTACTATAATTAAAGCTAAATATTTTGTCTCCGAATCTTTAATATAATGGTACACAGAAATCTTAAATTATTTTTTTAATAAACAAGCATTCAGTTCAGAATTATCAAATGCTTCATCTTTTGCGGAACATCTTCTGGCAACAAATTCATTTTCAAAAACAACTGTTTGTGATTATGCTGTCCCTAAAGTCAAGCATTTGATAGAAAAAGATGATTCTTCAAAGGTATGCTTGTAGATTCCATTCGAAGTGATGTGTAGTAATTCTGGGAGGCCTGCGTCTTCAAACTCGTCGTTTAAAAATGAGCCGAAAAGAAGATGAGAAAAGGCATATTTGCTAATGTAAGTGTCGAAATTTGAAGGCATGAATTCTGCAAACATGGAATGAGGAATTATCAAATGAGTGGCTGAAAATATTGCGAGATAATATCTATGTCCAATATCAATTCTCTTCAATGTTGATGGGTATAATTCTTCATGATTTAAAATCCATTTATCAGGTGGATACACAAACACTTCATAAATTCCTGCTTGGTTATTAACAGCAGCATCCTAATCTGTTGCTATAATAAAAGTATTATCTCTATGTGCAATTTATTTTCCTTTTTTAATTCTTGTAATCAAATACCCGTGATTAGTAGATAATTAAAATGGCTATTCAAGAGTCATTGCATGAAGACCCTGGGTGTAATCCAGACAATAAAGAGTTGGGGAAATAAAAGCACTATCAGTGATATTTAAGGGAGTTTAAGCAGTTAATTCTGCGTTTAATTAATGAGAAATTCTTGCCATCTTCCCTTCAGAATCTAGTTCATAGATAATAAGTCCTTATGTTTTAGCGTTAATAAATACATAGTTTGTCTAAAAAATTTTAAAAATTTTAATGCTTGAGATTGAATCAATCACATCTTCGTTACTTAAACTCTCTTAATAAATAATATCTGTTTTTGATTAAATTGTGATAGGAATGGTGAGAATCTCATAATTTGTAACAATAATTAAATATTTGTTATTAAAAAGCTTCATATGAATGTCTGTATTTTTTGAGGACGTACTAATGAGATCGATTTATTAATTAAAAGAAAATTTGCTTTCTGCTTTGTTTGGAACAAAAACTATTATACTCATGTCACTTGTTATTAAAAACACTTTAGAAATTTCCTCTTTAGTGTTTTATTGACTAGTTGAATCGTCTTAAATAATTTATACAAACAAAAGAAAAAACTTGAAGAAATTCTTTCAGTGACAACAGCATAATCCATAACTGATAGTGAATATTCTAAGCCTAGTTCCTTTTCCAAGGTGATATAATTCTAAATAATCTCGCAATTCACCTCTTCTTCTGTCTCAATCATTTCTTAATTTAATATTCTTTTATCATCTACTTTAGAAATATTCATTGTGTATATGTATTCTCCATAAATAGCTGAAGAGTAACTGTATGTTATTGCGGATTATGGCTGCATTTCTGACTTTTATTCTGAAAGTCTTTCTTCGTAGAGTTTAGGAGAGACATCAAAATTGCTTTCATATGCAAACGATAACAACAAAAAATTAAATAAGATTATTAATTTCATTTTAGTATATTTTTAATTTATTTTTTATTAAAAAGGATTTAAAAAAAATTATTAAATAATTGGGATTTTCTTTAGAAAAAAATAATTTTCATTTTGTATATTTTATTCAGGCAAACTCACTTCTAAATTGTAATTTATTTAAAATTCCAATAATGTCTTTTTAATACTCATGCACTAATTGCATATTTTTTTTCAAATCATAAATCACATTTTAAGAATTTTATTCAATTGAAATCAGAAATTACTATTCGAAATTGCATTCAAAAATTTGTTTATTTAAATATCTTATTAGCTCTAAATCAATATGATAAATTTTAACATTATTAATTAACCTTTGAGAATAAGTTTGTGATCTCTTTCTTTATCTTGCAACTATTCAATCTCTTATTCAATTTCTGCTTTCTTCATTATAATTTGTTTCATTTATTCATCAAAATTTTCTTCTTTTTTTTAGTGTGAATTCTTAAGTTTTTCTATATCTTTCGACAGTTATTCATACAATTTAGTGCTATTTTTAGTTTCATCTTCTTCTGACATAATAATTTTTTCATTCTCGAGTTTTACTTAGTAAAAGTAGTCTAATTATTTAACATTGTTTGAAAGTTCCAACTATAAAATTATCCACAATTATTTAAAAATACCTTTATTTTAGTGCAATTGCTTTCTAATATATTGACAAGTATCTTAATATTCTCATATTAATTTTCTGCCTCTTCCAAAGAGCCTATAAACAATCAATTTCATAACAATATTACTATATTATTTTTTCAAAAAATCCTTTGATTAATCAATATTCAGAATAAGTAAATCCTTTTTCTATTTATAAATTTCTTTGAATTACTATACAGAAATTAACTAATAATTCACAAATATTACCGAATTCATTATAACCATATTGTTTAAATACTGCTCAGATAATTCTTGAATAGTTTTCCTATGAACTTCTACCAATTCCTAAGGTAAGCCTTTATGTTCAATCATTTGATTTAAAACATGGATTCTCTCACGAACAATCTATGTCAATTCATTATTCTTTTTCTTATCCCTACCACTGATTTTATCTAAAATATAAGTGATATTTCCTGTCATTTCTATTGAATCAATCTCCATTTTGATCACCGTGATATTTTCTTTAAATTCTTCTAATTATTAATTTTTTTCCTATAGATCCAGCTTTGTCTCATTTAATTAATCTTAGAATAATTCAAGTTATGATTTTAATAAAGGTTGCTCTTCTTCAAATTGGTTTATTTTTTCTTCAAGTTCTTAGTTTTCTTTTTACCTACGATCTATTTGAAAAAGAAGATTCTCAGATTAAGAAATTGCATTCTATTAGTTCCCAAGTTCGATTTCTAAATCATTTAGCTATTATTTGTATGATTATGTATGAATTTTATCCTACTCTTTAATTTCTTATTCTTTTGCTAATTTTATTATAAATTATTTAAATTTAAGTATTTTAACTATTAGCCTATAACAATTTGTTTTATAGTTCTTCCACCTCTCTTACACTTTCAATACTCCCTTCATATTTCTCGCAAATCTCCTTAACTTATTCACTAACTCTCCAAACGCATTCAAAGTAAGACCCATTTTTTTCATGAAAATCAGCTTGCATTATTGATTATTCTTCTAATTTGTATTGCAATATTTTACTCACTTTATTTTATTCCATTATTTTTGAAAGTACGTGCTTCAAATTGCCTTCCTAGATTAAAGTTGTCATTTTTTAACTTAAATTAGCTAATTTATACTCTATGATCAAAATTTAAAAACGAAAAGTTTATTACCATTTAGATTTAAATTATCTAATTCAGATTCTAACTATTTTGTTAAATATTCGTCCTATTCTTAAACGGTTCCCAATTAATCTAAATGACTAATATTTAAAGAAACAGTGGCTTCTTAATCAAATATATCATCCGTTTAAATTTATTCTTCAATTGCAGTGATGCTTTCAGTAACTGTATTCTTCTTATAAATTGGGATAATGAGCAAAATTGCAATTAAGAGCATTGCAATAAAACCAACTTTTAAAATAGTGGAAACAGATGATTCTTATTCATCATTTTCATCACTTTTTGGTCTGAGTGGATTGTCCATCTATATAAATTTTTTGAATTTAATTTTATTTATTTGTAAATTTTATTTTTTTAATTTTGTTTTCTAACTTTTTTTTCTGAGCCAAAATTTAATTTTTTTTTAAAACAGTTTTAAAATCTTATAAAATTTTCAACTTTTTTTTTTAATATATCAATTTTTGTTGCTTTTTTCGAAATACATTAAGTATACATTTTAAATAATAATATAAATAGTTAATTAATATAATAAGCAAATTTTTGTATAATGGAAGAACGGAAACAACGAGAAGCATTTATTACTTCAGTGAAACAAAATGAAGCACAAAGTTGGAATATTTATGACTTTATTTTCCCTGCAGGCAAACTTGCAAAACTTGTATCTAGAATTAGTTAATTATATAACGTTTTTTTTATAGTGCAAAATTAATGATGTCAATGCTAAAGATGTTGATTTAACTAATATTCTCAACAAATTTAAATTAAATGAAGGTTTATTTGCCCTTGTTTTATAAATTATTTAAGGGTTTCCTGTTTGTATATTGGCTGGTGCAAAAGAAAACATGGCTAAAGGAAAATTTTTTGCAGGCATTGCGAGAGTAGCCTATCGCTTAGATGCTGTCGTTATTGATTCAGGTATTAAAGTTGGCATCGAACCTTTTGCGATTAGAAGAAGTTTATTCTTGTAAAATCTAATTAATTTTTATAAAAAAGATGTGAAATTAATTGGAGTTGCACCAGAAAACTGTATAACATTTCCAAGAATTAACCCTACAACAATCGATTCAAATGAGTTAACAAATGGACACTCACATTTGTTTTTATTAAGTAAATTAATTGGGGATTTTAATAATAATGAACATTTTTAGAAGATAAATAAGAAGAAATGATGTGGGGGAATGAAGCTTCCTTTAAATTTAATTTGGCCAATAAGTTTTCTATCAATTTGTTCTAATATATTTAGGATAGCAAGTAATAAAAAATCAAGATAAAAATGCAAAATTGCTGTCGTTTTATTAGCCGATTCCGGCGAATGTCTAGAAGAAATCAAATTGGTTATTATTTAAAACAATATTTACTGAATAGGCTGTCGAAAATGAGTTCCCTATTATCGTAGTGAAAGGCTCTGATATTTGCAATGAAATAATTTCGTATTTCACAGAATAAGATTATTAGATGAGAAGAAATTGTATAATTGAAACTGTAACACTTTTTTGTTTAGATCTCGAAGAACATTTAAAAAAAGGCCATTTTTACGTGCTTGATAACAACAATTCAGAAGACATTGCAGCATACCTTCACTTTTTTTTAACGGTTACTCCATATGATGTTTCGAAAAAAGACAATGCTTAATATGATTACAATGATTCAGAGTAATATTGAAAACTAATATTTGTAAAGAAATATATTACTAATATTTTATTGTTCTAACAAGCAAATAAAATAGATAATCACGCATTATCATCTTCTTAATAATCATCTTCCTCATCATCTTCTGCAAACAATTTCAAGCAATAAATTCCAGGAACACGATTAGATAAATTCTAGGATTTTGCTACCCAACTTTCTTCCGGTTTTGTAATCGCTAACAACCTATTAAATGTTTGATTACATTGAGTTATTAATTTAATTTATTACCCTTCAAAGTGCTAGGTTGTTTAATCTAGCGTAACTTAATTATCACAGTTTGGACAAGAATTTCCTATTTTTTCATCATTTCTCCACTTTGAATTTTGTAAATGCATAAAATATTAAATTAATATACTTCTTCCTCAGTTTTAATTAGATGACACTTCATGCAAGCCCGAAGACGTTTTGTGGAAGTAATTGAATAACCATATTGTTCAACCATTGAAATCGATTATTTAACCAAATTTAAAATATTTTTTTAATTACTAGCTTTGAATAAATTAAAATTATAACAATAAAAATTTTGTGAACTTTTTGAAATATGGAATTGGAGCAAAAATTAAATACAAATTTAATATAATTAATTAATTATATTTTTCAAAATTGAAACGGGAATTGTTATCAAAACCAATTTCTAAATTTAACATATTTTTAAAAATTCATAAAATAATTAGTTAACTTTAAAATGTTGTTTACATTTAAAAGTTGTCTCAATAAATGCTTTATTATTATTATTATTATTTCTACTTGCTTTCAAAGTAGTCTAATTAAATTATTTTCCCCCCTAAAATTCTTAATTTTTATAATTAAAAACATAATTTTGATCATTTTTTTTATATGTGATTCCTGATCAAATTATACAACTAATTTCAAAACACTTTTTGAATTATTTAAATTATTGAAAAATTAATTTTAAAGAATCTTATGATTTGCAATTTTGAAAATTTACATTAACTTTTAAAATTAAACATAAATTTATTTCTGATTCCTTCAAAAATGAAAGCAATTTGTAAAGCTGAATAGTTAGAGTCTCCTTACAAACACCGCAAAATTACAAAACAATTAGTATATAATTTATATAAAACTAAACACTTTTCAAGCGAAGTGGCTATAATAAAATTTCAGAAGAAGCCCTTAAGCAATTGGAAGAACTTTACAAAGAAGTAAAAATTTTTAACAAAATTAATAACTTTAAGTCACCATATCCAGAAGTAGTAAATGTTGAAGCGATTGCAAAACAATTCAATTACGCGAAAGCCAAGGTTCAGAATTGGTTCAAATAAAAACGGAGATACTCAATGAAGAAAGGATAGGCCTTTGCTCAAGTATTTTCAATTTTGTTTGAGTTTACGCTTTCTTTAGAAAACTCTGTGGTTTTATGGAAACCAATTAAGCATTCTAAAAAATGTTTTTGAAACTCTTAAATATCCCAATTAACTATAATATGAAAAATTGTAAAAAACTTTTAATAAAGAGTTAATTTTTATTATTTAAGATCAGAATAAACAGGAGCAAAAATTAAGCACATAAAAAACTGGTTTATTCATTAAAGATAGAAAGAATTTAAAGCAGGGGATGAGAATTATGGGAAAGAAAAATCAACTAACCGGAATGATTTCATTGAAAATGTAAAAGGTCCTGCTAAACCCGCTTCCTTGTCTTAATAATAATAATAATAATAATAATAAATAGTTTCCAGATAACCTGTAACTGCACCACTAATAAACTATAATTCCATGCAAAATTATTGGAAAATGCTGCAAGCTTTTCATAACCAATAACTAGCAAAACAAAATTTTTAAAATTACTTACTGTATCAAAATTAATAATAATGCCCTTTGGCCAACTATTAAATGCTTGATCAAAGGAACTTAATTAAAAGAGAAGAAGAAACTGATATAGAAAAATAATAATTAGGATTCTAAGAAGTTGAAAATAAATTAAATATTGTTAGAAATGATGAAGATAAAGTTACTTTGATCATGGAGCAATTAAAACAAAACGTCACTGAACAATAAAAGTAATTAAATTAAAATTTGCTTTTACTGTCAATATTAAACAACCACTAACTTCTCAAATGATGAAAAAAACAATGTTATTTAATATTAATATTTCTTTGATTTTAAAATTAAAACAAGTATATATTTTTTTATATTTGAAAATAATTTTTAATTTTTTAAAACAAAACTTAAATATAACAAAATACATCAATTTTTCTAAATTTCTTTTTTAATATCTTTTTCTTATTTATTTATTTAATCCCTTAAAACTTTATCAAACTAATCATCAAGCCTTTCATTTTGCTTACTTTTATTTAATGTTTACAATTGGTTTCGTTTTTCTAGAAATTAATTCTCATTTAAACAATTAATTTTTTTACATTTATTTACAAAGGCACCCAATGGTTTGGATTTAAGTAATTAATTTTACTTTACCTCTGATTCTAAAGTCAAAGATTATGATACAGGATCATTGATCATTGATTTTTATTTATTTTAATATTCCACAAATTTTGGATTTTTTGGTGGTTTTTCTGCGATTTTTGGTAATGCATATTTTCCTTTTTTCTAAATTTTAAGTTCTGAGGTTAAATTAAGTTGCTTTTCTTATTAATTAAATTCTTTATTTTTGATTAATGGGTATTTGTTTTTAAATTCTTATGGCTATAATACTTTATTATTATTTAAGCTCACTGAATTAGTATTACTTTATGCAATGGTTGCTAATCTTTACTTTTATGAGATTAATTTTTTTTATTAGTGTTTTCCTGAATAAATTTTCTCTATAACTGATATTTCAGATAATGGAGGTTTTTAAAAATTAGGTTTATCAAGCTCTTGCTTTTTTGGATGTGTTGCTTATCCTATTTCAGTTATTATTTAATTTTATTATTTTTAAGGTTGAATTTTTTCTTCTGTTTTAATTATTCTTTTATGCTATTATTATTATTACTAAGACTAATCTTAGTTAATTTATCCTAAAATAGAATTATTATAATCTAAATATAAACGTTGTGGTGTGATTGGCATTCTGACAATGGGGATGAAATTTAATTTTGCAAAGCCACCAAACAATGGTTTCAGCATAATATATTTTTCATTTAAATTTTAATTTTCTGGCTTTAAAAAAATTATTAAAATGGAGTTTTACAATTATCTAAAGCTACTATTTATAAAATCTTTAATAAATAGCCATAATTTAACTCACAAACATCATATTATTGTTAAGAAATGTACAAGCTATTTCGAGGCTCTTTCCAAGTAAAATTTCTCTAAATGCCATAAAAAATAATAAATAGAAAAAAACGATTCTATTAAAGAATATTAAGATTCATAAGCAATGACACCCTCTTCTTCAAGAAATCTTGTTTCAGTTGA
This sequence comes from uncultured Desulfobacterium sp., assembly GCA_963675955.2. Classification (GTDB taxonomy): domain Bacteria; phylum Desulfobacterota; class Desulfobacteria; order Desulfobacterales; family Desulfobacteraceae; genus Desulfocicer. Next base: position 10,997 of record CAXXVR010000007.1, on the reverse strand, counting down.
TTGACAATAAAAACTCAAAGCTAATTAAGAAATCTAAAGAATACTAAAAACAATATTTTTAAATAACTTTTCAAATAAATTCTGTTTCAGAAATATCTTCTTATACAGAATTAAATTTATTAATATTTTCCATAGAAATTGGATTAATTATTAACAGTGACAAAATATTGCTAGTGCTAAGTTTATGATAGTCTCCAATCTTATCAAAAATTTATCTTAAATTAGCGTTTTTATAAGAATTTTCTTCATTGTGAACGACATTATATTAATTAATTTTATTCACTTCCTGTGATAGAATATCTAGAATCTCTTCACCCTTATATTTATACAGTGAAGAATTATCGATATGTGCATTGAATTTATTTTTTAATTCAACCGCTATTGGCACTAACTTCAAAATATAATTTTTAAAGTCTTTTGTAGAATTGGCTGATTCTAAAAATTCTGAAATTTTTTTTAACTCTAATTATTTTCAATGTAATTAAAAATTCTCCTAAAATTATTTACTCTTGTCCTATAAGTTTTTATTCACTCTTTCGACTTTTTATCCGCATTTAGGTGGCAACTTTGCCTTCATATTTGAAGTAACTTCAAATTTGGGCATTGACGGTAACAATACTGGATTATTACTTGAATTTTTTGATTGATCTTATAATGGGCTGTAGCTTGTTTAAGGCCTTTTGGCATTTTTCTAACTAGCGCCACGAATAAAATATTTCCTTTTATCGCCACGAATATTTTCATGCTAAGTCATGCCTCTTTTAGCATCATTATTTGCAGTAGAGCTATTATCTTCAAAATTTGACAGATAATAGCAAAAGATTAAAATTATCTCATTAACAATTATTTTTAAAGCTTTTCGAGTTCCCTTTTTAGCATGTATCACTGCATCGGAATGGCGTTTCATTTCGGATAAAATCAAGCAACATTGCATATGCAATTATCATTTTAATGAAAGGAGATAAAATCGTTACGGAAGTGTAGAAAAAAATTAATTTTAATTTCTCAGCCAGGGTTATTATTATTTTTAAGTTGTTCCATTTTATCCTAAACGTGACTAATTGATTGTTACTAAACAATTCTCAAAACAGACTAAACTTTCCTCTAAGAATCCCATTCTATAATACGCAACTCCCAGATTAATTAATGTAAACAAAACAACATTTTGCTTAATTTCTCCACGGGCAAACAACTAAGTCGAGATAATATTTTCAGCATGGCGTAACTCTAGTACACTTTTATATTTCTCTCCAGAAATTAATAACTCATAACCATGTATTGCTAAATTCAAAGATTTTGTTTCAAGTTCCTCTTCTTTCACTATTTCGTACAAAATTTCATCCATTTCTTCAAGAGATAGGTTATCATTTGATTTTAAGATCTTAACTTCCTTTATTTAGCTTAAAAGTCTTAGAAATTCTGTCATTTCTAATTCGTCAGCACTTTCAGACTATTCATTGGTAGGTTTGGTGGATTACAAAGGCGGCAGAAAAAATTTATCAGTTATTTTGTCATCATTATTATCATTTTTTATTGTTTCTTCATCTTCAATTTTATATTCTATTTCTAAATTTTGATTATCATTCTAATTTTATTCACTAATATTTCTATCTTTATCCTCTTCTTCTTTTGAATAACTATGAAAAATCAACATTATATTGTTATGATAATACATACTTATTGATATCCTCTTCTAATAGCTCATTTAATAAATTGGTTTCTTCTAATTTTTCATTAATATCATCTGTAATGGGTTAACTTTATATCATGACTTTGATCAGTTGTGTAATGTTTTTAAATTTTATATTTTAAAAAATGTTTTTTGTTTTTTGTTTGATTTTATTAAGAAAAAATTAAATAAAAATGTTAAAATATGAATTTTTTAATTTTTTTAATTTTTTAAAGTTTTAGAAAAGTAATAATTATTTTATTAAATTTATCTAATTTATCTTGCAAACCAGAAAATGTACTACAATGGCTTGCACTATTCTCATATGAATACTAATCATTCTAATTATTATCACGGTGGGAGTCCAAAACTGCCATATTTACGCTAAATTTCCTCAGACTATAAATACCCGTATTATTTTTAAATTAACTTCAAATAATTTTTCTTTATAGTATGTACCTTTAAAATAAACAAAATTGATCCATTCCATAATAATCTTTTAATATGAATAATTATTACTCAAATAATTTATCACAGCAAATAAAAAAGAGAGGAATATAATTAACTTTAGAATTGGGATTATTCTAAAATGACCTCGATAATGAATCAGAGTAAGAAATTAATATAATTGAATATTCTTAGTGCGAGTTCTTTGCTTGAGGAGACAGAGGAAGAAGAAAGAAATGTTAAATTAAATACAATAGAAAAGAAAAATAAATTAATACTAAATTCGATCTATAAATTCCATTAAGAAATAATTGTAAATATTATTAAACAAAATGATTTAAATTTTGTAGCCAGAAGCAAATAAAACACACATGAAACTTCCTCCTATAAATGAAAAAGCACCAATTTAAAAAAAAACAATTGTTGTAAAATAAAAGCCAGGAGCAAAACCTTAAATTTTAATAAACAACGAGAAGGTAGCATAAATAGGAAGAAGAAACGGCCTTTTATAAACTTAATTATTAATTCCCGAAACAAATTCAAGAGTTTTATTTTTTATCTATTAAATATACAAAGAGATCTTCAATGATGAAAAGCAGATAAAAAAGTCGATAATCATAATAAAAATGATGTTTTTTAGTGTTTATGTTTGTTTTTTTAGAGAGTTTTTAATCTAAGTAAAAATAAATTTAATAAAAATAATTTTGCTAAATTTCCTTTAATTTTATTGTTAAAAAATTAAAAATATTATAAAATTAATGGAAAATTGCTAAATTTTAGACTTTATTGCATTCAATGAAGAAACCAATGGTTTTTATTTACAAATTATATTGTAAATAAATTATCTTCTAGAATTCTAACTCAATGAAGATATCTTCAATATTTTCAACGAATAAAAATGTTTACCAATCTGAATAATCACTGAAAATTGTAAGAATCGCAATTTGTTGATTCATGAGATCTGCTAAACTATTTTATAAATTGATATATCAGAAGAAATATTTAGTGATCTTGTTTTCTAACCTTTAAAAACAAAGCTCTTTCTTTTCGAAAGCAAATCTTTGAATAAGAAAATAATGATAATTCTTAATGATATTGATAATTTAAGTGACATGAATAAGCTTCCTTGATTTTTGTATTAGTTATCAAAATTTGTAATAATTGTCACTGTTAAAAAAAATATGAGAAATTATCAATAAATAATGAATTCTGAAGAAAAATTTAACAATGCATTGGAGTCTGCTCTAGAGTAAATCTCATACCCAATTAAAGAAATATCCCCTAATAAAATTGAAATCGTTATTGAAATTGAATGAAATTTTAATTATTTATCTCTTGGTTCGTTGAAATTGTTAAATAAGTTACCAACAAATAATAAGTTCGAATAGATATGAATTAATGCAACTAACTTAATAAATCCAAAGAAAATAGAAACACTCTCAACTATAATACAAATATAAAAAGAAAATTATTTTGATGAAACTACAATTTTATAAAGCCTTGAGTCTTCTATTCAGATTTTAAACAATTATATTGATTTTTCTAACAAGATTACTTATACTGTTGTTACATAAACAGAAGAAATCAGCAAAGATTCAATTTTTCTTTAAGATTTTTTTCACAAGATTAATTAGATTTGCATCCAAAAGATCCCATTAAGTTCAGAATAATTATAAAAAATAATAAAAAGAGAAAAAATCAAATTATCTTAATAATTCGGTCTTTGTAATTGCAAATAAATTAATAAATAAATAAAGAATCTAGAAGTAGCTTTATTAGAGGAAAATTCAAAATACAATTACAGATATTTCAAAGTACTGTTAAAAAGTAATTATAAAAAATTGGAAAATAAACTTTAGAAGAATTATTTTGGAAATTTTGATTCCTTTTTAAAAGAATTGAAACTATTTCAAGGGGAATTAAAAATCGCGTACCCATAAATTTTTAATTCATCGAATAAAACACATTACAATTTAACGCTTGTCTATTACTATAATTTTTTATTTAGTAAAGTCTAAAAAGCAGCTAAATTCTTTTTAAATAAGTAATAATCACAACCACCGGCAATGATGAGTAATTTTTCTTTAGATTCGTATGATCCAACATTTTTTTAATAATTTTAATAATTGCAAAAATAAAACTCAAAATTATCAACTAATCTCTCCTGTTAAAGCATGCAAAAATAATAATTTTAAGAACAACTTAAATCAATGCATTAATCCTAAGAATATTGTTTGTAAATGCATAAAGATAATGAAACTCTTTGAAATTAAGAAAAAAATAAAATGCAAATTGCAATTAATAATCTTGAATTTTAGATAAATTCTTAATAAAATAAAGAAAATTTGGCTAAATTAGGGATTGAAATTGAATAGAAGTATTAATATGAATTAGAAGAAACAATAAATGAAATTGAAAGGTATAAATAATAAGTATGGGATCTTGAAAATGAACTGGGTTTTAAAATAGATGAATATAAAAGCTTAAATTAGTCATATTTGTTGCTTTAAGATAAATGCTTGAAATAAGAATAATAACTTAAAGAAGAAGAATTAAACTTTGAATAGAAATTATAAGAAAAAGAGACTTTATTGGAGATCAATTTGGAATAATTAAAAGATATTTATAGACAATCTAAAAATGAATCCAATAAAGTATTGGAAAATATGCTTTAAAAATAAAAAGAAGTTGAAAATAAGCTTGAATAAGATTCAAAACTATAGGAAATTATGTATGAATAAGAAATAAAAAAATTAACCTAAAAGATTATGCTTTAATAAAATTAAATAGATATTTTGCGAAAATAAGAGTCATCAATTGAGGAAAATTACAAATCAAAGTAAGTAGAATAATGTATTAACTCTTTGAAAAATACAAATACTTAACTTATAATTTAAAATACAAATTTAGTAGAAATAAATGCTTAGCATGCAGAATAATTGGAATATTACAAAAATTTAAATTATGAATAATTAAGAATTAATAATGTAAAACTGTAAAACGCTTAAAAATAGGTAGACTAAGTTATTGAGGAAACCAAATCATTAAAAAGCTTGAGTGATTTGATAGAGTAATACGCGACGTTCTGTGAATCATTTCTAGAAAAAATTTAATAAGTTGAAGTCAAAATTAAAAAAATAGAAAACAAAGTTCCAAATATTAAACAAAAATCTTCAAGAACAATTTGCGAGAAACAATAAATAGACTAGAATCTCTAAAATATAGATGAGAATAGTAAATTATAAAAATTATCCGAATCATTATTTAATGATAGAAAGTTTGGAAATTAGTTAATTAATTTATTTTTTCATACAATTACTTTAGAGAATCCAATGAAAAACCAAAATCAAATCAAAAAATTTTTTGCCAAAATAAAAGTATATATTATCCATTGCGGTGCAAGTATGGACCAATTTAAAATAGGTTATTCTATAGTCCATATGAGAAAAATGCAAATAATAATACAAACCCCTCTATTTCAAATTTTATTTCAATATAGAGAAATGAAAGACCTGCAAATGCAACTAACTTTTCCCATTAATCTGGAAATAAAGAAAACATTGCATGAACAAAGTATTTATGAAAGAATTTTGTTTCTTATATAAAAACTATTTATTTTCAAATTACAACTGATAAATTCAAACAAATTTTTTTAACCTAAAATAAAATTAGTAGTATGGGAAATAAAGTAAGAAAGGAATGCCTTTATTCTGCAATTGAAGAAGGAAATTAAGAATTAGTAGCATTTATTCTACAAGTATTCTTATAAGTATAACAATATTAATTAAAATAGAAAAAGCCTAAATGGTGCAACGAACCTATGACAACTGATTGTTTCTTTCTTAATTGTCAATTTAATGTTTAGGTAAAACAACTCCATTATAACGAGCTACTTGACGGGGAAATTAAATGATGGTTGAAAGATTAATTAAAGTCTTAAATATAAAAATAAATTTATTTTAAATATTCTGAAGCTTGGAGCTGATTTTGATCACCCTGGAACAAATAGACTGACGCCTCTAATAGTAGCATGTAGACGAGGACATTTAGCTTTAGTTGAGTATTATTTAGAAAAAATACCAAATATAGACTATGAATCTCCAGAATGTAAACACTTTATTTTTTAAAAAAAATTTAGCTTTAAATTGCTTGGACTGGGCTATAATATAAGGCGAATACTTAATAGCATTGTATGTTCAGCAATAAACCTATTTAAAGCCAAAACATGAAGAAGTTTATAGGAATATGGCTGACAAATTAGAATTACCCTTTCGAAATTATCCAATAATTTTAAGAAATTTAGAAAAATAGATAACAATTGAGCTTGTAGAAAATTATTATAAGAGGACATTAAGAAGTAAGGATTAATAAATATTATTGTTTTGTTAAGATAAAGCTAAATTTAGAGATCCTGTGATCGATCCCCGTGAGTTAAAAAATATTTCAACTATTGTTAATAAATCTTTCAAGATCATGAAAAAACTTTTTCAAGCGTGTTATTGAATTTGAAGACCCGCCTTTAATTGAACGAAGCTCATTAACCTTAAATTTATAACCATAAAATAGAATCTTAGGTAAAGTTAATCACTATTTATCATGGCGAAACCCAAACCCTTAACGATAAGATTCAAAAATTATATCTGTTAATAAAGAAAATGAATAAGATTTTTTGCAAGTGGGTAATAAAAGGAAACTTGAGAGGCTAAAAACTGTCCCTAATGAATCAAAAGAAAATAATAATTTAAATAATAATTAATAGAGTTTAAGTTTTTATGGTTTTATGGAACCAAATATTCCTTAGGACTTAATTTTAGTAAATATAAATGAAAAGCAAAAGCATATTTAGATTTAAGGTATAATTTAGTTACTAATTTATAAATTCATTGTAGAAAATGTGTAAATCTAAGAAATTCAAAATAGTTTGATTTTAAATGAAAAAAATAAAAATATTGATGAATCATTAAATGAAATTATTTTAGAAGATAATATTTGATTTATTTTAATATTAAATTTATTTTGAAATTTAAGTTTTAAATTCTATTTTATCTAAAACAAGAAATTTTATTTTAAAAAATAAATCCAAAAAAAGAGAGTGATGAATTTTCTATACGAGGAATAACGTTTTAAGGAACTAAACGATTTAATTAAAAAAAGGGAAGAAGAAATAACGGAAAAAACCTGCAGCCTTGAAGTAAAAAAACAAAAAAACTCCACTTTGGTCAAAGAAAAAAATGAAATATTTTCGCCAGAATTAGAAGAAAAAGTAGAGCTAGATAAAAAAGCAACCAAATTACAGAAACAACTCGAAGCTGAAAAAACAAAAAATATTTAGTTAAATGATTAATTAAAACTGTGCTAAGACAAAAAACCAGAAATAATGGATGAAGATTCTCAATATGATCTTGAATTTGAATTATCTTCATTTAAAAATATGCAAGAAGGTAATTTTACAGTATTTAATCAATTATCTTCAAGGAATAAATTTTGGATGAAATACTAAAAAATATCAAGGGGAAAAAGATATGATAGACACTTTTAGTAAGCATGCACTTGCATTAGGTAAATTTTTTCATTTTTTTATACATTTATAGGGATAATTGCTAATGGATAAGTAGGAAAGACACATATTCTAGCGAAAGTTTATTTTCTAATTACTAAAATGTTTTTTAAGTTATTTGACAAAGTAATAAATCCTGAAAAACTTAAAAGTAAAGGAATTTCTGTTTTTTCAAAACATTTTTCAAATTCTGACATAATGATTAATGAAACAACAACGGCCAAGGCTGAATTTCATCATGGGATTGACATTATGGGATTTGCTTCTGGAGTTCAGTATTTTAATAAAAGTACTGAAGAAGAAAATCTAGCTGGTAATAATGTTTAATAAATTATTTATTTATATAGAAAAAACAAAAGATAATAGAGAACTTTAAAAATAAAAAATAAAAATGGTTTTAGATTCACTAGCAATATCAGCTTTTACTCAGGTATAATTAATTTTAAATTATTAAAATAAAAGAGCTACCTATTAGAAATATGCTAAATTATTATAATTGTTGTTGGAACAATGACTTTTCAAGACCAAATTCTCATTCAATAAGTGATTTAAAATCACAAAAATAAAACAATTTTTGTGATTCATAATTACTTTAATTTAATCAGTGTCGAAGATGTTCTATAAAAAATTAAAATTGATATTGAATCCTCATTTTAAGTTGTACCAAAAAGCCATGCCAGCAATAACTATATTTTTGAAGATAAAAAGTATTCTGATAACTTATAAAGCCATTTAATTCATTTGATTTATGCTTAAGAAAATACTTTGGCTGGGGAAGTCTCTTTCTTTAAAATTATATTATTCTCTAGGAATTTAATGGAAAAACTCTCACTTATGTGAAAGAAGCAATATAAGGCGCAAAAGATTTTAAACCTATCTCCTTAATTGAAAACTTTATAAATTATCTAACTGAAAATATTCATTAATATTTAGGTAAGAAACTTATTTTGTTAATAAATTATTTTTATATTAGATTTTGATATTATTGAAAAAAAAGAATTATTTTTTTAATAAAAAAGTAGTAAAATAATCTTATAATCAAAAGTATAGAATGTAAACCAATTAAATTACGAATTCATTCCAATGAAATATGATTTTTGTGGAAATAAGATTTAGTAGCCATCAAAAAATGAGTTTATATTTTATTTTTTTAAATTTTAAAGATGCTTTCCTTGTTATTTAGTTTTAAATCAATCAAATTAATATCATCTTTTATGTGAACTCGGAAAACTATCAAATAAAATTGTTGTTAAAACTTCCAACTCTAAGGATAATTCATTTCGTTAAATTGAACTTCAAGGTTAAAAGAAACTGCCTGATGAATTTTAGAATAATCCAAATGGGATTTTAGAGAGCTCAATTGAATTTGGAAAGATTGAATCCTTCATCAAAATAGCAACAATAAACACTAATTTAGCAAATTTTGTTAACAACGAATTACTTAATGAAAATCGCTATGCAATCAAGCAAGGAATACTTCATTGCTAATTCGAAGAAAAAAAAAAATTAGAGATTAAAAAAGCTGTCAAAAAATAAAAAAAATGAAAGTCTTAACTCTTAAATTAGTAAATTTAATCAAATAAACATATTTAAAATTTTATTCAATCATTCATTCAACCATCTAAGAATTTAATGGTGTAAATTGTTTTTAACAGAATGAGTAAAATTATTGAGCCACATTTTCACTTGCCCCCTTAGCTTCAAGTAAGTTACTTGCACGCATATCTTCAATTTCTTAATTTTTCAAAATTTTTTATTCTAAATCTGATACTTTTTGTAAAATTGTTTATATTTACTCTACAAATTATTAAGTAATTGATAGTCGTTTTTCAATGTATTATTAAGTTATTTCTAGCATTTCAGACTAAATCGTAGTTTAAGGCTTTTCTAATATTAGGTTTTCATTAGTACTCATAACAAATTAATTAAATACAAATTTTTTATTTAAAATTTTTTTCTATTTACTAAAAATAAAAAATAATTTTAATTAAATTTAGGAACTATTTTTTAATAGTTTTTCATTAGGGATATTAATTATTATAATCATATTTGAGCCCAGCAAATAACACTTTTTTTTAAAACAAAATTTTAAATTTTCTGATTCTCAATCAATATTTCTTAGTTATCTTCTTTTTATAACAATTCTAAAAAAATTTATTTTTAATTTAAAACTTGAAAAAAGTAATGCAAAAAAAAATCGTGAAATAATTTCATTTAATTATAAATACACCTGCCAAGCCTTTGCTTTCTCCTACTTGCCAAAATTGTATTATAACAGATAAAGCTCTGACAGAAGATCTAAAATAGTTTCTTATGGAAGACTAAAGTCCAATCACAGCGACAACATGAAGTCATTAATCAACAAAATGCCCTCCATTATCTAACTAATAGTTCAATTTTGAAGAGAATCTATAAACAGATATTTAAATTAAATCAATTTCTAACCCAAGCAGAAAAAAGAAAGTAAAAAAAAAGTATTTTTTGTGTTTTTCATTTATTAAAATGAATTTTAGAATTCTCGATAACGAAAAGATAAATTTGGAAATAAAATAATCAAAGGGAATAAAAAACATAAAATTTGTTTTGCGCCTATCCTCACTGAAGAATTTGAAATTGAAAATTGGAAAAAATTTAACAAGAAGGGCATTTAAGAAGTTGAATCATGCTATTGCAAAATTATTTGAGTTTTTGAGTTTTAAGTGACTTATTTTATTGTTTTTATTTCATTTGATAAATATAATTGTATGACTTAAAATTAATATTAGGTTTAATATGAAATAGTTAAAATAATTTATCTTTAGGAAACAATTTATTGAATATTAGTACTGCTTATTAAGCTCTTCTTTTTTGCTTTGCTTTTCATTATTTATTAATAAGGATGACTCACTTGAAGCAAATATTTAAATAAACATAATCGCTTTTTTAATTTTGATTTTTTGGTATACTCTTGCTAGTCTAAAGCATGGATCTTTTTTTAAACTCATAAAAACACTTTACAATATTTCTCTGGAATTAGTACAATTATTTACTTTCTATTTTCTAAATAGAAAATTTAAATATTTTTTCGAAGTTTGTTCCTCATAATCAATCAGATTTTTTTCATAATTAATTTTATCAAATACACTTATCTTTTGTTGAAACTATTTATTTAAGAATTTTAATCTTTTATTAGGACAAATATGATTGATTAATTACTATTTTTTTCCCCAAATTTTTAAGAAACTTATAATTCATTCAAAATTGCATACAAGGACCTAAGTTCAGTAAATGTTTCAGAAAGACAAAAATTAATGTTACGAGTTAATTTTATTCTCTTATAATAAT
>CAXXVR010000006.1:0-17761 GCA_963675955.2 uncultured Desulfobacterium sp. | reverse complement strand
ATTTAATACTAATTATGAATTTGCTTAAAATGTTATTTTTTTTGTTAGTAATTAATTTCAAGATCTGAGAAGCCATTTTTAATAAATATTAAGAAGAATTTTTATCAAAAAATTAATTTTATGAATTATTATCAGATGCAGCAGAAAAGGTTAAAGAGAAATAAGATATAGATATTTCATGTCATTATTATTATGAGTAATATTTTAAAAGGTCCAAACAGTGAATAAAGTTCTCCTTAATTAGAAGAACATATTTTATGCAATGAAAAAAATGATTATATAACCCCAGCTCCAGATTCTATAAAGAAATCAAATTCCAAGAATGCATTAATGACAAGTAGATTTAATTTTGAAAGCATGATAAATGATCTAAAGGATCTATCATTGCATAATTCTAAAGAAAATAATTAATAGTAAGAATAAAGTGTATAACCTAATTCAAATTTTTCTTTTGGTCCAAATGAAATGCAAGACGCTTTTTCTCAAAATAATTTAAAAAGTGCACTATTTTACAAATAATTTCCTTCATTGATAAAGAATACAATTTTGAAAATTTCAATTTAAAAATATTAGATTCAAAGCTAATCATTAATTGAATTGCAATTACCGTTTGTAACATTTGTAATCTCAACAGAATTTTCTTAAAAAAATGAACCAGCTTGTGTTGAAAGAAGATTTAAGGATTTCTAATGATTTTATTAATACCTACTAGATTAAGATCAATATTAAGTTTGTATTTTACTAATTATTAGCAATTAAGGGAATGATGATACCCAAGTTACCAGAAAAACAAAATACTTTATCAGGGTTTTAAAAAATGAGTTCATTTTTACATATTGGAACAAATAATAACTTCTTTGATGAATTTATTGCTAAAAGTTGTTATTTAAAATTGCTAAATTGATTTATACTGTGTATTTGGAATACTTCTAAAGTATTCAATTTAAATTCTTTCTTATTTACACTCTTTCCACTTTATTATAAAGTAAATAAAATATTAAACGACTTTTAATAGTATTTTTAAAATATTAAATAATTATTAATTTAAATTGTATTCTAATTTTATAATGGAATTTATGTTGTGTTCTCTTTCATTTTCTTATAATTTGGAATACTTCTAAAGTATTTAATTTAAATTATTTCTTATCAACACCCATTATCTTTCCACTTCATTAAATTAAATAAAATATTAAACAAATAGAACCTAGCTACTTGCCCTGGACAATCAATGATTATCATTTTAATTATCTCATACAGTAACATAATTCCTTTTCTTTAATTATCTTTCATTTCTCCTATTTTGCTTAATTGTCTTAACTCTTCAGTCAAGTCTATTTTTTAATAGTATTCTTAAATATTAAATTAAAATTATGAGATTAAACTGTTATTAGTAGGAAGACTTGACTAGTTTAATAAAATGAATAAAAATAATGAAGAATAAAATATCAAAGAAAAATAATTACTGCCTAATAAATTCAAAATAAGATAAAATCAGAATATAAATATTAAATCGTTACTCCCTAATATTAAAAAAAAATTAATAATACAAAATTAATATAAAATAAAGACTCCCTAAATATCAATTGAAATTATCGAAAAAGATAAGTAATGAAAAACTATCTAATAAATAATTTGAGAAAAATGAATAATAAAAAATATAATTTGTCACTCCCTACATAAAGTATTCAAATTAGATACAATTAGTAAAAAAAATACTCCCTAATATAAAGTATTAAAATCAAAGAAAAATTTAGCAAAAATAATAAAATTTTAAATTATTACTGTCTAATATAATTAAATCAAATAAAAAATAATAATAAATATCAAATTGTTTACATACTAAGATAAGAATGAAATCAAAAAAAATTAGTCATAAAAAATGAAACATGCTAAGATAAAGATGTAAATTAGATACAAATTAATAATCAATTAATATAAAATAGTTACTGGCTAATATAAATAAAGTATTTAAATCAGATATAATTTGTATTTTACATACTAATAAAATATATTAAAATAAAAACAAACAAGAGAAATTTTACAAGCTAATATAAAAAATTAAAATTAGTAAAAAAATTAAATATTACATACTATTGAAACATATAAAAAAAAATATGAAATATTTACTGCCTAAAATAAAATATTGATATTAGATAAAACAAATATAAAATTGTAACATCCTAACATAAAGTAATTAAATCTATCAAACTTTAAAAATTACTGCCTAATTACATTATTAAAAAAAAATAAAATATGAAATTGTGACGTACTAATTCATAAAAATATAATCTAATGATAAATTAATAAAACTCCAAAATCAGGTCCATAATCTTTTCGTTATATCAAAAGAATTAATAAAATACTTTCATAACAAAAAATTGCAGAATCTTTATCTATGCATTTTCATTTGTGAATAATAGCCCTAATTAAAATAATATAATAGTTTTAAGAACTATGATTCTTTCATCTCCATTTTGAATAACCAACTGCATTAATCAGCTGCATCACTTACCCATTAACCTTTCTTATCAGACTCCCATTGAGGTGCAGCCATTCCTCCAAAGAAGCAATTAGGTTCTTCATTAGAATTCATTATTACCAATGTAGATCCTTCAATATTCTAATATTATATAGTGTTAACTACCTTTCTTATCGCATTCTTTATGAAACTTTTTTATATCAAGCCTAAATTAATTTAAAAATAATAAAAATTAAGAACTTTTAAAATCCAATTTAGCAATGAATTTAATTTAAAGAGATGTTAATATCATCGAATAAGGATATTATAATGTTTTATTAAATTGGAGTATTTACAAGCTGAGAATTAAAAATAAGTTTATTAACAAATAAATCTAATAAAAAAATAATTGTTATTAATTTAATTGGAACCAGTTGTTTGTAATTCGTTTATAATTGTTTTTTAGGATAACTAAATTTTCTCTAGATCAACTTCACGGGAAAATGCTGCTATTTATTATTCCTAAATCTTAATGATCTCTTCCTTTTCTTGAATAATTTTCTTTAAATTTATCTCAGAAACAGCTTTTTAATACAAAAATTAAATTGAATAATATAAAATGATACTTGAAAAGACAATGAGCTAAGAGATTAACGTTTCCAAATTCTTTTCTTCAATCCCTTCAAGACTAAATGATTTAGCCATTATTAAGTTTTGGCAAATTTATATTGCATTGATCTTTTCTTGCGGTTTATGGCTAATCATTTTGAAAATCATTTCAACGAAACTCTTTTGTTTCGAAAATTCAGGAATTAATAATACTTTATTTTTTAAATTATTAAGTTCAAAATTAAAATTCTCTTCTGAATTACTAAGGATGCATTAAATAAATATAAAACTAAATAACCGAGCCAAATTTAATTAAAATAATGATTGCTACCCAAGAAGTAATTCCAATACAATAATTCTTGAAATATAAATTTCACATAATTCTGGAGAGAAATAACTTGGCTTCCCTTTTAATTCTATGTATATAATGAAAGAATTATGAATTACTAATAGTCTAATAATTTAATGTTCTATCTTCGCTGAAATCGGTCAAGTAATATATTAGTTTTTAATTTTTTTGGTTTACCACAATATTACTAGGCTTCAAGTCATCATGAAAGCAACAGTTTCCATGCATGCAGGCAAGAGCAACACTTATTTAACTTAAAAATATACAAACTTCCTTTGGTGATAAAGATTACACTCTGACATAATTGGATAAATCAGTTTGATACTCTTGTAAAAATATAACGTAACCCTCATAAGCTGTCTTTAAAGTTCCAACAATTCTAAACAAATTAACAGTCTATTCATTGAAAATTACTCAATATAAATTTTTTTCATTCCATAATATTCGATAATTCCAGGACAGTTAAGAGTACATTTTCTAATTTCTTCAAATATAGAATGTTATCTTTTTGCATGTTCTTAATTTTTAAAACATTTGGCAGTGACTTAGTGATTATTAAGTTTGCACCGATATATTGAAGCATTTGCTTGGCTTCCTATGAAATTACCTTATTTCAGTTAAAGTTTAGTCAATTTAGCAATTTCATTCACGATTTCTTGAGTTTTCATCTTCTTTTAAAATGGGTTTTATTCGTAATAGTTTATTTTTATTTTATAATTATTTAATTTTTAAAATTAGGATACATTTTAGCTTAAAATTGTAAATTCAAAAGGAAACTATTATAACAGAAACTACTAAATAACAGTTATTAAAAAAAGAAAATAATTCCAAATAATATAAGGAGAGAAAGAAATATAGAAATACAGTGCTTGCATAATTATTTAATTATATGCTATTTGAAGCGGAAAAGTGATAAAGAAAGTAAATGCAATTTTTGATTTAATATATTTACTCTTAAACTTATATATGGGATGCAGCCTAAGCAAAATATGTTAATTGTTTGCCAAATTTAGAATATTATTCTTCTTTCATATCAACCAATTAAAAAATTTTTGGTATAATAAAATTAAAAAAATAGCAAAAAAGTTTATCATTTATTTTCAATTGCTATTATATAAAACAATAAAGCTTTTAATATATAACAATAAAATATAAAAAAACAATTTTCAAGATGCAAACTCAAGAAATAGTGAATGAAATTGCGTAATTGACTCAACTTTAGCTGAACTAAGGAGATTTCTTAGGAAGTGGAGCGAATGGTGAAGTATATCGGTGCAGACTTAATAATCATCAAGTGGCTGTGAAATGCTTTAAAAATTAATAAGATGCAGAAAGAGAAAGTAAAATACTTGAAGAAATAAGGAAATTTACTCTTAATTGTCCTGGGATTATCGAGTATTATGGAATGAAAAAACTTTTTATTGAGTAATTTTTAATATTGAATTTATGGATAATTTCTATTAGAATTACCTTTGGAACTTTAAAGACAACTTATGAGGGCTATGCTATATTCATCCAAGAGTGTTCAATGGATTTGCTAAATTATTTAAGAAGGATGCCTTCTTTATCACCAAAGGAAGTTATTGAATTTTTAAGTTAAATAAGTGCTGCTCTTATATGTATGCATGTAAACGGTTGTTATCATGGTGATTTAAAGCCTGCTAATATAATGGTCAATCCTAGAAATTAAAAACTTATATATTACCTTACTGATTTCGGTGAAAGCCGAGCATTAGGATTCTAGATTGAAATCAATTATAAAACTCTTAGTAACTTTTTATAGTTCCTAATTTATACTAGCGTTAAGAGGAACACCCCCATATTTATCCCCAGAATTATGGTAAATTTATTAATCAACGACCCATGGGAGATATAGTCCATAATAAGCAGATATTTATTCTCTCGGAATTATTGCATTGGAATTACTTTTAGGACAACAAGCACTTTTTTAATTAAAATAGGCGAGGTTATTTGCTTTGATTAAATTACAGTATATGATTAGAAATTCAGAAAACAATTTTAATTAAGAACTATAAAATTTAAAAAAGATTCTGTTACGAGTTCCGGAATTTTAACAAAAAACAATTTTGGTGGACATGATTTTCAAAATGATTAGCTATAAACCAGAAGATAGAATTAGTTCAATAGAAATTTGCTAAAACTTAATAATGGCGAAATCATTTACTCTTGAAGGAATTGAAGAAAAAAATTTGGAAACGTTAATTTCTTAGCTAATTGTATTTTAAAGTATAATTTTATTTATTCAATTTTACTTTTTGTATTAAGCTGCTTCTGAGATAAATTTTAAAAACATTATTCAATAAAAACAAGATCTCATTAGTATTTAAGAACAATAAATAGCAAAATTTTCAATAAATAGCATTTTGCTGTGAAATTAATGATCTGAAGTAAATCCAATAATTTTAAAGTATCATTTTATTTATTTAATTTTATTTTTTGTATTAAGTTGCTTCTGAGATAAATTTTAAAAACATTATTCAATAAAAACAAGATCTCATTAGTATTTAAGAACAATAAATAGCAAAATTTTCTCAAGAAATTGATGATCTAAAGTAAATCCTATCATCCTAAGAAACAATTATAAAATAATATTCTATTTAAACTTAACCAACAAATCAATAAAGGTAAAGTGTTTTGTTGTAAATAAATTATATATGCATTAGAATTGCTTTCTAATAAACTTATTTTTAATTCTAAACTTGTTAACACTCCAATTCAATAGAGCATTATGATTTCATTATTTGATGATATAAACATTTCTTTGAATCCAATCCATTATTAAAAACCAGGATTTTTTTCTAGTATATTAGAATTAGATGCAAAACAATTTTATTAAGAATGTGGGAATAAAGGTATTTAATATTACAATATTAAGATATTGTAGGATCCACATTAGTAATAATGCATAGTAAGGAAGAACCTCATTGTTTATTTGGAGGAATGGCTGTGTCCGAATGGGAGTCTATTGGTGACTTTAAAAATGATCTAAATAATTAATGCAGCTGGTTATTCAAAATAGAAATGAAAGAAAAATAGTTCCTTAAATTATATAATTGTTTAATTAGGTTCATTCTTCATTAATGGAAGTGCATACTGAAATATAAAGCTATTTATTGTTCAGATTATGGCCCTTGTTTTGGAGTTTTTTAATATATTCTTATTATTTATAAATTTTTATTTTAATATCTATATATAATAATTTCATATTTTTATTACTCATATTTTATTTTTTATTACTTATTTTTTATCTGATTTCAATACTTATTATTAGGGAGTAACAATTTCATATTTTATTTTTTATTACTCATTTTTTATCTGATTTCAATACTTATTATTAGTCCGTAACAATTTTATATTTTTTTTATTTTTTATTACTCATTTTTTATCTGATTTCAATACTTATTATTAGTAACAATTTCATATTTTATTTTTTATTATTCATTTTTTATCTGATTTCAATACTAATTATTAGGGAGTAACAATTTCATATTTTATTTTTTATTACTCATTTTTTATCTGATTTCAATACTATACTTATTATTAGTACGTAACAATTTCATATTTTATTTTTTATTACTCATTTTTTATCTGATTTCAATACTTATTATTAGTACGTAACAATTTCATATTTTATTTTTTATTACTCATTTTTTATCTGATTTCAATACTTATTATTAGTACGTAACAATTTCATATTTTATTTTTTATTACTCATTTTTTATCTGATTTCAATACTTATTATTAGGGAGTAACAATTTCATATTTTATTTTTTATTACTCATTTTTTATCTGATTTCAATACTTATTATTAGCTTGTAACAATTTCATATTTTATTTTTTATTACTCATTTTTTATCTGATTTCAATACTTATTATTAGTGCGTAACAATTTCATATTTTATTTTTTATTACTCATTTTTTATCTGATTTCAATACTTATTATTAGCTTGTAACAATTTCATATTTTATTTTTTATTACTCATTTTTTATCTGATTTCAATACTTATTATTAGGGAGTAACAATTTCATATTTTATTTTTTATTACTCATTTTTTATCTGATTTCAATACTTATTATTAGCTTGTAACAATTTCATATATTTTTTATTTTTTATCTGATTGCAATACTTATTATTAGGGAGTAACAATTTCATATTTTATTTTTTATTACTCATTTTTTATCTGATTTCAATACTTATTATTAGGGAGTAACAATTTCATATTTTATTTTTTATTACTCATTTTTGTATTTAATAAATTATTTTTCTTAAGTCATAACTACCAACTAATAATGGTTTATTCACAATTTTGTTTTAATGTTTTAAGGGTACTATCAAAAAGTTGACTTGGCCGGGGAGTTAAACAAAGTAGGAGAAGAAGCTAAGGATGCAAAGGGAATACGGTTATTGCATGAACTGACCAAAATTACAACTGTTAGTTGTCCAGGAAAAGTTGCTAAGTTATTTTCATATTATATATATTGAATATAATAAAGTGGTATGATAATGGGTGAAAATTGGAAGAAATTTGAATTGGATGCTTTAGAAGTTTTTCAAGTCCTAAGAAAATGAAAGAAAAAATTGAAGCACAACAATTTTAAATTAAAGCACAACAATTTTAAATTAAATTAATCGATTTAATTACGATTTCATTTATTAGTAAATGTAATTTATAAATTTCAACAAAATAATATTCTAAAACTTAACGAACACTTCAAAAGTAATCGTCAGGAAAATAATCTAAAGAACAACTTTTATTTTTTTCTTAATTTATAATTGGATGATATAAATATGCTTTCAATTAGATCTACATCGCAATTTAAATTGTGAATTGCTGAATATTTTTGAAGAAGTTGGTAAAAATAAATCGCAATCAGATAAAATATAAAATACTCGTAATTTTAAGTTTAAAGTTTATTATAAAAATACATTATTTTCGTGAATTTTATACAATTAATTTCGATATGGAAGCAAAATCTCTTGAGCAATTATTTCCGAAGTCAAGAATTGTAAAATAATCAGGAATTATCCTTACTTTGCTTTAATTTTTATTCACCAAATTTGGATTCCAACAACAGCGATCTGATAAAGAATATGTAAGCATTCAGTATTTGAGTTCTAAGAGAAATTCTGCCAATTTTCATAGAGATTAATGCTTCATAACTTAAACTAGAAAATTTCAAACTAATCAAATAAAATTGTCAAAAAATGGAATGTTAATATAAACATTTATTACTGATTTCCCCGCTCATAAATAAATAAATAAATAAAATTAATAAAATTTGAAATTATTTTAATTTTTTAAAAAAACAAAAAAATTTTAAAAAATATATAATTGTTACAAAATAATTTTTAAAATTTAATAAATTTCATATCAATTTCTATAATTTCCATTAAATTTATTTCTTATTTAAAATAATAAAAAAAGTAAAATTTTCAATAATTTTATTTGGCTAAAAGTTGTTATTTAAAATTAGCACTCCTGAATTCTTTAAGAACCTTTTCATAAAGTTCTTTAAATTTTTGATAATATAAATTTAATTTTTTTTTGAATTCTCTTTAAAAAAATTATATCAAATACTATAATTATACGCTTAAGTAAAAGTGAAAATAAAATGCGGTTTTTAAGGCACATCTGGTAGCGCTTATGCAATTTAAGTTATAAGAAAAGGAAAAGGCAAATGATCTCTTTCAGTTATATATCTTAAAAATATTTTTTTTTTAAACATTTTATGAAATTGAACTTTTTTTCAAAATTTCCAATTTCATTTGTATTATTAATTTTCTTTTTATTCTTTTTTGAATTACTTTGCCATATCTCATATTCATTCAAAATTTTTAAATCTTTTGTCGGTGTTTACAACATGAGTTTTGCTCTTACTAAATTGATTTCTGCTTTGTTCTCATTAATAAAAGATATCATTGCAATTTAATACTAATATTAAATTTAACAAAATATACATACCCCTTTTAGTTGTTAAACAAACTTTATTTATTCTTCATGTATCCATTCAATTATTATTTTGATTTTCAAACTCCTTTCAATCTCGATTAATTCTTTTTATAACTAATGCAATAATTTTTTATTATCAAAGTTAATATTTAATGAGATTGGCATTGAAAAATCCTCATCTATAAAATAAATTTAGCATTATAAAAATAATTAACAATTTTGAGAATAAGGAAGTAAACTAACTTATTCAAAATATTTTGAATAATCCTTTTTTGTAAAATCATTTAACCAAAAATTGTGCAGACTAATATCAAATTCAGGATCTTCTAGCAATGATGCTACATATGCTTACTTTATTTTGGAGACATCTCGAATTGAACCATCTTCAAAACAAAAAAATTACAATAACAATTTTTATTTTTGTAACAAGTTTGGCTATTTAGTTTATGATTATCTGTTTAATGCCTTGCAACTGATGTTTTTGAATGCTAAAAATAAGGGTTATTATAAGTACTTTAAGATAACTTTGAGTAATTGTGATTCGTTTTCTTACTTCTTTTCAAAATAAAAGTCCTTGAATTATCTGTATTCTGGGAAATGCCCACTTGCAAAAGCTTTTTAAATTTTATTGCTTTCTTTTTCTTTGTATTTTTTAAAAACTTAACTCTAAACTGATCTTTCTACATAGTTTTTTTCAGAGTTTTTATTAATCCTTATGATCTAAAAACGACTTAACACAAATAATAAAATACTGATAATAATTGTAAGTCCCAATTTCTTGTCAATTATTTTATTCATAAATCAAATAAAAGATGACTCCATACAAAAAACCTTTAGATTCTAAGAAATTCATAAATAAATTTCAATCTAAAAAATAAACTAAATGATTTTTTGTCTCATGATAACAAATTTTCTTATAATTTATTATTTAATCTTTTGTGACAAAAACATTGCAATAATTTAACTATTTGCTGATTTTTTTTTCTTTTCAAGTATTCTCATTTTCAGTCTGTGAAATATAATTCTACAAAATAAGTTTTCGAAAACATTAAAATTATAAACTTTAATGATGTGATATGAGAGGGTTTTAGTCATTTAAATTTCGTTGATACCTTATTGAAATTAAAAAATTTTATATATAAAAAAACTGAATGGCGAATCCATGCTTTTTAAATTACCCTAGTTGATTTTCTTTCTTTGATTTTAGAAAAAGACTGTTAGTGAGCTATATAATATAAAATAAAAAGATAAATAACATTTAGTAATAATGGAATTTAGCATTTTTAAAATGATTTCAATATTTAACTCTCTTAATAACAGAGAACAAACCCTTGTTTCTGAATTCATCATTGTATCCTTTAGTTTTTTCATATGATCTGTTTTAATAATCCATTATTCCTTAATCTATTTCTCACTATGATTAAATAAGTTAGACAAATAGAAACTACTCTTTGTTTTTCTACTATCTTCTTTCTTTTGCCTACTAGATTGCAATATTTCTCTATTGCGAATTTAATTTAACTTTCAGAAACTTTTTTTAGTATTATTTTTCATTAAATTCAAATTTTGGTTTGATTAAAAAATTAGAATAAATAAAAGGCTTTTTTTATTAATTAGGTTCTTAACTCTCTTTTATAAACTTTTACAAGCTTGACTTTAAAGGTGGGGATGATAATTATTGTTATTATATGCTTTGAAAAGTTTGATTTGGTTCAGAGTTACGATGCAAAGGAAATGCCTTAAATTGTATTTCAAACTTTATTTTTTACGCTTTATGGTCTTTGTTTAGGTTTTTATTAAGTTCTTTCTGTAAATTCGTAATCCTCAGTTTTTTTTTTCTTGAAAAATCTGTGAGTCATAATAACTTCCTACATTCATAAAATAAAATAAACTAAGATCTTTTACTGAGGCAAAAGTTTGGCTTACTTTTTTTTTCTCTGTCTCTTTTTTCTTCGTTTCAATTTTAAAAATTGTTTGATCGAAAGCCAATTAAGAAACTTTTAACAATTTTGAATCAGAATTTAATTTTGATCGTTGGTTTAAAATTTAGTATTCTTGTTCAGTATCTATTAATTAAATTTCAGGGGAAGGCTTAGAAAAATTGAATATAAGCAGTTTGTTTGCATCAAGTTTGTCATAAATTTTATCATTTCTTTTTTTTTAAATTTATTATTTATAGATTTAAAAATAAAACTTTTCTAAAATTTAAATTTAATTGAAGTTAGAGGATTCGTTATCATTATTATTTTATTCTTTAATCTTAAAAAAAGCATAAAAAACAAAGTTATCAATTTTACTAAATTGTTTTCTTCATCTTGCATCATCCATATATTATTTATTCCTTTACATTTATTAATTTTTTCTTTTATGTTTCGATAATTGATAAATTTGAATAATTTGAGATTTTTTGATTAAATTTAATCCGTCTTTGATTAACAATAAAGCGCAACACAAAATTTATCTCCACAACAAATATCAATAACTTTTCCTTCAACAAGCTAGTTCACAAGCATTGGTTAATTATAATCATAAACTTTTTCTTATCCTAGGCAATTTTCCTAACT
Organism: uncultured Desulfobacterium sp.; assembly: GCA_963675955.2. Taxonomy (GTDB): domain Bacteria; phylum Desulfobacterota; class Desulfobacteria; order Desulfobacterales; family Desulfobacteraceae; genus Desulfocicer. Next base: position 5,809 of record CAXXVR010000006.1, on the reverse strand, counting down.
TAAAAAATATAATTTAAAATTTATTTACTTTATTCCCCATGTATAAAGATTCCCTTAATAATCTATGGCTGCATTATGATTATTTGAACAAACGATTTTAATAAAAAAGGGATAAAATTCCTCATTTGCATTGGATTTCTTTGCTGCTAATTTTCTTGGTCGCGCCAAAGCCTTAACAAAAAATAATTTAATAATAAATTAGTATTAACCAGATCAACACTAATGAAATTCTTTTAATTCTTCAGATTAATCCAAGTTCTTAAAAATAATACTGAAAGTTGAAGAAGAAAAACTTTCCATCTTTCGTATTTACAATACAACTTGTCACACTATAATCATCTTTCATTTCTTCATAGAATTTAATTTAAGATTAAGCTTTTTCAAATAAATTAGTATCCCTAACAAATGCCGTACGCCCCCAGGTCAATAATTCCCCACATGAAGTAATGCAAAAGCTAGTACGATCACTACAGGCTCCAAGTATCACACAATATGAGTTTAGAGCTGTAATCTAATAATTTATATTGATAATATACTTATTAAAAAGAACCAAGCGTGGATAATTTTCCCAATAAGTAAATGTTCCATTATATGTTGGATGACCTAATTTTCCTTCAAGTGCATCCCCTCTTTTAATAAATGTATAGTTAATTAATCTTACCATGAGTAGATCTTTCCAGCGGCATCCCAGGCAAGACAATGATAATTTGAACTGCAAATTCCTCTAATTTTTGTTGGCTAATGTGAGAATTACTAAATAAAGTTGTTAACAGCTGAAAAGGATAATAATTAAGGATATTTTGTGACTTTTTTGTTTGGGCCAAGACCTAATCTTCCTAAAAATATGGAATATTTAATAAAAAAGAATTAAAATAATTTTGTTAACCTCTAAATTCTTTACCAAACGAATAAATTTATGAATTAAACAACTATAATACAAAATTATTATATAAAATACTAATAAGCTAACTATCAATGAAAAATGCTACGAACAAGCAATATCTTAAAATCCAACTTAGCCAATCTCGGAGCTATTGCTTTCTTCTGTTTTCAGTGTGGTCCTAATTGTTTTAAATTTTGATTAATTAAAAAAGAAACACAAAATATCTTTCATCAATTATTGTTGGAGTCGGGATATTTGAATCTTCTAAATCACTTGTGCATAATGCATTTCATCTTTCATTTTGTTTTATAAAAGAATATTTAAATTTTGTACCCAGAATCGCCTCATCCATAAAGTTAAAACTTATCTATAACGTAATTTATATATATTATTTATTCTATACTATTAATTGCCAATGAATGTGTTTCACATGAACTTATTTATAAAAAGCAGGAATTTTTATAAAATCTACTCATATTCAAAGGAACCTTTTGATTCTTTTCCTCTAAATTCAAACTTTATCAAAGAAGCAAATATATGATGACTTATTCCAAGTTAAAAATTCGTATTATCCCCGAAGCATCAAATTTCATTATTACCTTGCAATTATTGTAACAATTGAAATCTAACTATCATATAAAAAGATGGATTTGTCTTTTCCAAAACATTATAAAAATCTTAATTTGGAAAAATGTATTTTCCGGAGACTGACCAAATATTCTTTAGGCTTTTTTTTTTAAATCTCGGGTTTTAGGAGTTCATTGAATTCAAAATTAATTTTGTAAATTCTTAAAAAGTTTATTAAATTGCTAAAGAAACTTACTTTTTTTTGTTTGGTAGCTTTGAAGCATTATCTGGACGATATGTCTTGATTCCAAAATAAAGAACTATAATATGAAATTGTAAAAAATAAAAGACAAAAACCTTAATTTTTCATCTAAATAAAGTTTTAATATTGTTTAAAAATAATAATTTATTAAAAATATTAATATTATATTTTATAATTAATTAATTAATTTATTTTTTTTAAAAAAAGTCTCGCAAAACTAAATTAAATAACATAACATTATAACTAAATTTTAAAATGAGAAAACTTAAAAAAAGAGCGTAAAGAAAAGGAATAAAGTAAAGAAATAACTCAAAATAAAAGAAAGATAGACTTGATAAGTTTCTTATAGTTTTAAAAAATTTATTAGAAGTTTCCTTACTTTTCTTGAATTATTAAGAATTTTAGGATAAACAATAACATTCAATAATTATGTGAAATGGAAATACAATGAGCATTGAAATTAAAAATCTCAATAATTTTATTGAAAGTTTACTTCCATAGTTTTTCAATCTTATAAATCTTGAGGAATTTATTTCTAAAGTAAAAAAGAAATTTTTTTTATGTTAATAAATTTATAAATTAGATGGAATATTATTAATTTATTTAATAAAGTATTGAAGACCACCTTGAATTCAGCCATAAACTTTTTTTAGAAAGTGGCCCTTATCATAATGAACTCTAACAAAGATAATTTAAAAATTGTTTACATGCAATTTAAAAATAAACTTAAGCAAACTAAACATCATCTTAATAAACACTTTAGAATTGTTAAAATGAAAAAGTTAATATTATTTTATACATCACTCAAAATAAAATAAAAATTTTTTAGATAAATTAATTATCCAACAAAGTTGAAAGATTAGAAAATATGATAAAATTAGAATTAATGCAAAATAACAAATTAATTGAAAAATCTTTATTATTGCAGCAATAATTTAAAAATTCTTTGTATCAATTATTATTTTAAGAGATATTAAAATTGTTTTTTAGATCCAATATTAATGGGAAATTTGATGAGTGATACAACTGTTTAAAAGAGCATAATAATTCAAATGAACTATAAGAACAATAATCAAAAATCTAAATGGAAAATAAAAATTAGGATACACTTAGGAAAAAAGTTAAAATAGATACTTATTTTTGTAATTGTGAATCGAGTGAAAATTATTTTTCTAATTTGCCAAAAATATTTAATGAAGGTTTGTTTGTTTACGTTTTTTAGTTTATAAAAATTTATCAAAGAATTCAAACAAAATTTCAATTTGAATCCCAGTGATAATTAATGTTAACCAAAAATAATTTTTTTATTTTTATTTTATTAGAAAGCAGTAGCAATGAATGAAAATAATGACAATTAAAGTATTATTATATTTTTAAATAAAATTTATATTTTTAATGAAATTTTAATTTTATTTGAATTTATTCTTCATTGAATCAATTTTCTTAAATTTTATAACTTACCACATTTTGTAAGCCACTCTCATATTTATGTGGAAAGTGATGTGTTAGCATTGATTTTGAAAAAATAATACTATTCAAATAAGTGAGATCCAGAATTTCTTCAAATAAGAACTCCTTTTTCTTTGAGGTTGTTTCCATTTTATTTAAAACAAAAGAATGTCCCATTGGTATTAATTTTTTAGATTTCATTATATTTAATTTGAGATTTTGATAAAATTTAAATATATGCATGTATTCTTCTTATTAAGATTACGTTAGATTTTCAAATTTTTTTATTTTGAGAAATTAATAAGTTAATAATTTTCTAGCAATTTTTGATTGTTCTTCTTACTAATATAATAAGAATAATAAGCTTTATTTAATTATAAAATTTACTTCATTCTAATACATAGCCAAATGAGCAAAAAATACATCTCTTACTGTCCCAAAACAAATCCTTGGTACAACATCATTTTAATGAATTAAATTAAATTAAATCCCTGTAAAGAGATGTTAGAAATCCTCAGAAAGAACTGGAGGTGATCCAAACGTATAACTATTTAGCCAGAACTTTAAATTGTTAATAATAAAAATTATAAAACAAACTTCTTAATTTTTATTATATTGATGATCCAAAAAGCATTAGAGTGGGTTTAATAAATAAAGGAAAGTGAGTAATTAAGTCATCCCCCCACCAAGTGAATGTCCTGTGATTACAAATTAATATTCAGAAGGTGAATATTTTTAAAATAATTCTTCCAACTAAAAATAAAATTAAAGGAATAAACAATTCTTTTTACTTTTGGAGAGATTTCTTTATGTAAATCCAAAGCAGCAAAGAAAATTCCACAGTGTGCAAAACCTTTACATACGAATTTTGTATTTTCCTTTTTTAATGTTGGAGATTCATCCTCTTATTCTTAATAAGAATCAAAATATTTCTATCTAAAAAAATAAATAATAATTAATAAATCTCTACAATTATTAAGGGATTTTTCCTTCATGAAGTTACTTTCCAAGCTTAATTTCATAATTTTTTTCCTTTTCATTAAAATACAGCTTCACACAAATATATTATCCAGCTGCATCAGTTATGCAATCCGTTAAATCAAGTGTTCCTCTCATACAAAGGATAATCTTTTTCTTTTTCTCATCAAGTGCTATACAGTAGGCTGGATGAAAACTCTTGACTTCCCAATTTGTATAAAGCAATTAATCTTTGGGGATTTAGCAATGTGCTAAAAATTATTCTGAATTGCTTCGCTTTTTAATAAAAGTTGTAACTTATTCTCCACTGCATACTTTGTTATAAAAGTCACCATAAACAGCATGTGCAAATTTTGAGTAATATTCAAATTATTCTTTAATATTTTTTACTTAGGGGTTAACTTCTTCTTCAATGATCATTTATGAATTATTTAGTTATTGGGTGAAGAGATTATCTAAATTTATCTTGTTAATATCTTCCTCAGACCCATAAACAAGCTAAGGCACTACCACTCTACATAATTTCTGCATAATAGTATAAGCTAAAGCATATTTGAAACGCTTTATTGAACTTAATTTTGAAAGTTCTGAAGTTTCAATACTAATAATATTCATTATATTCTCTATAATTTCCATATTTTCTGAAGAAAAGCATCAGGTATTGCAATCAACTCTATTTATATAAATATAAATCCGTTTAAAATAACCCAAATTTCACAAGCTATTATTCAAATAATTTTTATTCTTAATTCATGAAGTTTCCTAATTTTGTCATTGGTTTAATTGTTGTGTATTCAACTCCTTTTAAGAACTTTGATTTGATTTATTCAAAAGTTGTATCACTCTTATCCTCATCAAGTACAATCATTGATTTTATGGCCGAGTATGCTTTTTAATAATTGTTTAAAAAATCTTTGTAAAAATAATACATGTTTATGCTATAGGTTTCATTAATTTGTTTACTGTTAGGTTAGCGAGACTGATTAGTTTATAATTGGTTTTATAAAAGAAATTGCTAAATTAGTCCATTGAGTTTCTGTTTGATTCTGATTTTAACTATCAATCAAAATTTTATTTTATTAAACCCCAAAAAAAAATAAAATAAATTTGATAATTTAAAGTTTTTATATAAATTTAAGGGGGCATTAATTTAAATTTTTTGGGATAATATCAGACACTTTCCATTGATTTTTTCTTGGATGATCCTTTTATTAAACTTAGATTTCCTAAATTTAAATATATAATTTTCTATTTGATTTAAGTTAACTAAAATAAGGGCCAATTATAGGGATTGAGCAGAGACTCTCAAATAAGAGAGGAAAAAAAGATTTAAATAAAGAAAATAGCCCGTATAATTGTAAGAGAAATCCAATTAAAGTGAATTTAAAAACAAGAATGACTACAAACCCTACAAAGTAGAAACATGTTCCTTTAATTTTTCCTAATGCAAAATAATAAATAAACATATTCCAATTTTGATACTTTTTTAGGATAAAAAATTTTATTGTTCCTAGGAATCCAACCATGAAGTATAATCCTATCATAAATGCTATCTTTTTGAAATAAATATTTTTAATTAATTATCAAACATTTCCTAGGAGTATCAATGCACGATCGCAAAATAAAATTATGCCAAAGAAAAATAATCCTACTCCTAATCCTATGAGAGT
>CAXXVR010000005.1:0-6275 GCA_963675955.2 uncultured Desulfobacterium sp. | reverse complement strand
AATGGTTATTTTTTAATAATTCTAATATTTCTTAGTTATAACAATGCTTTACAATTAAATCCTGAATCTACTTATGCATGAAGAGAACAAGCAAATTGCTTGGAAGAATTAAATAGATTTGATGAAGCTTTAGAATGGTTATTTGTTAATAATAATTAATTCTAGGATTTCCTAGTTTCAACAAACTTTTGCTATTGGATTCTGAAAACCTCAATTTGTGGATACACAAAGCAATATTATTAAAAAAATTAAATAGACTAGATGAAGCTTTAATAAGGTTATTTTTTAAAAACTATTGTAATTCTTAGTTATAATTATGCTTTGCAATTAAATCCTTAAAATTTATTGAAAAACAAAGCAAATTTCTTAAAATAATTAGAGTAGTTATTTTTGAATAATTATAATATTTTTTAGTTTAGACAAAACTTTTTTATTAAAGTGAAAAAAGAAAAATTTTAAACTTAAACATATAGAATCAAAATAATTTTAATTAACAATTTGTATTTAAAACACTATTTTTTCTTATAAATACTTTAATAATTCTTTTTCTTTGTAAATTTCTTTCATCTTTCTTGTCATTAGTGTAAATAAACTTTAGATTAATAATTCCCAACTCATATTTTATATTTAATTTATTATACAAAATATTAATAATTGCATATATATAATTGTATTTTGATAGTTTTAAAAAAATATAGTAATTTAGAAAAACATGTTTAATTAAATATAAAAAAGTTAATTAATTATTAGGTGATTAGTTTATTTTTTTCTTTCAGCAAGAGCAAGGGGAATAAGAGGAAGATAATTTTGAAACAAAAAGAATTATGATAAAGTTGGATAGCATTTATGAAGAACTAAAAGATAGAATGGATAGCTATTAATTTTAATTTTATAAAAGATGAATAGAAAGAATAATTTTGTAAATAGAAATAAATTTTAATTTTTATAAATGATTGTAAAGGAAACCTAAAAGAGAAATGATGTAATAAATGGTAGATTTACTATTTTAAATTTTTATTTTAAATATATATAGTATTTAATAAAACCATTTCAATGCTTTAATCCACATTTATTCAGCTTTTAATTGCTTTTTTTAATAATTTTTCCATTGTAATATAAAATATTTAAATGATGTTCATCGCGAAATAAGAATTAAAAATTATGAAAACATTTATATTTTAATATTTCAAATTTTTCCCTAAAATTTCCTAATTCTTATAATAATGTGGCTTTTGATATTAAACAATCAATCAATGTCTTTGTTTTCTGAAGTTTATTGTATTCACTAGATAATGCAACTACACAGGTGTTTTTAATTATGAAATCAAAACATAAACAAAATACAAAAATCATCAAAAGGAACAGAATTTTTTGGTTTTCTAATAATAGTTTATTCTCTTTTAATATTTAAACAAATAAAATACTATTGTTAATTTATTTATTTGTTATTTTTTAGAATAAATTTTATTATTCAGATCTCATTTTTTGTTATTTTAAACACTTCATAGTCTTCAAAATAAACATGTCCTTGGTTTTCACTCATAATTCCACTTATAGAAAATATGTATTTTTTAAAGTACCTTTTTATTCTTTTGGGGAACTAAATTTTGGCAATTTTAGTTAGTCCAGAAATTTCTTAACTTAAAAAATCTACTTTTTTATAAGGATTGTCCTCTATAAAATTATAATTAGTAATAAAAAAAAACTATTATTAGGTAAATATGACTAAAAAATAAAAAGTAAAAAAAAAAATATAAAGTTAAATCATATTATAAAAAAATAAAAAAAGTTAAATCATATTTCTGTAGTTGAAGATTATTACTTACTATAAATAAATAAATAAGAAATAATAAAGTTAAATCATATAATAAACAAAAGAAAACAATTGAATAATATTTATGTATTTGTAGATTATTACTGCCTATTAGTAAGTAAAAAAGAAAAAAAGTTAAATTATATTATATTTATGTATTTGGAGATTATTACTGTCTATAAGCAAGTACAAAAGTAATCAAACAGTTAATCATATTAATTAAATTAAGCAAAGTTAAATTATATTTATGTATTTGAATATTATTACTCCCTATAAGTATAAAAAGAAATAAAAAAGTTAGATTTTATTAAAGAAATGTAAAAAGTTAAATCATGTATATGTATTTGAAGAATATTACTGCCTATAAGTAAGTAAATAAGAAATAGAAAATAAAAAAAATTATTAAATATTAAAAAAGTTAAATCATATTTATATATATTATTACTAACTATAAGTAAAAAAAAAATAAGAAAAAATAAAAAAGTTAAATCATATTCAAGAAATGAATATAGATCATATTTATGTATTTGAAAAATATTACTGCCTTATAAATAAGTAAAAAAGTTAAAGTTAAATCATATTTAAATATTAGAAGATTATTACTAACTACCAGTAAGTAAAACAGAAATTAAAAGTTAAATTATATTAAAAATTATTACTAACTATAAGTAAAAAAAATAACAAATTAAATAATTCAAGAAATAAAAAAAGTTAAAATCATATATATGTATTTGAAGAATATTACTGCCTATAAGTAAAAAGAAATAAAAAGTTAAATCATATTCAAGAAATGAAAGAAATTAAATCTTTGAAGATTACGAACTAAAAAGTAAGCAAGTAAAAGGTAATAAAAACGTTAAATCATATTCAAGAAATGAAAAAGTTAAAATCATATATATTTATTTGAAGAATATTACTGCCTATGAGTAAGTAAATAAGAAATAGAAAAGTTAAATCATATTAAAGAAATAAAAAAGATGAATTATTACTCCCTATAAGTAAGTAAATAAGTAAAAAATTAATAAAAAAATTATAAGTTAAATCATATTTATGCATTTGAAAATTATTACTGTCTATAAGTAAGTAAAAAAGAAATAAAAAGTTAAATCAGATTCAAAGTGAAATTATATTTAAATATTAGAAGATTATTACTCCCTATAAGCAAATAAAAAAGAAATAAGATAAATTATAAATAAAAAAAATAAAAGATTTTAATTTAAAATTTAAATTATAGTTACATTAAAACAAGGTCCATAAACTTCATTAATATTTAAAAGTAATAAAAAAAATAAAAGATTTTAATTTAAAATTGGAGGGGCAAATTATAGTTACATTAAAACAAGGTCCATAAACTTCATTAATATTTAAATAATAAAAAAATATTAAAATACATGGATTTCCATAAATTGCATTTTGTTTTTACTAGCACTTCCATTAATGCAATGCGATTCTTGTTATTTGATAAACAATTTTAATAATTAAAACTAATCGCCCTGTTTTTCGAGCTAGAAAAGTCAACTGCATTCATAAGCTGGATCGCCTCGATTACTATTATTTGAATTTGAATACCAAGAAGGTATTGCCATCCCTCCAAATAAAGAATCAGGTTCATTTTTGCTTTTCATTATGATTAAAGTTGAGCCTATAAGCAGATGATATATTGGCGATTTTTACCTTATTGATCACAATATTCATGAAATTTTTGAGGACGAAAGCTTAAGAAAAAAATAATTCAATAACTATGATACTTATTTTTCTTGGCTTAATATAATAATTCGAAAGAAATATTGCTATTTCCACACAATAAAGTTATGATATTTTGTTAAATGAGATCTGTTACAAGTTAACTATTCAACCTAGCTTTAATAGTGTTTACCAAATATATATTTCTATTTTAAAACAATTGTTATATATAAAGGAAATTATAATAACTGTTCTTCTAAATTTGCAATTTTCTATTAATCTTATTTTTTTTCTTTAAAAATAACATTTTTTAATTTACTATTTTCTTCTTCTAAATTAATAATTTTCTATTTCAATTATTTGATAATTGTTTCATATGATTATCTAGAGTTTTTTTCTTGATTCAATAAAGTAACAATTTATTTTTTTGCCTTTTCTAAATCTAAAACTGAGCTAAATATCAATATTTAACCTATTTCAAATTTATTAAATTTATTTTCACAAAAGGATCTCAAAAATCTGCATAAATCAAGTAATTATTCTTTTTATTTCTAAGTTTCATAAAGTTTATTATCAAAAGTTTCTTATTTATATTCGAGTTAATGATCAAATTAGCATTGTAATTAAGTTGGGCTTAAAAATGTGTAAGAAAGAGACATGAAAATTCGTAAGTTTGTATTTTGTTTTGAAATTTTAATCACTGTATTATTATTCTGAAAATTGTTCACAAGAATTTAAAAATAGTGTTCAATTGGCAAAGAAAGAGCTTTATTTCCTAAATTATTCTCTGTTAAATTTTTGGTCCAAACTAACCAATTGTTATTTGCTTCAACTATACCCAGTTAGAGATATTCCTCGTAAAGTTTTAAAGATATTCCATAGATTTATCCATTTATTGATTTAAATAGGTTCATTTATTTTTAAAATTAAGATCCTTGAGTAATAGGGTTTTAAAATTACTTAATATATTTATCGATCAAAACTTCCACTTTTGGAATCTAAATTTCATCTATTTATAATATCTTTGTATTCACTAAATTAAACAGATTTCAATTATAGAAATTCTATTGTCTGGTTAATATCTTATCATGTCCATTAACATTTTTAAAATATAATGTGATTATTCTAAATATAATTCAATAATATATAAAGTAAAAAAAACATTAAAAGTCTTATTATTAAACTAAAATTTCATTAAGCCGCATCAATTCTTAATCAAATGACTTTTGTTAATAACTAATATTAATATTGTATTAAAAAAAAGAAACCGTGATTTATTCAAATTTTGTACTGGACCTTTACCAAGTAATAGTTCAAAAATTATTATTCCTAACGAATATATATCTGTTTTCATGGGATTAAACACTCCTTCTTGTCTGTTTGTAGTATAAAGGTCCCATAATTCAGGTGCGAGATAATCAAGAGTTCCTCTCAACACTACAAATTAATAATTTAAAATTTAATTTTACATAATTGTTTTTTAGTAATAGTTATAGAGCCAACCACTTCGCTTTCGCCAAAATCACAGAGATTATATAAGAGCTAGTTGTTCTATGCATTTATCATTATATTCTAAGGCTTAAGATCTCCATGGAAACATCCATTTGCATGCAATCTCATTAATATCAGGCACATTTGCTTCAAAAAATTAAAAATCTCCTGTATTGACAAAGTATTCCCCTTCTATATATATTCCAGTAAATTCTAATCACATCTTTTAAAAAATAAAGCATATCCTTCATAATTATCTATTGGTTAATTCTATTTGTTCATTATGCTAATTCAAAATAGTAAAACAATTTATAATACGAAATTTATAATTTTTTCATGCCATAGTATGGCACAATGCCAGGACATCCAGATGCAATCACATTGATTTTTTCAAGGACTTTCTTTTCCTCTTTGGCTTCTTTTTTATTTCTAATAATTTTTACTGCAATTGATTGATTTTTGATTGTATAAGAGTAGACATAATTATTTCCTTTTCCTAAAATATCATCTTCTTTGAACTATATATTTTATTTATTGGCTATTTCTTAGGCTATTTCTTCTTTGGACATTTGTTTTCTTTTATTTATTGAATTAATTAATAAATTTATATCAATAATTTTATTTAATTTAATATTTCAATTTATTCATTCAAATAATAATAAACTTTTTAATTGAAAAATAATTCATAATTCAATTTAATTGTGAGATTTAAAACCTAGAAAATATAAAGACTTAAAAATAATTGAAAAAATACAAATCCCTTCATAGTAAACGAAGTAAGTGAAAACGCATTTCCTTCTATTACAGAATACTTTAAACTGTACGATGAGAAAGAACAATAAAATCTTGCTAATTCCTCAATTTATTTTAAGAATATTGTAAATCTTTTTCTTCAATCTCTAAATCTCTGCTTCGATGTTTAGGTATTGTTTGACTTTATACCTTTGGCTTTACATTGCTGTGAAAATTAATTGAAGAATAAAGCTTTCTTAATACTTTTAATGGAATTCTGTGGTAGCATCTACAAATTCGTATTTAGTTAAAAATTATAATGAATCATAATTTTCAATAATCTTTATATCATATTTAAAATTTTTATTGAATTTGTTTGTGATAAATTTATAAGACTGTCAGATCTTATTGCAGAAATTCCTCTAATCAATAATTCTTTTGACATCTAAATTTAGGTTTCCTGATTATTGGATATAAGCTAAAAGACCAAATTATTAGTAATGATTAAAAGCTTTAATTTTTTTTTTAATTTCTTGAAAAACTAAAATAAAAAAGT
>CAXXVR010000004.1:0-429692 GCA_963675955.2 uncultured Desulfobacterium sp. | reverse complement strand
AATCTTCCTGTCGTTTATGTTCATCATTTCTGATACTGAAAACAGGTATGGGGGAATGCCGGAAAACCTTTTCCGCCTGGGAACCAAACAGGGTTCTTGCCAGGTTACTTCGGCCTTTATTGCCCATGACAATAAGGTCTGCATTCTCGTTCACCGCCGTGTGAATGATCTCTTCAAAGGGGGTGCCCAGAACAACATGAATGGTTATGGGGGGGGCAAAATCAGAAAAATTATTATCAATGAGTTTATTAATGGCGGTTTTACGTTTTTCTGTGGTGTCCTTTACATATCCCTGCACATCAATGGTACCGGAATAATAGGGTGGCACCACGGTGGCAAAACTAACATCCCGGCGGTTTATGACATTGATAATATGTATTTGTGCACCGGTGTTTCCGGCAATGGTGACGGCACTTTCCAGGGTGTTTTCAGAATAATCTGACAGATCAATGCAAACCAGTATTTTGCTTATTTTTTTCATGTTATTGCCCTCCTGTTTAATGTTTCTGTTTTTACAAACAATAATTTTTACAAAAGCAAATAGCATGCCATTTTTTAGGAAGGCGGCATTCTTATAGGAAGGGCATATTCTCATTTTTCCGGTCCAGAAGCGGAATGACTGAGGAAAAAATATTTTTTGCATAAATGTCTCTGGATGTATATCATATATCAAATTGGGATATCGGCCAATTCTTAGAACACCTTAAATACTACTTCATACCAGGAGGCAGCATATGCAGATACCATCACAAACGACCATACGCGAAAATGAAAACGTTCAATATCAGATTGATAACCCGGATCTGAATTTTGAAACGGCAAAAAATCAAGTTAAAACCTGGGTAACACAAACCTATGGAAGTTCCATGATTCTGTCATGGAAGGATGGCCTCACCGGAAAATTTTACCCCACATTTGAATGTGGCGATGGTAAAATTGATGTGCCGCCCTGGGTCTACTATGCCCAGGCAAGGGGTGCCAATCTCACCGTGGAAGTCAACGGCGGGGATTATATTTTTATGATATTGATTCTGTAGAATTTGTCAGGTTTACAAATAGGGGAGTCAGATCCTATTGATTTACCATCTATAATAATCCTGGTTACTGCAATATATAGATACAACCCCGGGACAACGGTAAATCAGGTAGGAACTGCTGACTTCCTGAGTTCTCATTCTTCATAGTGCATGTGCTGTTTAAAAATTTCAAGGAGCACATTATGTGGTGGTGAATCGGAGAACTTATGACTGAGGAGTTCAATTAAAAAATGGGGGGAAATAATGTTTTCTTGTCAAAAAAACAGATCTGCAGGGAAAATAAGTATCGCCGGAACCACTCTGTTATTGGCTGTGATGCTGATTTTCCACCAGGAGCCCTGCCAGGCGGCTGTATCCACAAAAAATCTACCCGCCGTGTTACAGCCATGGGTGGACTGGGTTCTGTATGATAAGCAGGAGCAAGTAAACTGCGTTCCCCGTTATAATGATGCCAACCGCCTTGAATGCAGCTGGCCCGGTCCTCTGCATCTTTTTCTTGACGACACCGGGGGAACATTTTCCCAGACATGGGACCTTCGCCACGACACTTGGGTAAACCTTCCGGGTCGCACCGGTCAATGGCCCCTCAATGTTCGGGTAAATAACAGCACCTCTTTGTTGATGACCCGTGCAGATGCACCGGCCCTTCATCTTGCCCCCGGACAGTATCACATCACCGGTGATTTTAAATGGCAGACCTTTCCCGAATATTTTCAGATCCCGGAAAAAACAGGTCTTTTTTTCCTGTACGTCAATGGAAAAGCCATTCCCTTTCCCCAGATGGATGACAAGGGTCGACTGTGGCTGAAACCGGCCCCAAAAGTACAAAAAGAGGCGGATGCCCTGAAGGTGGAGCACTTCCGGAAGATTGAAGATGATATTCCATTGCATATGACCGTGTACACCAGCCTGGAAGTTGCCGGAAAAGCCCGGGAAGTCACCCTGGGTCCTTTGTATGACCCTGATTTATTTATCCCCCTGTCCCTGAAAACGGACCTGCCGGCCCGTCTTTCCCAGGAGGGAACACTGGATATTCAAGTCAGACCTGGCAGATATACCTTCACCCTGAGCCTGCGGTGCATTACACCCGTTACCCAACTGTCATTCATGGAATCTGAGAACCCCCATGCACCCGACCATGAAATCTGGTCCGTGGAGCGTCGTCCTGAATTGCGCATTGTGGAAATTTCCGGGGTACCTGCAATAGATCCCCGGCTGACCTCCCTTCCCCGGGCCTGGCAGCATTTACCGGCATACCGCATGCTGCCCGGACAGTCCATGACATTTAAGGAGATAAAACGAGGAGACCCGGTACCGGCTCCGGATCGCCTGACCCTGGATCGCACCCTGTGGCTGGGCTTTGACGGATCAGGCTACACCGTGCAGGACAGAATCACCGGACAGAAAAACAGTGACTGGCGATTGGAAATGGATGCAGACATGGTACCCGGAAAGGTGACGGTGGACGGCATGGAACAGTTAATCACCAAAAGAGCAGACACGGATAAACCCGGGGTTGAACTTAGAAAAGGCATCTTAAATTTGACGGCGGAAAATCGCTTTGACAAGGGGATTTACCGACTGCCCGCCACGGGATGGGATCATGATTTTGATCAGGTGACAGGTCGTTTACATCTGCCCCCGGGATGGAAACTCATTCATGCCCGGGGCATGGATAAAATTCCCGGTACCTGGCTTAAAAAATGGACCCTGCTTGATTTTTTCATGATTCTTATTTTCACCATTGCCACGGCAAAACTGTTTTCCATTCCCCTTTCCCTGGTGGGGTTTGTAACCCTGGTCCTTATCTTCCACGAACCCCTTGCACCCCGGTATGTCTGGCCGGTACTGCTGGTGGGCATTGCCCTTTTACGGCATTTACCCCCTGGAAAATTAAAAAAAAGTATCAGACTGATCCATGGCACCGTGGTGTTATCCCTTTTGTTTACAGCTATTCCCTATGCGGTTCATACCCTGCGGGTGGGGATCTATCCCCAGCTTGAAAAACCCTGGATTTCCATGAACACAGATGACAAAAATCAAATGCAGGCCAGACACAAAGGTGCCACGGACATGGTTCGGGAATCCATGTCTGTTCAGGACGCTGAAACCTATCGTCTGGGAAGCCTTGACAAGGCCAAAAAGATGGCCGCCCCATTGTTGCCGCAAATGGCCCCGTCGGGCATGTCTGGTCCCCGGCCCATGAAACTCATGGTGGACCCCGATGCCATGACCCAGACGGGTCCGGGGCTTCCCCGATGGCAGCCCTTTACAACCATTGCCTTCAGCTGGTCCGGTCCGGTGGAAGCCGGAGAAACGGTATACTTTACCCTTATCGGACCTGGCATGAACCGCTTACTGGCCTTTTTACGGGTGGGGCTAATGATCCTTCTGGCCATGGGCTTATCGGGATTTTCATGGAAAGATAAAACCGGTTTTTCCTGGATCGGTACCAGGAACGCTGCCCGTACCAGTGTCACAGCAGGCCTTATCCTGAGCTGCCTTATGTTAACTGCTCGGCCCTGTCCTGCCACGGAAATTCCCTCCCCGGAAATGCTGCAGACCCTCCAGGATCGCCTGCTGGAAAAAGATGACTGCTTTCCCGCCTGCGCGTACATCCCCGAAGCCCATGTGGACATTAATGGTCAGGACCTGACCCTGACACTTAAAGTAAACGCCCGGCTTGACACCCTGGTGCCCCTGCCCGGCCACACCCGCCACTGGTTGCCCGGCAGGGTGCTTGTGGATGGCGATGACAGCCGGGCCATTATCCGGGAAGATGAAGTGCTGTGGATAATGGTGACGGCGGGCACCCATGACATTGTGCTCCAGGGAACACTTCCAGGATCAAACACCCTTCAGCTACCCTTTGATCTTAAACCCCGAATGACACGGATAACAGCCAGGGACTGGACGGTGCAGGGTCTGAATGCAGATGGTACCCTGGACGGCACACTTCATTTTACAAGAATTGCAACAAAAAACGCTCCCCGGGAAGAAATTCTGGAAACCGGTGTATTGCCGGCCTTTGCCCGGGTGGAGCGCCATCTGACCCTTGGAAAGGAATGGCAGGTGGAAACAAGCGTTCACCGCACAACACCCCGGGGCAGTGCCATGGCCCTGAAAATTCCACTTATTGATGGAGAATCGGTGAGCACCCGGGGAGTGACGGTGAAGGATGGCCGGGTCCAGGTGAATATGAATGCCGATCAGACACGCTTTCAGTGGCATTCCTTTCTTAGCCCCATGGATACCTTGACCCTTTTTCATGAAAAAACCAGGGACTGGACCGAGGTGTGGACCCTGGATGTGGCCCCCCGGTTCCATGTGGAAACAACGGGTATCCCGGTGATTCTTCACCAGGTGAACCAGCACTGGATGCCCACATGGCATCCCTGGCCCGGGGAAACTGTAACCCTTAAAATTACCCGACCGGCAGCCATAAAGGGAAATACCCTCACACTGGAAAAAAGCCATCTGGTACTTCACCCGGGCAAAAGAACCACCCAAGTACAACTTTCCCTTGAAATGAAAAGCACCCAGGGCGGACAGCACCTTGTGAATCTGCCTGAAAACGCCCGCCTGGAAGAAATTACCATTGACGGCAGGGTTCAGCTGATCCGCCAGGAGGGCCGTTCCGTGTCCCTGCCCCTTTCTCCGGGCACTCGGAAGGTGGTGCTTAAATGGCGGGAATCCCGGGGCATGACCATGTTTTATCCCACCTCGGATATAGATATTGGCCAGAACAGCGTCAATGCCTCCATGGATGTATACCTCCCGGGTAACAGATGGCCGTTGTTTCTGGGAGGAGAACCCCTCACCGGCCCGGCCGTGTTGTTCTGGTCGGTTCTGCTGGTGGTGATTGTTTTAAGTGCCGGTATCGCCATGACCGGACTTACACCGTTGCGGTTTCATCATCTTTTTCTGCTGGGGCTTGGCATGTCCATGAGCAGTCCTGGGGCCTGTTTTTTTGTGACCCTGTGGCTGGTGGCCATAAAGTGGCGTAAACATGCCATGGCCGACATGGCAACGGCTCACTTGCAAGACGATAATAAGACAACAATTAAAACGGACTCATCAGAAACTGGCACAGGTACAGGTACAGATACAGAAAAAGATGATGAGGCTAGTGGCACAGCTGCAGCAGCAGAAAAAAATGATGAGGTCTGTGGCACAGCTGCATCAACAGCTGCTGCTGAATTAAAACCAGAAAGAACCGTAGAAAAAACAGGATTGACCAAGAAGGGCTTCAACCTCATCCAGGTGGCCCTGGCGGCCCTGACACTTGTTGCAGGGGGCGCGTTAATATCCGCCGTTGCCATGGGACTGCTGGGCCATCCGGACATGAATATCACCGGTAACGGTTCAAGTGCCGACCTGCTGCGCTGGTATCAGGATATAAGCGGCCCGGTCCTTCCCGTGGCCTGGGTGATCTCCATTCCGTTACTGTACTATCGCCTGGCCATGCTTGCCTGGGCATTGTGGATCTCCTTTGGTCTCATTCACATGATAAAATGGGCATGGCAGGCCTTCACAACCCCTGTGATCTGGTACAATCTGCCCCGGAAACCCTTTCGACTGCGAAAACCACGAGCAATTGAAAAGAGTAAACGAAACTCAAATCTCTAAATGACCCAATTCGGGCTTGGTCACAGCATGGGCCACCGGTCACTGTTGGTGGCCCATCTTATGACCAAGCCCCCAAATTCTTATGACCCCGGCTTTTTTTGGCATCGATATTTAAAAAAAGATTGACTTGCACCCAAAATCGTGAGTAAGTATCACTCACCCGACTAAATGTTGCAGTGGATTCTGAATTTAATTCACCATCAGATAGGGATAAAAAATGACCCAACACCAGCCACCCGGAAAAATAAAAATACTCAAAGCCCTGTCCCTGCTTCTGGAACAGCATAATTTCAACGCCATCACCACCGCCCTCATCGCCAAAGAAGCCGGGGTTACAGAAGGGTTGATTTACAAATATTTCAAGGACAAAAAAGATCTTTTATTTGAACTCCTGGGAGAAAATATCACCCTGTTCAACCAGGCCCTCACGGCAAAACTGGACAAGAAAGATACCGCCGTTGAAAAACTAAAAGCCTTTATCACCACCACCACAAAAGCCTACCTGAAAAACAGGGTGTTTGGCCGAATACTGCTCCTGGAAGTCAGAAATACCCCGGAATATTTTCAATCAAGGGCCCATGCCACCATGACGGCCCTGGAGACATCCATACATGAGATAATTCTTGATGGTATGGCAAACGGTGAAATAAGAAAAGACATTGATTCCAAGGTTTTACTAAAAACAATGGTGGGTGCCATTGAACATGCCAGCCTGGATGCCATCATATTCAACCAGGAGATCAACGCACAAGCCGTCACAAGGCAAATTAATGAAATTATTTTTAAAGGGGTTGAAGTATAAATCAAGGAAACTTTCTCCTCTCAAATAACGCATTTATCCATTATTTTTTAAAGGAGTTGAAGTATGAACCCATCCCCCGATGATATCATCCAGCAGGCATTGAACCGGAATATATCCATTCTATCAGAAAAGGATTCAGCTCGTCTTCTCCATTCTTTTGATATTCCCATGGTTTCCCACAAGCTGGTACACACTCCCCAGGAGGCCCTTGACTGTGCAGCAACCCTGGGTTTACCTGTGGTAATTAAAGGCTGTGGCAGCGGAATTGCCCATAAATCCGAACTGGGACTGGTGAAGGCTGATCTTCAGTCCCCCGGCACTGTGGAAGCGGCGGCAAAAGATCTTCTGGAAATCGCACCGGAAAACATGGAGGGCCTACTGGTTCAACCCATGGTCCAAGGGAAACGCGAATTTGTGGCAGGCATGTTCAGAGATCCCCTGTTCGGGGCCATTATTGTGTTCGGCCTTGGCGGTATTTTCACCGAAGCCCTGCACGATGTGGTGTTTCGTCTGGCACCCCTTTCCGATAAAGATATCATGAACATGCTGTCAGAATTTAAAGGAAAGGCCCTGCTGGGTGCCTTCCGGGGGGAAGCCCCCGTGGATATGGGACTTTTGAAACGTACATTAAAGGGACTTTCTGATCTGGCCATGCAGTACCCGGAGATTCATGAAATTGATATCAACCCCCTTATTGCCACGGCCATGGGGGATCTGGCTGCGGTGGATGCCCTTGTTAAAGTGGATAAACCGGCACCGGTGACAGGCATGCGGCCCCCCATTGACAAACGGCAGTTGACGGCTCTTTTCTTTCCCGATTCCGTTGCTTTCATAGGGGCTTCGGCCACCATCGGCAAATGGGGAAACCTGCTTCCCAGCAATGCCATCAGTGGGGGGTATGAAGGCGATATTTACCTTGTGAACGCAAAGGGCGGCACCATTTTTGGCAGACCGGTGTACAAGCAACTGGCAGATATCAAGGAGCATGTGGATCTGGCCGTGGTGACCATACCGGCGGCTCGGATCATGGATCTGATTCCCCAGCTCAAGGCAAAGGGCATCAAGGGGATGCTGCTTATCACATCGGGATTCAGTGAGACAGATGAAGCCGGTAAAATCCTTGAAAGAAAAGTTGTGCAGCAGGCTGCAGCGGCGGGGATTATTATCCTTGGCCCCAACACCATGGGCATATGTTCCCCCCATAAGAAATTTTTTTGCACAAGCTCCCACACCCATCCCCGGGCGGGTACCACAGCCCTGGTATCCCAGTCCGGCAATCTGGGAGTGCAGCTGCTGAACTTTGCCCAGACCCATGGGGTGGGCATTAGAATGTACAGCGGCTCCGGCAACGAAGCCATGGTCACAGTGGAAGATTATATGGAGCTGTTTGAATCAGATGACAAGACAAAAACCGTGGTGCTGTATCTTGAAAGTGTCAAGGATGGACAACGATTTTTCAAGGCAGCCTCCCGGGTTTCCAGGAAAAAACCCGTGGTGATGTTAAAGGGGGGACGCACCGCAGCCGGTGCCAGGGCTGCTGCCAGCCATTCCGGGGCCATGGCCACCGACGGGGCTGTATTTGATGCGGCCTGCCGCCAGGCAGGTATTATCCAGGTGCGTCAACCCATGGAAATGGTGGATGCCTCTGCGGTGTTTTCATCTCTTCCACTTCCCCGGGGCAACCGGGTGGGTATTGTCACCCTGGGAGGTGGCTGGGGGGTTGTGACCACAGACCTTTGCAATGAAAACGGCCTGGTGCTGCCGGATCTTCCCGATGTCATCATGAAAAAACTCAACGCGCTGCTGCCCGATTATTGGAGCAAGGGCAATCCCATTGATGTGGTTGGTGAATTTGACATTGACATTGCCCTGGTGGCCATGGAGGCCCTGCTTGAGTGGGAAGGATGCGACGCCATCATTCATCTGGGCATTGATGGAAAACGTATTTTCGGCGATAAAATGCTGGAAAGCGTGGCCCTGTCAGACCCCGGTTTTGACAGAAAAGATCTGGCACCCATGAAGAAGATACTTGTGGATTTTGACCAGACCTTTAAAGACAAAACAAAGGATCTGGTCATGCAATACAAAAAACCTATCATCGGGGTAAGTCTCATGTCCGATGCTGATTCTGAAATGCTCCACGGCTCCCATGATGACAGATACAAGGCCGTTCTTTTTCCATCACCGGAAAGAGCCGTTCGTGCCCTGTCGTGCATGTGCGAATACGCCAGACAACGTCTATAACTGCCACGGACAGACCGTATTATTAAAAATGGTATTATGCCGCCGCCCCCCGACGGGCAATGGTCCCGGACCGGAACTGTAGACAGTTCGATTGTTCGGTTCCTATTGCCCTTCGGGGGCGGCTCTGCCGAGGTTGCCTTAAAGGCTACCTTTTCATATAACATACATGGCTGTAACCACCAGCCACAACGAACAATGAAAAAGTAGTTGGTTTTGGAACCCAGTACCTAGAACCCAAAACCCAGTACCCACTTTTTCATATAAAAAAACTAATAGAGAATCATCAAGAAGCGGATATTTTGTCAGCAATGGCTTTTATAAAATCCGGTGTGGTGCCGCAGCAGCCACCCACCACATCAATGCCGATTTTTTTTAGGGTCAGGATATTGTCAGAAAAAAAGTCCACGGTTTCAGGATAAATAACCCCGTCCCCCTGTGTCTTGGGTGCACCGGCATTGGGTTGAACCATGACAGGGATATCAACACTGTCTCTGATGATCTTTGCAAGATCCACCATGGCATCACTTGCAAGGGAGCAATTGGCACCCACCACCGAGGCTCCGGCATCCACCAGCCGATTCATGCAGTCACCGGGCTTGTTTCCCATGAGGGTGAAGAAACCGGTGGGTTTCTGCTGAAAGGTCATGGTGGCGAAAATGGGCAGATCGGACACCAGACGAATGCCCCGGATGGCCGCCAGGATTTCGTTCAGATCAAAAAAAGTCTCAAGTATGAAAAAATCAATGGCGCCTTTGACCAGAAAGGCGGCCTGGTCTGCATAATGGGAGGTTGCATCTGCCTCAGTTAAAAGCCCTGCAGGCTGAAGCATTTCTCCCAGGGGTCCCATGTCACCGGCAACATAAAGGTCTGGACCTGCGGCCCTTCTTGCGATTTCAACGGCGGCTACATTAAGGGCTTCAGGATCTGTGTCTATACCCATTTTTTTGAGTTTAAATGGGGATGCGCCAAAAGTATTGGCAGTTGCGACCTGGGCACCGGCATTAAAATAGGCCCTGTGAATATCTTCGATCACTGCGGGGTTTTCAATATTCCAGAGTTCCGATACCTTACCGCCCTTAAGGCCTGCCGCAATGAGCATGGAACCCATGGCGCCGTCAAAAAGCAGCCCGTTGTCTTTTACATTTTTTAAAATTGTCATGATATGTTTCACCTTTTCCCATGATTATTGAATAATTTACATGATTATTTGAAGATGGAGATCATACTTATAAAACAAACTGCCGTTTGTCAAACTTCATGCCGGGTGAGATTAAACATCGGGGGGAAAAAAGGCCTTTCAGACAAATTATCTTGACAAAGGCCTTGGATCAAGATCATATATTCAACTTATCATATTTTTGATAAATATAAGGTAAAGTACTCATATAAAACAAGGGAGAATTTACAAATGGACATATCCATTACCCGTACAGAAAAACCTGGGAAAAGGCCTGCTGATTCAGCACTGGGCTTTGGCACAGTTTTCACAGATCACATGTTTAACATGGATTACAATCCGGAAAAAGGCTGGCACAATCCCCGCATTGAACCCCTGCACAATTTCTCAATTTCCCCGGCCACCATGACCCTTCACTATGGTCAGACCATCTTTGAGGGATTAAAGGCATACAAAACCGCCGCAGGTGACATTCAGCTTTTCAGACCCCAGGAAAACTTCAAACGTCTGAACAGTTCCGCCCGGGGGTTGTGTATCCCCGAAGTGGATGAGGCATTTGCCCTTAAATCCCTGAAGGAACTGCTCAAAGTAGAGAAAGACTGGATTCCCGAAACCATGGGAACCTCCCTTTATATAAGACCTACGGTGTTTGCCACCGATCCCTTCCTTGGTGTGCGGGCCTCCCATACATACCGGTATTTTATCATCCTTTCTCCCGTGGGTGCCTATTATGCTGCAGGCTTTAAACCGGTGAAAATCTGGATCTCCACGGATCATGTCCGGGCCGTCCGGGGCGGGGTTGGTGAATATAAAACCGCCGGTAATTATGCGGCAAGCCTTTATGCCTCAGAGAAAGCAAAAAAAGAAGGCTACGACCAGGTGTTGTGGCTGGACGGCGTGGAGCAGAAATACATTGAAGAGGTGGGTGCCATGAACATCTTTTTCGTCATAGACGGAGAGATTGTGACCCCCATGCTCAATGGCAGTATTTTACCCGGAATCACCCGGAACTCAGTTCTTCAGCTGGGTAGAAAATGGGGTATGAAGGTATCCGAGCGGAAAATCAGCATTGATGAACTGGTTACAGCCCACAAAAACGGAACCCTCACCGAGGCCTTTGGTTCGGGAACGGCAGCGGTTATTTCACCGGTGGGAGAAATTCGTTACGGCAAAGATGTCATGAATATCGGCGACGGTACCCCCGGTGAACTGGCCGTAAAATTCAATGACGCCATCACCCACATTCAGTATGGCCTGGCTGAAGATACGGAAAAATGGATTGAAAAAGTATAATTCGTTTTAACGATACCTTCCTCAGATTCACATCTGATTTGACGTTTGCCATTTTGGGCTTGGTCAAGACATGGGCCATTTTGGGGAGAGGTCAGACTTGCTTTATTGGCATTATCGGTAGTTTTAGCCTTTACACAGGCTGCAATAAGGCCAATAACACAAGCCTGACCCCGCTGACCTGTGATGAGTGGCCTATGTTATGACCAAACACGATATTTTAAAGATGATATGCTATATTCATGTCCTGGCATACAATCATAATCGATGAAACAAATGAAGTGAAACGTAAGCGAAAACAAAAATTGTGAGGGTTGACAACCTTTTTTTTTAATATTATTAATGACTGAGCGCTCGTTCAATTCACAAATAACCAAAAGGAGTTCATAGATGGCAAAGTCAAAAAATGAACTGATTCCCATTGGAAAAAGAATCAAGCAGATCCGCCTGGATAAGAAGCTGACCCTGGATTTTCTGGCCAATGAAACCGGTCTGTCCAAAGAGTTTATTAAAACGGTGGAGGCAGGAAAAAAACGCCCTCCGGTGGGTACTCTGCTGCAGATATCCCGGGCATTGGGTGTGGATTCCGGATTTCTTCTGAAAGAGCAGGAAGACACCGAAGCAGAAAGAAAAAAAGCTTACACCAAAAGAACAGATAATTATGCCTATTCTCCCCTGACCCCGGGGGCGGAAAATAAACATCTAAAGGCCTTTCGCATCACCATTGAGGCTGGTCAGGCCCATGAGGGTGTCGGCTTTCAACACGAAGGTGAAGAGTTCTCCTATGTCCTTAAAGGAGAGGTGGAAATTACCGTGGGTGACAATGTCAACCGGTTGGGACCCGGTGAGTCCCTTCATTTCAACTCCGCCATCAAACATGATTTGATCAACGTGGGGGATACGCAAGCAGAGCTTATTGTGGTGGTATACAGTCCCTAATGAAAAGAGTGTTTCAGTAAAAGATCAGAGATTGATATCCCGACCGTCGGTAGATTTCTCATCAGAGACTGGTCATTACATGGGCCTTTTTAGCGTGAAATAGAAGATAATACGCACCGAGTGCCCCACCTTCAGGTTGCCGATCTTAAAATCAATGTAAACACTAAAGACCACCTCGATCCCCATGAAAAGGAGACCCAGATGTTATTTAACCTCACCGAAGAACAATTAATGATTCAAAGCATGGTCAGGGAATTTTCCAGAAAGGTCATTGCACCCACCGCTGCGGAGCGGGATAAAACCAAGGAATTTCCCAGGAAAAATTTTAAACAGATGGGAGAGCTGGGCCTTATGGGCATGATGATTCCTCCGGAATATGGTGGAGAGGGAGCAGATACCATTTCCTATGTCCTGGCCCTTTCGGAAATCGCCTATTCCTGTGCCTCCACATCTGTGGTCATGTCGGTGCAGAACTCCATTGTCTGTGAAAGTATTCTGAAATTTGGCACGAAAGCCCAGAAAGAAGAATTTCTCATTCCCCTGGCCTCGGGTAAAATCATTGGTGCATTTGCCCTGACAGAACCCGATGCAGGATCAGACCCTGTGAGCCAGTCCACCACTGCTGTGCGTGACGGGGAGGATTATATCATTAACGGCACCAAACGCTTTATCACCTCCGGCAAAAATTCAGGTGCCGTCATTGTCACCGCCAAAACCGATGAAAATGCTGGGCATAAAGGTATCAGTGCCTTTCTGGTGTCAAAGAAAACTCCGGGTCTCATTGTGGGGCATACGGAAGATAAAATGGGATTGAGGGCATCTGATACCACGGACCTGATTTTTGAAAACTGCCGGGTACCGGCCTCCTGTCTTTTGGGAAAGGAAGGCGACGGCTTTAAGATTGCCATGTCAGGCCTTGATGGTGGTCGCATCGGCATTGCTGCACAGTCAGTGGGGGTTGCCCAGGCTGCCTTTGACGCCGCCGTGAAATATGGAAAAAATCGAAAGCAGTTCGGATGTGCCATCATAAAGCACCAGGGCATCCGCTGGCAGATTGCAGACATGGCCACCCAGATTGAAGCGGCACGGCAACTGGTTCTGTCCGCTGCTGCCATGAAAGATCGAAAGGAAAAATACACCACCCAGGCAGCCATGGCCAAACTCTTTGCCTCTGAAATGGTCAACCAGGTGACGGCCCGGGCCATCCAGCTCCATGGCGGATATGGTTTTACAAAGGACTACGAGGTGGAACGCTTTTACAGGGACGCCAGGGTATTTACCATTTATGAGGGAACCTCTGAAATCCAGCGCATTGTGATTTCAAATAATATTCTTAAGGATAAACGCAAACCTTAAGGTAAATATTCAGGTTGGTATTGCAGGGCCTGTCCACGATATGGATGACCAAAGCAAAAAAAGTCCCTGGGACAACACATAATGTCCCTGGGACTTTTTTAATAGATTATGCCGGATTAAGCGCCCGTCATCAAATTCTTAGGCAGTCAGCAGTTTTTAATTTACCATTTTGCCATGGGCGGCATACATGGACACAGCAGCCCTGGCTTGACAAATGGTAAATCAATAAAATCTGACATCCTTAAATCCTTACCTGATCAAGTATATCTGTTCACACAAAAGATCATTTAAAGGATTCAAAAATCTTTAAAGCGGCCTTCAGATCTTCCGGGCAGAAAACAAAAAGGCATTTCCCGTCGGAGTCTGATACAGAGCCATAAACATAGTTGATATTGACTTCTTCTTCCCCAAATTTTCGGGTAATCCTGGAAAGGGTGCCGGGGATATTTTCCAGTTCAATGGCGATGAGATCCTTGGTATCAAAGATATAATCTTTCTCATTGAGCAATTCCACGGCTTCATCGGGCTTATCCACCAGCATCCGGATAAGGGAAACCTCTGCGGAATCTCTTTTCACAGAGCTGTAACTTGCCGCAGAGGCCAGTCGTTTAATTGATTTCCCTCTGGCCTCAAAGATGTTTTGGATATAACTTGACGCATCCTGAATGGTGATGGCATCCACATTGATACCGGCATCACTCAATAGTGCCGTCAGTTTGCCAAGTTCACCGGGTACATTGTTCATGAAAAGCGAAATCTCACGTCGAATCATACAACCCCCTTTAAAGTCAATTCATTAATTCCCCTGGCTATGTATTGCACTTACTTATCATATGTATTGCGCTTACTCAGCCAAGGGCGATTTCCAGCCCTTTGTCAAAGGCAGCCATATTCAAAGGAATCAGCTTTGCCTTGGAAGCAAACTGTTTTTTGACGCACTCCCTTAAAATATCAAGATCCACCATCTTGCTCCGGGCCGCAAAGGCAGCCACTGCAATAATATTGGCACAACGGACACTTCCCACCTCAATGGCCGCCTCATTGGCGGGTACAATCAATTCATCCACATCATCCCGGCCACTTCTCACCGGAATAAGGGAGCTGTTGATCATGACAACCCCATTGGGTTTTACCACCGGTGCAAACTTCTCCAGGGAAGGGCGATTCATGGCCACCAGGTGTGTGGGATTTTTAATAATGGGCGAGCCGATGAGACGGTCACTGACAATAACCGTACAGTATGCGGTACCCCCTCTCATTTCAGGACCATAGGAGGGAATCCACATCACCTCCGCGCCCTGGTTCATGGCTGCATGGGCCAGCAGTTTTGCACTGAGCAAAATGCCCTGCCCACCAAACCCTGCAAACATCACTTCTTTTTGCATATATGCCTCCTAAGAAAGATTTTATTTCAATCATTCAGGGATTCTACTTGAGACACCTTGAAGTCTTCGTTAAAAAAAACATGGGTTTATTTAAAATTTTTTAACAAGTTTCATTTGGGTTTCAGTAAAAATCCTTGACTCCCCTGTTTATTCAGGAGATTTAAACTCTCCCAGGGGATAATAAGGGAGCAGGGTTTCTTCGGCCCATTTCAACGCATCCTGGGGAGTCATTCCCCAGTTGGTGGGGCAGGTACTGACCAATTCAACAAAGCTGAAGCACTTGTTTGCCTCCTGATACTCAAAGGCCCTTTTAATGGCTTTTTTGGCTTTGTTTATATACTTGGGTTTGAGCAGGGTCTGTCTTTCAATATATCCTGGTGTGGCAAGGCTTGAAAGAAGCTCACACATGCGCATGGGCATACCGGTTTTTTCCACATCCCGGCCCATGGGGGCCGTTGTGGCCCGCTGACCCGGCATGGTGGTGGGGGCCATCTGGCCACCGGTCATGCCGTATATGGCGTTGTTTATAAAAATAGTGGTGAATTTTTCCCCACGGTTAGCGGCATGGACAATTTCTCCCATGCCGATACTGGCAAGGTCACCATCCCCCTGGTATGTAAATACCATGAGATCCGGCCTTACCCGTTTCATGCCCGTGGCCATGGCAGGGGCTCTGCCGTGGGCTGCTTCCTGAAAATCACAGCTGAAATAGTTGTATGCCATGACAGCACACCCCACAGGGGCAATACCAACGGTTCTGTTTCTTATACCCAGCTCATCAATTACTTCAGCCACAAGCCTGTGGGCGATCCCATGGGTACACCCGGGGCAATAGTGGGTATGTGCATCGGAAAGTGCTTCCGGTCTTGAAAATGTTTTTCCCATATTTAAACTCCCCCGGCTTAACTGTTCAGCAACGATTTAATATGTTCTATGACTTCCTCGGGGGTGGGTATTTCACCACCGCACTGGCCATACCATTGAACGGGTGCCTGTCCTTTGACCACCCGTTCCACGTCTTCCACCATCTGGCCCATGCTCATCTCAATGCTCACAACGACCTTGCAGCCTGGTTTTGATGCCGCATCATGGATAGCTTTTTCCGGAAAGGGGAACAGGGTCTTGGGTCTTACCATGCCTATTTCCAGGCCACTTTTCTTCATTTCATCAATGGCGGTTTTGCACACCCGGCTCATGGTGCCATAACTGACAATCAGGGCTTCATAGTCACCGTCGGTGTTATAATTTTCAAATCTGACTTCCTCTTTTTGCATGCGATCATACTGGGATTTCAACAACAGGTTATGATCATTTAGCACCTTGGGATCAAGATAGAGGGATTTTACAATGTTTTTTGTGTCACTCTTTCGGGTGGCCATGCCGTTAGTAGCCCAGTCATCCTTGTTGGTGGGGGGCACAAAAAGATCTTCGGGAAACTCCACAGGCTCCATCATCTGCCCGATCATGCCATCTCCCATGATCATAACAGGTCCCCGGTATTTTTCCGCCAGGGGGAAGGCTTGCATGGTCATCTCCACAGCCTCCTGTACCCCGTCCGGGGCCATGACCAGCATGTGATAATCTCCATGCCCGCCGCCCTTGGTAGCCTGGAAATAATCACCCTGGGAGGGTAGTATACCACCAAGACCAGGTCCACCGCGCATGATATTGACAAATACCGCAGGGCATCTGGCACCGGCAATGTAGCTGATAGCCTCGCTCATGAGGCTGATCCCGGGGCTTGAAGAGGTTGTCATTACCCGTTCCCCACAGGCAGCTGCACCAAAAATCATGTAGCCCACCGCCACTTCACTCTCTCCCTGAACAAAGGTACCGTTCACCTCCGGCAACCTTTTGGCAAGATATTCGGCAACTTCGGACTGTGGGGTAATGGGATATGCAAAATAATTAAGGCAGCCCGCCCGGATGGCGGCTTCACCGATTGCTTCATTTCCTTTCATTAATACCTTGGCCATCAATTTTCCTCCATTGTTTTTTCAAGGTTTTCGTCACTGGATTCAATAATGGTGATGGCCACATCAGGACACATCACACAGCACAATGCGCAGTAGATGCAATCCTCGGGTCTTGCCTGGAATATGGGAAAATATCCCTTGGCACTTACCGTTTTAGAAATTTCCAGAACATTCTTGGGACAGACGTCTTTACACAGGCCACAGCCTTTGCATCTCTCCGTATCAACAACATGTTTAAAAGCCATACGCCTTTCTCCTGTTAACTGCTCCGCCACCAGGGGGGAGGCAGCGTCCTCTCAATAGGTAATACAGGACAATGAATCCGTTCCAGATCCAGCTCATCCATCAGTGCAGAGGTTGCAGTAATGAATTGCACCGGAATACCGGTTTGACGGGACAGTTCCTGTATCAAATCATATCCTTTATAAATATCATGGGAAGTGGTGTGGTCAATGAGATTGGCATTACTCACCCATCCGGTGACCTTCAACTTTGAAGAAAGTTCAATCTCCCCTTTTATTTTCAGGCACCCCTCAACGGTTTCTGTAAAAGGGCGGTAGGGATTCACCACCTGAAGCATTTGCACCGTTTTTCCAGCCAGACTGTCTGCCAGGGCTGCAAGAACGGTGACGCCCACGTCATCTCCCCCGGCATCGATTATGGTGAGATCCGAGGTGTTTTTGATGATACCGGCTACCTTTGGAGATAAAATGGGAAGATCTGCATGCATGTATTTCTCATCGGGCATGACAACATTAATGCCATGCCGTTTCAAAGATACCCGTGCCTCCCGTGTTCTGAAATAGGGGTTCACCAGATCAAGGTCCACAATACTTACATCAAGGCCGGCCCTCTGTTGATGAAATGCCAGATTTACCGCTGTTTCCGATTTCCCACTGCCGTAATTGCCGACGATTATGACAATCCCTTCGGTTTCAATTTTTCGACTCAATTATCTCCCCTTATTCCAGATCATAATCCAAAAATTGCGCATCCAGACATTTAATCAGAAACAAACCGGGTTTGCAAATCTTTTTCTTATTTTTTTGGTTCATATTGACACCTGAAAACCCTGCAAGTATATTTTGAAGATGAAAAGTTCATATCTACATATAAATAAAAATAGCCTGGTGCTGCAAGTTTTAATCCTTTTTTCCATGGCAATCATTGCAGGGCTTGGCTCCAATTGTATTCGTTCCACCCCCCTTGCCCTGGTTCAAGACTGGTCTGTCAAGGCCCGACTGACCACTGCAGATGGCGATAACATGGCCCTGGATCTGGATCAGGCGATAATCCTTTATAAGAACAGACAGGCCACGTTTGTGGATGCAAGGGATGCATCGAACTTCCAGAAGGGTCATATAAAGGGCGCTTTAAATCTACCATGGCATGATGTTCAGGAACAGTTCATGGCCGTGGCTCCCCACATGGATCCA
Organism: uncultured Desulfobacterium sp.; assembly: GCA_963675955.2. Lineage (GTDB taxonomy): Bacteria > Desulfobacterota > Desulfobacteria > Desulfobacterales > Desulfobacteraceae > Desulfocicer. The sequence continues at coordinate 411,421 of CAXXVR010000004.1, read as the reverse complement.
GACATCCCGATTATCACCTATTGTGATGGTGAATTCTGCGCTTTGAGCCATGATCTGGCTTTTTTTCTCAAGGAGATGGGGTTTAACGTCAAGGTCATGACCGGGGGATGGGATGCATGGACAAAGGCGGATATGCCGGTAACCCAGGAAGAAAAGGACAATCTTGATGGATAAAATTTTTTCCACATTCAAAGAATCTGATCAGTCAAGCCATCAATGGGTTCCTCCTGTAACAACCATTGTCTACCACATGGCCCGATGGATACTGGGCATAATTTTCATATATGCCAGTTTTGATAAAATCCGCCATCCCGAGGCCTTTGCCTTGATGGTGAACAATTATCAACTGCTGCCAGGAGAACTGATTAATCTAACGGCCCTGGTCCTGCCCTGGCTTGAACTGATCATTGGTATCTGCCTCATCACCGGCCAGATGATGCAGGGCACAGTTATGATAACCAATCTGCTGCTTATCATGTTTACCTTAATTCTCTTTTACAATGTTCAAAGGGGGCTTGATATCAGTTGCGGATGTTTCTCCACGGACCAGGAACAAGCCGCCGTCTCCATTCTCACCCTTGCAAGGGATGTTTTTTTTCTGCTCTTATCCTTATACCTTTGCTGGTATACTTTTTTGACCAAGCCCTAACCTGGACAAGAGAATCAGAAAAGGGTTCTGATTCTCTTGTCCAGATAACATACGTCCGGGCCTCCTCCATTTTTATTGACATAAAAAACTTGAACATCGTGTTTCAATGAGGTCAAAATCAGGACTGCTGCAATTTTTACTTGAAAACTTCATGGACAACCTTTATTGTATATTAAAAATATACAAATTCTTAATCTTGCCAAACCTTAATGTTATTTTTTTAATGTTATTTTTTTCGTCTTATCATTATTTTATATAATTTTATATAAATCCAGTATTTCCTTCCACCCGAATTTAAACAGCAAAACGAGGTGAACTTATGATCGAAAATCTGTATCATTTTCTGGAAAGCGTTGGTTTTGTACACCCCCTCCACCCTGCCATGACCCACATCCCCATGGGAATGGCCATGGGCGGTTTTGTTTTTGCGTTGATCTTCTTTCTGCTGGAAAAAGAAGAATTTCTTAAAACGGCCTATTATTGTGTTTCATTTGGGCTTGTGGGCATTTTCCCCACGGTCCTCTTCGGCTTCACCGACTGGCAGTACCGATTTGGTGGGGAATGGAGTTTTCTCATCGTAATGAAAATGATCTTTGCCGTCCTTTTGACATTATCTTTCATTACCGCCATTAAATTTTCCCTTGCAAGCCAGGATAACCATAAAAAAATTCTCTTTATTTATGCTCTTTGTATCGTGTTTGCGACGGGCCTTGGCTTCATGGGCGGTGAACTTCAATATGGATAAAGGAGTAAAATCATGACACGTAAATTGTTTGTTTCTGCCATATTTACCCTTGTTATTGCTGCAGTTGCCGGCATGGCACAGGCAGCACCGTTTCAACATCAGTTGACAACCGACGGCATCACTTTTTCGTGGTCCATTGAAGCAAAAAATATATCCATTGAACTTTCAGCTAAAACCAAGGGCTGGGTGGCCATTGGTTTCAATCCCAGCGAAAAAATGAAAGACGCCAATTTCATACTGGGATATGTCAAAAATGGAGAAGCCATTGTGGCAGACCATTTTGGCATAACATCCCACCAGCACAAGTCAGACAAAAAGCTGGGGGGAAAGGTAAATATCAGCAATGCCGAAGGTCATGAAGAAGGTGGAATTACCACCATACACTTTACCATCCCCCTTGATTCTGAAGATGAAACTGACCAGGCCATTTCCATGACTGGCGAAACCACGGTGCTGCTGGCCTATGGTTCCGGCCGGGACAGTTTTCGCACACGCCATAAATTCAGGACAGCCCTGAAAGTCAATCTCAATACAGGTGCCTTTGAAAAAATAAAATAAGCATTGAGGAGGTACCCCATCAGACGAATAGCAATTGGAAGCAGGATAACTCTTCACATGCTTTTATCCATGGCTGTTCTCCTTTTCATGGGAGGCTCAATTCAGCCTCTTGGTGCACAAGAGGATCACAGGGCAGCCCATCATGACATGAATGAAAATGCTATGGATACACCCATGACGGAATCGCATGACGTTATAACAGGTGCACCCTTTGATTCCCATGACATGGACACCCATGAAACCCATGACATGAACACCCATGGGACCCATGACATGAACACCCATGAAACCCATGACATGAACACCCATGGGACCCATGACATGAACACCGACGCCATGGCAATGCCCCCTGCAAAGGAGGCAGCAGATTCAAACAACCAGAAACAAACCCAGGCAGCTTCCCCAAAGGCCCATGATCACACGGCCATGCAGGTAAAAGCCGAAGAGGAAAACCTGTTTAAAAGCGTGGGGCTGGACGAAAAACTGGGAGAAACCATTCCCCTTGATATTTCATTTCTGGACGAAACAGGAAAACCGGTAACCCTGGCACAACTGGTGGATCGCCCCACCCTGGTGCAACTGGTTTTCTACCACTGTCCCCAGACCTGCAACATGATGATGGCAAACCTTGCCCATGCCCTGCCGTCAGTGACCTTTAAACCCGGCACGGATTATCGCGTTGTAACCATCAGCTTTGACCATGAAGACACCCCCCTCATCGCATCGGAGAGCAAAAAAAATTACATGAATCTGCTACCTCCGGCCTTTCCGGTGGACCAATGGCGTTTTCTGACGGGTTCCCTTGAAGCCATAAGACAGATTACCGTTGCCACAGGATTTCGGTTTAAGCGGGTTGAACAGCATAATTTTGTTCATCCAAATGTACTCATCGTACTGGGAGAAAATGGAAAAATCATCCGCTATTTATATGGCGTGGAATATCTTCCCTTTGATGTAAGCATGGCCATCACCGAGGCCACCCGGGGTACCCCGGCGATTTCCATCAAAAAGATTCTCACCTATTGCTTTGACTATGATCCCAAGGGCAAAAAGTATGTATTTAAAACCTTTCGGGTCACCGGAATCGCCCTGATTCTCATCCTGGGTGCCTTTTATCTTTTTGTGTTAAGAAAGGGCAATCGGAAATAACCGGGTCCGATTCTGAATTAATCCATCCGGTTAAATGGTCCTGCAATGGACTCAATAACATACCGGACCTGGTCACAATACACCAACGCATTCAGGAGGAAGATACCCTGGAAACCACAGCATCTTTTTATAAAACACCCTCCCCGGCAAAATTCACCGGTCTGTGGTCCTGGCTTCTCACCACGGACCACAAACGCATAGGTTTAATGTACATGGCGGCGGTGATATTCTGGTTTATCGTTGCCGTCATCCTGGGGCTTCTCATTCGTACGGAACTCATGACTGCCGGCACCACCATCATGGAGGCGGAAACCTACAATGCCATGTTCACCCTCCACGGAGTGATCATGATTTTTCTCTTTGTCATTCCCGCCATTCCCGCCATCTTCGGTAATTTTCTATTGCCCATACAGATCGGCACCGATGATGTCTTTTTCCCGAAACTAAACCTTTTATCCTGGTATCTTTACATGCTGGGCGGCCTGCTTGCCATCCTGTCTCTGTTTGCAGATGGCCCTCCTGATACCGGCTGGACCTTTTATGTGCCCTTCAGCGTCTCCACAGAGAGCAATGTAGGACTGACCGTGACGGCGGCATTTATTCTGGGCATGTCCTCCATGCTCACTGGGCTTAACTTTATCACAACGCTTCATCGCATGAGAATGAAGGGCATGGGATGGATGCAGATTCCACTGTTTTCCTGGTCTCTTTACGCCACGGCCTGGGTTCAATTGCTGGCCACACCGGTGCTGTCCATCACTTTGCTTCTCATCATCTTTGAACGGATATTTGGCAGCGGCATGTTTGATCCAAATAAGGGCGGCGATCCGGTGTTATACCAGCACCTGTTCTGGATGTACTCCCACCCGGCAGTGTACATAATGATCCTGCCCGGCATGGGGGTGATTTCTGAAATTATCCCGGTATTTTCCCGGAAATCCATTTTCGGATACAAGGCCATTGTTATTTCCAGCATGGCCATTGCCGTTGCAGGCTCCCTTGTGTGGGCACACCACATGTTCACAAGCGGCATGAGCGATGTGGCCGTGTTTGTATTTTCTTTTCTGACCTTTGTTGTGGCCATTCCCAGTGCCATCAAGGTGTTTTCCTGGGTATCCACCATGTACCGGGGCTCCATTTTAATGACACCACCGCTGTTTTTATCCCTTTGTTTTATCTATCTTTTTACCATTGGGGGCCTGACAGGCCTGATACTGGGAGCTGCTGGTACAAATATCCAAGTCCATGACACCCATTTTGTGGTGGCTCACTTTCATTTTGTCATGTTCGGAGGCACGGGATTTGCCTTTTTTGCAGCCCTGCATTTCTGGTGGCCCAAGTTCTTTGGACGGCTCTATCACTTTAAAGCTGCCTATGTGGCCGCCATTCTTACCACCATGGGGTTCATGCTGCATTATATTCCCATGTTTGTCCTTGGCATGCAGGGTATGCCAAGGCGTTATTACGACTACCTGCCCCAGTTTCAAACCGGTAATTTCTTTGCCGGCATGGGGGCGTACATCATGGTGGCTGGCATTTTTTTAATGTTTGTCAATCTTGCGTTAAGCTTTAAAAACGGCGAAAAATGCGGCGATGATCCCTGGGGTGGCACAACACTGGAGTGGTCCATTCCCTCTCCGCCACCGGTGCATAATTTTTTGACACCACCCCTGGCCCCGGGGTATCCCTATGATTTTAAAGAGGTCATCCGCAGGGCAGACGAAAAACGTACCGGAGGTGAAGCCCCATGACCCCAGACACTGACACCACCGGCTCCAAAATCGGCATGTGGCTGTTCTTATATTCTGAAATTATGCTGTTTGGTGGCCTTTTTGTTATCTATGCAGCCTATTACCGCCTTCATTCTGTGGATTTCATTGCTTCGGGCAAAGAGCTTGACCTTATCATGGGGACCATCAACACGGTGATTTTGTTGATCAGCAGTTTCTGCGTGGCCGCTTCCATCACCGCTGTAAGGCAGGAAAATAAAAAACTTGCCTGTACCTTTTTATCCGTTGCCCTCATGCTTGGAGTTGTGTTTCTCATAAATAAATACTTTGAATGGGGGCATAAAATAGATCTGGGTATTTTCCCCGATTCACCGGCCATGGAAGACAGTCCCCATGGACGTATTCTATTTTTCAGCCTTTACTATACCATCACCGGACTTCACGGGGTGCACATCGTCATCGGCATGATCCTGCTGTCGGTGACCATGATCTTTATTATCATGGATAAAATCAGGGCAGATCACTTTGTATTCCTGGAAAACGCAGGTCTCTACTGGCATCTGGTGGACCTGATCTGGATTTTTATTTTTCCACTTTTTTACCTGATTTTATGAATCAGGATTTGATTACAACACAAGATGTGTTGTATGCATAAGCCCATCATACCATTTGTGGAGAAGAGACCAATGAAAGAAACAGATACCCACATTCAGTCCTATGGCAAACTGCTTTCCATCCTGTTTATTTTACTTACCCTGACCGGATTCACAGTGTTCATATCCCGGGTGGACCTTGGCAGTGCCAACATCTGGGTTGCCCTGGTGGTGGCATCGGTGAAGGCCGGCTTTGTTCTGCTTTATTTCATGCATTTGAAATACGAAAGTATTTTAATTAAAAGCTCATTTCTCACCACCATCGGATTTCTGGGCATACTCATCGGTTTCATGTTCTGGGATATCGCCTTCAGGTAAACGTGGCCCAGTATTTTTGAAAGATTGATCATAACATGGACAGCTCATCGTGATTGCCAACCCATGTCCTGAATGGCCCATGTTGTGACCAAACCCGTTTTTGAAAATAAATGGAGTTTTTTATTTATGGATGAAATAGTAAACCCCGTCAAACAGATAGATGCAGCCTTTTTATATATCATCGGGATATCCCTTGTGCTTTTGACACTTATCACCATCACCATGATTTGGTTTGTGATTAAATACCGTCGAAGCAAAAACCCCGTGCCCGCAGACATCCGGGACAACTGGAAGCTGGAGATCGTCTGGACCATAATTCCCACCCTCATAGCCCTTTCCATGTTCTGGGTGGGCTGGTCCTCCTATGCCGGGCTTCGAAACGTCCCGAAAAATGCCCTGGAAATAGAAACCATTGCCCAGATGTACTCCTGGATTTTTATCTACCCCAACGGAAAGGAAACTGATAATGAAATTGTAGTGCCCACGGGCCGTCCCATCCGCTTGAACGTCACCTCTGACGATGTCATTCACGGGCTTTTTATTCCCGCTTTCAGGGTTAAGGTGGACGCCGTGCCGGGTGTTAAGACCTATGCCTGGTTCTATCCTGAAAAGCCCGGACGTTTTTTTGTGCAGTGCACGGAATTTTGCGGGATTGGCCATGCCGATATGACGGCAGTTCTCCGGGCCGTCTCGCCGGAGGAATACGAAGAATGGCTGGCACAGGATTAAATCAGGGGGCCATCCATGCCTGACATACCCACACCTGCCCCCGGGATACTCGTTACATTCAGAGGGAATCCCTGCTGTGCCCCCCCCTTGGAAAAACAAGCCCCCTCAGGGAAAAATGTCCTTCCCAATGGTGCCTGGCCAAAATCTTTTCAGGTCTTTAAACCGGGTATCAGTATCTCCATTGCCCTGTCTGCAATGCTTGGCTGCCTGATCCACCATCCCCGGCCCGATGGCATCTTTTATCTCACAGGAATCTTTACCTTTGTGCTGTGTGCCGGAAGTGGGGCATTAAATAACTGCCAGGACAGACATCGGGATACGGCCTTTGAACGGACAAAAAACCGTCCCCTTCCCCGGGGGATACTTAGCGTTGTTCTTGTGCGGATACTGGCCACTGGACTCATTGTTCTTGGCCTTTCTGGACTTGGAATGACCCGCCACCCCTTCATGACCATGGCATGGAGTCTTTCCGGGGTAATCCTTTACAATGGCATTTACACCCCACTTAAATCCAAAACCATTCTTGCCATAATCCCCGGTGCTCTGTGCGGCATGGTACCGCCTGCCTTGGGATGGGCCGCAGCCGGCGGCACCCTGCCCCTGCCCCCCGGCCTTTTTTGTGTCATGGTAATCTTCGGGGTGTGGCAGTTACCCCACTACTGGCTGATTCTTTTATCCCACAAAAGAGATTACCGAAAGGTGGGGCTGCCCACCATGTTCAGCCTGTTTTCTTTAACACAAATGGAAAGGATCTTAGTTGTGTGGGTAACGCTCTATGCCGCCATGATCCTGATGCTGCCGCTTTTTTTCCCGGACATCAGTGGTCCGGTGATGGCAGTTCTTGGAATTAATACCCTGGGGCTTTTTGGCTGGTTCATCCACCATTTTTTTTCCTGTAAGAAAAAAAAATATCGCACTGCCTTTATCCTGTTGAACCTGTCCATGGGTACTTTCATGATTGCGCTGATGGTTGATCTGCTCAAAATTATAAATTGACAAAATTTTACAAACAAAAGACTTAAAACGCATTCAAAAAAAGGAGAATGCGCCTTTGATGGAAACACTATTTTTTCATCTTGCCCTTGCCAGGCCATTGGCGGGAGCCAGCCTCGGACAGAGAGGGCTTTTTCCTCCGGCTGTCTGTTTTTTTGCCGGGCCGGGATGTTGAGCCAGATACCCGACTCTTTCCGGAACCTGTATTTTTATCGGCACCTTCAAACTTAGCGTGAACTTTGGATTTTCTATTATTTTTTGGTTTGTTACCCGGGGCTAATCTGGAGGCCTGTTTCTGGGCGTTTCTTTTGTTTACAGTTTCTTTTAATGCCCTGTCGGCCTTTCTTTCACTGGTGGGGTTTTTGGGACGCAATAAAACAAAATCCGGCACATCACCATCCACGGTATAGCCTTTAACGGGCTGCCGGGGAATTTTTTGTTTCAGCAGTTCCTCGATGGCCTTTAAACTGGCATTTTCATGATGATTGACCAGGGAAACCGCCACACCACTGACCCCTGCCCGACCCGTACGACCAATGCGATGGATATAATCTTCCGGTGCCCGGGGCATATCATAATTCACCACATGGGGTAAATTAGTAATATCAAGGCCCCTTGCAGCCACATCCGTTGCCACCAGAGTTCTTATCTTCCCCCTTTTGAACTCTTTTAATGTCCGTGTCCTCTGGGACTGACTCATGTTGCCATGGAGGGCAGCTGCACTGACTCCCTTTGCAATGAGCTTGTCCGTCAGTTTGTTTGCCCCGTGTTTTGTGCGGGTAAAGACAAGTATCTGGGGCCAGTTTCCCTTGGTAATGAGATGGATCAACAGGGCACATTTATTGTCCTGTTCAACCAGATGTACCTTCTGGGCAATGGATGCCGCAGCCTTGATATTGGGGGTCACCTCAATGTTTTGGGGTGAATTGAGCATTTGACTGGCAAGTTGTCTGATCTGCGGGGTATAGGTGGCAGAAAATAACATGGTCTGGCGGTGGGTGGGCATAAGCTCAAGAATTTCAGAAATCTCCCCACTGAAGCCCAGATCCAGCATTCTATCTGCCTCGTCAAAGACCAGAAATTCTATCAAAGACAGATCCAGATCCCTGTGGGAGGCCAGATCCAGAAGACGGCCCGGGGTGGCCACCAGAATATCGATACCCCTTCTCAAACGATGGATCTGGGGATTTATGTTCACCCCGCCATACACCACAGAGCACCGCAGGGATACCCTTCTGGCATAATCTTTAAAACAGTCTCCCACCTGGAGGGCCAGTTCACGGGTGGGGGTTAAGACAAGTGCCCGGGGATGTCGATCACTGCCCTTGTGCTGACTTAAAACATGCACCAGCGGCAGGGCAAAGGCATCGGTTTTACCCGTCCCGGTCTGGGCCCGGGCAAGGACATCCCGTCCCTGAATAATGGCCGGAATGACCCGGCTCTGGATGGGAGTGGGGGCGGTGTAGCCATTGGTTTTAACGGCTTTAAGCAGTTCGACCCGAAGGCCAAGTTCTTTAAATGACATATTTATTCCAAGTGGTTTTTTAAATTTTATGGTGCGGGAATCGACTTTCTTTATCAGGTCGGATATCAATGCAAAAAACTAAAAATTATTTTAGATTAGTTGGCTAACATATCATGATCCAATGAGAATGTCCCACAATTTTGCAAAGACCTGAATTGGGAATATAAGAAGTTTAAGGCATTTTTCAAAACCATCTGAAAAATATGACAGGTACCAATACTGTGACCAAACCTGAAAAATATTATCCTTCCGTTTTTTGCACTTTGGAATTTTTTTTGATAAACCACGTATAATATTCAGCAATGGCAATATTTTTAAAGGAGACGTAACCATGATTTTTACTGGAATGATCAATGTTATTGGAAAACAACTAAAACTGTTATTCTCTTTGACTCTCCTTGTGGTAATGTTAACCACGGTCACCGCTAGGGCAGGAAACCTGGAAGACGTCATGAAATCTGGAGTACTCAGGCATCTGGGAATTCCCTATGCCAATTTTGTGACCAATGATTACAATGGATTGGATGTGGAACTCATGCGGGCATTTGCAAAACATCTGGGTGTTAAATATCAGTTTGTTAAGAGTACATGGGGTAATATCGTCACAGATCTTACTGGAAAAAAGGTAAAACCCATGGGTAATGAAATTAGCATAAATGGGGAAGCCACCATATACGGGGATATTATTGCAACCGGATTCACCGTGTTGCCATGGCGTGAAAAAATTGTTGCCTTTTCGGAACAGACCTTTCCGTCTGGTATCTGGCTTATTGCCCGGGGAGATGCTGCTTTAACGCCAATTTCACCCACAGGAAGTGTTGCTGATGACATTATCCAGGTTAAACAAAATTTATCCGGCATCTCTGTTCTGGGGCTGGCCGAAAGCTGCCTGGACCCTAAGCTGTACGGTATTATGGCAACCGGAGCACAGGTCCAGTATTACCCTCCTGACCGTGACCTGGAAGAAATGATTCCATCAGTCATGGCGAAAATGGTGGATAGTACACTTATAGATGTTCCCATTGCCTTGATTGCTTTGGCAAAGTGGCCCGGTCAAATCAAGGTTATCGGTCCCCTCTCCCCCCCCCAGGATATGGCCTGTGCATTTTCAAAAAATTCTCCACATCTCAAGCGGGCATTTGACAAATTTTTTGAAAATTTTAAACAGACAGGCAGATATCGAAAATTGGTGGAAAAATACTATCCGTCAGTATTCATATATTATCCTGATTTTTTATAAGAAAACGGAAATTAATGAAAGTGCAATTGACTGACACTGGTAAGCGACACTCAAATATTCTGATTATCATCGGCAGTATTTTACCGATAGTTTACATCGTTTTTCTTTTGATATTTAATTATCAAAACACCCTGGCACTTCATGAATCGGCCCTGAAACGATTTCAACTGGACATTGAAAAACATGCCAAAACCTTGGAATATTTTTTTCTGGAACGTAAATATGATGTGGGTAATTTGGCAAATTCCATAGAGGTGACAACCTATTTTGCCAATCGGGCCATGGGTATGTCAGAACGGTATGGTTTAAAAATAAGTTTGTTCGGCATCAGCCAGACAATGGAAAAAACACTCCAAAATCAAACCATCAACGGTGATCTCATCTATAGTAATTTTGCCCTTGTGGATAAGGATGGAACACTTCTGGTTCAGGCAATGTCACGGTCCAGGGACACTCAAAATCTTCCAGGGGTTGATCAGTTCTCCCATGTAATGGCAGATCCCAACCTGGTTTTAAAAAAAACAAAAAACAGCCATGATATCCTCTTGGCTGCACCCTGTTTTTACAAAAAAAAATTTTCTGGATGGATTGTTAGCTGGCTGAACCTGGAATCTCTGCATAGAAATTTCATGGGATCGTCACTTGACAGGTCATCCAAACGTTTCAGACTGATGCTGACAAATGGGGATTTCATCCATCTTCAGGAAGAACCTCTCCTTTCTTTATTAACCACAATTTCCCGAAAAACACTGGTTGATGTCAAAAATTTGGATTTAATTCCTGTTAACAGCTCTTCCGGCAATAATCCTGAAATGCTTATGACCCGTATCCAGATACAGCCCTTTCCCCTGTATCTAACAGCCTTAGTTGAAAAAAAAGAAATCATGGGGCATTTGGAGGGCTGGCAATTAATTACAGGGACAGGTGCGTTTATTTTTCTTCTTCTCCTGGGACTTCTTTTGTTTGCCAAGGCACAAGCACGGAACCTTGTCCTGAAGGCGCGGTTTGAAGAATCGGAAAAAGAGAATGAAGAGCGATATCGAAAACTTTTTGAATCCTCAAGTGATGCCATTCTAATTGTCAAAGATGCTAAAATCACAGCCTGCAATCAAAAAACCGTTGAATTGGTGGGTATGGACCGCCATACTATTATTGATCAGCCCTTTCATGCTTTTTGTCCCGATATACAGCAGGATGGTTGTGAGTCAAAGGATAAAATCTTGAAAAAACTGACCCTGGCGCTGACAGAGCCCCAATCTCTTGAATGGCGCCTTAAAACCTGCGATAAGCGCATTATTGAAACCGAAGTGGACATGACGCCACTGGTACTTGAATCGGGAGTCTGCATTCAAGTTATTATTCGAGACATTACCGAACGTAAACATGCTGAATCAGAAAGGTTATTAGCACAAGAAATTGCAAATGAGCATGGAAAACATGCCATGATCGGTCGGATTGCCGGAAAAATGGCTCATGATTTTAATAATATTTTGGGTATAATAATGGGCAATACGGAACTGGCCATATTGGACTGCCCACACGTTCAGACAAAAAAAACACTGGAATTAATTTTTGAACAAACAATTCGTGGAAAGAATTTGACAAAAAACCTGGTTGCTTTTGCCAAGGATCAGGAACCCAAACAGGAATTTTTCAGTGTCAACGAAAAAATTGATCTGGTTTTAAATTTGATGAAAAAGGACCTGGAAGGGATTGAACTGGTAAACAGAAAATCCCCCAATATTCCAGAATTACTTGCTGATCCTGGAATGATGGAACATGCATTTGTAAACCTCATACAAAATTCAATTCATGCCGTAAGTATGGTAACACACCCCCGAATCACCATCAGGACTTACTCTTGTGATAAAAATATCTCTTTTGAAATTGAAGATAATGGATGTGGCATTTCAAAAAAGAATCTTACGAATATTTATGACCCTTCCTTCACCTTGAAGGGAGGCAGGGATGTAACTGGCTCATATAGATCTGATATTAAAGGGACTGGTTATGGCATGTCCAACGTTAAAAAATATATTACACAACATAAAGGTAATATTTCTATTGAGTCAGAATTAGGTATAGGGACTAAATTTACAATAAATCTACCCATCATTAAAAAAGAGTTAACAAATGATGAAAAAATCGAAATTCAAGCATGGAAATTGCATTTTGGAAAGTATATCCTCATCGTTGAAGATGAAAATATCATTGCAGATCTACAATGTAGAACATTGACTCAGGAGCCATGTAACCACAGAGTTGATATAGCCAATAACGGGCAAGTTGCAATGGATTTGTTCGGCAGGAACAAATATGACCTTATTAGCCTGGATTATATTCTTCCAGGAAACATCAATGGGATGGATGTCTATCATCATATCCGATCACTGGACAAAAACATTCCAATTTTGTTTATTTCAGGCAATATCGAATTTTTAGAATCCATAAAAGAATTGAAACAGCATGATGCGATGATTGACCACCTGTCAAAGCCCTGTCAAAACAAAGAATATATAAATGGTATAAATGAATTGTTTGAAAGAGCCTCTCACCCACACAGTTAATGAACACTCTTATTTTGTCACAATCACATCCTGCCCTTTAAATACCATCCAGCCAATTCATATCCTCTCTTCTATAGTGCCCCATTGGGGAGTTATCTCTTAATTAAAGCGATTCTGATGAAAAACAAATCAAAAGACATTGACAAAGTCTTATAAGTTATAGATCATTACAAAAAAACTTTATGACATGAATGTAAAAGGAGAAAACCATGGGTAAAAAATCGCTGTTAGGGATATGTATCCCATTGGGGATCATCTGTCTTTTAATGGGCTGTAATGATAAAATTGAACCCGGTACCACCGAGCTAACCCCCCCGACAACCATAAATAGCCCTGTGGCCGTTGCAGCCATCAGCAATCAACCCTTTATTTACGAGGCCCTTGGCACCATCACCGCCCAGAATTCCAGCACCCTGTCCGGAAAAATCATGGGCACAGTAAAAACCGTTAATGTCAAAGAAGGGGATGCGGTGAGCAGGGGAGATATCCTGGTAGTTCTGGACGAACGCCAGGTGGCCGCAGGCCTGCGCCAGAGCGAAGCCGGTCTTGCAGGTGCCAAAAAGGCTGAAAATGCCGCCATCTCAGCCCGGAATGCAGCCCAGGCAGGAGCAGATCTTGCCAAAGCCACCTACAAACGATTTGAAAAATTATTCAAGGAAGAATCCGCCACACGTCAGGAATTTGAAGAGGCCCAGGCCCGTCACCTCCAGGCCCAGGCCGCCCTTGCCCAGGCCCAGGCCATGGTTTCGGCGGCCCGATCACAGGTGGAACAAGCCCAGGCTGCGGTTTCCGGGGCCGGTATTTCTCAAAAAGACGCCACCATCCTTGCCCCCTATGACGGCATTGTCACCGCTAAGATGATCAACGTGGGAGATCTTGCCTCCCCTGGCCTCCCCCTTCTGACCCTGGAAAAAATCGGGGGATTCCAGGTGGAATTTCTGGTTCCAGAGCATCATATCCAGGCGGTACAGATGGGTCAGACCATGGAGGTCACCATCCCTGCCCTGGCAAATTTTCCCCCCATTATCGGTACCGTCAGGACCATTGCCCCCACAGCGGATGCAAAAAGCAGATCGTTTAATGTAAAGATGACCCTGCCGGAAAACACCATGCTTCGATCCGGCATGTTCAGCAGGGTCAGCATTCCCGTGGGAGATGGTGGCATGCTATTGATTCCAAAGTCTGCCCTGGTAACCCAGGGCCAGCTCACAGGATATTTTCTTGTGGACGATAAGGACATTGCAAGGTTTCGCCTCATGAGAACCGGCAGACAATTTAAGGATCAAATGGAAATCATCTCCGGGGTGAAACCCGGTACCCGGTACCTTGTGTCTCCTCCCCCGGAATTAAAGGATGGCATGAAAGTGGAGAGTGCGTCATGAGTGTCAAGCAAGGGCCAGCAGGTAAAATCGCCGCATTTTTCATTGATTCCAAACTCACCCCGCTGATTATCATCGCATCCATTCTTCTGGGCATTGCAGCGGTAATTGCCCTTCCAAGAGAAGAAGAGCCCCAGATTATTGTCCCCATGATCGACGTATTTGTACAAATGCCCGGGGCCAGTGTTAAAGAGGTGGAACAGCGGGTCACCAAACCCATGGAAAAACTGCTCTGGGAAATCCCCGGGGTGGAATATATCTACACAACTTCCATGCCTGGCATGTCCATGGCCGTGGTACGATTTCTGGTGGGGCAGGACGAGGAAGCCTCAATTGTAAAACTTCAATCCAAGCTGATGTCCAATTATGATCGAATTCCCACAGGGGTCAGTCCCCCCCTGATCCGGCCCAGATATATTGATGATGTGCCCATCCTGGCTTTAACCTTCTGGAGTGAAGAGGTGGATACGTATCAGCTCAGACGTCTCACCGCCGAGGTGGAAGATCTGGTGAAACGAGAACCCAATGTCTCCATCACCAACATCATCGGCGGGGAACAGCGCCAGGTGAGCGTTCAACTGGACCCCATCCGACTGGCCGCCTATGGTCTGGATGTGGAACAGGTGGCAAACCTGGTATCCACTGCCAACCAGGCATCTGATTCCGGCAGCTTTCCCTCAGGCCAAGGGCAGATTGTCATTCACACAGGGGGCCTTCTTAAGAATGCCCAGGAAGTGGGCCGGGTGGTTATCAACGTCTCCAACGGCCACCCTGTGTATTTAAGGGATGTGGCGGTTATTGAAGACGGACCTTCTGATCCTGCTCAATATGTTTTCTTTGGCACTGGCCCTGCCGCCGGGGAAAAAGAAATTCCTGAAATGGATGCCACCCGGGGTGTATTTCCCGCCGTCACCCTCACCGTGGCCAAAAGAAAGGGAACCAATGCCGTGGGTGTGGCGGAAAAGGTGCTGGAACGGGTCCATGATGCCAAAGGAAGAATCATTCCGGACAACGTCCACATGACCATCACCCGTCATTACGGGGAAACCGCCGAAGAAAAATCCAACGAACTGTTGTTTCACATGCTCATTGCCGTGGTGTCCGTGACGATTCTCATCTGGTTTACCCTTGGTCACCGGGAATCCGGGGTGGTGGCCTTTGCCATACCGGTTACTCTGGCCCTGACCCTGGCCACCTTTTATCTTTATGGATACACTTTAAATCGCATTACCCTATTTGCCCTGATTTTTTCCATCGGTATTCTGGTGGATGATGCCATTGTGGTGGTGGAAAACGTGGTACGGCATTATCGCCTTCCTGAAAACCAGGGCCGTTCAAAGTTCAAAGTGGCCATTGAGGCCGTGGATGAGGTGGGCAACCCCACCATACTTGCCACCCTGGCCGTGATTGGTGCCATTTTGCCCATGGCCTTTGTGGGCGGTCTCATGGGGCCTTACATGCGTCCTATTCCCATGGGGGCATCGGCGGCCATGTTCTTTTCTCTGCTTGTGGCCTTTATTGTGACCCCCTGGGCCTCGGTGCGAATAATCAAAGTGGAAGATGGCCCGGGACACGGCAGCCACCAAGGCCATGACGATGATGACTGGTCCACACGACTCTATCGAAAGATGATGGATCCATTGCTCCATAAACCTGTGTGGCAATGGGGATTTCTGCTCACCGTAGCAGGCCTTTTGATCCTGGCCTGCGCCATGGTTGGGGTGGGTATGGTGCGGGTGAAAATGCTGCCATTTGATAACAAGAGTGAATTCCAGGTGATTCTGGATATGCCGGAAACCGCCACCCTGGAAGAGACCACGTCCGCAGCCATGGAGATGGGTGATTATTTGAAAACCGTCAATGAGGTGGTTGATTACCAGATATACAGTGGCACGGCCGGTCCGTTTAATTTTAATGGTCTGGTGCGTCACTATGATCTGAGAAAAGGTCCGAGCATGGCCGATATCCAGGTGAATCTGGCGGGAAAAGGCAAGCGGAAACAGCAGAGTCACAGCATTGCCAAACGGGTGAGACCCCCATTAAAAGCCATTGCTGACAAATATGGGGCAAGGGTTAAAATTGCCGAAGTCCCCCCTGGTCCACCGGTGTTATCCACCCTGGTGGCAGAAATATACGGCCCGGACTATGAGCGGCAAAAGCAACTGGCCCGTCAGGTGAAAGAAATTTTTGAAACCACCGAAGGCGTTGTGGATGTGGACTGGTACATGGAAGAAGACCAGGTGCGGTATCAACTGGACATTGACCAGGAAAAGGCGGCCCTGCATGGTATAAGTGTCGACAAAATCGCCAGAACCCTGCAGGTTGTGCTGGAGGGACGACAGACAGGCCTTCTCCACCAGCCCCTGGAAAAAGAAGATGTACCCATTATACTCCAGCCAAGCCTTGCCACAAGGGCAGGTCTTGATCGTCTGGGGGCAGTGAAGATCCCCGCCGCTGACGGCACACTGTTGTCTCTGTCCTCCCTGATCCGGATGCAGGAAACCCAGCCTGATAGAAGCATTTATCATAAAAATCTCATGCCCGTGGTTTATGTCACCGCCGATGTGGCAGGGGCCAAGGAAAGCCCGGTGTATGCCATACTGGAAATGTGGAAAAAAATTGACGCCATTACCACAGAAGAAGGCTACCGCATCGTCCAGCACACGGCGGCCCTTCCGGAGAGTGACCACCATCTTTCCATGAAATGGGATGGGGAGTGGCATATCACCTACGAGGTGTTCCGGGATCTTGGTTTGGCCTTTGGCGTGGTGCTGATTCTGATCTTTGTGCTGGTGGTGGGCTGGTTCCAGTCCTTTTCAACACCATTTGTGATCATGGTGGCCATTCCCTTTTCCCTTATCGGTATTCTGCCGGCCCATTGGGCCATGGGTGCATTCTTTTCCGCCACCTCCATGATCGGATTTATTGCCGGAGCGGGTATTGTGGTGAGAAATTCCATTATTCTGGTGGATTTCATTGAGCTCAGGATTGCCCAGGGCATGCCCCTGGATCAGGCGGTTATTGATGCCGGTGCGGTGCGGTTCCGGCCCATGATGTTGACGGCTGCCGCCGTTGTGGTGGGGGCTTCGGTGATTTTGTTTGACCCTATTTTCCAGGGACTTGCCATTTCCCTCATGGCAGGGGAAGTGGCCTCTTTGCTGTTTTCCCGAATGACGGTGCCGGTGCTCTATTTCATGGATAAACGCTGGGAAGCAGCCCACGTCCACACACTGAATGTCAAGGAGGTAAAATGAGTTTGTTGATTAAAAATGTGATGATATTATCCTGGGCAATGTGGATAATGACGATAATCATATATCCCGTCCATGGACAGGCAGCAGAGCTGACCCTGGCCCAGGCGGTGGACAGGGCAATTACCCATAATCCCGGACTTCAGGCAGCCCAGTTCCAGACCCTTTCAGCCCGGGAAAAAATTATCCAGGCCCGGTCCGGGACCCTGCCCCAGGTGTATTTCCAGGAACAGATCAACCGTACCACCAATCCCATGTGGGCCTTTGGTACCAAACTTAACCAGGAATCCATTGCGGCAGCTGATTTTGAACCCAGCCGTCTCAATGATCCTGATGCCATCACCAATTATTCAACCACGGTAGCCGTTAACTGGCCGATTTATGACAGCGGTCAGACCTGGTATGGTGTACAGCAGGCAAGCCTTAACCAGGAGGCAGCGGCCTTCTCCCAGGAACGCACCCGTCAGCAGGTCATTGCCAACACCATAACCGCCTACATCCGAGCACTGCTTGTCCGGGAAAACCAGGCCGTGATCCAGCAGATCCTGGACACGGCCCGGACCCACTTAAAACTGGTGCAATCCCGGTATGACGGTGGGTTTGTGGCAAAAAGTGATCTGCTCCGTGCCCAGGTACACATCGCCGATCTGGAGCAGCAATTGTCAGAAAGCAAAAGCCAGACCGATATTGCCAAGTGCATGCTGAAAATCGCCATGGGCGGGGCCGGAAACCTGGATGACACCCTGATCACTCCCCTGGAAGCAGGAAAGCCCATGATCGGCAGTCTGGATGAATGGATCGGAAATGCCCTGACCCATCGACCGGATTTTAAACAGTTGAAGTTTCAAAAACAAATTGCAGACAAAGAAAGGGATAAAGCCAGGGCCGGCCGTCTTCCCTCGGTGAGCCTTTCTGGCAACTATGAGATCAACAGTGAAGATTTCCAGGATACCGGCTCCAACTACACAGTGGGGGCCGTAGCGTCCCTGCCACTGTTCACAGGCGGCCGGATTTCATCAAAAATACGAGAGGCTGAATTTAACCTGAAACATATCAACGCCATGCTTCAGGGCATGGAACAGCGCATCTGCGGAGAAACCCGTCAGGCTTTTTTCACTGCCCGGAGTGCCTGGGAACGTATCCATGTGGCACAGGCTGCCATCGGCCAGTCAAAGGAGTCCCTGCGCATTGTGAAAAATCGTTATAACAGCGGCCTGTTCACCATCACCGATCTCCTTGACGCCGAACTCATGGTTCAACAGAGCCAGACCAATCACCTCAAGGCCATTCATGACTACCGGGCAGCCATGACCCGTCTTGAGTTAGCTTCGGGAATTTTGGAAACAAAATAGGCAGTTCATCTCTATTTGATTCAGATACATAAAAAATAAAATGTTTCCATCTTCCCGGTTCAACGCCTCTTAATCAGAGAGCGGTCATCAGGCTTACATTATCGGTGATTTTGGCCCCGATGCTTTAAATGCGCCAGAACCATCCTGATATCACCATAGGAACAGGCAGCACCCAGCTTTTCTTTAACGGATTTCAAAAAACCACCGTGCACCTCACGGGGTTCCGCAGCCTGTTTCTGAATTTCGGCAACGGCCTTTTCAATGATTTTCTGTTTTTCTGCGCTGATGACCTTTTCAATGCCAAGTTCGCCTCTTTCCACAAAAAAGGCCAGGTGCCCCTGGACGGTGCTTTTCGCAAGGCCCCTTTCTTCGGCAATGCGGGCCACGGGTAACCCCTTGGTGACAAACAGATCAAGGGTGACCTGGCGGGTATCAGACCTGCCTGATTTTCTTCTCTCCGATTTTTTTTTATCTTCCCTGTCACCGGAGACATCTTCCGGCACAACCCGGGGGGGATTTAAAATTACCGTTTCAATATTATGGGCCTTGCGGTAGGCCTTTACCATGGCTGTTATCTCATCACCATAGTTTTCAATGGTTTTGGGTCCCACCCCGCTGATCTTTTTAAGATCTGTTTTATTATCGGGCAGGTGCACCACAATCTGAATCAACACCCGCTGGTGAAGAATCATAAAATGTGACACTTCCAGCTCCTGGGCCTTTTGGTTACGCCATGCCATCATGGACCGGAACAACTCGGGGTGTTCAATGTCTGACTCACCATAGCTTGGGGCTGCCTGGTTTTTAACTTTTTTCGGCACAAAATCAAGCTCCGCCACAGCAACTGCCCGCTGGTATTGGGAAGGAGAAAAGCCATTTTCACAGCATTGGATTCCGGCACGTTTGACAATGATCTCCTGTTTGAGATTGTTAAGGGCATTACCGATTTTTTTCCTAAGCTCTTTATTGTCAGTCTGCACATGCAGTTTCTCTAAAACATCGTCAAAACACTGGGAAAATTTATCCTGGAACCAGCCCGATGCCCTGGCGATGCGCTCCAATGTATAATCATGGGATTCTGGCAGATGGCCTTGGGCAAAAATACCCATCAACTGATGCTTGAATTTTTCACTGACAGCAAACACATCCTGCCATGCCATTCGCCGCAACCCGGCAACATCGCTGACTCCGGAAACCTGTACCACCCGGGCATTGCCGGTTAAGAGTCCGGTAAAATAATTAAATCGACTCTGCAGACGTTTAAAATCAAAGCATTCCAGCAGCAGATTCTGCTGAAAGGCAACCCTGGCAACTTCCAGTTTTTCCAACGAGGGATGGTTTTTCCGGGCCATGGCCAGAAACGAGAGAATGGTGCCATCGGCATCAATCCCCCGGGCTGGAATGGGGGAGTTAAGCACCATGCCCTCAAGGCTTCTGCACCGACTTAGGGCAACATACACCTGACCATGGGCAAAGGCAGCCCCGGCCTCAATAACGACTTTATCAAAGGTGAGTCCCTGGCTTTTATGGATAGTGATGGCCCAGGCAAGTTTTAGCGGAAACTGTTTGAATTTACCAATAACTTCAGTCTGGATCTCCTTGGTCTCATCGTCCACAGTATATTTAATATTTTCCCACTCCACAGGTTCTACTTTTATGGCATCGCTTTCCCCAGGACAGGATATCCAGATTTCCTCCGGAGACATGGCGGTTATTTTGCCAATCTTACCATTAAAATATCGTTTATCCGCCGATGTGTCATTTCGCAGGAACATCACCTGGGCACCCTTTTTAAGGACCAAATTGGCCGGGGTGGGAAAACTTTGGCCGGGAAACTCCCCGGACACTTCGGCTTCAAAGCCGGAAAATTTTCCGTTAAGATCGTTTAAACGATTACTATTAATGGATTCTGCGGTGAGATTGTGGGTGGTAAGGGTGATGTATCCCTGATCCGGGTCCGGAATGAACCCCTGTATATGGCGCTGGTTCAAGGTTTCGATCCCCTGTCTGTCCAGGCAGTTGTCCCGAACCTGATTGAGCAGGCGGATAAAACGGGCATCGGTCTGGCGATAAATATGCTGCAGCTCAATGGAGATCAACTCCGTCTGGAGCAGTGCCTGGCTGCTGAAAAAATAGGGAGATGCATAATATTGCTGTAAAAGCCCCCACTCTTCCTGCTTGACCACCGGCGGCAGCTGGTGAAGATCCCCTATCATAAGCAGTTGTACCCCGCCAAAGGGCCGGTCATTGCGGCGAAGACGGCGCAGCAGGGCATCCACAGCATCCAGAAGATCCGAGCGTACCATGCTGATCTCATCAATCACGAGAAGATCCAGGGATCGGATGATTTTAAGTTTTTCCCGGCTGAACCGAAACAGACGCTGGCGGTTGTGCTCCTGGGTTTCACTTCCCGGCACAAAGGGGCCAAAGGGCAGCTGGAAAAATGAATGCAGGGTCACACCACCCGCATTGATGGCAGCCACCCCGGTGGGGGCGGTGATTATCATCTGCTTGGCCGTGGCTTTTTCCAGCGTTTGTAAAAAGGTGGTTTTTCCGGTGCCGGCCTTGCCCGTTAAAAACAGATTACACCCTGTGTGCAGTACAAACTCCCGGGCCAGTTCCAGTTCTGGATTTTTCAGGGTCTGTGCACCCCTTTGCGTTGTTTCATTCATGATCTGAATATCATTAAAAACCCGCAAAAAATCAAGAAAATTGTGAAAGTATAAGGTCCTGGCACACCCTCAGGAGGGCATCCTTCATATCCGCTAAAGGTGAAGATGCGGTCAGCACCCCATATTTACCTATTCCGGCCTGCTCACATGGCATTAGTATGTTACGCAGACCCAAATACGCAAATATTGAGGCACTGGCCAAACATTGACTGTACAAACTCGGATATTAATCGCTGAAAAGTAGTGGGTGCTGGTCAGTGATTGCCCACAACATCAATGATAAAGCTCCTCAATCATGGGCATATATTTATCAAGGGCAATATTTCTTTTTAATTTCATGGTTTGGGTCAGCATACCATTTTCCAGGGAAAAATCCTCAGGTAAAAAAATGAATTTCTTAGGAATTTCATAGGAGCCAAAATTATTTTTCAAATCAGCTATGATGGAATCTTTCATCAGCTCTTGAACAATACTCGATGCCGCAAGGGTTTCAGGATCATTATTAAGGTTGTGTTCATCTGCAATCTTTTCCAGGGCCTCAAAATTGGGAACCACCATACAGATGTTAAAGGGTCTCCCCTCACCGTAGATCAAGGTATTTGCCACATAGGGGTTGAGTTTTATTTCTTCTTCAATGGCTGCCGGGAAAACATATTTCCCATTTTCAAGCTTATATTGTTCCTTGAATCTACCGGTGATATACAAAAATCCATCACTGTCAATGCGACCGCGATCTCCGGTTTTAAATCCACCATCCTCGGTCATCACCTTGGCGGTTTCTTCAGGATTATTGTGGTATCCATGCATAACGTTGGGACCATATACGATAATTTCACCGTCTTCACTGTCAGGTTCAAATGACATTTTTTCAATGACCACTTTTACATCCTTCAAGGGTCTGCCCACACTGCCAAGCTTCATGGCCCCAGGAGAGTTCATGGTTACGGCAGGGGAAGTTTCAGATAGCCCGTAACAATCATAAACGGGAATACCAAGGTCTGAGAAAAAATGCCCGATCTCAACATTCATGGTGGCACTTCCCGTTATCGCTCCCTCAAGAAGCCCTCCGAATTTGGCTCTGATTTTTTTAAATACAATTTTATCAGCAATTTTATATTTCAAATTGGTGATGAACTCTGACTTGCCTTCCAGGGAGAGCGCCCGCTTTCTTTTACTTGCATTGATCCCCATTAAAAATAATTTTTGGGGAAGACCACCAGTCTCTTCCATTTTTGCCCAGAGACCTGCATATATTTTATTAAAAACCCTTGGAACAGCAATCAAAAGTGTGGGTTTTACCTTTTCCATGTCTTCGCCAATTGTGCTTACCTTTTCCATGAATCCCATGGAACCACCCACATTGATGAAATTATAAAGTTCAGCTGTCTGCCCAAAGGAATGTGCCCAGGGAAGAATGGACAGACTTCTGCAGTACTCTCGAAGCTCATTGGGGTAAAGTATGCTTCCGGAATAAAAATTGCTACAGAAATTTCTGTGGGAGAGCAGCACCCCTTTGGGATTTCCTGTTGTTCCTGATGTATAAATAAGAGAGGCAATATCATCGGGATCCGGGTGCATGGAGGGAATCATTTTTTTTGCACCCTGGCTTTCAAGGGCCTGCATGCTGAGTTCTCCATTGCCCTGGATGGTATAAACATGCTCAAGTTCGGGGAGATTATTCTTTTTGCTGAAAATTTTTTCCTGGATACTTTTATTTAACACCAAAAGAACTTTAATTGAGCTGTCCTTGATAATATATTCCCAGGTTTTTTCCAGTTCTTTTTCGTACATGGGGATAAACCGCGCACCCAGGCCATAGGTTGCAAAGGCAGCAATGGCCCACTCGGTACAGTTATTAACAATAACACCAACAGAAGACCCTTTTTTAATTCCAATACCGGCCAGGCCACTGCGCAGATGATCCACCCTTTTTCCCACCTCAGCGTAGGTCACCCAGTCATAGTTACCCTGGGAATTTTTAGTTCCAAAAAGCGGGTGATTGGGGAATAGTTTAACACTTTCTTCAATCAGTTCAACAAGGTTTTTCGGTTCTTTGATTTGTTGTTTCAAGTGAACTCCTTCTGTTCTTATCTCCAGAATCTCTGCACTGGGCTTATCACAACATGCCTCATCCTGGGGAGGGTTCAGGCCTGGCAAGCCTGTGACGGATGACCCATGTTGTGATCAAACCCTTTTTTTGTAAGAAAACAGGTGCCGGGTACTGGGTTCGATTTCTTGTAGTTTAAACCAATATTGTTGTTTGTATACTAACTTAAAAATCTATTGTTAAATCAGGTCTCTCAACAAACGTTTGAAAAGGAGCCGTTCTTCCATGGAAAAATTTTTCAGAAGATGGGTATTTGCTTTTTCTCTTTCTTTAATCAGCTCCGCTTTCATGCATCTGGCTTTTTCAGATGGAAATATTCTTGAAATTCTGCGGTCTTCCTCGTCTTGCTCTTTTTCAATCCAGCCGCCTTGAACCATTCTGTCCAGTACACCGGACAGGGTAGCCTTGTCTAAAATAAGACTATTTCCCAGTTCGGCTGCGGTCATGCCGGGTTTGTACCACAACCCTTCAAGAACCAGGTGCTGCATATTCGTGAGTTTATAGGGTTTTAATCTTTTTTTAAAATCACCATGGGCCTTTTGGTAAGCCTTGCCTAATAAAAAAATCGTACAATCCGGTAAGTCTTTGGGTAACGTTGACATCAAAGGCATCTCCTTAGTATGCGAACTAAATATCAATATGAGACTGAAGTCAAGATTTTTTTGGGTATCTCTCATTTTCTGCACAAACTTGAAAATCGGGCCTGGCTATAAGATGGGCAGGTTTGGGGTGGTGAACCATGTTATGAGCAATCCCCAAAATCATATTGACACTCTCATGCTGTTGTGGCTTTATAACATGTATGGCAATAACCACCTGGCACAACGAATTATGAAAAAGCAGTCACTGTCAGTACCTGGAACCCAATAACTTGGGACCCAATAACCTGAAACCCGGTACCCAGTACCTAATAACCACTTTTTCATATAAAAAATTCAAATAAACTCATTTTTACAGGGTGAATTCAACCTGTAAGACGTCAAAAGGGCAGTTAAAATTATGAATTTAGATGTTGGCAATTTAGAACCACCTGTATTCAGACCTCCTTCGGAGTGGGATGCCTTATTAATCAGCGTTACAAACGGATGCACACACAGGTGTACGTTCTGTTCCATGTATCTGACCAAAAAGTTCTCAATGCGCAAAGATATTGAGGAAATCAAGAATGATATTCGCAAAGCCAGAAAAATGTTCGGAAGCCGGGCAGAAAAGGTCTTCTTTGAAGACGGCAATGCATTTGTCGTAAAACCAGAAATTCTCATTGAATTGACCAGATATTGTTATCAGCAGCACCCGAATTTAAGGAAGGTAAGTTCCTATGCCCACGTCCAGGATATCCTCAAAAAGTCTGACGATGATTTAAAGCGCATTGCCGACGCCGGCTTTACAATGGTTTACGTTGGCATTGAAAGCGGGAACGACCAGGTGCTCAAAGACTGTAATAAAGGGGCCACCCAGGATAATTATGCACTGGCAGCCCAGAAATGCCACCGAGCGGGCATTGACTGGTCCGGAATTTTCCTGCTGGGTCTTGCCGGAAACGATCCTGTAAAAAGTCACAACCACGCCGTTGACTCAGCAAAATTGATAAACCGTATGGCACCTCCCATGCCAAGGAAGTGGTATATCTCCCCACTCACACTGGAGATGACCCCGGGGTCAGAAATATTGGCACAAAATTTAAAAGAAAAATTTCACCCCTGTACCTCAACCCAGATTTTAGAAGAATTGTATACGCTGATAGAGCATACAGACGATGACCTCAAAGACTGTATATTTAACACCAACCATGCCTCTAACTATCTAAGTTTAAAAGGAGAACTGGGAAGAGATAAGCAAAAGTTTTTATCCAGAATTGAAACTGGTATTAAAAATCCGGCGGTGAGACGTCCCGAATATATGCGTGGATTGTAAGCTTTGCCGGGATAACCAATGAACATAACTGAAGATGAAAAAATATACGGCATACTTCAGATCACATCAAAAGTAATTAATGCCTGTTATCACCGCAATGGCAAATCTTTCAAGCATTATACAAAATTTTCACCCGGGTGCCCTTGCCAGGCTGGCTGGCAATCTCCATTTTCCAGCCAAACCGGGTACACAGGCGTTTGACAATGTTGAGTCCCAGGCCAAACCCCGAGCTTGTCACACCCTTTACATGGGCGTTGGTCACCGATTGAATCTGCCCCTGGTCAATACCCATACCTGTGTCTGACACCTCAAGAAAATTCGGGGTAACAACAAGGGTTACCTTGCCCTTCCGGGTGTAGCTCAGGGCATTTTTAAGCAAGTTTCCCATAACAATATGAAGGATCTCCGCCTTGACCGCAATCTCCACCTGTTGATCAATCCTGAATTCAATTTCAACGGCTTTACCGTGGAGCAGGTGGCGGTTACCCTCGACAACACGGTCCACCACCTCACCTGCCCGGCATCGGCCCCGGGGCTCCACATCCTCCCTTGCAAGCCACAAGAAGGTCTCTATGGTCTGTTCCATTTCCAAGACAGACCGCTTTATCCTGGCAAGGGGCCGTTTTATCAGGCCGTTACTTTCAGCCTCAGGCTGACTTTCAATAATCTCAACCGCCCCCTTGACAATGGTCAGAGGGGTTCGAAGCTCATGGCTTGCATCCCTTGTGAACTCTTTTTCCCGGTCGATGAACTCCCGAATTCTTGACATGGTCTGTTCCAGGGTGGTGGTGAGTACACCTATCTCGTTGGTCTCAGTTTTATCCGAAAAAAATGCTGGTAAATTCTCAGGCTTCAAAGCCCGTATTTTTTCCATCAGCCGCCCCATGGGGGCAAGAACGGCCCTTGAGGTGAACATTCCCAGGAGAATGCCGGGAACAAGCAGAACGGCTATGGAAATCAGAATGACCTGTCCTGGCCTTATGATGTTGTTTTCCTCCATGAACTGCCGGCCGTGGAAAAACAGGTAAAAACGATCCCTTGCATCTGGAAAGGCCATCACTGCAATGTGAATGGGGTGCTCCCCGGGAATGCTGTGGACACCCAGGGATAAGTATTTGACTTGATTTCTGAAATGTTTCGGAACCTGATTGATCCCCCTGAATACACGGATATATTTCGAATGTGGAAGGGGAATACTCCTGTCCTGGCCGTAGCGATACTCAAAATATTCAACTTCCGTGGCAAGTAAGTTTTTTACAAGCCCTGTCATACCCTTGCCCACGAAAAAAAACGTGATGCTGGAGTTGAGCAGAATCAGAACAAACCCGAACAGCAGGATGGTGCCAATGATCCTGAAGCGAATGCTCCCGAGGAAGTTCATGGAAATCCCATCCATAAACACCTTGGCCTGTGAACCGTATTTAAAAATTTTCCGGCCAATGCTCATGATTGTTCCTTCAGCCGGAACCCCTTTCCGTGGACCGTCTCCACAAGGGCGGTATCAAATGGTTTGTCTATCTTTTTTCTGAGGGTGTACATGTGGCTGCGCAGGGCATCACTGTCCGGCGGGTCATCCCCCCATAGTTCATACTCCAGGCGACCACGTGTCACAACTTCCGGAGCTGCGTCCATGAGAATCTTTAGTATGGACGTACAGGTGTTGTTAAGTTCCAGCAGGGTTTCGCCCCGGCGAACCTCCAGGGTTCCCACATCCATGACCAGATCGGCCACCTGGAGGGTCCTTGCCCCCCGATTTCTCCGTCCGGACAGGGCCATGATCCTTGCAGCAAGTTCCTGAAGGGCAAAGGGCTTGACAAGATAATCGTCGGCCCCTGAGTCAAACCCGACAAGCTTGTCCTCCAGGGTATCCCGGGCCGTGAGCATGAGGACAGGGGTCATGTTGTTCGCATCCTGCCTTAATTTCCGGCAAAGGGTAATGCCATCCATACCCGGTAACATGATATCAAGAACGATTACGTCATATGGATTGGTGATGGCGAGGTGAAGGCCCCCGATGCCATCCATTGCAAAATCCAGCACAAAACCCTTTGTCTCAAGGAAATCTGCCATGTTCTCCACAATATCCTGGTTGTCCTCTACAATCAGAACCCTTATTTTTTCCATAACCATCCAATTTCCTTTATATTTTTCCCATAAGACATAAATATTTGGCTTGGTCACAACATAGGCCATTTGGGGAAACCATCTTCACATAAGATACCCGGAGTTCCTCGTTCTTGGTCATTGAACGGGCATACCATCAGAGGCTGAAACTTTTACATCTCCCTGTCCCATCCATTGATGGATATCGTCGATGATCATATACAGACAGGGCACCAGAACCAGGGAGATCACCGTGGCAAAAAGAATGCCGAAACCCAGTGACAGGGCCATGGGAATCATGAACCGGGCCTGGCGGGATGTTTCAAAAACCATGGGTGCCAGCCCTCCGAAGGTGGTCAGGGTGGTCAGAACGATGGGCCTGAACCGTCGCAGCCCGGACATGCGAATCGCTTCTACTGACTTTGCACCATCTCGGCGTTGTCTGTTGGCATAATCAATGAGCACCAGCGAATCGTTGACCACCACTCCGGCCAGAGCCACGATTCCCATCATGCTCATCAGACTCAGGTTATATCCCATCAGCAGATGACCGAGGACCGCCCCGACAATGCCGAAGGGAATGGCAATCATGACGATCAAAGGCTGGCTGTAGCTACGGAAGGGAATGGCCAGCAGAAAGTAGATGGCCAGCATGGACAGGACAAATCCGCCGATCAGGCTCTGCATGCTCTCTTTCATGTCAGCCTGCCGCCCCTGGTAGGCGTAGGCAAGACCGGGGTACTTGCGGACAAGTTCAGGCAGAAGAGT
This sequence comes from uncultured Desulfobacterium sp., assembly GCA_963675955.2. Lineage (GTDB taxonomy): Bacteria > Desulfobacterota > Desulfobacteria > Desulfobacterales > Desulfobacteraceae > Desulfocicer. The sequence continues at coordinate 383,019 of CAXXVR010000004.1, read as the reverse complement.
GCTGTTTAGAGTGGCCTGCACCTGGCCAGTTTCCCCCATGGGTTCCACGTTGGCGCTCACCGTCACCGTGCGCCGGGCATCTCGTCGGCTGATACTGGTGTATGCCCTGCCCCGTTCAACACTGGCGATCTCGGCCAGGGGCACAAAAATTCCGGCAGGGGTATAGATCATCAGATGCTCCACATGGTATTCGCTTGTTCGCTCATTTTCGGGTAGCCGCACGCGCACGGTCACCTCATTGCGGCCCCGCTGCTGGCTTAGGGCCTCGGCACCGGAAAAGGCGTTACGCACCTGGCGGGCCACCTCAGCAGAGGTCAGCCCCAGACTCTGCCCCTCGGGCTTGATGGAAAAGTCCAGTTGCTGTTTTCCCGGGGTATAACCGTCGTCAATATCCTTGACATTGGAAAACTCGGTCAGGCCTTCGGCCAGCTCAGCACTGGCCTGGTCAAGCACGTTAATGTTCGTATGGGAGAGCTCAACGGTCAACGACGCCCCGGAACCGGGACCACCCCCGTCCGACTGAAATCGTAAAGATTCCAGACCGACAATAGGCCCCAGGGTTTCCCGCCACAGTTGGGTCACCTCTCCGGTGTTCAATGGCCGTATCCCGACATCAGTCAGGTAGGCCCGCACTTCCACCTGATTTTCATCAATTTTGGCAAAAATTCCCTTGATCAGTCGGTCACCCCCGTTTTCAGCTGCCACAACATTCATGGCATTTGTCAGTTGATCCCGGACGGTCATCACCCTGTCCATGGGGCTGCCCACGGGAAGAACAGCCGTTACCTCAGCCTGGTCCGACTCAACCCGGGGCATCAGAATAATACCGATACGGCCGCTCAGGGAATAGCTGAGCACGATGATCAGTACGGTCAGGCAAAGGGCCACAGTCAGGGTACGCCACCGCAGGCACAGGTCCAGAAAGGGAGCATATACCCGATTGATAAAGCGAACCACCCGATCGGTAAATCCCTGCTGCCAGCGCTGCAGACGGGCCCCCGAAGATCCTGCCTTGCGGGGCCTGATGTGGGCCAGATGGCCTGGCAGGATCAGCAGAGATTCAATCCAGGAGATGAGAAACACAGTGATCACCACCAGGGGAATCACTTTCCAGATTTTACCCATGGTCCCGGGAATAAACGAAAGGGGCAAAAAGGCCACCACATTGGTAAGAATGGAAAAGGTGATGGGAGCGGACACATCCCGGGCACCCAGCACTGCAGCCCGGGCAAACCCCATCCCCTGCTGCTGGTACTCGTAAATATTTTCGCCGGCAACAATGGCATCGTCCACCACGATCCCCAGGGCCACTATAAAGGCAAACATGGAAATCATGTTGATGGACACCCCTACCACCGGCAGGACTAGCAGGCTGCCCAGAAAGGCAGTGGGAATCCCCATAGTGACCCAGAAGGCCAGCCGAAATTCCAGAAATAAACCGAGCACCAGCAGTACCAGCATTAACCCCATCATGGCGTTTTTCATCAGCAGTTCCAGGCGCTGCTGGTAGACTTCAGACTGATCGCGGCTGATGTACCAGTGGATACCGGCGGGAAGATCCTGCTCAATGTCCACCATGGCCGTGCGCACGGCTCCGGCCACCCCCATGGGGGTCTGATCCCCGACCCGGTATACATCAATTCCAATGGCCCGCTGCCCGTTGTAGGTGGCGGACTGGTCTGTATCCGCAAATCCTTCACGCACGGTGGCAATCTCTTCCAGATACACCACACTGCCGTCTGCTGTGGTCACAATGGAAATCCGGGCGAACTCATGGGCCCAGTCCCGGCGGTCTTTTATCCGCAGCAGGATATCCCCGCCCGAGGTATCCACTGAACCACCGGGAATCTCAGTGGAAGCGCTGTCGATGGCTGTGGCGATCCCCGCCAGAGTCAGGCCGTAGGTCCGCAGCTGTTCCTGGGAAACTTCCACCAGTATTTCATAGTCCCGGATACCGGCCAGGTCAACCTGGGTAATCTGGGAATTTTGCAGCAGCCGGTCCCGCACCTGGTCGGCCGTCTTACGCAGGGCCATTTCCGTCACATCTCCGTAAAGATCTATGGCCAGCACCTCCCGAAGATGGGTGACAAGTGAAACTTCCGGTTCATCGGCATCTTCAGGAAAAGTGCTGATTCTATCGATCTCCTGTTTGATCTCCTGGTAAATTTTCTGCTGATCTGACCCTTCCGAAAGTTCAGCCGCCACCGTTCCTTTGCCCTCCACTGCGGTGGCGCTCAACTCTTTGACCCCATCTATGGCCCGGATGGCCTCTTCCACGACCAGGATAATCCCCTGTTCCACCTCCTCGGGACTGGCCCCGGAATAGCTGACACTGACCGTCACCGTGTCCAGATCAAACTCGGGAAAGACCTCCTGCTTGATACGGGTGGTCATAAACAGACCGCCCAATACCAGAAATAACATGAGCAGGTTGGGGGTAACCCGGTTATGCACCATCCAGGAGATGGGGCCACGCGCCTCTTGAAGTGCTTGATTGGAACTCATGACGGATCTCCCTCATCGGCCAGTTCTCTGGCTGCTGTCTGGTCGGCGGGAGTGTCCACGACTCTCAGAGACATACCTTCAACCGGAGAGGATATGTCTGTGATGATCAACTTCTCCCCAGAGATTATTCCCCCGGTGACCAGCAGTCGATCAGCCCCCCGAAAGGCAATCTCCACCGGACGAACCGCAAGGGTTTTTTCAGGGGTCATGACCCAGACGCTGTTGCCGTTGCGGATAAACTCACGCTCAATGACCGCAGCCGAGGCCACCGCATTTCCCTGAATTTCCACCCGGACATAGGACCCAATCAACATCTGTGGCTTATCTGCATGACCTGGTTCAAGACTCAGAGGGTCAGTAACCTGGATCAGCAGTCGTGCCATTCGTCCCTGGGACTCCAGTTCCGATTTGAGCCGAATCACCCGACCCTGCCGAAAAACCGTGTCACCCCAGGCAGCCGTGTCATAAATTCGAACCAGGGCACCCTGGTCCTTTCGGGTCTGGGGGATTTGAATCCAGCGCAGTTGACTGACCGGCACAGAGACTTCCACCCAGTAAGCATCGGTATCCACCAGAGTTGCCAGCACAGAAGACTCACTGGCCTGGGTACCCAAGCTGACATCCCTGGACTGGATTACGGCATTGAAGGGGGCCTTTATTTCCGTTCGCGCAAGATCAACCCGGGCCTTGTCCAGCTTAGCCTGGGCCGATTCAAGGCTTGCCTGCAGGCTTTCCAGCTGGGGTCTGCGCAGCATCAATGACCGTTCCTGGTCACTGACCGTTTCTCCGAGCAGGGCATATTCTTTTTTGGCGACAAGCTGGTTTCCCTGCTCAAGCTCAAGGTCTGATTCGGCTTTGGCTACATCAGCGGCCCGTTCCCGAACCGTCAAACGGTAATCTGTGGGGTCAATTCTAAGCAGGATTTCCCCCTTTTGGAAATAACCACCGGGCACAAGATTGGGATTTAATGAGATAATCTCACCGCTGACCTGGGGTTTGAGTTCCACATTACGGGCAGCGATGACGGTTCCCATACCGGAAACAACGGTTTGCCGGGGACTATAATCAACGGTCCTCACCGCCACCAGGGTTGCATTACGTGTCTGGGGATGCGGTTTTGCCTGGGGACCTGTCTCAATGATCCAGATGGACAAAAACGAACCGGCAACGATTACTGCCAGGGGCAAAATCCCCCGAAAAAAAACGGTCCGCCAGGGCCTGTGATTTCGGTTTTTTACCCCTGCAGGCGATACAGCCGAGGGGGTAGAAATTGATATTTTTTTTTCTGATAACATCTGTTTCCCTTTTTATTTTTCTGCTTTATCCCGACGTTCTACTTCCAGGTAGAAGAATATTTGTGTCTGTAATGGGGGCGGTACTCGACACATTTTGTTCCAGATTTTCCAGATTCCACCCCGTGCCAAGGGCAAGGCATAGATCAATGCGGTACTGCACCAGATTTTGCCAGGCGGTCAGCCGGCTACGCTGCAGAGACTGGAAGGAAAGCAGTGCATCAAGCACACGCTGGTAATCCACCGATCCTTGAAGATATCTGTCCCGCAACCTTTCAATCACCCGGCTGGCAAGGCTCAGCTGCCTGTCGATGCTGACAATAAAATCACGCTGGCGCTGTTCCTGAACAAGGGCTGTTTCCACCTCTTTCAGGGCCTCAAGAATGGTTTGCCCGTATTCATTCAATGCTTCGGCAGCGGCGGCACGGGTCCGATCGACTTCGGCCCTGCGCGACCCGCCGTCAACGATGGGGGCTACAAGATTGGCGGCCAGGGTTGCCAGCCAGTTGCTGAACAGATCACGGGTATGCACCCCCGTGGTTGAAAAATCGGAGGAAAAGTTCAGCTGGGGAAAACGATCGGCAATGGCCACTGCCAGATCGCTGTTGGCCGACCGGACACGGAACAGCGCACTGCGGATATCTGGACGATGCTGGATTAATTGGGCCGGCAGCCCCAATTCTGGAATCGGTGGTAAATCGATCAGCACAGCAACCCGGGGTGCCACCTTCTGCCGGGGGGGAGATCCTATAAGAATGGCCAGCTGCTGGGCCAAAACCCCAGCCTGGGCCAGAGCCAGATCTCTTTCTCCCTGGTTGGATTCGATCAGCTGCTGCTGCTGCAGCATGTCTGAAATACCCACCTTACCGGTGCGCAGCTGCAGATTTACCAGCTCCAACGCCTTTCGATTATTCACCATCTGCTCATCCAGTATATCCAATTGCCCGTATTGTTCTACCAGCTGATACCAGGTTCCGGCCACCTGGGCCGAAAGGGTCAGGGCGGTGGCCCTCAGGTCCTGTTCACTGGCCTGAGCTTCAAATACGGCGGCATCACGGCTGGACCGGATGCGACCCCACAGGTCCAGTTCATAACTTGCGGTAAGCCCCAGGGAATAATTGTGCCCTTCAGTGGTCTGACTGGATTCAAACAGCCGGTTTTGTGAATTTTCAACCTCAACATCAAGGCTTGGCAATAAATCGGCCCCGGCACCTTTTGCCAGTGCCCGGGCCTGGCTGAGTCGGTGCCATGCGCTTTTTAAACTGAAATTGTTCACCAGTGCCTGGTCCATGAGTCGGTTGAGCACCGGATCCTCAAATGACAGCCACCATTGATCAGGCAGGGGGGAATGGCCGGATTCAGAGAATCGATCCGGAACGGACAAAGGCGCTTTGACCTGGGGAGCTACCATGCTGCAGCCGGATATCAGAGCCACCGATATGGCAAGCAACAAGGTTCGGGTGGGGGACCATTCAGACGGCGTCTGAAACCCCTTAAATAAAGTTTTGTAATGAATCATCCTCGTGCGTCCTCATCAAGAAAATTTCCATTTGCCTCTTAATTAATTACCTTTTTCATTGATTCTTGACAAAGCTTAAATCAGGATGCGTGAACAGACCGTGAAAAGTATGTGAAAAAAATGTGAAATAGGCAGTATAATTCGCAGCTTTGATGGATCATCTGCAAAATACACTGCAGCCATATCAGCTTGGGACCACAGATAAAATAACTGGAACAAAATAGATCTTATACTCTTGCCCATCTACTGCGTTGCATCAAAGGCCAGACAGACCTGTGCCATTAAGCCTTTAATTCGCCTTGTAGATGAGCCAAGATTCTACGCTATTTCTGTCCAACTTATCTCATCTGCGGTCCTTAATTTTAATTGTAATTTTATTTTCCCATTGCCTCCCGAACCGCCAGGATAACATCTTCAGGAGCGGGCTTAAAAATTTTCTCATGGGTGGGTGCTGTGGGAACCGGGCTATGGGGGGCACCAACCCGCTTGACAGGACCTTTAAGCGCATCAAAGGCTTCATCTGCCACCATGGCGGCCAGTTCCGCCCCAAATCCACAGAAACGACAGGCTTCATGAACCACAACCAACCGGCCTGTCCTGCGAACCGAATCGAAAATACAGGCCTTGTCCAGGGGAACAAGGGAACGCAGATCAATCACCTCACAGGAGATTCCCTGCTCATTCAATGGGGCAAGTGCCTTCATGACCGTGTACAGAGCAGCACCATAGGCAACAATGGTGCAGTCCGTCCCCGGCCTGACCATCCGGGCTTTGCCAAGCGGTGTTCGAATGTCGCCGACAGGGACTTCACCGGGCATCCGGTAAAGCATCATGTCCTCCACCACGATGACCGGATCAGGATCAAATATGGCGCTGAGCAATAATCCCTTGGCATCCTGTGGTGTTGAGGGCCAGACTATTTTAAGGCCGGGGCTGTGTGCGATCCAGGATTCAAGGTTATGAGAATGCTGACTGCCGGCACCAAAACCAACTCCGGCCTTGACCCTCACTGTCATGGGAAAACTGGATTTGCCGCCGCTCATATAGCGCAGCTTTCCGGCATGGTTGACCAGCATGTCGCTTGCAAGTGTGATAAACGGAAAAAACATGATTTCCACTATTGGCCGCAGCCCCATACAGGAGGCACCTACGGCAAGTCCGGCAATGGCAGCTTCGCTGACCGGTGTGTCCTTTACCCGTCTTGAACCGAATTTTTCTAAAAGTCCGTGGGTTGCCATATTGGGGTCCTGGTGTATGGAAACCCCCACACCTTCACCGGCAATAAATACAGTTTCATCAATTTCCAGGGCAATGTTAAGGGCTTCATTTAAAGCCTGCCCAAATGTTTTTTCACTCATGGCACGACTCCTTTCAGCTATTGAGGGGGTGAACAAATACATCGGTCAGGGCAGTTTCAGGACCGGGATAGGGACTTACATCACCAAACTCCACGGCGGCTTCCACACGCCTTGTTGCCTCCTGGTCAATGGCCTCGATGTGATCGGTGTTGATAACACCGTCATCAAGCAGTTTTTTTTCGTACCGACGGATCGGACACTTTTCAGCCCAGATCTCAAGCTCCTTTGGATCCACATAATGCTGCCGGTCCTGTTCGCCATGGCCGCGCATGCGATAAGTCAATGCTTCTATAAAAGCGGGTCCGCTGCCGGAACGGCAATGTTCAGACAGCTTTCGGGTAAGGTTGTAAACCGCCTCCACATCATTTCCGTCCACACGCTCACCGGGCATATCATATCCTTTGGCACGCAAAAAAATATTCGGGGTCGCGCAATGCTCTTCAGGCCTCTGTGCACCAGCCCAGCAATTGTTTTCACATACAAACAAAACCGGAAGATTCCACACCCCTGCCAGATTCATGGCTTCATGAACGCTCCCCTCGGCTGCCGCGCCATCGCCGAAAAAAACAACGGTAATTGCCTTGGAATTCTTGTACTGTTGGGCAAAGGCGGAGCCAATGGCCAGAGGGGGTCCTGCACCGACCACCGTGGATGTCATCAAAACGTTGACATCCGGATCAGCCAGATGCAGGGTGCCGGCTTTGCCACCATTGACACCTGTACCTTTGGCCATGATTTCCGCCATCAGGGAATTTAAGTTGGCACCTCTGGCAATGATATGCCCATGGCTGCGATGGTTGGTGACAATAACGTCTTCCGCTTCAAGGGCTGAAACAATGCCTGTGGCAACCGCCTCCTGGCCGTTGGCCAAAATCTGCATACCCGGCAGTCGACCCTCCTCCTGACTCAGTACCACAATTTTCTCCTCGAATTTTCGGATCAGGACCATGCTTGAGTAGAAATGTGTGTGAAGGTCCGGGGTGATTTTATCTTCTATCATAAACCCTCCTTGCTATTTTCTATTTTTAACTGCGGTGTTGGAAAGGATTGGTTCACATTCCATACGGAGTCAACGCCCGATTACAGTGCTGCCATCCTTCACCGGCGTTCCTGCTCTTCGGCCAGAGCATCCTGAATCTCTTCCAGCACAGGCTCTTTTTGGGATTTTCATAATGTCATAATGCCTTTATATTATGGAACTGTTGTAAGAAAACAGATTCAATTTGTTTAACACACTGACTTGTCCATGTGCAATGGTTTGTTGATAGACTTGGAAATGGGTAAAATATAGATATAAAACTATTGGCATCCAGCTTATTTTATGTTTACACTTGCAGAAGCTGGGATTGCCTTTACATTATTGACATTTCTTTAAAAAGGAAGTTTATGTGTTTGATTTTATTTGCATACGAGATGCATGATGATTATCACCTGATTCTTGGGGCCAATCGGGATGAATTCTATGAACGGCCCACGGCACCCCTTGACTGGTGGGAGGATCATCCAACTGTTCTGGCCGGAAGGGATTTAAAGGCCGGTGGTACCTGGATGGGGGTAAACACAACCGGAAAATTTGCAGGGATCACCAATTTTCGAGATCCGGCCGGGGTGAAAAACAATGCAGACTCCCGGGGGGCTCTGGTGAGTGATTTTTTGTGTGGAGATGAATCGCCCCAACACTATCTTGAAAAGATTATTATTTCCTCAGGAAAATACAATGGATTCAATCTGATATTGGGGGATCCCACCGGACTTTTCTATTATTCCAATTATCAAAACGAAATTCACAGGCTTACCCCTGGAATTTATGGCTTGAGCAACCGATTCATCAATTCACCCTGGCCCAAGGTGAAAACGGGAAAGGCATACCTGACAAGCCTGATTGAGCAGGAAAAGGTGGAAGATAAGCATCTTTTCAAACTCCTGAACAACCGGCAGCAACCGCCGGAGGACCAACTTCCCGACACCGGGGTCGGAATAGAATGGGAACGAATCCTTTCGCCTTTGTTTATTGAAAGTGAGATTTACGGCACTCGCTCATCTTCGGTGATCCGCATAAAGAAGGACGGGACAATACATTTCAGCGAACGTACATTTAAAAGCAATAAAAATGGCTGCGAGATTGACAGCATAATTCGCAGCTTTGATATTTAGCTTATAGTTGAACTTAAATTTTTTTATTGTAAGAGTTCCATGGATAAAATTTTAAAGGGTAATACACATGAATTTTGGGGGTCAAAATGCCCGTTTAAAATACGAAGAAGGTGAAAGAATCAGTTTATCACTTTAAGGTCAGTATGTTGCCGTGGCCCGACCCTATGTGATATGTAATATCTGGTCTTGACTTAATTCCAGCCCCCCTGATATACACATGTAATGTGTCGTGGTTATAGCAAAAGTGCGGTAATGCGCCGGATGTTGAAAAATTTGATGCTTTGTTGAACAAAAAATAATTGCCCATACCTTTAGCTACTTGCCTTTCACTATAGATACAACTTTCATCGTGAGAAGTGCTTCACTGAATGGAAAAAATACTTTAAACTAATTTATACAATAAATCAGGAATTTTATTATGTCAGTTGAAGAAAAGAATATGTGTCCCAAATGCAATTCACCTTATGCCTATCCCGATGGTTTTCTGTGGATATGCCCTGAATGCGCCCATGAGTGGGCACCTGATCAGCCATCTGATAAACCCTCGGAAGATACGCCACGATTCCTCGATGCCAATGGTACCCCCTTGCAGGATGGAGATACAGTCACCACCATCAAAGATCTTAAGGCCGGGAAGGACACAATGAAACTGGGTACGAAGGTCAAAAACATCAAACTCCTTGATGACCCTGTAAACGGCCACGATATCTCCTGTAAAATTGCAGGTTTCGGTGCCATGTACCTTAAATGTTGTGTTGTTAAAAAATTATAAAGGAAAGGTTTGCTGAAATCAGACAATTGAAGAGGAGAAAGAGCGTGTAGTCGCTTTTTCATGTTCAACCTACCTGTAAGGGTCACGATATAACGTGGAACTTTCTGATCCGATAGTAGAGGTAGTTACTGGCACCGATCAGAAAACAATCCTGGCAATGGAAAAGAGCTGAGCAACCGGTTAAGCTCTCCTTTTTCCGGAGTACTGGCTAAGCGGAAATCACGCCGGGATTTTTCTGATGGGGTCTCAACATGGTCACGAACCTCAATTCGTTCATCAATGTGGATGCCCACTACATGTCACCATTGTTTGTATTCCTAAGCTGAGGTAACGTATCCAACACCGTATAACCCGCTTCATACAGCAGTCAATCAGGAAAGATTGGTTACAAGATCATCTTCATCCAGCAAAGTCTACGGGTGCACAAACCTGAACTAAGCAATATCCAGTTCTCTGGCCCATTTTTTAACCATGGCTATTAGCGTAAGTACCGGAGGCGAACCCGGAGAACGGGGGAAAACACTTGTGTCACAAACATAAAGGTTCTTAACCTTCAAGCTCTCAAAATTCTGATCAACAACGGTACCAATAGCTGCAGTACCCCCCGGATGCCCACCTATCATTGTGCTTATGGAAATACTATCGGGTTCACAGCCAGCTTCTATCAGTATACGCCTGCAAAGGTCATCTCCCTTTTTCATATTTTTCATATCATTATCGGTCATTGGTTTTGACATTTTTCCCTTTGCATTAATCCACCCTTTATTTTCATCGGCAATTTTTGTAAACATTCCCATGGAATAGAGTCCTCTTTTCTGAAATTTCAAAATATTCTTCAGAAAAGGTTTCATACGCATCATCTGAGAAAGCCAAGCACCCTCACCTTTTACATTTCCAATCATAAAATGATCTGATTCTTCAAAATCTTCACATGCATGGGTGAATGTCATGGCTTTCCAAGGACCTTTTTCTCTTGTAAACCCCACAACCACATCCATTGGATCCATGAAAAATGATTTGCCGGCCTCTTCGATGCCACTTTTCTGTAAAATAACCGGACTTCCCATACCACCTGCAGCCAAAATAATCGTATCAGCATAAAGTTTTTCCGGAATATCTTTATTTCCAGAAACCCGAACGCCTATGGCTCTTTTTTTATCATTATCCACAAGAACTTCTTCAACACGAGTATTCATAATAAGATCAATGCCATTGGGCCATGCCATTGCTTTTCTCACATAATCACGAGCAGTCCAACGCGCATTGATAGAACAACCGGACATACAGGAATCACATTTTGGATTACAGCGTGATGGATCAATAAATTTCAGTTGCGGTAAAAAATTGATACCAAGAGTATCCGCAGCTTCCACAAGTCTCCGTGTTCCATTCCAGCCCTCCATAAACTCATTGGGAAAAGGTGCAAGTTTCAGCTCATCGATGGTTTCTTGAATAGTTGGTTCAAGATCCAAACCAAGGTCCTCTTGAAATGACTTTGTCGGTCGAAAAGCATTACCGCTAAAAACCGCTGAAGAACCTCCAAGTGTCAAAGCACGATCAATAATAATCCCTTCTTTTGAACGTGAAAAGAAAAGATGTTTGTCATAGAGGTTTTTATATGTATGAAATATTCCTCGTCCTAATTGATCTTCAACCCCAGTTTCTATCATAAGAACTTTTTTACCACGCTTAACAAGTTCCAGGGCTGCCGTTGCACCAGAAGGTCCAGTACCGACAATTATTACTTCCTGTTTCCTGTCCCTTTTTTTTGCCATTTTATACTCCTATTGACTTTGTTATAACTAAAACTTGCCTTATCTTTCCCCTGCATAAAGAATAAAAAATCTAATAAATGGATCATAGTTTGCCATAGTTTGGACAAACTATATGAGATTCGAATATATTAGTCATGTAATTACTCTTATTGTCAAGCTAAAAAAATAACGACCGTTCGTTTTATTGTGATTTTAAAATTGTAAGCTTTTTAGTAGCCTTTCGGTAAGCATGCGTGATTTAAAATTTCAAAATTAATGAAATTTGTGAACGAATTTTAAAACCAATAGGTGCTAAGTTGAGAAATCGCCGTAGATAAAGGTGGAGACCAGACCAAGAAAATCGATTTAATTCCTGTATTAAAATCAAACTGGCCAAGGCCACCAAAACAGGGTATCACCCCGTAAAAGTAAAGTGGTGTGTCCCACTCTGCCCTGGAAAACTTTTCCCAGGAAAAATTGGCATAAGTAACATCATAATTAAGGAGATTGGATTGAACCCGGCGGTGCAGACCCAAAACATCATGGATAATTCCCATGATGCAAGCCTGACCTCGTTATTCTAAGGAAATTTTATACGATACAGACAATTAATTTGGTAAAAATAATCATTCCAATAAGGGCAACCGGGTAAACGGTTGCATATGCCGTAGAGGCATATGGAGTATTGCTTATGGATGTCGTTGCGGCAAGGCCCGGTGTACTTGTCATCCCACCGGTAAGCACTCCCAGCATTCTAAGGAAAGGAATCTTAAGGAATTTTGCACAGACAAAGCTAGAAACAACAAGTGGGAAAAGAGTAACAATAACACCAGATAACAGCAGCGGCATCCCAAACTCTTTGATGGTAACAACAATGGTGGATCCGGCAGTTGTGCCGACCACAGCAAGAAACAGGTAAAGTCCGACATCCCGTATCATGAAATTGGTAGCAGATGGCAAAAACCAGATGACTTTTCCCGTTTTTTTGAGGGCACTCAACCCGAGACCGGCTACAAGAACGCCCCCGGTTGTGCCCAGTTTTAAAAAGCCAAGCCCTGGAATAGGCAATGGTATCCGCCCCACGATAAACCCTATAAAAATCCCTAAAAAGATAGAGATGACATTAACCGTATAAAGCTGGGAAATGTTATTTCCCAAAAATTTTTGGATATTATTCAAAGATTTTTCCTGACCCACCACATGGAAAATATCACCAATATTGATACGTGTATTGGCTGTTGCAGGGATATCAAAACCATTTCTGGTTATTCTTGATACTTGGATATTAAATGTGTTGTTTAAATTTAAAGCCCCCAGGGTTTTTCCCATAATTTCCGATTTGGTGACACTTATTTTTCTTTTTTTCAGGATTGAATTAAATTCAATTTCACCATCAATATTTTTCCCGATATAAAGTCTGGCCTTCTGCAAATTTTCCTCTATCCCCACCACACGGAGGTGGTCTCCCTCCCTGAAAATGGTTTCCCGATCAACAAGCACAGGTTCTTTTTCCCCTGCCCTTAAGAGCCTTGTAATAGTAATCGGGGCTATTTTATCAAGAAAAAGGTCATTCACACATTTACCAAAAAGATTGGGATTTGTTACCTCAATGTGTCTGAAGGTGATCGGATAATGTTCTTTTTTAAGCTCATCTGCTATCTTTTTTTCTTCATCCAGGATATTAACCCGCATTATTCTGGATAAAATTTTTACAAAAAAGATAACGCCGATAACACCAAAGGTGTAGGTAAGACCATAGGCAGCTGCCGTCTGACCACCTTCTACCATTTCAACGGCCACGGCAAGTCCGGGAGTACTGGTCAGCGCACCTGTAAAAAGCCCGGCACAGATGCTTTCATTAAATCCAAAAGACAAGGCGCACACCAGGCTTGCTGCAAAACCGCAACCAACGAGTACTGCCGCACCAATACTTAACGCCACACCATTGGCTCGGAATGAAGAGAGAAAACCTGGCCCAGCCTGAATCCCTATGGAATAAATGAAAAATACAAGCCCCAGTGTCTGGAAATCCATGGGAAGCATGTAACCGAAATATCCAAAGATGACGCCAATAAAAATTACAGCCGATGAACCAAATGAAAATGTTTTAACTTCAATTTGCCCCAGGAGATATCCTGCAATGGTGATAAAAAGTAGTAGAAATACCGAATTTGAAAATAACTGCATGTTTTCTTCCCTGTCTGTATCTATTTTAGAAGGTGCCTGTTATTCAACAAAAGGTATATGATGTCAATGTTTATTTTTTATATATATATCCGTAAGAAAGTTTCCAGACCTGCATGCACTGCTGATTTTCTTCTTTATTCTTTACGACAAATGATTAATTTGCTTTTACCTGATATAGTGTGAGACAAGGTGACATTGGCAAAAATTTTCTCAAATGGTGCAATACCCTGTTTTACAAATTCACGGGAATCCTTTGGGCCCATTGATAGCATCCGTATATAAAACAGCATCTTTATGAATCGTTTCTGCGGAACTTCATGCTCCATAATCAATACCAGCCCGTTTGGTTTTACAACCCGTCTCATTTCTAAAAGCGCCCTTGTCCTCACCTGGTTTTTCAACTCATATAATGCATGGGAGCAGCAGACAACATCAAAACAATCATCAGCAAAGGACAACCTTGCCGCATCACCGTTAATAAAAAGAGTATGGCCGGATAAATCCTTCTCCTTTGCCTTATGCAACATACCAAGGGAAAAATCATATCCAACGGCCTGAATATCAGGGGATTTTCTGGCAAACGCAAGCACAACTGAACCTGTACCACAGCATATATCTAATACCTTGGGGTGAGCCTTCTTTTCCAATTGAGCTGAATTTACCAGAAATCTGCGGGTTTCTTCTCCATAATTATGGGAATGCAGTTTTATAAACAGATCATAAAAATGTGAAAAGATATTATAATATTTTTGTCGGCCTGTGCGTAGATCTGACATGATCTGTTGACCTCCTTGTTCATCATTGTTCATTCCACCCCGGGGCCAGGTATCCGATGAGCCCGGGCTGTTACTCGATGGGTAAAATTTCAGATACCAGATGAAATAACCCCATGTATTTTCCTGTACAATTTCAAGGTTGTTGCCTATACTCAAATCTAAAAATTTTCATCCGGTGTTTAAGCTGAAATCGGAATTATATACCATACTCACCCGCAGAATCAAATGCGTGTGAAGGAGAAAAAATTGAACCAAGGCAATTAATCAGGTGAAGGCCTGAATGAATGGGCAGGAAGTATGCTTTCTGAATTTGATGGAAATTCAATCTCTATGCCAACGTACGTCCGGTTCTCTCCTTCAAGGGCACCCAAGCACGTTATGAGAATATCGACATTATTACGGTCCGTGAAAACACCGAAGGCATGTACTCCGGCCTGGGCCAGAAGGTCTCTGAAAACGGGACATCTGCAGAAGATATAAGCTTCATCACTCGGGAAGGCGCAGAACGTATTCTGTTCGGTCACCCATCCAGGAACCTTCCAGAATGATGATATTCTGAAATTCTTTTTTTGAAGGAAGGTGATTATTCCTGCACAGAATTCAGGGAGAGTCGTTGCCCCGAGGATGCCTTTTTGGAGACTACCAGATTTGGCATCAGCCCAAAATGATCTGAAATGAACCTGTCATAAATTCTCTCCAGACACTTTGGGATCTATGAATTCAGTGAGATCAGAATCAAGTATATTTTTAAGTTCGACAAAGTTCTTTATCTTGACAAAAAAATCTCAATTGATTATTGAGTATAAAAAAATGTCTCTCAAGAAGAGGGCAATTTAAAGAACAAAAAGACGAAGGGGATAAAAAGATACTTCGTCTGGAATAAAATAGAAGCAACATAAAGCCACGAAGGTAAATAGCAGATAATATCTGCTGTGCCTTTGTGGTTTTTTTTTGGGGGAAGGGAGATAAACAGCGGATGGAAGATAATATCAGCCCGGACAACACCATGGATACAGGCCTGGGAAAAAACACCGGGCTGGGAAAAGATGCCCCGGACGCTATGGCCCACTCTTTTTAAAAAAAATTACCATGGGGGACCCAAAAGTGATCTCCTTTTCCAGGTTCTTTACAAAATGGGTATTTATCCCCGTGTGGATGTCCTGGAGTGTCAATTTGAACAAAAGTTTCCTTCAATGGATGCGGCGGTGGACAGCTATGGTGAAAAGTTTCGTGTAACGAACAGAGCATTATTTCCGGTGATTGAAGAATATTTGAAAAAAATGCTACTCCATAAAGGAGATGAATGGGTATACCCCATTGACCATGTCGTCATGAAATTCCAATGGGAGGCAGGCAGACGTTGTGGCAAAAAATTGTAATCAACCCAGAAAGGAGGAAACATCCATAGAACTTATGGGTGACGGAGAAAGATAAAAAGAAAAGGAGAAGGACAGCCTTCCCGGCCAAGGTCATGGCTGCCCTTCCCGGTTACGGCAGATTTCACCACCGAAATTTTACTTTATCAGGGATAAAGTTTGAAATCAAGCGGTGGGAAAATCAGGAATTCTAGCTTTGGCTCAAAATATGAGAGGGATACCACCCTGAGTCCCCAAAACCAGAATTGCTGGTGTAACATCTGCCTTTCAACAGAGAAACAGCAAAAGGAGAAAAGATGAAAGTGTTGAAAGGAATTATTGTGGGTATAATTGCAGTATCTATGATGGCTTTTTGTTGCAGTGCCCAGGAGCTACCCGCGGTTCTAGATACCCTGATAGTCACCGCCACCAAATACGAAACCCCACTAAAAGAAATTCCCGCATCTGTGACGGTGATCCGTTCGGATGATATTGCCCGGCAGCATCTTCCCAATGGAGATGTAGGGGATATTTTACGATCCGTTGTCGGTATTACCAGCCGAAGGGCCTATGCCCCCTTTCCCACCTACCCCAACATCCGGGGCATGGGCAGCGATGCCACGGTGACCCTTGTCAACGGGATACCAACCAACTGGGAGATTACCCAGGCCATCCCCACAGAGAATATTGAGCGCATTGAAATCCTTCGGGGGCCAGCCTCGGCCCTGTACGGTGCCAATGCCACCGGGGGCGTGATCAATATCATCCTTAAAAAAGGCCAAAAAATCCAGGAATCCCGCCTGGGAGCCTCCTATGGACGATTTGACACATTTGGGTTCCATGGAGAAGCCCGGGGAGCAGGGGAAAGATTCAACTATTCCCTGGCAGCCTCCCATGAAAAATCCGATGGTGCCAATGTGGTGAAAAACAACCTCAACCCCAGCATCACCATGATCGACACCTGTGATTACACCAAGGAAAAATTTTCCTTAAACACCGGGTATGACCTCACCAAAGAGAGTGAAATTTCTTTTTTCTATAATTTTCTCCATGATGAATATACCCGGGGACGTCCCCATGTGGGAGGAGACTGGGACAGGCATTTTGCCGGATTGAACTTTTCACAAGACCTGGGAGATCGTTTCCTCTTTACGGCCCATGCAGGCTTCCGGTACGACGATCTTCTTCATCTCTATGACAAAGGAGGCAGCAATTACAATCCCAATAAAAAACGGTACACCGATTATTATGAAACCCCCGCAGAAATAAAGATCACCGCTGATGCAGGCGGCAACCATGTATTAACCACCGGATTCTCATTTAATGAAACCAGTACCGATCAGGAATATCAGGATTGGTTAACAACGGATGTGATCCAGAAAAATGAATATAAGGTCAGAACCTTTGCCGGATATGTTCAGGATGTGTGGCATCCCATTGCCCCCCTTACCATCCATGCCGGTGTGCGCTACGATCACTGGAAAAACTTTGACAATGTTTTCAGTAATTATACAAATCCCAATCTGGAAGATCGAACGGACAGCCAGTGGAGTCCCAAGGTGGGCATGCGGTATCAATTCACCGACCAGACGTCCGGATGGGTCAACTATGGCACAGGCTTTACTCCCCCCACATCTGCCCAGCTCTACGATGACAGAACCTCCGGTGGTAATCCCAGAGAACCCAACCCGGACCTGGAACCTGAAAAGACACAGTCCTGGGAAATCGGACTGGAAAAATGGATGGGAAGGGTCGTGCAGGCAAACGTCACGGGATATTATAATATCACCGACGATAAGATTTTATCCTGGTTTAATGACAGCAATGTGTGGGTGAATAAAAACATCGGAAAAACCCAATCCTATGGTACAGAAGTGGCACTGGCCTTTTACCTGTCAGACAATTGGACGGTTAACGCCAATTACACCTATACCCACGCCACTATCAAGAAAAATCCTTCAGCGCCTGAAAAAGAGGATAATTACCTGCCCTTCACCCCCAGAAACAAGGCCAATATAGGCATTACCTATGCACGAGCCGAGAATTTTTCCATTAACGTCATGGGACGCTACCTGGGAGAACAATTTGTCAGCGACACCAACGCCAAGGTCAATGCCAGCGGTGAAAGCCTTGTCATGGACGAGTCCTTTGTCTGCGATGTAAAGGTGATCAAGCATCTAAAACCCAGTTTGGCAGGCCTCAAAGGCGTTGATCTGTCCATGGGCGTGGATAACCTGTTTGGGGAGGAGTACAGAAGCTATTACATGTATGAAGATCCTGGAACGGTGCTCACCGCCCAGGTGGATTTTATTTTTTAACCAGATGATTAATTTTTTTTATAACTGCCACGGGCAGACCGTATTGGGGATCTGGCCTGCCCACAACAAATATCAAAACCCCAGTTATTACAATTCATTGGACGGAGTTTCATATAAACATACATGGCTGTAACCACCAGCCACAACGAAAAATAAAATTCCAATGATTCAAATATTTTAGACGGAGTTTCATATAAAAACCCACATGTCCCAGCGGACACAACGAATATTGGCTCCGCGTCTACGACCCTATCTTCGTTGTGGCAGGCAGATCTGCCATACAGGTTTATATTGGCAAATGGGTCTTTAATCAGAATTAAAGTCCAAAAGTTATATTTTTCAGGAGAACAGCATGGCCAACATATTTTTTAAAAATCGCAGGGGAATAATACTGTGCTTTATGGCAGCAGGTCTGCTCATGGCTGGATGTTCAGAACCATCGACCAAACAGATTAAAGGCCCGGATCAGACACTTCGGGTGGGCACCCCCATGAAGTTAAAACAGCTCAATCCCCTGGCAGACTATACCTATAATATCCTGGCCATGCTGTTAACCCATGACACACTGATCCGCCTGGACGAAAGCCTCCGGCCCATTCCCCAACTGGCCAGAACCTGGTCCGCCAACAAGGATGCCACGGTGTGGACATTTGATCTGGTCTCCAATGCCCTGTGGCACGATGGAGAAAAGGTGACCTCACAGGATGTGAAGTTCACCTTTGATTATTTGGGAAAACAGGACCCGGCCCACGCCTGGATACCCTCTTTGATCAAAGAGATCAAGGCAACACCGGGCCGGGTAATTTTTACACTTAATTATCCCTATAGCCGTTTTCTCATCAATGCAGGATTTATTGTACGAATATTGCCTAAACATATCTGGGAACATATCATGACCCCCCGGGCCGGAGAAACAAAAGAGATGACCGTGGGCTGTGGTCCCTATCTATTCGCCCAATATGACCGCACAGCCAGCAGAATGATTTTCCAGCGCAACCCCTCATATCATGGGGGTGCCATGGGTGTTGAAACCATTGAATTTTACTTGAATCGCAATCTTGACATCATCACGCTTTCCCTGAAAAAAGGCACCATTGATCTCTACTATAAATACGCTTCGGGATTTCCCTTTCCCTATTTAAGAGGGTTGACAGGGTCAAAGGACCTCCAGTTCATCACCGCACCATCCATGGGTATATCTGCAGTTCTGGGGTTTAACATGGCAAAAAAAAACATAGCCGACATAAAATTTCGACGGGCACTGTCCCTTGCCATAAACTACAGGGGAATCAATGAAAGCCTTTTTATGGGAAAGGGTACCCTTCCCGGCACCGGTTTTGTGCCTGAAGCCTTTCCCCTGGAAAGCAAACAGCCCCTTCTGGGGCAGGATACTGTCCGGTGCCGCAAAATCCTGGATAATATGAAGATCACAGATAGCGACGGCGACGGCATCCGGGAGGGGGTTGATGGAAGTCCACTGAACCTTATACTTCTGGCCCGGTGCGATCTTGAAGGGCACGATGTGGTGACCCGTCGTCTGGTGAATGATTTTAAAGCCGTGGGAATAGGAATCACGCTGAAAACCGCTGACCTGTCCACCTGGATCACCATTGTCAGAAAAAAAGAGGCTGATCTGATCCTTTTTCGCACCACTCCCTGGGGCATGATGATGGGGGCCGGGCATGGCAGTGGTTATTTTGATTCCAGAAGAGAAGGCGGTGGGGTAATTGCCAATGTAAGGGACACAGATTTTCACCATCTTTGTGATGAAATCCTCTCCACCACAGATTCGGACAGCCTCAAGGAACTTTATGGAAAAATGAGAGACTACTATGCCCGGACACTTCCGGCCATTGCACTGGGGTGGCACCCGGTGATCTATCCCTGTCAAAGCAGTTATCCTGTCCCCCCTGTGAATCAGATCGAAGGGGGAATTTTAAACCGAGCCAGTTTGAAGAAATGGGGGGATGCTGCGATTTCCCAACCGGGAGCCCCTGTGAAATGAAGCATATGACGGCTGCCTTTTGTCAATATGGTCTGGCACTTCTGGCTGTGCTGGCCCTTAACTTTATTTTAATCCACATGATGCCGGGTGATCCCCTGGTGCATATTCTGGGAGAAGAAGGATACTACCAGATGACCCGCCAGCCCCCGGCGTACATTGAAAAAATCAGAGAAACATATCAACTAAACGACTCTTTATTAAAACAATTCCTAACCCATATCTTACGGGCACTCCAGGGAGATCTTGGGTGGTCCCATCACCATGGCATGGCAGTGAGCAAAATTATTTATCCCCGCATGGGATGGACCCTTTTGCTGCTCATCCCTTCTGTTATCATCTCCACCATGGCAGGGGGAACATTGGGGGCACTGGCAGGCGGTTCTCCCCGGGGATGGATGGATCGAATTTTAACGCCCTTTTTTTTGTTGATCTATTCCGTCCCGGGATACTGTCTGGGGCTTTTTCTGCTGATCCTGGCCTTTCATGTGGATGCGCTTCCCATGGGGGGAATGCCCTCGGGAAAAGCAGATATGGCTTTGTACATGATGATGCCCATGGGGGTTCTTATTTTGCACAGCACTGCGTATAAGTACATGATCATGAAAAATGCCGTGATCCAGGAGATCCACGAAGCATATGTCATGACTGCCCGTTCCAAGGGCCTTGATGACAAGGGCATTTTATTTGGTCATGTGGTGAAAAACGCCCTGCCCCCCTTTATCACCGTGGTGGCCATGCATTTTGGGTTCATGATGGGTGGCAGCCTGGTGGTGGAGATGGTTTTTTCCTGGCAGGGCATGGGAACTTTAATTTACGATGCGGTGATCTCCCGGGATTACCCCTTGATTTCAGGCAGTTTCATGATCATCTGTGCATCGGTAATCCTTGCCAATGCCCTGGCGGATGTGATCCATGGCTGCCTGGACCCCCGCATCCGTTCTGGAAACCGGTCCAATGAATAAGCATTCCCGAACCTGGAGAGAAGCAGCGCTTTTATTAATGGCGGCTGCCCTGCCCGGGGTATCCATCATCCTTTTTAAAAACATGGATATAGCCAATGCCTTGTTCGCTCCCTGGTTGCCCCCGGGAGATGGCCATTTACTTGGCACCAACGATGTGGGGCAGGATATTTTTTTTCAACTTATCTCCGCCGGTGGCAAATCCCTCATGGTGGGCATGGCCGCAGCCCTCACTGCCACCCTGGTTGGCACCCTCACCGGATGTGTGGCGGGCTATTACCGTGGTATTGCCGACCGGGTCATCATGGGACTTGCAGATATATTTCTGCTCATTCCCGACATCCCCCTGGTGATTGTACTGGTTTCGTTTTTTGAACCTGGGCTCTTCAACGTTATTATTGTCATTGCCATGACCTCATGGCCCGGCACGGCCCGGGTGGTGCGATCCAGGGTGCTAAAAATAAAGGAATACCCCTTTGTTTTAAATGCCAGAAGTCTGGGGGCCGGAGATGGACACATCCTTTTAAAACATATCCTGCCCCACACCGGGGAGTTGATTCTGGCCAAGGCCACTCTTGCCGTGGCAAGTGCCATGCTCACTGAAACCGGCATCAGTTTTCTGGGACTGGGAGATCCCTGCCAGGTGACATGGGGAAGCATGCTCCATGGGGTTTTTGCAGGTGCCGGTCTCATCAACGGTTATTGGTGGTGGTATTTGCCGCCGGTGCTGTGCATATCCGTCACCGTCATGGGATTTAACCTGGCAGGTTTTTATTTGCAAAAAGGATGGGGAGGCAATGTCCCGGCGAATTCTCCCCTGAAAAAACAAGGGCAGTTACAGCGGGAAACACACGCTGACATCCCTGTCCTGACGGGTATAAATCCACATTTTTTGATAAAAGACACAAATACAGATGACCTTGACCCGGTACCTGAAATCCGAAACCCAATACCCAATACCCACAAAACCCAGCCCCCATCGTTTCCTTTGAACAGGCAAATTTTCCTTATTCTTAACCTTGGTGTTGAATTTGAGACAAATCAGAAAAAAACCATAAAAGCCCTGGATGGGGTAAATCTCTCCCTGGAAAAGAGAGATCGCATGGCCATTATCGGTGAATCAGGCAGTGGGAAAAGCATCTTGTTTCTGGCCATGCTGGGCCTTTTGCCTGGAAATGCCCGGATGTCTGGTGAACTCTTTTTCAGGGGAAAAGGGATGGCGTCTTTTTCCCGGAAACAATATCAACACTTAAGAGCATGGGATATTTCCTATGTTCCCCAGGGGGCGGGTAATGCCCTGAACCCGGTCATCAAAGTGGGCCATCAGGTTTCAGAACGAATGCGAATCCATAGCAGTATCTCTAAAAAAAAGGGAATGGTGATGGCGGCAACGCTCCTTGGACAAACAGGAATTAAAAATCCCCACCAGCGGATTCATTATTACCCCCATCAATTCAGTGGCGGAATGAACCAGCGGGTTCTGCT
The DNA here is from genome assembly GCA_963675955.2 of uncultured Desulfobacterium sp. GTDB lineage: Bacteria > Desulfobacterota > Desulfobacteria > Desulfobacterales > Desulfobacteraceae > Desulfocicer. The sequence goes on along the minus strand of CAXXVR010000004.1, from coordinate 360,580 downwards.
GGCCATGGCCCTGGCCGGTGAAAATTCTGTTCTTCTGGCTGATGAACCCACCAAGGGGCTGGACGATAAAACTAAAGAAGAAGTGCTTAATATATTTCTAAAACTTGACCACGAGGCCATTGCCGTGGTGACCCATGATCTTTGGTTTGCCAGACAATTTGCTAAAACCATTGTGGTGATGTACAAGGGAATAATTCTGGAACAGGCTCCGGCTGACTCTTTTTTTAAGGCCCCCTATCATCCCTATTCCAAGGCGCTTTTAAATGCCCTGCCCTTCCGGGGAATTCTTAATCCTGTGATAATGTCGTCCCATAATCGTTATGTTGGGGTTGATCCTGGGGATAACCATGGGGATGATAGCGATAGACGTGACGAAAAAGACAAAAAATTCTCAGGGGGATGTCCCTGGGCCCGGGAGTGTGAACAATTCCATGACCGCTGTCGCCATATGCCACGGCTTTTTTCCTACAATACCCATAAAATAAGGTGCTGGTGCCATGCTGCTGGAAATTAATAATGTTGATAAAGGATATGGTCATGGCAGGTTTCACAAAAAAAATATAGTTTTAGAAAATGTCAGCCTGACCCTTGATAAAGGCCAGACCGTGGGGATCATGGGGGGCAGCGGAAAAGGGAAAACCACCCTGGGGCTCTTGATGGCCGGTGTGATACGTCCGGACAAGGGAAAAATTTTCCTTAACGGGCAGGACATCTGGGCAGGTTCCCACAAAGAACGAAACAAAAAAAAGGCACAAATTCAAATGGTGTTTCAACATCCAGAGGCTGCCTTTAATCCCCGTTGGACCCTGGAACAAAGCGTGAGGGAACCTTGTCACATTTACAAAATTCTTCTTTCCCCACAGGATATCACAGAAAAAATGGCCATGGTGGGTCTTGGAACAAAACTTCTTAAGCGATACCCCTCACAGCTCTCTGGCGGTGAACTTCAACGCATTGCCCTGGCACGACTTTTAACCATCTCGCCCTCGGTGATTGTGCTGGATGAGCCCACCAGCATGCTGGACGTCATCACCCAGGCTAAAATTATCCGACTCCTCATGGAAATCCAGGAGAATACCGGTATCAGCTTTGTTTTCATCACCCACGACCGTGAACTTGCCCGGGTGATGTGCCATGAAATCCATGATATCGGGGATCTGTCTCTGCCATCATCCCGGGTGGAGATTTCTTCTGGATGGAAAAAGATTCAACCCGGAAGCGTATTTGAATAAGCTAGGCTCTGGGTATTTTACGCTATGAAATTTGTAGGCATTTAATAGGCGACAAACTTCAAACCCGGCCATTATAGGCATCTTTTGCGATCCATTTTCCAATGGGTAACTTCAAAAATGTTTTTAACCAGCCATGTTTGGATTCGCCATATTGTGCAATTTCATTCCATGTATTTGCCCCGCAAATAACAGCGCATATTGTAATTGCAAATATGTCTATCAACAGGTGTCGTTTCTGTCTTTCCAGTCGAGGCTCATTTATCTCTGTAAGTTCTGACAACAGCGAACTATCAGACTCAATCATTATTGAACTCCTTTAGAATAAATTTATAGCAAAGAAGTTCAAATAACAAAAATTCCCAATATTGAAAACCCTCATTTACCCAAGTGAGCTACATGAGGCTTCATTTGTTTTATTTTAATGCGTTTGCCCTGCTTTTAAAGTTCTTGACAAGGACAGAAACTTAGTACAGCCTTTATTCATGGGGTTCTTCAAGTTTTTTTACTGCTATATTTCTTCTTTTTTTATGCAACGTCAGGGGAATATTATGCAATAAATGACTCAAAAGGGCCTTCAAAGTCAAGAATTTCTTCCGGCCGCATCTCCATAAGAGATTTTCCAATCTGCTTTTTATAATCTGTCCATCTTACCCGCTCATCTGAAGTCGCGATTCCAGCAAACGCCTTACTGGCAAGTAATGTAAAATCATCAGGCAGCATCCCCTCCTTGAGGGTTAGACTCATCCATCTTTTTTCATAGTGCACTTCAAAATAGTATCGCCCAAAAACAGACTTCGGTCCTTTAGGAGTATCCGGGTCAACAATTAATCGACGGCGAGTCTGCGCACGGGTCACGAATTCAATCGTATCGATGACGCCCGGAGGATTAAAACCTAGCACTATATGGATTTTATTACGATGGGGAATCTTATCTCCCAACAATTTTTTAAATGCCAGATTCAACATCTTGAGGGCAAGAACAACTCCACCGTAAAAATCCTGTCCATGGTATTTGAGCACTTCTGCATAGCTGATAGAAATTTCACCAGAGTCATCATAAACCGTAATAGTCTCTTCCATGAGTAACCTCTCAATATTTGCTTACCCGGAATCTCCTACCAGTCCATCTGACATTGGAGCAGGGTCCGGGCAGCATCTCCAGTTTTAGTACAAATCACTGTTCAAGCGACATGTCATTGAGTAATGATTTGATATCCGTAGGTTTATCCAGCATTCCGCTGTCTATTAAAAAAGTTTGAGTTCCTGACAGATCGGCAATATCTGATGGGGTAATGGACATATTAAAATCGTACCATGAATACATGCTTTTGACATTCTCAAGCGTCAGGCCGGTCTCCTGTGCCACTATCTCAAAAGTTTGCTCAGGTTTTTCTTTCATGAATATCAGCGCCTTATTCTGAACGTTAATATAACGTTTCACTACTTCAGGATACTGTTTTAGAAAGGATTCCTTAAGCGCTGTAACGATCAAGCCTTTGACCAATCCTTCACCAGTGGCGATAATGTGTGCCCCTTGACTTTCAGCTTTAGGGAGAAAGGGACCGGCAATCAAAGCGGCATCCACACTTCCACCGATCAGAGCTGCCAGCGCTTTAGGAACACCCATGTGAACATATCCCACATCTTGGGGACTCATTCCATTGGCTACCAGTGCTGCAAACAGGGTTTGATTGAGCAGGGAGCCTTTGGGACCGGCAACTTTTTTCCCTTTTAAGCTTATAACATCGGTAATGGTGGGATCTATGGCAACAATATTAAACGCACGGGGAGCCCGGGCAAACACCGAAATAATTTTTAAATCCACGCCGTTGGCCCGTGCCATGATTGCCGATGTACTGCTTATCACACTGGCAATATCGATGGAACCGGCCGCCAAAGCCTGAATCTGCTTCCCTCCAGAAGTTATTTCAGGCCGCTCAATTTTGATCCTATCCGCTTTAAACTCTTTCTCTAAGAGTTTAAAATGCTTAACAATAATAGCCGGAACATTCAGGGGTAATTTAACATATGTAATGCGTAGTGTTTCCAATGCAGGGGTATTTCCGGCAAAAGCACCAGCCGCCATTGAAAAAATTAAAACCACTGTTAAAAAAAATAACGCCCTTACTGTTCTCTTCATCTTCAATCTCCTTTTATTCATAGTTGGGGCCATGAAAACAATAAAACACACTATTCAACTTGTTTCTTTACCTATTTTCTGCATTACGATAATGGGCACATCTTTCAATATGCTCCCATCACCACCTTGAAACCAAGTAAAGAGCCTGCATTGACTTAATGCATTTAAAAATTCCCATGCTTATTTAAAGCTCTTTTCTAATTAACTCTATGAATCAACTATGGTTTTAATAATTTTTTCACGAACTATCAAAAACTCAGACATCAAAGGATTTCGGGGGTAAGGAAGTTTATTTAACTGATCACATACCATACGCCCATTTTCCATAACTAGTATTCGTTGTCCCAAAAATACTGCTTCATCCACATCATGAGTCACAAAAAGAATAGTTTTCTTATGGTTAAAAAAAATATCAACTAATTCAAGCTGCAATTTCCTACGGGTAAAGGCATCCAGCGCACCAAAGGGTTCATCCATCAGGATGATATTCGGATCAAAACATAACGTTCTCCCCAAAGCGGTGCGTTGGGCCATACCGCCCGATATCTGACTGGGGTAGGCGTCCTGAAACTCAGTCAGGCCAAGCATTAAAAGTAAACTATCCACCCTGGCCCCGGCCTTATTACGATCCTTTTCCTTATGAAGTGCAAATAACATGTTTTGACGAACCGTCAGCCAGGGCATCAATCGTGGCTCTTGAAAAACCATGCTGATTTGCCGATCTACTGTATTTAGTTCTCCGTTCGTCAAACGAATACTACCTTTATCCGCATTTTCAAGGCCACAGATCAACCTAAGAAGCGTGGTCTTACCGCAACCACTTTTCCCAACCACGGTTACAAATTGCCCTTCAGGGATACTGAGGCTGATGTTGGATACCGCATTGACCCATCGATCCTTTATCCGGTACCGTTTATCCAAACCGTTTATTTTAAGACCCGACATGATTTTGTTCCATTTCCTGCCACGGGATAAGACGACTGGACAATCCAAAGAACACGTGGTCAAGAAGATGACCCAGTGTACCGATGGTGATAATGCCCACCAGAACAATGTCCGGACGGGCTAGCTCTTCAGCCTCCATGATCATGTAGCCCAATCCCGCAGTTGCGGCTAAAAGCTCAGCCCCAATCAGTGCACGCCAAGAATAGCCGAAACCAAGACGCATTCCAGTAATAATAACCGGCAGGGCTGAGGGGAGTACGATACGTATAATTCGCTGTATTGGCCCCATCCCCAGCGCCTGACCAACTTCAATGAGTTTATTATCGCACCGGGTGACCCCGTTTACGGTGTTTAAAAAAATGGGGAAAAAAGTTGCCAACACGATCACTGCAAATTTGGACGACTCTCCTATACCCAGCCATAAAATGAGCAGCGGTGTAGTGGCCAAAGGAGGAATGTGTCGCACAAATTCCAGCGGAGTTTCCAGCAGTTCAAGGCAAAGACGGTTCATACCGACAAGGATAGCCAACGGAAACGCCAAACAAAATGTAATAAAAAAGCCCTCAAACACTCGCCACATGCTAACTTGAATGTGATTCCACAAAATTCCTTTAGTGATCAGACTCCAAACCAAAGCTGCTATTTTCCAGGGGTGAGGCAGCAAATAATCATTGACAAGGCCCATGCCAGAACAAAAGCCCCAGGCAGTCACTATCAACACAATAACAACGAAGCGTTTAACCCATTTCATAAAACTTTACCGTTAAATTATTTGGTTCATCACGTATTTATATGACAATTCATACTCACAAATGCGTAAATATTGAAGGTTGTACACGGCAATCATATTGCAAATCACACGAATCCGCAAAAATCCAATTATTTTTGAGCAAACGTCTCATAGTAAATATAAGTATGTCAAATAGGAAATAACTATAGTCAATTGTCCGGGTATTTAGATAAATGCGGACAACAAATTCGGTAAATCCAGACGATGAATGAAATCATAACAAATTTTATTTAAGAAATCTAAAAAGTTAAGAGCAAAAAGTCTCCACATTATATAGGGGGTTAGAAAGATATCACCAATAGTTGTAAAGTCATTTCAACGATTCAACTCTGGTGAAAATATAGCACTAGCAGGTCTGTTCATACGAGATAAATCTTCCCCCTCCGGGTCTGAAATAACTTTAAAATACATAAAGCTTTGACATTGATCAAAAAAACCTATATTAGACTCTGTTTTGTTCGATTTAAATGTACAAAACAAAGGAGGACGTAAATGCAACAACGAGAACAATGGGGAACAAGAGCCGGGTTTGTACTGGCTGCCATTGGATCTGCCATCGGCCTTGGCAATATCTGGCGGTTTCCCTATGTAGCTTATGAAAATGGTGGGGGTGCCTTTTTTGTCCCCTACCTCTTTGCCATGCTGACCGCAGGCATTCCCTTTTTGATACTCGAATTCGGTGTCGGTCACAAATACCGTGGATCTGCTCCCCAGATTTTTGCAAGATTGTCCAAACGATGGGAGTGGCTGGGATGGTGGCAGATCCTTATTTCGTTTGTTATTTCCATCTACTATGTGGCCGTGGTCGGGTGGTCCATCTGCTACCTTTTTCTTGCCTTTAATCAGGGCTGGGGGGCCGAGACCGGTGACTTTTTTTTCAAGGAATTTCTGGCACTTTCTGACGGACCCATGAATATCGGCAGTATCCGCTGGCATATATTTGCATCTGTTGCAGCAGCCTGGGGTATCTGCTGGTTTGTACTTTTTAAGGGGGTTAAACAAGGAATTGAGACGGCCGGCAAAATTTTCATGCCTCTGCTGTTTATCATGGTTATCATTATTACGGTACGGGCAGTTACCCTGCCCGGTTCCTTTGAGGGCCTTAACTGGATGTTCAGACCTGATTTTTCGGCCCTTCTCAATATTGATGTCTGGGTTGCCGCCTATGGTCAGCTCTTTTATTCTTTGAGCATTGGTTTTGCCATCATGCTCACCTATTCAAGCTACCTTCCAAAAGATTCAGATATCAACAACAACGCTTTTATTACCGCCTTTGTAAACTGCGGGTTCAGCATTATTTCCGGTATTCTGGTCTTTTCGGTCCTTGGCAACATGGCTTTGAACCAAGGCGTGGGTGTGGACAAGGTGGTTAAATCCGGTGTCGGACTCGCCTTTATAACCATTCCCAAGGCCATTAATTATATGCCGAGTCCAGGACTGTTCGGAACACTTTTTTTCATGGCCCTGATCTTTGCGGGCCTGAGTTCTCAAATCTCCATCTGTGAGACTTGCGTGGCCTCCCTCATGGGTAAATTTGATATGAACCGGAAAAAAGCCGTATCCATCTATTGCATCGTCGGCCTGTTCGTAGGAACAATTTTTGTCACCAACAGTGGTCTTTATATTCTGGATATTGTCGATCATTTTATCAACAATTTCGGCGTGCTTGCCGCAGGCCTTGTGGAAATCATCTTTTTGTCATGGTTTTGCAAACTTGAACTGTTCCAGGAGCATATCAACCGTACATCTGATTTTGCTGTAGGCAGCTGGTGGCCCTTTTGTCTCAAGTTTGTCACCCCCCTGGTGCTGGGCTACATGAGCATTGCCAACCTGGTGGGTGACCTACGTAATGGATATGAAGGCTATCCAGGAGATGCCCTTTTTTATTTTGGATGGTTCCTTGTGATCATGATCGCCGTGATCGGATATCTTCTCCAGGCGACCGCCGTAACAGTTCCGGGTAAAACAGCCCAACCTTAAACCGCTGACCAAAGGAGCATTAACATGGAAATATCTGCCGTTGCAATGATGCTGTTCGGCCTGGCTATCACCTGGGGCGGGGCAGCCATCTGCATAAAAATTGCCCTGAAGCGAAAGAACCTGTAAATAATCCATTGACACCCATACCCGGCAGCGTGACGCCGGGCATGGGGTGTCAGCACCATTTTGATTGGTCTGACTCCCATTTAGCGACATCCACCAGACTACAGTATTCGCAAATCATTATTTTCTCTTATAAAGATGCGTTTGTTGGCATGGCCTTTAGGTAAAACCGCGACCTTCACCCCGTCTTTCCATACGGTTGTTGAACTAAGCCACGATACGGCAGAAAACACAACAAATCAGGTGTACTTACTGTAGATATTTAATTTCAGATATTTACAAAACAAAATAGTATACCATTATTAAAATCAAGATGAACAGCTATAGTGTGACACCCCACCAACGTTAAAAAACGCCCCAGGTTTTAGACGATAGTACTTATCCTCTACTTCTGGTGATTGCTCATCATATGGGTGGCTAAGTACTTCCTGCAACTCTCTGACTAAAGTGTAGTCACCCTGCATGGCTTGTTGGTAGGCGGGGACAATCAACCACTCACGCCATGCGTATTTTGGGTTAGTCTGTTTCATACTTGCTGATATCTCAGCCAGATTGCCCTCTTTAATGACAAGATCTCGCCAGCTTTTCAGCCAAACTTGCCATTGCTCATCGACTTGTTGTGACGTCTTAACGTAGAAGCTCTTTTTTAATGCTGAAACATCCTCTGGTATATGGGATAACTCACGGAAGAAAATGGTATAATCCACCTCTGACTGGGTCATTAACTGCATTAATCTCTCTAATAGCTCCGGGTTATATTCAGTCAAGCCAAGTTTGGCCGCCCACATTTTTTGGATCTGTTTTTGCATTTCTTCTGCAAAGCCATGGCGCACCTGGTCGAAATGCTCTAAAGCTTTAGTATCTTCTGCTAGTAACGGTCTCACAGCTGTCCAAAACATATGGTAATTGGCTTCTGCTGCCATTGGCTGATTGAAAAATGAAAAGTGTTCGCCACCGCCGGTCCAAGGTTGAAACCCAGGGTCAAAAATTTCACAGAATCCAAAAGGTCCATAGTCAAGGGTAAAGCCACCTGCAGCGCAGTTGTCACTGTTGAAATTACCCTGGCAGTAACCAATACGTTGCCAATGGGCCACTAATGAAGTAAGACGCTGGCGAAATTGTTTAGCCAACTCAACCAATTGATCTGCAAAAACAAGGCTTTGATTAATGTTGCTTTTGTATTCTCGCTCAATTAAATGCGACACAATCATGCGCAGTTCTTCTAATACTCTTGGGTGAGTATTGGTGCGAGTCCGGCGGGCAAACAACTCCAGCTGACCAACTCGTAAAAAGGATGGTGCAACACGAGTTGAAATTGCCACAGGATTGTCCACCAGAATATCAGGATCGGTGGAGTGGGAGTCTTGAGAATACCAAGGCCGGGTAACGGTCTCAGATTTAGAAACATACAGTGTTAAAGAGCGCGATGTTGGAACACCTAAAGCCTGCATATATTCTTGTGCCAGAAACTCACGCACACTTGAACGTAGTACTGCACGCCCGTCGGCACCACGGCAATAAGGCGTTGAGCCGCCACCTTTCAATTGCATTTCCCAGCGCTTCCCATTGAGTAATCCTTCAAATACAGATATCGCCCGACCATCGCCATACCCATTACCAGTGCCAAATGGACATTGTTGGGTATATTCGGTGCCATAAATTGACAATGCATAGCCAGTCGCCCAGCCAACCTGACGCATGGGCTCATGCGCAGCAGAGAGATCACCAGAAAATACCTGGCGAAATCTTGCATTAAACGCCAGCTCGTCGCTAAGCCCAAGTTCATTAAAAAGAGTGCTGCTATGGGTTACATATTCCGGTTCTGCAAGCGGCGTAGGTTTCACAGGTACGAAATGACCAGAAAAAACCTCACGGGCACGGTGATCATCACCATCTCCGGTGGCATCGGGGTCGGCATTCAAGGTATCCATCAGAGAATAATCAGCTAATCGCACAAACTCATCAAAGGTTGTTATGCAGGGCTCAGCAGATGGTTCAGACATATATGACATTTTTACAAACTCCTTTCGTTAAGGGGAGCGCCAATTTTACGCTTTCTCAGAGTGAAAAAAGCACAAGATCAAAAACCAAATCACCAGACACAAGGGATTCTCCATTGTCAATCCTGAACTCCACTGTATCATAGTTTTTTTTTAGCTTCCATGATGGCATTTTTGTCGGGATCAATACCAATGGAGTCCTATCCCGATTGAAAACATAGTCGACTCTTAATTAAAGACTTGCCTGGACATCAATTTTTTGAATCAAATAATCTTTAAAGAATGCATCGGACCAAAGATTCAGCTCATCCTTTTACCTTGAATTTTTCAAAAATGGTTCAACATTTTACCTTTTGGGGACCACCGTACTGAGTGCTATACGGTGGTTTTATAAATCTCTTAGCCGATTATTTTGGGAATAGTGATGATGATTTTCAGGCCACCATCATTTGAGTTTTCAGCCCAAATTTCTCCATCATGAAGTTTAATGGCTCTGTAAGCAATTGTAAGGCCCACACCGGTTCCACCCGTTTTTCTTCCCCTGTCTCCTTCTACCCTGTAAAATGGTTTAAAAAGATGAGGCAGATTTATCGAAGGAACGCCTGGGCCGTTGTCTTCAATGGTCAGGATAACAGGATCTCTTTCTGATTTTCCGGCTTCAACACTAATGTTCACGGTTGTACCTTCATGCGTATATCGAATTGCATTTCGAACGACATTTTCAATGGCCCGATGGATCATCTCTGGATAACCGTTGACATGAATAACAGGAAAAGGGGTAATAACCACTGAAACATTTCTACTTTGTGCTTCGAAGTTTGCATCGTCTCCAATGCGATGGATCAACTCGGACAAATCAACCAGTTTGCAACGCCTTAAATTCGGTCCTGTTTCGAGCTTGTTCAACAGTAGAATTTCCCCGATGAGCGTATTGAGCCTTTCTGCTTCAAGGGCAATACGCTGCAGGCTCGGCATGAGGTCTTCCGATGCCTTGTTTTTGGATATTTCAAATGCAACAAATAGTCTTGCAAGAGGGGAACGCAGCTCATGTGAGATATCTCTCAAAAGTTGCTGACGGTCTTTGATCAGATTCTGAATCTGAGATGTCATTTGGTCAAAATCCACACCCAATTGGGCAATCTCATCCTGTCGTCTGCCAAGGGTTTCACTCACCCTTGCCCCCAGGTTCCCAGTGGCAAATTTTTGGGTGGCTTTGCGAAGTTTCGTAATGGGGCCTGTAATGTGGCGTGCAAGCAGAAAGCTGAGAAGGGTGAGCATAAGAACAGAGGTGGTGATTCTCATTGTAAAGTCACGAGGGAAAATGGAAAATTTTCTCGTTCGCCCTTGGCGCCCTGCTGCTGCGTAAGTTTTTCCATCAGATCCAACTATTCGGCACATCACAACGATGCCGTCGGCGGTTGTGGCTTTTATGACCGGACGATTTTCTTTTTTAAATCGTTTCAGCAGTGCCTCAAATTCCGGGGACATTTTTCTGCTGATCAATGAATGCCCCTCTGAATCAAACAGATACGGCTCAAAATCAATGATATTTTCCAGTTTATTGGCGTAGGATATTGAGGCGGACTTTCCATCTGAAATCCACCGTTCAATCAAGGGGGTTGAATAAAGAAGAAGAATTTGAGCAAGATTCTGCTGACGATTTTCCTCCCGTTGCTTCTCCCTTGCAGCAGGCCCGGTGCTGGATGTAAATGTGACCAGCAGGGCAATTCCAACAGATAACATATTGATACTGCAGGTAAAAAAGAGAATCTTTAAAAAGAGATTTTTTCGTATTCTACTGGAAAGAGAGTTGTTCAGGAAAAGATCAAACCAAAAATTATTTGTTTGAGCGCTCACCATTTGTACAGGTCTCATTATACCCCTTATGCCGGCAGTGAGTAGATATATCCTAAACCACGGATACTTTGAATTCGGTCAATGTCCTGATATTTGGGTCCCAGTTTTTTCCGAAGACTGCTGACATGAACATCAATGCTTCTGTCAAAAATATCCAGTTTCCTGCCCAGAACAGTTTGGGAAAGAACATCGCGATTGACCACATTACCGGCATTTTTCATAAGTTCATAAAGAAGTATGAATTCAACGGCTGTGAACGAAACGGTTTTTTCACCTACAGTCACAGTCCTGGATCCAGGATTGAGAATAACATCTCCTATCTCAAGAACGGGATTCTGCCGGGGAATATTTTCAGCGTCTAAGCTTGTCTCAAACCGCCGCTGTACAGCACGGATCCTTGCCACAAGCTCTCTTGGATTAAACGGCTTGGGAAGATAGTCATCTGCTCCCATCTCAAGACCTACAATCCGATCGACATCATCCCCTCTTGCCGTAAGCATAATAATGGGGATTTGAGATTTGGCACGAATATGGCGCAGGGTGTCAAACCCGCTCATCCCCGGCAGCATTACATCTAAAACCACCAGATCATGGGCTTGGCTAAGGGCAAGTGAAAGCCCCTCTTCCGGGGCCTGAACCGCCTTGATATCAAATCCTTCAGGGATCAGATAATCGCTTAACAGTTCACAGAGCTCTTCATCATCATCGATCACAAGAATACGGTTCATGGCTTTCTCTTAAATATTAAAAAAACAATAAATACAGCTATATGATTGTTTATTCTATCCAACTTTTATTATACACGAAACTGATAATTTTTCATGTAAAGAAATGTAAAGTTATCTGGATCGAACTTTACAATTCTTAACCTGACTTAACTGTAACTTTACAGCAAAAGAAAAAAAAATGGGTTATATTCAGATCATTGCTCAAGATGAAAAAAGATCATGATGAAAAATTTTAACCAAAGAAGAACAGACAGGAAAATAATAATGATGAAAAATTTAAAAGAAGAAAAAATTCAGAGGATACGAGGACCTGAGATTTTTCCATGGATGTTGAACAAACAAATCATTTTTTTGATAGTGATTGCTTTGTCCCTTCATGTTTTTGCCCCGGGGATGACAGAGGCCTCTGAAGTTCAGAAAATGAGTCTGGTTGAAGCGGTTGAACTGGCGCTAAAATATAACCAGGATTTGAAACTTGCAAAAAATGATGTCCAATACTCAAAACTTACCCTGGAAAAGGAAAAGAATGATTATCTGCCCCAGGTCACCGGTACCGTGGATACGTCGCTGAACAATGACTATGGTCAATCTGGCTCAAACCAGAACTATCATACCCTGAGAGCAGAAGTCTTCACTCAGCTCAATCTTTTCAAAGGATTCGAGGATAAAGCATCCCTTGAAAGTGCACGGTATAGCCTGTCATCGGATGAACACACACAGACCCGGCAAAAGCAGCAGGTGATCTATGATACAGCGAGTGCATATATCGATGTTGTGCAACGACTCCAGGAAGTTGAAGTGGCCCGAGAGAATCTGACAACCAACCGCCAGCAGGAAAAAGAGATCAAAGCCTTTCATAAAGCCGGCAAAGTCCCAGCCACAGACCTTTACCAGCAGCAGGCTGAAACGGCCAAAGCTAATTTTGATCTTATCGCTGCCGAAAACACCCTAAAGGTCAGCAAGCTCCAACTCGTAAAAAGTATCGGCATTACAAATTTAGGCGAATTTGACGTCGAGATACCCGAAATCACGAGCATCACCATGATCCAGCAAACAGATGCCGATCGTCTGGTCCAGACAGCCTATGAAACCCGTCCAGATCTTTTTGCACTGGAGAAAAGCGTCGCCGCCAAAGAAGCGAACATAAAGGAGGCGGCATCCGGCAAATACCCGTCAGTGGATCTTAATGCGGGCATGGGAAGCTCGTATGACAACCGGTATGATGAAAATTTTGGGCGTCAATTTGGCGACGATAATATAGATTCCTACATAGGGATTTCAGTCTCCCTGCCCATGTTTGACAGACACCTTACCCGGACCCGAGTGAGTCAGGCGAAAATCGACAAACAAGCAGAACGTTTGACCCTCGAAAAATTAAAACAACAGATCCGTGAGGAACTGGGTCAGGCAGTTGCGGACTACCAAACAGCATGTGAATCGATCCTCGTGTCCAAATCCAGACTGCTTTATACCAACAAGGCCTTGGAATCCGTTTCTCAGCGGTACAAAATGGGTGCAGCCAATTTGACTGAATTAACTGAAGTTCGGTCCGATCAAGTGGAAGCCCGGAATGAATTAATCCAGGCAAGGATGGATAAAATACAGAAAATTATTTCTATCTTTTTTTACAAAGGAGACCTTGGCCTGTCCCATCTTTTAAAGGAGAAATTATCATGAAAGTTGTAAAAATAGGCGTATTTTTTTTAAAACTTGTTCTCATGTTCGCAGGTATTCTTTTTATTATACTTACCGTTCACAGGTCTTTGGTGGCTTCTTCACATCAAGAGATACCGGATATATCCCGATTTAGAATAGAAAAAATTAAAAGGGGCAGTATAGAAAACACGATCTCGTGTACCGGAACCCTTTCGGCTGTTGGAACCGTGAAGGTAGGCACACAGGTGTCGGGTACAATTAATAAAGTATTGGTTGATTATAATGATCGGGTGACAAAAGGACAAATACTGGCAGAGCTCGATCTGGATACGTTCAAGGCAGCGGTGGATGTTGCAAACGCTTCGGTTATCCAGGCTCGCGCACTCTACAAACAGGCCACCGCAGATTACACAAGAAATAAACCGTTGTACGAACAGGGACATCTCTCAGCCGAGGAGATCCTCGCCTATGAGACCGAAAAGGAGACGGCAAGAGCGGCGCTTTTATCTGCTCAAGCTGTTGTAAAAAAAGAAAAAATCAATCTCCAGAATGCCCAAATCAGATCTCCCATTAACGGTGTCGTCCTCCAACGGGATATCGAGGAAGGGCAGACGGTGGCAGCCAGTTTAAGTACACCAACCCTGTTTATTATTGCAGAAAATCTGTCAAGTATGGAAATCGAAGCAGATGTTGATGAAAGTGATATCGGGATGGTAAACAAGGGACAGGAGGTGATATTCACCGTACAATCCTATCCTGATGATCTCTTTTACGGAACCGTAACCCAAATACAGATGAATCCAACCGAAATTTCCAATGTAGTGACGTATACCGTGATTGTGGCTGCTCCAAATATGAATGGTAAACTGCTTCCGGGTATGACCGCTACAGCAGATTTTGTGGTGAAAAAAGCGGAAAACAAACTGCTTGTTTCAAATGCTGCCCTGAATTTCAGGCTTGATGGCCGCAATAACAATGATGATCTTGGCATCTATGTGCTTGATGGGGACATGCCCAAACGAATTCTTGTTACCACTGGTATCACAGACGGAACGACTACTGTGATAAAAGGTGAAAACTTGACTCCCGGGACTTCAGTCATTGTCGGAAAAAATATTGAGAAGACCGAAAATTCCAACGGATTTTTGTCAAAAATTCTTCCAAATCTCTCCGGAGGCCGCCCTGGGGGCCACCCCGGAGGCGGTCGTGGGCCGAGAAGCTAAATGCAGGTATAAATCAAAAGAGGTTCTGTATCCAGAAGTGATTATGGATCCAGAAGTGGAGACGCAATGAAAACAATACAACTCAAAAATATCAAAAAAACCTTTCACCTGGGCGGAGAAACCGTCCATGCACTGGATGGCATCTCTCTCACCGTTGACAGGGGGGATTTTCTGGCAATAATTGGTACATCCGGATCAGGGAAATCCACCCTCATGAACATCATCGGCTGTCTGGATCAGGCCGATCACGGGGAGTATTTTCTGGAGGGATTAAGGGTAAGTCAAATGGATAAGAACGCCTTGGCCGACATTCGGAATCAACGAATCGGCTTTGTGTTTCAAGGATACAACTTGCTTGCCAGAACAACAGCCCTGGAAAATGTGCAGCTGCCACTGCTCTATAGAAGAGGGAAACCGATACATCATCCTGGGAAAAAGGCCAAAGAAGCGCTTGATATGGTCGGCCTTGCACAACGAATCCACCACGAACCCAACCAACTTTCAGGTGGGCAACAGCAACGGGTTGCCATTGCCAGAGCGTTGGTGACAGATCCTGCCATAATTCTTGCCGATGAACCCACGGGTAATCTGGACAGCCGAACCACAGAAGAAATCCTTTGCCTGTTTCAAAAGCTCAATGATGAAGGAATCACCATTGTTCTTGTCACCCATGAAATGGAAGTGGCTGAGCATGCCAAACGTGTGATCGATATGAGGGACGGCCGCATTATAAACGATTATGAAATTGCACATCGACAATATGCGTCAATGTAAACGTCTTGATACGATAGCATGGATGAAATGAGGAGCCCTATTATGAAATTAAGAAAGTTTGTTATCAGTGCCCTTAGAAGCATAACCCGGAACAGATTGAGAAGCCTGCTTACCATGTTAGGAATCATTATCGGGTTGGCTTCTGTTATCGCACTCGTTTCCCTGGGAAAAGGGTCCCAGGCAGATATTGAATCTGAGATCAGTTCCCTTGGAACAAATCTGATTATGGTTAGACCGGGCAGTACCAATGCCCACGGCGTGAGGGGGGGCGCCGGTAGCAGAAGTGCCCTGTCCATGGATGATGTTACGGCTATTTCTAAATCTGCTGAACAAATCCAATATGTTTCGCCACTCATTAAGATTTCATCCCAGATCATTGCCGGTAACGCCAACTGGAATTCAACCATTCAAGGTGTAAATACCAGCTATCCCATGATTCGCAACTATGAGGTAGCCCAAGGATCATTTTTTACTCAGAGAGATATGAAGGTGAAGGCCAAGGTTGCGGTACTCGGGCAAACGATTGTGGATGAACTTTTTCCTGGTCAAAATCCCATAGGCTCCCGTATCCGTATCGGTGCCATCCCTTTTAAAGTCATAGGCGTTCTCGCTGAAAAAGGCCAATCCTCCACGGGAGATGATCAGGATGATATTGTCTTTGTTCCATCCACAACCGCCCTTTATCGAATGAGTGACGGCAAAACCGTGCATGATATCATGGCCAGTGCCACTTCAGAATCGGCCATGGATCAGGCAAAGGCTGAAATCGCCAGCATTCTCAGAAAGAATCACCGTATCACAAGCGATGATGAAGATGACTTTGAAATCCGGGATCAGGCTGAAATTGTCAGCATGGCCACCCAGGTTACCGGTACTCTTACCATGCTGCTCAGTGCCGTCGCCTGTGTTTCCCTGCTGGTCGGGGGGATCGGTATTATGAATATCATGCTGGTTTCCGTAACCGAAAGGACCCGGGAAATAGGTATCCTTATTGCAGTTGGCGCCCGGAGCTCTGATATCCTGATTCAGTTCTTGATCGAAGCGGTCATCCTAAGTCTTTCAGGCGGTATCATCGGGGTCGTAACCGGGATCGGGATCGCCTTTGGATTGGGCAAAAGCATGGGGACCCAGGTGATTGTGGAACCATCTATGATCATCATGAGCGTTGGATTTACTGCGGCTGTTGGAATTTTCTTTGGGTTTTATCCTGCAAAAAAGGCTTCAGCTCTTAACCCAATAGAGGCGATGCGATACGAATAGTTTTTCTCCCTTTAAAAAAAGTTGTCTTGGGAAAAAGTTGTCTTGGGATGGAAATTTGTCAATGATGAACCTCCTGGAAAATAATAAGTACCCACACATATATTTTTCACATATTGTCTGATAATCCATAGTGATCATCCTCCCTTTGACAATTTTTTTTCAAGGGTTGAGGTGACCACCCCAATCAGACGCATAAACTCTTTTTTTTCAGTTTCGTTCAGTCTTTCAACAATCATCTTATTTACATTGCGGGAATCTTCCTGAAGTGTCTCTTTAAGATCCAATGCCCTTTGAGTCAGGTAAATCCGCCATTGTCTTTTATCATCCTTGTCAGGTATTTTTGTGATTAATCCATCCCGTTCCATACGTTTCAACGTATTGGCAAGTGTGGGCTGCTCTACACGGATGAGATCTCGAAGTGCTTTCTGGGTAAGCCCCTGTTCCTCCCATAAATGGACAAGGATGGGGAATTGCCCAACGGTGACATTATGTTGTTTTGTTCTTTCTTGAAGGAGCGCCATGGACATACGGGTAGCGTAGTGCAATGCATACCCCAGGGATTTATCTTTTAAATCATTCATTTTTCTATTCCATCTGTTCAAATGTACTTTAATTTTATATGACCAGTATAAAGTACAGAGCGGGCGATGCAAGTCAACGAAAAAACATTAGTTTTTTCTAATGGGTTTTAGCCGGATGTTTCCGAGTTAGGTATGGTCTTCATGGCAGAGCATGCAGTCCATCTCACCCATCTGGTTGTGCATTCCATCTTTATTTTGCAGAAATTTTTTCGGTCCGTGGCAGTGAAGACATTTACCGGTTTTCCACCGTGTTTTTTAAGATAACTTTGATAGGCCAAAGTTCCCGCTTCCATGGGATCAAGGTCAACATGCTATTTGCAATCCTGCCTTACGGGCCTCAGACAGAAGAGCTTGGTTTGAAGTAATATCATTGTGCTGTCTCGTTCCATTCGCAACTATGGTGCCCTGTACATCATAATGAAGAAAAGAAAACAGCTTTTCCATATGGTCAAAGTATGGCTGGAATTTTTCCGTATCAGGGTTGCCTTGTGTATATGCCAAAAGTAACTTCTTAGGGCCGTTGAGACGCGTGGAAAAATCGGGTGCGATAAACGCGAGAAGCCTGTCCATAAAGCGTTTGACTATGGAATTGACTTGCCAGAAATAAACAGGTGAGCCAAGGACAATAGCATCTGCTGCCTGTATGGCATCATATAGAATGTGCATGTCATCATCAATTGCACAAACCCCCTTTTTTTTGCACGAATAGCAACTGATACAATCATCAATGTTCATGTCAGCCAACTTGAAAAATTTGGTGGTGGCCCCGGCATCTGCAGCGCCTTCGAGTACTGTAGAAACAAGTTGTTCTGTGTTGCCTTTTTTTCTCGGGCTTCCTTCAATACCTATTACCAACATATTTTATCTCCTAATGTTTTGTTTTTTTAATGATGAAAAATAAACCCTCGTGAGTACCGGGGGCTATTGCTTGCTGTTCCTGTCACAGCGCATACATCTCAGTGCTTCAGACCTGGCCCCGGCGTCGGTCAAGATGCTCCAATGATATGATCGCACTGAAGATGCAGGGTGTCGTCCTCATCAAATACTGGATTGAAATTATTGTTTAGGTCAAACAGTTCCCGGCATTTTTTCAATGTAATGACCTGTGCTGTGTTTTCCCTCTCATGGATCTTTTTTGTTCCAAAACCGTTATGGAATTCAATACCTTCCTTCTGGGCTTTGAGCTTTTCTTCATCACTGGCAGGCATCTGCAAATAACGTTCAAGACTTATCACATCCACTTTTTCCGCCCCCAGCCGCAGACTTCCGGGTAACTTCAGCAGAGCACCCCCCGAGGGGTAATAGGCACTGGATTTTATGGGACTCAAGTGTCCTGGGCTTTCCTTCTTTTCTACCTGGATATTTGACAGATTCAACATTTAAAATTATTTGATAATCGTTCCATTGAGGTAGGCATTTGATTCCATCTCTGTCTGATTTTGAACCCCCTCACCGGCAAAACACATGCTAAGGGCCTGTTTAGCATAATCCGTCGCACTATTTTTTGCTGCATCACTTTTCACGATAACCCTCGTGATGACATCATCGAGATGACCGGTCATGGTCGGGGTCATAAAATTATCCTGCCGGTAGTTAAACTGATGTTCAACCCTGAAATCATCGATATGGATGCCCTGCTTCTGGAAGTACATTCTATTTGCAGTAAGCTGGCTCATCAGGCAAAATGAAGTGCCAATGGTAAAATAGTCCCTTGATGTGGGTGCCGTATCGATTCCTTCATATCCGCGGCTGTCATCGGTATAAAGTTCCCAAGTCTGATAGTTTTCGGTGATGGATTTTGCTCTGATTTTATGCAGGTACGGACGTGCGGCATCATGTGCGGATTCTGCTATGGATATTTCACTGAATACAAAGGGATTGGGGAAATGCCCCATATCAAGCCCAAGATCTTTTTCCACCTCAACTGTCGTAAGGTTCAGATCAGGGGTTACATTGGTGATCGTGCGGCCATTATCAATGGAAATCGGTGATTCTACTTTACCGGGACGAGCCGCCAGACCGGCCCACTCATCCGCATTGATGAGGATTGCTACATCAATGGGGGTTTTATTGGCGAGCCCCTCACCAATTGCCCAGGCCTTAAGCGCTTTTTCTTTTAAAGTCTTTATTTTGTCAGGAGATTCATTACTTCTAATGAGAATGTTAGATATCACTTTATCGGTATAACCAGACCAGTTGGCACTCATCGGATCAGACCATCTGAAAAATATTTTTGATTCTACTTTTACATCCTCAACCTCCAAACCCAATACCTGTATCAATCTTTCAACCTGGGTCAATAAACTTGAGGAAGCTCCTGCCGCATAATAGGTCAAAGGGTTGGGGGCCGTCTGGCTATGTCCTGAACCCCCTTCATCACTTACAAGCTCCCATGCACTGAATTGCTTTTCGCCGACAGGTTTTACAAGACCTTTTTTAAGAAAATGTGCCTCTTTGTTGAGTATGTTTTGAGTAGTAGTAACAATATTTTCAGAAATAGCGCCATTGACAGGTATTGCCTTTGTGGGGGTAAATGTTGTTGGGCGTGTATAGCCATCCAGTCTTGTTTCAACTTGATAAATTTTTGGGTTTGGAGTTACATCATTTTGTGCATAAGAGGTACTTATTGAAACAATGAGTGCGGCTATGATTGATAGTGTCCTTAATTTAGTTTTCATTTTTTTTGTCCTTTTATTCGTAATTAATTGGTTTATGGAAAGTTAAACGAATTGAATGGCTCGCTCATGGCATTGTTGGATGCACAGGCCGCATTCCACACAATTTTCAAAATTGACGGCAAAAGATTTTACCCGGCCTTTGATCTTTGTTTTAAATTTCCCTAAAAATTTCAAGGAGTTATACTCCTGCGTTGTTATTTCTCTAAGTTCAAAAACCTGGTTTGGACAATTGGTTAAACAGGCGCCATCACCGTCACACTTGTTTATGTTGATCTTAATTGTTTTATTCATCTTTACCGAAGTCCCCTTGAAAATTTATTTTCTTTTTCATCTGTACAAAATATATTTTATCAAAAAACATATACATAGTTGGCTATATACATTACATAGTATGCTATACATGTCAATAAAAAAATACATCCAGGAGTTCATGACTGGATACCATAAGCATGAATCCCAGCTGAGCAGTAAAAAGGCCTGATAACAACACCAGCGGAGTTGACAGGCCTTTTTTCATAAAAACAGATGTCATTTTTTGTAAATTTTTAATTTCTTTGCCTCAAACTTATACCGACAATTGCAGCAAAAACAGAGAAACAACAAGTACAATCAATGGGTTTGGAGATCCTGCCCCATCCCCCTGCAAGGACGTTATCAGGACAATATTTTTATTGAACGATTATGATGGACTTTGAAGTATCACTACATTTACCTGAGAACCTTTCAAAACGGGGCTGAGCTTCGCAGCGGATTGAAAACTTGGTTCCCATATTACAACCAGGAAAGATTCCATCAAGCATTAAAAAACTGGACACCTGATGAGATTTACTTTAAAAGAGGATCAATGGATTTAGCAGCATAGCGGTTGAGTTTGATTTATGACTGCTGGAACTTTTTTTACACACCTTTCAGGCGTATAAAGAAAGATTCCATCCACAACTGCTTTTCCATTTTAAAAAGCAAATCAATAAAAATTTTCAGAGCTTATCCAAGCAGAATGGTTGTTCATACAATGGGGACCACCGTAGTTATAACTATAAAAAAGAGCGTTTTTTAACTTTTAAAATTTACTTAAATAGTATAAAGAATATAAACTTTTTATACTATTTAGTACAATATTTATTTACAATAATATAGTTTATATATATGGAAACTTTTATGAAAAAAATAATTTTTATTTACTATCTTCTTTTTAATATCATCATTGCCTCTTTTTTGGGTATTTATTTATATAACTCTTATAATCAAAAAAAATCTACTGTAATACTAAACATTAGTCAGACAAGTTTGTTGATTAGTGAGTTAATTAAAAGCTCATTCTCCTATTCAGATAATATATTAAAAGAGATAGTTGATAGTATTGATGTTTCTGCATTAAAATATCCAGCAGATGACCCAATTGAATTTGAAAGAATCTCTAAATTTATTGATAAAAAAAGAAAAACCTTTCCCCATGCAAGTGGTGTAGGGCTCAATGATGAAAACTGCATTATGACACATACTCCATCAATAGTGGGTTTTGATGCAAGTAATAGAGAATGGTGTTCTATTCCTATGAATAACCCAGATATTCAAACATATGTTTCAAATATGTTTATAAGTAATAAAAACAATGAGATGATGGTGATTCAAACTCGTAAATTCCCAAACAATAAAGGTTTAGCAGGTATTGGGGTAAATCTAGCTTTTTTTTCACAATGGTTAAATAAAGTTAAAATTGGACCAAATGATGTTATTGCTATAGCTGACCATAACCTTAAACTATTAGCAAGGCAACCAAATCTTCCAAACAATTTAGGTAAAAAGATTCCTGATTCAATTGTTGAAGCTTTTGTCTCTTCTAACAAAAAAGAAAGTATTTTTTCAGAAGTATCACCTTTGGATAATAAAGAAAGATTATATCACATACAAAAAGTTGAAAATCTACCTTTTTTAGTTATTGTTGGGGAAGCAGATGTTGACTGGATGGATAGTTGGTATAAACAATTAATAGTTAGTAGTATAATTACTATTTTGTTATGGATAATGGGTGGTTTAATTTTACGCCATTATATAGAAACTATAAAACAAAAAAAAGAGTTTGAAAAGATTTCAGTTACCGATAACTTAACAGATGTATTCAATCGTCATAAATTAAATGCAATACTAAAACGGGAATTTAGCCGTTCTGATCGTATTAGTGTGCCTTTTGGAATTATTATTTTAGATATTGATTTATTTAAAAATATTAATGACAAATATGGTCATAATGTAGGTGATACTGTTCTTAAAGAGATATCATCTTTAATTCAAGAAAATATTAGAGATTCTGATATACTTGGGCGTTGGGGCGGCGAAGAGTTTTTAGTCATTATTCCAAAAGGGGATAATAACAATGGAAAACAACTAGCAAATAAACTTAGATTAAAAATTGAAAAATATCCATTTTCAGTAGTAAAACATATTACAGCAAGTTTTGGTGTAGCAACCTATAAAGAGGATGATAGTATCGATAGTTTAATTAAACGTGCCGATGATGCTCTTTATAGGGCCAAAGAAAAAGGACGAAATAGGGTGGAGAGTTAGTATTGTTATGACTCAACTTTCGGGGTTGGGTTTAAGTAGTAATTTATTGCTCTTTGACAAACCGACATACTGCAAAGCGTTTTTATAATGGTGTCAAATACAACAAAGGCAGTCTTCTCACAGTAACTTCCAGTTCCCTAATCCTTTCTCCAGTGAGGTTTAAGATCCCATAGAGGGCCTCCTCAAAGGAAATGTCCGTCAATTCATCCCAACAGGCGTAGAACAGTTCCCCAAAAGTTCGATGGTCGGTTTCTATTCGATGCTGGTAGGCGGTGTTTGAGGCGCTCGGCGGTCAGCCGTATAGACCGGCTGATAGGGGTCTTTCCTTTGGCGTTGAGTCCCTGGATCCGGGCGACTGTTTTTTCTTTTGCAAGGGGCCCCAGGGTAATCAATTCTTCCACATCATTACAGTCCCCTTTGCGGCGGTGCCCGTATGCAATCAGGCCGACAACAGCATTATCGGGCAAATCACGAACCAGACCGGTGAGTACCTCTTTGGCGATAACGATTTTAGCCTTGCCATCCACCTGCCCCCACATGGAGCCCGATGCATCAAAGATAAACATAATTATTGATACCCATACCACATCCATCTCAAAGGATGCAAATGGGCATCATTTTTAAAATCAAGCTCAAGCCCAGTTCCGGAGTCAGTCCACCCGAACAAAACCCGGATTTCCTTCCAAGGGTGAGAATCGCAGTCGGCTTCAACGCCGTGGATGGGTGGAGCGCCCAGCGCAGAACCTGTCCACGGTGTTGATCAGCTCCCCCCATCACCCCAAATAAGCGGTTTATCCGCCTTCATTTGGCTTATTGAAATATTTTTTCTCAAAGTTAGCCTTAGCGTTACATAAAATTTTACGATAATTCGATAATTTTAAGCGGCTTTTTGCAACACTGAGATGAAAGGTGCGGCTCATGGCATCGTTTGCCACCACCGACGAAAAAATTAGTGCGCTTTCCGAGGCTGTGCAAGCATTCAGTGCCCACCGCTTTTAGCATTGAATCACCCCTTGTCCTTTGCCCGGATTTCGGCCCGTTTGATTTTCCCGCTGATGGTTTTTGGCAATTCTTCAACATAATCAATGATTCTAGGGTACTTATAGGGTGCCGTGATCTTTTTTACAAACTCCTGGAGCTCCCGGGTAAGGTTGCTGGACGGTGTGAAACCCGATTTCAGCACCACGGTGGCCTTTACTGCCTGTCCCCTTAACTTATCAGGAATACCCGTGACAGCAGCCTCCAGAACGGCATCATGGAGCACAAGGGCGCTTTCCACCTCAAACGGGCCGATTCTGTAGCCTGAACTTTTGATCAGATCATCCACCCTTCCCAGGAACCAGAGATAACCGTCTTCATCGGCCCAGGCCTTGTCGCCCGTGTGGTAATAGCCGTTGGCGCATGATTTGGCTGTTTTGTCGATTTCATTGACATAGCCGCTGAAAAGGCCTGTGGGGTGACTGTCACCGAGCTTGATGCAGATCTCTCCCTCAACCCCGGCAGGGCAGACTTGGTCTTCCCTGTCAAGAAGGTGGATGGTGAAGCCTGGAACTGGTTTCCCAATGGATCCTGGTTTTGGCTCCATAAAGGGAAATGTGGCCACAAGCAGGGTGGTTTCAGTCTGGCCGTATCCTTCGAAAATTGAAAGCCCGGTTTCCTTTTTCCAAGTGTGGAACACGCTGTCATTTAACAGTTCACCTGCCGTGGTGCAGTGTTTCAGGCTTGACAAATCATATTGGGCAAGGTCTTCCTGGATAAGGAAGCGGTAGACCGTGGGAGGGGCACAAAAGGTGGTCACTCTATGGTGGGAGATCATTTCAAGGAGGTTTCGGGGAATAAATTTTCCTCTGAAGTCATAGACAAATACCGTGGCCCCTGCCATCCACTGGCCGTAAAATTTTCCCCACAGGGCTTTGCCCCAGCCCGTGTCGGCAAGGGTGAGCTGGATGTCACCGGGTTCAAGATCGTGCCAGTAAACACCCGTTGGAATGTGGCCAAGGGGATAGGTGTGGGTGTGGGCCACCATTTTGGGATCACCCGTGGTGCCGGAAGAGAAGAAAATGAGAAGGGGGTCGTTGCCCCCGGCACTGTCTTTGGGTCGTGGAAAAAAATCAGATGCCTGGCTGACAAGTGGGGCGTAAGGCTCCCAGCCATCTGCGGGCACGTTTTCCCCTACCCCGATAAACACCTTGAGGTCCGGGCATTTTTCCCTGGCCCGGTCCACGGTGGGGACAAGGGAATCCTCGGCAATGATTCCCCTTATTCCGGCAAAATTAACC
Organism: uncultured Desulfobacterium sp.; assembly: GCA_963675955.2. Taxonomy (GTDB): domain Bacteria; phylum Desulfobacterota; class Desulfobacteria; order Desulfobacterales; family Desulfobacteraceae; genus Desulfocicer. Next base: position 335,769 of record CAXXVR010000004.1, on the reverse strand, counting down.
CTGTACTCCAGGTCTTTTTCCGTCAAAAGAAACGGAGAGGGGATGGCAACGGCTCCGATTTTATGCAGGGCAAGCATGGCCACCCAGAATTCCACCCTTCGATAGAGGATCAGCATGACCTTATCTCCCCTGGTGATCCCTCGATTGACAAGCCCGTTGGCAAGTTTTGAGGATTGCTTTGAAAAAAAATCAAGGTCAAAATTGCGGCAGTTTCCCTGGTTGTCCACATGGATCATGGCCCTCATGTCAGGGGTTTCCAGGGCCTTACGGTCGATGAAATCAAAGGCGAAATTATAATTTTCAGGTAAATCTGTTGAATATTTTGCAAGAAACTCGTCATAGGTTGCAGGGGCTAATTTGTCCATAAAGGGGGAATCCATAGGTAAAGGGTTATACAAGCACATCAAGAAAAACAGCCTCTCGTTCATCAAGCCCGCGCATGGCGTGGGGAATGTGGGAATTGAAGTAGAGGCTGTCTCCTGGCTCCATGACAAGGGCCTCTTTGCCCAGGCAGACTTCAAGCCGGCCCGACAGCATATATATGAACTCCTGCCCGGGATGGTCGTTAAAGGTGAGATCCTCCTTTGATTTTGGCGGAACAATGACCTTGAAGGGCTCCATGACCCGGTTTGAGAATCTGTGGGCAAGGCTGTGGTAGTCGTAGGCCTTGTGACGTTCAACCGCCATGATATTGTCTTTTTTAACCAGGGAGTAGCTGTGGAGGTGGGATTCATCTCCAGACATGAGGACCGTGGGGTCCAGGTTAAACGCCTTGGCAACTGAAAACAGGTAACTCACCGGGATATCCATGGTGCCTGATTCATAGTCAATGACGCTTTGTTCCGGCATGTCAACTCTTTTGGCCATTTCAATCGTGGTAAGGTCAACGGCATCCCTCAATCCCCGGAGCCGTGCGGCTATTTCCCCATAGACAGGGGTGTTATGGTTCATCGGATGTTTCCTTTATCAATTTCAGGTTCGGCTGCTTAAAAATTACAAAATCGGTAATTTACCAGGTGGAGGGGGATCTGACAATAAAATTTATTTTTCAATTCTGAAAAATTGGTTCAACGTGGCCGATCTTGTGATCAAGCCCAATTGTTTTACTGATTATATTAGATTCTCAAAAAAATTGAGAATTAAAACCAGAAGAATCTTGGTAGCCGGTGTCAGCTATACTATCAGGCCGTCTTTTGTCATGAAAATTTATTGACTAAAAGCATTTTCCTATCTGTCTATTCACCAGGGGCTGAATGAAAATAGTGGCGCTGAAACCAGAAGGCTACGTTAACCAACCCGATCATGACTGGAACTTCTACCAATGGCCCGATAACTGCGGCAAAGGCCACACCTGAATTTATACCAAAAACGCCAATGGCCACTGCAATGGCCAGCTCAAAGTTATTACTTGCCGCAGTAAAGGCAAGGGTAGTCGTCTTGCTGTAATCCGCTCCAACTTTCTTTCCCATATAAAAGGAAACTAAAAACATGATTACAAAGTAAACCAGCAGCGGGATTGCAATTCTGCCCACATCCATGGGAATTTGAACGATGAGATCCCCTTTGAGGCTGAACATGAGTACGATGGTAAAAAGCAGGGCAATCAGAGTCAAGGGACTGATTTTGGGTACCACCTCTGCATGATATCGTTCACGACCCATGATCTTGACACCGACAAGCCGGGTCAGGGCACCAACCGCAAATGGAATACCAAGATAAATAAATACGCTTTTAGCAATCTGGCCGATGGTGATATCGACGACAATCCCTTTCAGGCCAAAAAATGGGGGCAACACGGTTATAAAAAACCAGGCATAAACACTGAAAAAGAGAACCTGAAAAATACTGTTGAAAGCAACCAAACCGGCGGCATACTCATTATCGCCTTTGGCAAGCTCGTTCCAGACAATGACCATGGCAATACAGCGGGCAAGGCCAATCATGATCAACCCCACCATATACTCGGGGTATCCCCGGAGAAAAGTAATGGCGATAAAAAACATCAGAAAAGGGCCGATCACCCAGTTCTGAATTAAAGAAAGAGCCAGAACTTTTTTGTTACGGAAAACATCCCCCATATCTTCATATCTTACCTTGGCAAAGGGGGGATACATCATCAGAATCAGTCCGACAGCAATGGGGATATTGGTTGTCCCTATGGTGAACAGATTAACAAAATTTTTGACACCGGGAACCAACCAGCCAGCACCGATTCCCAAAATCATGGCAGCAAAGATCCATAAGGTTAGGTAGCGATCCAGAAAAGACAAACTCTTGCCCACTCCTCCCCTGGGGGATGTGGGGCAAAAATCCTGATTTTTATTCATAATGTTCTCCTTGTATCTATTCTAGTGCGTGTTTAAGGTCACAGGGCCAATGCTCCAGGCAGCGTGAGAACCCATGATTTTATTTCATCTCGGATTGTCCGATTTTTATTTTCCATGGATCATCTCCTGGTTATTTGTGGTGTAGCTCTTTGTCTTTTCCCTCTGTTTGCGGCTTAACTCCTCACAGGGGATACGCATGATACAGTCGAGCGTTTTTAAATCTTTTTCAATTTGATCTGATGTGTTCAGTTTCAATTTGATCCAGTCAACGACTGGGTCAGACAACACATCCGGACCATCCAGGCTGAAATGTACCCAACGGCCGACCTTCTTACTTTTTAAAATACCCGCCGCCACCATCAGACTCAAATGACGTGAAGCAGTTGCTCCGGCAATCTGCAATAATTCAGTGATCTGACAAGCACACAGCTCATCATAACGCAACAGTGCATTGAATATCCTAAGCCTGTTCCGATCTGACAATGCTTTAAGAATTAAAAGAAGGTCTTTCATTGATCCTCCAGGGATTATCTTTATAGTTAGCTAAATAACTAAATATATTAATTCAAAATAGGGTAATATTTTATATTTGTCAATAGAATACGATGTCATTTTTATCGGTTCGCCGCTTTATGCTGGCAGTCCTGCAGCCCCCTGTGGCAGCATACATGTTTTCTAAATCTCTGAAGTGATTATTTTCTGTCATTGTTTCTCTCCAATGGCGCATAACATATGTTTGAAAGGGTGGGCATGATTGAATAGGAATGATTTAAAACCACATCATTCAAAAATTTTTCATTCTTCAAAAAGAAGCATACCCTTGCTGTCCGGTTCACACGCCTGTTAGCTTCATCAGTATGCAAAAAGTTCTTGTAAACAATCACAAACTTTAATTTGAGTCGTCTTTGAAATAACTCCCAACTTTTTTACTAATCTTGATTTATCTACAGCTCTTATTTGATCCAACAATATCATTCCTTTTTTCCCTTGGAATGTACACTGAATTCTTGTAGGACAATTGAAGCCCTTTGAAGTCATTGGAGCAACAATAGCTGTTTTTAATGAAGACATTTCATTCGGTGAAATTACAATACAGGGTCTTTTTTTCTTTATTTCGTGACCTTTTGTCGGATCCAATTGAACTAACCATATGTCGAATCTGCTGATTGACTGATTCACCATTCCCAATCCTCATCTTCAACCAGAGAAGCATCCAGCCACTCTTGATCCAGTTCATCTTCTTTTTCGGTTTTAAGAGATTTTTCAAATTGTTTTTGCCAACCCTGTCTATGTTTTCTGGCTGGCTTTATTAACAGGCCTTCATCAAGCACCTTAAATTCCAGTTCTTTTTCATCAAGTTGCGCTTGTTTTATGATCGCTTTCGGAATTCGTACTCCTTGCGAGTTTCCAATTCTAATTAATGTGGTCATAATAATCCCCTTATTTTGATTATTGTAATTACAATATAATCACGTAAGGGCTTTTTTGTCAAATCAAAATTGTGGGTTTATTATCAAGGCTAACGAATAAGGATAGATTGTGTGAGGAACGAACCACAATCTTATCCATTGGTTGGACAAGCCCTGCCATATAATAAGAAAATATCTTTTGGGGAACATGGGGTAGGTGATGCGCCTTCAGAAAGGTAGCCTTTTTTAAGACGCAGGGGAGGTATTAGCCTGCTGTAATCAGGCTTTAAAAGAACTCTTTATGTCATAAGAATTTTGCCTCCTGTTTTTAAATGAACTGCAGCCTTTGCCATTAAAGAAGCATCAACCGGGTGTCCCTAAAGTTTGTCGGAAACCCAGAATAACCATAGGAGAATCACAGAGAGGGCATTTAAAAACCGGCCTTGGGCGTAGTTCTATTTTTCCTATTTTTACGTGTAAAATTAATTGAACCAGTAAAAGCAATTTTTTAGCATTACTATGAAGGAAGCCATAGTCTCTGACTCTTCGGAACCCTTTGGGAAGGACGTGCTGCATGATCAGTTTTAAGAAATCCTCCCCTTTAAGAGTTCGAAATCGTGTTATATCAGTTTTGCTTTCAACATATTTAAAAGTCACCATGCCATTTTCATTAGAAACAATATTTTTTTCACTGATTACACCACGGTACAAATAGCGAGATAAGTATTTTACCGCAGATATTCCGTTTCCGGCATGGGAGCAATCGACCACCCATTTTTTGGGGACTTGTTTGGGGATGGGAAGTTCGGCGTCATTTAAAGCGGTTAAAAATCGGCCACGAAAGACACTGGCCAAAGCTTTATGGTAAAATAAAAATTTTCCTTTTTTCTTTTTCCATTGAGGTCTGCTTTTATCAACGCCACCGCCCGGAACGACAACATGTATATGGGGATGAAAATCAAGTTTTCTGCTATGAGTGTGCAATACCATAGTCATTCCGATTTCAGCCCCCAAGTTTTTTGGATTTAAACCAAAATCTTTCAGTGTATCGGAAACACAAAGGAACAAATGAGAAAACACCAATCTCTGGTTATAAAAGGCCAGAGATCTTAGTTCATAAGGTAATGTAAAGGTAATCAGAAAATAAGGAACAGGCAACAATTTGCCCTGCTGGCGGTCGATCCATTGACTTGCTTCATGATTCTGGCATTGAGGACAGCTGCGGTGACCACAGGATAGAGGTCTCCATTCAGTATGATCACAGTCAGAACACGCCACATAAAGTTCACCGGAGGCAGGTGTCCGGCAACCGGAAATAGCATTTATTGCCTTTAGATGTCCCGGTAATGCAGTCTCACCATATTTGGCCATAAACGGATCTATATATTGGTTGATAATAGAGGCCATTCTCATGATTACACCTTCTTTAAATCTACATGAAGGGTATTCATGAGTTGATTAATAGTGAGCAAACCGCTTTGTTCTGTGAAGTCAGTTATATGGGCGTAACGAGCTGTTGTTGTAGGACTTGCATGACCAAGCAAAGCTTGAATATGACGAAGGCTTAAGCCACGTTCAAGGAGGTGGGTGGCAAAACTGTGACGAAGGGAATGGACGGAGACTTTTTTTTTATACCACATTCAGTGACAACCGTTTTCATGGCTTTTTGTGCACCACCTCTATCCATATGGGTTGTCGCTTTTTGAATCCTTTCTAAAGAACCTGTGGCATTCGGAAACAATAATGTAGGATTACGGTGCTTGGTCCAGAGTTCACGCAAACCCAGCAAAGCAAGGTCCGGCAATGGCACCAAACGGTCCTTATGTCCTTTTCCACGACGGACATGAACACGTTTCCGGCTTGCATCAATATCACCAACCTGGAGTGACAATGTTTCTTCCAAGCGAAGTCCCATGGAATAGGTGGTTAATATCAGTGATGTCCGGTTAGGTTTTTGCAGACTTCTTTTTCTTTTTTCTGGTTCTTTTTTTTACACCTTGATTGCCTAATAAAGGGGATCTGAGTTCATTTTGTATATCATTTCTCAGTTGACGGATTCTTCTGATAGAAACTTTTTCATTGAAGTTCTCATGACAATATATGGCCATGAGTAGATATGAAATAAGCCCACCAAGGATTTGTACCATTACCCCATACTCGCTGCGAGCAATCAAATGATACACTTTGAGATGTTTTTTCCACCATTTGAAAAAGGATTCAATGTCCCACCTGAGCTTGTAGATTTTTGCTACTTGCTCGGCAGTCAGATCATGTCGATCAGTTGCCACGTAAAATGTTGAGTCTGCAATCTTATATCCAACGACTCGGACTGGTGTCTCTGATTGATTTACCCCCGGAGTTCCAAGAAGGACTTCTGCATCATAAAAAATATGAGTGTCCTCCGGCACAAGGTTCTGTTTGATGATAGTTCGCGTAGTTTTGATTTTGATTCGGCATACAAAATGTTTTCCCTCAGCCTGTAGCAAATCAAAATCTTTATGGGATTGGTACCCTCGATCCATTATCCCAGTCTGCCCCTTTGTGAGTATGGAGCTTACAAACGGGCGCTCTGCACCATTGCCATCTGTGAGATAGACTTTCAGCGGGATTTGGCGGTTAACATCAAAACCAAAATGACCCTTGGCTTTTTTTGAGCCTTTCCTGTAATCTGCCCAATACATTGTAAGGACAGCATTTATCAATGATCCGTCAATGGATACAAGATCACCAAGATCTGAATATTGGGCTGGCAAAACCTTGTGGGCTTTTTTACAAAGTTCCTCAAAGACATATTGAAGTTGTTCGAGTCCTCGATCATTAATGGCTTCACAAAAACTGCTGAGACTGATACCACCATCAGGCGCTATGTTGTTTTTGGCAAAATCATCTTCTTTCATGCACTGGACAAGATCTCTTGCAGACTCATGCTCTTGAAGGTGATAGAATAATAAAGCATTGAGTTGGTCTTCAAACGTCATTTTCAATGGCCGATACCCCCTTGAATTAAGCGCAGGGGTAGTGAGCAGAATTTTTTGTAAAGGCAGCAGATATTGTATAAAGGATTCAGCATCAAATTTGATCTTTTGTTTTTTGCATTGGGCTATGGGCATTAACTTCTCCTTGTTATAAAATCAATTATAACAAGATAAGTGCAATGCTTAATTAGCTCTCATTTATTAATAAATCAAGTGTTTTATATTGTTTTTTTAACATGCAAGAACCTAACCGGACATCACTGGCTTTCTACACATTTTCATTGGCATCCGTGATCGCTCACGCAAAAAACACAAGGAGCATTTTCTGGATGTGGCTACCAGGTTATGGGATTGCTTCAAGGCAGAGTCCAAAGGGGCATTCTCACAGCGAGTGCGGAGGCTTTTCGAAAGGTGTCAAAATACAAAAAATGACATTCCAGAGGTTATTTCTGATAAAATCAAGAAGCTTAGGGAAAATCTGCCACAGTTTTCCCAAGCCTATGATTTTCCTGGCGCACATCGAACGAGTAACATGATTGACAGGTTGATGCAGCGGATGGATCGACATTTATTCAGCACACAGTATTTTCATGGTACTATAGAATCTGCCAATCTCAGCATACGTGCCTGGGCACTTATTCAAAACTTCGCCCCACTTAATCCATGGACGGTTAAGCAAAAAGGCCATATCAGTTCGTTTCAAAAACTTAACGGATTTCAGTACCATGAAAACTGGCTCCAAAACCTTTTAATTTCAGCTTCATTGGGAGGTTTGAGAGCAGGTCCCCCAAATCCGTTATAATCAGGAAAAAACATCTCAAAGTGTATCATTTGATTGCTCGCAGCGAGTATGGGGTAATGGTACAAATCCTTGGTGGGCTTATTTCATATCTACTCATGGCCATATATTGTCATGAGAACTTCAATGAAAAAGTTTCTATCAGAAGAATCCGTCAACTGAGAAATGATATACAAAATGAACTCCGATCCCCTTTATTAGGCAATCAAGGTGTTAAAAAAAGAACCAGAAAAAAGAAAAAGAAGTCTGCAAAAACCTAACCGGACATCACTGTAAACGAATAGAAAACTAAAGATAATACATTCATCGCATTTGATTAATTCAGCCCACAACAATTTTTGACTAGGCTATATCTTCCCTCAGGAGATAACCGGTAATGGAATATTGCTCGACTAGAAAATCCAGCACCACCATTGACTGTGCCTTTAAGTTTGGTGTTCGTCTCACTTTGTCATGATTTTTGAATAGATACCTTCTCATATATCTTTCCAAACAAAATAGTGTATTTCCTGATTTATCTTGTGATAAGTCGATATCAAAGGTCTTTATTGCATGACTGATCCAATAAATACCATCATCTAAAAATTCACTTCCTATGCCACAAAGGAGTTTACTAATGCTATAAATAAAAGATGATTCACCACCTATCTTACCGCTTAAATCACTAAAAAATTCTCTGTTCTCCGGTGAAAATGTATGCCACGCCGTAGCTTCGTCCTTCCAAGGGACTCTTGCAAATAAAAAGGATTCGATTATGCGCTCTTTATCATGCCGCCAACCCTGGCTATTTATTGAATCAACAATGTGGTCTTTAAATCGACTCCATACATACCAAAATGAGTCAGGCATATTCAGTGAGTCTTCAGCGCTAACAAATTCATTTAATAAATCAGCCATGCCTTCATTCAACATGAAATCATCTGTAAAATATTTCAAATACCTGTCTTTCTTGTCATTCTCTAGATGAAGGACAAAACGAGCATAGTGCTTTAAAAACTCATATTTGGAAGTGTAATCAAGACGATCTTCTCTATCATCTGAAAGCAATTTCTGTGAAATTATCCTAATAATTGCCTCAATAAAAGGCACAGGTTCCATGTATTCGCTATCTAATGGCGAAAGTTGAAAAGCAGTTATCAATATGTCGTTATCGATACTATCAACATTATCAATCACGGATTCCGTGATGGTTTCGTCTTCTAAGCTTTTTGCTACCGCTTCTAATTCTTTAAACAACTTTTGTTCAAAGTCACTTTTATCTATTTTATGTTTGTGCTGTTTATAAGCCTCTTCTCTTAACCGATCTTGAACATCTTTATATTTTTGAGCAATTACCAAATACCCAATGTACAACGATTTCATGAATTCAGGTTCGTCTTTCCATAGGTGCCGAACAGCTTGGATAACCACAGAATGTATCCTATCTATTCCCATCATCGATATTGAGTCATGTCTCATTAAGGCTCTAATTAAGATAAGCTTGATATTAAGTCTTTCGTCTGGAAAATCTTCTATCAATCTTGGAAGTACAAATAACGAAGGAATAAGCCCGTCGCCAATTTGATGACTGTAATCATCATGGTTAACGATGTTTGCATATTCAAATATAACTTCCCTGCAAAATTCCAGCTCGGCTTTTCCTAATCTATCTTTAAAGTCTCGCAACAGCACGGCGCATACATACGATGGTGTGGCTCGATCAAACTGCAATTCCTCCGCCATATTGCCTTCTGAAAGCTGATTCCATATTTCTTTTGCCTCGCCCAAAGCAGTCAATGGATCATTTTCATAAGACTCATATTTACTGTAGTTATCTCTATTATAGAGCCTGCTATCAGCCCAAATTTTTAAACCGGAATGTGTAAAAGGCTTGCTCGCTTCTCGCTGAGACGTTTCACTATATTCTTTAAGATCTGGATCAATTTCCGGATTGAATTCTATTGCTACACCGTTTTCTACTTCTTTCACTTCAGGTGACATTTTCCTTTTGTCCATGCGAGCTAAATATAAACGCCATGTTTTATGCTGATGATTTTCGTGCTCCTTAACTGGCAAATTTCTGTAGTGATAATCCAGAATTTTCCAAATTTCCTTAATCCTTTTTTCTGATTCCTCTTCACTTACTTCCTCGATTCTAAAAAACTGATATTGAAGCACTATGCTTTCTAATGAATATTGCCTATGTTTTTTATCGCAGGCACTTATCCTTTCATTCTCATGAAGTTCATTCATTCGGTTGACGCTAAAGCTTTTTAGCGAAGTAAGTTGAGTCTTATGTGTTTGATCCAGTATCATTCGAGATGAGTCATAGAAGAAAAACTCTTTCGTCCTGAATAGAGTTTTGGCAATATTAAATGTTTTCTCATGAAACGCACATACTATGCTTGCAACAACAGCCACAAGCGCAGAAGATTCAGCTCTTTCTAGGATATAATTTAGATAATATTCAAGTGTTTCTGATTTAGTGCTTTTTCCTCTTTCAAGAAAGAAACGTTCTAGCGACATTAATATTGATTCAAGTAGATTAGGGCTTACCTGTGTTCCTCGATACATGCACCAAAGACGATTTGAAATAGGTAGACTAATTTTTTTACCATCATCTAGAAACAATGTTGCAGTTTCAACCTGGCCTTTATCAAGGCTAGAGTCAGCATATATTTTTGATGAATAATTTATTAGGTCGGTAATGAAGTTTAGTGCTAATTCTAAATCGGTTTTCAGCAAAGCGTATATAGGGGTCTGATAAGCACTTGCTGGATAATAGTCTTGATGCCTATTCTCAACACCAAATTCATGGTCGATCTCTAATCTTGATCTATAATAATCGTCGTTTTCTGGTGGTTCATACATCCAAAAGCACTTGGCTAGAGCGATTACTTTTTCCGGAATCTCCATCGCAACATTGAAGCATTCCATTTTGGTTAAAATGAATTCACTCAGAAGGTGGTATGGATCGTTATGTCGTTTCCAATTGTTTAGAGTTACTTCATCAATGATCGCTTCCAGTTCACTCTTAATTTCACTTACTCCATACAGAATAGTTAGGACCAAGTTTTTGGAAAAGCCATCATCCCTAATATAGATATCTTTTTGGATTACCAACTTGTAAAAAGATAGAGCAATTAGGCTAGCATATTTAGTAGCATCGCCAGACTTATTGTGACTGTTCCAGTCGTACAGGACGGGCAATGCAAAATTGAGATTATCTACACCGATATTTTCGATATTGTTATCAATGAACTTAATTAGTGACTTCCACCCGGTTCCTTTTGGCCTGGTTATCATATAATCCATTGACAATATATCTGGCGTTCGCACTCCAAGCCTATCAAAAAGACTATTATCTATCTCCTTGCACCCTATTCTGATCAATAAGCATATGCGCTTGAGAAGACTAAAGTCGTCTTCTAATAGTAACTTTTTACTAATGTTAAAAAAGTCATCAGAGTAGTCGGACAGAAGCATAGAAACTAACGCTTCATCTTTCCACAACTTGGCTATATTACGAGATGATAAGGTTTCTACGATAAGGTGACTAACTTCTTCATTTGCGGCGCTAAGCTTCTCTGATAGCCACCGTCTGAAAACTCTTCTGATGGGCAAAGATTGTTGTATTTTATCAAAAAAAATTTCTGCATTTTCTGAGGATAAAAAGCTACCATCAACGAATTTTTCCAGCGCCCACTCTTCATAGATATCATGAGTAATAAAATATCCTCTATTGGGCTCATAACTAATAATTCCTTCAGAAACTAAGGATTCTTCTACTTTTTCATTGGAGTAACTAATGTCAGGAATGACAAAAAATTTTCCTGTATTGGCTCTTTCTTCAGCAAGGCGAATAAAAAATTGCTCTCTTTGAGGGGATCTTTTTGTAATGACTCTCGGCCACAGAGACTCCTTGAACTCAAAGTAGCTCGCGCCCTTGTTGTCCTGATAATGCTTCAAATATTCTCTCAGATAAAATGGAGTCAATATGAGTGCTTTAAACTTCTTATCATCAGGGATAATGAAATCATGCTTTTTAGCAAACTCGAATAATGTATCTTCATCCAGTTTTTCTATGTGTATCGACTTAAATCTAATTTTGTACACTTCATATAGCTGAAAAATCAAATCATCTAGATAGGTATTTCTCGTGGTGAACCACACCTTCCATCCAGTTTTGATTAAATTTGATAGATACTCTTTAATAGGATCAGTATTTTCTAGAGCAAGTAAGTGCTCCGCAGAATCAATAACAACTGTTTTATTGTCTGCTCCTTCATGTGCCTCAATAAAATCCTTTAAAAAAACACCTGACAAAAATTCATTCAAGCTGCTAACAGAAAATTCTGTCGCTTTATGGACATAAAAGGCATCATTTTTTTCTTTGTCTCCATACAGCTCTTTTATCAAGGCTGTTTTTCCTGTGCCACCTTCGCCACTTATAATTAACGCGCTAGTATCTGACTTTTCAATTTCAGATATTATATGAGAGCGATTGATTGAAACATCTTCGTCGCCAAAGGTTATAGAGGTTTCAATATCGTCTAGAATTGCATCTGTATGAGACTCAAACGAGTCCAAAAGTCCAAATAAATTATCAGATTGAGTGAAGAAATACGAAGTGATCCGGCTACAATCATTCACAACAAACGGCGATTCGAAAAAGCTACAGCATCTCCATTCAATTTCTAAGCTGTTTGCTTCTGCCTTTTTTTCTGCTTCTATTTTTCCTTGTGGTTCCTTTCCTTTGTTTTGACCCCATTCTGAATTTGTGTAAAAAATTATTTTATTTAAATCAGGGTAATCACGTTTCGCTTTTGTAATCGTTTCTAGTATGTCATTTTTGTGGCTAGATAATGCGGCCTCATAAAATTTAGCTTGCCAACCAATATTAACTCCATTTGAGGAAATTGGATTGGTTTCTATTGCCGATTGGTTTTTATAGCGAAAAATACCAGTTTTCACTCGAAATTCATTGCAAAAAAGGAGATAACACATCCATTCAAAAGCATCTTGTGGATTAGCTGAAAACTTTGCTTTAAATATTTCCCAATCAGTTTTAATCAATTTTACTTTTCCTTTTTGAGTAGTAACTGATATTAAGCGGATAGGATTTGTCGGGGCTTTTGTAATACCTTAAAATCAGCTTTGGTTCGAAATCAGTGGCTCGCTTGATGCCGTATAACAAGTAATTGACCGGTTTCCGTATAGTTGTGATATCCACATTGTCGGATATCATTCAAAAAAGTTGTGGTATCCTATACATTATCGGATATCATTCAAAAAAAGTAATTTGACACACTTTTAATTATATTTTATATTTACAGTCGGATATCATTCAAATTCGGATGATATCTAAAATTGGATATCATAATGAAAATAATACCACAACAACTTTTAGTACAATATGATTCACAGCTAAATGTGAAAGAAATTTCAATAAAGTACCATGGTGTTTACCGAAAATGGTTGCGGTTTTATCTTGATTTTTGTCACAAGTACAGTCACGATTCTAACCTCTCTGGGAGTTTACCCAAGTTTATCAATAAACTTAGAGAAAAAAACCAGTCTAAGCTACAACAAAAACAGGCCTATGACAGCATACTTATTTATTATGAAATGTTTACGATCCCTCTGAGTTGGCTGGAAAGACAGCCAGATGTTTTATCCGTAAAGGAACAAAAAAGTTCATGCAGACCAGATAAACAAAACTGGCTGTTGAATTAAAGGTATCTGCCTCATCACAAAACCAGGCGTTTAATGCATTATTATTTTTTTTTAGACATGTTCTGGGTAAAGAATTTGGTAAAGTTGAGGGTGTTGTCAGGGCGAAACGGAAACCTTATATCCCGGTTGTACTTTCCAGGCCTGAAGTTGATCTTATTATCGGAAAACTCAGCTATCCCTATGACCTAGTTGCAAAACTCCTTTACGGATGCGGATTGCGCCTGGGTGAATGCATGAACTTGCGGATCAATAACTTCAATCTGGATGCAGGTGTATTAACCATTCATGACGGAAAGGGGAAAAAAGACACAACTGCACCATTACCTAAAATTGTCATACCTGATATTATTTCTCAGTTCCTGAAAGAAACGGTAAGTCCGCTTGATTTTAAGGTCTAACGGCATAGCTCCGCTTTTTAAATTACATAATTCCAATAGCCAGAACAACTCCTTCTGAACAAATGATCTATTTGATATATTTAAGTATGAAATTAAAGTCAAATTTTTTATAGCGGGATAATATCACTATTTAATAAATATCAGAATGAGATATCATGAGTAAAATCCCAGAAGGACTCCGCAGAAAACAAGAATGGCTCCATGGACATTGCCACTGAAACACTTAAAAATGACTGGTTATTATGCTTTGTTCCTAAGCTTTTGACACCAGTAGATCCCCCAAACCAGAAGCCCGGCGAGTCCGGCGCTTAACAGCCCAGTCAAAGGAACTGCCCATGGGTTCCACTAGCGTAAACCGGGTACGAGCCCGGGTAATACCGGTGTAGAGAAGCTCCCTTGTCAACACCGGGCTTTGGGTATCCGGCAGCACCAGCACCGTGTGGTCAAATTCCGATCCCTGGGATTTATGCACGGTCATCACATACACCGTCTCCACCGTGTCCAGGCGGGAGGGCAGCACCTTTTTAAGACTCCCGTCCACCATGGGAAAGACCACCCGGTATATGACTTTTTCCAGGGCAAAATCCCACACCGGCAGGTAAATACCCACATCGCCATTCATCAACCCAAGGGTATAATTATTGCGGGTGACCATCACCGGACGGCCAGGATACCAGCCATCAATGCCGGAAATCAATCCAGCACCGGCAAGAATACGGGCCACGGTCTGATTCAGCCCCTCCACCCCAAAGGATCCCTTTCTCACCACGGCCAGCAATTGAAATTGCCCAAACAACTCCAGCACCTGTCTCAACCACAGGGTTTCTGATTCCTCAGTGACCTCCCCTTTCTTAAGAGAAGACCCGGCCACCGTTTCCAGGTAAATCCGATATCCCCCTGTTTTCTGCTGACCCTCTGAGTTATCTGTGAATTCTGATTTATCTGTAAATGAGGGTTTACCCCCTCCCCTACCCTCCAGCACAATACCGTCACTGTCCAGGCCGTCAAGAACCAGGCGTTTAAAGGCGTTAACCTCCAGGGATTCCAGTCCCATGCGTTTTATGTCTGTCCGATTTTCCATGTCTCCCTGGAACAACCCGTTCGCACCATCCACATCTCCTGCATTCACGGCCCGGGCCAGAGCGCCGATGCCGCTTTTTTCCCCAAATCGATGGCTCTTTTGAAGCACTACAATGTGCTCCTGCATGGGACCTGGCTTTCCCCGAAATTTTTTAAGGGAATATCCCGTGTACTCCTTGGCCCACTCCATAAAGGCCTTGTCATACCGGGGGGGATCTGCATCCCGGCACAGATCACCCAACACGGCCCCTGCCTCCACCGATGCCAGTTGATCCTTGTCCCCCAGTAATATCAACCGGGCATGGGCGGGCAAGGCATCCAGCATGGCCGCCATCATCTCCAGATCCACCATGGAGGCCTCATCCACCACCAGAAGATCCACGTGGAGGCGGTTCCGGCCATGGTGAACAAAATGCCGGGAATCCGGACGACTGCCCAGCAACCGATGAATGGTGGTCACCTCCCGGGGCATGTGGGCTTTAATGTCATCGGACAGTTGATCAAGGGCACTTCCCATGGATTCTGTCAGCCGGGCCGCAGCCTTGCCCGTGGGGGCTGCCAGACGTATTTTTAAGGGGGAGTCTTGTTCCAGGGCCAGGGACTGGAGAAGGGCCAGAACCTGCACCACGGTGGTGGTCTTACCGGTACCGGGTCCCCCGGAAATAACGGTGAAGGCATTTCTTGCGGCCATTCCGGCGGCAAGGCTCTGCCAGTGGATCTCCTTTCCCGATGCTTCCCTGGGCGATCTCAGGGAAGAAAAGGCCCAGCTCAATCGCCAGCTTAAATCAGCGGGTACCGGAAAGCGCCGGGCCATGAGTTCCTTGATGGTTCCTGCCACAAAACAGGTGTGTTGCCAGGATCGATACAGATAAAGACGGTGGCCGTTTAATACCAGGGGCCGTTGCTGAGCATCCCGGGACACCAAAACAGAGTCCGTTAGAAACGCTTCCCAGGCTTTCAGGGTGAGTCCCTGGAGCACCTGGGAAGGCTTGTCCGGCAGGTCTTCACCGGTTTCTCCTTCGGGTGGCAGAGAAAGGGTGGCATCGGGATCTGCCAGGGCGGTGGCAAGGTCCAGGCACACATGGCCCCTGCCCAGCTGGTGGCTCACCAGGGCCGCTGCCAGCAAGACCTCTCCGGATTTCTGGGGGGCTTCCCGGTTTAAAAACCGCACAAAGGCCCGGTCCAGGGAACGCATCCATCCTTTATTGGTCCATCCATCCAGAAGTTCAAACAATTGTTCCGGTGTCAAATTTATTTCCCCCCCAGGCAAATGCCCTATTCCTGGATTAAAGCCAGAAGTTCTTTGGCAGACATTTTCCCGCTCAAGTCACTTCCCGTTAGCAGGCTGTCCGCAAGGTTGCGCTTCCGGCGATGCATCTGTACAATTTTTTCCTCCACCGTTCCCCGGGTAATCAAACGGTAAATGGTAACAGGTCTTTGCTGGCCAATGCGATGGGCCCGGTCCGAGGCCTGATCCTCCACAGCCGGATTCCACCATGGGTCCAGATGGATCACATAATCGGCTGCCGTAAGATTCAGTCCCACCCCTCCGGCTTTAAGGCTGATCAAAAAAACATCCCCTTCCCCGGATTGAAAATCATGGATTGCTTGTTGGCGCTGGGGGGCCGGGGTGCTGCCGTCCAGGTATTGGTATTTGATATGGGCCTCTTCCAGATATTTCCGGACAATGGACAGATGGCCCACAAACTGGCTGAAAACAAGGGCTTTATGCCCATTTTTCATGAGTTCTTCCAAAATTTCGGAAAAAGCCGCCAGTTTACTGCTGGCAATGGAGATTTCTTTGTTGACAAGTTCACTGTGGCAGCAGGCCTGGCGCAATTTTGTGATTTCCGCCAATATTTTAAAATTCTTTTCACCCCCATGGCTCTCATCGTCGCTGGAGATTCGTTTCAGGGCCTGTTTGCGCAGGGCCTCATAAAAAGCCATCTCCTCTTTACTCAAATCAATATCCAGCAGAATCTCTGTGCGTGGGGGCAGCTCTTCCAGGACCTGGGCCTTGGTACGCCGCAGGATAAAGGGCTGGATCAGGCGTTTAAGATCCCTTCTTACCTGGGTGTTCCCCTCTTTTTCAATGGGGAGGGCAAAGGTCTTGTTGAATTGCTCCAGGGTCCCAAGCAGGCCGGGATTAATAAACTGAAAAAGATTCCACAGCTCCCCCAGATGATTTTCAATGGGGGTTCCCGTGAGAATCACCTTAAATACGGCGGAAAGTTCCATGACGGCCCGGGATCTCTGGGTGGCAAAATTTTTTATTGCCTGGGCTTCATCCAGCACCACCATCTGCCAGGAAACGCCGGATAACAGGGTGGCCGTTTTTTTCTGCTGCATCAGCCCGTAACTGCAGATCAAAACATCAAAGCAGCCGGCATCTTCCAGCATTTTTTTTCTTTTGTTTCCGCCAAATAAAATAAGATTGAGGGAAGGGGCAAAGCGGTTGGCTTCGGCCATCCAGTTTGCGCACACCGAGGTGGGGGCAATCACCAGTGACGGTCCATGGGGAGCATGTTTTATGAGCATGGCCAGGGTCTGCATGGTTTTACCGATGCCCATGTCATCGGCCAGGCAGGCACCCACCCCCCAGTCAGATAAACAATTCATCCAATTGATCCCCTCCAGTTGATAATCACGCAGGTCGGCATTGAGGGTGGATGGGGCTGTAAGGAGCGGTTCTTTCTGGGTTTGAAGTTTTGCAATGTGGGTTCTCCAGGCCTTGTTGGTGCGCACGCTGCCGGCTTCCTGGAAAAAATCCTCCAGAGCCAGGGCCGCCAGGGGATGAAATTTTATCCCTTTTCCATGTCTGACGGAGTATCTGTCAAGGGCCTGAAGTCTTTTATGAAATGCCTGGGTCAACTCAACAAAGCGGCCCGATTTAATTTCCAGAAACCGGGTGGGGCTGTTTTCAAGATATTCCAGAAGCGTACCCATTTCCAGGGTAAGGTGTTCATCCACCACGACCTCACCGGTCATGGCAAACCAATCACCGCCCCCCTTGATATTGAGTTTGCAATTGTTAAAGGAGACATTCCCCACCAGTTCAAAGGGTTTGCCCTCGGGCCACTCAACGACCACGCCCTCTTCCTGTGTTCTCAATTCCTGTATCAGTTCCAGGGATTCTTCCACCCCGGGAAAGAGCCACTCCCCCTGGTTTTCTTCAGCACTGGCAAGGGTTGGACATCCATTTATCAAATTAAGTACCCGTTCTTTTTCGACGTCAAGATCCCTTGTGGTTTTCATCTGGATACCCCCCACCCGGGCAATGATATTTTTTCCTTTGCTACCCGGGGGATAAGCGGGTCCCTCTTCTCCCAGGGGATAAACCAGCATGGAAACTTTCAGTCCCTGTCCCAGGGGAGAAAGCTGAACATGGAGGGTTGAATCGGATGTTGCCTCGGCAACACTGTCACTTCCCCCCTCTATATCCGAATGGATGGTGATATCCCCTGCCAGTGCATCCATTACCTGGACAATTTTATCCTTTGCCGATGCGGGAAAGGAAGCCTCCTTGCCCAAGATATCGGCAATGGCCTGATATTTTGCGTTCAGTGAAACCAGCTTGATTCGAGTGGGTGTATCCTGCACCACTACATGTTTTCCCTCGAAATAACGCCGGGGTCTGGGGGAAAGCGCAAGGGTAAAGCTATCTTTGCCCTTTTTTGAAATAATAACTTACATTTCGCACTATCTAAAAATATTTTCAAAATATTCCAGCCAAGTATAAGTGAAGCATTAATCATGTCCCCTTAAACTGCCACCAGCTACCTTGGAGGTTTTGATATACTGATTCGGGAACGTCTAATAGTCTGTTGATCTGTTCATGCAAAGCACTGATCCCTTTTACTGCTGCTTGTATACATTTGCCATTTCGTATTATTTCTGAGTAATGGACATTTCGAAAAAAATATCGAATATTGTTCCATGTTGGCTTTTTAGAGTTCATACCCTGCGGCAAGATCGGCAGCTTTTCGATATTTTCATTTATCATGTTTATGCGTATCTTTCGTTCGATGAGGGATACAATCATCAACGCTATGAAATAAAGAAAAAGCATGGCTTCAATGCGTTTTTCTTTTTTCAGAAAAACCGGAGCCACTTCCAGGACCGTTTTTTTTGTATACATTCGTTTCTCGAGAAATGGCTGTCTTTTATATCTTTTTAATACATCACTGGCTTCCAGAGCCGTATTTGTAATCAATGGAAAAATTCCATCCGTTTTGGCTGCATCGGCAACGGCTTGTTCGTCTACAGTCCATTGTATTTTGTATGTAAATTCCCATTTGTTTTTATAGACGCTTTTTGTCAGGGAAGGCCGACCGGGTGATGTTTTCACTTTAATTTGCTTACGTTCGCTTAATATCTTAACGTTAACAAGCCCCTTAACCGGTTTGCAAATACCATCAACAGCGGCCTTGATTTCCTTGTTGGTCTTCAGATGATATGCATTCAATTTTGGAGACAAATCTTTTAATTGTGCAATTGACTTCTCTATCTTTTTTCGTCTTTTTGCTTCATCATCTTCTTGTTTTGAACTGCTGTGGATATAAATTGTTCGAAACCCTTTTCCAGTCTTTTTAGGCTCATATGTTTTGTAAATATTTTTTTGGCCTTTTTTGCGTGAACTTTCTACTTCAAAGGCATCTTTCCATTCAACGTCGTTATTTTTCAAACGCTTTTTAAATTGTTTTACTTCCTTTCGGCCCTTTGGAATGATGGTAATAAAAAAACCACCATTTTCCGCAATATGCTCCAGATTTTTTTTGCTGCATAATTTGCAATCAGCGACATAAATAAAGTCCTCTTTTTCAAGCAAAATGCGTAGGGCGTTCCAGTTCGGTATGTGCGTGACATCATCCGTTGTATTTCCGTCAAATAGCTTGTAGCTCAAAGGCACATGACCATCGGAAGTGATATTCAGCCCGAATACGATTTGTTTGCAATCTGGCCGAAAATCCTTATTGTGACCATGCTTGAGCTTAACCGCTTCTGAATCTGGGGTGTCGTATTTACCTATAAAAGTCACCGTAGTGCTGTCATTATGGATTTCATCAGTCAACAAGTGGTGCACAGAAATAGCTTTACTGGAAAGCTCGGTCATCATGGAATGGCGGTCTGAATTAAAAAGCGCAGATAGGGCTCTGGCGAGTCGGTCATCATTATAAAGGCTGGCATTAACCGCCAGCCCTCCAAGATCGTCAGAGTACTGAGCAAGCCATTCTTGAACCTTGTATAACGGTTTGTTCTCACATATAATATTGGCTGTTAACATGCATAAACTTTCAGCATGATCCGCAAGACTATTGTCTGTTGCAGGAACATATTTTGTAAAAAGATTGACCAAGTCAAGCTGATCCATGTAATGTTTGACCATTGGAAATACATCAACTTGTTTAAACCGTGTTTCAAATTGCTCCATTAAGCTCCCTCTCATTGCGTTTGTGGGAATTTATAGAACAATTTGAGGATAAAATCCAGTACGTTTTTATTTGTATAATAAACAGCCTATTACGTCTTTATTCGTGTTTCGAATATAAATCATAAAAATATTTTTGTTCGTGCGAAATGTAAGATAATAAGCTCAGGTTTTCCGGGCACAACTTCTATGCGGGTGGTCCCATCGCTTGAAAAAAGAAAAGGATGGCCCACAACATCTGGCATATAGTCGTCATCAAAGACATATTCCACATTGGTGTACCACCCGTCTTTGTAAGTATGGGCATAAATATGACCACAAATTTTCTTATCCTGGGCCGTGAGGTAGGGAAATTTTCTTATCTCATTACAGAGGCGTTTCAGGGCAACGGGTCGTCCTTTTGTCCAGACACCCTTGGCATTTCTCTTTTGCTCCCTGGGGCTGATATCGCACTCTCCATTATTATCATAATCAAGGAACCAGGCCATACGTTGGTCAAAGCCGAGGTCCGGGGTATCTACCCGTTTTCCTGGAACTGCTTTTTTATTCAAGGAGAGCAGTGCATTCAGGGTATGCTCCCAGACTTTGGTTTGGCTGGTAACACCCACCAGGCAGGAAGGATTCTTTTTTTTGACGGTTTTGCCACTGGGCGTGGATAGAATTTGGATAAGGCCTTCAAGTTCTCCGGCAAACCAGGAATAGTGGTGCTTTTTTGCAAGCTTGTGAAGATTTTTTATCTTTTGAAGCTCTTTTGCCGCCTCCTGGATGTCCACCCAATAATAAGAAAAAAAGGTGAAAAAAGCGGGAACCACACCTGATGAAGCTGTTGTGAAATCATTCCAGGTACGATGGCTGAGAATTTGATCTCCTCCCCTGGAGTTGCCCTGGAGATACTCCAAAAGTCCACCCAATAAATCACAGATTGTTTTAAAACTATATTCACGATTCATTCCCATTGCCAGGCACTTTCTTGCCTGGACAAAGCATTGATCACTGCCCTCCTTAATCAGGGCCAGAATATAAAATAACCCCATGAACTGGCTGAAAAAAATCTTTTTTTTCCCATTGGTCTTTTTATTGAGAAGAGCCAGTGCTTTTTCGTACAATGATATGGATTGGGTGTTTTTTCCTTTGCAAAAAGCCATCCATCCCTGGAGACACAAACTGTTCTCAAGGCTTGTTGGTTTTTTTCCGTATTTTTTAAGCCAGGTTTTCAGAAGATCCTGCTCACCGGTGAGCATCCATTTTTCCAACACCGCTGCCTCAAGATCTGATTCACATTTTTCCGATCCTTTCATTACAAGGGACTCCAGGTAATCGGCCCGGAAATCGTTAGGCATCCAGGATGCCATGCCCTGGAGAAAGGGTCCTCCCAGAAATTCTGTATGGATATCCGGCGGCAATAGGTAAAACCAGTCAGGATCAAAGGGAGAACAGCAAATGCGTTGCCACACCGTTAAAAGCGATAGCGGGTCCGGCACACGCTTTATGACATTCTCATATAGTTCCGTGGCCTGTTCCACCTTTTTTTGATAAAACAGAATCCGCATTCCGGCAATTATTTGATCCATGGTCAGCGACGGTGCCTGGGCCAATCCATGCGGGGTAAGGTTCAATGTTTTCTGGATAACTTCAGCCATGGATGTGAATTGGTTGTCTGCAATGAGACGTTGGGTTAAAAGTTCAACGAAAGAACGGTTGAGCATAAGCATACTGCGACTTTTGCCCAGTAAAAAATCTCCTTCCAAAAGTGCATTAAGCTCTTTGCGAATGCGCTTGAACATGGGTCTTTCTGTTTTAGAAGCAAAGCAATAGCCATCTTCGGTCTTTATATCCAGGGCCGCAAGACAGGCAAGCAGCTGAGTCTGAGTCACCTTGGCATAGGTGATGGAAAGAATCTCTATAATCTTTTTTTCAAGATAAGGCAGGGCATTATATTGCTCCATTAGAGTTGGAGTTTTTGAAGCCATTGATCGTATGTTTCCTTTCTTTTTCAATATTCGTTATGTTTCCCGGTAAACATCCTATCCAATTTTTCCATGAGTTCCCGGGGGGGACGTTCTCCATACACCCCGTTTCCCGTGCCATCCACGCCCCGCAAAAAAAGATATACGGCACCTCCCACATGAATATCATAGTTATAATCCGGCAGACGGGATTTTAAAAGGCGGTGAAGAGCTAAAGTATAAAGCACCAGTTGCAGATCATAACGATGGGATATCATGGCATCTCCCATGGCTTGCCTTGTATAATCGTCTTTGCCCTCCCCCAGATAATTGGATTTATAATCCATCACATAATATTTATCTTGAACGACAAAAACCAGATCCATGAAGCCCTTGAGCATACCGTTGATGCGGTTCCATTTCAGAACTGGTCGCCTTACTCCGGGTAATAATGCCCCGGTTACAGCCCTGTCCAGCCTGGTGGTATCCACATGGGTGGCAGAAAACATGAACTCCATCTCCGCATGACAGGCGTTGCGGTCCAGATCTGACAGGCACATACAAGGATCGGCCCCAGGGTCTAAGTGCAGGGGGGTTAAAAGCAGTTGATGGAACCAGTTTGAAAGCGTCTCCTCCCACTCTTCCCACCCATGGCGGGGACATACCAGGGCAAGGTGTTCCTGGATGGTCCCGGGATTTCTGGCAACGGTGTCAAACCCCTGGTCCGCAGCCCACTCAAACAGATCATGGAGAAAGGTACCAGGTTCAGGGCCACGGGCAAAGGTGTGGATGGACCGGGCAGGAGATATGATGGCCGAATCAATGACAGGTTCAAACTCCGCCTCCATGAGCTGATCAGCCCGGGCTGAATCCGGAGAATCCACCATGGCACCTGTCCCCTCTGGCACATGGATATCCGGCATGGTGGCCCCATCGGCAATGCCGCTGTAACTGGTGATGAACCACCGTTGCCATCCGGGATGGGAAAAATGCCGGGCCGGGGCAAAAAATGCACTGTTCTCATCGGGTGACTGGAGCATATCCGGACATTCCGGTGCCGGTGTGACGCAGATTTTACTGCAGTTTTTACCCATGTCATCCAATAATTGAAGAATATCCCGGGTGGTTTTTTCCTCCCCCCCGGTGATCACATGGCCAATGCCGGAGCAGTGAAATTCATTGGTTTCTCCTTTTTTTAACACCCGGCCCACAATCCCCATGCCCAGAAAACAGGCATGGCAGGCCCGGGTCATGGCCACATAAAGAAGCCTTAAATCCTCGGCCAGGGCCTCCCGGGCTGCCAGGGCCATGGCCGTATCTCCGGGATTGATCCCCACCTGACGATGGCCCTGCTCATCGTGCCAGAACACCGGGGATTTACCTGTGGAAACCTTTCTATGACTGCAGATAAATGGTAGAAATACCAGGGGATATTCAAGGCCTTTGGATTTATGAATGGTCACCACCTTCACCAGTTGTTCATCACTTTCCAGGCGAAGAATGCCCTCATCAGAACTCGTGTCCGGTGTTTCAAGCTGCCGGGTGAACCATCGGATCACGGCGTGTTCCCCATCCAGGGAGATGGCTTTGGCCTGAACCAGTTCCGCCAGATGCAGCACATTGGTAAGGGCGCGTTCCCCCATGGCGGAGGCCAGCAGACGAGCAGGCACCTTAAAGTCACGCAGCAACGCCCGCACCATGGGAAGCACCCCGTTATGGTGCCAGGTAAGATGATAGTTCCGAAACCGCTCCACTTCAGCCTCCCAGGCCAGTTCATCCATGCTCAGATTATCCAGAAATTCAAAGGACAGATCCAGCAAAGTCGTGCCCAGGGCCGCCTTGATGTATCCGGCATTGTCCGGGGAAGCACAGGCCCGTAAAAGATATAAAAGATCCAGGGCTTCCGAAGAATCAAACACCGAACGTTTATCGGACAGGTACACCGTACGCACGCCTCGATTATCCAGAGCCTGGCGCACGGCTGCAGCTTCTGTTTTATTTCGCACCAAAATGGCCATATCCCCGGGGGTTAAGGGGGTGATGGTATCCTGCTGGTCTTTAAATCCACACTGTGGGGGGGACAGGGCCGCAAGGTTTAACAGGCGCACTATCTCTCCGGCGCAGGCTTCAGCCATATGGTGGATGTACCCCTTGTCTCCAGTTTTAGTTATGGGCTCTGACTGGTTCTCTTTCCACAGGGTCAGGGGGCATGGAAATTCATTCTGGACAAAAAAACGATCCTCCCTTCCCCGGGCCTTCACCGGTGCAAAGGGGATCTCATCGGCAAACAAAAACGGTCCCTGCTCATGGGTCGTGGCCAGGCCAAAAAAATAGTTCACCGCCGCCACCATATCACCGGCCGAGCGATAGTTGGTATCCAGGGTGTAAAGACGCGCTGCGGCATCCCTGCGGGCCAGAAGATAGGTGTGAATGTCAGCCCCGCGAAAGGCGTAAATGGCCTGCTTGGGGTCACCGATCATGAAAAATCCCGTATCCGGCTGATCCAGATAAATGGTGCCCAGGGTGGCGTATTGCACGGGGTCCGTATCCTGGAACTCATCCACCAGGGCCACGGGGAACTGCTGCCGTATCATCCGGGCCAGGTGTTCATTTCCCGGGCGATGAATGGCCTGTTCCAGTTGGCTGAGCAGATCATCAAAGCCCACCAGGGCCTGGCGGCGTTTTTCCTGATCCACCCGGGCCTTAATTTCACTTGCCCCATGAATATAAAGCGTACGCTCCAGATCCAGATCTTCCAGGGCTGTGTTGAGTTCATCCAGGGCATCAAAGGCCGCATGTTCAGGAACCACTCCTTTTTTGCTTTTTCCAGCTTCCAGACCGGAACGGGACAACTGCATCAAGGCTTTCTCATCTGGCAGTTCACACTTCCCGGCAATCCAGGATTGCATCCCTTTGAGCCATTTTTCCAGGGAGGCTTCCCGATATTTATTGCCGTTGAGATGTTTTTCACTCCTGGCCCGGCGCACCAGGTTCGCCACATGGTCAAAATCAGATGCCCAGCATTGACGGGCCGTTGCAATGGCTGATTCCCTCTGTTCCAGGATCTCCCGGGGTTCCCGGGGGAGCTCGGGGTGACGTGCAACCATGAAGGGTCTGACCTTTGCAAGCAGCTCCCGGGGGGTGGTAACAGACAGGGTGTTTAACACCATGGCAA
The DNA here is from genome assembly GCA_963675955.2 of uncultured Desulfobacterium sp. GTDB lineage: Bacteria > Desulfobacterota > Desulfobacteria > Desulfobacterales > Desulfobacteraceae > Desulfocicer. Next base: position 310,517 of record CAXXVR010000004.1, on the reverse strand, counting down.
GCTGGGAGGCGGGTAAGGGATAAAAGGTGGACCGCCAATAGTCACAGGCGGCCTGTTCCATTAACTGATCCTCTCCCGGAGCCAGTTCCAGATCAAACAGACTGCCACTACCGAAGGCGTAACGCTTTAGCATGCGCTGGCTCCAGGAGTGAATGGTAAAGATAGCTGCCTCGTCCATCCATTGGGCTGCCTGGTCCAGAAGCCGGGCATTTCCCGGCCATGCATCCACCTCACAACTTTCACCCAGGCTGATCAGAAAATCATCGCCGGGCTCCTGGTGCCTGAAAAACGCCGCCGCCTGAGCAAGACGGCTTCTGATGCGGTCCCTAAGCTCCTGGGTGGCGGCATTGGTAAAGGTGACCACCAGAATCTCCGGTGGGGTCAGGGGTCGCACAAATGCATTTTCATCACCATGCCCCAGCACCAGACGTACATAAAGGGCTGCAATGGTATAGGTTTTGCCTGTACCGGCACTGGCCTCTATTAACCGGGTGCCGTGGAGCGGAAATGTCAGGGGATTTAGGGGGTGTACCATGTTCAGGAAGTTCCTTTAAGGGCATGAAAAAGAGGGCCATAAAGGCGCCGGGCCAGCATGGGAAAGGCGTTGTTCCGGGCCTGCCACAGGGAATCAAAATCAGGATAGGCCCTCAGGGCACATGGGGTACACCCTGTTTCTCCGGAATGAAAACCATCGCCCTGGTACACCTTGGCGGCGTGGTTTCTGGCCATGGCCATGGCAGTTTCTAAGGCATCATCCACATGGTTTTCTCCATCCGAATCATTGTCTTCTGCCGGGGTCTTTTTTACCGGGTCAGTCAAGACCGATTCCGGCACTTTCAGAAGCCAGGCCATGGCCGTGCGAGGGGTGATGGGCAACGGAAGGCAAAGCCCCTGCCACCACATATCAATGATATCATGAAGAAGTTCCCTGGCAATTTTTTTTCCCAGGGGACTCAGAGGTACAATACCATCCGGAGCCACAAGACAGCTTGTTAAAGACATGCCCACGGCACAGGCCAGCACATGTTTTATCCATAGCCCCGTAAAGGGGGTCAAACGCAGAGGGGTTCCCTTGGCATCCAGGATATCATGGGGATAAAATTCCCATCTGACAAGGGATTCCACGGAAAAAGGAGAGAGTTTACCCCGGTTTTTTTTAGAAGAGTCAAAAGCTCCTGGGGCTTCTGATGAGTCAGGAAAATCTGATGAGTCAGGAGAATCTGCGGTGTGAAGACCATCTAAAAATCCCTCAAGTACCTTCCCTTGAAGGGGCCCCTTGTTCACATGAAAAGATACCTCCCGGGCCGGGATTTCATGGGGCCATTCGTGGCAAAGGCTTTCATTATGGTCCACCATGGCTGCCACGGGCTCTGTCAATGAATCCATGGCAAGCTGGCCAAACCCTTTCATGGGCAGTTGTCCGGTGTTTAAAAGACGGTGGGCAGCCATGGCCACGGCCTGATCAGGTTCTTCCGTTGCGGAAAGCCCCGCGTCCAATAATTGGCCTTTCAGGATGTAAGGGGTAATGCCCTCCAGGGTAAAGGGTTCATCCCCGGTTTTAACGTCTTCCAGGACATCAAAGTAAATGGACAGACGCTGCTGGAAGAAAAAGGTCAGAGGATTTTTCATGAACTGGATCAATGGCCTGATCTCAAGGTTATCCAGGGGTAGCGCAGGGGGTAACAGAGGGGCTTCATACCTGGAAATTTTTTCATCAGAATCCGTACCGGATGGGCCAGCAGCATCCGGAAATTTGGGATCTTCCCGGTGTTCAAAAATCTCTCGCCATTCCCGGGCATAGGTAAAAAGCGGATTGTTTTTTATGGCGGCAAAATATCGTTTACTGAAGGGCTGCAAGGGATGTTCCAGGGTCAATGTATGGGCAACATCCGCCCCCTTCCCTTCCGGTGAACAAAACTGCCAGCCTGCGGACACATAATCCCGGAGCTGGGCCACCAGCACTGACGGTGCCTTTAAGCTGTTATCCACCACATCATGGCCGATGTAACTGATGTACAGACAATTGCGAGCGGAAAGCAACGCCTCCAGGAACAGATATCGATCATCCTCCCGACGAGAACGGTCCCCGGGGCGGTAAAACCCCTTCAGGGCCATGAGATCAAAATCCAGGGCCACCCGGCTGCGGGGGTATTCCCCATCGTTCATGCCCAGAAGACACACCACTTTAAAGGGAATGGCCCGCATGGGCATCATGGTGCAAAAATTCACCATCCCGGCCAGGAACCGCTGGGAGGTACTGGACTCTGTCATGGCCGCCATGACATACTCCCGCACCACTGCAAGCTCCAGGTCTGAATGGAAATCCCCACTGTCACAGGCCGTTTCCCAGGCCACCAGTACATCGTTCACATGGGATAAAAACAGGCGTTCACTGCTGTCCCCGGGCAGGAAAAAATCATTGAGCATCTGTCGGATACGCTGGCACCAGACTTCCGGGGATGCCGGTGTGGTGATTGTCTGCCACAGGATTTCCAGGGTATCCATGAAATCCGTCAATCCCCCCACCAGGGCCGCACTGAGTCCACCGATCTCGTCATAGGGTTCAATGCCGTTCCATGCAAACCCATCTCCCACGGCATACCCCAGCATCATCCGGCGAAGGCCAAAATCCCAGGTATTGTGTTCCAGATCCGGCGGCAGATCAAAGGCTTTGCGGTGATCGCTGTTGAGTCCCCAGCAGATACCGGCCCCCTCCATCCACAGTTTCAACAACGGCAAATCCATGGATTTGATACCAAAACGGCGACCCAGGGCCGGCACTTCCATCAGGGCCATGATATCCGTCGTGGTCATGCGAATCTGGGGCAAATTTAATAGGGTTTCCAGGGCCTTTAACAGTGGGCGGTACACGTTGTCCGGCCCATCGGCAATGGAAAAGGGAATGAATCGCTCATCTGCCAGGGTGACATTCCCAAACACCGCCTGGATATGGCAGGCATAGGTATCGATGTCCGGGGTCATGACAAGGACATCCCGGGGGCAAAGATCGGGAATTTCTTCAAAAAAATTAAGCAGTTGATCCTGGAGGATTTCCACCTCACGCTGGCGGCTGTGGGCCAGGTGAAACTGAATGGAGCGATCCAAAGGGGAAATGCTCTGTCTGTCAGCAGGGGAAGCGGGTAAGGCGGTCAGATCCAGAATGTTCTGCTGCACCTGCATAAGCAGGGTGCCCCGGGCATGGGAAATCGAATTGTTCTGATTATTTTTACCTCCCTGATTATCCGGATTGTCCTCATTTAAATTACCCCCATTGTCCTGACCATCAGGGGGAATGATATCCCGGAACAGATCAATCTGGGAAAACCGATCCTGGTAGGTTTCCGGCTGATCATATCGGTACAAAAGACCTATATAATCCCGGCCCTGCTTTCCCCAGGTGGCAAGCAGCGGATTCACATGCTGGTGAAGGAGATCAGGATTCAGATCCCCCGGCAGACTTCCGGGTCTGCCATGGCGGGCCTGTTCAATTTTAAACAGCTCCCGGTCCTCAATAATATCGGCCCAGTAATGACGGCAGGGGTTATGGATAAACAGGAGGATCTGGCAATGGACAGATAAAACATCCAGGGCTTCCAGCACCTGGGCTGGCAACGAACAGATGCCAAATACAATCACCCGCCGGGGCAACCCGGTAAAGGGCCTTTGGGAATCCCTGGCCGCCGTTAAAAACCGATCATGGAGATCTGCCCGGCCGGTGAATCTTAACTCCGGGGCAATATCTTCATGCACTCGCCGCCACAATGCCGCCTGCCAGGTCTGCTCTTCGGGCAAATGCGTCCATGTTCCACTGCCGGTAAAAAGCCCGATCCGCCCGGCCTGCCAGGCGGTGACCCAGTCGGCCCGGTACACCTGGTATTGATCAAAAAGGGCGGAGAGATGAACGGCCAGCTGATAGCGTTTCCGGGAATCTTCATCATTGGCAAGAAATCGTGTAAGAACAGAAAAAACAGGGTCATCCCCCAGCTGGGTTAACAGGCGCATGAGCCGCCAGATCAATCTTTCTCGATCAAAGGGCGAGGTGAGTGGAACATCTCCCAAAACAGCCCGGTAGGCCTGCCACATGAAGCGTCCGGGGAGCAGAAACTCAAGCCCGGCACCAATGCCACAGCCCTCATCCGATGCCAGGGAAATCTTCAACCACTGGGCCATGCCATTGCTTTGAACTATGAAACACTCTTTTTCCAGAGGGGCCACCGGATATCGACCAATCCACTCTACAACCACATCGCGCAGATCCTCCACATGGTTTGCATGGATAATGGAAAGACCGGGCTGAAAAGGCTCTGTCATGTTAATTGCTCATTTTCATGGGATTCATATATCATAATGTGAATACAATCAGCAGTTAAGATATTTTGTAAACGGCTTTCTCCATACGATCCAGTCCCCGTTTCAGGGTGGCCATGGGACAGCCGAAGTTTAACCGCACATATCCTTTTGCGTCAAAGGTGGCCCCGTCATTGAGTCCCACGCCCATGGATTCAAAGTACCGGGCCGGGTTTTCCAGATTAAGTGCTCTGGCGTCAATCCATGCAAGATAGGTGGAAGACACAGGTTTCATGGATAGTCCCGGTATTTTGTTTATGCGCTGATATACATAATCCCGATTTACTTTCAGGTATTGAATCAGCTGGGCCAGCCATTCATCTCCGGATTCAAAGGCGGCCCGGGCAGCCAGAAGCCCCATGCAGTTCACATGGGGTAAAAGACCCCGGCTGAAATCCTGGAATTTTTTTCTCAGGGCATCATTGGAAATCACGGCAAAGGAGCAGCTCAAACCCGGGATGTTAAAGGTTTTGCTTGGGGCCATGAGGGTTATGGTCTGGTCCGGGGCCTTGGGGTCGCACATCCATGTGGGGCAATGGTATGCATCTTCATCCAGGATAAAATCAGCATGGATTTCATCGGACAGCAGCAATATATCATGGGCATGACAAATGCTTACCAGGCGGGCAAGTTCCTCTTTTGTAAAAACAGTTCCGCAAGGATTGTAGGGACTGCATAGGATGAAAATACGGGTTTTGTCGGTGATTGACTGCTCTATGGCTTTAAAATCAAGCACATATCTGTCTTTTTCCAAAACCATGGGAACCTTAATGCAGTTTTTACCGGAATTACCCGGTGCTGCCAGAAATGGGGGATATACCGGAATGGTGGTCATGATATCATCGCCAGGCTCACTGAAGGCATAACACATGGCATTGATACCGCTGACAAGACCCGGCAGCCATACAATCCAGTCTTTGCTGATCTCCCATCCAAAGCAGCGTTTCAGGCGTTGTTCCACCACGTTTTCCAGGGCATGATCCCGCCCGGGATATCCATAAATACCATGGTCAACACGCTCCTGAAGAGCCTTTGTCACCGCCGGTGGTACCTGAAAGTCCATGTCTGCCACCCACATGGGAATGACATCCTGTCCCTGGTATTTGTCCCATTTTTCACCGCCGGTTCCCCGTCGATCGATTATTTTATCAAAATTAAACATCGAAAAAATTCCTCTTTAATATTTTATTTTATGCTGTGACGGACGGCACATGTTGTGACAAGCCCAAAAATTGTCGACAGCAGAGCCCCCAAGGGTCACCCGGTCCGGCCCATTAGGAGCCAAAGGCGATCAGCCCTTTTACCCTGCCGGGCGTTAAGAAGCGCAGGCTGTTTGAGGACAAACCAGACCGCAGTTCCTGCACTTTAGACCGGCAGGGCAAAAGGGCCGCCGACGGTCCGGGGCCGGATCGGGTGACCCTTGGGGGCGGTATTTAAGCCCATCCGTGGTCCCATGTGGGTAAAAAAGCACCATATTTCTCTTGCATATTGGCTCTGAATCTGACACATAAAAAGTTTTCAGAAAGGATAGATCGCTGCCTTTCAAAAACAGAGCTTGGTCATAACATGGCCCACTCATCATTATTTGGTGGGCCAAAGGGGTCATGGACCAAAGGGACCCATGTTCTGACCAAGGCCTCAAAAACAATTGACCACCACACTCCTGTAACACATTTATCACCCTTTCTGCAACGGGCCAAACCGTTACTTTAAAAACAAAATGTGATGCCTGAAAATTGCATACAACGACGGGAGTAACCATTCAAAGAGGTTATCATGAAAATATCCCTGCACAAAAATCCCATGTACATTTACCTGATGCTCCTGGTCATCGCCTCCACCGCAGGTCTGCACGTTTGGCGTACCCTTTTTGATAATTTTGCCGTGAATGTCATCCATCTGGACGGGGGACATGTGGGGGTTCTGCAATCGGTGCGGGAACTTCCCGGATTTCTATCGCTTCTGGTGGTGTATCTACTGTTAATCATCAAAGAGCATCGACTCTCTGCCCTTTCCGTTATTATCATGGGCCTGGGGGTGGGGGCCACTGGTGTGTTTCCCACATTTTATGGGTTAATGTTCACCACTTTGCTCATGAGTTTCGGCTTTCACTACTTTGAAACCACCAACCAGTCGTTGACGCTGCAATATTTTGATACCCAGACCGCCCCCATTGTGTTTGGCAAACTTCGAAGTCTTGCCGCTTTAAGCAATATCATGGCGGGAATACTGGTGTTTCTGGCAGCCCCACATTTTTCCTACACCGGACTTTATCTCCTGGCAGGTGGCGGCATGCTTGCCGTTGGTCTTTATACCCTGACCCAAAATCCCACGGATAAATTTTTGCCCCCCCAGCGAAAGGATATGATTTTTAAAAAACGATACTGGCTTTACTATCTCCTGACATTCATGGCCGGGGCCAGACGTCAGATTTTCACCTCCTTTGCGGTGTTCCTGCTGGTGAAAAAATTTGAGTTTTCCATCCGGGAAATTGTCATATTGTTCATGCTCAACAATGTCATCAATTATTTTTTAAGCCCGTTCATTGGTCGATGCATTGTAAAATACGGAGAAAGAAAGGTACTTTCCCTGGAGTACTTTAGCCTGATTTTTATTTTTATTGCCTATGCGGTGGTGGATTCAAAGCTTGTGGTGGGATTTCTTTATATTGCAGATCACATCTTTTTTAACTTTGCCATTGCCATCCGGACCTTTTTCCAGAAGATTGCATCCCCGGAAGACATTGCCCCCAGCATGGCCGTGGGATTTACCATTAACCACATTGCCGCCGTGGTACTGCCGGTGATCGGGGGGCTTTTATGGCTGGTTGATTATCGGATTCCCTTCATCGGCGGAGCAGCCATGAGCTTTGTTTCTTTAATGCTGGTGCAACAGATCAACCATCAATTGGCCAGAAATCAGCCAGATCAAACCAGAGACTGAGCCCATGGGATCGAACGACTGGCCCATGTTGTGACCAGCCCCCACCAGATTATGATATCTGGCCGATGTCATGACCACCACCATAAAGGCTGAAGGTCAGGGCACACCCAAATCAAATTAACATCAGAAGATCAGCGGGGGGAATCCACCATCAAAAGCACCAGAGCCGTGCGGGTGGGCAGATAAAGACGCAGCAGATGCCGTTGTTCCCCCCTATCCCATGATGGCATGGTAAAGTGTACCTGGCCAGACTTCAGACGCTCCTGCCCCCCAAAGGGCTTTTCATCCGTATTGAGGATCATGCCATACCTGCCCGGTGGAACCAGAAGCGGATAATCATTGTGGGAAACGGTGGCATTAAAATTAAACACAAATAAAATATTTTCCCGGAAAAAGGCCACGACTTTGTCATCTTCATGGATATGGCACAGTTGCGCCCTGCCCCCCCGGGGAATGTTAAAGGACTTTAACGTGTTTAACATTGCCCGGTCAAAGTTTGCCAATCTGGAAAAATAAAGATCGGGATTGTCTCTCAGAGACCACTGACGGCGGGCATAATGATAGGACCAGTTATTGTGTGCCCCGGGGAAATCAATCCATTCTGGGTGGCCAAATTCATTACCCATGAAATTAAGATAACCATCCCCGGCTGTTGCAAGGGTTATCAGGCGGATCATCCGGTGCAGTGCCAAAGCCCGGAAGGTGTGAATATCGGGTGTGGTTCCCCACATGCCATGGTAAATATGTTCTCCCATGAGACGCATAAAAAGGGTCTGATCCCCCACCAGGGCCTGGTCATGGGACTCAGCATAACTGATGCTCTTTTCATCCTCCCGGCGGGCATTGAGTTCATACCACAGGGAACCAAGGGGCCAGTCCTCATCCTTTAGCTCTTTTAACAGCCGAATCCAGTAATCGGGAACCCCCATGGCAAACCGGTAATCAAACCCGGTACCCCCAAGGGGCTGAGGTGCAGCAATGCCCGGGTAACCACTGACTTCCTCGGCAATGGTTACCGCCTCCGGGGAAATGTCATGGATGAGTTTATTGGCAAGAAAAAGATAGCCAAGGGCGTCTTCATCCACCTCCCCTTCCCGGTAATAGTCCTCGTAGCTTGTAAAGGCTTTGCCGATGCCATGGTCCATGAACAGCATGGAGGTGATACCGTCAAACCGGAACCCGTCCATTTTAAACTCTTCCAACCAGTACCGGCAATTGGACAGCAGAAAACCAAGTACCTGGCGTTTACCATAATTAAAGCAGTATGAATCCCACAGCGAGTGAAGCCCCCGCTGCCCCCCATGGAAGAACTGATGCCGGGTACCGTCAAAACAGCCAAGCCCTTCAACTTCATTTTTAACGGCATGGGAGTGCACCAGATCCATGATGACCCGGATACCCATACCGTGGGCCGTATCCACCAGCTGCTTTAACTCTTCCGGGGTACCGAACCGGGAGGATGGCGCAAAAAAACTGGATACATGGTAACCAAAGGAGCCATAATAGGGATGCTCCTGGATGGCCATGAGTTGCAGTGTGTTATATCCGGCATGGGCCACCCGGGGTAAGATATGCTGTTCAAAGGCCTGGTAGGAACCCACCCTGCCCTCTTCCTGGGCCATGCCCACATGGGCTTCATAGATAAGAAGGGGTTCTTTTGGGGGAGTAAAATTGGGATTTTTCCATGAATAGGAAACCGGCGGACACCACACCTGGGCATTAAAGATAAGGGTATGGTTATCTTGAACCACCCGGACAGTCGCCGTGGGGATGCGGTCACCCTCCCCTCCCGGCCACGCCACCCGGAGTCGATAATGCTGGCCATGACAGAAGGTCTTTACATCAAACCATCCCTCCCAGATACCCGGGTTCTGTGAAGGTTTCAGGCGGAACGATTCCATTTTCTGCCAGTTGGTCATGTCCCCGATGATGTACACCGCGGTTGCATTGGGTGCCCATTCCCTGAAGCACCATTGTTCCCCCCTTAGATGCAGGCCAAATCTCTCATGATAATCGGCCAGATCATACAGGGTATGAAAACCGGGGGAAAGCAGACTTTCTTCCATGGCCCTCACCCGATCCAGACGATGGTGAATCACCTTTTTATGGGGCACAAGACCGGGATCGTTGAAAAGTCCGAGATCAGACAATGAAGGGCCTTCTGAGCATTTTTTCATAGATTTCAATGTATTTGGCGGCACAGGCCGTGTGGCTGAATTCAAGAACACTCTGGGTCATTATCCGGGAAATCTGCTGTTCTTTTAACTCAGGATCAAGGCGATGAAACGCCATGGCCTGGTCCACTGCCCAGCGAAAACCGCCCGGATCATGCACCTCAAAAACAAAGCCATTTCCGGTGTTATTATATGGATCCAGATGCCGAACCGTGTCGTGAAGGCCGCCGGTGTCAAACACAATGGGCAGGGTGCCATAAATACACCCGGTCATCTGGGGAAGTCCACAAGGTTCAAAGGAGGACGGCATCAAAAGAAAATCGGCCGCTGCAAAGGCCTGATGGGACAGGGCTTCGGTGAAATCATTTACAGATATCCGCCGGTGAAGGCCATGATAATCCACAATCTCAGTGAAATATTTCTGAAAGGGACCATTGGCCACAAACACCAGCTGAATATTGGTATCCCAGTAAGCGGAAACCACATCAAAAAGAATATCGGCCATGAGCTGACACCCTTTTTGAACCGGGTCCAGACGAGAAGGCCAGAAAAAAAGAGGGGCGTTGTCATCTAATTGAAGGTTCAGCATATCCTGGAGATGACGCTTGTTTTCCAGTTTTTTATACCGGTGATTTTTCGGTCCGTAATTGTAGGCCACCATTTCATCTATGGCCGGATTAAACTCTGGGTCCGGGGCGTTCAACACCCCGTCAGCACAACCGGCATGCCACTTATTGGCAAGCTCCTGGCGAATGCAGGGTTCCACAAAGGGATGCTGGTTATTGATAATCTCAGTTAGAAAGGTGGGACTCACCGTGTTGACATGATGGGCTGCAAATATACCAGAGGTGAGAAAATCCACCGGGTTGTGGCCTCGACTCTCCTCATAACAATCTGGAGGATTTCTGTAGTACAGATGGTGCCAGAAGGCAGCCGCATCAATTCCCCGGTCTTCAATTTGCTCCAGGGTAGCCGTCACGGTGTGAATGTTATGTATGGTGAACAGACAGGGAATACCCATCTGTCTTGCCATGGCCGGAACCAGTCCCGTCATCCAGTCGTTGCAGTGAATTATGTCGGGGTTCACCCGGGGAATGATGTAATTCATCACCTCCCGCTGGAAAGCAAGGGAGACCTTCAGGTTGGTTTCATAGTATCCGGAATACACATGGGTGAGATAATAAAATACCCGATCCTCTGCCAGATGAATTCGCTTGTCTTCGATGCGTTGTTTGATGCGTTTCAATTCCTTATGAAACAGCTTGGGCAGATACCCGTCAAACAACGATCGATAATCGGGAAGGGCCACATGCACATCCCCCCCCAGATCAAAAAGCGAGCTGATAAGGGCGGCGGACACATCGGCAAGCCCCCCTGCTTTGGCACAGAAATTGGACATGTTCCCCATGCCTTCGGGAAGGTATGTCACTTCAGGAGTTACAATAAGAACACGGGGTTTTGATTTTTTCATTTTTACCTGCCTTTAAAAAAACAGCTTAAAATGACAAATTTACGCCTGCCATGTGGCGTTTATTAAAACATTTTATATTCCTGCGATTTCATTTTTGTCAAGTTTTATCCATACACGGTAAAATTCGCTGCTTCCCCAGGCCTGGGCATCGCATCCCCTTGGATGGTGGGGAGAATTGCCATCCAGGATTTCAGGAAGATGGCCCACACAGCCCTTTTTCATTAATTCAGAAGCACTTCCCAGAAGGGCCAGGGCCGTTTCTGTCCCCCCGGGATCATCATAAACCCCTGCCCAGGCTTCACAGAACACCGGAAAGGGCCATGTCCAGGCCGTCCCGTTATGATATGCAGGTTTTCGCTGGCTGTCTTCATCACCTTTGTATTCACCGGCGTAAGGATGATATGGATCATTTAAAACATTGCCATTGGATACAATGGGAAGGGGAAATGACACCGGTGCATCGGCAAGACTTCGGATGGCACCGGGAACCAGCAGGGTCATACAGGCATCCAGGCAGGGCATGGCAAGGGCCGGGTCTTTAACCACATCCAGGGTCAATAAAAACAGCTGATTGGGCCGAAGCGCGTCATCCACCTGGGCCTGGACCGCACCCGTACCGGGCTCTGCATGCAGACAGTCGGCAAAATACCCACGGTCTTCCAGAAAGTAATACCGTGTTACACTTGCCTGAACCCGGGCAGCCAGAGTCAACCAGGCAGGTTCTCCCGGGGATGTGTCAAGGCGTGCCAGGAAACAAAGGGCGTGGTACCACAGGGCCTGAATCTCAACGGGATATCCCTGACGCGGGGTGCCCGCCGGAAAGTTGGTATCCATCCAGGTAAAATGGGAGGGACTGAAAATAAGTGCCGTGTCAGGATCCATGACCACACCCGTGTCCGTTCCCTTAACAAAGGATCTGGCCATGGAAATCAGAATCTGTGCCACCGTCCGCCCGGCCAGGACTTCATCAAGAAAGGCCTCTCCGTCTTTTTCCACAAGCTCACTGCAGGCGGCAAAAAACCACAGGGGAGCATCGGAGGTTTCTCTATTTTCAGCATTTTTACCGCAGATCATGTTAGGCAGGGTACCGCTTTGTTCATACTGACCGAACAGGCGTAAAATGGCCTTTGCATCTTCAAAATGCCCGCCTTCAATCAATGCCCGGCAGAAAATCAGGCTGTCCCGACCCCAGTCCAGGAACCAGGGATATCCGGCAATAACGCTTTTATCCCGGCCCCGGTGCACCAGATACGCATTGAGGTTTCGGGCCACCGTTTCCATGAAATGGGAAGATGCCGGGGGGGAAGCTGAAGATTGAAGATTTTCCATGGGTGGGTCTTCAACCCTGGTGGTGAAAAGATCGGCATCGGCTTTAACCGTGAAAACAGCCCTGCCCAATATGGAAACCTTGAAATAACCAGGACTGAAAAGATCCGAATGGGCATCAAGACCCCGCTCTTCTTCCAGGGGATGATGCACCATGTAGGTCCATTCAGGTTCAAAGATAAACTGCCCGCCTTCCATGTGGAGATCCAGCCCCCGCTGCCCCGGTACCGGCTCAAAACGAATCCCGTTACTTCGGGAAACCAGGGCTGATTCCCAGGCATCTTCGGGACCGGTCCAGGCTTTAACCGTATCATGGAAGGAACGATCTTCAATGTCAGGCCTGATAATAAGTGTTACCGGGATATGGTCTTCCAGAAACAAAGCGTGGTCCCTGGCCGCCATCCGGGTTATTTTTAAAAACACCTGATTGTGCCCATTGGGCATCCACAGCATCAATTCTATTATGAAATGTCTACCCTCACAGGTGGGCACATTAAATCGCCAGCGTCCGCCACCACCATCATGGTTACAGGAAAAGGTTTCCAGACAATCCAGAGTCAGCTCCCGGGAATACCCCTGGTACACCGCCCAGATGCGATATCGGGAAAGAAGCATCCATCGATTTTCTGGAAACTCCGGATTGAGATTGGCACACAATAATCCATCATACCGGCTTTCCAGCCGTCCCCACCATGCCGATGCACGCAACATGGCCCCCCGGCCATTTACATCCAGAAATTTTAAAGAGGGATCGGCCATGATCTTTTGCCTTGGAAAATGGGGCTGGAAGGTGAGCGTCCGGGGAGATGCCAGATATAAAAGGGAAGATGACTGTTCCCGGGTATTGCCGTTTTCAAACACCCGGATGCGGAAGGTAACCCGCTGGTGAAAAGACTGGGTTTCCAGGGGAGGAAAAATGGCAAAAAACATTCCCGATTCCATGGGAAGAGCCTCTTCATATCCCAGGGTTTCAACGAGGTCACCGTCAGTTCTCCTGATATCTGCTCGAAAATTTTTATGGGCCATCACCAGCAGACAATACCCCGGTGGCACCATTACCGTACGGCGGGTATCAACCTCCCAGTTCCAGGTTACCAGCCGGCTTTCCTTTCCCCCAACGTTAAGGGAGTGGCAAAAGGCAACGGGGTCATGGATGAGCTGTGCTGCCCCGGCATTTACATCAAAATCTCCCAGGTCTTTAAATCCCTGAAACACCTTAAAAAGCTTCATGGCCCGGGCTTTGAGTTTCTGATCCAGTACCCGCCGGGGCATTCGACACATGGGGGGGCTTGCTTTAACCCAGGAGTCATTGTTTTCCTTTTCAGGACAAAGGGCCATTACCTGGCCGGGTGCCATTACTATGGACTGAAGCGTATCAGAGATCTGGATATCCATCCAGGTTTCCGTGATCAGATCCATGGCCCTTGCACCGTCCATATTCCAGTTGACAGGTGACCAGGACACCGTTTGACTGTTTTCACAATCCAGATTTGCAGCAATGAGCAGACGCGTCTGGGAGGGTTCATGAATTCTGGCCAAGGCCAGGGCGTTTTGAGTGTCCTGGTGAACAAATGCAAGTCGTGTATCCTGGCCGAAGGTGATATGATTTCTCAAAATAAAATTGAGTTGACGGATGTGATCAATCTGATTTTCTTCGGCCCCCCAGTTCAGGGATGTGGCCTCATGCACATCCATTTTTTCCGTGGCAAACCACTCCACCCCGGCGCTGAAGCCAAATCCACCACACACGGAAAACAGGGCGGAAATGGCGGTGCGCATGCGTGCATACACCTGTGATACGCCCGCCAGACGGGGGTTATCATGGGTTTCTGCAAAATGAATCATTAGACCATATTTTTCTGAGATTTCCATGGCCTGTGGCAGATAGTCTTCTATTTCTTTTTGCTGATAATTCTGAAACAGTTCGGAGTAGGCCCAGTTGAGATTAGCTGTATTTAAAAGATCACAGGTGGCATGGATGCCGCCCCCCAGCCCTTCAAGAAAAAACACCGTATCCGGATACTCTTTTCGCACCCTTGCCACAATGTATTCCCAGGCAGGCAATGGAATCATATAACCAGCATCGCACCGAAAGCCATCTACCCGCCTTCTGCACCAGCACAGAAAAATATCTGCCATGTACTGCCACAGCTCCAGCCGGGCATAATCAAGCTTGGTGAGATCCTCCCACTTGACTCCCCAGGCACCGGGGACCTCAATTTTTCCATCCTCACCCCTCACCAGCCATTCCGGGTGGTGTTCGTGGATGCTGGCGGCCCAGCCAGTATGATTGATGGCAATATCTAAAATCAGATATCCGCAATGAAAATGCACGGCATCGGCAAGTTCCATGAACTGCTCCAGGGGGGTGGCCAGTGGATCAAATTCCACCAGGGCCGGGTCCACATCGGTAAAATTAAGGGCCGCATAGGGACTGCCATACCGGCCCATGCGGGCATAGGTGGTTGGGGTGGGATGCACCGGTAAAAGCTGCAGCACCCGACAGCCAAGCTCACCAAAGATAAAATCAACTTCTTTAATGAGATCCCGAAATTTTCCCGATTCCGGAATTACGGTATACCCTTTGGCTTCAAGGGTCTGGATCATCTCCTGCTCCTGGGGTACCATGGGTTCCCGGGGCCATTTGGCTGTGCCGAACTGCCGGACAAAGGCATTGTAAATGATATTGGCACAACAGGAACCGGCACTTTCAACGTTGATAACCGTGTTATCCCCCCGGGGCCACACGGGAACCTCCTTGTCTTTGCCCATGAAAAAACATTTGGCCCGGAAATGGCCCAGTTCATACAGGGGAAGGGTGATGGAAAATCGGGACGCACTCCGGCGGACCATTTTTACATCATGCCAGGCCCCGTTGAGATTGATATCTCCCTTGTCCACCCGGTCTATGATCTCCTGGCGGCTAACCTCGGCCCGGCCCAGATCGGTGCGGACAAAGGCCTGCCCCGGTGTATCTGAAATAAGATCAAGGGTAAAGGTGATACTGTCTCCACAGAACATGACCAGGGCCCTGCCGGGCTCGGGATACTGAACAACCATAACACCCCCATTCAAGGAAATGACTTGTTGCTGTAAAATGATCCCGTTCTTTATCCCTGCACGGGACCCAAATCAAAAAAAACGGGATCATCATATCATCAATCTTCTTTTTTCCAACCACCCAGAAGATGGAGGTGAAGATGAAAAATCACCTGCCCTCCGCCCTTTTCAACGTTAAATAAAAGCTTATATCCCGACTGATCCACCCCTTCTTTTTTGGCCATATCCCTGGCAACCATATGCATTTTTGAAACAGTTTCTGCATCGGCTTCGGTGAGATCATTGATACTTCTGATATGCCGCTTCGGCACAATGAGCAGATGTACCGGAGCATGGGGGTTGATATCCCGAAATACCACACACATCTCATCTTCATAAAGAAATTCCGATGGAATTTCACCTTTAACAATTTTGCAAAACAGGCAATCTTCTGCCATTTTTATCTCCTTTTGCGGGGAATAGGTTTATGATTTCTGGGTTCTGGGTTCTGGGTTCTGGGTTCTGAGATCTGGATACTGAGATCTGAATCATGACCCCTCAATGGTTTTCATCAGTTGCTCCAAGGCTTTGGTGGCCTTATCCTGGAGAAAAATATGGGTAACAAAATCAGTATAATCCGATGGTTCTGTGTTTATTTCTATTATTTTTGCTCCGTTTTCCCGGGCAATCCTTGGGATCATGTTGGCGGGAGCCACCTCACCGGTGGTGCCAATGAGAATAAAAACATCCGCCCTGTCTGCTTCGGCAAAGGCAGCCCGGTGGGCGTGAGCAGGAATGGACTCCCCGAAAAAAACAGCGTTGGGTTTTAATATCCCCCGGCACTTTTCACACCGGGGGGGTAAGATGGACAGATCCACCCTTTCCACCTTGACGGTGCGACCACAGCCAAGGCAGATCAATTTTCTCAAGGCACCATGAAATTCATGGATGGTTTTACTTCCGGCATCCTGGTGAAGGCCATCCACATTCTGGGTGATCACCCCGTGAATGTACTTTTTTGCCTCCATCTCTGCCAGGATGTAATGGGCTGCATTGGGCTTTACCGTACCAAACAGCTCATAAAAAATATCCCGCATCACCTCCCAGCAATGGGCCGGGTATTCGTGGAAATAAGAAATGTCAAAGGTGGCAGGGTCATACTTGTCCCATAACCCGTTTTCTCCCCGGAATGGGGGGATACCACTTTCCACAGAAATACCGGCACCGGTGAAGGCTATAGCCCTCTTTGCCCCGGTTATTATTTTTGCCGCCTGTTGATATTTTTTTTTGTCCATCATATCATGTCCATCACTTCAAAGGTATTGGTCATGAGATCACAGATGAGCAGGCGATTTCTTAAAACGTCTCCCCGCCCCAGCACCACCTTGATCACCTCAGAACACTGAAGGGCTGCCACCAGCAAGGCGCAATGGGGCAGATTTCCCAACTGTTTTTCAATGCCGGCCGCATGATTTTCCAGGGAATCACCATAAATAAGTTGAAACCCCGGATCTTCAGGATAAATCACAGTTACCTGTCCGGAAGTACCGGCAATAGCCCCGGATACCAGGGGTATACCCCGGGACCGGGCCAGCTCCTGGAGTAAAAATCGATCCCCAATGGAGTCCAGACAATCCACCACCACATGGGAACACCCCATGATCTCATGGGCGTTTTCCCGGTTCAGAAACATATCAAAGGCGTTAACATTCACGGTTTTGTTAATGAGCCTCACGCGTTCCCGGGCCGCCCGGGCTTTTGGGGTACCAATGCCTTTTTCCGTGGACAGCAGCTGCCGGTTAAGATTGGTTTCATCAAAGCTGTCACCGTCCACCAGATCAAGGGTACCAATGCCAATGCGGGCAAGCATTTCCACAACACCGCCTCCCAGGCCCCCCAGTCCCACAATACACACCCGGGTGTCTGCCAGAAGTGCCTGCTCGGGCAGGCTTATGGATTGGAAATTTCTTGAATATCTTTTTTTCATATCCACGGCATAACCCCTGTTATCCTCCCCCCACCGGCGGAAATATACCTACACGGTCATTATGTTTCAATTCATAGGTGGGCAACTGTCTTTTCCCATTAATAAAAATCAATTTCACATCGGCTTCCGGAATGCCAAATCCCGCCACCAGATCTTTGACACAGGTGCCCTCAGGAATTTCCATTTTTTTGGGGGAATCGGGCAGAAAAGATCTCAGGGTGGCAAAAAAATTCAAGTCAATGGTTATCATATTTCTCTCTTTCAGGCGGGGCTCTTCCCACGATCCGACAAGTGATAAATGTGTTTCACATTCAAAGATTGATCACAGCATCGGCCACACTGAGGTGGATTTAGTCCTGTGTTATTGACACATTTGCTGAAAAAGCCCCGGCACCGTCCAGACGTTTACTTTATCATTTATAGATGATATAGACGCAAAATCAGTTTGTTTATCAAGGACATGGAATGCTGTCTACACACAGATAATTACCATGACAGATATTATGACACGCTTATTGAATTGTATGCAACAGGAAAAAAGAGGAAATAATGGGGCAGGCCACCATGGAACCAATTACGATGACTCAATTTGCAGAAAATCTGGCAACCTTTGCCATCAACCGGGATGACTTAAAAATGCTTCTCCGGGCAATGCCCGCAGATGATACCGTGAATCGAACCTGCGTGGAATATGAACTTCAGATTCTAAAAATATTAAGTGTGGGCTGGGCCATCTCTTTTTATATGGAAAATGAGCCCATCAAAAAGGAACTCAACCAGCGATTCTGGGACAATATAAAGGACATTTCCAGAAATATTTCCCAACTGACGGAAACCACCACCGGGCAGGTGGTGGATTACTTTTCCATTCTAAAAAAACGCATGGACACCTATGTTGCCGTCATGAAACAAAATGCCACGGAGGGGACTGATCCCTCTTTTATCATGGGACCGGCCTTTGCCGAAGCCTGCCAGTGCCCTGACGATGCAGCGGTAATTCTCACCGGAACCAAGCTGTTTACCATGACTCTTGGGGGGATTAAAGAATACCTCAATGCCGTGAATATCCAGCCATCACCAGTACCGATGCCCTGATGGTACATCTGCTCCTCTGGAGAGTATTATGACTTTTACCGTCCCAAGCCCCCGACAATTGATCAGGGGAATCATCGGTGTCAATGGATTCATGTTCCTGGCCTGCCTTGTTGTAAGTGGCAGCCATACGGATTTTTCCATAAATCCCTTCACCGCGTTGTCCCCCTCCACCAATACCCTTATCTTCATGGAGCCACCGGCACCGTCCCCATGGATCATTATCACCAATGGTGGTCATTGATAACGGCGAACTGGCTACATGGAAGTCTTTTACACATCATATTCAACATGACGGCCCTGGTTCAAATCGGCCATCTGGTCATGGGAGCCTATGGTGTTCACCGGATGTTTATCATCTATACCTTGAGCGGCGTTGCCGGATTTTATCTGTCCTGTGTTGCCGGGGTCAGTGTGACCATCGGGGCTTCGGCATCCATCTGCGGCCTCATCGGAGCCACCCTGTACTTTGGGAAATCCAGCGGGGGACCATTCGGCCAGGCGGTTTACAGGCAGACCATGGGATGGGTATTGAGTCTCATTGTCTTTGGTCTTGCCATCCCAAGCATTAATAACTGGGGACATGGTGGGGGACTTGCTGCCGGCGCAGGACTTGGATGGTTGCTGGGATACCATGAACAGCGACGGGAAAACGGATGGCATTTTATGATTTCCATGGTATTAATGTCTATCACCGCAATGTTTCTTATATGGACAGTTATAACGGCAGTCATCCTGGTATAAAGAGGGCATTTGCTATCATGTATACTTTTTTAGCCCTGCAGACATTGACAAATACCAGATACAATACATATTACCGATTAAATAATGTAAATATTCGGTCAGCACCCCATATATTGAGTTCTTTTGATCTGCTCATATAGCATCAGTATGCTAACCCCAGACAGATGAATATGGGGCACTGTCCAAACGTTTACATGCCCCAAGCCCAATATTTACGAAATAATATAGTACTCAAACACACACCAGATAAAGGAGAAAAAATGAAGGGAGATTTTAAGAAAATTTTATTTGCAACAGACCTGTCCAACAACTGCAGGCACGCATTTGCCTATGCTGCAAATCTGGCATCCCGGTATGAGGGAGGTATCACACTTTTACATGTAATGGAAACCGTTTCTGAATCCCTGGATTCCAGACTCAAGGGGCTGCTCGGCAAAGAACAATGGGAAATGCTTCACAGCAAGCATGAACATGATGCCAGGGCCACCCTTATTGGCAAAAGAAGTGAGCTTGCAACCATTCATCAGGCCCTTGACACATTTTCCAGCCCCCTCCAGAATGAAGAATGCCGCTATGTGGTGGAAAATATCCTCGTCAAGGACGGCCATGTGGTGGATACCATTTTGGAAACCGCAAAGGAAGAAGAGTGTGATCTCATCGTAATCGGCTCCAACAAAACCATGTTCACCGATTCAAAATCCATGGGTCGTCGCACCAAAAGTATCCTAAAGCGCTCCCGGATTCCGGTCATGATGATTCCACCGGCGGACGAGTAAGCGGCGGCAATTCAATGTCCGGCATCCCATCACGCCCCATCCTGAGAAAAACACACGGATCTGCACCACCGGCAAGCTGTCGGTGGTGCGCTCTAAGTTTTGCAAAATCAAATCGCTCCAGGGCCGCCTTTAAAATCTGAATCTCCGCCTCCAGCACATCTGTAAGCCCATGCTTGATGCCCATGGACACCCGCCGATTATATTGTTTCTTTATCTCCGTTTCAATGCAGTGACGCCGGAGATCCAGTTTGATTTTAATTTTCTCCAATACAATATTTCCATATCTTGAGTTATCTATCCAGATCAAGTCTTCCGTCAGACCACGGAGCCTGATTATTATTTTTTTGTTTTCCAAGTATCAAACAAACTGTGAATGAAGGGCACCCATGGTCTTTTCAAGATTCGTTTCACGCACAAGGAAATAAAGTGCTGCCCTGGAAGGGCCAAAGGATATCATTTCAATGTTGACATCCACCTTGGAAACTGCAGTGAAACATCTGGCGGCAATGCCCCGATGATTATGCAGCCCGTCACCCACCACACTGATAAGAGCCGTATCCGTAATCTGCTCAGTTTCCCGGAAAAGCCGGGGTTTCATTTCATTTATAACCGTATGTGCCTGACCAATATCTTTCCGGGACAACAGCAGACTGATACATGTTTGAGAGGTGACCACAGACTTAATATTAATACCTGCCTTGGAAAGCAATCCGGCAATGTGAGCCAGGATTCCCTGACGCAGCCCCACACCCGAGGCGTACACTTTTAGCACGGCAATATCCATGGAGTGAGAAATGCTTTTGATCACATTTTTTGCAGATACTGCCTGCTCGGTGATGAGGCTGCCGGGGCCATCGGGGTTCAGGGTGTTTTTAATGGCAATATTGATACCGGATTTACGCACCGGCTCTACGGTTCTGGGATGAAGAATGGATGCGCCGGAATAGGCAAGCTCTGAAGCCTCCTCATAGCTGAGCACTGAAATAAGTTTAGCCTCGGGAATTACCCGGGGGTCTGCGGTCATAAAGCCCTCAGTGTCCTTCCATATTTCAAGCATATCAGCCTTTAAAGCAGCTGCCACCACAGCGGCGGAATAGTCACTTCCCCCCCGGCCAAAGGTGGTGACCTCGTCGGATTCACTGATACCGAAAAAGCCAGGAATAAACACAATGGTTTTTTCAGTGATGCGGGGCAATACATTGTTTTTAACATTTTCAGAGGTTTTTTCCATATTTGCCGTTGCATCGGCAAATCGCCCGTCGGTGATGATCCCGGCATCCCGGGGCATGATGCAAAAAGAGTCTTCCCCCCGGCTTTTCAGTACCCGGGATATCAGCAGAACCGACAAACGTTCACCATAACTGATAATGATATCACGCATCCGCGGGGTGGCTTCCCGGGTGAAGGTGATCCCAAAATAATACCGTTCAATTTTTAAAAAATGGGGAGCCAGCTCCTGTTCCAAAGCCTTATAATCCATATTGTCTGACATCAGGCTCCTGGCAATCTTAAGATGCTCTTCCCGAATACCTTCAATGACTGCACCGATAAGGGCTTCATCTTTTAATGCCATATCAATACCGTTGAGCAGACCGGTCTGTAACACCGGAAAGGGCAGACAGAACAAACACATCTCCCCTGCCCCTTTTTGCAATCAAATCTACAATACTGCGGACAACCGCCTCTCCTTTTAAACAACCACCACCAATTTTTATAACCTTCATTACCTTTTTTATGCCTTTCAAAATCCGAACGCGTAGATAAACATACGGGCCAGATTCCACACCACAATGTCAATTAAAAAAGTTAAACTCATTATCACACTTGTTTCCGGCAGTCATACGCAATATTGCCTGCCAGGATTTTTTTTTCCAGTCTTCCAGAACATCGTGGGTTCAGCAGTCATCTGTCCCGACCGCTCCCAGCATCACAAGGGCCATGATATAAAATTGTGACAGGTGGCCCAGGTGGTGACCCAGGCCCTGAAATACTGTAAATCCATTTTCTGTCCGTCATTACGCAGCCAGGGTAATCATGGCAGTTTCCACGGGGAAATCATGATAACATCCCCTCACATTACAATTATCTGAAATGCGGTGCTGGTGAATAACAAAATCAAAGTCTTTGAGCCGCTCATAAAAGGATGTAAACACCTTGGATCTGGTTTCAAGGCAGATCCTGCAGTCACAATGAATATCAAACAAAGCCGCAGCATGGTGCATCATCATAAAAAAGCACACCGCAGACATATACCTTGGAAGTGTTTCCTTGTAAATTTCCGGATAAAATTTGGAAACATTTATGGCTTTGGAGAAGACATCGTGGGAAACGATCAGAGAAGTTGAAATATCATGTTTCTTTTCCTTGCTGTAGAGAAAATACTCTATGCATTCCCCATCTCTTTTATAGGAAAGGGAAAATCTTCTAAAAAAGGCTGGCACATGGATTTCCATGAATGAAGATCTATATATTTCAGCCACAAGAAGCGCCGGTGAACTAATGTTAAAAAGGGCTGTCCCCTGAATCCATCGGCTAAACAAATCCTTTTGTGTAAAACAATAAGCCATGGCCCGGGGTAATTCCAGTGGCGTCCAGGCCCATCCATGCATTTTACATATTTTTTCAATGCTCTGCCTTGCCAGGGAGTAAATAAAATTGCTGGAAGAGGAAGATTCTATTTCAGAGCTGGCATCCCCGGATGTAAATGCCTGTTTGCATATCATACCATCGTAGGATGTCCAGGCCCTGCAGATGAGTGGACGTACCGGATATATGCTGCACACACCTTTTTCAAGAAAAATACAGGGGGTCAGGTCTTTAACGATCACACGATGTTTAAGGTCAACATCTTCGGTGAGCTGCCGGTTGTTGGTGATACGTTCCTTTAAAGCTATCTGCTGATGTCTGGTAAATGTTTTTTTCATCCAAGAAAATAAGACCAGAGCCTCCAGCGGCGTTAGCTTTACCTGGGCGTGACAGCAATAGCTGCAGCCGGAACTGCAGGCCACCGGCATACCAGACTGTGCTGCATGGACTCTGGCCACAAGACTTTCAGACAGTGTGTTTATCTTCTCCAGTGACAACCGGCACCCTTCAACGGTTACCTGAGCATTTAAAAAGGGCATCAGAATGTCTGAAAAAAGATCGTTCAAGGCGTGTTGTGCATCTGCATGGTCCATTTCCATATAGTTCTCTCCTTTGTAAAACATACGGGGTATGGCAGAGAGGAGACCACATGAATTTGTGGAGACATCAGAGCATACAGGTTGTAAACTTATCGGGTTTGATCACAATATGGACCACCCGTCATAGTTGGCCAGCCAACGGGGTCAGACCTGTGCCATTGGAAACTAAAATTTTTATCAGGTTCCATGGTTTTGACCACCCCCTGTGTTTAAAACAAAAGCGCCAATAATGCAAGCCTGGCCTGTTCAAAGTGCCCCATCTTGTGACCGGGGCAGTTCTTTTTGACAAAACCGCACATCTATAGTATCAAAACAAATATTCTGGGGCTTGAGCATTGAGTTCTATTTTCTAATCTTTTAGCGCGATCCCTATAGGAGGATGAGGTGGAACTGGAAGAGTTGGTAAAATGCCCAATGGATATAAAACAATGTCAATTTTATGACGATTATATTCGCTTAAAGAAAGAATGTGAGCGACTCAAAAGATTATCCATCAAAGATGAACTGACGGGCTATTACAACTACGCCTTTCTTCTCAATACACTTCATTGTGAAATGGAACGGACAAGACGTTCCGGTCTTCCCACCAGTATTATCATGGCAGATATTGATTTTTTTAAACGAATCAACGATCAGTTCGGTCATGAATGCGGCAATACCGCCCTCCGGTGGGCCAGTACTATATTTAAAAAAAATGTTAGAAGAATGGATTTCCCCTGCCGGTATGGCGGCGAAGAGTTTGTATTTGTCCTGCCCAATGAAGGACTTGCCAATGCTGCAAAAATGGCAGAAAGACTTAGAAAAGCACTGGCAACCACCCCATTGACACTCAAAAACAAATCTGTCACGCTTACGGCAAGTTTTGGGGTGGAATCTTACAACGGCTATCAAAATGATACTGTGAACCAATTTATCGAACGTGCAGATGCCTGGATGTACCAGGCAAAAGAAACAGGCCGTAATCGTATATGTTATAACAAGAAGCCCCTGATCCAGGAATCCAGGCAGATCAGCATGGAAGAGCGAAAAGCTCTTTTCCCGTAGTAAACCCTGTCTTTCCCAAAAGTCCCAAGGTTAAGTCATTATTTTTTATGATACTGGCTGTTTTTCATATCTGCTACCTTTTGTTGTAAGATATCATCGAAACTTTTTTTTGTGACACGTGGGCCTGCACACTTTTCCCTAAGGGGTTCTCCCGGATGTCCGGTCCGGACCTCACGTTTCTGCTGAAGATTTAAAAATTCCATAGCCTTCTCAAACAGAGGTTTTGTAATCTCCACACTCCAGTTGAACAGGAATAACAAGGGGATAAGACGACCGCTCTTTGCGGTGTCACCATCGGGACCACAAGGTAAGTCAACAGATTTCAACTGGGTGCAGACCAGTTGATAGGCAAGGTTAATCCTGGTCATCTCAACTTCGGCGGCTTTCATCAAAAACGGATCATGGGCAAATCGGTCCGGATGGCATTGCTTTGCCTTGCTTCTATATTTTGCCCTCACCGTTTCAAGAGAATCCCCCGGAACAATGCCAAGCAACCCAAATGCTTTTTCCCTGTTCATACACCGCCACCTATGCCTTTGCCCTATCCAGACAGGGGGAGGTGTTCTTTTTCTTATTTTCATACATGGCTTGGTCGGCCCGGTGCAAAAGCGTTTCCCCGGAATCCCCCGGCTTTGCCATGGCAAGGCCTGCGCTGATCTCTACTTTAATATTGGTTTTAAGGGTATGGGAAATAAACTTTATGGCCTTTAAACGCATTTTAAACCGTTGAATACCCGCCTGCACATTATCGGCATCCAGGCCATCCACCAGCACAACAAACTCATCACCTCCATACCGGGCCACAAAATCCGATTTCCGAAAATTGGCTTTCAGAGTATCTGCTATTGTTTTAAGGACCTTATCGCCAGCCACATGGCCAAAGGTGTCATTGATCCACTTAAAACGATTTACATCAATCATGATCAGTGCCAGGCATCCCCCTTTTTCATCTATCCGGGCAAGGGATTTATTCAATTGCATCTCAAATGATTTGCGATTGTGTACTTCAGTCAGGCCATCGAATAAGGCCGCATGCTGGAAGGTTTCCGCCTTGACAAACATTTTTCTTGCGTCTGCCTGGACATCCACCACCTTTTTCTTTAATTGATTGATTTTTTCATTGGCTCGTTTAAGTTGATCAACTTCCACCTGTTTTTTCCGGGCAATTATTTTTTTAATATTTCCCAGTTTCTTAAACACTGCGGTCTTAAGTTCGTTGATATTTTGCTTAAACTCAAAGGCCCGGGTGATGGCCCCCATTTCTTCACCGATGGTGTCTTCAAAATTCTGAAAGGCTTTCACCTGGACATCTGTATTGAATTCATCCTGGGTGATCTTTTCAATCATTTGAACCTGTTTCAACAAATCTAAAAAAGTTTCATTGACGGCCAGGAAATCACTGAAAATTTTTTGCTTCAACTCCACACTGTAATCGGTAAAGGCATCAACCTGTTGTCCGATCACATCCATGGCAACATCTGGGCTGACATCAATGTGAATGGAGGATGACTTTTTTTCAAGGCTTTCCTCCAACGGATAAAAACCTTCCAGAAAAAAATAAATAACCCGCCTGAGCATGCGCAAAAGCTCTGTAATCTGCATTTTTAAGGCATCTGTCTCCACCTGGGTATTCCCAAGGAATAACGGCGTGGTACCCGCAAGTTCTTTTGCTAAAATATCCTTACGCAGGCGTTTGATTGATTTTTCAATGGACTTCCTGGGCAGAGGGGATTCCTGTTTAAGCAGGGGTTTTATATTGTTTATTTCATTTGCATGCTCAGGAAAGGATTCGGCAAGCATGCCATAGGTACTTATCACTCTGATCAGGCATTGTTTTTCTTCAAACCAGTTTTTCAGAAGGGTCTCCACTTCCACTTGAGTATAAGTTTTTTCCCTCATTTTATTATTACCCATGCTGAACTCACTTAAGGACGAAATCAAAATCGCTTCAATCAGAAATCCAGACATCCAGACATCATGTTTCGGCATTTATCATATTGCTTTAAAAGCAGTTGATCATTAAAAAAAACAGATCTGATCTGATAAAACAACCACTCTAAGGATGCTGTCTTGACCTTACATTACACACGGGTTATAGTAAATGGTTTTAGAAAAAAAATGGCATTTAAGGACAAAATTACCAGCTCACAAACGGGCAGATAAATATAAAATAATCAAATAGTTGCACATTCAGACATCTTAAATTACAACTCTCATGAGTCCTGGGTTCTCATTTATCATACCGCATGTGTTAATTTCAATTTTAACTAAACACATTATATAATGTCAAATTGGAGAACTCATGACTGACGAATTATAACAGAATACTCATAGTAAATTTCGGGGCCTGGTCACAACATCGACCATTTTGGGGAGGGTTGGCCCAACAACGATGACAACTGGACAATACTATATGACCACCCCAAAAGAACAGAACTGAAGACACAATGGATATACCGCAAATAAACAAAGCCAATGCCAAAAAGAAAATCCATACATATATATCAAATATGCCCAGTCTTTCCACCACTGCCACCAAAGTCATGCAGGTATGCGACACCACCATGCCCTCGCCCAATGACTTGAACCGTGTAATCTCACTGGATCCTGTCCTAACGGGAAAGGTTCTGCAACTCATTAATTCAGCATATTATACACGGCGTAATAAAGTGACATCCCTGACCCGGGCCATCATTATTCTTGGCATAAATACCATAAAAAACATCGTACTGAGCTCCGCCATTGTAAAATGTATTAACACCAGTCCCGTGAGGGATGCTCTGGATATGGATGCTTTCTGGAACCACTCCATTCATGTGGGAGTCTCGGCAAAATTACTGGCCAGAGCAATGGGTATCCCTGAAACGGAACAGGAGTTATTCTTTCTGGCAGGCCTGATGCATGACCTTGGTAAAATCCCTTTAAGTCATCAATTTTCTGAAAATTACGCCCAGGCACTTAAAATTTCAAAAACCCGGCACATGGATATCTGTATTATTGAAAATGCATTATTGGGATTCACCCACTGCTCTGCTGGAAAAATGATTGCCGAAAAATGGCAACTAGGAGATGCCATAAGAGATGGGCTGGGCTTTCACCATTTCACCAGAATCAAAAAAAAATCAAGTAATGGTCAATTCGGACTAATAATTGAACTGGCGGACATCTATTCAAATGTATGTGAAGCACAGGACCCGAACAGAAAAACGGAAATTGCACTGGAAAACCTGCCTCCTGAATTTACGATGCTTTTAACCCATACAGGCATCCGTCTTGAAAAACTCACAGAATTTCATGACATCATTGCAAGGGAAATCAACAATGCTAAAGTTTTTTTAAATTTAGCTAAGGTATAAAATCTAAGGAAACACAATGAAAATTAAATTTTGGGGGGTTCGTGGGTCCATACCATGTCCAGGACCTGACACCACTAAATATGGTGGAAACACTGCCTGTATTGAAGTTTCATTTAAAAATCTGAACCGTTTGATTATCCTGGATGCCGGATCAGGTATAAGGGAGCTGGGGAACACATTAATGAACCGGATTTTGTCCGAAGATCCCCTTAATCTTGAAATTTTTCTTTCCCATACCCATTGGGATCACATCATGGGCTTTCCCTTTTTTACCCCCCTTTACATACCCGGTACAAGAGTTAAGGTTTATGGGCCGGTATCCTGTGGGACTAACCCGCTTGAAAGCGTTGTGGGCGGACAACTCACCTACGAATATTTTCCTGTTCGTCAGACTGAGCTGGCGGCCGATATCACCTATATTGAACTCCAGGAAGGGCGCTATGATCTGGGGAACGGGATCATTTTAAAGGTGCAATATCTGAATCACCCTCTGCTGTGCCTGGGTTACCGTTTTGAATATAACAACAAAGTACTGTGCACGGCATATGATACGGAACCCTTCAGAAATATTTTCTGCAATGATCCAGATGATCCATCCTATGATGAACAGATGGCCTTGGAAGGACAAGAGGCTGCTCAACAGGAGAACCTACGACTGGAAGCCTTTTACCAGGATGCAGACCTCCTGATCCATGATGCACAGTATACCAGCAAGGAATATTACTCCTCGAAAATCGGCTGGGGCCACAGCTCAACCGAACAGGCCATTGAATCTGCCCAAAAAGCCCATGCAAAAAAATTGGCTCTGTTTCACCATGATCCCATGCGCACAGATAAAGAACTTGATGCTTTAAGCACTCAATTTTGTAAAAACACTGTCAATGAAGGTCTTGGGATATTCTTTGCCAGAGAAGGCATGGAAATTTCATTGTAATCCTTAACATCCCTCCAAAAAAATATTTTTTTTCTAAAGTTTTTCCCTTCATGTGTCGAGGTACAGATCGAATGATTTCTTCAGCTCAAACAGGATGATTCTGTTTTTTTACAGTCAATATCCTGAAAACGGAGGTTGGGCGAAGCGTTAAAGCCCGGTGATTACTGTTCTTAACAGAAATTAAGCCGGTGAACAAAAATTGGGGTAAGACTATGGTTATTTCCACATACCAGATAAACAACGTCTTGAGAGTTTATGGCAACCAGCTTCGTCAAGGACGTATCTCAAGTCAAACCAGACCAGGAAATCAGCACACCCCGGACATGGTCACCATTTCTGCCGGAAACAAAAGAGATGCTGTAATTGAAAAAGTTTCCACTGACATGCTGGATCAGATTGCCAAAAACGGCCCACAGAGCCATGATGAAAAACAAGCCTTTGAAAAACTTCAGAAGGAATATGGCCACCCCCTGATCCTGTCCAGAAAAAATGGGAATGAATTCGAATTTAAAGCCATCGACGACACGGGTACCACAACACTTGAAATTTCTGAAGAAACCTCTGGTGAGCTGTTGGAAAAATTAAAAGGACATATCAGAAACACCGTCAGCCAAAACATGATTTAGTAATTTGTCATAACTTGAATTTCAGGATAGCCAATTATGATAAATCCAATGGGGCAATGCTTGTTGATATGCCCCACCCTGAAGTTCAGTATTTACCACGCATCCGTCTGGAGCATTTTATATGAAAATTGACAATACCTATACAAACTACGATCTTGAAAAATTATCTCCAAAGGCTGGAAAACCTGCCATGGGAACCACTGACCCACTGTCCGAGTCTGGCTCCCCGGAAAAACAGGGTGCCCCCCGGGATGCCATTGTTAATTTATCCCAGGCGTCAAGGGAAGCGTCACTCATGGAAACCGCCATTGCAGAGACCCCGGATATCAGGCAGGACAAGGTTCTGGCCCTTAAAGAAAAAATTGCAACAGGGCAATATGAACTGAATTCCCAGGCCATTGCCGACAAAATGGTGGATCACTTTGCAAAGGATTTCATGAACTTCTGATATTAATGGGGGGCCTGGTTTCAGGGTTACAACCAGTAGTCTCCGGCTGAAATCCAGAACAATCCACCCCAATAAAAACGCCATTATCTCACACCGCCACTTCCTTTTCTATCTTTTGTATTTTCTCCTTGTCCTGAACAAACAAACGGGTCTTGTGCGAATACCCCCCCTCTGAAAGAACTACCTGTACCGCCTGCTGGCACAGGGGATTTACCACCAAAGGCCCCATGAAATTTCCAGTCATGTCTCCAGGTGCTCCCCTTGGAATATTCACCACCACATAAATTTCCAGTGATTTAAAAAATTGGGTATCATCCATGTGCCAGGCCATATGAGCAAGCCCCTCTTTAATTTGAGGATTATAATCCGGCTTAAAGAGATAGGGTCGGGTGATGACAAAGGCCAGATCCGGATCATCAAGGCTTTGATACCAGAAAAAAGGGGAGTCTTTCTTATTCTGTATGATTACATACCGCCTGTGTTCGGAAAAACCCAACATGCCATGGGGCATATCTATCACCTGTTTATCGTTCAGGATTATCTGTCCAAATCTTGTGGTTTGAATCTTCACTTTTTTTCCTTTGTACTGGTAATCTGGGTATAAAATTCAGATGCAAGGGAAAGTGCTTCAGCAGTCATGGCTGCAGCAGCCATATTTTCTTCCCTCACCCGCTCATATACTTCCTGACGATGAATGGTGACATCCCGAGGGGCTTCAATTCCCACTTTAACCTGCGTTCCCTTGATTTCAAGGAAGGTAATCACAATATCATCGCCAATGGCAATCTGTTCTCCTGACTTCCGTGTCAGTATCAGCATGGCACATCCCTGGCCGTTAAGGTTTCAGTTAATTTTTGGATTTAATGTGCTTGGTCACAACATGGATCAGTCATAATAATTGGCGGGCCAATGATTATGAACAGGCGATGTTGTCACCAAGGATTACAGGTAATCCACCAGGCTCAGTTCCATCACCTTTGAAGAGGATGCAAGGGCTGCCTGGTAGACCAGTTGCTTTTGTTGGAGGTTGGTTATGGCCTGTGTAATATCGGCATCTTCAATGCCGGATAAATGTTCCGTTTCACTGATGGTAAGATCCTGATAAATGGTTGATTTTATGTCCATGCGGTTCATTTTTGTTCCCACGGTGCTGATGGCACTGTTCAATCGGTCAAAATCATCCTCAAGATCTTCCATGGCCGTCTGTATACCGGTAAGATCATCCGTTTCCAGGGCCGCTTTAAAGACCTTCAGGGTATTGAACAGTTTACCAAAGATCTTATCCCCGTCATTGCCAATGGCCACCTTGCCGTCTCCGATTTTTATGGAAAAAGGGTTGCTGTCTCCATTGTAGTTAGCATTGTTATCCACATCCAGGGTAAAAGCAGGGGTATCGGTCTTGGAGCCGGAAAAAAGATATCGATCATCTACTTTTATATTGGCAAGGGAGACAATCTCTTCCATGGTATTTTGAACAATCCCGGCAGCTGATTGCCGTTCTGCAGAGCTTATGGGGGCATTGGCCATCTGGATTGCCAGAGTTTTTGTGTCTGTCACCAGATTCTGGGCCTGGGTCAGGGTGTTTTCAGAGGCGGTGAGCCATGTATTGCCAAGGGAGATACCCCTTTCAACCTGTTCGAATCCATCAAGGCTGGATCGGATACCAAGGGACTTGGTAACCCCTATGGGATCATCGGAAAGATTCAGAATCCGCTTACCGGTGATGGCCGTTTCCGTGGCATCGTTCAAATCGCTGGTGATATTTCCCAGATTGGATCGAACCATATTATACACCATTGTATTAGCGATTCTCATTGGAGACTCCTTGATTTACAGGAAAATTTTCCCGGTTTTTTCTTCATAATACCATTTGGCTCCGCGTCTACGACCCTATATTTGTTGTGTCCGACAGGACATGACCGTTATTTAATATTAAGCAGAGTGTTAAGCATCTCATCTGCGGTGGTAATCAACTTGGCAGCGGCGGCATAGGCACTCTGGGATGTCATCAGATTTATCATCTCTTCATCCAAGGAAACACCTGAAAAACTGTCCCGCATGTCCGTCAATTGCTGGACCATGGCCTCGCTGGTGTCTTTGTTCATGCTGATGCCCGAGGCAAGGGTACCCACAGATCCCAGCAGCGTATGATAAAAATTCTCCACAGTGGTTTCAAGAACGCCCACCGTGCCGCCATCGGTATCCCCTATGGTCATAGAGGTAAACTGCAGATCTGCAATGGCCATGGCATTGGAATTATCACCCACTGCCCGATTACCCGATCCATCAAGGCGACCTGCTGCAATGAAGTCTCCTCCAGATTTCACGGTGTCATTTACACCCATGTTTCCGGCGGCATCTCCGGTGAAAAAAGTATTTATTCCCAGGGCAGCCAGTACATTACCTGTGTCTTCAGAAAATGCAAAAGAATACCCGATGTCTGAGCTGATTCCAAAGGAGGTACCATCGCTTACCTGTGCAGAAATGCCCTCCAGAGAATCGAACTTGTTAGCAAGGCCGGCCAGCGTGTCAATACTGGGGTCAATGTTGATAGAGTGGGATGACGCAGTACCGTTACCATCAACCACCCACAGCTTAACTTCACCACTAACAATCTTATCATGATAGGTTAAATCAGAAGATTCCAGAACTACGCTTGTATCCGAGGCTGCATACGACCCGGACACCGCATTAAAATTTTGAAGTCCGGTCCCCTGGCTGTGCTGGCTGTTAACCTGCCATATCAAAGCCCGGGAAAGGGCATCAAGATCCGTTTGATAGCCGGGAAGCACATTATCCCGCATGTCCAGCCATCCACCGATCTTTCCACTGTCCGTACTTTCTGTTATGTCCCACATATTGCCTCCGGAATCCGAAAGCAACACCTTGCCATCACTCATTTCCATATCAAAACTGCTGTTGCCCCGGACAATATCAATACCATTGCCAGCCATTATGGTGAGGTTGCCCTCCTGGGTTTCAAAGGTGGAAATATTCATGTATTCAGATAGTTCACCAACCTTGGTATTGCGTATATCCCGCAGGGTATGGGCAGCCCCCCCTCCGGCTTCTGCCTCCATGATCTGCTCATTGAGTCCGGCAATGTCCCGGGAAAGGACGTTCACCGCTTCAACACCCACAGCAAGGGAGTCGTTTACATCCTTGACCAGCCCCTGCATTTCTGAATCCAACCGGTTAAAGGCTTCAGATAGCAACGCACTGTTATCGGAAAGAATCGTGCGTTCTGCAGTGCCGGAGGGGTTGTTTGCCACCTCCTGCCAGGAATTCCAGAACGTTGACAGCATTGAAGACACATCCGCGTCAGAATCCGGGCTGAGAACCTGTTCAATGTTTGAAACATAGGTGTTTTGTTCCTGATAAAAGGAAAGGGATGTGCCCTGCTCCTGCAGTCGCCCCTCAATGAACCGATCACTGGCGCTGGTCACCGCATCAATTTCAACCCCGCGTCCCAGAATCAGATTGTTGCTCTTTTCCGGACTGGACGCCTGAAGCAAAGCCGTCTGTCTGCTGTAACCGGGGGTGTCAACATTGGCAATATTGTTGGAGGTCACCTCAATGTCGTATTTATGAACGGATAAGGCGGAACCTGCAATATTAAATATGGACCCCAGACCGGACATAATCAGACCTCCTGGCTCAAAAGATGGGTTGATTTTCCCTTATGAATACTGCACCGACGATTGTATACCATGGGCGCACTGGATCTGCTGGCCCTTGATATGATGGCCATCATGTCATCAAGGAATTGAAGGGAATCGTTCATAAAAATCATGTTGTGCCGCCTTAACCCATCAATATCTCTTTTTAAACTGTCAAGGCGCTGTACAGTCATGTTAAAGGCCCCGAGTATCTCCCTTGGAAAAATGGTGGACAATAATTTCAAATCAAAGGGCTCAAGAGAAATCAAAGGGGCGGCAACTGCGGTAAGTTCTTGTCTCAGCTGAGAGATTTCCAGACACAAGGCATCTTTTTTACTTGAAATATCCCATAAAGCCGTCACATCCACGTTTATAAGGGCACAACGCTCTTCATCAAAGCAATGATGCAGGTCATGGTAAAGCGACATTTTCCTTTCAAGCATTTTTTCGATGGATTGAATGATATTCTCTTCCATAAAAATCCAGTGCCCCTTTTTCTATTATCGACGTAATGTGAAATAACTTTATCTAATTTTGGGCTTGGTCACAGCATGGGCCACCCGTCACATCTGGTGGACCAACGGGGTCAGACTTGTGTTATTGACGTTATCTTTTCACAGCCTTTGCAAAAACGCCAGAATCAAGGATGATGCCCATAATGCAAGCCGATCCCTCCCACAGTCCCTTTACCCTGGGCCAGCTACCCAAAGGCTATTCTCCTATGATTTCAACTTTTCAAAGAGTATCTCACCCAGACCAATTCCCCCACCTGAAGACATGGTACCGGCAAGTTGCTCATTGAACATGGATTTAATAATTTTTCCATCATTGCCCTTCAAAAAACCACCCTCCCCGGCAATGCCGGTATCGGCGGCCTTGAGCATCTGGTTGATAAAGATAGATTCAAAATCATTGCAGGCTTTTTTAAGGCGTTGTGAATCATTGATCTGCCGGGGTTCCATTGGCGTTGAATTTATCGGTGAAATTGATGTTAACATGGCATTGATCCTTTAAATAATTTCCAGTTCCGCCTGAAGTGCACCCGCCGCCTTCATGGCCTGTAAAACGGTGATCAGATCTCTGGGGGTAATCCCGATGGCATTAAGGGCCTTGACCAGCTCATCAATGGTACTGCCCCCTCTAACCATCAGGAGTTTTTTGTCTTCTTCTGTCACGTTTACGTCGCTTTCCGGGGCCACCACAGTGCTTCCGCCAGAGGAAACCACAACCCCGTTGGCCATCTGTGTGGCAGGCGCCCCCTTTCCCGAAGGTGCAAAGGGTGCAGGCTGGGATACACTCTGGGTTTCTTTGATCTGAATACTCAAATTTCCATGGGCCACAGCCACATTGGAGATTCGTACATTCTCGCCTATCACCACAGTACCGGTGCGCTCATTGACCACAATTTTTGCCGTACCATCCGTGGCAACTTCCAGGGTTCCCATCTGGGCAATCAGATCCACCACCCGGTGTCGAAATGCCACGGGTACCTTGAACTGAAGCGTTCCTGAATCAATGGCTGTTGTGCTGCCTTCCCCATAATTGGCATTGATTACCCGGGCAATGGCTGAGGCGGTATTAAAATCAGGTTCATTTAAAATCATGACCAGTGATTCTCTGGAGGACAAGGTCAAAGGAATCTCTCTTTCCACGGTTGCCCCCCCGGAAATTCTACCCACCGTGGGATGATTTTTCTGTACACCGCCCCCGGCGGCCCCACCCACCATGTATCCTCCCACGGAAAGGGGCCCCTGGGCCAGGGCATAAACCTTATTATCGATACCTTTCAAGGGCGTAAGCAAAAGGGTTCCCCCCACCAGGCTTTTGGCATCCCCAATGGAGGAAATGGTGATATCAATTTTTTTACCGATCCTGGCAAAGGCGGGAAGCGTGGCACTGACAATAACGGCTGCCACATTTTTCACCTTCATGTCCGACGCATTGACCCGGATACCCGTGTGCTCCAGCATATTGGCAAGCCCCTGGAGGGTAAATTCCGTACCGCTCTTATCCCCGCTGCCATTGAGCCCAATGACAAGTCCATAACCGAACAGTTGATTAGGTCGCACCCCCTGAATGGAAACGACATCCTTTATCCGCGCAGACATTGCCGAAGAAGGCATTAAAAACAAAACGACTCCAAGTACAAAACAAAGATATCTAAAAGGGCCAGACATTATCCACCACCTTTCCCAGCCATCCTGGTTTCTGTTTATCGGCAACGGCCCCCACCCCTGAATAATAAATCTGGGCATTGGCCACATAGGTTGAGGCAATCTCATTGGTGGTGCTGATATCTTCGGGTCTGACTACCCCGGACAAGACGATATACTGGGATTCATTGTTCACCTTGATCTGTCTCTTCCCATTTATGAACAAATTACCGTTGGGAAGTACCTGTACCACCACCGCAGAAATATAGGCGCTGATGTGCCCATCCCTG
The DNA here is from genome assembly GCA_963675955.2 of uncultured Desulfobacterium sp. GTDB lineage: Bacteria > Desulfobacterota > Desulfobacteria > Desulfobacterales > Desulfobacteraceae > Desulfocicer. The sequence goes on along the minus strand of CAXXVR010000004.1, from coordinate 274,923 downwards.
CCGCTGGTGCCGGAACCTTCAAAATCCGATGCCAGGGTGGCATTGATAAGATCGTCACTCCCCGGATTCTGGGCCAGTCGGGGATTCTTGGCTGCCAGTGCGTCCATATACCCCAACAGTTTGAGCTTTGCACTGATACCCGATGATTTACTGGTGGTGGTGGTGGCATTGAGACTTGCTTCAGGATCTTCCACAATCCGGACAACAACAATATCTCCCACCTTTCTTGCCTTTTTATCAAGATAGAGTTCAATGCCATTGGCCTCTGACCACAGGGATCCTTCTGCCCTGGGAACATAAACCATTTTTGAAAATTCAGGTGTCACAACATTTTTCACCTCGGTGACATCTGCAGGTGAAAGCGGCACCGTCGCACACCCTGTCAGCGCCAGGATTCCCAGTATCATACATCCGGCCAGCTTTACTAAGTTCATTTTTCCCCCAGTCTTTTTCAGATGTCCACCTGAACCGTCAGGTTATCAATGACCCGTGCAATAATTTTTTTACTGCTCATGGTATTGAGCACACTTACGGCCTGGCCCTTGAATCCGTCATTGAGCACCTTACCGGGGGCCGTCACCCGCAATCCTCCGGACTGAACCAGAATGGTGACCATATCCCCCCGCTGGACAACGGGGGATTCTTTAAGCACCCAGCGTTTCAGGGTATCATTTTCTTTAATGTTATGCTTTGTCATAAGCCCCACCACCTGGTTCATGTCAAGTATCACATCCTCCATCATGCTTGAAATATTTCTTCGTTCCAGATAAATGTCTTTGGGCTTGATAACCGTTCCACGTTTCAGGCTTCGGGATGCACATACCACGGTTTCAAAAACATCCAGCCAGCCACACAGTTCCACCTTGTTTTCCAGTGCCCCGTTAACGGTGACCACCGCCTTTAATCTAACGTACTCAACCAGTTCATTGTGTCCCTTCTGGATCACCTGAATCTGGACCTTTCCCGGAGGCACAGGTTCATCATGCAACACCTTGAATTTGGAGATAATAACATCGGCGGGAGTCCGGCCTGACTGCTGGAAGATAAACTGGTCAAAGGCATCTTTGAACCTGGCGGGATCAATGGTCTGATACCCGTTTTCATTATTATATGCCGCCTGGGTGGATGCAGCCCAGGCACCCTGCACCACCAGGAAGCTAACCAGAAACAGCAGCATGAAATTTTTTATATAAAGACCGGAGCAATATCTCTTACCATAACAAGTATTGAAAAGGTAAGGTGGGCCAAATCCGGCATCGTATTTTTTATACAAATCTGTTTTGGACATATCAGTTACCTTTTGAGGTTATTGGCGGTCTGAAGCATGCTGTCTGCGGTCTGGATGGACTTGCTGTTCATCTCATAGGCCCGCTGGGCCATGATCATGTTTACCATCTCTTCCACAACGTCCACATTTGACTTTTCAACAAATCCCTGGAGAATGGTTCCCATACCCTCTGAGCCCGGTGTTGCAAAAATCGCCTCCCCCGATGCATCAGTGCTCATGTACAGATTGTGCCCCAGGCTTGACAATCCTGCAGAATTGGGGAAACCATATATCTCTATTTCACCCAGCACCACCCCTGCACCGGTGGGGTCAAAGGCGGTGACCTGGCCATACTTGTCAATGGTAACCGATAAGGTATCCGCCGGCACCGTCATCTCAGGCTGGAGTTTGTCTCCATTGGGGGTGACAATATTACCCTCACTGTCCATCTTAAAATTACCGGCCCGGGTATAGAGTTCCTGATCGTTACTCATCACCTTGAAAAAACCTCTGCCTTCAATGGCAATGTCCAGCTCGTTTTTGGTCTGTTCAAAGTCACCCTGCATGAACATTTTCTGAACCCCGAGGGTCTCCGTTCCCATGCCCACCTGAACCCCCGTGGGTATCTGGTCCCCTCCGGCGGTTTCAGCACCGCCCTGATTCAGGGTCTGGTACATCAGATCCTGGAACTCGGCACGACTCTTTTTAAAGCTGGTGGTGTTGACATTGGCAAGGTTATTGGAAATAACATCAATGGTTGTCTGTTGTGCAGCCATTCCCGTTGCTGCAGACCACATTCCTCGTATCATATTCTTTCCCCCTTATTCCAGCCCGAACCCAGAGAGCATTTTATCTGTCATTTCTCCCATGTTCTGAATAATACCCTGGGTGGATTCATAGATCCTGAACATTTCCATCATTTTAACCATTTCTTCGGTGGGATTCACATTGGATTTCTCCAGATACCCCTGTTTTACCTGAATGTCTTCGGTCTCAATTAAATTATCAGGACTCCCGGCATTGGAATAGGTGGCATCACCTTCTTTTACAAGGTCCTGGAGACGATTAAAGCCCACCACTGCCAATTGATCGACAAGCTGACCATTGACAGACACCTCACCTCTGCTGGAGATCCTCACCTCACCTCCGCCAAGATCCATAGGACCATTTTTGCCCATCACCCGTTTCCCCCCTTCTGTAACCAGATATCCCATGGAATCAAGGGTAAAGGCTCCGTTCTGGGTGTAACGTTCCCCCCTATCGGTTTCAATTTTAAAAAAACCAGTGCCATCAAGGGCCACATCCAGTGGATTACCCGTCTGGAGGATATTGCCTCTGCTGAAATCAGTGGTGGATCTTTGAGCCAGTTCCGAGGCAAAGGTGGCAGATCGAAATGAGCCATTGTCTTTTTTAAATCCATTGGTGTTGACATTGGCAAGGTTATTGGAAATGGCATCAAATCTGGTTTTCTGAACCAGAGCACTGTCAATGGCGGTAAATAGTCCTGATATCAAAGTGTCCTCCTTTTAAAACGACATCCCCATGGGAGTTCCCCTTGAGTGGTTGATTCCACGATGTCCCCCCCGGTAACTTAGTCGATTATACTGTGGGGGCTGCCTGATTATATAAGCAATATTAATGCCTGATGTGTAAAAAACGAAAAATAATTTTATTTTTTATAAACTGCCATGTGCTGACAGACACAACGAACAATGCCATTTTCATTATTCGTTGTGTCGGCAGGGCGACATGATCGTTTATATGAAAAATGCCATTTTCATTATTTAAGGAAGAAGCAGGCGGCAAAAAATGCCCGGTAAGCGTTTTTTTCCACTTTTATCTGCAGGGGTCAGGCGGATTTTGATGATCCAGCGGTGGGGGACTTAGGCGTAAAGGAAAGGCAATCTCTGCCGGTGCTTCTACGCACCACCAGATTGGGTAACTGGGGCGTCTTAAAACCCATTTTACGGCAGCCATGGGGATGAAGATTGTCCCATGTCACGTAATAATGCCGACACTGAAAACAATTAACAGAACTCATGATGGGCAAAACTTTCACAAAATGTAATATTGACGGATTTAAAACATGAACATGTCATTTTTTTGACTCCTGTGAATTCAACAGATAAATAAATGCCAGTAATTCTGCCACAACCTCATACAGAGAAGACGGTATTTCCTGGTTCAGATCCAGTTGGGATAAGGTTTCCAGCAGATCCGGATCATTATGGATATGAATATGATGTTTCCGGGCAAGCTGGATAATTTTTTCCGCCATGGAACCCCTGCCGGTTGCAGCCACCCTGGGTGCCCCTTCTTTACCGGATTCATAGGTTAATGCCACGGCACCGATTTGTTGTTTTTTTCTTTTCATTCAGGCCACAAAACAGATGGAACTGCCCTCCCCGGTCAAAAATTCCTCCACAGGACTTTGCTTCACCACTTCTGTATTCGCCACCTGGCATCCCATATACCCGATGGTAAATCCACGATGCACAAGCATGGATGAAAAAGAGGATAAATTGGCTTCAATGGATTCAGCCGTGGCCTTGCTGTCCACCACAAATCGTCCCTGGATCTTTGTTCCTGTTAAAATAAGTTCTGCACGGATGGCACCCAGTGAGGACATCTCCAGCAGCATAACAACTGAGTATTGCCGATCCTGTTTTTCTTTTTCCATCTCCGGTGATCCCGCCCCATCTTCCCGGGGAAACTTAAGTAGAATCTGGGCCAAACCCATGACACCCTCATCAAATTCCAATGGCAGGGGTAAAAAAACGCTTCTGATCTGATCACTGCCGGGTATATTGAGCAGCTGAATATTGTCCAATGCCTCGATCAAAGGTTTTAAAATCGGGTCCGGGGCAGCGGTGTTCATCAAAATCTTTGAAATAAGCCCTTTAATATCACCCTGGGCCATGGCATCCACGGTATCTGATCCCATGGCAATACCCGAAACCATTCGGGCAAGTTTATTTTCCCAGGTCAGTCCAGATGCCTCAACCAGAGCTTTCAGCCCATTCCCACCCGGCCGGTCAAGCATCATCTGCGACACATGCTTCATTAAAGATTTAATATCAGTGCGATCTTTTGGGGATAGAAGATCTTTTGAGGATAAAACAGGATCATCAAGGGATTCATATACCCTGGCCCAGACATTATCATCGATGGCAGCCCGGATGGCTCCAAGGTTCACAGCTCGTCCCCCCGGGGAGTGGGCATCAATAATTTTCAAGGTGGGCATGCCGATATCGGATGAAAGTTTTAAAGACAGACGCATGCCTGTCTTAAGTGACATCTGGGTATGTGCTCTGATCTTTTTTCCCTGAATCAACAGCAAAACAGTTCCCGGATCAGTCTGTTTTAACACCCGTCCCTCAACAACATCTCCAACTTTAAGGTCCAGCTTGGTCAAGACCCCATCAACCTGGGGCAGGGATACCGCCAATTTTGAAAACAGATGGGATGGTGTTCGGATGGGTATCAAACCAACTTTCCTAAGTTCAGGTTTTCATGCCTTTTAAGGGATTAATGACAATATCGATCACCCCGAAGTCTGCAAGAGGCCAGGTCAATAAGGAACAGTCCATAAGCCTGACCCCACTCCAGAGTGTTCCACCTGTGACAAAGCCCAGAATATCCAGTGTGGAGATCAATTTTTTTTGTTTAATTCCAGAACAAGCTTTACCGTTCCCCTGGGAATGGAAAGACGGCTGGCAATGCCCTCCAGATCCATTCCCTGCTCCACCATCAACAGAATCTGCTGGACCTGGGTTAATTCTGAAGAAACCGGTTTTTTCCGGGCTGCAGCATCAAAAGAAACAATCTTTTCATCTGCGCTGTCCATCAGTTGCTGCAGGCGATGAATGCGCTGATCCAGATTATCCTCCAGCGTTTTTAAGGCACGATATTTTTCTTCCAGATTTTTTTTCATGTGGATGGCCATCTGGTCCGCATCCACCAGCAGGGACTCAAAGACATCCATTTTTTTCTGAAGGTCTTCTTCAAGGTTTAATGTCCTGCTCTTCCAGAAAAAAAAACAAAAGACAATAACAATTATAACATCCATGATAATCAATGCCAGGACGATGCTGCTCAAATCCGGAACGGGCATGATTAAACCTTGATATCTATAAATGTTCCACCTGGAGCATTGACAGGTTCATGTTTATCAGGGGATGCCGTAGATTCACGGGGGGTAGACCTCAATTTTTTTCCATCCTCATCTGATCTCATCTGCGATTTATATCCAGGTTCCATGGTCTTTACCTGAATCTGTTTTTTCTTATTCACTGCATTGGCCGCCTGGGAAATAAACTGCCGGTTTAATTCAACATCCTGTTCTGCCGAAGCCCGCATCTGTTTAATGGCAGAGGCTTGACCTATAACTATGTTCATATCCGAAATGTTTGGCATTTTTCACCTCCGGAAATTTAAACCACAAAAAACTGATGAATATCCACAGAAATAATATGACTGTCCGGCAGCACATCACGTACAGCCTGCAGGGTCCATTTTTTAAATGTCTCCAGTGAAGGGGTATCCACTTCATTTTGTATTTTTTCCACAAGGATAGCATAAAGCCTGCCTCTAAGCCACTGTTTTTCATGGGTCAGGGGTAAGACAAAATCATTCTCCCAGGAACGGATCACCACAGAAAAAGTAACGCAAGTATAAAGATGCGTGGATTTGAGTGGAATCAGAAAGTCCTTAAGCCAGATTTCCGTTTTGGGAGGAATCGGTACTGTCAGTGAAGTAACCGTCTGGGCATTTATCTGTTGAGAAGCCTTTTTATGGTGGATCATGAATCCCCCCACCAGAGCACCCATGATAATCAACAGGGTTATAAATCCCATTATCATGGGCCATTTCCCAGTATTTTTCTTTTTTTTTGTTTTTTCAGGAAATCCAGGCGGGCGGGTTTGATTCTTAACATCAGGCTGCAGGATCTTTTTGTCCATAGCGGCATCATCTTCACCGAGTTCTTCTCCGATAAAGGTCTCATCACCCAGGGCATCATCTTCGTTTAGCTCACCACCGGTAAACATTCCATCATCCAGTGCAGCCTCTTCACTAAGCTCATCTCCGGTGAAGGTCTCATCGTCCAGGAGGGCATCAATATCACCTTTTCCCCCAGTGGACAGGTCCTTTTTATCATCCATAGTCGTTATGCCTGATCACGACTGGACTGCAGCCGGGTCCTGAGTCTGGAAATCACCTTGGAATGAATCTGTGAAATTCGGGACTCCGTCAAATCCAGCACTTTGCCTATCTCCTTTAAAGTCAATTCTTCATAATAATAAAGGGAAATAACCATCTGCTCATTTCTGGAAAGTGTCTCTATTTCCCGGGCAATGGCCAGTTTGAGTTCTTTGAGCTTTAATTCATCAAATGGGGAATCACCCTCTGAAGTCTGGCAGGCCATGCGGGGGGAATTACCGTCGGGCAACATTTCATCGAGACTCACAAGGGAAATTCGACGGGTCCGCCACAGTATTTTATGATAGGCATCCAGATCCACACCCAGCTGATCTGCCACTTCAATATCCTTTGGTTCCCTGCCAAGTTTTAGTTTAAGGGCATCTCTTGCTCTTTCAATCTGCTGGTTATCCCGGATAACAGATCGGGAAGCCCAACCCATTTTTCGAAGCTCATCCACCATGGCGCCTTTGATGCGATAGGTGGCATAGGTCTTAAATTTGACCCCTTTTTTCGCATTAAATTTATCCATGGCGTCATTTAAGCCAATTACCCCGGCACTGATGAGATCTTCCCTGGAGATACCCGGAGGAAGGTGCATGGTCATGCGATCCGCAATATATTTCACCACCGGTGCAAACTCCAGGATAAGGGTCTCCCGGTGATCATCACCCAGCCTGTGCTTATCTGCACCAGCCCGGGCAGCCTGAGAATATTTACGAATCTGTGCCTTCATTTTTTTATCAGGCAGCTCCGTCTATAAGCTGTTTCCAAAAAAATTTAATATTACCATCAACCGGACGTACACTTGCCACATTGAGCAGATAGGTGGCCAGCATATTGATACACAGACTTGAGTCTGCTCTGGGATAGGCGCATATCACCGGCTGGCGCTTGATCACCGCTTTTTTCAGGGTATCATCCACAGGGATAAATCCGGCATAGTCAAGGGAAATTCCCACAAGAAATTTGTCTGCCACATTGCTCAGGTTTTTAAACACCGACTTGGCCTCTTTTTCATCCTTAACCATGTTCATTAAAATGGTGAAATCCTTGGTTCCATATCGACTGAACATCACTTTTAAAAGTGCATAGGCATCGGTTATGGATGTGGGTTCCGGGGTTACCACCACAATACGCTCCTGGGCCGCCAGATTAAAATATACAACATTGGATGAAATACCGGCACCGGTATCTATGAGCATGATATCAAATTGATCATTGAGATTGTCAAATTCTCCCAGAAGATTGAGTTTCTGTCCCTCTGTCAGGTTGGCCACCTCTTCAATACCGGAACTTGCCGGTATGATGGAGACCCCTTCCGGACCCTGGACAATGATTTCAGATAGCTTTTTTTCTCCCCGGATGACCGCATCAATATTATTCTGGGGGTTAATACCAAAAATAATATCAATATTGGCCAGGCCCAGATCTGCATCAAATATCAACACTTTTTTCCCCATGCGCTGGAAGGCAATGGCAAGGTTCCCCACAATGTTTGTCTTGCCAACACCTCCTTTACCGCTGGTAACGGCAATCACCCGGGGAGCCTTCCCGGGTTCAGCGTCAAGAGAATCGTCCTCCTTCATCAAATTGGAAATTTTCTCAGATTCCCCTTTTATCATTTTTCTCAAATTGGCTGCCTGATCCATGGTCTGTTCTCCGATTATTTAAATTCTTCAAGGGTTTGTTCTGGTGTTTTTTCCCAACAGCATGGAAACGAGTTTTTTTCTGTCTGCCCGGTCAATGTCCTCAGGCACATTTTGTCCTGCTGTCACATAGGAGATGGGAATTTTATAGGTTGCAATCTGATTTACAATATTACCCATCATACGGGATTCATCAAGCTTTGTAAAAATGCAGGTTTTAAAATTTAAGGGCATGAAACTTTCAGCCGCTGCCTTCATCTCCGATGAGGGCATCCCCACACTTAACAGCAAATGAGTATCAATGGCGGCGTGATCTCCGATCATTGTTTTCAAGCCATCCAATCGTGGCATGTCATACTGACTTCTGCCGGCAGTGTCAATGAGAACAACCTCCTTTGAACGCATCCTGCCAAGGGCCAGAAGCAGATCACTCCTGGTGAACGCCTGAAAACAGGGAATCCCCAGAATATCAGCATAACTCTTTAACTGCTCCATGGCACCGATGCGATAGGTATCAATGGAAATCAAGCCCACTTTTTTTCTCTGCTGCACCATGAGATTTGCGGCTATTTTTGCAATGGTGGTGGTTTTACCCACTCCGGTGGTCCCCACAAATGCCGAAATGATCTGTTTTGTGTCACCCGGTAAAAACGGATCTTTCACGGCAATCATGTGCATCAATGAGGTGACCACTTGTTTTTTAATGTCATCCGGTGACAGCAAAACATCCTCTTGAAAAATACCGGCCCGGGTAAATATATCTTTAATCCATACCTCTTCAATACCCTGGGCCACCATTTTTGCATAAAGGTGCATGGCCATGGGATATTTCACCAGTTGGGCCATGGAAATATGGGTGATTGGCATCAATGACATCATCTGTTTGATGGACATCAATTCATTCTTAATATCACCCAGGGATTCCCGGTCCGGGTCTGGCCCCGATGCAGCACCGGATGTTTCCAGGGATGCGTTTCCCGGAACCGCACAGATTTCAAAAAATTCCTTCCCATCCTGACCCCTTAAACGGTCTGTGGATATAATCATGGCATCGGAGCCAAGGGAATTTCGAATCAATGCCGTGGCCTCTTCAATGGTAGCCGCACAATATTTATACGGTTGCGTCACGCAGGCTCACCTCACCAATGGATTTAAATCGAATATCATTCAAGAGCTCACTCTGGGACATGACCATAACCGTGGGTACAAATGTCTCTATTAATTTTCTGAAATGCCGGCGGATCACAGGAGAGGTCATGATAATGGGTTGAAGATTGTTGACCATGGCCTTTTCCGTCTGTTTTTTCACGGAACGAATAATGGGTTCGGTGACCTTGGGATCCAGGGACAGATACACCCCATGATCCGTCTTTTGAAGTGCCTTTAATAAGAGGGTTTCCACTTCCGGTGCCAGGGTAATCAGGTTTAAGGTGCCGTCTTCTGTTAGATGAGGTGCCATGATTGATCGAGACAGTTTATGCCGGACATATTCAGTTAAAAGATCAGGATCTTTGCTCACCGGGGAATAGTCCGCCAGGGTTTCCACAATGGTTAACATATCTTTAATGGACACATGCTCCTGTAAAAGATTCTGCAGCACCTTTTGAACCCCGCCCAGGGTCAATTGTTTGGGGACCAGCTCTTCCACCACTTTGGGATAACGGGTGGCAAGATTATCCAGCAGATTCTGGACGTCCTGTCTGCCCAGAAGTTCCGAGGCGTATTTTCGAAGCACCTCGGTTAGATGGGTGGTCATGATGGTGACACTGTCCACCACCGTATAACCGGCAAGTTTTGCCTCTTCTTTTCTGGCATCGGGAATCCACACCGCTGGCAGATTAAAGGCCGGTTCCGTGGTAGTAATTCCTTCAATTTTTCGAATGGAGTCACCGGGGTCCATGGCCATGTAGTGGTTCACCATCAACTCTGATGATGCGATTTTAACCCCTTTAATCAAAATATTATACCGGTTTGATTTTATCTGAAGGTTATCCCGGATATGAATGGGCGGAATGATGATCCCCATGTCCTGGGCAAATTGTCTACGAAGAGAATGTACCCGATCCAGAAATTCCCCACCCTGTTCTTTGTCCACCAGGCTGATCAGCCCATATCCCACTTCCACTTCCAGAGCATCCACCGTCAATAGATGTTCCACCGGCTCCGGTCCTGCCGACACCTCATCTGCCACAGGCGTTTGAAGCCCTTCTGCCTCTTCGGTTTTGTCTTCTCCCCTGGCCAGAAAACTGATACCGGCAATGACAATGGAAAGCAGAATAAAAGAAATATGTGGTAAACCGGGAATCAGTCCAAATAAAAATACCATAAGGGCAGCCATATTAACGGCCCGGGGGTATTTGACAAACTGTCTTACAAAATCCCCGCCCATGGTTCCCTCTGAGGTGGAGCGGGTGACTACAATACCCGAGGCCGTTGAAATAATCAGGGCCGGAATCTGGGACACCAGACCATCTCCCACTGTGAGCAGAGTATAGTTCTGGGCAGCGTCAATGAAGTTCATATTCTGCTGAAATACACCAATGACCAAGCCCCCCAGGATATTTATAATGGTGATGACAATGCCGGCAATGGCATCCCCACGGACAAATTTAGAAGCACCGTCCATGGCACCGTTGAATTCCGCCTCCCGGGTAATGATGCTTCTACGCATTTTTGCCTGATTTTCATCAATCAAACCAGCGTTAAGGTCGGCATCCACGGCCATCTGCTTTCCCGGCATGGCATCCAGGGTAAACCGGGCTGCCACCTCTGCCACCCGTGTGGCACCCTTGGTGATGACCACAAAATTAATGAGAACCAGAACTATAAAAACAATCAGCCCCACCACATAATTGCCCCCCATGACAAAACTGCCAAAGGATTTAATAACCTTCCCTGCCGCATCCATTCCCTCACTGCCATGCAGGAGAATTAACCTGGTGGATGCCACATTCAACGACAACCGAAAAAGGGTTGTCACCAGCAGAAGGGAGGGGAAAATGGCAAAATCCAGAGATTTTTCAGTGGACATGGCAATTAAAAGGATGGTCACGGCAACGGTGATATTCAATGCCAGCAGAAAATCCAACAATATTGACGGCAGCGGAATGATCATAACCATCAATATGGTCACAACCCCCAGTGCCGCCAACACCTCTCCACCTTCCACCTGAATAAATTTTAAATTTAACATCTTATCCATGGTCTGCTTTCAAGAGGGAACTTTCCCCCCTTATACCCTGTGCTTTTGTTTGTATACATATGCCAAAACCTCCGCCACGGCCTGGTACAGCAATGGCGGTACTTCCTGGTTAATCTCCACCATTTTATAAAGATTTCTGGCAAGTTCTCTGTTTTCATAAATTAAAATGGAATGCTCCCGGGCCAGTTCCTTGATCTTTCTGGCAATCTGCCCCTTACCCTTGGCCAGTACCCGGGGAGCTCCCATACTGATATCATCATATTTTAATGCCACTGCATAATGGGTGGGATTGGTGATGACCACATCGGCATTGGGTACGTCCTGCATCATCCTGTTTCTTGCCATCTGCATCTGAATATTTCGAATCCGGGATTTCACCATGGGATCACCCTCTGATTCTTTGGATTCATCCTTGATTTCTTTTTTGCTCATCTTGAGTTTCTTTTCAAACTGCCATTTCTGGAAGGCATAATCCAGAATAACAATGACGATCATGGCCAGGGTACATCGGATAAACAGGGTGAAGGTGGTCTGGAATATATAGGCGACTATTTCATCAAAGGGCAGCCCCCCCAAAACCATGATCTGATCCATCTCTTTTTTGATGGTCACATAGCCGACCCAGCCCACGATCAAGAGTTTTGACACGCATTTTACCGCTTCCATCACCGACTGGCTTGAAAACAGTCTGCCCATGCCCTTGAGGGGATCAAGTTTGGAAAATTTGGGCATTATGTTTTCTGCCGTTATCATGAATCCCACCTGCATGATATTGGACAAGATGGCCACAATGACAATGACGGCAAACAGGGGAGACATGATCATGAAAAAGGCCGTGACCATTTCCCATGAAAAATCAAAAAAATCATTCAGGGCAAACACCCGTGAAAGGGGAAGGTTAAAGGCCTTGATCATTAAGTCCTGAATCTGATGGTACATGTATGTTCCAAAGACCATAAAGGTCAGCAACCCGGACAATAACACCGCCACAGAAGGCAGTTCCCGACTTTTGGCAACCTCACCTTTTTTTCTGGCATCCTCCCGTTTTTTTGGTGTCGCCTGTTCGGTTTTATCTTCGGAACTTTCGTCGGCCATTTATCCATTCCTGTGGGGGAAAATCAGATAATCATAAAACCGGCCTTTAAACTTCCCCCATTGGCCGGTAAGAACCCCTCAACCACCCAGCAGGCCCATTATATTTATAAAAAAACGCCCCAGATCACTTACATAAGCTTCCATAAAAGCCATCAACGCATTCAGACAGATACCAAAAAAGAACAGGCCCATGGCAATCTGAACCGGAAAGCCAACTATCATGATGTTCATCTGGGGAATCAACTTGGTAATCAAACCGAATCCCACCTTGGTGAAAAGCAGAGCGGCAATGGCCGGTGCCCCTATCTTGATGGCAATAAGAAACATGCTTCCGGAAATGGAAACCATTTCTCCCAAGATCCGCTGGTCCATTATCATTGTTCCCAGGGGAATAATCTCAAAGCTTTCCTTCATGGCATGGATCAGCAGATGATGCCCATTAAGAAGCAAGAATAATGCCATAGCCATAAAATATGAAAAATTGGCCAAAAGCGATACCTGGGCTCCACTCTGGGGATCAAACACATTTGCAATGGCAAACCCGGTTTCAAAACCCACAAGATGTCCCATCAGGCGAATGCCTTCAAACACAAGCTGGACCAGCAGCCCCAGAATCAATCCAATGGTGAATTCCACAACAACGATGCCTGCAAGTTCCAGCAGGGTTTCAGGAAAACCCGCAAGGTCCATGGTTACCACAGGAAAAAGGGTAATGGAAAATAAAAATGCAAGGCCCGTCTTGATCATGGCTGGAAATATTCGGGAATTAAAAAAGGGAAGCATGAAGATCAAAACACTTAATCGTATCAGTACAAGAAAAAAGCGCTCAATGGTCTGTATATCAAAGGGCATGGTATACCATCTGTTACCTGATATAGGTCGGAATCTGTTCAATCACGGTAATGGTGAAGCTCATGATCTGCTCCAGCATCCAGGGTGCCATAAAAATTAATCCCACAAGCACCACCAGAATTTTAGGAACAAAGGTAAGCGTCATTTCATTTATCTGGGTCACTGCCTGAAAAACACTGACCACAAGCCCCACCAAAAGCCCCATGATTAACAACGGTAAAGATACCAGTATGGTCACCTTGATGGCTTCCTGTGCAAAGCCCACCACAAACTCAGGGGTCATGATTTTTCTCCTTGCACGATGATTCACCCGGAGGTAAAGCTGTTAACCAGTGAACTGACAATGAGATTCCAGCCATCCACCAGCACAAACAGCATAAGCTTGAACGGCAGAGATATCATCACCGGCGGAAGCATCATCATACCCATGCTGAGCAGAACACTTGCCACCACCATGTCAATAATCAAAAAAGGAACAAATAAGACAAAACCGATGATAAAAGCGGTTTTTAATTCACTGATCACAAAGGCCGGGATAAGCACAAACAGGGAAATCGCTTCCCGGTCAGCCGGTTTTGGATTTTCAGATAACCGTACAAAAAGGGCCAGATCCTTTTCCCGGGTCTGCTTGAACATGAACTGCCGAATGGGTTGCATGGCATTATCCATGGCCCGTTTCTGGGATATTTCTTCATTGAGGTAAGGTTGCAGGGCGGTATTATTTATTTTCTGCCCCACGGGCATCATGATAAAAATGGTCAGAAAAAGGGCAAGGCCTGCGATGATCTGGTTGGACGGGGTCTGCTGGGTGCCCAGGGCCTGTCTCAAAAAGGCAAGGACAATCACAAGGCGGGTAAAAGAGGTCATCAGCACCAGAATGGAGGGGGCCAGGGTCAGAACGGTTAAAAGGAAAATCGTTTGAAGAAGAATGGAGACATCTTCGGGATCACCGCTTTTTTCCACCCCCAGCTGCACCGATGGAAAAAGAAAATCCGCCGCCATGGCCCTGGAGACTATCAGGAAGAGCAGCAGGAAGACAAGCCCCGTTTTCCACCAGTGATGTTGTGGATATTTCCCACATATGGATTTATCATTCAGGACTGTTTTCATTTATATCCTTGAGGGTGGTAATGTAGTTGATCGATCCCGGTGCAACGCCCAGCACAATGCGTTCTCCGGATATTTCAACCACTTCAATTCTCTCCTTGGGTGAAAGGTAGAATGTTCCCAGGCGTTTTATATCCAGTTCACCCTGTTTTCCAGTGCCCCCCCCCATAAACCTGCGCATGATATAAAGTACAAAAAACAGGCAGGCAAGAACCAGGGCAAGCATGGCCATTGTCTTTATTACGGTGCCCATAAGACTGATGTCTGGAACATTGTCCATCGCTCCCCCGGTACTGTTTCAGCTCAATGATTTTACCCGCTCAAGGGGACTTGCAATGTCGGTGACACGAATACCATATTTTTCATCCACCACAACCACTTCACCCCTGGCCACCAGTTTTCCATTAACGCAGATATCGAGGGTTTCACCGGCTGGTTTATTTAAATCAATGATGGAACCCTGTCCCAGCTGGAGCAGGTTGTTCACGAGCATTTTTGTCCGTCCCAATTCCACTGATAACTCAAGGGGAATATCCAGAATCAAGTCAAGATCATTTTTTTCCCTGGGTTTTACATCCGTTCCCTGCCCGTCGTCAGGATTGGCTTGTATATTTTCTTCCTGGGCCATAACCCGCTACTCCTTTTGAATCTTTTCACATATACGTACAGCTTTATTATTATTATAAGCACCTGGGAAGCCTTTGAACTTAGGTACATTTTCCACCTTTATCACAACGGGATCAGCAGTTTTCTGGTCCAGCATGATGACATCCTCTGTGTTCAATTCCAGTAACTCTCCTGCATTGATCCGTGCAGTGCCAAGGATACAGCTGACATCCAGAGCCACCTTCTGAATTTTCTGCAACAGAGCAGCCTGCCACACCTTATCAATTTCCATGGATTCATAACCCGATTTTTGCTTGAACTTTTCCTTGAGGGGTTCAATGGTGGAATAGGGAATACAGAAAAAAATGGTTCCAGAGGTGTTGGGAAGTGCCAAGGAAAAACGGGTGGCAATGACCATGTCTTCAGGCTGGGTTATCTGGGTAAACTGAGGATCAATTTCCGAATGGGAAAAAACCATCTTCACATCATGGATATCTGCCCACACCGCCTGCAATTCATCCAGAATAATACGGGATATCTTTTCAATGATTCTGGATTCAATGGGGGTAAAGGCCCTGCCTTCAAGCTTCCAGGGATTCAGGCCCTTTCCACCAAAAAAAATCTCAACAAATGAAAAAACAAGCCGTCCTTCAAGAACCAAAAGGGCTGAACCCCGCAGGGGATCAATCTTAAAGACATTAATACTTGCAGGCAGGGGAAGTGAGCGGCAGAATTCATTAAATCGGATAAGCTCATTGGAAACCAGCTTGACGTCTATGTTTTTGTTGGTCAAAAGGGACAGTTTCTCTCGTAAAAAACCGGTCAGGCGTTCATTGATGACCTGAAAGGTGGGCAGGTTTAACGGTCCTGATTCCGAGGCAAAATTATAGGCAACAACCTCGTCTGTGTCATCGGGCACATCTGTTTCTGTGGCAACACTGCCCGCATCAATTCCTCCCAGAAGGGAATCTACTTCATCCTGTGATAAAACATTTGCCATGACCTACCCTGCTATTGCACCACAAATTCCGTAAAATAAATTTTTTTCACCATGGGGGCACCCATCACCTGATTCATCCTCATGATGAGTTCCTGTTTCAATTGAATTTTCCCCTCCACTGTTCCCAGTTCATTATATGTTTTACTGGACAACAATATCAACACCGAATCATTAATAAGAGGCTTGTACTGATCAATGCCGGTTTTTTGTTCTTCAGACCCAATTCCCAGCATGATGCCCACTTTTAAATACTTTTTACTCATGCCGGTCTTTCCCATGAGATTGACAATGTATGTATCCAGATTATAGGTTATGGGGGTTGCATTCACGTTAAATTGAGGCGGAGGGGGCTCAGCCGCTTCTTTAGAGGGCTCTTCTCCCCGGTTCATAAGTGTCCAGCCCACAAATCCCCCACCACCTGCCACAAGGAGCAGTACAACGATGATAATAATTTTAAGCATGGAACCACCGGACGATGATTTTTCCTCGGATGCCGCTTCTGCCATAAATATCTCCTCAATATGCTGTAATTTAATGCAATGATAAAGTGTTCAAAAAAAGATCATCGTATCATAGATATTTAAAAATAATGTCAACCCTTCGATTTTTCATCCGGTTCTCCGGAGTATTATTGGGAACTAAGGGCCTCGATTCTCCGTACCCTCCCACGGCAAATCTATCCGGGGAAATATGCTTTATATCCACAAAATAATCAAGAACGGCAATGGCTCTTTTCAATGAAAGCGTTCGATTGAAATCATGGCCACCTCCATGGCTGGGAACATTGTCGGTGTGCCCCACAATATCAATTTCATTGCTGCTGGACTCTATGGCCTCGGCAAGGGTGTCAAGAAAGGGCAACATTTCCGGTTTTATTTCAGCCCTTCCCGGATAAAAAAACATCTCACCGTGGAAGGAGACTGAAATACCTATATTATCATCTTGTATGCTGATCAACTCATCTAAGATATCCAGATTTTTTTTTGAGTTGTCCGTCTGGGTATCCCAGTTAGGCAGCAGCATCTTTCGCATCAAATCATGGTCCACCACCATCAAATGTTCACTGGCTGCATATTTTTTTACAAATTCAGCCAGGGCACTGACACTCTGCTGACTCCCCAGCTCCAGGACTCCCGGTGCCCCATGAAACTGGGAAAAGGATTCCCTTAAAGCCTTGGTATCCATGGAGGACATGGTCAACAACAGCACAAAAAAAGTTAGAAGCAGCATGACAAGATCTGCAAATGTGGTCAACCACCCCTGTGTATCTGGCCCAGGCCCCTCATCACCCTTATTTCGTCCCCGTCCCATCAGTCAAATATCCTGAAATCAAAGGTGTCAAGGGTGAAAATGTTGGACGGTTTTTTCTTGAAGATGCGCTGGATCACCTCAGGGATTTTGTTGTAAAGAATTATTTCCACTCGTTTATTCTGGGCCCGGGATAATTGGGTGGAATTGGAAACCACCGGGCGATGACCGGCAGCCCCAAAGCGTTCCAGACGTCCGGGATCAATCTTTCCATTCAATCTAAAATAATCGTACACCGCCATGGCCATGTGTGCAGAAATTTCCCAGTTGGTTTTCTGGGTACTTTTACCGGCCAGACTTGCACCGGTGTGTCCGACAATTTCAATGGTATAGGTCCCGTCCCGAACCGCCCCGCAAAGACGATTTAAAAGAATCTGACAGGCTGGGTTTATGGCCATGGAATCAGGCTCAAAAAGAAATCCGCTGTTGATGGTAATCACCTCTTTATCTGCCATGGGAGTAATGCTGACATGTTCTGCCACAACCTTGTCTTCAAGGGTCAAAACCTGATTAAAATCAATTTCCACTTCTGTCATGGGTGCTGTGGGAGTGGTAACAGACTCCCCTGTTTTGGATACGGAATACCCCCCGGTAAAACTGCCAAAGGCCCCCAGAATAGAACCCAGGCTGGCACGTACCCGGCGTTCATCCACCACAGCAATGGAATTTAACATGATAAAAAAGGTCAAAAGAATTAGAAACAGACTCACAGTCATCACAGGACCCAGATCAACGGGTCCCTTTTCTTCTTCTTTTTTCTTTTTTGTCATGAAGCCACCGCCCGCTGTTTGGGAGCCACAAAGGCATTGAGTTTCTGTTCAAGGATGCGGGGGTTGTCTCCGTTGGAAAGGGATATAACACCGGTCAAGGTCATCTCCTTGGTTAACATTTCTTCCTTGCTCCGGGTCCTCAATTTACCGGCAATGGGCATACAGATGATATTGGCCATGACAGATCCATAAAAAGTGGTGAGCAGAGCAACGGCCATGGCAGGGCCGATGGAGCTTGGATCATCCATGCTCTGAAGCATCTGCACAAGCCCGATGAGTGTACCGATCATTCCCATGGCCGGAGCATAGGTTCCCATGGTGGTAAACACCTCTGCTCCCAGCTGATGGCGACTCCGGATAAAATCCATTTCAATTTCAAGAAGATTGCTTATTTCAGCAGGCTCAAGTCCATCAATGGAAAGCTGTACCCCCTTTGACAAGAATTCATCATCCACATCTTTGATTTCAGCTTCCAGGGCCAGTATTCCCTCTTTTCTGGACTTGGCGGAAAAGGCCATCAGGCGTTGAATCAAAACATCGGTATCGGATTTCTGGGTAAAGATCGCATTCTTGGCAACACCGATAACTCCGATGACATCCTTCAGGGGATAATTGATCATTGTGGTTCCGATGGTGCCCCCCACAACAATCATTAAGGAGGGCGCATTTATAAAAAGGCCCAGCCCGCTTCCCATAAATATTGCTACCAATACCAGTCCAAATGATGAAATAATGCCAAGAAGGGTGGCAATATCCATAATCTCTCCTTTAATATCATCAATGAGCTACTATAATTATGTGCCATATTGACAGAAGATAAGTGAAATAATATAACACAACGGCATTTATCCTGACAGCAAACTTTATGCCATTAAATCTCTCAGAAAGCAATTGCTTAGTTAAATTTAGCTGAATGCTTTTTCTTAAAATGGGAAAATTTATAAAGAGAAAAAACAGGTGGTTGTAAAAAACATAAAATTTGACCCCATTGGCCCAGCTTATGAGCAAGCCTGATCATCAAAAGCAGAAGAGCAGTTGTCAATATCTTGACATCTGCCCTTTTTTATAAAAAACTACCAAGACGTCCCTGAGTCTTCAGCTCAGGACCTGTTGACCGTTTAACGTTTAAGATTCATGAGTTCTGACAACATGGTATCAACCGTGGTAATAATTTTTGAGTTGGCCTGATATCCCCGTTGGGTGGTGATCATTTTTACAAACTCATCGGCGATGTCCACATTTGACTGCTCAAGGGATCCCGAAGCAATGCTGCCAAGCCCGTTGGTTCCGGGTTTATTGGTGATGGCACTGCCA
Organism: uncultured Desulfobacterium sp.; assembly: GCA_963675955.2. GTDB lineage: Bacteria > Desulfobacterota > Desulfobacteria > Desulfobacterales > Desulfobacteraceae > Desulfocicer. The sequence continues at coordinate 255,554 of CAXXVR010000004.1, read as the reverse complement.
CTTGCAGGGGTGGCGCTGAACAGATTCCCGCCTTCTTTAATAAGCCCGTCCTCATTCTGGAAATCTGCCAGGGCAACCCGGTATAATGGAATTATCTGCCCATTTGAGTATGTTCCGGTTATAATGCCCTCTTCGTCCACATTGATATCCTGAAGTTCACCTGCGGCATAGCCATCACTGGTCTTATAGGTGGTGTTGGAGGCCACGGCGAACTGGGTTGTACTTAAGGCATCATTTACCCAACTGGAAGAGGTTTGATCATAGGTAGAACCAAAATCAAGGGCGATGTCCATTTCACTTCCAGTACTACCCAGGAAGTCTGATGTAAAAGTAAATGTGCCGTTACTCAAGCCATAATCTGCACTTGTGGGGTCTGTACTCATGGAAGTAACGGTCCCAGCGCCGTCTATCTGGTCCATAGTAATAGCGGTGATAACTCCCGATGCAGGTTCAAAGGAAATGGTTCCCTTTCCCAGTAGGCCAGCATTTGAATCGGGAGGTGTCAGGCCCGTTCTTTTATCTTCAGCTGGATTGCAGGTGATAATATACTCATACTCGGAATTATTTGCAGTTTTATCAAAATAAATTGTGATGTCATGGATGCTTCCAAGGGAATCGTAAACCTCTATAGTAGTCTGATATTCATAAGCACCATCTATCATTGGTGGGTCAGCTGTTCCGTCCCATGCTGCGGTAAGATCAGTAGAACCGGCAACCGCCACCAATGAATTGTCAATTCCCTGGGAATTGAGATTGGCAATGACCTGAATTCCACTGGACTCTTTAGGATTCGAAGTAAAAGAGTTTAAATGGATATCTGTGATGGATCCCACATCATTTCCTGTTGCCGAATCAAGTGCCCAGCCCTGAACAATATATCCATCGGGGTTGGCCATATACCCGTCTTCATCAAAACCAAAATTACCCGCTCTGGAATAATAGTTACCTTGCCCATTGGTTTCCCTTAAAACAAAAAAGCCATCTCCACCAATGGCAAGGTCTGCGGCATTTCCGGTGGTTTCAAAGGAACCCTGTTCAAAGGAGGCAGATACATCACCAATGGCACTGCCGCTGCCCACCTGTGTGGAACCGTTCATTGTGGACAGGGATTGACTAAGCAAATCCTGAAAATCCGCCTTACTGCTTTTAAATCCTATGGTATTCACATTGGCGATGTTGTCACCGATAATCTGCATGGTATCACCCAATGAACTTAACCCGCTGCTGCCAGCAAAAAGTGCGCTTGATAAGGCCATATTTATTTCTCCTGTGTCATTCTCCCGGCGATTCCCAGTTTGTTATATACTCCTTCTCCGGAATATATCAGGAAATCGATACGAAATTAAATTTAATGTTTAATCTTTTATATAAAATTCAGTCCAGATATCTGAAATAATCAGAATTTAAATATTCGTTATGGCAGGTAGTTACTGCCATTAATGTTATATACTCACAAGTCTTAAGTTCTCATTTTTCATACCACCTGTGTTCATTTCAATCTTAAAGAATCATATTATGTGGTGGCATAACTGTAGAAGTTATGACTGGCAAGTCATATATATCATTCCATGTTTTGATCATGGGGCGTAAATACTTATCTTCTCTACAGCACGGGCTATTTAAATTTTGTTTAACTTTCCTGGGACAGGCGAATATCCTTGACATCAGAAACAGCCACGGCCATATTACCCACATAAAGCATGGGCGTATCCCCCTCCAGGCTCACACGATCCACCATTCCCATGGTATATGTTTCAACTGAAAGGGATTTTCCATCATCTCCCACGGCAGTGACTTCAAATGTATAGTCGCCACCTGACAGTGTATTTCCATTTTCATCCAGACCATCCCAGTCAAAACCATGGGTACCGACATCAAGATCTCCCATGGAAATGCTCTTTACCTGCTGCCCGCTGCTATCCAGAATACGAACCGTGCAATTTCCAGCCTCATCAATGGAAAATCCACCGGACACCTCAGTCCCCTGTTTCAGGGAAAGCGCATCGCCGTCGACGTAGATTTCTTTGCCCATGAAATCAAGGGCATAATAACTGGACATTCCGCTTTGCCCATCATTGATTGACTCCAAATTGTCATTTACATTATACAATTGCTCCAGACTGCTGTACTGGGCAAGCTGAGCTGTAAATTCAGTGCCCTCCATGGGATTTAAGGGGTCCTGATTTTCCATCTGGGCCACAAGGAGCGTCAAAAAAGCATCTTTACCCAAAGCATCCCCGGAACTGGTTTCTGAAGATGCCGTTGGATATGTAGTGCCAAGGGTATCAATATACATAATTTATTCCTTATCTATTTGTTTATACCAACAGATCCAGCAGGGATTCCTTTTCCTGCCCCATGGGCAAAATGGTATCCCCGTCATCCACCTCGGTGCCCATGCGGCTAAAACGGCTTCCCCATCGCTGATCTTGCTGACGGGCGGATTGATGGTTCCCATTGGACATGGATTGACCAGAAGTATCATTCATCTGTACATCCAAATTTTCCAGCCTGATCCCGTGCCCTTCCAAAACCCGTCTGAGTTCATTGTGGTTAGATAGAAACAACTCTCTGGCAGAACTGGTTTCAGCCACGATGGACAGTTTAACCACATTTTCCTTGGTATCCATCTCGATGTTCACCGTTCCCAGTTCAGCAGGTTTCAATTGAAGTTTTAAAATGCGATCCCCCCGTTGAAGAAATGTCGCAATTTCCTTGCCAACCGTTTCAACCACATGGGGAGGAAAACGGGGAACAGGGCTATCGTCTTTCTGGGAAAGGGAATTTGCAGTGGATGCATTTGTCTGACTCACCATCGAAAATCGCTCAGAACCTCCTGAGGTCCCAGGTGTAACACTTTTGTCAATACTTAAAATTACCTTTTCTTTTGAATTTACAGTACCGGATAGAATATCATCAATTAACAGATCAATTTCCTTTGAAACACCGCTGTTTCCATTCTGTGGGGAACCATTTAACCCTGCAATCATCTGGGGTCCCATGCCTCCTCCTGCCCCCCCATCAACTTTATTCCATGGTAAAGAAGAGCGATTTTCCAAACTGTATTTATTTCCTTTCACCCCCCGCAACACATCCTGACTATCTGAAGTCTGGTCGGGAATTGCCGTTTCCATTACCTTGGCATCGATTGTACTTGCCAGATTTTCCCTGGGAATTTCAATTGAACCTTTGGGAAGGGACTGGATAACCGTTGAAACGTCCTGGGACGCAGAGTCAGCCGTGAATGAAGATCTGGGAAATTTGTCTGCATGAAGTTCTGCCTGGGCCATACTGCCGGGGGGCTGGGATACCGGAGGGGCTATATTCTTGAAAACAGCAGCGACTCCATCAACTATACGTAAACCGTCAAGCACCTGGGAATCAATTCTGAGTCCAAGATCTGCCATGCCATCTTTACCAGCAGAGATCTGGCCGGAGCCCGCCTGGGAGAACTGAATCGTTGATGAACTATCAGATGCCCCTGTGCGGAGTATGGACTGAAAATCGTCCCTTCCCAACTGAAAATCAGGCGTATTTCCAGCCTGCCCGGTTTGATCTGAAAGGCTTAAACCAGCTTCGGAGAAGGGCACCGAATCATTCATCGAATTTCGTCCCCCCCCAACCCCAGATTCCTGGAAATTTCGTCGCGATTCAAAATGCTGGCGAACCATCATGGCTTCGGCAAATGCAAAAAAACTCTCCACCTGTCCATTGTCCATCGACTGTTTTTCTGAAATTTCAGAAACTTCATCCATAACAGTGGCATCTTGTACATCAGATTTCTTGGAATCCACAGAGACACTTTTAATTTTTGTCTCCATGACACCTATGAGATTATCCAGGGAAAACGGCACACCAATGGATTGACGGGGCGTCGGTAATTCCATTGATTCCATGGCTTCAAGCAATCGAGGACTCAGTACCGAATCATGATCCTTGATGGTTCCAGCGGCATCCGATGAGGCAGGAGATGCTTGTATTTCTTTTAATTGATGGGTAAGTTTTTTTAAATCCACATTGCCGTTACCATCACTCACCGAAGGCAGCAGTGAATCCAGAGTCTCAGGAGTCACCCCAAGCTCCCTCAGGGCCGATTCAATGTGGGGAACCAGCGATTTATCCAGGGAAAGGCTTTGTACATCTCCTGAGCGGGAAGAAGACGCGGATTTCATATCGTTTTCAAATTTGCTGAAATCTTCAAAAAAATCAGACAATGTCGTCTTTCTTTCAGGGTTATCTTGCACCATCTGCTGAAAAAAAGTGTCAATGGAGGCCCGGGGGAAATCAAGTTTATCAAGAATGGACCTTAAGGATTCAAAATCTTTTTGATCCAGCACCACTTGATCAAGGGGAATTCCTTTGGCCAGAAAGGCCCTTCGCACACTTTCAATGGGGGAATTCACAGACTCAGCCCCATTGTTTTGACCCGTTTCAGGTGTTAAAGAGGATGTGGCTTGCCCCCCGGGTAGCCGGGCAGCCAAACGCCCGTTTTCATGCTGAACCACATCTCGAATCATGGAAAAAAAACTGATTCCTTTCTGGGCAAAGGATGCAGATGTACCACCACGGGAGGGCAACGAATCACCGGATAATAAAAAATTTTTATTGAGCAGCACCGATTTCATTGTCATTTATTTTTCCTGTTCTCATATATTTGAGTCGATACCTGCAGACCTTGATTCTCCCCTGCACTGAAACAATTCAATGCAAAAGGCATACCTGTTTTTTAATAAACAATTACAAAACTAAAAAAATTCATTATTTTCCGGAAATAGCGTGTCAAAAATGCCGATTCCGGCCATCTGGAAAGGGGTCAACCAGCGGGCACATTCCCATTTTTCTGCCTTAGTCACAATAGCTTATTTGTCATAGTTTGGTGGGACCAGCAGGGTCAGGCTTGTGTTATTGGCGTTATCTTTTCATAGCCTGTACAAACGCCAAAACCAACGATAATGCCAAGAACGAAAGCCTGACCCCTCTTTGATTAAGCACCGAACCGAAAAAATGGGAATGCACCCGTTCTTTAAAGTGGAAATTTTTTCTGTGTTGTATTCACATCAGTGGGAATTTTTTTCCTTGCTCAACATCATGCTTCTCCGGCGATCCAGCTTAAAATAACAGCAGCAGCTCTTTCCGGTTCCTTATTGCTCAGTTCAATAACCCGCTGACGGGGATTAACATTTTCCGGTTCAGAAATCTGTTTAATGTCCTGCCCGGGGGGCAGAGCCTCTGCTGTTTCTTTAGCAACTTCCGGCTGGATTCCCTTGACGCTCTTGAGCAAGGGTCTCACCACAAGGAAAAATGCGGCCACAATTAAGAACAAATTAAAAATCATTTTGCCATAGTTTTCCATAAACACCATGGGCGTAAGTTTATCAGCCACAAATGGATCAGGCATTGCCATTGCCACAGATGCAGAAAAAGGAACCGATTGAACTGACACCTGATCTTCCCTGTTTTCATCATAGCCCATGGCGTTTCTTACCAGTTTTTCAAAGCTCTGCAGAGCTGCCTTGTCCCGGGGAATATATTTTGACACCACCGATCCATCTTTCAGGGTTTCCGATTTATACACCCCATCCACCACCGCAGCCACAGAAAGCCTCTTTATTCCCCCGGCTGGGCGCACCGTTTTTCGACTTATTTTATTGATCTCGTAATTGGTGGTGGCATTTTTACTTGTTTTTGTCTTTTGTGCACCGGATTCCGGTGGAACAACGCCTGCCCGCTGGGCAAAAATATTTTCCTCGGTCTGCTGCCGGGCAACCTGGCCGCCACCAATGGTTTCTTCCTGCATTTTATTGCTTCTGACCACCACCACAGTTGGATCGTATTCTTCTTCGTTGATCACCACTTCTGCGGTATTAATCTCTGCACTTACCCGGACAATGGCCTTTCCTGGGCCAACGATTTCTTCCAGCATAGTCTGGATATTATGGGTAATTTTTTTTTCGATGTTCTTTTTATAGTCCAGCATGCTGTCCCCCAGGCCGGAACCCATATTGTCATCTCCTGCATTTCCCCGAAAAATCACCCGTCCCTTGGTATCAACGACGCTGACCCGGCTGCTGTCAAGCCCTTCCACGGCATTTGCCACCAGACGGACAATGGCTTCCACCCTGGCCTGGGACAGAGGGCCTTCCAGGTCCAGCTGTATGGATGCAGAGGTTTGTTTCTCATCTTCAATAAAAAGGGACTCCTTGGGAATTGCCAGAAAAACTGAGGCCTTTTTCACCTCTTTAAAATTCATGATGGTTCTTGCAAGTTCGCCTTGCAGGGCACGCCTGTAGTTCAACTCCTGTACAAAATTGGTGGTTCTGAAATCAGGATTATCAAAGAGTTCAAAGCCCACGGTGCCCCCCCCGGGAAGTCCTTCACCGGCCAGAGACAGGCGCAATTCATATACTTTGTTTCCGGGCACAAGAATGGTGCCTCCTCCTCCCTCAATACGGTAAGGAATATTTTTTTCCTTTAATTTGGCAACAATAGCACCACCGTCCTTGGGAGACAAATTGTTGTAAAGAAGTTGGTAGTTCTCCTGGTTACCCAGGTAAAACATCACACCAAAACCGGCAATAATCAACAGAACCACCAGGGAGATACTTATTTTTTTGGAAAGCGGCAATGAACCGACAAATTTCATAAAGTGCGCAAAAGAACTGTTCATTCTGCGGGTTTCCTTTTCTTACTAAAACTGCATGCGGCTGACTTCTTTGTAGGCTTCAATGGCCTTATTTCGCATGGAAAGAAACAGCTGCATGGAGATGTCAAATTTTTGAAGTTCAATCATAGTTGCCGGAACATCTGCCTTACCCTGGAGCATGCTCACGATGGCGTTATCGGCATTTTTCCCCATGCCATCAACATTGGCCATGGCGGTTTTCATGACCTCACCAAATGAACCTGCCTGCTTTTTATCCGCCTGGGAAACCGCATTAAGGGATGGCTTATAGACACCACCAATACTGATATTATTCATGGATTACCTACCTATTTCAAGGGCTTTAAGTGTCATTTCTCTGACAGCCTTCACCGCCGCGATATTGGCTTCAAAGGATCTTTTAGCCATGAGCATATTCGCATTTTCCACCAAGAGACTCACATTGGGCTTTAATACATAACCATCTTCATTGGCATCGGGGTGAGCCGGGGCATACTGCTGCTCAAACGGGGTGGTATCCTCCACAATCTCGTCAATTTCAACTCCCCCAAGGGCATTATCAAGGGTGCTTGAAAAATCCATGGTATTATCCCCAGGACGCATGACAACCATCTTGCGACGATAGGGACCACCTTCTTCTGTGCGGGTGGTTTCAATATTGGCAAGATTATTACTGATAATATCTATTCTTTGACGTTGGGCGGAGAGTCCTGAAAAACTGATATCAAAGGATTTTAAAAAATTCATTTTAACGCCCTCCCTCTTTTATCACATTTTTTATTATGGTTATTTTCCTAAGCATCGCTTCTACGGCCGTGCGATATACCAGCTTGTTTTCCGTTAATTTTTTCATCTCGTTGTCCATATCCACCCAGTTAAGGCCGTCAAACGCACCTTCTTCTTCAAATGAATCCACAGATATTTCCCCAGGAGACGGGCCGTCCATGTGGTTTCCATGGGTTTCAAAAAGGGTGATATTATCCATGTCCGAGGAAATGGCGTTTTCTAAAGCAGATTTAAAATCAATATCCCGACCCTTGAACCCGGGGGTATCAAGATTACTTATATTATTTGCAATTAATCCATGTCTCTGCTGGGAAATTCCCACCGCTTTTTCAAGAGCTTGAAATGAATGATCAAACAGCATTCGATTCGGCATCATATTTTTTCTCCCGTGTGCATATTTCAGAGCCTACTCCACATTGGGTTTTCGGCGTTGAAAAAATATTATGCAAATGTTGTTCCGAAGCTTATTGGACGTTCATTTTTTCTTTATATTCATTGAGTTTGTTTCGCAGGGTGCGAACGCTGATACCCAGAATTTTTGCGGCATGGGTTCGGTTATCATTGGTATGATTAAGGGTCTGAAAAATAATCTTTTCTTCCATTTCTTTCAATGAAACCACAGGCATAAAGGTGGGAGGGGGAGCATATCCGGCATAACGCTGAAGGCCTGCCGAGGAAAAATCTTCCACTTCAAGCAAACTGCCTTCGGCCATAAGAACGGCCCGTTCAATGACATTTTCAAGCTCCCTGACATTGCCGGGCCATGACCGGTTCATCAACAATTCCACCGACGCTGGTGTCAATCCCTTGACATCTTTTCCGTCAATTTCATTGTATTTTTTTACAAAATAATCTGCCAGCAGCGCAATATCATCACGGCGTTCCTCCAGGAGCGGTAATTTCAGGGGGACCACGTTCAATCTATAATACAGATCTTCCCGAAAGCGGCCACTTCTGGTCATTTTTTCAAGATCTGCGTTGGTGGTGGCAAGAATCCTCACATCAACGGGCACCGGTGCGGCCCCGCCAATGCGATCCACCATGCGTTCCTGCAGCACCCGCAACAATTTGGCCTGAAGGGAATAATCCATTTCACCAATCTCATCAAGGAGCAGTGTCCCCCCATGGGCCTGTTCAAATCGGCCTTTTTTACGTGTCAGCGCACCGGTAAATGTACCTTTTTCATGGCCGAACAATTCACTTTCAAGCAATGTTTCCGGCAATGCCGCACAATTTATGGCCACAAAGGGCTTATCCCGTCGCTGACTGTGATTGTGGATATATCTTGCCACAAGTTCCTTTCCCGTTCCGGAAGCACCTTGAATCAACACGGATGCCCGGCTGTCTGCCACCTTTCCCACAGCCCGCAAAATATACTCCATACCAGTATCCCGGGTGATAATGGCAAAGGGATCGGTGTCCGTGGATGGATACTCAAAGTCCTGGGATACATTCAGGGGCCAGGAAACATTTTCCATCATCTCGGCATTCAGGGGTTTTATGAAAAAATCATCAGCACCAGACTTCATGGCAGACACTGCATCCCGGGCAGTGGCTCCGGATGCGGCGATAATAACGGGAAGATGGGGACAGGCATTTTTTATTTTTTTTAACATGTCCAGGGCCAGCGCAAGGGTGGCATCGGCACCAATAAGCACAAGATCACAGTGTTTTTCAGTTATCTGGCAAAACGCATGTTCCCGATCCTTCAGCAATGTCACCTCATGGTGTAATTTTTCAAGCACATCGGCCATGTGATATTGGTCATCAGCATCTGGTTCAAATACCACTATTTTTTTTTTACGCATTTAATCTTTCATATCCTTGTTCTGTGCGGGGATTTCATCAGCAAATTTAGATGCAGCAATCTTCTCTCTGGCCAGATTGGCCCAGAAGGGATCATCCATTTCTGCCACCGCTTCATAAAGGGCAAGGCTTTCCTGATTGCGTCCCAATCGTTCCAGGCAATGGGCAATCTTATATCTAAGAGCGATTTTTTCTACCTGGATCTGATCCATCTCCACAAGCCGGTTAAAGACGGCCATGGCTTTATCCGTTGCTCCCAGCTCAAAAAAAAGATCACCTATCTCATCTCCCAGGTATCCGGACACATCATCACAACTGCCATGGTTTTCTTGGGCTTCCATCACAGCCACCATTGCTCTTTTCCGTTCATTGGTTTTAAGCGCCGCCTCTGCCAGGTGCACCAGAAGTTTGGTCCGTTGGCAACGGGACAGATCGTATTTCAATGCCGCATCAAACAGATCCATGGCCCTCGGGTATGCATTTTGTTTGAAAAAATATTCAGCCATCAATACAGTTGCATCTCCGGCATACCTGCCTCCGGGATATTTTTTTAAGAGCAGGGTCAGCCGATCCCGGGCCCTGTCCATGTCCCGATCATGATACGCCCGGCGACCCACAAAATAGAGCAGATCTTCAGGCTTTTCGGAATCAGGCAACAATGCATCCATACGTTGAAATACTGCCTCACTTTTTTCCTGCAACCCCAGATCAAGGTAAGCCCGGGCCACCACAAAAAAAATGGGTTCAGTAAAAAACAACTGATGAATCAAATCCTTTTCCTGTTCATATATGGCAATAATCTGACCGGGGTTTGCCCTGTCTTTTTCCTTAATCAGCATGGATTCCAGAGTTTTTTGCAGTGCATAGGTGCCATTTTCCCGCAAGGCTCCCTGGGGATTATAACCAAAAAATTTTTTCAGAGATCTAAGACTCTGTTCATATTCTTTTTCTTTATGATACATCACCCCGAGCTTTAACATGGCAAGCATGGCAATGGGATCTCTTTGATCTTTTTCCATGAAAAACCCATGGACCTTTTCATAAATCTGACGGGAGGACAATGGAATCAGGGAGGCGACTTCCGGGTTTGCTTCCTGTTGTTCTGCAAGGCGAATCCAGCTGATATTGGCACCTCGGCTTCCCGGATATCGTTTACATACAAGCAGGAAAAGTTTCACTGCATCCTGGACACGCCCATCCCTTAAATACGTATCTCCAATGCGTGCCAGAACCAGATGATTTTCTTCACTGTCAGGGGCGCTGTTATAATATTGAAATAACTGATTCCTGGCCTGTAAATTGTGCCCCAGTTGAAAATGGTTATTGCCCATATAAAGGGAAAAATCCGGCAACCGGTATACGGCATCATTATCCATTGCCAGAAGCTTTAAAAGCATATCAAGGGATTTTTGAAATGCATCCTGGTCATAAAAAATTTTGGCAAGCTCCATCATTGCCTGGCCTTTCAAGTCAGTATCCACGGCGGTATCAATCACCGATTGCAGAAGCCGCACTGCCTTCTGCTCTTTATTTTTCAAATGAAAAATTCTTGCTGTGTATAATTTTGCCTGCAGTGCAACAGATGATGACGGCGGACTGCTGTTCAAGGCCAGGTGATAATATCCCTGGGCTTCTGCATAATTTTTCATTTGATGATATAATTTTCCCATCCGCAACATGACATCTGCAGCAAATGGTGAATCGGGAAAACGGCTGAGTACATCCCGATATCGGTCGGTGAGTTCCCGGAAATGAACTTCCAGTGTGCCTGCATATTTTTTTTCATAAAGTATGGGCACCAGAAATTGTGCCCTTTGCATGTAGGGATTTCCAGGGTATTGGCCGATCAGGGTCTCCAGCTGGGATATGGCTGCATCCCACTCATCTGCGTAATAATGCTCAACTCCCCGGGCAAAGAGGGCGGCACCAGGCCCAAGGTCAGATTCAGGCACATGGAAAAGAGACTTCTGATTTTTATCTGTTCTCAAATTACTGGGCAGTGAGGCACGGGTATTGGCTTTGACAACAGGGGAAAATAAGGAAGATTCAACAGGGATGCCAGGGGCAGCATTCAGTGTATCCGGGGGTGTTTTTGATGCACCTGGACCGGAATTTTCCGATTTTGTATTTATACGTTCCCCAGGCAGTCCCGGGGACTTGACAGTGAGGATGAAACCATTGGGTTTATAAACCGTTTTTGTCTCTGGAATAACCGATCCTGAAATTTCCAGAACCACCCTGATTTTCTCAGGATGATGTCCCACCCGCAACGATATCACATCAGTGGTGTTCACAGGCAAGGTAACCGTTCTAAAGCCAGGTACGGAAATAAACATATCTATCAGAAGCCTGACAGGATCATTCAGGGGGATTATTTCCAGATGATCAGTATTTTTGAATCCGGTGACTCTGATTATGGTATCTGTTTTAGATTTTACAGGTGGAACAGACAGGATTATGGGGGTACCATGATTGAAAATGGTGAGTGTTTTTTCCGATGCACTCACCTTGACTCCAGGGGTTCCAGGGGCGGGAAAAGCTTTTTCCTGAGTTAATATCAGGAGAAAAACCATGACAAAAATTCCCGGAAGCCCCCGCAGTATTCTGGTATTTATTTTGATTGATAAAAACACGATCCATAATTCCCAATTTTTCAAAATTCGGGCCTGATCACAACATTGGCAGCTCTCATCGGCCACGATGGGGATGGCTCAGGATTCGGTGTCAAGCATCTTATTTTTTTTTATTTTTTCCACCAGGGTGGTTCGTTTGATATTCAGCAATCTTGCCGCCTTTGCCTTAACCCCGTCACTTTTTTCCAGGGCGCTGAGGATCAGGCTGTTCTCATAGTCTTTCACTGCATCGGCAAGGGTTATGCCCTTATGAAGAAGGGGTTGTTCAGTGGATATTGGAGGTAAGGGAGATATTTCTTGAAAATACTCCGGCAGATCTTCCAGTGTCACGATGGGATTTTCACAAAGGATGATCATGCGCTTTATCATGTTTTCAAGTTCTCTGACATTACCCGGCCAGTCATGAGAGAGAAGGGCGTCCATTGCCTGGCTGGAAAATCCGTGAATTTCCCGTTTTTTACCCCGTTGAAATTTATCCAGAAAAAAATCAATCAAGAGTGGGATATCTGATTTACGATGAATCAAATCCGGGACATGTATTGGAATCACATTTAAACGATAAAACAGATCTTCACGAAAAGAGCCATCCTTCACGGCAATGGCAAGTTCTTTATTGGTGGCAGCAATAATCCTGGCATTGACTTCAATACTGGAGGTGCCGCCCACACGCTCAATGACTTTTTCCTGAAGCACGCGGAGCAGTTTCACCTGCAATGCCGGACTCATCTCTGCCACTTCATCAAGGAAGATAGTACCTTCCCTGGCCATTTCAAAACGTCCCACCCGTCTTTTATGGGCCCCGGTAAATGCCCCTTTTTCATGACCAAAAATTTCACTTTCCAGTAAAGCTTCTGGAATGGCTCCGCAGTTAACGGCAATAAAAGGCTGGTTTCGCCTGCTGCTCAGGCGATGAATGGTTCTTACAATTAATTCTTTTCCGGTACCAGAAGCACCGGTAACAAGGACCGTCGTGTCACTGTCTGCCACCTTCTCAATGAGGCGATGTATTTTTTTTATGGCAGGACTGGTACCGATGAAATTGGCATATACCGAACTGGCCCCATGGCCCGGTTTCTCATCATTGTCTTGCATTTTAAGCCATTTTACCCTCAGTGCATCTTCAACATGCTTCATAAAATCTGTTGGCGTTACAGGTTTGGTGATATAATTAAAAGCACCTTTTTTTAAGGCAATGACAGCATTGGAAATAGTGCCGTATCCGGTGAGTATCATACAAAGGGTATCAGGCACATAATTGATCACATGGTCAAGGATATCCATACCGCCGACATCGGGCATGTTTAAATCCGTAATAACCAGATCAAAGGCATCGGTGGTCAAAGATTTAATCGCCCGTTTGCTGTCAGAATCCTTTGTCACCTGATACTGTGAATTCCGGCTCAGCATATCCGCCATGAATTCCAGTATATCCTCATCGTCATCAACAATCAGTATTTTTGCAGTGCGTCTCATCAACATACCCTTAGAGGAAATCCCCCCTGTGGAACTTGTACGTTGCCACATCCGCAGTTCCAGTCAATTCATCCATCAAACCAAGCAGATCGGTATCTGCCAAAGAGGAATCGGCAATGGTTTCCTGAATTCTGGAGACCTCATTTTCAATGGAATTTACAAGGGGGGCAATCTGCTTAAGGGTTTTTCCAGGATTTTCCAGATCCGCTGCATAGTCATCCAGAAGAGATAAAAGTTTATCTCCCTGGGAAACAAGCGTTATCCTGGCATCACTAACGAATGTGTGCGGTACTTCTCCGGGAGCATTAATCCTGGCAAGCTGATGATCAAAGATGCCCTTAAAGTCGGTATTGGGTTCCAAGGTAGCTTTGGAATCCTGCCGAGGCTCACTGACCGGAAGATCCCCATTGATACCATTGATTTTCATGACATTCCTCCCTGAAAAATCAACTGCCAAACACTTTTTCCAGTTTCTGGGTGATGGTTTCTGTGGTAAAGGGCTTCACTACATAATTATTCACCCCTGCCTGGACCGCCTGGATGATATTTTCCTTCTGTGCTTCAGCCGTCACCATGACAAAGGGAATAGCTTTAAGATCCTCATCGGCACGAATGGCATTCAGAAGATCAAGGCCGGTCATCACAGGCATGTTCCAGTCGCACATGATAAGGTCAATCTTTTGATTTTTAAGCACCTTCAAGGCACTTTTGCCATCCCCGGCCTCGTAGAGATTCGTGAAACCAATCTGGGTGAGAATATTTTTTAAAATTCTCCTCATGGTTGCAAAGTCATCAACAATAAGCACGTCCATATTCAGATCCATAGCATCCCACCTCTTTTATCTTATACTTTACAGGTCAATTTTTGATTCAAATATATTGCATTTGCGATACTATAATTGTTGTACGATCATGTCAAGGCGGGCTCCCAAAGAAAAAAAATGACCTTAATCACAACATCGGCCACTTATCCATTGGTTCAGGGGATCTGTTTTTCTTCCATCCCCTCCGGGAAAAGGCCCTGGGTAATTCTGGCACCGGTTCCTGTATCCACAAAGGAGAGAATCTGTCCTACCACGTCCCCTTTCATCCTTGAAAAAAGCTCGGTGATCAGATTGATATCAAGTTTTTCTATCAATTGAGCCACCTTCTGGGGCTTCATGGTGGAATAAATTTTAATCAGATGTTTTACCTGATTTTCCTGTGCAGTTTTTTTGATTTCCATTTGCTCCCGGATTTCATCACGCAACAGGGTGAGTTCCTCAATTTTTTGGTTTATCTCTTCCTGGAGAACCAGAAGCTGCTGTTCTCGTCGGGCAAGAAATTTTTCTTTTTCTTCAATGATTGATATTTGATCCGTCCCCAGTTTTTCGGATCCATCCATAAGCGGTGTGGCAGAAACCTCGCCAACACCGGCAAAAGATGCAACGTCGGCATCATCTGAAGGGGAAGTCTTGTCCGGCATATCTCCGGATTCTGATGCCGCAATGGCCACCCCTCCGGTGAAAAGAGATATATAAGGCTGCTGAAACACATACATGGAAATCAATACGCATTTCAGACAGATAATACTGATTAAAAACATCTGCACATAAAATTTCACTGCAGTCCTCCTCTTTTCATCAGTATCATCTCGTCCAGAAACTTTTGCTCTTCTTCTTCCACCCATTTTTTATGATTTTGCGCATAAAGGGATTTCAGGGAACCAAGGGATTCTTTTGCCATATATTGTTTCTTCAAAGATTCCCGGCGGTCTTCCACAATCTGGTTTTGTTTTTCCAGTTTATGTTGAGCCTGTTCCAGGTTATTATCCAGTTCCCGGGCATAATTTTGACACACCATATACCAGGAAGCCGCCATACCTTCCATGGCCTCCATTCGCAACTGATCCAGGAGATTTTCTTTTTTTTCCAGCAGTCCATCACACATATCCCTGAGCTCCATCCATACACTGGTGGCCTCCGTTAAATCTCTGAGAGCTTTTTTTTCCTGGTGTTCTCTATATTTAAGTACACTGTCCAGCTTGAAAGAAAATTTTTTCATTATTTACCTCTCCCCTGAAAAAGTCTTTCCAGTTGATCCAGACTCTCCTGAAATGAAATCTTCTCATATATCTCCTGCTGAAGAAAGGCATTGACATTGCCGATGATTTTTTTAGCTGCATCAATTTCCGGATCACTGCCGTCCACATAGGCACCAATGCGGATCAGATCTTCAGCTTCCCGGTAAACCGAAATAATTTTTAATAATCGTTTTGCATTTTTAGCATGTTCCGGGGAGACGATATCGTTCATCACCCGGCTAATGCTTGATGGTACATCCACCGCGGGATAATGCCCCTTATGGGCCATGGCCCTTGACAAGACAATGTGCCCGTCGGTGATGGAGCGAACGGTATCCGCCACCGGCTCATTCATGTCATCACCCTCCACCAGCACGGTGTAGATACCGGTAATACTTCCTCCTTTTTCCAAGATGCCCGCCCGCTCAAGGAGCTTTGGAATCCTGGCAAATACACTTGGCGTGTAACCCTTTGCAGAGGGTGGCTCTCCCACGGCAAGGCCGACCTCTCGCTGGGACATGGCAAACCGGGTAACCGAATCCATCATTAAAAGTACATCCAGTCCCTTATCCCGGAAAAACTCCGCCAGGGCCGTTGCCGTATAAGCGCCCCGGATTCTTACCAGAGGGGGGGTATCGGATGTGGCCACCACCACCACTGATTTTTTAAGGCCCTCTTCTCCCAGGGTTCGCTCAATGAACTCACGTACTTCACGGCCCCTTTCTCCAATCATGGCAATGATAATAACATCAGCAGTGGTGTTTCTGGCAATCATCCCCATGAGTACGCTTTTCCCCACACCGGACCCTGCCATAATCGCCATACGCTGGCCTTTTCCCACGGTGACCATGGCATTTATGGCGGACACGCCCACATCAAGGACTTCATGGAGAATCTTTCGTTTCATGGGATTTAACACGTTTCCATAAACCGGATAATATTTTTCCACCGGAATTTTACCTTTGTCATCCATGGGATGTCCAAGGCCATCCACAACCCGGCCCAGATAAGCAGCGCCCACAGGTACATCCGGTGTTTCACTGATGGCAAGGGTTTTACTGCCCGGTCTTATACCACCCATGTCACCAAAGGGCATGAGAATAATATTGTTTTCATTAAAGCCGATGACCTCGGCCTTGATTTTATGGCCATGCATTTCTTCAATGGAACAGATACTGCCCACACTCAACCGTGGGCCATTGGCCTCGGCAACCATGCCCGCCACTTTAAGCACAGATCCAGTCAATCGAACCGTTCTGCACTTCTCCAATGCCTGGTGATATTTATCCCATGAGATACTTATAGAATCCACCTTTACCTCTTTTGTAAGCATTTCCCACCATCAGTCTTGTTCCTCAAACCGACGTATCAGAGTCTGGTAGACTCTTTTTAAACGGGTTTCAATGGATGCATCAATATCCCCATGGGGAGTTTCCAGATGGCAGCCACCTCTGGACACCGAGGGGTCTGCCTTCAATGATACCGCCGTCAACTTTCCGGATGAATCGGCAGATGAAGCCTGAAGGGTTTCTATCAAACTAACATCCTCTGGGTTCAGCCTTAAGATCAGGCCTTCTTTTTCAGAGGCCAGTTGAAGGGTATGAAGGACCGTCTCCTGTATCACCCGCTGATCCAGAGAAATTTCACAATGCATAATTTTTTCAGACACCGAAAAAATAAGCTCCAGGATTTCCCGTTCATATTGAGTCAAAAGACTTGATTTTAAAGAGGCAATTTCTGATAAAAGGGTATTCATACTCGCAATCAGGGTCTGTGCCTTTTTTTCTCCGGCCTTGATTCCCTCTACCTCCCCATTTTTAAATCCCTTTTCCCAGGCATCCTTTTCCATAATCGTGCAGTTATGATAGGTTTCTTCTTTAAACCGCTCCATCTCCTCTTGGGCTTTACGGCGAATTTCAATGATCTCCGGGATGGGCGGGAGTTCGTCTGATTTTGTTGCAAAGCTCTCCTGTTCAGATTCAGACTCTGAACAAGAGATTGGTTCCGTTTCTAAATCCTGATGTTCAAGGGGTAAAAATGCATGGGAAACTGGTTCTGAAGGATCAAGCGCAACAAAGGATTTCTGAGATTCCGTGGTTTCAGGTTCGTCGGCCACCTCAGTTAAAAGATCTGCATCAAATACTTTAAGCTTGTATTTCTCAAGGAGACGGGCATTTTTAACAATTTTTGAGCGTTGATCAGACCAGGACATCATCCTTTCCTTTCCCCGGAAATATCAGTCGTCCTTCTGTCTCCAATCGTTTGGCAACCCCAAGCACTTCCAGCTGGGCACCTTCCACCTCACTCAGACGAACCGGTCCCATAACTTCCATATCTTCACGCATCATTTCTGCAGCCCGCTGGGACAGATTCCGAAAAACTTTTTCTTTGAGTTCTTCCGAAGCCGCCTTTAATCCCTTAAGTAAGAGCTGGCTGTCTACATTTTGTAATATCTCTCTGAAATTCTTATCATCAAAGGCCAGAAGATCTTCAAATACAAACATTTTCTGTTTAATTGATATCGCCAGATCCGCATCATGTTTTTCCAGAAAAGCCATTATATTTTCTTCAGTTTTTCCATCCACCTGATTTAAAATGGATGCCAGGGCCTCCACACCATCAAAGTGCCGGGAGCTGGTACCTGTGGAAGAAAGGGTGTTTTTTATGGTCTGATCCAGTTCATTAATGAATTCGGTGGGTACATCCCCCAGATCCGTCAGACGATAGGCCACCTCAAGCTTTACATCCTCAGGCAGCAGCTTAAGTACTTCAGCTGCTGTGCTTTCTGGAAGATAGGAAAGAATCAGGGCAATTGTTTGTGGATGCTCTCCCTTTATGGCACTGTTTAAATTTACCGGTGACATATTGACAAGGGTTTCAAAGGGAATAACATCCTCCTTGACAGGTACTTCTTCCCCCAGTGTATCCTTGACACTTTTGGCAAAAAAATCCTTTCCAGAAATCAGCAGATGATCATTATTGTCAAATGCATCTAAAAACTCACTGGTGACAGCATCCACCACATCACTTGAAATATAAGAAATTTCCGACATGTATTTACCGATTTTTTTAATACTTTCCCTGTCCAGATTCTTGAAAAAATAGGTGGAAAATTCTTCCCCTGCAGTCAAAAGAAAAATTGCAGCCTTTTGAAACCCGTTTAACTCACTGGGAACTAATTGTCCATTGGTAGCCATACGCTCTCTTTACTTCCCCATTCACAATATCCACAGTTTCGTAACACCACCATTACCCCGTTTTTTCATGAACATTCCGGGGTTATCAAAATACATGGCACTTAAAAAAGATCACCAAGCAGGTCATCAATGTCTGACTGGTCCAGCCCACCCCCCTTTTTCTGGGGACCGGCAAGTGCCTGGGCTTTTTCATCCACAATCTTTTGCAGTTCAACAGAGGTAAGGGTTGGATTTTTTTCCCTTTCCTTTAACTTGATACCAAAGGAAATAACCATATTTCGTATTTTCCCTTCTATTTCACCCACCAGCTGAATGATACGCTGGAGGCGCTGACCGGTGAGATCCTGGAAGCTCATCTGTGTAAAGGTATCTGTAATCAATGCCATACTCTCCTCGGTATTGGATTCCAGTGAGTTCACAGAGGACAGCACCTGGTCAAATAATTCCCCATTGAGAATGTTCGTTTCTCCGGCAGTGATATCCTGACGTGCATCAAGGCATATCTGCTTGATCTTTGAAGAAATCTTTTTATTTTCTACTATCACCTGGCCCATGCGATCAAGGTTGTCCATGATGGTATTGGCCGCCTGTTCCGTGGTCTCAATGATTCCCTCCAGCTGATCCGATGTCTGGGGAATATAATTTATGGCAATATCTTCAATGTGAGGGCGAATTTTTAATTTAAAATCCTTTCTGAAATCAATCAATACCAGGGCAAGATCCTTAACACTGCCTGTCATCTCCGAGGTCATTTCCTTGTAGAAATCGTCGTCATCCTGGTCCATGGCATGGCTTACTGCCTGTTTAAAAAAATAGGTCAGCTGCTCCATCTCATGCACTGATAATTTATTTGCTACAATGTTTTTGATTTCATCTTCAAAATTTTGTTTCATTATCCACCCTTATCATATCGTTAAATGGCCTTTGGTTTCAGCTCTGCTTCCCAGGATCAGTTAAGAATGCCATGTATTCAACACCAGACCCGTTAAATGAAATCTGTCAGGGGAGGGAAGTTCAACATTATCATGCCCCAAGGTCCATCACCACTGCCAGAGATTCATTGTCTGTCATCACCCGGAGCATATCTCCATTAATTTTCCGAAGATCATCTCCGGTAAGGGGCGTGATCATTTCTGGAATCCCAAGCTGTATCTCTCCGTCCCTGTCAAAAAAAGAAAACGTGTGACCGGCTATCATGTTTACGGCCTCTTTAATAGTATCCTGTTTCTGGTTATTCGTCACAGCCTTCACATCAATGCCCAGAAAATCCGCAGTGAGATCTCTCACCCAGGCATCGGGGGCCACGATATAAACGGTTCCTGACAACTTACCGGTAAATTTCAAAAAAGAACCAATTAGTTC
The DNA here is from genome assembly GCA_963675955.2 of uncultured Desulfobacterium sp. GTDB lineage: Bacteria > Desulfobacterota > Desulfobacteria > Desulfobacterales > Desulfobacteraceae > Desulfocicer. The sequence goes on along the minus strand of CAXXVR010000004.1, from coordinate 235,574 downwards.
TGTGGAAATGAAAAAGGCTGTCCCCAGTGGATCTTTTGATGATTGAATTTCCACGGATTGAAAAAACGCCGTTTCAAATACATTAGAAATCGAGCGTGTCATCATCTCCATCAAGGTCTGCCTGTCCATCTTCCACCCCCAAAATTCCATTGAGTGTCCGTTTAATGTCTTCGGGCACAAAGGGTTTTTTTACATACCCCAAAGCCCCCATGGCCATGGCTTTTTTCATTTTTTTCTCACTGCCCTCGGTGGAAACCACCACCACGGGAATATCTGCCATTTGATCATCTTTTTTCATCTGGGCAATGAGTTCCATGCCGTTCATATTGGGCATATTGATATCGGTCAGCACAATGTCCACCCATTGTTCATCTAAAACCGACAGGGCTGTCAGACCATCAGATGCATCCCAGAATTCTCCGACATTGAAACCGGACAATCGGATTATCTTTTTTATAATGGCACGGATTGAAGAAGAATCATCCACCACCAGAACATTAAACGCCATTTATCTGTCTCTCCCCTGAAATATTAATCAACGCATTAATCTCTTCATATTTTTCCCGGAATCGGACGATAATCCGCTGGATATCCATAGGTGTAACCTTCAGTTGATCCACAGCTTCCTGATAATATCTGTAGGCCAGGCCATCGGCCCCCACCCCCTGACCAATCATCATACAGATGCAATCTGCCACATACACAGTACAAAGGGGCAGATGCATTTTACAGGATTTTACCGGCTCATGGTGAAAGGCAATAATGTCAACCATCTCAGGATCAAATCGCCATTTCTGTGCCACCCGGGCTCCCAGTTCAGCATGATCAATGCCCAAAACCGCTTTTTCTGCATCCAGAAATGTCAGCCCTTTTTTTTCAACCACGTTCCGGATATCAATAAAGGCATCAGAAATATAATCACTCATTATCACCTTCCCAATATCCTTGATCAACGCAGCTGTGAAGACCATGGAGACGTTATCAATGTTTTTTTCCATGGCAAGTTCCTGGGCAATAATAGCAGAGGACACAGAATATTTCCACAGTTCACCCAGCTCAAGATCATATCCTTCCTGGGCAGTTCTAAAATTTTCCGCATTGTTTGCCAGCATAATCAGGGAAATCACCTTATCCATGCCCAGCATGGCCACGGACTGTTTAATGGATGTAATCTTCCTGACGGCCCCCACATGGGCAGAATTACATAATTTCAACAAATTAACCGTCAATCGCTGATCATATTTGACAAGATCCACCAGATCTGCACTGGAACTATGGGGATTTGACACAATAGCCATCATCCTGTCACTGATACAGGAAGTCGGGGTCAGTGTATCAATTCCAGCAATGATTGCTTCCATGGTGTTCATATTTTTATGACCTCCGAACCGGACACCTTCAACCAGGCCTGCCCCGTTTCCACATCAAGTTTTAATGTGCGGTTAACCGTACCACCCACATCTTCATAATGGGTCATCACATTATTTTTCCAGAACATTTTTCGAAGCAGTGTATGGTTTCTTTTGCCGATGTTAAACAGGCCCGTCTGATCCAGAATCTGTGACCCCCCAACAACAATGGTACGAATTCGATTTTTTTTCGCCCCATATTGATATGCCGCTTTAAAAAGGGTTGGAATGCCGGTATCGCCGAACATATAGGGATTACGCCGGGCTTTTTCCTTGTCAATGCTGGATTCGGGCAACATGTAATGAAGCAGGCCGCCCACCCTTGCAACCGGGTCATGGATGGCAAGGCCTATACAGGACCCAAGGGAATAGGTCACCAGTACATCGCCAGCCTCATTGCTGATTTTCATATCACCAACACCAACAATCAGGTTCATTCAGCATCTCCTGCAGAAGGGGAATCACTGCGGTCTCTGTTTCTGATAAGCTTTCGCTGCTGCTGAAAAATGCTTGAAATAATTTTCTCCCGGGTGTTTATGTCCAGATCAGAAAACTTAATGCCAAGGTAGAAAAAACCGGTTCCCCCGCCGGAAGGGGTATCCACTCGAACCACTTCCCCATATACATCCACCATCATCATGGGCATCCTTGATAAGACAAGCTGTATATGAACAAGTTCACCCACAGCCACAGGACTGTCCACAGCCATTTTCATGCCGGCACCACCGATGTCAAGGGCTGTCCCCCTCTTAAAGCGCACCGTCTCAGGCTCATCCTGGGCTAAAAGGCTTAAAATCTGGTCCAGCTTGTCATCCATGTGAATTAAGAAATCCATCAACTCCTGGCTTATGCCAGCATGCTCCAGCTGAACCGCAGGAACATCTGCGTCAACAATTTGACTCTTTCCCTGGTGGGGAGCCAATTGGGATATTTTTGTCTTTGAGGATGCGTATTCTTCCCTGGAAACCACCCTGAATTTAACGTCAAAGGTCAGGCTTGCCCTGACAAATTCCCTGTTTTCCTTTGAATTTCCATCCATATAATTCTCACCTCTCCTGGAAAAATATAATAATAGAATTAAATATCAAGAATAAGCAATTATCATGCCTAGATCATACCAATCATTCCATGGCAAGGGTAAAAAGGCCATGGACATCCAGAATCAGCCCCACGGTACCGTCACCGAGTATGGCTCCTCCGGAAACTCCCTTTACATGTTCAAGGCTATATCCAAGATTTTTAATCACATATTCATCTCTTCCCAGGAGTTCATCCACAAGAAAACCCCTTTTTTCTTCCCTGGACTCCAGCACCACCACAAGGCCTTCCCAGGGATTTTCAAACTCATTTTCAATATGGGTAAAACGTGTCATCCGAATCAGTGGAATCAAGGTATCACCGTCTTTTACAAGTTCACCGGCACCTTGCACGGTATTGCAATTGGCCCTTTCCGGTCGAAAGGATCGGCTCACCGCCAATGTGGGAAGAATATATTTTTCTTTACCGATGCGCACAAGCATACCGTCAATGATGGCAAGGGTCAGTGGAAGTGCAATGATAAATTTAACTCCCTTACCGGGTCTGGAAACAATGGTCAATTGGCCTCTGAGTTTTTCAATGGCCTTTTTAACCACATCCATGCCCACCCCCCGGCCCGATATATCGGTGATTTTACTGGCCGTGGAAAATCCCGGAGCCATGATCAGCTGATCTATCTGCTGGTCCGTGGGGGTATCATCGGACTTCAACAGTCCCACAGAAACCGCTTTTTTAAATATTTTTTTTCGATCCAGTCCCCTGCCATCGTCTTCAATTTCGATGATAATATTACCACCCTTGTGAAAGGCCCGCAGCATTATTTTACCCTGGGGAGACTTGCCTGCCAATGCTCTCTCTTCAGCGGGTTCAATGGCATGATCCACGGAGTTTCTGATCATGTGAACCATGGGTTCATATAGGGCTTCCACCACGTTGCGGTCTATTTCCGTGTCCTCACCCTGCATTTCAAGCTTTACTTTTTTCCCAGATTTTCTGGACAGATCCCGGACCAGCCGGATCATTTTCATGAAAGTGGATTTGATCTGCACCATTCGCATGGACATGGCCACCGACTGCATGCTGGTGACGATCTGCCCCAGCTGGGAAAGACTGTTGTGCAGTGCAGGATCTGCAGATGCCTTTTGCCGAAGCATGGACTGGGCAATAACCAGTTCTCCGGCAAGGTCCACAAGGTCATCAAGCTTATCGGTGCTAACCTTTACCTGGGAGACCACATTCTTTCGAAGCGTTTTTTGATCCATCAGGGCGGAATTCACATCATTTTCATCCACATTTTCATCTGCGATGAGTATTTCGCCAATCTGTTTTTCTGGCATGGAGCGCTGTTTTTCCAGGGCAGATTCCACGGCATTGCGGCCCACCTTATGCTTTCGCATCAAAATACCACCCACTTTTTCTGACTCATGGTTGATGATCTGGGCCGGCAGCTCTGTCAACTGATAGATAATGGTTTCAATGTCAATATCATTATCCCGGGGCATTGTTTTCCGGCGGATCCCCTCACTGGTCCGCTGCAACAGATGCTTCATGATATCCACTGAAGTTAAAATGGCATCGGTGGCAACATCATTAATAAGAAATTCCCCGTTTCTGGCTCTGTCAAGAAAGGTCTCCGTAACGTGAGCCAATTTGTTCATCTTCTTCAGATCAAGAAAGGCAGATACCCCTTTTATGGTGTGAAAGGGACGAAAAATGTCATTGATTATTTCCTTATTGGTGGGATCAGACTCCAATTCCACCAAATTTATTTCTATGCTTTCAATATTTTCAGTGGATTCAGAAACAAAATCAGAAAGAATTTCCAGATCATCTTCAGATATGGACGGCACTTGGTCACAGGAGTCACCAGAATCCTCCCCGGGGGAGCAAGATACATCGGCCGGGGATATCAACGTGTCTTCTGGAGGTGATCCACCGCCCAGCAGGCGGTACACCGTCCCCATTTCAAAGCTGAGTGGATCCCCGGTTTCAAAGCAATGCCGTGCCATCCGGATAAACTCAAGTCCCTCTTCCAGGGGCAGCATTTCCTGGGTCTCGCCAAGTACCAGCTGTCCCACATATCCCTTAAACGCATCAAGGATTTCACCAAGCAGGGTTGCCCCGAGACTTGATGCTGAAACTTTCATATCATCCAGAAGGTTCAACATGCGGCCCATACCATTTATATCATCTGGACTGACAATGGTCACCTGACCGGCCAGGTCTTCTATCTGATTTTTCAACGCTTTCATCTTCATATCCATATCCCACGTCCGCATATCTCAAGCATTGCTGTTATTTTCGGACCCTGTCGAATTTCTTCAGGATCTTTTACAGAACAAAAACCCCATGCAAGGCCCCAGAAGATTTTTGTCAAATAATATACCAGGCTGCATATCCCGGCATATTATTTTCCACCAATGGCCTTATCCTATCGTATAACGTAATTTGCCTTTCAATTATCAGGGGTTTTCATACAGTGTCAAGCGAATATTACTATCTTAAAGCCGGGAGAGCAGGTTCAGACAACATCCCCTGATTCTATTCTAAAGCTTTGACATTTACCATAATTTTCTTTATATTGAGCCACCAGTTTCAACAGTTGATCTAATTATATTGCGCAGCATACATACGGTATCCGACCAGATTTTTTAAGCGTCACCATTGCCCGGGTGTGAAAGAATTTCAAATCCTCAACTTTGTGGTCTTCATCGGGAATAACCAGCACTGACAAGAGAAACAAATGACCTATACCACAGACATTACCCCCTTACAGCTTAAAAATTTGTCCAGCCTCATCTACAGAGAATGTGGTATTGTCATCGGAGAAAAAAAACTGGCCCTGCTGCGCGCCAGAATTGCAAAACGCATCCGAATCACACGAACAGAAAATATTTCCGAATATCTCAAACTGCTGTCCCAGAGCCAGGAGGAATTTTTAAATTTCATTGATGCCATCACCACCAACCACACCTATTTTTTCCGGGAAAACAAACACTGTGAATTTCTCGTAAAGCATTTAGATGCTTCCATGCCCATTAAAATATGGAGTGCCGCATCCTCAAGCGGTGAAGAACCTTATTCCATTGCCGCCCAGTTACTGGATGCCAATTTCAAGTTTTCCATTTTCGCATCGGATATTTCAGATACCATGCTTAAAATTGCAAGACAGGGCATTTATCCCCGGGAACGCTTAAAAAACTTTCCCCGCCCCTCACTGTCCAAATACTTTCAGAAAGGTAAAGGGAAATGGGAAAACAGTATTAGGGTTAAACCCGAAACCCAGCGACATGTAACATTTGCTAAATTCAATCTCATCTCAGACCATCCCTCACAGCAATTTGATATTATTTTCTGCAGAAATGTCATGATCTACTTTGACAATGCTACAAGACAGCATGTGGTGAATAACCTGCTCAGCGCTCTGAAACCCGGCGGTTATTTTTTTGTGGGCATGTCTGAAAGCCTCAACGGAATCAATCATTCCATGTCCCACGTGATTCCAAGCGCCTATCAAAAAAAATAACCCCAAAGGAGAACCCGATTCATTATGGACCATAAAATTAAAGTATTAATCGTGGATGACTCTGCCGTGGTTCGTAAAATCTTCTCCCAGCAGCTGGACAAAGATCCCGACATACAGGTGGTGGGTACAGCTCCGGACCCCTATATTGCCAGGGATAAAATTGTTAGACTCAAACCAGATGTGATCACCCTGGACATTGAAATGCCCCGCATGGATGGTATCACTTTTTTAAGACATCTCATGAAACATTATCCCCTTCCTGTGATCGTCGTAAGTTCCCTGACCCCCAAAAGCAGCAAGTTGGCCCTGGAGGCACTGGCCCTGGGTGCACTGGAGGTCTTATCCAAACCATCTGTGGCCTATTCTGTGGGGGAAATGGGTATGCAGCTTAAAGAAAAAATCAAGGCAGTGGCCTTTGTTGATGTAAAATCAAGACTTAGTCAAAAGCCCAAAGTCGCTGCAACCAAAGCCACTTTTACCCCCCGGGCACTGTCTGAAACCACCAATAAACTCATTGCCGTTGGCGCCTCCACCGGCGGCACGGAGGCATTAAAGAAGGTACTTACCCAGATGCCCCGCTCTGCTCCCGGAATCCTGGTGGTACAGCACATGCCACCCAATTTCACAGCGGCCTTTGCCGAACGATTAAACAATGAATGTGATATCACCGTATCTGAAGCTGTTGATGGGGAAACCATCACCAATGGGAAGGCCCTCATCGCACCGGGCAATCTTCATATGCTGCTGAAAAGAAGCGGTGCCAGATACTATGTTCAGGTAAAGTCCGGCCCCCGGGTGCATCACCAGCGACCGGCCGTGGATGTACTCTTTAAAACCGTTGCCATAAATGCCGGAGCCAATGCCCTTGGTATTATTTTAACCGGTATGGGCGCCGATGGTGCAAAGGGGCTGCTGGCCATGAAAGAAACGGGCTCTCCCACCATTGCCCAGGACGAAAAAACCTGTGTGGTGTATGGAATGCCCAAGGAAGCGGTGAAGTTAAACGCAGTTGACAAAATTCTTCCCTTGAATCAAATTGCCCAGGCCGCTTTAAATATGATCGTAAGAATTTAAAAAAGACTCATAAATACAATACAAATGTCATTTCTTGATGGATAATAAAGGGTGATCTGGGTCCCACCCCACCAGAGTGGTAAATCTTGTTATCAAGCCCCAGAAACCTGAAACAAAGCCATGAAAAACAACACAAAAGACATTGTCGTTGCCGATTATTTCCTGAAACCTGGATTTATTTATCTACCCGAAGCGCCCACTGCCATCTCAGCGGTGGTAGGGTCCAGTGTAGCGGTGTGCTTATTTGACAAAAAAAAGAAAACCGGGGGTATGAATCTGTACAAATTACCCATGAAGGGTACCACCGAAAAAGCCTATCCCATCTATGGAAATGTAGCCACCCGGGCACTTGTCACCATGATGATGCGTCAAGGATCCAAGGCTAAACACATTCAGTCCCAGATTTTCGGGGGGGCATTCAATGCCAAACTCTCTCCCCGGGATATCGGCAGAGACAACATCGCCATGGCAAGACAGATCTTAAAGCGCATGCACATTCACATTGTATCTGAAGATGTGGGGGGTGTTCTGGGAAGAAAAATTATTTTTAATACACTCACCAATGACGTGGCCATTCTGAAAACCGGTTCATTAAGGGCTTCGGACTGGTATCCCTATGATGAGTCTTCCAGATGACAAGTATGGTGCTTCAACTTCGGGTCCATCCACAACATCTGCCACTTTGGGAAGAGGTCCAGCTTGCCCTGACCCAACAACTATTACGAGTAGCCCATCTTATGACCAGGCACGGTATTTCAAAAACGGTAAACCCCTAAAACCCCGTTCTCCTTAAAATGCCTCGAAATCATCATCAAAGGGAATCACCTGATCCGGCCTGATCTCTTTTTGCCGCTGCACGGGTTTTCTGTCATCATCTGGTCGGGTGTCGGCATGGGCAATGGATTGAGCAGATGACGTTATTTTATCCGTCCTGTTTTCATCGCTTCCCAGAAAATTGCCTTCATTTCTGCCGGTGATGACCATGACAAGCTTTTGTACATGCTCCCGCAGTTGTTGTGCCTGGGCACTCATTTCCTCGGCGGCAGAGGCAGATTCTTCTGCATTGGCAGCATTTTGCTGAACCACTCGGTCCATTTCTGCAATGGCTTTGTTTACCTGCTCAATGCCATTGGCCTGCTCTTCTGATGCCTGGGAAATCTCTGACACCAGAGCACCCACCTTGGCCGTACTTTCAGAAACTTTACCAAAGGCATTATTTGCCGTGGCAACCTGTTGTGCACCCTCATTAACCTGTTCAACTGTGCCCTGTATCAGGGTTGCTGTATTTCTTGCCGCCTCTGCTGCACGCATGGCGAGGTTTCTTACCTCATCTGCCACCACGGCAAATCCCGCACCGGCTTCACCTGCCCTTGCCGCTTCCACCGCCGCATTGAGGGCCAGCAAGTTGGTTTGAAAGGCTATTTCATCAATGCTTTTAATAATCCTGGAAGTCTCTTCACTGGCCCTGGAAATGCCATCCATGGAATGAGTCAGTCGTTCCATGGACCCGTTGGCCTCATTGACCACATGGTTTACGTCCCTCATTAACCTGTCTGCCTGATCTGCGTTCTGGGCATTATTTTTTGTCATGGAGGCCATCTCCTCCATGGAGGAAGCAGTCTCTTCAATGGTAGCAGCCTGTTCAGATGATCCTTCGGCCATGGACTGGCTGACGGAAGAAACCTGTGTGGATGCGGATGCCACCTGACTGGCACCGTCGCTTAAGCCTGCCACAATATGTTTAACAGGCGCAGTGATACTTCTTGTGATAAAAAAAGCAGCCAGAATGCCAAGGAACAATGCACCACTCAATCCAATAACCATAAGACGGGACATACTGGAAATGGACCTCACCGCATCTCCGGCAATCTGCTGTGTGGCTTTCATGCCTTCATCTGCGGTGGTTGTACAGGCCTGGATCAATATTTTTCCAGCCTCAGACCGTTTGTCCTCCAGTTCCTGGAGTAAAAGCCAGTTTTCAAGACACTGGATCATGGTATCCCTGTAAATTTGAGATGCCCCCTGAATAGCGGTGATTTTTTCAAGATCCTCACTGTCATAAGTGACTGCCTTAAGAGTCTCAAAGGATGTTTCTATGCTGGAAAAATCATGAAGTGCATTTCTTAAAATCTGGGGATCACGAAGGGCCTGGGATTTATAAACACCCACTCTGATTTCATGGCCAATATCAGTAATTTCATTGACCATTGTCACCTTAACCTGGCTGTTCAATACATCCATGGTGAGTTTTGTCTGCTGCGCGGCAAGAAAGGCATCGCAATTTTCCACATATATGGCAGCTCTCTCATCCATCTGTTTTTGAAAATTTTTCAGAACCCAGTCGTCTGCCATGCGTCCCTTCCGGCGCTCCATTAAAAACATTCCCATGGCATCGTTATAATGCTGTGCAGCCGTTTCGATGTCATCAATGTGTTTCAAGTTTACCTTATCTCTGGTGATGGACCTAAGATATGGCAGCAGACCTGAGATACTGTCAATGGTAGAAATGGCATTTTTCATTAATGTCTCATCACCAGTTGCCCGGAATTTATAATTGAAAACCCTGGCTGTGGATCCTTTTTCCACAAACTGGTTGACTATTTTTATTTTCTCCTGACGTTCATTGAGAACGCTCTTTAATTTTTCGTTCTGCCCACTGAGAAAGGCAGCTGCATTGGCCATATAATCTTCGGAAGAGATCTCAAGTATACGACGATTATCATCCAGTCTTGCGGTTATATCAAGGCTCTGTTCCGACAGATCTCTATACGTATCCAATGCGCTGTCAACCTGTTCAAGACGATCTTTGAGTTTTTTTAAATCCGTGGCATCCACCGTAAGGGACCATGCTCTTTCAAGACTGGCTTCCACAAGGGAAATCTCTTTTAAAGCGGCATCATAAAACGCCTGTTCTTCGGTGAACCCATATCCTCTCATCTCATACATCAATCGATTCACCGCGCCCCGGATCTCCATTGCCACATCCACCTCCGGGATGTGTTCATCGGCCAGTATAGAGATCTGTACACGCTCCTGATTCATATCCCACATTGCCTTCCCACCAAGCAAAATGGACATTATAATCAAAACGGCAAAGCCCAACGAAATTTTCATTCCCAGACTGATTTTTTTCATTCTCACACCCTTCCAAGACTCGCAATTTCATCGGTGGATAATACCTGATCAATATTTAAAAGAATTTTTACCCCCCCCTCCATCTTGGCCATGCCAAGGATATGTTCTGTGTTGAGCCGGGTGCCAAACCTGGGGGTCTCTTCAATCTCATCTTCCCGGATATTGAGTACCTCTGATACGGCGTCCACAACCACTCCGATTAATACGGTGGCCCCATCAGAGAGGATTTCCACCACAATAATGCAGGTACGCTCGGAATATGGAACCGCTTCCATGGAAAATTTTAATCGCAGATCAAGAATCGGAATTACCTTTCCCCGAAGATTAATGACACCCTTGACAAATTCCGGTGTCTGGGGTACCGAGGTGATGGGCATCATGCCAATGATTTCCTTTACTTTAAGGATGCCAATGCCATAGGTTTCATTTTCCAGGGTGAACGTAAGATATTTACCGGTTTTCATGGTCATTTGTTTTATTGATTGATCCATTTGTTTGACACCGTCTGCCATTTGTATTCCTCACTTTGTTTAAAAAGAATCCAGTTTAATCAAAATATGTACTTTATCCTGAGATTGATCATAATCCTGTTTTTATTTACCCGTTTACCTCTAAGAGCACAAGCCCAAAAATTTTACATCGATGAAGGAAACCATTTACATTTATTCAGTTCAGCTTCAGGAGAAGATGTATTAAAAGGTTCATGGTTTTTGTGAAAATAAATAAATTAAAAATTCATTAATCCTGGCACGTATCGTGCTTTTATTATCATTGATAACTTCATCATAAAAGTATACCCTGTGTAATTAACCGACTACATCTGATAATAGAGATTAAAAATGGACAGTAACATTAATACCCTTATCATCACAGATGCTGAAACAGACCGACAATTGTTTGACAAGCTTTTGACACCAAAAGGATATACTGTCCAGGAACATGAAATCGCCTTTGCGGTTAAAGAAATCATGTGCCAGGAACGTTACGAAGCTATTATCATTGACTATGGCCTGGGGCAGGAAAAGGTAAATCTCTATCTGGATCAGCTCCAGGCAAATCGTTCCAAGGCCTGCATCATTCTTTATGGCGATCAGACAGCTCCGGACAATATTTCAAAAATACTCCAAAAAGGTGTATATGCCTTTATTGAAAGGCATCTGATAGAAGACCGAATATTTGACACCCTGCTGGGAGGCCTGGAGAACAGAAAGGCCTTTATACGCATTCTTAAGATGATGGACGATTTACAGGACGTCAATGAACGCCTGGAAATTGAAAAACAGGCGTTGAAACGTAAAAATTCAGAACTCAATTTCATTAACCGACTCAGCAGCAAAATTGCCTATGATCTTCACTGGGATGAAATCATGTCCCGTATCCTCGATGCTGGCCTCATGGATGTGGTTGATCTGGAATTATTTTCCCTGCTTTACCGAATCGGTGAAAACTGGTATCTGTCATCTCATGCGCCAGATATACATGTAGGCTCCCCCACCGCCCAGGAAATGTCTGCCATTTTTTTGACGCTGTCCGGTAATGACGTGCCTCCTGAAACCATCCATTGCACAGAATTTTCCCAGAAAAATAATAACACGGCAGGTATTGAAAAAAAGAGGAATCCCCCAACCCATGTTCTACCCCTTCATACAGGAGGCCGCCTACTGGGAATGGCATGTCTCACCCTCCGTGAAAAGCCAAGTTCCCACGGCTCTGACACAGAGTTAATGTCCACATTATCCAATATTCTTGCCATGTCATTAAACAATGCCCAGAAATTCAACCGCCTGAAAGAAAAATCTGACATGGACGGTTTAACCGGGCTGTATAATCACAAACGATTCAAAGAAATTCTTCACAATGAATTTAAACGGGTCCATCGGTATGGCAAACCCCTTTCACTGGTTATGATTGACGGTGATAAATTCAAGAATGTGAATGATATCTATGGGCATCTGGCAGGGGACATGGTACTCCAGGAACTGGCAAATTGCTTAAAACAATCTGTACGCACCACGGATGTTGTGGCCCGATATGGGGGAGATGAGTTTGCCATTTTACTGCCGGAAACAGATCTGGAAATGGCACAAATCATGACAAAACGCATCCAGGAAAAAGTTTCCCGGCATACTTTCCCATGGAAATCACATAAAATCCCCATAAAAATCAGCTATGGTATTTCAACGGCCGTGAGCAGAACGGACACAGACAACGGATATTTGGATAATGGCACCTTCCAGAACGAACAGGATATGATCCATTCTGCAGATATGGAGCTGTATCTCATGAAAAAGCAGCGCTGATGACGGCAGCCAGCTACTGCCATGTCAAATATTCACCGAGAATTTTAATGTGATGGCAAATCTGAAAATTTATGATTATCGAAATATTTAAATTTTCATGTCAAACATCAAGCCGACCATTTTTTCAAATTTGGCTGCAAGGTCCAGAAATTCCTGGGAGGGAATCTCCCGGATAACCTCACCAGAATCCGGATTTGTCACCTTTACCATCACCTGATCCGTCTGTTCATGTACAGAGAATCTAAGGTGGGTGGTCTGTTCTTTTATCGTGTCAAGGGATTCTTGAACCGCATCTACAATTTCAGAGACGTCCTTCACATTGGGTTTGGATTTATCCGTGTTCCCCATTGACGATTGGCCTTTGTCTGTGGCAGCAGTGGCCTCTTTTTTTTCTTCCGAATCGGGCAATTCCCCCTCGGGCAGGGGTTGTTGAATAAGCGGGCTTGATACCGGTGGAATCTTTGCCGTTGTGCTTACAGATTCAATCATCATGACCTACCTTTTTTATAAAAAACCAGCAAGCAAACCCCGGAGTTTTTAACTCAGGGGATGAATTGACAGATTGTGATGTACTTTTCAGTCTATGCGTTTTTAAGCGTTTTTGCAACAGAGACTCTCTATCTCATGGATTTTTGACCATAGGCATCAAAAGCTCTTTTTCTGTTCTGAGTCTGCATGATCCGACCTGCCAGATTATCACGCTGATAACTTATCTGCCCCACCAGTTCAATAACCCTTTCCTTTGCTCGGCTGATGAGTGCCAGACTTTCCGGGTGGTTTTCAGGCTCCAGCCGTTTCAACTGAACCATGATCTGTCTATGTTTTTCCAGCAGATCCAGAAGTAGCTGAGCATCAGAATCTTCAGCCAGAGCAACCTGTAGCTGATCCATAGTTTCCATCAGGCGACCATAAATCAGGAGCATGGCTTCAGACGGCAACGGACAATCTCCCGGAGGATGAAAATTGACTCTCCCGGGAACCAGAAAAAGCCAGGGTGGCAGAGGTTTTATACTGGGACACGGCCTCTTTAAATCCGTCATTGAGCTCAGTAAGTATCCCCTGTGCCTCATCAAGGGCGGTAAGGTCATATTTAATATTAGCAACGGTCAAACGATCCATCACATAATGATAGAGCATGGAAAGATTCTCAGCCATTTTCCCCCCGGCGTCATTGTCAAGTGCACAATCAAGTTCGGTGATAATGGAAAATGCCTTGGAAATACTCTCCCCTTTTACCTTGGGGTTTCTGTCTTCAATGCCCATGCGGGCTTTTTTCATTTCCGTTAACAGGTTGTCATAGAGAATCAGAAGGATATCTTCTTTGTTTTCAACGGTGGTGGCAACTGTTCTGGTGTATGTGGCATATCCTGCAGGTATCATAAAGAGGTTCCTTTCTATCCTATTAACATTTTAAAACCAAGGATACCCTGAACTGGAATGTAATAATACCATCCATTGGTCCATAAATTCGGGTACAGCCTTTTTTTGTCAGCTGTTATTTCTATCGGATAAAAAGAAAAAAACTTAAACCTTTTCATAAAAAAAGGAGAATTACTCATAACTTTAACCACACTGGGAAAGGATCAGGCGGTGACTAAAACCAACGTATCAGGCCCTCTGGGAAAGGCTTACAGACGGGTTACGCTGAAATCGGGAAAGCTTTGTGATGTCAACCTCCCCCAGAGTAATGGTGAGGCCATTTCCCTCTTTTTGGGCCCGTCGGAACCAATTTTTTATCTCCTCATTCAGACGCTCCTCTCCCACGGCCCTGCCCCCGTTTTTACCAGCCAGATTATGATCCATGACCCCTGAATTAATAAAGGTCCAGTTTTCTCCCTTTTTGGAAATCACCCCCGTGTGTCCTCTGGTGGGTGTTGAGAAAGAAAGAATCTGGCCTTCCTGGAGAATACCTGTCATCTTTTCCATTACTGCCCGGGCCTGGGAACTCACACGGCTGACCCGGGGAATGGATTCCATGAAAACATCAGAGCCAATGGCACGGGTCAATCCTTCACCGGAATGAAGACTATATGAAGGTTTTCCTTCCCGGGAAGCCTGGTCCAGCAGGTGTCTGGACAAACCATTTTCCCCCCCGTACTGAACTCCCATACGCTTCAGTCCTCCCACCAGGAGTTCGTAACAGTTCATCCGGGAATATGAGGTTCCGATGAAATTTTCCACTGCCTGATCCAGACCCGGGGAAAAACTCGCCTCGTTTTCAGATATGGGTGAGGGAGAAACAGGGGGCGTTTTTACGGTTTTTTTAAACAAAACCCCAGGAGAATTAATTCTTTCCCCTGCAGCCATGTTCTGGTCTGGAGTGAGGGCATCCAAGGGGGATGAGCCGGGCATGGATGATTTTACATCGGAAACAATATCGGACAGACCAGACACCGATGATCCCCAGATTATTTCAGATGTCCTGGTATCCATGAATATGGGTGTACCAGAAGGAATGCGGGTGAATGGTTTATCCGCATTGACCCTGCGGGCCAGTATATTCCAGCATTCATTTTTATGGGAAGATGCGTACAGCAGGTGGGAAACCGTTGGGTGCTCAGGTGTGATATTTCCAAGAAATACCCGCTGACTTTCAGACCTGTTGTCCGGGACGGAAGCATCGGCCGGGGAAATGTTTTCTTCCGGAGTGGTAATTTTTTCCTGTAACAGGCTTTTAAATTGGGATAATGTTTCCGTGCCGGTTTGTTGGGAAACGTCCCTGCCGGAAACGGTAATGCTATTAATATAATTTACCTGCATAATCCATCCTTGGGACCCGATGTCCGCACACACTTTAATCGGCAGGCGTTTTGATCAAACCCGTTTTGACAAGCCCTGTAAAAAAATCAAGGTATCCATAATAACCTGATATCATGAAGTATGACCAGGGTTGAGCACCTGCCAACATACTAAATTTCCTTTTTCAAAAGTTAACTCCCAATATAATATGCAATAATAATTCCAAAAAATACTTCACAATAAAAAAACTGGTCGATGGAGCACCCAGGCATTAACCATATTCAAGATGGTTATTCCCCGGGGACAAGTGTTGGTTCTGCCCCCTATTGTCCGTTGCCTTACGGATTAAAGGCTACAGATGGCTACAGATATGAATTAAATGCGCCCGAAACCAGCCTCACCAAAAAAGAGGCAAGAAGATTAAAAGGCATTGAAAAAGAACTGGAAAAATTTTAAAAACCACAGCAAGCTACCCGGCATCGTCAACATTTTGACATGAGCCAGAGGTCAGTAATATTCAAAAAAAATACCAGACACCCTTTGAGAGAGGGCACCTGGTATTCTGTTATTTATTACGTAAAAGGTCTGAAAAGAAGTCGAGGAAATTACAGCAGATCGCTGTAAAAATCATTCCCCTTGTCATCCACAATGATAAAGGCTGGAAAATTTTCCACAGTCATCATGAACACCGCTTCCATACCCAGTTCCTCATATTCCACCAGCTCTACCTTTTTGATGAAATCCTTACCCAGACGAGCCGCAGGACCGCCAGGTGAACCCAAATAAAAACCGCCATACTTCTTACAGGCATCGGTGACCTGCTGGGATCGATTCCCCTTGGCCAGCATGATCATGGAACCGCCCTCTTTCTGGAAGACAGGCACATAGGGGTCCATACGACCGGCGGTGGTGGGACCAAAAGACCCTGAAGCCTGACCTTCCGGGGTCTTGGCAGGACCGGCATAGTAAATAATATGATTCTTAAGGTAATCTGGCAGGCCTTTACCGGCATCCAGGCGTTCCTTGAACTTTGCATGTGCAATGTCTCTGCCCACGATGATCTTGCCTGTGAGCAGCAAACGTGTGGACACCGGATATTTACTCAACTGGGCACGAATTTCATCCATGGGCCGGTTGAGGTCCACCTGCACCGCTTCGGCCATTTCCGGCTCACCCTTGGGCAGAAATTTTTCCGGATTCTCCTCCAGCTGTTCCAGAAACACGCCGTCCCGGGTTATTTTGCCCTTGATCTGGCGGTCGGCACTGCAACTGACCCCAATACCCACCGGGCAGGATGCCCCGTGACGCGGCATTCTAATAATCCTGACATCCAGTGCAAAATGCTTGCCCCCGAACTGTGCACCCAAGCCAAGCTTTGCCGCCCGTTCCAGGACCTTACCTTCAAGCTCCACATCCCTGAAGGCATGACCGGTGTCATCACCTGTCAACGGAAGGGTATCCAGATATCTGGCAGAGGCAAGTTTGACGGTTTTCAGGTTGGCCTCGGCGGAGGTTCCTCCGATGACAAAGGCAATGTAATATGGTGGACAGGCGGCGGTACCCAGAGATTTCATTTTTTCGGTCATGAAATCAAGCAGGATCTCCTCGGAATTCAAAACAGCCTTGGTCATCTGATAAAGAAAGGTCTTGTTGGCAGATCCCCCGCCCTTGGCCATGAAGAGAAACTTGTATTCATCCCCCTGGGTGGCATATAAATCAATCTGTGCAGGCAGATTGCATTTGGTATTCTGCTCTTTAAACATGTCCAGGGGAGCATTCTGGGAATACCGAAGATAATTTTCAGTGTAGGCATTAAATACACCCCGTGAAAGCTCTTCTTCATCATCGGACCAGGTCCATACCTTCTGTCCCTTTTTGCCCATGATAATGGCGGTTCCCGTGTCCTGACACATGGGATACACTTTTTCTGCCGCAATAACGGCGTTCTTTAAAAGTTCCAGGGCAATATACTTGTCATTGTCTGAACTTTCAGCATCATCGATGATGCCTGCAAGCTTTTTGAGATGATCCGTTCTGTAAAGGTGTGCCACATCCTTGAACGCTGCCTGGGAAAGTTCTGTCAGGGCCTGGGGTTCCACAAAAATAACCTCATTACCATCCAGTTCCCGGACCTTGACATAGTCTTTGGTCAGCAGTCGATATTCAGTGGTATCTTCACCCAAGGGAAACATCTTTTCATACTTAAAATCAACCATTCGAAATCTCCTTCAGGGTTATTTTACCAGCGCCATCTTCTTTCTCAGATAGGCAATCTGGGTCTGGTGGGGCAGATCCTTGGGACAATAATCCTGGCATCCTAAAAGGGTCATGCAGCCAAAGACACCGTCATCATCACCGATGATCTCATAATAGTCGGCATCGGTTCGCTTGTCTCTGGGATCGGTGTAATACCTTGCAAGACGCATAAAACCAACCGCCCCCAGAAAGCCGTCCCGCATGCGCTTGGTGGCGCAGGCGGAGATGCAGCAGCCGCATTCCACGCATCGCTCAAGTTCATAAATTTCATCGGCAGTGTCGGGGTCCATGCGTTCTTCCAGACGATCCAGATCCACATGTTCGGCCATGTCATCGTGTATCCAGCTCTCAACCCGCTCACTCATGGCCCGCATGAATTTGCCGGTGTTCACGGACAGATCTCCGATGAGTTCAAATCCCGGCAGGGGCAGAAGGGTGATTTCCCCGTCGGGAAATTTTGACGTCAGGGTCCGACAGGCAAGGTCAGGTCGTCCGTTGATAACCATGCCGCAGGAACCGCAGATACCGGCTCGGCAAATGAAATCAAACTGCAGCGAGGGTTCCTGGGTTTCCCGGATATCGTTCAAGGCAATAAAGATGGTCATACCCGGAGCTTCGGTGACCTCATAGGTCTTCATCACGGGTTTATCACCCTTTACCTGGGGATTGAATCTCAAGATATTGAACTTAAGTACTCTTTCCTGATCCGCTTTTATTTCCTGGTCACTCATTATTTGAATCCCCTCCCAATGCGCTCGTTCTTTCCTTTGAATTTCTCCGGTATCTCAATGGGATTCAGGAGACGCTGCAGCTTGAACCGATCGGCACCGGGATTTTCCTTTTTGATTTTTTCAATTTCTGCCACCCGTTTTTCCGTGTCCGGATGATGGATGGTCTGGTCTACACCATAGCCACGTGACCCTGGAGGCATTTCCATCTTCATGACGTCAAGGGCCTCGTATTCCACCTCGGGAAGATCTGTTTCATCATCCTTCCAATAGGTGAGCGTTCGTTTGAGCCAGTCACGGTCATTTCTTTCGGGAAAATCTTCCCTGGCATGTGCACCACGGCTTTCCTTGCGAAGCATTGCCCCATAGGCCACACACTGGGCAAGCTTGATCATCTTGGGAACCCGGATGGCTTCCACAAGCTCGGGGTTGGAAGAACTGATCTTGTTACGAAGGGCCACGTTTTTGGAACGCTGGTGCAGGACTTTAAGTTCTTCCACGGCCTGAACCAAATCGGTTTCATTTCTAAAGATACCCACCTTGTCCATCATAATCTGCTGCATCTCTTTTTTCAGCTCGTAGGGGTTTTCGCCCCGTTCTCGCTTGAGCAGGGTGGAAATCTTGGCCTTTTCCCGCTTCATGAAATGTTCAATGAGCTTGGTATTGATGTTTAACGGATTGTTCTGGCAGTGATCGGCCACATATTCCCCCACGATCATACCGGCCACCACGGTTTCGGCAACGGAGTTGCCCCCCAGGCGGTTAAATCCGTGCATGTCCCAGCAGGCCGCTTCACCGGCGGAGAAAAGACCCTTTAATGTGGGGCTTTCACCCGTGGCCTTGGTGCGGATACCACCCATGGAGTAATGCTGGGTGGGACGTACCGGGATGTATTCGGTGACGGGATCAATGCCCAAGAAGTACTCACAGATCTCCTTAACCTCTCTTAGGTTCTTTTCTATGTGCTTTCTGCCCAGCAGGGTGATGTCAAGCCAGAGATGATCGCCGTACCGGGAGGGAATACCCTTGCCCTTTCTCATGTGCTCGGTCATGCGCCGGGACACAACATCCCGGGAGGCCAGCTCTTTTTTACCGGGCTCGTAATCGGGCATGAAGCGATATCCGTCCTTGTCAAGCAGGAGTCCACCATCCCCACGACAACCCTCTGTGGTGAGAATACCCACGGGCACGATGGCAGTGGGATGGAACTGTACCGCCTCCATATTACCAAGGCAGGCCACGCCGGTCTCCAGGGCAATGGCATTACCGATACCCTCTGAGATCACCGCATTGGTGGTCACGGAATAAAGACGGCCATAACCTCCGGTGGCAATGGTGGTGGCCCGGGCCACATAGGCAATGAGCTCACCGGTGATGAGATCCCGGACAATGGCACCATAACACACACCATCTTCGTGGATCAGGGCAATGGCTTCCTTTCGTTCGTGCACGGGGATGCCAAGTTCAATGGCCTTGTTGTCCATGGCGTAAAGCATGGTATGGCCGGTGCCGTCGGAGGTGTAGCAGGTACGCCATTTTTTGGTACCGCCAAAATCCCGGGAGGTGATCAGGCCATGGGCTTCGGCCTTTTCGGTAATAGTTACTTTCTTGCCGTTTATAATAACGTCCCGGTCACCCTTGTTCACCCGGCTCCAGGGAACACCCCAGGCCGTAAGTTGACGGATGGCCTTGGGGGCAGTATTTACAAACATCCGGGCCACGTCCTGATCGCATCCCCAGTCGCTGCCCTTTACCGTATCTTCAAAGTGGATTTCTTCATCATCACCTTCGCCTTTTATACCGGCACCAAGGCTTGCCTGCATGCCACCCTGGGCTGCTGCGGAGTGGGATCTTTTGGCCGGCATCAGGGACAAAATGATGGAATCATACCCCCGCTGCTTTGCGGCAATGGCGATTCTCAACCCCGCCAGGCCGCCACCAATGACAAGTGAATCCGTGTATATAACTTTCATCTGTTGCTCCTCGTGTGTGGTTTTTTTTATTCTGCGGGTTTCTCTTCATCTGCGGCAACATCCACCGCGGTCACTGCAGCATGGGGCATATAACGCTGTCCTGCCTGATCCTTGTGCCGGATACCAATGACGGAAAATACCAGTAAGGCAAGAAGCCCTACGGTCAAAAAGAAAATGGTCAGCCGTTTTTTCCACATCTTGAGGTTAACACGGGAGGCACGGTAGTCATCACCGATGAACCATCCCCATTTCAGGCACAGACGATACAAACCAATGGTACCGTGGAGCTCCACAGAGATTAAAAGGATAAGATAAAGGGGCCACATGCTGGCTGATATTACACGGTCGGCGGACAGATAAGGATCAATTTGTCCCGGATGGGTGAGCATGATGAAAAGATGCACTGAACCCAGAAAAAACATGATAAAGGCTGTCACCACCTGGATATACCACAGGTTGGTATCATCGTGTTTCATCATCCCCATCTGCTGGCGTATAATGGCATGTTGCTTCCAGGAGATGGGAAATTTTCTCATCCCCAGAAGGGCATGGATAATAAACAGGGTAAATACCCCCAAAACGGCAAAAAATACGGCGGCGGGATACCCATGGCCGGTGTCTGAAAGAAAAGACAGCTCCATGAATTTTGCCACAAAATTAAAGGAGCCCTTTCCAAGCAGAATACTGCCCACAAGTATCATGTGCACCCACATGAACAGCCCCAGCACCAGGCCGGTGCCGCTCTGGGCCAGATCCAGCCGTGCTGGTATCCGACTCTTTTTTACCTTGTCATTCTCTATCAAGCGTTCCATTCATCCTCCTTGATGACCCATTACAGATAAGATTTATATATCCTCAACACACCCTCTTAAAAAAACAACACAGCAGGAACATGGATATCCTCCACATTCCTGCTCTGTATCTTGAACTAAGGGGGCAATCGTTGAAACAATTGATTGTGCATCCACAGATATACAGGTTAAAATACCCGCTTGCACACGTCTCCAATTTCTCCAAGGTTTTCACATACATGGATACCGTTCTTTTTAAAGGCTTCCACCTTGGCCTGCCCGGTACCGCTGCTGCCGCTGATAATGGCACCTGCATGCCCCATGCGCCTGCCGGGGGGGGCCGTCAATCCGGCAATAAATCCCACAACGGGTTTGGTTACATGTTTTTTAATGTAGGCTGCAGCCTCTTCTTCAGCATTACCGCCGATCTCTCCCACCATGACAATGGACTTGGTGTCAGGATCATTTTCAAAGGCCTCCAACACATCAATGAAATTAGTACCGTTCACCGGATCACCACCAATGCCGATGCATGTGGTTTGGCCCATGCCAAGTTTGGTGAGCTGATCAACCACCTCATAAGTCAGGGTACCGGAGCGTGATACAACCCCCACAGGGCCGCCAGCCATATGAATTTTGCCCGGCATGATGCCGATCTTACATTCACCCGGTGTGATAATCCCCGGGCAGTTGGGTCCGATGAGACGGCATTTTTTGGTGGTCAGAAAATTTTTCACCCGCACCATATCCATCACCGGAATTCCTTCAGTGATGGCCACAATAAGGTCCACACCGGCGTCGGCAGCTTCCATGATGGCATCTGCCCCAAATGGTGGTGGTACAAAAATAAGGCTGGCGTTGGCTTTTGTGGTTTCCACAGCAGCCCTCACAGTATCAAATACAGGGATGCCGTCCATGTCCTGGCCTCCCTTGCCCGGTGTAACTCCGGCAACCACATTGGTACCATATTCAACACACTGCCTTGTGTGGAACTGCCCTTCCTTACCGGTAATTCCCTGCACAAGAAGCCTGGTGTCCTTGTTTACAAATATGCTCACAGCATTCTCCCCACGGTTCTTTCAGTAAAAAGCATCAATGTCCGAGACGTCCTGATTCCCGGCAATCCATGCGTTAGGGATTTTTTATACTCTCTATAGTAAAGCATGAAAAAAAATACCAGAAAAAACGCACACAGCCACCGATTTTTTTTCAACAAATGAACCGTCGTTATTTATATAATTGATCATGGCAAATTACAGTGCCACAATAAATTCCAATGACCATTTATAATGATGGATTCTTTTTGCCGCAATTAGTCTCTGTTGACATTTGCTATGGCATCCTGATTTTACGCATTAAAAACAATCGACAAAACCACACAACGGATTGATTTCATTGATTGTGATTTTGAAATGTTAACAGAATCCAATCGTGCTGGCAGTGACAGCCACTTATGCCCTCTATATGACAGCTGCTATCTTTGCCGCCGCATCCTTTAAATCCACTGCGCTGGTCAGATTCAAACCGGAATCGGCAAGAATTTTTTTTCCCTCATCCACGTTGGTGCCTTCCATGCGCACCACAACGGGAATATTGATGCCCGATTTTTTGGCCGCCTGGACAACGCCCTCGGCAAACACGTCACAGCGCAGAATCCCACCAAAAATATTGATCAGCACCGCCTTGACCTTTTCATCCATCAAAATAATGCGAAGGGCATTTTCCACCTGTTCAGCGGAGGCTCCACCCCCCACATCCATGAAGTTGGCAGGTTCTGCCCCGGCAAGTTTAATGATATCCATGGTGGCCATGGCAAGCCCGGCCCCATTGACGATATTGCCCACATTACCATCCAGATTGACATAATTGAGATTGAACTTTGAGGCTTCCACTTCCTGGGGATCTTCTTCGTCAAGGTCTCTGTACGCCAGGAGATCTTTGTGCCGGAACATGGCATTGGAATCAATGTCCACCTTGGCATCCAGG
Source organism: uncultured Desulfobacterium sp. (assembly GCA_963675955.2). Taxonomy (GTDB): domain Bacteria; phylum Desulfobacterota; class Desulfobacteria; order Desulfobacterales; family Desulfobacteraceae; genus Desulfocicer. The sequence goes on along the minus strand of CAXXVR010000004.1, from coordinate 212,619 downwards.
GCCAGCACCTGGTCATCCGCCGTTAAAATCAGGGGATTGATCTCCACAAGGGAACAGTCGTTGGCAACAAACAAGGTGTAAAGCTGCCGCACCAGGCCAGCGAACTGTTTCCTGGCAGGCTTGGGGATGGCAAGGCCGAAGGCCAGCTCACCCAGCTGGTAATTCTGAATACCCATGAGGGGATTGACATATATCTTAATTATTTTTTCCGGGGTTTTGGCAGCCACCTCCTCAATGTCCATACCACCTTCACGGCTGGCCATGATAACCACCTTGGCTGTTTCCCGGTCCACAAGCATGCTCAGATACAGCTCTTTTGCAATGTTCTGGCCCGCTTCCACCAGAATTTTTTTAACCAACCGGCCTTCGGGTCCTGTCTGGTGGGTCACAAGGGTCATGCCCAGGATTTCATCGGCAAGACTTCCAGCCGCTTCCAGGGAAGGGGCAAGTTTTACCCCACCACCCTTGCCACGTCCACCGGCATGTATCTGGGCCTTGACAACCACGGGATAGCCGCCCAAATGTTCGGCAACTTCCTGGGCTTCTTTCCGGGAAAACGCCACCCGGCCCTCTGGAACAGGCACATCATACTTTCTAAAAAGCTCCTTTGCCTGGTACTCATGTATCTTCATAATAGATCCTTAACACGTTTCAGATAGTTTTTATTTTCTGTGGTGGCAGACCGACCTGCCGTGCATGCTGGTTCATACTAAAATAACACGCCCCCCGGTCATTAAATGGGAAAACTTATGCCATGCCCAACACACCTGATTTAAACACAACAAACTTTATATTACATGAAATATTTCATGTCAATTTCTTATCTATCGTAGGTTCTCAATAAGTCGAGGCTTTCAGTGAACCTTCTTAAATAGCACCCAGCGCTTACCCGGGATCTATCTATCAGCCCCTACACATAAGACAGCAGACGTTCTGCAGCCGCCGTAGGGGACATCATTTCATTTTCTACCTGATGGGCAATCTGCGGCATGTTGGCCATCACATCGGGATTTTCCCGAAACCTGGTTTTTAACCCGGTTTCCACCAGATGCCACATCCAGTCCCGGGCCTGGGATTTTCGTCTCTGTTTAAACTCACCGGAGGCCATCATTTTTTTACGGTGATCCAGCACGGTTTCCCACACATTCACCGTACCCTTTTCCAGCATAGAGCTGCAGGTGAGTACCGGAGGCCGCCAACTGGGAGATGCCGGAGAAATCATGTGCATGGCAATCTCATACTCCTGTCGGGCGTTAATGGCACGCTCCAGATTATCCCCATCAGCCTTATTGATGGCAATGGCATCTGCCACCTCCAGAATACCTTTTTTGATACCCTGAAGTTCATCACCGGCCCCGGCGATCATCAGGGCCAGAAAAAAATCAACCATGGTAGATACCCGGGTTTCAGACTGCCCCACCCCCACTGTTTCCACCAGAACCACATCAAATCCGGCGGCTTCACACACCAGCATCATCTCCCGTGTCTTTGCCGCCACCCCCCCCAGGGTTTCCCCGGAGGGGGAGGGTCGGATAAAGGCATTTTCATGGCAGGCAAGCTTTTCCATGCGGGTTTTATCCCCCAAAATACTGCCACCGCTTCGCTGGCTTGAGGGGTCCACGGCCAGCACCGCCACCCGGTGCCCCTCATTGGCCAGATACAGGCCCAGATTTTCCACAAAGGTGCTTTTCCCAACACCGGGAACGCCGGTGATGCCAAGGCGCACGGATTTACCGGTACGGGGCAGCAAATCGTCCATCACCCGGGCAGCCATAGTCCGATGGCGGGGAAGAGAGCTTTCCACCAGGGTCATGGCCTTGGCAATCCACCGGCGATTTCCAGCAAGGACCCCTTCAACAAAGGCATCACATTCGTTCAATTCCATAAATATCAGGCTCCCAGGGCGTTCAGGGTTCTATTGGCACAATCGGTGATAACGCTGCCCGGACCAAACACCTCAACGGCACCGGCCTCCTTAAGCATATCATAGTCTTTAGGAGGAATAATGCCACCCACCACTACCTTGATATCATCAGCTCCCTCTTTTTTAAGGGCAGCAATCAAGGCGGGCACCAGGGTTTTATGACCGGCGGCCAGGCTGGAAACCCCCACCACATGCACATCGTTTTCCACGGCCATGCGGGCCGCTTCCTCCGGTGTCTGAAACATGGGGCTTATATCCACATCAAATCCAAAATCCGCATATGCCGTGGCAATGACTTTTACACCTCGATCATGGCCATCCTGTCCCATTTTTGTCACCAGAATACGGGGGCGACGACCATGTTCTTTTTCAAAATTTTCCGTTCGTTTTCTCAAGGCAGTTATGATTTCAGTATCCTTGAATTCAGAGGCATATACCCCTGAGATGCACTGGGTTGTGGCCACAAATCGACCAAATACCGTTTCCATGGCGTCGGATATTTCTCCTACTGTAGCTCTGGCCCTTACAGCGTCAATGGCGGCGGCCAGAAGATTGGAATCATTTTCTGCAGCCTTTGTAACAGCTTTGAGGGCCTTTGCCACAGCCCCGGCATCTCTGTCTCGTTTAATCTGTTCCAGACGTTGAACCTGCTCAGTTCGAACCTCATCACTTATTTCCAGTACCTCAATGGGTTTTTCATCTGCAACAATATATTTATTCACGCCCACGATGACATCTGTACCGCCGTCAATGCGGGCCTGACGACGGGCTGCCACCTCTTCAATACGACGTTTGGGCATGCCGGTTTCTATGGCCTTGGCCATTCCGCCCAGAGCCTCCACTTCCTTTAAGATCTTTCGTACCTCGTTCACGATACTCTGAGTCAAAGATTCCACATAGTATGAGCCCCCCAGAGGATCCACAACGGAAGTGACCTTGGACTCTTCCTGGACGATAATCTGGGTATTTCTGGCAATTCTGGCAGATGTTTCAGTGGGAAGCCCCACCGCCTCATCAAAGGAGTTGGTGTGCAATGACTGGGTACCGCCAAGAACGGCGGACATGCACTCCAGGGTGGTTCGGATGATATTATTGTAGGGGTCCTGCTGGGTCAAGCTCCAGCCTGAAGTCTGGCAGTGGGTACGGAGCATGCTGGATTTGGGATTTTTCGGGTTGAACTGCCCCATGATTTCAGCCCAGAGGAAGCGGGCAGCCCGGAGCATGGCAATGTCCATGAAAAAATTCATGCCAATGCCAAAGAAAAAGGAAAGGCGCGGGGCAAAGGCATCAATGTCAAGACCTGTGGCCAGAGCAGCCTTGACATACTCAAGACCGTCGGCCAGGGTAAAGGCCGTCTGGAGTACGGAATCAGCTCCGGCTTCCATCATGTGATATCCGCTGATGCTCACGGTGTTAAATTTGGGCATGTGCTCGGAGCAGTATCCGATGATATCGGCAATGATGCGCATGGATGGTGTGGGGGGATAGATGTAGGTGTTCCGGGTGAGGTATTCTTTTAAAATATCATTCTGGATGGTTCCGGAAAGCTGTTCCTGTTTTACACCCTGCTCTTCAGCAGCCACAATATAACCTGCAAGGATGGGCAGCACCGCCCCGTTCATGGTCATGGAAACCGACATTTTATCCAGGGGAATCTGGTCAAAAAGAATTTTCATATCCTCAACGGAGTCCACGGCCACACCGGCCTTACCCACATCACCGAATACCCGTGGATGATCGGAATCATATCCCCGATGGGTGGCAAGGTCAAAGGCAACGGAAAGTCCCTTCTGACCGGCGGCAAGATTTTTCCGGTAAAAGGCGTTGGACTCCTTGGCTGTGGAAAACCCGGCGTATTGCCGGATGGTCCAGGGACGTCCTGTGTACATGGTGGCTTTGGGGCCCCGGACAAAGGGTGAAAAACCTGGCAAAGACGATGTAAACTCCACCGCTTCCAGATCTTCGGCCGTATAAAGCGGTTTAATTTCAATCCCCTCCGGGGTCTGGGTATTCAATGATTCAAGGGGTTTTCCCCTTAGTTCCTTTTCAGCCAGAGCCTTCCAGCTGTTTACATCCGGTACTTGTGACATGTTCAATACCTTTCCTTTTAGAAGATGACGACGCGTATTTCATCCATCCTGTTCAACCATAAAAGCCAGGAACTGCCAGTTTTAATCCCGTTGACACAACTCCACCAGGACACCTGATGTGTCTTTGGGGTGCAAAAAGGCAATTCGGGCACCACCGGCCCCATTACGGGGTTTTTCATCAATAAGCCGAATTCCCTTGGCTTTTAATTCCTCCAGGGCACTTTCAATATTTTCCACCCGGAAGGCGACATGCTGGATACCTTCACCTTTTTTATCAATATACTTGGCCACAGGACCATCGGGCGCTGTGGATTCCAGAAGTTCAACCTCACTTTCCCCCACGGGTAAAAATGCGGTGGTGACTTTCTGCGCTTCAACGGTTTCCGTACCGGCAAACTCCATGCCGAGAACATCTGTCCAGAAATTTTTACCTTGTTCAATGCTTTTAACGGCAATCCCAAGATGATCAATTTTAAGAACTTTCATTTTTCTCCTTCTTTTTTTATGAAGTAAAAAATATCAAGCACCAGGCACATCTCTCATTCCTTGCCGGGCACGGAAATGGCTCGCCAGACCATGTCAAATAAAACATTGCTCTGGGCGGCAAGGCCCTCTTTACACCCCCGTTGAACCCACATGAAAAACGAACGCTGCACCAACCCCATCATGATGTCCAGCAAAACGCCAGAACGGACTCTGGGATTTAGGATACCTTGCTCCTGACCCTTTTTCAGAACTTCCAGATAGAGGTGAATCATTTTTTTTTGTTCAAATGTTTTATCTGCCATCCATGTAGCCATGGGAAGGGTCATGAATAGCATGCGTCCAAGATAGGGATGGCGTTCATAATAATCTAACTGAAGCCAGAGGACCTTACGCAATTTTTCTTTTAGATCTTCAATACCCTGAAGATGATCTATGATGCGGTTGGTGAGCCTGCCCAGCCAGATATCCACATAGGTAAACACCAACTGTTCCTTGCTGCCGAAGTGTTTATATATGGTTGTGAAACTTACCCCGGCGGCCTTTGCCACATCTCGAATATTTGCTCTGTGAAAATCGGCATGGGAGAAAACGTCCATCACGGCCTTTTCCAGACGATCGCTGACCTCAGGCCGCAATTTTGGTAATAATGTTTTTTTATCTTCCACCATGTTTTCAACCGTCATTTAGTGGCTTAATTCCTTTAAAATTTATGATTGAAGACGTTTATGGAGAGGAAAACATCAAAATCGAATCAAACACTGCACATATTACTGGAAAAAAAAGAAACATTGTTACTGTTCATGCCATATCACCAGGGCATCTGGACTGTCAAGGGAAAAATGCCGGCAATCAACAAGCCTTTACAGGCTTATAATATCGTCGATAAAAATTTCTTGCAAAAGGGTCCTGTTTTGTGCATACAAACACCCCATGACTCATTGGAATGAACCCACACATATCAAGACATGGTTTCGAGGAATGCTGTCGCCATTACATGGTATCATGTTTATCTTCCTGGCGATCACCCTGGTATCGGAATTCCAGACCAACTGGTGTGAATACCTTGTGGGAAAGTATCTGGCATCCATAAACGAAAAAAGGCCGGAAATCGGCAGCGTGTGGGAAACCGGGGACCGTACAGACACTGCCCGATCTTACCTTAAAACCATCACGGACAGCAGAAAGGATGCCACCCGCTATGCCCGGGAGGCATCTTCTTTTATTCAGCTTGCCTCGGGTATTCTGCCAGGGCAATGGACACATATAACCAAGGCACACTTTAAACAACTCTATCTGGCACTGCCCGAGCCTGCAGCCGTGGCCATGATGCCACCCCTGGAACTGGTATGGCTTTTCAACGGAGACACCGTGGACAAAGTGTTCTGTGAGGGCAAGGCCCACGGGCTTGACATTTATTTTCTCGCCCCGGAAAACCGGGTCGTCACACAGCTCACCCTGACCCGGACAACCCTGTCTGAACTTGACCAGGACAATACTGTTTTTAACGGTTCCCTTAAGGACATCCCTGATTTTCAAGGACGCATCATCCCATCGGATAAATTTTTTAAAACCGCACTGACCCTTGCCCCGGACACCCTTTCCGAATTAATTATCCGCCCGGAAACACTCATGCCGGACCGGGGCATTTTTTCACGGGTGGGCATCTGGCCCGCTGATCCGATGGGATATGTAAAGCTTGGGTTTGAAGTCCGTGGACCAGAGGAAGACTTTGTTATTTTTGCAAAGGGCCGCCAATGGGCCGTTCAGAAACTCACACGCAGACTCCAGAAGAGCGTGCAATGAAAATCATACCAGGCATCCTCCCATGGGTCACCACCATTTTTTATGCCGCTGTCACCACCATTGCCTGCGGAGTTCTGGTACTGGTATTTTTTATTTTTTATGGTGCCCAGAACCTTCCCCAACTACCCCATCCCCTGGCCCGTATCATTGAAACCCCCAAAACAGAAATATTTGCAGCCTCAGGCGAAAAACTCATTACCCTGGGCAGGAAAGACCCCGTCCCCCTGTCCCGGGTTTCTCCCCATTTCATCAACGCCATCCTGGCAGTAGAGGACCATAAATTTATGGATCACAGCGGGTTCAGCAAACTCAGAACCCTGAAGGCCCTTTATATTACCCTGCTCCAGCCAGGCCAAATTCAGGGGGCTTCCACCATCACCCAGCAGCTGGCCAAGAATCTTTTTTTCAGCTTTAAACAGACCTATCTGCGAAAATTCAAAGAGCTCCTGGTGGCCCTGCAAATTGAATATACCTTTCCCAAATCAGAAATCCTTCATGCCTATGTCAACCAGATCGCCTTTGGTGCCGGTGCCCAGGGGGTGGAACGGGCCGCCCGGGTATTTTTCGGCAAACCCGCCGCAGATCTGACTCTGGGTGAGGCAACACTTCTGGCAGGACTTCCCCAGTCTCCCAGCCGTTACAATCCATACCGTCATTATAATCGCGCCCTTAAACGAAGGGAGGTGGTCATTCACCGCATGGTTACCACCGGTTATCTGACCCGGGAAAAAGCCGCAGACATCTTAAAGGAAAGGCCTGCCCTTGCAGCCCTTCATGCCGATGCCAGAACCGGCAGTTATTTTCTGGATACCCTCATTGGACAACTGATCCTGCAATATGGCAGTGATGTGGTATTCCATGGAGGCATCAAAGTAACCGTCACTCTGGATACCACCATGCAAAGGGCTGCAGAAATGGCGGTTACCAGGGGAATGAATAACCTGGACAACCTCATGGGAGCAGATAAAAAAAATACACCTGTTCCCCAGGTGGCTCTGGTGGCCATTGATACAGGTTCCGGTGCGGTGAAGGCACTGGTGGGGGGAAGAAATTACTATCGGTCGGAATTTAACCGCACGGTTTCCAGCAAACGTGAGGCAAGGTCCACATTCAATCCATTTGCCCTGTATGCAACCATGAAACAACATAACATCCACGGAGGTACAATGATGCCTTCTCCCAACCGAAAAATTCCACCCGGAAATAGTCTGTCCCCTGCCCTAAGCCGGGAACACCACGATAAAATCATTTTAAAACAAGCTCTTACCCTTTCAGAAGACAAGATTTTCACAAGGTTGATGGAATCCACAGATCCGGCCATGATCACGGATATTGCCCATCTTTGCGGGATCACAACTCCCATGGAACCTGGAAGCTGGAAAGTCACTCCCCTTGAAATGGCTGTCTCATGCGCCACCTTTGCATCGGGGGGCGTTCGTCATCTGCCCTTTTACATCTGGCGGGTGGAAGATCCCCTGAGACATGTCATTTATGAACATCTGGTACAGGGCGAAAAGGTACTGGATGATGCCACTGTATTCCAGGTGGTGGACATGATGCAGACCGTTGTGGATAAAGGTGCCGCCCGGGGAATTCGAAAAGAGAACTTTTCCCGCCCGGCAGCGGGGGGAACAGGAACTTCCTCCGGGTTTCAAGATGCCTGGTTTACAGGTTTTACACCGGGTCTTTCCACATCTGTATGGGTGGGGTATGATACTCCCAAAAGAATAGAAACCACTGACGGCATGGGCATCACCGGTGCCATGGCCTCTGTTCCCATCTGGACGGAATTCATGAAAGAGGCGTTAAAGGTGGAACCTGTCAGACAATTTATCATACCCGACGGCATCTCCTTTAAAGCCGTGGACCCCGCAACGGGATGTGCCCCCCAGGCGACACAGATCCCCCCGATCATCATTCCACTGAAACCCGGACAGACTATCTGCGGAGAAAAAACCTTCTGATGCACCTTTTTTTCAAACACATGGCTTTTCGGATCTGGATAACGGCCGGAGTGGGCATTCCTCTGGCCTTTATATTGATTCCCAAGGCAGGTACGGTGATTTCGCCATCTTCTCCTCCAGTGATCTATTCCCTCCTGATCTGGTGTGTCTTTATCCTGACTGGAACCGCTATGCATTTTATTGCCGTGCAATGCATCAAGGGCTTTATCCGGGAAGCGCACAAATGGGAACGATCAACCAGGGCAGACCGGTGTGAAACCAGCCTGTTAAAGGCCCTGGCTGTGTATAACACAGGGTTTCTTATTCCCTGGAAAAAAAAAAAAACGGTGAAACAACTCACCGGTGCCATGGCCCGATTTGCCCTTGCCCACGACAGAAATACTCCGGTATTCATAAAAATCATAAGGCATTTTTTAAAAAAATATCCCCATGAAACTGACATAGCCACCCAGTGGCTGAAAAAGGATGCATTCTTTTCTCTCCATGATCCCGATGATGCAGCCCTTTTAACCCTGCTTGCCAGAACACACAGAGATCATTACCACCTTTTACCCCTTCTGGCCCATCGTTTTCTGGCCTGTCAACGATGTGATTTTGAAGCCCGCTGCCTTTATGAAGCCTGCATTGACGCCCATGTACTCTGCACAGCTACCCACCAGAAGATCCTGGAACTGATGCCGGATATTGCGCACACGGATACCTACCCCATCAATCCCAATAATCACTTTTTAATTTAAAAAGATTTGACAGCCCACGATCAGGTATGTATAACCATAAACAAATATAAACGGAGAAAAAAATGAATCAGAATTTTGCACCCAGCTATTATTATTTTAATACCTTCTATTTTAGGAGGCTGCCTGGGCTGTTCTGATTTTATTAATACATAATCAAAGCATGAAAAGTCGCAGGCCAGAAGCCTGCGACTTTTTTTATTTTTTGCCGCAGCAAAAATCCTGGTTCCTGATATTTTTCATGTTTTCAACGGGCTTGATCCCAACACTGCCCATTTGAATGGTAGCTGTCTAACGGATGCAAATGGCCGGTGTTGCCATCAAGCCCCTTTCAATCACCACAGGAGAATGAAAACATGCAACGCACTTACGATGTCAACGTGGAAAATTTCCAACCACTTATTACCCCGGACGAATTCAAGGAAGCATACCCCCTTACAAAAGCCTCGGAAAAGACCATCCTGGACGGCCGGGATGAAATCAAACAGATTCTGTCCGGCAAAGACAAAAGGCGACTGATCATCACCGGTCCCTGCTCTGTCCATGATGAAAAAGCGGCACTGGAATACGCAGAAAAACTGTGTCAATTAAGGGAATCGGTAAAGGACACCTTTGCCGTTATCATGCGGGTTTACTTTGAAAAACCCAGAACCTCCATCGGCTGGAAGGGGCTGATCAACGACCCTTACATGGACGATTCCCGGGATTTAATGGAAGGCCTGCGCCGGGCCAGGAAACTGCTGCTTGCCATCACCGCCATGGGCATGCCCACCGCCACGGAAATGCTTGATCCCATCATTCCCCAGTACATTGCAGGGCTTGTATGCTGGACTGCCATCGGTGCCAGAACCACCGAATCCCAGACCCACCGGGAAATGTCAAGTGGACTTTCCATGCCCGTGGGATTTAAAAACTGCACTGACGGTGCATTAAGCACGGCCATCAACTCCATGATTGCCGCCGGTGCCCCCCAGAGTTTTCTGGGCATCAATGAGCATGGTCTTGTGAGCATCGTAAACACAAAGGGCAATCCCTACTCCCACATTGTTTTAAGGGGTGGAAAACGCCCCAACTATGATTCGGTGAGCATCCGGGAAGCCGTGGAAACCCTTAAAAAGAAGAATCTCACCCAGGCCATCATTGTGGACTGTTCCCATGCCAATTCACACAAAAAATGTGAGCGCCAAGCCATTGTGTGGGAGGATGTGATCAATCAGATTCTAATGGACACCGATACCGGCCATGCCATTAAAGGATTGATGCTGGAAAGTAATCTGTGTCAGGGCAGTCAAAGCATGGAATGTGCACCTGAAGAACTGGTCTATGGGGTTTCTGTCACCGATGAATGTATCTCCTGGGAGACCACAGAGGCGTTGATACTGGATGCCCATGAAAAAATAAAACATCATCAGGCATGGTAAACGGTAATATTCTAAAAATGATATCCGGCCATGCAGTTCACATTTAGTGGTGCATGGCCCATCTGAGGACATCATTATTTTCAGTTTTCTGGATGATTTTCAGTTTTCTGGATGGAATTCTGAGATATAACATGTAGAGCATCCAATAATGTTGGATACCGGATCAACGATCTTTAAACACACAAAAACATTCTGGTATCCAGCTTTGTTTATTACATAAGTGCCAATGGCCACATGATTGATACGTGCCTGGGAGCCACATCACATTGAAATCACCTTGTCGGCAAGCTGCATAGCCGTAACAATATCAAGCATGTTGGTGGTTTGACCCACCCGTTTTTTTTCAAGAATATCAAAATGGTTCAGACAGGTGCCGCACACCAGAATGGTGGTTCCCTGCGCTTCAATGGCCAGCAGATCCGGCAGCAGTTCAGCCCCTTCAATGGCAAAATGAACGCCCCCGTTTACAAAGATGAGACGCCACAGATCCTCCCCCATTTCTTTAAGGGTTTTAATGAAACTGAGCATGAGTTTCTGCCCGAGCACATCGTCTCCTTCCCCAAAGGTTCGGGAACCGATCATGACAACAATTTTTTGGGTATCGCTGGACTTTGAACCGCCATCGACCTTTGCAACTGCACCAGCCTCGGGATTTTCAGGGGATTTTTCTTTAATCCCTTCCACCACAGACCCGTCAACCCTGGAATCCACAGACACCCCAAAGCCCTGATAGGTTAAAAATCGGCTGACATTTTCCACGGCTGCATCGTTGTCCACCTGAACCCGCACCACAGTTACCCCAGGTTGTTCAATGGCTGCCTTGGTCTTTAATACTGGTTCAGGGCATGCAAGCCCCCGTGCATCTAATTCAAATTCCATTTTTATTTTTCCTCTGATTTAAGTTTTTTATTAGAAAATAAAACTTTCGGGCAACCTCTGCAGTACCACCCGAGGGGCAATAGGAACCGGCCAGTTGAACCATCTACGACTCCGGGCCGGGCACATTGTCCCTCGGGGGGTGGCATGACAGCATTTTCAATATTCGTTGTGGCAGCTGGGACATGCTGTCCGTTTATAAAAAACTCCTTCCAACTTACTGCAATGATAATAGTTTCAACCTTCATTGTGACAGCTGGTTACTGCCATGTATGTTATATTTAAGTTTTATAAGATAGAATTACCCGCAGGGGTTGTCAAATTGAAAGCATCAATTCCCCCATATCTGGACATAAAAATATTGAATACAAGAAAATCAAACCCTGATTCCAGACACGCATCATCCACATTTCCAACTTTCAAAGAATCCCCTTGAATCTTACCCCCACAGGGCTTACAATATCTGCCATGGGATATATATTTAATTTCAATGATACCAACGCACACCTGGCCTGGTGTGAACAGGCAGCTCAGCAGTATGATTTCCAGCTGCAGACGGCGTTAATGATGAAAATGCTCTCTCCGCTGGCAGACAGAACTGTACTTGATATCGGATGCGGCTGGGGCAGGTGCACCCCTGCGTTGATGGCCCATGGCCTGCAGGTAACCGGTGTGGACCCGTCTCCCTACATGCTGGATATGGCCCTGGACAGGTTTGGAACCCGGCTGGAACTTCACAGAGCCTCTGGTGAAGGACTTCCCTTTGAAGACAATGCCTTTAATTACTCTGTCTTCATGACCAGCTTGGAGTTCATGGATCGCCCGGCCAAGGCCATTGAAGAGGCCTGCCGTGTCACCCGGGATAAGATTTTCATCGGGGTATTAAATAAATTTGCACCTCTAAATATACACCGCAAAATCAAGGGATTCTTCTGCCAGAACACCCTTTCCCATGGACAATTTTTCGGCATTCGGGAGTTGAAAAAAATTATCTTTGCCATCATGGGTCCAGTCCCTGTTTACTGGAACACCACCCTGCAATTTCCATTTATCCGGAATCGACCAGCGGCCTGGCTGGAGCAATGTGCCATGGTACAAAAATCTCCATGGGGCACCATGATCGGCATGACCATCATCCCTGTACCCCGCTTTCGTACCCGCCCCCTGTCACTGGAAATTTCCAGAAAACGATCCTGTGGCCAGGTGACCGGATTTGCAAGGGGAATTACCACGGAGAAGCATGAAGACACTTTACTATGAAAAATTATCCCATGACCGTGTAAAATGCTGCATGTGTCACCATTATTGTATAATCCAGACCGGGGCCCATGGCAAGTGCAAGGCAAGGGAAAACAAAAACGGTGATCTTTACTCCCTTATATATCCCTTCATCGTTGCAAGGGCCATTGACCCCATTGAAAAAAAACCTTTTTTCCATGTAAAACCGGGCAGCAATGCATTTTCCATTGCCTCGGCCGGGTGTAATTTTACCTGCAGTTTCTGCCAGAATGCCGATATTTCCCAGAATCCATCAACGAACAGAAGCCTCAGAACAACCCCCGGGGAGATTGTGGATCAGGCATTGCACAATGGCTGTGCCAGCATTGCCTATACCTACACTGAACCCACCATTTACTTTGAACTGGCCCTGGAGACCGCCATCCTGGCTAAAAGAGAGGGACTCTTAAATCTCTTTGTCACCAACGGATATATGTCCCCTGAAGTTATTCGTGCAGCAGCACCCCATGTGGACGGGGCTAATGTAGACCTGAAAGCCTTTAATGACACCTTCTATAAGAACCTGTGTGGTGCCCGGCTCGAGCCGGTGAAACAGAACCTGATTCTCATGAAATCCCTTGGCATCCTGGTGGAAGTAACCACCCTTCTCATCCCGGGACACAATGATGATAAGAATGAAATCCATGCCATGGCCACCTTTATTGCAGACAAACTGGGCACAGACACCCCCTGGCACATCAGCAGGTTTCATCCCTGCCACGGCATGACCCAGGTCCCTCCCACCCCGGATGTCACCCTGAATATGGCCTTCCAGGCAGGCAAAAAGGCCGGACTGAAGCATGTTTACATCGGCAATGCGCCCCACCTTGGTCAGGAGGACACCTTCTGCCATGCCTGCGGTACCACCGTCATCAAACGCACCGCCTACACAACGGATAACCGCATGACCACACCGGGAAAATGTCCCCGTTGCAACGCCCGACTCCATGGCATCTTTTAACCCCAGAACCCAGAACCCAGAACCCAGAACCCAGAACCCAGAACCCAGAACCCAGAACCCAGAACCCAGAACCCAAAAAAATCACATCATTCCCTGTTTCAGCCAAGGAAAAAATATCCATGCTTTCGAAAATAAAAGAAAAACTTCTGATCTATGGCAAAATGATCAAATTTTCCCACACTGTTTTTGCCCTGCCCTTTGCCCTTTCCGCCGTGGTCATGGCCTGGCGTGACCATCCCCTCCACATGGTGGATCTTTTTTGGATACTTCTGGCCATGGTGGGGGCACGATCCGCCGCCATGGGGTTTAACCGCATTGTAGACGCGCCAATGGATAGTAAGAATCCCCGCACCGCCATCAGAGAGATTCCTTCAGGAAAACTGTCTGGCAAAGAGGCCACCCTTTTTGTATGGGCATCTGCTGCCCTTTTTATATTTGCAGCGGCCATGCTGGGGGCACTTTGCTTCTGGCTATCCTTTCCGGTGCTTTTCTTTCTTCTTTTTTATTCCTATACCAAACGTTTCACCATGTATTGCCACCTCTATCTTGGATTTGCCATCTCCCTTGCCCCCCTTGGTGCCTGGATTGCCGTCACCGGCACGGTGAGTGCAACACCGATTTTCCTTACTCTGGCCCTGCTGACCTATATCGCCGGATTTGATATTCTCTATGCCTGCCAGGACATTGATTTTGACCGTGATCAGGGGCTTTTCTCCCTGCCGGCACTGCTGGGACCCAAAAATGCAATGACCATTTCTTCCCTGCTCCATGTGGCCACCATGATTTTACTGGGAGCCATGGCCATGACCTTTAACATGCACCCTGTTTTTTTCTTTTTTCTCGGTCTTATCGGTGTTCTTTTAATCATTGAACATCGACTGGTTCGTCCTGACAACCTGTCCCGTATCAATATTGCCTTTTTTCATATCAACAGCCTGGTATCCGTATTTCTTCTGGCAGGCGTTCTCATGGAGGCCACTGTTGCCTGAAACATCTGCTCCCATACATCTGCCTGCCCCTGTTCAAGATATCCTCACCTGCCTGGACCAGGCCGGATTCAAGGTCTTTCTTGTGGGGGGCTGCGTCCGGGATTTTGTTCTGGATAAAATGCCCGCCGACCATGATATTGTCACCAATTGTCCACCGGACACCCTTAAATCACTTTTCCGGAAAGAACTCCCCAAGATGGCCGGTAAAACCTTCCCCGTTTTTCTGATCAACGGTGTGGAGGTTGCCCCCCAGCGATGCCCGGAAGAAAATGATTGTTTTCCCCGGGCAGATCTTGGTGCAAGGGATTTCACCATCAACAGCATGGCCCTTGACCCGATTTCCGGTGATATCATTGACCCCTTCAACGGAGAAAAAGATCTCCGGAAAAAAATCATCCGATTCACCGGAACCCCCGAGCACAGAATAATGGAAGACCCTCTTAGAATGGTCCGGGCCTGCAGGTTCAAGGCCACCATCAAAGGAGACTTCTTTCCGGAGACTTTCCAGGCAATCAGAAAATACGCCCCATTATTGTCCAGTTCCACAGCACCCGAACGACTGCGCCTAGAAATTATGAAGGCCATGGCCCTTGGGCAGCCATCGGTTTTTTTTCAGGCCTTGAGTGACACAGGTCTGCTGCAATACATCTTTCCCTGCCTGAACCGGTGCGTGGGACTTGATGGCGGTCCCCACCACGGGGAGACCGTTTTTGAACACTGCATGATGGTGGGAGACGCCCTTTCCCCCCGGAACCCGTTGTTAAGACTTGCCGGATTTCTCCATGATGCTGGCAAGTTTGATGCAGCCCGCCTGGAAAATAATAAATTAAGCTTTAAAAATCATGAAACCATGCAAACAGCCATTATTCAGGACCTTGAAGCCCTTCACTTCAGCATCCGGGAGGTGGATTTCATAAAGGCCATGGTGCGGGTTCATATGCGTCCCCTCACCGAAGAAAGCAGCCCCAGGGCCGTGAGACGTCTGCTGGCATTTCTGGCGGCCCACAATGTCTCCCACCGGGAATTCATGCGCATGCGCATAGCCGACAAGGCGGCAAACCTTGCCAAACGTCCTTACACCTTTTCTGAAATCAGAATCCGGCTGCAGAAAATACACGAAGCCCAGGCGCTGCACGGCCACCGGGAATTCACCCGGGCATCTCTTGCCATCAACGGAAATGATATCATGGCCCTTCTCAACTGTGGACCGGGAACAAACATCGGCAAAATCCTGGATCATCTGTTTGAGCAAATTTTGAAAGATCCATCTTTAAATACCCCGGATAAATTAAAATCACTGGTGCTTGATTTTATATAAAAAAGCAGGTATTGGATAATAGGTATTGACAGCCGCCCTGCACATTAAAAATTACGGGCTTGATCATAACATCTGCCCACCTGATTCCGTTATCCCTTCAAATATGACGGCTGACAGATCTTAAAACCCAACTTCAGTAACTATCCCAGAATTTTTTAAAAATGGAGGCGAACATGTCCCATACCGTGACAATTTTTAAACCCTGTGAACTCAAACCAGGACAAAAAATCAGAATCATCGGCTCCAGGCGGGGAGGTGACTGGGAGGTAAAAGATGTAGGGGAGCTGAAAATGACCCTGCGTTGTCCGGTTTCGGGAAAAGAAATGACATGGGACCGGTTCTGTTACCTTGCGGAAAAAAAAGAAAATGAACCCTGGCCATTGTATGAAAAAGAATAATCTGTGCTGTGATCAAGCCCCAGAAATCTTTAAAAAAAAGGGATAATAGCTGTGAAAGTAATTCTGATAATGGCCATGACTCTGGATGGCAAAATCGCACGCCATGCCACCGATCCCGTGGACTGGACCGGATCGGCAGACAAACGCTATTTTGTCCAGATAACCCGCAGGGCCAGAGTCATGATCATGGGAAACAACACCTTTAATACCATTGGCCGTCCCCTGCCCGGCAGGCACAACATTGTCATGACCCGTAATCTTAGGGGTAAACAAAATAAAGAAAATCTGCAATTCACCGATCAGTCCCCAGCAGATATTCTTAAAGACCTTGAAGAGGCCGGATATGACGAGGTGGCTCTCATTGGTGGTGCCCAGGTAAACGCTGTATTTGCCCGCCAGAACCTCATACATGAGGTGCATCTGACCCTTGCACCACGGCTGTTTGGCCAGGGGCTGCCACTTTTCAGTCAAGAACTGGATCTAAAATTAAACCTGTTGGGTGTGGATGCCCTTGAGGCGGATGTTGTGCTTCTAAAGTACAGGGTCTGCTGATCTCAACATCCCATAACACACGCCAGTCACCACTGACCCACCCGATTATGGCCTCTGGCCGATGTTCTACCCCTGACTTATAACATTTGGGTATAAAGTACCAGAAAGGATTTATCTATGAAAAATATTGTAATATTGTGTGTTTTTTCCATGTTCATTGGCAGCATAACCCCCTGTGGGGCAACAGAACTTCTCTCCTGTGGAAGCTTTAAAAACGTATCAGGCGAGGTGTTTATTCAGCGCCAGGAGAATAATATAACGGCGGTGACCGGGGACAGACTTTACCCCCTGGACCAGATTCAATCCGGTAAAGATAGCTCAGCCAGCCTTATACTCCAGGATGATACCATCATCTGTCTTGGCCCGGACAGCACCATGGACATGACAGAATTTATCTTCAATCCCAGCGTTTATGAATATTCACTGGTAACACGTATGCTCAGTGGTACCTTTCTTTTTTTGTCAGGAGTCATCGCAAAAATAGCACCGGACAATGTGAAAATCCAGACCCCGGATGGCACCATTGCCGTTCGCGGAACTCGTTTTCTGGTGGAAGTACGCCCCTGATCCCCTGTGGATTTTCTGATATAAAGGGCATGTCTTCAAGGACACAACGAATAATGAAAATGGCATTATGCCGCCCCCCTCGAGTGACAATGGGTCCGGCCCGGAACCGTAGACGGCTCAATTGGCAGGTTCCTATTGTCCCTCGGGGGGACTCTGCCGAGGTGGCCTGAAAGTTGTATTTTCTAATAAAAAAAGGAAAGGTTAAATGAGATCAAAACTTAATTTAACAGTATCGTTCCCCCCCCGCCGACAGATATCCATGACTCCACGATCCCGGCAATGGTTCCGATATTGTTACATATTGCCAATGCTGGCACTGCTGGTTTTCTCTGCGGGATGTTCTTGCAACAGAACCACAGTGGTGCTGCTGCCGGATCATGATAACCATGTGGGCAAGGTGGAAATCACCAATCCCCATGGCACCACACAAATTGACCAGGCGGGTTACGGGGTTACCCTGCGTAAACAATTTACCCCACCACCACCGGCTCCCATTGAAGAAAAAGAAATAAAAAAACGCTTTGCCACGGTGCTGGATGCAGAACCGTCCCTACCCGCCACATTTATTCTGGAATTCAAGTCCGGCTCTGATGTTCTCACAGAACCGTCCCTTACCCGCATTCCTGAAATTATAACCGAAATAAAAAAACGCTCATCCATGGACATCAGCGTATCCGGCCATTCTGACCGGGTGGGCAATGAAGATGCCAATATTGCCCTTTCTTTAAAACGTGCCCAGCGGGTGTTTACCCTTCTGGTGGACCAGGGAATTGAAGCACGCTTTATTCATGCAAGTTCCCATGGAGAGGGAAACCCTCTGGTACCCACGGCAGATGATGTGCCCGAACCCCGAAATCGACGGGTTGAAGTCATCATAAGATGAAAAAAAGGTACCTCCACTGGCTGGCAACTCGAAATTTTCCGAGGTATTCCCGGGGCATGAAAACCATTTTAAAAGCAGGGTTTCTGATCACACTTTTTTTCATGGGCCTTTTTGTGTACCGCCCCGCCTTTGTGACTTTTCTGGACCAGAAACTCTATGATGTCATGCACCTATCCCTCAAGGACCGGGGAACTCCCCGGCCTGTTATTGTGGATATAGATGACAAAACCCTTGAGGCGTTCGGCCAGTGGCCCTGGCCCCGGGATCTTCTGGCCCGGCTTTGCACCGTCATTCTCCAGGGATCACCCCGGGCCGTGGGCATGGATATTTTGGTATCAGAGCCGGATAGAACCTCCATCCATCTTGCATTGAAAGCACTGGAAAAACGTTCGGGCATATCTGTTGGCCCCCTGCCATGGGAGGATAAGATCCTTGATAACGATGTGATCATGGCACAGGTACTGAAACAGGGTCCATTTATTTTGGCCAATAAATTTATTAAGGAAAACACCCTGGGCCTGCCCCCGGGCCTGCTGCCCCTTGATACCACCCTTGTCTCCCCGGTGCCTGAAGCAAATCTGTTCCAGTGGTTTACCCCCTGGAAGGGTATTTTGACAGCCCTGCCCCTTTTCATTCAGGCAACAAAGGGAAGCGGATTTGTCAATGCCCTGGTAGACAACGACGGTGTTATCCGTCGCACCCCGTTTATAACGGGATACAAAGGCAAATTTTATCCCAGTCTATCCCTTGCCACCCTCATGCTGGCCATGAACGCGGACAAAATCACCCTTGAAGCAAGCCCTGCAGGGTTGAGATCAGTATCCATTAAAAATCTCACCATACCGATTTCTTCCCAGGGGAATCTGCTTTTACATTTTCGTAAAAAAACATCTGCCTTCACCACCCTGTCCGCAGGAGACCTTTTGAGTGGAAAAACAGATCCGAGCATCATGAAAAACCGAATTGTTTTCATGGGGACATCGGCTTCTGGACTGGGAGATCACCATACCACCCCCCTGGAACAATATTTTTTTGGTGTGGGTATCCATGCCACAGCAATGGATAATATTCTGAACCAGAACCTTTTGTACCGGCCTTCCTGGGCCATTGGTATGGAATGGGTTATCGTGCTTTTAACGGGTCTGTCATGCACCTTTATGCTCATGTACCTTAAACCCTGGCCCTGCACCCTGTCCCTTGCCGCCATGACCGCAACACTCTGGTTTATGGAATTATTTTTCTTAAACGAAATGCAGTTTTTCATTTCCATGACCTATCCGTTCATTACCCTGTTTGTCACCTTTTCTCTGTTAAGCGTCATCCGGTTCAGAATGGAAGAAAAAAGGGTGCTAAGAAGAACCAAGGCCATGGTGGCTGCCCAGAATCTGACCCTACTTGGTATCACCTCCCTTGCCGCCACAAGGGACAAAGAAACCGGCATGCACATCCGTCGCACCGCCATATTTGTGAAAATACTTGCCCAGAGACTGCGTCTGTGGCCCGAATTTACATCCATTCTGGACGATCACACCATTGAAGTCATGTTTAAATCAGCACCCATGCACGACATCGGCAAGGTGGGGGTTCCCGATGCTGTTCTTTTAAAGCCTGGAAAACTGACGGAAGAGGAATTTAAGGAAATCCAAAAACACACAGAACACGGCTGGGTGGCCATTGAAGAGGCTGAAAAGGTCTCAGGCATTGACGGGGACACCTCTTTTTTAAAGGTATCCAAAGAGATTATCCGATGCCACCATGAGAAATGGGACGGGTCCGGCTACAATCAGGGACTTAAAGGAGAAGAGATTCCTCTGTCCGCCAGAATCATGGCCGTGGCAGATGTATATGATGCCCTGACCTCCAGGCGTGTATACAAAGACTCTTTTGACCACACAAAGGCCCGGGATATAATTGTGGAAGGACGGGGATCTCATTTTGACCCCCGGGTGGTGGATGCGTTTCTTGAAGAACTGGAACAATTTAAAGAAATTGCCATAAAGATGGCCGATAAATAACCGATAAATCAATACATACTGAGTTCCAGAACGCTATTTAACAGGTTCAAACATTCCCCCCTCCAGCCGATTCCTGCCATTCTCCTTGGCCTGGTACAGATATTTATCTGCGGTGTCAATGAGGCGATCCGGAGAACAGGCATCAACGGCACCGGGATCAAGGCAGGTAACCCCGAAACTTGCCGTGATGGGAATGGTATGCCCATCATGGGTGATGACAAGTTCTTCCACTGCCTTTCGTAACCGTTCAGTGCAGGTTACGGCAGCATTATAGTCGGTTTCCGGCAGTACGATTAGAAATTCCTCACCCCCATACCGGGCCACCCAGTCAAGATCCTGTCTTATGGTGTCCTTAAGGCTCTTCACAAAGGCGATGAGTACCTGATCTCCGGCACTGTGCCCCCAGGTATCATTGACCTTTTTAAAAAAATCAATGTCCGCGAGTATAAGGGAAATGGGACAGTCATATCGCTGGGTTCGTTTCAACTCCTTGGGCAGATGCTCGGTAATGTAGTTGCGGTTATAACATCCCGTCAAAGGATCAGTAATGGACAGTTTTCGGATTTTTTCATTGGACAGCTTAAGGGCTTCGATTTTTTCTTTCAGCTGCCGGCTGAGGCGATATCTTTCCAGATGCACCGTGATGCGGGCCAGCAACTCCTCTTTGGCAAAGGGTTTTACCAGATAATCAGATACCCCTGCCTTGAACACCTTTAAAAGTTCTGACTGATCAGGCATGGCCGTGAGACAGATGATGGGAAGATCCCACCGGTCAAGCTCTTTGCGGATTTTCCGGGACAACACGTCCCCATTCATGCGGGGCATGAAAAGATCGGTAATCACCACATCAATGTCATCTGCCCATTTACTGAACACCTCAAACCCTTCCTGTCCATCTTCGGCCTCAATGACAAGAAGCCCTTCCTGGATCAAGGCATCGGCCACAATTTTTCTGGCAAGGGCATTGTCTTCCACCACCAGGGCTGTCATTCCTTCGGACAGGGACACCGGCTTTAAAATCCGATCCACGGCTTCCAGCAGTTCACCTTTGGCAAAGGGCTTGGAAATAAAATCTGCCGCCCCCACTTCAAATCCCTTTTTACGATCTTCCATGTTGTCCTGACCGGTGACAAATATAACGGGCAATCGCCCATCCTTTTTGTGGGTCATCAGGCGTACATAATGGGGACTTCGCAGTCGTTTACAGGTATCCCACCCATTAAGTCGGGGCATTTCAACATCAAGGGTCATGAGATCCGGAGGGGCTTGTCCGGAAATCTTAACCAGCGCTTCCAGACCATTAGCGGCTTCCACCACTTCATATCCCCCGGATTCAAGTTCTTCACGCAGGGTCATTCGCACCATGGAACTGTCATCCACCACCAATATCCGCATTGGATCATCCATCCGTTATCATTCCTTTTTTCCTGATCATCTCAGCTTTTTAAAGCAGGTTCATAAAATATAGATTGAAGATGTCGCCGGGGTACCAGATCATCACAGATCCCCGACAGAGATTCCGTGGCACCGATGATCAGATAGCCGTCCCGGGCCATAACCCGGATAATTCTTTCAAACAGATTTTTGCGGGTTTCCACATTAAAATAAATTGCTACATTGCGTAATAGAATAATATCAAACCGCCCCATGAAGGTAAATGGATGAAGCAGATTCATTTTCCGAAAGGACACCATGGCCCGAATTTCATCTCTGACCATCCAGAGGTTGTCCTGGCGGATAAAATACCTGTCCTGTTGTTTTCGAGGCAGGCCCCGTCCCATTTCAAAGCTGGTGAATTTGCCAAGGCTTGCCTTTGCAATGGCCGTTCCTGAGATATCTGTGCCCAGAAGGTATATGTCATAACCGGACATATCCGGCAAAAGATCTTTTAACACCATGGCAATGCTGTATATTTCCTGACCGGTGGCACAGGCTGCACTCCAGATACGGATGGGAAGCTTTCCAGCCCGGCCCCGGGTCCGGCGTTTATCAATAAGATCCGGTATCAGCTTGTGCTGAAGCAGCTGAAAGGGTTTGTCATCCCGAAAAAACAGGGTTTCATTGGTTGAAATATTATCAATAATTTCATGCTCAAGGGTCTTTGAACCTTCAAAGCAAGCCATATCATAAAGAGCTTTATAGGAAGAAAGGCAAAGGGATTCCACCATTCCTCCAAGACGGGTTTCAAAAAGATATGCCTTGGACGGATCAATATCAATACCCGAAACTTCCCGGATATAATTTGATAACAGCATGCATTCATCTGACGTTATTTTTACCATGGATCATGGCGGCACAAAGCAATTTTTTCCCCTCCCGGCAGCGACAGGGTGAAATTCAGGCTTTTGTTACCTGCCCTACCTCACTGTTTTAAGAATTTCAAAGGACAACCGATCAAGGGGCGCCACCACATCCACAATTTTCCAGGCAATGGGATTTCTGGCCATGCCGAACACGGCGCTGGTCTTTTCATCCTGGGCGATGATAGCAGCCCCTTTTCTGCGCATGATTTTTAAACCTTCTGCACCGTCATGTCCCATGCCGGTCATGATGACACCGGTGGCTGCGGCACCAAAATGCTCTGCCACTGATCGAAATAAATAATCTGCTGAGGGTCTGCACCCGTTTTCCGGCGGGTCATCGGTTATGTGAACTAACAGCTGTCGTTCCGCCCCCCGGGCAATAACCTTCATATGACGGCCCCCCGGTGCAATGTATGCCGTGCCCGGTGTAAGGACATCACCTTCCCGGGCCTCTTTAACATAAATGGCCGATTGATTGTTCAAACTCTCGGCCAGGGCATGGGTGAATGAAGGTGGCATGTGCTGCACAATGAGAATGGAAACTCCAATGTCCGGGGGAATGGCTGTCAACACCGTTTGAAGGGCTTTGGGACCACCGGTGGACACACCAATGGCCACCACCCGGGATTTTTTTCGATTCCGGCACACCATTCCATCAGCGGTGGAGACAAAATTTTTTCTTTCAGATTTCATGGATAAAGACGATGAGATATCCAGATTACGAGACGTTTTACCCAGAATGGAGCGAATCTCAAGCATGCGGGCACTGGTGCGCACAATGGGTACCAGCCCCTGGCGCAGCTTTTCTCTGTTTTCCTCATGGGTACCCTCCCCTGGTTTAAGAACAAAATCAAGGGCACCCAGTTCCAGAGCCTGGATGATTTTTTTTCCGCCTTCTCCGGCAGATGATGAGACCATGATGATCCCCACCCGGGAAAAGCGTCGGGTCATCTCGGTGAGCACCTCCAGTCCATCCATCCCGGGCATTTCAATATCAAGGGTTAAGAGATCTGGCTTTAATGCAGTCACCTTGGCCAGAGCTGCCCTGCCATGGTGGGCAGTGCCCACCACCTCCACCCCGTGGAGTTGCGACAGCACATCGGAAATCATCATACGATACACCACCGAATCATCCACCACCAGTACCCGAAGATTTCTACCAACAATCATGATAATACCGTTTCCACGTCCAGCACCCCGATGAGATGACCTGCCTGTTTAAGAACACCTTTAAAAAAATTTCCCTGAACTCCCCGCAGGTTTCCCGGGGGTGGATCCATGAGATTCCAGTCCACGGCAATGGCCTCCCCAATGTCAGTAACCATAAGTCCGATGAGTTCATCCTTGTAATGCACAATGACATTTCGTCCAGGTACAACAGGCGCATCTTCAGCACCGGGAAAAAGCCCCAGTTTTTTTCCGAGATCAATCACCGTTACAATTTTCCCCCGCAGATTTATAATACCTGCCACATAATCCGGGGCCAGGGGAACCGGGGTGATATCCATAAGTTTATTGACCTCCTGGATGGTGAGGATATCAATGCCGCAAAGGGTCGTTCCCACATAAAAGGTGGTCACAGTCCCCATGCAGGAAGGCAGGCTTTTATCACGCTTGGATTTCATTATATTTTGCACCGGCCCACTCTTACTTTCAATCTTTCCGCCAGATGACTTAAGGCGTCGGCGCTGTCATTAACCTGGGAACTGCTGGTGAAGATTTCATCCGCAGACTGATTCACCTGGGCGATGTCCCGGGCAATTTCCGCGGCCACGGTGGAACTCTGGGCCACGTTTTCCGTCACCTCGGCCATGCCCTGGGCGGCATGGGTGACATTGCCTGCAATTTCCCGGGTGGTCACGGACTGCTCCTCCACGGCGGCGGCAATGGTGGAGACAATGTCGTTAACCTGGTTGATCACCCCTGTGATACGCCCAATCTGGGACACCGTGCCATCGGTGGATGCCTGTATGCGATGGATGCGATTCTTTATTTCATCACTGGCCAGGGCCGCCTGCTTGGCAAGCTCTTTGATTTCATTGGCCACAACGGCAAAGCCCCTTCCGGCATCACCGGCCCGGGCCGCCTCTATGGTGGCATTGAGGGCTAAAAGGTTGGTCTGCTCGGAAATTTCGGTGATGGATTCGGTCACCTTACCGATCTCCCGGGCTGCAATCCCAAGTTGATCAACGGTGGCCGAGGCCTCTTTTGCTTCCGTCACCGCCGTGTGGGTGATGTTTCTTGCCTTTTCAGCACTCTCTGCAATTTCACTGATGGTGGCGGTCATCTGCTCTGATGCCGCTGCCACCATATTCATGTTTATGGAAGCTTCTTCGGTGGCCGCCGCCACGGAGGTCATATTGGTACTCATCTCCTCCGATGCCGCCGCCACGGTGTTGGATCTTGTGGAGGTCTGCTCTGCACCTGCGGACATCTGGCCGGATATGGTAGACAGCTGAGTGGAAGAGCTTGAAAGGGTTTCCGCCCCCTGGGCCAGTTCCTTAAACAGAGAACGAAGCCCTTTTATCATGCTGTTCAAGGCATCGGCAAGTACGCCGATTTCATCCTGTCTATGGATATCGAGCATCTGGGTGAAATCTCCCCCGGCCATTTTTTCGGCAAACTGGGTACCCATTTTCAAAGGCCGGGTGATGGAATCGGCAAAGAAAAAAGCAAACAGCACAATTAACACAATACCCCCGGCGCCGATCATCCCCATGGTTTTCTGCATACGCACCACCGATGCCAGGGCTTCGGATTTGTGAATCTGGGCGATGACGGCCCATGTTGTATCCCCAATCTTAAAAGGCGCATAGGCAGACAGAACTGGATTGCCATTATAATCAACATCTATCATCTCTCCGGTTTCTCCTGCCAGGGCCTTCCACACCGATTCGGTATCTACCTTTCCTTTTTCAGGATTGGCAAAGGAAGCAATGACCGTTCGATTTACAGTATCCAGAAAAGAGTCCGAACGCATCTGTTTATCCGGTCCAACCAGAAAAACCTCTCCCAATTTACCCATGCCGGTCCGGTCGGACATGATACGGGTAATGGTCTCAATGGAAATCTGCAGGGCCACCACACCAATGATATTTCCACCCTCCCGGATGGGGGCGGCCATAAACTGGGCAGGCATATTCCCAGAAGGTTCATAAGGACGAATATCAGAAACAGCCACCTGTCCCTGGACCGCCAGCTGCCATACGGCTTTGAGTGAGGAATCCATGGCCATCACCCGCTGACCGAAATCGCCATTCTTACTCACGTTAAATAGAATATTTCCCTGGGTGGCATCCAGCAAAAAGAAATCGCTGTAACCATGATGTTTCATATGATATTCAAACAGAGGATAATAACGATTATGGGCTGCCATATACATATCCGAGGCTTCAAAATGACCATCTTTAAGCCCCCGGAACTGTCCCCCGGAAAAACCACCAGCAGTTGAGAAAGCATTCTTAAAAGATTTAAAGGCATCAATGACATAGGGGGTGTGAACCATCATGTCCACATCCCCCAGGCAGTCGGTAAAAAACAATTCCATCTGACTCTTTTTTAGATTCCGGATACTCTTGTAGTGATTAAATGCCTGTGCTGTCATGGCTTTTACGGCATTGGTGTGAGAAGCAACTCCCAGAACAACAAAAGGAATCACTCCCACCGCAAGCAATGCCATGATAAATTTTGCCTTAAGCCCAAAGATACTTTTTTTCATTCCCATCCTGTTCCTTTTTTATTGCTCACACGTATTTATTTTGGGTTTAAACGATGAAAGGTTTCTGCCGCGATCGCATAATCACTTCAATTTCCCCCCGCATGATGTGTCCAATGAAAACTTAAAACAACACATGTATCATGTAAAACGAGAAACTTACAAGGCATGAATCACTTCGACCACCCGTCACAATTGATAGATTCATAAAATCATGAAAACAGCAGAATCATCGCGCACCATATATCTGTTTTTTTATACTTTTTAAAAGCATTTCCCTGTCCAGTTTCAGTTGATAATCATTCACCCCCACCGCATCCCCCTTTGCCATGTTGGCATCATCGGCCAGGGTGGAAAGGGCAATCACCGGCAGATGTGAATAGCGGGCATCTGTCTTGATTTTTTCCGTTAATGCAAATCCATCCAGATTGGGCATTTCCAGATCCGTGATCACAAGGGAAAGTATATCGATATGCATCTTTATCAGATCCAGAGCAATCTGACCATCTTCAGCGGCAATAACATGATATCCCTCGGCCTCAATGTAGCCTTTAATCTGATTTCTGAAAAAACCAGAATCTTCGGCAATTAATATGGTGGGTGCCTGGGGAGAAGAGAGGGAGACAGGTGTTATTACATCTCTCTTCTCCTGCTGCATCCACCGGGGCTGAAGCAGGTGCATAATTTCAAAAACATTGATCACCATGGTGGTATGATCGTTAATGACAATAGAGCCAGAAACACCTTGTTTTTTCAAGGTCTTTTCATCAATATCTTTTTCCGTGTTAACGGCATCCACCGGTCCGGAACAAAGCAGGCCCACTTCCCTGTCATTGCATTCAAATACAATAACAATAAAACTGTCCTGGGATGCCAGAGGCGCAACAGTGATGACTTCGTCCACACTGAAAAGGGGCAGGGTTTTCCCCCGGGACTGCACCACCCGTATCTGGCCGATGGTTTCTATTTCCCTGGAAGCAATTTTTTCAATTCTCACCACCTGATTCAGGGGAACTGCAAACTGTTCCACCGCTCCACCCATAAAGGTAAGAAGGGAAGATGTTTTTCCATGGGATTTTGATGTTTTGCCCCTGGTCTGGTGCATCAGTGTGGAGATATCTTCTTCTTCCACGGGCAAAACCCCGACCATTTCGGCAATATTGGCCACATCCAGGATAAGGGAAACCCGACCATCACCCATAATGGTGGCACCTGCATATGCCTTACATTGCTGCAGATGCCGTCCCAGGGGTTTTACCACAATTTCTTCGGAATCATGAAGTTCATCCACAATAAGCCCATATTTAAGCGTTCCGGTGGACAGCACTGTGATATTCAATGCACTGGTGGCCCGGTAACGCCGGTCAGTACGATGGACCTCCGGATGAGAGTTTTCTGTTTTTGCACAATCCCTGATTGAATCTATAGGAGAAGGTTCAGGCAGGTCAGTCATCCCATCCGTGGACGTGGATTCCATGCAAAAACGGTCCACAGAAACATCGTGCCGGGGGGAGCGTCGGTCGGCAATGTTTTTTCTCTTATCTTTTTCACGACGACCCGAACCATCACACACAAATGTGCGCTCTACACCAATAACATCGGTCAGTCTAACCAGGGGAAGCAGGGCTTCACGCAATCTTACCACCTGGGCATCCCCCACATATTCAATTTTTTCCCACACCCGATTGGCGGGAATACGCACCAGTTCTTCCAGGTTCAGCTGGGGAATGGCATAGCGTTCTCCCTCTGCCACCACAATCTGGCTGGGAATAATGGCCAGGGTCAGGGGAACCTTGATCATGAAACGGGTACCGATACCCGGCTGGGATTCAATGTCCACCTGCCCACCAATGGTGTTCATGTTGTTTTTCACCACATCCATGCCCACCCCACGGCCGGACAGATCAGTGATCTTGGATGCCATGGAAAATCCCGGCAGAAAAACCAGATGAAGTTTCTCCCTGTCCGACATTTCCCGGGCGCGTTCCCCTGTGATAATCCCAAGGGAAACAGCGCGATCTGCCAGAAGATTCGCATCCATGCCCCGGCCGTCATCGGAAATTTCAATGTTCACCTTGCCTGCTCCATGAAATGCCCTCAGAAAAATCTGGCCTGTAGGCTTCTTTCCCTGGGAAAGGCGAATTTCAGGGGTTTCTATTCCATGGTCAATGGCGTTTCGAACCAAATGAATCAAGGGGTCCGTCACCGCCTCAAGCAAAGTTTTGTCCAGTTCCACCTGCCGCCCTCTCATGGTGAGTTTTACCTCCTTGCCCATTTTTCCGGCAAGATCCCTCACCAGCCGGGGAAACCGATCAAACACCCTTGCCATGTGCTGCATGCGGGTGAACATCACCGTCTGCTGTAATTCCGATGTTATCAGATCAATGCGCTGCCCCACAATTTCCGTGGCATGGGTATCCTTGCTTGACAGGGCCTGGAGCAGCTGGTTCCGGCTAAGCACCAGCTCTCCGGCAAGGGTCATGAGATCATCCAGAAGCTTCAAGTCCACCCGAAGGCTGGTTTCAGCCCCCCCTGCGGCCTTTACGGATGTCCGGTCCCTGGCGACAACCATAACCCTTTCTGGTGATGAAACCAGAGGGGTTGTTTCTTCCAGGGGGGACGACTGAACACTGTCTTTACTGGACAACAGTGGTAATCTTGCCGTTTCAGTTTCAGTTTCAGTTTCAGTTTCAACTTCGATTTCAGTTTCAGCTTCAGTTTCAGCTTCGGTTTCAGCTTCGGTTTCAGCTTCGGTTTCAGTTTCGGTTTCAGCTTCGGTTTCAGCTTCAGGTTCAAAATCCGGTTCCCCGGTGATCTGGCAGATCAAACGGGCATCCAGCTCAAACAGCATCTGGATTTCATCCATGGCCAGTACCGATGCAAAAACAATTAAAAAAAAGGGAGCACCTTCCCCCCTGATTCCCCGGGGCACGTATTGATCTTCCATTCTGCTTTGCAGTACGGTTCCATAGGACTCAATTTCTTTTAAAAAAACCTGTAGTGCCGCGTCATCATCGGCTTGCTTATCTGTATCTTTTCCAGGAGGAATCAGAGGTTTTTCGATGAAAAAAATCGTCTGGTGTTCATCCCGGACCGTTGCCAGACATGAAGCTTCCAGGGAAAAAAGCACCGAATTATCATCTGAAGTTATCTGTATGCTTTCAGGAGCGGTGTCATGTGCGGCTTTAACGTCAGCATCATCAGTGAATACCGATACCACGGACCTATTATCAACGTTTATTCCCGGGACGTCCATGACCTTATCGCCGGCCTTTTCCATGCCGGACACATCCCTTAGCACAGCAGGAGATTCCCCGGCTGTGTCCATGGTCAGGCAGTTTAAAGCGCTGATGTGCTGTGAGATATCAATCCCATCACTTTCATCCATATTATAAATCATATACTCCAGGGCATCGGATGCCAGGAGTAAACAATGGATAACTTCAGCGGTGGGTACCAGCTTTCTGCTTCGAATACATCCAAGCACCGTTTCCATTTCATGGGAAAGGGATTTTATCTTGCTTAATCCCAGAAAACCGGACCCTCCCTTTATGGAGTGAACCGTTCGAAAAACTTTATTAACCAGTTCTTCATCAATGTTTTTTTCCCCCTCTTCCATGCGTAAGAGATCGGTCTCAATGGTGGACAGATGGTCCATGGACTCTTCAATAAATACCTGTTTCATCTCATCATCTTTACTGCCCATGCCCACTCCTTAAAAAGCACCTGCTAATTTATGTCATTGGTTGATTTCAGGGGTAGCGGTTTTAAGAATGCGCACACCTGAATATCAGCCTTGACCATGCAATTTCTTCCGGTTAACGGTTATCCGGATAAGGTTTTAAATTCATTGCGTTCCTGCTGATTGCCCACCACCGCCACCAGATCCCCTTCTTTTAAAGCATACTCAGCTTTGGGATTGGAGTGAAATAATTTTTCACGAAGAATGCCCACAATGGAGGCTCCAGTGCGACTGCGCACGGCCGATTCCTTGATGCTTTTACCAATAAGGGGACTGCCACTGCCCAGGGCCACCCATGAAATTTCCAGCATATCTTTTATGTTATCAAGCTTTGTCAACAGCTCTTGATCCTCATTTGCCTGATAAATGGGACTATAAACCTGACGTCGCACGGCATCGGTGTACTGCTGAATGGCCGTAGCAGGCACTTCCAGGTGCAACAATGTCTGCCGGGCAATTTCAAGGCCTGCCTCCATTTCCGGCATCACCACCATATAGACCCCGAGATCATACAGTTCACGGGTCTGTTCCACCCCCTGGGCCCTGGCGATAATCTGCAGTGCCGGATTCAAGTGATGGGCATGTTTTACAATGGTGTGAGTAGTTATGGCAAGAGGTGTGGTGATCAGTAAAAGCCTTGCTGCCGGAATCTCTGACACCTCAAGCACTGTGGTCTGGCTCATATCCCCATAAATCACGGGAAATTTTGCCTGCTTGCATTCCATCATCCGCTGGTGATTAAGCTCGATAATAACAAAGGGAAGATCCAATTTTGTCAGCACCTGGGCAATGTGCTGCCCCACCCTTCCACCACCGGCAATGATGACATGATTATTGAGCCCGGTATGTGGAATATTTTCCGTCTGCAGAGGTTCGTAGTTGAAAACCTTTTTTTTCATCTTGTAAAAGGGGGCCGCAAGGGACGAGGCAAAGGGGGTAAGCACCATGCTGATAACGGATATGGAAAGGACAAGGGAATAGACATGGTTGTTAATGGACCCGGTTTCAATGCCCACCCGGGCCAGCACAAAGGCAAATTCACCCACCTGAAAGAGTCCCAGTCCCACGGCCATGGGAATAATATTTATGTATCCAAACATCCGGGCAAGCCCGTGGAAGATCAATCCTTTAAAGAGAGAGATGACCAGCACCAGAGAAATGATTTCCCAACCGTTTTCAAAGAAAAAAAGCGGATCAAGGAGCATGCCCACCGATGTAAAAAACAAAAGACCGAAAATATCCCTTAAGGGAATAATCTCACTCAAGGCCTGGTGACCATAATCAGATTCGCTTAAAACCATGCCGGCAATAAAAGCCCCAAAGGCAAAGGAAAGTCCGAACAGATAGGTGGCATATCCAATGCCAAGCCCCATGGCGGTGATGGAAAGAATAAAAAGCTCTCTGGAGTTCCACTTGGCAACGTGCATCAAAAGCCAGGGAAGCAGCTTTCTGCCAAAGTACAGCATCACAAAGAGAAACACGATGGACTTTATGACGGCAACCGCCAATAATGGCATACCTGCCTTGGGATTGCTCAGCTGGGGTAAAATGATCATCATGGGAATTACCGCCAGATCCTGCACAATGAGCATGCCGATCATCACCCGACTGGAAAGGGTTCCCACAAGGCCCCGGCTCATAAGGGTCTTTAAAGTCACCATGGTACTGGAAAGGGAGATCAAAGCACCCAGCCACACGGAACTTGCAACGGACCAGCCCAGATATCTACCAATGCCAAATCCCACCGCAATGGTCAGAAGAATCTGAATAGGGGTTCCGATGAGGGCAATGTTGCGCACGGGTTTTAATTCCTTCATGGAAAATTCCAGGCCCAGTGCAAACAAAAGCAATGCCACCCCGATCTCCGCCAGAAGTTCGATATCGTGGGTATCACCAACGGTGATCCCCCCGGTGTGCGGTCCTACAACAATCCCGGCAAAAATATATCCCAGGATCAACGGTTGCTTGAATCTCTGGGCAAGTAATGCACCTATCAATGCGGCAACCACTATAATGACAATATCTGCAGCAACTCCCATTTTTTATTTTTCTCCCATTGGGTCATCATTGACATCCGACCCGTTAAAAATAAGAAACACTATTTGAGGATTTTAACTGGGGGGCATTCCCATTTTACCTGTCTCAAGCTTCATAGCAATGGGTATCCAGGCTTGCGTCATTAAGGCTTAATCATAACCCTTTAAAAACAAGCTTATCTGGAGTTCACAAGTGCTCTGCCCCGGGAAGTAAAAGAGATGCCCTGCCCGGATTTTGCGCCGATCATGATGCATTCTGCAATGGGTGGGTTCACCGGGTGAACTGCCTGCCATTGAACAACAAAATTGGCACCCGAGCCGCCGGTTTTGTCTTTTTCTGATATGACATAGCGGATGGATTCCAGGGGCTTCAGCACAAGCGGCACCTCCAGTGTTTTCTTAAGGTGTTTTCCCTGGGTTTCATAATAATCAATTGAAGTAATTTTGATTTCATGGTTTAAATCAATATTTCGGATGCTTAACGTGACCGTCAGCAAAAAGGGCCTTTCATTATTTCCGATATAAATGTGGGAATACGCTGGCACGTAGATGCTTTCTCCCCTGGACAAATGAAAATTTTCCTGGGCACAGGCATACCAGGGTGACAGAAGAAAAAGTCCCAGATAAATAAAAAAATATATTTTTTTCATGGATGCGCTCCTTTGTTTTTTTTATTAGAAAATAAAACTTTCGGGCCAACCTCAGCAGAGTCCCCGGCGGTCCATTCGGAGCTAAAGGCGATCAGCCCATTTGCCCTGCCAGTAGTTAAGAAGCGCAGGCTGTTTGAGGATAAACCTGCCCGCAGTTCCCGCGCTTTAGACCGGCAGGACAAATGGGCCGCCGACGGTCCGGGGCCGGTCCGATGGTTCGTCGGGGGCGGTATAATGCCATTTCCATTGTTCGTTATGTTTGTCAGGGCATGGCAGTTATATAATCAATACAAGAAAGCTTATCATGTCATTTAACGGATGAAAAGATCTCTTTAATCAACTGTCTCTTTTTATATGAAAAAGTGGGTACTGGGTTTTGGGTTCTAGGTACTGGGTTTTACAAGCAACTATTTTTTCATTGTTCGTTGTGGGTGCTGGTTACAGCCATGTATGTTATATGAAAAGGTAGCCTTCAAGTCTACCTCAGCAGAGCCCCTCCCCCGATGGGCAATAGGAACCGGACAATCGAGCTGTCTAAAGTTCCGGTCCGGGACCATTGCCCGTCGGGGGAGGGGCGGCATAATGCCATTTGGCTCCGCGTCTACGACCCTATCTTCGTTGTGTCGGCAGGCCGACATTATCGTTATAGATCAAAATACGAAAGGAATGTTTTTGTATGACTTCACAGCAAACCATTATCAACAATGCCATGATAATTACCATGGAACCCGGAGAGACTCCCATTGAATCAGGCTCCATCCTGATTGAAGACGGTCGCATTGGTGAAATCAGATGCGGCAGCAGTTTTTCTGCCGGGCACCACCGTCAGATCATTGACGGCACCAACCATCTTGTAATGCCGGGCCTTGTCAACTGCCACACCCATCTTCCCATGTCCCTGTTCCGGGGACTTGCCGACGATCTTCCCCTGGATATCTGGCTCCAGGAACACATGTTTCCCGCCGAGGCCACCCAGATCAACCCCACCACGGCACAAAAATGGGCACTGCACTCCTGCCGGGAACTTTTGCTGTCTGGCACCACCTGCTGCTGCGACGGTTATTTTTATGAAAAACATGTGGCAGCAGGGGTGGAAAAATCCGGCATCCGTGCCGTCCTGGGCCAGGGGGTGATGGATTTTCCCGCCCCGGGGGTGCCGGACCCTGGAGAAAACATTTTTGTTGCCCGGCAGTTTATCGACAAATGGAAAAACAGAAATTCCAGGATACATCCATCCATTTTCTGCCATGCACCTTATACCTGCTCACATGAAACCCTTAAAAAGGCAAAGAAAACAGCCAGGGACCTTGGGGTTATGTTTCAAATCCATGTGGCGGAGACCCAAAATGAGATGGAACTTATCTCTTCCAGCAGAAAAAAAACCGGCCAGTCAGTGGTACGATACCTTGATGGCATAAACATACTGGATAAAAACACCCTGATGGTGCATTGCGTCTGGCTGGATGAAAACGACATCAAGATTGTCAAAAAGCGAAAATCTGCCGTGGTTCACTGCCCGGCAAGCAATATGAAACTGGCATCCGGGGTGGCCCCTGTAACGGAGTTTATGGCGGCGGGTATCCAGGTGGCCCTTGGCACCGATGGCTGTGCCAGTAATAACACCCTGGATCTTTTTTCAGAAATGGATCTGGCAGCAAAACTGCACAAGGTGGCCTGCAATGATCCCTGTGTCCTTAAAGCAAAAGCCGTGGTTGAAATGGCCACCCTCGGGGGGGCAAGGGCCCTGGGGATGGCCGATGACATCGGCTCCCTTGCCGTGGGTAAACAGGCAGATATCATTGCCATTAATCTGCGAAGCCCCCACCTGGTCCCCCTGTATGATCCCTTTTCCACTCTGGTATACAATGCCAGGGGATCGGATGTGTCACTCGTGATGGTGGCCGGGGAGATTCTGGTCCAAAAGGGATGTCTGGTACGCCCTGAATCCATTCTATCCTGAAACTATGGATCGGGCGCATTCCCATTTTCCCGGTTTGAGGATTAATCAGGGCGGGGTCAGGCTTGCGTTATTGACGTTTTTTCTTGAAATTATATTTATGATTAAACACTTGCAAAAAATAACACAAGCCTGGCCCCGTTAGCCAGCAAATTGTAATGAATTGCCCATATTATGACCAATTCCTTTTTCTATTTACGGGCCTGATCACAGGCACCGCACGCCAGCCGAAGGTCATCGGTAAAGCCGACCCGGTACATGCTCTGCCCGCAGATATCGCATACCAGAGGGTCCATCTGCTTTGTCAAGGGATTATAGATAAAGGATATATCCTTTTTAATTCTTCCGGAAACAGCTTTAAACAGGACCTTCACAGCCGGGGTTGAAATGGCCATCACCGCCGCCGGAGAAACCTTGACCCGGATGCTGTATTTGTTGAGGAGATCCTGCTGTTTGGCTGCCAGTTCCGCTGGAATCAGGGCTATTTTTTCCCGTCGCTCCTGCCTGAGTTTATCTGAAAGTCCGGATCTATCAAGACTTTCTTCCATCTCCTGACCCAATGCCTGGTAATACGCTTCAAGACTTGCGGCATCCCGTTGAAACCGCCGGTTCATGCTTTTTTTAAATTCAGAAAGGGTTTGTTCCACTCCGTCGGACATGTACATATCCACAAGTTTAATTACCCGGTTGATCTTCTCCTGTGTAAATTCCTGGGAGAGGTTTTTTTTATAGTTTTTTTCAGCCATGGACAAACTGTCCATCATGCCGGGTACCACAGCCCCGGTGTCCACATTAACAGCCAGATCAACCAGTCCTTCTTTCTGCTCATCACTCTGGGCAAGGTACCTGCAGGTTAGCAGAAGGTATCGTGTTTTAATTTCGCCGGTGCCGGACACAGCTCCCTTGGATTTGTGAAATTCAAATTGCTGATTGATAAGTGCATCAAACCCGCCTTTTTTAAGATAGTCAAAGGAGAGGGAAAGGGCAACAATGGGGGGATATGAGCCAGCCATGGCGGACACCTTCTCCAGCAGAGGGGAACCAAAATGGATGGGATAACACGTTCTCTCCCCGGACATGCCAGCGGAATTTGCATCGCTATCCATGTTGACATCCGATCCCGCCACAATGGAAATAAATTCCTCCACCCCAAGGATTTGGGCAAGATCCCCCGGCAGCAGCAGATCCACACGCTTTTTGCCAGGCTCTGCAATGGCACCCTTTTCTTCCAGAAACCGGCAGACAAAGGTGGCCAATTCCCCCTCCTGACCCGAAAAACAGGCATTATAATTCATAGCTGTCTCCAAAAAGCTTATCATCAAGTTCCCTGGTTTTTTCGTATCCGGTTCTGGCCCGTTTCATTTTGGTGCCCAGGGCATCAAAGCCTTTTTTTCTTTCTTCCTGGGATTGCGCCTCCACCCAGATGTCATAGACCAGTTCGTCAAACTCCTTTTCTCCCCGGATGCGGCCGATGATCATGTCTATCTCCCCCACCACCATCTCAAACATGTTAATTTTGCGATCCAGGATGTCAAGGATATGGTCCTCAATGCTGCCAGCAGCACAGAAATTGAAGATCTGCACCTCTTTTTCCTGACCGATGCGGTGGATACGTCCGATGCGCTGTTCAATCTTCATGGGATTCCAGGGCAGATCATAGTTCACCATCTGGCAGCAGAACTGAAGGTTGCGGCCTTCTCCACCGATTTCAGTGGTGAGCAGCACCTGTTTTTCCTCCCTGAATGCTTCGATTTCCCGGTCCTTTCGCTGGTTGTCCATCTGCCCATGGAACAGGGCTGTTGGAATGTCGTGCGAGTCCAGAAAATCTTTCAAATGCTCCAGGGTTCTCCTGTATTTAACAAATACAATGAGTTTTTCCCGGGAGGACTGGACCAGCTTTAAAAGGGCCATGTTTTTGGGGGTATCCCGGGTGGTTTTACACATGGTTTTCAAGGCCCTGAGTTCCTTTTCATGGACGTCAACATAGCTCTTTTTCTCCAGCATGTTGTCAATGGCTCCCTCCACGGCCTTAAGGGAAGAGCCAGCCTGGGCCAGCAGGTTTTTGCTGATGAGCCGTCCCCTGCCCTTGTGGCTGTCGTTTAATGCCAGGATCAATGCCTCAAGACGGGCATAAAAGTCCTGTTCACCCTTTGAAAATTCAATGCGGATGGTTCTGGCATACCGGGGCGGGATATTAATGCCTGCCAGGGCCCGGGTGTTTCTGATCATCACCTCCTGGAGCAACTCTTTTAACAATGCCCGATTCCGGGGATCGGTGGGGTCTCCTTTGGTCATGAATTTTTCCCGGAAGGCGGTGGCTGTCTCCAGCTGTCCGGGTTTTAAGAGGGTGATGAGGTTGTAAAGCTCCATGAGATTGTTTTCCACCGGCGTGGCCGTCAACAGCAGAATAAACCGTTTCTGTATGGCATTCACCAGCTTCCAGTTCAGGGTGGTGCGATTTTTCAAATGATGGGCCTCATCCACGATGAGCATGTCATATTCCCGGGAAACCACCTTATCAAAATTATTTTTGGACTTGGCCTGGTTGATGGATGCCAGGATAAAGGGAGACTCCCAGAAGGCATCTCCCTTTTGCTTGAAATCAGGATCATCGGTGGAGGGGATATCCAGGCCGAACTTTGATTTCATCTCCTCCTTCCACTGGCTGACAAGGGGGGTGGGGGTCAGAATCAGGGCCGTTTTCACCATGCCCCGTTTGATATACTCACTGAAAATGATCAGGGCTTCAATGGTCTTGCCAAGGCCCACCTCATCGGAAAGCAGTGCCCTGCCCCGGAATCGTTTGAGCACCTTTTTGGCCGTCTCCTCCTGGTACCAGTAGGAGCGGACCTGGGAAAGGGAGGCAAGGCAAATGAGGGTTTCAAAGGACTCTTTAAATCTGATGGCATGGCTTTCCAGGGCAAGGTCATAAAGACCCGATCCCACGGGTACGGGATTTAAAAGGGCATCAAAGAACGCATCCCTCTCCAGTGCAAAGGAGATGGGGATTTCTGGAAGAATTCTTGCAAGTTCCGGGGAAGTGGACAGGCCAACCGTTTTTTTTGAGACCGTGGTTGTGTTTTTTACTGGTGTTTCAGTGGCGCTTGATTTTTCTGTGTCTGTTGCCTTTTTTGCTGCGGCCGTTTCTTTTACTGTCTGTCTTAACTTTGCTGTGACGTCAGAATTTTTTTCGTTGACTTTCTCTTGACGTTTTTTATGATATGCGGAACTTTTCAGTTTATACACGCAATAATCATGGGCTTCTTTAACCTTTTTTTTTGTTTTGACTTTTGAATTGATTTTAAGGGTGGTAAAAATAGAGAGCAGATGCTTGGCCATGGGCATTGCCTCTTCATATCTTTCAAGTTCCATGAGCACCCACAGCCTGTTAATCCTGTTCTCATCGCTGAGCTTGTTGATACGTTCGAGTCCATTCAGGGCTTCCAGCTCAAGTACCCTGTTCTTTGAAAGATGACCAATTTTTCCAAGTAAATGAATGGCATCAAAATCATTGGGAAGAAGTTTCATCGCTCTTTTAATTGAGATTACTGCTTTTGGCATATCCCCGGTTTCTACATAATAGCAGGCATCATCATAAAGGTTCTCGCCTTTTTCCCGGTTTGCTATCCGGGAGCGGGCAACCAGACCCTGTTTTTGTTTTAGTTTTCTTTTAAGCCTCTTTTTCTCCTGCGACGATTTAGCCAATCTGAGATTCCTCTATTCTATCTACTTTTAAGTTCCTCCAGCATCTGCCCGGCAAATATTCGGTCAGCACCCCATCTTCACCTGTTTTGGTCTGTTCACATAGCATTACCACCCTGGGGAGGGGTGTCAGGCTTACGTTATTGGCATTCAATCTAACTCCCTAAGTACAGAGAGTTGCCATGGCCCCCAAAAAGGCACATTTTTTTATTCCCCTTGGGTGCACTTCATGAAATCCATTATATTCTGGGCATTTTCTATACATGGAAGCATCTGTTCCATCTCTTTGATGCCTTCATCAAGGTCAAAAAGAGCCTGGGCCTTTGTCTC
Source organism: uncultured Desulfobacterium sp. (assembly GCA_963675955.2). Taxonomy (GTDB): domain Bacteria; phylum Desulfobacterota; class Desulfobacteria; order Desulfobacterales; family Desulfobacteraceae; genus Desulfocicer. The sequence continues at coordinate 173,925 of CAXXVR010000004.1, read as the reverse complement.
TTTGTTCCAGACCATCGGCTCATCCTCTTCGGTGAAATCATCCGGTAACCCCAGCTGGTTTGATAATTTTGCGGATTTTTCCATGCAGCGGTCCGCTTCTGCCTGGGATGAGGCATCCTTCAGGCATTGTCTCATACTTTTTACTACCTTCAGCATCTTCGGCATCTGCTCTTTCTGCTGCTGCAACGCTCCACCACCCTGTTCTGATTGTCCCATTGCCTGCATCATCATGGCCATCTGCTCTTCGTTGTTCATATCAGGATCTGATTCAATTTCTGCCTGCATGGCCCCCATCATGGTCTGAAATTCATCCGGGCTTTCACCCTGGAACCCCCCTTGACTTTGGCTCATATAATCAGGGGCACTTTCAATATCATAAGCTGGCAATTCAAAGCGACTGTCAGGGATTGAAGTATCAAAGGTTGCTTTTTGGGCAATAAAACTGGTTTTCATTCCCATGAGGTCCACTTCCAATTGCAGGGGCACCTGTCCTTTGTACAGCCACTGCTTTCCCCCCATAATGCTCCATACCTCGCAGGGATAACCCAGGACTGTTTCCGTTCCTATTTTCTGCCCCCCCATCTGTGTCAGAATCTTGTCACTGTCTTCAGCCATATTTTTACCCGAAGCAAGATATTGACTGCCAACGGGATCTTTACCTTTGATTATTTTTTTCCTTTCAAAATCAACCGTGTAAGTCGTGACATTATCCACCTTTTTCATACTGTGTGTGGTCGTCTGTTTATTAACAATTCCGGAAATGGTTGTGGTAGTATCTTCCGTTTCCAGGCTGATGGAGCCATAGTCCTTGAAATAAAGAATCTTTTTTCCTTTTGTCTCTGTGACGGTTCCCAGCATGTTTCCCCCACCACTTATCTGATACTCAATAACCCCGGAGGGTATGGTGTAGCGCTTAACAGTCTCTGCATGGGTCATTGGGGCTGTAAGTATCAACGCTGAAAATACAGCCAAAATCGTAATCAGTTTAATTTGGATCTTCATTTTATGACTCCTTTTATGATAATCAGACTTATCTATAATTATAATTCGATGATCAAGTTTTTTATCTTGACATATAATGGGGACTGGTCAGGCTTGCGTTATGGGCATTATCGATGGCGTTTCGGGTTTGCCCCATCTTTGGTTGATAACGTCAATAACACAAGTTTGTACCGTTCTCGCAAAATCGACAGAAAGGACTGATACATCGAGTATGAACAATAATATTGTCCGTTGAATAGAATATGCCCATATATTTGTCAATATTTTACCTTTTATTTGATTAAACCTATCGTAAAAACCATGCCTTATTCACTGCATGCCCCCACAAAGAGATATTTCTGAGCCTTGCCGCAAAGGTCAAAAAGCTGCGTCTGCAGAAACGCTGAAAACATTTTTACATCCTTACCTCTGATTTTCGTTTTATTTGTACAAGAGAATCAGAAAACCTTTTTGGATCTGGCTTGTCCAGATTAGGCTTACCGATTTTGAAAAATGCCATGGTGTACAGAGCATTCCCCACGGTTCCTTCCTTGTTTTCGGTCAATATATATGCTAACAGTACCCCCCATTAACACGGTTCAGGTACGGGGCTCAGCCCCCATAAGTTCACGCCCATGCCGGGTGTACACAAGGCTTTTGCAGCGAACCTGAAAAATCGCGTCGCTGATCAGCAGCGTCAGGAACGGAGGAATTCAAAATGGGATGGTGGAGTGGTTTATCTCAATTCTGGCAAGGATTTATATGTGGAGGAATAGCGGTTCCTTCCTTGTTTTCGGTCACAACATGGGCCACTTTGGGGTGGGGTCCACCAAATGTGACGAGTGCCCATGCTGCGACCAAGCCCCTTTATTAAAACGTTTCCATAATTTTTTTTACCGGTTGCCCCCTGCTGATCAGTGCCAGCATCTGTTCCATGGTCGGTTGAACGTGATGAAAAAAAGCCTTGAAGCCCGGACAAAGATAATTCAACCCCGGCTCTCCATTGGGCGTAACGGTAAAACGATGTTTCGGGCAACCGCCACGACAGGCAAAAAGGAAGTTGCAGCGGCGGCAATATCCTGGAAGGGCGGTTTCCTTTATGGCAGCAAAAGCAACCTGTTTCCGGGACTGCACAATCTCATCACGGACATTGCCAAGGCAGAAATCGGGATACATGAAATGATCACAGGAATAAATGTCACCGTTGCTCCATGATAAGGTTATTTCCACAGCGAGCTGAAACATGGCACATGCCCGGTCTTGCCCCTGCCCAGGCCCCAAGGCACCACTCAAAATTCATCACAAAAATTTCACCGACATCACACCGAATCCACTCGTCATAGATGCGGATAAGAAATTGGCCGAATTGATGTGGTTCTACACTCCATGAAGTCTTGGCTGTGTGCGTTTCCACCTGGATGGACGGGGGCACGGCCAGGCGAATTCCCAATTCCTGATATTTTGGATCAGTTTCCCTTTCAACAATGGGAAGAAATTGAAGAAATCGAACGTTGGCCTTCCTGAAGAACCGGTAAATTTGCAGAGGGTGTTTGCAGCTTTCGCGGTTCACTGTAGCCAGAACGTTAACCTCAACCCCGTGCTTGTGCAACATTTCCAGGGCGCTGAATACCCTGTTGAACGTGGGATTTTTATTTTTGTCCTTCCGATGAACATTGTGAATTCGGGACCGTCGAGACTCAACCCCACCAGAAAATTGTTTTTTTCCAGAAACGCACATTCATCATCAAGCAGGGTCCCATTGGTCTGCAACGCGTTGCTGATCTGCTTACCGGCATTGTATTTTTTCTGAAAATTTAACGCACGTTGAAAAAAGTCAAGCCCGGCCAGGGTGGGTTCGCCCCCCTGCCATTGGAATTCAACACTGGTCCCCGGCTGGGATTTTATGTATTCCCGGGTGTAGACTTCAAGAATTTCATCGGACATTCGAGGGCTTTTATCTTCAGGAAAAAATATCTCTTTTTCACAGTAAAAACAATAGTCACAGCTGAGATTACAGGCAGGCCCGGCAGGCTTGGCCATCACATGGAAACCTTCCGGAACAGGACTATTGGAATCCAGGATATCTTGATTTACCGTCATATTTCACCACCGTTCAACGCCATCAGGGCATCCTCACCAGACGAAACCCAATGTCAAAGATTGATGCTTCACTTGATTAACCTATGAATAAGTGGCCCATGCTGTGACCAAGCCCTATTTTCTCAATGATTTGAAAATATATTTGAGATTGGTGATGTATTATCATCAACAGGTTATCAGGCTTGAACCGCAAGCACAATGTACGCAAAGTACAGTTCCGGTACAGTCAATGCAGGAAAAAAGTACAATCAACAGGCAGACAGTCATAAGTTTCCATTACGACCGACCTTGATTTTGGATGCAGGTCAAAGGCAACTCATTTTTAATATAACCGCCACGTGCGGACTGTATGATGATTTCCCCCATATGATATTTGATGGTCTGCTCGGCAAGAAACAATTTCGCACCCACCTCTTTATAGGTCAATCCCCTGGCCACCAGGGAGAGCACATTCATCTGGCGGGGTGTCAAATACCCATCTTTGTCAGTGGGCTTGCTGCGGTTATCTGTTTCAGCCCTCCGCTCTTTTCCCTGCAGGGCAAATTCGGAAAGTACCCGACCGGCAAGACCCGGAGACAGGGGGACCTCTCCTTGCATCAATCCCAGAAACAGGTCAAAGAATTTTTCGGTTTTATCCGACTTGAGCAGATAACCGCAGGCACCACATTTGATGGCTTCAAACAGGTCCTGGTCGTTTTCTGACATGGTGAGCATCACAATTTTAATATCCGGCTGCTCCGCCTTGATCAAACGAGTGGCCATGAGACCGTCAAGACGGGGCATCTGGATATCCATGAGAATCACTTCAGGCTTCAGAAGTCGGGCCTTTTTCAGGGCATCCATTCCATCACAGGCACTGCCCACGACTTCAAGACCTCTTAAGGTCAGAAGCTTCTCTATCCCGTCCAGAAACAGGGGATGATCATCTGCCAGCAGTATTTTCATGTCTCTTCCTTTTGCCTGGGGAGCTCAATGGTTACCCTGGTCCCTTCTCCGGGAACAGATATTATATCAAAATGTGCACCGATCACCTCAGCCCTGCCCTGCATGGAGCGTAATCCAAAACCTTGGCCGGCAGGGTCGGCAGTGACATCAAACCCCTGACCGTTGTCTTCAACACTGACCCTTATCATGTGGTCAAAGGACTCAAAAACGACCCGGGCAGCGGTGGCCCTTGAATGTCTTCTGATATTTATCAGAGCCTCCTGAACAATGGGCTGCAGCTGGGTTTCAACAGCCGAATCAAAGGCCATACTTTGCGGATCGGATGGCAGGATCAGTTCTGTTTTGATCCCGTAATTCTGGTTGAAATGACGAATGTATTTTTTCACAGCCGCCGCAATCCCCTGACTGGATGGTGCAGCTGCATTGTCGGCTGCAAGACTGACACCGACAAGATATTCACGGATGATCTCTTTTGTCTCCTGGGTCACCGCTTCCAGACTTTCAAGGCAGTCCTTAACTCCGGAGATATCCCCTCTGTCGAGCAGGATCTCAGCTGACATGATCTGGAGATTTGCCGCCGCCATCATCTGACCGATGCCGTCATGGAGCTCACGGGCCAGGAGTTCACGCTCTTTTAACATTGCCTGCGCCCGCTGTTTATTGATGAAGCGCTCACGGGCCTCTTTCTGCTCTGTAACATCGTGAAACCAGATGAGTCGTCCCAGGTGGTACCCACGCCTGTCCACCAGCGCAGACTTGCTGACATGATACCATGGGCCGGTCTCTCCTCCAATGCACATTTCACATTCAGTTTCATGGAAATCTTGGAGAAAGCGCAACAGCTCCGGATGATCATCAAGGAATACGTCGACCAGGGTATCGCCAGACATCTTTGAGTCACCCCGTCCAAGAATTCTTTTTACGGTGGTATTGAAATCCACCACCCGATGGCGGACATCCAGTACCATCATCCCGTCGGGCATAGTCTCAAGGACCGTATCCCGTGCAATGGGCACCACATAGAACATATTATAGTGGAAAACAGCAGGTTAGTGTAAAATCTTTTCTGTAAATTCGAAATTCAGCATGGGGCAAGGATTTTAAAATCCTTGGGTTGAAAATGCTGGGTCGAAACTTAATGTTCCTTTTTTGTTCAACGACCAAATCAAACAGAAAGGATAAGCATGACCCAGCAGAATCAGAATACAGGAATTGAATCGATTTTGGAAATTATTAATGAATTTGGCATGGATGGATTGGAAGACGCCATATCTATCCTTATAAATGAGGCCATGAAGGCAGAAAGATCCTATGCCCTCAAAGCCCGGCCTTGGGAAAGGACAGAATCCCGTGCCGGTTATGCCAATGGTTTTAAAGATAGAAGTGTCGCCACTCGCCTTGGGAGCTTGAACCTGAAAGTGCCTCAGGTGAGAGGGGACGTAAATTTTTACCCTTCCGCTCTGGAGAAAGGGCTCCGGTCAGAAAGGGCACTGACAGTGTCTCTGGCTGAGATGTATGTTCAAGGGGTATCCACCCGTAAGGTATCTGCAATCTTAGAAAAAATGTGCGGCCTAAAAGTAAGCAGCACCCAGGTTAGCAATGCCGCAAAGCAATTGGATGAAGAGTTGGAGAAATGGAGGGCTCGGCCGCTTGGTAGCATTCCGTTTCTCCAATTGGATGCCAGGTATGAAAAGGTCCGGCAAGATGGAGTCGTTAGATCCTGTGCGGTCCTCATTGCCACAGGAATAATGGATGATGGCAAAAGAACCGTATTGGGAGTCAGCGTCTCGCTGAGTGAGGCCGAAGTGCATTGGCGTGAATTTTTATTGTCTTTGAAATCCAGGGGAATGCATGGTGTAAGATTGATAACCAGTGATGACCACACAGGATTAAAAGCAGCCTTGAATTCCGTATACCCGAGTATCCCCTGGCAACGGTGCCAAGTTCATCTGCAAAGAAATGCGACAGCATATGTCCCAAAGGTGGCCATGCGGGAAGAGGTGGCCAGAGATATCAGAACAATATTTAATGCACCTGATAAAGCAGAAGCAGAAAGGTTTTTGGAAATCGCAGTTGAAAAGTACAGCAAAACAGCCTCAAAATTATCAGGGTGGCTTGAGCAAAATATACCAGAAGGGCTTACAGTCTTTTCGCTGCCGGATAATCAAAGGAAACGGTTGAGATCCACGAATATGGTCGAACGTTTAAATCGGGAAATCAAGCGCAGGACCAGGGTTGCAAGCCTTTTCCCAAATGAAGCGTCACTATTGAGGTTAGTAACTGCCATTTTGGTGGAAACCAGTGAAGAATGGGAAACTGGTAAAAGGTACTTGTCGGTAACGAAATAGGCAAACACACATATCATGTTCCTTCCGGCCCCACCAAAAAACAAATGGAGTGGTGAGATCAGTCAAGAAAAAAATCGGAGGGACCCCGCAGGGGAAACCGATTTTTTTCTTGACTTATCTCACCACGGAATTACAAATTTTGGGGCCGGAGGGCAACAGGCAAACTTTTGAAATAAAAAAGGAACTGACTCAGACAGAATTTACAGAAAAAAACTTGCATTATCAACAGCAGCCGCATAGGGCATCACAGCCAGGGTTGCCGCCACCGTCATGGGATCCATGGTAGATGTCGGATTCCATCCTGCAAGGGTGCAGGCGTAAACACCCCGTATGATAAAGGGCCCGGCAATAAGACCTGCGGCAACCCACCGGTGCCGGGATGAATTGAGAAAAAGCCGGACAAGAACCATCAGTTGAAGCAGACTTAATAAATAGGCATAGACAACATAACCTCAGTTGATGGGGCCTCGACAAAGATGAATTCTCCCATCAAAACGTATCCGTTTCCATATCAGATGGTGGACATCGTTGGTCAATATGAGCAGCACAAGGATGATCAGCGGTATGGCAAGGAGACTGAGCGTTCGAAGACTCACCCATCGCTCCAGACCGGCATAATCAAGGCTGAAAATAAAACAGGCGGTAATGATGGGAAGCATCAGGGCGGCCCTGAATTTGAACCAGAGAATCTTGGTTTCTTCCGGCAAAGCGATGAGAGTCAGCCCGTTGGCCATTATCCAGAACATTAACAGCACCGTCAGAACCATAAACGGCCGTGCTCCCGGAACACAGCGATTCCGGAACGCATACCGGCAAAGCAGGGACAGCACCAGCAGGCAGATCAGCACCAGAATCATGTGGTGGTTATATGCATAGGCCATATCACGATGGTATATAATTAAATTCCTTGATTAAACAAAATGATCCAATGTTTTTACACATCACCCAGGCTTTAAGAGCTTGTTACAGGCATTGCAAGATTTCATTACAGCAATTGTCCACCATCTTCCGGGACGGGGATTTACTTGAAATAGTTAAAAACAGAATCATCACGATGATTGAGCAATGGTTGAAAAAAATAAAACCGGCTTATGCACTGCAGGCCGCTTTGAGTCGATCAGCAAGGTATTCACTGAGAAACATGATGGCTTCAATATCAAGGTGACCGGTAACCTTCTCGTCAAAGAGAAGCTTGACATCCGCATCAAACCCCTCGCTTTTTTCCCAGAAAAGCAACGTAACGGCAACAAAAGGAAAGACCTGAAAAGAAAAGGCAATATCGGGGGATTCATACTCCCCCTTCACATCCGTGCCACCACTTTGCAGACACGCACGTTCCAGCTCAATAAGATGGCCAGAAAAGACCATTTTCAAGGGTTCTTCCACACGATCGCGCATGGAAACGGTTTTGGACACAGTGTTGGGAAACTCCTTGAAACTCTTGAGATTGCCGGTGGATTTTGCCACCTGATCTTTGATCATCATGGCCATATGAATATAGACAAAGGTCTGCTCATTGCGTGACAGTTCTTTGCCTTGATCGTCTTTTATACCCTTGGGATCAATGTACAGATGTCCGTTGAAATAGGGAAGCACAAGCGTATCTCCTTGGATTTCCCCCCCTGTGCGCTCAGCAATAATTTTCAAATCCCCGGTGGCAATATTATCCTTTGCCAGCTGCAGGGCCTCCGCCGCCATATCCCTTTTCAGCCATTTCCCCTGACGATACTGCTCTTCAAGCTCCTTTTCCGCCCAGTCCAGCACATCCTGGGAAATATAAGGACATCCTTTCAACGGATGTTTTTCCGACACCACCATACCGGCAAAGGCAAGGCAGGTCAGAAAGCCGCACTCTCTACAATTGGTTTTCGGTAATATTTTTTTATAAAGATCAACGACGGATAAGGCCATGGGAATTCTCCTCGTAATTGGTCAATAATAAGGGCTTGGTCACAACATGGGCCACTTTGGGGTGGGTTCACCAAATGTGACGAGTGGCCCATGCTGCGACCAAGCCAAATAATAAAGGTCTTTGTGTAATTTATTTGCGGTGATACCCGTGCGGGACCAGTGGGCTTCAATTGCCTGGACAAACTCGGGGCGTACCCGTTTCGCCCTTGCCTTAAGCCATTCTCCCTGATGAAGGCTCTGTTAATAGAGATATTCTGAATTTTCTATCCTGCCAGCCGGTTAAACTGAATATTGGCTGGCCAGTCGATTTTCAGCACATTGTCGGGTTCACCATGAACAGCTCCTGAGCCGGTACGTGTTTCACGGGTCTTGCGGCTATTTCCTATTCCGGTATGACCAAAAGAGATAAAACGGGACTCAAATTCCGATAAAAATTCTTTGTGATCATAAAAGGTCTCAGCGATGTCTCGGCAATAATTTATCACGCATTGCGCCCCTTTCAGCTGTTTGATAACCTGCTGAAGTTCATCACTCTTTTTTTTTAACTCAATATAGAGGATACGTTTCTTTTTACCGGTATCCGCAACAATTACGTAATCTGCTCTCTTGCATTCACCCTTGATACCGGAAAAAAATTGATCATTTTTAAAGGCATCATCAATTTTGATAACAAGTGCATTATTTGGTAATCCTCTAATTTCCACAGTGGAGTCCGGTGCTTTTTCCTCTGTTAAAATCGCGCAGGATTTTTTGTAAATTTTTCTTACCGGCACGACGGCATTGGGATGAATCATCCTGTTGAGTGTATCCATATCCGGCATAAATCAATCCTCTCCCCAGATCAAAGCTTCCTGAATCCTGTTCATATCATCTATGGTAGTATCAAAACTCTGGACTTCAATGCCGATATCTGGATCTATGTCTGCAGATACCAAAGATTTACACTGTGTTTTTCTTTTATTTCCTTTCTTTAAAATAAGGTCGTCTTTTGCGATATACACCTTTAGTTGAGCCTTTGAGAGAAATTCTTTTTCATGGTACCCTTCCCCATCTGCAACAGTTTGGGTATATTCACTTTTTTTATTCAACATAATCAGCGTGTTCAATTCTCTTATAATGTAGTCACTATGGGTCGTGATAAAAACTTTAATCCCGACATTCACAAGCCGGGCAAACAACCGGGCCATGCGCCGCTGATTCTCAGGATGAAGGTTGAGCTCTGGTTCGTCCACCATCAGCATATCTCCAGGTGTTGCCTTGTGGCGCAGATAGAAGCCGATGTCCAGGAGGGATCGGACAGCACTGGAACTTTCCACCATGGTCAATCGAAGGCGTTTGTTGGCATCGGGGATGTACTGAACATCCCCGTTTCTTGCAACTTTATATTCGCCACCGATGATTGCAGAAAAATCATCAATCATATCTGGATATTGCTTATAAAGCTGACTGTCTTTATTAAAAACAGACGGGAGTTCACGAATAAAATCCACATTACGTCGCACCGGGATAGGATATTCTGAAGAAAATCTGTCCAGCAGCTTCAAAGGATGAAGGCCGCTGCCCTTATCTCCGAGCAATTCAACCAGTCGATTTCGGGTAAAATCCAACTCTTTTTGAAAAATAGCCGCTCCGGTTCTTTCTGCACTTGCAATGAAAACCCGTGGAATATGGGGAGCAAAAAGCACTTCTTTAAGGGCATCACTGATGATGTTTGCTATCATTTGAGTGGCAGGCATCTCAATGTTTTTATCCCGCTCCATCATTAAGGAGACAAGCAAGACCTTTGATCCAGGCTCTTTGGTAATCTGAAGGATGGTCCGCTCTGCAGAACCGGCCTGCACTTTTATGCGCTTATCCAGGTAATCATTTTCTTTTATGGCAATATCTGCCTTGAAAGCAACCCCCTTGAACAGGCTCTCCTTTGAGGCAAAAACATGATTTAAAATGGCAGAATATTTTTTTCCGGCATCGGCTATTATCTGGGGAGCTCTTTTTTCATATACCTGGAGATCAAGGGGAACCTGTCCATTGGCAAGCAGCAATTCAATGGTTGCCTTTTCAAAATTTATGGTATAACTCTTGTTCCAGTAGTCAATAAAACCATAGGTGGCGTAGGTGGCGTAGGTTTTTCCGGTGTTATTCTTTCCGCAGATAATCGTTAAATCACCCAGTTCAAATTCGGTCTGAATCAGTGGACCTAAATTTTTCAGTATAATTCTCATCGGTGTTCCCTTCCCCACTTTTTAAATTCCAGAAAGTAGTGAGTCCAAAATTGATAACGGCATTCCTACACTTGGGATTCGATCATTTTGAAAATCAAATAAAATATTTTAAAAGTAAAATAGGGGACAGTCCACTATTTTCAGCTTAATCTTATCGTTTTGTGTTGAGGTCCCAGACTGGCCAAAGCCCTTACATTTTTATAAAAATCCATGACGAACAGGACCATATATTTTTTCCTTGAAAATGGTCAATAATAAACGTCTTTGTGTAATTTATTTGCGGTGATACCCGTGCGGGACCAGTGGGCTTCAATTGCCTGGACAAACTCGGGGCGTACCCGTTTTGCCCTTGCCTTAAGCCATTCTCCCTGATCATAGCGTAGATATATTCCTTCAGATGTCGTATTGCTGAAACAGGAAGTTTTAAAATATGATTTCAGCTCCTCAAGTGTAAAACGCCCTCTCGCCAACAGGGGGGTCTGGCTGATCTTCATTTGCCTGAACAGATTATTTCGTCTACTGCAGGATAAAAACAGCCTGCTTTCCCTGTCATAAATATCAAATCCCAGAAACCAGGACGGCAGATTGTCATATCCCACGGAGTGCCTGGCTCATCTCCGAAAATTTCATAATCTACTTCATGGCATTTCATTTTACACCTCTTTATTTTTTAATTCATCCAGCACCCGACGGATGGTTGTTGCAAGATCTGCTTTAACCATGCCGGTGCCGTGACCAACGGGTTTGGTTGTAAAATAGGGTTCAAAAATAGATTCAACGATGTCTTCGGGTATCCCGGTTCCGGTATCGGAAACCATTAATTTGATATAGTCGCACAGGGTTCGATTTTATCACAAGGAAGCTGGCTCAACCATGAAAATTTAGGGAGTGGTCGCAACATCTGCCATTTCCGGGAAGGATCACAACAAAGGAAGACCGGACAAAAACGTTTCAAACAATGGGGTATGAACTGCACCAGAGGGTTTCAAATCGCTTTTGTAAAGCACCATGGATGGGATCTGACACTGAACGGATGTGTGGTATTTAAAAGCGTGAATAAGGTTTGTCAACGTCCCCGGGTCAACAGCGCCTTTAAACCGCCCGAGGGTGAAATGGGGTGAAAACCGTTGGATATCATGGGCAAGGCAAGCCTTTACCAGGTGGTTGTCAAGCGTATTTTTAAGGATCTCAAGTTGATCCACCTGACCCTTCACACCGCACCAGATCACCCGTGGTTTTTTCACACCGGGGAAAACGCCCAGCCCCTTTGCAGAAAGACTGAAGGGGGTCAGGGCGCGGGCGGTGGAATCCATGGCCATGATAATTGCATCTATCTCTTTTTTTTCAGTATCTCCCAAAAAACCCAGGGTAAGATGCATGGAGGGCCTTCTGGTCCATGATGCCTTAATCTTTGTTTTTCTGATTGCACGTTGCACGCCGGTCAGAAAATCAAGGATATCTTCGGGTATGGGGATGGCGATAAATGTTCGCATGGAACCTAACTTTCAGGTGAAATTTTTCGTTGGCAGGCATGTAGATTTATACTCAATAATGCCAGGCCGTAAGATTAAACAACGTTATGACCCAGCCCCATATTGATCAATGACACGATCATATACCAGAATAATGAAAATGGTGCCAAAGGGAAGGGTCAGCAGCCAGCCGATGGCCACCAGGCTCCCGATCCAGCATAGTCCAATATAAATTAAGGCGGTTATAGCATGGGTTTGAAAATCTTGTGTGATAATGTTGACACTGGTTCTGACGGCATCCACCAGTCCCAGAGACTGATCCACCATCAACGGCACCATGTACAGACAGAAAAAAGATATGGCCACAGCCAGGATTATGCCGGGAACGAAAAAGAAAAGAAGCCCAAGCCCCACCACAATCAGGGTAAGAATCCCAAATCCCAGAAGCGGAAGAAAAAGGCGCATCTGGGAAAAAAGATCTTGTATTTTAGGCTCCTGCCGATTTCGAACAAGTCCCAGAATGGCGTAGGTGTATCCTGCAAAAACAACCGGGCCAAGAATACCCAGTGTCAACGTGCTGACCACTGCCATAAGCAAGGTAATGATGATAAGTATCACCAGATTGTCTTTGAGCAGCAGCCATGCGTTTTCAAGGTATAATTTAAAGTCCATGAAATCTCCTTTTATTTTAGTTTGTTTTGCAGTTTTAAGCCTGTATTTTCAGGGTGTATCAGTCCCCATCAAAGAGCCTTCCAATGCCACCCAGGACAGAGCCCTCTCCTTTGTCGCTGCCCCCGACAGCCGGTGCATGGGCAAGCACCCGATCGGCCAGCCGTGAAAACGGAAGACTCTGGAGATAAACGGTTCCAGTACCGCTGAGAGTGGCCAGAAAAAGCCCTTCCCCGCCAAAAAACATGGATTTTAAATTTCCGGCACGCTGGATATCATAATCTATCCCCGGGGTGAACCCCACAATGCAGCCGGTATCCACCCTGATGGTTTCATTGACAAGCTCTTTTTTCACAATGGTGCCACCGGCATGAACAAAGGCCATGCCGTCCCCACAGAGACGTTGAAGAATAAACCCCTCTCCACCGAAAAAACCAGCGCCAAGCTTTTTATTAAAGGCGATGGTCACCTGGGTGCCAAGAGCCGCACACAAAAAAGCGTCCTTCTGACAAATCAGTTCCCCCCCCATGGTGGCCATGTCCACGGGAATAATTTTTCCGGGATAGGGGGCGCTGAAGGCAACTCTCTTTTTACCCATTCCCTGGTTGGTAAAATGGGTCAGAAAAAGAGACTCTCCGGTGATGGCCCTTTTACCGGTATCCAGAAGTCTGCCGAACAATCCTTTTTCCGGCTGGGAACCGTCACCCATCTTGGCTTCAAAGGAAATACCTTCCTGCATCCAGTTCATGGCCCCGGCTTCTGCAATAACGGTTTCTCCCGGGTCCAGTTCCACTTCAACCACCTGCATGTCATCTCCAAAAATTTCATAATCTACTTCATGGCATTTCATTTTACACCTATTTATTGTTCTGTGAATTTTAGCTTTGATATAATCTGGACAAAGCCTTGATAATTGAATCTATATCTTTTTTTTCAGTATCTCCCAAAAATCTCAGGATAATATACATGGAGGGCCTTCTGGCCCATGATGCCTTAATCTTTGTTTTTCTGAGTGCACTTTGCACGCCGGCCAGAAAATCAGGTGTCTTTCCGGGTATGGGGATAAATATGAATGCTTACATGAAATCCTCATTGGCAGGCAGCATTCAAAATTTGTTTTTTAAAAATGTAACAGGATTTATTTTTTATCAATTTTACAATTATCTGTAAAGAAATAATCATCTATGGACAGCCCAATTCCCCCCTACAAACCCCACGTCCTCCGGCAAATCAAACAGCCCCATTAAAAAGCAAAACAAAAAAAGCTTGAAAAAAAACTCATTTGCTGTATGTATCTCCAAAGAGAAACATTTCTCAAAGTAAAAAAACAGGTGGTGAATGATAATTTATGCCGACAGCACGGGGAAAAAATGGCCCATCAACCCCATCGGCCGGTGTAATGACTCCCCTGACATTCCCTCTGTTAAACATATCTGGCTTGATAAAACCATTTGAAATTCAAGCATTTTGAAACAAGGAGTTATTTACGTGACACAAATCAACAGCAAACGACTAATGCTGGGAAACCAGGCCCTTGCAAGGGGGCTTGTGGAAAATGGCTGCCGCATGGCAACAGCATATCCCGGCACCCCGGCATCGGAAATACTGACGTCTGTGGCTGCATGGAAAAAAGAAGAATCCCTGGATAACATGCATGTGCAATGGGGCATCAATGAAAAGGTGGCCTTTGAAATTGCCTATGCAGGCAGCATTGCAGGCCTTCGATGCGCAGTTGCCATGAAACAGGTGGGCCTTAATGTGGCCTCAGACCCCTTCATGAGCGCAGCCTATCTCGGGGTAAAAGGCGGATTTCTCGTTATAAGTGCAGATGATCCCGGCCCCCACTCCTCCCAGACCGAGCAGGACAGCCGGCTTTATGCCATGTCCGCCAAAGTACCGGTGCTTGATCCGGACTCCCCGGAGCAGGCCAGGGAAATGGCAGGTCTGGGTTTTGAACTGTCAGAAGCCTTTGAAATCCCCGTCATGCTCCGCCCCACCACCAGGGTGTGCCACGCCCGCCAGGATATTTCTCTGGCACCAATCACCCCCATGGATAGAGCTGCTGAATTTGAAAAAAATCCCGGCAGATGGGCCGCCACCCCCAAGTTTCGCTATGCGCTTCACAATCAGCTGGAAGAAAAGCTTAAAAAAATAGCAGCCTGGGAGCCCACAGCCCCCGTATGCCTGAACCCATCTGTACAGTCAGATAAGGCCATTGTGGTGTCAGGCGTATCTGCAGCCCATACCAGGGATATTATAAAGGAACTCAATCTCTGGGAAAGCGTGCGTCTGTACCAGGTGCTTCAGCCCTTTCCCCTGCACACTGCCTTTATGGAGCAGGTACTTGCCGATCACACAGAAATCCTCGTGCTGGAAGAGACCACCGGGGTAATTGAAATGCAGCTGGCAAGGCGGGACAAAGTTAAAGGCAAAAAAAGCGGTGCCGTTCCTGAAACCGGGGAACTTTTACCGGAAATCATGGAAGGCATTATTGCCCAATTTCTGTCCGTTGAGTCCACATCTGTCATCATGGAATCCAAACCTGGCAGACGTCCCACACTGTGCGCCGGATGTCCCCACCGGGCAAGCTTTTTTGCCATCAAACGGGCTGCACCCAAGGGTATTTATACCAGCGATATCGGTTGTTACACCCTGGGCATGAACCTCGGTGCCGTGGACACCGTGCTTTGCATGGGAGCTGCCATCAGTCAGGCCGCAGGATTTGCCCATGCCTATACCGATGATAAGCGCCCACCCATTGTGGCCACCATGGGGGATTCCACCTTTTTCCATTCCGGCATTGCCCCCCTCATTGATGCCGTGGTGCAAAAAGCTCCGTTCCTTCTGGTGATTCTTGACAACCGCACCACGGCCATGACCGGCAATCAACCCACCCCGGCCACGGGAAAGGGTGTCATGGGAGAACCCACCGTGGCCGTGGACATAGAAAAACTGGTCATGGGATGTGGCATTGAATACTGCATCACCGCAGATCCCATGGATTATACCACATTTGTGGATCACATGAAGGCCGCCGTGGCCCATGCCAGGGAACACGGGCCCTGCGTTTTGATTTCCCGATCTCCCTGTGTGCTGTCCCTTTCAAAACAGCAGATAAAAGAACGATACCAGAAGGTTGAGGTTAATGACAAATGCGATGGATGCGGATACTGCGTCTCCCATTTTGAATGCCCGGCCCTGGTGATGGATGACAAGGCAGAACGGGTACACATTGATACGGCCCTTTGCACCGGCTGCGGGGTGTGCGTGAATGTCTGCCCAAAAAAATCCATAGAGCTCAAAATAAGTGAGGCATAAATGAATCATCAAATTGTTATCAGTGGCGTGGGGGGACAAGGGGTTCTTTTTATCACAGGGCTTCTGGCCACGGCGTGCATGGACAGGGGGACCCATGTACTCACCTCGGAGACCCACGGCATGGCCCAGCGGGGAGGAACGGTGATCTCCCATCTTAAAATCGGTGAATTTGCAAGCCCCCTGATCCGGCCGGGCAATGCCGATCTTCTGGTTGTGTTAAAGTCTGAGAATCTGATCCAGCACCAGGGATTTTTAAAACCCGATGGCATGGCCATTGTAAATTCAAAACTGGATTCTCCATCTGCTGCTGAATCCCCGGCATCCAAGGTTATCGCCATGGATGCCGACCGCCTGGCAGAAAATGCAGACAATCCAGGATCTGTCAATCTTTACATGCTGGGGGCGGCACTGGCCTTGATGGATGTGTGTCACCTTGATGATGTAAAGCAACAGATTAAAATTCGCCTGAAAGGAAAACCGGAGTCCCTCGTAACGGCGGCACTGACAGCCCTTGACAAGGGCTTTAATGAAGTTAAACACAGCCGGTAAAAAAAATAGTGGCAGCAGTTGCGACCTCATCAATCATAAGTTCTCCAATTTGCCAATACATAATGTGTTTCTTTAAAATTGAAACTAACACATATGGTATGAAAATGAGAACTCAGGACTCGTAAGTTATGACCAGGCACTTCATTATAGGTTGTGTCGGTGGCTGATATGGCCGTTATTAACAAGGAAAAAGGTTCAAAGATGGGATTTATACCCGATAATTTAACAGATGAAAACATCAGAGATATTCAGCTTAAAGGACTGAAATGGACGATCAATCACGCCCTTGACAATTCATCCTTTTATCAAAAAAAATACAGGGAAGCAGGGATCACTGTCCGGGATATCATCCGGCTGTCTGATCTTAAAAATCTACCCTTCATTGACAAACATGATCTGCAAAACGACTATCCTCTGCCACTGAAATCCGTATCAGATGAGCAGGTGGTGAGAATCCACGGCTCTTCTGGTACCACGGGCAAACGAAAGGTGATGTGCTATACGCAAAATGACATCGATACCTGGGCCAACATGTTTGCCAGATGTTATGAAATATCTGGCATGACCCGAAAAGACCGGGTACACATTGCCGTGGGATATGGGCTATGGACTGCCGGGGCCGGTTTTCAGCTGGGGTGCGAACGGTTTGGAGCCATGGCCGTTCCCTTGGGGCCTGTGAATACGGATATGCACGTGGAAATGCTTGTGGACATGCAGTGTACGGTATTCTGCTCCACTGCTTCCATGGCACTTCTCATGGCCGAAGAGGTGAAAAAAAGAGATCTGAAATCCAAAATTGCCCTGAAAAAGATTATCCTCGGAGCAGAGCGTCACAGTGATGCCATGCGGGCACACATCAGTGAACTTCTGGGGGTTGAGGAAATCTATGATATTTATGGCCTGACAGAACTCTATGGACCGGGCACCGGTCTTGACTGCGGGTATCACCAGGGTATTCATTACTGGAACGATCTGTTTATCTATGAAATCATTGATCCTGTCACCTTAAAGCCGGTACCCGAAGGTGAGGAAGGCGAGCTTGTGATCACCTCCCTTAAAAAGGAGGGCAGTCCTCTGATCCGCTACCGTACCCATGATATCACCCGGCTTATCCCGGGGAAATGTCCCTGTGGGTGTTCCTTTCCCCGCCATGGCAGAATCCGGGGCAGAAGTGATGACATGTTTATTTACCGGGCTGTAAATATTTATCCCAGTCAGATTGATATTCTGCTCAGCACCGTGGATGCCGTGGGCAGTGAATATCAGATCCACCTGCATCACGAAAAAACGGGCCGGGATCTCATGACCATAAAAGTGGAAAGGATTCCGGGAGGATCACCGGAAAACGACCTGGAAATTGCCCGGCAGATTTCCGATAAGATTCGACGTCGGCTTCTGGTCCGCTGCGCCGTGGAAATTGTTGATTACCACACACTTCCCCGGACCCAGAAAAAAAACCAGCGGGTGTTTGACAACCGCAACGGTAACGCTAGAAAGGACTGATCCAGAAATTCAGGGGGCGTTCTTAGCCTTTTTTATGCAACATACATGGCAAAATATCTTGCCACAACAAATATTGAAAATGGCATTATGCCACCCCCGAAGGGCAATGGGCCCGGCCCAAAACCGTAAACGGCTCAATTGGCCGGTTCCTATTGCACTTCGGGGGCGACTCTGCAGAGGTTGCCCGAAAATTTTGTTTTATAATAAAAAAACAGATATTGCCCAGAATCCAAAAGCCACTAACCCATCCAACGGAGAAATCATGAAGCACTTATCTGGTAAAATCTTCATCGCATTGTTTGCAATGCTCACCATCATTCCCACAATGCCTGGCACTACATTTGCGGGTACCACAAAGTTAAATTATGCTAACTTTCCACCGGCCCCCACCTTTCCCTGTATTCAGATGGAACGCTGGAAAACAGAAGTGGAAAAACGCACCGAAGGCAATGTTGCCATCAACACCTTTCCCGGAGGCACCTTACTGGGAGCCAAGGGTATGATGGACGGTGTCATTGCAGGCCAGGCCGACATCGGATGCATATGCATGGCCTATCAGCCCGGACGATTTGTCATCACCAATGGCGTTAGCCTGCCCCTTGGCATTCCCAATTCTGAAACCGGCAGCCTGGTACTGTTTGACCTGTTTGAGAAATACAAACCCGCCGCCTTTGACAAGGTAAAGGTGTTGACGCTTTTCACCACAGCCCCCACCAACATCATGAGCAGACAGCCGGTGAGAACCCTGGAAGATATTAAAGGCATGGATTTAAGAGCCTCGGGGGGCGCTGCGGAAATTCTTAAAAACTGGGGTGCCAACCAGATCGGCATGCCCATGTCCGCCACACCCGAAGCCCTGCAAAAAGGCGTAGTCCAGGGTCTTTTTTCTTCCCTTGAGGTAATGAAAGATCTAAAGTTTGCCGAAGACTGCAAGTATGTCACCATGACCAACACCGTGGTGTATCCTTTTGCTGTCATCATGAACAAGGCAAAATGGAATACCCTGCCCGATAATGTAAAAAAGGTCATGGACGATCTGGCCCGGGAACAGGCCAAATGGACAGGCACTTACATGGATGGCCACGTGAACGACGCCATTACCTGGTCAAAGAAAACCCATGGGGTGGAGTTTATAACCATGGACGCTGAAGGCGTAAAAATATGGAATACTCCCCTGGCCCCCATCACGGAAAAATGGATCACAAAGGCCGATGAAAAGGGGTTCCCGGGAAAAGCCATTGTGGATGACATTTCTGCCTTGATTGCCAGATAAAAAAAGAATTATTATGACTGATTTACTGAAAAAACTCACCCGGATACAGCTGGCACTGGCAGGCTGTGTGCTGATCATGATGATCTGCCTCACCTGTACCAATATCCTGTTCCGTCAGTTCGGCATGCCCGTACGGGGAACCTTTGAAGTCATGGGATTCATGGGGGCACTTATTTTTGCCCTGTCCTTTGGCTATTCCCATGAAAAAAAAGAGCATATTTATGTGAGCATCCTGTTTGACCTGTTTCCCCCCGGGGTGCAGCGGGCCGCCCGCAAAATCAACGCACTTCTGACCATCGTATTTTTTGCCCTGCTCTCGTTTCAGCTGGTGAAAAATGCCCTGAACCTAAAGGCTGTAGAGGAGGTGTCAGAAACCCTGAGAATCCCCTATTACCCGATTATTCTGGTACTTGCCTTTGGTGCAGGCTACCTTGTTGTACTGATTATCCTTGAACTTTTCAAACCATCTGGAGATCCATCTTGAGCCTTGCACTCATCGGTATTACCGGTATTCTGGCACTTCTTTTCATTCTTTTTTTCCTTGGCATGCCCGTGGGATTTTCCATGGCCATTGTGGGACTTGCAGGCTTTTGCCACGTCATTAGTATCCAGGCGGGCATGAACATGGCAGGATCGGTGTTCTGGGATGTATGCTCCAAGTACGGGCTGACGGTGATTCCACTTTTTGTATTCATGGGGCAGATTGCCTTTTATTCCGGTGTCAATGAACGGCTTTACAAATCCGCCCATACCTGGGTGGGACACATCCGGGGAGGTCTTGCCATGGCAACGGTCATGGCCTGCAGCGCCTTTGCCGCCATCTGCGGTTCCAACACGGCAACAGCCGCCACCATGAGTACGGTGGCACTGCCGGAGATGAAAAAATATGGCTATGCACCGGGCCTGAGCACCGGAGCCATTGCCTGCGGCTCCACGCTGGGGGTGGTGATCCCCCCAAGTGTTGTGCTGATCATCATCGGGCTTGCCACGGAACAATCCATTGCCAAACTTTTTTACGGGGGCATCGGAGCCGGATTTATGCTGACGCTGCTCTTAACCCTGTCCATTTCGGTAATATGCAGAATGCACCCGGAATGGGGACCGGTGGTGACCAAACGCTCTTTAAAAGACCGAATCAATTCATTAAGTGGTGGGGCGGAGATGCTGATACTGTTTCTGCTTATCATGATGGGGCTGTATTCAGGTTTTTTTACCCCGGCTGAAGCCGGTGCTGCCGGGTCTTTTTTTGCCCTTATCATCAGCCTGGTGCGGCGGACTCTTTCCCTTAAAAACTTCATCAAGGCCGCAAAGGATACCCTTCGCATATCGTGCATGGTTATCATGCTGGTGGCCGGGGCCATGATATTTGGCAGATTCCTTGCCATCACCCGGATTCCCTTTGATCTGGCAGATATTGTGGCGGGCCTTCATCTGCCCGACTGGGCCATCATGCTGATTATCAGCCTGATTTACATTGCAGGTGGAGCCATCATGGATGCCCTGGCCCTTTTGTTAATCACCATTCCCATCTTTTTTCCCCTGGCGGTTCAAATGGGATATGATCCGGTGTGGTTTGCCGTCACCATCACGGTGATCACCACATTGGGGGCTGTCACGCCACCGGTGGGGGCCACCACCTTTGTGGTGGCGGGGGTGGCATCGGATGTGCCCATGACAGAGGTGTTTAAAGGGGTGGCCATGTTTCTGCCTGCCTATCTTGTGACCATTGCTCTTCTTATCCTCTTTCCCGGGATTGTTACATGGCTGCCTGGGCTTCTTCAGTAACACGGGGGGGCAATCGTCTATCGGTCTTAACCGTCGGTGCTTCAACGGTGTCTTAGTTCTCCTTTAAATGGCCAAGTCATAATAAAAAATCCCCCCATGTAGGCGAAACATGGGGGGATTTTATTTTTATAACCGGCTGTTTTCTGAGCTGTATGAGCAGCCCAGGACCGTCAACATCACCTTTGCATCATGCCGCAGTTTTTACTTTTTTCAAATTACCATTTATTTGCTATATGATGCTCTAAGGGAGTCAGAAGTTTTCAATTTACCATTTTTCCGGGGTGGTATCCATCGATTCCAGCACGTTGAATTTGACAAATGGTAAATCAATAAGCTCTGACTCTCTTATGACGAGTGGCCCATCTTATGAACAAGCCCGATTCTTCATTTGAGTATAAAGGTGCCCGAATCCTGGTTTTCAATTTTCATGTTGCTGCCCACCAGGTTCTGAACCTCAAAGGGAAACCACAATCGCTGCACCCGGGGCTGAACCGCAAAGAAATTGGTGGCAAAGGCCCCCAGCATTTTGCTGTAAAAAGGACTGGCAGTGCCTTGTGTGGCCTCCTCATTGAAATCAATGAGATACCTCACCCGGCCTGTGGCAGTATCTGCTTCATCCATATGGACCGCCATAAAGGGCACCGCGGGTTTTCCATTAAAAACGCTGATCCTGGAAAAATCACATCTTGCATAGTCCGTAAGGTAATCCTGTACCTTTTCCCGGCCCAGTGCCTGACAACGTTTATTGAGCAGTGCTCCCCCGGCCACGATAAAATTAAGGTTTTTATCCTCTATATATGCGGCCAGTGTATTTAAAAGGGTGCCTTTTCCATGGGTTATTTCGTTGATATCTCTTAAATCCAGCATGTTTTTTTACTCCCGAAAAAGTATTAAGCGATGATTCTGGTAACGACTTGTTGTAATCAAGTCCGTGATTTTTTAAACATCACATAAGAAGCAATACCCATCACCCCCATACCCACCATGAAAAGCAACGGAAAAGAAACAAAGGCCTCCTTAAAAACCTGAATTTCCAGCTGTTGGGTGTCCGGTATTATTTTCTCAAGCCCGATCCGTTGAAACTTCAAAACAAGTGCATACAAAATACCCAGCACCCCATAGGAAATATTGTACACCAGCCCTTTAAAACTGAGCACCGTGGCCCGACGTTTTGAATCGGTCTCCCGATTGATATAATAGCTTGCAAAAAAACCGGTGAAATACATGGCACAGGATGTCAGCACAGCGGGTACAAGGCCGTAATAAGGCCAGAAAAAATTCATGCCCCACAATCCGGAAAAAGCCAGCACCGTGGTAACCACCAGGGCCGTGTGATGGCTCCTTTTTTCAACAATGGCAAGGGCTACCCGGGGAATCACCATACCAAGCAGTGCCAGCAGTGATCCAATGATTCCAAAAAGGGATTCCGGGATATCCACCAGGCGATAATATTGACTGGACAAGGTGATGGTCATGCGGATAACGCCGTCAAACACCATGCCAAACAGCATCACCGATAATACAAAGGGATTTTTTAAAATCCATCCCCCGGCCATGAACGTGGCGGCGAAGGCATTTTTCAAATTTTGTATCCACGTAAAGGCAGGCACAAAATCATGGGACTTTGCCGGAGACGGGTCTTGTGTTTTTCCGGAGAAAGGTTCTTTCTCTCCATCGCCCTCCCCACTTCCCGGGGAATCGGAAGCCTCGTTTAATGCATCATTAAAACAAATCTCCTCCATGCCAAGGGTCGACCACAGGGCAAAAAGGGACATGACAAAGGTAAGATAAAGGGGAAACCGCATGGTGATTTCCTGGGACAAATGCACATCAAACCCCACCATGCGGCAAAGCGTTTCCATCAGGTTCGGGTCATACACGGCACCCCCGATGGTCATGGCAAAGATAAATCCCACAGCCCGGTACCGCATCATATGATCCAGCACCCTGCCCCACTGGGACTCCATGTTCCGTACCTTGAGTGAATCATAGGCAATGGCCTCATCGGCACCGCTTGCCGCAGCTTCGGCAACGCCGCTGAGAATACGATTCACCAGAAAAACAGAAAAGATTACCCCGGGATTCATCCGGGGAACAAAGGCAATAATCCCGATTTCAACCACCATCATCGACGTGGCAAAAACCAGGAGCCGTTTTCGACCAATAACATCGGCAAGGGCTCCCGATGGGACCTCCAGAAGCACTATGGTGGCGGCCCAGGCCGCATTTAAAACAGCAAACTGTGCCACACTCAACCCAAAATCAAGGAATAGAATCGTAAATACCGGATAATAAAATCTTGAGTTGAACAGTACACGAAAGGCAATGAATCGCCTGATATTTGAAATTGCAAAAGGAGATGGTTCTTTTTGCCTTAAGAGTGAAATCACAGAGATTTTTATCCTTTTATTTGACCGCCACGGACAAAACGGGATTACAAAATCCGGTTGGTACCGGTGGCAATGTTGTAGCAGTAATCACCCATTTTTTCGTAATAGGAAATCAGAGCCACAAACAGGACACCTGTGTCAACGGAACAACTGCTGGCCTGGAGTCGAGCGATGTGGGTGGCCCGCATTTTTTCCCGCATCTGGTCAATGAGATCCTCCTGGGCCAGGGCTTTCTGATAAAATCCTTCTGTTTTTTCGTTCATTTCCCGGATGACAAATCCCAGAAAATGATCCACCTCATCAGAAATGGCCACCAGATCCTGAATGGCTTCCTCACTGAACTGAAATCCACTTTCATACATTTTTTCAAGGGTTCTGGAGACATTTTCCATGGAATCGCCCAGACGTTCAATGTTGTTGGTTATGCGTATCATTTCTGAGATTTCAATGGATTCAGGCTGGTTGATCTCACCCTGGGAAATGGTGATGAGATATTTGATAATTACCTTCTGAAATGAATCCAGATGCTCCTCTATGACCTCACGCTCCCCCAGGATATCATCGTCCCTGACCTTTAGACAGGTGGAGGTTTTTCTAAGACTCATGTGGGCAAAGTCTGCCATGCGAATGATTTCAGCCTTGACCTTTGCAAGGGCGGCAATGGGTGAATCCATGAAACGTGTATCAAATTCCGGCAGTTGATAGCGTTCCTTTGGCGCATTTCCCCGGGGGGAAAGAAAAATGGTCAACTGTACCAGCCGGGGTAGAAAAATCAAAAAAATGGCCGCATTGATGACATTAAAAAGGGTATGCCCGTTGGCAATGTACCGGGCGGCATTGATATACTCACCATCCACAAGAAGATCAACCGGGCCGGCACCGATTTTCAAGGACATCACCTCAACAGAACTTGCAAACATGGGGAAGATAAGCAAAATAATGCCCACCCCCACCACATTAAAAATCGTATGGGCATTGGCGGTTTGATGAGCCTGGAGATTTTTTGATCCGATGGTGGCAAGTTGGGCAGTAATGGTAGTACCTATGTTTTCACCAAGCACCAGGGCAAGGGCCGTGGGAAAGGTAAGAAGGCCGGATGTGGCAAGGGTCATGGTCAGTCCCACCGTGGCCGAAGAAGACTGCACCATAACAGTAAGCAGTGCCCCCATGGCAACACACAGCAGAATCCCCCCCATACTCTCCGTTGAAAAGGTGGTGAAAAAAGAAATGAACTGTGGATCTGTTTTAATGGGAGCCAGCCCCTGTTTCATGACGGTCATGCCATAAAACAGCAGACCAAATCCCAGTATGATATCACCAACATGGCGATAGGTACGTTTTTTGGAAAAATACTTCAATCCCACACCCACGGCAATGGCGGGAAGGGCCACCTTGGTCAGCTTAAAGGCGATCATCTGGCCTGTGATGGTGGTACCCACGTTGGCTCCAATGACCACCCCCACGGCATTTTCCAGGGACATGATACCGGCACTGACAAATCCGATGAGCATCACCGTGGTGGCTGATGAAGATTGAACCATGGCTGTGACCCCGGCCCCGGTGAGAGATCCCAGGAACCGGTTGGAGGATATGGCTTCAAGGATGGCTCGGATCTTCTGCCCGGCAGCGGCCTGCAGTCCTTCAGTCATCATCTTCATACCAAGAATAAAGAGTCCCAGTCCACCAAGGGTTTGAAAAACAATTCCTGTTATATTCAAAGTCTACTCCCCGTGTATTCATACATACATTGTTGACTCAGTATCCAGACAGATGCTGAGATTTTGCATTCTTTACAAAAAGAATAATATAAGGGCAACGGAGCTGTGTTATGGGCAGCCCGGTACTTTATAACCTTATTTATTCTACCATGGGGTATATATGTCAAATGCCAGGGTATTTCAATAAAATTAAGGCATTTTTTGGGCTTGCTTGAAACACCTGGCATTGGGAATGGATCATAACATATCAATCCTTGTCAAGGGTTTGGAAATGATAATAGAATCCTTTTTTATCCATGAGGGTCGCATGGTCTCCATACTCAATGATCCGCCCCGCCTTTAATACCATCATACTATCGGCGGTCATGGCAGATCTCAATCTATGGGCAATGGTGATGGAGGTACGATTTTCCTTTAATTTTTCCGTGGCAACCCGGATCCTTTCTTCGGACTCCGTGTCCACATAGGAGGTGGCCTCGTCAAATATGATCAGATCCGGCTGGCAGGCAAAGGCCCGGGCAATGGAGATCAGCTGGCGTTCACCGCTGGAAAGAGATGCGCCTCCCTGGGAAATCCGGGTGTCAAGCCCCCGGGGCATCCGATTGACAATGGTATTTACATGGGATCTTTCCAGAATGGCATTCAGGGTCTCCGGGTCCATGACCGTGCCTGGAGGAACAATATTGTCCCGGATGGTGCCGGAAAAAAGATAGGGATCCTGGGTAACCAGGGCAATTTTTTCCCGCAGGGCCGGGGTGGCATAGTCATCTATGTCTTTACCGTTGATCTCAATGTGCCCGTGATTCCTGGAATAAAACTTTACAATGAGATTGATCAGAGACGTTTTTCCGGAACCCGTGGGTCCAAGGATGGCCAGGGACTGTCCGGCCTTTATCTCAAAGGAAACATTTTTCAAGATTTCTTCTCCCGGGCTGTAGGCAAATCCCACATCCTGGAACCGCAGAGATTCAAATCTGTCAAGGGTAAGATTTCCCCCGGTGTCATCCGCCTGTTTGTCCAGAATCTGGGTAATACGCTCACCGGAGGACAGGGCATTTTGCAAAATATTATGTTTTTCCGACAGATCCCGCACCGGCCGGAAAAACATCTTGGTGTAGGAAATAAAGGCCACCAGTGTCCCCAGTGTCAGGTCATCGGATACGGCCCGTCCCCCACCGTAAAAAATCACAATGGCAAGGGCAAGGGAACTCAACATATCAATCACCGGCATGAACAGCCCGAATATTTTCACCTGATTGACACCGGCCAGAAAATTTTCATGGTTGACCTCCCGGAATTGTTCCATCATGTGTTTTTGCCGGGAAAACAGCTGGATCACCCGGATACCGCCGGTGGACTCTGAAAAAAGGGCATTAATTTCAGCGACATTTACCCGAAGACGTCGAAATACCTCCCGGGATTTACGGGAAAAGAACCAGGTGGTGAGCACAACCAGTGGTAAAATAAAAAAAAGTGCCAGGGACAGCTTTACATCCATGGCCACAACAATGATGACAATGCCCGTGAGTGTGAAGAGATCTTTCATCACAAAGGTAATCAACGTGGTGAACATCTCCTGCATGTTCTGGATATCGTTGGTCACCCGGGTGGCAAGCTTTCCCACGGTGTTTTTGGTGAAAAAGGACACGGGCAGGGCCTGGATATGGGAAAACACCTTGACGCGCAGGGCGTGCATCATGCGCTGTCCGGCAAGTTCCATCACCATGATCTGTACAAAGCTGAACACAAACCGGGCCAGGGCCACCCCGAATAGAATAATTCCGCCCCAGAAGGCCCCCAGAAGATACTGTGATTTATCTGTTTGTGCCATGGAAGGCATAATATAATCATCCACCACCGACCGGGTGACAAAGGGCACCACAATATCCAGAAGAGATAACAGCACCATGAGCAGGATAGAGGCTACAATCATGGATTTGTTCCTGGTAAGAAGGGGCACAAAACGCCCCAGAAGACGGATATCTTTCTGTTCCTCCAGCTTCTCTTCAGAGTATCCACCGATATCAAATTTCATGAGTCACTCCTTACGAGGGCCGCTTCGGTCTCCTGCATCTGCCAGGAACGGGCGTAATATCCTTGTTGTTCAATGAGCTGTAAATGGGTTCCCTGCTCCACCACCCGGCCCTGATCCAGAACCAGCACCTGGTCTGCGTTCTTAAAAATGGAGAACCGATGGGAAATAATCACAATGGTTTTTTTGCCTGCCATGGCATCGATAATTTTTATAATATCCGAGGCAGTGCCCATGTCCACCTGACTCACCGGATCATCCAGAATTAGAATGGGGGCATCCTTTAAAAAGGCCCGGGCCAGGGCAATGCGCTGTTTCTGGCCCCCGGAAAGCATCACACCTTTTTCTCCAATGAGGGTATCAAGGCCCATGGGAAAAGCTTCTATGGTTTGGGTAAGACCCGCCATGGCAAGGGCCTTTTCTATTTTTTCATCATCGGCATGTGGGTCTCCAAATAACAGATTTACCTTGATGGTGCCGGAAAAAAGAAAAGGTTCCTGGGGCATGAAAGAGATGGACTGCCGCAGAATTTTAAGGGATATCCGGCCGATGTCCATACCATCAATTAAAACCTTGCCGCCCTGGGGATCATAAATCCTGGGGATAAGGGTTGCCAGGGTGGTTTTACCACTTCCCGGGGGACCGGCAATGCCAAGCACCGTGCCAGGTTTTACAGTGAAACTCACCTGATCCAGCACCTTTTTATCAAAGGAGAAACAAACATTGTCCAGTGTGATCTCACCCTGAATATGTGAGGGGATAAAGATCTCTCCTTTTTTTTCTCTTTCCCCGGGAACATCTAAAATGACATTTACACGGTCAATGGAGGCCTTGCCCCGCTGGATCAGGTTGGCCACCCAGCCCACGGCCATCACCGGCCAGGTCAGAAGGTTTAAATAACTGATAAAGGCCACAAAATCACCGGTGGAAATATCGGCAAGAATTACCCTTCGCCCGCCGGCACCAAGGATGATGGCAAGGCTGACATTGGTCAGAAAAATCACCAGGGGAAAGATGACCCCCCGAAGTTTCACAAGCTTCATGTTGCTTGTAATGTAGGCCTGGGATTCCATTGTCATGCCAGCCACCTCTGTGGCTTCCCGGTTAAAGGCCTTGATAATACGAATGCCTGCAAACCGTTCCCTGGTGGATTCCATGAGATTAGAAAAGGATTCCTGAACCTCCCGGTAGGCCAGAAAGAGTTTTCTGCTCAATATTTTGGTAAAAAGTGCAATAAAGGGCATGGGTAAAAGGGCCAGAAGGGTAAGCTCAAGGTTAATATATGCCATGAAAAAAATGGCGGCACACCCAAGGACAATGGTGTCGGTCAAGCCCACAATTCCCATGCCCAGGGCCATGCGGATATTGGCCATGTCATTGGTGGCGTGGGCCATGATATCACCCGAGGTGGTGGTGTCAAAAAACCGGGCGGGCAGGGTCTGGATATGATCAAACAGCTGTCCTCTTATCCCCTCTTCCATGCGCCGGGCCGTTCCCATGATCAGATACCGCCAGCTGAACCGGAACACACCAATGGCAAGGGCGGACCCGGCAATGTACAAACCATACTTAAACAGTCCCCCCGGGGCCACGGCGTGCAGGGTAATATCATCAATGGCCCATTTAATAATCCGGGGAATGAAAAGCTGAAACAGATCAACAATTAAAAGAGAAATCAGGCCTGCAATGATATGGAAGCGCCGTTCCATGAGATAGGGTTTCAGCAACTGGAATTGTTTCACATTCACCTCGTTTGGGGTTAACAGCGTTTTTTTTATCGGGTTTTTTATATAAAACTTGTGCCATTCCGGCGACCGGGGCATGCGGGTTTATATGAAAAGGCAGCCTCCAAGGCAACCTCAGCAGAGCCGCCCCCCCGTTGGTCCGCCAATTGAGATGAATGGCCCATCTTATGACCAAGCCCTTATTGGGTATCACCGGCCGACATCTGGTGCAGCTTTGTTTCAAGAAGATTTCGAAATGCCCTGACAGCGGTTTCTCGTTTTTTTGATTTTTTATCCATAATGGCTTCAAAATATACCCGGCATATTTTTTTATCATGGGAATTCCAGCGGGCGGTATGGCCTTTTTTCAGCTGGCTTGCCATTTCCACACCGTCCCAGGTATCCATATCCCTGCGCCCGTGGGCCCAGTTAATCACACTGCCATAATAAATCAATGCCCGGTCCAGTAATACATGGAGAAACGGCAGGGTTCCCGGGGGTCCCACCTGGACCTGGTCCCTTCCCAGGCGTACCCCCTTAAACGAGATATCGGCCATGCGGCGACCGCCAAGGGCAGCAGATCCCGCACCAAGAATTCCCCCGATGGTGGAAAAAATACCAAAGGTAAGACCGGCGGCCGCCACATCCAGGGCCGCACCGGCCGCACCGCCTGCCATCCCGGCGGCCAGGACCACCTCCCCGGGTTTCAAGCCCAGAAACTGCCAGGTTTTTCTGCTGAACAGATTCTCATGAATAATGCTGTCCGGTGGAAGGGTCAGATTGAAAATATTATGCTTAAAACACTTGCGGATGCTGGCATGGGCTTTTTTCTCCATGGCTTCGCTCTTCTGCCGATGAGTCTGTGACAGTTTCATGGAGGCTTCTTCGGCATTGCCACCGGGTTTTATACTGGCCGTCAAGGTGAAGGTGAGCATTTCTTCAAGCATCTGCAAGATGATGTCCACCGTTTGGGAAACCCGCTGATTCCACTCTTTTTTAAACACCTCAATGACAAAATTCAGGGCAGGCTGCCAGTCCTGATCCACCCGTTTCAGGCTCTCCAGAAGCTCCAGACGCTCGGCATAGGTGGCATGGTGGGCATTGAACTGACGAATGGCATTAAATTGCCGTCGGAACTCGGTTTTCCAGACATCAAGGTACTGGGTATCGGTGTCCTTGGCGTTGATGATGGCCATGCGGGGACGGGCCGTCAAACGAAGGATCTCCATTTCCATGCGATCCACCTTGCGCAACGGCCGGGAGCCGTCCACCACATAAATAATACCTGCCCCCCGTGCAATGGGGCTTAACAGCTCACATTCGTCCATGAAATCAAGGTCATCTTTATGGGCTTCAATAAAGGCATCCACGATACCATGGCCCGGTCCCTTATATCGCTGCATCCATGCCAGGGTCTGCCGGGGATTCTGAAATCCCGGAGTATCCACAAACCGGATAATTTCCTTTCCGTCCACCACCACCGGAAAGGTCTGACACACAGTTGTTTCACCGGGATAGGGTCCGATACGTACCGTGTCATCCTCACTTAAGGTGGACACCACAGAGGATTTGCCTTCGTTGGGATGACCGATAATGGCAAATTCCGGTAGCCCTTGATTTATCATGATAATACCTCCAGGGTTTCAATGCGAAGCCAGGGATCACCCAGGGCATCAAGCTTTTTATGCCACACGGACAGATCCATATCTTCGGGGGGCGTAAACACGGTGTGTGCCATTGGTTTTCCCACCAGGGCCACCACAAGATCCATGCCCTCTCCAACATCCCTGCGAAGGGATTTTAAAAAAAACAGGGTCTCTTTTATGGGGGGCTGCCATGCTTCCAGAACCCATACAACGGATGAAATCACGCCGAGATGTCCCTCATGGCGGTGGTCAGGGGTCCCTTCAGTGGACAACACATGTGCAACCTCTTTGCCAGGCATGGAGATTTTCTGGTCCGTATTATCACAGGGTGCATGACAGATGGCCCTTATCTTTTCCAATTCTGCGTCAGCGTCTTCCCCCACGGTCAGATGAGTCACCAGGGATATTCCACAATGTAGAAATACCTGCCGGGCCAATTCATCCAGATCCATACTATCCACCAGGTCCTCTGAAATCAGAGCAAGAGCACCGGGAACCACCTGTTTTTCTTTGGACAGAGGAGCTGACACCTCCTGATTCAATGGTAAAACGGTGTCCAAGTTACGATGTAACTTCTTATCTCGTTCATATGAATGGGTGGAAGTCTCCCTGACAGATACAGAAATAGGTGAAGGTGCAATGGATGCATCAATGGAAAAAAGGGGTGTAGTCATGCGGGTAAGAAGTCGCTGGCAGGGTGCATGGTCAAAACTGAGGGCCGCAATGCTTTGTTTTTTCATCCACAGCCCCACCCCCACCAGGACAAGGCGGGGAATAAAGCCATAAAAGAACACGCAAAGACACAGAAAAGGCCACCAGGAGATGAGATCCGCGGTGGTCAGATGATAGATGCCGTCTTTTAATATCATGCGGCTGCCCGCTATCTGTTCCATGGTAGGTACACCAATACCTGCGGGAAACAGCCAGGACCAGGGCAGCGCCAAGGCAGAAACCAACCCATGGACAAGTTCTGGTCCCACCTTGAGTGTGGACTGCCACCCAAAGGCAGTATCTGAAAAAAATACCCGGGCCAATGTTGTGATAAGTACACCGGTGTTAAAACCCAGGGCAAACACCTGCCCCAGGATAAACAGGGGCCACAGGAAAAGAGAGCCATAAATTCTGTGTTTTGCCCGGACAAGCCCCAGTGCCGAAGCCATGGCATCCTGATGCCCCCGGGGAATATGCGTTGAAGATTTTTCTTTGATTTTTCCCACAAGGGTATGGACTAAAACACCGAACATATGCTGCAGCACGGGCATTCTGGAAGAGCCACCAGTGGTTCGCGCCATAAAAAGACCTGCCATGGATAAAAAAAGCAGGACCAGCTGACCCAGCAATGTCAGGGAAAGATAATAGGAAATATTCAGGGGCCTGGAACCGGCGTAGGAAAAAAAAGACGCCACCACCGTGAGGCCCAGAAATACGCCTCCCAGAAAAAAAAGCCAGAGCATAAGCGGGGATGTCTCCCTGTAGATGGAACCGGGAAGCATCGTCTGTTCTTTGTGGGCAGCCGCTGTCTGGAAACGCCGCAATTCAAGCCATTTAAAAACAACCTGTTTTTCCAGGGATGCCGTCCTTCCATTCGGCATACCTGGACCATCCGATGCCTCCAGTTGCGGCAAAATCCGATTTAAATAAAACGTCCGGTCCCTTTTTCTAAGAGTATCCTGTTCTTTTGTTTGCTGATCCTGCTCCAGAAAATATTCAAGATCCATAATATCTGGAAGGGTCCATTCCATGGATTTGCGAGTATGCAGTGGTTTCACCTTATGGTTTAAATTTTTCTGTTTTCTGGACATTATTCGCTCGATGATCCGCTTTTTATGCTTGGTCATACCGTAGCCAGACGTCATAATCTGATGGCCGAAGTTGAGTCCAGACCCATTTTTTTTATGACATGGCTGACATCAGTTATGATCATGTCCCGGATTTGCAAGCCAAAACGTTGAGTTATTCATAATTTTCATTTACAATAACGCCTGTACAAAAATTATCAACCAAATTTTAAGCCCAGGGGTCATCATTCGGTGATAATAATAATACAGCACCCAGGTACCCCGTACCCGGGGTTACATTTTCCATGGCAGGGGTATCCGAAAAATTAAATTTTCCGACATCGTGTAAAAAGATACTGACAAATCAGATAAAATCTGAAATAGATGGCACAGGTAGGTAACATAACATTCTAAAATCCGTTTTTTTTACAGGCGGTGTGTAATTAGAAAAACAAGCAAAATACTCAAAACCCATGGTATGCCCCCTCCCAGACATTGTCAGGGCAAAAAACGGGTCATCGGGCAAAAAGATAGTCATCAAGTTTAAAAAAGCGGAAACAGGTATTTTATGAGCGACATTGTGAATATTTCCTACTGGTTGAAAAAAAGCGCACAGGCTTTTCCCTATAAAAGAGCCGTGGTGGTCCCCCATTCCAGGGACAGAAAAGGACGGGTATTGTACAGTCACATGACCTTCCTTCAGCTGGACAGAGCCACGGATCAACTGGCCTTTGCCTTTGAAGAAAACGGCATCACCCGGGGCACCAGAACCATCCTGATGGTACCTCCGGGTATAGATTTCTTCACCATTACCTTTGCCCTTTTCAAGGTGGGTGCCGTTCCGGTGGTGGTGGACCCGGGAATGGGGATAAAACGCATGCTGTCTTGTTTTCAACAGGGAAAACCCGAAGCCTTCATCGGCATTGAAAAAGCCCATTATTTA
This sequence comes from uncultured Desulfobacterium sp., assembly GCA_963675955.2. Taxonomy (GTDB): domain Bacteria; phylum Desulfobacterota; class Desulfobacteria; order Desulfobacterales; family Desulfobacteraceae; genus Desulfocicer. The sequence continues at coordinate 140,618 of CAXXVR010000004.1, read as the reverse complement.
AGAATATTCAACCCGTGGCGATTCAAAACCGTCAAGACCTGGGTCACCGTGGGAAAACGAAGATTCTGGGGGGGGCTGAGCCTCGATCAGCTGCTGGCACGGGAAACACAGGCCCCATTTCCTGCGGCAGAAACCGCAGCCCATGAAACCGCAGCCATTCTGTTTACCACGGGCAGCACGGGGCCTGCCAAAGGTGTGGTGTACACCCACGGCAATTTTGATGCCCAGCTGAGGCAGATACGGGATCATTTCGACATTGGAGCCGATGAGATTGATCTGCCCACCTTTCCACTTTTTGCCCTGTTTGACCCGGCCCTTGGCATGACTGCCATCATTCCTGACATGGATCCCACAAAACCTGCCCTGGTGAACCCTGAACGAATCATTGAAGCCATTGAAAACCAGGGAGTTACCAACATGTTCGCCTCCCCTGCCCTGCTTAACCGGGTTGGAAAATACGGTAAAGAAATGGGGATACAGCTGCCATCGCTTAAGCGGGTGGTATCCGCAGGGGCTCCGGTGACCCCGGCAAACATTGAACAATTTTCCAGCATGCTCAATGAAGACACTGAAATTCACACCCCCTATGGTGCCACCGAGGCGGTGCCCATTATCTCCATCGGCAGCCATGAAATTCTAAACGAAACCAGCAAATTAAGCGAACAGGGATTTGGCATGTGCGTGGGGTACCCCATTGGTGACACCCCAGTTGAAATCATCACCATCACCGATGATCCCATTGCACAATGGCATGAGGACCTGAAAACAGAACCCAGTGAAGTGGGTGAAATTGTGGTAAAAGCCCCCCTGGTCACCTCCGGTTATTTTAATAATGCACAAGCCGACCTGCTGGCCAAAATTGAAGATGGTGACGGCGGCATATGGCACCGCATGGGGGATCTGGCCTGGCGGGACACCAAGGGGCGTTTCTGGTTCTGCGGCAGAAAAAGTCACAGGGTGATTACCGGCAAGGGTCCACTTTACACAATTCCCGTGGAAGCTGTGTTCAACAATCATCCCCAGGTGTTCAGAAGTGCCCTCATCGGAGTGGGTCCCCGGGACATGCAGACGGCGGTGATGTGCATTGAAGCGGAACCCGATGTAACCAATACTGCCATACTTGTGGATGAACTTTACGCCCTGGCTGACAAACATCCTCTGGCCGAAGCCATTGAACACATACTGATCCATCCGGGTTTTCCTGTGGATATCCGCCACAACTCAAAAATTTTCAGAGAGAAACTGGCCGTATGGGCCGATAAAAAAATCAATATCTGAGGCATCTTTAAATTTACATCAATCGGTAAATATTTGGCTTACTCATGTAAATGTCTGGACAGTGCCCCATGTTCGCCTGGTTGCGGCTGTGATGTGAGCAAACCAGAACAGGTGAAGATGGGGTGCTGACCGAATAGTTACATCAATCGGGAAGGATGTCATAGAAGTAAAGCATGGTGTCAGACCGGGTTACAATACCGATGATTTCACCGTCCTGGAGCACAGGAATCCGACCGATATCATGCTTGATCATTAGACGTGCCGCATCAATGGCACTGCTCTGGGGTGAAATGGACACCACATCCCGGCTCATGAAGGCCTTGATGGGGGATCGCATATGGCTGTCCTTGCGGATTTTTTTAAAATCCCGGCGGGAAACAATACCCACCATGTGATTATCATCATTCACAACGGGCATGCCGGTGCATCCCTTTTCCCGCAGGATTATAGCCACGTCATCCACACTGGTATTCTCATGCACGGTGGTGACCGGATAGGACATGATGTCGGCCAGCATTACAGACGAATGCTGGTTGCCCTTGACCATCTCCACGATCATCTCTTTAATGACATCGGGGTTGGTTTTTTTCAGCAGAGCCGAGCCCGCACCCGGGTGTCCACCTCCGCCCACACTTCTCATGATCATCCCGATGTTGATTCCTTCTATGTTGCTTCTGCCGATGACCATGCAGCGATCCCGGTCCACATCATTGAAAATCCCAAAGGCCGCATCTACATTGACAATTTCCCTGTACATCTGGACCACCATGGACAGATTCTGAATATGTCCGGTGATATCCATGGAGACAATGCTGACATTATACCCGGATAATTCCGTGCGAGCCGCCTGCTGAATCATCTGGAATAAAATTTCCTTCTGCTGCTTTCCATAGGCCTGACGCAAAAAGGTAGCCAGAATCTGTAGATCGGCCTTTCTTTCCAGGAGATATGCCGCAGCAAGGGCATCTTCAGCAGTGGTGGAGGCAAAGGTCAGGTTCCCGGTGTCTTCATAAAGACCCATGAGAAACAAGGTGGCCTGGATGGGGGTTATGAGTTTTCGCTGTGCCTTTAACTCCCTTATCATCAGGGTGATATTGGCCCCACAGCTTTCCTGGTGACGTTCATGGGCCTTAATGTCGCCATCCACATGGTGATCCCACATGGTGATGTGAAGATCCCTTCGCTTTTTAAGGGACTCCATTCCATCCAGCCTTCGCCAGCAGTTGGTGTCCACCACCACAAGGGAGGTCACATCATCCATGGTTATTTCCCCGGGGGAACAACACCCGAAGACATCCTTGTGAATGGAGAGAAATCCCTTGAGATTGGGGTTTATTACGTTTGGTAAAACGGCCCGGGCACCTGGGTAAATAAGCGTTCCCGCCACCAGGGAGGCAAGGGCATCAAAATCGGTTCCTTTATGGGTGGTGATAATCTTCATGTTTGCTTTCCTGTGATATCTTCTTCCACAACGCCATCTTCATATCCGATCAACTGGGTTTTTTCACCGCCGTCATAGCCCAGGGCGGGTACACCACTTAAGTGTCTTTCATGTTGCAGCTGTAGTTCAAATTTGCGAATTTCTGTCTGGGCATCCATGCTTTTCCGGGCCAGCTGATATTTCATGTACATGAACCAGGCAAACAGCAAAAACAGGACTCCCAGCACGGTCATGAAAAAATATTTGTAATGCTCGAAGGTTTCAATGCCCGCCTTGGCCAGAAAGGTCAGCATGTTGGGGACAATCCAGTAAAGCAGCACCGCACTGATCAATAAAAAACCGATGATGAAAATATTAAGCTTGCCCATGCGAAACAACAGATGCTCCCCCCGGCCTTTGGGAGTTTTATCTTCTTCCGGGCTTTCCTCCTCCACCTGGTCCTGCACCAGAGCCTTGGCAGCCTTAAGCACAAAGGCCAGAAGAAGAATCAGGCCCACCGGGATCCCCACCGAGGCGGACAGCCATGCCCGAAAAGGAAAAGGGATATCTTTGGTATAGAGTTTCACCTGGTATTGATCCAGGGGCCCGAAGGTGTTTTCAAAGTAATATTTATTGAAATTGGTCAGTGTAGATCCCTTTACCTCATATATGATCTGCCCATCATCCCCCAGAACCTTCAGCCAAGATTGCCTGCCAGACTTCATGGATGCCATCACCAGGATCTCCAGCTCAATGAGAAAAAATCCAATGATAACTATCAACAATACCACTTTATAATCCCTTACGAATGATGACCAGCCTTTTTCTGACATTTAAATTTCATGCTCCACATAAATAGGTTATCACACCGGTTTTTCTTCATGCCATTTCTATCAATGACCTTATAACCACTCCGGGGTATCAGGCCTAATATAATCATAGTTCCCCCAAACATCAATATTTTTCCATGGACGGCTAAAAGCCTTGTAAAATGGACATCCAGAGTCCCGGGGCCGGGGGAGGGTTCATTTTTTATGGTTTACCTGAATGCCGGAATGGTTTATTAAAGCGTTTTATAATGCAGTCTTGGAATTACCAGGACACAAACGTACATTCAGGAGTTTTAAACATGAACAAATTGATCATCACCGTTCTGGGCAAGGACAGACCCGGCATCATCGCCAGAGTATCAGCCAGTTTATACGCCCTTGACTGCAATCTTCAAAATGTAAACCAAATGATCCTGCAGAACGAATTTTCAGGTTTTTTCATTGTGGAACCCCCTCCGGGACTGGACATGAAAACCCTGCATCAGCGGCTCGACCGGGATCTGTCCGGTGAAGGCCTTCAGATTTACATGGACCAGATTTCCCAGACAGATGAAGCAAAGGCCCCGGTTACTGCAGAAACATTTCTTATCACCACCATTGGTCCTGACCAGAAAGGCCTGGTGGCTAGATTCACCCAGATCATTGCCGAGCATCAGGTGAACGTAACCAACCTGAAAGCGGTGTTCAAGGGAGGAGATGATCCAACTGCCAATATCATGGTATATGAAATAGCAGTGACCCCGACCACCGACCAGGCCCACCTGTTTGAAACCCTGAAAACCAAGGCGGCGGAGCTGGGGCTGGATATTTCCATTCAGCATAAAAACATTTTTGAAACCATCAATAAAATTTAATTTTGGCGCATCCTTTCCCGCATCCATCAAAAAAACAGGAAGATCCGCCACTTGATTCCACCGCTGGCGGATAAAGGAAAGGCCATATCCTCCCAAAGGAAAACCACATGTTTAATGAACAAGAAATCATATCAACCATAGAAATGGTTAAAAACGAACATCTCGATGTTCGGGCGGTGACGTTGGGCATCAGCCTTTTTGACTGCGTCAGCCATGACCTTGAAGTGTTCAAGAAAAAAATTCGTGCCAAAATTCTGCGCAATGCCACAGACCTTGTAAGGGTGTGTGATGCCGTGGGGGATAAATACGGCATTTCAGTTGTAAACAAGCGCATTTCAGTGAGCCCCATCGGTCTGGTGGGTGCACCTTTCTCCGCACCCCAGATGGTGGAAATCGCCCATACCTTAAATGACATTGCAAAGACCGTGAACATTGATTTCATGGGGGGATTCTCCGCCCTGGTGGAAAAGGGCATTGCCCCGGGGGACCGTGCCCTCATGGATGCCCTTCCCCAGGCCCTGGCAGAAACCCAGCGCCTGTGCGCCTCGGTGAATGTGGCCACCACCCGATCGGGTATCAATATGGATGCCGTGTACGAAATGGCCAGGGTCATTAAAAAAGCCGCAGCCCTGACCGCCGATGATGACGGCCTTGCCTGCGCCAAGCTGTGCGTGTTTGCCAACATTCCCCAGGACATGCCCTTTATGGCAGGCGCTTACCTGGGTGTGGGGGTGGCAGATGCGGTTATCAATGTGGGGGTCAGCGGTCCCGGGGTGGTGAAAAAAGCCATTGAACGGGCTCTGGAAAAATCCCCTGGCCTGCGCCTGGGGCAAATTGCAGAAATCATTAAAACAACAGCATGCAAGGTTACAAGGGTGGGAGAACTCATCGGTCGGGAGGTGGCAGACACCTTAAATATCCGGTTTGGCGTGGTGGATCTTTCCTTGGCACCCACCCCCACAGTGGGGGACAGCATCGGTGAAATTTTCCAGGCCCTGGGACTTACCAGCATCGGGGTGCCCGGCTCCACAGCAGCCCTTGCCATGTTAAACGATGCCGTAAAAAAAGGCGGCGCCTTTGCAAGCTCCCATGTGGGGGGACTAAGCGGTGCCTTTATTCCGGTGTGCGAAGATTTAAATATTGCAGAAGCTGCCGCCAACGGCTATCTTTCCATTGAAAAACTTGAAGCCATGACCTGCGTGTGCTCCGTGGGACTTGATATGGTACCCATCCCCGGGCATATCACCGAGGAGACCCTGGCTGGAATCATTGCCGATGAGATGGCCATCGGTATGATCAACAATAAAACCACGGCCACAAGACTTATCCCCGTACCCGGTAAAAAAGCAGGGGACAAGGTATATTTCGGGGGCCTTCTGGGAGAAGCACAAATAATGGACGTTCCCCATGCCCATCTCCGGGACTCCTTTGTGAAACAAGGTGGCAGAATTCCCGCCCCTATTCACAGCATGAAAAATTAGGACTTGATCACAAGATCGCCCCATCTGGGATGGGGTTCACCAATTATGAGATGTGGTCGATCTTGTGATCAGGCCCGGCATTTAGATCCCGAAATCCTATAATTCGTAAGGAGTAAGGCTTTCAAACCCGATCTCTGTCACCAGGATGGTCTGCTCAAACTGAGCAGACAAAGAGGCATCACTTGTGACGGCGGTCCAATGATCGGGCAGAATATGAAGATTTCGTTTTCCAAGGTTGATCATGGGCTCAATGGTGAACACCATGCCAGGCACCAGCTTTACCCCCCGGCCCCGCTTGCCGAAATGGAGTACCTGGGGCTGCTCATGGAAATCCAGCCCCACCCCATGGCCGACAAACTCCCGGACAACGGAACAACCCTGGGCTTCGGCATAGGTCTGGATGGCCCAGCCGATATCACCGATATGTGCCCCGGGTCTGACCATTTGCATGGCCCTTTTCAGGGATTCTGCGGCCACAGCCACCACTTTTTTTCCTTCCCTTGTGGGGGTACCCACAAAAAAGGTTTTATTGGCATCGGCATAGAATCCATTGAGTATGGGGGTGATATCCACATTGACGATGTCACCGTCCTTTAAAATACGATCCCCGGGAATTCCATGGCAGATGACTTCATTAACGGAAACGCAGACACTCTTGGGAAATCCCCGATAATTAAGGGGGGCAGGCACAGCACCGGCCTTCAGGGTCTCTTCGTGGACCAGGGTGTTAATCTCCTCGGTTTTAATTCCCGGTGCGATCATGTGTTCCACCTTGTCCATAATATCTAGAAGCACACGCCCTGCTGCCCTGATGCCTTCAATTTCATGGGGCTCTTTAAGGGTAATATCAAATTTCTTTTTGTATTCTTCCTTCAAAGTCATGGGGGCTGACACCCCATTCATGCAGCAGTTTTTAAATTTTTTCCCGCTTCCGCAGGGACAGGGACTGTTTCTACCCACCTTTTGTCTACTGGATCTGATCTTCACTGTAATGACTCCCCTTCACGCGTTCCCCAAAGGGAATGGGAATAGGCTTGTACTATGTTTATGTTTACCATTTCTCCCGGTGCCACACCCGTGGCATTGAAATGGACAATCTTACCGGTATCCGTGCGCCCGGTCATCTGGGTTGCCGAAACCGTCTCGCCGGGTTTTGTATGTCTCTTTTTAAGACTTTTTCCCTCCACCAGTATCGTCTGGGTGGTACCCACAAGGTTCTGGTTCTGCTTTTCTGTAAATGTTTCCTGAAGGGCAAGCAGTTCATTGAGTCGAGCCATTTTTTCCACCTCATCCACGGCCCCGGAAAAATGCGCCGCCGGTGCATTGGGTCGGTCCGAATAGGCAAAGGCAAACAAGCCATCAAACCCGACCGTGGAAATAAGAGACAGGGTCTGTTCAAAATCCTGCCGGGTTTCCGATGGAAATCCCACAATCATATCAGAAGAAAGTCCCACATCCGGGCAATGACGTCGAAGCATGCCGATGCGTTCCAGATACATTTCCCGTGTATACCCCCGGTGCATCTTTTTTAAGATGGCGTTGGAACCCGACTGCACCGGCAGGTGAAGCTGATTGCAAACCTTGTTCAGATCCCGGATGGCAAAAATGAGTTCGTCGGATAAATCCTTGGGATGGGAGGTGGCGAATCGGATACGTTCTATGCCTGCCACATCGTTAATCCTGGCCAGAAGCTCCGGAAAGGAGCAAATACCCTCTTTTTGTCCATAGGAGTTAACATTCTGGCCCAAAAGCGTCACCTCTTTCACCCCGGTTTCGGCCAGTAGGGTGATTTCTTCCACAATGCTTTCCGGTGTACGGCTTCGTTCCCGTCCCCGGACATAGGGAACAACACAATAGGTGCAATAATTATCACACCCCTGCATTATGGTGACAAACCGGGACACCTTGTTTAAAGCCCTGTCTGTTTCAATGCGGGGCGGGGTTTCAAAAATTCCATGGGTCTCCCGGGTTTCACTGATGTGAGTACGACCGGCCTGAACCGCTTCAATAATGCGGGGAAGCTGGTCCACGGCATGGGTACCAAGCACCACATCCAGATGGGGAATACGCTTGAACACATTTTCTTTTTCCTGCTGGGCCACACACCCGGCCATGATGGACACCAGATGGGGTTTTTTCTTTTTCTTATCGGCAAGTCTTCCCAAAAAACTGTAAGCTTTTTCCTGGGCCTTCTCCCGAATGGAGCAAGTATTGCAAATCACGATGTCTGCATCGTTTAGTTCATCTGTTTTTTCGTATCCCATCCTGTGCAGAATCACAAACAATTTCTCAGAATCATAGGTGTTCATCTGACAGCCAATGGTATAAATATATACATAACCCTTACACTTCATTAATTTTCATATCCTTTTTCAAATCTTCTAAAATGACTTCCACATCGCAAAGGCACCCCGGTGCAATGGCAAACTGCACAAGCCCGGCCCCGGAATCCAGAGTGGTTAACACCCCCAGCCCGTCATGGGCCTCAAAAATAAATTTTAAAAACCCGATGCGGCTTTTTTCTACCTGAAATTTTTTTATAATGGTATTCATACCTGCCCGGTCCATGGTGTTTGAGCAAAAAAAGTCTAAAATCTTTATATATAACATCAATAAAGGGTTTGACCAAATATATTTTTATATAACGGACATATCCCAGTGGACATAACGCAGATTGAAAATGCTATCATGCATCTGGGCTACCAGCATTTGTAATCACTGGACTTTACCATGACAATTGGATATAAAGGGCATTTTCAGGAAAAATATATGGATATGGAATGGGTACACAAATCTGCCGATCCCGGCATGGTGGCAAAAATATCCCGCATCATCGGGTGCCATCCGGCCATTGCCACACTTCTGATCAACAGGGGCATCACCTCACCGGAAGCCGCTTTTTCTTTTCTGTCCCCAAGCTTTGACAACCTGACCCCGCCCTTTGCCATAAAGGACATGACCTGTGCGGTGAAACGCATTTATACGGCCATTTGCAACCAGGAAAAAATTTTAATTTTCGGAGATTTTGATGCCGACGGTGTCACAGCCACCGCCATCCTCCATGATTTTTTCACCCATGTAAATGCCGATGTCTCCTGGTACATCCCCCACCGGACCCAGGAAGGCTACAGCATGAAGCCCGCCCATATTGACATGGCCGTGGAACGGCACATTGATCTGATCATCACCGTGGATTGCGGCTCGGACAACCACGATGCCGTGGCCCAGGCGGCCCAGGAAGACATTGATGTAATCATCACCGACCACCATGAAATATCACAGCCCTTTCCCCGGGCCGTGGCCGTTGTCAATCCCAAACGCAAAGACTGTTCTTCCCCCCTTGATCATCTGGCCGGTGTGGGGGTGGCTTTTTATCTTGTCATTGCCCTGAGGCAGTACCTGAGACAACAAAATTTCTGGACATCCATCCCGGAACCCAACCTCATGAGCTACTGCGATCTGGTGGCCATCGGCACCATGGCGGACATGGTGCCCCTGAAAAACGAAAACCGCATCCTCACCATCGCCGGCATCCGGGTCATTCAGCAGGGAAAAAGACCTGGCCTGAAAGCCCTTGCCGATGTAAGTCGGGTGGACACATCCTTTTTTGACTCCGATGATATCTCCTTTCGCATAGCCCCAAGAATTAATGCCGCCGGACGTATGGCCCACGCACGAATCTGTGTGAGCATGCTCACCACCCGGGAAAAAGGCAGTGCAGAACAGACCGCTGCACTGCTGGATCAGCTGAACCTGAAACGGCAGCATACAGAAAAAAGCATTGTGGAAGACATTGAAAAGCAAATTGTGCGACAACCGCAGATTCTGGACCGCCAAGCCATTGTACTCTCAAACGACAAATGGAATCCCGGCGTTCTGGGCATTGCAGCATCTAAAACCGCACGAAAATATTTCCGGCCGGTGGTGCTAATATCAACTGCAGCCACACCGGCCACCGGTTCCTGCAGAAGTGTGGCATCGGTGGACATCCATGCCATCTTAACCCAGTGCACAAGTATCCTGGAAAAATTCGGTGGCCATGTCATGGCAGCGGGCATCTCCCTTCTGGAGGTAAATATCCCAGCCTTTGCAAAAATGTTTGAAGAAAAGGTTGCCCGGGTCGTTAAGGAAAACCCCTTAAAAAAACAGCTGATTCTGGACTGTGAACTGGAACCCCATGAAATCACCGAAACGCTCATCAACGAAGTGGATCGCCTGCGGCCCTTTGGCACAGACAATCCGGAACCCCTTTTTCACTGCTCAAATCTTCGGGTGACCTCCTCTGTTATCATCGCGGACAGACACCGAAAAATGATCCTGGAAAAAACATCCCCCTCTGGAACCAGCGCAACCATTGAAGCGTTTCAATTCAATATTGATACAGATCAACCCCTGCCGGTACATTTTGACAAAATTGCATTCAGGGTCCGAATGAATCGATTCAACCGCAAAAGCTTTCCCCAGATTATTATTGAAGCCATATGATTTTTATCTTGTAACCCATGTTCATTTCCGATTATACTCTTCATCAGAGGCAGATAAAAACCAACATATTGCAGCCGTGGCAAAAGATTTTACCGGAACCAGGCTCCATAAAACCATAAGAAGGACAGGCTATGGGTAAAACATTTAATGTGGGACACAGGGAAGCCAAACTGCTTTCAAAAATAGAATCATCCAAAGAACGGGAAAAAGGCCGGGCAATCCACGCAGTCCGGGAAAATATTGACATGTTCAGTAACAAAGTCTCCATGGCCCTGGTGGAAAACGGGATTGTGGAAACCGTGAGCAAAAATACCGTTCAGGAACAGATTGGCAAATGCCTTGACACGCTGTGCAAGGCCGAAGATTTTGACATTGATTTTCAAATTGCACCCTTTCGAACCCTGGTGCAGAACCCCAATGTAGTAAGTCTTTATCTCACCGCATTTATTCTTGAAAAGCTGATCAATCATAAGGATGTCATTGATATTTTTGGCAGTGACGACGATATCTATCATTGTATCCAGAAAGAAACGGAAAAGCTCCTGGCAGGACCTCACCACTGATCAGAACCTGCCCACAGGGTCTCACCGATCACTTTTTTTTTGTCGACATCTAAACCGGCAGCCCCTGGGCTGCCGATGCTGTTTATGCCCCCCCCATTCATACCCCTTGCGTTTTTCTGACAATAGATCCATATTTCCCGGTTCTTTTCAGTTTTTCCAGCTTGACTTATCTATAGATTCATATATATTAAAAAAATAAACCATAAAGAATAAATCGTTTATCATTCAATGATTGACAATCATTGTATTTTTCAGCACAGACGGTATCCTTTATCAGATGGGCACTGGTTATCATTTCCACCCACATCTTCAAGCAGTTCATGATCCATCATGATCAACCTTATGTTTTATTAAAGCCCAAATTTTTTAAACCATTACCATGTTTGTAACTAAGTCTCCAATGCTGTGACCAAGCCCTCATGTTTTATGAGAATCGCCATATTTTCAGGAGGTTTCATGAATGAATTTTTAAAAAATCTAAGGAATCCCCAACGAAACCCAAAAGCAAGACATACTGCTGGAACCAGAAAAAACGCCGAAGGCAATTTTTATCCAACCATTGACAGACGAAAAAATAAGGAACGCAGGGGATCGCAACTCGGTAACTTTGACGATTTACCCCAGAAAAATGATCCACTGAAACAGGAAATACCCTCTATTAAGGCCAATCTGACGGCCATCGCCACCAGCGTAGAAAGGATGTGTGAAACCGGAGAAAAACTGGCTGAAACTCAGATAAAATCTCACAAGGCAATAACTTGCTTTTTTAATAATATGAACGACCTGTTAACCGGTAAAGTTATCCCCCAGGCCCTGTCTCCCGGACCCACACCGAAAACCAACACCTCCTCTGCTGCCCGGGATATTGATGGATCGCGGCTGACTAAAACTGAGGTTATTGACATCATCCAGGAGATGCGTAACAGACGGTGCACCTTTGGAGAAATTGCGGAAAAATTGAAAAACAGGGGTATCCCCACGTTTTCAGGAAGGGGTGAATGGCATGCCCAGACCATTCACAGATTGTGCAGAAAATAAACCATAACAAAAACTGTCCCCCATAATCCATGACAGGATGGGGGGATCAGATCCGGGCATTTTAACATATCACAAAGCCGGGTTTCCCGTATCAGGAACGTGTCAGGCCAATGGCAATGAGCTCAAAGGCAGTTTCCAGTGTCTGCTTTACAAAATCCTTTTCATTATTTAAAAGACGCTTGCTGTCCACCCACAACACCACACCGGAATAAGTGGCCCAGATAATATCTGCCAGGGCCACGGGGTGCCGATCCACAAAAATACCCTGATCCAGACCTTCCTGAACAATGGCCGTAATGGCCCCCAGAGCATCGGCGGATGTCTTTTCTATTTCTGTTAAAACCGGTCCTGACAGATTCTTCAGGGTTTCACCGGATTGAAGATGAAACAGATTGATCAGCACCATGGCGTCATATTCATACACCTTTATAAAAACATCTTTTAATGCCATGAGTTTTGCCATGGCGTCGATATCCTTATTATGAACATAGGTATTGATCTGATCCGTGAGATACTCAAGAATATTAATGGAAAGAGAGGTATGGAGTTCCTCCTTATTTTTAAAATAAAGATACAGGGTTCCCGGACTGAGCTCGGCCTCTCCTGCGATTTCCTCCATGGTTGCCCGATTAAATCCCTTAGCTGAGAAAACCGTTTTTGCCGCTTCCATGATCTGAATGCGCCGCTGTTCTTTCTCTCTCTGCTTCCGCTCATGTATTCCCATGTTACACCTCTTTATATTTTGAATCTTCTTTACTGTATTCACGCGGTTTATTTAATACATGGACAAGGAAAAAACCTCAAGGGAAAAATATATTTTCATATCTGACTTTCAAGCCCCCAGATGTCCCGGGCATATTCCCGGATGGTTCGATCACTGGAAAATATACCGGTACGGGCTGTGTTTAGAAGTGTCATCTCCCCCCATTTTTTTCTATCAGCATAATCAGTTGACAGGCGTGTCTGGGCATCCACGTAGGACTGAAAATCGGCAAGATTCATATAATAATCTCCATGATTTACCACTGCATCAAACACTGGGGAAAAGATGCCGGACTCCCATCCGCAGAATCTGGGAGAATTAATGGCATCAAGCACTCGCCCGGCATGGGGAGTTGCTGCCAGTATTTTTCCGGGATCATAGTCCTTTCGCATGGCAGAAATTTCTTCCACCGAATGACCGAAAATATAGATATTTTCCCTGCCCACAGCCTCGGCAATTTCAATGTTGGCACCATCCATGGTACCTATGGTCACCGCCCCGTTAATGGCAAACTTCATGTTGCCGGTGCCGGAGGCCTCCATACCCGCCGTGGAAATCTGTTCACTGACATCGGCACCCGGGATAATAATCTCTGCAAGGGACACTTTATAATCGGGGATAAAGGCCACCTTGATCCATTGGTTCACCAGGGGATCTTTATTTATCACATCAGCCACCCCGTGAATCAGTCGAATAATAAGCTTTGCAATGAAATATCCGGGGGCTGCCTTGCCGGAAAAAATATAGGTGCGGGGACAGGGGGGCAGAACGCCGTCTTCGTGGATCATGAAATACCCGTGCACGATGTGCATGATATTTAAAAGCTGACGTTTGTATTCATGGATTCTTTTGGCATGGATGTCAAAAATTGAATCCGGGTCTACATCAACGTAGGCGGTCTTTTTAATCAGGCGGGCCAGACGCACCTTATTTTCCCGTTTCACCATGGAAAACCGCGTCATGAAAGCGGCATCATTCCTAAAGGGCTCAAGGGCCTTCAAGGCATCAAGGTTGGTGATCCACTCATCTCCGATAACCTCTGAAATCAGGTGGGCAAGACCGGGATTGGCAGATAAAAGCCAGCGCCGGGGGGTGACCCCGTTGGTTTTGTTGTTAAATTTTTCAGGCCACAGCTGATGAAATTCCGGAACCAGAGATGTCTTGACCAGATGGGAATGAATTTTTGCCACCCCGTTCACCGAATGGCTGCCCACAATGGCCAGATGGGCCATCTTCACATGTTTTTCACCGCCCTCTTCAATGATGGACATTCGCTGGAGACGCTGGGGGTCATCGGGGAAGGAAACGGCAAGGCTCTCCAGGAATCGTCGGTTGATTTCGTATATAATCTGCAAGTGCCGGGGAATCACCTTCTCCACAATGGCCAGGGGCCACTTTTCCAGGGCCTCTGGCAGCAGGGTATGGTTGGTATAGGCCAGGGTCTGGGTGGTTATTTCCCAGGCATTGTCCCATTCCAGGCCATGGACATCCACAAGGGAGCGCATGAGTTCAGCAACCGTAAGGGCCGGATGAGTGTCATTGAGCTGAATGGCCACCTTTCTGGTAAACTGACTGAAATCATCATGCTGTTTTAAATAAATACGAATGATATCCTGCACTGCGCAGGCCACCAGAAAATACTCCTGCACCAGACGAAGCTCCCTTCCTGCCTCCTGGGAATCCGATGGATAGAGAATTTTGGAAATGCTTTCAGAGTTTATCTTTCGTTCCACGGCCCGGAAATAATCGCCCTCATTAAAAATGCGAATATCAAAATCCTCCGATGCCCAAGCGGAAAACAATCGCAGTCGGTTTGCCGTGTGCCCCCCATACCCCACCACGGGGATGTCGTGGGGTCTGCCCACCACCAGCTGCCATTCCGACCACATGGGGTTGTAACCACCCTTGGTATCTTCGGTGTCCACAATACGGCCATACACGGGGATCATACATTTTTCACCGGACCTGGCAATGAGCCAGGGGGAAGATTTACTGGGCCAGTTATCGGGTTTTTCCCGTTGATATCCACCCATGATGCTCTGTTTAAAAAGCCCATAATCATAGTTGATTCCATACCCAAATCCCGGCATGTCAAGGCTTGCCAGTGAATCGAGAAAACAGGCGGCCAGCCGGCCAAGGCCACCATTTCCAAGGGATGGATCCGGTTCACATTCCATGAGGCTATCCAGATTCAGCCCCATATTGTCTAAAATTTTCCGGACATCTTCAAATATTCCCATATTTAAAAGATTATTGGCGAGAAGCGGCCCTGTGAGAAACTCCATGGAGATATAGTGCATGCGCTTGACATCCCTTACGGCATAGCGCTGCTCTGTGGCAATGCGGATATCCATGAGCAATTTACGCACCGCCGAGGATACCCCGTTGAACAGATCCGTGGGGCTGGCGTCGGACATGGGTTTTCCCAACACATACCGAACATAGTCACGAATGGTATTTTCAAATCCGGAAAGGTCCGGTTTTATCATGGAATCCATATATATCTCCTTGAATCCTCAACATTCCGATGAGGATTGATTTAGCTCAATAAGGCCCCCAAACATTAACAACACCCATGGCAAAATCCCTTGCCACAACAAAAACCAGAAAAAAGATCTGAATCAACACCAACACCCAGAACCCAGAACCCAACACCCAGAACCCAGCACCCAACACCCAGAACCCAAAACCCAGAACCTATCTGCCATCCGTTTTAAACGCTTCAAGCAGCTCATTACGATACCGGGAAACAAACTGTTCCACCCCGTGACGCCAACCGGTCATGCGATTGATGTTTTCCAACTTCAGCCGTCTATTTTCAAGAATGGAATTTGCAGGGCGGGCGGCCGGTGTGGGGTACTCTTCTGTGGTACAGGGAATCAGGCTATGGGGTACCTCCATTCTTTTTAAAAAAAAGCAGGCCAGTTCATACCAGGAGCAATACCCCTCTGAGGTGGCATGGTAGAGTCCCCGCCCCTCTTCCCGGAGCAGGCGCTGAATCTGCAGGGCCAGACGCAAAGACCATGTGGGGGAGCCATACTGGTCATTTACCACTTTGAACTCTTTTTCAGGATTTGCAAGGGTCAGGCGCAGCATTGTTTTAAGAAAATTACCCCCATGGGCACCATAGAGCCAGGCGGTGCGAACAATGGCATGGTTTTTCAGGACCCTGGCAATGCGCACTTCCCCCTCAAGCTTGGTTTTACCGTATACAGATACGGGATGGGTTTCATCGGTTTCAGACCAGGACAGAGGGGGCTCCCGATTTCCGTCAAACACATAGTCCGTTGATATATGAATCAGCTTTACCTGATATCGAGCACAGGTCAGTGCCAGATTCTCCGCCCCCAGGACGTTGACATCAAACGCGGTCTGTGGTTCTGTTTCACATCGGTCCACCTGGGTAAAGGCGGCACAGTTGATGACCACATCCGGCATTAACCCCGCCATGGCTTCCTGTACCTTGGAAAGCCTTGTAATATCAAGCTGGGTGCGATTGAAGGGGAAAATCTCATTGTCAACTTCAAATACCCGGATGCAGTCCCGGCCCAACTGCCCGTCACTGCCGCAAATCATTATTTTCATTTTAAACCCTCCCCGGGGTTATCCATCCATTTTCAGGGCTTGGTCATAGACTTATCGCCAGCCCCCCATACCGCTGTTCAGCTTAATATCTTTTGTCCGGCCATACAAGTTTTTTTCGGCTGTGAAAAAAGAAAAGCAGATAAGACCCCTGCCCCATTCTGCCGGTTGAAATGAAAATTGCAGTACCGGCAGGGCTTTGCTTGACATTGATTTTTTCGTACATAATTTATCGACTCAATATGCCTTTTTTAATCTTGTTAATGTCTGGGAAAGGTTAAGTGATCCATACCAATCCAGAGTATGGGACAGACATTATCAAATAATACGGACAACTCTGCCCAGACTGTGCCATTTAACAGAACCGGGCTTTAAACACTTTTCACAGGAGTACAGTATAATGAGAATAGCATTTCCCACAAACAATGAAAATGGTCTTAACAGCGACGTATACAATCACTTTGGATCTGCAGCCTTTTTTATTCTGGTGGACACCGATACTCAAGCCCTTGAAATAATTGAGAATCAGGACAGAGATCACGTCCATGGCCAGTGCCAGCCATTGAAGGCCCTGGGAAACGTCAAGGTCGACGCCATCGTGGTGGGTGGTATCGGAAAAGGTGCCCTTGGCAAACTGTCGGCAGGGGGCATTAAAACCTACCGGGCCGTGGAAGGAACCGTCCAGGCCAATCTGGATCTGCTAAATAAAGAAAAACTCTCACAATTTCTCCCCGGTCAAACCTGCAAAGGACATGCCATCGGTGGTGGCTGTGCCCATTAAATTGGTAAATATTCAGGTTACATTGTAACCGTCTGGACAGTGCACCATATTCACCTGTTTGGTAATGCGTAGCACACATCTGATGTGTGAGCAGACCAAAACAGGTGTGAATATATGGGATGCCGACTCAATATTTACTTAAATTGTGGATATAGGCGTTAAATTAAGGTACATAAACAAGAATGATACCGTCACTTGGACGGGATTTTAAGCCTGTGCAGAAAAAAACAGAACCTGGGCAGTTGACCCAGGGCACTACGCAGGGATTTTTCATCGCTCGGATCAAAAAATGGACAAGAGTGAGTAAGAAGAAAGGAACAGGAATCAACTATGGAAATAAGTGCCAGACCCAATGAAAGCGTCCGGGCAATGCTCGTGGACTCCGGCTATTCAGATACGGCCATCGACTATTACCTGAAGCAGCCGGACATGGGAAGCCTTGCCGATGCCGACCATGTGAGTGAACTCACAGGTCAGTGCGGTGACACCATGAAAATCTTCCTGAAAATGAACGGCCAGACCATTGAAGACGCAAAAATCCAGGTGCTTGGATGCCCGGGTGCAATTTCCGCCGCCATGGTGGCCATGGAGATGATCAAGGGTCAAAGCATAGAATATGCCCGTACCATCACCGATCGAGATATTTTCAGAAAACTGATCCAGATACCGGATCAAAAACAACACTGCATCCGCCTGGCGGTGAAAACCATGAACAAGGCCTTTGATGAAATCACGGAGGCCCAGACAGCCAAGATGTAAGCGCTTACCATCACCGGAGAAGCCCATGAAACTTTATATCCGTATCAATGACATAACGGCACTTTTTTCCAAAGCAGAAAAAGAAAATCGCTCGTTTCTCTTTGAGTATGAGGTCTATGAGCTGATCCGGGCTCTGGGGGGTGAAACTCCCTTGAAATACTATGTACTGCCCAGGGATGAACGGGTGGATCAGTCCCGCCTGGATGCCATTCCCGGTGATCGGGTGGTGGTGAAAATCATCTCCCCCTGCATCATACACAAAAGTGATGCAGGGGGAATAACCATCACAGAAAAAAACCAGGAAAGTGTGCTTTCCACCGTGCGCAGCATGTATTATGAGGTGCCGGAAAAATTTGCCGAAATTTTGCGTCAGACCCCAAAAGAACACGTTCCTCTGTCATACCGCAACCTTGAGGGTGACGCCCTCACCGAGGCTATTTCCCGGGATATCAAAGGGGTCCTCATCTGTCAGTTTCTCCCCGTGGATACGGCGGACTTCGGCAATGAGCTTCTGGTGAGCCTTCGCAACAGCAGGGAATTTGGTACCATTCTCACGGCCGGACTGGGGGGCACCGACACCGAACTCTATGCCCGGCGGTTCCGGCCAGGCCAGGCGGTTGTGTCTGCCTCCACAGCCATGACCGACGGAGATGCCTTCTTCCAGCTGTATCAACGGACCCTATCCTGGGATAAACTCACCGGCCGGTCCCGGGGTGAAAAACGAAAGGTCACCGATGAACAGCTAAAAGAATGCTTTGCCGCCATGATTGCGGTGGGCAACCATTTTTCAGCATCAAACCCTGATGCACCCTATGTCATTGAAGAACTTGAGATCAATCCCTTTGCCTTTTCAAAATACCTCATGGTGCCCCTGGATGGATTTTGCCGTTTTTCCAAGCCCGAAATACGGCCCGTCACCCGCCCCATCCATAAGATAGACTTTCTTCTCCACCCCCGAAATATCGGCATTATTGGTGTTTCAGCAAAAGCCATGAATCCCGGCCGCATTATCCTGCAAAACATCATTGCCAACGGTTTTGACCGACGGTGCATCCATGTGATTCACCCGGAAAAGACTGCCATTGAGGCAGTATCTCCCCTGCCGGATCTGGATCACCTGACCGTTAAACTAGATGTTCTCATCCTGGCCGTGGGGGCTGACACGGCGGCCACACTCATGGAAAAAATCATTACAGCAGACTGCACCCACACGGTTATTCTAATTCCCGGGGGACTTGGGGAGGTCAGCGGCAGTGAAGACCGTGCTGCCAACATGGGATCTCTGATTCAAAAGGCTCACCTCTCCGGCGAATCCAGCCCCCTGGTACTGGGGGGAAACAGCCTGGGGGTATTGTCCCATCCGGGCCGATACGATGCTCTTTTTATCCCAGAAGAAAAACTGCCAAAATCCCGGGGAGACCAGATACGATCCTCAGCATTTTTAAGCCAAAGCGGGGCATATATGATAACCCGCATGAGTAAACTGACTTTTTTTGATCCCGCCTATGCCCTGTCCATGGGCAACCAGATGGATCTCACCGCCGGGGATCTTTTACAGTATTTTTCCACCCTTGATAACATTAAAACCATTGCTGTGTACATGGAAGGATTCCGGGATCTTGACGGACTTGCCTTTGCCGGAGCGGTGAAACAATGTGTGGTAAAGGGAAAGGAAATTTTATTTTATAAGGCCGGGCGCACCATGGAGGGAAAAACCGCCACCTCGGGTCATACCGCGTCACTTGCCGGGGATTACACTGTGTGTCGGACGTGCATGGAAGAAGCCGGGGCCATGGTGGCCCACACCTTCACAGAGTTTGAAGGTCTCTTACAGCTGTCCGTAAATCTGTGCCATAAAAAAATCCATGGCAATAGACTGGCTGCCATCAGCAATGCCGGATATGAGGCCGTTGGCATTGCCGATAATCTTCTGGGGGAAAATTTTAAACTGCAGATGGCCCGCTTCAGTAAGGAGACCCGCCAGAAGCTTGGGGCATGCCTGAAGGAAAACGGCCTGCAGGACCTTGTGAATATCAACAACCCCCTGGATGTCACCCCCATGGCCATGGCAGATGTGTATGAAAAGGGAATACAGACCCTGTTAAATGATCCCGGTGTAGATGCCGTGGCCGCGGCCCTGGTCCCTTTGACCCCAGTGATCGAAACCCTGCCCGATGAAAATCATTTTGAGAATCCGTTTTCATCACAACAAAGCATTGTCCAGCGCATTTCAAGGGTGGCTCAAAAGAGCGACAAGCCTTTGATTATGGTAGTGGACAGCGGGCCACTCTATGATCCCCTGGCCCGGGCCCTTCAGGACACCGGGCTTCCCGTGTTTCGCTCCGCAGATCAGGCGGTTTATGTGCTGGGGAAATATATCCAGGGACGGTTAAAGGCAGCCGATTATAAACCGAGCATCCCAAGACCTTCTTCGATCTCAAGATAGGTCTTGATCTCATAATTATACCCCGGTACACCGATGTAAACGGCCATACTTTCCCCCACAGCGATGAGTCCCTGGGCAAGTCGTGCATTGTCCACCTCATACAGCGTGATGGAATGAATACCCATTTTGACATCTGCAGAAATATATGGACCTTTTTTGATGAGATAATCCGGCAGCACCGGTGCGGTTAAGAATCTTCTGGCCACTTCCTTGGCACTTTCCGGGGGATAGGTTACGTTGGAAATTATGATCATTTGTTTTTCCTTAGATTTATGGGTGAATGGGTATTAGGTACTGGGTTCTGGGTATTGGGTTCATGAATACAGGGTGTTGGGTGTCAAGTGACGGATATCAAAAACGCAATATCTACACTTCTCTTATTTACCACAGCACTTTCAGCTGTCAAGGAGAACCTGATTCTTCCCCTGCATATCCAATACCCTGTGATTAGAGGGCTTGGTCACAACATGGGCCACTTTAAAGAGGGGTCAGGCCTGCGTTTACCCAATAACATGACCCGTGGCCAATCTTATGACCAAGCACCAGATAAAATAAAGCTGTCCCATTAACAACACAAAGAATCTGGATCATCCATGACAACATTTGAGTACACCGCCCTGAACCGCAGGGGAAAAAAAGAACAGGGACTCATCACAGCAGACAGTAAAACCGCCGCTGGCACCCTGCTTCGAAAAAAAAAGATCTATCTGGTTGCCATCAATGAAATAAATGCCGAAAACACCCCAAGGGGAACCGGTGGTAAAGTGTCCGATGCCGGGGGAATGATTTTTTCCAGAATCTCCAGGGGTGAAATTTCCATGATGACCCGGCAGCTGGCCACCCTTGTATCCGCCGGATTCAACCTGATATCAGCCCTGGATACCCTGATCCTACAGACCCGGTCCAGGGCGTTGATCAAGGTCATATCAAAAATGAGAAATGCCATAGAAGAGGGCAACAGCTTTTCCCTGGCCCTGGCCCTTTACCCCTCACTTTTTACCCCTATCTACATCAACATGGTCAAGGCCGGAGAGTCATCGGGTACCCTTGATGTTGTGCTTGAACGTCTGGCCGATCTCATGGAATCCCAGGATGAGACCCGGTCAAAAATACAGGCATCCCTTGCCTATCCCGTTCTCATGGCCCTGGTGGGGGTTCTGGTGCTGTTGTTTCTGCTCA
Organism: uncultured Desulfobacterium sp.; assembly: GCA_963675955.2. Taxonomy (GTDB): domain Bacteria; phylum Desulfobacterota; class Desulfobacteria; order Desulfobacterales; family Desulfobacteraceae; genus Desulfocicer. The sequence continues at coordinate 119,159 of CAXXVR010000004.1, read as the reverse complement.
CCTATATTGTACCGGGTCTGGTGGGTATTTTTGCAGACATGAATCAGACCCTGCCCGGTCCCACCCAGTTTCTCATTTCCATTAGTGGTTTTTTAAAATCCTTCTGGTGGGTGCTGGTATTGATTGCCGTTGTGATCATGACAGGATTTTACCTGATTAAACAAACTGAAAAAGGTGCACTCTTGATTGACCGGAGCATTTTCATGCTTCCCAAAATTGGCTCTCTTCTGAAAAAATCAGCGGCTGCACGCTTCTCACGCATACTGGGTTCACTCCTGGAACATGGGGTTCCGGTTCTGACTGCCCTGGACATTGCCAAAAGCATCATAGGCAACCGAGTCCTTTCCGGCATCATTACAAAGGCCCAGGCAGAGGTGCAGCAGGGTGGAGAGCTTGGTCTGGCCCTGGAGCAGCACCGAGCCTTCCCTGTCCTGGCCACCCAGATGATCAAAGTGGGAGAAAAGAGTGGTACCCTGGAAAAAATGCTGGAGCGCACCGCCAGCTTTTATGAAAAAGAGGTGGACACCTCCCTCACCGCCATGACGGCCATGCTTGAACCCCTGATCATCCTTGTCATGGGAGTGGTTGTGGGATTTATTGTGCTGTCTGTGTGCCTGCCCATCTTTGAGATGAATCAACTGGTCCGGTGAATAACTTCATTCCTTCATATACTTTTTAAATCGCTCCACCTGCTCCCGGTAATAATCCTGTTTGTCCCGGGCCATTTTCAGGGCTTGTGTGGCCATCTCCAGGGCCTGTTCATACCGGCCATTGATAAAAAGGGCTTCGGCAACGGTATCCATCACATGGGGACTTTTATCCAGGGCCAAGGCTTTTTGTGCCAGGACAAGAGATTGCTCTGAATTTCGAAAAACCAGATCGGCACATGTGGCATAAAGCCAGGCCAGATTGTTCAGGGCATGGGCGTTATTCGGGTCATTGTCAATGGCCATGCGGTAAAAGGAAATGGCTTTTTCAAAGGCCCCGTTATCATAGTAATAATCCCCGGCCAGCACCTGAATTTCAGGGTCATGACTATTTGAAGAAATCTCCCGGAGAATGAGCTTTTCCATGACATAACGATTCATGCCCGCCTTACCAGTACCGAAATTCAAATAATACCCCATGGCACACACACCCACTATCAGCACAACATACCCCCACATCATGCGGCGTACCTTTTGATGGTGCCGGTTTACAAGTGAGGCATCTGTTTCACACCGAGCCAGAAAATGCACCCGCTCCTTGATACTGAAATGATGCCAGTTGGGCTTGTCCCAGGCCTGGCGGCTGTAACCTGCTATTTTATGAAAGGTGGTGATCATGGAACGGGCATTGGGCAGATAACGATACACATGGATATCTGCCTGGCGTTCAAAATTTCTCATGTAAAACCCGAACCCATAACGAAAATACAAGAGAAAAAGGAGAATGAGTACCCCACTTAGCACCAGGGTCATCATGCCCTCCCGGGACATCTGGAAAAAACCCATGAGATCAAGGAGAGGGCTTGAGACAATCAGCATCACCAGAGGGTCCAGGAACGCATAAATACAGGCCATATATCCGGCAAAAAACAAAAGATAAAAATGAATGTGGTGGTGTTCCACATGGCCGATTTCATGGACAATTACAGCATCCAGTTCATCATTGCCAAGCATGGAAAGAAGGGACGGGGTTACCAGAATATACCGGAACCGCCCCCAGATTCCCATGACACCTGCGGTGATCATGGAGCCGCCGAAAAGATCCCATTTAAGGATATCCCGGTATTTCATGCCTGCCCGTCGGCACATGGCTTCAATACGATACCGGGCAGGCCCCGGTTCCAGGGCATGGCAACCCCACACCTTCTGGATCAGAAAGGGCCCCATTCCGGCAATGGCCATAAGAAAGGCCAATACATAAACGATCTCTCCCATGGGGGTGGCAAGAAAGGCACCAGGCTGTTCAAAGGGCAGCAGAGCAATGACATCGGCGGTGAGGGAAATTAAAAACCAGGGCAACAGGGCCGGCAGAGAAAAGGCTATATTGGATCGGACAAAGGCCTTCCGGGAAACTCTGACGGAAAAATTTCTTTTCTGAACCGGCCAGGCCGATGACCATACCATCACCAGATAGGACAGAAATACACCCAGAAACACAAGCGCTCTTAAGGTGGGAAACTGCTCAAAAATCGGTACCCCATCCAGGAGATGATTTAACCGCAAAAGGTAAAGATCTACAGCAAAAAGCAGCAGAGCACCCATGGAAAGCCGGGAGAGAAGCTTGTCCATGGATTGATCCACCCCAAGGGGTATCCCATATGGTTCCATTGCTTCCATGCGTTCCTGTGCTGCCTGAAGACGACTAAAAAGAAACCGGCACACACCCCGAAAAACAATGGCCAGCACCAGGGCCGTCATCACGGCATAATCCGGAATGGTAGCATCGGCACCGGGATAGTCACAGGTGGCGTATAGAATAAGCGCTACCAGAAAATAAATAAAATTGGAAAACATTTATACCGTCCCCGTGTCCGCAAAGTGCGCCAGAACTATCCACGATTTCACATCAAATTTAAGCCCCGGCGTATCCAGGAGCTTTTTTGCATCCGATCTGGACAAAAATAACACGCTGATCTCTTCAGAGGGTTCATTGCCCAAAAGATTCACCTCTCCCAGGCAATCGGCAAAAACAAGGCTGATGGATTCATCGGTCATACCCGAAGAGGAATAGATGGGAGGGCTTGTTCTCACCACGGATTCCAGATAAAGGCCGGTCTCCTCTTTAAGCTCCCTTGCCGCGGTCTCTTCCACGGTTTCACCGGGGTCCACCAGGCCTGCGGGAAATCCATATTGAAATCCCCCCAGGGGCACCCGAAATTCCCGGATCATCACCAATTTTTTCTTTTCCATATGAAAGGGAACAATCACCACGGCATCGGCAGCCGGAGGTCTTTCATCCACCACCTCCGGCACTTTTTTGCGAGAGGCAAACACCCATGATTTTTCACTGCCCCGTTGATCCAGGTAAGACAGAGAAAAGAGATTTAAATGATGCTGATCGCTTATTTTTTTTATTTCCCTGATTTCCATATTTTCCTCCCAACCTGAATATTTACTATAATTTGATAACATTAAAGCCTAAGCCATCCCCACAGCACCACCAGCGTTACGCCGAATATTTTGGCATACCCGGAAGAACAAGGATGTAAGTGTAAAGAACATTGCCCTGTTTGACAAGTAATTATGGACATATGCCTGTTTTGTAAACATAATCTCAATTAAAATGATAAAGAATATCCTCTCCCAGGAAAATATTGAGCCATAATGCATTCAGGGCTCAAGAAGGTCATTTTTACATATTTTCTAGTAATCCATGGTGTTTTTTATAGATAAACATAACATTTTTTGAATATTAATAAACTCCAAAAACAATCCTATAATAACAATTAGGCTTGACGATTTCTTTAATTCCTTATAGATACCCGGCGTAACGATAAATCAAATCCTGCAAATTGACTTGTTTAGATTGTGCAAAACAAGTCGCAACAAACAACAAACCTAAAACCACAAAATCCGAATTAATAAAAGCAATTTAAAAGAAATCAATGTCCCATGACATTGACACGGACTCAGGAGAATCCCATGAAAAAGAAACTGATCCTGTGGTCAGGTATTATTTTATGCCTTATCACTTCACATGCATTTGCCCAGACAGAAACCTCATTTTATCAACTGGGTGAGGTGGTGGTCACCGATCAGACCACCTCATCAGAATCAGTGGCCACGGTGCATACGGTCACGGCCCTTGACATTGAACAAAAGGGCATCCGAACCCTGGATGAGGCCTTAAAACTCATTCCGGGCATTTACATTCGATATGGTGCTTCCGGCGCTCCCCGCATTGACATCCGTGGATTTCGAACCCGTCATGTCATGCTATTACTCAACGGTATCCCCATAAAAGACACCTATGACGGACAGTTTGACCCCACCACCATCCCGGTTGATCACATTGCCCGCATCAAGGTGACCACCGGTGGCGGTTCAGTGCTTTACGGAGCCGGGGGCAGTGCCGGTATCATTAATATTATCACCAAAAAAGGCAGTCAGGGGCTTCACACAAGCATCCTCAACGAATTTGGGCCGGAAGGATATTATTCCACCAATGCCACCCTCACCGGGGGATCTGACAAGATTGATGGCGTGGTAAGCATTGGCAACACCTCCCGGGATGCCGTGCCGGTGTCCGATGATTTCAATGAAACATCTCTCCAGGACAATGATGACCGGGAAAACAGTGATTATGAACGACAGACGGCCTTTGCCGGTGTGGATTATGCCGTAACGGACGTATTCAATCTGGGACTGACCTTTAATTACCAGGACGGGAAGAACGGTGTTCCACCTTCCACCATAGATGATAAAAAAGATATTTTTGCCCCAAGTATCAAGTATGACCGCATTGAAGAAATCAAATCCACCTCCCTTCAGGCCGCCTTTGATTATACCTTCCAGGCCCCTTTACAGCTGCGGGGCTGGCTTTATACCTCAACGGGTGACACCCTCACAAACAGGTATGACAACGACAAATATACATCCATCACTAAAAAAGGCAGTTACACCGAAGATGCCACCAGCACCGTCAATGGCGCTAATTTTCAGCTGTCCTGGCTTCCCCGGACCTCGGACCGCCTCACATTTGCCGCCATGGTGGAGAAAGATTCCTGGGAATCCGACGGCTATGAAATAGACAAAAACGGGGATCAGGATGCCTTTGATATGGATTATGATCTGGGATTTACCTCCCTGGCCCTGGAATACACCACCCAGATCACGGATAAAATAAAAGCGGTTGCAGGGTATGGATTCCACGCCATGGACAAGGACGGCGGCAGTGATGAAGATGACTTTTCCTTGATGGCAGGGGCAAGCTTTGATGTCACCGACACCACCACCCTTAAAGGGTCCTGGAGCCGGAGCATCAAGTTCCCCACCGCAAAGGAACTCTATGCCCAGGATGGCAGCAACCCGGATCTGACATCTGAAACCATTTACTCCTGGGAACTGGGGGTAACACAGGTTTTACCGGCAGATACAACGGTTTCCATCACCGGTTACATCAAGGATGCCGAAGATTTCATTGAAAAGGATGACACGGATGATCTCTACAAAAACTTTGAAGAATATCGCTTCAAGGGTGTTGAGATTGAGGTGGTCAATACCTTTGTGGAGAACCTGACCCTCACCGGCACTGCATCGTTGATGAGTTCCGAGGACAGGTCTGCCAACACGGAAAAAGATGAGCTTCAGAATCGGCCGGAACAGAAATATTCCCTTGAGGGAAGCTATATATTTCCCTTTGGTCTCACCGCACGCCTGTCCTGGCTTTATGTGGCAGACCAGTATTATTACAGTAAAGAAACGCCCCTTGAAAAGGCAGAGCTTGATGATTTTCAGGTTGTTGACTTCAAGGTGTCCCAGCGGCTTTTCCAGGATACCCTGGAGATTTTTCTAAGGGGTGAGAATCTGCTGGACGAAGACTACGAGCAGAGTTACGGCTTCCCCTGCCAGGGCCGCACCCTTTATGCCGGTGCCGTTCTCCGGTTTTAATATAACTGCCACGGGCAGACCTCATTCTGATGCGGTTCCGCCCACAACAAAGCTTGAAATACTCCTCGACTTTGCGGAGTATTTCATATAAACGCTCATGTCCTGTCGGACACAACAAATATAGGGTCGTAGACGCGGAGCCAAATAGTATTATACCGCCGCCCCCCCGACGGGCAATGGGCCCGGACCGGAACTGTAGACAGCTCAATTGTCCGGTTCCTATTGCCCATCGGGGGGGCGGCTCTGCTGAAGTTGCCTTGGAAGCTGCCTTTTCATATAAAAACATACACGGCAGTAATATCTGTCACAACAAATAATGAAAAAGCAATTGCTGTTAACACCCAGTACCTAGTACCCAGCATTTGCTTTTTCATAAAATAAAAATGGTGATAAATGAAAATTTTTGTATGCATTGACGACACAGACAACCTTGAAAGCCGAGGCACAGGTCATCTGTCCCAGATATTTGCCGAGGCCATTGAAAAAAAAGGATGGGGCGCATGCACTTCCATCAGCCGCCACCAGCTGTTTGTCCACGAGGATATTCCATATACCTCCCACAACAGCTCCATGTGCTTTAATGTTGACATCAACGACAATACCCTGCAGCCCCTCATTGATTTCATGCAAAAGGGGCTGGAGGTTGAAAGTGCACCAGGCTCCGATGCCGGGTTGTGCGTGGCTGTGGACCAGCCTTCCCTTGACCGGGAACGGCTCATGGCCTATGGACGTAAGGCCAAAGACACCGTATTAAATAAAACCATGGCCTATGATCTGGCCGCTGATCTCGGGATACATCTGTCGGAACACGGGGGCACCGGTGACGGCATCATCGGGGCTCTGGCAGGTGTAGGTCTGAGACTGGATGGAAATGACGGCCGCTTCCGGGGCTGGTACCATTTTGACAGAGCCGGCAGCAGCATCACGGTAAAAAACCTTTGCAGTCATGACTTTGTGGATGTGGTTAAACCCCTTGATGGTGAGCCTTTGAATATGGATCAGCGTATTCTTCTGGGGGATGACAAGGTAAAAATCATCCACCAGGCAGGCCGTCAGGTGCTTCCGGTGGAGTCCACAATGGACGCGTCCGGTGCACCGGCCTGGATAACCCTGACCAAGGATCGCATAAAGCAGTTATGGCCTTAACCCTTTTTATTTTCGACTCAATCCCTTGTATTGGCGCACTGCGCCATACATGTAATAGGCGGCGACACCACAGGCACCCCCGATGAGGGGATAGGTCACAAGGCCGGGATAAAACTTGATAAGTACAAATGCCAGGGGCTTACCTGTAATAAGGTTCAGGCCCGATTTCACCACATGCATGATAAGGGCTGCCGACACCCCCTCCACCACCCGATTCACCAGGGGGTGTCCCAGGGTGGGCAGGTAACGGGTCAGTTCCAGAAAAAGAGCGGGCATAACGAATCGCAGGACATCCAGCACGCCTTTTCTGGACCCGGCAATGACGGCAAACACCCCGGCCACAATGCCCATGTAAACAGCTGCCCCCTTCTTATTCACATAACACGGCCCGAACACCAGAAAAAAAAGATAGACAATATAGGAATGGCCGGGAAGATTCAGATCCAGGCGAAGCATCTGCTTCACCGCCACAGACACAAGGGCAAACACTGTCAATAAAATGGTTTCAGAAACCAGCAGCCGCGATGTCTGATGATCGTTGGGATGGGTGTTCAGGTGGTTTATTGAATCTGTCGAAATTTTCTGGTTCTCCGGGCTTGCCTGCTTTTCCAGATTTGCCAGATTCTCCCCTGAAGGGTCTGCCTGATTTTCTGTTATTTTGTTCTTTTGCTGCATCAGTCTTCCATCCCTTTCAATTTTACAGACAGTCCCGCCAGGATGGAAATATCCTCCATCAAGATCAACAACGGTATAAAAACAGCCTTAAGCCCCACAAACAGCTGAGCTGGGTGGAGCAGATCCTTTTTATCCGGAACCAGACCCTTCTGCCCCTGGATATGAAGAATCTCCCTGGCATCGGCGGTGATGCAGGGAAGCAGTCCGAATGCAATACCCATGGCCAGTTTCTTATCCCGGGACAAAAACCGGGAAAACAAGGCCATCCATTCCCCCACGGTGGTGGTGCGCATCATGACCATGACAGGAATAAAAAAAAGCCACACCCGGATTCCGGCCAGTGCCCCCTCCCCTGCAGCAGAGATATTCCACCGGAAAAGCGGCATAAAAGCCGCAAACACAAGTGTCTGGAATACAAAAAAACGACTGTCCGCAAGAAAACGTCCCATCCCCATGCCCGACAGCAGATAGTACAGCATCAAAAGGAGGGCCAGCAACGGATAGCCCTGGAGTCCCAGGGCATAAATCAAAAACCACACGGCCATGTTCACTGTCATTTTAATGGCAGGTGACACCCTGTGCAGGATGGAATCACCGGCCACATAATCATAGGCAGGTGCCTTGAATGCACGGAATATCCGCTTTAAAAACCCAGATTTCAGGGCTTTTTGTTTTCCCCCTGCCTGGCTTTTACTGGTTTTAGAATCCAGTGCCTTGAAATCATCACAGGGGTTTAATGATCGTTTTTTATCCGAGTTCGGCGTATAATCCCCAAGACGGATCACCCGGGCACCGGGATCACAGAGATATCGGCCACGACTGCTGGTGAACACCAGACCACATTGTGTCTGGGCCATGGCCATGCGCAGAAAATCCAGCAGATGATCCCGTTCCCGGCCATCCATAAACCCCAGAATATCGTCCACAAAAATAAAATCCGGGCGCAAAAGAACAGCCTGGGCCGCCGCCAGATGAATTTTTTCACCAAAGGAGAGTTTAAATGGAGATATCAAGGCCTTGTCGGCCAGGCCCACACAGGCCAGAAGGGTTTGGATTTCATTCCCGGCGGCCTCAAGTTTCCGGAGGTCTTGCTGCTTACCCATCAATGCCCCGGCCATTTCCCTTTGCACCGTGGGTTCAAAAAAATGCCTGTCCGGATTCTGGGTAAGTGTCATCACCCGGCAGGGTCCCGCTGCTCCGGTGCGCACCACCTGGCCCCCTTCAGGCTCCCGGATGCCAGACAGAATGCCAAGCAATGTGGTTTTGCCGGAACCATTACAGCCTTCAATCCACATTTCTTTTCCCCCGGTCAGGGTCAGGGAAAGATCTTCTGCCAAAGGTGCAGCCCCATCATAGCCATACCCCACCCGATGCAGCTGAAGAGATCTTTTTTCCGAAAAAGCCACCGGTGAATCAAGGCGCATGGCAGGGAAAGCCTCGGGTGCCCTTGATGAAAGCGGTTCAATCATCACCACCTGGTCCACCTCCCGGGAAGGGATAATCCCGGGGTGTGAGGTCAGCACCACACCAGCGCCCATACGCCTGATATAATTGATATAATCAATGACCTTGCCAATGTTGACAGGGTCCAGATAAAGAAAAGGCTCATCCATCATCAGCAGATCCACCGGCAGCATCCCGGCAGCACCAATGGCAACCATATGTTTCTGCCCCGCAGAAAGGGTCCGGACAGGATGGTCCAGCAGCGGTTCCAGTCCCAGCAGGCCCACGGTCTTTTTGAAACGCTCCGGATCAAATGTGGCATCCATGTTGTCCATGCCGAACATCAACTCCTCACGCACCAGGGTGGATATCATCTGGGAATGAGGATTCTGAAGTACCAGCCCCATGCGGTGCCGGGAGGCAACATCCAGGGGTGCCCCCTGAAAAAGGATTTCGCCGGTATACTGTTTCTCTTCATGGCTGATTCCCCGAATGCCAAAAAGCAGGGAAGATTTACCCCTGCCGGAACCGCCTTCTATGCACACCAGTTCCCCGTGATCCACCTGAAAACAAAGTCCATTGAAAATCACCTTTTGTCTGATTGTGCAGCTTAATGATCGAATATCCAGTAACACCTCATGTCCTTATGGTTTATGAACCCCGTGCTTATATTCGGCTTTGGGTCATTATTTGTCATACAGATTTTAAAATTGAATTACGAGAACAGATCTCTTCAACCAGCCGAAAAAAATGATTTATATCAGAAGTCAGCTGTTTTCAAGAAAACTTACCCTGAAGGAACAAACATGGCATGGTTGGAGGTGAAAAAAGGCGGGTCATTTCTTAAAATAGGAGCAATGGCAGGGTCTTTTTTAAATTTTCTGTCCAAAAAAAATCGAATCTGTCTGCGGTTCCAGCCCCGGGGATGGTTAAAGCCCAGATACAGGGACAGATCTCCTGCATAAAAGGAGTGGGTTTCAAGCAGCTCCACCTCCGGGCTGAACCGGGGAAGATTGAAAATGGCAAGATTTAAGAAGCTTATGTTTTCAGCATTGTCCGCCACATAGATAAGTGTTCTTTGTGCCGCCGCTTCATCCTCAAAGGCTGTGCCAAACAGCAGGTACACGTATGTGGCAATGCCGGCCTGTTTCAGGGCGGCAAGCACCCGGGTGGCCATCCCCAGGCGGGTGCCCTTGTTCATCTGATCCAGAACATTCTGATCCCCGGACTCAAGACCAAGCTTTAACATGCGGCATCCGGATCGATACAATGCCCGGCAAAAATCAGGGTCCGCAAGATCCTTTGTGAACCGCACAAACCCATACCAGGTAAAGGAGACGGGATGGTCGGCAAGGGCTCTTAAAAAAGAAGGACTCACCGCATCATCCAGAAAGTGCACATGGGCGGGATTCACCCGGGCCTGGAACAGTTTAAGATCATCCAGGAGATCCGTGTTCTTCTGGGGCACATAGCGCCCACCCTCTACGGTTTCCGGGCAGAATCGGCATTTTTGCCAGTAACACCCCGTGGCGGTGCGATAGGGAATGATGGGCCCCGGGGCCAGATAATCCCCCCAGTTGCAAAAATCAAAATCCGGCACCACCCGACCAATGGATGCCTGCACTACCCCGGGAAAGGTGCCCTTCATCAGGGCCACCACAGCCGCCTCTCCCCTGCCCCGGACCATGACATCAATCAAGGGAGAAAAGGGATCTTTCCATGCCGGGGCACTCATCCACGAGGAGATCAAACCGCCGCCAAGAACAATTTTTTTATCGGGAAAGGTGGCCTTGATCCATCCGGCAAGTGCAAAGCCCGTAAGAGCCTGGCTCAGATAGCAGATGGAAAGGCCCACATAGGGGCAGGTATTTTTTTCAATCTGTGGGGCCAGCACTTCCTCAAAATACCCATAAAAAGGATTGTCCCGGAACGTGCGGGCGGAAGTAAGCAGATCCTCACTTTTCACCGGTGAGAGGTCACTGTCAATATAATCTGATAATGACAGCCGGAACCGGGGTGCACAACTTATGTTGATCACCCGGTTTATATCCATTACCCGCTGACGGTAACGGTCTCGGTTGGTATAAAGGGAAGGGGTTTTAAGATCCGCCAGGTTCTCATCGAAATGGGACACTGCCCGCCGGGTCCAGGAATCACTGGGCTGCTGGCCATTGCGGGCAAGCCACAAAAGCCCCCCCACATTGGCATCAATGGCTGTGCAGTCAAAGTTGTTTTGTTTTAATGCACCTGCAAGTAAGGCCACACCAGCCGGGGGTTCACAGGCTTTCCCCAGGGGAGGGAAAATTAAGATCATTTATTCATTTCCTTACCAATGCCAATCATGGGCTTAACGATCACGGTAATAATCTTAAATTTATCTGGCAGGGTAAAGAAAAAAATCATGGCTGATTTTTTCTTACTGCCATACGATTATCTTTCTTTTGGAGGGTCATCAATAAGTGAAGACACAAGGGTTTTTAATGCTGTTATTTCAATAGGTTTTTGCATAAATTCTGCGACACCATGGGCAATGGCTTTTTGCTCCTGGACCTCATCTCCATAACCGGTAATAATAATAATTTTCGAAGATGGACTGAAGGCCTTCATTTTTATCATAAGTTCAATACCATCCATCCCCGGCATATCCAGATCCGTCAGCACCAGCGGCACTGGAGATTTTTTGAACATATTTAAGGCATCACTGGGATCACTAAACGTTTGAACCTCAATTTTCATAACTCCCAGAACCCGTGTCAGGAGTCTTAAGATCATGGGATCATCATCCACAACCATGGCCCGACGATCCGGATACTCAGGGGTTCCCCCACTGGCGCAGTGTTCAGGTTTTTCCATGTCAGTGCCATTGTCAAATTCTGTTTTTTCTTTTGCAGGGGTATTTGATTTACTCATGCTTAGATTCCTTTTCATATTTTCCGAGGCTCACCCGATTTCCACCGTCCCGTTTTGCCTGATGCAAGGCAGAGAGGGATCTTTTAATTGTATCTTCGAATTCCTCATCCACATCAATCATATATTCTGAAATTCCCACACTGATGGTTATGTAAATATCTGAACGTTTATATTTAAACGTGTGTTCCACCACCTTTTTTATCAATCGTTCACAAATACATCGACCTTTTTCCAGATCTAGGTGCGTCATCAAAACGGCAAATTCTTCCCCACCATAACGACAGATCATGCCATTTTCCCGAAAAGCATCCCTGATTATGATGCTTATTTCCTTTAATACCATGTCTCCCGCCTCATGGCCATAAGTATCATTTACCTGCCGAAAATGGTCAATGTCCATCATGATAACCAGCAATCTGTGTCCATAGCGTCGGTGACTTGCCATCTCTTTTTCCACCATGGTTTCAAAATGGCGGCGGTTGTAGAGTCCGGTCAGTTTATCCTGAAGAGCCATTCCCTGAATCCTAAGCGTCATGTGCTTAATTTCACGTTTAAGCCGAACCTTTTCCAGAGTGTTTTGAATGCTCAGATTCAAAACCGATGGAGACAATCTGGTCTTGGGAATGTAATCATAGGCACCCTCACGGATGAAATGCGAGGCAATGATCTCATTGCCCTGACCGGTGATGATAATAACCGGCAGCTCCAGCTCTTTTTCTTTGAGCAGGCTCGACAGGGCAAAGGCATCTCCATCCGGGAGAATATAATCCAGCAAAACTAGATCAAAGGCTTCCCGGGCGATCATTTTCCGGGCACTGTCTATACTTCTGGCACGTTTCAGGATTATGTCAGGATTCTTTGACAATGCTGCTCTGATCTCTTGAAAATCTTCATCGGTGTCCTCCACGGAAAGGATTTTAATTGTTTGATCCAGCTTGATAATCGTCTTTCCCACCACGTAGGGCCTTGTTTCATATTTTCGAAGGCCCTGTATCTTTTTAACGATGGCTGCTATTTCTTTCCCTGCAACGGTAATATCTTTTAAACAATTTTTATATTCTTCGGGATCCTCTACCAGAAATTCCAACAATTCAATGTTTCCCATCATCACTGCCAGGGGCTGGTTCAACTCATGGGCCATTGTCCCGGCCATTTCCAATAAAATCTTGAGCCGCTCATCTTTTATCATGGATGCCTGGTTTTCAAGGATTTTTTCATTGGAGGCTTCCAACTCCCGGATGGTTTTTTTGAGGTCCCGGCCGGTTTTGGCCATGGCCTTTTCCATCTTCTTTCGCCGGGTAATATCCCGCAGGGAAGCCAGCCAGGCTTTTTTGCCTTCCCAGTTGGTTTCCACTGCCCGCATTTCAGCGATCACCGGGTTTTCCCGCCATGCAAAAAGCTCAATTTCCACAGAGTTCACAGGGTCCTCAGCACCCTCCTTCATCACAGGAAACCCGAATTGCCGACCCACAAATTCATCCACAGGGATCCTGAAAAGCCTTTCCCCGGCGGGATTCATGAATTTCACAATGCCATCAAAGTCCACAATAATCACGGTATCGGTCATGTTTTCAAGTAGCGAACGAAACCGGCGCTCACTTGATTGTAACTGCTGAGTTGTCTGGGCCCGCATGATGGCATGCCGGATGCTGAGAAGAAACATCCGGGTATCTGTTTTCCCCTTGGTAAGATAGTCTTGAACCCCTTTTTCAAATAAGGTTGCCACCATGTCTTGATCCTGCAACTCGGTGAGGGCCAAAATGGGGATCTCGCCGGCATGGGCCTGGAGTCTTATATAAGAATCTATTCCGTCGTTGTCGGGCAGGTTTAGATCCAGCAGTATAACATCTACCCCTCCCTGGGATAAACGTTCCAAAGCCGCAGAAAGATGATCCACATGTTCTAAATCGTAAATTTCCTGGGTGGATTCTGACAGCATTTTCTGTATGAGCATGGCATCCCCGGGTTTATCTTCAATGAGAAGGACTTTAAATGCATTGATCTTCATCTGGCAGATTCCTTTAACAGGTTCTGGGTTCTGGGCATATAGGTTCCTGGAGGTCAATCCTGGAACAACTCCTGCATCCGGTTTATCTCTTCGGGCTGTACGGTGGAGGGTTGCCCGGACAAAATACCGGTGATGTTCCTGAAAGGGCTGCCAACGTGCATGCCCCCCTGATCAATGGTGAATTCCCGGATATCTTTGTCATGCATGGACCCCCGCATCTTTAACACCGTGATGGCCCGGCGCATCTCCCCCAGCATTTCCACATATCGAAGCAGAATAATGGAGTCGGTGATGGTGGAGATATGGGCTTCGGTGATGGAGGTTCCCCCCATGAGACTCGGGGTGGTGGAGGTAAAAAAACCGGCAATTTCACCGTGCTTGATAAAGCTGGTCACGCCGATGACAAACTCCCTGAATCCTTTACGGGTGGAGACCCGTTCTAGGGCCGAAAGACTGTCCACGGCCACCCGGTTGGGCTTAAACTCATCAATGATCTTTTTCATGCGGATCATATGATCTTCCATTCCCATGACTTCAGGGTAGGTACACACCACCTTGAGGCTGCCCTCCTTTTCCATACTTTCAAAATCAACGCCCCAGCCCGTGGCATTTCGAAACAGCTGTTCACGACTCTCTTCAAAGGCAAACAGCAGGCAGCGTTCCCCATTTTTCATGCCCCCTTTGATGAATTCAGCCACCATGAGTGTTTTACCATTTCCCGTGGCCCCGGAAACCAGGACGACGGAATCCCTGAAAAACCCGCCCCCACACATTTTATCCAGTTCAGGGTTTCCGGAACTGATGCGAACATTTGAAGATTTTTGTTTTAATTCCATGGCAGAAAGGGGCATAATCACCACCCCTTCATCGGGAAGAACCGTAAAGGGAAATTCCCCCTTCTGGTGGGGGGTTCCCCGGAATTTTAAAATTTCTATGGTGCGTCTGCGCTTCTCCTCCTCCAGACTGTTCCGGAGAATAATCACATTGTCCGCCACAAATTCTTCCACCCCATACCGGGCAATCTCACCATACTCCTGGGTGCGCTCCGCCGTTAAAAGGGCGGTGATACCCATCTGCTTCAGGGCCACAGCCAGGCGAAAAAGTTCGGTACGCACGATGCTGCTCTCGGTGAACCGGGTGAACACAGCGGCAAGGGAATCCATGGAAATACGTTTTGCATTTACTTTTTTAATGGCATACTCAATGCGGCTTAAAAGGGCACCAAAATCATAGGCACCCGCCACAGTGGCCTCTTCATCGGGAATGGGAGAGGCATCCACCACTGCCAGCTTTCCCTGGGCTTCCCATTGCTGGAGGTCCCAGCCAAACCCCAGCATGTTTTGTGCAATATCCGAAGGGGACTCCTCAAAGGTGACAAATACCCCGGCTTCATGGGCTTCCATGATACCCCGGGCCAGGAACTGAACGGCAAAAACGGTTTTGGCACTGCCGGCGGTTCCAGACACCAAGGTGGTTCGCCCCCGGGGAAGGCCCCCTTCGGATATCAGATCAAACCCCGGGATGCCCGTCATATGCTTGGTCATGGTTTTAGTTTTTATCATCATGCCTCTCCCAGATTATCAGTTGTTTCAGTCGGCAAGATATCAAGCCCCATCAGCACCTTTTCCTTGTTGGAAAGATCGCCAATGACCCGTTTGAGCGGTGGGGGCAAATCCTTGATAAGGGTGGGGGTGGCAATGATTTTTTCATCCTCTGCCAGTTGGGGCCGTTCCAGCACATCTATAATGGTCAGCTCATACTGGCCTTTGAGTTCATTTTTGCACAGCGCCTTAATATTTGTGATGGCAATCCGGGATTTTGCGCTCTGCCCCATGATATAAAGGCGTAATTGAAATTTCTGCATGATTCTATTTTATCCTTATTTTTAATGCGCCCTTGTTTGGGTCCGGGTTAAACTCCAACCTGGCCCCACAATGTGGGTTAACCCTTCCCATGCTGACAAGGTAAATACAAATCCAATCTATGAAATGGGCCGGTGCCCAGGGTTACAGACCAATGCTATTCCTGCGGTAATAGGTGGTGAGATATCCCATCACTTCAATGAGCATAAACCGCCCCTCCTCCAAAAAGGCATTAAACTTCTGGGGAGAAAATTCTTTTTGTTTTCTGGAAAGTGCCTGGGTGTGCATTTCCACCACATCCCGGGGAAGGGCTTTGAGGACGCCTAATTCTTCTCCCATTTCCCGAAGGGCTTCAGAGACATCATACTCCACCTTGTATAGCCGATTTCCCAATGCCTGGTCCATGAGGGCCGCATATCTTTGAACCAGTTGCCCAAACACCTGGGGAAGGATCTCCCGGAGGGGCCCCATTCCAAATAGTTTGGCTGTCAGATCCGTTTGAGGGTTCCCCTTAAGACGTTGAAAAAATCTGATTTCTTCCCCCTTTCTTTGTTTTTGGCGCTCCTGCTCCAGGGCGATGAGCAATCCCTGCCGTTCAACGGCATAGCGTATGGATCGCACCAGAAGTTTAGCGTCAATGTCCCCTTTAACAAGATAGTCCTGGGCACCGGCCCGAACGGTCTGTATGGCCGTGATTTCATTCTGGGCTCCGGTGAATACCACCACCGGAATCTCCAGGGTATGGTCATGGATCTTTATAAAGGTATCAATTCCCTGGCTGTCGGGCAGGGTAAGGTCCAGCAGTACCAGATCAAAGGCAGCTTTATCCAGGCAGGAGAGACCCGTTGCCAGGCAGTCTGCATGGGTTAACTCAAACCCCTCCCCCGGGGTCTCCCGGAGCATCTCCTGGATCAGCCGGGCATCACCCGGGTTGTCTTCTATCAGCAGGATGCGCCTTTCATACTTATCACTTCTGGCGATTGATGCGGTCATATGAGACTTAAATCTCCTTGACAAAAAAGCAGTTGGATTTTGGATTTAATGGAAACAGATTTAAAAATATCTCCGCTAAAGAAGCGCATAAATTGGGTAACTTATTTAAAATTCATTCCTTACTTGAACATCTCTTCAAGATGATCTTTCTCCGATGACCCCACAGCAGAGGGAATGCCAAGAATAATATTCTGAACATTTTTAAAGGGGCCTTCTATGTGAAGTCCTTTGTTGTCAATGACAAACTCCCGAATCTGCTTATCGTGCTGGGACCCCCGCATTTTAATGATGGCCACCCCCCGGCGCAACAGTCCGTTGATTTCAACATATCGCAGCAGCATAATCACGTCGGTGATGGTGGAAATATGAGCCTCGGTGACGGACTCCCCCCCGGACAACTGGGGGGTGGTACTGGTGAACATGCTGCACACCCGGGACTCTTTTAAAAAAGAGGTCATGGCAATGACAAACTCCCGGAAATTACGCACCGTGGAAACCCGTTCCATGGCGGAAATGCTGTCCATCACCATGCGGGTGGGGTTAAAGCGTTCTATTTCACGCCGGATCATCAGCAGATGATCTTCC
Organism: uncultured Desulfobacterium sp.; assembly: GCA_963675955.2. GTDB lineage: Bacteria > Desulfobacterota > Desulfobacteria > Desulfobacterales > Desulfobacteraceae > Desulfocicer. The sequence continues at coordinate 101,940 of CAXXVR010000004.1, read as the reverse complement.
AGCCCCATGGCTTCGGGATACTGGCAGATGATTTTTAAAGATCCGTCCTCTTCCCATTTTCTGAAATCCAGCCCCCAGGACTGGGCATTGCGCAAAAGCTGCTCCCGGGACTCCTCGTAGGCCAGGAGAAGCACCCGTTCACCCTTGCGGCATCCCTCGGCGGTAAAGGTGGTGGACATCAGGGTTTTACCCCCCCCTGTGGGACCACTGACCAGAAAAATGGAATCCCGAAAAATACCGCCTCCGGCCATTTTATCGAGTTTTAAATTTCCCATGCTGATTCTTTCCGTGGAAGAGGGCTGCTTAAGCTCCATGGCGGAAAGGGGCAAAATACTGATGCCGGTGTCGCTGATGGTAAAGGGATATTCGCCTTTAAAATGGGTGTTACCCCGCATTTTTAACACCTGAATGGTTCTGCGGCATTTTTCCGCCTCAAGGACATTGCGCAGAATAAGCACATTGTCTGAAACAAACTCTTCTACCCCAATACGGGAGATGGTGCCATACTCTTCCAGCCGTTCCGCCGTCATAATGGCAGTGACGCCTGCATTCTTTAAATAATCGGTGATGCGAAAAAGCTCCCGTCTCACCACCTGCTCCTGATTGAACTGGGGAAACAACGAACCCACAGAGTCCATGACCAGAATTTCAGCACCGATGTCATCCACACAGTACTGAATCTGGGCAAACAGCCCCGAAAGATCATAGGGACCTGTCTCCTCAACGGCCACAGGCTCCGGAGAGGCATCCACAAATCTAAACTTATCTTTCTTGATCAATTCATCCAGATGCCATCCCAGCCCCTTGACGTTGCGGATAATATCCTTTGGATGTTCTTCAAAGGTGACAAACACCCCCGGACGATCAAACGAAGTGATTCCTCGATAGAGAAATTCCACAGCCAGAAGGGTTTTGCAGGAGCCGGAACTGCCCACCACCAGTGTGGTTCTTCCCTTGGTGAGTCCACCGGCGGTTATATTTTCAAGCCCCTCAATACCCGTGGGAATTTTGGTGGGTGCAAGTAATCCGTCATATTCATGAGTCATTATTGGTCTTCTCCGTTGGTTTTAATGTTACCGTCTGCCTTTACTTTAGTGCTCCCGGTCAATGTTTCCAGTTGTTCTGGCTTGTTTGTTTGTATTTCCATCATTTTTCAAAGCACCTAAGAACAAAAAGACTTTTTCAGTGTCCGACAAATCCCCGATTAATTTACAACTCACCGGTGCAGATGCATTGATCAGGGCGGGAACGGCAAGAATGTGCGCCTTGTATGCTGATTCAGGCTCTTTATGAATATCAACAACAGTAAACGTCCATGCATTTGGGACATAATTATTGAGGATCTTATTCAAGTTGGTGATGGCACGTTGGCCGGCGCCTGTTGTTCCTGCCACAAACAATTTCAACGCTATTGTCATCATGCCTCCCGAGTTGTCGATGAAACATCAGGAGGAAAAATCTTTTGTGAGCCTCCATAGATATCCATAATATTACCCATCAATTCCACCAGCACCAGCCGGGCATCATTGAAAAAAGCCCGCTCTTCAGCGGGGGTGACCTTTTGGGAAAATTCATTTAAAACACCCAGGTGCAGATGAACCAGATCCCGGGCCCGGCACCCGAAACCCGCCAATTGTACGGCAAATGTTTTAACACGGTCCGAAGGCCGATCCTCATTTATTCGCAGGGCACGGACATACTGCAATACAATGGCTCTATATTCCTGGCTCAACGCTTCGAGGTGACGGGCGATTCCCCCACCACCCCCCAGGGCCACATAGTGTTGAAAATTACGCATGGTTTCGTCCCGTTCCTTTTTTTCCTGGGCCTGCCTGCGTGATTCTTCAAGTTCTTTTAACAACGAAAAACGTTCCAGGGCATATCGTATGGAACGTACCAGCAGATCCCCCTGGGTCTCCTCCTTAACCAGATAATCCTGGGCCCCTTCACGTAAAGATTTTGTGGCAAGAGATAGATCATTCATTCCCGTCATCACCACAATGGGAATGTCCCGGGCCTGCTGATGGACTTTGGCAAAGGTCTCCAGACCACAGCTGTCGGGCAGAGAAAGATCCAGGAGAATCAGATCAAAAGTGCCCTTATCAAGGAGACTCAGTCCCCCGGACAAGCGATCCGCATGGGTAACTTCAAACAGATCCTCTCCGGTCTCCCGGAGCATCTCCTGGATCAGGCGTACATCACCCGGGTTATCTTCTATGAGCAGAATATGCTTTTTAGAAATGTCACTTTTACTTTTTGATGCTGTCATATAAGGACAATAATCTCCTTGGGAAAGAAACGAATAAACCATTAGGTGTTGTGATTTCAGACATCAAATATCCACTTTTTTAGACCATCCTTCAAAACGCCACCACATCCCAATAACCTAGGGCATCCCACATCTTGTTGGCCCTGTTTAAAAATTTCATGCCGGGGGCAGTTTTACCACGGTAAACCAGAAATCCTGTATGCTGTTGACAATCTTGATAAATTGATCCATGTTCACCGGCTTGGTGATATAACAATTGGCATGCAGGCTGTAGGTTTTAACGATGTCCATCTCCTCGGCTGAAGAGGTTAGAATCACCACGGGGATGAGTCGAAGGATTTCATCCTTCTTGATCTCTTCAAGGACTTCATGGCCTGTTTTTTTGGGCAAACTCAAATCCAGGAGAACCAGGTCCGGCCGGATGGCCTGGGTGTACTCCTTTTCTCGTCTTAAATAGTCCATGGCCGCCTGGCCATCCATCACCACATTTAGGTGACTGTACATCTTGGAATCCTTCAAAGCCTCTTTTGCCAGAAAAATATCCCCGGGATTATCTTCCACCAATAAAATCTCAATGGGTTTAAGTCTTTTATTATCGCCCATGTTCTCCCCATGATACCCAATCTCAAAATTAACCCGAAAAAATAATTCATATTGTACTTTTTACCATATTAACTCTCTAAATGCACACGAAGCGTAAAATAAAAAGTGGTGCCTTCACCCGGTTGGGAGACCACCCAGATCCGCCCACCATTGCGTTCAATGATTTTTTTACAGATGGAAAGACCGATGCCCGTGCCGGGATAGGTATCCTGACCATGTAATCGCTGAAATACCTTAAAAATCCGCTTTGCATACTGCTGTTCCATGCCCACCCCATTGTCCCTGACACTGAAAACCTGAAACCCTTCTTTAATGGCATCCGGTGGTGTGAAATCATCCGGGAGATCTTTTAAATCCGGGGTTGATATATGAATTTCCAGGGGCACATCCCTTTTAAATTTAATGGCATTGTCCATGAGATTCTGAAAAACCTGGTACAATTTTGTAGGATTCATCCACACCGGTGGAAGCGGCTCCCGGATGACCTTTACATATTCCTGTTTTATCCTTACAGAGAAGGTCAAAAGCACACGATCAAGTATTTCGTTGGTATCCACCCATTCACAGTCCATTCCAGTGGTATTTATACGGGAGTATTTCAAAATGCCGGTGATCATTTCCCGCATACGATCTGCCCCGTCTATTGCAAAATTAATATACGTATCTGCGTCTTCATCCAGTCTGTCCTTATAACGCTTTGCCAGTAACGCCACAAAGCTTGATACCATGCGCAAGGGTTCCTGAAGATCGTGGGAGATCACAAAGGCAAATTCCTCAAGCTCTGCCGTGCGCTCCTGCACCTTTTGCTCCAGGGTGTCGTTTGCCAGTGCCAGCATTTCCCTGGAGTTTTTCAACAGAACTTTTTGTCGATTCAGCTCCAGAAACACCCTGACCTTGCTCAATAAAATATCAGGGTTATAGGGTTTTACCATAAAATCAACGGCCCCGGCTTCATACCCTCTAAATACATGATAATCAGTTGAATACACAGCAGAAATAAAAATAATGGGTAATGATTTTGTCAGTTCATCACTTCGCAGGCATTCGGCCAGTTCATACCCGTTCATGCCGGGCATCTGTATATCCAGAATCACAAGGGCAAATTCATGATTCAAAGTAGCCGCCAATGCCTCATTTCCATTACAGGCCTGTATGATTTCAACTCCTGTATCCTTTAAAATCTGTTCAAGAGTGAACAGATTTGCAGGTTTATCGTCCACAATGAGAATTTTTTGTTTTTCTGCCAACATTGTTTTTCATCCGAAAGTGTAAAGTAAAAATACCATGACCAACCCCTAATAGAGACATTTAATCCTCCCTAAGTATAAAAGGCAAGGTTTTTATTTTCAGAGGTTTATGCTGGGAATTGAATGAGATCATAAAAAAGTATATGTTTCTACAAAAAGAAACAAAACCCTTGACAAAGGATCTTTTCGCCTGTATTTGAAATATCAAAATGACTATTTTCAGTTTCCGGCCTGAACTGATTCTTCAACTTTATGCTCAATGGCCACTTGAAACTGGATTCATAAAACAGAAACCGGAAAAGACAAAGCTGCTGAGGCATTCCGAACAATGAAAAACAAAAAACGCATGACAGCAACATTCCAGGGGTGGCACTGGTGGTGGTCCCTTATGTATTCCGGTATGCCGCAATTGTAAAATGATCCTTAAAACATAAAGAAAAGACCGCGGCAACCTGTATTGTCCGGTCTTTTTTTTTATGGAAAAAACCAAACAGGGGGACACTGTCACACACCCCAACCCTCTCCGGAAGGACTGGTGATGTGAATATCCCCAATAAAATGCACTGGAAAATAAAATGATACTCAACAGCTATCCAAGCAGAGAAACCTATGATTCCCTGTGCCAGACCAGTAATGTCATACCCCTTTGTGCAGAGCTTCTGGCAGACACGGAAACCCCGGTGTCCATTCTTCAAAAATTTTATAAGAAAGACCAGCCCCTGTTCCTGCTGGAAAGTGTGGAGGGCGGTGAGCACTGGGCACGTTACAGCTTCATGGGGATTTCAGCAAAAAGCCACATCACTGTTCTTGAAAAAGATATTGAAATAACGGCAAAAGGCCATCTGGAAAGGATTCCCCACAACGGTGATCCCCTGGCCATCTTAAAACAGATAACAGATCAGTACCGGCCCGCAGACATAAAAACTCTGCCCCGATTCTGGAGTGGACTCACCGGGTACATGACCTATGAAATGGTCTCTTTTTTTGAAAATATCCCGACTGCTCTTCCCCAGGGATCACCCTATGCCCATTTCATCATCCCCGATGCCATGATCATCTTTGACAATATGAACCACACCTTGACATGTCTGAGCATGTGCTATACCAATGGTATTGACAAAACAAGCTGTTACGATGAGGCCATGGCTCGGCTGACTAACATTATTGCCACCATCCAGGCTCCGGGATCCCAGGCAAAACAAGGGCAACCATCCACGACAGTTTCCGCCGTGGCCGGTGACACAAAAACCTCAGCTTTTTCCCTGAAGTCAAAAACCGACCATGACACCTACATTAAAGGGGTTGAAACCATAAAACACCATATTGTTGAAGGAGACATCATCCAGGCGGTGTATTCCCAGCCGTTTAGCTCAACGGCCCCGGTGGACCCTGTAATGCTGTACCGGGCCCAGCGATACATCAACCCGTCACCCTACATGTTTTTCATGAATCTTGGGGATACGGCGATTGCAGGCTCTTCCCCGGAAACCATGGTGCGCCTGGAAAACCGCACCGCCACCCTTCGTCCCATTGCAGGTACAAGGCACCGGGGAAAAACGGAACAGGCAGACAGAGCACTGGCCGATGAGCTGTTAAACGATGAAAAGGAACGGGCCGAACATCTCATGCTCGTGGATCTGGGCCGCAACGATCTGGGCCGGGTGGCGAAAACCGGCACCGTGCAGGTAACGGATCTGATGTTTGTGGAGCGATACTCACATGTCATGCATCTGGTCTCCAACATCACCTGCGAGCTGGAAGAAGAAAAGGATGCCTGGGATCTGCTGAGGGCCACCTTTCCGGCGGGCACATTATCCGGGGCTCCCAAAATCAGAGCCATGGAAATCATATCAGAACTTGAACCCCTTCCCCGGGGCGTTTATGGTGGAGCTGCCGGGTACATCTCCTTTTCCGGAAACATGGATCTTGCCATCACCATCCGAACGGCAACCATCAAGGGCACAGAAATGACGGTGCAGGCAGGGGCCGGCATTGTGGCGGATTCCGATCCGGAAAAAGAATACCAGGAATGCATCAACAAGGCCAGAAGCGTGGAACGTGCCCTGGCCCTTGCCATGACCGGCAAGAATGGAGGAACCTCATGCTGATCGCCGTGATTGACAATTATGACTCGTTTACCTTTAATCTGGTACATTATATACGGCAGTGCGGAGCCATGGTCCATGTCTTCCGCAACGACAAGGCCAACCTTGCCGACATCACGTCCCTGAATCCCGATGCCATTGTCATCTCCCCCGGTCCTGGAAGACCCGAAGATGCCGGTATATCCATGGAGGTCATCCAGGCCTTTTCAGGCAAACTGCCCATCCTTGGGGTGTGTCTGGGACACCAGGCCATTGCCGCCTGTTTCGGGGGCACCATTGTCCATGCCAAACGCATCATGCACGGCAAAACCTCCATGGTCACCGGTGACGACCAGGGGATATTCAAGGGTTTAAAAAAACCCTTTGCCGCCATGCGCTACCACTCCCTTGCCGTGGAAGAGGCGTCATTACCCGACTGTCTCAAGGTCACGGCCCGCACCGATGATCAGGAAATCATGGCCCTTCGCCATGTAGACCATCCCACCTATGGTGTACAGTTTCATCCAGAATCCATCATGACAGTGGTGGGAAAACGATTGATCCGAAATTTTGTAAAAGGAGCCAAGAAATGAATTTCACCCACCACTTGAACACCATCATCCGGGGCGAAAATTTAAGCCACGAAAATATGACCGCCATGATGGGAGATATTTTTTCAGGAGAGATTACCAGCGCCCAGATCGGGGCATTCATGGCTGCCCTGGCCACCAAGGGTGAAACCTTTGAAGAGCTGGCAGGGGCTGCCCAGGCCATGCGCCGAAAGGCCGCCCGCATCCAGACCACCACCCAGCGGGTGGTGGATACCTGCGGCACCGGCGGAGATTCTTCCGGTACCTTTAACGTTTCCACCACCACGGCCTTTGTGGTGGCCGGCTGCGGTGTCACCGTGGCCAAGCACGGCAATAGAAGCATCTCCAGCCAGTGCGGCAGTGCCGATGTGCTTGAAGCCCTGGGGGTGAACATCAACACCGACCCAGAAGTGGTGGAAGAAGCCGTCAACGACATCGGCATCGGGTTTTTGTTTGCCCCGAAATTCCACAGTGCCATGCGCCATGCGGCCCAGGCCAGAAAAGAGGTGGGCATAAAAAGTATTTTTAACATGCTGGGGCCATTAACCAATCCGGCGGCCACCCGGCACCAGCTTTTAGGGGTGTTTGCCCCCCAGTTGACGGAGATGTTTGCCCAAGCGTTGAAACTGCTGGGGGCAACAAGGGCTTTGGTGGTCCACGGCCATGACGGCATGGACGAAATCACCGTATGTGCCCCCACAAGGGTATCGGAATTAAATAAAGGCATAATCCGCACCTATGACATTGATCCCCTGGAATTCTTTGATGACTATGCCGAACCCGGAGACATTAAGGGCGGGGATGTGAAAACAAATGCCGCCATCACCCTTTCCATTCTCCGGGGGGAGCGTGGTCCCAAACGAAATATTGTGCTCATCAACACAGCGGCAGCCCTTTTGGCCGCCAATGAGGTGGACACACTGAAACAGGGCATTGAAAAGGCGAAAAATACCCTTAATTCCGGTAAGGCCATGGAAAAACTTGACGCGCTGGTTCAATTCACACAGGAGAACGCATAACATGGCAACACGGGGATTTTTAAGAACGGTCATTGCAGAAAAAAAGAAAGATATTGCCCGGGCCATGGCCCAGTGTTCCCTGAAGACAATAAGAAGGGATGCCGAAGAAGCACGGCATGAAGCAAGCTTTCTGTCCGCCATGGAAAAAAGTAGACCCGGGCAGGTCGGCATCATTGCTGAAATTAAAAAAGCCTCCCCTTCAAAGGGAGATATCCGCATTGATCTTGACCCGGGTCCGTATGCCGAAAAATATACCCGGGCCGGGGCCTCCGCCATTTCCATTCTCACCGAAGAACATTATTTCAAAGGCAGTCTTAACGACTTGATAAAGGTACGTCAGGCCACAAATCTTCCCATCTTAAGAAAAGACTTCACCATTTCTGAATATCAGATATATGAAGCCGCCGCCGCCGGTGCCAATGCCATATTGCTCATTGTGTCTATTCTGTCAAAGCAGCAGTTAAAAGATTATGTCGTGCTCACCCGGGAGCTTGGCATGGAACCCCTGGTGGAAATTCATTCGGAATGGGAGCTTGAAAACGCATTGTATGCCCATGCAAAAATCATCGGCATCAATAACCGGAATCTGGAAACTCTAAAGACCGACACCACGGTGGCTGCAAGGGTGGTGCCCTTTTTTACAGCGGACCAGATCCCCATATCCGCAAGCGGGGTTAAAGGTCCCGGCGATATTCAAAAGGGTATGGATGCCGGAATTTTTAATTTTCTGGTGGGGGAAAGCATTGTCCGGGCCGAGGACACGGAAAAATTCATCCAGGAATTGATTGCAACGGGAACACCGGGAACTGACAATAAGCAGCAGAAAACCCTGGTAAAGGTATGCGGACTCACAAGGCCCGATGAGGCGGCAGCATGTGCAGACCTTGGTGCCGATGCCATCGGCCTGGTGTTTTACCCCAAAAGCCCCCGCAATGTCACCACTGCCCAGGCCCGGGATATCTGCCGGGCATTGCCAGAAACCGTTATCACCACCGGTGTATTTGTGGATGCCTCCGTTGAATTTATCATGGAGCAGGTAAATGCCTGCGGTTTGAAGGCGGTGCAGCTCCACGGCAGTGAATCACCCCAAATGGTGACAAATCTCAAAAAAGAGGGCCTGTTGGTGTTCAAGGCGCTGTTTGCGGGCAAAAGTCCCCACATTGACCTGACCCATCAGTACCGTGAGGCATCTGCCATCCTGGTGGAATACGGCAAAGGCCCCCTTCCCGGAGGAAATGCCAAAACCTGGAACTGGGGTATCGCAAAGGGAATAGGAAAAGATCAGAAACTCATCGTTGCCGGAGGCATCACCCCGGAAAATGTGGCAGAGGTGATATCCACCACTAATGCCTGGGCCGTGGATGTTAGCTCCGGCGTGGAAAGCGCTCCGGGTCGCAAGGATGCAGATCGGGTCAAGGCCTTGATCCATGAAGTTCAAAAAGCCCGGTCGGCTTATTAAAGCACACCCTATTTTACGATCAGTTTATTTCCAGGATAAATGGTAGGCTGCTTTGAAAAATGATTCAGTTTGTGGAGATTCTCCACGGTTGTGTTATATTTTCTGCTGATGCTGTAAAAGGTCTCCCCCTTTTGAACCACATGATATACATGGCTGGAAGCCGCTTTCTTCTCTGTGGCTGGTCTGTTTTTTTTCAGGGCAGTTTTTTTATCAATTGCCGTGACAGCAGAACTCTGGGAATCTGTTTTTCTGGATGTACCCGATATCACCGCCGTTTTCACCGGCCTGGCAGAGGGCTGTGATTTTTCCCGGAAAACAGAACGGCTTCCACCCCGGTCCGCTTCCAGCCTTTTTATACGGCTGAGCGCATCGGCCATCTGGATGTCAAGTTTGTCCAGATTCTCCACAATAATATTGAACTTGGCAGACATGGCGGTTTCCACTCGATCCACACGACCCGAGAAAACATTTATATCCGCTTCCGATGCAGGTCCGGCATTGGTGGTTGCGGATACTTTTTCCAGCATCCCTGCAAAGGCACTTTCCATACGTTCCATTCGCTGTTCCAGAAGATTGATCATGGCCACATTGCTGGCAATGGGGTCCCCTTCAGTTTTTTCAGGCAGTGAGGAGTTATTGCCGCTATTTTTAAAAACAATGACCATAACCACTAAAAAGGCAATCACCACCCCGACCAGAGCAATGATCTTTATGGTGCTAACTCCGTGACTTCGCCGACGGGAATAGCGTGAATTTCCAGAGACAGGGGCGTCGTCCAGACCCTGCGATTCTATTCGAAACCGATCCTCAAAGGGGGTGTGTTCTTCATTCAATTATTGTAGTCTCCCATTTTTTAATGGCTCAGGTTCAATTTCTTCGCCAATTTTATTTTTGTTTAATGTGTCTGATGGCCCAGTGATCAAGCCCGTCTAATGTTTTCCATAAGCCATAAGCTTCACCGGTTTGTAAATATTTGGCTTGCCCATATAAATGTCTGGACAGTGTCCCATATTCACCTGTTTCTCTTTTTCTTATTGACACTTCATCGGCGGCTTGTCAACTATGTAAAAAAACAAGGCTTGATTTCCTGGGGAGACTGCATTATTTAACATGAGCCTTAATTTTAATTTCCGTGATTTTGAAAAATGTTTAAACACCCGCACAAATCAGGCGAAAGGTGCCCCTTGACTTCATGAAAATATTAAAGCCAGGAAAATTAAAAATTTCCCATTATATCACACTGATCTTCATAATTTTCTGTATGGGAGTCAATATTTTATTCACCACCACCTGTTATAAAGCCGCATCAAAACAGGCAATGAATGAAATTATCCGCCATCTGACCGATACCGTTTCCATTGCTGCCCTGGGCCTTGACGGGGACCTTCACACCTATATCATCTCATCAAAGAATGATAAATCTTCTGCATACACTACATTTAAAACCGCCTTACAGAAAATCAAGCAGGCGTCTTCAGACATTCACTTTATTTATACCATGGAACGATCTCCCAAGGGGGAGATTTTATTTGTGGTGGATGCCGAAACAAAACCGGAACAGATGGCCACCCTTGGATACATGTACACCGATGCCGGTCCCCTCCTGAAAAGCCATTTTGACCACATGACAGAACCGGTGGTGGAGACCTCTTTTTACACGGATCACTGGGGAACCTGGCTGTCTGGATATGCCACATTTAATAACTCCAACGGAACAAGAGCCGGGGTTCTGGGCATTGATATTTCTGCCGAAACTATTTTAAAGCACCAGAAAAAACTTTTGTTTATATCCCTTTGCATGTTCTTTTTTTCCCTTCCACTTATGTTGGTGCTGTCCATTTATCTTGGCCGTAAAATCGGCAAACTCATCAATGCCATGAAAATAGGTGCAGAGCAAATCAGTGCCGGCAACCTTGATATCCAGCTGGAAATCCCCCCGTTTCAAGAACTGGCTTCCCTGGCCCATGCGCTGAATCACATAGGATCAGCCCTGAAGAAGGAACAGGGAAATCTCAGGGAAATGGCTCTGAAATACCGAAGTATTTTTGACAATGCCTCGGAGGGCATCTTTCAGACCACCCCTGCAGGCCAATTGCTCACCGCCAATGCCGCCATGATAAAAATGATAGGATACAACACCTTTGATGACTTTCAGCAGGGAATTGACAACAAAATCCACCGTATTTATGGAAATGAGAAAAAACGGGAAGATTTTCTACACGAACTTCAAGCCAACGGCCGGGTGGATTCCCTTCGCCTTCAAGCCAGACATAAAAACGGATCTTTATTCTGGGTGGAGTTAACGGCCCATATCCATGATTACAAAGGCGATGGCCATCCCATCATTGAAGGAAGTGTTAAAGATATCACCCTCCGCATTGAAAAGGAAGAAGCCCAGCGACAAAAAAAGGTGGCAGAAGCAGCCTCCCTTGCCAAAAGTGAATTCCTGGCCAACATGAGCCATGAAATACGAACCCCCTTAAACGCCGTCATGGGCCTGACCGATCTGGTCGCCAGAACAGATACAACACCCTCACAGCAGGAATACCTCAGAAAAATCAAAATCGCCTCCCACACGCTGCTTGCGGTGATCAATGATATTCTGGATTTTTCAAAAATTGAGGCTGGTCGCATGAGCCTGGAAAAAATTAATTTCTCCATACATGAAACCATGGCCAATCTATCAGAACTGTTTGCACACCGGGCTTATGAAAAAGATCTGGAGCTGATCATTGACATTGATGAATCCACCCCGGCAGCCCTGGTGGGGGACCCGGTACGGCTGGGCCAAATACTGATCAACCTGGTGGGCAATGCCATTAAGTTCACAGAAAAAGGGGAAATTGTGGTCCATGTGGCCCCCCATGACAAACCTAATCCTGCCCACGCCACAAGTATATCCCTTGATTTTTCTGTGTCTGACACGGGTATCGGCATTCCTGAAAATCGCATGAAACAGCTGTTTGAATCATTTTCCCAGGCGGATGCGTCCACCACTCGGAAATTCGGCGGCACCGGTCTGGGGCTTGCCATCTGTCGTCAACTGACCCGACTCATGGGGGGAGATATTACGGTTACCAGCCAACCTGGCAGTGGCAGCACTTTTTCCTTCACCGTTACGCTGGAATGCCAACCGGAAAAGAATCAGATCACCATGATCCCACCCCGGGATCTCAGGGGCCTTCAGGTACTCATCGTGGATGACAACCATACATCCCTTGAAATCCTGTCCGCTGCCATTCATTCATTTCAGATGGAGGCCCACACCGCATCTTCGGGAAATGCGGCCATTGCCCTCCTGGAAAACCCCCAAAATTTTTTTGATCTGGTTCTCATGGACTGGAAAATGCCCGGCCTTAACGGCATTGAGACCGCCAGACACATTAAATCAAATCTGAACCTGGAACGGGTACCCATCATCTGCATGGTATCCGCCCATGGCAGGGAAGATCTGATCCAGTATTCTGAAAAGAGATTTCTGGATGCATTTTTACACAAACCGGTGAGCCTGTCATTGCTGTTTGACACCATCATGGAGCTGTTTGGTCGCCATGATGCCGTGGTGAACCCCACCGAGGGAAAAAGAATGCAGATGCCTGATCAGAAACATGCCCTGCTAAGGGGGAAAAAGATCCTGCTGGTGGAAGACAATGAGATCAATCAGGAAGTGGCCCTGGAGTGGCTCCACACCGTGGGAGTAGAAACAAGGGTTGCCGGAAATGGAAAAGAGGCCCTGGGAATTCTTAAAACCCACCTTCCCCACGGTGTGCTCATGGATATTCAGATGCCGGTGATGGACGGGTTTGAAGCCACCAGACTGATTCGAAACAACTCTCAGCTTAAAAATATTCCCATCATTGCCATGACGGCCCACGCCCTGAAAGGTGACCGGGAACGGTGTATCTCTGCAGGGATGAACGATCATGTGGCCAAACCCATTGATCCTGATATCCTTTTTGACACATTGGCAAAATGGCTCATCACAAATGAGATGTCCGCCCCCCCGGAGCATCCGAACCCGCACCCCGTACTCAAATCAGAAAAAGTTGAACCGGAACTGGATCTGCCGGGCATTGATACCCGGATCGGTCTGTTCCGGGTGAACAATAACCGTACATTGTACCTGAAACTGCTCAACAGTTTTGTCCGGGATTTTTCCAGTGCCCATGAAAAAATTTTAAGATACCTTGAAAACAATGACAGGGAATCTGCAAAACGCATGGCCCACTCCATCAAGGGGGTGGCTGCCAATATCGGGGCAAATACACTTTCCTCCCGGGCGGCGGATCTGGAAACAGCCTTTTACGGAGAAATCTCTGAATCCCAGCCGGAACTGCTGAAAGTTTTTTCCATGGAAATGACCCGGGTTATTGATGGAATCCGCACCATTGCCGAAATTGTCCCAACCCGGTCAGTAAGGCAAAATCCATCACAGGCACTCACCGTCAGGGAAAAAGAAAGCCTGTTGGCCGCACTTGAAACCGTCAGAGGTTTACTGGACGACGACCTGGACGGTGCCAGAACAATGCTTGAATCTGTTCTCCCACAATTTGACAGCCTTTCGGAGAAATCCCAGGTAGCGGCCCTCATGGAGGACCTGGATAATTTTGACATAGACAGTGCCCAGGAAAAATTAACTATCATCTGTAATCGTTTGAGAATAAAAGAGGACAGCCATGTCTCAAAAAGATAATCGTTCAAAGGTACTCATTGTTGATGACAACAGGCAAAATATTGAAATGCTCATGGCACTTTTCAAGAATGACTACAAGATCGCCGCAGCCATAAACGCCCGGCGTGCCATGAAAATTGCCCTGTCAGACACGCCACCGGATCTCATCCTCATGGATATACTCATGCCGGAAATGGACGGGTATGAACTGTGCGCCACATTAAAAGAAAACCCGGACACCAAAGACATCCCCATTATCTTTGTAACCGCCGTTTCTGAAGTCATGGACGAAAATCGTGGATTTAATCTGGGAGCGGTGGATTATATAACCAAACCCTTTCATCCGCCTGTGGTAAAAGCCCGGGTAAAACTGCATCTGAACCTGAAACGAAAACAGGAACTTCTGGAAAAATATGCTTTTATTGATGCTCTGACCGAAATTCCCAACCGCCGTCGCTTTGATGAAATCCTGGAAAAGGAGTGGAACCGGGCCATTCGATCCAAGTTGCCCCTGTCCATGGTGATGATCGACATAGATCATTTTAAATATTACAATGACACCTATGGCCACGGCATGGGGGATGACTGTCTGAAAAAGGTGGCGGCAACCCTGGAAAAAAGCCTGCGCCGGGGAAGTGATTTTGTGGCCCGGTACGGAGGGGAAGAATTCATGGCCATTCTGCCGGATACCTCAGGCGAAGAGGCCATGGGCATCTGCCAGCATATTGCAGACAACATAAACGATCTTGCCATAGAACACCGTTCCTCTCAGATCAACGGCCGCATCACTGTCAGTATGGGCGGGGTAACCATCCAGCCCGATGCCACATTATCCATCCGGGAGTTCATTGAAGCCACAGATAAAAAAATGTATGAAGCTAAAACCGCCGGCAGGAACCAGATCATGCACGTCAACCTGTAAAACTGGAAAAGGGCAAATATTCAGGCTGGTCAGCTCACTGCCTGGCGGTGCACAGATTCACCTGTTCAGGAGTGTATGGGGACGGTAACAACATCGGCCACCCTGGGACGGGTTCATGCGGTAAACCGGTCAAAGTGCTTCCAGAAAAATGCCAGTACGTCTTCTGATTCGTTGAGAATTTCATGCCGGGCACGGGGAACGGATACAAAGGTTCCCCGGAACAGGCGTTGACATAACTTTTCCTGGGCCTTACAGTCGACTACCCGGTCCTGTGCGGCGGACAGAAGCAAAACCTGCGAAATGATCCGTGGTGGTACATCGGTTTTTGCCAGGGCATCAATGGAATCAAAGGCAGCGTTGAGCCACCCCCAAGTTACACCCCCCAGGGCCAGATCACGATTTTTTTCAATGCACCGATGCTCCCTCCAGAACCCATTTTGATCATGGGTCAGAGGGTTATTTTTAAAGCGCACTTCATGTGAATCATAATCCCCACTTCCAGGGACATATGATTCTTCCTTACCCCATTTGACCATCTGCCGGGCCAGCACACCGGCTATGAGCCGGGGAATGGGTACGGTGACAATATCCACCATGGGAGAAAGCAAAATGGCCTTTTTTACATGAATCTCCTGGCGGGCCATGGATCTCAGGGCAATGTGTCCCCCCATGGAATGTGCAAGGATCGTGACAGATAAGCCAAGTGGTCTTATCACTTTCATAAAAAAAAGTGCCAGGTCATTCAGGTAATATTGAAAGGAAGCAACATACCCTTTGTCTCTGTTTTCAAGTTCCCGCACGGAAAGTCCCTGCCCCCGCCAGTCCAGGCTGACCACAAGAAATCCCCGGGATACCAGCTGATCCACCACATGCTCATACTTTTCCATGAACTCCGACCGCCCGTTCAAAAACAAGAGACAGCCCCTAGGGCCACCATGGGGGGACTGTGCCATGCCATAACGCAGTAATTGATTGTCCCCTGCCCTGAAATAATGAAATTGCATTTGTCTGTTTCCTCTATGACGGCTGGCCCATATTATGACCAAGCCCGATATTTTTATCCAGCACTCAAAAGTGAATTGTTGGATTTGGTCACAACATCGACCACCCGTCACCGTTGGCGGGCCAAGCCTGACCCCGACCCAAGGTGGGCGACGCTGTTATCAAACCCGGATTATTGATGGATACACGTTAAGCATGCGTTTGTACATCTTTTATCCAGTGAATTTTCCTCATTTTTATGGTATACAATCCAATATTAATGACATTGGTGGCACAGTAAATGATAAAAACAGTATTATACCGCCCCCGACGGACACCCGATTCGGCACCGGGCCGTCGGCGGTCTGCTGTTGGTATTTTCATATAACCCCACATGGCTGTGATTACCAGCCACAACGAAAATTGAAACTCTATCATTGCAGTCTGTTGGACGAAGTTTCTTATAAAAAACCCACATGGCAGTAACCGCCTGCCACAACGAATAATGAAAAAGTAGTTGCTGTTAACACCCAGTACCCAGTACCCAAAACCCAGCACCTTCTTTTTTAAAAAAACTGGAACAAAAAAATGACTCAAATAAAATCAACTCCTCCGTCCCGGAAGGATATTTCCCCCAAAAAAGAAACCCATGACTTCATCCACCGTTACAAAGGCCTGGGAGCCTTTGGCATGAACCGGAAAACCGATGAGGAAACCATCATGTTTTATCTTCAAAAGTTTTCCGAAGACACATTCATGTCCCACTTTGTCCCACGCCTGGATGACATGGAGCTGTCTGAAATTTATGATCTCATCCATCGCCTTTTAAAAAAACATTTTTCCGAAGATGAATACCATGCTCTTTTCTTAAAGGATCGATAATACAATGCCAAAACTTATCATCACCGCCGATGTCCATGGCAGTTACGGTACATGGATGGCCTTAAAATCCCTTCTCGAACCAGAGGATACCCTGGTGGTGGCCGGTGACCTCTTTGACACCCGATATGGACATTGGAATTCCCCGGATTTTCAACCCCGTCACATCAGAGACGACCTGGGAAAAATCAAAAACCAGGTCTATTATGTCCAGGGAAACTGTGATGAACCATCCTTTTATCCCGGTCAGGTTAATACTCTTAATTTCGAATTCATGGGTCTGAAAATTTTTCTTCACCATGGTCATCGTAATCCCGGTTCCATTCCGTCCGGGGTAGACCTGGTTATCCAGGGACATACCCATCTGGCTGCCCTGGAAAATATTGAAAATACTTTCTTTCTAAATCCCGGGTCCCTTTCCTATCCCCGGAACGGACTTTTTACCTATGGCATTGTAACAGATCGTAAGATAAAACTCATAAACCTGAAAACAGCTGCTGAACTCACATCTCTTTCTTTGGTAAAAAATTGTAATCCAGGGTAATTTACAGTTATTTATTTTTTTATTCCAGGCCAAAAAATCCAACGTCATTGACTTCAATGGCGGTTTTAGCTTAAAAGATATGTACACGTTTATTTTTAACAGATACTTGATTGCCCGGTTTTGTCCCCCCTTGACATTACCCGGGAGGGGATAGATAGTACCTGCTTCGGGCCATTCAAGGGCTTACTCACAACATGCTGCTGAAAACTACTGAATTAGAACAAAAACGCTTCAAATTAATTACAAGGAGTCATAACATGAAAAAAAGATTAACGATCACCCTGGCCATTATATTTTGTCTGATGACCATCACAGGCGTTGCCCTTGCCGCAGAAAAATCCCTGATGATGGCCACCACCACAAGCACCGACAATACCGGTCTTCTTGATTACCTTATTCCCCATTTCACCACGGAAACCGGCATTGACATGAAGTGGACTGCTACCGGAACGGGAAAGGCCCTGAAGCTTGGTTCCAAATGTGATGTGGATGTGCTCCTGGTCCACGCCCCGGGTGCCGAGAAAAAATTCATTAAAGAGGGGTTTGGCAAGGACCGCAGGGAAATCATGTACAACGATTTTGTCATCATCGGCCCTGCAGATGATCCGGCAGGCGTCAAGGGAAAAACAGTTGCTGAAGCCCTGAATGTTATTCGGGATGCCAGCGCCGCCTTTGCCAGCCGGGGGGATGATTCAGGCACGAACAAAAAAGAAAAGATTCTCTGGAAACAGACAGGTAAGGCTCTTCCGGAGAAAGAGGCCTGGTACATTCAGACCGGCCAGGGCATGCTTGCCACCATCAACGTATGCGAAGAAAGAAACGCCTACACCATGACAGACCGGGGCACCTATATTAAATATCAGTCCCAGAAAGACGGAAACGCCCCTCTTGTCGTTCTGGTGGAAGGGGATTCAATTCTGCTCAACCAGTACAGTGTCCTTACTCTGAATCCGGAAAACTGCCCCAATGCAAAATATGACCTTGCCATGGAATTTTCCAACTGGATGGCTGGAGAAAGTGCCCAGACCCTGATCAAAAATTTCCGTCTCCTGGATAAGAAATTATTTATCCCCAACGCAAAATAAGGATATGGATTTTATCATTCAAGGGGTTTTCACTGCCCTGCAACTGCTGACCACCGGTGACAGTGCCACCTGGTCAGCGGTTTCTGCAACCGTTAAAGTCTCTTCCATCTCCATGCTGTTCAGTGTGGTGGCAGGTCTTCCCTGCGGGTTTGTACTGGGATATTTTGACTTTAAATGGAAGCGGGGCGTGCGAACCCTTTTAGATACCCTGCTGGCGCTTCCCACCGTGTTCATTGGCCTTATGATTTACGCTCTGATCTCAAGCCAGGGGCCCCTGGGAAATCTAAACCTTTTGTTTACCCTTTCAGGCATTGCCATGGGCCAGGCCATTCTGGCCTTTCCCATCATCACGGCCCTCACCGCATCGGCGGTGGAAACCATTGACACCCAGCTGAAACTGACCCTGATGTCCCTGGGGGCCGGGAAAAAAGACATCATGCTTACCTGCATGTGGGAGGTACGCTATGGCATTGTGGCGGCACTAGTGACGGCCTATGGCAGGGTAATGACCGAAGTGGGAATCTCCATGATGGTGGGGGGCAATATCAAATGGCACACAAGAACCATCACCACGGCCATTGCCCTTGAAACCGGCAAGGGCATGTTTGCCAACGGCATTGCCCTGGGCCTTGTGCTGGTGACCATTGCCTTTGCCGTGAATATTTCCCTGTTTTTTCTGAGAAAACGATGAGGCTCTCCAGCCAAAAATGACCAATACCTCCATATACATACTCAAAAACATCCGCCAGTCATACAATGGTAAAATCGCACTGGATATCCCCGAGCTGTCCATTGCCCCCGGCTCCATCACCGGGCTTATGGGACCCAACGGCAGCGGCAAGAGTACCCTTTTAAAACTGCTGGCATTTGTAGTACCACCGGTCCAGGGGGAAATTTTATTCCTGGGAAAACCGGAGCTGCCTTTTTCATCCGGGGTGCGATTCAATGTAACCCTTTTAACCCAGACCCCATATCTTTTAAAGCGTTCAGTGCATGACAACATCACCCATGGATTAAAAATCAGGGGAAAGGCCCATGGGGTAAAGGACCCGGCGGTCCGGGAACAGGTAAAATCGGTGATGGAAGAGGTGGGACTTTCCTTTGACGCATTTGCCCACCGCATGGACTACGAACTCTCCGGTGGTGAAGCCCAGCGGGTTGCCATGGCTGCCCGACTTATTTTAAAACCCCGGGTACTTTTGCTGGACGAACCCACGGCCAGTGTGGATGTACACAGTGCCACCCTGATCCGGCGGGCGGCCCTTTATGCCAGAAAGACCTGGGGAACCACCATTGTCATTGCCAGCCATGATCGGGAGTGGCTCCAGGGTTCCTGTGACAACCTGTTTCAGCTGTACCAGGGAAAAATTTTTCAGGCAGGGTCAAAAAATATCATTCCAGGTCCTTTTGTGCGGGATGGCCAGGGATTTTTTCATACCATTCAAACCAGCCAGACCCATCAGCCCATCCGGGTATCCCCCCCACCCCGAAAAAATGCATCTGCCGTGCTGGATGCCCATCACATGCACCTCCATGCTGCAGACAATCCCACAACAACAGCATCCACAGCCTCCGGAAGAATACAAGGAAAAATACTGCGGCTCCTGGGAGATAAAAACCATGGACAGATCATTGTGACCATCCGCATCAATGATCTGGATTTCACCATCCGCCTGACCCGGGATGAGGTGCTCCGGCAACAACTGCTTCCCGGAACCCGGGTGAACCTGACCTATGATCTGGACAGCATTGAATGGATTTAGTGGTGATGGGGTTCAGATGCCTGCTTTTTTTCAAGATCTCTCAGGGCAAGATAAAAAGCACCCACGGCCAGCTGGGCGCAATGCTCCTCATGGGCAGGAAGGGTTTTTAAAAGAGCAGATACGTCTTCGTGGGTGATATTCCACAGCTCTTCCATTTTTTTTCCCTCTGCCAGGACAATAACGGCATTGGCGCAGGCATTGGTGTTAATGCAACCGTTAATATCATAGGAAATGGAGGTGATCTCACCGTCCGTTGCCATGATAAAAAATTCCACCGTATCCCCGCACTCCCCGGTGCGTTTTCCATAGCCATCGGCATGGGTGACCCGTTCCTGATATTCGTGTTTAAATGCCAGTTCAAGGTATTCTAAAGAATGATCCTGCCAGAAATCTTTTGTTTTTACTTCCATCTTTTTTACTCACTCATTTCAAGTTATTTACTCAATGTGGTGATCGGGCTTGATCACAAGATCGGCCACCTGTCATAATTTGGCAGGTCAAAAGGGTCGGGCTTGTTTTATTGTGTCTTTTATCATAAAGTGTTGCATCGAACAGGTAAAAAAAGCAATAATGCAGGCCCGCCTCCAGCCAAAGTTGACAAATTGAGTTATTTAAAGCCATGGTCGGCTCAAGCTATCCCTATGGGGACAAAAAGGGGTTTCTACAAACCG
The DNA here is from genome assembly GCA_963675955.2 of uncultured Desulfobacterium sp. Taxonomy (GTDB): domain Bacteria; phylum Desulfobacterota; class Desulfobacteria; order Desulfobacterales; family Desulfobacteraceae; genus Desulfocicer. Next base: position 81,152 of record CAXXVR010000004.1, on the reverse strand, counting down.
GATACTTTATCACCGGGCCCATTGATTTTCAAGGAGAATTCCTGCCAATGCTTCATGTCATCATGGCCCTTAAAAAAGTTTTAACACTGCTGCAGCGTCACAATATGCACCGGGCACTTATTGTCCTTGTGATTGTCCTTCTGGGGGGAAGCACCATGCTTTGTTACCTTGAAGACAACCTTGGTTTTTTTGATGCCATGTGGTGGTCCATTGTCACCATGACCACCGTGGGGTATGGCGATATTTCTCCGGCAAGCCTGGGGGGACGAATGGTTGCCATCCTTGTCATGCTGAGTGGCATTGGCCTTCTGGGGTTTGTAACTGCCACCCTTGCTGGTATTTTAATTGAAAACAGACTATTGGAGAAAAGAGGCATGAAGCAGACCCGTATTGTGAATCATTTCATCATCTGCGGATGGAATTTCAGGGGAAAAACCATCCTTCTGGAAATGAAGGCAGACCCCAAGTGCAGCAATATTCCCATTGTGGTGATTGCCGATGTAAAAGAGATCCTGGAACAGGGAGATCAACTTGTGTTCATTAAAGGACAGGTGACTCAGGAAACCCTTGATAAAGCCAATGCAACATCGGCATCGGCAGCCATTGTGCTGTCCGACGATACCCTTGACACCTATGCAAGGGATGCCAAAGCCATTCTTGATACCATGACCCTGAAAACCCATTTTCCGGATCTTTATACCTGTGTTGAACTCATGGACCCGTCCAACATGGAGCATTGCAGGCTGGCAAAGGCCGATGAGATCATTGTTGCCGGAGAAATTTCCACTAACCTTCTGGTTCAGGCGGCTCTGGACCACGGCATCACCCGCCTGGTCAGTGAGCTGGTGAGCAACAGGTACGGCCATGACCTTTACAAAGTAAAATGCCCGCATTATCTTGTTGGAAAATCTTTTTTAGAGGTCATGTTTGAGCTGAAGGAAAAACACAATATCATCTGCATCGGCATTGAAGATTCATCGGGTAGAACCATGACGGCAAATCCTGACAAGGATAATATTTTAAAGGCAAGTGATTTTTTAATGGTGATTTCCTGGGACAGACCGGCAATCAGCTGATAAAAGGGTAATCCCAGTACCCAGTCCCAGCAAATACCATGACAGACATCCCTGCATGACAAAAATTTAAAAAAACAATGTAAGCAAATACCATGTACCCAGAGGCTGCTTTTTTATATGAACCGTTAAGCAAAAAGGGAGAATCCAATGGAAGACAAATTTAACCTTATCAAAGAATTCCTTCAGGAAATGTCCGTCTCCATCATCAAGGAGGATGCTGCAGAAGAACTTGTAGTGGTGGAAGATGAGGAAAACGGCATTAAGAATCTTATCATTGACTGTGAAGCGCCCATTGTGGTGCTGGAACAGGTAATCATGAAGGTACCTGCAAAAACACAAGAGTTATATAAAAGACTGCTGCAGCTCAATAGAGAAGTGGTCCATGGGGCTTTTGTGCTGGACGCAGATGAACAATACATTATTTTCAGGGATACTCTGCAGCTGGAAAACCTTGACCGCAACGAACTGGAAGGCTCCATCCACGCCCTGACCCTGGCCCTTTCCGAGTATGGCGCAGAACTTCTGGAATACGTATAACCATTAATAATTGAAATCAAAAAGATAAGAGATCTAAGGAGATAGACCATGTCATTTTTTAAAAGACTGTTTAAAGTTGGCGAGTCCAACGCCCATGCCATTGTGGATAAAATGGAAGACCCCATCAAAATGACGGAACAGGGGATAAGGGATCTGAAAAAGGATCTTACCATGGCCATGCAGGGCCTTGCCGAAGTAAAGGGCATTGCCATTCGCACCAGAAAAGAGGCGGAAAAGAAAAAACATCTGGCTTCGGACTATGAAAGAAAAGCCATGCTGCTTTTGCAGAAAATGCAGAGCAATCAGATGGACCCTGCCGAGGCAGAACGTCTGGCCACGGAAGCCTTGAACCGCAAGGAAGAAAACGCCGCCGATGCCCAGAGACTGGACAAGGAAGCCACGGCCCACGAAACAAGGGCCAATGATCTGCAATCCAAGGTGAACAAGCTTAAATCCACCATCACCACCTACGAAAATGATCTGATCACCCTGAAGGCCCGGTCCAGAACCGCATCCTCCACCAAGAAAATCAATGCCCAACTGGCCAACATTGATTCATCCTCCACCATCGGCATGCTGGAAAAAATGAAAGCCCGTGTGGAAGAAGATGAGTCCCTGGCCCAGGCATATGGTGAAGTGGCCAATGCCGGTGGTTCCATAGACTCCGAGATTGATGCGGCCCTGGGGGGTGCAGAAACGGCAAGTGCTTCGGAAAGCCTTCTTGAACTTAAAAAAAGGATGGGGATCTCCTGATCCCTTTAATTCACCATGGGCATAATGGATTTTTTTAAGAAGAAAAAGACGGACAAGGGGCCTGATCCCCTTTCCGGTCTCACCCTGGATACCCTTAAAAAAGGGTACTACCTGGATTATGACATGAAGACCTGGGAGGTGCTGGCCGTCAACACATACGACTGGGGCGACAATGACATCACCTACGAATGGCAGCTCCAAAGCCACGATGATACCCTTTTTCTGGAAATGGAAAACGATGATGAGATGTTCTGGTCCATCAGCCGAAAGGTACCGTTGCGAAAGCTGGACCAGCGCATCATCACCCAATTGAAAAACGGGGAAGACCCTCCGGAAACCCTTCCCTTTGAAGGTGAAGTTTTTTACCTGGAAGAAACCGGGGGCGGGCATTTCCATGCTGACGGAGCAGAACAGGGCAGGGAAATGCTTCAGTGGTGCTACGAAGATGATGACGGCACCCGGTTTCTCACCATTGAACAATGGGGTGAAACCGAGTTTGAACTAAGCCTTGGTAAAAAGGTGGAGGAATATCAGTTTTCCGATATTCTGCCATCGGGAAAAACCGATATCTGATCTTTCAGGGGTACCTGGGCATTGCGCCCGGGTTCCCCTTTTGCTTTTTGGGCTTGGTCACACCATGGGCCACTGGTCAGACTTGCTGGACAAAACGGGAAAAAAAGAATGCACCCCCCAAAATTGCGCCTTTCTCCTTGATACGACAATTCCAAAATGAGAATTTGCATACCAGATATTCGGCCTTGACTTGAGAGATTTAAACGAATAAAATCGTGATGTTATTGAGCGGAGTTGTTAACAGTTATCCTAAAAAAAGCCCCCGGGCAAGGAGAAAATTATGTATGAAATCATAGCCAATCCAGAAGACTATCAAATAGATGATTTGATCAACGGCACTGGAAATGCCCCCATTGAATTTTCCCAGGATGAGCGGCAGAAATGGGCAGCTGAAATAGACGAGTTCAGTAAAAAACTCATTGGTTTTTCTGAAAAATCAAAGGAATTATCCAAGGTATTATCCAGCGCCAGCACCATCTCCGCAACACCGGCATCTTTAAAAACCCTTAAAATTCAGCTGTTCACCATCAACGATGCATTGAACAGCGCGCTTGAAATTGCAGGCAAACTCGAATCAGACATTATCGCAAAGTAACGGCTCCCCTCGCATGATCAGGGGGAAAAGACCGTTTTTATGCCAGGCCTGAACCCGCTTTTAGGGGGTCAGGCCCGTTATAATTCTTCTTTAACAACCATATCAACCCACATGGCAATATGCTACCTGTCACATATTTCTAATAACGGTCATATCCTGTCGGACACAACAAATATAGGGTCGTAGACGCGGAGCCAAATGGTATTATACCGCGCCGCCCCCGACGGGCAATGGTCCCGGACCGTACTCTGATCCGGCTCTGCCCACAACAGTTACCGGTAAAACCCAGCACCCAAAACCTCCTTGCCCATATCCACCATCTCAATCATCGCGAACCATTCCGCACATCAATACCTGTCCTTTAATTTTTAGGACTTGATCACAACATGGGCCAGCCGTCATCGTTGGCGGGTCAACGGGGTCAGGCTTGTGGTATTAACGTTATTGACCACAGCCCGTAGCTCGCGCAAACCCCAAAACCAACGATAATGCCAATAACGCAAGCCTGAACCCACCTCAAAATGGCCCATGTTGTGACCAAGCCCAACTTTTACCATGGGTCTTTTTGTTCTCACAGCTGCCGTTAGGATCGGGCTTGCTTTATTGATATTTTTTATGCATTATTTAACGGTAAGCACACCCGTTTCCCGGAAGCTGTTCTGCGTTTAAACATTCATAAAAAATCCCCGTGGAAATTTTAAAAAATAAACGAGACTTCAATTCCAACGAATAAAATGGGAGGATCAGATATAATGGTAACAGGAACAAGGCAATATCTCGCCACAAATTTTGAATCCATATTTGTATTAACGGTGCTCTTAAGTGTGAGTCTTATCAATTATTTTATTCCCTACAAGCTGGCATTCCTGAATTTTTATTATATTCCCATCCTGCTTGCCTCTTATTATCTTGGTAAAAAAAGCACCATCTATGGTGCCATATTGTGTATTTTGTGGGTAATTATTTTTGTTTTCCTGTCTCCGGAATCTTTCTACTTTGAAAAAACCCAACTTAATATCTTTTTAAACATCATTGCCTGGGCATCCTTCCTTCTCCTGGCCGCCATTATTCTTGGCAACGTCCAGGCGGAAAACAAACGCCTGCTGGAACGGCATAAAATTCTCAATGAAAAATTATCAACCCACCTGGCCGTATCTGAAGATCTGAATTCAGAACTGGATTTTGATACCCTCTTTCCGCTGATCATCCACAAATTAAGTGAAGCCATGAAGGCCGAACGCACCAGTCTTTATATCATTGATGAAGAAAATCAGGAGGTATGGACCAAGGCGGCGGAACAGATCGAAGAGATCCGCCTTCCCCTTGGAAAGGGGATCTGCGGTAAGGTTGCAGAAACAGGAGAAATAATTAATGTAAAAGATGCCTGGGACCTGCCCTACTTCAGCCGGAAATTCGACATCAAATATAACTTTCGAACCAAATCCATGCTCTGCATGCCCATCCTCAACCGCTCAGGCAAACGAATCGGCATCATCCAGGTCATCAACAAGGTCAATGACGGGTACTTTGATAAAGATGATGAAAGCCTGTTAAAAGGGCTTATTTCCCAGGTGGCCATCGCCCTTGAGAACTCTTTTCTCATGGATGAGCTGGAGCTTTCCTTTGAAAGCTCCGTTCGTACGCTGTCGGCCACCGTGGACGCAAGGCACCCCCTGACAGCAGGTCATTCACTGCGTGTCACCGAATATGCCCTGCTCATCGCCAAAGGCATGAACCTTAAAAAAGGAGAGCAGGAAATCATCAAGTATGCTGCCCTTCTGCATGACATCGGCAAGATCGCCATCAGGGACAGTATCTTGCTGAAAAATGGCCCATTTACCCCCGAAGAACGGGCTGAAATGAATATTCATCCGGCAAAAACAAAGACCATTCTGGAAAAATTTCATTTTCCGGAAGCCCTTAAAACCGTACCTGCTATTGCCGCCTACCACCACGAGAAAATCAATGGGAAGGGGTATCCTGAAGCCTTGAAAGGCGATGAACTGCCCCTTGGGTCAAAAATTCTGGCAGTGGCGGATGTTTTTGATGCCCTGACCTCTCCCAGGGACTACCCCAAGTACGATGGTAACAAAACATTGACCTCAAAACCCATGCCCCTGTCCAAGGCCATCAGTATCCTTAAAAAAGAGCAGGAAAGCCATTTTGATTCACAGGTGGTGGAGGCATTTCTGAACATACTGCCCCAGGCCCTTGAACTTTATCGGGGCACCCACTTTCCCGAAGAATATATTGATGCATATTCTGACAAAGACATGGCACCAGAAAATTAATATTTCAATCCCAAGCCGAATATTTACTTAATATTTTCAGTCTTTTAATTATTTTTAATATCTTATTCTATTTCAAAAAATGAGGATTGGTCACAATTTGGGCCACCTGTCACAATTGGTGGGCCAACGGGGTCAGGCTTGTGTTATTGGCGTTATCTTTTCACAGCCTGTGCATACGCCAAAACCAACGATAATGCCAATAACGAAAGCCTGACCCCTCCCCAAAATGCTCCATGTTGTGACAAAGCCCAATTTTTAGAACTTTAGCCTCATTAAGGATATATCCTCCCCCCAATCCGGTAAAATCAGAATTTTTCATGCTTACATGGAGATCAGTATGGTGTCCCCGGAATATAGCCCATGCTTACATGGAGATCAGTATGGTGTCCCCGGAATATAGCCAGCAGATAGCCAACAAAACCGGGCTTCCATCTCTGTTCTCAATCCTTTGATTCGGTTTATTGTTTCCGTAAAAACCAAGCCCTTATCTTCATTCCCGGACATGAGGGCATGCTTTTGATCCGGGCAAAGATACCAGGTACACACAAAGGGGCGTTCCAGGCGGGACAGGAGACACCCTTTGGTTGAAAAATTACAACATTGGCAATGGCCGGTGTGGTCTTTGTTTTTGGAAATTTGTGCATGGGGAAGTCTGTCAAAGGCAAAATAAAGGTAAAGCAGATCCTTGAAATCAAACCAGATGGTGGCTTTTTTGCAGCAGATATCTTGACAATTAATGCAGGTGACTGCACACAGATCATCCATGGGTTGGGATAGGCTTTCAAATAATTTCCGAATTGCCTCTGCACGTTGATACAAAGGGTCAAAGGCAATATGATTAACTTTTTTGATGGTATCAAAAGATAGAGTTAACGCCTGCCATTCTTTTCCATCCTGCCAGGGAATGCAAGTTGTCGAATCTGCCATGATAGTTTTAGTAATTTCCTTATGTTCAGTTACAAAATATAATCAAATAGGCAAGCCTAAATAACCACCGGTATCTTGTCAAGCAAGGAATTATTTTCATTGATATCCACAAAAGTATCATTGCACAAAATAATTTGCTGAAATCAAGGGAGTTTGTTAAATGTGTTTAAGAACCTTCATGGACTTATGAACCAACAATAAATGGAAACGAAGAAAATGAATGGACAAAAAAGAGCAGATATCCGCAAAGGAATAACGGTTAAAGTGGTGAAAAAAGAACACCAGCGCACCGGAGAACTTACCCAGGGCGTGGTCAAGGATCTTCTCACCAAATCCAGCACCCACCCCCATGGCATCAAGGTTCGTCTGGAATCCGGGGTGGTGGGCCGGGTGAAGGAGATTCTCAGCTCCGGAACACTTCAAGGTGATACCGAAAAATGAAGCCGTCCAGTAAAAACCGCCTGATGCCACAGCATGAACCCCTTTTCAACGGAAAGACCCTGTTTGATGCCATCGCCCGGAGCGTGTGCCGGGCAGGTACCCTGCCCCGGAAGGAGTTGTACGAGGCATGGGAAACCGCTAAAAGGGTACGACGCAGATATAAGGGAGGTCGGGTGGTGGACCTTGCCTGTGGTCATGGGTTGCTGGCCCACATCATGCTGATCCTGGATGCCAGCTCGGATAATGCCCTGTGCGTTGACAGAAAACTGCCGGACAACGCACAAAAACTCTCCCAGGCCCTGGTGGCACAGTGGCCCCGGCTTTTGGGAAAAATTCACTTTAAAGAAATGGAAATCCAGGATGTAATCATTTTTTCAGAGGATGTGGTGGTGTCAGCCCATGCCTGTGGTGCTTTAACAGATGTGGTCATTGACAAGGCCGTTGGAGGTCATGCCCGTGTGGCAGTGCTTCCCTGCTGCCATAATCTTAAAACCTGCCCCACGGGGAATCTAACCAACTGGATGGAAGCCACCCTGGCCGTGGATGCCGTGCGGGCCATGAATCTTCAGTCCCGGGGGTACGAGATCACCACCGCAAAAATTCCCGATACCATCACCCCCAAAAATCGTCTGCTCATGGGGCATCCCCTTATGCCATAATCATTTTATATGAAAAGGCAGCCTTCAAGGCAACTTCAGCAGAGCCGCCCCCCCCCGATGGGCAATAGGAACCGGACAATTGAGCTGTCTACAGTTCCGGTCCGGGTCCATTGCCCGTCGGGGGGGCGGCGGTATAATGCCATTTGGCTCCGAGTCTACGACCCATTGTTCGTTGGCGGTTATATTCTTTTTCACCATTGGGTATTATGATCCACCAGTTTATCCCTGGTGGATCATATAATGGGTCTACAATCTACCTACCTACTTTCTGCCCTTACCCAAACCAATTTTAATCAAAGATTCTTCCATTTCACCCAGGATTGAAGGATCATCAATGGTCGCAGGAACTTTGTACTCTTTCTGATCTGCGATTTTCTGAATGGTACCCCTCAAAATTTTACCGGAACGGGTTTTGGGAAGCCGTTTAACAACGGTGGCCATCTTAAAGGCAGCAACCGGCCCAATGCGATCGCGCACCATCTTGATAACGTCTTTAACAATTTCCGCCTCATCTTTTGTAACGCCTGCATTCAGCACCAGAAAGCCCACCGGGACCTGCCCTTTAAGTTTGTCTTCAACGCCTAAAACAGCACATTCGGCAACATCTGGATGATCTGACAAAACCTCTTCCATGGCTCCCGTGGACAAACGGTGACCGGCCACGTTGATGATATCATCTGTTCTGGCCATGACATAGATATAACCGTCTTCATCAATCACACCGGCATCGGCTGTTTTATAATATCCGGGAAATTCTTCAAGATATGCTTCGACATACCGCTTATCGTTCTGCCAGAGAGTGGGCAGGGTCCCGGGAGGCAGGGGAAGTTTAACAACAAGTGCACCGATATCACCTGAAGGCATCTGTTTACAGGACTCATCCACCACCTGCACATCCCAGCCCGGCACCGCCTTGGTGGGGGAACCATATTTAACGGGAAAATGATGAAGGCCCATGCAGTTGGCGGCAATGGCCCACCCGGTTTCTGTCTGCCACCAGTGGTCAATGACCGGTACCTTTAAATGTCTTTCAGACCATTGGATGGTATCTGAATCAGAGCGTTCACCGGCCAGGAATAAAATCTTAAAGCAGGACAGATCATAGTTCTTGATTAGTTTTCCTTCAGAATCTTCACGTTTAATGGCACGGTATGCGGTGGGTGCCGTAAACATGCATTTAACTTTATGCTCTGAGATAACTCGCCAGAATACACCAGCATCAGGGGTACCCACGGGTTTGCCTTCAAAGAAAATCGTGGTACAGCCTTTAAAAAGAGGGGCATACACGATGTAAGAATGACCCACTACCCAGCCAACATCAGAGGCGGCCCACCAGACATCGTCTTCATCAATGTCATAAATGGCCTTCATGGTCCACTTTAATGCCACGGCATGACCGCCATTGTCCCGGACAACACCCTTGGGCTGACCGGTGGTGCCGGAGGTGTAAAGAATATACAGCGGATCCGTTGCCGCCACTGGTACACAGTCAACGGGCGTTGCATCCTTCATGGCCGCAACCCAGTCAATATCCCGACCATCAATCATGGAGGCGATTTCCTGTGGACGCTGATAAATAATACATTTGCCGGGTTTAGACGAAGATAACTCAATGGCCTGGTCCAACAGGGGTTTATATTTTATTACCCGGGCAACTTCAATGCCGCAGGAGGCCGACACAATGACCTTGGGTTTGGCATCTTCAATACGGGTGGCCAGTTCATTGGCGGCAAAGCCACCAAACACCACAGAATGAATGGCCCCGATTCTTGCACAGGCAAGCATCGCAATGGCGGCTTCGGGAATCATGGGCATGTAGATGATAACCCGATCCCCCTTGACAACACCCTGGGCTGCAAGAATACCTGCGAATTTCGCAACTTCATCTCTTAATGCACTGTAGGTGTATTTTTTAATGGTGTTTGTTACCGGACTGTCATAGATAATTGCAAGCTTATCGCCTCTGCCTCTTTCAACATGGAGATCGAGGGCGTTGTAACAGGTATTCATCTCACCACCTGTAAACCAACGATACATGGGCTTATCACTGTCATCGAGTACCTTGTCCCATTTTTTGTACCAATGGATATCTTCCGCAGCTTTACCCCAGAATTCGTCAGGATTACTAATCGATTGTTGATAAGCATCGTCGTAAAGATTACTCATTTTTTTTCCCTCATTAATCCGTTAACATGTGAAGTGTGTTGATATGCCTCAGACAGAAAAAATACACATTTTCATGTCTATCCCATACGCCAACACGTTTTAACCATGCACCCAAATGGTGTTTTTAATACAAAAGACTGAGCACTCAATCAGGAGAAAATAACAAAAAAAAGGATTCTAAATATGATGTAATGGTACTTGATTCTTGGGGAAAAGAAGACCCCGCAAAACAGAAATATGGCACTGAAAAGTGTAACCTGAGAAGTTAAGGAAGCATTTCAAAAATTTATTTTTTTGCCTTGGCTATTTTTCTCCATTTTCGTTAATCGAGATCTCAGTTTACAAGGTAAATTTCAATTATGATGGAATGATGAGTATCTAACTACAAAAAGTATAATGTTGTCAAACTTTTTTTGAATGAGATTTACAAAAAATAGCTGGTAAAGTTTTTTTATTATCATAAATAAAGTTTGGAATGAAATTTAATTAAGTCATGGGGGCGTTGATATAACAGGGAATTATTCGCATTGAGATCCATACAAATACCGTTCAGGTTATGACATTTGTCATCGGCCAACTTACACTTCTTGGAGCAATAATTTCAATTTTCAGGAAATATTGCTCCAAAAGTGTAAAGTGCTTTGGAGTTGATATGATGGACACCAAATTTATTTATTTTTATTGCTCAAATAAAGATTCACAACTGCCAGAATTGAAGTACCAAGAATCAGAAGAAAAGACACCGCATTGATCACCGGGGTGCTGCCATCCCGCACCTGAAGGTAAAGATTAATGGGCAATGTGGGTTGGGACCCCACCAGAAAAAGGGTTGTATTGAAATTTTCAAAGGACATGAGAAAGGACACTGCCCCTGCTCCCACAATGGCCGGACGTAAAAATTTCAAGGTAACAAACCATATCACCTCCAGCCGGTTGGCCCCAAGGTTCAAGGCGGCTTCTTCCAAGGTTCTGTCAAATTTTTTTAACCGGGCTGATACCACCAGAACAACAAAGGTAGTAATAAAGGAAAACTGGCCAAGCACAACCAGCCAGAACCCCGGCCGGAACAAGCCCACATCCAGATTAAAACTTGATTCAAAAAACATCCCTAATGTATTGGAAAAAAGAAGAATGGAAATGCCAAGAATTACTCCAGGAATCACCAGAGGCAGCAGCATGATAAAATAAAGAAGCTGCTTGAACTTAAAGCTTTCCTGCTCAAACAAAAAGGCCCCGAGTGTACCCACGGAGGTTGCCAGAATAGATACAAAAAAGGCGGTCTGAGCACTGACCCAGATGCTGTCAAGATTCATACGATCATGAAAAATCCCCACCCGGGAGGAGGTGTCTGCAAAAAACCAGTCAAGAGAAAATCCGTTCCAGGGCAGCGCTGGAAACTGGGAGTCATTGAATGCCAGGATGGACGTCACTGCAAGGGGGGCAAAAAGGAAAACAAAATATAATACCACATAGAGGGTAAAGGAAAAGGAATATGCCTTTGAATTGGGAAGGGTTCGTATCATTTCACCACCTTACCCAGGGTTTGACCCGAAAGTTTCAGGCCCACCCAGATGATAATAGAGGAGAGAAGCAGAAGCAGAAAACCAAATGCACTGCCCTGGTTCCAGTTAAAGCTTGCAATGAACTGGTTATATATCTGCTCGGTAAACCACAGGGAGTTCTTTCCCCCCATTAGATTGGGGGTGAGATAATTGCCAAGGGTGAGCATGAACACCACAATGGACCCGGACACAATACCGGGCATGGCATGGGGGATGATAATTCTCACAAGAACAGTCCCCATGTTGGCCCCAAGATCAAAGGCAGCTTCAATAAAGGCCTTGTCAAGGCTTTCCAGCACAGATATCAGGGGTACCACCATAAAAAGCATGGAGGTGTAAACCAGCCCCAGAATCATGGTGGCATCGTTGTACAGCATCTCCACAGGTTTATTCAAAATCCCCAACTGCACCAGAAAATGATTAACCACTCCACTTTCTCTTAACAGAATCATCCAGCCATAGACCCTTACGAGTTCACTGACCCAGAAGGGCAAAAGCAGTAACAGCATTAGGAAGCCTGAAAATTTAGGTGACACCACATGGGTAATGTAAAAGGACACCGGCAGGGCAATGACAAAGGTCAGTACCGTCACAAGAATGGAGTAAATTGCGGTTCTGGCAAAGGTGCCCCAGTATATGGGTTCGGTAAAAAAGGTGAGATAATTGCCAAAGCTCCACACCATGTCTCCAGCATCGTTTTCCACCCGGAAAGACATAACCAGAAGATCAATGTGAGGCAGCACAATGAGCAGAAAAAGCCAGAGCACAATGGGGCTAAGGAAGAAAAAAAGATACCACCTGCTTTGATTTTTCATGGCTGGACCTCATTTTCCGGAAAGCAGATACCAGAGGCCTCATGCCACCCGATTTCAAGTTTGTCCAAAGGGCGGACATGGTCAAACTGTCGGTTCTGGGGAAGGGCGATAATGAGTTCTTTTTCCGAATTTATGGGAGTGGCCAGAAGTCGGCTGTTGGCTCCGTCAAAGAGAATGGCCTTTACAATGACCTCAAACCGATTCAGTTGATCCATGGCCGGGTCAGGCTGGATCACCATGGCTTCGGGTCTTAAAAAAAGATCCACTCCAGCATCTACGGAAAACGTACGATCACCGGTGTTGACGATAAAGGTATTGCCATCGGGGGTCACCAGGGTAGCCCGGGTGTCTGACATTGCTGTGATGGTACCGGACCAGGCATTGTTGTCCCCCACAAACTGTGCGGTGAAGGGGGTAACCGGATGATTGTAAAGATTCTGAGGGGTATCCACCTGTTCAAACCGTCCCTTGTTCATGACGGCCACATAATCGGACATAACCAGGGCTTCTGACTGATCATGGGTAATGTATACAAAGGTGGTACCCACCTCGGCCTGAAGTTTTTTTAACTCCACCTTCATCTGGTCCCGAAGTTTTAAATCCAGGGCACCCAGGGGTTCATCCAGAAGCAGTACCGTGGGTTCCAGCACCAGACACCTTGCAATGGCCACCCGCTGCTTCTGTCCTCCGGACAGCTGGTCTATATTTTTATCCTGGAATCCGGGAAGTCCCACCCGATCCAGGATACTATCAATTTTTTTGGGAATTTCAGACTTAGCGCAACCCTGTCGCTGCAGGCCAAAAGCAATGTTTCCAGCCACATTCATCATGGGAAAAAGGGCAAGGTGCTGGAAAATAAGGTTCACTGGCCGTTTATTGGGGGCGATGCCCTGCATATTGTTTCCCCGGATGGCAATGATGCCATGGGTGGGTTCCGTAAATCCGGCGATCATGCGCAAAAGTGTTGTTTTGCCACACCCGGAAGGACCCAGTATGGAAAAAAATCGCCCCTGCTCCACCTCAAAGGATACATTGTCCACGGCGGTGAAGCGTTCAAATTTCTTTGTAACGTTTTGTACAGAAAGATCTGTGTGCATAGTTATCCTAAACCTGTCCCCGCCCCCGCTGGTCCGAACAGGATGGTTAAGGAAACGGGAGCATCAAAGTAAAATGGTACCCGAAAAAACATGGAAATATATCCAAAAATGAAATATTTTTACCCGGGCATAATGCGTGTTAGTAACTATTCAGGTTGACAGAGTGAATGTTTGGCCAGTGCCCCAAACAGATGAATCTGAGGTGCTGGCCAAATATTTAACTTGTTAATTGGAGGCCTTCACTTTATCAAGGATCATACCCTCAATGGATTCCAGCTTTGCCGGTACAGGGGGATACCAGTTGATGTTGTCGATGTCTTTCTGGGGAAAACAACGTTCAAAATTATTCCGTACAGCAGCATCGGTTAACTTGATTGCCCCATCAGAGGCGGTGGCGCATTTTTCAATGTTGGTGAAGATGGCCGCATTTTCCGGTTTCAACATAAAGTTGATCCATTTATAAGCTGCATCCACATTTTTAGCCTTGGCAGGAATGGCAAAGGTGTCAATCCAGCCCAAGGCGCCACTTACAGGGGCCACAAAATCAATGTCCGGGTTTTCCTGGTGAAGTTTCCATCCGCCGTTGTCCCACGCCATGGCCACATACACCTCTTCAGATCGCATGGACTGAAGCAGGGCATCACCATTGGCCCAGTAATTCTTCACAAGAGGTTTGCCTTCCACCAGTTTATCCTGAACCCTGCTCATCAATGCCTCGTATGCAGTGATATCAACATATTTTGCAAAGGGATCATCACCAAGGGAAAAGGCAGTTGCAATCAAGGTGGGGCGTTTCAGGCGGTAACTGACCCTGCCGGCGTATTTTTTATCAAAAAGGGCACTGTAATCCGTGGCATCCGGGGCCATTTTTTTATTGACGATGAGGCCGGAGGTTCCCCAACAAAATGGAACCGCATGGCTTTTACCGTCTACCAGGGTATTTTTTTTAACGGCATTGAGCATTGAGGGAATAATCTGGGCAGCATTAATTTTTGAATAGTCCAGGGGCTGATAGATCTTGTATTTTTCCTGCACCGATGAGATCCTGTCCTGGCTTGGCTGGGCAAGGTCAAAGCCCGCTCCCCTTGTGGCACGAAGCTTGGCAATCATCTCTTCATTATTGGTAAAGGTGGCCTTAACGGTGATGCCGGTTTCCTTTTCAAACTGATCCACCAGAATCTTGGGTGCATAGCCTTTCCAGGTAAGCAGTTCAAGGGTTTGTGCTGAAACCTGAGACAGACCTGTCATCAGAAACATGAAAATCAATGTCACAGCAAAAAATGTTTTTTTCATTTTTTTCTCCTTCTGAAACTCATTATTATGATAAAACAAGGACCGCAAATGAAATAAATTTGGACATAAATAGTGCAGATGGTCCATCTACAAGGTGCATTAAAGGCTCAATAGCAGGCCTGTTTGGACCTTTAGTGCAACGCAGTGGATGGGCCAAAAGGCAAGCTATTTAATTTAAGTTATTTTATCTGTGGTCCTAACACCCTACTATGAAATATTTGAAGGTATTTTTAAAATAAAGTCAATGAAATTTACACTACTTTTGTCAGGATTTGATGAGATCAGTCCATAATAATAAAACCGGATCACTGCCTTATAATTTTTCCAGAAATTTATGGAATCGCTCCTGATGAAAACTACTGATATTTTTAATCAGGATACCAATACCCGAAGGCTCTTTTCGGACCACTTCTGATATAAACTCAAACTCCTCACCATCCTGGCTGATCAAACGAATGGCAATATTTTCACCTTTATCTATGGTTTCTTGTGTTCGTATAAAGGCCCCACAAAGTGACACATCCTGAGCCGTGGCCATTATATGGACTTTTCCGGTATCAATATCTGCATCCAGAGCCACAGGTTTTCGTTCGTATTTACGATCTTCCATGGAAATAACGGCCTCCTCAATTTCCTCCGCTGCGCCATTATTTTCTTCACGCTCAATCAGGTCCAGAATTTTTTTATCGGTTACCTCATCGGTTTCAAGAATTTTTTTTATAATTAAAAGTTTATATGACATTCACTCCCCCTCACATCAAAATAACTTTCAGGTTTTGTCATAACATGGGCTATTTGTCATCTTGTTGAGTAAATGGAGTCGATCAGTCCTGTGTTATTAGCGTTATCAACCACGGTCTGTGCAAACGCCAAATCCAAACGATAACGCCAATAACACAAGGCTGACCTCTCCCAAATAGCCCATGTTATGAACAATTCCTAACTTTTTTGTCCCCGTTTATGAATATAGCGGTAACCAACGGCCCCAAAGAAGGTTGAAACATGCCATTTTCATTATTCGTTGTGGCAGGTGGTCACTGTCATGTATGTTTACATATTTTTTAATACAGCCTTTACCTCATTACCATCGGCCTGTTTTCCAAAATGTTTCATGACGGCTCCCATGGCCTGCATGGGACTTTTAAACTGAGACAGATCCACATTATCCTTTATCCATTGCTTGATTTCAGCGGGGGTTGCCATCTGGGGCAGATAGGTATTTAGCAAATCCAGGTAGTCCGAAGATGTCTCTTTTTTGATCTCAAGTACTGTCTTTTCAGATTTGGCAAACTTACGAATAATATCCAGGATATCATCATCGGTGATCTCCTCTGGTTTTTTCACTCGAGTGGTTTTTTTACCACTCTCCAGGGTCATGGACACCGTGAGATCAGGAAAGGAGCCAATAATAAGACGCATGGTATCCCGGACAGCGTTATCTTTGTTCATCATGGCACGTTTCATATCCTGGCGGATCTTATCATAGAGGGTAATTCCCATTGAGGCGTTCCATCCATATGATGGGGTAATCTCTGACATTGGCTGTCTTTCTCCTTATTTAAAACTCATTTAAAGCTCATTCAAAATTCAATATCAAAAAACTGGAAAAGAGCATATCACAGTAAAAAAAACTCTGCCACAGACTTATCATCTTCTCCCAGGGTAAAAAAATGCAAAAAGTGGCTGTTATTGAGATGGTGCTAATGTTATAAATCTTGGGCTTGATTGTTTGACGAGGACTTGATTCATTGTTATCACAGGATAGGAATAACGGCCCTGCTTGCCAAAAAGTTTGTAGACCTGAATAAAAAAAGGAGTCCCATTGTTATGGCAAAATTCAAAAACACCATGGAAATTTTTAAATTATTGGAAAAAACAAATTGCCGTAAATGTAACAAACCCACCTGCCTGGCCTTTGCTGCAGCTGTATTTCAGGGCCAGGTTTCTTTAAGTGAGTGCCCGTTTATTGATGAAAAAATACTCAATACCTACGGCGATAAGATTGACAGGAAAGCATCCGGGCCGGAGCAGGACTATCTGAAAGTGATGGCCCGGTTAAAAGAAAAGATCCGGCAGATAAACCTTGAGTCCAAAGCAGATATCCTGGGTGGAAAATTTTCAAATGGCAGGCTCACCATCAAAATCCTGGGAAAAGATTTCAGTGTTGATACAAAGGGTGACATGTACACAGATATTCATGTCAATCACTGGATTGCACCACCAGTGCTCAATTATATCCTTTACGGTAAGGGACTTGCATTGACTAACACCTGGGTTCCCTTCCGGGAACTTGAAACGTCCAAAGACTGGTCCCGATTTTTCGAGCATCAATGCGTTAAACGTTTAAAAAAAATAGCCGATTCAAATCCGTCTTTTTTCGAAGATATCATTGAAATTTTCAATGGCAAGCCCGTTGAAAATCATTATGATGCAGACATCGCCCTGATCATTAAGCCTTTGCCACTTTTGCCCATGCTTATTTGCTACAATAATCCAGAAGAAGGCATGGAGTCTGATTTGAACCTTTTCTTCGATACTACAGCAGATAAAAATCTGCCCATTGAAAGCATTTACAGGCTTGGCACGGGGCTTGCCAATATGTTTGAAAAACTGGCTGTCACACATGGGTAAAAAAATTTAAAAAGGAATATTCTTGAATGTCACAAATTAATAATCCCATGGAAATCTATAAGCTGTTGAATGGTTCCAACTGTAGGGAATGCAATGAACAAACCTGCCTGGCATTTGCTGTGGCTGTATTTAAGGAAAAAAAGCCGATACAGGCATGTCCTTATCTGGAAAAGGAAGTGATAAAACGATATGGAGGTGCAATAGAAAAACCCAATACCGTTGATGAATATAAGGCAGAAGCCATTGAAATGCTGAAACAAAAGATATCATTAATCGATCTTTCCCAGGCGGCCAAACGCCTGGGTGCCCGGTTCTCCAACAATAAACTTAGCATAAAAATTTTTGGTAGGGAGTTCGGTATCGATACCAGGGGGAACCTTTCTTCTGAAGTTCATATCAATGCATATATGGTGGTGCCGGCATTGAACTATATCTTGAACGCATCGGGTAAGACACCCCAGGGTAACTGGATCACATTCAGGGAACTGAAAGGCGGGCCTTCAAGATATGCCCATTTTCAACAACGCTGTGAAAAACCCTTAAAACGACTTGCCGATACCTATACGGACCTGTTCAAAGATATGCTGGAAATCTTTGATGGAAAACAAATTGTCAGTACCATTGATTCAGATATTTCAATTATTTTGCATCCCCTGCCCCTTTTCCCTATAATGGTCTGCTATTGGAAACCCGAAGAGGGGCTTGAGTCTGCGCTTCACATCTATTTTGATGCCACCTCCGATGATACTCTTGACATTGAATCCAATTATACGATGAATGAAGGAATTGCCTTGATGTTTGAAAAAATTGCCCTGCGCCATGGTGCTTGAAATTCACGGGTGCTGATCTGTAAAATAAATTTCAGCAAAGCAAGAATCAATCCTGCTTAGGGAGTCAGCAGTTCCTAATTTACCGTTGTATCGGGGCTGTATCCATATATTGCAGTAACTTGGACTTTATAAATGGTAAATCAATAAGATCTGACTCCCTTATTTCATCTGCAGTCCTTAGTTTAAATTTTAAAGGAGCGCATTAGAGTCCATCACATTCCGGATTAAATTGGCAATGGTGTACTTATTTAGTGGTTTTAGTGCAAAACCCTTAATGCCCATGGATATTGCCGTATCCTTATCAATCTGGTTGCTGTAACCCGTGCAGAGAATAATGGGTATATCTGGCCTTATGCGCAATATCTCAGTTGCCAGATCTGAACCTGTCATGCCAGGCATGGTTTGATCCGTAACAATAATATCAAATAAGTCTGGATTCTTTTTAAATATGGACAAAGCCTCAATACTGCTGCTTTGTATGGTCACGTTATAGCCAAGCCGTTCCAATATTTTTTTTCCTAGCTTTACCAGTATCGCTTCATCGTCTACTAAAAGTATCCGCTCATTTCCACAGGGAATCTTATGTGGACTAACTTCCACTTCAATTCTATCTGATTCGATCACTGGAAAAAAAACATGAAATGTACTCCCCTGGCCCAACTGACTTTCAACGGTTATTAACCCCCCGTAATCATTAATAATTCCATGAATGGTGGCCAACCCCATACCTGTTCCCTTTCCCACTTTTTTAGTGGTAAAGTAAGGTTCAAATATTTTATTGATATCATCAGGGGCGATGCCATTACCCGTGTCTGAAACCGTTAATTGGACATATTCACCCATCCCAAGGGTTGGATAGATATGTTTATTGCCCCGGTGAATAAAGGTTTTTTTGAGTTCAATATTCAATACTCCCCCGGTACCTTCCATTTCCTGACTGGCATTGGTGCATAGATTCATGATAATCTGATGAATTTGGGTGGGGTTGGCAAGGACAAATCCACAGGTAGGATCAATGTGATTTTGGATTTCTATGGTGGTGGGTATGGAGGCTCTTAACATTTTCAATGTTTCCAAGAGGGGAATATTAAGCGTCAGGGGGACACGTTCAAGCTCTTCCTGGCGACTGAAACTTAAAATTTGTTTTACAAGTTCTTTGGCTTTATTTCCTCCTTGGATAACCTGGTCCAGATGGCTGATAACAATTGAACCTGACGGAGAATCCTCTCTGGCCAGCTCTGAATATCCAAGAATTACTCCAAGAATATTGTTAAAATCATGGGCAATCCCTCCGGCAAGGGTACCAATGGCTTCCATTTTCTGGGCCTGTTGCAATCGCCGTTCCAGTTTCTTTCTTTCTACTTCATCCTGTTTTCGCTGGGAGATATCGTTCATGATAATTAAGGAGACCTCCTGCAACGGAAGCATATAAAACTCACATTGTCTTACCCTTCCATCTTTGATGGTTAAATTCCACTCCTGCATTATAACATCTGTGTCGTTCTGAATGGCATCCTCAATGGCAACTATCCAAGTGTTTTGAACTTTTGTTCGATAATTAATGTCTGGATATACGGTGCTCCACCACTGTTCAGCTGTGGAGATATCTTCACGTGTGTATCCAAATAGCTCTGTGAATTTGTCATTAAAAAAGTCTATGTCCTGATTCTGGTCTGTTATAACCATGGGAAGGGGGGATTTTTTTATCATTTTTTTAAATCGTGCTTCACTCTTTTTTAGCGCATTCTCAGCTTCTTTGCGTTCTGTAATATCTTTGAGTATTCCGATGATCCCAATGGAAGTTCCATGTTTGTCAAAAATCCTGGTGGCTATTGTTTCAACAGGAATTTTTGTGCCATCTTTTCTTTGGCAAAGCAACTCTCCAAGAAATTCACCGTTTTTTTCAATGCTGTCCATGAGTTGGGTTGTTGTCGTGGGATGGATTTGGGATGGTTGAATGAAATCAATGGAGCGATGGAGACTCTCCTTTGCTGAATAGCCCAGAATTTGCTCTGCTTTTCCCAACCATCGTTCAATATTTCCATGGGAATCGGTGAGGACAATGGCCTCTGGCATTTGTTTTAATATTTCATCGGAAAGCAGGAGTTTTTTCTGTGCCCGCTTGAGATTGGCAATAGTGGCAATAAGTAAAACAACGAGCAAAACAAGAACTGAAAGTCCCAGAAGGGTTGTATGGACTATGGTTTTGTTCTCGGTGTAGAAGGAGACAGGGCGGTTTATCACAACCGCTTCCCGGGGCAGATCATCCAGACGGATATCAAATCGTTTTAATAGCCTCCAATCAAACATGTATTGATTCGGACTGTTTTTTATCACGGGAAGTTCACTGACAGGGGTGCCTCTTAAAATTTTTAAAGCCAGTTTTGAAGCTTCACGGCCCTGCATTTCTCCGGTGACCATCTTACCGCCAACAACCTCATGGTTTAGAGCAATATCCCACAGTGCGTAGACGGGGAATACGGCATTGGTTGCAACGTGAGAAACAAATTGGTCAAATGGCATATACGTGCCGTATTCATCAACCAAGCTATTGAGGGGAATTACGATGCTATCCGGTCCAAGGGAGGCAAGAGCTTTGTCGACCACAGCTAAATCGTTTGCCGTGATATTCATCAATTCCACACGGCCTTTGTACCGAGCTGGAAGATCTTTGAGCCATACCATACGAAATGATGGGGCACCCGGGGCCACAAACACAATTTTTTTTGTCTGTGGATGCAGTTTAAGGGCCACATCTATGGTTGCCTGAACATCGGTTTCCTGGACCACACCTGTAATTTGCTTTTTTCCCATCAACATGGATGGGTTAAATCCAATAAATGCCACAAACACCACGGGGATATTTTGGAATAATGTATCCC
Source organism: uncultured Desulfobacterium sp. (assembly GCA_963675955.2). GTDB lineage: Bacteria > Desulfobacterota > Desulfobacteria > Desulfobacterales > Desulfobacteraceae > Desulfocicer. The sequence goes on along the minus strand of CAXXVR010000004.1, from coordinate 60,024 downwards.
TGTCTTTTACGATGAAGTCGTAGGCTTCATTATCACACACAAGAATCAGATCAATCTTCCGATTACGGTATTTGATCTGCCATAATTTCTGCAGCTCTTCAAAATAAAATTTTCCATGATTCCTTTTGGTATCAATATACTCAATTAAAAATTCAATGGATTCCGGCACAGAATCAAAAACCTGGTGAATACCGCGATTCAAGGAATCAGTCCATGGATAGCCTTCATAGGCAGAGTGTACAATGAGAACCTGACGAGGAAATTGTTTATTCGGAGGGGCGGCAACAACCAGAGAACTACAGATTAAACCAAGTAAAAAAAAAGATATTGCAAAAAAAATAAAAAATACAAATGAAGTTTTTGGGGAAAATTGGTTCCTAATTAAATAAACTTTGGGTACGATAGTAACTATTGAGGTGCAGTTTGTTCTATGAGTAAGAAAAGCATATGTACCCTTCTGTTGTGCCATTACCGTTGAATACAATAGGCTTCTCCTTTTTAAATCTTATTGACGTAATGTCTAAAGATCGACCAATGCGCACAACTTATGTACTTGTCAAGTTCAAGAGCATATGAATAAACAACTTTTTTGCAAAGGTAAGCTGTCGGATCGTAAAGCTAAATTTAAGCTACGAAGGCACTCTTTGTCAACATAAGTATGAACATATTTCAATAAATGAGAAGGTCTTCTTGATGAACAGGGGAAGCAGAGAAGGAGGAGGAAAATTTTTTTGTTGCGGGCAGGCCGGGATAGTAATCAATTCTGCCCGTGACAGTTATATTGTGATTAACTTCTCGTCATTTTTAAGGATTCGAGTTAAAGGAAGTCCCTGATAAATAACTTCAATGTCAAATCCCTCCAATATCTCCGTAACACCTAACTGGTCTGAGCATCCTTTGCAGGCTGTGACATGAACACCCTCAAGTTTAGCCTCTTCGATGAGTGCCTGTACCTGCTTGTTTTCGCTTACCAGTTTTACGGTGGCACCCCAAATCATGATGGTTACCTCCTCCCACCAGCCCCTTGTTTTTGCGTTTATCCCATACATAAAGACCATTTTTTCCGATGTAATAATATTGTCATTGGTCCATAAAATAGTAAGTTTATTTTTTGTTGTCATGTCCGTTAGCTCCTTACGGTAACACAAGCCTAAGTCCGTTGACCCGTCAACGGTGACGGTTGACCCATATTGTGATCACGCCCTAAAGATAAATAAATGTTAAATGCACACCCAAAATAAAGCACGAAAGATTCTATCCCAATAACTTTTTGAGTAATTATTCAAAATAATTTTGTAAATAGTTATAATGATGTTAGAATATGTATTATTATCAAGGTAATTATTAGAATTTTTAATAAAAACACAGACCACGAGGTTAATATATGGCAAAACCCCTATTTGATAGAAATGATGTTATTGATAAATCCATAGAACTTTTCTGGCACAACGGATTCAGCGCCTCATCCATACAGCAGGTGGTGAAAGCCACAGGGCTAAAACCGGGATCAATTTACCACGCCTTCGGCAGTAAAGAGGGTCTGTTCAGGGAATCCCTGGAAATCTATGCACAAAAAGGACTTATGCATATAAGCAGAGTACTGGACACTGCACCAAGTATCGGGGAGGGTATTTGCATGCTTCTTGAAAAAAACATACAGGCTTCAACCCAAAAAAATTATTGCGGCTGCTTTCTGGTTAAAACCCGGCTTGAACTGGCAGCAGCAGGAAGTGAACTTTACGAGTTGGCATCCGCTAAATTAAATGAGATAGAAGCATTGTATGAGAGCTATCTTGAAAAAGAATTTGGTAAAGAGCTGGGCCGCCAACGTGCCACAAGCCTAATGCTGCACATTTTCGGGATGAGGGTTTATGGTTACCGACAAAAATCTGCTGAGCGAATGCGTCAGGGATTGCAAGAGGGTCTGCCCTGGCTGCCCTGGGTTCAGAGAAATTTAAAATGATAATTCGGGGTCTGCTTAATTATTTCAGGCGTTCAGCCATTAACTTACCAATTCGAGCGGCTTTATCCCACACCTCTTTTTGATCCTCTGCCTTGGAATATTTAAAATCAGCAGCCTTTACCCCAGTCTCAATCAGATTGCTTCTAAATGCACTCATCTCACAATCATCCCCGACACCGCAGAAGGCACAGACAATATTACCCTGAACCGTTACTTGTCCAAGAAGATCCATATTTTCATACTCCTTAAACTCCGCAGCCAATGCCTGGTTGACAGCAGTCAGTGCCTCTGGTACAAGGCCGGTCAGAACAGTGGCTACCATTTTCCCCTTTAAAAGATTTTTCTGGTGTCGAAATGACCAAAATCTTTCAAGAAGTGCTTTTGTAAATCCATCTACCTGTGAATAGGGGATATATCCCCCAATAACAAGCGCTTTGGCACTTTTAATTTTTTCGGCAAGTTCGGGAAAATCATCGTTTTGCTTACAGACGTTGTCATGAACACATTTATAACAGGCCATACAGGGTCTGATATTTTTTGTACTGAGCTTCACAAACTCTGAGTCTGCACCGGTTGCATCCAAAATTGACTGGACAAGTCGGTCGGTGTTGCTATTCTTTGTAGGGCTTCCGGAAATTCCTAATACCTCGATGCTCATGGTTATCCTCCTTAGTTTAAAATGAAGATTTTATATTTCAACTATAAATCAGCTTCTTTGAACCACTTAATTCGGTGGAATTTAAAATTTTAAACACGCTATTTAAGAACTTCAATCAGATTTGTCTTAAAATGATCAAGGCTGACTTGCTGTATCTCAATGGGTATTTGTGTCAGGTCATAAAACCCAAGGATCTCTTCTTCGGACAAAGGCTTGACGCCAGTATCCATCAATAAAATCCGATCATAACGACCAAAATTTTGGCGAACATCCACTTCATCCCAACCCAACCCCGCCATTATATTGGGAAAAAAACGAATCCAACCGGGCGTTATAACCATTGTACGATTTTGCTCTAATTTCTCAATACTTTCATGAAAGAAAGCTTCAACACAATTTTTAGCACCCAGAATTTTCCCACCGTGGCTGTTAACAATATGGCACACATCAGGATTGCAGGCAGTGCCAAAAAGGACACTTGTTTTAGCCCCTTCTGCTGCAGCATCCTTTAAGGCCTGCTTCAAGGCAATTTCAAGTTTATCTAAATCCGAATGCAGCCCTGCATCAATCCAGGTAATGTCAATTTCTTTATACTCTTCAGGTAAACTAGCCAAAAGTTCGTCAGTGAAAATTTGACAGGCAATTATTCTTTTCTTGACCATGGTCATTTTTTCCTTTAAGCTCATAGTATAGAAATTTACAATTTCTTTTGCCAAAATTCTTTTGCTAAAAAACACCATCCGATCATGATATCCGATCATGATATTTTTTAAACGTATTTGTACTATACGCACATGGATGCAAACATTCTGTAGCAACGGCTACAATGTAAGCAATTATTCTATATTTATTTTTTACTTTACCAGTGATTTTAGTACGTTAATAACATCTGAAGGCTCTGCGCGCAATGTGTAATCAGCATCAACAACCGCACAGGCGATGGTGCCATCGACATCGACAACAAAGGTTGCGGCAAGGGGAAGATCAAATTGCCCGTTTCCATTATGCTTCTCAATATCTATCCCAAAGCTTTCATAAATTGGGCGCAACTCTTCAGACAGGGTAAAAAGAATACCTATCTCTCGTGCATAATCAGAGTTGGTATCGGTGAGGACTTCAAAATCCAGTGCATTTCTTTCAGATGTCGATAAAGAGGCATCCGGAAGCTCCGGAGTGATGGCAACAAGGGTTGCTCCCGCTTCCTTAATCTGTGGAAGAATTTCCTGGTAGGCACGCAATTCAAGATTACAGTACGGACACCAGCCACCCCGGTAGAAAGTTACAACAACAGGGCCGTTTTCTCTAAGTGCTGCAAGGCTTCTGCTTTCACCAAGGTGATTTGATAATTTGAAATTTTTCAATTTTTCACCAGCTTTAGGTGCACCCTCAACGAGGCCAGATTTGCTCAATGTGTTCAAGTCATCAGACATTATTTTTTGAATTTTTTCCGGAAGATTGGCAAATCTTTGTGCTTTTAATGTAGATAATTGTTTTTTAAGGGACATGATATTCTCCTGATATGTTAATTAATATTTTTATTTGAATTACTTGTATTATTATAAACGAATTAATCTTGAACGAACATTCAAGATAACTCACAATAAATAGTTGTCAATGTTATTGACATGATTATTCAATATTCCTGTCATTCGAAATACAGCGTTTACAAACATCAGGGCAGGCATCCAGGAAAGCCAGCCGGCATGTGAAAAAATATTATTGACCATGTAGCAGATGCTACAGAACTCTTTTAGAAATTCCCATATTATGGGTATCGAAATCAATTCAAGCACCACCATAAACTAACTTGAAGGAGAATAAATTATGAAAGTTTTAGTCACTTATTTCAGCCAGAGCGGAAACACCGAAAAAATTGCCAAAGCCATTTGTGAAGAAGTAACAGCAAATGCAGGTAGTGCCGATTTGAAAAAACTTGAAGAACTCACCCCCGACATGGTCGCCGAATACGATTGCATTTTCATGGGGTCTCCCCTGCACTCCGGAAGCCTGGCCGCTCCCGTAAAAGAATGCCTGGGCGTGCTGAAGGCAACTTCCGGTCAGCAGATGGCCGGTTTCATCACACATATGGCCCCTGCCTATCCGGAACAGGATATGGATGCCTTTGCAGAACCAATGAAAGCCGCATGTAAGGAAAAAGGCATTGAATACAAAGGATGTTTTGACTGCCAGGGCTTTCTGGCTGAAGCCATGCATGAGCCGGTTCAGAAAAAACTCAATATGGATGATGGCCAGTGGGCCGAAATGATTAAACAGATGACCGGCCATCCCAACCAGGAAGATATGGCCAATGCCAAAGCCTTTGTCAAAGGACTTTTTGCATAAAATTTATTAAACAAAGCTGATTTAAAAATAATGGCACATACTTTTCAGTATGCGCCATTATTTTTTGGTAAGTGGCAATATTGTCTGCATAGATTGTGAACCATGAAATCTTTGCGCTGAGGTTTTTTGTAATCTGGAGACCAACCCTTTTTTACTTATCCCCATCCTTTTTGTTTGATTAATAACACACACAAGTAGCCACACGGTCGTACAACTGTTCACCCATGCCGGAATAAAAATGATCACATCCCCTGATTTGTTCAAAGGAGGAGATGTTCCACCGTTTCAAATGCATCTTTAATTCAATCATATCCGCGTATTCATCCCTGTCTCCGCAAATCACAAATCCAGGACACGCAAATCCCGGGACATCTGTAAAATCCATGAAACTCACCGGAGGCGAAACCAGCAGCTGATGCAGCAATGGCATTTCTTTAAACTCCGTGTGGGCATTCACCCAGGAACCAAAGGAATATCCCGCAATGGCAAGATTTGAAATGCCGCGATCTTGAAAAAAGGATGCTGTGGCAGTCACATCCGCACATAAATCAAAAAAGGTGTCATAGGCACCGGTGCTTTTTCCTGTGCCCCTGAAATTAAATCGCAGGGTTGCATAGCCACTGTCAAGATAAGCCCGCTCAAGGGTTCTGACAACCAGGTTATTCATGTTTCCACCATATTCCGGGTGGGGATGGGTGATAATAACCCCACGCTGTTTTTCAGCGCCCTGAAAAACCCCTTCCAGGTTCCCATTTTCAAACTCAATATTCACTCTCTCCTTCATTTTGTTCCTTTCTCTTTTATGCTGTGTTGCTTTAAATATTTGAAATAAAAATCCTGACAGCAGAGCCGACGGTCCGGGACCGTTCCCATGGCCCGTCCGGAGCGGCATGATAGCATTTTTATCCGCTGGGACATGATCGCTATATGGTCGAACAGAGTACCCCGAACACACTGAACAAGGCTCTGAAGAGGGTTTGATCACGACATCGGCCATTTTGAGGAGGGGTCAGGCTTGCGCTATTGGCATTATCGGTGGTTTTAGCGTTTGTGCAGGCTGTGAAAAAATAATGACAATAACAAAAGCCTGACCCCGTTGACCCAACACATATGACGAGTGGCCCCTGCTATGATCAAGCCATCTGAAGTTAATGGTACAGATTTTTTACAAGTCGTGTTTCACCAAACCGAAGCGGCAGCACAACCATCATAATGCAGATGAAAAACGATGCTGTAAAGGACAAAACAATCCAAGAAACCGTGAGCCAGGACAAATCTCCTCCCCGGAACCGGCTGGCGAGAACAGCATAAACCGGTCCGGCCTGGAGCACAATAACACCGCCGATAAAAATGGCACTGTAAATCATGAACAAAAGTCCACCATAGCTGGTGACGGTCTGTGCGGGGTTTTCAGACTTGAACGAGGGAAATGCAGCCCCAAGGCCAATGCCAAGTGCCACCACACCGGGCACCATTAAAACGGTGTTGATACAGGAAAGCACCATCATAAAGGGCACGGCTTTAAGCAAAATATTGGTGGCGATGATCAACAGCAAGGTCAGGCACATCAACGGCACCAGGTACATGAAAAATTTAATCCATAAAAAAGACCGGGGAGATACCGGACTCGACCGAATCAGCCAGATGGCCTCCCCTTCCATGCTCACGGCCGGGAAGGCAAATCGCCCTGTGATGGCAGTCAACACAAAAAAGGCAAGCCCCATGTTGAGAAATGACAAAATATTTTGGAGATAAATGGTTTTAATGGGGGATCTGTCCAGGGGCAGCACCTTGAAATTATAAATGTAGATGGCCATCAACGCCCCGATGAGGAACAGCTGGGACCACTGGGTCTGATCCCGAAAAAAAGTTTTAATCTCTTTGGTCACCAGGGCCTTCACCGGTCCGTTAAAGCGGCGAATCAGGGGAAGTTCCAGTCGTCTTTTCACAAACAGCCTTGCCGCAGATGTCTGGGCACGGGACACCCCTTTAAAATAAATGAGATCTGCTGTGAACATCAGCACAAATATCATCACCAACACAAAGCTTAACAGCAAGCCCATGTGAAAGAATGCTTCAGAAGGTACCCCCTGCAATGCCGCCATCACGGCATCGTAGCACCAAGTGCTGGGCAAATAGGCAGAGGAAGGGGCAGTCATGGATTTAAAATAAAAAAGCGTTGCCGAAAAGGCGTCGGGGTCCACCAGTCGTTCGGGCCGCAATATTCGAAGGGCAACATAAAGCAAAATAAAAACAGACAATCCCAGAAAAACAAAAATGGTGCGGATGCGGCTGGCCGGTACCAGAATCACCACCCCCATGACCACAAAGGCTCCCAGGGCCGATGCCACAAACGAGAGCAGCACCAGGGATGCCACCACGGTGAGGTAAAAAAACACCCCTGGATCATACACAACACCATAGGAAACAAACACCGGCAGGGTGAATAAAATAACCATCCAGGAGCTGTCCAGGGTGATTTCCAGCCACCGGGCCAGAAAGATGCTATAGCCCTCCACTGGCATGGCATGGACCAGTTTGAGATCCTTTGCCAGATACAACTTGGAAAGGGAATTTAAAATACTGCTGAAAATCAGCAGGGAAAAAATGGTGATAATGACCATGGAAAGAAATTTCCAGGCAAGGATATCCCCCAGTTCCTCCACACCGCTGAAATACCGCAGCATCCGCAGACAAATTAACAATGCCCCCACCCAGAACCCTGCGCCCAACCCGCCGATGATCATAAATTTTATGATTCCGGCGTTTCGCTTCTCTCCTTTTGCCTGGTTCAGGGTTCCCCACCACCGGGGTTTTAAAAGGGTTTGTATATCATTAAACACCACCGCCCTTTTCCTCCGTTAAAATCATAAACACCTGTTCCAGGTCCCCCCCATCGGAACTGGCAAGGGCTCTTAATTCGCCAATGGTTCCCTTTGCAATGAGACGTCCCCGGTGGATGACACCAATGCGATCACACACATCCTGGGCCACCTGCAGGGTATGGGTGGACATGAAAATGGTAACGCCTTTGGCAGCAAGTTCCCGAAGCAGCTGCTTCACCATCTTGATGGCAATGGGGTCCAGGCCCACCATGGGCTCATCCACCACCACCACTTCAGGATCATGCATCAGGGCCGCAGCCATGATCAAACGCTGTTTCATACCATGGGAAAAGGATTCAATGAGCTCATCGGCCCAGTCCAGAAGGGAAAATTTCGTTAAGCTTGATTCTGCAAGGTGTTCAAATCCCTCCGAATCCATTTCGTACAGATCCCCCATGAACTTTAAGAACTCCATGGCGGTGAGTTTTTCATAAAGATAGGGCCTGTCCGGGATATAGCCGATCTTCTTTTTGGCCTCCCGGGGAGATGTCAGCATGTCAATGCCACAGATATGCACCTGTCCTGATGTGGGCACCAGAATGCCTGCCATCATGCTGATGGTGGTTGTTTTTCCGGCTCCGTTGGGACCGATGAAACCAAAAATCTCGCCCCTGGGCACCACAAGGCTCAATCCCTCCACCGCCATGAATTTTCCATATTTTTTGGTTAATTTTTTCACTTCAATCATGCTTATCTCCTGGTCGGTCATTGAACTTTCAGGGCTTGGTCACAACATGGGGCACCCATAATCTTTGGTAACCCCACCCAAAAACCCATGTCATTCATAGGACAGCACCTCAAGTTTTATCTTTCCCATCATCCCCATCAGGTCCAGCTGGGATTCCTGGGAACCCGCAGTTAAAGAGATATGTGTGACATCTGCCGGGATCTGGTTAAACAGGGCATCCACGGTGATCCATCGGCCAATAAACACCGTATTCCAGGCATGATAATAAAAACGTCCCTTGAGATACACCAGCCCCGCCTCAATACCCGCAGGAATACCCACGGAACGACAAAAGGCCGCCATCAAGGCCGCATGTTCATTACAATCTCCCACCCTGTTTTTTAAAGTGGACAGGGCATTGGGCAGGGAAATCACCGGTTGTCTCCGGATATTGGCCTGAATCCAGGCCACAAGTTTGCCAATGTTTTCAAGGGGGGGATTGTCAGGAGACACCAGCCGCCGGGCAATGCGCAGGATTTGATCATCATCTGACTGGATAAAAGGCCCTGGCAAAATAAATTTTTCATCTACCCCGTCAATTTCTTTGGGGGGGATGGAAGCCGGCAGGGTGGCAAGGGTCTCTTTTTCAATGGTCAAAATATTTTTATTCCAGGTTTGACGATGCTGTGACGGCCCTCTGGCAGGCAATGACATTTGTTTTATGTCCACGCCAGTCAGCTTGATTTGTAATTTTGAAAGAGCAACCGGATCCTGAAATGTTACGTTGGCGGGCACGGACACCAGCGTGGTCAAATCCGCCATGCCTTCTGGATCAATATCCCCAATGGCCTCCTTTTGGGTGGTTTTCACAAGGGAGATGCCCAGCATGCCCTGCTCTTTCAATATCAGCCCTTTTTCATCCACCCAGGCCGATTGACTGGTCCCTTTAAAGGACAATGTGATTTTCTGTGCCGCTATTTTTTCACCATTAATAACAATGGGATCTGAACCCACCATTTTCACCGTGGCAGGGGCCTGCCCCATGGTGGAGGGATCAAACAGGAAAAGTGTCATTTCATTGCCGGATTCAAGGCCGGATGCCACCGTGGCAGGAAGAATCGCACTGGTGAGATAGGGTCGATTTTCAAGGGGGATTTCAAGGGTATTTACCTCCCCTGCCCCACCGGCATCGGTGGCGGAATGGGTATAAAGGTGAAGGCTGTTTTCTTTCACCTTTCCGTTGACGACAAAATGAAAAGTTCCCGACGCAATGGAAAATTTAAATGCTTCCAATGCAAAATCCTGGTTTGTGGTGCTTGAGGACGTCACCATAACTTCCTGGACCAGCCCCATGGTGTTTATGTTCATCACCGTTTTTTCATCAATAAAATAGCCCCCAGCGGCGGTGGTCAGACGGCGGTGGCTGTAGCCTATTTTGGTGTCATTCTGGAAGATATTCATCCATGTTTCACCCGGAGTCTGTTGTGTTTCCATGGCAGAAGAAAATGGGCGATCCTTTACAGCAGCAGCATTGTGATGAAAGCCCAACCGAAAATACATCATTGCAGAAAACAGCACTAATGCGGCTATACCCGGTATCCAAAATGTTCGTTTTTTGTAAATCGCCACGTTGTTTTATTTACCTCCCACAGATCACCTCGCCCCCCAGGATCTCCCAATATGGCCCCGGCCCCCGGGCCTGCAGGAATAACGCCGTACCCAACGATCTTTATCCCTCCAGGGACAAAGGTCAAGGTCTTAGCCGGAAAAAACCATTGCCATATCAATTCCCTGGAAGCATTTTTATACTTTTCCTCAAGCCTGCCCGGCATAAAAACACCAGAAGAGCCGCCTTTTAAATCTGCCTCATGCAATTCAATCACATAATTGACTTGATTTTGCAGGGCATCGCTGATTGATTCCGGAAGAGGTAAGGTTCTATCCTTTTTGCCTTTCCCATCATGTATGGTCAGCACACGATGATCAAAATTAAAATTATGAGCCTATCCCAAAAATCCCGTGAGAGGATTAACCCAGAGGAGACAGACAGCAAACATAATAAAACCTTTCCAATATTTGTTACGGCGTTCCCATCGAACAACCAGCCTTCTGTACTGTCGCTGTAGCCATGCGAAAGTTCTCTCGACCTTCCAACGATCAACCGGCTTATTGGGAGGTCTGCCTTTGGGCGGTTTTCGATTTTGCCATGACCGACGGGGGATCATGGGGGTAATTCCTCGGTGCCTGATATGATCCCTCAATGTACGAGAGTCATATCCCTTGTCTCCTTGTATTGCATCAGGCCGTTTTCTGGGTCTCCCTGGCTTTCCGGTAATGGTCTCTATATTGTAACTCCCTTGCCTTTGAAGCCATACTGGACATCTTCGCCGCCGCCCTTGCCGGCAGCAAACGATCCATCTACAGATGATCGACTCCAGTCTATAAAGCCCAGTTCATGGGCCTGCCCCATAAGAAGGGCTTTGATCTTTGACCATGTTTCGTCAGTTGTCCATATTCCCAACCAACGATGTGCTGTTGAACGTGCTCCAAATCCTTTACCTCTTGGGACATCAATCCACCTGGCTCCTGTAATAAGGATCCAAAGTATGGTGTTCAGTATATCCCTGAAGAATGCATGGGGACGACCTTTTCTCGATTTCTTAGGTCGCTCCGGGAGAAGGGGTTCAATCACTGCCCATTCGACATCTGTCAATCCAGTAAATTTGCCTGCCATCCTCTTCCTCATTTTTCAAAGGTTGTTTTTTCTTGTCAGGCAAAATATAAGACATTCTAATAACACTGTAAAACGGATTTTTGGGATAGATTCAACATTGAGAACTGCATATTTCAGCGGAAAAGGGGGCAAAATTCAACGCTGTTTAACACCGCATAGGCCGGTTCACCAAGGTATGCCTTTAACCACTCATAAAAAACATCATTGACGATTGACGTAACACGTCATATACTATTGGCATGATTAAACCTAAAACAAGCGTGTTTTGAATAGAAGAAAATCAAAAAAACTCGAAATACCCTTAATTACAGTGTATATTGTAATTTACAACAAAAACATTAACACATAAAAAAGGGTGTTTCGAGTGAAGAGAATTATAGGTAAAAAACTAAACAAACGCAAGCAAAAAATTCGTAAAAAGACCAAAAAACGAAATTGGAAAGAGCAATTGTTACCCATGATATGAACATCCAATATTCACTATGAAGTGGATGATCGTCATCAAGGCATAGCACCTGGAGGTATTGGCGTTATTCATCTTTTGGCGCAAAAAACCGGAAAACATAAAGGTCCAGGTGGTTAAACTAACCATGACTTTGTTTAAAAATAAGTGAAGAGATAATATGACCACCACTGAAACCATGCACAAACTTAAAATATTTGTTCTCATTTTCCTGCCGCTGGCAATAATAATCCTCTCGGTCGGCAATATCATCATCTCCAAGCAAAAACAGCTTCGGCAAACCACGATCTCCCTGACAGAAGGCAACCACCTTAGACTGGGCAAGCAATTGCTTGTGAACTCTTTGCAGACCTATGTATCCAAGGCAATTGCATTAACCAGCTTTACTCAAAGCCGGCTGACAGTTCATTCCAGCCGGGAACAGGCCCTCACAGAGATTCAGGAACACTACGTATCCTTTACACAAAATTATCGTGAATTCGGGCAGGTACGTTTCATTGATGCCGATGGCATGGAACGGATCCGCATTGACCGTGACAATGATACAGGAAAAATAAGTGTAGTGCCTGAAGACAGGCACCAGGACAAATCCCGACGCTCCTATTTCATTAAAGGAATTCAAAATAGTGAATCGGTCTATATATCAGCCTTTGATCTCAATATAGAAAGAGGGGCTGTGGAACACCCGATCAAACCCATGCTTCGAATCGTATGCACTGTGGAAGATGCAAGCGGCCAACGGCAGGGGGTTGTCGTGCTGAACACTCTGGGCAGAGAGCTGTTAGACCAGTTGCAAGCACTGGGGGTAAATTCAAACGGATCGTTTTACCTGGTCAACGACAGAGGCCAATGGCTCAAAGGCCCGGCTGAGAGTTCGGATTGGCTATTTATGTTTAACAAACCCATCACCACATCCATGCCCCTGGACTTTCCCGAGGCATGGCACGGTATGATCGGAAAATCCCAGGGACAATTCCAGACCCGTTCCGGGTTGTTCTCCTTTGAGACCATCAGTCCCTGCCGGTTTTCTTATAACCTGAGCGTTGATGCGGTCACCGCCGAAGAAGAATGGGTATTGATAAGCTTTGTACCGGCCCAAGCCCTTCTGCCTGAGTCTCTGGATGATACCATGGCCGTGCTGGCCGGTATGATCATAATCACTGCCCTGTTTTGCTGGCTGATTACGGTCCTTTATGTAAAACGTGAAAGAGCGATTCAACAGATAAAAAAAGACGAACAAAAATTGAGCGTAATAGCCCACACCGTTCTTGACGCCATCATAATGGCGGATGATAAGGGTGTGGTTGCCTTCTGGAACACTGGATCGGAAGAAATGTTCGGTTACAGTGCCGGCGAAGCGCTCGGGAAAAAACTGCACGACCTCATTGCTCTGGAAGGTGACAAAAAAACCGCTGAACAGCGGCTGCCTTCTTTCGCCTCGACTGGAGGAGGCCAGATCCTCGGTTCTAAAAGAGAAGTTCAGGCCAAGCGCAAGGATGGAACCTCTTTTACAGCTGAGCTCAATATCAATTCAATACAGATGGAGGGCCGATGGTGGGCGGTCGGTGTGGTCCGGGACATTTCCGGCTGGAAAAAAATCCAGTTGGAAATCATGGGATTAAACGAAACGCTTGAGGACAAGGTTTTAGAACGGACAAATGAGTTGAAAGAGGCTCAGGAGAAAACGTCCCTGCTGCTGGAATCGACCAGTGAAGGCATTTTCGGCGTGGATACTCACGGAAAACTCTCCTTTTTTAACAGGGCGGCTGCAGCCCTGCTTGGATACGACCATGATGAACTCCTTGGAAAGGACATTCATGACTTCATTCTGCATTTTGACCTGGACAGGAAGCAAAATAAAGAATGTCCTTTTAAAACCCTTTCAGATGATGACAAACAGGTGTTTGTGTCTGACGACAGCATGGAGAAAAAGGATGGCCGAAAGTTTCCAGTGGAATATTCCATGGTTCCCATGCGCAAAGACGGTACGAAGGTGGGGACGGTCTTTGTTTTCAGAGATATCAGCGCGCGTAAAAAAATCGAAACCGCTTTGTATGAAGAGCGAAAAAGCCTTCAGGACATCCTTGATTTAAGTCCCATCTGCGTGGGGTTTGTGGCGGATGGTGTGTTCCGCTATGCCAACCCCGCCTTTGAACAACAGTTTAACGTAAAGACCGGGCAGAAGCTGACCAATAGATATGTGAATTCACAGGATCAGGACCTTATCCTGGCCGATCTGGCAGAATACGGCAGGATCATCAACCGGGAGGTCAAGCTTTATGACGGAAACGGCCGGGAACGCGATTGGCTGGTGTCCTATTGCGAGGCCAGATACCAGGGTGAACCAGGAAGACTGGGGTGGCTGGTGGATATCAGCGAACAAAAACGAATCGAACAGCAGATGAGTGAGGCCAGGGACGCAGCGGAGCGGACCCAGCGCCAGTTGCAGCGGGTCATCGATTCGGTTCCGGCAGTGATCGCCTATGTTGATAAGGACCTTCGGTTCCGCTTGGCCAACGCCCATTTTGAAAAACTGCATGGCATCGTCCCCCAGGAGATTATCGGCCGGCATCTCAGGGATGTCATCGGAGAAGAAGGCTATGCAGTGGAAAAAGGCAAATATGAAACCGCATTGTCCGGTGAGACCGTCACCCAGGTGGATTATTTCAAAACCAATCTGGGAGAGGACCATTGGTACGAAGTCACCCTGAATCCGGACAGGGAATACAGCGGTGAGGTCAAAGGGGTATTTGCCCTGGTGGTCGACCTGACCGAACAGAAAAAAATTGAGGCCGACCTGCTGACGGCCAAGGAGTCTGCCGAGAGTTCTATCCTTAAACTGGAAGCATCCCAGACAGAATTGCTCAAACTCTCCAAGGCGATTGAAGCCAGCCCTGCCAGCGTGGTGGTCACGGATGCTGCAGGCAGAATCGAGTACGTCAATCCGATGTTTACCAAGGTCACGGGATACACCTTTGAAGAGGCCATGGGCGAAAATCCCAGTATCCTCAATGCCCAAGAACAGTCCAAAGAATTCTACCGGGAGATGTGGGAAACGATCCATGGTGGAGAAGTCTGGCAGGGGGAATTCTGCAACAGGAAAAAAGACGGATCGACTTTCTGGGAAAGGGCTTCAATCTCCTCTGTCCGCAATACCCGGGGGGAGATCACCCATTATGTGGCGGTCAAAGAAGATATCACGGAAAAGAAAAAAGCCGATGAAGCCCTTCATGAGGCCCTGGTCAAGGCCGAATCCGCTACCCGAGCCAAAAGCGAGTTCCTGGCCAATATGAGCCATGAAATCCGAACGCCCATGAATGCGGTGATCGGCATGGCCTACCTGATGGGAGAAACAAAGTTATCTAAGCGCCAGCAGGACTATCTTGACAAAATTGCAAGTTCATCCAAACACCTGTTATCCATTATTAACGATATCCTGGATTTTTCCAAAATTGAGGCGGATAAGCTTGTGATGGAAAAAAGGGAGTTCAATCTTTGTGAGACCCTGGATGGCGTTGTGGCCATGTTCACGGACAAGCTGGCGGACAAACAAATCGAGCTGCTGCTGGATGTTGATGGAAGTGTTCCCACGGTTCTTGTGGGTGATTCCGTGAGGGTGGCCCAGGTGTTCACCAATCTGTTGAGCAATGCCTTGAAATTTACCCATGGCGGTTATATTGAAGTCGGGGTGAACGCCCGGGTCCAGAACAGCACCGAAGCGGTTCTGGAATGCCATGTCACGGACACCGGTATCGGCATGACACCGGATCAGACAACCCGTCTGTTCAAAAAATTTGAACAGGCAGATACTTCCACCACCCGAAAATACGGGGGAACCGGTCTTGGTCTGGCCATCACCCAGAAACTGATCCGCTTGATGGGCGGAACCATTCGGGTGGAAAGCGAATCCGGCAAAGGCACCTCTTTTTTCTTTTCTATGATGCTTGAAACAAGGGAAGATATGCGAAAGGCGGATCTATGGCCAAATCTTCCCACAGTTCTAAAAAACCTGAATGTCCTGTTAATCAGCAATCATCCCAAACTGGTGTCCAACCTGGAAAAAAGCCTGGCATCCCTTTCTTTCACCGTTGTAAAGGCGCCGTCTCCGGAGGTGTGCAAAATTACCGATCACAGCTCATACCGGCTGGTTCTGGTTGAGTATGAATCCGCCGAAACCCTGGTCGACTACGAAGAATGCCGGCATATTCCTCTGATGATCCTGGCCTCGGTGAAACAACTGGATATGGCCCAGTCCCTTGCCCGCAAATTCCAGCACACTGCTGTCCTGGTTAAACCGCTCTCTCGCCTGGACATCCTTCATGCGGTCATCAAGGTCTTCAACATCAAAGGGCCTCTGACAGAACGGCGAAGGGTCATGATGAACACCGGGGATATGGATCTGACCCCCATTACCGGTGCCCGGATTCTGGTGGCTGAAGACAACGAGATAAACCAGCAGGTGGCAAGGGAATTAATTTCCCGGAAAAAGTGTATTCCCCATATGGTTGAAAATGGAGAACTGGCGGTCAAAGCCGTTCAAAACAGCCCATTTGACATGGTGTTGATGGATATTCAAATGCCGGTGATGGACGGGATCGAAGCTGCCGAGAAGATCAGGGCCCTTGGCAAGCCCTTTGACACCCTGCCCATTGTTGCCATGAGCGCCCACGCCATGGGTGAATCCAAGAAAAAGACCCTTACTGCCGGCATGAATGATCATATCTCCAAACCAGTGGATCCGAATGAATTGTACGCCTGCCTGCTGCGGTGGATTGATCCGGCCGGTATCCCTTCTGAGTCGCTGATCATGGCGGAAGAGCCGATGATTGAAGACGCCGAAGATCATAACCTGAAAATGCTTCGGCCGGATGTTGATATTGAAAAAGGCCTCAGATATGCCGGCGGAAATACAGCGCTTTTTGTCAAACTACTGACAGATTTTGCGAAAAATTACGCAGATGCCCCTGACCGGATAGGACTGGCGGTTAAAAGACAGCAGACGGATGAGGCAGCCCGGCTCATTCATTCTCTCAAGGGCTTGTCCGCCACTCTTGGGGCAACGGACCTGAACCAGGCCATGACATCTCTTGAAGCAGCAGTAAAAAAAGGCGAGGCCCCGCTAGATTCCTTACTGGCAAGTGTCAAAGCAACATTGGACAGAACCCTTTCCCTGATTTCACAGGTGCTTGCCCCTCAAAAGGGGAATGCCCCCCCCACGCCTGTCATGATAGACCGGAAAAAAATTGAAACAAAAATTCTTCCAGAACTTGAAAACCTGACTGCTTTTTTATCCGTAGGTGATACTGCATCCGAAGACATCTTCAGCAATATTGAAGGGCACTTGCAATCAAAGTTTCCCCATCGGACCAGAGAAATTCGCACCGCCATTGATGATTTCCAATTCAAACAGGCCAAAGAAATGGTGGCAAAAATAATGCTGGAAATCCAGAATGACTTGAAAGAGGAGCCAAAAAAATGAAAAACCGAATTCTGATCGTGGATGATACAACGGCCAATATCAGGGTGATCCGTGAACTGCTGCGTGATCAGTACAGCATAAGCGCGGCGACAAACGGTGAGGATGCCCTGGACATTATTCACAGTGAACAGCCGCCCGATCTGATTCTGATGGATATCATGATGCCGGAGATGGATGGATACGAACTGATTCGAAGACTAAAGGAAAATAGCAACACAAAAACCATACCGGTCTTGTTCGTGACAGCTAAGACAAGCAGTGATGACGAAATGAAAGGATTTTCCCTTGGCGCAGTGGATTATATCACCAAACCGATAAGCCCGCCTATCCTAAAGGCCCGGGTGGCAGCCCATATGCGCCTTCACCAGTACCAGGAACACCTTGAAGACTTGGTCTCCCAGCGGACCCGGCAGTTGGAGCAGGGCTATATCGACACCATTCATCGCCTCACCCTGTCTGCTGAATACAAAGATAATGAAACCGGTGCGCATATCAAACGGATCAGCTATTACTGCCGTGAGCTTGCAGGCCGGATGGGAATGGATAATACATTTGCCAAAAACATTTTTTATGCATCCCCCATGCATGATATCGGAAAGGTGGCCATCCCGGATGCGATCCTATTAAAAAACGGGCCACTCACACCCGAAGAGTGGCAGATCATGAAAACCCATCCTGACATCGGCGGCAAAATTTTGGAAGGTTCTGACTCGCCTTACCTGAAAATGGCGGTAGATATTGCCCGCCACCACCACGAACGATGGGACGGTAAGGGCTATCCATCTGGACTCAAAGGAGAGGAAATCCCATTGACTGCAAGGATCATGAACATTTGTGATCAATACGATGCATTGCGAAGTAAACGTCCCTATAAGCCGTCATTCAGCCATGAGAAAACATCATCAATCATTATGGAAGGCGACGGCAGGACCATGCCTGAGCATTTTGATCCAGAGGTACTGAACGTATTCGGTCAGCATAAAGATATCTTTGATGACATATTTGAAACTTATAACGATTAATGAAGCCATGAGGAGATTACCATGAGTCGGCGGGAACAAATTCTGATTGTTGATGATACACCAGAGAATCTGAAGATTTTCAGCGATCTGTTAAAAATCCGGTACGGTGTCAGTGTCGCCAACAATGGCCCGGGGGCAGTCTGGAAAATTATTAGCTAATTTGCTATTGTTGAAGTTCTTCCTCATAGTAGCATAAGATAGTTTGACCATTTTAGAAAAGGGAGCGAAATGAAAAAAGTCATGATTTTTTTATTGGTTATCGGCATCTCGTATGCACAGCCAGTTTCTGCTCAACCCCCTTTGCAGCTTGTGACGATGAACTTCAAACCCTTTATCTGGTGTGAAGAAAACATAGTGAAAGGACTTTCTGCCGATATCGTTGCAGAAGTGTTCCGGCAGTCAGGCCTGCCATACTCAATTAGGTGTTTTCCATGGGAACGGGCTTTGGCGATGGTGAAAAACGGCGAAGCAGATGGTATCATTCTCGGTTATAAAACCCCGGATCGAGAGAAATTCGGAATATTTCTGGATCATCCAATACAATTCAGCATGTACAGTGTCTTTGTCAGAAAGAAATATGAGTTCCCTTTTGGAAAGATTGAAGACCTTTACGGGAAAATAATCGGTATCGACCGCGGTCATACTATCTCACCAGGATTTGATAAGGCGGTCAGTAGCGGGAATATAACAGCCGAAGAGGCTACCAAAACGGAATATAATCTCCGAAAACTTCTTGCCGGACATATTGATGCCTATGTGAACAATCACCATGTGGTCGTTTGTATAGCAAACCAGCTAAAACTGTCAGAGCATATTGTCGCCCTGAAGCATCCGCTGGTAAAACCAACCCCCTCATATCTATGGTTTTCCAAAACTGCAGATATTCCGGGCAAAGATGAGTTGATTCGACGGTTGAATCAGGTCTTAAATAAAATGTGGAAAGACGGAACTATCAAACGTATCACAAACCGATATATTCAATAATCAATCAAGGAAGCATGATCTAATGCAGGCAGATAAAAAAGAAAGGAATGTTTTGAAAACCCATCGAATATTTTTCATACTGCTTTTAGTTGCTGCGTTAATATATTTAATTTTTATTTTGTCTTATGATAAATATAATAGGCTTAATGAACAGAAGAATGTTAACAACCATGCGAATATTATCTCTTATTCATTATGGTCCTACGACCCTGATCTAGCCAAAGATTATCTGAAGCTGGCTTGTAAAGCTAACAAATATCGTAAACTTATAGTTTTATTTTCTTCCAACGAAAAATTTATATCTATCGACCATGGCTTGGATAATGATGTTGATGCATTTTTGAATTCACTTTCACTTTTCAGGGTTTTGCCTTTAAAATCCAAAATCTCCCATAAAGGGAAGGTTATCGGGGAAATCTCAGTTCAGTGGTATAACACCGCAATTTATACCTATTTTTATGTGCTCGTTATTATCATATTATTGTTAATAATAATCTGGTTTTTTCTTGCAACAATAAAGCATAAAAATGAATTAGAATACCGGGTTGAAGAAAGAACAATCGACTTAAGTAAAGAGATCAAAGAACGCAGGCAGGCTGAAGAAACTAAGCGCAAAATTCTTGAAGCATCCATCGGCGGCATATACATCTATGATCTGGACTTGGGTCTGAATATCTATATTAATACACAATACACCGCCTTGACCGGTTATACACTTAAAGCGCTTAAGTCCATGGACAGCGAGGCATTTTTAAATTTGTTTCATCCTGATGATCAGTCTGAAGTATTTGAACACATGCGCGCCGTGGTGGAGGATCTATCGGATGGCAAAAGTCTTAGCCTTGATTACCGCTTTAAACACGCCGATGGTGACTGGAAATGGTTCCGATCCTGCGATGCTGCTTATGAGCGTGATAAAAACGGCAGGGTGCGACAATTCATTGGCACTTTTATTGACATCACTGACCAAAAGAAATCAGAATTACACTTAAAAGAGAGTGAACAACGGTTTCGGTCATTGGTTGTGTCCTCCCCACAATTTATATTTATGCTTCAAGAAGGAAAATTTATATACGCTAACCCTGCAGGGGTTAACGCCCTTGGGTATCAAAAAGATAAAGATATTATGGGTCTGAATATTCTACAAATAATTGCACCGGAGTTTCATGAAATTGTTGTTAATCGATTAAACAATATCGAAAATAAAAAAGTAAATCCTCCGATAGAAATCAGAATGATCAATTCCAAGGGGAAATCTTTATGGATCATTGGCTCATCTGTTTCTGTTGATTTTGAAGGTAAAAGGACGGCTATATTCGTGGGGCAGGACATCACAGAGAGGAAAAAACTGGAACGTAAATTGATTCAGGCACAAAAAATGGAATCTGTCGGGCAATTGGCTGGTGGGATTGCCCATGATTTCAATAATATATTATACCCGATCCTGGGATTAACCCAAATGATCATGGACGATTTTCCTAAAACCCATAAAGTACAGGAGGATCTTAAAGATATCTTGAACGGTGCTAAACGGGCAAGGGATTTAGTCAAACGCATACTCTTGTTTTCCAGGCAAAAAGAACAGGTTCTTGAACCCGTTTTTTTAAAACCGTTAATTAAAGATACCTTGAAATTACTACGATCTTCTATTCCAGCCAACATTAATATTGAACAAAAATTGTATGATGGACAAGATCATGTGTTGTGTGATCCAACTGAAATTAATGAAATTGTAATGAACCTTTGCACCAACGCGTATCATGCCATAGAAGATAAAGACGGTACAATAACAGTGAGTCTGAACAAAGATATTCCTGATCCTGATTTAAAACTGGCGCCCGGCGATTATATCTGCTTGAGTGTCAGTGATGATGGCTTTGGCATTCCATCCGCCCAAATTGATAAAATATATGAGCCCTATTTTACAACCAAGGAAGTCGGCAAAGGAACCGGTTTAGGGTTATCCGTTGTGCATGGTATTGTTAAAAATTATAAGGGAGATATCCATGTAACAAGTCGACCGGGCAAAGGGACGACCTTTAAGATTTTTTTACCCGTAACAGGTCAAATTGACAATGATATACAAAAGCAGAATCAAAAATCATTGGGTGGAAATGAGCGAATATTATTCGTGGATGATGAACTATCAATTATGAAACTGGGTGTTAGAGTCCTTGAGAAAAAGGGATACAATGTGACAGGCACACCGGATCCTCTAAAAGCCTTGTCGGTTTTCAATTCAAATCCGAAAGGATTCGACCTTGTCATAACGGATATGGCTATGCCAAAAATGACGGGCAGTGCGTTAGCGCAAAAAATATTAGACACAAGGCCTGATATCCCTATTATAATCTGTTCAGGCTACAGTGAGAAATTAGACACCTTGGCAGCAAAAAACCTTAACATTAAAGCTTTCATTGATAAGCCTGTTCTTGTGGAAGAGTTGACGGCAAAAGTCAGACAAGTGTTAGACCAAATATGAAGAGGAGATATCAATGAACCACAAATTATTTTATGGTTTATATATAGGCCACAAGATCACAACAAAAAAAGGAACCGGGTGATAGATCTTTAAAAAAGGAGGGACATCATGCAAAGACTTACGAATGAGGCCATATCATCATTGGCTGTCTAAAACTTTTCGTACTTTGGCAGCCAAGTCATTTTTAGAAAGCGGCTTCTGGATGAAATTCACGCCTTCATCCAAAATGCCTTGGTGGGTGATGACCTCTGCTGTGTATCCAGACATGAAAAGGTGTTTCATGTCCGGATAAAGGGTGGTGAGCTGATGCGCCAGGTCACGGCCGTTCATCTCAGGCATGATCACATCGGTGAGGAGCAGGTGAATCTCACCAATGTGCTCTTCGGCCAGGCGCAACGCCTCACTGGGAATGGTCGCACTGAGAATGGTATAGCCCAGATTTTCCAGTAAACGCTTCGCCATGAGCAGGAGGGCGGGTTCATCTTCCACCAACAATATGATTTCACCTCGGCCCAACTGAAGTGCGGGGGAGTTCGTATCCTTTGGTATTTCAATGGACTCGGCATCGCGGGGAATGTATACTTTGAAAGTCGTCCCATTATCCGACTCACTGTATACGTTTATGAAGCCGTGGTTCTGCTTCACGATTCCATACACCGTGGCCAGGCCAAGACCGGTGCCTTTGCCGGTTTCCTTGGTGGTAAAAAAGGGTTCGAAAATTTGTTCGATGGTCTTTTTATCCATGCCGCAGCCGTTGTCGCTCACCGCCAGCATCACAAATTCACCTGGGGTAAATCCTCTGTGCAGAGAGCAATAAGCATCATCAAAACTGACATTTGCCGTCTCGATGGTGACCTTGCCCACTCCATTTATGGCATCCCAGGCGTTGACGCACAGATTGGCGAGGATCTGATTCACCTGTGAGGGATCAAACTTAACCGGCCACACTTCGAAGGCCGGCAGCCAGGCCAGAGAGATGTCCTCTCCTATGAGACGTCGCAACATTTTGAGCATGCCATTAACGGTCGCGTTCAGGTCCAGTACCACTGGGGCAATCGTTTGTTTACGGGCAAAGGTCAGCAATTGCCGGGTAATGTCGGCGGAGCGCATGGCAGCATTGAGAACTTCCTGAAGGTCTTCATGCAGTGGGTCAGAGACATCCACCTGCCCCATAGCCATTTCCGTATACCCCAGGATGACACTCAGCATATTGTTGTAATCGTGGGCCACACCGCCGGCCAAACGTCCCACAGATTCCATCTTCTGGGCCTGCTGGAATTGCGCTGTCAGTTCCAGCTGTGCAGTGATATCCCGCTTGACGCCCACATAGTTAACGATCTTTCCGGCACCATCGAACACCGGAGAAATCGTTGCATCCTCTGTATATAATCTACCGTCCTTGCGCTTGTTGACCATGCGGCCCTGCCAGACCCGGCCGCTGGTAATGGTTTCCCAGAGGTTTTGATAAAAGGCCTCGTCCTGTATGCCACTCTTGAGGATGGCCGGGGTTTTCTCGATGACTTCTTCGCGGCTATAGCCGGTCACAGCTTCACAGGCTGGGTTGACATACTCAATCTTCCCGGCCGGATCGGTGATGATGACAATCTCGCCAGCCTGCTCGATGGCCATGGTCACTTTCTGAAGTTCAGCCTCTTTTGTCGTTCTTATCTGAATCTCCGCCTTCAGGTCTTCCAGGATCTTGAGCGTTTCCTTCTGGCTCGCCAGGAGATTCATATTGGCCTCCTGAAGGGAGTGGAGGCTCTGTTTACGTTCAGTAATATCCTGAAAAGCTCCCTGTACCTTGATGACTTCTCCCCCTTCGTTCTTTACCGCTTCACCGGTCGTTCTCACCCAGACGCGTCTGCCGGTCCGGGTGATAATCTCCATCTCCTCATCATAAGGGATTCCTTTTTCTGCACAATTGGTGAAGACCTGGGTAATTCTGTCCTGCCATTCAGGAGCATAGAAACGGATTCCCTCGGTTACTCCCGGTGCAAAACCGTGGGGCATTTCATGAATATCTGCAACTACTTCCGACCAGATTATGAGATCCCTCTTTAAATCGACACTCCAACCGCCCAATTTGGCGGTGATACCTGCGATCCGAAGCAAAGCATAATTAAACAACAACTCTTCCTGTACTTTTTTCCGCATTTTTTTTACATTTGCTTCATCAATAGCCCGTTTGACGGCAAATGGCAGCCGTTCAGGCCTGTCTTTCAGGACATAATCGACAGCACCCAATTTCAACAGCTCAATGGCTGTTTCTTCTCCAATGGAGCCTGAAAAACAAATAAAGGGGGTTTCCGGACATACTTCATTGCTGATCTGCAGGGCACCAAAGGCGTTAAAGCCGGGAAGCGAAAAATCAGACAGTATTATACTGTATTGATTTTCACGGAGTGACAATAAAAACGCATCTTTTGTTTCAACGCAAGATATCTTCAAAATGAAACCGGCATCATTCAACTGCTCACGGATAAGCTCAAAGTCCTGTTCGGAATCTTCAAGCACAAGAATTTTAAGCACATCACCTTGAAAAATTGTATCAGCTGCCATTCTCTATTCCTTTATAGGGTGTTCATTCAGCAGAGCCCAGAAAACACCGAGATGTTGAACAGCATCGAGAAAATCCTTAAACTTGACCGGTTTTACCACATAGGCGTTGACACCGAGCGCATAACACTTCTCCAGATCGGGTTCCTCGCGCGATGAAGTCAGCATGACCACCGGAAGCCTCTTGAGTCGTTCATCGCTGCGAATGGACTCAAGGACTTCAAAACCATCCATGCGGGGCATTTTAATATCCAGCAGCAACACGGCCGGCATGCCCTTTTTTCGATACTTGTAGTTTCCTTCATAGCGCAGATATTCCATGGCTTCCACACCGTCATTTACTGCAACAACGTTGTTTGCAAGACGACTCTCAGCCAGGGCCTCAATGATTAATTCGACATCATTGGGATTGTCTTCGGCCAGCAAAATGGTTTTCAGCTCGATCATGATCTGTCTCCTTAACTATGGGGCTCAAAGGGTATGGTAAAATAAAAGGTAGCACCTTTGTCCAACTGGGCATCAACCCAGACGAGACCTGCGTGCTTGTGAACAATGCGCTGCACATTGGCAAGACCGATGCCGGTTCCTTCAAAAGCCTTCTGGGAGTGCAGACGCTGAAATACGCCAAACAGCTTGTGCGTATACTGCATATCAAAGCCGACGCCATTGTCGCGAACAAAAAACACCCAATGGTCAGGCTCTTGGGTGAATCCGACCTCTATTTCGGCTTCATCTTTATTGCGTGTAAATTTAATGGCGTTATCCAGCAGATTGACCCATACCTGTTTAAGCAGGGAATAATCACCAAAGATTTCAGGAAGTTCAGCAACGACCCAGGATATATTTCTGTTTATTATATCCGGTTTTAGTGTTTCAAGCACCTCATGAACCAAAACATTCATATCCATGGCAACCAAGCACATTTCCTGCCTGCCTGTTCTTGAAAACTGCAACAGGTCATCGATAAGCGTTCCCATCTGGTTCGCGGAATCTGTAATCGTATTCAGATAGTGTACGGCTTTATCCGGAAGGGTATCTCGGAATCTGTTGTTCAGCAGATCCACATACCCGCTGATGTGACGTAACGGTGCCCGCAGATCGTGGGAAACAGAGTAGGAGAAAGCTTCAAGTTCTTTGTTGGCTGATTCGAGCTGGGCGGTGCGCTCGATCACCCGTTGTTCCAGTTCTTCATTGAGCAGGCGGACTTTCTCTTCCGCCTGCTTACGCTCGGTGATGTCCTGAATGACACCAACGATATTCCCCGGTTTGCCTGAATCGTCCTTGATAAGTTCCGCAGTGGAATGGATCACAATTCTGTCTTCGGAATCATTCAGATGGATCTCATACTCGTTATTATAGGGTTTTTCATGTTCGATCAGACATGCAATCACTTGACGAACATGATCTCGATCAGAAAGGCGGTGTTCAATATTCTGCATTGAACTATGAGTGTTTTTTAAACATAGTTCGAACAATCGTTTAGCCTCTTCGGACTCCCAGAAATTTTCGTTGGCAATGTCATATTCCCAGTTTCCAATGTGTCCTAGTTTTTGAGCTTGTAAATAGCTGATTTCTGCCCGTGAAAGCTCAATATTCTTATCTTCCAGTTCATTTTTATAATGATTGAGATCACAATAATATTTCCAAGCTGACCAAGAAAATCCTGTCGTTAAAATAATCAACATGACAAATAGTACTATCTCCGGCATCGCACTTTTCAGCCAACGTGAAACGACAACTGCGTAATCATTTTCTATAATTGCAACCAGCGGATAATCTTCAACTTTATTAAAAGCTACGATTTTTTTATGTTGATCAAGTGGGCTAAATGAAATAATGATATCTGTATTTGATTTTTTTTTAATTAATTTGAACAAACTTGATTCAGGATTCGTTTTTCCTATGAACTCATCGAATTGTGGCCAGCTAATCAAAAGCATTCCATCATTACTCCAAAGAGAAACATGACTTTGGGAATCAATTTCAAGTTTTGAATAAATATTTTCTAAGTATTTAAGCTCCACGGCAGCGACAACCACCCCTGAAAAAAATCCATCAGAGGTCGATAGGCGACGACTGACGCTTACAAACCAGTTCCCGGTAGAACGACTTATCAGCGGCTTTCCAATGTATAATTCTAATTTTGATTCAGTAGTATGAATTAGGAAATACTCACGATCCTTTAAAGTGACGTGTGGCGTAGTATGGTCTGTATCATGAATGATGTAGCCATCTTTACCAATCACAAAAAATGCACGGACAAAATTTGCATCATTGAGCCGCCTGCGCATTAAATCAGAGACTGTGCTATGCGAACCATTACTTAGGGGGTCAGCACTTTGAAGATAAGTGTCAATTTCCTGAAGGATAAGATCAATGCTCTTAAAGCTATTATTAATATGCTCGGACATCAAATATGAAATTCTTTCAGCTTGTTGATCCGCTAACCATAAGCTTTGCTTATAGCTCCCAAAATTAATTGTTACTATGATAATAGCCAGTAAAAAAAGAATCGACATGGCCGTCACGATCAAAAAGTATTTCTGTACTTTTTGTTTCCTGATATCATTTTTGGAGAAGGCCATGGCAATCCTTGTGTATTTTCGTTCTAAAACAGCAAGTGAACGTTGAAAAATAGGGACACATCCCCTTTGAACAGTAGAACAGCAGTGAAGATTCAAGAAAGAAGAGCGATATATACCCCGAGACAGCCTGTAGCAACTCATTCATGGGCTGGTGAATCTGACAGGATGCTTACTAAACTTCCCTTATCCTGACTGTCACCTTATACCACAGATTATATATCAGAAACAAATATATTGTTTCCTCACTCAACCATCAGGTTTTTCGGTATCCATACAAGCCTTGTAAGTCTTTGAAAAAACATCGTATCCAGCCCCCCAAATGCCCAAAACCATCACACGCGCCTCAGAGAGCTAAAGGACTCAACTTTCGGTGTTCACCTTTCGTGGTGGGGTCAGGCTTGCGTTATTGACGCTTTTGTTGCAATTTATTTTATGAGAGAGGCTGCTCTCACCGCTGTCCATGGCCTGGGAGTTCACATTCCAGTCAATCTTCCAGATTAAAGTTTCCGATCGGTTACTTTTTGATTTGTTTTCATTTAAAAAAACAAAAAGTCCCTGATCGAGAACTTTTTATTGCATTTCGCCTGCAAAGCAGCTAAAAGTATCCTAACGGAAACTTTAATCTAGGTGAGACATTGAAATCTTCAACAAAAATTAATAACCCTAAGGAATTAGGGCAGTATCTTCATAAAGAGCGTAAAAATCTCAAGCTGACCCAAAAAGAGATCTCTGAGTTTAGTGATGTTGGTAGAAAATTTATTATAGAGCTTGAAAAAGGTAAAACAACCGCTCAACTTGGGAAAGTGTTTGAATTGTTAAACAGTCTTGGTCTTGAACTCCATCTTACTAAACGTGGAGAGCGCTGATTTTGGAAACTTTGAATGTGTTTTTTGGACAAACTATAGTCGGTTCCCTAAATGATGAGCAATTGGCAGATCTGATAAAGGATATCCCCAGGCACCCTTTACTTGCAGGTCAGTTTTGTCAGGCCATGGGGCTTTCACATGAACTGAAGTATCAGGCTGATGGTGGCCCCGGGTTGAAAGCATGTTTTGATCTCGTTCGAGCATACTCTGCAAATCCAATTAAAGATTTTCAGCAGCTGATGCAATGGGTATTTTTTAATTACCTAATAGGAAATATGGATGGGCCTGCGAAAAACTTATCTTTTATGTATCAGGCAAAACAGATTCGATTGGCACTTTTTTATGACATGTTGTGTACAAACATATATGAAAATCTGTCACAAAAACTTGCTATGAAAATAGGAGGGGAGAACAGAGAACAGTGACCGGTGGCCCATGCTGTGACCAAGCCCGGTAAATCAATAAGATGTGACTCCCATGGAAAAAATATGACCCCCAAAAATGCACCCTTCACCATGACCATGGACATTCGCTTTGCCGATACCGATGCCAACGGCCATGTTTTCTTTGCCAATTACCAGACTTTTTTTGACACAGCTTTTTTAAAATATCTGGATCACATCGGTTGCAGTTTTAAGTGGTTCATTGATCATAATATGAATTTTTATTATGTGGAAGCCGCCTCACAGTTTAAATCCGCACTGACCTATGGCGATAATATTGTTGTTTCCGTTCATATTTCCAAATTTGGCAGAACTAGCTTTACCATTGCCTTTGAAGGCAGAGAGGCAAAAAGTGGTCGCCTTGCCGCAACCGGACATATTGTTGCCGTTGTGGTGGACAAAGTCACTGAAACCCCTGTTGAAATTCCGGAAGCATTCAAAAAAGCGCTCAACACCGCGCAAACCCCATAACTGGGCATCCTTAATTCACTGCTTAACACCTTTTCAAAGCATTCCCTTGTTGTCTGGGAATCTCCTCATAAAAGTGTCAAGCACGTTTTGCAGGTAATATGAAGGATGCCCATAATTGACCTGTTTACTGGACGACCCCCTTCCCTTTCAATGCAACAATATCATGGGCATCATATCCCAATCCCCGGAGAATATGGTTGGTATGGGCTCCTTTGTCCGCCCCCCGGGTGCGGGTACCGGGACGGCATTTCCCGAAACGGGCCGGATAGCCCGGTACATTTATCTCGCCCAGACCGGGGTATTGAGCTGCCCGAACATAGTCGTTGGCCTTTGCCTGGATATCATTTTCCACGTCCATCACCTTCTGGATGGGGGCAAACATCAGCTTGGCTGCCATGAAATCTGCCATCCACTCATCCCGGGACCGGGTGGTAAAAAGTTCATCCAGCCGGGACGTCAGTTCATCGGAGGTTATGGGTCCCCCTTTTTCATTGGTGAATTTCGGATCATGGGCAATTTCCGGGGCACCCATGACCCGGCAAAAGGTTTCCCAGTACTTCTCCTCGGGATGGTGGGTACACATCACCCATTGGCCGTCCCCGCAGCAGAACACATTCCTCAGGGGAGAATGGTGGGAGCGGTCCGAAGGTACACAGGGGTCGATTTTCAAGGCATTGGCCAGCATCAGATTGATATGTTGAAGCCATAATGACGAACTGTACAATGAGACATGGACTTCCTGGGAAATACCCTGGCGTTCCCTGGCCAGCAGGGCAGCGAGTATGGCATGGGAGAGACTGATGGCCGTGGCCTGGTCAAGCAGCCCGATATGCAACATGGCCGGTAACTCGCCACCCGTGGTGTACATCAGGCCGGAGCAGGCCTGTCCCAAAGGGTCAAAAGCGCCGATATCCTGCAGGGGCCCCTCCTGACCGTAACCGGAAACACTGGCATGGATAATCCTGGGATTAATTGCGCAGATGGACGCATGGTCCAGCTTCATCTTGTGGGTGGTGCTTTTGCGCAGGTTGATCATGAACACATCCGCATCCCGGATCAGGCGGTTGAAAATCTCCCGGCCTGCCTCGGTGTTGATGTCCAGGCAAATATTTTTCTTGTTCCGGTTAGACACTTCAAAAGTCACACTCCGACCGTCAGGCCCGGCCATGTCCACGGCCCCCACTTTGGTCCAATAACGGATACCATCTCCCACCGGGTCTTCCACCTTGATCACCTCGGCCCCCAGATCGCCCAATATGGCCCCGCCCCCCGGACCTGCATGAAACACGCCGTACTCAACAACTTTTATCCCTTCCAAGGGCAGAGGAGCCTCATCCCGACCGTCTTTATCATGGTACCTGATTTCCATCCATTCTCTCCTTATTTGTCATAACTATTCGGCCAACACCCCACCTTCAACCGTTTTGCTCTGATCTTTTTTTTCCACCGGACAATGTAATGCGTCTTTGGTGAAAAGTGTTGAAAAACATTTATTGCATGAAATGCACCGGGCCTTTTTCTGATCCCCTGATTCCCATCTTTTAACCAGATGGGGTTCCCTGATAAGGGGCCTTGAAAGGGCAACATAGTCTGCAATGCCAGAATTTACTGCGTCTTCGGCAATATTGTAAGAAAGAAAACCGCCCACCAGGATAAGGGGAATGCCTATCTCCTTCTTAAATGCCCGGGCAGCCTCTCTGTAGTAAACTTCTCGGTCTTCGGACTTTGAGGTACCCGCCCTGGAGGGAATAAGTTTTCCAGATTCAAAGGTGCCGCCACTCATCTCAATGGCATCCATGCCACGGTGTTCAAGCATCTGACAAACCGTTATCATTTCATCTACGGTCATCCCGTCTTCAAGAAAATCCTCGGAGTTGATTTTAACTATTATGGGAAATGAGGTGTCCACCCGCCGCCTGATCTCTTCGTAAACCTGGACAAGCAACCTTGCCCGGTTTTCAAGGGTTCCCCCATAATCATCATCCCTTTTGTTATAATGGGGTGACAAAAACTGGCTGAGCAGATACCCGTGGGCCGCATGGATTTCAACGGCATCAAAGCCTGCTTTTACAGCTCTGTCTGCGGCATCACCAAAGGCTTTGATGGTGTTGTGAATATCATCCAGGGTCATGGCTGAGGCTTTTTTAACATCTTTTTTAAAAACATCACAGGGGGCAAGGGGGGCATAGGGGGCTTTCCCAATGCCATTTTTCCCGGCATGGGCAAGTTGCACGGCAACAAGGCCGCCATTTTTGTGAACCGCCGAAGTAACCCGGCTTAGGCTGTCGATCATGTCATCTGAATAGATACCCATCTGCCGGGGACCGGCCTGCCCTTCCCTTGCCACATGGGCGTGACCGGTGATAATAAGGCCCACATCCCCCTTGGCAAGTTGCGCCATGCATTCCAACAGCTGGTCAGTGGCCTTTCCATCCAAATCTGCCATGGCCTCGTAGGTGGCTGATCTGACAAAACGATTTTTTATATTCATTCCATTGATCGTGGTAGTCTCAAATAACGTGGACATTTTTTTCCTTTTACTTAATTCAAGTTTTTATTGGTCAATTTTATAAAAACAGATACAAGATCAAACAACCATCATAATTGATGGACTAAAGTCAGGCATTTAAATGATAATGTCAATACCCCTTGGCCCAAAGAGCCAGGAGAATTCCAGGCATTCTTTTTATAAGATTGGCTTGACAAGGCCCTTCTCAAGGTTCATATTCTGGATGTTGAATAGTGTTTGCTGGGGGCGCTGAAACCGGCTGAGAAGGATTGTAATGATCCTGTCCCTTGGAACCTGATGCGGATAATTCCGACGTAGGGAAGCTGATATTTACTTTTCAAATGATATCTTCCTTGTGAGTTTTCGTCCACCGCCCTTTGTCATGTTTAAGACTGCAAAAGGCCGATGACGTTGGGTCATGGCATATTTCGTTTACCAAAAGCCCCAAAAACTTACAACGGTCTTTTCTATTACTTGCCATCTTGTTCCGATTTTAATTAATTTAAAAAAAAACATGAAAAATCGTTCTGGAATTCGCCCAGGGCTTTTTTTATTGTTGATGGATTTTTTTATGATGGAACACCACGCACTGGCAAGACGGATATTCACTCTGTGCACCAGAATCCGTGAACAAAGGCCCCTTGTGCATGTGATCACCAATTTTGTGGTGATGAATCAGACGGCAAATGCCCTGCTGGCCCTGGGGGCGTCCCCCACCATGTCCTGGGCCAAAGAAGATGCTGCACACATGTCAAACATTTCAGATGCCCTGTGCATTAACATGGGCACGCCCCTGAAGGACCGCATTGAGGTGATGAAAACGCTCATGGGTCATGCCCAGGAGATGGATAAGCCCGTTGTTTTAGATCCGGTAGGATCCGGGGCCGGTGCCCATAGAACAGGCATTGCGAAATCACTTTTTTCACTTGCGCCCCACAAGATAATCAGGGGCAATGCCTCTGAAGTCTGTTCCCTGGTGGATGATAATCACACAACAAGGGGGGTGGATAACACCCTGTCCCTGAAAACCGCCAAGAAAATATTGATGGCACATGGCAGAGCCCAGGGCAGCGACAATCAACTTAAGGAAGATCAGCCCGGGTGGCAGGCCCTTTTGACATCGGCATCTGCTCTGATTATCAGCGGAAAAAACGACATGATCCTTGGAACGGATCAGCGCATGATCCTGAACAACGGAACCCCATTGATGAATGCCGTCACCGGTACAGGTTGCATACTGTCTGCCATGACAGCCGCCTTTTATGCCGTTGCCGAAAATGGATTTGACGCTGCCGTTGCTGCGGCTGCGGTGGCCGCCATTGCAGGGGAGGTTGCCGCTGGAAAAGCGGCGGGTCCGGGAACATTCATGCCCCATTTTATGGATGCATTATACCATATGGACCAGGAGACCCTGATAAAACGCCTGAATGCGGAGAATTGACGGCATACAACACCCAGTACCCAGCACCTTTTTTTTCATATAAAAAAATCTTAAATAAAAGGAAAAAACATGGAAGAAATTCAAACAATAAAATCGTCCCGTCTGAAGGGCATTCTATCCGCATTTGGCCCGGCTTGGCTCATCAGTGCAGTGGCAGCCGGTCCCGGCACCACATTAAGCGTTGCGAAGGCAGGTGGAACTTACGGCTACAGTTTTTTGTGGGTTATTATTCTAAGTGTTGTGCTGGCCTTTGTCTGTCAGTACATGGCCGCAAAAACCGCATTGATCGGGGGCAAGGGCATTGTCTCCATTGTTGAAAAAAAATGGGGAAAGGGGTTTGCCTGGTTTGTGGCCGTGGATGCCCTGATTGTCATCTGGTTGTGCAACGTGATTTTATTAAAAATTCTGGTGGCGGTGACGGAATTTGTCACCGGATTTACCACGCCCCTGTGGGGACTTTTTTTCGTGGCTGTTTTCTATGGGCTTGTGGCCATGGGCGGCTATAAACCCATAGAACGGATCTGCAAAGTGGTTGTTTCCATGCTGGTCATCTGTTTTATTGCCACCCTTTTCATCGCAAAACCGGATCTGGGGGCAATCGTGGGGGGGCTTGTTCCCGATTTAACAAATTTTGGCACAGCGGAGATCATGATGATGACGGCCATCATGGGCGGCTCCATCCATGTGACCATCCTTTCCATGCAGACCTACACGGTGCATGAAAGGGGATGGACAACCAGGGATCTGCCCCTTGCCCTCACCGACACGGCGGTATCCCTTCTGGGGGCCTTTGGTCTTTATTGTACAGCCATTTATCTCACCGGAGCAAGTGTGCTGCATCCTGCCGGGATTCAGGTATCAAATCTTTTTGAAATGGCCGATGCCATCAGGCCCGTTTTGGGTAACTATGCCCACGGATTTTTCTGCCTGGGTATCTGGTGTGCTGTTTTTTCAACCATCATGCCCACCTTTATTGCAGCTTCCTATGTGGTTGGAGATAAAATGAAATGGGATCTTAAGCCAGGTGAAAAAAAATACAAGGCAGTTATTCTTATCGGATGCCTCATTGCCTTGCCAGGCGCCTTTCTGCCGGGAAAACCGGTGAACCTATTGATGCTCATGCTGGCCCTGTCATTTGTGGGCACCCCGCTTTTTGTGGGCATATTCATGAAACTGCTCAATGACAAAGGCTGGGCTAAGGACAATAAAAACGGGTGGTTGCTCAACATCGGAGGTACCACTGCACTTCTGGTCACCCTGTTTCTTGGCGTGAAATGGGTGACAAAACTCCTGTAAAAATCGACATCCTTCATATCAGCCCCAAAGAACTTTACTCTTTTGGGGCAATATCTCCTGAAGAATAGGATGATTGCTTCAAAAACTACATAAATCCCTTAAAAGGAGAACGAACTATGGTTGTGTGCACATAATTTATCATTGTAAAAAAATCAAACACCGGAAGACCAACCGCCGCCTGAACCGCATGGGCATAGGGAGGTAAGTCACTGCATTCCAGCAGAATACTGCCAATATCCTGGTTCTTACTTACCAGATCCCTGGCAACGGCAACCACTTCTTCCTGAATTTTATCGGAATCAAGCGTTCCTTTTTCCCTTAGAATGGCATCCCTGAATTCCGGCTGGTTTTCCATGCCTGCAATGACAAGTGGAAGGTCATGGGAAACTCCTGTGGACGTAAAATGTCTGGGCTGAAGGCAGGTGGCATTGGCTGTGATCAGCCCTATTTTTTTGCCTGTTATCTGATACATGAAGGGAATTTGCAAAAGAGTAGATAGAAAAACCGGTATTTCAAGGCTTTGGGCGACTTCCTGTTGGAAAAGTGCCATAAAGCCACATGCACCGGTAATGGCATGTACTCCGCTGTTATATAGCCTTTTGGCAGCATCAATAAATGGGGTGACCAACTCGGGATCCTGTTGATTGAGCAGACGGTCAATGGAGGCACCCTCTACTTTTTCATAACGGACTGGAAAAGGAAATGTGCTGGCATTACCTACATTCCCGGGAATACAGGGATAGGAAGCGTCCAGAATTAAAATACCAATGGATTCTCCATACCAGGCCTGCTCTGGCCTGGAAACAGAAAATATCGTCATGAGACCTCCTTAAATTACAGAAAACCAATATGCTTACCACTAGAATACTTCTAACAAGATTTAATGTCAACACTAACATACGAGTAGAGGTATCAGTATTCTTACTTTCATATTAACGGTCATCCTGACGCACACAACGAATAATGGAAATCGAAATATTCCGATCCCAGAAAACCTTACTAAAAAGATAAAGCTACCGGTGCAGTCTCATTGTTTTCCACCTTGCCACCGGGAAATTTCCACAATCCTCCCATTAAGCCTTCGGATTGTCTCCGGGTGATCAGCAGCCTGTCATCTTTTTCCACAACCCCCACGGCAACGTGTATGTATTCATTCACCAATTCTCTCCAGAAACAGTTTATGTCGGAGTTAATAAATTTTACCATAAAAAACAAGTTCTTGACAAAACTGTGGGGCGTGTTTTAATACTCCATGCCCAACATAAATCCGTTTTTCGGGTCCACACGGGGTAAAGTATGTTTGCACTGCATAGATATTAAATGAAGCGTATTCTTTTTCAACATAAAAAATAAGGAGGCTTGGTCACAGGATCGGCCATAAGGATATGTTAACTTACATTAAATTAATATTCACCGCCATTTTCTGGGGAGGCACCTTTATTGCGGGCCGCTCCATTGCCCCGGATGTCAACCCGGTTAACGCCGCTTTTCTGCGCTTCAGCATTGCCTCCATTTTTCTGGTTATTTTCACAAAAAATACTAATGGGTTCCTGCCCCGGATTTCAAAAAAACAGCTGGTGCCCATTTTCCTGCTGGGGACCACCGGCGTTTTCTCATATAATCTTCTCTTTTTTGAGGGGTTGCATCACATCCATGCCGGACGCGCCGCACTGATCATTGCCATGAACCCCATTGTAATCAGCGTATTAGCTGCACTGATTTTCAGGGAAAGGCTTAATTTAATAAGAGGAATTGGGATTCTTCTGTCGGTGACCGGAGCCCTTGTGGTGATTTCCAACGGGCAGCTTACACATGTCATGGGGTATGACATCGGCAAAGGAGAATTATTAATCTGCGGATGTGTGGCAAGCTGGGTGGCCTATTCCCTCATCGGAAAATCGGTGATGGGGGCTTTATCTCCCCTTGTTTCCGTCTGTTATTCGTCCATGGCAGGTACGTTCCTTCTGGCCATTCCCTTCTTATTCAACGGTCACTTCCATGAAATCATGGCCTATAGCCTGCCAGACTGGGGAAGCCTGTTTTACCTGGGCTTTTTTGGAACAGTGCTGGGCTTTTTCTGGTACTATGAAGGCATAAACACCATTGGTCCCATGAAAGCCAGCGTGTTCATCAATCTGGTACCGGTCAGTGCCATTACACTTTCTTATTTTATTCTGGATGAACCCATTACCCCCTCTCTGTTTGCAGGGGGAATATTAGTTATTTCAGGGGTCTATGCCACCAACGCATCCGATATGATCAAAAACAGCCTGACACGGCTTTCCCACACTCTGAAATAATTTTCATTAAAAACAGCATAGGCACCAAACGTGGTCACAAGCACTTACAAACGCCTCTGCACTTTCACTGCTCTTTTCTCACATTTGTTTAATGGCCCAGACGCATATTTTTTTTAATGGCATGGGCCGGGGCGGGAATTTCATCCAATTGATCAAAATGATCCACAGGCTGTTGCCCTCTCATGTGCCGTTGCTTTAATGCTTTTTTTTGACCGTGCATCAGTTGAGCCAAAGTTGTCACCATGGCCAGCATGGTTTCAGCCTGACTTGCAAGCTCTTCGGATGCGGCAGCGGTCTCTTCAGAATTGGCAGCCACCGCCTGGGTGGTCTGATCAACTTCCAAGGTTGCCTGGCTGATCTGGTCAATGCCCTGGGACTGCTGTCTGCTGGCTTCAGTGATGGCAGAGGTCTGCTCTCCCATGACGGTGGCCGATTCCATAATACCCTCAAAATCAACGCTCATACGTCGAAGGGATTCGGCCCCGGTGACAATCTGTGCCCGCATGCCCTCCAGCAATTCCTGGGTTCCGTTGGCTGCCTCAGAGGCCCGCAGTGCAAGATTGCGAACTTCTTCGGCAACCACGGCAAAACCGGCTCCGGCCTCCCCGGCACGAGCCGCTTCCACCGCCGCGTTTAATGCCAGCAGGTTGGTTTGAAAGGCGATCTCATCAATGGTTTTGGTCACCGTACCGATTTTAGAACTGTCATTTTCAATGGATGCCATGTTTCCTGACAATTTTTTCAAGGCCTCCAATGATTGAGCCGTTTTGGCAATGTTTTCATTCATCAGTCGGGAGGCATTCCAAGTCAACTCAGTGGTTTCTTTAGCTGTGGCACTGATCTGCTCAATACTTGCCGATGTTTCCTCCTGGGTGGCGGCCTGTTCACTGGAGGTTTCAGCCAGAGACTGGGATGCACTGGCGATCTGGGTGGCAGCAGATGCCACCCCTTCTGCCCCGTTGCGCAGGGATTCTGCCACCACATTAATGGTGCGGGTGATAGAAAGAACAAAAATAAGAACAATAATGCAGGCAATGATAGTGGCAACAGCGGTTGTAAAGAAAATCCAATTTCGGATCTGAATCACCGGTGCCAGGAACTCCTCTATATTCTGGGTGGCACCTATGGACCACCCGGTGAGGGGCACCGGTGCATAGCCGCAAAACTTTTTTACACCCTTAAAAACATAGTCTGTCACACCGGTTTTACCCGCCAACATGGCATCGGTTATGGTTTTCATACCCTCAAGGCCATGTATATTCAGGGTTAACAGATTCTCCGGAACCGGATGAGAAATAAGGACACCAGTTTCATTAACCATCCAACCATAACCGGTTTTACCAAGGCGAATGCCACTGATTTTTTCCACCAGGAATTGGGTTTTCATGACCATGGCCACCATGCCGGTCATGGCAGAACTGGAAGATTTTACCTCGGCGGCAATCACCGCCACCGGAGCTTTGGTTTTTTTTGACAGCACCACATCTCCCACGCTGAACCCTTTTTGGCGTACATCTTTATAATATCGACGCTGTGACAGATCAATTCCCACGTATCCGCCATCGGTATTGTCTGCGATGACCTTGCCTTGAACGTCGGTGACAACAATCACCTCATATTCATCGGTCCACATCTTATTCATACGCTTGAAATTGGCCATCACTGCGGACAATTCTTTGGCGCCCTGCTCTTTTTGGCCCTTGCTTAAAGTCTCCAGTGCGGCAACCAGGCGACCATCTGCGGAGAGGCTGCGTACCAGTTTAACCTCTTCTTCCATCACCGTCTGGGTCATATCCGCCAGACGCTGGGCAATATGAAGTGATTTATCAAAAGCTTCACTCTGAACGGCCGCCGTTGCCCGTAAATAGGTAAGGGACCCCAGAACCACCATGGGCACTAAGACCAACAGCACCCCGCCAAGCAGCATTTTCATTCTCAATGTAAGATTTTTCATCGCATTTTTTCCTGATCGCTTAAAATAAAGAAGTGATCCAAACTGTTTTGACCCAATTTTTAATATTGTACCCACAATTAGGCTCAGGCCTGGCTTATGGGCATTGTTTTTTCAACCTTTAAGGCCCCAAAATCGACTCATATGTCACATTTATACTATTATTGCAGACTGAGATTTTTATCAGGCATCGTGCTTTTGACAACAGGCCACATCACGAATAAACGGAGCTACTTCTGCAATAACAGCGTCAAAGGCCTGGAGATGGGGAATATGCCCGCATCCGGGAACCACCACTTTCTTTGACGGCCCACCTGCTTTTTCAGCAATGGATGCAAGCTGGGCCAACGTACCATAATGATCATCTGCACCCTGAAAGGCCAGGAGGGGGGCCTTGATATCGCCAAGATACCCCTCTATATTCCACTTTAAAAAATCCTCTGACAGCCAGATGGTTGACCATCTGTGGAAGATACCATCCACATTGCTGCCATGGTATTTTGCCAGCTTTTCCCTTAGATTGTCGGATTGCCATAGCGTCACCGCAGTGTTGATCCCCTCAATGGTCAAA
The DNA here is from genome assembly GCA_963675955.2 of uncultured Desulfobacterium sp. Lineage (GTDB taxonomy): Bacteria > Desulfobacterota > Desulfobacteria > Desulfobacterales > Desulfobacteraceae > Desulfocicer. The sequence continues at coordinate 21,355 of CAXXVR010000004.1, read as the reverse complement.
TCGTCCACGTACACATGGGCAGCTTCGGTGATGAGTCCTGCCACCCTATCGGGAAACCGGGAAGCAAACAAAAGTGCCATAGTGCCCCCATCACTGTGCCCCCATAACAGGGGTTTTTTGATATCACAGGCATCCAATACCCCGGGAAGGGCATTCCAGGATTCATCAAAAAGATAATTCTTGTGAATATGGCTAGGAGCAAGCGGATCCGATCTGCCATGGCCCAGCCGATCGTATGCCATCACATCACACCTCGTTAATTCGGCAATTTTTTCAGGGACATCCCGTAACATCGAAACACAGCCAAGGGCTTCATGGAGCATGACCACAACGGGCCGATGGGCTGATCCGGTAGCCTTCTGAGCATTTTCATGGCAAAAACGCCTGACAAATAAACGATGTCCATCAACATGAATATCAAAGGATTTTATTTTAAGTGAAAACTCAGGCATATATAAAATGGCTCCTTCCTGGCGATATTTGTTTTTTAAGACCCGATCACGACATCCCCGTCCCCCAATCCATTGCTGCCCAGCAGGTCAGGCCTGACAGATGTTATAATCACCCCTGTCTTTTATTCCATCAGCTTTCAACAAATTTTGTAATGGATGCCAGATCTTCAAAGACTTTCTGTCTTGTGACATCCTCCCAGCCACCGTCCTTTAAACGGGCAAGTTCCCTTAAGAAATTTCCCAGGGCCCTGGTATATTTGGCACTGTTGCCAAGTCCTGTGGTCTCCTTTCCCTTTAATTCGCCACTTTCCCGGCGTTGGGCCTGGATTTCCTGGTAAGCCTGGTTAATGGATTTTTTTCCGGAGGTAACACTTTTTTTAATCTCTTCAGTACCGTGTTCAAGGAGTTTTCTGGCTTTTTCCGCCTTGGCGACACTGGTGCCAAGCTCCTTTGCCCGAAGAATGTCCATCTCCTTTTTGCGGGGAGGAGCAGGACGATCCAAATCCACATTTTTTTTTCCGGCCGGTGGGGCAATATTGTCCAGCACTTCAAGGCACCTTAAAATATCCTCATCGGCCAGATTTCGGCGGTTACGCTGGATATGAAAGCAATAGAGGATGGCATCATCTTCATTTTCAAAAGTTTTGAAAATAACCGGAATTTTATCCAGTTTCAGGTCTCTGGCCGCAGCAAATCGGGTATGACCATCCACCACAATATTCTTTTCTTCCCAGACAATGACGGGAAAGGTTTCATCAAACCCCCTTGACTCCATGTCCGTTCGTATGGACTCAAGCGTATCGTTGCCAATGGGAAAAAGGGATGAAAAAGGGGGTTCCACCTTAAGTTCTGAAATATCTATCAATTCTGTGTTCAATGTCTTCTTACCTGCTTGTTTCTCTTTAAATGTTTAATAATTTATATAAACGACCATATTGGCTCGCCGACACAACAAAAATGAAAATGGCGTTATACCGCCGCCGCCCGACGGGCAATGGGCCCGGACCGGAACTGTAGACAGCTCAGCCCCCCCGGGGGTCACGGAATTTCATGGGCTTCCAGTTCATGAGATGGTAGAACGAAACGCTTATCTGAAAGCGTTGACGGACAAGACAGGATCTGCACATTCCGGGTGGGCAGGGTTACAGGGTCAGATTCAGGAATCTGTATTCCAGAATCCGGCACACTGCTCATCAAATTATTCATCGGGCTCTTCATTGGTTTAACCCATTCTCCTGTCTCAATCCGGTCATTGCATATCTGCAGGGCTTTAATAGCACCGCCCAGCCATCACAATACGTCCAACCATGACAATATTAGTTCAGCCAGCGGGGTCAGGCTTATGATCAATTATTATCTATTGCTGAAAGGCATCCGTTATTGTGCCTTGTTTCGCTTTCAAGGTCAAGTATAACGGGAAATCCATGTGCACTTGACATTTACCTTCCGATCGTATTTACTTTGTTTCAATGTTCCACTTTTTTCATGTGAATCTTAAACCAAAAACAGGCCTTGCCCACAACATGACCCATGGTCACCCCGGAGAGGAAAAAATAAATGATCCAAATCAAAGCATGGTACTGGCTGGTATTTGCCATGATTCTCATCATGTCCGAGTTAATCATTCCAAGCTTCACCATTATCTGGTTCGGACTGGGGGCGGTTCTTGTGGCGGGCCTTTTATGGATTATCCCGGATCTTACCCCCAGTTTTCAACTTTTCTTCTGGGCCATGGCCTCCATCATTTTCACCATTCTATGGTTCAAGGTGTTCAAGGTAAAAATGGTGGATCGTACAAAGGCCGGCATTTCCCTTGAAGCCGTACTGGGGGAATCGGGGCTTGTGGTAAAGCCTGCAGAATCAGGGAAAAGAGGCATGGTAAAATTCACAACACCAGTGCTGGGATCAGAGCAATGGTCGTTTATATGTCATGAAGAAACCCGTACCGGAGACCGGGTACGGGTGGTGGATATATCCGGAAATACACTGATTGTTAAACCCATTAAGGAGAATTAACCATGACCGCAGGATTTATTGTTGCCCTGTTTTTTTTAATACTGGTGATTGTCACCATAAGCCTTGGGGTACGCATTGTTCCCCAGGGAAACAAACATGTGGTTCAACGCCTGGGAAAATACAGAAAAACCCTGGGACCGGGCTTGAACATCATTATTCCTTACATGGACAAGGTGGCCTACAAGGTGGTCACCAAGGATATCGTGCTGGACATCCCCAGTCAGGAGGTCATCACCAAAGACAATGCCGTGATCATCACCAATGCCGTTGCCTACATCAATATTCTTTTTCCCGACAAGGCGGTTTATGGGGTGGATGATTATGAGGCGGCCATTAAAACCCTGGTTCAGACCTCCCTTCGATCCATTGTAGGTGAGATGGATCTGGATGAAGCCCTTTCCAACCGCAATCTCATCCGCACCCGACTCAAAGAAGCCATCTCCGATGATATCTCCGACTGGGGTATTGCCTTAAAAACCGTGGAAATTCAGGACATCAATCCCTCACCCACCATGCAGGCCGCCATGGAAGAACAGGCCGCCGCCGAACGAAAACGACGGGCCACCGTCACCCGGGCCGAGGGGGACAAGTCTGCTGCCATTCTCCAGGCAGAGGGACGGGTGGAAGCATCCAAAAGGGATGGTGAGGCCCAGATCGTCCTTGCCAAGGCCAGCCAGATGGCCATTGAGAGAGTCACCACCGCCATCCAGGACAAGGAGCTGCCCATGTTGTATATGCTGGGGGAAAAATACATTGAAGCGTTGAAAAGCGTATCCGCCTCTCCCAATGCAAAGGTGGTGATACTGCCTGCAGATCTGCCGGCGGCCGTCAAGGGCATCATCGGCGCTTTGAAATAACGATCACCTGAAAGAGCCCCTTGCACTGTTTAGGATTCGAACAGATACATTTGACCTTATTGCAATCGTATATTTTTCTAATTAATCCAGCACCTGGCGTACTTTCCGGACAAGGTCCATCATAAGTGCAAAGTGCTTTGGGGCTGATATAGAGGACGCCTGTTCCTTTCTGTTAAAAAATTTTCTATTAAAAAAAACGCCCGGCACCGATGATCAGGCCGGACGTTTTGATGAAAAGAGATATACAACCGCTACATCTGCATAGCACACTCATAGGCTTTGCAGCCGAATTTGCAGGCAGATGTATTTGTTCTGAGCAAGGCCCCTTAACTTAATTTAAAACAGCACACGCAAGTACGAGGGTGGAGGGCCTTACACCATTGGGCATTAATTATAGTCGTAAAAGCCCTTACCCACCTTGCGTCCAAGCCAACCTGCTTCCACATATTTTCTCAGAAGCGGACAGGGTCTGTATTTGGAGTCCTTGAACCCGTCGTACAGGGTCTCCATGATGGCAAGACAGGTGTCAAGCCCGATGAGGTCAGCCAGGGCCAGGGGTCCCATGGGATGATTCATCCCAAGCTTCATGACCGTATCAATGTCCTCTGCCTTTCCAACGCTCTGGTAGAGGCAGAAAACTGCCTCATTGATCATGGGCATGAGAATCCGGTTGGCAATAAAGCCGGGGAAATCATTGGCTTCAGCCGGGGTTTTTCCAAATTTTTTACTAAGCTCCCAGGTGAGGTTAAAGGTCTCTTCTGATGTGGGAAGACCCTTGATCACTTCCACAAGCTTCATCACCGGTACCGGATTCATAAAATGCATGCCGATGACCTTTTCCGGACGCTTGGTCCTGGCGGCAATACGACCGATGGGAATGGAAGAGGTGTTGGTGGAAAGAATGACATGGGGGGGACAGATGGCATCCAGATCTTCAAAAATTTTAAATTTCAGGTCCTCGCGTTCCACGGCAGCCTCCACCACAAAATCAACACAGGCCATGTCTTTTAAATCCACTGTGGTTTTGATTCTGCCCAGAATGGCATCCATTTCCACCTGATCAAGCTTGCCTTTTTTAACACTTCTCTCCAGATTTTTAGCGATATTTGCCACACCTTTGGCGGTGAATTCTTCTTTAATATCACTCATTAATACTTCAAGACCACTTGCAGCTGCCACCTGTGCAATACCGTTACCCATCTGGCCGGAGCCGATTACACCAAATTTTTTAATTTCCATGATCTCTCCTGAATATTTTTTAAATAAGAAACTCCATCCAACGGTTTGGATAATAAGAGGAGTTTCATTCTTAATTGTGTCCGCAAGGACATGCTCTTTATATCTTGTTAAGCCGGACGATTCACAATAAGCGCCACCGCTTCTCCACCGCCAAGGCAAAGGGATGCCAGCCCTTTTTTAAGATTGCGCTTTTTCATCTCATACAACAAGGTAGTCAATACCCTGGCACCACTGGCACCAATGGGATGACCCAGGGCCACACTGCCGCCATTGACATTTACCTTGTCCGGATCAAGTTTTAAAACATCGTTAATGCCCTGGGAACTGCCGCTGAAAGCCTCATTGATCTCAAACAGATCAATATCATCCAGAGTACAGCCTTCTTTTTTCAACACCTTGGGGATGGCATAGATGGGGGCCATAAGTACATATTTCATGTCAATACCATAGGAGGCCTGGGCACCGATTTCCGCCATGATGGTACAGCCAAGTGCCTTAGCCTTTTCTTTTTCCATGATGATAAGCGCCGATGCCCCGTCACTGATTATGGAGGCATTGCCAGCGGTGCCCACCCCGCCTTTTTTAAAGGCACCTTTCATTTTGGAAAGTTTTTCAAAACTGGTCTCCATGGGACATTCATCTGTGTCAAAAACAATGGGATCTCCCTTTCTCTGGGGAATTTCAACGGGTACAATCTCATCTTTGAACCTGCCGGACTTGACGGCTGTGCAGGCACGCTGGTAAGACTGGGCCGCAAACCGGTCCTGGGCTTCCCGGGAGACACCCCATTTTTCACAGCACAGTTCGTTGGACATTCCCATGTGGAAATCATTGATTACATCCCACAATCCATCATGGACCATGTGATCTTCAATTTTCCCCGGTCCCATGCGATGACCCCACCGGGCCTTTTCCATATAATAGGGAGCCATGCTCATGCTTTCCATACCACCTGCCACAACCACATCGGCATCGCCGCACTGGATGGCCTGGGCCGCAAGCATCACCGCCTTCAGGGAAGAGCCACACACTTTATTAACGGTAATTGATTCCACTTCCCAGGGCAGTCCGGCCTTCACACCGGCAAGTTTCCCCGGATTTTGACCATAGCCGCATGGAAGAACCATACCCATTATGCATTCCTGGATTTGATCTTTATCTATACCGGCGCGATGGACGGCCTCTTTTATCACATGCGCACCCAGATCCGTGGCCCCAATTTTACTCAATGACCCGCCAAAACTGCCCAGGGGCGTCCTGACTGCACTGACGATAACTGCCTGTCTCATATATGACCTCATTCTTTTTAAGTTTTTGGTTTGCCAGTTTCTTGACATGATATCCACGGCAAACCCGTTTGCCGCAACAACCTGAGAACTTATTGGATCAGTTCACATATTATCGGGTATTATTTTCTTACAAAAGCCAAATGCATTTGTTTTCATTAAGCGATACCTTCACGTTAAAGGTAAATATTCAACTTGCTCAATGTAAATATTTAGACGGTGCCCCATATTCACCTGTTCGGGGCTGCATAGCATACTAATGCCGTATGGGCAGACCAACACAGGTGAAGATGGGGTGCTGACCGAATAATTACCTTTAAAACCACAAAAAAGAACTAAATACAATAGATTTCACCTTTTTTCATACACATGTTCTGAGGGTTGATCCCATATTGGAGCATCGTCATAAGGTGAAGCACTTTCATTAAAGATAAATACCTGTATTCATTTCAAATTCAACTCAAGTAAAATTTCATCAACACCCAGAAAATGTAAATATTAGGATTGGTACCGCTGGGGTGGGGTCAGGCCTGGAAAAAAGGAATCTCTCCAGAACATGAATTACCATAAAAACAAGTGTGCCGGAGCAATGTACAAACATCACTCCGGCACACATGACACCCGCAACTCACAAACTATCTACCTACTTCAACACAACCTAACTCTTTTTTTATTTTTTTCTGATGTGTTGCCCTGTAAAGCCTTAAAAAACGGCATTAAAAAGCATGATTAAATTTACACACGACTGTACGTTTACATATTTCGTCGATACTTGCCACCCACATCATAAAGGGCCTGGGTAATGCTCCCAAGGGAGCAATGTTTAACGGTGTTCATCAACTCTGCAAAGATGTTACCCCCCTCAAGGGCGGTCTGCTGCAATTTTGCCAGGGCCTCACCTGCAACATCGCCATGTGCTTCTTTAAAGGCGGCCAGCCGTCTCAACTGCTCATCCTTCTGGGCATCATCGGAACGGGCAAGCTCCAGAAGGGCAGTCATTTCCTCATAATTTGCATTGGGATCTATAAAGGTATTCACCCCCACAATGGGATAGTCACCGGAATGCTTAAGCAGTTCATAGTACATGGATTCTTCCTGGATCTTGCCCCGCTGGTATCCGGATTCCATGGCACCAAGTACCCCGCCCCTTTCGGTGATGCGCTCAAATTCCATCAAAACGGCCTCTTCCACAAGATCGGTGAGTTCATCGACAATGAAACTGCCCTGGAGGGTGTTCTCATTTTTAGCAAGCCCCCACTCCCGGTTTATGATCAGCTGCACGGCCAGGGCACGACGTACAGACTCACTGGAAGGTGTGGTGATGGCTTCATCAAAGGCATTGGTGTGAAGACTGTTGCAGTTATCGTAAATGGCACAAAGTCCCTGAAGGGTGGTTCTGATATCGTTGAACTGAATATCCTGACTGTGCAGGGATCTTCCCGAAGTCTGAATATGATATTTCAACTTCTGAGACTGTTCATTGCCCTTGTACAGATATTTCATGGCAATGGCCCAGATACGTCGGGCAACCCGGCCGATCACCGTATATTCGGGGTCCATGCCGTTGGAAAAGAAAAAGGAAAGAGACGGAGCAAAATCGTTGATATCCATACCCCGGGACAAGTAATACTCCACATAGGTAAACCCGTTGGACAGTGTCAACGCAAGCTGGGTGATGGGATTGGCACCGGCTTCTGCAATGTGATAGCCGGATATGGACACTGAATAAAAATTGCGTATGGCGTTATCAATGAAATACTGCTGAATATCTCCCATCATTTTCAGGGCAAATTCTATGGAAAAAATACAGGTATTCTGCCCCTGATCTTCCTTTAAGATATCGGCCTGAACCGTTCCACGTACACTGGAAATGGCCCGTTGACGGATTTCGTCTGCCTCTTCTACACTGGGTTCTCTTCCCTCTTTTTCCCGGAACCTGTCCATCTGCTGGGAAATGGCGGTGTTCATGAACATGGCAAGCATCATGGGAGCTGGACCGTTCACAGTCATGGACACAGAAGTGTTGGGGGCACACAGATCAAAGCCGTCATAGAGCAGTTTCATGTCTTCCAGGGTACAGATGCTCACCCCGGAATTACCGATCTTACCGTAAATATCAGGCCGAACGGCGGGATCATACCCATACAGGGTCACCGAATCAAAGGCCGTTGACAGTCGTTTGGCCGGATAGGCGCTGGAAAGCAGTTTAAATCGCTTGTTGGTGTCTCCGGGACCGCCTTCTCCTGCAAACATGCGAGTGGGATCTTCATCCACCCGTTTCAGGGGAAACACACCGGCGGTGTAGGGATAATGTCCGGGAACATTTTCCTTTCGCATCCATTTCAGGGCCTCACCGGGGTCTTTATATCCGGGCACGCACACCTTGGGAATTTTAGAATGACTCAAGGACTCTGTATATAGCGGCAGCTTGATTTTTTTGCCCCGAACCTGGTAGGATAACTCATCCTTGGCGTAGGCCGCTTTCACGGCATTCCATTCTTCCAGTATCTTTTTCGTTTCCGCATCAATATCCGCTTCGGCACCGGCAATGGCATCTTTAAACCGGCTCACCACATCTGCCACACCCGCTCCATCAAAGTTTTTCTCAGACTCTTTGAGGTGCCACACCTTTCGAACGGCATTGGCCTGTTCTTCGGTGTGTTTATGATAATTACGCACAGTGTCGGCAATTTCTGCAAGATAACGGGTGCGTTCCGGCGGAATAATAATGGTTTTGGAGCTGGAACAGGTCACACCGGTTCTTGGAATGGTGGACACGAATTTTTTTTCCATTTTTTCATTCAAAAGATCCAGCAACCCATGATAAAAAGCAGTAACCCCGTCATCATTAAACCGGGAAGCTATGGTACCATACACCGGCATTTCATCCAATGGGGTGGTCCAGGCTTTACGATTTCGCTGGACCTGTTTTCGTACATCCTGCACCGCATCTTCACTGCCTCGTTTTTCAAACTTATTTACCACCACCAGATCGGCATAATCCAGCATGTCAATTTTTTCCAGCTGGGAAGGTGCACCAAATTCTGCGGTCATGACGTAGATGGCAACATCCACCAGATCAATAATTCTTGAATCCCCCTGACCGATACCTGCAGTTTCTGCAATGATGATGTCATACCCCGATGCCTTGGCAACGGCAATGGCTTCAGGCAGGGAGGCTGGCAATTCAGACTGGGCCTCCCGGGTGGCAAGGGATCTCATGTAAACTCGGCCGGTTTCAATGGCGTTCATGCGGATACGATCGCCAAGCAGGGCACCACCGGTTTTTCTCCGGGAGGGATCACAGCTGATTATGGCCACATTAACGTCGGTGAGATCCCGCAGGATTCTCAAAATAAGTTCATCGGTGAGGGATGATTTTCCGGCACCGCCAGTACCGGTGATGCCGATCACCGGTGGGGTATGACTGCCCTTTAATTTTGCAAGGCGCTCCATGATGGGACCAAGGGAACCGTCATTTTTAAGTTTGGCTTCCTGCACCGCAGTGATGGTGTTGGCCGTGATGTATTTTTCTTTAACAGTGAGCTTTTCATACTCAATGCTGTCAAGGTTCACCGTGGAAAAATCCATCTTTTGCATCTGATCGTTTATAATGCCCTGGAGGCCTATTTTAGCACCATCTTCCGGGGAGTAGATCCGGGTAACCCCATAGGCCTGGAGTTCCTTTATTTCCGACGGAATGATCACTCCGCCCCCGCCGCCAAACACCTTGATGTGGGAAACATTTCTCTCTTTGAGCAGATCCACAATGTATTTGAAAAACTCCACATGACCGCCCTGGTAACTGGACACGGCAAGCCCTTGGGCGTCCTCTTCAATGGCGGCCTGCACCACCTCTTCAGCAGACCTGCTGTGGCCAATGTGGATCACCTCTGCACCGGAATCCTGGAGCATTCGCCGCATGATATTAATGGAGGCATCGTGGCCGTCAAAAAGGGCGGTGGCCGTAACCACCCTTACTGCATTCACAGGTTTATAAATCTCTTCAGGAACACTCATCACATCTCCTTTTTTAATACCTTCATCAGTTTTATGTCAGCTCATGTTTTTAAATTTATAAGTACCCACACATATATTTTTCCACATTTCATGGGCATAAGATCATTGATATTTCAATGTTTTATTTTAAAGAGTATATGCCTAGGGCACCGATGTCGACCATTTGACACTTTAAAATACAATATACAGTAACTGTATAGAGATTAATGTCCAACCAACTTTAAAGCTGGTGAAGGTGTTATTTTTGAGCTTGATTATTTTTTCCATGAAAAAAAGGACCGAAATACCGATACGTTCTTTTTGATTATTTGTCAAAATATGTGAGGTTGTATCCGTAAAATCAGACGGGGTCAGGCGTTGTAATGCATAACGGTCCCGAATGCATCACGGTTCCGGAGACTGAAAAATCAATCCTAGAATAAAATCCGTCTGCAAATCAATATACTCCTCAATGGTAAACGCCCGGGCCAGATACCATCGCCTGAATGCCCACATTTGTCCCAGCACGGAGATATTGTGCCCCACAAGGGAAATAACTTTGGAATCAAGGTGGGGAATATTCCCTTTCCCCGAAAGGCGGGCAAGCAGACTGATAAAAATATCCGTGATACCAAGCTCATTTTCCAGCACCTTTTCCTTCCACTTACCCGGAAGAAACTGGGTAACCTGGTACATCAGCACGATATGATCATTCATTCTTTCACACACCAGAAAAAATTCACGGATTGCCTCAGCCAGGGTATTTGTTCCATGTTCAGAGCAGGACAGGGTTTCTTCAACGGCATTATTCACCTCAATGTGAATGGCCTCACACACCAGATAAAGCACATCCTCTTTGGAACCCACATACTCATACAATGATCCAATGGAAAAGCCTGCCTCCTTTGCAATCATGCGGGTGGTGGTTTTATGATACCCATGTTCCACAAACAGATGCACCGTGGAATCGACAATCTGACGTCGTCTCTCACGGACAAGATCCGGATTTTTGATCTGAGTGGGAACCCCATTGTCATCCATCAGCTTATCTTTTTGGTTACGTTTCAAAATGGCTTCGTCTCCAGTGAACCATGAAGGTTGTTGAACGAGCGCTCAGTCATTCTTTTTTTACAATCTTTAGCAGGCCTTGTCAAGGAATTATGATGACAAAAAATGTGGCAGGATCAAAGATGTAAAGGAGTTTATCCACCGAGAATCGGCAGGATCAGGCTTGTTCATAACATGGGTCACATAGCCAGGATATTCCAGTATCTGGCACAAAAAAAGGCACACCCGCAAATGGATACTTGCCCCCTGATAGTTATTAATTCCCCCTGTTCAAGAATCATTTAACAGGATCTCCTTATCAAGTACCATTTTTAGAAATTTTTCCGATGAAACCGCCGGGCTGAATAAAAATCCCTGGCCATAGTCACAGCCCATTTCTCGCAGCAGATCAAATTGTTCTTTTTTTTCAATGCCCTCGGCAACGACTTTAATTCCCATGGTATGGGCCATGGCAATGATGGCTTTGACAATGGCGGCATCCTGGGAACTTGTAAGAATATCTTTAACAAAGAAACGATCAATTTTAACGATGTCAATAGGGAATGTTTTCAAATAGACAAGGGAAGAATAACCGGTTCCAAAATCATCCACTGAAATGGTAAGCCCCATGTGTCTTAATTTCCTTAAAATGTTAAGTGTTTCTTCATTCTGTCCAGCCAGAACACTTTCGGTCAACTCCAGTTCAAAGACACTTGGGCACAGATGATTCAATGCCAATATTTTTAAAAATTTTTCTGGAATCTTCTGCTGTACGAACTGCCTGCTGGAAATGTTCAGCGCAACGCGCAAGTTATCCATCCCGGCTTGATGCCATTGTCGGTACTGGCTGCCTGCCTGTTTGATGAGCCAGTCAGTAAACGGAATGATCAATCCCAACTCTTCAATGCTTGCAATGAACTTTTCCGGAGAAACCATTCCATGATTACAATGGCACCAGCGGGTCAGGGCTTCTGCTCCGGAAACAGATCCATCAGCCATGGAAACCTGAGGTTGATAGTAAAGCATGAACTCTTGATTTAAAACTGCCTTTCGCACATCATTTTCAAATTCAAATTTTTCCCTTGCGCGAATATTGAGGGACTTATCATAGAATTGAAAACAATTCTTGCCATTTTCCTTGGCATGATACATTGCCACGTCAGCATGCTTCATCAATGCTTCCGCTGTGGACCCATCCATGGGGGAAAGGCTGATGCCTATACTGAACGAAACAAAAACCTCATTGTTGTCAATCATAAACGGTTGTGAAAGAAAGCGCTGGATACGTTCCGCCACCCGCCCGGCATCTTCAGGGGCCTTAAGTCGGGGCAGAATGATGGTAAATTCATCCCCCCCCAGCCGGGCAACAAACCCCCTGGCATACCGTTTTTTTGATCGTGGAAAACAGTCCGATTCCCGGACACAGGATTGGATACGGTCAGCCACCATTTGAAGTAAAACATCTCCGGTTTTGTGCCCGAGGGTATCATTGATATTTTTAAAACGATCTATATCCATGAACAACACCCCAAGAAGGGCAGTATCTTCCATACAGTCATCGAGGGCCTGACCAAGGGATTCCCGAAACATGGTACGATTGGCAAGACCTGTCAGCTGATCAAACAGCACAAGTTTCCGTATCTGTTTTTGCTGATGAATCACGTCATAAAAGGCATCACTGGCCCTTAACACGTATTTTATATGGTAATTAATAAGATTCCAGTTGATCGGTTTGGTGATAAAGTCTGTTGCCCCGGCATCAAAGGCCTGATGAATGGAATCCGTGTCATCAAGGCCAGTGACCATCAAAACAGGAACATGTTTTCCTTCAGGATGTTTACGGATGGCCCGGCAGGTATCAAACCCATCCATCTGTGGCATCAGTACGTCCAGCAGAACTGCATCGGGTTTCAAATTTTCAAACTGTAGCATTGCCATCTTGCCATTGTCTGCATCCACCACGTGGAAACCATGTTTTTCCAGACATGCCCGGAGTAGCATACGATCAGAAGGGTCATCATCAACCACCAGAACCAACTTTGCAGTTGATGTTACGGGTTTATTGTCAGTCATGGTTTCACCATTTGGATAGATAGCGGTTCAATTGTTTTTTCAAATTCTTCCCGAATGCGGAAGAACAGCGAAAGATCAGTGGAAAGTGCATTATTTCGTGCCTGTTCTTCCAGCTCCTTCAGTAATGCAGACAGGGAGAAAGCCCCCAGATTAGCGCTGCTGGATTTTAAACTGTGGGCAAGGAAGCGTACGCCTACAGCATCTTTTTTCTGAATGCATTCATGCAGATCGTCCAGACGGCCGGGGGTATCCTCCAGGAACAAGGTAATTATCTTTGTCAAAAGATCTTCGGTTCCCGGGGGCTGCAGGGACCGAATCGTTTCCAGTGCCCCGGGATCAATCACCTCCGGCACAGCCTCCTTTTTTTTGGGGGGGGCAAAAACCGTCTCTGGGTGCCCTTTGGGAAGGAATAATTTTTGATCATCGGGCAGCCACCGCTCAAGAACCTTGGAAATCTGCTGCCGTCCAAAGGGCTTACTGATATAATCGTCCATTCCCGCTGCAAAACATTCTTCCCGGTCACCATTTAACGCATTGGCCGTCAAGGCAACAATGGGAATTCTGTTGGCGTTTTTCCCTTTAATTTCCCGGCTGCGGATCTTTTCGGTGGCCTCATATCCGTCCATGCACGGCATCTGACAATCCATAAAAATCATATCATAGTCATTTTTATCTGCGGCATCAACGGCCTCCACACCATTCATGGCCAGATCCACCCTACAACCCAGTTTATGCAAAACCCCCTGGGTCACCTGCTGATTGATCATATTATCCTCGGCCAGAAGCACGGTAGCCTGAAATTTTAATGCCTCTTTTTTCAGGCTGTACTGTGTAATCAAGCCATCATTTTCAAAATTTTCATCTCGCATCAATGCCACCAGGCTGTTATAAAAATCTATCTGGCGAACCGGTTTAGTCAAATACATGCCAATGCCGGCCTCCTTTGCCAGCTGGGCATCCCCCCGGATACCAACCGATGTAAGAAGCACCATTTTTATGCCCTTAAGCAATGGGTCCTTTCGAATCTGCCGGGCCACCTCCAGCCCATTCATGTGGGGCATGTACATGTCCAGAATAACCATATCAAAGGGTTTACCAGCCACAGCCGCCGCTTTAAGTCTGGCAAGTCCCTCCTCACCGCTTTCCACATCATCTTGAACAACGCCCCAGCAGGTCATCTGATGGGCCAGCAGTTTGCGGTTATTGTCATTGTCATCCACAATTAATCCCCGGAACCCCTGGAGTCCAAAGGCTGGCGCCCTGCTGACCGTGCGTGCGCCCCTGGTTTTTTTCAACTTCAGATCAAACCAGAACTGCGCTCCCTGTCCCGGCTGGCTGGAGCAGTGAATATTTCCACCCATAAGTTCCACAAGCTGCCTGGAAATGGCCAGACCCAGCCCGGTGCCGCCATACTTGCGGGTGGTGGATTCATCGGCCTGGGTGAATGGCTTGAACAGCTTGTCACGCTCTTTATCAGTCATGCCGATACCGGTATCACGAACCATAAAGGTTACCTCATCCAGGTCCGGAGCAGATTTCTGGGTCTGCACCTTTACATAGACTTCTCCCCTGTTGGTGAACTTTATGGCATTTGAAATCAAATTGGTCAATATCTGACGAATGCGACTGGGATCAGCGATGACATCCGGATGCACATTCTCGGCCACATCAATAATCAGCTCAAGCCCTTTGGAGTGGGCATGGTGCGCCATCATTCTGGCCACATCGTCCACCAGATCTGGAAGATTAAAGGGAATGGTTTCAATCTCCAGTTTTCCGGCTTCAATTTTAGAAAAATCAAGGATATCATTGATAATGGTCAAGAGAGAATCACCCGAGGAGCGGATGGTTTCAATGGCATTTCGCTGTTCCGATGTCAAGGAGGTCTCAAGCACCATCTCCGCCATGCCCAGGACTCCGTTCATGGGTGTTCTGATCTCATGGCTCATGTTGGCCAGAAACTGGGATTTGGTTTTACTGGCAGCTTCAGCCTTGTCCGCAAGGCAAATGGCATCGTCCATGGCTTTTTTCATTTTGGCGGTGCGTTCTCTCACCAGTTTTTCAAGACGCCTGTCCCGCTGTCGTATCTGAACGAGCATGCTGTTGAAACCAGCGGCCATCACACCGAATTCATCTTTACGTTTCTCATCCAGACGGATACGGTAATTTTTATTTTTTGCAACCTTTCGAATGGTATTAATAAGTTGATTCACAGGTTGGGTAACAATTTTCTGCATGGCATTGGCAAGCACCATGGCAAAGAACAGGCCCCCGGCAATAATGATCAACAGATACCGGGCAATCCGATACATCATGGCATAAAGCTCCTCCATGCTGGACTGCAGATAAAGATATCCCACCGTTTCATCGCCCAGGATAATGACATCAAAAATATCTATGCAATGATCCTCAATCAAATACCCTCTCTGATTTAATTTCACATTGTTCACAAGGGTTTCATATAACCTATCAGACAGGCCTTCTGAAGACCCGGCGATCAGGGAACCATCTATCTGGAAAATAGCTGATTTTTTTATGGTGGACTTCCGGGTCAGTGATTGCAGATTTGTCTCCAGTGCCTCCTGGTCCTGGAACAATAACGCTGTGGTGCTGTTGGCACTGATGATTTTTGCAATGGTCTGCAATTCCTCAAGTGCATTTTTTTGATACAGATACCATTGATTGACAAAGGCAATGGTCACCGTTAATAAAAGCACCATGGAACAGACACTTAAAATAATAAAATTTAACTTATGCTTTACTGAGAGATCCCGAAAAAATGGCTTGATCATTCATATCCCCATGAAAAGAGTACGTGATCACAACCTCAGCCAGTCCAGTGCACGGTCAAAGCTTAAATTTTAGGATTGCCGGTTTCCAGAGATGCCATGGTGTCATGCACCTGGGAATTTAAATCCTGAACCTTCGCTTTGACTATGCACCAGGAGAGAGTTCAACATTTTGTTGTGATCAAGCCCAGAAAAATTACAGCCGTATGGTTTCGCCAAACCGGGGAACCCGGGCGGCAATGCCCTGGTCGTTGAGCAGGTCTGCAAACTTCAAGGATGCGTTTTCTTCTCCGTGCACCACTGCTGCCCGTTTGATCTTCAGGTTAGATTGCTTGAAAAAACGCATCATCTCATTTTTGTCCGCATGGGCACTGAATCCACCCAGACGGACCACACGGGCTTTTAGAGGATATTCTTTACCCAGAATTTTCACCAGGGGAGCATCTCCCTTTCGACCCTTCTTCTCATATGCCTGACCCAGTTCAAGAATTCGACGTCCCAGGGTATGCTGGGCCATGAATCCCACAATCAGAATGGTATTGTTCGGATTATGAATTCTGTACCTCAGATGGTGCAGCACACGCCCCACCTCACACATACCCGATGCTGAAATAATAATGCATGATTTCTTTTCCCGCATCAGTTCCATGGATTCGTCCACGGAACTGACAAAATTGACCTTGTCAAACAAAAAGGGATTGAGTCCCTTTTCAAGAAAAGTCTTGTGTGTCTCCTTGTCGTAGAGCTCCGGATGCTCTCCAAATACCTTGGTCAATGAAGCGGTCAGGGGGCTGTCTACATACACCGGCATGCGGGGGACCAGTCCCTTTTC
The DNA here is from genome assembly GCA_963675955.2 of uncultured Desulfobacterium sp. Classification (GTDB taxonomy): domain Bacteria; phylum Desulfobacterota; class Desulfobacteria; order Desulfobacterales; family Desulfobacteraceae; genus Desulfocicer. The sequence continues at coordinate 4,765 of CAXXVR010000004.1, read as the reverse complement.
ATACAGCTCATGGATGACGTAAAGGATCTCCTGGGCCCGGCCCAGGGCAAAGGAAGGAATCACCACAGATCCCTTGCGATCATGGGCATGGTTGAGCTCCTGGATCATCCGGGTATGAAGATCTTCTGCGGTTTCATGGAGACGATCACCATATGTACTTTCCGTAATCAAAAGATCAATGTCGGTGTCTTCCTCATTAAAAGTGGTGCAGGGGTCTCTGAGGATGGGCTTGTTAAATCGTCCCAGATCACCGGTGAAACAGATGGTCTTTTTATCCCTGCCTTTTCCAAAATGAATAATGCTGATGGCAGACCCAAGGATATGCCCCGCCTCATAAAAGGTACAGGTCATATCTTCTCCAATGATGATGGGCGTTCTGTAGGGAACCCCGGAAAAAAATCCCAGGGCGAGTCTTGCATCCTCCTCGCCATAAAGGGGTTCCACCTGTTTTAAGCCATACTGATTACCAAGTTGGAGTATGGTCTGGCGATTGAGGCGGTTATTTCCCTCTTTCAACAATTTTTTAATATAACTGGCCTCCCTGTTGGTCAAGTCGTCTGCCAGGCCTTTTTTTCCATGGGTACGAAGGGCGGTGCGTGCCGTTTTATAATTGAGATAATCCGCATCTGATTCCTGAATATGGGCGGAATCCGGCAACAGATAGCCGCATACATCATGGGTTGCACGGGTGGTGATGATCTGCCCGTTAAAATTTTTTTTCACAAGCAGGGGAATTCTGCCCGAATGGTCAATGTGCGCATGGGAAAGCACCACATTTGTCAAAATGGCAGGGTCAAATGGCATAACCCTGTTTTTTTCTTCAGCGTCTTTTCTGCGCCCCTGAAAAAGCCCGCAGTCCAGGAGTACTCTGTCATTGACTGTGCTGATCATGTGCATGGAGCCAGTTACTTCCCTGACCCCACCATAAAAGGTTACATTCATAAAACGTCTCCTTATAATTCAATTAATTCCTTAAAAAAGTGTAAACCACTTTTTAGCTGATATGACGAATGCCATTTTTTTACACTTTGGATTCAAAGAAAAATCTATCGGTTATAATTCAGAATCCGCCCTCGAAACGATGGCACCATGGATTCAGCATCAGCGGGTTTTCTCTGGCTGTGAGTGTACCCAAGCGCTACCATTCTTTTGCTGAACCGGGCATGATGGCCCCGCCCCGGATCTACCAGAACCACATCACAATGATATCTTGCATGCTGATCAATGAAATCTGATAATAAATCCACGTGACCACTTTCGTAAAGAAGATCACTGCCAATGATCATATCAAACAATCCCAGATTGCTGATCTTGTCGTTCCACCCCGTGCGAACAAACGGAATCTTTTTATCGTTATTGAGCATGGCATTTTTTAAAAGGAAAGATTCAACTTCGGGATGATAGTCCGTGGCCGTTATATCTGCCAGGCGGTGATTCAAAACCAGGCTGGCCAGGCCAATGCCACACCCCACCTCCAAAATACGCTTGCCAGCCACGTCATGGTGAAACATCAGGCGGGCCAGAATTTGACCTGATGCCCAGATAACACCGAACAGCGGCCAGTTGGCTGAAGAAATTCCCAATTTTTCAGCCCTGCCGTCTGTATCGTCATACTGCTGATCATCCCGTAAAGTTCGAACATGAATATCCGTGTCACCAAACTCCAGGGTCTGATACCGAATTCGAAATAAAGCCATAAAACTCCTGTCATACCGTTAAATGAGACCTTGGTCAGAACATGGGCCGTTTTGGAAAGGGTGCTGGCTTGCGTTATTAAAGAACAGCGACGCAAAAAAGACAATCAAGGGTAACCCACTCACCAAGCAGGATAGTAAACCAATAAAAATTCAAACGCAAGCCAGGTATTATTTTATATGAAAAAAAGAAAGTGTTGGGTTTTGGGTACTGGATTTTAGGTTAAAAACTTACCATGCAGGTTATAGAGGTATTGAAAATACCCAGAACAACGGGAAGGATAATGACCGATGTCTTGATTTTTTAATTCAGTTTCTGGTAAAAAGACTCAAATGAATTCAAACTTTACGAAAACGGGCAGCATCATCCTCTCTGCCTTGCCAGCATATGGGGTTCATAATGAAAATCGGGCTTGCCATATCATGGGCAACTTGTCATAAGTGTTGGGTCAAGCTTGCATTATTGGCGTTATCGAACTTTTAAATGGATAAAGGACTTACCATGGACACGGACATTAAACAGCATTATGGCTCTGAGGCACTTTGCACCAGGATTTTCTCCGCCCTGGAACAAAGTGGAAAAAATCCCGACAAACTGGATCTTAAAGATCTGTCCACCATTGACCAGCTGCACACGGGGGGACACGTGGCCACCCTGGAACTGGCCCGAAAAACAGGACTCCCCCCCGGAGCCGCCGTCCTGGACGCCGGATGCGGCATCGGGGGATCCTGCCGACTCCTGGCCCGGGAGTGCCAGTTCAACATCACCGGTATGGATCTGGTGCCGGAATTCATTGAAGTGGCCCAGGCGCTGACCCGCTCAACGGGTATGAACGATACCATCAGTTACACCCCTGGCGACATTGTGGACACAGGACTTGTAGCAGACACCTTTGATGCAGTGTGGTGCCAGCACACACTGATGAACATCAAGGATAAAAATGCCGTGTTTAGCGAATTTAAACGTATCCTGAAACCGGGTGGCATCCTGGTGCTCCATGAAATTGTCCAGGGTACGACAACTCCCATCCACCTGCCCGTGCCATGGGCCGACAGGGCGAACATCTCCTTTCTGCTCCCCTGGTCGGAAATGTCCGATCTGCTGACCAGACACGATTTTATCTGCAATTTTGCAACGGATTGCACGGACCAGGCAAAGACATGGTGGAGTCGGGTCAAAACAGCTTTTGAAAAAAGAATGGCCAAGCCCTCCCCCCTGGGACCTCATATCATTTTTGGAGACCATGGCATGGCATTTGGCAACACCATGAGCGCTAACCTTGATGAGGACAAAATCCGGCTCATGGAAGCCATATTTGTCAAAGGGTAAATTTAAATATGTCCAAACTTAATGAAATCCCAAAAAATAAAACAGAGTCCGGCATCACCATAACATTAAATGCCTTCTCCTTTTTACAGAAAAAATTGAAGAAAAATGGCTTTGACTGCTACAATGTCTCCCTGGAGATTCCCCGGGGAATCACATCAAAAGCACTGGTAAACCGATTAAAATTGCTACCAGAGGATGTGGAAGGCGTTTTTGTCAACGGTCTTATTAAACCCTTTGACACCATACTTCAGGACGGGGACCGGGTGGGATTGCTCCCCCCCGGCACCCCGGGTCCATACCGGGTGATGCTTGGCATCGTGCAAAAGAAAAAACAGACGGGAACACCCCGGAAAGGCTCTGATCCATGTCATTTTTCAAACAAATACTTTCCAGGATCGGCATTGGCACAGCAACGGTGGAAACAACATTTTATAATGAGGCATTCATTCCCGGAGAACCGGTTACAGGGGTTGTTAACATCACCGGAGGCAGTGTTGCCCAGGAAATCGACGCCATTTACCTGACCATCAAAAGTACCTATGAAGATGAGATTGATGTGGAGGTTACGGAAGATGAAGACGGTAAAGCAGTCAATGTCACCCGGGTGGCTGAAATCGTATCCCATCAGCTATCTCAACCCTTTACACTGGCCCCGGAGGAGGTGCTTTCCTTTGATCTTGATTTCATCCTCCCCTTGGATACCCCGGCCACCATGGGAAAAACCACCAGCTGGGTGGAGACAGGTCTTGATATAAAAATGTCCCTGGACCCCGGGGACCGGGACGATATTAAGGTTTCCTTACATCCCATGGCTGCACAGGTCATTGAAAGTGCAAAGGCCCTGGGATTTCGCATCAATGAGGTGACCTGTGAACCGGCACCGTTGGCCATGGATATGCGGGTTCCATTCGTGCAGGAATTTGAGCTGAAGCCGGACCGGGGAACATTTAAAAATCGTCTGGAAGAAATTGAACTGATCTTTAAGCCCTTCCCGGATACCCTGCAGGTATTCATGGAAGTGGATCGCAAGGCAAAGGGATTATTCGGGCATCTATCAGAAATGATGGGCACCGATGAAACCATGGTTCATTTTCTGGTCAGAGCCGAGGATCTGCCTCGATTGACCGAAAAACTAAATGATATCATAGAACAGTACTGCATGGATTAAACGGGGCGTTGTCAAGCTCCACATGCCCAACACATTACTATTACTCAAAAGTCCCAAGGGAGTCAGATCTTATTGATTTCCCATTTATAAAGACCGGGTTACGGCAATATATGGATACATCCCCGGAAAAACGGTAAATTAAAAAACTGCTGACTCCCTAAGTTCTCATTTTTCATACCACATGATTAAGGACACTCTCCGGTAAAATTTTATCTTCCAGGACCACTTGGCGGATGGTCTTTCCCGTTTTGTGGGCTTTTTTTGCAATATCTGCAGCCCTGTCATACCCGATGTGGGGAATAAGGCCGGTGACCATGGCCAGACTCTTTTCAATAAAAGCGGTGCATCTGTGTTCGTTGGCGGTAATGCCCTCAATACATTTTTCGGCAAACAAAGCGCACACCGAAGAGAGAAGTTCAATGGACTGTAACAAATTATAGGCAATCACAGGCAGCATCACATTCAACTCAAAGTTACCAGCCTGCCCCGCCCACCATGATGGTGGTATCATTGCCCATTACCTGGGCCGCCACCTGGATCACCGCCTCTGGAATTACTGGATTGACTTTTCCA
>CAXXVR010000003.1:0-40994 GCA_963675955.2 uncultured Desulfobacterium sp. | reverse complement strand
ATTTAATTTTCCAAGATTATATTTCAACTAAATTTATTGATCCTTTCTTTACATTCTTCTTCATATTTTATATATTCTTATTATTATTATTCTTTCTACTCATATTTAAAGAAAAGTTATTTCTTCAATACAAACAAACTTTTGAATATATATAATCTCATCTTTCCCTCTTTAATTATTCAAAGTACAATCTAGGAGAGAAATATCAATGGAATTTAAAGAAAAGTTATTTTCTTCAATACGAACAAACTTGCTATTGATTAATTAAGATAATAGTTTATCAATCTCAGTAGTTTAGTCAATTTTCATTTTTTTATAAATTTAAATTTAATAAGAATCTCAAAATAAAAATAAATTGATTTTTTTAATATTTAAATTTCTTTTTCTAATAAAAATTGAAATATCCTCTAAATCTATAATTAAATTTAAATTGTATTATTCAAATTTTATTATTTTATTTGTGTTTGTTTGTGTTTTCAACTTTCATTTCATTTTCTCATGATTCTGAAAACTTCTAAAGCATCCAATTGAAAATGCTTCCAGTATCTTCACCCATAATCATTTTCACTTCAGATTCATAATAATTCATCAAATATAACCTAGCAACTTTGTCTGGACAATCAATATTAGTACTTTGGGTCAACTCATACAAAAAATTCATTCCCTTTCTGTCCTTAGCTTCACTTCCTCCTATTTTGTTTAATTGTCTCATCTCCCCAGCCAAGTCAAATTTTTGATAATACTCTAAAAATATTAAAACTAATAGATAAGTCAACCATTATTAGAAGGTAATTTTGACTTTTTAGAGATAAAAATTAGTTTAAAGAATAAAATATGAAATTGTTACGTACTAATATTCAAGAAAATAAAACATTAGTTTAAAGAATAAAATATGAAATTGTTACTGCCTAATATTCAAGAAAATAAACATTAGTTTAAAGAATAAAATATGAAATTGTTACTCCCTAATATTCAAGAAAATAAAACATTAGTTTAAAGAATAAAATATGAAATTGTTACTGCCTAATATTCAAGAAAATAAACATTAGTTTAAAGAATAAAATATGAAATTGTTACTCCCTAATATTCAAGAAAATAAAACATTAGTTTAAAGAATAAAATATGAAATTGTTACGTACTAATATTCAAGAAAATAAAACATTAGTTTAAAGAATAAAATATGAAATTGTTACTGCCTAATATTCAAGAAAATAAAACATTAGTTTAAAGAATAAAATATGAAATTGTTACTGCCTAATATTCAAGAAAATAAACATTAGTTTAAAGAATAAAATATGAAATTGTTACTCCCTAATATTCAAGAAAATAAAACATTAGTTTAAAGAATAAAATATGAAATTGTTACTGCCTAATATTCAAGAAAATAAACATTAGTTTAAAGAATAAAATATGAAATTGTTACTCCCTAATATTCAAGAAAATAAAACATTAGTTTAAAGAATAAAATATGAAATTGTTACGTACTAATATTCAAGAAAATAAAACATTAGTTTAAAGAATAAAATATGAAATTGTTACTCCCTAATATTCAAGAAAATAAAACATTAGTTTAAAGAAAATAAAACATTAGTTAAAAGAATAAAATATGAAATTGTTACTAACTAATATTCAAGAAAATAAAACATTAGTTTAAAGAATAAAATATGAAATTGTTACGTACTAATATTCAAGAAAATAAAACATTAGTTTAAAGAAAATAAAACATTAGTTAAAAGAATAAAATATGAAATTGTTACTAACTAATATTCAAGAAAATAAAACATTAGTTAAAAGAATAAAATATGAAATTTTTACGTACTAATATTCAAGAAAATAAACATTAGTTTAAAGAATAAAATATGAAATTGTTACTCCCTAATATTCAAGAAAATAAAACATTAGTTTAAAGAATAAAATATGAAATTGTTACGTACTAATATTCAAGAAAATAAAACATTAGTTTAAAGAAAATAAAACATTAGTTCAAAGAATAAAATATGAAATTTTTACGTTCTAATATTCAAGAAAATAAACATTAGTTTAAAGAATAAAATATGAAATTGTTACTCCCTAATATTCAAGAAAATAAAACATTAGTTTAAAGAATAAAATATGAAATTGTTACGTTCTAATATTCAAGAAAATAAAACATTAGTTTAAAGAATAAAATATGAAATTGTTACTCCCTAATATTCAAGAAAATAAAACATTAGTTTAAAGAATAAAATATGAAATTGTTACTGCCTAATATTCAAGAAAATAAACATTAGTTTAAAGAATAAAATATGAAATTGTTACTCCCTAATATTCAAGAAAATAAAACATTAGTTTAAAGAATAAAATATGAAATTGTTACGTACTAATATTCAAGAAAATAAAACATTAGTTTAAAGAATAAAATATGAAATTGTTACTCCCTAATATTCAAGAAAATAAAACATTAGTTTAAAGAAAATAAAACATTAGTTAAAAGAATAAAATATGAAATTGTTACTAACTAATATTCAAGAAAATAAAACATTAGTTTAAAGAATAAAATATGAAATTGTTACGTACTAATATTCAAGAAAATAAAACATTAGTTTAAAGAATAAAATATGAAATTGTTACTTTCTAATATTCAAGAAAATAAAACATTAGTTTAAAGAATAAAATATGAAATTGTTACTAACTAATATTCAAGAAAATAAAACATTAGTTAAAAGAATAAAATATGAAATTGTTACTAACTAATATTCAAGAAAATAAAACATTAGTTTAAAGAATAAAATATGAAATTGTTACGTACTAATATTCAAGAAAATAAAACATTAGTTTAAAGAATAAAATATGAAATTGTTACGTACTAATATTCAAGAAAATAAAACATTAGTTTAAAGAAAATAAAACATTAGTTAAAAGAATAAAATATGAAATTGTTACTAACTAATATTCAAGAAAATAAAACATTAGTTTAAAGAATAAAATATGAAATTTTTACGTTCTAATATTCAAGAAAATAAAGAATTAGAAAATAAGATATTTAAACAAAATATTATTAAACTCCAAAACAGGGTCCATAATCTATTCATTAAATCCACAAAATTATTAAATAATAATTATAGTAACTATGATAACAAAAAATTGCTATATCTTTCTCTATGCATTTCCATTAATGAAGAATTATCCTAATAAAATTAATATAATATATTTAAGAACTATTGCTCTTTCATCTCCATTTTGAATAACCAACTACATTGATCAGCTGGATCACTGCCATCTTTACCTTTTTAAGATGACTCCCACTGAGGTACAGCCATTCCTCCAAATAAGCAATTAGGTTCTTCATTACTATACATAATTACCAATGTAGATCCTAAATATTTTAATAATGTAGTCTTAAATACCTTTAAGATCGCAATCATTATGAAAGGCTTTTACATCAAGTCTAAATTATTAAAAATAATAAAAAAAATAAAAACTCTTCAAATCCAGCTTAATAATGAATTTGATTCAAAGAGATGTTGATCTTATCAAATAATGAAATTAGAATGCTCTTTTAAATTGAAGTAGTTACAAGCTTAGAATTAAAATTAAGTTAATTTCTTAGTAAAATAGTCATTAATTCATTTAATTATTCATTATCTTCTTTCAATTATCGTAAGGAAAAATCAAAGACAGATTATAAAAAAATTAATATTGTTTTGAATTGGCAAGTATTTTTGGATCCATTATCATTATTATAATACAACAAATCCAGAGTAATTTTAAGTTTACCATTTTCATTTTGTAAATCAATCACAGGATTGTTTTAGATTAAATTGTTTTTAAGAATTGCATATAATTAATATAATGATATTTTACCATTTTCCAAATCGTTTTATTTAATAAAGGCTATTCATACCTTTCATTTGTTTTGCATTTCAATAACAATAAAATTAATATGATCTTATGAGAACTTTAATTATAATTCATAAGTTATTCCGTTGATTTTCTTTTAGGCAGTAAATTTCTCGGCTTTCATAATATACTATCCAGTCTCTTATTTTTAAACATTCATTTATTTTATTACTTGTTTTGATAAATTCAAAAAATGGTAGGATTCTGTTGTGTCAATTTAAAAATTGTTAATTTGTAATAAGCTTGCATAGAATTAAATTTGAGATATCCGATCTTCAGGGTTGAAACTCACTAAGTTTACTAAACTTTGTACGAAAATATCTTATTTAATATATATAAAATAAATCAATATTAATTTACATTCATCTTGTAATTTTTTCAATAATAACTTTTAAATAATTTGTAACTCCGAATTAAAATGACTTTTGCCACTACTAAACAAATCAATAATTAATAAAAAGAATTACCGTGATAGATTTAGTTATTTAATTTAATTTGCTCCTAAAAGCAATTCTAAAATAATAATGCCAAAACGATATGTATCCATTTTCATTGAATCAACAAATTATGCAACTGACAACAATTCAGGTGGTAAATAAAACGGAGTCTCTCGTATTTCTTTCAAGTAATTACAAATAAATATTGTGACTTAATAAATCATCGTTATACTCAAATGTACTTTAACTAAAATCTAAATAAAATAGTAATTGATTTTTCTTCTTATTTATTAATATATTTGCGGGCTTTAAGTCACCGTAACAACAGCCATTTGTATGCAAATATATTAAAGCAATATTAATTTGGCTGCATAAATCAAATATGTTTTTAATTGATAATATATTCCGACTTTCTATATAATATTTCAAATCGTATTAAAATTCTTCGAAAAAGAGAATATACCCTTCAAAGGCGCTTTTTTCATTAATCCTAAATAACAAATGATATACTTATTAAATTTGTAACTTAATTAGCATCTTCTTCATACCAAAATATGGCACAATGCCTGGACAATTTTGGGTCAGTTGCTTAATTTTTCTAAGGACCTTATCTTCCTCTATAGCCTTTTCTTTATCTGTATAACATTTCACTGTCATTGAATAATTTAACATCTGATATCTGTACCCCTTAATATTCACACCCGATCCAATACATTCACTTAAATAAATTTTCGAAAGTCTGCTAATTTCTTGTTCAATTTAAAAAGCTATAATCTTTTCGTTCTTTTTTTTTCCACTTTATTAAATTCCCATTTAACTTTTTTTATTTAACTTTTTTTTAATTTTTTAAAAATAATTTTGCTAATTTTTGAACAAATTTTCAATTTATACTCAAAAAAATTAATAAAGGGAATCGTACCGTTATTTATTTATACCTAGACTCTTATATTATCAATACAACTTTGTACCATAAATGGCACAATAACCGTTAAATTTTTATTAAATTGTATTGTAATTAGTAGTTGCTTGTGGTCGCTTGCACTAGCAAGAGGTCTTAATGAGAAGTTGCCAGTGTCAATGTTTTTGGAGCAAAAATGCAAAAAAAAAACAATTCAATGAAATTTATTTTAGTTTTATGAAATACTAAATAAATTAGTAACAATCATTTATATTTTCAAGATAATTTATATTTTCATGAATGTTTTATCTCGTTGCTTCTTATTTAAAGTTCTTCTTTAATTTCTTTTCTTTATTTTCATCATCTTATTCCATTTATTTTACAAGAACAAAAAAACATAATTTGAGCATTTAGTTTACTCTCATATTGATTCTCATTGCTTAAATTATCTTTTTGATATGCTTCTATTGAAATGATTGACAACTTTGTTATTTTGAAAGAACAAAACGGGGAGATCTCAACACTCAAATTTACTTTACTAGTTTAGACTAACAAGCATTTCTTTTTAAAAATTAAAACCTAAATTTATCAATTGCAATTTTCTCTTGTTACTATAATTTTATCTGTTGTTATATCCTAAAATGTTTTCAGGTATGTTAAGAATCTAATAATTCTGTAAAAACTTTGAATTATTTGCTTCATTTAATTAATTCTAAAAATTCATAATTATTGAAACAAATTTTTTAAAAATAAAAATAATATTTCAAATTAAATCATTTTTTTAAATTCTCCACCTTTTCAAGTAAATATTTTATAAAATTACTATGATTTATACCTAATTCACATTACTTACTTACTGATGTGGCAATTGGATTTGGATTAATTTATTTTCTAATGCCGATCATTTTTGGTGAACTCAGAGAAATTGAATAGATGGTTAATTTTTTATATCACTATTTTTGTAGAGTTTGATTGATAAAGTTAAAAAAAAAATATTGTAAATAGTATATGGGCTATGGATTTTTCATTTGTATGATATTTCATATAATTAAACGGCTTGTTTGTTTTGACTAATTATTTATTATTATCTATATCAAATTGCCATAAAGAGATATAAATATGTTAATAATTTTTTAATAATTCAATATTTATTTAGTGGATTACAGAAAGTTAAGTTACCATACATCGTAAACTTTTATGTATTTTCTCAGTTCTTAATGTATGCTCTTCTATAATTTTATGAAATTTTTGGCAAAATAAAATCCTTTTTTATGATAAATTTACTTTAATCCTTGAATTTGAATACTTAGAGCTTTTTATCAAAGGCTTAGTTGTCTATATTAAATTTATAATCAATTTAATCGAAATTGCAGCACTTAGAAAATTTGAATATAAACTTACGATATTTTCTGTGATTGAATTGGTTTTAATAGTAATTAAACTATTAATTTTATTTTTTGTTTTACCTAATAATAATAATTTCGTAATCTGTTAGGGCATTCTTACTTAGATAAAATTATGAAAGGCTTCAAAAAATTTGTTTAATTAATGTGTATTTCATTATTAGTTCCATAAGTTTTTTTTATTTTGATAAATCTATTTTTATTAGATTGAAAGATATCACAGAATAAGATTTAGAAGGAATTGATGCAGTTTGCTCTATTTGCTTAAATGATTTCTCTGCATGCAATGGAAAAAAGCTGTAATGTGGGCATATTTTCCATTCAAATTGTATTAGGTCTCAAATTTATCTATACTTTTTATTTATCTTAGAAACTGGATTTAAGGCGGTTTGAATAGTAATCACACAAAATGCCCAAATTGTTCTAAACCAATTAATTTCAATTAAACTCCTGAGAAACAAACAGATGAAGCTATTATGAAATAATCGCATTTGGAATTTAATTATACTTTAAAAGAAATTTAGTTACTAGAGAGTGTATAGAAGTTAGTAAACCCAGAATTATCAGACTATCATCTATTAAACCTAGAAAAAAAAGTAATCAAACAAATTTTCAATTTTTTTAATATTGTTTTAGATAAATATAGGGGCAATGCCTTACGGGTTACCGATAGAAACAAATTATTCAAAAACAATTGAAGTAAGCAGATATTTTCTTTAAATAATTTAGTCTGAATTACAATAATAATAGGTTTATCTTTACAACCTTCTTATCAACGAATTTTCACAGCATACAGATCACTATTGCTCATTGAAATCAAATCCTGATCTTAATAAAACAGTAGAAAATTAAGAGGAAGAATAAACAATTGTTGAATAAGAAAAAGGCAAAGGATAAGAAAATTAGGAAGTGTTAATAGAGGAAGAAGACTTAAATTAAGTTCGAAAAAAGGCTTTTTTGGAAAGGCAACAAAGGGAAAAAAGTAAAATTAATTGACTTACCCAAAAAAAATAAAATAATTGAAATAATTTTGAAAATAATTTTATTTATATTTAAAACGGGCAATAAATCTAGAAAAGAGGGCAATGTCCTTATTCAGACTATTTAAAATTTATCTCTTTTTCAAATAAAGCAAATTTGATTGAAACTTAATTCATAATTTAAAATTTTTATGAAACTATTAATTACAATAAAAACTATTTTTTTATTCAATACAAATTCAAACAGTGAAAAGATTGGCCTAGTAGAAATTTGAAAAAAATTAAACAAAGACGCTTTAGGTTATATATGATCCTCCGTTGCCATAAAAAATATCCCAATTTTTCAAGAAAAGATTGACAAATTATCCTGAAGCAATGGCATTGGGCTACAAAATGGGTCTTTATTTTACTTTATTCTATTGTTATTTCATTTACTAGGGATATGTAAGTGATTAATCCAACAGACCCTTTATTTAATTATATAGAAAAAGTTTCTATTGAAATTTTTGAAGATGATGCAAATGTCATGGCGTTAAGTGAGGAAGGAAAGAACTAGGAGCTTAAAATTTGTAGACCTCTCTTTTAGAAGAAGCGCAGTAACTTTGTTTTAGTTAATATGCAAAAATTTTGGCATCTCTCAAAATAAGAATATTATATCAAAACGATTAAATCCATTTTCAGGAAACTTATTTTCATTTTTAAAAGAAGAATTCTCAAAATAAAATAAATTGAAAAAAACAATTTTATTAAAGAAATTAAATAAATACATTAAAATTTGTTATTCCTTTTTTTAAAGTTCGATAAAATCTTTAATAAACGAAAAAAATTGATTTTATTATATGAATATCCCTAAGTTTTATTGTTAATTGAATTGAATTAAGAAAATAATTTGAAGAAATTGAATTTAAACAGTATAATAACTCAATGAAACTAAATTCAATTTATTATTAAAGGATTTTAATAACAAAATTTGTATTATTCACTATTTAAATTTGTATTTAATTTATATTTTCTTTTATTGATAATAAATTCTGTCAATTTTAATATTTAAATAGGTGGATTTAAATTTATTAAAATATTAAATTTAAAAAAGTCAAAAATTGAAATAAATTTATTTAAATTAATTATTATTGTCATTCATTTTTAAAAGAATTAATAAGCTTATTACTAAATTTGACAGAGAGTATCAGATTTTTCTTTCACAATTCTAAAAGCAATCAATATGTATTTATATTTTAAAATTATTTTTTTAATTGTTCTTAATAAGGTGGATAATTGTTTCCTTTTAATTTTCTTTATCTTATTTTAAAGATTCTTTAATTTTCAAAAGTTTTTTATTTCTTCTTATGTCATCTCATTTTTCTCTAAAAGTACTTAATAAGGGTCAATAATATTGCGATTATTACCATTGTTAAATAGCTAATATTTTGGAGGGATCGATTTATTGTACTAATTTTAATGAAATTAAAACAATTAATAAGCATAGTTAAGAATTATTATAAATTAGAGAGTTCAGTGAATTTAGATACCTTTTCACAATTCTTAAAAGCAATCAATTTATTTGGAAGGTGGATAATTTGTTTTTAGAGGAGTTACTTGCAATTTTTATGTTAGTTACAATATATTTGTGATCAGATATATTAGTTTTAAAATTATAAAATTTATTGAATTTAAATTTACAATTAATTTTAAAATGTGATTAATAATAAAGCAATATTTAATTTACTTGTCATTAGTAATTTAGAATTTTAATAGTATTTAATTTGGACTGCTATAACTTGATTTTATTATAATTCAATTTAAGTTTCTTTGATTAGAGCTATTTTTTGGTCTGCTTATAAATTAATTATTTACCTAAGTCATTTATAAAAAGGAAAACAAGCTTTTATTCAATTTAATTAGAAATGTCGGTATTGCTTCTTACATTGTATCAATTTCTGATTACAAATTAAGGATTTAATAATTTTGTTGGTATATAAAAATGTAGTCTTAAATACCTTTAAGATCGCAATCATTATGAAAGGCTTCACAATCAAATCTAAATTATTAAGAATAATAAAAAAAATAAAAACTCTTCAAATCCAGCTTAATGAATTTGAGTTAAAGAAATATTGATCTTATCAAATAATGAAATTATAATGCTCTTTTAAATTGAAGTAGTTACAAGCTTAGAATTAAAATTAAGTTAATTCCTTAGTAAAATAGTCATTAATTCATTTAATTATTCATTATATTCTTTCAATTATCGTAAGGAAAAATCAAAGACAGTTTATACAAAAATTAATATTGTTTTGAATTGGCAAGTATTTTTGGATCCATTATCATTATTATAATACAACAAATCCAGAGTAATTTTAAGTTTACCATTTTCATTTTGTAAATCAATCACAGGATTGTTTTAGATTAAATTGTTTGTAAGAATTGCATATAATTAATATAATGATATTTTACCATTTTCCAAATCGTTTTATTTAATAGAGGCTATTCATACCTTTCATTTGTTCTGCATTTCAATAACAATAAAATTAATATGATCTTATGAGAACTTTAATTATAATTCATAAGTTATTCCGTTGATTTTCTTTTAGGCAATAAATTTCTCAGCTTTCATAATATACTATCCAGTCTCTTATTTTTAAACATTCATTTATTTTATTACTTGTTTTGATAAATTCAAAAAATGGTAGGATTCTGTTGTGTCAATTTAAAAATTGTTAATTTGCAATAAGCTTGCATAGAATTAAATTTGAGATATCCGATCTTCAGGGTTGAAACTCACTAAGCTTACTAAACTTTGTACGAAAATATCTTATTTAATATATATAAAATAAATCAATATTAATTTACATTCATCTTGTAATTTTTTCAATAATAACTTTTAAATAATTTGTAATTACGAATCATAATGACTTTTGTCACCACTAAACAAATTAATAATTAATAAAAAGAATTACCATGACAGATTTAGTTATTTAATTGAATTTGCTCCTAAAAGCAATTCTAAAATAATAATGCCAAAACAATATGTATCCACTTTCATTGAATCAACAAATTATGAAACTGACAACAATTCAGGTGGTAAATAAAACGGAGTCTCTCGTATTTCTTTCAAGTAATTACAAATAAATATTGTGACTTAATAAATCATCGTTATACTCAAATGTACTTTAACTAAAATCTAAATAAAATAGTAATTGATTTTTCTTCTTATTTATTAATATATTTGCGGACTTTAAGTCACCGTAACAACAGCCATTTGTATGCAAATATATTAAAGCAATATTAATTTGGCTGCATAAATCAAATATGTTTTTAATTGATAATATATTCCGACTTTCTATATAATATTTCAAATCGTATTAAAATTCTTCAAAAAAGAGAATATACCCTTCAAAGGTGTTGTTTCCATTAATCCTAATAAAAAATTATACTTATTTAATTTTTAACTCAATTAGCATCTTCTTCATACCAAAATATAGCACAATGCCTGGACAATTTTTGGTTAGTTGTTTAATTTTGCTAAGAACCTTATCTTCCTCTCTAGCCTTTTCTTACTCCGTATAACATTTCACTGTCATCGGATAATTTAACATTTGATATCTGTACCCCTTAATATTTACACCCTATCCAATAGATTCACTCAAATAAATTTTCGAAATCCTGCTAATTTCTTGTTCAATTTAAAAAGCTGGAGTCTTTTCATTCTGTTTTTTTTCATTTTAGTAACTTTTCTTCATTTAACTTTTTTTAATAAACTTTTTTTTAATTTTTTAAAAATAATTTTGTTAATTTTTGAACAAATTTTAATTTATACAGAAAAAAAAATAGTATATAAAATTTTAAACAATGTTAAAAATTTAATTTAATATTTTAAAAAATGTTTTACATTAAATTTATTTTTAATAATTAATTTTTATAATTAATTAAAAAGGAACTGAACTTGATTCCGATAACAACGATATTAGGGAGAGCATATTATTTGTAAAAATTAATTTAGTCATTTATATAAAGGTAATCGTACCGTTATTTATTAATAATTACGCTTAATATTTTTTAATTTAATCGTCGGTGCGACTAAAAGAAAGTTTATTGGAAAAACAATGATATAAACTTTGTCCTGTCAACTGTAGTAATTTTCTTGAAGAATAACCACCCTCTAATAATTTATAAATAAAGAAAAGCCAATTAAATAGAAAAGATAATCTGGCTTAAGATAAGGATAATTTTGAAATAGAATCCGTGAAGCATAAAGAAAACTTTCTCTAAATATTTGGAAATGATATTTATTGTTTAAACATTTTTCCTTGATAACTACTGTTACATAAAATATCTTTTGTTTTTTAAAATTTTGTTTGTATTTCCTAATTCATTTTGTTAAATAATTGTAAAAATTTATAAAAAATATGTAAAAATATTAAATATATTAAAATTTAGAATAATATAGTGTTATCAAGAGAACTTTAATTAATTGCGTCAATTATGAATAAAGAAAATTATATATTGATAGATTCATGGGAAAATATTGTCGGAATTGATTTTTTTAATATTGAATTGTTTTATAAGACCTGATATCGGCCTAGCATTTAAATTCCTAGGAAACAAATAAATAAATATGACAAAAAGTAAAAAGCAAACCATTACAATAAGTTAAATTGGAAATATTTCACTTTAAAATCAATAATATTTTCTATATTCATATATTCGGCTTAAAAAATCCCCTGAGTAGAGTGAATATTGAATAATGGGAGATTAAGTTACTCAAAACAATTTGTAACTATTTTATTGTAATCAAAATATATAAAGAATAACAAATAAAAAGCGCTTCAAGTATCAAATAAAATTCAATTATCATTTTAAGAAAATATTTTATAATAGTTTTGTTCAAAATATTTTATTTTTAAATAAATTATGAAATAAAATTCATTTTTTAATTTTTTTTTTATTAAAGTTTAATTTAAATTTTATAACTGATAGAAACAAAATGGTATCAACTTTTTTGACATAAAATAATGCTTTCAGGATTTGATGAAAGATAATTTTAATTTGCATGAAACACTTTTTCCTTTAAAAATGATTTAAAAAGCACTTTTCGATAAAATAAAAAAGAGTCCAATAAATAAGATATTCCCAAAGCGAGTGGAGCGACTAAAGAAAGCTATGAAAAGTAACTTTAGAAATTATAATCTGAAAAATTGATTCTGAAAGAACAAAAAAAAACCAAGTCAATTTATAAACAAATTTATGAAATATTAAAATTTAAAATATTAAAAAAATCAATATATTTTTTAAATTTAAATTTATAAAAAAATGAAAATTGACTAAACTACTGAGATTGACAAACTATTATCTTAATTAATCAATAACAAGTTTGTTCGTATTGAAGAAAATAACTTTTCTTTAAATTCCATTGATATTTCTCTACTAGATTGTACTTTCAATAATTAAAGAGGGAAAGATGAGATTATCTATATTCAAAATTATTTTTTATTAATGGAACTGAGGAGAGGATTAACATTTATAAAAGTATTTAATGAATCCAAGGAATTATAAGAATTATCCATCGGTCGTAAAGGATTAAGAAAATTTTTTGATTTATAAAGAGAGTTTTTAACTGATAATATTTTGAGTAAATAAAAAAATAAAGGGAAAAAAAATAATTACGAAATGCAAATGCAGGCAATTCATGAGATAATCTTTTCACCACTTTCAATAGCACTTTCAAGTGATGAAGTTATAAAAATTTATGTAACTAATAAATTAAATGGAGTGAATTGCTAAATTTCATTTCTCCAAATTTAGAAAGCTTGAATTATTTCGATTAAAAATGATTTTGTTTAAGAATGTTAAAAAAATATAGAAATAATATTGCATACTCAATGTAACTCATAAAGCAAAATATTGGATTAATATTACTATGAAGATTAATAATAATAAGAATATATAAAATATTAAGAAGAATGCAATTAAAAATAAATAATTAATTGAATACCAATTAATTGAGGATTAATATATTTATGAACCAATAATAGAAAAGTTTCCCTATATAGAGCCTGACACTTCATACTTGGAATTAGCAAATTAATAGCAACATTATTGGAATTTTAGTTGTCGTATTGAAGACACAAACACAAAAATTTGTCAACCTAAAAAATAAATAGAATTTAATACAATTATTTTTAGAATAATTATCCTTTGATTCAATGTAAAAAACAAAAAAAAAAAATATGAATTTCTTTTATTTAGAGAATAATTTGAGTCATCGACAAAGAGTCTATAAATTATGAATTTTTCTCCTGATTCTGAGATTAAAATTAAAGCAATTAAATCGGATAGTTCATGTATCAGTGTTTAATTACCTAATAATGCAGTGTATCCATTAAATATAAAGGGATCGAATATTACTTCCAATGGAACATTTATTTATAATTTAACTATATGAGCCCAATATAAATAGCTAACTTTGGGACAAAAGATAAAGAAATTATTGATATTGTATGTGATAACGACCCGAGCATTAGGATTTGAATTTAACAGCCCAAAATTACTATTATCATTGAACCTACATTTGATAAATTTTATCAATAGGTCGCCACAGTGTTTGTAAAAATGCATTCAGGATACTCAAGAGTAATCTTTAAATTATCGTCAATTTTAAATAGTAAAATATGCTTCAATACTATGTGATTACAAATAATATTAAGCATAAGTATTTACTAGTTAATATAAATTTTTTTCCACCAATAATTTTGTAGTTTAATAATTCGTTAACCCTTCCAATAAATCCTTCCAATGAAACATATTTTTGTTCCCATAAATAATATTTCACAGAAGAAAAAGATGAAAATAATAATTCATTATTTGTGTTTTAAAAGAAATTTGAATTAAAAATAATTTCATTACTCCTGTCACTATTTGTGAGATAAAGCCTAATTATTCCGTAGCAGCAGAAAACAAAAAAACTATTTTAGTATAGGTTAACGAAAAAACTAAATTGTGCACCATCAATATAAAGTTTAGTCTCAAGGAGTTATAAACCTCTGATCTTTAATAAAATATTCAATTTTTATTAAAAATTGATGGGAATTATGCAATTTTTAATAGAATAATAAAATAAAATTTGATTCGGTTACTTTAAACTTCAATGGATAAGTAACTCCAATTATTTACAAAGCATTAAAATTAAAAATAATATATTAATTATCAATAAATAAATTGTTTGTATTTATTGTTGCTAAATGAATTCGCCATGAATGTTATCATAATATTTTTATTAATTTCTTTAATTTTAGTATCAATTTCTTATCGAATTTAATTTTCATCAATATTTCCAGTTTCAACTAATTTATTGATCTTTTCTTTACATTCTTCTTCATATTTTAACTCTTATTATTATTATATTTTATAGTAATATTAATTCCATCTTTTATATTGGGCATTGCATTGAGTTTGAAATATTATTTCGATATTTTTCAAGGATTATAAATTTTTATTCAAAAATTTTATAAGTCAAAATATTAATTTTATTTTAATTTTTAATAAATTAAACTATTTTAATATATATATATTTATGTTTATATTTGTTAACTAATACAAAAAATTCTTTATTTATGTAAAATATTTTTATTATTATTGGAAAAAAATCATTTCTCAATTGTAAAATTTACGTTTAAAATCTGAAAAATATTTTTTATTTACTATGAAGCGTTTCAAATCTCGATCACCTATTCGAGATCCAGTTTTGAAGGATACAAACTAAATAATTATTACTCAATCGCAGAAAATAGTAAATAAATAAAGGTTAAAGATATCAGAAACATTTTTGGAAAATTTGTTGAGAATCTTGAAAAATGTATTGATCGCTAACTAATTAATTGATAATTATATTTTTTCTATAAATTATATAAAACAAATTTAAACTTAAGAATTTTCATAGAAATGTTATAATAATTAAAATTTCTAATTTTACACTATTTCAAGCGATAAAATTCGGAAAGAATAAATTAACTAGATTAAAACTAAAAGTAAAGTAGAATTGCCTTTTATAAGCCTTTATTAAAAAACAGAAAAATATGTAGAAATTTAAATTTAAAACTAACTTAAGAAACTCATAAAAACAATTTATGATTCTTTGCCTGAAACTATTTATTATATTTACTTAGATAAAAGTTTTTTTGGCGGTTGATGTGTAGGCAATTAAAGATCAATTATCAAGTCTTGTAGGCCAATATTCAAGATTAAATATCAAAACAGTGTTACTGCTTCCAGAATGCTCAAGCCCACTTTATTCTTATGATCAAACAAAAAATATTTTTTCTTTAAATTATTTTTTAACTTGCATTCAGAGAGTACTAAATAGAAAAGATCATGAAATATTAAATTAGGATGACGAAAATAGTGTATTCTTTGTAATTTCCTTTATAAAAGCATTTGAAAATTCAGAAGATTAATTTAAAAAAACTGGGAGTACCTTATCTCTATGAAGATTCTCATAGTAATGAACAATTTGATGAAATTTTAGAAAACAATAATAATAGATGAATTGTTAAATTGCTACTTAATAGAAAATTATACAAATAAAAAAAACAAAAATAAATAATAATAGATAAAAATTTAAATATGAATATTAAATTTATTACTTTCGAATAAAATTAATCTTTATGAAAAATTTAATAAGAGATAACTTTTTTTAATAAAAATTGAAATATCCTCTAAATCTATAATTAAATTTAAATTGTATTATTCAAATTTTATTATTTTATTTGTGTTGTTTGTGTTTTCAACTTTCATTTCATTTTCTCATGATCCTGAAAACTTCTAAAGCATCCAATTTAAATCTCTTCCAGTTTTCACTCATAATCATTCCACTTCAGATTCATAATAATTCATCAAATATAACCTAGCAACTTTGTCTGGACAATCAATATTAGTACTTTGAGTCAATTCATACAACAAATTCATTCTCTTTCTGCCCTTAGCTTTACCTCCTCCTATTTTGCTTAATTGTCTCAACTCCCCAGTAAAGTCAAATTTTTGATAATACTCTAAAAATATTAAAACTAATAGATAAGTCAACCATTATTAGAAGGTAATAATGACTTTTTATAGATAAAAATTAGTTTAAAGAATAAAATATGAAATTGTTACATCCTAATAGTCAAAAAAATAAAACATTAGTTTAAAGAATAAAATATGAAATTGTTACTTCCTAATATTCAAAAAAATAAAACATTAGTTTAAAGAATAAAATATGAAATTGTTACTAACTAATATTCAAGAAAAGAAAACATTAGTTTAAAGAATAAAATATGAAATTGTTACTCCCTAATATTGAAAAAAATAAAACATTAGTTTAAAGAATAAAATATTAAATTGTTACTCTCTAATATTCAAGAAAATAAAAAATTAGTTTAAAAAATAAAATATTAAATTTTTACTGCCTAATATTCAAGAAAATAAAACATTAGTTTAAAGAATAAAATATGAAATTGTTACTTCCTAATATTCAAAAAAATAAAACATTAGTTTAAAGAATAAAATATGAAATTGTTACTGCCTAATATTGAAAAAAATAAAACATTAGTTTAAAGAATAAAATATGAAATTTTTACTGCCTAATATTCAAGAAAATAAAACATTAGTTTAAAGAAAATAAAACATTAGTTTAAAGAATAAAATATGAAATTGTTACTTCCTAATATTCAAAAAAATAAAACATTAGTTTAAAGAATAAAATATGAAATTGTTACTGCCTAATATTGAAAAAAATAAAACATTAGTTTAAAGAATAAAATATTAAATTTTTACTGCCTAATATTCAAGAAAATAAAACATTAGTTTAAAAAATAAAATATTAAATTTTTACTGCCTAATATTCAAGAAAATAAAACATTAGTTTAAAGAATAAAATATGAAATTGTTACTGCCTAATATTGAGATAATTAAATTTATATAAAAAAGTATATTTTAAATAAAGAATATTCGAGATAAATTTAATATTTATAAAATTTTAATTTTCGATCGGAAATTAAAGATTAATTTATTTATAAGTTAAGAATTATTAATTTATAATTATATTATTTCTTATTTTGACTTTTCACTAAAAGTAGTCTTAATTACCTTTATTATCGCAGTCTTTATGAAAGGCTTCACAATCAAGTCTAAATTATAATGAATAATAAAAAAAAATAAAAACTCTTTAAATCCAGCTTAGTAATGAATTTGAGTTAAAGAAATATTGATCTTATCAAATAATGAAATTATGATATTTTGTTCAATTGGTGTTTTAATAAGTTTCGATTCAAAGATAAGTTAAGAATCTAATAAATATATATAATTGATTAATAAATTAATGCTATTATTAATTGGCTTGATAGGGCTAGCTATTTATACTTATTATGATTTTTATGTAATCATTTTTTTAGATATTCCTTGTAATTATTGAATATTTTAATTTGATTTCGTTTCTTCTAGGATAGCAATTTTACTTATTAATGTAGAATTTTCTTGCTCTAAATTAAAAATTTTCTATTAATTTTATTTTTTTTCTTCTAAAATATCACTTATTATTTTATTATTTTCTTATTCTTAATTGAAAATTTTCTATTACAATTATTTGATAATTGTTTCATATTATTATCTACTGTTTTTTTCTTAATCCACTAAGGCAGCAATTTATTTTTTTGCATTTTCTAAGCCTAAAAATGCTTTAAATTATAAATATTTTACTTATTTCAAACTTCTGAGTTTTATTTTCACAATACGATTTTAAAAATCTGCTTAAATCAAGTAATTATTCTTTCTATTACTTAGTTTTATAAAATTCATTATCAAAAGCTTCTTATTTATATTCAAGTTAATGATCAAATTAGCATTGTAATTAATTGGTACTTAAAAATGCGTAAGAAAGAGACATGGAAATTAGTAATTTTTTATTTTGTTTTGAAAGTTTAATAACTGTGCTCTTATTCTACAAATTCTACACAAGAATTTAAAAATAGTTTTCAATTGACAAAGAAAGAGCTTTGTTTCCTAAATTATCCTCTGTCAAATTTTTGATCCAAATTGACCAATTGCTATTTGCTTCTACGAGACCCAGTTATATATACTCCTCGTAAAGTTTTAAAGAAATTCCATAGATTTATCCGTTTATTTATTTAATTAAGTTAATAAAAAAAAAAAAATTTAATCGATTTATAATATGTTTGTCTTCACTAAAATTAAACATATTTCAATAATAGTAATTCTATCGTCTGGTTAATATCTTATCATGTTCATTAACATTTTTAATACGAGATAATCTGATTATTCTAAATATTTAAATCATATAAAATGCAAAAAAAACATTTAAAGTTTTAAGCTTTTCAATTCTTCATCAAATAATTTTTGTTAATAACTAATATTAATATTAATAAAAAAAATAACCGTGAATTAATCAACTTTTTAACTGGATCCTTGCCAAGTAATAACTCAAAAATTATTATTCCTAATGAATATACATCTGTTTTCATGGGATTAAATACTCCTTCTTTCTTATCTGTATTATAAAGTTCCCATAATTCAGGTGCTAGATAATTAGGAGTCCCTCCCAACACTAAAAATTAATAATCATAAATTTTTATATTTTACATAATTATTTTTTAGTAATAGTCATTGAACCAATCACTTTGCTTTCGCCAAAGTCACAGAGATTATAGAAAAGCTAGTTGTTCTTTGTATCTACCATTATATTTTTAGGCTTAAGATCTCCATGGAAACATCCATTTGCATGCAATCGCAATAATATCAAGCACATCTGCCCAAAAAAATCAACAATCTCCTGCATTGGCAAAGGATTCATATTCCTCTTCTATAAATATTCCATTAAATTCTAATCACATCTTTTAAAAAATAAAGCATATCCTTCATAATTATCCATTTGTTAATTTTATTTGTTAATAATGCTAATTCATAATTGTAAAAAACAATGAATAATACGAAATTTATAATTTTTTCGTTCCATAGTATGGTACAATGCCAGGACATACAGATGCAATCACATCGATTTTTTCAAGGATATTCTTTTCCTTTTCTGCTTCTGTTTTATCTCTAATAATTTTTACTGCCATTGATTGATTTTTGACTATATAAGAGTAAACATAATTATTTCCTATTCCTATTAAATTATCTTCTCTAAACTATATATTTTATTTATTGGCTATTTCTTCGACGATTTCTTGTTTAAACATTTGTTTTTTTTGATTTATTGAATAAATTTATATTTATTATTTTGTTTTAATTAATATTTTAATTTAATTCATTTAATATTTCAATTAATAATCATATTTAATTGAACAATAAAATTATCAATAATTACAATTAATAATTTATTAGTGCTATTAGCGGCTTTGAAGCGAGTGGCTTCAATATCTGCTTTAAGTCAATTAACTATTATCTTATCACTGTAAATTCTTTGGATAATTTAAAACTTTCTAAAAAAATGCTTTCATATTAAATTGATAAATTTTTAGTATTAGTTTTAATAATTAAATATTAAGTTTTATATTTATTTAATATTATTTTTAAAGAAACAACCTATTAAAAAAGACTAAATTTTATTCAATTATTACAAGGATCCGAGATTATACAAGATTCGATTGATAGAGAAAAAAATGCAATTAAGGATATAATCGAATCGACTTCTAACTCTAGTTATTAAAAATGCTATTCAAACCCTTTTATATTGCTCCCTAAAAACTTTTAAACTCTTTTTAAACTAGCAAATAAAAAATGCTCTTGTCATGGAACTCGTCACACCTATAAGAACTTATTAAAACATACAGGAATTGTTAATCCTGATGCTTACCTAGAAGAAATGCTTATACTAAAACCAAATCATTTAAGAATTCTGCTCTAAAACAGGTAAAATTAATTATCATCAGGCTTACTCTTAAAAAACAAAAGTCGGTAAGACTTGTTACAAAATTAGAAGATGCTTCCAAAGAAGGATTGGTAAGGCAGTAAAAACCTCCTGGTAGAAAAATTGAAAATAATTTTTTTAATATTAACAGAGCCTTCCGCTCTCAATAAATAAATAAATAAATAAAGAAATGAATATAGAAATAACTGAATAGTTAAATAATATCAAAAAATTAATAATGTTTAAATTATAATATATAGTGTTTTTTTTATTTTTGGCCTTCTATAAAAATAAGTATTAATTATTAGTTAATAGAAATAAATAATGCTCAATTTGGTGAATAAATTTATTTAGCTAATTTAATAATAAATTAAAGATCTATGAATCAGAAGAAATTATTAAAGACAAAATCCTTTTCATAATACATAAGTTTAGTAATTTGCCATAAGAAATCTTCCAATTTAACGAAACGGCACAATCACCGTAAAGTGTAACACAAGTTGTAGACCAGTTACCCTTACTTCCTTAAATCTCAGATCTATCAGAAAATCCTACTCAAGAAGTATAATAAAAACCACGAACTAATTCTGAAAATCTAATGTAAACTATTAATCTTTAAGAAATGAATCCGTAAAATGTTCTGTTGTAAAATCAAAATTTGCAATAATAAATCAATAAGGAAGCCAGTTTAATGATTGAAGCATTGGAAAACAATTGGGATAGCGAAACGATAAAAAAAGAATTTTTAATGATTACTACTTATTTAGAAGACAATAATAAGACTGCTTTGGTATTGTTTACAGTTTTATAAACTTATTATTTTAGCTTCAATGCTCAGAAGTATAAAAAGAAAACTATTTACAAAAATTTTATCCAGCTAAAGTGAAAGTAAAATCAAAATTATTAACAAAATTTCAAATTCCTTTAACACAAAAATGTATAGAAGAATTCAGTTGTGGGTATTATTTTTTTTAGTATTGATTATATTATTTATTCTAAGGTTTTTAAATAAAATAATTCTGTAAGGAACTTTATTTATATTTTAAAATAAAATTTGTTTTCATTCTTATTTCAACGACAAGAATTTTATATTTGGAAGAACTTACTAAGCAATTCCCGTGTCTGATATTCTCAAAATTGAAAAACGAAGTTATATGTTATTTGACACAGCAATTTGTTTTATAACTATTGATCAATGTGAACTCACTTTTGCATCGGTATTCTACAATTTAATAACTTGTTTTTTCTATAGTTTATATCAAGGGATAAAACGTTTGATCTTTTATAGAATGTATTGAAATTAGGAGGAAAAATTTTGAATTTAAAGAAAAAACTTAAGAGAATATAGAATAATTAATAACAGAAGAACAAATAGGTGAAGAAGAGCAATAAGTAATAATAGAAGAATAAAAATAAATGACTTCTCCAACTGCTTTATAAGAAATTTAGGAAGAATAAACTTAGGAAGAAAATACTGAAAGGAAAACCTCTATTTATTTGTAATTGAAAAAAAATGCATCATAAACAGAGCTTTAAAACTAAGAAACAATAGCAAATCGAGATAAAAAACTTTCAATTTATTCATAAAAATAATAAGAGTTGAATTGGAGTAATTTTGTTTTATTTATTCTCATAAATATTTTCAGATTCCCTTCACGAAAAAAAAATCATATAACTAAACGAACCATTTATTTGATTTAATTAATTTAGTATTTATATTAATAATCCTTCGGAGATAAAGATATTTAAATATCTCCATGAACTCCAAAACCAGCCACTTATTTCACGGATCTTTCAAATGAAAACTATGAATCCTTTTTTAAGGATCCACTTTACTCAGAAAAGGTTATCTGTTGTGAACATCCTACCTTTGAAAAAACTTCCTTCACACCTGAGTTATTTCCTATTATTTTCTAATTTCCTTTAAAGTATGATCTTTCATGATTGTATCAATAATAATAATAAAAATAGATTAGCTCAGATATTACAAAAGAAATTGACACAGTTGAGTAAATTTAAAAAGAAGAAATAGAAAAAGTACAATAGATAGAAAACTTTGTGGAAAACAAAGAAGAAGAAATAGTTAATTAACTTGGAGCTCTAAATACTAATTAAAACGAATAGAATAATTCTGAAATTTAACAACAAATCCAAGAACTTAATGATAAAGTCGATTAATTAACAAGTGGAATTAAAAAGGTTAATGATTTACAAAGTTTAATGATATTAATTTGCTTTTTATTTATGATATTGATTGTTTATTTATTATTTTAATTAAGATGAAAGAAAAATATTTGAAGAAAATTTAATATTTTTTTTTTGTATTAATTATTATTTTTAATTTTAATAATATTACGCAATTTTGTAAAACAAAAATTAATGTAGTTTTTGCTAGTTTTTACGTTTATTAACTGTATTGATTTTTTTATGCCATTAAATTTATTTTAATTAGGTGCTTTTGGTAACCATAAGAATGATTACATATAAAGATATAAAACAAATTCAAATATTCGTTCCTTTTCCGAAGTATTTTAGACCTTTCATCTAAATTTTTTTAATAAGATCAATTCCATGAAATTTCCCAATGAAAATTAAAATAGAATGAGCAGGTATTTCCAATATCATTAATTGAGGATTAATATATTTATGAACCAATAATAGAAAAGTTTCCCTATGTAGAGCCTGATACTTCATATTTGGAATTAGCAAATAAACAGCCAGATATTTTTGAAGGAATCAAACATTATTGGGATTTTAGTTGTAGAATTGAAGACAAAAACACAAAAATTTGTCAACCTAAAAAAGAAATCTAGAATTTAATAAAATTCTTCCCAGAATAATTATCCTTTGATTCAATGTAAAAAACACAAAACAATATGAATTTCTTTTATTTAGAGAATAATTTGAGTCATCGACAAAGAGTCTATAAATTATGAATTTTTCTCCTGATTCTGAGATTAAAATTAAAGCGATTAAATCGGATAGTTCATGTATCAGTGTTTAATTACCTAATAATGGAGCGTATCCATTAAAAATAAAACCCCATGAGATCTCTGAGATAATTGGAAAAAAAACACAGGTTTTGCTAAATAAAATGGGAAGTCTATCCAAGTACATTGATGTGAAGCTTCATTGTTTAGATATTGGAAATTTTTGCGCTCATTTATTTTTTTTTATTGAAACTACAAAAAAGGGATCGAATATTACTTCCAATGGGACATTTATTTATAATTTAACTGCATAAGTTCTTATTTGAAATCAAATTATAAATTTAAAGATCGTTAACAATTCATATGGAATGCAGGAACTAGTCATTGATGATTTGAGCACCAATCAAATGAAAGAAATTAATTTTATGATGCGAAATCCAGAAAAAAAACCTATAAAAGTTTAATAATAAATAAAAACAATAATTTATACTTTAGATTTCTTCTATAAAACTAAAGAGTTTAGTCCTTAATCTAAATATTTTTATAAAACTCCCTTTAGAAAATCTTGTTTAGTTAGACAATTAGTGTGAAAATCCCATGAGAAAATAATACAGTGATTCTTAATTAACATCCTTAAATTGGAAGAATTTAACAAGTCTAACTAAAAAGATCTGAACAATTAAATCAAATTAAACCAAGAAAATTATATAAATTACTGCCGGGTATTCCGAGGAAGCTGTCACAAATATTTATAATTACGTATTTTTATGCGTTAATTTCGGTGAACATTCTTATGAAGTTCCTATTATCTTGAATTTTATTTCATCAGAATTAAATTTACAATAGAAAATCATTAATTTCGGAGTATTAAATGATCCAACTAAAGTATTTACAAATTAGTAATAATATTAAATAATAGAGTGTGTATATGAGCCCAATATAAATAGCTAATTTTGGGACCAAAGATAAAAAAATTATTGATATTGTATGTGATAACGACCCGAGCATTAGGATTTGAATTTAATAGCCCAAAATTACGGGAAATACTATTATCATTGAACCTACATTTGATAAATTTTATCAATAGGTCGCCACAGTGTTTGTAAAAATGCATTCAGGATACTCAAGAGTAATCTTTAAATTATCATCAATTTTAAATAGTAAAATCTGCTTCAGTGTTATGTGATTACAAATAATATTAAGCATAAGTATTTACCAGTTAATATAAATTCTTTTACACAATAATTTTGTAGTTTTTGATTAAATATATAAATGCGGGGCCTATCTTTTAATTTTCTAATAATTCGTTAACCCTTCCAATAAATCCTTTCAATGAAACATATTTTTGTTTTCATAAATAATATTTCACAGAAGAAAAAGATAAAAATAATAATTCATTATTTGTGTTTTAAAAGGAAATTTGAATAAAAAATAATTTCATTACTACTATTTGTGAGATAAAGTCTAATTATTCAGTAGCAGCGGAAAACAAAAAAACTATTTTAGTATAGGTTAACGAAAAGACTAAATTGTGCATCATCAATATAAAATTCAGTCTCAAGGAGTTATAAACCTCTGATCTTTAATAAAAATAATAATTGTTTTAATTTAGTACAGGTGATCATTCAATTTTTATTAAAAATTGATGGGATGTATAAATTACGATTTTATTTTTCTATTAATAATATGATGTTATCCTGTATAAATCCATAAATCAATATTCTTTCATTATCTTAATTAAACCAAAAGGAAAAGTAATTTATTTATTTATTTCTTGATTGATTTTATCTTTAGAAAATTATGCAATTTTTAATAGAATAATAAAATACAATTTGGTTCGGTTGCTTCCAATGAAGAAGCTTAATAATACATCATAATTTTCAACAATAACCCTCATCCTATAAATATTTATTCCGCCTATACAAATTCCAATTTTCTAAGGGTAAGTCTTGAATACATTACTGTCAAGCATGAATTCAGTATGTAGCAAGTCGAATTAGCAAAGATTTGAAGTCCCATGGATAAGTAACTTCAATTATTTAGAAAGCTTTAAAATTAAAAATAATATAATTAACTTGAATCAAATGGTATTGCGATTTTAAAAATTGCAATTGATATGAGTGATGCATCACTAAAGAGTAGCGATTACTCTCGTATAATTTATCTCTATACTTCTACAGTAAACTTATACAATTATAATATTGATTTAAGGAAATTATTTAATTTGATATATCATTTCAATACATTTAAACAGAAGTATCCTTTTCTTTAGCCAGTCTGCAGTTTGATGAACCTTTATACCCTAGTCTGACAACAATTTAATCTATTTATTTAATAAAAAGCGTAGAGGATAATATTGAATTTCATTAAATAATTTCGGAGGATTCCAGATTTTCGTTACGAGTTATTAATGAAACTTAGTTAATGAAAATAAATGATAAAACTGAAGATTTATTTGTATAAGAAGTGGTTGTAGAATTTGCGGCAGATAGAGTAAGAAAATCATTTTTATTAATGATTTTTTAGAATAAAAATTATCTTGGGAATACAAATTTAGTGAATTGTGAGTGGGGATTATCAAAATTTGATATACTTTATTGAAATTAAAATAAATAGGTTATTTTTAAAATTCTTTTGAAAATAAAAAAGATTTGGTCATCTATTGCAACTACTTCAACGATCGCCTTTCAAAAAGCATCTATTGTTTGCGAAACTAATTGGAAAAACAAAATTTAATTAGAAGTTATTGGAAAACTTCTTTATCCAAACATTATATCGTCAATTCTTATTTACAATGAAAATTTAAATTCCAATTCCAACCTTAGCATTGAAACAAAGGAGAAAGCATTTTTAATAGATTTCTAAGAATAAGAAACAATGAGTTTAAGTATTGCAAGTTTACAAATTTAAAACCCGTCTTAATAAAATCTCATAATTTCCTTTCATTTAATAACAAATTCATTAGTTGCTTATGATTCTATAAATACTATTCTAGAATAAGCAAACAGGTGAACATTTTCTATAAAAATATTAATTTTGATTTAAAGGGAATCAAAAAGCTCTACTACACATTATTCATTTGAAACTTTTGGGTTTTGCTTTTGGTAAGAGTTTTATTCAAGTATGACCGAAACTAATAAATGGATATTCAAATAAATCCTCTAAGCTTTTAAAAATTTGGATGAGTAAATAATATAATTTTAAGCCAATAATTTTATATTTTTAACTAAAGTTAAGAACTTTATATAATTTCTAGTAATTAATATATATTTAGTAAGAATAAAAGTATTTGATACCAGATAAAAACTTGCCTGACTTTTTTAAAAACTAAGCCAGATAATTACTATAATATAAAAAATATGAAAAAGTAATTTTGTATGAAGGATATTTACCTAAAAATCTTAAAGCCATATTAATAAATCACAAATTTGGTGACAAACTAGTATCCTATTGTAAGTATTTTTACGAGAATTCAAAATGAGATAATGAAAAGATATTCAATGATTTAACTGCAATAATTTTCGAATGGTAGCCATTACATTAACCAATTCCCAAGATTCTTTAATTATCTAAATAATCATTAAATTATTAGAATTAACATAAAATATCGATAACTTCTTCTACTTTATTTGAAAAAATTACTTATTATTTTGAATAATTGCTCTAGACGAAACTAATTAGAAAACGCTAAAACGAATATTGTCCATTCTTTTTCAATTAGACAATTATTTAACAATAACCATTTATAATTAAACCGGGAGAAAAATACAATTTCGACGATTTATTATATTTTTATCCAATTACACACTAATAAACAAGTACAAATGCTTAATTACTGATTAAAAATAATTTAACTATTATCTAGGAACTTGAAATTGTTGGAAAAGGTTATAAAAATAAGCTTGAGTTTCTTCCAGATAATAAACTGGCTTTTAAAATTTTAAAAACAGAAATTTCTTTATAATCGAGTACAAACTCAACGAAGATTAAAAAATTATTTATATAGCAATCGATAAAAAGAAATTTTACATGTATAAATACTGGGTTAACTACTATTTCAATTATTAAATTAATGATTGATGAAAACCAATGTGAAGGTGATGGGTTTAAAATAATTAATTGCTAGCCATTTATTTTAAAACCTAACGAAAGCTTTGTTCTAGAGATGAAGTATATTCCTAATGTTGCTTCAAATCTAATATAAAAGACACTAGTGCTTATTGGAAAACATTAATTATTTTAATATTAAATTTCCGCAGAATTACCTTTTAAAATGATCTTAAATAAAAGTGAATTTACTATTTATAAATTAAAGGGATGGATCTCACTAATACTTGTTATTCTGATAATTTCTTTATTGATTTAGTTTCAAAACCAATTTTATCATATTCTGCAACAGAAAATAAAATTAGCGAGTTTTAATAAGATTCCAAAAAAAGAAGCCGCATAAAAATTTTATTTTTTTTGGAAAAAAAATAATTCTTAAAAGTTTTTGTAACCATTATAGTTGTTGTAACAATAATAGTAATAAAAATAAAAAAAGAAGGTTGCAATTGCAAACAAATAAACTGAAAGTGTTAATTTTAATGAAAATGACTTTCAGAAAGTTGTTAAATAAAAAAAAAATAGTAATATTGTACTAAATTCAGAGTTAATAACAAAAAATAAATAAATTTAGCCACTTTAAATTCCAAAAGAAAGGATATCAATTAAAAAAAAAGAATAAAAAGTAGAAAAATCAAAGAAACTTGAAAGGCATTTAATAGGAAAAGCAAGATTGCATCCATGGTATGATGATGAAGTCCCAAGTTGTGTAAACGATGATGAAATAAAGCCAGAACACAAAACAATGCCATTAAGTTAAAAGATACCACAAGAATAAAAAATAAAACATCATCGTTAGCATTTAACTACTATTATATACAAGC
This sequence comes from uncultured Desulfobacterium sp., assembly GCA_963675955.2. Classification (GTDB taxonomy): domain Bacteria; phylum Desulfobacterota; class Desulfobacteria; order Desulfobacterales; family Desulfobacteraceae; genus Desulfocicer. Next base: position 12,644 of record CAXXVR010000003.1, on the reverse strand, counting down.
CAAAACCAATGAAAAAGTAAGTGAAACGACGGCCTATAAAATGGACCTATGAATATACGCCAAAGGGAAAATAGGTTTAACCATTTTAAGATGATATTGGATGTAAATTTGACAATATCTTCACAGAAGCAAGCAAACAAGAACAATCTGATCAATAATGCCAAAGCAATATCGAAGAGACGTATTAAAATTTTAAACATTTTTAATCTGAATGTGAATTTGAAACTCCGCGGATGAGTTATCAGGAAAAACTACAAAAAAAACTAGATTAGGATTTTTCAGAACTCTTTGAACCCCCTAACAAAGAAGAAGGGAGTAAATTCTAATATCTTTTTGATTAATAACAAAAAAAGTCTTTCTTTGATTAATAAAAAAAAAAATCTTTGTTTGAAATTCCAAGTTACGAAAACTCTAGCAATCAAGAAGATTCTGAGGATGATTAATTATTATTCTCAAATACCAACTTTCATTCATATTTTCAATCCCCACCCTAGTTTACCCCTTCAATATGGCCAAATGTGGAAATAAATAAATTATTTTTGCATGAGTAATAAGTTTAGCAAGACTCTGAGTTTTATCCTTATATTACAAATGATTTTAGTGAAGTTACGAGCAAGAATAATAAATTAGTTCTCAGTGATGCTATTGATGTATAATTTAAGGATCAAGTAAACTTAATTAATCATTAAATAATTGTTAGAACTCTTTGTTTAGTGAATAAGATATTATTATCAAACCTCCACCTGGATTTGTAAAAAAATGAAAAATTTATTGAATTTAAATTTATTATTATTTTTAAAATATGATTAATAATAATAAAGTAATATTTGATTTGCTTGTCATTAGTAATTTAGAATTTTAATGCTTAAAATAATAATAAAATAAAAACTAATAATTGGATTTAAATTATTTAAAATTAAACTTAAAAAATATAAAACAAATTTTAACAATTATAAATTTCAAAAACTTATAATAATAGATTAATTGTTAAATTGCTACTTAATAGAAAATTATACAAATACAAAAAACAAAAAATAAATAATAATAGATCAAAATTTAAATATGAATATTAAATTTATTACTTCCTAATATAAAATTATACAAATACAAAAACACAAAAAACGAAATATCAAATATTAATAATTAAATATTAAGTTTTGTATTTATTTAAGCTTGAGCTATCAAAAAATTGTTTATGTTTCATAATTCAATTTAAGTTTCTTTGATTAGAGTTATTTTTTAGTCTGATTATAAATTAATTATTTACCTAAGCATTTATAAAAAGGAAAACAAGCTTTTATTCAATTTAATTTAGAAATGTCGGTATTGCTTCTTACATTGTATCAATTTCTGATTACAAATTCTCAAGGATTTAAGAATTCAAATTCTTCTATTTTATCAATAATTTCTTTAGTAAATAAAAATTTTATTATTCAATTACCACAAATTATTCTGATAAATTAAAGTGAGCTTATTCATAACTTGCTTTCACTTCTTCAAGACTCTTTGAAAAATTATTTTGTATCCTTAAATTGCTTATGGAGAATCATTTCGTTGTTACTATTGTTACTATCTGGAGCTTATCTTAAAAATAATAATTTTTGTTTTATAAATTAATCTTTATGAAAAATTTAATAAGAGATAACTTTTTCTAACAAAAATTGAAATATCCTCTAAATCTATAATTAAATTTAAATTGTATTATTCAAATTTTATTATTTTATTTGTGTTTGTTTGTGTTTTCAACTTTCATTTCATTTTCTTAAGATTCTGAAAACTTCTAAAGCATCCAATTTAAAGCTCTTCCAGTCTTCACCCATAATCATTCCACTTCAGATTCATAATAATTCATCAAATATAACCTAGCAACTTTGTCTGGACAATTAATATTAGTATTTTGAGTCAACTCATACAACAAATTCATTCCCTTTATGTCCTTAGTTTCACCTCCTCTTATTTTGCTTAACTCCCCAGACAAGTCGACTTTTTGATAATGCTCTAAAAATATTAAAACTAATAGATAAATCAACTATTATTAGAATGTAATTCTGACTTTTTAGAGATAAAAATTAGTTTAAAGAATAAAATATGAAATTGTTACTTCCTAATATTCAAGAAAATAAAACATTAGTTTCAAAAGAATAAAATATGAAATTGTTACGTTCTAATATTCAAGAAAATAAAACATTAGTTTAAAGAATAAAATATGAAATTGTTACTATCTAATATTCAAGAAAATAAAACATTAGTTTCAAAAGAATAAAATATGAAATTGTTACTCCCTAATATTCAAGAAAATAAAACATTAGTTTCAAAAGAATAAAATATGAAATTGTTACTCCCTAATATTCAAGAAAATAAAACATTAGTTTCAAAAGAATAAAATATGAAATTGTTACGTTCTAATATTCAAGAAAATAAAACATTAGTTTCAAAAGAATAAAATATGAAATTGTTACGTACTAATATTCAAGAAAATAAAACATTAGTTTCAAAAGAATAAAATATGAAATTGTTACGTTCTAATATTCAAGAAAATAAAACATTAGTTTCAAAAGAATAAAATATGAAATTGTTACGTACTAATATTCAAGAAAATAAAACATTAGTTTCAAAAGAATAAAATATGAAATTGTTACTCCCTAATATTCAATAAAAATAAAACATTAGTTTCAAAAGAATAAAATATGAAATTGTTACGTACTAATATTCAAGAAAATAAAACATTAGTTTAAATAATAAAATATGAAATTTTTACGTTCTAATATTCAAGAAAATAAAACATTAGTTTCAAAAGAATAAAATATGAAATTGTTACGTACTAATATTCAAGAAAATAAAACATTAGTTTCAAAAGAATAAAATATGAAATTATTACTCCCTAATATTCAAGAAAATAAAACATTAGTTTCAAAAGAATAAAATATGAAATTGTTACGTACTAATATTCAAGAAAATAAAACATTAGTTTAAATAATAAAATATGAAATTTTTAATATTCAAAAAAAAAAAACATTAGTTTAAAGAATAAAATATGAAATTGTACTCTAATATTCAAGAAAATAAAACATTAGTTTCAAAATAAAACATTAGAATAAAATATGAAATTGTTACTCCCTAATATTCAAGAAAATAAAACATTAGTTTCAAAAGAAATAAAATATGAAATTGTTACGTACTAATATTCAAGAAAATAAAACATTAGTTTAAATAATAAAATATGAAATTTTTACGTACTAATATTCAAGAAAATAAAGAATTAGACAATAAGATATTTAAACAAAATATTATAACTCCAAAAAAGGGTCCAAGAGCTATTCATTAAATCCACAAAATTATTAAATAATAATTATAGTAACCATAATTACAAAGAATTGCTTCATCTTTATTTATGCATTTCCATTTATGAAGAATTATCCTAATAAAATTAATATAATATATTTAAGAACTATTGCTCTTTCATCTCCATTTTGAATAACCAACTACATTGATCAGCTGAATCACTGCCATTTTTACGATTTTAAGATGACTTCCACTGAGGCACAGCCATTCCTCCAAATAAGCAATTAGGTTCTTCATTACTATACATAATTACCAATGTAGATCCTTAAATATTTTAATAATGTAGTCTTAAATACCTTTAAGATCGCAATCATTATGAAAGGCTTCACAATCAAATCTAAATTATTAAGAATAATAAAAAAAATAAAAACCTCTCCAAATACAGCTTAATAATGAATTTAATTCAAAGAGATGTTGATCTTATCAAATAATGAAATTAGAATGCTCTTTTAAATTGAAGTAGTCACAAGCTTAGAATTAAAATTAAGTTAATTCCTTAGTAAAATAGTCATTAATTTATTTAATTATTCATTATCTTCTTTCAATTATCGTAAGGAAAAATCAAAGATAGTTTATACAAAAATTAATATTGTTTTGAATTGGCAAGTATTTTTGGATCCATTATCATTATTATAGTACAACAAATCCAGAGTAATTTTAAGTTTACCATTTTCATTTTGTAAATCAATCACAGGATTGCTTTAGATGAAATTGTTTGTAAGAATGGAATATAATTAATATAATGATATTTTACCATTTTCCAAATCGTTTTATTTAATAAAGGCTATTCATACCTTTCATTTATTTTGCATTTCAATAACAATAAAATTAATATGATCTTATGAGAACTTTAATTATAATTCATAAGTTATTCCGTTGATTTTCTTCTATGCAATAAATTTCTCGGTTTTCATAATCTACTATCCAGTCTCTTATTTTTAAACATTCATTTATTTTATTACTTGTTTTGATAAATTCAAAAAATGGTAGGATTCTGTTGTGTCAATTTAAAAATTTTTAATTTGCAATAAGCCTGCATAGAATTAAATTTGAGATATCCGATCTTCAGGGTTGAAACTCACTAAGTTTACTAAACTTTGTACGAAAATATCTTATTTAATATATATAAAATAAATCAATATTAATTTACATTCATCTTGTACTTTTTTCAATAATAACTTTTAAATAATTTGTAATTACGAATCATAATGACTTTTGTCACTACTAAACAAATCAATAATTAATAAAAAGAATTACCATGACAGATTTAGTTATTTAATTTAATCTGCTCCTAAAAGCAATTCTAAAATAATAATGCCAAAACGATATGTATCCACTTTCATTGAATCAACAAATTATGCAACTGGCAACAATTCAGGTGGTAAATAAAACGGAGTCTCTCGTATACCTTTCAAGTAATTACAAATAAATCTTGTGACTTAATAGATCATAGTTATACTCAAATGTTTTTTAACTAAAATCTAAATAAAATAGTAATTGATTTTTCTTCTTATTTATTAATATATTTGCGGGCTTTAAGTCACCGTAACAACAGCCATTTGTATGCAAATATATTAAAGCAATATTAATTTGGCTGCATAAATCAAATATGTTTTTAATTGATAATATATTCCTACTTTCTATATAATATTTCAAATCGTATTAAAATTCTTCGAAAAAGAGAATATACCCTTCAAAGGTGCTGTTTCCATTAATCCTAAATAGCAAATTGATACTTATTAAATTTATAACTCAATTAGCATCTTCTTCATACCAAAATATGGCACAATGCCTGGACAATTTTGAGTCAGTTGCTTAATTTTGCTAAGAACCTTATCTTCCTCTATAGCCTTTTCTTTATCTGTATAACATTTCACTGTCATTGGATAATTTAACATTTGATATCTGTACCCCTTAATATTCACACCCGATCCAATACATTCACTTAAAGAAATTTTTGAAAGTCTGCTAATTTCTTGTTCAATTTAAAAAGCTGGAGTCTTTTCATTCTGTTTTTTTTCATTTTAATTAACTTTTCTTTATACAAAAAAAATTTAACAATTAAAGATTTAATTTATTGAAATAAATTTTTTAAAAATAAAAATAATATTTCAAATTAAATCATTTTTAATTTTTTAAAAATAATTTTGTTAATTTTTGAACAAATTTTCAATTTATACTAAAAAAAATAGTATATAAAATTTTAAACAATTAAAGATTTAATTTATTGAAATAAATTTTTTAAAAATAAAAATAATATTTCAAATTAAATCATTTTATTCTCCAACTTTTCAAAGAAATATTTTATAAAATTACTATGATTTATACCTAATTCACATTACTTACTGATGTGGCAATTGGATTTGGATTAATTTATTTTCTAGTGCCAATCGTTTTTGGTGAACTCAGAGAAATTGAATAGATGGTTAATTTTTTATATAACTATTTTTGTAGAGTTTGATTGATAAAGTAAAAAAAAAAATATTGTAAATAATATATGGGCTATGTATTTTTAATTTTATTGATATTTCATATAATTAAACGGCTTGTTTGTTTTGACTGATTATTTATTATTATATATATCAAATTGCCATAAAGAGATATAAATATGTTGATAATTTTTTATAATTTAATATTTATTTAGTGGATTACAGAAAGTTAAGTTACCATGCATCGTAAACTTTTATGTATTTTTTCTGTTCTTAATGTATGCTCTTATATAATTTTATGAAATTTTTGGCAAAATAAAATCCTTTTTTATGATAAATTTACTTTAATCCTTGCATTTGAATACTTAGAGCTTTTTATCAAAGGCTTAGTTGTCTATATTAAATTTATAATCAATTTAATCGAAATTGCAGCACTTAGAAAATTTGAATATAAACTTACGATATTTTCTGTGATTGAATTGGTTTTAATAGTAATTAAACTATTCATTTTAATTTTTGTTTAAACTGGTAGTGTTTTACCTAATAATAATAATTTCGTAATCGTTTAGGGCATTCTTACTTTAATAAAATTATGAAAGGCTTCAAAAAATTTGTTTAATTAATTTGTATTTCATTATTAGTTCCATAAGTTTTTTTTATTTTGATAAATCTATTTTTATTAGATTGAAAGATATCACAGAATAAGATTTAGAAGGAATTGATGCAGCTTGCTCTATTTGCTTAAATGATTTTTCTGCATGCAATGGAAAAAAGCTGTAATGTGGGCATATTTTCCATTCAAATTGTATTAGGTCTCAAATTTATCTATACTTTTGTATTTATCTTAGAAACTGGATTTAAGGCGGTTTGAATAGTAATCACACAAAATGCCCAAATTGTTCTAAACCAATTAATTTCAATTAAACTCCTGAGAAACAAACAGATGAAGCTATTATGAAATAATCGCATTTGGAATTTAATTATACTTTAAAAGAAATTTAGTTACTAGAGAGTGTATAGAAGTTAGTAAACCCAGAATTAACAGATTATCATCTATTAAACCTAGAAAAAAAAGTAATCAAACAAATTTTTAATTTTTTTAATATTGTTTTAGATAAATGTAGGGGCAATACCTTATGGGTTACCGATAGAAGCAAATTATTCAAAAACAATTGAAGTAAGCAGATATTTTCTTTAAATAATTTAGACTGAATTACAATAATAATAGGTTTATCTTTACAACCTTCTTGTCAACGAATTTTCACAACATACAGATCACTATTGCTCATTGAAATCAAATCCTGATCTTAATAAAACAGTAGAAAATTAAGAGGAAGAATCAACAATTGTTAAATAAGAAGAAGGCAAAGGATAAGAAAATTAAGAAGTGTTAATAAAGGAAGAAAACTTAAATTAAGTTCGAAAAAAGGCTTTTTTGGAAAGGCAACAAAGGGAAAAAAGTAAAATTAATTGACTTACCCCAAAAAAATAAAATAATTGAATTAATTTTGAAAATAATTTTTTCTATTTAAAATTTATCTCTTTTCAAATAAAGCAAATTTAATTGACTTAATTCATTTTTATGAAACTCTTAATTACAATAAAACCTATTTTCTGTTCAATACAAATTAAAACAGTGAAAATATTGGCCTAGTAGGAATTTGAAAAAAATTAAACAAAGACTCTTTAGGTTATATATGATCCTTCGTTGCCATAAAAAATACCTTTATTTTTCAAGAAAAGATTGACAAATTATCCTGAAGCAATGGCACTTTCCGGCAATACAATATTTATTGGGCTACAAAATGGGTCTTTATTTTACTTTATTCTATTGTTATTTCATTTACTAGGGATATGTAAGTGATTAATCTAACAGACCCTTTATTTAATTATAATGAAAAAGCTCACAGACTCTAACAGATATATAGAAAAAGTTTCTATTGAAATTTTTGAAGATGATGTTTTGGCATCTCTCAAAATAAGAATATTATATCAAAACGATTAAATCCATTTTCAGGAAACTTATTTTCATTTTTAAAAGAAGAATTCTCAAAATAAAATAAAATAAATTGAAAAAAACAATTTTATTAAAGAAATTAAATAAATACATTAAAATTTGTTATTCCTCTTTTTAAAGTTCGATAAAATCTTTAATAAACAAAAAAAATTTATTTTATGATATGAATATCCCTAAGTTTTATTGTTAATTGAATTGAATTAGGAAAATAATTTGAAGAAATTTAATTTAAACAGCATAATAACTCAATGAAACTAAATTTTTTATTATTAAAGGATTTTAATAACAAAATTTTTATTATTCACTATTTAAATTTGTATTGAATTTATATTTTCTTTTATTGACAATAAATTCTGTCAATTTTATTTGTCGTATTTAAAGAGGTTAAGCTTTAAATTTATTAAAATATTAAATTTAAAAAAAGAAAAATGACAATTCTCCAAGGTTTTCTTTTTTTTATTTATTTTAAATGCTACCTATTCAGCAAGCCTTATTAAGCAATATTGCGTATTTTTGAATACTGTTAAACCTACTCAGCTAAAAAAATTTAATGAAAATTTGACAGAATTATGGACATATAAAACAGATGAAAGTTTATGAAATGTATTGAAAGGACTTATTACCGAAAATTAAGAACAAAGTAATTTACATTGTTGATTTAATAATTATAATTTAGCTATTAAAAATATTATCATTGCTTTCATTTGACTTTCTAAAAAGAAAACAGAATCTTGAAATGATCATTTATACTCTTAGATCATAAGACTAATATCCTGAGCTTAAAAAGTTTTCTGAATTAGATTTAATCATCCTTCTCTATCATATATGTTCCATTGAATCTTCTTAAATTCTGAGTTCAAACCTTGTTGACGTTTATAATCCATTACCTTTGGCATATCAAATTCAAAAAGAAAATAATCCTCCTGAAATGAAATTTATGATCTAAGAGATGAGAGAAATATTTTAAAGCAATTAATATCCCTATATTGTATCAATAGGAACGAAAGAAACAAAGGGAAAACGGCATTACTTGAATAATTGTTCTCAAGTAATACCAAAGGATATTTAAATGATGGCCTAATAACAATCAATTTTAAAACTATTGAATCAATTAAAGAATTAGATCAAGTTAAAGCAAAAAATGAATATAGGCAAAGTCAAAATTTAGCATTAAAATAATTTAATATGATAATAATAAGAGCCTAAATTAACAAGTCAATTTTAAAACTATTGAAATTGAATTAAAGAATTAGATTATACTTAATAGCAAAGAAATGAGTAATAACATTTTTACTATCAAAGCTATTATAGTGCACTATCAAGTAAAAGCCTGTTAAATAAATCAAATGCTTAAAGTATAATTTCGCAGTACTAATAGCACAGATTATTTAAATTCAAATTGTAATTTGCATGAAACACTTTTTCCTTTAAAAATGATTTAAAAAGTACTTTTCGATAATAAAAAAGAGTCCATAAATACGATATTCTAAAGTGAGTCGAGCGACTAAAGAAAGCTATGAAAAGAAATTATAATCTGAAAAATTGACTTTGAAATAACAAAAAAAAACCAATTCAATTTATAAACAAATTTATGAAATATTAAAATTAAAATATTAAAAAAATCAATTTATTTTTATTAAATTTAAATTTATAAAAAAATGAAAATTGACTAAACTACTGAGATTGACAAACTATTATCTTAATTAATCAATAGCAAGTTTGTTCGTATTGAAGAAAATAACTTTTCTTTAAATACCATTGATATTTCTCTATTAGATTGTACTTTGAATAATTAAAGAGGGAAAGATGAGATTATCTATATTCAAAATTAATTTTTATTAATGGAACTGAGGAGAGGATTAACATTTATAAAAGTATTTAATGAATCCAAGGAATTATAAGAATTATCTATAGGTCGTAAGGGATTAAGAAAATTTTTTGATTTATAAAGAGAGTTTTTAACTGATAATATTTTGAGTAAATAAAAAAATAAAGGGAAAAAAAATAATTACGAAATGCAAATGCATGCAATTCATGATATAATCTTTTCACCACTTTCAATAGCACTTTCAAGTGATGAAGTTATAAAAATTTATGTAACTAATAAATTAAATGGAGTGAATTGTTAAATTTCATTTCTCCAAATTTAGAAAGCTTGAATTATTTCGAGTAAAAATGTAGCATTAATTGCTAGAAACAAAAATGATATTTTTGACTACTATAATTAAGACAAGTTAATTACAAGATTATTTATATTTTAAATAATTTAGGTACTAGTTTGCAAAATTAATTGCAGAATAGTGATTCAATGAAATTGATAAACTTAATTAAGAAAATATCGAAAATTTGTAACAATTTTTGAGTTCCCACACTTTCATTGGCGAATATTGTGGAAATTAAAAGTATTAGCATCTTATAAAATACGAAAAAATATAAATTGTTTTTTATGCAATTGTTTAGAATGTGAGTTCACTTATTTGTTTATCACCATCAAAAGCTTTTAACATTTTTTAATAATATTAGTTGTCAAGTGTAAAAAATTATGCCGTTGATTAAATGAAATCAATATTAGAAATAAAAGAGAAATTATTGTAGCTTTATAATAAAATTGAGAGCGATTCGCTTGAAAGCAGCTAAGAAGGATGTGTCCTTTACATTGTAAAAATAAATAAAGCAGGAGAGGAATAAATGCTTAGTATGTGCAAAATAAAAACTTTAGAATACAGAATCTATAGAAAACTTCGAGAATATTTAAAAAATTAAATTTAATAGTAAATTATTGATAAATAATAAATTTTTATAAAGGAAAAAATAAAATAAGGATAATTAATTGTTGAAAAAATTCAAAGAGGAAATTCTTAATATTGGAAAAGAAAATAAACCACATAAGCCATTAGCTTACTATGCCTCACTCGCTAATGTGGCATTTAATTATATCAAAGAAAATAATGACCTAACATAAAAATATATTTAAGATAAATACATAGATTTTATTTCCATTATTTTATATTGCTTAAAAAATAATATGCAACCAAAACCAGATATATTTAATGATGAAATGATATGCCATATTCCTTGGAATTAATACAATGGTTTTTTATTATTCAAAAATAACATAATTTTTTGAAGATTTTATTTTTGAAACTTATTAACATCAAAATTTGGAATTGGCAAAAGTGAAGATTATTACAATGCTTCCTATAGGCATTCCTGGTTGCGGTAAAACTTATTATTCCGAATATTTAAAAAACGAAATTAATAATTAAAATTTCTAATTTTACACTATTTCAAGCGATAAAATTCGGAAAGAATAAATTAACTAGATTAAAACTAAAAGTAAAGTAGAATTGCCTTTTATAAGCCTTTATTAAAAAACAGAAAAATATGTAGAAATTTAAATTTAAAACTAACTTAAGAAACTCATAAAAACAATTTATGATTCTTTGCCTGAAACTATTTATTATATTTACTTAGATAAAAGTTTTTTGGCGGTTGATGTGTAGGCAATTAAAGATCAATTATCAAGTCTTGTAGGCCAATATTAAAGATTAGATATCAAAACAGTGTTACTGCTTCCAGAATGCTCAAGCCCACTTTATTCTTATGATCAAACAAAAAATATTTTTTCTTTAAATTATTTTTTAACTTGCATTCAGAGAGTACTAAATAGAAAAGATCATGAAATATTAAATTAGGAAGACGAAAATAGTGTATTCTTTGTAATTTCCTTTATAAAAGCATTTGAAAATTCAGAAGATTAATTTAAAAAAATAAATTATGATTTATAACTGGGAGTACCTTTTCTCTATGAAGATTCTCATAGTAATGAACAATTTGATGAAATTTTAGAAAACAAATTTCAGTAGGTTTTAAAAAGTACTATTCCTTTCTAATCATATAATAATCAGCTTATGGAAGATTTTCTTGATTATTTTAAAAATAATAATCTTGAAATAAAGAATATTTTAAACACAGATTTGAAAAATGGAGCTGAATTTGTTCTCCAAGAATGCAAAAAAATCTTTGAATAAAAAAAATGAAAATATATTTGTAATGAATCAAAAAGAATCAATTTAAAAATTAAACAATATATAAAATAATGCTAAAAAATAGCAAATTTTAAATAAATTTAACAAATTTCACATTTTTGTTTTTTTAATTTTCTGTAAAATATTTATTTAGAATTTATTGAAAATAACTAAATTTATTTTATATTTGCAATTTGATATAAAATTTATTTCTAAAGTAATGATCCAACAAGTAAATAAATAGAAATTTGACGAAAAATTAAATAAAATAGAAATTTGATAATCAAATAAAATAGAAATTGTATTTTTTTGACTATTTAAATCAATTTTTCAAATTTTAAATTAAATAAAAAAACAATAAAATTAAAATAGAAATGAAAAAAAAAGCCGAAAGTTTATTTTTTTTGGTTGTTTGCAATTAAAAGATAAATAAATTAATTGAAACAAAATCTGGCAAAATTGATGAAGCTGAAATTAAAAAGAAATTTAGACTCAAATTTAAAAAATTTAAGCACAATATTATGAAAAAATAAATACTGAATTACATTAACAAAAAGATTTAAATCTGCAAACAATTTATTTATAGATTGATAAATTGTTTAAAAATTGTAAAATAACTAAAGAATTAAAAATTGATTTTTCTCTATTTTCTGAATGCCAATAATATATTTAAAACAAGAAACTTCATTACGATAATTGGATTGATTGGGAAAAACAAAAATAAATGATCAAAAAAAAGAGAAAACTTCTTCAAAAAATTGCATCATCAGTTGCATAAGCTTTCAAATCAAAAAATGAAATTAATAAAGGCAAATATCTGGGCGAACT
>CAXXVR010000002.1:42500-1670395 GCA_963675955.2 uncultured Desulfobacterium sp. | reverse complement strand
AAAATCTACGATTTGGATTTCAAAACTGACAATAACGATGGTTCAAAGAAAGTTAATTCAGAAAAACTCGGAGAAAATTTTCAAAGGATTCTGTGCTAAATATCCAATTGTTTCCATTGAAGATCCATTTGATTAAGATGATTGGGAAGGGTTAACATTTATCTTTATATAAAAATTTTAATTGTTCTTTAAAGATATGCCCTTTTGACTAAATAAATTGGAGATAAAGTTTAAATTGTTGGAGATGACTTATTAGTGACCAACCCAAGCAGAGTGAAAGCTTCAATTGAAAAAAATGCTTGCAATGCTTTGTTATTGAAAGTCAATTAAATTGGATCATTAACAGAAGCTATTGAAGCATCTAATCTTTCATAAAGTGCTAATTATGGTAATATTTATTATTAACAAATAACTCATAAAGGTGTTATGGTCAGTCACAGAAGCGAGTGAAACTGAAGACAATTTATTGCTGACTTGGTTGTCGGTCTTTGCACTGGAGAAATTAAGACTGGTGCACCTTGCAGAAGCGAGCGTTTGGCCAAATATAACTAATTGATTAGAATTGAAGAAAAATTATCAAAGAAGGAAAATGTGTGTATGCCGGAAAAATGTTCAGAACTCCAGATCAATTATTAAAATGAGAGTATAAATGATTCAAGCCAATTTGCTCGTTTATAAAAAACAAATTTTCAACAAAATTTAAACATAAATTTAATATTTTAGAAATTCAATTTAATAGGTGTCCATTAATCAGTTCTGTAGCAATTAAAAATCTTTTTTTTATTTATTAAAATATAAAAAAAATAATGTTACCGAAAATAAGGAATATCCTTTATCTAAAAGTACATTTCTTCTATCTTGCACGATAGTGTATTCCTTTCAACATAAATACTCCGCAATCTGAACAATTTTTTTATTACGGGAAATCCTCAGATAATTCACAGGACCATTCTGATAAAGGTTCTAACGATACATATTAAACAATAATTTGGTACCTTATAAAGCTTTTGATAATGCATTTAAATAATTTTTTATATTTTACAAAACATAAGTCAGTTTACTTTACGTTAAACTATTATTTAGAATAATTTTCTTCTTTTGAACATCAATTTCACAAAAGATTCAATGATTATTATTATTATTTATTGGGATCAATATTTAGAATAAGAGAAATTTATCTATATAAAATTTTTATCTCAAATAGAAAACAATTATAAAACTTTTTATCTTTATGAGATTCGTAATACTTTTTAGTAATTATCAATGCTACCTTTCACAACTTCTGGGTAAAAAATGAATTTGTTATTTTTATTTTTTGAAATTAAGAATTTTATTCATTTTATATCATTATTAAACGTACATATCCATTTATAATCTTAATATTATTATTAAAGTTATTAATTAGTTACCTCGTCATTTAGCCAATTACTGTTTTTTAATGTTTTTAAATTTTTGACAGAAAGTTTCTCAGAAATATGTGGATGCTCAACAATTATGTAGTTAAGATTCTAATAATTATAATAATTGAAAACTGTTAGTAAATTTTCAAGAATTGGAATTGGAAACATCTCTTTATCATCGGCTGATTTTAGTGTCAAATAATTTACTAAATTATTGTAAATTTATTCGCTAATTAAAATCAAATAAAAAAAAGGAAAGGAGAAACATTTGTTTATATTATTTCTCTTCTTTTTAATTATTAGTTTTTTATTTCAATATGTTCCTAAATCTAACTTTACTGATTACATTTAATTGTTTAATTCTTCAATTCTTACTGTTCCCAATCTTCACTCATATCTTAATAGATTTTTAAGCAATCAATGCAACATGTAATTAAAAAATCAAAATTCATATCTGATATAAAAGACTCTTTTAATTCTTGATTAATTAATTCTTGTTTTGAGAACTCTTTTTGATTATTTATATTCAATTTATTTCTGAAATAATTTCATCATCAGAACTAATTATCACTATTTCATTATTGCTTTTTTATGGTAGTTCCAAATTTAATTGATTATTATTTATTTATGTTGTATTGTTTTAAGGTTGATAAATATGTTCACGGCCGTGGAAATAAAGTGTGTTATAAAAAGTATTTTAAGGTAATGTTTATTAACATTATTAATTTTGGCTTTGAGATTAATATTCAATATTATATTTTTTCTATTTTATTACTGATTGAAATTTGATCGGGATTTAATATTACTCAACACTAAGAATAATTAATAATGCAAATTAATTTGAAACGGTTTTCTTTTTGTACAGCTTATAAATCTTTCAAAAAATTATTTCATTTTTGTTTTAAAAATTTTATAAATTTATTTAATAACTAATAATTATGGGCAAATTATTTTAATAAATTAAGGTCAACAAAAAAAAATATTAATTTATAATTCTAAATCAAAAATATTTAAAAACAACCAAAATTCTTACAAATAAAATAACAACTTTGAAATGAAAAATATTTTGATTTATTTAGCTTTTATTTTTTTAAATGTACATATATTTTCAATTGAAGAATTATATTTAAAAATTAATTTTATAAATTAAATAAAATTTAAAAATGAGTCTCTTTCGCTCAGAAAAGATGGGATTATATAATTTGATAATGCCTTATGAAAGTGCCTGGAATATATTAAATTGTACTTAATTAACCTGATATTAATTAAAATATTTAAGAATTAGGAGAAATTTAAGCATTGCACTTTATAGATAATGAAGATGTGTTTTCTCGACCATATCAAAGCTATGTTAAACGTTGTGAAGAGTTATAATATAAACTTGATTTATTGAAACACAAATGCAAAAGTTGACAAGCAGTTTTTCATTGTGAAAAATACTGAATAATTTTAGTTTGAATTTAAATTTTATAAAAAATCTATTTTTGTTTCAAGACTAACCTTCAAAATAAATTAGCAGCTCGTGGCAAAGCAGAAAATAGGTAATTTTATTTATTCTAAATTTAAATAATTTATCTTCAGTTATTTTCCTGAAGTTGAAGCGGAAATTAATTTGTAATATGCTTAATTGAATTAATAAATCAAACATTTTGACAATATTATAGAAAAAAAAAGTTTTTGGATTGAATATTAAGCAGTTTTAAATGCTTCAAAACAACTGATTGGAGAGCAATTCTTTAATAAGTAAACATTGTAAAAATTTAATCAATTTTTGAAGAGTTGACCCTCAAGATATGGATATTGAACTGCCTTCAGTATAATAGGGTGCTTGTAGCAAGTGAACTCTATAAAAATAAATTACCTTGCTGGCATTATTCCAAAAGAAGATACTTAGCGTTTTGAAAGACTAATTTTCAGAATGAGCAAAGGAAACGCTTATGTGACATTTTAAGATATTGATGCTATTCAAAATATTTAACTAAATGCATCAACTAAGGTTAATTTCTTTGAATTAAATTAAAAATCTTAGATGTTATTGGAATAAAAAAAAATATTTTTGATTATATTTACTGGCGGAACATTAGAAATGCTTAAAAATAAATTGACAAGAGTTTGTGATTCGCTCGGTGCATCCAAATTTTAATTACCATACAATTTGTAGTAATTAAATTAGAAATAAATTGAAATTACATAGAATCTAAAAGAGGTGTATGATGTAAGACTTTTTTAATATTTTATTTTTCAAAGTTAATTCAATTGACATAAAATTAAATTGATATTATTTTAGATTTATATTCGTAAAGACGCTAAGTTACTTTTATTAAATTTATTATTATTAAAAAGAATCAAGGCTTGTTCATACTTAGAAGAATTAAGACTTTACTTAGAAAAAGAAAAAACAATTTACTTCACATTAAATAAATTCAAGTTAAAAATAGTATTTTCCATGGATAATGCTGGTGTGCAAAAATTCTAGAAGAACGAGTTATGCAAGCACTTTAAGAAATATCCAAAAAATAGTCAATTGTTAGTGGGTAATTACAGGAAATGATTATCCGAAACATATGTAACCACCAACATGATTTTAAGTCAATAAATTTACTTCAGCTTTTTAAGTAATTGTTTATTTTATAATTAATGGTAGTTAATTGTTGATACATACGGGATTCCGAGATACAGAGAAGTTAATCCAGGTTATTTACTATTATGACATTTCCATTTCTATTTGGAGTTATGTTCGGAGATATGGGACATGGATTATTATTAACAACAATTGGTTTAATTTTAGATTTTTTAAATGCAATTTAGGGGCAATGTTGCTTTATTTTCAAGAAAATATTAAATATAAACCAGGCGGATCTTTACTCTCCCTTTATACTCAGCCAGATATTTAATATTCTTTATGGGATTATTTGCATTTTTTTGTGGACTAAGTTATAATGATTTTGTTTCTATAAGTCCCAATTTATTGGTAGTTGCTATACAGTGAATGATGTTTATTTTTTATTATATCTTAAAACTTATTCAAAAAGGATAATTCTGTCACTAAGCAGTAAAATTGCACTTATCCATTTGGAGTAGATCCAATTTGGGCAATTTCTTAATAAGATATTACATTTTATAATTCATTAAAAATGAAACTCTCTGTAATTTTTGGAGTAATTCAAATGGTTGTTGGTCATTTTTATTTTTTACTTTCCCAATTAATAATAATTTTAGGAATTATATTAAAAGGTGCTAATGGGATACATTTTAGATCAATTCTTGACTTCATTTTTGAATTCATTCCATAATTAATTTTTATGAACTTTACTTTTGGGTTATTTTGTTTTCCTAACTTATTAACATAGCTTTTATGATTTATATGATATTCTATAAATGGAATCAAAATTATGATAATAATACTTCAGAAGCTCCTAGTATAATTAATATGCTCATTTCAAATCCTTTGAAAATTATGATGGGCGATGCAAATTAAGTAACTTTTTGATTTTTGTGGAACTATTTTTAGGGAAAAGATGAAATTTTTGATAATTTTAATTAAAATGAACAATGCATATTTATCTCCTATGTAATATATTTAATTATATTACAAGATTTAATTTAAGTAATCGCTATTATTGCAATTCCATTCGTTGCTGTTTCCAAAACCTATAATAATAATTATGCAACAAAATTGTAAAAGAAGAAAACCTCATTATGGGTCAAAAAAAATCAAAATTAAATAATATCATCAACTTTATTAGATGATTAATAATTTGGACCTTAAAATATATAAGTATAACATAATTTTATTAATTACTCACGCATTCTAGCATGAACTTCTCTAACACCAATAAATTAATGTCAATGATAATAAATAGCTCGAATCAATATTTAATGAAGTTTAAGAAATTGAATTAAATGAGCCAAATGATTCGGGGAAATAAAGGTTGAGACAAAATAGTATTGATGAGGAAGAGGATAATCATAAAGAGATAATTCAGAAATATTTATTAATTAAATCATAGAAACAATTGAATTTGTATTAGGTAATCAATTTTTTATAAAATAATACTAAAGGCTCTATTTCTAATACTGCTTCTTATCTAACGGTAAATTAAAAACTGCTGACTCCCTAAGTTCTCATTTTTCATACCACATGATTAAGGACACTCTCCGGTAAAATTTTATCTTCCAGGACCACTTGGCGGATGGTCTTTCCCGTTTTGTGGGCTTTTTTTGCAATATCTGCAGCCCTGTCATACCCGATGTGGGGAATAAGGCCGGTGACCATGGCCAGACTCTTTTCAATAAAAGCGGTGCATCTGTGTTCGTTGGCGGTAATGCCCTCAATACATTTTTCGGCAAACAAAGCGCACACCGAAGAGAGAAGTTCAATGGACTGTAACAAATTATAGGCAATCACAGGCAGCATCACATTCAACTCAAAGTTACCAGCCTGCCCGCCCACCATGATGGTGGTATCATTGCCCATTACCTGGGCCGCCACCTGGATCACCGCCTCTGGAATTACTGGATTGACTTTTCCCGGCATGATGGAGGAACCCGGCTGCAGGGACGGGATGTTAATCTCTCCGATACCGCATCGGGGACCCGAAGCCAGCCACCGAATATCGTTGGCAATTTAACAAGGGACACGGCAACGGATTTTAAAATCCCACTGGCTTCAACGGCGGTGTCCTGGCAGGCCTGGGCCTGGAAATGATTTTCTGCTTCCCGAATTCAAATCCTGTATGTGCAGCAATGGCCTGGATTACCCGTGGGGCAAAATCAGGATGGGCATTCAATCCACTTCCCACGGCAGTTCCCCCCAGGGCAAGCTCCATCAATCGGGGCTTCAGCCCTTCAAGACGCTGGATGCCCAGGGCCATCTGCCTTGCATAACCGGAAAATTCCTGCCCCAGGGTCATGGCCACCGCATCCTGAAGATGGGTTCTTCCAATCTTTTTCACATCTTTAAACTTCAGCGATTTTTCCGACAGAGAATGTTTAAGGGCACCAAGGGCAGGCAACAGCCGGGTGGTGATCTGGATCAATGCCGACAGATGGATCACCGTTGGAATGATATCATTGCTGGACTGCCCGGCATTGACATGATCATTGGGATGCACCGGTGATTTACCGCCCTTTTTGCCCGTCAGGATCTCATTGGCCCGGGAGGCCAGCACCTCGTTCATGTTCATGTTAGTGGAGGTGCCCGACCCTGTTTGAAATACATCCACCACAAATTGATCATCAAACTGACCTTCCATTACCTCCTGGGCCGCCCTGGCAATGGCGTTTCCCATGGAAGAGTCAAGGATACCAAGGGATTCATTGACCTTGGCTGCATATTTTTTCACCAGGGCAAGGGAATAAACAAACGACAACGGCAATGTCATACCACCTACGGGAAAATTATCCACGGCCCGCTGGGTCTGGGCACCATAATAGCTGTTTTCCGGGACACGAACGATTCCCATAGTGTCTTTTTCTTCTCTATATTTCATTTTATGCTCCTTTTGCTCCTTTCTACTGGCTTTTGTACTGATTTTAAGAAACCGGTATGTCATGAGGGGATACAACAAATATTGAAAATGTTATCATGCCGCCCCCCCGAGGGGCAATGGGTCCGGCCCGGAACCGTAGACGGCTCAATTGGCCGGTTCCCATTACCCCGCAGGAAAGACTCTCTGCAGAGGTTGCCCGGAAGTTTTATTTTCTAATAAGGTCTTACCACACTTCAAACGTTTTTGAGGAAAATCTCCGCAAAGAAACGCGCATGAAAAAATGTAAATGAGAAATGAAAAATACCTGCAATCAGATTGCTTCTTGTCTTTGACAGGGTAATCGGTATAACATACTTTGCAGAAGGCTTGGTCACAACCAATAACAAAAATGGAGCTTGGTCACAATTTGGGCCACCTGTCACACTTGGCGGCCCGTTAACCCTGCCGCTCCGAAGCAAAACAACTGTGCGGACATGTTTACTGGAGAACTGAACTGTGGATAAAGATATATATACCCATCTGTTAAAAAGAACAGGAGAGGCCCACCTTGCAAAACGTCTCATCCGCCAGGTAACCCTTGCTGCGAATTTTTATTCAAAAAACACCCCGGCCCACTTCCATTTTGAAAATATCCCATGGATACATGTGGGACTTAAGATCGTGTTGAAAATGACAGGGCTTTATAAAAAGGGACTCAAGAATGCCATTGATTACAGGCTGGAACGGGTAATCGTCCCCATTAAAAACCTCCCCCCTCTGTTCGATGGATTTAAAATACTGCAGATTTCAGATATTCACGCAGATGCGTTGCTGGACAGGGGAGAACGTCTTAAAAGAATACTCAAGGAAATTACAGCAGACATCTGTGTATTTACAGGGGACTTTCGGTTTATGACCCAGAATGTCCATGCAAAAGCCCTTGCCATGACAAGGGAAATAGGAGACTGCATGGGCGAAAACTGTCCCAAGTTTGGCATTATGGGCAATCATGATTTCATTGAGTTTGTTCCCGATCTGGAATCTGCCGGTATTCAAATGCTTTTAAACGAGGCAGTTCCCATTGAAAAAAACGGGACAAAAATATGGCTGGCCGGCATCGATGATGCCCATCTCTATCGCTGCCATGACATTGAAAAGGCATTATCCCAGATTCCCGAAGGGGCTGTAAAAATCCTGCTGTCGCACACACCAGAAACCTATGCTGAAGCATCCAGCGCCGGGGTTGACTACCTTCTTTGCGGTCACACCCATGGGGGGCAGATCTGCCTTCCCGGCGGTATTCCCCTCATGACCAACGCAAAATGCCCCAATAAATATTGCAAGGGTGCCTGGAACCATGACGACATGAAGGGCTATACTTCAAGAGGCACTGGATCATCGGGCGTTCCCGTAAGATTTTTCTGTCCACCGGAAATTACGATTCATGAACTTGTATCCCCTGTTTTATGATAAAAGGTGACAAACCTAGGCGGCAATGATATTCAACTCACATTTAAAGTTGTCTTATGTTTTTGATGATCCATAATCCCATAGCATCCGGAGTGCAGCATGTCCCACACCGACGAACAATTAAGGCCGGACCAGGCTCTGGTGAGAACCACTCTGGGAGCCATGATGATCAGCTTTTCCTCCGTGTGGGTGAAGATTGCCCACGTTACCCCCCACAGCCTCTGCCTTTTACCGGGTTTTTTTCTGGGCGGATTTTTTCTGTTGATACTTGTGTGCATCCACAGAAAAAAAACAGGGATGAGAAAGTATTTTCAGGATTGTCCCTGCTGGCGGGACTATTTTTTGCCCTGGACCTTTACGCCTGGCACCGCAGCATTCAGTACGTGGGGCCGGGACTTGCCACCATTTTAAGCAACTTTCAGGTTTTTTTCGTGCCGGTGGCCGGTTGGATGCTTTTTGGACAGCGGCCGGGCCTTCGATTTGTTATGGCGGTGCCACCGGCCCTGCTGGGCCTTTTCATGATCGTGGGTATCCGCTGGGACATCTTGACCCCGGACTACCGCATGGGGATCTGGTATGGCATTCTCACCGCCGTTTTTTACACCGGATTTCTGATATCCCTTCGAAAGCTCCAGTCCCAGCCATCCAGCCCATCTCCCGCCTTTAATCTCATGGTGATCTCCTTTGCAACGGCGGCCTTCCTTGCCGTGGAAATGCTCCGCACCCATGACAGCTTTGCCATTCCAGATCTCCAGAGCGGTGCAGCACTTGTGGGACTGGGCCTCATGAGTCAGACCCTGGGCTGGATGCTCATCACCCGATCCATACCACGGATTCCGGCGGCCATTGCCGGATTGGTTCTGCTGCTGCAACCCTCTTTATCCTTTGTGTGGGATGTACTTTTTTTCCATCGGGAAACCTCCACCACTGCCTGGGTGGGGGTGGCCCTGGCATTGTCGGCCATTTACTATGGCAGCAGCAGCGGTAAACCGGCTTCTTCTCCCCCTGAATGTCACTTGGAGTCTGCGGATTGAGCACATAAAAATATACCGCATACAGACCACATTTTGGTATCCTTCACATAACCTCAAAGGGGCGAATTCCCATTTTCCCGGTTCGGGGAATGGCCTCAGAAAGAGTAAAGCACTTTTAAAGGATATTGAATATCCCAGTAAATCATGGAGGATCATAGATGAAAGGCAAACTGACAATAACATTGGCGCTGCTGGCGGCAGGGCTTGGCGGGGCGGCCGCTTTTACCGCCTATAGCCGAAGTGAAGCACTTTCCTGGCAGGAGGTCGGTGTGATGGAGTACAACTGGACCGGTGCTGTTGCCTGCTGTGAAGCGCTCGGTGACGGAGCGCGTCTGCCCGATATCTTCGAGCTGACCGGTTTGATGTACCGGGGGGCACTCACCAATGACAATACCGATTACTGGAGCAGCACCGCGCTGTTTGGTTACGCTTTTGGTGTAAACACCAAATCCCGTATCCTGAGTTTCGACCGCCAGGACGATATCGACCACGTTGTCTGCGTGAAATAATCTGGGTTAACGCAAAAAAGCGGGTCTGTCTCCTTTCTATTTGCCTGATTCCATCTCTTTAAAGATACCGGCTGGCCCCACCAAAGCTTGTGACCATCACCGATTTTTTAGCCCGGTAGCGGCAACAAAATTTAATATCTTTGAGATGGGCGCACATGGCCTCCACCTCTTGGGCAAAGGAATCGTAATGAACCACCATGGGCACAACCCCATGCATCAAGGAAATATAGCCCCCCATGCTGTCCTGCCCGCCATCGAGATCATCCACCGGGACCCCCTGCATGAGGGCCGTGGCCCATTTCCGGGTCTCCTCTGTGGTCCGGTAGTTGATTTTCAGGCGATGACTTCGTCCCACAATTTTAATGCCGCACTGACCCAGCACCACCTTTTTATCGTAAATCCGCTGGTGGGCATCCCCCACGATGAGCATGTCATTGGGTTTTTCCGGCACCATGGCCCGCAATAACCGAAAGGCCTGCATGCCCATGTCCTGGGCTTCATCCACGATGATGGCGGTATAGGGAAGGGTGATGCCACCCGCCTCCATCAACTGCCGGGCATCGCGCATGGCATCGGGGGGCTCCCGGTAATTTTTTTCTGCCAGCAGCATCTGGTACTCTTCAAACACCTGCCAGATGGCTTTTCTCTCCCTGCGGTTCAGGGGCACGCCCCGTCCAATTCTGGGGGCCTTCATATATTGGGAAAACTCCGTGATCTCCTGGGGTTGAATTACCTGGCGCCACTCCTGGCGATAAAAACCATCGGGCAGAACCGGCGAAGACGGTTTCATGGTAAAGGCCGTTTCCCACAACTCCTTTGTCTGGTGCCCATAGACAATGGTATGGTCATACCCGTTTTTGCGCAGAAAGGTGGAGACCCATCGATCCAGATTGACCACCTCAACCCGCTTCATCAGGTCTGATGGAATGATTTTACGCAAATTCACCTCAATGTCCGTGGCAAGATTCCGGGTAAAGGTGGTAAAAAGGATTTTTTCTTCACCTGTGGATTTCAGCTGTTTTGCCAACCATCCGGCCCGGTGCATGGCCACCACGGTCTTGCCCGTGCCTGCCCCGCCAAGCACCCGCACAGGACCATTCCAGTCCCGTTCCACAAGTTTTCTCTGGGCCGGATGGAGAAATACCCGCCACTTTTCCCAGGGGCGCATTGAGCATTTTAACCAGCTCATCCTCCGACGGGTCCACCTGGAACTGCTGCCGGGAAATGGGATGGGCAAGGGCCGTGGTGAAATCATCGGTATCCACTGTTTCCCCGGATTTCCCACCGTACTCCTCCAGAATTCCCATCACCTCTTCAAAACTCTCCCCCTGGGCCAGCCAGCTCAATGCAACAAAAACATTTGAGGGAAAGGCTTCATTTAAGGCCTGTAGCTCCTTTTCCGTGGTGATGGATCGCACCATGGAGATCTGCTTCTCCGGTACCCCCAGCCCCAGCAAATTTCCAACTGGCGCTCCAGCACCGCTGCCGCATCCAGAAACACCCCAGGGGTCTGGACAGATCCCTCCAGCATGACAAGGGGATCGGTGAAAAAATAGAGATCATGGGGTTTGAGGTTGGCCACGGTGAGGTTCAGAGCATTGCCGGTTTTTCGTCCGGCCCGACCGATGCGCTGGAGATAGTTGGCCTGGGCCTTCATGGTGGAGATCGTTATCTCCAGGATATCCCGAACTTCTACCCTGTCAAAGATCTCATCGCCAAAGAAGATCTTCTGCACCCAGGAGTGGCACCAGGTCTGCCGGGAGGGATTGTATAACCCAAGGAATCTTATTGTGCCCTTGGCGTTTCTCAACTCGGTGCGATTGGTCAGGAATTTGGGTGCCCGGGTGGTGGGACCGATACCCTGCATCCAGTTGATAATGCGGGTGGAAAGCAGAAAATCATTGCCCCAATCGTTAAGATATCCCTTAAGGACTGGGAGATACACCGCCCCGTTGGTTCTCAGATGATTCACCACACCGCACACCAGTCGGCGCACTGCATCAAGGCCTGTTCCCCGGCAGGCCTCCACCTCATTTTCCAGCCTCAGCTTTAAATGTGTACAGGTGGCATCAAGGATTTCAGGGGCAATGAGAACCATGGACACCCCGGATTTTTCAAGGGTTCGACCGATCCGTGAATCAAAGGCGTATTCGGAAATGATCTCCCAGTACAGGCGCTTGTTCACCTTTTCTATGAGATTTGTTTTATGGGGCAGCTGCCCCCGGGAAATGAGATGATCATAATCGGCAAACCACTCCATGTTGGGGGCAATAAAGGTGGCTATATAGGCCCCCCTGGACAATTTATTCTGCCAGTAATCCACAAACCGCCCGGGAAGATCTGAAAGAGCAACCTCTCCCTCCAGGCCATCCACCACCCTTTGAAGTGCCACCCGCAGGTTAAACCCCCAGGTTCTGGCACCGAAAAACCCGGCCCTGTGGGCCGCATCCTGGACATTATCGGAAAAGGTAATGAGCTTTTTGTCGTCATTGTATGTGGATGCATAGAGCTGGGATATCATGACGCTGGTGAGGCTTGCGGCCCGGGAACCCAGCAGGGTCAGACTTCTGTGGGCCTCGCAATAGGGACAGGTGGTGTTGGATTTTTCCGGGATGAACACTGCCACCAGATCCTGGCTTCCACACTGGCTGCAGTCGTCAACGGCACTGCCCGCATTGATGTGAAGACAATTGCCGCAAAAATGGGCCACCCGGCCTTTGAGCCCTGCCCTCTCCAGCTTTTGGTTTTCCGGAAAAAGATAGATACGGCCCAGATCCTTTTTGGAAAAAAAGGCGGTGTAGATCTGTCGTAAATTGGGAATCAACGTATCTTCTTTTCGCTTTCTGACACCCAGCCACCCCATGGCCCCGCACTCCCGGCAATGGACCACGGGCAGATGACGGCCCCGCTCATTATCGGTGAGATCATCGGAGTAGACAAGTTTTGGATCATTGCCCGTGGAGACCACCATCCTGCCCAGTTCCCGGAGCCAGTGCTGCACCCGGACATCCACAAGGGAGGTGTAAATGGGGTGGCCGTTATCGTCTGTTCCGGCATCTCTTTGGGCAAGGGAGATCAATGAGATAAGGCTTCCCAGCAAAAGTTGGGGAAACCGGGCCGGGGCTGAGTCTGTTTCCTTGATGATCCGGGAAAGCCTGTCCCACAGTTCCTCCAGGGAGATAATGCGGCCCTTGAGCTCCTTGACCATATTCTGGAACAGCAGATGGCCCTTGAGTTTCTCCCCCAGCTTGGTTCGCCACTCAGGGTCTGAAAGATCACTTTCCCGGGCCGTGCCATGGAACCACAGGTCATATTGTTTCAGCAGGTAGGCCTGTCTGGTGTCAAACTGCTCCGGGTCCATGTCCGATGCCTGGTCCGGGGCCAGGGCGTTCATGGGGTAGATCAGCACCGCCTTTACCCCGGACTCGTGGCGATGGAACCAGCAGTGGTGGAGAACGGGATAGAGAAAACATTCAGTCTTACCCGACCCGGTACCCGTGGCCACCAGGGTGGAGACGGGTGCTGGACCGGACAAATTATTAAAGGCGGCCTCCTGGTGGGCATGGGGAACAAATTTCATGGTAAAGGAGGGGAAACGATCCCTGCCGCATTTTCCCTGTTTAAACGGCAGGGCAAGGGAGAGGTACGGCCCGGCAAAAAGAGAATTCCCGGAGAGAAACCCCTCCATCAGCCCATGGAAATGGGGCGTTGAAATGGCAAAGGTGGTGCGAAGAAAGTCCCGGATGCCCTGTTCTACCTGCTGCACTACGACCGATGGGTACATGATTATTCCCTTGAATTCAACTTTTCAGCCCGGATAATTGTCCGACTTTAAGTTTTTTTAAATAGCTTTTTTCGAAATTCGATTAAGAATTTATCCCCCGAATATCCGGTAATGCCCCATAGCGGCCCTTTAGATAGCCCTTTTCCAGGGCCTCACCTTTGCGAGGATGGAAATCCGAGAGGGAATAAATCTGGGTGGAATTACCTTTATCTTTTTCAACAAACCACACCTGATCCCTTCTGAATATTTTAGGGTCCAGGACAGAAGTATCATGTGTTGAAAAAATTAATTGACCATTGCCCTTATTAGATTCAGGGTTATGGATCAAACTAAGTAGAAATCGAATAATATGGGGATGAAAACTATTGTCCAACTCATCAATGATGAGCACCCGCCCACTGTTCAACAAATCAAGCCATGGTCCGGCATAGGCAAAAATTTTCTGAGTGCCGTCTGATTCCTCCCCCAGCAAAAAGGAAGTTGACTCTTCTGAATCAATCATATGGTGATTAAATTTAATTTGTTTGACAATCTGGCCGTCCAGATCGGCCTTAATCTTCTTTTTAAGATCCATGGGCAGATCATCGGAAATATTCAATTCCTTGGCACTGAGTTTTTTAACTTTTATATCAATGCCGTCCACATCAATATCTGCCCCCTTCATGAATTTTAATATCTCTTCCCTGGATGTTTCATTTTCACATCGTTCAATGGTGAAATCAGGATCAAGCACTTCTCCATGGCGGATCACAACCAGGTTTTTAAACCATGAAAATACGGGTTTTAACTGTTCACTGTTAAGTTGCACGGCGGCCGACAAAAAAAGGGCATTGGGCCGGGTATTGCCCTGCCAGGTTTTTTTTGTGCCTGAAAATTTATTCCCGAAATACCATTCATCCTCGTTTGTCTCAGGATTAAAAGCGCGTTCAAACCATCGTTGTGCCCGATTTTCAGGATAGGCCAGAAGCCATTCATGGGTGACTCTGGTTTCATTGCATGCAAAGCCATATTGATATCGAACGGTGTCCTGGATAAAAAAAACTTCCAATTCCGTGGTTTCCGAAGGGCCTTGTGAATGGAGACGGAAAGGAATTCTATTGATGGGTTCCCCTTCCTGGCGATTTTTTGATGATCCCAGAACAAATTGCTGCATGAAATCAAAGGCTGAAATCAGATTGCTTTTCCCTGCCCCGTTGGGACCGTACATCACTGCAGATTTTAATAATCTTAAGGGACCTTTGATGGGGGCATCAAAGGTATTCCGATCCTGCAGGTCTTTAATTGCCCCTCCCGCGGTCATACTCAGGACTTGCTGACCCCATAGGGATCGATAATTTTTTACACTGAATTCAATAAGCATGGGCGTTTTCCAAATATTTACATTGAGGTTTAAGTTTATAAAGACAACTTTAATCCCGTTCTTTGCATAAAAGTTGCACTTTTAAAAAATTAATTTACATTTTAACAGTCCGTAATCTTTCCCCTATTTCACTACAAAATGGAAAAGTAGCTCTGGAAACTCTAAACCGAAAAATGAAGGATGCAAACAGATCCCCCTTAAATTTTAATCATCGAATGCCAGTCTTTATGGAAGGTGGTAGAAAAAAACTTGTATGACTGATTTGTTTTTTGATATATATTCAAAATTCATCCGCTGAAGAGGCGGTTAAAAGATTTATAATGTAATTGCAATTGTGTTTAATTATCCGCTGAATAAGTGGTTTTCCAAAATAATTTAGGCTCATGTTGTGTTTCAGGGTCTTTTAATCATTATCATCCAAGCATTTGAATCTATTACAAACATTAAAAGATCTTGCGTTTTGTACTATTAGTTGTATATTCAACAATTTCAACCCATTATGAACAAGCATAAAAATAAGACCCCGAAATCCAACAAGAGGCATAATTTAAAGTTTCTCGCCCATTCTGCCAAGCCTGTCAGAGGTTCACAGACACAAGCTCAACCCCTCCCCGGAGTGGCCGATCTTGTGATCTAGCCTAATTTCAAAGCCCAATAAGGGATGATAATGAAATTTTTTATTTCCGTCAGTTATGTCATTGGCTAACAACCCTTTACTATAACCAGACAAGGAACCTGATAAATATTTTGGATAATTCTCTTCGCGGACCTTATATCTTTTAAGTAGCTCTAATTTTGACAAGGATCTCAAAAAAGCATAATCCACATTTGAAATTTTGCTTCGTTTAAGATTATTGATAAGCAGATTTTTTGTTGGAACTGTTTCGTATGATCTCCTTTTAAATGTCTGATCTTCTTCTTTATCTTCTGGGTTATCTATAAATATATCAACATATTGTTGACCATTACTTTTCCTGAAATAAGTTTTTTTTACATGCTCATCAACTAATTTATGTGTTGGATATTCAATATAATCAACCAAGACATATTCTTTATCATTGTGAATTAATGTGTCATAAAATTCAATATATTCCAAAGCAGTTATTGGCTGCTCTTCATATTTTTCGGGTTTCAAAAGACAAATTTTGGCGGTAATATTCGTTTGCCATTCAGTTAAATCAAATGCTTTTTCTGTTATTATGATACATTCATCGCTTCCGACGCCCTTATTGGTGGTGATTCCACAGTTCTTTAGACTATTTTTAATCGCCTTAGAGGAAGGCTTACCAAGTACTTTGTATAACTTGGAAGTCTCAATGCCGGGAAAACACCATACATATTCTTGCTCACCATCAAGAGATCTTAGCGGTCTGTCAAACATTCCAACATTATATTGCCCCTTGCCCAAAATACTATTTCTATGCCTTAAAACACGACCAGGAGCCTGGACACCACTACGAGTTGATTGGGGTTCCAAAATACACCAGCTATAATCATGATCTCTACCTGTTTCCTGAATAGACGTAGTTGAAATAATGATTACAATATCTTGTTTTTTTGTCTTATCCAGGATCGTTCTAATTTCTGGTTGTTCAAAAAATTCACTTTTTATTGTGCGGTTTAAAATTTTATTCAGGCGATCTTCAATGTATGCTCGTTCAAGCAAGAGATAATTACTGTGATAACATACTATTTTATATTCAAAATCAATGGGTTGTTCCTGGTCATAGAGAAACTTAGCAAATTTTCTTGCTGCTTTAATCGTATTGAATCTCACAAAACCAATTGAGATTCTCTTGCCTGTTTTATTGTCAATCTCACAATTATCTTTATGAAAATCAAAACATGATTGAAGGAGTTCTTCTTGATAATTATCGGTTATTTTGACTATTTTCAATCTTTGTTTTACTGGTTGCATCAAAAGCTTCTCAGCAACGATCAAAGCGTATTTATCAAATTTTGTTGAATTTTTTTCATTTCCCTTAAATATTTTTGGTGGAACCACATTTGAAAATAGACCAATTTTATATTCCGGCTTAAGACCTTCCTTCCATGAATATACATGCACGCCTTCCTGATAAGCTTTTGATAAAGCTTGAAAAACAATGGGGGAAAGGGTTGCAGACATCAAAATCACTTTTTTCCCAAACAATCCATGAAGAAAAACCAGCTTACCAATGCTGACAAGATCCGCAGCAGAATAGTTGTCTATCTCATCAAGAATAAGATCAGAGGTTGCAACTCGCATTAACATTTTACATTCACTACCCCGGCTCATTTCAGCACAACGAATAATCTGATCAATTGTTGTTACCATAATCGGTTTTTCTTTGAATAACAAAAAAGTGTCATCAAACATTTTATTTTTACTCAAAGTCAAATCAATCTCAATCTCATCATCGTCTTTATTCTTTGAGGATTTTTTATATAATTCTTTTGCTATTTGCGAGCCTATTTTGACTGTAATCATCTCTTTTGACAAGCCGAGATCATTCAGATAGACATCTCCAGATTGGAGGGTCAACGTTCTCAATCCCAAAGCCAATGTAAAACGCATATCATCGGAAATAGCTTTTAGAATTCTGGGGCCGCCTACAGTTTTTCCTGTTCCTGTACCTGCCAGTACCACTCCCAAAAAAGGTGTGTCACTTTGTATGTCTTTGTGTTTTAAAAGAGTTTGTTCCGCTTCTAATTGCCAAGCAAAATTTGATGATGGAGAAGGTCTATCAAACCACAATGAGTCCGGCTTGATTTCATCTTGATGTAAAAAATTAAAGCCTGATGAACTGGACTCTGCTATATGCAATGTACGAAAAAAATGATCAACTTGCTTGTAAACTTTAAATAAATGTTCCTCCAACAAATCCGCGGGGTGCTTATTTGTTCCTGTTGAATTTGCAAAGATTTTACCTTTTATTATTCGTTTTACTTTAAATTCTTTATCCATTGATGCCTGGTAATCGGCATATATAAAAAGGGGCCGAACCTGATGCACCAGGATTGCAATCCATTCCTTACCATTATCACCATAGATATCAGAAACAATAGTTTCCTGAAAATCAAGAAATTTTTTAAAATTATTCATACAAGCTTTTAGAGCAGAAACCCATTGTCCATTTTCTTGAAAAATTTGCGATGAAAGATTAATTTGTAAATTTTTATTCAGTTTATCTTTATGATTTGGATTTAAGCAATTATCCAATTTAAATTTAGCTGTACTATTCTTGGCATTACCCGTCACTAATTTATGATGATTCAAGATCAGCCAGAGCATTGAAAATAAAATTGGGGTTTGCTTACGAGCGTTACGGCTATTAAGATAATTAGTAAGCTGGATTTCAAGAAAAGAAGTAGGGTCTTCCAATTTTTTTTTAATATTTCCAATACATTTTGGATCAAGAAGAACCTTTCCATCCTTATCAAATAGGTGTGCAAACAAATTACCTTCGTTGTCTTTCAAATATTGTATTAGCGGCTCAAGCCATCCTTCCTTGTCTGATTTTATATCTTTGAGTGCTTTATTGCTGGCTGTTCTAATTATTTTTTCGAGCATCAGACATGACAGTAAATCGTGTCTGATCGGTTCCGCGCCGGGCCTTCCCTCTATAATTTTTGATTGAAACAGTATGGTCATTTTAGAAATATCATGTGTCAATGCTGCAAAACGAGCTATGTAACGAAACATTTTTATTATGGAAGGCATTTTTTTATATTCAATTTGATTTGCAGTTGCCGTTCGGAATGCAAAATTACCATGTTGATCAAAAAATTGACGAGTACCAACTATCCATTGCAATTCAAATCTTTTTCTTGTCACAATACGATGACAAGCCACCGCAGTATGTCGTGATGCAGAGGCTTTTAATTCCACATGGATATCCTCGAGGCCTTCTTTTGATATCCTGCCAACCCATGTGCGGCTGCCAATTTGATTAAAATATTTCCCTAAAATCCGGCGAGAACGAATCAATGCTTTTTTGTGACTTTCATTTATACAAATTATATTCATCTTTCCCTTACCCCGACTTTAATGATCCCACCCTGAACATGCTTTAATAATCTGTTTCAGCATAATTTCCAAAGCTTTCAGGTCATCCAAAGTTTTAATGCATCTGCCCCTAAATTCACTTTCAGTCTCTTTTTTGGCTGCGGATATAAAAGCATTAGGCATAATACATGCGTCTTTGATTATATCCGCTACATCAAAGACTAAAGCTCCCCTCCGCGTCATTCCATGGGATACTGGCATTGAATGTGGAATACCCAAAATCCAGAGAGCAGAAGCCCCTAAGCCATAAGCCAAATAATTACCTTGATCTAAATATTTATTTATTTCATCTTTATCCTTGGGATTTCGTGTAAAATTTTCTATTTCAAAATGGTTTGCCAACAAAAAATAGAGCGTTTTTGCAAAATTGGCTTCATACCCCATCAATGCTTCATTATTTTTAGCTATTTTTATATGCTTGAGATATTGATCAATACAAAGTCTCACATCAATTTTATTTTTAAATTTTTTAGAATAGAATTCTTGAACCTGTTCACATCGTTTTACCTGAAATTGTTTTGCGATCTTCAATCGCTTCTTCTTATCAAACCAAAAACTTACCCAGCCTTGCAGATATTCTGTTGGTCGATATTCATTCTGAGAAGCAAAATATAATGGAGCGCCACCGCCACCCGTAAAGCCCACCATAACCCCTTCGCTTGTTAAAGATTTGGCAGCCTGTTGTGTTAATGATGTCCCAGGTCCCAACAGTAAAACATTTGTATTTGCAAATGGAATTGACCAATATTTTTCAACTGCATCATTTTTTCTTAAATAAGCAAGGCGTTCATCAGAAACCACGATACGGCAATGCTCAATGTAAATTATACCATTTTTATGGCTCGGGAGAATGCTCATTTTTTTTCCTTTTTATTCTTGCATTATTATTCTTACCCTTTATAATGTATTTATAAAAGCATAAAATTTAAAAATATTGCAGATAAAGCTTTTTTTGCATTAGCCTATAGCACCGGTCACGTGACATGATACTGTTTTGGGGCTTAAATCCTGCATCAAATCATTTGACCGGAACTATAATATGCGAATCAATAACAACGTTAAAAATTTGTTTTTAAACCTAAAAACAAGGAGTACAGCAAATGCTATCGCTTCAACAGGCAAACAAAACCATTGAAGAGAAAATAAAACAAAAGCCTGGAGATGTTGATAAAAATTGGGTTCGAGATATTTTATATCAACTATCTTATCAGGACAGATTTTATTTTTTAGAAAAACTTCCAACCATTCCAAACATGAAAAAAAAAGTGACTGATGATATTTTCAGGTATATCATGTCACCAGCAGGACTTCTTTGTGAAATTCCTGAAAACGATATTGATAACTGGTTAAAATACTTACTTTTTGAATCATTAACTGAGCAATTTAATGAAACTCAAACTAAAGAACTAATCAAGCACGCAATAAAAAAATGGCCATCTGCAATAAAGGCAATATCGACACACCAAGCTAAACTTGCTGATCCAAAAAGCAGAACATCATTTTATGCACCCGTCAAACAACGGAATAGTACATTACCATATGTTTGCAGTTCAACATTAAATACCTTTGCAAAAAAAGTGTCAATAACATCTTCAAGCAAAGCAATTTTTATTGAAACAGAATTTATTTATAAAGGGAAAGTAATAAATATTATAGATAGCCTATTAAATGAAGATCTGGGTATTAAATCCAGCATGATTAACATTGGGTTCACAAAAAGTCAGGTTGATTTTTTGACAGACAATGCAAAACAAAACATTAACAATGATAATAAATTATTAGGTGATTTTCCACAAACCTGCTTCCCAATTGATGATAATTGTAAAAGGTATTTAAATATTACAAGCTTACCCGCAATTGCCGTTGTTAATCAAATAAATCTCAGATTAAAAAACCGATTTATTGAAAAAAATGACCCTGTATTTACTATCACTTGCAAAATTGGTGGCACAAAACCTCAAAATTCAGGAACATATAATTTAAGCATTGGGGGGCATCAACGTCATTTACGATCAACCTTGCCCTTTAAAAGGAATAAATCAATTCTTGAAAAATCGCTTCGTCGAGCCTGCAGAACCAAAACATTGTTTAATTTTTATATATTTGATTGGTCTTTCCTCGAAAAAACACATTTAGAAGCAAAAAATGAAGTTATGAAAAAATTTTTATGCGGCAAAATTTGTTTAATTCTTGACAGTGTTTGTTCAACATACGATGCCTTGAGATACCATGCACTCTGGGAAAAACAAACAATAAACGTTTATGAGAAAGCAATAAATTTGCTTGATATCCTTGAATTAAAATATGCTCACTCTGTTTTACCTGGCGAGCCATTATTATCAAAAATGATTATCAATAAAGCTATAACGAAAATAAACGCAACGGATAAAAAAAACTTAGCAAAACATATTCAAACAAAATTAATAGAGGGTATCAAAATTGATACTGCTGCACAGCAATTTAACATTGCCGATTTATTACAAACAACAATCGAAAAATACCTGTTTAGTGGGGAGGTATTATTGTGAAGACGACTGAATATATTCATTTGAAAAATTTCAGAGTGTTGGATGCAAATGCAATGGCCGGATTTTATTCGATTGGTTTGCCAGCAATGACCGGCCCTGCTGGTTTCTGTCATGTTATCCAAAGATTTTTTAAGGATAATATGGAATGGTTTGCAGAAACAGGAGACAGTGTACCTAAAATCATGGATTTTATGTTAATAATTCATGATATGCAGCTGTTAGAAACGCATCCAAAATATGTTAATTACCAACCGGACAGTCTTAGAAAGGGAGTTACAGCAGCTACCATTGAGCGACCATTAATTCATTTTGATTTTGATTTAATTATGAGGATAGATCTGGATGATGCACTTGACAATACAATAAAGTTTTACAACTTCATTCAAAGTACAATCTTCAAAAATATTATTTTAAGCCTTCCATTTTGTTCAGGAAGGCTTGAAAATCCAAAAAAATATTCAGCTATTCTTTTTTATGAGAATGAAGAAAAATTTCATGCCGCTCTAAAATGTATATCACCTTACTCCTTTGTAATTGAAGATGCCACTGAAGAGATGGAGGAACTGATGGGTGAATTTCCAGATAATGATCCACTTGATATTTTGTTAAGCTGTATCAGTCGCAAAAAAATAATTTATGAAACTAAAAAAATCAATAGGACAGACGGAACATTTACAATTGAGGAAGATAAGGAAAGGCCATTACCCAAAGAGTACAAACCATTATATATTCCTCTTGCAATTGGCTATATCGGTCTTGATGAACCATTTAATAGCCCATTTTCCCGATTTGGCCATCAACATATTATGGCCGAATCCCTTATCGGTCTGGGCCGTGCATGGAGTATGGGGTCATATCTAAAGAACGAAGGGCTAAATACCTGGTGGAAGTATGAAACTGACAGACTCAACAACCTCTATCTTTTAAAAGGTATTTATTAATAATAGGAGATCAAAAAAATGAGTAAGGAAAAAAGAGAAGATAAGCATCCGTCATTGTTAGCTATAACAAGAAGTATTAATCCTTCAATATTTACAATGTCAGCTATGGATTCAAAAACGTTTGACCCAGCCGATATTCAGCCAATATCTGTCGCGGTAGATACCATTAGAGGAACAATTTCAAATCACGTCAAAGATGTTGAAGCTCAACTTGAAAAGAGTGAGAAAAGTCCAAACAATCCTAATATTCAGGCAATTGAGATAGCAAGGTTACCAGTTAATAAAGACACTCTTGTCTTAAATGGAACAATTTCTATTTTACCACATCTCCACGTCCCATCTGCTTGCAACAGTGATGTTTATATGATTAGACACCATGCATTTCTTAAAGAATTTATAGCTGTTGGTGGAATAGACATTTTGAGTGAAAAATATTTCATGAATTTCATCAATGGCTCTATTCTCTGGCGTAACCGTTATGGAGAGAACGTCAATACCACTATTAAAGCCAACGGTATCAGCCATACATTTTTTGTTGCTGATATTGATCCAAAAAACAATCTTTCTCTATCAAATCTCAAAAAAGAAAAAGATAAAAAAATGGCTGGACAATTTGTAAAAATGTTTGCTGATCAGCTAAAAAGTAAACTTGAAGATCACCGTGTATTGCATTTTGATATCACAGCAAAATCCACCCTCGGCCGCGGGCAGGATGTTTATCCAAGCCAAGAATTTCCCAATGAATTATTCTCCGGAAAAACAAAAAAGATTCTTGCAAAGTTAGTCCTTTCTGATAGCAACAACCAAGCATATATGCACAGTCAAAAAATAGGAAACGCAATTCGCACAATTGATAATTGGTATGCAAAAGATGCCTCCTATCCTATTGCTGTGGAACCCTATGGTGTCAATCAGTCCTTACAGAAAGCTTTCCGTGCCGACAAGAAAACAAAAACTGATTTTTATAACTTGCTCATGAAACTTGAAAAAATTACCCAAGATATTAGTTTCACAAACAGTGCATCAGATGAAAGCTTATTTGTAGCCGCATGTTTTATCCGGGGTGGCGTTTTCTCAAAGAAAAAATAATTTTAACAGAAGGTGTTGAACTCGTGGAAAAAATATCAAAAGAAATGACTGAATATTATGCAGATATTTTAATAACGGTAATACCTGATGATATCCATTTTATGCTGAACAAAATTTATCAAACACTCCACGGTATTATTTCAGATTCTGAACAAAAAATAGGGATAGGTTTTCCCGACTGGTATGATCATGAAATGAATGACCAAGGCAAAATAATCAAACATGGATCAATTGGCAATACTATTCGTTTGTTTGGCAGTATTAATAAACTGAGTTTAATTATTAACGAGCCGTCTTTAATTCATTTTACTAGCACAGGTTGCGTCAGAATTTATCCGATTCAACAAACCCCTGATACCGATTCCTACGTAAAATTTACCCGAGATCGCAAAAAAGAAAAGGCTGGAAACCACTTTGTAAAACGAAAGAAGCGTAGGGCAAAAAGTCGTGGAAATATATTCTCAATGCTTGATAAAAAAGACAACAAGACTCTTTCTTCTGTAAATATTCATTATTTTAAAATGTTAAGCAATGAAAATGGTCATTCGTTTTCTCTATTTATTGAACGAAAATTTTGTGATTTTCAGGGGAATGGAAGTTTTTCAAACTATGGGCTGTGTAAAGGGGGTATGAGTTTGCCGCATTTTTAAAAGAATAGATGACTTTTACCTTTCTTTTCATAGTCTTGAGGGATAAGACATAAATTCAATACTTTACCACCAGATCTTTAAAAGCAAGGTTTTTTTGAAATAAAAGCTATTTTCATAATTATTTTAGTGGTATAGAGATATGACCATGCAGTGATCCGCCGTGTAGGCGGTTAAAAGATGCTCTGGATCTCCCAGGCCAGGGGGTTTTTTGTGATCCGCCGTGTAGGCGGTTAAAAGACGATGAAGATGGCGACGGCGTTATCGATTCTCGTGATCCGCCGTGTAGGCGGTTAAAAGATGATATCCTGCTTGGAAAACCGGTGAACTATGGTGATCCGCCGTGTAGGCGGTTAAAAGACTCGTTATAGGTTTCGGTTTCAGCCCGGTGGCGTGATCCGCCGTGTAGGCGGTTAAAAGAATCGAAAACATGAGAGTAAACGCCATGTATTTGTGATCCGCCGTGTAGGCGGTTAAAAGAACCGGAGTCAGCCCATACGGCGTGCCTTGCTGGTGATCCGCCGTGTAGGCGGTTAAAAGAATCACCCCCTCGGGCCGGATTTTGATGGTCTCGTGATCCGCCGTGTAGGCGGTTAAAAGATTGTAAACCCGTTCCCCAGCTGCCCACCGGGGGTGATCCGCCGTGTAGGCGGTTAAAAGAGGACCACCTTTCATTTTCATCCAGAATTGAAAGTGATCCGCCGTGTAGGCGGTTAAAAGATTTGTATAAGTTTCATTATTGCAGCTGGAACGGTGATCCGCCGTGTAGGCGGTTAAAAGACGGTGGAAGATGACCCAGGAGACGGAGACGATGTGATCCGCCGTGTAGGCGGTTAAAAGAAGTGTACACCGGGGATAACGGCGAAATAGCATGTGATCCGCCGTGTAGGCGGTTAAAAGATCTGTCCCGGTGCTCCCCTGGTTCGAGCCCACGTGATCCGCCGTGTAGGCGGTTAAAAGACCTAAAAATTAAAAGCATACCTGCTAAAGTAAGTGATCCGCCGTGTAGGCGGTTAAAAGATCTGTGTCAATAAGCCGGTTTCCAGATGATCTGTGATCCGCCGTGTAGGCGGTTAAAAGAATGCAAAGAACATGTGCAAACATCACTATCAGGTGATCCGCCGTGTAGGCGGTTAAAAGACAAATGACACCAAGCCCGGTAAGAACAGTCGCGTGATCCGCCGTGTAGGCGGTTAAAAGAAAAATAACAAAAAAAGACTTCCATATATTTATGTGATCCGCCGTGTAGGCGGTTAAAAGAAGGTTTCCGTTCCCCGCCGATCCTGGTCCCCGGTGATCCGCCGTGTAGGCGGTTAAAAGACCGGTGTCAAGATAAAGTAAGGCCACAATAGCGTGATCCGCCGTGTAGGCGGTTAAAAGATGTGAACATTTTTGATGACTGTAATGTGGAACAGTGATCCGCCGTGTAGGCGGTTAAAAGATACACCGTCATCTGGGCCAGTTTCCGTACCTCGTGATCCGCCGTGTAGGCGGTTAAAAGAATGGCCCTGGGACTCACCCTTGAAGAGCTCAAGTGATCCGCCGTGTAGGCGGTTAAAAGAATCAGGATCTTTTACGGCAAAGGTTCCCGCGTGTGATCCGCCGTGTAGGCGGTTAAAAGAACCAGGTACCGTCTATCATTGGTACTGTTCATGTGATCCGCCGTGTAGGCGGTTAAAAGATGGCAGATACCGTTGTTGGTGAAAATTCTAAAGTGATCCGCCGTGTAGGCGGTTAAAAGACCAATTTGCAACCGTTTTTTATGCAGTAAATTGTGATCCGCCGTGTAGGCGGTTAAAAGAAAATACCTTTTTTATATGTGCTTCGTGTTTTTGTGATCCGCCGTGTAGGCGGTTAAAAGAGACCAAAGGCATTGAGAATTATAAAGAACCAAGTGATCCGCCGTGTAGGCGGTTAAAAGACGCACCGGTACCTCCTCCCGGGTCGCCCCGTCGTGATCCGCCGTGTAGGCGGTTAAAAGATGGCGTACAAGAATAGATCAAAATCATTGTAGGTGATCCGCCGTGTAGGCAGTTAAAAAATGTATTTATTCAGCGTCGTAAAACATTACCCTATCGATTTATCGAAAAGACAACAGAGTAATGCTCTAATGTAATTAATCTTCATAACAAAAAGCGGGAAGATTACCTTCGAACAAAGTACGCAATGCATCGCTGGCCATCACTCCATGCTTCTTGCACGTGGAAAGATAACTTCGAACTCGACAAAAAATTTTAGCCCCCTCCATGGAGCGGAAGCATCCGGATATTTTCTGATGAACTTTGGTCATTCTGAGATCATTTTCCCCTTGGTTGTTGGTGAAGGGTACTATTAATTCGTCCATGAATCTCAGCGTTTCCGTTTCATAACCCATCAGTCGTTCAAGGAGGCTTCTTGATTTGGAGCGTTTGAGTCTGCCCCGTTGGCCTTTTCTTCTCTTGCTTTCATCCGGTGGCGGACACTCAATATGGGCTTTTTCCAGCACATCCCGATATCTTTTTCTGTATTTTTCGGAATCCGCTGGGTTGAGCTGACCTCCTGCGTCATCCACAGCAATATTGATCTCTTTCAACAGCTCTCGCATGTCTCTTGCCCATTTTTGATCGTCTTGTTCCCAAGCTCTTTCCAACTCCCTCAAGTGATGCGCATTGCAAAGGGAATGTAGACAATCATATTTTAAGTATGGTTTCCAGTGGGCATGGCACAGAATCCCTTTGAACAGGGGAAGAATCCCTATTTCATCCATGGCCTCACTGCCTCTTTTCTCATGGGGGAAAAAATAAGTCCACTGGGCATTGGATGTGCAGTGCAGCCAACGCCTGACACTGTTTATATTGATGCCAGTCTCATCGGCATGACATAAATGAGACTGAAACAGTCTGCGTTTAACGATTTGGTCAAACTCCTCCAGTTTATCAAAGGCCTCTTTGTTGAAGTTATACACCGAGCCTTTACTGATGGAAATTCCCAACTGGTCTCTGAAGGTCTCTTCCACCCTGTCGTAGGGAATTAGCTGATACTGGGAGAAAAAAGTGGCGTGGGCCTTCACACTGACACCATATTGAACGGCTTTAGTGACGCCTTCAGGGAAATTAGCGGTATAGCGTGTGCCTTTTTCATCCTCAAGCACTTGAGCCTGGTATTCCGTCACAACCTTTGTGATGTCAATCTCAATCACCTGCCTGATAACGGGGTCTACCTCTTTATAAGTGCCCTCGGGAAGGGTGCTTCTGTCCACATTTATTGGTTCTACAAAATCAGGGTTTGGATCTCTTTCCAGGGTAGAGCCTTTATGCCCAGCTTGTCCTCCAGGCTTTTTTGAACCCGGTTTTCGTTTTGGTCTTTCTCGATTGGGGTCTGAAGAGGGCGGCTTGCTGCTGTTACTGCTGTTAAGCGTCAGGCGGTTGCATAGCAAAGAGATCAACAAAAACAAAACGTCAAGTGCAGCTTTCAATCCCGGAGAAACCTGTTCCTTCTCCAGCAATTTTCTGGCTGCCTCAACTGATTTGTCTACGTCGATCGAATCCACCTTTACTCCCAACAAGCACCTCCCTCTAATTCGTTTTGATTATGAGAGGTATTATAACACAGGTTTTCAGAGGCAAAATTTTCGCTTCAGGTTGCCTCTGATTGCATTTATTTATTTTCAATGTGGCCAGCCATTAACAGTGACACATTTATTGATGTAATGTGCGATTTTGGGTCTATTCTTATTCAAAATAAGGAGGCTTGAAACACACCTCAAAAAATCGTTTTTTGCACAGAAACCCTGTCAAGCAAAAAATGAAAACAAACCCATTTTTTTTCGACGCTGAATAGTTACTAAAAAATTAGGATTTTACATTTTAAAAAACCATACTCTGACCCCACTGTTTTTATCCGTCAGAAACTTAAGAAACTTGTTGAATTTGGTAAAGGCTGAGGGTTTAATCCTGGCCACATTCTTGAAAAATGCTTCAAGTATGGGGATGACCCTTTGGCTTTTTCCAGGGTGGCCATGCGGTTGTCAAGGGTCTGGAGGCAGGCGGCCGGGGAGGAGAAAAGGGATTTCTCCAGGGTGGTTTTAAAAAGAAGGCTGCCGCTTCGGTGCTGATCCAGCTTGTGGAATGTCATGGAGGCAAGGGTTTCAAAGGCCTCTTCCTTGGAAGCGGGCACGGGAATTTTCCTGATCTCCCGCTCCTGGAAGCTGCCTGCCACCTGGTTCTGGATATCTTTTTTGAATCGCCGGATGAACAGGCCCCGGATATCCTCCGGGCCGTAATTTTCGGGGTCGGCAATGGCTGTGGGGTCCAGCACCTTGATGTTCTTGCGGGTCCGGGCTTCGGCATCGGAAAGGAAAATGACCTCTTTGCCCTTTACCAGCTCGGACATGCCCACCACATGGATGGCCTGGCCCTTGGTTTCTGTTTTCTCCACCCGGCGTACCAGCCATTCTGCGTCCCGCACTTCAATGCGGGCTCCCGGTGCTACCAGCACCTGCTTTGCAACCATAGTTTCACCTTGATGGTCTTTTAATAGTACTTGCAACGGTTCTTTCTAAGATTCATGGCTCCATGACAGTAAAAAGAATAACAAACGATCAAAAAAAACCGACATACGCTTATTATCAATGTTGATATTTTCTGTAAAGAAGTAATCCGTAATTCACAAATAGGGGACAGACCGAGTTTCTTCATTCAAAAAAACGTGGCATATCTACTGGTTTCCTGCTATTTTCTGAGAAAAGCAGAGCGGGGACTGAATGCACCTCATTAACGATTTTGACAAAAAAAGCAGGTGAACCCATGAGCCACTACCAATGTACCATCGGCAGCCACAGCTACCGCTTTTCTGATCTCAAGGAGCTGATGGCCAAGGCAAGCCCGTTAAAATCAGGTGATGCCCTGGCAGGATGTGGTGCCGCTTCTGAAGAAGAGCGGGTTGCGGCAAAATTTGCACTGGCAGATCTGCCGTTAAGGGTCTTTTTAAATGAAGCCGTCATCCCCTATGAGACAGATGATGTCACCCGCCTGATCCTGGACACCCATGACGTAAAAGCATTTTCACCTGTCAGCAGCCTTACGGTGGGTGAGTTCCGCAACTGGTTGCTCTCTTATAAAACAAACACGGAACAACTCAAATCCATTGCCCCGGGAATTACACCAGAAATGGCAGCAGCAGTGTCCAAAATCATGCGCAACCAGGATCTGATTCTGGTTGCCCGAAAGATTGAAACCGTCACCCGCTTCAGAACCACCATTGGTTTAAAGGGGCACTTTTCAACCCGGCTGCAGCCCAACCATCCCACGGATGATCCCCGGGGCGTGGTGGCCTCCATACTGGACGGTTTGCTCAACGGCATTGGCGATGCCGTCATCGGGATCAACCCTGCCTCGGATGACATTCAATCTGCCACCGTCATTCTGCAGTTGCTGGATGATCTGCGTCACCGCTATGAGATGCCGGTCCAGTCCTGTATGCTCACCCACATCACCAATGCCATGGCCATGATGGAGAATAACAGCCCGGTGGATATCGTATTTCAATCCATTGCCGGGACACAGAAAGCCAACGACGGCTTCGGCATTACCCTAAATCTGCTCAAGGAGGCCAGGGAGGCAGCCCTTTCCCTGCAGCGGGGAAGCATCGGCAACAATGTCATGTACTTTGAAACCGGACAGGGAAGTGCGCTTTCGGCCAATGCAAACCATGGAGTCGATCAGCAGACCCTGGAATCACGGGCCTATGCCGTTGCCAGGCAATACGATCCCCTGCTGGTGAACACCGTCGTGGGATTCATTGGCCCTGAATATCTCTACGATGGCAAACAGATCATCCGGGCCGGTCTTGAAGATCATTTCTGTGGAAAACTGCTGGGGTTGCCCATGGGCTGTGATATCTGCTACACCAACCACGCCGAGGCCGACCAGAATGACATGGACAACCTGTTGACCCTGCTTGGGGTGGCAGGGGTGAATTTTATCATGGGGGTTCCCGGTGCCGACGACATCATGCTCAACTATCAAAGCACCTCCTTCCACGATGCCAATTACCTGAGACAGGTGATGGGGGTGCGCTGTGCCCCTGAATTTGAAATCTGGCTGAAAAAGATGGGACTTCACAATGAAAGGTTCCAGCTCACCGCGGGCAACCACACCACACCTCTGCTTGACTGCCTGAAGGAGATGAAATAATGGAAAAATCATTGAAAACCCTGGGGGAACTGAACCGGTTAAACCAGCTGACACCGGCCCGCATCGCATTGGAACGGGCCGGATCAAGCATTGCAACCCGGCACATACTCAACTTTGATCTGGACCACGCCCGGGCCCGGGATGCCGTGCATCTGCCCTTTGATGCAGAGAATATCAAAACCCAGCTTGATGCCCGGAACATACCGTCAATAAAGGTCTGCAGTGCGGCCACGGCCCGAACCGTGTATCTGCAGCGGCCGGATCTTGGACGGCAGTTGGATGAGGAATCAAGGAAGATGTTAGAAACGGTGCCCTCCCCTGCCCCACCGGGTTTTGATCTTGGTATCGTGATTGCCGACGGCCTATCCACCAGTGCCATTCACAACAACGCCATCCCCTTTCTCGACAAATTCCTTTCGTTAATATCCATCCGTGACTTGAGCTGTGCGCCGGTGGTCATCGCATCCCAGGCCCGGGTGGCCCTGGCAGATGAGATCGGAGAGATCCTCAATGTCCGTTTGAGCATTATACTGATCGGAGAACGACCGGGCCTTAGTGCATCGGACAGCATGGGCATATATCTTACCTGGTCCCCGAAAAAGGGAAGGACCGATGCTGAAAGAAACTGTATATCCAATATCCGGCAGGGTGGGTTAACTCATGAAGACGCGGCCGAGCGGCTTCAAAACCTGGTGTCCGGGGCCTTTAAACTGGGTCTTTCCGGTGTGCATCTCAAAGAAATAAATAGGGGACAGATCA
This sequence comes from uncultured Desulfobacterium sp., assembly GCA_963675955.2. Taxonomy (GTDB): domain Bacteria; phylum Desulfobacterota; class Desulfobacteria; order Desulfobacterales; family Desulfobacteraceae; genus Desulfocicer. The sequence continues at coordinate 1,639,182 of CAXXVR010000002.1, read as the reverse complement.
CGTTTTAATCCAAATAGAGTTAAAAACATGATCTGTAACCTCTTATTACCTTAAATGTCGGGCTTGGTCACAACATGGGCCATTTTGGGGAGGGATCAATTGAGGAGTTAAAATGCTGAATACAAGTTTACCTGTAATGGATGATAAAGAGGACGATACAGTCCCCAAAGGGCTTCCACCCGTCATGGACACCCATGTGCATATTTTTCCGGGGCAGATTTTCCAGGCGGTGTGGCAATGGTTTGATGCCCATGCATGGTGCATCCGGTATCAGATGAGCAGTTCTGATCTGCTTGAATTTCTACTCTCCCGGGGTGTCGGTCATATTGTGGCCATGCAATATGCTCACAAACCCGGCATGGCAAGATTTCTGAACCAGTACATGGCTGCAAAATGTCAAGAATTTCCCGAAAAAATCACCGGCCTTGCCACAGTGTTTCCCGGCGAGGACGATGCCGACATCATCCTGCAGGAGGCCTTTGAACTTGGCCTTAAAGGGGTAAAACTCCACGCCCATGTGCAATGTTTTGACATGAACAGCCCTGACATGAACCGGGTGTATGCGTGCTGCCTGAAGCATGAAAAACCCATGGTCATGCACGTCAGCAGAGAGCCTAAAAGCCCGGCATACAAGTGCGATCCCTATGAACTGTGCAGTGCTGACAAGCTGGAAACCGTGTTAAAAAATTTCCCGGGTCTCAAGATCTGTGTCCCCCACCTGGGATTTGATGAGATATTTGCCTACAAGGCTCTGATAGAAAAATATGACACCCTCTGGCTGGATACGGCCATGGCCATCACAAACTACTTTCCCATTAAGGAAAGCGTACCCCTCAATCAATACAGACCAGACAGAATCATGTATGGATCTGATTTTCCCAACATTCCCTATGCCTGGGATAGAGAGCTTAAAGTGATTCAGGATGCCAACCTTTCACAGGAATCTCTGGAAAAAATCTGCTGGCGAAACGGTGCTGAATTCTTTCAGGTCTGACCCCTCCTCAGGGTAGCCCATCTTATGACCAAGCCTAATGTTTGGACAGTGCCCCATATGCGCCTTTTTGGCACTGGATAGCATACAAATGCTATGGGGTGCATTCCCATTTTTATGGTTTGGTCACAATATGGTTTAATACCAATAACGCAAGCCGAACTCCCATCTCTGATTAATCGTCGAACCGGGAAAATGGGAATGGACCCATGCTATGTGAACAGCCTAAAACAGTTGAGAACGGAAATGCTGACCGCCCCCTCACCATTTTTATTTAGTTTGACACTGCCTGCTCAAACTGATATTTTAGCAAATTAATCAGGTACCCGTCATAAATTCACGGGTAAAAGGGAATCCGGTTAAAATCCGGAACGGGCCCGCCGCTGTAAAAGGGAACGAACGTCAGAAAACGTCACTGTGGAGCACCATGGGAAGGCCTGACAAGTAGGATGATCCTGAAGTCAGAAGACCTGCCTGATTGCAGAAGATGGAATGACATGGTAACGCTTTCCATCAAAGATCATAAGGACAAAAAGGGAAGCCCTTGATCGATAACGAATCGGTTGGGGGCTTTTGTTGTTTCATGCCCCGAATCACAGACCATTTATCAGGCTTGGTCACAGCTTGGGCCACCCGTCACATTCGGTGGACCAAGCCTGACCTCACCCCAAAGTGGGTCATGCTGTGACCAAGCCCCATTTATCTGTATATGCCATGACGGGTATTTCATAGCGATTTCCAGAAAGAGATCCGAACACACCATCATCGGTTATATACATAACAAAAAATGGAATTTGATCACAAAGTGGACCACCCGCCAGAATTGGCAGGCCAACGGGGTCAGGTTTGAGATCAATCCCAGAAAATGTTTTAAAGGGGCAAAAAAAGATGAAACACAAAATCATGTACTTGGCAGCTTCTCTGCTGTTTCTGGCAATGATTCACACGGCATCAGCCGCTGAAACCACCACGGATATGGGTGAAATGGTGATCACCGCCACCCGCATGGAAATTTCGCTGGATAAAATCGGGGGCAACAGCGTTACCGTTATCACATCTGAAGAAATTGAGGCAAAACAGCAAAACAGTGTGGCAGACCTGCTCCGGGGCATTCCCGGTATTGATATTATTTCCAACGGAGGACCCGGCACCGCAACCACGGTGTTCACAAGGGGTGCCGATTCTAAAAACACCCTTATCCTGATTGATGGCATCATGTTAAATGATGTGTCAGGGGCCAACAGAGGGGCCGATCTTGGCAACATCAATGTGGATAATATCGAACAGATTGAAGTGATCCGAGGTGCCATGAGCGTCATGTACGGCAGCAATGCCACTGCCGGTGTCATCAACATAATCACCAAAAAGGGAAAGAAAACCCCCACGGGTTCGGTGAAGATTGAGGGCGGTTCCCACGGCACTTGGAAAACCGGTGTCAATGCCGCCGGTGCCACCGACAAGGTGAATTTTGCCCTATCTGCATCAAAAACCCGCATAGACGGCTACTCCATTGCCAATGATGACAACAGCGATATCACCCGGGGAGACAGCACCGATGAAGACGACGCATATGAAAACACCACGCTGTCAGGCAATGTCGGGGTAGACATCACCGATACCTTCAGTATCAGCGCCCTGGCACGATACATTGATTCCGACGGGGACACCGATGCCTACAACTGGGGAGGGTATGCCGAGGATGGAGACGCCAACACAGAATCCACCCAGACCTTTGGCAAAATTAATATCAACAACAAATTTTTTAATAATCTGCTTGATTCCACGCTGTTCTGGCAGATGAGCCGCCAGGACAGAGACTACTATGAAGATGGCCAGAAAACCGCCACCTATGATGGAGACACAGACACCTTTTTATGGCAGGGAGATCTTAATTTTGATGCCCATGTACTGTCCCTTGGGGCATCCTATCTTGATGAAAGCATGAAATCAGAATCCTTCGGGATCTATAGCTCAAAATTCAAAGAAAAAAGTGCAGACACCAAAAGTTACTGGCTTCAGGATCAATTCATGGACGTTGAGAACCTTGTCATTATCGCCGGCGTAAGACTTGATGACCATGAAACCTTTGGCAACAAAGCTACCTGGCGGGTGGCACCCTCCTATACCATGGCAGCCACAGGAACGACGTTAAAGGCAAGTTACGGCACCGGTTTCAGGGCACCTTCCCTTTATGAGCTTTATGATCCAAATTATGGCAACGATAAACTTGATGCCGAAGAGAGCCAGGGCTGGGATGTGGGAGTTGAACAACAATTTTTCAACGGCACAGCAAGAATGGGTATCACATGGTTCTCCATGGACTATGACAACCGCATTGATTTTGACATGGCCACCTGGACCTATGATCAGGCAGAAGGCACAACAAAAACCAAAGGTATAGAATTTTTTGCTGGCTGGGACCCCCTGGACACCCTGGGATTCATGCTCAACTACACCTACACGGACACCGAAGATCCCGATGGAGAAACTCTTGTTCGCCGTCCGGAAAACAAAATTTCCCTGAACACCCGTTATATGTTCCTGGACAAAGGGATGCTGAACCTGGATATCAGGTGGGTGGATGAACGAAAAGCATCTCCCTATGCCAATGACAAAGACGGCAATGCCGTGGGCACCCTGGATGCCTATACACTGGTGAATCTGGCTGCCTCCTGGGAGATGAGTCCCCATGTCCAGCTGTTTGGCAGGGTGGACAATCTCTTTGATGAATTTTATGAAGAGGCCTTCAGTTATGCCACCGGTGGTGTATCTGCCTATGTCGGATTAAAGCTGACCTATTAACCCAACGGGCACATTTCCATTTTTCCGGTTTGGCCACAAGATGCTTTATTTGTCATGGTTGGTGGAGCCAACGGGGTCAGGCTTGTGTTATTGGCGTTATCTTTTCACAGGCTGTGCAAAGCCCAAACCCAACAAGAATGCCAATAACGCAAACCTGACCTCTCTGATATTTAGAAAATGGGAATGTGCCCAGCCCAACTGGCCTGATCCCATAGTCATAATACCATTGATTGATTGAGATGGACAAAGATAGAATCAAGCCCTAGAATTGAGTGTAAGAGGAACTTACATATGAAAAAGAATTTTTCCATGACAGCATTCCAGGCCATTGCCATGGTACTGACGATGATGGTGACATGGGCAACGGCAGGTGTGGATATCACCGATACCCGGGGCAGACAAATCCATTTTGATACACCACCAGTGCGGGCCGTATCCATTGTCCCCTCCACCACCGAGGTTATCTGTAACCTGGGAGCCGCAGATGCCCTTGCCGGAGTAACCTACCACAGCACCATGACCCGTCAGAAAAACGACAAACCTGTTGTGGGGGGATTTTCATCACCGGATATTAATAAAATCACAGCACTGAATCCCGATGTGGTATTTGTGTCAAGTTTTCAGGAAAAAACCATTGATCAGCTGGAAAGCCTGAACATTAAAACCGTGTGTCTTGACATCACCTCCTATGACCAGGGCATGAAAAATATTGAAATCCTGGCCGATATTTTTGACAAAGCCCAACAGGGCAATGCCATTCTTGAGGGCATTGAGGACGACCTTGCCGTCATTGCTGCAAAGCTTGATAAATTAAAGGGCCTTAAACGAAAACGGGTCTTCCGGCTCATGGGTCGGGACACGGTGATGACCCCCACAGCCAACGCCTTCTTAAACCAGCTGGTGATCCGAGCAGGCGGCATTCCCATGGCACCCCCGGGCGATGGTCTGGTAACCGAAGTAAGCCTTGACCAATGGCAGGCGTTTAATCCCCAGCTGATCTTTGGGTGCGGAGACGATAAAAAAGCTGCACAACGATACTTTGACCAGGACGGCTGGAAGGATGTGGATGCCGTCAAGGATAAGAATATCATCTATTTCCCCTGCGAATACACATGCAGAATTTCCACCTACACCGGGTATTTTGTCAAGTGGCTGGCCGCCACCATTTATAAGGACGAGTTCTTCCAGCCGGACAATCAGGTATTCCCCGATGAGATCCTTAAAACAGAACCCATTCACATTGCCCTGAACCTTGTAAAGGACAGTCAACGGGTCACCAGCCGCCTGGCCGATTTCAAACAAAAAACACTGGTCATTGATTTCAAAAGCCCCCAGTCGGTGCTGTCCACCCTGGAAGGATTTAAAACCGGCATCACCACCGTGGCCAATCACTACCTGCCGCCCCCGGCCTGGAACATGGCCCACACATTAAAAACAGATGAGATGACGGCCCGCATTCTATCCACCGTTCAAAGAGACCCTGCCACTTCGGCCCTTCTCATGACAGGTGCCGACATGGACCATCTAACGATAACCCAAAAAACCCACAAAGAAATGCAGGTAACCGCCGTTGTAACCGCCGGGGTCTGCTCCAATGCCCAGCGGGCCTCCCGGTCCACGGGGTTTTATTATGATCCCGGTACCATCAATATCATTATCATGAGCAATAGAAAGCTGTCCCACCGGGCCATGACCCGGGCCATGATCTGTGTCACCGAAGGTAAAAGTGCGGCCATGGCAGATCTGGATATCAGAGCCACAGACGATCCCCTGCATCTCCAGGCAACGGGCACGGGCACTGACAACATCATTGTGGTCCAGGGGGAAGGTGCTCCCATTGAGGGCTCCGGTGGACACACCAAACTGGGAGAACTCATCGCCAGGGCCGTGTATGATGGGGTTAAACAGGCGGTATTTCTTCAAAATGGCATTGCCGCCCGGCGCAATGTATTCCAGCGACTCCAGGAACGGGGCATATCCCTTCACAGCCTGGCAAAAAGTTCTGACTGCCGGTGCAGCCAAACCAAGGACAGCACCATGGCCTCGGAGCTGGAACGACTGCTGTTGATGCCCCGATACGCAGGTGTGGTGGAACAGGCCTTTGCCCTTTGTGATGCCATGGAGCGGGGGCAGGTAAATGAGTTGTCCGCCTTTTCCTCCCAGGTATTAAGCATGGCCGGGGATATTGCAACGGCCCCCGTTGATGTGCTGACAGATTTTTCATCCACCCGATCTTTACCCCAGCCCCTGGGCCTTGCCTTTAATGCGCTGATGACAGGTATTGCCACCCTGCATGACCTCTCCCCGGGGCCTGATGAAAGGGAATATACCGCCACCAGCCAGGCTGTCACAATAACTGAATTCACCCAGGGCAAGGCCGCTGTCACCCCAAAAAAAGAAACGCCAGGACTATCACCATCTTCCCCTGTAAAAGAGGAAGAAAAGGCAGCAATTACAGCCATAAAGCCCCATATTGTCCCCCGGCCCGCAGTCTTGTCCCCCCTGCCCCGGCGTATCATCTCACTTGGCCCGGTACTCACAAAAACCATCTATCTGCTGGGAGCCGGAGAGCGGCTACTGGCCGACACCACCTATTGCGAAGATTCCCCCACCAAACCCAAGGAGAAAATCGGCTCCCTCATCCAGGTCAATGTGGAAAAGATTATCAGCCTGAAGCCTGACCTGGTACTGGCAAGCCAGTTCACCAAAGAAAAGCAGATCCGCATATTAAGGCAGTTTAATATCAGGGTGGAACCCTTTAAAAATCCAAAGACCTTTGAAGAGATCTGCGCCAACACCCGACGTTTGGGTCAGCTCATCGGTGCATCTGATAAAGCAGAAAAAATTATCTCAAAGGCCCGGTCAGAGCTGGCAGATGTCCAGGCGCTCATCGCAGACCTGCCCCCCCGGAAAGTGTTCATCCAGATTGGTATTAAACCTTTGCACACGGCCAATGAAGAAACCTTTGTCAATGAGTTCATCCGGCTTTCCGGGGGGATCAACATTGCGGCCCATGAAAACTCCGGGGTGTACAGCCGGGAAAAGGTGGTCAAGAAAAACCCCGATGTCATCCTCATCTCCACCATGGGGTCCAGCAAATCCGCCGGTATCACGGAAAAACAGCAGTGGATGGCCTTTGGCACCATGGGGGCCGTTCAGCACAATGCCATCCACCTGCTGGATTCCGAAATTATCTGCAGCCCCACCCCTCTCATATTTGCCAGGGGCGTAAGAGAAATCACCCGGCTGCTTTACCCATCACTGGATATCAAGGGATAACATGGGACGATCGCGATTCATCTCCTGGGCCTGGGTACTTGTGTTTCTGGTGATACTGCTGTTGTTTGTGTGTGCCTTGGCCCTGTGTACGGGCAGTGCCGGTATTGCCATCAAGGACATTCCCGGCATTATTTTCCATGGACAGGGGACCACCGATTACAATATTTTGTTTAAAATCCGCATGCCCCGCATCCTTTTAGGCATTGCCACAGGCGGGGCCTTGAGCCTTGCCGGGGCCATCTTGCAAGGGCTTTTCAGAAATCCCCTAGTGGAACCCTACACCCTTGGCATCTCCGGCGGAGCATCCCTTGGGGTGTGTCTGAACATCCTGTTTAAATGGCATGTGATCATCGGCATCATTGCCTATCCCCTGTCGGGATTTTTCGGGGCACTCACCGTGATCACCCTGGTGTATCTCATCAGCATCAAGACCGGCATGGTCAAGACCGATACCATGCTGCTCACCGGGGTGATGATCAGCTTTGTGTGCTCTTCTCTTGTGATGCTGCTCATGGCCGTATCAAAAAGTGATGAGCTGCAGACTATTGTGTTCTGGATCATGGGCTCCCTGGATGAAACCAACCTGACATTGATTAAAATCTGCTGCTTTGGCTCCCTTGCGGGCCTTGTAATCTCTCTTTTTTTCTGTCTGGATTTAAACGCCCTTTCCCTGGGTGAAGAAGAGGCCGTGAACCTTGGCATCAACATTGAACGATCCAAAAAGGTGCTTTTTATCACGGCCTCCATCCTCACCGGGATCAGTGTGTCCGTGGGGGGTATTATCATGTTTGCAGGGCTTATTGTACCCCATTTCATGCGCATGACCGTGGGTTCTGACCATCGTATTCTGCTGTTGGGATCGTTTCTGGCAGGGGCCTCTTTTCTCACCTTGTGCGATGTCATTGCCCGCACCATCATCTCTCCCCTGGAACTGCCCGTGGGAGTGATCACCGGCATCATTGGCGGGGTGGTATTTATTTATGTCTTAACCCAAAAGCGAACCGTATCATGAGCGAACAGACAGCCATTTTAACGGCGGACCATCTTTACTGCGGATATGGCAAGATCCCGGTGCTGAAAGATATCTGTTTTGAGGCACAAAAGGGCGAGATCATCAGCATCATCGGTCCCAACGGATCGGGGAAAACCACCCTTTTAAAGACGCTTTGCGGGGTGCTAACGCCCAGGCAGGGCAAGATATTCATCAGGGGAGAGGAGATACGCCATCTTTCCCGGGCCTGCATTGCCAGAACCGTGGCCCGGGTATCCCAGACCATTGACATGCCCTCCATGACGGTGTCGGCCTATGTGCTCATGGGGCGATTGCCCTATTTTAAACGGTACCAGTTTTTTGAACGCAAGGCAGACATTGACAAGGTAAAGGAAACCCTTGAACTGCTTGGCATCGCCCATCTTGCAGAAAAATCCATGGATGCCATCAGCGGTGGACAGCAGCAGCTGGCGGCCATTGCCAGAGCATTGGTACAGGAGCCGGACCTGCTTTTGCTTGATGAACCCACCTCCCACCTGGACATCACCCACCAGGCGGTGATTTTAAATCAGATCAGACGGCTGAACCAGCAGTTTAACCTGTCGGTGATCATGGTGCTCCATGACTTGAATCTGGCAAGTGAGTATGCCCATCGGTTGATTCTGTTAAACGGCAAGGCGGGGGAGGTGTTTTGTACGGGTTCTCCTGAGAATGTCATTACCAAGGAATACATTGAAACGGTTTATAAGACACCGGTGATTGTGGATCGGCATCCCCGGTCTGGTAAGCCCTTTATTTTGCTGGACGGGTGAGGATCATGGTTATTGATAATTTAACAGGAGGCCCATCTTTTCAGATCAGGAAGTGCTGTTATTTTGGAGTTTATCTAACATATCTTTGAAGCATTCTTCCATGAAAGTATAATACCGGATGCCGAATTCCAGGGTGGTTCGCTTCCAGGGTTCTACATTATATTGGGTGACGCGGTCTTTGATGTCATTGATGGCCTGCAACTGATTTTTAATCTCCTGGTTGTAAAGCGTCAGTTGCTCCTGGATCTGTTCCTTTTCAAGGTAATCGTAAAAAAAAACCTTCAGCAGTGCCTCATCCCTGATTCGACCGATCCGGGGGGGCAATTCCAGCCACTGTTTGAACAGCACCCGTCCAGAATCAGTAATGGTATAAATCTTATTTAATTTTCCATTCTTGATCCGCTGACTGACTTCAACCCGGCCGTCTTTTTCTAATTTTTTAAACTTGGGATAGATGCTGCTGAACCCGGTGTTGAAAAAATAGTGGGTACTGTTCTCCATATACTTTTTAATTTCATACCCGGTCTTCTCACCATCCATGAGAAATCCGAGCAGCATCATTTCAACCATACCATCCTCCAATAAAAATAGGGGGCCTGGGCCACTGGTCACATTGGGTGGACCAACGGGGTCAGGCGCCCCACTGAGAAAAACAACCACTTACAAAAACTGTCTGAAGTATTGTTATTGTTGGGACTGCATTTTCAGGGGAATCAGAGAGGTTCCCCTTTTTTCTGCAGTGATGGCCATAAGTTCCTGGCCGCTGGCTGGTGGAGCCACCTGGTGTTCTTTGGGCTTTTCCTCCAGATGGATGGCCTCTGTGGGACAGGTGGTAACGCAAAGGCCACATCCGATGCACCGAGACACGTTTATCACGGCAGCATCATCACCTGCCCCGATCTCAATGGCACCCATCTGGCAGCGATCCAGGCAGGTCTCACAGGCAATACACGCCTCTTCATCGACAACGGCCCAGTACCTGTTGTATACCAGTTCTCCCGGGTTGGGCAGCAGGTTCAAAGCCCGCAGTACACCGCAGCAGTCTCCGCAGCAATTACACATTCCTCCCGGATTAACCATGTTGGCTGGCTGGTTCACAAGACCGGCCTCCTCACATTGATCCAGAATCCTGCAGGCCTCTTCCTGGTCTATAAAACGGCCCATCTTGTTTTCAACGTAATAATCCGCATGGGAACCAAACATAAGGCAAACTTCCCGGGGTTTGTCACACCCCTTGTTCAAAAGCCCCTGCTGGGTACGACAGATGCAGTTTGCCACGGCAATCTTATTTTTACTCTTAACGATGGCTTTGGCATCTTCGTAGGCGGCCACCTTATGGACCACATCAATGGACTTTCCCACCGGAATGGTTCTAAGGGGAACCACATTATTGGCCATTTTAGTGAGAAAAACCTCTTCCATATAGGCATTGGTGAGTTCTGCCAGCTCTTTGTCCATGCGTCCCAGCTGGAACTCGTAGGAACCGATGACAAAAGGAATGGCCGAGTATCTTTTCTTCCCCTCTTTTACATGGCGGAAAAGAAGTCCCCTTTGTGCCATATCCTCCAGTTTCTCGGCAGTCTCTTCGGGTGATTTACCTGTTCGTTCAGCCAGGGATTCGGGAGATTCAAGCAGCATGGAAAGTTCCAGATACATCTCGGCATCCGACTCGGTGTAAATTTTTTCAAGAATTTTAATTTCCACACCCGATTCACTTGCCGGAAATCCAGTTGAGTACTGGTCCATCTGTTCCCGAAGAAGCTTATAAATTTCGGCTCCCATAATACGCTCCTTTAATTCACAGGGCTTGGTCACAACGTGGGCCACTCGGGGCTTGCGTTATTGGCATTATCGGTGCTTTTGGCCTTTGCACAGGCTGTGGTCGATAACGCCAATAACACAAGCCTGACCCCGCTGGTCCATTAAATGTGACGGGCGGCCCCTGCTGTGACCAAGCCCAATTCATATGGTTATATATCAAATTGATATATAACCATATATAAAAAGTACTCCTTGGTGTCAAACTTTTTTTCCATTTAAACGCCAGCCTGACCCCTCTCTGATTAAGCACGATCCGGAAAAATGGGAATGCGCCCGAGCCAAATGGTATTATACCGCCGCCCCCCCCCGGCGGGCAATGGGCCCGGACCGGAACTGTAGACACCTCAATTGTCCGGTTCCTATTGCCCATCGGGGGGGGCGGCTCTGCTGAAGTTGACTTGGAGGCTGCCTTTTCATATAACCCACATGTCCTGTCGGACACAACGAATTATGAAAAATCAGTCGCTGTTAGTGCCCAGTACCTAGAACCCAAAACCCAGTACCCACTTTTTCATATAAAAAACCCACACGGCAGAATATATTGACGGTATACTTTTACTTGTTGTAGTGTTATCTATCGGTTTTATTGTGACTTCTAATTTAACATTTAGTGACAAAAGCTTTTAACATTGCAAAAAAAGGGCTTGGTCACAACATGGCCCAATTTGGGGTGGGGTCAGTTGGGGTGGGGTCAGGCTTGCGTTATTGGCATTATCGGTACTTTTTGACTTTACACAGGCTATGTGTCGATAACACAAGCCTGACCCCGTTGGTCCACCAAATGTGATGAGTGGTCCATATTATGACCAAACCCCAAAACAACAATGGTTTCACAATGTGAGCGCATAGGACAGGAGATGCCGATACATGAATCAACCCAATACTGAAAAGGCGTTTTCCAAGCAATGGATCGTACAATTTCGAGTGTCAGGAATCTTGTTTGCCCTGGATGTAAAAGACACAACAGAAATCCTTCATATGGCAGAATTATTGACGCCCCCAGGGATTCCCTCGTTCCTGAACGGTTTTATCAATATTGAAGGCAAGGCCATTCCAGTTGTGGATTTTGCCACCCTTATGGGCTTTCCCCGGCAGTCTGTTCACAGGTACACACCGCTTGTGATCATTGGAAAAGAAGATGCACCTTGTGCGCTCATTGTAGAAGAGGTGCTAAACGTTGAGCGCCTGGACAACAAGCGACTGAATGCTTTAGACGATGATTCAGTGTTCAACCAATGCGTTTCCATGTCCGGAAAAAACCAGAATGAAGAAATTTTTTACCTCTTAAAACCGGAGCGGATCCTGCTGGCCCAGGAAAAGACAAGAATGGCTGAATTCCAGGCATTGGCACAGAAACGTTTAAACAAATTACACAAAAAAGACAATATTCATGCTTTATAATCCAGATTTTGAAAAAATAAAGCAGTTTATCTTTTCAGAAACAGGTCTGATTTATTATCAGGACAAAACGGATGAACTTTACCGAAAAATCCATAAGGCAATGGAACATTCTGGGGCAGTTGATTACCGACAATACCTTTCAATGATCACCTCCAGTGCCGATGAACAATCCGTGGCCTTTGACTTCCTTGTTTCCGATTTGACCATTGGAGAAACCCACTTCTTCAGGGATGAGCCTCTGTTTAACGGCTTGAAAGATGTTATTTTACCTGAAGTGATTAAAAAAAACAGACATGAAAAACGTCTGTGGATCTGGAGCGCAGGATGCGCCACCGGAGAAGAGGCCTATACCCTTGCAATTATGATAGCCCAACATTTTTCCCATCTCTTACAGGGTTGGGATCTGCGCATCATCGGCACCGACATAAACAGAAATTTTTTGAACCGGGCAATTAAAGGGGAGTACTCCCAATGGTCATTTCGGGGAACACCGGAACAGATCAAACAGACTTGTTTTTTTCCAAAGGGCAGAAAATGGCAAATCAAGCCGGAATACAAAAAACACCTGTCATTCCAGTATCATAATCTGATCACCATGCCCTTCCCCTCTGTGTTTCAAAACCTGAATTCCTTTGACATCATTTTTTGCCGTAATGTAATGATCTATTTTGATGCAACAACCAACCAGAAACTTATACGGCAGTTCCAGAAAGCCCTTGTCCCGGATGGCTGGCTGGTGATCGGACATGCAGATCACAATATCCGGTATTTTACGTCATTTAAAACCGTCATGCTGCCGGGGACATCATTTTATCAAAACTGTGCAGACAATACGGGTAAAACTGCGGAGGAAAATCCCAGGGTTTTTGAACCCTTTTTATTCGAGCTGACAGATGCCGTTGAAAAATCAATTTCAAATAGAAAAAAGACAGTCCCCCTGTCAACCTTAAGAGTCACGAACAATTACACCGCCCCACCGGTCAAAAAACCAAGACAGCTCCCCGGCCCCCCCCCTGCAATCACAAGGCAGAAAACTGCTGAAAAAAATTCATTGGATTCCGCAAGGCTAAATGAGCTGATAAACCAGGGTAAATGGGATGAGGCATCCAGACTTTGCCAGGACCTGATCAAGCTAAATCCGTTGGATACCACAGTCCATCTGCTGTCAGCCCTGTTATCAGAGCACAAGGGCCTTGTTCCAGAGGCGGTCACTTCACTGAAAAAGGCCCTGTATCTTGATAGAAAATTTGTTCTTGGCCACTACCATCTTGGCCTGCTGCAGCAGTCGGCCGGGGATGTGAAAAAGGCGAAAAAGAGTTTTTGCAATGTGATTGATCTGCTGAAAACCTATGATGACACCTTTATTTTTCATATGGCTGACGGGATTTCAGCCGGGCAATTAAAAATCCTGAGTAATTTTCACCTGGAAGTTCTCAACGCCTGAGGATAGGAGAATTCGGAGGATATGACTGACAAAGATAAACTGAGCCAAGAAAATACGCCAGATACAACAACAGCTGTATTTCGCAAACGGGCATCTGATCTTGCACACCGAAAGACGGAAAAACCAAGTGACATAAAAAGAATCCCAACCCTGGTCTTCTATGTGGGCAAGGAGCAGTATGCCCTGAAGCTTGAAGATCTGTCCTGCATTTTACCCTATGCCAATTGCACCTGGCTTCCGAAATCAGATAAAAGCATACTTGGTGTCATAAACAGGCAGGCTGAACTTCATTGTATTATAGACCTGTCGTCTTTAATGGGATTTACAGATCTGCCCGGGGAGGATGAAAGGGGATACGTGATCATCTTAAAACAGGGGGGACTGGGCCTGAGAGTTCACCAGTTGGACCAGATTCATTATTTTCAGGAAAAGGACCTGGACGGATTTGGGTCCCCCCCCCATGAAATGAAGACAAAATTTGGAAAATCAATCCTTCAAAATGGGATTATACTGCTGGATATCCCTAAAATTTTCACCCATCCACTGTTTGCAAAGAAATAACACTAAGGAGTCCATGATGAAGATCACCATTGGTAAGAAATTATGGAGCATGACATTGCTTATGCTTGGCATTCTGGTAATTCTGGGTTTTAATGCCTATAAAAGAGTTGCACTGATCAACACCACACTGGTCAATATTCTTGATAACGAGATGATCCAGGCCAATACGGCCAATGAAATGGAAGTTCAGGTCAACAGGATTGGAGTCGGGGTTCTCGGATACCTGCTAGATGAAGATCCGGAACACCTTGTCCGTATCGACAATGGAATCAAGGACTTTAACCGTTATCATAAACAATACCATGACCTTTGCACCACAGATAAAGGCAGAGCACTGGGGGACAAGGTAAAAAAAGCCTTTGGTAAAATGGTATCGCTGTCAACGCATCTGGTGGAAAACAAAAAACAGCAGTCCACGCTGCTGAAACTTTTATATGACGATTATGTCAAAATGAATAAAGTTCTCAATGACAATATTCAGGCCATGATTATACCCGATGATCCCGAAAATATGAAAAAAATGAACACATCCATGGAAATGGAAATCAATATCAATAAAATAATAAAGGCGATGAACGGATATTTGATTTTCTTTTCAGATGCCTATCTGGATAACATAACTCAGAATAAAATTGATTTTATTCATTTTCTGGAAGTCTATCAGCAACTGGAACTCAATTCCCAGGAAAAACAATGGGCCGGGACCATTGAAGAGATGTTTAACGCAAATCTACAACGGATAGAAGACATCATTACCATCGAAAAAGAGGAGATCGCAGATTCTTCCGAAATCATTCTGTCGCGCCGGATAATTCAATCCATTCTGGTTGATGAGGTACAGGCACTGACCGCAACAGACGTCAAAAATGCCGGAGATAAGAGCCGTAATGCAGTAAAAACAACGTTAATGATTGTCATAGGTCTTACGATCATCGGTTTTTTCTTGGGCGGTTTCTTGAGCTATTTCATCAGCCGATCCATCAGTGTCCCACTGGAAAAACTGTCAAAATGGGCTGACAGGGTCGCCACCCGTGATTTCTCCATTGAAGAGATCGAAACCTCCAATGATGAGATAGGTCATTTAAATACATGCTTCAGACAGATGACCGCTGACTTGAGAAATTTCAGCAAACTGACCTTGAATGCGGTTCAGAACTCCAATTCCACATCTGCAGAGATTCTGGCGGCCATCCAGCAGCAGTCCAGCAGTATGAAAGAACAGGCGGCAGCTGTTCAAGAGACCAGTTCCACCATGGAGGAAATCCGCGAAACAGGATCCCAGGTGTCGGAAAAGGCAAAAGAGGTGGCCCAGGCTGCGGAGGCAACCAGTTCCGCCAGTGAAACCGGTATCCGTGCGGTGGAAGACACCCATGCAATCATGGAGTCCATAAGATCACAGGTGGAGCAGGTGGCACAGAACATTGTCTCCCTCAGTGAAAAAACCCAGGCCATCGGGGATATTATCTCAACGGTCAATGATATTGCTGAGCAGTCCAACCTTTTAGCCTTGAATGCTGCCATTGAAGCTGTGGGTGCAGGCAGACAGGGTGAAAGATTTTCCGTTGTGGCCAATGAAATGAAAAATCTTGCGGATCAGGCCAAAGAGTCCACCATAGAGGTTCGAACTATTTTAGGTGAAATACAAAGCGGTATCAACTCATCGGTGATGTCCACGGAAGAGGCTGTTAAACGAGTTGAAACAGGGCGTTCAACATCGGAGATTGCAGCTGAAACCATCAGACAGCTAACTGATATGACCACAGAAAGTATCCGGGCCTTTCAACAGATCGTTGCCGGAACCGGTCAACAGCAGATTGGCCTGGACCAGGTGGCTCAGGCCCTGAAAGATATCCAGACAGGGACAGAACAGACATCTTCGGGAATCGGGCAGATCGAGGCTGCAGTAGCCAATCTGAATGAACTTAGCAGCCAACTTAAAACCATTGTCGAAAGTGATTAACCCATGGATGACATACAAAAAAAGGTGTTTGCCGTCTTCCGGAGGGAGCATAAAAAACACTTGGCAACAATCCGCGGATTTCTTACAGATGCAAAAACAGGTATAAGCGCGTCCGAAACACGGTTGGATGATCTCAAGCGCTGCGCCCATACCCTGAAAGGGGCAGCCCGGGCTGTGGGTCTGGATGTTGTCCAGGAATCAGGGGCTATGCTTGAAACTCTTTTCAGCCGGATCAAGCACCATGCCATTGAACTTGATAACAGGTGTATTGACGACCTTAACAGTGTAGTTGACAAAATAGAAGCTTATGTGGCTGCCTATTCCAATGATCCTGAAACCAGTCTCCCGGAGGATCTAATTGGTATTCTGGAAACGTGTCTGTCCAGTGAACAAGATAAAAAGAAAGCCTTACCCGAGATACCAGAACCCTTTGTTGGGATGGATGAAACCGCTCTAGAAAAGTCTTCATCATCCGTTGAGAACAGTATTCGGCAAAAGGTTCTTCATGCCTTTCAAAATGAATACCGGATCCATCTTGAGGTGATTCGCCGCATGGTCGATGAAATGGATGTTGGCCATGCGCCGTCTGCTGAAATCATTAATACAGTTCTTCGGTCAGCCCATACACTCAAAGGGGCAGCCCGGGCAGCAGAACTCCCGGTGGTCCAGCAGATCGCCCACTCCATTGAAGCCTGGTTTGTCAACGTCCGGGATGGTAACACAGCCGTGGATACCTATGGAATAAAAGCCATTGTTCAGGCCTTAGATGCTGTTGAAGACCATGTGGTTTCACTCAATCGTCCTGAAGGACCCATTATTCCAGAAACCGCCATTGAAATGATGGAAAAGGTGTCTTCAACCGGATCGAAAAAATTGGAAACCCGGGTAATGACAACCCGTGAAAAAGAGACAACATCCCGGGTAAATATGCCGGCAGACGATACGAATACCATTCGCATTGATGCCCTTCGCATGGATCAAATCCAGCGAACCGCCGAACAGCTCATGTCTGAAGGCTTGCGGCACAAACAGGTAGCCCTGGAGATTAAAGACCTTAAGACCATGGTTTCAGGCATAATAAAGACCACAGGCAGATATCGATCAGCAATGGAACGGGCTGGTATCCCCATAAAGGCCCATGAACTCTCAAAACTGTCTGCCGGAATCCGCACCCTTGACAGGCAGCACCGACTTGCCTGTCGCATGAATGAAACCCTGAACAGGCAGATCCAGACAGATGTTCAAAAAAGCAGAATGGTCGCCGCTGAAGATGTTTTTCAATTTTTCAGAAAAATGATGCGGGATCTGGCTTCTGACCAGGGCAAACAGGTTGAATTCAAGGTCAAGGGCCTTGAGGTTCTTGCGGACAGGCTTGTCCTGCAACGATTGAAGGACCCTTTGATGCACATGCTAAGAAATGCTGTCAGCCATGGCATTGAAACGCCGGACAAAAGAAGGGCCGCAGGAAAGGATCCTGAAGGCATTATCCACTTTACCATGGAGATTGACACCAATCGATTAAAAATAACCATTGCAGATGACGGAAATGGCCTGGATGTGGACACCATTTCGGATCTGGCCATAAAAAAAGGATTTGCCTCAGCCGAAACGATTAAAGCCTGCACCCGTCAGGAACTGCTTGGGTATATTTATCAACCTGGGTTTACAACCGTTAAAATGATCACCGACCTTCACGGAAGAGGGGTTGGAATGTCGGTGGTGCAAGAATCTGTCAACCACCTCAGGGGTGAGATTGAGGTTAAAAGTGAACCCGGCAAGGGGACACAGTTTATTTTATTCATTCCATTGACTCTGTCCACCCACCGGATTCTCAGGGTTCAGGCAGGTGGGCAGACATTTGGCATCCCGGTGCAGAACATTGATCGCATGAAACAGATTTTTCCAAAAGATATTGGCAGTATGGAAGGCCATCCTGTTATTACACACAATCAGCACCCCCTGCCCTTTGGTTTTTTAAGTGACCTCCTGGACATGGGGCAGCTGCCTGCTCTAAATGATAATGATCCTATGGTGATGGTGCTGCTGCGTTCCGGCCATAAGCGCATTGGCCTCTGTGTGGACAGGGTTTTATCTGAAGAGGAAATCATGATTAAAGATCTGCCACCACCTGCAGATCAGATTATTTTTTTTGCAGGCGGTTTTGTCGATGCAAATGGATCTGTGTGTCTTATTTTGAACCCCGCAGAGCTGATTGATGCTTTGGGCCGATCCAAGGGGATGCAACACTCCCATGGCAAAGAAATTGTTGTGCATCAGAAAAAGCAGGCTGAAATCCTTATTGTTGACGATTCGGTGACAACCCGGACCCTGGAAAAAACCATTCTTGAATCCCAGGGATATCTGGTTCATCTGGCTGTTGACGGTACAGATGCACTGGATCAGCTGCAACATATTGACGTGGACCTGGTTGTAACAGATATCCAAATGCCTCAAATGGATGGATTTTCCCTCATAGAAGAGATGAAAAAATCTGACAGGCTCAAAGAAATGCCAGTGATTATTGTCACATCAATGGCTGATCCCCAAGACATGGAAAGGGGTCTGAATCTTGGCGCAGACGCCTATATTGTGAAACAAAAATTCGATCAGAAAAACCTGTTGGAAGCCATAGGACAGATATTATGAAAAAAATACGTGTCATGATTGTTGAAGACTCACCCACGGTTATGGAGATGCTTGTACATATCATCAATCAGGACCCCAGGCTTGAAGTGGCTGCAACAGCAAGATGTGGTGAGAAGGCCCTCAAGTTAATTGAGCGTGTCAGGCCCGACGTTATTTCCATGGATATACGCCTGCCTGGAATCAATGGCTTTGAAACCACCCAAAAAATCATGCAGCTGTGCCCCACACCCATTGTAGTCGTTTCTGCCAGCGTGGAAAAAGAAGACCTTAAAATATCCATGAATGCACTCAGGGCCGGGGCCTTGTCCGTTGTTGAAAAACCTTTAAATTTCAGCCATGAATCATACAATAAACTGGCCCAGACCATCTGTACCCAACTGGCCATAATGAGCGAGATCAAAGTTGTTTCCCAGCGTCGGACCCGCAACCTGACGATGACAAATATCCTAGGAACATCCAGAGCACCTGAAACAACTCACCCCAGCATGCCGGGCAGGTGTAAAAGAAAACTTCCCTATCAATGGGTTGGCATTGTGGCCTCAACCGGGGGGCCAAAAGCATTGAGTGAAATCCTGGCAGGCCTGCCCCTAGACTTTCCATTGCCCATAGCCGTGGTTCAGCACATTGCTCCAAGTTTTCATGATGGGTTTGTCAGCTGGCTTGATTCAACCACCAAGCTGTCCGTAATCATGGCAAAGGACCCTGTCATAGCCACCCCCGGCAACGTATATCTGTCCATTGCAGACCATCACCTGGTGCTGCAGAATCATTATGTCCTGTCCTATAACAAACCTCCCGTCTGCAGACAACGCCCCTCGGGGAACGTCCTCTTTGAATCAATGGCCAGGCAATTTGGCCCCCAGGCAATCGGCGTTCTGCTGACCGGTATGGGCGAGGACGGAGCCCTGGGGCTAAAGGCGATAAAGGATGCAGGCGGCTACACCATTGCCCAGGACAAAGCGACATCAGTGGTCTATGGAATGCCTGCAGCAGCTGTTGAAATAGGGGCTGCCTGCGAAAGTCTACCACTTGATAAAATAACTGGAAGACTCCGGCAATTAACCGCCCAAATCCCTCAAGGCATGGTGAAATATGAAAACAGATAATCCCTGCATCCTGATTGTTGAAGATTCCGAGACCCAGGCCGTTCTACTCTCTGCAACCCTGGAAACCCATGGTTGGCAGACCCACTGGTGCGATACGGCTGAAAGTGCGTTGAAAACCTTATCTGAGAAAAGCTATCAATTGATCATAGTGGATTTCCATCTGCCGGGAATGAATGGAGATCAGTTCTGTCGTAATGTCAAGATGAACATCCATACCCGAAGTATACCTGTATTGATGTTTACAGTGGAAGGCAGCACGGAAAGCCAGAATAAAGCCCTGGAAAGCGGTGCAGATTTTTTTGTATCAAAGGAAATAGATACCGATATTCTGGTTGCAAAAATCCAATCTCTTCTGGAGCAGGCCAAAGATACACAGTTCATGATGAAGGATTTTTCCTCATTTCGTCAAAGCCAAATCCTGGCCATTGACGACAGTCCCACCTACCTGGCATTCCTTGAAGAATCGTTTAAAGCAGATGGTATCTTTCTGGAAACAGCATCAAACGGCAAAGAAGCCCTAAAAATGATTCAGGAGAAAAATTATGACTGCATTCTTCTGGATCTTGTGATGCCTGACATGGATGGTATCTCCGTGTGCAGGAAGATAACTAGGCAAAAGTCTCTGGATAAAGGTCTTATGGTGATAATGATGCTCACCGCCCATGAGAACAAAAAGGAGATGATGTGTGCCCTGGAAGCCGGAGCAGACGATTTTGTGGGAAAATCAAATGATATTTCCATTGTAAAGGCCCGTATGGCAGCCTTGCTACGAAGACGATATATTCAACTGGATAATCAAAAAATCTGGCAGCAGCTTAAAGAAAAAGAGCTCAAGGCCGAACGTGCAAGAATTGAAAAGGAAGCGGCCCAGGCAAAAGCCTTAATATCAGACAAACTACAGGAAACGGTCAAACAACTGGAAAATGAAATAAACGAAAAAGAAATTATTGCAGAGAAATTACGCAGGGCAAAAGAAACTGCAGATGAAGCCAGTAAAGCAAAGAGTGAATTCCTTTCAAACATGTCCCACGAGCTGCGCAGTCCTTTGAACAGCATGCTTATTCTTTCACAGTTACTGGCAGAGAACAAAACAGGAAATCTCACAGATGAGCAGGTTGAAATAGCAAAAATCGTCAATTCTTCAGGAAAAGATTTATTGACAATGATCAATGATCTCCTGGATTTGTCAAAGGTGGAAGCTGCAAAAATGGAACTGCAGCTGTGCACGTTCAATCTGGAGAGCTTTCTTAAGGATATCGGAAGGAAATTCCGGGTTCAGGCCGAAGAAAAAGAGCTCCAATTTGTTACCCATATCTCACCCGATCTTCCAAGTGAGATCACCACCGATCCCCAGCGTCTTTCTCAAATTATTAGAAACCTTTTAAGCAACGCATTCAAGTTTACCCTTAAAGGTGAAGTCAGACTCGAAGTTGCCCTGCCAAAACCCGGCATGGATTTTTCCAGAAGTCATCTGGACCCCAATGAATCTTTTATGCTGTCTGTTTCAGATACTGGAATTGGTATTCCTGAATCCAAAAGAAACCTTATTTTCCAGTCTTTTACCCAGGCCGACGGTAGTACGAGCAGAAAGTTTGGCGGCACAGGGCTTGGGCTGACCATTTCAGAAACTTTTTCACGATTTCTCGGTGGAGAAATTCAGCTGGAAAGCCAGGAGGGTAAAGGCTCGACCTTCTCAATCTTTCTTCCAGTTCACCTGGGAAAAAAAGACCAGGACAGCATTAAAACGATCCCAGCAAATAAGCCCCCTGTCGTGCAGGCCATCAGCTTTGATCTGCCAGGGGAAGAACCCAATTCCACGAGGCCGGATACACCACCTGAATCTGATCGGGAAAAAATGCCATCAGATGTACCGGACAGTATATTAAATGGTTTAAAAATACTGCTTGTTGATGATGACATGCGCAATGTATTTACATTTTTGCATTTGTTTCACACGTATAATATGACTGTAATTGTGGGAGAAAACGGGCAAAAAGGCCTTGAGAAATTAAAAGAGCATCCGGATGTTTCTCTTATTATTATGGATATGATGATGCCGGTTATGGATGGTTATGATGCCATGGCCGCCATCAGGGCCCAGGAAGCATATCGTCAATTGCCCATTATTGCGGTCACCGCAAAAGCCATGAAAGGTGACAGGCAAAGATGTCTTGATGCGGGTGCAACCGAGTATCTAGCAAAACCTGTGGATAATGATAAATTGATGGCATTGATCAAGAGTTTAATATGAAACAGAACGCCTT
Source organism: uncultured Desulfobacterium sp. (assembly GCA_963675955.2). Classification (GTDB taxonomy): domain Bacteria; phylum Desulfobacterota; class Desulfobacteria; order Desulfobacterales; family Desulfobacteraceae; genus Desulfocicer. Next base: position 1,617,104 of record CAXXVR010000002.1, on the reverse strand, counting down.
AAAAATGGATCTCTGACAGCCCACAAATCAACATGCACCAACACCGACACCCGTCCCATCTTAAAAAACGGGCCTGGTCACAACATGAGCCACTTTGGGGCGGGGTAAAAACCGGGGACAGACCACGGTTTATGGTGGGCCTGATCATACGAGGGACTATCTTATGATCAAGCCCTTTATGGTATATTCCAGCTCTTTATTTTTTAATCAGTTTCCTCAGCACATAGGGAAGAATCCCCCCATTTTCAAGGTATCTGACATCTATATCGGTGTTCAACCGGGCCAGCACCTCAAAGGTGGTGGTCTTGTCATCCTTGACGGCGGTCACAGATAGCATCTTCTGGGGCTCCAGATGTGCAATTCCCGTTATGGAAAAGGTTTCAGACCCGTCAAGTCCAAGGGTTTCCCAGGAATCACCCTCTTTAAACTGCAGGGGAAGCACCCCCATACCCACCAGATTACTTCTGTGAATGCGTTCATAGGACCTTGCAATCACCGCCTTGACTCCCAAAAGATTGCTGCCCTTGGCTGCCCAGTCCCGGGAGGAACCGGTGCCATATTCCTTACCCCCCAGTACCACAAGGGGTGTCTTTTCCTGGGCATACCGGGATGCGGCGTCAAACACGAACAGCTTTTCATTTTCAGGAAACTTAATGGTAAAACTGCCCTCATCCGGTGCCACCAGATGGTTTTTAATGCGGATATTGCCGAAGGTGCCCCGCATCATCACCTCGTGGTTTCCCCGGCGGGAACCATAGGAGTTGAAATCGGCCTTGGCCACTTTTCGCTCCACCAGATATTGACCGGCAGGATACTTTTCCGGGATGGCCCCGGCCGGTGAAATATGATCGGTGGTAACTGAATCCCCCATGACCAGAAGCGCCCTTGCATTATCAATGTTTTCCGGAATGTTGAGATCAACGGAAAAATCATCAAAGTAGGGAGGATTTTTAATATAGGTGGAATCCGGATTCCAGTCAAATGTAAGGCTTTCACCCACCTCAAGTTCCTTCCAGAAGGTATCACCATCAAATATGGTGTCGTACTGGGTGGCGAACTGCTGGGCGTTGACATGTTTCTTAACAAGGGTATCAATTTCCTCTTGTTTGGGCCAGATATCTTCAAGGTACACGGGATTACCATTGGGGTCCATGGCAATGGGACGTTGCATCAGATCCACATCAATGCGACCGGCCATGGCAAAGGCCACCACCAGCATGGGAGATGCCAGGAAATTACCCTTGATACTCTGATGAATGCGGGCCTCAAAGTTACGGTTACCGGACAGCACCGAGGCCACGGTGAGATCATTATCCTGTATGGCATGTTCAATGGCCGGTGCCAGGGGACCGCTGTTGCCAATGCAGGTGGTGCAGCCGAAGCCTGCCACATGGAATCCCAGAGCCTCAAAATAGGGCATCAATCCGGCGGACTCAAGGTAATCCAGCACCACCTTGGACCCCGGTGCAAGAGAGGTTTTCACATGAAAAGGAGTTTTCAGTCCCCTTTTTACGGCATTGCGAGCCAACAACCCTGCCCCCATAAGTCCATAAGGATTGGAGGTGTTGGTGCAGGAGGTGATGGCGGCAATGACAATACTGCCATCACCCAGTTTTATCTCACGGCCATTCATATTAAGTGTCACCAGGCGTTTTCCCGATGGCTCACAGGTGTTTTCCCGTTTGGTAACAGAGCCGGATTCATTCAGAAACTGAGATATATGGGTCATTTGAGTGTCCCTTTCATGACGGCACCCCAAAAGCGCATTAAAGGCATCCTCCAGCTCATTGATGACAATGCGGTCCTGGGGACGGGAGGGACCGGCCAGACAGGGAACCACTGTTGCCAGATCCACCTCCACCACATCCGAGTAGTCAATGGTCTCTTCCCCGGTGTAAAACAACCCGTTGGCCCGGGCACAGGCCTCGGTCACAATGGCCTGTTCCGTTCTGTTGGTCATGTTCAGATATTCAATGGTTTTTTCATCCACCGGGAAAAAACCCATGGTGGCACCATATTCGGGGCCCATATTGGCAATGGTGGCACGATCTGTTGCCCCAAGAGCCTTCATGCCCGGGCCAAAAAACTCCACAAATTTTTCCACCACATTGAGTTCCCGCAGCTTCTGGGTAATGGTTAACACCAGATCCGTGGCAGTGATCCCCGGCCTCAGGGCATTGACAAGTTTTACACCAATGACTTCGGGAATGGACATAACATAGGGCTGGCCCAGCATCACGGCTTCGGCCTCAATGCCCCCCACACCCCATCCCATGACACCGATCCCGTTGATCATGGTGGTGTGGGAGTCTGTACCCACCAGAGAGTCAGGATATAAAAGGGTGCCGCCTTCTCCATCCTCCTGGATCATAACCCGGGCAAGGTATTCCAGATTCACCTGGTGGCAGATACCCGAATTGGGAGGTACCACCTTGAAATTATCAAAACTTTTCTGTGCCCATTTTAATAGCTGATAACGCTCAATGTTTCGCTGGTACTCCTTGGCCACATTCTGGGTCAGGGCATTGTCCGTCCCGTAATAATCCAGCTGCACAGAATGATCCACCACCAGCTCCACGGGAATCAATGGATTAATGGCGGATGGATCCCCCCCTGCTTTTTTCACCGCATCCCGCATGGCAGCTAAATCCACCACCGCCGGAACTCCGGTGAAATCCTGCATGAGCACCCGTGCCGGATGATGGGGAATCTCCACCGGTTCGGCATAGGTGGGCTGCCAGTTACAGATATTTAACAGATCTTTTTCCTTGACCACGTCCCCGTCCATCTTGCGCAGCAGATTCTCCACCAGAACACGAATGGAAAAGGGAAGCCTTGATACAGCGGCAATGCCCTGTGATTCCAGCCGGGTAATATCATAGTATTGAAACGGTTTACCCTGAATTTCAATTGTCTTTAAAAATTCCGATCGATTCATTTTGTACCTCCAGATGGTCAAGGCAGCAACGTCCAGCGCCACCACCCCCCGTGCAACCGGGTGATTCTAAAATTATAAGGTTAATCTGTATTCATACGTAAATATTTGGCTTGGTTCTGTAAATGTTTGGCCAGTGCCCCATATTCGCTTAGTTGGAACTGCATAGCATACTATTGCTATGTGAGCAGGCCCAAATGAGTGAAGATGGGGTGCTGGCCGAATATTTACATTCATACTCCACCAGGTCTGAACAATCAATGGGAGAAGACAACAAAAAACCTGATAGAGTAAACCCTCTTAAATAGAAATATCAAAAAAGCCTGTTAATATATCATTCTACCTTGTTTTTTTTCCTGAAATAATGTTAAAAAATGAAAAGAATTGTCTCGGACATGATCATGATTTACGGTTTACGAAAATTTAATTTCAGCACATAATGGTCAAAGAGGTTCTTGATCAGGCCCCGTTCATTGTTCACTCCATATCCCTTCACCCCTGAAAAAGGAGAAAAGATGAAAATCCATCCCGCAGTAGAAAACTTGAAAAAAGATTTTGAAAAAGGAAAAATGAACCGCCGTGAATTCATTCGATTCACAACCCTTCTGGGCTTGTCCGCCACCGCCGCCGGACAGATGGCAGGCCTTGCCTTCCCCCGGAAAGCCGCGGCAAGTACCATCAAAAGAGGTGGATCACTTCGGGTTGCGGCACCGGTTCACAAGGTGACCCATCCGGCTCAGTTTTCATGGATATGTCCCACCAATCAGCTGCGCCATGTGGCGGAGTATCTTACCTACACTGACGGTGACAATGTCACCCACCCATATCTGCTGGAAAACTGGGAAGCCAGTGCCGATCTGAAAACCTGGACCCTGAATCTGAAAAAGGGTATTAAATTCAACAACGGGGATGACTTCACCGCCGATGATGTGATTTTTACCATGAATCAGTGGCTCAATAAAGATGTAGGATCCTCCATGATGGGCATGATCGGTCCCTATCTGGACAACACCGGTATTGAAAAAACATCTGAACACCAGGTAAAACTTCACTTAAAAACGGCTGAAATTGCCGTTCCCGAACATCTGTTCCATTATCCGGCCATGATCCTTAACAGCCGTACCTTCCAGGGAGATTTCATCAAGGCTCCCCATGGCACTGGTCCCTATGTCATTGATCAGTATGTAGAAGGGGAGCGCTGTCTCTTAAAACGACGCAATAATTACTGGAATAAAGGTGCCGACGGCGAACTGCTTCCCTATCTGGACCAGATCGAATTTGTGGACATGGGTACGGAAATGGCCCCGATGATCGCCGCCATTCAGTCCGGTGACATTGACATGATCGACTTCAGTGATTTAAGCGGCCCGGAAGCCTATCAGGCCCTGAAAAATGACGACCGGGTCAATATTTATCCCTCCACCACCAACCAGACCCGGGTCATGCGCATGCGGGTGGACATGAAACCATGGTCTGACAACCGGGTGCGCCAGGCCCTGAAGCTGTGCCAGAACCGCGAAAAAATCCTTGCCCTTGCCTACTTTGGACAGGGCATGTTGGGCCAGGACATGCATGTCAGCCCCAAACATCCAGAATACTGCCCCATTGACACCCCGAAATACGATCCAGCCAAGGCCAAACAACTGCTGGCAGAAGCGGGTTATCCCAACGGATTGGATGTCAATCTGGCCGTGGGCAGCGGTTGGAAAGAAATCGTACGCTATGCTGAAATCGTCAAACAGGATGCATTGCCCGCCGGATTCCGCATCAATATTCAGGTCATGCCCAACAGCCAGTACTGGGAAAAATGGACGGAAGTGGATCTGGGCATAACCACCTGGGCACATCGCCCCGTGGGTACCATGGTGCTGAACCTTGGATATGTGGCTGATAAGAACGGCAAGCCAGCTCCCTGGAATGAGAGCCGATGGGTGGACCAGGAATTTTCTGACCTGCTCACCCAGGCCAACGGCACCCTGGACATAGAAGAACGACGAAAGATCTTCTGCAAGCTTGAAAAAATCCAACAGGAAAGAGGTTCCATTGCCAATGCCTTCTGGATCAATGTGTGGACCATCGCCAGCAAACGGGTTCAAAATGTCAAGGCCCATCCCAGCCTCTACCTGAAGCTGGATGAGACCTGGGTCAGTGCCTGATTGCCCCTGGCAGTATATACCAGCCATATGGTCCCTGTTTTTACAAAAACAGGGACAGGCTTGCTTGACCATCAGGCAAGAAGCTTAAGAGTCATTGGATAAAAAAAGCCCCTGTTCACCCCATGGGAAGGATCAGGGGCACCTCAAATTGAATGTACACGTTTTTTAAAGACCTGTCTTTCCCAGGAACGGGAACAAGCACATCAGGAGCCAAAACCATGATCTGGAATCTTCTTATACTCAGCGCCGCAGTCTTTATTGTTGCAAGCATTCTTCCCGGTATTTATATTAAAAATTTTTTCACTGCCATTGTTGTGGCCATTGTTTATTCCATTGTCAGTTTTTTGATGGGGTGGCTTCTGGTTTTTCTGACCCTTCCCTTTATCATCATCACCTTCGGGCTTTTCAAATTTGTGATCAACGCCTTTTTACTGTACATCACAGACAAATTCGTTGATGATTTCAAACTCAAGGATTTCATGACCACCCTGATGGCAGCCCTGCTGATCACTCTGGTGGATTCAGGACTTCATTTCATTTTTTAGATAACGTGCAACGAATAATGGGTCGTAGACGCGGAGCCAAATGGCGTTATACCGCCCCCGACGGACCATCGGACCGGCCCCGGATCGTCGGGGACTCTGCTGTCGGCATTTTCATATAAAAAAAACAAGATCAGAAAACGGCCTTACCATTGGAAACCGGCTGATTTTTCATCGTTTCCATCGTCTCTGCCCTTTCCTTTTGTTCCCTTTCAAGGAGTGTGTGCAGCCGTCGGGTGAAGTAAATGGCTACCTGATACTCTGGAACACCGAACTGATTGGGAACAAAGGAGTAAAATAAAACATCTCCATTTTTTTCCCAGTAAAGCGACTTCCCGTTTTGCACTTTCCAGGGAAATTCTTTGGGAGGGCCATATTTTTCCTTTAAGGAAGAGAGGACATTGAGTTTATCATGGGCAAAAAAAACCCGTATCACCATGGGCATGCCGGAAAACTTTGAAAAAAGGAGTTCCACATAATCAAAGGGAAGTCCTTTTTTCATGGAATAACGATAGGTAAGCTTTGTGGTATCATGCTCCACCCGTTCTCCTGAAGGAGTATTAAAAGCAATACTAAGGGCATTAAGGGAAGGAAAATGATCTGCCAGAAAGCCATCGGTATTGATCTGCAGGTCAATGGTATTTCGAGATGATATGGCGTCATCGCCTAAAACCGCCTGGAGTGAATTCCTCAGGGTCCGGGAAAAAGGCGTGTTCACCCCCACATCAAAAAAACTGAAGCTGGGAGGAAGCTGGGCATCAACGGCCCCACTGAGTTTCTCATCGCCACTGCCACAGGCACAAAATAAAAACATGACCGCAGCAAACAAGGAACCATAAAGGAAAACAACGCTGTGTGATAAAAATTTCATACCTTTTTTTTACACCAGTGTTTTCTTTTATGCAAGCAGGGGATGATCTTTTTTCAGAACGGTTCCCCGGAAACGGGCAGTGTATGACAGGGAGAAAAAATAAAAGAGGCACCCGGAAACCGGATACCTCTTTCTCAGGATTAAATAACCCCTTGCCTGCACCGTATATGTCAAGGAATCTGGATCTGACATTTTCTCGGCTTAAAGGCTTATCCTTTTTTTCGATCTTCCACGTACCGGGTCAATTTCTTTTCAATCTCAGGATCAATTTCAGGTTTTTCATAGGATGCCAGCCGCTGGGTAACCTTGTCTTGGGCCACCTGGTCAATGCGTCTTTTCCCTTTTTTGAGCCAGGCATCTGCATTTATGCGGCTCATGAGGCCCGGCATATAGAACTGCGAACGACACAGTTTGAAGGTTTTGGGATGGGTAAGATATTGTCCACCTATGCCCACCTGCTTAATAATGTCAAGATCAATGGATTCATCGGTCAGTGGCAGGGGGTTGATCATGTTCTGCACCATACCGCAGATCTCTTCATCCACCATGAATTTTTCAAAACTCATGGCAATGTAAGAACCCAGAATACCACAGGAGTGAAGCATAAAGTTAATACCGCTTCGCACAGAGGTGTAAATAGACAGGGCCGATTCCGCACCGGCCTGGGCATCGGTGAAAAGAGCATCTGTTAATCCACCACCAGCCCGGCTGGGAAGTCCATAATATCTTGCAATCTGGGCCACAAAATGAATATTCTTAGAAAGCTCAGGCGCCCCGATGGAAAGAGCACCTGTTTTCATATCCATGGCAGATGAGGTGGATCCATACACCACAGGAGTCCCGGGACGTACCAGCTGAGCCAGGGTGATTCCGGCCAGGATTTCAGCATTCTGAAGGGCCAGCACACCGTCCAGGGTCACAGGGCCTGATCCACCGGCCATGATAAGAGATGCCACCACACAGGCCTGACCATGACGTGCAAGTTCAATGAGAGCTCCGGCCATTTCATCGGAAAACTGAAGAGGGGAAAGGGAATTGATCAAAGAAACGGACACAGCTTTGTCCATGATATTTTCCTTGCCCCCCCAGAGGATACCGGCCATTTCAATACCGTCCAGGGCGCCTTGCCGTGACACGGGACTTCCCATGAAGGGTTTGTCACAGAGGAGCATATTGGATAGATTCAAATCCAGGTGGACGGTTTCATGGGGCATATCCGCCGGTTCCACCATCATCCATCCATTCATGTTAATGAATTTTGATGTCTGAACCAGTTTGCAAAAATTATCATAGTCTTCCATGGTGGCCTGACGTTGATCCCCCTTGCCGTCAATGACAAAGGGTGCACCATATCCCGGCAGAAATACAAAATCATCTTCGCCGATTTCAACATTTTTTTCAGGGTTGCGGGCATGGACGGTGAAACGTTTCGGGGCAGTTTCAAGGGCCTTTTTTATATCAGATTCCTCAAAGAATACGGTACTGCCCTCCACCTTATGTCCATTTTTTTTGAAGATATCAAGGGCTTCTTCATCGTTAAATGCAACACCGGTGTTTTTTAGAATATCCATGGATGCGGCGTGGATTTTCTCACAACTTTTAATGTCAAGTTCCTGCATTCTATCGTACATGTTTCATTTCTCCCCGGGGATTTTTCATACACACCCCCGCATTTAATTTTACAATTCCTGATCTATATAAAAACCTGTGACAGCTATGGCCAATATTCCTGGCGTTCAAATTACATATTATTATCTTTTTTATACCTGCCAAGTCCTCTGAAGGTGCCAAAAATCACCAGCAGAAGAAGAAACATCAACGGAAAAGCCGTGGCAATGGAAGCCGTTTGAATGGCCTTTAAACTGCCGGTACCGGCCAGCACTGCAGCCACTGCACCCAAGGCGATGCCCCAGAAGGCCCGAAGATTTTTTCCGGGATTTTCATGCCCTGACACAAACATGGCAAGGGAAATGGCAGCCGAATTGGCACTGGTGAGAAAAAAGGTGCCGATGAGAAAAATCAAGGCAATTGACAAAATACCGGTCATGGGAAGGTGCTGGGCGATGGCAAAGATGGCACTTTCCACCCCGTGTTCCTTCAAGGTGGCTGTGACATCAAAACTGATGCCTGCACCGCCGATGACCCCATACCACAGAAAATTTCCCAGTGTGGGCAGAATCAAGGTGGCGGCAACGGTTTCCCGGATGCTTCTTCCCCTGGAAATTCTGGCAATGAACACGGCCACAAAAGGAGCCCAGCTCATCCACCAGGCCCAGTAAAACACAGTCCAGCTGCCAATCCAGTTACCCTCGTACCCCGGGGCCGTGAACAGGCTCATGGGAATAAAGTGAAGCAGGTATTGACCAATGGCGTTAGTGGTAAGATTAATCAGAAAAATAGTGGGACCAAAAATAAGGATAAAAAACCACACGGCCACGAACACCCACATGTTAATATCGCCAATAATTTTCACCCCTTTTTCAAGACCTGTGTAAACTGAAAAGGTGAAAATAGCCGTTAGAACCCCGATGATGATGTAGGTACTGCCCGGTCCCAGAGTCAGACCGTATTGATATTTCAGTCCACTTGAAAGCTGAAGTGCCACAAGACCCGTGGTGGTGGCAAGACCACCTAATGTGGCAAATACGGCAAAGATATCAAGCACTTTACCCCAGGTTCCGTGGATTTTATCACCGATAACATAATAAAAGGCACTGGAAAATCTCAATGGAAGATTTTTGGTGAAACAGGCATGACCAAGGGCAATGGTGAGCATGGCATAGATGGACCAGGCACTTAAGCCCCAGTGAAAAAACGAATAGGTCATGGCATTGGCCCCAGCTGCCGGAGTAAGAGCCTCACCGCCAAAATAAGGTGGCGGACTCATGTAATGGTACGCCGGTTCTGCCGGTCCCCAGAAAACGATGCCTGCGGCAATTGCCGATCCGAACAGCATGGCAAACCATGAAAAATTTGAAAATTCAGGTTTGTCATGCTCAAGACCCAGCTTGAGATGTCCATACCCGGGCCCCATGAGTACAAAGCACCCAACGACCAGCAAGAAAGCCGTTAACAGATAAAGCCATCCCCAGTTGCTGGTGGTCCAGCTGAACACGGCGTTAATGCTTGTACCCATGTTCTCCGGAAAAATAATGGCCCATAGGACAAAAAGGATAGTTAAAGATGCGGAGACCCAGAAGACCATGGGGTCAAACGCTTTGGTGGGGGCTGTGGATTGTGACACGAAAAACTCCTTTATGTTAGAATCATCAACTGAAGTTAAATCACCCCTTGGACACCTTCCTGGGCATCGGAAAAATGGATTTCACCCGGCACCATGATCGCCGAGGGGTTTTTTTGCCGGAACCTCATCCAGGCCCCGGGCATTTAACTTTAAATAAAAACAATTGATTCTTCACATAGCAGATTCCGTGCCACCTTCATTCAGCACCTAAAAAGCTGAAAATGACAATGCCCCTCTCCACAGGCCAGGAGGTCCATTATCTATGATCAGCCACCTATTTTTTTTAATACAAATCAGACGGAATCAGGTCATGGATAAAGCCTGGGAAAAAGAAAATTATTTTTCCAATGAAAAGCAATACCTATGAAAAATTTTCTAATGAAAAATATTTTTCAGTTCGGTTGTTGATACCTCAACGACGCATGAAATCAATGCGGCTTAAGGCATGTTTTTTGATTTTGTAGTGCAGCAACTGTCGGGAAATCCCCAGAATGGAAGCGGCCCGGGTGACATTGCCCCCGGATGCGGTGAGGGCATTTTCAAGGGCCAGCTTTTCCTGCTCAGCCTGATTCCGGGCCAGGGGAATCTTTACATCCGCCGCCGGGGAACCCGCCGACCATTGGCCAGCGGCAGAAACGGTACCGAATGGGAAAAAATCCTGCGATACATCCCCCTTTTTCGGAGATGGAAAACCGTCATCTCCTCTGCCGGTCCCATGGGGAGACAATGAGGGAGGAAGGTCTGATGTCTTTTTTAGGGCACCATCGGTGTTCATGCCAAGGGCACCGGTTTCAAAGCTGTCCCAATATCCGGTACCCGAAGAAAAATGCTGAATCTTCAGAACATCTTCATGCCCAACCATGTTCATGGCACCTTCAATAAGATGCTCCAGTTCCCGGATATTGCCCGGCCACCGATAGGCCATAAAAAGATCCATCACCCCCGGAGAAACGGACTTCACATGGGTACCAAGGAAGGCGTTGAGTTTTTCAATGAAATGAAACACCAGTTCATTCATACTATCTCTTCGTTTTCTCAACGGAGGCAGTTTTATCAAAACAACCCCCAGACGATAAAAAAGATCCATTCTAAGCAGATCGTTGTTAACCGCCATTCGGGGTTCTTCACTGACTGAACTGATAATTTTAATATCAATGGGGATCTCTGTGGATGCCCCCAGCCTGCGCACTGTTTTTTCCTGGAGGACCCGCAGCAGTTTGGCCTGAAGCACAAGGGGCATGGCAAGCAATTCGTCCAGAAAAAGGGTTCCCCCATTGGCGCTTTCAAACAGGCCTGGCTTATCAAGGGCACCGGTGAAGGCACCTTTGGTGGTACCAAAAAGCAATCCCTCCAAGAGATCATGGGGAATGGCAGCGCAATTTACCCCCACAAATTTCTTCCGCTTCCGATGGCTGTGATTATGGATGGACTGGGCAAACAATTCTTTACCTGTTCCAGTCTCCCCCTGAATCATAATGGGGGAAGACGATCCGGAGGCTTTCCTGGCAGCACTGACAACCTGCTGAAAATCGGAGCAGTTACCAATAAGGTCCGCAAAGGTATAGCGGGTGCCATTGCCCAGATCGGAGCGACAATGGGAAATGGATGTTGTGGGGGTTGATTTCTGAAGCAGTTCATAATCTTTAACAAAACAGATGACGCCATTAATCTCGGTACCGTTGAAAAGCGGATACACACTGGTAATGGTGTTGGCCACCTTCGCAGAACAGGTACGATAAAAAAAAGTTTTGTTCTTAATGGCGGCACGACTATGAACGCATTGCATGATCATACTGGTCTGGTTGTTCAGTTCATAGATATCGGTGACTTTCAGGCCCACCACATCCCGGGCATTCAAATTATCAATTTTAGACTGGGTATGATTGTAAAACAGAATCTTGCCCTGACAGTCTGCAATAATAACCCCATCATCCAGGCCATCCAGTATTGACAAAAAATCAATGCGGCCCATCTCCAGCAGGGAAGAAACAGCTTGATCATGAGGTGGACAGGGCATTTATTATTCCTTTTATCCGTATGCAAAATTACCAACACCATGGGACCTGATCACACCATCTGACACCATGGAGATGGAAAAACCAGGATTATCAGACTGGGGTGGTGTCGGGCTTGTATTATTGGCATTACCACTTAAAATAACCTTGAAATACAGATGGTTATAAAAAACACAACAACACAAACCTGACCCCATTGATCCACCAGATGTGATGGGTGGCCCATGCTGTGACCAAGCCCTCTCTGGAGAAGGTGGATATATAAAAAAACGCCCCCGGATCTTTTGTCGCTCAAGGATTGTTGAGTTAATAAAAGGAAATTGTAAGAAAAACAGTCGTAAAAGTCAATGATCAATGCGCGTGGCAGCAGAGTTCAGAGACGTTCAGGTATTGTCGGTGTTATGGGGTCATGGTTATTTTGTGCGTGACCTTCATAGCCACAGCAATAACATCGGGCCGCCTCTGCAAGCGCTGAAGGAAGATCAAAGGTCTGTTCCACCATTTCCATGGTATTGTCAGGTCCTGCACATACGGATTGCGGGGCATCAATCCTGGCAGCAGCGTGAAAACCTGTACGATCTATCTCCTTTTCTGTCACCACATGGCAACTGGCATGGCTGCGTTCTCCCAGCAGATAAATTTCCATGGACTGGGCCTGACCGTTTCCCACCCGGGCAATTTCCACGGCTTCCCGAATGGCAGAGACACCTGTATCAAAATAGGCATAAAGGGCAATGGCAGCTGTTTTCCCCGCACCCACCGCATGGGCAATGCTCTGGATACCATTGTACCAGCCCCCCCCATACACCACGGGAATTTCACCGAGTTTGACAGTCACATTTCCAAGCTCGATGTGAATGGTATCCTCCCGGGTCTGGAGAGCACCATGCAATTGGTTCTTGTCACTGCCAACACATTGGGAAAAGGTCATGAACTGAGAAATCCCTGATCCCACAACCACGGCATGGCACCGGGACATCAGGCCTTTGACAAAATCCGGGTCCAGGGAATGACCACAGTGAATGTTCACACCCAGATTACGAACTCTGTTGATCTCCATGTTCAGCACTTTTTCAGGCAGACGCGATTCCGGGATAGCCCATTGAACGGACTGAGCCGGGGTGGGGGCAGATTCATACACCTCACATGAAAAACCAAAAATACTTAAAAAATAGGCGGCGGACAAACCCGAAGGACCCGCCCCCAGAATGGCGATATGTTTTCCATTCAAGGGAAGCTTTTTTATGGTGGGATAAAAATCCTGATTCAAGGCACAATCACCCACAAATCGCTCCATGCTACGAATGGCAAGAGCCTCATCCTGACCAATACGATGGCAGGCGGTTTCGCAGGAATTAAAACAGATGCGACCGCAGGTGGAAGGGAAAGGATTCTCTAATGCAATTGATTCAAACGCCTCTAAAAACTGCCCCTGAGTAACATAAAACTGCATCTTTGGGATATCCATTCCAGCTGGGCAGGCAGCACTGCAGGGTGATACACTATGTTGGGCTGCAGGTTTAACTGTGTGGAGACGATATAGGCCTCTGGTGATGACCAACGGCTCATCATAAACGGCATCAAGCATGGTGCACACTCCCCCAAAAACCAAAAATTATAATTTAATTAATATATGGATATATTCCATGAATTTTATTTGTTATCGATAAACTTTGTTTGATAAAAATTAATATTGACAAATGAATGCCGTGTCAAGGAAAATATTGGAAACACCCTCCAACAACCGCCACGAGCGCATTTCCATTTTTTCGGTTTGAAGATTAATCAAATGCTCAAATCCTGCTTGTGGCCAGATTGTCAAAAAAAGCCTTTCAGTTAGAATTCATAAGTGCCCACATTGTAGTCTTGTTCTAAACAAGAACCACAATGCTACAATAAATATATTGAGACTGGGGCTACAGTCTCAGGAGCTAATACTCCAAGAAGCCCCCTCCATAGCTTCGGCTTAGATGGGGAGTAGTCACTGATTATCCAATATCTTTCGCACCGTTGTGAGAAGGCTCTCCTTACTGGATGGTTTGCTCATGAGTATCCGGGCCCCGATCTCCACCGCACGGGATGGTGTCATTTTACGACTGTAACCCGTGGAGATAATAACGGGCATCTCCGGCCGGATGGCCAGAATTTTCCTTGTCAGCTCATCGCCGGTCATCCGTGGCATGCTCATATCCGTAATAATCAGATCAAAGGCATCAGGTTGGGCATCAAAAAGGGCAAAAGCCTCTTCACTGCTGGTTTTTGCTGTCACCTGATAACCAAATTTTTCAAGGGTACGGGAAGCGACCTTACAGATCACCTGCTCATCATCAACAAAGAGTATCCGTTCTGTTCCTGTGGGCAATTGAAGGGAATCCACAGCGGGTTGTGCTACTTCATTTTGTTGGGTTATGGGCAGCAGGATGGTAAAAACGGCTCCCTGTCCCACTTCACTGGTAACAAAAACCATACCACCGCACCCCTTTACGATTTCATTCACCATGGCAAGGCCCATGCCCGTGCCTTCGTGGATTCCCTTGGTGGTGAAAAACGGATCAAAGATGAAATCAATGATATCTGCAGGTATGCCACAACCGGTATCGGCAATCTCAAGTTGCTGATACATACCCGGTGGCAGTGTTTTGCCAGGTGGCATAATGGGCATATTATCCGGCGTTATACACACATCCTCCAGGGAAATTGAAAGAACACCACTGTCGCTCATGGCATGGGCAGCATTGGTGCAGATATTCATGATCAACTGGTGAATCTTGATGGGGTTTGCCAGAATAAGGGATGCACTGACAATATTTTCCCTGATCTCTATGGATGTGGGAATGGTGGAACGAAGAAATTTCACCACCTCCTTTGCCACAAGGTCCATCCGCACAAGCTTTGGATCTTCATCTGTTTTTCGGGCAAAATTAAGAATCTGATTGACCAGATCCTTTGCCCGCAACCCGGCAGCATATACCTGCCCAAGATTTTCTTCCAGCAAAGAACCCTTTGGAGCACTGTCCAGGGATAACTCGGTGTATCCCAGCACCGCAGCCAGAATATTATTAAAATCATGGGCAATTCCTCCGGCCAGGGAACCAATGGCCTCCATTTTGTGTGCCTGAATCAACTCCTTTTCAGCCAGCTCTCTTTTTTCTATCTCAACTTGAAGTTCATGTATAATATTGTTTAACTTCTGGGTCCGTTCCTGAACCTGAAATTCCAGGATATCGTTAATTCCGGCAAGCCGTTTCTGGGATGCCTCCAACATTTTTTTCTGCCGATCCAGGGTCAGAAACACATTGACCTTGCTTAGCAATACCTTGGGATTATATGGCTTGACCAGAAAATCCACGGCACCGGCGTCATAGCCTTTAAACACATGGTGTTCACTGGAATATACGGCTGATACAAAAATAATGGGTAAATCTTTTGTTTTTTCTTCACCACGCAGAAATTCCGCCAGTTCATACCCATCCATCCCGGGCATCTGGACGTCCAGGAGCGCAATGGCAAACGAATGATTCAAAGATGCTATCAAGGCATCATTGGCATTGTCAGCCATAATGATTTTCGCATTGGTTTCCTTAAGAACCTGTTCAAGGCTGAATAGATTGGCAGGCTTGTCATCCACAATGAGAATTTTTTGTAAATCGTTCAATACACTCCCTCCATTTTTCTATAACCCACATGGCAGAAATAACTGCCACAACAAATAACGAAAATGGCATTATATCACCCCCGACGGGCACCCGGTCCGTCCCATTCGGATTAAAAGGAGATCATCCATTTCAAACTACTGACTTCAAAAAAAGGCCGATATCTTCCACACCAAGAATTTTATCCACTTTCCCAGTATCAACGGCCGCCTTGGGCATCAAATAAGAATCTGCTGTACCGGGGTCCTGGGCAATGGTAAGCCCCCCCCTGTCTTTAATGGAACAAATACCCTGGGCACCGTCACAGCTTGCACCGGTGAGTATAATGCCCGTCAGATCTGTAGTCCAGACATCCGAGGCACTCTCAAAAAACACATCAATGGATGGGCGGGAATAATTAACCTTGGGGTCAACGGACAGAGCAAAGCTTTTTTGCTGCTCCACCAAAAGATGATAATTGGCCGGAGAAAAATAGATTATTCCCGATTGTACCGGCTCTTTATCTTCTGCCTCCTTGATGTGATGGGGAAATCGTCTGGAGAAAAAGTCAACAAGTCCCCCATCATCCTGGGGATGCAGATGACACACAACAATGACCGGAAACAAAAAATTCCGGGGCAGATACGAAAATAACCGGACCAATACCTCCAGTGATCCCGCAGACCCTCCAATGGCAATGACAGTTTGTTTCTGATTTTCCATTATTATCTTTTTCACCCGCTCAGTTTCTGAAAAATCTTATTTTTAGAGTCAACCTCCTTAAACTTGTCCTGATACGATGAAAAAAAAAGGCTTTCCTTCATTCCAAGGCACAGGAATCCGCCATGGGTCAGACTTTCATAAAAAAGACGAATTACCCGTTCCTGGAGTTCTTTGTTAAAATAAATTAAGACGTTGCGACAAAGAATTAAATGGGTTTCAGTAAACACCTGGTCCATCACCAGATTATGATTGGCAAAGGTGATTTTTTCCTTCAAACGGCTCTTCATTGCCAGGGCCCCGTACCGGGCGTAATAATAATCGGAAAACGAGTGCCTGCCCCCGGCCAATTGATAATTCAAGGTATATTGCCGGGCATTATCCAGACTGTATATTCCCTGTCTGGCCTTTTCCAGGGCAGTGTCATTAAAATCCGTGGCAAAAAAAGTCGCACGATCCCCCAGACCCTCTTCGGCCATTAAAACTGCAAGGGAATAGGCTTCTTCACCGGTGGCACACCCGGCATGCCAGATTTTAATGTACGGATAACTTTTTAAAAGAGGAAGAATGTTTTCCCGGAGCGCCAGAAACAGGGACGGATCACGGAACATTTCCGTCACTGTAATGGAAAAGACCCTGAGCATTTCTTCAAAAAAGGATTCATCGTGCATCAACCGGGGAATCATTTCCGATACCCATGCAACCTCCTTGTATTTCATGAACTGTAAAATCCGTCGACGAATGGATGCCCTTGCATAATTCCTGAAATCATACCCATATCGAAGGAAAATGGCATCCAGAAGAAGCTGGACTTCCATATTTTCAATTTCATTTGATGTCATACGGAAGCATCCTATTTTTTTAAATACTACCGGTAAAGCCAGACCCGCATCATGGACAACAATCTATTAATGTCAACAGGTTTGGTGAGATAATCATTGGCCCCGGCAGCAATGCAGGCATCTTTGTCCCGGTGCATGGCTTTGGCAGTAAGGGCAATGATGGGCAGCTTATTGAAACACGGCTGCTCCCGGATTTTTTTCATGGTTTCGTAACCATCCATTACCGGCATCATGATATCCATGAGCACCAGATCCACATCCTTTCTCTGGCCCAGAACTTCCAGAGCCTTGATACCGTTTTCCGCCTTGATGGTGTGGATGCCTTTATCGTTGAGTACCTTGGCAAGGGCAAAAACATTTCGCATATCATCATCCACAATCAAGATTATTCGATCCCTGAGCATCTGATCGATATCATGCAGGTCAGAAATTATTTTACGTTTATCTTCCGGCATTTTTTCCACCATTCGATGGAGAAAAAGAGACGTCTCATCCAGGAGCCGTTCCTGGGATCTCACACCCTTTATAATGATAAATTCCGAATACCTTCTAAGGTTTTGCTCCTCTTCCACGGTGAGTTCTTTACCGGTGTACACCACCACCGGTGGAAAGGCTATGCCCGGGGTGTTTTCCATTAATTTTAGAAGATCAAAACCGGACATGTCCGGCAAACCAAGGTCCAGAATCATGCAGTCATATGGCTTTTTCTGCAATGCGGCTATGGCCTCATTACCGGTGGCAGCCTGGGTAATGGCCACATCCCCATCATCAATGAGACGGGTAATGGCCTGGCGCTGATTAAAATTATCTTCCACCAGAAGCAGATCCTTCATTTTCTTATTGATAATGGTGGTCATGCTGGCAAGGGCCTTTTCAAGATCTTCTCGATTTATGGGTTTGGTGAGATAGCCGATGGCCCCCTTGGCAAAGGCCTCGGGCACGGGATCGTCAGCGGACATGAAGTGCACTGGAATATGCCGGGTGGCTGGATTTTCTTTCAGACATTCCAAAACCGTCCATCCATCAATGCCCGGCAGATGTATATCCAGAATAATGGCATTCAAGGGATATCGCTCCACCAGTTTTAGCCCCTCTTCACCGGTGAGGGACACAAGGGTTTTAAAGCCCTTTTCCCTGCAGAATGTGAGCAGAACTGTGGCAAAAGAGATGTCATCTTCAACAATGAGGATGGTTTTGTCCCCGTCGTTTATATCATCTCTGTCATCTGCCAGGGGATTTTCCAAAGGTGCATCTGCATCAAATTCTGACACAACGGATGGATCGTTTACCGCAGATTTTTTTTCATCCTCGTTTCTGGCAGATAAAAACGTTGTCCCTGCAGGAGCTGCCTGGATACCCACCAGGGGAAGAAAAAGCGTAAAGACAGATCCTTTATTCACCTCACTCTGGAGGTGAAGCTCTCCACCCAGCAGATGGGCAATCTCCCGGGATATGGACAATCCAAGTCCTGTACCACCGTATTTTCGAGCAGTGCCGGTTTCCAGCTGCTGAAAGGCCTCAAATATTTGCGTTTGTTTGTCCCTGGGGATACCGATACCGGTATCCCGGACGTCCATGGCAATGGTATTGTCACAGTTAAGCTCCGGACGGATAAAGGTGATCTCCGCATCAGGCCTGTAAATCTCCACAGTTACCCCCCCTGAATTTGTGAACTTGAAGGCATTGGAAAGAAAGTTTTTTAACACCTGGTCCACGCGCTGGCGATCATTTACAATGATACCAGGAGTATCATCCCTTACGACAATGTTCAAGGAAAGGTCTTTTTCCCGTGCCAGATGCTTAAAATTTTTTTCAAGGGTACTGGCAAATTCGGTAAGCTCAATGTCACCCATGTGAAGCTCCATTTTTCCAGCTTCAATTTTGGACAAATCCAGGATCTCATTGATAAGGTAAAGCAAATCATTACCACTGTTGTAAATAATCTGGGCAGAATCCACCTGATCCGCCAGAAGATTACCTTCCTTATTGTCGGCCAGCAGCCGGGAAAGCAGCAATAGACTGTTCAAGGGGGTTCTGAGTTCATGGGACATGTTGGCTAGAAATTCGGACTTGTATTTACTGGTGGTAGCCAGATCTGCAGCTTTCTTTTCAAGGTCCCTGCGCAATATTTCAAGGGCATTATTTTTCTCTTCAATGCTTTTTTTATTGCGTTCGAGATATTGTGTTTTTTCTTCCAGTTCTTCGTTGGCTGCCTGGAGTTCCTCCTGCTGTTCTTTAAGCTTGCATTCCGAGGCCATGAGCATCTGGGTCTGCTCTTCCATCTCTTCGTTAAAGGCCTGAAGCTCTTTTTGCTGCCGCTGTAATTCTTCGGCCTGTTGCCGGGTGTGCACCAGGGCGCTGTTTAAATCCCGCCGCGAACGGGCCGATGAAAGGATAATGGCAATGGTGTCTGCCGTTTCAATGAAAAATTGTTTTTTCAGTTCAGTGAACTCTTTGGTGCCCCCAAGCTCCATGACAGCCTCCACCCTGTCGTTGTATACAAAGGGTACAAGATTTAAGTGCCAGGGAGACATGGAACCAAGTCCCGAGGTGATCGAAATATAATTAGCAGGGATATCTCTGATATTCATAATCTGCTTTTCCAGAACCGCCTGGCCAGCAAGCCCCTGGCCGGGCTTGAAATGTTCACAGAACTCCGGACCGGGTTGAAAGGCATAGCCGGTAATATATCGGTAAGTTCCGCTGCCGTCATGGAGGTAAATAACTCCCACCATCTCTTCCAGATATCGGGCCATGAATGTAATCACCTTTGAACACAGATCTTCCAGGGATTGATCCCCCCGGAGCAGGTTCTCCAGCTGTGTGACCCCCTGCTTTAACCAGTTCTGATCATCTGCAAGGGTATGGGCCATTTCCAGTTCCCGGGCCATGCGATTAAAGGAACGTGCCACGCTGCCCAGCTCATTCGAAGATGTCACCGGTATCCGGTGGGAAAGCGTTCCTTCGCCAATGCACCTGGCCCCGGATTCCAGATGACGCAGGGGAATAATTGTTTTGATGGTAAAATAGAGGGACAACAGGATAGCCACCCCCAGTACCGCCGCCAGGAGTATGGTTTGACGATGTTTGATAAGTGTCACTGCGCCAAGTGCCTCTGTTACGGACTGGACCACGACCACCAGGAGTTTTGGCTCAGATGTGGCACGCACATTGGTCAACACCTCCTCTTGTTGTCTATTGATGTAGACCTGGTTGGGAACAAACGTCGTTCGGCCAGCGACAAAGGCCTTCACCTGGGGGTTGGCAAGGTCATCTTCCCCGGCCAGCACTACGCTGTAATCAGGGTGCACAAGAATTTTCCCCTGGGTATTTACAACGTAAACATAGCCCGTTGTTCCAAGGCGCAGATCAGCGGTGAAACTCAAGAGTTTTTCAACATCCACTTCGGCCACCAGCATCCCGGTGACATGGCGATCCCTGGGACTGAACATGGGAATAAACACATTCAGAACCAGAAAATTATTCCGGGAGGAATGGATTTCACCAATTATGGCGTTGTGGTCATTATTTCTTTTAAAATCAGGATAGTCTTCACGCATTTTCAAATCTGCCGCATTATAAACAGTGTCCCGACCCACCTTAACCGTTTCCTTACCCTTGGCATTGGTAAGTGTCAGGGAATGCAGATGGGGTATATCTCCTAACAGCTGCTGCAGGAACCACTCCTGATCAAACTGATTTACAATTTCCAGTTCATTGGTTTCAATAATTAGCTGAAGCGATTTGATCATATGAGCAAGAGATCCTTCAATAAGGTGGGCAGAATGGATGGCGATCCCTTTATGAATTTTCACAATGGACTGCAAACGAATATGCCGGATATCGTTGATTGTGGTAATACCAAACCCGGCCAGGGGAACAATTGCCAGAAGCAGGATAAAGACCGTCACTCTAAAGCTCAACCGATGCCACCATTTCATGGATATTTCTCCTGAAGTTAAAATTGAATATCAACAATTTCATCAGCCATGCGCCAGGTGCGGCCGCTGAATTTAAATCCCAGCCGTTCCACCAGTGATTTATTGATGATAAGTTTCAGTTTTTCAGGAAATTCCACCGGAATATTTGTGGGGTTAATCCCATTGACAATTTTATGAACCAGGCGGGCGGCCTGCTGGCCATTAGCGTATCGTGAACCGGCATAGGAGGCAAAGGCACCCGATTGTATGCTGTTTTCACCATGACCAAAAATGGGGATTTTTTCAGCCATGGCCCGGGGAAAAATAATGCTTTTAAGAGTTCGGTCAATCGGTGCCACGGGAAACTGGAGAATCACATCGGTGGTTTTGCGGGATAGGGTCTCTGCGGCTTTGGTTATATCTGCATTAGATTCGACAGTTGCTACTTTCACAGTAACGCCCAGCTCATTGGCTGCCTGCCGAGCCACGGCAAGGGACTCCACAGAGGCCACAATGGAGGGGACATGGAAACAAAAAATTGTTTTTGTTTCGGGAAGCATCTTTTTAATAAACCAGATACGCTTGGCGTTAAGATTGGTGTCATTGGTATCAATACCTGTAAAATTATTGCCGGAACTCACCATACTGGCAACGATACCCCGGTGCACCGAAGAGGAGGCCGAAAGAAAAATTGCAGGTATCCCCGTACCGGCTGAAGCCACCAACAGAGTATCTGCCTCTATCCCCCCTGCTGCAACGGCAATATCAGGTTTGCCCGCAATGATTCCAGCGGCCAGCTCCGGCAGTATTTTTCGATCCCCCCGGGCGTTTTTAATATCATAGATAAAGGTATGATGACCTACTGAGGCATGTTCCACCAATGCATCCTTCAAGCCCTTCACCGTCTCCAGTCGAATATCACTGGACATGAGGATACCGATGCGTATCTCCTTTGCCTTGGCCGCCACCGGGGAGAACAAAAACGCACCCAGCAGACACAGGAGGCATAAAAGAACCATCCAGGAATTTTGTTGAAAAAAATCCGCTGGCCATTTTTCATGTTTTTGTCTCCCAAAACGTTTTCGCATGGCCGCTCCCTTTTTTATATTTATTTGTATCTATTTATAGAATTGAGTTTATTTTGTAAACCCCACTTTAAATGATATGGTAAACCAAGGCAATTCAAAAAAAAATTTCCTGGCCTGTATTTTTCCCAAAGATGCTTATATTTCATCCCATCATTGGGTTTCAATGAATGATTTAACACCCTTTCCCAATCAGGATTTAAGGCGCTCGGATATGATCCACCACTCACAATCCAAGGAGAACGATCATGACAGATACCATTTTTTCCCCGTTTAAATTAAAAAATTTTACATTGAAAAACAGATTGGGGGTTGCCCCCATGACACGTATTTCTGCCGGTGAAGACAGCATTCCCCGGCAGGATGTGCTGGATTTTCTGGTCACCCGTGCAAAAAAAGATACCGCCATTGTCTACACCGAAGCCATTGTCACCGATTATGAGAGCGCCCAGGGTTATCCCGGGCAGGCCCGCATGACCACCCAGCCCCAGATCGATGCCTGGAAAAAGGTCACCGATGCCATCAGAGAACAGGGAGCCATATCCATATGTCAGATGTTCCACTGTGGGCGCATGGCATGGAAAGCCATCAACCCCGCCGGCAGGGTCATTGCTCCAAGTCCCGTGACACCGGCCCAGGACAATCCATTTACCGGTGGTCCCTATGAGGTGCCCGATGAAATGAGTTCCTTTGACATGGCCCACGTAGTAAACGGTTTTAAAGAAACGGCCAGGGGTGCCATGGCCGCGGGATTTGATGGGGTTGAAATCCATGCGGCCCACGGGTATCTCCTGAGCCAGTTTCTCTCCACATATTCAAATAAACGAACCGATGAATACGGTGGTTCCATGGAAAACCGATTCCGGTTTGTCCGTGAAGTCATTGATGCCGTAAGAGAGGTGATTCCCCAGGACCGTCTGATCATTGTCAGGGTTTCCGACTGGGGCATTGCGGACATGGAGGTATCGTTATTTGAAAATAAAGCACAGTGGCAGGAAATGATCCACCTGTTTGATACCCAGCCCATAGATGCCATTTCTGTATCCACCTATGATTACGCCATGGAGGCCTTTGGCTCCGGACACACCATGTCAGCACTGACACGTCAGATGACAAAACTTCCCCTGATGATCTGTGGCAAAATCCATGATCAAAAAAGTGCAGAAGATGCATTAAAGGATGCTGACATCGTCCTCAGTGGAAAGTCAAGTCTGCTCAATCCTGACTGGGTACAAGACGTCCGGGACGGAAAGGAAATGCCAGCCCACAAGTCCGAAGATGCCAACGTGGCATACACCACCACCCCCCTGCCATAGCAGCAGTATAAACAATAGATGACATACCAAGGGCTTAGAAATTCAAAGGAGTTTTATCCTTGTCAAAAACGAATGGAGCTCAAATAGAACTGATTAGAAGCAGACGTATGATAACAGGGGTTCCAGGCCAAAAAATCATTGATGACGCCTGTATGATCCATGACCATAAAAAACTGTTACGCGTTGGCAGATACAAAGAGTTAAAAATTCTGCACACAGATAAAGTTCAGGATCTGGGTGAAGTCACCATCACCCCCGGACTTTTAAATGCCCATTGCCACATGAAACTGTCCGGCCTTAAAGACAAGACAGTGTCTGGTCAGGGGTTTGTTCCCTGGCTGGTCAGCATGATTAAAAATAACTATACTGAAACCGATTACCATGCTGTAAGAAAAGCCATAACTGAATTTATGGATCATGGCGGATGTGCTGTGGGAGATATAACCTCTGTGGCGGATATTAAAATAGCCGATATTTTCACACAACAGGGGCTTTCCTTTATTTGTTTCTGTGAGGCCTTTGGCTTTATCCCACCGGGGTTACCGATGGCGGATATTCCCTACATTGCCAATGGTTGTGCCGCCATTGCCGGGGCCGGGCATGCACTTCACACCACCAGTTCACAAACCCTTCAGCAGATTAAAGCCCAGGACAGCCAAAGGGGGCTGCCCTTTTCCATTCACCTGTCCGAACACGATGATGAAGTCGACATGCTCATGGGAAAACAAACAGCATTCCATGATCTGCTGCTTAAAGGCAACCTGATAGACACATCTTACATACCCCCCATGAAACGTCCGGTGGCCTATGCCGCCGAGCTTGGTTTACTTGACAGATCCACCCTTGCCGTGCATTGTGTAAAGCTAGACGACGAAGACATTGAAATATTGTCAGCCCATGGCAGCCATGTCTGCCTTTGTCCCCGCAGCAACGCGTTTATCGGCGTGGGTCGAGCTCCCATGGAAAAGATATTAACTGCCGGTATCAACGTAAGTCTCGGAACGGACAGTCTGGCATCCAACCATGATTTAAATCTCTGGAATGAATTGTCATATTTCATTCAGGAACTTGATCAGGAAATATCCATTGAAGCGGCCGTGGGTCTCATCACCAGCAATCCGGCCAGGGCACTTTTAATGAACAGGTGGCTGGGCTCCCTGGAAAAAGGGAAACGGTTTATCTATGCCGTAATGCCCCCGGAGGTGGAGATACTTTTTTGCTGAAGGCTTGTAAAGCACCCCAAACCCAGTACCTACTTTAAAAATAACAGGAGGCAGCATGACCGAAAATAACACTTTGAATATTTTAAAAAAAGCAATCATTCTGGAACAACGAGGGCACGCATTTTATAAAAAAGTTGCCCAACAGACTGAAAGTAAAGCGGTGAAATCTTTTTTTGAGTCCATGGCCATGGAAGAGGCACTTCATTTAAAGGTACTGGCAGAACAGTTCAAATCCTTCAGCAAAAGCGGAAACTTTGAACCAGGCTCCTTTAAAGATGCCCAAAAGAGTAAATTACCAGATGCCATCCTAACCCCGGATGTGATCAAAGAGATTGCCGCAGCAGGATTTGAAGCCTCTGCCATCTCCGCTGCCATGGCCATGGAGCAGCGGGCAGTGAATATCTATTCTGACCAGGCCGATACTGCCCAGGATCCCGAGGAAAAAAAGCTCTATCTCTGGCTGTCTACCTGGGAGCGGGATCATTTAACCATGCTCATGGAAATGGACCAGTTATTGCTGGATCAGGTGTGGGGTGATAATAACTTCTGGCCATTTTAATAGAAAAAACGGGCCTGGTCACGGCATCACTCCACCCGGGTCAGAGTCAGGCCTGCGTTATTAAAACCAGAACATCAAGTAAAATATAAAAAACGCAATCAAGCAGGCCTGGTTCCCGGCCAATCCGTCAACATCAGAGGTTACGTATGCGAGCTATCCGGAGGGGATAAGGATTTTGGCCGACTCTGTCGTACTCCAGACCATCCCCCCATTCATATGCCACGGGAGACATTCTCATTATGATACCTGATTATCCCGATGCAGTTGAGATCACCATGGATCTGAGAGATACACTGCATCCCCTGTTCCAGAAACTGCCAGAAGGCATTTCAGAATTCACCTTTTCCAATATCTATCTATTTCGACGGGTACACAACTACCGCGTTTCCAGGATGGGAAAAAATCATATAGTCATCCTGGGAAGTGACAAAGGCGTTCCCTTTTTCATGTGCCCCTTTGGCCTTCCCCCCCGAAAAGGCCTTACCACCTTGTTTGCCGATCATGGCACCCTGAAATGTGCCACCCAGGCCCAGGCGGACATCCTGCAAAAAAAGGGCTGCAGCATCACCAAAGATCGGGACAATTTTGATTACCTCTATTTCCGGGACAGCCTTGCCAATCTTGCCGGCAGAAAATATCATAAGAAAAGAAACCTCATAAAAGCCTTCATCAACAACCACAACTATGAAGGTCGGCCTCTGCTGGACTCGCACATGCCCCAGGCCCTGGAGGTGCTGGATCAGTGGCGGGAAGGCCGGACTGAAGACGGCGACTACCATGCGGCCCGGGAGGCCCTGGAAAAATGTGAACCCCTTCAGCTGTGTGGCGGTATTTACTACGTGGAAGAGCGGCCCGTGGCCTACACTCTGGGAGAAGAACTTGCACTTGGCACAAGCTTTGTCATTCATTTTGAAAAGGCACTGGATGAATACAAGGGGATCTATCAGTTTGTAAACCAGGCCTTTGCCACAATTATCACGGACCATTACCAGACAATAAACCGGGAGCAAGATCTGGGACATCCAGGACTCAGGCAGGCCAAGATGAGCTATCAGCCCGATGGATTTGTGGAGAAGTTTAAAGTCAGCTGTCCCTGAATGTCTGGCAGATATCCCCCATGTTCTGCCTGCCGATACAACAAATCATGATAATAATAATATGCCGCCCTCAACGGCCACCCGGTCCGGCCCGGGACCGGCGGCGGCCTCATTCTAAATAACGGGCATGCCCTGACGGACACAATGAATATTGAAATATGGTATCATGCCCCCCCCCGACGGGCAATGGACCCGGCCCGGAACCGTAGACGGTTCGATTGGCCGGTTCCTATTGCCCATCGGGGGGGGCTCTGCTGAGGTAAACCTGGAGGCTACCTTTTCATATAAACACCGGGTACCGGCTGCAATACCAGTTCCCGTCTCAAGTGCTCCAGGGCCATGGCGGTAAACATTTTTTTATTCATCCCCCGGTCATCGTAGGAAAAGGTATGAGTAAAGGCCTCTGCGCCATCCGGGCCTGCCACACCAATGCACACCATGCCCACGGGCCGGGTGTCACTGCCCCCCCCGGGTCCGGCAATGCCCGAGGTGGAGATCCCCCAGTCTGCCCCGGCTTTTTCCCGAGCTCCCACTGCCATTTCCAGGGCCGTCTGTTCATGCACTGCCCCATGAAGGGCAAGGGTTTCTTTTTTTACTCCCAGCACCGCCATTTTTGCCTCATTGGAATAGGTGACAGCAGAAAGCAAAAAATAATCAGAACTGCCGGAAACATCTGTGATCTGACTTGCAATGAGCCCGCCTGTACAGCTTTCAGCAACGGCCAGGGTCTGCCCCCGCTGCTGTAGCAGCTCTCCCACCGTGGCCTCCATGGACAATCCTTGTGCGGAAATTACAAAGCGGCCAAGCCTTTCAAGAACCCAGGCCTTTGCCGCCGCCATTTTTTCCGGGGTCACCCAGCCCACATCTCCGGCAAAGGGATCACTGCCGAATTTCACCTGAATAAAGGGAAAACTGGCCCGGAATCCCAGACGCATGCCGGGAAAATTTTCATGAAAGTCTTTAAGTTTATGACCGGTTTTAGACTCGGGTAACCCAAAAAGCGTTAACCGGCACAGCACTGCCGACTTACGCACCGGATGTCGGGCATCCAGCTCTGGCAGAATATGACGTTCAAACATGGCCTTCATCTCCCGGGGCACCCCGGGCATGAAATAAAACCTGGCTCTACCATGGTCCAGAAAAAACCCAGGAGCCGTTCCACAGATGTTGTCCATCATGGTTGCCCTGGCGGGCAGCATGGCCTGTTTTTCATTACCCTTTGTCATATCCCAGCCCTTGCGGACAAAGTAAGACGACATGGAATCAAAAGCCATCTGATTGAGTACCAGATCGTCCCCGGTGGCAACGGCTGCGGCCTGGGCTGACAGATCATCGCTGGTGGGCCCCAGTCCTCCGGTGACCACCACCAGATCACACCGGATGGAAATCTCCGTCATGACATCACTTATGGTAGTTATATCATCACCAACACAGTTCACCCGGGTTACGTCCACTCCGTTTTCCCGCAACCGACTGGAAAGCCAGCTGGCGTTGGAATCATCAATGTCACCCCAGAGGACTTCATCCCCTGTGGACAGTATTTCAGCTTTCATAGAAACGACCTTTCTCTCAATGTTATTTTCATAAGAAACTCCGCCTAAGCATCGGTATCCGATGTCGGTGGGGAAGACCGGGAAATACCAAGCCACCGCCCCAGAACCGAAAAGACCTTTTTAATTCCCCGCCACAGTTTTGGCATGAGCCAGATCAAAAGTACAAGAAAAAAGGCCAGCAGGCTTATGAAAACCCATGGATGGGTCAAGGATGCCCAGATGCCCCCCACCACCACAACATCTTCCAGGATGGAGGCAATCCAGTTGGAAAAGGGTTCCGGAGAGGTATTTATCAACACCCTGGAACCGGCCTTGGCCGCATGGGAACCGGCGGCAAGTCCGCCCCCCAGAATGGCTGCGGCAACTGCCACAGACGTATTCACCTCCCCAACGGCACCGGCGGCCAGCATCACCCCTGCCGGAATGCGCACAAAGGTGTGAATGGCATCCCAGCCGGTGTCAACCACCGGTGTTTTATCTGCCACAAACTCAACAAAATACATAATGCCTGCGGCCCCCATTACCAGAGGGTCCATGAGGATATGAAGATTCTCAGGCAACACGATGTTCCCCGTTGTTCCCATGATTCCCAGCACCAGCAAAGTGGCATAAAGATTAATACCACTGGCCCAGGCCGCACCCATGGTCATGGACAGGGTGGATATGATCTGATCAAGATTTTCCATACGTACCTCTTATCAGGGGGTTCAAATTAAATGTCAGGCATTGGAAAAAAATCGGCATCCTTCATTCTTACCTTGCAATTTCATGGGAGGTATACTCCATTTTTCAGGATAATTCTTAAAAAAGTGTAAAGTAATTTTAACGGTATCTAAAGGATGCCAGAAAATCCACCCAATATCGGCAGCCAGAAATTTCTAAACCTGGATGACAACAGCAATTGATTTATTGCCCAAAGGAAAAATTTTTCAGCAGATTTTTTGCCTTGTCTTTAATCTCTTTTACCTGTTCCCTGGAATCTCCTCGGTTCTCAATCAGGGCTTTCACATCCTCTTTGATCTTTTTCACCTCGGGAACGGCGGTTTTTAACAATGCTTCCATATCCGGTCTGAATTTTGGTTTGTCAAAGGTACCACTTACAAGCACCGGCACGGTGACCCCGGTGCGTTCTTCGGTGTCACCCTGCCCTTTCAGAGTGGCAACAAACTTGGGCTGCACCTTGAAATCAAGGGTTTCTTTAACAAGGTCCGCACTGCCAAGCACCATAAGCCGGATTAAAGGCGAACTCATGCTGATGCCCGGGGTATTAAAAACTCCCCGGGTGAGGGTAAAGGGTGCCCTGAGTTCAGCAAAATCGGTCCTGGGTTTTTCCGTTGTCCGTTCACCAAGACCAAATTTGGCCTTCACATTTCTCACCATACCTGCCAGATCAACCCCCACAAGGGCACCATCGGTGAAAACCAGCTCTCCGGTGCCGTTAAGGTTCTGCTTGATCACCTCCGGGGTATCTCCCAGGAAGCCAAGATTCACATCGGCCTTCAATGCCCCTTCAAGGAACTCTTTCTGGGCCGCATCTTTAAGAAGTGGTCCCACCTGGACCCCATCGGTCTTGAGATCAAAGGTACCTTTGGGCGTATCTGTCTGGACATTCAGGCCAAGGGCAGATGTCATCCGACCCTGGTATAAATCCATTTTAAAGGGGTCCAGATTAAATTGCCCTTTGGTGCCGGTAACTGCCATCTCCAGGTTTTCCATCACCATGCCCCCGGCTTTGAGTTTTCCCACCCTGGCATGTCCATCCAGAACCAGCCTGCGTAAAGGGGCATAGTCTGTTTTTGTGGTGGCAGAAGCAACGGGCGCTTTTTCTTTACCACCGGCACTTGATACCACCGGGGCATTTTTATCCGTGTCCCCTTGGGCCACCGGCGGTGTTTGGGTCTGTGAAGGCGGAAGATATCTGTCCAGATCAAGGGTATCAAGATCCATATTAAATGTTATATCGGGCTTGGCAAAGGCCTTGACAGCCCCCGAAAAAGAGACCCTGGATTCATCCAGCACCATGAGTCCGTCGGCAATGGACAGGGCCGCGGGAGTTCCTGAAAGGTTTCCCTTAAAAGAAAATTGGTTAAAGGTGTCCGTGGCGGGCAGCAACGCTTCTTTTTTCAGTGTTTTCAAGAGGCTCCGGGGAGAAAAGGAGGCCAGGTCCAGGGCCAGCTGAAACCGGGGTGCTGGTGTGGTGGCATCAACAATTTTTCCCTTAATTTCCAGGGAGATTTCTTTTAAAAGCTTAACCGTTACATTCAAGGGAAGTTCCCCCTGTCCCGGGGGATTACCCACCGGTCCCACCTGACCTTTGACAGCAACAGATTTTCCGTCCACCAGGGCCGAAAAATCAAGGGCCACGGGGCCGTCAAGGGAAATATCCGTTAACAGCAGATTAACATCGGAAAGGGTTGTGGCGGTTTTTTGTACCCTGTCATGCCACTCTACACTGCCATGGATGATGGAAAATTGATCCACCTTAAGAGCAGTCACCGGCAGGCCCGTGGATGGAGCATTTTCCCCTTTGGTCGTTGTTTCCGGAGGAATCGGTTTTGTCGCCTTATCTGCACTCTGGGTGCCCGGAGCACCAGGCCCAGGCCCCAGATTTTCCCAGTTTCCAATACCGTTTGCTCCTTTTATAAGCACCAGGCGTGGACCGTCCATCACAAATTCCTTCACCTGTATATCCCGGGACAACAGGGGTAAAAGTTTTACCTTGACGTTAAAGGAACGCACCGAAACAAAGGAGGGTTCTTTAAATTCCGGCGGATTTCCCAATTGAATATCAGACAGGGAAACCCCCACCCAGGGAAACAGGGATAGTTTAATGTCTTCTCCCAGGGAAAAGGGACGTCCTGTGGCATCAGAAACCATTTGTTCCATACGGGGTTTGTATTGCTGCACATCCACAAATCGGGGGATCAGCAATACAGCCGCAACCACTATAACAACAAGGGCAGCCATACCCAATAAAAACCATTTGAATATTTTTTTCATGGAAACCTCCGGATTAAAAGAGTTGGGCATGATCACAAAAATGGGGGGTGGTCACACCATCAGTCACTCTGGGCAAGGATCAGTGATTACGGGTGGACAATGTTATGACCACCATCCCAAAAGTGTTAAAAGCAAGATGACCAAGTTTAATCATTATTAGGTTTGTACAAAGCACTGTCAAGGAAAAGCCGTTATTCGGGCTTTGTCATAGCATAAGCAGCCATCATTATTTGGTAGGCCAACAGTTACCAGGGCCGTTTTTATATGAAACTTCGTCCAAGGTGCTGCAATGATGAGTCTCAACTTTCGTTGTGGCAGGTGCTTACTGCCATGTGGCTTTTTATATGAAAAGGCAGCCTTCAAGTCGACCTCAGCAGAGCCGCCCCCCCGATGGGCAATAGGAACCGGACAATTGAGCTGTCTACAGTGCCGGTCCGGGTCCATTGCCCGTCAGGGGAGGGGCGGCATAATACCATTTGGCTCCGCGTCTACGACCCAATATTCGTTGCCCGTTATAATCAAACCCCGAATCTTGGCTTGAAAAGACATGCATTGTCTGATAAGATTTATCATTCTATCAAACCCTTTATAATAACAGGGTATTATTCTACTTTTTTCGCGATGGGAATAAAATGATTAAAACATGTATTGCAGGGGCAACAGGGTACACCGGCGCAGAGCTTGTAAAATTAATTTCAGGGCATCCCGACGCAGAGGTGACAGCGGTTACCTCCCGTTCCTATGCCGGTAAAAACCTGGTGGATATTTTTCCAGCCCTGAGAAAAATGGTGGACATCACCTGTGAACCCATGGATCCGGCATCCCTTAAAGGCCGTGTTGACTGTGTGTTTCTGGCCCTTCCCCACAAGGTGTCCATGGCCTATGCCCCGTTTTTTATTGAAAACGGCATCAAGGTAATTGATCTGTCCGCCGATTTCAGGTTCAAAGACGCCGGGGTATATGCCTCTGCCTATCAGCCCCACAGTGCCCCAGAGCTTCTGGATCGGGCCGTTTACGGCTTAAGTGAAATCTATGGAAATGAAATCGGACAAACCGATCTGGTGGGCAATCCGGGATGCTACCCCACAAGCCTTTTACTGCCCCTTATTCCTCTGATCAAAGAGGGCATGATAAGCCCCCGGGGAATTGTATCAGACTCTAAATCCGGAGTCAGCGGTGCCGGGCGCGCACTTTCTCTGTCCTCCCATTTCTGTGAAGTCAACGAATCCTTCAAACCGTATAAGGTAGGTGCCCACCGCCATGTACCGGAGATGGAAGCCATCTTGTCCGCCCATGCCGGAGAACCGGTGAAGATCACCTTTGTACCCCACCTGATCCCCCTGACCCGGGGAATGCTCACCACCATTTATGCAGAGGTGATCCAACCCGCCTCCCATGGAGCGGTGATGGACAGATTGAACCAATACTATGGCCCGGATTCCTTTGTCCGCCTGCTGCCCCGGGGACAGTTTCCCGACACAGCCCATGTCCGGGGAACCAATTTCTGTGATATTGGCGTCCATGTGGACGCTGGCAGTAACAGAATTATCCTGGTTTCAGCCATTGATAACATCCTGAAAGGAGCGGCAGGCCAGGCAGTGCAGAACATGAATCTGATGTTTGGCTTAAACCAGAGACGGGGCCTTGAGCTGATTCCGGGAGCCATATAACTGCCACGGGCAGACCGTATTCTGGACCCGGCCTGCCGACACAACGAATACGGTCATGTCCTGTCGACCACAACGAAGAATGGGTCGTAGACGCGGAGCCAAATGGTGTTATACCACCGCCCCCCCGACGGGCAATGGTCCCGGATCGGAACTGTAGACAGCTCAATTGTCCGGTTCCTATTGACCATCGGGGGGGCGGCTCTGCTGAAGTTATCTTGGAGGCTGCCTTTTCATATAAAACCCACATGGCAGTATGTACCTGCCACAACGAATAATGAAAAAGTAGTTGCTGTTAATACCCAGCACCCAGTACCCAAAACCCAGCACCTTCTTTTTCATATAAAAAAAACCACATGTCTATCTGGAGACATAACAAATAACGAAACCGGATCGGGTGAACGTTGTGGCTCTGCTGTCGACCTCAGCAGTGTCCCCCAATATTAAAATAGCCTCTGGAATCCAATATGAGCCTCCATAAAAAATTAAAGACATGCACACAATACCGCATTGTTTACCACCACACAGAGGCCCTGTTTAAAAAATTAAAACTTCGGATTTCCATACGCTTACCCCTTCCTCCACTTCCGGTTATCCTCACCTTACTTGTGGTAATCCTGGTTATATATTGTGTGCATCAACACAGACAGCTGGATCAGATGACAGCCGTCACCACCTGTCTGCAACACACCATTCACAGACAGCATGACACCCTCCTGGAACAGGAAAAAAAACTCATGGCCCAGCAGATAAAGGCCCGGGATCAGTCACAAAAATTTATGGAACTGAGCTGGCGCAACCAGGCCATGTCAGCACAGGTAAAACAAATGGCCCGGGAAACCGCCCGACTTGGAACCTTTGGGGAAAAAATTCGACGTCTTGCCCATCTGAACGCACCTCTTCCTTCCCCGGAGCTTACACAAACCGCCATGACAGGAATGGGTGGCACTTCCCGGGAACCTACACCCTTACTTTCCCTGTCTGTTAATCTGTCATCCCATGGACTGGTCCATGAAATGGATTCCCTGGAAAGGGAAATAGTGCTTAACCGGCAGCAACTGAGCCTGCAAAGTGATAATTTTAACGCCCTTAAAGACCATCTGAAAACCCGGAATGATATCAGGGCACGAACCCCTTCTATCCCACCGGCTCCGGGGGTTATCAGCTGCGGATTTGGAAAGCGGATGTCACCGTTTTCAAACAAACCCGAATTTCACACGGGCATAGACATCGCCAATAGTAAAGGCACCCCGGTGGTCGCCTCGGCCCGGGGCACCGTAATATTTGCCCGGAAAAAATGGCTTATAGGTAATCTTGTCGTCATTGATCACGGCAACGGCATTATCACCAAATATGGGCATCTTGATAAAATTCTGGTGAAAAAAGAAGACCGGGTAAACCGTGGAGACACCATTGGTCTCATGGGCAACACCGGAAAAAGTACAGGTCCCCATGTCCATTATGAAGTCCTTGTGGATGGTGAATCGCAAGACCCTTCCCGGTACTTTTCCACTGAGATTGTCGCAGCAGGATCATCAAACCGCCTTGAAAAAAAAGATTAAACCCGGTAATACATCAGGTTAAAACCCCCAAAAAAAATATTTCATTTTTTTCAATTCGTGCTTATATATTGTTAACACATAAATTTTTTTCAACTTTTTAAGGTAATTTATCGACATGGTTTTCAGTTTACTCACCAGAATATTCGGCTCCAGCAATGATCGGGCAATTAAAAAACTCCTTCCCTTGGTGGAAAAAATAAACGCACTGGAATCAGATTTCCAGCAGCTTGAAGACATTGAACTCACCGCAAAAACCGTCGAATTCAAGCAGCGGTATCAGGGGGGGGAATCGCTGGATGATCTGCTGCCCGAAGCCTTTGCCCTGGTGCGGGAAGCCTCCTGGCGCAAGCTTCACATGCGTCACTTTGATGTCCAGCTCATCGGCGGCATTGCCCTGCACCAGGGAATTATCGCAGAAATGAAAACCGGTGAGGGAAAGACCCTTATGTCCACCCTGCCCGCTTATCTCAATGCCCTGTCAGGAAAAGGCGTTCATGTGGTTACGGTGAATGATTATCTTGCCAGTCGTGATGCAGAGTGGATGGGTGAAATATACACTTTTCTTGGCATGGAAGTGGGCGTAATTGTCCATGACATGAATGACAAGGAAAGAAAAAAGGCATACAACGCGGATATAACCTATGGTACCAACAATGAATTCGGATTTGATTATCTCCGGGACAACATGAAATTTGACCGGGAATCCCTGGCCCAGCGGGAACTTAATTTTGCCATTGTGGATGAGGTGGACAGTATTCTCATTGACGAGGCCAGAACCCCTCTGATCATCTCCGGGCCTGCAGAAAAATCCACCCACCTGTACCAGCAGGCGGACAGCATCATGCCGGCCTTTCAAAAGGAAGAAGATTATACTATTGATGAAGAGGCCAAAAGTGTCATGCTCACCGAAGCCGGTGTGGCCAAGGGAGAAAAATTATTAGGGGTGGAAAACCTCTATGACCCCGCCAACATAGAAACTCTTCACCACCTGACCCAGGCATTAAAGGCCCACACGCTGTTCAAGCGGGATGTGGACTATATTGTGAAAAATGACGAAGTGGTCATTGTGGACGAGTTCACCGGCAGACTCATGGCCGGAAGACGTTACAGTGAGGGACTTCACCAGGCTCTGGAGGCCAAGGAAAAGGTAAAAATAGCCAATGAAAACCAGACTCTTGCCGCCATCACCTTTCAGAACTTCTTTCGCATGTACGACAAGCTCAGCGGCATGACCGGCACCGCCGAGACCGAGGCTGTGGAGTTCAAAAAAATTTACAACCTTGACGTTCTGGTTATTCCCACCCATCGGCCCATGATACGAAAGGATTTCCCAGATGTCATATACAAAACCCAGAAGGAAAAATATGATGCGGCCATACAGGAAATTATTCGGTTAAATCGGAAGGGGCAGCCCGTGCTGGTGGGTACCATCTCCATTGATGTGTCCGAAGATCTGAGTAAAAAGCTTAAAAAAATGGGGGTAAAACATACTGTCTTAAATGCCAAGCATCACCAGGCAGAAGCAGAAATTGTAGCCAATGCCGGTCAGAGGGGGGCTGTCACCATTTCCACCAACATGGCAGGCCGTGGAACGGATATTGTCCTTGGTGAAGGGGTTAAAGAGCTGGGAGGCCTTCATATTCTGGGCACCTCCCGCCATGAGTCCCGGCGCATCGACAACCAGCTGCGGGGTAGGTCCGGCCGCCAGGGGGATGAAGGTTCCTCCCGTTTTTATCTCTCCCTTGAAGATGATCTGCTGCGAATTTTCGGCGGGGAACGAATTACCGCCATCATGGACCGCATGGGCATTGACGAAGGCGAACCCATTGAACACAAACTCATCAGCCGGGCCATTGAAAATGCCCAGTCCAAGGTAGAAGGCCACAATTTTGAGATCAGAAAACAGCTCATCGAATATGATGATGTCATGAATCAGCAGCGGGAGGTGATCTACCGCCAGCGGCGACAGGCATTGCAGGAGGGGAATCTGAAATCTGAGATAATTGGGATGATTGAAGAAAAAGCCTTTGACATCATGGATCGATTTAAGGAAGACAAACTGCCCATGGAAGAATGGGACTGGAAGGGTATCGTTGATGCCGTAAAGCGCCAGTTTGATTTTAAAATCAACCCGGACACCATCACGGCCCAGGCAGCAGATGCAAACGAAGGCGCCCGCCTTATCTCCGACCAGGCCCTGGCCCGGTATGCCACCAAAGAGGCCATGATCGGGGAAGAGGATACCCGTCAACTGGAGCGCTATATCATGCTTCAAACCGTGGATACCCTGTGGAAAGAACATCTTTTAAACATGGATCATCTCAAAGAAGGCATCGGGCTTAGAAGTTATGCCCAGCAAAATCCCTTGATTATTTATAAAAAAGAAGGCTATGAAATGTTCCAGGGCCTCATTGAGCGGATTCGGGAAGAAACCTTAGGCATTCTGTTCAGAATTCAGATAGCCCCTTCCGCAGAGCTCCCCGTCATGAAAAAACCCGAAAACGATAACCTGATCCTGTCCGGCTCGGACAAATCTCTGCCCCGGCAACCGGTGAAACGGTCCCAGGCAAAGATAGGCAGAAATGATCTCTGCCATTGCGGCAGCGGTAAAAAATATAAGAAATGCTGTGGAGCGTGATGTACAAATGAGTATTACCAATCCGGAAATCCGGGAAAAAATCACATCAGATGCCTCGCACAGGGAAAAAGAACCCCCCATGTACAAGGTGTTTCTGCACAACGACGACTATACCACCATGGATTTTGTTGTGGAAATTTTAATGACAATTTTTGGAAAATCCCTTGATAAAGCAACCCGGATAATGCTTAATATTCATGAAGAAGGGATGGGCCTTTGTGGTATATATACCCATGGGGTTGCAGAAACAAAAGTCAACACGGTACACAACCTTGCAAGGGAGCAGGGATTTCCCTTAAAAAGCACAATGGAGAAGGAGTAGCCATGATAAGCAAAGAATTGAGCGCAACATTGGGTGCGGCAGTCAAAGAGGCCAAAAAAAGACGGCACGAGTATGTCTGTGTGGAGCACGTCCTCTATGCCATCCTGACACATGGCAAAGGTGCTGAAACCGTCAAGGAATGCGGGGGAAACCCTGAAAATATAAAGAAAAATCTGGATATATTTTTCAAAGAAAAAATGACTGCCATGGATGATGAAAAGGAGTATGTCCTCCAGCAGACCATTGGATTTCAGCGCATGATCCAACGGGCCATTAACCATGCCCGATCCGCTGAAAAAGCCGAAGTAAACTTAGGAGATATCCTGGCATCCATTTTCCAGGAAAAAGACTCCCATGCCGCCTTTTACCTGGAAGCAGAGGGCATTACCCGCCTGGATGTTTTAAACTATATCTCCCACAGTGCAGAGTCCAATACGCCCCCCTCCGGACCGGGACTAAACCCCATCCGGCCGACCCCCAGGCCCGGTCAGAAAACAAAAAAAGAAGGTCCCCTGGAACTTTTCACCATTGATCTGTTAAAAAAAGCGGCAGAGGGCAAGATTGACCCCCTCATCGGTCGAGAAAATGAAACGGACAGAGCATTGCAGGTGCTGTGCCGGAGACGGAAAAATAACCCGGTATTCGTGGGCGATCCCGGGGTGGGAAAAACGGCCCTGGCCGAGGGTCTTGCCCTGAAGGCATTTAAGGAGGAAGTTCCGCCGTTTCTTAAAGATGCCGAAATGTTTGCCCTGGACATGGGGGCATTGCTTGCCGGTACCAAATACCGTGGCGATTTTGAACAGCGGCTAAAGGATGTCATCACCGCCCTGGAAAACAAAAAAAATGCACTTTTATTCATAGATGAAATCCATACTGTTGTGGGGGCCGGAGCCACCAGCAGCGGCTCCATGGATGCCTCCAACATTTTAAAACCGGCCCTGACCACCGGCAGTATCCGGTGCGTGGGTTCCACCACCTATGAGGAATACAAAAATTATTTTGAAAAGGACCGGGCCCTTTCCCGGCGGTTTGAAAAAATTGAAGTACCTGAACCCACGGTGAAAGAAACCATTGAAATTTTAAAGGGTCTCAAAGGATGCTATGAGGAACACCACTGCCTGACATACACCGATGAGGCACTGGAGGCAGCGGCTCGCCTGTCCGCCAAGCACATCAACGATCGGTTCCTTCCGGACAAGGCCATTGATGTCATTGATGAAACCGGCTCCCTGATCCGCCTGTCCGACAATGCCCGGCGTAAAAATATCCTGGTGGGTGACATTGAAAAAACCGTTGCCAAAATGGCTCGAATCCCGGCCACCAGCGTCACGGCAACGGATAAATCAAACCTTGAAAATCTGGAGAAAAAGCTCTCCCAGGTAATTTTTGGCCAGGACAGGGCCATTGACACCCTGACCACGGCCATAAAGCGCTCCCGGGCCGGACTTTCAGCCCCGGATCGACCCATCGGCTCCTTTCTTTTCACCGGTCCCACCGGGGTGGGGAAAACCGAAGTGGCCAGACAGCTGGCCTTCCACATGGGTGTGAAGTTTCTGCGCTTTGACATGAGTGAATACATGGAAAAGCATGCGGTGTCCCGGCTCATTGGTGCCCCCCCGGGTTATGTGGGGTTTGAGCAGGGGGGGATCCTCACCGACAATATACGCAAACATCCCCATTCAGTGCTGCTGCTAGATGAAATTGAAAAGGCCCATCAGGATCTGTTCAATATCCTGCTCCAGGTCATGGACTATGCCACGTTGACGGACAACAACGGCAAATCCGCCGATTTCAGAAACGTGGTCATTATCATGACATCCAATGCCGGAGCAAGGGACATGACATCCAATACCATTGGATTCGGAGACCAGATAAAAGATGTAAAGACAAAAGGGTCCCGGGCCGTTGAACGTACATTCAGCCCCGAATTCAGGAATCGTCTGGATTCCATGATCCAGTTTAACGCCTTGTCCCACGAGGTCATGGAACTCATTGTGGACAAGGGCATGAAGGCGTTAAGGGAACTCTTGAAAGCCAAAAAACGTTACCCTGAAGTACAATGCCAGGGTCAGATCCTGGCTGGCAAGGGAAGGATATGATCCCAAGTTTGGTGCCCGGCCTCTGGATCGGGTGATTCAGACCCGCATTAAAGATATCCTCACCGATGAGATCCTTTTTGGTCAGCTGGAAAAGGGCGGCACCGTGTCCATGGGGATTCGCAACGACGAACTTTCCTTTAATTATAAAAAATAAATGCCGGTTTTCAGATTATCCGAAGCTCTTGTTTTCCCCCCGCCCCATCTGGCACGGAAAGACGGACTGCTGGGTGTGGGGGGGGATCTTTCCCCCCAGCGCCTGATCCTGGCCTATGAAAACGGCATTTTCCCCTGGTTTTCCCATGGAGAACCCATTTTATGGTGGTCCCCGGACCCCCGAATGGTATTGTTTCCCCGCAACATCAATATCTCCCGAAGCCTTAAAAAATGCATCCGAAAAAAACTGTTCACCATCACCATGGACACCTGTTTCAGAGAGGTTATCACGGCATGTGCAGATTCACGCACCCGGAGGGGTGAAGAGACCTGGCTGGTGGACGGCATGATCCCGGCTTACATCCATCTCCATGAGATGGGCCTGGCCCATTCCGTGGAAGCCTGGCAGAACAGTGTCCTTGTGGGGGGCCTTTACGGGATTTCACTGGGGCGTACTTTTTTTGGTGAATCCATGTTTTCCCTGGTAAGCAACAGCTCCAAGGTGGCCCTGGCCGCCCTGTGTCATCATCTGACTGCCCTGAAGTTTGATCTCATTGACTGCCAGGTGGCCACAGCCCATCTGTCATCCATGGGGGCTGTGGATATTCCACGAAGCCTGTTTATACAAAAGCTGACCCAATCTCTAAACAAAAAACCCGTCAAGGGCCCC
Source organism: uncultured Desulfobacterium sp. (assembly GCA_963675955.2). GTDB lineage: Bacteria > Desulfobacterota > Desulfobacteria > Desulfobacterales > Desulfobacteraceae > Desulfocicer. The sequence goes on along the minus strand of CAXXVR010000002.1, from coordinate 1,577,283 downwards.
TGGTCCTTTAACGGGTTTTTCTGAAAAAAACTGAATATCAATTTTCAGGGTTTAGTCACAGCATTGTCCATTTCGGGATGGGATCAACACTTATGACCAGATCCCATTTTCAATCCTCATCGGGAAGGCGTACCACCAGCACAGGGATGTCAGAACGTCGAAGAACCCTTTTGGTGATACTGCCCATCATCACATCGGCCAGGGTGGAGTGCCCCCGGCTTCCCATGACAATGAGATCACAATTTCGCTCTTTACTCTGCTTTAAAATTTCCTTTACCGGGTTGCCCCGCTCAATGAGAATCTCATCGGCAAGGGATGAACTGTCATTTACCTTGCGAACATCCTGGGAAAATTGATCCAGCACCTCCCGGATGAGTACATGATCCCGCTTTTTTGCAATCAGGGATTCCCGGGTCTGGTTATAATGGGAATCTTTAATTTCATCCCATTTTTCCTGCTTGATATATCCAGTAATATTTGCCTCCATGATGCTCTGTTCTTCCGGCATCACATGCAGGATGGTAATTTTTGCCTGGTACAGATCGGCAAGGCTCACGGCATAGGCAAAGGCATACCGTGCATTATCTGACAGATCTGTGGGATATAAAATATTGGATACACTTACTTGGGGTAACTTCATTTTAACCTCTCATTATGGAGATGGGTAGTGGACAGCCAGCTGCTTTCAAATTAAAAAAAAGTACTTTACACCTTTCTGAGATAATTTCCACAAAATAAAAAGATCTGTTCAGGAAGTGTAAAGTACTTTTTGGTTGTTATTATGATCAGGCAACTTTTTTTTGAAACATTCCCTTGATGTAATCTATCCAGATAAAGCTGAAAAACCAGGAATAGGCCCAGGTACCCAAAACGATGAAAATAAAGGCCTTGGTGATATCCATGGTGGAGCCGTCCAGGGAAAATCCAGGAACATAACCAAACAGAAGCGGCCCCAGATAAAGAAACTTGGCAAATTTAAATGCGGTGAAGGCTGTCTTCCACATATTTGCCTTGGCAATGGTGGCCCCGGCAAAGGCGGCAATACACACAGGCGGCGTAATATTGGAATCCTGGGAAAGCCAGTACACGATCATGTGGGCGGCAAGTTCGTTGACCCCGAGATGGGTAAGAGCCGGCACGGCCACAACAGCGGTGATAAGGTAAGCCGCTGTAACCGGAACCCCCATTCCAAGTACCAGGGAGGCCATGGCCACCATAAAAATGGTCATCAAAAGAGATCCGCCGGCAAGTTCGATCATAATATCGGCAAAGGTAAGTACCAGACCGGAAAAAGTCAGTACACCGATAATAATACCGATTATGCCCACTGTGGCACCCACCTTAAGACTGTTCTCCGTTCCTTCACGGGAGGCTTCAACAAACTCCTTGAAACCCATGCGGGTATCTTTTCTCACCCAGCTGATGGCAATGCAGGAAACAAGGCCAATAATAGCAGAATATCCCGGGGAAAAACCCGTGAGCATAAAAAGGGTAATCAGCACCAGGGGAAGGATATAGAACCATTCCTGTTTAAAAATCTCCATGGCGCTGTGTTCTGATTTTTCGCCGACAATGTTAAAGCGTTTGGCCTCGTAATGCACCATGACAAACACCGAGAAAAAATACATGAAAGCCGGGAAAATAGCCACCAGCATGATTCTGGAATAGGGAAGCCCGGTGAGTTCTGCCATGATAAAACCACCTGCTCCCATGATGGGGGGCATGAACATCCCGCCAATGGAGGCAGCCGGCTCAATGGCTCCGGCCACATGGGGTTTAAATCCCGCTTTTTTCATCATGGGAATGGTAAATGCCCCGGTGGAAACGGTATTGGCAATGGCACTGCCGGAAATGGACCCGAAAAGCCCACTTGCAATAACAGATACCTTGGCAGGGCCTCCCAGCTTATGACCCACAGCCGCCAGGGGCCAGTCAATGAAAAATCGCTGGGCACCGCATTTTTCCAGAAAAGCACCAAAGAGCACGAACAAAATCACATAGGTGGCAAGCACATTGGCCATGATACCGAATACACCATCACTCTTATAGAAGATACTGGTGCACAGTTCTGTAAAGGGAGCCCCTGCATGGGACACCAGATCAGGGGCGAGATATCCATACACCCCATAGACCAGCATGACAACACCGATCAACACAAAAACACTTCCCACCACTCGACGGGCCAGCTCAATACCGATGAGAACACCCACAATGGCGACCATCGTATCAAACTGGGTCTCGGCACCGGTGCGGTAATTAATGGCTTCAAAATTCAAAATCCAGTAGCCCACACAAAAAATGGATAACAGTATTAACAGATAATCCACAATGCGCATGATGGTGGATTTGGATTTATAAAGCAAAAAAATAAGAACATAGGTGATGATAACATAGATGCCTCTGTGATACTGGGTGGATGCCGGCTGTATGACCGCGGCATAGGAATAAAACAGCACAAGAATCACCGAGCAGACATCAAATACTATTTTTTCAAATCGATTTAATTTTTCGTACACTGTTGGCCGCCTGTTGTTATGGTTCTTTTTTTAAGTTTAAAGAAACCGGCTGGTGCTCGATGCTCAAGTTTTTGTTGATCGGTTTTATGAAAAGGGGATCAGCCCTGTGTTATAAAAACTTGAACATTGAGTGGTGGGGTTAAATAGGGGCGGTGCAGACGATATCGTCATCATAACCATTTCATCTGCACCATGGGAAATTATGAATTATAAGAGACCTTTTTCTTTCCAGAACTTCTCAGCACCGGGATGAAGGGGGGTAACGATTCCCTTAATACCGGTTTTAACAGCCATCTCTTTGAATGTTTTTTTCTGGCTGATCATGTGTTTGAGACCTTCGTCGCTGTAGATGATGGAAAGCATTTCATATACGACATCGGGAGAAACATCGGCGTTGGCAACCCACAGGGCAGAATCCTGAAAGGAAGGAGAGTCATAGTCAGCACCCTTGTAGGTACCGGCGGGGATAACAAGTTTTGAAAAATAAGGATATTCCTTAAAAAAACCAGAGGATTCGGCATCGGCTCCCAGATTGACCATATCAATGTTATTGGTCTGGGCTGCCATTATAACAGCACCACTTGGGAATGCGGTAAACAGCCAGAAGGCATCCAGCTGATTGTTTCCAAAGGCCTGGGCCGCGTCATTATAACCCATGGCATTTCTTTCTATTTTATCCCAGACACCCATGTAGGAAAAGAAAAGTTCACAATTGGCAAAGGCACCGGAACCTGCATTGCCCACGCCCACTTTTTTGCCCACAAGGTCTTTTACGCTTTTAATGCCGGAACCTGCACGGACAACCAGCTGAGCCGGCGCACCATAAAGATAGGATACAGCCTTGACATTCTCATATACCTTGGTGTCATTTTTCATTTTACCCTTGCTGCCAAGCCATACATGACCGGAATAGACAACGCTCATGTGTTGCCGACCGGCATTGGTTTTTCTTAAATTCTCCACAGATCCAGCTGAAGACTGAGCTTGTACCTTGAAGTTTTCGGCGGCTTTGATGGGCTTAAAAACCTGAACTGCATTGGCCACCACCTGGAAAGTACCACCGGCAGGGCCACCACCAAAAATAATTCTTTCTTTTTTTGCAAAGGCGGATGCTGAAAAAATCAGTGAGATGGCAGAAAAAAGACAGATTCCCGTGATAAGAGCAAGGTGTTTACTTTTCATGAAATTCTCCTTGAGTTAGTATGTAATGCGTTATGTAAATGGATCTTGTTGAAAAATGCTGCATACTATTTTTTTAACAGCGCCATTGTGAAAGATCAATGCGGATATTTCTGATTATCATGTAGGTATTTTTCTTACATATACATACAAGCCTCTACAATAAAACAATATTATTGTGCTTGTAGGTTTTTTACCTACACCACAATCCAAATTTCTCTTATTGCTTCAAAAAATCCTTGATTGTAAAATCCGAATCACCAGCTTATTTCATGAAAGGTTTACGATAAGAAGGAGGGAGGGGTGAAAATAAAATATGGGTTTTTCCTACTGACACTGATGACGATGGTCATACTAAGCAGATCCATAGCATCAGATGCCCCCATTGTCATCCGCTTTTCCCATGTGGTGGCAGAAAATACTCCCAAGGGCTGGGGGGCAAAGGAATTTGCACGGCGTGTCAACCGGGAACTGCATGGAAAAGTGCGGGTGGATGTATTTCCCAATGGAACACTCTACCAGGACAATCAGGCCATAGAAGCCCTGGCTGCCGGTGATCTTGAAATGGCAGCCCCCTCTTCTGCCAAATTCATGGGAATGGTTCCCGCTCTGCAGTTGTTTGATATGCCCTTTCTCTTTTCCGATATCCATTCGGTGCATGCCACCATTGACGGCACCATCGGACAGGAAATGAAGGATATCTTCCTGAACCGCCACCTTGGCATACGACTTCTGACCTTCTGGGACAATGCCTTTAAACAGTTCACCTCCAATGTAACGACCCTCTTGTCCCCCGATGATTTCAAGGGACTTAAATTCAGAATCATGAGTTCCAACGTTCTGGAGTCCCAGATGACATCCCTTGGGGCTTCGGGCATCCGGCTGCCCTTCCAGGAGGTGTACGATGTGCTTGAAAGGGGAATCGTGGATGGGCAGGAAAACACCGCGTCCAACATATACACCGGTAATTTCCATAAGGTACAGCAGTATCTGACCTTTTCAGATCATGGCTATCTGGGATATGTGGTGATCATTAATGATGATTTCTGGAACAATCTGCCCAGAATACTCCAGAAAAAACTGACCACCATTCTGGATGGGGTGACACTGGATGTGAGACAAAAAGCCCGGGAGCTTGATATCAGGCACTCGGCAATGATCAGAACCTATGCCGCTGCCCATGGTCAACCAGTAATAACAGTGCTCAATGCGGCCCAGAAAAAAAAAATCCAGAAGGCAATGGCACCTGTTTACCAAAAATTTTCCAGCATTGTGCCGGAACGCTGGATATCCACCATTAAAAAAATGTAAGTCATCGGTGGACTTTTTTTCAATATCGCAGAGATGGGTGCTTGAGAAAACAGGATAATACTCGGGTATTCCCTCAAAAGGACTTGACACTTGTCAAGTCTCAAAAATCACCCGGCTTTCAGGAAATTCACCTTTTTGTCACGGGCTGGATTATCCATGGGATAAAATGAAGAGTCATATGCCGGTGCTGGTGATTTAAACAGGAATTTTTGACTCACCACGGATCCATTCCGAGTTACCGGTGCCTTTGGGGCCATACCCGTTTTTACAGGCACCCTCATGCTCTCAGCCATTGCCATGTTTGTGGCCGTTCCCATCGGACTTATGTCAACCATTTACCTGTCTGAGTATGCCAATCGTCGCGTACGGGCAGTGGTGAAACCGCTGCTGGAAATCCTGGCTGGTATCCCCACAGTGATGTACGGGTTCCTTGCGGCCCTGGTGGTGGCTCCCCTGATTCGCAATGCCGGTGCCAGCATGGGTGTCACCGTCTCTTCGGAAAGTGCCCTGGCCGCAGGGCTTGTCATGGGAATCATGATTATTCCGTTTGTCTCTTCCCTTTCCGATGACGTCATCAATGCCGTTCCCCAGTCCCTGCGGGACGGTGCCTACGGCCTTGGCTCCACCCACTCGGAAACCATCCGCCAGGTGGTAATTCCGGCGGCCCTTCCCGGTATTGTGGGGGGAGTGTTGCTGGCAGTTTCCCGGGCCATCGGAGAGACCATGATCGTGGTCATGGCCGCCGGACTTTCGGCAAACCTTACCGCCAACCCATTAAAAACCGTCACCACAGTTACCGTACAGATAGTAACCCTGCTGTGTGGGTGATCAGGAATTTGACAGTCCCAAAACCCTGGCGGCCTTTGCTCTGGGGCTGTTGCTGTTTGTGGCGACCTTGATACTGAATGTCATTGCCTTATACGTTGTGCGAAAATACAGGGAACAAATATAAGTAATCAAATCAACATCAACGGTGAGAGACCAAGGGGTTATTCCTGGTCAAGAATCAAAAGAGACTCGCCCCACCAAAACGGCGGACAACACTGCGAAAAAAACATCAGGGGCAACAGGCCATGGGGATGCGCTGCATCGTTCACCTGCCCAGACCGCTGAAATCGTTCAAAAGGGGCTGGCCCGAAGATACCGTTCGGAAAAACGGTTTCGATTGTTGGGTATTTCAGCCATACTGCTGAGCCTGACGTTTCTGTCCATTTTATTTATTTCCATTTTCAGCAACGGGTACACGGCATTCAAGCAGACGGTGGTACAGATAGATGTATTTCTGAACCCGGTAGAGCTGGATATGGATCACCTGGAGCAGGCCGATTACCAGGGCATGATTAAGGCATCATTGAGGAGCATGTTCCCCACGGTGCAAAAGCGACGGGACAAGAAACAATTGTATGGCATGATCAGCTCAGGGGCAGCCTTTCAACTGATGGATTATGTCCAGGAACACCCGGAAGATATCGGCAAAACCATTCAATTGTGGGTACCGGCAGACGATGACGTGGACATGCTGATAAAGGGGCATATAAAAAGAGATGGGCTTGAGGTGAACCGACGGCTCAATGACATGCAACTCTCCTGGGTGGACCGGCTCATGGAGCAGGAACGGATCAGAAAACGGTTTAATGCAGATTTTTTCACCTCTGGTGATTCCCGTGAACCCGAACTTGCCGGTATCTGGGGTGCCACCTGCGGTTCCTTTTACACGCTGATGATCACGCTGTTACTCTCTTTTCCCATGGGGGTGGGGGCTGGTGCTGACTCTCATGACGCTTCCCACCATCATCATTGCCGGAAGGGCTGCCCTCAAATCAGTGCCACCCTCCATCCGGGAAGCGGCCCTTGGCATCGGTGCCTCCAAAACCCAAATGGTCACCCACCACGTACTGCCCCTGGCCATGCCCGGCATGCTCACTGGTACCATCATCGGCATGGCCCAGGCACTGGGAGAAACAGCGCCATTGCTGATGATCGGCATGGTGGCATTTATCGTGGACATCCCCGGCGGGTTCACCGATCCCTCAACGGTACTGCCGGTACAGGGACGGGATATATGCATAATCACCCCCACAGCGTCCGGTCGTATGATGAGGAAATAAAAGGCTTGAACCTGCTTGTCATCACCATGGCCACAGCTTCCAGCAAATTGAAGCGACTGAACGTACGCTGATTGAGATGGCTGAGACCGCAGACCGTATGCTTGGAAAGGCCATTGAAGCGTTTCTTCACTTTGATGTAGATACCGCATTGTCAGTCTGGCACATGGACGATGAAATGGACGCTGCCTATGCCTCCATTATAAAACTTGTCCACCAGGAGATGACCTCTGACAAGGAGCGGATCACCGAGGGGACCCAACTCAATTACATGGCAAGATGCCTGGAACGTATCGGAGACCATATCATCAACATGACAGAAGAAATTTACTTTATGACAACGGGTAAAAATTTCAGCAGCCATGTGGCACCGGAAAATGCTTGAGGCAATATGGCGAAATGCAATGAAAATTATAAATCAAAAAGTAAATATTCGGCCTAATCATGTAAATGTTTGGACAGTGCCCCATATTCGCCTGTTTAGGGCTGCGTAGCATACTAATATGTGAGCAGACCAAAACAGGTGAAGATGGGGTGCTGACCGAATATTTACATCAAAAAACAAATCTCCATATCGGGGAAGAACAGATGTACATCGCCATCTTAAATTGGGATGACTTGGAGAGAAGATCATAAATAAAGTCCTTTTTATCTGTAGCCATAACACGGGTAGAAGCCAGATGGCCGAAGCCATTTTAAGCAAACTGGGAGGGATTGAATTCCAGGTGACCAGTGCTGGACTTGAGCCCGGGTCCCAGGTGAATCTCCTGGTATTGGAAGTGATGAACGAAATGGGAATGGACCTGTCACATAAAAAGCCCCAGAATGCCTTTATCCTCTTTAAAGAATCCCGGCTGTTTTACCCATGTCATCACAGTATGCAATGCGGCAACCGATGCAAAATGCCCTGTTTACCCCGGCATCAATAAACGGTTGAACTGGCCCTTTCCCGATCCTGAAAAGGTGACCGGTACCCATGCCGAAAAGCTTGAACAGGTGCGTGGCATTCGGGATGAGATACGTAAAAAACTCATTGACCATTTTCAACTGAAGGATTAACGCTAAACTGCCACGTTTTCCGCTCTTGCCATAAAACGAAAACCGTGCTTATATTGAGATGTTGGGTAGCTTTCGTATTTTATATGGACGTCTACTTTTTGAAGGCTCGAAGGTGCAACTTTGAGCCTTCTCTTATTTTTAAGCCAACTCTGAACACAAATCCATTTAAGAAATAAAAACAAATCCGAAGAAAAAAAGAAGAATGGAAGAAAATATATTTTTGAAAAGGGGGGAGGAAGAAGAAGAAGAAGAGGCAAAGCAAAAGGGATGGTGGATTTTTTACCGGCTAATGAGGTAGCCTGTGGCATTGCCATGGGTGGGGGCTGTCATGACCGGCGGAAACAATCAACCCTTTTGCAACGCTTCAACTATTTGATTATATATGTGTATTTCAGGGTACACAAAAGCATATTGTCAATATATGTATATGTGCTATAGTTCCATTGGTCATCATTTTGAATAACGGCCATGGACAGACCGCATTCTGATCCGGTTCTGCCCACAACTAAGATAGGGTCGTAGACGCGGAGCCAAACGGCATTATGCCGCCCCTCCCCCGACGGGCAATGGGCCCGGACCGGAACTGTAGACAGCTCGATTGTCCGGTTCCTATTGCCCATCTGGGGAGCGGCTCTGCTGAGGTAGACTTGAAGGCTACCTTTTCATATAAAATTTTTATTACCCATTATGACAAAAGGCATATGAATAATTCTGGCCTGAAAATCTATTCCGGTGACATTGTTGCCGGCGCTTTGCTGATGGAAGAAAGCCGTAAAATTGCAGCCCTTTTACTTGGGGGAGACCACCCGGAAAGATGGCATCAAGCCATTGTCATTGACAATATTCTCCAGAAAAGAAGTCCGAAATCAGCAAAAAGGCAGGCCCACCTGATCCGGGCAAGGCTGGACCTGATGTCCAAGGATCTCTGGAACATCATTGTTGAAGGATCTTCTGAAACCACATCCCAGGCCCTTATGGCCGCATCCATCAGGCACAGCCGTTTGGTGGGTGATTTTATGGACACCGTTCTCCGTCTTCATTGGCACACCTTTAATAGACATATCACTCCTGCAGACTGGAAAGACCACCTGGATGCATGTGAACAGATCGACCCGCGTGTGGCATCATGGAAACCGTCAACCCGGGATAAGCTCCGGCAGGTGGTGTTCAGGATGCTGGCTGAATCCGGATACATTGACAACACCCGAACCTGTATGTTGATGCCAGTATCCCTGGTTCCAGACCTCAGAAAATATCTTGTTGCTCATAATGAGTCATACGTGCTGCAGTGCATGGACATCTGTTAAGGCAGTGAGGATTTAGAATGCCCCCATTCAAAGACCGTTTAAATAAAATCATGGATCGCCTGACATCCGATGAATTGCTGTCCAACTCAGGACTTGGTAATGAAATCGGATTTTACATTTTTGACTATCCACCAAAACATGAACTGGAAATGAGAGAACATATAAGGTTTATCCTCGATCACCTCCCCAAAAAAAAGCCAGACATCCGTGTCCAGCACATCAACCTGTTTGAGCTGATTCTGCAATATCTGAAAACCCGGAAGCTTCTGGACCGGGTGATGGATATTCAGCAAAAGAAAGGGAATGCGGCGGTTTTGAAGGCCCTTAAAGGCCCCCTGGATGCAAAAAAGATCGCTGCTGCCTTTGTCGATGCTGTCAGGCCCGGGGAGCAGGATCTGGTCCTGGTTTCCGGCGTGGGCAGTGCATATCCCATGCTCAGGAGCCACAATCTTTTGAACAACCTGCACCATATGATGGGGGACACCCCGCTGGTCATGTTCTATCCCGGCCGCTTTACCGGGCAGGGACTCGGCCTGTTTGGTAAGCTCAAAGAATCAAATTATTACCGGGCGTTTCAACTGGTTGCCCATTGAGGGGACCCTGTGACGGTTCTGCCCGTAAAAATGGCAGCCGTATCATGATGTAAAGGAAAACTGACGATGCAGATTCAATCTATATTCAAAAAGGACATCTCCCGACCCATTAACGGCGTTGTAAAAGCAGATCAGCTGGATGAATCCGTTGTCTGGCAGGAACTGGACGAATATGTCGTGACCCGGGAGCTGGACCACCATTTCAGGGGGTTCATGTCCGCATATCTGGCCGCCATGGACACCCCCCATGATCCTGTTATTGCCAGCCGGATGGCCGTGTGGATTTCCGGTTTTTTCGGGTCGGGGAAATCCCATTTTCTGAAAATACTCTCCTACCTGCTGGGTAACAAATCCGCTGTTCATCCCGATACCGCTGCCCGGAAAAAAGCAGTGGAATTTTTTTCAGACAAGATCAAGGATCCCATGCTGCTGGCCGATATCAAACGAACCGAGCAGTTTTCAGCGGACGTTATCCTGTTCAACATCGACAGCCGGGCCGATGCTTCCGATGACAGGGGTGCTATTCTTTCGGTATTCTGGCGACTTTTTAATGAACACCTGGGTTACAGCCCGGAATCCCTTCCCCTTGCCGAGATCGAGAGATACCTTTCAAAAAAGGGGCGGTATGAGGCTTTCAAGGAGAAGTTCAAACAAATTTATGGTTTGGCCTGGGAGGATGAGCGGGATGCCTACGCCCTGCTCCAGGATGAAATAGTAGAGGCCCTCTCCATTGTTCTTGACAAAACACCGGAAGCAGCCCAGGACTGGTTTGAAAAAAATGAAGATGATTTTTCCCAGACCGTGGAGCGGTTTGCAAAACAGGTGAAAGCCTACCTGGACACCCAGCCTTCCCATCACCGGATCATTTTTCTGGTGGATGAAATCGGCCAGTTCATCGGCAGTGACACCCGTCTTATGTTGAATCTCCAGACCATTGTGGAAGATCTGGGCCGGATCTGCGGGGGCCGGGCCTGGGTGGTGGTCACCTCCCAGGAAGACATTGATGCCGTTCTCGGGGATATCAAATCCGCCAAGGCCAATGATTTTTCCAAAATCCAGGGCCGATTCAATACGCGCCTGTCCCTGTCCAGCGCCAACACCGATGAGGTGATCCAGGCCAGGCTTTTGGAAAAGCATGGCAATGCCGTATCTGAACTGACTGATCTGTTCCACCAGAAGGGAGATATCCTTAAAAGTCAGCTCGGCTTCACCCATGACACCGCCACCCTGAATTTGTTTTCAACCCCACAGGATTTTATCGATAACTACCCCTTTATCCCTTACCACTTCCAGCTGGTCCAGAAAATCTTTGAATCCATCCGAAAAGCCGGGGCAACCGGCCTTCACCTGAGCCGGGGGGAGCGCTCCATGCTGGATGCTTTCCAGTCCGCTGCCATGAATATTGCCCATCGGTCCATCAAAGCGCTGGTGCCCCTCCATGAATTTTTTCCCTGCATCGAGAGTTTTTTGGACACGTCGGTAAAAAGAAGCATTGAGCAGGCAAAGGGTAATAACGGCTTGCAGGTCCCATTGGATATCCAGATTCTCCAGACCCTTTTTCTCATCCGGTATGTGGACATCATCAAACCCAATGTGGATAATCTGGTGACCCTTTCCATTGATCAGGTAGATGCGGATAGAATTGTTTTGAAACAACATATCGATGAAGCCTTAATGCGCCTTGAAAAAGAAAATCTCATCAGCCGGAATGGGGAACTTTATTTTTTCCTGACCAATGAAGAGCGGGAAGTCTCCCGGGAGATAAAAAGCATAGAAATTTCATCCCATGCCGAAACGGATCTTCTGGGTACGATTATTTTTGAAGATATTTTAAAAGGTAAAACAAAACATAAATACCTTCCTTATAAAAGGGATTATGCCTTCAACCGGATCTGTGACGACAAACCCTGGGGTAAAAAACTGGAACATGATCTCACCCTTGAAATCATCAGCCCCATGCATGATCAGTATGCCGTATTAAATGCCGGCCAGTGCACCATGCACAGCCTTAATACCCAAGGGACCGTTCTGGTTCGGCTGGACAATGATCAGAATCTTTTCACGGACATCCGCACCTTTATTCAGACGGAAAAATACATCAAGGACAAGAGCGATGCGGCAGCATCCACAAGCCTCAAGCAGATTCTGAGAGACAGGGCCGATGAAAACAGGGAAAGAAAAAACCGGCTGATTTCCAAAATTGACGATCTCATCCAGGGGGCTGATTTCTATACCCTGGGAAAGTCCTACCCCCCTAAGGTTTCCGGCAGCTCAACCCGTATCATTGAAAACATGCTGGAACACGTTATCCAGAATATTTTCAGCAAATACAGCTATCTTTCCCAGGCCCATGACGATCCGGACAAAGAGATCAAACAGATATTGCTTTCTGACAATATCTCCCAACAGCAGTTTCTGGATTTTGCCCAGGGAACACCCCATGATGTCAAAGAAATTGTCACCTATATCCAACTTAAAGCTGCCACCCACAAAACCGTGGTGCTCAATGAACTGGTCAGCCATTTTTCAAAACGTCCCTATGGATGGCCCGAATTCCAGGTGGTGGTCCTCATCGCAAAGATTTTCATGGCCGGGACCATCCAGCTGCTCCATGAAAAGGATCGCTTGCTGCCAAAGGATGCCATCCCTTTCCTGACCAAAACCTCCCAGTGGAAGCATGTCCAACTCCTGGAAAAGCCAGCCCTGTCATCGGGCGACCTGAAAAAGGCACAGCAACTGGGAAAAGATCTTTTCGGAACCCTGGCCCCGGACGGTCAGGACAAAATCAGCGATTATATCAAGTCCGGTCTGGAACAATGGATGGCCCTGCTGGAAAAATATAAAACCCTTGCCGATACCGGAAACTATCCGGGTCAGCAGGAAATTGATGCCTGCCTGAAAATTGCCAGCAATGTCCTTGAGGTTCATGATTCCTTTGAAGTGATCAAAGTTTTTATCCAGGAAAAAGATGACCTCCTGGATGCCCAGGAAGATTTCATGGATCTAAAGGATTTCTATACCCACCAGAAAGGTACATGGGAGAGTCTCCTGGCGGCACTGCTTCGTTTTAAGCCCAACCAGTCAGAGATTGAAAAGGATGCCCATGCCAAAAAAGCTTTGGGTGAGCTCAAACGGATTGGGGGATCACCCAATCCTTATAAGATGCTCAAGAATGTCAGTGCGCTGATATCATCGGTGGAAAAAGTCAATACGGAAAAGGTAAAAGCCCATCAGGCCGCCGTCATAAATGAAATAGATGAAAAAGTCGCATGTCTGGTGGATCTGCTGGATGAGAACAGTGCGGATGATGACTTCAGGAACAAGACACTATATCCCCTTCAGCACTGTAAAAAAAAGATTGCCGATGAAAACAGCATTCCCCAGATTGCATACAGCGTAAAAGAGATCCAGGAAAAATATGAAAGTGCACTGGATGCCATTGAAGAGGCATTCAGGCCGGATGATGTCAAAGAAATTAAAAACATAAAGCTTTCAAATCTCAATAAAAAACCATATCTTGATAAAGAAGAAGATGTGGAGGCGTTTGTTGACCGGGTAAAAAGTGAGCTGCTTGAAGCGGTCAGGAAACAATTCCGGGTAAGGGTTCAATAATAATAATGATAATTGTAATACGCGGGAGTAAATATTTGGTTTGGTCATGTAAATGTTTGGTCAGTGCCGCATATTCGCCTGTTTGGGGCTGCGTAGCATACTAATGCTATGTGAGCAGACCAAAACGGGTGAAGATGGGGTGCTAACCGAATATTTACACCCGGGATGCAGCCTGGGAGATCCTGCAGCAGGGTTAAATTTGAAGGGCAAAAAATGAGAATAAAACAGATAAGAGTAGACAACTTTAAATCGCTGGTTGATTTTGAGTTACCCTTTGCAAAGTTCAACTGCATTGTCGGGTTAAATGGTTCGGGTAAATCCACGGTACTACAGTTTTTTGATTTTTTGTCCCAGCAGGTGAAAGGTGACTTCAAAGAGTGGTTGAAAAAACGACATTGGGATAAATCCGATATTAATTCCAAATTAACCAAAAAGCTCAATGTTAATTTTGAAGTACTGTTTGAAGATGCTGAAATTGGTGAAATCCATTGGGTTGCCAGTTTCAACCGAAAAAATTTGAGATGTAGCTTGGAAAGAGTGTCATGGGATGGAAACGTAATATTAAAAGTTGAAGATGGGAATTATTCAACTTCACATATGAAAATGTCTGTACCTATTCCTTTTGACTATCAAGGCTCCCTGATGTCTCAAATTAAAGAATCTCAACTGCCATTGCAGGTATTGAAACTCAAAAAATGTATGGAAGAAATTCATGCACTGGATCTTCTGGCTCCGGAGTTGTTGAGACAAAGAACAAGAGAGGCCGGGTAACAGCCTTGGGTTGGGTGGAGAACGATTATCTGCTTTTTTATACGAGATGGACAAGGAAAAAAGAAAAAAAATTCTGGACACGATGGCAAAATGTTATCCGAATTTAAAAGGAATTGAAATATCTGCCATGAAATCGGGATGGAAAAAATTAAGCTTCCAGGAAGCTTTTCAAGGCATCCCTTTAAAAACCGAAGCCAGGCATGTGGCAGACGGGTTTCTTCGCCTGCTGGCCGTTTTTGCTCAATTATCCAAAGAACAGAGTATCCTTTTACTGGATGAAATAGAAAACGGCATCAATCCCGAGTTGATTGAATTTTTGATGGACTCCTTGATTGAAGCTTTTCCCCAGGTTACGGTAACGACTCACAGCCCCATGGTTTTAAATTATATAGAAGACGATGTTGCCATTGAAGGGGTTGTTTATCTTTACAAAGATAAAACAGGAAAAACCCAGGCCATTCGATTGTTTGATATCCCCTCCATGCGTAAAAAACTAACCGTCATGGGGCCTGGAGAAGTCTATGAAGATACCTTGCTGAGCCAGCTTGAAGAGGAAATCACGGCCATCAAAACCCCAAAAGACGTTGGTAAAAAGGGGAACGGATAAATGTTTCTTTTGTTAAGTGGAGAAGGACCAACGGATATTGGAACATCAAATGAAGCCATCGGCCCCATGTCTAAATTTATTGACCATCTGATTGCACGCAGAAGTCAGTATTCCCTGCTTGAGTGTTCAGCTTACAAAATTATATCAGAACATGAGTTGGCTGCAAAATCCAAGTGCTTAAAGGCCCGATCACGCCGAGGAAAGAAATCTCCTGCTGAAACGAGGTATTATTTCAAAAATGCCAGGGCCATGGCCCTTATTCTCCAGGAAGAAAGTCAGGCCGGCAATTGGCAAATGAAAGAGATGATCCCGGTACTTTTCCGGGACACCGACAATCGCGCAAGTTCTGGCAGAGGAGAGTGGCAACATAAATGGGAATCCATTTTAAACGGTTTTCACATTGAAAAGGTGGAAACAGGCGTTCCCATGCTCCCAAAACCCAAATCCGAGGCTTGGTTGTTATGCGCCTTACGCCAAGAATATCAGCATTGTGCGTCATTGGAAAATGAGTCCGGGAATGACAACTCTCCCAATAATTTAAAACAACAGCTGGAAACATATTTGGGTCAGCCTTTCACAAGGGAACTGAGGAAAAAATGAACACCACCCAAATCAAAGCATACGCCCCCCAGGCCAGAACCGACTTCATCCAGGCCGTCACCGAAAGAGCCGCCCGCTTCGGTATCCATAAGGACCACATTGAGCCCATTCGGTTTGAGG
This sequence comes from uncultured Desulfobacterium sp., assembly GCA_963675955.2. GTDB lineage: Bacteria > Desulfobacterota > Desulfobacteria > Desulfobacterales > Desulfobacteraceae > Desulfocicer. The sequence continues at coordinate 1,561,503 of CAXXVR010000002.1, read as the reverse complement.
GTGATGTGGCCATCATCGGAGATCAGGCGATTACCAAAAGGGAAGGCGAGCAAAGAGAAAAGCTGGTCCAGCGAGTCAACGCATCGGGATTTGAGATGTTCATCCGGTCCTGCGCCTACACCTGGTTCAACCGATTTGTGGCCATCCGTTACATGGAACTCCATGATTTCCTGGATCATGGCTACCGGGTACTGAGTAGCCCGGACGGCTCTTCCCATCCTGAGATCATCACCCATGCCGCTGATGTGGACCTGCCGGGCCTGGACAGGGAAAAAGTGATAGAACTTAAACTGGCCGGAGACAGGGACAACGAGCTTTTCCGCATGCTCCTCATGGCCCAGTGCAATGCCCTTCACAAGGCCATGCCCTTTTTGTTCGAGAAGCTGGACAATGAAGAAGCGTTACTGCTGCCGGACAATTTGCTTCACACCGGCTCCCCCATGCACAATCTGGTCACCCAGGTGGCGGAAGATCTGTGGGAGGATGTGGAGATCATCGGCTGGATCTATCAGTTCTATATTTCTGAAAAAAAGGATGAGGTGATCGGCAAGCAGGTCAAAAGCGAGGATATTCCGGCCGCCACCCAGCTTTTCACCCCCAACTGGATCGTGAAGTACATGGTTCAGAACACCCTGGGCCGCATGTGGTTGGCCACTTACCCCGACTCTTCCCTGGGGGAGAAGATGGAATACTACATCAAACCGGCCCGGCAGGAACCCGAGGTTCAAAACGCGCTGAATGAAACCACACCCAAAGAACTCAATCCTGAAACCCTCACCTTTTTAGATCCCGCATGTGGTTCCGGCCATATCCTTGTGGAAGCCTATGATATTTTAAAAGAGATCTATCTGGAAAGGGGGTACCGCACCCGCGAAATTCCCCGACTAATCCTTGAAAAGAATCTCTTTGGTCTTGATATTGACAAGAGAGCGGCCCAGCTTGCCAATTTTGCCGTGATGATGCGTGCCAGAAATGATGACAGACGGCTGTTTGGCCGGGAGGATCTCAAACCCAATATTATCTCCATCACTGAGAGTAAGGGGCTTGATCAGGAAAAACTGGGATTTGCACTCAAAATAAGAAAGGTGAAAGACCACACTTTAAAATGGGTTCGCATCCAGGAATTGATTGAACTGTTTGAACATGCCAAAACATTTGGCTCCCTGCTCACCATTCACGAGGACATTGTTGAAGAACTTGATGATCTTGAATCCATTATTCAAGCCAGTGGGGAACTCACAGATGATTTGATTGGCTTTATCAGCGGAGAAGAGCTGGGGGAGTTGATGCCCCTTGTGAAACAGGCGCAGCTTTTATCAAAAAAATATGATTGTGTGGTGGCAAATCCCCCGTATATGGGAACAAAGGGGATGAATCCCATGTTAAAGGCGTTTGCAAAGAATCGTTATCCTCAGAGTAAATCAGATTTATTTTCAATTTTTATTGAACGGAATCTTGAACTTGCAGCTCAACACGGCTTTGTGGGAATGATCACCATGCAAAGCTGGATGTTTCTTTCCTCATTTGAAAAACTTAGAGACAAAATCCTGAAGCAAAATACAATTCATTCAATGGCCCATCTGGGTGCAAGGGGCTTTGACAGCATTGGTGGGGAGGTGGTTTCCACAACGGCTTTTATTTTGGGTAATACACCTCTACCAGAATTGAAAGGAAATTATTTCCGTCTTATTGATGGGCATTCAGAAAAAGAGAAATACACCGCCATTCAAGAAGCCATTCAAAATCCGGATTGTGGTTGGTTTTTTAATGCTTCTGCTGCTGATTTTAAGAAAATTCCTGGAAGTCCAGTTGCTTATTGGGTTGGCGAATCTGTAAAAAATGTTTTCTCGAACTTACCATCTCTTTCATTCAGTGGACATGCTTGCTCTGGACTTCAAACAGGAAATAATGAACTCTACTTAAGACAGTGGTATGAAGTGAACTACCAAACAATTGGTTATGAATTTTCGAATATTAATGACGCTCAACATAGTAAATTTCGTTGGTTCCCACATAAAAAAGGAGGTACATTTCGACGCTGGTATGGGAACTGTGATTATATCATAAATTGGAATGACTCGGGACAATCTATAAAAAACAATCCTTCAGCAAGACCCCAAAATACAGAATACTGGTTTAAAGAAGCTGTCACTTGGTCTCATACAAGTTCAGGGGCTTTTAGTGCTCGATACTCTCAAAAAGGTTACACATTTAATGTCGAAGGTCCTTCATTTTTTTCTGAAAATTCATATTCAGCTTTAGGATATTTTTGTTCATCTGTTGCGTTGTATTTGATGCAATTAATGAATCCAACACTACATTTTTTAGTTGGTTGTGTATCTAAACTTCCTTATTCTCAATTATCTGACACTTTTATTAATAAAATTGAAAGTATTGTTGAACAGTTAATAAGATCAACTCGCCAAGATTGGGACTCATACGAAACATCCTGGGATTTCACCACTCTCCCTCTTCTCAACCCCGACCACCACACCACATATTTAAAAACAACATACACCACCCTACGCAACCAATGGCAGCAAACCACCCTTGAGATGCAACGCCTTGAAGAGGAAAACAACAGCATCTTCATTGAGGCCTACTGCCTTGAAGATGAACTCACCCCGGACGTTCCCCTTCACGAGATCACTCTCACCTGCAACCCTCACTATCGCTATGCCCAGGGAAAAACAGAGGAAGAATACGAAACCCTGCTTCTCACCGACACCATGAAAGAGCTGATATCCTACGCCATGGGCTGCATGATGGGACGCTACAGCCTGGATGAACCCGGTCTCATCTATGCCCACAGTGGCAACGAGGGCTTTGATCCAACCCGATACAACACCTTCCCGGCTGATGACGACGGCATACTCCCCATCATGGACATGGAATGGTTTGACGACGATGCCACGGCCCAGTTTATCACCTTCATGAAAACCGCATGGCCTGCTGATAGCCTGGACGACAACCTCAAATTCATTGCAGACACCTTAAAGCCCAAAGCCGCTGAATCACCGGAGCAGACCATCCGCCGTTACCTGAGCACCACCTTTTTCAAGGATCACATGAAGATGTACAAGAAACGCCCCATCTACTGGCTATTTTCCAGTGGAAAACAGCGGGCCTTTGAATGCCTGGTCTATCTGCACCGGTACAATGAAACCACCCTCTCCCGCATGAGATCCAAGTATGTGACCCCGCTCCAGGGCAACATTGTGGCCCGTCTGGAATATTTGGGACGAGAAAAGGATGCGGCCACCACGGCCTCGGCCCAGAAAAAGTTACAGAAAAAAATTGACCTGTTCAGAAGCAAACAGACGGAACTCCAGGCTTTTGACGATGAGCTGCGGCACTATGCCGATATGAAAATTTCCCTGGATCTGGATGACGGGGTGAAGGTAAACTATGGGAAATTTGGCAATCTTCTGGCCCAAAAAAAAGCGATTACCGGTAAAAAGTAGAAAAACAGAACAAGGTAATCCCGATGAGAATATCAAAAATCAGACTCGAAAACTTTAAGCGATTCAAGGACCTTGAAGTCGATTTCATCAATGACTTGACCGGAGAACTGTCGGACATTCCTCGTGCTGGGAGACAATGGAAGCGGCAAAATGACCTTGTTACAGGCCATTGCACTGTGCCTTTCTATGTGCTCCGGCAAAATCCGGAATGTCTCTGAATTTGACTGACAGGGCTGGGTGCCGGGGCGATATGAAAAATGGGGGACACTTTAAAAAAAATAAGAAATGGATTATATAAAGCGATGATAAGATTAAAAATTAAAAACATAGGCCCGATCAAAGACGGTTTTGTTTCCGGTGACGGTTTCATGGATATCAATGATGTAACCATTTTTATTGGCAACCAGGGAACTGGAAAAAGCACGGTGGCAAAAGTGTTTTCAACCTTGATTTGGATTGAAAAAGCTCTGGTAAGGGGAGACTTTACCGTTCGGTATTTATCTCAATACAACCGGTTTAAAAAACATTTTTCATACCAAGGCATTGGAAATTATTTCAATGAAAATTCGGAAATAGAATATGTCGGGCATGCATTCACAATACAATATACCAACACAACTCTCAATATATCTAAAAACAGCCCAGAGAATCAATATCAATTCCCCAAAATCATGTATATCCCCGCAGAACGTAATTTTATCAGTTCAGTGGAGAGGCCGGATTTGCTCAAACGACTGCCATTGCCGCTTTATACGTTTTTAGAAGAGTATGAAGAAGCAAAAGGGTCTCTTGGAGGTCAAATAGATTTACCTGTAGGTAATATGAAGTTCATATACCGGAAACAGAACAAAAAATCCATGTTGGAGGGTGAAAATTTTAAAATTGAACTATTGGAAGCTTCCAGTGGTTATCAATCCCTTGTCCCACTCTTTATTGTTACCCGTTATTTAAGCACGGTCATCAAAGAAAGCAGTACCACGACGCATAAAAAAATAAGTGTTGACGAAGAGAAGAAAATAAGAAAAGAAATTGACGAAATCATTGAAAATAAAAATATATCAGATGATGTTAAAAAAGTGCTCCTTGAAAAATTGTCTGCACGATTCACTTACGCATCCTTTGTTAATATTGTTGAAGAGCCGGAACAGAATCTTTATCCTTTTTCCCAAAAAGAAATACTCTTTGAATTACTGAAATCAAAGAATGACCATGCAGACAATAAATTGATACTCACAACACACAGCCCTTATATTATCAATTATTTGACATTGGCAGTTAAAGCGGATTCTGTAAAAATAAAATTGCAGAAAAAAGCGGATCATCAAGCCCTTCTTCAAACCCTGTCAGCGGTTGTTCCACTTAATTCAACAATACCATCTTCCATACTTACCATTTATCAATTGGATGATATGGGATGTATTAAAAAGCTTCAGGATTACAAGGGAATACCTTCTGATGAGAACTATTTAAATGAATTTCTTGCTGAGTCCAATGATTTGTTTATTGAGTTAATGGAAATAGAGGACAAATGTTGATCAACTTTTTCAGAAAAGAGTGCAAAACAGAATCAAATAATGAAAAGTTCGGCCTGTGCGATGACCCACCACCTGCAACTGAACCTGCTTATATTAACGAAAATAATTGCCGACAATGGATAGCCGTTGTCAAGAATCCCCAAAGCCAAACTGTGAAATTTTATGCGGTGGATCATTGTGTCCCAATTTATAAAGAGGACGGCAATATGGAAAGCAGGTGTGACGGTATCCTCTCCTATTTGAACAATCTGATTTTTGTTGAGCTCAAAGAGAGAAAAAAAGGGCAATGGTTTAAAAAAGGGCGGGAGCAATTAACCGTTACCATCAAACGATTCAAGTCAGAATGTGATTTAAATACCTATGATCGAGTTGAGGCGTATGTCTGTAATTCCTTAAAGCCTTTATCAAATATGGGGCAGATGGAGAATATCCAAAGATTTAAGGATGAGACTGGACTGTCCTTAAAGAGTCAACGTATTGTCAATCTGCGCTGAAAGAATCATTAAGAATCGTACGGACCAGGCGTACACGGTAAGCAAAAAAGAAAACTCATCCAACTAACACTTACATTTGGAGCAAGATGAATCAATGTCGGATATTCAGCAGACCAATCAGGCCCTGGCACGGGTGTTTCAGGAAGAAAAAAAACGCCTTGTATTCTGGTATGACGGAGAGGGTGAGTTTGAAGACCTGCTTCCCTCCATTGTTGTGGAGGGGGCATCCCTGATCCGGATGGATGAAACCCCGGCCCTTGAGTTGAAGATCCGGCTGGAAACAAGGGATACCAAGGACAAGTTTATCCTTTATGCCCCGTACCCGGAACCGTCACCGGAAATGGACTGGCTCTGTGACATCAAGCTCTATTCATCCCTTTTCCATGCAGACAAAGCCTCCATCCTGTTAAAGGAGTTGGGGCTTTCCAATATGGGGATACGCCCCTTCATCAAAGAGAGAAGTTCTTTTTTTAAAAGCCAGAATCGGCTTGAAAAACTCAAAAAATGGGTTGAACCAGAAGATAAAGAAGAGTCTCTGGATCTTAAAATGCTCGCCGTCCTGACACGGGCGGCCATACCAGATCCCTTTGCCATCTTCATGAAGCTGATGGATACCTTCTGCGGGGAGGCTGGATTTGATCCAGAATCCGAATCCAGAGCCTGGAAGGAGATTGACTCCCTGGGTCTTGCACCGGCCTTCTGGAAGTTGATGCATCAGACCTTTGGATACGAGAGCGCTTCCTCTCCCGGTTTGATGGATCTTTTAATAAAAATTTTTGTCACAGACTTTGGGAATAATTTCAAGAATGACCTTCCTGTTTCCCTTGCCCATTTCGGGCTGACAGATTCGGTCAGAGCAACCAATGCCTCGGTTTTTATCAATCAGTGGCAGACCCATACCCTTCATAGCCGGAACTTCAATTGTATATCACGACATATTGCTGAACGCCTCCATTTCAGTGAACTTCTCTCCGCCATCAATATTGAGGATCTGGTAGATGTCATGACCTTTGAAAAGGTGGAGCAGCGGATTATCAGTTCCCTGCGGGACCGGATTATTCATATCTCCCACCGAGAGTTTTCAGAGACCTTGGAGATCATCAAAAAACGGGGGGATGGATACTGGGCCGCTCATTCATTTAATGATGCTTCCAACGGAAACCTCTATAAAAAGGCATATCAAGCCCTGGAGATTGCCGTTGGCCTGTTTGAGCTGAGAAAAAAATATGATGCCGGTTTTCACTATCCCTCTGCCCTGGACATGTTCAGGGCCTATACCGATGAGCTCTACCGGTTTGATCTGTATTACCGTCAATTCATGGAGATCGCCGATCATACGGAGCAGGCTGGCTGGGATGTGCTAAAGCCCCTGCGACTGGCCATGGATGAGGTTTACAGCGGGTGGTTCATGGAACGGCTTTCCATCCAGTGGGGAAATTTTCTGGCACCGGATCATTCATCCCATGGCAAAAGTGCCGTCCCTGCGGATCCTGTTGCGCCTCCGGCCTTGCTGGATACATGGCAGCTGCCGGGCATCCAGAACCAGTACCGCTTTTTTAAAAATAAAGTACAGACGACCCTGGCCGGATCAGACCGCTCCCGGATTTTTGTGATCATCAGCGATGCATTTCGGTATGAAGCGGCAAAGGAGCTGACCACCCAGATCAACGGAAAATATCGTCTTAAGGCTCAGATAGAACCCATGCTGGCAACGCTGCCAAGCTATACCGCCCTGGGGATGGCCGCTCTTTTGCCCCACAAAACCCTGTCGTTTCAAGAGGGTAGTGCCTCTCCCAGGGTTGACGGGAAACCTGCGGCCTCCCTTAAACAGCGGGCAGCCATATTGGCGGGGCACGCGGGGACCGCCATCAAGGCCTCTGAACTTTCAGAAATGAGTAAAGATAAGGGCAGGGATTTTGTAAAACAATACCGGGTGATCTACATATACCATGATCAGATTGATGCCATGGGAGACAAAGCCGCCACCGAAGATAAGACCTTTGAAGCGGTGCGTACCACCATTGATGAACTGACCGCACTGGTGGGATGGATCATCAACAGCCTTAACGGTACCCGAATTCTCATCACAGCGGATCATGGGTTTATCTACCAGGAAAAACAACCGGAGGAACTGGATAAAAGCACGCTGGAGATGCCCCCCGGCAGTGCGGTGAAACAGCACAAACGATTTGTCCTGGGACCCCAGCCCGGGGCGTCCGGCGCTGTTTTTTGCGGCAGTACACGGCAGACTGCGGGTACGGAAACCGACATGCCGTTCCTGCTGCCCAAGGGGACCAACCGGTTCTATTTCACCGGGGGTGCCCGGTTCTTTCATGGTGGGGCCATGCTCCAGGAGATCGTGATCCCGGTGGTGACCGTGTCGGAGATGAAGGGGATTCATAGAGCAAAATCAGAAATCAGGAAAGCCGGGGTATCTATACTGGGATCACCGAAAAAGATTGTCACCAATATCCCGAGGTTTGAATTTATCCAGACCGATGCGGTGTCAGGCAGGGTGAAGCCGAGGGGGTTGAAAATATCCCTGCGGGAAGGGAACGTACGCATCAGCAATGAGGAAACCATCACATTTGACAGCACTTCCTCCGCCATGGAAGATCGTAAAAAGTCAGTCCGGCTGCCGTTGAAATCAGGCCCCTTTGACAACAAAAAAGAGTATGCGCTGGTGCTCAGAAATACCGATGATGAAACCGAATATGACCGGATTCCCATGATCATTGATATCGCCTTTGCCAATGATTTTTAAAAGAAACAAGAGAGAGAACTATCCAAGGAGATCATATGGAAAAGGAAGCGGTCAATATTGATCATCTGCTGAACCATCATTTTGCAGGGCGGGTGGTGCGAAAAGACTTGACCAAACGCCTCAAAGAAGGGGCCAATGTCCCGGTATATGTGCTGGAATATCTCCTGGGAATGTACTGTGCCGTGGATGATGAGGCGGTGATCCAGGAGGGGCTTGAGAGTGTAAAGCGTATTCTTGCGGATAATTATGTTCGTCCTGATGAAGCGGAAAAAATCAAATCCAAGATCAAGGAGATGGGCAATTTCAAGGTCATAGATAAGGTGACGGTGCGGCTCAATGAAAAACGAGATATCTATGAAGCCAATTTGTCTAATCTGGGGGTGAACGGCCTTGAGGTTACCGGTTCCCAGGTCAAACAGTTTGAAAAACTCCTGGTGGGTGGGATCTGGTGCATCCTAACGCTTCAATATTATTATGAAGAAGGTTCCCAGGGCTCTCCCTTCATCATCTCGGAACTTAAACCCATACAGATGCCCAATCTGGACCTGGAGTCCATCTTTGAGGGGCGAAATGCATTTAGCGAATCCCAGTGGATTGACATGATACTGCGCTCCACCGGACTGGAGCCCACTCAGTTTGAAGAGCGGGTCAAATGGCATTTTTTGACCCGGTTGATTCCCCTGGTGGAAAATAATTACAATCTGTGTGAACTGGGCCCCAGGGGCACGGGAAAGAGCCATATCTACAAGGAGATCAGCCCCAATTCCATCCTTGTTTCCGGCGGCCAGACCACCGTTGCCAACCTCTTTTATAATATGAACCGAAGGAAGGTCGGCTTGGTGGGTGTCTGGGATACAGTGGCCTTTGATGAGGTGGCTGGTATCAAGTTCAAGGACAATGACGGTGTCCAGATCATGAAGGACTATATGGCCTCGGGATCCTTTTCCAGGGGGCGGGATCAGATCAATGCCAACGCCTCCATGGTGTTTGTGGGCAATATCAACCAGAGTGTGGAGACCCTGGTAAAGACCAGTCATCTTTTTGCGCCCTTTCCCGATGCAATGGTGGATGCCGCCTTTTTTGACCGCATGCACGCCTATCTGCCTGGTTGGGAAATTCCCAAGATGAAACCGGAGTTTCTCACCAATCAGTATGGACTTATTGTTGATTTTCTTGCAGAATTTATGCGGGAGATGCGTAAAAGAAGCTTCTCCGATGCCATTGATCAACACTTCAAAATGGGCAACAACCTCAACCAACGGGATATCATCGCCGTCAGGAAGACGGTGTCCGGTCTCTTGAAAATTCTTTATCCAGGCGGAGGCTTTGATAAGGATGCGGTGGAGCGTTGTCTTGTCTACGCCCTGGAATCCCGGCGGCGGGTAAAGGAGCAGCTGAAAAAGATCGGTGGGATGGAGTTCTATGATGTCCATTTCAGCTACATCGATAACGAAACCCTGGAAGAAAAATTTATCAGCATGCCGGAGCAGGGCGGAGGGTTCCTCATTCCGGAAGGACCCATGCATCCGGGCACCATGCATACCGTCATGCTGGGGGCCACCGGACATCTGGGCCTTTACCGCCTGGAGCTTCAGGTATCGGCAGGCAATGGGAAGCTTTTCATGTCCGGGTCCGGTGCGGATAATAAGAGCAAGGAGGCCATCAAGATTGCCTTTGACTATTTCAAGGCCAACATGTCCAGGGTCAGCTCCATGTCCAAGGTGGGTGACAGCAACTACCACCTGCACATGGTGGAAATGCAGAACACCGGCCCAGCACCTGGCATCATCCTGTGCAGTTTTATCACTTTTTGCTCGGGACTCATGGGAAAACCGGTGCAAAGCCGGATGATCATCCTGGGAAACATGAGCCTTGGTGGCACCATTGAAAAGGCGTCCAACCTTTCGGAAACCCTGCAGGTGGCGTTTGATGCCGGAGCCAGGCGGATTCTTATCCCCATGAGCAGTGTGGGGGATATCCCGACCATACCCGGGGAGTTGTTTGCAAAATTTCAGACCGGTTTTTATTCGGATCCTGTGGATGCTGTGTATAAGGCTTTGGGGGTGGAGTGACAGCTATTCCAACTTTTGATTATTGGTGGTGACTTGTTTTCATTTCGCCTGGTGCATCAGGCATCCAGGGGCTGCTCACCGGCAGCAAGACGCTTCTTTATCTCTGTTATGTAGACATTGAAAAAGCAACGCTTCAGCGGCAGTAAGGTGAATTACACACCCCACTTACCCGGGCAATCCAACAAAACCCGGGCATCGGCTGGCGATACAACGCCCCTGGAATGAATTTCCATGGGGCGGACGTCCCAGTAACGAATTTGTCTTTCAAATACTTTGCGATAGGAAGAGAGCGTGTCCACCACCAGGGTGCATTGATTTTTCAATTTTTTTCTATTGTGAAAAAAAGAGTATTTACATTACCAACCCGAATATTTACGATGGCACAAGTTAATGTTCGATATTAACCGGCATTTATGAGAAAATGATCAGTTTTTTGTTAGGCAAAAATTAAATTCTTATCTCTGATTTTCGTGTTGTTTTGGCAAGAGAATAAGAAAACCTTTTTGGTTCTGGCTTGCCCAGGTCAGGATAAAGAAAAGTGATGTAAAAGCGGCCGATATTATGACCAAGCCCCCATCAGATCTGAACAATCTTATTCTGCATGGCAAACCGGGACAGTTCGGCATTGTTTCTCAAATTAAGTTTCTTTAAAATCCGGGAACGATAGGTATCAACGGTTTTAACACTCAGGTGATAGCTGTCTGCAATTTCATGATTGGTCTGTCCCAACGCCAGTTTTCGAAGCACCTGCAACTCTCGCATGGAAAGCGATTCCGCATCGGATTTAAATTTATCACCCTTGATAACCCGCAATGCCAAGGCTTCGCTGGCTTTTTCCGTTATATACAATCCACCTGCATACAATTTTTTAACGGCATCCACCAGCTGTTCCGGTGCTGCCTGTTTGGTGACATACCCCATGGCTCCAGATTCCACCGCACGCACCACATATTGATCTTCATCGTGCATGGTCAGGATCAGCACCGGCATGGAAGGCGCCAGGGCCTTTAACTGAGACACCACCTCCAGGCCATCCATACCCGGCATGGAAATATCCACCACGGCCACGTCAGGCCGGGTGTCCAATGCCCCGGAAATGGCTTCATTACCATCGGCGGCCTCTGCCACCACCTCCATTTCTCCACTCTCTTCTATTATGCGGCGTAAACCCTCCCGCACGATTTTGTGATCGTCGGCCAGCAGAACTTTGATCATCATATTTTTTATCCCTGTTTTTACTTTATTTCAACTCCTCGCCAAGGAGTCCCCTTTCGAATCTCTGATTCAGGAGGAGTTGTTGACCTTGGCTGCACATCCCCTAGATCTTTACACGGCAGCACACCCGGGTACCCTGGCCATGTTCACTGTCAATACATAAATCACCCCCCACCAGAGCAGCCCGTTCCTTCATGCCGGTGAGCCCCAGTCCATCGGAATCGTTTTGTTCCGCTTCAACAAAACCCGAACCATTATCGGTTACGCACAACAAAAGGATGCCAGCAGTTAATGTCAATTCCACCTTGATGGATGTGGCACCGGCATGGCGCACCGCATTGGTCACAGCCTCCTGGGCAATGCGATAAAAGGCTGTGGCAAGGGTATCATCCACTTCGGGCACATTTTCATGGTGGAAAAGACAGGAAATGTCCGAACGATCCTCAAAATCACGGGTGAGAATTTCCAGTGCCGCCACCAGCCCCAGATCGTCCAGGACACCTGGCCTTAGCCGGAATGCCATGCGCCTGACATCCTCAATGGTATCATCAATGAGGGATGAAATACGTCTGGCCCTGAGGGCCGCATTTTCATTGGAAACCAGAAGATTTTTTTCCAGCCACACGGTGTCCATTTTAAGGGCTGTGAGAATCTGTCCCAGGTGATCGTGCAGTTCCCGTGCCACCTTTCGCCGCTCATTTTCATGGGCCGCCATAATTTTACCGGACAGTTGCCGCAGGGTATCGCGCACCTTACGCAATTCCAGGGTCCGGGTCTCCACTTGATGTTCCAGATCCTGGGAATACCGGGCAAGCTTTTCCTTTGCCTGTTCAAGGTCCTTTTGCACCTGATTTTTTTCCGTAACGTCCACACTCACGGCAAGGGATCGTACTACTTTACCCTCATCATCTCTCACCCCGAAACAGGAAAGCAGTATTTCAATGTGCTCACCGTTTTTTTTTACATAGGTATAGGGGACATCCTTACAGAAACCCGTCTTGAAAAACACCGGAAAAATAAGATCTTCAGCAATTTGACGGGAGGCTTCTGTATAAAATCCTGTGAGGGGTTTTCCAATGACCTCGTTTCTTTGATACCCCATCTTATCCAGCCAGTAATCGCTGACCCTGATAATCCGGCCGGTGGTATCAATGGAGTGCAGCATCACAGGGGTGTGATTGTAGATATGACGGTATCTTTTTTCACTGTATCTGAGCTCTTTTTCCGCCCGTTTCCTCCGGATGATCTCCTGCAGGGCCATGTGATAAAGGATAACAACAGAAATTCCCACAAGAAACAGAATCACCACAATCACCGGACCAATCACCCGGATAAAGGGATCTGCCAGGTGTTTGCCAATATCGTCCCAGCTTCTTAAATGCACAATCTTCCAACCCGGGAAATTATCAAGAGCCATGTCAGAATAAAGAAATCTGGACCCGTTGCGATCCCGGGCATTCAGGCCGTCTTTTTTTTCAAACCCGGTCCAGAGCCATGGGCCATCCCCAAACTGCCGGGAGGCGTTAATGGCATCAATACGCTCCCGGGAAAGCGCCCACAACAGCATAAACCGCATCTCCGGTTTATTGGCAATAAATATCACCCCATTGGCATCGGTGACCAGCAATACGCCTTCAGAACCGGCAAACAATTTTGATTCAATGCGCTCCACTGAGGATTTTATCACCGCCACCCCGATAATCATCATGGCATGACGGTCATATACCGGGTAACTGTAATATATACCCCGCTTTCTGGAGGTGGTCCCCTGGGCAAGATAAACGGCAGCAGATCCCCTCAGGGCATCCTGAAAATAAGGCCTGAAGGAAAAGTCCTTGCCCACAAAACTATCATAATCCTTGCGGTTACTGGATGCAATGGTCATCCCCTTTGCATCCATGAGATAACACACCTCAACGTTCAAGGATTTTAAAAAATTATCCAAAATGCTGTCCACATTGGCCCGGGCCACCGGATCATCTGTTTCCAGAACCATTCTAAGTTCTTTAAGTCCAGCCAGAATTTTCACCGGCCGGATATGTTCCGATAAAAAGGTGGTCAACTGTCGTTGCAGAAGTTCAAGACGGGTTCCGGCATGGTCTTCAGCCTGGCTGAACACCGTTTTCCTCAACGAGAGATAATAAAGTCCCCCACCGGTTGAAACCGACAGGAATGCGAGAATGGCAAGTACAAGAACAATGACCCTTAACCGCATAAAAACCTTTCCTGAAATTCAGATGTTAACTCCGGTGAAACTGTATCCTGCCAGGGCACCCCCTGACAGTTCGTTCCGAATTTTCGCCCTTTCGGTAATTTGCATGTTGCCAGTTTTCCCCCGCAGAAGTCAATGACTTCTTCCTGGCTTAGCGGACTGTTTTTCAAGTTCAGCACAGAGGATTTAATGGCTTTCTCCCGGGTTTCATGGCCCCGACACGGACGTATTCCCATTTTCCCGGTTCTTCGACGATTAATCACAGATGCCCCACAACTATGACAAATAAACCGTATTGTGACCAAACCGGAAAAATTAGAATGCCCCCCACACCCTGTCAAAAGACCGGGGGACAATACCGGATCCCTGTTTTTTTTATCTTGACATATATTTTCTGCTCCTGTAGGAAATGAATTTAGCGATTGTATGGACACAGGACTTTTAAATATCAGGAATATGTTTACTGCAGCAAAGAGGTACTTTTCTTCTGCTTTCTTACACACCGACGAAACAGGCAAAGTACAATAAAAAAATATGATTAATCTGCTTATTATCAACGTGCTACTATCTCTCATTCTTGTGGAGGTGATTATTATCACCCGACGGAGACAGGGCTGACTGTGGCATAAGCAATAAGAATTATTAAAAAAGCCGTTATCAGCCCCGGATGCTGATAACGGCTTTTTTTAGTTTTATCAAACTTATTTTAACGGTGACATGCAAGCAAAGCCAGAACATATTTTAAAATCTTATCAAGGAGACCAGATATAATGAGAAGCGACATTGCCAAAAAAGGCGTTGCACGGGCACCCCACAGGAGTCTGATGAAAGCCGTGGGATTCACGGATGAAGAGATCAAAAGACCCCTGGTGGGCATTGCCAATTCTGCCAATGAGTTGATTCCAGGACATATGCACCTTGACACCATTGTGGCGGCGGTCAAGGCGGGCATCCGCATGGCAGGGGGTACCCCCATGGAATTTTCCACCATCGGGGTGTGTGACGGCATTGCCATGAACCATGCCGGCATGCACTACTCCCTGGCCAGCCGTGAACTCATTGCCGACTCCATTGAGGTATCTGCCACAGCCCATCCCTTTGATGCCCTGGTGCTGGTACCCAACTGTGACAAGATCGTTCCGGGTATGCTCATGGCTGCAGCCAGGCTGAACATCCCTGCCATCTGCATCAGCGGCGGCCCCATGCTGCCGGGCAGACATCCCCATGACCACACCAAAAAAATAGATCTGATCTCCGTCTTTGAAGCCGTGGGAGCTGTTAGTGCCGGCAAAATGCCCGAATCAGACCTGACCTGTATTGAAGATGCTGCCTGCCCCACCTGCGGGTCATGTGCCGGGATGTTCACGGCAAATTCCATGAACTGCCTCACCGAGGCCATCGGCATGGGCCTGCCTGGCAATGGCACCATACCCGGCCCCATGTCCGAACGCATCCGCCTGGCCAAAAAAGCAGGTATGGCTGTGATGGAACTCTATAGAAAAGATATCAAACCCCTGGACATTTTAACAGAACAGGCCTTTCGAAACTCCCTGGCCGTGGATATGGCCCTTGGCTGCTCCACCAACACCGTACTTCATTTAAAGGCCATCGCCCACGAGGCAGGCCTTGACATTGCCCTTGAACTCATCAACGAGATCAGCAAAATAACTCCCCATCTGTGTTCTTTAAGCCCCGGAGGAAAGGATCACATTGTGGATCTTTACAACGCAGGCGGCATTGGGGCCATCATGAAAATCCTGCTGGACCAGGGCCTGGTCCAGGGGGACTGCATCACCGCCACCGGCAAAATCCTGGAGGAAAATCTCAAAGGGGTAACGGTGAAGGATGCCGATGTGATCCGGACCTTTGATGATCCCTATCACAAGGAGGGGGGGCTTGCCGTTCTCTTTGGCAACATTGCCCCGGAAGGATGTGTGGTGAAACAATCTGCGGTTAAAGCTGAAATGCTGGTTCACCAGGGACCGGCACGGGTGTTTGATTCTGAAGAAGCGGGCACCGAGGCAATTTTGTCCAACACCATAAAAAAAGGTGATGTCATTGTCATTCGGTACGAAGGACCGGCGGGGGGGCCTGGAATGAGAGAAATGCTCACCCCAACATCTGCCATAGCTGGCATGGATCTTGACGGAGACGTGGCCCTGATCACCGACGGTCGCTTTTCCGGGGGGTCCAAAGGGGCATCCATTGGTCATATTTCCCCGGAAGCCATGCAGGGCGGTGTCCTTGCAGCTGTAAGAGAAAATGATCAGATTAAAATTGATATTCCGGGAAAATCCATTGAACTCCTGGTGTCCGAAGAAGAAATCAACCGGCGGCTTTCCCAGTGGAAAAAACCCGAACCAAAAATTAAAAAGGGATACATGGCCAGATATGCCCGGCAGGTGACATCCGCCGGTAATGGTGCCATCTTAAAGGAGCAATAAAATGAAACTGACAGGCGCGCAGATCCTGATAAAAATGATAAAAGACCAGGGCGTCACCACCATCTTTGGATACCCTGGTGGAGCGGTCATTGATATATATGACGAACTTGACAGACACGAGGATCTGCGTCACATCCTTGTCCGCCATGAGCAGGGGGCCGTTCACATGGCAGATGCCTATGCCCGGGCCAGGGGCGGTGTAGGGGTGGCACTTGTCACCTCTGGCCCCGGTGCCACTAACACGGTGACAGGTATTGCATCGGCTTACATGGATTCCATCCCCGTGGTTATTTTCACCGGCCAGGTACCCACGGGTCTCATAGGCAATGATGCCTTCCAGGAGGTGGACATTGTGGGCATCACCCGGCCCTGCACCAAACACAACTACCTGGTCAAGGATATCAAAAAACTTGCCAAAACCATAAATGATGCCTTTTACATTGCCACCTCCGGCAGACCCGGGCCGGTGCTGGTGGATCTGCCCAAGGACATCATGGCAGCCACCGTTGAGTTTAAAGATCCCGGTGAGGTAAATCTGAAATCCTATCGTCCCACCTATGATCCCAACAAAAAGCAGCTGGCCAAGGTGGTGAAAATGATCAAAAAGGCAAAAAAGCCCCTTATTTTTGCCGGAGGC
Organism: uncultured Desulfobacterium sp.; assembly: GCA_963675955.2. Lineage (GTDB taxonomy): Bacteria > Desulfobacterota > Desulfobacteria > Desulfobacterales > Desulfobacteraceae > Desulfocicer. The sequence continues at coordinate 1,544,666 of CAXXVR010000002.1, read as the reverse complement.
GGGGTGGTACTGTCCAAATCCACCCCGGAACTCACCCGCCTGGCCCAGTTAACCCGGATGCCGGTGACCGCCTCCCTGATGGGGCTTGGGGCCTTTCCAGGGTCAGATCCCCTGTGGCTTGGCATGCCCGGCATGCATGGCACCTACCGGGCCAACATGGCCATCAGCAATTGTGATCTCATGATTTCAGCAGGGGTGCGCTTTGATGACCGGGTCACCGGCCGCACCGACAAATTTGCCGCCGGGGCCACCATTGTGCAGATTGATATTGACCCCACCTCCATCCACAAAAATGTCGAGGCTACCTGCCCCATTGTGGGGGACTGCAAAATCAGCCTGGGTCTGCTCAATGAACTGCTGGAAAAAGAAGATATCTCCCAGATCAATGGAAATACCACCCAACGGGATGCCTGGCTTGACCAGATTGCCGGGTGGAAGGCCACCTCTCCCCAGAAGTTTGAACAGGGACCGGATGTAATTAAACCCCAGTTTGTCATTGATACCCTGCACAGACTTGCAGGTCCCGAAGCCATCATCACCACCGAGGTGGGTCAGAATCAGATGTGGACGGCCCAGTATTATCATTTTGACCAGCCCAACCACTTTATCACCTCCGGAGGACTTGGGGTCATGGGATTCGGCCTGCCCGCCGCCATTGGTGCCAAGGCCGCCTGCCCGGACAAACTGGTGGTGTGTGTGGCCGGAGACGGCAGTATCCAGATGAACAGCCAGGAACTGATGACCGCCATTGAAGCAGATCTGCCTGTTAAAATTGTTATTCTCAACAACCGGTACCTTGGTATGGTACGCCAGTGGCAGGAGTTATTTTATAAAAAACGCTATGCGTCCACTAACATGGAGAGAAGTCCAGATTTTGTAAAACTTGCCGAAGCCTATGGGGCCACGGGTCTTAGGACCGACAGACCCGAAGCCGTTAAAGCCACTCTCAAAGAGGGACTTGAACGGCCGGGCACTGTGATCATGGAATTTGTTGTGGAACGCGAGGAACTGGTATATCCCATGGTACCGGCGGGCGGAGCCATAACGGAAATGATTCTGGTATAACTGCCATGGGCAGAACTTATTTTGATCTCGTTCTGCCCACAACGAAGATAGGGTCGTAGACGCGGAGCCAAATGGCATTATGCCGCCCCCAAGGGCCACTTGATCCGGCCCGGGACCGGCACTTACCAGGGGCCTTAAAGGCCCCACTCAAAAGGGATAAGAAATGAAAACAGAAAAACATCTGCTCTCCATACTGGTGGACAATGAACCGGGGGTGCTGTCCCGCATCGCCGGTCTGTTCAGTGGCAGGGGATACAATATTGAAAGTCTTAGTGTGGCCCAGACGGCGGAAAATCACCAGCTGTCCAGGGTGACCATGGTCACCAATGGTGATGAACACATCATTGAACAGATTAAAAAACAGCTTCATAAACTGATCAATGTCATCACCGTCAGTGATCTCACCGAAAAAAAATATGTCCAGCGGGACCTCATTCTCATCAAGGTCCATGCACGGCCGGAACAGCGGGCGGAAATTCTTAGAATTGTGGATATTTTCCGGTGCCGGGTGGTGGATGTGGGTCCAGATCATTACACCATTGAAATGTCCGGGGACGAGGGCAAGCTTGAGGCCTTCATTGATCTGTTAAGACCTATGGGAATCATTGAAACGGCTCGAACCGGCTCCATCGCACTGGCCCGGGAAAAGAAAAAATTATAGAAGGTCAAGAGATCCCATGAAAAAAATAACCTTGTACGACACCACCTTGCGGGATGGCATGCAGGGGGAAAATATTTTCTTCTCCCCCGAAGACAAAATAAGAATAGCCCTTCGGCTGGATGATATGGGTATTTCCTATATTGAGGGGGGATGGCCGGGGGCCAACCCCAATGTCCGGCGCTTCTTTGAACTGGCGGCCCACACCCGGTTTAAAAACAGTGAGATTACGGCCTTTGGTTCCACCCGACGGCCCAATACCAGCCCGGAAGACGATCCAAACCTCAACGCCCTTATCAATTGCGGTGCCAAGACCCTGACTATTTTTGGAAAATCATGGGACCTCCATGTCAAAATCATGGAAAACACCCTTGAAGAAAATCTGGCCATGATCAAAGACAGTATCAGCTTTCTCATGGATCATGGGATGACAGTTTTCTATGATGCAGAGCATTTTTATGACGGATATCTGGATAATCCGGATTATGCCATCAAAACCCTGGAGGCAGCTGTTAAAGGCGGGTGTACCACTTTGATTTTGTGCGATACCAACGGCGGGACCCTGCCCCATGACATCGAAAAAATCACCCGGGAGGTAGGCACCTTTTTTAAACAGCACCATGATGCGCCCATCACACTTGGCATCCATGCCCACAACGACTGCGCCATGGCCGTTGCCAACTCCATTGCTGCAGTGCGATGCGGGGCCACCATGGTACAGGGCACCATCAACGGATATGGAGAACGATGCGGCAATGCCGATCTCACCGCCATCATCCCGGTGCTGCGGTTAAAGCTACACATGGACTGCTGCTCCCTTGATAACCTGAAAAAACTCAGAACTCTGTCCCGGTTTGTCAGTGAAACCGCCAACATGATTCCCCTGAACAGCCGCCCCTTTGTTGGGCAAAGTGCCTTTGCCCACAAGGGGGGCATCCATGTCAGTGCCGTCATGAAAGAACCCCGGGCCTATGAACACATGGACCCTGTCCTTGTGGGCAATACCCGGCGGGTACTGGTGTCCGAACAGTCCGGCAAGAGCAATGTTCAATACAAAGCCCGGGAGTTGGGGGTTGGTATTGATCTGGATGCCAGAAAACAGCAGAGCATTGTCTCCATTATCAAAGATCTTGAGGATGACGGGTATCAGTTTGATGTGGCTGAAGGATCGCTCAAAATCATCATGGAAAAACTCACCGGCCAGTTCCAGCCCCATTTTGATCTTGAATCCTTCCGGGTTACCATTGAAAAGGACAAGGAGCGCCCCTGCTACGCCCATGCGCTGATTAAAATCCGCGTGGGGGACACCGTTGAAATCACGGCAGCAGAAGGAGACGGCCCGGTGAGTGCCCTGGATAATGCCCTTCGAAAGGCTCTGACCAACATCTTTCCTGATCTCAATGCCATGCATCTGGTGGACTTCAAGGTACGTGTGCTCGAAGGCGACGCCGGGACCAATGCCAAGGTCCGTGTCATTATCTCATCCCGGGATGAAAACGATATTTTCAACACCATCGGGGTTTCCGAAGATATCATTGAAGCCAGCTGGCAGGCCCTGGCCGACAGTTTTCAGTATAAACTGTCCCTGGACAATCAACCCGTAAAAAGGGCTTGATCACAACATCGGCCACTTTTGGAAAGGCTCAGGCTTGCGTTATTGGCATTATGCCGCCCCTCCCCCGACGGGCAATGGTCCCGGACCGGAACTGTAGACAGCTCGATTGTCCGGTTCCTATTGCCCATCGGGGGAGGGGCTCTGCTGAGGTAGACTTGAAGGCTACCTTTTCATATAAAAAGAAACCACATGCCCTGTCTGACACAACGAATTATGAAAAAGCAGTGGCTGTTAGTACCTAGAACCCAGTACCCAGTACCTTCTTTTTTCATATGAACATTAACTCAGAAATCAGGAATAATAAACATCCAATCCTGATAGAACCAGAACTGTTAACCACAAGACAATATATAGAAGGCAGCCATGAACAAAGACAACAGAATTATTATTTTTGACACCACCCTCAGGGACGGCGAGCAGTCGCCCGGATCCAGTATGAACGAAGCGGAAAAAGTGCGCATTGCCACCCAACTTGAGGCCTTGGGGGTGGACGTCATTGAAGCCGGATTCCCCGCCGCATCGGAAGGGGACTTTAAGGCCGTACAAATGGTTTCAAAAATTCTTAAAAAAACCCAGGTGGCGGCCCTGAGCCGGGCATCGGAAGCGGATATCAATGCGGCCTGGAATGCGGTCAAGCATGCAAAAAATCCCAGAATCCATACCTTCATTGCCACCTCGGATATTCACATGCAGTATAAACTCAAGATGTCCAGGGACGATGTGGTGGCAGCGGCCATAAAGGCGGTATCACATGCGGTATCACTGACACCCAATGTGGAATTTTCCGCTGAAGACGGATCCAGAAGTGACCCGGAGTTTCTATGCAAGATTTTCGGTGCAGCCATTGAGGCCGGGGCCACCACCTTAAACCTGCCCGACACGGTGGGATACGCTATCCCTGGTGAGTTCAGCGATCTGGTGAAATATGTGATAAAAAATACCCCACACATGGACAAAGCCATATTAAGTGTTCACTGCCACAACGATCTGGGCCTTGCCACCGCCAACACCCTGGCAGCCATCCGGGCCGGGGCCCGCCAGGCCGAGGTGACCATCAACGGCATCGGAGAACGGGCCGGCAACACCTCCATGGAAGAGGTGGTGATGTCCCTTAACACCCGCCCCAATTTTTTCCCGGAAACAACATCCATTGACACCACACGAATTTATCCCACCAGCCGCCTGGTAAGCATGATCACCGGTATTCTGGTCCAGCCCAACCGGGCCATTGTGGGAGCCAACGCCTTTGCCCACGAGGCCGGTATTCACCAGGACGGGGTATTAAAAAATCCCATGACCTACGAGATCATGAAACCTGAAACCATTGGGCTGAACAAGAATTCCCTGGTCCTTGGCAAACACTCTGGACGTCATGCTTTAAATTCCCACATTGCCGACATGGGTTACAACCTTTCCGATGAGGAGCTGGAAACAGTTTTCAAAAAATTCAAACATCTGTGCGACAGAAAGAAAATCATTCAGGATGAGGACATTGAAGCGCTGATCAATGAGGGCGTACTGAGAAGTTCCAACGTTTTCAAACTGGAGTATCTCCATGTCTCCACCGGGACAACGGTGTTTCCCAGTGCCACAGTACATATAAAAATCCATAACCGTACCGTTAAGGCCACCACAGAGGGCAATGGTCCTATTGACGCGATCTATGACACTATTTCAAAGCTTACAAATACAAAATCAGATCTGCTGCGCTTCTCCATCAGCGCCCTCACCGCTGGCACCGATGCCCAGGGCGAAGTAACTGTACGTCTGAGTGAAGACGGCATTGTGGCCCTGGGAAAAGGGGCAGACCCCGATATTCTCACCGCCAGTGCCCTGGCCTACATCAATGGATTGAATCGTTTGGAATATCTGAAGGAAAATCCTGGTACCATGCGAAAAGAGAGCCTGTAGTAAATGTCTAAACAAAAAAAACCGTTTCCGGGAAATGCCTTTTGCGGCAATCCAGAAACGGTTTAATGGGTTCAGTCATAGCATGGAACGCTCATTATGATTATTAAGCCCTTCCCCAATTGACCCACGTTGTGATCAAGCCTCAAAAAATACTGGGCAGGGGCAACGTGGTTGGAAGGGGTCGGAACCAGAAACCATCATCCCTGTCTGCTTACAACCCGAGATATCCCTGTCTGAGTTTCTTATCCGCTTTTTCACCCAAGTTGTAACGGTAATACATCCTGGCAAAGGTGACATCTTTTATGGTGCCTTTTTCCTGCCCGTTTAAAATCAAAGTCAACCCCTTTCCCGGAACATAGATGGATTCTGAAGTACCACCAGGTTTCATGTCCTGATCCAACCAGGAAGCATAAAGGGCGATGTTTTCCTTCTGGGCTTCAAGCAGTTCTGGAGGATTGGCTTTTTCCATGGCTTCCATGAACCCATGCTGAAGTTTTTTGGCCGTAGCCTTGGAGGTGAGATATTCCAGATAAAAATACTTTACCTGCTCGGATTCTATTGCAATATCCGCATCGGTTGTGGGAGTTTCAAGATAAAATCCCCCGGCAAAGACCTTGATAAACCCCAGGGCCTTTCGCAGGGCCAACCCGTTAAGGCTCAATGTCTTACCCGCCACAACCTTTTCTTCGGGGAAAGTAACCCCCTGAAGTTCCGCTGCCTGAACCCCGGGAACCAAACCAAAAACAAGTCCGGCCAGCACTAAAACAAGTACTCTTTTTACCATAACACCTTCCTCCTGTGGATAAAAATGATGAGTTTAAAGCCATAAACACTGTTTATGGCTATATCAATTTATCCACAGACTGGCCAGCACTTTTACTCAATGTTCACATTTTTTATCCGGGATAATGGACCAAAGGCGGGGGATTGGCAGTGGAAGGACTCAAAGAGTGGAATCGTTTGGAATAAATATATATTTCAAGATAAGACAATGCATGGTCAAGGCTGTGAGCTTAAGGGTTAAGAAACTCCCCATGCATAAGTTCATTTGCCCCCCTGGATCTTCAACCCAGGGAGGGCTTATTTTATTTACCGGATTTAAGCACCGAAAGAAAGGCCGACTGGGGAATTTCCACATTGCCCACCATTTTCATGCGCTTCTTTCCTTTTTTCTGTTTTTCAAGGAGTTTACGCTTTCGGGAAATATCTCCGCCATAGCATTTGGCCGTTACATCCTTTCGATAGGCAGAAACGGTTTCCCGGGCGATGATCTTGCCACCAATGGCCCCCTGGATGGCAATTTTAAACATCTGGCGGGGAATTTCTTCCCTGAGCTGTTTACAGGCACTGCGAGCCCGATCCACAGCTTTGTCCCGGTGTACCAGCTGGGAGAGGGCATCCACCCTTTCACCATTGACCAGAAAATCCAGTTTCACAAGATCGGTCTCCTGATACCCGGCAATTTCATAATCAAAGGAGCCATAGCCCTGGGTGACACTTTTGAGTCGGTCATAAAACTCATAGACCACCTCGGCCAGGGGAAGGGTGAACTTCATCTCAATGCGATTGCTGGTGAGATACTGGTAATTGGTGCTTACACCCCGGTGTTCCAGGCACACCTGCATGACTGCCCCCATGTATCTGTCTGGAATAATAATGGAGGCCTTTATGTAAGGTTCCCGGGTTTTCTCTATCTCCATGGGATCAGGATAAAGAGAAGGGTTATCTATGATCTCAATGGTGCCGTCTGTCCGGGTGATTTCATACTGAACAGAAGGAGAGGTAAGAATCAGGGAAATATCATATTCCCGTTCCAGCCTTTCCTGGACCACTTCCAGATGAAGCAGGCCCAGAAATCCACAGCGGTAACCAAACCCGAGGGCCGCAGATGCATCTTTTTCAAACACCAGGGAGGCATCGTTGAGTTTGAGCTTTTCAAGGGCTTCGGTCAACTCGGCATAATCATCGGAGGCCACCGGATACATGGATGAAAACACCACGGGATTGGGTTCCCTGAAACCGGGCATGGGGATTACACACGGGTTATCGGCAAGGGTGACCGTATCACCACAGCTCACATCACAGATGGTCTTGATACCGGCGATGATATAACCCACCTGCCCTGCCTCCAGCTTATCCATAGATTTTCTCAGAATCTGGAATAGTCCCACCTCTTCCACCTTGTACCGGGAGTTGTTGGACAGAAACTCAATTTTATCTCCCCGCTTTATAGTACCTTGAAAAACCCGCACATGGACAATGGTACCCCGGTAAGGGTCGTAATGGGAATCAAATATCAATGCCTGCAAGGGGGCTGCCGGATCACCAGTGGGAGGAGGCATGAGATTTACTGCAGCCTCAAAAACGGCTTCCACACCCTGCCCTGTTTTAGCGGACACCTGCAGGGCTGTCTCTCCGTCAAGACCCAGATCTTCATCAATCTGATCCTTTGCCCACTGAATCTCCGCAGATGGCAGGTCAATTTTATTGATCACCGGCACAATTTCCAGATTATGTTCCATGGCCAGATAAATATTGGCCAGGGTCTGGGCCTCCACACCCTGACTGGCATCCACCAGCAGAAAAGCCCCTTCACAGGAGGCCAGTGCCCGGGATACCTCATAGGAGAAATCCACATGGCCGGGGGTATCGATGAGATTCAACAAATAGGATTTGCCATCGGCAGCCTTGTAAGGCAGACTCACCGTCTGGCTTTTAATGGTGATTCCCCGTTCCCTTTCGATGTCCATGGAGTCCAGGATCTGATCCTTGAAATCACGATCGGCAATAATCTCTGACAGCTGAATCAGGCGATCGGACAGGGTGGACTTCCCATGGTCAATGTGGGCAATAATACTGAAATTTCTAATATTTTCTATCTTTACAGACAAATTAACCTCAAACAAAATGTTGATATCATTGGATCAAAGACATAGGGAAACATATACAGAATCAATAAAAAAAAGAATTTATTGCTAACTCAAGTGTTGTAAATCAACTTTCAGTTCTAGCAGTACAATGACATTGTGTCAAGAAAGATGAACGGTACTGTAAAATTCCAGTGACTCTGATATCCTGGCGGAAAATGCCTGGATCATGCCAATGTCATATAAAAGCACCCCGGATCAGGACGATCAGGAAAATATGGGGTAATGAATTTGGGAAAATTATCATACCCGGCAGACATGTCCCTGTTTTTCATTTAAAAAAACGGGCAGGGATATGCAATTGCTGCAACCCTGCCAGTCCTCCAGATATTTATCCGGCTATTTTATTAATACGCTCAAGGTTTTCCTTAAGTTTATCATTTTTTTCTTCCAGACCCTGCTGAATAGTCTTTACCTTGTCCACAACCTCTTCCGGGGCTTTTTCAAGAAAACTTTCATTGTTAAGTCGTTTGGACACGGCAACCAGCTCTTTGGTTACCTTGGCAATTTCGGCTTCAAGGCGGGCCGCCTCCTTGGCAAAATCAATAACCCCCATCAGAGACACATAGATGGACGTACCGTTAACCACAGCTGTGGCCGAGGATGGTGGGGCATCACCTGAATCCGTCACCTCAAGACGATTGAGCCGGGCCAGATTTTCAATCATGGCATGGTTTTCTTCAATGATGCGTCGTTCATGGGCATCCTGAGTCTGCATGTTCACCCCAAGCTCCATGGAGGGGGGGATGTTCATGGTGCTTCGGATATTTCGAATACCGGAAATCACCCCGAACACATGGGCCATGTCCCCTTCGACCGTTTCATCCCGGACCAGCAGGGCATCTACATCAATACCCGGGAACCGGGCGGACATGATGGAACCCTTTGTAGTGGGCAGTTTATCCCAGATTTCTTCTGTGACAAAGGGCATGAAGGGATGCAGCATTATCAGAGTATTTTTTAATACCTCGGTGATTACGGCCTTGACTGCACGGCATCGCTTTTCTCCTTCCTTGCCGTAAAGGGCAGGCTTGGCCGTTTCCACATACCAGTCACAGAACTCATGCCAGGTGAACTGATAAACGGCGCTGGCCGCTTCATTGAACTTGAATGTTTCAATGGACTCATGCACCTCAAGGGCAGTGGCTGTAACCCGGGACAGAATCCATTTTTCCGGGGCGGCAAACTGCTTAACATCCATTTCACCCTCCCCTTTTTCCAGATGCATCAGGGTAAACCGTGCCGCGTTCCACAGCTTATTGACAAAATTACGATAGCCCTCCACCCGGTCTTCGGACATTTTTACATCCCGTCCCTGGGCGGCAAAGGCTGCCAGAGTGAACCGGAAGGCATCGGCACCATATTGATCAATCACCTTCAAAGGATCAATAACATTGCCCTTGGATTTACTCATTTTCTTGCCATGCTCATCCCGAACCAGGGCATGGATGTACACATCTTTAAAGGGAACCTCATCCATGAAATGAATTCCCATCATCATCATTCTGGCCACCCAGAAAAACAGGATATCAAATCCGGTAACCAGCGCATTGGTGGGATAAAAGCTTTTTAACAGTTCGGTGTTTTCCGGCCATCCCATGGTGGAAAAGGGCCACAGGGCACTGCTGAACCAGGTGTCCAGAACATCGGTTTCCTGGGCAAGTTTCTCAGAACCACAGCTGTCACAGGCCGTTGGATCAATTTCTTCCACCATAATTTTACCGCAACTCTGGCACGTCCACACCGGAATACGATGTCCCCACCAGATCTGACGGGAGATGCACCAGTCCTGGATATTGTCCATCCATTCAAAATAGGTTTTGGACCAGTTTTCAGGTATAATACGGGTTCTGCCATCCCTTACGGCATCGCTTGCCTCTTTGGCCAGGGGTCCCACCTTTACAAACCACTGCTTGGAAAGGGAAGGCTCCACCACACACTTACATCGATAACAGTGACCCACAGAATTTTTCAGAGGTTCTTTTTTCACCAGAAGGCCCTCTGCCTCCAGTGCTGCCAGGGCCTCTTTACGGCACTGAAAACGGTCAAGCCCCTTAAAACGTCCGGCCTCGTCAGTCATGTTGCCGTCATCGTCAATGACCTTGATACTTTCCAAGGCATGGCGGTGGCCAATGTGAAAATCATTGGGATCATGGGCAGGGGTCACCTTTAAGGCACCGGTGCCAAAGGTGGTGTCCACATAATCATCCCGGATGATGGGGATTTTACGGTCGGTGAGGGGCAAGCACACCTTCTCTTCGGTCAAGTCCAGATATCGTTCATCTGTGGGATTAAGTGCCACAGCGGTATCTCCAAACATGGTTTCTGGCCGGGTGGTGGCAACCACCAGCCCTCCTTTGCCATTTTCAAAGGGATATCGGATGTGATAGAGAAAGCTGTCCTGTTCTTCATGGTCCACTTCAAGGTCGGACAGGGCAGTTTTACACCGGGGGCACCAGTTAATAATATAAAGGCCCTGGTAGATGAGCTCTTCTTTGTAAAGTCTTACAAACACCTTTCTGACGGCATCGGACAGGCCCTCATCCATGGTGAACCGCTCTCTGTCCCAGTCACAGGAGGCACCCAGACGTTTGAGCTGGTTAATGATGGCCCCGCCGGATTGTTCCTTCCACTTCCAGACCTCTTCGATAAATTCTTCTCTCTTGAGCTGATCCCTTGTCACCCCTTTTTTTGCAAGATTTTTCTCCACAACATTCTGGGTGGCAATACCGGCATGATCCGTTCCCGGCATCCAGAGGACGTTGTCCCCACAAAGCCTTCTGTGGCGACACATGATATCCTGCACGGTGTTGTTCAAGGCATGCCCCATGTGGAGAACCCCCGTGACATTCGGGGGAGGAATCACAATGGCATAGGCCTTTTGATCACTCTTTTCACGGGCTTTGAAAAAACCGTTTTCCACCCAGTAGCTGTACCATTTTTCCTCAATTCCGGAAGGATCATATCCTTTGTCAAGAGAATCAGAACTCATACACTAACTCCTAAAAACATATTAATAAAAAAAGGGGACAGATAGTCTTTCCCCTTCAAAATCCAACACATTTGTAAAACAACCCATTGCCCAGCCAGGGCTGAAACCATGGGGTTGCTGATCACATAAACAAATAACGCCACGCCTGTTATGTTTGGGCTTGGTCACAACATGCTCCACTTGGGGGTGGGGGCTCAGTGCCCTTGTTTTTCTGCAAGGGCACTTAAGAAAGATTTTTTAATTCTTTCCATTTCTTTCTCCACCGCCTTATAGATCATTTCTGAAAAAAGTGCTTCCATTCGATGGCCATATTTTTCATCAATTATTTTTTCAAGCACACTGCGGATGGCAGCTTCAGAAAAGGCAGCGCCGTCCTGGTCCATGATCTCCTGGGGGGAGCCATCGGGCACATCCTCCGTCAACGGGTCTGTGAGCTCTATCACATCGTCAAGAAGGGCATCGTCGTCAACGACCTGGGTCAGTTCAATAATTTCACCATCGGGATCCATTTCAAAGACATCATCCATTTCTGGGATATCATCCATTTTAAGGTCTTGTACGTCCACTATGAATATCTCCTGACAAGCTGTTGACACCAGCTCATAATAAAATTATTGTTCACCCCGGACACGACTGAAATATCAAAGGCGTCTTTTTGTGTCAAGCCCTGTCAATCAAACCGGAACGAAAAGGAAGTCCCATGCATAGATTTTATATAAGAAAACAGGACATCAAAGAAAAAACAGCCATCATCCAGGGGCAGGATGCCAGACACCTGACCCATGTCCTTCGACTGTCCCCGGGAGACCATGTGGAACTCGCCGATGGCAGGGGTGTATGCTGGGAGGCCCGTATCCTTTCCATGGATTCCCAGGGTGTCACTCTGGATCTGATATCCCGGACTGTTTTACATGGTGAATCCCCGGTGTCCATCACCGTGGCCCAGGGCATGCTCAAAGACAAAAAAATGGACATGGTGCTTCGCCATCTCACAGAACTTGGGATCACCCGATGGATTCCCTTTTTTGCCCACAGGTCCATTCCCCGGCCCGATCCGGGGAAACTGGCAGCCCGGGTGGAAAGATGGCAACGAATCTCCCGGGAGGCCATGAAACAATGCAAAAGAAGCCGTCTGCCACAAATTGATACCCCAGTAACCTTTAAAGAACTGCTCAATCTAAGTCAGGAATATGATAAAAAAATTGCCTTCTGGGAAAAGGGTTGTGTTCCCTTTGGCAGCATTACCACAGACCCAACGGCCCTTCCCCAAAAAATAATTATACTCATCGGCCCGGAAGGTGGTTTTCCCGAAAATGAAATTGAAGAGGCCCGTAACGCCGGATTTTCAGCATTTTCCCTTGGTACAAGAATTCTGCGGGCCGAAACGGCATCCTTGACGGCCTGCACCCTTGTACAGCATTACTTTGGGGATCTTGGACAAAAAAGACCTTGACACCCACACGTCATTAAACTATAACAGCATTGTTTTTGACGGGCCCAGGTAGCTCAGTCGGTAGAGCAGGGGACTGAAAATCCCCGTGTCAGCAGTTCGATTCTGTTCCTGGGCACCACAAAAAAAGAGTTGTCATCCCAAAAAGATGCAACTCTTTTTTTGTTTTGAAGCTGACCAATCCCCCCCATTACATCATCACCAACAGATGACCAGAGTGGTGAACTGTCACATTATTGATCAAAAAGGCATTTCAAAAGGATATCTTCGTCCAACTCAGAAGTCGTTTTATACGGCAGGGTCTTAAACAGCTTAACCATCTTGGTGTTCCCCGGTGAGGTGATGGCAAAAAGCCCCTTTATACCCCGATCCCGGGCCGCTTCTGCCAATTTACGGATTAGTATACGGCCAAGCCCCATACTCTGGTAATCCCGGCTGACGGAAAAAGCCACCTCTGCCATATTGGTGGATGGCTCCAGATAATAACTGCCAATGCCCACCACCGTGTCAAAACCCATCTCTCCCACAAGGGCAATGATGGTCAGATTACGCTTATAATCAATCTGGCTCATCACCTCCACATCATCCCTTAAAAAATGGGTTCTTTCATTAAAAAAACGGGAGACCACATCTTTTTTGTCCAGGTGATAAAAATGCTCCTGAATTCTTCTCTCATCCACCAGCTTTGCCGGACGAAAGGTAACGGTCTGATCTTTGATGGTGAGCACCTCTTCAAGCTTCACCGGATAGACCCCGAACACAGATTCCCCGAGGATTCTTTCCTTGCCGACCATTCCCAGTTTCTTGGCGCTCCTTAACAAATCATCCCGAAACTTGGGGTGGGCAATACTGATGAGTGCCATGGCTCTGTCCTGGGTACTTTTTCCAAACAGGTTCACCGCCCCATACTCTGTAACCACATACCTGACATCCTCCCTTGGAACCGTGATCACCGTATTTTGCATAAAGGGAACAATGCGACTTTCACTGCCATCCTCCGTAGTGGAATTGAGCATTATAATGGATTTGCCCCCCTTGGATCGATTGGCTCCACGAATAAAGTCTGATATACCGGACACCCCTGCAAAATGGGTGTGGGCCTGGGCTTCACAGCTCACCTGTCCTGCCAGATCCACCCCCACGGCAACATTCATGGAGACCATTTTATTGTGCCGGGCGATAACATCAATGTCGTTGACATACTCTGAAGACATGAATTCCACGGCGGGATTTAGATGGAGAAACTCATAAAGAGATTGACTCCCCACCGAGCAACTGGCCACCAGTTTGCCATTTTTATAGCCTTTTTTATAATTGTTAACCACCCCGATGGCGTAAAGATGCATGATGTCATCGGTAAGGAACTGGGAATGGATACCCAGATTTTTTTTATTTGACAGGGCCTGGGTGGTGGCCTGGGATGCGGCATCCAGACCGATCTGCAGTGTAGAGCCGTCTTCTATAAGGCGGGCAATATTGCGGCCGATACTTAAGGCTTCTTCGGAGGGGGGCGAGGAAGAAACCGTCATCAAATCTTCGTCATGTTCCACAATGGCATCCACGTCATTGACATGGATGAAACTCTCCCCCAGCACCATGGGCATGTTATTGTTCACCTGGACGATAACCACATCTGCCGCCAGAGCCGCAGAAAGGGTAACATCAACGGAGACCCCCAGGCTCATCCAACCAAAATCATCCGGGGGACTCACCTGGATCAGCGCCACATCAATGGGAATCCTTCTGCTTGAGAAAAGGCCAGGAATGGCAGCCATATTCACAGGGGTATAAAAACGTTTGTTCTTTGACAAGTCCTCTGATTGTGCAGATCCCAAATAAATAGAACGGATGTTCATGCTTTTATCCAGGGTCTCATCGGCGATGCGGGTCAGGGGGGTTATCTCCCGGGACATGAGCCGGACGATATCAACGTCAGTTAGCCGCCTGTGGGCATCGGCAAGGCCTTTGACAAGGGCCTGGGGTTCCCCGCAGTAAGAACCGATGAACACGCGGTGTCCCGATTTTATCAATTTAATGGCCTCTTCAGTGGTCTTCTTCTTTACTACAAAATCATCTGCCCAGTAACTGAAATTTGGCATGGGGAACTCCTTTTGCGAGGGTTTTTATGAAAGAGCAGGTGCTGGGTTTTAGGTTCTATATTTTGGGTGCTGTCAGACCGAACGTAATCAGCCCATGATGTTTGACAAGAAAAGGGCAATCTGGGGAAATACCGTAACCAGAATCACCACTACAAATATGGCCAGAAGAAAGGGGAATGTCCCCTTGAACACAACTTCCATGGGCACTTGAGCCACCCCGGAAATAATAAAAATATTTAACCCCAGGGGCGGTGTGATCAAGCCTGCCTCCATCATGAGAACTGAAATCACTCCAAACCAGATGGGATTAAATCCCAGTTCCACAATGGTGGGGAAAATCACCGGCAGGGTGAGCACCATCATGGCCGTGGCATCCAGAAAACAGCCAAGCAGAAGATAAATGAGCAAAATAACCGCAAGGATGAAATACCGGGACAAGGTCATTGTGCCAAGCCACATGGAAAGCTCCATGGGAATCATGGTAAGGGCCATGAAATAGGTGAAGACATAGGCACCGGCAAGGATAATAAAAATCATCACCGAAACCTTTGTGGTGACAGTCATGGCGGCCACAAGGGCCTTCCATGTGAGTTTTTTTCTGAAAAGGGTCACCACGAACAGAAAAAAAGCCCCCAGGGCACCTGCCTCGGTGGGGGTAAAAAAACCAAAATAGATGCCACCCATCACAAGAAAAAACACCACAATGAGTTCCCACACCTTTAAAAGCGATAGAACCTTCTCTTTAAATAACACCCGCTGGGGATTATTGGGTGCTGCCTGGGGGCGCTGCTTTATCCATAAAACAATGATCAGGACATAGGTCAATGCCAGAAGAAATCCGGGTATAAAACCTGAAATCAGCAGTTTACCAATGGACTGCTCCGTCAAAATTCCATACACCACAAAGCCAATGCTGGGAGGGATTAAAAATCCAAGG
The DNA here is from genome assembly GCA_963675955.2 of uncultured Desulfobacterium sp. Taxonomy (GTDB): domain Bacteria; phylum Desulfobacterota; class Desulfobacteria; order Desulfobacterales; family Desulfobacteraceae; genus Desulfocicer. Next base: position 1,529,012 of record CAXXVR010000002.1, on the reverse strand, counting down.
GTTCCCCCCGCCGCCACACTTCCCGTGGCAAGGTGTATATCATAATTGTACTTTTTCATTTCAGGAAGTGCCACGCGCCCCAGGGTAGCGGCCGTGGCCACCGAAGAGCCGCAGATGGCGGCAAAACCGGAACAGGCACCGATGGTGGCAATGGCCATCCCCCCCGGCAATCGCCGCAGCCACTTATCTGCAACCTCATAGATTCCCTGGCTGAGGCCGGAAACCGTAGCAAGTTCCCCCATGATAACAAAAAGGGGAATGACTGTGAACGAGTAGGTGGTAAAGGTGCCAAAAAAAGATCTCACCATGGCGGGCATGGCAACGAAGATATCGGTAAGGAAACTGATTCCCCAGAATCCCACAAATGCCAGGGCAAACCCTATGGGCATTCCCAGCATAAGCAATAAAAACAATACAGCAATTCCCATCAATCCAACGGTGTGAGGATCCATTGCGGCGAAACCTTACTCCTTTACAGCATCATTGAAAATTTGTCCCCGGCTGCCCCTTACAGCCCCAACAAGACAGATCATGAAATCTACCAAAATTTCAAGGGCCAGCAGAAAAGCCCCCACTGCCAGCAAAATATACAATGGATAAATGGGGATGGCAAGGGTATCGGTGGTGGTACCGCCTGTGAACTCCTCCACGGCCATGAACCCTGCATACCAGGCAAGCATGAAAACAATCTGCAGGCTTAACAGATCCGTCACAGCCTTTATCAATAACATGGGACGTTGGGGCAATCTGCCGGTGAACAGAGTGACCCGGACATTGGCTCCGATACCATGGGTATAGGCCATGCCCAGGATGCCAAAAACTGCCAGCATAAACTGGCTCATCTCAATGGCCCCGGGAACAGGCCGTGAAAAAAAATACCGACCGGCCACATCCAGGGTGGTCAGACACATCATTATCAGCACCCAGCCCATCCCCACGACAAGGGCCCAGGCGTTGAGCTGACGGACTCTTTTTTTACATCCGGCAAGGAAAAGATTCAGGCGGGCATCAGTAGGGACAGGCATCAAAATGAACATCCAATTTTTCAAGTTCCTCTTTAAACTGCATCAATGCCTTTTTTGCAGGCAGACCCTTTGTCTCCAGTTCCGATGCCCAGACTGACAGCATGGTACTTAACTTTTCATCCCAGAGTTTCTGTTCAGCTGGGGCCAGGGGAAGTATCTGAACTTTTTCTTCAAATCCAGCCATGGTATCCTCATACCAGTGTTCGTCAAATATCCCGGCAATGCGGTAGGCATTCCGCCCGACATCTTCAATGATGGGCTTAAGGTCCGCCGGCACTCTATTCCAGAAATTCTGATTCACAAAAAGACCTTCAGACACACAGCCAAAGGAAGTGGGCACAGCAAAGTTTGCCACTTCATATAGTTTGAAGGCCTTGACAAGGGCCGGACAGGTGACAACTCCGTCAATAACGCCGGTCTCCATGGACAGATACACATCGCCAAGGGGCATGAATATGGGGGTGGCTCCCAGGGCTTCAATGGCTTTGGTCTGAAGGCCACCGGGACTTCTAATTTTCATTCCCTTAAGGTCATCAAGACAGGTAACCTTCCGGGTTGTCCACAGATGGGCCATGACACAATTGTTGATGTGAAGCACCTTGACATCTTTAAATTCATCTTTCAGCAGCTTGTCATGCATGGCCATGCCAGCCTCAACCCCCTTCCATTTGGCAGGGCAGACAATGGGTGAAGAAAGGACATCGGTGAGGGGAAACCGTCCCGGAGTCCAGCTCAGGGTGGCATATCCCATGTCAGACAATCCGGTTTTTACAATATCATAGTGCTCTGGTCCCTTTCCCAGGGCACCACCTGCATACATGGTGTAGGTAATCCGGCCGTCACTTCTTTTTTTCATTTCCTCAAGCATGGGAATCCATAATTTCCGAACATCAGCCCCGGCCGGTACATGCCAGGTGCTGAAACGAATATTAATTTTTCCTTCGGCGGCATGGGCAGAAACGCCAGAAAACACCACCCCGACCATACACACCACCAGAACCATGAACAATATTTTTCGAATCATTTTCGGTTCTTCCTTTTTTTCTTTTTATTTTTCAGAAAAGATTCATTTTTTTCTATCATTTCCTGGATATCCATATTTTCCAAAGGCTTTTCCAGCACCGTATCATACTCCTTACGGGTGAGATGAATAACATCAATATCTTTTTGCAAAAAAACCTGAATTTCCCTGAGACGCTCTTTTTCTCCCTCACTGCAAAAGGAAAGCGCAATGCCCTTGGATACCCCGCGACCGGTTCTACCCACCCGGTGGACATAGTTTTCATTCTTTTCCGGAAGATCGTAATTGATGACATAGTCCACATTGGGCACATCTATTCCCCGGGCAGAGACATCCGTTGCGATGAGCACATTGAATTCTCCCCGCTTGAATTGATCCATGGTATGCGTGCGCAGGGCCTGTTCTCTGCCCCCGTGGATATTGCACGAGGCGATACCTTCACGGGCCAGGGCCTTTTCCACCCTTTCAGCCCGGACACGGGTTCTGACAAAAACGATGATGCGACTCTGGGGATGCTCCTTGATAAAGCGGGAAAGAAAAAACCGTTTGTCATCCATTTCCACAAAAACCACACCGTGGGTGACATTTCTGGAGACGGGATCATCAGGAGAAATTTCAATGCGGATGGCCGAGGTTTTGACCTGGGAAAAGGCAAGTTTTTTGATTTCAGCATTTATGGTGGCAGAAAAAAAAAGCGTCTGATGTTTTCTCAACAGCCTCTTTTTAACAGCACGGATATCCTCAATAAAGCCAAGATCAAGCATATGGTCGGCTTCGTCCAGCACAAGGGTCTGGATATTATCAAGCCGGATATGGCCCTGGTGAATCAGGTCAAACATACGTCCCGGGGTGGAGATAAGCACATCAATGCCGTTCTGAATCTTCTTGATCTGGGCATCCTGTTCCACCCCGCCAAACAGGGCAAAGGCCTTCACCCGGGTGTGTCGAGCAATGTCATTGAATACCCTGCCGATCTGCATGGCAAGCTCACGGGTGGGAACCATGACAATACACTTAATACCAAGGGAGCGTTTGCTGGATTTTGCCTTATGGATTTTATCAATGATGGGGATGGCAAAGGCTGCTGTTTTACCGGTGCCGGTCTGGGCAATGGCCAGAACGTCTTCCCCTCTTTGAATGGCCGGGATGGATTTATACTGAATATCCGTAGGACGATTAAAGCCCAGTTGGGATAAATTATCTTTTATGGCACTTGATATATGATATTTTTCGAACTTCATAGAACCTCAATGGATGTTTAGTCAATCACTATTTATGAAGTCCCAGCGTACCTTTTAATTATGAAAAAAACAACTTATTTCGGGCCTGAATAAGTTTTCAATAAACCCGGGCATTCAGGAAATCCTTTTGAACAGTACCCGGTATTTAAAGGGTAGACAGGCTTTCCCACCCCGAGTTATTGAAAATTTGCAGGCCTGAGTTCAACTCAAAGCGTTTGAAAAAACCAAACACTCAGGGTTATTGTCCAGGTCAGGGTTATTCTCCAAGATAAGCTTTCCGGATTTCCGGATTATGTAAAAGCGCATCTGCCTTATCTTCCAGGGTAATAACTCCAGTTTCCAGCACATATCCCCTGGTGGCTGCCTGGAGGGCCAGATTGGCATTCTGTTCCACCAGTAAAATAGTGGTGCCCTCTTTTTCATTGATGTCTTTAATAATTTGAAAAATCTGTTGAATAATGATGGGGGCAAGCCCCAGGGATGGTTCATCAAGCAGAAGTACCTTGGGTTTTGTCATCAGAGCCCGGGCAATGGCCAGCATCTGCTGTTCTCCACCGGAAAGTGTCCCACCGTGTTGTTTACACCGCTCTCCCAGAATGGGAAAAAGAGAGTACATATGTTGAATATCATCATCAATTTCGGTCTGATCTTTTCTGTGAAAGGCTCCCAGTATAAGATTTTCTTCCACGGTGAGCCGGGGAAAGATACGACGTCCTTCAGGTACCTGACACAATCCCTGGGAGGGCAATTTTTCGGGGGCAACTTTATTAATTATCCGGCCGTTGTATACTACTTCACCGGCCGTGGTAGAGATAATGCCGCATACCGTCATGAGGGTGGTGGATTTCCCTGCACCATTGGCACCGATGATGGCAACCACCTCACCGGGGTATACTTTAAGTGAAACCCCCCGGAGGGCTTTGATGGTGCCATAACCGGAATGGACATTTTTCAATTCAAGAATGGGTTCAGCCGACATGGTTTACTCCTTCTCTTCAGATCTTTTTCCAACACGTTTGGCAGGTATCAGCCCAGCAGGTCTGAACAGCATCATGATAATCATGGTGGCCCCAAAAACGAGCATGCGATAGGCTTCAAGCCCCCGGAAAACCTCAGGCAGTGCAATGAGGGCAAGAACCCCCAGCATGATACCCGGAATGGAACCCATTCCCCCGAGCACCACCATGCAAAGCACCATGGCCGACTCAAGGAAGGTAAAACTTTCAGGGCTGACAAACCGCATTCTGGCGGCAAAAAAGGCACCGGCCAACCCGGCAAAAAAGGCCCCCATGCCATAGGCCATAAGCTTATAAATAAAGGTATTCACACCCATGAGTTCGGCTGCAGTTTCATCTTCACGAATGGACTCCCAGGCCCTTCCAATGCGAGAAAAATTGAGTCGATGGACGGCAATGATGGTCAAAATGGCCAGAGCCAGGGCAAAATAATAAAAAAACTGAAGCTTTTTCACCCAGAAAATTTCAAAGGAGAATCCATTTTCAAATACCGGTATTAAAATGGAGATGGGCTTAACACCCAAAATACCATTTGGACCATTGGTAAGGTCCATCCAGTTATTGAGAATAATGCGCACAATTTCTCCAAACCCCAGGGTGACGATGGCAAGATAATCCCCCCGCATGCGAAGGGTCGGATATCCCACAATACAGCCGGCAAGGGAGGCAAAACAGGCGGCAAGGGGCAGACAGATCCAGAACCCCACCCCATAGGTGACATTGAGAATGGCATAGGTATAAGCCCCCACTCCGTAAAAGGCGATGTACCCGAGATCCAGCATGCCAGCCAGCCCCACAACCACATTAAGGCCCAGCCCCAGGCAGATGTAAAGCAAAACATTGATGGCCACATCCGTGGCATAACGACCGGTGAGCTGGGGATAAATAACGGCCAGCACAAAGCCCACAAGCAGCCACACCCATGTGGGCAGGGGCGTGGCCAGTGCCATTACGCGTGTTCTTACGGCTTTAACGGGGGTGGTAATAAAATTGAGCTGTCCACCATGGTTGGCCAGATAGATAAGCAGGCACCCCGATGTCCCCGCCAGAAGATAGATCCACACCGAAAAGGTTTTGCCAAAGGTAAGGGTGCCATCGGGATGTATTCCCAGCAAAGGCCATAAAAGCCCCAGCAGCCAGAGCATGCCGATGGCATATTGCTTCCAGATTCGTCTAAACTCTTGTATCATCGATATTCTCGCCCATAATTCCAGTTGGTTTAAAATAGAGCACCGCAATTAATATGATAAATGCGAACACATCCTTGTATTCTCCGGAAAGATAGCCGGCACCAAAGATCTCCACCATGCCGATAATCAATCCCCCCACCATGGCACCGGTGATATTTCCGATACCTCCCAGCACCGCCGCCGCAAAGGCCTTAATCCCGGGAACAAAGCCCATGTCATACCGCACCGAGCCATAGTAAAGGCCCACCATGATGCCGGCCGCTGCCGCAAGGCCAGCCCCTATGGCAAAGGTAAGAGAAATAATCCGGTTACTGCCGATGGCAACCAGCGCAGACATGGTTTTATCCTGGGCCGTGGCCCGCATGGCCATCCCAATTTTAGTCTTAAACACAAGGATATTAAGCCCTATGAGTAAAACCCCGGTGATGGAGACTATCAGCATCTGAAGATAACTGATGGTGACCATACCACCAAAGTCAACCCCTCCCTGGAACAGTTCACTGGGATAGGCCTTGTCATACACGCCCTGGGTTAGCATCAATCCATTGGAAAGAAAAATGGACATGCCCAGGGCCGACAGCAATGCCGCCAGTCGAGACTCTTTTCTCAGGGGCTTATAGGCAATTTTTTCCACACCAATGGCCAGGTAGGCGCAATATGCCATGGAAAGGGCAAAAGAGGCGGTCAGGCAAAAAACCGGATGGGTTTCCATGTAACCGCACCCGGCAAAATAACTTAGAAGAATAACCCCCATGTAACCACCGGCGGCAAAAAATTCACCATGGGCAAAGTTAATCAGCTGAATAACACCGTAAACCATGGTGTAACCCAAGGCAATCAGGGCATATACACCACCAAGGGTCAGCCCGTTGATCAATTGTTGTATGAAATATTCCATATTATTTGCTTTTTTATAAAAAGAAGGTTTTATTTCCGGAAGGGGTCAAGATCATAGGGCCTATGCCCGACGTGCCCGCATCCACATCGGTGGTGCGGGCATTTCATTGAGCATGGTCTATTTCAGCAATCCTTTTTCAGGACTCCAGTAGGGAACAAATTTGCCATCAACGATTTTAAAGGCAATGTAAGAAGAGCCGGTATCACCGTTGGCCCGGAATTTCACATGCTTGGACACCCCGGCAAATTCCATCTTCATCAGTTCTGCCTTGATTTTCTCAGGATCCGTGGAACCGGCAGCCTTTATGGCTTTTAACAGGGCTGTGGCGGAATCATAGGCATAGGTGGCATAGGCGGCAATAGCTCCATACTTGGGTACATATCTCTCTTCAAATGCCTTGTATTCCGGTGTGGTGGGGTCTGTATATCCATAGGTCAGGTAAATACCCTCAGCCGCATCCTTGGCCACCTCCATGAATTTGGGCTGGAACATGGCATCCTGGGTAACAATCTGGGATTTAACACCCAGCCGTTTGGCCTGAATGGCCATCATGGAACCCGGGGAAAACCCTTGGAGAGACATGTAAAGAATGTCGGCATCGGCTTCTTTGGCCATGGTCAGTATGGCGGAAAAATCCTTGTCGCCCTGGTTGACATGCTCATGGGCCACAACTTTAATACCCAGCTCGTTACAACTTTTTTTCACGCCGTCGGCAAGACCCTGGGAATAGGTGGTCTTATCATCCACGATAAAAATCGTCTTGGCGTTGAGGGATTCTTTCATGAACCGTGCAGAGGCCGGAGCCTGGTCATCGTCCCTGCCGCACATTCGAAACATATAAGGAAGCCCCCTGTCCGTGACTTTTTCATTGGTGGAGGCTGGAGTTATCATGGGAATATTTTCTTCATCAAGGGTGGTGGATGCCGGAATGGTTGAAGAGGAGCAATAGGCACCTATGACACCTGCCACTTCCAGGTTGATGAGCTTGTTGGCAGCGGCAACTGCCTGACGTGGATCACATGCAGTATCCTGGGCATGGAGTTCAATCTTGTCATACCCCGGTATGCCACCTGCTTCTTCAAACACTTCAATGGCAGTGAGGACACCATTTTTAATGTCTGTTCCATCTGATGCATAGGGACCGGTCAAGGGACTCATGGAACCAATGTTCAGGGTTTTGGCTGATGCCGTGGTTAACATAAAAGGAACCACCATCATGCCTAAAATCAACAGTGCAAAGCTTTTCTTTCTCATCCTGATTCTCCTTATCGTTTCTGTTGTTATCTCAACCTTCAGAGGCAGGCAGGGCCGATCCAATCGTTTTATTATCAAATAACACATGGGATTTTGATAAACATTTCAATTTAAGACGCAGCTCCCGGACAGATCCGTCATCGTCAAAGGTTGGGTTATTATGTAGCCGGTTGCCCCAGATACGCTTCAATTACCTTTGGATCATTCTGAATTTCCTGGGAAGTCCCTTCTGCAATCTTAACGCCATGGTCAACGCAGATAATACGGTCACACACGCCCATAACCACTTTCATATCATGCTCTACCAAAAGCACCTCAATACCAAGATCTGAAATACGCGAAATATCTTTCATCAGCTCCGAACTCTCAGAAGGATTCATGCCGGCAGCGGGTTCGTCTAAAAGCAGAACTTTGGGGTCAGATGCAATGGCTCTTGCGATTTCAAGTCGTCGCTGCAAGCCATAGGGAAGATTTGATGCCACCGTGTCTGCGAATTTACCCACCCCCATGAAGTCAAGAGCCTGCTGACCTCTTTGCCGAATGGCATGCTCTTCCTGCCTCTGGGAACGACTTCTGAACAAGGCGCTGACAATCCCCTTGCTGGAACGGCAATGCCTTGCAACCATGGTATTCTCCACTGCAGTCATATTGGAAAACAAACGAATATTCTGAAAGGTCCTGGCAACCCCCCGGGAAAATATCTCATGGGGACGATGCCCGAGAATACTTTCTCCATCAAACAGCACATCTCCGTTTGTTGCCTGATACACCCCGGTCAACACGTTGAAAACAGTTGTCTTTCCAGCGCCGTTAGGACCAATCAGACCCACTATTTCACCGGAATTAATGCAAAAACTCAAATCAGATAGAGCAGAAAGTCCACCAAATTTTACAGTAATATTTTTCAATTCTAATTGTGCCATAATTTCACAACCATTCGCTAAAAGTATTCATCGCCGATGCAGGGACCTCACACGGTTATAGATCAACGCGGTTATCTCCTGGGGCAACAAGAAATGGATAATATCAAAGTTAGGACTTGATCACAAAATGTGCACCCCATCATCTTCGGTGGGCCAATGGTTCGGGCCTGCAAATATTCGGCCGACACCCCATCTTCGCCAGTTCTGGTCTGCTCACATTGCATTCGTATGTTACGCAACCCCAAATCAAGGGGATAGATGGTACTGTCCAAACATTTATATGAACAAGCCAAGTCTTTACCGGACTTGCGTTATTGGAGGCGAAGGCTTTTATCAGACGTCGTAGATTTGACGACTTACCCTGCTCAACCTTAAAAAACTAAAAAAGCCCAGATAGTGCAGCATTAAACCTTAAATACCCTTGTTAAGAAAACACCCTTTTCAAAACAAGAACCGGACAATCGAATTAGTATATTGAATTTACTATCTGCTTTTTCAGAACGTGTCAATAAAAACTTTTCATACCACAAGTATTTCAGTCTTAACATTAATTATTGACTATTGAATTTTTTATTTATATATGATTAACAAGAATCGATAACAATCTCAGCAATTTTTATGATGGATCAGGCTTGTATTATTAACACTTTTGCCCGAATTCACTTTAAATGCAAATTATTATCGAACGACTGGAGATTGAGAAGATCCTCAGCCTCCAATAGCATAAGCCTGACCACGCTGGATCATCAATGATGAACCAGTAGCCCATGTTACAGCGATGGAGTCAAGGTTGCTTTATTGGCATTATCGGTGCTTATAGCCTTTTTACAGGCTGTGGTCGATAACGCCAATAATGCAAGCCTGACCACGCTGACCTGAAAATCAAATCCATAGAAAGGCTATAATGATGCCGGGAAAATAGAAATGCGCCCTTGGCCGGTGTATTAACTAATCCCCCGATAACCCAAGGACATTCTAATGAATACAACCATATATGAAACCATAAAGTCCCGGATACTCTTTCTGGAGTACCCCCCCGGTACCATTCTTAACGAAAACACACTGTGCAAAGAGTTCGATGTAAGCCGTACACCACTTCGAGAAGTGCTCAATCAGCTTCAACATGAAAATCTGATCAGAATTTTTCCCAGAATGGGCACTATGGTCACCGAACTGGAATTTCAGCAGATGATGAATGCACTGCAGGTCAGGGGAGAGATAGAAGGGCTTCTGGGAAAACTTGCCGCAGAAGAAATAACGGAACAGCATCTGGAAGAATTACGAAAAATACAGATATCATGCAAAAACCTGGAAGGAAAGAAAAATAAGAAGAAACTGGTACAGCTCGATTCTGATTTCAGGCAGGTTTTATACTCTGCATCCAAAAACAATGTCCTGAACCGTCTGGCACAGTCACTGTATGAACTGACCCTGAGACTGTGGGTCATTACCATGGATAAGGGGGGCTGGAAAGAAGAGGTGAATTTCATTTCCAGAGAAATGGAAGATTTAACCGATGTGCTGGCCCGGAAAGATTCCGGAAAAGCAGCGCAGCTGAAAAAAGATTTCTTAACTTTTCATTACGATAGAATCAGCAAGAAATTTCTGGGGACCCTCTGATCCCGGCACCAGGCAGGGTACACATCAGACCGCCACATTAAAAACTTTTGAAAAATAATAAGGCCGCCATGCATCAAAAAATGCATGGCGGCCTTATCAATTTTTTTTATATAAAAAGGCAGCCTCCAAGGCAACTTCAGCAGAGCCGCCCCCCCCGATGGGCAATGGGAACCGGACAATTGAGCTGTCTACAGTTCCGGTCCGGGACCATTGCCGGCGGTATAATATATAATACCATTTGGCTCCACGTCTACGACCCTATATTTGTTGTGTCCGACAGGACATGATCGTTTATATGAAAAAGACGGTGCTGAGTTTTGGGTACTGGATGTTAACAGCAAGAACTTTCTCATGACGTTTAAGAGCAGCAGGCAAATGTCACAGGCAAAATCAGTGGTGGTCCCCACCACCTTTTCCTGCCATGGTATCCATAATGGTTTTAAAAATACACCAGGTCATTCCAAGGCTCAGGATAATAATGGTGTACCACATTCCGCCAAAGAAAAGAAAATGACCGGCATCCCAGGCCCATTCAAAGCAATTTGGCAACATATTGATGTCTCCTCATAGTATTAAGGCAATTTTTTTGTCAAAGAATAATCAGCCTGCGCGTTTTTTTCATCTGTCTTCCGGGTTGGACCTTCCCGTACATGGAAACCACTATCCACGGGGAAAGCCTGACAGAAATAACAATAAAAAGTCTGCACAGGCTTAATTATATTTTTATCCGGCAATTAATCGCCCTGGGTCAATTCAATTTACTTCTCAGCAGATAATTCCTTCTCCTGGGGAAATACCGGCAGATACCGATAGGCCAGAGACAGAAGAATAACGCCATAGGCAACGGGCAGAATAGTGGTGGCCACTTCCTGCCAACTCGGAATGTAAAGTGCCCAGGTATCAAAACTCATCACCGGCACTGCCATGACCTGGAGCACCATGACCCAGCGATTGAGACAAACCCCCAGAACGGCCAGGATAATGGCCAGAAGCAACAGTTTGGAATTTTCCCGATACTTCTTAGTTATGAGAATAACCGCTGGCACAATGCCACCCAGAACGATTTCAGCAAAGAGAATCCAGATGCCGTAAAAGGCATTATCCGTGTAAAAATCCATCACCGAAAATCCCAGGGAAGGTGCAGTCACGAAAATCCAGTACAGGGTGTCAATGATCTTGGCCACAATATAGGTGGTGATCATCCAGCCGGAAATTTTGGCCAGGAGATAGATGACATTGTCCTTGACAAGCTTTTTCCGGGTAATTCCCTCCACCATCTTTGCCACAAGCAAAGTAAAACACGGCCCATAGGCAGCGGCGGACCAGGTAAACAGAAAAAAGGTCCAGGGCCAGATGAGAAGTCCTTCCCGGAAGGCAAAGGGTCTGCCGTAGAGCACACCGGCAACCCCACCAAGGGATCCCTGATGGAAACAGGAAAGAAAGGCACCGGTGGCAGCAAAAACGGCCATGGCACCATGCATGTTATGGCTTAAGTTATGAAAAAAGGGAACCTTGTCCACCTGGCGGTTCTCCAGAATCAGTGGAATGAACTCAATGGTCAATACACTGAAATAAAGAGACAGGCAGAAGGCCACCTCGGTGAGCATGGAGTGCACATTGGCATGCCAGAAAATAAACCAGCCACGAAGGGGTTGTCCAATATCAATGGCCAGGATGAGAAGTGCAGAACTGTAGCAGATAAACCCGATGACCACAGCCAGATTAATAATATTTTTCAATTCGTCAATGCCAAACACATATTTCAACAGGCCGGTAAAAAAGGCCCCGCCGCCAATGGCAATGACGGCAAGATCAGCCCAGATCCACAGGGCAAATCCATAATAGTCATTCATATTGGTCTGGTTCAAGCCTTTAAGCCAGCACAGCCCCATGGCATAAACGCCCCACAGCACGATAACACCAACCACCGCGATCCCGGTGGCAAACACAGGGAACGGACAGCGGTTTGCGCCCTTAGGTATTAATGCAGAATCCATATCTATTTACTCCTAACTGATGGTTGGTTATTCATGACCCTTGGTTTGCTTCATCTTTGCCTTTTCCCATTCGCCGTCAAGATAATTATCCCCGGCTTTACGCACCCATTCCCGTTCGGAGATATAGTACACCTTGGGATTGGTCTGCAAACGTTCCAGAAGCCGGAAAGCCTTGGGGTTTCTGGGGCGGCCACAATGATGGGGATCGGGATTCACCAGCTGATGAACCGCATGATCGGGATTATTCAGATCTCCAAAGGTGATGGCACCGGCAGGACAGGCCTGGGTACACGCCGTTTGATATTCTTCCTCGGTAACGGTTTCCCTTTCTTCAAGATAGGCTTTGTCCTTTGCAGCCTGGTAACGATGAAAGCAGAAGCTGCATTTTTCAACAACCCCCCGCATGCGGGGAGAGACATCGGGGCTGAGATACTCTTCCATGCCCTCTGGCCATTTGGGATCCCACCAGTTGAAAAAACGGGCATGGTAGGGACAGGCTCCCATGCAGTACCTGCACCCGAAACACCGGGTATAAATCTGGCTGACAATACCTGTGCCATGGTCATAATCGGTGGCCGTGGCCGGACACACTGACACACATGGGGAGTGTCCATGATCACCCTTGCCACCACAGTGCATGCAGGGCCGTGGCAGATAACAGATATCGGTGTCGGGAAAGGGTTTTTCATTGGTCAGCTTGTACACCCGCATCCAGGTGATGCTGTCTTTTTTATTTGATTCATCTTCTTTAAATGGAACGTTATTCTCAGACATGCACGCCACCATGCAGGACCCACAGCCGGTGCATTTGTCCAGATCAATCACCATTCCAAATTTATGCGCATTTCCGTGATTTTGTTGTGTCATCAGAACCTCTTTAGCAATTTATCCACATCTTTTGTTGAAAACCGCCCGGTTTTCCGGGTCAATGGTTTCCATGACTTTAGTCCAGGAAATTTTCCTGGAAAACATCTGCTTCAGAAATGCCCATCAGACCCTGGAAAGCTTCGCCCGGATTCCCCAGGCGGCATCCAGACCGGATATGGCATCCATGACAGGCCCCACAAGCTCATTTACATTGACACCTTTACCACCGACATAACGGTTTTCCGCCATGACATGACCAAGGCCCTGGGCCATGGCAACCACACCAGGCATGATGCCGTGACACAGATTCACCTTCACATTGGCACTGGCCACGGGAGTTGTGATAACAACATCATCTCCCTGGGAAAAACCAAGGGCATCTGCGGTTTCCGGGTTTACATCAACAAAGCTGTGGGTCCCTTTAAGTACCTTGTCTGACACAGTTTTTACGGCAAAGGGAGAGGCGGCCACCTGACGACTCAAACGTATATTATCCACGGGAATCAATACCAGGGGATACGATTTTTCTTCTCCTGCAGCCCCAATGGCAGCGGCATCCTTTAAAAGCAGTGAGAAATCCACCCGGGGAAGGTCTTTGATCAGGGAAACGGGGTCTTTCATGACAACGCCCTCCTGGGAAAGGTGCTCCCACACAGGGGCCTTCACCGCTTCCAGGCAGGCATCATACCCTTCCCAGGGAAAACTTGCAGCAACGGAGCCTCCCATGGCTCCTGCCAGGGACAATACGCTGTCACCGGGGTGACGGGTATCAAACAGGGGTTTAATCATTGGAGTGGACAATGCGGTGATATCCAGGGGAAGGGTGTTAAAGAGGACAACATCCTCACGCCGTTCAAGGAACATGTGGCTGGGAAGCACCACCGATGCAAGCTGGGTGGTTTCATCCATGTAGGAAGAAAAACTGATTACCAGCGGAATTTTCTTTACAGCTTCGGTGACTGCCTTTGCATTTTTCAAGGTGTGACATGGGTTGGCATTATAGACAAGCAATGCCTCCACCGGACTTGTTTTTGATGCCATCACCTTGGCCATTAGAGCATCCACGGTATTTTTTTCACAAAATCTGGCTTTGGCAAAACCATCGGTGGCCATGCCATCCATTTCAATGGCAGGCCATACTTCACCGGGATCTTTATCCATGAGCCACAGGCCCCCCGGTTCATTGATGTTACCGGCAAGGCAGTTCAGGGCATACACGGCGGCAAATTCACGCATGCTTCCGGCGGTATCTCCCCGACCCCTTCCTGCAATGGCAAGGGGTTTTTCAGCATTTGCAAAGGCCATGGCCAGATCCTGAATGACACCAACATCTATACCGGTGGTCCGCGCCACTTTGGCAGGGGCATAGGTATCTTTTACCATGGTGGCAAAGGCTGCAAAGGACTTGTCGTCCGCTTTAACTCCCTGGGCATCATAGCGTCCTGAGGTGATCAGGATACCGCAGATGGCAAGGGCAAGGTCAGCTTCTGTACCAGGTTTTGCCGGAACCCATTGATCGGCGGCAGCGGCGGTATTGGACAGCCGGGGCTCGATCTGGATCAATTTAGCTCCACTGGTTTTTCTCTGGGCGTTGACGTGGAAATTATATATGGGTGCACCCCAGCCCTCTATGAATCCGGTGCCGAAGCTTAAAATCAGATCACTGTTTTGCAGATCAAATCCCACCTCGGCATCGACGCCGTTGACGGCATCAAATGTGGCGCTCCAGGTCTTTTCCATACTATCCATGGTGTAGTAGTTATTGGACCCAAGAACGGTGGTCAGGCGTTTAAAAAGACCGGGAACAGTGCCCCGATCATTTCCGGTGACGCAGGCAATGGCATTGGACTTGCCTGCCATTCGAATGGCAGCAAGGGCCTTTGCAGCATGGGCCAGAGCCTCGTCCCAGGTGGCTTTTTTCCAGGCACCATCTATTTTAATCAGGGGAGATTGAATCCGGGAAGGATCATACAGATACTGCAGAGCAGAAAGCCCGTGCAGGCACACCCCCCCCCATTGACAGGGTGCCCTTCAGTCCCTTCTATTTTCACCGGGCGTCCATCTATTTTTCTGACGCTGATCCCACAGTTGCCGGAGCACAGACTGCACACCGTATTTTCAAATGTCACTTCTCCATCGGTAGGAACAGGGGTCCACGGCCAGTTCTGGGTCCAGATGGATGAATCATCCATAAGTTTCCAGGTTGCCGGAGATACGGCCACACCAGCAGCTGCGCCAAGTCCCAGTCCCAAGAAGCTTCTTCTATCTACTTTCATAGGTTATATACCTCAATAAAGTTTAAAGCGTTCCAACGCAAAGGCAATTGTCTATTTATGACATTGAAAACATGCGCCCTTGCTTCCTGTTTCTTTTTCATGACATTCTGCACAGTCATCCATTTTCATGCGGTCCCAGGAGTTCTTTTTAAATCCCCAGATGTTTTTACCCCAGATGTCCCGGCTATAGCCGGTGATCCGGTTTTCTTCATAGGGTTTACAGGTGGTGGATTCACCAATGTTTCCATGACAGGAAACACAATCCATCTGGGCACCCACAACATGGGCCGAATGGGAGAAAAAGACACAGTCCGGCTGTTCAGAATACACCAGCCATGGTACCTCTTTTTCCTTTTCCACATACTCTGCAATGAAAATGGCTTCATCTTCTGTTTCGCCCATGGCTTCGGCATGGCACTCCACACACTGGGAAAGCTTGGGAAGGCCTGCGAAACTGCCATCTTCACGGAAATAATGACAGGACTCACACCCGCCCATTTCCGACACATGCAAGGCATGATCAAAATTAAAGGGTTGCTCTTTTTTTGAATAAAGCAGGTTGGGAAACAGCAACCACCCCGATAGAAAGCAGACAGCAAAGGCTGCAATAAAAAAGAGGACCCCTGTTCCAACGCCGGAATCCCCTTCTGCCTTCTGGTCTTCAGAACCGCCCAACTCCAGGGCATCTGCAGAACCTTTTTCAGTTTTCTCTTCTAATTCGCTCATGAAAACCCCATCAATTAAATTGTTGATGCAACACACACCAGTTGTGCCGGATGACACATCCATCCAGCATCATATCTACGCTGTGAAAGGTATTTCATACCCGCTTCACAGTCACTTCCACAAAACAGTTTCCGGACTTGATCATGATATGGGTCTCCCTGGGAAGGGGGGCAGGCTCGCGTTATTGGCATTATGGTTGCCTTTAGCCTTTGCACAGGCTGTGGCCGATAACGTCAATAACATAAGCCTGACCCCGTTGACCCAACACTTATGATGAGTGGCCCATCTTATGATCAAGCCACAGTTTTTCATCCGATCAAATAACGTTAATCTATATTAAGAACTGTATTTGTTGTCAAGATAAAATCCTAAGCATAACTGTGTAGCCCGGGCAGCAGATTCACACCAAAATAGGTAAACAGTACCGCCATAAATCCCACAATGGAGACCCATGCAATCTGTTTTCCGCTCCAACCCCGCATCATTCTGAGATGAAGCAGGGTGGCATAGATAAGCCAGGTAATCAACGACCATGTCTCTTTGGGGTCCCAGGACCAGTAGGTGCCCCAGGCAGAGTTGGCCCACACCGCCCCGGTGATGATGCCAATGGAAAGGAACAGAAAACCAAACATGACCATCTGATGGGTCAATTCATCAATGAGCCCAAGGGATGGCAGCCTTGCTGCCAGCCCATCTGCCTTGGGATCCATGGGTTTTACAAGGTACATGATGCTGAAACCAAAGGCCACTGCAAAACCTGCATACCCCAGAAAACAGGTGATCACATGGGCAATGAGCCAGTTGCTTTTCAGGGCCGGGATAAGCGGTGTAATTCTGTCCGCGATGGAGGGAGACAAAGAGGCATAGGCAATGGCCAGGAAAATCAAAGGGGTTGCAAATACGCCGATTATACGTTCACGGTATTTAAATTCCACAAAGATATAAAGTGCGGCAACGGTCCAGGAGAAAAAAACCAGGGATTCATACATGTTGGAAAACGGTGCATGGCCATATCCCACCTGGTAAGATTCAATCCATCGCAACAGAATCCCAAGGGTATTACCCACAAAACCGGCAATGAGAACATACAACCCCACCTTTGCCATGATTTCTTTTTTAAAGGTCCAGGCACCGATGTAAAGTACCGAAACAAAGGCATAGACAAATGTGACTATAGACAAGAGCATGGAACTGTTCATCATTTAATATCCTTAATTTTTTCTGCAAGTTTTTCAATTTTAAGCTTCATTCCCTGGGGGTTTCGGTGGGAGGTTCCCGCCACCATGACTGAGCAGGTCTTTCCTGTGCCCCTGGTAATGTAAATGCAACCGGTCTGGTGGGACATGAAAAAGGTGATCCAGCAACCGGCAATCATGAGGAGGAACCCCAGATAGACATACCACACCCCGGGGTCCTTGTTTACCTGAAGGCCTGTATAATATTGCTTGTCAAAGCCATCCACCTCAAAGGCAAACTGCCCCTGTCGCATCTTATCAAATGTGGGGAATCTCACCGAAATAAAAATGTCAGTTTCCGCACCAGCGTCCGAAATAATACGCCCCACAAATCCCTCCCCAAGGTTATGTCCCCGGAACGGATAATCGTTGACAAAGCGATCCACCACCAGCTTTCCACCGGATTCAGGAAGAGTAAGCACCTCGTTAAAGGACAGTGTACGCTCGTAGGTCATCCCGCTGTCCTTACTGGTATACTTTAAATGGACGTTGTTGGCCGAGGCCGTGCCGTAGCTGGACTGATAAAAGCTGATTCCCCGGTATCGCAGGGGATCATTGACTATGATATCCCTTGTAAGAATCTCTTTACCGCCATCAATGATGGTTAGACTGGATTTAAACTCTTTAGGTTGACCGGTGTCATAGAAACTGACAGCAAAATCATTGCATCGCACGGAAAACCCCAGGGGAATGTGTTCATGCTGGCCTTTCCTGGCTTCAATGGTATCAGCGGCTTCACCTTCCACAATATTGACAAAACCCTTGAACCCCCAGATGCCACCAATCACGGCACCTGCAAGCATGAAAAGAATGCTCAGATGCACCACATAAACCCCCAGGCGGGTCCAGCGACCCTTTTCTGAAAAAAGGGCAACCCCCTCGTCTGTTTCTTTTAGCGTCACCGGACCCATGGTTCTTTCCATGAGACTGTGGCAGGCTTTTTGGATGGCTCCGGCCTCCTTTGCAACATCAAATCTATAGGCTGTGTCCATGGCCCGGAACCGATCCAGATTAAAAGAGACTTTAGCAGGAAAGATAATCTTCCAGGTGCGCTGAAGCCTGTCAATGGAACAGACTATAATATTAAGGGCCAGAAGTCCCATGAGCAGGAGAAACCACCAGGAGTGGTACATGTCAATGATGTTTAATCCACGGAAAAGAGCATAAAAGACTTCGCCATATTTTTGATGATAAAAGGCTTCGGATGCATTTTGGGGAATCAAGGTTCCGATGACAGAGGTTGCTGCAAGCATGAGCAACACAAACACCGTCAGTTTCACTGAGGTAAAAAATAGCCAGACCTTATTGTCAGATCCGATTTTTTTCTTTTTACGGGTCATACTTTTATTTGTCCTTAAAGTTCTATTTTAATTGTGCGTTCACCGTACCGACTACAGACAACACAAAATTCCATCGGTGACAGAGGATATCAAGCCAACCGCCCGGGACCATAACAGTCACGCTGGTTTGTGATCATTGGCTGGAAGGGATGTGATAAAATCCATCCTATATATCAAATTCACCCTGCAAGCGCAAAACCTTTTCAAGATCCATGAAATCCCCTTTATTTATGCAGCTCCTCCATTAAATTCTTGACACAACAGGAGCATAAAGTTAAATTACACATATTACACGGATTCGGAGCAAGCATAACCCTGCTCCGGTACCCACCAGGCAGGATGTAAAGCCTGGGAGGGTGTCAACATTCTCCCCCCCCAGAACAATAAGAAATACAACCGGAAATTTTCAAAAGGAGGAATTTCATGGGAAAAGGCATTATCAAGGGACTTATCGTTTTTGTATCGATGGCGTTCATGGTCGGCTGTGCCGCCCAGGGCCCCACAAAATCAACACCAGCGTTCACACCCGTTAAAATAAATGCCGCCAACTACAAAGCAAAGGTCAAAAACTTTGTTGTTGTGGTGGATGCATCCAGCTCCATGACAGAAAAATGCAAGGGAACAGAAAAATATATCCTTGCCACCGCCCTGGCTTCCAGATTGAACCAGACCCTTCCTGAAATGGGACAGAATGCCGGACTGCGGACCTTTGGAAACAACAAGTCCATGTCCACCATACTCCAGTATGGCATGGCAAACTATTCCACTGCCGATTTTGATAACGGCCTGAAAAAAATCCATAATATCGGCGGTTTTACCCCCATGGCCAAAGCCATCAACGCCGCTGGCATGGACCTGGACAAAACAAAAGGCAAAACAGCTCTGATCATAATCAGTGATGGTCTGCAAACCGCAGGCAGTGCCACTGCCGCCATTCAGACCCTTAAGGATAAGTTTGGAAAATCTCTGTGCATTTATCCTATCCTCATCGGAGATGCTGCAGCTGGCATGAACCTGATGAAAAAACTTGCCGAAATCGGTGGGTGCGGTTCTTTCTACCAGGGTGATGCCCTCATGTCAGGTGCCGGTATGGCCGCATTTGTCAAAAAGGCTTTCCTCACCAAAAAAGCTGCTCCTGCAGCACCCAAAGACAGCGATAACGATGGCGTAACCGACGATAAAGATCTTTGTCCTGACACCCCCATAGGGGTTGTGGTGGACGAGAATGGTTGTCCCCTGGACACCGATAAAGACGGCGTCTATGATTATATGGACAAATGCCCGGGAACCCCGCTTGGTGCAAAGGTTAATGCCCAGGGCTGCTGGGTACTTGGATCTTTACTCTTTGATTTTGATAAAGCTATCATCAAACCGGCTGCCTTTGCAGAACTCAACGGAGTTGTGACGATTTTAAAGAAAAATCCTGCCATGACCGTTACTCTGATGGGTCACACGGACAATGTGGGATCTGCTGCCTACAACAAGAAACTGTCCATCAAACGTGCCAATGCCGCCAAGGATTACCTTGTCAACAAGGGCATCAGCGCCGGTCGCATCACCTGCGAAGGATATGGTTTCAGCCAGCCGGTGGCCACCAATAAAACCGACTTTGGCCGCTCTTTGAACCGTCGTGTGGAAATCAAACCAAAAAAATAAAACCCCATTGATAGTGGCGATTTTCTTGATTTATTTCCATCTGATTGACCGTGTATGACACCAAATTTAGCAGACAAGGTCATACACGCTCACCCCCAGGCAGGAACAAGAAACCTTATGATGTCACTGGAGATTAACTTTGTTTAAACAAACCCCCTGGAATATATTTTCCAGGGGGTTTTTAATTTAAATCTACCCCTATGTCAAAATCCAAAGAATAAGGATGATCATGTTTTCCATTGAGCAGTTCAAGCAGCAATATGATGTGGAGCTGACCACATTTTCCGTGGGCAGCCATCAATTACAACTCTTTGTCCCCCGTAAAATTGATGCCTTTATCAACCAGGATGATCTTTTCACTGATTTTCCCCTGTGGTCAAAAATATGGGAAGCCACCGCAGTACTGGCAAATCATTTAAGCACCATGGCCGTCAACCCAGATCATCGTCTTCTTGAAATCGGCGCCGGAATGGGGGTGGCAGGCCTGTGCGGGAATAGAATGGGACACCGCATCACCATAACCGAGTACAATGAAGATGCCATCAACTTTGCCAGGGCCAATGCCCTGCTCAACAACATGGACCCAGCCATCATCACAAAACTGGACTGGAATCAGCCCATGGTCCAGGGAAAATTTGATTATATCATTGGATCAGAGGTGGTATTCAAGGAAACAGACTTTCCCGGTCTTTATTTTCTATTTCAAAAATATCTTAAACCCGGCGGCAGGATTCTGCTTGCCGAAGGCATGAGAAAGACCTCACTCAAATTCATCCAGGAGATGGAAAAACACTACCAGATCCGCATGAAAAAACAGACCGTCGGCCCTCCTGAAAAACAGGTGTCCGTGGTTCTCATGGAGATGAGGGAAAAGGCATAGGCCATGCCGGAAAATGGTAGGGAATGCGGTAGATGACGCCATGTTCAACTATGGCTGTATGCCTGCAGGTGCATTCCCATTTTCCCGATTTGACGATTAATCAGACAGGGTGCGTTACTTGGTAGAAACCAGATCCCTTCCCTCACCTGATTTAACAGCCACAACCCTGCCAGAAACAATATCAGCAGGCTCAATACTCTCCAGCATGTATGACCGGATATTTTCCCTTGAAAGACCTGATGTGGGGAATTCCAGTTTTTTATTCATGCTTCACATCTTTAAGCAATTGATGCACCATGGAATTTTTATTTTTCAGTATTTTAGATCCCCGGGTGATTTTGCACAGACTGATGCCGTATTTTTCGGCAATTTTTCGCTGGGTCATACCCTGATCAAGTTCTTTGAGTAGTTTCCAGCGAAGGGAAAGATCGGCCAGCTCCCCCGGGGTGAAAAGATCCTCAAACAGAGAATCCAGGTCATCTACACAGTTAATGGATAAAATTGCGGTGAGCAGGTCTTTATCAACGGACATTTTTTCTCCTCGGTTACCTCCTGAATGGCAAATATGGGGCACTGGCCAGACATTTACATTACCAAACCGATATATTTACTAAAAGTGCCAATAACGCAAGCCTTAGCCCACCCCGGAGTGGCCGATCTTGTGATCAAGGCCTGAATATGAAATTACACTATTTTGTCAAAAGTTCAAAGAAAACTGAAAATTTTAATGGAATCAAGGGCAATGGTAGAGCACAGGTGATCTTGCTTGGTTTTTGCATTACTTTGATGTATGAGTACCAGATATTTATTTTACACCCCTGCCTCCCCCCAGAGTGGCAGACCTTATGCCAGAACCCGAGAAAACAATCGCCATCAGGGAGCTTTAACGGAACCATCAATAACTTCCATAACTCCTTAAAGGCGAGATACACCATTAACTGCCCAAGGATATTATGATATGAACGGCAAAATGCTTGAAACAATTCTGAATCAGGTGGCCGAAGGCGAACTCTCTGCGGCCACTGCACGGCAAAAGCTGGAACACCTGGCCTTTGAAGACATTGACATCGCTCACATTGACCACCACAGATCCCTTAGAAAAGGATTTCCTGAAGTTATTTTTGGTCAGGGCAAAACAGCCGTTCAGATCACCCAAATACTCCAGGCCATGACCCTGTCTGAAAATGTGGTGCTGGTTACCCGCATTGGCAAAAACAAAGCCTCCCAGGTGATGAAACATGTTTCCGGAGCCACCTATGATGCCGATGCCCGGATACTTCAGTTGCAAAAAATTCCTCCGAAAATACGCAACAGCGGTGAAATTCTTGTTATTTCCGCCGGTACATCAGATATCCCCGTTGCCAAGGAAGCCGCCATAACGGCCCGGGCCATGGGAAATCGGGTGACCACCATATTTGATGTGGGTGTTGCCGGTATTCACAGACTCTTTGCCCACCAGAAAACCATTGAGCAGGCAGCAGTCATCGTGGTAGTGGCCGGCATGGAAGGTGCACTGCCAAGTGTGGTGGCCGGGATGGTAAAAGCACCTGTTATTGCCGTTCCCACCAGTGTGGGCTATGGCACTAGTTTTGGAGGAATGACGGCCCTTCTGGCCATGCTCAATGCCTGCAGTTCAAACATTGCCGTAGTGAACATAGACAATGGATTTGGCGGAGGCCACATGGCCGCCACCATCAACGGCCTCACCGCTCTGCCCCGGGATGAAACCAGAAACCATGGAACAACCCTGTGATGAAAAATCAAACCATAAATAAAAGCATACGTATTGTAAACTGTCCGGAAAATGCCATAGACATTGAAAATTCAGACTTCTACCAAGATACGGAATGTGTCACTATGGTTCCGGAACAACTGCTGGAAGCCCTGACTCACAAACAACGACCGGTGATCCTCTTTGTGTACCTCAACGGAACCCATGTCATCAGCTTTGACATCTTAAAAAGACTCACCACCGGCATGCGCCCCACCATCATCATCGCCATGGTGTCTGCCTCGGAAATTTCCATGGGCATCACCGCACTGAGCGTTGATGTGGCCGACTTCATGGTGGTTCCGGCGGACAGCACCACCTTTGACATCTATGTAAAAAGGGCCATGGACCGAATATGCATACAAAAGGACCTGCTGTTTAAAAATGAATATTACAAAAGCCGTTACAATATATCGGAAAAAAAATATCAGCAGCTCTTTGACGAAGTGCCCTGTTTCATTTTCACCTTGAACAAGGACTACCTCATCACCGATTCCAACAGAAAATTTAATGACTATTTCGGCAGTCATATTGGTGAGTACTGTTTCGGTATCTGCAAAAACAGGGATGATCCCTGCCGAAAATGCCCCGTGCAGCAAACCTATGAAGATGGGCAGAACCACGCCCTGGAATCGGAAATCATCTCCTCGGACGGCGTTAAGCACATTGTGCTGTCCTGGACGGCACCCATCCGTGATGGGGCCGGGAATATAAATAAGGTACTTGTCATGCTCACCGATATCACCGAGGTGAGACACCTTGAGGACCATCTTGCCTCTCTGGGGGTGATGATCGGCTCCATCTCCCATGGTATAAAGGGACTTTTGACCAGCCTGGACAGTGGAATGTATCTGCTGAATACGGGGTTTAAAAAGGGGGACATGACCCGGATCAGTGAAGGGCTTGATATCTCAAACCAGATGACCGAGAGGATAAAAAAACTGGTACTTGATATTCTGTATTATACCAAAACAAGACGACCGGTGTGGCAGTCCGTTTCTGCCAGGCACTTTATTGATGAGGTTTTGATGCCCATTTTGCCCGCTGCAACAAAACACAACATCAGACTCCATGTGGACGTTCAATGCGAAACCCGTGACGACACCTTTGAAATCGATGAGAAAAGCCTGCAGTCAGCTTTTATCAACATCCTTGAAAACAGCATAGATGCCTGCATTTCTGCAAATAAACCCTCGCCTCTTACCATCCTTTTTCATTGTCGCATAAAGCCTGACAAAATCATATTTCTGGTAAAAGATAATGGCAAAGGTATGAATGCCACAACCCTGAAAAATATATTTACCATCTTTTTTTCCTCCAAGGGAAAACAGGGCACAGGCCTTGGGCTTTATATCACAAACAAGGTAATTGAGCAGCACAGCGGGGAAATCAAGGTAAAATCCGCACCGGACACCGGCACCAAGTTTCTTATTAAAATGCCACGAAAGATTCCCTCCACCGTCAAAAAAAACATTGACCTGCCCGGACATTGACCTGCCTGGAACAGAAGTTGAAAAAAGGGAAATGTATCCGAAGGCAGCATTTAATTTGACAAAAAAATGCAGGGAAGCCGGGAACAAGGATCATACATGTTGACACAAAAGTGCCAGCAATTTTTCTTCGGTCAACAAAAAAGGGTTGCCTTTCATGCTGCTGGACTTCAATGCCTGTGTGCTTAATTTTTTGCAGTGATCTTTCGTCAGACCATAATGGGACAGTGGGGGTAAAGAGAGGCAGGCCTTCATTTCATTGATCCATTTAATGGCATCTCCGGCCCCGGATACGGTATTGCCCGTCAACAGTGCTGCCACCTCTCCAAGTTTTTTTTCAACGGTATTTTCATGTCGGAAGCGGCTTTCTGCCAGATTCAATGCCATGCACGGCTCTAAAAGCTGTGCGCAGATCACCCCGTGGGGAGCCGGAATCATTCCTCCCATGGGACCGGCAATGGCGTGTACCACCCCAAGTCTGGCATTGGCAAGGGCAATACCGCTGAAAAGTGCGGCAAGACTCATGTCTTCCCTGGCGGTTACATCATCTCCCCTGTCATGGGCCACCTTAAGGGAACGCCCCACCCGTTTTATACCCTCCCGGCACAGGGCATCGGTGAGGGAATTGGCAGCATTGGAGATAAACGCTTCAATAAGCTGGGTTAAAGCATCCATACCCGAGGCTGCTGTCACAGAAGGTGACATGGTCAGAGTCAGCTCCGGGTCTACAATGGCCACATCCGGTGCCATGAAAGGGCTTCTCAGGCTTACCTTTACCCCGTGTTCCGGGGAGGCAAGGACACTATTAAAGGTAACCTCGGCTCCGGTACCGGCGGTGGTGGGCACCACCACAAGGGGAAGAGACGGACAGGTAAGCGGCTGGCCTTCACCAATGATTTCAAGATATGTCATGGCTGCACCGGGATTAACCGCAAGGGCGGCAATGGCTTTGCCTGCATCCATGACACTGCCCCCTCCCACAGCAATCACAAAATCCACCCCCAGCTCCCCTGCCAGGACAGCCCCCCGTTCCATGTCATCAATGGTGGGTTCTCCCCTCTGGGAAAAAAGGGTGTGACGGATTTCATGCCGGTCCAGGCAGGAAAGAATATCATTCATGCGGGAGGGGTCATTGCCTGAAATTACCAGGGCACTGGCACCAAGATCGGATGCAATACGCCCAATGTTTCGGGCCATTGCCCTGCCAAAGTGTATCTTTGTGGGAAGGCTCAAGGAAAAAGATATCTGTTCCAACTCCGTCATCATCCTAAAAGTCCCCTTGATTTTTTTCTACTGCTGCTCATACTTTTACCCATGAGCCAGCCGGCCAGCAGAACTCCGGCACCGGAAACAAACCACTTGATCATCCCTGTTTTAAGGGGATCATCACCAGGTGATGTCAGGGAAGCTATCTTTCCAGTTAAGATTTCCACATTTTTTTTAAGGGTCTCATTTTCCGTCACAAGTTCTCCGGACTCAACACTTGATCTCAACTGCTCAAGGGAAGCCTTTAACTGCTCAACGGTTGCATTCAGGCGATCATTGGCCTCCTGCAGGGCCTTTTTCTCTGCTTGAATTTTTTCAAGTGATTCCCCGAGACCCTCTGCGTGTTTTTTATATTTTTGAACATCCTTGCTTACCCCTTCAGCAGATGCCATACCGGATGCTTCACTTGCCTGCAATGCCTTTTCAAGGGCTGCTATTTTACCATTGAGTTCTTCAATGATCATGGGTTTAGGCTTTTCCATGGTGATGTACTGTTTTTCAACCCATCCCTGATCTCCTTCCATGGTTCTGACCTTGAAGTGGGTCTGGCCTTTTTCCAGAATCTCAAGGGGAGCGTTACTTCTTAAGGTTCTGATAACATTAAAATTACTTCCAGGACCTTCCCGCATCGTCAAAATGAGCATATCAGAAACATAACCGGTTTCAGCACAGGATATATCACAACAAATCAATGGTATCATTATCAACGTAATTAAACAAAAAGTCTTAACAGATGCTGTTATTCTCATTTACACGTCTCCTTTCCAAGAGGGTTTTGTGTTCAATACCAACACTTGGGTAATTTTACAACATCATTTATAACATACATGGAAGTAGCAAAAGTA
This sequence comes from uncultured Desulfobacterium sp., assembly GCA_963675955.2. GTDB lineage: Bacteria > Desulfobacterota > Desulfobacteria > Desulfobacterales > Desulfobacteraceae > Desulfocicer. Next base: position 1,502,475 of record CAXXVR010000002.1, on the reverse strand, counting down.
CTTGCAATGCATTAAAATGCAGTGTATCAATTCTTGATCATGAGACTTTTAAAAGAACGACAAGATATTATCAGCTTTGGCAATAAAATGCTTAAAGCCGGTCTGACCACTGGTTCCGGGGGAAATATCAGCTTCTTTAACAGACAGGAGCAATGCATCGCCATTACACCAAGCGGCATTGAGTACCCCCTTTTGTGCCCCGAAGATATTGTTCTTTTACACCCCGACGGCACCCCATGCAAGGCAGGCGGCAACCGCCCTTCCAGCGAGTTCGGGTTTCATACGGCATTGTATGATAAGCGAGAGGACGTCAACGCCGTGGTTCACACCCACTCCACCTATGCCACCACCTTTGCATGCCTGAACAGGGAAATTCCCGCCGTACATTATCTGGTGGGATTTGCCGGGAAAAAGGTTCCTCTGGCCCCCTATGCCACCTATGGTACACCGGAGCTGGCATTCAACGTTGCCACCACCATAAAAAACCACAACGCGGTTCTTCTGGCCAACCATGGCCTGGTGGCAGTGGGGAAAAATCTGACGGCAGCCTTTAATACCGCAGAAGAAATTGAACTGGTGGCCAGAATCTGCTACCAGGCAGAGTGCATCGGAAAACCTGTCATCCTGTCAGATGAAGAGATGGAACGGGTTATGGAAAAATTTGCAGACTATGGGCCTAGGGAACGTAAAAATGCAACATGAATGCTGATTTACCATGGCATTAAAGCCTACTTCCCGGATTTTCCTCATAACCACAACCGTTAACGACCTAAATATATTAATGGAGTCTTACCATGAGCCATCATCACCACGACGATCATGATCACCACCAACATGACCATGATCACTCCCATGACCATGACCACTCACACGATCATGGACATTCCCACACATCCCCCCATGAAAGCGGTCATGAAATGAGTTTTGAAGAAAAGCTTTCCACTTTGCTTAACCACTGGGTTGCCCACAACAACAGTCACCTTGACACCTACCGGGGCTGGGCACAAAAGGCCGAAGCTGCCAACCTTAAAGATGTGGCGGACCGTCTGAAAGAAACGGCAGATATTTCCGAAAAAATAACCAAAACCCTGGAAGCTGCCCTTAAATCCATCCCCTGATCACAGGACAGGGGAAGTATTGATCCGCAGGAGGCCCCTTCATTATACACTGGCCTTTTTCTTAATCCTGGAACGCCTGGCATTGTTCCTGACAACATAGGGGTAAAGCTGGGAGACGAGCATACCCGCCATCATCAAAGCGCAGCCGAACAATGCCCGGCCTGACAGTACTTCATTGAGGATGAGCCAGCCCCCCAGAGCCGCGATGACAGATTCCAGACTAAGCAGAATGGCGGCATGGGCAGGATGACTTCCCCTCTGCCCATAAATCTGAAGGGAATAGGCAATGCCAACGGAAAACACACCACCGTAAAAGATGGGAAGGGCCGCAGCCTTGATCCCCTGCCAGGCGATCTCTTCAAAGGCAACCGCCACCAAAAGACTCAATGCAGAACAGATACTGCATTGAATAATGGAAAGGGTAACTGTGTCAATGCGGTTGGTTACCCTGCCGATGATCACCACATGGCAGGCAAAGCAAAACGCACCCAGGAACTCCAGGAAATCGCCATATTCAACGGTCAGTTCCTGGGTGATACTCAAAAAATAGAGTCCCAGGGCGGCAAGCAGTGCGCCGATCCAGGTACCTGCACTGGACTTTTGTTTCCATAAAAGCCCGATGAAGGGCACAATCACCACATAAAGTCCCGTGATAAACCCGGCCTTACCCGCAGTTGTATGGACCAGCCCCACCTGCTGAAGGGATGCCCCGGTAAACAGGACAACACCGGCAGCCAGTCCACTTTTAATAATCAATCCCACCGCCGGAGGGGGCGAGACCACCACCAGCTTGTTTTTTTTGCGCTTTATCCCCACCAGTAAAAACGGAAGCAGGGAAATACCACCAAGGGCAAATCGAATCCCATTGTAGGTAAAGGGTCCCACATGATCCATGCCCAGGCGCTGGGCCACAAAGGCAAAGCCCCATATGGCGGCGGCAAGAAGCAATATCAGTTCTGATTTGAATGTTTTAACTTCCATGGTATAAATGGCCCTTATTTTTCCAGAATCAATGAATGTAAAAAACAAACCCGACCCCGTTTTCATGGGGATGACGGAATCAGGACATCAAAATACAATTGGGAATTTAAATAACAGAACATAAAACAAGTCAAGACAATTCCAGGTTTGATTCCACCATCGGCTACCCTGGAGCGGGTTAAGCATTTGTAAAGGGTGACCAAAGGTTTGATAAATTCCTGCAATTTCAAAGCTTGCCCACAGCATGGGCCACTCTGGGCTGGGGTCAGGCTTGCGTTATTGGCACTTTTTCTTAAGTTTGCCTTGAAACACAGGTGGTTGTAAAAAGCATAGAGCCTGATAAAAACCCAGGATCTAATACCACATGGCCTGACCCCGTTGGCCCACCTAATATGACGGGTGACCGATTGCTGCAACCAACCCCCAAGCTCCATTAACTGCCAACTAAAAGCGCAAGGATTCCATCCAGGGGATAAAAAAATAATGACAGAGATAAATATCAGCATTGAAACACTTGCAGGCCAACGACTCATGGCCGGTTTTGACGGCACAGATCTGGATGATGAGCTCAAATTTCTCATACATGATCTTCGGGTGGGAGGCATCATACTCTTTACCCGGAACGTGGAAGATGCTGGACAGGTGAGCCGGTTGTGTAAAAATGCCCAGGTCTTTGCCCGCCGGTGCAATTGTCCACCTCTTTTTGTGGCCATTGATCAGGAAGGGGGACAGGTGGCCCGGCTCAAAAAACCGATGTTCAGGGAATTTGAGGGCACACCGGCCATTACCAGCCCGGCAAAAGCCACCCTGTTTGGGAAAGAAATGGCAATCCTCTTGAAAGGACTTCACCTGAACATGAACCTTGCGCCGGTTATGGACACCGTTCCCCATGGATTTGAAGGCATCATGAACCAGCGTGTATTCCTGGGAAGCCCGGATACGGTTGCCGCATTGGGCATGGGGGTAATCAATGCCCTTCAGACACAGGGCATCATGGCCGTGGCCAAGCATTTCCCCGGCATTGGCAGAACCACCCTGGATTCCCATCTCCATCTCCCGGTACTTGAAACCCCCAAAGAGGAGCTGATGCAAACGGATCTGATCCCCTTTCAAACGGCCATAAACGGAAGGGTTTCAGGCATCATGCTGTCTCATATCCTTTATACCGGGCTGGATTCCCGGTGGCCGGCAAGCCTGTCCGTTAAAATTGCAGGCACGCTTTTAAGGGATCAGCTGGGATACGATGGTCTTGTCATGACCGATGACCTTGACATGAAAGCCATTACATACGATATCCCCACCGCAGTACAGCGAATATTAAAGGCCCGCATTGACATGTTTCTGATCTGCCACAGTGGACCTGACATAGAAGCGGCCATTGTGGAAACAAGGAAATGCCTGGACCGGGATGAAACCATGTACAAACATGGAATTACATCGGTGAGAAGGATTCTGAACACAAAGAGACAGTATCTGGAACCGGCACTGTGGCCGGTGAATGGGAAGGGATGAAAAGTCAGCCTCCAAGGCAACTTTAGCAGAGCCGCCCCCCCGATGGGCAACAGGAACCGAACAATTGAGCTGTCTACAGTTCCGGTCCGGGCCCATTGCCCGTCGGGGGGCGGCATGACAGCATTTTCAATATTCGTTGTGTCGGCAGGCCAAGATAATCATTACACTGGCACTCTTGTGGAGAAGGGATTATCACACCGGGAAGGGGTAAGAGATTGCGGGCTTGGTCACAAGGTGAGCCACCACCCTGGGGAGGGGTAAGAGATTGCGCTATATACGGGTCCGGGAAAACACATCATGGTCAAGCTGGCAAAACACCCCATCTTGAATAAGTCGATAACCCCGGGCAGCGATCATGGCGGCATTGTCGCCACAAAGGGATGCAGGAGGCAATGCAAGGGTCATTCCCCTGTCGGTGGCATCCGTTGCCACCCGCCTGACCAGGGCTGTGTTGGCTGCCACACCACCAGCCAGGGCCACAGAGGTACACCCCTTTGCCATGGCAGCATGGATGAGTTTAAAGGAAAGCACATCAAGAACCGCAGCCTGGAAGGAGGCGGCAATATCCGCCACATCCTGCTGGGTCAAATCTCCCTTCCATAATTGCACCTGCCGGGCAACGGCGGATTTCAACCCGCTGAAACTGAAATCAAATCCCTCTTTGTCAAGATAGCTTCGGGGAAACCGAATGCGACCGGGGTCGCCCTGTTGGGCCAATTGTTCAATGACTGCCCCACCGGGATATCCCAGCCCCAGCATCTTTGCCACCTTATCGAAGGCTTCACCCGCAGCATCATCCCGGGTCTGTCCCATCAATTGGAAATCATTGGCGGAGGTAACATGATAGATGTTGGTATGACCACCCGACGCCAGAAGGATTACAAAGGGTGGTTTGGGGGGCATTTTCCCCAAAAAAACAGAATAGATATGGCCCTCAAGATGATTCACCCCGGTCCAGGGAAGCCCCCGGGCCCAGGCAAAGGCTTTGGCAAAGGAAAAACCCACTAAAAGAGCACCCACCAGTCCCGGTCCCCGGGTGGCAGCCACACCGTCAATGTTATCCATGGAAATGCCAGCGGTTTCAATGGCCTGGCTGACAACGGGAAATATGGCTTCCATGTGCATGCGTGATGCCAGTTCCGGCACAACACCACCATATTTATGGTGCACCTCCACCTGGGTGGATACAACGGAAGAACGAATAATACATCCATCTTCCACCACGGCGGCTGCGGTTTCATCACAGGAGGACTCAATACCTAAAGTTAGCATAATATCCGAGGTTATACCCACTCAACCTGGGGTTCAGAGGCGTCTCTTGAAGCCACTTCACCCATGAGGAAGGCCTTTTCATCCATGGCACTGAGGCGATCAAGTACCTCCTGGGCATTTTTTTCCGGTACTACGACCATCATGCCTATGCCATTATTAAAGGTACGATGCATTTCCCGATCCGTTACATTTCCAGCTTTCTGCAGAAAGGTAAACACCGGTGGAATATCCCAGCTGTCCTTAAAAATATTCACCTTACAGGCATCGGGTATTACCCGGATAATGTTCTCATCAATGCCGCCACCGGTGATGTGGGCAAGGCCATGCACAGGCAGATCCCGGGCAAGCCCAAGCAAAGTTGTACAATAAATCCGGGTGGGGGTTATAAGTTCTTCGCCAAGGGTTTTACCAAGATCGGGGATGTGAGTATCCACCTCGTATCCACAGGCATCAAAACAGATTTTGCGTACCAGGGAAAATCCGTTGCTGTGAACCCCGCTGGAGGCAATGCCGATTAACTTGTGGCCATTGCGAATCTCAGAACCGTCAATGATCTTTGTATTGTCTACAATACCCACGGAAAAACCTGACAGATCATACTCACCCCCCTGATACATTCCAGGCATTTCAGCGGTTTCACCACCGATGAGGGCACACTGTGCTTCACAGCATCCCTTGGCAATGCCTTCAATGATACTGGCTGCCTTTTTATTATCAAGGGCACCCATGGCAAGATAGTCAAGAAAGAACAGCGGTTTTGCCCCCTGTACCACAATGTCGTTAACACACATGGCCACCAGATCAATACCAATTGTATCATGTCGATCCATTTTAAAGGCAATTTTAAGCTTTGTACCCACTCCATCTGTGGAACTGACCAGCACCGGATTGGAGCAGTTAGATAAATTCAGGGAATAGAGGCCGCCAAAGCCACCGATTTCTCCCATGACACCGGTTCTTGGTGTGGATTTTGCAAGCTTTTTAATGACGCTGACAAGGTCATTGGCTTTATCAATATCAACGCCTGCATCGGCATAGGTTATGGACTCACCCATCTGATTCACTCCTAAAGGTTTTATTACATGTATTTTTGTTGCATCTGTTATAGATTAAATTAAAGTCAAAAATTTTAAACTTATTCTCTCCAATTGTCAAAACCTTTTTGACATCGGTCCGTATATCATGTATTTCTTTTCCGTATTGACCGCGAATTTACACGCAACAAACTTGTTTTTTCAGGCATGATCACCCCACCAACCGCCTTTACAGTGTCGGTGGCCTAACTGGATCAGCCTTGGGTTACAATAAAACCTCAGGAGATTTTGTAATGGATAAAATTAATGTAGGCATACTGGGCTGCGGTGTTGTTGGAACCGGTGTCGCAAAGCTCCTCATGGAAAACCATGCATTGCTCACATCTCGTACTGGTGTGGATATAAACCTTAAATATGTGGCAGACTTAGATACCCATACCCCCCGTGGCATCACCTTTAAAGACGGGGTCTTTATTTCCGATGCATCCCGGGTAATCAACGACCCGGATCTTGATATTGTGGTGGAACTCATTGGCGGAAAAAACATAGCCCGCACATTTACCACACAGGCCCTTGAAAATAAAAAACATGTGGTGACGGCCAACAAAGCCCTCATTGCAGCCCATGGCAATGATCTTGTCAAAACCGCCACTGCCCATGGGGTGGATTATGCCTTTGAGGCCAGCTGTGGGGGCTGTATGCCCGTGATTAAAAGCATCAGAGAATCCCTGGTGGGCAACCGCATTAAATCCTTCACCGGCATCCTCAACGGTACCTGCAACTATATTCTGACCAAAATTTCCAAGGAGGGCTGTCCCTTTGATCAGGCTCTGAAGGCAGCCCAGGAAAAGGGCTATGCCGAGGCTGACCCCTTTCTGGATGTGGAAGGCCATGACTCGGCCCACAAGCTTGCCATTCTGGCGGCCCTGGCCTATGGCATGGAAATAAACCTTGAAGATATCCATGTGGAGGGTATCACCCACATCACCCCCATGGACATTGAATTTGCACGGGAATTTGGCTATTGCATTAAACTGCTGGCCATCAGCAAAAATGAAGACACTTGTGTGGAGGCAAGGGTACACCCAACCATGATTCCCCTGGACAACCCCCTTGCCCATGTGGACAAGGCCATGAACGCCATCACCATTGAAGGGGATGCCACAGGTCAGACCATGCTTTACGGGGCCGGGGCCGGCATGCTGCCCACGGCCAGTGCCGTTGTCAGTGACATTGTGGACATTGCCCGCAACATTATTTCCCGTTGCGGACAGCGGGTGCCCATCCTGGGATACCCTCTATCCAGCATAAAAACTATTCCCGTCAAACCGGTGACCGATATTCATACCGGGTATTACATCCGCCTGGCAGCCCTGGACCAGTCCGGAGTATTGTCCCGGGTATCGGGCATACTGGCCGATCACGGCATAAGCATAAAGTCCGTTCACCAAAAGGGCCGAAAATCCAGTGGCACCGTTCCCATCGTGATGACCACACACATTGCAAGGGAAGAAGATGTTCAAAACGCTCTGGCTGGCATTGCCGCCCTTAGTTCCATACCGGAAAGACCGATAATCATTCGAATAGAAGACAAAGACAGCGACCAGTAGGATAAAAAACAATGATGAATCTCATATGCTCGGATCTGGAAGGGGTTTTCATCCCTGAAATCTGGATCAATGTTGCCGAAAAAACCGGCATTGAACAATTAAAACTCACCACCAGAGATATTTCTGATTATGACGTATTAATGCAGAAAAGACTTTCTGTTATGGCAGCCCATGGCCTGAAGCTCAAGGATATCACAGATGTCATTGCCACCATGGACCCCCTGGACGGGGCCTTTGAGACGTTAAACTGGATTCGGGAAAGGAATCAGATCATTATTTTATCCGACACCTTTGAAGAATTTGCAAGGCCCTTGATGAAAAAGCTCAACTATCCGGCCCTGATGTGTCACAGCCTGACCATTGGTCCGGATGGCAGCATCAGTGATTACAACCTGAGACAGGCCAACCAGAAAAAAAACGCCATCAAGGCTTTTAAATCATTAAATTACAGAATCATTGCCTTTGGGGATTCCTACAATGACACCGCCATGTTAAAGGCCGCAGATCATGGATTCCTGTTCTGCCCCCCGGCCAATGTCATAAAAGAATTTCCCGAGCTGGATGTCACCAGAAATTATGATGAACTCAAGGCAAAACTGGCCACCCTCCTGCCCATGGAATAACTCGGGTCAAGAGCAGACAAAAAGGCATCTCCCAGACCATTCAAAATCAAATTACGGGGCTGATCATACACCATGACACCCTGTACCTGTTTCTGGATGGTCCTGCCGGATATATAACCGGCCGATTTTCTGACCAAAAACTCTCCGACAAAACAAAAAAAGCCCTGAAAGCAAAAAAAGGCTTGACTTGAGATCCGGTTTACTCTATCTTTATCGGGTTGTTGCGGGGTGGAGCAGTCTGGTAGCTCGTCGGGCTCATAACCCGAAGGTCAGAGGTTCGAATCCTCTCCCCGCTACCAACAAAACATTTTACAGTTAGACACGCATAAAAAACTTGTGTTGCGGGGTGGAGCAGTCTGGTAGCTCGTCGGGCTCATAACCCGAAGGTCAGAGGTTCGAATCCTCTCCCCGCTACCATATGCCACAGTACAGAAGATATATATTAAGGCTAACCTGAATCAGGTTGGCCTTTTTTTATTTGTTCTTTTACCTGGGAAGAGGACGTACCTGCACAATGGATCGCTGGTGATCCCCAAAGGGCAAATGATACCGATTCACGTCCATATGAACATCAGACGACCCAAGACTGTCCAGCTCCCCATGGGACAACTTTCCCTTCATGGCAATCACAGTTCCCGCATCTGACAGCAACGGAAGGGCCAGATCCACAAAACGCCCGAGGGCTGTAAATGCCCGGGAGACAACCACATCAAACCGGCCTGAAAATGCCGGGTCTTTTCCCAGGTCTTCCACCCGGGAATGAATAGCCTCGGCATTGGTTAATCCTGACATGCGGATCACATGGTTGATAAAACTGATTTTTTTCCGGGAGGCATCCACCATGATCAAATGGACATCTGGTCGACACATTTTCAGGGGAAGTCCTGGAAATCCCCCACCGGAACCCACATCAATAACGGTGGCTTCCCGGGGGACAAAGGGTACCAGAGCCAGAGCATCCACAAAATGTTTCACCGCCACGTCATGGGGCTCAGTGATGGCGGTGATATTAAATTTTTTATTCCACTTTATGAGTTCCGCCCCATGGAAGGCCATGGCATCCAGCCGGGCATCATCAAGAGTCAGCCCCATGGACTCAGCCCCCCGGGCCACCAGAGCTTTCCAGTCCCCATCAAATCCCTTTATTAACATGTCCACGATAACCCCGTTTTATATCTCAGACGCCACCGCAGGCAACACAAAATCAGCCGGCACCTTAAACATCACCCCAACCCTAAAAAATGGCAGGCATGCCCACCTCGGCAAAAGTCCATCACAGATGGATAATCAAAAGGTACCTTTTTATATTGACTTCAACGTCCAATTTAACTATAATAACAAAATTTTTTATAATGTACTTTCAGTACCTGAAAAAGCTGATAATAGCAGAGCAACTTTCATTTATCAATATTAAAACGATTTAAGGCAACACAGACAATTTTCACCGGATTTCCCCATGGCGGGCAATGGTGACAGCTGAATTGTGTATTAATTTCAGTTAAAGGACTTAGTGATCATGTTAAAGGATTTAAAAAGAGTCAGAAATATCGGAATCAGTGCCCACATTGATTCAGGTAAAACAACCCTTACAGAACGAATTTTGTTTTATACAGACAGAATACATCAAATCCATGAAGTCAGAGGAAAGGATGGTGCCGGTGCCGTCATGGACTCCATGGAACTTGAAAAGGAACGAGGTATCACCATCGCCTCCGCCGCCACCCATTGTGAATGGAGAAAAAATGATGTCAACATCATTGACACCCCCGGCCATGTTGACTTCACCGTGGAGGTGGAACGTTCCCTGAGGGTACTTGACGGCGTGGTCCTGATTCTGTGCTCTGTTTCCGGTGTACAGTCCCAGTCCATCACCGTTGACCAGCAGATGAAACGTTACCAGGTTCCCTGCATCGCCTTTGTGAACAAATGCGATCGAAGTGGTGCAAACCCCTACCGGGTGGCCAAACAACTCAGGGATAAACTTGGACACAACTCCGTACTCATGCAGATTCCCATCGGCCTTGAAGACCGCCTCAAGGGTGTGGTGGACCTCATCACCATGCAGGCCTATTACTTTGAAGGTGACAATGGGGAAAATATAATCGTTAAGGAAATTCCCGAAGATCTGCTTGAAGAAGCCCAGGAAAAACGGGAAATTATGATTGATGCCGCATCCATGTATTCAGACGATCTGACAGATGCCATCCTCGAAGACAAAGAAATCACCGAAGAACTCATTGTGGATGCCGTTCGCAAGGGCACCATCTCCCGACAGATGACACCTGTTTTCATGGGTTCCGCTTACAAGAACACGGCTGTTCAACCCCTTCTGGATGCCGTCATCAAATTTTTGCCTGCCCCCATTGATATTCAAAATGAAGCTATAGATCTGGACAACAACGAAGAAACTGTAAGCCTCTCAAGCGATTTTGACAAACCCACCGTGGCTCTTGGCTTCAAGCTTGAAGACGGTCAATACGGTCAGCTCACCTATATCCGTGTGTACCAGGGCAGCCTTAAAAAGGGCGACACCGTTATCAATTCCAGAGATGGCAGAAAGGTGAAGGTGGGACGTCTTATCCGCATGCATTCTTCTGAAATGGAAGATATTGAGGAAATCCCCGCAGGCCATATCGGTGCCATGTTTGGTGTTGACTGTGCCTCCGGTGATACCTTTGTCAGTCCAAGCATCAATTACTCCATGATTTCCATGCACATCATGGAACCGGTTATCTCCCTGTCCCTTAAACCGGTGGACAATAAATCCCAGATCAACATGTCCAAGGCCCTGAACCGTTTTACAAAAGAAGATCCCACCTTCAGAACCTATGTGGACAAGGAAACCAACGAAACTATCATCCAGGGCATGGGGGAGCTTCATTTAGAGGTGTATGTTGAACGCATGAAGCGTGAATACAAAGCAGAGGTCATCACCGGTAAACCACGGGTGGCCTACCGGGAAACCATCACCCGCAAAGCCGAGTACAACTATACCCATAAAAAACAGACCGGTGGTTCCGGTCAGTATGGCCGGGTTTCCGGTTTCATGGAACCCTGTGAAGAAGAATTTGAATTTTCCAACAAGGTCACCGGTGGTCGGATTCCCACCCAGTTTATTTCTTCATGTGAAAAAGGATTTCTGTCCTGCATGGCCAAAGGTCCCAAGATGGAATTTCCCGTTACCGGCGTAAAGGTTACTCTGGTGGATGGTGCCTTCCATGCGGTTGACTCCTCTGAAATGGCATTCCAGGCAGCTGCCAGGGGTGGTTTTCTGGAAGCGTACATGAAGGCAAAGCCGGTTATCCATGAGCCTATCATGAAGGTGGTCATCGAAACCCCAAATGAGTTTCAGGGTTCCTGTATGGGCCTGATCAACCAGCGCCGGGGCATCATCCAGGGTTCCCAGGAAGAAGGTGTCATGTCTGTGATTGAATCCCAGGTTCCCCTGTCTGAAATGTTCGGATTTTCCACCATCCTTCGGTCCGCCACCCAGGGCAAGGCCCAGTTCACCATGGAATTTTCCACCTATAAGCAGGTACCCCAGTCTGTGGCCGAAGAAATCATGAAAGCCAGAGAAGAGGAAAAGAAGAAAAAATAGACATCCTTAGACATAACTTTATATAGGCTCAAAAGCACTTTACACTCTTTGGAGGAAATTGCCTGGAAATGGGAATTTGCCTCAACAAAAAATGTAAAATACTTTTAAACCTTGTCAATACACATAACACGGTTATGATAAACGATGAAATCCAGATGAAAGGCCCCCGCCGGCAATTCTGGATTTCTTATGAATACAAAAGAGAGGAAAAAATGCTGAGAAAAGATCTCATCCCCAAAAGCCCGGTCATTCAAATACTGGGTAAAGAGAATCTTGAAAGTGGACGTTTCGGTGCAGTGGTCTCAAGGGCCGGTGTTGGAAAAACACAGTTCCTTGTCCAGGTTGCCCTGTGCTGGCTGCTGGATGGTAAAAAAACCATTCATATCAGCCTTGACGAAGCCATTGATAAAATAAACATCAGATACAAAGAGGGATATGCCAACCTCATTGACAGTGTCGGCTATATTGATCCCATCAAGGCCAATCGACTGTGGGAAGACATTGACACAGGGAAACTTGGCATCAGCTACAATGAGGCGTCCTTTTCTTCTGATAACATCAGGGAGTACCTGACCACCCTGAAAAAAGAAAATCTGGAACTGCCTGCCATGATGGTCATTGACGGCATTAATTTTGACAATGACAATGAAGATCTCCTCAATGAACTGACTACCCTCACCGCTGATTTTTCCATCAGCGCATGGTTTTCCATCCAGAGCCACCGAGAAGAACCTCTGACACCCCAGGGATTTCCTCCCCAGCTGGACAAGGTCAAAGAGCGTTTTGATAAAGCCCTTTTCCTGAATCCCCAGGATGATAAGATTGAAATTGTTGTGCTCAAGGACGGAGACAGTGAAAACAGAACCTTTCTCCTTGACCCGGCAACCATGATGAAATCCTGATCATCCCTTTACTTGGAATTTCTCCGGGTCCATGGAATAAGCCAGCATCTCTAAGGACCCGGAAAAATTTTTTCCGGATGGACCGGGGTCATCACTGTGATCAGAAATCTGATGATGGCCCCGAACATTCGTGCGCTGCCCTGGGGATCTCCCCAGGGCAGACCATGCTGTCTGGTATCAAACAGATAATACTCCTTTATCTCCGACCCCATACTGCGGAACAGTTTTTCACTGCCCCGCACATCAACCATGGAATTCTCCCGGGATTGGACGATCAGCCCAGGTGCCTTTAAGGTCTTTAAAAGGGGCTCCATCTGCTCCATGAGTGCTTCCACCTGCTTCATTCCCGCCTCGGGATTTTTATCATAGGCCACCCGGGGATTTGCAGGGGCATATTGCTCCGTTGATCCGTCATGGGATTTCATACCTGCTTTCTTCATCATCTGATCCCACAATCCCGGAGATGCCACAAAGGCGTCAGAAAAATCCTTCATGCGAAGGGGAGGTGCCACTGCAAAAAAGGCCATACTGTCCGATGCTTTTTCCTGCAGATACATGGCAATACGTCCTCCGATACCCACCCCTCCCACTGCAAAAGCCCGGCAGAGATGTCTTACCACCACCAGTGCTTCCTCTGCGGATTCCAGCCATTCTTCAAAGGTGATTCCGGCAAGATCCGCCACGGATGTGCCATGCCCTTTAAGCCGTGGCACATAAACGGTGAACCCTTTTTCATTAAGGCTCCTTGCCAGTCCTTCCATTTCTCCGGGGGATGACAGATAATCATGGAGCAGCACCACACCGAGTTCCATTTCTTTGCCTTTAAGAAGCAGGGGACGCCCCATGCGTTTGTCCCGGATAATCTCAGCTGATGCCGTTTTCATGAAATCCGTTTCAAATTCATTGAAATGTTTTTCCAGAATTCGCTCCCGGACCTGATTAAAAATCTCTCCTGCAGGTTTCAATGCCAGTGCCTGAAGATAATCCTGCAACGCCACAAGGGGTTCTACTTCATTGGCAATGACAGATACCGGGTTTTCAATCCTCACCGAGTGGAACTCTGAATGAGTGAGAAATTTTGCGTGATTTTTATATATTCTATCACCCTTCACCTCAATAATGCCCGTCTCACAGGCCACCTGCATAAAATCCTCGTAGCGATTAAAGCGATCATCAATGAGCATATGTACCTGATTGCTGTAAAGGCTCTTGTGAAAATGGCAATGCAGGGACATATTGCAGGCGGCAGTGGCCAGAAAAACCCGACATCGGAAATCGTAGGTATCAATGCCCCGGCCGTCATCGGGCAGGTATTTTAACAGGGATGCAAAAATATGATCATAGTTCAGGGTTGTCATACCATATACCCGGGACATGTACTCATGCATGAGCCCAAGAGCGCCTTTACGCATGACATGACTTGAACTCAGACGGGGGGAAAATTCCACAGGTCTTCTGGATGTAACATCACTTTCCACAAAACCATTAAAAAAAAGATCCTTCACACCAATGGGCTTCCCAAAACGAATGTCCACATCCACGCCGGAAAAAACCATGGTGCCTTCGGTCATCAGTTCTTCCATCATGCGCGGGGACGGATTCTCCATCATATTCTGGACAATGCGACTCAATACATTCTCTTTGGCTCGAACCGGGTAGTAGGTGATATTCGTTGGTACAATATAAGTTTCACTTTCAAGTACACTCTCCGGTGATTTTATATCATAGATTGTCAACAACCGCTGGTATTCTTTCGGGTTTATGGACTGCATCCTGCGAAGGCGTTCCCGGTAAAAGGCCGTTCGAAGGGCCAGGGTGGCAGCCCCGGTGTGGGGTCTTTGAAACTCACCATCCTGGTAAATATGAAATCCTTCATCCACCAGGATTTTCTTGTTCTTTACCATGAGTCCTTCCGGAAAAATAATACATTCAGCCTCACCGGATAAAAGCCCTTTTACAATGAGAAAATCCCGCTGGGGATCCTTGGTGGACACAGCCCCCATGGCTTCCAGGATGCCTTTAAGCCCCCCCTGGAACAACTCTGCTGCGGCAAGTGACCACACCGGTTTTCTGGTGATCTCATGAATATAATAGGGAAGAAAAATGGTTTCAATGCGGGTGAAATGATTGGCGGTATAAATAATGGAACCCCGGGGTATATTTTCCTGGCCATGCAGGGTCACCCGGGTTTTTGAAAAACCGGTGAAGGCCTTAAGCGCATACCCGGACATGTAATAAGCAAATCTGTTCACGGTTTGAGCCTCTGAAAAAGTACGTTGTGAATAAAATCAAGGATGCCAGATTTCCCATTTAAAATCCAAATTGCCAGCTTTCAAACACAGGGTACAAATATAAGCCTTGACCGCAACCATAATATTTCTTAAATTGTGATTTTGTCAAAAAATTATTTCAAAAAAGCGGAGGAACTGCTTTGTATTCTAAAATATTAATTCTTCATTTTCCACCGGATGTGGCACAAAAAGCTGTGGTGTGTTACCTGACCAAGAAATATGATCTATTGTTCAACATCCTTGGTGCCAAGGTATCCAACAGTAAGGATGGGTATATGGTCCTTGAAATTTTCGGCACCCGGGATAATTACAAAAAAGGGGTTAAATTCCTTAAAAACCAAGGGGTCCGGGTCAGCTCCGCCGAACAGGAAATCTGGCGGGACACCTCAAAATGTACCCACTGCGGTGCCTGCACCGCCGTTTGTCCCACCCAGGCCCTTTATGTGAAACGACCGGAGATGGAAGTCATCTATGATAAAGACAAGTGCACCGTGTGTGAGCTGTGCATTGTCACCTGTCCCACCCGGGCCATGGGTCTTTACTCCAAAAACACCGAAGAAATGTTCCAGTGAAAAAAACCATTGCCATTGCCCTGAGCGGGGGGGTGGACTCCCTTGTTTCCGCCTTTCTGCTCCGGCAAAAGAACCGGGGTGAACTGTTTGGTATCCATTTCACCACAGGGTATGAAGCCCATCCAGTTGATATCCCGGCCCTTTCCCGACAGCTGGACATGGAAATTTTCACCGTTGATCTGTCTTCGGCCTTCACCTCCCATGTGGTAAATTACTTCACTGCCACCTATCTTTCCGGACGGACCCCCAACCCCTGTGTTGTTTGCAATCGTACCATCAAATTCGACGCATTGGTAAAGGCTGCAAAACAACATGGAGCCACCCATATTGCAACGGGTCATTATGCCCGGATTCGAGGCGATGATGAGGGGAACCCCGCCCTTCACCGGGGCATGGACATCCTCAAAGAACAATCCTATTTTCTGGCCATGCTCACAAGGGATCAGCTGAAAAACACAATATTTCCATTGGGAGACATGACCAAACAGGCTGTGGTGGCTCTGGCTGTGGCCAATGGACTGACCCCTCCTGAAAAAAAAGAAAGTCAGGATATCTGTTTTATCAAGGAAGCCTCCTTTGCCGAATTTATTGCCCCCCGTGCCGAAAAAGATACTTTTACCCCCGGTGCCATTGTCACCTCAGATGACACCATCGTGGGACAACACAATGGTCTGCATCGCTACACCGTAGGACAGCGCCGGGGATTGAACTGCCCGGGGCCGGCCCCCTATTATGTCAAAAAAATCGACATGAAAAACAATCGTCTGGTGGTGGGCTTCAAGGAAGATCTTCTGGAAAGGCATTTTTTTGTAAACCAGGTGAACTGGCTGTTATCCAGCCCCCTTAAAGAACCCATGACCGTTGAAGCCAGAATTCGATACAGCCACAAAGGAGAAACCGCACGTCTGACACCCTGTTGCC
Source organism: uncultured Desulfobacterium sp. (assembly GCA_963675955.2). GTDB lineage: Bacteria > Desulfobacterota > Desulfobacteria > Desulfobacterales > Desulfobacteraceae > Desulfocicer. The sequence goes on along the minus strand of CAXXVR010000002.1, from coordinate 1,486,041 downwards.
ATGGCATTCAGGTGGAATTTAATCAGCCGCAACATGCCGTCACCCCAGGTCAAGTGGCTGTTTTTTATCTGGAAGACAGGGTCATCGGGGCAGGAATTATTCAATGAATTTATTTTATATCACCACATTGGGATGCAAGGTCAACCAGTATGAGTCCGACGGCATTGCATCGGAACTGGCGGCCCATGGATGGATGAGCACCCCCCACAGCGAAAAGGCAGACGTGTGTATTATCAACACCTGTGCCGTAACCGCCCGGGCTGCCCGGCAGTCCCGCCAGGAAATCCGCAGCATCATCAGAGGTAACCCCCGGGCCAGAATCATTGTCACCGGCTGTCATGCCCAGACAGCGGCCCATGAAATCAGAAAAATCAAAGAGGTGGACCATGTCATTGGCCATAAAAACAAATTTAACATTGCAGGTGCCATCCTGGCATCTGCCGGCTTTCAGGATCTGGATCAGGAGCCCTGCCCTGCCCACCGGAATCTGAAAAAAGACATCCATAGTTCCAGGCCCATGGAAATCTCCGTGGTTCAAGGGGGCCTTAAGGCCCTCAAAGATCCGGAATCTACAGCCTGCCGGGACACACAGTTTTATTGTTTTTCACCGGCGGTCACCGGGGACAACACCCGGGCCTACCTGAAAATTCAGGATGGGTGTAACGCCTTTTGCACCTACTGCATTGTTCCCTATGCCCGGGGTCGCAGCCGCAGCATGCCTCAAAAAGAGGTGATGTCCCACCTCCGTGCCCTGCACCAGGCAGGGTATGCAGAGGCCATCATCACCGGCATTCACACCGGGGCCTATGGACTTGATTTTAAGGAAAAAAGTTCCCTGGAATCCCTTCTCCGGCGCATTGTCCGAGAAAATCCCATTCACCGCATTCGCCTGAGTTCCGTGGAGCCCCGGGAATTCACGGACAACATCATTGATCTCATGGCAGACAATCCCATCTTCTGCGACCATTTTCATATCCCCCTGCAAAGCGGGGATGATGGCATTCTATCACGCATGAAACGGCCCTATGACACTGCCCTGTTCGCCGATCTTGTCACAAAAATTCGAAATAAAATGCCCCGTGCGGCCATTGGGGTGGATATTCTCCAGGGGTTCCCCGGAGAAACCGAGGCCGCCTTTAAAAACACCTTTGATCTCATCGAGTCCCTTCCTGTCACACATCTTCATGTGTTTCCTTTCTCTCCCCGGGAGGGAACCCCGGCCTTTGATTATCCGGACAAGGTGCCCCGGGATATCATCCGGGAACGATGCCGCATCATGCGAAACCTGGGTGAAGAAAAAACCCGGGCCTTTGAGAAAAGCCATGTGGGCAGATCCCTGGAGGCGATTATCCAGGAAAAAAGAGATGCCAACACAGGAAAATTCAAGGCGGTGACCAGCAATTATCTCACCATCCAGGTGGATGGACCCGATGATCTGAAAAAAAAGGTGGTTTCCATACAGCTGGATCATATCCGGGAAGACGCAGGTTTACACTTGCTTTCCGGACATATTGTACAGCAGTGAAATGAGACATACCGACCTGCTTTTCGGGGCCGAATCTGTAGTAATAAAGGGCATCCTTGATTTGCCAGTTTATACTTTCTGGCATAACAAGCCTATATTTTGTAGGCTATTGCTCTAAAAGCATAAAGTACTTTGGACTGAAATGAAGGATGCCAGATAAAGTTTACTTTTTACCGAATTCCAAAAGGAGGTATCATTATGACAAAAACCGCCCTTATTCGCTGTGAAAAAAATGAAAACAGCTGTCCTTTAACCGGCTGCTTCAAATGCATGATGGATCAGAAACAGGGGTTTGCCAGGTATGATGACAGCTGTTTTCCCGCAGGGGTGTTTACCTGCAGGTGCCCCGGAGACAATGTGGTGAACTTTGCAAAAATTCTGAAATCAAAAGGCGTGGAGTCCATCCATTTTGTCACCTGCACCTTTGCCCGTAAAAAAGAGGGAAAATGGGAGGATGCCCAGGGTGGATTCTGCGACAACATTGACAGTATTATTGACAAGGTACACCAGGAAACCGGCATGACCTGCGTCAAGGGCTCCGCCCACCTGCCGGAAAACTATACACCCCAGGTATGGGAGAAAACGGCATGACATCCTACACCATTCATCCCATTGTGATGGGTACAAAAGTATTTGACAAAAGCATGATGACCTACCAGCACGGTGCCGGGCAGCCTTACACAATACCCATTTACAGCTGGTACATCAAAGGGGGAGACAAAAACATCCTGGTGGATACCGGAGAGATGAGTCCCATCCAGTCCGAAGAGCGGGAAAAGGCCATTGGTGGAAAAATATATACCTTTGAAACGGGTCTTGCCCGGTTCGGTCTGACCCCTGAATCCATCGACATCATCATCCACACCCATCTGCACAACGATCACTGTGAAAATGATTATAAATGCAGCAATGCAGCCATTTATGTCCATGAAAAAGAGCTTAAGCGAATCCATGATCCCCACCCCCTTGATTTTCGATATCTGGAGGATTACATCGAGGATGTTGAGGAAAACGGCCAGATACGAATCATGACACAAGATACTGAAGTGGTGCCGGGCATTACCTGCATGCACACCCCGGTACACACCGATGGCGGAATGAGTGTGATCATAGATACAGAAGAAGGCAAGGCGGTCATTACCGGATTTTGCGTAATCAAAGAAAATTTTAATCCACCCAGGGAGATCCGGGCAATGGAGATGGAAGTCATTCCACCTGGCACCCTTGTCAATGCCTTTGATGCCTACGATATCATGCTTAAAGTCCGGGATATGGCAGATATTTTGCTGCCCCTGCACGAACCTGAATTTGCAGGGGTGTCGTGTATTCCCTGATTTTAGCCTAGATCCATACTCTTACCATTCTCGGGCCTGATCGTAACACCTAAATACCCCGTTCTGTTTTAACGCTTTCCCAGGCTTCCTGAATTTCCCGGAACTTATCACTGGCAAGGGCAGTGAATTCCTCGGGCAGACCCTTGGATGCGATCTTGTCCGGATGGTATTCAGACACCAGCTTTCGATAACTTTTCTTAAGCTCCTCATTGCTGGCATTTTCATCACATTTCAGCACGGCATAGGCTTTGTTCACAGTCTTTACATACCGTGCCTTTATTTTTTCATAGTCCATGGCATGGATATTAAAGATACCTGCCGCTGATTGAAGAAGTACCTCCTCCTGGGAGGAGATGGCACCATCGGCCACGGATACACGAAAAAGCACATCCATCATCAGCTCAATGATTCGGGGCTGCATGTGAAATACCCGGTAAAACTGCAGGGCAAAGGCATCAAAGCTTTCCGGGGAATTCAGGGCCTGACGAAAAATATTCACGGCACTGTTTCTACCATCGGCATCGAGGTTCAAATCCCTTGTCATGAAGGCCTCAATGGAGGCAATTTCAGAATCAGTCACCTTGCCATCGGCCTTGGTTAACTTGGCCAGCATGGAAAATGCCGCCACAAAAAAGGTCATCTGGGCCTGTTCATCCGTGGACAGATTGGGAGACATCCCCCCTTCTGAAAGATACAATTCTTCCTTTTTATCAAATGTATGACCAAAGGCAGCTCCTGCCACAGCACCAATGGGACCACCCAATGCGAACCCGATGGTCCCTCCCACTACTTTTCCAAGCCATCCCATATCATATTACCTTTCTTTTGTTTCATTACCTCATCAATTTTGGCCATTCCCGTTTCTGGGATACCACTTTTTCTTCTTTGCCCGGGTTTTCACAGGCGCACAGCGCGATTCAATGGCATCTGGTCCCAGAAGGGATGTAACATCCTTAAAAAGCCCCGGGGCCGGTTCCAGGCGATCAGCTTCGGAAAGCTGCATCACCACAGTGGATCCACCATCTATATGGATGGACAGATACACCGGGCACTCCCCCGGATATCTATCCACAATGGTTTTGAGTTTTTCAAGCACATCCGTTTCAGCACCACGGGTATGAAGGTGCACTAAAATACTGGACGTCCACTCCTTTTCCGCCATTTCCATGGGCACAATACGATCGGCAAGGAGCTTGATGGCATTTTCTTTTTTCTGAACCTGTCCCTGGACAATCACCGGCACCTCATCGGAAATCAGCTGATGAAATTCTGCATAGGCTTCGGGGAACACCACCACCTCCACACTGCCCGTTATATCTTCCAGGGCCGCAAAGGCCATGAGATCTCCCTTTTTTGTTTTCAATACCTTCAAGGGTCGAATGGTTCCCCCAACACGCACGCCCATATTATCCATGGCATCATGAATGGTGGTGGAGTTGTAGTTGGCATAGGTGGCCAGAATTTTTCGGTATTTCTCCAGGGGATGGCCGGTGATATAAAAGCCCAAGGTCTCCTTTTCCAGGGCAAGAAGATCATTGGCGTCCCATTCTTCAATGTCGGGCATGCGGGGAAGACTTGCAGGTGCGGCAACACCACCTTCCATGTCAGCAAACAGATCCATCTGGGAATCAGCTTTTTCCCGCTGGATACGATTACCATGATCCAGGGCATCCTCCAGAATGGCCATAAGCTGGCTGCGCCTGGCACCGGTGGAATCAAAGGCGCCACATTTAATCAGAGCCTCCAGAACTCGCTTGTTTACCTTGCCAAGGGCAACCCGTTCACAAAAATCAAAGATGCTTTTAAAGGGGCCACCACTGTCACGGGCCTCCACAATGGAATCAATGGCGGCAGATCCTACATTTTTAACGGCGGCCATGCCAAAGCGGATGGCCGTGCTTGTAACGGTGAAAACAGCATCGGATTCATTTACATCCGGGGGCAGCACCTCAATGGACTGGTTCCGGCACTCCTCCATGTATTTGACCACACTGTCGGAGTTGCTCATTTCACTTGTCATCAGGGCGGCCATGTATTCCCTGGGATAATGAGCTTTCAGAAATGCCGTCTGGAAACAGATCAGGGCATAGGCGGCACTGTGAGATTTATTGAATCCATATCCACCAAATTTTTCCATGAGATCAAACAGCTCGGCTGCTTTTTTTTCACACAGGTTATTTTCCTTGGCCCCCTTTAAAAACAGGGCACGGTGCTCCTCCATCATGGCGGCAATTTTTTTACCCATGGCTTTTCGAAGCCCGTCTGCATCGGCCATGGAATAATTGGCCAGGACCCCGGCAATTTTCATCACCTGCTCCTGATAGAGAATTACCCCGTAGGTTTCCTTCAGGATGGGTTCAAGCTCTGGAAACAGGTATACCACCTCTTCCCGGCCATGCTTTCTTTCCACATAGGAATCGGCCATGCCACTGTCCAAGGGTCCTGGTCGATACAGGGCCACCAGGGCCACAATATCACTGAAGCAGGCAGGTTGCAGCCGGACAATGAGTTCTTTCATACCCGAACTTTCCAGCTGAAATACCCCGGTGGTATCAGCCCGTGCCAGCAGGGCATAGGTTTCTTTATCTGAAAAATCCAGATCCAGAAGATCCGGAATGGGTTTATTTTGTTTTTCCAGCAGCGTAAGGGTATTTTTAATGACGGTCAGGTTGCGAAGCCCCAGAAAGTCAAACTTGACAAGACCCAGTTTCTCCACATAATTCATGTCAAACTGGGTGACCACTTCCCCCTCTTTTCCTTTGTAAAGGGGCAGGTACTCCACAAGGGGTTTATCGGAAATCACCACCCCGGCGGCATGGGTGGAGGCGTGGCGGGGTAATCCTTCCAGCAGCAGGGAAATATCCAGCAACTCCCGGATGGCCTCGTCATCATCGGCCTTTTCAGGAATAGCCGGTACCTCTTCCATGGCCTGGGTCAGGTTTTTAGCACCATCGGGAACCATCTTTGCAATGATATCCACCTCGGGCAGGGGAATCCCAAGGGCCCTTCCCACATCCCGGATAACGGCCTTGGCCTTTAATTTTCCAAAGGTGATGATCTGGGACACATAGTCGCCACCACCATATCGCTCAATGACATATTTATAGACCTGCTCTCGTCCTTCAATGCAAAAATCCACATCAATATCAGGCATGCTGATACGTGCAGGATTTAAGAATCGTTCAAAGATCAGGCCATGCTCTATGGGGTCCAGAGCCGTTATTTCCATGGAGTAGGCCACCATGCTGCCAGCCGCCGAACCCCGGCCCGGTCCCACGGGGATACCGTTCTCATTGGAATATCTGATAAAATCCGCCACAATGAGAAAATAGCCTGGAAAGCCCATATCCAGGATGACGCCGATCTCGTAATCCAGGCGTTCCTGGTAAAGTTTTTCATCAATGTCCGGGTTCTTCTTCTTAAGAACCGCCATGCGTTTTTTAAACCCCTCACGCACCTGACGTTCAAAAATCTGATCCACCGTTTCATTCGTGCCAGTTTCATACCGGGGAAAATGATAGGTTTTATCATCAAACTCCACCTGGCACCGGGCCGCAATTTTACAGGTGTTTTCGATGGCACCGGGATACTGCCCCAGGGAGTCCATCATCTCCTGGGGAGATTTAAAATAAAGCTGATCGGAATCAAATTTGAACCGGTTCTCGTTGCTCAAGGTATCACCGGTCTGGATACACAAAAGGGCCTCATGGGCACGGACATCGTTTTTGGAAAGATAGTGACAGTCGTTGGTGGCCACCATGGGAATGGAGAGCCGCTGGCCCAGGTCCAGCAACCCCTGGTTCACCGTCTCCTGGATGGCCATGCCGTTGTACTGAACCTCCAGAAAAAAATTATCCTCCCCGAAGGTTTTCAAAAAATAACGGGCAGCCTCATCGGCCTCTTCTATTTTTTTTTCCAGAATCCGCTGGGCAAGCTCACCCTTAAGGCAGGCGGACATGGCAATGAGTCCCTTGCTGTAGCGACTCAAAAGTTCTTTGTCCACCCGGGGCTTATAATAGAAGCCCTCCAGCTGGGCCTTGGATGCCAGTTTACACAGATTGGAATAACCTTCCCGGTCTTTGGCAAGGAGTACCAGATGATTCAGGCCTTTATTATCCTGGGCCGTTTTATGGGCGATGGTCCGGGGAGCCACATACATTTCACACCCAAGGATGGGTCTGATACCTGCCTTTGCCGCTTTTTCATTAAAAGGTGCAGCACCAAACATGGTACCGTGGTCTGTCATGGCAACGGCATCCATGCCAAAGTCCCGGCATCGCTGAAGTAAGCCATCCAGGCGGATGGCCCCATCCAGCAGGGAATACTCGGTGTGAACATGAAGGTGATAAAATTTTGATGCGGATGCGAATTTTGTCATGGGGATGGAAATCCTGTTACTCGATGACCCGTTTTTTGTCTTGGACAATTCTTGCCCCGTCCTCCTGGAATGGATCTTAAAAGAAGAGGCAAGGACTAGGGGGTGATTACCGGACAAAAACATACATAAAAACACAAACGGATCGGGTATGTTGCTTGCCGGAAATCACCTTATGTCTGCGAACACATCCCCACAACCCCCATGCAATTAAAAATTACATAAACAGTTTCAGTACAAAATCCACGGCACAGGGACCGTGGGGATGCAAACAGGGGCTTTACTTCATATTGTCTATGCTGTAGTTGGGTGCCTCTTTTGTGATGATAACATCATGAACATGGCTTTCCTTGAGACCTGCGGCGCTGATTCTGACAAAACTTGCCTTCTGACGGAGGTCATCAACGGTTAATGCACCGATGTAACCCATACCGGCTTTCAATCCTCCCAGCATCTGTACAATGTTTTCTTTGATGGTGCCTCTATAGGGAATTCTGCCCACAATACCTTCGGGCACCAGGGTCTCATCTTCGGAGCTATCCCGCTGGTAATAGCGGTCACTGCTGCCCTTTCGCATGGCTTCAACCGATCCCATGCCCCGGTAGGCCTTATATTTTCTCCCCTGGAAAATCACAATCTCACCAGGACTTTCATGGGTACCGGCAAGCAGGCTTCCAAGCATCACACAATGGGCACCGGCACCAATGGCTTTGGCTATGTCACCGGAAAACTTGATACCACCGTCTGCAATGATGGGAACGCCGGTCTGATCAGAAATTTCCTTGCAGTTCATGATGGCCGACAGCTGGGGAACCCCCACACCGGCAACAATACGGGTGGTGCAGATGGATCCCGGTCCAATACCGATTTTAACCCCATCGGCTCCGGCATCAATAAGCGCCTTGGCACCTTTGGCCGTGGCTACATTACCGGCAATCACCTGGGCCTCGGGAAAGCTGTGTTTGATTTTTTCCACAGCACTCATAACGTTCTGGGAATGTCCATGGGAGGTATCAATCACCAGGGCATCCACTCCGGCCCGAATAAGGGCCTCGGTGCGCTGCATCATGTCAGATCCCACACCAATGGCAGCCCCGGCCCGGAGTCTGCCCATGGCATCCTTGCAGGCATCTGGATATTTTTTAATTTTCTCAATATCCTTTATGGTAATCAAGCCCTTGAGACGACCGTCCCTGTCCACCACCAGCAGCTTTTCAATGCGATGCTTGTGAAGCATTTTCTTGGATTCTTCCAGGGAGCATCCTTCGGGAACGGTGACCAGATTTTCTTTAGTCATGACATCCCTTGCCGGTTTATCCAGCTGGGTCTCAAATCGTAAATCCCGATTGGTTACAATACCCACAAGCTTGGGACCTTCGGTGACCGGAATACCGGAGATACGATACCGGGCCATGATGGTCAATACTTCCTGAATGGATGTTTCCGGTGAAATGACAATGGGGTCCACAATCATTCCACTTTCCGATTTTTTTACCCGGTCCACTTCCAGGACCTGCTCGTCAATGGAAAGGTTTCTATGGATAAACCCAAGTCCCCCTGCCCGGGCCATGCTGATGGCAGTCCGGGCTTCAGTGACGGTGTCCATGGCTGCACTGACAATGGGGATATTCAAATCAAGGGTCCGGGTCAACCGGGTCTTTGTCTGAACATCATCGGGTAATATTGAAGAGTAGTCCGGCAACAACAGCACATCATCAAAGGACAATCCGTCCTCTGTTATAATATTCACCATTTTCATCCTCCCGTGGGATTTTTTTATAATCACGACTTGTTTAATGTATTTGACATGGCTCTAATGTCGGCCACCCAGAACAATGCCTGGGGGGCCGACATTAAAAACATGCCGGAAATAACTCGATCTGCCCCCTGCCGAAAAACATCCCGCAATCCAGCAGAACCCATTATTTAAAAACCGTGGTGGCCTGTGGCCCCATTTTTGTAAATCTGCTTTAATATCAAAAAACAAAGGACAAATCAAACGGATAATCCCATGACCAAACACACCGGACCTGTTCTTAATTGCTCATTTCCAACATTGCGCACAGGCACTGGTTGAACACGAAAAAATTCTTGATGCTTTGCCCCATAAACGATATAGGTATCGGTGGTTTGAACCTGTTATCCATATAAAATGTGTTCCATATATCCATTGCCAGGTACCTGCTTGAGCAAATCGGACTTGATGACAAGCCTGATTCCATTGGCCCACAAACTGTGATAAGAGGCCCGTGCTGTGGCCATACCCAGCAAATCCATGGGATGGACGAACAGATCTGAATCATATCAAACCCCACAACACCCTTTGGCCAGAACCGTCTTAACTGAGAATGGAATAAAATCATGCTGCTGAACGTAAATCCCGATAATCCCCAGCCCAGACTAATCGACAAAATTGTGGGCATTCTCCAACAGGGGGGCCTCATCGCCTACCCCACTGACACCTTTTATGGTATCGGCTGTGATATCATGAACAAAAAGGCCATTGAAAAGGTCTATCGCCTGAAACAGCGGGACAAAGCCCAGCCCTTCAGCTTCATCTGTGCCGATCTTACCCATATCAGTGAATATGCCAAGGTGTCCAATTTTGCCTACCGCAATATGAAACGACTGCTGCCAGGGCCATTTACCTTTATCCTGCCGGGATCAAAGATGGTGCCTAAAATCATGCTGACCAAACGAAAAACCGCAGGCATCCGGGTACCGGACAACGCCATCTCCCTTGCCATTGCCAAAAGCCTGGGACATCCGGTATTGAGTACCAGTGCCACCGACCCCGATGGCCAGATATTTGAAAATCCATCCCTGCTCCATGATTTTTTCGGTCCTCTTCTTGATGCCGTCATTGACGGTGGCCCCGTCACAGGAACGGCTTCCAGCGTGGTGTCTTTAATTGACGATGAACCCGAAATTATCCGTTATGGTGCCGGTGATGTCAGCATCTTTGAATAAAGAGCTTATCACCTTTTTAATAACGGTCATGCCATCCTCTGATGGATACACCGGTGTCACATCCCCGGTAATACCTGCCAATGTACCTGCCCATTCAACGGCATCACCAAAGTTCCCCAGGCGATCAACCAGCTGAAGATCCAGGGCTCTGGCACCGGTGAATATTCTGCCATCGGCAAGGGTGGCCATTTTTTCTTCGTCCAGATTACGACCCATGGCCACATCTTTAACAAACTGGGAATGAATTTCATCCACCACTCCCTGGAGAAGCTTTTTTTCAGAATCTTCCAGATCCCGCAGGGGTGAGCCCATATCTTTGTATTCACCACTCTTGATCACCACCGGGGTCAGACCGATTTTCTTGATAATATCCTTGAAATTGGCATATTCCATGATGACACCGATGCTGCCGGTGATGGTACCGGGATTTGCCATGATACCGTCACAGGCAGATGCCGAATAATATCCCCCCGAAGCTGCAACCGAACCTAGGGACGCCACCACCTTTTTAATCAATCGGGTCTTCATCACCTCCCGATAAATTTCCTGGGATGGTCCCACCCCACCGCCCGGTGAATCAATACGCAGCACAATGGCCTTTATGTCAGAATCCTCCCGAAAGGTTTTCAGATTATTTATGATTTGCTTTGACGAGGCGATCATTCCGGAAATCTCCACAACGCCTACATTCCCTGCCCCGCCCTGACCGACACCAAGGGATGATTGAAGAACAACACCTCCCCCCACGAGCAGACCCGTGGTGAGAACCAGCGCTGCCGATGCCACCGTCAACGCCACAAGACAAAAATATAAAAAAGGATGTCTTCTGGAAAACATGGAATGCCTCATTTATGAAAAAAAATTATATTTTGTTGAGGATGAAAAAAAAGGCCGGACACAGAAATACATCTGTGTCCGACCCACTATTTTCAGCCTGATATCATTATCCAGTCAAAGGGCAACCTATCTTGAAAAAAAAATTGCCATCTGCTGGACAGATTATTTATCTTCAGACTTGGCAGCCTCCTCAAGGTTGTTGCGAAGCAGCTCACCAAAAGAAGAGGTTGTAGGCTTCATGTTCTTGGCAAAGTCCTGGATGATATCCTCTTCTGCCTCTTCCTCAAGTCGTTTAATGGAAAGCCCAATACGCCTTTCATCGCTGTTAATGTTCATGACCCGTGCGGTAATGTTGTCACTCACATTAAACTGATCTGAAGGAGTTTTGATCTTTTCCTTGCTGATTTCAGACACATGAACAAGACCTTCAATGCCCTCTTCAAGTTCTACAAACACACCAAAATCGGTGATGTTGGTGATGACACCAGAAATTTCAGTACCAACTTCATAGCGCTGTCCCACAGTTTCCCAGGGATCGGGCTGGGTCTGTTTGATGCCAAGGGAGAAACGCTCACTGCCCTTGTCAATATCAAGGACCACGGCCTGAATTACATCACCCTTCTTGTAAACCTCAGAAGGATGTTTGATGCGTTTGGTCCAGGAAATGTCAGAGATATGGACAAGACCATCAATATCATCATCAATACCGATGAAAAGACCGAAATCTGTGATATTTTTGATTTTTCCTTCAATGACGGTACCTACAGGGTACTTGTCACTGATGACTTCCCAGGGATTCTCAACGGTCTGTTTGATACCAAGGGAAATTCTTCTGTTGTCTGGTTTGAGATCAAGGACAACTGCCTCCACCTCTTCACCCACAGAAACCATCTTGGATGGATGACGTATCTTACGGGTCCAGGACATCTCTGACACATGAATGAGACCCTCAACACCCTCTTCAAGCTCCACAAAGGCACCATAATCGGTGAGGCTGACCACCTTCCCTAGAACCTTGGAACCCACAGGGTATTTTTCCTGGGCCATGGTCCAGGGATCAGGTGTCAGCTGTTTCATACCCAGAGACACCCGCTCTTTTTCCATATCGTAGGAAAGAATTTTCACATTGATGTTGTCACCCACTGAAAACAACTCTGAAGGATGTTTTACGCGGCCCCAGGAGATGTCTGTGATGTGAAGGAGACCGTCAACACCGCCGAGATCAACAAAAACGCCATATTCCGTAATATTTTTAACAACACCTTCCATGACCTTTCCACTCTCAATGGAACTGAGGGTATTGGCCCTGGCTTCTTCACGTATTTTCTCAAGGATAACCCGTCGTGAAAGAACAATGTTGCTTCTTTTCCTGTTGTACTTAAGTACTTTAAAGGTATAGGTCTGACCCACCATTTCATCCATGTTCCGGATGGGTCGAAGATCTGCCTGGGAACCGGGAAGGAATGCCGGCAGGCCGATATCAACGGAAAATCCACCCTTAACACGGCTTGTGATAATACCCTCAATGGTTCCATCCTCTTCATAGATATCCCGGATGGCATCCCACACTTTAACCTTGGCGGCCTTTTCCTTGGAGAGGATAACGGTTTCTTCTTCTTCGTCCCAGACTTCAACCATTACCTCAACCCGATCATTCAGGTTGACATTGACATTGCCTTCCTCGTCTCTGAACTCATGAATTGAGATCTGCCCTTCAGACTTGTAACCCACATCCACCAGGACGTGGTCTCTATCCACGGCGATGATGGTACCGGTTACAACCTGGCCCTCTTCGAAGCGCTTGAAACTCTCTTCATAAATACCCATTAATTCTTCCATGGTTTCCTCTCCGGTAATCACAGGTTCCGAAGCCACAGACGCCTCTAATTCTTCAGCAGTTTCTAATTCTTCATTCATTTCGTTGTTCTCGTTTGTTTCAGCAATGTTATTCATTAATATTAATCCCCCATAGACAAATTTTACACTTCTTCGCAAAAAAGTATAATCTAATATAAATATCAAAACCAAAGGGGAAAAACAATACAAAAAAAATATTTTTTTATGTCATGAGGGTTCTGGCATGGGCAATGGGTATCAACTGCAGCGTTCCGGGTTCGTGCGCTCCCCATAAACAATACCCATAACACATGCCAGGCAGAATTTTTTAAAAAAAATGATTCAAAAAAATAATTATCTAAATTTTATCGCCCGGGATTTGATTTGCGACACCATGGTCCCATCACCGACAACATTTTATCCACCACCTCTTCCAGGGTCATGTGGGTGGAGTCAATCAAAACTGCATCCGCTGCCGGTTTCAGGGGGGCAATATCCCGGTTACTATCCATATCATCCCGGCTGCTCATCATCTCTTTCACCTCCGAAATTTTTTGGGACGGTGCCTGATTTTCCTTAAATCGGCGCAAGGCGCGGGTATCCAGATCCGCAAAGAGAAAAAATTTGTAATCCGCATGGGGAAAAACCACCGTCCCCATATCTCTTCCCTCAAACACGGCATTGTTACTATCGGCAATGGAGCGTTGAACCCCCAGAAGGGCCTTTCTGACACAGGGTCGGGCCGAAATTGCCGAGGCCAGCATGGCAATCTCCGGGGTACGTATGAGTGATGCAATATTTTCATCCCCACTTGTCAGCACCGGCTCATGGCCCTCCATGGTAAACCCCAGGGAAAGCTGCCCTAAAAAAGGTTCCAGCACCGCATCTGTTTCCCAGTCAATACCAGCGCGTTTCACCTCCAGGGCAACTCCCCGGTAAAGGGCACCGGTGTCCACATACATAAAACCAAGGCGCCGGGCAAGGGCACTGCTCACACTGGTTTTTCCGGCACCGGCCGGGCCATCAATGGTAATAAGTCGATGTGTCATCCCGTCAACCCGCCTTGTGCCAGCACCTGCCCAAGCACAGAAAGAAATCGTCTGTTTTCCGTTTCAGTTCCAGCACTTACTCTCAGATAGGTGTCAAAGCCATATGATTTCATGGAGCGGGTAATCACCCCCTTTTCCAGCATTTTCTGAAACACCACCGTGGCATCGGTTCTGACATCCAGCAAAAAGAAATTGGCCTGGGTGGGAAAGGATTTGATTCCCATGCCTGTCAGTTCCGCCCGAAGAAAATCAATGCCCTGGTGCATGGCCCTGACACTTTTATCAAGAAACTCAAGATCATCCAGAGCCGCCACCGCCGCCACCTGGGCAAGGGCATTGACATTAAAGGGCTGTCGCACCCGGTGCAGTATCTGTGCAACGGCACTGTCCATGATCCCATACCCCACCCGGAATCCGGCAAGACCATAGGCCTTGGAAAACGTTCTCAGGGAAATAATCCGAGGATCTTTCAGGGGGGCTGCCAGGGCATTAAATACCTCTTTATCCCTTGCAAACTCAATATAGGCTTCATCCATGATCACCAGAACGTTTTCGGGCACCCCTTTCATGAACTCCGCCAGGACCTTTCCTGTAATATGACTGCCCGTGGGATTGTTGGGATTTGTTAAAAAAATCATGGTGGTCCGGGGAGTAATACCGGACAAAATAGCATCAAGATCAATATCAAGGCCTTTAAGGGGCAGCATCACCGGCACACCGCCTGCCACCTTCACCGATATTTCATACATTAAAAAGGAGGGCAGCGGCATCAAAGCTTCATTTTCCCGGCTGAGAAATCCCTGGGCCAGCAGGGCAATAATATCATCAGAGCCGTTACCGACAATGACATTTTCAGGTTTTACACCATATTTCTGTGCAAGCTTATCGGTCAGAACGTGGGCGCTGCCATCTGGATAACGATGCATGGATGCAAGATGGTTTTGAACGGCAGCCAGGGCTTTGGGGGAAGGTCCCAGGGGGTTTTCGTTGGAGGCAAGCTTTACGGAATTTTTAATTCCATATTCACGTTCTATGGCCTCTATGGGTCGGCCCGGTTCGTAGGGTTTGATGGACCTGATATACTCAGGGATATTTAATTTCATGAAGTCTTCTATACACTCCTCTTCTTTTATATATGAAAAAGTAGGTACTGGGTTCTGGGTACTGGGTACTGGATACTGGGTACTAACAGCGACTGCTTTTTAATTGTTCGTTGTGGCTGGTGGTTACAGCCATGTTTGGTTTTTATAAGAAACTCCGCCTAAAAGGTTGCAATGATTGGAATTTCAATTTTCGTTGTGACTGGTACTCAAAGCCATGTGGGTTTTTATATGAAAAGGCAGCCTCCAAGGTAACCTCAGCAGAGTCCCTCCCCCGATGGGCAATAGGAACCGGACAATTGAGCTGTCTACAGTTCCGGTCCGGTCACATTGCCCGTCGGGGAGGCGGCGGTATAATACCATTTGGCTCCACGTCTACGACCCTCTATTTGTTGTGCCCGACAGGAGATGTCAGGTATATCAAAGACCTGCCGACACGACGAATAATGGGAATGGCATTCTAACGCTCTCATTTGATTAGTTTGGATTTGATATTTTGTCAATATTTATGCTAAGGGACTCTTAAATCAAAGAGGAGGCATTCCCCCCGATCAGGCGCTTCATTGGCAATGGGTAGCGACGGGGTCAGCTCTGAATGGAATGCGATGGTGCTGCCCAAAAAATGGAGATGCGCCCATCTAAAAATGCCTCACAAAGGAGATCACATGAAACACCCCGCAGTCAAAACAGGCCTTGAAACGCTTGGGACAAATAAACCCCATGAATTAAAGGGGAAAAGACTGGGCCTTCTGGCCAATCCGGCATCCGTGGACAGCAAATTCACCCATGCCTCCCACATTATTGATAATCTGTTCCCCGGCCAGTTAAAGGCCCTTTTTTCCCCCCAGCATGGATTTTATGCCGACAAACAGGACAACATGATCGAATCCGATCACGGGGTGGACCCACAATTAAATATCCCGGTGTTCAGCCTTTACAGCAACACCCGGATTCCCACCCGGGAGATGATGGATCTTATTGATGTCCTGATCATTGATCTCCAGGATGTGGGCACCCGGGTCTACACTTTCATGTATACCATGTCTTACTGCCTGGAAGCGGCGGCACAACATGGCAAACAGATATTTATTCTGGACCGCCCCAACCCTGTGGGTGGCGTTATGGTGGAAGGAAATATTCTTTCCGACACCTGCCGCTCTTTTGTGGGCCGATTTCCCCTGCCCATGCGCCACGGCTTGACAATGGGGGAACTTGCCCTTTTTTTCAACCAGGAACACCACATCCATGCCAATGTCACGGTGATCCCCATGCAGGGATGGAAACGGGAGATGTTTTTTAAGGACACAGGCCTTAAGTGGGTGGCCCCCTCCCCCAATCTTCCCACACCTGCCTCGGCACTGGTGTATCCGGGCCAGGTGATCTTTGAAGGCACAAACCTTTCAGAAGGAAGGGGAACCACCCAACCTTTTGAATTTATGGGTGCACCTTTTGTTAACCCGCTCTCCATTATAGAAGCAATCGGCCAGGACATCTGCGGGGTTCACCTTCGCCCCATTTGTTTTGAACCCACCTCCGGGAAATGGGCCGGGCAATGCTGCCGGGGATTCCAAATCCATGTCACCGATCCCTTTGACTTTAGACCCTATCGTACGGCCCTGCTGCTCTTACAGCAGGTTATTAAATACCATAAAGATGACTTTCACTGGAAAGAACCCCCCTATGAATACGAATTTCATAAATCTCCCATGGATATGATCCTTGGCAGCAAAACCTTAAAAAAACGCATTGCCGATCAGGAACCCATGGATATCCTGGAACAATCCTGGCAGAAAGAACTGGCTGAATTTAAGCAGATAAAACAACGATATCATCTATATGAATAAAAGATAAGGACCTATCATTAAGAACAAGAGCGTCGGGAACGCATCACAGGCGGGGGAAAACAACACAGGGGCAACAGGCAAAAATACCTGATGCCCCTGCAATGGTACAAAATACTTATTTCTTAAGGTCTGCCAGCTCTTTTTCCAGCTCGGCAATTCTATCTTTATCGTCGGCCACCGGGGCATCATCCCCGTCATTTTTTTTCCAGCTGTCCTTGAGTTCATCAAACCCCAGGTAAAGGGCAAGTCCGCCGCCCAGCAAGAGAACCGGTGGAATGGCTCCGGCAAGAATCTGCAGAAATGCGCCAAACCAGACAGCAATACCAATAATACCCAACAGAACGGCAACCGCACCACCAATCAAAGTCTTCATAAATTAACCCTCCTTACCATGTTAATGATTGCAAAATATAAAATAACTATATAAAATTACAACTAAATATTAAACTCTTCCACTTTACGTCAATTAAGATCAATCAATTAGCATATGAAAACAAGTAAATCAAGGCAATTTTTAGATGGCAATTATTTTGTTGCCATGGGATCAAGGCCTGTGATAAAAAAATTTTTCTGTATCAAGCGTCAGACAAAAACAGAAGATCCCCATGGTGCACCATGGAACCCAAGGAAATAAGAATGAAACGCTTTTCAATATTCAGTGACATTTCACAGTCAGCCAAAGGGCTTTATAACCGGGTGATAACCGCAGTTCTCAGTGGACGAACAAATTACTTTGCCTGTTTTTATCCCGGGAATACCGGCTTTATTTCTCCTTTTTTATTTGGTAAACTCTTTTCCCGAATTACCCTGGACAAAAAAAAAATAGCCCAACTGACCCGGCTCAATGAGGCCGGAACAGTCATCTATGTGAGTAAATATAAAAGTCTGATTGATTTTTGTTTTTACCGAACCGTCTTTGAAAAAAACGCACTGCCCTACCCTGAAATTATCTTCGATACCACTTTTTTCTTTCTTTTACCGGTTAAACGCCTTTTCCAGATTTTCATCACCCAGATGGATCACTTTTTCCGCCATTTTTCCTTTAAAGATCCATACGCATCGGGGTATTTTTTTGATGAATTTTCCCGGGGCAGATCCGGATTTATTCACCTGGTGGAGAGCAAAAGTTTTTATAAGCGGTTTATCCGCTCCCGGCCAAGCCCCCTGCTCCACCTGATTCATTTCCAGAAGACCAGTGACCGCCCTCTCTTACTGGTTCCCCAGACCATAGTATACAGCTTGAAACCCATCAGAAGCACCTCTTCTGTATCTGATATTCTTCTGGGCAGCAATGAAAAACCTGGACGACTCAAACGACTGGCTGCCATGTTCCAGAAACCCGATAAAATCTGCATTGAAATCTCCGAACCGGTTAATCTCAAAGAATTTCTTGACCGACCGGACATCAAAAACATTGATGAAGACTTCCAGGCATACAGCCTGAGAAGTCACCTCATTGATCTCTTAAATCGCCAGAAAAGAAGCTTCACCGGCCCGGTGCTGAAAACCCGGGCAGAGCTCACCGAAGATATCCTCACCCAGAAATCCCTCCAGGAATTCATGAAAACCCATTCAGAGCAGAACGAGCAGCCTCTGATGGTCACCCACAAAAAGGCAGCAAGTTATATAAAGGAAATCGCGGCAAGCTACAGTCTCCCGGTGATTTATACCCTTGAAAAAATTCTGACCTGGGCCTTTAATAATATTTTTGAAGGGGTGGTGGTGGACCAGGATGGCCTGGACCGCATACGGGAAGAGTCAAAAAAAGCACCGGTGATTCTTGCCCCCTGCCATAAAAGTCATCTGGATTACCTGCTTTTGTCCTACCTCATGTTTAAAAATAACATGCCCTGTCCCCACATCGCCGCAGGTAAGAACCTGTCCTTCTGGCCCCTGGGTCCTATTTTTAGAAGTGGCGGCGCTTTTTTTCTTCGTCGAACATTTAAAGGGATACCACTTTATTCAAAAATATTCGCAGCTTACATTGAAAAACTTCTGATTGAAGGCTTTAACCTGGAATTTTTCATAGAAGGTGGAAGAAGCCGCACCGGCAAGCTGTTATCTCCCAAACTGGGTTTTTTAAGCATGATTATAAAGGCCCATCGCAACCAGGCCTGTGAAGACCTGATCTTTATTCCCACCTATGTGGGATACGACCGGGTACTGGAAGAAGATGCCTACCTACACGAAATCGAGGGTGGAAAAAAACAATCAGAAAATCTCTCACAGCTCATCAAGGCCAGAAAATTTTTAAAGAAAAAATATGGCAAGGTATACATCAAGTTCCATGAACCCATCTCCCTGAATGCATACCTCCGGGAAAAGGATGAATTTCAACGCTATATGGGAGAGGATCAGCACAAGAAGCTGTGCCGCAGCATGGGGTACAAGCTGATCAACGCCATCAACAATACCACCATCATTACCCCCCACGGCATTATTGCAAGCGGCATTTTAAACTCACCCATAAGCCGGTTCTCTAAAAAAGAGTTGATGTTCCGGGTCAGCGCCTACATGAACATGCTCACCTTTTGCAATGCAGAACTTGCAGACACCCTGACCATTGACCCGGATAATGCCCTGAACCGGGTACTGGAAAATTTTGTTTCCAGAAAATTCATTGAACTTGCCGATGAAGAAGACGATGAGATTACGGAAAACACCCGCTTTTTCGTAAAGGATAACAAACGGCCCATCCTGGATTATTACAAAAATAATGCCATTGCCTTCTTTATCCCGGCGGCCTACACGGCCCTTGCCATCTTAAAAACCGATCGGTTTCAGTTTTCCTCCACAGATCTCATTGAAACCTATGGATTTCTACAGGATTTTTTCATTGATGAATTTTCTTATGATGATGAAAAAACTTGCAGTGAACACATTGCCATCAGCATCAAAGCCTTTATGGAGGAGGGGGTACTAGTTCCCCATCCCGATGTTTCCGACACCTTTAATCTCACCTCCGAGGGGTTTAGAAAATTGCGCTCCTTTGCGGTATTTCTAAGACCCTTTCTGGAATCATACAAGGTAGCCCTGCTTTACTTTGAAAAATACCCCAAAGACAAGCACGATGATAAGGAACGAATTAAAAAAATCCAGGCCAAGGGCCTTAAAATGTACAAACGTCAGGATATTTTTCTCAAGGAATCCCTGTCCAAAATCAATTACATCAATGCGGTCACCTATTTCATGAAAAATGGCGTGACAGGCGCTGAAGACGAGGAAGCCATTTTAAGAAACAAAGAGATCATTGAAGAATTTCTGGCCATACTAGCAGTGTAAGCCCCGACATAAATCCAATTGCATCGGTACCAGCAGCTGACCAGGGGCACAAGATCAAAAAAACAGCCCCTGGCTGGCATCCGCATTAAAACAATGCTGCCCGGGGGGAGACCAAAGGCAAAAGAAAAAAAACATGAAAGCACTGATTCTGGCAGCGGGACGGGGTACCCGACTGCTGCCACACACCGCCCACCGCCCAAAACCTCTTTTTACCCTGTGCGGCATCCCCCTTCTGGGGCTGACCATTGACAGACTCATCCATGCAGGGTGTGAACACATCGTTGTGAACACCCACCACCTGCATGAGCAGGTGAGGCAATTTATTCATCATAGACCATGGCCCGTTCCGGTGGAAACCCGGCATGAGCCCACCCTTCTGGACACCGGGGGTGCCATTAAAAATGTGCGGGATATCATGGGTGATCAACCTTTCTGGGTGATCAACTCAGATATCGTCACGGATCTTGATCTGACCAGGGTATGGGATTTTCATATAAACGGGAACTGGCCCGCCACCCTTGTGCTCCATGACTATCCCAGATTTAACGGGGTGACTGTCAATGATACGGGCTTTATCACAGGCTTTCCCGGCGTTGATGCCGTTGCCCCGATGCCTGGGGCACATCAGCCCATGAATAAAGGAGCAGACAATTTATCTGCAGACATGACCACCACACCGGTGCCCCCCCGGAAAATGGCCTTCACCGGTATTCAAATCCTGTCTCCGTCCATATTTAATCACCTGCCGGACACAAATATCTTCAGCAGTATTGATCTTTATAAAGCCCTGTGCCACCAGGGAGACACAGTCAAAGCCTTTGTGGCTGATAATTTTTACTGGCAGGATATGGGTACCCCGGTCACCTATACCGATGCCAGTCTCCGGGAACTTTTCATGACGGCCCACATGACAACCCAGAGAACAGATCTCCTCCAGGACACCGCTCCCTCCATGGACATCATCCGGGATAAAAAGCTGCGCCAGAAGATAACCATCACCCCCCTTGCCGGGGATGGCTCCGATAGAAAATGGTACCGCTTGAGCCATGGCGACACATCCTTTGTGGTGGCCGACCATGGCATGGATCCCTTACCCCTGGGATCGGTGCCCCCTTCTCCCAGGGAAGTTGATGCCTTTATCCACATCGGCAATCATCTTTACAATCACCGGCTTCCCGTGCCAAAAATTCTGGGATATGATCTTTTTTCCGGTCTGGTGATACTGGAAGATCTGGGGGATATTCATCTTCAAAAGCTCATTGTTGATATCCAGAATACAAAACAAAAAAACCATGAACAGAAAATGCTGTCATGGTATAAAATGGCCCTGGATCTTGTCATGGATTTTTCCATAAAGGGTCATCAGGGGTTTGATACGGCCTGGACATTCCAGACCCCGGAGTATTCCCGGGATCTCATCCTGGAAAAAGAATGCCGGTATTTTGTGGATGCCTTTTTAAGGGGATATCTCAATTTTGAAATTAAATTTGAAGATCTGCTGCCCCCCTTTGAGTTCATCACGGATCAATGCCTGGCACATGCCTTCACCGGTCTCATGCACCGGGACATGCAGTCCAGAAACCTCATGGTCACCCGGGGAGATCTCAGAATCATTGATTTTCAATCGGCAAGAACCGGACCGCTGCAGTACGATGTGGCCTCTTTGCTTATTGATCCCTATGTTAATATGGATGTCACACTAAGAAAAATGCTGGTTGACCATTGTGCAAAGACTTTGAATAATCGCACAGGGTTTGATGAAAACACATTTAAAACAGGATATTATTATTGTGCCCTCACCCGAAATTTTCAGATGCTGGGGGCATTCAGTCATTTAAGTCGTAACCGTGGAAAGACATGGTTTGAATCATTTATCCAGCCCGCCCTTGAGACCCTTGCCACCGCCATCCATGCCGTTGCGGTTCCCGGGGGCAAGGTATTGAAAAAAAATATCGACAAGGCTCTTAAGGCCGTATCATAAAAACCCATAAAGGGTCTTAGAATTTGGCCAGTCTGGGGAGAAACAATCCTCTGACAACACAAGCCATAGCCCATTGGCTCATCACTTATGACGGCTGGCCAATGCTATGACCCACCCCGAAAATTTATTTAAATAGGAAATATTACCATGGAAAAAATACAAGTCATGATGAACGGTATCCCCGGAAATGTGGTCACCACCATTGCCGGACATATACAAAATGATCCCCGGTTTGAACTTTTACCCTACGCCATGACCGGCCCGGAGATCACAGCAGAAACCCATATCCTGGGTGACACAGAAATTCGTCTCATCCGACCCGAGGACCGGGATGATGCCATGGAAAAGATAAAAAAAGATTTTCCCGATTTTATCTGCATTGATTTCACCCACCCAACGGCGGTGAATGACAATGCAAAATTTTATGTTACTCACAGCATCCCCTTTGTCATGGGAACCACCGGGGGCGACAGAAAAAAGCTCAATGAAACCATCTTATCCGGTACAACTCCTGCGGTCATTGCCCCCAACATGGCCAAGCAGATAGTGGGGTTCCAGGCCATGATGGAATACGCGGCCACCACATTTCCCGATCTTTTCAAGGATTACAGTCTTACAGTCCGGGAAAGCCACCAAAAAACCAAGGCTGACACCAGCGGCACGGCAAAGGCCATGGTGGGTTATTTCAACCGGCTGGGCATTCCCTTTACTGACAGCGATATTCACCAGGAACGGGACCCTGACATCCAGAAAAACCAGTGGAAAATCCCGGAACAGCATATAAACGGCCATGCCTGGCACACCTATACCTTGACATCACCGGACCACACCGTGTGTTTTGAATTCACACACAACATTAACGGCAGGGATATCTACGCCCAGGGCACCATGGATGCTGCAATTTTTCTGCATGGGAAACTAAGGGGGATGGAAGGCAAACCAGCAAAGGGCCAGATTTTTACCATGATTGATGTGCTAAAGAAGAAATAAGGAAAAAGACCTTTGAGTGTTTCAAGATAATTACCAGGCGGTACTCTCAGGTCTTCAAGAGCTCCAATGATTTCAAGGTGTTTAAATTTACACCGTGGATGGGTGGAGTGAACAGCGCAAAACCTGTCCACGATGTCGATCAACCCTGCCCGATGGGATGGAAGGCAAACCAGCTTTATGCATCATATAAACAATTCAATAGTTTACTTTTTTCTCATGGTCGGTTTGTTGTGATGATTCACAATGGATGGTTCTGTAGATAACTTTATTGCGACCGTATTTTTTGGCCTCGTAAAGATTTTCGTCTGCCATCTTTATCATTTTTTCAATATTGTATTCACTGTCATGGGTATAGCTTATGCCAAAGCTGACAGTTTGATTTATTTCTATTTTTTCATGCACGAATTGGTGTCCCTCTATTGCATGTCTTATTCGGTTTACGACCTTGACAACACCCTTTAACGTCGATCCGGTGAACATAAATATAAATTCTTCTCCACCCCATCGTGCAACAACGTCTGACTCTCGTGTGTGCTTTTTAAGTATTTGAGCAGTTTGCCTTAGAACGGTATCTCCAACATCGTGTCCATATGTATCGTTGACATTTTTGAAATGATCCAGGTCTCCAAGTGCTATTGCATACTCTGATCTTGATCGTTTTAGACGTAAACTTTCAAGATTGACAAAATTCATGAATCCCCGCCTGTTATTCAGTTGAGTAAGTTCATCGATTGTCGCAGCCTTCTCCAAATCAACAAGCAACCGATTTTTAATATTAATTATTCTTTGAATGACGACAAATAACAACGTAAAAAAAATGGCAATATTTGTCATGAAAAAAAGGAGAGAAACGGTTGAAAGATTATTACCTGTTTCCATCGGGTTGACACCTGGCTCCCACATCAATCCAAACATCATTCGAACAAACTGTAAAAAACAAGCTATTGAAAACAATATGATAAATAGTTTTTTATCCTTAATTTTAGAAAACAAAATGTGAATCATTGTAATTATCATGATAAGTATAAGGAAAAAGGTAACGGAAACTATTCTGAATTTTGAGTTCGATAGGCAGTATATCAGAGCGCATGAAAAAACTATCATTACAATATAATCGATAACTACCCTGTTATCGAATTTATAAAACTTGCTTAAGCCTCTTTTGATTTCAATATATGCCCAGCAAACAAGCATGTGAGGCAGGATCATTACTATATATTGTGGAATGATACCGTGAAATGAAATGATAAAGAAATTTAAAGCAAGCAATCCAAATCCTATTGCCCAATTACCCAGCCCTGGAAATTCAACCTTACTTAACCGCCACGCAGCAATGAGAAAAATTGCTATAAAAGCAGAATAGGTAAAGTTGACAAAAACTACGGTTCGAGGGTCAAGATCAATCAAAATTCAGTTACCATTAAAAAATTAAAAGCAAATTAATTCAGCAAATCTCATGAACATCATCAGAGATCTCTCAAACATCAGAGTAAAACCAAAAAAATAATTGACGCTTATTCCAGAGTACTCCAATTATCATTTTTTTCAAATGAAATTTTGGCCTCCTGTGTCAGGGATATGCCAAGAAGGCAAAGCCAAGAGATGTCCAATTTTTTTGCAGCATGTAAAAATCCCCATACTTTTTTCAACCATGATTTTTTCCTGCCCTCTGTCTCCATAAACAGAGGCTTTCAACGCTGCTGGTGGATTTCAGCCCCATGGAGAGCAAAGAGCGTTAATACAAATGCTGTCGATTCCATATTCAAAATAGAATGGCATTTGTTTTGCTTAAACGCATCATAGCACAAAAATATTGTATATTCTTATTTTTGGAGATTTTATGCTTTACTCGACCCGGTCCAAACCTGATTTCAGTTTTATCAGTGCAGCTCTTCTGGCTGGGACGGTCTCTTTGATTGTCGGCTGGCATTTTTTACATGGCTCTATATTAAATAAAGCCAACAACCGCATCATGCAGTATCTGAATATTACCCAGCTAAGGTACGTTACTGCAAAAAAAAAAATATAAATATTAAAGCAGCAGGATAGAGAATCTTTAGAAAAGGAGTTCCAAAATGAGCATATCCTATCTCGATGAAAAACGGTTTGAAGCTGCGAAGAAAAAAGTACATCTTGCACTGGTCAATTATTTTGCACGCCTTAACTCCGAACGAAGATTATGGTGCTTTACGCTGGTCATAAGGTCCCACGTACAAAGCCAACGTTTCACCCATGCCCAGGCCGAACAGCTGATATCGTACCTCTCCCATCACTACGGTATCCGGGAAGCAAATATCGATACGGCCCTGGCGTTCAAAGCGTTCCCCTCCCTTGATGGCAAAAAAAACCAAAATATTATTCGACTTAAAAGGGACTGCCTTTCTGACGAGGCATTTGAAAAACAAATGTGTGAACTGGACGTTCTGCGTCTTGAAAAATGTCTGGAATATTGGCAGGCATTGAAGCTTACTATACTGATTCTCAACCATTACCCGGGCTGTATCAAAAAAAGACCCTGATCCCAGGGCCATTTAAAAGGAGGCTAGACTAGCTTTATTTATAAGTTGTGCAACCGAATAAATGATAGCACTTTTACCCGTTCCATTATTGCCAATAATTGCATAGACACCATTTTCAATAGGTAACTCAAGAACTGCATGATCAATGGATTTTATTTTATGAATTGTCATTTTCAATGTGTTTTCCATATGCTTACCTCAAGTACAATAATTAAGAGAAAATATTGATAAAAATTCAATTCTCTTTTTTAACATGATAGAGATTAACGCTGAATTCAGCGGTTTTCGGGCATAGCGCAGCGAAGCCCGAAAATCCGTTGGAATGACATGTTATATATTTCTTATGTTACTTTTAACAATTTTTGTTAATTCAAGCATCAAGCATTGTCGACAAAAATTGTCTCGGTAAAACTGAATAATTGAATTAGAAGCAAATCAAGCAGTGACATTATCCAGCACCTCTCTGATCTTAACGGAAAGTTCTTTTTTAGATAATGGTTTTGGTATGAAGCAAACGCCCTCATCAATCACTCCCCTGTGCGCAATAACATTAGCGGTGTAGCCGGACATGTAAAGGGTTTTAAGATTAGCATCTTGTTTTTGAAGCTGCTCGGACAGTTCTCGGCCATTCATTCCAGGCATAACGACATCCGTTATTAAAAGGTCAATTTTACCCAGATTTTCTTCGGCTATTTTCATTGCCTTGGCTGGCGTGGCTGCCGGCAGTACGGTATATCCCAAGCTGTTGAGCATTCTTACACCAAGTTTCAAGATAGATTTGTCATCCTCCACCAGCAATATGGTTTCACCTTTGCTCATCGAAAGATTCTGGAAAAGGCTCAGAGGTTTCACACCCTTCTGGCCTGTATGCCTTGGCAAATAGATTTTAAAGGTCGTTCCTTTTTCTACTTCACTGTATACGCTAATAAAACCATTGTTTTGTTTAACAATGCCGTAAACTGTTGATAACCCCAGTCCAGTTCCCTTGTGGAAAGATTTTGTTGTGAAAAAGGGTTCAAAAATTTTATCTAGAACTTCGGACGACATGCCGTTGCCGTTATCACTTACCGCAAGCATGACATAGTCCCCGGGAATACATTCTGCATGGTCGGCACAGTATTCGTCGTCGAAACCGGTGTTGTTTGTTTCGATGGTAATCTTTCCCACATTCGGCAGGGCATCCCTGGCATTGACGCAAAGATTGGCCATAATTTGATCGATTTGAGAAGGGTCAATTTTTACCTGCCACAAATTTGCACCTGGCCGCCATGCAAGCTCGATGTCTTCGCCGATCAGCCGCCGGAGCATTTTGAGCATACCTTCTATGTTAACATTTAAATCAACCTCCCTGGGATTGGCAATTTGCTTACGGGCAAAAGCCAGTAGCTGCCGGGTTATCTCCGCTGAACGGTTACCTGCTTTTAAAATTTCAGAAATATCTTCATGGAGAGGGTCGTCAGGGCTCACCATTTCCAGCGCCGATTGTGAATAGCCGATAATGACGCTCAGCATATTATTAAAATCGTGAGCGACACCGCCTGCCAGCCGTCCCACGGATTCCATTTTTTGCGCTTGCTGGAGTTGTTCTTCAATATGTTTGGCATCTGTAATATCCCTGATGATTCCAACGATATTTCTGTTGCCGGTTATCGGGTTATTAAATGATGATTTGCTTGTGGAAATAATACGGGTTTGTTCTCCAACCTTAAGATTTTCCTCATTAACTTCCTGTTTTCCTGAACTTAGAACCAATTGATCTTGCTCCCAAAATACATCCGCTTCTTTTTCAGGAAAAAGATCATGGTCTGATTTGCCGAGCAACTCATCGCGGTTACGCCCGACAATCCTACAAAATGCATCATTGACCATAATCCAGCAGTGCTTTTCATCCTTTACAAAAATAGGATCTGCTATGCCGTTGATTACACTGTCAATAAACTGTTTTGACTGAATGAGCTCCGTTTCAGCTCGTTTACGCTCAGTGATGTCCAACGCGGCTATAAGCACGGCGGGTTCGTCGTTTGCCTGAAACGGAATCTTGATTGTCTGCAACCAGATGATGCTTCCATCTGGCTTCTGCATTGTCTCTTCGCTTACGAATACCGGATTTTGACCCTCGATGACTTCCCGATCAGCGGCGAGCATGGACTTCAGTTCTTCCTCGTCTTCACAGATGTCGCTGTGGAGGCGTCCCGTCATCTCCTGCACCGTTGTGCCGTAGAAATCTGTCAGTGTTTTGTTGACCAACAGAAAGCGACCGTCCAAGTTCTTGGCGCAAATGTGGTTCGGAAGTATGTCCAGCACGCTCCTCAAAAGGCTTCTGTTCCGTTCGGCTTCCTGCGCGACTTTCTTACGCTCAGTGATGTCCTGGAACGAGCCACGCACCGAAACAACTTTTCCGTCTTCAAGGATGGGACTGCCGATGGTGCGAACCCATTTGTGTAGGCCTTTTGCGGAGATTAATTCCAGTTCCAGGTCATAGGATTTTCCGGATTTGATAGCTTCCCGCAACGCCTGCTCGATCTGCTCCCGCGACTCGGCCTGATAGAAGCTCAGACCCTTATCCATGCTCGTCTCGTCGTTTGGATCGAGGTCGTGAATCCGCGCCACCTCTTCGGTCCATGTTCCCTCGCCGGTTACGGGGTCGAATTCCCATGCGCCGATATGGGCGATCTGGCCCATCTCGCGAAGAAGCACATCTTTTCGGCTCAGTTCTTCTTCGGCCTCAATCCGTCTGCTGAGTTCGCGTTGTGTAGCAAAGCGCTGGTCGTTCAGCCGGTCAAAGACACTGCGGATCAACCAGACTCCGATGACCATAAGACAAGAGATCAACAGCGCCACACCCTCAGCGGACGGATCAATGCTAATTGAGTCTGAAGTAAGCGTATGTACCAGAGAGATAGATCGCCGAATTGCTATTAACAGGAGGGCGGAACTTATGAACAGCCATGCGGTGATGCGTCCAGTCTTGCGGATCAGGACGAATGCCAGTCCGGAAGCAACGAATTGCAGGACAAGCGAGATTATCAATAATGCTAACCACATGCTTACAGACTCCTTTCAATGGTACCCTCAAGCTCGTTGACCAACACCAGATCCATTCCAAGCGCCCCTTCGCGCCTGTCTATCGAGCTGGAGGCGTGGGCGGTCCCAGCCTTGGACAGGATGGATTTCCTCCACGGAATCATCATTGGTTTTATGTGTATCATCACCACACCTCTTCCAAGGCTAAAAAGCGCCCAAAATGTAAAAATTAGGAAAACGCCATTCCCCCTGCTGTCGGGTGCAAAATATTGTTCGGCGCAGGTTTCTAAAGATGAACTGTGTATTCAGCAGATAGGTGGAGCGCGCAGCGCGGAACCTGTCCATGGTGTTGATCAGCCCGGCCCGATGGGGTGGAGCGCGGAGCGGTCCACCCCATCGGTAAAATAACCAGCCGCGCCAAGGACTTACGGGAAAGTGCCTCCCTTTCTCACGGTCTGGTTTATTGTTTTGTTATGTGATGCTCACAATATTTTTACATTTTGGATACTGCGAACAGCCCCAAAACATTTTGCCTTTATTGACGCCCTTCTTTGCCTGACGCTTTACCATAAAACTACCGCATTTTTGACAAATCATATGACTTTCTTTTTCTTTTATAATTTTTTTTACATGCTGTACATGCTCCCGATGTGTTTTAAAAGATGGTGTTAACCGTTCGTTTTCAATTTTCTCTACAATTTCGTTAACTTTTGACAAGGGTAAAACGAGTTCTCTTTTTGACTTGATATACTTGAGGTAGCCAAAACCTTGAGTGACATTATCGGGCATATCAGTTTTAAACTTGCTGTCTCCAATAAATACGATCAAAGAATGTAAAAATTTGTCCGTCAAATCAAGCAATGTTTGCAATGTTTTAAGATGTTTATAGTTTTGATGTAGTGGATTCTGAAATTTATTGGAGTGTTTGTAAATCTTTTGAGTCCATGTTTTTTGCTCCGCGTTACCGAAGATCCAACCTTTCATGTTCTTGGTCTCGACAACGAAAACTCCGTATTGTGACACAATGATGTGATCTATTTGGGTCGTTCCATCATTTGTTGGTATGGTCACATTTTTTATAAGATGGTAGTCATTTTTGTTGAGAAAAATAGTGGATAAAGAATTAACCACAAATTCTCCCCAAACCCCTTTAAACCGAGGTGTTTTTGCCAACAAAGCGATAAATGCAATAGGAATTAGGAACCAGTAGGAAATAAACAAATTTTCAATCATAGCCATTATTTTAAATCACTTTTCATAATTTCAAAAAACCAACCACTTGATTTATTGTTCACTTTCTTGCGCTACCAAGTGCAACTCATGTGGTTTTGGAAAATTTATAGGAATATATCCAATACTAAAACTTACATTTCGCACTATCTAAAAATATTTTCAAAATATTCCAGCCAAGTATAAGTGAAGCATTAATCATGTCCCCTTAAACTGCCACCAGCTACCTTGGAGGTTTTGATATACTGATTCGGGAAGGTCTAATAGTCTGTTGATCTGTTCATGCAAAGCACTGATCCCTTTTACTGCTGCTTGTATACATTTGCCATTTCGTATTATTTCTGAGTAATGGACATTTCGAAAAAAATATCGAATATTGTTCCATGTTGGCTTTTTAGAGTTCATACCCTGCGGCAAGATCGGCAGCTTTTCGATATTTTCATTTATCATGTTTATGCGTATCTTTCGTTCGATGAGGGATACAATCATCAACGCTATGAAATAAAGAAAAAGCATGGCTTCAATGCGTTTTTCTTTTTTCAGAAAAACCGGAGCCACTTCCAGGACCGTTTTTTTTGTATACATTCGTTTCTCGAGAAATGGCTGTCTTTTATATCTTTTTAATACATCACTGGCTTCCAGAGTCGTATTTGTAATCAATGGAAAAATTCCATCCGTTTTGGCTGCATCGGCAACGGCTTGTTCGTCTACAGTCCATTGTATTTTGTATGTAAATTCCCATTTGTTTTTATAGACGCTTTTTGTCAGGGAAGGCCGACCGGGTGATGTTTTCACTTTAATTTGCTTACGTTCGCTTAATATCTTAACGTTAACAAGCCCCTTAACCGGTTTGCAAATACCATCAACAGCGGCCTTGATTTCCTTGTTGGTCTTCAGATGATATGCATTCAATTTTGGAGACAAATCTTTTAATTGTGCAATTGACTTCTCTATCTTTTTTCGTCTTTTTGCTTCATCATCTTCTTGTTTTGAACTGCTGTGGATATAAATTGTTCGAAACCCTTTTCCAGTCTTTTTAGGCTCATATGTTTTGTAAATATTTTTTTGGCCTTTTTTGCGTGAACTTTCTACTTCAAAGGCATCTTTCCATTCAACGTCGTTATTTTTCAAACGCTTTTTAAATTGTTTTACTTCCTTTCGGCCCTTTGGAATGATGGTAATAAAAAAACCACCATTTTCCGCAATATGCTCCAGATTTTTTTTGCTGCATAATTTGCAATCAGCGACATAAATAAAGTCCTCTTTTTCAAGCAAAATGCGTAGGGCGTTCCAGTTCGGTATGTGCGTGACATCATCCGTTGTATTTCCGTCAAATAGCTTGTAGCTCAAAGGCACATGACCATCGGAAGTGATATTCAGCCCGAATACGATTTGTTTGCAATCTGGCCGAAAATCCTTATTGTGACCATGCTTGAGCTTAACCGCTTCTGAATCTGGGGTGTCGTATTTACCTATAAAAGTCACCGTAGTGCTGTCATTATGGATTTCATCAGTCAACAAGTGGTGCACAGAAATAGCTTTACTGGAAAGCTCGGTCATCATGGAATGGCGGTCTGAATTAAAAAGCGCAGATAGGGCTCTGGCGAGTCGGTCATCATTATAAAGGCTGGCATTAACCGCCAGCCCTCCAAGATCGTCAGAGTACTGAGCAAGCCATTCTTGAACCTTGTATAACGGTTTGTTCTCACATATAATATTGGCTGTTAACATGCATAAACTTTCAGCATGATCCGCAAGACTATTGTCTGTTGCAGGAACATATTTTGTAAAAAGATTGACCAAGTCAAGCTGATCCATGTAATGTTTGACCATTGGAAATACATCAACTTGTTTAAACCGTGTTTCAAATTGCTCCATTAAGCTCCCTCTCATTGCGTTTGTGGGAATTTATAGAACAATTTGAGGATAAAATCCAGTACGTTTTTATTTGTATAATAAACAGCCTATTACGTCTTTATTCGTGTTTCGAATATAAATCATAAAAATATTTTTGTTCGTGCGAAATGTAAGCTAAAAGGATGTTTTTGTTTTTTTAAATCATCTACGGAACACTCCATAAGACGATTTTCAGCACAGTAGGCCACCACCAATTTTAAATAACGTCTCAAAACCATTAATGGTGGGAATTTATTTTTGTAGTTCATCCATTCCATCAAATCTTTTTTCCCTTTGGAGCTATTGCAATGCTTACAAGCGTAGATCAGATTATCTCCAGTATCTTTGCCGCCCATTTTTTGAGAGAAAATATGGTCAAGTGCTAACTTTTCAGATGAACCACAATAACTACATTTGTTTCCTGATAACAATTTTATTTTTTCATCGTCAAATAATGACCTAATATTCATTGATCCTTCCATGAGACCTTTGAACAATTTTGATCTAATCATATAATTAAAAGTTGCATATTTTTCTTGCTTTCTATCTACCGCAGTATGCGCCATCGCAAGATTTGCGTAAGACCAAAACAGAATTTCTTTAACGGAATTTAGCTCTTTTTTTGCCATTGAGTTTTCCTTGACACATAACGGGGAGCTGATGGGCCAGGCTTTTAAACCCCAAAAGTTCCGATTAAAGTTAAATTTTCCTGAACCAGGCATTTCCGAAAGGCCGCGCAGTAAGCCTGGTCCCTCTCCAGCGTTTTGTTCTGTCATTCATAATGCGTCCACATACGAAGGACTTTCACAATTTTATCAGTATCTATAATTTGGTACACGATTCTATGCTGAATATTTAATCTTCTTGAATATGCACCTGACAAATCCCCTATGAGTTTTTCATAAGGCGGTGGAGTTTGATATGGATTTTCTTTTAAAATCTCTATGAGGCCCTTTGCTTTTAACTTTAACACTGATGAAGAAAGTTTTTTCGCATCCTTCTGCACTTGTTTTGTGTAAACAACCTTCCAAATCACCAGTCAAAATCCTCGCTGCATTCTTCTACTGGCGTTGACAGGCCTTCCTGTATAGATTCCCGCATTCCAGGAATATTTAATAAAAACATAGTTTCTTGAATTGATTTCCAGTCTTCTTCAGAAAGAAGGACAGCGTTTCCTCTTTTACCTGTAATAACAATTGGTTCATGGGATGAGGAAGTCTGATCAATAAGCCTGTAAAGATTGGAGCGGGCTTCTGTAACAGATAATATAGTCATAGGTACCTCCTTGAATCTTAATTTAAAAAATAGTACGCCATAGCGTACGTTTTGTCAAGGTAATGATTTTAGGACAGAACGTTTAGCTAATCTGCCGCGTCGAATGTTTGTAAGAAAGCGCCATCTTTCTCGCGGTCAGGTTTAGTGCCTTGTGTACGCCCGGCATGGGCGTGAACTTATGGGGTGCAAGTCCCCTATACGAGAATCCTGTTAACAGAGTTACTGTTAACGGGCCGGGCTGTTAAGCCGCGAGACTCGGAGGCCTTGAAAGGAAATGGTTTTTTATTTCTTTTCAAGGGTGAGAATCGCAGTCGGCTTCAACGCCGTGGATGGGTGGAGCGCGCAGCGCGGAACCTGTCCACGGTGTTGATCAGCCCGGCCCGATGGGGTGGAACGCGGAGCGGTCCACCCCATCGCTAAGCTAAGCCGCCGTACAACAGCTTTAGCAAAAAACGACTCCCGTTCTCGCGGTCGGCTTGAGCGATTTGTTGGACGAAGCCGCTTGCGCGGCGGAACCCCCCAAAATAGTGTATATTCCTTAGATGTGCCCAATTCAGGGCACTTTTAAAAAGGAATATACCATGAAAAAATCAGAAACAAATCGATTCGACAAACTTTATCAACTTCACCAGAGATCTCTCAAACTTCAAGGCAAAGCCCAAAAAACAATTGACGCTTATTCCAGGGCTGTTCGCCGGGTCAGTAATTATTTTGACTGCTGCCCAGATAAACTAAGCCCGGAACAATTAAAAGTATACTTTGCCGACCTTGTAGACTCACACTCATGGAGCACAGTCAAAATTGACCGCCTTGGTTTGCAATTTTTCTGGAAACATGTGTTAAAAATTGACTGGAAGTGGGTTGATATTGTAAAGCCTCCCCAAGTCAGAACGATTCCAGATATTCTCACCCCTGCTGAAATTGAGAACCTCATTGGTGCAACACGTAAACTGCGTTATCGGGTTTTCATATTAACCACCTATTCCATGGGACTTCGCCTGGAAGAAACATTGTCACTCCAGGTTGGTGATATTGATGCAAGCCGGAAACGTGTTCATGTCCGTCGTGGAAAAGGACATAAGGACCGTTTGGTGCCATTGCCGGACCTTGCTTTGCTGGGTTTGCGTGAACTCTGGACCAAGCACCGTAATCCTACATTATTGTTTCCGAATGCCACAGGTTCTTTAGAAAGGATTCAAAAAGCGACAACCCATATGGATAGAGGTGGTGCACAAAAAGCCATGAAAACGGTTGTCACTGAATGTGGTATAAAAAAAAAGTCTCCGTCCATTCCCTTCGTCACAGTTTTGCCACCCACCTCCTTGAACGTGGCTTAAGCCTTCGTCATATTCAAGCTTTGCTTGGTCATGCAAGTCCTACAACAACAGCTCGTTACGCCCATATAACTGACTTCACAGAACAAAGCAGTTTGCTCACTATTAATCAACTCATGAATACCCTTCATGTAGATTTAAAGAAGGTGTAATCATTAGAATGGCCTCTATTATCAACCAATATATAGATCCGTTTATGGCCAAATATGGTGAGACTGCATTACCGGGACATCTAAAGGCAATAAATGCTATTTCCGGTTGCCGGACACCTGCCTCCGGTGAACTTTATGTGGCGTGTTCTGACTGTGATCATACTGAATGGAGACCTCTATCCTGTGGTCACCGCAGCTGTCCTCAATGCCAGAATCATGAAGCAAGTCAATGGATCGACCGCCAGCAGGGCAAATTGTTGCCTGTTCCTTATTTTCTGATTACCTTTACATTACCTTATGAACTAAGATCTCTGGCCTTTTATAACCAGAGATTGGTGTTTTCTCATTTGTTCCTTTGTGTTTCCGATACACTGAAAGATTTTGGTTTAAATCCAAAAAACTTGGGGGCTGAAATCGGAATGACTATGGTATTGCACACTCATAGCAGAAAACTTGATTTTCATCCCCATATACATGTTGTCGTTCCGGGCGGTGACGTTGATAAAAGCAGACGTCAATGGAAAAAGAAAAAAGGAAAATTTTTATTTTACCATAAAGCTTTGGCCAGTGTCTTTCGTGGCCGATTTTTAACCGCTTTAAATGACGCCGAACTTCCCATCCCCAAACAAGTCCCCAAAAAATGGGTGGTCGATTGCTCCCATGCCGGAAACGGAATATCTGCGGTAAAATACTTATCTCGCTATTTGTACCGTGGTGTAATCAGTGAAAAAAATATTGTTTCTAATGAAAATGGCATGGTGACTTTTAAATATGTTGAAAGCAAAACTGATATAACACGATTTCGAACCCTTAAAGGGGAGGATTTCTTAAAACTGATCATGCAGCACGTCCTTCCCAAAGGGTTCCGAAGAGTCAGAGACTATGGCTTCCTTCATAGTAATGCTAAAAAATTGCTTTTACTGGTTCAATTAATTTTACACGTAAAAATAGGAAAAATAGAACTACGCCCAAGGCCGGTTTTTAAATGCCCTCTCTGTGATTCTC
Source organism: uncultured Desulfobacterium sp. (assembly GCA_963675955.2). GTDB lineage: Bacteria > Desulfobacterota > Desulfobacteria > Desulfobacterales > Desulfobacteraceae > Desulfocicer. The sequence goes on along the minus strand of CAXXVR010000002.1, from coordinate 1,450,483 downwards.
CTATGGTTATTCTGGGTTTCCGACAAACTTTAGGGACACCCGGTTGATGCTTCTTTAATGGCAAAGGCTGCAGTTCATTTAAAAACAGGAGGCAAAATTCTTATGACATAAAGAGTTCTTTTAAAGCCTGATTACAGCAGGCTAATACCTCCCCTGCGTCTTAAAAAAGGCTACCTTTCTGAAGGCGCATCACCTACCCCATGTTCCCCAAAAGATATTTTCTTATTATATGGCAGGGCTTGTCCAACCAATGGATAAGATTGTGGTTCGTTCCTCACACAATCTATCCTTATTCGTTATGTGTTTTTCTACAATATTGATAGTCTTTCACTATTCTTATAGTTCTCTATTAAAGTTTTGATAGTCTTAGATATTTGCTCTAATTCTGTTATATTTTTTTCTTTAATCAAGTAATCAATTTGACTATCTAATGTATACCAAACAGAAGAGAATGTTCTTGAATCTCTATATTGTTCAAAATATGCTGAAAGTTCTTTAATTATTTTTTTATTATGTTGTTTGAAATCTCTAATTATTAGAGTGAGTTCAAATATTAAGTAATCGTGTTTTTCTTTGGTATTGCTTGATTTTATACTTAATATAAACTTTTTTAGTTTTGCTTTTATCGGTTCAGAGGCAATATCATAAATACTTAGAAGAAATGATTCAGAAATATTTAATTGTTCCTCAATTGATAACTCTTCCGATGCTGAAATTAGCTTATCAATTAACTGTTCATCTTTAAATATCGCGTTTTTCTCTTTCGCATATCCGTAAAGATTAGAAATCTCATTTCTTGTAATTGCATGAAAATCATGTCCATTATATTGTTTATGGACAAATTTATTTATTATAGTCTTTATTAGGTTTAACAAAGAATCTTCATTTATCGCAGTATTGTATAGATTGTATTGATTTCCTAAAAACAAATTAATTGATTGATAAATACCAATAGTGTTTTTTGCTTTATCTATAATATTATTAAAAACATTTAATATTTCGTTAATCTCATCGTCTGTATGTTTTGTTAAAGACAGTAAGAAAATGAGATTTTCTAAATATTGCTCAAACTTATTAAATGCACTTTTTGAGTCAATGTATTTATCTACAATATTGATTAAAACTTTTGAGATTAACCATTTTTTGTTAGAGTCTGAAATCTCAAACTTGCCTTTTAAATCAGAATCATATTTATAGAACTCGATTAATAAATGCTTTAATTCTTTATTAGATAAGTATTTAATTGCTGAAAAAAGTTCCACTTTATTAAATATCGTTTTTTCTTGCTGAATTTGGCGTATAATAGCAATCTTTAAAAAATACTTATTAATACTTCTAAATTCATTATAGTTTTCAATCATTATTCCATTGCGGAGTACAAATGAGATGAAATTTCTATGTTTAGATGATGATTCAGTAATATTACTATTGAAAACAAATCCACCAGATTCTATTGTTTTCTTAGATTCTTCTTTCTTTCTTAACTCTTCTGATATTTTGTAGGCATACTTGTATAAGTAGCATGAGTTTACAAAATCGTAAATAGGCTTAAGTGCCTTTTGTAAATCTTTAGGTAATTCATTAAATTTTTCTTCTAAATTGTACTCTTCAATATCCTTATACTTATCTCTATCCTGGTTGAAGCCATATTTTAAATTTCTCAAAAGAACATTTTTATTGAACATAGAAATAAAAAGTAGAGTGTAGTTTTTTTGTTTTAAACACTGCAATATTGTATTTTCAATAAGTTCAAATGCTCTTTCATAATCTTCAAGTTGGTATAACAAAAATGATGAGTTCAGTAATTTATAAATATCATTTTTTGATTTATCTTTCTGTGTAAAATTAAAGTCAAAGTATAATGATTCAGGATTCATAACATCATTTTTTAAATAATCTTCAATGACAATATATTTCTTTTGTGCTGTTTTTAAATCATCTTCAGTAATTATGACCCCTTGAATGTTAGCCTTTTTTAATATCTCAAAAATATTAGTTAGGGAATTATTTGTTAGTTTTTTATCGTCTTGTTCCTTTAGAATATTAACAAATTCTTTGTAAATATTACGTTTCTCTTTATTAATATCATATGTTAGGATTTTGTCATAAAACTCTAAAATGATTTTGTTATTATCGTCATAAAGGAAGCCACAATTTGTTAAAGAATTTTGAATTTGTTCAAGTAATATTCCGTTTAATTCTGTCAATATTTTGAGTTTGTTCAAGACAAAATCAATTATATCGTTATCTGTTTTAAGTAAATCTAACTTTTCATCATTTTTAATTAAATCTAAAAAGTATTTTGCATTTTCAAAATAATCTTTTTGTGATTTCATTTCTTTATTTGGTTCATTAAGAATAAAAATATTTATTCCATGATTTTCCAAATATTTATTTTGTGTTGAGTTTTCATTGAAAACAGTCAAGTATCTCGGTGGCTGTACCTTTGAGTAGTTTTGTAACCACTTTATTATCTGTTTGAAATTTATATCATTATAGGAATAACCTAAAAATAATACGGTATGGGTTGATAATATACTTTTTATATAGTTTTCAATTAATGGGAAATTGTATTGATAGTTTAAATAATCATCTTCTTTGAATACAATATTGTGATTTTTAAAATCACCGTGCATTTTTATCACTTTCTTTTGCAATGTAGATTTTACTAAATCTTCATCACAACGAATAACATCATAGATGTAGGCATTATCTTCAATGGCTCTTTCTAAAATTGTATCCCAATTTGTTGTAATAATAATTTGAGGATCTAATTCGAATATTTGTTTATGAATTAATGATGGTCGGATATTGTCTGGGAAATAATCTTTTAACTTTTTTAAATATGAATGTTCTTTAAATTCAAGATAATATAATTGTGCAATTTTTAAAAAGTCTGTTTCATCTATCAACTCTAAGTCTTTCTTCAAATCTGCAATCAAGTCATTCCATGTTGGAAGTTTTAATCCTTTTGTCTCTGAATTTTTTGATACACCAGCACCAACAAAAATGGCCAAACGATTATCGTTATTAGCGTCTATTATATTCTTTAAATGTTGAGTCTTAAAATTCATAATTTTCCTTGATGCCTTTTACACATAACGGGCCGGGCTGTTAAGCCGCGAGACTCGGAGGCCTTGAAAGGAAATGGCTTTATATTTCCTTTCAAGGGTGAGAATCGCAGTCGGCTTCAACGCCGTGGATGGGTGGAGCGCGCAGCGCGGAACCTGTCCACGGTGTTGATCAGCCCGGCCCGATGGGGTGGACCGCTCCGCGTTCCACCCCATCGCCGCAATTCAGCGGCGCGGCTTTTTGCGTCCGCTGAAATTGCATTGTGTACGCCCGGCATGGGCGTGAACTTATGGGGTGCAAGTCCCCTATACGTGAATCCTGTTAACAAGGTTACTGTTAACACAAGTATTAGCCGAAAACAAGGGCGGAACCGTGAGGAACCGTCTGAAGGAAGTTGGAGTGCAAAACTATGAGCCGACGAACAGAAACAGCATATAAGGCCTGGTCTCCGGGTAAGCCAGCACAACATGTCAAAGCCCAGGATTCAGGAGACAGGGTAAATGCTGCGGTTGTGTAGTGAAAGTTCACGTTCTTATCCGGGGAGATCTGTCTTGCATGCATTGATTTTCCTTTGCAATAACTCCCGGGCAGGACCATACCGGGATACCAAGGTCCAGGCATCACCGACTGTTGCCGACGGTGATGAGATACAAACAACGGGCAGCACCTGCAAAAGAAACTTCATTGCGCCTTTCAAGGCAACTTGTCTGGTGACAGGGCAGAAGTCAGCAGAAGTCATAGTAGCCAAATGCCGGGAGTAATGCCCCGGACAGGGTGAAGGACTGAACATTAAAATGAAAAGGAGGTGTTCATGAGCTTTGTTTATACAGCGATCTCGACTGGGGGAGTAGTAAACAGGCGCGTCATGAAAGAACCATTTTCAAAGGATCATCTACTGGAATGTATTCTTTCTACGGAAAATGTCCGCCAGGCCTGGAAACAGGTGCGGTCCAATAAAGGAGCTCCTGGAATCGACGGTGTAACTGTTGAACAATTTCCAGACAGTTTCCGCGAGTTGTGGCCGCAGATACGCTCAGATTTATTTGAAGGGGCATATGTTCCTTCTCCTGTTCTCAGGGTGGAAATACCAAAACCCGATGGCAGTAAGCGTCCTCTTGGTATTCCAACAGTGCTGGATAGAGTCATCCAGCAATCAATAGCCCAGGTCATGGGGCTAATATTTGATCCCTTGTTTTCGGAATCAAGTTGCGGCTTTAGACCTGGTAGATCGGCCCATGATGGTGTCCGGCAGGTTAAACAGTACATAGGGCAAGGCTTCAATGTAGCCATTGATACTGATTTATCAAAGTTTTTTGATAAAGTAAATCATGATGTCCTTATGTGTAGAGTTTCCCGCCAGATAAATGATAAGCGAGTGCTTAAACTTATCGGTAAATACCTCAGGGCCGGTGTCATGGTTAACAACCGTCTCCAGGCTACGCCAACAGGCGTGCCCCAAGGAGGCCCGTTGTCACCGCTGCTTGCGAATATCCTTCTTGATGACCTTGACAAGGAGTTGGAAAGACGTGGTCACCGTTTTGTCCGCTACGCAGATGACTTTATCATTATGGTGAAGAGTCTGAGGGCCGGAAATCGGGTAATGGCCAGCATCAAAAGATTCCTTGAGCGTAAACTTCGGCTTCAGGTCAACGAAAAGAAAAGCAAAGTAGCACCGGTGGGAGAATGCGGTTTTCTTGGTTTTGTGTTTGTACGCGGCAAAATCAGGTGGAGTGAGAAATCCTTTTTGGAATTTAAGCGGCGGTTACGTCAGTTTACCGGAAGGAGTTGGTTTGTCTCCATGGAGTACCGATATAAGAAGATGGCAGAGTATATAAGGGGCTGGATGAACTATTACGGAATCTCGGAGTATTACCGACCCATTCCGGGAATAGATGAATGGCTCCGCCGACGGATACGGATGTGCTACTGGAAACAGTGGCGGTATACCCGTACCAAAGTTCGAAATCTTCTCAAACTGGGTACTTTCAAGAAAGAGGCCATCTTGACATCGCTCAGCCGCAAAGGGCCATGGCATTTGTCCAGAACCATGGCGACACAAGCCGGTATGACCAATAATTGGCTGTCTGAGCAAGGACTGATATCTGTCAAAGAACAGTGGGTGAAAATTCATTACCCGGCCACGGCCCGGTAAATTTAATGAACCGCCCTATGCGGACCCGCTTGTGGGGTGGTGTGGGGGCTGGGGAATTAAAACCCCCGGCTACCCGATTAGCCTGCTTTCTGTATTCTTGTAATACTCTTATTGATTTATCGATATAGCCGTTGATGGTTGATTCAATGATATATCCACTGACCTTACCACTCAGCATTTGTTGTTTTTTAGAGAGGAGTGCTTTTATTTGTTCTAACCAGGCTATTTCCTCATGTATTTTTTCTATGAAAATTGCGTGTTTATATCTTCCTGTAAAAGCATAAGCGACTGTCTTTTTGTGCTCTGCCGGGAGATTCACAAACTCAGAGACAAAATTCGCTGGATCTATATAGTTTAAGATTGGTATTTCATAGTACAGATTATCTTCAGAGTTAGTATGAACCAATTGTCTATAGAATTTGCTGGTGTCTGATACCATAGTTTTAAGTAATGATTTGCCAGCATCAGGCATACTTTCAGTTTTTATTTCTTCTGTCTTTTTTGCTATATACTCGTTTAGTTCTTTGAATTCTGATAGGTCTTTGCCTGCGAAACCAAGTCCACCCCAGGAGTCACCATCAAATTCTGGTAATTGTTTAGAATCTGATTGACTAAGTAGCTGATTTGATTTCATATAGTCAATATATCCTTTAGCCTTTTCAATAATGACTTCTTTTGTTTCATTAATAAGCCCCAAGTCTGAAAACGATAGAAAAAGACCCGTTATATGTTTTATTACACCTGTTTTCATATGTTCTTTATTTTCTATTTCCTGTGCCACAATTCCATATAATTGAGAAAATTCATCATCTTCCAAGTCTCTAAAATGCCACAATTTTACCCAATTTGGCGTATTCTCATCCTGAAAGTATTTATTCTTTTTTAAGGATTCTATGATGATTTCTTTATCAATAATTCCTTTATCGAAAAAAAGCTCCCATGCGGACAGTTCAAATAAGTGCTCATAAAATGTTATGTTGCTGTATTTTTCGGTCAGCCTTTTATATTTAGATTTTTCTTTATTTTCATCTTTGAAAATTCCATCAAGGTAACCTGATGCAAAATTCTTTAATTCTGTTGGAAAAATCGCTCCAGACTTAATTTCAAAGGAATATGCTAAAAATATTTGGAGTAAACTTTTACTAAACTCTTTATTTGAAGTGATATTATCAGGCAATACAGAAAATAATCTTTCGAAATCCCAGAGTGATTGTTTAAGATGGCGAATATTTTGGTATCCAGACGCTAAATAGGTTTCTTTAATTATGGTTATGTTATCTTGAACTTCTTTTTTTGTTGCATCATTTTCGACTAAACTTGACAAGTTATCTAACACTTCATCAATGTCAGATATTATTTCAAAAGTTTTTCCGATTAATTTTTCTTTAATATTGACGTATAAAGTCTCTGATTTATCCTTTGCTATGATGTCATCTTCATTTGCAATAATAATGACTTTAAAACCTTGATGCTCCACAAAGTGGTTAATATAACCAAGTATGTCCTGTTTTTCTAAACCACATCGCTCTAAATCATCGAAAATCAGAATATTGCCATCTGCATTTTTAAAATGTTCCGGTAAATTAATATCTGGGACTTGAGAATTAACAGTTGCGTCTGGTTTGGTATCACCATCAAGGTCAATTTTTATACTTGTTTTTATCAAACCTTTTAGGATTTTTCCGGCTAAAGCCATCCCTTTGGAAGATAGTACTGGGTGTAATTGCTGGAAAAATAGATTTTCTATCTCAGAGTAAGAAGTAATGCCATATAAGCTTACGTATAGATAATTTTGGTCATTCTCCTTTAATTTCTCACAATATTTTTTTATAAACCAAGTTTTCCCACAGCCCCATTTCCCCTTCAACATAACTGCATATTCAGGAGGGCTCTTAAGAGCACAATAATAGTCGAAAAAATCTTCTATGTGACTGTTGGGCGAGTTCATATTATCCTCATATATAGAAGGCTAACGCTTGGGTAACGGGCAGCAAGGGTTTCCAATAAAGTTTATTGGAAGCAAATCATTTAAAAATCTTCGATCTTCAAAAAGAAGGATATCCTTGCTGTCCGGTTCATCCGTTTGTTCTCTCGTGTTTGATTATGCCACTTCTAATTTTAGACTTTTTCCCAAAGCTTGTGCATAGTTTACAAGAGTGGATAGACGAATATCTTCAGCATGATTTTCAATTCTTGAAATTGCAGATTTGCCAGTTTTTAATTTGTTTGCTACTTGTTCTTGAGTAAGCCCTGAATCAAGTCGAGCCTGTTTAAGAAGAGCGCCAATTTTGAACTGCTCATAGCCCTTATCATAGTTTTGAGCAAATGTAGGGCTTTCTTGTTTTCTTTTCTCAATATATTTATCAAGGTCATCCATAATTACCTCCTGCTCAAATAATCTTTCTTTCTATTTTCTGCCAATTTAATTTCTTTTCTTGGAGTTTTTTGAGTTTTCTTTTGAAAAGAATTTGTCAAAATTATTAATTCTTGATCCTGTATAAAACCAAGAAGGCGAAAAATATTTCTTCCAACACGAACTCTTACTTCCCATATATCATCTGTGTTGACTAGCTTTTTAAAATATTTGGTTGAGATGTTTTGTGTTTCTCGTATTAATTTCAGAACCCAAGTAATTTTGGTCACCTGAGTATCTGAGAGTGATTCTAAGTGATCTTCAACGGGACACTTGCCTGAGGTGGTCTTGTAAAATGATATCAATCTCATGAATATAAAGTATACAAATATGTGAACTTAGTCAAGCATATTTAAATTTGATGATTAAAAGAGAACGCTACGCTCAGGGGCCCCCTGTGGCAGGATAGTTGTCGCATGAATTAAAAAGCATTATTATTGGGGCTCAGGAGGAAATTAGTCATGCGATATTCACCCGAACGAAAGGAAGCCGTTTTAAAAAAGATGATGCCTCCGCATGCACGGCCAGTCAGCCAATTGGCAATAGAGGAAGGCATCAGCGAAGCCACATTATATAAATGGCGCCAGGAAGCACGCCAGAAGGGCATCTTGCTACCAGATGCCAGCAGGGAGCCCAATGGTTGGAGTGCACAGGATAAATTTTCAGCCGTCATGGAAACCGCTGCAATGAACGAATCCGAGCTGGCAGAATACTGCCGCAAAAAGGGGATATATCCTGAGCAGGTGATCCAATGGCGGCAGGCATGTGAAAATGCCAATGACTGGGACAGACAGGTTGCCAATAAGCTCAAAGCCAGCCAAAAACAGGACCAGAAACGAATCAAACAGCTTGAAAAAGAGCTTAAGCGCAAGGAGAAAGCCCTTGCAGAAGCAGCTGCCCTGTTGGTGCTGCAAAAAAAAGCCCAGGCGATCTGGGGGGACCCAGAGGACGAATGATCAGCGCCCCGGATCGCCGCAAAACTGTAGAGCTGATCAATGAAGCCAGGGACACCGGAGCACGCCTCGAACCTGCTTGTAGGGTCGTTGGTATCTGCTCCCGTACATATCAACGGTGGATCTGGGAAGGTGAGATTAAAACGGATGGACGCCCCACAGCCAAAAGGCCTGAGCCATCCAACAAGCTGACAAAAAAGGAAATCGACCAGGTGCTTTCGGTTTGCCATGACCCCAAATATGGAAGCCTTCCCCCGGGCCAAATCGTACCGAGACTGGCGGACCAGGGGGTGTATATTGCCTCTGAATCCAGTTTTTACCGGATTCTGCACAAAGCAGGAGAACAAAACCACAGGGGCCGCAGCCGATCTCCCAGAAAACATACGCCGCCTCAGGGATTTTGCGCCGCAGGTCCGAATCAGGTTTGGACCTGGGACATCACATGGCTCCCTTCCCAGATCCGTGGCATATATTTTTATCTGTACATGATCGTAGACGTATACAGCCGGGGATGATCATCCGCTGGGAGATACACCCCACAGAGAGCGCTGAGCTGGGTGCGAATCGGGTCCATAAAGCTGTGTTGGCCCAGAACTGTATTCTCAATCCACCGGTTCTTCATGCAGACAACGGCGGCCCCCAGAAGGGATATATCATGAGGGCCAAGCTGGATGCTCTGGGAGTAACCAAATCCTACAGCCGTCCGCGGGTCAGCAATGATAACCCATACTCGGAATCGTTGTTTAGGACATGCAAGTATAGGCCTGATTACCCCGGCATCTCGTTCCCTTCTATTGAAGCAGCCCGGAAATGGGTGGCTGGATTTGTCCATTGGTATAATCATGAGCATCTGCATAGTGCCATTCAGTATGTCACACCGGTGGACCGCCATACGGACAAAGACCGGGAGATCCTTAAGAAACGGAAAATCGTTTATTCGTCTGCCAGATCCAGGAATCCTGAGCGCTGGAGCCGGGATACCCAGAACTGGGATACTATAGGCTCTGTATGGTTAAACCCGCCCAGGGAGGCGAGTGGCCCAAATTGCCACGAGAATGGGTACCGGATGACTGGTTGATCTATGGATTAAAAATAAATTTTTAATCGAGATGATCCCAATCATCTCTTGATAACCACACAGCCCCCTCGTCATACCCCTGTCAAGGGTCGAGATGAACGCTACCGCGCCCTTGACAGGGGCATGACGAGGGGGCTACCCCGGACGCTACAAAGAACTGGAATTGATAGAACAAGTAACTAAAAAATGCGACAGAATCCTTGACAGACAGCGGGCTTTTTAAACCCAAAAAGCTCCGATAAAAAAAGTAAAATTTCCTGAACCGGAGACTCTCAAAAGGCCGCTCTGTAAGCCTGGTCACGCTCCAGCGTTTTGTTATGGCAATTGAGGTAGCCCAACCAAATCTAATAAATCATTTTTATTTTGCCTTGAAACCCATATTTGGAAACTTTTATCTACAATATTAAGTCTCAAATTAGTTTGATCATAATCAAGAACCATCGGTTTTATATCTTTCTTTATCTGTAATGAGGTTGTTGACTGCAAAGACTGGGTAACATTACCCGAATTTAACTCTTGTTTTCTGGGGTGAACCTCTTGCAAGATTTGTCTTATTTCGGACTGCTTAAGGCCTTCTTCAATGTGATTTGGCTCGGAAGTTATTACAGGATATAAAAGCCATTTATGCATCTCAAGCTCTGTATTTTGAAATCCTTCGGCAAATTGTGTTAGAAATGAATTAAAACGTCCACCTTGCTGGTTGACAACTTTATCTACAATCTCTTTACAATTTACTGTTCTACCAACTTCTTTTAATTCAGGCTGAGAGGAGGAATGAATGCCTTCTGTGATGCAGCACTGATGGCATGCTTCTTGGACGATATAGACGCTATCATAACAAGTATCGAGTAACTCATTTTTAAAATCTTCCCAAAAGGATATGTGCATCATTGCTTCTCCCTCTGAGATAACTTTAAGAACTTACATTTCGCACTATCTAAAAATATTTTCAAAATATTCCAGCCAAGTATAAGTGAAGCATTAATCATGTCCCCTTAAACTGCCACCAGCTACCTTGGAGGTTTTGATATACTGATTCGGGAACGTCTAATAGTCTGTTGATCTGTTCATGCAAAGCACTGATCCCTTTTACTGCTGCTTGTATACATTTGCCATTTCGTATTATTTCTGAGTAATGGACATTTCGAAAAAAATATCGAATATTGTTCCATGTTGGCTTTTTAGAGTTCATACCCTGCGGCAAGATCGGCAGCTTTTCGATATTTTCATTTATCATGTTTATGCGTATCTTTCGTTCGATGAGGGATACAATCATCAACGCTATGAAATAAAGAAAAAGCATGGCTTCAATGCGTTTTTCTTTTTTCAGAAAAACCGGAGCCACTTCCAGGACCGTTTTTTTTGTATACATTCGTTTCTCGAGAAATGGCTGTCTTTTATATCTTTTTAATACATCACTGGCTTCCAGAGCCGTATTTGTAATCAATGGAAAAATTCCATCCGTTTTGGCTGCATCGGCAACGGCTTGTTCGTCTACAGTCCATTGTATTTTGTATGTAAATTCCCATTTGTTTTTATAGACGCTTTTTGTCAGGGAAGGCCGACCGGGTGATGTTTTCACTTTAATTTGCTTACGTTCGCTTAATATCTTAACGTTAACAAGCCCCTTGACCGGTTTGCAAATACCATCAACAGCGGCCTTGATTTCCTTGTTGGTCTTCAGATGATATGCATTCAATTTTGGAGACAAATCTTTTAATTGTGCAATTGACTTCTCTATCTTTTTTCGTCTTTTTGCTTCATCATCTTCTTGTTTTGAACTGCTGTGGATATAAATTGTTCGAAACCCTTTTCCAGTCTTTTCAGGCTCATATGTTTTGTAAATATTTTTTTGGCCTTTTTTGCGTGAACTTTCTACTTCAAAGGCATCTTTCCATTCAACGTCGTTATTTTTCAAACGCTTTTTAAATTGTTTTACTTCCTTTCGGCCCTTTGGAATGATGGTAATAAAAAAACCTCTCTAACCCCGTATATAATGTGGAGACTTTTTGCTCGTAATCAGGTAATACAAAACGCCAGAAAGGAGCATGAAAATGAGCAGAGAGAAACTGAGAAGTTACAGCAAGGAATTTAAGGCCCAAATCATTAAAGAATGCATTGAAACGAATAACTATGCCGTTGTTGCCAAAAAGCATGATGTCCCAGCTACAACGGTATACACATGGTTTAGACGGGACAAAAACAAACAGAAAACCGATAGCCGGAAATCTCAACGAGCTTTGGAGAGAGAACTTGCTGACGCAAAGCTTGAGATAGCTGTGTTAAAAGACCTTTTAAAAAAAACGAACCAGCTCTGGCTGAAAAGTTAGAAGTAGCTGAATCATACATTAAAAAAGGCTATCCGGTCCAGAAAATCATTAAATATGCTTCTATTGCCAACTCGACATGGTATCAAAGAGATAAGCATGTTGAGGAGGATGGCCGTCATAAAAATCCGGGAAGGCCCATACCAGGCTTCACAATCAACTCCAATGGCTCTGTTATACCGGATGAACTGATCATATCAGCCCTTGTAAACTATAGAAGCCGTAAAGAATTTGCCAATGGAGGTGGCTATCAGAAACTTACCCATTATCTGAGAAGGGATTATGGTTACACGGTCAATCCCAAAAAGGTTTACCGACTGTGCAGGGAACAAAACATATTATTGCCTCTCAAGAAGAAGCGCCATACAAGGAGGAGTAAAAGGTGCATCAACAGAATTATTACCGCCCCATTTCAGATGTGGCAGTTGGACCTTAAATATGGTTTTGTTCATGGCGAAAACAGGTTTTTCTTTATACTGGCAATAATTGACGTCTACATGAGGTTAATAGTTAATTATTACATAGGGCTAAGCTGTAAAGGGAAAGATTTGGCGTTCACCCTTGACAAGGCACTTAAAGATTTTGGGATACCCAATGAAAATCAATTAGTAATAAGGAGTGATAATGGCAGCCAGATGACATCCAAGGTTTTCACAGAACATGTGCAGAACTTTGAAGAGGATCAGGTCCTCCATGAACTGATCCCACCGGCAACACCAAATAAGAATGCGCATATTGAGGCATTCAATTCAATATTGGAAACAGAATTTATCCAGCCCAGGTATTTCATGACTTATGGACAAGCATATACGGAATCCGTTGATTTCATGAGTTTTTACAATTTCTTTAGGATACATAGATCATTGAAATACAGGACACCCATGCAAGTTTATGAGAGCTATCAGCGCGGTGAGAGACTCAATATTCGGGAAATAAGAATATGAAATTCATTTTTCCTCCCGCCTTGGCCTATTTCCCACAAACGGAGTGAGGAAGTCAAGTCAAGAAAAAAATCTGGGGGTCCCCGCCCCTGAAAGGGGTGGGGTACCGATTTTTTTCTTTACTTGCTGACGAACGTAGTTATAAAAAAATAGGTCAAGGGGGAAGGAGATCAGCTATAAAATGAGCGGTTATGGAAAACCTACATCCAAAAGAAATCTACGAGATAAAACTCTCCATAAAAAAGGGGTTGACCCGGAATCCGAAACTAAAGATAATTGGAGATTAACCATCTCCGTTTCAAAGCACAACGGGCCGGGCTGTTAAGCCGCGAGACTCAGAGGCCTTGAAAGGAAATGGTTTTTTATTTCTTTTCAAGGGTGAGAATCGCAGTCGGCTTCAACGCCGTGGATGGGTGGAGCGCGCAGCGCGGAACCTGTCCACGGTGTTGATCAGCCCGGCCCGATGGGGTGGAACGCGGAGCGGTCCACCCCATCGGGGAGCTCAGCCGACCGGAGACGGAAACCGAGGACTTTCCCCAAAATTAAATTCTTTTCAAAAACCAAAGTCTTTCAAAAAGCCGCTAGCTCTCCGGGTCGGCCTGCAGCGTTTTGTTGGGCAATTATAGCCTGTTATTTCAGGAAAGAATCCTTAAAGCAGTTTTTTTCAACGGATCAAATTTTTCTGCTTTTACATCTATTTTTGTTTTATCAATCCCAAAATCTTCCACAAATAATTGTTCCAGGTCTTGGGGGTAGGGATTCCAAATAACAACCTTTTTTAACGCTTCATTTTTCTTTAGAGACTCCCGAAATAAATTTTTTGCTACAGAATCCGTTTGGGGAAAAGAATATCCAATAACATAAAGTTCTTCACACTTCCAAAGTGCATCGGATGCTTTTTCCCAGAGCTCTGAAAATATTCTTCCATATCTTAGATATTGTTTATCCCTCACTGGAGGAACAATTAATGGCATTGAAAAAACACTTTTTTCACCAATGACGTATTTGGCATGTTCCGGAAGATCTGGAGCGCAAACAAACCTTGCGTTAACATAGTCTTTCGGAGTGTCATCTCTTTCACATGGTAAATCCGGGGGATAATAACAGTAGCTAAACGGCTCATACGGTCCCCAATATCTATTTTCATAGGTTTGATATTGAGTAGTTGCCTTATGATAAACAAAAAGCTTATCAATTGCATAACCGCTTAAAGTGCGATTGTTACCTGTTGACAAATCAATAAAATGATATGGTGTCAACCAGTTTGTAGAGCCATGAAGCTTTAGATAAAGAGGACCATTTAAGTCTTGGAATGCGGTTTTCATACCTTTTGCAGATTGCCAACCATCATCAAAAATTGCTTCAGGTTCTATTGCATAGCCATTTATTGGTGACCACTTGCCAGTGGAGGCTAAGGCTCTATCTAATAGTGTATCCCAATTAAAAGTTATACAGGTATCTTCGGATGTTAATTCATTTGCCAAAAGCGCATAAGGTATGCTTACTGGACCATTTTGAATTTCATTAAGTATGGATGCAAAAAGAAATATTAGCTGGTTGTATGCACCTTGAAACAAATTGATTTTCAAAAAATCTTTTTCACACAAATTCCCTTCTTTTAGTCTTGGAATTAACGCAATGATTTCCTGATCAATTTCAGTTAGAAATCTTTCTATATCGTCCTTCCACGAATGGAAATTTTCGGGCGGTATACCCTTAGTCTCCCAAACATAATTGACAATGTTTCCAACAAGGACATAACGATTTTCAGAGATATCTAAATTAAAATAGGTGGGAATTATTTGGTTTGCGAGAGGAGGTTGTTGACCTGTTGGAGACTCTGTATATGAACAAGATGCTCCTGCTCCTAATACGATCACTCTTTTTGTTGAAGTTGAATCTACCATAATTTTTTATTTAGAAGGTGTCCATTTTTATAAGCCCAACAGTGTTAATAAGTGGAAATTTTCCATGCTATTGACTGTAATAGATACCATGATTTTCCACTTATCACGATATTAATCCCCTAACAAAGAAACCTTTTCCACTTATGATAATTTAAGTTCCATTTTTCCACTTATTGTGATACCATCACCTTTAACATGGAAAGTCAACCCAAATTCCATCCCAATCCCAAATTTAAATTAATGGATCAGGTCCGCGAGGTACTGAGATACCATCACTACGCTTATCGGACGGAACAGAGTTATTGCCAATGGATATTGCGGTATATCCGCTTTTTCGGTGGAAACGTCCATCCACGGGACCTCACAGCCCATAATGTGGAACGTTTTCTCTCAGACCTGGTGGTGAACAAAGAGGTTTCCGCGTCCACCCAGCGACAGGCCCTCAATGCCATTGTTTTCCTTTACCGTGAAGTGCTGGATCTCCCGCTGGAAGGAAAAATTCTACCCATTCGTTCCAAAAAAAAGCCTATGTTACCCACGGTGCTTGGCAAAAAAGAGATCCAGGCCTTTTTTCAGCACATTGAGGGAACCCACGCATTGATGGCAAAAATCCTGTATGGCTCAGGCTTAAGGCTCATGGAATGCGTAAGATTGCGTATCAAGGATATTGATTTTGACCGAAAACGAATTCATGTACTGGGAAAAGGGGACAAGTGGCGAAGCACCATACTTCCCCAACCAATTATCCGTGAACTCAAATACCATATTGAACAGGTAAAGGCATTGCACCACCGGGATCTTGAAGAAGGATTCGGAGAGGTATACATTCCTGCAGCCCTGGGCCGCAAATATAAAAATGCCGCCATGGAGACCCAATGGCAATATGTGTTTCCATCAAAAAAGCGCTCCATTGATCCCCGGCAGGGGATTGAACGACGGCATCACGTCCTGGAATCGGGACTGCAAAAGGCAGTAAAGAGAGCAGCCAGCAGAGCCGGTATTGACAAAAGAGTCACCTGCCATACCTTACGACACAGCTTTGCCACCACCATGCTGAAAAATGGTATTAATATAAGAGTGCTGCAGGAACTCATGGGGCATGCAGATGTCAAAACCACGGAGCGTTACACCCATGTCATGGACAAAGACATCTCCCGCATCAAAAGCCCCCTTGAAGGTCTGGGCATGTAACCTTTGGAGAGGATATTCCCGCCAATGAGTCAGTTGACAAAATTTTTCATCACCCTGGCGGTGATCATCTATGTCATCAGTCCCATAGATCTCATCCCCGATTTTATGGTGCCCTTTCTTGGATGGATTGATGATACCGTTCTCATCTCCATGCTGATTTATTTTCTGAGAACTGGAAAATTTCCCGGTATTTTCTCAAAAAAAGGCTCCCCCCACTATGGAGCTGGCAGTTTCCAGAGCGCCAGAAACTCCCAGAGCACCGGCAGATCCCAGGATTTCAGGGCTAACAGCCAACAGGAAACCTCTTCCGGTGCCCGCAGCCACCAGAAAACCCAACAGGAAGCCAGGGAAGAGAGCACCCCCCGTCATACAAAATCCCCCCATGAAATTCTGGGGGTCTCCCCGGATGCCACCCGGGAAGAAATCCGGACAGCCTACCTGAGCCTTGCCAAACAATACCACCCCGACCGGGTATCCCATCTGGGTAAAGAATTTCAGGAGCTGGCAGAAAAACGGTTCAAGGAAATTCAGCAGGCCTATTCAACCCTTTCCCCGAATACATCCCGTTAAAAAAGAAAATGTCACAAGATCAGGTGTAGATGGTATACATCCTTGGATCAAAGGCTTCTCTGATGGCTTCTCCGGTAAAGGTCACCACCATGAGGGTCAAAACCAGGGCACCCACCACGGAGGCGGAAATCCACCAGGCCTCCATGTTGGTCCAGCCCTGCTCCAGCAGTTCCCCCCAGCTGGGGGTGGGGGCCGGAAGTCCGAACCCAAGGTAATCCAGGGATGTCAGGGCCACAATCCCGCCGGAGATGGCAAAGGGGGCATAGGTGACGATGACGGAAAGGGTGTTGGGAATGATGTGCTTAAAGATGATCCGGGCATGGGAGGCCCCCAGTGACCGGGCCGCCAGAACATATTCGCGTTCCTTTTCCCGGTAGGTCATGGTGCGCATGACCCAGGTCATGTTGATCCACCCGAAAAAGGCCATGATGACAAGCAGAATCATGAAATCGGGTACAATGATGGATGAAACAATGATCACCACATACAAAAAGGGAATATTGCTCCACACCTCCAGAATGCGTTGAAAAAAAAGATCAAACTTTCCGCCGAAATACCCCATGCAGCACCCGAGACTGATGCCGATGGAATAATTGAGCACCAGTAAAATCAGGGAAAAGGCCATGGCGGTGCGGAATCCGTACAAAAGCCTTGCCAGCACATCCCTTCCCACATTGTCCGTGCCGAAATAATGCTGATCGGCAAGGGATGGGGCAAAGGGTGGATAACTTCCCTCTTTGAGATCATTTTCGTAAGGGTTGTAGGGCACCGGGGGCATGAGAACAAAATCACCTGTTTTTTGTCCTGACAATCTGTTTTCTGCAATTTTTTGTTTAAGTTCCCGGTAATTGGTCTCATAATCATAGTCCAGCCCGAAGGTGGTGCCGGGAATCATGTCTCCATAGGTGGGAAAATAAAAGGTTCCCTGGTATCGCACCACCAGGGCCCGGCTGTTGACGAACACCTCGGCAAAAAGAGAAAGAAAAATCAAACCCATAAGAATCAGAAACGAAAAGAAACCTCTTTTGATGGAGACAAACCGCTTCCATTTTTTCCGGGTCAAGGGATTGATTTTCATTTAAACCTCACCCGGGGGTCCACCAGGGCCACACACACATCAGACAAAATATTGCCCAGCATGAACAATAAAGACGAAATCACCAGAATGCCCATGACCACGGGATAATCCCGATCCACCACGGATTCATATCCCAGGAGTCCCATGCCGTTGATGTTAAATACCTTTTCAATGAGAAATGAACCCATGAGGATAATGGAAACATTGTTGCCAAAATGCGTGGCAATGGGAATCAGACTGTTTCTTAAGGCATGGCGAAACACTGCCTGCCGGAAGGACAGGCCCTTGGCTACGGCGGTTCTGACATAATCGGCTCCCAGATTATCCATGAGGGTGTTTTTCATTAAAAGGGTCATAACGGTAAAGGAGCCAAGCACATAGGACAGAAGGGGCAAAAGCGTATGCCAGGCAAGGTCTCTTATTTTTTCAAACAGAGTCAGTTCTGGAAACAGGTCCGACACCAGTCCCCCCAGGGGGAAAAGATCCATGCGGGAGGAAAAAACCACCAGAAGCATCACACCTGCCACCCAACCGGGGATGGCATAGCCTGTAAAAATCACCACTGAGGTGATATTGTCAAACCCGCTGCGATGACCGATGGCCTTGGCGATACCAAGGGGAATGCACACCCCGTAGACAATCAGGGTGGTGAGCACCCCAAAGTATAAGGAAATGGGAATCCGCTCTTTTATCATGTCCCACACCGGATCGTAATACCGGGTAGAACGGCCCAGATCGCCTTGAAGCACCTTACCAAGCCACAGCACATAGCTTGTGAGAAGGGGCTTATCAAATCCATAATACACCCTGAGTTTTTCAATCTGTTCCGGAGAAAGGGGTTGCCCTGCACCGCCACCTCCCCCGGGTCCGGACATGGCCCGGCCGCCACCCGTGGCCTGCATCTGCCGGGCATCGGCAATGATACGCTCCATGGGACCCCCGGGTACAAACCGGGTGATGGCAAACACCATGATGGTGATCCCCAGAAATGTGGGGATCACCAGCAAAAGTCGTCTGATGAAATAGGCAGTCATGAATTAAATAAGGGTGTCATGGAATTATTGGGCCACGGTGTAAACTGATTCCAGGGCCTTTGCCAGATGTTCCGGGGTAGAGCCGCCGGCCTGGGCCATGTCCGGCCTGCCGCCACCGCCACCGCCCACAATGGCAGCTGCTTTTTTAACTATGTTTCCAGCATGGAATTGTTTGGTCATGTCCTTGGTCACCACGCAGATCAACAGAGCCTTTCCATTGGATTCAGCACCCAGAAGCACCACACCAGAGCCAATTTTGAGCTTAAACTTATCGGCCAGATCCCGCATCTGGGAGGGATTTTCCACCTCCACTTTTTTGGCCAGCACCTTGACTCCATTGATCAGACGAATGTCATCTTCCATATCATCAACGGATTTAGAGGCGATTTTGGCCTTGAGGGAAACAATTTCCTTATCCGCAGCTTTCTTGTCCGCCACCAGGGTTTCCACCTTGGACAGCAGATCCTCCCGGGAGGATTTTACAGCCGCAGCCACATTGCGGATCAGGGCCATGCTCTGATGAACATGATCCAGCGCTTTAGGACCTGTCAGGGCTTCAATACGCCGGATACCGGAGGCAATACCTGCCTCGGACACAATGGTAAAAAAACCGATGCTTCCAGTTCTGTCGGTGTGGGTTCCCCCGCATAGTTCCCGGGAAAAATTTCCCATGGAAACCACCCGGACCCGATCACCATATTTTTCTTCAAAAAGCGCGGTAGCACCTGATTTTACAGCCTCATCCATGCTCATTTCCGTGGTGGACAGAGCCGCATTTTTTCGGATATATCCGTTGACCTTTTTCTCAATGGCCTGGAGTTCTTCATGGGATATGGCGGAAAAATGGGTAAAATCAAATCGAAGACGGTCACTTGTCACAAGTGATCCGGACTGTTTGACGTGATCCCCCAGCACAGATCTTAAGGCCGCATGTAACAGATGGGTGGCCGAATGGTTCTGGGCCGTCAGATCCCGGCGTTCTTTATCCACGGTGAGAACAACCTCTTTTTCAGCACCCATGGTTCCCTCTTCCACAACGCCCTGGTGAATACGAAGCCCTGATGGATCGGCAATTGTATTGTGTATTTTTACCCGACCGTTTTCCCCCTGAATCCAACCGGCATCACCGGCCTGGCCACCGGCCTCGGCATAAAAGGGGGTTTTTTCGGTGACGATTTCCACGGTATCACCCGCTGCCACCACGTTCACTTTTTCACCACCTTTAACCAGAAGCAATACCTGGGAACGTAGCTCAAGCCCATCATAACCGGTGAATCCGGTTCTGACTCCGGTGGAGGTAAGTTCTTTATAGGCATCTCCCACACCGGCAAAGGTTTTTGAACTCTTGGAGCGTGCCCGCTGATCGGCCATGGCCGCTTCATACCCGTCCATATCCAGGGTAATGTTCGTATCTTTTATCACGTCGGTAATGATGTCTACAGGAAAGCCATAGGTATCATAAAGCATGAAAATAAGGTTGCCGGGAATCTCTTTTTTATTCTCAGCTTCCAGCTCTTCAATGGTGGAACGAAGCAGCTTTAATCCCATGTCCAGGGTTTCAGAAAATTTTATTTCTTCGTTTTTAACCACATTGAGGATAAAGGCAGAGGATTCCTTGAGCTCAGGATAGGCTTCATCCATGATTTCAAACACTGTGGTGACAGTTTCATGGAGAAATGGTTTTGTCAGACCGATGTGACGACCATAACGGATGGCCCGGCGCATGATGCGCCGCAGCACATATCCCCTGCCCTCATTGGAGGGAAGAATACCATCAGAAATAAGAAAGGCCGAGGCCCGGCTGTGATCGGCAATGACCTTCATGGCCACTTCAATCTCCCGGGAGTCTGTTTTCTTTTTACCTGTAAGTTTTTCCACCGTCTCCATGATGGGGATAAACAGGTCAGTATCGTAATTGGTGGGAACATTCTGGAGTACGGACACAATCCGTTCCAGACCAAGCCCCGTATCAATGCTGGGCCTTGGCAGGGGTGTCATTGTGCCGTTTTCATCCCTTTCAAACTGCATGAAAACAAGATTCCACAGCTCCAGATAACGGTCACACTCACAGCCTACGGCACAGTCGGGGCTGCCGCATCCAAAGGCTTCCCCCCGGTCAATGTGAATCTCGCTGCAGGGACCGCAGGGACCGGTGTCCCCCATGGACCAGAAGTTGTCGGCTTCACCCAGGCGCACAATGCGCTCTTCAGGCACCCCGATGTGATCCCGCCAGAGTTTGTAGGCCTCATCATCGTCAAGGTAAACCGAAACCCAGAGTTTTGATGGATCAAGCCCATATCCGTTGGTCAACAGATCCCAGCCGAATTCCAGGGCATTTTCTTTAAAATAATCCCCAAAGGAGAAGTTACCCAGCATTTCAAAGAAGGTGTGATGCCGGGCCGTGTAACCCACATTTTCCAGATCATTGTGCTTTCCACCGGCCCTGACACATTTCTGGGAGGTCACCGCCCGGTTGTAATCTCTTTTTTCATCACCGGTAAATACACGCTTGAACTGCACCATACCGGCGTTGGTGAACAAAAGCGTCGGATCATCCTGGGGAACAAGAGAAGAACTCCTCACGACCTGGTGATGATGTTTTTTGAAATATTCAATAAATATTCTGCGTGCTTCTTTGCCTGTCATTAGTGTACTCCTGGGCCTTTTCCTTGAAAAGCCATTCACGGCGTTGATATTATAATCTCTGGGCTTGGTCACAACATGGGCCATTGGGGTGGGGTGAAGCCTGACCCCACCCCAAATTATATTATTTTTCTGGCTGAGTGGCAGGGGCCGCAAGTTTAGGGCCATTAACGGCAATACCGAGTTTTTCCCGCACCAGTCGCTGGATTTTCTCAAACAGATCAGGATTATCCAGAAAGAACGCCTTAACATTCTGTCGTCCCTGACCAATGCGTTCCCCGTCAAAGGAATACCAGGCCCCGCTCTTTTCTATGATTTCCAGATCCACCCCCATATCAAGCAAATCTCCGGTCCTGGAAATGCCTTCCCCGTACATGAGATCAAATTCCACACTTTTAAACGGGGGTGCCAGCTTGTTTTTCACCACCTTTACCTTGGTGCGGTTACCGGTGACATCCTGGCCATCCTTGATGGCAGCGGCTTTTCTGATTTCCAGGCGAACAGAGGCATAAAACTTTAAGGCATTACCACCGGTAGTGGTCTCAGGATTGCCATACACCACACCAATTTTCATGCGGATCTGGTTGATGAAAATCACCGTGGTATTGGTTTTGGACATGGTGGCCGTAAGTTTACGCAATGCCTGGGACATGAGTCGTGCCTGGAGTCCCATGTGGGAATCGCCCATCTCCCCTTCAATCTCAGCCCGGGGAACCAGTGCTGCCACCGAATCCACCACAATGATATCAATGGCACCGCTTCGCACCAGCATGTCGGCTATTTCCAGGGCCTGCTCCCCGGTGTCGGGTTGGGAAACAAGCAGTTCATCACAATCTACACCAAGTTTTTTGGCATAGGTCACATCCAGGGCATGCTCGGCGTCAATAAAGGCCACAATACCACCCTGACGCTGGGATTCGGCCACGGCATGGAGGGCCAGGGTGGTTTTACCCGAGGATTCCGGTCCATAAATTTCAATCACCCGGCCCCGGGGATATCCCCCGACACCAAGGGCTTTATCAAGGGCAAGTGAACCCGTTGGAATCACCGGGACTGCCTGTACTTCCCTTGCACCGAGTTTCATGATGGAGCCTTTTCCAAACTGTCGCTCTATCTGACTCATTGCCGATTTTACGGCCTTTTCCTTTTCCGTTGATTCCGCCATCTACTTTATCTCCCACCCTGTTATTAAAGGTAATTTTTGACCTGGTTAGTAAATATTCGGTCACCATCCCATCTTAACCTGTTATGGTCTGCTCATAGTATGCTACACAGCCTCAAACAGGTAAATATGGGGCACTAAATAAACATTTACATGAAGCAAGCCTGGCCTTTCTCCCAAATGGGCTATGTTATGACCAGGCCCGTGATTTTTTATCAAAAAAAGAGCCTCAAAACAAGTCCGGTATAGAGACCTGCAAAAATATCATCCAGTACAATCCCTGCTCCTCCTGAGAATTGTCGTTCAAAATATCTTATCGGGAAGGGTTTTACAATATCAAAAAATCGAAATATCAGAAAGCCCGCCAACAATGAAAAAAAGCTAATCGGCACACCGCAAAGGGCCACCAGATATCCGGCAATCTCATCAATAACAATGGCACCGGGATCTTTTTGGGCAAATATTTTTTCTGCCTCCTGGGCCACCCAGATGGTCCCCATGATGAACAGCACCACGGCAAAGGTCTGCCATGATGGGGGCACAAGATTACAAAGTAAAACCAGGGGAATGCCCACCAGGGTGCCCCAGGTTCCCGGGGCCACCGGGGCATATCCAACCATGGCTCCGGTGGCAGCAAACATGAAAAGCCGTTGTTGCAATGTCATTTTTTTACTATCCTCTTCATCTGCCCCCCCTTCCCAAGGTGACCGATGTTGTGCTTAAACCCAAAAAATGGGATCGTCAAATTTCAGTATCACCGGTGAATTCCGACTACTGATCATGATTATGGTCGTGTTTATTATGGTCGTGTATATGGGTATGGATATAATCAACGTTATTTTGCATGCCATGGTCATGGGAGCAATCAATGCCAGGGGACGAGGTCATCGGTGTGGGACGGCCCGGGACACAATCCAGGGCATCACAATTGCCATGATCCCGTTCATCTGTATCCAGAACCAGTGTCCGGGCACTTACAAGGACCCGGGTATACACCTCCTGCAGGGGGATTTTCTTTTCTTCGGCCACCCTGCGGCAGACCTCGTACTCGGGAACAATGCGAACAGACCCGCCGGGATCAATAATTTTCTTGGCTTTTATCTGGCCAAAGCAGGTGGACACGGTGATAATTTCACGGTGGAGCACCCCCCGCTGAACCTTGTTGAAACGTACTCCGGTGGAGGAACTCTGGGTTAAAATAAGGTTCATAAGGTCTTTCAAGTGTTCCTCACAGCAGAGCACTTCCAGACGGGTTCCAGGTCGATTTTTCTTCATATGCACGGGAATATGGCATACATCCAGGGCACCTTGTTCAAAAAGCTTGTCCATGAGGTAGCCCAACACCTCAGGGCTCATGTCATCAATGGTGGTTTCCACCACCCACACCGTTTCCTGTCTAACATAGGGCATGCCCAGACAAGAGGCTGAGGTTCCGGTGATGACACGAAGCAGATTGGGCACACCGGTACCTGATTTTCGTTTACCAGCCCCGTATCCTACCTGGCCCATCACCATATCCGGCATGGAACCAAAGGATCGGGCCAGAGTAGTGATTATAGCGGCACCGGTGGGGGTGACATTTTCCATGCCGATGTCCGACGCCGTCACCGGAACTCCCTTTAAAATGCCCAGAGTGGCAGGGGCCGGCACCGGAATCATTCCATGGCAGCAGGTGACAAATCCACGTCCAAGGGGCACAGGAGAGGCATAAATTCTTTCAATACCAAGGTATTCAGCACAGAGAAAAGAACCCACAATGTCAACCAGCGCATCAATGCCGCCCACCTCATGGAAATGAACGGATTCCAGATCTGAACCATGTATGGCGGATTCGGCCAGGGCAATTTTTTTAAAGGCTTCAAGGCTTTGCTCAATCACCCGGGAGGAAAAAGGCGCTTTGGATATTAAGGCTGTGATATCCCTGTAATTTTTTGGGGGCACATTTTCTTGTTCGGTGACACAGATGTCCGTGGCTTTAATGCCATTGCACCACACGACAGCTGAGTTAATGTCAAAACCCGTCAGAGGCATAACGGAAAGCTGTTCTTTCAGCCATGCCAGGGGCACCCCCAGATCAATGAGAGCACCCAGGGTCATGTCGCCGCTGGTACCGGAAAACATGTCAAAATAGGCAATCATGACCACTTACAGATCTCCTTCAACATGAATACGGATAATCTCCAGAAGCAGGCGGGCGGTTCCCACCATGTCTTCCAGTTTTATGGATTCCCGCACAGTGTGCACATCGGTCATGCCGGTACACAAAACACCGGTGACCACCCCTTTACCAAAGAAAATATTGGCATCAGCCCCTCCACCGATGGTTTTAATGGCCATGTTCTTTCCCAGATTTTCAGCGGCCCGGCAGGCCAGTTGGACCACCCGGTGATCATCGGGCACATGGGTGGCGGGAAAATCCTGTTCCAGTTCCACTTCCACCCGGGGAAGGGTGCCACTAACTGGCCTAAAAGAATCGGCAGCCGTGTAAAAGCTGTTGATGATGGTTTCTGTGACTGTTTTTAATTTTGCCGTATTATGACTTCTGGCCTCCCCATGAATCGTCACCAGGTCCGGGACAATATTGGTGGCTTTACCCCCTTGAATCAACCCGATGTTGCAGGTTGTTTCCTCGTCAATCCTACCAAGTTGAAGCCCGGAAATGGCCCGGGACGCCACGGAGATGGCATTTATACCGTTTTCTGGAAAGGCCCCGGCATGGGCATCCTTACCATGAATTTTAATAGTGAAGCGGTTGGCCGCCGGGGCACGGGTGACAATACCGTCCCGATCGGTGGAGTCCAGAATATATCCGATCTTTGCATCAATCATGGACAGATCAAAGGCCTTTGCCCCTAGAAGCCCCACCTCTTCAGCCACGGTGAACACCAAATCAATGGGAGGATGGGGTAAACCATTTTCATTGATTACATCCAGCACCTCAAAAATAATGGCCAGGGCGGACTTGTCGTCGGAACCCAGTATGGTGGTACCATCACTTGTAAAAACACCATCTTCCAACACCACCTTTATCCCCCTGCCCGGCTCCACGGTATCCATGTGTCCGGAAAGCAAAAGGGGTTCAACATCCACAGTGCCCTTAAACTTTGCCACCAGGTTTCCGCAGTTACCCCCTATGACTTTTCCTGCACCATCCATGCTCACCGTGGCACCGCGTTGTTCCAACATGGTTTTTAAAACTTCAGCAATCTGTGCCTCTTCCCTGGAAATGGAATCAATCTGAACAAACTGGGTAAAATTATGTGACAATCTCTGACTGTTTATCATATATGCTCCTTGTTTTTTTAAGGCTTTATTACACCCCTGGCCCCCTTTATGCAATGGATGAGTCACTCAATTTTACACATGTAAAATTATTTCTCAAGCAAAGCCTTCAATTCCATGTATCTGTCTTTTCCCATTATCACATTTATCCTTGCAGTATACATGGATTCTTTGTATAAAAAAAATTTGCACCCTGTTTTGGACTTAGTCACAACATGGGGGTGGGTTCCACCAAATGTGACAAGTTAAATGTGACGAGTGACCCATGCTGTGACCACCCCTCTGTTTTGTTCACATCCGGAAAACAATCTTCCCCAAAGGAGACAAAATGAGTGAATATGTAAATATGTTTGAAGGTGATTATAACCCCTTTGATGCCCTTTTTACCCTACTGACCCAGGAAAAGGCACGGGTTGAAAAAGCCATCCAGACCAGAGGGAGGTTCAATCCCGTGGCATTAAGCACCAAACGCCCCCTTAAGATCGGATTTGCCCCCGGGGACGGTATCGGTCCCATTGTGGCCGAGGCAGCACGCACCATTCTTGAATCCCTTCTTGCCAAAGAGATTAAAGCCGGAGACATCTCCGTGGTGGAAATCCCGGATCTGACCATTGAAAAACGCCTGGAACTGGATGTGGTGGCCCCAAAGACATCCATTGATATCATCGATCAGTGTGATGTTATCTTAAAAATGCCCCTGGAAACCCCGGACAGCTCCAAATACCCCAATGTACCCAGTGCCAATGTATGGATGCGTCAGTACATGGATCTTTTTGCATGCCAGCGCAACATCAAAAATGATGAGATGTGTATTGATTTTACCGTGTTTCGGTGCAACCTGGGTACCCCCTACCAGGATGCAAAATCCGCCGGGGTTTCACACCTCAATGGACAGGAAGAGTACGCCATGTGCTTCTGGCCCCAGGCAAGAATAGACATTGAGCGCCTCACCCACATGGCCTGTCTCCATGCCGTGGAAAGAAAGTCCGGCGGTGTGGTGCTCAATTTTAAAGACAATGTAATCAAACCCGATGCGGCGTCTCTAAACTGGGCCAAGGCTTACATTAATGCCAATTTTCCGGACCTTGATTATTTGAGTGTCAAACCCGATGATTTTTCCTACACCGTAACCCAGCCGGAAAAACTCAAAGCCATGAAAGGTGAAAAAACAGGTAGAGAATTTCCTTTAACAACCCTTGTGTGCAACAATATTGTGGGGGACATGGCAGGGGATGAGGCCGGCATGTATGTGGGCGGCATTGGCGGCGTTGGATCTGCCAATTTATCCTTTACCCAGGGGATGTTTGAAGCCGGTGGCGGCACCGGTACCCGCATGATGCAGGAAAACAGGGGCCATTTTTCATCCCCTGTGGCCGTGGTAAAAGCCACGGGTGAACTGCTTGAGTTCATCGGATATCCGAATTTGATGACCGATGTATTTAAGGCGGTGGATGCCCTGACAGCGGCGAACCTGGTACCCAATGGCGGTAAAAATGGTGTTACCTGCCAGGAGGCCACCGCATTTTTGCTGGAACAACTTGAAAGATGAGATGAAATAATCAGGCTTAATCACAACATTGGCCAGCCGTCACCGTTGGCAGATCAACGGGATCTGGCCTGTGTTGTGACCAGGCCCAGACAGACAGGGTCCATGTGATTGCATGGACCCTGTCTGCCTTACCTATCCATGACTTACCGTACCGGGGGCGTCCATTTACTTTTCAAGGAAATTCAACCTTTGAATAAGATTCCCGAAACACAGCCTTATGCACTGCGTTTCATGGATGGGGACGTATTGTGAAATGGGGATCGGATGAGATTGGATTTCACGTGAATACTGAAGTTTTCAACACCGTGAACATGGGCGATGAGCTTTTGAATTTCTTGTTTTGTTCTGTCCGGAGAGTCCATAAGATCATCCACATGGATACTTACCTTGCCATTATGTGAGCTGACTCGGATGTTCGCATAACGAGAGACAAGTGCTGCCTTTACCATTGCCGCCAGGGCAAGATCCGCCATATACGCCTGGGAACTGGGTGAACTCTCAAAATGATTACTCTGTGCAGTTTTGCAGATGAGATCCACACAATCAGATACAGTCAGATGATTTAGATGCAAAATCAGGTCATAAAGATCATTGTTCCCGGTGTCCACACCATATACATGCATTCCCCACTTTCGCCGATCTTTATCATCAGTGACAAGAAGTTTGCGTGCCATTGTTTCCGATATGTTTTCCTCCCGGGCTCTTTCTTCTGCTCTGGCATCCATGTCCATAATGATACGAACCTTCAGAACATTGGGAATCCCCTGCAAAAAAAACTGTCCACCCAGTCCATGGTATACCACATTATCGTTTTTAACATGATTAAGCAGGGCTGCCTGGAAAAAGGCAATGTATCTTTCTTTACCGTGAAATATTTTTTCAAACACAGATGGGCCATCATGAATGGCCTTTGCGAATTTTATTTCTGGAATATTGAATTGATCTGATGCTTCCATGAGAATCTCACGGGAAATACATTCATAGTTTAATTTTTGGGCAACCTGTTCTGCAATCAGTGCCCCCTTACTGCAAATATCTCTGGAAATTGTTATAACAGCCATAAATCCTCCGTATTGATGTTGAAAAATTAACCCGAAACCGCAACACAGAAATACGCATCTGGAATATATCCAGAGCCTGCATGGTTCAAGCTGGGGATTCAGCAAAATAGGCGTCAAAGACTCAAATCAGGTGGGCCGGTGGCGTCGTACTTGATAAAGCGAGTATCAAACTAATTCGGTTCTGATAAAAGTCAAGTAAGAAATTTATTTACCTGATGACAGAATGAATAAATTTTAATAGGGTAAAGTTTCAAATGCCATGAACAGGGCTGGATGCAAAACACAGAAACAAGACTTTTTAAAAAATACCACATAAAACCCCCTGGCCAGCAATCAAGCTGTCCAGGGGGTCTTGTTTTTTTCTTATGATGTCGGCCTGCTGCCTGCCCGTCTCCTATACCTCTGGTCGGGGATAAAGCCCGCTTCGCTCCACAATTTCCGGTACCTTCTCCTCCCACTCAATGGCCATGATGTGAAAGCCGGAAATACCCTCCACCTCTTTCAAACGCTGGATATGTTCAACGCAGATATCAATGCCCTCCTGGGCCTGTTTTTTCTTTTCCACCCCGGCAAGGCGGGCGATGATCTCATCGGGAACATCCATACCCGGCACCCGGTTTTTCATGAACTTGGCCATGGGCGCTGATTTCATGGGGGTCATACCGGCCATGATGAATGTCTTTTCATGTAATCCCCGGTCCCTTAACCGTCTCATCCACTCCTCAAATTTATCAATGTTGTAAATACATTGGGTCTGGATAAATTCAGCTCCACAGGCGATTTTCTTGGCCAGGCGTGGCACCCGGATCTCAAAGGGATCGGCAAAGGGGTTGGCCGCGGCCCCCACAAACATCCTGGGTGGACGTTTAATGTCATCCCCACCAAGAAATTTCCCTTCATCCCTCATGTGCCGGACGGTCTGGACCAGTTGCATGGAATCCAGATCATGGACATTCTGGCCCTGGGCACAGTCCCCGAAGCTCTGATGATCCCCGGAAAGGCACAGCACATTGTGAATATCAAAGGAGGCTGCCCCCAAAAGATCACTCTGCAGGGCCACCCGGTTGCGATCCCTTGTCACCATTTGAAGAATGGGTTCAAGGCCCATCAATTTTAAATGAATACAGGCGGCAAGGGAACTCATGCGGGTCATGGCGGTCTGGTTATCGGTGATGTTCACCGCATCCACATGATCCTTGATCAATGCCCCTTTGGACGTAACCGCTTCGGGGTCACTGCCCCGGGGGGGACCACACTCCGAAGTCACTGCAATGTGCCCCGATTTAAAGACCTTCTCAAGTTTGCTTGGTGTATTCATGTTCATACCTGTACGTCCTCCCTTGACACCGTTCTGGGTCCACCGGCCCGCTCCGTTGACCAGTCCTTGATGGGGGTCACGATTTCGTAGTCATCCATGCGATCCAGATCCCTCAGTCGATCTATTATCAGCTGCCATGCACAGTCAACATCCTTGTTAATCTCACACTTGCCACCGGTGGAACCACCGCAGGGACCGTTCATCACCCGTTTAGCACACCGGGAAATGGGGCAGATGCCGGCGGTGTGGGCCAGCACACAGGACCCGCAGGCCTGGCAGCGTTCCGTCCACAGGCCTCTTTTTTCCGTGGCCCCCAGAAAGCAGGTGTTCACCCCGGGGATCAACGGCGTGGTGTGATATTTTTCCGCCATGAACTGAACCCCCACCCCGCAGGCCAGGGAGAGCACGGCATCATAGTTATCCATGACATTCCGGACCTCTTCCAGGTATTCATGATCGCACTGCCGTTCCAGGGTATGTTCATCAAAGGTTTTCTTTCGGCCCTGCTGGATAAAATGCATTCGAAGGGCTGAAGCCAGCACCTCCACCTCTTTTTTTCCACCGGCCTCGCACACGGTGACACATTCGTTGCACCCCAACACCAGAATTCGGTCATAGGCCTTGACTGTTTCTATGATCTCTTCAATGGGCTTTTTATCGGCTACTATCATATCTCAAACCTCATTTAACAGGGTTATCATGCCGCAGTTTTCTGGGCTTCAAGGGCCGTTCTCACCGGGCTTGGGCCAAGGGTTCTGATCTTTTCATCCATCTCAATGGCATACTGGGCAAACAGGGGGCCTTCACCGGAGGACAGGTTGTACATCTGAACCCGCTCGCCGCCTACACCCACGGCATCCAGAATGGTTGCCACCTGCTCCACCCGTTTTCTTGCCCTGAAATTACCGGTTTTAAAATGACAATCTCCCTCCATGCATCCCACCACAAACACGCCGTCTGCCCCTTTTTCAAAGGCTCTTAACATATGGATCACATCCACCTTGCCCGTGCAGGGCAAACGAATGATTCTAAAGTTGGCGGGGCATTTCAATCTCATGGAACCTGCCAGGTCCGCAGCGGAGTACCCTCAGTAATTGCAGCAGAAAGCCAGAATGACCGGTTCAAAATCCGTGCTCATATTCCCCCCTCCAGCAAAGCTTCCACCTTGCTTAGCAATTGATTGTCTTCATACCAGTTGAGCTTGATGGTTTTGGCCGGGCACTCGGATACACATACCCCGCAGCCCTGGCACAGGGCCGGATCAATGTAACTTTTTCCCTCCTCATTGATCCGGGGAACGGAAAAGGGACACGATCTGACACAGATAAGACACGATGCGCAATGGTCCGGATCCACCAGTGCCGTCACCGCAGACAAAGTCAGAAAATCCGAGGACAGATAGGTGGTGGCCCGGGAGGCCGCAGCCATGGCCTGGGCAATGGTCTCTGTGATAAGCTTGGGACTGTGGGCCGTTCCGCAGATAAACACCCCTTCGGTGGCGGCATCCACCGGCCTTAATTTCACATGGGCCTCGATGAAAAATCCCTCTCTGTTACGACCGGTCTTGATGATGGTGGCAAGCTCTTCGGTATCTGAGGCTGCAACTCCGGCACTTAAGGCCACCATGTCTGTATCCACGGCAAGTTTCCTTCCCAAAACATGGTCGGTGAAGGTGACAGTGAGGCCATCAGGCCCTTTTTCCACCACCGGGGGATCTTCGGGATCAAACCGGAAGAAAAGCACACCCTTGTTCCGTGCTTCGGTGTAATAATGCTCCAGCATGGAATACATGCGCATATCCCGGTAAAGAATAAACACGTCGGCATCGGGATTGAGCTCCTTAATGTGCAGAGCGTTTTTAATGGCCCCCTGGCAGCACACCCGGGAACAATTGGGGTTCTTTTCATTTCGCGATCCCACACACTGAATCATCACCACCTGCTGGAGGTGATCGGCACCCCTTTCTTCCAGCATTTCACTCAGTTCCAGCTGGGTCACAATATCGTCACTGTCGGTGTACCCATATTCCGTTGGCACATACTCGTTGGCACCGGTGGCCACGATCATGACGCCGTGTTCAATTTTACGTTCATACATGCCGGGTCCCACCAGTACCTCTGTGGTGAAATTCCCCTTATAACCGGTGAAATCGACGATCAGGGCCTGTTTAAGTACCTGAATTTTATCATGGGCCTCCACCCGGCCTGAAAGTTCTGTCACAAATTTACGGATATCTGCCCCTTCAATGGTGTGGTACAATTTATTGCCAAGCCCGCCAAGGACGGCTTCTTTTTCCAGCAGCACCACTTCAAACCCCTGGTCTGCAAGCCCCAGGGCCGATGTCATACCGGCTATTCCTCCGCCGATGACCAGGGCCCTCACCGTCACGGTGATTTTCTTTTCATGCAGGGGAGTCAATGTTGCAGCCCTTGCCACGGCCATTTTCACCAGATCCTTGGCCTTTTTTGTGGCTTTTTCCGGTTCATGGAAATGCATCCAGGAATCCTGGTTGCGGATGTTTGCCATCTCAAAGAGATATTTATTAAGCCCGCTCTTTTCCAGGGTATCCATAAAAATACCCTCATGGGTTTTAGGGGTACAAGAGGCCACCACCACCCGGTTCAGTCGATGCTCCTGGATAATTTCTTTCATGATATCCTGGGCATCCTGGGAGCAGGTAAACAGATTCAGGCCTGTGTATACCACCCCCGGCAATTTGTCGGCATAGGCGGCCACGTCATCCACGTCCACAATACCTGCAATGTTGATGCCGCATTTGCACACAAACACACCAATGCGGGGTTCTTCACCGGTGATATCCCTTTCTTCTATCACCTCCACACTTCTGGTGCAGGTATCCCTTGCCGCCACCAGAGCCATACCTGCGGCACAGGCAGCCCCGCTTGCCTCGGTGACAGAAGAAGGAATATCCTTGGGACCCTGGAACACACCGGAGACAAACACGCCCGGCCGGGTGGTTTCAAGGGGATGGAAGGGGGATGTTTTTGCAAAGCCATATTGGTCGGTTTCCACACCTATTCGTCTGGCTAGATCTCGATTCTCCCGGGGGATCTCAAGGCCCACCGAAAGGATAACCATGTCAAACTCTTCCCGGTGCATCTGTCCCTCTTCATCGGCATAATTTAAAATCAGATTGCCCGTTTCCCGATCTTCGTCCACACTGTGAACCCTGGATTTCACAAACCTTACCTTGTCCTCATCTTTGGCCCTTAAATAATATTTCTCATAATCTTTGCCAAAGGTACGCATGTCCATGTTAAAGATGGCGCAGTCCAAGGGTTTTTCCGAATGCTCCTTGGCAATCATGGCATCTTTGATGGCATACATGCAGCACACCGAAGAGCAGTACCCGTTGCCGCAGCGATTGGTATCTCTGGAACCGATGCACTGGAGCCAGGCGATTTTTTCCGGCTCTTTTTCGTCGGAGGGACGCACCAGATGGCCCATGGTGGGACCACCGGCACTTAAAATCCGCTCAAACTCCAGGCTGGTCATGACATTGGGCGATCGTTTATACATGTACAGATCATCCAGGCCCGAGGGATCAAAGGGTTTACTGCCGGAGGTCATGATCACCGAACCCACATCAAGATCCCGGTATTTTACCTGCTGAAAATGATCAATGGCCCCGGCAAGGCAGACATCCACACATTGATAACATTCTGAGCAGATACCGCAGGAAAGACAACGGGTGACTTCTTCCAGGACATCTGCCTCGGGAAGTCCCATGCCCACTTCCTTAAAATTTCCCTCACGCTGTTCCACGGACAGCTTTTCCGCCTTAACCCTGGGTCTCGTTGGCTCCTGGGAGACATCTGGTTTTTCAAAGGTAAACACCTTTTCCCGGTCCTTGGCCAGATCTTCTCCCTGGATAAAGCGATGGATACTGATGGCCGCTTCTTTTCCGCAGGCCACGGCATCCACAACGGATTTGGGACCATAAAACACATCCCCTCCGGTAAACACCCAGGGGATGGGGGTCTGCAGGGTAACAGGATCGGCGGCGATGCCGCCGGGCGGGGTAAGTGCAATGGCTTCTTTTTCGGCAAAGGGAAGTTCTGCCATCTGCCCGATGGCAATGATCACATGATCGGCATCAAGGGTAATGAGATCCGTGGTATCGTACTGGGGATTAAAGCGACGATTTTCGTCAAAAACGGCGGTGCAGCGTTTAAACTCAGCCCCGGATACCCGGCCGCCTTCTTCGATAAACCGCACCGGTCCCCGACTGTTAACGATATTAACCCTTTCTTCCAGGGCCTCTTCCACCTCATAGTCCCAGGCCGGCATCTCGTCCCTGGCCTCCAGGCACACCATGGTGACATCCTGTGATCCCAGCCGTCGGGCCGTCAAGGCCACATCCACGGCCACATTGCCGCCTCCGATAACCACCACCTTTCCGTCCAGGTTTGAGGCAATTTTAAGGGCGGACTGCTGCAAAAAATTAACACCCTTCTGCACACCGGGAAGGGTCTCTCCGTCAATGCCAAGCCCCCGGCTGCCATGGAGACCGGTACCCAGGAAAAGGGCCTGATATCCGTCGGCTTTAAGGCTTTCAAGGCTGATGTCCTCTCCAAAGGTCACCCCGGTTTTGATCTCCACACCCATTTTTTCAATGACTTCAATTTCCCGGAACAGTTCCTCATTGGGCAGGCGATACTCGGGGATACCCACGGCCATCATGCCGCCCTTCACCGGGAGTTTTTCAAATACCGTGACCCCATATCCCCGTTTTGCCAGATAATAAGCAGTGGTCAACCCGGCAGGACCCGAACCCACCACGGCAATTCTTTCGTCTCTTTTTTCTTCAGTTTCCGGAATATAAGGATCATCCGATGCGAAATCCTCATCGGCAAGGAAGCGATGCAGGTACTGAATGGCCACAGGGGATTCCACATCCCCACGGGTACACTCGGATTCACAGGGATGATGGCACACCCGGCCGCAGGACCCGGGAAAAGGATGCTCATCTTTAAATAATTTCAGGGCCTCCCGGTATTTGCCCTCATTGATCAGAGCCACAAAACCCTGAATGCTCACATGGGCAGGACAGGTGGCCTTGCAGGGAGCTGTGGAGCGTTTGGAAATGCCATAGGCACCGGGTATGGCCTGTTCATACTGCTTGAAAATGGCCTTGCGGGTGGCAAGTTGCTGGTTATGCTCACTGGGGAAATCCACCGGGCATACCTTGGTACACTCGCCACAGCTGGTGCATTTTGAAATATCAATATATCTGGGATTTTCTCTGATACGGGCGGTGAAATTACCCTGCTCGCCCTCAAGATCAATGAGTTCCGTGTTGGTTAACAATTCTATGTTCAGATGCCGGCCGACCTCGACCAGTTTTGGAGAAATCACTCACATGGTACAGTCATTGGTGGGAAAGGTCTTGTCCAGCTGGGCCATCATGCCGCCAATGGCCCAGGTTTTCTCCAGGAGATACACGTAATAACCGGAATTCGCCAGATCAATGGCAGACTGCATACCGGCGATACCGCCCCCCACTACCATGACCGATCCTGCGGAACTCCCATTTCCTTTTACTTTGTCCAACATGTAATATCCTCCTAACCGTTCAAACCGTCCATGACACCCAGCACCTCGGGGAGCTTGTGCTCCCAGCCCAATGTGGAAACATTCACACCACCAAAGCCTTCTTTTTTAACGGATTCAATGGTCTCACGGGCCATGCGGGTACACTCTCTTATCTTGTCCGATGCCTTTAACACACGGTTCACAATGGTATCAGGCATATTCACATAATTTACATTTCTGGCCATATAACGGGCCATGCCAAGGGATTTTAAAAGCAATACCGTGGGAATTATCTTGGCGCCATATTTATCCGCAGTCTTATGAAAGGGCTGGGTCATGCTGAATTCAAATAAAGGCTGGGTGATGAAAAATTTAACGCCTGCATCCATCATTTTCTTCATCCGATCCAGCTCTGCCTCCCTGTCTGCCCCCCGGAGACAGGTGTTCAACGTACTTCCCTTCAAAAAATTCGGAGAACCATTGAGCTCCACCCCCGCCATATCGCGCCCTCTTTCAAGGGAAGCCATCCCCGAAAGAAGAGTGTCAATGTCCACATCATATACGGCCTTTGCGGTGTGATGATCCCCAAAGCTTGGATCTTCACCGGTAACCACCATCATGCTGGAAATACCACAGGCCCCAGCGGCCAGAAGATCTGCCTGGAGTGCCAGTCGGTTTCGATCACGGCAACCGACCTGCATCACCGCATCAAATCCCTTTATTTTCATCAAAAGAGACGCACCAAGAGAGCTCATGCGCATCACCGCATTGCCCATTTCCGGAATAATAAATGCATCGGCGATGCCTTTAACCCCCATGGCGCCATCAATCATTGCTGAAACATCTGTGCCCTTGGGAGGTTCAATTTGAACCAGACAGGCGAATTCTCCCGCCTCAAACCTTCTTCTAAACGCCATAAACACCTCCGAAAAAGTGAAATAGTTTAAATGTCCGGGAGGGCAGAGGCTTGCGATATTGCTGCTTTTGCCTGAATTATCCCCTGAGCCCTTCTCTTATGGATTCTGCCTGAATAAACTGAAATTTTGGAAACTGAATTTGAATCTGGTTCACCGGCGCTAAGGAAACGGACATATCAACAGGAGAAGGTCGGAGAATCTTCAGAGACAACACCGTTGAAATCAAGGCAGGAAAAGTCAGAAACTGCCCATTTCCAGGGAAAATGCACGATTCACCCTTTAGTATTTGCATAACCGATATTTTTTTATATCTATTTACTAATTGAATTAATGCATACTTGTCAAGAGTTATTTATTCACTGAATAAGATTTCGCTGGAGGCAGATATGGGGATATCATCGAAGATGAAAAATAATTTATAACAAAAGTTTATATTAATAAATTCAGTTGCTTTTAAGACTTATGAGACGTTGATAAATTTCCTGGCGGGGGATATTCAATTTTCGCGATATCTGCTTGGCAAGATGAGAAGGGGGCAGATCGCCGGTGGCAAGCGCCTCTTGAAGCATACGATCCATGTCATCTGCAGCGGGGAGAACCTCCGGAACGGGGTCTTCCCAGGCCACAAATACGACACACTCACCTTTGACAACGGATTTTTTCTTCAGGTTATCAATAATGGTGGACAGTTTTCCCCGAATAAACTCTTCATGAATTTTGGTGATCTCCCGGGCCACCATGGCCGGACGGTCACCAAAAACAAGCAGCAATTCCTCCAGCAGCGCAGTGATTCGCCGGGGAGATTCATAAAAAACAAGGGTAGCCGATTCATCTTTCAAACCCTCCAGAACCCGGCGTCGTTTTCCCTGTTTCCGATGGAGAAAGCCCATGAACATAAAGGCATCAGTGGGAAGACCGGCTACACTTAATCCGGCGATGACAGCCGAAGGTCCGGGAACGGGAACCACCCGGATACCCTGGCTTACCAGTTCTTTCACCAGCTGGTATCCCGGATCAGAAATGGTGGGGGTCCCGGCATCGGACACAAGGGCAAGGTTCTGTCCCTGGAGCAGCTTTTCCAGAAATAATTTCAGGCGTTCCTGTTCATTGTGTTCGTGGCATGATATCAAATTTTTTTTAATGTCGTAATGGGAAAGCAGCTTTGAAGTATGGCGGGTATCTTCGGCGGCAATGAGATCCACCTCTTTGAGTATCCGAACGGCACGGAAGGTAATATCTTCGAGGTTACCGATGGGGGTGGCCACCACAAACAAGGTACCTGTTTTGACGGTGGTTGAAGGTGTCATTATACCCCCTGAAAGGCATTGGGAATCAGTTCAAAGACAAATTTCCCCTTTTGTTCCACCATGGCCACCACATCAAACCGGATACGGGTATCATGGATATGATGCTGTCTCAAATAATAGGTGGCAACGGCAATAATCTTATGCTGCTTGGAGGCATTGACCGCCTCTCTGGGATTGCCATGGCGAATTCCCCTGCGGGCCTTTACCTCAATGAAAACAAGGGTGTCTTCATGCCGGGCCACAATGTCAATTTCTCCATAACGGGTGGTGAAGTTCTGCTCCACAAGGGTATAGCCCCGGGAGAGAAGGAATTCAACGGCAGCCGCTTCTGCCCGCTGACCAAATATCTGAGCGCTGTTCTTCATTGCCGAACACCTCGAAAGGTTTTCCGGTGAACCGGAGAAGGACCACATTCAAGCAAAGCCGCCCGGTGCATGGCCGTGGGATATCCCTTGTGGCGATCAAAGCCATACTGTGGATACTGGTCATGGAGGTTTTTCATTATACGATCCCGGGTCACCTTGGCAATAATGGATGCGGCGGCAATGGAAATACTTCTGGCATCACCCTTTATGACAGCCTCCTGGGGAATGGGGGAATCAATGGTGAATTTACCGTCAATAAGCAGATAATCCGGGCCGGGATCAAGGCCTTTTACCGCCCGCACCATGGATAGAAGAGATGCCTGCAAAATATTAATCTCATCGATCTCTTCCACCGTGGCAAGGCCCGTTGAAACAGCAAGGCCCTGTTCCATGAGGATATCAAAAAATATCTCCCGCTTGCGGGGGGTTAATTTCTTGGAATCGGTGATGCCGGCAACGGCAAAGTCAGAGGGCAGTATTACTGCAGCAGAAACAACAGGACCGGCAAGGGGACCCCTGCCGGCCTCATCAACACCGGCCACAGACCGGAATCCGGCCTGCAGCGCCTGTTTTTCAAACACCCACATGGAAGTCAAAATTAAACAATACGTCTTTCTTTAATTCTGGCAGCCTTACCCCGTAGATTTCTGAGGTAATAAATCTTGGAGCGTCGAACGCGACCATGGGTAACTACTTCAATCTTATCAATGGCAGGTGAATTAAGGGGAAAAATTCTCTCCACACCCACGCCACCGGATATTTTTCTGACGGTGAAACGGGCACCGGTCATTCCACCGGTCTTCTTAATGACAACCCCCTGGAATATCTGAATACGTTCCTTTTCACCCTCTTTTATTTTTGCATGAACCTTGATGGTATCCCCTGCCCTGAAATCGGGCATATCAAGACGCAACTGCTCCATTTCCAACCGTTGCAATACATTCATTTTTAATTATCCTCCAAACACTATTTTATTCAGCTCTCATGAGCCGACACAATTTCTGTCATGGCAGATCCGGTCCAGAATAATGGACACCGCAGATCGCACCGAAAGGTGATTATAGCCGTTGATCCCCTGGACAGGTTCAAGTATATAATCACAGTTCTGTATAAATTCCGATGACATCCCCCATGCAGTACCAAAGGTAATGATATGGGAGGCATCATTTTCAAGCTTCCGTGCCATGGTTTTAATGGGCACGGCATTATCATGGCACACGGCACTGGTGGCAATGGTCATCACCGGCATGTGACGTTCATTTTTAATATCTTGAACTGCGTCTTCAAATGTGGACACCACCCGAATCAACTCCAGAGCCTGTTTCCGAAAGGGATTCAGGACGCCTCCCACGCCGTCGGTCCAGTGGGCAATTACCTCATGGGCCAGTACCTGTTGGTCCATGAGAGGGGTCACCACATAAAACCCCTTTACGCCAAAGGTAATGGCTGCCCTTGCAATATCATGCATATCAATGGTGGTCAGGGCCGATGCAATGGTATTTCCCTTTTTATTGGATACCGGGTAGTGGATCAGCGCCAGATAAAGATTATTCTTTGACAAGTGCTTCAATCTCCCTGCACCACAGTTTAAGACAGGCCTTTTCATCGGCGGTCAGTTTCTCTTTATGGAAAAGATCAGGCCTTTTGATAAACGTGCGCTTCAGGGAAGACGCCTGACGCCATTTTTCAATTTCTCCATGGTTTCCGGACAACAGCACCTCGGGTACAGTCATGCCTTTAAATTCAAAGGGACGGGTGTAATGGGCATGCTCCAGTCGATGGTGCTGAAAAGAATCCATTTCAGCTGACAGCTCTCCCCCCAGCGCACCCGGCAGTAAGCGGGTCACCGCATCCATGATCACCATGGAGGCAAGTTCACCACCGGTCATGACATAGTCACCTATGGAGACCTCCTCATCCACCAGGTCATGGTATACACGCTCGTCTATCCCCTCGTATCTGCCGCACACAAAAATAAGGTTTTCACCCCGGGCAGCAAACCTTTGGGCATGCGCCTGATCAAAGGGCCTTCCCTGGGGAGACATGAGAAGCACCCGGGCATTTCCGGTTTTTTTCCTGGCTTCATCAATGGCCCGGAACAGGGGTTCCGGAGTCATTACCATGCCGCAGCCCCCACCATAGGGCCTGTCATCCACACTTTTATGGCGATCAACGGCAAAATCCCGTATATTGATACAGCTGCCTGCAATCAGAGACTTTTCCCTGGCCCGACCGATAATACCATGATCGAAAAAAGCAGACAAAAGTTCCGGAAACAGGGTCAGAACGGTAAACTGCATACCGCTTTCCATCTCTGAATTTTCCGTTTCTCCCTCTCCGGGATCTGTAATTTCCAGAACCATGCTTACAGGCCTTCCGGCAGATCAATGCGGATGGTACGGGTCTCAAGATCAACACTTAGTACCACATTTGCAATATGAGGAACCAGCACCTCTCTTTTGCCACCTGTTACCACAAACACATCATTGCTTCCCGTGGGCATCACATGATCAATGGTACCCAGAATACCCTGATGAATATCGGTCACCGTCATGCCCACCAGATCTTTCCAATAGTATGTATCCGGTTCCAGGTCCGGCAGTGCGTCCCCTGAAATAAGGATTTCATTCCCCACAAGGGTTTCTGCCACATTGACGTCCACACCTTCAAGCATCACCAGCAACCCTTTTTTGTGGGGGGATGTTCGGGTGACCGTGTACCACTGCCCCTGACCTTCCGGGGGACGTATAAACAGGCTGGAACCGGGTTCAAAGGGTGCCGTGGAGTCTGCATGGGATTTCACCTTGACAAATCCCTTTAAACCGTGAACGCCCGAGATATACCCCATGGTCAGCAGAACAGATGAATCCATTTACTTATTCCACAATCTCCAGCACGGTTCGTTTTTTCAACTTTGCCGATGCTGCACTTAAAATCGTTCTCATGGCCCGGGCAGATCTGCCCTGTTTCCCAATCACTTTTCCCAAATCCTCTTTTGCCACCTTCAATTCCAGTACTGATGTCTTAGTCCCCTCAACTTCAGAAACCTCTACCGCCTCAGGATTATCAACCAGCGCCTTTGCAATGTATTCAATCAGATCCTTCATAAATCCATCTCCTTCTATTGGGGTGTTGAGAATTTGGATGATTCACACAACTTATCAGGCAGGATTGGAACCAAAACCCTGTTTTTTAAGCAGGCTTTTTACGGTGGTTGTCGGCCGTGCACCTTCACCCATCCAGTATTTGATTCTATCTTCTTTCAATGTCACAACAGCGGGGTCCACCATGGGATCATAGGTTCCCAGGGTCTCAAGGAATCTGCCATCTCTGGGGAACTCTGAATCTGCTGCCACAATTCTGTAAAAAGGCTTCTTTTTTGCACCGCGCCTTGCCAATCTGATCTTTACCGACATATCTTTCTTTTCTCCTTAAAACGGCAACATGCCCTTCAATGATCGCATGCCGCCTTTATTAAACTTCTTCACCATTTTCATTGTCTGAGTGTAACTTTTTAGAAGCTTGTTAACATCCTGCACAGTAACACCGCTTCCCTTTGCTATCCTTTTTTTTCTGCTGCTTTTGATAATTCCATGATTTCTACGCTCATCCGGGGTCATGGAATTGATAATTGCCTCAATCCGCACAAACTCGCGTTCATCAATGTTCATATCCTTGAGCTGCTTGCTGTTAATCCCTGGCAGCATCCCGATGAGATCTTTGATGGAACCCATTTTCTTAACGGAGGCCATCTGATCCCGGAAATCTTCCAGGGTAAACTGATTTTTTTTCAGTTTCTTTTCAAGGGCTTCAGCCGCCTTGACATCCACCGCTTCCTGGGCCTTTTCAATAAAAGAAAGGGTATCTCCCATGCCCAGAATCCGGGAAGCCATACGTTCAGGATGAAAAGGTTCAAGGTCCGTTGACTTTTCCCCCACACCGATGAACTTCAAGGGTTTTCCCGTAACCGCCTTGATGGAAAGGGCCGCACCGCCCCTGGCATCTCCATCCATCTTGGTCAGAACGACCCCGTCAAGCCCCACTGTCTTATCAAAGGAGCCGGCAATATTCACCGCATCCTGACCGGTCATGGCATCGGCCACCAACAGGATTTCCGACGGATGAACCCCTTTTTTTATAACCTGAAGTTCCGCCATGAGCGCTTCATCCACATGAAGTCTGCCAGCGGTATCCAGGATCAGCGTATCATATCCTTTTTCCCTGCCCATGGCAACCGCCTGTTCACAGATGGCAAGGGGCACCATGTCCGTGGTTGATGGAAACACGGGCAGATCCAGCTGTTTTCCAATTTTTTTCAATTGGTCAATGGCGGCGGGTCTGTACACATCCACGGGCACCAGGAAAGGTTTCTTTCCCTTTTTTCTCAAATAAAGGCCCAGCTTACCTGCGGTGGTAGTCTTACCCGACCCCTGCAGGCCCACAAGCATGACAGCAGAAGGGGAGCGCCCCTCAAGATTGAGTCCTTTGTGAGAATCACCCATCATCCGGGTAAACTCATCAAACACAATTTTAATAACCTGCTGTCCGGGACTGAGGCTATCCATAACCTCTTGACCCAAGGCCCTCTCTTTTATATCGGATATAACTTTTTTTGCAACCCTGTAATTAACGTCTGCCTCAAGAAGCGCCATGCGAACCTGCTTTAATCCCTCTTCAATATTCTTCTCCGTCAGGGTCCCACGGCCTCGCAGTTTCTTGAATGCTGAATTTAACTTGTCACTTAAGTTGTCAAACATGAAATAAAGTCACACCTCTGGCATTGATTAAAAATTCTTGAATTTAATATGAATCCCGTGATAAGTCAAGGAAAAACAAGTACACATGAATGCAAAGGAACCACGTATAATATGATGGAAGACATAAAAAATTACAGCCGCGCCGACCTGGAGAAATGGTTTACAGATCAGGGCATGAGATCCTTCCGGGCAGGCCAGATATTTAAATGGACTTATCTGCGCCAGGCAGATTCTTTTGAAGAAATGACCGACCTTGCCAAGAACTTAAGGCAACGCCTTGAGACCCAGTTTACCATTCCACGTCTTGACATTGAACGCACCGAAGTCTCAGCGGACGGCACAGAAAAACTGCTGTTTCGGCTCACCGATGGAAAATACATCGAGGCGGTGCTCATCCCCCAGAAAGATCATTACACCCTGTGCATCTCCTCCCAGGCTGGATGCCGACAGGCATGCAGATTCTGTCTCACGGCCAAGGGTGGATTTCAAAGAAACCTTACCTGCGCGGAAATCGTCTCCCAGGTGCGGGATGCCAGACAGTACCTGAAAAAAAAACATGAAGATATCCCGCTTTCCAACATTGTCTTCATGGGCATGGGAGAACCCCTGGACAATTATGATGCCGTAATCAAGGCGCTTTCCATCATCACGGACAGTGATTACGGATTAAAATTTTCCCCCCGCCGGGTCACGGTTTCCACCTGCGGCCTGGTCCCGGAAATTCTTCGACTGGGGCGGGACACCGAAGCCAACCTGGCCGTCTCCCTCAACGCCACCGAAGATGCAACCCGAACAGAACTGATGCCGGTGAACCGCAGATATCCCATGGCGGAACTGCTGGCGGCCTGCCGCAATTATCATATGAAACCTCGGAATAAAATCACCTTTGAATATATCCTGATAAAGGGGATCAATGACACCGATGAAGACGCACATCGTCTGGTACGCCTGCTGGCCCCCATCAAGGCCAAGGTGAACCTGATTCCCTTTAATCCCCATGAAAAAAGCCGGTTTCAGCGCCCCACACCTGGAGATGTGAGCCGATTCATGCAGATCCTTCTGGATCGACAGGTCACCGCCATTGTCCGGAAAAGCAAGGGGGATGACATTTCCGCTGCCTGTGGGCAGCTCAAGGCTAAAATGGGGTAAATATTCGGCCAGCACTCCATCTTCACTCATTTGGGCCTGCTCACATAGCAATAGTATGCTACGCGGTCACAACTAAACGAATATGGGGCACTGGCCAAACATTTACAGAACCAACCCTAATATTCACAAAATGGAAATTGACAATGACATTGCTCCTGAAATGCGATCCTAAAGATAAGAAATGAGATCCTTCAATGCAGCCGGTTTCAGTACCGGCACTGTGAGGGTCTCTTTTTCTTGGGGAGACCGGACCATTACCTGGGTGGGTTTATCAGGATCTGCCTTGGTATATCCGGCACATATGGAGGCGGCCAGACGTACCATATTTTCATGGCCACCACCGGGCATGATCACCAGAGGACCCGGCAAAACGGCGTGACGCAACCGGATATCTTTCCGGGGATTGTACAGATCAAAAAGCGCCTGATTTT
The DNA here is from genome assembly GCA_963675955.2 of uncultured Desulfobacterium sp. Classification (GTDB taxonomy): domain Bacteria; phylum Desulfobacterota; class Desulfobacteria; order Desulfobacterales; family Desulfobacteraceae; genus Desulfocicer. The sequence goes on along the minus strand of CAXXVR010000002.1, from coordinate 1,406,270 downwards.
CGGCCTTGGTTCTACCCACCACAATACGGGTATCCGGGGCCAGGCGTATGTGACGACCATGGCTGAGCATATAAAGTTCCCGGGTATCATAAATTTTCTGCACATACAAAAGATCCCGGAGTCTCTTGGAAAAGCCCTTGTCCGTGAGCAGGCATCCCCCGGCCGGTGCCGGATATTGGCTTACCCCCATCTCCTTTGCAAGGGCAATCTGCACCTTTCTGGAGCGCCCGGATATATCCAGCAGTTTTTCCCGGTCCACCAGGCCCTGCTGCTCCATGGGGGTTTCAGGGAAAAGCCGGGCACTCAACGGGCGGAGGATATGCCCTTTAAACCCGGAGTTTTTTGCCACATAATTCATGGAATTCTTGGTCTGGGACATGGGGCGCTGCCCCGCCACCTCACCGCTGAACAGGAAATCAAATCCTTCCCGTTCCATGATTTCACCCGCCTGGGCAAACATCAATGTATGACAATCCATGCAGGGGTTCATGTTTTTACCATAGCCTGCCGGAGGATTTTTCAGCATTTCCATGTAAATGTCTGTAATGTCTTCCACACGGATGGGGATATCGTTCTGTCCGGCTGCCAGAAGGGCCGCATCTGGAGAGAAAAAAGGAGTTTTAAAGGTTATCCAGGTTACATTAATCCCCTGGTTCCTCAAAACCAGGGCCGCAAGGATACTGTCAAGCCCGCCACTTGACAGACCCAATGCACGCACACTATTTTTTGTCATAATTTACAACTCAATCACGCCGTAAAAGGCGCTGAAAATTTTCCCAGTGGAGTTTCACACAAAAATCAAAACAAGTTATCTTTTACTCAGCCGGGCAACTGTGAAGCCATATAACTTTCCAGGGCACGACATTCCATTTCAAGGGATTTAAGGTCCGATGAAATATCGGACAGATCACCAGATCTGCCGCTGGCTTCAAGGCGCAGTACAATTGCCTCTGCAGGAATTGCCGCCAGATATTGCAGGCTGCCCTTAAAGCTGTGGGCAGCATCACAAAGCGCCTTTGCATCACCGGCCTGCGCCGCAGAGGATATGGCTTTAACAAATTCCGGCCATGTCTCAATGAAATCGGTAAAACAATCATGAATAAGTTCCATGTCGTTATCCATGATTTCCATGAGTTTAACCATGTCAATTCCGGCATAGGAGCCATTCGGCACATCCGTCATAAAAAGAGTCTCCATCCATCTCTGATTAAGCGTCGAACCCGAAAAAATGGGGTATTGGTGGAATATATGCGATAAATTATTTTTTATCCTCCCAGAAGGCACTTCCCTCTTCCGCAATGGCATCGAACTCGTCATCATTATCATCCGGTTTATCCTTGAAAAACAGGGTCTCCAGATCCACATCATCATCGTCATCTTTTTTAGGAAGTGATGCAGAGGTCTTTTGGTCCGGCTGAAATTCATCAAGAAGATCGTTTAACTCCAGGACATCTTCATCATCGCCATCATCGGTGTTAACAAGGGTTTCCACAACAGGAGGATTGCCAGTAAGATCAGATGTCTTATCTTTTGTTTTTTCAACGTCGACAACCGCAGCAGATGCAGACGCCTGCGCCTTACCGGGATCAACGAATGCCGTTTCTGTCTTGGACATTCCTGCCAGGGACTCCTCATCGGAGACAAGGGTACCGTTACGATCAAAGGTGATGCTCACATCCATGGCACAATGGAGATCCATTCTGAAAGCTATTCTGTTGTCATGCAGAACCAGCTCTCCTCCTTTTGGCTCAATGGCACACTGCCTCATTTTCTTTGTCACCACCTCACGAATAAGATTCCAGTCAAGATGGTCCTTGACAGCATTCAAAAAGGCTTTTTCTCCGGACTGCACCACTTTTGAATCCGTAATTTTCATACAACACCTCATTATGTCAACAAAATTAATCCGATATTATCCCATCTGGAAACCGTTGCCTTTGGTTGTTCATACACATACCTACAATTTTTGTGACCCTTTGTCCAGCGCATTCATTTAAAAAAAGAGAGATCGTCACAACATCAGGCAGACGGGCAATGTTACGGCTACCCCCCAAAAAAAACCGACCATTCCCGGTATGGAAATGGTCGGCAACTGTAATTTAATTTAAAAAAATATCCGGTTATCTGGAACCAAAGGATGCTTCCGGCATATCTTCAACTGCAGTTTCACCTTCCACAATGGCATTCATTTTTGCAAGGGCCGAGGGCAGCAGGGTATTAATAAAAAAAGCGGCTGTTTTGATCTGTCCGGCATAATAGGCAACGTCTTTATTTTTCTCAGCCTTGGCGGCAATGGTATCGGCATCCAGACCACCTGCTTTTTTAGCCAGGCGGGGAGCCGCAACGGATGCCCGCCATAAAAGCATCCACGCCATGGTGAGATCTCCAGTGGCCTCCAGGAAAGGATGGGCAAAGGCATAGGCATTAAGAACCTCACTGGACCGGGCACGTTTTCCGATAATTTCAGCAGTGGTTTTAAATGTTTCCATGGCGGATTCAACTTTTAACGCAAGGGCTTCAACCCCTTCAACGCCCTTGGCTTCAGCCACGGTTTCTGCCATCATATCAACAAAGTACCCGAAGGATTTTCCCTTCTTCATGGACAATTTTCGCCCCAGGAGATCCATGGCCTGGATACCATTTGTTCCCTCATAGATCATGAAGATTCTGGAATCTCGCATGAGCTGTTCAACGGGGAACTCTTTAATGTAACCATAGCCACCGTACACTTGTACCCCATGACTGCAGACTTCAAGAGCCTTGTCTGTACCATATCCCTTTACAATGGGGGTGAGCACCTCAATGAGATCACTGTATTTTTCCCGATCTTCATCCGAGGTGGCCGTGGCTTTAAGATCAGCACATTTGGCATTGAAGTACAAAAGACTTCTCATGCCATCCACCAGAGCCTTCATATTCAACAGTTGTCGTCTCACGTCGGGGTGCTGGATGATGGGTACGCTCTTTGCCCCGGGTTCCCGGCCAGAAACCATGTTTCTTCCCTGAACCCGAGTGCGTGCGTAGTCCAGGGCGTACATATAAGATGCCGTGGCCACACCAAAGGCCTGGAGGCCCACAAAGGCCCGGGCTTCATTCATCATCCGGAACATTTCCGGCATACCCTTGTTGACTTCGCCCAGAAGGGTACCAATGCACTCACCCTTTTCTCCCATGGTAAGGGTACAGGTGGCATTGCCGTGGATGCCCATTTTTTCTTCAATGCCGGTGCAGACAATATTGTTGAAATCTCCCAGACTGCCATCGGGGTTGACGAAATATTTAGGTACCAGAAAAAGCGAAATCCCCTTGGTACCTTCAGGGGCACCCTCAATGCGGGCCAGCACTGGATGGATGATATTCTCCACCAGGTTGTGCTCCCCAGCAGAAATGAAAATCTTGGTTCCCTTAATGCTGTAGGTCCCATCGTCATTAAGGGTGGCCGTGGAGTTCAGTGCCCCAACATCAGAACCAGCTTCGGGTTCGGTGAGCAGCATGGTGCCACCCCACTGGCCGGAAAACATCTTTTCCATGTAAAGGGCCTTCTGCTCTTCGGTGCCGAACTCTTCCACCAGCTTAGCCGCCCCATGGGTCATGCCGCTGTAAAGCATGAAGGCGGGGTTGGCACCCACCAGGTATTCATTGGCAGCAATCCCCACAAGTTTTGGCATACCCTGCCCCCCAACATCGGGATCATCGCACATGGCAAGCCACTCACCTTCACAATAAAGCTTCCAGGCGCGCTGAAAGCATTCCGGTACAGTAACTTTTCCATTTTCCAACACACACCCCTCTTCATCTCCGGGCTTCTGTGTGGGCAAAATTTCTTTCACCGCAAGATTTCTTGCCTCGGATACAATGAGATCCACGGTCTTCTTATTAAATTCAGCAAACAGTTCGTCTTCAACCAGCCCCAGCTGTTCGTGGAGTACAAAATCAATGTCTCTTCGGTCTGAAATCAACTGCGCCATAAGTGAATTCCCCCTTTTTTTACATTTTTTTCGTTTATTTTTTTCGCTCCAGATAGTAATGTCCTAAGCCAAGAAAAGGCGAATGTCAACATATGGTTGATTCATTTTTTTATGGACTATAAAACTATGATGTGGTAGCCAGATATTAAGGTGCGACGTCAATTTTTGAATAGGAAAAACCCATGAAGATTAAATGCTGGGGATCCAGAGGGTCCATCGCCGTTGCTGGCAGTGAATACAAAAAATTCGGGGGCGAAACCACCTGTATACAGGTAATTGCCAAATCCGGAGAAAATGTCATCATTGATGCAGGTACCGGTATACGAAAATTGGGAATTGACCTGTTCAGCAGCGGTCAACGGGAATTTTATCTTCTTCTCACCCATGCCCACTGGGATCATATTTCAGGCTTTGCTTTTTTCAAACCGCTGCAGAATACAGATGTCACCCTGGTGGTTCAAAACAGTCTGTTTGCCGATACCACCGTTGAAGAAATTTTTAAGCGTCTGATTCATCCCCCCTTTTTCCCCATCACCATGAAGGATCTTGAGGCCACCATCCAGTACAAAAGTAATATGACCAACCAGTTTTCCATCGGATCTTTAAACATCTCCACCATTGCCCTGAACCACCCTGGTGGTGGGCTGGGGTACAAATTTACCGAAAATGGAAAATCATTTGTATTTCTCACCGACAACGAGCTTGGATATATCCATCCCGGCGGTCAGGGCCAGAAGGCCTATGAACAGTTCTGCCAGGATGCAGATCTTGTTTTCCACGACGCTGAATTCACCCCGGGGGAATACCCCGGCAAGATAGGATGGGGGCATTCTGCCTACACCGATGTGGTGGACCTTGCACTTAACGCCCGTGTGAAAACACTTGGCTTATTTCACATCAACCAGGAAAGAACCGATGGGGAAATGGACCATATCGTGGACCATTGCCGGCAAATAATCCAGGACAAGGGGGGGAAGACAGTCTGCATGGGTGTGGCATGCAACATGGAATTCACCCTTTAAATTTTCAGTGGGCTGGGACCTGGTCACAACATCGGCCACCTTGGGGTGGAATCAGCAAATATGACGAATGGTCCATGCTGTGACCAGACCGGGTGGTTGTCATAATATCTGCCACCCGGCTATTCAAAGATTCATCTCCTCAAGACAGTAGAAAATGGCTGGCCATCAAAGCCGGTTCAATGTCTGATTCATGGACAGAACCAAACTCTTCTTCAAGCTCATCAAACAGACCCGTCATCACATCGGAGATGATACTGCCAAGTTCATTCTTTCCAGCGGCCTGCTCCAGCCACTGGATGAAATTCGTTCTGGTATCTTCTGATATATGCCCCTTTTCTTCGCCGGATATCCCCCTGGAAAAAAGTGCTGAAAAGAAACTCTGAAACCGGGAATGGGGAATCATATCCACAACACAATCCATATCCATGCACACCCGGGCCCAGAGGGTCAGTAAAACAGATTTCCAGGTAACGATGGATGATATTTGCGGAGATAATTCAGGGTCCATGGCCTGGAGAAGCGTGTCCAGGGTCTGGATACGGACAAGATCGTGTGTGATTTTTACCAGGTCATGGGAAGTGGCAAAGGGCCGGTACAGCACACCTGAAACATAGTTATCAAAATACAGGGGGCGGGGCAGAAGAAGCCCACCTACAACCCCCAGCCAGTCTTCTCCCAGAAACGTTAAAGGAATCCCCCGGGAAGCCAGCCAGCTGCCTTCATACCACTTTTCAGCAGCTGCTTTAAGACGGACACCGGCGCCGGCACCCACCCGAAAAATATCCCCGAGACAATACCCCGTTATAATGGCCGATGCCTGCTGGGGCCGGCATTTTTCAGATTGTCCATGGATAACTTCAAGCCCCACAGAAAGATAATCACAGGTTTTTCCAACCATTTTATCCATGTCTTGCCGTGAGCGAATACGCACCTTGTCAGCGGAAATCACCTGGTTCACCAGGGCAACAAATTCCGCCTGAAGGTTCACAAGGATATTTTCTTCCTGCACCCCTTGAAGCGCCTTTGCAAACAGACTCCCATGGGGCATCAGGGTTTCTGCAAAGGCCGGTGGCACCGGCAGATCCGTTCCCAGACGGGGCAATTTGAGCCAGGACATCCCCCGTGGAGCAAGATCCCCGCGCGCCATGGGCTGGTACACACCGGCAGCTTCGTAATGGGGCAAAAACCCCTTTTCAGCCAGGCGGACATTTCTAAGACGATACTGCTCCTCTTCCACCTCGGCGGGTATGACGGCAGCACTTTCCAGCAGCACAGCCTGGCAAACGGAAAGGTCCATCTCTGCCAGGGAATTAAGCATCCCGGTGATGAGGGTTTCCGCCTGTTCCCGGTTTTTTTCCAGTTCACCTGCAGGGTCTGCTTCATCTTCATCACCCATGGTTAAAAGGGCCATGCCCGTAACCACCTCCTTCACCCTTTCGGTTATCTCAGGAAATCTAAAGTAAAATTGATGATCCAGAGTGGTAAAGTCATCTCCAAACTCCGATGGGTCCTGGTCATGCTCCAGGATGCGGATATCCATGCTTTTAAAAAAATAGTATTCCAGAAAATCGGGTTTTTCCATTATGATCCATCGAAGAAGACGCTGGGGATCGGCCTTGAAAAGCAATTCCAGGGTCTCAGTCATCCGGGGAAGATCCATGCGATCCCCCTGCCAGACATCCATATCCAGAAAATATTCCCATTGCCGGGAAGATGCCAGGGCAAGCACAGGGGAAAAATCATCAGAACCTATGTGGTGCATCAGATAGTAGAGATCCTGATCTGGAAAGGATTGAATAAGCGTGGCGGGCTGGTCTGCCCCCAGAATGGCATCAAGGGCCTGTTCCGGCTCCCGGGCAAGGATTTGTGATCGTTTTTCTGAAAGGGCCTTTTCTTTTCTGATGGCATTGGCCACCTGGTAGTCCATGTTCTGCATCGTTATTTTCCAATGTTTGGACACTGACCCATATTAACCTGTCTGGGGCTGCGTAGCATACTAATGCTATGTGAACAGGTAAAGATGGGATGCGACCGAATATTTACAAATAATTGTCAATTAAGTCATAAAGATAGGACAGTTGGTACAGGTGTCAATGCTCTGCCTCATTCCAGGGTGCACATTTCACCAGCAGCACCATGCCGGGCAGGGCTGCCAGGGTACAGGCAATAAAAAAAGCCTCCCATCCCAGGTATTTGGCAAAAAAACCCGTGGGGGCTGCAGCCAGGACCCTTGGTATTCCCATGAGGCTGGAAAGCAGGGCATACTGGGTGGCGGTGAAGCGCTTGTCCGTAAGGGCCGCCATGAATGCCACATAGGCAGCGGTGCCCATACCCGAGGATAAATTTTCAAAGGCAATCACGCCGGACAAAAGACCGATACTGTGTCCCACCACGGCAAGCCAGGCAAATCCTGCGGTGGAAAGGGCCTGAAGTCCACCAAAAATCCACAGACTTCTGTTAATGCCCAGTTTTAACATCAATATCCCCCCGGTGAAGGTACCGGCCAAGGTCGCCCAGAAACCAAAAAGCTTTACCACGGCTCCCACCTCGGTCATGGTAAACCCCAGGTCCAGATAAAAGGGGGTGGTCATGGCAGAGGCCATGGTATCCCCAATCTTATATAGCATGATAAACAAAAGAATTAAGAGTGCTCCCTTCCGGGAGAAATACTCCCTCAGAGGTTCAAATACAGCCTGGGCAAGGGTGGCCGGCTGCCCCGGGGCTTTTTTCGGTTCCGGCGTCATCACCGTGGCCACCATGCCGGGAATCAGGGAGGCGGCCATGATCAGATAAACAAAGAAAAACGAAATGTGATCCGCAAGAATAAGCCCCCCACCAGATGCCAGCAGCATGCCGGCCCGGTAGCCATAAATATACAGGGAGGATCCCAGCCCCAGCTCTTCATCGCATAAATCTTCACGTCTGTAAGCATCCACCACAATATCCTGGGAGGCACTGCAGAAGGTGACCAGAAATGCGGCAAAGGCCACCAGCCAGGGTGATCTGGCCGGATTCATGCATCCCAAAAGGGCAATGGCCAAAATAAGGGCTACCTGGGCCACCAGAAGCCATCCCTTTCGTCTACCAAGAAACGGCAGGCTAAACCGGTCAAACAGGGGTGCCCAGATAAACTTTAAGGTATAGGGAAGTCCTACCAGGGAAAAAATACCTATAACGGTTAAATCAACGCCTTCTTTTTTCATCCAGGCCTGGAGTACGGAGATGGTTAAAAGCAGGGGAACCCCACAGGAAAATCCCATGATAAGGGCCACCCCCATTTTCCTGCTGAGCATCTGCCGTATCATGGATCTGCCAGACATTTGATTATCATCTGCTGTCATGTTTTTTTTCAGGCTCCTCTACGTCTGCAGGCATCAAGATAGGGTTTCACATCACCATGATCCTGAAATTTTTCAAGAAAGGGCATGGCATCAGCAAATCGGCCAAGGTTCATGAGGCTGACGGCCATGCAGACGTTAAGGTCTTTATTTTCCCCAAAATATTTCAAGGCCATTTCCATCAGTGCCACGGCCTTGTCAAAATGTCGCAGGCTTTGATGGAGCATGCCAGAGCCAAGGAATGCCCTGGCATCCGGTGCATAGGAAAGCGCCCGATCATAAAGGATCGCCGCTGTTTTCAAAGGATTTTTCACCCGGGGATGCCGGCTGTAATCCCCATGGCTGAAGGTCATGGCCAGCCGGGACAGAAAATCCGCATGAAAGGGATAAAGTTCACGGTTGTCCACAAGCTCAACATCAAGGGCATACTGCTGCACCCGGGAGAAGAAGGTATTGCGAATTTTTTCACCAAAATGACCCACCTGCTCCAGATTCAGGTTCGGATCCAGCTGGAACCAGGGAATATCCTCAATCTTTTCCTTCCACACATCCGAAGACAACTGGCCCTGGGATAAAAGATCATTGTACAGCCCGGTACCGGGAAAAATGACCAGCATGTAAGACACCAGGCTCAGGGGTTTTATCTGCTCAATGAGATCAATAGTTTCGTTGATGGTGTCCGGAGTCTCCCCGGGGGAACCGTATATGATATAGGCCCGGGGCATCATGCCAAAGGCCCGGGTCATTTCAAAGGCCCTTACAATACGCTTTGATTTAAAGGGTTTGCCAAGGGTTTTTCGGATTGTTTCAGATCCACTCTCCACACCGAAACTAATCTGAATACACCCGGCCCGTCGCATGTGAAACAAGATTTCTTCATCAATGAAATCCACCCTTGAAATGGCCACCCAGGTGCACACAAGCTCACGCTCACCGATCTGTCTGCATACCTCAAGGACCCGTTCCTTGTCCATGGTGAAGGTATCGTCGGACACAAAAAAATGGGTGATGCCCCGCTGGATGAGCAGGGCCATTTCTTCCACAAACCAGGTGGCGGAATGAAAGCGCACCCGGGATCTGCCCCAGAAATCCGGGGAACCACAAAATCGACATCTCCCCGGGCACCCCCGGGAAAGGCTGATGTGCTGGTAGTCATAATAGAGGGCCGGGTGCACAAGGCAATCCAGATCCGCCACAAGTACAGGCTCTCCGGTGTTCACAAGGGCATTCCCCCGGCGGAACACAAGCCCTTTGATGTGATCTGGAGGAATTGAAGAACCAGAGGCTATATGATTCACCAGCTGACTGAAACTGGTTTCTCCTTCACCCCTTACAATGTAATCCAGGGCCGGACACACAGAAAACAGATGGGCATCCAGAAAGGTGGCAGCAGGCCCCCCGAACACCACCGTTACATCCGGATTGATTTGCTTTGAAAGGACAGCTGCATCCATGGCACAATGCCTGTTGGCATTGAACACGGAAAAGCCCATAATGTCAGGACGATGTTGTTTTAAAAGCGTTTCCAGGTGGGTTAAGGGATCTGGTACCACAGCAAGGTTTACCATGGTGACCTCAACACCCCTCTCTTTCAAAACTGCCCCCAGATAGTAGAGCCCCATGGGAACGACCCGGGCATCGTCGTCGGTGATGCGGGGGTCCAGGCAGGCGGGGTTGATCAAATAAATATGCAAGACTAAATCCTTTTCACACGAATATTGAGGTTTCTATCCCCCATGTGTGGACATAGGAGGTCAAACCTTCATCCCCACAGGTAACCCAATATGATGGAATTAAAAACCTTCAGAAAGCTCAATGGGCGGCGATCAAAACCTCTTCAAGGGATCGTTTGGGCACATGATGCACACCATCTTCATCCCGCCAGTAACGAATGCTGCCGTCCTCTCCCACCGGCTCCAGGGTCACCTGCTCCAGGGGTTTTCCAAGGGCAATCACCAGAAGCACTTCCTGATGGGAGGGAAGGGCCAGATAAGATCTTAGTTTTTTATGATTGATGGCGGCAAAAATGCATCCCCCCAGACCCTGTTCCCTGGCACCCAGAAGAAGGGTCTGGGCAGCAATGCCATGGTCACATCGAAAATTTTTCGTGATGGTAGTATCTCCCATGACCACCACATAGCCTGTGGGTCTTTGCCCGGACTCCGGCCCTTTCCATTCGGGCAGGTAAGCGGCCCAGGCCAGACAGGAAAAAATCTCCCGATTTTTTTCCTCATCCGCGGACACAATATATTTCAACGGCTGAAGATTGCCCGCTGAGGCCACATTTCTTGCCAGATCAACCAATTCCTTTAAGGTATCGGTTTTGATTTTCACAGATTCATCAAAGCGTCGATAACTTCGATTTCCCATGACCAGCTCACGTATTGATTTTTTTTCCATTTTTTTTACCTGTGTTATTTAATTGGGAACCTGGCGGCGACATCTGTCTCCTGTCATTGGCAGGCCAATGGGATCAGGATTTACAAGAAACCGTTTCCAGGCGTGGCATGTTGATATCCAGCCAGTCCAGAATTTTATCAAACTCCTGGGCCACCTCCTGCAATGCCTTTCCCCGGTGACTCACCCGGCTTTTTTCCGCCATGGGCACCTCGGCAAAACTTTTTCCAAAGGCCGGGAAAAAAAACAGGGGGTCATACCCGAAACCGTTGTCTCCCCGGGGAGATTCCAGGAGTTCACCTTCACATCTGCCCTCGTAGGTCAGGGCAGCGCCGGTTGGAATGGCGATGGAGATAACACATTCAAAGGCAGCCCTTCGATCCTTTTTCCCCTGCATTTTGCGCAGCAGTTTTTCACAATTATCGGCATCGGTGGCTGTTTCCCCGGCATACCGTGCAGATCTTACACCAGGCTCACCACCAAGGGCCTCCACCACAAGGCCGGAATCATCTGCCATGGCGGGATATCCCAGAACTCTGGCGGCAAAGGCTGCCTTTTTGTAGGCATTGTCATCAAAGGTTTCCCCGTCTTCTTCCACCTCCGGAATAGGACCAAAATCATCCAGATTTTTAATTTCTATGGGAAAGGATTTTAGCATTTCCCGAATTTCTCTGGTTTTGCCCTTATTTCTTGTTGCAAGTACAATGATATTCATTTGTTCACCTTTTTATGTTGGCTGTTACTCTCAATGAGCAAGTTTTTCAAACCCGGTTTTTTTAAAAAACAAAGTCAGGCTTTACAACGCCCCAAGGTGTCCGATGTTGTGATCAGGCCCGTTAACAGGGCTGAATAATCATCTGGACACATCGGCAAAATATACGTCACAGGCCTATTTTTGTAAAGATGATATCCCCATTGCATCTCCGGATGTTTCAATTCCGGTCATGGACAGAGAAATCCAAGCCCATTGTCCCGTCAATTGTGATGGGGGCAGATGTTATGATAATACCCTATTTTAATTTTAACTGTTGATAAAAGCCGCTGCACAGATTAAATTCAGAAAAGACCGCACAAAACGAAATGGTCTAATGCAATCCTTGGGTTTATCACAAAACCAGCCATCCCAGGGTGAGTTCACCCTTGCGTTGTGATCAAGCCGGTTTTGAAAGTATAAATATTCGGATTGATAATATAATGTTTGGGCAGAGACTCATATTTGCCTGTCCGGGGCTGCTCAGCATACTAATGTTATGTGAACAGGCTCAAACGGTAAAAATGGACTGGTATCAAATATTCAATTAAAATTGCAGTCAAATCTAAAACAATTGGGAGTATAACATGAAAAAATTTCATCTTGTCTGTGTAATTATGGTATGCCTTTTTATTGTATCCTGCGCTGGCACAACAAACCAGGAACAAAAGACCAAAGAAGGGGTAGCCATCGGGGCCGGTGTGGGAGCTATTCTGGGACAGGTCATTGGCGGAAACACGGAAGGCACATTGATCGGGGCTGGTATCGGGGCTGCTCTGGGTGGTCTTGCCGGTAACCAGATCGGTGCCTACATGGACCGCCAGGAAGCGGAACTGAGAAATGTGGTGGCGGCAACGGAATCGGCCAGCATCACCCGTTCCCAGAATGTTCTGACGGCCACATTTAAGTCAAACATGTTTTTTGACATCAATTCATCCATCTTGAAGCCCGGCGCCTATTCAGAGCTGGATCGGGTGGCCAGGGTACTGCGGGAGTATCCCCAGACCCATATTCGTGTGGAGGGTCATACAGATGCCAAGGGTTCTGCGGAGTATAACATGGTGCTTTCTGAAAAAAGAGCCCAGGCGGTTGGTGATGCTCTGATCCAGCGCGGCGTTGACCCTGCAAGAATGCAGATGATAGGCTTTGGAGAATCACAGCCCGTGTCTTCAAGCGATGCGGATAACCGTCGGGTGAATATTGTCATCATTCCCCTGGAAGCCTGATAGTGAATAATCCCGTTCCCTGGATTTAATTTTCCGGGAACGGGATACACCGTCATAAGCGTTTTCATATGAAAATACCGACAGCAGAGCCCCCGAGGGGTAACAGGAACCGGCCAATTGAGCCATCTACGGTTCCGGTCCGGGACCATTGCCCCTCGGGGGGGGGCGGTATGATAGCATTTTTCAATATTTATTATGGTCGCTGGGACATGCCCGTTATAAAAAAAGCAACATCAATCAAGCCTGAAAAAAGCCATCGGCCAGGATCTCTCTTGCAATGATCTCCTGCTCATCGAGCACTTCATTGAGGATCTTTATATCCGTCATGGGATTCATGATCACTGCTCTCAACACCACCAGCCCTTCCATATCTTCGGAACTCCGCCGAATGCGGGTCCTTGACACAAAACTTTTTCCAGCTTCCCGCTGTTGACGCTGCACCCGGATATTGAGCTGATCCACATCATTTTCCAGCCGTTTTATCTCCTGAACAGACCCAAACATTATCTGTTCCCGTATCCGTGGGGGTAAAATTCTATAGGTCAGTATATTGAGTTCAGGCTCCGTTACCACTTCAAACATATCCCTGGAATGAATGGCCCGGCTAAATTCCCGGGCCGTCTCAATACCATGGTCCACCATGAGACCATATCCCCTTGTACCCATAATCTTAAGGGAGCTGTCCAGAATCAGTGAATTGGCTTCCCTGGAACCCTCCAGGGTTTTGATGCCCAGATCCACACTGCCCTGCCTGTTAACATAATTGGCATGGTAGGCAATGGCATCCATGGCCAGGGGATCACGGAAATAAACCATTCCGCAGGTCATGGGCATGTAAAACTGCTTATGCCCATCAATGGTCACGGAATCACCCCGTTCAATGCCCTTGAGTTTATGGGCATATCGCTCGGACAGCATCACCGGACCACCCCAGGCGGCGTCCACATGGAAATGAATTCCATGGTCACCACAGACATCGGCAACGGCATCCAGAGGGTCCACGATGCCTGTCTCCGTGGCACCGGCAATGCCCACCACAGCCACAATACCGGTATCTTTTCTCTTTTTCAGCTGACAGATGGTCTGATTGAGCTTTACGGCATCCAGTCTATGACGGGCATCCACATCAACGGGAATGACATTTTGGTGCCCAATTCCAAGAATGCCCGCAGCTTTTTTCAGCGAAAAATGCCCCCGGGGAGATGCCAGAATTACGGCCCGCTTCATATTGTACACTTCCAGAGCTTCCATAATTCCCTGGGGCTCCACCCCCTGAAATTCACCAAAGGGCTTCAACAAAAGATTTCTGGCCACCCACAGGGCAGTAAGGTTTGCCGTTGTGCCACCGGTGGTAAATGATCCAAGGGAGGTATCCGTGCTCTGAACATGTGTTTGATAAAAGGCTTCGGTGTTTTTATAAATCAACCGGTGAATTTTGGCCAGCACTTGTTTTTCCAGCACCGAAAGGACCTTGGAGGTTTCAAGCTTGATCACATTCTGGTTCAGGGCCGCCACAATGGCCTTTAAATGAACCATAAAAAAGGGAATTGCCGCCGTCATATGGCCCACAAAATAGGGAGATGCAACATTAACGGCCCGGGGCGCGATACCTTCAATAATGTCAGATATCACATCGGCCAGTTTCTTTTCGGGATGGGGGGTGATCACCGTGTCCTTGTAAAGATCTGTCAAGTCCTTGAGGCTGATGGCCTCGGTGACCCCCACATGGTTGTTTAAAAAATCATGGAGACCGAAAAGCATCTGCTCCATGTACTTGATCAAGGTCTGACGGGAGGCATCATCCTCCGGTCGTATGAATATCCGCTGCAGTGTGGCCCAGTCGGCAACCAGATCTTTCTTTGTTTGTTGTATTTCCATTTGTTTCATCACAATTTAATCCAATCCAGAATCTGGGTCCATCACAGCACCGGCCCATTCGTAGCCAAAGGCGATCAGCCCGTCGGGAGCGGCATGATAGCATTTTCAATATTCGTTGTGTCCGACAGGACATGACCGTTATATGAAAAATGCTGACTCAAAATAGCGACAGCACAGCCCACTGGGTCTTTAGCCCAGGGGATGTTGACTATTCACAGAAGGCATTTTTCCGGTAAAGATGCATCATCAACACGCCCCCTGCCATGGCAACACCGGCACTTGCCAGAAACAAATATCCCCCCCAGGCATCATAGAAAAGACCGCTGAAAAAGAAGCCCACCATCATGCCGGCACCATAGGTCACTGCATTGTTCACCGCCTGTCCCACAGTTTTTCCACCTTCGGGGGACAGCCTTTCAATGGCCAGAATACTTGCCACATGAAAGGCTCCATAGCTGAAGGCATGGAGCAGCTGGGAAAACAGAATCACCGCAGCAGAGGAGGCAAAAAACAACAACGACCAGCGAATGGCAGCAGCGACAAAGGAAAATACCAGCACGCTTCGAATTTGAAAATACCGGAAAATCCGGTCTGACCCCGCCATGACGCCAATTTCCGCAAGGGAAGCAAGCCCCCATGCAAGACCGGTGAACCCGGTGACATGTCCCATCCCCTCAAGATAAATGGAAAAAAAGCCATAATAGGCCCCATGGCTGACCAACATGAAAAATGCCGCCACAAGAAACAGGGTGGTGTTAAGGGAAAAGAATCGCCCCAGAGCTCCACGGGAAACGGTCTTTCGCATCTTTCTTGTGCCTGCCGGCATGCCGAATGCCAGAACAAACTGCAAAAGGCTGCCCACCAGAATAAGGGGAATGATAAGATCCGTGCTGGTTTGTGATAAGAGTCGCCCCAGACCCACAGCCATCAAAATAAAGGCAATGGACCCCCAGGCCCGGATGCCCCATATTTTTTCTTCTCAGCCCCCAGAATATCCATGGCAAAGGCTTCAATGAAGGCAATCAGGGGAGAAAAAAATATGGAGTGTACTGCCAGAAGGAGCAGAATGGGGAAAAATTCCCGGGAAAAGAAGAAAAAACACCACACCAGGGCACTTGCCAGGGAACAGCACACCAGAATGGATTTCCGGGCATTGAACTTATCTGCAGCCATGGCCCACAGGATAGGAAAAATAACCACTCCAGCGGTTTTCACAGTGGAAAGCACACCAATCTGCATTCCTGAAAAACCCAGATGGTGGCAAAACAGGTTAAAATAGGGAAGGAAAATGCCAAGGGTCCCAAAATAAACAAAATAATGGGACCCCAGTATTAATTTCAAAGGGTTCAATTTACGCGCAGGGCCCCAAGCTCCATGCCAAGATCCAGGGCTTTCTGGTTCATTTCAATAAAATCTGCAGGTACCCTTGTTTTCAGAACAGCCATCACTGACGGTGGCTTCAAAATCTCTGTCACACCAAGGACGGCACCAAGCATGCATACATTAAACACAATGGGTTTTCCGATTTCTTTCATCACCGTCTCATACATGGGCAGTTCAATCTGCCTGGCATCCACTTTTTTGGTGATGGTCACAAACCGGGAATCGGTGATAACTATACCTCCGGGGCGCACCATATCCTTATATGTAGCGTAAGCTTCCTGGGTGAGACACACCAGAACATTGGCCTGGTTGACCTCGGGAAACATGATTTCACCATCGGAGATGATTACATCACTGCGGGTGGAACCTCCCCGGGCTGCGGCCCCATAGGTCTGGGACTGGGTGGCATTTTTTCCTTCATGGATCACGGCGGCTTCGGCCAGAATAATGGCGGCGGTGATAACACCCTGGCCCCCGGAACCTGAAAAAATCAATCTGCTTCTTTTCATTGTTTCCTCCCCTTCATGGCCCTTTCAATCACTTTATCATACTCCTGGCAATACTCAGGTGCATCCGTATCCACAAATATGCCCCGGGGAATGAGTAAGGGATTGGCATCAAGGGCCTTGGAACCGATCTTTGCCGTTGTATTTTTCTGGAATTCCAGCATCTGGGAGGCGTTGCCCTCCTTGTTTTTCCGCCCATAATGGGTGGGGCACTGGGAGAGAATTTCCACAACGGAAAAGCCTTTGTGTTCAATGGCTTTTTTCAGGATATCAACGGTCTCAAGAACATGGTATGTTGTTGCCCGGGCCACAAAAGAAGCGCCGGCAGCCGTGGCCAGCTTGACCACATCAAAGGCACTGTCAATGGTGGAATAGGGAGCAGTGGTGGCTTTTTTACCGGGACCCGACAGGGGAGAGAACTGTCCGCCGGTCATGCCGTAAATCCGATTGTTCATGACAATGGCGGTCATGTCGATATTTCGCCTTGCCGCATGGATGAAATGATTACCTCCAATGGCAAGTGCATCGCCGTCCCCCATGGGAACGATGAGTTTAAGTTCGGGCTTGCTGAGCTTTACTCCAGTGGCAAAGGCAAGTGCCCTGCCGTGGATGGTGTGAAGGGAATGAAAATCCACATATCCTGAAATTCGGGCGGAACAACCGATACCAGAGGTCATCACAAGATCTTTTTTGTCCAGCTGCAGCTGATCAACGGCCCGCAAAAGGCAATTCAAGATGGTTCCATGCCCACATCCCGGGCACCACATGTGGGGAAAAAACCGTTCCCTGATATAATCTTTTACACTCATGTTACACCCCCCTTCCCTGGATAACCCGAAGGAGCGACTTAATATCCGTCGGTGTGATCAATTTTCCATCTATACGGTTCACAAGAAATACATTTTCCGGTCTATCCACGGCAGCCTTTACATGGCGCATCACCTGCCCCATGTTCATCTCCACCACCAGAACGGCTTTGGCATTGGCGCATTTTTCCCGGACCATGGCTTCGGGAAAGGGCCAGATGGACTGTAACTCCAGAACCCCCATTTTTTCTCCCCGGGCCCGCCGGTTGGTGGCAATGTGGATGGCGGATCGGGCAGAGGCTCCATAGGAGATGAGGACATACTCGGCATCATCCATGAAATGTTCTTTATACCGGGTAATATTGTGCACATTATTTTCAATTTTATCGTTGAGATGGTGGAGCAGTCCGCTGACCACCTTGGGATTGTTGGAAGGAAATCCCCACATATCATGGAACAGACCCGTTACATTATAGCGATGATCCCCACCAAAATCGGACATGGGAAGACGACCGTCCTCCCTTGGCAGGTAGGGATGATAATCAACCCCTTTACCGAGGGATGTTCTTAAACGATCCACCCGGGGAATTTCTCCGGCTTCGGGAATCGTCAGCTTTTCACGCATGTGACCCACGGCTTCATCAAAGAGGAGTACCACCGGGGTGCGATAGGTTTCTGCCATGTTAAAGGCATCCACGGTCATGGCAAACACATCCTGGTGATTTGAGGCGGTCAGGGCAATGATGGAATGATCCCCGTGGGTTCCCCACCTGGCCTGGTTGATGTCCCCCTGGCTGACATGGGTGGGATTACCTGTGGATGGTCCCCCACGCTGGACATTGACGATTACACAGGGAATTTCGGCCATGCAGGCGTACCCGAGTGCCTCCTGCTTCAGGGAAAATCCCGGACCACTGGTGGCAGTCATCACCTTATGACCGGTTAATGATGCTCCGATGATAGCGCACATGGAGGCTATTTCATCCTCCATCTGGATAAATTTTCCACCTCTTTCCGGCAGACGTTTGGACAACACCTCTGCAATTTCCGTGGACGGGGTAATGGGGTAGCCTGCAAAAAAATCCACACCTGCATACAGCGCCCCTTCAACACATGCCTCATTTCCCTGGACAAATTTTATTTTTTCAGTCATTTTTTATCATCCTGGTCTGTAAGCACCTCAATTGCAAGATCAGGGCACCTTAATTCACATAATTTACAGCAGATGCAATCCTCTGGTCTTGCTGCAATAACTTTTTCCTTGGAATCAAGTTCAAGAACCTGTCTGGGGCAGAAATCCACGCAGATTCCACAGCCCTTGCACCAGTCTCTGTTTATCACATGTTCCTTTAGTTTAAGCCTTGCCATACACTCCTCTTGGTGTCTGTCCATGCCATTTTATGGCATTAATAAGTATGGAATCCGAAACCACACTGTCCCGGCATTCCATGCAACAGATTAAATTTTTTTAATTGAATAAAATTCATTTAATCCATCAGATAGGAATATTATTCATAAAATGAATCCTGCGCTTTCACACATTTTGATGCATATATTTGATTTTACTGATTAAGTCAAGGAATACCTGAATTTTGGTCTGGGAGACAATGTCCCCGTGCGGTGGGGAGAACAAAACATGGTAAAATCACCAGGATTCACACCACATCATATTGAAAATACTATAAAAACGACTTGACGATCGAGCAAAAAATGCATAGATTAGCAACCTTTCAGCCGAGGATCATTTTGGGCTTGATCATAAGGCGAACCATGCGGGAAAGGGGGTCAGGCTCTTGCCCCACGGACCCGTTAAATGATAAAAACAGCATTATTTAGCTCCCAACGTATAACCGGTCCGGCCCAGGACCATCGGCGACCCATGTTGTGCACCCAAACCCAATCATTCAAGCAGAGAATAAAATGAAAAAAATAATCGTTCTTCATGGTATTAATTTAAATATGTTCGGACAACGGGATCAAAAGCAGTATGGCAGCATCACCCTTGATGGTATCAATGATCAGTTAAACCAGCTTGCCCGGGAACTTGAACTTGACATCACCTGTTTTCAGACAAACCACGAAGGTGAGATGGTGGAAAAAATCCATGAAGCCCATCAAAATGACATGGACGGGATTCTGATCAATCCCGGTGCATGGACCCACTACAGTTATGGCCTGCAGGATGCCCTGGCAATTTTGAATATACCCATTGTGGAGGTTCACATGTCCCATGTCCATTCTAGGGAAAAATTCAGGCAATTTTCTGTTGTGGCCCCCGTGGCCAAAGGTCAGATCAGTGGATTTGGCGTAAACAGTTACCTTCTTGGATTAAGGGCTCTTGCACAGATATTGCGGTAGTTAATATACATCTTGTACTGATAATACCCCCAAAAAACAGGTTTTTCCCATGAATGCACAAATAAATCCCCCTCTGGTCACCGCCATTATTCCTACGCATAACCGGGGCTGGGCCATCATCCGAGCCCTTGCCTCAGTTCTGGAACAGACCTATACCGCCCTGGAAATTATAGTGGTGGATGATGGCTCCACGGACAACACCACCGAATTACTTGAACCCCATCTGGAAAAAATCACCCTTCTAAGCATAAAAAACAGCGGAGTCAGCGCCGCAAGAAATGTAGGGATAAAAAAAAGCAACGGTCAATTTGTGGCCTTCTTGGACTCCGACGACCAGTGGACACCGGATAAAATTGCCTGTCAGATGGACTTTTTTAATCAGCACCCCGAAGCCATGATCTGCCAGACAGAAGAAATCTGGATCAGAAAGGGCAAGCGGGTAAACCCAAAATTCAAACATAAAAAACCATCGGGAATGATTTTCGAACCATCCCTGAAGCTGTGCCTGGTCAGTCCTTCTGCGGTGATGATGCGTCGGGAGTTCTTTGATATCAAGGGGTTTTTTAATGAAGACCTGCCCGCCTGCGAAGACTATGACCTCTGGTTAAGAACTACCACGGACATGCCCATTTACCTGGTGGACAAACCCTGCACAATAAAGCATGGAGGACATAAAGACCAGCTGTCATCGGCCCATTCCCTGGATCTTTACCGAATCATGTCCATGGAGGGGCTGCTTAAATCCGGTGTACTGAACCCCAAACAGCGCAGTGCCACCCTGGACGTTCTGAAAAAGAAATATATCATTTATGCCCAGGGATGTATCAAACGGGGAAAACACGATGAGGGACAGGCGTTTCTGAATCGTGGAGCCACACTATCCATCCGTTATCCCCATTAAAATTAGACCATTAGCGATATAGCTCGGCAACGTTCATCCAGCCGTTTGGGGGATATCTTCACCGGGGTTTTCAACTCCTGGGCAAACAGCGAAACCTTGTACTCCTCAATCATCCAGAAAAAATCCTCAATGGCATCAGCTTTTTCCCGGGAGGACTCCATGGTCAGGGTATTTAACATGGCATCCAGCCGGGTGGTATATTTTTCCACAGCCTGGGCCTTTTGCTGGTCACGGACAAAATCCACCATTCCCCGCTGGGCACGGATGGCAATGGCTGTGACATATCGCCGAAGATGGAAAATTTTTTCCAGGGCATACAGCTCCAGGAATCCATCGGGAACCAGGGCACTGACAGCGGTGTTGAGCTCTGCCACCCAGGCTGTCATCTGGGACCGGTTGATGCTTTTTAACTTAATCTGCTTCAGGGTATCCAGGGTGTTTTCATAAGCGTCACACAACTGGCCCACCTCGGCAATCAGCTTCTGACCAATGTCATACAGCTGGGGAATAATCTGCCGGGCATGGGCTTCAAAATCAGCCTGGGTTCGGATGTCTCTGATGAACAGATGGCGCATGACACAGTTAAACAAGGCTTTGTCAACGGATAGTGTCCCCCCCAGAAATCTGGCATGGGCTTTGAGGTGTTTTGGGCGTTTCAGGTCTTTTTTAAGGGCATTGATATCTGATTCATAGACAATTTCATAAAGCGCCCGAATCCCTTCACTGTGAGCGGCCCGGGCAGCAGCCCGTTTTTTAAAAAGGCGAAGATCCACTCTGTCCCCCTGCCGTGTCAGGGCAGGATACACCCCATAGGTATACCCCTCTGCCCCGTCAACGGGTATGGAATCGGGCAGGTCTCCCAGGGTCCAGGCGACAATATTTTCTCTCTCAAATTGGTGACACAGTTTCTCAAAAGCATCTTCCCGGGGAGCCATGGTGTCTGAAAAGGTTTTTAAAACCGTCCGATTCCGGGAGGCCACAATCTCCTGATCCTTTTCATCCCGGATGGAAATCCGCATTTTAAGGTGTTCGTCAAGGCCTTCATCAGTCCAGGCAGATGCTGGCACATCCACCCCAAAACGCTGGTTAATAAATCGGCTCAGTTCAGAAAATAAAGGCCGGTCCCGGCGGGGCATTTCTTTTACAATGATCTGGGCCTTGTGGGACACCGGCATGAGCCTCACCCGGTACTTCTTGGGAAGATTTTTAATCAGTGCCGTCACCTTTTCCTTGAAAAGACCGGGCACCAGGTACTCCAGAGAGGCATTTGTCACGGCGTCCGCAGACACAGCAGGCACCTTCAAAGTAACGCCGTCATGATCTGCACCGGGATCAAATCCATATTCCAGCTGAAACCGGGTGGTTCCCATTTCAAGGGTGTCGGGCAAAGAGGCAAGGTGGTCCGCATCCGGTTCATTTTTCTGGAGATCGGCAAGGGTCATGCGCAAAAAAGAATCGTCCCGGCGTTCTTTAAGAAATCTGGCAAAGGTTTTCAGATTGAAAAAAGGCCGGTCCAGACGTTCCTTATAAAAAAGAAAAATTTCCTCATCGGTTGCCAGGATATCACGCTTCCGTGTTTTTTCCTCCAGTTTGCTCAAGTCATCTATCAGAGCCTGATTATGATCCATAAAGGCAAATCGCCGGGGTACTTCCCCCTCTACCAGGGCATGCCGGATAAAAATATCACCAGCTTCTTCTGGATTTACAGGGCCATAGGACACCCGTCTTTCCGGAACAATTACCAGACCGAAAAGAGATACCTGTTCGCTGGCCACCACCTCTGAGCGTTTTTTTTCCCAGTGGGGAGCGGAAAAGGTGCGGGTACAAAGATCCCCGGCCAGTTCCTCCAGCCATTGGGGATCAATGTTGGCTGCCGTTCTGGCAAAGAGCTGACTGGTCTCCACAAACTCGGCGGCCACGATCCACTCTCCTGCCCTGTTAAAGATGCCGGAGCCTGGGAAAATCATGGCCGTCTGGCCCTTGGCGGCCTGGAAAAGGTGCTTTTCCTTTTTATGGGCAATGTTGGCAAGGTAACCGCATAAAAGGGATTTATGAAGCTCAATGTACAACGGACCGCCTATCTCAAATTCCTTTGATTTCAAACCTTTTGTGCCCGAGGGAAAGGAAAGTCTGTTTTTTCCGATAATGCCATGCTCTCGAAGCACCGACAGAATCTGACCATGGATATCCTTCCACTCCCGAAGCCGTTTAAAAGACAGATAGTGTTCCTTGCAAAATTTTCTCACCCCTGTACGGGATTTTAACGATCGTTCCGCCCCCTGGCAAGCCTTCCAGATATTCAACAATGTGATAAAATCCGATGCCGGGTCTTTAAAAAGGGCATGCTTCTGATCCGCCTGCTGGGTTTTATCCTGGGGTCTTTGTCTCACATCTGCAATGGAAAGGGCCGAGGCAATGATGGTTGCCTCTTCAAGGCATCCCCTTTCATCGGCTTCAATGAGAATTCTGGAAAGCTTGGGGTCCACGGGAATACTTGCCATGACCCTGCCCTTCTGTGTCAGTCGATAGGCCTTTTTCCCAGATCCGTTCTTCAGACAGATGGCCCCAAGTTCCAGCAAGGTATCAAATCCATCCTTGATGGATTTTCCTGCCGGGGCGTCAATGAAGGGAAAGGAAGCCACATCCCCCAGGCCCAGGGAAATCATCCGGAGAATAACCTCGGCTAGATTGCTTCTTAGAATTTCCGGGGAGGTAAACAATGCCCTTGATCCATAATCCGCCTCGTCATAGAGCCGGATACAGACACCGTTGGAAACACGCCCGCACCGGCCCTTTCGCTGGTCGGCACTACTTCTTGAAATAGGGGACACCGGCAGTGCCGTGGTGCGGGTTCTGGGGGAATAATGGGGAATTCGGGCAAGACCCGAGTCCACCACATATTTAATGCCCGGGATGGTCAGGGAGGTTTCCGCCACATTTGTGGACACCACAATTTTTCGCCCCGGCCCCCGGGAAAACACCCGGGCCTGCTCGTGGGCCGACAGCCTGGCATACAGGGGCAGCACCGTCACCCCGGGATATTGACGTCCCCGCAGTAATTCAATGGATTCAGTGATGTCCTGCTCCGTGGGCATGAACATCAGGATATCTCCCTGGCGGGACTCACGGTGAATCCGATCCACGGCTTCCACGGCGGCTTCCACATATCCCTGATCGTCCTGGTCCGGATCATCATGGTTGTTAACCGGCAGGTAGCGCACTTCCACCGGATACATTCGGCCGGACACCTCAATCACCGGAGCATCATCAAAGGCTTTAGAAAATTTTTCCGTGTCAATGGTGGCAGAGGTGATGACCAGCTTGAGATCCCGGCGTTTTTTCACCAGGTCCCGAAGAATGCCCAGGGTAAAATCAATGTTAAGGCTTCGCTCATGGGCCTCGTCCACTATCAGGGTATCATATTCATTTAAGAAAGGATCTTTCTGGGTTTCCGCAAGCAGAATCCCATCGGTCATCACCTTGACAATGGCATTGTGGCTGGACTGGTCATCAAAACGAATTTTATATCCCACAGATCGGCCCAGTTCCTCTCCCAACTCTTCGGCAAGCCTTTTTGCAACGGTAATGGCGGCAATGCGCCGGGGCTGGGTACACCCGATGCGACCGGCAGCCCCCCTGCCCGCTTCCATGCAGAACTTGGGAATCTGGGTGGTTTTACCGGAACCGGTTTCTCCGGCAATTATCACCACCCTGCGAGTTTTAAGGGCGTGAATAATCTCATCTTTTTTATGGGTGATGGGCAGGTCCGGCAAATCAACGATGCGCGGCATGGCTTTAAGACGGTTCGCTCGCTGGTCGGCGGAGCGCATGGCTGTTTTTAACAGACCGGCTGTCTGGGCCGCCATTTTTTTCGAGTCCATGGCAGCAGGTGCTTTTTTTTTAAGTGCACGCACACCCCGGATTAACCGGGGACGGTCCACACACATCACCCGATTCAACAGTTTTTCTATTTTTTTTATCTCTTTCATAGGCTTTGCATATTAAGGACAGGTTCACAAAATGTCAAACACGATGTAATCAGAAAAAAGGGGCTTGGCCATAGGATGGACCAGTCGTCATAATTGTTGGGTCAACGAGGTCAGCCTTGTGACTAAAGACGAAAAGGTGAGCATCAAGTGCAAGCAAATAAACCGCTCTAACACCAGGGGAACGACCAATGATAATTTTCAGACAGATAAAGGAGAAAGGGTCGCATAAAAAACAGTTTTTTTCTTAAATAGGTTGACAACATCCTGTTAATAAGCGAAAAATAGCGTGATATCCGTGTGATCAAAATATATTGATTACAATCAAAAAGCCCAAAAGAAGCCCAAAGAAAAGTGCCGTCAAACGCCCAAACTTTTGACGCACTTGAATGACAATAGGATACGGAGGAAGTTAAAGCATGGGTGAAGCAGCAATTAAGATTGGAAAAAAGCACAGAAGTGCTTTTAAAAACAAGGTGATGGAGATCCTGCCCGATGGTGGCAATCTCAACGCCTGTCTCACATGCGGTGCATGTGCTTCGGGGTGCCCGGCCACGGGACTTGAAGGCATGGACCCCAGAAAATTTCTGAGAATGGCGGCCCTGGGGATGGATGAAGAAATCCTGACCTCCAACTGGGTCTGGATGTGCTCCATGTGTCAGCGATGCGTATATGTATGCCCCATGGAAATCAACATTCCCCAGCTGGTTTTTTATGCCAGACAGTCCTGGGCCAGGGAAGACAAACCCAAGGGGATTGTAGGTTCCTGTGACATGGCCCTTCGAAATGACACCTGCAGCGCCATGGGAGCCACTGAAGAAGATTTTGAATTTGTGGTAACTGATGTTCTGGAAGAATACCAGGAGGCCCAGCCCGAGTTTGCCGAAATGACGGCAGACGTTAACCGGGAAGGTGCCATGTATGTCCTGAATCAGAACTCCAGGGAACCTGTGACGGAACCCGATGAAATGGTACCCCTCTGGAAAATTCTGCACCTTGCCGATGCTGACTGGACTTACAGTTCCAAGGGTTTTGCCGCAGAAAATTACTGCATGTTCATGGCCGAGGATGAGTCCTGGGAAAAAATTGTCCGCACCAAGGCCAAGGCAGTGGATGATCTGGGGGCCAAATACTGGCTCAACACCGAGTGAGGGCACGAACTATTCGCAGTCCTGGCAGGACTGAAAAAATTCAAAATTGAGCACAAATTTGAGATTCTGAGTATTATCCAGCTTTACGCAAAATGGATTAAAGAAGGAAAGCTTAAACCCAGCAGTGACTGGAACAAGGACAGAAAGATTAAATTCACAGTCCAGGATCCATGTCAGCTGGTGAGAAAAACCCTGGGAGACCCCGTTGCCGATGATCTGAGATATGTTGTCAAAGCCGTTGTTGGTGAAGAGAACTTCATAGACATGACTCCCAACAAATCAAACAACTTCTGCTGCGGTGGCGGTGGCGGTTTTCTCCAGTCAGGTTTCACCGATGCAAGACGGGCCTATGGACAGACCAAAACCAATCAGATTCTGGCCACCAAGGCCGATTACTGCATCACTCCATGCCATAATTGTCATGCCCAGGTACATGACTTGAGCGATGTCAATGGCCATGCATGGCAGACCGTTCATCTTTGGACCATGCTGTGTCTGTCCCTTGGTATTCTAGGTCCCAACGAACGTGAATACCTGGGAGATGATCTCAAGGAAGTGGACGTGTTTCATCCGGAATCGGCCATGTAATCTAAAATCAAATTAAGTTCTTATATAAAAAAACAGGTGCTGATTACTGGATATTAGGTGCTGGAGGTTAACAGCAACTGTTTTTTCATTCTCGGTTGTGCCCTATATTAAAAGCCCTCTGCAAAATAATTTTGCTGAGGGCTTTTTTTACGTTAAAAAATATGACTTATCATGGATTTGTGCAAGGATTGAGATTTATGTAAAATATACAACACTGAGGATTGTGCACCAGCATCTATCAAAATCAGATGAATCCACTATTATGAGATAGGAAAAAGACCTAAAAACGTTAAAAGGCCACCCTGAACAACCAGGTAGCCTTTTATCAATGTCATTCCAAATAGAGAATCAGAATTTTAAAACTGGTTATGGAGGCGTTACAATCTTTCAAAAACAGCAGCAGAGCCCATACCCCCGCCAATGCACATGGAAACAACCCCATATCTGCCATTGACCTCTTTAAGGTTGGCAAGACAGGTGGCGGTGAGTTTAGCACCGGTGCATCCCAGGGGGTGACCAAGGGCAATGGCACCGCCATGGATGTTGATCTTGTCCATATACTGTTCCAGATTAAGTTCCCGGATGCAGTAGATGGCCTGGGAAGCAAAGGCCTCGTTGATTTCATAGATATCAATATCATCAATGGTCAATCCTGCAACTTCCAGTACCTTGGGAATGGCATACCGGGGTCCCACACCCATTTCATCAGATCTGCATCCCACACTGGTGTAAGCCACCAGGCGGGCAATGGGTTTTAATCCCAGTTCTTCACATTTTTCCTTGGAGGCAATGATGGTTGCAGCAGCGCCATCTGTGGTCTGGGAGGAGTTACCTGCCGTCACAGAACCATTTACAGCAAACACGGTTCTAAGTTTTCCAAGACTCTCCGGTGTGGATTCACGAATGCCATCATCGTGCTCAACAATAAAGGTCTCTTTTTTCATGGTCCCGTCGGCCTGGAGCACATACTTGTAGGCCGGTGTAGGCACAATTTCCGTAAACAGACCATTGTCCCGGGCACGGGCTGCCTTGGCCTGGGACTTTGAAGCAAATATATCCTGCTCTTCCCGGCTGATTTTATAACGGTTGGCCACATTTTCCGCAGTGATGCCCATGGAAATGTACTTATCAGGATTGGTCTTGGAATATTCCGGATGGGGTCGGGGCACATTGCCACCCATGGGCACAAAAGTCATGGATTCCACACCTGCTCCCATGGTGATCTCAGACCATCCCATCTGCACCCGGGCCGATGCCAGAGCAATGGCTTCCAGCCCTGAAGCACAGAAACGGTTCACCGTGGCACCTGACACATGGTCGGGAAATCCGGCCATTTGAGCAGCCACCCGGCCGATGTTCAAGCCCTGTTCTGCCTCGGGAAAGGCACATCCGCACATCACATCTTCAAGATCTTCGGCCTTTAAATTATCTGTTCTGTCCACGGCCTCTTTCATGATAAAGGAAAGGAGCTCTTCGGGTCTGGTCTCTTTAAACAATCCCCGTCTCTGTTTGCATCCGGGGGTTCTTACAGATTGTACTATATATGCGTCTTTCATGGATATTCCTCTCTATTCCTGTTATCTTTCATGTCATCTTGGATGATTCACACTTCCTGTGAAATATACCAGCAATGGGTTTTTGACAAACAAGTGTGAATCAGCAAATTAAGAATGCACGGTAATTCTTAGTTTCTCAGGGGTTTACCGGTTTTCAGCATGTGATCAATTCTGGCAAGGGTTTTATCTTCCTTGACGAAGTCCACAAAGGCTTCCCGTTCCAGCTTGAGAATGCCCTCTTCGGGCACCATGCTGTTTTTATTGGCATCTCCACCACTCATGACATAGGCAATCCGTCTGGCCAGGAAAGCATCATACTCACTCATGAATTTACCATTGAGCATGTTATAAATTTCGGCGTTGACCATGCCCTGGCCTGCATTTCCCATGACCCGAAGGGGCTTTTTCATGGGAGGCGCATAGGCATCATCCACCATTTTCAAAACCTCTTTCTTGGCTTCACCCACCAGGTTATCCCGGTTGAACACAATTCTATCGGCAAGTCCCAGAAAACCGTTGGCCCGAGCCTCGGCTGCGGACATGGAAACCTTTGCCATGGCCACATTCATGAAAGCAGGAATAAAGAGCTTGCCAAGATCAGTATCTTTTGCAACACCTGCGGGAAGAGCGTCAATGAATTTCTTCCAGATATTCATGCAACCACCACCGGCGGGTAAAAGTCCCACACCGATTTCCACAAGTCCCATGTAAAGTTCGGCATGGGCCACAATGCGATCAGCCCCCAGACAGGTTTCACATCCACCACCCAGGGTCATGCCGTAGGGAGCTGCAACCACCGGGAAGGACGCATATTTTGTTTTCTGAATACCGATCTGGGCTCTTTCCAGAAAACCATCGAGTTCTGCATATTTTTTATCATGGGCCAGTTTAGAAACAAAAGAAAGATCGGCTCCGGCGGAAAAAGCACCGGGCACGCCGCCTGCCTGATTACCGATGACAAGGCCCACTCCGTTGGCATCCACATAGTTAAGTGCATCATCAATGGAATCAATGATTTCACCATTAAGGGCATTCATCTTTGTATGGAACTCAATGCAGAACACCCCGTCTCCTATATCGATGAGGCTTGCAGATTTGTTCTCCTGGACAACTTTATTGTTACCCCGTGCGGCGGCAAGGCTGACCATGGTTTTGCTCATGGGTACAGGCTTATAAGTGGCTGAGGCAAAATCATAAAAATAATTTTTCCCCTGATCCAGTTTATAAAAGCAGGTATTCCCAGCGGCCAGCATGGCGGCAACGTTTTCCGGAATATCATATCCCTCTGCCTTCATTCTTTCTACGGCATCTGCCACCCCATAGGTATCCCACAGCTCAAAGGGACCCATCTCAAAATTATAGCCCCATTTCATGGAGTTATCGATTTCTATAACGGTGTCGGAAATTTCAGGAATTCTATTGGCCGCATACTGGAAACTTTTTACTGCCATTTTCCAGGCAAATTTTGCACCCTTGTCATCTCCGGTGAGGACACATTTAATTTTTTCAGGAAGGGTTGGCAGCTTTTTAGCGGCATCCAGACAGGGAAAACTTGGACGGGTGAGGTCCTCGTATTCCATGGTAACAGGATTAATCACCTTGCGGATTTTTTTCCATTCCGGGGTAAGATCAGTTTTATAAAAACCCGCCCGGGTCTTGTTACCAAGAAGCTTTTTCTCAATCATCTGCTTGATGAATTCGGGCACAACAAAAGCCTCTCTCTGCTCATCATCGGGGCACAGATCATAGGAATTCTGGCAGACATGGGCCATGGTATCAAGGCCCACCAGATCGGTGGTTTTAAAAATGGCGGTCTTGGGTCGACCCAGGGCCGGGCCAAACAGGGCGTCCACTTCAGGGATGGTTAATCCATCTTCCAACATGGAGGACATCACAGCCCCAATACCATGGACTCCGATACGGTTACCCACAAAATTGGGAGTATCCTTGGCCCAGACAATGCCCTTACCCAGATGTTTTTCACCAAATCCTGCAATGAACTCAAGCACTTCAGGAAGGGTCTCCTCTCCGGGAATAAGCTCTAGAAGATGCATATACCGAACAGGATTAAAGAAATGGGTACCAAGAAAATGCTGTTTAAACTCAGAACTCAAACCTGCGGACATATCTTTTAAAGGAATACCTGATGTATTTGAACTGACAATGGAACCAGGTTTTCTGATGCCTTCGATGCGACCAAAAAGATTTTGTTTGATTTTAAGGTTTTCTACAACCACTTCAACAATCCAGTCACATTCTGCCAATTTATCAAAATCATCATCAAGGTTGCCGATTTTAATCAAAGCGGCATCTTTTTTGGTCATGAACAGGGATGGAAAGGATGCAAGTGCCGCATCCATGCCCGCTTTAACCATGCGATTTCTTGCTGTGGGATCTTTCTTTTCTTCATCCGTCAAATCAAAGGGAACAATGTCCAGCAAAAGCACATTTACGCCGGCACCGGCAAGAAGGGCGGCTATACCTCCACCCATTATCCCGGAACCGATCACTGCAGCCTTTCTGATCTTTCTACTCATGACGACCTCCTATATATAATTTATCATACGATCCATTAACTATGAATAACTATTCATTGATAATTAACAGAATCAATCCGGTTGTGTCAAGGATTTTCATATTTTTTTTCACCGGAATGTTTTTTTATAAAAGCCAATAATTATAATTATTTAAAAATATAATGAGCTTTTCAACCCGCCAAACTGAACCCTTCTTTAAACCAAACAAATCATAATGAATATAAATTCATAAAGATTCCCATCGTTATGACCTTGCCATTCCATCCCCGTTTTGATAGAACCCAATAAACTGATTTTTTTCAGTTCAATTTCAGGTAAACAAATTCAGACCCGTGTTAACCTTTATTTTAAAATTAAGCCTTGAAGACAAGATCCCGCAAAAAGCGAATAAAACGCGCCCGATTAGTTCTGGTTATGGGCCAAAATGACGGTGGGAATCAATGGGTAAAAAGATATTCATCAAGGACAAATACCCATTTAATCAATGAATATATCCCCAAAAAAATCCAACAGGAGAATTGAATGGATTTAGAAAATCGCCAACCCCGCCCCAAACTCTCCCTGAACATAGACTCAGTGACTGGCCTCATTTCCCAGTTACAGTACAGCACCGGGGAAATTCCCTGGCACATTGACGGAAAAACAGATCCATGGGACCTTGTGGAATCGGCCATGGGCTTGAACATCGGGGGACAGGCACAATCCTCCCGGCAGGCCTTTCAATGGATGGCAAGCAACCAGAACACCAATGGCTCCTGGTACTCATCTTATATAAAGGGTGTCCCCGAGGATCGAACCATGGAAACTAACATGTCTGCCTACATTGCCACGGGTCTTTTGCACACCTGGCTCATCACCCGGGATACGGCCTTTCTTAAAACCATGTGGCCCTGCATGGAAAAGGCCATTAATTTCAGCATCAGCCTCCAGACGGACAGCGGTGAAATTTACTGGGCCAGAAGTCCCGAAGGCAACATTGACCCCATGTCCCTTTTAACAGGCTGCAGTTCCATTTTCATGAGTCTGAAATGTGCCCTTACCGTGGCCTTTGTGCTCAGAAAAAAACGCCCCCTGTGGGAAATCGCCTTTCATAAGCTGGGACGATCCCTTAAAGAAGATATCTCCCTTTACAATATCAGTAAATCCCGGTTCTCCATGTACTGGTTCTACCCCATATTAAGCGGTGCTCTCACCGGAGATGCCGCCAGCCGACGCATTGAAAAATACTGGAAAAAATATGTCATTGAAGGCCAGGGGGTGCGGTGCGTGTCGGACCAGCCCTGGGTGACCATGGCTGAAACCTCAGAATTTGTGCTTGCCCTGTCGGCCATGGGCAATTCCAAACTTGCCCGCATCGTCTTTTCATGGATACAGGAGCGTACCTTTGAAGATGGCACCTTCTGGTGCGGATACACCTTTCCGGACATGACCATCTGGCCCGAAGAAAAAATTTCCTGGACCAACGGTGTAGTACTCATGGCAGCAGATGCCCTCTATGAGCTGACCCCCGCGGCCCGGCTCTTTGACCACAGGGCATGGGACGGATTTATATTTAAAGAGTGCATTCAGGATATTACATCATGAGGCGGGACCACAGACCTTATTTCATCAAAAAAATCTGGTTTGGCATCCAGAAATTTTACCTGAACCATTTTCTGGAACCCCAGATGCAGCACCTGGGGGCCAATGCCTTTGTGGTAAAAGCCTGGCATGTGGAGATCTTCGGAGGACCTGTGAGCATCGGAGAGAATATTACACTTCTGGCATCATCGGACAAAAAAACAAGGCTCACCGTGTGGACCGATAAAAAGAATGTTCCCGGCATCACCATCGGAGATCATGTGCTCATCTCCCCGGGGGTGCGTATCAGTGCGGCCCAAAGCATTGTCATCGGAGATAATTGCATGATTGCCAGCAATGCCTATATTACGGATTCTGACTGGCATGGTATTTATGACCGGAGTCTGCCCCCGGCCACGGCCCGCCCCGTAACCCTTGCCCCCAATGTATGGATCGGGGACAGCGCCATTGTGTGCAAGGGGGTAACTATTGGAGAGAACAGCATCATCGGGGCTGGCAGTGTGGTTACAGGGGATATCCCTGCCAATGTCATAGCTGCGGGGAATCCGGCAAAGGTCATTAAGCCCCTGGACCCTTCAAGGGAGATCATAACCCGGAGTGATCGGTTTGGGGATACCGATACCATTTCCATGAATCTGGATCTTCAGGAGCAGGCATTGCTTAAGGGCAATACCCTTTGGGGGTGGCTGAGATACCTTGTCATGCCCTCCAGAAACGATTGAAGAACAGGCCAATCGTTTTCACATGGTCCCTGACAACATACAGAACGGGGTCATCGTTGGAATAAAGAACTTTGCAAATCATGGCACGGGCTTCGCTTATAAGTGCCCATGATCACACCGCATGGTTTTCTCAAAAGAAATTCTGATACCCCAGCCGCACAATAGTAAGAAAGATCACAGTCAGAAACACCGGCCGGATGAAACGTGCCCCTTTCTGGATGGCAAGGCTGGAGCCGATGACAGCCCCAAGAATCTGCCCGCACGCCATGACAAGGCCCACAGAATAAAGGACATTGCCACCGACAATAAAGGAAATAAGGGCCACAATATTACTGGTGAAATTCATTATTTTGGTAAATCCCGATGCCCTGGTCATGTTCATTCCCAGCAGCACCATGAATCCCATGGTCCAGAAGGAGCCCGTTCCCGGGCCGAAAAAACCGTCATAAAATCCCAGGCCCAGCCCGAAACAAACAAAAAACATACCACAGGAGACCTTGGGAACACCCGCTGCTAATCCCAGATCCCTTGAAAAAAGGGTATAGATAAATACCAGAAACAACAGTACTGGAATGACAGGTGCCAGAAAATCCGGGTCCAGTTGCTGTACCAGTCCGGCACCGGCAACGGCCCCTACCAGGGTAAAAACAACCCCTGCCCATGCCTCCTTTAGAGATGCCTGGCCCTTTCTGATATAGTTGAATGAGGCCGTCAAGGTGCCGAAACTGCCCTGGAGTTTATTGGTGCCCAGGGCCAGCTGGGGAGGAATTCCAGCAAACAAAAGCGCCGGAAGGGCAATCAACCCGCCACCGCCGGCAACAGCATCCACCAGCCCGGCCAGAAAGGCAGAAAAAAACAAGAACACCAGTACATCCATTGTCAATGTAATCGGCTCCACAAATGCCTCTTTTTTTTACATTAGAATTGAAACTGGGAAGAACAACTCACACCTGATGAGTCCATTTTTTTATCATGGCAACACCCGATCCTTTTAATCTGAACGGGGCAGCTAAAAAACGGAATCAGAATCTCACAGTGAAGAAATCGGATGAAGACATGTTTTGATCCTTCCCGAGGCCACAGTATCATGGAACTCTGCGGCAAGTACTTGAGATTGTTTGCAGGCCAGGGACCAACGGGCAATGCGCTGCAGGTTTTTTCCCTTATACCGGACAAAATCCCCCCGTTCCGGAATCTGTTTCCCGGGCAACAGATCCAGAAATTTCCGGGTGGGCACCACCAGCAGCATGTTGGCCATGTTTTGGGCATGGGGTGTTCGCCAGAATAGTTTTTTATCCAGCCAACCGGGAATAATCCGGTTTGTGTAATGGGGAAACAGTACAATATTTCCCGGAGATGCATCGTTTAAAGAGGATGAAAAGGGAAGATCCTGGTGATAATCAACAACACCACCATCCCTGTAGACACCCGGGGGTGCATCGGGGATATGTTCAACACCTGGCATCACCAGGGGAATGGACCCCGATGACAAAAGCGCCAGCCTGAAATTATCCCGGCTCAGGGGAACTTTACAGGTATCAAAGGCCGTCATGTCACCAAGGGGAGGCAAGGGACAGGGATGATGGAATAAAACCCGCTGGAAAAAATATTTCAGATAATCGCGTTTCACGGCATTCATAATGGCAGCCCCTGCCAGACATGCTCCCTGTGCCAGGGGATGTTCACTGGCTCCGAATCCCTTGGCCCTTGCGGAAATAAAATTAAGCCGGAAACAGGGATGATTTAAAATCTGCTCAATGGCATCCCCGGGCAAAAATCCATTGAGCAGTCGTTTGCACTCACGATCAATATCATCCAGGCAGGGGGCTGTGCCATACCACTGATTAATGTAAGCCTCCCTGAAGGTTGCCATGGCAACGCCTGGATACCTCTGACAGGCTGCTGCAAATCGCCAGGCACCGGCGGATGAACCCATGAGGAAAAGCGGGTTCTGCCTGTTTTTAAACCATTGCCCAAATAAAAAACCATCCAGATGGGTTAAAACAAGACATTTGGGACCACCTGCCGCCCCGGCAACCCATTTTACATGATCCGGATGAAGTCCCTGTTGCTGAATAAAATCCATGGCCCGGGGGCCTGCATAAAAAGAAAGATACGTTGACACAATAATTAACCTTCCAGATGCCTCAAAGGGGCAGGATATGTTTTTCCGTCCGGGTGGGATGATGTCCCAACAGCACAAGACCGCTTCTACCATCAATGGACAACAGATCCCCAAACCCAATGCGATGGTCCATGATTTCACAATACTGCCGAGACTCATGCACCTTCAAATCCCGAAGCCCCACCACGCAGGTTTTTTCAAGGCGTACAGCCACTACTGAGGCATGGGAGGTCTGCCCCCCCCGGGAGGTGAGAAGCCCGTCTGCCATGTCAATAACCTTTATATCTTCGGGGACAGTGTCCTGGCGAATGAGAATCAACGGCATATCCGGGTCCTCCTGGCGCAATTTTTTAATATTGCCTTCAGAAAACACCGCCCTGCCGGACAGGGCAGAACCTGACACCCCGATGCCCTTGCCAAGTCCCTCGGCCTCCAGTGCCTGGGATGCCACGAATACATCAAACTGTTCCTGCTTTTTAATGGTGATCATGTCCCGGGTCTGGAGCAGATACAGATCCGTGGCAGCTGGTCCTTCAAAGGTAAACTCAATTTCCTGGGGATTCCAGCGCTCCTCATAAACCAGTTCCCTTGCAATGCGCAGCAACTCATTGTAAATATCCGGAAAACTTTTTTCCAGGCTCTTGTCCACGGAGCGACCGTCAATCTGGGCCTGCTCCACGGAAATGGGGTAACTTGTGACAAGTCCCGCCACAATGTCCTCCCCCTGGTCCCCATAGGCATAATCACCCCACAGGGCCACCCGACGTACTTTTCTGTAAGGATGGGCCGTGAACAATACCCCTGACCCCGATTGACTGCTTTTATTGCCAAACACCATACTCTGCACAATGACTGCGGTTCCCCAGCTGTCAGAAAGGTCCATGATTTCCCGATACTCCACAGCCTTGGTGGCGTTCCAGGAATCCAGTACCATCTCAACGGCATGGGCCAGCTGGAGCCAGGGATCATCGGGTATGGTGATGCCCTGGCGTCGCACCAGTTTCTGATAGTCCAGGGCCAGTTCCCGCATCTGGACCGGGGAGAACTTCCATTTAAATTGCACATCATGACGCTGTTTTGCCTCGTCCATCAACTCCTGGAACTTGTCCCGGTCCACTCCGGAAATCATGGCCCATGACTGAACAAACCGCCGGTAATTATCCCAGGCCAGATAACCATGTCCATGCTTCTTTACATAGGCCTCCACCAACTCATCATTGAGTCCTATGTTGTGGATGGTGGCCATCATCCCGGGCATGGAAAGGGCCGCCCCGCTTCTGACGGAAAGAAGCAATGGGTTTTCCGAATCCCCGAACACCTTGCCGGTGAGCCCCTGCACCCTGGTCAACGCACTTCTCACCCGGTGCATGAACTCTTCCCTTGCCTTGCTGAATCCATGGATGATGTCCCGACAGCGAAACACTTCGGTGGTGATAATAAAGGCGGGGGGCACCGGCAGATTCAGGTGGGTAAGGGTCACCAGATTATAGCCTTTGTTGCTCAGATGAATAAGATCATGGGTATGCACATTGATATCGTGAAGCATGGAAACCGTTTTTTCCGGATTATAGGACATGAGCAGATCCAGGTGCTGTTCGTCCAGAATATCCCGTTGACGCTCCAGGGTCTGTATGATCCGGGTAATGAAGTTGTCCAAATGCTGGAGGCCGAAGGTGGAGGAAATCAGATCCCGAAAAAAGGCTTCTGAAAGCCGATGGGTGGTGTTCACCCCATCGTTATCACGCCATTTGGACCGATAACGACTCAACAGATTATCATGGCCAATCTGGGGAATGATTATGGAAAGATTGTTTTGGTGAATATTGGTATAATTGGCATAGATCACATCCTTGACCCCTTCCAGAAGACCCCGGAAAATATCCAGATACTGGGTATAGGAAAAGCGCCTGATCTTCAATGAACTGTCCAGGATGGACAGATAGGTATCAAGACGTCGGGAGGTGATGCCATCAATGGCCAGTGCCCGCATAAACAGTTTCAAACACGAGACAATGCGAAAAAAAGTGGCCTGGGTGATAAAAGAAAGATTCACGGTGTCCGGCAGTTTTTCAAGGAGTACCCCTGCCAGATTTTCCATGCGGAAGGTCAGGCTCAGGCTGTCAAATTTACGTTCCTGGTACCGCCCATACACGGACGGAATATCCACGGCAATGTGGCGTTTGTGATAGATAGCCTCCTTGGCGGGAAAAGTTTCAGTGGAAAGAATTATTTCCTTAAGGCCCTCAAGACTTGTCAACAATGCCTTCAAAGATTTTTCCGTGTCCCCTTCTGCCAGGACATCGGCCAAGGCCTCCATGCCGGAAAACCCTTCCCTTTCAGCTTCCACAAGTTCTTCCCGAAGCTCCTGGAAGCTTAGATTGTACTTCTGGTGGAGCAGCTTGTACATCTGAATCATCAGATCAAAGCGCCGCCGTTCTCCCCGGGAAATATCCTTCTGGGAATCGAGATATTGCTTTCGTTCTTTCTTGTCCCAGGACAGAAGCGCCTCCGGGGTGTTAAAATTGAGTTCTTTTTGAATACGATGGCTCAGGATATACTGCTCATCAATAAAGGGGCCGGTGGTGGCTACCTCCTCAAGCACCTCTTGGGGAAGAATGGGCGCAAGACGTTTCTTGTCCCTTGTGGCCCAGAAAATAAAAATCTCCTGGATAAACTCCACAATGAGATTGGAGCTTTCTACATGGCTCTGCTTTCTTAAAAAATGAATGAGACGATCTTTACGCTTATGAATTTCATCAAGCTCTGTGGACACATATCGAAGCTCGCCTTCCGCCCCGATTTCATTGTAAAAAACCGGCATGAGCTTGGCAAACTGCTTGACCAGGTTGTACACCGGCTCAATGGGATGGTTTAAAAGGTGGGTGATATCCCGCTGGAAAAGATCTGTATCTTTCACACAGGTACCGGCAAGCTTTAAATGAATGATCAAAGCAGAAAAAAGGGTGGCACACCATTTAGGTTCCCGGGTAATCAGGTGCAGCCACACCCGGATATTGGTCAGATGGGCTGGATTGGTGATGGGCTGCCAGTCTTCGTCTATCCCCGTCACACCGGCATGCTGGAATCCAAACCGCACCGCCTCCCACAAAAAGGCCTCCACCATACGGGAATTACCCCGTTTAAAGACTTCTTCTCCCAGGATTTCAATGCACTTCAGGGATGTGTGGGGAAATTTCCTGACATTGACCTTTAAAAGTTGAAAAGTAGTGAGCAAAAAGGTTTCAATGTCTTCAAAGGACTGCTGCCGGATCAACCGCACAAGACCCTGGTTGATGGTTCTCAGGGTCTCTTCGTGGATGAGATACAGCCCCCGGGTATCCATGATTCTGAACAGAAACAAGAGCTTCTGATTTTCCAGAACCATCGCTTCCCTGTCATCAGAACCGGGACCATCCCCTCCGGAAGACGACGTCTGACCCCGATTGAGACGGGTGGAAATTTCCTTGTAAACCTTTACAATGTCCACATGGGCAGGCAGGGCCATTAATCGGTTCAAACCGTTGTTTTCATCTGCTTCCACGTTAATGTCTGTAAGGATGCTGCAATATGATGCCAGAGATTGATGGGAAACGCTTTGAATCAATTCCATGGTGGAAGTATCCCGGCATAGATCTCGGCATTCTGTATGAAACCACACCATGGGATCATCTTCCTGCTGCCAGTACCGGTAATTGTTCTCAAGAATAAAAATCATCAGACGGGACAGGCAGCGATGATCAAGGGGCGATGACAGGTTCTCCTGAAGCGCCAGCAGACGATGAACCACTCGTTGCATGGGTATCCGGCCCTGCACCATGAACATAACCAGACGTTCATGGCGATTGCCCAGCTGAATCAATGATTCAAACAGCTTGTTAAAAGCCGTTTGATACAACAACAGATCCTCACCGGAAAAGAGGGAGATGAACTTATCCACCCAGGAAAAAAGCCCCTCCATCAAAAGGGCAGGAAGATCGTCCCTCTTGATGGATTCTTCCAGGGCATCCATGTAGATGCCGCTGAAAAGTCCAAAGGCTTCAGGGCCACGGGGATGCCCCTTGTAATGAATGCTGTTCTTTAACGTAAAATTTCTCAACTGGGGCAACAGCAGTTCCCAGTTACGGTATGTATGACACACCTCAGAAAGCAGGGTCTCAAGCTGGTTATGGATACCCCGGAAATCAACTACAATATCCAGGAGCAGCCTGTATTCCGGAGGGATCACCACATCCTGTGCGGTTTCCATGAGATTGGCCCGAAGGGCATCCGATGATTCAATAAACTGAGAAAATGAGACCCGCTCCATTCGACCTCCCCTTCAGACGGTATTACTCAAAGGCAACGGGGTCAGACCCGGCTTATGGGCACGATCCCCCTCGATCCATACGACCTGTGAATTACTGGGAATAGTGCCCATAAGCCAAGGCTGACCCCTGCCCAATAGATGTCAATATAACTGGCATGTCCTGACGGACACAACGAAGATTAAAAATGGCCTTATGCCGCTGCCGTCGGGCTATCGGACCAGCCCCGGACCGTCAGCGGCCCATTTGCCCGGCTGAATTACAGGGGCTTTGCCGCTTCCATGTGCAGGATAAGATCCAGCATCCGGTTGGAGTATCCCCATTCATTATCGTACCAGCTCATCACCTTCACCGTGGTACCGATTACCTTTGTGGAACCGGCATCCACCACCGATGAATGGGCATCTCCCTGATAATCAATGGAGACCAGGGGAAGATCTGAATATCCCAAATATCGGTTGGCTGCGGTTTTGAGTGCCTGATTTACCTCCTGCACCGTTGCCTCTTTTTCCACCTCCATCACCACATCCACAAGGGACACATTGGGGGTGGGCACTCTGACGGCAAGGCCATCAAATTTATTTTTCAATTCCGGAATGACAAGGGCCACCGCCGCCGCCGCACCGGTCTTGGTGGGAATCATGGAAAGGCCTGCGGCCCTGGCACGTCGAAGATCACTGTGGGGGAAATCAAGCAGGCGCTGATCCCCGGTATAGGCATGGATGGTGGTCATTAAACCGCGTTTAATGCCGAAATTATCCAGAATTACCCGGGCCACCGGTGCCAGGCAGTTCGTGGTACAGGAGGCATTGGACACCACATGGTGAAGGGTGGGATCATACTCATCTTCATTTACTCCCATCACCAGGGTTTTAACCCCACCCTTGGCCGGTGCAGAAATAACAACCTTTTTGGCCCCGGCATCCAGGTGTCCCTGGGCGGATTCACCGTCCCGGAAAATTCCGGTGCATTCGGCCACATAATCCACCCCAAGCTCCCCCCAGGGAATATCCGAAGGAGATCGATGGTCAGACACTGCAATGTGGCGACCATCAACCATGATACCGGTGTCATCTCCTGTGATTTCCCCCTCAAAGGTGCCCATGACCGAATCATACTTCAACAGATGGGCCAGGGTTTTATTGTCGGTTAAATCATTGATGGCCACCACCTGCACATCGGCAAAGGCCGCATCCTTACTGATGGCTCTGAAAATATTTCTACCGATTCTGCCAAATCCATTAATGCCAATCTTTATTGTCATACCCCACCTCCTGTGGTTTGTTGTTGGTTCTTCATGCACATTGGTTATAAACCCTGCATGGGATATAATCAATTTATAATCAGATCTATATCTTTAAAACGTGTCATCATCAAAGGGAATCACCTGATCCGGCCGGATTTCATTCTTTTGATTGTCTTGTTTTTCCTGGAGCATGGCGGTGCGTCTCTCCGGAGAAGGGTTCAAAGGATGGACGGAAGGAACATCTTCCATGGTTTGGGTAGTGCCCGTCACAAGGGTAATGAGCTTCTCCACATACCCCCGGAGAAGTTCTGCCTGGGAGCGCATCTCTTCGGCAGCAGCAGCGGAGGAATCGGCATTGACTACGGCGTCCTGGGTCACCTTATCCACATCTGCAATTGCGGTGTTTACCTGGTCAATACCGCTGGACTGCTCCCTGGAAGCTTCGGATATTTCAAAAATAAGATTACCCACCTTTTCAGTACTTTGGGAAACTTTTTTAAATGCATTATTAGTATCACTCACCAGTGTGGAGCCGTCTTTTACCTTTATCAGGGTTTCCGCAATTAACGTTTCAGTGTTTTTTGCCGCATCTGCGGCGCGCATGGCAAGGTTTCTTACCTCATCGGCCACCACGGCAAATCCCGCTCCGGCTTCGCCGGCCCGGGCCGCTTCCACAGCCGCATTCAGTGCAAGCAGATTGGTCTGAAAGGCAATCTCATCAATGGTTTTAATGATCTTAGAAGTTTCTTCACTTGCCTTTGAAATATCTGCCATGGATCGAGTCAAGCGATCCATGGAGCCATTGGCAAGGGTCACTACCTGGTTTGCCTCTTTCATCAAATTGTCTGCATGCCTGGCATTTTCAGCATTTTTCCGGGTCATGGATGCCATTTCTTCCATGGAAGCAGATGTTTCCTCAATGGCTGCAGCCTGCCTGGATGCCCCCTCGGCCATGGATTGACTGGAGGAAGAGACCTGACTTGATGCCACGGCCACCTGGGTTGAGCCTTCATTCATCCCCCGGGTAATATAATTAATGGCACCGGTTATTCCCCGGATAAGTATAAATGCCACCAGAATACCGGCCAGAAAAGCCACCACCACCCCTGCAATAATAATCTTTTTTGCTCTTTTCTCAACGGTCTGCATTTCGCTCACCGTCAACTGTCCAAGATCGGAAAAAAGCCTCTGCAAATCTTTCTGACGCTGGTCCATACGAGATAAAATCACATTACACATGGCATCACCCTCGTGATATTTGACAAGACCTTCAGCAAAGGAAATGGAAAGGCGGGACAATTCCTGGGCAACGGGGGAAAGGGTTTGGGAATTTTCCACCAGCTCCATCCACTTAATCACCAGCTCCTGCTGTTTCTGGGACAATTCCTGAATACTTTCATACACCGACTCCTGCTTTTGCAGCATATAACGGGTACTGTCTGCAAATAATCTCTTGGAGATGTTTATGATGTCCTCCACCAGCCATAAATCTTTTTCAAGGGTAGTGGTCATGGTCTGCATGACATCATTCATTTCCTGCTCAACCGCGATCAATGCAATTTCCGAAGTATTCAATTCCCTAAAATCTTCAATATATTTTTTTATATTTTCACTGTTGGCGGACAAGTTTTCCCTGTAAAGGACGTCAGAAACACGATCTTGCTGGTCATTGATCAATTTCTGGGTCTTTACCAGAAGCGCCATGGCCTTCTGGAATGCCTGCTGCTGCTCTTCACGTTCTTCCGGGGAACGATGCATCATGTAGCTGGCCATTTCTTCTTTTGCCATGGAAAACACCACCTGGGACTCATTGACACTTTGATAGAACGCACCTCCACTGGTTGCTGTCCCCAGCGCATAATATCCGGCAATGCCAACGATCAAGGTAAAAAGAAGGGACAGAGAAAAACCTAAACTGATTTTTTTGCCAAGGGACAATTTCATGGTGATTCACCCTTTAATTCGAATATTGTGATGATATATGGAAACCAATAACACAGGTTCTGAGACCCCATTACAAATTGAGCTGAACATTAAATCTTTATAGAGATTGAACTGGACATTAACGTTTTTTAACAATTAAATCAAATTGCTTTGATGGCCCGGCACAATTTAAAGACCACCTTATCCCATCGGGGCGCATTTCCATCAAGCCCATCAGCGTAACAGATGGGCCATCCACATGGTCAGCGGGGGATAAAAGGAAATTATGATAAGATCCACTATTAAAACAATCAAAAAGGGCATCACCCGCCTGCTCACCGCCCCTAGAGAGTCCTGGGAAATACTGCAGGATACAATCAGACAAATACCCA
Organism: uncultured Desulfobacterium sp.; assembly: GCA_963675955.2. Taxonomy (GTDB): domain Bacteria; phylum Desulfobacterota; class Desulfobacteria; order Desulfobacterales; family Desulfobacteraceae; genus Desulfocicer. The sequence continues at coordinate 1,363,625 of CAXXVR010000002.1, read as the reverse complement.
TGGGCGGGGTGAGCATACCAATGGAAAGATTGGTTACCACAATGACACCCAGCTGCACCATGTCAATGCCAAGGCAGGGCAGCATGCCTGTGATCATGGGAACCAGCAGAATCAAGGCGGCCGTGGTTTCCACAAAGGTACCGGCAATGAGGAGAACCACATTAATAAGCAGCAGCAGCAATACGGGATTATCCGTCATTTCAAGAAGGCTTCCGGCCAGGGCAGCAGGAAGGTCCTCCATGGCGGCAATCCAGCTGAACACCGAGGCCGTGGCAATGATAAACATCACAATGGATGCAGTGACAGAACCATCCCGGAAGAGGTGAAACAGATCCCCGGGTTTAATGTTGCCATAGATCACCATGGAGACAAACAGGGCATAGGCCACGGCAATAGCCGCTGATTCCGTGGCGGTGAACACACCAGTTAAAATCCCGCCAAGTATTATCAGCGGTGCCCCCAAAGCCAGAAAGGCTCTTTTAAAGGTGAACACGATATTTTTAAGGGAAAATCGGGTGTCCGGGGCATAGCCCCTGCGCCAGGAGATAAATGTGGACACACCAATGAGGGACAACCCAATGAGCAGTCCAGGCAGGATACCGGCGGCAAAAAGCTGACCGATGGAGGCACCGGTTAAAAACCCAAAAATAATCATGGGAATGGATGGCGGAATCACCACCCCCAGTGATCCTCCAGAGGCCTGTACGGCAGCGGCAAAATCAGAATCATAACCCGAACGTTTCATGGCCGGAATCAACACCGCTCCCACGGCTGCGGCATCGGCCGCTGCAGAGCCGGAAATTCCGGCAAAAAACATAGCAGATACAATAGTGACAGCAGCAAGTCCCCCGGGGAGCCATCCGGCCAGGGCATTGGCAAAGTCAATGAGACGACGGCTGATGCCACCAGCTTCCATGACCACCCCGGCATACATGAAAAGGGGAACGGCCATGAGATGAAAAGAATCCGTCCCCGAAACCATGCGCTGGATCATCACCATCAGGGGATAATCCCCCTGGATCAGAAGTGTCACCATGGACGAAACCCCAATGGCAATGGCAATGGGGGTGTTCATGGCAAAAAGAAAAAACAGGGTAATAATCAACAGAGACGCAGTCACAATGCCATCCTATCCATCATTTTTTGAGGACCTGGTTTTATTTTCACTCAGTGGTCCGTTTTTTTTCAGGGGATTTCCAATTTTTTTTCAGGAGATTTCCAAAGGGACGATTCCTTTTATTTACCCCGGAGGGCTTCTGCCAGAAACCGAAACCCATGCACCATGAGCACTCCGCCGGCAAGGGGAATAATGGCCATGATAACCCATTTGGAAAGGGAAAGAGCCGGAGAAATCTGGAGTCTGACAAACCAGGCAAAGGAAATACCCTTCACCACCATGACTCCGAATAACCAAAGGGATACCAGATGGATTACCACTCGGACACCCTGCTGCCACCGGAAAGGAAGACGGGTGAAAATGATATCCACTCCGGGATGCACGCCCCGGTAATATGCCACGGAAGCCCCCAGAAACGTCAGCCACACCAGAAGGTACCGGGCAAGCTCTTCGGACCAGAACAACGAATGATTAAAAACATATCTGGCAACCACCTGCACCATCACAATCAGGGTCATGGAAGCTCCCATGGCAAAGAGCATGCGCTCCACGTTACGATTCAGGGCATCACTTAAATTTTGGAAAAACAACAGCATTTTCAATTTCCCGGCCACCTCCAATAAGGTTCAGTATAATCAGGACATTACTGGGTAGCCTCAATCATTTTAGTAAGCAGTGCATTCACCCTGGGATCACTGTAAAGATCCATGTTTTTCATACCTGCCACCCGCTCCCGGAAGGCAGCGACATCTGGATTTTTTTCAATATGCATGCCCTTGGAAGCAAGAAAAGCCAGACGTCCCGCGTCTTTTTTTCGATTATCCCCCCGCTGAAAGATGGCGGCATCCGTCATGGCATCGGAAACAAGTACCCTGGTATCTGAATCAAGCCTATTCCACCATTTCAAACCGGCCACATCAATGTGGGGTGAATACACATGCCGGGTCATGGTCATATATTTTTGAATTTCATAGAATCGGTAAACCTCCATCACCCACAGGGGATTTTCCTGTCCGTCTATGACTCCCTGCTCAAGCTCCGTGTAAATAGGCCAGGGCATGGGGGTTGGGTTGGCCCCCAGAGTCTGCCAGATGGTTTTGTGCAAAGCCGAGGCCATAACCCGGATTTTAAGATCCTTGATATCTTCAGGACCCTTCACCGGCCGTTTACTGTTGGTGAGGTTACGAAAACCGTTTTCCGAAAAATGCAACCCCTTGAAGCCAGATGCTTCAAGGCTTTTCATAATCTCCTGCCCAAGGGGGCCATCCAGTATCTGATCGGCCTGCTCATTGCTCTGGAACAAGAAAGGATAATTCACTACCCGGACAATAGGATCAAAGGTATCAAACGGACCTGCAGTAATTATCCCCATCTCTACAGTTCCCATCTGGATCTGCTGGAGAATTTCCGTTTCATTGCCAAGGGAGGCAGAGTGAAAAACCTTCACCTGGATTTTTCCATGGGAACGTTCCTCAATGTACTTTTTAAAAGTGTCCGCCACAATATTCTGAGCGGAGCCGGGTTTTGTGACAACGGCCAGCCGGATCTTCATGGCACCAGAGGCAGAGGTGGAAAAAACCAGCAGCAATAAACATAATAATGTTATTTTTTTCACAACAAATTTCCCTTGTAAATATTCGGATTGGTATTGTAAAAGTTTGGCCAGTGCCCCATATATAGTATATTTTATTTTTCCTTTTCTATGAGACCTTTGACAAACCAGCGTTGCATAAAAAGCACCACCAGCACCGGCGGCAGCATAACCAGAAGGGCCGCCCCAAGAGCCAGATTCCATTCGGGCAGGTCATCTGCCTGGGGAATAAGATTCTGCAACCCAATGACTGCCGTAGCCATTTTGGGGTTGGTGGTGATGAGAAGCGGCCACAGGTACTGATTGTAACCATAAACAAACTCAATAACCACAAGGGCCGCAATGTTGGTTTTGGATAAGGGGAGCAGGATCTTTCTAAAAAATGTCATGGGCGATGCCCCGTCCATCTTGGCTGCCTCACACAGTTCTTCGGGTACCGTTAAAAAAAACTGCCGAAACAAAAAGGTGCAGGTGGCCGATGCCACCAGGGGAAGAATGAGTCCCGTATAGCTGTCCAGAAGACTCCAATCCAGGACCAGCTCAAATTCATTGGAGGTAAACCAGGATACCACGGAATTAAGATGCAGAAAATCCCAAACAGCCTGCAGTGGTCCAAACACATTGGCGGCCACCTCATAGGTTGGCATGATTCTTACCTCCACCGGCAGCATAAGGGTACAAAATACCGATGCAAAGGCCACCGCCCGAAAACGGTAATCAAAATACACAATGGAAAAAGCACCCAATATTGAAATGGTAATCTTTCCCACGGTGATCCCCGTTGCCATGATAAAAGAATTCATGATCTGGGTTCCCAGGTCTCCCCGGGACCAGGCTTCCTGAATATTGACAAAAAACTGATCCCCGGGAATCAACGGCATGGGTACTCTGGACACATTTTCCAGGGTCTGGGTGGCTGCAAGAAGACTGTAAATAATGGGAAATCCCACAATGAGAATACCCGCCATGAGAAACAGGTAAGTAAAAATATCCAGAAGCGGTGTGCGTTCAACCATAATATTAACCTGTATATTGTACTTTCTTTTCAACGAATTTAAACTGAATCACCGTGATAACGATGATAAGGGACATGAGCACCACGGACTGAGCTGATGATGAACCCATGTTCAAACCCACAAAACCATCCTGGTATACCTTGTACACAAGTATATTGGTGGAACCGCCAGGCCCCCCCTGGGTCACCGTGTGAATCACCCCGAAGGTTTCAAAAAATGAATAAATAATATTCATCACCGACAAAAAGAAAAAGGTGGGGGACAGCAACGGAAAGGTGATGGACCAGAATCGCCGCAGAGGACTTGCCCCGTCAATGGCGGCAGCCTCTATCAGGGATTTCGGAATGGCCTGCATACCGGCCACAAAAAAGACAAAATTATAGCTGATCTGTTTCCATGCACTGGCCATGGTGATCATGATCATGGCATCACTTCCCTTTAACACCGGGTTCCAGTCAATGCCCAGCCATTTTTTGATGCCAAGTGCCACAATTCCATAGGAAGGATGGAGAAGAAAAAGCCACAAAATACCGGAAATAGCCGGGGCCACAGCATAGGGCCATATCAGCATGGTTCGCACCACGGCCTTTGCCTTGAGGGCACGATTGGCCATGGTGGCAATAAAAAGTCCCAGAGAAATGGACACCGTTGCCACCATCAGGCTGAACACCAGGGTGATCATGATGGATTTAAGGTACAACGGGTCTGTGAAGAGTTCAATGTAGTTGTAAAACCACACAAAGGTGCTTCTGTGTCCAAAGGGATCGCTGAGCAGGAAGGACTGACTCAGACCCTGAATGGCTGGCCAGTAAAAGAAAGTAAGGGTAATGAGCACCTGGGGCAGAATCAACAGATAAGGAAGATATTTTGATTTGAAAAAAGAATGTTTAATCATGGGAAAAACACATATCTTTCGTTTCCCTTATTCAGGGTGGATGCCGGATCTGGCCGGCAATTATGAAAATAAAGGCAGTGGTCACAAAACCACTGCCTTCCATGGACATTATTATTTATTTATATGTTTTCTCAAAGGTTCTCAACTGATCGTTGCTTCGAGCCACAGCATTGTCCAGGGCTTCCTGGGGCGTTTTAGAACCATTCCATACCTGTTCCAGCTCTTCATTAATGATATTTCGAATCTGGACAAAGTATCCCAGGCGCAATCCCCTGGAAATCTCTGTGGGAATGGCCCGGTTTAATTGCTTAATACCCACTTCCTGGAGGGGATTTTCGACATAGTAATTTTTGGCGGTGAGATCGTCGTAGGCGGCAAGGGTGATGGGAAAATATCCGGTTTCCTTGTGCCAGTACTCCTGCATTTCATTGGTGGCAAGAAATTTCAAAAAGGTGGCAACGCCTTTGTATTCTTCTTTGGTATGACCCTGGAGAACCCACAGAGAAGCACCTCCAATGATGCTGTTCTGGGGTTTAGTCATCCATGCTTCCACCGGAAGGGGGGCCGCATCCCAGGTAAAATCCTTGGCGGCTTCCTTGAGCTTGGCAATGCCACTGATGGAATCAATATAAAAGGCCGCATTCTGAGCGATGAACTCCGCCTTGGGCCCCTGGTACTTCTGACCACCATACATGAAACGCTTGTCATCAATCCACTGTTTGAGTTGAGTTATATGACCCACCACCTTGGGATTATTTATTTTCAACTCACAGTCAAGACCCTTGTAACCATTAGCCTTATCTGCAAATTCCAGGTTATGAATGGCGCTGTAGTTTTCAATCTGGGTCCAGGACTGCCAGGCAGTAACCATTCCCGCCGGTGCAATGCCCTGATCCACCAGTTTTTTGGTAATCTCTCCCAGCTGGTCCCAGGTAATGGGTTCAGATTTTGACAAGGGTGCAATACCGGCCTTTTTCAACATATCCACATTGTAGTACATAATGGGCGTTGATGAGTTAAAAGGCATGGACATCAGCTTGCCATCGGCGTTCATGTAATAGGAAAGCACCGCCTGGAGATAATTGGTCCAGTCAATGTTAAACCCGGCATCGGCCATGAGCTGATACACTGGATAAATGGCTCCCGAGAGCATCATGGTCTGGGTTCCCACCTCAAACACCTGAAGAATGTGGGGCTGTTTCTTTGCCCGGAAAGCAGCCACACCGGCGTTCATGGTTTCATCATAATTGCCTTTGTTGGTGCCCACCACCACATAATCGGACTGAGAGGCGTTGAACTTTTCAATCATGGTGTCCACAACCTTGCCCCTTGCACTTCTCATGGCATGCCACCAGTTAATGGTAACCGGTTTTGCAAACAAAGATGCCGGGAACGTCAGACAAATTGCCACAACAGCCAGAATCAAACTTTTTTTAATTTTCATTTTTTCCCCCTTTTATTTTTTCATCACCAAGGTGCCCAGAAAGATTACAGACAATCCAAATCCGACACCCTCCCCTGATCAAGCGCATGCATTTAGATATGGCCATCCCCTTTTTCCATGGGATAACTCCGGTACAATAATATCCTCAAGATTTAATGGTTATACCAAAAATCGTCAAGATTAATATGCCATTTCAAAAAAAAGAGTTGCATAATAAGCTGATTTAATGTTTTTTTACCATGAAAACAATTTTCATGATTCAGGGAGGATGGGGTCTGTTCACACCACGAACCAAGATCGGATTTCCCCCTTGAAAATAAATAATCATCACCTCGCCGGTCCTACTGGCGGTACCTATAAATTTCAGGACAGCTAAACGGAATCTGTGCAATGACAGAACTTAAACTCGATCAGGTTGTTAAACGATATGGCAAGACAGAGGTGGTGCATGGCATCAACCTGGATATAAAAGACAAGGAATTTCTGGTTCTGGTGGGTCCTTCCGGATGCGGGAAATCCACCTTACTGCGCATGGTGGCAGGCCTTGAAGTCATCTCCGAGGGCACCATTTCCATTGGCGGCAAGGTGGTCAATGATCTGGCTCCCAAAGACCGGGGGCTTGCCATGGTGTTCCAGAACTACGCCCTCTATCCCCACATGGATGTGTTCAACAACATGTCCTTTGGCTTGAAACTTCGGAAAACCCCAAAAGCTGAAATCCGGCAAAGGGTTCAGGAAGTGGCACAGATACTGGGACTTGAAACGCTGTTGAAACGAAAACCCCATGAACTGTCCGGTGGCCAGCGCCAGCGGGTGGCCATGGGCCGGGCCATGGTTCGGAAACCATCGGTGTTTCTCTTTGATGAGCCCCTGTCAAACCTGGATGCCAAGCTGCGCATCCAGATGCGGGCCGAAATCAAACGGCTTCACCACCGGGTAAACTCCACCATTATTTATGTTACCCATGACCAGGTGGAGGCCATGACCCTGGCCGACCGCATTGTGGTATTAAAGGATGGTTACATTGAGCAGGTGGGAACCCCCATGGAGCTGTTTTCCCAACCGGCCAACACATTTGTGGCAGGGTTCATCGGCACGCCGCCCATGAACCTGGTACCCTGCCGGGCCGTAAAGAAAGAAAAGAATTTTGTCCTGGCCTTTGATGGCGGTCTGGAGATCCCCGTTCCTCCCAGGGACACAGGAGAGATAACAGATGGTCAGGCACTCATCATGGGTATCCGCACAGAAGAAATAATTCCCACTGAAACCGATGGTTCCTGTCCCCGGGGGGCCGCTTTGTTCCAGGGCCTAGTTGATGTGGTGGAACCCCTTGGTAATGAAACTCACATCCATGTAGATCTTCAAGGGGTCAGGTTCATTGCCCGGTGTGAGGGCCGCAGGATCATCCAGCATCAGGACACCATTTCTCTGACCATGAATCTTCGTCAGATGCACCTGTTTGATGCTGAAACCACCAGGGTGGTTTATTAATCCGGGGCCTGATCATAAACATGGATCATAAACATGATGGACCCGCCGCCATAATCGGCGGGACAACCCATCAACTTAAAGGCTGATTTTCTGCCAGAATATTAAAAATTTCATGTAGATTGCCCGGCGCAAGGTCAGTTTTCATGCTGCATCCCCCGGCACCGGCGTGACCTCCACCCCCATAACGGGACAGCAGATGCCCGATATTCACCTTCAACCCATCCCGAAAAATACTCTGCCCGATACTGACAATGGTGGTGCCCTTGTCCTGCTCATCATATCGTATTTTTACGCTGGCCATGGCCTCTGGATAAAGGCAATACACCAGAAACCGGTTTCCCGAGGGAACATTTTCAAGGGACCGAAAATCCGTCACCGTGACATTTCCATGAACCGCGGTATTGGCCTTTAAAATATTGACATAGGCACGGTTCTCCATCACAACGGTTTCACATCGGACTTGCACCTGCGGATCTTTCATCACCGTTTTAATGGGATAATGTCGCAGCAGATCAACCAGGTGATTCCAGTAAGGTGCATCTTCACCATTACGATTTTTGATTGTCATGGAAAGCAGCAGATAGGCATATTTTTCAGGGTAAAGCACCTGATCTCTGTCCAGTTTTGCGGCATCAATGATATCCGTCCACCAAACAAGTTCATCAAAGTCCTTTTCAAGTTTTCCAGCTTTACGATAATATTCATAAACCAGACCCGCTGCTGACGGGGCAATCCGAAACAGTCCGTCTGGAATTTCTTCCATGGCATTTGAAATGTGGTGATCAAACCACATGGAGCAACGGGGGTCATAGGGAAGATTTGCAAGAATATCTCCGGCCCTGATGTCGGCACTGCCATTCTGGATCTGACTGGGCTCAAGCCATTTAATGGCACCATCCACTGTTTCCGCTTCATGAATAAACACGGCACACACCACGCCGTCAAAATCAGGTCTGGTCACAATTCTCATATTTTCCCCGCCATTCCATGCATTCAATTTTTGATTTATTTTTAACTCTTTTGACTCGATAATCACGCCCCATTTTGTATTAACACAGTCTCTGTCTTTTAACAACACTCTGTCTTTTCATGCATTCTTACCAGACACATTCCCATTTTCCCGGTTGAGGCTCTTTCTGAGAAAGCTTCCATAAAATAAGGGAATGCTCAAGGAGCCAGCAGTTTTTAATTTACCGTTTTCCCGGGGCTGTATCCATATACTGCAGTAACCCGGGCTTTATAATCGATAACAATCTAGATCTGACTGCCTAAGAGTCTATCAAACGCTAAATTGAAGAGGGCGATTTAAGCCAATATTATTCTTTACAGATGCTTTTTTCTTTTTTATAATACCCTTAGTTTGTAATTTGAAGTGCTTTCAGGTTTTGATTTTCATATGTCAAGATGTTTTTTCGAAAATATAAAAAATATTTTACCCCGAGACCACGAAAAAAATTTTGACACGGCTCTAGTGCATGCTCAAGGCTGAAATTCAGGGTTACCTATCCCAAAGCGTAAGGCAACGCGCCATCATTCAAAAAAGGCACCCTGAAATCAAGCCATGACAAAGCACTGGTCATCCAAGATGCAAGGAGGAAAAATGAGTAAAATTCTTAGAATAGACACCGGAAATCTGACATTTACCTATGAAGATGTCCCGGAAGAACTGGCAGGTCTTGGGGGCAGAGCCCTGACATCCAGAATGGTCCTGAACGAAGTACCTGCAACCTGTCATCCCCTGGGTGCCGCTAATAAACTGGTTATGGCCCCGGGAATCCTGTCCGGCTCACCCGCTGCCAACTCCGGAAGACTTTCCGTAGGGGCAAAATCCCCCCTGACAGGTGGCATCAAGGAGAGTAATTCCGGTGGATTTGTTTCCCAGAAACTGGCTCGCATGGACATTGCAGCCCTGGTCCTGGAAGGGAAACCCAATGGCGATGCCTACAGCATGATCGTCATCAAAAAAGATTCCGTTGAGTTCCTGCCCGCCGATCAGTATGTAGGACTTGGCAATTATGAGATGATGGAAAAAATGTGGGCCACCTATGGCAACAGAACCGGTGTCATGACCATTGGACCTGCCGGAGAACAACGACTTAAAGCCGCCAGCATCCAGCAGGCGGATCTCAAGGGAACCCCCGGCCGAGCCGTGGGCAGAGGCGGACTCGGTGCCGTTATGGGTTCCAAAAAAATCAAAGCCATTGTGGTGGATGATGCCGGATGTGATCGGCCAGTCATGGCAAATCCCGAAGCCTTTAAAGTGGCTAATAAACGCTGGGTGGACATGCTTAAAAATCATCCAGTAACCGGCCAGGGACTTCCCGGTCTCGGCACAGCGGTGCTTGTCAACGTTATAAATGAATCCGGAGCAATGCCCACCAAGAATTTCACCTCGGGTCGCTTTGAACATGCCCATGAGATCAGCGGTGAAAAAATGGTGGAAAATATTGAAGCCCGGGGCGGTATTGTGGCTGAAGGCTGTCACCCCGGATGCGTTATCAAATGCTCCCAGGTTTATAATGACAAGGATGGCAAACAGCTCACCGCCGGGTTTGAGTATGAGACCCTGTGGGCCTTTGGTGCACATACCACCATCAAGGATCTCGACGACATTGCCATGATGGATCGTCTATGTGATGATTATGGCCTTGATACCATTGACACCGGTGTGGCCATCGGCATGGCCATGGAAGGCGGATTGATTCCCTGGGGAGATGGCAAGGCGGCCATTGATCTCTTGAAAGAAGTTGGTAAGGGAACTGGATTGGGAAAAATTCTAGGCAATGGCGCAGCCTTTACCGGTGAGGCCTTTGGTGTAGACCGCATCCCCGTTGTAAAAAGACAGGCCCTTCCCGCCTATGATCCCCGATCCGTCAAGGGTGTAGGCGTTACCTATGCCACCACCCCCATGGGTGCTGACCACACCGCAGGTTATGGGGTCACCGCCAATATTCTCAAAGTGGGCGGCGACATTGATCCCTTAAAGAAAGAGGGGAATATCGAGCTGTCCCGGAACCTGCAGATTGCAACAGCGGCCATTGATGCCGCAGGCCTTTGCCTGTTTGTGGCCTTTGCCGTTCTGGACAATGAAGATGGCGTTCAGACCATTGTAGATCTGATCAATGCCCGTCATGGGCTGAGTCTGACCCCCGATGACGTGGTGAGCCTTGGTAAATCCATTCTCAATGATGAAAAAGAATTTAACAGGCGTGCCGGTTTTACCAAGGTTGATGACCAGCTCCCGGACATGTTTGATGTGAAATTCCCGCCCCACAACACGGAATGGGATTTTTCCACGGATGAGCTTCAGGAAACTCTGAATTTCTAAGGATCGCTCTTTTTACGACGAGATGATACCGGTTTAGAAATCACGGTTTGATTACAAGGGGACAGAAATAGTTTTTTTATTTCTGCCCCGGTCGCCGGAATGGCACGAGTTTCATATAAAAATGGGCTTGGTCACAACATGGGCCACTTTGACCCGCCAACGGTGACGGATGGCCCATCTTGTGATCAAGCCCTATAACATACATGGCTGTAACCACCAGCCACAACGAACAATGAAAAAGTAGTTGCTGTTAGAACCCAGTACCTAGAACCCAGTACCTAGAACCCAAAACCCAGTACCCACTTTTTCATATAAAACCCGCATGGCAGTGCCCAGTTGCCACAACGAATATTGAATCGAGTTATAAATTCAGTCGAATACCATTCACCCAGGAAATGCTCTTGCCCCATTTACCGATACTGCCGGAATCCTGGGATACCATGACCAACCGCTCCAGGCCAAACCCAAGGCCCACCCAGGTATCGGTGACCCGCCAGGCCGCATCCAGGGGATGGGGTCCCATGGCACCCGATGCCACTTCAATTTTATCCGCACCGGCCACCACATCCAGGGTCTGCCCATATACTGCGGAATCTTCGGTTTCAAATTCATAATCCGCCAGGCCTGCGGCATCGGCCACCAGAGATGCCAGCTCTTTTAAGCGGTCCTGACGTTGATCCATGGGAACCCCCATTTCCACCAGGTTCAACATGGTGAATTCACTGTTATGCCTGGCACCGTCAGACTCTTTCCGAAAGCAGGACCCGATTTCAAAAAAACGTATGGGCCTGGGTTTCAGACGGCCCAGACTCACCATATACTGGTAAAGATTAGGAGCCAGCATGGGCCGAAGGCAATGGCGGTCATCCAGCCAGTATACCTGTTTTGACAGGGGATGATCTCTGTCAACGGTCATTTTATCAAGGGCATCACGGGAAATAATGACAGGGGTTGCAACCCGTGCAAAACCCTGCTGGTTGAGCACAGCGGTAAGTCGTTCTTCCAGCTCAATCAATCGGGGTTTTAAATCAACGGTGAGAAATTGTCTTAATTTTTGCTGCTGTTGTTTTACCAGGCGTTTTTCAATTCGCTGAAAACATCGATTTCTATCCCCGTTACCAGTTGCAGTGCAGATCAAATCTTCTGTTCCGGCCTCCAGTTCCCTGAGCCGGGCCAGCTGGGTATCTGTCCACATCAATAATGAGTCATTCAAAAGAAACTCCTTTTTTGGATATCCTTCATGTACCAGTTTACACTTCTTGATCCAAGAATCCCATTTTTCGTGAAGTCTTGCTCCAAAAGTGTAAAAAACTTTGGGGCTGGTATTAATGATTCCCTTTTTTGAAAATATTGGGTTTGCTGCATGGGGCGCTCATCACAATTGTCAGGTCAACGGGATCAGGTTTGTGTTATTGGCGTTATCAACCACAACCTGTGCAAATGCCAAAAACAAAGATAATGCAAATAACATAAGGCTGACCCCACCCCGGAATGGCCAATGTTATGACCAATTTCAAAATATTCTTAAAATTCAATACAGCATTGCAACCGCCATGCTGGCCACCCCGATTTCCAGTTTATCGTGGATCAAACGGCTGGCAATTTTTTTATATCCTTTGGGAGAAATCCCCAGAGGAACCCCCGGAGCTGCCACGCAGGTCGTGTCAAAAAGAGCCGTGTCAGGGATGGCATTTCTCACGGGTGTGGCATCAAGGAGGTATCTGACCTTGTCAAGACTGGGAACCCCTTCTTCACCTGCCACAGAGATACGGGACAGCTGATTGCCGGAATCATTGATCACAGGTCCTGACAAAAGGTCTCTGAGTCGCCGGGCCACCAGGGGAATCACATCATACAATACCACATTGGCACCTGCATCCCTCAACCAGCCAGCCGCCGCACTGCCAACGGGTCCACATCCCACCACTCCCACGGTTTTTCCTTTTACCCCCCCGGCCATGAGGTCCAGAGTTGCGGCATATCCTCTGCCGGTGAATACGGAATTATCAATAACCTGCCGGGTATTCAGATTCAGGGCCACAAATCGATCGTCATCGGACATCATTATTCCCCGGGCTCCGGCTTCAAAGGCCTCTGCCAGGCCCGCCGTATCCGTAGCTCCAGTGACAAATGCCGGAAAGGCAAGGTAATTTAGAATAGATGCCACCGTATGGGAAAAGGTGGTAATAATACCCTGCCCTGCAGTGACGGGCACCACACCCACCGTAAATTTTTCCATCAATGGTGTAATTTCAGACAACTTGCGCCCACAGGCATGGCAGGCAACTCCCAGAAGCGATTGCCCTGTTTTTTCAATCAGTTCAATATTGTATCTGTCCAGATTTTCAGCAATGGTATCAATATCACAGGTTTTCAAACGGGTCATAATAGATCTCTTTCCTGGCAGATTATCAAAGCCGAAACGGGCAAGCTGACAATTTCCCAAGCAAAATTAAATATTATACAAACTCTATTTAGCTTACATGACAGGACATCCTGTCACAACAAATATCAAAATGGTAATTTTTCATCCCCCAACGAATATCCGGTCCGTTTTGGAACCGTAGACAGCTTCTATTCATCAAATCCTCATTGCAAGGGCATTTAAAACGTCCTGTCTCTTCAGTGCAAGATCATCTTCAGTGGGGGCGGTGTTTATTAACGTGGCTACAAATTGTCTTTTTCCCTGCTGGTAATTAGTAATCACCTCATCTGCACCAAACAGACCCGGAATCACCTGCAAGGGCTCATCAATGGACATGATATGTTCTCCCTGACAACGCACTCCCTGATGGGAGACGGAAACATGCTCATAACTTACCCATACCGGTACCGCCGGCACCACTGGGGGACAAAGAGTTTTATTCACAAAAATATCCCCCAGCATAGACACCATATTGATACCGGTGGAATGGAATACCGCCGTGGGGGTCTGACTGGGCAAACGGGCATCAATTTCCAGCACTTTAAGCTGGCCCTGGTGTAAAATTACTTCCACATCCATAATGCCCTTTAAATTTATGGCCCGGGCAATCTCCAGGGATATCCGGACAAGCTCGTCTTTGAGATCCCGGGCAAGGGGTACCGGGGCTGTCACACGGCAGCAGTCATGGATATCGTCCATGAACAGTTCCGTGGTCTGAAGGGCAATGTAGTGTTCAGGCATTCCCATGACTTCCATGGAATAGGATGGACCGTCCACATATGCCTGGAGTACATCCGGCGCTTTACCGAATGTTGCCAGAAAGCCATCATAGGCCTGGGAATTTGGGAAAAAAGTAACTCCATGACTGCCGCTGGCACTGTCTGGTTTCCCAATGGCCGGAAAACCACATTGGGGCCAGGGTAGCGGGGCCGGAATATTTTTCTCCTGGAAAAGGGCATCCGATGTCACTTTGGATGAAGAAATGGCATAGGCCTGGGCATCAAAGGCCAGGGGAATCTGGTGTTTTTTACTAAATGTCACCAACCTGTCCAGGGCCACCTGGTTTTCCAGGGCAGGCAGGATAAAATCCACATGTTTAAAAGCCCCTGACAATGCCGCCTCATCTGCCACATCACACTGAAAAAAATGATCACAAAGCCCCGAGGCAGGTACATGGGAACGAACGTCCACCACGTATGTGGTCCAGCCCGCTCGGGAAGCCAGATAGGCAGCCTCCACCCCCTGAAGATTCCCACCTGCGATACCAACTATCATATATATACCTCCAACATTACTCCAAAAACAGTAAATATTCGGTCAGCACGCCATAAATTAATAAGTCTCTATGGAAAGGGGTCACAGTTGCGTTACCGGCACTTTTAAATGGGATACAACAGCCCTTTCTCTATACTCGCGCACCAGCATTACAGCCGCCCAGACACCAACAATCAGAAAAAGTCCACCCCCTATACAAAATGCAAAGGGCACCCCCAAAACATCCGCATGCCACCCAAGCACAGGACCGACAATAACAAAGGAGAGCCGAATGGTCAGACTTCTGACAGAAAGCACCGTGGCCCTAATTTCCGATGGGGTAATTTCATTGATATAGTTTCTCAGCACAGGGGTTGCAATCCCCCTTAATACGTAGAACAGGAAAAGAAATATAATGCCCCATGTGGTGGTAAAGATGCCAAGGAACAGATATCCACAGCTTATGGATATGGCAATGAAAAATACCGTTCCGGCCATTCCCAGTCTTTTTTCCAGATAATGGGCATGCATGGCCGTAAAGCCGGTGATTAAGTTCAACACAGGAATAATGACCCCATAAAATCCCAGGGGAATGGCAAGAAAGACCAGATAGGGTTGAACAAACCACGCCATGGTCAATGTGGCGGTTCCCATGACGGAAGAGAAGATGATGTTCCACTTAAGGGCACCGTTACGCACCAGTGCATAATGGACAATGGTCAAAATATGGCGAAAACCTCTCTGTTCACCGTTGTCTATACGATGGGGTTCAAAAAGATAAAGAGCTGCAGGAATGGCGGTAAATGCCACCAAAGCCTGGCAATAAAAAGTAGTCCGAAGGGAAATAACCGCAAGAAGAACCCCAATGGGTGCCGCAATGGCTTCGGCAAAATTTCCAATGGAAATCAACCTTCCCTCGATTTTCAAATATTGCTTTTCACTGTCCGCCCACAGCAGGGTGTCATATAAAATAGCCGAATCTGATCCGGAAATAAAACTCTGACCCACTCCGAGGATAATCTCACACACCAGAAATCCCCAGAAACCATTGGAAACGCTGTAAAGGGCAAAGCCTGCAAATCCCAGGCAACTGCCCAGAACAAGAGATTTTTTACGGCCCCACATATCCCCAAAATATCCTGAGGGAACCTCCATCAGCACAATGGCCACGGAGTACACCGCTTTTAGAATAAAAAGCTCCTGGGTGCCCAGTCCGTTTTCCCGGTAAAAAAGAAAGACAACAGGCATGGTGAGCATCAGCCATTTGGATATTTTAATGATGTAAAGCCTGAAAATATTGGCCTTGACCCGGCTTGCCACGGTTACCTGGGTTGTCATAGAATAATGTCCTGATTGTTTGTGTTGCAGCATCTACAAGTGCTGCTAAAATGCATAGAATATCAACCCAGAAACATGAAGTCAAATCAAAAGCAAACCAGGATTGCAATAAAGCAACAGTTAAAAAAATGCGAATGCATCCATATCCATTGCCAGCAAACACATTAATAGAAGATAATCGTCAATCATACGTTGACTTTTTTGCTTCAGTTAACTAGAAATAAAACTGGAGAATCAAACTGCCCATCCCCTTTTCCCAGATTGCCCCCAATATGCGGAGCTTATTTCATGTTTCATGATCAAAAAGAACACCTGCAATTCTTACAGATATGCTCGGATTTTATCTGCCTTGCTGCCTTACACTATCTGGTCCTCCCCTTACTCTTATCCATGACCACACCATCTTTCACCCTGCCCGCTTCAATAATGCCCCACCAGACAATACGAACCTGTGTCTGCCGGGTGGAACACCTCTTTTGCCTATTTCCATTCTGGACTGTTATTCCCATTATTCTGATGAATAAATTAAAGGGATATAAGCCCGCCCCCCCCCCGGACATAAAAAGCATCTACCGGCATGCACTGATATTAAGCACCCTGTCCGTGGGTGTTTCATCCCTGCTTTTTTACATATTTGATGTGAAGCAGGAAAGGGTTCTTCTTTTTTCCGTGATCTTGTTTCTATTATTGTTCTTAATCCTGACCTTAAACAGACTTTACATTTATTACTGCTTACGAAAAAATAACGGAAATCCCAATCTTATCCGGCATCTTTTACTTGTGGGAAGTGGCCTACGCTCCCGATCACTTGTCAGCCTTATTGAAAAAAATCCCCAATGGGGGTTGCGGATCACCGGTTTTTTGACGAACCAGAACGATGACATCGGCAAAAAAATTGCCGGTAAAGAAATTCTGGGCAAGGTGGATCAACTGCCAGATATTGTGTATTACCATTACACCGACTGCGTGGTGTATACAGGAGATGACAACTATGCCCCATACCACGATCTGCTTTTAAAAAGCTGTGCCAGCATGGGCATAGACTTTGCCACAACACAAAAAAGGGCACTCAATCTGCCCATAAGAAAAGGGCGCATATTTACTGACTACATTGGAGACATTGAAGTTAAACTGATTAAATTTGTTTACTTCAGGCCCCGGGCTGTTTTCTTTAAACGCATATTTGATTTAACAGCTTCCTCCATTCTCATCACTTTATGCCTTCCTTTCTGGATCACCATTGCAATTTCCATTAAAATAACATCTCCAGGTCCCGTCTTTTTCAAACAGGAACGTATAGGCAAGTATGGTAAAAAATTTATTTTATTTAAATTCAGATCCATGGTGGGGGGTGCAGAAAAAATGCAGGAAGCTCTTTTACATCTCAATGAAATGGACGGACCGGCATTTAAAATAAAAGAAGATCCCCGCCAGACCATCACCGGGCGATTCTTAAGAAGAACAAGTCTGGATGAACTGCCCCAGCTGTTTAATGTATTCAGAGGAGATATAAGCCTGGTGGGACCACGACCTGCCATTGAAAAGGAGGTGCTTCAATACCTTCCCATTGAACGCAAACGCCTGTCGGTACCCCAGGGAATCACCTGTATCTGGCAGGTCAGCGGCAGAAATAATATTAAATTCGATGAATGGATGAAACTGGACCTGATGTACATCGATAATTTATCAACTGCCCAGGATTTCAAAATTCTCATCAAAACCATACCTGCTGTTTTGATGAAAAATGGAGCATATTAAATGCCAATACACATGCAAAAAGCCATAAAATCCAACATGAACCTTAAAATAGACATATATTTGTCAAAACGATACGGACAATTTGCATATTTCATCTGATTCAAGGACTAGCCATGAATTTTATAAATAAACTGCTGGGATCCCACCGGAAAAAAGCATACGATGCCTACAAAAAAGGAATTGAATGCTACAACCAACTAAAATTCAGCCAAGCCATTACCTATTTTGAAGAGGCACGTGCCGAAAAAGCCTTGAGAAAATCCCTGGAGTTTAAACTTGCCACATTCTACTGCGGACTTGCATATAGAAATCTGGGTATTGTTCATTTTACCAGAGAAAATAATGAGCAGGCACTCCTGTATTTTAAAAAAGCCCAGAAATGCAACCCAGGACACATTGATTTAAATTATTTCATCGGTATCTGCCTGAACAACATCGGTCAATTCAAGGAAGCCATGGAAGCCTTTAAGCTCATCCAGGAAACAGAACCATGGAATATTCCCAATAAACTTAAAATGGCAGTCATTCTCCACAACTTGAAAATGTGGGGCAATGCTGAAAAGATTTACAGAAACCTGCTCGAAAAAAATCCAAACTTTGCGGACATTCACTTTCATCTGGGTCTGTCTCTGATGAATCAGGGAAAAAGCCAGGAGGCCATTGATGCATTTAAGCAGGCCGTACAAATCAATCCCAATTATATCAATGCCAGAATAAAACTCGGCATCACCCTGGCATCCCAGGGGTACCTCAATGAGGCATCCGAACATTTAAATACGATTATTAAAAAAAATCCAAACTATGCCGATGTGCATTACCTTCTCGGCCTCATAAAACAGGAGCGCAATGACAGCCGGGGAGCCATTGACTGTCTTAAAAATGCCGTGACAATCAGTCCAGCCTTTAAAAATGCCCAGGTGAAACTCATCATGCTCCACTGTCAGACGGGGAACACAGAAAAAGCGGAAACTCAATTGATCCAGGCGCTTAAATATTATCCCGATGATTTTCGGCTGAAATCGGTAAAAAAATTCTTTAAAATATTTAATCCCGAGGAGACATCAAAGGACGAAATCTCAAGGGAATTCCGAGCTATTTTCGGTGACCAACACTCCCTTGCGGCCCTTCGCAATGAATTTCATAAGGGCCTTGATATCATGCCAAATTTTTCTGAAATCATTGCTATTTTCAGTAACTCACGCTTTACCCAGGAAGATAGTGCCATATCTGAGTTTTTAATTCCCCTCATTAAAGATCAGATAAACAAAACCCCAACCTACCCCGATCTTCATAACAGCCTGGGGATGCAATTGCTTTTTCGTAACAAACTCGTGGAAGCTGAAAAAGCATTTACCACCGCAGTAGAACTGAACCCAAACTATGTAACGGCCCGCATCAACTTACTGAAAACCCTCCATAAACTGGGAAAAAATGAAGAAACATGCAAACAGGGAAAAATCATTTTATCAAAACAATGCCTTTTTCCAGACGTTTTTTTTACAATCGCCCAGGCCTTTTTTGCCCTGAAAAACTATGATGAGGCATTGATACATGCAGCAAAGGCCCTTGAATTACAACCATCCATGAAGAACGCCCATCTGCTTATTTCTCATATTTATGACAACCTGGGTCATTATGAACTGGCCATAAATGAAATTAACAAGTATCTTCAATCCCATGAGGCCGTAACCCAGGTATCTGAAGCAAAGAATTTGTTGAAAAAATTACAGAAAAAGAATATGAATACCTGATATAATGAGCATGTCGTGCGTACTCCCATCAACGAGCACCGGGAAGGGCAGATACGTATTGCTTTGGTAAATATTCGGATTGATATTGTAAATATTTGGACAATGCCCCATATTCACGTATTAAGGATGTGTCCAGAAAAACAATAAAAATTCAAAAATCAGTTACTGCTTTGTAACTGAAAAGACGGAGTTATACACTGGTTGCACCCAGCAACACATCACCTTCAGAACACATAAGCAAGGCCCGTTGTCAAAAATCATACACCAACACTTGACCCGCCACGATTCAGGACTGGATTCATAAGATGCCCCAACAAGAAACCATTACATCCAGATTCAAATTTATTGCAGAGTCCCACCCGGACCATTATGCGGTTATCCACAATAAACATCACATAACCTACCGGGATCTTGCAACGGCCGCTGAGGGGCTTGCCTGTGGAATAAAGAAAATGAACCCCAGCCCAGGCAGCATCATCGCCATGTACCTGAACCCGGGCATTGACGCCATTGTGGCCATACTCGGCATTTTATACGCTGGCCACACCTATCTCCCCCTGGATATCAACGACCCTCCATCCCGCACCCAGGAAATCCTTAAAGATGCAGCGCCACCTGTAATGGTTACTGCCACATCTCATAGAGATCAAATCTCTCTGAACTCCCCCGCCATTCTGTTCCTTGATAAGCATTCGTCCACTGGCCATGCTGAAGATGGGCAAACAGTCGCCCAGAAAACAACCAGTTGGCAAGGTATTGAGATCTGCCCGCCAGACGCCGCAGCTTATGTCATTTACACCTCCGGCTCCACAGGAACTCCCAAGGGAATACCGGTAAAACATCAGGCAGTTACAAATCTCATTGAGACCTTCCAGGAACGTTGTGCCCTTAACAATACAGACAGATGCGCTCTATGGTCTGACATGAATTTTGATGTTTCCGTTTATGAAATGTGGTCTGCTCTGTTATCCGGTGCGAGCCTTTACATTCCAGATCAACTAGCTAAAGCAGATGCCAGCAAATTTATCCCATGGCTTGGCGCAAACAGCATTACAAGTGCCTATATCCCTCCGTTTATGATTGCGGAACTTGCCGAAAATCAGATGGGAAAAGCCATTGCCTTTAAACGTCTGTTAACCGGCGTGGAACCCATCCCGGAGAGACTTTTATGCACCATTAAGAGAAACACACCCAACGTATGTCTGATCAACGGCTATGGCCCGGCTGAAGCCACCGTTTGCGCCACGTTGTATGAGGTGCCCGATTATCCGGAAAGTCATGGTAATACCCCCATTGGAAAACCTGTCAAGAATTTAACAATTTATCTCCTTGATGAAGACGGGAATTTAGTAAAAGACGGCGAAAGAGGAGAAATTCATATTGCAGGTATCCAGGTATCAGAGGGATATATCGGTCAAAAGATACCATCAGAAAAAAACTTTCTTGCAAACCCCTTTTCCGATACAATTCCGGGGTTAATGTATAAAACAGGTGACCTTGGCATCAGATCAACAAACGGCAATATTCTGTTTGGGGGCAGAAAAGATTTCCAGATTAAACTCAGGGGTTTTCGCATTGAACCAGGAGAAGTGGAAAACATTATTAACGCTTTCCCCGGAGTATCCCAATCTGCTGTTGTTTTAAAAGAAACAAAAACCCAGAGAAAAATTTTGACGGCATATATCAACGATAATCCCGATCACAAGCTATTTATGGATTTTTTAAAAGAAAAACTTCCTCGGTATATGCTGCCCGCTGCGGTTATTTCTCTTCCCAGAATGCCCATGACTCCCCATGGAAAAATCGATAAAAAGAATCTCATCCATAGAGATGATCTGGATATTCTAGATAAAGAACTTCCACAAACCCCGGAAGAAATTCAAGTTGCAGCCATCTGGGAACAGTTTTTCAATATTCATCCCATATATAGGAACGATGACTTTTTTCAACTGGGGGGAGACTCCATTTCCGGTATCAAAATACTGTCACGGGCAAACAGTTGTTTTTCAAGTAATTTTGAAATAAATACACTTTTTGAAAATTCTCAGCTCAGGCAGTTTGCAGCACTCTTTCACAACCCGACGGCCGGAAAAGTCTCTCCTGAGATATCAGAAACACCAACTGTAAAAAAATTTAAAAATCCCATGGTCCTTTCCCAGAGCCAGCTTCCCCTGTTACCAGACCAGCAACTGATCTGGACCCATGAACAGATCAACCCGGGAACACCTGTATATCACCTGCCATTTGTATTTCATCTCAAAGGGACAATTGATTATGACCGACTGAAGCTTGCCGTTGAACGCATAAAAAATAAACATGTTGCACTGAATACTGTGTTCCTGATCAATGACAGGGATGTGGTGATCCAAAAACAGGCAGATAATACTTCAAACCAGCCAAATGACCTTTTTTTACAGGAGAACCAGAAACTTCATTTTCATATTGAGTACATGGAAAACCTGACAGATACGGTCATCCCTTCATCGGGCATGGGTCTGCACCAGGTGACGAAAAGTGAAACCAGTCCAGCAGCAATACCCAGCCAAAACCAGACAGTTAGCTCTGATCACACGATACCACGCGCACAGCTCTCGGAATCAACAAATACAATAGACGCATGGATACAGAACAAAATACAACCTGCATTCAACCTTGAACGGGGTCCGGTGTTCAGAACAGATATTCTAGTCACAGGTCCCACCTCCTGCGTACTTTGCTTTACCTTTCATCATATTATCTTTGATGGATGGTCGGCCGGATTATTTGCCCGGGAGGTCAGCCAGACATACAATGAGCTTGGTAAAGCAAAATATCCCCCGCTATCGGATACAGATATCTCATTTTATCAATATATTTCAAATATACTTCCACAAATTGATTATGATCTGCCCATGGCCGAAAAATTTTTCCGCCGTTATCTGAAAAATCTCCCCCCAGGTAAGCCCCATTCTGCCAGGCAGCTCACCGGTGCACGTTTCCCTGTGCTGATTGATGAAGAAACCGCGAATAAGATAAAAAATCTGGCCCTGGAAAATAAGACCACCCCTTTCACGGTGCTTCTCTCCTTTCTTCAAATTCTTCTCTTTGCCGAAACCGGGCAAAATGACCAGATAACCGGCGTTGCCTATGCGGGTAGAGATACCATTGAAAATGAATCCATCCTTGGATTTTTAATGAACACCCTGGTGGTCCGAAATGCCATCAATATTGATCATGACCTGAATGAGTTCCTGCAAAAGGTCAAATCAAGTCTAAATGAGGTGTACAGATACAGACATATCCCCTTTCAGAAAATAAACCGATTATGCCAGGAAATAAGCTCTCGGGAACATGTGTTTGAATCCATGTTTCTCATGCAGACCATGGGCCTGCCGCAACTTGATATGCAGGGCCTTGAAGCAGAATATCATCATGTTGACATGGGAAAGGCAAACTGCGATATCACCCTTGAATTGTTTGAAAGCAATTCCAGCTTTGCGGGATGGTTTGAATATCGAACCACGATGTTCACTGAAAAAAGAATTAGAAAAATCGCAAAAGAGTTTGAGCGAATTGTAAGGAATGGGGCAGGTCAACCGAAGATGAAAATAAACCATCTTCTCCATTTAAACAGCTTTCCACTGTCCCCCATGCAGCACGGCATGCTAATGGAAAGCCTCAGATCTCCCCAGGGAGCCGGGTTTTACATTGAACAGATTGTTTTCAACATTGAACAGGAAATAGATATCCATCGTTTCAGGGCTGCATGGCAAAAAATTCTCCAGCACCATGAAATCCTGCGTCTGGGTTTTTTATGGAAAAACCTTGAGCAACCCCTGCAGTACGTTGCCCCACCGGGGATAACCGACATTGAAATCAATGATTGGAGCAGTGTTTCCCAAGCGGAAACAGATGAGTTTCTGGAAATGTTTCTCAAGGCGGACCGACGGCTTGGGTTTTCCCTTTCAAAACCTCCCCTGTTTAGAATAGCACTCATCAAAAATAACACCAGTCAATACACCTGCGTGTGGAGCTTTCACCACGCCATTGCCGACGGCAGATCCATGGTTGCCATATTAAAGGATCTTTTTTTACTGTATAACAACCCGGATGCACAGCTTACACCGGCAGGATCATTTAAGAATTACATTGTCTGGTTGAACAGAAAGCAGATAGGCTCCAAAACAAAAAATTTCTGGAAACAACAGCTGGACGGCTTTTCAGAGCCCCTTCATCTTCCATTTAACCTTCAAAAAATATCCGTCACTGAAAATAGACGTCAGGAATATTCAGTGGCCCTGACCACGGGAAGTCAGCACACCCTTATTCTCTCTGATAAAACCGCAGTTTTAAAAAGATTCTGTGAAAAAAATGCCATCACAATGAACACATTGCTCATGGGGGTATGGGCGGTATTGCTAAGCCATTACACGGGAAAAACAGACATTGTGTTCGGCACCACCCGATCGGTGAGGGCATGGCGGGAAAAGGGTGGCGATGATACAGGTCTCTACATCAACACCCTGCCGGTGAGAGTAAATATCAATCCACGGAAGACACTATCTCAACTGTTAGCCTCGGTAAAAAATGAATGGCGCAAAATTAAAGCTTTTGAACACAGCTCCCTTTCAGACATCCATGCTTGGAGCCAGGTGAAGGGTGGCACACCCTTATTTGATATTTTCTTTGCCTACGACTATAACTCCATTGACACGGCCCTTGAGGAACATAAAAAAATGATCTCCTGTTCCAGGGTCTCTCTATTTGAAAGAACCCCTGCCTCCCTATTTTTAACAGTACACGGGACAGACGAACTCTCAGTTGTCATGGAATACGACAGAAGGCGGTTTGAAGAGGGCACTATCAAACAGATATTGGGTCATCTGGAGACCTTTCTTGATGCCATCACTGAAAACAGTGATCCCCAACTTATTGAGATTCCGATATTAACATCCCCGGAAAAAGAAAAAATTGAACGACAGTTAAATACCCGCAAAAACCATACCCGGCCGGACAGCTGCATACATCATCTCATCGAAATCCAGGCATCCCTGGACATGACTTCCACAGCACTGGTGGATACCACAACACATTTTACCTATGAAGCGTTGAATGAATATGCCAATCAGATTGCCCATTATCTCCTGAAACATGGGGCAGTGCCCGAGACAAAAACCATTGTCATGCTTGAACAGGATGCGGAACTCATTGCCGTTCTTCTGGGTGTTTTAAAATCAGGAAGTGCCTATATCCCGGTGGACCCGGAATATCCCGATGAGCGGGTACAATATATCATTGACGATGCCTCCCCTGAAATCATAATCACATCCATTGCCCATGAACACCGCCTGAAGCCAGGAAAGGCTTGCGTTATCCTGTTTGATGTGGAAACCCCAGCCATTCAAAAAATGCCTGCCACCAACCCCAGAACTGCGGTGAAACCGGAGAACATGGCATACGTCATCTACACGTCCGGTTCCACAGGCAATCCCAAAGGGGTGATAGTGGACCACAGTTCACTGGTTGCATTCACCCGATCCGCCAGCGAAATCTATGACATTCGCCCGGATGACCGGGTACTTCAATTTGCATCCATCAGCTTTGACGCATCGGCAGAGGAGATCTTCCCCACACTTTTTTCCGGGGCCACCCTTGTGATCAAGCCCCGTGATATCATCCACACCCCTTCCCAGTTCTGTGATTTCTGCAGGGACAATCGCCTGACCATTTTGGATCTGCCTACCTCTTACTGGCACATGCTGGCCGATGAGATCGACACCCTGGAAATGCCGGAACAGGTGCGCCTGATCATCATCGGGGGAGACGAAGCCAACGCAGATAAGGTAAACAAATGGAATCGGCATATCCACAGGGGTGTCAGACTGCTCAACACCTATGGACCCACGGAGACCACCGTGGCCGTAACCTGGGCGAATCTGTCTTCGGGGGCACAATCTGTCAACGGCAAAGTATCCATTGGCATCCCCTTTCCCAATGTCAGTCTTTACATCTTGAACCATTTTCAGCAGCCGGCACTTCCCGGTACCTTAGGAGAACTGTGCATCGGGGGAACCCAGACGGCCAGGGGATACTTAAACCGAGAGGACCTGACGGCAAAAGCCTTTGTGAGATTTGAATTATTAAATCAGAGCACCACCTTTTTTAAAACCGGGGATCATGTTGAATTGCTTGAGGGGTATGGCATTTTTTTCCATGGCAGAATAGACCGGCAGATAAAAATAAGGGGGTATCGGGTTGAGCCGGGGGAGATTGAGAAAACGGCGTTGCTGTACCCGAGTGTTGCCGCATGTGCAGTGGCTGTTTCAAAGCAATCTGACAGTAACATCATCACAGCCGCATTTATTGTACTCAAAGAGACCGATAAAGAAACATTTTCCATAAAAGACTTTAAAACATGGCTGTTAACCAAGCTGCCGGAATATATGATTCCCTCCATATTCATCCCCAGTGCATCCCTTCCATACACAGCCTCGGGCAAGATTGATTACAAGGCCTTGAAAATTCCCGAATCCACCAAGGTATTTGTGGAAAAAACTGAAACAAAAACCTTTACCCCTCCCTATGAAACCGACTTGAAAGAAATCTGGGAAGAGATCCTTGGATTTGATGTGGCAAGCCCGGATGATCGTTTTTTTGATATTGGGGGATCTTCTCTTTATGCCATTAAACTGATCAATTCCATTGAGAAAAAATTCAAGGTTTCCATTCCGGTAATTGCCATTTTTAAAACCCCCACCATACGCATGCTTGCCAAAAAAGTCGAGCGGGATGTTCAACTTTCAAAATTACAAACCCAACGGCTGATCAGCCGGCATGGTGAAAAAGCCCCCATCATTCTCATTGGACATTCCATGGGAAGTGCCCAGGCCTATAAAAAAGCAGATTTAAAGGGACATCCCTTTTATCATGCGCCTATTTTTGTTCATTTTTATTCAGCTGAGAAAAACAGAGCTCATACCATTGACATCTGGCAATTGGCCCAGAAATGCATCCAGGATATTACGCTGTTTTTCCCATCAGGGCCTTATATTATCATCGGGTCGTGTCAGAATTCCATTGTGGCCCATGAAATAGCCTCCCAGCTGACCAATGCAAACAAAAAAGTTGAACTGCTTGTGATAATAGATGAAAACTGGGATAAAAAGGACAGTGGACTCAAAGGGAAACCCAGCCATCAGGGAGAAGAGTCCTTTACAAGGCGACAGATCAATGCCATCAAGGAAAACGGGCTGAAACAAATTTTTAAAAAAATAACCATCAGAATAAAAAATAGATTTTTTAAGTACTACACCTCCCTTGACGGCATAAAAGACCGTTTATACACCGCCATGGGAAAGCCTGTTCCCGAGGCAGTACAGTTCAGACTGATGGAAAACGTTTATTACAAGGCCTGCGAATCCAATCCCTATATGCCCCTCCCCTATCATGGCCGGGTTCTTCTGTTTGATTCCAGAAACTGGGTGGAAACCTTTGCTCCCAAACTCAGAACCTATTATAAGGGTAAAATCAAAAAAATTGATGTGGACATCATTCATTCCGAATGGTTTAAACCCGAACAGATTGAAAGAATCATCAACGAAATAGATGAAAATACCCAATAATCGTACAATACCTTCGCCAATTTCATTTTGAGGGCTTAACCATAACATGCGCCATTTTTTACCAACCCCAATATTTACATTTTTAAAACAAAATACTCTTTAATAACAAAGCCTTAACAGGGGCAAGCCCCATGAAAAGAAAACTCCCCATTGGTATTCAGACCTTTGAAAAAATTGTCCAAAACAATTATTGCTATGTGGACAAGTCGTATTTTGTGCGGCAGTTATTAAATGGCGGCACATACTATTTTCTGTCCCGTCCCCGCCGGTTTGGAAAAAGCCTTTTTCTGAGCACGCTAAGGGCTGCATTTGAAGGCCGTCGGGAGCTTTTTCAGGGCCTCTTTTTGTATGATAACTGGGACTGGAGCCAGAGCAACCCCGTAGTACATATCAGTTTTGGATCCGGGGTGGCCAGAAGTGTGGAAGAACTTCTGGAGACCTGTGATGAAATTTTGTATGACCACAGCCGGATCTTTGGCGTTGAATATCAGAAGGCAAGCCGCAAGGGCCGTTTTGCCGAACTCATCCAGACCCTTTACGAAAAAACCGGCCGCCGGGTGGTGGTGCTGGTGGATGAGTACGACAAGCCGATCCTGGACAGCATCAAAAACAAAGAGATGGCCATTGCCATTCGCGAGGAACTCAAAAACTTCTACTCCGTGATCAAGGATGCCGACCCTTATATTGAGTTTGTGTTTATCACCGGGGTCTCCAAATTCAGCAAGGTTTCTCTTTTCAGCGGATTGAACAATCTCAAGGATATCACCATAGATAAGCGGTTTTCAGATATTTGCGGTTACACCCAGGATGAACTGGAAAACGTATTTTCCGGCTGGATAGACGATGATGTGGACCTGGCCAAGGTCAAGACCTGGTACAACGGGTATAGCTGGTTGGGCCGGGAGGTTTACAATCCCTTTGATATTCTGCTTTATCTGGATAGTGGCGAATTCCGGAATTTCTGGTTTGAAACCGCCACACCGACATTTCTGATCCGGCTTCTGCAAAAGAAAAAATACTATATTCCGGCATTGCATGATCTAAAAGCCAGCGAAAAAATTTTAGGCAGCTTTGATGTGGATCGCATGGAAATTGAAACCCTTCTGTTCCAGACCGGTTATCTGACTATAAAGGCAACCCTGCCCATGGGCGGCATGCATTGGTTTCAACTTGGCTATCCCAATCAGGAGGTGCGGCAGAGCCTAAACGACTATATCCTCTCCTTTCTCACCGACACCACCGTTGCCCAGGAAAATAATAAGTTCGCATTGTATGAAGCCTTACTTGCCAACGATTTCAATTCCTTAAAGGAAATTTTACAAGCATTTTTCTCCTCCATTCCCCATGACTGGTACCGCAAAAACCAGTTGGCCAATTACGAGGGGTATTACGCCTCCATCGTGTATTGCTATTTTGCCGCCCTGGGTCTTGATGTTCGTGTGGAAGATGCCACCAATCATGGCCGCATCGACATGACGGTGAAGTGCGGCTCACATATATATATTATTGAATTCAAGGTAGTCGAACTTTTCGCCGAGGGCAGAGCCTTGCAGCAGATAAAAGAAAAAGGTTATGCCGACAAGTACCGCACCCAGGGGGTGACAATCCACTTGATCGGGGTGGAATTTTCCAGCGAAAAACGCAATTTGGTCAATTTTGAGGTAGAATTAGTCAAAAAATGATGAAAAGAGGCCGAGGGGTTTCCAAAAATTTTTAACAATAATGCCAATAACACAAGCCTGACATGGCTTTCTGGCGCAGCTGAGGTTTAAAATATGTACCTGGAATTTGCAGGCCTTCCCGCATCCGGCAAGAGTACTTTGTCGGATGCTTTGAAAAATCATCTGAGCAAATTGCCAGGAAATGTCTACTCAAGGGATGAAGGCATCGTAAATTGCCTGAGAAGACGGGATGACGGGATTATTAAAAATATGATGAAACGCTTTCCATCCCGGCTCTGGTGGCCATTTATGGGGGCTCAATTCGCATTACCGGAATTTGTGAACCGTTCCTCCTGTCATCTGGAGTTTATCTCTTTTATTTCAAAAGTTCTTTCTGAGTCCAATATGGACCCATGGTTAATCTCATCCATCTGGAACACCATTATCCGATCTTTTTGTGAAGTTGAGCTGGTAACGAAGTATATCCATGGTGGAGAGCTTGTTATCATGGATGAAGCGTTTTTCCAACGCTGTTTTACCCTGTTTGGCTATATTGAAAACAGAGTTTCAGATGATCTTATCGCCAGGTATGCAGCCCTGGCACCTGTTGCTACGAACCATATTTTTTGGATTATCACAAGACCTGAAAACTGCATTGAACGGCTCAGACTTAGATATTTGAACAGACCATCACCCTATGAACTGGATTCAAATGAGCTGCTAAATAACTTCAAAATTGGCAACAATGTACTCAAACGATTGAGCATTGCCTTGGAAAATCAAGGAAAAAATATTTACCGGATCAAAGGAGATGGAAACACAAATGAAGCCATTACTGAAATCTGTAAAATATCATCAAGACTTCAAACACAATTAAAATGATCTAACTGACATGAGCCAGTTTTTTTTGATGCTAAATAACGGTTTCAAGGAATTTGAAAGAATCTTTCTGAAAGTTGTCATCCTTTTCAAATCACATAAAAAGTGATTTACACTTTTCAAGAGCGGGCACCAGAAAATAGCATTCACCTCATGAAAATGTAAAGTGGGGATAAAGGATGCTTAAAATTGCTTACTATCAGTGGAAGACGCTGTCTATCTGTAGTAGTTATATTGGGTAACCCCCACCCATTTATGGAAATCCCCACCCTTTTTAAACCCATCAGGCTGTGATGAATGAATACAGAGATAAGAACCAAAACGGCAAATGCCGTTAAGCATACTTTAATTTTCAAAACATTGGGACAACTATTTGCCTTTATTGCAACAATTCTGCTTGTCAGAGCACTTTCAGAGCATGAGTATGGCGTTTACAATCTTCTATACGCTATCATAGGACTCATAGGTACTGTAGCATCCTTGGGTATCGGAAATACCCTGCAAAGATATATTCCTGAATATTATCAAAAAGGGGAATTTAAAATTGCCCAAAATTTATTTAGATTAACATCTATCGTCCGCTTAATAACGGATGCCGTCATACTGTTTATAATCCTTCTCCTGTGGCAAGAGTTATCACCTCTTTTAAAAATAAATGAGTATAAAAACTACTTTATGTTATTTACACTCGTTATTTTTATACACCAACAACGAAATATTATTGAAATTTTTCTTTCATCCTATTTCCTGCACAAATACTCCAAATCAATCACCCTCGTATTTTCTTTAGTTAAAGCATTGGGATATGGCCTGATTATCATTTTAGAAAAGAATCTATGGTACATCATAATTGCTGATCTGACGGCCTATACCATTACTTTTTTACTACTTTTGTTGGCATATAACAAAAAAATTCCCAATTCAACAGGAATCCTCAATTTCTTTTCAAAAGAAGAAAAAAAAAGAGTCCTAAGATATGCATTTTTTTATAATTTCAACGACTCAGGTGTGGGGTTACTCAACTCAAATTTTGACAACTTTATTATTGCCATCTACTTAGACCCCGCATCTGTAGGTGCGTACTCATTTTGTCTAAGAATAATTATTCAAATAACATCTCTATTTCCGCTGAAATACCTTAAAGATGTCATTAAGCCAGCATTTTTTTCGTTGGGAGTTCAAGCCGACGATAATAAAAAAATTACCTTTTTTTTTCAAAGCCTCGTAAAAACAAACTTAATATTTGCAATACCCTGCTTTTTTTTCTTATTAATTTACAATGAGCAAATCATAAACATTTTTTTTAAAGGAAAATTTATTGAACACTCCTTTATAATGATAGGTATTCTTTTATTTTCCATCATTAACTCAATGCCCATTGCAACCGTTGCACAATTTCGAGAAAAGGCTGACATCATACTCTATAGTAAAATTTTTGCATTATATAATCTGATTGCTGACATTATACTAATAAAATATTTTGGCATTTGGGGCGCTGTTATTGCTACAGGGTCAGCGTCCTTCTTCAAGAATGCGTTTATTTGGTATTTTGTCAAAGATGCCGCAACATTCAAAGGACTCGAAATATTTTTAATTAAAATCATTTCATTCTGGGCAATTGCATCAATACTTATAGACTACATTGGCAATTTATTCTTGATAGAAGCAAAATTTCAACTTTTATGGGGAGTAATATTTTTTGCTATTGCATTCTTTATGCAATTCAAATGCAATTATTTTTACAGTTATGAAAAAATTGTTTTTACAGAATTATCATGTAAAAAGCCAAAACTAATTAAAATTCTAAAATCATTGAAAATGTTATAAGAACAAAAAAATACATGAGGTAAAATAGAAGCATGTCCCTGTTCATAACCACACAATCCTACAAAAATGATACCCCAACCGAATTTGGATACCTTTTAAAAATTAATAAGAATACGGGTGAAATCATCAACAAAAAAAAAATAAATACACCCATAAAAAAAAACAATGAAGAAAGAATAAAACCAGGTTTACGTGGAATATCATTTTTTAAAAGTAATATATATGTTGCATCGTGGAACAATATTTTTGTTCTCGACATAAGCACACTGGAAATAAAAAAGATATTATCCCATAAATGGATGTCTGATCTCCATGGTATTTTTGTAGATAAAAAAGGCATATGGGTTACATCTTCCCTGCCAGATGCTGTCATTTTATATGATTTTACAGGCAATCCAATTTCATCGCTATGGTTGCCGGAAACGTCTCTCTATAAAGCAAAAGAAATTGTTGACAAATCAGTCGATTGGAGATTTAGAGGTAAAGATTTCAGAGGATTCAAGGAATATCATGCCAATCATGTGGAGGTAAAAGATAATTCTGTTTACATAACCGGACGGGGCAAGGGAAATATTGGTGGTCGAATTATCAAATTGAATAAAGATGCATTCTTCAAGAAAAAACACCTTTCAGACAGAGACGTCAAAATTTTTGCACAAAAATTACATGGGCCTCATGATGGAATACTGGACAATGATAAGATCTGGATCACCGAAACACTGGGATCAACAATTGCATGTTTAAATAAATGGGGAAAAGTCATTAAAAGAAAAAAAATTTTTGAATCTGAAAACCATAAAACCCAATATCTAAATTTTCGCGAATTTATCTTTTATCAAATTAAAAAAAAATTATTTAAAAGGCCTGATAAAAAAATGTCACACTGGACCCGTGGATTATCCATAGATGAAAAACATATTTATGTTGGACAATCCAGCAAAGCTGAGGATTCACATTCAAGAGCCCGAATAATAAAACTAGATAAAAAAAAAATGAAAATCATCAATTGCTTTTATTTAACATTGAAAGATTTTCCTGAAACCAGAATTTTCCAAATATACCAGCTTAAAAACAGTTCATCCATTAATGAATAAATGCCCTTTTAAATCGGAAAAAAGCTAAAAATGATTTATGCTCGCAGTAGAATGTTATTGTCCCAAAAAAAAATTCGAAAAATAGCCTATATTAAAAATGGGGATGTTGTTTCTGAATATAAACAAATTCAAGTCAAAGGGTCTAAAGATGGAGATTTAGGCTACTTGGGAAGGGTTCATGATTTATTTAAACATTTACATTTGATCATAATTTCATTCAGCGTGAAAGAAGTTCAGTTTAAAGATAGATCAACACAAATTTATATATTTAACAACAAGAAAAAGTCTGGTGAATCCGGAAAAATTTTATCGGAGTGTAAAAAATTTTTAAATTCATGTTATCTACTTATAAAAAAAAAACCCGATTTAATAATATGCGGCACAGTTGATTTATCATTATGGGGTGCATGCTTTTCATCATTAATACTACGGAAACCTATCATTTTAAGTGTACATGGTGCACTAATACTAAATGACACGATAGCAAATAAGGTACGTCTTATTATTCAGCAAAAAATCATTCAGCATTGTGATGCTGTTCTTTGCAATGGACCCTACATGAAAGACGAAATGATTAAAAGTGGTGTCGATCCTTTGAAAACGATTCTATTCCTTCCAACTTTTAATGAATTGGTCATAAATTCACAAAAGAAAAGGAGTATATTAGACAAATACATTCTTTATGTTGGAAGAATAGAAGAAAAAAAAGGCGTTTATGATCTCCTGAAGGCTTATAAGCGAATAGAACAAAAAACAGACACAACAATGGTAAAACTTATATATGCTGGTGATGGCTCATTGCTAAATGGGCTTGTTCGAGAAGCACGAAAAACGCATTTAAAAGATAAGGTCATATTCTTAGGCAAAGTACACTATGAAAACTTGGGCGAATTGATTCTACAAAGTCTTTTTGTCGTCGTTCCAAGCAGAAGTACCATGTGTGAAGGAATTTGTAAAGTCGCACTGGAAGCACAGATTCTTGGCAAGCCATTGATTGCTCCTAATTATGGGGTATTCCCCTATATTATCAATAACCATTCAAACGGGCTATTGTTTAAACCAGATTCCATTTCTGACTTATATGAAAAAATGTATAGTTTATTGACAAACGAAGATCTCTACAGATCTTTAAAAAAGGGAGCATTTACAGCAAGGCAACGCTTTACTATACCTGATACCACATTTTCCGACGCCATTGTAAGCTCTTTAGAATTTATCTGATAACTCTCCAGCGAGTAAACAACTCTTGTGAAATAAAAAATGTTATTCAACTCCATAGATTTTGCTATATTTCTACCATTTGTTTTTTTATCTTTCTGGTTTCTTGCAAACAAAAATGTAAAAATACAAAACATCTTTATTGTTGCCTCAAGCTATTTTTTTTATGGCTGGTGGGATTGGAGGTTTTTATTTCTAATTTTTTTCAGCACAATTATCGACTATAGCATTGGCATTGCACTATCAAAAACGACTGTCAAAAAAAATCGATTTTATTTATTATTCTTAAGCATTTTTGTTAACATTGGATTGTTGTTATATTTTAAATATTATAATTTTTTCCTAAATAATTTCATGGAAGCATTCTCATTCTTTGGCATAGAATTTACCAAGAAACGCTTAGACATTCTACTTCCAGTTGGAATTAGTTTTTACACTTTTCAAACATTAAGCTACACAATAGATGTTTACAAACGAAATTTTAGCCCCACAAAAAATTTTTGGGCGTTTTGTGCTTTTGTCAGCTTTTTTCCACAATTAGTAGCTGGTCCCATCGAAAGAGCCTCAAACCTTTTACCTCAATTTTACACAAAAAAAAGCTTTGATTACACAAAAGCAGTTGATGGCCTAAGACGAATTTTATGGGGCTTTTTCAAAAAAATCGTAATTGCAGATAATTGTGCGAAGTTTGCTAACCTTTTTTTTAACATGCCGGAAAATTTTTCCGGAAGTGCTCTATTTTTAGGCGCTATTTTTTTTACATTTCAAATATATGGTGATTTTTCTGGATACTCTGACATAGCCATCGGAACCGCACGACTTTTCGGATTTGAATTATCTACTAATTTTGCAACACCTTATTTTTCAAGAAACATTGCAGAATTCTGGCGGAGATGGCACATCTCTCTCTCTTCATGGTTCAGAGATTACATCTATATCCCACTTGGCGGAAGTCAAGTTAATTTACCAAAAAAAATACAAAACGTTTTCATAATATTTATTTTGAGTGGATTCTGGCATGGGGCCAACTGGACTTTTATAATATGGGGGGCATTGAATGCTATATATTTCCTTCCTTCATTGCTAAATAATAAAAACAGAATTTATCTTGATACCGTGGCCAAAGGCAAATATTTTCCTAATATTAAAGAAATATTTAATATGTTCACTACTTTTCTGATAGTCGTTTTTGCATGGGTATTTTTTCGCTCTGAAAATATAAGTTGTGCGTTTAAATATTTTTCAATTATCTTTTCAAAATCATTTTTTTCAATACCACAATTCGATGGTAAAAAAGATGCTTTTACTATAATTATTTTTATAGTATTTTTCATGAGCATTGAATGGATCAACAGAGAAAAATCACATCCCATGGCTGAAATGCACCAAGCAGTTTCGAGAAATGCAAGATGGTCTATTTATCTTTCCTTAACTCTGCTTATATATTTCTTTGGTAATTTTTCAGAATCAATTGAGTTTATATATTTTCAATTTTAATGAACGATAGGGCTTGGTCACAACATTGGGCCACTTTGGGGCGTTGGTCCACACAATATGACGAGTGGCCCATGCTGCGACCAAGCCTGAACAATAATACCAGTGTTTTGGTTAAAATTGAGTCAAAATCTAAAATTTATACTTTACCAAATTGAGAAAGCATTGGTATGATCAAATTTTGACAGCTTTTCGAAAAAACACTCATATTTTAAATCAGTGATGTCCGGTTAGGTTTTTGCGGACTTCTTTTTCTTTTTTTGATAATATTTTTTTTGACAGCTTGATCGCCTGATAATCTCAAAATATTAAATTGATTTTTGTTAGAAAAACATTGTTTTGCATAATATTGTTTAAGAATTCTAAATTCAATGTTGAAAAATTTATACTTGGATACTTATTCGTTAGGAACTTTG
Organism: uncultured Desulfobacterium sp.; assembly: GCA_963675955.2. GTDB lineage: Bacteria > Desulfobacterota > Desulfobacteria > Desulfobacterales > Desulfobacteraceae > Desulfocicer. The sequence continues at coordinate 1,328,027 of CAXXVR010000002.1, read as the reverse complement.
AGCTACGATCAAACAGCTCCCGCCAAATGGCATGACTTTCCTGTTGCTTAAAGAATGAATTTCTGATTGTAAAATTAAGTTAAGAATCTTAGCCATTAGGCCACCTTTAACTGCATGATCTCGTGAAGTAATGTTAGAAATTTTCGGGTGTGTCCCACTTTTTGCACAACTTTTTCGTGTCAATTATCGGGATTAGGGTTTAAGAAAACGGTAACGTCTTCAGATAAATATTTTATTGTTTGATATATTTTTATGTAATTTTTCCGGGTCACGTCGGACCTGATTCCGTCATGATTTTTTTCCAGACGTCTCAAGATTCTCATGCCTGATTCTGAGTTTGATGCGCGTTTGTACTTTGACAGTCCCCTTGCTCTCAAATACTGCATTGCTTCGTCCCAATGTTCCTCAAGAAAGGTACATATTTTTCCCAAATGGCTATTCTGAGATTTTTCCACAAGAATTTTCAAATCTTTAAATTTTGTTTTGGCCTGAATCTCTGTATTGGAATAATCAAATATATTTGCAATTTGCCGAATAATTGAACGGAAGCTTTTTATGAACCCCTTGTCTTTTGTCTCAATTGACTCTATCTCGTATCTTTCTTCATTGCTTAAATTGGATGGCTTTTTCAACAATGTCCACCGAATTTTCCATAATTGAGTGGCAAGTTCAAGAAGGTCCTTATCTTTTTCTTTTTCACCGGTTGATTTAACTTCTCGTCTATACTCAAGCAGCCCTTTTTTAAGATGTTTCCATATATTTTTTGCCGTATGAAAATGGTCGGCCTGAAATTTTGCTTTTGGAAAAACCTCTTTTATTGCTGATATATAGCTTTTTGAATAGTCTGAAAATACATAAGTGATATTCAATCCTAAATCTTTCAATTTATTTAAAAAGGCATTCGCTTCCTTTGCATTTTCACGATCTGCTTCATGAGTTATCAGAATTCTGTCATATTCATCTTTTATAACCATGACACACTTGTCTGTTCCCTTCGGGTAATAGCCATCAATATTGCATTCATGAGGCGTTTTTTGATCTATTAACTTTTTTAGAATATCATCCTCTGAAAGTCCGGCACCTATTTCATCTATCCATCTTTTTATGCATGACTTGCTCACTGGGATTTGAAAAAGAGAGCTGTAGATCAACGCTATATTTCTTAATGTTACACCACAAATGACGGCTAAAAAGCAGGCAAGCCTTATGATGTTTTTACTCATATGATGGTGAGTTGATACTTCTGAGGGCTTTGTCGTAAAATATTCACGACTGCCATCGGTTTGAGTATAATATCCGCGAGCCATTGTGAATCTGTAAACAATCGGACAGTGAAATGTTGAAAATTCATATATGTCAATTTTAGATGTTTGGGGATACCAGGATATTTTGGAGTTGGTTTGCAAGGCTTGCTGCCAATCCCTTTTTCTCATATCAAATTCTATTATAGTTTTCTTACCTTCTATAAAAGAACCCGTATAAACATCCTTATTCGCTTCTGTCACAGAGGTCTCAAAGTGGGCTTTTATTGTAATTCCCATAATTCTCTCACATCAATTAACAGGGTGGTTGCCGTTGATCATGAAAGAAGTTGGGTTCTGTGTGGTTTTATGTCAAGATGGTGTTGTGCAAAAAGTGGGACACACCCAAATTTTCTCTGTCTTTGATAATCCCAGCTTGTAAGGTAAGGTACGTAAAAGAAAAACAGGAATAGGAAGAAATTGAAAGATATAAGAGGCAAACTCAACCCGAAATCCTACTAATTCGAGAAGATTTAATATGCTGCCTAAATCGTACCTTCTAAAATGTCCAGCGAAAACATCCTCTGCTGACCAAAGAAAAGAATAAGAAGGAACGGTGTAACTATTCAGCGTCGAAAAAAAATGGGTTTGTTTTCATTTTTTGCTTGACAGGGTTTCTGTGCAAAAAATGAATTTTTGAGGTGGGTTTCAAGCTTTCTTGTTTTGAACAAGAATAGGCTTAAAATCGCACATTACATCAATAAATGTGTCACTGTTAATGGCTGGCCACATTGAAAATAAATAAATGCAATCAGAGGCAACCTGAAGCGAAAATTTTGCCTCTGAAAACCTGTGTTATAATACCTCTTATAATCAAAACGAATTAGAGGGAGGTGCTTGTTGGGAGTAAAGGTGGATTCGATCGACGTAGACAAATCAGTTGAGGCAGCCAGAAAATTGCTGGAGAAGGAACAGGTTTCTTCGGGATTGAAAGCTGCACTTGACGTTTTGTTTTTGTTGATCTCTTTGCTATGCAACCGCCTGACGCTTAACAGCAGTAACAGCAGCAAGCCGCCCTCTTCAGACCCCAATCGAGAAAAACCAAAACGAAAACCGGGTTCAAAAAAGCCTGGAGGACAAGCTGGGCATAAAGGCTCTACCCTGGAAAGAGATCCAAACCCTGATTTTGTAGAACCAATAAATGTGGACAGAAGCACCCTTCCCGAGGGCACTTATAAAGAGGTAGACCCCGTTATCAGGCAGGTGATTGAGATTGACATCACAAAGGTTGTGACGGAATACCAGGCTCAAGTGCTTGAGGATGAAAAAGGCACACGCTATACCGCTAATTTCCCTGAAGGCGTCACTAAAGCCGTTCAATATAGTGTCAGTGTGAAGGCCCACGCCACTTTTTTCTCCCAGTATCAGCTAATTCCCTACGACAGGGTGGAAGAGACCTTCAGAGACCAGTTGGGAATTTCCATCAGTAAAGGCTCGGTGTATAACTTCAACAAAGAGGCCTTTGATAAACTGGAGGAGTTTGACCAAATCGTTAAACGCAGACTGTTTCAGTCTCATTTATGTCATGCCGATGAGACTGGCATCAATATAAACAGTGTCAGGCGTTGGCTGCACTGCACATCCAATGCCCAGTGGACTTATTTTTTCCCCCATGAGAAAAGAGGCAGTGAGGCCATGGATGAAATAGGGATTCTTCCCCTGTTCAAAGGGATTCTGTGCCATGACCACTGGAAACCATACTTAAAATATGATTGTCTACATTCCCTTTGCAATGCGCATCATTTGAGGGAGTTGGAAAGAGCTTGGGAACAAGACGATCAAAAATGGGCAAGAGACATGCGAGAGCTGTTGAAAGAGATCAATATTGCTGTGGATGACGCAGGAGATCAGCTCAACCCAGCGGATTCCGAAAAATACAGAAAAAGATATCGGGATGTGCTGGAAAAAGCCCATATTGAGTGTCCGCCACCGGATGAAAGCAAGAGAAGAAAAGGCCAACGGGGCAGACTCAAACGCTCCAAATCAAGAAGCCTCCTTGAACGACTGATGGGTTATGAAACGGAAACGCTGAGATTCATGGACGAATTAATAGTACCCTTCACCAACAACCAAGGGGAAAATGATCTCAGAATGACCAAAGTTCATCAGAAAATATCCGGATGCTTCCGCTCCATGGAGGGGGCTAAAATTTTTTGTCGAGTTCGAAGTTATCTTTCCACGTGCAAGAAGCATGGAGTGATGGCCAGCGATGCATTGCGTACTTTGTTCGAAGGTAATCTTCCCGCTTTTTGTTATGAAGATTAATTAAATTAGAGCATTACCCTGTTGTCTTTTCGATAAATCGATAGGGTAATGTTTTACGACGCTGAATAAATACAAATATAGATAAGTTAAAGATAAGAAGGTGATTGAGATGCTCAATCGTCCTTGAAAGCATTGAATTGCAAGAGAATACCGTAACTTGGGGTAACAATCAACAAAGAACCTTATGGCTCACGAGTTTATGAATAAATTCATAAAAAAAATTTTTATTTTTTGCATTTTTATGGCAGCGATCAACTTCATTCTCTACCTAATAACTTACTTTATTTACTTCAAACCCTATAAAAACGTTGAACTCAATTTTAAAGCCTATATTCTGTCGGATTCCTATGCATTACCTTTAAAAAATGACACCGAAGCATATGGTGTTTTTAATTTTTCTGAAGGTGGCGACTCATACTCCGATATGTATCAAAAGCTTAAATATTTAATCAAAAATTCAAAAGTAGAAAAAATTCTAATCACTGCCGACGATCATTCGCTTTCACCTTATCGAGAAACAAAAAATAATCTGGATAGATCGTCGTTTTTCCTTTCCAGAAGCGATTTTTCAAGTGCTAATGAGTTCATAAAAACTTACTTTAAACGCTATTTTATCTTTGCAAGTCCTAAAAGCAGGGACATTATTAAATTATACCTGCAATCAAAAATAGCCAATCTATTTTTTCACTCCAAAAAAAAGCCTTTAGAGTGGGTCAGTTTCTCTAAAATCGAAAAGGAATCACAAATTCTTGAACGATTCAACTATCAATATAAATATGAGAAGCCTTCAAAAGCATTGACCGCTTCAATCAATAAAATCATTTCGCTTTGCAAAAAAAACAAAATTGATATTATTGGTATAAAATATCCTTTAAGCAAAGACTACTTTGTTTTTAAAAAGGATAAAAGTTACCATGCTGATGATATTTTTCTTGCCAATAATCTTTGGGTATCTAATTGTCAAAAATTTTTTATCAATAACGACAATTATTTTTTAGACGCAGATCATCTCAATTCAACTGGTGCAAAACATTTGCTGAAATACTTTCCAACAATTTTAAGAGGTAAGGGCAAGGACGAAGATTTAGTGAACAATACTAATGAGGGACACAGCCGTTTTTAATTTACCAATTTCCCGGGACTGTATCCATATAGTTAATTAAGCCGAATTTTACAAATGGTAAATCAACAAAATCTGATCCCCCAACAACACATCTATAAAAAAATTATTTTAAATGGGCAAAAACGGCAAACCGAAGCGAGAACAATGAAAAAAATCTTATTCATTACCGGATACTTTCCCTTTCACCAAGGTGGTGCAGAATATCAAGCGTTGATGCTAGCTGACAGGTTAAAATCAACGTCAAACATTTCATTCATATTCAGAAATCATTGGGGAAAAAAGAATATCATCCAAGATATGGGGTACACTCTTTACGGTATAAAACCCAGTCCAATGAAAAGAATAACCGGAAGCGTTGTATTTGAAGCCAGCCAATTATACAGAGTTCTAGAAAAGGTAAATCCGAATATTATTTACATACGCGGCACCAGTGCATATTTCATGATTGCAACATATTATGCAAAAAAAAAACATTGCAAAATCATATGGCACATAGCCCACGATAATGATATCACACCATTAAACAATAAAATATTTTTTACAAATCCATTTCTCTTCATCAACAAAAAAATGGTTGAATTTGGGATAAAGAATTGCAACTGTATTGTAGGACAGACCAATTACCAATCCAAACAATTACTATTGAATTATAAAAAAGAATGTAATTTAATCGTCGGCAATTGGCACCCAGTACCTGAAGCAAGAATTAAAAAGAATAAGGAAATTATTGTGTTGTGGATCGCCAATTGGAAACCAATCAAACAACCAGAAATTTTTATTCAATTAGTCAAGAGTATAAAAAATTTTCCCAATGTTAATCCCAATGTTAAGTATATAATGATCGGTAGAAATGACAGCTATTCAACTCTGATAAAAAAAGCAGAATCTAACAAAATAATTGTAACTGGAGAAATATCAAATCTAAAAGTTAATGAACTATTATCTAAAAGCCATATTTTAATCAATACCAGCCTAAAAGAAGGTTTTAGTAACACATTTATCCAGGCATGGATGAATACCGTCCCGGTAATAAGTCTACATGTAGATCCAGATCACATCTTAAAACAAAAAAAAATAGGTCTGCTTTCAGGAAATTTTCACCAACTGGTCATAGACACCCAAAAAATGATCTGCGATCATAAATTCAGAAATTGCATAGGGGAGAACGCCAGGAAACATGCAATTCAATATCACTCACTTTCCAATCTTGATGACCTCGTAAAAAATCCGACTTGTATTTTTTAAAGATATTTGTCCTTTTTAAGAATGAGAACTGTCAACCGTACCACACTTCTTCAAGCAAGAAAAGTCTATTTTTATATATAACCAATTAAGCCTATTCGATGAATCTTGTGTTATTGATAAAAGGTGACTGTTCAAATTATTAATTTTGCGAATTTTGGAGTATTAAATAACGTCAGTAAAAGGAAAAATTTTTTATATGTCCTATGTATACATATTCTTTACCATTATACTTACATGCTACGGGCAGCTTGTTTTGAAATGGCGCATCCCCTTACATGGTTCACTGCCAAATGCTTCTTTAACCAAGCTGTACCATCTTTTTTGCCTGTTTTTCGACCCTTTTATATTCTCAAGCTTTGTGGCAGCATTTATTGCATCTCTCTGTTATATGGCAGCACTGTCAAGGTTGCCATTAAGCCGCGCATATCCCTTTATGGGAGTGACTTTCGGGTTTGTTCTTGTGGGCAGTGCTGTTTTTTTAAATGAGCCGTTGAACTGGCATAAAGTTGTGGGGATCACTTTGATTATTGCTGGAATTGTTGTGGGAAGTCAAGGTCTCTAAAATATACCGGAGGACAATGCATAAAAAAGTCGCAATACTTCAATCTAATTACATACCTTGGAAAGGATATTTTGATCTGATCGCCGCAGTGGATGAGTTTATCTTATATGACGATATGCAGTATACCAAAAATGACTGGCGCAACAGAAACAAAGTTAAAACAAACCAAGGTATTGGATGGTTAACCGTGCCTGTTGGGAAATGTATCAGTCGACGAATTCGTGATGTTGAAATCCCCTCGGGCAAATGGCAGAGTAAGCATTGGAAGACTATCGTGCAAAACTACCGCAGCGCGGCGCATTTTGGAGAAGTGTCTAACATATTTGAACCCCTCTATATTCAACGCCAATACACCCATTTGTCAATTGTTAACCGAACGCTAATTGAGGCAATTTGTGGATATCTGGGAATAACAACAAAGATCAGCAACTCTTGGGACTATAAATTAATAAGTGGTAAAACCGAACGTCTGGCAGATTTATGCCTTCAGGTTGGTGCTACTAAGTACATCTCTGGTCCAGCAGCAAAAGGATATATCAATGAAAACATTTTTGATGAGTATGGGGTAAAACTAATCTGGTTTGATTATGATGGATATCCAAAATATCCTCAACTTTGGGGCAATTTTACCCATCAGGTAAGCATTTTGGATTTGATGTTTAACTGCGGTCAAGAGTCACCACGATACATGAGGTATGTAAATTCATGAAACTGTCTATTGTCACAACTATGTATCAATCATCTCTTTACATCAAAGAATTCTGCGACCGTGCTGCAAGTGCTGCCCGTAAACTGGTTAAAGATGATTTTGAAATTATCTTAGTCAATGACGGCTCTCCAGATAACAGTCTTGAAATAGCTGTTAATCTGACACGAACTGACACACATCTCATAGTGGTGGACCTCTCTCGTAACTTCGGCCATCACAAAGCAATGATGACCGGTCTTGCCCATGCCCAAGGGGAACTCATATTCCTGATTGACAGCGATCTGGAAGAAGAACCTGAATGGCTGGTGTTTTTTTCAAATAAAATGAAGGAAGAAACGTGTGATGTTGTTTATGGGGTGCAAAAAGACAGAAAAGGATTCTTTTTTGAACGGTGGTCTGGTCATTTGTTCTATATTTTGTTCAACAAACTTACGGGACTGAACCTACCAAAAAACATTGTGACGGCAAGATTGATGTCACAGCGGTATGTCAATTCGCTGATTCGTCATCACGAAAGGGAAATCATGATTGATGGTTTATGGCACCTGACCGGATTTAAACAGATTCCGGAAATTATCAAAAAGCACAAGTCGAGTAATACAACCTATTCTTTCCACCGCAAAGTTTCATTATTTGTCAATGCCATCACATCATTCAGCAATACCCCCCTAAAAGGCATCTTTTATACAGGTCTTTTCATATCAGCAGTTGCAACCACATACACATTATACCTGATATTCAACAAATTATTTCTTACAAATCCTTTGAGTGGATGGACTTCTGTCATGGCATCTGTGTGGTTGTTAGGCGGATTGATAATTTGCTTTATTGGCATCATTGGGGTATATCTTTCAAAGATATTTATTGAGGTAAAACAAAGACCTTATACCATAATACGAGATATTTATGGGAAAAAATGAACTGATTATAACGGATTTGGGAGGCTGATGCCGGGGGCAGTAAAATAGGCTGGAAAGATCTATCTTTTGTGATAAAGTTGAATAGCCAAAGACAACTTGCTTGACATCTACCGTTTTTCCAGATTTACAGAACTCAAAAGCATGATTGAGGCATGTTACTCATGGTCTACCATTGATGAAACTTGGTCTTATTTTGAAACTCAGTGGAAACCGAAATCATGGAAGGATGAATACCGATTTGTATTCACCAGAAAGAAAGTAAAAAAACCACAAAAAGGCCCCATTCAGTTGGATCTCTTTAAACCGGTCTGCCGGGAATATCAATATAAGGTCATTGTGACCAACAAAAAAGTATCAGCAAATGCGATCGTATTGTTTCATAATGGCCGTGGGTCCCAGGAATTATTGTTCGGTAATGCCAAGAACGACACAGCCCTCAGTGCAATTCCATGTAAAAGACTCAATGCCAATCAAGTTTTTACAGTGGCATCAATGATGGCCCACAATTTTTCAAGGGAAATGCAAATGATCGCCCACCCGGCTGCAAGCAGGGCAAAAGCAAAACGCCCTGCAGCATGGACTTTCAAGAAACTTGATACAATACGCCATCAGATCATACAAAGAGCTGGTCGTTTTATCTGTCCCCAGAGAAAACTGCCCCTTACAATGAGTGCGAATCCTGCAGTTAAGAAGGATTTACTATTTTTCATAGAAGCGTTGCAAAAAGCCGCGTAAAATTATCGAATTATCGTAAAATTTTATGCAACGCTAAGGTAAAGTACTTTTTAGCTCAAATGAAGGATGCCCAGATCTGTGAGTTTTGTTCATTAACACCCCACCCCGTTATGTTCAGCAGTGAATGTATTTTGTTAAAAAGGCGTTCAGACTATGATCAAATTTGGAATCAAAGACTATTTAAACATGATGAAAAAAAGAGGGATCAGGCTTCCGTATACATATTTTATTGAAAACTATCTTTTTGATATAAAAAGAGGCGTGGATACTCACACCTGGCTTCCAATTGATTACTTTGACAAAAGCCTTGCGAATCTGGAGCATGGTACTTTATATATGTGTAGCTGGGCCAATGTGATAAAAAAAGCAACTCAAAAAATGGAAGCATTCTCTAACTTTGATTTTAAAGATGCCGATTTTATTGATGTTGGTTGTGGTAAGGGTAAAGTTGTTCTAGTTTGGGATGAAATTCTAGAAAGAAATATCAATATTACAGGTATTGATTACTGTGGAAAATTGATTTCTATTTGCAAAAACAACCTTACCAAGGTTGCGTCTAAACGAAATATTGATGTATTTGAGAGTGATATTACAAAGATTGATTTTAACAATTTCAAAAAAAATTTAGTTATATATATGTACAACCCGTTTGATGAAAAGATTCTATCAGATTTTTTATTCTTGATTCGTAACAACAATGTTTGCATTATATACAATAATCCAGTACATAAGCAGGTATTAATAAACAGCGGTTTTGATCTGGTTTACGAGCAAAAACGATGGCATGTAAACTGCGATTTTACTTTGTTTGTTAAAGATCCAACAACATAAATTTCAGAATTATAACGGGTGTGTCCCACTTTTTGCACAACTTTTTCGTGTCAATTATCGGGATTAGGGTTTAAGAAAACGGTAACGTCTTCAGATAAATATTTTATTGTTTGATATATTTTTATGTAATTTTTCCGGGTCACGTCGGACCTGATTCCGTCATGATTTTTTTCCAGACGTCTCAAGATTCTCATGCCTGATTCTGAGTTTGATGCGCGTTTGTACTTTGACAGTCCCCTTGCTCTCAAATACTGCATTGCTTCGTCCCAATGTTCCTCAAGAAAGGTACATATTTTTCCAAAATGGCTATTCTGAGATTTTTCCACAAGAATTTTCAAATCTTTAAATTTTGTTTTGGCCTGAATCTCTGTATTGGAATAATCAAATATATTTGCAATTTGCCGAATAATTGAACGGAAGCTTTTTATGAACCCCTTGTCTTTTGTCTCAATTGACTCTATCTCGTATCTTTCTTCATTGCTTAAATTGGATGGCTTTTTCAACAATGTCCACCGAATTTTCCATAATTGAGTGGCAAGTTCAAGAAGGTCCTTATCTTTTTCTTTTTCACCGGTTGATTTAACTTCTCGTCTATACTCAAGCAGCCCTTTTTTAAGATGTTTCCATATATTTTTTGCCGTATGAAAATGGTCGGCCTGAAATTTTGCTTTTGGAAAAACCTCTTTTATTGCTGATATATAGCTTTTTGAATAGTCTGAAAATACATAAGTGATATTCAATCCTAAATCTTTCAATTTATTTAAAAAGGCATTCGCTTCCTTTGCATTTTCACGATCTGCTTCATGAGTTATCAGAATTCTGTCATATTCATCTTTTATAACCATGACACACTTGTCTGTTCCCTTCGGGTAATAGCCATCAATATTGCATTCATGAGGCGTTTTTTGATCTATTAACTTTTTTAGAATATCATCCTCTGAAAGTCCGGCACCTATTTCATCTATCCATCTTTTTATGCATGACTTGCTCACTGGGATTTGAAAAAGAGAGCTGTAGATCAACGCTATATTTCTTAATGTTACACCACAAATGACGGCTAAAAAGCAGGCAAGCCTTATGATGTTTTTACTCATATGATGGTGAGTTGATACTTCTGAGGGCTTTGTCGTAAAATATTCACGACTGCCATCGGTTTGAGTATAATATCCGCGAGCCATTGTGAATCTGTAAACAATCGGACAGTGAAATGTTGAAAATTCATATATGTCAATTTTAGATGTTTGGGGATACCAGGATATTTTGGAGTTGGTTTGCAAGGCTTGCTGCCAATCCCTTTTTCTCATATCAAATTCTATTATAGTTTTCTTACCTTCTATAAAAGAACCCGTATAAACATCCTTATTCGCTTCTGTCACAGAGGTCTCAAAGTGGGCTTTTATTGTAATTCCCATAATTCTCTCACATCAATTAACAGGGTGGTTGCCGTTGATCATGAAAGAAGTTGGGTTCTGTGTGGTTTTATGTCAAGATGGTGTTGTGCAAAAAGTGGGACACACCCAAAAAAATGGAATATCAGCCGAGGTAATAAGGACCGTTGCAAGTATTGTGAAAAAAATTCCCTGGGCTGAAAGACATCAATCAATGGCCCAGGTAACGGTGGACTTGCTCGATGGTAGGCCGCGTGTGGCTGAAGAAGTCTTTGGATGGAGTCGTTCGACAGTGGAACTTGGAATGCATGAGTTGAGAACTGGGATACGCTGTTTGAATGATATTTCAAATCGCCACAGAACCCGAACAGAAGATAATTATCCTGAAATTCTTCAAGATATTCACGCTATTCTGGAGCCTGAGAGTCAGGCTGATCCACAACCTCAGGACAAACCTTACCTATACGAATATGAGCGCGTCAGCCGTTCGAAAGGCTCTTTTATCAAAAGGATGGAGCAAAAAAATACTACCCACGGAAAGAACAATATCGGATATTTTGAATCGGCACGGCTATGTTATCCGTCCTGTTGCAAAAACTAAAGTTCAAAAAAAAAACGAATTAACAGACCCCATTTTCGATAATGTTCACAAAGTGAATTCGGAAACTGATTGTGACCCCAAGGCAATTCGGATCAGTATCTCTCTAACCCCGTATATAATGTGGAGACTTTTTGCTCGTAATCAGGTAATACAAAACGCCTGAAAGGAGCATGAAAATGAGCAGAGAGAAACTGAGAAGTTACAGCAAGGAATTTAAGGCCCAGATCATTAAAGAATGCATTGAGACGAATAACTATGCCGTTGTTGCCAAAAAGCATGATGTCCCAGCTACAACGGTATACACATGGTTTAGACGGGACAAAAACAAACAGAAAACCGATAGCCGGAAATCTCAACGAGCTTTGGAGAGAGAACTTGCTGACGCAAAGCTTGAGATAGCTGTATTAAAAGACCTTTTAAAAAAAACGAACCAGCTCTGGCTGAAAAGTTAGAAGTAGCTGAATCATACATTAAAAAAGGGTATCCGGTCCAGAAGGTCATTAAATATGCTTCTATTGCCAACTCGACATGGTATCAAAGAGATAAGCATGTTGAGGAGGATGGCCGTCATAAAAATCCGGGAAGGCCCATACCAGGCTTCACAATCAACCCCAATAATAATGCTTTTTAATTCATGCGACAACTATCCTGCCACAGGGGGATCATATCAGCCCTTGTAAACTATAGAAGCCGTAAAGAATTTGCCAATGGAGGTGGCTATCAGAAACTTACCCATTATCTGAGAAGGGATTATGGTTACACGGTCAATCCCAAAAAGGTTTACCGACTGTGCCGGGAACAAAACATATTATTGCCTCTCAAGAAGAAGCGCCATACAAGGAGGAGTAAAAGGTGCATCAACAGAATTATTACCGCCCCATTTCAGATGTGGCAGTTGGACCTTAAATATGGTTTTGTTCATGGCGAAAACAGGTTTTTCTTTATACTGGCAATAATTGACGTCTACATGAGGTTAATAGTTAATTATTACATAGGGCTAAGCTGTAAAGGGAAAGATTTGGCGTTCACCCTTGACAAGGCACTTAAAGATTTTGGGATCCCCAATGAAAATCAATTGGTAATAAGGAGTGATAATGGCACCCAGATGACATCCAAGGTTTTCACAGAACATGTGCAGAACTTTGAAGAGGATCAGATCCTCCATGAACTGATCCCACCGGCAACACCAAATCAGAACGCGCATATTGAGGCATTCAATTCAATATTGGCAACAGAGTTTATCCAGCCCAGGTATTTCATGACTTATGGACAAGCATATACGGAATCCGTTGATTTTATGAATTTTTACAATTTCTTTAGGATACATAGATCCTTGAAATACAGGACACCCATGCAAGTTTATGAGAGCTATCAGCGCAGTGAGACACTCAATATTCGGGAAATAAGAATATAAAATTCATTTTTCCTCCCGCCTTGGCCTATTTCCCACAAACGGAGTGAGGAAGTCAAGTAAAGAACAAAATCGTTCAAGGGGGAAGGAGATCAGCTATAAAATGAGCGGTTATGGAAAACCTACATCCAAAAGAAATCTACGAGATAAAACTCTCCATAAAAAAGGGGTTGACCCGCTTTTGCCGTGGTGGAAACTCCAGAGGGCTAAAACCAGTCAAAGCGCTTGACCATGACATGATGCCCAAAGAGAAGCTGATACCTGGTGGAATCCTGGAAACTCAAAGCAACAAACCATTTCTTTTTTTCACAGCGAGTTACAAAACCAGCGATTTTTTAGCAGACGGCATCAACATCTGGTGGCTTTATCGAAAGAAGACCCTTTCCCATATTGATCGTATTGTAATAAAGACACAGCTTGAAAAACGGCTTATTCGTTCTGAAAAATTGCCTTGGTATGATATCACAATCAAACCTTTAACGGTAAATTGATTTCTTCTGACTCCCCTAATGATTAATCCATTAGACTCTGAACGAAACTATCATAAGAATGGTTATGACAATCCTTGAAATGGCATAAAATCTTAAACGAGTTTGTATAAATGAAAATACCTTTTAACAAACCCTACATCGCTGGCAAGGAACTATACTACATTGCACAGGCGGTTGAACTCGGCAATCTTTCTGGAGATGGTCATTTTACAGAACAATGTTGTGAGCTGATGGAAAAAAAGTTCAACGCTCAAAAAATAATGCTCACCCATTCCTGTACTGCGGCTCTTGAAATGGCTGCCATTCTGTGTGACATCCAGCCTGGTGATGAGGTGATCATACCTTCTTTTACCTTTGTTTCCACGGCAAATGCCTTTGCCCTCCGAGGGGCTGTGATTCGGTTTGTGGATATCCGGACAGATACCCTGAACATGGACGAAACCCTGCTTGAATCTTTAATCACAAAAAAGACCAAAGCAGTGGTGCCTGTCCATTATGCAGGCGTAGGGTGTGATATGGAGACCATTATGGCAATTGCAGATCAATACAAACTCATGGTAGTAGAGGATGCAGCCCAGGGGGTTAATTCCACCTATAATGAACAATACTTGGGGACTATCGGCCATCTGGGTACATACAGTTTCCATGAAACCAAAAATTTTATTAGTGGCGAAGGCGGGGCTGTCGTCATCAATGATAAACGCCTTATTGAACGTGCCGAAATCATCCGGGTGCGGGGAACAAACCGGTGTGCTTTTTTCCGGGGAGATGTGGATCATTACAACTGGGTTGACGTTGGATCCTCTTATCTTATGGCAGATTTGCTCTCCGCATTTCTCTATGCCCAGCTTGAAAACATGGACCAGATCAATCAGCGTAGAAATGAGATCTGGCACTTTTATCACCAGGCTCTGGTGCCTTTGGCCAATGATGGCAAACTCAGATTACCTTATATTCCGACAGCATGTTGCAGCAACAGCCATCTATTTTACATCATCCTACCGGATGAAGTCATTCGGGATGCCTTGATGGAGTATCTTAAAAAACAAAATATTCACGCTGTGTTTCATTATGTTCCACTCCATACATCTGATGTGGGCCAATCCATGGGATACAGTCCCGGCCAGCTTCCCATGACCGAATCCCTAAGCAGTCGATTGCTTAGGTTGCCGTTTTATTACGAGTTGACCCGAGCCCATCAACTGCGCATAGTTGAAACCATTTTTAAATTTTTCCACACCCAAAGCCTGACATTCAAAAAGGGTTCTCATGAGAGATTGTATCCCATTTAACAAGCCTTTTATCGCAGGTAAAGAAATGTACTACATGGCCCGTGCGATTCTGGGAAGCCACAGCGCTGGCGACGGACCGTTTACTCAAAAATGTCAGAAATTTATTGAGGACTATCTAAAGACCCCAAAGGCACTGCTCACCCAGTCCTATGCTTCTACCCTGGACATGGCTGCCATGCTCTGTGATATCGGTCCGGGGGACGAGGTAATCATGCCATCCTTTGCCTTTGTCTCTGTGGCCAACGCATTTCACATGCAAGGGGCAGTCCCTGTTTTTGTTGATATCCGACCGGACACCTTGAATATAGATGAAACCAAAATTGAGCAGGCAATAACAGATCGGACAAGGGTAATTGTAGTTCACCACTATGCTGGTATTGCTTGCCAAATGGAACAAGTTCTTGATATTGCAAGACGTCACGGTCTGCTGGTGGTCGAGGATGCCGCTAATGGCTTTGGGGCGCAATATAACATGAAATACTTAGGTACCATAGGCGATTTGGGAGTACTGAGCTTTCATGAGACCAACAACATCATATGCGGAGAAGGCGGGGCTTTGTTAATCAGCCATGAACGCTTCCAGGAAAAAGCTGAAATCATCCGGGAAAAAGGCACCAACCGCAGCAAATTCTTCCGGGGTGAGGTGGACAAATATAGCTGGGTTGATATTGGCTCGTCATTTCTACCGTCAGATTTGGTGGCTGCTTTTCTTTACGCGCAACTTGAAATGGCAGATAAAATTATTGGGACTCGGTGCCGACTGTTTGAACTTTATATGGAAGGCCTGCAGGGTCTTGCAGATGCAGGGCTTATTCGTCTTCCCCATATCCATGGTCAAACAGCCTGCAACAGCAATATCATGTACATGATTACCAAATCCTTGGATGAACGAACAGAACTACTCCGCTACCTTGGAAAACGTGGTATCAATGCTGTATTTCATTACATGCCTTTGCATACCTCTCCCATGGGCAAAAAACATTGTCATACCCATGGGGATCTGCACCATACCGTACATGCCAGCGAACGATTGCTTCGATTGCCCATGTATTATGAGATGAACGATGAGGCGGTGGAACGTGTGGTGGCAGGTGTTCGAGGGTTTTATAACTATAGAGGTTCCCATATGACTTAATGCCAATTCATTGCCAAGTTCCTTTCATATATCAAACAGATAAGCACCTGTTGAACAGATCAAGGCACATATGAGGATGTCTATAGTGATCTTTTGGGTAGCGCATTAAGTTCTGCTGAATTCCTTAAATATCTGCTTTCTATAACATATTAAACAGAACAAGTTTAATTTGGGCATGATAAAAAATAAATGGTAAACACTGATTATGAATAAATCATTAGTAATGTTCACATTTATATTTGCTGTCCTTTCTGCCTCACTGTATGTTTCTGCAGGATTTTATTACAAGGATTTATATTGTGATGGAGGATGGTACAGCTATCCAGCTCTTTCTCTAAGCAGAAATGGCAGCCCTGCAGAAAACTTAGAACAGATTGATGCCCTCCAATCTGTTCACGGTGTTAAGTCTACATTTCATTTCCTCACGTGCAACTCAACCAGAATCTTTTACACCTCTTTATGGTTTAAATATGTTTCCCAAAACATTGTTTCTTTAAAAATTCTTAGCCTATTAGAATACATTCTATTATTGGTTCTGCTATATTTTTTGATATATAAATTCTCGAAGAATCACTTAATTTCTCTCTTGCTTTTAGCTATTCTCATCAATGATAAACGAATTATTTTAATAGTAACCTCAGATTATAGACCAGATATTATGGTAGCTACTTTTTCCTGTCTTAGTTTTATTTTTTTTTTACGGGCAAAACATACCCTCGGTTTCATCTTCGCTATCTTTACTTCCTGTTTACTGATACTTACACACATAACATCAGTAATACCTTTTCTTTGCATAATTTGTTTTTTTTTATCGTACAATGTTCTTTATGGAAATTACAAACTAACTGATAACTATAGATATTTCATTGTGATATGTATTGTTTTCACGGTTTTTTTATGGAATGGTATAATTTTTGATTATCTACTTTTTTCAAGTCATCACATAGCGCCTTCATCCGTTCCTATAATAAAAGGATTAACAATAGTAGATATTCTTTCCGAAGCATGGAACAATGGATTAGTGTATTTAATAAAAAAAGAGGTAAGACGTTGGCAACAATATTTTATTTTCTCCAATATTTTTGAATTATTGCTTTTTTTTACTGGAATTATAATATTATTCAAACAATCACAAGTATTCATTGATAATAATAAAAAAGCTTTATGCTGTTTCTTTTCTATTGTTACGGGATTAATTGCCTTTTTTATTTTAGATGTTCATACTACATGGCGCCATGGAATTGCCTTGGTTCCTTTTTTGTTTTTAATGCTATCTTGTGTTTTTCGGCCTAAACGATCACTGTCTTATACATATACAAATGTACTAATAATCTTGGTTTGGTTTACAAGTCTTCAGTCAATTATCATGGCTGGACAATTGGCACTGCAAGGAGAAAAAGGTGGTTATAATATTTCCATAGCAACAAAGTGTTTTGATGAAATTATAAATAATAATGATAAAACATATTTTATTGTGGGACCAACCGAAATATGGCCATTTATCAAAGAAGACAAGGATGTATTGATCATAGATATTAGGAATGGCAAACAATTTGCAAAAATAGAAAATATCATTGAATCAATAGATTTCATTGTAATTAATGAAGATTATGCTGCATGGAAGTTTGAAGAAACTTTTTTACATTATTTTCCAAATTACTACTTTCATACAAAATTTAATATAAATGGTTATGGTGTGTTGTTAAAAGTTTTTAAACTGAAGAAAAAACATCAGATATCATCGAATTAAATAATAGAGTTGTCCATTATTATAAGAGTTTTATAATTCGAAAACATTTGCTAAGCTAAGGCTTTGATTCAAAAATGAGAACAGCAAAAAAATCTATGATTCATCAAAAGATTATAATTATTAATCAAAAACAATTTGGGTATCACTCAGACACTTATTACTATTGCAAACATTTGAGGAACGATTATATTATCAAATACATATGTTGGGATTACGGAGAAAAAAAACTTTATCTTAAAAATATTAAAGTAAAATACATATCACGTAAGGGGAACATTGTTTTAAGAAATGCAAGATTCATTTTTAAGGTGGTTTCAGAACTCAAAAAGAATGAGTATGATTTACATCTGATAAAATATTTTAGAGGTTGCTCACTTTTGAAAATTTATTTTCCTCAAAAAAAATTTTTGCTTGATATCAGATCCGGCTCGATAAAAAAAAATTTTTTCAACAGGTTTTTATACAATTCATTCTTAAAATTCGAAGCACTTTTTTATCCAGACATTTCTGTGATATCAAAGAACCTTGCTCGGAAACTCGGTCTATTTAGAAAGGCATTTATTCTTCCACTTGGTGCCGATATACTTTCTTTAAAGGAAAAAAAATTCAACTCAATAAATTTATTATATGTGGGAACATTGTTTAACAGAAACATTGATCAAACAATAAAAGGATTTTCAAAATTTTATCGTCAGTATAAACACAAATTAAAAATAAGCTACACAATAATCGGGAGTGGGTACAGCACGGAAGTAGAAAATTTAAAATCTCTTGTTATCTCCGAAGAGCTTGAAACATCAATAAAGATAACAGGGAAAATCCCCCATAATAAGCTGGGTCACTTTTTTGATGTGCACAACATTGGCGTCTCTTTCATTCCTAAAACCACCTATTTTAATTTTCAACCGCCAACCAAAACTTTCGAGTACTTACTTGCTGGCATGCCGGTTATAGCAACTGGAACTTTGGAAAACAAAGCTATTATAAATAGTACGAATGGCGTCTTAGTAGAAGACACATGCAAAGATTTTTATAAAGGCCTTTGCAACCTTTACATCAACCTAAACACTTTCAATTCAAACGAAATCAGACTCAACGCAATGAAGTATACTTGGCATGAAATAATTGCCCATTTAAAATTAAAGATTAATTTATTAATTGATATGTAACTCAGAAAATGGCATATTCGAGGATTTAGATACCCCAATTTCGTCATATAAATCATATTTTATGCATAGAATACATGCACATGAATAAACTAATAGCTAAAGAACGATAGGTTAAAGACTCATAATAGCGACTAATATTATGTCTCAAAATCCAATTTCAATTTATCCATCGAAGATTAGCTTTTTGATCAAAAAAATAGCAAAACGGGCAACTATAAATATTTCATATTGTACTGGCATCTTGGATGAAATTTATAGATTTCAAATCAGTCAGCCATTTTTTATTGTGGGAACAGGTAGATGTGGCTCATCATTACTTTACCGAATTTTAAAAACCCATCCAGATATCTCCGGGTTTCCCAGTGAAGCAAATGATTTATGGCATCCAAAATTTGAATCAACAAGTAATGCTCAGTTAAGAACGCATCCAATAGAATCTGATCCCATGACATATACAAAATTATCAGTCAATTGTTGGCCTCACAATCATTCCAAAAAAATCAAACGAACATTTAACGGTTTCCACTTAATAAAAGGGAGGCAAAAAGTCTTCTTTATTAAAAGCGCTATGATTTCATTTATGATTCCACAAATAATAAAGATCTATCCTGAAGCAAAATTCATACATATATACCGTTCAGGTCCATCAGTTGTTGAATCCTATTTTAAAAAAAATTATCAAAAGTACAAAAACTATCGACCTAAAGCCAATGAATATTATCTTACATGTGCTCAATATTGGAATAAGTGCATACTAAAAATTGAAGAAGACGTAAATATCTTATCCTTAAATGCTAAAAATGCTTTTTGGGAATTGAGCTATGAGTCTTTGTGCGATAATTATGATGCCACCTTAAAAGAACTTGCTACTTTTCTAAATGTAAGCTTTGATAAATTTACCTTCAATAAATATCAGATACATAATTGCAATTACAAAGCAGTAAATGCTCATCAGAATCCTAATCTTAAAGAACTAATAAATCACGAAATTCAAACAGCGATGAAGTTAAAAGGTTATATTTCTTAAATCGCTTTAATATTCATCTATTGCCGAGTTGAGGAGCAAGCCTTGTGGGTTGTCTGCTCCAACTCGTTGTTCAGTGCGCTGCGGCGCGTGATAACCTTAATCTCAACTCGGCATTCAGTGCGCCGCAGGCGCACTGAATAAGACATTATCTTATTAAAAATTCAACTCATCACGGACGTTCCATATATGAACATGATTCCAAATATTTAGAATGCGCTGGCAATATTTATGCAGGAAACATTGCATTAATGTATCTTCCAAATTATAACTCAAATTACCTCTACTTCAGTTTTAGTAATTTTTCAAAGAGAATATCCTATGACTAAATTTAAATTTATTATATATTTACTTTTTATAGTAATAATTTTACTTTTAATTATTGTCTTTTCAAAATCTGTACAAAACGATCTTTTCTTAGGGAAAATAGTATCTTCAATAAAACAAACTGCTCATAATTCCAATAGAATTAATACCGGAGAGAGAATTTATTATATCGATCAATCATATGGTTCCAACACTTACGATGGAAGAAGTCCCGATAAAGCATGGAAAAATTTTTCCCCAATAAAACACAATAAATTTCGACCAGGAGATACAATAGTATTAAAAAGGGGTAATACATGGAATCATACCCTATTCCCACCAAATGGGGGAACAGTTCTGCAACCCATTCGGATTGATGCTTACGGTATGGGAGAGTCTCCCATTATTGATGTTGTATTCAAACACCCTACGGCCATACAAGTATCCCACTCCCATATATCAATCAAGAATTTAACATTAAAAAATTCAGCTAAAAGCGGTATCGATATCTCAGTTAATGGTGGATTTAAAAATCTACGAATACATTCTATAAACATATACAATGCAGGCAGAAATGGTATTGGCGTTTATAAGGGTGGTAAAGATTTAATCATTACAAATTGTTTCATTAAGAACAGCAAAAACAACGGTATTCATTTGGGGGGATCCAAAGAAAATAAACTGACAAACGTTGTTATTTCTAAATGTCGCATCTCAGGTGTATTAAACAATGATGGAATCACCATTCATGAGGATGGTGATGGAAATAGTGCTGGCCACAATTTTTTATTAAAAAACAATTTTGCCGAGCTATGCGGCGAACAGGGATTTGATATCACCACCGGAAAGCGCGTTCTTTTATTGAGCAATACTTCCCAAAATAATATGCAGGGTGGCGTATTGGTGGGTCATTCTGCATCTGAAATCACAATAAACAATCATCTCAGCGTGGACGAACCCGCAGAAAAAACATCAGCTGCAATTAATCTTGCAGGTACCTTGGGGAACATAAGGGTCATTAACAGCATTATAAGAGGAAATGGGTATCATCTACTTCGCATGCAAACCAGCAATATTGCCATTATAAATAATAATTTTATATGGAATGGTGGCCGCTCTTCAATTGATGTTTCCGGAAAAATTAAAAATATTTATTTTATGAACAACATTGTTTGCTCAAAACAAAACAAAATGGGTAAAATCAGATTTTTAGAAAACACCATGCCTCCAAATCATAGCAGTTATCATTTTGACCATAATTTATACTACGTCCCAAAAGATGAAGTTATTTTTCTACATAATAACCAAAAGTTTCCCTTCAAGGATTATCAGCAAAGATTTAATGTGGAAGGGAACAGCCAACATATTATCCCTGGTTTTGTTGATATGATGAATGACAATTATCAATTAAAACATTACTCGGGGGCAATTGATAACGGAAAACATTACGGTAATGTAGAAATCTATGATAAAGACACAAATGAATTTAATGTATCAAACGCACTTTTATTTTATGAAAATAAACTATCCGATGAACTTCAATGCATGAAAATAGCGGGCGAAGAGACAGATAGTCCTTTCAACATAGTAAAGGTCGACTATATAAATAATAAAATCACAGTCAATAAGAGGGTCAGCATCCCTGGGGCAGGTGGAAAAATTATCCCGTGCTATGCAAAATCCCGCATGGATATCGGAAAATATGAATTCTCAAAATAAAAAAAATCAAACCCGCACAAATGACTTTAAATACATAGAAATAGATACCTTCAAAGGAATAGCAATTATTTCTGTCATTATTTATCATTTTACAATCCGATATGACTATTTATTTAATCATTCTTATACTTTTCCTGAGTTTCTTTCATTGGGCAGATTTGGCGTACATCTTTTTTTCATTAGCAGCGGATTTCTTGTCTTAACATCACTCGAACGGATTCATCATGATTTCGACTTTCTTTTTAATCGGTTTTCAAGATTATATCCAGCATATTGGTTTTCGGTTATCCTTACTTTTGCCTCAGTATCTTTTTTTTCTTTACCTGGGAAAGAAGTCACTTTCATTGAAGCTTTCCTGAATTTATCAATGCTCCAGGATTGGATTCCTGGCGTATCCCATGTAGATGGCTCATACTGGGCTCTTTCACGTTTTTTATCTTTTTATTTAATAATTTTTGTTATTTATAAACTTCATTTAGTTAAAGGTGGTTCTGATTTGAAAAATAAAAAAAAAGTTCTCATAACACTACCTTCGTTGCAATTTGATCTTGGAGGAGTTGCAGCCTATTACAATGCAATAATTCCATACCTTGAAAAATCAGACACATACACAATTGAAAAGTTTGAAATAGGTACCACGCACAGTAAAAACACAGTTTTTCATATTATTACGGATCAACTAAGGTTTATTTTTAAAATAATTATAAATCCGCCACATATAATTCACATCAATCCGTCTTTAAACTTTAAAAGTTTTATCAGGGACGGATTCTTTATTCTTATTGCAAAAAAAATGAATATTAGAGTAATCGTTTTTTTTCGTGGGTGGGAAAAAGAATTTGAAAACAAAATAAAGGGAGCATTTAAACTTTTTTTAAATCATACCTACAAAAAATCTGATTCTTTTGTTGTGCTTGCCTCAGAATTCAAAAATACACTTCAGCGCTGGAAAATAAGCAAACCAATTTATCTTGCAACCACTACTGTAAATGAAACTTTGCTTGAAAACTTTTCAATATCAAAAAAGATGCATGGATTTAAAAAAAAAGACACAATCAGGATTCTTTTCCTTTCCAGACTTGAAAGAAAGAAAGGCGTTTTTGAAACCATTGATGCTATCCGGATATTGTTGGATAAAAATATGAATATTTCCCTATCAATTGCCGGAGATGGAAGTGTGGCAACAAAAATCCATAGGTACGTGGAACAACTTGGCTTAAGCAAAAACATTATCATGCTGGGTTATGTTCGGGAAAATGAAAAAATAAAAGCCTTAACTAACCATGACATTTATTGTTTCCCAACCTACCATGATGAGGGTATGCCCAATTCCGTTCTTGAATCTATGGCTTTTGGAATGCCGGTAATAACAACCCCCACAGGCGGTACAAAAGATTTTTTTATAAACGGAAAAATGGGATATTTATGCCCAAAGCCGGACCCAACAATAATAGCTGATAATCTTTCAAAAATCATAGTTAATAAAAAAAAACTGTACGAAATATCACATTTCAATCATTGTTATGCTAGAAATCATTTTTACGCATCTAAAGTAGCAGAAAATCTTCTAAATATTTATGAAAAAACTGAATAATTATGCAACTGACCTGGTTTTTAAATAGACTATTAAAGATGAGTTTACCGGAAATCCCCTGGCGATTCTGGGAAAAATCAAAAAAGATTATTGACAAACACAGTTCATGGACTGTCCCAAGAACCGTAGTTACGCATTGTGAAACATTATATAAGCTCTCAAGAAACGCAGACCCACAAACGCTCAAAAATTGTTTTTCCAAAGAGATTAAATACCATAGCCTAATTGCTGACCTTGCACTAAAAAATCAATACTCTGCTTTTGGTATCCAACAAGAATTAAAGAATACCATAACCTGGCATACTGATCCTGTAACACAACAAGAATGGCCGCTAAAATTCTGGGGAGACATTAACTATCGGGATAAACGGTTTGGCGGTGCGAAATTTGTATGGGAAATCAACCGTCTTTATTTTCTTTCATCCCTTGGTATTTTATACAGAATAACAAAACACCGATTCTATGCTGATAAAATTATAGATATTATTATTTCATGGGTAAAAATGAATCCATACCCACAAGGAATTAACTGGGCAAGCGGCATTGAACTGGGCATAAGAATGACAAACGTAATATGGGCGCTCTCTTTCTTGCACAATTACTACATAAGCGATGGTGGGAAAAAAGCAATTCATACCTTCATCTGGTCTCATGCTAACCATCTGTACAGATATCCGTCAAAATTCTCATCTGCAAACAACCATTTACTCGCTGAGGGATTTGGTCTATTCATCGCCGGGGTTTACTTCCCTGATTTTAAAGCAGCCACCAAATGGCGCAGTAAAGGGAAGTCCATTCTGGAAAAAGAGGTGTCTCGGCAGATTTTACCGGATGGTGGAAGTTTTGAGTATTCAACGACTTATCTTTCTTTTATTTTTGATTTTTTTCTTTTTTTCAAAAAAATATCAGATCAAAATAAGATTAGGTATATAAAAAAAATAGATATGCGTCTAAAAAAATCATGTGCTTTTATTAAATCATTGATGGATAAGAGTGGCAACATTCCAAATATTGGAGATCAAGACAGTGCATTACTGATAGATTTTGGAATTTCAAATATGGAGAATTTTTCATCCATCTTAAATTCAGGCGCTATATTGTTCGACAATAATCATCTTTCTACAACCCAGATTGATTTGAAAACATTTATTTTGACAGGAGAATCTTGCAATGCTTATCTCCGTCGAGAAAAAACAGAGGATTCCAACCATAATAATAAACTTTTAGAATCATCGCCTCCCGCAATTCACACATTGATTCATAGAGAAAGTGGCTTAGCTATTATTCGTGATAATATCGACAATACGGAGATTCTATTTACTGGAAACGCCACCCCCATGGGTATGCCACCTCTTTATGCCCATGGACATTTAGACGCTCTCTCCTTCACATTAACAGTCAGAGGGCTTGAGTTTTTTGTAGATCCTGGAACATATTTATATCACAGCGGTGGAAAATGGAGAAAATACTTCAGGTCCACAGCATCACACAATACATTGCGATTGAACATGAAGGATATGAGTGATCAACCCGGTGATTTTATGTTCGGCAAACCTTACCGTATAATAAAAAATACCATGAAACGGCAAAAAAATGAAATAGTATGGAGTGCCTCACACAATGCCTATGCATCCGAAATCCCCTTCGCACATATCAGTAGAACAGTCATCTGGAAAAAAGCAGAAAAGTCATTTCAAATAATTGATCACATCCAGCAAAAGAAAAATTCCTTTGCAGATCTTCATTTTCATTGTCACCCTGATTGTAGAGTAATATGCAGGGAAAAGAACATTATTGTAGTAAGAGAAAATATTACTATTTCAATATCCGTAGATCCTTGCTTTAAATCACAAATATACTGTGGCTCCCTTGATCCCATTTCAGGTTGGTACTCACCTGCCTTTAATAAAATAATGAAATCTAATACAATTCGAATCTACGGGAATGCTTTACGTACAACCAAAATTATAAACAACTTAAAAATATCTTTTATTAATGCTACATACAATAATTGAGCATGAGGACACAATGAAAATAAGTATTTTCGGACTTGGCTATGTTGGAACAGTTTCTGCTGCATGCCTTGCCAACGAAGGGCACGCGGTCCTTGGTGTTGACCCTGTTAAGACAAAAGTTGACATGATCAACAATGGCTATTCTCCGATTATTGAAAATGAGATCGATAAAATAGTGGAGATTGCAACAAAAACAAAAAAACTAAGAGCAACGACTTCAGCAGCAGAAGCAATCCATTTCAGTCAATTATCATTTGTTTGTGTGGGAACCCCAAGTCGATCCAATGGAGACATTGATACCAGTTTTCTTGAAAGAGTATGCATGGAAATTGGAGAAGCTTTAAAAGACAAAAAGGCCTATCATGTTGTGGTCATCAGAAGCACCATACTACCGGGAACTATTCAAAATATAATTATCCCCACCCTTGAAAAAATATCAGGAAAAAAAACTGGACTGGACTTCGGTGTATGTAACAACCCCGAATTTATAAGGGAGGGATCAGCAATACACGACTTTTACAACCCAGCCAAAACAGTAATTGGGGAAATGGATACAGCCAGTGGAAATCTTTTAAGCTCAATATATGAAAATCTTAATCTTTCCGTGATCAGAACAACCATTGAAATTGCTGAAATGATAAAATATGTGGATAATGTATGGCATGCATTGAAGGTTGGTTTTGCAAATGAAATTGGAAGTATATGTAAAGCATTTAAAATAGACAGCCACAAAGTTATGGATATCTTTTGCAGCGATACCAAACTTAACATTTCCAGTTCTTACCTGAAACCAGGTTTTGCATTTGGCGGGTCATGCCTTCCAAAGGATTTACGGGCACTTAATTATAAAGGAAAAATATTTGACATTGATCTTCCCATTTTAAACTCAATTCTTAGCAGCAACAACACCCATATTGAAAATGGCCTTCGGATGATAATCGACGCGGGTAATATGAATATTGGTTTTTTAGGGTTCAGTTTCAAAGCTGGTACGGATGACATGCGAGAAAGCCCCATAGTTGAATTAATTGAACGGCTTTTAGGTAAAGGATATAATATTAAAATATATGACAAAAATGTTAATCTTGCTGCTCTAATGGGTGCCAATAAAAATTATATACTCAACAAAATACCGCATATTGCCCGTTTAATGGTTCCAACAATGGAAGAAGTTATAACACATAGTCAAACAATTGTTCTTGGTAATCAATCCTCGGAATTTAGATCAATACTCAATTTAACAAATTATGATCAAAAAATTATTGATCTTGTGCGTGCGGTGGATGGAAAAAATTCCAACAAAACTTACATGGGAATGTCCTGGTAAAATTTAAAATGAAAATCTTAATTATAGTTGAAAACCTACCCGTCCCTTTTGACAGGCGAGTCTGGCAAGAAGCAACCACACTGCAGATGAATGGACACTCGGTCTCAATTATCTGTCCTGCAATGAGGGGGTTTGAAAAAACGTATGAATACCTTGACGGTATCCATATCCATCGTCATCCACTGCCCGTGGAAGGAAAGAGTCCCTCAGGATATTTAATAGAATATTCACTGGCACTCTTTTATCAATTCAAGTTGTCTCTAAAAATTTATTTTCAACGCGGTTTTGATGTCATTCATGCCTGTAACCCACCGGACAATATTTTTATTATTGCTGGATTGTATAAATTTTTCTTAAACAAAAAATTTGTGTTTGATCACCATGATATTAATCCTGAATTATATTTTGCCAAATTTGGAAAAAAAGATATTTTTTACAAATTAATGCTTTTATGGGAACGATGGACCTTCAAAACCGCTGATATATCCATAGCGACAAATATGTCCTATAAAAAAATTGCAGTAAAAAGGGGAGGAATGAAGCCCGATAATGTTTACATCGTTAGAAGCGGACCAGATCTTAAACGAACACGCCTGCTGCCTTCAAATGAAAAATGGAAATCTGGTAAAAAATTTTTGGTCGGATATGTAGGGGTAATGGGGGAACAGGAAGGCCTTGATTATCTGCTAAAAGGTGTTGCATATCTTGTTCATCTAATTAAGAGGAACGATGTTCATTTTATTCTCGTAGGAGGGGGCACACAGCTTCCTCTGCTCAAATCACTGGCTGAAAAATTAAACATTAATTCCTACGTAACATTCACTGGGCGTGTCAGCGATAATATTTTAATGGAAATTCTTAGCACATCAGATGTTTGTGTCAACCCAGACGCTGTTAATGAAATGAACAACAAATCAACCATGAACAAAATAATGGAATACATGGCGCTTGGGAAACCCATCGTTCAATTTGAAATGACAGAGGGAAGATTTTCAGCACAGTCCGCTTCACTATATGCGACTCCCAATAACTATCAATCATTAATAAAAAACATAATTAAAGTTCTTGACAATCCAGAATTAGGTAAAAAAATGGGGAATTTTGGAATGATGCGGGTTCGTAAGAAGTTGCAATGGAAGCACGAAGTTCCCAAACTACTTGCCGCATATAACTCCCTCAATAAAAAAACAAATTAAGAGGATTGGTCATAAGATAGGCCATCTCTCAATTGGCGGACCAACAGGGTCAGGGTTGTGTTATTGTGTTTTTAGCAAGCATCTAAGAATAAACCGAAATTTAAACGAAAACGTCCATAACGCCAGCCTGACCCCTCCCCAGGGTGGCTCATCTTGTGAGCAAGGCTAAATTAAGCTAATATCATTTTATCATCAAGTGATTCTTTATCTTCCAGAAATTCCGTTGACTCGGCTTCAATCATCTGTACGTTCCGCTGTTTTGCAACATATCCGGAAAAGAAAAAGAATAGAAATACAAAAAGGTTAGAGTCCATGGTGAATGTATAGAACATTGACAAAGCAAAAAAGACGCAAAAACTTAACATTCCCAAGGCAAATGCACCATCAAATCCAATTTGTTTTGACAACCGCATAGCATCTCGAAATATAAAGAGTATTAGAAAGAAAAAAATCATGGTGCCTACAATCCCAATTTCCCATATAAATTTAGGAAATGACACACCCCCTAGACCATAATATTTTCCCAACTGAACATATTTGCCGCTGAGTTTCTTAGTAAATCCTTCTGATACATTTCCAGCACCTCTTCCAAAAACAATGAAACGAGGATCTTTCACTGCATTTATAAAAGAATATTTAATGGGATCAATTCGTGCTGCACTGTATTTATCCAACCTTCCTGGCATCAAAATAAATGTTTCAATACCATATCCCCACCTTTTTTTCTGAAAATAATCATATACACCTTTAAAAATAACAAAAGAAACTGCAAAAATCGTTATAACCAAAATTGCTCTGAAAATATTTTTCCGTTGTGCTTTGATAAAGAGTGCGGGAAAAATAAAGGCCACTGGCAACAATATGAATGTTATTTTAGTTTCGTTTAACATTGTAGGTATAAAAGCTGCACCAAGGGTTATCAAAAAAAATGGTAAGGAAATCCTCTCTTTAAAATAAAAAGCAATAATAAAAGATATTGTAATAAGAAGAAAAATTGATAAAACGCCTGATGCTGAATGCCCGACCGTACCCCCCATTGGATCTCCAGAGAGTGATGACGCAAAGAAAACAAACCGTTGTAAAAGCACAACGGGAAACTGCATCATCGCCAAGATAAAAACAAATACCACTATTTTTTTAAATTCATCTTCCGATAATGGAAAAATAAACGGTAAAAGGAAAATAGGAATAAATTTGATATAAATACGAAGTCCAGCCAGAATGGTCCAACCGCTAACATCATTAAACAGAAAACCAATGATCAGATGGAGCAAATATATTGTAAGAAATATTATATATTTTATAGGTATTTGTGTTGTTTTCGAAACGGCAGTTTTCAATGGTATAGTCACAGCAATAATGATCGAAATAAACTCAGGCAACCAGGTAACCTGACGAATACCTATATTAAGCTCCAGGTACAGCCAGTCCAGAACAAACAAACTTGAAATTAAAATATAGAGAAGAAATTTTATCATGCAACAACCTCATAATACCTACTTATATGAACTTGTAAAGCCACCCTGGAATAACTTGTTGCACCCGATTCAAAAGAACACCGCCAATCTTACACTCATCATTCTGCAACAACGATTTTGCCTTCTCAATCACAGGTCGCTGATCATTGGCAGAGCGAATAATTAAAAAATTGTAGTCTGCAACAGGTGCCACAGATAAAGCATCCGTTGAGCTAAGAACTGGGGCACAATCAATCAAAATATAGTCAAAAAAGGACTTACAGTAGTCAATCAGTTTGCGAAAATTATCTTGTTCCAAACCACTGTTATTAACATTTCCCTTACCACAGCAAAGTAAAAAGATATGGGAAGTTATTTGTAACGTTGTTTCACAAATTTCACTTCTATTATTAAATATATCCAAAAGACCCGGTGCCTTTGGGGATATATTAAACACTTTATGTAGGCTGGGTGATTTAGAATTGGCATCTACCACTAAAATTCTTTTTTTCGTGGTTTGTGAATTGACATAATCAACCAAGTTTGAAAGAATAGTGGTCACCCCTTCCCGTCCCCGGCTTCCCATAAAATTAAAAACTTTAGCATCATTTTTTTTGTTAAAAAATAGAATCTTTTTATAAAGATCACCTGTCTGCTTCTTATTTTTCAAATTAAGAAACCGCCATGATTCTGAAGTTTTTCTGTCACCTTGGCTGCTTTGGTTAAATTCAAAAACAGGGACCTTCTCGGTTCCTGACGAGGTCGTGAATTCCACATCGTTATGATCCGGTTTCAGGCCCCCATCTGAAATAGATTTTTGTGATGAACCCTGGGTTTTATGTGCTGGCCCATTAATCGTATCTTTTGTCGATTCGTCGACCTTTCCATATCGATCCATTTGGATAAAACTATCTCTAAAAGAAGATGGGCTGTTTTGATCTTGTCGAAACTCTTTTTTATGTTTTGCCCTGACATTTGTGAATCGATCAGTATAAGAGGTGTGTTGGGAATAGCTGCGGGCTTTTATGTGACCAGAGTTTTCTTCTTCCAAAGGTACGCTTTGAAAAGAATCTTGCCAGTTTATCTGTTTCATAATCAAATTCTCTTATTTATCAATTTAATCGACATTAACTTTATCTTCAGTCTTATCCAATTTCGTTATAGCTACAAATGACTGGAAGAGAAATAACTCGTTCAATATCATCAGCTGTTTTTAGTTTATGGTCAACGGTTTCAAGGATAAAGGGCAATATAAATGCCGCAAAAAGCCCTAAAAATATAGATACTTGAAAAGCAAGTAGCTTATTGGGAGAGTCAGGTTTGGTGGGGATCGTAGGTGGCTCCACAATGACTACATTAGATAGATTGCTTTCATTTCGCTTGGTAAACAGTCGTGAATCTTCTCTTTTTGCACCATACTTAAGGTAATTGTCTCTGGCTATTTGAACTTCCAGTTCCACCGCTCTCAACGCTTCTCGTTTCTGCTGGAAATCGCTGGACTGTGCTTTCAGATCTTCAATTTTTTTGGCAATTTCATCTCTTTTAAATTGAAGCGTTTTATTTTCAATGATATCCGATCTTCCAGCGCTTAAACTTTCATTCCTTATCTCCTGACGCAGCATTGCGATCTGGTCGTTGATCTGTTGAAATTCCCTGCTTTCTTTGGTAAAGGTTTTACTTATTTCGGTGCGCTTAATTAATAACGGAACCAGGCCCTTTGCCAGCTCAACAATTACGGGCATAGAACGCATTTCCTTTGATAACGTGAATTTATCGCCTTCAATCTTGAGTCCATTTGCCAACATGTCTATTTTAGCCTGATTCTCTGCAATTGTTATTTCCAGATTATTCAATTCAGTTTGAAATGCTGAAATCTGTTGGAGATTTGCCTCTGTCTGCCCCTCCATATTAATAATATTCCAACGATTGGTAAACGATTTTAATTTTTTTTCTGCGGCCGCCAGTTTTTCTGCGTAATATTCCTTCTGTTTATCATAAAACAATGCTGTATCACCAAGTGAGAAGGTTTTTCTTTGATATTTCAAATAGACTTCAAGAAGTTTGCTAAGCACCTCACTAACCTGATCTTTATATGGGGAGGTCAATGAAACCATAATAATATTGGAGGACAAAATAGGTTCTACTTCCAGCCCCCCAAGCAGGCTTTTTATTTTTTTTTCTGTATCAGTAAGAGAAAGTGATAAATCTGCATTTTTCAGCCATCCAAAGAAATTAGAGTCTCCCTGCAGTTCTGTGGCTCTGGCAGTTTCAGAATTGACTTGTTTATTATAGTATTCAGCAGTTTCTAAAAGAACCACATCACTTTTTAATAACTCAATTTCCGTATTGATATCCAGACTACTCACTGGACGTGAAAGATATTGTCGAGAATCTTGGCCGGGAGAAATGACCATTTCATCACTGGGCTTGGGAAGAACGAGCATTTTTGCAATGCTTTTATATTTAGGTGTCGATGTAAAAGAATAGAAACAAATACTAAACACAATAAGGCAGAATATAAATATAGCCGGTTTTTTCCAGAAAAACCAGATACGTACAAAATCTCTTGATGATTTTAATGAAGTAATCGCCATAATTTTATACCCTTTTACTTAATTATTATAACCGGTTTGATCAAATCCAATCAGTTTCAATTCCTGCAGCGACTATTTTATTATCGGGCTTGCTTCAATTAAAGAGCCGCCAAAAACAGTGCCACCCATTTCATAAGGTCCGATAAGAGAGGTAGGAATCATTTTGTTGATATACTGATCCACAAACAAATTCCTCCGTGCAATTGCTGATTTGGGAACATACACGATATCATATTGTCCTAATATCAAATCCTGGCTTAAATCCCCATCATATAAAACCTTCTCAAGATTCACCAATTGACCCCGTGGCCTTCTTTTTTTATCTCTGCTTATGACAAGAACCGTACTCTTCTCCGCCCTGTCAGTTGCTCCTCCGGCTCTGGCAACCAGCTGACTTACTGAAATAGAGCCATCTATAAGGTAGCTATTGGGGTTTGCCACCTCCCCCATTATATAAACCAAGTTGGCTTTCATCTGTTGCAAAATCAAAGTAATGGTCAAGTTATCTATTTTTGCCTGATATTGTTTTGTAATAAGATCTCTGACCTCAGGCAGGGTTTTACCTCCTGCAAGAACATCGTCTATTATGGGAAAAGAAATATAGCCATCTGGACGGATTGCAGAAAGTTTGCTCTCCCCCCGGCCTGAAGTGGTGATGGCTTTTTTCAAATGATCAATTGTACGGTTGTATTGAATCATGGTAATCGTGACAACCGGATCAAGGAATTCTTTACTGTATAAATTTTTAATTTTTTCTTCAAGTTCCAACGGGGTCAAACCCAAAGCATATACCCCACCCTTCATGGGCATGGTAATATTTCCATCAGGTCGAACGGTTAATTCTCTATTCATATCAGGATGATAAGCAAATTCAACTCTTAAAACATCTGCCACAGACAACACATATGCCTTGGTATCCGGCTTGGGATTATAGTGGTAAACAAGCTCAAGCACATCACCCGGTCCCAGCAAATATTCATGCTCTACCTTGGGCATAATACGATCATAGGTGATGTCTTCACTGATTCCAACTTCAGGTTTTCCTGCACAGGAAATACAACCCATAACTATCAATAATAGGGTAATAAATATTTTCAAATTCTGGATCATCTAAATCTCCTGCTCTTCTTTATAATTTCAATTCTGACTATTTTTTTCCATTTTTTAAATCTATCTGCTACCGTTTTTTAAATTTAAATTCCAGACGGCGGTTCAAAGCTCTTCCCGCCGGATTATCATTGGTGGCCACCGGAATGGAAAAGGAGTGCCAGCTCATGGATAATCTTGCAGGATCAATTCCCTTTTTAACCAGATAGTTCAATCCGGCCTGGGCCCGGCGTTTAGACAGATCAATATTATATTTCATGGAACCAAAATTGTCGGTGTGTCCACTGAGATGCAGATCCAAGAAGGTGTGTTTATTCAACAGATCCTCCACCTGATCAAGGACATTCATCCCTTCTGGTTTTAAATTATCCTTGTCAAAATCAAAAAGCACATCCGCCAGCATCACAAGATCCCAGCATCCGTGTTCATCAACTTTCAGGCCTGGTTTGGTGCCTGGGCAGTCATCTTTATCATCGGACACCCCGTCTCCATCACTGTCAAGCTGTGCCCTTGCCAGAAAGATCTCATGGACGGTCTCAATCATTTTGTCTTTCTCAAGCAAATGGTCCCCATTGATAAAAGACCCGCATTGACCTGCCTTTGCTATCTTTTCCAGCACCGCTTTACCCGCAGGATCATTACCAATGAGAATAGTATAGATGCACACCATTTCTCCATATCTGTCCTTTAAGTCCTCGGCAGCCAGAATGGCTTTATCCCCCATGTCCACCCCGTCACTGATGATGATGACGGCAATCTTTCCTTTATGTCTCAACCAGTCCCGAGCGGTGGCGTAAATTGTTGGTGCCAGGGGACTGACCCCGTCGGCATCAAAAATCTTCCTTATGGCACGGTCAAAGTCTTGTTTATCATATTGAAGATATTGGGTATTGTCATTGGGTTTAAAACCATACTCAAAACTGTTATACACAGGATAACCAAAGGTTCTTATGGTACCTGTATAATCCAGTTCCGGAATGGCCTGGTTAATACTTCTGGCAAGCTGTCTGGCAAAATGAAATTTACTGTAGAGATTGTTCTGGTGGCAGCGGTTGCAATCCATGTAATAGGTTTCTTTTTTTTCCTCAACAAATTCCCGCCCCCCATACTGCAAGGCATGTTTTTGAGCAAACTCCAGATTCTGATAATCTGTATGACATGAAACACAGGATTCTGACGTCGTATATGCATTTGTCATGGATGCCGACGGATCAAAAATCAAGGTAAAATTATCCACTTTTTTCACAAAACCATCGGCATCAATGGGCTCCATGGATTGAAAGTCAAATTTATGAAATCCCTTTGAGGCTTTTGTAATGACGTCTTTATCCACCACAGGTGGAGATTTTTTTGTACATCCTGCTGAAAAAAGAATGCAGACAAACAGAAACATTATTCCAGATATTAACCAATTTCGCATTGCGTTTCTCCCCGCCTTATCAATCTGATTCCATGTTTAAAACGCTGCCGATCCTGCTTCCAACAATTTATATAAGAATGCCAACAGCAACTCTCCCAACGGGCAGATGGTCTGAAGACGGACAGACTGTCAGTAGGCAATAAGCTCATGGCATTTTCATTGTTTATTGTGCGCACAAGGGGATGCCCATTGAACAAAAAGCGATTCTTTATGCTTTGCTCCTCCTTTTTTATGCCGTCGCACTTATATTCCGAAACCATGGTATCTATTTGACCATTAAGGCTCTGGGGATTGCTATGTTTACTGGAACCATTCTGGCTGAAAATATAAAATAACAGATATAAAATTATCATAACCAGAATAACAATCATACCTATTTTCATATACTCCCATTTCCCCTTTTTGATGCTACTCTTTTTCTTCTCGCCTTCTCCTTCCTGGGAGGATCTTTCTTCGGGCTCAACATGCTCAACATAAGGGTGTGCCGGGTAATCATCCCGTATTGGAAACGGCTCATTGCCTCCTTCTTTGGCTTCCCATGGATGGACAACTTGTTGTCCTCCTGAATCAGGATGAGTGGAAATTTTGTCGACAGCAGCCCTTCTGCCCCCGGAAACACGCGGCAATGGATTGGTATCCGTTTCCTCCTTTACATCAGAATCATCATGGTAGTCCGTCGATGTCGGCGGCAAGCTGTCATTTTTCTGCACTTCCCCCACACCCACCATGTTTCCCAATTTCATGGCTTCAGTGACCATGGACACATCTATTTCATTAAGCCTCTCGTTACTCGACACCAAAAGGCAATTATCACAAATATTATTAATAAGTCGAGGAATCCCCCGGCTTGCGCTTTGTATAAGCGCTATGGCATCATCATCAAAAACCGGTGCTCCACTTGCTCCAGAATAGGTCAACCGAAAATAAATATATTCCCGGGTTTCTTCAAATTCAAAGGGATTTAAGCGATAAATTCTTCTTATGCGCTGGGCCATGGCGGCGTTTTTCCGGTCATTGAGCAGAGCAAAGAAATCCTGGTGGGCAAACAGAATTAAACGGATGGGAAACTCACCGGCAACGTTATAACTGCAAAGTAATCGCAACTTATTAATAAATGAATAATTGAAATCCTGGGCATCATCAATGACCAGGTAAATACAATTTTCCTTGCCTTTACCGGCCGCTGCCTCAAAAAAATCATATATCAGCTGTTGCAATTTCGATTCTTTTGATATATCCACCCCGTTCATGGAAATGTTAAGCTCAATAATGATCTTTTCAAGCACCCGCGTAAAATCATAGGTAGGTGTTGACAGATAAACAAATGGCAATTTTTTCTTTTTTTTAAGAGCCTTCAGTAATTTGACCAATCGAAGACACAAAAGGGTTTTCCCAGTACCATATTCACCGGTGACAAGCAAAATAGGTTCATTGGATTTTATCCCCTGAAAAAGGTATCCCCAGCCATTTTGATGGGCATTGGATTTATAGAACAACTCAGGTGAAGGATGAATGTCAAAGGGTTCCTTTTCCATCAGATAGAATTGTTTATACATAAAAAGACATTCCCCTTTTTATCAGGTTAGAAAGTGTGGGCCTGGTATAAAACATCTGCCACCTGATCATAATCAGGTGGGCCAACATGGTCAGGCTTTTGTTGCTGGCAGCTGAGGACTTTACCAGACCCCATGTTTTTGACAGGTATTCTACTACTCTACAGGAAACTGAGAGATTTGTCATTGCTTTGTTTTTGGGGTAACAAATTCTGAACAGGCCAGAAGTTAAGATCGTTGAGAGATAGTTAACTTTAAAGATCAGCCTTGGCTGTGCATGCGTTTAAAAAGAATAACGGAAGTTGTAATCAATCCCGAAAGTTTCATATTTTTCTTCATATATAAAAATCATATGACAAACCAAAAACCAGCGGGGCATATCTTAATTCTTTTTCCTGAATATACTCTGAATGTAAATTCTCAATAACTCGGGGTGGAAAAGCCTGTCTACCCTTTAAATACGGGTACTGTTCAAAAGGATTTCCTGAATGCCTTGACTTATTGAGAGCTTACGACTCTGAATTAACAATAAAAACATGATCCTGTCAATAAGAGATTTACCTATGATTTTATACTTATAATAAGCAGAATGCAGAATAAGGAGACATCCCATCAACACAGAACAAAAACAGACAAGAGGACAAAAAGGCATGCGGGCCGTTAATGTGGGACTTATCGCCAATACATTCCTGGCACTTCTAAAAACCGCCATTGGTATTGTGGGCCACAGCCCGGCCCTGCTGGCAGACGGCATCAACTCCACCTCGGATGTTGCCTATGGCATTGCCGTGAACATCTTCATGCGCCTTTCGGGCAAACCTGCGGACCATGAACATCCCTATGGTCATGAACAACTGGAGAGCATCGCCGCCGTGGTGGTGGGCGCCTTTGTGATTACCACGGCCATTGCCATTTTCTGGAACAGCATAAATACCATTTATGAAATTATATCAACCCAGAAATTATCAGCAGGGGCAAGCATCCAGGCATTGTGGGTGGCCCTTTTCACCGTGGGATTAAAAATTTGCCTCACTATCTGGACCCGGGCCATCGGCACACAGACAAAAAACAGTGCCGTGATTGCCCTGGCAGCAGATCACCGAAATGATGTCTTTGCATCACTGGCTGCCACCGCCGGTATTTTTTTTGGCCGCATGGGCCATGCCTGGATTGACCCCCTGGCTGGGGCAATTGTCTCTCTGATTATCCTGCACACTGGCATTGAAATACTCCGGAACGCTTCAGGGGAACTCATGGACACCGTTCCGGATCAGGCCCTGGGAAAACAGATAAAAAATCTCATTGCAACGGTAAAAGAGGTGGAACAGGTGGAAGAAATCAAAACCCATCGGTTTGGACCTTATATCGTGGCAAATATCACCATTGGTGTCAATGCCTGCCTCACCGTGGCCCAGGGGGATCATATTGCCACCCAGGTGGAAAAAATTCTCATTGATGAGATTGATCCAATAAGGCGGGTTTATGTCCACTATCACCCCACCCGGGAATTAAACCCTTAACCTGATATCAAATTGTTCTGGATCGTTTCTGTAAAAAACGGATAAAAGGCCATCCTGTCCATCAGCGACACAACAGTTTGTCTTAAGGCAGACTTCAGAAGGCAGAAAAATAAGGGAATTTATTTTTTTGCAGGTTGCAATTCCACGGATATTGGGGGTATTATAATCGAATTTACCAGCTTGTAAATATTTGACTTACTCATTTAAATGTCTGGACAGTACCCCACCTTCACCTGTTTGGGGCTGCATAGCATAACGATGCCATATGGGCAGACTAAAACAGGTGAAGATGGGGTGTTATCCAAATAGTTACAACAGCTTATTACAGCCATAAACACAACAACCCCAGAACATGCTCACCCGCACTTGCAAAAAAAAGGGTTTATTTAAAATGCAGATATACCAATACCCCTCACCAGAGGGCGAAAAAAAGATTTATGATACCATAGAAAGGGGCCTTGGTTACACCGAGGCAGATTACAACAATGTACAGGCCTATATCGAGGATGTAAAAAAACGGGGAGATGAGGCTCTGGTGGACTACACCCGGCAGTTTGATTCCAAGGCCATCACCCTTGAAACCCTCAAGGTCAGTGAAGCTGAATTCCACCAGGCCATGACACAGGTGGATGGGGCTTTTTTACAGGCCCTGGATCGTGCCGTGGTCCAGTTGACGCAGTTTCATCAGCAGCAGAAGGAAAAATCATGGATTGACACCCCCAGACCCGGGGTGATGGTGGGGCAACTGGTGAGGCCCGTGGATGCAGCAGGTATCTATGCGCCTGGTGCCAAAGGAGGAAAAACCCCCCTGGTATCATCGGTGCTCATGGGCGGTATCCCGGCCAAGGTAGCCGGCGTTAAAACACTTGTCCTCATGACCCCCCCCATGTCCGACGGCACCATCAACCCCCACATGCTGGCGGCGGCAAAAAAAGTAGGGATTGACCAGGTGTTCAAAGCCGGCAGTGCCTGGGCCATCGGAGCCATGGCCCACGGAACCCAGCAGGTACCACGGGTGGACGTTATCGTGGGACCCGGCAACATCTATGTCACCCTGGCCAAAAAAATTGTTTCCGGCACCGTGGGCATTGACATGATTGCAGGTCCCAGTGAAATTCTCATCATTGCAGATAAAAGTGCAGACCCGGAATTTCTGGCAGCCGACCTGCTGTCCCAGGCCGAGCATGATGTCATGGCTTCGGCCATTCTCATCACCGATTCAAAAGCCCTTGCCACGGCCACAAAACAGGCTGTGGAAACACAGCTGAAAACTCTTTCCAGAAGGGATATTGCCAGCCAGTCCATGAAAAATTTCGGAGCAGCCATGGTGGTGCCGGACATTGAAACCGCCATTAATCTTGCCAACCGCCTGGCACCGGAGCATCTGGAACTGGTGGTGGATGCCCCCTTTGAATACCTTGACCGCATAAGAAACGCCGGAGCCATTTTCATTGGTCCCTACACACCGGAACCCGTGGGAGACTACATAGCAGGCCCAAACCATGTGCTGCCCACGGCAGGAACCGCAAGGTTTTCATCGGCCCTCAGTGTGGATAACTTCACAAAAAAAAGCAGTCTCATTAACTATTCCCGGTCAGCCTTCATGGCCGAAGCCGAAGACATTGTCACCCTGGCAGAAACCGAAGGGCTGGATGCCCACGCCCGGGCCATTAAGGTGAGAAGGTAAAATCAGGCATGATTATTGATTACCAAATCCATTCTGCTCGCTGCAGTCCGGGCATTCCCAGGTAATTCCGTTGCATGTCATGCCCCACTCATTTTCGTACATGCACTCCTGACAGATGGAAAATCCACACCGGCAGTTCCAGCAAAACTGAAACTCTCTGCCACAGCAGTGGCAGAGATGCACTCTTTTGCTACGCCTCTTTTCCTTTCGATTTTTAGATACTTCGGTCATATTTCCTCCTGTTGAAAAGGAATGGTTATACAGGCTTTGTCTTTATTTTTGAAGTTTTTTATAAGATTTCCTGTGACTTGATAATAATAACAGTCAGGTTTAATCCTCCATGTGGCAATTAAATAAGGCAGGTATTACTCTGAACCTGTTCCGGCAAAACCTGCCCCAAAAAACCGAATCATCCAGAGAAGCATCCCCACAAGGAAAACACTACCATGAACAAAAAAGAACTCTTTCTCATAGACGGCAGTGCCTATCTTTACCGGGCATTCCATGCCATTCGCAATCTGTCCAACTCCAAGGGGCTTCCCACCAATGCCACCTTCGGGTTTACCCGGATGCTTTTAAAACTGATAAAGGAAAGAAATCCTGACTATATTGCCATGTTTTTTGATGTCAAAGGCCCCACCTTCCGCCACGACATGTATGATCAGTACAAGGCCACCCGCCCCCCCATGCCCGAAGACATGGCCCAGCAGATCCCATGGATCAAAAAGGTGGTCACCGCCTTTGGCATCCCAATTGTGGAAAAACAGGGCTTTGAGGCCGATGACCTCATCGGCACCTGTGCCCGCCTGGGAGAAGAAAAGGGCTTTTCAACCATCATGGTCACCGGAGACAAGGATTTCATGCAGCTGGTCACCGACCACTGTGTAATCTATGATCCCATGAAGGACAAGACCATCGACAGGGAAGCCATAAAAACAGACTTTAACCTGAGTCCCACCCAGATCATTGACATGTTGGGCCTTGCCGGAGACACCTCGGACAATATCCCCGGAGTTCCCGGTGTGGGACCTAAAAACGCCATGAAACTATTAAAAGAGCATGGCTCCATCCAGGGAATCTATGATAATTTAGATGCACTCAAAGGGAAAAAAGCCCTGCACAAAAAGCTGTCAGATAACAGAGACCAGGCATTTTTAAGCCGGCGGCTGGTGGCCATTGATCAGCATGTGGACATCCCCTTTGTCATTGAAGATTTTAAAGCCGTTGCCCCGGACGACAAGGCCCTGTCCAATTTATTTAAAACCCTTGAATTCAGGCAGCTCCAGGAAGAATTCACCCCAAAAATTACCCCCATTAAAAAAACCTATATCTGCCTCACAGATCTTGACGACATAAAAAAAGAGCTGAACCACGCCAAGCAGGCCGGACGATTTGCCATTGACACAGAAACTACCTCCCAACACCCCATGCTGGCCGAACTTGTGGGCATTTCCTTCTCTTACAGACCCCATCACGCCTTCTATATTCCCGTGGGTCATGTGGCCTTTGGCAATGAAAAATTTGTGCAGCCGGATCGGCAGGCCGTGTTGGATATTTTAAAACCCCTGCTGGAAGATCAAACCATCCACAAGGTGGGCCAGAACATCAAGTATGACTACATTGTGCTGTTCCGTTGCGGCATTTCCATGCAGGGCATGATCTTTGACACCATGATCGCCTCCCACCTGCTGACCCCCTCCCATCGGGGACACAGCCTGGACCACATCGCACTGACACTGCTTGGCCATAAAACCATCAAATATGAAGATATGGTGGGCAAGGGAAAAAATAAAATTACCTTCAACGAGGTTGAAATAGAAAAAGCTGTGGACTATGCGGCTGAAGATGCCGATATCACCCTGCTTGCCAGTCAGATCCTGGAAGAACAGATCCAGAAAAATGATCTTACCCCACTGATGCAGAATATTGAAATGCCCCTGGTGCCGGTGCTGGCCCGCATGGAAATGGCGGGCATAAAAGTGGATAAAGATAAATTATCCCACCTTTCCCGCATCTTTGAGCAGGAACTTTCAACCATTGAGGAAGAAATTTTCTCCCTGGCTGGAGAACGCTTCAACATTAATTCTTCCCAGCAGCTTGGCACCATTTTATTTGAAAAACTAAAGCTGCCCGTGCAAAAAAAGACCAAAAAGAAAACCGGTTATTCCACGGATATTAATGTGTTGACAACCCTTGCCCAATCCCATGAACTGCCAGCCCTGATTGTACGTCACCGATCCCTTGGCAAGCTTAAATCCACCTACACCGATGCGTTGCAGCAGCTGGTGCACCCCCAGACCGGCCGAATTCATACCTCATTTAACCAGAGTATCACGGCCACAGGACGTTTAAGCAGCTCT
Organism: uncultured Desulfobacterium sp.; assembly: GCA_963675955.2. Lineage (GTDB taxonomy): Bacteria > Desulfobacterota > Desulfobacteria > Desulfobacterales > Desulfobacteraceae > Desulfocicer. Next base: position 1,286,220 of record CAXXVR010000002.1, on the reverse strand, counting down.
GATCCCAATCTTCAAAACATCCCCATCCGCACCCCGGAGGGCAAAGAGATCAGAGCAGCCTTTATCCCGGAAAAGGGCCATGTACTTGTGGCGGCAGACTATTCTCAGATTGAGCTGCGCATCCTGGCCCATTGCGCCGAAGATGCCATCCTCATAGACGCCTTTACCCGTGATGAGGACATCCACACCAGAACGGCAACCGAGGTATTCAATGCCCTTCCAGGATTCATCACCCCAGAACTGCGACGTCAGGCCAAGGCCATCAATTTTGGGATTGTATATGGAATGGGAGCCTTTAAACTCAGCAAGGAGCTTGATATCAGCCGAAAAATGGCCCAGACTTACATTGACAACTACTTTGCACGATACTCAGGTGTTAAAACCTACATTGATACCACCATTGCAAAGGCAAAAGAAACCGGGGAGGTCACCACCCTGCTTGGCCGCAAAAGACGACTGGAGGATATCAATGCCACCAATGCCAACATGCGCGGGTTTGCAGAGAGAATGGCCATCAACACTCCCATACAGGGCAGTGCCGCAGACTTGATAAAGCTTGCCATGATCCGCATGGAAAAGGCACTGCTGGACAAGAAAATGGCATCACGCATGCTGTTGTCCGTGCACGATGAAATTTTATTTGAAGTGCCGAAAAAAGAGGTGGAAACCCTCATGGCCCTGGCCCGGGAAGTCATGGAAACCGTTTTTGATCTCAAGGTGCCCCTGAAGGTGAATATGGATGTGGGGACCAGCTGGGCCGAAGCCCATTGATATGCAGGGCTTGATCACAATGGAGATGAGCTTGATCACAATGGAGATGAGTCAGATCCGGGTTATTTATCGGATTCCGAAAATTGGGAGTTTTCCTGAAGCGCACCCTTAACGGTATCTGACACCGTCCTGTGAATATCCACAAAGGATTCATGGATGCTTGTGGGGGAAAGCCGCCCCATCTCAATGAATTTGACCACAATTTCTTTGGTGGTTCTGAGTATCTGTTCGTCTATTGATTTCATGACTTTTCTGATACCAGAGATTTTTCACCTGGTCAAGCCCACAGATTGATATGGTCGGATTTCAGTTGCCAACACAAAAAAAATGGTTATTATTCGTGCCTGTTTATCATCGATAAAATCGACCTTTCTCGTAAATATTCGGGTTGATATTGTAAATATTTGTACAGCACCCCATATTCGGCTGTTTAGAACTGTGTAGCATACTAATACTATGTGAGCAGTCCAAAACAGCTGAAGATGGGGCTCTCATCAAATATTTACCTTTTTTCAAACACAACGGTCTTAAAGACCTTGCTTCACCCCAAGGGAACCCATTTCAATGGAAACAAACGAGCAGCATAAAGATGCAATGATTGACAGAATCCATCTGGGCAACAAGGAAATCATCCTAATTGGCACCGCCCATGTCTCCCGGGAAAGCGCCCGGCTTGTAACAGAAATAATCCACCAGGAAAAACCCGACACCGTATGTGTGGAGCTTTGTGATTCCCGGCTTAAAGCCATACGGGACAATGAGAGCTGGCGTAACATGGATATTGTAAAAGTTATCAAGGAAAAAAAGGCCATGCTGGTGTTGATGAATCTGATGCTGGCCTCTTTTCAGAAAAAAATTGCGGAAAAATTCGATATCAAGCCCGGACAGGAAATGATAAACGCCGTTGAAGCGGCAGAGAACGAAGGTGCCATCCTCATCCCCGCAGACCGGGAAATTCAGATCACCCTGACACGGGTATGGCGAAGCATGGGCATGTGGGAAAAAATAAAGCTGATGTTCCAGCTGATGCTCTCCATGGGCAGTTCCGAGGAAATCACAGAAGAAGAAATTGAACAGATGAAGCAGGAGGATCTTCTGCAGACCCTGCTTGCCGATGTAAAAAAATCTCACCCTATAATGGAAAGAGTACTCATTGCCGAGCGGGACCAGTTCCTTGCGGCAAAAATAAAAAGCGCACCGGGACAACGCATTGTGGCCGTGGTGGGGGCCGGTCATGCCCCCGGCATTAAAAGGCACCTGGCCACAGGAGCAACCATTGACACCGAGGACCTTACAAAGATCCCCCCGGCGGGTAACATCGGCAAGGTTCTAAAATGGCTGATTCCCGGAGCCATTGTTTTGCTCATGGCTGTGGGATTTTTCATGAAGGGGGCGGATGCCGGCACCGATATGATATGGTTGTGGATCGTCGCCAACGGTATTTTTGCCGGCATCGGGGCCATTGTGGCCCTGGCCCATCCATACACCATTCTTGCAGCCATTGTGGCAGCCCCCATAACCTCGCTTAATCCCATGATTGCAGCAGGCTGGGTCTCAGGACTTGTGGAGGCGGTATCACGCAAACCCAAGGTTAAAGATCTGGAATCCATCCCGCAAGATATTCTCTCCCTCAAGGGCTTCTGGCAAAACAATGTTACACGAATTCTGCTGGTTGTGGTTTTCACCAACCTTGGCAGCACCATCGGGACCATGACGGCCATCCCGCTCATGCTCAAGGCAATGCACTAAATTTTATTTTCAGCAAATTTCTGGATACATTCCGGATAGAGTGCCCATTCCAGGGCCAGCCCTTTTTTCTTAACAGTTTCCAGAGTGTCATCATCGTTGATATCAAAGGCCCGCTGACCGATGATGGGACCGGTGTCCTCGCCATAATCAATGAAATGAACGGTGCACCCTCCCACCTTGCATCCATGGCGAAAGGTATCCCCATACCCGTCGGTGCCCGGAAATGAGGGCAGCAATGCCGGATGAATATTCATAATTTTCCATTTTCCCGGCACGGTATTAATGCGATCTATAAAATACGGTGTAAGGGTCCGCATAAACCCTGCAAGCACCAGCAGATCAATGTCATGGGGGAGAATATGATCCAGCAGAGCCTTTTCCGCCACGGCCCGGGAACGCAGAAATGCCGCAACCTTCCCGGGATCGGCAGAAGCCTGAAAAAGTGTCTGCCGGGCACGGACAGCTTCCAGATCAAAATCTTCCGGCAATGCCAGGCCATGGGGATTTTTTTTTAAGGTTTCAATAATCTTTTTATAATCCACCACAAAGGTCTCAATGCCCGCAGATTTTGCCCGATCAAGACCTTTAACACCGGGGGTGTCTGACCCGGTGAACACCAATTGCGCATCAATCCGACCCAATTTACATGCATCAATGATGGCCTGCAGATTGGTTCCACCACCGGATATCAACGCGCCGATCTTTATTTTATTTCCCATTATGTCTTCCTTTTCTGGTAAAAAACAGGGGATTGACCATAACATGGGTCCCTCATCATTGGGCCAGCGGGGTCAGGCTTGCGTTATTGGCGTTATCGTTGCACAGCCTGAGAAAACGCCAAAACCACCGACAATACCAATAATGCAAGACTGCCCGCCGATGTTGTGATCAAGCCCCCAAATAGCCTCTTCATGGCATGCTTGAATACCATTGACACCCCATTTTGGCAACCCGGGAAGGTTTTTTCATTTTATATAAAAAGGCACCCTCCAAGGCAACTTCAGCAGAGCCGCCCCCCCCCGACCGGGCAATGGTCCCGGACCAGAACTGTAGACAGCTCAATTGTCCGGTTCCTATTGCCCATCGGGGGGGGCGGTATAATACCATTTTCTATATTTGTTGTGTCCGACAGGACATGTGGGTTATTGACAAAGCAAATCCAAAACCCTATATTTACAAAAAAGTTTTTTCGTATACGACACCCATGACAGGACCGGATGCCCTGACAGCGTTTAAAATTCAATGATGACAGGATCTTGACCGGAGTTTCATGTAATAAACCCAAACAAGGAGACAGTTTGATGGCAAAAAATATAGTTGAAATAGACGATGATTCCTTTGAAACCGCAGTACTGAAGGCAGACAAGCCGGTCATGGTGGATTTCTGGGCTCCCTGGTGCGGTCCCTGCAGGGCCATTGCCCCCATTGTGGATGAACTGGAAGGGGTTTATGGTGAAAAAATGAATTTTGTAAAGGTCAATGTGGATGAAAATCCCCTGAGCCCCAGCAAATACGGTATCAAAGCCATTCCCACCCTGATTTTCTTTAAAAACGGCGAGGTGGCCGAACAGATCACCGGCATGGTTGCCAAGGGCAAACTCAAGGAAACCATAAAAGGTGTTCTGCAGGAGGGATAATGATCAGCACAGATTATGATGTGGTTATCATCGGCGGCGGACCGGCAGGACTCACCGCAGGAATGTATGCTTCAAGGGCCAGGCTCAATAGCATTCTTTTTGAAAAAGCATCCCCTGGTGGACAGGTAATCGTCACCGACTGGGTGGAAAATTATCCAGGCTTTCCAGAGGGAATTACCGGATATGATCTGGGAGAACAGATGGTCACCCAGGCTAAAAATCTGGGATTGACCATTGAATCTGATGAGATCGCCTCACTGACTCTGACCCCGGATGAAAAAAAGATTCACCTTACAAGTGGCAAAACCGTCACAGCCCGGGCAGTGATCATTGCATCGGGGGCATCCCCCAGAAAACTTGATGTGGGTGAAGCCAAATTCATGGGCAAAGGGGTCTCCTTCTGTGCCACCTGTGATGCTCCCTTTTTCCGGGACAAGGTACTTGTGGCAGTAGGCGGCGGTGACACGGCGGTGCAGGAGTCCATTTATCTGACCAAATTTGCCAGCAAGGTATATCTGGTACATCGTCGGGACGAACTGAGGGCCACCAAAGTACTGCAGGAACGCGCCCTTAAAAATGACAAAATCGAAATGGTGTGGGATTCCGTTGTAACGGGTATGGACGGTTTTTTCAATGTTGAAAATGTCCATGTTAAAAATCTGAAATCCAATGAACAGACAACCATTAAAGCTGACGGCTGTTTCATCTGGGTGGGAACCACCCCCAATACCGCCTATGCAAAGGGAAGTGTGAACATGGATGACGGGGGATTTATCATCACCGATGCACACATGGAAACCTCTGTTCCCGGTGTCTATGCCGCAGGGGATGTCAGAACCACTCCCCTTAAACAGATCGCCACCGCCGTGGGTGATGGTGCCATTGCAGCCATGTCTGCCGAGCACTTCATTGAAAATCTCAAGGATGCAAAATGAGACGTGCCGTCGTTGTCAGAATTGCTGCCATCGTGACCATAGCCGTTGTTTTTTTCTCCTTTCCCGGGTGTTCATGGTTCAAGGAATCCAACCGGGAAATGGAAAAAAGTGCGGAAACCCTGGTAAAGGAGGGTACCCTGGCCTACAGAAATGCAGACTACCGTGATGCCATACGCTCCTTTACCACCCTGAGGGACTGGTACCCATTCAGCAAGTATGCCATCCTGGCAGAGCTTAAGATTGCCGACTCCCACTACAAACTGGAGGCCTACGAAGAGGCCATACCCGCCTACCAGGAGTTTGAAAATCTGCATCCCCGAAATGAAGCCATCCCCTTTGTCATCTATCGCATTGGGATGTGCTGGTACAACAAAATCCGTTCTGCGGACAAAGATCAGACCCCTGCTGCCAAGGCCATGGCCGAATTTCAACGCCTGATTGACCGATTTCCCCAGAACAACCTGAGTGCCAAAGCCAGAAAAAAAATTCAAAGGTGCATGGAAAGTCTGGCGGGGCACGAGGCCTATGTGGCGAATTATTATTTCAAAACAAAGCAGTACAGGGCCGCATTAAAACGATATGAATCATTATTTGCCATGTATCCGGACACGCCATCCGGAAAAATGGCATTAAAAAAGATCCCCCTTTGCAAGGAAAAAATCAATCAGGAATAGTGTGGAAACAAAGCAATACTGATTTTGCCTGTCCGGGGGTTACAACCCCTGAAATTTTCTGAGGCAAGATCAGAATTGCTTTTTTAAAACCTGCTTTTTGTTTACATCCCGCTCTTTTTGTTGTATAGGAATGTGTTTTGAAACTTCCGGTAATTATTTTCAATAAGGAGAAAGACAAGAATGTCTAAAGAATGTAAGATATGCGGCAAGAAACCCATGGTTGGAAACAATGTCAGCCATGCCCATAACATTAACAAACGTCGTTTCAACCCCAACCTGCAGCGGGTGAGAGCCCTTTATGAAGGACAGGTAAAAAAAATTGATGTATGTACCAGCTGTATCAAGGCAGGCCACGTGGTTAAAGCACCCTAATCGGTAATGACCACACGTTTTACTGCTTTAACATGTTTAACCCGTTTTAGATCCGATATTATTTTACCCAATTGTGCAGTGCTTTCCACGGCAATGGTAAAATAACTGTTAACGACCCCATCATCACTTGTTTCCGTGTGGGCGTTGATAATATTGGCCTTGGCCCTTGAAATGGTTAACGCCACATCGGCCAGAAGCCCCGATCTGTCAGTGGAGCGAATTCTTATCCTCACCGGGTAAGATTCAGTATAATCTTCGCTCCACTGAACCTCTATTTTCCTCTCCGGACTCATTTTCAGGGTATTCACGCAATTTTTCCGATGCACTGCCACCCCCTGCCCCTGGGTAATAAACCCCACAATGGCATCCCCCGGCAGCGGATTACAGCACTTTGAAAATTTCACCAGAATATCATCAAGCCCCTTGACCACAATGCCTTCCCGGCTTCTTCGTCTGCTTTTTCCATCCAGTCCCCTATCCAGAAATGCCGATTTATTATCTTCTTTTTCCTTTTCTTCATCGGGGAGAGTTTTATGCAGGATCTGAAGGGGGGTAATTTTCCCAAACCCCACCTGGGCGATGAGATCCTCAACAAGCTTAAACCCAAAGGCTTCTGCAGCCTGCAGCACCTCACCAGATTTCACAAGGGAATTAAAACTTAGATTCTTTTTCCGGAAAAGTTTTTCACACATTTCCCGGCCAAGGGTAATGCTGCGCTCCTTTTCCTGAGTTTTAATCCAGTGACGGATCTTGGTTCGGGCTTTCACTGTTTTTACAAAATTGAGCCAGTCCGCACTGGGATGGTGCCCTTTGGTGGTGATAATGCTCACGGTATTACCTGTTTCCAGAGGTTGAGCCAGGGGCACCAGCCTGCCGTTCACCCGGGCACCGGTACACTGCTCTCCGACCTCCGTATGAATCTGATAGGCAAAATCCACCGGAGTGGCTCCCTTGGGCAGAGTGCGGATATCTCCACCGGGGGTGAAGACATAAATTTCATTGGGGTAAAGATCTATTTTAACGTTTTCCAGAAACTCATCCGGATCTGACGCCTCTTCCTGGTTCTCCACCAGATTTCTAAGCCAGGCAAATGTTTTTCCCGTCTTTTCATCAATGGCGGCCCCCTCCTTATAACTCCAGTGGGCTGCAATCCCCGATTCGGCAATGCTGTCCATTTCCCAGGTGCGAAGCTGAATCTCCACCCGCTGCCCCCGGGGGCCCATAACCGTGGTATGTAACGACTGGTACAGATTGGGCTTGGGTACCCCAATGTAATCCTTAAACTTGTAATGAATGGGCTTCCACATATCATGAATAATGCCCATGGCCTGATAACACTGGGATTTTCGATCAAGGATCACCCGAAAGGCAATGATATCATAAACCTGATCAAAGGGCAGATTCTGGGATATCATCTTCTGATAAATACTGTAATGCTGCTTGAAACGTCCCTTTATAGACATATTTTTTATGCCCTCTGAGACCAGTTTTTCCGTAAGTTTTTTCTTTACCTCTTCAATGTAATTTTCTTTTTCTTCCTTGGCCCGGTTCACCAGAGCATCAATGGCAGCGTACTCCTCCGGAAGGCTGTGGTAAAACGCAATATCCTCCAACTCCTGCTTGATCCAGAAAATCCCCAGGCGGGAGGCAATGGGGGCATAAATATCAAGGGTTTCCCGGGAAATCATCACCCGGGTTTCATGGTTTTCATGGTACTTCAGGGTTCTCATATTATGAAGCCTGTCGGCAAGCTTGATCAAAACCACCCGAATATCATCGGCCATGGCAAGAATCATCTTTCGAAGACTTTCGGCCTGCTGCACCACTCTGTCTGATACGGTAAGCAAAGACAGGCTTGTCACCCCGGCAACAATGTGGGCGATACCCGGGCCAAAAACCTCCTGGATTTCTTCCCGAGTGGCATGGGTATCTTCAATGACATCATGTAGAAGGCCTGCTGCAATACTCTCCACATCCAGTTTCATATGGGCCAGAATGGCCGCCACCTCCAGGGGATGAGAAAGATAAGGTTCACCGGACAGGCGCACATGACCATCATGGACCCGGGCCGAGTAAATATAGGCCTTATCAATGAGAGCCAAATCTGCATCGGGATTATATTCCATAATAATATCAATTATATCGGTGATTCTAATCATAGGACGGTGAACCTTTTTTCAGGCCTGATCACAACACCTTCCATTCCGGATGGGGGCAGACCTGTATTGTTGACTCCACCCCCCATTGGGCCAACAATTATGACTGCTGGCCGATGTTGTGAACAAATCCCTTTTTTTCGTTAATAAGCCTTGGAGAACAGCACACGTTTATTACTGGGCTTGCCACAGCAAATGCACTCACCCTTTTGTATGGGAGAATCAAAGGGAATGCACCGGATGGTCACGGAAAGATCCTCTTTAATCTTGGCCTCACAGGCATCATTGCCACACCAGTGGGACATTGCAAACCCGCCGTGGATGCCGTTTCTGGGTTTATAGAACTCATAAAATGCCCTGTTGTCATCAATTTCCAGGGTATTGGCAGCCATGAAGGCCTTGGCCCGCTGAAAATATGTATCCTGAATCTCGTCCAACAGTTCACAAAGTCCTCCAAGCAACGCATCCTTTTTTATCCCGGTTTTTTCCCTGGGGGTCTTATCCCTTCGTCCCAGAAAAACCGAATCATTGGCCATATCCTTGGGTCCGATTTCAGCCCTTAAGGGAATACCTTTCTTAACCCACTCCCATCCCCTGGCTCCACCGGTGTCTCTGCTATCAATTTCCACCACAATTTTTCTGCCATGGTAACGAATACTCCGCAGGGCCGTTGCCAGATCTTCGGTGTAGGCCATGACATCGGTGCGTTCTTCATCATTTCTGAAAATCGGCAGCAGCACCACATGGGCAGGGGCCACCCGGGGGGGCATGATTACCCCATCATCATCACCATGGGTCATGATCATGCCACCGATCATGCGTGTGGAGACCCCCCAGGAGGTGGTCCAGGCATATTGCTCTTCTTTGTCGGCATTCTGAAATTTTATATCCGAACCCTTTGCAAAATTCTGTCCCAGAAAATGAGAAGTTCCTGCCTGGAGCGCCTTTTTGTCCTGCATCATACCTTCAATACACATGGTATCAACGGCCCCCGGAAATCGTTCCGATGGGGTCTTGCTGCCCTGGACCACGGGCATGGCAAGGCATTCTTCCACAAACTTGGTGTACACATTAAGCATCATCAAGGTCCGTTCCCGGGCCTCTTCTTCCGTGGCATGGGCCGTGTGCCCTTCCTGCCAGAGGAACTCACTGGTTCTCAAAAAAATTCGGGTTCGCATCTCCCACCGGACCACGTTGGCCCACTGGTTGAGCAGCACCGGCAAATCCCGGTAGCTTGACACCCACTTTGACATAGATTCTCCGATGATGGTCTCCGAGGTGGGTCGAACAATCAGAGGCTCTGCAAGTTCACCTGCGGGTACCAGTTTTCCATTTTCTCCCTGCTCCAGCTTGTGGTGGGTAACAACGGCACATTCCTTGGCAAAGCCCTCCACATGTTCGGCCTCTTTTTCCAGATAACTCAATGGAATAAACAAAGGGAAATAGGCATTCTTAACGCCAGTTTCCTTGAACATTTCATCCAACTGGGAGGAAATGTTTTCCCACAGGGTATATCCCCATGGACGAATGACCATACATCCCCTCACAGGGGATTTTTCGGCCATTTCAGAGGCTTTAACCACCTCCTGATACCACATCGGATAGTCTTCCTCTCTTGTTGGCGTAATTGCTGTTGTAACCTTTTTCCCCATTTACATTCCTCCAGATAATTTAGATTCTGATTCGTATTGTTTTATTTCGTCAAGCAGGACATCCACAAGGCGGTCCTGGTTCACTTTTCTGATGAGTTTTCCCTTTTTGAAAAGGATGCCCAGGCCATCGCCACCGGCAATGCCGATGTCGGCCTCCTTTGCCTCCCCGGGTCCGTTGACCACACATCCCATGATGGCCACCTTTATGTCCGTTGTGCAGTCAAGAAGGGCATCCTCCACCGTCCTTGCAATGTCAAACAGATTAATTTTACATCTGCCGCAGGTGGGACAGGATATGATCTCCGGCCCCCGTTTTCGAATCTTAAGCGCACGCAGAATTTCCCAGCCCACACGGATTTCCTCAACTGGATCACGTGTAAGGGACACTCGTATGGTATCACCGATGCCCTCTGCCAGCAGCATGCCGATGCCAAGGGCCGATTTGGTAATGCCTGCAAAGAGCCCCCCGGCCTCGGTGACCCCCACGTGCAGGGGCACATCACACCGCCTTGAAAGCAACCGGTAGGCCTGCACCGTCCGTTCCACATCCGAGGCCTTTAAAGATATCTTAATATCATTAAAATCAAGATCTTCCAGTATGGCAATATTTTTAAGGGCACTTTCCACCATGGCCTCGGCGGTGGGACCCATATCTGCCAGAATCTCCTTTTCCAGGGAGCCTGCATTCACCCCCACCCGGATGGGAATACCCAAGGCCTTTGCACAGTCTGCCACAGCTTTCACCTTGTAACGGGCACCGATGTTTCCAGGATTTATTCTCAGGGCATTGGCCCCGGCATCGGCGGCAGCCATGGCCAGCCGATAATCAAAGTGAATATCTGCAATGAGCGGAATCTCAATCTGCTTTTTTATTTTTTGAATAGCCAGGGCCGCTTCCATGTCAGGCACCGCCACCCGGATAATCTCACACCCTGCCCGGGTTAAACCCACGATCTGGGCCACGGTGGCAGCCACATCCTGGGTGGGGGTATTGGTCATGGACTGCACGGCAACGGGGGCACCATTCCCCACGGGAACACTGCCAACCATTATCTGCCGGGTCTTTTGTCTTGATTTTACAAAGGTCATTGTCTTTTTTATCCTTACACCCTTACATGATTCCTGGTTGACGACGACGTTCCCATCTGCTGTTTCCCTGGACCATGGATAAACCAACGGCAATCAGTGGTATCCCCTGGATAATTATCACAAGGTAAAATCGGATTTACCGCACTCGGGGTATTATCCTGAGCCACGGAACTTGATCCAGCAGATCCAAAGCGACAAATATCTTAAGGATACCCAAATTTCCAAAGTTTATGAATATCAAAGGATGGATAAATATTCAAGTTTAATGGATATGCCAAGACAGGTTCAAAGGAAAAACAGTGGGCTGTATGTCGTCCTCTTTTCGGGGTACTTATCACATCTGCCGGCCATAACAATTGACAGGCCAAAGCCAGCGGCAACGGATGTGATTAAACCCCTTTTTTCAGGGTCATCACAGCTGTATACAAACCTGAAATCCCACACAAATTAGAAAGTGTTACAGTTTTTGATTGACAAACATCGTATAAACAATTACGAAGTTAGCAAGAAGTCTCCTTGAATGAGCTCGTCAATCATAACTTTTTTTTAATTTGCCACCACATGATTTGGCCAATAAAAAATTAAAGCAGCTCATGTGGTATAAGAAAGGGGAGCTTACGACTCATGAAAAGAATGAATGAGAGACATACTGCACATATACTTATCCAAAATTTAAGGAGATAATTTTACCACAATGATCCTCCCCATGTTTTCAGCATCTGAATACTCAACCTGCCATTCATTACAATCAAAAGGGCAAAAGGTCTGATCTTCTTTGCCTCCGAATGGGCCGGATCGGTGCCCGATGGGGGGTTCTGCCATCGGCATCTTTGCATATAAAGGGCATATCCCAGCGGACACAGCAAATATTGAAAAAACAGTTGTTGTTAATAGCCAACATCCAAAACCCAGTACCTGCTTTTTTATAAAATAGTATCCCGACTCCACAACAGACTCCTGAAACAGCTTTCTTTCTTAATCAGGAATCTCTGAAGAATACAGATGGCCTCTCCCACAAGGCCCATGCCGAACTTATAACCTGAACTGCATCAAGGAGGTGCTATGGAAAAAGAACATGAGAACCGGCAATTTTATGAAAATCTGGAAAAAAAAGGGGTTTCCAGACGCGCTTTTTTAAAGTACTGCACTGCACTTACCGCATCCATGGGTCTGTCGATATCCTGCACTGCCCAGGTGGTAAAGGCCATCGAAACGGCTGCGTCCGCCCCCCGTCCACCGGTAATCTGGCTGCATTTTGCTGAATGTACCGGATGCTCCGAAGCCTTTTTAAGGACCCCCAATGTAGGAGCCATCATTCTTGAAGTCATCTCGGTGGAATACCACGAAACTATCATGGCCGCTGCGGGACACCAGGCAGAAAAATCCCTGCACGATGCCGTTGAAAAATACGATGGAAAATTTGTCTGCGTTGTGGAAGGCTCCATAGCCACAAAATTTAATGGCTCCTATGGCAAAGTAGCGGACAAAACTTTTCTTGAAATTGCCAAATCCATTATTCCCAGGGCTGCTGCCACCATCGCTCTTGGTACCTGCGCTGCCTATGGCGGTATTCCGGCAGCTGCTCCCAACCCCGGTGGGTATAAAGGGGTAAAAGATGCCATCGGCGTTGCCACCATCAATCTGCCGGGATGCCCCCCCAACCCGCTGAATCTGCTGTCAACCATTGTGAAATATCTCAACAAGGAAAAGATTGAACTGGACGAGCTGGGCCGCCCCCTGTTCGCCTATGCAGACACCGTCCACGATCGCTGTCCCAGACTGCCGCATTTTGAAAACGACGAATTTGTTGAAGAATTCGGCTCCAAGGAGGCGGAAATGGGGTATTGTCTCTACAAAATGGGATGCAGAGGACCTGAAACCTATAATAATTGTCCCACAGCAAAATTTAATAACGGTACCAGCTTTCCCATCCAGGCGGGGCACCCCTGCATTGGTTGCAGTGAGCCCGACTTCTGGGATGCCATGACACCGTTCTACGAAGAGGGATAAGGACATTCAACCACATTGATTTACTGTTTAATGAATCCAGACTCACCTGTTTTTTATATGGTGCCATGATGAAACGGTAAATCAAAAACGGTTGAATCCCTGTAAAAAACAATTTTGTTGTAAACAGCTGAGAATTTTTTATTATATAGAGGATAATATTATGGGTAAAAGAATTGTAATTGATCCTATCACCCGGCTTGAAGGCCACCTGAAAATAGAGGTGGAAGTTGAAAATGGAAAGGTGAAAGATGCCTGGTGTTCCGGCCAGATGTTCCGGGGAATTGAAATGATGCTTAAAGGCAGAGACCCTCGGGATGCCCACCATTTTGTGCAGCGTTCCTGCGGTGTATGTACCTATGTCCATGCCCTTGCCTCGGTGAAAGCCGTGGAAGATGCCTGCAATATCACCATCCCTGAAAATGCACGTCTTATTCGTAATTTAATGCACGGTGCCCAGTTCCAGCACGATCATCTGGTTCATTTTTATCATCTACACGCACTGGACTGGGTGGACATTGTCAGCGCATTAAGTGCAGATCCTGTCAAAACGGCAACCCTTTCCAGCAATGTCAGTGGACGTCACCAGAAAAGCGAATATTTTAAAAGTGTCCAGGAAAAACTCAAAACCTTTGTTTCCAGCGGCCAGCTGGGTCCCTTCAACAATGGATACTGGGGCCATTCCGCCTATGTAATGCCACCGGAGGCCAACCTGCTGGCCACAGCCCACTATCTGGAAGCCCTGCAGCTCCAGGCAAAAGCCGCCCGCATGCACGCCATCTTCGGCGGCAAAAATCCCCATCCCCAGTTTTTGGTGGTGGGTGGCGTCACCTCTGTGGCAGACCTTAATGTCAGCCGCATTGCCGAGTTTGAATCCATCTGGAAGGAAACCTGTGAGTTCATAGATCAAATTTATATCCCGGATCTCCTGGCAGTGGCATCCTTCTACAAGGACTGGGGTGCCATTGGCGGCAACAATAACGCCTTCCTTTCCTATGGTGATTTTGCCAATGATCCGGCGGAAAAAGAAAAACTCATGCCCGCAGGCTTCATCCGCAAGGGACTTGAAGTTGAGACCATGAATACCGATAAAATAACAGAGGATGTCACCCGGGGATGGTATGAAAAAGGAACTGCAAAACATCCCTACAACGGAGAGACCAAGCCCATCCAGGGAGAAACCCACTATAATACAGAAAAGCAGTATAGCTGGATAAAGGCCCCTCGATACGATGGCCTTGCAGCAGAGGTAGGCCCCCTTGCAAGGGTATTGATGGCCTATGGCAAGGAGGATCCCACCACCAGAAAAGCCGTGGATGGTGTTTTAAAGACCCTTGGTGTGGGTGCCGAAGCCCTGTTTTCCACCTTGGGAAGAACCGCAGCAAGGGGTATTGAAACCCAGATAATCGGAGATGCCATGGGCGGCTGGATTGATTCCCTGAAATCAAATATCTCCAAGGGTGATAAAAAGACCTACCAGTCCTGGACCATGCCGGACAAAGGAAAAGGCTTTGGGCTCAACGATGTCCCACGGGGAGCTCTTGGCCACTGGATAGAAATCGAAGGTGGTAAAATCAAAAATTATCAGTACGTGGTTCCCTCCACATGGAATTTTGGCCCGGCGGATGCCAAGGGCAACAAGGGGCCTGTGGAACGCTCCCTCATCGGCACCCCCATTGCCGATGCCTCAAAACCCCTGGAAGTTTTAAGAACCGTTCATTCCTATGATCCATGCATTGCCTGTGCGGTGCATGTAATTGATCCACACACCAACGAAACGTATAAGGTAAAGGTAATTTAAGGCCATTGGCTGCAAACGATATAACTGGATCTGAATGCACTGGATTAACAAGACCCGGAAAATAAATCATCCAGATATTATACGTTAACAAAACAATTCAAAGCCCGGCCCATGACATGGGCCGGGCTTTGTGCTGTAATGCAATAATACAGGGGAATATAATGGAATCGCAAATCATGGTACTGGGGGTAGGCAATATTCTTTACTCCGACGATGGGTTTGGCATCAAAGTCGTAGAACAGCTTGAAAAGGATTATGTTTTCCCGGATCATGTCACCATTGTGGATGGCGGGGTGCTGGGGGTCAATCTGTTGGGGGTCATCTCCCATGCACAAAAGCTGATTGTGGTGGACACGATTCTCAACAAGAGTAACCCCGGAGATTTCCACCGCCTTGAGGGGGAGGAGATTCCCAACAGAATTCTGGGTAAAAACTCCATGCACCAGGTGGATCTTCTGGAGGCATTAAGCCTTTGCAGGCTCATGGGCAATATCCCTGAAACTGTCATTCTGGGTGTCGAACCCCAGGACATATCCACCCTTCATCCCGAGCTGACCCCGGTGATTGAAGGTCGTTTAACTGCCATGGTTGAATGGGTACTTGAGGAACTCCAGACTCTGGGGGTTCCCCTGCCCCATAAAAACAACCACAATTTGAAAAAAAAATAAAAAATCAATGGTCCCCAAGGGAGGTTTCAATGACCTGTGCCATGCGGGAAAGATTTTCCATGTAATCCCGGGCCAGGGGGTCCAGGGGAACCACTGCACCCCCAATGGCAGAGGCAATCTTAGCTGCCACCCGCTGGTCAAACTGTGGCTGTACAAAGATCACCCGCACCTGATGTTCCCGGGCCAGCTGTATAAAAGACACCAGATCCTTTCCCTTGGGGGTTTTCCCCCCCCGCTCCACCGCCAACTGTTTTAATCCATAGGCATCGGCAAAATAACCAAACACTGGATGAAACACAAAAAGGGTTTGGCCCCGTAGGGGAAGAAGTACCTTGGCAATCTTTTTATCCAGAGAATCAAGATCCCGCCCAAAGGACTCCAGATTATCTTTAAAAAAAGACGCATCAGCCGGGGCCAGGGCACAAAGGGCATCACACATGGTCCCTGCCTGTTGTTTGACCAGCTTTGGGCTCATCCAGATATGAGGATCAATGGTTTCTCTACCATGGGAGTGTGTCTGTTCTGATTCGTGGTTGTCTGTGGCATCATGGTTAAGTTCCCCGCTGTCCTCAAAGGTGCGCAGAGAAATGCCCCGCCGGGTATCCACAATATCAAGCCCCGGAGCCATGGCTTTTATTTTGGGTATCAGGGTTGATTCAAAGGGAACTCCCACGGTGAACAGAAGTGAAGCCCTGGACAGTTTTACCATCTGCTCCGATGACGGGGCATAGGTGGCAGGACTCTTGCCAGGTGGCACCAGCACAGACACGTCAAGCCGGTCCCCGCCGATGCGCTGTACAAAGTAAGCCTGGGGCGCAATACTGACAAAGACCTCCATCTTTCCACCGACATCTCCCCAGGCGGTAAAGGGGCATATAAGCAAACAAACCAGTACACACAAAGCCATTGCCATTGATGCAACCATGGTAAGCCGAAATAAACCGGCAGCAATTTCCAGACGTATTGTTCTCATCAAAAAAAGCCTCCTTTCTTCCAGAAATGGAACCCGCCAGACCTGCAGAAGCCCCAAAATCCAGCATGACCAAAAGCGGGTTTAATCACAAAATCAAAATTACTCCTGCCCATCATCCTCATAATACTCAGGGTGCAAAGAGCTGATAATTGGTGATTTTCGGGGCATGGGCACATAGGTAGACAGATCCTGAGTATCCACACTCAGATGCCTCCTGAAGTAAAGGGCAGTAGATCCAAGGAGCGCAGCGCACAACACACAAAAGATATACAATCCCGAAGGTGTCGTGGCCTTCATAACAGCAGAAGAAACAACCGGACCAATGCCGGACCCCACACTGTAACAGAGAATCAGGGCAGCACTGATGGGCACGATGTTTTCCGTATCAATATTATCCTGGGCCCTGGCAACTGCCACGGGATAAATGGAAAAAACAACTCCAAACAGCGCGGTTAATCCTAAAAAGATACCATAGTCCAGATGACCGCTAAAGGCAATGGCAGAAGAGATCGCCGCTGTAAAAAAACCAAGTACAGACAACACGGCCAGCCGGTCAAACCGATCAGAAATAATGCCCACGGGCCATTGGAATATAAGGCCGGCCCAGATGGTAACCGTCATAAATATCGTCACCCGGGCAATGTCAAGACCAATACCAAGGGCATAAAGTGGGCCCATGACATAAAACGATCCATTGATCATACCGGATACAAAACTGCCAAACATGGCAAAGGGTGCCAGTCTCAGGAGTTTTATAAGATTGTAATGCACCACAGATAAAGGTTGGGGATAAATGGCACGGGTCAAAGAAATGGGAACAATGCAAAGAGAAAAGAGCATTCCCAAAATCATGAACAAAATATTTTCTTTAATGGGGGCCACATTAAGCATCATCTGCCCCAGGCCATTGCCAAAATAAACAACCACCATATAAAGGGAAAGCACCCGCCCCCTTACCTCGGAGGCCACCAGTTCATTTACCCAGCTTTCCACCACCATATATAAAGAGGCAATGCAGATGCCACTGCACACCCTAAGGACAAACCAGAAAAGGGGCAGATCATACAGACCATGGGCAATTGCAATAAAGGCAGTGGTGGCGGCAAAGGCAGTAAATGCTCTTATGTGCCCCACCCTTTTGACAATCTCCTGACAGATGAAAAAGCCAAGAATCATCCCCACATAATACCCCGACATGGTGATGGCAATGATCTGCTCACCCCACCCGGCATAACTCATGCGGACACTCAACAGAGTATTTTGCAGGGACCCTGCCATGGAAAGTATCAGGGTCGATAAAAATAAAAGAAAAAAAGGGCTGGCTGCGGAAATTATGGACATGGTTTTTTCCCATTAAAATGAGGACAAGTTCTCCTTTTAAACAAGGTGGACGATTATGTCAATACCAAAAAACAAAGAGATTTTCCCAGGACACCATGCCGGGAAAATCTCTTTTATTTGCAGCAATAAAACCAATTGCCAGGGTTCATTTACCCCCGGCTTCAGCCTTCAATGTATGGGATTACAATTTAAAATCGGGGTAAGCATTTCCACCATGTTCCACAAAATCCAAGCCTTCAAGTTCCTCTTCGGCAGAGACCCGGAGTCCCATGGTGGCGGCAATGATTTTAAACATGATGAAGCCCAAACCAAAAGCCCAGGCAAAACAGGCACCCATGCCGATGAGCTGGGTGGTCACAATACCCACGGTACATCCACCTATGTTAAAAAGACCGGCGGCAAGGGTTCCCCAGGCACCACATACACCATGAACGGATACCGCACCCACGGGATCATCAATTTTAATTTTATCAAAAAACAGGACCGAAAAGACAACCAGAACTCCGGCCACGGCACCAATGATGACAGAACTGCCAGGGGTAACATTGGCACATCCGGCGGTGATCCCCACAAGACCTGCCAGGGCGCCATTGAGACTCATGCCAACCTCAGGTTTTCCAAGCTTTATCCAGGAGATGATCATGGCCACAACAGCGCCGGTGGCCGCCGCCATATTGGTGTTTACAAATATCATGGCAATGCTTGTATCGGCGGTGGTGGTGGAACCGGGGTTAAACCCAAACCAGCCCACCCACAAGATGAACACGCCAAGGGATGCCAGGGGGATATTATGGCCCAGGATGGGTCGGATGCCGCCATCTTTGGTATATTTACCAAGCCGTGGTCCCAGCACCATGGCACCGGCCAGTGCCACCCAGCCACCCACGGAATGCACCACTGTGGAACCAGCAAAATCAATGAATCCCAGGTTTTCAAGCCAGCCATTACCATGGAACAGACTTCCCCAGGCCCAGCTGCCGAAAATGGGATAAATCAAGGCACTGACAAAAAAACTGTACACCAGATAGGCGGAAAATTTTGTCCGTTCAGCCATGGCACCGGACACGATGGTGGCAGCCGTGGCCGCAAATACCACCTGGAACATCCAGAAGGCCAGCACCCAGGGATCACCATCCAGGGTAAAATCGCTTAAGAAAAAACCGCTGCTGCCCAAAAAGCCACTGGCGTTGGTCCCGAACATCAACCCGAATCCGATGGCCCAGTAGGCCAGGGTTCCCACGGAAAAGTCCATGAGGTTTTTCATCATTATATTGATGGCGTTCTTGGCCCGGGTAAATCCGGCCTCCACCATGGCAAACCCAGCCTGCATGAAAAACACCAGAGTGGCCGCCACCAGGGTCCACAGATAATTGGCATGGGTTTGAACCAGATCAATGGCTGCCTTGTTTGTCAACGCCGTTGGTGCATCATCTGCGGCCCATCCATTCATTGTCATAAAAACGGTAATACCTGCTGCAAGAATAAGGGATTTCATTATTTTTCTCCGTTCCAATCTGGATTGTTTAATTTAAAAAAAGCACTGCAAAAGATTTAAATGGCCGATCCACCCTTCTCTCCGGTACGAATGCGGATGGCCTCTTCCACAGGAAGGACAAAAATCTTACCATCCCCTATCTTTCCGGTGCCCGCTGTTTTTAAAATGGTTTCCACCACTTTTTCCGACATATCCGCTTCCACCACGATGGACAATTTAATCTTGGGTACAAAATCCACCTGGTACTCTGCCCCACGATAAATCTCTGTGTGCCCCTTCTGGCGGCCAAACCCTTTTACCTCGGACAAGGTCATGCCCGTTATCCCCAATGCATTCAATGCCTCTTTCACCTCATCGAGTTTAAAGGGCTTAATGATCACTTCAATCTTTTTCATGGCATTTATCTCCTTTCAAAGTAAGCTATAAAATATCAATATACCAATGCGTATTCAGTGATGGGGTTGATTCGTTCCCATGCCATTTAATCACAAGCACTTTGTGTGCCATATATTTAAAATACAATCATAAAAAAAGATAAACATTTAATATAATTGCTTTTTATTTATCAAAATATTCAGATACTAACAAATAATATATCATTTATTCACCGGACATCTATAGATATAGAACAATATTGAAATAAAATATTTATATATTACATTTTTGAAACTAGATAAGCATAAAAAAGGTCCTGTTTTTAACCGAAACAGGACTTATTAAAGTGGGCTTTGTTAACGACATGGGCCATTTGGGAAGGGGTACGTTTTGGTAATCCGCCGGGCGACTTCATCCGGTATCAACTCAAACGCCTTTGCCACATGAAAAAAAACGGCCCGGGCCCTGAAAAACATTGACAGTTTCAATCAAATCATTATTTTTATGCTATTTTGAAAGTGGAGCCAGGCTCAATATTTTAACAAATGGCTGATTTTTTGCCGGAAGCAAGGCGTATTTCCTGAATATGAGTATTTGGGTTTCACGGCTTAAAGGTAATGATTTATGATAACCATATATGTGGAACCCATCGGGGTGACAGTGGAAATGAACCATGGAGAGACCATCCATGATGGTCTGGAACGGGCGGGCATCGCCATTGAAACCCCCTGTGGCGGACAGGGCGTTTGCGGGGCATGCAAGGTTTGGGTAGATCCCCCGGAACATGTGCCATCCACCCCCCATGAGGACATTTCAGACACGGATGACAAAAAGGGTCTGCGACTGGCCTGCCAGGCCATTGCTCAAAAAAATATCACCATCCGGCTGGAAGATAATTTTGTATACGATAAAGATGATCGCAACCAGGGACGCATCCTGCTTCAAAACAACCTGATCAACCAGAAGGATGGTCTGCCAGCCGTTCAGTTGATTAAAGAGCAGGAAAAGATTTTTCTGGTCCATGACAGAGCAACCGACAAAATACATCTTGATACCTGGCTTCCCCATTACACGCCAAAGGGACTTGCCATTGACATCGGCACCACCACCATGGTGATTTCCCTTGTCTGTCTTGAAACCGGTGAAATCCTTACCTCGGGTTCAAGCCTTAATCCCCAGGTGGTCCACGGCCATGATGTACTCACCCGCATCCAGTACGCTGAAACCCCGGAGGGCCTTGATGAAATGGGAGATCTGGTGCAGAATAAATTAAACGTACTCCTTGCCCAGGCCTGCAAAACCACCCAGACCCACCCCGATGAAATCGTGGATGTCACCATCGGTGCCAACACCACCATGCTGCAGCTGGCGGCAAAAATAGATCCCACTCCTCTGGGGCGGGTGCCTTTTACCTTTGACATCAAGGGGAGCACCACCTACCCGGCAGCCCAGTTCGGGCTTAAAGTGAACAAGGCTGCCCGGGTGTACCTGCCACCGGTGATGCATGCCTTTGTGGGAACAGACATCACCGCAGGACTGATTTTATGTCCTGATTTTTTTGATGACAGTAAATCCATTCTCTACATTGACATGGGCACCAACGGAGAAATGTGCCTTAACGTAAAAGGTCAACGTTTTACCACCTCCACCGCCGCAGGCCCGGCCTTTGAAGGTATGGGGCTTTCCACGGGAATGCGGGCCACAGACGGAGCTGTGGAAAAAGTAGAGGTTGTCAACGGCGAGCTGAAATTCCAGACCATTGGCGGTGGCAAGGTAAAAGGCGTATGCGGCAGCGGAATTGTGGATTTTATTGCAGCCCTTTTGTCCACCGGTATTCTGGACCCATCTGGAAAAATCTCAGACAAGGATGAAAACAACACATCTGTGGTGGCCCTGGACGATCAACTGGCCTTTGTCTACGGAGAAGACATCCACCTTACCCAGAAAGACATCCGTCAGATCCAGCTGGCCAAGGGTGCAGTTCGCACGGGCATTGATATAATTCTTCAAACAGGAGGAATCACCTGTGACGATCTTGACAGCATCTATGTGGCAGGGGGATTTGGTAATTACCTGAAACCTTCAAACATGGAACGTATCGGCCTTCTTCCACCCAATGCCGCAGACAAAGTGATATTTTGCGGAAATGCCTCCATTGACGGCAGTACCATCCTTTTGACCCATGGCTTTCAGCGACTTTTTCTGGAGACAGCCCTGGACAAGATGGAACATGTCCAGCTGGCGGACTCCCCGGATTTCATGACCAGCTTTGTCACAAGCATGGGATTTCCACCGGCAAAACAGTGCCACGGGATCAAAAACAGATGAATCCATCTGAAACCAGTACCTCACCCCATGCCGTAATTGCCTGTGGATCTCTTTTCCATGAATTCACCTCCCTTATAAACAATGATAACGGGCCGGACATGTACTTTCTGGATACGGATCTTCACCGAACCCCCACCAGAATTCCAGGGGTTCTCCAGGAAAAGATTCATGAAATTTCAGACCGGTATGGCAAAATTGTTTTAGGCTATGGACTCTGTTCCAACGCAGTGGTGGGTGTCCATTCCCCCCGGGCCACATTAATAGTGCCAAGGGTCCATGACTGCCTGGATCTTTTTCTGGGATTTGTGGGCAAGGGAAAATCCAGAATCGGTCTGGGCACTGCCCACTATTATCTCACCCCCGGGACCATTTTAAACAGAAAAGATCCCCTAGCCATTATGGAACAGGAATACATACCCAAAATGGGAAAAAAAATGTCAGAGTGGGGCATGAAAGAAGAGCTGAAGCATTACAGTCATTTTGCCCTGATCACCTCCCCGGGAACGGACATGGCCCCCATATGGGACCAGGCAGATAAAAATGCCGCATTCTTTGGCAAAACCCTGACTGAGGTGACAAGTGATCTGCGTTTTTTCAAACAGCTTCTTTATGGTCCCCATGACCCGGAATTTTTTCTTCATATCCCCCCCGGTGCGACCATCACCCAGGAGATGTTTTTATAAGAAACTCCGTCCAAAACACTGCAATGATAAGCGTTTCAGTTTGCGTTGTGGCTGGTATTCACAGCCATGTGGATTTATATGAAAAGGCAGCCTCCAAGGCAACCTCGGCAGAGCCGCCCCCCCCCCCGATGGGCAATAGGGACCGGACAATTGAGCTGTCTACAGTTCCGGTCCGGGACCATTGCCCGTCGGGGGGGGGGCGGCGGTGGCATAATGCCTTTTGGCTCCACGTCTACGACCCAATATTCGTTGTGTCCGCCAGGACATGCCTGTTATATGAAAGGAAAAATATTTTATGACACCTGGTATCAATGCCGCAAAAAAAGCCAAGATTACCCATACCATACATAAATATACCCATGATCCCGCAAGCCAAGCCTATGGCATTGAAGCTGCTCTAAAACTTAAAGTGCCCGAAGAACAGGTGTTTAAAACCCTTGTGGTGTGTCTGGACACCGGTGCCCTTGCCGTGGGGATCATTCCGGTTGCTGCCATGCTGAACATGAAACGCATGGCAAAAGCCTGTGGCGCTAAAAAAGCAGCCATGGCCACTCCGGCGGAGGTGGAACGTTCCACCGGCTATGTACTGGGCGGGGTCAGCCCCCTGGGACAAAAGAAGCGTCTTCCCACCATCATTGATGCCTCGGCTCAAGACGTTGCCACCATTTATGTCAGTGCCGGTCGCAGGGGGCTTGATATTGAACTTGCCCCCGAAGATTTACGCCGATTGACCCGGGGCAAATTTGAGACCATCATCGATGCTCATCGGCACCTTTAAAGGACACATCCCCATTTTCCCGGTTCGGCAGTAAAAGCCATTAAAATCAAAAACAAATATTCTATATTGTGCCCCCCTCCCCGGAACATTTTGTTTGATTTTGCCACACACCCGGTATAGCATTAATGGGTAAAATTAACCCCCAAATTTGATCTGGATAAAAAGTGAATATTGCCATTATTTCTGACATTCATGGAAACCTTGAAGCACTGACAGCTGTCCTTGAACGCCTTAACTCCTGTGCCAGGTCTGTGGGGCGTATCATTTCCCTTGGAGATAACATCGGATATGGCCCGAACCCCAACGAGGTCATGTCCCTGCTTGCCCGGGAAAAGGTAGAATCCATTCTTGGCAACCACGAAATGGTCATTAAATATCCCCGTTTTCTTAACTGGTTCAACCCCGTAGCCCGCAAATCCGTTGTGAAAACACATAAGGATTTATTTTTAACGCACGTCAAAACCATACATTCCTTTGAAACATTCATGGTGAAAGATAACCTTCGATTTGTACATGGCGTCCCACCCCAATCTCCTTTTTTATATCCCTTTCAATTGTCGGACAAACACCTTGCCAGAAAAATTTCAGGACTGGCCCAGTCCATCTGCTTTTGTGGTCATACCCATGAACTGGAAATAATTGAATGCAAAGATCAGGGGCAACTCTGCCGCCGTCCCCTGCCCATGGGGGCTGAAATACTCAACAAAAAACATCGATATCTCATCAACGCTGGCAGTGTGGGGCAGCCCCGGGAGGCGAACAAAGACGCAAAAGTGCTGCTCTACAACACAAAAGCCCACACCATTGAGGTATTATATGTGCCCTACCCTTATAAGGTCACCATGCAAAAAATCATTGCTGCAGGGCTGCCCGAATCCTTTGCCAACAAATTATCACCCTGATCCAAAATAAATATTCGGTCAGCACCCCATCTTCATCTGTTTTTGATCTGCTCACATAGCATTGCAGCCTACACAGCACCAAACACTCAAAGATAAGGTCTGTTCAAACATTTACATGAAAAGGGCTGATATTTACGACCCTGATTTTAAAGGCTTGATAATCACACATTACAATCCACAAATGAGACAAAAAAATACCATGAAAAAAATCGGAAAATACAATGTCACAGGGTTGCTTGGCCAGGGTGGCATGGGAAAGGTTTTTAAAATCCAATACCCGATCACCGGAAAAATTGGAGCCATGAAATACCTTGATCCCAACCCACTTTTGATATCTGTGATGGGCCAGGAAGCCGTGGAGGCTATTTTTACCCAGGAAGCCATTACCATGGCAAAAATTCGCCATCCCAACATACTGGAACTGTTTGATTTTGATCGATCAGATGGCAAATTGTATTACACCATGGATTTTTACTGCAACAATCTGGGGCAGTTGATGGGGGAATCCATGGAAACCGAACGGCCCACACGGATTTTAAGCCTTGAAAAAACCTTTCATTATGCCCGGCAGATCCTGGATGGTCTTGGCTGCCTGCACTGGTCAGGGATTATCCACCGGGATATAAAACCTTTCAATATCATGCTCACCGAACTTGACGATGTTAAAATCGGGGATTTCGGCTTATCCAAACTTCGGGGAGAAACGGTGAAGGTCCATGGCAGCGTCAAGGTGGGCTCACCCTATTATGCGGCACCGGAACAGGAAAAAAATCCGGATCACGCCACCGAAACCAGTGATCTTTACTCCATGGGGGTGATGCTGTTTCGCATGGTCACCGGCATATTGCCCGAAAATAACAAGGTATTGGCAAGCCCATACAACGATGACCTGGATGAACACTGGGATATGTTTTTTCAAAAAGCCATGCACCCTGATCCCTCCCGACGGTTTCAGACAACCCGGGAAATGGCCATGGAATTGAAAAAATTAAAACACCTGTGGCTGGAAAGAAAAGAACTCATGTGTACCCTTCCCGAGGATTTTCTGGATGAACCGCCACTGGAGATATCCTGTGATCCCCCCCGAAAAACCCCCATTAAAACATTTGAAGGCAGTGCACCTGAACGCTTCAACCTGACATCCCTCATGGCACCAAAGGTCTTTTTGAAAAACAATTTTGAAAGGATGGGATCAGATCAGGTGCTGGACCATACCACTGGCCTTGTGTGGGAAACATCGGGATCACCCTACCCCATGAACTGGAAAGATGCCCATGACTACATTGCAGGACTGAACCGAAAAAATGAAAACGCCTCCCCCTGGCGTCTTCCCACCATTGAGGAACTCATCACCATCCTGTCTCCCCTGCCCCAGGGCACGGGCCATTGCCTGGAACCCATATTTGACACCCGTCAGACCTATTTATGGAGCAGCGACCGCTGCACCTTTATTTCCGGCTGGTATGTAAATCTGGAAATGGGATTTGTGGGGAAAAATGATTTTTCAAGTTTCTATCATGTCAAGGCGGTACGGACTCATACCCTTAAACCAGATACGCATGCTTTCCATCTGACCTGAAACATTGGTATTGTTGATCAATATACCATGGAATAACAGCTTGAGACAAAAATTTTGATCTGCTTTGAACCCGAACATTTGTTTAGCTTACAGGTTGTCTGTTAAACCTTTCAGGCATGGTAATATTAATCCGTGCGGGTTAAATCCATTGCATGGGTAAAGATAAGTACCTGTACCCAAGATCAGGCTTTATTCCATATGCGATTTCGCAACCTGGAGAGCAAGGTCTTTATTCTTTGTAAACAACGTCCACTTCATTTTTGATGAATGAATGCCTGCTTTTTTATCTTGGCCTTTACAATAATACCAATTCCCAAAACGTTCAACCTTAGAAAATGGATGATTCTCTGTACATAAAAACCCACAAGGCTGAAACTCTTTGAAAAAAACAATTTCATCGGGCTCTTCATCAAAAGCCATGTTGGTTGGCAATTGGATCTGAGACACGTCCACGCCCTCTTCTTCCCTTTCATCCAGCCAGTCGGAAATTTCCATAAACCCTTCTCCTCCAAAAAACAAAAGCCCGTTAAACCTGTGAATCCCCAATAGAATCAAAGCTGATTTAAACAATTCACGGAATCCTGAAGATTAGCCCGGTTGAACACCTCAAGGGAGACCACCCCGTGAAACTGCTTTAACACCTCCAATGTGGACAGGAATCTATCCATGGGGGTTTTATCAAGCCCCTGGTGATCCCTGGGATTTTCATGGGAGAAATCCACCCCATGGAGATGAATCAAGGGCACCCGATGGCCATACCGATCAAACAATGCTTTGATATCATAATTATATTTAATCAAATGACCGGCATCAATACATAGATCCACATCAATATTATCAAGGACTTTAAATAAATATTCCGGAGGATATTCCAGGGTTTCAATGGAAATATCAGACGGATGATTCAAAAAGGGACAAAGGGTTTCAAGGCTTCCCAGGGCACGATCCTGCCATAATTCCAATCCTGCTTTATCCTTATCAGCATTTACCGGAGTAAATTCCAGATGCAGGGTATGGGTGGAAGGGCCCAGGGGCGAACACAGTTCCACCACCCGTTTGATGGTGTCCACCCCCAGTATACGTTCCTTTTTAGAGGGCGATGTCAGGGAGACATCCACGGGAAGATGGATATTATAAGTCACGCCAAGCTCCCGGGAAAGCCGTTCCAGCACCTGTATCTCATGGGGCTGGGGCAGCACCGGCACCTGGCCATTTTTTGTCATAAAGGGCAGACTTTCAAAAACAAGCAGCTCAATCTCGTCAAACACCGGCCCCAGTTTTTTTACATTGTCAACGATGGGTCCCGGGTCAATAAAAGAGGTCGTGCCCACTTTAAAGGGCCATTTTTTTTTAATTTCCATGGCCATTAGCCTCCCCGTCAATCCCGTTGTATGTATGGTATTCCCGCACCGCCACACCTTTTGCCGCAGACAGGTCCACTTTCTTTTTTGACTGCACCACCCATCCGGCAGAATTGAGCATTTTATCAATGTCTTCCCGTGCTTTTTCCTCTGGGGTTTGATTTGTCATTGAACGTGGCCTTATTTTTTGTGATTAATCAGAAATTTACATCACCATTCAAGGGTTCCCCTGATTTCATTAAAGATTCCATTTCAATTGCCCCGGCAGGACAAGCTGTGGCGCAGAGACCACACCCCCGGCAAAGATCCGTCAGCAGCGACAAACTTGCCGGTTTTTCTCTGGTTTTCTTCTCAAAAACAAATGCGCCAAAGGGACAGCGCCTGCTGCACACCCCGCAAAGGGTGCAGTTTTCCGGCTGATATCTGACCACATAACGACTGAAAGGCCAGATTTTTTCCGCCTTTTTTTCCCGGGAAAGCTGATGGGGAAAGCAGCAGTCCGAACAGCAGTTGCAGATGGCACCGGTGCGTTTTCCGTTTTTGTCCCTGCCAAATTCACCGCACTGCATCAGCCCCTTTTTATTGGCATCCCGCACGATTTCCCGGGCTTTTTCCCGGCTGATTTCAAACCCGATGTTCCGGTTATTGTCAAAGCGCAGACAGGTATAAACGGGCTTTTTGCAGCCGTTAATCATGGAGCGGCAGTTGCAGGGCCACAGATAGACCCTGTCCACCTCGTCTAAAACCCCCAGTGCCTCATCTAAAAGCAGATAACGGGGAGTGGTGGCATCAACGGCATCGGGATCTCCATACCTACGGACCTTTTCCACCGAGGCGTCATGATTTTCACAATAATGCTCAAATTCCCAGGTATTGAGCCGGTCCCGAACCTCCCCGGGAATATCCTTAAATCCTTCAAAGGTGGCCCAAATGTCGTACCGGGTGTGGAAATCAGCCATTTTATAATCCCCGAACTCGTCTTTTTCCAGAACGCCCCGCACATAAGAGCGCTCAACGGCTTCCGGGCCTGTGGGAAAAAAACCGGCAAGAAATTCCATGGATTTTTTTTCCTGTTCCATGGCCTGGGCCATTTCAATTTCTTCTGATTCATAAAAGCGATCCAGCCACGGCAATACAAATTCGGGGGCGTTAACAATGCCACCTAACTTTTTCAACTCATCTCCCATCAAAATCCCCCTATGTCAGTGCCCACCTGCCACACCCAATCACAAAAAAGCAACTCCATCAATACCCAGAACCCAATACCCAGCACCTACCCTCTTTTTTCACATAAGCCCAGCCACAAACCGCCCCACCCAAAAAACCACCATGGCCAGAAAAGAGGAGACAAGCATGAGATCACAGGCCATGGCTATCTTATCAAGTCCGGGCCGGGCAAATCTGGTACCGATAAAAGGCTTTTCCACCAGAATGCCATGGTAATAGTTGGGACCACCCAATTTAACGGCCAAAGCTCCTGCAAAGGCGGCTTCGGGGTATCCGGCATTGGGACTCTTGTGGCTTCGCCCTTCTTTTATGGCCGTTGAAAATACCCGTTTGCCCCGTTTACGGGACAGCAAAAAGGCCCCAAGGGAGATGATCACAACCGACAGGCGGGCCGGAATATAATTGGCCACATCGTCAATGCGGGCTGCAACCCTTCCGAACAGCAGATACCGTTCATTTTTATACCCCACCATGGAATCCAGGGTATTCACCATTTTATAGGTAAGGGCCAGGGGCACCCCGCCCAGGAAATAGAAAAAAAGAGGAGACAGAAACCCGTCCACATAATTTTCCGCCACGGTCTCCACGGCGGCACTGACCACCCCGGTTTCATCCAGGGTATTTACCTCCCGTCCCACGATCATGGAGACCTGTTTTCGCCCCGCATCTATCCCTTCGGATTCAAGGGCTTTTCCCACCAGGGTGGCTTCCTTTTCCAGGGTTCTTGCCGAAAAGCAGTAATAAAGCAGAACGATTTCCACAAAGATACCAAGGCCGGGATGAATTGTCGAGCTGAGACGTACCACCAGAAAGGAAATACCCCAGGTGACAGCAATGAGAAACAGGGCAAAGAAAAACCCGGCCACCAATTCATTTTTAATCAATCTTCGAAATATTTTTTCACACCGGGAAATGGCATTGCCCATCCACACAATGGGATGGGGCAACCACCGGGGATCACCCAGGAGAAGATCCAAAGCAAAGGCCAGGGGCAGGATAATCAGATTCGTATCAAAACTCATTTATATTCCTTGTATAACAATCATGTCGGCCTGCCGACATAACGAATAATGGGTCGTAGACGCGGAGCCAAATGGCATTATGCCGCCACCCCCCGACGGGCAATGGACCCGGACCGGAACTGTAGACAGCTCAATTGTCCGGTTCCCATTGCCCATCGGGGGGGCGGCTCTGCTGAAGTTGCCTTGGAGGCTGCCTTTTCATATAAAAAATATCTTTTAGACCACATGCTTCATAATTTGAGCAAGGTGCAGGTTGGTCTTGCGATCCCTGAGGGAAAAGCGCACAAACCGGTCAGACAACCCATGGAAATTGGCACAGTCTCTTATGAGAATCCGTTCATCCCCCACCAGGCGGCACACATCAGTGGAATTCATCTTCCCCATGAGTTCTGCCAGCATGAAATAGGTGTCTGAGGGATAGAGTTTCACCGCATCAATGTGGGCCATGGCCTCGGAAAAAATCTGCCTTTCCGTCATCACAAACTGCCGGGTGGTTTTAAGAAACGGGGCAATGTGTTCCGGGTTTTCCAGAATATGAACAATGGCAGCCTGGGAAAGCGCATTCACAGACCAGGGCTGATAAAAGTTCATCAGTTTTTCAATCACCCCGGGATCGGCGCACAGATACCCGGTGCGAAGACCTGGAATCCTGAATATCTTGGACATGGAGGAAAGTACCATGAGGTTGGGAAAGCGAGTTTCAGCCACAAGGGAAATCTTTTCCGCATCATCCACAAAGGGAAGATAGGATTCATCCACCACAAACCAGGTATCTGGATGATCTGTTACAAGGCTGATGATCTGTTCAACGGAAATCAGAGTACCGGTGGGGTTGTTGGGGTTGCAGATGATCACGGCATCCACATCGTCTGCCATGGCAGAGATTGTTGAAAGATCCGGTTGAAAACCATTGTCCCCGGTTGACATGCAAAAGGCATAATCGGCATCGTGCATGATGCACCCATCCCTGTAATCGGCATAGGTGGGACCGGTAATGAGCACCTTTTTCCAGGACAATGCACGGGGAAGGGTATAAATAAACCAGGTGGTACCGTTGCCACCCATAACTCGCCCGGCATCCACCTGATAATAGGCACTGAAGGCGTTAACCATGTCCAGGGCATCGGCCTGGGGAAGTGAACGTATTTTATGAATATTTTCTATGATGAACGCCTCAACTCCCTCCGGAGGACCCAGGGGATTTATATTGCTGCTCATGTCTGTAATCTCATCCACGGTACAGCCGTTTCGCTGCGCCAGGGCCTGGACATTGCCGCCATGGCCTGTAATCATCTTAAAACTCCTGTTAAATTAAAATATTGACATCCCGGCACCCAGAAACAGCACGGCCTCGGTAACCTCGGTCATGGCTCCCAGCATATCACCGGTGATACATCCCATTTTTTTCTTGTAAAACCACAGCATCATAAAAACCGTGACGGCAAAAAAAAGATTAAGCACAAGCCCCCTTGCACCCAGAAACAGGGAGAAAAAAAGCGGTATGCCCATCCAGATAAAATCCTTCAGGGGAAGTCGTTTTTCAAAAAGATCATGCCCGGTGCCGGTGTTTTGTCTGCCGTACTGCAGATACCGGATACCAAAGAGCATTCCCCCCCTGGCATAGGCCGGTACCATGATCAATAACAGCAGAAAAGCCCCTCCGGTGCACACGGTTTTTGCAGCATAAATTCCTGCTATTTTAAGGGAGAGCACACAGAAAATCGCCACAAGGCCCATCATGCCGGTACGGCTGTCCTTCATGATCTCCAATGCCCGCTCCCGGGATCGATGGCTGAAAAGGCCGTCCGCCGCGTCCCCAAGACCGTCCAGATGAAAGGCCCCTGTCACACCCACCAGCAACAGTACATCCAAAAGAGCCACCACCGCCGGGGACCAGAGCTGGGAGGCCACAGTATCCACCAGGGCCAGCAATAGCCCTGCCATTAAACCCACCACTGGAAAAAACCGGATCATGCCCGTGGGGGAAAAGGTATTGCCCCTGCCTGCGGGCAAAATGGTGATAAACATGATGGCGGACCTTAAATCCACCCAGAATCCTTTTGCTTCGTCCATAATACGTCCTTTTTATATGAAGAGGCAGCCTCCAAGGTAACCTCAGCAGAGCCGCCCCACCGATGGGCAATGGGAACCGGACAATTGAGCTGTCTACAGTTCCGGTCCGGGACCATTGCCCGTCGGGGGGGCGGCGGTATAATACCATTTGGCTCCGGGTCCACGACCCTATATTTGTTATGTCCGACAGGACATGTGGGTTATAATCGTTTATTTCGTGATTGGTTACTACTTACAGGTCTGATAAAAAACCCCTCTTTCCTGGCGCATGGACTCAATGGTGCCCTCCATTTCCAGAACGGAAAGATATTTGTTAATGTCGTTTATATGGGTGCCCAGTATAGATGCCAGATCCTCGGGAGTGCAGGGTCGACGGTGGATGGTCTCTAAAATGGCGGATTCCATGTCCTTTCGATAGGCCCTTGTCCCTTTACGCTTTACGGCTGCGGCAATGATCTCCACCCGGTCCTCTCCCAGAAACGACTGAATTTCCAATAATCGTTCGTGGGTGGCCGGGAAAATATCAGACACAGCACCCGGTCGATCCAGGGTGTTGAGCTGTACCACATCGGGCAAAATCGTGTCACAGGCAGACTTCAATGCCTGCAGATCTTCCAGGCTGTCGTTCACCCCGGGCAAAATAAGAATCTCCAGGGCCAGCCGTCCCTTATAATCTTTTTTAAAATCGGCAATGCCCTTTATATACCGATCCAGATCAATGCCTTTACATGGCCGGTTTATCTTTTGAAAAGATTCAAAAACGGCAGCATCCAGGGAGGGCATGACCAAATCAGCAGGTAGTAAAGCCTCCCGGACTTCTCTATGATGAAGCAGGGTCCCATTGGTTAAAACGGCAATACGAACATCTGGTTTATTTTTTTTGATCCAGGAAATGACATCACCAATGCGGGAACTCAAGGTGGGTTCCCCTGATCCAGAAAAAGTAATGTAGTCAGGATCAGGATTTTGTTTAAAATAAGCCTCCAGCTCACCAATCACGGCGGCATGGGGAACATACTCTTTTCTGTCAACGGTTAGCAGGGTGGTTCTGCCACACTCACAATAGATACAATCCAGGGAACATATTTTGTGGGTCACCAGATCCACACCCAGTGACATGCCAAGTCTCCGGGACGGCACAGGGCCGAAAAGATATTTATACATGGCTTAACTCCTTCTTTTGCCAAATAAAAAACAGGCTTGAAAAAACGCATCCATCACTGACCACAAGCCTGACAAATTATCAACCCGATGGGGTAAATGCAAGGAAAATAACCGTCTGATAAATGTTTGCCCCTGCTTTACAATCCATGAATATACTGGTAAAAAGCTCCATGCATGAACGCCAACAAAAAATTATCAAACGGATACAAACCATGGGCTATGTATCCATTGAAGATCTTGCCGGACAATTCAATGTAACCACCCAGACCATAAGAAGAGATATCAATACCCTGGAACAGCGGGGTCTGGTAAAGCGTTACCATGGCGGTGCAGGACTTTCCACCAGCGTTGAAAACATCGGATACGCCACCCGGCAAGTTCTGTGTCTGAGGGAAAAAAGAACCATTGCAAAAATGGTGGCGGCCCGGATTCCTTCCCGGGCATCGGTGTTTATTAATATCGGCACTACCACGGAAGAAGTAGCCAAAGAGCTGTGCAAAAAAGAAGGACTCCGGGTAATCACCAATAATCTTAACGTGGCCGTGACCTTAAGTCGAAATCCGGATATTGAAATCTTCATGGCAGGTGGAGTGGTCAGAAACAAGGATTGTGGCATCACCGGCCATGCCACCCTGGATTTTATCCGGCAGTTCCGAGCGGATTTCTGCATCATCGGCATCAGCGGCATCGGGAAAAATGGAGAACTCCTGGATTTTGATTACAGAGAGGTACGGGTGGCCCAGGCAATTATTAAACATTCAGCCCGGGTCATGCTCGTTGCAGATCATACCAAATTCGGCAGAAATGCCATGGTGCGACTGGGAGAACTGTCTGACATTGACGAACTGTTCACAGACAAAAATCCAGATGAACACATGATTAAACTTCTAAAAGAAACGGAAGTACAACTCCACACACCCTGAAATTGGTAACCAGGGGTACAGCCAAACTCATGCAATGGGTAAACGAATGGTAAAACAGGCACCCCGTAACCCCATATTTTCCACCTGAATACTCCCCCCATGATTTTCAATGAATCCGTTGCATACAGAAAGCCCCACCCCCATACCCAGAACATTTTTGGTGGTGTAAAAAGGGTCAAACACATAGTCTATATTTTCCTTTTCAATGCCCGGCCCGGTGTCCTGGAACTGAATTTCAATGGCACCATCAATAAAAAGCGATGTGATAGAAATCTGTTTATCCTCACTTTGCCCGTGCATGGCCTCCAGGGCATTGTTCAACAGATTTAAAATCACATGACTGATCTGTGAAGACGATGCATGGATCAACGGAAGGGTAGATGAAAGATCTAAATGCAAACTTACCCCTTCCCGCCGAATATGAAGTCTCACCAGGGCCACAGTGTCCTGAATCACCTTATTTATATCTATCAGCTGTTTTTCCTCCTTGCCCGGTCGCGTCAGATCCATAAGATTTTCCACTGTATTACGAATAGATTCAAATCCCCGGGTCAAGGCGCCCAGGCATTCCATCATTTCCACATCAGCGGATGCCGTTTCCTTCATTAACGATATAAAAGCAAATATCCCCTGGAGCGGAGAATTGATCTGATGGGCCACGGATGCTGCCAACTGCCCGGTTACCGCCAATCGATCTGATCGAAGTAGCCGGCTCTGGAGCTCCTGGTACGAGGAAATGTCACGGGAAAAAAGAAGATAACCGATTAACCCCTGCCTTCGATTTTTCATGGGCATCAGCGTGGAACTCACCACATGGCGCCTTTTCTTGATATCATAATGCACCCATTCAAACTGGTATGATCCAACATTGCGGACCTGCTCAATCCCCTTTTTAAAGTCCGCTGCGACACCATTGCTATCTCCATAAATCTTCCGGATGTCCAGTCCCAGAGCCATCTCCACATTATTACCAAACATTGTTTCCGAGGCCGGGTTGTAGTGCAGCACCCGGAAGTGTAAATCCGTTGCAAGGATGGCATATTCCGTGGATGAGTCAAATATACTATTGAGCATATTTGTCACCCTTAAGACTTTTTTCATCAATTCCGATTCTGATTTGGCTGAAACTTCAAGACGCTCCACCATCCCATTAAAAGCCATGGTCAACTCTCCCAGTTCATCCTTTTGTTTTACAGGCACACGTATTGCAAAATCACCATGGGTGACCTTTTCAATGGACTGAGTCAACTGTTTAAGGGGCAACACAAAAAGTCGAATCATCCAGTATATGAACATCGGGACAAAGACAATAACCCCCGCATGGAACATAAAAAAATTATACTCCAGGGATTTTAATGTCTTATCAAGCTCCGTATCGGTCTGTCGGATAGAGTTTTTTAGATCATTTTCCCGCGTGACAATAACCAGATGCCAGTCAAGGGATTTCAGGGGAGCAGTTACCAGAATATACTTTTTCTCTTCTATCTCCAAGCCCAGAATCTGTTCCGAGGGGCGCAATATTTTATCTGCCACGGTCCGGACATCTGCAAGACGAGAATCCTGAAGCCTGTAATTCAACGTATCACTGGAATTGGTAAATTGATCCAGATCAACCTCAAGCCCCCAAAGATCAAAATAGTCCCGGGGAAAAATGATAAGTCGCCCCTGATCATTCATCAAAAAAGAAAATAAAATTTTTGACGCGTCAGAACCACGATTTTCTGTTCTGAAGAATTCCTGGAGCAGATGATTCAGGGAAACATCGATGCCCACAATGCCTTTAAATGTCCCGGAGGCATCATATATGGAAGTGGATGCCGTCATGGTCATATCATTGTTAACATCATCCTTGTAAAGACGTGTCCATCTGGTTTGGGAAATGCCGGAGGGATCTTTTAAAAACATGCTCATAGGTTCCCCATCACGCAAATCAAAAACCGAAGGATTGGGTAATTCAAACAGCAGTTGTCGGGTCTCGGGACTGGTGGCACAATACATACCCACACCACTTGCACTGATCAGATGTGTGGCAAAACTTTCCGTCACCAAGGTTTTAGCTTTCAAAAGAAAGGGTTCCAGATGGGAAATTGCCTTTATCTCCATGTCAATATCAGGGGTTATTTCTTTCCCCCCCCAGTAAAGAGTGATCACTTTTTCCGACGGGGATGAAAAAAAGATACCCTGGGAAGGAGAAAAAACAAAGGTTTTATCCGCCCAGCAGTCCTGACTGTGCCGCTCCAGGCTGTCGTAAATCACCTTAGCCTGTTCCCCCATCAATGAAGAAACGGCGGTAATACGTTGAAACATGACATCTGCTTTCCTGGCCTGTTCAACAACAATGCGGGATAGATAGGTACTGGACAATTTCCAGATATGATTTTCATTCACCGAAGCGGCATAGGAACCAAAATTTTCCAGGGATCTGACAGCCATGTAAGACAGGGGACCAATGACCAGGAAAATGGCCGTGGCTATAAACAAAAAAAGCCGGGTTGCCATGGTAAACTTCCACTGGAAAGGTTTAGATTTGTTTTGTACCATGCTCATGGTGTTAAAAAATTCCTCTGAAAAAACATCTGGGAAAAGGGGTTATAAAAATGAGCTTTAAGGGGCTGACGAAAAGCATCAGCTACTATGGGAAGGGAGGGGATAAACTTAAAGTCCTGACCCACAAAAATTAATTTTGCAGACTATAAGATGTAAGGTAATAAATTTTTCATTTATATGCAAGTCTTGAATACAAAAAGTAATTTCGTGCACACCCTTCAAATAACAAGTTCCCTTTCCTTTCTATCATTTAAGTCTTCACATATATATTTTTCAGGGCTTGGTTATCAATTATGACATATAGCCCATATTGTATCCCCCCAAAAGGGTATATTAAAGATAAAGTCTGCGACTAAACCTGCAACCCTTTCATGGAGGGGCTACATGAATATATTTGAAGGGAAGATGCATAGAGGCAGAACAAACATAAAAAAAGGGTCCGGTCTGCAAAAAAATGCAGATCGAACCCCATTGGTTTAAAAACGGTTGTCAAAGAGATAACAAAACAAGCCTGACACCATTGATCCATAACTTATGATGGCTGGCCAATGGTGTCATCAAGCCAAAGAAATCATTTCTTGGGATGGCATTTACCACAGGAGGTTGGAGCCGCCTTGGAGTTATTCTTTGCATTAAATTCTTTGTGACAGCTAATACAGTTTTGATGCAGGGCATTTGTGTGATATGACAACTGTTCTTCCCGGCTCAGGGTTTTGCCCTTCTTTTTGGGAGCCTTTCCAGGTTTGTCATGACAGGCAATGCAGGTTTCCACGGCATCACCCATTTTCAGATCATTGAGTGGAGCACCACTGTCATCGTGGTGACATTCTCCGCATCCCACACTATAATCCTCAATGTGTTTCTTATGGGTAAACTGAACGATCCCTTTTTTGTGAGCTTCATAGGCTGCATTTTCCATGGCTATCACATCAGGGGCTGAAACTGCCTGTGCTGCCGGGGCGGTTTCTGGTGCCGGGGCTGCTTCAGCTGCCGGAGCTGCTTCTTCTACCGGAGCTGCTTCTTCTACCGGAGCTGCTTCTTCTGCCGGAGCTGCTTCTTCTGCCGGAGCTGCTTCTTCTGCCGGAGCTGCTTCTTCTGCTGGAGCTGCTTCTTCTGCCGGAGCTGCTTCTTCTGCCGGAGCTGCTTCTTCTGCCGGAGCTGCTTCTGATACCGGAGCCACTTCTTCTGCCGGGACGGCTTCTGCTGCCGGAACAGTTTCAGTTGCTGGAGTCACTTTTTCTGCTGCCGGAGCGGCTTCTGGTATCGGAGCTGCTGTCACTGCAGGGGCTGTAACTGCCACTGCCACAGGCATGGTTTTGTCTTTGTCATGGCAGGCACTGCAGCTTGCCGGAGCTGCCTTGGAATTGTTCTTTTTATTAAAATCCTTATGGCAGGCAATACAGTTCTGATGAAGGGCGTCAGCGTGGTATTCAAGTTTTTCTGCATCGGTGAGTTTTTTATTGTCAACCTTGGCAGGTGCTTTGCCAGGCTCTGCATGGCAGGAAATACAGGCCTCAACATCATCTCCTATTTTTAAATCGTCCAGGGGCTGCCCTGCATCGTCATGATGACATTTGCCGCAGGCAATGCCGTAATCTTCCATGTGTTTTTTATGGGTAAAGATTACAATGGGTTTTTTATGATCGGCATAGGAGGGATTTTCCATGGCCATGACATCGGCTGGTGCACCGGTTTTTGCCACAGCAATGGGGGCGGCAGATTCCACAGGAACAGCCTCTGACGGAGTAACTTCTTCTGAAGTCACCGGTGCTGCGGTATCTACAACTGCCGGAGTAGATTCATGGACAACGGGTTCTGCTGCCACCGGTACCTTGGTCTCCTTGACAACCGGCTCTGCAGCCTGGGTCGGGGCTTGGGTTTCATGGGTTTTCACCGGTACTTCATGAACGGCCTCTTTTTCATGGGCCACCACCTTGGCCGGGGTTTCCGGTACAGGTTCAGTCAAGTTTTTTTTCGTTTCAACCATTTCCGGTGCATCCCCATGGATTTTGCCATGGGCTGAATCTTTTTTATCCGACGCACCATGGTGTACGGCAGTGCGTTTCATGTGCTCTATCCTTGCTGTTTCCCATGGATCCTGGATCTTATCCTTATGGGGAATGGAACAATAACTTAACAGTACAATCAACGCCAGCATAACGATGAAAAGTAGATTCTGTCCTTCAAATTTACCACGCATTCAGCCCCTCCTGTCTTTTTCAATAGACAATTTTAATTAATGTAATCTGTTGATTCAGAGTCTTTCTAACTTGTCCGTCTCTGAAGAAACTTTGTTATATGACCTTTCACGCACCATCGTGCGTTACGTTCCAAAAACTTGATAGCAGATTTCTGTTAAATTAACAACTCAACTTTACCCTGTCACCCTGTCCAGTACCTGGCGTACCGTGCTGGACAAAACCCCTCTGTCCAGGGGCTTTTCAATGCATTTGACAATACCCATTTCCCTTAATTGTTCCCGGGTAATTTTCCGGGCAAGACCCGTACAGAGAATAATGGGAAGCAGGGGACGTATTTTTATCATTTCACGGGCCAAATCTTCCCCGCTCATAAGCGGCATGGTCATATCGGTGATAACAAGATCAATGGCCATGGGATCTGCCTGAAACAATTTCAGGGCATCATGGGGAAAGGATGTTCCCATCACCTGATATCCCAGGGGGGTTAACATGGAACGGGCAATATTTACAAGGGAGACTTCATCATCCACCACCAGGATGGTTTCTGTCCCCCTGGCAGGTAATGAGACCTGCCCTTGGACCTCAATGGGTTGCTCATCCGTTGCCGGAAAAAAAACACTCACCGTGGTGCCCTGCCCCGGAAGGCTGTCCACCTGCATAGCGCCCTCATGGTTTTTCACAATGCCCTGCACCACGAAAAGCCCCATGCCCGTACCCTTACCCACATCTTTTGTGGTAAAATAGGGATCAAATAATTTTTTATGTATGAGGGGATCAATGCCATGGCCGGTGTCGATGATCTGCAGCATCACATATTTTCCCGGTGCCATGGTGCTGAATCCAGCCACAAAAAGCTCTTCCATAACCACATTTTTTAAGGCAATGGTTAATGTTCCAATGCCCACTTCTTCCATGGCATGGGCAGCATTGCTGCAAAGGTTTATGATAATCTGTTGAATCTGGGTTTCATCAGCCTTTATGGGGAAAAGATCATCAGGTATTTTTGTTATGATTTTAATCGATGATGGAAAGGAAGATCTCAGCAAATTTTCAGATTCATGGACAATCTTTTGAATATCC
Organism: uncultured Desulfobacterium sp.; assembly: GCA_963675955.2. Taxonomy (GTDB): domain Bacteria; phylum Desulfobacterota; class Desulfobacteria; order Desulfobacterales; family Desulfobacteraceae; genus Desulfocicer. Next base: position 1,246,657 of record CAXXVR010000002.1, on the reverse strand, counting down.
ACCGCCACCTTGGCCACATGGGTCTTGCGGCTGAAACTGAGCAGTTGGCGCACCACCTCCCGGGCCCGCAGCCCGGCGGTCTGTATTTCCTGAAGATTGTTCCTGGCAGGACTCCACCGGGGCACCTCATCCAGGGCAAGTTCCATGTTTCCTAAAATAATACTCAAAATATTATTGAAATCATGGGCCACCCCTCCAGCCAGAGTACCGACGGCCTCCATTTTCCGGGCCTGGTGCAGTTCATCTGCCAGACAATATTTTTCCGTGACATCAATAAGGGTGACGATGGCCCCATGGCTGAAGGGGGCAATATTAATATTAAGGTAACGTTCCTTATATTTAATTTCTGAAAATTCCCGGTGTTCATTGTTCCGGATGCAGGCCATCAGGGCACCATACATGTCCACCTGATGCTTGGATGCATAGTCCTTATATAAGACATCTCCAATGGCCGGAAGGGAGCCATGGGTTTTTTTACCTGCAAAATTGTGCATGATGATTCTGGCATTTTTATCCACGATAATGGTCTGGATGGGGTTAAGATCAAACACCTTACCAAACAGGGTTTCTGCAAGGCGAAGTTTTTCTGCTTCCTGCTTCCAGGTGAGCATTTCCTTATGCAGCCGGTGATACCGCCAGATAAAAAAAAGAAAAAATAAAAGGCTTGTTCCACAAAACAAGAGGGTGAAGGGCGACTGGAATATGCCCGGGTTCAAAGCAATCTTGTATAAAAAAAACAAAAAGAGAGCAAAAACTCCCACGGACACATAAATAAACAAATATTTTCTATGCTCCGTAAAATTCATCGTATTTTATACATTATATTTTTCAAAACAAATTTGGACATTGCTGTGCCCTCCCATAAAAACGTCATAAATTCCCTTGAGCCCTCTCCCGGAATCTGTTACTACCATTCACGGCAACACCCCTGAACCTTTGACGCCCGGGCAGATCAGGCCCACGGCCACGGGTATGACTGCACACCATATACCAGGAAAAGAAGATATGCAACCCAACAAAACCCATGTCACAGAGACCGCAGATTTCATCAGAAAGCACTTTAAGGATGCTCCCCGGGTGGGCTTTCTCACCGGAACGGGACTTGGCGGCACCACCCGGGATATTGACGTGGATAGATGCCTTCCCTATGCCCAGATTCCCCATTTCCCGGTATCCACCGTGGAAAGCCACACCGGCCAGCTGCTTATGGGCTACCTTGCCGGCACACCCATCGTGGCCATGCAGGGACGATTTCATCTGTATGAAGGATATTCCCCGGCCCATGTGACCTTCCCGGTGCGGGTCATGCAGGAACTTGGGGTTAAATATCTGATTATCAGTAATGCAGCAGGGGGCATCAACCTTGATTTCTCACCCGGCGAAATCATGCTCATCACCGATCACATCAATCTTACCGGAAAAAACCCCTTAAGGGGGACCAATGATGATGACTGGGGTATCCGATTTCCGGACATGACAAAGGTGTATGACATCACTCTTTCAAAACTTGCCAAAAAAACAGCCACCGCAGCAGGTATTACCTTAAGGCAGGGGGTCTATGCCGGTCTTATGGGGCCCAGTCTGGAAACACCTGCAGAAACCCGTTACCTGAAAATCATCGGTGCTGATGCCGTTGGTTTTTCCACGGTGATGGAATCCATTGTCGGGGTCCATGCCGGCATGAAAATACTGGGCCTTGCCACCATCACCAACATAAATAACCCCGATGCACCGGAAAAAGCTACGGTGGAAGACATCATTCATACGGCAAAAAAAGCCTCGGAAAACCTTAGCAAGATTCTTTCCGGTGTGGTTTCCGCACTATGATGTATGCCCATAAAATATTTCCCGGGCACATTCCCATCCTCAGAAAAGGCACCGGCATTGCACCCAGGTTTTATGCTTGAGGGTTAGCAAAGTCCATAGTGTCATAAAATGCTGAAACAAAATTTCGTTGCCCCGGCGACGGCTACCCACACAATCCACAGGAGAAAAAAATTCATGGAAAAACTACCTGAAAATATTATCCAGATGCTCAATGATAACGCAGGCGGGTTCAATAAAGTACTGGGACTGCAATTCACCGATGTCACACTGGACCGACTGGTGGCGGAACTTGAGGTTTCAGAAAAACATCACCAGATTTACGGCATTGTCCATGGCGGAGTATATGCCGCCATTGCCGAAAGCATGTGCAGTGTGGGGGCCGTCATCAATGTCATGGGGGAACAAAAAAATGCTGTGGGTCTGGAAAATACCACCACATTTCTCCGGGCCGTGCGTTCCGGAATCCTGAAATGTATTGCTGTGCCCCTGGCCCGGGGCAGAAGGGCCCATGTCTGGGAAACCCGCATCTACGACAATCAGGATCGCCTGGCAGCCTCGGGCCGGGTACGTCTGATGATTCTGGAATCAAAAGATGTCCTTGCGGGCAAAGCCGTTGAGTTTGATGCGGCATCCTGCAGCACTGACGGGGCAAAATAAAGCAGTTCAGTACAAATCATTATATTGAAATGCTTCATTGTTAAAACAAATACTCCCCCCTATCTGCCTCCCCTTCAGTGGAGTCAGGCTTGCGTTATTGGCATTATAGCTGGTTTTGGCGTTTGCACAACTCATGTTCATTAACGCCAATAATACAAGCCTGACCCCGTTATCCCATGCCCCCGTTATCCCATAAAAGTTGAAGATAATCACAGGTTCGACTTGACATCAAAGAGGGCATATGATTATAGACACTGTTATATAAAACAGCGTTTCATTATACAAAACAAACAAGGACGTCATACAGCATGAATTTAAAACAAGACAAGGTCATGGACCTTAAAACGGCTGTAAGCACCTATGTAAAAGACGACTGTCATCTTTCCATAGGCGGATTTACCATCAACCGGAATCCCATGGCTGCCGTTTACGAAATCATTCGGCAAAAGGTTAGAAACATTCATCTTTACGCCCACTCAAACGGCCAGGGCGTGGATGAACTCATTGGGGGTGGCTGTGTGTCACACCTGGAAGTCGCCTATGGGGGTAATGGTAAATTTGCATCCACCTGCATCCGATTTCGCAAGGCCGTGGAGAGAAAGCAGATTCAGGTGGAAGATTACACCAACTATCAGATGACCCTGCGGTTTCTGGCAGGTTCCATGGGGGTTCCCTTTCTTCCCTGTCGGTCTTCCATGGGAACCGATATTATCAATAAATGGGGTTTTTCACCGGAAATGCGACAAAATACAGACAAGCTTCCCGACGAAAAAGTCGTAACCATGAACAATCCCTTTTCAGGGTGGATGGACACCGAAAAAGTGGTACTGGTACCAGCCATCCAGACCGATGTCACTATTATACACGTTCAGAAAGCCGACCGGCGGGGCAACTGCCGGATTCAGGGGTTGACCTTTGCCGATGCAGAACAGGCAAAGTCGGCGAAACGCCTCATCGTCACCTGTGAAGAACTGTGCGATAATGGTGAATTAAAAACCAACTCCGACCAGAACCAGATACCCTTCATACATGTGGATGCCGTTGTACATGTGCCCCATGGGGCCTTTCCCACGGCATGCTATCACTACTATGATTATGCCCCCCAATATCTTAAAGACTATGGTCAAAAAGCTAAGGACGACGTGGCTTACAGGGCATATCTTGAAGACATGGTCCATGGATGCCAAACCCACCAAGACCTCATTGCCAAGGCGGGTCCGGAACAGATGGCCGCCATTGCCGCTGATCCCATAACCGGTTATGCCAGAAACCTGGACCGTAAATGATGAAGGAATCCCCAATGGAATACACATTAAAAGAGATGATGGCCATCACCGCCGCAAGGGAAATCAAAAATGAAGATATCGTGTTCTGCGGAACTGGTATCTCCATGCTGGCGGCCATGGCAGCCAAAAACATCAATGCCCCTGAAAGCGTAATTTTTTTTGAAACCGGTGCCATTGATTCAAAACTTGAAGAAATCCCCCTGGCCGTGGGAGATCCCCGGGTGATGTATTATTCATCGGCCAACGGAGGACTTCTGGATGCCTTTGCCACCATGCAAAACCCCATCACCGGGCAACATGTACTGGGCATTCTCGGTGCTGCCCAGGTGGATAAGTTCGGCAACCTCAACTCCACGGTGATCGGCGATTACCACACCCCCAAAACCCGTTTTTCCGGCAGTGGCGGCGGCTGTGATATGGCCTCTTTTGTCCCCAGAAGCATCATATTCATGCAGCATGAAAAACGAAAATTTGTAAATAAGCTTGATTATCTCACCAGTCCCGGTTATCTCGATGGTCCAGGTGCCAGAGAAAAAGCAGGATTCCCTCCGGGGGGCCCGGCCATGGTGATCACCAACATGGGGGTGATGCGATTTCATGACACCACCAAAGAGATGTATTTGTCGGCCTATTATCCCGGCATTACCCCGGAAATGATTCTGGAACAAATGGAGTTCAGCGTGGACATCTCCCGGGCAGTGGAAGCCACCCCGCCCACCGCCGAAGAGTTGACCCTGTTAAGGGAAAAATGTGACCACCAGCGGTTGATACTGTAATTGCATTTGGAGTGAGGTTCTGCGGGCGCATTTCCATCTTCCCGGTTTGATCACACTATGATTGGTTTGTCATGGTTGGCGAGCCAACGGGCAATGGGCCCGGACCGGAGCTTTAGACAGCTCAATTGTCCGGTTCTTATTGCCCGTCGGGGGGGCGGCTCTGCTGAAGTTGCCTTGGAGGCTGCTTTTTCATATAACCCACATGGCAGTAGGCACCTGCCACAACGAATTGTGAAAAAGTTCTTGCTGTTAATACCCAGTACCCAGTACCCAGTACCCAAAACCCAGCACCTTCTTTTTCATATAAAAAAAAAGGAAATCTTTCCGTTCCGGGCAGGGCAATCCCCGGAGGCGGTATAATACCGGTTTCTATCTTCGTTTTGGCAGGAGTTTTACCTGATTCACCCATGACCAAGTGCCGAAGAAAAAGAACGGGCGGCCGCCACAAGCGAATCAATGCACTTGCGCCGATGATCCGCCTGGGAAAATCGAATCTCAGGAAGGGCAAGGCTCAGGCTTGCAATTATTTTTCCCTGGTGATTCATCACCGGAGCACTCAAAGATCCCAGCCCCGGGGTTCTTTCCCCCAGGCTTTCCGCATAGCCCTGAACCCGGATTTGAGAGATCTCAGCCTCCATGGAAGGAATATTCACCAGGGTCTTGTCCGTCAATCGGGTAAGTTGCGCAGATGCCAGATAGGTGTCAATAAATATCTGGGAAGAAAAGGCCAGGAGACATTTTGCCGAAGCCCCGGCATGAAGGGGTGAACGGTGCCCCAGGGGCATGCCAGCCCGAAGAGGCATGGGGGACTCCATGGTATCAATGCAGATGCGGTTACCCTCCTCAAGGATATTTAAATGAACGGTTTCCCTTGTTTCCGATGCAACCTGCTCCATGTATTTCCGGGCACCTCGGGTGACCTGATTCACCTGTTGAAGAGGCTCAATGAAGCTGTAAAAAACATTCCCCAGATGGTACTGGCGTGTAGCGGCATCCTGATTGACAAATCCATAGGCCTTATACGTCTGCAGAATTCGCTGTACCGTTGCCGGGCTGAAGCCCAGTTCCTGGCTCAACTCCCGGACCCCCCAACTGGGTTTATCTTCACGGAATGCCAGCAGGGTTAAAATAGCTTTTTCGACGGCATTATATTTTTTTTCATCATTTTGTTTCATATTGTCAAACACTGTTTTTTAACCGAAAATCTCATACCAGACTGAAAATGTCAACTCAATGATGGGAATTTATCGGCTTGTTTATGACATGGGCCACCTGTCACAATTATTGGGTACTGCCCCCAATGTCCCATATTGTGATCAAGGGCGAATTGCTAAACAGTGGATACGTTTTGCAGACTTGCAATTCCAGGTAAATATGCTTAGTCTGATTTTAAAAAAAGGAAGGTCCCGGATGCCTCCCTTTTTAAAAGAAAAAAGCAGGAGACATGGCTATGAGTTTCAAAACAGACCAGCTTTACTGGAATAATGGAAAAAACGATCAGCAGGCCCTGGACTGGAAACAGTTCAGCAAGGCCCTTTTAAATGCATCCCCCAACGGCATTGCCGCCCTGGATATGTCCCTGAAGATCATGATTTCAAATCGAATTGCCCAGAACGATCTGGATCTGTTTCCGGGGGCCATGGTGGCCACCACCCTGCCCGAACTCTCCGAACCCGCAAACCGGGTATTACTCTCCGGCAAGGCAGTGAAAGACCTTACCCTCAACAAAAAAAATGTGCGATATTCAGTTCTCTTAAACCCCATACGTCACCAGGGCAGCCTACTGGGAATTTTTTGTATTTTTGAAGACATCACAAAAATGGAGCAGATCACCTCCCAGATGGAGTCCTTTCAGAAACTGTCCATGGAACTTGACTCAATAATTGCCTCCAGCAATGATGGTCTGTGGATTTGCGATGGAGACGGCATTGTCTTAAAAATTAACCCTGCCTCAGAATATATGACCCATGTCAAATCAGAGGACATTGTGGGAAGGAGCATGACGGAACTGGTTAAAGAGGGACTCATCAATCAATCCGTTACCCTTGAAGTCCTTAAAACAAAAAAAAAGGTCAATCTTCTTCAAAAGACCCGCCATGGAAAAGAACTTTTTTTAACAGGTAACCCGATCTTTGATGCCCAGGGAAATCTGTTCCGGGTGGTGGTCAATGAAAGGGACATTACCGAAATAAAATCCCTTCAAAAAGAGCTCGATGAGAAGGAGGCACTGAACAACCAGTACCGCCAAGATCTGCTGGAAATGCAAATTGAAGAAATGGAGTCTCGCCAGATCATTGCCAGGACCCCAGAATATGTAAACATCATTCAACAGGCCGTGAAACTTGGCACGGTGGATTCTACAGTGTTGCTCCTGGGGGAATCCGGAACCGGAAAAGGGGTGCTGGCCGATCTCATCCACAAATACTCCCCCCGAAAAAACAATCCCATGATAAAACTCAATTGCGGGTCCATACCTGAATCCCTTATGGAGAGTGAGCTGTTCGGGTACGAGCAGGGAGCTTTCACCGGTGCCGGGAAAGGGGGAAAACCAGGAAAATTTGAAATGGCGCACAAGGGTATTATTTTTCTGGACGAAATAGCAGAATTACCCCTTTCCTCCCAGGTTAAACTTCTGCGATTTCTGGAAGACGGTCAGATCACCCGGGTGGGCGGTACTGCGGGTAAAACCGTTGATGTAAGAATTATTGCTGCCACCAACCGAAATCTAAAAGAGATGGTGGCCCAAAAACAATTCAGAAGTGACCTGTTCTACCGCCTCAACGTCATTCCACTGACCCTGCCCCCACTTCGCAATCGGCGGGATTGTATTTTACCCCTGATCAACCATTTTACAGACCAATTTCGACGACGATACAACAAAAAAGGAATAATGCTTTCCCGGGAAGCGCTGTCCGCCCTGCTGGAATACACTTATCCTGGGAATGTAAGGGAAATGATCAACATCTGTGAACGAATGGTGGTGATGTCCTTTGACGGAAATGTCCATCTTGAAGATCTGCCTGCAAGTATTCGTGAAACCCTTTCTGCTGCACCTTCAGGGGCAGATGTATGGCATCCGGGACAGACCCTTAAAGAAAGGGTTGATGCCATTGAAAAAGAGATCCTTAAAAAGGCATTGTCCTTCCATGGAACCCAGGCCAAAATGGCTGACTCCCTTGGATTAAACCAGTCCACAGTGGCCCGGAAACTTAAAAAACATCTACTGATCTGATCTACCACCTCCGAATATCGGGCAATGTGGGCGGACACACATACTGCAGAGGCCAGTCATATGGTATTTAACTCAAAGGAACACCCTTTTTATCCCATCCCCTGAGCTTATAATAATCCTGTACCAGATAATCCATATCTGCTTCGGTGATACCCTTGCCGGTTTCCAGCTCTTCTTTCAAAAACCGTCGAGGCAGACGATCATCTTTCAGAGTAAGGCCCTCTCTGATGTTAAACCGCCTGGTGTCATCGGTGATACGGGCGGCCATGGCCTTAAGATCCTCCTTGGAAAGCACTTCCCCAGTGGTCATTTCAAAGACGGATGCCAGCTCCTCCCAGGTATAGAAATCCCGATAAAACCGGCAAAAGATAATGGCATCAAACAGGGTGCACCGGTCCTCAAAATCAAGGAACATTTCAGCCTTGTCCTCAATCTGATCAGGGTCAATCATACCCGCCAGTTCAGGTTTGTAAAAGGTACTTCTCAAATGACATGCCCCCCGGGGACTGACGGCATAGGCAAGGCCCATACCCTTTAACACCCTGGGATCATATCCTGCAGGTTCAAGTCCTTTAACATGGATGGCAACATCTTCCATATCCAGTTCTGCAGCGGCAATCTTAATGCCATCGGCAATAAGTCCACCAAGCCCTTCCCTGCGGGCAATCTTATGTAAAAGATCCGCCACCACTTCGGCATCCCCATAGGGAAGGTCTTCTTTTATCTTACCTCGCTGGGATGCTTCAATGGCCAGGGCAGCAAGATTACCGGCACTCATGGTGTCCATACCCAGGCGATCACAGATGTCATTGAGCCACACAATATCTTCAATGTTGTCAATCATGCAAAGGCCCCCAAAGGCATAGATCGTTTCATACTCCGGACCTTCAATCTGAAGTCCCTTATGTCGTCCTTCCTGAACAGTGACAAATTTACCACAGCCCATGAAACAGGTTTTGCAGGATCTGGTTTTTGGGTCCAGGCGCTCTTTCATGCTCTGGGCATTGATCTTTTCCCAGTGCTCACATTTTCCCATGGACCAGTATTTGGTGGGAAATGCCCCGGCATTGTTTAATCCGGCCACCATCACAGGGGTACCCTGGGTACGATAGATTGCGGTGGCCGCATGGCCTTTAAGCTCCTGGAGCATGTTTTTTGAATACTGTTTGATTTTATCCGGATCATGGAATTCCCGGCGGGCGCTGCCATGGAACACCAGGGCCTTTACTTTTTTAGAGCCCAGAACCGCGCCCATGCCGCACCGGCCCGCCGAACGCCAATAATCGTTCTCCACCACGGCAAACCGCACCAGATTTTCTCCGGCGGGTCCGATAACCAAAACACCGCAGTCTTTGACGCCACACCTTTCTTTAACAATATCTTCAGTTTCGTAGCTTTCCTTTCCCCAGAGATCATCAGCCCGGTGAAATTTCACATCGGTATCTGAAATTTCCAGCCACACGGGATGGGCAGATGCCCCTTTTAGAATCACAAAGTCATATCCGGTCCGGCTCATGGCAATGGCAACACTGCCACCGGAATAGGATTCACCATAAAAACCGGTAAGAGGAGATTTGGTGTAAATGCCATATCGGCAACTGCCGTAAAGCCTGCTGTCCGTTGCAGGCCCAAGCCCCATAATAAAACTGTTATCAGGGGAAAGCGGGTCCACTCTGGGAGGATTATGGTCCAGCAGCAGGCGGGTTCCAAGTCCCTTACCGCCCATATATTTTTTTAATACATCCTCTTTAATTGGCTCTACAGTCACTTCCTGAAGTGTCACATCTATGATGATGAGACGTTTGAAAAAACCTTTCATGGGGGGTTCCTTATCCGGTTAAGCCGGTCTTCTTAATCATAAAGGAGACTGATCCCGCCAGTGGCCACAATAAACACACTGCGGGATCACGTCCGATGGGACCAGCACACAAAGAGGCTGCGGCCGACCCGGGATATTTACTTACAGACTTCTTCCAGACTCTCTTCAAGAATGGCAAGTCCCTTATCCAGTTGCTCATCGGTGATAACAAAGGGCATCAGGGTTCTGATAACATTTCCGTAGTTACCGCAGGAGAGCAGTATAAGACCCTTATCATAGCAGATCTGGGTCAATTTCTTGGCCTGCTCCGTGGCCGGAACTTTGGTCTCTCTGTCCTGAACAAGTTCCAGGGCCAGCATGGGTCCCTTGCCCCGGACTTCACCGATGATTTCATGGGATTTTTGCATGGTGGTAAACCGATCCCACAGGGTTTCACCAAGGGCTTTGGATCTTTCCATGAGTTTATCTTCAAAAAGGATTTCAAGAACGGCAAGGGCAGCCCGGCAGGAAATGGGGTTACCGCTGTAGGTGCCGCCAAGACCACCAATGTGGGGCAGATCCATGATTTCCTTACGACCGGTGACGGCACTCAATGGCATACCGCCGGCAAGGCTCTTGGCCTGGGTGACCAGATCCGGTTCAATACCCCAGTGCTCAATGGCCAGGAACTTACCGGTGCGACCGGCACCTGCCTGGACTTCATCAATGATGAGCATGATACCGTATTTTTTGCACAGCTGGGACAGTTTCGGGAAATATTCCGGTGGAGGTGTCACAAAACCGCCTTCTCCTTGAATGGGTTCAGCAATGATGGCTGCCGTGGACTCGGGGTTCACATTGCTGATAAAGAAATCTTCAAGATAATCAGCACAATAGGTATTACATTTAGGATGAGTTAAGCCAAAGGGGCAGCGATAGCAATAAGGATAGGGCATGCGATACACCTCCGGTGCAAAGGGGCCGAATCCGAATTTATAAGGTTTAACCTTGCTGGTCAGGGACATGGTGAGAAGCGTTCTGCCATGAAAGCCATTCTCAAAGCAGATAACGGCTGGTCTTTTAGTGGCATATCTTGCAATTTTAACTGCATTTTCAACGGCTTCCGCACCACTGTTGGCAAACATGGTCATTTTCTCAAAATCGCCGGGAACCAGTTTATTGAGCTTGTCAGCCAATTCCACATAGGAATCATACATACCCACATGAAAACAGGTATGAATAAATTTATCAGCCTGATCTTTAATGGCAGCCACTACTTTAGGATGGCAATGCCCCACGTTATTCACACCAATCCCACCGGCGAAATCGATGAAATCACGTCCGTCAATATCGGTCATGACAGCACCAGAGGCGTGGCTTATGACGGCCGGAGTAATATTGGCAGGACCCTGGGGAACGCTTGATTTACGCAGTGTCATGAAACGATCATGCTTCTCTGAACTCATATTATTTATCTCCCATTCTGATTGATGATGCGATTGCGATTGCAATTATCGCTTTGATTTGGGTTTGGTATTGCTTTATGCATTGAATAGCAAAAAATATGCCAGATTGCTGACATTACAGAATCAAACCTTTTATATATATTGATGCAAAATATATCCCTTTACGCAGATTTACCCCATGTAGGCAAATATAGAGCTTGTTCACAGCATGGGTTAATTTGGGATGGATGCCCATGTTATGACCACCACCCCCAAATATATATAAAGGCCTTGGATTGCAACCCCATGGGATTTATTAAATATTTATATTAAACACAGATATTTAATTAGAAAAAATTTCCTGCCGCAGTAAGCCTTGGGGCATCCTCTCTGGGTAGTAAAAAGACAGGTTTAAAGCAAAAGTATTTCTTTGAATATCCATCATGCTGACAGGATCGAGACCAGATAATGCATAAATGCATATATATGCATATTTGCATTAACCCTTCTTGAAAAACTTATTAATCCCAAACTATGGCCAATGATTACAAACTGTTCTCCCATGAAATAAAGTAAAAGATTAGATAAAAAAAGTGAATCCTGCCAAAATATCATATGCATTATTGCATACAAACCTCGTTCATTCTCCAGAAACATAACAAAGAATTAAAATGCCGACAGCAGAGTCCCTGGGGCGGACATCGGACCGGCCCGTTCAAAACCCAAGGTGATCAGCCCATTCACCCTGCCGATTATGACGAAACACAGATAGTTTGAGGACATGCCTGCCAGCTGTTCCTGCACTTTAGACCGGCAGGGAAAATGCTCCGCCAACGGCCCAGGGCCGGTTCGATGGCCTTTCAGGGATGGCATAATACCATTTTCAGTCTTGGTTAGGACAAGACATTCTGCCGTATATGTTATATAAAATTCCAGGTTATAAGCCTGCTTCCCACTGCAGATATCCCAATGAAAAAATAGGAAAATAGTCTATTTGCATACATAATTTTATATGGTATAGACTTTGCATAGTTTTTTGAATATCTATAGCATTGATTATTGTTGCCTGACAGGATATACCGGCGGGTCGATTAAAAATTCCATAAATATCCACCCCCTATTCAGATGTTCTGCAAGGGAAATGATCATTAACCGAACCATCGTATAATGGAGACAAAACAGCATGTTAAAAAGAAACAAATTTGATTTTTTGAAAAACATTCTTTTCGTTATGGTGCTCTCACTCATTATCACCGGCTTTGGCACAGGTTTTACAGACAATGCCCATGCTGCCAAAACACATAAATTCACCATGCAGAACATGTTCTCATTAAATCACCCCATCACCCTTGCCGTGACAGAAATGGTAAAGAACGTTAAGAAAAATACCGATGGACAGATTAAAATTCAGGTGCTTCCCTCCGGCGCACTGGTAAAAGGCCCCAACATCTTTGAAACCGTTGGCAATGGTGCCATTGACATGGGGACCACCTGCTCCTGTTATCATGGCGGCATACTGCCCGTTGCCGCAACTGCCTTTGCCCTGCCCGGCGATCCCCGGGGTGTGGACCAGATCCTTGACTTTATCTATGATGAAGAAGTTCTGAAATTTTATCGGGACGCATATGCCAAGGTAAATGTTTTCTATGGTGCTCCCCTTGTCATGGACGGTTACACAATCGTTTCCAAAAAACCCATCAACACCTGGGAAGATTTGAAAAAGATCAAAGTTCGGGCCTCCGGCTCCATTGCAAAGACCTTCCAGAAAATGGGAATCAACACCGTGTTTATACCCTTTTCTGAAATTTATGTAGCCCTTTCCCGGGGCACCATTGATGCAGAGATCAGTGGAAGTCATACAGAGAGCTTTCTTGCCAAAACCTTTGAAGTTGCAAAGTACCAGACGGTTCCCGATATCTCCGGTGCCCAGAACTGCGAAGTTATCATCAATCAGGATCGCTGGAACGAATTGCCTGAGAACCTGCAGGTGATTTTTGAAAAAGAGCTCAAAGCCTGTTCAATCCATGTGGCCGAATTGTTTGCCGCAGAAAACCAGATAGTTAAAGAGAAAATGGAAGCCCAGGGCGCAGAATATATCCAGCTTCCCCCGGATGTGGTTGAAAAATGGATCAGCACCGCCGTTGGCATGTGGGATGAAGAACTTGCCAAGGATGAACTGTCTGCAGAATACCTGAAGCTTGTTAAAAAAGACCTGAAAAAAAGAGGTTACGACTTATAGTGTCCATGGGTGGATCAAGTTATCTGCCATGGCCTTGATATGACGATTTTCCCGGATATCGCCTGCGATCTCCGGGAACAAATAATAAACCAACGTATATCGTCTGATCTTTAACCTCTTACTCGCGTCATGTTCCATACGAACATCATAAAGAGCGTCTGGTTCTGGTTTGTCCAGGTTAGGATTCAATATGCAAGTGTTAAAAAAATTAATCAGTATCATCGAAAAAATAAATCTCACAGTGGGAAGGGGCTCCAGTTATCTGATTTTCGTATTCATGACCCTCATGGTTTACGAAGTCATCTCACGATATTTTTTTCAAAGCCCCACCATCTGGGTCCACGAAATCTGCGGCCAGATATTTGCCGCCTATGTTGCACTTACGGGGGGATGGGTGTTGCTGGAAAAAGGCCATGTGGCCGTTGATATTATCTATCAGCACTTTCCCCGATCCGGGAAACTCACTGCCAACATCGTGGTTTCACTCATCGGTTTTTTCATGTTCAGCATCCTGTTCTGGCAGGGATATAAATTCGCCTGGCATGCCGTCACCACAAATCAGCACTCCCACACCATTTTCGGCCCCCCTCTATGGCCGGTTAAAATGATGATTCCGGCAGGGGCGCTATTTTTTCTTCTTCAGATAGCGGCAGATCTGGCAAAAACCATTATCAAGCACCAGGAAAGGAGTGTTCGATGAATCCCGGTTTAATAGTCGCCCTCATGTTTCTTGCCGTTATTGTTCTTTTTATCCTCAGAACACCGGTGGCCTTTACACTTGGTGTTGTGGGCATCGGCTTTCTTTTGATGCTCAACGGTCCCCGCTTTCTTATGATGCTTCCCCCGGCCATTCTTGAAACCATGACCAGTATCATCCTACTGGCCATTCCCCTGTTCATCTTCATCGGATGCATGCTGGAAAAATCGGGTATTGCCGACGAAATCTTTGAAATGATCTACAAATGGCTGGGTCCCGTACCCGGCGGACTTGCCATCGGAACGGTTTTTATCTGCGTGATTTTTGCAGCCATGGTGGGTGTTGTGGGGGCTGCAACGGTAACCATGGGCCTTATTGCCCTGCCGGCCATGTTGAAACGAAATTATAAATCCACCCTGGCCATTGGCTGTATTTCCGGTGGCGGTGCCCTGGGGTTTCTGATTCCCCCCAGTGTAACCATGATTGTTTATGCATCCCTGTCAAATCTTTCCATCGGTAAAATGTTTCTGGCCGGTGTAATCCCGGGATTTCTTCTGGCCGGTCTTTTCATGAGCTACATTCTGATCAGAAGCCTCATTGATCCCAGCCTGGCACCGCCCATTCCCGTGGAAGAACGGGCCACCTGGCCGGAAAAATTTGCTTCCATCAAAAATCTGGCCATGCCCTTTGTATTAATCTTTTCCATCATGGGAACCATTTTTTCAGGTCTTGCCACCCCCACCGAAGCCGCTGCTGTGGGTGCCTTTGTTTCCATGGGTATTGTTCTGATCCGGGAAAAATCCGGAAATAAAACCATGAAGGTGGTCAAGGATGCTGCAGAAAAAACTGCCCTTTTAACCAGCATGGTATTGTGGATCATCATCGGATGTCTTGCATTTTCCGCCGTGGTCAACACATTGGGCCTGCCGCTTATGTTAAAGGACTTTATTGATTCCCTGGGCATCAACCGATGGGTGGTGCTCATTGCCATGCAGTTGAGCTTTTTCATGCTGGGTATGGTCATGGATGATTTGCCCATTATCATGATCACCGTGCCCATCTATGTGCCTCTGGTCACCCTGTTGGGATTTGATCCCCTGTGGTTCGGCATTCTTTTCATCGTCAACATGCAGATGGCTTACCTGACCCCGCCCTTTGGCTTTGTGCTCTTCTACATGAAGGGCGTGGTACCCCCAAATATTTCCATGGGAGATATTTACCGCTCGGTGTGGCCTTTTATTGGCCTGCAGGCACTTTGCCTGCTTATCATCATCTTCTTTCCCCAGGTGGTTTTATGGCTGCCTTCAGTGGTGGGTATGTAATACCGGCCAATCAAGAACAGAATTTTTTCATACACAAAGCCGCTGCATCCCTTTTCGGGTGATGCAGCGGCTCTGTATTTGCCTACTCTTACCCAAAATGTTTTCAACTATTCGAGCCAAACTGTTTCTGATATTTTTCTCATTAGGACTACTGCCTCTTTTAATCTCCATTTTTTTTGCCTATCACACCATGGCACAAACTATGACAATTCAGTCCAATGAACAGCTTACCAAGCTGCTAGATAAAACTGCAGAACAAATTCAATTTTATTTTGAAGCCAGGGAAAAAGAAATCTCCCTTTTATCTAATTATCCTTTTATACAGCTGTCTTTCCTCCAGTTTGAATTTGGTCAGCGCCTTGATACGGTGAGACGTCTTCTGTCAAATTATGAGAAAAAAAATCGCTATTTTAACACCATCTATCTCGTAGACCTAAATGGAAAGCCCATCCTGACTGAACCTGAAACACAAAACAATGAAATATCGCATTTAACTAATCCTGCCAAGTGGACATCCATAACTGATGAGAATCTAAAAACCACCTATATTCCTGCCCAGGACGACGACAGCCGCCCTTTACTGCTGATATCCAAAAAGGTCTATGATTTTGAAAATAACCAGCTTCCTGTGGGAATGATCATTTTTGATATCCATCTGCCATCATTTACCCAGTTCGTATCGTCTTTGAAAATAGGATCACGCGGATATGCCTGCCTGTGGGATCACCGGGGAAAGCTTATCTTTCACCCGGAAAAAAAAATGATGGAAGATCCAGACCATCTGAAACAAGAAAGCTCCGGACTATCCATGTTAATAGAAAGAATGATTAGTGGTGAAAAGGGGCGTGGCGATTATGAATTTAATGGAATAAAAAAACGAATGATTTTCACTCAATGCAAGGTTATGAACTGGCGGATCAGTATCTCCCTTGAAAAATCAGAACTGATGAAGGATATCATCACCCTACGCTATCGAATGCTCTCTTTTTTTGGTGTCATCACTTTTTTAATCATCCTTGCATCCTATGCTTTTGGTAAAAGCATTTCCACCCCCATCAGCCATCTCATTGACGGTGCCAGAGCCATCGGAGATGGGAAATGGGATCATTTTATTACCGTGGATTCCGGTGATGAACTCAGCTCCCTGGCAAACGAGTTTAATAAAATGACTTCACAACTAAAAAAAAGTATTCAAGAAATAATGACCTTGAAAAGCTTTAATGAGGATGTTTTAAGAAGTGTGCCAAGTGGTATCATAACCATCAATAAAGATATGGAAATCACCTCTTTTAATGCCAGTGCCAAACGTATCCTTCAAATGCAGGACACTTGTCTTAATGGGTCAGAACATCCTATAATCTATTCTCAGTCATCTCTTTCTTCCAGTGCAGATGAAATTCTAAAACGATTGAGGGCCTGCGTAAAAAATAATATCATTATGACCAACAGACATATAGAACAAATTATCTGTAAAGAAGGGCAGGAAATTCCAAGGTTTATTGAACTAAATACTTCTGCCCTTAAAAATGTTGATGAAGAGACCGTGGGTGCCATAGCTGTTATTCGGGATATTACACAAAAAAAAAGAATGGAGGCGGAGATGATCCGAGTGGATCGCTTAGCCTCACTTGGAGAGCTTTCGGCGGGCATGGCCCATGAAATCAGAAATCCCCTTGCTGGTATGAAGACTGCCACCCAAATTCTTGCCAGAAGAGTACCTGATGACCAAGGAAAGGTGTTGATTCAGGGTATATTGCATGAAATTGATCGATTAAATAAAATAGTAACGGATCTGCTCAATTTTTCCAGACCAAAAAATCCTCTTCCTGCCAGTGTAGATCTTTCTAATATCATCACACGAACCCTTGCCCTTGTCTGGAAAAAGATGAAACAGTCCAATGTCATCCTGGTTAAGACAGTGGATTCAGATCTGCCACAGGTATCTGTAGACAGGGAACAAATTGAACAGGTGTTTTTAAATCTTCTTCTCAACGCTTTAAAAGCCATGCCCGATGGCGGGACCCTGACTGTTATCATTAAAATGAGGAAAAAAGAGGAAAAACATGAGATGCTTGGAAGAAAAATTTCATTAAAGCCCCCGGTCCCGCCAATGCCAAAACAACATATTGAAGTGATCTTTCAGGACACAGGCCATGGGATTAAAAAAGAAATTCTCTCCAAAATTTTTAATCCATTTTTTACTACAAATCCAGGGGGAAGCGGCCTTGGCCTGTCCATTGTTCAAAAACTTCTGGAGAAGAACAGGGCAAAGATCAACATAGAAAGCAGAGAAAATGAAGGTACCCGGGTGACTTTGTTGTTTCCCATCATAGAACCGGACGCTTCCCTTTGCCATGGAGAAAAACATGCAGGATAGAAGACTCTTAATTGTGGATGACGAGGATGTATTGCGTACCTCCCTTGAAACAAATTTTAAGATGGATGGGTTTAATGTAAGAACCGCACAAAGTGGCGAAGAGGCCATTGAATTGGTGGATGCTTTCTCTCCCATGGTGATCCTTTTGGATCTGAGACTGCCCTGTATGGACGGCATTTCAGTGTTAAAGCAAATCAGAAAAATAAACCTTGATATTAATGTGGTTATTATGACTGCCTATGGTGATACCCAGACAACAGTGGAAGCCGTGAAATGCGGGGCCTATAATTTTATCAACAAACCCTTTGAACTCGAAGAACTTGAAGCCCTGGTCAATAACGCCTTTCAAAATATTGAACTCAAGCGGGAGGTCCATTACTTAAGATATCGTCAGAAAAAATTTGAAAAATATGGTGACATTGTTGGAAAGAGCCCGGTCATGCAGGAAATTTACAGTCAAATTGATCGCATTGCAGATACAAAGGACACAACCGTGCTCATCCGGGGGGAGAGCGGTACCGGCAAAGAGCTGGTGGCAGGGGCTATTCACCACAAAAGCCATAGGCTTCATCATCCATTTATGGAAATCAACTGCTCTTCCCTGCCCGAAACCCTTTTAGAAAGTGAATTATTCGGGCATGAAAAGGGCGCTTTCACCGATGCAAAGGCCCTGAAAAAAGGCCTATTTGAGCTGGCAGATACGGGCACTCTTTTCCTTGATGAAATTGGGGAACTTCCCATTTCCATACAGGTAAAGCTTTTGGGTTTTTTGGAAAAAAAACAGTTCAAACGCCTGGGCAGTGCCAGGGATATCAAAGTGGATGTGCGTATTGTAACTGCAACCAACCGAAACCTGGAACAGGCCATTTCCCAAGGTCTGTTCCGGGAAGATCTCTATTATCGATTGAATGTAGTTACTCTTTTTATTCCACCGTTAAGGGAACGCAAAAATGATATTCCACTGCTTGCCAATTATTTTTTAGAACAATTCTGTAGAGAAATGGGTAAAAAAAAGATGATCTTTTCCCAGGAGGCATTAGATTTGCTGGCCGGGCATCAATGGCGGGGCAATGTACGTGAACTGAAAAATGTAGTGGAGCGGGCGGTGATATTTGCCCAAGATATCGTCCTTGGACCTGAAAACCTTGGTATTGAATTTACTCAAAACAAATTGAATTGCACTCCCTCGGACTCAGGCCCATCAGCTCCATTGTCTGATGGGGAAAATTTTACCCAGGCTTTAGCAAAAAAGGAGATGGAACTTATCACAACAGCCCTTGAAAAAGCCGACAACAATAAGACGAAAGCTTCTGAAATATTGGGAATCAGCCGTTTTGCACTGAATCGAAGACTACAGAAACTAAATGGGATACACAGGTGATGAAAGGCGTTGTTAGTGCAGTTTACCCTGAATCCTGCAGTTGTGCCGGCATCAATTTTATTACCTCAAAAGCACTTAAAGTTTTTTTGAGTAGCCGCCCTGCAAGACAGGGATATTACTTTTTAACGTATCAATCAAAAAATAAAAATTTCAGTTACACCACATCTTATTTCAGGTTGCGAGCAAGAGATATGATTCATTTCATCCTCATGGTGGTTTGTTTTTTTCTGTTGTATCCGGATGGCCCATGTGTGGCACAGATGACAAAATCATACGACATTGCCATGATTACTTGGAGAAATGAAACCCCAGCAGAACAGGGCTTTAAAGCCTATCTTGCCAAAAGCCCTTACTCTATAACCTATCATATGTACAATGCAGAACAAGATACTAACAAACTTGAGGATATCATCACAATTCTCCTTCAAACCCCTCCCGATCTTATTTATGTTTTCGGGACCACAGCCACACGTCAGGTAATGTCCCAAATTAAGGATATTCCCATTGTGTTCAATGTGGTGACAAGGCCAGTGAAAGCCGGTATCATTGATAGCTGGGAACATTCAGGTAACAACACCACAGGCGTCAGCAGTATGGTACCCTTGAATTCCCAGCTTAAAGCCTTGAAAAAAGTGGTGGACTACAAAATCCTTGCCGTAATGTATAATCCCCTTGAACCTAACTCTTGCATACAAATTGAACTTCTTCATCGTTTAAGTACCCAGATGAATTTTGAGATTAAAGCCTTTCCCATTACCCATTCAAGTGATGTAGACAGAGCTATTTCAAGTATGGAAAATCACTTCCATGCTATCTATTTCCCTTCGGATTCCAGGATTATTTCCCTTGGGAAAAAAATTATGCAGCAGGTAAATTCTCTTAAAATTCCTTCGTTTGCAGCCGTGGAAAGTATGGTGCTTGATGATGATGCGTTGATGGGACTTGTACCGGACTACTACGATCTTGGAACCCTTGCAGCATTGAAAGCCATTAAAATATTCAATGGCGAAAAACCAAAAAATATCCCCTGTTCCACCCTGAATTATTTTCGAATTTTAATTAATATGAAAACCGCTGAAAAGATTGGTGTGCAAATTCCCACCTCCCTTTTGATTATCTCAGATGTCATTGTGCGTTAGGGTTTGATGTATGTGAATATCCCATTCACCATTGTTAAAAACGACACTCAATCCGTTACCAGAATTTAACTTCCACTCAAACTTGTTGTAAAAACGACATTGGCCAGTTGCAATTTACGCCTTAACCATCCCCCAGACGAATACTTGAACATGCGACTTAATATTGGATTATCCCAATATTAGGCGCTGATGATCACATTTTTCCCTTAAAAGTGTCAACTCTTCCTGGGTGGGTGGAATTGCCTCCTCTGTCCGGGAAATATCCACAGAAAACTCCATTTTTTCCAAAATTTCTTCTGGTGTTATGCCGGGATAACAGGCGGCCAGATACATTTCCTTGGTCGTGTCATCAAACCGCATGACTCCCATATTGGTAATGACCATTTCGGGGCCTCCGGGCATAAGACCCGCATTCTGTCGCCCATCCGGACCATCCAGGTATCCAGGGCTGGTAATATAATCCAGTTTTTTTACAAATTTACGTTTTTCATGCTGCATAAAGATGATGCTCCGAGGAACAAAAGAGGCTACATCACAGCCCCCCCCACTGCCAGAGAATCGAATTTTAGGCAAATCATAATTGCCGATAACCGTGGAGTTCAAATTACCGAACTTATCCACCTGGGCCGCCCCGAGAATTCCCACCACATATTTACCTGTAATGGCATTTTGCATGGTGGCAAAAGCATCTAACAATCCCGCATTGGCCGAGGTTTGATACATTACCCGGGAATCTGCCACAGCCAGGGGCATCTCTTCCAGCTTGGAATCAATAGCCCCCGTTTCAAAAAAAATAACACTTTCCGGGGCATTAATATTTTTGGCAGCCATGGCTGCCAACATGGAGATACCAGTTCCACAGAACACGATATCTTCATTTTTGATCTCTCGGGCTGCGGTGATGGCCATCATCTCTTTCAATGTATATTTCATTTAAGGATTCCTTATTTTCTGTCCAGGTTTTTGGCATAACCGGTTGTGGGGTCGGCGGTAATGGCTGCCATACATTCTAAGCCTGCTTTAGCAATGAGGTCATCCTGTGTGGGGCATTTATAGATCATCTCTTCAAGATAAGCTCCATGGGTGGTGTTATTCTTAGCCTTTTGTAAATAAGTTTTTAAATATTGGGGATCATAATCATAATGATGGTAACAAGCTGTAGGATAGGCCCCATAGGGTACATGAACAACCGCATCCACATGAATGAAAGGAATCTGATTCTGATCGGAATCTGTTTTCAGTACATCATTATCACAAAGCTCTTCACAGGTAACAATGAGATGTTTTGCCGCTTTGGCCTGTTCCACATCGGCAAAGGTAAGCCCTTGAATCCGACAGTTGCCCCGGGGATCGGCTTTTTGAACATGGATAATGGTGACATCTGGCTGAATGGCAGGGACCAGTACCACCTTTTTCGCGTCCAGCCAACCTGAAAAGGGATTATCCATTACGGTAAGTTTTTCATTTGGCAGCTTGTCAGTACTTTTTCTCATCTCTTCTGAAAAACCCCATTTATTAACGATATCTGTTCCCAATGAAGATAAACAGGGCAGAAAAGGGACACCCATGGACCCTGCCAGAAATCGCAAGGTCATCTGATAGTTAGTGTAATCTTCTACTTGAATAAGATTTTTTTCCACTGCTTTGCGAAATCGGATACAGGTGGATGCAAATTTACCATTACCCCCATAGGCTATTTCCAGGTGAGAGACACATGCTCCACCGATGAGTTCATCCACACCTTGACCATTAGAATGGGCGTATAGATGAATATCTTTTATCTTTTGCCTGATTATTTCATACACTGCAGCCATGGGATTTCGGTTAATGGTAAAACCCCCTATTGAAAGATGATAGCCATCTTTCACATAGGTGCTCACAGCCGTTGTAAGATCCATAACCTTATCTTGCTTTAAGTTCATACTTTCCACACACTCCTACTTAATTTATTCTTAAAATAGAATAGCATACAGGCTTTGTCACAACTTCGGCCACCTTGTGAACCACACGGGATGCCACGGGAACCGCAGACATCCCGGCGGCACACAAAAATGAAAATCAGCAGAGCCGATGCCAGTTCAATGGGAAGGGCTTATCTGTTTGCCTTTTTTACACCCAGGGCATCCAGTGCAATTATCATCTTGCAAATGTTGGCAGAGCCTTCCACCATGCTGTAGGTGGGGGCATCCCTGTAAAAACGGGCCACGGGATACTCGGTGGAGTAGCCATAGGCACCCAGAATTCTCATGGCAAAGTTGGATGCTTTTGTGGCCACTTCACCGGCCAGATATTTGGCCTTGGCCACATCCAGGCCATTGTTGAGATTGCCCTTGTCCTTTTCTGCTGCAGCACGATACACCATGAAACGGGCGGCGTCGATTTCAGCCGCCATCTGGGCGATCATATCCTGATTCATCTGAAAGGTACCGATGGTTTTACCAAACTGTTTTCTGGTATTGCAGTATTTAACGGCCTCATCCAGACATCCCTGGGCAAGTCCCACACCACCGGCTGCGGCGGAAAGGCGGGTATGATTCAGGGAACTGAAAAGAATTCTGGCACCGTCACCGGGTTTTCCCAGGAGATTTTCCTTGGGTACCTTTACGTTATCAAGAAACACCTCACCGGTGGGAGAAGAGTGGGAACCCAGTTTATCGAGACCGGAGGTTTTTATTCCTGCAAAGTTCTTGGGCTCAATGACAAAGGCAGAAAGGCCCTTGCTGCCCTTGTCCTTATCTGTATAGGCATAACAGATCAGGACATCGGCAATGTCAGCATTGGAGATCCAGGTTTTAGATCCGTTCAGGAGATAATGATCTTCTTTTTCTTCGGCCACCGTGGACATGGCCATGACATCGGAACCGGCATCGGCTTCTGTAATACCAAAGCCGCCCAGGTATTCTGCTGTGCACAGTTTTTCAATATATTTTTTCTTGGCGGCTTCCGTACCATATTTAAAAATGGTAAAGGCGCATCCCAGGACCTGCATGTTTACCTGTACCCGCAGGGAGCTTGAACATCTGGCAATCTCTTCGGTGACGATCATGGCCGCAAGCCAACCCATGTCCTCTCCACCATATTCCTCGGGAATCACCGTGCCGTAAAATCCCAGTTCACCCATGGGAAGAACCGCTTCCCTGTAGGGGAAATAATCCTTTGCATCCCATTCATCGGCATTGGGAGCGATTTTTTTCTTGGCAAATTCCCTGACGGCTTTCTGCAGCATGGTAAGTTCTTTTGACAGCTCAAAGTCCATTGCTTACTCCTATTCGTGAATTTTTCCTATTTTAAATATTTTTATTATTATCAACAATCTGATTGAACAATTTAGCGATGGGTCAATAATTGCCATACGATTTTAGCACAAAGCATCATTGTAGTGTTGGTATCAGACCATTAAGGCTGGTAACCAAGTTACAATACCGGGAAAAATCATCACAAGGGCAATAGTGACAATATCTAATACCATAAAAGGTACAGCTGCCTTAAAAAGCCCTCCAAGGTTTATTTCATTAGGCATCAAGCCCTTGACAATGTAAAGATTCAGACCCATGGGTGGTGAAATATTGCCAGCACACATGTTGATTGCCATGAGTATACCGAACCATAATACATTAATCTCAAGGGCAAGAAGAATGGGCAGGATAATGGGGGTGGTCATCATAACAATGGCGGCCGGATCAAGAAACATGCCCATGAAAAGGAATCCCAGCATCAGGACGATCACAATCACGGTGCTTGGAACCGGTAAAGAGATCACCCAGTCGGTGAGTTCAGCAGCACAACCGGAATAAATGATGACATATCCAAAAGATGTGGCGCCAATAATAATCCAGCCAATCATGGCCGTGGTTTTCACCGTCTGCATCAACGCCGTTCTAACCGTTTCAAGATCAAGGCTCCGTTTCATAAGCGCAATGATAAAAACAGAACAACAGGCAATGGCACTGGCTTCGGTGGGCGTAGCAATACCGGAATAAATAGTACCCAAAAGCATTAGTACAACGGCAAGCAGTGACCATACCTTCCACAGAGATGAAAACTTTTCTTTCCATGTGTAACGAACCTCATCCCTGGGTGCAATCTTAGGATTCATCATGACCCGGACATAGATATAAATCAAAGCAAATACAGTCATCAACAGACCCGGTATAATACCACCGGCAAAAAGAGCACCAATAGATTCATTGGCAAGAGTACCATAGAGAATAAGAATAACACTTGGAGGAATCAGAATAGAAAGTGCCCCGGAAAAGGCCACAATAGCCCCGGATATACCCGACTGATACCCCCGTTTCATCATTTCAGGCAAAGACAAAAGGCCCACAGTGGCGGTGCCGGCAGTGCTGGCACCACATACGGCACCAAATATCGCTCCAAAAACCGCACTGGTCATACCAAGCCCCCCAGGAAGCTGACGTAAAAATCGATCAGCCACCTCGTAGCTGTCTGTGCCCATCCTGCTGTGCATGACCAGTTGAGCCATGAGAATAAACAAGGGCACACACACAAGGGTATAATTTCCCATATGACCGTATCCCGCCAGGGCAACCCCATAGAGTCCGGTGGTGCCTGGCCAGAAAACAAGGGCACTCAACATACTGAGAAATCCCAGTGAAAAGGCCACAGGTAACCCGATGAAAAGAAAAAGGGTCAACGAAATAACAAGGATGGCAAGGACAATATACCACTCCATATCAGGAATCTCCTTTAACGTTCTTTAATTTAACGGTATTTTCAATTATTCTAATAATGTATTGGATGGCCAATAAAGCCCCGCCCACAAATAAAAACATACGAATGGGCCATAGAGGCCAGGCCAAATATTCCGTACTTCTAATAGCATTCTCCCAGGCATCCCAGGTAAAAATCATAGATTCCCAGGTAAACATGAGCATGTAGATACACGCCATTACAGAAGTTATAATATCCAGCGTCAATTTTCTTTTACTGCCCATGTTTTCCGTTAAAAGATCCACACTGACATGTCCACCTGCCGTAAGAGTCCAGGGACCGCCCAAAAAAACCACCATGATGAGCATGTAACGATTCACCTCAAAACTCCATGTGGTAGGTGCATTGAACAGATAGCGCATGGCTACATCAAAGCTGATAGTGAGCATCATAATCACCACAATCCAGCCAGCCATTTCACCCATGATCTTGTTAAAATATGATATTTTTTTTATCATTTTTTATCCCATTCTTTTTCTTTTTCCTTTATGATTTTCACCAGTTCTCCACACCCCTTACTCTCATTGGCATACCAGTCCCAGACTACTTTGAGCATCTCTTTGGACTTCTTGATATTTTCATCGTCAAATTCAACAAATTTAACGCCGTTTTCCAGACACCATTTTTCATTTTCTGCTTCATAGGTTGGCCAGTATTCACAGCTAGCCCATTTACCCCAGTCATGGGCAACTTTTATAAGAGTCTCTTTTAAATTCTGGGGAAGGCGTTCAAGGGAATCTTTGTTGATCCAGAGATCATCAGCCCAGGTGAAAACCGGTGGTCGGGTAAAGGTTTTCGCCACTTCAAAAAATTTATAATCTTTGAGACCATAGGCATAAAATAAAAGTGCATCCACGGTTCCCCGTTGAAGAGCCGGATATATTTCTCCAGTTGCCATGGTTACCGGACAAGCGCCC
Organism: uncultured Desulfobacterium sp.; assembly: GCA_963675955.2. Classification (GTDB taxonomy): domain Bacteria; phylum Desulfobacterota; class Desulfobacteria; order Desulfobacterales; family Desulfobacteraceae; genus Desulfocicer. The sequence goes on along the minus strand of CAXXVR010000002.1, from coordinate 1,220,830 downwards.
CATGCCTTTGCCACCCGGGTACTGACCCCTCCCGCAGCCCTGAGTTTGATATTTTTTAACGACTCCACGGTGTCATACCGGGTATCCCCCCGACCAATGATGCCAGAACTGCCACAGATAACATTGGTCAACCACACGGCATTTGCTTTTTCAAGATACGAATCGTAGATAATATCGTGGAAACGTCCTTCATCTCCTCCCTCTTTGTTGTTCATCAATTCCCAAAAAGAGGCTCGTCTGTTAAGAGAGACATAGGGAAGCCAGTCTACATCACCCTCTGGTACCATTCCATGATAATAGGCACCACAACTTGCCAGCATGTCAATGGTACCGTTTTTCAACCCGTCCAGGGCCTCATTTCTTCCGATGAGCTGACTTGCCGGAAAAATGGTAAATTTCAATTGACCATTGGTGGCTTCTTTCACCCTTTTTTTAAACTCCATATAAGCCTTGTATTGAGGATGCTGGGTGTGCCAGGCCATCTGAAATTTTAGTCGCCAAGTCTTGCATTCTCCTCGGTCGATAATACCCGCTGTAAAAACAAAGAAAAGTGCTAAACACATAATTACAGCAGACTTCATGAAAAATAATCGTCGGTGACGATATGGATCAGATACCTTGAATTCCATTACCATTTTAAAAAGCTCCTTTTGATGTGTTAAACTTCATTTATTACAACACAGGCAACAATAGTTACCTGACATAATAAAAAATAAAATTCTAATCACTACAATTCTTTAGATAAAGCTTCATGCAAAACTTCCATTATTACGTATGAAAAACTTTGAGAATCAGCTCCCCACATAAAGAACCGCCAAATATTTAAACCAGATCAGCCATTGAGAAAAATATCGCAGTTGAACAGTATCAGTAAACAACTGACAGAAAATCATTGCAACAATAATGCCAATGATAATTTAAACAATAAAATGTTTTATAAACAGTATGTTAAGATATAAAGAGGCAATGGAGAGGATGGAAACTGAGCGTTTTCGAACGACAATGCGTGCGGTATCCGCACACATCAGAATTCATCGCACAATGACATCTGTAATAATCAAAAGAAAAGCAGAAATTTACATACCATTTTTTTCAGCAATTTTTATATTAAATGGATTAACTGGGGCAAGGTTTTGAATAAGTACCCGGGCATGTATGCTAAAATTAGCAGATTCTTCGATTTCTCTGTTGACAAAGGCATCATATAATTACAGTATCAAAAAAACATAAGATAATATTAAGATAAAAGGATCATGGCATGGAAAATCTGTTAAACAATATCGAAGAAATAACCCTTATGGGTCCAGGACCCTCCTGTGTGGACCAGACCGTCTTAGATGCCCTGGCAAAAGACACCATCGGGCATCTGGACCCATATTTTATAACCATCATGGACACCATCAAAGAGCAGCTGAAATCCTTGCTTCACACAAAAAATCAGCTCACCCTGCCGATTTCCGGCACCGGTTCCGCAGGCATGGAGTGCTGCTTTGTCAATGTGGTAGAAAAGGATGACCCGGTCCTTATTCTGATCAACGGCGTGTTTGGCATGCGCATGGCTGATGTGGCCGGACGTCTGGGAGCAGAGGTGGACACCCTGGAATTTGAATGGGGCACCCCGGTAGTTGTGGCGGATGTTCAGAAAAAACTGGCGGGGAAAGACTATAAAATGGTGGCTGTGGTACATGCGGAAACCTCCACCGGCGTCAAAAATCCTGTGGCGGAAATCGGCGCACTGCTGAAAGGTAAAGATACCCTTTATCTTGTGGATGCCGTCACCAGCTTTGGGGGCATTGAAATTAAAATGGATGACTGGGGTATTGATATTTTGTACAGCGGCACTCAGAAATGTCTTTCCTGCCCCCCGGGACTGTCTCCTGTCTCCATGTCAGCCATGGCTGCGGATACCATTAAAAAACGAACAACCAAGGTGCCCAACTGGTACCTGGATCTCACCCTTATCATGAATTACTGGGAAGGCTCCACCCGGGCATATCATCACACCGCCCCCATCAACATGCTTTACGGTCTGTACCAGGCCCTTTATCTTATTTTTGAAGAGGGGACAGACAAGGTATATAAACGGCACATGGACACCCACAAACGCCTGGTAAAAGGACTTGGAGAAATCGGAATCACCATGCTGGTGGATGAGAGCTGTCGCCTTCCCATGCTCAATTCTGTTTATATTCCCAAGGGTGTTGATGATGCCAGAGTTAGAAGCCGACTGCTCAAGGAGCATAAAATAGAAATCGGTGCCGGGCTTGGCCCCCTTGCCGGTAAGATCTGGCGCATCGGACTCATGGGACACACGGCCCGACCTGTCAATGTTGAAAAACTTCTGGGGGCCTTGAAAAAAGTTTTATAGAACAACAGAGCATTCGAGGCCTGACCCTTTGCCATTATCCAGCACCTCCCTGACCTTAAAAGACAGCTCTTTTTTGGATAATGGTTTGGGTATAAAAAAGACACCCTCTTCCAATACCCCCCTGTCCGCAATAACATTGGCCGTGTAACCGGACATGTAAAGTGTTTTAAGATTAGGGGACAGGTTTCGAAGCCGATCAGAAAGTTCACGGCCATTCATGCCAGGCATAACGACATCCGTTAGAAGAAGCTTGATCTTTTCCATATTTTCTTTGAATATTTTTATGGCTTCGGCTGGAGTAGATGCTGATAATACGGTATACCCCAGGCCGTTGAGCATCCTTTCACCAAGCTTCAAAATCGATTTGTCGTCCTCCACCATCAAGATGGTTTCATCATTGCCTAACTGGATTTTTTGATCACTTTCCAGACGTTCTCTACCCCCTTTTCCGGAATGTATCGGCAAATAACACTTAATGGTCGTTCCCTTTTCTATTTCACTGTAGACATTAACAAATCCATTGTTCTGTTTAACAATACCATAAACTGTGGATAGTCCCAACCCAGTTCCCTGATGGAGACCCTTGGTTGTAAAAAAGGGTTCAAAAATTTTTTCAAGGATGTCTGGCGCAATACCGCTTCCGTTGTCGCTTACCGCAAGCATGAGATAGTCTCCGGAAATAAATCCTTTGTGGCCCATACAATATTCTTCGTCAAAGCTGATATTTTTCGTTTCAATGGTGAGCTGTCCCACACCCGGTATGGCATCCCTGGCATTGACGCAGAGATTGGCCAGGATTTGATCGATTTGGGTCGGATCTATTTTCAGCGGCCATAAATTTGCCTCGGGCCGCCAGGCAAGATCAATATCTTCTCCAATGAGTCTGCGTAGCATTTTAAGCATGCCTTCTATACTGTCATTTAAATCGATCACCCTGGGAGCGATGGTTTGCTGGCGTGCAAAAGCCAGCAACTGACGGGTTATTTCCGTTGAGCGTTTGCCCGCCTTTAAAATTTCCGTAATATCTTCATAAAGGGGATCATCAGGGGTCAAAATTTCCAGGGCGGATTCTGAATAGCCGATGATAATGCTCAGCATGTTGTTGTAATCATGAGCAACCCCCCCTGCCAGTATACCCACAGACTCCATTTTTTGGGCCTGCCGAAGTTGTGCTTCCATGGCTTTGGCATCTGTAATGTCCCTGATGATAGCAACGATATTTCGTTTGCCGGTGATGGGATTGTTAAATGATGACTTGCTGGTGGAAAGAATACGTGTTTGTCCTTTAATTGTAATTTTTTCCTCGTTCACATTGGGTTTATCCGAAGCCTGAACAATATTATCACGTTCCCAGAAAATATCCGCTTCATTTTCAGGAAAAAAATCATAATCAGATTTACCCAGTAACGTTTCATGATCATGCCCCATCATCTGATAAAATGCATCATTGTGCATAATCCAGCAATGATTTTCATCTTTTACAAAAATAGGCTCTGCAATACCGTTGATAACACTGTCCATGAGCTGCTTGGATTGAATCAGTTCTATCTCAGCCTTTTTACGCTCTGTAATATCCTCTATAAAAGCAGTTCCAAATTTTACCTTTCCCCTTTCATCTAAAACCGCTTTACCATATACACTCGCATGAATTTCAACGCCGTCCTTGCGAATGTATATTTTTTCAAATTTAAATCCTATTGATTCAAGGGAAAACATTTCCTTGAAAAGTTTTCTGTTCTTGGGGCGATAATCCGGATGGGTGACATCAAAAAAGGATAACTTGCGGAGCTCCTCCTTTGAATACCCAAGCATATTTTCGTAGGCCGGGTTTGTCATAACAAAATTACCGAGCAAATCCACGGTACATATTCCTATGGGAGAGCTGTTAACGAGGAGATTCAGTTTTTCTTCACTCGCAAGTAATTCATCTTTGCTTTGAACAAGTAAATTTGCACTTTTCCTCTTTTGGAACAGTATTACAATAAGAGATACAATAATCAGAACCAGCATCACAAAAAAGATTAAAATAAGCTGAACTTGCAGATGGTACTTTTCCAGAATCGAAACAGGACGATTTGTTATCATCGTGCCTTGGGGTATATTCTTTTCATCAATATTAAATTTTTTCAAGACAGCATAATTCACTACGGAAATATTTGGACTTCTGGTCACTTGTGGGATGTTTTGCACACCTTCTCCCCCAAGTATCCTTGAGGCGATTTCCGCTGCCGCTTTTCCCTGGGCTAACGGTGAAACCAGGACTCCTCCCAAAAACTCACCTTTTCCAGTACCCCAGACCCTGAAGGCAGGAACTGGAGACATATCCGTTACTATTTTTAAAAATTTAATGGGTTCTCGTCTGTCAATCCCTTTAATTTTTTGAATTCTGAGTACTAAGACCAGATCACGGGGTCCGAGCGCCTGAAGACTTCCTTTTAACTCTTGCAGGGTAAAATCATCAATCAGGTGAAAGCGTTGCTTCAACTGACCCAGTTCTTTAATATCTCTTCTGAATTTTGCTGTTGTTTTGATGCCTGCCGAGGTCCGATCAGATATAACCAGAAAATTTTCAGTGTCTGGCAACAACTTTAATGCCAGATCAATGGTTCCTTTGGCATCAATCTCCTGACTGACCCCCTTGAAGGCTTTGTGCTTTTTAAATTTGCCTGTATCAAGGTTATTAATTCCGCAAAAGACAAAAGGGGTGTCGGGAAACATGTTTTCATAACGGGGAATTAAAAAATCGAGGATATCATCATCAGAGGCTAAAATAACGTTGAATTTCACTCCACGATATTTGGCGTTCAGGTGAGTTTCAAAGGTGGACCAGGATTTTTTTTTTGGAATTCTCTGTGCATCCAGATACTCCGTATAAATGCTGATTTCATCATCTGCTGACGGTAGAACGCTCATAATGCCTTTCATGATATCATCCGTCCAAGGATAGATCTCATAGTAAGAGTGAAGAATAAGAATTTTAGGTAGTGCTTCACCTCTGGCAGCTATTGGCGTAAGCAGAATAATTAAAAACATCACTTGACAAAGTAAGCCGAACATTTTCATCGCTCTTCCCTATGGGATATTTTGTATCAACCCGATCTACCATAAAGTACCACACCACAGACATTGTTGCCTTTACTATTAAAACCAAACTACTACAATCCTCATTTTTTTCAAGTAGAAATATACAATTGTAATTATAACCGACCCCTTACAATTCTTACGTACTGAAAGCTAACATGTAATATGGGCTTAAGGGATTGTAAAAGGCTGAGAATAACTATAAACAACTGCCTTATGCTCTGGTCTGTGCTTTTAAAATACAGGCGGTTGATTTTATTGGGGCAATTACCCCCTAGCTTGATTTCCAATGCAATTCATGACATATTCCGCCCATGACTCAGCCTTCTTCCATACGTATTTTCTGGACTGTCTCCATATTGTTTGCCATTTTTATTCTGTTTTCCCTTTCAAGCCTTCAACAAATTTCATGTTGGCCTCCGGATGCAGATAAAATTGCCATGGATGGGGTTTTTGTACATGATTTCATTGGGGAACTGCCCCAAAGCCTTACAAGTCCCTACCAGTACGCTATCAAATACTATGCCCGTTATCCCAGCCTGTCCATTGGCCAACGCCCCTTCTTTTTCCCGGCAGTGCAGGCATTGTTCTATGGACTCATGGGCATCACCTATCTGGCCCCCCGCCTGGCCGTGTTATGCTTTTTATTCATGGGCATGTTTTTCTGGGTTCGTCTGGTCACCCGAACCCATGATTTTGAAACAGCGCTACTGTCTGTTATGCTTTGGATCTCCAACCCATACATCTATGTTCTTTCCCAGAATATCCTCCTTGAAATTCCCACCATCTCCATGTGCATTCTCATCCTTTACCTGCTCCATGACTATGTGAATGATGCACACTTAAAATCTGCTGTTTTTCTGGGGATTGTAACAGGGCTCACCCTCTGGACCAGCCAGAAGAGTGCCTTTATCTTGCCTCTTTTTCTGCTGTACCCCATATGCCGAAAAAAAACCGGAATTACCCTTCAAAAAGAAAACTGGGTACTGTTGGTGATTATCCTGTTGTTCTTGATTCCCCTTGTGATAATGACCTATAAATTCGGGGCACTCAACATTGCCATCAGCCTGAAAAGCTACACCGGGCCGGAACAGATGGAAATCATAAACCAGGGACATTCCCAGCTCTGGGTCTATCTATCTTTTCTGATCAACAACCATTTTTCACTGCCCATTCTGGCCCTTTCTGTTTTGGGAATGGCAATCAGTGTGCTGAAGCGAAATACAGAAGCTCTGCTGTACGCACTTTATATCCTCTGCATTTATGCGACTTTTACGTTGCTCAGCGTCAAAATTCCCCGTTACACTGTATACTGGATTCCCGGCTTTTGCCTGTTTGCTGCGGTGCCCATGGTTGCCTTATCCCGTTTTTTGTCTGATTTAGTGGGACAGTACAGAAAAACACTCTTTTATATCCTTTGTCTGGTACCGTTTTTGTTTCAATTTTTCCAAAATTTTCCCATCAACATTATCCATGTGTTTGGATACGAATCCGCAGCCCGGTATGTACTTTCCCACAGTAACTCACCGGTGTTGTTTTTCACCGGAACAGGAATCGGTCAGTTCTCCTTCTTCGTTCGAAAACATGACCCGGATATGACCCACATGGTCCTCCGGGGCCAGAAAATTATCAGTACAACCCTGATCAATGACGGGCGTAATTTTAACGTCCTCCTTGAAACCGAGGATGAAATCTACAATGCACTGCAAAAGATGGGCGTTCAATTTGCCGTGGTGGAAAAACCGTTACAGGTGCCGAAGATCCCCGCTTACAAGGCGTTTTCACACCTGCTTGGAGACAAAGAACGATTCATGTTAAAAAAAATTATTCCCCTTGAGATATCACCCCGCTTCGACCGCCATCCCCATTCATTGATGATCTATGAAAATCGGCAGTTATCCCCTGTTAACCGAAATGAGACATTGAAACTTCACATGCCTGCGGCATCAGACATCTATAAAGTAAACCTGGGGGACATGACAGGAAATAAAGCGGGTGAATAACATCCCCCAAAATACTGTCATGTCTAAGCATCCATTGGTTTCGGTCATTGTTCCGGCCTTTAACGCGGAAAAAACCATCGGAGAAACCCTGCGATCGGTTCTGGGACAAACCCATGGTCACCTGGAGGTGATTGTGGTAAATGACGGCTCCACGGACCGTACCCCTGAAATCGTGGCTGCCATGGCAGGCAGGAATACCCGGTTGCGTATGGTTGAACAGGCCAATGCCGGTGTGGCTGCTGCCCGAAACCGGGGAATTGCCGAATCCAGGGGAACCTTCATTGCCCCGGTGGATGCCGATGATATCTGGTTTTCCCGGCATTTGGAAAAACTGCTGGCTCGAATGATGAAAAGGGATGATCCAGTGGATCTGGTCTATGGATGGTCCCTGGAAATTGATGGAAAAAGTCGCCTGTCCGGTGGATTTCACTGTGGAAGACTTGAAGGGCGGGTATTTTTTGGACTTCTCCAGAATTTTTTCATTGGCCATGCCAGTGCAACATTGATCCACAAAAAATGTTTTGAAGCGGTGGGAAGGTATGATACCACCCTCCGGGCAGCCAGGGCACAGGGGTGTGAAGACCTGGATTTGTACCTTCGTATGGCGGAATTTTTTCGATTTGGAACGGTGGGTGCATTCACCACCGGGTATCGTCATGTCCCTGGAAACATGAGCACCAATCACAGCACCATGGGACGATCCTATGATATGGTTTTAAACAAACTGAGCCGGCGACGGCCGGACATCCCCGGATACTGGTATAAACGCTCCAGGGCAAATTTTTCATTGTATCTGGCCATGAGAAGCCTTGAAAAAGGATCGGTCAGGGAACAAATGGCCCATGTGAAAAAGGCTTTTATGCTGGATGCGGTGGCCACTTTACTGCGCCATGATGTCTGGTTGGCTCCTGTGCTTTTTGCCATGAAACGATTACAGTTGAAGGCTACAACTCCATCTCCTTCAACATTGGCACTACGCATGAGAATACAGAAACATTTGCCATTCACATACCTCCACAGATTCCGAATACGGCGTATACAAGGGTTAAGCCGTATAAACCATGCCCACAGACGGAGGTCGTCATGACATCCCGACCCGTCATCACCGTTCTTTTGCCTTTACTTAACATGTTTTCTCCCTGGGCACTTTTTCTGATTGTTTTTCTTGGCATTCTGGCATCTGTTTTTGAGGGATATGGTATCAGTCTGCTCATCCCCTTTTTACAGGGAATGATGGGCCAAACGGTTAATGCCGCCCCCCATAGTCCCATGGGCTTTTCATGGCTGGTGGACCGATTTTCATATTTTTCATCGGAAAAATGGCCTCTGTTGCTTCCCTTTTTTATTTTTGGGTGCATCTTTTTAAAAAATATTATTTTTTATACCAACACGCTTTTCTTCTCATGGCTTAATTCGAAAATCCGACATCACCTCTGTTCTAAAATTTTTTCCCAGATTATGCACGTGGATCTGGATTACCTGGCACAGGTGGAATCCGGCAAACTCATGAATACCCTGGCCACAGACACCTGGCAGACCAGTCGAGCACTGGGTGTGCTGGTGCATTTGATCACCACGACGTGCACCTTTCTGGTTCTGACACTCCTTTTAATCCTTATCTCCTGGAATCTTACCTTGATGGTGGCCGGGGCCGTTCTCATGATCTCACTGGCCATAAGGGTCATGAACCACCGGATGGAAAGGCTGGGCAGGCAATCGGTTCATGCCAACCAGACGCTTGCCTTCCGTATGCTGGAAGGCCTGGGGGGGATGCAGGTTATTCGTGCCTTTGGTCGAGAGACCTTTGAACAAGAGCGTTTTGACGATGCATCAGAGCAGGTACGAAAAAATTTTATGCGCCTGGACATGCTTTCCGGAGCGGTATCTCCCCTGTATGAAGTGCTTTCCGCCATACTTTTGATCTTAATGGTGCTGTACATCGGCGCCCAAAATTCAGAAAACCTTCCAGCGCTTTTGACATTTTTATTTATTCTGTACAGGCTTTTTCCCATGGCAAAACAAATTGACGAGGGCCGCATGGCACTTTCTGGTTTAACCGGGTCTGTGGATAATGTTATGACATTTCTTGATCCCTGTGATAAGCCCTATATGCCCCAGGGAACGGTATTTTTTGAGAAATTTAATCATAGCATTCAATTTAAAAATGTCTCCTTTTTTTATAGAAAAGAGACCAGACCCGCCCTCAACAAGGTCTCTTTTTCCATTTCCAAGGGGCAGACGGTGGCACTGGTGGGGCCATCGGGGGGGGGCAAGTCCACGCTGATTCAAATACTGTGCCGTTTTTATGAGGTATCCCAGGGCGTAATTTGTGTAGACAACACCCCACTTCCGGAATTGACCCTTAAATCCTGGCGCAAGACAATTGCCATGGTCAGCCAGGATGTCTATATGTTTAACACATCCGTAAAAGAAAACATTGCCTATGGTTCTCCCGGGGCAGATTTCAGTGAAATTATAAACGCAGCCCGCATGGCCCATGCCCATGAGTTTGTAAAGCAACTTCCCCAGGGATATGAAACCATATTGGGGGAACGGGGAATTCGGCTCTCCGGGGGCCAGAAACAGCGGATTGCCCTGGCCCGGGCCATTGTAAAAAAACCGGATATCCTCATCCTGGACGAAGCCACAAACGCCCTGGACCCTTTAAACGAACAATTTATCCAGGAAGCCCTGGATGCCCTGCGTGGGCATTGCACCATCATTATCATTGCCCATCGTCTTGCAAACGTTTTAAAATCGGACAAAATATTGGTTCTAAAAGATGGAAAAATTGTGGAAAGCGGCAACCCCCAGGATTTGCTGGAACAACAGGGGCTGTTTTACCAACTTTACCGGGCCGCCCGTCACCATCAGGAATAAAACTTCCGGTCGACCTCAACAGAGTCCCCCCGAGGGGCAATAGGAACCGGCCAATTGAGCCGTCTACGGTTCCGGGCCGTGCCCATTACCCCTCGGGGGGGCGGCCTAATACCATTTGGCTCCGCGTCTACGACCCTATATTCGTTGTGTCCGTCGGGACATGCCCGTTTTATATGAAAGTCTCGTCAAACCAAGAGGGACTTTCTCTCTTCGTTGTGGGCAAACCGAGGTGCAAAATAAGGTCTGCCCGTGGCAGTTATATGAAAGTCTGCCAAAACAGGCCGGACTTTCTATCTTCGTTGTGGGCGGGCCGAGGTCAGAATAAGATCCGCCCGTGGCGGTTATAAAAAAAGGATACTAAATGACAACTCCGTGTATCTCAGCCCCATGGGCTATTTTTGATGTGGATATCGCCCACGACATCCATTCCATTGAAACCGGCCAGAACCAAAAGGGCATGGGCCTTCTCATTCGATACAAAGATAAACCAGTGGCCTTTGCAATGATACCTCTGGCACCCGGCACCATACTCCACCCAAAGGATATATTAAAAATAGCCGGAAAAAAGGCGGGAAATATCATGTGCGAACGGCACATTTCAGAGGAATTAAAGGTTCCCGTTCCCCATGGTTTACCCTCCCTGACCGTGGCTATCTGCACCCACAATCGTTCAAAAAGGCTTGCCCGGTGTCTCAATTCCCTCACCCGGATTCACCGTCCCCGGGGATTTAATATCTCCGATTTGGAAATCCTGGTGGTGGACAATGCCCCACCAGACCGTGCCACCTTCCAGGTAGCGGCTGATTATCAAGGCCGTCTGCCCAATTTGCGCTACATGGCAGAACACCACCCGGGCCTTGATTTTGCCCGGAACCGGGCCATACAAGAAGCCTCTGGAACATTCCTGGCCTATCTGGATGATGATGTCACCGTTGATTCCCATTGGCTTGAAGGTCTTATGGAAGCCTGGCAGGAAAACCCCGATGCCACAGCATTCACCGGAGCCGTACTGCCCTATGCCCTTGACACCAAAGCCCAGATTTTTTTTGAAATGCGGGGGGGATTTCAGCGGGGTTTTGAAAAAATCCGTTATGGGCAAAAACTTCCAGGAAATCCACTTTACCCCTGTGGATCGGGCATTTTTGGCGCTGGATGCAATATGGCATTTAAAACAGACCTTTTAAAGACCTTGGGAGGATTTGACGAAGCCCTGGACAGGGGGGCACCACTGCCCGGCGGTGGCGATCTGGATATTTTTTACCGGGTTATTCGAAGCGGACAGACCTTGGTCTATGAGCCTGGATTCATGGTATTTCATGAACATAGAAAAAAAATACAAGAACTCAAGCATCAATATTTCACCTGGGGGCTGGGTTTCATGGCCTTTGTCTGGAAATCCTGGAAACACGATAAAAAAATGAAACAAAAGCTTGTTCGTCTGGTGGACTGGTGGTTTAAGGATCAGTTCAAACGGATCGGTTATAGTTTGTTCAAGCCCGGACCGTTACCCTTATCCTTTATCCTGGCAGAAATATGGGGGGGAATTGTCGGGCTTGCAGGGACCTATCCCCGTTCACAAAAACAGATCCGTCAATGGCAGACCCGAAGAGATAATACCCGGATATGAAAATGCCGTTTCCCTGGAAAATTGTACATCTGAATTTACAAAAGTCGTTGACTGCACTGAAAGTCCCTGAAAACAGCGCCGGGCTCCATGTGATCTGGTGGTTTGGCGACACGCCCCTGGGTGCCCGGTATGTGGGCCGGGAGGAACTGCCCTTAACCCCGGGCCGGATCAAAAACATGGCTGTAAAAGCCATTGCCCCTTCAATAACAAAGCGGCTTAAAGATCAGACCATGGAGGGTCTTGGTGTCCACAGCCCATGGTTTATGAACGACACACCCTTTTGTGTTCTTGACCATGGGCCAAAGCCCCTTAACGCCAGCCAGGTATCTGTGGTGGTATGCACCCGTAATCGTCCCCATGACCTTCGTACCTGCCTTATTTCCCTGAAAAAGTTATCTCCACCCCCCCTTGAAATTGTGGTGGTGGACAATGCCCCGGCATCACATGAGACGCGTCAGATAGTGTCTTGTTTCAAGGATATTGGTTATGTGCATGAACCCCGGCCCGGGCTCAGTATTGCGCGAAACTGCGGCATTAAAAACGTCTCCGGGGATATTGTGGCCTTTACAGACGATGATGTACAGGTTCATCCTCGGTGGGCCGCCCGGATTCAACAGGCATTCCATGACCCGGATATCATGGCCGTGACGGGCCTTGTGATTCCCCTTTGCCTTGAAACCGAAGCCCAGGTGATTTTTGAAAGGGAAATGAACGGACTGGGAAGGGGATTTGTACCGAGAACCTTTAACCGGGCATTTTTTCTATCCAAAAAAAAATATGGCTTTTGGGTCTGGGAGATCGGGGCCGGGGCCAACATGGCTTTCCGGCGCAAGGTGTTTCACCGCATCGGCACCTTTGATACCCGGCTGGGGGCCGGGGCCGCCGGATGCAGCGAAGACACGGAGCTTTGGTACCGCCTTCTGTCCTCTGGTGCCACCTGCCAATACGAGCCTGGAGCTGTTGTGTTCCACCGGCATCGAGCCGGGATGGTTGAACTGAAACAGCAGATCAAAGCGTATCTGAAAGGACACGCGGCCGCCCTCTTGATCCAATTTGAAACCCACCGTGACTGGGGGAATTTAAGGCGACTTTTTTTTCAATTACCCCGGTATTACACAGGCCTTTTGTGCCATGCATGCATTTTTGGTTTTAAGGGACGATACCGCCTGCTGTTCCCTGAAGTCACAGGGTTTCTTTCAGGTATCTGGTTTTACATTAACCAAAGAAAGGAGGGAGATTGATGACCCTTAAACCCCGGCATAAATGCCCATTAAAACAATTTCTTTCCCAAAATCCCATGCCCGATCCCTGGGGCAGTGGGTTCTTTTACCGGGAAAAAATGCGGGCCATACATAGGGTGGCCCCAGACACGCCTTTTTCCCATATTCTTGAAGTGGGCGGTGGTGAAAGTGGCCTCACCGCACTTCTCTATCCCCAGGCCCGGGTGACCAACCTGGATATGGATTCCCATGTGGCAACTTCCCCTGTTAACTTAGGATCTGGCGTTTTTTTTATCAATGGGAATGCCCAATGCCTTCCATTTAAAACCCACAGCTTTGATGCAGTAACACTGCTTGATGTGCTGGAACACGTTCCCCAAGATGACATTGCCGTGTCTGAAGTGCTGCGGGTTCTGCGCCCCGAAGGCAGCATCATTATTAGCGCCCCCAATCAAAGATGGCGTTTTCCCCATTACAAAATCATGAAAGGAATTTGTCCGTCATCAAAATCCATACGAAAAACCTGGGGTCATGTTCGAAAAGGCTACAGCCCCTCACAAATCGAGGCGCTTTTTGGCAGCCCCATTCGGGCATCAGAGAGTTACATTAATCCCTTGACTGCTCCGGTCCATGATCTGGCCTTTTCTTTTCTGTCCAAATCCATGGAACGTGTGTTCTGCCTGCTGTTGGCCCCGATGACACTTGTGGGGTATACACTTTCAGATCTTTCACGACGGGGGAGTGAAACCGCCATGCGACTGTAATGTCTTCAAAATTTTGCAGATGAGCTCATGGAATAGACCCAACCCGGTGGCCACCTGGGAAAGTACCAGGCAACCTATGAGGGTAAGTCTTCCAAAGCGGTGCTCTTCATCCAGGGGAGACATTAAAAGGGCCAGATAAAATAGTAAAGAGCGCTTGTCATTGCCGGTATTAAAACCGGTTTTGCGGTAATAGCGAAAGGCCCCCTTGCCGTAGCTGAAGTGCTGGGCCAGAAACTGCCTCAATCCCAAATTATGGAAGTGATAAACAATGGCCTGCCTCACATGGGTCAGGCAATATCCTGCATCCAGCCAACGCCTGCAAAAGTCCCGATCTTCTCCACCGGCCCCGGGATAACTTGCATCAAAACCACCCATGGCCATAAAGGGCTCCCTGGGCACCACAAGGTTACTGGAAGCCAGAAATCCGGTGCCCCCCTCCGGCTGACTGGAAGTCTGGTAAAAATATTCCATCATGATCTGGGTGGCTGCGGCATATCGATTTTCTGAATATCCATTGACCATTTGGCCTCCCAGCACTGTTGGGGGAATATTCACTATATTTTGGGACATTATTTCAAGCCATTGTCTGTGCGGCAGACAGTCATCATCCAAAAAGACCAGAAACCTGCCTCTGGCCCTTTGGGCACCGGTATTTCGAGCAGCCGCTGCACCTTGATTTGCCTGATTTACAATGTAAACAGGGAACTTTTTTGAAGCCACAACATTTTTTTCATCCACCACAGGGCCCCCATCATTGACCACGATTACTTCATACCCATGGGGTGGGTCCATGTTAAAAATAGCTTCCAGGCATTTTGTAAGGATCACAGGCCCTCGGCATGTGGGAATTATGATTGAAAAATATATGTCTTTCATACTGCCTCAACAATGATTGAGATCTGGAATTTGATGATCAAGTTTTTTTATGGAGAGAGGGGGCAGGACTCACTGGCCAAACATTTACATTATAAACCCGAATATTTACCCTCATTCCAGATATTTTTTATCATTTTCAATGAGTTGCCACAGGTTATGGGATCCGCCCAGAACATTTTGAGCTGCCAGAAGACCCAGGTGCATGGCCAGGTCCATATTATTGTAGGCATGCATGCCGTTTCTACCAATGGTCTGAAGATTTTCAAACCGGCTTAAAAAGTTTTGAATGGTCCGAAGATGCCTGTCATAAACCATATCGTACACCGGATAGGCCATGGGCACCCGCCGCACGGTGGCATCAAGCATATCTTGCCTGTCTGCAAACCCCAGCCCCACCATCTCTTTTAAAGCAAATTCAATGAGTTTTTGGTCACTCATCCGGTAAAAAGTATCAAAGGGGTCGCAAAAATATTCCATTCCCACGCTTGTGGTTTGGGGATCTGGCACCAGATGGGGACTCCACTGCTTGAAATTTTGAAGTCGACCCACACGAAACCGTTCATCCTGTACGTAAATCCACTGATCTGGAAAAATATCTTTCCGATTAATAACCAGCAAAACCAGTACCAGGGAGCGAAATGAGAGCGCCCTTGCGGCTTCTAAAACCTCCCCGGAGACCCCGGACCTAAAAAGTCTCACAAGATCACCCAGGGAAATGGTGGAGATCAAATGATCCACTGGAAGGGTAAATTGCTCTCTTCCATGATTATAAACCACACTGGTAATGCGTTTTTCACAATATTTGAGTCCAGTTATTGTTGAGGAAAGCCTGACATCACCTTTACCCTCTTTCACCCTCTGGTGCATGCGATCCCACATCATACCGGCGCCTCTGGCCGGATAGTAAAAGCTGCGGACAAGGCTTTTGGCACCTCCGGTGTGAAACATCGCATCGGTCAGGGCCTTGTAAACCGACAGGGTGTGAATGCGCTGGGCTGACCAGTGTGAACGAATTTCATGGCAGGGGCGGCCCCATACCTTTTCTGAATAGGATTTAAAAAAATGCTGGAAAAGTCTTTGACCAAATCGGTTGGTTACCCATCCCTCCAGTGTGTCAGGGTTTCCATCGGGACGAAGCATGGATTTTAAGTAACTGATGAGGCAAAAAAGACCTTCTGTTGGCCCCAGGGCAGAGAGAAGGTTTAACAGTTGAAAGGGATATTCCAGATAATGCCCCTGGTGGAGAATTCTGGATTTTCTGGTAACCTTTAAAAAATCCGGTCCCATGATGTTGAACCAGAGCTTTTCAACCTCCGGTATATGTGTTAAAAATCGGTGTCCGCCCAGATCAAACCCATATCCATTGTGGGTCTCTGTTCTGGAAATTCCCCCCACAAAGGATTCTTTTTCAAGAACCAATGGTGACATCCCATTTGATGTCAAATGACATGCCGCTGACAACCCGGCAGGACCGGCCCCAAGAATCACCGCGTCTGGTTTGGTCACCGCTTTACTCCACAACCAAAAGGACGTTGCAATGGACATCCTTTGATGCAAGAATCAAATTTAACAAACAAAAAAGCAACGCCGCTGTAAAACAGATAAAACCAGTGGAAAAAAATACTTTTAAATGCAAACCATCCCCCCCGTAATCTGAAAAAATAGCGATAAAGGTTTTGGTTAGCACCCAGGAGCACAAGCATTATAAGAAGCATTGTCCACCGGACCCATGGGTGTTCAAGTGTCAGGGGTATTCCGGCAACCACTATAAATACCAGTGCACAGGAGATGCGATCTTTTATTTTCAGGTTTAAATCCCGGGGGATCTCCTGCTGCTGCAAAAGACGAGTCCAGGGAATGGCCCGATGCAGGATATCTGTTTTTAAAAGTGTTTTAAAATCCCAGTGTTTAAGATGTTTAACCTGCAAATTTTTGAGCAGACGAATGTGATACCCGGCCTTTGTCAGACGATAACCCAACTCAATATCTTCAATACTCGGGCGTGTGAACCGCTCATCAAAAGCGCCTATCTTAAAAAATACATTGCGTTTGACGGCACCACAGGCTCCCCAAAAGGTGGAGGCATGCGCATGGGCGTTTTGATGGGTGTAGCGATGGAAAAGATTTTTATACTGAGAAAAAAAATCAGGTTCAAAGGGGGTGTTATCATAGGTGCCAAAAACAGCGGGGACACACGGGTTTTCTTGAAAAAATGCCACGACAAGCCCCATACAATCCCTGTGCAGGGTTACATCGGCATCAATGAAAAGAAGAATATCTCCGTTGGCGGCCTGGGCCCCCACATTCCTGGCCCGGGCTGGCCCCCTGGGGGGGAAGGGTGTGGCAAGGATACGAACATCAAAGGATTGAGCAATTTCTCTGTCATTTTCTAAGGAGCCATCGGTAACCACGATAACTTCATGGGGTGCCAAATCGGAGTTTTTTATGCTTTTAAGGCATTGTCGGAATTTTTCGCCGCCATTGTGGACCGGTAAAATGATAGATACAGATTGAGAGTTATCCAAATGGTTATTTCACTCCTGCAGGTTCATTTTAATATCCACCGGACAAATTTTGTTCACCGGCACCAAAAAGCCTTTGAAACGCAAGATATAGTAAAAAAGATAGCTTTTTGTCAACCAAAAGAAAAAACAAGGTGTGCAGTCTACCCTCCATTGTGAATGGTAATTCCATGGTTGAAATTACTGGTGTAGTCTGTTACTCGATAACCAAGGTTGTCTTGTTGATAGATAGTATTTTTTTATGGGAGTATCATGTTTGAATCAAAAAGGGTTGCAGTCACGGGGGGATGTGGTTTCTTAGGATCTCATCTGTGTGAAAAATTATTAAAACAGGGTAATGAAGTTATCTGTATTGACAACTGCTTTACCAGTTCGAAACAAAATATTGCTCATCTTATGGTCGATCCCATGTTTGAATTCATTCGGCATGATATTACATTCCCTCTGTATATTGAAGTAGATGCAATATATAACCTGGCCTGCCCAGCATCTCCGGTGCATTACCAACGAGATCCGGTTCAAACCACCAAAACCTGCATTCACGGGGCCATCAACATGCTTGGCCTGGCTAAACGGGTAAAGGCAAAGATTCTCCAGGCATCCACCAGTGAAGTGTATGGTGATCCGGAAATCCATCCTCAACCGGAGAGCTATTGGGGACGGGTAAACCCCATTGGGACACGATCCTGTTACGATGAAGGTAAAAGATGTGCAGAAACACTTTTTTATGATTACCACCGGCAGCATAATCTAACCATTAAGATTGCAAGAATTTTCAACACCTATGGTCCGAGAATGCACCCATATGATGGGCGGGTGGTTTCCAATTTTATCATGCAGGCACTCCAAAACAAACCCATTACTGTATATGGTGACGGCAGCCAGACACGATCGTTTTGTTATGTGGACGACCTTATCAACGGGCTTGTGAAATTCATGAATTCTCCAGACACATTTACAGGCCCGGTTAATCTTGGGAACCCGGCTGAATTAAGCGTCCTTGAACTTGCCAGGCAGATAATAATTCTTTGCAATTCAAAATCAGAAATAATTTTTAAAGACCTTCCATTGGATGATCCCCTTAAAAGGAAGCCGGATATAGCCCTTGCCAGAAATGAACTATCATGGAAGCCTGAGATATCGCTTGAACAGGGTCTGAAAAAAACTGTCGCCTATTTCAGTCTACTTAGCGTTTGACCGAAATTCATAACATTGTTACAGGTGGCGTAATATTGAGCAAATATGCCGACTTATATTCGTTCCATCAATAATGGGATAATTATTTACAAATCACCCCTTGGCATTATCCAGCGCCTCCCTGACCTTAAAAGACAGCTCTTTTTTGGATAATGGTTTGGGTATAAAAAAGACACCTTCTTCCAGCACCCCCCTGTCTGCAATAACATTGGCTGTGTAACCGGACATGTAAAGCGTTTTAAGATTAGGGGATAGGTTTTGAAACCGCTCGGAAAGCTCACGTCCATTCATCCCAGGCATAACGACATCTGTTACAAGAAGGTTGATTGCTTCCATATTTTCTTTGAATATTTTTATGGCTTCGGCTGGTGTAGATGCGGATAGTACGGTATACCCCAGGGTATCAAGCATTCTTTCACCAAGCTTTAAAATAGATTTGTCATCCTCTACCATCAAAATGGTCTCACCATTGCCTAACGGGATTTTTTGATCACTTTCCAGACCTTTTCCGTCCCCTTCTCCGGAATGTATCGGCAAATAACACTTAACCGTCGTTCCTTTGTCTATTTCACTGTAGATATTAACAAATCCATGGTTCTGTTTAACAATACCATAAACGGTGGATAGTCCCAGCCCAGTCCCCTGATGGAGGCCTTTGGTTGTGAAAAAAGGTTCAAAAATTTTTTCATTTTTTCAAGCATGACATAGTCTCCGGGAGTAAACCCTGTGTGGTCTAGAATATCTGGCGAAATACCGCTTCCGTTGTCGTTCACCGCAAGCATGACATAGTCTCCGGGAGTAAACCCTGTGTGGTCTACACAATATTTTCATTTGCCCAGACCTTGAGGGCAGGTACCGGTGCTATATCCGTTATATTTTTTGCAAATTTGGTGGGGACTCGCTCATCTATTCCTTTGATTTTTTGAATTCTGAGCACTAAAACAAGGTCATGGGATCCCAGCGCTTGAAGGCTCGCTTTCAACTCTTGCATGGTAAAATCATCAATCAGGTGAAATTTCTGCTTCAATTGCCCCAGTTCTTTGAGATCTTTTTTAAATTTTGCAGTGGTTTTAATACCTGCGGAGGTCCGGTCCGATATAACCAGAAAATTTTCAGTGTCTGGTAGTAGTTTTAACGCCAGTTCAATGGTTCCTCGGGCATCAATTTCCTGACTGATCCCCTTGAAGGCGTTGTGGTTTTTAAATTTGCTTGCATCAAGGTTATTAATTCCGCAGAAGACAAAGGGGGTGTCGGGGAACATGTTTTGATAGCGGGGAATTAAAAAATCGAGGATATCATCATCAGAGGCTAAAATTACATTGAATTTTTCTCCACGATATTTAGCTTTCAGGTAGGTTTCAAAAATAGACCAGGATTCTTCTTTTGGAATTCTCTGTGCATCCAGATATTCTGTATAAATTTTGATTTCATCATCGGCTGACGGTAGAACGCTCATCATGCCTTTCATAATACCGTCAGTCCACTCAGATTGCTGACTGTAAGAGTGAAGAATCAAAATTTTGGGCACGATTTCAGCCCTGGCAACCATTGGCGTAAGTAAAATAATCAAAAGTATTATTTGATAAAGTAAGCCAAACATTTTCATCATGCTTCCTTATGAGTGATTTTGTATTAACCTGATCTTCCGGGGTTATTTTTTCAAGCACTTTTTCAGGGCTGACAATTTTGTGTCTCCATTGGAGATTTTCTTGATTTTTCATATGCCCCCTGGTCCTTTACTTTACTAACAATTCCATATGATATGTTTTTATTTATAATATCATAATGTTAAAAAATGAACATCGAGTTTTATCCACACATCAGGTTTTTTTGATAAAATGGCTCTTCTGATAACTCAAGAATAGGATAATTATTGTTCAGCTAATGTTTTTTCCAGCAGTTCATTAATACCATTCACGTAATCTTTATTCTGGCAAGGCTTTGACAGATGATCAACATATAAATCTTTTTGTTTCAATTCTTTTATGGATTCTAAAAATTCGATATTGCCGGAAATAAACAGCACTGGAACGGTTTGATTTGTTTTTCGGATATGATGATAAACATCCATGCCGTTGATTCCTCCCGGAAGAACATAATCCAAACTTACAAAATCATATGTATTTCTTTCAAATAGGTCTTTTGCCATCTGGCCGTTGTGTGCAACATCTACCTTGTGGTGACAAGGTTCACTTGTCAATATTTTGTATTGAACATCCGAGATAGCTGTTTCATCTTCAACGAGAAGGATATATTTTTCGAATTGTATCATTTCTTTTTTTAGTTCTTCTTTTTCTTGATTGCTTAATTCCTTTTTAATGATAGGCAAACAGATTGTAAACGTAGTCCCTACACCGACTTCTGACTCAATTGAGATAGAACCTTTATGCTGCTCAACATATTTTTTTACATTCGACATTCCATACCCAGTTCCCTTTATGCCTGCTTTATAGGAACCTGTTACATCCTTGCTTCCTTTTAAAGTGAAAGAAGGTTCATAAATATTTTCCAAATTCTCTTTTGAAATTCCACATCCATTATCCTCAATTTCAAAACATATTTTATTATCAAGGCTGTATGTTCTAACGATGATTCTGGGGAATTCAACCATACTTAAGGCATGGATTGAATTTTGTATCAGATTAACAAGTGCATGCTCGATCATCCCCGGATCAGCAAGCAGTTCGGGCACACCTGTTTTATCTTCCTTTATCAGTTCAATTCCTTCGAGATCCTTTTTTAACAGGCTAAGAACAAGATTAATTTTTTCACTGATTCTAAAAAATTCCTGTTTAGGTTCCTGGTCTTTGGCAAATGCAACCAGGTTTTTTGTTAAATTTTTACCCCTTATTGTTTGTTCAACTATTAATTCAAGTGTTTTCCTTGTTTCGGGTTTCTGACAATCCAACAAGGTAAGCTCGGCATTACCCATAATAATACCCAAAATATTATTAAAATCATGGGCCATTTTTCCAGCAACCTTTCCAACCAATACAAGTTTTTTATGTTTTTCTGCAATTATTTGCATTTTTATTTTTTCATCTTCTGCTTTCTTGCGATCTGAAATATCCCGAAAAATGCCAACTATTTTTATTGGTGTCCCTTTAGAATCTTTAACAAGTTCAACATTCAGGGAACAAAGATCCTGGGTACCGTCCTTATCAGTAAAATTAATTTCGTAATCTTTGAGAGTCCCTTTATCTATAATAGATTCAACAAGTTTATCATTATCAGTAGAATTTGTATAAACATCACAAACTGATTTTCCAATAAGTTCTTCCCTTTTATATTGAGAATATCTTTCAATGGAAGGACTGACTTCTAAAATTGTTCCATCAAGACTGGCTTCAAAATACACATCTTGAATATTGTTAAATATTTGACGATATTTTTTTTCATTTTTTCTTATTTTTTCTAAAAATTCTTTATATGAATTTGTATATACTTTTACTATCGGTATTGTCAGTAATAAAAAGGACAGGACTGTTGCAATGGATTTTAATAAATTGTTATCAAGCAAACTTTTTACGTAACCAATATCATAATCTACACAAGCCAAATAATTAATCCCACCTGGTGATTTTTCTGGAACCATTACAGTTCTAACTGTTCCCCATTGATCACTAACAGTTTTATAAGTTGGCGTTTCATTTTTAAAGGCATTAATGAAACTTTCATCAGCTCCCTCATACTCATAATAATAAAACGTTCCTCTTTCATTTTCGGGGTTTTCTATTAGATCACAAGCAACAAAAAAGAGTTTGTCCTCTTTTTTGATAATTGTATAAACATATTTAAAGCCTATCTCCCTAACTAATTTTGTCAGTTTATTAGCAATATATTTGTCCTCATCAATAGATACAGACTGTGCATCAATTGCTCTATCATGAAAATCATCCGGTAGCATGTATTTAAGAGAAATAGCGGTGTTATAAAGCGTTGTATCAACATTTTTTAAAATTTCTTTTTTTTGATAATCATTATTCCAGAAACCATAAAGCAATAAAGCGATGATATACGCAATAATTGTGAGAATGAACCATGATCTATTAAGTGTATTTAATGAGGGCATTTATTTTTTCCATAGTCAACCATTGTATTAAATATAAAGCGATTTTACCATTTTCTAAAATGACATATCTCAAAAAGCATCTTAACGCAAAAGAATCTGTGAATTCAATCTGAATTCCTCGTGTTCGATGAAGGAAAGGATAAGTCCAGTGTCATCAAATTTTGATTGGTTTGTCGAGCAAATTCATATGGCATTTGAAAGTTTGCCTGATTCGAGGTTATCTAGCCCTGCATTAAAGTATGAAGTAAAAGACGCCGCATTAGGAGCCTTTTCGCTTTTTTTTAGCCAATCGCCTTCATTTTTATCTTACCAGATTTCCATGAAAAAAATGAAGGGAAAGAGCAATGCTGAAAGTTTGTTTAAAATTAGTGAAATACCAACAGATAATCAAATACGTAATATTTTAGATCCAATTCCACCTAAGAACCTGTATCCCATATTTTCAAATTGTTTCAACAAAATAATGTTCTTAAAACAAAAGGTTATCATCTTGAACATAATTTTGGACACGGCAAACAGTTTTTATCATCCACTCTGCTAACCTTAAATTTACTGGCTTTTTTAAGTCATGTTTTCCTGGAATTCACGGACGAAATCTATTGGGCGGTTCGAAAAGAACTTTCAGCCAGAAAAACCTTCTTTCATGATTTTCGAACATTGACTAAATATTTATATTTTCATAACTGGAACCATTTAATCAGTTTTATGGCAGAAGAGCTTGAAGTCAAGCTACCTGGAAATACTTTAAATTCAAGTTAATTCCAAATTTAGAATTGCTGGGTCTGTAAGATAAATCATTGACAACAAAAATATATTAAAATAATATTTTATACTTTAACTTTTTTTATGACGATTTTTGAAAGCCTTCGTCTCTACTTTACATTTTTAATGTGATGAATGCCCATTTTTCGGTGGTCGTCCTTAGATTCTTCTCTCTTGTTTTCGTGTTATTTTGGCAAGAGAATCAGAAAATCTTTTTGGTTCTGGCTTGTCCAGGTTAGGATTTCAGCAAAGGGAATAGAAAATCATGTCTGAAAAACGGATTGATAAAAATTTTGAAAAGCAAATGAAAGATTTGGATCTGGGGACATTTGGAAATGAAAAAATCCAGACATCCATTTTTAAAGATGCAGGTCTTTTCCAGAAAATTTTCGAGCAGGATCTTGAGGGTCTTTTCATCGCTTCCGTGGATCGGCATCTCATCAAAGTAAATGAGGCCATCTGTCGCATGTTTGGCTATTCCCGGGATGCCCTTTTGGGCTTGAATTGTTCGGAGTTGATCCATCCGGAAGAGCGGGCCATGGATTACCAACAATTCCAGCGTATCTTGACCGGGGAGAAAGATACCTATTTTTTGGAAAGGCGGTTTATTGCCAAAGATGGAAGCACCCTTTACACCCACATGACCGTGAATGTACTTCGGGATACCCAGGGGGTTCCCAAATTTTTTGTCGCCCTTCTTCACGATATTACACGGCAAAAAGGGTTGGAAAAACTGCTGGAGCAAAAATCCAGTGAAAGAAGGCTGCTCATTGACACCCTTCCGGTGCAGGTCTGGTATTTGACCGACACGGATACATATGGTGCTGTGAATAAGGCCCATGCAGATTTTTTTGGTTATCATCCCCGGGATTTGGCATACAAACGGTTGGACGAATTTGTCAGCCCTGATGAGTCTCACGTGTGCCGGGAAGGCAACATCCGGGTTTTTGAGACCCGTCAGGAAATTTACACTGAAGAATGGCTGACCAATGTCCATGGTGAGAACCGACTCATCGGCATCACCAAAACCCCCCTGCTGGATGATGAAGGGAATGTGATGTGGGTGGTGTGCACGGGTGTGGATATCACACAGCGCAGGAGAACAGAGAACGCATTGCAGGAGAGTGAGGCACAGAAAGCCGCTATTCTTGACGGTATTTCAAACAACCTTTCCTTTGTCAACGAGAAACTGGAGATTATCTGGGTCAACAAATCCGCTGCCGATTCGGTGAATAAGCGTTTTGATGAAGTTATTGGACATAAATGTCACAAATTTTGGGGTGAACCAAATTTTCCCTGCGAGGGCTGTCCGGCCTTAAAGGCATTAACCACGAAAAAGACAGAGCAGTTCATCAAGCACACGCTGGACGGAAGGGTGTGTGAGGTGAAAGCAGACCCTGTCTTTGACCGGGAAGGGAAACTTCTCGGGGTGCTTAATATTTCCAACGACATTACCCAACGCAACCAAATGGAGGCGGCCCTGGCCCATGAACGGGACACTCTGGCCTTGGTCATTGAGGGGACCAATACCGCCACCTGGGAATGGTATGTGCAGACCGGAAAAATTGTTTTCAATGATCGATGGGCCAACATGTTAGGGTACGTCCTGGGTGAGCTCGAACCCACCACCTTTCAGACGTGGTGTAATCTGTGTCATCCAGGAGATTTGGACGTTACCAAAGGCCTCCTGGAAGCCCATTTATCGAAAAAGCATCCCTCCTTTGAATGCGAGTACCGAATGCGGCACAAGGATGGACATTGGATCTGGGTCAAAGACATGGGCAAAGTTGTCCGCTGGTCAGATGATGGGAAACCACAGCTCATGACCGGAATTCATATGGACATTACAGATCATAAAATGTCTGAAATCGCATTACGTCAAAGTGAAGAGAAGCACAGGAATTTTTTGAATAATTTGGACGATGGGGCCTATGAAAAAGATGCAATGGGCAATTTGATATATGTAAATAAGCGTGTCATGGAAATCACGGGAAAAAAGATTTGGGATTTAATAGAAAAGCCTTTTTTACCTTTATTTACAAAGGAAAGCCAAGTCCTGGCCATGGATGCGTACACCCGGAGTATGAACGGAGAAGACGTTGGGCCATATGAATTGGAGTTCAGAAACGGGACCATCTGTCAATTCAAGAATACATTTTTGAAGGACAAAAATAATAAAATCATCGGCCTTTATGGAATTATGCGCGATATTACCAAACAACGCATGGCGGAACAGGCGGTGAGAGAAAGTGAGAAAAAATTTCGGACTCTTTTTGATAGTGCTCCACTGCCCATTGCTCTGACTGAAATAGAGACGGGCATGCTTTTTGATGTCAATGAAACCTTTTGCCGTTTGACAAAATTCGACAAAAATGAACTCGTGGGCAAGACAACCACCGAATTTGGTTTTTATTCCCAAAAGGACCGAAACCGGTTTGTCCGTGAACTGAAAACCAACGGACGCGTTGACGGGATGGCAATGGATTTTAAGATCAGGGATGGTTTTGTATACAATGCCCTTATGTTCGCTGTCCCGATTCGGTTTGGAGATAAGACATTCCTCCTGGTATCGTTAGTTGATGTGACTGACATCAACCGATTACAGACACGGGTTCAACAGACCCAGCGGATACAGGCCATCGCCACACTGGCCGGCGGAGTGGCCCATGAATTCAACAATGCGTTGTCATCAATGATGGGGAATATGGAACTTCTCAAGATGGATTTATCGGGACAGGCGGAGTACGATGGCTATTTAGAGGCGATGGAACAATCAGGTCTTCGCATGACCCGTCTGACACAACAGCTCCTGGCCTATGCCCGGGCAGGAAATTATCAGGTGAAACGGTTTGAGTTCACTGAATTTGTTACCTACAGTCTTCCCATCGTGCAGCATGGCATTAAATCTTCTGTTAGAATTGAAACCCATTTGCCGGACCATAAGATATTTATCAAGGCGGATCAGGCCCAGATGCAGATGGTTTTATCTGCCCTGGTGACCAATTCAGATGAAGCCATGGAAGACGGAGGATTTATTCGGGTCACCCTTTACGAGAAGACTATTGAAAAAGCGTTTTTTCAAGGGGAGTCTGAAGTCAAACCGGGTTCCTATGCGTGTTTGGCAATAGAAGACAACGGCAAAGGCATGGGTGAGGAAGAAAAAGACAGATTGTTTGATCCGTTTTTCACCACCAAGTTTCAGGGTCGTGGCATGGGAATGGCGGCAGTGTACGGGATTGTGAAAACCCATGGGGGATGGGTATGTGTGGATTCAGATTTGGGAACAGGGACGACGATAAGTATCTGCCTTCCCATGGCTGATTTATAAAATGTCAACACCCCTGTTCATATCAAAAATACAAATATAAAAAAACAACAGGATTAAGATTAACGATTTGCCTTGTCTGCTGCCCATGGCATAAAAAAGACGTTACCCCTATTCTATCTTTCATTGAAATGATTTGAATTACTTTAAATTTCTAAACAACAAAGGAGTTTATATGAAAATTTTTTCGAACACGCTTAAACATCTGGCATGGATGCTGGCCTGCTGTTTTATTCTGGCTTCCTCCAGCCCGGCAGACGGCATTGACACATTTACCGGAGAAAAAGGAACCCTCCGGATATCCGGTGGAACCGCACATATCCCAGTGATGAAAATCGCAGCACAAAAGGTCATGGCCAATCATCCAGATATCCAGATCACCATTGCCGGGGGAGGATCCGGGGCCGGCATCAAGCAGGTGGGAGAAGGCCTGGTTCAAATCGGCAATTCAGGCAGAAAGGCCAGTGACGCTGAAATCCAGAAATATGGCCTGTCCCTGTACAAATGGGCCATTGACGGGGTTGGCACGGTGGTTCACCCTGAAAACCCTGTGCAGTCACTAACCTCACAACAACTGCAGGATATTTTTGCAGGCCGGATTGATAACTGGAAAACACTTGGCGGCCCGGACCGCGCCATCAGCGTATATACCCGGGACGCGTCCAGCGGAACCCGTTCGGTATTCTGGAAAAAAGCCCTTGCAAAAGGCGATATCTCTCCCAAGGCACAGTTTGTCGCCTCCAATGGCGCCATGAAAACCGCTGTTGCAAAAAACCCATACGCCATTGGATATATGTCTGTGGGGTACATTGACCAGAGCGTTACCGCCGTTTCTCTGGATGGTGTGCGCCCGGACCTGGACACCGTCAAATCCGGCAAATACAAAGTGGCAAGAGGCCTTTACAGCAACACCAAAGGCCCTGCCACTGGTCTGGCTGAAAAATTCATCAACTATCTTTTGAGCCCTGAAGGTCAGCAAATCGTTGTGGAAAAAGGATTTGTGCCGGTTCACTGATGCTTGAAAACGATCGTATTCTAAAAATCTGCCTCCAGGCAACTGCATGGGGATGTGCATCACTGACCTTGGGTGTACTGGCCTTTATGGCATGGCTGAGCATCCCCGTGCTTAAATCATCCGATACACTCCACATATTGACCCATCCCTGGCTGCCGGACCAGGGACAGTTCGGCATCGGCCCCATGATCCTGGGCAGCCTGTACATCTCCGTTTTAAGCCTGATCATTGCTGCACCTGTAAGTTTCGGCAGCGCCATCTTTATCCGAATCACCCATCCGGGAAGTGCGGGAAAAATTTTTCAGCACCTGGTTGAGGCCATGACAGCGGTTCCCACCGTAGTATACGGGTTTATCGGTATTTTTCTCATCGTTCCTTTTATCCGGGAAACCTTTATGCAGGGTTCCGGCATGTGCATTCTGTCTGCCTCTATCATGCTGGCACTGGTGATCTCTCCCACTATGATACTGATTTTTTCACAAAGCATATCCAGTGTTCCCCGGCAATATACCCTGGCTGTGGAAGCCATGGGGGCCACACCGGCACAAAAATTTTTCATGATCATCGTGCCCTGTGCCTGGAAAGGGATACTCACAGGCTTGATTTTAGGATTCGGCAGGGCTGTGGGGGACACCCTCATTGCACTTATGATCAGCGGTAACACCATTGCTTTTCCCGGTCATATCCTGGATTCTGCAAGAACTCTCACCGCCCATATCGCCCTGGTAACCGCTGCTGATTTTGACAGCATGGAATTTAAAACACTTTTTGTCTGCGCACTGACGCTATACCTGCTGACCTGTCTTGGCGTTTTGGCTGCCCGGGCTGCTGGAAAAAGGCAAAAGTCACCATGAAAAATATCACCATAAAAAATAAATCTGCCGGGGATATTCTTCTCAACACCTATGCCTGGTGCTGTGCATTGCTTCTCACATCAGCCATTGTAACCATTGTGGGCTATCTCGTGTTCCAGGGATTCTCCACCCTGAACCTGGATCTGATCTTTTCCAATACACCGGTGCTGGAAGCCCTTTTTTTAAAAAAACAGGTATTTGGTGGTCTCTTCCCGGCCATTACCGGAACCCTGGCACTGATCTTTTTATCAATGACCTTTGCCCTGCCGGTGGGTATTGCTGCCGGTATTTTCCTGTCAGAATTTGCCCTGCCGGAGACCCGGAAATTTCTGGGACTGATGTTTGATATCATGGCGTCCCTGCCATCCATTGTGGTGGGATTGTCCGGATTTGCCGTCACCATCTTCCTGCACCAGCATTTTTTCAAACAACTTTACCCCTGCCTACTCATTTCTGCGCTGTGCCTGGCCTTTCTGGTCATTCCGTATATCATCCGTTCCACCCAGATTGCCCTGGAAAGTCTTCCACCGGAGATCCGCCTGACGGCACCGGGACTCGGGGCCACCCGGACCCAGAACCTGTGGTATGTACTGATTCCCATGGCGGCAAAGGACATTATCAGCGGTATCATCCTTGCCATTGGAAGAAGTGCCGAGGATACCGCCGTCATTATGCTGACAGGTGCAGTTGCCACAGCCGGGATTCCAGGTTCTGTTTTCTCTGGCTATGAAGCACTGCCGTTTTTCATATACTATACAGCAGCAGAGTATACAGATGGCGCAGAATTAATGAAAGCCTATGGCGCTGCCCTGATTCTGCTGTTTATCTGCGGGGGCTTGTACATTTTTGCATACTGGATTAAAAGAAAAGTACGATGATAAAGGCAAACACAAAAATAAAGGTGCGTGGGCTAAGTTTTTTTTATGGGACATCTCAGGTTCTCAACTCCATCAATCTGGATATTCCAGCAGGTACCATTACCGCTGTCAGCGGCCCATCAGGACAGGGAAAATCCAGTTTACTCACCGCATTTAACCGGCTGTGGGAAAATATTGACGGGGCCAGAGCCACAGGCCGTATATGGATTAATTTCGGCAAAGGCTTAGAGGAAATTACAAAGAAGGAATATGGGGTCCACCATCTGCGCCGAAAGGTGGGAATGGTTTTTCAGATGCCCAATCCCCTGCCGATGAGTATACTCAAAAACATGCAATTTCCATTAAAACTGGCCGGTATTTCAGAAAAAAATGCGGTGCTGGAAAAAATTGAAACCGCATTAAAGCAGGCCCACCTGTGGGAGGAAGTAAAAGACAGACTCTCAAGTGATGCACGAATGCTCTCAGGGGGCCAGCTCCAGCGCCTGTGCATTGCCAGGAGCTTGGTGCTGCAGCCGGAAGTGTTACTTATGGACGAACCCACGGCCTCACTGGACCCGGTTTCAGTTGAAAAAATTGAAAACCTGCTTCTGGATCTGAAAACCGGATGCACCATTGTCATGGTCTCCCATTACATGGACCAGATCCGACGGGTCGCAGACATAAACCTGGTATTGTCGGATGGAAAACTTTCTTTGACGACTGCAGCAGGCCAATAACCATCATGTCGGCCTGCCGACACAACGAATAATAAAAATGGCATTATGCCCCCGTAAATTAAGGATAATAAAGATATGATCCACATTGATATTCCCGGTTTCGGGCCTGTGGGCATCCAGCATGTGGTGCTGGATTTTAATGGCACCATTGCAGAAGACGGCCGCCGGGTTCCCGAACTTAAAAGGGCCATGGCATCACTTTCTGGACAGGTTGAATTCCATGTCCTGACGGCAGACACCTTCGGGTCTGTGAAAAAGGAACTTGAAGGAATGGATTTCACCCTGAAAGTGATCTCAGAGAAGGCTCAGGATCAAAAGAAGCAAGATTATGTATTGTCCCTTGGCGCAGAAAAAACCCTGGCCGCAGGCAACGGGGCCAATGACGCACTGATGCTGAAAACCGCACGGATCGGTGTCGGTGTAATGCTGAAGGAGGGAATGGCAGTGGCAGCCATGACAGCTGCGGACATCGTTGTTCGGGACATCCTGGATCTTTTTGGCCTGCTGTCTGTTCCAAAACGACTCATCGCCACCTTAAGGACCTGAGCGTATCTATGTGAGCTGATCCAAACTGGTGAAGATGGGGTGCAGACCGAATATTTACATTAAAACTGGCGAAAAACCTTTAACTGCAGGCTTTTATTTTTCTTTCTTGCAAGGGCAAACCATTTGGATTGCCCTTTTATTCATATGCTTAACCTGGACAAGCCAGAAACAAAGAGGTTTTCCGATTTTCTTGTCGAAAAAACATGAAAATCGGAAATCAGAAACTAAGCTTATGCTTATGCTTATGCTTACATGGCGGTCTCAGGATGGAAGACATTAACTTCCTTGAGATCATCACCAAGATACTCCCGCTCATTGGGACCAAGAATACCCAAGGAGAGGCAAATAAGTGTCCAGAGGTGAACCACGGGGTAGTTTCCACCGTAATGTTCACTCAATTCATGGATTTGGGCATGACAGTTATGACACGCGGCAATGCAGTAGTCTGCTTTGGTTGCCTTGATCTGCTGATCCTTGATTCGGCCATACTCCAGGCGCTCTTCCTTGAAACCAGACTGAAGAAAGCCACCCCCGCCTCCACAGCAGAAGTTATTGGATTTATTGGGGGTCATATCGATGAAGTTCTCTTCTCCGACAACGGATTTGACCACAAACCGCAGATCATCAGCAATGGGGTCTCCCCAGGATTTTCTAACAATCTGACAGGGATCCTGTGCTGTAAATTTGATTTTGAGATCTTTGTTCCAGTCGGAGTTGACCTTCAGTTTCCCCTCACGAATCCACTTAGCATAATATTGGTAGAGGCTTGCAACCTGGAAATCATGTTTGATGTTGAATTTTTCCAATCCCGCTCGAAATGCGTAGGTGGCGTGCCCGCACTCAGTGTTGAGAAACGTTTTGCACCCCACATCGTGGGCAGCATTGGTGCTTTGCTGTACGAGATGTTCCCACGCTTCATCATCGGTGAGAAACATGCAATAGTTCTCACCCCCCCAGCCTTTGCTGGTATAAGTCCAATTGACACCAGCCAAGTGCAGAATTTTCCACAGGGGTACCATCTCATCGGGTTCCGTCACAGGTTCTCTGGAATTTTGGTTCAATACAAACTCAGCCCCTTTTTTGTTCATGGGGGCTTCCATTTCGGCAAACTCCGGTTGGGATTCTCGGTACTCTTCCAGCACGTCATCCACAACAAACTCGAAATCCTCCACTGGGGTTCCCATGGCGCTTCCGGATTCATTGGCGAGGGCAGCATCGCAGGATCCCAAAATTCCTTTGGGGCGGGTCTCTCTGGGCCAAGATTGTCTGGCATGGTAAACGAGCTGGGGAATGTTGATCTCCATGGGGCAGACATGAACACAGCGCTGGCACATGGAACACATCCATACCCAGTTGCTGCTTAAGATCTCTTCATCCATACCTAAAGCGGCCATTCTCAAAAATTTTCTAGGATCCATTCCTTCAAGGCCCGTTGCCGGACATCCTGAAGAGCAGGCACCACAGGTCAAACAGGCATTGAGATTTCCGCCGACTGGCAGAAGGTTCATCACCTTGTCTTTGAAAATGCTTTTGTAGTTATTTTCAATTTTAATTACTATATCACCCATGCCGGAGAACTCCTTAGCGTTGAGGTTTGAAAAGTTAACCTATTGGAAGCGACCCCCGTCGTTCAGACAGCGTCTTTATTTTAGAAGGCCTTCACATTCCAGATAGATGCTCGTTATTTAAATTTTGTATTTCAATAGGCTACAAAATTTAATTTCATGCTTAAAAGTTAGGTTCTGTTGACACTTCAGCGTAGCCATATCAAAGCGGCCGCAAAACGTATAAAGTACATATAATTTTTTACCCATTTTTCAAATCAAGAGAAGATTCGACGAAATTGGTTGAGCTTGCCAATAAAACACTCAATCAAATTACGTTCCTTATAGATATGCTCATCATATTCACGAGCTACCTTTCTGTTGGATTTGGGTGGAATGACAGGAGTGATTCCAATTATGACAAGGCATTTACAATCCCCTGGAAAACGGTTCTCAGATCCTTTTGTGAAATTGTCGGCAGAGGATCTTCCTCTTCATCTATCCCTTTGCATAGGTCATTCGTCTTCTCGGTTTCAGGTGCTCCACCTGTTAGACAATGGGGGGAACGCACGGCACAGGCCGGAAAGGAACTGCCACCAAAGGGGAGCATCTGTTCCATGATACTTTCAACTTTAAGACTCCGGTGCTTGTCCAGCCAGGTGTGACAATTATCATGATTGCCGCTGAACAGCACATAAATATCATTTTTTTCTTTTACACAGACCAGTCTATACCCTTTACCAAGATTGTATTTCAGGCAGTTTCGAATGCGGGCATCCCCCTTTCTGGAGAGTCTTCCAGCATTGATAAGGGCTTCTCCTCCGGCCAGGGATGAGATGATCTGACGGGCTTTTTCAGCAGCAAATCCCGGTGTATTTTCCTGGTCTTTCAGACGTTCCAGCTCTTTTTCAACCCGGGTGTGTATATATATCTTGCGTTTCATTATATTTACATTCCCATTGAAATCGTTTTTTTGAAATTATTAAAATAACGGCAGACGTCCCCAAAAATCGCCCGCCGTTATCCCGATCGTTATGAACAGCAGGAACCGTGACTGCCGCAGGAAGCGCATCCAGATGACAGTTCCAGACTGGAAGAAATTTGGAATCCCGTTCCGGTAAAGTCAACTTCAACGGGTTTTGCACTTTCCAGCAGGGTGGTGTCCATGAGGTAGGCCACGCCGTCGATTTCTTTTGCAGAGTCTGTCTCTTTTTTTTCATCCAGAGCCATTGCCAGTTGGGCACCGCCGCATCCCTGATTTAGAAAAATCCGGATGGGTTTTATGTCTCTGCCTTCAAAAAAGGTCTTGATCTCTTTCTGTGCTTTTTCAGTTACGTTAATCATTGTTTTCTCCTTTATTTCAGTTCATAATTAGCCAAGTCCGGCCCGAGATAAATCCTTTCATTTTCTCCCAATATTTCCTGCGATATATGGATTTCTTTCCAGCTCCGCATCCATGCCCAATGTGGCCATACCAACAAATTTGCGAAGGTCCATATCCAGGATACCTGTGGCAGGGCAGGCGCAGGCACACAGATCGGCAGATGTTGAAATCCCCATCGGGTAACAGTTCTCGGATCTTGTTTTTGATCTTTGTTTTCTGGTGGGTGATATTCAACCGATCCAGCATAGTGAATTTCCTTTTACAAAAAAGCTGGGGCTATGCTTTTCCCAGACAAATTGATAACAGCATGGCAAATACATCCGCCACAAAATCATTAATCCCCTGTAAAACTATCTGTAAATGGGACTTTATGAATTAAGAACTGCAAAAGGAATGAGACAGTGAAGAGCGGTCAATCGGAAAGATGGTGAAAGGACACGCATGTCTGCATTCCCCATGCAGCAGAGCAGCAGCCACCAGCACGGGCAGCAGAGCAGCATCTACGTCAGCGAATTATGGGAAAAATGTCCATGGAGAATCCTTTGTTGATTGTTCTTTATATGAAAAAGATGGATAAAACAAAATCAAATTACATGGAAAAAATCATTATTGCAAATCGATATTTCATATAATGCGGGGTGACAATATTGAATCTGCTGATCCCTCCAGGCCCCGAGTATTTTTCCTGTCAACCCTCCCCGACACAAACTCTCACCTATATCTAATTCTGGGATTTTTGCCTTGGAAATGTCGCAAAATGACCCAGATAGAGATATATCCGGGTCGTATTGACCCGCCCAAGTTAAATTTTCATTAACAATACACCTGCACGCAAAACGTTTTTTTTGTTTTTTTGGATTCTATTACAATGAGACACTCAACTTTCCGACATCCTTTATTTTTAGTTTACATTTTTACGAGGTAACTGGCCCATTTATCGGGAATCCTGTTTAAAAAAGTGTAAACTACCCTTGAAATGATATGAAGGATGCCATCTTTTTTAAAAATACAAAATTAACTGGCATACTTATTGCTTTGCTTCGATGAACTTTTAGAATTATTTTAATAAAACTCGTTAGATAATGAGCTCATGAGTCCTGAACTCTTATTTTCCATGCCATATGTGTCAATTTCAATTTTAAAGAAACACATTATATGATGGCAAATTGGAGAACCTATGACTGACGAGTAATGAACCCAACATGGCGTAACCTCTGGAGTGTAATGTTCATCATGATATTAATTCTCTGCTTTGAACGTTACCAGAGCCCCATAAAACACGGAGCCGCAAGCCCGGAATAAATAATGTTCTATTCAACCCGTTCCAAACTTATTGTCAGCTTTATCAGTGTCTCTTTACTGGTGGGCATAGTCTCTCTGATTGTTGGTGGTCAGATGCTGTACAACTCCATACTCAGTGAGGCCCACCATAGGGTAAGCCAGGATTTAAATGTGGCCCGTGTTATCTATGATGATCGGGTCAATGCCATTAGGCTGTCTCTGGAAACCATTGGTCTGTCTGGGGATGTTCACTCTGCATTGGATACCGGTGATCGCATGTCACTGATGAGCCTTCTGGATCAGGTGGCCATTCGCGGAAATCTGGATTTTGCCGGAGTTGTCTCTCCAGACGGGGCCGTTATCTGCCGCATGGGAGCGTATGCCCCGGCAGATGGGGTGCTGCCGGGAAAAAATCCGGTGACGGAATTTGTCCTGACCACTGGTGATGCAGTGGCTGGAACGGTGGTGCTGGACCAGGCAATGCTCGGGCAGGAAAATCCGAAATTGGCACAACGTGTATTGATTCAAAGTCCTACGGACAACCAGGATAATAGGGGAATTCAAACCGAGGCGGGTGACGGTCTTGCCATTGCTGCGGCTGTGCCGGTTACGGTGGATGGCAGGCCACTGGGAATTATCTACGGGGGAATCGTTCTCAACCGAGATCAATCCATTGTGGACAAAATCGGGGACACGGTCTTTAAAAATGAGCTATATAAAGGCCATAAAATGGGCAATGCCACCATTTTTTTTAAAGATCTTCGTGTTTCCACCAATGTTATGAAAAAGGACGGTACCCGTGCCATCGGCACCCATGCTTCCAACGAAGTTACCCAGCGTGTTCTGAACGGCGGCAAGCGCTGGACAGATCGGGCCTTTGTGGTGAATAACTGGTACATCACTGCCTATGAACCCATTACGGATATTTTCAATAATCGTGTGGGAATGCTATATGTGGGTGTGCTGGAAGCCAAATACGCAGATGTTCGCCAAAGGGCACTCTGGGTCTTTTCCGGAATAACCCTGGCCGGTGTGGCCCTGTCCATTGGTTTGGGATGGCTGTTGGCCAACCGGATACTGGGTCCAGTGAATCAGTTGATCAAGGCCAGCGTTGAAATTTCCAATGGTAACCTCCTGCCGGAAATCGGTCCCATATCAAAAAGCGATATTGGTCTGCTCCAGAAGAAATTTGAAAAAATGGCAAGTGCCCTCAGAGAACGGGAACAGCAGCGCCACGAGGAACATGAGACCCGAATGCTGCAGTCAGAAAAACAGGCCTCCGTGGGTAAACTGGCTGCAGGCGTGGCCCATGAAATCAATAATCCCCTGACCGCAGTTCTGACCTTCACCCATCTGATCCTCCGACGAAAATCCTTGCCCGATGATGTACGAGAAGACCTGAAGACCGTTGCCCTGCAGACAGAACGTGTTCGCAACATCGTCAAGGGTCTGCTCAATTTTTCTCGACAGACCCATCTGGATCCAGAAAGCATCAACCTGAACCGGCTCATGGGAGATTGCGTAAGCCTGATGGAAAATAATGCCCTTATTCGGGGGGTTGGCCTCAATTTTAAAAGAAAAGACAGCTTACCCATGGTGACCCTGGATCGCAATCATTTTCAGAGTGTCATTGTGAACATAATCATCAACGCTCTGGACGCCACCAAGCCCGGGGGGCAGATTTATATCCATTTTCGCTCTGCAACCTTTATGGGACGAACCGGTATTGAGATCGTGATCCGGGACACGGGCAGCGGTATTGACCCAGAGCATCTGGATAAATTGTTTGATCCTTTTTTTACCACTAAAGAAGTCGGCAAGGGCACGGGGCTGGGTCTGGCGGTTTCTGCAGGTATTGTTGAAAGGCATGGCGGGAGTATCAGCGTACAGAGTAAGGTGGGAAAAGGCAGTGCCTTTGCCATATGGTTGCCGGTGAAACCGGAGAAGAGTTCTCCCCAGAATAACAAATGGTGTGACCAACCCAGTTGTGAACCCCAAACAGGGAGTAATATATAAAATGAGAATATTAATCGTTGATGACGATGCCATGGTCGTGGAGAGTTGCAAGCGGATACTAAAGGAGGAGGGGATATCGATCCAAACGGCTGGAAATAGCAGACAGGCCAAAGAGATTCTCGAAAAGGCAGAACGCTTTGACCTGATGTTAACTGACATTAAGATGCCAAAACAGGACGGATTTCAGCTGGTTTCGCAGGCAAAAAAAAAGTGGCCGGATATGGCAATTCTTATGATGACAGGTTACCTGACCCAGGAAACCATTGAAAAGGGAAGCCAGGGAGGTGTGGAAGGATTTATTGCCAAACCCTTTACTCCAGAAGAGCTCCTAAATGCCATATGGAAAAACCTGAAAAAAAAACCAACCGAATAACAGGAATCAAGATGCCGTAATCCCCACTCTTTGCCCTGTTCACCCCAGATCAAAATGTCCGATTTTGTGTGGGACATGTTGATGATAAAAACTGAAACAACGGAGAAAAAACAATATGGCTGAAACTATGTTGGTGATTGATGATGACCCCGCAGTTCTGGAATCCTGTCGACGCATCTTTTCGGATGAGGGATTTGAGGTCCAGACAACGGATGACCCTGCGAATGGTTTAAAACTGGCTGCGGAAAACAAATTTAATATCATTCTGTGCGACTGGAAAATGCCGGAATTTGACGGGCTGGATGTGGTGGCGGCATTGGAGGAGCGGACACCGGAATCTGCCGTGGTCATGTTCAGCGGTTACCCCTCCCTGGATCGGGCCACCGGTGCCATGAGGCGGGGGGCAATGGATTTTTTACCCAAGCCCTTTACCCCTGAAGAGATTACCCTGACGGTGCGCAAAGCAATGAACCGTAAGCTCAGCCAGCAGAAAAAAGCCATGCGCAGGTTTGACTCCATGCTGGAAAAATTTCCCATCCCCAATCTGGATGACAAGGGCCCCAAGAGCATCGCAGAAACCGTGGCACAGAAGGTGGGCGTGGCCAAGGCCAACTCTCCCTGGGTGTCCCTGTTTGTCCTTGGGGTACTGGCAGGTGCCTATATCGGATTTGGAGGACTGTTTGCCGCATCTGTTACCTTTGATATTTCTCCCATCGTGGGGGTGGGATTAAAAAAACTGATCGGCGGAGCGGCCTTCAGTATTGGCCTGATGCTGGTCATCATTGCGGGTGCCGAGTTGTTCACCGGAAACAATCTGATGATTTCCAGTGTGATGACCGGCCAGATTACCTGGAAAAAAATGATGGCCAAGTGGGGGGTTGTCTACTGTGCAAATTTCCTGGGATCAATTCTGCTTGCCTTGCTTTTTTACCTGTCCGGCCTCTGGAAAACCGGGGATAACGCCCTGGGAGAGGCCGCTGTAAAGGTGGCCTGCGGCAAGGTGAATCTTTCCTTTACCGAAGCCTTTGTCCGGGCTGTTGGGTGTAACTGGATGGTCTGTCTTGCCGTGTGGATGGCCCTGGCCTCCCGTCAGGTGATCGGTAAAATTTTTGCAATCTTTTTTCCCATAATGGGCTTTGTTGCCATCGGATTTGAGCATTGTGTGGCCAATATGTACTTTATTCCCAATGGTATTTTCCTGAACCGCTGGGCCGGAATAGCACCTCCGGGACTGGATCTGGAATCCCTGACCTGGGCTGCCTTTTTTATCAACAATCTCATTCCGGTAACCCTTGGCAATGTTGTTGGCGGTGTCTTTTTTGTGGGCCTGGGATATTGGGGGGCCTATCTGCGGCCTGCCAGGTTGTAAGAGAAAGAAAGATGGGGTCGGGCCAAAGTACAAAGATGGGGTCGGGCCAAAGTAACAGGTTGATTTAAAACGTGATACGTTCTTTTTTAGGGCTATATTCTATGCTTAAAACTATATTTTTGCCCCTAAAAATACCACTTTAAAAGAAAAAACATATCATGACCAGATAAAAGTATTCGGGTATTCAAACGATATGATGACTATGTCTAATAACCATGATCAAAATCAATCTGGTACATCAGAGGTTTGTTATTAATGAAGCGTCGATAATTCTCAACAAATATGGGGGAGATATCCCCAGGAAAACTCAATGCCGCCGTGTGGGAGGTGATAAGGGTATTGGGGGTTTTCCAAAACCCATGATCCGGCGGCAGGGGTTCCTCCTGGAACACATCCAGCACAGCCCCTGCGATCTCCTTGTTTTCCAATGCCTGGATCAAGGCTGACTCATGGATAATATTTCCTCGGCCAACGTTTATGATAAGGGCGGTATCCGGTATGGCATTTAACAGGGTTTCATTAATGATCCCAGTGGTCTCAGGTGTATCTGGCAGCACACACACCAGATAGTCTACTCCATTAACAAAGGATGTCAGTTCCCAGGGTAAATAACAGCGATCAATATCTTTACATTGGGTTTGTGTCCGGGAAAATCCCCGGGTTTTCATGCCAAAGAATTTTGCCGTACCGGCAATGGCCATCCCAATGGAACCAATCCCCATAATCCCCACACATTTGCCCATAAGCGTTCCCGGTGATGTGGTATCCCATTGCCCTTCCATTTGCGTTTTAAAGCGGTCAAGGGAACGGCGCTCATGCATTAACATATGACAGATCACATACTCAGCCATCATGTGCCCAAACACCTCTTTTACCCCTGTTAAAATATAGTCCTGTCGCATGCCAGGTGTCAAAAAAGGGCTAATGCCCGCCCACATGGACTGAACCCATTTTAACCGGGGAACCCGGGACAACAATGGACAAACAAGGGCCGGGGTTCCAAAAAGGATATCACTGTTCTCCAGATGGGGTTCAGCCTGATCCACATTCCGGCAGACTTCAATGGAAAGTCCCGGCAAATCTTCCCCAAGTAAAAGGTCCCCATAAGTATTGGCATCACTGGACAAAATGATCGCTTTATTTTTTTTCATCCAATTTTCCTTCCATCTTAATTTTTTCAGATTATAACGGCTAAAAAATCAAATCTATTGTTTTAATATCAATATGTTCTCGTAACCTGATCCAGCTGGTCCAACAATTATATCTTTTCCATGTCTTTATTTTTAAATCTGAAAAACCCAATAAACACAATACTACGACAAAAATGTCACCGAATCTTCCAGCGCCACTCTTTCCGTACGCGTGGTGTTTACTTTGGCGGTTGTATCTTCATAGCCAAAAGACATACCAAAAAGAATACCATGGCTTTCAGGGATCGATAAAAATTCTCGAACAGGGTCGGGAAACTGCCCAAGCGCACCCTGCATGCAACTTGATATACCTGATTCCATCATCAACAGAGACAGGGTCTGAGCATAGATCCCCATGTCCACAGCCCCCATGATATTCAGGTACTTTTCCATGGTAAAAAACAATACATGGGGTGCATCAAAAAACATCCAGTTCCGAAGCATTGCCATCATTCTGGCCTCTTTATCGCTTCTTTCAATGCC
Source organism: uncultured Desulfobacterium sp. (assembly GCA_963675955.2). GTDB lineage: Bacteria > Desulfobacterota > Desulfobacteria > Desulfobacterales > Desulfobacteraceae > Desulfocicer. Next base: position 1,180,484 of record CAXXVR010000002.1, on the reverse strand, counting down.
CATGGCATTATAAAGGGCGTAAGCTGAACCATATTGCCGTTCCTTGTGAATCCCTTCATATTTGACTTGCCAGTCAAAATCAGGATTTGGGGCGTTACCGCCCATCACAACTCCCACCAGTTTATCCTTTAACTCATCTTTTTTTGCACCGGATACCACATAAATCTGCCATGGTTGAACATTGCAGTTGGACGGAGAACTCTGGGCACTGCTGAAAATCCGATTTAAGATTTCCTCGGGTACAGGTTTATCCAAAAAAGCCCGAACGGATAAACGTTTTTTCAATATTTCATTAATGCTCATTTTACTTCTCCTTTTAGCTGAAAATTTAGATACTTGTGCAGTACAGTCATAACTTCTCAATAGCCTCGAACTGATAAAGCCAGATTACCCTTTACGCCCTGGGTGGTATTCAAAAAAGTTCAGTGAATACCTCAACTTATTGAAAACCTACGTAAAGTCGGATGCATTTCCATCTTTCATCTTTCCGGCTTAGTCACAATATGGTTTATTTATCATAGTTGGTAGGTTCAATGGGGTCAACGCTTGATCAAGTAAATTCATTAACAATCTAAAAACTGTTTCATTCAAGATGATCAGAAAAAATTTCAAAGAACATTTGAGTGCCTTTCATTACAAGTCAATGCCTTGGATAAGGGGGGAATCTTTACTTTCAACAGGGGGTGAATCATTGCAAACTACATACAAAACCAGGGGGAAAAGTCCCACAACTGCATATCCATTCCCTACCAAATTAAAATTATGGAAGGGACATTCTGGCAAGGCTAATAAATTCAAGCACGATGGGCCATATTTCTGTTCTTGAATTTTGACTGGCTATAAGTCTTGGATGATTGTAATTTTCCTTATAACCATTGGCTTTTGAGCACAAAACATATTTTTTTTTGGTGCTGCCTAATGACTGAAACAGTTGTTGACATCCATCAGATGGTGCGATCAAATCATTGCCACCCGCGATGAACAACGTTGGTATATGGATATCTTTCATTGCTTTGTAATAGTTGAAACCATCTTCGCCAACCCACTTTCCAGAACGATTCCATTTGCACCATTGATTTAAGAACCCTGAAAATTCATCTTCTGGTCCTAACCCAAACAATGGTCCTGGCACTTTTCCAAGCACTTGAAAGAGTATGGGGACAATTCTTGTGATTAGCTTACCGATCCAAGTTTTACCTGCCCCAGTTGTTTGGGAACCTATCCCAACAAGCGTTCCTATTTCATACTGCCGGTGTAGATTTCTCGCCATATAAATAAGCGGCAAAAAACCACCTCCACTGTGGGCTACCCAAATGCATAATTTTTTATTTGTTTCTGCTAAAACCGCTTGAATTACAGTTGGAACATCATTAAGCGCAAACCTTTCAACATCGGCATACAGCGGTCCATGTTCACTAAGCCCATGCCCAATCCATTCATAAATCCAGCACTCAAATCCATTGGCATTCAAATATTCTGCCAATTTTTCACAAATCATTGCATTGGAAAAAGTGCCGTGTGTCATTATCACCGGCGGGGATACGCTTGACGGATTTGCATATCGATATAACGCAATTTGACTGTTATTTTTACCCTTAATGAAAATGGGTGGAGGCAGAGAATTTTTAACCATTAATATTTAACCTGATTATTTTACTTGGGTTTGAGTTTTGTAAATATGCAAATTGGCTGTATCGCTTGACTGGCGTGGTTTTTGGCGATTAGGTCAATTTTGGCGTGTGTCTACGTTTTGGGGTATGGGGTCATTGTATGTAATGGGGTATGGGGTCGGGCCATACTAACAGGTTAATTTAAAACATGATACGTTCTTTTTAGGGATAGATTCCATGCTTAAAACTTACATTTCGCACTATCTAAAAATATTTTCAAAATATTCCAGCCAAGTATAAGTGAAGCATTAATCATGTCCCCTTAAACTGCCACCAGCTACCTTGGAGGTTTTGATATACTGATTCGGGAACGTCTAATAGTCTATTGATCTGTTCATGCAAAGCACTGATCCCTTTTACTGCTGCTTGTATACATTTGCCATTTCGTATTATTTCTGAGTAATGGACATTTCGAAAAAAATATCGAATATTGTTCCATGTTGGCTTTTTAGAGTTCATACCCTGCGGCAAGATCGGCAGCTTTTCGATATTTTCATTTATCATGTTTATGCGTATCTTTCGTTCGATGAGGGATACAATCATCAACGCTATGAAATAAAGAAAAAGCATGGCTTCAATGCGTTTTTCTTTTTTCAGAAAAACCGGAGCCACTTCCAGGACCGTTTTTTTTGTATACATTCGTTTCTCGAGAAATGGCTGTCTTTTATATCTTTTTAATACATCACTGGCTTCCAGAGCCGTATTTGTAATCAATGGAAAAATTCCATCCGTTTTGGCTGCATCGGCAACGGCTTGTTCGTCTACAGTCCATTGTATTTTGTATGTAAATTCCCATTTGTTTTTATAGACGCTTTTTGTCAGGGAAGGCCGACCGGGTGATGTTTTCACTTTAATTTGCTTACGTTCGCTTAATATCTTAACGTTAACAAGCCCCTTGACCGGTTTGCAAATACCATCAACAGCGGCCTTGATTTCCTTGTTGGTCTTCAGATGATATGCATTCAATTTTGGAGACAAATCTTTTAATTGTGCAATTGACTTCTCTATCTTTTTTCGTCTTTTTGCTTCATCATCTTCTTGTTTTGAACTGCTGTGGATATAAATTGTTCGAAACCCTTTTCCAGTCTTTTCAGGCTCATATGTTTTGTAAATATTTTTTTGGCCTTTTTTGCGTGAACTTTCTACTTCAAAGGCATCTTTCCATTCAACGTCGTTATTTTTCAAACGCTTTTTAAATTGTTTTACTTCCTTTCGGCCCTTTGGAATGATGGTAATAAAAAAACCACCATTTTCCGCAATATGCTCCAGATTTTTTTTGCTGCATAATTTGCAATCAGCGACATAAATAAAGTCCTCTTTTTCAAGCAAAATGCGTAGGGCGTTCCAGTTCGGTATGTGCGTGACATCATCCGTTGTATTTCCGTCAAATAGCTTGTAGCTCAAAGGCACATGACCATCGGAAGTGATATTCAGCCCGAATACGATTTGTTTGCAATCTGGCCGAAAATCCTTATTGTGACCATGCTTGAGCTTAACCGCTTCTGAATCTGGGGTGTCGTATTTACCTATAAAAGTCACCGTAGTGCTGTCATTATGGATTTCATCAGTCAACAAGTGGTGCACAGAAATAGCTTTACTGGAAAGCTCGGTCATCATGGAATGGCGGTCTGAATTAAAAAGCGCAGATAGGGCTCTGGCGAGTCGGTCATCATTATAAAGGCTGGCATTAACCGCCAGCCCTCCAAGATCGTCAGAGTACTGAGCAAGCCATTCTTGAACCTTGTATAACGGTTTGTTCTCACATATAATATTGGCTGTTAACATGCATAAACTTTCAGCATGATCCGCAAGACTATTGTCTGTTGCAGGAACATATTTTGTAAAAAGATTGACCAAGTCAAGCTGATCCATGTAATGTTTGACCATTGGAAATACATCAACTTGTTTAAACCGTGTTTCAAATTGCTCCATTAAGCTCCCTCTCATTGCGTTTGTGGGAATTTATAGAACAATTTGAGGATAAAATCCAGTACGTTTTTATTTGTATAATAAACAGCCTATTACGTCTTTATTCGTGTTTCGAATATAAATCATAAAAATATTTTTGTTCGTGCGAAATGTAAGGTTTAAGACATAAAAACGGCCAAAAAATAAAATTTATCATTTTAATATCAAAAGGTTATCGTGGCCCGACCCCACTATAGTTGATGGGTTCAGGCTGAAACAGCTTCCTCCCAGATGCCAGGCATTGCCAATTGCATTGTTCTCTGGCATATAACTCCCTCTTCCACCGAAACCGAAGCACAGGACGTGAGATTGCGGAATTCACTCTTTTTTCTCCAAAATGCTTTGGTAAATTTCTTTCGCAAGAATCGGGAATATTGTTTTCTGAAAATTAAGATCGTCCATAGACCTTGTTATATTTTTTTAGTTATTCTTGCTTTCAATTTACTATATTCTTTACGCAAATATTCAGTGTGACCTCCAGACTCTTTTAGTGCCACATCAAAAACACCTAAAGCAATTTCATACTCTTTCTTTGTTTCAGCTGCTTCTGACAAAACTAATATTCGTTTCCATGCTCTTGTACCCATTTCTTTTGCTATTGGAATGAATTTATCAAACAAATAATTTTTTGCATACAGACTGCCAAGCATCGTCAAAGCCTCTTCAGCTTGGTAAGTTAAATGATGTTTGATTAATTTTTCTCGCTCAGTTTTAAGTAACAATTCAATTTCATTGATCTCTGATTTTGTTAGCTTCGTAAACATTGCTGGATAGCTTTTATCTGTCAATCCATAGTCTTCCCAAATAATATATTTAATAATATCGGTATAATATCCATTGGTATCAATAGGTACTTGTCGCCAATCAAGTTCTAAATACTTTTCAAAAACACTAATCGCCAAATCGCCAACAACTCCATAGGAATCATCAATATGATCCATATTTTCAAGAATTACCGTCAAAAAGGCTCTATACAATGCAAACAATTTAGGTAAAGAGGCTTTTATCTCTTGGTTTTCTATATAGGCGGATAATTTTTCTTCAAGAGCATGCGTTTGCCCTTTGCTGTAGCGCGTTTTCTTTTTAAATTTTTTCCTCAAAGCTTCAGCCTGTTTTTGAGGATTAACTGGTAATATATCCCAATTTCCTTGTAATGCCTCTTCATAAAAAATTTTTCTCGGTGTATTGTGCATCCATTTGCTTTTTTCTTTGTCTTGAAAAGACAATTCAATTACTTTCTTTTTGGCTTTTATTTCTTGTTTTTTATGAGAATCATGATCAAGATCAATAATAATATCTGTAGGATTTAAGTTTTTACAAGAAAGTTCATCACGTAAGTATTCTATTTGAGCAATCATACTCTCACAGTTATTACTTTTAGAATACGAGCAATTTTTGTAAAGATAATTTATCAAATCCTCCCATTTATTATCAAAGTATTTGTCAAGTAAAATAGCAATCCATAGATCCCAGTATGTTACTTCAAAAAAAATATTTTGATTTGGTTTTTCTAAGATTTTAAAAATATCATTACCATACTTAATATTACGAGTTACCATACTCAAAACCTCCAAAAATTTATATCTGATTGGTCATGCAAATACGTGCTGCCTCAATGGTCGGATAGGCGGGTTCTCCCAATACGGTCTGATCGAGATTGCACATCCTGTGGTAATTCTTTCACCACTGGTGAGAATTTTTGGTCAGCCATCATTGTACGTTCAAAAACTCCCCGTTTAACTTAGTGTGGGACGTATAAGTTCTTTGTGATACTCACATTTTCAAATCGTCAATAAACTCCGAAGCTGGGGCCACACTGGTGACTAACAGATAATCCCTGGCACGGGTGCAGGCAACATAAAGCAGATGACGCTCAGTATCATAAACATCTTCGAGATCCGCGTCATCGGAAACGGATACCATGCGTTCCTCCAAAGGGATAATTTCATCATCGCAGGCCATCACGGCAACGGATCGAAACTCCAGACCCTTAGCCAGGTGCATGGTACTGATGGACAACTTGCCTGTGGTGGTCGCCATGCAATCATCCAACATCTTAAACGGAATCCCCGCCTGCTCCACCGCCTGTTTTGCCCGATCAAATTGTCCGACAGAACGAACAAATACACCTATTTCATGGGGTTCAACACCCTGATTAATACGCTCCTTCAACCACAACGCCACTGCCTCAGCTTCTTCTTCAAAAGTATCAAGTACACGAATGCCGGGATCAGGGCCATTAAACACAGACACAGTCGTTCGCCGCTCTTCAATATTTCCATCCACATCGGCTATTTCCAGGGACAGCAAGCGGTCTGCCTGCTTCCGTATCTGATGGGAAGTACGATAATTGATACGCAAGGTACGGGATCTGCCCCGGATATCAACACCCAGAGATTTCCATGAAAAAGGTGCCTGAAAAATGCGTTGCCCCAGGTCACCGGCAAAAAAGAGGCTATTGGGCCGATCACCACCCAACGCCGCCAGAAAGCGCAGCTGGGACACGCTGATGTCCTGGGCCTCGTCAACGACAATAAAATCATATGGGGTATGCCTGCGTTCACCTATTTTTTCAGCCAGCCGGCTGTACATCCCTGAACGGGTAATGTAACTTTGCTGTTGAAGATTGATCATGACATCTTTGAAAATTGCCCAGAGCACCTCTCGCTGTTTTTCGGGCAATCGGGTTTTACGGCCCAGGCGCATCACATCACGGTACGCTTCCCAGTTTTTTAACTGCCAGGCATCGACCACATCGTTCCATTCCCCAATCAGGAAACGAACCGTAAATTTAAAATCCTCTATCCGGCTGGCAGCCTCACTCAGCAGTTGCCGAATCTGTCCGCCATCGGCAATCTTGATCGTACCATGTTGTGCTTCATACAGCCTTTTTCCCACCGCATCAATGGCATGCACTTCCAGTCTTTCGGCGATCCGGGGCTCATGTTGGATCAACCGCCGTAATTTCACACAAAGGGCATTAGCAAGAGTGTCCGAAAAAGTAGTGAGCAATACCCTGGCATCGGAATGCTCGCGGGCAAGGTGAACCGCACGATGCAGGGCAACGATGGTTTTTCCTGTTCCTGCAGACCCCGATATCCGGACAGGGCCGTTGTAATCTTTTTCCACAATTTGACGTTGCACCGGATGAAGAAAAACAGTCCATTTATCCCAAGGGTAATCCAGGGCCATGGACAGTTCTTTGACGTCCGACATGATGCGGAATCGTCGCTGGGCATCTGGATGCTCAAAAGGATCTTCACTTTGCTGAGAGACAACAGGCACCCGGGGTTGTCCGCCAGTGGCAAGCTCCAGCAGGGCTTCGGCAGCTTCACCCGGAAGATGATCGGCCAGGAGCAACAGGCTGTCTTCATCGGCTTTTTGCACATCTTCCAGCCATTCCATGGGTACACCAAACCCCAGGAGAAGGTCTTCTGACACATCACCAAAGAGCGCTGGTTTGGATGGTGCGGTTTCCTGTACGGGCGTATAGGAGGGAATTGTAATTTCCCGGACGGTCTCCCGAATTTCCACTATCTGAGCGGCTCCGGTTCTGGGATGGGTCGTAAGTCTCCGTTTTTCAGCCCAATGATAGGCACTGTCGTGGTGGTCCACGTAACACAGGAGCAGGCTGCTGGCTGTCTTGTGGGCAATGATCCGAATATCATTGTTTACCCGGACCGACCAAAAATTTTTATCTCTGACATTTTCAATCCTGTGAAAATGCATTCCCGGGTTGGGCGGATTTATTTGCAAATCAAAGGCTGTTGTCTTAACCGCTTTCTGCTCTTCTCCGGTGAGTTTGGCAAGGCTACCCGTGAAGGTATCGGCAATACGGAAGTTCATGGCATGTCACTACCCTTTTGTAATTTTTGGCCCCACATAAACAATATAAATCGGTTCATCCGCTTTAACGGGCCATGAAAAATGGATTCTAAGCTGTGGTGTCTGCGTTGATCCATGCCAGGGACAAAACAAAGTTTCCCCAGAGCGGGCAGGATGTTTAAACGTCATTTCCTTTTTAAAATCAGCTTTTTCGCTATCAGAAGAATCCTTGAATAATGCACCTTTTCCGCCTCCCCCCTTTTTTCCGGTGAAAAAATTCTGATACAGTTCATGCCCTTCTTTGGTTCTTATTCCCTGATTATCATGACAGGTTTTAAATTCATTTAAGATTTGTAAAAGCGCGATTAAGCGTTGTGCTGCACCGTGAACAAAGGGATGTCCTTTGAGATGCGCAAAAGTTTCATCGGAAAAATAAAGATGTTTAAATCGTAATCCGGCTATGTCACGAAGCTGATCCCAGGAATTGAGCAAAACAGGCGTTTTTTCAAAAAACGTTTGAAGTGTTGTCAGTTCCCAGAAATTCTGTACATTTACTATATCTGTGGGTTTTTCATCTTCATAAAAATCGACAGACAAAAGGGGGACTTCCCATGCAGAAGGCGAAAAACTCACCAAGCTTCTGTCAATACCGTTCATACAGCACCAAGCTGCTTCACCAACAGCACTGTCTGTCACCACCTGATTCTGACAAACCATATAATCCTCCGGCGTATGAAGTCTTTCATCATCCCAGAATGGCCCTGTCCGCGTCAGCCAGAGCATGATGGCCCGTTTTTGATTTTTGTCGAAACTTTGAATGATTTGCAACAAAGTTTTGGTTTGAATTATTTGAGCCGAGGCGACCTTTCTATGGCAAAACAATTCCAAACCATATTGTTTTGCCATATTTTTTATCTTCATCACACGGGCTATGGCAGACTTAAAGGACTGGATATCTGGATATTGACCGTGGAGGGACAGATCATTCACAAGCAGGTCCACATCAATCCTCCCAACCGGCAAAGTAGTTCGTATCTTTGTCGTACTGATCAAAGAAGCCGTCTGGCCATGCGTCAATATTACCTGTTTTATCGATCTGGGGATTGACAACCTGTGGGTCGCCCAAAGTGCGAGGTCTGAAAAAATGTATCAGCACCTGATCCGATGGCAGTGAACCGGATTTCACAGAGCGCCTGATCCCGTTCAAAATATGATCGCTGTGGGTTTCAACGATTACCTGAATGCCTGCCCTTGCCGCTTCACAAAGAAATTGACCCATAAGCGCCTGGGCTGCCGGATGAAGATGAACCTCAGGGTTTTCAATCATGAGGATCTCTCCCGGTTTGGTCGACAAAACAGACACAATGATGGGGAAAACCTGAGTTAAACCAAACCCTACATGAACCGGACGGTGGAAATCGGTTTCATCCGAAGTACGGAATCCAAGGGTGACGGCATTGACGTTGGGTACCTGCTGAAGTGCAATTGAGCATCCCGGAAAAAAGGTCCGCATCCACGCTTCAACCTGTCTCAACCGTGTAGGTGGGACATCGGAAAGGACAAGCCCATCCACTACGGATTCATCCCTTCCCCAATGAAGAACACTTGCTGCATGCTCACCGGCAGGTCCGACAACGGTTGAAATCTGCCTGTCATCAAGGCCGTACACTTCCCGCGGTCCAACCCTTTCGGCCGTGATATATGACAAGCCCCGTATGCGTTGTGCAAAAGAACACCCCGCTTCATCCATTTCAGCTGGTAACAGAAATCTCAAGCTTTCAGGATTATTAATCGTACTGCCACCCTGTCTAACGGCTTCAACTGCCATGGACATATCTTGCCGTTCTCCTGAAAACAACCATCGGTAGAGATTGTTATCATCAAGCACTGAAATCTCAAAAGATTTCCTGCCATGGACTTTATCGAGCACATCACCCACAGTTCCCAGTTTGAGAAGTTCCCCGTTCATCATCAGTCGGGTGGACCACTCATGCTCGTGCATGGTTTGGTGAAGCAGGACAAGCGCTTGGAGTAGCGTGGATTTTCCCGACGCATTGGCTCCGCTCAACAGGGTGAGAGGTGCCATGGGAAGACGCAAATATTCAAAGCATTTGAAATGTTTCAGATCAAGCCTGTGAATCATGAAAACCCTCCTGCAGCATCTTGTTTGCAGCATCAAATCGGTCTATGACACGTTTCATAGCGTTTGTGCCGGATGTTATGGCCCTGATAAAGTCCTCATCCTTCATGAGAGCTTTGAAACTGGACCTGATATCATGGACCGAATTTTTCACATCGTCACCGGGAAGATCCGAAAGGACAAAGGTCATGACATCCCATAGGGATGCATTGAGAACGCTTCGGGCACCATTGTTGCAAAAACTTTTCCGAAATGCGTGTTCGCCAAAAACAGTGATACTGTTTTCAAGGGCGTTTCTGAATTGAACAGATAATGCCTGGAGGCCTTCAGCGCTCATTTTATTCATCTTCTCAAGGGCAGATGCCAAAAATTCGTCCATATCACCCTTATATTTTTCCAAAGGGATCAATTTAAAAGCACAATACCGATTGACAAACTCGCGGTCCCTCATGCTTTTTGAACTCAGGCTATCACCAGTGGCTTTTTTAAATAAGGATGTTTCAGCTTCAACTTTTAGAAATTGGGTTGCCTTTCCCATATAGAGACAGTTTCTCATCTGCTGACGGGTAAGGGGTATCCCGCTGTTTACCCGTTCAAAGATGTCCAGTTTTGCCCGTTCAGGAACCTTTGAATCAATGATATAAAGAATGAGGTTACAATCTTCCACACGGTTCTGCAATTTCGGGGAAAGATCTGAAAATTTCTTGGTGTTCAGTTCCTTTTGCTCTGGTAATTTCAATGCCAATTCATCATTAACAAACCGCTGAAATGTGGACAACCGTTGCAAACCATCTACCACCACGTTCCGGCCCTGGCTGTCTTCGGAAAGATAAAAGACTGGCAAAGGTATTCGCATCAGAACAGATTCAATCAACTTACTCTGTTTGTCAGAAGGCCAGATAAAAGCCCTCTGAAAGTCGGGATTCATGATAAATGACCCTTTTTTAATTCTCCGCAGCACATCATGGATGGTCCGGGTCTCGTTCCTGATGAGCAGGGTATCGATGGGATAATCCCCCAGGGAGGAATCTTCATCATTTCCAAACCCTTCAATTTCCTCCTGCTCATTCTTGATTCTATCGGTATTCATTGGATCCCCATATATTATTGTTCTTGTTTCAAGCCCAAGTTGTCATCAATCCGTGAAAATGTCCACCACGATCACACCCTGAACACCTTCATCACCTCATCCCCCAAGTGGTTAATGACCTTGACGGCAATGCGGCCGGATTCGGGTCTGACAAAGGGCCGGGAGATATCGCTGTGCAGGGAGGCCCATGCCTCTGAATCAATTTCAGCCTTGAGGGTGGTCTTCAAGGCTTTATAGGGATCGTTGGCCCCTAAGAAATAGGCCTGACGGACAAAAAAAGCCTCTTCGTTGTAATCCGAGTCAATGAACCAGCAGGCGATGCCATCGGCCCCGTCGGAACGGACCTCCCCGGTGTTGGGATGGAACACGTCAACCCCATTGACCTTGACCTGGATCTGGTCATTGTCAGCTTCCAGGATATCAATGTCCGGTTCGCCAAAGATTACGAACAGGTTGCCTTTGCCGGTGTTTTTGAGGTCTTCGGCCATGTGCAGATCTGCATTCATCCGGGCCTTGAGCACCTGAATCCGGCCAAGCTTATCAAATTCCGACGAATGAGCATCATAATTAAAGGCGCAGGTGATGAGCACGTCAAAATCCGCATCCCCGGATTCCCGGGCCGCCTTTACCAGGTCCGGGCGGGATACTGTGCCGAATTCCGGGCCGATAAATATGGCGGCCCTTTTTTCCCGGCCACTATTGCCAGTGCCTTCGATGTACTTTCCTTCAGCGCATACCAGATCCCCCGGCCATGGTTTCAAGGAGGTGAAGGTGATCCTGTCATCCTTGTGGGCCTGCTGCACACCGGCGGTTTTCAGGTTTTCCAGAATCATCTGTACAAAATCCGATTCAGATCCGAGACCGCTATGCCCCTCAACCACCTTCGATTCCAGGGGATCAATCAGTTCATCGTTTTCATCCACCCCCAGGACCCGATGGGGCGAAAGGCTTTCCACGGTAAATGGTCCTGCCACCCGGACCTTTTTTTTGTCCTCATAGGGTTTGTCATAAAGGAATTCATGATCTGCTTTGGCCGCAATGGAGGCATCAATTTCCTTTTGACGTTTAATGCGCTGTTTCCACCAGTCGGCATGGATTTTCAGGACTTTGGCAGGCCATTTTTCATCGGCATCCCTGGGGATCTCCCACTCTTCCCACTTTTTTTTGAGGGCTTTGTTTAGAGCCTTCTGAAGGGGCTCCAGTTTAGTCTGGAAGGTTTCCCAGATCACATCTATTTCAGCGTTGTTGGCTATGGATTTCAGGGTAATGTGGGGCACCCGTTCATAAACAAAACCGTGACGGATGTTTTCCCCTGTGGGCTGGCTGGACGGAGCGCTTCGGGTGACTTCAGCTTCCTTGAGCTGCCCGTCCCGGCTGTCTGTCAAAAGGTAATAGGGGTAGCGGGCTCCCATGATCCTGGCCCGGGCCAGGGCCAGGGAAACCCGGGAGGTGTCGATGGTTATCCATCGACGGCCCCATTGTTCGCCTACATAGGCTGTGGTGCCGGACCCGCAGGTGGGATCAAGTACGAGGTCGCCTGGGTCGGTGGCCATGAGCAGACATCTCTCTATTATCTTTGAACCAGTTTGAACCACATACATTTTGTCGTCAGTAAAATTTCCGGTACCAGTATCAGTCCATATATTCGAGAATGGAAACGCTAAAAAATCAGAATGAAATCGCCTGTATCTAAAGCTGTTCTGTGCGACGTGAATACGTTCAGCCAGTAAAAGCCTTCTCATGCCTGTTGGGTAATTAGGTTTCCAGTGAGAATTCTTTGTAGCAGGATCAATGGATATTCCTCTATAACTAAAAATCTGAGATTCTGAAGATTGACCTTGAGATAGAAGGTTATCAGGATTATAAGGTTTCGCTCCTGCTGGAATTTTCTCTGTGCCATTCTTTTCTGTTGCTTTAACGCCTTGATATGTGAAGTCAGAATTAAGTATCCAAGTGGCATTACCTTTACCCAACTCATAAGTTTTTTCCATGAATAATGATCGAGATTTTAATATCTCACGGCTTTTTCCATACCATAAGATAAAGTCAGATACATTAGCGATAGCATCACTTGAAAAACCATATGTTTTTTGAACAATAATTTCACTTATTAAATTTCCATCCCCAAAAACCTCATCCATAACCGCCCTAACCCGATGCACATTCTCATCCCCGATCTGCACAAAGATAGAACCGGAGTCGGTCAAAAGGTCCCGAGCCACGGTCAATCTGTCCCGCAGATAGGTCAAGTAGGAATGGATACCATCCCGCCAGGTATCCCGGAAGGCCTTGACCTGCTCCGGTTCCCGGGTGATGTGGTCGGCTTTGCCATCTTTCACGTCCCGGCTGGTGGTGGACCACTGGAAATTGGAATTGAATTTGATGCCATAGGGTGGATCAAGATAGATGCACTGGACCTTGCCCCGCAGGCCTTCCCGCTCGGCCAGGGAGGCCATAACCTGCAGGCTGTCGCCCAAAATCATGCGGTTCTGCCACTTTCCCTCGTGCTGGTAGAACTCGGTTCTGACACTCTCATCCGGCAGTCCGTTAAAATCCCCAAACAGGTCAAGCTGTTCGACCCCGTCCTTGGATTTTGAAGCCCCTGTCCGCTTCTTCAGATCGTCAATGAGCACTTTGGGATGCATTTTTTCCTGGATATACAAAGGCGGGGCCTGTACCACCAGGTCGGACCAGTTCTGCTGGTCCTTGCCCCGCCAGATCAGCTGGGGATCAAGATCCGGGTTCCGCCCCTGTTTTTCCCCTTCCAGTCCGGCACTTCCCCGGGGATAGGAGACTTTCACCGGCATCTGAAGTTCTTTTTCCATCACCGACTGATATTCAGCCGTGGGAATGTTTTTGCGTGTGGCATCGGCATGGGTCAGGGTTTCGACGGTGAGCGGTTGTTTCTTTTTGGCCATTTTAGTTCCTTAAATCACTTATTTAACGAGAGCACTCTCCAGCATCCGATTGAATTCTTCTTTAATTTTTTCTTTAAAATCTTCTTGCATGCGGAACACATCAGTAAACTCAGCAAATGCCCAGCGCCCGTATGTTTTAAGGTTATTTACACCAGGCACCCAGTAAGTGTCCATGGTGGATTTTTTTTCCTTGGCATCTTCTCCCCGGTATCCCTTGATTTCGACAACCAGATTGAGGGGATCAGCGGCACCCTTACCGTCATCCACCTGGACAATGAAGTCAGGCCGGTAAATGCGTGCTTCCGAAGCGTATCGATAGGGCACTTCAAACCCCAGATTATGGTTTTTCACGTATGCCAGTACCTTGGAATGGTCTTGGGCCACACGGCAGAACTCAGCCTCCCAGTCGCTGTCAAGGATTACCCAATTAAGCTGGCAGCGGCGGCTGTCGGTCTCGTAACGATCAGTTTTGGTTGTGGTGAAGTTCACATATCTCGTGGACCCTGTTGGGTTGTAGGGATCAAGAACAGCCTTGATGGGGCGGTTGTCCTGTTCGGCCCGGGTGATGGCATCGGTAATCCGCCCACAGGCAATATCGGCCAGTGCCTGGTACATCAAAAGACCGGGGCAAGTATCGCCTTTGCAGATCAGGCAGGTGTCCAGCCATTGTTTGGTGAGTCGTTTGAGGTTACCGAACAGGTGAAGCTTGGGGTCTTCCCCGGGGTCACACCATTTGGTGTAAAGCAGCCGTTGGGTGAGATGAAACAGCAGTGAGGATTTACGCATATCCCGGATATGCTCCAGGCTCAGATCCACGCTTTCACCAATAATACCGGAATTTTTGGTAATTGACGGGCCGACAATGGCCGGGGTGAGTTCAAAAATCGAGTCCTCATTAAATGATGCACTCAGGCGTTCATCCGGCAGCTCCACCCGGTATCCGGCCACCCGGGGAAACCCTATTTCCAAAGCTTCGCGCTCGGGCAGAACCGCCTTTACCTGGACTGTGGGGCGGGGCGGTTTCGGTTTGATGATGACTGGTTTGGAAGTAAAATCAAAGGGAATTCCGAGGACGTCAGCATATTCGACGTCAAACAACCCTTCTTCATTTAAATCATAGGACTGGCGGCGCAGGGCACGTCCGATCACCTGCTCGCACAGCAGCTGGGTGCCGAAAGCCCGAACCCCAAGGACATGGGTCACTGTGTTGGCATCCCAACCTTCGGTGAGCATGGATACCGAAACCACGCATCGGACGGATTCCCCGAGGGTTCCGGGTTTTCCGATGGTGTTCATGACCTCACGCAGCAGAGTAGCGTCATCGATGTTTTTCCCCGCCATGAGCTGATTGGCCAGATCCCCGCCACGCTCCAGTGCTTCCCGTTTAAACCGTTCAATTTCATCGGCGGCCAGTGCTCTGAAATTCTTATCAAGGGCATCGCCGGATTCCAGCTGTTCGCTGTCGATGAGCAGGGTGTTGGGGCGGGCCAGCGGGTTATCATGTTCATCAAAGTTTCGGAACAGTTCCAGCCGGCCGTTGACCACATTGGAACTGCCATCGTCATGTTCACGGACAAACCCGGAAATATAATCGTAGACCAGTTTGGATGTGGACGTATTGTTGCAGACCACAATAAAGCATGGTGGCACGTTGAGGCCTTCTTTTTTCCAAAGCTGATAAGTTTTCGAGTAATGGCCGTAAAGTGCCTGCAGGGCCGTTTGCAATTCCACCGGAATGCTTAAGGGATCAAGGGCTTTGGTTTTGCCTCTGCCCTTTTTAGGCATTTTTTTGCCAATGTGTTTCCATAGTTCCCTGAACATGGGAACCTCATTTCCAGGGATATTTTCAGACACCGGAACCCGGGGAAGTTTGACAATGCCGCATTCAATGGCATCCATCAAAGAAAAGTCACTCATGGTCCACGGGAACAAAGTCCCCTCAATGTAACCGGAGCCACTGAGGAAAAAGGGTGTGGCGGAAAGATCAAAGGCACGGCTCAATTTTAATTTTCGGTTGACGGCCTCAAGACCGCTGATCCAAAGCCTTGCAGCTTCCTTGTTTTTCTCGGCTTGTTTTCTTTCATCCCCTTTCAGTTTCTCTCCGGGATCTCCGTCCGGTTTCTCCCGGTAGCAGTGATGCGCTTCATCATTGATGGCGATAATATTTTTCAAGCCCATCAATTCTGGCAGAACACGCTGCAACATCTGCCCTTCGGTTTCCAGGGTTTCTATGGGTTCTTTTCCCCGACCCTGGAGAAGACGTCGGCCACCCGATGAAATCACCGGGTCAACCCCTTTTTTATGGAGAGTTTTATCTCGTAGATTTCTTTTGGATGTAGGTTTTCCATAACCGCTCATTTTATAGCTGATCTCCTTCCCCCTTGACCTATTTTTTTATAACTACGTTCGTCAGCAAGTAAAGAAAAAAATCGGTACCCCACCCCTTTCAGGGGCGGGGACCCCCAGATTTTTTTCTTGACTTGACTTCCTCACTCCGTTTGTGGGAAATAGGCCAAGGCGGGAGGAAAAATGAATTTCATATTCTTATTTCCCGAATATTGAGTCTCTCACCGCGCTGATAGCTCTCATAAACTTGCATGGGTGTCCTGTATTTCAATGATCTATGTATCCTAAAGAAATTGTAAAAACTCATGAAATCAACGGATTCCGTATATGCTTGTCCATAAGTCATGAAATACCTGGGCTGGATAAATTCTGTTTCCAATATTGAATTGAATGCCTCAATATGCGCATTCTTATTTGGTGTTGCCGGTGGGATCAGTTCATGGAGGACCTGATCCTCTTCAAAGTTCTGCACATGTTCTGTGAAAACCTTGGATGTCATCTGGCTGCCATTATCACTCCTTATTACTAATTGATTTTCATTGGGTATCCCAAAATCTTTAAGTGCCTTGTCAAGGGTGAACGCCAAATCTTTCCCTTTACAGCTTAGCCCTATGTAATAATTAACTATTAACCTCATGTAGACGTCAATTATTGCCAGTATAAAGAAAAACCTGTTTTCGCCATGAACAAAACCATATTTAAGGTCCAACTGCCACATCTGAAATGGGGCGGTAATAATTCTGTTGATGCACCTTTTACTCCTCCTTGTATGGCGCTTCTTCTTGAGAGGCAATAATATGTTTTGTTCCCTGCACAGTCGGTAAACCTTTTTGGGATTGACCGTGTAACCATAATCCCTTCTCAGATAATGGGTAAGTTTCTGATAGCCACCTCCATTGGCAAATTCTTTACGACTTCTATAGTTTACAAGGGCTGATATGATCAGTTCATCCGGTATAACAGAGCCATTGGGGTTGATTGTGAAGCCTGGTATGGGCCTTCCCGGATTTTTATGACGGCCATCCTCCTCAACATGCTTATCTCTTTGATACCATGTCGAGTTGGCAATAGAAGCATATTTAATGATTTTCTGGACCGGATACCCTTTTTTAATGTATGATTCAGCTACTTCTAACTTTTCAGCCAGAGCTGGTTCGTTTTTTTTAAAAGGTCTTTTAACACAGCTATCTCAAGCTTTGCGTCAGCAAGTTCTCTCTCCAAAGCTCGTTGAGATTTCCGGCTATCGGTTTTCTGTTTGTTTTTGTCCCGTCTAAACCATGTGTATACCGTTGTAGCTGGGACATCATGCTTTTTGGCAACAACGGCATAGTTATTCGTTTCAATGCATTCTTTAATGATTTGGGCCTTAAATTCCTTGCTGTAACTTCTCAGTTTCTCTCTGCTCATTTTCATGCTCCTTTCTGGCGTTTTGTATTACCTGATTACGAGCAAAAAGTCTCCACATTATATACGGGGTTAGAGAGTCACCATGCGTTCACGCAGTTTAAAGGCGTGGTAATTGGTAATAACTATCTTGGCTTTGTTGAGATCGGACAGCATATCCACGGGCACCACCTCGCGGTTTTTATAATAGCTGTCCGGGTCATTGGGCATCAAAACGCGCAACCGGTCACGGATGGTGATACCTGGCGCAACAATCAGAAATCCACGGGTAAATTTCTTGCTGTTGGGATTTCGAACGGCATTGATGGTCTGCCAGGCAATGAGCATGGCCATCACCGTTGTTTTCCCGGCTCCGGTTGCAAGTTTCAGTGCCAGACGGTTCAGTCCCGGATTGGCTTCACTATTGGCATTACCCAATTCCTTGAGGAAACTTTTTTCCAATTTTCCCATCTGTGGAGCCACTTCGGTCAACCAGATGGCAGTTTCCACCGCCTCCACCTGACAGAAAAACGGCCGGATACCTGCAAATTTATGATGCCGCCAGAACTCAAGCAGACGGGCGGTTTCCGGCGAGACACGCCATTCGTTGGCATTGGGTATTTTACGCCACTTGTTTACTTCCCTGCGAACGGCATTGATCAATACGGTATGGTCATATTTTTGCTTTTCTGAAGACAATTCGTGGGGAAATAATTCAGCCTGTTCAGGCTGACCCTTTTGTTTACGCGGTTTCGGAATAGGCGTCACAAAAGATGCGTCACGTCTTTTATTTATGATTTTCTGCGTCGGTTGTCCTGTTTGATCCAATTCCCAATGTCTGCTCGGATAGTCATAGGGTGAGTTCAGTATGGGCTTTTCAAAAAATGGATTGGACATAAAATCTCCCGGATGATTGTGTGTTGAAAAATTTGCTTATGCAAAAAAATCGTTTAAGATATGCTGTTATTTCAATCATTACAAAGCAAATTTTCAGGCTTCTTAAGGCAGAAGTTATCAACTAACTCTGAATTTTTAATTCTTAAAATCAGGTAAACAGTCTCTAAATTCCCTTTGGATCATGGGCATCAGCCCTCTCTTTGAAATGTCATTAGCTACAATTATCAAGAACATTGCGGCCATAAGAGAAACGCCATTTGATGCTTTCACTGCTTGAATCAGTAAGTGAGCAGGGTAACCTTTACTATGTCTTTGAATTGCATGAATACCGCCATGAATATAAGAGCTGAGCGGCTTCCAGGAATACTCCTTGAATTCAAGCAATTGATCCAAAATGATTTGAGGGGCCTGGCCTTCAAGTTTTTTTAACATTTCAGATAGCATTGGGAGTTTTTGGGACTTTCTTGCATTCTCTGCATTAAGTTCTGTCATCAACTTTGACACCGCAATGTCAGATGCTGAATAAAAAACCCATAGCGCCCTTACAAAAGCCTCATACTGCAATCTTAGAAGGCCAATAGATGAAGTAAAGTTACCTGATGCTAAAAGTATTTTTAAACTTTCCGCATGTTCAAATGAAACAATAGTTAATATCCTACTTACTTCATTTCTATCTGAAGAGGTTAAAAACTCAATATTTATGTTTTGAAATATTTTTTTTTCAAATTCTACTGAGCGGCTTACTAAATGATTAATTTTTTTCTCCTTTCAAATTATATAATCACGGTGCCGACCGGCACCGTGTGCCTCTCAAACAAGCAAGGTTTGTTTAAGAAGTTCACTTTAACCTGTCCAGTTCCTTGTGTGCGTACCACCGTGACAATATACGCAGCACAGCAATTCACGGCGACAACGCAGCCGTAAACGCCGCTAATCAGCCGCACTGCTTCTTCCGTTAGCTGGTTTAACCTTGTTAGCTTTTCCTTTTTTGCTTTTCTGCCTCTAAATACTCAGCGATTCTTTTTTCTTCATCTATCATGGTTGACCAATGAGTATGATCATTTTTATCTATCCAAGCAGTTCGTCTATTCATAATTTTTTCATAATAATTCGCATTATTATAAAACTGAATAAATGGCCTTCCTTCGTGGATGGATCTGGAACACCGTACCCATAAACAATAACCTTTCATAGCAAAACCAGCAATGGGTTGGATCATTGGCAGTCCTTGTAATGGACTATTTTGGTTTGCAATAAGATAATCTAAAGAAAAAAACATGCTCATAGAATACATGGAGTTGATATAAGCATGATGATCGAAATCTTTTCCTGAAAGGTAAAAGTCAAAACGCACAGGATAACTGGAATCCACTTTGAATATATGCGATTTCTTCCTGATCCGGTCGGATGATGATCTGTTATATTCATAGCCTGCAAAAAACGAACAGATTGGAGCAAGGCGTGGAATGGAATTATCTAAATAAAGGCTACAGTCAACAAGCGTTCTATAACGATTCCTTGATTGAGAAATTATTTTTAAATGGACTTTTGGAGTATGACCTTCTTTTGCTCCGCCGTGATAGGTTATTTCAAGCCCATTATAAATACGCAAAAGATTTGGGTCATCCGGCCGATCTTTATAAACCTTCGCTCGCTCAACAGCGTAAGGAATGATTTTTATTTGAGCAAAGGTCATCTGCTTATTTGCATTTGGCTCATCTTTTACGATGAACTGTAGTAATTTTTTGGAATGTTGGTTTAGAACGTAAAGTCTATCTTTGGACTCCTCAATCCATTGATACATCGAAAATGACCCATCACTGTTTCTGTTTCTAAAATCAAAGAAGTCTTCGATGCTCGGTTGTTGATGTATGTCATTTGATTTCATTTCCTTTCCTTTCAAGGCTGAGAATCGCAGTCGGCTTTAACGCCGTGGATAGGTGGAGCACGCAGTTGTCCACTTATCGTAGGAATAACCTGCTGGGGTTGAGCGATAGCAAAATTCCAGTCAGCGTTCATACCATTATTACGCGATTACTTCCCAGATCCTGATTTTTCACCTGTGAGGAAAGCAACAGTTCCTGTTATCCCAGCCGATATGATGGGTGAAATTATCACCCAAATATCTTTTGCGTGTTCAGGTGTCCGAATAAACACAATTCCGCCAAAAATGGATAAAATCGAGCAGGTTACACCCACTAACCATAAAACGCCAACCTTGACTTTTACATCACCCGCAGCTCTAATTTGAGCAGGGGTTTTCGGTTTTAAAGCATCGTTTAGAACTTTTTGCCAAGCTTGCAAATCACTTGGAAGTGCCGATGAACTTGATGGTATTTGCGCTTGGATAGTTGAAGAGCTACTCATTATTTTACAAGCTCCTTAACTTTATGAGGTGAAAAATTAGGAAGCTCATTTTGAACAATTTGTAGAAGAATTTTATGCTTGATAATTTCGTTTTTAGGAATATTATTTATATCCAGTTCTATAAATACACCGTTTTCCGCCACACCGTTCGTTTCAACAAAAACAGTATTTATAGAGGTGATGTTGTTTAAGTTCAATCCTTGAAAATTTGTTCTTTTGTTGAATCTTATATTTATTTCCTCTGCCAAAGACAGATCAATTTTCAAATATTTCTTTGACAATGATGCGCTACTTTGTTTGTCAGGTATAAAAAAATTTCCTATCAGACCAAATCTAACTATTTTTGATTTATTATATACTGACTGAGTAAAGAGCTTAACTTTTGCTAAAAAATCCTTGGTTATATCAGGCCATTTGACCTCATCTTCACTCATTCCATTTAAGATAAAATCAATTCTTGATGCCGAGATATTGCAATTGTAGCGTTTATCTTCTGATCGTAATTGAACGCGAGGAATATCATGAGGTGCATCTAATGGAATTGGTAGAATTTGTGGCATTGCGTTAAATAAATTCCCCATCTCTATGTTGACGGGGTTCATTAAGTTATCAGGTCTTGCTTGAGGAGTGTCAAAGAATAATGCTAACTGTAATTTCAGGATCTTTTCCATTTTAACCCTTAATTTGTTTAAATTATCGTCATGTAACGGGGCTCTTCAGCAGGTGCGGTTTTTTTGCGCTCCTCTGCAAGAGCAAGGTTAAATTTACCTTTATTTAAATTCAATTTTGTGGGCAATCACTTGAGGACCGCTTGATTCAATATCTTTTATTTCACCGTAAACTATTAAGCGTTGATCTTTATGAATCACCTTTATTTGAGGGTATCTATTTAAAGAAATTTCTACACCAACATAGCGCGAATAGCCTTTAGATTGGCACATCAAAGAAACGATATCCTCTTCTTTACTATAAACCAGAGACAATGTGAGATCCCAACAAATATTAATACCAATATAATTTTCCTTTGCCGTGTTTTGCTGGAAAGGAGGAAGATCACTTATGCTCTGTGCGATTTCCCCCGGAGAAGGATGTGCTGAATATTCTGAAGAGGATGGTAGCACATTATCTTTTGATGTTTTTTCATCGTTTGTACGTTTTGGTTCATGAATTTGTAATTCTTTAGAAGTTGTTGATTTAGTTTTCTTTGCGAATATGTGGCGGACAATTAAAAATAATGCTGTCAGAATAGAAATACCGGCACCTGAGAAAAGCCATTCTTTGTTATTTTTTATGAATTCAAGCATATTTTTTCATGACCTTGAATTTTAATGTTTAACTCACTGGCTTGTCCACGTGCAGTGGTATGTTCAACGGCCCGGGGAAGTGGGGTGGAGAATTCACCTTACTGCCGCTGAAGCATTGCTTTTTTCTATGCCTGCATAACGCAGTTATGAAGCTGAAAAAAGCAATGCTTCAGCGGTAGCATAAAATCAGATAATTGTACAGCCCACTCCCGGATGTCACATTCAAAAGTAATTATGTGGATCCAGCTATCTTTACTTTTTAAAAAGTAGGCAAATCCACAATAAAAATTTATCATCTTTTTCTAACCAAATATTCAACATTTTTACATGTTATCCAGAAACCAGATAAATACCAGACCTTGCACTTGATTGGTCAATAGTCCCCTGACAAAACAAATCCCTTGGCCCATCAAAGACTCTCTGGCTTTTCAAAATAAATACAAGCAAAAAACAAAGTCATTATTCCTTACACCCATGACCATTTTGTGTCAATAATGTTTCTTAATGTGCCGTATTGCAGATTCAGGATGGGAACTATAGTTAGATTTCATGACTGACAAACACAGCGTGAACAATATGAGCTCAATGACCAAAAGAAAAAAACCTTTCAATTCCACTGATTCCACAAGATTCACCTGAACACCATTCTAAGGGGTATTCTTGAATTTTCAAAGGCATTCAACAAAAACAGCTATCATCCCCCCCGGGCCAAGGCAGGGGGGTGCTTGAATTGCCACTATTGCGAGATTCTCTGTCCCGAACTTGCCATTTTTTTCACAGAAGCCGTGGCAGAAAAAGCCACCGTTTAGTCATAATTTCAGGGGAATATACCAGGAGAAGAGGGTCTAACCACCCTTCCTGAAACAGAGATTTAAAAGGGGGCTCTCTGGTGAAAAGTTGAACCCGCAAAGAAAATTCAAGGGTCTGTTTTTCCATGATCCACACAACAGACAGGCAGAAGTTGCCAGTCCAATGTCGAATAAGAGATTATTGAGGTAAGGATGAAACCAGCAGTCAATACAGGTAGGCATTTTATCAACGGGGACATTGCATGTGGCGAAGGGGCCATTGCGGCGGGGTGGCTTTTTTTCAAAGGGTATCCCATTACGCCATCCACGCCCTGGCACCTTCTTCCCCCCAGGAGATGTTCGACCTCACTATCACCACCTTTTTTGAAATCCCTTATTTTAATTCAATCCAATTTTCCAATCGCAAGCCTTCGACTCTCACAAACTCCCGCATATTATTTGTGACCAGGATCAAAGATTCACTTCGGGCATGACCGGCAATGTGCAAATCATTGACTCCTATAAGAGTGCCTTTCTTTTCTAAATCAGCTCTTATATTCCCATAGTGGGCAGCGGCATTATTGTCATAGGGCAAGACCTCCAAACGGGAGACAAAATCTTCGACTTTGCGTAGGTTGTGGGAAACCATAGCGCTTTTTTCGACACCATGTAAGAGTTCGGACAATGTGATTGAGCTTATACACATCTGCCCTGCACGGGCATTGAAAATGTCCAGCATTTCGATTGGGCGGCGCTTAATCACATAAATAAAGATAGATAGCACCCACGATGCTGTGGTGTCTTTGAGCGTTGGCAGAGTTGCCCTTCCAAGGGGTTAATCTGGAAAGCCAACCTGTTGAACTGGTGTTTTTAAATGGGATATATCAACGAAGGAAAACTGACTATAACAGGGGGGACTCTCCCGTTGGGAGGCTCCCGACGTCCCCCCCTGCCCATTGGTCAAAGTCTGGTTTTATTAACGGCCATCACTCATGTCTGTGGACAATAAAGTGCCGACCCTTGATCTTATTTTTCGACAGCGCTTTTTCGGCTTCATCAGCCATGGTTCGTTCAATGGCAACGTAGGAATAAAATTCAAAGCAATTGATCTTGCCCACGCAGCTGCCATGGATTCCCGCATCCTTGGTCAGCGCACCCAGGATATCTCCGGGCCGAAGTTTGGCCTTTCGCCCCCCATTGATGGAAAAGGTCACCATGGGAGGTGTGGCGCTTTCTTGGGTTGCAGGCTCAAGCGCTTCGATGTCAGACACCTCAAAAGCCGTACCCATCAGGGTGTTTATCTCTTCCAGTCTGAAACACTCTTTGGGTGTCATCAGGGAAAAAGCCACCCCCTCTTTCCCGGCCCGGCCTGTGCGACCGATGCGGTGGATATACACCTCCGGCTCAAAGGGAAGATCAAAGTTGATCACCGCACTTAAGCCTGAAATATCAAGTCCCCTGGCTGCCACGTCCGTGGCCACCAGAATGGGGGTGCTGCCATTGGAAAAACGCACCAATACCTCGGTTCGCTCCTTTTGCTCAAGATCGCCGTGAATGGCAAGGGATGAAAAGCCTTTTGTCCCAAGAAACGTTGAAAGGGATTTGCACTGCAGTTTGGTGTTGCAAAAAATCAGTGCCGATGCAGGCTTGCATGCATCTAAAATATGAGCCGTAACAACGGGCTTCCAATCCCAGCCGGATTCGTAAAAATATTGGCGAATCACGTTTTCTTCGTGTTCTACATCCACCACCACCCGGTGCGCGTTTTTCTGAAACCGCGTGCTTAAGTCAAGGATCGACTCTGGAAATGTGGCAGAAAAAAGAAGGGTCTGGCGGGCTTCAGGAACATAATCCATGATGGCTTCAATGCTGTCGGTAAAGCCAATATCCAGCATTCGATCCGCCTCATCCAGAACAAGGGTGGTGACATGATCAAGGTTCATTGTCCCCCGTTTTAAATGCTGTTCAATGCGCCCGGGTGTTCCCACCACAATGTGGCCCTGGTGCTCCAGAGAAATTTGCTGAGGCAGGAAGGGCACTCCGCCGCAGATGGTTACAATTTTGATATTGTGTTTAAATCGGGCGATGCGCCGCAGTTCTCCTGCCACCTGCTCTGCCAACTCCCGGGTGGGACACATCACCAAAGCCTGCACCCGGAAGCGCTTCACCTTAAGGTTGTGCAGCACGCCGATGCCAAAGGCGGCGGTCTTTCCACTTCCTGTCTTGGCCTGGGCCAGCAGGTCCTCCCCTTTTAGCACATGGGGTAAACTGCCTGCCTGGACCGGGGTCATCTCCTGGTATCCCAGGGTCTTCAGGTTTTCGATCATTGATTTGCTTAGTGCTAACGCGGTAAAAGCGCTCATGAAATCCTTTTTATTATTGTTTTAGATGGGATTCATCCTTGATGAACTCAAATAATTTTCTCACAATGTCAGACACATCTGTTAGTATATCACCAATTTCCGGAATGTGCTCATGGGAAAATCTAAAACAACCTGAAAACAAAAAGAACCAGGTTACTATTTTCGATGGCTGTACCGTCTGTTGCCCCTTTACCACCGATCACATAAATAAAGGCAGTAAAGCTTTCATGCAAGATAGACAAAACCCTCTTGTTGCCACATAAAAAATGAAGTATGATTTTCCCAACAGGCATTATAGCAAAGGCAAAAACCCCTTCAGGAGCCAACATCACAACAAATAAAGGATTAATACCAATGGCTTTAAATATTGAAACCATATTAAGCCGGGGAGATTTCCAGATCCCTGTTTTTGCAAATTTCATATTGAATAAATACAAAGATCTTAAGGAAGTTGATCCTGAAGCCGCCCACAAAATTGAAACCCGGGTATTTACCCCTTCCTTTCTGCTGAGCATACTGGACAACGGTCACAAGCTCATTCAAAGCCAAATGTTCAGCCAGGTGCCCCACAATTTTTTTGTACCGATCATGGATCAACTGATGGAGCGCCTCAAAAATGGCTCTCTGACAGTCCGCGAATCAATTATCACACCCATTTTCAAAACCAATGCGCCGGACCTGTTTCTTACCATGATAAAAAAAAAGGTTGAGCAGGAGATCGCCCGGGAACCCGTCAGTTTCAATACCTTCAATTGGTATAACCATTTTAAAGACCTGCCATCTGATTTAAGGAATGAATACTTTGACAGGACCTATTCTCTCTTCCTGAAAGCCCGGGAATCCCTGGAGGAATCAAGCAATTTTCAGGCCATTTTGTTCCACCAGACATGGGCAGCACTTGCACTTGATCGTCCGGAAGCCGTGATACTGGCAAAACAGTACCTGGAAGAGGGAATCCTGACCTATAATAATGAAGATGACTACAGTTATAGGGATGTATGCCTCAACTTTGCGCGTACATTAACACTGGAACGCTTCAAAGGATCACACTATGAACTTGACCTGTTTTTTGAGCTGAGAAATGGTGAATTAAAAACATTCCCGACGCTTTCAGACCATCTTTACGAGGAGGACTGGAGCTGTAGCCGCCTATTTGACATTTACACCAGCCTCATTCGCTCTAAAGACCTGAATGCCCCCTCTGTTCTTCCAGAGCTTTTAAACAGCATTAATGAACCGCTACTGACCACCATCATAACGACATTGGTCCAGGACAAGGCGCTAATGCATCTTCTGGAATCATTCCGTCTGCATACTGGCATTACAGCTGTTTTTCTATCCATCATCTGGCAGTTCCATCGCAAAAAAGAAATAAATTCAGCACTTTTTTCCAACGCCAATACAGGTGAATTACTTGACTTCATCACCATTAATTCAACAAATCTTCCCTGTATGGATGAGATCAAGATCTCTCTTTCAGCCATCCCCCCCCATGAAATGGCATCCCTTCTGTGTACCGCCATGGATAAAAAGCGGAACAATTTAGAGCAAACCGGTTATGGGCATTATGCCATTGCCAACATTGTGGAACTTATGGCCCATTTTAAGCATCCTTCCTTTGCTTCGAAACTTGTCGATCTTTTGTTAAGTGATTCTGAACTTGATGATGGCAGCCTCATTGAAAAAACAATCCTGGCGCTTTCAGGGTTTGGGGATGTCGCAATTGAGTCTTTGGAGTCAAAGCAGCAAGATGTGCTTAAATACCATGAACTGGAACTACTTGATGTGATCCAGAAAATAGGAACAGAGCGTGCTGAAGACTTTCTCATGAAGCATTTTGACTATTTTATGAAATCATCTAAACCGGACACCCTGGAGACGTGCCTGCTCCTGGTCAGTGAAAAGGCACTGGAACGCCTGAAGCATAAGGTCGGAAAAAACCAAAGGAGTATTGACGAACTTTATGTCATTGTAAAAACCTTTATGGGAGAGGCAAACGACGAAACCCAAAGGCTTCTTGACCTCATTCCTGTTCCGGGGGACAGTATGGATGCTGCCATGGATATGCTGAAATCAAATACAGCCCAACCCTTTTTGAATCTAGCATTGGAATGCACCCATTGCGGTGATGTCAGCACCTATGAATGCCGGGATATTATTATATCCCCCAGTGGGCCTCCCTATGTTGCTGACGAATTGACCTGCATCTCCTGCAACAAGATCTGTGAATTCTCCGTCGAGACCAGTGGTAGAATGGCCGTTACCCTTGAAATGTTACGCTTAAGCGCTCTTAAAGAAAAGAATAAAAGCCAAGAGAATCCATTTACCGGAGCTGTCCGATTTTTACAAACTGCCATCATGGGAAAAGAGATGTCCCTGACCGATGGCATTACATTGTACAAAGAAAAAATCAGTAAAAAACCGAAAAACCCAGATAATTATGTGGGTCTTGGCAATATTTATAAATACCTTCGTCAATATACATTGGCCGAAGAACAATACAAAAAAGCCATTGAACATGGCCCCTTCTACATTGAGGGTTACCTTGAGCTGGCTGAAATAGCAAAAGCAAAGGAAGATTATCACACCGCTTTAGACTGGCTTGAAAGGGGACGGCCTTATCTGAAACGTCCATTAATCTGTAAAAATATTGATATGACAGCAGAAGAAATAATGAAAAGCTATCATCTTCTTCATGACCAAATGCTGTATTTCACAGGCAGCCCTATTCCTTCCATTGCCCCATCTGAGTACCAGGTTGCAGGCAAGCGACTCAATAAAATCGGACGTAATGAAAAGTGTCCCTGCGGCAGTGGGAAAAAATACAAAAAATGCTGTATGATAAAAAAATAAATCTACTTCATGCTTCATGAAAAACAGGAGACAGACCACAGTTTTTGGAGGAATAGGGGAGTCAGATCTTAGGTGATTAGTGAAAGGTAAGAGTGAAAGGTGTCAGAGTGAAAGGTGTCACATCTTGATTAGTGAAAGGTGTCACATCTTGATTAGTGACTTAATGCGATTATACCCTTTTGCAAAAGCCTTACTTGTACTGAATGAATTATTACATTTACTTACACAACGGCTGACAGCTGAATAACCCAATCCAAAATAAACTCCAATCTCTTTATTTGTATAAGCCCCTGTTTTCCAAAGCAGGTAAACAATAAGATCACGCTTAAGTTTATCAGCCGAGCTAATCCTGCGGGCATTCTTGAACTCCTCAACATCACACTCAAGTATGGAGCTGGCTTTTTCCAAAAGGCTTAAAATATCGTAATCATCCTGAACCGTTTTTTGCTGTGGGATCTCTTCGTTGGGATTTTCAGGCATGTGCTTCTTTTTTATATATTTTGCAAATTCCTTTGTTCCAGCAACGAGGCCTAAGTGAATGTTTTCTGACATTTTTTTTTCTTCACCCGAATAGCCCTGAACCTTCCTGCGATAAGCAACATGTCTGTCATCACCGCTTACTTGCGATAATATCAGGTCCGTTTCAAGCCAGTCAGGGCATGGCTTACCATAGGCAAAATTCCTGTAGCTGCTCCACTCATAATCTGCAAGCCGTTTCACCATTTTTGCCCTCAGGGGATTCCTGTGAATATAACAGGAAAGGCGAAACAGATAGTTGTCATTTTCTACCAGAAGGCTTTTAAACCTGCCTTGAAAAAGATGGCCGCTTCTTTTGTACTTTACATTGTAGCGCCTGGTATAGGTTACTCCAAACCATTGCATTCCCTTTGACAGGTTTGCACGTCTTGTTTTAAGCAAAAGGTGATAATGGTTGCTCATCAATACCCAGGAATGGACTTCTATTTCAAATCGGTCCGCCATATCTCCAAGTAATGCCATAAACAAGTCGCGGTCCTCATTGTCTCCTGCAATACTTCGCCCTTCGTTGCCACGGGACATAACATGGTATAATGCACCTTCATATTCTATTCGCCATTGTCTTGCCATAATTTATTATTTTTAATCTAAAAAATCTT
Organism: uncultured Desulfobacterium sp.; assembly: GCA_963675955.2. Lineage (GTDB taxonomy): Bacteria > Desulfobacterota > Desulfobacteria > Desulfobacterales > Desulfobacteraceae > Desulfocicer. Next base: position 1,151,436 of record CAXXVR010000002.1, on the reverse strand, counting down.
TAAAATCAAGTATTAGTCATTAATAACTACTCACTAATCAAGATGTGACACCTATTCTCCCTATTCTCCTCAAAGTTCAAAACACATAAAATATTACCGCATTATTACTGTAGTTTTCTCGCGTTGCTAAAAATCACCCTATCAGATATTTATACCAAGCTTTAATGCGTAAATTTTTCATACATTATTACCCTGATACTGTTGGGGGATAATCACACAATCCACTATGAATGCAAAATACATATGGAATTTGAATTTTTGGGCTGAGGCACCATATGATGTTGATGGAAAGAAACAGAAAATTTACCAAAAAGTTTCATGCCCACCCCGACATATATCGGGAGATCATGGCCTATGAGGTAAAAGAGATCCTTCTGATTTCAAGTCCCTACAACATGTTCAACATGGAAGAGGATGGCAGTCTTACATCCAAGATAATCAATGAATATAGCGGACTGAACCTGCGCTACCCTCCGGTGATCACCGGCGCTTCTTCAGCAGAACAAGCCCTTGAACTTCTGGCTGAAAAACAATTTGACATGGTCCTTATCGTACCCCATTTAAAGGGAACAAACGTTTTCTCCCTGGGTCGGGAAATCAAAATAATTCAGCCGAATCTGAAAGTCATTCTTCTTTCCCCAAGCATCCGTGCCCTTCCATCCCCCCACGATTGTCTCCAAGACAACGGCATTGACACCATCTTTATTTGGTCCGGTAACTCCGACCTTCTCATCACCTTAATCAAAAATGCCGAAGATCACATAAATGTGTACAACGATACGCTCCTGGCCAATGTAAGGGTGGTCATCCTGGTGGAAGATTGCCCGGAATACTACTCTTTTATGTTGCCCATAATCTATAAGGAAATCGTTACACAAACCCAGGCCCTTCTGGCAACAGACTTGAATGACAGCAAAAAACTTCTGACCATGCGGGCAAGGCCCAAACTTCTCCTGGCAAAAAATTACGAACAGGCCCTGGAATTGTATGAACGTTACAAGGATTTTCTGCTGTGCGTCATCTCAGATACCCGTTTTCCCAGAAATGGCAAACTTGATCCGGAAGCCGGCATTAAATTGTTTTCCACCATCCGTAACGAAATCCGGGGAATTCCTTTACTCCTGATGAGTTCAGAAAAGGAAAACAGTAAAAAAGCAGACCAGATTCCCGCCCTGTTTCTGGACAAGAATCATCCAAATCTACTCCAGGCAACCCGCATGTTTTTTCTAAAGCATCTGGGGTTCGGTAATTTTGTCTTCTGCATGCCCAATGGCCGTAACATCGACATTGCAACCAACCTGATGCAGCTGGAAGCAAAACTGCCCGGCATTCCCGATGAATCCATCATTTACCATGCCGACCGGGACCATTTTTCTTCCTGGCTCATGGCCCGTTCAGAGATTGCCCTTGCTCTGAAATTCAGAGCCTGTAAAAGTGATGATTTCAGCAGTCCAGATGAACTGAGATCTTTTATAATCACCAATATCCACGCGTTGAGGAAGTCCCAAAACAAGGGCATGGTATCAACCTTTAACGAGCATTCTTTTGATTCAGAGGTAAAATTGTTTGTAAAAATCGGCCAGGGTTCCCTGGGGGGCAAAGGCCGGGGGCTGGCTTTCATGTCAGGGCTTCTGGAACAAGAACCCCAACTGCATAAAAATCATCCTCAATTTATGATTCAAATCCCCCAGACCCTTGTCCTTTGTACCGATGTTTTTGAGGCCTTCATCACCCAGAATAAACTTGAGAATCTGGAAAATCAGAAGCACCCGGTGGAAGAGGTGGTTAAGATATTTCTCCGTGCAGAATTACCGGCATGCTTGATTCGACAGCTCAAGGTATTTTTATCCCAGGTCAAGGTGCCCCTGGCTGTACGATCCTCCAGCCAGTTGGAAGATGCCCATTTTCAGCCCTATGCCGGTCTTTACAAAACGTATAAGATTCCCAACAATCACCCAGATCCATCCATGCGCATCCTCCATCTGGCCAACGCCATTAAACTTGTTTTCGCCTCAACCTATTACGATGATGCCAAGGCGTTCCATAGAAGCACCTCCAGCCATCCGTTCCATGATTCCATGGCGGTGATTGTCCAGGCCCTTGCCGGGCAGCAATATGGAGATTATTTTTATCCTGCGGTATCAGGAGTTGCCCAATCCATTAATTATTATCCCTTTTCCCACATGAAATCGGAACATGGCATTGCCCACATTGCACTGGGCCTTGGAAAAACCGTGGTAGACGGTGAAAAAAGCCTGCGTTTTTCACCCGGCAGCCCAAAAATCCTGCCACAATTTTCAATGGTGGAAGATATTTTAAAAAATGCCCAGACAACTTTTTATGCTTTAAAAACAAACCATTATGCCGACGCACTTAATTTCGGTCGATATTCCAACCTTGAAAAACGTACTCTGGACGCAGCACTTAACGATTATCCGGTGCAGGCACTATCCAGTACTTATGTTCCGGAAGAAAATCGCATCCGTGACACCTGGGGTTTGGCAGGTCCCAAGCTGTTGACCTTTGCCCGTATTCTGAAATATAATACTCCACCACTTCCTGCGTTGCTCTGCGACCTTCTTGAGCTTGGCGGAAAAGTCTTTGGTGGACCGGTGGAAATTGAATTCTCCATAAACCTTTATCCAGACCCGAAGAAACCCAGTGATTTCTATTTTTTACAGATACGTCCCATGGCAGATCACAACACCCGGCAGACACCACGGATCACCCAGCAGGACGTGGACACTGCCGTCTGCCACTCTTCCACCGCCCTTGGGAATGGGATCATACAAGACATCACGGACATCGTATATGTCATTCCCCAGTCATTTTCCGTATCTGCAACCCCGGACATTGCCGAAGAAATAGGTAAGATCAATGCCGGACTGGTGGAAGCAAAACGGCGGTATCTGCTCATTGGACCCGGGCGCTGGGGGGGGTCTGACAGATGGCTTGGCATACCGGTTAAATGGCATCATATTTCCGGTATCGGTGCTGTAATAGAACTGAAGAATGAACAACTCAATGCAGATCCCTCACAGGGTTCTCATTTTTTTCATAATATTACCTCCCTTAACATTCCCTATATTACGGTGAATGAACTCAGCAGAGGTACCAAAAAATCCAATAAGGATTTCATTGACTGGAAATGGCTCAACACATGTGAATCCATATGCGAAACCAAATACTTACGCCATGTAAGACTATCAAACCCCATGGTTATCAAGCTGGACGGAAAAAAATCCAGATGCGTCATTATGAGTCATGAAAACAAAACCAATTGACTTGGAACAGACAATCGCCTGCACCGGTCATCACTATTAAATACTATCAGGAGGCACTAAATGTCAGATGTTTTAAACATTATCATGGAAAAAGATCCCCACGAAAAGGAATTTCACCAGGCGGTTATTGAGGTTATGGAAACCATTGGACCGGTGCTTGACCGTAACCCGGAATACCGCCAGCTCAAAATCATGGAACGAATGGTGGAGCCGGAACGGACATTGATGTTCCGGGTGCCATGGATGGATGACACCGGTGAAGTCCATGTAAATCGGGGTTTCAGAATTGAAATGAACAGCGCCATCGGTCCTTACAAAGGCGGACTTCGATTTCATCCCTCGGTGAATTTAAGCATTTTAAAATTTCTGGCCTTTGAACAGGTCTTTAAAAATGCTCTGACCACCCTGCCCATGGGCGGTGGAAAGGGAGGCTCTGATTTTGACCCCAAAGGCAAGTCAGACAATGAGGTCATGCGATTCTGTCAGAGTTTCATGTCTGAACTTTTCCGCCACATCGGTCCCAACACCGATGTTCCGGCAGGGGATATCGGCGTGGGTGCCAGGGAAATCGGTTTCATGTTCGGCATGTATAAAAAACTTCGCAACGAGTTTTCCGGTGTTCTGACAGGGAAAAGCCTTGCCTGGGGCGGCAGCCTTATCAGACCCGAAGCCACTGGATACGGCTGTGTCTACTTTGCCGGGGAAATGCTGGCCACCCGGGGAGAGACACTGAAAGGAAAAACCTGTCTGGTCTCAGGGTCCGGAAACGTGGCCCAGTACACGGTGGAAAAAATTCTGGACATGGGTGGAAAAGTCGTCACCATGTCAGATTCCGAAGGGTATATTTATGATGAACAGGGCATAGACAGAGAAAAACTAAGTTTTATCATGCGCCTTAAAAATGTCCAGCGTGGACGAATCAAAGCCTATGCTGATGAGTACTCCGACGCGGTTTATACCCAGCGGGACGGCTCCCAGGACACGAATCCCCTGTGGGATCACAAGGCAGACTGTGCCTTTCCCAGCGCGACCCAGAACGAAATCAATGCCAAGGATGCCGCCAACCTTATCCGCAATGGGGTGACCCTGGTGGCAGAGGGGGCCAATATGCCGTCCATGCCAGCGGCCATTGATATCTTTCTTGACAACCAGATCCTGTATGCGCCGGGTAAAGCCGCCAATGCCGGCGGTGTTGCTGTTTCCGGTCTGGAAATGTCACAAAATGGCATGCGCCTTAACTGGCCAAGAAAGGAAGTGGATACCCGCCTCCAGGGGATCATGAAAAGTATCCATCACGCCTGCATAGATGCCGCAGAAGAATACGGCAAGCCCGGCAATTATTTTGCCGGTGCCAACATTGCAGGTTTTGTCAAAGTGGTCGATGCCATGCTGGATCAGGGCCTGGTATAACAGTTCCTGGTTCAAGAGGATATCCGGGCCTGGTCACAACATCGGCCATTTTGGAGATAGTCAGGTTTATGTTATTGGTATTATCAGTGATTTGACATCTAGACAGGCTGTGAAAAGATACGCCAATAACATAAGCCTGCCCCCGTTAACCCAATACTTATGAGGAACTGGCCCATTTTATGATCAAGCCCAGGAGATCCTGTTCAGAAACACCTCTGAACAGGATAAAGGGGATTAACACGTACCCTTTTTGAAGGATCTTGTGACCAAGCCCAAAATATTTGAGATAAAAACAATGAAAAACATACAGAAACATCCGCTGCCCCAGAACAATGTATTCGGGCCGGTTCAACATGTTTCCGGATGTCAGGATATGGACGACTCCCCTGAAGCCAGATTCATACGTCAGGCCCATGAATTAAACGAAAGAATCAAGGAAATCAACTGCCTGTACGGCATTTCAAAAATTGTGGAGCAGGATAACATCTCCCTGGAAGAGATCTATCAGCAGGTCATGACACTGATCCCCTGCTCCTGGCAGTACCCGGAAATCACCTGCGCCCGGTGTATTGTCCATGGCATCGTTTATCAGACAGACAATTATAAAGATACCTGCTGGAAACAATCGGCGGATATCATTGCCTATAAAGATGTTATTGGGGTTTTGAATGTCTGTTATCTTGAAAAAATGCCCGACAGCCATGAGGGTCCATTTTTAAAAGAAGAACGTTCCCTTCTCAATGCCATTGCCGAACGTCTGGGACGCACCAGCGAACAGAAGCAGGCTGAAAAAGCGCTGTTTGAAAGTGAACAGCAGCTGAAAAATCAGAATCAGCTACTTAAGGAAAAAAACATTGCACTTCGGGAAATCATGAACCAGGTTATCATGGAAAAAAAGAACCTGGAAGAACGGGTTATGGATAATGTGGATCAATTTCTTCTTCCCCTTCTGGATAAAATAAAAAACAGCGCCACCCAGATTGATATTGGTTATATCACCCTGCTGGAGGATACGCTGAAGCATTTAACCTCCGCTTTTGGCAGCAACATGGCCCGACATATGCCCCGACTTACTCCCCGGGAAAATGAAATTTGTAATATGATCCGTTCGGGTCTCAGTTCCAAAGAAATTGCCAAAGTGCTCAATATCTCCCACCGAAGTGTTGAGACTTACAGGAACTATATCCGTAAGAAACTGGGAATCATCAATCAGAAAATTAACCTTGCCAGCTTTCTTTCAAGGCTGCAATAAAACCTATTAGGGGAGTTACACATGGATCTGGAGCCACATCTCCAACAGGGCCAGATGCCACAGTTTCGACCCCTGGAGGCGGGTAAAGTGTTCATCCGGGGCATCCAGTACCTCTTGGACATACGAACGGGAAAAAAGTCCCCGTTGACGGCAGGCCTGTGAGTTGAGTGTGTCCCGCATCATCTCCAGGAATTGTCCACGCACATACTTAAGGGCCGGTACCGGAAAGTAGCCTTTTTTGCGATCCACCACCGCATCAGGGATTAAACCACGGGAAATCTGCTTTAATACATACTTGAGATCATCTCCTCCGGGTCCCAGCTTCATGGCGGGAGGCATCTGCATGGCCAGTTCAACCAGCTCGTGATCTAAAAAAGGTACCCGGGCCTCCAGCCCCCAGGCCATGGTCATGTTATCAACCCGTTTGACCGGATCATCAACAATAAGGGTGGTGACATCCAGGCGCAGCACCTGATCAAGGTAATCATCCGCACCCGGTAAGGCCAGAAGTTGAGATATCAAGGCAGAGGTATGATCATCCCCCCGGTATGGGGCGGTAACGGTGTTTAACAATTCCAAATGATCCCGATCAAAATAGTGCCGGGAAAAGCGTTCCAGATCACTGCCCATGGCCTGCACCATACGCGGGTACCAGAAGTACCCACCAAACACCTCATCTGCTCCCTGACCACTTAACACAACCTTAACCTGCTTTGATACCTGCTCAGCCAACAGGTAAAAGGCCACGGCATCCTGACCCACCATGGGCTCGGCCATCTGGCCAATGGCCTCCGGCAGCCGCGTGATCACCTGATCATTGGGAATAATGATCTTGTGATGCCTTGTGCCATACATTTCAGCTACCTGATCAGAGTATTCAAACTCGCTGCCCTGCTCTTCGGGTTGATCTTCAAACCCGATGGAAAAGGTAAGGATATCCTTAATCCCCTGCTCTGCCAGCAGGCCCACCAGCAGGCTTGAATCAAGCCCACCGGAAAGCAGCACCCCCACAGGCACATCGGCAATATCAAGGCGGCACTTCACCGACCGCTGAAGACTTTTGTGGATGGCCTCCTGCCACTTCTGCCAGCTTTTTGCCTTAACCGGACGCTGGGCATTCAGGTTCCAGTACCGGTGCATCCTCTGAGTCCCATCCGACCCTACAACCAGGGTATGGCCGGGAGCCAGTTTCTGAATTCCTTTAAAGATGGTGCGGGGGGCAGGAACAACCCCATGAATGGTAAATTGATGGTGCAGTGCCACAGGGTCAATGGCAGTATCCACATTCCCGGCTGCCAGCAGGGCCTGGGTATTTGAAGCAAAACGTAATCCACACCGGGTGGTATTGTAATAGAGTGGTTTAATTCCGAAACGATCACGGGCCATGAACAGCTGCTGACGTCTGGCATCCCATATGGCAAAGGCAAACATGCCGTTAAAATGCTCAACACATTGCTCACCCCATATCGCATAGGCGTGCAGAATCACCTCACTGTCACCGTCTGAATAAAATAATTCTCCCCGTTTAATCAACTCTCTGCGCAGTTCCGGATAGTTATAGATGGTGCCGTTAAAGACCAATGTCAGGCCCAGCTTTTCTGCCACCAGGGGTTGATTGGCATGTTCAGAAAGGTCAATGACCTTAAGCCTGCGATGCCCCAGCCCCACATGCCCGTCACATTTATACGCACCAAAATCAGGACCACGACGCTCCAGACGTGTCATCATCCGTTCAATGGTATTTTCTTCAACCCTATTCCTGTCAAATTTTATCTCACCACAAATACCACACATGACAGATGCCTGATCTCCTTCTCAAAAAAAACAGGGCCTGATCATAACGTCGACCGGCCATCATAATTGGTGGACCGGCAGATTCAGGCTTGTGTTATTGTACCTTTATCAATGCCCTGTGCTTTAAAATTAAAAGGTAATTTTAAATAAAAGTGTCAATAACGCAAGCCTGACCCCACCCCGAAGTGGTCGATGTTGTGATCAAGCCCCAGAGAATATTATATAACAGTCACATCAGCCTGTGGACACAATAAATAATGAAAATGGTGATATGCCACCTGTCACTTGAATCAAAAATATTGATAATATTATGACTGATATATTAAACAATTTACAATTGACCTCACCTTCGTTTTATGTATATTTTTTGAAGGGTAAACAACAAAGCAGAGGTAAAACCCATGGAAAAGATATCAAAAGAACCGTCATGAAGCAACCAAAAACGAATCCCCCTGATTGGAAGGAGGTGCCCCGTCCCAAAGACTGAAAAGAACAATAATCCAGGCTCTCCTCCTCCCGAAAAAATCAACAGCAAAAATTGGGCTGATAATCTGAACGATATGTAATCCTATGCTTATTTACTGGCAAATAATAGTTTTCCTCATTGTAAAAAATCATGACATGACTATCTTTTCAATTACATATTCATTGTATGTTTTAAAAAACGCAAAAAGGTGGCATGCCCTCACCCATACGAGTTGTCCACTCGAAATATTGCGGCCCCCTTTTTTTAATACATTTTATCCATTACTTGGTATAATATTTGCTTTCAATATCTTAGAAAAGCGATTGTCTGCAGCTTGTTTTTATTAAATTTATGATCAGAGATAGGTGGATGATTATGAATCATAAAAAGGAAAAGGAACTATTTTCAAATTTAATGGAGATTGCAGGAATTACAGTCAACGGAGATAAACCCTATGATATCCATGTTCATGATGACAAATTTTATGATCGTGTGATACAGCAGACCATGCTGGGATTAGGAGAATCCTATATGGACAAATGGTGGGACTGCAAGGCGCTTGACCGGTTTATTGAAAAGGTATTACGTGTGGATCTGTTGAGTAAACTGAAACAGGACTGGGCCACAACATGGAATATTCTTAAAGCAAAAATTTTAAACCTTCAGAATACCAGACGCGCTTTTACTATTGGTAAAACCCATTACGATATAGGTAATGAACTTTATTTAAAAATGTTGGATAAAAACATGCAGTATACCTGCGGGTTCTGGAGGGATGCTCAGGACCTTGACACCGCGCAAGAAGCCAAACTTGAAATGATCTGTAGAAAACTGGACCTGTCACCGGGTATGAAAATCGCTGAGTTGGGGTGTGGGTTTGGCGGATTTGCCAAATATGCCGCTGAAAAATATGGTGTCCAGGTAACAGGATATACCGTGTCTGAAAAACAGGCTGAATTTGCAAAAGAATTGTGTAAGGGTCTGCCGGTTGAAATCCTGTTAGATGATTACAGGAAGGCAACCGGGCTTTACGACCGGGTTATTTCCATCGGAATGATAGAACATGTGGGGTATAAAAATTACAGAACCTACATGAAGCTGACAAACCAACTGTTAAAAGATGACGGGATTGCCTTTGTCCATACGATTGGAAGCAACAGCAGTTGCAGGATATGTAATCCATGGACCACAAAATATATTTTCCCAAATTCAATGCTACCTTCCATTGCCCAGATTGGGAGGGCCATGGAAGGAATTTTCATCATGGAAGACTGGCAAAATTTTGGGGAGGATTATGATAAAACCCTGATGGCATGGTACAATAATTTCAAACGGGCATGGCCGGAACTGAAACATAGATATGGAGATCGGTTTTTCAGAATGTGGGAGTACTATCTTTTAACCTGTGCCGGGGGATTTCGATCCAGACATATGCAATTATGGCAGATCGTCATGACCAAGCCCGGACAGACCAGGCCCAATTGCCGAATTTCATAAGGCTGTATCAAATGATAAACTCAAAAATAATTATCGTTGGCGGCGGGCCTGCAGGTTCAGCATGTGCAAGTGCCTTGAATGCGGCAGGCCTTGAGACATTGATTCTTGATAAAAAACCGTTTCCCCGCCAAAAAATATGTGCCGGCTGGATAACTCCGGGTGTATTTAATACCCTGGGTATCAATCCGGGAATATATCCCCATACTCTGAAGCAATTTGAACAAATTCATTTCCATGTATTCGGAATGAAATTTCCCGTCAAAACCTGTCAGTATGCCATCAGAAGATACGAGTTTGATGATTGGATGATTAAACGTGCCCATGTCCCGATTCACACACATACGGTCAGACATATCAGGGCATACAAGGACTATTTAATCATTGACAACACCTATCAATGCAGATACCTGGTGGGTGCTGGTGGCACCCACTGCCCTGTGTATAAATCTTTTTTCAACACCACCCATAAAAGACCGGCAAAGGCCATGATTTGCGCAGTGGAAAAAGAATACCAATGCGATATATCCGATGATAGATGCCACATCTGGTATTTTGGAAACCGGCTGCCGGGCTATGCCTGGTACCTGCCGAAGGGCAACGGCTGGTTGAATATCGGGATCGGTGGAAAGTTTTTAAAATTGAAAAACCAGAGCAGGAACATCATGGACCACTGGCATGATTTCGTTGAAAAGCTTATAAATCTTTCCCTGATAAAACAGGTGCCTCACAACCCAAGAGGCCACAATTACTTCCTTTTTCATAAAAACACAGCATTTCGCAAAGATAATTTATTTGTCATCGGAGATGCTGCCGGGGTATCGACCCTGGATATGGGTGAAGGTATCCATGCTTCCATTAAAAGTGGGATTATGGCAGCAAATGCCATTTCAAACAGCAAAAAGAACGTACCCAATGGTTTAAAAAAATTCAGTCTGCCCGGCATTCTTATATCAAAAGATCATACCAGATGATCCAGCCAATTTATTCTTGCCGATGTAACTGAAAAAAACAAAGAAATCTCATTGATCACCGTTGGCACCGATAGAAGATGAGGCAAAACACAAAAATGCAGGCACAATAAAACAAACCTGGCTCACGGTAGATCATACAAAGACCGTAAGACTGACGAGTCCACCCAGGAGAAATGCTTACCTGAACGCACAAGCCTCTGATAAATTTCAAGATCTTTTACGGTATCAATGTCAAACCAGATTTTTTCCACCTGAACCTTCAGATCTGCAGCATTGGCAATTGTCTGTTGAAATACCCCGCTACTGCTCCAGACAATATTTTTAAAAACAGGTGCAATATAAATTTTACTCTGGAATCCAATCATGTAATAACCACCATCCATTGCGGGTCCAATAACCATATCCGCAGTTAGAAGGTGCTTGAAAAAGCGTTCAACAGCCGGGGCATCCACAAGGGGAATATCACTTCCCATGAGTATCACTCTTGAATAATTACGCTGAAACGATTCGGTGATGGCCTGGACCATTCGTTCACCCAAATCCATGCCCTTCTGATAAAAATAGACTCCATCCACACCAAATTTTTCTTTATACGCCTCAATATCATGGTGGTCATCCACATATAATACTAGATCATAGTTATTGCACATCAAGTCTGAGATCTGCCTTATAACCATTTTCTCATATAAACGGGCGGCTTTGGCATATCCGATCTCCCTGCCAAGCCGTGTCTTTACCCTGTTGACTTCCGGATATTTAAGAAAAAGTATCAATAAATTGTCCATCATCAAAGACATTCCTCCCTGGAAATTTAAAGAGCCAGATCATCCAGTAACGGCAACCACCCTTCATGATCAATAATACAATTTAACCAGCACCCGTGGAGAAACACCCAGATAGTACAAGGCGGCCAGCAGGGGGTTACGAAGGCTGGTGTAAATCATCCCGTCTTTGATCCACTTTCTGGGTGAGGTTCGTACCTTAGTGGACAGGATTTCAAAACCGGCACGGGATTTTTTAATTTTCTGCATCAATGCGATGTCCTCCATGAGGGCTATTTCGGGAAATCCATTGATCTGAAAAAACAGACTCCGGGTGAGGAAGATGGCCTGATCACCATAGGGAATCCGGGTGATCCGAGAACGAAGAGAAGCCACCTTTGATACTAATCTTAAAAAAGGGTGGGGAGAATCGATGCACAGATCAAAGGCACCACCGGAACATCCGGACAAAATGGTGTTACGGATCAGGGGATAAAAATCAGGGGGAAGTCGGGTATCGGCATGGAGAAAGAGCAGCACCTCCCCCGTGGCCTTTTGTGCCCCTTTATTCTGCTGAAGGGCACGCCCTTTGGGAGATATGATTTTTTTAATTCCTCCATGTGATATTAAAGATAGGGTGGTGCACATGGGATCACCATCCACCACAAGAATCTCCAACTCTTCCTTACCAGCCTTTTCCAGGAGATCTGTCAGGCAGGCGTTGATCTCTTTTTCATGCAGCACCGGAATGATGACGGATATGAACATATATTCTCCTCTTTTAGTCAATTTTCAGATTTGGTCACAGCCTTGGCCGGGTCCGGCCACCTTAAGGTCAGGAGAGCAGGGATGGCCCAACCAGACTTAAACCCACTTACGATAAAGTCGAATCACCGTCATATCCAGCACCAGAAAGAGTAAAACAGGTACAATAACAAACACCAGGGTTAAACCCGAAGCCAGGGACCAGTCCGTGGAATTCAAAAAGGGAAACAGGTATCCCGAATAGGATGGCACAGATCCCCCACCGATGAGAAATACCAGAAAATAATCTGAAAATGCCACTAGAAACACAATGGAGGATCCTGCTGTCAGGGCCGGAAGCAGCATGGGAATCTCAATTTCCCAGAGAATCTGCCAGTACCCTGCCCCCAGGTTTCTGGCACATACAAGGGCATCGGGATGAATGGTTTTATAACCGGAAATTAAGGCCCGCAGCATGTAAGGATAGCTGTAAACCGAAAGAATCAAGGCCACTCCGAAATGGGTATCGGCAAGCCCCAGACGGATAAACATCATATGAATTCCAACAGAAAAGGTCATCACCGGAAGCACAGCCGGGGCCAGTAACAGGCTTTCAATGAATTTTTTCCCGGGAAACTCGTTTCGACTTAAAAATTCTGCCGGCATCAGGGAATACACCACAGAAAAAAGCACTGCAAGTATGGAATAAAAAAAGGAGGAGATCATGTGGGTAAGAATACGTCCAGCATTTTCTTTAAAATAGATGAATGTTCTAAAATTAAAGGTATCCGGCAACAGCGATGGAAAAGCCCATTGGCCTGAGAAACTGTACAATACCAGTACCAGTAAGGGAAACAGAAAAATCAGCCACAACAACAAAATTTTAAATACTTGTCTTTTCACCCCTTCTCCTTTTCCAACCAACCCGAATATTTACTTTCAAGCCTATTGTAAATTAGAAAATACAGCCAGGTAAACAGGGATGAAATTAAAAACAAAATAACAAGCAAGGCCATGGCCACGGGCCGCTGGGAAAGATCATGTTTGAAATAGTAGTCGAACACCTGAAGGCTGAGCATCCCCGGAGTAGTGCTTCCCAGAATATAGGGAATTTCAAAGGCCCCGAAGCTGTAAATGAACAAAATCAGAAAGGTGGTGGTGAGGATTTCTTTTAAATGGGGCAGCACCACATGAAAGAAAATCCGCACCTCCCCTGCCCCCAGCTGCCGGGCCGTCTGAAGATAACGTTTATCAAATTTCATCAAAACAGACATGGCCATTAAGGCCACAAAGGAGGTTTCCTTGGCGATATAGGCAATGATCTCCCCCACTCCATACCGGCTGAAAACAAGGTTGGGAAAAGCTTCCATCCCTGTGATAATGCCCAGCTTATAACACACCGAAGAAACAATTCCCGATCGACTCAAAAAAATCATTGTGATAAATGCCACGGCAATGTGGGGAAGCACAATGGGAATTTTATATACCACGGTTTTGTTCTGCAACACCCCGGGGATATGCCACAGGACATAGGCTAAAAAAGTACCAAATCCCATGGACATCCCGGCGGAAACCAGCGCTACATAGAATGAAAACAGTATGGATATTTTAAAATGGTCATGGCTGAATACAAATTCATAGGCTGTCCACATGGAATCATAATGAGCCAGGGGGTTCATCATTCCCACTGACTGAATCATCGTTAAAACAATGCCACCTACAAAGAAGAGCACAAAGGGAATGAGGGCAGGCAGCAGTTTAAACCAGGGCTTCATCTACTCCTTTTCCAGTACAAAACGGTTCCAGTCACTTTCCAGTCGCGTGACGTAATCTGCCGGGATTTCCGGAACACCGTGCTGGTTGAGTACTTCAAGGGAAAGGGTAGCCTCACCCAGATCCAGATCATCAAAGGCCTTTCGATCTGCAGCTCCCAGCTTATTCATGTCCAGCACCGTAAAATCTCCCCAGTTTTCAGGAATATTCTTTGAGAGCTGGGCTCTGGGGGAAAGCAGGAAATTGGTAACCACCATGGCACCGGCGAGGTTGGGAGCATTGCCGGCAATGGCCGTAAAATGGTTATTGTAGATGGCGCCTTCCTTCAGTACAAAGGTTCTGACCGTGGAAGGATATTTTCCTTCCATAATTTTACCCGCGGCATAGGCCTGGTGATAGGACATGTTCAGATCCACCTCTCCTCTCTCAAATAAAAGACCCAATGCCGTGATGTTTTTGGGATAGGTCCGGCCTTTCTGCCAGAAATAGGGCTTTATTTCATTGAGGTAGGCCCACAATGCCGGGGAATTTTTTGCATAAAGGGCTTCATCAAATCCAGTCATGTATTGTTCATGCCCGCCGGTGACAGCATAAAAAATCTGACGGATAAATGCCGACCCTGTGAAATCAGGTGGCTGGGGATAGGAAAATCTGCCGGGATGGCTGACGACCCAATCTTTGAGTTCTTCAACACTTTGGGGGGGTACTTGAATTTTGGCACTGTCATGGATAAAGACAAACTGGGCTTTGCCATAGGGGACTTCATAATTTTCAACGGGAAATCCAAAATCGGATCTAACCGTGTCCGGATCAACATATTGAATAAAATTTGGCAACTTATTTGCCACGGGGCCATACAGAAGATCCGCTTCCCTGGCATTTTTAAAATTTTCTCCATTGATCCACATCACATCAATGGTCCCCCTTTTTTTTCCCGCCTGTTTTTCAGTGAGAAGTTTATTTACAAACACGGCGGCATCCATGGGGACCATATTCAGTGCAATCTTGTATTCTTCCAACAGGGTGTTTGCCACAAAACCTTCCACCCATTTATTGATGGTGGCAGATCCGCCCCACATGTAAAAATTGACCGTGGTACCCCTTGCTTTTTCCAGGGCCTGGTCATAGGACAGAGACTGTTGTTCAAGGGTTTGGGGCTGACATGACAAGAGGAGAAAAATCAATATCAGGCTTAAACCATATCTTTTCATTTGAATCTCCTTAACATAAAATTAACCGTGCCGATCTGGGGGCCTGGTCACAAAAATGGACACCCGTCACAATTGCTGAGCCAACGGTTCTTTCAGAATCTGATCAATACTTAGATCAACCATATCCCCCGTGTTAAAATGATCATTAACACTGTTAATGTAAAAATTCAAATTGTCATTTTTTATATGGTAGGAAATATTGGCACCAAAGAAAACAATTTCAATTATTTCCCAGGCTCCCCGGGGACTGGGTAACAAAGTGGCGGCTTCCGCCCGGAAATAATAACGATACCTGTTAAAATCCAAGCCATCTTTCATGGACATCTTTTCCGCTGCCTCCCGGGTAAAAACATTCACCTGCCCCAGGAAAGCAGCGGCCTTGATGGATATGGGAGCATGATACACCCGGCTGACAGTATCAAACTGAACCAATTCGCCGTCCAGCATCACCCCGATTTTGTCGGACATGCGGAAGGCCTCCTCCTGGTCGTGCATGACGGCAATGGTGGTGGTGTTAAATTTCTTCTGGGTATGGTGGATAAAGGCGGCTGTCTCCCCTTTCAAATTTTTATCAAGGTTGGCAAAGGGTTCATCTAAAAGCAGAATAGAAGGATTAATGACCATGGCTCTGGCAATGGCCACCCGCTGCTGCTGACCGGCACTCAATGATTTAGGATACTGGTTCTGCTTGTCCTGGATCTGGAAGCAGGCAAGCATCTCCTGAACCTTTTCTTTCATGTTTCTCTTGTCTGTTCCAGCGGCCCTCAGCCCAAAGGCAATATTATCAAAAACCGTCATGTTGGGAAACAGCATGAAATCCTGAAAAACCATAACGGCAGGGCTTTTACCCTTGTGACTGTGGCTAAACAAAATTTCACCGGCATCGGGCTGTTCCAGACCGGCAAGCATTTTAAGAAGCGTGGTCTTACCCACACCCGAGGGTCCCACAAAGGAAATGATATCACCCTTTTCAGCTCCGAAACTGATGTCTTTCAGTAAGGGCCTGCCTGCAAATGATTTATTAAGGTGTTTTACTTCAAAAAACATTCAATGCTTCCAAGGTACATTTTTATTTTATCAAAGGTGATTTGATCCTTTAAAACCCTGTCCTGGCAGGTGTATTCTGCATAGGCCATGAAACACCAGCTCAACGCCCTTAACAAAATGGTTCTTTCAAGTATGGCGGTTTTAAATTCAAATTCCTCAAAGGAAATGTCGGCGGATATCAGGCGGTAATAGCGGGTTAAAAAATCCAGTCTCTGCCTGGGGGTGAATCTGAACTCTGACTTCCACAGGGTGGTTGTGGGAATGATAAAATGGGCAAGATCCTGGTACCGGCAGGAGATTACGGCCTTTTCCCAGTCCACCAGAAAACCTTTGGTCTCCTGGATGATAAAATTACCCGAATTCACCTCGGTGTTGACAATACAAAGGGGTTCATCAAAAAACAGGGTGCGGTGCTGCTGCCGGAGTTTCAAAATTTGTTCATGATAGTCTAAGAGAAGGGCCTTCTCCTTTGCCAGGGGATGGTGGGGAAATTTTTCCAAAAGCCCATAACTCTCCCGGGCAATGTCCCCCACAGGATCTGTCTGACACACGAGATTGCCGGACACGGGCAATTGATGAATGGCGGCAAAAATGGCAGGGACCTTATAAAGATCGGTGTTAAAATCAAAGGCTCGCCCGGGGATATAATCCATCAGAAGCACTCCCCCAAGGGCGGTGTCCGATGCCACCTGCCGGGGTATCGGGGTGACACCGGAGGCTGCAACGGCCGTTAACACATTATATTCATAACGGATCTGATCTGCCTGGTTGAGCTGGGTACCATGATTGATACGAAAGACATATTTATTGGCTCCGGTGGTGACCACATAATTTTCATTGTACTCCCCTGCCGCCAGAAAAGAGATATCCGCCACGTTATCAAGCCATTTGTTCTCCATGAGGATCTTCGAAATACAGGTGAGAATTTCTTTTTTATTCATATTTTTCATTCACTTGATGGGCCATTTCTTTCATATAAGATGTTGTCTGGAGAAGGGCCAGTCTCATTTTTTTGTCCTCTCAAGACACTTCAGACTTAATCTTAACACACTTATATACTTAGCTTTTTCATAATATCAAAGTAAATATTCAGCCTAATTCACATAAATATTTGGACAGTGCCATATTCGTCTTTTTGGGGCTTTGTAGCATACAAATGCTATACGAGCAGATCAAAACAGGGGAAGATGTGATGACGAGCAAATATTTACACACCGGAAACCTCTGGCAATGGAAACCGTTACAAAATTCGGCACTATACTTTTCCTCCAAATGCCTGAATAACATGCTCCGAAAAGCATTCGATGATTTCCGATGTCAGTTTTTTTGTCTTATGCAGAACAATATTTGAAACCGGCAGTACGGGCAGGCCATTTTCCAGCTCAATAATTTTCAAGTCCGGGGGGGCATTGCTGCGGATGATGGGGGCAACGGCAAACCCGGATCGCACCGCATCTATCAGCCCTGAAATACTCCGGCTGACGTATACGATTCTGTAGCGTATCCCCGCTTTTTCCAATGCTTCCAATGCCCAGGTGCGAAAAATGCAGCCCTCTTCAAACACCGCAAGGGATACTGTCTTGTGCTCCTGCATGACAAATCCCGGCTGCGCCACCCATACCACCGGATCATGGGAGATCACCTGGCCACCGTCACTTATCTGGGTACAGATCCCGAGATCCAGCTCTCCTGTGTCCACCGCCTCTTTAATGACGTCACTGTTTTCACACCGCATCTCCACCACCACATCGGGATAGGCCTGGGCAAATCGAGCCAGTAATTGGGGCAGCACCCCGATGGTGTAATGCTCCGGAGCACCAAACCTGATAAAGCCCTCCAGGTCAGGTTTTGATAATGCCCGGACGGCATCATCATGCTCCTTGACAATTCTCATGGCATGTTTAAGCAGGATATGCCCTTCGGGTGTCAGCTTCACTGTTTTGCCGATGCGCTCAAACAGCTTTTTTTCCACTTCATCCTCAAGGCGTTTTATCTGCATACTGACGGCGGATTGTGATTTGTTGACCTGGAGTCCTGTTTTGGTAAAGCCCTTGGTCTCGGCCAGGGCGATAAACGTTTTCAGGTAATCTATCTGTAAATTCATAATGACAACTTTTTTTGATGATTCATATCAAAACTATTCATTGGACAAATAACTTTATCAGATATAACTTATCAGTCAAGAGTAGAACAAATTATGGCAAAGTTTAAAAGTGTTTTATACTTTCCCATTCTATTTTTCGGGTTTGGGGCAAGGGGATTCAGCTCTGCCCCCTCCCACAAAAAACATATAAGGAGAGATAATGAAAATTTTGATAATTGGTGGAAATGGTACAATAGGTAAAAAAGTAAGTGCGCATTTTTCAAAAAAACACGAAGTCATCATCGCTGGTAAAACCTCAGGAGAGGTAAACCTGGACATGGGTGACAGCGGCTCAATTAAAGCCATGTTTGAAAAAGTGGGAAAGGTGGATGCCGTTATCTGTGCGGCCGGAGAGGCCAAATGGGCAGAATTTACTTCCCTGACCGAAGATGATTTTTACATCGGCATAAAAAGCAAACTCATGGGCCAGGTGAATCTGGTGAGAATCGGCTTGAATTATATCAATCCAAGTGGCTCTTTCACGCTGTCCTCAGGCATACTTGCCGACCATCCGGTGCATATGACCACCAGTGCCGCCATGGTTGGTGGCGGAATCAACAGTTTTGTAAAGGCAGCCGCCCTTGAAATGACAGACAACGTCAGAATCAATGTGGTCTCATCCGGACTTGTTGAGGATGCCGTGGATATCTATGAAGCTTATTTTCCAGGCCATAATCCCATCCCCATGAAAAAAGTCGTCAACTGCTTCATTAAAAGCGTTGAAGGCCGGGGCAACGGCGAAGTCATTAGAATGTATGACAATTGCTGATTTGGGCTTATAACGACCATTGCAGGGCATCTTGCCACAACAAAAGTTGAAACGCTTATCCTTGCAATGTGTTGGACAAAGCTTCATATAACAGCCACGTCCTGACGGACATAACGAATTATGAAAAAGCAGTCGCTGTTAGTGTCCAGTACCAAGTACCTGCTTTTTCATATAAAAAACACTCAATGATCAAGCATAAGATGTGGTGGACGTGATCATAACCATTGTGATCACGCCCCGAACTCATCAGGCTTGCCGATAATCCTTCCCAAACTGCTCAAGCCTTGCAGCTAACATCTCAAATGCATCTTTCCCCACCTGGGACATGCATACCCGCATGCCTTCATATTCACTTCCCGTTCCGGAAAGGGCAATGGCACTGATACCATAGTATAAAAGGCGCTCCACAAGCTCTGCCCCCGTCATACCGGGAAAGGAAACTGTGAAATAAAAACCATCCCCAAGCACCTCATCCATATCCATGCTGTAAACGATGTCAAAGCCTGCTCTTTTAAACAACGCCTTTATGGCAACAGCCCTTTCTCCATACACCCGGACGCTTTCCACAAAATTAAAATCACCGTCATTGGCCGCCTTTAACATGGCGGCAAGGCCATACTGGGCGGAATGGGATGTACCCGATGAAAGGGAGTAAAGGATTTTGTAAATCAAGGTATATCCGAATTTGTCAGACCCGAATCGTTCTTTCAAATAAGGGGACTGCCGGGCGTAAACATCCGGGGAGATGGCAAGCAGTCCCACCCGCTGTCCGGCATAGCTGAAGGCCTTGGAGCTTGAGATAAGAAGGATATAATTTCTGGTGTACTTTGCAATGGTGGCTTGAAAAGGGGCTTTTCCGGGCATGGAAAGATCCTTTCTGAAATCCATGGCAAAATAGGCCAGATCCTCAACGACAACGGCATCATACTTATCTGCCACCTTTGCGATGGTTTGCAACTCACCCTCATTAAAGCATATCCATGAGGGGTTGTTGGGGTTGGAGTATATGATCCCGGAGATATTACCCTTTGAGAGATACGCCTCAAGCTTTGCCTCAAGCCTGTCTCCTCTGTGATTATAGACATCAAAGGCCTCGTACTTCTGGCCTAAGACATTAAGCTGCTGCTTTTGAACCGGAAATCCCGGATCAAGAAAAAGAATGGTATCCTTTCGGGCATCCATATTTCCAAGGATCATAAAACTTGCATATCCCCCCTGCATGGAACCCACGGTTGGGATACAGCAATCTTCAGGCACATCCACATCCATAAACAGCTTTATAAATCTGGAGGCTTCCTTTTTAAGGGGTAAAATGCCCTCAAGCATGGGATATTTTGAGGCAACTCCATTTTTCAATGCCTCGATTTCGCCGTTAATGCCAATTTCCGGAGGCGCAAGCCCTGGAACCCCCATCTCCATGCGAATGAATTGTTTGCCCGATGCCCGCTGAATTTCATTGGCAATCTTGACAATTTCGCGGATGGTGCCATTCCCGATGGAAGGAACCCCGGAGGATTTAATTTTTTCCTGTACCAGCTCAAAATCAATGGGGGTATTCTGATTCTTAAACACAGTTATCATGACAGCATCGGCCCTTTTCATAAAAATTGATGAAACCCGAAGCTCCGATCTTCAGCGATACTGCCGACAACCGGACTCCGGATTGTGTTATCTTGCGTTTGATGACACGTTTTTTGATTTTAAATTTAATCATAAATTTGATTAAATATAAATTTGCCAAATATTTGTCAATGAATATTTAGGCTTGGTCACAGCATAGGCCAACCATTACATTTGGCGGTCCAATGGGGACAGCGTCGAATTAAAAATATTTCTTCACCAAATAAAAAAAGGGTTTACCATAGTCAGGTAAACCCTTGATTCTATTAAATGGCGTCCCCAAGGGGATTCGAACCCCTGTCGCCGGCGTGAAAGGCCGGTGTCCTGGACCGGGCTAGACGATGGGGACTGAACTCATTTGTTTTTTATTTTGGAGGGTGGCGGGAGCGACCGGACTCGAACCGGCGACCTCCTGCGTGACAGGCAGGCGTTCTAACCAAACTGAACTACGCCCCCGCAACCTTGACTTGTGTGTGGTGCCCAGGAACAGAATCGAACTGCTGACACGGGGATTTTCAGTCCCCTGCTCTACCGACTGAGCTACCTGGGCTCACAAGATGAGAGAGGTTTTAAAGGTTTTTCTTCCATCTGTCAACCTTTTTTAATTCAATTGGAAAAATATTGAATCCAATGACAGGCCATGGTAGGTTGGCCCCAGTTTTTTTTAAATCGGCTTATTTTCCCTGCGATGGTGGCTTTTAGGCAGTTAAAGGCTGTGACCCGAGGGAAATTTTGATAAACAGACTGGGCAGATTAATGAGGGTAGCACCTCAAAGAAAATACAAGATCATGACCACCGCGTGTCCACACACCGGCACCGGATACCCACAGAACCTGCCATCTCAACCTTCGGAAAGGAACCATGAGCAAAATCATTCTGATCAACATTTCCGGCCAGGACAATAAGGGTCTGGACACCTGTTTCACAGATATTCTGGCCCATTACAATGTCAATGTGCTCGATATTGGTCAATCTGTAATCCATGAACACATTTCACTGGGTATTCTTGTGGAGATCCCCGTTGATACAGATTTTTCATCCATTTTCAAAGACATGCTTTATGAAGGGCATAAAAGGAATCTGGCAGTGGAAATCAAACCCGTTGAAAGCGATCAATATGAACGCTGGGTCCGGGCACAGGGCAAAGAGCGCCGAGTGATAACCCTGCTTGGTAAAAGGGTTACGGCACTTCAGATTTCCCGGGTCACCGCCGTCATAGCCGAAAATGATCTCAACATTGACGGCATCACCCGTCTCACCGGAAGAATCCCCCTGAAAAATAATCTGGATCTTCCCACCCGGGCCAGTGTCCAGCTGACAGTAAGCGGCACCCCGGCCAACATAAAATCCATGCGGGGGGATTTCATGGAAATCTCCCAGCAGACCGGAATAGATATTTCCTTTCACATAGACAATATATACAGTAAGAACAGAAAACTTGTGGTTTTTGACATGGATTCCACACTGATCCAGGCGGAAGTCATTGATGAGCTTGCCAAACTTGCAGGTGTGGGGGACGCCGTGGCTAAAATAACAGAGTCGGCCATGCGGGGGGAGATTGATTTTAAAGAAAGTTTCAAAAGACGGGTGGCCCTGCTTAAAGGCCTCAAAGAAGAGGAACTCAGGGATATGGCGATAAGCCTACCCCTGTCTGAAGGGGTGGAACTGGTCACAAGAACTCTGAAAGGTCTGGGCTACAAGCTTGGTATTCTTTCCGGTGGATTCACCTTTGTGGGCAAGCATTTAAAGGAAAAACTGGGGTTTGATTACCTCCATGCCAATGAACTTGTGATCCGTGACGGCGTGGTCACAGGAGAAGTCACCGGTGACATCATTGACGGTGATAAAAAGGCCTGCCTGCTCAAAGAACTGGCCAGGAAAGAAAACATCTCCATTGAACAGACCATTGCCGTGGGAGACGGGGCCAATGATCTCCCCATGATCACCATTGCAGGTCTGGGGGTGGCCTTTAATGCAAAACCCATTGTCCGGGCCAGGGCCGAAACTGCCATTTCCAGTGTAGGGCTGGATGGTCTTTTATATCTCATCGGCATGCACGATCGAGAAATTCCCAGGGAAGGCTGACCTATGCTTCTTGAATGCCGGCATCTTGGATACCAGTATCCCCTGTCCACTGAATCTGTTTTCAAAGATATTTCCCTGAAGATGGATACCCCGGGGTTTCATGCTCTGTTTGGCCCTTCCGGCGTGGGAAAGACTTCCTTTGCCAAACTTCTGACCGGTGACATTACCGGATATACAGGAGAAATTCTTAAAAAAGAAAATGCCGTTTTCCTGTACACCTACAATCAGGAGCGGCTGCCGGGCTGGTCTTCCATTGGCCGTCACCTGGAAAAAGTCACCCCCCCCGGCATGACAGAACTTTGCGGGGAACTTGTGGAAACCTTTGGCATGGCCCCCTTTATGGGTCAAAAATTTTCCCAGCTGTCCCTGGGCCAGCAGAATCGGATTAATCTGATCCGATACCTGCTCCAGAAATTTGACCTTCTGGTCATGGATGAAAGCCTTGCCAACGTGGATGAACGCTCCAAGGAAAATATTATTTTTAAAATAAAGGAGCGATTCCCCGATAAATATTTTCTGTACATTTCCCACAATCTCATGGAAGTATCCAAATTCAGTGACATGATACTGGTATTGTTAAAGGCGGGCAAACTGCCCCAGACAAGTCTGATAAAAGGATTGAATATCCAGCGCAATGATGCCATAAACAGCCATAAACTGGATGCAGTTTTATTGGGGATAATGAATGCTTGTTAGGCGAATTTCACAATTTTTCATTGTATATGGTGCAGGGATTGGCTTTCTTCTGGCTCTAAAATCAATATTGGGGCTGTCTGATTATGTCATCCCCGGCCCCCTTGACATATGGTCCACCAGCCTGGCCGTGGCCAACGGCTATCTGTACGATGTCTTAAACACCCTGGGGGTGGCCATGGTCGGCCAACTGCTCTCAATTATCATGGCCTTTTCCATTGGCACGGCTGCCCGGAAAAGCTCCTGGCTTGGCTCCTTTATCAAGGCCGCCGCCTATAACATCCAGGCATACCCCATTGTGGCCGTGGCCCCCATCATTTTTATCCTGCTGGGGGACGGGTTTGCATCCAGATTAATCATTGCCGCCATGATCTGCTACTTCCCTCTGCTGTTGTCCGTGGTAAGCATTATGTCCGAACCCATCACCGACATTGAACATTTTTATCTGGCCACAGGCAGAATGCGATGGCAGCTGGAAATCAAAATCCGGGCCTTTGAAAATATTCGAAAACTCACCACGGTTATCTCCGGCAGTGCCACACTTGCCATGGCTGGCACCATTGTGGCCGAATTCATTGCTGCCAATGCCGGCATCGGTCATGCCATTCGCATTGCCCTTTACCAGAGCGATCTTTCAAGGATTCTGGCAGCCCTTTTTCTCATTGGCATTTTCCTTTCCCTTTACCAGGGTACCCTGGAATGGGTGGGGGAAAAAATCATCAAAAAATGGGTCATTGTTGACCAGGAGGAACTTCCATGAAAAAAAATATCATGCGTCGACTTTTCATTCTTTTTATTTCATGCACCGTTTTTGCCGTCTCCATGGTTTCACCCTGTCTGGCAAAAGAGGGTCTCAACTATCGTCTGAAATGGCTTTTCAATGCCAGTGTCACAGGCGATATTCTGGCCGAGGACCAGAACCTGTTTGCCAATGAGGGCCTGGATGTCACCGTCAAGGCAGGCGGACCGGAAAGAGATGCCATAAGAGAACTTGAAATGGGCTATGCAGCCTTTGGCGTGGCATCCGCCGACCAGGTGATCCGGGCCCGGGCCAAGGGTGCCCCCGTGGTGGTCATTGCCCAGCTGTTCCAGATTAATCCCCTGCAGTGGATCTGTAAAACCAGCAAGCCCGCCATAAACACGGTTAAAGATCTTCGGGGCCGCACCGTGGGGATCACCTATGGGGGAAACGATGAGACCATCATGAAAACCCTGCTTACCCGGGCGGGCATCAAGGAAAATGAGCTGACCCTTTCAAGTGTCCGATACGATTACACACCTTTTTATATGAATAAAATCGAGGTCTGGCCGGTGTACAAAAATGCCCAGGGTATCATCATCGGTGAAAAACTCAGAAAACAAGGGGAGGATATCCGTTTTTTCAATCCTGCAGAGCATGGGGTTCAGTTTGTGGCCAACTCCGTGGTAACTTCAGAAAAAATGATGAGGGAACATCCGGACACCGTGGCCAGATTTAAGAAAGCCCTGTTAAAGGGATGGCAGATGGCCATGGACCCCGCAAATCAGGATCTGGCCCTGACCATACTTCAAAAATATGACAAAAACACCCCCAGAGATCTACAGGAAAAACAGCTGATATCCACCCGGGAACTGGTGTGGCCGGACCGCACCGTGGAAATAGGACGCATGGATGTAACTGCCTGGCAACAGACAGAACAGATCATGCTGGAACAGGGCGTAATTAAATCAGGGGTGAAAATTGAAGAGGCGTTGATGATTCCCTGAAAAAGCAATGGGGGTCAGGATTGACTGAAAATCAGATTCATAGAGCAGCTCGAAGGTATCTTTTGCATCTATCATAAGGTGAGCATAAAGCCTGGAAAAACTATTGAACAGATGTTTTCCAAAATGAAGCAGCAGTTCATCGGCTGGTTTCTTTGTCTCCATTGCAAGCTAAGTTAAAAGGGCCACCATGTCCCGGGAGGGGTAGGAGGGGTAGGTCCCCACCCAGGTGAAAACGCCTTTGCTGGCGGTGTCGGAATTTTCAATTACCCGGTTTGCCACCTCAAACCCGAAATCATTTTCCATCATTTCAATGAACTGTGTAAACACCAGTCCTTTCATATATTATATTCACCCTCCCCAAAGTTGCCGGTGTTATGACCAACCTCAAAAAAAATTTTACATATATTTGGAAATGGCCATCTGTCGGGATTTCACCCAGGTTTTTTTCAATTCCATGAACACCACTTTAGGCATGCCTGCGGGCAGATCCACCAGTGAAAATTCCGGGTTAATATCAATATTTCCAATATATTTGCTTTCAAGCCCAGCTTCATTGGCAATGGCTCCGACAATATCCCGGGGCAGAACCCCGTGCTGTCGTCCCACCTCAATGCGATATCGTTCCATTCCCCTTTCCAGGGGTGCCATGCGTTTTTTTGCCGGAGATACGGTGTCTTTTTCCTGGGGTTTTCTTTCATTTTCAGACCGGGAATTACCCTTGGTTTCCGGCACAGAAGCCCTTTCACTTTGGACCTTATTTCCTCCTGAAAAGTTCTTTTTTTTGTTCTCCCTGTTTGCCCCTGAAGCAGCTTTGGAACTGCGGTTCCTGTTTTCTACCCCGGAACGATTTCCCCTGATACTCTTTTTTCCAGAATCAGACTGACGTGACAGGGTCTTTTTGTGCTGGCTCTTTGCCCCTACAGCAGGTATTGGAAGTAAAAACGGCATGGCGCCATGGGCCTTTTTTCCAAGAGCTGCTGCCACCATGGCCACGGGCACCTCATGCTCCAGGGCATAGGCTTCAACCAGTTCCTGAAAAACGCTGATATCCTCCGAAGCCAGAATCCGGGTAATATCTTCTTTAAAGTCCCGCACCCGTTTTTCGTTGATATGTCGGTTGGAAGGCAGCATCATCTCCCGAAGCCGCTGTTTGGTGGCCCGTTCAATATTTTTAATCATCCAGCGTTCGTTACGATTGACAAAAAGAATGGCCTCTCCCGGGCGACCGGCCCGGCCGGTTCTGCCGATGCGATGAATATAGGGGTCTACCTTGGATGGCATATCGTAGTTGATCACATGGGAAATACGCTCCACATCCAGACCTCGGGCCGCCACATCAGTGGCCACCAGGATATCGATATGGCCCGTTTTTAAACGGGAAACGGTGCGTTCCCGGGCAGCCTGTGCCATATCCCCGTTCAGGGCCTCGGCCTTGAATCCTTTTTCTTCAAGGATTTTGGCCACCTCCACCGTGGCAATTCGGGTTTTGGCAAAGACAATCACACCGTCAAAGGTTGTGGCCTCCAGTATCCGAATAAGGGCATTGACTTTTCTTTCACCTTTTACCATCCAGAACTGCTGGTTAATGGTACTTAAAACATCCACATCCGAACGCACCAGGATCTCTTCAGGTTCTGTGAGATATTTCTGGGCAATCTTTCGAATGGGCCCCGGCATGGTGGCCGAAAAGAGTGCCGTCTGGGCATCCTTGGGGGTTCTGTCCAGTATCCACTGCACATCTTCGATAAACCCCATGTGAAGCATTTCATCAGCCTCGTCCAGCACCACACAAAAGAGATCCGAAAACACAAGGGTTTTACGCTGGAGATGATCCATGAGCCGACCGGGGGTTCCCACCACCACATGAACCCCGCGCTTTAACTCCGTTAACTGAATCCCATAACTCTGTCCCCCGTAAACGGACAAAACATTAAGGCCCCTCATGCCGGCACCATAGGTTTTAAAGGATTCCCCAACCTGGATGGCCAGTTCCCGGGTGGGGGTAAGTACCAGCACTTGGGGAGAGCGTCTGGCCAGATCAATGCGGGAAAGTAATGGCAGGGCAAAGGCTGCTGTTTTGCCGGTGCCGGTTCTTGCCTGGCCCAGCACATCCCGCCCCTGAATCATGTGGGGAATGGTCAAGGACTGGATGGGGGTGGGCGTTTCATAGCCCACCTTCTGCAATGTATCACACAGCAGGGGGGTCAGGTTCATTTCGTCAAACCCGATCAAGGACGAATCTTTCTGGGACATGGTATTCCTTTATATAAAAGTCAGCCGAATAGACTGCAATGATTGAAGTTTCAATGTCTGTTGTGGCAGGTAGCTGATGCCCTGTGGGTTATATTAAAAATAAAAAGGGCCGGGATTACCGGCCAGGGACACTGAAATTAAAATATTTAGTATACATTTTCATTTAGAATTATTCAAGCAATTATTATAAATATTGAGATTAATCATGTAAGTGCTGCACAGTGCCTCATCTTCACCTGTTTGGGGCTGCGTAACATAGGAATGCTGTGTGAGGAGATCAAAACATGATCGTTGTATGAAAAACAAAAATATCCAACGGGTCATTGGGCCAACCCACTGGGACCCAGAGGGTGTCAGCAATTTTGCCCTTGTTTTGAAGGAACATTTATTCTATTCTGAGCCAAAAATTATGGATTTGATCACAAACATCCCCTTGGCCGGCTTCGGATATAGTGATCAGAGGTTTCAACCCCATGGGAACAAACAAAAAATGATCCACAACACATGGCCTGCAGCACTGGCCTCACTTGAACCCATTCAGGCATTCATAGCAGAGCATGTCAACCAGGCAGGCCTTGATATTCACAGCTATCCCTCTCTGTCCCTGATTGTGGAAGAAATCATTGTAAATATCATCACCCATGCCTACAAAAACACCGATGCTGGTCCCATCACCATTGAGCTTAAAATCCTGCCGGAAAGCATCTGTATCTCTTTTTCAGACAGGGGGCATCCCTTTGATCCCCTGGCACTGGAACCACCAGATATAACAAAGAACATTGAAGAAAGAGACATCGGTGGCCTTGGCCTTTTCATGGTAAGACAGATGGCAGATGAAATCAACTATCAACGATACCATGATGAGAATCTCCTTACCATAACACTGCGTTCCCAAAAGGAAACCTGATTATGTGCCACCTGCTCTGCCCCGGCAAAGTTCATATTTTATTCCAAAACACCACACCAGAATCGGCTCATTCCACCAACTGCCTGGGAAATACCCATGGCCGCCGGTCTCCTAAGCACTGAGAAAAAAGGATCTACCCCAGATGATTCACTCCCTCCAGACCAAAATCTTACTCCTGATCACCATCATATTCATCACCGTCACGGGCAGTGTCATATTCATCACCCAGAAAGATGTTAAAAATACTATTTTAAATACAGAGCATAAAAACCTTGAAAATATCAAAAAAATTATCCTGTTAAATGTAGAAGGGAAATACAAGAATCTGCTTCTGGACAAACTGACATTCATTAAAACCAGAAAAAAGCAGCTGCAAACCGAAACCGCCCTTCTGATACAGAGCCTGGAATTATTATATAAAATCAATCCCGAGATCGACGAATCCATTGCAAAAACCAAGGTTATCAACTGGCTTGGCACGCTGGACATATCATCGGGAATCTTCCTGGCTGATGCCTCCCACGTCATCTTTTTCCACAGCAGCAACATACTTGGGGGCAAAAACCTGGAGCAGATCAAAGATGTTAAATCCAAACCGATATCCCAGAGCATAAACAAGCCCGGTGAACTGCTCCATAGATTTACCGTTTTTTCCTGCCAGAATCCGGGCACAAAGAAGATTGCCCACCTCACCGCCCTTCCCCACTGGGGATGGACCCTTGGCATGACCAGTGACATCTCTGAAATTCAAGCACAAACCCAGAAAAAAACCAGCGACATCATCAAGGTGTTAAAGGAAAACTTTAAACAGATTAAGATTGCCCGGACGGGTTCCATTTTTCTATTCAACCACACCGGTGCCCTGCTGGTTCCCCCGGCAGATGCATATTTATCTTCATTGTCTTCACAGATCATGAAAACCCTTATGGAGCACTCGGACAAGGATATGCCCGCCACCATTCTCATGGGAAAACATCAGGTTAATGCCTATACCTCACATATCAAAGCCCTGAACTGGTATATTTCATCCCTTGTCCCGGTGGAAGAGATAACACAACCGGCCACTCAACTGTCAAGACGTCTGTCTGCCATTATTGGTATTATATTTCTCCTGGGTTTTTTTGTATTAAGCCTGGCCGTAAGACGTTTTTCCAATCCCCTGAGACTGCTGACGCAGAAAATCAAAGATATTCCCCATGAAGACTTAACCACTCCGGCATTTACACTGAATCTGCAAAAAGAATTTTATACCGGCAGAAAAGATGAAGTGGGTGCCCTTGCCCGTTCTTTTCTGCACATGTTTCAGGAGTTACAGACAAAGATCACCCAGCTGATTGCAACTACCACGGCAAAGGAGCGCATAGAAAGCGAACTAAGTGTTGCCAGGGATATTCAATTGGGCATCCTGCCAAAAATATTTCCACCCTATCCAGAAAAAATAGAATTTGATCTGCATGCTTACCTTGAACCGGCCCGGGAGGTTGGTGGAGACCTTTATGATTTTTTTCTGATGGATGAAGATCATCTGTGCATTTCCATCGGTGATGTCTCAGACAAGGGAGTACCGGCGGCCCTGTTCATGGCCATCACAAAAACCCTGATTAAAACCTATGCAGAAACAACCCGTTCAACATCAAAAATAATAACAAAAATAAATGGCATCCTTGCCAAAGACAACCCCAATTGCATGTTTGTTACCCTTCTTGTGGGAATTCTTAATATTAAAACCGGAGAATTAAAATATGCCAACGCAGGACATAACCCGCCAATTATCAAATCAGGAAACAAAACTTTTTTCCAAAAAGGATTAAGCGGTCCCATGGCCGGTGCCATGGAAGACATGATATTTAAAGAACTTACCGTTACACTTAGCCCCGGAGATACACTATTTTTCTACACAGACGGTGTGACAGAGGCCATGAACGACAGTCAGACACTCTACTCCGATAATAGACTTTTGAATCTAATTGACACCTTACAAGGGGCAAATGCAAAACAAATAATAGAAAAGGTAAACCAGGACCTGAAAATTTTTATAAAAAAGGCCCCTCAATCTGACGATATCACCATGCTGAGTCTGATCTTCAATGGAGCTATATCCACAAATCAAGCATAAATAATTATGGGCCTTGACCACCGCATGAGACACTCCGTTGCCCCAAGACGAGTGCCCCATGTTATGACCAGGCCCTAAAATTCTGTTCAAAGGGAGAATTCAATGACAACACCTGGTAAATTAAATATCTTGCTGACATTTGGAGGCAGATCCAGGGAACATGAGGTTTCACTTATTTCAGCAAGCAATCTTTTTTCACATTTCAACCCGGAAAAATACCATATAAACCTTCTATATATTTCCCGGGACGGGCACTGGATGCTGTGCGATACCGCCAAATTCAAAAAGAACTGTGATATCCCCGAAGAAATAATTCAAAGCCTCTCCGGAGTCGGGGTGACACTGCCCGTGGGTCAGGGCGACAAGCCTCACCTTCATATAACACCCAGGCCAGGTGATCCTGCCACAAAGTATAATGAAAACGTAATTGCCGATACCTCCCAAAACCCAGAACCCAGAACCCAGAACCTTCTTTTTAATATAAAAAACAAAGAACAGACCATACCCATTGATGTGGTGTTTACGCTTCTGCACGGCAGACACGGGGCCGGCGGTGTCATGCAGGGGCTGTGGAAAACCCTGAATATTCCATCGGCAGGTCCCTCCATTGCAGGGGGTGTGGTGGGCTTTGACAAGGATCTCATGAAACGCCTCCTGTCCCAGGCAGAACTTCCCGTGTGCCGATACACAGTCATCCATCGCCGGGACTATACCCCCCACTGCCTGGAACATTTGAAAAAACAATTTGGATTTCCTTTTTTTATCAAACCTGCAAATTCCGGTTCCTCCCTGGGGGTTCATAAGATATATAAGGACGCTGACTTTAAAGCCGGGGTACAGGATGTCTTTTCCTTTGACGACAAGCTTATTGTGGAAGAATTCATTGATGGCAGTGAGCTTGAAATATACGCGTTTAAATCCGGTGATGAGATTAAAACAAGTATTATCCGCCAGACCTTTGTGGGCAAAGCCCATGATTTCTATACCTACGAAGCTAAATATGGAACGGACAACGCCACCGCCAACATAAAAAATATTCCGGCAGAAATCCCACCTGCAGATCATGAAAAAGTCCGGCAACTGGCCATTGAAGCATACAAAAAACTGGAGGGACGCGGCGAAATTCGCCTGGATCTGTTCTACTCCAGCCGTAATGAAATTTATATCAATGAAATCAATACAGTGCCCGCCCTGATGAGCAGAAAAAGCCAGCCATCCCTGTGGGATGGATGTAATATTTCCCAGGGGGAGATTGTGGATGCCCTCATCACATCGGCACTGGAAGAAGAACACCTTTTTAAGGAGACTGCCATATGAAACGAACCATTCTTTCTGCCATAACCCTTTGCCTGCTTGCCATACCCTCCATCCTTTTTGCTGCAGGAACTACAGATAATTTTCCCACCAGCCCCACCACAAACCATGGGAAAAGATGGTCCATCGGTTATTACGAGGGAGGCGATTACATTGAATATAAGCAAACACTTATTGCCACCATTAAAGGCTTAATGAGTACCGGATGGATTGAAACTGCCCCTTTTCCAGATTTTACTGGCACCACCACCCGTCAGATCTGGCAGTGGTGTGCAGATAATTTACAGAGTAACTATCTGGAATTTAAAAAAGATGCATATTATTCGTCAGACTGGAAGGTTGAGCTTCGAAAACAGCAGGTAAAGGCATTAATACAGCGCTTGAACAGCAAAAAAGATATTAATCTGATGATCGCCATGGGTACGTGGGCTGGACAGGATCTGGCAAATGATCAGCACCATACGCCCACCATTGCCCTTGCCATCAGTGATGCCCTTTCTTCAGGCATCATCAAGGACTATAATAATTCGGGGTATGACCATATCCACGCCCGGGTAGACCCCTTGAGATATGAACGCCAGGTGGAAATTTTTCATGATATCATGGGATTTCAAAAGCTGGGTATCATGTATGAAGACAGCGTCCGGGGCCGAAGCTATGCCAGTGTGGATAAAATTGAAAGCGTTGCCAGAGAAAGGGGATTTAAAATTATCCGCTGCTTTATTCAAAAAGGTGTGGAGGATAAGGCCCAGGCAGAAAAGGAGGCCATACGCTGTTTTGCCGAACTTTGCCAAACCGCAGATGCCATCTATGTGACCCTGCACATGGGTGTCAACACCCATAGCCTGCCCACCCTTGTGGAAACGGCAAACCAGGCGGGCATCCCCACCTTTTCCCAGGCCGGCTCAGAAGAGGTTAAATATGGCCTGCTTATGAGTATCTCCCAGGCTGAATTTAAATATGTGGGGCAATTCCATGCCGATACCATGGCAAAAATCTTTAATGGGGCAAAACCCGGGGAGCTGAGTCAATTTTTTGAAGAACCCAGCCAGATTGCCCTGAACTTAAAAACAGCCTCGAAAATCGGATATGATCCTTCCGTTGATATTCTCAGTGCAGCCGATGAAATCTACAATGACTATCTGGAGTAAAGGGGCTGTTCATAGAATCGGCCACTTCCGGCTGGGGCCGGGCCTGCGTTATTGACACCTTTACTTAAATTCAGATGTCATGGCCCCATTCAGGCAAGGGCAGCATCAAGGGAGTCAAATATGGGAAGAATTGCATTGAATCCCGAAAGTTCAAACACTTCCTTAACCATTTCCTGAAGTACGGCCACGGAAAGCTCTCCCTGGCCGGAGCGTAATTGCTTGGCCACCACCAGGATAGCACGCAGTCCGGCGCTGCTGATATAATCAACACCGGAAAAATCAAGCACAAGGTTTTTTGCCCCCTGCTCTATCAAGGCAAGCAATGCCTTCTGAAACTCAGATGCCGACACAGCATCCAGGCGACCATTGACGTTGACAATTGTTTTTTCTTCTATTTTTCTGGATGTAATTTCCAAAATATCCCCCAAAATTCAAAAAATTTAGAGTCTTCCACCCACAGGGCTTTATGATCAGACTGCATCGACTTTACGACAGCTGATCACATAAAATAACAAGGCAATGACAAAGCAGGCAATGCCCATGTAGTAAATAGAGGTATTGCCAGGCTTTCCCAGAATCAACCAGCCAAAAATAATGGGACCCAGCACCTGTCCCAGTTTTTCCACAGAGGATAAAATGGCAATGGCCTTTGCACTGCCCAGTTTTTTTGTAATTTTAAGCCCCAGCACATAGGGCGTTGCCGCCTCGAAACTGCCTGCCAGACCCAGAATCAGCACGGACAACACTGCGGCCATCATGCCACCATAAAAATAAAATACCATCAGAGCAAGACTGCTGATAACACCACTTAAAAAAATATAACGGGCTTTAAAGCCGGATTGATCAATGTATTTGCTGAAAATAGGGGCAATATAAATAAAGAACAGGCCATGTATCATTAAAAGCCTGCCAATGTGTGAGGGGGTGGACCCAATGCGATCAATGTATATGGGAATAAAATAATTTAAAAATCCCACGGCAATCATGGAAGTGGGCAGAATAACCAGAAAGCACACGGCCAGAATAGCGGGGTTGGTAATAAACCGTAACAGCTGGCCCATCCCCAATGTCGGCTTTTCTAGAGCATCCATGCCCGCAACCTCCGGGTGAGCCATGGCCGGTTTCAAAAAAATCATGGCATAGATAAACGATAAACAGATAATCACCGCCCCCACAATAAAAACAGCGTTGTAACCGATACTGTCCGCCAGCATCCCCCCGGTGGAACTGCCGCAGATATAGCCGGAATAACACCCGGCAATGAGGCGGGTCAACCCCTGACTTTTGCTGTTGTCATCGGTGTATGCCACCACAAACCCGTTGGCAGCCATGAAGGTAAGCCCATACCCGAAGCCCACAAAGGCCCGGGAAATAATCAGATGGACGGCATTGGGAGCCAGCCAGGTATAGACAAAGCCTGCCGCCGTCAACAAAAGCCCGGCAAAAAAAGATTCATGCCAGCCACGTTTATCCACCCAGGGTCCGGCAACGAGTGGCGAAATCCCCCCGAATAGCATGGTGGTACAGATGGGCAATCCCATGATCACTTCCCGGGATAACCCCCAGAAAGGCTGGTACAGCTGTTCCATGTAAAGGGGCAGAAAAGAAACGGAAATGGTCTGGCCAAAGAAATATAAAAATACCGCTGGCCGGATGGCCGTGTAATGCACCTTAAATACTCTGCCTGCTGCGGTCATCTCCCTTGCAAAATACTGAAAAACAATGACCAGAAGTTCCATGAGAAAAAGAATCGAGATCACAAGCACGGTGATGGCGTCCATGATAATTTCTTTTAATTCCGATAAAAGAACCTTTCTGGAAATGGTGATGGTGATATAACCGGCAGGATCACTGGGGGCGATATCGGTGACGGCAGATTTGCCGTTAAGGGGTATCAGCAGATGATAGTCCGACACCTTCCATGCCTGGGAAAAAACATCGACAGCAGATTCATTTTCATAGGTTTTATCCATGGCGGACACTTTAGTTTTGTCCGCCGTGTAAAGGGGATGCATATTTGCATCATACAAAACAATCTCACTTAATTCAGGGGAGACGGCAATGATTTCTCCAAGCATTTTTTCCATCATGAAAAGCCGGTCAATGGCAATGCCTTTACCAAGCATAAAGTCAATGTCTTCCTTTAAAAGGCTGCCCAGAACAGCGGTTTTTTCCCGGGTGATTTCAAGATAACAGTTTTTAAAAGAATTGGTATTGACCAATGAAAAAGACAATTGTGCCAGCAAAAGGATTAAAAGGATGACAGCGGAAATTTTTTTCTTGGAAAAAGTCGTGTTTTGGGGACTGGAAGGAATAACACCCCAAAAAAAACCGGACAGCAGCAACACTACCCCCAGAAGGATCATCCCCGTCAGCTGGAGTTTGTCAAGGAAAAGATCATGTATAAAGGCGTTTACCTTATCATCGGACATAATAATGACAAGGGTACCCAACGGTGTTTTTTGCCGGGAATTTTCAATGGGCAGTCCGATGTAAAAGGTGTTTTTCCATTTATAATAATTGGGGGTAATACCCATGTGGGTAGCCGGGGTCTGAAAGACGGACTTGAAATAATCCGCCACCGCCAGAGGCAGTTTCTGATGAATCAGGCTGGAAGATGTGCTGTAATGAATCTGATCATCTGTCAAGGCCACGGAAACCGACAGATGCGCATTTTCATTTCCCCTCAGATTCCTGGACAAAGCCAGCATATCTTGGTCCAGCAGATGTTGTCGGGTTTTCTGTAACAGGTCATTTAACCCCACAAACTTATCCAGTTTTTTTCCAAATTTAAGGGATTTTTCAATATTTCGTTTTAAATCACTTCCAATGGCGGAATACTTGGAAAAGGTGGAACCCACATAAATATCTTCAAGGGAACTCAAACTCAACAGGGTATTAAAACCAAGGGCCAATAAAAGCAAGCCAATGGAACTGATTATTAATTTGAATTTTATGCCGTTATTATAGGTATACTGCATATCTCAGGCAAAGGCCTTTTCTGTCTTTGAAACCCGCCGGACAAGCTCCCTGTAATCCGCCGATGCCGTTGATCCCGGGGCAAACTCAAAAATGGTCTTGCCAAATGAAGGGGCCTCGGACAGGCTGTCACAATAACGAATGGGCTTACACATGGAATCGGGGTATAATTTTTTAAGTTCAATGTACAGCCGTTCCGGACCCTTGATGCGGGAGTCCAGAAATGTTGGGACAATGTATTCCAATGTCACCTCTTTACGATATTTCTGAATGGCTCCCAGGCTTTTCATGAATTCGGAAAGGCCATGCAGAGACATCACCTCCAGAGCCACCGGCACCAGCACCTCCGTGGCATAAAACAAAACATTGACAATGAGCTGATCCCACCCCGGGGAGGTGTCCATAATGATAAAATCATATTGCTCATCCTGGGATTTCATGGCCTCTGCCAATGCCCATTCCGCTCCGAAAGTCTTCCTGTCAATAATACGCTTGATACCAGCCAGGGATTTCCCACCACTAAGAAGCCATAGATTGTTCCGGGCAGGAATAATACACTCTTCTGCGGTCAACTCCCCTGTGAGAAGTTCTGTAAGGCCGGCCACGGGCTTTTTTCCCAGAATATATGCAGACTGTCCCTGGGTATCGGTGTCCACCAGCAGCACCCGATAACCGGCCAGTGCCAGCCCTGCCGAAAGGTTTACGGCGGTGGTGGTTTTCCCCACCCCCCCTTTACTGAGGGTTACACATATTTTTCTGGCCGTTGTGCCGGGGGGATTTCTTTTTACGGCAAACCGCTCTCCCAGTTGGTTCAATGTCACTGGAAATTTGTATTTGCAGACCCTGCAGGTGGCGGAAATATTCCGACCGGCATCAATATAGGTTTTGATGGTATCCGGATTGACCCGATGTTTTCTAGAACATTTGGGACAGGTAATAATCATCACGATGTTTCCTTTTTCAATGCCTCAAGAATCGCATCCACGGCAATGGTGGCAATTTTTTCCATGGAAATCCCGGTAGCTGCTCCCGGGGAAACCTTGACTTTTATTTTTGCACGCCCCTCCCAGATTTCAACAGAAACATTGCCTTTGGAAACCTTGATGGATTTCTGATCATGGGTATCGGGCAGCCCCGCACCTTCACCCCGTACTCCGTCACCACATTGATAAATCAAAAAATCCAGATCCTTGCTCCTGTCAGCCAATGCATCATCGGCATCTGAAAGGATACTGTTCATGATATCTTTTTTTTCTTCAGTCATGTTTTAAACATCTTGTATAGGGGAAATATTACGATCATTATTACCAAGGACCTTTGCTTTCATGCAGGCAACGGCGTTATCAATGGCTTCTTTTTGCGTTTCTTCAAGATCAACCCATTGTATGCCGCAAACAAAACGTCCCGATGCCATGGATGTGACATGGATCACCCTGGCGGACAAATCACGCAATTGCATATCTCCCAGCCTTAATTCCCACCCCCCATAAACATCATCACATTCAACATCAAATACCTCATCACAGACAATACTGACACCGCCCAGGCTGATATTCAAGACAGTGCATTGTTTGCCTTTGCAAAACACCTGTACATCTTCACTTTCCGCCACAGGCACACGAAAGGCCTTGCGAACCGCCGAGAGAGATTCTTTTTCTCCGGAAATGGGCTGAAATAAAATTGAGTCTTTTTCCATTAACCACCTTCCCATCTGGCAAACCACCATTTGCCCCGGTTAAAGGTATCACCCATACTCGGGACGTGAGCTTTGTGCACCCCTTAATTTCCATATGATAACAAGATGATTCTGCTGCGAAACAACTTATTATTTAGCGTTACAACCGGGTATTATCTGCCGGGGTGTTCATATTCAGAAAAAAACCATATCAACTCTGATAGTCGCAGGCAAGTAAAAAACAGATGAAGATCATTCATAGAATGGGCTTGATATACTTGCCATTCATGCCGTTTTTTTATACCATGCATCAAATTTGTTCCCAATTAGCGGGGAGGGGTCAGGACTTTCGTTATCGGCATTATCATTGGTTTTGACCTTTATACAGGCCGTGCTTGATAACGCCAACAACACAGACCTGACCTGTTGACGCAACAATTATGATGAATGGCCCATCTTATGACCTCGTCAGTCATAAGTTCTCCAATTTACCACCTCATAATGTGTTTCTTTAAAATTAAAACTAATACATAACTAATACATGTGGTATAAAAAAATGAGAGATTAGGGCTCATGAGTTATGACCAAGCCTGGAATTTAAAAATGAGCACTATCATCACACCCGATAAGAAAAACTTCATCAAACTGTCAATCACCAAAATGCCCTTTGGCAAATACAAAGGCGTACCACTGGTGGACCTGCCGGAAGACTACCTGGTGTGGTTTTCCCGCAAAGGATTTCCCGCAGGAAATTTAGGAAATTTACTGCAGACGGTTTATGAAATCAAACGAAATGGCCTGGAATACCTGTTCCATCCGGGCCAATCCCCCACAGAAAAGGGCTACCGCCAATGAAAATAAAATACAATTCCCCGGTGATTCTGACCTATGCCATTATCTCCATCTGTGTTCTGGCTTTTTCCAGCACCGGGATCTTGTCCGGATATTTTTCCTCCCCGGCCCGGCTGTCTTTTTTCAACCCCATTTTTTACTTCAGATCGTTTTCTTACATCGCCACCCATGCTAACTGGTCCCATCTAATCGGAAACTTCATGATCATCCTTCTGGTGGGACCATTACTTGAAGAAAAATACGGATCTGGCACCCTGCTGGAAATGATATTTATCACCGCCATCACCACCGCCCTGTTAAACGCTTTTTTGTTCTCAAACTCCCTGATCGGCGGCAGCGGTATTGCCTTTATGCTTATTCTTCTAAGCTCATTTTCAAATATCAGATCAAAGGAGATTCCCCTGACATTTATCCTCATTGCCACCCTTTACATCGGCAGCGAAGTGATCTCGACCCTGAAGGTGGACAGGATTTCACAGTTCAGTCACCTTGCCGGTGGTTTTATCGGGGCCGGGTATGGTTTTTTACGGGGTGGGCGAAGGGGATAAAGGCTATCATGAGATGAACCGGAGAGACACTATGGATGGTATTTTGCATATTCATTTCCCCCAAAGAACAATGAGTTTGGTCATAACAATTTTATTGACAGATCCAGGTCACAGGCTTTTCAGATTATTTAGGGTTATTTTCACACAAAAGTTTCCCAGCCCCCTGTTCCAGACACCGGGTCAAGGCATCAATCATGGGAGAGGCAATATTCCAGCGGTGCCAGTAAAGGTCAACCCGAACATGCTCATGGGGGCATAGATCCACAAGAACTCCCTCATTCAACAGATTAAGACGCTGCTGGTCCGGCAGCATACCATATCCAAACCCCGATGCAATCATCCAGGCAAATTGTTCTGGAGACGGTACATAATGACTTGAAATCTGGGGCAGCCCCCCCTTAAATATTTGTGACAACAACATGGCATGCAATTTATCCCTGCGATTGAAAATCACTGCCGGTGCTTTTTGAACGCCCCGGGCATCCAGGCCATGGGGAAACCACTGCCTTGCAAATTCCGGTGTGGCCACCAGCCGGTAATTCATACTCCCAAGAAAAGAGACTGTACAGCCCTGTACTGCCTCCGACCGGGAACTTATACATCCCACCACCTGACCATCACTTAAAAATTGATGGGTCTGTTCCTGGTCATCCACCCGCAGGTCCATGAGTACCGGATACATCTTCAAAAATGGAGCAATGCATGGAGGAAACCATGTGGCAAGGGAATCTTCGTTCAAGGCAATGGCAAGGGAAACAAGACTGCCCTTTGAACCTGGGGCCATTTCCCGGGTGACATCGCTCTCCAGCAATTTTACCTGAAGATAATGTTTTAACAGACGTCCACCGGCCGGAGTAGGCGCTGGTGGGGTCGTTCTAATGAGCAGCACCTGCCCCATTTGCAGTTCAAGGAGTTTCACACGCTGGGACACGGCGGACTGGGTCAGGTGAATTACTCTGGCTGCCTTCTCAAACCCACCCTCCCTGATGACAGCCTCAAAGGCCTCTAAAAGTTTATAGTCAAGCATGTCTTATTATTAACACAATTAATCTATAATAAAATCTATTAATTTTATTTATTTAAATTCACATGCTATATGCGGGTTATATGGAAAATATACGGGAAAAAACTCAGGAGATAATCTATGTGGGGACCATTTTTACAGGGAATGGGGGTCAGCGGCGGATTGATCGTTGCCATCGGTGCACAAAATGCCTTTGTACTTTCACAGGGAGTCAGAAAAAACCATCATTTGCTCATTGCCTTGATGTGCAGCGTCTGTGATGCTCTGCTTATAACCATTGGTATTTCCGGTGTGGGCACCGTGATTGCATCCTCTCCCCGGCTGGCAGCAGCAGGGGCCTGGGGTGGTGCAGCATTCTTATTCTGGTATGGATTCAAGGCCTTTCAATCTGCCTTCCAGGGGAATGTGCTGAATACAGAAGAAAAAAAATGCAGTCTTCGAACGGCCATTGCCACCACCATGGCGGTGACCTGGCTCAATCCCCATTGCTATATTGACACCCTGCTTCTCATCGGCAGTATTGGTGGGCAATTTAATGGACAGAATCGTCTTTTTTTCGGAGTGGGAGCCGCATCTGCATCTTTTCTCTGGTTTTTCACTTTAAGTTTTTGCGGCCAGATGCTGGCACCTGTTTTTAAAAACCCCACTGCCTGGCAAATTTTGGATACACTGATTGGCATTATCATGTGCAGCATTGCCCTTTCCCTGATCACGTAATTGCTGTGATCAAGCCGAAATAACAGGACTTGGTCAGCAAATCGGCTATTTTGGGGTGGTTCAGGCTTGGGTTATTGGCATTATCTTTTGTTCTGGATTTTGCACGGGCGGTGGTCGATAACGCCAATAACACTAACCTGACCCCGTTGACCCAACAATTGTGGTGAGTAGCCCATGCTATGACCAAGCCCATACAACATAAGGCTGACCCATTGGTCTGCACGGGCTTGATGAAAACAGGGTCAGCGACTGTCATAATTAAGTATGGTGTCCCCGTAATTCCAAGTATGGTGTCCCCGGAATTAACGGAATTCCCCGGAATTCCACGGAATTCCAAAAACCACCTTGGCCGGTTAATTCTCCCGATACAAGGTGGTTTTCTCTTTTAGTGCACAAATTGCGTTGCGATGGTTCTGGCTGGAGTGGGCGATTAAAAATTAAAAACCTTTGCCTCGGCTGCCATGTCAATCAGATGCGGTCCACCATCCAGCTGCATGTTGCTGAAAAAAGATGCCTCATCCAATTTACGATTTTTGGCACAGGGGGTACAGATACCCGTTGTCACCTCCTTTTCCACCAGATAGGGAAGGTAATCTGCCGGGCAATCGCCTGTGATGGTTTTGATGCTCAGATCTCTGTCCTTATCTGCCCACATAACGCCTCCGTCAATGAAGAACATATCCACATGGTGCCCCTTTGAATGGGCAATTTTGGCAAATTGAAAACATCTTGTGGCAGCTTCGTTGTCGTCTTTACTGAGAACAAACAGAAAATTTTGCATAACTTAACTCCTTTTTGATTGTAATCGGCCTTAAATTTCTGGTATTTAAACATGCATGGAATGTAAAACCAAGGGCATTTATTTCCCTTGAACCGAATATTTTTTGACCCGTTACCATCCGTTGACTGTTATTGTTTATGAGCTAATTCTCATTTCTATTGATATTTTTTAGTCAAGCAATCCACACATGTCAAGGTCAAACTACATGACCATGGTCACAACATGGACCAATTACTCAAAGAGGGCTTCCACTCATCCCCTGGAGTCCTGAATGAATACACGGGTTTGGTCACAGCGTGGGCCTCTTTGGGGTGGGGTCGGACTGTGACCAAACCCGAATACACGCATACCCCATGGAGGTTTCATGCAAAAAAAATATGCATTCGCCCTGCTGGCAATCATGACATTGACAACGCTCCTGACACCTACTTTCTCCCCCGGCACCCCTTCGCCATTACAGATAACCCGGATTACCCCGGGAGGTGAAAATGTTCAGTCCCTGCGGCAGATTGTCATTGAGTTTGACCGGGATGTGGTGCCCCTGGGGGCCATGGAACGTTCCAAGGATGAGATCCCTGTCACCATCACGCCCGATGTAAAAGGTCAGTGGCGCTGGCTTGACACCTCGGCCCTGTCCCTGCAGCTGGATGAATCACAGGCCCTGCAACCTGCCACGCGTTATACCCTGATCATGAATCCCGGCATCACCGCCCTGGACGGCACAGGCCTGACAGATCCTGTCATTCATACATTCACCACCCAGCATCCCCGGATATCCTGGGTGGATTTCCAGACCTGGCGCTCCCCTGGAACGCCTGTGATGGGCCTTCATTTTAATCAACCTGTCACCCCGGAATCTGTGAAAGCCTGCATAAAAATCATCCGGCACACCGATGGTAAATTCATGTCTCCGGTGCAGGTGGAACCCCACCCGGAGAACACCTCCGGTCGTATCTGGTGGATATCCCCGACAAAAGAGCTGCCCCTGGACACCGCCATGGAGATGTGGGTATCCCCGGGTATTGTCTCCACACAGGGATCGGAACCGGGCATGGAAAAAAGAGTGGTGGTGAAATTTCATACCTTTCCAGAATTTAAATTCCTGGGGCTGCGGTGCTATACCCTCCAAGGTAAGAACCCCATCATCATTTCCCCGGATCAGTTTCAGAAATTGGCAAAATCAAACCATTTCAAGACCGCGCCCACACCGGACATACATCCCCTTGCCAACCCCGACACATACACAGAGCTTTTGTTCACAGCCCCGGTGGGCTTCCAGGAAATCCGGGACCGGGTCATTATAAGACCGGACCTGGCCGGAAATCGTAAGGACTATGATCCCTGGGCCAACAACTACAGCGGTGGACTCCTGAGAACCCGCCACCACAACAACGCACACTACCCCATTTCACTGCCGGAAAATCTTATCCCCTGGCGGCATTACCATATTAAAGAGACGGGGGATGGCATCCGGGATGCCTTTGGCAGATCCTTGTCCTCCCCCATGGATTTTACCTTTTTCACCGACCATCGCAAACCCGATTATCAGCTGCTGCACCCC
Organism: uncultured Desulfobacterium sp.; assembly: GCA_963675955.2. Taxonomy (GTDB): domain Bacteria; phylum Desulfobacterota; class Desulfobacteria; order Desulfobacterales; family Desulfobacteraceae; genus Desulfocicer. The sequence continues at coordinate 1,108,291 of CAXXVR010000002.1, read as the reverse complement.
ACCGGGGTTCTGGAAAAGGATCTGGATTCCCGGCTGCCCATGGCAGTGACCAATATGGAACACATGGACTTCAGCTTCCGGACCATCACTGCCGAACAAATGAATGTGGATGAAACCCAATCCGTGGGCAAATCAGCTGATGATGGTGGTGGTGATGATGATGATGCGGATGGTGATACTGATAAAAATCTCCGGAAAACACCCTCCCCCCATGACCTCCCAAACACCCTCACCAAAGCCAATCTCATGGCCCGGGATATCACCTACCACACCCCCATGGGCATCCGGGAAATGCTTGCCGGGCACACCGGTGCCGTGTATGGCAAGGTTAACAATACCATGCCATCTGTAAAAAAACATGCCGGTGAAAAACAATTCTTTGCCCAGGTCACCCCCTGGCAGGTTCATGCAAAAATCGGTCATTTTAATTCACTGGTGTGGGTGACAAGCCTTGCAACGGGTCTGCCTGTACCCGGAGTCCGGGTGAGTATCCATAAAGATGCCATGGAAAACCTCACCCGCAACACAAAAGCCCTGGCCCGGGAAACCACAGATGACAACGGTGTGGCCCTGCTGCCCGGTGTTGTCACCCTGGACCCGGAACGAAAAACCTTTGACCGCTGGTGGGAAGAAAACAATGACCAGCGCCTTTTTATCCGGGTGAGCAAAGACGATGATCTAGCCCTGCTGCCCCTGAACAACCGGTTCACCATTGACACCTGGCAGGTGTCCGGAGAGGCCTTTGATTCACGCATGCAGGCCCGTCATGGCCACCTCAATGCCTGGGGCACAACAGCCCAGGGAATTTACCGGGCCGGGGATACCATCCAGTACAAGATCTATGTCCGGGATCAGGATAACACCCGATTCATCAGTCCTCCAAAATCACATTATACCCTTAGCCTGATTGACCCCACAGGTAAAATCGTACTCACCCGTAAAAAGCTTACACTGTCCCGGTTTGGTGCCATCCATGGCGAATATGAAGTACCCGAAAATGGCAATGTGGGCTGGTATAGCTTTGAGCTGTCCGCTGATTTTACACAGCAAAGCTGGAATCCGCTACGTGTGCTGGTCAGTGATTTTACCCCGTCACCATTTAAAGTCACCACTGAACTTAACGGCCATGCCTTTAAAATGGGGGACAGCCTCACCGTGACCTCCCGGGCAAGCCTCCATGCCGGTGGTCCCTACACCGATGCCAATGCACGGGTTATGATTGGACTCAAGGAAAAAATATTTCGACCCAACCATCCCATTGCCAAAAAATTTTCATTTTACAGGCCATTTCAGGATGGAGACGATGAAAAAAACAATGGATTTTCTCGTTCCGGTGACATGGAAACCCTTCTGGAAAAAACAGATACCCTCAACGACCAGGGCACCCTGGAAAATACCATCCAGCTGAATCCACCGGATGTGGCATACGGAACCCTCAGCGTGGAAACTGCGGTGCAGGATGACCGGGGTAAATTTGTGGCAGCCACCGCCACAGCCCCTTATCTTGGAAGGGATCGATTTGTGGGCCTGAAAAGTCTGAAATGGGTGTATGACGCCAATCGAGTCGCCACCCTGGAAACCATGGTGGTGGATAACCGGGGCAATCCTGTTGATGGCGCAAAAATTAATATCCAGGTGCAGCGCCTGGAGACCAAGGCCACACGGGTGAAGGGAGCGGGTAATGCCTATCTTACTCAGTATATCCACCAGTGGATCACCACCCATAATATGGAGTTGACGACCACTAAAGAACCTTTACCCTTTTCTTTTACCCCGGAAATACCCGGAGATTATCGTATCAGCGCCACGGTGACCGATACCCGGGGAAGACAGCACACTTCGGGCATAACCACCTGGGTAACGGGCCGGGGTCATGTGGTATGGCAGGAACCCGCCGATTATCGATTACAGATTATTCCGGAAAAAGAGACGGTAAACCTGGGGGAAACCGCACAATATCTCATTAAAAATCCCTTTCCCGGGGCATATGCACTGATCAGCCTGGAACGATATGGCATCCTGCGGCAATGGGTGAAAAAGATGGAAACCGCCACAGAGGTGATTAACGTGCCGGTGTCCGCGGATCTTCAACCGGGATTTTTTCTTTCTGCCACCATCCTCTCCCCCCGGGTGGCAAAACCCCTGGGAGAAAATCAGGTGGACCTGGGAAAACCCACCTTTCGCACAGGTTATGTGGAAACAAGGGTCATCGATCCCGGCAAGGGTATGGCGGTTACTGTGAACACGGACCAGAAAATCTATAAACCCGGCGACACCGTGACCGTTGACATTAACGCCCACCTGCCGGATTCACTCCCAAATGCTCCGGTGGAGTTTGCCGTTGCCGTTCTGGATGAGGCGGTGTTTGACCTCATTGCCGGCGGAAAACAGCATTTTGACGTCCGCAAGGGTTTTTACACACTGGATGGACTGGATGTGAACAACTACAGCCTTTTAACCAACATCGTTGGCCGCCGCATGTTTGAAGCAAAGGGTGCCAATGTGGGGGGGGACGGCGGTGGCAACATTGCCATGAGATCCTTTTTTAAATTTGTAAGCCACTGGAACCCCAGTCTCATGGCCGATGATAAGGGTCATGCCAGGAGCACCTTCACCGTGCCGGACAACCTCACAGGCTGGCGTATATTTGCCATGGCTGTCACCCCGGATGAGGTCATGGGTCTGGGAGAGAATCAGTTCAAGGTCAACCGTCCCACAGAGGTGCGGCCGGTGATGCCCAACCAGGTAACGGCCGGGGATACCTTCCAAGCGGGGTTTTCCATCATGAACCGTACCCCGGAGATTCGGGATCTTGTGGTGTCCATTTCTGTGACCCATGATGGCAACGCCGAAAGCGCTGAAGAGGGTAATACCAACGACAGCAGTGGTGGTGGAGATGTTGATAATAATAATGAAAGAGGAGGAGGAAAAAAAGAAGGTGATGCTGGTGCTGGTGGAGACCATGTGGATTATGCCTTCAAAGACACCCAAACACAAACCATTCACCTGCCGCCATATAAACGTAAAATTGTCTACCTTCCGGTGGAAACCGTTACGCCGGGTTCCCTGATATTCAAGGTAACCGCCCGGGATGATTTGGATGCAGATGGCACCATCCACACGTTAACGGTCATTCCCAGGCAAAATCACATCACCAGTGCCAGCCACGGCATGGTCATGAACAGCACCGCTGCCACCATCCCCATCCAGTATCCGGAAAACATGGCACCTGACACCGGAAACACCCGGCTGATTCTCTCTCCCACCCTGCTTGACAATGTGGACGGGGCGTTTACCTATATGAGGGATTACGCTTACACCTGCTGGGAACAGAAACTCACCCGGGCCGTCATGGCCAGCCATTATCAGAGCCTTAAAAATCGCCTGGAACAACGACTGACATGGGAGGATGCCGGAAAACTGCCGGAAAAGATACTGAAACAGGCACCCTCCTTCCAGGCCCCCAACGGCGGCATGGCCTATTTTAAACCCGAGGATAATCGGGTGAGTCCTTATCTGTCCGCTTACACGGCCCTGGCATTCAGCTGGCTCAAAGAACGGGGATACCAACCGCCGCAAGCTGTGGAAGCCCGCCTCCAGGACTATCTGTTAACCATTTTAAGGCAGAATATATTGCCTGATTTCTATTCCAAGGGCATGGCAGCCACAGTGCGGGCCGTTGCCCTGTCTGCCCTGGCCCGGGAGGGAAAACTCACACTTGCAGATATCCAGCGCTATGAACCCCATGTCAAACGCATGAGTCTGTTTGGCAAGGCCCAGTTCCTCATGGCCGCCACCCGGGTGGCAGGGGGAGAACCCATTTCCCAGCTTACCTGGGAAACAATATCAGCCCAATCCGTACAAAGTGCCGGTAAACTCCGATTCAATGAAACCCTGGACAAGGCCAGTGATCTGCTTCTGGAATCATCTGCCCGGACCCAGGGGGCTGTTTTATCTGCCATGATTGACTATGCCCATAAATATAACCGGCAAAAAGAGATAAAGGATCTGCCCCTGAAACTTGTGCGTACCATCATCCAGACCCGGCAAAGTTCAGGCACCTGGTACAACACCCAGGATAATATTTTCTGCACCAATGGCCTGATTGACTATACCCGGGCCTTTGAAAATGACACGCCGGACATGGAAGTTCTGGCCCATGTGGATGAAACCCTGCTTGGAAAAGCCCGTTTCCAGGATATCAACGCCCCGGCTGTCACCCTTAAAAGGCCCATTAAAAAAGAGGTCCCGACACCCAGAACAGACCTTGTCATCCAGAAAAGTGGCCCCGGTACCCTATATTACACGGCAGCCGTGAGTTATATGCCACGGGAAAAATCATCCCATGCCATCAATGCAGGCATGGAAATTCATAAAGAAATCAGTGTGGAACGAGATGGGAAATGGGAGCTTTTGACCGATCCCCTTAAAATCCATCAGGGTGAACTGGTGCGGGTGGATCTGTTTATTTCCCTTCCGGCAGCCGGGAATTTTGTGGTGGTGGATGATCCCCTGCCCGGTGGTTTGGAGGCGGTGAACCGGGATCTGGCCACGGCATCCATGGTGGATACAGCTAAAACAGGGGTAATGCCCCCAAAAGATTCCACTTCCCAGAAAGACAATGCATGGCCACCCAGGGACTCCAGATGGAACGACACGGGCTTCCGGGATCGCCATGGCCTATCCCAATGGTACTTTTACCACCGGGAGATGGGCCATGACAGGGTGCGGTATTATGCCGATGGCCTGCCACCGGGTCAATATGTACTTTCCTACACGGCCCAGGCCATTGCCCGGGGACGCTTTGCAGCCCTGCCCGCCCAGGTGCTGGAGATGTATGATCCTGATGTGTTTGGAAAAAGCGTGGAAAAAACCCTTGTTGTGGAGCAATAAGCCAAACCTGACCGTAAGGGGAACGTCGGCGGGTATTTTCGTCCCCAATGTTCCGGGGGGGCAGCCCTTGGTGGGTCTGTTGTCGGCCTTCTTAAATAAAGAGCCATAAGCCAAGCCTTACCCCAAATTGAGGAACGTCATGTCCAAGAAAAATATTTTAATATTTTCTGTATTGCTGGTCATGGGGGGTAGCATGATGTGTTTGGGGATAAAAACCCACATGGATATGAAACCCCTACCCCACTGTCTATCCAATGTGACAGGTATCGTTAAAAAACCCCGAATTTTGGATCGCCACGGCATTCCCCTGACCACCACCTATACCGGTACATGGAACCGCCATGATCAAAAGGCTTTACATGATATTCCCTCTTTTCTTCAGGAGGCGTTTATCTTTTCCGAAGATAGACGATTTTATCACCACGGGGGTGTGGACTGGCTGGCCCGTTTCCATGCCCTGTTCCAGAACATAAGAGCAGGCAGGGCCGTCAGGGGGGCCAGTACCATCACCGAACAGGTGGTGCGTCTGATTCATCCCAGGCCCAGAACAATCTGGTCCCGGTGGATTGAAGGCTTTGAGGCCCGGCAACTGGAAAAGAGCAGCAATAAACATGATATCCTATGGTTTTATCTCAACCAGGTTCCATATGCCTCCCGGCGCCGGGGCATTGTCCAGGCTGCCCGATTTTATTTTGACCGGGATGTGGAATCTTTGAACATCAAGGAAAGCCTGGCCCTGGCCGTTCTGGTACGGGCACCGGATTATTATGATCTCCACCGCCATCCCGGACGCATAAATGGCCCCTTGAAAAGTCTGGCCACTGCAATGAAAAACCAGGAAATCTTAACCCCAATCCAAAGCCGGGCAATTACAGCACAGTCCTTTGAACTGAAACACCCGGCATTATCCGTCAGGGCACCGCATTTTGCCCGGTTTGTTTTGAATCATCCAGATCAATTTAATGGGGTATATCCCAAAAAAATTCACACCACCCTGGACGGTGGTCTCCAGCAACGGGTACAGACCCTTCTGGATACGGCCCTGGCATCCCACCGGGATAGAAAGGTTCACAATGGGGCGGCCCTGGTAGTGGATCACAGCACCGGTGAAATCCTGGCCTGGGCTGTGGGGCATTACACAAAAGAAAACAACTTCCACCAGGCAACAGCCCAATATCCGGAACCACTGCAAGCAAAAAACCATGGACAGGATATCAATGCCGTCACGGCCCTGCGACAACCCGGCTCTGCCATGAAACCCTTTGTCTATGCCATGGCCCTGGAAAAAGGATGGACCGCCGCCACCCTGATCCAGGACAGCCCCCTGGCCGAAAGGGTGGGCATGGGAATGCACGCCTACCATAATTACAGCGGGCAACACTATGGTGCAGTGACCCTGCGCAATGCCCTTGGCAATTCATTGAACATCCCTGCGGTGCGCACCATTCAGTTTGTGGGGGTGGAAGATTACCTCACACGCCTGCGTACCCTGGGATTCACCAGCTTGAACCAGCACCCCGATTTTTACGGGGACGGCCTGGCCCTGGGCAATGGGGAGGTCTCGTTGTATGAACTGGTCCAGGCGTACACGGTGCTGGCCAACCAGGGAAGATGGATTCCCCTGTGTACGGTTTCAGGAACGCCCATAAAGTACAAGTATAACCGACAAATTTTTTCAAAGGAAATAACCTCCCTCATGGGGCACATATTGTCCGATGCCGGGGCCAGAACCCTGGAGTTCGGGAGGGGAGGTCTGTTAAACTTCCCCGTTCAAACCGCTGTAAAAACGGGTACATCCAGTGATTACAGAGACACCTGGGCCATGGGATATAATTGCAATTTCACGGTGGGGGTGTGGATGGGAAATCTGGATGGCAGCCCCACCAGGGGCATGACCGGCTCCCGGGGACCGGGCTTTGTGCTCAGAAGCATTTTTGCCCGGCTAAACCAGATGAGAGACACCAGGCCTCTTTACATGAGTCCCCGGCTTGTCCGCCGTGAAATTTCCATTCAACCCATGCCCCCTGCCCGTAAAAAATGGTTATTTCCGGAATCCTTTAGCAACAGGTCCATGAGAACCGAATGGTTCCTCCCGGGGACTGAACCTTCCCAGAGCATGACAACCGTCCTGGAAGGTCCCATGGAATCACCAATGATATATGCAAAATCCCACCGGCCCCATACACCATCATTTGGATTGATTCAACCCCTGAACGGCATGCACCTGGCCATGGACCCCCGAATCCCCGACGACCATGAGGTGCTGGCATGCCGGGTGACAGGAGTTTCCCCGGGTGATACCCTTGCCTGGTATCTGGATGGTCAACCACTGACGGTAACCGGATCACAGTTCAACTGGCAGGTTCACCCTGGCAGCCATGTGCTTGAGGTGTCAAGGATCCGTCATTCAGGACATACCGTATCCCCTGAAGAGAATGAAATATTAAAGGACCGTGTCCGATTCCTGGTTAAATGATCCGGATTTGGTCACATTATATATGAATATGCTGATTTAATCATGGTCTTAAAACGGCCAATTTATATCTTGACAGCCTCAAAGGCCGGTTCTATAACCTCATCTATGAATACTTTATTATCCATACAGGAGATAGGTCGTCGTTCCCCCCGCTTTGATGCCCTTGACAAGGCCCTGGGAAAAGAACATTTTGCTTCGGATCTGTACCCAAAGGAGATGCTGTGGGCCGGTGCCCTTCGGGCGGGAATTCCCCACGGCAGAATCAATTCTGTGAACACGGCCCGGGCCGAGGCCCTGAAAGGCGTTCATTGCGTGCTCACCCGCAAGGATGTGCCCGGCTCCAACCGCCAGGGTTTTGTGTATTGGGATATGCCTGTACTCTGCGGCACCAAGGTGCGCCATGCCGGTGATGCCATTGCCCTGGTGGTGGCAGAAAACCGACAGATACTTGCCAGGGCACTGAAACTCATTGAGGTGGACATCACTCCGCTTCCCATCATTGATTCCATGGATGCCGCCCTCGAACAAAAGGCGTCCCGAGTCCACGACCTTGAAACCGGCAACGTTCTGAAATCCGCAACCATCACCAAGGGTGATCCGGCTGAAGCCATGTCCCATTGTGATATTATCCTTGAAGAGACCTTTTTTTCCCCTGTCCAGGAACACGCCTATATTGAAACCGAAAACGGTGTGGCCCGATTTGATAAGGATGGAATACTTCACCTCACGGTTTCCACCCAGGCACCGTTTCGAGATCGTTTTGAAATCGCCCGGGCTCTGGGACTTGATCACAACAAAATTCATATCATAAATCCTTACCTGGGCGGCGCCTTCGGGGGCAAGGATGGTGCCACTGTCCAATGTCTTCTGGCCCTTGCCGCCATGCATGTAAGGGGACGTTCCATAAAGATGTGGTGGGACAGAAAAGAGAGCATGCTTGCCGGCTATAAACGCCATGGTGCCCGCATGCACTACAAACTGGGTGCCCAAAAGGACGGAACCCTTGTTGCCCTTCAATGTGAGCTTGATTACGACACCGGTGCCTATGCCCATCTGGGTGTGGAGATCATGGCCCTGGGTCTGGAACATGCCGGGGGACCCTACCGCATTGCCAACATGGAATCCAAAGGGCGCTGTATCTATACCAATAATCCCATTGGCGGTGCCTTCCGGGGCTTTGGCGTGGCCCAGGTCTGCTTTGCCTTTGAGGGAATGATGGACCGGCTGGCCGCAAAGATTGGCATGGATCCCCTTGCACTGCGAAGAAAAAACGCTCTGGTTCGCGGTGACAGAAACTGTGCAGGCGTAACCATGACCCATTCAACGGGCATGGATGAATGCCTGTCACGACTCTCCGACCATCCCCTGTGGAAAACCCGAAAAAAATGGATTGCAGCAGCTCCGCCATTCAAGCGCCGCAGCGTGGGTATATCCGCTGTTTTCAATGGCATGGGTTATGGTCGGGGATTGGCCGATTATGCCATTGCCAAGGTGAAACTGACCCCATCTGGATTCATCCGGGTTTATAACGGGGTGAGTGACATGGGCCAGGGCAATGCCTCCACCTTTGTACAGATAGCCGGTGAAATCCTGTGCCAGCGTCGGGAGACAATGGAGCTGATCCAGCCGGACACCGACAGAACCCATCCCTCTGGATCGGCAACGGCCGGGCGTACCACCTATACCTATGGCAAGGCCCTGATCAAGGCATGCGAAGCCCTGCGGGACAAGCTGTTTAACCGGGCAGCCCTTATGCTCCTTGTTGACGACGGTTCCGGCTTTGCCATGATTCCCGGGGGGGTTCGTCATCTGCCCTCGGGCCGGGATGTCTCCCTGGTTGATCTTGCAGGCATGATGATGCCAGACGACCGGATTTCCATGGCCGAGTACCTCATGCCAACGACACCTGAAATGCCCATGGGAGGAGAAACCTTCAAACTTGGATTTCCCCACCTGATTTATCCCTTTGCCGCCCATCTTGCCCGTGTGGAGGTGGATGAACTCACAGGAGAAATCAACGTCCATGATTACCTGGCCTTCACCGATGGCGGCCGGGTGCTCAATCCCCAGGTGTTTGAACAGCAGGTTCAGGGGGCCACAGCCCAGGGGCTGGGTTATGCCCTTTTTGAAGAGGTCAAGACCCGGGAGGCCCTGCTTGAAACCAAGGATTTTTCTACATATATCCTGCCCACATCGCTGGATTTGCCCGACATCGAATCCCATGCCGTGGAGACCATTGAACACTCCGGACCCTTTGGCATGAAGGGTATCGGGGAAGTGGGGATGAACGCTCCATTGCCGGCGGTGGCATCGGCTATGGCCCATGCCGGGCTGCCCATGGATCATGCACCTTTTACCCAGGAACGGGTACTTGCGGCACTGGATGGAACAAAGAGGATAGATCATGAATATAAAATTTGAACTCAACGGTAAACAGGTCCAGTTTTCTGTGGACGGCTCCATGCGTGCCCTGGACCTGCTCCGGGAAAACTGCGGTATAACCGGCCCCAAAGAGGGGTGCGGATCGGGAGAATGCGGGGCCTGTGCCGTGTGGATAGACGGTGTGACCAAGCTGTCCTGCCTCATGCTGGCAGCCCAGCTCCATGGCCGGAAGGTCACCACCATTGAAGGGCTTGCCACGGACGACGTTCCCCATCCCCTGCAGCAATCCTTTGCCGAAAAGGGAGCTGTGCAATGCGGCTATTGCACACCGGGCATGATCATGACGGCGGCGGAACTGCTGGAGAATGAAAAAATGCCGGACCGTGAAATGATCCGCAAAGCCATCTCCGGCAACATCTGTCGTTGTACCGGCTACCACAAGATCGTGGACGCCGTGGAAGATGCAGCTGAAATCATGCAGGAGATGAAATCATGATCACCCTTTTACCGGAAACCCTTGAAGATATGTGGGAGATGTTCCTTGACCAGCCGGATTTCAAAATTATGTCCGGGGGCACAGATCTGCTGGTTCGGCTGGGGGTCAGCCCAGAGCAACCGTCTGCCGTGGTCTGCCTGGAAAAAATTAATGCGCTGAAAACCATTGAAAAATCCCGGGATGAAATCCGCATCGGATCTGGAGTCACCCTTACGGAGCTGCTGAAAAACGACCTTATCCTTAAACATCTGCCCATTCTTCACACCGCCATTTCCACCCTGGGCTCCCCCCTCATTCGCAACATGGGAACCCTGGGTGGTAATATCTGCACAGCTTCCCCGGCAGGAGATACTCTGCCGGCACTCCATCTCCTGGATGCCCGGGTGTCGCTTTATTCGGATAAAGGCAACCGCATCCTTTCCCTGGATAAATTTATCCAGGGACCGGGTAGAACGTTGCTGTCAGATAAAGAAATCCTTGGCTCAATCATTATTCCCCTTCCCCATGGGTGCAATGTTCACCATTTTGAAAAAGTGGGTCAGCGAAGGGCACTGGCCATCGCCGTAGTCAGTTTTGCCGCCCTTTTAAAGGTTCATGGAGGTGTTGTGGAAGAGGCAAGACTCGCCTGGGGCAGTGTGGGGCCCACCATTGTCAGGACTCGGGAGGCGGAAAAGGCCCTTGTGGGTAAAGAACTCACCCTGAAAAATTTGAATCATGCGGCTGCCCTGGCCCGGTCCGCAGTAAATCCCATCAGCGATGTCAGGGCAAGCGCCTGCCACCGCCGCCGGGTGGCAGGAAATCTTTTGCTTCGCTTGGCCGCCCTATAAGCGGGTGACAACCTTATAATCGTGACGGATGTAATCTTTCATTTTTTCAGCCTCTCTGTCATGGAGATGCAGCCCATTCCAGTCAGGCTCCCTGGGAAGCTTTTGCATGATCAAGGCGTCACTTTCAAACCAAAGCGGGAGTAATCCACCCAAGAAATAACCCTGTCCACGCAGCAGGTCCACAGCCCGGGGACAGGCATGGTCTCCGAGGTTTAGATAAACCTGGACAAGCGATTGTTTGCCTGCCCTGGCCTCGATATCCTGAATCACCCGGTTGAAATCAGTACCGGCTTTTTTTACTGTGATCCGGGCAATTCCTGCATCGGGCAGCAGAAAAACGTCGGAATCGGTGGCTCCGGCAGGGGCTTCACCGGCCAGGTTTTTACGTTCCAGCCCTAGTTGCCCGTAAAGCTGAATCATGAATTCAACGTAGGGTTGGGGCAGGTACACTGAAACGCCATTATCCTTTAGAACCTTAAACATCAGTAGCAGGGAGACATTACGGACAACCCCTCCCTCCTTTGCGTAAACCCTGGCAGGCATGCATTCGATCTCAAGCCCTGTGGCGCGCAATCCCTGCTTGTGGGCCATGGCCTGGGATACTGGATGGTTACACACCGCTTCCACAAAAACTGCCGATAAACCCAGAGTTTCGGGCAATGTTCCAAGGGCTGACCGGCCAAGCTCTGCCGCCACCCGGGTGTGACGATAGGATTTCATCAACATGAGCTGGCCTGCCTCATACACCTTCTGGTTGGGAGCCTGGCAGAACAGGCCGGCCATGCCGACGATATCACCCTTGGTGGTTCTGGCCACCAGGGTATGCTGTTCGTCGGTGCGATTTCGCAGCTTTACCTGAGCTGGATCATAGACATGTTCAACCGGAAAGGAATCTCCGTAAATTTCATAATACAGAAGGGAAACCCCCAGGGCATCTTCATCCCGAAACAAGGCCACAACTGCATCCTGATCCGTTTCGATAACCTTTTTTTCAGCTTTCAGATGTTTGATCAATCGGTCCAGTCCCATCATTCTCCTTTCTGGGTGAGTAATTTGTTTTTCACAAGCTCTGCATACAGGGCCTGGGCCAGAACCCCGTGGCCCTCTTGATTGAAATGGACCAGGTCAAGGAAGAGCAGATAGCGTTTTGGATGGTTCCAGATGTATGGGGAAAGTTGCAAAAAAGGCAGGCCCATGGGGATGCCGATGCGTTTGACACAATCATCTACAATGCCGAACTGATACTGACTCCAGCCCTTGACCAGCCCCTCCCAGTTGGACTGGATGGCTGAAAGTTTAGCCTCATCCTCCGGTTTAACCGTTGTTCCATAGCTTGTGGCAAGACTGAAAAAGGCCACCTCCGCCCCCTTTTTCTGGGCAAATTCCACCATGGAAGAAACCTTGTCCTTCTCGTAGGCCAGCAATCGCTCCCATTGAAACCCGGGTGCAGGTTTAAAGGCCTTGGATCGGTCCTCGTCCTTTGAAAATTTTCGTCTCAAAAACATGCCCAGGCAGCTTCTGTCCATAAGTTTGAGATACCAGGCCTTTTTCCGCTGCAGCCTGTGCACGAAATCAATGGGCCAAGAATCGTTCTCCGTCCAGGCCTTGCCCTTGATATACGCAATGGAGACATCATTGGTATTGGGTCGGACAAGTACAATATCGCCTTTTTCAATGGGAAGGGAGGTCAGAAGTTCAGCACTCTGGGCAATATTGTAGCCGATGACCGATGCGTTCATTACTTGAAAATCATGGCCGGAACTGTCAAGCAGCTCCTGGAGCACCTTGAACCATGCTGCCTCTTCCCGGACCAGCTTGGGGCCGAAAAAATCAGATTCCCCTATTACCCAGATGCGTTTCTTTCCGGGTTGGGGTTCCGGGGATCTCAGCCCCAGACTGTTGATGTGCATCTGGCCCTTGCCATAACCGGATTTGAGTTTCCAGTGCAGAGGGGGGCCGCACTCTTCGATGAATTCATTGTAGGGGTACTCTTCAATTTGTTTGTGGACATAGGGGACACCGTGCACCTGGAAATAGTGTCTGCGGGCTTTAACCTCGGCCAGAACAAGTATCAATATAAGTATCAGAACAATGAAAATAAGATAGAGCATGTTTAAATCCTTTAAGGTCTGAAAGTTACACTATAAATATTCAGCACGATCATGTAAATGTTTGGGCCGTGCATAATCTTTACCTGTTTGGGACTGCGTAGCAGGCTAAGAATTGGCATGGGCACATGACCTGTCAGAAAGTATGAGTAAATGACGCAGTATAAAAATGCTCACCGTACCTGTGACCATCATGGCCAGGGCGTGACTGATATAGGCACCTTTACCACCCCAGACATACCCGAGCAGAAACGCCAGGGGCAGCCTCAAAAGGAGCAGACGGGCCACATTGATGATCAGGGGATACCGGGGAAGCTCCAACCCCTGGGCAAGGCCTATAACAATAAGTTCCACCGGTACCAGCCAATATCCCAGTAAGGATGCCCGGAATGCATAGGAAGAAAGCTCGATAACTTCACTGCCTGGACAGAACAGCCCGATCACAAATGGTGCATTAAACCACAGCAATACTCCCACGGGTAAAAGCATTCCATAACAGACCATGAGCGAAATCCTTACCGCCTCACGAATACGATCAGAATTCCCAGCCCCCAGATTAAAACCGGTAAAGGGAATCAGTGAACAGGAAAGACCGTAAAGAGGCAGAATAATCATCTGTTCCATACGGGCAGAAAGCGCCCAGGCCCCAACATAGGCAGGGCCAAAGGGCGTAAGTACATAGTTTAAACCGATCACGGATATGGGCATAATAAAAATGGCAATGGCCATGGGAGCACCCAGAATACCTATATCCTTCCAGATCCCAAGCTCCCCGGGAGTACAGACACACCGAGGCCTTACTATTCCCTGGCGTTTAAGTGTAAACCACATGAACAAACCGGAAACAGCCCACCCAATCAAAGAGGAAAGGGACGCACCGGCAATGCCCATTTTACAAAAAAAGATAAGAAAGGGGTCCAGGGCCATGTTGATAATATTGCCAAGGATCATTGCCTTCATGGGGTTTCGGGAATCACCATGGCTCAAAAAAACACCCTCGCATATCATGGCAAACCCCATGGCCGGAAAGCTCCACCCCAGCCAGAACATGAATTTCTTAACCTCTTCAAGCACCTCCTTATCCACATTAAACCACCCGAAAATAAATTCGTTCACCCCGGGGAAAACAAGCAGGCAGAAGGGGAAAAGGAGAACAAGAGCAAAGGGCAGACAGGATCTGGTGATCATGTCTGCTCTGTCAATGTCATCTGCCCCCCTTGCATGACTCATGAGAATGGTTGATCCCACGGCTACCCCCTTTGCAACGGCCATGGCAAGATAGAGCATGGGCACAGACAGGGAAAGGGCCGCAAGTTCAATGGTGCCAAGCCAGGAGACAAAAACCGTGTCCACCAGGGCGTAAAGGTTCTGGAAAAACATAGATACCATGGCAGGAGCACCAAGGCCAAACAGCACAGTCAATACCTTGCCTTTTCCCATGTTCAATGATTTATCAATTATGGCCATGAATATCCTCTTCTCCTGAATCAGAGGCCACCTCACCTGTGACCACTGCCAAATTTAAAAATTCACCTTTCACTGCAACCCTCATATGCTTTCATTCAAGACATCGGCAAAGGCATTACAGAACTCCTCCATCACCGGCTGCTGAACCAGACTTATGCGTATCCAGTCTGGGAAACGAAAGTCTGTCATGGTGCGTACCATAATCCCTTTTTTCATCAATTTTCGATACATGAGGGTATCTGAAACCGGAACCTTCACCATGAGATAATTACCCTGACCACACTTATAATTAAGCCCCAGTTCATCAAAAAAAGGGCACAGCAGTGCCTTGGCATCGGTGACCATTTTCCGGGTAGCCCGGATAAAGGAACCATCATTGGTCAGGGCTGCAACAGCTGCTTTCTGGGCCAGTGTATTCACCGAATAGACAACGTGGGTCCGTCTTATGAAATCCACAATATCACCATGGGCACACAGGTATCCAATACGCAGGGATGCCAGGGCATACATCTTGGAAAAAGTTCTAAAGACAACCACATTGGAATATTCATCCACCAAGGTCATACCGTTGGGAAAATCTTCATTTTCCACATATTCACAATAGGCCTCGTCAATGACCACCATGGCACGGTTGTCCACGGCGTCCAGAAAGGCCTTCATGGTCTGCCTGTCCCAGTAGGTACCTGTGGGGTTATTGGGATTGCACACAAATAAGATCTTGGTGTGCCGGTCCATGGCATCCAGCATGGCCTGGGGATCAAAAGCGTTGTCTTTAAGGGGAATCAAGCGTGCTTCAAACCCGGAAAACTCAGCCACCCACTCATAGACGGCAAAGGTTTTATCCGCTGTGATGATATTGTCCCCTTTTTCACAAAACGCTTTGATCACCGAGGCAATGACCTCGCAGGAGCCGTTGCCCACTAAAAATTGCTCCGCGTCCTTGTTAAACCGTTTTGCCAGGGAACGGCGAAGATCAAAACAATCACCATTGGGATAGACCGGTACGGTCATTGGGGCAAAGGTTTCCAGAACCCTGGTCACCTCCGGGGGAGGCCCCAGGGCATTTTCATTGTTGTTCAGTCGATGGAGATGATCCACACCGTAAAGGCGCATTAGCTCTGGATCAGGCTTGCTTGGATAATAGGTCTCAAAGGCCTGGATATAACTGGGAACAAGGTGGGTAAAATCAATGTTATGCATGCTGAAACACCAAAATATCAGATTTACCGCCATAGGGCAGTACCAGTCTGGGCACAAATCCATTATCCATAATCACTTTACCCATGGCGGCCTGCCATCCATAGGCTAGGTCAATGCGGATAAAGATGTTGGAAAACTTCTCCCGATGCAGCATTTCAACATGGCGGGTAATACATTGAGCAGCATCTGCACCAGTCACCATGGGGAAAAGGGTGGCGTTCCCTGCTTCAGGCCTGAGCTGTACTGAAAAAACTGATCGTTGTGGAACATGCTCCCCCTGCTCTTCAATGGATTTAAGATCCCGCATGAGAACCTGTTGTTCATATACCTTTTTGAGAAACTCAGCATAGGAACTGTGAACCCACACAGAGGCCCCCATATCTTCTTTCAGATGACGATACCAGACGTCCTGTTGTCTTTTTCCACCATCCTTCTGGATAAGATTCAAATGACCCAGGGATTCAAAATTATTTGTGGAAAGATCGGGGGTGGCCAGATCACTGAACAGGCCCATGGCCCTGGTTCGGGCAACGGTGTTGATCAAATGGGTGGTCAGAAATTCTCCCACTCCATGATCTTCGGCAATCACATAGGGTCCAAAAAAGCTGATACCTTTTTCAGAAGGTGCCTGCCAGCAGATCATTCCGGCCAGGGTACCTGTTTCATCCACGGCCACAGCAAGATGAAGATCTTTTTGTTCAACCATGTCAACTACCTTGCCCGGAGTAATAAAAAACTGGGGCACCGCATCAGGTAAATAGCATCCCAGAGTTTTAACGCAGGCAAATTTAATCAGCTCCGGTTCTGGCTCCCGGACAATGGTCAATTGCCCCCGGATCTCTGCCGGTACCATGGTTTCAGGTGTGATAACGGGATAATCGAGGTCTTTTCTCAAGGTTAAATACAGGGTATCCCCTTCAAACTTCAGGGTAAATCCATCCACAGCTCTGGAGGCCACAAGTAATCCAAGATGCTCCATGTCTTCCTGGATATCTGTTTTTGTCACAAGGTTCATGGCCCATAGGTCAGACGGGTCGGCCTTAAAAGAAAATTTTCCCAGAACATGCCATCCCCCCGGTTCAAGACAAAAATCAATACGGGTTCCCGGGGAAACTCCTGCCAGGTGGGCCACAATTTCTTCCACCGCAATGGTGAGCATCATTGTTTTTCTGCGGTCCAGACCGTACACAGGGGCAGCATTTTCAACAACGGACTGTATCAGGGGAATCCAGGAGATATCGGCCATCATTGATAACGAAATTGATTGATCAACATTCTTCATGCGTATCCTCTCATCCTTATATTAAACGTCAAACCTAAAAAATGGGAATGCGTCCGGGTCATGAGATTTATCTATTAAAGGCCCCTGTGTCAAGCCCTCTCTCCCGATTATAAGGAGTTACTGCCCCCGTGGGATGCGCTGTTTTTTATAAATTTTAATGGAATCTACACTGTAAATGGCAAGGGCGGACCAGATAAATATAAAGGCCACCAATTGATGCCGGGACATGGGTTCATGATAAAGAAATACTGCAAGCAGCAGCGTAACGGACGGTGCAATGTACTGGAGAAATCCCACGGCCGTAAGGGTAATACGATTGGCGGCAATGTTAAACAGCATAAGGGGCAGTGCCGTTAAAAAGGCCGTACCCATGAGAAAGAAATCAATGGAGAATCCCATGTGACCAAAGGAGCCGGTACCCTGTTTTTCCAGCCACACCAGATAGACAATGCCCGGCAGAGTTAACAGCAGGGTCTCAATAAAGAGCCCCACGGCCGCATTGATACCAAGTATTTTACGCAGCAGCCCATAGAGACTGAAGGTAAAGGCAAGGGTTAAAGCAATGGCGGGAAACCGTCCATATTGAAAGGTGAGATAGAGCACTCCCATAACAGCCAGACCCACGGCAATACCCTGGGATTTATTGAGCCGTTCCCGCAAAATAATTACCCCAAAGACCACGTTAACAATGGGATTGGTGTAGTAACCAAGACTGGTTTCAAGGATATGATTGTTGTTGACAGCCCAGATAAAGAGCAGCCAGTTGGATGCCACAAGAAGGGTGGTGAAGCAAAGAATAGCAATTTTACGGGGCTCCCGGAGCACCTGAAAAAATTCAGGCCATTTCCCCTGCATGAAAATAACGGGAACAAGGAATAAAAACGACCAGACCACCCGGTGGGTGATGGTTTCAATGGCTGGCACCTCTGCCAGCACCTTCCAATAAATGGGGCACAGACCCCAGATGAGAAAAGCCACCGCTCCACTGAGAAAGCCGGAAAAGGTATTGCTGTGTACTGTGTTGTTCAATGTTTTTATTCCCTGATTTGATATGATTATTGATGTAAATGGCGGAAATATTCGGCCAGCATCCCATCTTCAGCCGATTATAAAATCGGGTAGTTCCTTCGGTAGTTCCTTCCAGAAATGGTTCTGGGAAACCACCAATGAGCAGAAGTTTATCCAACACTGACCATTCTGGCATCAATTCTGGAATAATCAAGATTTTTTCAGCATTGATCCCAGAATAGTCAGCAGATTATCTGTTTGCCATAGCCGTTTCAAAGGTCTACCTTAAGCAGGCAAAGCTAAGCCTGTACCTAAACATCCCAATGAAGAACAGGCGATCATTGACATGCCATTGTACTTGAGTTATTCTCAGTCGACAACTCTGACAAAACGGCGTATGCCGGAACCCACTTAAAATATTGAAAATATTTAGACAAGTCACAGATATCCAGGTTACCAATATAAATGCTTGGCCATTGCCCCATATTGGGAACTGCATAGCATACGAATACTGTGCAAGCAGGGCCAAACAGGTAAAAACAGGGTGATGGCCAAATATTTAAAACCGGTTTTAGAATCCAGCGAAGGTGGCAGCACATTCAGCCTGAACTTCTTACCGGGCACCAGGGAGTCTTTAAACGCTGACCATGACAAATCCAATGCGAAAAAAAGCCATTACAGGCCTTAAAACAAACGATGAATTCACCTGTACAAGAAAATTCACAGAAGCCGAAACCATGCTCTTCGGAGATCTCACCCGGGACTATAATCCCGTACATTACGATACCAGATGGACCGACACCAAGGGATTCAATGACCTCATCTGCCATGGACTTCTCATCGGCGGCATGATCTGCGAATTCGGGGGGCAGGTGGGGTGGCTGGCCACGGGGATGAACTTTAAATTTCTAGGTCCAGTGTATTTTGATGATACCGTTCAATGCCGGGTCACCATCACCGATATCCAGGAAAACGGCCGGGCAGAAGCCGAGGCCGTTTTCACCAATCAGCATGGCACCGTTGTGGGAAAGGCAAGCATGACCGGACGGCTACCCCTGGAAAAGGAAAAATTAATTCTGGAACAAATGGTCAGCGAGGGAGATCCCACCAATAAACTTGCAGATTCCGCCAATGCAGAATGATGGTTTTGTCACAACATGGGCCACCTTGGGCTGGGGTCATTTGGGGTGGGGGCGGGTCCAGGCTGTGACCAAGATCCCTTTTTTTATAAAAAAATCCCATCAAATCCAGATTCAATAGAGAATTAAGTATCCGCCAGGACATGTTGGCATAGATGCATCAGGACCAGAATTTATAAAAATGATGCACCGGGCCATGGCCCCTGCCGGTCTGATACTCTGCACCGGCCCGGAGGGCATGGGTAATATAAACCTTGGCCATTTTCACCGCCGGTTCCAGGACCATACCCCGGGCAAGATTGGCGGCAATGGCCGAAGACAGGGTACATCCGGTTCCGTGGGAATTTTTGGTGTCAATGCGCTCCCCGGGCAGGTGAATCATGGCCTTATTCTCTTTATCAAATAAGAGATCACCGCTGTTTTCTTCGATCAGATGACCGCCCTTGACAAGTACATTGACACATCCAAGTTCTGCAAGATCCTGGGCGGCCCCGGACATATCCCCGGCTGTTTCAACGGGTCGATCCAGCAGCACCGAGGCTTCAGGCAGATTGGGGGTAATCAGAGTGGCCAGGGGAATCAGGGTCTGTTTCAATGCCTTCACCGCATCTTCCCGAAGAAGTTTATCACCACTTTTGGACACCATCACAGGATCCACCACCACATTGGGGCATTTCCACTGAACAAGTTTTTCTGCCACGGTTTCAATAACCTCCGGGGAGTGGAGCATGCCAATTTTTACGGCATCCACCCCGATATCTTCCAGAACGGCATCCATCTGGGCGGCGATGAATTCCGGCGGCACCGGTAAAATATCTGTGACCACACGTGTGTTCTGAGCAGTCAGCGCAGTAATAACAGACATGCCAAAACAGCCAAGGGCCGAAAAAGTTTTAATATCTGCCTGGATACCGGCACCACCACCACTATCAGAACCGGCGATGGTCAAGACTCTGTGATATGTGTTCATAGTTTGCTGTACCATGTTTTTTCCCCTATACCTTGAAAAGGCCTGAATATAGATTTCAAATAAGTGTTAATAAATGAAAATGTAGTGCCGGCCGGATATTTACTTCCATATATGGATCAATTCGTTCACATCAACCTTATTGGTAATGAGTCCATGATCCAGGGCAAAATCAGCAAAGGTCTGCCATTTCACAACATCGTGGGCCTGACTGTCAGCAAAGTAAGGACGGGTGAGTTCAAAGGCATCGGTTTCCATGATTTTATCGGCCTGGGGCACCGCTGTCAGATACAGGGCCAGGGCTTTTTCTGAATTGACCCTTGTATAGGCCTGGGCTTTATCCACCGCCTTTACAAATCCATGAATGGCCTGTGATTTATCCGCCAGAGCCCTGGGACCACAGACAAAGATAAGCTCTTCATAATCCGGGATACCCCATTTTTCCAGCTCAAAAAATCCGGCGGTGTACCCCTGCTGGGCCATACCCACGGTTTCATAGGTTTTAAAGGGACCCATGACAGCATCCACCTGATTGGAGACAAGGGCCGGCAGAATGGTGAATCCCACATTTATGGGGGTGTAATCCTTCACCAGATTAATGTCTGCAAAGGCTTTTAAGAGTACATCCATAAGTCCTGGGACGGTGTAACCAATTTTTTTACCGGAAAGGTCGGCGGGGGTTTTTATGCCCTTGCCATCCAGAAAAAGCAGGGTGGTCAGAGGATGCATCACCAGGGGGGCCACAGCCTTTACGGGAAGTCCCTGGCTTGCGGCAATGATGGTCTGGGGCTGATAGGACACTGCCATATCCACGTTGCCCGAGGCTGCCAGCTTCAGGGCATCTGCGGTTTCTGAAGGGGTAATGATCTCCACGTCAATGCCGTTATCGGCAAAATAACCCAATTCCTGGGCCACATAAATGGGCAGATGGTCCACATTGGGAAACCAGTCCAGCATGAGGGTTACTTTCTCCGATGCCCACAGTGGTGGGGTAAACAATAATGATACCACAAGCATAAATGTGCAAAATACTTTTTTCATGATTTTCTATCCTTAATTATTTATCGGTTTCCATTTAACAACTTTTTTCTCCACAAATCCCACCAGGGTCCACATGCCAAGTCCCATGGCAGACAACCAGAGAATGGCGGCAAACACCAGATCCACCTGGAGACGGGCATTGGACTGAATCATGAGAAAACCCAGGCCCTGCTGGGCACCCACCCATTCACCGATAACCGCGCCGATGGTGGCCACAGATACCCCCACTCTGAGACCGGAAAAAAACTGGGGCAGTGCCCAGGGCCAGTAAAGCAGCATGAAGGTGTCATAAAAAGAAGCCCCCATGAGCCGGAACAGCACCCGATAGGCGGGATCACAGTTTTTCAAGCCCGACAGCAGACTCACCGTGATGGGAAAAAAAATAATAATCCAGGCCATGAACACCTTGGAGGCAATGCCATATCCCAGCCACACCACCAGAAGCGGTGCCAGGGCAAAAACAGGAACAGCCTGGGATGCCACCAAAAAGGGAGCCAGGGCCTTTTCCAGTGCCGGTCTGGCAAACATCAAAGTGGCAAGGGGCACAGCCGTGCAAAGGGCCAGCAAGATTCCCAGAACAATTTCAAGAAGTGTAATGGCCGCATGGGGAAGAATCAGTGAGGCCCGGGTCACCGCCGTGATCAGAATAACAGACGGGGGCGGAAGGATAAACACCGGTATGTCCATGAACCTGGTGGCCCCCTCCCATACCCCCAGAATCAGCACCACCAGGGCCATGGAAAGATAATCAGACGCAGTCACAGCTCTTTCCCCTCCAGCTGTACCAACACCTGTTCCTTAATGGCCATAAGCCCGGGATCATTAAATTTCCGGGGTTTTTTCTGATCCAGCACAAACCGCTGGGTAATCTCCATGGGGGAAGGACTGAGCAGATACACTTCATCGGCCAGAAGCAGTGCTTCTTCAATGTCATGGGTGATCATGAGAATGGTCTTGTCAAATTCCGTCTGAAGTAAAAGAAGAAGGGACTGCAGCCGTCGCCGGGTGATGGCATCCAGGGCGGACAGGGGTTCATCCAGAAGGATCAGATCCCTATTAAACATAAGTGTCCTCACAAGGGCACACCGCTGGCGCATGCCCCCGGACACTTCATGGGGCAGATAGTTTTCATAACCGGCAAGTCCCATGCGCTTAAAAAGGGATTTTGCCATTGCCGTCATTTCAGGTATGGAAGATTTTCCAACTTTTGCCGGCAGCAGGGCATTGTCAAGCAGGGAAAACCAGGGAAGAAGCAGATCTTTCTGCTGCATGTAAGCGGCGTGGTTACCCAGATGGGGCAAAGGGATTCCCTTCCAGGAAATGTCTCCCCGGTCCAGACTTACCACATGGGTGAGTCCATCAAACAGGGTACTTTTACCGCAGCCCGAAGGCCCCACAAGGACATTGAACTGCCCCTGCCCCACTGTCAGGCAGAACTGGGAAAAAATGGGCTGTTCCCCATATGTTTTTGCTGCACCTGAAATTTTAAGCATACACCCCTCAAACCTGATGAAAACACAAGCTGTCGACGGTCCACTAGCGGAACGGGTGACCGTTGGGAACAGCATCATGCCATTTGGCTCCGCGTTTACAACCCATCATTCATTGTATCGGCAGGCAGACATAATCGTTTATTAAAAAAGAAACCTTTCAGGCCACCTCAGCACAGCCCACCGGAAGGCAATAGGAACCGGCCCATTGAGCCGTCTACGGTTCCGGGCCGGGCCAATTGCCCCTCGGAGGGGCGGCATGATAGCATTTTCAATATTCGTTGTGTCCACTGGGACATACCCGTCATATGAAAAAGCAGGCACTGAATACTAACAGCGACTGCTTTTTCATAATGAGTTGTGTCCGTCAGGACATGACCGTTATATTAAAAACCCAAAGGAAGGGAACGGGGGAGGAAAACAAGAAAAAGACTTTCCTTCGCCAGAATTATCTGGATCAGGTTCCAGGAGTCGAGACACATATAAGTCTCCTCTCAGCCGATTTTCACCGGCTCCCCCAGCCTACCATAGCGTTTTGCACTGGTTTTTGTGAAATATCACGGGCATAACAAGATTGTCAACGCCAGTTATTTACTCGCCAGTCATAAGTTCTCCAATTTACCACCACATAATGTATTTCTTAAAAATTGAAACCAACACATGTAGTATGAAAAATGAGAACTTAGGAGCCATGAATTATTTATTCTTCTTCAACCATTCAATTATATCGTCGGACTCATACAGGGCAGTTCCATCTATAACAAGACAGGGTACCTGGGCCTTACCACCGATATCAAGCAGGGCCTGTCGATTTTCAGGGGAAAAATCCCGATCTGCCAGGGGAATGGAAATATTATTTTCATTCATGAAATTAAGTACTTTTTTGCAATAGGGACAGGTGGGGGTCATATAAAGTTTCAATTCAGCCATTTAATTCCTCTTGAGCTAATGATTATAGGGTAATCCTGATCCAGACACCGCTGTACCATGAGGGCTTGATAATAAGATCTGCCATTCTGGAATGGGATCAGGCCAGTAAATCCAACTTATAAAATGGGCTTGATCACATCATGGGCCATTTCAGGGACAAGCATAACGTTTTTCCATGTATAATTCCAGTTCTGAAACATAAGGTTCTATGTTATATATGCCAGATCATCGGGTAAATTACAGGGTAAATCCCCCAATTTTTGAAAAACATTCAGGAAACGGTTTATGACAGACAAAGAGGTAATCATCATCGGGGCCGGCGCATCGGGACTGATGTGCGCCATGGCAGCGGGAAGACGTAACCGCCGGGTGGTGGTACTGGACCATGGCAAACGGCCGGGACGTAAAATTCTCATGTCCGGCGGGGGGCGTTGCAATTTCACCAACACCGGGGTGGATGCAGAGAATTTCATCTCCCATAACCCTCATTTTGTAAAATCAGCCCTGAGCCGTTTTTCCCAATGGGATTTCCTGGAGATGATAAACGCCCACCACATCCCCTATCATGAACGGGATCATGGGCAGCTTTTCTGCAACAACAGCAGTGAAGACATCATGGTAATGCTTTTAAAGGAGTGTAAAGAGGCCAAAGTGGACGTCCAGCTGGGGATCACCATTGATAAAATAAGCCAAATAGAATCAAGGGGCTTTTCAATTTCAACAAATCGTGGAGTATTCCAAGGTGAATCCCTGGTGGTGGCCACGGGGGGGCTTTCCATTCCCGGGGCCGGGGCCACGCCATTGGGCTATCGCATTGCCGAACAGTTTAACATCAAGGTGTGGCCCACCCGGGCCGGCCTGGTACCGTTTACCCTGCAACCGCCGGACAAGGCAAAATTATCAGATCTGCCCGGCATCAGTGTGAATGCCACGGTGATGGTGGGGCAGCACCGCTTCCGGGAAAACATCCTCTTTACCCACAGAGGCTTGAGTGGCCCGGCCATTCTCCAGATTTCTTCCCTGTGGCATCCCGGGGAAGAGGTGACCATTAACCTGCTGCCGGACATGGATCTTGAACAAACCTTAAAAGAGGCCCAGTCAACATCCCCCAAAAGAAGGGTAAAATCCCTGCTGGCGGATTTCCTGCCCAAACGACTGGTGGCAGCCATGGTGAATGAATCGGTGGCAGATCAAACCCTGCACGCCCTTTCCCATAATAAGTTCAGAGCCATTGCCCACAGCCTTCACCAATGGCAGCTCAAACCCGGCGGCACCGAAGGATACCGCACAGCAGAGGTGACCCTGGGTGGGGTGGACTGTGATGCGATTTCCTCAAAAACCATGGAGGCCCGTCAGGTCAAGGGCCTCTTTTTCACCGGTGAGGTGCTGGATGTCACCGGTTGGCTGGGGGGGTATAATTTACAATGGGCCTGGTCTTCGGGATGGTGCGCTGGTCAATATGTTTAACAGCTTAACTTAACAATGACTGCATCCCTTGTGGCTGGGCTTAATTACAAGCCTTTTCACCAGGGGTTTTAAAATAAGAAACACCAGTGTTACAGCTGCCAATATGGCCACAGGGCCATGGTGTTCATGGGTCTGCGACTGAACCCAGGAGGTAATATCCAATCCCAGAAATCCATAGATTTCATTGACCAGCAATCCCATCACCAGGGAGCATATTACAATGGCCGACAGGTAAATTACCATGGTTTTTTTCCCCAGTAATTTTGACACCACGGTGATGGTGGCCACGTTGGTGGCCGGTCCTGCCAGGAGAAATACCAGGGCAGCCCCGGGTGAAAGTCCCTTTAAAGCCAGGGCTGCCGCAATGGGAGTGGATGCAGTAGCACACACATAAAGGGGGGTGGACAGGGCAATCATGACGAGCATGGAAAAAAGCCCGTCCCCCAGATATGCTTCAATGAAATGGGGAGAAATGTACACGGTGATCACCCCTGCAAGGCCAATGCCCACCAGCAGCCAGGGGCCGATGTCCACCAGAAGATCCCCAAAGGCAAACCCCATGCCCTCCTTTAACTTCATCCCAATGGTTTTCTTTTCTTTCTTTTGAGATCCACACCCGCATCCGCATGATGGTGAGGATGGTGCCATGGTAAAAGGCGTGGGTTCAGGCGTTGGCGGTGCCTTATCGAGCAGGTTCACTCCGATGCCGGTGATGAGCGCAGTAAAAAATGCCGCCACCGGCCGGATAACCGTCATCACAGGATCCAGCAGGGCATAGGTCACCGCAATGGAATCTACCCCCGTTTCCGGTGTGGAAATCAGAAAGGAGGCAGTGGCTCCCTTACTTGCCCCCTGCTCCCGTAATCCCGCCGCCGCAGGAATCACCCCGCAGCTGCAAAGGGGTATGGGCACACCAAACAGCGATGCTTTAAGCACACTTGAGGTTTTCCCCTGCCCCAGATGTTTCTGGATAAAATCATTGGGAATAAATGCCTTGAGCAAGCCTGCAATGAGAAAACCAAACAAAATAAATGGAGAGGATTCCAAAAGAATGCCCCACCATGCTGTTATGATATTAAATATTGTGTCAACCATGATGTCTCCAATCGATACATGATGATATATTCATGTATTATTTAAAAAAATGCCATAAAAAAATTTTCAACTGGCCCCATATTGCCCTGCCACACCACCTGAAATCCTCTATAAAAAAATGGGTTCAGCCACGATCCTCTTGAATATGCGCAAGTCCATCACTTAAAAGTTCACGCACATGGTCATCATCCAGGCTGTAGTAAACCATTTTTCCCACCTTGCGAAACTTAACGACCTTGGCCCCGCGCAGGACTCGAAGCTGGTGGGATACCGCCGATTGCTTCATGCCCAGTACTTCCACCAGATCACAGACACACAACTCTTCCTCGTACAGGGCATTGAGGATACGGATACGGGTATGATCTCCAAAAATTTTAAAAAAAACGGCAAGATCCATCAAAATCTGCGGAGCAGGCATTTTCCCCTTCACCCGCTCCACGGCATCTGGATGAATACATTGAATCTGACAGATATCCGATCTCATGTCCTTGATTTTAGTCATTTTCATTCCTTTAATTCGTAAATATTCGGTCAACAACCCATCTTCACCTGTTCTGGGCTGCTCACATGGCATTTTGTATGCTATGTATCTCCAAACAGGCGAATATGGGCAAGTGTCCAGACATTTACATGGGCAAGTTAAATATTCAGGGCCTGTTCATAACATGGACCACTTTGGAGAGGGGCCAATGCGGAGTGACTTTTAAATTATTATATGAACATTTATTCATATAATCAATATTTATTTTATGTGAATATGAAAAAAACCAGAAAATAACTTGTAATTAAGCTGGCAGAAATCTCTTAATTTGCAGATCTTTGATCAGCCTGTAATGTTTATCATTAGCGCTCAAAATATCCCCGGACCATCGGCGGCCTGCAAATACCACATTGTATTAATAAAATATTTAAGATAGATTAAATCAAGCCTACTTTCAAACATGATTTTCCTGAAGGCACCCAGATTTAACCCATTGAAAATATATTCAAAGGATCTTTAACGCCCCCCATCAATATCATTAACATACCGCATGTTGCATATCCTTTTGCCTGACTGGGGCCATCTTTACAATTCATGGGATATGATTATCATGTTTTTCTGACATGATTATACGCCTGTTCTTTCATCAAAGGAATTTTTTGTATTGGCAGGCCAACATATCCGTTCATATGAAAAGGTAGCATTCAAGTCTACCTCAGCAGAGTCCCCCCCGATGGACAATGAGAACCGGCCAATTGGGCCGTCTACAGTTCCAGGCCGGGTCCATTGCCCGTTGGGGGGCGGCATAATGCTATTTTCATTATTCGTTGTGTCCACCAGGACATACGGGTTATAAAAAAAACAGGCACTATCCCATAGAACAGGAGCCAAAATAATAAATGAAAGGAACCCTTGCCACTCTGCATCCAGAGCCTGAAACCGAACACTTCAATGAAGAGCATGACACCAAAGAACTCAATGCCATCATTGTCAAAGGTGCCCGGGAACACAACCTGAAAAATATAGATGTGGAACTGCCCAAGAAAAAACTCATCGTGTTCACTGGAGTTTCCGGTTCGGGCAAATCCAGCCTGGCCTTTGACACCATTTTTGCCGAAGGCCAGCGACGGTATGTGGAATCATTGTCCGCCTATGCCCGCCAGTTCATCGGTCAAATGGTCAAGCCCCGTTACGAAACCATCAGGGGATTGTCACCCACCATTGCAATTGAACAAAAGGCAGCCAGCAAAAACCCCCGGTCCACCGTTGGCACCATCACCGAAATATATGATTATCTCAGGGTGCTGTTTGCCCGCATCGGAGAGCAGTACTGCATCAAATGCGGTAAAAAAGTGGGAAGGGGCAATGCCCAGAGCATGGTCACCCAACTGCTTGAGCTGCCCCGGGCCTCTAAAATCATGCTGCTGGCTCCCATTGTGGAAAACCGCAAGGGAGAGCACAGAGACATGCTGGAAAACCTGAAAAAAGAGGGCTACGCCCGCATCCGCATTGACGGTGTGGTGCAAAACATTGAAGATGTCCAGGCCCTGGCCCGGCATAAAAAACACAACATTGAGGTGGTGGTGGACCGCCTGGTGATCAAGGAAGACGAGGTATTTAAAAAACGCCTCACCGATTCCGTTGAGGCTGCCCTGAAGCTTGGCAACAGCGAACTCATCATTCACATACCCGGCAGGGAAGACATAAAAATGAGCGAGGCCCGCTCCTGCTGCGGCATTGCCTACCCTGAACCCGAACCCAGCCTGTTTTCCTTCAACTCCCCCCTTGGCATGTGTCCGTCGTGCAATGGCATCGGCACATTGCTGTCCATGGACCCGGAAAAAATAGTGCCGGACCCCAGTCTCACCATCCGCCAGGGAGCTGTGATACCCTGGAAAAACTATTTTTTAAAGAAGAGTAAATACAACGACCACAACAATGCCTGGGGACTGGGCCAGTTGCTGGCCATGGAAGAACAATGGGGCATTAAATTTGATACACCCTGGAAGGATCTGCCTAAAAAACAGCAGAATCTGATTCTTAAAGGGGCCGGTAACAGAACGTTGACGGTGACCTGGAACTCGGAGAAGATTAAAGGCGAAGTGGAAAGAACCCACGAAGGGGTCATGAACACCCTGATGCGCCGCTATCGCATGACCCAGTCCGAAGGAGCCAAAAAATATTATGCCAAATTCATGGCGGAACGTACCTGCACTGCCTGCGGGGGAAAACGATTAAAGCCCGAGGTGCTCCATGTGTTCATTGATGGAAAATCCATCATCGACATCACTGGGATGACCATCCGCCAGGCCCATGATTTCATCCGTACCCTGGAACTTTCCGGCAACAAACAGCTCATCGCCGGGGAACTGCTCAAAGAGATCACCAACAGGTTAGGCTTTCTGGTGAATGTGGGGCTGGATTATCTGTCCCTGGATCGCAAGGGCCCCACCCTGTCCGGGGGGGAGTCCCAGCGCATCCGTCTGGCCTCCCAGGTGGGATCGGAACTCACCGGCGTGCTGTACATCCTGGACGAACCCTCCATTGGTCTGCACCAGAGGGACAATGCAAAACTCTTAAAGACCCTTTGCCATTTAAGGGACATCGGCAACACCCTCATTGTGGTGGAGCATGATGAAGAGACCATGCAGCAGGCCGACTGGATTCTGGACATCGGTCCCGGGGCTGGCAGGCTTGGGGGACAGGTCATTGCCCAGGGCACCCCCGAGGAAATCCGAAACAACCCGGCTTCGGTGACCGGGGCCTTTTTAAACGGCAGTGAAAAAATTGAGATCCCTAAAAGCAGAAAAAAACCAGATAAAAACAGTGATCACTGGATCACCATCCACCGGGCCGCCGAAAACAACCTGCAAAATATTAATGTAAAAATCCCCCTGGGACTTCTGGTGGGCATCACCGGGGTCTCCGGGGCTGGCAAATCCACCCTTATCAACCAGATCCTCTACCCTGCCCTGGCAAGGAAGCTGCACAACGCTACCCTGGAGGTGGGTAAACATAAAGAGATCACGGGCCTGTCATTGATGGACAAAATTATCAACATCGACCAGAAGCCCATTGGTCGCACCCCCCGGAGCAATCCGGCCACCTACACCAAAGTGTTTGATCCCATAAGAGATCTCTTTGCCATGCTCCCGGAATCCCGGGCCAGGGGCTATCAAAAGGGACGGTATTCGTTCAATGTCAAGGGGGGGCGTTGCGAATCCTGCCATGGAGATGGATATATCAAGGTGGAGATGCATTTTCTGGCAGACGTGTTTGTCCCCTGCGAGGTATGCAAGGGCAAACGGTTTAACCAGGCCACATTGGAGATCAAATACCGGGATCACTCCATTGCCGATATCCTGGAGTTGTCCGTGGTGGAGGCCATGGAGTTGTTTGCCAGCCACCCCAAAATCACCCGGATACTGCAGACCCTCATGGATGTGGGGCTGTCCTACATCAAACTGGGTCAGGCGGCCACCACCCTGTCCGGCGGCGAGGCCCAGCGCATCAAGCTGGCCCGGGAGCTGGCCAAGCGGGACACGGGCCAGACTCTGTATATACTGGATGAACCCACCACCGGGCTGCATTTCAGGGACATCCGCATGCTGCTTGAAGTGCTGAAACGACTGCGGGATTCGGGCAACACCGTCCTGGTGATTGAGCACAATCTGGATGTGATTAAAACCATGGACTGGCTCATTGACTTAGGTCCCGAAGGGGGCAGCCAGGGGGGTAAAATTGTGGGCCAGGGCGCACCGGAAAAGGTGGCACGCTCAAAAAAAAGTTACACTGGCTATTATCTGAACCAGGTATTGTAATTCTATTCCCGTCGAATGCCCAGCACCTCCCGGCAATAGATGACGCTGCGCCGGATGGCATCAATTTCCATGTTCATGGCCTTTTCCATGTCATCCAGGGGGGTCTCCATTTCCGTTTCAATGTTGATGCGATCCATGGTGGAATGGTCCCGGAATATTTCATAGGCCCGTTTCATGTCGATGTCACCCTCCCCCACGGCCTCACCGATGAGTTTGAACCCCCAGCGCTGGAATTCGATGCGGTCATCCCGGAAATGGTTGGTAAAGGCTCGGGGGGCCAGGTTTGCAATGGCGGTCATGGGGTCTTCGGTGACGTGCAGGGCATTGACGGTGTCAATGCAGGCCCCCACCGACGGATGATCCACCTGGTCCAGGAGCCACAGGATTTCTTGGGAAAAACTGTCACAATGATTTTCCACGGCAATGCGGATGCCCATGTCCCGGGCCAGGGGAGCCACCTGTTTGAGCTGGTTGGAAAAAACCGTCATCTGTTTTACCACGTCCGGGTGAAATCGACTGGCAGACACTGGACGGGGACGTTTAATATCCATACTCACCTTGACAATATCCGCCCCCATGGCCTGGGCCGTGTGCAGGGCCTCTGATAGATCGTGCTGGATACCGATGCCAAATTTCCCAAAATCCATGGAAAAATTATATTCAAGGTAGAGGTTCCGCTCCCGGGCCGCGGCCCCCACCTCCTTGAGAAAATTTACTTCCAGGGTTTCAAGCACCCCGTCATCCAGATGAATGCCCTCCAGATCCAGATCCAACACCATGTCCATCAATTGAAATGTGGAGATCTGGCGGGGCCAGGGCCATTCAAATCCGGCCCAATCCTGGCCGATGCCGTGCAGGTTAAGGCTATAGGTGTGCAAACCGAGTTTCATTTTTATTTCCTTTCTTGATTTATGATCGGGGCTTGATCGTAACAGGGCGCATCCATGGATGAACATCTTATGGAGAGGGGTCAGTATGGGGGGTCAACACTTATGAGGAATGGCCCATCTTATAATCAAGCCCTGATTGTAAATGCCTGAATCCCATGGTTCCATTAAAAAAAGGGTTTAATATTCAAAAAATAAGGATTAATGTGTATATTGATTTTAAAAAAAATGACATCATTTTTTCCATTTGCCACCTGAATATCATTAAATATCCCGCAACCCCTTAAAATGGCAGAATGAAGTTGATCAAAACACCATAAAGGAAAAAGACCACCTTGAGCATTTATTTCGGCACCATACTTCACATTGATTTGACCACGAGTATCATCAAGACCACCCCGTTTCCAGAAAAGATCTTTTATGGATTTCTCACCGGCAGAGGGTTTAATGTCCATCACCTGTATCACCACCTTCCCAAGGGGATTGATGCCCTGGATGCAGAAAATATACTTATCTTTTCCTGCGGTATGCTCACCGGTACCTCCGCCCCCACCGGGGCCCGGCTTCACATCAATGCACTGTCTCCCATGACCGGCATGCTGGGCAGCTCCAACATCGGAGGAGCGGCCGGAGCCTGGCTGAGATCCTGTGGTATCATGAGTCTTATTATCACCGGTAAAAGTAAATCTCCTGTGTGCCTCCAAATAGATGAAAACACCGCCGAACTTCAAAATGCAGCGTCCCTGTGGGGGCTGGATGCCATGGAAACCCAGGAACGACTGAAAACAGAAAAAGGCAAACAGGCTAAAATGTTCACCATCGGCACCGCCGGTGAAAACGGATGCCGGTTTGCCAACATCATCAGCGGCAGTGACCACGCCGCAGGCCGTACGGGTATGGGCGCTGTCATGGGTGCCAAAAATCTCAAAGTTATTGTCATAGAAAAGGGGCACCGTAAATTTCAAAGCCCGGATGCCAAAGCATTCCGCCGGGCTAACAAGGCCTATGTGGATGCCCTGAAAGCCACATCGGATTTTGATATTTTTTCCCGACTGGGGGGGGCCGGTTATGTGAACTGGGCCAATGACAAGGGCATTATTTCCGCCTACAACTACCGGGAGAGCACCTTTAAGGACATGGATCAGCTGGATGGAAAGCACCTGGTGGGAGATGTGGTGAAAAAAAGGGGATGTTTTGGATGTCCGGTGCAATGCAAGGCCCAGCTTCACTTTTCCAGCGGAAAACATAAAGGAGAAATCGCCCACCGTCCGGAGTTTGAACCCATGATTAATCTGGGTTCCAAATGCGGACTCAAGGACATCAACGCGGTGGTGCATCTGGATAATCTGTGCACCCGACTGGGCATGGACTCCACCTCCGCTGCCACCACCATCGCCTTTGCCATGGATCTGTTTGAACGAAACATTCTAACCACCGACGACACAGACGGGCTGGATCTGTCCTGGGGCAATGCCGAAGCCATGGAGAGCATCATCCGGCAGATGGCCAGCAACCAAGGGGCACTTGGCACCCTGCTCTCCCAGGGGGTGATGCGAGCTGCCCGGATCATCGGCAAAGGCTCAGAAAAATTTGCCGCCCATGTCAAGGGGCTGGAACTCACCGCCTACAACCCCGGTGCCATCATGGGATCGGCCCTGGGATATGCCATTTCAAGCAGGGGGGGGGATTACAACAATGTATATGCATCCCTGGAGTATGGATGGTCGCCGGAAAAAGCAATGGAGGTATTTGGTACGACGGATGCCGTGGATATCACCCGGCCAGGCGGCAAAGGCGAGCTGGTGAAACGGGCAGTACTGGTTAATATCATGGTGGATTGTCTGGGGCTTTGCAAGGTGCCTGTACTGTCTTTACTTGGTACATTCAACCTGGAATATGAAGCATCCCTGGTGTCTGGACTCATCGGTGAAACCATCACGCCGGAGACGCTTTTCAGTGCCGCCGCCCGGGTGGCGGCACTGGAACGAAAGTTCAACCTTCGCCATGCCCCGGAAATGGCCGAAGATACCCTGCCGGACATGTTTTTCAACACCGAGAAAAGCATCCTTTCAAAAGAAACGGTTCAGGGCATGGTCCAGGATTTTTACAGGGCCATGGGCTGGGACACCAAGGGCGTTCCACCCGGGGCCGGGGATTGATTACACGGTACAGAATTTGATTTTTTTTGATTTCGATTTTTAAAACCCTTTAAAAACACTTGGATCATTAATCATTTAAGATACTAATACAATATTATTCCTGATTTTAAGGTAAGTAAAAGAAAAGTCAGACCTGATTCCATCACTACTTATGATTTCAGACGATAATTGGGCTGATCAAACACCTCAATATAATTCTGCCACAGGGTTTCTCTGCGAATCCGTCTGGATTTAATACGGGTTTTTTCAACAGCATCCATGGGAATCTTCTTCTGGGCATACCATTTATCCGGATCCTCCAGAAACTGAATCACCACCTGCACGGCATCCACGGCAGTACCACAGGAATGAATCAGCTGGGGGGCAAATGCCGGACCATACTTCTTTTCAGCGATTTTAATGGTCTGGTTTCTGGCATCCTCCCACAGGTTATCCGGATCCAAAAGCACAATGGGGGCCAGGGGATTTTCATGGAGTTTCATGGAGGTGATGGAAATGGCCAGTTCCTCGGCAGTGCCATACCCGCCAGTGTTGATGATGGGCAGGTTGCTCAGTTTCTGGATATGGTCCTGGCGGGGCAGTCTCAGTCCCTCTTTATACTTCATCAATCCGTCACAGGTGGTAAGAGATGCCTGGTTTTCCCCCTCAAGGTCAATGGCCACCCCCACACTCATGATATTGTGCTTGCGGGCCAGATCATTGGCCTCTTTCATCAGGCCCGGTCCCCCGCCGTGGACAATACCCATCTCATCCCCCAGCCGGGCGGCCAGGCGATTCAGGAGATCTATGGTCAGGCGGTTGTCCGCCTCGTTACTGTGAGATCCATAAAAGGCAAACCAGTACCTTACCCGATCAAAGCGCTCCTTATCATCAGGTTCCATGAAGCAGCCGTGGTAAAAGGTATATATTTTATCGATCTGGGTGTCATAGCGCAGAAACTCACAGTCGGACTGGTCGGCATGGGTGAGCTTGATCATCTTTTTCACATAATCATCTTCAAAGGACGGGGTATCGGCATTGATAAGAAAGGTTCTCAAGCCGCTGCGCTTTAATGCATCCATAACCTCGGTTTCAGGAAAGGATCGGCCGATGAACACCCGGCTGTTCACCCCCCCCAGCACGGACAGTTTCTGCAGGGTATTTTTAAAGGCACCGTTTGAATCCATGGGATGCACCGGGTGGGATTTACGATGGGTACTTTCCACCACACAATTTTTAATCATCTCCAGCTGGGCCTCCCCATGGGGATTCAGGGCCTTGGGGATGGGCACAAAATTGCCCTTATTTAAAATCATGCCCAGGGAATTGGGTTCTATTGTCTGGAGCAGGTTGCTAACCTCGGCGTTGGTGAGCAAATCGCACAGCCGGTAACCCTCTTTAACCTTGCTTTTTTCCAGGGGGACGGTGAGGGGATTCTGGGTACGGAAAAACCGAATTTTTATCCTGACGCCGTTCAGCGCCGTGTCCATATCACCATAATTATACAGCTCCACCTGGCGGTCTCGAAAGGTACGAAACGGATCCAGTACCATGGCTGACAGATGACGCACCCCTCCGTCAACAGGTTTATCACCGGGTTGCCCTCCGGCCTGCCCCACGGACTCAATCACAGGATCAATCACCGCATAAATATCCCCCAGAGAAATTTTGATGGCCCCCACAAACAGCTCCCCGGGATGCAGCAGGGCCGTTTTCAGGTTCAGGGGGATTCTGGAACGAATGCGGTTCAGGGCAATGCGGCCTTTTTTAATGACGGCATTGATACTGGAAGGGTTCATGGCATGGGGTTCAAACCGGTACTGATAGGGCTCCAGGGCCACGGAAATATAATCACAGGCCTTGCCGGTGAGGGGATCAATCTCCTGCTGAATCTCAAATCCATCATAGTACCCTTTTCGGACCTTTCGACCTACAAAAAGCCGCTTGTGAAGATAGTGGCGCACATCCTGGATTCTCAAATCCGGGTCCATGATCACCAGGCGGCCGATCTCATCTCCCTTGTGAAACTGATCCAGCACATTATCAAGCAGGGGATTCAAATTGTGAATGGCACCGTCCAGAAGCACGTCCTGCCCGTCCACCACCGGAAGGGTCTCCGGAGTACGGGGTATGGTGTTAAGGCCAATCTGAGCATTACCGCTTCTGCCGGTGAAGCAGAAGGGTTTTTTCTCATTGACGGCACCTCTGATATAATCTGATACACCGGTGAAATGAAATACGGCATTGCGAACCTCCTGATTTTCTTCCCGGGGTTCGATGGTGAATATGTGCCCGTCCGGGCTTATTATCTGGGGAATTTCCATGGGATGTTCTTTCTTTTATGGGTAATTGCAGTTCTATTAAATTCGCCATTCATGACTGGAAACCTAAGAGATTCCTTCACACTTGTCAACTACGACATATAATCCGGCCCCCCCACATGTCATTTACCTATGGATACGGGACTAAATTGTTCATCCCCCAAAAATGATAATGATAAATAATACCCCTGATTTAACAAAAACACCAACAATAACACCATGATCTTGAGATCAGCCATCATCTTTTTCAACAATGGATGATCAAACATCAGCGAAATATACGTATGATAAAGACAAAAAGTATATATATTGCAGAGGGATTTAAATTTGACTTTTCACAGCAGATCTGGTGCGGTATAAGTCATAAATATGACCGAGTCCTAAGTTTTTAACCGTCAGCAGTATAAATTTATCATGGAGATCCGAATATGCTTAAAAATATTAAACTTAGAACAAAATTGTGGAGCTTAAGCGGATTGCTTGTCATAGCGGTTCTGTCAGTTGCACTCAACTCAATTTGGTCCATCAACACAATTCTTAAGGCAAATAATGAGTATATTGACACGGCTGAATTTGATGATTTTATCATGGAAAGAGAAATTGACCATTTAAAATGGATTAACAGGATCAAAGACCTTTTTGTGGAAAAACTGGACCATACCGACGTGCAGCTGGATTATACAAAATGTAATCTCGCGCCACTTTTATACGGAGCAAAGGGCAAAGAACTTATCTCAAAACACCCTGAATTACAAAGTTTACTTGATGCAATTATAGAGCCCCATAAACATCTTCATGAATCCGCAGCTTTGATAAATAAGGCACTCAAAGACAAGGGATACGATGAGGCCCACAAAATTTTTTCAACAAAGACGCTGCCCATGCTGGCAAAAACAAAAAAAAATATGGAAGCGCTTGCTGAAAAGATCCATAATACAAAAAAAGTTTCAGAAAAAAAAATGCTGACCACAGGGGCGACGTCCCGATGGTCGGCAATTTCAATTACCCTGCTCTCCTTTGTTATTGGAGGAGTCTTTAGCCTCTTTATAATAAAATCCATAAGCAAACCAATCCATCACGTCATTAAGGGGCTCAACGAGGGCTCCAACGAAATGATTTCTGCTTCCAGTCAGGTATCTGATTCCAGTCAGCAACTGGCGGTGGGTGCATCGGAACAGGCAGCTTCCATTGAACAGACATCCGCCTCTCTGGAAGAGATGTCTTCAATGACCAAACAAAACGCTGAAAATGCCATTCAGGCCAGAAATCTTACCAATGAAACTAACCAGGTAATGGATGCTGCCAACAAGTCCATGGCCAAACTGACGACCTCAATGGAAGAGATATCAACGGCAAGTCAAGAAACTTTCAAGATTATTAAGACCATTGATGAAATTGCATTTCAAACAAATCTACTGGCCTTGAACGCGGCGGTAGAAGCGGCCCGAGCCGGTGAAGCCGGTGCAGGATTCGCCGTTGTGGCGGATGAGGTACGTAATCTTGCCATGCGAGCGGCTGAAGCTGCCAGAAATACGGCCGATATGATAGAAGGCACGGTGGGAAAAATCACCGAAGGTTCAAAAATTGTAACCGAAACTGATAATACATTTACAGAGGTTGCCCAAAGCACCACCAAAATTGGAGAACTGGTGGCGGAAATCGCCGTTGCCTCAGATGAGCAGGCCCAGGGGATTGACCAGATCAATAAAGCCGTGGCAGAGATGGATAAAATCGTCCA
The DNA here is from genome assembly GCA_963675955.2 of uncultured Desulfobacterium sp. Taxonomy (GTDB): domain Bacteria; phylum Desulfobacterota; class Desulfobacteria; order Desulfobacterales; family Desulfobacteraceae; genus Desulfocicer. The sequence goes on along the minus strand of CAXXVR010000002.1, from coordinate 1,070,637 downwards.
GCAGAACGCCGCATTTGCCGAGGAAAATGCGAGCACATCCGAAGAGATGAGCAGCCAGGCCGTACAAATAATGAGTTTTGTTGATGATCTGGCAATATTGGTGGATGGCGTTGATAAAAAAAAGGAAAAACGGGTGGATTCACAGAAACCCGGATCCAAACGGCCCCTTCAGCAACTTTCATCAGCCATGAAAATGATAGAATAATAAAAAAAAGAGCCATTGTATGTAATATTTATTCATACAGATCCCAAACTACATCCGGCATCCTTCATATCAATCCCAAATTACTTTAAAATTTTGGACCAATGCCTGCCTAAAAATGGAACTCTCACTCCAAGACGTGTAAACTGGCAAATGGAGGATGCCCGACATCCATATTCAGTAATCATTCAAATAAACTTGATTTATTAAATTGAACGAGTTCAGAATTTATCATAAAAAATCATCTCTTCATCCACCCCAAAGCTGTCCAGAGTCTCCACAATGGAGTCCACCATCTCCGGGGGCCCGCACAGATAAAATTCAATCTCGGAAGGGTCTTCATGGTGGGCCAGATACTCCCGAGCCAGGTTATCCTGAACATACCCGCACAACCCCTCCCAACAATCTGCCTCCGGGTCGGGCCGGGAAAGGCACACATGGTAGGAAAAATTATGATAGATTTTCTCCATGCTGGTAAAGGTGTCATGGTAACAGATATCCTTGCGGGTCCTGGCACCATACCACAGACTCACCTTCCGGGTGGTTTTGGCTCCCTCCAGCTGATCCAGCACATGGCTTCTCAACGGGGCAATTCCGGCACCACCGCCCATGAAACATTTTTCACAGTCGGTGTCTTTAACAAAAAAATCGCCATAGGGACCACTGACGGACACACGATCTCCGGGTTTAAGGCCAAACACATAAGAAGAACCGAATCCCGGGGGGATACCCATGGTTCCGGCAGGGGGAGTGGCGATTTTCACCGTCATCTTTAAAATATCATTCTCATGGGGCGGATTGGCCAGGGAATAGGCCCGGAATCCCGGATTCATGCCGGTGGATGTCAATTCCAGAAGATTATATTTTTTCCACTCACTCACATACCGACTGTCAATGGAAAAGTCCTTGAAACACAACTCATACTCGGGTACATCAATCTGAATATAACTTCCAGCCTTAAAGACCATGGGCTCATCGGGCCGAAGAACCAGCTCTTTGATATAGGTGGAAATATTGTCATTGGATACGACCTGGGCACCCACCTTTGTGATGCCGAAAATGGATTCCGGCACCTGGATTTTCATATCATTTTTTATCTTGAGCTGGCAGGACAGACGTCGGCCCATCTGTTTATCCCTGGGGCTTAAATGGGCCAGCTCCGTGGGCAGGATGGCCCCGCCCCCCTCTTTTACCACACACTTGCACATACCGCAGGAACCACTGCCGCCACAGGCAGATGGCAAAAAAATCGCATTGCTTCCAAGGGCAGACAAAAGAGACGGGGTGCCCGTCACCTTCAAGCTGTTCTGGGTATCTCCATTGATGGTGATGCTTTTTTCCCCGGTGGAGGAGACCCTGGCATCCACAAACAAAAGCATACCCACCAGCAGCAGGATCACCATGGAAAAAACAATCAGACTGACCAGGTAAATCACATCAATTCCCCTTTATAACGGGCATGTCCTATGGGACACAACAAATATTGAAAATGGTATTATACCGCCGCCCCCCCCAACGGGCACCGCCCGGCCCGGAACCGTAAACGGCTTAATTGGCCGGTTCCTATTGCCCATCGGAGGGGCTCTGCTGAGGTAGACTTGAAGGCTGCCTTTTCATATAAAAAAACCAGCAAGAACCTCCCCTAATCCTGTCGATTCACAAACAATCTAATCTCCATCAAGTGGCGATATTGAAATCCAATGTCGCATCCCAGAGTTTTCCAACCCAGCAGCTAAAACCAAGTACCCACCCCTAACTCAAAGTGTAATACCGGAAAACATCATAAACGCCATGGCCATAAGCCCCCCCACAATCATGGTAATCCCAAAACCTGAAAGCCCCTGGGGGACATCTGCATAACGCATCTTCTTCTTAATGGTGGCCATGGCCGTGATGGCCAGCATCCAGCCCGTACCGGACCCGGCTCCAAATACAATGGACTCCACAAGGGTGTATTCCCGTTCCACCATGAAAAGAGCTGTTCCAAGGATGGCACAGTTAACAGCGATCAAAGGCAGAAAAACCCCCAGGGCGGAATAAAGCACCGGAGAATATTTATCAATGATCATCTCCACTGCCTGGACAATGGCGGCAATGACGGCAATAAAGGTAATGTATTTAAGAAAACTTAAATCAAGGTGCCCAAGACCCACCCAGGACAATGCCCCCGGGGCCAGCAGCCAGTGATAAATAGCCCAGTTGGCAGGAGCCGTAATGGTGAGCACAAAAATAACCGCAAACCCAAGACCCACAGAGGTTTCAATGTTATTGGACACGGCAATGAACGAACACATTCCCAGAAAATAGGAGAGCAGAATATTGCCAATGAACACAGAATCTATAAACAGGCTGATGAGATCAATCATTCAATACACCTACCGTCCGGTTTTTTCTTCATGGGAGGCGCCGGGCAGGCTGTTTTTCAGCCACACCAGAAGCCCGATGACAAAAAAAGCGCCGGGAGCCAGTACCATCAAACCCATGTGGGCATAGCCTGCATCCATCCACGCCTGGGGCACAACAGAAATACCGATGATTTTTCCAGCCCCCATAAGTTCCCTCACAAAGGCCACTGTCACCAGGATCAGTCCATATCCCAGACCGTTCCCCAGACCATCGAGCAGGGCGGGCAACGGCGGATTGGCCAGGGCAAAGGCCTCGGCCCGGCCAAGAACAATGCAGTTTGTGATGATAAGCCCCACAAACACCGACAGCTGCTTGCTGATATCATATAAAAACGCCTGGAGCACCTGGTCAATGACAATGACAAGGGAGGCAATCACAGTCAGTTCCACAATAATGCGGATGGTGGAAGGGATCTGTTTGCGCAACAGGGAGATAATAAAATTGGACATACCCGTCACCACGGTCAAGGCAAGCCCCATGACAATGGCCGTCCTCATCTGTACGGTGACAGCCAGGGCCGAGCAGATACCAAGCACCTGGTACGCCACTGGGTTTTCCTTCCATATTCCCCGGAAAAAAGTCTCTTTCAGCGTTAGGTTACCACTGCCCATACCTTTTATTTCCTTTTATGTAAATCGCCACACCACCCTCCGACGGTGGGCGGCATAATACCATTTGGCTCCGCGTCTACGACCCAATATTCGTTGTGTCCACCAGGACATGTGGGTTGATATGAAACTCCGTCTAAAATACTGCAATAATAAAAATTTCAACTTTCGTTGTGGTGCCCCTATTGCTGCCCCTGGCGAAGTCTCACTGACACCGCCTCATACCGCTTCAGATTTTGTTTAAGCCCCTGGGTGAGATATTTACCCGTGAGGGTGGCCCCACTGATGCCGTCCACATGGTTGGCCCGGGCATCTTCGGCCAGTGCATCCACACTGCCTTTGGCAATGCCAATGGAGACAAATTCATTGGCAGCATTGAAAATTTTCTTGCCGATAAAGTTTTTTTGAAACCATGCCTTTTCAATCTCTCCCCCCAGGCCCGGGGTTTCCGAATGGCTGTACACGGTGAATCCGGCAACGGTTTCACCATCGGCTTCCAGGGCCATGTAACCCTTTATTTTTCCCCACAATCCCCTGGACTCAATGGGTATGACATAGGCCTTCAGGGTCTGATCTTCTTTATACAGATAAAGGCTCAGCCCCTCTCCCGTACCTTTTTCCATAAAATTTCCCCTGGCATCCACCGTGACTTCATGAATTTTATCCTGAAACAGCGACTGGATCTGCCCCCGGGAGGGTCTGGTCTCCATGCTTATGATTCCTGCAGCCCTAAGAATATTTTTCTGACGGTCCAGGGTTCGATTCTCCTGTTGAAAGGGTTTCAATCCAGTGGAGGCCCCGGTGATCAAAAGACAACACACCACAGAAACAAGGGTTGCAAATTTAATGGCATGGATTCTTTTGGCCTTTTCTGATTTTTCAGACATTGGGAATCCTTCGGGCCGCCGTGATCTTCACCGTCACATGGTCTATCAGCGGAGAAAAAACATTCATGAACAAAATGGAAAGCATCACCCCCTCCACATAGGCAGGATTCACCGCCCGGAGGAGCACCGTGAAAAATCCGATGAGAAACCCGTAAATCCACCGGCCACTGTCCGTACCCGGGGCGGACACTGGATCCGTTGCCATAAAGGAGATGCCAAGGGCAAAGCCCCCGGAAAAAATATGGTACAAGGGTCCTGCGGAAAACCAGGTATCTGCGGGTCCGGGCAAGGCCTGGAACACCAGTGCGGTGCTTATCACCCCGGCAATGCCGCCAAGGATAATGCGAAAGCTTGCCACCCGGGTCACCATGAGAAATACTGCACCTGCAAAACATAAAAAAGCCGAGGTCTCGCCGATACTGCCCGGGTGCAGGCCAAAGAACAATCGATCCAGGGAAAATCCAGCGTTAACAATCATGTTCTGGATATTTCCACCGGTCCCCCCCACGGAAAGCACCGTGGCAGAACTAACCGCATCCACCCCGGGGACAGTCACCTGCCACACGGCATTGCCGGACATGGAAACCGGATAGGAAAAAAACACAAAGGCCCGGGCCGTCAATGCCGGATTTAAGAGGTTTCGTCCCGTACCCCCAAACACCTCCTTTCCCATGACCACCCCAAAGGAGATCCCCAGTGCCACCTGCCACAGGGGAATGGTGGGAGGCAGGGTCAAGGGAAATAAAAGCCCCGTAACAAGAAGGCCCTCTGTGACCTCATGCCCCCTCACCGTGGCAAAGACAATCTCCCAGAAAAACCCCACCCCATAGGCCACCGCAATGATGGGGAGCACATGGGAAGCACCGGTTAAAAACATTTCAAACAGACTGGCTTCACCCCCGTGGTATTGGTATCCCACATTGAACATGCCAAACAGCGTCACCGGCAGCAGGGCCAGAATAACAAAACTCATGAATCGCTTCAGATCGATGTTGTCCCGGACATGGGGGGCGGTCTGTGTCACCGGAGAGGGCAGAAAAAAGAAGGTGCGGGTGGCCGTGTATATGCCCCTGAAGCGATAAAATCGTCCGCCGGTTTTAAAATGGGGATCTGTTTTTTCAAACAGGCTTTTCAATGGCTTCATAACATCATCCGTTCCCTGTAACAGGTCTGTGCGGCCAGGCCCATGATGGCGGCCAGGTCAATTTTTGACGGACACACAAAGGTGCAAAGACCGCACCCGGTACAGTCCAGCAATCCGAGGGAAAGGGCCTCATCCATCTCCCCTGCCCACACTGCCTTCATTATGAACTGGGGCAGCAGATCCACCGGGCATTTTTTATCGCACCAGCCGCAGTTGATACAGGCCCTTTCTTCTCCATGGAGGGTGGCATCCATGGAAAGGGATGTTGATCCCAGGCCGGAAACAAAGGTGCCCGATTCAGACACCAGATCCCGGCCCGGCCATGCAAATCCGAAAAAGGTATCCTTGCCCGTGGCATCCATCACAATGGCCGAAGAGGTACTGAGTCCCATGTGTCCATCCCTCAGGGTAAGGGCACCGGTGAACAAACCACCGGTAATTACCCCATTTCCTGTGTGGATATCCCCCACAACGTGGGCCACCGGACTGCCCAGACGGGTTAAATAATGGGCCGGGGACCGTGCGGATGTGCCTGCAACCGCGTAAACACGTTTTGTATGATACTGCCCTGTTAAGAAAAGACTGCCCATGGCAATAAGATCCTGAGGCGCCATGGTACAGGCACGATTATCGGCAGCACTTTTTTTAATCTGATACAGAATCACACCGGGATCTCCAGCGGGATAGCGATCCTGGGTGACATGGGTCACCTCATGGGACATGCCCATTATTTTAAGTTGAGAAAGAAATTGTTCGGGAACGGTAACAACAAGATTTTCGGAGAGTTTTCCAAGAATGGCAAGGCCGTGAAGAAAACAGGCCTGCTGATCTTTTAAATAAACAGCCGGTGACGGGGCAAAGGGATCACCCGTATGAAGGGATATCACCGTCAGGGGAAACGGGGAGTTGACATCGGGTATATCCATGAAAGGAAACTGACGGATAAGGGGCCACACCCCCCGTTGTTTCAGTAAATCAACAAGAGCTTCCCGGGGCATGGCATCAAGGATTTCTTCTGTAATGGGGGCAAAAGTATCGGCGGGTTCTGTATGGCTGTCCAGGCGAATAACAATTTCCTGCACCACCCGTCGCGCTCCCCGAACAATGGCCTCTATGGTTCCACCACCGGGGGAAACCCATTGAACCATGGGATCTCGTTTATCCTTAAGCAGCGGAGTACCTGTTTTAACGACATCACTTTCCCGCACCAGAAGTTTTAATTTTACAAAGGATGGTGTAACAGGTACCAGGGCCACTGTGTCCGGCGGATCAGGGAAGTTCAACGTTGTATCAGGTACACCGTTGAGTTGTGAGTGGAAAGTCTTGGTCTTGGCAAGTTTTAATCGTTTCATACACCCTGGGCCGCTTTTTTATCTGTTTGTGAGGTTGCTGCAGATATCGTCACTTAAACATACGCCCATGCAGTATACCTTTTTCAACAACACGGTCAAACAATAAATAGGATTTATTTCTGATGGTGACGGCAATGGCATGGCTTATTTTCTGGACCACGATCATGACTTTACTGTTCTGGTAAAAATCGTTGCCACCTCACAGCATTCCAGATGCCTGATGGACATGGGGCCAATCAGCCCATGGGGCCATATATGAAATGAGGCAAGCAAAAATAGCGCTGAACTTTGCTTCACCTGCAATTACCATTTGTCCCGCAATGCCCTCAATGCAGTGAATTCTTCAAGGGTCCGGGCATGAAGGAAGGGATTTATTTCACGTTCTATACCCATGGTGGTATTTTTACCGGCCCAGTCTTCAAATTTAGACATGAACACACTTGCCTTTTCAATCCCGTTGGTCATGGCAAATCCCAGATTGGTCTCCATGTAATCATGGCCGGGATAGAGGATGCAGTCATCGGGCAGAAGATCGTTAAGGGTCTGTATGGTCTGGAACAATGTTGCCACATCCCCACCGTTTTTACAGTTTCCCACCCCAAAGTTAAACAGCACATCCCCTGCGATGATACCTGATAGGACACCCCGTTCCCAAAGGAGAAACACAAGATGATCCATGGTATGCCCATTGGCGGCTTTCACCTCAATGGTGGTGTGGATATCCACGGGGATAAGGATTTTTTCCAGAAGCGTCTCCCGGGACAGGACAGGGGCACCGGAAAGCCTGGCAAGCTCCCCATTGCCCCGGGTGTGATCCGGATGCTTATGGGTATTGATGATACCCTCAATGGTTATGGACTGTCCATCCAGTTGATCATACACCTCTTTCCCATTCCAGGGGTCCACGCACCAGGCCCTCTTATTATCTCCCACCACGGCATAGGAATAATTGGCCCAACCATCCCGGGACAGCATCTGCACTATCTTCATTATCTCCTCCAGAAATACGATTAATTTCAAAACTGCGGTTGATTTTTGCATAAAAACCATCATAATGCAAACTTACCCCCATGGCCTGTTAAGGCCTTCCCATGGCGGTTTTTATATAAAAATATTCACAGCAGAGTCCCCAACGGTAACCCGCTCCCGTACATTCGGAGCCAAAGCCGATTATATCAATTACAACCCTCCATAACTCTGGAACAATTATTGAAATATGCTTTAAGACTTATATGTTTTATACTGGTATGCTTGGCAGCGTGCCCTTATCCTTCAACATCAGAGGATACCCCGGCCAAAAATGCACCACAGCACCTAAACCAGGTAAACCCCACTCGCCCCGTTCTGCGCATGGGAATCCATGTATCAAAATTTAATACCCTGGATCCTCACAGGGCAGCCTCCACCAGTGATAGAATTCTGGCAGATATGCTGTACAATGGACTCATTCGTTTTAATCCCGGTGACTCCCGGCAGATGGAACCGGATCTGGCAGTAGAAATTCCGGAACCCGTCATGGTACGGGGAAAACAGACATGGACCTTTAAATTAAAAAAGAATATTTTTTTCCAGGGATCCCCCGGAGAAACAGCAGATAAACTAACCGCCCTGGATGTATGCAAATCCTTTATTAAAGCCGCCGATCCCCAGCGCTCTGCCTACGCCGGGGGATATGAGGGTATTTCTGTTGTGGTAACCGGTCCCCACACCCTTCGCTTCACAGTGGACCCACCCCAGTCTCCCCTGCTCTTTCTTCCCAAGGTGGCCAATTATGCCGGGGGATTCATTGTCAAAGAGACCGTCGATAAAAAAGGGATGCTGCGCCTCAAGGGCACTGGTCCCTTCTACTTCATAAACGCCCCCGATGACCACCATCTTTTGCTTCATGCCAATGATGATTATTTCCGGGGAAGGCCCCTTCTGGGGGGGGTGGACATTAATTTTTTACCCGATGCAGATCAGCGTTTATCAGCCATTGTAGACAAAAAAATGCACGTCATTGTGGGAGAGGCCAACACCCGATGGCTGCAAAGAATCAAAGATAAAAAGGATCTCAGGCTGGATAGCTTCGGGGTGTCAGAGACTGTCAACATCTATTTTAACACCTCAACACCCCCCTTTTCCGACATTCGGGTGAGAAAGGCCGTGGCCTATGCCGTAGATCGAAATCAGTTTCTCACCCCCTTTGGCCCGGGCCTGGTTTATTCTGTTTTTTCTCCGGTTCCTCCTTACATGCCCGGTGGATTAAGGGAACGAGAAATAAAGGCCCTGGGGCTGGACTATGACACAAACATAAAAAGGGCAAAACAGTTGATGGATGAGGCAGGATTAAAACATGGGTTTAAAATGGATGTGGTGGTGTCTGAGGTGGGTTCTTTTTCCAATAATTACAGTCTTCTTAAGGCCCAGCTGGCCGCGATAAATATCACCATGGTTCTGCATCTGGTGGACCACGCCACCATGCACCGCCTCATCCGACAGGATTTTAATCCCATTGTGATTTACGAAGCCTTCCGGCCCAACACCGATGAATTTTTAAGCCGTTTTTTTCACTCCAGCGCCACCATATCCTCGGGAAAAAGCCCTGCCACCAACTTCAGCCATTACAAGGGTATTGATGAACTCATTGAAAAGGCCCGGCTGGAACGGTTCACCTCACGGCAGATCAAACTGTGGGAATACGCCCAGATAAAGCTTTTAGAGGATATAGTGGTCTATCCCCTCCACCACAAAAATCAAATTTATGTCCGTCAGAACACAGTGGATTATGGCCATCCCATTATTTCCACCACAGCCCTTTATCCCCAGTTCACCGAAAAGACAACCATTCAAGACCACCGGGACACCCTGCAATGAAAATCCATCACAAGTTACTGGGGGTCACCCTGCCCATTGCCCTCATCGCCCTTCTCATGGGTTCCTATGTCACCTTTCATCTTTCCCAGCAGGCGTTGCACCAGATCGCCCAACGCTGGCTTAAAACACATCTGGATGAGGCTGTCAACGTTGTACGTCAGCAGGAAACCTTCCTGAGAATGTACGGAATTACCAACATCCATGCAGGTACACACAAGGCACAATACGATGCCAGGCAGGGACTTTCCGCCATTCAAATAGGAACGCATGGCTATGTTTATATCCTTGATAAAAAGGGAAAGATCCTGTTCCATCCCAACCCGGAACGCATGGGCATCTCCATGGGTAAAATGCCCTGGTTCTCCCTTATCCAACAACAGAAGAAAGGCGAAATCAACTATACCTGGCAGGGGGAAAAACATCTGGGAAATTTTGACTACTTTGAACCATGGGGATGGTTTGTGGTGGCCACTGCCCCCTACAATGAAATCTATGGTTCACTTAACAAGGCAAGGGACTATCTCCTGGGCATGGCTCTGTGGGGGTCCATACTCATATCTTTTTTCATCATTGTGATGACCCGAAAAATTTTCAACCCCCTCCAGCTCCTTGTAAGGGGTGCAGAAATGGTAAAAAAGGGAGACCTGAACATTGAAATTCCCATTAAAAGCACCGATGAAATGGGAAATCTCTCCCGGGTGTTCAATGCCATGGCCCAGGAATTAAAAAAGAATCTGGAAACCCTTCAAACATCGGAACAGCAGCTCCATTACCTGAATTCACAACTGCTGACGGCCCAGGAGGATGAGCGAAAAAGAATATCCACGGAGCTCCACGACGAGGTGGGGCAGTCTCTGACCGTTATGAAGCTTAAAATGATCATGATGGAAGAGGGGCTGTCTGCAAAAAACCAGGGCACAGGAAAGGCGTGTGAGGAAATGGTGCAATACATTGACATGACCATTGAAAATGTCCGGCGGCTGTGCCGGGATTTAACCCCCACGGTGATCACCGATCTTGGCCTGGCGGCGGCGTTGATGTGGCTAATTGAAAACATGGAACATCATTTTGACATTGCAGCAGACATTGACCTTAACAATGTGGATGAAATATTATCCCTGGAAAGACAGCTTCTGGTGTATCGTATTTTCCAAGAGGCCCTGTCCAATGCGGTTAAACATGCCCGGGCCACCCGACTTGAACTCACTGCCGGCCAGGCACAGCACAAACTTATTTTTTCCATTCAAGACAACGGAAAAGGCTTTGACATGGGATATGTTCGATGCAGAGGATTTGAAGAACGGGGCCTTGGACTTGTCACCATGCAGGAACGGGCACGCATGCTGGGGACCAACATTGAAATAAAAAGCAGTCCCGGATGCGGAACCCGGTTGCAATTTACCGTACCCGTTGATAAAGGAAGTAAGCATGGGAACTTATAAAATAATACTGGCCGACGACCATAAGCTGCTACGCCACGGCATCAAGCAGATCATCGAAAAGGATAAAAAGATCAAGGTCATTGCCGAGGCGGGTGACGGTCTGGAACTTTTAAAGCTTCTGGTCACACAAATACCGGATATGATTATTCTGGACATTGCCATGCCAAAACTTCGGGGCATTGAAGCGGCCATTGAAATAAAGATGCTCCATCCGGGAATCAAAATTCTCATTTTATCCATGCACAAAAGCCTTCAATATCTTCATCATGCCCTGTCCGCCGGGGTGGATGGTTATCTTTTAAAGGAGGATGCCCCCCGGGAACTTGCCTCGGCCATTAACACCATCAGAAATAATGACACCTATATTTCTCCTCTAATGAGCAAAGAACTCAACAATGACATTGCCCAGTCCTACCGGACGGGTAAATCCTCAACCCCCTTTGAACCCCTGACCCTGCGGGAACGGGAAGTGCTTAAGCTTATTTCAGAAGAAAAATCCAACAAAGATATTGCAGAACTTTTAAACATCAGTCTGCCCACGGTTAAGCACCACCGGGCCGCCATTAAAAAAAAGCTTAATATTCGCAAAACTGCAGGGCTTGTGAAATATGCCATTCGTAAGGGGCTTACCACTCCAGGATAGTACCAAGGGCAAGGCATGCCGGAAAATCATGAAACAGTACAGCTTTCTCCCATGGCCCTATCCATGCCGGCCAAAGATTGAAACCTATCGCTCAGCAAAAAGCCTGCCGCATCCATTAATTTTTTATTGATTACATCTACATAGCGGGCATGCCAGTTTTCAAGCTCTGTTCCTGACACCCATTGATTGAAAGCCCCAAGACAGGGACCGCAATATATCTGGAAGTTGACTGTGTCAGATTCCTGCCCCGCCAAGGCCAGAGATACGGCATTATCCAGGTACCATTTAAAAGTCAATGCCATCCTTCCCCTGGGATTATTCCAGGTTCGGTCAATATCTTCTTTGGTGTAAAGGCCAGTGCATTTTTCATAAACACTTTCCAGGTCTGAATTAAAATATTTTTCACAGATATGCCCCAGCACTGACGGCGGAATTTCCCCAAGGGAATTATAGTGTTGATACAGACCCAGAAGCTTATTGGCCCTGGCCGGGAAAAATACGCCCCGGGACATGACCTGGACCATTGCACCCACTTCAAATCCCCCTGAGCTGGGGGCATAGGTGGTATCCTGGATATTGATCTGCTGGAGCAAATCCTTAACTTTATCACTGGTTCCAGCTTCAGGAGTACACTGGTTGATGGAACCGGTTAAGATGAAATCCGCCCCCAGAACAAAGGCTGCTGCCACAGCCTCAGGTGACCCGATGCCACCAGCTGCCCCCACAAACACATGTGTATTGTACCCCAATTCTTCCTTAACCCGGTCCCTCAACCCCATCATCACAGGCAGCAGGGTGGCCAAGGTTTTACGGTCGGTGCGACCGCCACAGTCTGCAGTAACGCAAAGTGCATCAGCCAGGGGAAATTGCCTGGCCATGGCGGCCTGGTCTGCAGAGATGTCACCTGTGGCAACCAGGTGATCCAGAATCCGGTCCTGGGGTGGACACAGGAAATGCTTTGCCACTTCAGGTCGGGAGAGCTTGGCAATAATCCGGTTTCGGGGTATGTCCGGGTGGTCCGGGTCCTGTCCCATGCCAGCGGCCCGATATTTCACCAGATCCGGGGTTACATGGACAAAGCCCGACACCTCAATACAGGTGATATCACGTTCCAGAAACAGACCCACCAGGGCGGCCTGGTCTGCACCCGCAGACAGGTTCATGCCAAATTCTTTGCCCTTGTCCACTTCCCGACGGATGGTTGTGATATTTTCATCCACCGTTTCCAGGGGCAGGCCTTTGGTACCGAAGAATCCCATCATCCCGGCATTCCCCATCCGGGCCACAAGCCGGGCAGATGAAATGCCCCGGAACATTCCGCCAGCCAGGCAGGGGTATACGAGATTGAAACGCTTTTTAAAGGCATAGCTGCCAAGGCTTTTACCGCTGACAACACCGGATAGTTTTACTGTGGGTTGATGGGTCCGTGGAAAGCTGGACAGGGTACCCAACTTCAAAATTTTGTTAAAATTATCCAGTTCATGACCAAAGGGTGTGAGAATGGGAAAGGTCTCCGAGGAACTGTCCCTGGACAATATATAACCGGCAAAAGTGGCAAGGGTGCCCGAAGGTCCTACATCAACAAATACACACGGTCCTTCAGATGCAAGCCGGGTGATGGTTTCATGAAAGCGTATGGGATACCGGAGCACCCGCCAGAAGTAATCCTGATCAATCTGGTGTATTTCCCGGGCATCAGCACAGGAGTTAAAGGCAACATCAGGGGGATAAAAAGAAAGGCCCCTGTATAAATTTATAAACTTTTCCCTAATCCGGTCCATGTGAGATGAATGAAATGCATAGTTCACAGGTAAAACAAAGTAGCTGATACCGACCTTGCGCAAGTGGGCACGGATATTTTCCAGTGCCGACCCTGTGGCGGAAACTACAAAATGACTGTCAAAATTGACGGCGGCTATTTCACTGTTCTCCCGCAATACAGGCGTTTGACTAAAAAGATCCGGGCTGGCCATGATGGCGATCATGCCCCCCTTTTCCAGCTCTCCCCTGTACATCATCGTCTGGCGGAGGATGGTTCTGAAGGCAGTCTCAAAATCCATCATACCGTAGAGACCTGCTGCCACAAATTCCCCCAGGCTGGCACCCACAATACTATCCGGAATAATTCCCCTGTGCGACAATGCCCGGACCATAGCCGACTCCACCATGAAGATGGTCGGGTGGGATAAAGAGATCTCATCGAACAGTTCTCCCTTGGTTTTGGCGGAGTCGTATAGTTCCCTGACAACGGATCGTCCAGTCATTTCCACGGCAATCTCATCCATCCGGGTCATGGTTCTCCGGAACACCGGGTCTGATTTATAAATCTCCCGGCCCATTTGGAAAAACTGGGAACCCTGCCCGGAAAACATGAACACAATGGACTTTTTAATCAACGAGTTCATCAATATCGCTCAGTCCGTAAACACTTGGAATACCATATTTAAAACTATTACAGGATGCCGTGCCCGGTTCGATTAAAATATTTCCATTTATAATGTATTCACCAAGATAATCCTGTGCCCAATTCAGAATGTCATCTATTTCAGGGGTTTCAAGTTTTAATTTTTGCGCAAACCACTTTGCTATGCACAATCCATAGTAAATATCATCGCTGAAAAAACGATGGTTTTTATTGATTTCAACACCATCCCCCGTCTCAACTACAGGAGTCTTTATTGCTCCAAGAGTTCTTGAATTAACAAAAGAATCTTTAATTGAGGTGCTTTTAGATGCATAGCTGAAATGCTCATAATCCAGATAATTCAACATGTATGGAAATGATTTGTCTGGAAATCGTTTTTTGATTTCATTGCGAATTTTATCATAATCCTGATCAAGTTTTTCTAATTCAGATGCAGAAAAGTCATCATAATTCTTATAAAAATAGGGAACTTCCGACGCATTATTCCATTTGCCATTATTATTTTTCATGCAAAGGGAATACAGCCTGGATGTATGAATAATTTGATTATCCACCGACATTGTCAAACTGAAAAAATTTTCAGCCAGGTGAAAACGTCCGGTTTTAAAAAAGTTTAATGAAATATCATTTAAAAATGCTGATGAAAGGGGATCAAATAGTGCCTTGTCACTTATGGCAATAACATTTTCAGCCTTCGGCCCATAGGTTATACCAATTTTTCCATATTCTTTTATGCGGCAGATCCATGGTACCAGACTGAAAGCAAAGTACTCAATTAACGGGCGGTGAAATTTTTTTTTCATATGATCCACCATCCAGTTGAATCCGCCTTGCCCATAGATCGTTCCAATCAGTATGGAACGGTTCGGGTTAATTAATGGACCAATGTTATTTAATGCGTCGTTGTAGCTTGACACCGGCATACATAAAATGATCATATCCGCATCCGGGATAACGTCCATGGGATTATTAGTGATTTTTTGAAGACTGCCCCTGCAAGAGGTAATCACCTCACCGTTTTCCGTCTCATAATTAAACTGTATTGTCTTACTCCATAAAGACGGCCTTCTTGTAAGCAAGGTGACCTTTTTTCCAGAATAGGCAAGAAGAGGCATTAAGGTATGGGCCGTACTCCCGCCGCCGATAATACAAATCGTATTAATGTTCATTTTCATTGGTTTCCCATATCAGTTTTCAGATTCAAGTATCGGCAGATATAATTGATAAAAGGCATCTGCTCCCAATGAAGTCGCCTTTACCGGAGAGGGTTCAATGTTAAGGTCAAGCAATTGGGCGGCATAGGGCAGATCCAGAAATTCTGGCCAGGGTGCACCGGGATTTCGCGTGGCTGCAAACCCGACCCAGAAATCCATCATCCGCTCGGACAGGGTGTACTCCTGGGGTTGGAGACGTGCCCAGCTGTTGAGGTTGGTACAGTCCGGGTTGAAGGCGGTAAAGGTGCCAAACAGATATGGCAATTCTGCAGTATGACAGACACATTCTCTACACTGTGGTCTAAGAACAGGCCATGGATCACATGATGAAACATGGGTGAAATGATAGGCATATAGAGGAGAACTGGCAGGTGCTGCATCAAATGCATATTTAAGATTTGCACTGGTGAAAAAGAAATCTGATAAAATCCGTGAAAAGAGCGTATAATACTTCGTTGGAGTCTGCATGAAACTGCATTCTGATTCATTCATGAACGCCGGGTACAGAGCCTTGACAGGCTCAAAAATTCTTTGTGCATTTTCTTTTTTGAACAACAAATTCAGCAATGCTTGAAATTGGGTTTCGGTCATATTTTCCAGGTTATCAATGTTCAGACAAAGTTCCAGAGCCCTTTTAATCCCCAGGGCGATCATTGGCCCTTCGTTTTGATTGATGCCCAGAATCACCGGCTTATCTGGAATGTGCCTGATGGGCTGCTGCTTAAAGCCAAATGTCTTATCTTGAATAACCGGCTTAAAACAAAAGATCCCCTTCATGCCATAGTCATTTATGGCACTGGGTCCCAGCTCCATTGCCACCTTTAAAAGTTCATCCACTTTCATTTTCCGCATGCCATCAAGATCCTGGCACGACATCTTTTCAAGGGCCAGCTTTCCCAGTTTGGCACCTTGCGCCTCTGTAAGATAAGGAAGCCCGTACAGATTACTCTCCATAATCGCAGCATCAAAATGGTCCTGATCTTCCATCATCAGGTGAAAACCAATGGACATTGCACCGGCACTCTCTCCAAAAAGGGTGATATTTTTTTCGTCACCCCCAAATGCCCCGATGTTCTCCCTTACGAACTCAATTGCCAGTTTTTGATCCCCAAGCCCGAAATTTCCGGAACTTGTGTCATTTTCACCGTTACCATGGTGCACCAGGAACCCCAGAATACCCAATCGGTAATTGATCGTAACGACTATAACATCCTTATGGGCCACGATGTTGGCACCGCTGTTGTAAAAATCAGAATTCGCACCCCCCGTTTCAAAGGCGCCTCCGTGGATAAAAACCATGACCGGCAGTTTTGCCCCGGGGCTGGCGTTTTCCGGAGTTGCGATTCTCAAGTAAAGACAATCTTCCTGGATATTCTTCTCCGGAGACAGCTGGGGGCATGCTGGGCAGGGGATGGTTGCATCGTAGGGAGTTTCTTTAAACGGTTTCTTTTTTACCGAAGCCCGCCAACGATTTTCCGGTGTCATGGGTTCCGCATAGGGAATGGCACTGAACAATCGGACTGTTTTGACATCTCCATCAGGCAGAGTAATACTTTCATAACTGCCCATGACCTCACCGAGGTTCTTAATCTGGACCATGGGATTTTCTGCTTGCCCTGCCCAGGCATTTATCCCAAAATATCCCCATAGCAGTATCGTCAGGATCGATACTACTTTAAACAATTTAGCACTTTTCATACTCCCTTCTCCAATCTTATTGACATAAAAAATTTAAATATCGAATGATACATTAACTTCTCCCGTATTTTTTTTGTAGGAGCGCCGTATGACGGTCAAATATTTTCAAGCTCCTTATTGGCATAAAGTATTTCACAAAATCCAGCGATCTCCTCAAAGGAAATCGAATCTGTCAACATGGCCATATGATTCGGAGAGTTGACGTCTATCAGGTTAAAATCAGATATATATTCTCCCCATGCCTCCCAATAGCCGTCTCGTTCCTTTACAGCCCCATCTTCAATACAAAAATAGGGTTCCAGATCCCCGAGTAAACGTCCGCTCTTGTTGCGAAAATAGTGGCAGGTCACGGAATCAGGCTCAGCCAAGGGCTGAATCATATATTTTTCAATGTGACTTTTTTCTATAGTCTTAACAATGGACATAACTTGGGAAGCTGCCCTTTCCTTTGTTTTAAAAACTTTACGCGTTTTAGGGTTTTCAATTAACGCATCCAGAAACAAGTCATCATCCATACTTACATCCAATTCATTTCGATGAATGAGCACCTTTGCCACCCTCTCCTCCTGTCCGGAAACCACCGATTCGAACAATGCAATATTTACGGCCTGAAGCATTGCCTGTTTTCTATCAAAGACAAGGGGTTCCGCCTCACTTTCACTCCCCGAATCCGGGGTGGAATCAAGCATCACAATTGATGCCACAGATTCCCCCAGTTCCTGCAGCTGGCGTGTGAGTTCATAGGCCATGGTTCCACCGTAAGAATATCCTCCCAGGTGGTAAGGTCCCTGGGGTTGAACCGTCCTGATAATGTGCAGGTAATAGGAGGTCTTCTCTCTGAGGTCCGTGATTGATTCCCGATCAGACATATAACCCTGTGCCTGAATGCCGTAAAAAGGTCTTTGAATTCTTTGTGCAAGCTTTACATAGGCCCCAACCCCGCCAAGTCCACCATGAATCCAGAATACAGGAGTCGCGTCTGTTCCCTTATTCAGGCAGATCAGCTCTGGAAACTGCACAGGCTCCTGTTTTTGGTTCACCGCCGCCATGGCAAGCTCGGCAAGGGTTTGATGTTCAAAGACCTGCTTAACCGTCAGGAAGAGGCCCTTTTCCTCAGCTTTGGAAATGATCCGTATACTGAGAATTGAGTCTCCTCCCAGGGAAAAGAAATTATCATTTATGCCCACGCGTTCCACACCGAGTGTTTCGGCCCATATGTCGGCAAGTATTTTCTCTGTCCGGGTTTCCGGAGCCGTATAATCCTCTGCCATGCCCGACAAATCTGGTGCCGGCAGCGCTTTCCTGTCAAATTTTCCATTGGATGTAACGGGAAGCGTATCAAGAACGATGATGAAGGGCGGAATCATGTAATCGGGTAAAATCTGCTTTAGATAATCTTTAAGATCACCGGGTTCAGGGGGTTCCTTTACATTAACCGCGGTGACATAGGCTGCCAGTTGTTTGTTGCCGGGCTGGTCTTCCCTGGCTATCACAATGGTCTCCAGAACCCTGTCATGCCGTACCAGTACCGACTCGATTTCTCCAAGTTCAATCCTGAATCCCCGAATCTTCACCTGGTGATCCACCCTTCCCAGAAACTCAACATTTCCGTCTGGAAGACGGCGACACAGATCTCCCGTCCTGTAGATACGGCTACCTTCCTTGGAATCAAAGGGGTGTGGCAAAAAGACTTTTTCTGTCAAATCCGGGCGATTCAGATAACCACGCGCAAGGCCTATGCCACTAACGTACAACTCACCAGGAATCCCCACTGGAACCAGCTTACGATGTTTGTCCAGGATATAGGCCTGGGAGTTGGCAATGGCCTTGCCGATGAGAACACGACTCTGCCCCTGGTCCATATTACAGCGCCAGATCAAGGAATCATTGGTATTTTCAGTGGGACCGTAACAATTATAAAATGCCTTGTCACCACCGAACAAGGTATGGAATTTAGAAACAATGTCCTTGGATAGCCTGTCTCCACCGCTTACGATGGTCCGCAGTGTTTCTGCCTTCCGGATACCACTTTTCTCAAGTTCCTCCAGAAAGACATCCAATAAAACCGGTGGAATATTGATCTTTGTTACTCCATATTTTTCCACGACTCTGATCAGATAGTCTGCAATATTATCCGTTACCGAGATGCCGGGAGGGGCCATTATATAACGTGCTCCCACAAGGAGTGGCAGCATGTATTCCTCAATGGATCCGTCAAAGCTATAGGGACGATAATGAACGGTAACATCTTTATCTGTCAGACCGTAGAGTTCAATGGCATAGGCCTCCCGGGCACATACGGATCGATGCTCAATCAACACGCCTTTGGGGTTACCCGTGGTTCCAGAAGTGTAGATCACATAGACCAGATTATCAGGACTCACATCACAGGCTGGGGGTTCCGGGGACTCCCTGGAAATAATATCCCAATCGCTGTCCACACAGACAAGGATTGCTTTGCCTTCTGGAAAATTCTCTGCAAGTTTCGCCTGGGTCAATACCACCGGTGCTCTGGAATCTTTTACCATATAGGCAATGCGCTCTCTGGGATAACCCGGGTCCATCGGTACATAAGCGCCTCCTGCCTTAAGGATACCAAGCAGTCCCACGATAAGCTCCAAGGAGCGCTCCATGTGGAGCCCGACCAGCACCTCCGGACCGACACCTTGCTTTTGCAGATATCGGGCCATCTGGTTCGCACATGCATTCAGTTCTCCATAAGTCAATTCCTTGTCTTCAAAAATGACGGCTGGCGCATGGGGTGTTTTTTGCACTATGGCCTCAAACAGATGATGGATGCATTTATCCCTGGGAAACTTTCTTTGGGTATCATTGAACCCAAACACGAGCTGGTCTATTTCAGGTGGAGTCAAAATTTTCAGCTCGGAAATATTTTTTCCCGGATGGGTGGAAATATCCGCCAGCAAAGTCTTGAAATGCCCCACCATCCTGCTGATGGTGGACCGGTCGAACAGATCGGTATTGTACTGAAATCTGCCAGTCATTTCATCGTTTCCGGCAATCATGGAAAGTGACAGGTCAAACTTGGCCACGGTGTAATCAATTTCAAAGGGGGTGAACTTAAGATTCCCCGCCTCAAAGCCCCCCCCGTCATCGGCATTGTGAAGATCAAACATCACCTGGAACAGCGGAGAATGGCTCATGCTGCGCTCAATTTGCAGTTCATCTGCAACAATCAGTCTTTCAAAGGGCAGATCCTGATGATCATAAGCATCCAGGGTACACTTTTTCACCCGCCCAAGCAGATTCGAAAATGTCGGATTACCGCTCAGATCCACACGCAAGGCCAGGGTGTTGACAAAGAAACCAATCAGATGTTCCGTCTGAACGTGATTGCGATTGGCCACAGGCGAACCGATGACAATATCATCTTTGGCACCATACCTTGAAAGCAAGACAGCAAACGCTGCATAAAGGACCATGAAAAGAGTGACGCCGGATGTATGGCAGAGGATATTCAACTCCCCGGCCAGCTCCGGGTCCAGATGAAAGGAAATAAAATCGCCGTTAAAGGTCTGAACAGGTGGTCGAGGTCGGTCAGTTGGAAGATCCGTGGACAGGGGTGTACCCGCCAGCTGTTTTTTCCAATAGATTAAATGAGCTGCAAGTTTTTCACCCCGCAGGGTCTGTCTCTGCCAATGGGCAAAATCTGCATATTGAATGTCAAAATCGGGCAGGGGCGAAGGCTTGTCCAGAATATAGGCCGTATACAGCTTTTGGAGTTCCGTTAAAAAAACACCCGCAGACCAGCCGTCGAATACAATATGGTGCAGGGTAATCAAAAGCAGGTGCTCCTGGGTTGCCATCCGGACAAGGAGGGTGCGGATCAGAGGGCCTCTGGAGAGATCAAAGGGTTTTAAACATGCTTGGGAAAACATCTCACCTGCCCTGATTTCCCGTTCTTTTTCCGGCAGTTTGCCCATATCCATAAGTGTAAGGTTGATCTTTAATTCCGGCAGAATCACCTGGAGAGGGGAAGGTTCCCGGGAGGTAGTTCCCCCGGCATTTTCCAGATTCTCAACTTCTGTGGGATCCTGAAAAACGGTCCGCAATACTTCATGACGTCGTATGATCTCATTGATGGCACGGTTGAACGCCGGAATATCAAAGGCGCCGGAAACCCTGAAGGCAACAGGCACATTGTAGGAAGCAAAATCCCCACCTTCAAATTTATCCAGAAACCAAAGGCGCTGCTGGCCAAAGGACAGCTCAAGGGGCCTTGTTCGATCAACAGGCCGGATATCACTGTGGGTGTTTAGGTCAGTGTTTAACTGGCGGTCCAGGTGTTGGCTGAACTGAGATATGGTGGGAAAATCGAACATGCTGGTGATGGAAAGATCAAGGTTGAACGCTTTTTGAATGCGGGAAATCACAACCGTGGCCAACAGGGAATGCCCGCCCATCATGAAAAAATCGTCATGGATGCTCAGATTTTCAATTTTCAATACCTCTTTCCAGATGGAGGCAAGTATCCGCTGGGTTTTCGTATCAGGCGCTACAAAAACCTGCTCCCGCATAGCCCCTGAATCGGGTTCCGGAAGGGCTTTACGGTCGATTTTACCGTTGGATGTCAGCGGCATGGTATCAAGGCTTACAAAGGGAGCAGGTATCATAAAATCTGGAAGTGTTGCCTTTAAAAATGCACGCAGTTCGCCTTGTCCGGGTACATCTCCAGTTCCTTTTTCAGTCGTAAAATAGGCGATCAACTGCCTGTCAAAGGTCTTGTGGTCCTGCCTTGCCACCACAACCGCCTCCTTGATCCGCCCATGTTTTCTCAGCACAGCCTCAATTTCTCCCAATTCGATCCTGAATCCCCGAATTTTAATCTGGTGATCCATTCTTCCCAGAAACTCAATGTTACCATCAGAAAGAAACCTGCACAGATCACCGGTCTTGTAAAGACGAGTTTTCCCATCCTGATCAAAGGGATTGGCAATAAATTTTTTCCTGGTCAGGTTCGGTCGGTTCAAATATCCCCAGGCAAGGCCCACCCCCCCGATGTGCAGCTCACCTGGCACACCGATGGGGACCGGCTGAAGGTGTTTGTCAAGAATATATAGCTGTATATTATCAATGGGACGGCCAATGGGTAACTTGCCCTCCCGCCCGTCATAGGGCATAACAGATGCGCAGACGGTGGACTCTGTAGGACCATATGCATTTATAAAAACACGATTTTCAGACCACTTGGCTGCAATTCCAGGGGGGCATGCCTCTCCGGCCACCACAAGGGTGGAAAGTGTCTTAAGTCTCCCGGGATTCATAAAGGTCAGGGCCGTTGGTGGAAGCGTTACATGGGTAATGGCATGCCGAATCAGGGTTGTTTCCAGTTTCTCTCCGGGCATTAGATCCACCTTTGGTGCCAGGCAAAGGGCAGCACCCACACAGAGCGCCATGACAATTTCCGAAATAGATGCATCAAAACTCATGGAGGCGAACTGGAGAATACGGGAGGAAGGTTCTATACCAAAAACACGGATCTGGGCCATGGCAAGATTGGGAACACCCCTGTGCCGGATCATAACCCCTTTGGGTCTCCCCGTGGAGCCCGAGGTATAGATAATGTACGCAAGATCTTCACAGGTAACGCCACATGGGATATTTAATTTGTCCTCCTGGCTGATCACAGAGCATTCAAGGTCCAGGCACACCACTTTAGCAGTATGCTTAGGCAGGCTGTCCAGCCTTTGTGTTTCCGTCACAATAACAGGGGCTTTTGCATCATCTAGCATGTACCTTATGCGTTCCTCCGGGTATTCCGGATCCATGGGCACGTACACGCCACCGGCTTTTAAAATACCGAGCATCCCGATAATCATACTGAAGGAACGGTCCATGCACACCGCAACCCGGGTCCCGGGGCTGACGCCAAGTTTTTGAAGATAACGTCCTGTCTGATTGGCACGCTGGTTCAAGTCGTTATAGGTCAATTTCTCTTCACCAAATATAAGTGCCACGGCATCAGGTGTTTTTTTCACCTGCGCTTCGATGAGTTGAGAAAGACAGATCCCATCCGCAACATCTGCCTTTGTATCATTCCATGCCACAAGGATTTTTTCACGATCAGATTCCGTAAGCAGTGGCAATCGGGAAATGCTTTGGGCCGGGTTGTCGACAATGCCTTCAAGCAGCCGTGTAAAATTGTCTGCCATGCCAACGACGAATTCACGCCTGTAAAGGCCGGAATCATATTTGAAGAAAAACTGGAAACACTCAAAATCAAGAACTTCCAATGCCAGGTTAAAATCCTCCTCCTGCTGAATGTTAAGCATAGGTTCAAGTTTAAATCCAGCGTCATCGCCCCTGGCATGAAGAAGATTCTTTTCCAAACCCTTTGCCCAGTTTTGAAGAACAAAACTGGTTTTAAACAGAGGGTTCTCACTGTCATCGTTCCACCCCTGCTCCCTCAGCGCCTTAACTATTTCAGGAAACGGATAATCCTGATGTTCCAGAGCCCCCATACTGGAGCCATGGACCTGATGCAGCAACTCGGTGAAGGTAATATCCTCGGGCAGACTGGCCCTGATGGGAATCATGTTGATGAAATAGCCGATTAAATCTTCAAATTCAGTACGGGTTCGTCCGGCCATGGGAACACCTGTTATAATGTCATCCTGTTCCGTGTACCTTTGCAGCAGTACCTTGAAGGAGCAAAGAAGCACGGTAAAAAGATATACCCGGTGATCCGCGGCCAGCTTCCTGAGTTTTTCTGACAGATCCAATGAAATTTCAACTCTTACGGTTTTGCACCCTCCCCTGGAAGAGGAAATGTCTGCCGGTGTGATATCGGTGGGCAGCCTTAACACAGGAAGATCTCCTGCAAGCTTTTCAAGCCAATACTTTTTGTGGACTTTACCCTCATCACCTTCAAGCATTTTCTGCTGCCATTTCACATAGTCTGCAAAAGAAGACCCGGGCTTTGATAAAACAACTTTTTCGCCCGTCAGCTCACCCCTTAATATCTTCATTAACTCATCTGTAAAAACGGCAAAGGAACTTCCGTCAAAGATGATATGGTGCACATTGATAAGCAAAATATGCTCGACATCCGAACGTGAAAAAAGATAGACGCGAAAGACCGGCCCTTTCTCAAGATTAAAGGGTTCATGGGCGACTGTCCTTAAAAACGGTTCGATCTCGGATTCCGCCATTTCACTTATGGATTTCACCCTGAAAAAAAGGGGTTTTTTATACGCAACGGATTGAAAGGGTTCTCCAACTTCATTGGTTTTAAACACGGTTCGAAGAATGGGCCGGTGGGCCATCAAAGACGTAAAAGCCCTTTCCAGCGCCCCGATATCCACGGTACCATGAACCTTAAAAGCGCACGGTACATTATAAGCATGGCTTTCCGGTTTCATGGTTTGAAGAAACCAAAGCCCTTTTTGACCCGATGACAGCGGATAATAAGACTCTTTTAGCTTTTTTTTTTCCATAAGTTTCCTGAGCATCTCCTGCTTTTGTTTTCTGCTCATTTGGGAAATATCTATTTTATTGCTCATTATCTACTCCTGAATTCTGTACATTACTCATCTTCAAGATGTTGTTGCAGTAAACGATCCAGTTCCGCCTCGGACAAATCATCCAGGTTGACATCCTCATCCTGACTTTCATTTAAAGCGGAAGCATCGATTTTATTTTCTGTTATTTCTGTATCCACAACACTATCATCGGCTTTGACCGGAATCGTTTCCGGATTTATGGCGGTATTATCGATTTGCTGTTTGTTATTGATGTTTTCTGTCATATATCGGGCAAGCTTATCCACCGTATTGTATTCAAGCAGACGTTCCAAAGGAACTTTAATGCAATAGGCATCTTTTATCCTGCTGATAAGCCTTACACCGCTATAAGAATCAAACCCCCATTGACCCATTTCCTGATCCGGCCGGATTTCATTTTCGGAAAGCTTAAGCATGGCGCACAGGGTTTGTGTCAACCATTGCCTGACATCGGCTGCTGGCTTTACCAAGGTGTAATCCGGATTTTCACCCAGCGTTTTCCTTGCCGGCTTTTCTTTTTTTACATCATCAGGAATCTCAATCCAGCACCGGTGGCTTTCAAAAGGATAGCCCGGTAAGGACAGTTTAACGGGGGGAAATTGACTGTAACGCCCTTTTTGATAAATTGATTCCCAGGGCAGATCGAATCCCCTGACCCAGTAATCTGCTAATTTTTCAAGGTTATTATCCGTCAGAGGTTTTTTTGCCCTGACATCGCCTTCTTCCACCGATAAAAGCTGGGCAATTTCAAGATCAGTTTCAGAGTTCATTTGAGAATCAGGATCCAGATTCATTTCTGAATTTCCGGTGAAAACCCTTACGGGAGAACAAGCCCCATCTTTTCCCATGGAACCGGCAAAGGCCTTCAGACCTTCCACAAGTTCATTTTTATGGGTTACGACCATGGCCAGGCGGTATTCCATTGCCCCGCGCCCCGTTTGGAGCGTATAGGCAATATCCTGAAGTTCGGCGTCATTTTCTTCCAGAAACTGGGCCATATTTTCAGCATAGACCTTCAACCGATCCTGGTTCTTTGCCGAAAGGACGAAAATGACAGGGTTCTTCCCGGCAGCCCCGTCATTTGGTCTATCTGTCCTTGTCCTTTTATCCACGTACTCTTCAATTATCACATGGGCATTTACCCCTCCAAAGCCATAGCTGTTGATGGCGGCCCGGCGTGGTAATACACTGCCGTTTTCACCGATCAAGGATTTCCATGGATGATTTTCGGCACTGAATTTAAACCGGCTGCCTTCAAGGGAAATATTCTCATTTAATCTTTCAAAACCGGGAAGTCCCGGTATGGTCTTATGCTTCAAGGCCATGGCCACCTTGATCAAGGCGGCCATTCCAGACGCTATTTCCAAATGGCCAACGCATGGCTTCAGGCTGCTTATATAAACAGGCATTTTTGTGCTGCCTGGATAAAGGGGATATCCTTTTTCAGAGATCTCACTGTACCCTGATTTTAAGGTATTTATCTCAACGGCATCACCCATGGGAGTGGCTGTTCCGTGGGCCTCAATGTATGAAATTGTTTCAGGATTGACACCGGAATTTTTATACGCCTGCTCCATGGCCGCCTTCATCCCCCTGCCAGTGGGGGCCGTCAGAGACATCCCCTTGCCACCGTGGGCAATACCGGTGCCTCTGATGACGGCATAGATTTGGTCATTGTCACTGATTGCCCTGTCCAGAGGTTTAATAATCATTGCACCAACACCTTCGCCCCGGACGTACCCATCGGCATCTGCCTGAAAGGATTTTGCCCTTCCCTTTGGACTGAGATGACCGTATGCATCAGTACCGTTGAAGCTACCCGGTGATAAAAGCAGGTTAACCGCACCGATAATGGCCTGCTCACATTCACCCAGGCGCATGGAGATAATCCCCCGGTGCAGGGCAACAAGGGCAGAAGAGCATGCAGTCTCACAGTATTCACTCGGGCCGAGCAGGTTGAAGGCGTAGGAGATGCGGTTCGGGATGGCGGAAATAGCAATCCCCGTGGGTGCATAGGGATCATCTTGAGGATAGGATGGAAGGTGCATGTATTCGTTTATGCCAGGACTTATAAAAACTCCCGTGCTTCTTTCGGACAGGACTTGGGGTGTAATACCCGCATCCTCCATGGCCTTCCATACAAAGAGCATCATAAGACGCTGCTGGGGGTCCATTAACTCCGCTTCCCTGGGTGATATTCTGAAAAACATGGGATCAAAATCCCTGACACCGTCGATAAAACCGCCCCATTTAATACCGGTATTATCTTCCCCTTGTCCATCCTCCAGAAACCGTCTCCAGTCCCAGCGGTCTGCAGGGATCTCGGTAATACAATTTCTGCCCGCTGCAAGGTTTTTCCAAAACCCATCAACATTTTCCGCCATTGGAAATTTACCGCTGATCCCAACAATGGCAACGGGAGTAACACCGGTGGCTGTGGATGTCTTCTTTTTCTTGGCAACGGCAACCCTGGCAAAGCGTGAACGGCTCCTTTGTGGAATAGGTATGTCCTTGACAATCTTTGGGGGCAAAAACGTTTTAGGGATGCTTTTTTCGGCAAAGTGCTCTGCCAGGATGGACGGGTGCGCACCCACCAGATATGTTG
This sequence comes from uncultured Desulfobacterium sp., assembly GCA_963675955.2. Taxonomy (GTDB): domain Bacteria; phylum Desulfobacterota; class Desulfobacteria; order Desulfobacterales; family Desulfobacteraceae; genus Desulfocicer. Next base: position 1,043,632 of record CAXXVR010000002.1, on the reverse strand, counting down.
CAAAACCCGCCAGGGTCGGATACTCGAAAAATAAAGTGGGCGGCAGCTCAAGGCCATATTTCAAATTGAGCTTGTTGGTTAATTCGGTAAGCGTAATGGAATCAAACCCGTAACTGCCCAGATCCTCCTCCGGGTTAATTTTTTCCATCTGAATTTTCATCATTTTCGAAACATCGGCCACCAACCTGCGCTTAACCGTCTCTAATAATCCAGATGCCTGGGGTTCAGCCAAAGATGAAGATGTTTTCTTTAAACCTGAATGGGGGTCAGATAGGCCCGGGGAAAGAAGCTTTTGCCGCATTTTGGCAAGCCAGCCCTGGGCAACCAGTGCCCGGGGAAAACCCAATGCCAGGGTGTGATAAAATGCCAGGATACCGTTCACGGTTCCCAGGGCCGTCATCCCATAATTTATCCTGAGCATTTTTTCAGTTTCTTCGTCCACCCGCATTCCACCCGACTGCCAGAGTGGCCAGTTGATGGACAAGGTTTTACCGGAACGTTTTTTCGTTGTAACAAGGCCGTCTCGATATTCGGCATAGGCATCCATGAATGCGTTGGCACATGCATAATCTGCCTGCCCGATATTGCCCAGAGCTCCGGCACCCGAGGAAAACATGATAAAAAAATCAAGGTTCATATTCATGCTGGCCTGATCCAGGTTGACCAGGCCCTTCACTTTGGGACCCAGAACTTCCTTGAATTCCTGGCGTGTTTTTTTAATGAGCACATTATCCCGGATGATACCGGCACTGTGAATAATACCGTTAATATCCCCGAATGTTTTACTGATATTCAGCATCAGCTTTTTTACATCGGCTTTTTTCCGGACATCTGCCCGTTGATATTCTACCCTGACACCTTCATTTTCCAGTGCTGCAAGGCTAGATTGTTGTTCCGGTCCGGGCTTGGAACGGCCTGTCACAACGATAACAGGATTTTTTACCCGGGATGCAATCTCTCTGGCAAAGATTAAGCCCAGCCCGCCTGCACCGCCGGTAATCAGATAAATGCCCCTGTCCTTCCATGGAAGCAAGTGTTCGGAAATCTCTTCCTTGACAACACCTGTACTTTCAAAGGATGCCACCAGACGCTTATTATCCTCATAGCGAACCACTTTATCCCCGGGGCACCGGGCATTGTCTTTAAGAATTTCGATGATGCTGTCTGAAAAATTCTTGGAGCCGTTCAAGGAGATCATCTGGCAAAAAAGCGTTGAGTTTTCCATATCAGCAGTTTTGAGCAGTCCAGCAAGGCCCATATACAGATGATTCTCACCGTTGTCCGGGATCACCAGCTGTACAAATCGTTTACCATCTGTTTTTTTCTGGAGAATTTTTTTGATCTTATCAAATATCTGAATCGCATGGGATTCAAAACGATTTTGGATATTCTTTTCCTTTGATTTCAATGCAATGCATTTAAGGCCCTTCATTGCTTTTCTCAGGGACAATGGATCAATTCCCTCTGTTTCACAGAGTACCACCACATGCTGGCCATAAGAATGAAAATCATCGCCTTCATCGACTTCTTTTTCCCTCCAAGACGGTTTCAAAAGCAATGTTCCCGTTTCAGGATCTTTAAACTCTTTAGAGGAAAATCCCTGCAGTCTTACACAGATCCTTCCGTTATCGTCACATATATCGATATCAAGCTTCTGAACCTTATCATCCACTGCCGCACTGCTTTTTAAATAGGCCCACATGGTGGAAACACATGGTCCATAAATCTCAATACGCTCCAGTGCAAAGGGCACCGAGGGATGTAATTCAGCGGATTCAGGCAGTCCAGTAGCGACGGGTTCTGGTCCGGTCAATTCCGGCCCGATCATCAAACCAATTGAGGCCTGTAAGGCCGAATCCATCAACCCAGGATGCAGGGTAAACGGACCATCTTGATCAAAAACAGCGGGAGGAAGAACCAAACGAGCCAGCAATTGCCCCTTTCCCACATACAGTGTTTGGATACCCTTGTGCCCCGGTCCATATGAAAGGCCCATATTTTCATAGGCATCATAGCATTCCTTTGCCCCCAGTCGACCCTGGGTGCATTGCGCCTTAATTGATTCAATATCAAGCCCAGGGGATTCCCCGGGCGGCATGAGTCTGGCGGTGCCAGTGCTGTGAACCAAAGGATCTACGGCCGTATTATGGCCTGCCGGCAAAGTAAAAATTTCATAGCCCATTTCCCCGTGTTTTTTGGGGAGACCGTTTTCCTTGGGGAAAATTCTTATGTGAACATCCAAGGGATCTTTTTCCAACACCATTGGCCGGGTCCAGGCAATATTTTTCAGTACAATACCAGATACTTGAGACTCTGAAACACCGTTATCATTAAAAACATCGGCAAAAGAAACAGCAGCCCGGGCCATCTCCAGGTAGGCAACACCCGGCAACACCCGTTTGCCCACCACCACATGATCCGTAAAATAGAACTCATTACCGGTGAAACGTTTAAGGAATTCTGGTTCCTGAACCCATTGGGTTTCACCATCGATCATCGGATGGAATGTCGACAATTTTGTCTTTACGCCAAACTGCAACGAAGAGCTGGCGGGCAGAGATCGTACCGCAAAATGATCCAGGCGGGCAAGCAGATTACCCGATGTATCAAGCATACGGATATTGAAAATTTTCATATCTCCGTCACCGATCTCAAGGGCATGGGCATAGCACTTTTTTGGCAACACAGGGTTGATAATTTCGATTTCATCCAGGGAATACGGTATTGCAGCTTCACCTTTTTCAAAAAGGCCGATAACCGTTTCCCCTTTTTTAATGTCCGGATGCAGGCCAAAAACAGCCGTCTCAAACGCGCCGTTCAATACACTGGGATGAAGGCCGTAAGCGCTCGAGGTATCATCAAGATGGGAGGGCAGTTCCAGAAGCGCCAAGGCCTCTGCTTTATTATTATTTAAAAATAACTCCTTAATGCACATAAAACTTGCCGGAGCTTTCCCTTCTGCCCCGGTTCCGTAAAGCACTTCATGGTTTTTTTTATTGGTGCAGCGTGCTTTAATTGATTCAATTTCCGATTCAGTGTTTGATTGAATATCACAAACAGGGACCTCCTCGTCATTACTCTGCAAAAGGATAACCCCACGGCTGTGAACCTGCATCCCGGTATCCATACCGCCCAATGTGATATCATCGGGATTTATTGTCTCCCCAGATCGGCCATCATCGGGGTTCGAACAGACCTCATAAGCAATTTGTCCACCCTCTTCCGGAAACAATGTGATATGCACGCAAACCGGCGCATCTACAACGGTTACAGGTCTTGCCCACACCACATTTTTGAATAGTATTCTAACCTGGGCATCCCGGGGAAGAGCTGCAGCATATATAACTGCAGCCCTGGCCATCTCCAGATAGGCAACCCCGGGAAGCATCCGCCTGCCGCCGATGAGATGATCCGCAAGGAAAAACTCATCTCCTGTAAATGTAGAACTGAAACGCTGTTCGGAGAAATCAGAGGTATTTTCATGCACCAGGGGATGCAGCTTAAGATGTTTTTGTATTTTAACGTCCCCATTCCAGACTGAATCATCGGTCATCCAATACCGCTCCCGTTCAAAGGGATAGGTGGGCAGGCTGATGCGCCTGGGCTTGACACTGCCGTATAATGTATTCCAGTCAACAGCTGAGCCACCTGTCCAAAGGGAAACAAGTTGTGAGCCATTTTTGTACTTAACCCATTGTTCAATTGCCTCCTGCAACGCGCTATCCCCAGCCAGGGCTTCACCGGAATCCCATAGGGGGTCCACCTTTCGCTCCACCCTTGCAAAGACAAGCCCCTCAATGGCATCCTCCTGGGCAATAAATCGTTTTAATTTATCCCGGAGTTCTTCCACACAGGTCACAATCACGGCCAGTCGATGGGTCATGGCCTCACGACCGACCTGGGAGGTATAGGCAATATCAGCAATATTAAAAGACGTCTCCTCCCCCTCGGGCCATCCATCAAGGAACACCGCCATCTTCCGGGCATAGGCCTTGAGGCGCTGGGAAGTTTTAGCTGAAAGCACAAAAATAACCGGCCCGCTTCCGGTATCCGGTGCAGGTCTTGTGTCCTGATATCCGTCCATGATCATGTGGACATTTGTGCCACTGAATCCAAAGGAGCTGACTGCGGCACGCAACGGATAACCATGTACAGATTTCCAGTCCCTGAGTTTTGTATTCACAAAAAAAGGACTGTCACGGAAATTAATATGCTCATTTTCCATGGTGAAATTAACAGATGGCGGTATTTTCTTATAATTCAAGGCTAAAGCAACCTTGATGACACTTGCGGCACCTGCCGCAGCCAGGGTATGTCCGATATTGGTTTTCACCGACCCGATGGCACAATATTGTTTTTTATCGGTATATTTCTTATAAACCTCCGTCAAGGCGGAAACCTCTATGGGATCTCCCAGTTTTGTGCCAGTACCATGGGCTTCCACATAACTCACCGATTCGGGATTAATGCCATACCGGTCATAGACTTCCTTTTCAAGCTTTATCTGGGATTTGGCACTGGGGGCAGTTATCCCGTTTGTCCTGCCATCCTGATTAAAGCCCCCTCCCCGGATTACAGCGCGGATATAATCTCCGTCCTCAATAGCCTTTGACAACGATTTTAAAAGAAGGACCCCCCCCCCTTCACCGGTCACGAATCCGTCTGCACCATTGTCAAAGGTTCGGCACTGCCCAGAAGGAGACAACATCCCGGCCTTGCCCGCCATAATCAGCAAGTCCTTGGTTGTCAAAATACATACACCGCCCGCCAACGCCATCTCACATTCATTATTAACGATACTCTGGTAAGCCTGGTGGATGGCCACCAGAGCCGAGGAACACGCCGTATCAATTGCCAGGCTTGGACCCGTCAGATTCAAAATATAAGAAATTCGTGCGGCCAGGATGGAAGGTGATGTGCCCATGAGGCGGTATGCATTTGCCGTCTCCCATGATCCAGACTCTTTACCCAGATAATCTCCCTTTCCGACACCCACAAAGACACCGCATTTTCTGCCGGAAAGGGCCTTGGGAGCGTACCCCGCATCTTCCAGGGTCTTCCAGGACTCTTCCAGAAACAGGCGTTGCTGGGGATCCATGTATTCAGCCTCAGCCGGGGAAATATTGAAAAAAAGCGGATCAAATTTATCGATGTCCTCAAGAAATCCCCCCCTTTTACAGTATACCTGTCCGTCCCTGGCATCATTGCCCGGGCTGTCAGGCTGGTTTGCATCCCATCTCCATTCGGGTACATCCCTGATGCTGTTTTTCCCTTCGGCAAGATTTTCCCAGAAAATTCTTAAATCATCCGCACCGGCAAACCTGCCGGACATACCGATGATGGCGACACTCCGCTCATCAATACCGCAGGCATCAATCTGAATCCCGGATTTAACTAAAGTTGGCTGTTCCTCATATTGATACTCTTCAGGGACAGTAACAACGATTTTTCCGATATTCTTCCTGTTTTCCAGATACCTGTAGGCATCTTTTATCTCATTGAACAGAAATGTCTTGCAGATCGTTGCCCTAAGAATTCCCTGATTGGCCAGTCGCATCATTTCCATAAAATGGTTGCGGACAATCTCCGGTCTTTTTAATTTGCCCGGATCGATACTGTAAAAGGTCTGATTATTGTTCAAAACAGAAAGATCAATGGCTTTGGCCGAGCGTATTCCTGTCATTGCCAGCTCTATGTAACGCCCTTCCGGAGACAGGCAGTTCAGCCCTTTTTGTATGGCATCTCCGGGCAATGTGTTTATGACCACATCCACCCCACGGCCCCCGGTCAGCCGGTCAATCTCCCCTTGAAAATCGGTTTTCAGGTAATTGATTCCATGGGGAACACCCAGTTTGGCAAGATAGGCAAGTTTATGATCAGACCCGGCTGTGGCAAAAATGGTTGCCCCGTAATACTTTGCCAGTTGAACCGCCATCAGGCCCGTTCCACCTGTGGCGGTTTGGATCAGAACCTTTTCCCCCCATTGAACTTTAGCTTTATCAAATGCGATCATCATGGTAATCGCCACCACAGGCAGAGCACAGGCCTCCTCAAAGGATAGACTGTCCGGCTTATGAATAACCTGTTCCCCAGGACAGGTTAACTGAGTGGCATGCCCACCCAGGTTTTTTCCCGCCATGGCAACCACAAGATCACCCGGTTGAAAGGCTTTTACACCATCACCAACCTTTGTCACAATGCCACTGACTTCCAGCCCGGGGGTAAAGGGGTAGGCAGGCATGGAAGGATAAAGACCTCTTACGCACAAGAGGTCTGCAAAATTCAGGGAAAAGGCTTTTACGGCGATGCGAACCTGATGGGGTTCCACTGTCGGAACATCCGATGCTACAATTTTTAAGCCGTCAATGCTTCCAGGACCAGTTATGATGACCTTGTGGTAACCGCCCGCAATTTTTTTAAGCTTGATATCACCGCAAGATATTTCCAAAGGTGCCTTTGATGAACCCTGGCCTTTCATTTTCAAAATGCTGGATGCCGCATCTTCAATGCTGATGGCTCCTGTTTTTAGTGCGGCCAGGATATTTTTAGAGTCCATGCCCATTTGTATGTCTCCTGTTATTTCCCAAACAAACCCATAATCCGCTCTTTTGTCTCCGGCAGATGAAAGGTTTTATCATGCATGGCAAGTTCTTTTTCAATGATAGACGGCAGCCTTTCCCGAAGGGATGCAACCATATGATCTTTCAATATAACCAAGGAAATGCGCGGTTTTTCAGCTACATTTCGCGCCAGTTTAAGCGCATGGGGCAGAACCTTTTCCCGCGGCAGAACCAAAAAGGGTATCCCCCGCTTTTCAAGTTCCCCCCCCCGGTAGGTAGCGGCGGTGAACAGCAACTCCTGGCCGAGGCTTAAACCCAGTTTTTCGGTCACAATCAGCGTAGAGCCCATACCCGGCGTAAACCCAAATCTCATGAAATTGGCTGTATAAACACTTTCCCTTCCCAGAATAACAAAATCAGACATCAGCCCGAAGATAAATCCCCCTCCAATGCCGTGCCCCTGCATTGCAGATACAACGGGGATCTTACATTCCAGCGGAAGACAGTAAAGATTGGCCTCGGTGCACTGGGCTTTACCTTCATTGATGGCCAACAGGCCATCCTGCGTGCCTCCAGAACAAAAATAGTTACCATATCCGGTCAGTATAACGACCTTATAGCTTTCATTTTTTTCAATTGCTTTAAATGCTTGTTTCACACCGTGTATCAATTCAGGGGAAAAGGTATTCCGATGGGTCCTGTCTTCCATTTTCACCAACACGATTCCATCTTCAATTTCCACCATACTCACAACGGATTGGGCCATTGTTTTCTCCAATTTACAGCGCAATTCTTTAAAAAAACCAAGCCTGTCAACACCGTAAACCACCCGCCACAGCTGGCAGGCATTACACAACAGTGCATCAGGCTTGCCATGGAAATTTTCCCTGCTCCCTGTAGCGGATAATCCCCTCTAAAATTCCAGGATCGGAAAAAATTTCTTTGTTGGCCTCAATGGCATGGGATTTCATCTGAAACGGCAAAACGCACAGGCCATTCATATAGCGCTTATACCGTCCTATCCCCTTTTTTGACAGGCGTCTGAGCCGAAGCAGATGTTTACGTACCAAAGCTTCACTGTCAGGTTCACAGGCATCAACAAGCCCCCACTCATGGGCCTTTTGAGCCGGGACAGGGGCTGTGGTGAGGGTCAGATAATGGGCCTTTTGAAAGCCGATGCGCCGGATAAGAAACGGAAGAACACAGGCGGGAAACAGCCCAAACAACAACTCAGAAAGGCTAAAGAAAGTTTTGTCGTTGGCAAGCGCGATATCACATGCCGATACAAACCCGATGCCTCCTGCATTCACCTTCCCCCTGACATGGGCAATGCTGACATAGGACCCGGTGGCAAGTTTCAACCACAGATCATACAAAGGTTCAGGAGCCGGAGCTGCCTGCCCGCTTTTGGCCTTATCCGTTATTTCCGAAAAATCGGCACCAACACAAAAACAATCTGGTAACCCCTCCAGGACAACGATGGTGGCAGATGCTTCACAGACCTGCAATACCTGTCCACACTCTTTAACCATAAGTGCATTAATGGCATTTCCTGCTTCGGGGCGATTCATCTGCAAAAAACAAACCGGCCCATCAAAACGAACATTAATGGTTTTATAGTCCATTAAAACCATCTGTATTCCCGGTGAAATTCTTTAATTTCTTCCAGAAACAGAAGCTTTCCTTCCCCACCGGAAAGGTTCAGGTCGGGAATTAAATCAAAATCAGATTTAACATTCCGGGTACCGAATTTAACAACACCACTTCCCTTCAATAACGCCTCGTATTCTTCCATGGACAGACGATAGCGCTGGTTCAGGCGGTCTTCGATCTTAAAACCGCGCTGCAATTTCTGCCCATTGGGAGTTACCACACCGCTGTAAAACTCAGAACAGCAGCCAGATCCGTATGAAAAACACCCAATCCGCTTTGGCGTGTCAAAGGTACCATGATCAATGGTGCCTGCAAGAGAAAGAAACACAGTTCCTCCCATGATATTTCCAACACGTTGACAATAGCTCAACCCGGGCGCAACCCGCCTGTTAAAATCCGCTTCAATTTCTACTGGGTCAGCTTTTGCCGTTTTCCGCATCATGGTGCGGTGGGCACCTTTTATCATACCTCCAAACGGGGTGTGGAAGGTCAGATAATGAAAGGCGCTGCGATAATCAACGCCACTGACCCGCTTGCAGTATTCCTGAAAGGCTTTTTCACAGCAGTCCAGATAGGACATTAACGACAAATCCGAATCCCCGGCCTCTGAGTCAGGGATGGGTCTGCATGTATCCATGATTTCATAACCATAATAACCGTTGGCCCCTACATCCGTCTGAAAAACCGAAGGAGAATCTCCTATGAGCATAGCCACGGACCCCGCCCCGGAACTGGGTTCTGCAAACGACCAGTCCTCACTTAGGGCCTCACCACCATCGGCAACGACAAATCTTGAAATATCGGTTGCTATGACCAATGCCCTGGCTCCTGGAGAGGTTCTGGAAAGAATAAAATTAATCGCCATTTGATATCCGGCGGTGGCCGAATAACAGGCGTTTTTAAGTTCCAAGAGCCTGCAGTTTTGCTTCAATCCCAGATAATCATGGACATAAGTGCTTATGGATTTACTAAAATCAATTCCCGACTCCGTACAGGTTATCACCATCTCAATGCTGTTCTTCTGATCTTCGGACAGAGCGTCAATGATCGGTTTAGCGGCGTTAACAGCAAATGATACAGGATCCTCATAGGGCAGTGCCACGGTTTTTTCTTTCATCAAAAGATTTTTAAACCGCTGGTTATTCAGTTTACGGTGGGCAGCCAGCACCTCTACATCAAGATAAGCCATTCCTCCGTAAACGTTCATTGCTTCGATTCCGGCGATAGTCATATTGCTCCCTTGATAAAAAACCTGCCCCAAAACGGCAGGTTTTACGTTTTCCCCCAAAGGGATTTATTTTTCTTAGTTATTCTTAAGCGAATATTGAGATAAAAGATCCACCAGTTCACCAATATTTCGGGTACCAAAAAGTTTCACCCGGGGGATATCAAGGGATAATGATTCCATCAATTTGCCCAGTATATCGGTGCGGTCAATCGAATTGGCACCCAGATCCTTCAAACTGTCTTCGGGTTTAAACGAATGTGATTTCAATGCCGGAATCACCGCACAAGTATTTTCTACAACAAGCTCAAATATTGCATTTTTTTCCATCAATAAGCCTTTCATAAGTCATGTTCATATCAAAATATGGGACATCTCAGGTTTTTATAAATTTTTAAATTTTTCTAACAGTTGATCAGCCTGGTTAATATCCAAAACACCCTGCTGGACCTGCTGCAACAGCTCTTCCAATGAAGCTGGCGGTGCCGGTGATTCGGGGTTTACACAAGCGGATGAGTCATTGGCATCGTCAGCACCTAACTGCCCTGCCAGGAAACCCGCAAACTCCTGGATGTTGGGATAATCATAAATCTTTATGGCCTCAAGGGAAATGCCGAATTCATCATTAATGGATTTAATCCATTCCACCCCGATGATCGAATCCATCCCCATCTCCGTAAATGGCATGTCCGGATCAATATCGTTCTCATCCATGTACAATGCTTCTGCCAGGCTTGCCTTCAATTTTTTAAGCAAGGATCCGGGTAAGGTAATATTTTCCGAACGGGGCAGATGTGCTGGGTCAGCTGATTCAATACCCGGTCCAGCACCCGGCATATCAAGCACTATCCCGGGTGGCGTGTCACTTACATCTTCATCTGAGATTCTCAAGCCGGACAGCGGTGCGGACGGCAAGGCTGACAGAGGTTTCGGTGTATTGGGCGGCAGCGCTGGCACAGGCTTTACAAAAGTATCAGCATCGTTTGTGCCATCATCACCTTTGACACTTAATTTACTTGCCAAAAACCCCGCAAATTCACGAAGATTGGGATAATCATAGATTTTTATGGCCTCAAGGGAAATGCCGAATTCATCATTAATGGATTTAATCCATTCCACTCCGATGATCGAATCCATCCCCATCTCCGTAAATGGCATATCCGGATCAATATCACTCTGATCCATATACAATGCCTCTGCCAGGCTTGCCTTCAGCAGTTTAGACACCGGTTGGTCAAGGGCAATATCGTGGGAGTGCACCGGATATTCTTCAGATAATCTGGTATCCGCTTGAGCATCCGATAATGTATCAAGCATGATTCCAGATGCTGCCTTCCCAGGAATCCCATCCAGGGTTTGCAAAACGGGCAACGCAGCCGTTGTATCCGATAAGGTTATCGGTTTCCGGGGTTGCGCCTTTTGCACGTCCAAAGGAAGGGAATCACTGTACAGAGGCATCAATTTGATCCAGGCGGTTTTCCCAGATGAAATCGCCGCAGCTGCATGATCATGGCCGGCAGTGGAAACCATTGCATCTTGAGCATCATCATGACCGGTACTGGAGGCAATTGGATCTTTAACAGCGTCTTTATTGTCAATGGTCACCCCATCCTTTTTTGTTCCCTTACGCTGATCCTCAACCTTCAGCACATCGAGATCTGAAATCCAATGCCGTTGCCTTCTAAACGGATAGGTAGGCAGACGAAAATCAGAAGGTTTACCGGGGTTCAGTAAACGGTTCAGCTGGATGTCATATCCCTGACAATAAAGCTCCGCCAATCCATACAAGATTTCACGGTAGGCCTGATTTCCACATTTTTTGTCTGCCGCCTGATTCAGCATCTCTTCGGCAGAGGCTCGAATGGCTTGTTGCCCCTTGAATCCACGGAGAACTTCCCCTTTAAAAATCTTAGGTGATTTCTCATGGCGTATTAATTGATTTAATACATGGACAGCATCATCGGAATCCTGAACCACAATGGCCCTGCGATGCGCAAAATGGTGACGTCCCATCGACAGTGTCAGACTTATGTGAGCCAAATCCGCCGTTTCCATATGATTTTTGTTGAAAAAAGCTGCCATATCCTTGATCTTGTCTTCCAGGACTGCCTCTTGTTTAGCTGAAAAAACAAGCAGATAACAAGGTTTAATCTCCATGTCCGTCGCCATGGTATTTTTGGTGTGGCTCTGGACCACCATGTGTACGTTGGTACCACTCATGCCAAAGGCACTCACAGCCCCCAGTCGCTGTTCTCCCTTAACCACGTTCCACGGCCTTGCCGTGCCGTTCACATAAAATGGGGATTCACTCCATTTTATATGATCGTTTTCCTGACTGAAGTTAATACTTTCCGGTATGGTTTCATACCGAAGTGCCTGGACCAGACCCACAAGGCTCACCAGACCCGAGGCCGCAAAACAATGACCAAAATTGGTTTTTGTGGATGTCAGTGCACAGAAGCGCGGTTTTTTTGTATACCCTTTGAACGCGTCGACCAGTGCGTTGATCTCAATGGAATCACCAAGTTTTGTTCCAGTTCCATGGGTAACTATATGGGTGATTTTTTCAGGATCAATGCGGTAACGATCGTAGACCGCCTTCAAAAGTTCAGCCTGGGCACTCTGGTTCGGGGCGGTGATGCCGTTGGTCCTTCCGTCATAATTTATACCACTGCCATTGATCACCGCATATATCTGGTCATTGTCCCTCTCCGCGTCTGTTAAACGCTTAAAAACAAGTGAAACAACGGCCTCACCAGGAACCATACCGTCAGCCCGTTTATCAAATGCAAAACATCTTCCCGATGGAGACATCATCCCGGATTTACCAAGGGAGATAAATGTCTCAGGGCTGAGTGTGAGGTTCACCCCGGCGACAATGGCGGTGTCACATTCCCCGGTGCGAAGGCTCTGGCAGGCTTGATGTGCAGCCACCAGCCCGGAAGAACAAGCGGTATTGATGGCCATGGCGGGCCCGCTGAAATTAAGAAAATAGGCCAATCGAACCGCAGAGACTCCCTCATGATCCGAGGTAATACCCTTTTCACCACAGGAAAGGGTACGATAATCTCCGGATTCCATACCCACAAACACCCCCATCCGATTCTTTTGGATGTGCCAGGGTCCGTAGCCCGCATCCTCCAGTGCCTTCCATGACTCCTGGAGCAACAGGCGCTGTCTGGGGTCCATCCACGCTGCTTCTTTGGGAGATATTTCAAAAAATGAGGCATCAAACTCGCTCACACCCGGCAGTATTCCACAACGGTTGGAGACAATCTCCGGCCCAGTACTATTTTTTTCTTCTCCGTAATACCCGCGCCAATCAAAACGTTCCAGGGGAATTTCCGACACCGCCTCTTTTCCGGTGCTTAAAATTTCCCACATTTCATCAATACTGCGTGCCTCCGGGAATCGACCGCTCATTCCTATAATGGCAATGGATTCAGGAACAGCATCCCCTAAACCTGCAGATTGCAACATGGATTTTCTTGGCCCGGAAGAAGATGATGATGACAATACTGACGTACTACTTGATAAAGATCCCACAGTTTTACATTGATCAGATTTGTTGTGAACTTGCACTCTTTCAACTTCTGCATAAAAGGCTTCAACAACACCGCCATGCTCCTCTAAAAAATATTGAACCAGCCGTTCAATGGTGGGATTTCCAAAAAAGATGGAGGGGGTTATCTCTGTTTTATAAAATTCAGTCAGTCCGGCTGCAAATTTTGAAAACAAAATGGAGTCAAATCCAAAATCGGCCAGGTTGGTATCTGCATCCAATTCATCCAGATCAATCCCCAGTAGCCTTGCAATATGTGCCTTCAAGTCATATTCAAGGCATTGGGCCACGCTGAAACCCCTCATCTCCTTTCGCCGACCACTTCGTAAAGGCATAAGAGTTACTTCCGGGGATGGTTCATTTTCCAGCAGACCTAAAAAACCCCTAATCCGCTGGGGCTTACCTGCCAGCACCAGATGCTTGGTTCCGTCATGGGAAAGCAAACGATGAAACAGCTCAAGACCTTCCCCTGTTTCAAGGAGGCGCTGACCGCTGGATTTAAGGTAGACCTCGGTACCATCGTCAAAATCAAACCCCATACCACCATCTTTCCAGAGGGGCCAATGGATCACGATGTGTTTCTCCTTTGACTGCACCACATTTTTATAATCTGCAAAGGCGGCCATAAAGCGGTTGGCAATGGCGTAATCACATGCACCAAAATCCCCCAGAATGGCAGAGGCAGATGAAAAGTAGCAGATAAAATCCAAGTTTTGTTCCCTCATGGCTTCATCCAGAGCCATGGTTCCATCGATCTTAGGATTCAAGACATTCTTAAAAATATTGACATCTTTTCCAAAAATATCCACCTGGCTTTCTATGCCGGCCGCATGAACAACGCCGCTTAAATTTCCAAAAACTGTCTCTGCATCTTTAATTGCCTTTTTCATTGCATCAGCATTGCAGATATCCGCCTGAACATAAATGGCTCCAGCGTTGCGGTTTTCATCCTTAATCTCTCCCAACAGATTCTGTATGCTTTCATTCATGGGAGATCTACCCGTGAGAATCAGATTAACACCATATTTCTTGACCAGATACCGCGCAAGCAACCCGCCAAGCCCACCGCATCCACCGGTAATCAAATATGTTTTTCGGGGTTGAATCAGTTCCCCAAGGCTTTCAATGGTTTCAGATGTCGTCTCCCGGTTCCGGTAAACATGGCGTTTATCCTGGTCATACACTGCACTTTCTATTTTCTGAGCGTGAAGCTCCTGCCAAAGAATTTTCAACCAATGGGTGATATCTGCCACAGTATCCGTATCTGCCCCATCGTTTTTAAACATCCTTTTGATTTTTCTGTAAATTACACCCAATTGCATCCTGGGCATGACCATGGGCAGGGATCGTTCAAATCCAACCAAAGATTGTGCATAACAGCACTCCGGTCCTTCCGGAAGCTGAGCTGCCATCAAAAAACGGACGGGGCTTGATATGTTGACCGCAGCCATGGCCTGAAGGATATAAAAGATATCCACATTAGCCCCAGCTGCCGTGATGGCATCAAACATATAAATCACAGCGTCTACGGCACCATGATGACGGACAATATCGGCAATGGCCTTTTGATAGGTTTCACCGTTGATTTTAGAAACCTGATAATGATTCCGGGACACCTTTGCATAATCGTCACCTCCGGAGATAAACAAGACCTGGGTTTCAGGGGACAGTTTTTTCAGTGCATCCGCAATATACTCCCCGTTGTCCGCCTCGGTCAGGAAAAAAAGCAATGTCTTGACAGAACGACCCTGGCCGGTGATAATTTTCTGGGGTTCAAGGTACTCCTCAAATGTCATCAAGTCCGCAGGCAACTGTGACAAGAATGCCCCTCCCCCATGATCCACCGGAGAAAAACCATCAGTCGTGGACACCCAATGGGAGTTCCGGGCCGGCAAAGCAGAGTTGAGTTCGTGTAAAAGAGGTTGTGACAAAGGCCTGTCTGCCCCCCGGCCTGTGCTCTTTTCCTCACACCGCTCATTGATCCAATACCGTTTTTCGGTGAATGGATAGGTGGGCAGGCTGATGCGCCCCGGTCTTTGTTTTCCGTAGAGTTTATACCAGTTAAAATCCAAGCCCTTTACCCAAAGGGAAAGAAGATTGCGGTAATTTCCGAGCCGGACCCATTTGTCAAGGATTGCCCCAAAGCCATCATCCGCCGTGAACAGGGCCAGGGTCTCCTTATCCCTTTTCACATTTCCGGAAAAAACTCCCTCCAGGGGACCGTTACCAGCGCCGAACTTTTTCAACTTATCACGAAGTTCTTCCACCGAGCCGACAATCAGGGCCAGCCGTTCTTCCATGGCATCCCGGCCGACCTGGGAGGTAAAGGCTACATCCACAAGGGCCGGGCTGGTTCCATTTTTCAGGCTTGAATCAAAGAATGCCCCCATTGTTAGTGCGTATTGTTTCAGCCTTTCTTCATTTTTTGCCGAAAGTACAAAAATTGCAGGTAACACCGACCCTGCCTCTCCAATAATTTCAACAGGGGGTTCAACTGTTTTACCCATGTATTCTTCTATGACCACATGGGCATTGACCCCTCCAGCGCCAAAAGCGCTGATCCCCGCTCGCCTGGGAATCCGGTCCTGCCGGGGTATCCAGTCATGGGATGATTTTGCGATATAAAAAGGAGAACCTTCCAGTTTGATATGGGGATTTACAGTATCGCAATGGAGACTTTTGACGATGGTTTTATGTTTAATCTGTAACAGAACTTTTATGACCCCGGCAACTCCTGCTGCAAGTTCCAGGTGTCCGATGTTGGTTTTAACAGAACCCAGACCACAATGGGGTTTTAGGGCTTCTGAAGAGCCCCTTCTTTGACCCAGTTCCTTAAATGCAGTTTTCAAGGCTTCAACCTCAATGGGATCTCCCAGGACCGTACCGGTTCCGTGGGTTTCAATATACCCCACCGTGTCCGGATCAACCCCAGCCTTCTCATAAGCCTCTTTTAAAACCGCAACTTGCGCCCTGGGGTTGGGTGCCGTCAGGGAATTGGCCCTGCCACCGTGATTCACGGCGCATCCCCGGATAATCCCATAGATATGATTTCCTTCCTGTTTTGCAGCTTCAAGGGATTTCAAAAAAAGCATCCCCACGCCTTCCCCCCTGGCATACCCGTCAGCCTGGTCGGAAAAGGTACGGCAGCGTCCGTCCCTGGAAAGCATACCCAGGCGATCAAGACTTATATGAAAAGCAGGATCAATGATGAGATTAACACCGCCCGCAATGGCCGATTCACATACCCCACTTTTAATTGCCTCCACCGCCTTGCATATGGCCACAAGCGAACTTGAGCAGGTCGTATCCACCGGTTCGCTGGGACCATGGAGATCAAGAAAATAACTCATGCGGTTGGGACCCATTGCGGGAAGTATGGCGGTGCCATAATACCCTTCAAGGTCCAGCCCGCTGGAATAAATCCGGCTGTTGTAACCACTGACACCCGTTCCGATAAACATTGCTGTTTTGCTTCCGGCCATGGAAGATGCACAATATCCGGCATCTTCCATGGCCTTCCAGACATAAAGCATTAAAAGACGTTGCTGGGGATCCATCCACTGAGCTTCCCGTGGCGCGATTCCGAAAAACATGGGATCAAAATCCCCCACATTGTCCATGAAACCACCCCATTTGACCTTTGTTTTGTTGCCCGCTTTCAAGGGGTCACCGTACAGGGCTTTCCAATCCCATCGGTCCTTGGGAATCTCAGAGATGCAGTCGCACCCCTGGCTGAGTTGAGTCCAGAATTCATCCAGATCTCTGGCCATGGGAAACCTGCCGCTCATACCCACAATGGCCACCGCTTTTTGCTGCCGATCATTGCAATCATCACTAATTCTAAAGTTCTGTACTTTTCTGGAAGCGGTCAATGAGGTCATCCCATCCTTTTTGATCTTTAACGCAATGTTATCCTTACTGGAACTGTTCTGATATATGGATCGGCATTTGTCAATTATGACGTCAAGCCCTTTTCTGTTGGATAAAAAGTCAAAGTGATTGCTTAACGGCACCCTCACGGTATTCAGGCCGGGCAGCAATTTCTTCCACATCAGATAATGATGTTCATCGTGGGTAAGATCATCTCCCAGCAGTTTCCGGGTGCCGTCATGTAGAGGATAACGCTGATGCCCGCTGTGCGTTCCGGTGATTCCCCGTTTTCGGTTTTTTGATTTTTCAAAATCTATTTTCCCGGAATCTGATTCCTGCTGGATAAAATAATAAATATCCACCTCTTCGGGAAAAGGCAAAGGCGATACACCATGGGAGGCCAAGGCCTTCTTATTATGGGCAAAGGAGAGACACATGTTTTCAATGGTATCAGCGATGAGTTCCACGGGCTGCATCACCCCTTTTTCCCTGCAGTCTGCGGCAAGGTATTCAATCAGGGCATGACCTTTCAAGGTTGCCATATCCGGATTTACCAGGCAACTTTCCTCAAAGTCATTGGAATCAGATGTCTTCTTCAAATGAGAGTAAAGGAAAAAATTGCCGGTGGTGAGGATTGTTTCCGAATCCATGGCAATCTTATCCACCGCTTCTGCAGTTGCCGTACCCGATGGAAACGGTGGTTCCAGCAACAGGAGATTCGATACTTTCTGCCCTTTTTTCTGGAGCTGTCTGGTCATCTCGTAAGCAATGACCCCTCCCATGGAAAAACCGGCCAGCTGATACGGGCCTTCCGGATCAATACCCGAAATGATTTCAATGTAATATCGCGCCATTTCAGTAATGTTATCAAGAAAACCACGTTCGGTTCCAAACCCTTTGGATCGGATACCAAAAAACGGCAGACCGGTATCCATATTCCGGGCAATTTTAAGGTATGGTTCCACAGAACCTGTCAGGGGATGAATCCAGAAACACGGCTTTTTATCACCGCCACCATTCAAAGGCCCACCTGCCAAGGGGATACATTCAGGATAGCGTTTGATCCAGGCCGCCATATCACCGCTTTTTACCTGGAAATTCCATGGCATCTTCCCTTTATCTGTCAGAAAAGGACCAGACAGGATGGAAGCAGGCGGTAATCCGGACACCGGTACCGCCGACAGGAGGTTATTCTCTCCGGTGGACCCACCATAAAATTTACTGACAACATCTCTGTATTTTACAGCTAAGTAGTCAACCAGCTTTTCAATGGTGTTGTACTCGAAAAAAATGGCAGGACTGATCTCTATATCGTAAAAATCGGATAATCCGGCACCAAGTTCAGTCAGACCAACGGAGTCAAAGCCAAATTCTGCCAGGTTGATATCCACATCAAGCTGGCCAGAAGGAATGGCCAGAATTTTGCTGATATGATCCTTCAGATCACGTTCCAGACACTCTTTAACGGAAAAGCGTTTCATTTCAGTCGGACTTCCCTTGCCGGAAATGATGCTGGTGCTGGTGGACCGGGACACCTGTGATTGGTCCTGGGAAAACCCCATAAACACATTGATCCGGGATGGCTCTCCCGCCAGTACCAGATGCTGGCCTCCTTTGCCGGAAAGCAGGCGGTCAAACAATGCAAGAGCCTCTTTGGTTTCCAGAAGACGCTGGCCGCTGGATTTGAGATAAATCCTTGCACTGTCTTCGGAATCAAACCCCATGCCCCCGGCCCTCCAAAGTGGCCAATGGATCACAAAGGGTAATGTCTTTGCATTTTGAACCTTTTTAAAATCCCCATGGGCCATCAGAAAACGATTGGCAACAGCATAATCACACCATCCAAAATCACCCAATATGGCGGATGAAGATGAGAAATAACAGATAAAATCCAGGGGCTCATCTTTCAACACCTCATCCAGAACCAGTACCCCCCTGATTTTGGGACGTAATGTTTCGTCAAAGGTTGTGATATCTTTATCTAAAATAGTGGCAGTATCTTCAATGCCAGCTGCATGGATGACTCCGGCAATGGGTCCGAAACGCCTTTTGTACTCCGCCAACCCCTCACCCATGGCCACAGGATCACCCACATCGGCCTGAAGGTAGACAACCTGGGCCTTGGGATTGTGGGTTTTAATTTCTTTTATCAGGGCCTGTTTCTTTTCATCCATGGGAGATCTGCCCGTCAGAATCAGGTTCACCGTGTGTTTTTCCACCAAATGATGTGCAAACAAGCCCCCAAGCCCACCACATCCACCTGTAATCAAGTAGGTATGATTAGGTTTGACAAGGCTTTCGCCATGCCCGATTTTTGTTGGTCTGATCCGATAAACAAACCTTTTATCCCCTTCATACACAGCACTTTCGATCTTTTCGGCACACATTTCTCCCCAGAGCCGTTGGGTCCATGCCGCCATATCAATGCTGGCGGTGGGATCGTCTTTTGCAACTACCACACCCAATTGCATGCGCGGCATCACAAGACCCAGGGAACGTTCAAATCCGACCCATGAGTCCGGATAACAGCGGTCCGGCCCTTGGGTAGGCTGAGCCGCCAGTAAAAACCGGATATTGGTCAATCCGACCACAGCCATGGCCTTTATGCAGGAAACAATAGCCGAGAAATCTCTGACAACCTCAGGATCTTCAAGGGCAGGCATATAAAGCACGGCATAAACGGCACCATAATCTTGAACAATGGCAGAAAAGACATTCTCCATTGAGTGGTAGTTCCCATTGAAAATACGGTAATGGTTCCGTGCTTCTCTTTGATAAGCATCCTCCCCGTCCCTTTTCCTTACCGGGGCATTATTCAGATGGTCCAGAGTTACGAAAACCACCTCAATTTCCGGAGAAAGCCTTTTCAAGGTTTTCAAAACCGTTTCCTGATGTGTTGTTTTTGCAAGCAGACAGACCAGTGTACGAACGGTATCCCCGGCTTCTGCCGAAAGCCTCCCATCACTCAGAGGTTTGTCTGCCAGATATTCTTCAAATGTCATTAAACAGGTTTCTTGCTTCTGCAAAGAGGCGATGTGCTCTGTTGATTTCCAGGGGATTGCCCCGCCAACATTCATCCCCAGGCTATTTTTATCAATGGGCCAGTAACGTTCTTTTGCAAAAGGATAAGTGGGCAGGCTGATGCGCCTTGGTTTAATCTTGCCCTCATAAAGCAGGTTCCAGTCAAAAGCCAATCCCCGTACCCATAAATCAAGAAGTCTGGCATATTTTCCCTTGGCAACCCAGGTGCTGACAGCCTTCTGAAGATCCTCATCCGCCTGGAAAAGCACCGCAGTATCCTTGTTCCCCCTCACGCTTCCCTGGTAAAAATCCTCAATGTCATCTAAACCTGCAATATAGCCTTTCAGCTTTTCTTTTATCTGGGCAACGGAATTAACTGTCATGGCAATGCGCACGTCCATGGGTTCTCTACCAGTCTGTGCCGTATAGGTGACATCCGCCAGATTGAGCCGAGAATCGAGAGATTGTTCCATTCTTAAGGCATATGCCTTAAGGCGATCTTCATTTTTTGCCGAAAGTACAAAAATTGCCGAATCAACGTTATTTTCATAAGCATTGTGCCGATCAAAATTTTTTATCTCGTCCCGTCTATCCGGAAATTCTTCAATGATGACATGGGCATTGGCCCCCCCGGCACCGAAACTGGAAAGGCCGGCAATCCGCGGTGCCCTTTTCCCGTCTATTTCAGGTGGTCTCCAGTCCTCAAGTTTCTGCTGAACTGTAAAGGGGGTTTTATGAAAGTCAATATTTGGATTTAAGGTTTCGGCATGCAGGCTGGGCACAAGTTTTCCATGCTGCATCTGGAGTACAATTTTGGTAAGACCTGCAATACCTGAGGCAGCTTCCAGATGTCCAATATTTGATTTTGCAGAACCGATGGCACAGGAGACTACATCATGCGTATCCTTCCCAAAGGCCTGGGTCAGTCCAGATATTTCAATGGGATCACCCAGCTCCGTTCCTGTTCCATGAGCCTCCACATAACTTATTTCCCGCGATGTCACCCCCGCCTTTTCCATGACCGAACGGATCAGTTCTGCCTGGGCCACGGGACTTGGAATCGTATATCCGCTTGTCCTGCCACCATGATTGATTCCTGTGCCTCGGATCAGGGCATGGATCGGATCACCGTCTTCAAGTGCCTGTCCAAGGGGCTTTAGCAATACCGCTCCCACACCTTCACCCGGCAGAAAACCATCTCCCCCCTGGCCAAAACTTTTATTTTTATTGTCACATGTGAGCATTCGCAGGGAACAAAGCCGGGTATAAGTGGATGGATGGAGATAAAGATTGACACCACCGGCAACCGCCATGTCACATTCATTGCGGTAGAGATGCTCACAGGCTTCATGAATCGCCGTCAGAGATGATGAGCACATGGTGTCTATGGGTATACTTGGCCCCTTGAAATTAAATAAAAAGGACACCCTGTTGGCAAGGGAGGCAAAGGAGGTATTGGGATGTGTTATTTCTCCCCGCCGCCATAAATCCGGGCCGTACAGCTCGTAACCGGTTTTGGTAATCCCTGCAAACACACCAACACGCCCGTCACACACGTTTTTGAATCGCTCTTTTGTGTAACCTGCATCTTCAAACACCTCCCAGCACACCTCAATGAACAGGCGTTCCTGGGGATCCATATTCATCCCTTCCTTGGGGGAAATATTAAAAAACAGGGGATCGAAATCAGCAAAGTCATCAATAAATCCCCCCCACTTGCAATAGCTCTTACCTTGGGTCACGGCCTCATCGGGATGAGAATGAAAAAATTCGTTCAGGGGCCAGCGATCTTCGGGTATTTCACGGATACAGTCCTTTCCCGCCTTAAGATTCTCCCAATAGGCTTTAAGATTTTTTGCCAAAGGATAGCGTCCGCTCATGCCGATGACTGCGATGGGCTCTTTGCCCCCTTCTCCAGCAATTCCGGCATTGCCGTCCCCTTGGCGCCTTGCATGCCTTAACGGGCTTTGGGGAATCGGCAACCTGTGGCAGGGTTTCTTATAATTGCATGACTCCACAGAATTTTCTTTTACCACCCCATGTTCGATTCCGGCCCAGCCCATGCACTCCCGGGGGTATTCTCTGGTAAAATAGCGGGTCAATTCCCGTAGTGTTCTGTATTCATAGAACAGTGTTTTGGGCACCTCGGGGAATAGCTCCTCAAGCCTTCCGTTCAGCCGGGTAATCATGAACGAGTCGATGCCGAAACCTTCAAATGGCTCATCTGGGTCAATATCGGCCATGGGAACTCTGGTGATCTCGGCAAACAAAAATTTCAGCCTGCTCTGAATTTTTTCATACAAAAGCCCGGGCGCTGTATGTAGCGCCCCCGGTCCGGATGGACTCCGGGACAGTTCAGGTTGGGTCCCCATAATATGGCGACGCATCAACTGAACCTCACCCTCCAGAGGCATGACCACCGGGTGCTCCAGAAAAAAGGCCTGATAGAACGCCCGAAGGCCCGTATCTGTTTCCATGGCCACAATACCGGTGCCCTGGGCCATCATTTCTTTTATCACCATGTCAATGGACATACCCCCCTCTTTCCAGGGTGCCCAGTTAATCGACAGGGTTTTTCCTTTCCGCTTTCCCTCTTTTACCAGACTGTCACGGTAAAGGGCATAGTCATCCATAAAGGCATTGGCACAGGCATAATCAGACTGGCCTTTGTTACCAACAGCGCCTACACCTGATGAAAAAACCGCAAAAAAATCCAGGTTTAAATTACTGCTCACCTCATCAAGGCAGGTAATACCTGCAACTTTCGGGGCAAGAACCATTTCAAACTCTTGTGGGGTTTTATTAATAATAAAATTGTCTTTAATAATACCGGCGGCATGGATAATGGCGTTTAAACCACCAAAATCTGACACAATACCGTCAATAACTTTTTGAAGTTCCATTTTCCGGGTCACATCCGATTGCCTGAATTCCACCCGGGCACCGGTGGAACGCAATGCATCAAGACGCACCTGTTTTTCTGCACCAAGTTTTGATCGTCCAGTGAGAATCAGAACCGGATTATTTACACAGGCGGCAATCTCTTTGGCAAAAATCAAACCTAGTCCACCCGCGCCACCGGTTATCAGATAAACACCGCCATCCTTCCATGGTGCGGTGGGTTTTTCCTGCACCCCCCCGATTTCCTCAAAGCCCGCAACCATACGTTTACCATCGCGGTATCGGATGTGTGTATCTTCCGGATGTCTGCTATTATCCTTTAGCACCCCATGGACACTACCCGTTTCTCCAATCTCGATGAACTGCCCGATAATTCGGGGATTTTCCATATGGGCGGTTTTCAACAGAGCCGAAAGCCCTGAAAACAAACCATGATCCATACTTGAATCCTGACCGGGAGACACCAGCACCTGCAACAATACCCTGCCCTGGGGTTTTGCATTAAGGGTTGTCCGGATCGTCTCAAAGAGCTTCAGAGCACATTGGCTGAATCGCCCGTCCATGGTTTGGGTTCTGGATTCCAGTTTAATGAACTGGGCATCTTGGATATCGGCCCTTACCGCTTTCCACATCGAATTGATGGGTTCGCACATCGCGATGATATGCTTCTCATATACGGGTTGATGGGCTGCTGCATTAACTGTTTTCTCCTTCCATGAACGCTTGAACATCATGGCACCTGTACGTGTTCTTTCCACAGGATTTTCCTCTGTTTTTGAAGGCCCGACAGCCCAAAGATCAAAAGAATTAATGACGTTGGACTGGCTGAGATCAGTTTTACCAGTTGTCCCGATTCCCAGCTCCCCTCCAGCCCAGTACCGGTCCCTGGCAAAGGGATAAGTTGGCAAACTGATGCGTCTCGGTCGGACATCACCGTAAAGCGCGTTCCAATCAAAGTTCAGGCCCTTTACCCAGAATGAGAGTAAATTAGAATATTTATTCCGATGGATCCATTTATCCACAGCTTCCATCAATTCATCATCCGCCTCAAAAACGGCCATTGTATCCTTATTCCGCCTCACACTGTCATGGTACAGCCCTTCGGTATTTTCTTCTCCGGCGACAAAACTGCCCAGTTTTACCAGGAGTTCCTCAATGGAACCGACAATCAGTCCCAGCCGCTCCTCCATCGGTTCACGGCCCGTCTGGGTTGTATAGGCGATATCTGCAAGATCAGCATCGGTTTTATCTGTTCTGACCAGAAAATCCGACATCACCTGGGCGTAATTCTTCAGCCGTACCTCGTTTCTGGCGGAAAGCACAAAAAGATACGGGCTGCCTGTCCCCCGTTCCATGATTTCCCGGGCTGAGGTCTCCACCATAGTATCATTGGCAATCATAGTATTATTGGCGGTTTCGTTGATATACTCCTCGATCACCACATGGGCATTGGTCCCACCGAATCCGAATGAACTCACCCCGGCACACCTGGGCAATACATGGCCGGAAACGTTCAGGGGCGGTGCCCACTCCCGGGCTTCCCGGGCGATGTAAAAGGGCGAGTTTTCAAGCCGGATGTAGGGATTAACGGTGTCACAATGCAAACTTCTAACAATGGTCTTATGCTTAATCTGCAGCAGAACCTTGATTACTCCTGCCACACCCGATGCAAGTTCAGTATGCCCGATATTGCTTTTTACAGAACCAAGCCCGCAATGCGTATCCACAACATCGGAGGACCCGGTTTCAGCATAACGTTCTTTAAATGCAGCTTTCAGGGCCTCAATTTCAATGGGATCCCCCAGAGAGGTCCCGGTACCATGGGCTTCAATGTAACCTATGTTGCGCGGATCAATCCCGGCCCTGCGGTATGCCTGTACCAGCACATCTGTCTGGGCTTTTGGATTCGGGGCGGTCAGGGAACTGGACCGCCCCCCGTGGTTCACCGCAGTCCCGCGAATAACCCCGTAGATATGATCACCGGCTTGCCTGGCCTGGCCCAGTTTCTTTAAAAAGAGCATCCCCACGGCCTCCCCCCGCACATAGCCATCTGCCCGGTCTGAAAAAGTCTTGCACTTCCCGTCCTTACTTAACATGCCCGCATTGCCAAAGCTTAAGTGAAAATCGGGTGTAATAATTGTGTTTACACCACCCACAATGGCCATGTCACAGCTGCCGTTGGCCATGGCTTCCACCGCACGATGGATCGCAACCAGCGAAGAAGAGCAGGAGGTCTCCACCGGCTCGCTTGGCCCATGAACATCAAGAAAATAACTCATCCGGTTGGGCCCCACGGATGGAATACACCCTGTGGAGGTGTAGCTTTCCACAGGCATGTCTGCCCTTGCAATAATCTGGGCATATTGATTCCCGCCCGTACCCACAAAGATACCCGTTTTCGTACCGGCCAGGCTTCCGGGGGGAACACCTGCATCTTCCATGGCTTTCCAGGCATAGAGCATCATCAGACGCTGCTGGGGGTCCATCAACTCTGCCTCCCTGGGGGAAATTCCAAAAAATGAGGGGTCAAACTCACCAACACCATCGATAAATCCACCCCACTTGATATCCGTCCTGTTTCCGCTGGAAGCACCGTACAAAGCCTTCCAATCCCAGCGATCTTCTGGAATTTCAGAAATACAGTGTTTTCCCTTTGCCAGATTTTCCCAAAATGCCTCAATATCCTCAGCCATGGGAAACCTGCCACTGATTCCGATAATGGCAACCGGTTCCAAGGGATCTGCCACCTGTTTTTGCGTTGACAGGGCCATTGCAAATCGGTGGCGTACCTTTTGGGGTATGAATGGAATTTCAGATAGCTCCCGATCAGGGGAGGCAAGGGAAGGTTCAGGTTCTACTTTCCCCACCATTCGTGGGGCAAAGGCTGCCCCATGTTCTGCGGCCAGATATCGGGAAAGACTGTCCACGTTGGAATATTCGAAAAACAAAGTAGGTGCAAGTTCAAGGCCATAATCTGTATTGAGATTGTTGGTAAATTCGGTCAGGGATATGGAATCAAGTCCGTACTTTTCCAGTGATGCTCTGGTATTAATGGATGCTTTCGGGATACCCATCATTTGGGATATTTCGTTAAGCAAAATCTTCTGGATGTGGTTGCGCAATTGGTTCCCGTCAGCATCGGCGAGGGGTGCCTGCAGAGGGGCAGTCTCATTTTCTGGAAGGGGGGTTGCTGAAACCAGTTTCTGCCGAATGGTGGAAACATCGCCATCAATGACCATGATATGGGAGTGGCCCGTGGAAATGCTCCGATAAAATCCATCAATACCGGCCTGGGTTCCCATGGTGACCATGCCCATGTTGTGCCACATCATTTTTTCGGTCTCAGTGCCAACTTTCATACCACCATCTTTCCAGAGAGGCCAATGAATGGAAACGGTTCTGCCCCTTCGCCGGTTCATCTCTAACAGACGATTACGATATACCGCATAGCCCCCTGCAAAGGCATTGGCGCAGGCGTAATCAGCCTGTCCAATATTTCCCAGGGAGCCGGCCATGGAGGAAAAAATAATAAAAAAATCAAGGGGTTGATCCTTAGTTGTCAGATCCAGGTTCACCAGTCCCTTAACCTTTGGGGCCATAACCGCTTCAAACTCATCAATGGACTTCTTGAGAATATAATTATCTGAAATCACCCCTGCGCTGTGTATGACGCCAGTCAATGGACCATGAACCTTACCAATATGGGTGATCAGCGAGGCCAGTTCATCTTTTTTACCTACATCCACCCGCCGGTACTCCACCTTTGCGCCCGCTTTTTTTAGCCCATCAATCAATGTCTGTCTGGCACTGCCAGGTTTGGATCGTCCAGTGAGAATCAGGGTGGCATCCTTAACCCTTTGGGAAATTTCCCGGGCAAAAATAAGCCCAAGTCCACCCAGGCCCCCTGTTATCAGACAGGTGCATCCATCCTTCCATAAAAAATCGGATGATTCCTCCACCACCTCTTCAATCCGCTGAACCAGTCGTTTTCCAGCCGTATAACGAACAACGCTGTCATCGGGGCATGCCCCGTTCTGCCTCAGTTTTTCTTCAATGCTGTCAAGACCGCCCTTATTCATAATCAGGGCCAAATCCATTTCAATCAACTGACAGACCAAACCGGGATTTTCCAGATGGGCGGTCTTGAGTAACCCAGAAAGACCATGCAACCAAGGGTTTATCTCCGGGCCTGACAGGACAACCTGGATCAGTTTTTTACGTCTCGCTGTCTCTGCCGAAATAGCTTTTGCATGTAAAATTTCATCCTGTATTGCCTTGAATACCTGGTTTGCATAATCCTGAAACCGTTCATCAATGGTCTCCCGATCAGATAAGAGGACCTGAACTTCAGCATCCTTCAGATGGCTTTTAAGAGCCGTTTCAGAAATACCATCCCCACCGCATACCAGAATCAGATGCCGGTGATAATCCAAAGCAGACCACCTGCCACCGGCATCTTCTTCCCTCCACATGGGATGCAGCATCAGGGTTCCCATACCGGTATTGATTTCAAACTTCGGCTTCCTGAAAGCAATGTCCAAAACCCTCACACAAAGGTTTCCCGATGCATCGTAAATTTCAACATCAAATGCAGGCATCGATTTTTCTACCCGGTTCTGTTTTGGGGAGGCACTGCCCTTGGCTTTCCTGGCCAGAGACCACATGGGCGTTGCTGTTCCACGGAAAATCTCAATTGATTTCAGGCTGAAAGGAATTGAAAGCTCAAATGCCCCTGAACTATTAAACAGGCAGGATGCAGTCTGCAGCGCGGCATCCAGAAGCCCTGGATGCAGGACAAAGCCCTCCATGGTCGGTTCTACCCCGGAGGGCATTACCAGACGGGCCATGGCACAATCATCACCCACATAGATTGTCTCAATTCCCTGGAAGGTCAAACCCAGATCCAAGCCAGCCTCCTTCAACCACCCATAATGTTTGGCGGCTGGAATAACGGCCCGGCTGCACTGTGCCTTAAACGCCTTGATATCCGAAACACTTGCCTCACGGATGCGTTCAAAACGTGCTGTACCCTGGCTGAAAACCTGTGCAGGAGCTTTATGATCACCGGCCCTGGGAGCCCTGGCAGCCGAAATGTCTGTGTCCCCGGACAATGAAACTTGTAACACATCTTCACCGGGTCTGACACCGGAGCCTTCGTATATTTCATAGCCTATTTCCCCGTTTTCCAATGGGAAAAGACCGATGTTGACATGGAGAAGGCCACCCTCAAAAACGATGGGCCTTACCCAGACCACGTTCTTTAAGACAATCGCTTGACCCTGATTTTCCGGAGTCCCCGCAGCCATTGCCAATGCAGCTCTGGCCATCTCAAGATGAGCCACTCCCGGTAGTACCTTCCGGCCCTTAACACGGTGATCTGCCAGAAAAAACTCATCCCCTGTAAAAGTTGCGCTAAAGCGCTGCTCTGAAAGATCAGAAGTGTTCCAATGAAGCAGGGGATGCAGCTTTATTTCCCCCCCTGTTCCCCCCGGCATCTGCTCTTTGTCCCTGGAAAGCCAGTACGACTCACCCTTGAACGGATAAACCGGAAGCGCTACCTTCTGAAAGGAACCGTCGGGGTAAAGAGTCCTGAAGTTTGTCTCCACACCTTTGAGCCATAATTTCAGCATGGTATTTCCAACAATTGCCGCGGAAGGCTGGGCCATATCCATGACAACAGAATCCTTGACCGATCCATCTACGACCAGTGTTCCGAAATCACAACAAAGCATTCCTTCAGGATCACATATCACCGTATTTTCAGTTTTCTTCAACCATTGGGCAAAATCCCCGATTTCCGTGAGTTTTTGTTCTTTCAGGATACTGCAGTCAGTTGCAGCGTCAATATTTTTCTGATTCCCATTGAGCGTATCGGCTACAGCTTCAAAATCCGGATCATCTTCCTGAAAAAGGGCAACAGCAATCTCCTTTGGCATGATATTATTGGTAATGAGATCAACAATTTCAAAAAATTCAGGGGATGCAGCAATGTTTTTTTCAGAAATATTCCATTTGCGATTCAGTTTACGGATACAATTGGCTATGATAACGGAAAAAATACACTTTTCATCGGCAAAGCGTTTTTCATCGTTGATGATCTGGCGGATATTGCTCCCCTTTGTTTTGAGAACAGCATCCCACTCTGCCACATAATGCTTAAAGGTAAACTGGTTATCCAACATCGAGGCAGCCTTGGAAAGATAATGGGCTGCAGCTTCATCCGTAATTGAAAGGTTCTTTCTGAGGTTCTGGAGGTATTCAGCGTCAAAATGGAAAGGATAAACAGGTTTTAAGGCCACAGGATTAAAAAAAGTAATGTCCGGCCGACGCAATACGATATCTGGAGCATTTAACCTGCCCGATAAAACTTCCAGTGCATCTTCAACAGAAAGGCTGCCGCTGAGAGTCAGGGCTGTTAAAAATCCGCTGTTCTTTGTTTCACCGACAAGAAGGTCAGGTACAATACCGCTGATCTCAAGAAAAGATTTTAAGAACGCGTAGCCTGCCATGAAGCGGTACAACTGATGATTTGCACCCCATTTTTTACGATGAAGTCCTGGCACCTTCTTCCCACCGGCTTTAGTTTTTTCAAGTGCAGAGATTATGTGTTCCATCTCTGGCTCAAACAACGCATTGTCTTTAAAAAGCGGCTTAAGATCCTCCCAGCCCTTCCATTCACACTCTCCAATACGCAGACAAAGGGGCCGTTTTTCTTGTATGGAAAAAGAAGAAGGTGCCTCATTTAAAAAAGTACACAGTTCATCATGGTTGTCTACAATACATCCAAAACGGTAAACAAACGACTCCCGGCCCGTGGCCAAGGTTTTGCAAATATCCCCCATTGAAAGATGATTGAATTGATCGGTGCGGGCAAAGGCTTTCCAGCTGTCCAGAAGAGCGATCAGACTCTGTTCCGATTTTGCAGAAAGGGTAAACAGGCCCTTGTCATTATCTGTTCTTTTCGGTTCAGTTATCAACGGAGGTGCCTCTATAACCACATGGGCGTTGGCCCCTCCAAACCCAAAGGCACTGATGCCCGCCCGCAACGCGGTTTTTTTATCAGATGATGTCCAGTCACATAATTTTGTCGGTACCTGAAAAGGAGAATCTTCAAAATCGATAACAGGGTTCGGGGTATTGAAATTGAGGTTCGGCGGAATCTTTCCGGCACGCATCATCATAAGCACTTTTATAATGCCCGCCATACCAGCAGAACCGCCGGTATGGCCGATATTGGTTTTTACGGAACCTATTTTGCAAAATTGTTTTTTATCGGTATGCTGACGAAAAACAGTGGTGAGAGCCTCCACTTCGATGGGATCTCCTATCAAAGTTCCAGTACCATGGGCTTCAATATAGTTGATTGAATCAGGCCCGATGCCTGCCTGTTCGTATGCAGCGGACAGCACCTCAGCCTGGGCCGTTACCTGGGGAGAACTGATGGTGATGCCACGCCCTCCATGATTGGTAGCCCCCCCTTTGATAATGCCGTAAATATGCTTTTTACCCATGATGGCATCCTCAAGGCGCTGCAGTAGCAAGGCTCCAACACCGTCTCCCAGTACAAAACCGTTGGCATCCTTGTCAAAGGTTTTGCACTGCCCATCAGGACTTACTATGTGCCCCTTGGAAAAGGCAATATATTTAAGGGGGTGACAATGCACGCAGGAACTTGCCACCAAGGCATATTCGGTGGAGCAGGACAAAAGGGCCTCCCTGGCCTTCTCCACGGCAAACAAAGATGATGAGCAAGCAGTATCAATGGTTAAACTTGCACCCCTCAAGCCCAGCATATAAGAAATTCTGTTTGACAGCAGACTGCTGTGGTTGCCAAGCACCGTATGAATATTGATATCGGCGGACTGTGCATTCAAAATATAATCCCAGTCCGCTTTACCCACATACACATCCGTTCTGTTTTTCCGGAGCTCTGTTAAGGCCACTCCCGAATCTTCTATGCAGCGCCAGGCCTCTTCCAGTAAAAGCCTTTGCTGTGGATCCATATACCGTGCTTCACCCGGAGAAATATTGAAAAACCGATTATCAAATTTATCGACATCCTCAATAAGTCCGTACCATTTGCTTACACTTTTGTTAGGTTTATCCGGCTCGGATGAATAATGTCTGTTTATTTCCCAACGCCCAGGCGGCACCTCTTTAATGGAATTAACGCCTTTTTCCAGATTATCCCAAAACGCATTATAATTGTCCGCCCCTGGAAACCTGCATGCCATACCAATAATTGCAATGTCGGTCTTGTTGGATTTCTGTTTGTATGACATTCTTTTCTTCTCCCTCTCATTCCCGCACACCGGTAAAACACAATTCAAGATTTATGCAGGGTATCTGATACGATTTTACCTTCCGCCATTTTTATAACCCTGTCTGCCGTATCAAAGTATCTATCATCATGGGATACGGCAATGACCGTTTTTCCCATGACGCGCATATTGTTGATAAACCTGGTGTAAAATTTTTTTCTAAATTCCGGATCCTGATCCGCGGCCCACTCGTCAAAGACATAGATCTGTTTGTCTTCCAGCAGGCCTATCATATAAGCCAGACGTTTTCTCTGTCCGGTGGAAAGGTTCGTCTCGGAAAATTTTTCATCTGCATAGGCCGTCTTCTGAAAAAGCCCCATTGTTTTCAATAGATCATTTATCTGATCAGCATCAATATTTTCCAACCCGTAAAGTTTTCTAAATATATAAAAATCGGTGAACACTGTGGAAAAAAGTTCTCTGTAGGAGTTAAGATCCTCCCGTGACACCACCCGTCCATCAACGGAGATGGAGCCGTTATCGGCATAATAAAGCCCAGTCAAAAGCTTCATGAGCGTTGATTTTCCACTGCCGTTCCCGCCGATGATATAAATCACCTCACCTTTTTTAAACGACAAATCCAACGGTCCCATCTGAAATAAAACATCACCGTTTTTCCCTGCATAACTGAATTCCAGAGATTCAAGGGTTATCGATTGAAAATCCGGGGCTTCCGGCACCGTATCGGGGATATACAATGGAAATTCATCAAGACGCGTATTTAAGCTTTCTATATTCGCAATGGAAACCGCAACAAGCATATATTGGGGCATTATGCTGATGGCCATCATCATGGGTCCCCATAAAAAAAGCAGGGAAGATGCAAGGTTTACTACATGTTCATTATCGATTACATCAACCAGGGGAAGTAAAAAAACAATAACCCCGATCAAGCATAAAAAGGCAATATTCACCATCAGGAAGGTATCGTTAAGCTTCGTCATGGCGTTACTTTTCAGCTCTTCGGCCTCTCCGGCAACCGTTTTATAATCCTTGTAAAGGGCTTCATTTTTTGCTTGATTAATCTTAATTTCCTTAAACCCCGCCAGAATATCGTTGAGCCTGTCCAAAAGGGTTGTTTCCTTTTTCTTGGAAAGCATCATTTTCTTTTTAACCGGGATGGAGGCAATGGAATAGGCTGCAACGGCCAAGGCCATGAGAAGGATCATGAGAATTGCGCCTTTAAGGGAGATAAACATCATATAGACAAAAATCGAAATAAAGGAGACAATTCCTTCAATTGCCATGATTAAAGTCGGAGCCGTCCGGAAGATAACCCCGGCATCCTCGGTCAGACGGTTGTAAATCTCCCCTTTGCCGACATCTTCGATAAAGGTAAGCTCGGTAAGACGGATTCTCTCAATCATATCAATGCGGACTTTTCCAATGAGTTCTCCGGTAAGCAAGGAGGTGGCCGTCATATAGATTTTTTTGGAATGAATATGCAAAACGATCAGCAGAAAAAGAATCAAAAAATGGCGCGGATCAGAGGATATCTCATCTCCTCCGATGACGTCGTTTACCGCCTTCAGGATAAAGGCATATGAAACTCCCGCGATTATGGAATGGGCAATGATTGTAGTCTTAGAGGTATCTGTATACTTGTTTATGAATGCTAAAATATCTTTCATGCCGCCACGATTTTTCCTTCATCCATTTTCACAATTCGATCCGCAGTGTGAAAATATTGATCATCGTGGGACACCGCGATTACCGTTTTTCCCATGGCACGCATATCATCAAGAAAGACATTATAAAATTTCTTCCTGAACTCCGGGTCCTGGTCTGCAGCCCATTCATCAAAAACATAAATCTGTTTGTTCTCCAGAGCTGCCGATATGTATGCAATTCTTTTGCGCTGGCCTGTGGAAAGCCGTATATTTGTAAATTTATCTTCAACGTAATCTGTCTTATGGTTGATCTCCATTTTACAAAGAAGATCGTTGACCCTGGCCTCATCAATCATTTCCAGGCCGTACAGTTTTTCAAAAATATGAAAATCGGTAAAAATAATGGCAAAAAGCTCCCTGTATACCGGATACACTGTGTCCATTACTCTGTTTTTGTCCAAAGTAATGATACCTCCGGGTTCGGGATAGTACAAACCTGTTAAAAGCTTCATTAGCGTGGATTTGCCACTTCCATTTCCACCAGTTATAAAAACGATCTCTCCTTTCTTAACTGAAAAATCAATGGGGCCGATCTTGAACAGGTTTTCTACTCCGTCACGGCTTTTGTAGCAATATTCAACGCCATTGAGGCAGATTTCGGAAAAAACGTCCGGGACAGGTACTCTGCCAGGGTAATTGGGCTTAATATTCTCAAACATCGCATCAAGTTCATTTACCTGCTTCACGGCGAGCACAAGCATGGTAAATTGCCTGGAAAGCATGAAAATCATTACTATGGGACCCCATAAAAACAGCATTGAAGACACAAGGGATATGATGGTCTCCTTTTCCGTTACACCGAAAACGGGCAGAACAAAAATTGTGCCCATCATGACAACGAAATAGGATGACATCATTAAAATCATGCTATTGTCAAGGGCCGTGGATGCCTCTGTTTTCCGGCCTACCGTTTCTTCTGATATAGACTGGATATCTGCGAAGATATCGTTATTTTTCTTATAGTTGATCCGTATTTCCTTAAATCCGTAAAGGACATCATTTACACCGTCAAAAAGCTCCGCTTCCTTGGCATCGGATCTTTTAAGTTTTTCCATGGCCGTGCGAATGTATCTCGAATAGGCAAAAAACATCACAACACCTACGATCATGATCATTAAAAGACTCACAATGGAAAGATATGCAATATAACAGAAAATGGCCAAAAGAGAGAATATTGACTCCATCATCAGAAAAAGAGGAGGGGCTCCCTGGGAAATGGCATCAGTGCTCTCGGTTAAACGGGTATAGAGAGAACCCTTGCCGATCTTTTCTATGAATGAGAGTTCACTGTTGCGTATTTTTCCGGTGATATTTATCTTAATGTTTCGTATGACATTTTCCGCAGCAACTGTCCCCATATTCAAGGAACGTCTCTTGAAAAATGCATGGATCAGGCAGGAAAGAACGAAGATCACCAGAAGATTGACCTTCAGGGTATCGTTTCCGGCGGAAACGTGCTTTATGGTGGAATTGATCGAAGCGAGTGCCAGGGCGTACGTTATACCTGAGATAAGGCTGAAGAGGGAAATTTTTACCTTTGGCGCCATAGAAAATTTATTGAAAAATTCTACGAGTACCTTAACCAACTGAAGACCCATTTATTGTTCACCTTGAGACAGCCTTTAACTTTAACATGAAACTCCGCCCAACAGACTGAAATCATGGGAGTTTTAACTTCTATTATGATAGGCTTTTCTGCCATGTATATTTTTTATATGAAAACATAATACCAAAGTCACCAACGGTGATTTCTGCTTTGCCATTCTAACCCAAAGGTAATAAATCCGTTTACTCTACCGATTGCAATGAAGCACAGGCAGTTTGAGGACAAACCTGCCTGCAGTTCCCACGCTTCAGACCAGCAGGACAAAGGGACCGCTTTCTGCAGACTTGGTCTGAAAATTCAAAGAAACAGAAAAACGACTGGCCGATGTAAGGCTTCGGCCAGCCGTTCAGACACAAGTCCACCGAAACTACCTTTTAGCTGCTGAAGCAACCTTTTTTCCTTCCTCGAACTGTTGGGCAAAATATTCCTTCATTGCCTCAGGATCAAAATTCAAAAGGTTCCCGCCAGCTTCAAAATGCTGAACAAAAACCTTGCCAACGGCATAGGTAGTAGCGCCTCCAAGACCCCCCATCGCCACGGCACCGGTGGTCCATCCGATGATGGGTACAGCCTTCAAAAGCGAAAAGGTTCCGGACATCATGGAGGCTGGAAGGACACCGCCAACAAGGCTGGCGATAAGAGATTTGCCAATATTTTTTCGAAATGGGACATCATAGAGCCTGGCAAGTTTTGAGACCATCTCCAGCTGAATGCCGGTGAGCCCCACCACATCTACCAGGGGCAGTGGTACCAATCCTAAGGCCACCGATGTGATCACCCGGTTTTTAATAATACGTTTGGCTTCCACAAGATTGTCTGTCACAACATCAGTCTCATCGAAATTTTCATCAAACTTCTCGTCGATCTTCTCATCGACTTTTTCTTTAACTTTTTCTTCAGCCTTTACTACCATACGAACCTCCTTTGTTTTTAATGCTCGAGTTTTGAGTTTTGAATCTACTTTTCCAGAAAATACACTCAATACCCTTTCACCCCTGCCTCTTCCACACCATTGTAATTTCAGGCTCGGTCATAACATGGGCCACTCGTCATACGTGTTTGGGCAGCGGCGTCAGGCCTTATTATCCACGCCAGGCCGCCGCGGATCCGATGCCAACACCAATAAAAATCCGATAAGAGGGCTTAAGAGCATTGATGCAAAAAAATAACCCCAGAATCCTAATTTCCGGTTAATTCCCATCAAGGCCACGAGCGCGCTCAATATAACAACAATAAAAAGTACTCCCAGCATTTGATTACCTCCGCTCAACCCAGCGGTTTAGTAACCGCCGGATATTTCTTATTCGGGACGTGGCTTGTCCACATTGTCTGTCAGAACGGGCAATTGTTCTTTTTCTGTATTCACCGGATCAGTGGCGGAGAAAGTCAGGGGATCAATGGCGGGCGGGGTCGATTCCGGAACTGAGTCAACCAGACCTGATGTCCTGCTTTGCAAATCCTCGGGGGCATGATTCAGACCCGTCGGAGCTACTGGTGCTGATGGGTTAAGGCCACCCTCCGCATTGAAAATGATCGGCAAGCCACCCTCTCCTCCTCCCACTATAATGACCTTGGTGTTGGAAGACTTGGCCAGATCAAGGGTGGCCATAATCCCCTTCCATTTTAAAAGATCAGGAGAAAGGCTCTCCGATACAATATTTTGATACTGACGAATGCCTATGGCCTCATTTTTTTTCCGAATAATCTCGGCTTCCGCCTGTTGGATCTTGTACTGGTACTCCAGATATTGCTGCTGCTGATGCAGTTTCGCCTCAATGGCCCTGTTGATGAGCTCAGGTAACTTAATATTTTCCACAATTAAATCGTCGTAAACAATGGGAATACGCCCGGTTTCCTCAATTACTTCAATGAGAAGCTGGTCCTGAATCACATAACGTTGCGTTGTGTAGAGTTGTTCGGGGAGGTATTCTCCCACCACCTCCCTGACCGAGGAGATGGTTGATGGAATAATGATCTTCCGTTCGTAATCCGGACCGACCTGCTGATGAAGAAGTGGCACTTTTTCCTTGTCCAGGTAATAGCGCACGGAAACATTTATCTGAATGGTGAGACCGTTCTGACTCAGAACGTTAACCACCTGCTTTTTCTCCTGGATTCGGGTGTTGTAGATATACATTTCATTCCACGGCCAGATAATATTCAGACCCTCAGGGTACGCTTTTTCAATAACTGTACCTTTCTGGAAAACGCGCCTGAAAAGGACCCCCACCTGACCAGGATAAATGGTAACGAATATCATATCCCAGAAGAACAACAAGAAGACCAACAAAATCAGAAGGGCAGTAATTAGCTGTCCAATATTTCTTCTGACAAATTGCTTAATCCTCATCTACACAACCTTTTAGAAAATATAGAAAATATCCTGGCAGACAAGCCTGACCCCTTCCCGAAGTGTTCAATTTTATGACCAAGCCCTGTTTATGTTTAATTCAGTCAGTTCCTCGCCAGTATTTGTCCAGGCATGATTCAATACATTGGATTTCCTCCACGGTACACTCCAAGTCGATATCTCCCTCGTTCAATCCCGCCCCTTCACACATGGCGTAAACCAGAGGGCACTCCCGAACACAAAGCATAAATTTACCCAGGCTGGGGGAGGATTTGATATTTTTTCGAGCCAATGCAAGGATATCGGATAAATAGTGCTTTCTGCATACTGTCAGGCGCGATGAAAAATTTGACAAATTTCCATAACAATCGTTTCGTCTCTTTACCACTGCCTTAAGCTCCGTTTCAAGTTCAGATAATTCAACTTTTTGAATTGCTTCGTAGCCCGTCACCATCTGTCGGTAGAAATCCCAGGCGGAATTTTTCTTTTGAAAGGGGTTCATGATTGCCAATAAAAGGATTGCTGCCGCCAAGAACACTGCCGTCATCTTCCAGTTTATTTTCGAATGAAAACGCAATATCATCATAGCCCCTATTTTCAGATGCAATAAAGCCCTGCTCAAACCTGAATCGTTCGGCCAAAGAGAGGGACATCAATTATTGCGGATCATGGCCATTATGGTCTTTACCCCCTTCTAAAAAAAGCCCCACAAACTTAACAACATCTCTATCAAAAAAAAATAGTAATAACAACCCCAAATCAGTGATGTCCGGTTAGGTTTTTGCAGACTTCTTTTTCTTTTTTCTGGTTCTTTTTTTAACACCTTGATTGCCTAATAAAGGGGATCTGAGTTCATTTTGTATATCATTTCTCAGTTGACGGATTCTTCTGATAGAAACTTTTTCATTGAAGTTCTCATGACAATATATGGCCATGAGTAGATATGAAATAAGCCCACCAAGGATTTGTACCATTACCCCATACTCGCTGCGAGCAATCAAATGATACACTTTGAGATGTTTTTTCCACCATTTGAAAAAGGATTCAATGTCCCACCTGAGCTTGTAGATTTTTGCTACTTGCTCGGCAGTCAGATCATGTCGATCAGTTGCCACGTAAAATGTTGAGTCTGCAATCTTATATCCAACGACTCGGACTGGTGTCTCTGATTGATTTACCCCCGGAGTTCCAAGAAGGACTTCTGCATCATAAAAAATATGAGTGTCCTCCGGCACAAGGTTCTGTTTGATGATAGTTCGCGTAGTTTTGATTTTGATTCGGCATACAAAATGTTTTCCCTCAGCCTGTAGCAAATCAAAATCTTTATGGGATTGGTACCCTCGATCCATTATCCCAGTCTGCCCCTTTGTGAGTATGGAGCTTACAAACGGGCGCTCTGCACCATTGCCATCTGTGAGATAGACTTTCAGCGGGATTTGGCGGTTAACATCAAAACCAAAATGACCCTTGGCTTTTTTTGAGCCTTTCCTGTAATCTGCCCAATACATTGTAAGGACAGCATTTATCAATGATCCGTCAATGGATACAAGATCACCAAGATCTGAATATTGGGCTGGCAAAACCTTGTGGGCTTTTTTACAAAGTTCCTCAAAGACATATTGAAGTTGTTCGAGTCCTCGATCATTAATGGCTTCACAAAAACTGCTGAGACTGATACCACCATCAGGCGCTATGTTGTTTTTGGCAAAATCATCTTCTTTCATGCACTGGACAAGATCTCTTGCAGACTCATGCTCTTGAAGGTGATAGAATAATAAAGCATTGAGTTGGTCTTCAAACGTCATTTTCAATGGCCGATACCCCCTTGAATTAAGCGCAGGGGTAGTGAGCAGAATTTTTTGTAAAGGCAGCAGATATTGTATAAAGGATTCAGCATCAAATTTGATCTTTTGTTTTTTGCATTGGGCTATGGGCATTAACTTCTCCTTGTTATAAAATCAATTATAACAAGATAAGTGCAATGCTTAATTAGCTCTCATTTATTAATAAATCAAGTGTTTTATATTGTTTTTTTAACATGCAAGAACCTAACCGGACATCACTGACCCCAAATAGATCTATTCCTATTCAAAGGTGACAGGGCAGGCTCTTTTCTTTTAGAAAGACCATAAAAACTTGATTTATTAAAAAAAACTAACCAGATATCCCTGTAAAAAATTAGAATCAGAAATAAAAACAGGGCAACCTTGAATGGCTCCGAAAGTATTTTACAGTCTTTTGGAGAAAAACCCTGCAAATGGAGACTGGTCTAAAAAAGTGTAAAATAATTTTGAAAGATGCTCAAAACGACTGATTTGTCTTTTCCTTTTGACCTCTTTAAAATCCTGATGAATGGCATCTACCGCACCGAGAAGATTCAAGGGCGGAGTAAATCCGACCACTGCTGCAGCTTTAAGGTTAAAGGAAATCGAAAAATGTCGCCCCACATCCATGGGTAGTTGTGCCGGTGGTGTACCTCTGAAGATTTTTAATGCATATTCTGCACATTGTTTCCCAAATAAAAATTTATTTCGGTCCAGCCCCAGAACAATCCCCCTTTTTATATAAATGGGGTCTCCTGCGCTGAGTACGCCGTATTTTTTAAATCCGGATAAAAACAGATCAAAGTGATCCACAAAGGTCTTGGATGGCTGCACGAAAAACACATCCACATGGGGAAGAAGTTTATCGAGTTTTTCCGATATCAGTTGCCGGACCTCCTTTTCTGGAATGTTTTCATCATTCCTGTTCTTCAAGGAAAAACCATCGTAGATAAATTCCGTGCCCAAATTTTTTGAAACCAGCTTCATCTGCATGACTGCACCCTCATGGCTGGGGGAACCCTTAAGATAAAACATTCCGACCTTTTTAAATGAGGTCAGCTGATGAAGCATATTGATCCCTTTGCTGAGAAACTTTGGAGTTTCAACACCGGTAAAATTGGAACCTGAACTTTTCCAGTCCTTAATGATACCTGAGTATTCTGGAGCGGCCAAATCCGTGAATACTATGGGAATTTCATCAATCTCCGCCAAGGCCGCCTGCGTGGCCCGTGTCCCCAGTGTGAAAATCAAATCAAATTCTTTTCTCTCTTTGACCTCAAGGATCTTCATTTTCAGCACCTTGAGATTATTTTGGGCGTTGAAACGCTCCACCTCTATCTTCTCCGGGTAGTCACCGTCTTCAAGACCCTTTTTAAATCCTTGGAATGAACGTTCGTAAGGGGCAAAAGTCTGATTCTGAATAGCCAGTATCTTCTTAGGTGTATCTGCCAGCCTCTTGGCCAAGGGTCGGGAAGACGGCTGTAAGATCAAAACAGTTAATACTATCAGGAGTACCTTGATTTTCATAGGTTTTCCTCTTGGGTTATTCTATATTGTTTCAAAAATTTCAATATCTCTTATATCAGTATTCTTTATAATAGATTTCCAATATCTTTAAAAAAAGCAGAATTGGGCAGAATATGGATCACACCTCGAAGGGGGATGTTCCGCATTTTACCAGGCCCCAAGATACTTTAACCAGAAAACGTCTTCATCTTCATCTTCAGCATCGCTTCGGTCTCATCCAGCAGTTTCAGGGCGATCAGATCCACATGGCGGTTTTGCCAGGATTCCAGATCCGTACCCTGCACCCACTGGTTAAACGCCCCCAAAGCCGGGCCAGTATGCACCTGAAAATCCACGGTATGGTCCAGGTCTCCAGCCAGTGCCAGATCCGCAGACCAGCGGAAATACCAGCGGAACACAGCGGCCATTTTCTGTTTGGGATTGGCCTCGATCTTTGAAATAAGCCCTTCCCTGCCCTGTGATTCAAGCTGGGCTTTTCGCTCATGCCAGATATCCTCAAAGCGTCTCCTGAAGTAACGATCCTGGATCTGGCGAGCTGTTTCTTTAGGAATATCCTCCAGGCTGTCAAACTGGCTATAAATCTGAAAAAGTTTTTTGGCCCGGGCCGGGAAAAACACCCCCCGCCGCAGCACCTGGACCTTGGACCCTATTTCAAAACCATCCCCGGCCGGTGCATAATCCGTATCCTGAATATTGATATCCTGAAGCATGCCCTTCACCACCCCGGAGCACCCCGACTCCACAGTACACTGATTGATGGAACCGGTGAGGATAAAGTCCGCACCCATAAAAAAGGC
Organism: uncultured Desulfobacterium sp.; assembly: GCA_963675955.2. Lineage (GTDB taxonomy): Bacteria > Desulfobacterota > Desulfobacteria > Desulfobacterales > Desulfobacteraceae > Desulfocicer. The sequence continues at coordinate 1,002,746 of CAXXVR010000002.1, read as the reverse complement.
AACCATGGCAGACTCAGGAGTACCGATACCTCCACCAAGCCCCAGGTAAACAGGCTCTCTGTATTTATACAGGGCAGTCATCCGATCTTTGAGTATTTTCATGGCCGGTAGAAGCACCGTGGGAATTCCCATGTCCGTATGCCCGGCAGAATCAGCTTCCACACAAATTTCCGAAGCCACAGGTACCTTTCTGGCCATTTCCGCCTGTTCCCCGGTAATCTCACCTCTGTCCAGCAGACGCTGTACCACCCGATCCGGTGCCGGACTCAGGAAATGTTCTGCCATCTCCGGCCTGGAACATTTACCAAGCACATGATGAGTGCAGACCACCCTGCCCTGGTCATCCCGTTTCAAACCGCGAAGGCGGTAGCGTACCAAGGCCGGGGAAATCCGGGTATAGGCGGATGCCTCCACATAACGAACCCCGTATTTAAGGTAAAGATCAACGGTACCCTCTTCCAATTGCGGCATCTCAGAATTGTATAAAAGATTCGCACCCCATGGCAGATCTTTCCCCAACCTTTTTCCCAGCCACTGTATGTCCTTCTCAACACGTTTCAGGGGCAGGCCCCCAATGCCGAGATAGGAGATCATGCCTGCCCGGGCCATTGCCACAGCCATCTCCTTTGAACCGATGCCCCGATACATGGCCCCGGCCACATAGGGGTGACGAAGACCATAACGCTTACAGAATCCAGGATTTCCCACAATCCTGCCCGCCACCGGAACAGCTTCAAGCCCGTCAGGCCCCTGCCCTTCAAAAATAGGTTCATGAGATTTTATATCTCTAATCAGCAGCGGGGTACAATTTTTTTGAATGTCCGATACCATCCGGGTCAGGATGTTGGCGTTCACCTCCCTGAATTCCGAATCGGGGTCCACAGCCATGAGATACCTGATGCTTTCCTCCCATTTCACCGGACCGGCGATCTGCCGTACCAGCAGATCTGAAACCTCATCTGATCCGTAGGGGCGGGCCGTAGCATTAGAGATCACCGGGAAGCTAGGGGACCGGAAGGTAAAATCCTTAAGAAAATGCCCAAAAGCCACCGAGGTCTTAGTCATATACCTGGAATGAAAAGGAGCGCTTACCTTAAGGGGAATGAACCGGGCACCTGCAGCCATGAGGGCTTTTGCCGCCCTTTCCATTACACCTGAAGGCCCGGCAATCACGGTCTGGGAAGGAGTATTGAAATTGGCCAGGTCCACATCTGCAAGTTGCTGTTCTGCCAGCACCTCCCGGATCTTTTTCGGTGAAATAGACATGACTGCGGCCATCCCCCCACCCTGGATTTCACCCATGAGCCGACCCCGTTCCTGCACCAGCTTGAGACCATCTTGAAAATCAAAGACATCTGCCGCCAAAAGAGCATTGTACTCCCCCAGGCTGTGGCCCAGGGAAAAGCGGGGCGAAGATCCCCCGTCCATCTGCTCCCGGATATCGTACCAGCCCAGGGCATTGAGCAGGAAAATGGCGGGTTGAGTATATTGGGTAAGACCAAGTTTCTTCTCAGGATCTTCCAGGCACAGTTCCCGAACATCATAGCCCAGAATGTCTGAAGCCCGGGCCGTCAAATCCGGAAATTTATCGAGCAGTGCTCTGCCCATACCTTTAAACTGGGAACCCTGCCCTGGAAACATCAGGATAGTCATAACGTAATTTTCTCTTTCTCCCCAACCCGTATTGGCAGGGGAACAAAATATTCTGGTCAGCAAAAAAGTACACCCTGGCCCATGGGACCAGGGTGTGGGAAAAGCAATGGGGGAAAAGCCTTGGATACACCATTTTGTCCCAACGCTGGGATTTATTGTGGCAGGTGCCCGGTCATTCCTTCAACAGGACCGACTTCATATTTTTCAAATTGCAATTCACCAGGGCCTTTCTCAGGATTAATCCAGCCCCCGCCCAGAGCCTTGTAAAGCATCACATAGGCATTGAAGTAAAGCTGTTGGGCTTGCGAGTACTCCAACCTGGCGGAAAATAGGGTTCTTTCTGAATCCAGGGCCTCAAGATGAGAACTTACCCCCTTATCATATCGTTTGAAGGAGAGTTTGGCCGCATTTTCGGCAGCCGCCACCTTTCTTTTGGCCACCTCACTCTCCCGTCGATAAGTGTCCACCTCCACCAGAGCATTTTCCACATCCCTGAAGGCCGTGAGCACAGTGTTTTCATAGTCAAGCAAGGCCTGTTTCGTGTGAATCTCAGCAATTTCCACCCGTCGCAGACTTTTCCTGAAATCAATTAAAGGTCCCAAAAGACTTGCACCGGTGTTCCATATCCCACCCCGGACCACCATCTCTGAAAACTCTGAAAAGCCCAGCCCCAAAGTACCGGTCAGACTGATGGCCGGAAAACGCTGGGCTACGCTCACTCCAATGGTTTCGTTACTGGCCCGGAGAAGGGCCAGGGATTGCCGGATATCCGGCCGCCGTTTTAGAAGAACCGACGGCAAAAAGGAGGGTACAAAGGGGGGTGGAGACTGATCCTTCAAGGTGAGGCCAGTGCGGATACTGCCGGGAAGATTTCCTGAAAGCAGGCTAAGGGTATTTTCAGTTTTGGCGATCAACCGTTCATACTGGGGAATAGCACCGGCGGCGATCTCTTTCTGGATCTGGGCCTGATTGACGTCCAGCTCAGGGATGATCCCCCTGTCGAACCGCTGCTGGATAATCGAAAGGCTGTCAATCCGGGATACCAAGGTCTCCCGGGATATCTCCAGGCGCTGACGGAAATCCAAAAGCTGGTAGTAGGCTGAAATCACATCGGCGATGAGGCTGACCTGCACAGACCTGGCACCAAACTCCGATGCCAGAATATCTGCCTGTGCAGCAGCGGTTGCCCGTTTAAACTTTCCCCAGAAATCCAGTTCCCAGGACAGAACAGGCGAAATATAAAGGTTGGTATCCTTGGTCATCGACCTGGCACCAGAATAGTTACCGTAATAGCCTCCGGCACCGATATTGATGGTGGGATACGCGTCAACCCGGGTAAATCCATAGCTGGCTCGGGCTTCCTCAATCCGGCTTATAGCAGTTTTCAGCTCCCGATTGTTTTCCAGTGCAGCTGTCACCAACTCTTGAAGCACGGGGTCGTCAAACAGCTCCCACCATTTGAGATCATCCACAAATTTTGCATCATCGGGAATGAATCGGTAAGCATCCGGGGCAAGCATCTCTGGGGCCTTAAAATCTGGTCCCATGCTCTTACAGCCTGCCAGCATGATCAGGCTGCCCATCAGAAATGCGGTTAAATATAATTTCATCATGCCTCCATTTTTTTCCTGTCTCGTTTTTTCTCATACCCGCCAAGTTTGCCGATCAACACGAACAGCATGGGGTAAAAGAACACGCCAAGAAGAGTGGCCAGGGTCATTCCCCCCAGCAGGGCCATGCCCATCACCTTCCTGGCCTGGGCACCAGCACCAGTGGCAATCACCAGGGGAAAGATACCGAGAATAAATGAAAAGGCTGTCATGAGAATGGGCCGAAACCGCAATTTTGCCGATTCCACAGCCGCATCAAACAGGGTCATCCCCTCCTTGAACTTGATGTTGGCGAACTCCACGATGAGAATGGCATTCTTAGCTGCCATACCGATGAGCATGACAAGGGAAATCTGGGTAAAAACATTGTTTTCATAGCTCAGGTCACCCATCCTTGCCAGATAAAGCAGACCCAGAGCACCTAAAATGGCAAAGGGCGTTCCCAGAAGGATACTGAAAGGCAGGGACCAACTCTCGTACTGGGCCGCCAAGATGAGAAAAACAAATACCAGTGAAAAGATAAATACCATAGTACCGGACCCAGCCGCCTTCTTCTCCTGATAGGACATGTCAGCCCATGCATAGATAATATCGTCCGGCAGGACCTGGGCTGCCACCTCTTCCAAGGCTGCCATGGCCTGGGCAGAAGTGTACCCCTGGGCAGCCCCTCCAGAAATATTAGCTGCCCGCATCAGGTTGAATCGGGTGGTATAATCCGGGCCGTAGGCTTCTGTCACCTCAACAAAAGCAGAAAGCGGAACATTCTGGCCATCCTTGTTTTTGAGGAAAAAGAGATTGATTTGATCCTCTCCCTGACGATACTCTGGTTCCGCCTGGATATAGGCCCTGTACAGGCGGCCGAAACGGTTGAAATCATTTACGTAGGAACCACCCAGAAAAGCACCGATGGTGGTGTACATTTCACTAAGCGAAACACCGGCCTTCAGTGCCTTGTCCCGGTCCACTTCAATAAGTTTTTGTGCCACTGTGGGTCGAAAAGTGGTGAAGGCTGATGAAATCTCAGGACGTTTCCGGGCCTCCTGAATAAATTTGGCAGCCTGATGTCCCAGATAGGCAGGGGTGTTCCCGGCACGATCCTGGAGCATAAGGGAGTATCCCGCACCGGAGCCAAGACCTGGAATGGCCGGGGGTCCAAAGGCAAAAACCTGGGCCTCATTGACACCCGCAGCAAAATCCCGGTTCAGGGCATTAACCACGTCGTTGACGGTTTTTTCCCTCAAATCCCAGTCCTTGAGGGAGATGAAAAAAAATCCGGAATTTGTACCCATGGCACCGGACAGCATGGAAAAACCGCTGATTGTGGTCACAAAAGCCACCTCTTCATGGCGGGCAATCATTTTTTCCACTTTTCTAGTCACGGCATCGGTCCGCTGAAGAGAAGCGTTATCCGGCAACTGAGCATTGACGTAAAGATATCCCATATCTTCCGACGGCACAAACCCACCAGGCAAAATTTTACCTACATGCCAAGTACCGAAAGTAACTGCAATAATAATAAGGACCCCGAGGATGAGCTTACGGGTCAGCATCCGGGTCAGCCCCATATAGGCATTGGTGGAGATATCAAAACACTTATTAAATAATTTAAAACACCAGCCCAGGGGTCCCCGATAAGGTTTCTGCGCCTTGAGAATAAGCCCACACAGCGCAGGACTCAGGGTCAGGGCATTGATGGAAGAAAAGCATACAGACACCACGATGGTCAGGGCAAACTGCTGATACAACCGGCCGGTGATACCCCCCATAACCGCCACAGGCAGAAAAACGGCCACCAAAACCAGGGTAGTGGCAATGATCGGGGCCGTCACTTCTTTCATGGCGGCAATGGTTGCCTCCTTGGGTTCCATTCCCCTGGCGATGTTGACCTGGACAGCCTCCACCACCACAATGGCATCATCCACCACAATGCCGATGGCCAGGACCAGCCCCAGAAGTGACAGTGTGTTAATGGTAAAGCCCAGCAGCGGGAAAGCCATAAAGGCTCCAAGCAGAGACACGGGAATGGCAATGGTAGGAATAAGGGTTGCCCGCCAGTCCTGGATAAAAATAAAAACAACGAAAACCACCAGTGCCAAGGCCACAAACAGGGTTTCCACGATTTCGTCAATGCCCTTGGTAATTGGCCGGGTGGCATCTATGGAGACATCGTAACGAACTCCCTTGGGAAAGGAGGGTGCCAGCTGTGCCATGGCCGCCCGGATATCCTTTGCCAGCTTAACCGCATTGGAACCCGGAGCCTGGTACATGGAAATGATGGAACAAGGCTTTCCGTTAAGGCGACTGAATGTGTTGTAAGATGCCACTCCCAGCTCCACCCGGGCAATATCCCGAATTTTAACCTGTGCCCCGCTGTCCGTGGTGCGTACAACAATATCGCTGAATTCTTCTTCAGACTGGAGGCGCTCCGGGAGCCGAACAGTATACGTAAACTCCGTTCCCAGTGGGGCAGGTTCAGCACCGAACTTTCCACCTGGAACAATGGTACTCTGCTCCCGAATGGCAGATATGATCTCCGGTACCGTCATGCCAAGCTGGGCCAGGCGGTCCGGTTTGATCCAAATCCGCATGGAATATTCGGAGGCACCCATGACATCCACCTGACCCACCCCAGGAATTCTGGCCAGAGCATCCTTGATATTGATCAGGGCATAATTGTTTAAAAAGGCCTGATCGTACCGGTCGGTTTCATCGGTGAGAGAAACCAGCATGATAATGTTAGGCATGGATTTAGCTGTGGACACCCCCGAACGTTGCACCTCCTCAGGTAAACCGGCCATGGCAGCAGCAACCCGGTTTTGGGCAAACACCGTATTCATATCCGGATCAGTGCCGATCTCAAAAGAAATACTTATGCTCATGGATCCGTCATTGGCGTTGGTGGATTTCATGTAAAGCATATTGTCCACACCGTTGATCTGCTGTTCCAGAGGGGTGGCCACAGACTGCTCCACGTTGATGGCGTCTGCCCCGGTATAATGGGCATTGACCTGAACCACCGGGGGTGTGACCTCTGGATACTGTTCCGTAGGCAACTCCATCAGAGAAATGGTACCCACAATAACCGTAATGATCGCGATAACCATGGCCACAATAGGCCGCCTGACAAAAAAAGCATTCATCATCTTTCTTCCTTTGTCATACGTTTCACCTGAACTTGCTTTGGCTGGACCTTTGTGCCGTCACCCACCTTCTGCAGCCCTTCATAAACCACAGATTCACCAGCCTTGAGGCCCTTTCTAACCAGATAAAAATTATCTATGACTGGTCCCAAGCTAACCTGACGCTCATGCACAATGTTTTGTTCATCCACCACAAAGACTCGCTTTCTCCCCTGAAGATCGCTGATGCTGCGCTGGGGAACAAGAATGCCATCTGTCACCTGCTCCACCCTGGTTTTTACCTTGGCAAACTGTCCAGGTCGAAGCAGATTATCCGGATTGGGGAAAGAGACCTGAAACAGGATGGCACCGGTGGCAGGATCAATCTGCCGACCCAAAAAATTGGGTTTGCCCTTGTGGGGATAATGGTAACCGTCCGCCAGTATAAGCTGAATATCGGGCTCACGCGTAAGCTCCGCCTTTTCGGCTTTAGCGTCTATCATATGCCTGGCGATGCGAAGATACAGGTTTTCCGACAGAAAAAACTCCACCAGTACTGAGGTTGTATTGGATACCGTGTTCAGGATCACCGGGTTGGGGTCCCGCCCCACAAAGTCCCCGACTTTGGCTTTTGTTTTACCAATTATCCCGTCAATGGGTGAATATATCCGAGCATACCCCATCTGAATCTGTGCTGCCCGGAGATTGGCCTTGGCCGCATCCACCGCCGCCTTGGCCGCGTTAAATGCAGCAATGGAGCCATCGAGATCGCTCTGGGAAATGGCGTTCTGTTCTGCCAGGGGACGATAGCGTTCCAAGTCACGCTGGCTCTTAACCAATTTTGTATTCACCTCAGCCAGCAATCCCTTCTTTGACGCCACCTCTGCCTCAAAGGGCTGGCTTTCAATGATATAAAGCAGATCACCCGCCTTTACCGGAAAACCTTCCTTGAAGTGGATCTCTTTAAGAAAACCTTCAACCCGGGCCCGGATGTCAATGTCCTCTGCCCCGTAGACCTGGCCCACAAATGTCTTGTAAACAGGAATGTCTTCGGTTTTTGTTTTATAAATGCTCACCTCAGGAGGAGGCGGCGGGGCCTGGGGAGCTTTCTGCTCTGTCTTTTCGCAGGCAGTGAAAATTAAAAACACGAGAGTAATCAGGGAAACAATCGAAATTTTAGTTCTCATTTTTATCTCTTTTCCTGTTTGCGTACGGGCTTGGGACGTATTCCCATCTTCCCGGCATTGTATCATACAATTCCATTAAATTTATTTTTGGGCAAACTGGACTCAGGATTTTGTATTAGTCGATGTTTGAGTTCTGTCTGCCAATTCTGGAAGAGTAATCCCATCATTAATTAAGCCTGAGACCGGAAAAACGGATATGCATTCCAAGCTTAAACAACTCTATATTGATGCTTCCAGGTCAACATACACCAATGAAAACGAATTTCAAACCTTAAAATTTAAATCACTTATAATTTTCAAATTAAAACCAACATAAGTAATCTTCACAGCATAATCCTCATTATGAAGTACCTCCCTGATAATAACGTAACTCTTATTCTGGTGAACTTGAATCTTTTAAGCACATTAACTAAATTGCGGGCTTGGCCACAGCATAAAATATATCGTTACATCTACTTCACACTGTGAACAAGCCCAAAACTTTTTTATGGTTTTTGTTTTAATTATGATATAGCCCATATCAGACAAACAGGCGGGCCATGTTATGAGCAGGCTCATTTTTTACTTAATTTATTTTTCAGGATAATAAGATATATTTTATGAAACATATGCGCCTCGCACGGAGAGAGGATGGGTCCCAGATTTCTAACCTGCGACTCAGGGAATTCAACCGATCCAGTGACTTCAAACTATTGAAATCAAAAACGCTATACTGGAGTAAAAGGGACGAGGTAAACACTGTGATCGGGGTCTGGCATGGAAGTGATACGCTGGTGGCAACCCTGCGACTGATTTCAGTGAACAATGATCAGGTGGCATCTCAGGTTCTTGAGGCGGCTGTTCCCGTTTCGGTCCAATTTCCCGGTCTTGTATTCAACTCCGCTGCCACAAGGCATTCTTTCAGACGGCAAGGATTCAATCAACTGCTCCGGTATTACAGTATTCAGGCAGCAGCAAACTGCGGTATAAAATCTCTCCTCAGCCCGGTTTATCAAAGTGCACCACGCATCGATTTCATGAAAAAGCTAGGGTACAGCTCCCATACTCTCACCGACAACTGGCAAACAAAACTTGCCCCCAACTCTCCGCGAATCATCTGCATTCTGGAAGCAAAACAATTTGCAGGTGCCCTTGAAATTCTCAGACACACCATCCCTGATCTCCTGGAAAACTACCCCTGGATCGGTCCGCCTATTTCCCTTTGACATCTACATTCAACATAGGTTCTGTTGATGCGTTGGTATTAAAGAGACAAAGAAAAATCAGATTGCCTGCAATACAGAGCAATCCTCCTGCCACAATGGCCCAAGTGATATCGTAGCATGAACTGAAAAAACCAAAGAATACCGGCCCCAGGCTGGAGCCGATGCGCTCGAACGAGGAGTAGACAGACAAAGCGGTTCGGGCTCCCAGGATTTGAGCCGTTTTAGTGTTGACCAGAAGGCTGGACTGGGCCGGAAAAGTTATACTGTTGGATATACCCAGAACCAGCAGGGAAAAGATGACAAAAACCCCCTTGCCCCAGACCGGTCCCGAGGTGAAAAAGGGAAACAGCACCAGGACCGCACCAACCAGAATGTTCGAGCCCACCACGGAGGCCTTACTCTGCCCAATCCGCTTAATACGCCGGTTAATGAATCCACCCAGTAAAACACTCGGAAGACTGTAGAACATCATGATCCTTCCTATGTCGGCAAAGGCGAAAGACGGCTTTAAAAAAACGGGTACGGAGTAATAGAAGAAACCTATAAAGGTAATACGGGTAAAGATGCCGTGAATAAAGATACAGATCAGATTAAGATCGGTGATGCCGATTTTAAAAAACATCTTCAGGCCAGAGGATGGAACTTTTGCTTCCGCCTTGGTAACTGAGACCTTATCAGAAAAAATCATATAGTCAAACAGATAGATCACAAGAACAATGGCAGCAGCGGTGAAAAAGGCGAACCTGTAAGAAAAATATTCCACCAGAATACTGCCTATGATTACGCTGCAGAATATACCCCCCGAAAAGGCGGCTGTGAATCCGGCCAGATGCAGTGCCCGGTTCTTTTCCGTGGTATGTTCAACAATAAACTGTTTGGCGTAAACAACGATAAGTGCAAACCCTACCGCCCCAAACATCCGGCTGAAAATCAGCTGGACTATGTCCTGTGCCAGCCCCCCCATGATCAGGCCAGATACGGTAAAGAAGATGCCAATACCAATGGCATAATCCATGGAGATCCACTGCTTAAACGTGGCACTGCCCATGAACAGCATGACTAGGAATACCGTGAACATGTAACAGGTAATAGGCAGTCCCATGAGAATCTCATTGGAGAAAATCTCACTCAGGAATGTAGGCGTGACAAGAAGTTCTTTGGAAAAAAGTGGCAAAAAGCTGGCCTGAAGATTAGCTCCAAGAAAAAAGAGAAAAACCACTGGCCGGATCTGGGAAGGGTCCACAAGTGTTTGGGTATGTCCTTTGGATTGGACCAAATCGTCGAGACTGGCCCGCCATGACTTGAGTTCCCCCAGAAAAGCCTGCCTGCCGTAAAATACCTGGGAAAGAAAAATCGCTGCCACCTGGTCCAGATTAGACCTGAACCTATGTATCTGCTCCAACCGGATAATAATACGTTGCCGGATACGGTCAACGAAGGGACCAAATTCCCTTGGTACATCCACTGCCAGACAGGGGTTGAGCTCCTGAATCATAACGTTGATCTGTGACAGAGCCTGACGAAAGGGAAGAACAATAAGTCTGGAGGAAAAAAAACGAATGATTTCATAGGTGATGATCAGGCCAGCCATGACGATGGTGATGAGATCAAAGAGCATGGCCAGGGTCCGTTTACCCAGTTCGTCACTCATACCAAATCGAATCTGTCCCACAGTTTCTCCCTGGGCGACAACAGGAATCGTAAAATGCTGGATAACCTCAGTGTCGTTCTGGGCCTGGCCCAGGACCCTGTCTTCAGCCAACAGCTGGATAGAGGACAGTTCCGGCGTATTCTTGAGGATGTCGCCCAGAAAGCGGTCCATATCTCCCAGGGAGGTGATGGGAATACCCAGCCCCAGGGCATATTCTATTTCTATTTTGACGATTCGTCCCAACTCCCGGAGCTGGTCCTGGGTCTGGCGTTCGTACTCACTTTTGAACATGACAGCATTGGACACCATGTAAAGGCACAAAGAGAGACAAACAAAGCTAAGAACTATGATAATTAGTCTTCGGTTTCGCATGGAGGCTCCGTCAGTTCATGGTTATGATACGAGTCAATTGTTGGGTAAGATCTATTTTTTTAGCCTCTGCATCCGTGCCAGGGATATCCACATGGTCATGAAGGGCAGAGCTGTTATTGAGATGCCGGGCCGATGCCCGAAGTTTCTTTAGCTGTTGTTCCGATTTTAAAAGAGGGGATACGTCAATACCATTTTCCCTTAACCTTTCAGAACTTCCCTGGACAAGCCAAATGTTGATATCCAGGAGAAACCGGTTGTAAGGCCGGTTGATGAAAAAGGTCAGCAACCCGTAAAGCAGGGGCAGGGAAAGTCCCAGTATCACAATAAAATTAAAAAAGGAACGACGAATCAGAACCAGCAGTTTCTCCTGGATATCTTTGAGCGACACCACCAGAATGAGATTACCCTGGACCTCTGTACGCCCCCTGATCGGCAGAAAAATATGGTAAGAATTCAAGTTTTTGACTCGTTGGAATGTCTGGGTCATGGCAAAGGGCACTTCAGCCTCTTTCTGTCTGGCCGAATAGATTACCTTACCGGTCCTGTCAATGACATGGAGATTCTCAATGTCGTCGGGAATTAGGTCTGTCAACAATCTTCTGAAATTAAGCTGTACCAGGGGTTTACCAAAGCCCAGGGAAATATTAAGCTTGCGCCGAATCTGATTTCCGATAATATGGTACCGTCTCAGGTTGTTTTCTTCAAGGTTGTTTGCCAGGAACCCTATCTCCAGAAAGCAGTTGAGGCCCTGAACAAAAAGGATGATTAAAAAGGTGATTATCATGATTCTGGAGCGCAGCTTCATTATCTCTCCTTATATCTGTAGAGGGTTTTGCTCCTTGTAGAATACTGCGAATTATTTTTTGGGATAAAAATTAATTTTCCGATATATTCATGCATCAAGTCCGGCATTCTTCATATCTGCCCAAAAGTACTATACATTATTCATTTATACAGTATTCATGGCAATCCTGTCCGTCTCCATGTTCAGGATTGCCAGTGCCAAAGTATATATCTGAATTGATATTTAATTTCAAATGAATACTGGGCTTGATCCACAACATGAAAGTACCTTGTAAACAATCCTATCCGGGGCATAGTCACTTGTGCCCATACAATAATCATTCTTTATGCCATATTAAATTAATCCTTTGTAAGAATTTACAATACCAGTCTTGTTCATGTAATGTTTCTATATGAAAAATTAGGCACTGGGTTTTATATTTTAGGGTCTGGGTTGCAGGTTCTAGTGCATAGTCAAGGCTAAAAAGTAGAATTGACTGTACCACAGAGTTCTGTCCCATGGCATTATCTAGAATCAAATATCCTAAAGTCAAGCTATGACATTGCACCAGTTTATAGACACTGACAGCGACGGCTTTTTCATAATTCGTCGTGTTCTTCCAGGACATGACTGTTTTATATGAAATGCCGTCCAATGTGCTGCAATGATGAGGATTTCAACTTTCGTGGTGGCAGATGATTGCCGCCATGTATGTTTATATAAAAACGCCGGCAGCAGCGTCCCCAACGACCATCCGATCCGGCACGATGGGAGCTAAGGGCGATCAGCCCTTTTACCCTGCCCGGCGTTAAGAGTCCAGGTGGTTTAAAAACTGCCATGGCATCACAAAAAAGCCCAACCATTGCTCCGAAATAGTACATCCCCGTACCACCGGAGCGATTTGATAAATGCACCATTAATTTTGCAGTTAACTACTTACCATTCATCACAGGAGAATTTTCAAACATGAAAAAAATCAGTCTGATCATCTGTTCCGTGTTCTGCATGACCCTTCTGGCATCGGCAAGTGCCTTTTCCGCCGATCGCATCTTTTTCGGCATTGCCACCGGCGGCACCGGCGGTACCTACTATCCCCTGGGCGGCATGCTGGCCCAGATGATTTCCAACAAGGTTGTCATTGATGATAAGAAACTGTCCGCCACCGCAGAAACCGGCAACGCCTCCGTGGCCAACGCCACCTTGTTAAGCCGTGGCGGCATTGAGTCTGCATTTGTGGCCGCCGACATCCTGGATGCCGCCTACAAAGGCATCAAACAGTTTGAAGGCAAAGATCTTAAAAATATCCGTGCACTTGGTGCACTGTATCCTGAGGCCGTGCAGATAGTTGTTCGCGCCAACTCCGGCATCAACAGCTTTGCCGACATCAAAGGGCATTCTGTCTCCTCCGGTTCCCCCGGTTCCGGTCAATGGCAGCTTTTAGGCGATCTCATGGTGGCCTATGGCATGGATCGAAAAGAGCTTGCAGAAGATTACTCCTCTTTTTCCCAGTCCGTTGAAAAAATTAAAGACGGTAACCTGGATGCATCCCTCATCACCGCCGGTACCCCCACGGCTTCCATCCTGGAGCTTGCCAACTACCACGACATCAAAATTCTTCCCCTGACCGGTCCTGCCATAGCAGAGCTGCAGAAGGTTCAGCCCTATTATGCCAATACCATCCTGCCAGCCAATACCTACAAGGGTCAAACCGAAGATGTAAAAACCATTGCCGTACGCGCCATCTGGGCCACCCATGCAGGTCTGGACGATGCCACGGCTTACAACGTGGTAAAGGCATTATATGAAAACACAGAAACCCTTGCAAAGGTTCATGTAAAGGGTAAAGAGATTTCACTTGAAACAGCACTGGAGTCCGTGTCTGTACCCCTGCACCCTGGTGCTGAAAAATACTACCGTGAAAAAGGGTTGATTAAGTAAAATGGAATTCAGGCATACAGGTGTGTTATTCCGTACAAAATGGCTGTCAGGGGCGCAGGCTTTAATGATATTGATCCTGTTGCTGATAATGATGCCCATGGTCAGCGCCTGTATTCCCTCATATCTGGAGTCAAATAAATCCCATTCACCGGGGTACTGCCTGACCATCCGGCAGTACCCCGGTATGACCCTTCTGGCAGCCCTGCCCATGGCAGAATCTGATATATTTTCATTGTCATTTATTCATTCAGTGACCCGAACTCCGGTGCAGGACATCTATCGGATCGACTCCGGGGCCATCTGCCAGACATCTGAAATTTTTGAGTCCCATTGTGCCGGTCTTCCCTACAGTGACCAGGAAACCAATGCCACAAAATGGGAACAGCGGGACGGCAAGTTCATCCTGCACATGGAAAGAAAAATCCCCAGACTGGTAGTGCGTACAGACCGAAATTATAAAAACCGGCTGCACCTTCCAGACCGAGTCGTTGATTTAAACCAATGGGAGGATCAGGCCCTCCTGCTGGAGATAACCCCTGCCGGCACCTGTCGGTGATAACCAACAATCAAAAGGAAACGAATATGGCTGTGGATGTTGATAATCATCTGAAATCAGACAGGCCACCGACAGAGGAAGAAGAACGGCAGATGGATGCCGCAGAGGTGGAGGCCATTGTCAAAAAATACGATGCGGAGTCCAACTTCCGGAACCTTGGCGGTATTACCGCAAAAATAACCGGTGTGCTTTGCATCCTGTTAAGTCTTTTCCATGTTTATACGGCGGGCTTTGGTCTGCTCAACGAGGTGATTCACCGAACGGTGCATTTATCCTTTGTTTTGGGTCTGGTGTTCCTGGTGTTTCCCAGAAGAAAACCGGGCAATCCCATACACGACTGGGGATTTGGTACCTGCTTTGCCCTGTTCTACATGTTTCTGGCCTGGCAGCTCATCAATCGGTTTGCCGGAGATATCCCCCTGTGGATGGAAGTGGGCATCACGGCCATGATCTTTTTCATTGCCTTAACAGCCCTTCCCATTCGACAATTCAAGGGTGAAGGCGATGAACTGTCCTTTGCCGACTGGCCCCTGGCCATTGCCGCCGGCGGGATATCGCTGTATCTCATCATCTTTTTCAAGCAGATCTTCATCGTCAACATTGGCTTCCCCCAGATTGAAGAGTATGTCATGGGGCTTCTGGCCATCATCATGGTTACAGAGGCCTGCCGCAGGGTAATGGGCAACACTCTTCCCGTCATCGGCGGTCTTGCCATGCTTTACGGCCTTCTGGGTCCCTGGCTTCCCGGGGTTCTCGGCCACAGGGGATACGACATTGTACGTATTGTGGAGCATCTGTATCTGGGAACGGAAGGTATCTATGGTGTGGCCGTGGGGGTTGTGGCCACCTATGTATTTCATTTTGTACTGTTTGGCGTCATGGCCCAGGCATCGGGGCTGGGGCAGCTGTTCATTGATCTTGCCATGATTCTTGCCGGTAAATATGCCGGTGGTCCAGCCAAGGTGTCCGTTGTTTCATCCGGATTTTTCGGCATGATCTCAGGATCTCCCATTGCCAACACCGCCACCACCGGCTCCTTCACCATTCCCATGATGAAAAAAAACGGATTTTCTGCAGAATTTGCCTCGGCAGTTGAGGCATCCTCCTCCTGTGGTGGCCAGGTCACCCCCCCCATTATGGGTGCCTCGGCCTTTGTCATGACAGAGATGCTGGGCATCCCCTACAACGAAATTATCCTCATTGCCATCATACCGGCCATGTTCCACTACCTTGCCTGCATCAGCATGGTACATCTGGAAGCCAAACGTCTGGGTCTTAAAGGCATGGCAAAGGAACAGATTCCCCAGTTTCTCAATGTTCTCAAACGCTCCTGGCATCTCATGATTCCCCTCACCGTCATGGTGACACTGCTGTTAATGCAGTTTACACCTTATCTGGCGGCCTTCTGGGGTATTATTCTCACCATTGTCTGTTCATGGATTCCTCCCATCACCAAGAAAATAGGCATCGGTGACCTGGACGACAGCAACACCCTCACCCCCAGACGAATTGCCAATGGCCTGGATGAAGGGGCAAGGTATGCCCTGGCCATTGGTGCCGCCTGTGCATGCGTAGGATTTATTCTTGGCATGATCACCTTGACGGGTATGGGCTTTAAATTCTCCGGGGCTGTGCTGCAGATTGCCTCTTCCATGGGCGCTTTTATCTCTTCCTGGGTCCCCTTTGGATTAATCACCCTCCAAGGTTCCACCCTGTTCTTCGGACTCATCATGGTTGCCATTGCCTGTATCGTCATGGGTGCCGGTATTCCCACTACCCCCTGCTATATCATCCTTGCCTCCATTGCAGGGCCTGCCCTGGACAACCTGGGGGTCCCCCTGGTGGCCACCCACTTTTTTGTCTTTTATTATGGTGTACTTGCCGATGTGACACCCCCGGTGGCTCTGGCGGCCTATGCCGGTGCCGGTATCGGCGGGGCGGACCCCATGAAAACCGGTGTTACCGCCTTCCGGCTCTCCATGGGTAAGGCGCTTGTGCCCTTCATGT
The DNA here is from genome assembly GCA_963675955.2 of uncultured Desulfobacterium sp. Taxonomy (GTDB): domain Bacteria; phylum Desulfobacterota; class Desulfobacteria; order Desulfobacterales; family Desulfobacteraceae; genus Desulfocicer. The sequence goes on along the minus strand of CAXXVR010000002.1, from coordinate 986,664 downwards.
TTGTCTATGCGCCGAGCATGCTGTTCATCAACTTTACCTGGGGTGAGTTTTCCATTGCCATGGTCAGTGGCATACTGGGTGTAATTGCCCTGTCCGCCGCCTATATCGGCCATTTCCGAAGTGAAATCAACTTCCTTGGTAAAACACTTCTTACCGTGGGAGGGCTTCTTCTGGTCTCCAGTGACGTAAAGGTTATCATTGTGGGTGCGGTGATGGTATTATCGGTGCTCATTCCCAAGTTTTTGAAAGAAGAAAGTGTTACAATGGCCAATGTGGTGAAAAGTTAAATCCACCGCTTGCATGGGGGTACCTAAAATCGTACCCTGAAAATAAGCATGTAAAGCCCGACTTACAAGTTCCAAGTCGGGCATTGCTCCACACCTTCATTAAAAAACAAATGGGTTATGAACGGTAGTTCCCGGTTCATGACCCATTATTATTTTCGGGGCTCGATCGTAATATGAGGCATTCATCATAAATGTCAGGTCAACGGGATCAAGCTTATGTTAATTACCTTATCGACCACGGCCCGCTCAAAGGCCAAAAACAATAACAATGCCGGTAATACAAGCCTGCCCCCTCCCCGAAATGTCCCATCTTCTGGCAAATATTTATGTAGGAAAGTTGCCCCAGTGAGAAGGACTCAAATGAGTGAGAAGGGCTCAAATTATGGATTTATAGCTACGTTTCTGAAAGCACACCTTCCGGGTGGCATCTCCCCATTTTTTACCCCGTTCCAGCAATTTAAAAAAGGCATCACTGTCTGTTACCATGCGCCCCCCCACCACATCCACCCCCCGTGCAAAAACAGGGTCAGGGAAATACCCGGCGGTGGGCCCCACAATGGAGACAAAGGCACCGGAATCACAATGTGCCATGATCTCATCCAGGGAATTGTTCAAAACAGTGGTGCTGGTGCAAAGAATTTTATTACAATTTTTAAGTTCTGAAGGGTCAAGCGTAATATTCAAATGGGGAAATTTCTTTATTAGTTCCCCCTTTTTTTCAAGGACTAATAGTTCAGCACCGGTTTTTTTAATTTCAGCCATCAGGGGCATGAACAAGCCCACCATGCCTATACGATCTGAAGCACAGAGATCAAGCAAGCCCAGGGAATCACTGGTGGTATCCACCACCATGTTCATCTTATCCATGGCATAATGGGAAATGGCATTGATAGCCGCCAGACTGATCATCTCTTTGACGGGATCATCAGACCCGAACTCCAGGGCAAAGAGCACCGGATCTTTACCAATAAACAGTTCCGGACGCAGCTGATTGTATTCAGATGCCGCTGCTTTATCTCCTGTGAGAACAAAGCTGATACCGGCGGCACCACCTTCAAGACCCATGGCCATGAACTCTGCATTCCTGGGTTGTCCACCCGCATACAGCGGGGGGAAAAACATTTTTTCAATGGGCGGAAGGGTAAATCGTTCCGCCAGGGTGGTCACAATTTTTCTGAACTCATCTTTCATGGCCATGACAGCCTCCTTATTTTTTGGGGAGTGGTAAACAAACAAAATCCGACATTCTTACAGGCAATGACTCCATTTGGTGGATTTGGTGGGGTTAATTACAACATGGACCACTCTGGGGAGAGTGCGGCTGAGTGAGGTATGGGGCGATTTCTCTTCAAAATGTGGCGATTCCACCACAATATTGTCTATAGCCTTTTTTATCAAGTACTTAAGTAGCCATAATTTTCTCGATGTGGTCATATGACCACATATCTGTTTTCCTTTTTTTTATGATTTCCACATATGAAATAAAACGAAAACAAAAAAAATTCCTTTTAAATAAAAATATTTATAAAATTTATTTTTTAATGGCATCCTCATTGCATCCTCCCGTTGTATTACATGATCACCAATCATCAGTGTATTCAACCTCGAATAGTCTTACAGTAACAGGAGAAAATATCCAAATGAATTTTTCATCAAAGATTTTCAGTGAATACCAGGCAAAAACAACAAGTGCAAAAAATGCGGTTCAGGTGGTTAATTCCGGTGACTGGATTGATTATGGTGCCTTTGGTGCCAGCCCGGAAACATTGGATGCCGCTCTGGCAAAACGGGTGGATGAACTCCAGGATGTCAAAATAAGGGCATTGGCATTTCCAGGAAAAGCCAAGGTGGCCATGGCTGAGAACGCCCCAGGACGGTTGATTTATAATAACTGGCATTTCAGCAGCGGGGATCGCAAAAATCACGATAATGGCAATTGTTATTATATCCCCTTTGTATACAATGAAGGGCCGTCCCACTATGAAGGAAATCTCAGAACAGATGTCTGCATGGTACGTACCACCCCCATGGATGCCTTTGGCAATTTTAATTTCGGGGTGGCAAATTCATTCCAGAGAGCCATTATTGACAATGCAAAAACAGTTATTGTGGAGGTCAATGATACCCTGCCCCTGTGTCTTGGCGGCACCGGAGAATCCCTGCACATATCTGAAGTGGATTACATCGTGGAGTCGGACAATAAGCCCATTTTAACCATCGGAGCTCCCCCCATCACGGAAACCGACAAAAAAATCGCAGATCATATTGTACCACAAATACAAGACGGTGCCTGTATCCAGCTGGGCATCGGCGGCCTACCCAATGCCGTGGGTAAATTAATTTCCCAGTCTGACTTAAAGGATCTTGGGGTACACACCGAAATGCTTGCCGATTCCTATCTGGAAATGTTCAAGACGGGTAAAATCACCAATATGAAAAAAAATCTGGACCCGGGACGCATGGTTTACACCTTTGCCCTTGGCAGCCAGGAACTCTATGATTTCATAGATAAAAATCCCAAATGTGCCAGTTATTCAGTGGATTACACCAACAAGTTATCCCATATTTCAGCCAATGACAATGTGGTATCTATCAATAACGCCATTGAAGTGGACCTTTATGGCCAGGTATCTTCAGAATCTTCCGGATTCCGCCACATCACCGGCACCGGGGGACAGTTTGATTTTGCCTATGGTGCCTACCATTCCCGGGGAGGCAAGTCCTTTATCTGTCTGTCCGCCACGGTGACGGCCAAAGACGGCACGGTGAGATCCCGCATTCGACCGGTTTTTGATCCCGGCAGCATTGTTACCCTGCCAAGAACCATCACCCAGTATGTGGTCACGGAGTTCGGCATGGTAAACCTGAAGGGTAAATCCACCTGGGAACGGGCCGAAGCACTTATCAGCATAGCCCATCCAGATTTCAGAGACGAACTGATCCGGGAAGCCGAGCATATGAAGATCTGGGTCAATCAGCACAAAAAAGATCGTATCAGCGCAGCCGCCTGATCAAACCTTTTTTATCCACACCTCAACACGAATATACTCAATGATTCCGTGTTTTATTTAAAACTCCAGCGATGGGGCGCATTCCCGGTGCGACACTTGATCAAAGAGGGGTCAGACCTGCGTTATTGGCATTATCGCTATTGGCATTATCGCTGGCTTTGGCATTTGCACAGGCTGTAAAAAGATAACACAAATAACACAAGCCTGACCCCATTGATCCCCAGTAACTATAACAAATAAATCATATTGTAATCAAACCGGAAAAATGGGAATGCACCCCCAGAGATGTCGCCAAATGGCAGGAGATCACCGAATCATTGATGATTAAATATCTCATACCCAAACTGAAAGGAAAAGAAATGGCACAGCTCATTGCAGACCGAAGAGACATTGATTTTGTACTTCATGAACAACTGGAAGTGGAAAATTTAACAAAGGCAGAAAAATTCAGCGAATTTAGTAAAAAAACCATTGATCTGATCATATCCGAAGCCAGAAATCTTGCTGTGAAAGAAATGTTGCCTCTGCAGAAGCCAAGCGATGAAGGATGCACCTTTAACAGTGGAGAGGTAAAGGTTCCCGAAGGCTTTCACAAAGCCATGGAGGCATACAACGATGGCGAATGGCTGGCCATGACCGATGATCCCCAGTGGGGAGGACAGGGCATGCCGAAAAGCGTAGCCATGGCGGCCAACGAATATTTTTACGGGGCCTGCAATTCATTTATGCTGTACAATCTGTTGACCCACGGGGCTGCCAAGCTGGTGGAGACCTTTGGCACCAACGATCAGAAAGAAACCTACCTTAAAAATATGCTGTCCGGCAAATGGGCAGGTACCATGCTGCTGACAGAACCCGATGCCGGATCAGATCTGGCAGCAGTTTCCACCATTGCCAGAGACAATGGTGACGGTACCTATTCCCTTGAGGGCAACAAAATCTTCATTTCCGGCGGCGAACATGATCTGACGGAAAATATTATCCATCCAGTGCTGGCACGCCTGGAGGATGCACCGGCAGGAATCAAAGGAATTTCACTTTTTCTAGCCCCCAAATATCGATTAAACGAGGATGGATCCCCCGGCGAATTCAATCATGTTGTGTGCACCGGCATTGAAGAAAAAATGGGACTTCACGGCTCTGCCACATGCTCCCTGGAGCTGGGGGGAAAAGGGCCGTGTAAAGCCACCCTGCTTGGGGAAAAAAACAAGGGCATGGCCGCCATGTTTCTGATGATGAACGAGGCCCGGCAGATGGTGGGACTCCAGGGATTTGCCAATGCTTCGGCATCCTATATCTATGCCGTCAACTATGCCAGAGACCGTATACAAAGCAAGCGCCTCACCGATCCTGCAGGCGCAAAGGCCGTATCCATCATAAATCATCCCGATGTGAAACGGCAGCTGCTCATGATGAAGGCCTGGGTGGAGGGCATGCGAAGCCTGGTGTATTATGGTGGATTATGCCATGACCGCATGGCAATTGCAGCTGATGAAACGGAAAAACAGCAGATTTCAACCCTTCTTGAGGTGCTGACCCCCATCATAAAGGGATATGTCACAGACAAGGCCTTTGAGGTCTGCAACCACGGCATCCAGATTTACGGCGGTTATGGATTTATAGAAGAGTTCCCCGTGGCCCAGCTGTTGCGCGATTCACGGATTTTCATGCTCTATGAAGGCACCAACGGCATCCAGTCCATGGATCTCATGGGCCGTAAACTGACCATGTACAACGGAGAACCCTTCAGATATTTTCTGGATCAAATCCAGCGGGTGATCACGGTGTCTAAAACCGTGGAGCAGGTTACCTCCCTGGCACAATCCCTGGAAATATTTTTTGAAGCATATAAGGAAACAGCAGATCACCTTGCCCACATGCCCCAATCTGGAAAAGTGCTGGAGGCCTTTGCCTTCTCCCATCCCTTCATGGAGGTCACCGGTGATCTGGTCATGGCCTGGATGCTGTTGTGGCGGGCCGGTGTGGCAGCCCCCAAAATCGGGGTAAAGAAAAAAGACACCGCCTTTTACCAGGGACAGTTACAGACGGCCCGGTTTTTTATAAATACTATTTTGCCCATCACCCGGGGAAGGCTGGAGGCCATACGAAAAGGCGATGCCGTTGCAGCAGAAATGGATGATGCTGCCTTTGGCGGTAAATAATAAATATTTTCAAAGACAATACCATGTCAGTCTTCAAAACAACGAATACTGAAGTTTAATGTTCAAGTTTTTGTTGTTCAATTTTGTGAGAACGGGGTCAGAATGCCAGTAAAACAAGCCTGGCCCCTCCTCCATTATGCCGCCTCCAACGGTCACCCGATCCGGCCCTGGAGTTGGAATAATACCCATTTTTTTCTTAATACTTGATTTCTTACAATAGCATGCTAATGATATTGCCCATGAACACCTCCATAGATCATGAAAATAACATGCCGTGTGCCCAGGGGACTGACCCTGAAACTGTGGAGAATGGACAGATGGAAACCATTCTCCAGGAAAAAGAGATGTATCGGAGTGTCTTTGAGAATACGGGGACGGGCACCATCATCATTGACAAGGATATGCTGATCCTCTTTGCCAATGCCCAGTTCGCCGCCCTGACCGGCTATGATAAAAGTGAAATCGAAAATGCCATGCGCTGGTCGGAATTTGTCATTCCCGAAGACAATAAAAAAATGCAGTACTATCACTATGGTCGGCGAAAAGAAATTGTGAATATTCCCACCGAGTACGAATGCCGAATTTTCAATAAAGATGGAGATGTCAAAAACATATATATGAAGGTGGGTATAATTCCCGGAACCACACGGAGCATTGCCTCCTTCATGGATATCACCCAGCGAAAAATCGCAGAAAAAAGATTAAGTGAGAGTGAGTCCCGGCTCAAAGGTATTGTCAGTGCCTTTGAAGGCTTTATTTTCACCCTCTCCTGGGATTACAAAATCACCTTCATGAATACCACACTGACAGCCCGGGTGGGCCACAATGCCGTGGGTGAAAAATGCTATCGTGTAGTTCATGGACTGAAGTTTCCCTGTCCATGGTGCCGGTTAAAGGAAGTCTTCATGGGGGAGGTGTCCAAAAGAGAGGACAAAAGCCCCCGGGACGGGCGTTGGTACTCGGTAATTCAATCTCCAAGCTACAGCCGGTTCGATAAGATTTCCGGTGTCCAGACCATCATGATGGACATCACCGACCGCAAGCAGCGGGAAGAAAAAATTGCTGAGAATGCCAATTATTATCGAAGCGAAAATAAAATTCTCCGTTCCGTGATGAAGGATCGCTACCGGTTCGGGGACATCATCGGTAAAAGCACGGCCATGCAGAGCGTATACGACCTGATTCTAAGGGCCGCCGCAAGCGATGCCCATGTGATTATTTCCGGGGAATCGGGCACGGGTAAAGAGCTGGTGGCCAGTGCCATACATAAATTAAGTGCCCGTTCCAGCCAGCAATTTGTGCCGGTGAACTGTGCGGCCATAAGTGAACATATCATTGAAAGTGAATTTTTCGGATACCGTAAGGGTGCCTTTACCGGCGCAGACAAGGATAAAAACGGATTCCTGGACATTGCCGACAAAGGCACCCTGTTTCTGGACGAAATCGGGGACATCGGCCTGAATATACAGGTTAAGCTCTTAAGAAGCATTGAAGGGGGCGGTTTTACCCCGGTGGGGGGTAATCAATTAAAAAAACCCGATCTTCGCATTGTGGCCGCCACCAATAAGAATCTGAAACAGCTGGTGAAACAGGGACTCATGCGGGAAGATTTTTTTTACCGGATTAATATTATCCCCATCAAACTTCCCCCCTTAAGGGAACGAAAAGAGGATCTTCCCCTGCTGATTGACCATTTTCTATCCAAATACGATAAAAATCTTATCCCCACCATAGACAAACAGGTTATGAATGCCTTTATTAACCACAACTGGCCGGGCAATGTCCGGGAATTGCAAAATACCCTTGACCGTTATGTGACATTAAATGAGTGTGAATTCCTTGACACATTTGCAGAACCAGAGCATAAAAAAGACATGGTGCTTGCCACCCACGACATGGATGCAAACGAAGGAAAAATGAATCTTACCGCCATGCTGGACACTGTGGAGAAACGCCTGATTATCAAAGCCCTGGAAGACAATAGATGGCTTAAATCCAAAACCGCTGCCTACCTTGGTATCCATCGCAAGACCCTTTTCACCAAAATGAAAAAATATAACCTGGACTAACACCTTCTTTTTCTCCCACCACCTTCCCCAAATGACCATTGGGGTTTGATCACAACATGGGCCGGCCGTCACCGCCGTCCCATGTTGTGACCAAGTCCAACCATTGCCATACCCACCCCATATCCCCTGATAAATCAAAAATTATTCACTTGACTAAATTTGTTCAAATGAATAGATTCGCAACATGAAAGCTCAAGGCTTCATTTTCAAAAGGCAACGTTCAGGGCCAACAGATGTAAAAAAAACCTGAATTCACCAACAGGGAGAACATTGTGGCCACCTATACCGGCAGTAAACAGACAAAGGATATCTTAATTGACGCGGCAGGAGAACTTGTGGCGACACTTGGCTTCAGCAATGTCTCCACCCGGGCCATTGCCGATAAAGCAGATAAGAACATCGGCAGTATTCACTATCATTTCAAATCCAAGGAAAACCTTTTCCAGGCCATGATCCGCAATGCCACCCAGACCGTGCGAGATACCTCCCTGGCCAATATCATCAAGACCCACGAATCAGAACTCAATTCTCCCCGGGGACAATCTGTGATGCTGCGTCGCATCATCCAGACAAAGATTAAAGAGGTTTTTGATACTAAAAGGCCATGGTGGCACAATAAAATCATTTATCAGGTACTCCGGGCCGAGGAAAATCTGCTGAAAACTCTGAGAGATGAGGTGATTAAACCCGAGTTAAACGCCTTAAAAAAGCTGTTTCTATCCATTGATCCCGCCATGGACCCGGAAGATGCTTTTATTCAAACAATTCTGACCATGACGCCCATAATCTACCATGCCGAAAATGCAGATAATATTTTAAGTTTCATGGATAGAACAACTTATACCAACCATTATCTTCAAAAATTGGAAGACAGAATTGTTCTTCAGAATCAATTACTTCTGGGCCTTCCACCGGATAAATCCATGTAAAAAAAACGAACCTTTGGCACAATATGGGCCACCCTGGGGAGGGGGCAGGCTTGACTCAACAATTATGACGAAGTGGCCAATCCTATGACCAAGCCCGAAAAACGGACTTTGTCACAACCGTTATTGAGGAATATGAAAAATGAAAAGAACAATCTTTATCGTGGGCACCGTGTTCGTGTTAATATGTATCTCGGGTATTGCCTTTACCCAGAGTTCCCCTGGGAAAAAATCGGCGGCTTCCAATACGAGTCCACCCACTGTGCAGCAGATATCCCGGGCGGTTGTTATTGAAAAACTCACCACAACCCAGGTCACAAACATTAAACAATACCCGGGAACAGTCAAAGCATGCAAAGAAACCCGCCTGGCCTTCCGGGTGGGGGGACCACTTACCCAGGTGAATGTCAAAGCCGGAGATCAGGTTAAAAAAGGGGATATTCTCATGCAGATTGATCCCCAGGACTTTAAGGACAGAATAAACGTGCTGGACGCCCAGCTGTCAGGAGCCCTGGCACAACTGGATAATGCAAAACAAGATTTTAAACGCATTAAACAGCTCTTTGATGAAAAGGTAATTCCCGTTGCGGATTTCGACCATGTCACCACCGGCAGAAACACGGCCCAGGCCGCTGTTAAAGGTATCCGGGCACAATTAAACATTGCCCGCCACCAGCTGGATTATACTACTTTAAAAGCCCCCTATGACGGAATTATCACCGAAACCCACATTGAAAACTTTGAGATGGTGGCACCGGGTCAGGTCATGCTGGGACTCCATGACATCTCCAGTCTGGAAATAAAAATAAACGTACCGGAGAACGAAATCATCAACCATCCTCTGATTGCCGGCACCAGTGCCTTTGTGAGATTTGCATCCCTTGGCCGGAAGCAATTTCCTGCAAGCCTGAAAGAATGGAATACCAGTGCCGACAGGGCCACCCGGGCCTATGGAGCCACCTTCTCCCTGCCCCGCCCCCCGGGCATCCAGATTTTCCCGGGCATGACAGCAGAAGTTGAATGGCCCGGCAGTGACAATGAAAATAACAGCCTCACAGTTCCGGCCAAGGCAGTTGTCAACGACAATACCGGCACCGCACACGTATGGCTTTTTGATCCCACCACATCCACAGCATCAAAAATACCGGTCAGCCTTGGGCAACTATGCGGTACCTCCCGCATTGTTATTAAATCAGGCCTGATGCCCGGGGATTTCATTGTCACCGATGGCGTAGATTTCATCACCGAAACAATGAAATTAACCGCCACACTTGCCAATAATGACACACCCCAAACGAATTCAGAAGGGAGCATTCAATGAACCTTGCGGCATTTGCCCTGAGAAAACAGACCCTGATGGTGGTGTTAATCCTTATGATTACAGGCATGGGCCTTCTCTCCTTTGAGAAACTGGGAAGACTGGAGGATCCCACCTTTACCATTAAAACCGCATTGATCATCACCCCCTATCCCGGGGCAACACCTCTGGAGGTGGAAGAAGAGGTAACCCAGACCATTGAGGAGGCCATAAAGGCCATGGGGCAGGTCAAGGAGATATACAGTACCTCCCAGGAAGGACTGTCCTTTGTATATGTGGATATGAAGGATACCTACAAGGCCCCGGATCTGCCGCAGATATGGGATGCCCTTAGAAAAAAGATCAATGATGTGCAAGGATCTCTTCCCCCGGGGGCCGGTCCTTCCATAGTCCGGGATGATTTCGGGGATGTTTACGGAGTGTTCTTTGCCATTCACGGGGCCGGTTATTCCCAGGCCCAGCTTCGGGACTATGCCCAATATCTGAAAAAAGAACTGCTTTTGTGCAAGGATGTGGCAAAAATTGACTTCTGGGGCATCCAACAGGAGGCCATCTATATTGAATTTGAACGGGCACGCCTGGCGGAACTGGGGATTTCAAGGGATCAGATTTACCGCACACTTCAACTTCAAAACGTGGTGCAGAAAAGCGGCCATGTGGATGTGGACACCGAATACATGCGCATCACCCCCACCGGTGAGTTCAAAGATGAACAGGCCATTGCCGATCTTCTGGTGGGCGGTGCCACAGGGCTCATCCGCCTGGGTGACATTGCCACAGTTTACCGTGATTACATAGATCCACCACGCAATCTATTGAGATTCAACGGACAGCCCGCCATTGGACTTGGCATTTCCACCGTGGCCCGGGGCAACGTCATCACCATGGGCGACAGTGTGGCTAAGAAACTGGAGCAGTTAAAAAACCGTCAACCGCCCGGCATTTCCCTTGATATCATCTATTACCAGAGCCGGGTGGTCACAGAATCGGTGAATGCCTTTCTTTTAAACCTGGCCGAAGCCGTGGTCATTGTAATTGGACTTTTGATGGTGTTCATGGGATGGCAGTCCGGGCTGCTCATCGGAATCACCCTTATTCTGACCATCCTTGCCACATTGATCGGCATGTTCATCATGGGTATTGACCTGCAGAAGATCTCCCTTGGTGCGCTGATTCTGGCCCTTGGCATGCTGGTGGACAACGCCATTGTAGTGGCCGACGGTATTCTGGTGCGGGTGCAGGGCGGGAGCCGAAGAAGAGCCGCCGCCGTGGATGTGGTTCAGGAAAATGCCTGGCCCCTTCTGGGCGCCACCCTGGTGGCCGTTCTGGCCTTTGCAGCCATCGGATTCTCTCCGGGAAATGTGGGGGAATTCTGTCGTTCCCTGTTTGATGTCATGGCCCTGTCTCTTTCCATCAGCTGGATTGTGGCCGTCACCATTACCCCCACTGCTGTGCATCTGGTTTTTAAGGGTTCCCGGGGAATTTAACCGGAATAAACCCTATACCGGTCCCATTTTTCAGGTGTATCGAAAACTGCTTGAAACTACCATCCGCTTCCGGTTTGTGACGGTGTGCTTGACCCTGCTGATGCTGTGGACTGCAATGGTGGGTTTTTCCCACATTCCCCAGGCCTTTTTTTCCCCTTCCACCCAGAAATATTTCTTCATCAATTACTGGAAACCCCAGGGTACCCATATCCAGCATACCTCCCGGGACATGGAAAAAATTGGGGCAGAAGTGGCACAGATGCCAGGCGTTAAAAACGTAACTTCATTTGTGGGAGAAGGTGCCATAAGATTTATCCTCTCCTATGATTACCAGATTCCCAATTCAAGTTATGGGCAGTTGCTGGTGGAGGTGGAAGACTGCCGCCTCATTGACGATCTGATTCACAAAACGGAAAGTTACCTGGATGCAAATTTCCCCGATGCCGAACCCCATGCCCTGAAAATCATCTCCGGGCCAGCCATCACCTATCTGGTGGAGGCACAGTTCCGGGGACCGGACATTGATGTTCTTCAAAACATGGCAAAACAGGCCATGACTATCATGCAAGACACCCCCAACACCCGGGATATCAGAACAGACTGGCGTCAACAGGTCCGGGTGCTGCGTCCAGAATTTTCTGAATCCCAGGCCCGGCGCATCGGCGTCACCCGAAGTGATCTTTCCCAGGCCCTGCAATGGAATTTCGGGGGCATCATCACCGGAGTTTATAGAGAAAAGGATGAATTGATTCCCATCATCACCCGGCCCCCCCAGCGGGAACGCACCTCCGTGACCAACCTTGAAAATGTCCAGGTCTGGTCTTCGGCTATTCAGTCTTTTGTGCCCATCGGCCAGGTGGTCACCCAGGTAAAACAGGCATGGGAATGGCCCATCATCAGACGGCAGGATCAGCAACGGGCCATCACCGTGAAATGCAATCCCATTTACGGTAATGCAGAGACGGTACGTCAATCCATGGTGGATCGCATGGCCGCCATTGAACTGCCACCGGGGTACACCCTGACCTGGAAGGGTGAATTCAGTGAATCCAATGACGGCAGGGACCCCTTGAAAAAGATATTTCCCCTGTGTATTCTTGGGATGTTCATCATCGTGGTGGGGCTTTTCAACTCCATTAGACGGCCTCTTATCATCTTTTTAACGGTACCGCTTTCCATCATCGGCATTGCCGGGGGCCTGCTGCTGGTGGGGCTGCCATTTGGGTTCATGGCCATTTTAGGATTTCTGGGGCTTTCCGGCATGCTCATCAAAAATGCCATTGTACTGGTGGAGCAAATCGAAATCTGCCTGCGGGCAGGAAGTGCTCCACTTCAGGCCATCCTGGATGCGGCGGTAAGTCGTATGCGACCGGTATTCATGGCATCTGGTACCACCATCCTGGGCATGGCTCCCCTGGTGTATGATCCCATGTTTTCAGCCATGGCTGTGACCATCATGGGCGGACTTCTGGTATCCACCTTGCTGACGCTGATTGTGGTGCCGGTGTTTTACAGTATTGCCTACGGTATTAAATGGAAAAGGATATCGACAAAATGAAATATAAAATAATGATTGTAATCTTTCTTATTTTCCAGGCATCCCTGGTCCATGCCGGGGGAACCCAGGCCATGGACCAAAAGGCTTTAACATTTGCACCGGGGAGCCTGACCCTGGAACGGGCCTGCGAAATAACCCTGAAAAACAACCCGGACATGGGCCAGGCAAAGGAACGCATTGAGGGGGCAAAGGCCGTGCTTATTCAGGCACAATCGGCCTGGAAGCCCACCATCACCGCCGGTGCAGGGGCCACGGCCATCCAGGCTACCATTCAGCCTGACTGGGCACAAACCATACGCACAGATGAGGCCTTCAACGAATATTCAGCCAAACTTCAAATGATATGGCTGATGTTTGACGGGTTCAGCCGAAAGGCCAACATTCTGGCATCCACCCATGCCATTGAACAGCAGGAACAGGCACGCCATGAGATCCAGCGACTTCTGACCCAGGCGGTTTCCGCCACCTTTTACCAGGCCCAGCTGGCCCTGGAAAAAATGACCATTGCAAGGCAGAATCAACAGTTCAACCAGACCCTGGAAAAGGACGCCAAGGTGAAATGGCGGGTGGGAACAGCGCCGGAAGCTGAGGTGATGAATTTCTCCGTGCGGGCGCTCCAGGCAGAAAGCGATTATCTGGTGGCCCGGCGGGACTTTAAACTAACCGCTACTGCACTGACAAAACTCATGGCCCTTCCCCACACACCCCTCACCCCGGAGATGTTTCCCCAGTCAAAAATCAGAACGCTTTCAAAACAGACCCGCACCTATGAAAAAGCCATGGAACAGGCCATGAACTCCCGTCCGGACCTGAAAGCCCTGGATCAGGGCATTCTGGCCCTAAGGGAAAAATTACGGGCAGAAAAGGGCAGCTATTTTCCCAAGGTCTACTTTGTTTCCGGCATGGAATATCTGTACCAGGAAGACAAGGTAAAGGTGGATGAAGAGGAGCACAACACCTATGCCGGTGTCAATGTAAGCTGGGATCTTTACACCGGGGGACGGCGCAAAGGAAAAATCCTGGCCCTGGCAGCTGATCTAAGGGCATTGGAAGAGAGGCGAAGGGAAACCCTCATCGCCATGGGCGCTGAGATCCAGGAGGCCATGGACATTGCCGACACCGCCTATGCCACATGGGAAAACCAGGAAAAGACCCGGGAGCTGACGGCCAGGGTGCGAAGCCATGTGGAAAAAGCCTACCGGGCCGGGGTGGCCACCCTCACCCGGCTCAACGAGGCCCAGACCGATCTGGTGCGGGCTTCCGGGGCGGCGGCTGCCAGCCGTATTCAGTATCACATTGCCCTTGTTAATTTGAATGCTGCCATGGGGATGACAACACCCCCTGGGCGGTGAAAATACAGGATCAGGGGGTAATGCTCTAAAAAGTGTAAACCACTTTTAAAAGATGCCTACTATATTTATGCAACAAACATCTCCCGACTCCGCTTAACCGCACAAAACTCCCCACACATGGTGCACACAGATTCCTCTTCCGGCTGGGAAGATGCCCGATAGGCCCTGGCCTTTTCAGGGTCCATGGCAACCTCAAACTGCCCTTCCCAGTCCAGTTCAAACCGGGCCTTACCCATCTTAATATCAGGGTCCATGGCCCCGGGGATGCCCTTGGCAATATCAGCGGCATGGGCTGCAATGCGAGATGCCATGATCCCCTCTTTCACATCGGAAAGCTCGGGCAGGCGCAGATGTTCCGCCGGTGTGACATAACAGAGAAAATCCGCTCCGTGCATGGCAGCCAATGCCCCCCCAATGGCCGAGGTGATGTGATCATACCCCGGTGCAATGTCTGTAACCAGTGGTCCAAGAACATAAAAAGGGGCATTGTGACAAAGCTTTTTTTGCAACTTCATGTTCATTTCAATCTCATTTAACGGCACATGGCCCGGCCCTTCGATCATCACCTGCACGTTCTTTTTCCAGGCTCTTTCGGTCAGTTCTCCCAAGGTAATTAGCTCTTCAATCTGGGGACCGTCCGTGGCATCTTTCAGACAGCCGGGACGAAGGCCATCACCAAGGCTGATGCAGATATCATTTTTCTCACAGATATCCAAAAGCCTGTCAAAATGCTCGTAAAAGGGATTTTCTTTTTTGTTTTTAATCATCCATTCCATGAGAATCGCCCCGCCCCGGCTCACCACCCCTGTCAGTCTGGGGTTGGTGTGGATACTCTTTACCACTTTCTGGGTTAAGCCCGCATGGATGGTGATAAAATCAATGCCGTCCGCCGCGTGGATCTCAACGGTTTCAAACCACTCTTCAAGGGTAATGTCCCACCCCTTTTTGCCCGTGCGGGTCAGGGTGTCATATATGGGAACCGTGCCGATCATCACCGGCATTTTATCCACCAGTTTTTTTCTAAAGGCCCGGGTATCACCGGATACCGAAAGGTCCATCACCGAATGGGCCTTCATGGCAACGGCCATGTCTGCTTTTTCAAGCTCCAGATCAAAGCTGCAGCAATCTTTGGACACCCCGAGATTGACATTTACCTTGGTTGTCAATCCTCTGCCAATGGCAATGCCCTTAAGATTTTTATGGTGGATATTGGCAGGCAGGGTAATCTCTCCTGCGGCCATTCCCGCCAGAAGTTCTTTTTCGGAAATACGTTCCATGGCAAGTACATCTGTCATCTGGGGTGTGACAATGCCTTTTTTGGCAGCGTCCATCTGGGTGGTATATGCTTTCATTTTTTACTTTCCTTATCATGGGTCATAAGTTCAGGCTTGGTCACAACATGGGCCACTTTGGGGTGGGGTCAGGCTCATAAATTCTCATTTTTCATACTGCCTGTACTACTTTAGAATTTCATTGAATACAGCAGATAGTGGCACGTTGGAGAACTTATGACTGTTAAATTCCTTGAATTGCATCATTGTATATTTTTTTTATTTCCCGGATGGTGGCAGGAATATCATCGGCCCCCACAATCTCACTCACAAGGCAGAGGCACCTAGCTCCCTGGGCCACCACTTCTGCAAGGTTATCCTTTTTAATGCCACCAATGGCCGCAAAGGGAATGGTATAATGGGTGGCAACATGATTAAGATAAGAAAAGCCCACAACATCAGCGGCATCGGCCTTGGTTTGGGTGGCAAAAATCGGTCCAACCCCGATGTGATCAGCCCCATCTTTAATGGCTTTTTTTGCATGATCCGGGCAGTTGGTGGAACACCCGATCATCATCTGATCACCCACCAGGGTCCGCAACGCCCTCACCGGCAGATCGTCCTGGCCCACATGGACCCCATCGGCCTTGACCATCAATGCAAGGTCGGCAAAATCATTTACAATAAAAGGAATGTTTGCCTCCCGGGTAATTTCCCGGATGGCCAAGCATTCCTCGTACATCTTCTGCATGGTTTTTTCATGGCGCTTTTCCCGATATTGGATGACATCAATGCCCCCCTCCACCATGAGTCGGGCCACGGTGACATTATCCCTTCCCCGGGAAAATTTTTCCGCCAATATGCCATAAATACCCTGGGGCAAAACCATTTTTCCTTGGGGGTTAACACTTTCAGTATCTTTCATTTCCCTATCCTTTGACTCAAGTATCCAGCTTCCGGATCTTGTGTTGACGAAAACGGGGGACTTGCTTATCCCATCAGACATCATCATCTGGTGGGCCGGGGAACTCGGGATGTGCCCTGTTCGTCCAAATCCATGAAACCGGGATTTTGCGGGAATAACGCCCATGATAAAAGCCTGAGACCTCCCGGATACAATTCTCCCGGGGGGTTAAAAAAACCTTGACGGATCTGACCCAGTCAGGTCAGTAAATGGCGATGATGTGAATGGAATGGATTTCTCTTGGAGGAATACGTGAAGTAAATTGCGAGATGTCCATAGCTTCCCTACGCCGGCATTAACCGTATCAGGTTCCAAGGGTCAGGTTTTAACCTTCTCAGCTTCTTACAGCCCCCCCAGCAAACATAATTTGGACGAGTATGAAATTTTTAGTCTAATGTGTCAATATATTTTTTCAGGTCGTTATTCAGACGGCCTGTGATCTGCTAAGAGAGTCCGCCGTTTTTAATTTACCGTTTTCCCGGAGCTGTATCCATATCGTGCCGGAAATCGGGCTTTATAAATGGGAAATCAATAAAATCTGACTCCCTAAAAACTCAGCACCATCTGTTCCAGCTCTTTTTTCAGCTTCAGATCAATGGGCGGAAGGGTATAGGCCGCCAGCATTTCATCTGCCCGGTCCGAGGTCTGTTGAACCAGTGATTTTTCCCTGGCTGCCCATTTATCATAACTGGAGCGGGGAAACAGCCGGGGGTGAAACAATTCCGTTCTAAATCCCGCCATGGTGTGAGGCTGGATCATGAAGCTGTCATGGGGACCTAAATTGATAAGCAGGTCCACCACATCGTCCAATGCCTCTATTTTACGTTCTTTAAAGGCGGTATATGCATAAACATATTCTGCCAGTTCCGCGTCCATGATTAATTTTTCCCGGGAGGCAGATGCAAACCCTGCCAGGATACCGCATCCGGGCAGAAAATTGATGCGATCACGGGTGTCACACACAAAATTAAACATGGATTCCGCTCCGGCATGGAAATCACATTCATGGGAATCATTCATTCCCACATTTCCCCGGGTTAAAAGTCCATATCGTTTGGCAACACCGGCAGCCAGCTCTGCCATGATACGGCTCTCTGGACCTCCCAATGTCACACACATGGAACGCATATCCGTGGCACAGGGAAACGCACCATAAAATATCGGCAACCCCGGCTGGAGCATCTGGGCCAGTACCAGTGTACTCAACACCTCACAGTTATTGAGCACCACATTGCCCATGACCGAACAGGGACCGGTCATACCCGCCGATGGACAAGGAGAAATACAAATGGCAATGTTGTGCCGGGCCATGGCCATGAGCATTTCCCCCTGATCATCGGCCAGGGCCAGGGGGGACAGCGTATTAATGGTGGCTTGTGCAAACACATCACTGCCGCTCTTTCCAAGCACCTCCGGCGTCACGTCAAAGGCCCGGCACAACAGCTTAAGATCATCCATGCACGACACAATATAGGGTTTATCAGAATAAAGAATCTGGGCGGCCATCATAAATTGATAAAGCCTGTCCACGGGAATATCTCCAGGATAAACCAGGGTCCCCATCAAGCGGATGGGGTCCAGCATCTGCCCCAGCTTCATGGTATCCACATAATCCTGACAGGTGGCCTGACGGCGGACACCTTTGGTGGACATCACAAAAGGAGCAGATCTTCCTGTGCCGAAAAAAACAGTATCAAGATCAAAGGAGGTATTATACTTGGGATTCCGGGCCAAAAGCGTAAATTGACCCGGGGCAAGGGAAATGGCGTTTTCTACCTGGGCTTCATTAAAAAAAAGGATATTACCGTCATTTTTAATGCCATGGCGGACGGCAAAGTCTACCAGTTCGGGGGATTCCACCCGGATACCCCGTTTTTCAAGGATGGCCAGGGTGGCATTATGGATGAGCTGGAAACGGGAGTCGTCCAGTTTTTTCCCATGGTGGGGGAACGATGGAAATTTATGATGTGCCATTTAGATGATGCTCCATTCAAATCAGATTTTTACATGAACCGATCCGCAGACGAAAGCGTCTGACAATAGAGCATAGCTACTATGTTCATCATACCGTGTAAACACTAAATTCATACTCGAGGTTTTACCCTCCATTTCCCGGCTTGAAATATTCGGGTTAGAACTGTAAATGTTTGGCCAGTGCCTCATATTCGCATATTTGGGTCTGCGTAGCATACTAATGCTATGTGAGCAGGCCAAAATAGGTGAAGATGGGGTGCCGGCCGAATATTTACTCCCGGCTTATACTTTCCAGAAAAATATTCACATTTTATGGGTTAGATTAATTTTGAATTTTTCTGAAGCTGTTCCCAAACACCTTCAATCTGTTTTTGGGTATATGCGAGATCTCTGGTATTATCAACTACAAAATCAGCAAACTGCAGCTTTTCATCTATGGGCAGCTGGGCCTTAAGGATATTGGCAGCATCTTCCCTGCTTATACCATCCCGGTTGGCAAGGCGTTCTATCTGCACCTGGGCCGGCACATGGATAACCAAAAGCTTGTCAAACAGGTACTGCAAATTCAGCTCAATGAGCAGCGGTACCGCCACTTGAATAATGGCCTCCGGGTCTTTCTTTGTAATTTCTTTGACCTGCTCAAAAAATGCTTCATAGATGGGTGGATGGGTAAACCCTTCAAGTTTTTTTCGTTTTTCCATATCTCCGAACACAATATCGGACATCTTCTTACGATCCAGAGAGCCATCTTCAGCCAACACCTGACTGCCAAAATAATCCACAATTTTGGCAAGCCCCGGGGTACCCGGTTCCACCACCTGGCGGGCAATCAGGTCAAAATCAATCAACGGAGACCCCAAACTTCCCAACATTTTTGACACCGTACTTTTACCGCTGGCAATACCCCCGGTAACCCCGAGCAAAAAATGCCGCCCTTCTCCTTTGACTTTTTTCATAATCTCATCGAGTCCCAGATAGGTGGGGGGAAATACCTGGGTGACATCACATTCTGCCCCGGCAAAACTGATGGGATAACGCACACCCCGACGATAAAGGGCCTCCAGCCCGGCAAGGGCTTTTTCCATCAAGCCTGCCGGAAGGGCCATCACCATTTCATCATCCTGGGCATGACCATAGCAGCGTTCTCCATAGCAGGGAATGCCCACAGAGGGCTTTTCACTCTGGTAACAACGCACAATGGCATCGGAACAGGAGGATTCCCCCACGCAGGCAAACTGCATGACTTCGTAATCACAGAACTGCAGGGCATTGATCAACATCATTATCTGTGCGGGATTGGCGTAAATCAGCACAATATCCGGTGAAAACGGATTATAAACCAGCGGTGCCATGGCCAGGGCCTGGTATTTTCCCAGGGGAAGACGGGGAATTGAGGCTTCAAATTTACGCCCATCGGCCTTGGTGGCCACCCAGACAATGTTTCTGAAGGTTCCATCTTTATGGGTTTCGGGCAGTTCACTCAAGCCCAGAATCGACGAGCAGGAGGAGAAGAGAAAATCATCCAGATCCGCTCCCACACTCCAATCAAAATTGCGCACCAGATTAATCATCTGACACATGGTCATTTTACCCTGGGGACGTCGAAGAAAGGGAATGGTGTCAAGAGTCTCTTTTTTCTCCAGCATTTTAAAGGCCACGGGAAATGATTTCAAGCGCAGAAGCCGCTCAAACCGTCTGATTATTTTTTCCCAATCCTGTTTGTCTTTACGCTGCATAATTCAATTCTCCTTGAGCACTTGGTAAGAGGCAATGGGGGGTTATATAAAAAAAGAGGGGGATATTAACGAAAAATAACCGGATGGTATCTGCCCTGTTTCAATGCAGCCACAAGCGATGCTTCACTGTCAATGACCTCATCAAAGGCGGTGGCATACACCCCAATGGTTGAGGCATCATGGGCGTCACTGCCCCCCGTTGATGGCAACCCAAGCCCTTTGGCCACATCCCGGGCCAGTTTATTCTCAGTGTTCGTCACCTTACCGTTTAAGGTTTCCACACCATTGACCCATTTAAACACCTCCCGGGCCATGGCACTTTCCGGGGTCAGCCCCACATCATCAGCCCCAAAGGTCAAAAACCCCCGAAAGGGATGGGCCGCAACAATAAATCCATCCACGGCGGCAACCTGTTTTTTCAAGTCCGCAAGCCTGGTAATGCCCTGAAGATTTTCATAAAAACCAAACACCAGCATATCGCCCTGTTCCGTGATGATCTCATTGGCCCGCAACACCAGAAAATCATGTTTTTTACACAGGGCCTGCACGGCTTTCGCTGACCAGACATAATTATGATCCGTCAAGCAAATACCCTGCAGACCGATACTTTTGGCCATTTCAATCATGGTATCCACCGAATCGGAGGCACAGGGTGAAGCCGGCGACGTGTGCACATGCATGTCAATGACAAAACGGCCCTGGCCCGAACAGCTTTTGCAGGAAACCCCGGGGGAGTTTACCTGTTCCGGAGATGTGTCGAAAGGGCCATCTTCTGCAGGCATTACACCGGACACATCACTGTCATTTTCCATACCCACCGATTCTTCAGCCACGGGTACAATTTCATCATTGCTGCCCATAAACTGTTTAAAGGTAAGCTCAGGATTCTCTTTTCTGGCATCTTCCCATTCCAGCAGTTTCACGGTTTCCCGAACCGCATAGCCACATTCAATAAAAAGATTGGCAAAATGGCGACAGGCGTGCCGACCAATGGTCTTATGAATTTTATCATCAATTCCGGCTTTCAAACAAAATCCTTCGGCCTCATGGAGAAAATCTATGGCCCGGGGACATTCCGGAGTTGTCCAGCGCAGCCAGCGCCCCTTGATGTCAGAACAGATCAAATCGCTGATATTGACCCTGAAATCCATCTGCAGACTGTAGATGGAATCATCCAGAATACCATGTACTTCAAGGGTATCCTTATCCAGACGCGCCACATCCACCACTTTATTTCGCATAAAATCAAACATCACACCCCTCCTTCTGCCTTTTCAGATTCAAGTTCATGAACCAAAGGGGTCCCTTTGGCAAAAGCCGCACAGCGATCATAGAGGCGGATACTTTTTTTGACCATATTTGAATAAAAGGAAAACTTGCCAGCTTCGTCATCGGGTGCTTTTAAGAGCACTTTCCGGGTCAAGGTTAAGATCACGCCGTGACAGCACTCCTCCACCATATAGACGATCTGTTGAATCTTTTCTTCTTCGCCCATGAGTCCCTTTATGATTTTCAACATGCCGGCGGCCACTCGCACCCCGATCACCGCCTGGAGGCGCCGGTCAAGATCTTCAATTTCTCCAAAATAAGCATGACGAAAATGACCGGATATGGCACAGATTTCCATGTCCGGCATTTTCACCTCAATGATCACTTCGGCATCGGTCAAGGTATCACGCAAACGACAAACAGAACGCAGCTTGGCACCATTGACTTTTTCTACACTGGTATTGCGATTCATGGCAAATTTAAGAATATTGTTCGACATGGCAAGGTCTCCTTGTTTTTACCCAACAGGCATTCTATTCAACAACTGTGAACTTCCAGGCACAGAACCAGCCTTCAGGATGTGGGTCCGGGGGACACCCCACACATTCGGTGACAATGCGTGAATCAATGGTACTGGCAAAGTAGGGGTACTCCACCAGGCCCGCAGTTTTGCAGGGATAGTCGGCAAGCCCCCTTCTTTTCCTTGCCACCTGGACCCGACATTCATTCATGCGAAAGATGATACAGTTTTCATTCACATCTTCAATGGATTGCTTGTTTATCAGGGCATACATTCTGAAAGCCAATGCTTTCTTCAGGGCAGGGATTCCCCCCTGTTCCGGCAATTCAAGCAACTGTTTAATCCGTTCTGCCTCAAAGGGAGAATACCGTGTCCAGCAGGAGTCATTACAGCGTTTGGCATCGTTCATGCCATATTTTTTCTCCACCGCCTGGAACCAGATACCATCGTTGGCCAACCAGTTAATCCCCAGATTTTTAAGCAGATCAATCAGTTGTTCACGGGAGAGTGTATGCAGATGGGCCGGTACACCATCTTTAATTTCAAAACCAAAAATTTTGGACAGGCGTTTCAACTGATTCTGGAAACTGGCCTCCCAAACATCAGCCTCAACTGCCATGGCCTTTTCCATGCCCAGCTGATGCTCCACCTCTGCAAACCATTGACCATAATGGGTCATCGTTCGACGAAAAGAATCCACAACCCTTTTTATCAACAACGCGTCATCTGCCTCTCCAATAATTTTATCGATTTCGTTCATAGCTCATTTTTCCTTTCTGTGTTTGATATTTCCACAATGCAGCCAGCAGCAGTCTTCAGATCCAACATCGCCTTTTGAAAACCTGGGGTTTGGTCATAACATTGCCCAGTCATAATAACGGTTGGACCAATGGGATCAGACTTGTATAAACAAGCCCATAATACCTTCTTAACAACAAAAAACAACACCAAATCTTTACCAGTAAACTACCAGTAAAAAGCTGGTACTTATGCGTAAAACACCAGCGATTTTAAAACAGCAATAACTGGGATCTTAAATTGACCTTTTTATTGACCAGACCGATTTTTTTTCTGATATTTTCCCGATGAAACTCCACCGTTCGCAAAGAGATATTAAAAAACCGGGCAATTTCTTTGTTGCCAAAGCCATCTTTAATAAGATTGGCGATCTGAATTTCCCGGGGGGTTAAATTCACTAACGGAGAAGAAAGTCGCTGGGAAAACGGAGAAACCAGGTTCTCCAGATTGGTCTGTAATGCCGACAGGCAGGTGCGCTGGGAATCATCCAGGCGGGTGGTATTGAGTTTTTCCAGATAGGGCAGCACAAGCTTTTTCATATTTGCCAGTACTTTGGCCTCAAGATCATCCTTGTCATCTTCCCGGGCTTTAAGAATAACCCGCAAAGCGATATTAGCCTCTTCAAGGGTCTTGGATTTCAAATCAAGCTCAGCAGTACGTTTGATCAGACCGGCTTCAGCTTTTTTTCGTTCCGCAATCTCGGCGTACAATCGCTCGTTCAAGATGGTTAATTCCCGGGTTCTCTCCACAACCCGGGCTTCAAGCTGGGATCGTGCTTCAATCAAAGCATTTTCAGCTTTTTTACGATCCGTTATATCCTTGGTCACATGAACCATGCCCACGATATCATTATGGTCATCAAATATCGGTGAGGCGGAAATCACAAATGTTTTCCCAATACGGCGATTCTCCACCTCAATGGTATGGGTTTTAAGATCTTCAAGTACTTTCTCCACAGGACAGATACGACAATTTTTATCTCTGTCCCACAGGGCTTCATAACATTTACAATCGACAATCTGACTCAAGTCCACCTGAAATCCCTCAAGCAGGGAATGGTTTGCCGAAACGATGCGCTTGTCAAGGTCAAGAATCGTGACATAATCATCAATGGCATCAAAGATTCTCCAGCACTGCCCCAGGATTGTTGCGGTATCTGTCTCATCTGTGTTTCCAGAAGTCATATCGCCTTCGTAATCACCCATAGCTTCCCGTCTTTCACATCTTAGTTATTATTCTCTCAGCTCACTGGGAATGGTGCACACGGGAATGGGTTCCATCTTATGTTTATTGGCCTTGTGAAATCCCCTGTAAATATCCAGCACTTTTTTCTGACGATCTGTGAGATCAGTCGTATCACCGGAGGTTTCTTCAAAGGTCATTGCCCACTCCAGTTCGGGATAGCTTGCCCCGATCTGGGATTCGTCGGTGCGATCATCCTCCCACAAGCCATCGGTGGGGGCAGCGGCCAGGATGGCCTCATTTACTCCTAAGAACCTCCCCATGGAATACACTTCGGTTTTAAACAGATCGGCAATGGGGGACAGATCCACGCCACCATCCCCGTATTTGGTATAAAACCCCACCCCGAAATCCTCCACCTTGTTGCCCGTACCTGCCACCATCATGCGGTGGTGACCGGCAAAGGAGTACAGGGTCACCATGCGTAACCGGGATCGGGTGTTGGCCATGGTCAGCCCGTCCTGGATATCCCGGGGCAAGGTGGTGCAAAGGGCCTGAAAGGAGGGGGTCAGATCCACGGTGACCCCAGTGACATTATCATAGGTTTCTTCCAGCCATTTAATGTGCCCGGCGGAAAGGGATACCTGGGCCGGAGCCTGGTGAATGGGCATATTTAACACAATTGTTTTTTTACCGGTCTGGGCGCAAAGGGTGGAGGTAACGGCGGAATCAATCCCCCCGGACACCCCCACCACAAAACCTTTTAATCCTGCAGATTCGCAATGGGTGACAAGCCAGCTTTTAATATATGAAGCTATTTTTTCCATGAATTCTCCTGTACAATATCAATGGCAGAAAGCCCTGCCACAACAATAATAGGGGTGAAGTATAACCCGCTCTGACTTCAGGACGGTTCCTCCAGGGGGCCTTCAAAATAAAGCTTTCCCCCGTCCTGAAATTCCGTCAATAATTTCTCCAGGGCCGGGGCCAGATGATCTTCCACCGCCACCCCATGGATGACCTTGTCCGTGTAATCCGTGTGGGATACCGTAGCATCATGCTGGTTCAGCTGATACAAAAGGCTGTCATTAAAGGCATAGGGCACTGTAACCAGATAGGTGCGGGTCTTCACAAGTTTCATGAGTTTTTCCATGGCCAATGCCGCTTCAACGGACTGGCCATAGGCATCAATAAGCCCCCGAATTCCCAGCTTGACCCCACCAAAATACCGTGTCACCACGGCGGCAATCCGGGTCATGTTATGCCGCTGAAGCACGTTGAGCATGGGTTTACCCGCTGTTCCGGCAGGTTCTCCATTGTCCGAAGAATGAAACATCTCACCGGCCTCCCCCACAATATAGGCCCAGCAGTTGTGGGTGGCGGTTTTATGTTCGGCGGAAATGGCAGAAATAAAGGCTTTGGCCTCCTCCATGGAATCCACCGGGGCCAGGGAACAGATAAAAGTGGATCGTTTGATTTTTATCTCCTGACACCTTGGTTCCCTGACTGAATAAAAATATTCCATGGCAGTCTCTTCTCCCTTTTTTCGTTCATCCCCAATACACACCTGCCCCGGGCCACAAAAA
This sequence comes from uncultured Desulfobacterium sp., assembly GCA_963675955.2. Classification (GTDB taxonomy): domain Bacteria; phylum Desulfobacterota; class Desulfobacteria; order Desulfobacterales; family Desulfobacteraceae; genus Desulfocicer. The sequence goes on along the minus strand of CAXXVR010000002.1, from coordinate 961,194 downwards.
ACATTCCCTGTAATAGATCATGAGTCCGGGCTTTTCAAGCACTAAGTTTGAGAACCAGACACTGGTGACACGACACCGGGCTTAATCAAACTCCCAATAATGATCATATCGGTCTGGCGACACAACGAACAATGAAAAAAACGGGCTTGGTCACAGCAAGGGCCACCCGTCACATTTAATGGACCAAAGGGGTCAGGCTTGTATTATTGGCGTTATCGACCACAGCCTGTGCAAAGGCCAAAATCACCGATAATGCCAATAACGCAAGCCTGATCCCACCCCAAAGTGGCCCATATTGTGACCAAACCCGAAAAAACAGTTGCTGTTAGCACCCAAAACCCAGCACCCAGTACCCAAACCCCACCACCTGCTTTTTCAAATAAAAATGGGGAAACCATTGTGATATCATGGTTCCCCCACATTCAATCAGTATCAGATACAACAGGACTATGCCAGAAATATGTTTCTCATCACAGGCCTGATATCATCTCCGTTTAAAATCAACCGATAACTGCCAGAACGGCATCCTTGGGTACGGAATCACCGGAACCAAAATTGATGGCTGTAATTTCACCATCCGCCGGAGCCGGAAGCGCATTTTCCATCTTCATTGCTTCCAGAATCACCACAATATCACCTTTTTTAACCACATCTCCCACATTTTTCTCATATTTGATGATCATACCCGGCATGGGTGCTTTCACAGCCGTGCCTGAACCGGTACTGGCCGCCGGAGCCGGGGCCGGAGCAGCAGCAGGTTTGGGTTTGCTGGGTGCAGGTGCCGGTTTTACAGGGGCTGCAGGCTTTGGTACAGCAGCTCGTGCCGGCGGCGGCGGGACAAGACCCGGTGTACCGCCTGCCTGAAGAACGGGTGCCGTGGATGCAGGTGCAGCTGCAGTTTCTGGTGCAGGGGCTGGCTGGGCATAGGCAATCACCGGAGCGCCACCGACTTCATCCACACCCACTTCAAAATACTCGCCTTCCACAAACACGTTAAAGGTGCGAAGGGCATCTGTTTTTTCCGGAGCCTCAGTGGTGGTTTTTTCCACCAGCAGTCCGGCCTTTGCCTTGCGGAGAAGTTCATCTCTTTTTGCCACTTCTTCCATGGTGATGGGTTTCATGGAATTGGGCACAGCTTCCTTACCATACTTGATCTGGAGAAACTTTTTACCCGTCACAGGGAACAGGGTGTAGAGAATAAGATCATCATCATCCACTGCCAGATCACCAATGATCTTCTTGGCATCTTCAAGTTCAGGCTTGAGTACTTCAGCAGGCTTGCAGGTAATGGGGGTTTCACCCCTTTCATACCCCTTTAGGGCTTTTTTCTGAAGTTCAGGATCAATGGGAACTGCGGTCTTTCCATAGAGTCCGTAACACAGATCTTTTACCTGGGCGGTGATCATCTTGTAACGCTCTTCTTTGGTATCAAAAAGAACGTTGTTAACGGTCTGGGTGCCCACGATCTGGCTTGTGGGGGTAACAAGGGGAATCTGTCCCAGATCTTTACGCACCTTGGGCAGTTCTTTGTACACGTCACCGATTCTGTCCAGGGCATCCATCTCTTTAAGCTGATTCACCAGATTTGAAAGCATGCCGCCCGGGGTCTGGTGCAGCAGTACATTAATATCAATCACAGACACCTTGCTGTCGTCAAGCAGGTGTTTGTACTTGGGCAGAATCTCTTTTTCCAGGGTTCCATTGATGGAAGCCAGAGTTTCAATGTCAAATCCAGTGTCTCTGTCAGTGCCGATGAGGGACATGACCAGGGGTTCCAGGGCCGGATGGGAGGTGCGGTAAGCATAGGGGGTCAGGCAGGTATCCAGGATATCAACGCCAGCTTCCACGGCCTTTAAATGGGTCATGGCTGCCATGCCCGAAGTGAAATGGCTGTGCAGATGAATCAGTGGTTTAACATTTTCCTTCAGGGCCTTAATCAGCTCATAGGCATCATAGGGGGCCATGAGACCTGCCATATCTTTAATGCAGATACTGTCTGCACCCATGGCTTCCAGCTCTTTGGCCTTCTTAATGTAATAGTCCAGCGTATAAACACTCCCGCCCATGCGGGGTTCGGTGAGGGAGTAACAGATGCAGCCCTGGAAATGCTTGCCGCTGGATTTAATGACAGGTACCACGCACTCAAAATTGCGGTAATCGTTCAGGGCGTCAAATGTACGAAAAACATCCATGCCGTTTTCTGCAGCCCGTTTGACAAACAATTCCGCCACATCATCGGCATAGTTTCTGTAACCCACCAGATTCTGCCCCCGGAGCAGCATGGAAAGGGGAGTTTTTTTCAGATAACGTTTCAGGGTACGAAGACGTTCCCAGGGATCTTCATTTAAAAACCGGTGCATGGCATCAAAGGTGGCACCACCCCAGACTTCCATGGCCCAGAAACCGATCTCATCCATACGCTCGGCCACGGGGATCATGTCTTCTGTTCTACCCCTTGTGGCAAAAAGAGATTGATGACCATCACGCAGTGACAGGTCTTCAATCTTCAGAGGATTTTTGGCAGCAGGCCTCTCTTTTTCACAATTCAACTCGCACATGTTTATTTTGCCGTGTTCACTCATTTATGCTCTCCTAAATTATTTTTTCACCTGACATCCTTTAATGCACTACAGGGCATGAAAGAAAGTGGCGGTTTTCTTTATTTATCTGAACACCCTTGTCTGCATTAAAAAACGCCCCTGCATCTGATCTGTACGTCCTGCAGTGCCCCAGGCATTAAAGATCACCGGAGCCGGAGAAGGTGCTTTGGGGGCAGTGTCTTCGACAGGTGCACAGCCGGATGCAAAAAAGGCCGCCTCCTCCTGGGTTTTAATGTAGGTAAATACTGCCGCCGTGGCTGCAGCAAGTTTTTTCTTGTCCATTATATTGCCTCCGAATTAGACGGGAATGTTACCATGTTTTTTGGCGGGCCGGGTCTCTCGTTTGGTGCCAAGTGCTTCCAGGGCATCAATCAGACGCATACGGGTCTGGGCCGGTTGAATCACGGCATCCACATATCCACGACCGGCCGCACAATAGGGATTGGAAAAGAGTTCTTCATACTCAGCAATTTTTTCTTTACGTTTGGCAACGGGATCTTCAGCACCTTTTATTTCCCTGGCATGGATAATATTGGCTGCACCTTCAGCCCCCATCACGGCAATCTGGGCACTGGGCCATGCAAAGGCCATGTCCGCCCCGAGATGTTTGGAGCACATGGCAAGGTATGATCCGCCATAATCCTTCCGGGTGATGAGCAGCAACTTGGGTACCGTGGCTTCGGAGTAACACCACAGCAGTTTGGCTCCATGGCGGATGATGCCACCCCACTCCTGGTCACTGCCAGGCAGATAGCCTGGCACATCGGCAATGGTGAGCATGGGAATGTTAAAGGCATCACAGAAGCGGATAAACCGTGTGGCCTTGTCCGAGGCGTTGATATCCAGACAGCCGGCCATGAAAAGGGGCTGGTTGGCAATGATGCCGATGGGCCGACCATTGAGCCTGGCAAAGCAGGTGAGAATATTTTTGGCAAAATGGGCGTGGGGCTCAAAGAATTCACCATCATCCACAATGGAGCTGATAACAGATTTTATATCATAGGCCTGATTGGGATTATCCGGAATCAGCTCATCCAAAGCCGGGTCCATGCGATGGGGATCATCCGTTGTGGGTTTTAATGGCGGATCTTCCATGTTATTGGAAGGCAGATAGGACAACAGGGTTCGGATCTCTTCCAGGGCGTGTTCATCATTATCACAGGCAAACTGCGCCACCCCGCTCTTTTCGTTGTGGGCCATGGCCCCACCGAGATCCTCAAAGGAAATTTCCTCACCGGTGACGGATTTAATCACCTGTGGACCTGTGATGAACATGTAACTGGTATCCTTTACCATGAAAATAAAATCGGTCATGGCAGGTGAGTATACGGCTCCACCGGCGGTGGGTCCCATGATGGCGGAAATCTGGGGGATCACACCGGAAGCCGAGGCATTACGAAAAAAGATCTCCCCATATCCGGACAGGGAATCCACCCCTTCCTGAATGCGGGCACCGCCGGAGTCGTTAATGCCCACCACCGGCGCACCGGCCTTCATGGCCAGATCCATGATCTTGCAGATTTTTTTGGCCTGCATTTCGCCCATGGAACCCGCCCGGGAGGTGAAATCCTGGGAATAGGCAAACACCGTTCTTCCCGCCACAAGCCCATGGCCGGTGACCACACCATCGGCAGGAATTTCTTTTGTTTCCATGCCGAAATTGGTACACCTGTGGGTTACAAACATATCAATTTCACGAAAGCTTCCCTGGTCAAAAAGCAGATCAAGCCGCTCCCTGGCATTGAGCTTGCCCTGTTCACGTCGTTTGGCAAGGGCTTTCTCACCCCCCATGCCAAGAATCTTTTTTTCCCGTTCCTTAAGATCCTTGATTTTATCAGCTACAACTCCCATAATATCACCCTTTCTTTTGCTATATTTTAATTAAGCCGTTCACCGATCAATGGAAAACACCAGGTGCAATATCACCCTTTGGGATACACATCCCAAAGCCAGTCAATACATTTATTTCAGTAAACCTGAAAACGTAGTGAACTACAATTCCATTGGGGCTGTCAACAACTAAACATGCGCCTTCAACTAAATATAATTCTTGGTGCAGATTCAGACTCAAGGACGTTTTTACAATATTCAAAGAAATTAAGGCGCAATCACAACGGAAATACCCCTGGGGGCCGGGGTTCAGGCTTACATTTAAAAAGATTTTGTCAAAGTTGTAGATAAAAAAGCAGGTCATGTCAAGCAATCAGGCAAAAGAAGATCATTCATATAATGAACAACTCTCTATTACTATAATAAGGACATTAAGAGGAATGAAACGTAAAACATAGCTATGGGGTATCAATGTACCAATGGAGTCATAATTACATTATTAACATTATCATTGATTTTGGCATTTTCACAGGCTGTATCCAATGATGCCAATAACACAAGCCTGACCCCGTTTGATAAAAAATCAGATGCATAGAATGCCATGATGGACCTTTGAAATGGGAAGTACCAGGCCAGGAATTATTTTTTAAGTACCAGCACATAAACATGACCTGTGTGATTCATGTGCCCTGCAGCATGCTCCGCCCAGGGACCATGGCCACAGAAGAAGTCCACCCGCCCCGGGCCTTTAATGGCACCACCTGTATCCTGATTGAGCACAAATCCGGATACAGGTTTAAAATGCTCTGCCATCGTTCCCGGTGTATCCATGGATGGCATGCTGGTTTCCACAAAACAAAGAACCCCCCGGGGGAAAACAGACCGGTCCGTTGCAATGGAGCGAAGGGGGGTCAACGGCACCCCGATGCTGCCATAGGGACCGCCCTTTTCTTTTCGAAAAAAAACAAAACTGGTATTGTGATGAAACACCTCTTCCCGGCGATGGGGATGGGCCTCCAGCCATGTCCGGATGGCCTGCATGGACATCTCTTTCTTTGGAATTTCGTCCTGATCAATGAGATATCGCCCAATTGACTTGTAGGGATGCCCGTTTTTAGCATCATAATGAACCCGTAACACCTCCCCGTTGTCCAGTTCTACCCTGCCAGAGCCCTGGATTTCCAGGAAAAACCGATCGGTGAGGCTGGATACCCAGGCCACCGGCGGTGCCAGGAGATGGAAATCGCTTCGTCCGTTGATCTCCGCCCGGGTAAAATAAGGCACCACCTGATTATCCGGAGTCACCCTGGCGGTGAGGATGTCTTTATTGTATTTTGACGAAAACCGGGAAAGATCCACCCGCACCAGATCCCGGGGAAGACTGTACAGGGGCACCGGGTATTTTTTTTCGTCCCGGGTCAGACTTCCCCGGAGGGACGGCTCATAATATCCCGTGAACAGCACCTCTTTATTGCGAGCCCGGCCCATGGACTGGAATACATCGTAATACCTTCTGATAAATCGGGCGACCGCATCCGATGGGGGCTTTGTCTCAATGAATTGAAGAAAATATTCCAGGGACCGCTTCATGTGTGCAGCGGAATAGGTATCGTCTCCCAGTTTAAAAATACGATTTTCAGGGATTTTACCGTAGAACACCAGACTCTGTGCCAGTGCCCGATCCAGATCCGGGTTGGCCAGGGTATCCCTAAAATCAGGAAAGTCTCTTTCCGACAACCTTATAAAAGGGGCTGACGGCAGGGAGTCCGGGGTTCTGGAAGAAAAAAGGCAGCCCCCTTCGGAAAGAAGCATGCCGCACACACCAAATACAATGCACCATTTTTTAAAATGATTTTTTATCATGAAATTTTCGCGTCTTATTCCTGGTATCGCCGGGCCAGAAAGCTGCCGCTTTTACCGCCGGTTTTGCTTTTTAGATGAATATCAGAAATGACCATGGCCTTATCATAGGATTTACACATGTCATAAATGGTTAAAGCCGCCACGGTCACCGCCGTCAAGGCTTCCATTTCCACACCGGTCTGACCGGTCAAAGAGGCACTTGCCTCAATTTCCACGGCATTGTTTTCTGGATCAGGAAAAAAATCCACGCTTACATGGGTCAAATTCAGGGGATGACACATGGGAATGAGATCCGCTGTTTTTTTGGCGGCCATGACCCCGGCAATGCGGGCGGCCTCCAGCACATTACCCTTTTTCACCGTGGCATCCATGATGCGGGCAAGGGTATCTCCGGTCATGGTTACACATCCCCGGGCCACGGCCACCCGTTTGGTCATTCCTTTGTCTGCCACATCCACCATTCTGACCCGTCCATCCTGATCCAGGTGTGTAAAATCCGTCATTTCAAACTCCTTATATTTTTTATATAACCCACATGACAGACTATCCTGTCAAATCTTCAAAGTAAAACGGCCTGACTATATCCACAGTGCCTTTTCAAGGCAAGATTATTTTTACACCTGCCGGCATTTCAAAAAGGCCATGGCCCTTTTCTCTGACCAGTATTCGCCGGTTTTATTAAAGGCCACAAATCCCACATGCCCCCCGGAACGGGGCATTTCCAGGGTTACCGTGCTGTTTTCTTCAGCTGCCTTTACCGGATAGCATTTCGGGGATAAAAAAGGATCATTGCGGGCACTGACGATCAATGTGGGCACCCTGATATGGGGGATAAACTGAAGGCTGCTGGATTTTTCCCAATAATCTTCGGCATCCAGAAATCCATGCAGGGGGGCTGTGTATCGATCATCAAACCCCTTGAAATCTTTGATCTGCTCATAGCCATGATCATTTATTTTCCCCGGCATCAGGCGCATTTTGGCCTGTATTTTTTTCCGGAGTTTACGCAAAAAACGTTCCATATAAATGCGGTTGGAAGGCCGGGCAAGGACGCTGGCACTGCTGGCCAGATCACAGGGTACAGAAAAAACCACGGCTTTTTTCACCGCCGGATGCACCGTGTCCCGTCCCAGATGCACCAGGGTGAGATTCCCCCCCAGGCTGAACCCCACCAGGTAAATAGACTGGTAATGACCCCGGTTCAGGGCATGGTCTATCACAAAGGACAGATCTTCTGTAACCCCATTGTGATAGGAGTGCAGATACCGGTTGGGTTCATCACTGCAGGAGCGATAGTTCCAAGCCAGGGCATCCCAGCCCATGCGGTTGGCGGCCTTGGCCATGCCCGTGACATAGGGCCTGTGGGTATTGCCTTCAAGGCCGTGGGAAATGATAACAAGGGTGCTGCTTTTTCTTCTGGCCCAGTCCAGATCCAGAAAATCTCCGTCCGGGGTATTTACGCGCTCCCGCTGGTAAAGCCCGTTTATATCCATTTTTCGGCACATGGAGGCAAAAACGGATTGAATATGACCGTTATGCATGCCCCATGGCGGTGTGTAGTCCATTGGCTTTTTTCTCCTTATTTTTTTATATAACGGGCATGTCCTGTCGGACACAATAAATATAGGGTCGTAGACGCGGAGCCAAATAGTATTATACCGCCGCCCCCCCGACGGGCAATGGGCCCGGACCGGAACTGTAGACAGCTCAATTGTCCGATTCCTATTGCCCATCGGGGGGGCGGCTCTGCTGAAGTTGCCTTGGAGGCTGCCTTTTCATATAACCCACATGGCAGTACGCACCTGCCACAACGAATAATGAAAAAGTAGTTGCTGTTAATACCCAGCACCCAATACCCAAAACCCAACACCTTCTTTTTCATATAAAAACCCACATGGCTGTAAATACCAGCCACAACGAATATTGAAAAAGGGGCTTGGTCATAAATGTTGGCCAACGGGGTCAGGCTTGTGTTATTGGCGTTATCGACCACAGCCTGTGCAAACGCCAGAAGCACCGATAATGCCAATAACGCAAGTCTGACCCCACCCCAAAGTGGCCCCTGTTGTGACCAAGCCCAAATAATACTATCCGCCCTGCATGGATTTTTCAAGCCCCGGTGTCCCTGGTGCCTCGTAAACATTGATGGAGAGGGTTGTGTAAAAGCTCAGGATTTAAAGCCCATCCCATTGACATAAAAAACAAACAGCAGTAGTTTGAATTGTAATTGTGGGGCCTGTTCAGAACATGGGCCATTTTGGGGAGAGGTCAGGCTTGCGTTATGATCAAGCCCTGATTATGTCATTTAAAAACCAAAAAGAAAGGAGGAGTCACCATGGGTTTTGCACCGACAAAAATGCAATTAAAAAGTGATGCATTTAAACATGATACGCTGATGCCATCCAAATTCACCGGCGAAGGAGAAGATGTTTCTCCTGCATTATCATGGGAAGACCCACCCGAAGGCACCAAGGCCTTTGCCGTTATCTGTCACGATCCGGATGCACCGCTGGTAAGCAGCACAGGCACCTATGGGTTTGTTCACTGGGTACTCTATAATATTCCCGGAGATGTGACACACCTGGATGAAGGCACCCCCTTATATACAAATGGTATTACAGATTTCGGACAAACCGGATACAACGGTCCCATGCCACCCAACGGGCATGGTGTTCACAATTATTATTTCTGGGTACTGGCACTGAATAAGGCTGTGGAACTGGAGCCTGGCCTGAACCTGTGGCAGTTGCTGGCAAAAATAGAACCCCATCTTATTGGAATGAACCGTCTGATGGGACGCTATAAAAGGGATTAAAAAAAATATCCCCATCCCCGGAGGTAACATGAGTTCTGAAGAAATTTTTGTATCCGCACTGGCATTTGAAAAGAAAAACAGAGACCTGTACCTGTCAGCGGTTAAGACCATTGATGATAAAAGAGGAAAAAGCATTTTCAAGGCCCTGGCAGACGACGAACAATCCCATGTTGATTTTCTGGAATACAGCCTTGAAACGTTGAAATCAAAAGGACAAATTGATATTGCAAAGCTTGATTCGTCCATACCCCAGACCTCGGATCTTGAGAATAAAATTGAAAAAATGAAGGCAAAGATTCCCCGGCAGTTTCTGGGCAATGTCCAACGGGTCTTAAATACAGCCCTGCAATTTGAAATTGAAACCACTAAATTCTATCAGGATGCCTGTGACAAGACACAAGGCTCCATCCAAGAAATATTCAAAAAATTCGTAGCGATAGAACAACGTCACGAAGAAATTGTGCAAATAGAACTCGATCATGCCTCAAACAGTGGACACTGGTTTGATTTCATGGAAACCGATATGGAAGAAGGCTGATTTCTCCGTACGGCAGCACGACACACGCATGGGCCTGTGGGCTTGAAAAAAAGCCATGAACCCTACGAGGTGAGCGCCCCGCAGGTCTGCTCCCGGACCCAGTCCGGCTAGGCCGATGTCATGATCAATCCCCATATTTTAAGAGGAGCACAATAATGACCTTGAATAAAATTGAAGAACTGCTTGGCAATGAGGCAGAATCCCTGCTCAATCACACCTGCAAAACCATCTCAAAAGAACAACTCCATCTGCCCGGAGAGGACTGGGTGGATCGGATTTTTGTAAACTCAGACCGGTCCATTCCCGTTTTGAAAAACCTCCAGGCCCTTTTCAGCCATGGCAGACTTCGGAACACAGGCTATCTGTCCATCCTGCCCGTTGACCAGGGTATTGAGCATTCTGGCGGGGCATCCTTTGCCCCCAACCCCATCTATTTTGATCCGGAAAACATTGTCAAGCTGGCCATTGAAGGGGGATGCAATGCAGTGGCATCCACCCTGGGAGCCCTTGGCAGTGTTGCCAGAAAATATGCCCACAAGATTCCCTTTGTTTTAAAAATCAATCACAATCAACTGTTAAGTTGCCCTAACGGCTTTGATCAGATCCAGTTTGCATCCATCAAACAGGCCCGGGACATGGGGGCCGCCGCCGTGGGAGCAACCATTTATTTCGGCAGCCCGGAAAGTAATCGCCAGATCGTGGAAATTGCCCGGCTGTTTTCCGAGGCCCATGATATGGGGCTTGCCACCATTTTGTGGTGTTATCTGAGAAACAATGCCTTTAAGCAAGATGGCACCGATTATCACAGCAGTGCAGATCTCACCGGCCAGGCCAACCACCTGGGGGTCACCCTGGGGGCAGATATCATCAAGCAGAAACTGCCGGAAAATAACTTTGGATATAAAGCCTTAAACAAGAATGGCAGCTTTGGAAAATTTGATGAGAAAATGTACACACAGCTTTCAAGTGATCACCCCATAGATCTGACCCGGTACCAGGTGGCAAACAACTTCATGGGCCGCATGGGATTAATTAATTCCGGAGGCGCTTCGGGCAAAAACGATCTTGCCCAGGCTGTGAAAACCGCCGTTATTAACAAGAGAGCTGGCGGCATGGGGCTTATCAGCGGTCGCAAGGCCTTTCAAAAACCCATGGCAGAAGGCATCACCCTTTTAAATGCCATCCAGGATGTCTATCTTAACCGGGAAATTACCATTGCATAAACGGTGATTAAACGGCTGGGAGAGGAGATTTGCTCATAACATAGGGCACTTTCAACATTAGGACGCTTTCGGGAGGGTTCCATGAGAAAAAAATCAAGGCGATTCATATTCCTTGCCATACTGATCTGTGCAGCCGCCACGGCAGGTTTTATTTTTTTACGGGAAAAACCTCCCTCAAATACCATCCGGATGTCCGGTAATGTTGAAATAACGGATGTGCAGCTGGGATTCAAGATTACCGGAAGGCTGGCCCAATGCCTTGTGGACGAAGGGGATAAGGTGGCCAAAGGCGATGTACTGGCACGTCTGGACAATGAGGATCAGTCCATTGCCCTGGCACTTTCCCAGGCCTCCCTTGCCCGGGCAGAAGCCATGCTTGCCGAACTCATGGCAGGCAGCCGCCCCGAAGAGATAGAAAGCGCCCGGGCCCGGGTACTCCAGGCCCGGCAGGTGGTGCTGGAACTCACCCGGGGCACCCGCCCCCAGGAGATCAAGAGCGCCGCATCCAATGTGGACAGTGCCCTGGCTGCCGTGAAATCCGCCCGGGCCCGGTTCAGCCTGGCAAAAGCAGATTATGATAGGTTTTCCGCCCTGTATGATCAAAAAGGTACAAGCCCCCAGGAGTTCAAGCGATACCAAACCCAGTATGAAGTGGCCAGAAATGAGGTCACCCAGGCAGAAGCCAAGGCAAATGCAGCACAACAGGCACTGTCCCTTGGAAAAGAAGGGCCACGGCAGGAGCAGATTGAACAGGCAAAAGCCGCCCTTGCCCAGGCCGAAGCACAATACGCACTGGTAAAGCAAGGCCCCCGAAAAGAAACCATCCAACAGGCAAAAGCCCAGGTAAATGAGGCCCAACAGCGGGTCAACCAGGCCCGGCAGCAACTCTCTTATACGGAGATTTTCGCCCCCATGGACGGAGTGATCCTCGTACGCTCTGCAGAACCCGGCGAATACTTAACCCCCTCCACCCCGGTAGTAACCCTGGGAGATCTGGATCATCCCTGGCTCCGGGCCTTTATCACGGAAACTGATCTGGGTAGAATCCGGCTCAATGATAAGGCAGATGTATTCACCGACGCATTTCCCGACAGAACCTTTGAGGGTCGTATCACCTTCATCAGCAGCCAGGCCGAATTTACGCCCAAGTCCGTCCAGACCTTTGAAGAAAGGGTAAAGCTGATGTTCAGAATCAAAATTGCACTTTCAAATCCCCGGGGTGAACTTAAACCAGGTATGCCTGCCGACGCCGTTATTTCACCCATTATCCCGGTGGTGAATTAATTTGACAGCCGATGCCAAGATACCACCCCCGTCCATTGAAGCCATTCATCTCACCAGAACATTCGGCAATGTCCTGGCCGTTGACGACATCAGCTTCCAGGTAAAAAAAGGCGAAATTTTTGGCATTGTGGGCCCCGACGGTGCCGGAAAAACCACCACCCTTCGCATGCTTGCCAGCATCATGGATCCCGACTCCGGAACGGCCACCATTGCAGGACATGATACTAAAGCCACCGCTTTTAAAGTAAAAGAGCATCTGGCCTACATGAGTCAACGATTCGGGCTGTATCCAGATCTGACGGTGATGGAAAATATTAATTTCTATGCAGATCTCTATGGAATGGCCAGGAATACCCGAAAAAAACGCATTGAAGAACTTCTTGGGTTCAGTAACATGGCACCCTTTAAGAAAAGAAGGGCCGGGGATCTGTCCGGGGGCATGAAACAGAAACTACAGCTCATGTGCGCCCTGATTCACACGCCCAAGGTGCTGCTGCTTGATGAGCCCACAAACGGGGTTGACCCGGTGAGCCGACGGGACTTCTGGCGAATTTTATACGAAATCGTCAAACAGGGGGTGTCCATTCTGGTCACCACAGCCTACCTTGACGAAGCCGAACGGTGCCACAGTATCGGACTGTTAGACAAAGGCCGACTGCTTGCCACGGGTACTCCCCGGGAAATCAAAGGGTTAATGAAAGAAAAAATTCTCACCATCAGAAGTCCGGATGCCCGGAAAATCAATACCCTGCTGAGAAAACAATGGCCCGGCCTCGGGGTGAATGTTTTTGGGGACACGGTACACATTATCTGTGATAATTTTTCGGAAACAAGGGAAAAAGCACTTGACCTCATTGAGGATGAGGGGTTAAGGCTGACAGATATCAAACAGGCATCGCCCACCCTGGAAGATATTTTTATCAGCATGATATCAAAAAAGAAACAACCACAAACACCAGAGGGGTCCCCTAACGCTGGTTCACCGTCAGACGCTTTTGCACAAAACGCCCCTGCCCCCAGTGCCTCACCCTCCCCCCGGGTGACGCCGGGTTCCGCCGTAACGGTGGATCATCTCAGCCGGGTGTTCGGTACTTTCAAAGCCGTTGATGATTTAAGTCTCACAGTGCAAAAAGGAGAAATTTTCGGGTTTCTGGGCCCCAACGGTGCCGGAAAAAGCACCACCATCCGCATGCTGTGCGGCCTGCTTGCCCCCAGTTCCGGCAAGGGGGTGGTGGCAGGCTTTGATGTCCACACCCAGGCCGAACAGATCAAGCAGCACATCGGCTACATGAGCCAGAAGTTTTCCCTGTATGAAGATCTCACCGTGGCGGAAAACATTAATTTTTATGGCGGCATCTATGGGTTGAAAGGCGCTGTCATGAAAAACAAAAGAGCCTGGGCCATGGACATGGCAGGGCTTTCAGACCACGGCAATGCCCTGACCGCCTCGTTAAGTGCCGGGTGGAAACAGCGCCTGGCCCTTGCCTGCGCCATTCTCCATGAACCGCCTCTGCTGTTTCTGGATGAACCCACAAGCGGGGTGGACCCCATCAGCCGCCGCCGTTTCTGGGATCTGATTTACGACATGGCCGACCGGGGGATCACCGTTTTTGTCACCACCCACTATATGGAGGAGGCCGAGTACTGTGACCGCATGGCCCTGATCTATAAGGGCCGGATGATCGCCATGGGAACTCCCCTGGACCTTAAAACCCGGCACATGCATGAAGAGATCCTGGATCTCAAGTGCAATGCCCCCCAGGAATTGATACAGGCGCTTAAAACACTCCCGGGGATTAAAGACATAGCCCTTTTCGGAGCCGGACTCCATGTGGTCACCCCGGATGCCGTGTCCGCAGAAAAGACCATCCAGCAAAAACTAGGCACCCTTGGTATCACCGGCTACAGCCTGGAAAAAATCATGCCGGGCATGGAGGATGTGTTTATTTCCCTCATTGAAACCGACGACAGAAACAGCGCTGTCGCACAGCAACAGGAGAAAAACACATGAACCGTCAACGCCTGTTTGCCGTGGCCAGAAAAGAATTTCTCCATGTGGCAAGGGACTGGCGCAGTCTGTTTTTATCGCTTGCCATCCCGGTGATTCTCATCATGATCTTCGGGTATGCCCTGACCCTTGATTTACGAAAGGTGCCCACCGTGGTCTGGGACCAGTCCCGCACCCGGGAGAGCCATGAACTCTTAAGCCTGTTTAACGGCTCCCCCTATTTTTCCATGGTGGGCTATCATGACCGTTATGAAGATCTCCAGCTGGCATTGGATCGGGGGCGGGCCATGGTGGCCATCATCATTCCTTCGGATTTTTCCCAAAAAATAAACGCTCAAAAGGAGGTAACCCTCCAGATCATCGGAGACGGCAGTGACGCCAACACCTCCCGCCTTGCCATGGGGTATGCCACCACCGTGGGCCGGATTTATTCATCCACACTCACCGCAAAAAGAATGCAGCTGGCCGGGAAATCCCACTTGAACCCACCTGTGGAAATGGTGCCAAGGTCCTGGTACAACCCGGATCTGAGAAGCCAAAATGTCATCATTCCCGGCATCATCGCCATTGTCATGGCCGTGATTGCCGCCATGCTCACCAGCGTCACCATTGCCAGGGAATGGGAAACCGGCACCATGGAACAGCTGATCAGTACGCCACTACAGGGCCCCGAACTGATCATCGGCAAGGTGGTCCCCTATTTTGTCATCGGCATGCTGGATGTCACCATTGCCGTTGTCATGGGCAAATGGCTGTTTCGTGTGCCCATTGTGGGCAATGCCGGTCTGTTGTTTGCCATGGCCGCCATTTTCCTCACCGGGGCGCTTTTCTGGGGCATGACCTTGAGCATTGTATTAAAGTCCCAGGTGCTGGCCAACCAGATCGCCATTGTCTCCGGTTATCTTCCCACCCTGATTTTAAGTGGGTTTGTCTTTGCCATTGAAAACATGCCCGTGCCCATCCAGTGCATCACCTACATCGTTCCGGCCCGGTATTTTATTGCCATCCTCCGGGGCATTTATTTAAAGGGTATCGGACTTGAGATTCTGTGGCTGGATGCCCTGCTGCTCTGCCTGTACGCCGTCATCATGATCCTTCTTGCCCATCGTAAATTCAAATTCAAACTGGAACCCTCATGATCCATCGTCTTAAACAGATGCTGATAAAGGAATTTCTGCAGATCCTGCGTGATCCCCGCATGCGCATGGTGATCCTGGGCATGCCCGTGATCCAGCTTGTGATCATGGCCTTTGCCCTGACAACGGACGTCACGGACATCCGAACGGCCCTGCTGGACATGGACAAGACCCCGGCCTCCCGGGAACTGATCAGCGATTTCACTGCAGGGGGATATTTTCAAATCGTTCATGTGGCCCTGTCCCAGAAGGAGATCAAAGAACTCCTGGATCGTGCAGTGGTAAGGGCGGTGGTGGTGATTCCCTACGGATTTGAAAAGACCATCATAAAGGGGTTGACCGCCCCGGTCCAGATCCTCACCGACGGCACGGACAGCAATACCACGGCCATTGTCCAAGGGTATGCCAGCGGCATCGTCACGGCCTATTCAAACCGCAAATTCCAGGAACAGATGGAAAAACAGGGCATGAGAAAAATGGAACAGCCCATGGAGACCATGGAAATTGCCTGGTTTAATGCAAACCAAGAGAGCAGATACTACTTTGTCCCCTCCCTCATTGCCGTAATGCTCTTTATTTTCAGCCTGCTCTTGACCAGCATCGGCATTGTAAAGGAAAAGGAGATCGGCACCATTGAACAGGTGATGGTCACCCCCATTAAAAAGATTGAGTTCATTCTGGGCAAAACCCTTCCCTACATGGTCACGGGATATATCTCCATGACCATCATGCTTGTTGTGGCCTTTGTGGTCTTTAACATCCAGGTAAAGGGCAGTATCTGCCTGCTTTATCTCCTTTCCGGATTATATCTCATGGGTAACATGGGCATTGCGCTGATGATCAGTGCCAGTGCCACCACCCAGCAGCAGGCCATGCTCACCAGTTTTTTAATCATGATGCCCTGCGTGATGCTGTCGGGCTTCATGTTTCCCATCAAGAACATGCCGGATCTTGTGCAGTATGCCACGGGGGTGAATCCCATGCGCTGGTATCTTGAAATTCTTCGGGGTATTGTGATGAAGGGGGTGGGGTTGAAGGTGCTTTGGCCGGCTGTTGCGGCGCAGGCATCTCTGGGTGTGGTGTTTATTTCTCTTGCCTGGGCTCGGTTTAGTAAAACTTTGTCATAAGCCTATCTTTCATTACAGGTCAGCGCCCATCTCAGGGCATTTTAAACATAGAATACTTAGCATTGCTCTGTGATAATTTATACTCATATTTTCATCCAACAGGTTAGATTAGTATTTTGACATCTCAAACAAATGTGATATTAAAATATTGTATCTATTACTGTCGCACCCAATGAGGATGCGTGGATTGAAACATTAGAAGCGCCTGAATATATAAAAAAATGGTCAAGTTGCTCCTCATACGGGAGCGTGGATTGAAACAAAAAGACCCGAGTACTGTCTTAAAGATTACATGAAAAAAATAAAATCAAAAACTTGATGAGTACTAAAATCATATTCGGATATGTCTTATCTCAAATTAAAAATGAAATGAGAGAAACCAAAGCCTTAGGGAGTTCATGGAAAATAATATACCCAATGCTAATGAACTCCATACCCAGCATCCGGAGCTCTCCATGCAAAAGTGGGTAGTTTTATTATCATGAACTCCCTTACGTGTTTTATTTGAAGGCGAGTTACCATATTTTATAAATGAGTAATTTTGTGATTACCGCAACAAGGATAATTTTTTATGTATTCAAGTAAATTTGTGATTATCGAGCTGAATAGTTACAAACAACCAATCTAACCCGCTTTCATATGCTTTAATTTTCAATGATGCAGCATTTTATAGAAAAAGACAAATTCCTTTTCGACTTACTTCCACTCATATTATTGTTGCTAATACAGGACAACCTTGCAGCCGAGAGGGACTGAAATCAATTATTTACACTGACACAAGCGCAAAAATATCAAACCAAGGCAAGAGGTAAAGAAATTATGCCATGGACGAAGAATTTAAACTTGTGAAAGCCCAAGCCAATAAATTGAAAAAAGGTCTATCTGCTATGGATACAATAGTTTTGTTACCCGTCAATGATAATTTAAGGGGGACTTTATGAAACCCTACGAAGTCAAAATCGAGATTGCCGGACAAACGGCAATGTGGACGAGGCCGGATACCGGAGACTGCCCTGTCAGTTATCCCGCGCCTACTTATTCAGCAGTTAAAGGCATCTTTGAATCCATTCTGTGGGGTCCAGCTATAGAAATCGTCCCATTCAAAGTTGAAATATGCAAACCATTGCGGTTCCATGGATACGCCACAAACTACAACGGCCCTTTGCGTAAAACGGGAACTGAGGGAGCATATCAGCTTCTTGCAACTGTACTAATAGATGTTTGCTACCGAATGTATGCCCATGTTTATCCTGCACGAAACAAAAAACAGCTGGATAGGAAGGCCAGGAACTGGAATAGTAAGACCTCGTCACCAGGCCACGCCTATGCCGCAATTTTTGAACGCCGCCTTAAAAGGGGGCAATGGTTTACACTACCTTTTTTAGGATGGAAAGAATTTACACCGTCATACATAGGTTCATTCCGTCCGGGAACAGAGATTCAAAAAGATATTAACACAGTTCTTCCGTCTATGATGCGGGAAGTCTTTCCCAATGGGTATAACTCCGAAGTGAAGTTTACGTATGATCAGAATGTCCATATAAATGATGGTATCCTTCACTACAAAATAAAAGGGAGGGAAACCAGACATGATTAATGAACTTGTTAAAGTGGCTGATGCTATGCAAAACGCCCAGATTAATCCAGTTGACTGGCATCCGAAATTGAAAACTTTACCGAAAGTTACAAAAAAAAGTCCATGTATAAGGGTATGGCTGACCAATGATGGACATATCAGCAACATGGAACGGTTACCCAAAGAAAAAGTTGAGCAATTACGTAAATATGAACCAGATTATGGGAAAGCCTTACCTGCTTTTAATGTGCTTCCTCTTTATCGGATTGTAAAATCAAAAAAAGAAATAGACAAGGCTGCCCGGGGGCAATCTGGAGAACGGATAAAAGCGGAATGGACAAAGCAGTTCCTATTATCTGATATCAATGAACAGGCAAAGGATGATTTTTGGGAAAAGACACGCGATATCACTCGCCAATGTTTTGGACGCGTCAACGATGAATTGATAACATTGTGCCAGAACCACCTCCATGATGATGAAACTTTACAAATATTTCTTAATGCGGTTAAACAGATCAACGTCGCTCAGTTTCATATAGAATTTCGTAATATGGTTTGCAAAAAGGTTGAAGATGGAGAATTTCTCCCTTCACTATTATGCTATTTTGTAACAGAGGAAAGAAAACAAAAAGAGGACAGTAATTCAAAAGTTGCAATCCCTACTAAATTTTCTGTTTTTTTAGATGTAGAAAATTACAACAAGTACCCTGTATCCCATACGAAGACCATAGCTCGACTCAACGAGCTGTTAAATCTTACCCTTGAAAATCAACAAGTGCCCGTTGAAGGAAACACGGATAAAGATGCTTATGGGTTGAATACACAGCAAGTTAAAGCGAAGTTTCCAAGTGTTTCCCTGTCCTTTTTAGGTGGTGTGATTCTTAGATCCCAGGTAAAAGCCATCCCCGCTCAAAAACGTTATCATCAATGTGAAAGTGCCACTTTTCCTGTGGGCGCCGATACAAGAAAGCGTATAAAAGCGGCAATGGAATGGATATCAACTCCCGAACGAAAAGGGTCAACCTATGGCGTTGCAGGAAACGGAGAGTTGTTGTTTGCCTATCCACGAGCTCTTCCTGAAAAAAAAATCACCCTGGCTAAAATGTTTGGAGCACAAGAAGACAGCGCATACGAAAATATTGATACGTTTGAAAACCTTTCAAAAACCGTCATTGAACAACTGAAAGGATCAGGAAACATCTTGGCAAACGATGAAGTTGAAATTTTTTCAATTCGGAAAATGGATAAGGCACGAACAAAGGTTGTCTATTACCACAATACAACCATTAAAGCGTTGGAACAAGCATCAGTGTCATGGCATAGGGGATGCAAAAACATCCCCTTACTTGACCTGCAAGACTGGAGTAAAGGTACCGTAGAAAAAACAGGTAAGCATTACCCAATAAAAGTAAAAGCATTAACCGTTTTTCCCGTCAAGCTCCATGCTTACGTGAATACTGTTTGGAAGCGGGATGGAAAGGAGAGGAACAAAGGAGGTCAGGCAGGAAAAACCCAAATATTTGAACCATCGGATGGCCTATGGTTATTGCTAAGCGATAAGCGTAATGCTTTAAGTAAACACATGCTTGAGTGTTTCATGCAACATGCTCGCGGCTATTTTATTACTTTGTGCCAAAGTACAGGGAGACATGAAATTTCAAATATACCAAATAAAGAGATCTACCCCGGTATATTAGGATTATTACTCAGCAAACTTGGGAAACAAAAGGAGGCGTTTATGAATGAAAGTGCTTTTCTATTGGGGCGCTGCCTGAGAATAGCCGATGAGGTACACCGGTTATACTGTGAAATTGTACGCAAGAACGAACTGCCGGCAGAACTATGTGGAAGCTCTTTGCTTGTCAGTATGATGGAATCGCCGATCACAACCCTTAGTCAGCTTGCAATGCGTTCCGCACCTTATGTTAAATGGGCCTGTGCATACCACGATGATAAAGCCGTTAAAAAGACAAATGACGGCAATACCATAAAATACATTGTACTTGTCAAATCTTGGTGGAAAAGGTGGGCTGACGTTGCAGATCAGTTACATTCCACAAAATGGCCCAAACGCCTGACACCGGAAGAACGCGCCCAGGTTTTTTTAGGATATCTAGCATCATTTTCAAAAACCGAAAAACCAACTGAAAACAGTGATTCTGAAAGTTAGATTGAACAGGGAGACAAAAAATGAGCAACGAAATTAAACGTGTTACAGGGTTATTAATTATTGAAGCAGTTAATTCCAATCCAAACGGAAACCCGGATCAGGAAAGCGACCCACGGGTTAGGGATAATGGGCAGGGAGAGATTTCACCGGTTTCATTTAAACGCAAACTTCGGGATTTAATGGAGCTAACCGAAGGACCAGTATATAAAGCCGTAACTGAAAATTTAAAAAACAATCCTGATGGCTATACCTTCGGGATATTGGAGTCACGCGGACGTGACCGCAAGAAAATTACACAAGAAATGGGAGAGATCAAGAAGTATAAAGAAAAAGAGTTTCTGAAAAGTGACTTTGTAAAAAAATATTGGGATGCACGTTTATTTGGCAACACATTTCTTGAGGAGGGTGGAGATAAGGGATACATCAAAACAGGAATAGTCCAGTTCGGTATGGGGCTTTCAATCTCATCGGTCATTATCCAGCGTCATACGAATACAAGCAAAGCCGGTGTGCAGGAAGGCAAAAATCAGGGTATGGCTCCGTTGGCCTACCGCGTGGTTCAGCATGGCGTTTACGTCATGCCATTTTACATAAATCCCTCTTTGGCAAAAAAAACGGGGTGCAAACCTTGTGATGTTGAGTTGTTAAAACGGTTGATTCCATATGCATACGATCATACACGGTCGGCCATCCGTCCTGATATACGTATTCGACATGCCTGGTGGCTGGAACATCAAAACGCATTGGGAAGCTGCCCGGATTACATGCTGATTGAGGCCTTGATGCCAAAACGCAAAGGAGATGATCCGATGACTCCATCTGAATCCTGGGCGGATTATGATGTACCAAACAAATTGCCACAGGATTTAATAAACAAAATCGCAGATAACAAAGACCTGGATTTGATGGGCATATGATATGACCTATTTTGCCAGAAGTAGGACAGAAACCGCTCCCTGCCAGACATATCTGAACCATGTACTGCATATGCTGGTGCGGGGACGGTGCTATTTGCGTAAAATATTGTATTATATACCCGAATGGGACTGTAAAGCTGTCACACGCATTTATGAGCTTGCAGCGGAATATCATGATTTAGGCAAGCTTGATAAAAAAAATCAGGAAATTCTCGCAAGCGAAAAAGAGGCCAAACGATTACCGTTACCCCATGCTGATGCAGGTGTGGCCTTTTTACTTTCAAAAGAAGCAGCACAATCAGCCCTTTTAGTTTATTCCCACCATGCCGGTTTGCCAGATTGCAATAATATAGATGATATGCGCAATAAACGCATCCAGGATCATGTTGACAGAAGTCTACATGAGTATTTAGCTCGTCATGAAGAATGTGTCAGACCTAATATTTTAATTAAAACACCACCTCAAAATACAATTGACTTAAAATCGGCTGATGTTCGTCTGATCTATTCCTGTTTAACACACGCAGATCACGGCGATGCCGCGCGTGCTTCAAAGGGACAACCAGAGGAGATCATCCCGACCCGATTGAGACCTTCTGAACGATTATCAGCTTTACAAAAATATGTGGATGGTTTGAAATCTCAAAATGATGATTCAGAACGCAACAGGCTTCGTTCATCATTTTTCTCGGCATGTGTTGAAATGGATCAGGACAGGAATATAACCATTTGTGATGCGCCGGTTGGAACAGGAAAAACAACTGCAGTAATGGCAAGGTTACTTGCCATTGCCATTAAAAATAAGCTAAGGCGAATTTTTGTAATTCTGCCGTTTACCAATATTATTACACAGTCTGTACGGGTCTATCGAAATGCGCTGGTCCTCCCCGGTGAATGCGGCAACGACGTGGTGGCCGAAATTCATCATCGTGCTGATTTTGAGGATATGGCAAGTCGGAAGCTTACTGCGCTTTGGGATGCTCCAATTATTGTGACAACTGCGGTTACTTTCTTTGAAACACTGGCATCGGCGACTGGATCTACTCTAAGGCGTTTGCAGAATTTGCCTGGAAGTGCTGTTTTTATGGACGAAGCTCATGCCATGTTGCCAGCAAAATTATTACCTTTGGCCTGGCATTGGATTCGGCATGCTGCGAAGTACTGGTCATGCCACTGGATTCTGGCTTCCGGTTCCCTATGCCATTTCTGGGAGATGGAAGAATTTGGGGATACCATGTCCCTGCCAAACATTATTCCAGCGAACCAGAGGGAGCAGTTGCTTCAGTTTGAAACGATACGCGTTAAACATCACATTCACCCGGATAAAATGAATCTTACTGAACTGGCTCAATGGATAGCTGAACTGGAAGGCCCTGTAATCGTGGTATTAAATACTGTACACACGGCAGCCGCCGCTGCCCAGGCAGCCCAATCTGTATTTGGGAAAGAAAATGTTATGCATTTATCAACATCTCTCTCACCCAAAGACCGTGAAAAGACTCTCAATTTAGTCCAAAAGCGTCTTAGTTCTAAAGAACATTCAGATTCTCAATGGTGCCTTTTTGCCACATCATGTGTGGAAGCCGGTGTAGATTTGTCTTTTAGAACAGGTGTAAGGGAATGTGCCTCCCTTCTTTCTTTACTGCAACTTGCAGGCCGAGTAAACCGCAATAGCGAGCATGAAGAATCGGATATTTGGACGGTAACTCTTAATGCAAATGATTCCGGTGTAAGAAAAAATCCGGCGTTTGATGCCTCTTCACGTATTTTGCATGATTTTTTTTATATAAACAAGGATATCACCCCGGCCTTATGCACGGAAGCGCTACAGCGTGAAGTCCGCGAAAGCATGGAAATATCCGACAACTTGATTAAAGATGAAAAAATTTATGCGTTTAAAGCTGTTGAAAAGACATTCAAAGTGATCGAAGACCAATCACAATTGGCCATAATTGATATGCATCTGATTGAAAAAATAGAAAATTATGAACAAATTTCGTGGCAGGATATCCAAAATGGAAGTGTTCGCGTCAGGGAAAATATTCTTCGACAGCTCGGTATCCAGGAATCCCGCCAATTCCCAGGAGTATTCCTGTGGACGGCTGAATATACTTCATTTCTGGGATACATGGATGCAGTACTTAAACTTGAAAAAATAGAGGAAGACGGATTTGCAATCATATAATTGGATAAGACTATAGAAATGTATTCAGACGAAGAACTCATCCCAATATCAGCTTTAAATCATCTTTTATTTTGTAAAAGACGTTTTGCCCTGGTTCATATAGAACAATTATGGCAGGAGAATCTGTTCACGGCGCAAGGCCAAATTATGCACGGAAGGGTAGACAAAGGGGATCATGCGGATAGGGGTAAAGTCAAACTTGAGTACGGGCTTCCCATGAAATCTGCACACTTGGGCTTAACCGGACAAGCCGATGTGGTTGAGTTTCATCGTGCAAACTCCTGTACTCAAAAATGGATACCCTTCCCTGTAGAGTACAAGCGGGGAAAACCAAAAAAAGATTTGACAGATAAAGTGCAACTTTGCGCTCAAGCCCTATGTCTTGAAGAGATGTTGAATTTGAAAATCTCGACAGGAGCTCTTTTTTACGGAAAAACCAGACGTCGCCTGGAAGTTTCCTTTGATGAACATTTAAGAAATAAAACCATACAAGCGGCAAAGGAACTTCACGCAATGCTTGAATCAGGCAGATAATGCAAGTTTTTTTCTGTAAATTCTGTCTGAGTCAGTTCCTTTTTTATTTCAAAAGTTTGCCTGTTGCCCTCCGGCCCCAAAATTTGTAATTCCGTGGTGAGATAAGTCAAGAAAAAAATCGGTTTCCCCTGCGGGGTCCCTCCGATTTTTTTCTTGACTTATCTCACCACTCCATTTGTTTTTTGGTGGGGCCGGAAGGAACATGATATGTGTGTTTGCCTATTTCGTTACCGACAAGTACCTTTTACCAGTTTCCCATTCTTCACTGGTTTCCACCAAAATGGCAGTTACTAACCTCAATAGTGACGCTTCATTTGGGAAAAGGCTTGCAACCCTGGTCCTGCGCTTGATTTCCCGATTTAAACGTTCGACCATATTCGTGGATCTCAACCGTTTCCTTTGATTATCCGGCAGCGAAAAGACTGTAAGCCCTTCTGGTATATTTTGCTCAAGCCACCCTGATAATTTTGAGGCTGTTTTGCTGTACTTTTCAACTGCGATTTCCAAAAACCTTTCTGCTTCTGCTTTATCAGGTGCATTAAATATTGTTCTGATATCTCTGGCCACCTCTTCCCGCATGGCCACCTTTGGGACATATGCTGTCGCATTCCTTTGCAGATGAACTTGGCACCGTTGCCAGGGGATACTCGGGTATACGGAATTCAAGGCTGCTTTCAATCCTGTGTGGTCATCACTGGTTATCAATCTTACACCATGCATTCCCCTGGATTTCAAGGACAATAAAAATTCACGCCAATGCACTTCGGCCTCACTCAGCGAGACGCTGACTCCCAATACGGTTCTTTTGCCATCATCCATTATTCCTGTGGCAATGAGGACCGCACAGGATCTAACGACTCCATCTTGCCGGACCTTTTCATACCTGGCATCCAATTGGAGAAACGGAATGCTACCAAGCGGCCGAGCCCTCCATTTTTCCAACTCTTCATCCAATTGCTTTGCGGCATTGCTAACCTGGGTGCTGCTTACTTTTAGGCCGCACATTTTTTCTAAGATTGCAGATACCTTACGGGTGGATACCCCTTGAACATACATCTCAGCTAGAGACACTGTCAGTGCCCTTTCTGACCGGAGCCCTTTTTCCAGAGCGGAAGGGTAAAAATTTACGTCCCCTCTCACCTGAGGCACTTTCAGGTTCAAGCTCCCAAGGCGAGTGGCGACACTTCTATCTTTAAAACCATTGGCATAACCGGCACGGGATTCTGTCCTTTCCCAAGGCCGGGCTTTGAGGGCATAGGATCTTTCTGCCTTCATGGCCTCATTTATAAGGATAGATATGGCGTCTTCCAATCCATCCATGCCAAATTCATTAATAATTTCCAAAATCGATTCAATTCCTGTATTCTGATTCTGCTGGGTCATGCTTATCCTTTCTGTTTGATTTGGTCGTTGAACAAAAAAGGAACATTAAGTTTCGACCCAGCATTTTCAACCCAAGGATCTTAAAATCCTTGCCCCATGCTGAATTTCGAATTTACAGAAAAGATTTTACACTAACATCAGGCATTACTCCTCCACCAAAGTATTGCAAAAAATGTGAAAGCTGTTCGTTAGTTTCATTATGTTTACCCAAAACTATTGGAAAACAAAAAACCGTTTCATCCTGGTTAAAAAAAATGGTTCGGGAAGATTTTACTGTATGAAAAAATATCTAAATACGCTGTTTGTCACCACCCAGGGGGCATATCTGGCCAAAGACGGGGAAACTGTTGCGGTTAAAATTGAACAGAAAACCGTATTGAGGATTCCCATTCACACCCTTGACGGGATTGTCTGTTTCGGCTCCGTCGGGTGCAGCCCTTACCTGATGGGGTTTTGTGCACAAAAAGATGTGGCAATCAGCTTTTTGACCGAATATGGAAAATTTCTGGCCATGGTCAAAGGACCGGTTTCGGGCAATGTTCTGCTGAGAAGAAAACAGTTTCGGATGGCCGACAAGCTGGATGTTTCAGCACAGGTGGCGGGTTTTGTCCTGACCGGAAAAATTGCAAATTGCCGAACAGTACTTGAACGCTGCCTGCGGGATCATAGCGAAAAAATTGACCAATATGGCGTAAAAAAAGTGTCCAACAGGCTATCAATGTACATTCGAAAAGAGTTGCAGAAAGACGAATTGGACAGTCTTCGAGGAATTGAGGGAGATGCCGCCCATCAGTATTTCAGTGTTTTTGATGAATTGATTTTTCAGCAAAAGGACGCTTTTATTTTTTCAGGACGGAATAGAAGGCCACCAACCGACAGGGTAAATTGTCTGCTCTCTTTTGTTTATACGCTGCTGGTTCATGATGTTCGGTCTGCCTTGGAGTCTGTTGGCCTGGACCCGTCAGTGGGTTTTCTTCACAGGGACCGACCAGGTAGACCAGGGCTTGCCCTGGATATGATGGAAGAATTCAGGCCGTTTCTTGCCGACAGGCTTGTATTGTCAATGATCAACAGGGGACAGGTCAAATCTGACGGTTTTACCATAAAGGAGTCAGGTGCCGTTCATATGGATGATGATACCCGGAAAATCGTTCTGACGACGTATCAAAAAAGGAAGCAGGAGAGCTTGCTTCATCCATTTTTAAATGAAAAAATCCAGATCGGGACTTTATTTTTCATCCAGGCCCTGCTTATGGCAAGGTTTATTCGTGGGGATCTTGATGGATATCCGCCGTTTATCTGGAAATAGGTCAAGGAGTTATCATGTTGGTATTGATAAGCTACGACGTTTCCATTGAGGAAAAAGGCGCAAAGCGGTTACGGCGCGTTGCAAAAGCATGTCAGAACTATGGTCAAAGAGTCCAATACTCTGTTTTTGAGTGTGTGGTCGATCCTGCACGTTGGACAGTTCTAAGACAAAACCTGATTGATGAAATAAATCCTGAAATAGACAGTTTAAGATTTTATTTTCTCGGATCAAACTGGAAAAGGCGGGTTGAACATATCGGGGCAAAAAAGTCGATTGATTTTGATGGACCACTAATCTTGTGAGAAAATGCGAACCCCAAGTTCAAATTTTATTAAACCGCCAATCTGCTTCCTATATATGGATTTTCCGGAATTGATTATTCATAGATTCGCACTTTTAAAACTATTTGAAATCATATTGTTTTTTTCTCCAATAGTTTACACTCATATTCGAAATAAAATATTTTGGGAAGGATCGCTCTTTGACATTTTTTTTTTGTTAAATTATAGCAGGTTAACATAGTAACAGTCGCCCTCCATGCGGGGGCGTGGATTGAAACTTAAACTTCGATTGTTGACTATTTTTTAGACATTAGTCGCCCTCCATGCGGGGGCGTGGATTGAAACAACCCAAGGCTAAACTTGACTTTTATACCCTTGTCGCCCTCCATGCGGGGGCGTGGATTGAAACCCACACAAACATACGGGGGGAGCGAATGAGTTATGTCGCCCTCCATGCGGGGGCGTGGATTGAAACGATCACAGGGGCTGAGTATTTCAACTGGTTTTTTAGTCGCCCTCCATGCGGGGGCGTGGATTGAAACGCCTTCCCGGGCTGGGTCACAGCCCACAACGTATGTCGCCCTCCATGCGGGGGCGTGGATTGAAACAATCTTTGCGACTCATATGTTGACCCTGATTTCAGGTCGCCCTCCATGCGGGGGCGTGGATTGAAACACTCACCTTGCGAGATTTCATCAAATATATGGAGTCGCCCTCCATGCGGGGGCGTGGATTGAAACTATCAAAATCGGAGAGGCATGGTTCGCTTGTGAGTCGCCCTCCATGCGGGGGCGTGGATTGAAACATATTGGGAAGATGAGCCTTTTGTGTGCCTAAGGGTCGCCCTCCATGCGGGGGCGTGGATTGAAACAGGCGAATATGAGACTGAGGATGGCGTTAAGGTCCGTCGCCCTCCATGCGGGGGCGTGGATTGAAACTTGTTGGGGTGCCTGGGCTTGGATTTATTTTCAGGTCGCCCTCCATGCGGGGGCGTGGATTGAAATCGGGTAGCCGGGGGTTTTAATCCCCCAGCCCCCACACCACCCCACAAGCGGGTCCGCATAGGGCGGTTCATTAAATTTACCGGGCCGTGGCCGGGTAATGAATTTTCACCCACTGTTCTTTGACAGATATCAGTCCTTGCTCAGACAGCCAATTATTGGTCATACCGGCTTGTGTCGCCATGGTTCTGGACAAATGCCATGGCCCTTTGCGGCTGAGCGATGTCAAGATGGCCTCTTTCTTGAAAGTACCCAGTTTGAGAAGATTTCGAACTTTGGTACGGGTATACCGCCACTGTTTCCAGTAGCACATCCGTATCCGTCGACGGAGCCATTCATCTATTCCCGGAATGGGTCGGTAATACTCCGAGATTCCGTAATAGTTCATCCAGCCCCTTATATACTCTGCCATCTTCTTATATCGGTACTCCATGGAGACAAACCAACTCCTTCCGGTAAACTGACGTAACCGCCGCTTAAATTCCAAAAAGGATTTCTCACTCCACCTGATTTTGCCGCGTACAAACACAAAACCAAGAAAACCGCATTCTCCCACCGGTGCTACTTTGCTTTTCTTTTCGTTGACCTGAAGCCGAAGTTTACGCTCAAGGAATCTTTTGATGCTGGCCATTACCCGATTTCCGGCCCTCAGACTCTTCACCATAATGATAAAGTCATCTGCGTAGCGGACAAAACGGTGACCACGTCTTTCCAACTCCTTGTCAAGGTCATCAAGAAGGATATTCGCAAGCAGCGGTGACAACGGGCCTCCTTGGGGCACGCCTGTTGGCGTAGCCTGGAGACGGTTGTTAACCATGACACCGGCCCTGAGGTATTTACCGATAAGTTTAAGCACTCGCTTATCATTTATCTGGCGGGAAACTCTACACATAAGGACATCATGATTTACTTTATCAAAAAACTTTGATAAATCAGTATCAATGGCTACATTGAAGCCTTGCCCTATGTACTGTTTAACCTGCCGGACACCATCATGGGCCGATCTACCAGGTCTAAAGCCGCAACTTGATTCCGAAAACAAGGGATCAAATATTAGCCCCATGACCTGGGCTATTGATTGCTGGATGACTCTATCCAGCACTGTTGGAATACCAAGAGGACGCTTACTGCCATCGGGTTTTGGTATTTCCACCCTGAGAACAGGAGAAGGAACATATGCCCCTTCAAATAAATCTGAGCGTATCTGCGGCCACAACTCGCGGAAACTGTCTGGAAATTGTTCAACAGTTACACCGTCGATTCCAGGAGCTCCTTTATTGGACCGCACCTGTTTCCAGGCCTGGCGGACATTTTCCGTAGAAAGAATACATTCCAGTAGATGATCCTTTGAAAATGGTTCTTTCATGACGCGCCTGTTTACTACTCCCCCAGTCGAGATCGCTGTATAAACAAAGCTCATGAACACCTCCTTTTCATTTTAATGTTCAGTCCTTCACCCTGTCCGGGGCATTACTCCCGGCATTTGGCTACTATGACTTCTGCTGACTTCTGCCCTGTCACCAGACAAGTTACCTTGAAAGGCGCAATGAAGTTTCTTTTGCAGGTGCTGCCCGTTGTTTGTATCTCATCACCGTCGGCAACAGTCGGTGATGCCTGGACCTTGGTATCCCGGTATGGTCCTGCCCGGGAGTTATTGCAAAGGAAAATCAATGCATGCAAGACAGATCTCCCCGGATAAGAACGTGAACTTTCACTACACAACCGCAGCATTTACCCTGTCTCCTGAATCCTGGGCTTTGACATGTTGTGCTGGCTTACCCGGAGACCAGGCCTTATATGCTGTTTCTGTTCGTCGGCTCATAGTTTTGCACTCCAACTTCCTTCAGACGGTTCCTCACGGTTCCGCCCTTGTTTTCGGCTAATACTTGTGTTAACAGTAACTTTGTTAACAGGATTCACGTATAGGGGACTTGCACCCCATAAGTTCACGCCCATGCCGGGCGTACACAAGGGACCGGGGGGAACTCCCCCGGTGGGCAGCTGTCGCCCTCCATGCGGGGGCGTGGATTGAAACAGAGTGTAGGTGCCGATCTTTGTGTGGGTGCCTGCAGGTCGCCCTCCATGCGGGGGCGTGGATTGAAACATTTTGGTGATGTGCGGTTGCCAGTCCTGCCCACGTCGCCCTCCATGCGGGGGCGTGGATTGAAACAATCTCGGAGAACTCTCTTGACCCCACAAAATTGGGTCGCCCTCCATGCGGGGGCGTGGATTGAAACTCCTGGGGCATATTCCCCGCTTCCCGCCGATCCCCGTCGCCCTCCATGCGGGGGCGTGGATTGAAACATTTTGGTGATGTGCGGTTGCCAGTCCTGCCCACGTCGCCCTCCATGCGGGGGCGTGGATTGAAACATGCACGGGGGCGGTGGCCACTCCGGTTTCCCTGGTCGCCCTCCATGCGGGGGCGTGGATTGAAACGAATTTCCAGATACCGCGATCCAGACCTTCGGAGGGTCGCCCTCCATGCGGGCCAGGCCAATCAAAACCTGCCAAGCCGGGATTTAAAAAAAATGCTTTTGGGGCTTGGTCACAACATGGGCCATTTAGGGGCGAGGTCAGGCTTGGATTATTGGCATTATCGTTAGCTTTGGCGTTTGCACAGGCTGTTGTCAATAACGTCAATAACACAAGCCTGCCCCCGTTGAACCGCCACCGGTGACGGCTGGCCCATGTTGTGATCAAGCACTGCTTTTTATTTATCTGAAGGGATTCGTGGAGATACCCCCAATGCATGCCAGTAAGGCCTGAATCCCAATTCCGCAACACTTGCAATAAGCATCAAAAATGGTTCATAATCATTTTTAGTATGGGCTGTACCCAGACTCTCGTAATACTCCAACCGCTTGTCCACAGGCAGAACAACCGGAGGGAAACCACTTTTCATCAATTCCAGGTTCATCAGCAGGCGTGATGCTCTGCCATTGCCGTCCACAAAAGGATGTATCTTTACAAAATCAGCATGAACACGGGCAGCCCGTTCCACCGGATGGAGAGATGGCCCCTTGGTTTGATACCAGTTGATAAATTGATGCATTTCATCTTCTACATGCAGGGCATCGGGGGGAACATGATCTGCACCTGAGATAATGACATTTGTTTTTCTATAAACACCCGCATTCTTGTCATCAATATTTTTCAGGATCAGTTGGTGAATTGATTTAATCTGCCATTCAGACAGAGATTCATTGTTCTTGACCAGATCCTCAACGAAAAAAATGGCTTGCCTGTGGTTGATCACTTCAAAGTGCTCCCGCATGGTTTTCCCACCGACAGTTATGCCTTCCAGAGCAACTTTGGTTTCTTTCAAGGTAAACGTATTGCCTTCAATGGCGTTTGAATGATAGGTCCAGCGAAGTACCAGATCCTCATGAAGATTAGAGACAATCTCTGGTGGCAATGGACGAAAGGAATCAAGTTTCTGTTTTAGTTGGTCCAATTTGCTATAATTGATCATTTTTTATATCTCCCCTTCCCAATAATTTTCCTTCCACCAGTCGTTGCCGAACCTCAATCAAGGCAAAGTGCAGGCTTTTCTTCAAAGGACCAGAAATTCAGAAAGCTTATCTTGTGGGGTTAACATTGTTGTTTTTTGCGTCAAGGCATTTTCAGGGGGCAAATTCCCATTTTTTATTGTGCGTGGATTGAAACTGGGTATTTCATTGCCCGCATAACTGAGTTAACTAGAGAATTTATCTACCTGACAAAAAAACCTGTTCAACCAACCTGTAAACAGTACTACCATTCTGATTTGGCCAGGTCTTGCACCGGGGTGTATCCTTCCTTTTGGCTCTCAAAACAGCATCGGGTATCCGGGGCTTGATTTTATTTTCCTGAATATCTTTATTGTAATGGGGAAGGTAAATCTTCAATTTCTCAGAACAATGCTGGGAAGATGTAA
This sequence comes from uncultured Desulfobacterium sp., assembly GCA_963675955.2. Lineage (GTDB taxonomy): Bacteria > Desulfobacterota > Desulfobacteria > Desulfobacterales > Desulfobacteraceae > Desulfocicer. The sequence continues at coordinate 929,498 of CAXXVR010000002.1, read as the reverse complement.
TCCCTGTCCCATCCTCAAAATGTAATAAAAGCCAGTATTCAAATTTTGGATTGCTCAGCGCTAAGTGATAGTTTTTTTTCTCTTTGGTCCATGCAAGCAAGGTTTTCAGGTGATCTTCGCTCCAATCATCCCTATCAACAACCAACCAGGCCTCATCTCTTTTGTCCAGGCCGTTGGCTTTGATGTGATCCTTCATTACCTTCAAGATCTGCTTGGGCGATGAGCCATGAAGATTCTTAAGGCATTTGTAATGAATCACCGATGTATTGATGGTGTTCATCATCTTGAAATATTGGGGTTCTGTTTTATCACCTTCCGCCGCTACTATAAAAATTTTATTATACCTCCGGATACCCAGAGGGCGTCTGAACTGCCTTATTTTTCCCATGCGCTATCGGGCCTCTAAACCATTCATGATCAAGCATTGATCAATAAGAATTTTAGGCACGCCTCCAAGTCTGCCCTGAAGATAACTTTTGCGGATGTCTTTATCAGATCTGACATCTTTGAATTCGGCAAAAGAAACCATACGAGACACACCTTCATGATCTCTTTCCATCATCCACATTTCATCCCGCCTGAAAATATTTTGATCCATTAAAAGCAGGTCGTGGGTGGTAAAGAGCAGTTGGGATCGGGTATTATTATTACAATTATGCAGAAAATTGTTAATCAATTGCCTTGTCAACATGGAGTGCAGGCTCCTGTCTAATTCGTCGATGACCAACACCCTGTCAGGTTTTTCTGACGACATGCTTTGAAAGCCAGGCAATAAATCAATAAGCCGTCTTGTTCCGTCAGATTCATCTACCATTTCAAATTTAACTTTACTCCCATCAGATTGGCGGTGGTATGAAACCAACCTTTTAGCAACTATTTGATCATTCTCTTCATATAGCGTTATCCTCTCTGTTCGATCAGGATTCATTATTTCCACTATTGAATCTTCACTGACGCTTCTTTTTAGTTGATCCAAAGACGCCTCATCGATTTTTAAAGTATCTAAAGGGATAACTTCTCCTTCCAGATGTAGAATACCGGTGTCAAAATTGTGTAATGAGTTGTTGATGGTTTTAAGTGATGAATCTTTTCCGTGGATATATGAGGTAAAAGGACCGGATAGTCCAGAAGGGCCAATTAAAAGCAACTTGCTCTTAAACCAATCAAAAACAGGTTTAAAAGTAGTGATCTTTTGCAGAACACTGTTCGTTAAAAACAATTGGTTTTTATGTGTCCCATGAAATGCAAAGTTCAAATAATCCTGCTTTGGCAAAGCCTTGTGAAATTCAATAGATTCAACACTTTGACGATAAAACAATTCTTTTTCAGTGCTGCTTGTAATTTTGACAAGTTTTTCTTCCAGCACGGTGTTACGGGTTACAGAAAAAGAGTATTCATAAATTTGTTCATCAATCAAAAGTTCGAACCTGAATTTTGTCGGCTTATTTCTATAGTCCGGATTTAACCGATATGGTTCAACAGGAATCTTTTCTTCGGGTTTTAATCCGTTTATTATAAAGTTTTGCGCAAAACCAAGCGCTTTTAGAAAGATGGATTTACCGGATGCATTGCCACCATAAATGGAAGTGACCGGTAAAATTCTTATGGGGTATTTGGGAATACGCACGACCCGTTGGTTGTGCTGGCGTTCTTTGCTGGCAACCATTGTAAGTTGGGTTATATCCCTGAAGGCCATCCAGTTTTCTATCTCAAATGAAATTATCACAATCGCACCTATTTAGGAAATTTTTTCTCTTTATAAGTATAAATATGACAGTATCATATTTATATGTCAACGATCAGGAGATTTTTTCTCTTAAAGAAGGCTGACACACTGAATTGCAAGTTCAGGTATTCATAAACTTACCCCACTGCATGTCAGTAATTTGTCTGATCATTATTATTGCGGAATCTAACACTCATGACAAAAAGAAATAGCAGACCAGATATAAATATTGTGAACCGTTTCCGGCAATGATAAGATAGTTAAAATAAGGAAGTTACCATCACATCCCATTGAAAGAACAAGGACATACTTACTTTGAACAAACCTAAAACCAAAATCACAACCCGCAAATGGCGAAAAGAAGACATTCCACAGATCATTGAATGCAGCAGAGCCACCTACCATGATTATACCGAAGAATTCATCTTCTCGGCACGCCACTATGAAATGCAGTTTGCCACCTTTCCCCAGGGCCAGTTTGTGGCCATGTGCGGTGACAGGGTTGTGGGTTATGCAACATCACTTATTGTGAGCATTGATGATGATTTCTGGTACGATGTGGATGAGTTGACCGGAGCTGGCACCTTCAGCACCCATAACCCCGACGGAGACACCCTTTATGGTGCAGATATTGCCGTTCACCCCGACTTCCAGCGCCGGGGGGTGGCCATGCTTCTGTACAAACGCCGACGCAGTCTCCTGAAACGATACAACTTAAAGCAGATGATAGCCTATGGCAGGATTTCCGGTTACAAGAATCATGCTGGAAAGATGACAGCGGAACAATATGTGGAAAAGGTGGTACAGGGAGAGCTCCACGATCCTGCACTGAATGCCCACCTGAAAGCCGGATACCATGTAAAAAAAGTTCAGCTGGACATAACCATTGATCGTGCAAGCCTGAATTACTCCACCTTTCTTGTCATGCCCAACCCGGAATATAATGTAACCAAAAAGAGAATCACCTCCGCAGTATTTCCCAAGATACAGGCCCGCCGGGTCCGGGTGTGCGGTGCCCAATACCAGATGCGGCCCATCCAGACCTTTGAGGACCTGGAACGCAGTGTTGAATTCTTTGTGGACACCGCCGATTCCTATCATTGCCATTTTCTGCTGTTTCCAGAGTACTTCACCTATCAGCTGTTAAGTTATCACCCGCGCATGTCCATGAAGGAAGCCACTCTGGCCCTGGCCACATTGACGGATCGCTATATAGAGATGTTCAAACGCTTTGCCCGGAAGTACAATATTTATATCATCGGCGGCTCCCACCCCGTAATAAGGGAGGGAAAATGCTACAACACGGCCCATTTGTTCACCCCCACCGGCAATGTCTATACCCAGGATAAACTGCACATCACACCGGCGGAGCGCAATGAAGGGGGCATTGAACCGGGCACCGCCATCCGGATCTTTCGCACCCCTTTGGCCCGGATTGCCATTCAGGTATGTTATGACATTGAATTTCCGGAGGTATCCCGCCTTCTTACCCTTGCCGGGGCGGAAATCATCTTTGTTCCATTTTTCACCGAAGAAAAAAAGGCCTACTACCGTGTGCGGCATTGCGCCCAGGCAAGGGCGGTTGAAAATTTCACCTATGTGGTCATGACCGGCAGCGTGGGCAACATGCTCACCCCCTCGGGTTCTTTTTTGAACTACAGCCAGGCGGCCATTCTTACACCCAGTGATTTTTCCTTTCCGGAAAAGGGCATAGAAGGAGAGGCAGATCCCAATGTGGAGGCCGTGGTGGTGTCGGAACTTGCCCTGTCATCCCTGTCCCAGCAGAGACATGTGGCAACGGTACGGCCCCTGCATGACATGCGCTCAGATCTCTATGATCTGTGTCCCAGAAACAAAATTGAAATTGTACATGTGGAATAAGCTACGTGGCCTTGATCATAGAAAGGGTCAACGGCTGTAAATCTATACTCACATGGGGCTTGGTCACCACCGGGGGCACCCTGGGGAGGGATCAGCCTTGCGTTATTGGCATTATCCATGGTTTCTGCGTTTGCAAAGGCTATGGGCAATAACGCCAATAACACAATCCTGGCCCCGTTAACCCAAGAATGATGACGAGTGCCTCATCTTATGACCAAGCCCCTCACATGCAAGGATGGTGACGACCATGGGCTCAAAAACCGTATGGACATTGCTTTGTCTGTTTTGTATCCTTTGCCCAAATCAAAGCGCACAGGCATTTGAATCTGCAAAAATAGCCGTTATTTATTCAAAATCTGGAATAGCGGCTAAAGACAACGTGGCCATGGGCCAGGCAGCAACCATGGCGATTGATGAGATAAACCAGCAAGGCGGACTGCTGGGCAGACCGGTGGAGTTGATTTTCATTGACAATAAAAGTTCTTCACTTGGATCAAAAGCTGCGGCCATGGAGGCGATACGCCTGGAGGTGACCGGTGTTATTGGTGCCTCCTGGAGTTCCCATTCCCTTGCCATGGCACCAGTGCTCCAAGCGGCTGGTATTCCCATGATCACACCTGTTTCAACAAACCCAAAGGTTACGGAAACGGGTGATTATATTTTCCGGGTCTGCTTCACAGACGAACTCCAGGCAAAAACCATGGCAGATTTTGCCATAAAAGATCTTCACGCCAGTACCGCCGTGATTTTACAGAACATCAATGAGCAGTACAGCCTGAGCCTGGCTGATTTTTTCCAAAAATGGTTTATCAAAAAAGGCGGCAAGGTCTTGCTTCAGGGGTGCTACAAAGGCAGAAGCATTGATTTTACAAAACTTCTTACAACTGTGAAAGAATTAAATCCTGATATTGTCTTCATCCCCGGTTATTCCAGGGACAGTGCCCTTGTGATCAAACAGGCTGTGGACATGGGCATTACAACCACCTTTCTTGGGGGCGATGCCTGGACAACAGAGATGTTTAATTATGCAGGAAATGCTTTAAACGGCAATTATACCGCCGCCAACTGGCACACAGACTTTCCCTACCCGGAATCCCGGCATCTCAAAGCCTTATTCCATGAAAAATTTAATAACAGCCCTGTATATAACTCAGACATCCCTTTGACCTATGACGCAGTGGGACTTTTTGCCCGGGCCGTGCAAGCGGTGGGCAGCCTTGATAAAAAAAGAATTCGGGACGCACTGGCAAAAACCGTTGACTTTCATGGGGCAACCGGGAATATAACCTTTGATGGAGAAGGTAATCCCATGGGCAAGGAAGTGGTGATTGTTCAATTTGATAAAGGTACCTCCCGATTTGTAAAATCAGTCAAAGAGGACACCATCAACATAGCGACAATTTTTGCATTAACCGGCAACGCGGCAGACTCAAATAAACCTTCACTTGAAGGCGTTATCTGTGCCGTAAATCACATCAATGCAGCAGGGGGTATTGCAGACAAAAAGATAAAGCTATATGTTTTTGACAATAAAAGTACACCCATTGGGTCAAAGATCAGCGCAGACAAAGCGGTTTCCCAAAATGTGACCGCCATCATCGGAGCGGACTGGAGTGTCCATTCCCTGGCCATTGCCAAGGTGGCCCAGGCTGCAGGCATTCCCATGATCACCAATATTTCAACCAATGAAGAGGTAACTAAAACAGGGAATTATATATTCCGGGTCTGTTTTATTGACTCTTTTCAGGGTCAGGTAATGGCCCAGTTTGCCCTTGAGGATTTAAAGGCAAGGTCTGCAGTGATATTTACAAATATCACCAGCAATTACAGCATGGGCCTGTCCCGGGAATTTCAAAAAATCTTTGAGGGTTCAGGAGGCAAAATTTTATTCACAGCATCATACAAACCTGACCTTAAGAATTATAAAGAGCTTCTTTTACAGACAAAAGCACACAATCCCGAGGTGATTTTCTTTTCGGGCCATGACGAAGGTGGATTTCTGGCACAACAGGCACAACTTTACGGCATCCAATCGGTTTTCCTGGGGGGCGATGACTGGGACACGGAAAGTTTTTTATCAAAGGGTGGCCAGGAGATCAAAAAGGGCTATTATTGCACACATTGGTCAGAAGCATCTGACACGCCCATCTCCCATGCCTTTGTAAAAGAGCACCCGACCCAGGAAAAAATTTCTTCGGCCTTTGCACTTTCCCATGATGCGGTGTTTCTATTGGCAGATGCCATGAAACGGGCAAATACCATGGACAGAAATAAAATCCGGGATGCGTTGGAAAAAACGCCCCCCTTTGACGGTATTACCGGAAAAATAATTTTTGATAAAAACCGAAATCCTGTAAAAAATGCGGTCATCAATGAGATTAACAATGGCAAAATCAAATATTTTGAAACCATTTCTCCCGTCCCCCAATAGATTAACTGGACTTGCTCACAGGTGATTCAGCAGGTTTCAACCCACCGCTTAACCAGGGCAAAATTCAGATCTGGTTACAACATGGGCCAATTGGGGAAGAGCTCAAAGTCAGGGATCAGGCCCCAGAAACCAAATCATTGAGCAAAAAGAGAAGATGAGTAAAAAGATAAGAGAAAAATGGATGAATGAAAAAATAAAAACAGCAAGCCTTGCCCTTAAAATCAACACCATTGTTTTAACCTCATGCCTTATATTTGCCATGGTGTGCTGCTTTATGTTGTACTTCACAGGTAACACACTTCTGGAACAAAAATATGATGAAAACCATACGCTTTTAAGTGTTGTCGTTGAACAAAACAGAGAAGATATTGCAAATGAGATATTTGCATCACAAGAAATGGCACTGCATGAATCCGTCAGAGATATCTTAAAGGTTAAAGGCATTGCCGGAGTGGGCATATACAATAACCAAGGAGTGTTACTGCACTCATCGGGAACAGATTTTATAAAAAGACTCTTCACAGATGAAATGCAAACCCTGGATAAAAACTCTGTTTTTAACAAGCGCCTTGAAACCAATAAAAATATGAGTTCCTACGCATCGACCATTAAAGTCATTGGGGAACAACTGGGATATATAAAATTATATTATGATTCCAGCAAGACCAACCAGCAATTGCATCGCATCACCATTTTTTTTGTTATTTTCTTTGTTGTATTGACGCTTTTTTTTTCATTACTTCTGCGCACATTATTATCTTGTTTTATTATCAAACCGGTTTTAACCCTGAAAGATTCAATGCAGAAACTGGACAATGGGCTCCTGGGTATCAAGGTGGATCTTCCATCCAATGATGAAATCGGTGAAATGGGAACGGTTTTTAATAAAATGTCCGACACCCTGCTTCAAAATAATACGGCCCTTCAAAATGCAGTGAAAACCGAGGCAGATTCCGCCATAAAGCTTGCAAATGCCAATACGGAATTAAAAAGGGTCAATGCCGCCCTTGAAAAGTCAAACGGTGCATTGGCACAACTCAATGCAGATCTTGAAAAAAAGGTAAAAAAACGCACTGAAGCACTGATGGACTCAAACAAACGTCTTCAAAGGGAAATAGACGAAAAAGAAAAAATGCAAGAAGATCTTATCCGGGTGCAGAAACTCGAATCCACGGGGGTGCTTGCCGGTGGTATCGCCCATGATTTCAACAATCTTTTAAGTATCATCATCGGCAATTTATCCTTTGCCCAGATACATGCAAAAAAAAACAATAAGATATCAAAAATTTTAATAGATACTGAAAAATCCTGTTTCAGAGCAAGGGATCTTACCAAACAGCTGCTCACCTTCTCCAAGGGGGGAAGCCCTGTAAAGAAAACAATGTCCATCATTGAACTTGTTAAAGAGACGGTTATCTTTACTCTAAGAGGTTCCAATGTGGGCTATACATTTTTCATTACACCGGAATTATTTCCTGTGAATGTGGATGAAGGCCAGATTAACCAGGTAATAAGCAATATTGTCATCAATGCCAGCCATGCCATGCCAGAAGGAGGTGTTGTCATGATAACAGGGGAAAATATAGAGATTCTCCCGGAAAAAACATTTGGCACACCGCTTCCACCTGGACCGTACATAAAAATCAGCATCCAGGACCATGGCACAGGCATTGCCAAAAAAAATCTGCAATCCATTTTTGATCCTTACTTCACAACAAAAACCACAGGAAGCGGACTTGGGCTTGCCACAGCCCATTCCATCATTGGAAAACATGATGGATTCATCTCCGTACAATCCCAGGAGGCAAAGGGAAGTACTTTTCATATTTATCTGCCTGCCTCCAGGGATGAAATTCATGAAACCATTGAGCAACCAGAACAGGTCCCGGAGGCACTGTTAAAAGGCCGGGGGAAAGTGCTGATAATGGATGATGAAGAGATGATAAGAAACATTGTGGGGGACATGTTAAAGCATATGGGTTATGAGCCTGATTTTGCCGAAGATGGGGTTGAGGCCCAGGAAAAGTACCTGGACGCCATGAAAAAACATGATAAGTTCAATGCAGTTATCATGGATTTGACCATTCCAGGCGGAATGGGGGGAAAAGAGGCGGTAAAGGAAATACTAAAAATTGACCCCCATGCAAAGGTCATCGTCTCCAGCGGATTTTTCAATGACCCGGTGATGGCAGATTATAAATCATATGGATTCTCCGGTGTGGTTGCCAAACCGTTTATGATTCAGGAGTTGAATTCGGCTTTGCAGCAGATCGTTTAAACATGTATGAAGATAAAACAACGGGATGCCCTTGACACTTCCAGCTGGCAGCCCACAGCATCCACACCCGGGGGTGACATCATATGCAAATTGTGGTAAACCCCCCATGGAATTTGTGAATATGCTTGAGATCAGCCCATCCATCTAAATCAGGGAGACAATATGGAGGAAATTTTTTTATCCAATGACCTGCTGGAGAACCTGCACACCAACCGCAGCTTCAACGACAAAATCCAAAGCATTCACAGTGCCCTGAAAGAACAGTGTAATTTCGTTGACAGAATTTCTGCAATACTCTACGACGCCGGGATGCAGGGGCTTAAGTCCTTTATTTACAGCAGTCCGGACAACCCTGTCAGTGCTTATAGCTGCAATCTGGAAAATGCACCTTCCCTGAAACAGCTGCAGACATTACAGAAACCCCGGCTGGTAAATGATCTGGATTTATTCAAACATGGTACCAAAGAACATACCCGGAAAATTGCGGACCATGGTTATGGGTCCAGTTATGCAGTACCCATGATGGACTCGGAAAAATTTCTGGGGGTTATTTTTTTTAACTCCTACCGTAAAAACAGTTTCACCATGGACTGTATTCCCACATTAAATATTTTTTCAAAATTAATAAACTGCCTTATTGTGAATAAACTCAACTCCGTACAGGCCATGATTGGGGCTTTTAAAAGTGTCTTGAACCTTGTGAGCTACAAAGATCCGGAAACGGGGAATCATCTGGAGCGAATGGCACGATATTCACGGTTGATCGCCCAGCAGCTGGCTCCCTCCGGGAAATATAACTTAAACGACGAAACCATTGAACATCTGTTCCTGTTTGCCCCGCTGCATGACATCGGAAAAATCGGCATTCCCGATCATATTCTGCTCAAACCCGGCAAACTCAATGATGAAGAATGGCAGATCATGAAAACCCACGCTTCCAAAGGGCGGGATATCATTGACACCATTGTGGAACAGATGGGATTACAATCCTTTGAGCACATTTCCCTGCTGCGTAATATTTCCGAAAGCCATCATGAAACCATTGATGGCAAGGGATATCCCAACCAGTTGAAAGCCGATGAAATCCCCATTGAAACACAGATTGTATCCGTGGCGGATATCTTCGATGCCCTCACCAGTAAACGCTCATATAAGCCTGCCTGGACCAACGATGATGCCTTTGTCGAACTAAAAAGATTGTCAGGTACCCGTTTAAATGAAACCTGTGTAGATATTTTGATTCAGGAACGAGAAGCCGTGGAAAAAATTCAGCAAACCTTCAGGGACTGATGCAGACATCTTAAATCCTGCACCCCGGACTTGATAAACACTAATTCAATAAAATCTGAAGCTCTTATACCCCACATGGCAGTAAACACCTGCCACAACGAACAATGAAAAAGTAGTTGCTGTTAATAGCCAGTACCCAAAACCCAGCACCTTCTCTTTCATATAAAAAAAAGAACAGACCAGCAATTAAGGATAAGGAAAATAATATAATGAAACTTGGAATCATTGGACTGGCACAAACCGGCAAAAAGACTCTGTTCCAGATATTGACGGGCAGTGAACTCAAAGAACAGGGGGGGGCTCCCAAACCCATACCCGGTGTTGCGGATATCCTGGACTCACGTTTTGACAACATGGTCAATATGTACCGGCCCAAAAAAGAGGTCCGGGCTCGCATTGATCTGGTACTGTTACCCAGAATGGAACAGGAAAATATAGCCCGGGGAGACATTTTCCGGGACATTGCCGACATGGATGCCATCTGCCATGTGGTAAGGGCCTTTGAAGATGATGCCATCTACCATGCCGAAGGATCTGTTGACCCATTGAGAGACACGGAAATGGTCAATGGAGAACTTCTGATGCACGACCAGATCTTTGTGGAAAAACGCATTGAACGCATTAAAGAAATGGTAAAAAAGAAAAAAGATGAGGATCAGCAGAAAGAACTTATACTCATGAAAAAAATGCAGGCCCATCTGGAACAGGAAAAACCCCTTCGACTCTTGGACCTTTCTGATGACGAGGAGCTGTTGATCAGAAGTTACCCCTTTATCACCCGCAAACAGATGATCCTGGCGGTGAATGTTTCCGAAGATGATCTGGGAGACACCGCCCTGCTGGAACGTCTCAAGGCCCCGTGTGAAAGCCAGGCCATGGAGGCCATGCTGGTATCGGCCAAGGTGGAATCAGAAATTGCCCTTCTGGACGATGAGGAAGAAAAAGCTGAATTTCTGGCGGACATGGGCATTAAAGAAACCGCCCTGGGAGTATTGACCCGACTGTGTCTCAAGGCCCTGGGTCTTATCTCTTTTCTCACCGTGGGTGAAGACGAGGTAAGACAGTGGCTGGTGAGAAAAAATTCTCCGGCTCCCGTGGCTGCCGGGGTAATTCATTCGGACCTCCAGCGGGGATTTATCCGGGCCGAAGTCATAAAATATGATGAGCTCATGACATACGGCTCCGAAGCCGAACTTAAAAAGGCGGGGAAAATGTATGTCCAGGGAAAGGATTACACAGTTGAAGACGGAGACATCTTAAATATCCGCTTCAAGGTGTGACAAAATTGGGGTCAGGCTTGGCTTATTGGTGTTATTTACACTGCCATGTCAAGCCATGACTTCCCATCAGAAACGGAGGAGGCACACCGGCATGGTCTTCTCCTCCACCTGAGATTCTACCCGTGATGATCCCATTTTTCAGAACTTAATTATACCTTCGGCCACTGGACACCATTTATAGACCAATGGGGCTTCAGTCCTATCTGAAAAAAGAGGGGGATCGTCGAGTCATCGGTTTTCAGGATGCTGCAGATTCAAAGGCTTCCGTGAGACGGGCCTTGATATATGCCACGGCATCCTCATCATATTCATCAAGGTCAAAGCAGTAGCCGTCTTCTCCCAGCAAACCTTCAGGAATAAGATCTCCCACCTCATCTGGGTCAGTAATCATATCACCATAAAAACATACAGACAGCCAGCGTTCTGCAGGATCGTCATCAATGACATCGGCCATGGCAAACAGTTTTCTATCGGTCTGATTTTTATGCCGGGGTCGCAGGGAATAACTCACACCGGGCCGGGCATTGAATTCCAGGGTAACGTCCTCCATGGCCATGATATGTTCTTTAATGGCCACAAAGGCCTTGCGAGTTTGTGTTTCAGTGTCTTCCCATTGGTCAAGTAATGCGTCAAGTGCTTCCATAATTCACCTCATGTTTTCAGGTTATGGGGAGCTTGATCAAAAAACAGGCCACATGTAAATAGAAGCCGGGAGATGGTATCGGCATTGTTGTTAAATGCCGGATGCAAAAGGCGACAACACGAAACCGGAATTATGATCATGCCGGGTAAGGATACAATAAAACTAAATCAGGGGGCTTCGGACAGATGTTTTACCATATGCCCAAGCTCCGGAAAAATAAGACTGCCGCAGGCAAGTTTACAGGCGTTAAGACTTCCGGGCATACAAAAAATAATGGTATTTTTGATAATCCCGGCCGTGGCCCGGGACATAATCGCCGCCGAATCAATCTGCTCAAAGCTGAGCTGGGCAAATAAGGGGCCAAAGGCGGTGAGTTCCTTGTCAAACAAAGCAGAAACCGCCTCCACCGTGACATCACGGGGGCTTAAACCCGTGCCACCGGACATGAGGATAACATGGGGTTCCACATCGCTCACCACATGGTTCACCATGTCCCGAATGGCATCAATTTCATCGGTGACCACATGGTGCACCACGGTCTCATACCCTTCTTTTTTAATTTCCTTTTTCATCCAGATACCGCTTTTATCCTCAGCGATTCCCCGGGTGGTGGAAACCGATACAATGGCCACACGGATGTTCCGGGGTGTTTCTTTCTTATGCAGTAATGTACTCACAATAAATTATCCTGTTTATCAATCATCCTGTTCAATGAACACCCTGTCTTCACCGTCATGCTCCTTTAAAAAAACATTGACGGTGTCACTGTGCAGGGTGGCCACGGTGATTCCCTTATAATCGGCCTGGAGGGGCAACTCCCGATGCCCCCGATCCACAAGCACGGCAAGCTCAATGCGGGGGGGACGACCAAAATCCATGAGGGCATCCATGGCGGCCCGGATGGTCCTGCCGGTGAACAGGACATCATCCACCAGAATCACCTGCTTGTCATCCACGGTAAAGGGCATTTTTGAAGGCCGGACAATGGGATGATGGCTGATGCGGGTCCAATCGTCCCGGTAGAGATTAATGTCCATGTGCCCCATGGGAATTTTTATTCCTTCCAGCTGCACGATCTTTTGCTGAATCCGCTTTGCCAGAGAATCTCCCCGGGTGAGAATCCCTGCCAGGGCAATGTCTTTTACCCCCTTGTGGGCCTCAATAATCTCATAGGACATCCGGGTTATGGCACGTTCTATATCTTCTGCGGTGAAGATGGTTCTCTCTCTTTTCATAAAAAAACATCCTGTTCCATGGTTTCCCCTCCGGCGATGTGGCATCGCCACCGAATTGAACAATTATCACTTTTTATTCACCCGGGCAAGTCCTTAGATGGACCCATTGACTTTACTATTCCTGAAAAAGTTCTTATGTTAATTTTTATCTTTATCTGCTTAAATATTAATGGTTCTTCTTTTTTATATGAAAAAGAAGGTGCTGGGTACTGGGTGCTGGGTGTTAACGGCAACTACTTTTTCATTATTCGTTGTGGCAGGCGGTTACTGCCACGTGGATTTTATATGAAAAGGCAGCCTCCAAGGCAACCTCAGCAGAGCCGCCCTCCCCCGATGGGCAATAGGAATCGGACAATCGAGCTGTCTACAGTTCCGGTCCGGGACCATTGCCCGTCGGGGGAGGGGCGGCATAATGCCATTTGGCTCCACGTCTACGACCCTATCTTCGTTGTGTCCAACAGGATATGTGGATTTCGACAACAGAGCCCCAACGGCCATCCGGACCGGATCGGATGGCTGCTGGAAGCGACGTATTAACATTTTAACTGTTCATTATGTCGGAAGGCCGACATGATATGATTATTAAGGAGAAGAGACCATGAATGTTCAAGAGATGATCAACCGACTAAAAGCCCACCCGGATTACCACAAAGCCGGCATGATTTTATGCCACAACGGTGTGGTACGGGCCACTTCCAGGGAAGGTCAGGAGGTAACGGGCCTGAAGGTAAGCGTGAACCATGACAGGCTGAAAGAGATTGTGGATACCCAGAAAAATAAACCGGGTATTGTGGATGTCATCGTGGAAATTGCCGAAGAAAAGGTACTGAAGGTAGGCGATGATGTCATGTACATTGTGGTGGGAGGCGATATCCGGGAAAATGTCATTGAAACCCTGACAGAAACCCTCAACCAGGTCAAGGCCGAGGTCACCTCCAAAACACAATTTTTTAAATAGCCCTGACCAGAAAAAACAGCCCCAAGGGGGTGCATTCCCATTTTAACTGCACCTTCATCACATTATATGCTGATTTTCAGGTCAACGGGATCAGGCTTATCTTATTGGCATTATTGATCACAGCCTGTGCAAACACCAGCACCACCGATAATGCCAATAACGCAAGGCTGAACCCATCGGCCATGGGAATGCGTCCACTCATGGCGCATCAACTTTTTTAGAAACGGGCCTGTCAATCCCAGGCAGGTCCGGCCAAAACAACACCGCGCCTAAGGCACTTCCCGCCATATCCGCCACAACATCCATAATATCGGCATGCCTGCCGGGAACCAGGGCCTGGTGAAGCTCATCGGACACCCCGTAAAGCGTACATGCCACCACCACCATACAGATGATCTTCCAGACACTTCGCCCGGGCAGCTCACGCTTGAACATGCGCACCGTCAATCCCCCAAGAAGGGCATAGCCAACCAGGTGCAGTGACTTGTCCGACCAGTGCATATGCCTGATGACCTCAGGTGAGGGAAAGCATGACTGTACAAAAATCATCACGCAGTAAATCACCAGGGGCCACCGGTAAACAAGGGCATGTCTATTAAAACAGCTGTGCATCCAGGGTTCTTTCCTTGATATGCCTCAATACAACCTGTGAAAAATCTTCCATGGTCAATCCCATGCGGACCTTTCCATCCAGGGTTCGCACCGACAGGGTATTTGACTCTTTTTCCTTTTCCCCAACGGTGATAATCAGGGGTACATAATTGAGCTGGGCCTCCCGGATTTTCTTTTTAAGGCTTTCGGTTCTTTTGTCCACTTCGCACCGAATACCAAGGGTGGCCATTTCTTTTTGAATACTTTGTGCGTGATCATTGAGATCGTCATTTATCGGCAGAAGAATCGCCTGGACCGGCGCCAGCCACAGGGGAAATTTTCCGGCAAAATGCTCCACCAGAATACCAAAAAACCGTTCAATGGAGCCGTAAATCACCCGGTGAATCATGACCGGGCGATGCTTTTCGTTGTCGGCCCCTTTGTAGGTAAGGTCAAATCGTTCGGGCAGGGCCATGTCAAGCTGAATGGTTCCGCACTGCCAGGTTCGGCCAAGGGCATCCTTTATATGAATATCAATCTTGGGACCATAAAAGGCACCGTCTCCTTCATTGATTAGATACTCCTGACCATACTTGTCCAGGGCATTCTTCAATCCGTTGGTGGCCTGTTCCCATTTTTCATCGGAACCAATGGATTTTTTAGGGCGGGTGGATAATTCCAGATGAAACCCGAGGCCGAACTGACTGTATACCTTTTCCACAAGCTGAAGCACGCCAAGGATTTCATCCTCAATCTGATCCGGGGTCATGAAAATATGGGCATCGTCCTGATGGAAGGCCCGGACCCGAAACAGACCGGACAGTGCACCGGACAGTTCATGGCGGTGAACCAGACCGATTTCTCCGGCCCGCAGAGGCAGATCCCGGTAGGAGTGGGAACCGGTTTTATAGAGCAGCATGCCACCGGGACAGTTCATGGGTTTGATGGCATATTCTTCTTCATCCACCACCGAGGTGTACATGTTTTCCCGGTAATTTTCCCAGTGACCACTCTTTTCCCACAGGTGACGGCTCAGCATCACCGGGGTTTTGGTCTCCACATATCCAGCTTCCCTGTGGGCCTCCCGCCAATAGTCCAACAGCACATTCCACATGTCCATGCCCCTAGCATGGAAAAAAGGCATGCCTGCGGCCTCCTGGTGAAAACTAAACAGATCCATCCGGGTACCGATCTTTCGATGATCACGTTTTTTGGCCTCTTCAATGAGATGAAGGTATTTATTGAGTTCCTTTTTGTCAAAAAAAGCCGTGCCGTAGAGACGCTGGAGCTGCTGCCTTGTCTGGTCGGCCCGCCAGTAGGCCCCGGAGGTTTTCATGAGCTTCAAGCCCTTGATCATACCGGTGTGGGGGATATGGGGTCCCCGGCACAGATCAACAAAGTTCCCCTGGCGATACAGGGAAATTTCCTGGTCCTCCAGGGCTTCGATGAGTTCCACCTTGTATGGATTGTCCTTGAACAGGGCAAGGGCTTCATCCCGGGACACCACACTGCGTTCAAAGGTTTTTTTGGCCTTGATAATCTTCTGAATTTCAGCCTCAATGGCCGGAAAATCCTCTTCAGATACCGGGTCCATGTCAATATCATAATAAAAACCGTCCTCCACCACAGGTCCAATGGTAAGGGCGGCCTTCTCGTAAAGGTTTTGCACTGCTTCGGCCATGACATGGGCTGCACTGTGTCGCAAAATCTCCAGGGCTTCATCATCCCGGGTGGTAATAAACTTAACACTGCAGTCCCGGGTCAGTGTAGTGCTTAAATCCATGGGCTTGTCATCAACGACCATGGCCACACAATTTCTGGCAAATCCCTCGGAAATTGCTTTTGCAACATCCATTCCAGTGGGAAAGACTTCAAAAGCCTTTATACTATTATCAGGAAGTGTTATATTAATCATGATTTTAATCCATTGTTAAAATGTTCAATTAAAATTATTTATAAATTCCTGTCAAATCCACTGGAAACACAGGAATTTCAATCCGGCATAATGTCCATAAACGTATTATGCCGATTCTTTGTGTAAAACCCAAACTCTAAGGCAACTGCCTGAAACGGTCAAGAAAAAAATGATTGAGTATACGCTGATCAGCTCAGATGAGGAGTTAGCAAGCATATGTAACAAGCTCAAAACAAAAAAACACATTGCCATGGATCTTGAAGCGGACTCCATGCATCACTTTAAGGAAAAGGTCTGCCTGATCCAGATTGCGGATGACACGGAAAACATCCTCATTGACCCCTTGGTGCTCACGGATTTTTCCCCTCTGAAACTATTCTGTGAAGATCCCGGAATTACAAAGGTTTTTCATGGGGCGGATTTTGACATCAGAAGCATGGAAAGGGATTTTAATGTCCGGATTCATAACCTCTTTGACACGGAAATCGCCTGTCGATTCCTTGGCATTCAGCGGCGCAGCCTTGCGGCACTGTTGAAAAAACATTTCAATCTGTGCCTGGACAAACGCTTCCAGAAAACCGACTGGTCCAAAAGACCCCTGTCCGAAGAGATGATTGCCTACAGCATCAATGATGTGGCACATCTTCTGGAACTGTCACAGATTCTGAAAAAAAAGCTGGAAGACTGCGGCAGACTGGCCTGGGCTGAGGAAGAATTTTATCTGCAGACCCTTGTAAAACATGACAACAACAATACTGATCCCCTGTTCATGAAATTTAAGGGTGCTGGGAAAATGTCCCGCCGCAGCCTGGCGGTTCTGGAAAATCTGCTCCAGGTACGCATGGACATTGCCAGTCAGAAAGATCTACCCCTGTTTAAAATCATGGGAGCAGAGCCCGTTTCACGCATGGCCACTCTTCGCCCTGCCACCCTTGTGGAACTTAAACAGTCCAAGGCCCTTAGCCCCAAGCAGATCAACATGTACGGAGACAAATGCCTTAAAGCCATTCAGGGTGGACTTTCTGTTCCCAGTGATGAACTGCCGGCATATCCCCGGAAAAGAGCACCGGAGGTAATTCCTGAAATTTCTGGAAGAATCAGGGCGCTCAAGGGAATGCGGGAAGAGATGAGCAAAAAAACCGGCATGGAACCGGGATTCCTTATAAATAATGCCATGATAACCAGCATCGCCATGATATCTCCCTCAACGGAGCAGGAGCTTATGGAAATCAACGGTGCCCGGCAATGGCAGATGGAAATCCTGGGTAAAGAAATTCTCCACATTTTAAAGATATGCGCCTGAGAAAGAATTCGGGGGCTTGGTCACAACATGGGCCACGCTGGGGTGGGGTCAGGCCTGCTCATGGCATCTGCCACCCCCTGACAAATTATGGTAAATAGCAAAACTTGTACCACCCAAGAATTCCAACAGCAGAGGATTACTATCATGGAAGTGACGTTCAGCAAAATGGAAGGTCTGGGAAATGATTTCATTATCTTAGACGATAGAACCGGTGCCCTGGAAAAACATCTGCCCTACCCTGACATGGCAGAAAAACTGTGCTCTCGACATTTCGGCATCGGGGCCGATGGCATCATTCTGGTTCTCAATTCCTTAAAAGAGGATATCCGGTTCAGAATTTTCAATTCCGACGGCTCCGAGGCCCAGATGTGCGGCAACGGCATGCGCTGCTTTGCAAAATTTCTCTTTGAAACCGGCATCATGACCCTGCCCAGGTTTCATGTGGAAACCCCTGCAGGACGGGTAACACCGGAAGTTATTCTTAACAGTGAAAACCAGGTCACCGCCGTCCGAGTGGACATGGGAGAACCCTTTCTTGAACCCCACCGGGTGCCCTTCTGCACGGATGAACCAGACAAGCTTCAGCATCCTTTCACTGTGGGAGAGCAGACCTTATATCTCACACCTGTTTCCATGGGCAATCCCCACGCCGTGGTGATTGTGGCTGATGTGAAAAAGGTGGATGTGGAAAAAACCGGCCGGGTCATTGAAACCCACCCCAGTTTTCCTGAAAAAACCAATGTGGAATTCATCGATATTGTAAACCCGAACGAAATAAACATGCGGGTGTGGGAACGTGGGGCCGGAGAAACCCTGGCCTGTGGTACCGGGGCCTGCGCCGCCGTGGTGGCAGCCCATCTAAATGGAAAAATACAAACAGATGTCACGGTACACCTGACAGGTGGGGACCTGGGTATCCAATGGGATCGTCAAACCAATCATCTGCACAAAACCGGGCCTGCCACCCTTGTTTTTAAAGGTACCATCGTGATTTAAGCTACTTTTTCCCGGAATGCCTCCCAATGGAATTGCCGAGTTTTGAATATTTCAAATGACAAACCCGTCAAACAATAGTATAGGGATAGACAAAAATTTTTCACTATGAATCAATTATCGAACAACAGGCGCTGAAGCCTTAACAGACACAAAAAGGCAGGGGAGACCGAAAATGTACGTACTCAGATTTTTGGACATGGATGATGAGCTCCATACGGGGTTTGCTTTTGACGGAGACACAGCCCGAATAATCAAAGGGAATATTTTCGATGTCTTTGACACCACCAATAAAAAAGTGGCTGTTCAGAAAATTCTGGCACCTGTTCATCCCACCGCCATTTTCTGCATCGGACTCAATTACAGACTCCATGCCAAAGAAACCGGTATACCCATTCCTAAATATCCTGTGCTTTTCATGAAAAATCCGGGGGCCATCACCGGTCCCCGGGACGTTATAACCATTCCCCGTTCCTGTATTGATCCTCCCCAGGTGGACTACGAAGCAGAGCTTGCGGTGGTCATTGGCAGACCCTGTAAAGATGTGACACCCGATGAGGCCATGGACTATATATTCGGCTATACCTGTGCCAATGACATTTCAGCCAGACGATGGCAGAAGCATGCCGGGGGCAATCAATGGGTCAGAGGTAAGAGTTTTGACACCTTCTGTCCCATGGGTCCCACTCTGGTAACGGCGGATGAAATCACCAACCCCCAGTCTCTGACCATTGAATGCCGGTTGAATGGAAAATTAATGCAGGAAAGCTCCACCTCGGACATGATCTTCACCATTGGTGAAATCATCTCCTATCTGTCCGAAAGCACCACGTTGCTGCCGGGCACCGTCATTCTAACCGGCACCCCAAGCGGCGTGGGATTTACCAGAAAACCCCAGGTGTACCTGAAGCCTGGAGATGTTCTGGAAACATCCATCACCGGTATGGGATACCTGGAAAACCGGGTGGTGGCAGAGGTTGATCCCGAAGAAGACGAGGACGAGTAATCAATCAAGACAGCGTGTTGAGGGAGAATCAGGCTTTCGTTACTGGCATTATCGGTGGTATTGGCATTTGAACAGGCCATGGTCAATAACGCCAATAACACAAATCTGACTCCCTTGTACCACAATATCAGTAAATATCTGACTTTTTCATTTACCGATCAAGCGGCCGGAATTGCCCCCCTGGGAGGCAATTCCCTTGGAAATATTAAGGCTTCGCCCCTGCTCCTTTCCCGACTCGTAGGCAGAACGACTGGTACTGCTGTGGGTGAAGGAAGTCGTTCGCATACGGGGGTATCGCATACGAAAATGCCGGGCCAGGCGCTTGTCCCCTATGGCAACAAGGGCTTTTAATTCGTGGCCATCCGTTGTCCGGGTCATTGTCCTTCTGCTCTGTTCCTCAAGTTTTTCCCTGAATCCCGCCACCACACCGCTCATGTAACCGGATCTGCTCCGGCAGGAAGGATGAGCCTTTTTGTATTCCCGCCAGCTGGATTCTGCATATTTTAAGATATAATGAAACACATAATCGGCAATCTTTATATTGGTCACTGTTCCGGTAATCTCAAGGACATACCCTGTCCGTCCATGGGAGGCCATGAAGGAAGTGGTCCACACCGTCTCCACAAAATAAAATGAATTCAAAATCACCGCCGCCAGACATGCTGACTGACTGCGTTTCAGCACCGGATCGGTGAGCATGATAGACTCAAAATGCCGGGGTTTATCATGGCGAATCAAATCAATGTTATACCGGGAAATAAGCTGATTGGCCTTGGCTGCCGCCGCCGCTGCTTCAAATCTGTTCTTTGAAGCGGCAAGTCCCATGAGTTTTTTAACTTTACCCATGATTTTGTCAGGTTCATTGTCGGTATCTTCCCACACCCGCTGCTCCAGAGTCCGATAGGTGCCCGAAGCCCGGGGATTGGCATTTATTTTTTGACAGCATTCCTTGAAAATATCGCCATGGGGGGGCTGCAGCTGATATTCCGGATACAAGCTTGCCATCTGATGGGCTACTTCATGGCGCAGCACCTCACAAACAGAGTCCCACCGGCCATTCATCAGCAGACTGCGATTAAAACGAATTTCCTGCACATCCGGCACCCATTGGCCCAGACAGCCTTTCATATCCATCAGTATAATGGAAGGCAGGGTCAGGCCTGATGCCAGGGCATGATCTGCATATACAACATCATGATGAATTTTTTTCCACTCATATTGAAGCCTTTCAAGCATCTGACGTTCCAATTTTTCCTGGATTCGGCCTGATTTTTCCATAACAAGTAATCCATCCTTATTTCAATATTAATTATTACTCGATAAGAGGCCCCTATTTCTGTGCCACTTTGGCAAAGATTCAACTCATCAAGTCAACATCCTTGGCAAAAGCCACTTTGTGGTATATATTTATTGACTCCAGCTGACAATGGTATATTTTAAACCAGAAAAATAGGGTAATTTTAGAAATACTGCAACCATCCCCGAACAATAAACCGCCAAAGGAGTGCATCATGGAAAAACAAACCTTTAACATTCCCAACATCAGCTGTGTTCACTGTGTCAATGCCATCAAGAATGAACTGCTGGAACAAAAAGGAATCACAAGCGTGACGGGTGATCCCATGGCCCACAGCATTACCGTTGAATTTGATGATTCACAGACGGTGGATAAAATTAAGGCCATACTCAAAGAAATCAATTATCCCGCAGCATAATCAACAAAGTTGATTACCACGGGCATAAGGCCAGTGCATAGTCAAGGCTAAGATTCAGGATGCTGCGCCACCCGGATCATTGCAGTCCTGATATATTTAAAGCCAGTCATGCTAAAAGCAAAATCCGACATTGTACTAAGGTCATGGACCAGGAAATAATCTGCCCTCCCCAACGTGGCCGGTGCCATGGTCAAGTCCGAAATATAAAAGGAGATTCATTCAATGAAACCCACAACTGTTTCCTTTCCCGTTACCGGCATGACCTGTGCCAACTGTGCGGCCAACATTGAACGTATATTAAACCGCAAGGTCCCAGGTGTCATAAAGGCGTCGGTGAATTTTGCTTCGGAACAGGTATCCATTACCCACATCCCTTCCGAAGCCCCGGTGGAGGTGATGGCGGCCGCCATTGAGAAGGCAGGATTTCATCTCATTGTTCCCGATGCCTTCACCACGGCAGAGGATGCACACACCGCAGCCCAGGAAAACGAAATAAAGGATCAGACCCAAAAATTTCTGGTGGGTATCATTTTTACACTGCCCCTTTTTATATTGAGCATGGCAAGGGATTTCTCCCTGACAGGGGTCTGGAGTCATGCCCCCTTTATGAACTGGCTGTTTCTGTGCCTGGCAACACCGGTGCAGTTTTATACCGGCTGGGATTATTATGTGGGCGGCTTTAAAAGCATTATGAATAAAAGCGCCAACATGGATGTCCTGGTGGCATTGGGATCTTCCGTGGCATATTTTTATTCTTTTTTTCTTCTTTTCATGCCATGGCTGGGGGACCATGTATACTTTGAAACAGCAGCCATGATCATCACCCTGATCAAACTTGGCAAACTTATGGAGGCAAAGACCAAGGGCAAAACCGGGGGTGCCATCAAAAAACTCATGGGGCTGCAACCCAAAACAGCCACCATTGTCAAGGCAGAGCAGGAGAAACAAATCCCCATTTCCCAGGTTCAGATCAATGATCAGGTGCTGATACATGCAGGTGAACGTATTCCTGTGGATGGTCAAATTCTTTCCGGCGGGTCTGCGGTGGATGAATCCATGCTCACCGGAGAACCCCTGCCCGTGGATAAAAAACCGGGGGATCTGGTGACGGGGGGAACCATCAACGGCCAGGGCATGTTGATGGTGAAGGCCACCCGGGTGGGACAGGATACGGTACTTGCACAGATCATCCGCATGGTGCAGGAAGCCCAGGGCAGCAAAGCCCCCATACAGGCCCTGGCCGATAAGGTGGCCGCCATTTTTGTGCCTTCGGTGATTTTAATTGCCCTTATCACCATGATCGTATGGTATTTCATCACCGAAGATCCTGTCACGGCCATGATCCGGCTGGTGGCAGTTCTGGTCATTGCATGCCCCTGTGCCCTGGGTCTTGCCACTCCCACAGCCATCATGGCAGGAACCGGCAAGGGGGCCGAACATGGCATTTTGTTTAAAAGCAGTGCATCCCTGGAAAATACCACACGCCTAACTACCATCGTTCTGGACAAAACCGGTACCCTCACACGGGGAAAACCCGTGGTGGGGGACTTGATTCCCCTAACCGATATCTCATTCACCACCCAAAGGCTTCTTCAATGCGCAGCATCTCTGGAAAAGGGATCTGAACATCCCATTGGAAAGGCCATTGTCAAGGCAGCCCGGGCCGCAGATCTTCCCTTAATGTCTCCACAGCAGTTCATGGCCCATGAAGGACACGGAGTATCGGCTCTACTCGACGGAGTTTATCACCGTCTGGGCAACCCCCAGTGGTTCATCACCGAAGGCCTGGACATGAAGTCCTTTGCCGGTGACATCAAAAATCTACAGGACCAGGGGAAGACCGTAATGGTGCTGGTACGGGATAACACCCCCCTGGGGCTGATATCCGTCACCGATGAACTGAAACCAGATTCCAGGAAAGCTGTTGAACGTTTAAAGGCAAAACACCTGTCCGTGGCCATGATCACCGGGGATAATCCCCAGACGGCCCAGGCCATTGCCAGCCAGGCCGGGATTGACACCTTTTTTGCAGAGGTGCAGCCCGGGGACAAGGCCACCATTGTCAAACAGCTTCAGAAAGAGGGAAAACAGGTGGGCATGGTGGGGGATGGAATTAACGACGCGCCAGCCCTGGCCCAGGCCCAGGTGGGCTTTGCCATCGGCACCGGCACGGACGTGGCCATTGAAACCGGAGAGGTAATCCTGGCAGGCGGCAGTCTCATGGGAATTCCAAGGGCACTGGATCTCGGGCACAAAACCATGGGTACCGTGCAACAGAATCTGTTTTTTGCCTTCTGCTACAATATTGTACTGATTCCCGTTGCAGCAGGTGTTCTGGCTCCCATGACATGGGCACCGGCATTTTTACAGCAGCTCCATCCCATACTGGCAGCCATGGCCATGGCCATGAGCAGCCTGTCCGTGGTGGCCAACAGCCTTCGATTGACCCGGGTAAAGCTGAATTGAATCTGCTTTTTTCAGGTCAGAGTCAGTCCGGATAAAAGATCTAACCAGGGAAATAAAAGCCTCAAAACAACTTGCGAAGCAGGCTATGGACCTCATTGCGGGTATAAGGTTTTATAAGGGCCGAATCAAATCCAAATTCTTTATAATTTGTCATGGTGGGGCTGTGGGGGGAACCACTAATCACAATGGATTTCACTGTCCCGTCGATATCTTTTAATTTTTTAAGGGTGTCGCTGCCGCAAATATCACCGCAGATTATCTGGTCCAGAATCACGGCGTCAAAGGGATCATCATCCTTAACAGCAGCGGTAAATGCCTTTATGGCAGATATGCTGTCCTCCACCAGTTCCACCCGGTATCCCACGCTCTGAAGGATGTTCCCCATGAGCCTCCGCATGGCGATCTCATCATCCATCACCATGATTTTGATACCTTCCTTTTTTATGCCCTTCTTGTCTCCAAACAGATTAATCATCCGCTTGGGGTCGTAAGCGGGTATTAAAACCGACATGCGGGTGCCCTTTTCCACCTGGGAATCAATAGAAATCGTTCCCCCGTGGCTTTCCAGTATGGAACTGACCACGGCAAGGCCAAGCCCCATACCTTTTTGCACCCCCCGCTGCTTGGTGGAAAAATAGGGATCAAAAATTTTAGGCAGAATCTGCTCAGGAATACCAGCACCGGTGTCTTCTATATCGATCTTAACAAACCGCCCCCCCCCTGGTGTTTTAAAATAGTTCATGCTGGAAAGATTCTGGGGCATCATGTGATTTTTTGCCCGGAGGGTAAGTCTCCCCCCATGGGGCATGGACTCCACAGCATTTATCACCAGATTTTGAAATACGATCCCCATCTGGGCCACATCAAAATTCACTGGCCACAGATCAGTGTCTATATCCATCACCACCTTAAGGTTTTCAATGCGGGAAAGATCCCCCACGGCTGATTTAAGTGCATCATTGAGCTTGCCGATATTTTTCTGGCTGTACTCATAACCGGAGATGGCCAGAAACTTATGACTCAGATCCCTGGCCATTCGAACGGAAACCTCGGCTTCTTTAAGAAATGAAAGGCGATCATCATCCCCTGAAAAAGAATCAATGGCTAGGGAAAGATTTCCCATGATAACGGCCAGCAGATTATTGTAATCGTGGGCAATGCCACCTGCCAGCACCCTGAAAGCGGCATTCTTCTTGGACTGTACGTTTTGTTTTTCCCGGAACTTCAGCATGGTGATATCCCGAACAATATGAACTGCCTGGCATGGCTTTTCCCCCTCTTTTAAAAGAGGGTCCACGGTTATGAGCCACCACTTCCCATCTGCCTGCTGAACCTCATGGGACACCCGTTGTGATTTTGCCAGGGCCTGTTCCAGGGGACAGGGTTCAATTTGAAGACAACTTGCAATGAGATCATGGCAATGCCTGCCAACAATCTCTTCGGGAGATTGCTGGATAAAGAACTGACTGCTTTCATTGGTTTTAAGGATTCGGCAATCATCATCAAGAATGCTCACCCAGTCAGAAATGGAATCAAAGGTATGTTGCCAGTGTTCCTGGGCCCAGGCCAGCGCATTTTCCTTCTGCTTAAGTTCTGAAATATCCCGGATACAGCTGACAATGGTGGGAATATCTCCTTTTTCATCCACCTCCGGTGAAACCTCCGCCTGGAACACACTTACCCTGTCAGCGGACGTGATATATTCAAATTCAAACGTCAGGGGAGAACCGGTCTCAAATACGTGAAGGTGTTTTTCCCGAAACAGCTCACAAAGCTCTTTGGAAATGCCAATTTCTTCATTGGTGCTCCCCAGGTACTGGTCAGGAGAAAACCCCATGGTATCGTAGAATACCTGATTGGCATAGACATTACGAAGCTGCCGGTCAATGCGGACAATGGCATCGGACTTTCCCTTGAGAATCATGGCAAGTTGTGCTTCTTTTTCTTTCAGGATTTTGTTCAAGGCTTCATTTTTTTGTTGAAGTTGGACCAGCTGCTGTTTTAAGTCGTCTGTCTGAGAGGGGGGCATTGTATACGCTCATTAATTACGTGGAGGTTCATATTTTCAGTCTTTATGGGGTCAAGTGATATGGAACCTGGACACTTAATTAGAAAGACTGATATCGCACACCAATTCTGACATATTGTTCACAATGAAAGCTTGATCTATAAGCATGTCAAGAAAAGTGTTTAAAGTAAAGCTAAAAATAAAGGCGTTTAAGGTAGAATAGTCACAATCTCTCCTTGGACTCAATAATAAATTAAAGATGGAAATCTGCAGCTGTTTCAACGGCCATTTCTGGTGTCCCAAAGAACTTTCCATCAGGAAATACAGATGTCTCATATTTGTCATGGGCATAACTGTAAAAGGCAAGCCCCCACTGATCCTCATGCCCAAAATAACGAAGCCGGCATAGATGTGTTGGTGTATTTCTCATACGTTCTATATGCGCCTCCCTTGTTTCCGGGAAATCTGCCGGCCATTGTTCTACCAGGGACAATTCTGGATCGGTGTAAGCATCCACATAACAAAATTTATCCCGAAATTGAACGTCCAATTTTGTATATCTCCCAGCAAGGTTTGTCTCAGCAAATTTAATTATACGCTGTTTTACCTGGTCCTTTACGGTGTTATTGATTTTAACCCCACCACTATCTGGGTCTCGTTGCCATGAATGTGTCATTATAACTCCTTTTTCATTGAATTTTTGGGGATTGATCACGAAATCTCAAAATAGTCTAAACAGACGATTTTAATCGGGTAAATATTCGGCTTTATCATGTAAACAAATTGCCGCATAAAAACAAGATAAATACTTGAAAAAAAGTTGGACACAAATATGGGTACAGTACCCAATTTCCAATAAAAAAAGGGCTAACCAATTCTGGTTAACCCTTTTATTTATATGGTGCCGGAGGAGAGACTTGAACTCTCAAGGGCATAAAGCCCGGAGGATTTTGAGTCCTCAACCACACTTTCCCACCTACTTTGACCAAACCCCACCAAGCAATATAAATCATTGACAATACAGTCCTTTTAATCCATATATAGCTATACATACCATGTTTCAAATATGATGAAAATTGACCTTTTTTGATGTCTTTTGCATGCTATGTGTTGACCTTTTTTTGGAGGAAATTTTATATCAAAGGCCCATTTAACAAAGCGATTCATTGACAAGACCCCATTTGCCACGGGAAAAACACCCGCTATTTTCTGGGATACAGAGCTAAAAGGGTATGCCCTGAAAGTCACAAGAACGCGAAAAAGCTTTTTTGCACAAGCCAGGGTGAACCAAAAACTCCGCCGGGTCACCCTGGGGGCATATGGCGCATTGACCCCAAGTCAAGCCCGAGATATGGCAAAAGATGAACTTTTAAAAATGATCAAGGGTGTAGATCCTTCCATCACAAGGCAACAACAAAAAACCCAGAGCATAACCCTGGAGCAAATTGTTGAATCTTACCTCAATTCAAAGAAACTAAAACCCCTTTCCATTAAAGACATCAACACACACTTAAACCTGAACTTTAAGGACTGGAAAAAGAAGCCTATGTCAGGGATAACCCGGCAAGAAGTAAAGAGCAGGTTTCAAGAAATTGGTGAAAGATCCCCTGCACAGGCAAACCAGGCTTTCAGGGTGTTCCGGGCATGGTGGAATTATGCCAAGTCCGAATACCGGGACCCGGAAAGTGACAAATCTATTTTTTTAGAGAACCCCGTTGCTATTTTGTCAGAGCAAAATTTATGGATGAAGGTGAAACCCAGAGACGGGAAAATCCCTTTGGAAAAAATGGGTGATGCCTGGAACGTCTTAAAAGAGTTGATGGATAGTCCAGTGCAAACGCCAGCGGGCCGAACCATTACCGATGCCACCGCCTTTATATTGTTGACCGGATGCCGCCTGAATGAAGCCGCAGCACTCACCTGGGATCAAGTAGACCCGTCTTTCAATTGGTGGCGCATTGATGACCCCAAAAATGGAAAATCAATCACCCTGCCCTTGTCAGACATCGCCGCCGATGTGTTGATGACAAGACCCCGGACAAGTAACTTTGTCTTTGCTTCAAAAGGAAAGGCCGGACATATTACCGAAATCAGAACCCCATTGAAAAAAATATCATCTAAAATTTGGTAAAAAAGTAGCTGCCCATGACTTGAGGCGTACCTTTATAGCCATTGCCTTGAATAATGGCATTGAGCTTTGGAAAGCAAAATTACTTCTTAACCACCAGGAATCCGGGGTCACCGTCAAGCATTACGTTGAAACTTCTGATTTGAGATATTTCAAGCCCGAAGTTGACCGGATATCTTCATGGATAGAAGAACAGGCCATGGTTGCTGCAAGTGAAAATGTTCTTTCATTTCCAAATCAAAAACAGGCATGAAAATTGAAAAGTGAAATTCTCATGGAAAACACATCCGATATACTGATTTATCAAAGCACAGATGGCAATGTAAAAATTGATGTTCAACTGCAGGAAGAAACTGTCTGGTTGACCCAAGAACAAATGGCCTTTTTGTTTGGAAAAGCAAAATCCACAATAAATGAGCATATAAAAAATATTTTCAAAGAAGGTGAATTGGATGAAACACTGGTTTTAAAGAAATTCGGAATTTCCGAATTTCAGCAAAAAGCCCCCAATTTCTACAACCTTGATGTCATTATTTCCGTGGGCTACCGAGTGAAATCAATCCAGGGCACCCAATTTAGAATCTGGGCAACCCAACGTCTGAAAGACTACCTGGTTCAAGGATATGCAATCAATCGGCAACGGTTCGAGCAGAACGCCGCCGAGTTACAACATGCCCTGTCACTGATTCAAAAGGCTGCACAGTCCCCTGCCCTGGCAACGGATATGGGCCGTGGATTATTGGATATCATGGGCCGGTACACCCAAACCTTTCTTTGGCTTCAGCAATATGATGAAGGCCTGTTGGACACCCCGAAGGGACAGACAGGGGGAAAGCTGGCAACGCCTGAAACCGCTATAGCATCCCTGGCAAAACTCAAAGCACAATTGATGGACCGTGGAGAAGCATCTGATTTGTTTGCCAGTTCTTCCAGGCCTGACAGCTTGGCCGGTATATTTGGAAACCTTGATCAAACTGTTTTTGGTGAACCTGCATACCCCACCATTGAAAGCAAAGCAGCTCATCTACTTTATTTTATAGTGAAAAATCACCCATTCATTGACGGAAACAAACGAAGCGGTGCCTTTCTATTCGTGGATTTTCTCCACCGCAATGACCGACTGTTTAACCCGGATGGACAGCCCGTAATCAATGAAATTGGCTTGGCTGCCTTGACACTTCTGGTGGCTGAATCGGCTCCCAACCAAAAGAATACGCTTATCAAACTGATAATGAACTTATTGTGTGAACCGGGGAATAAAAAGGAAGCCCATGGATAAACAAACCTGGGGCCTGGCATTTAAAATCAATGGAACTACCAGAGCATGGAGGATATTGTGAAATCAGAAACGGAATTGTTTGAATACATTTCAGGAACACGCTTGATGGAACGGTGGGGGGTGGATTCTGTAGAGCCGGAACAGCTAAAAATACAGGCTTATTTTGCTCAGAAAAATGTGTTTGGTTGTAAGTATGAAACAAGGAGCATTAAAGACTTTTTGATGATTATAACGGATTTGGGGGACCTGCTCTCAAACCTCCCAATGAAGCTGAAATTAAAAGGTTTTGGAGCCAGTTTTCATGGTACTGAAATCCGTTAAGTTTTTGAAACGAACTGATATGGCCTTTTTGCTTAACCGTCCATGGATTAAGTGGGGCGAAGTTTTGAATAAGTGCCCAGGCACGTATGCTGAGATTGACAGATTCTATAGTACCATGAAAATACTGTGTGCTGAATAAATGTCGATCCATCCGCTGCATCAACCTGTCAATCATGTTACTCGTTCGATGTGCGCCAGGAAAATCATAGGCTTGGGAAAACTGTGGCAGATTTTCCCTAAGCTTCTTGATTTTATCAGAAATAACCTCTGGAATGTCATTTTTTGTATTTTGACACCTTTCGAAAAGCCTCCGCACTCGCTGTGAGAATGCCCCTTTGGACTCTGCCTTGAAGCAATCCCATAACCTGGTAGCCACATCCAGAAAATGCTCCTTGTGTTTTTTGCGTGAGCGATCACGGATGCCAATGAAAATATGTAGAAAGCATAATATCACGGCTATTCCTGGGAATAACTTTTTCCAGGCATTTTGCGTGGGTAGCCACCCATCAGTATTGACTGTATCTGGCCGATATTCTGGATTAACGCATGCCGCTTCATTCTTAAAAACACGGTATGCCTTTTGAAGGTCTTTTTCAGAGGCGCTTGCGGAAACATTGGCTCCCAAAATACAGCCACTCCCGGCGGTCGTAGCAATGTAGGTTTTGTTCCCCAGAAACCGGGTGTGCTTTTCATCAGCGGAAAGGTGCTGGGGTAATTGTTCTGCTGATTTGATGGTGGTTCCCACAAGGCTGTTCCTGCCAATGGATGCTTCAAGTCGATACCAAAACATGGGATCTTTTCCAAAGCAGTGACTCAAAGCCCAAAATGGAACTGCAAATTTACGTAAAAACAACGGTTTTTCAACATCTTCTACAAATCCAGTCATATATGGCATGACAAAAGACGGCCTGATGGTATAGCTGACCCAGGCTACCAATATTCTTCTGATTTTAATCTTCATTTTTTTGGAGAATCGGATCTCTTTCATTTGGTACCCAGAAGTGATTTTAGCCGGGAAAAGCTCGGGGTTATCCTTGATTGCCAAGTCTACTATCATCCGGAATTGCATGGAATGTTGGATAAGGATGTAATATTGTGCTTGACAAAAGTGCATACAAATAGTGCTCGATTCATACGGGGGGTGGTATCTGAAGCTGGAGTCATCATAAATCCTTTTGTTAAAAGTTGTCTTTGGCGATTCAACTTTATCACAAAAGATAGATCTTTCCAGCCTATTTTACTGCCCCCGGCATCAGCCCCCCAAATCCGTTATAATCAGTAATTCTGGTGCATGCTATGTGTTGACCTTCTATTTTTTACCAACAAAAAAGACTTCCAACGAAAACGCTGAAAGCCTTGTATTATATGGTGCCGGAGGAGAGACTTGAACTCTCAAGGGCATAAAGCCCGGAGGATTTTGAGTCCTCTGCGTCTACCAATTCCACCACTCCGGCATATTTTTTATTCTGTCCTTTTAAGGCAAAAGAACGGTTTTGTCAATGAATTCCTGAAACACATTGTAAAATTTCAGTCTCTCCGATTTCTCCCCGGCGCAAAACCCTGGGCGGGGATTGGGTGACATCCACCACAGTAGAACCCTGCCCCCCCTTTAACCTCCCGGCATCCAGCACCATATCAACCCCCTGCAACAGGCGGATATCAAGGGCATCCGCCCGGACACAGCCCTTTTTACCAGAAATATTGGCGCTGGTACCGGTCACCGGCATGTCGACGGCCTTTAGCAGTGCCCGGGCAACGGGATGCTGGGGCAGACGCACACCGATCTTACCGGTTGAAGCGGTGAGCACATGGGGCAGATTCGGGGTAGCCTCAAACACCAGGGTTACATCTCCTGGCCAGAACCGATCCATGATTGCCCGGGCAGCAGAAGACACCCCTGTCACCAAATGCGCCAGAGCAGACACATCGGGAATCAATACCAGGATGGGATTGGTCGGGGGGCGCTGCTTTACCTTGAATATCCGGGCAACCGCTTCAGGATTAAAGGCATCCACCGCCAGCCCATACAGACATTTGGCCGGAAATACCACCATCCCCCCTTTTTTAATGAGATCAGCTGCCCGTTCCATAACCGCCTCATGGGGAGAAACAGGTTCAACGATTATCCTTTTAGGGCTACCAGGCAAGATTCTCTGCCCTTTTATTGATCTTATCTGCCATCTCCTGCTTATAATCTGCCAGTTTTTTTGCCAGTGCCGCATCGGACACGGCCAGAATCTGAGCCGCAAAAATACCGGCATTCATGGCACCTGATCTTCCAAGGGCCATGGTGCCAACAGGAACCCCGGGAGGCATCTGCACCGTTGCCAGCAGAGAATCCATGCCCTTTAATGCCGAAGAATCAATGGGCACACCCACAACAGGAAGGGTGGTGTGGGCCGCCAGCACTCCTGCAAGATGCGCGGCATGGCCTGCACCGGCAATAATCACCCCCATGCCCTTTTCCCGGGCTGTTTTTGCAAAGGCCTCTGCCCGGGCCGGGGTACGATGGGCCGATGCCACTGTAACCTCATAGGGAATATCAAATTTCTTAAGCATCTTAAGGGTATGCTCCATCACCGGCAGATCTGAATCACTGCCCATGATCACCCCAACCCTGGGGGGTACGGACAATCGTGCAAGGGCCTTGGCTCCAATATCCTTTCTGTAAAAGCAATCCTTCCAGGAAATATTTGCACAGGCGGCATAGGCCTTGTCCATGGCATCCTTTACCCCGTCTCCCCGGGCTGTAACCCCCAGCACACGGCCGCCCACGGCGGTGACTTTATCCCCTGCCATGGCAGTTCCGGCATGGAACACCACCGTGTCTTCAAGCTTTGCAGCATCGTCAAGGCCGCTGATGACAGCCCCCTTGTCATAGCTGCCGGGATATCCCCCGGCAGCCATGACAACACACATGGTACTTCCGGGATCAATATCGGTGGTGTATTTATGCAAGGTACCATCCACACAGGCCTCCATGAGGGGCACCAGATCACTCTTTAATCGCATGAGAATGGGCTGGGTTTCAGGGTCACCCAGGCGTACATTGAATTCCAGAACCTTGATCTGATCCTTGTGGATCATAAGCCCGGCATAAAGCACACCCTTAAAGGGAATACCCTCTGCCGCCATACCCTTTACCGCAGGGATCATCACCTCTTTCATGGCCCGGTCCCGGAGCATGAAATCCAGCACCGGTGCCGGAGAATAGGCCCCCATGCCACCGGTATTGGGACCTTCATCATTATCAAAAATCCGCTTGTGATCCTGGGAGGTGGGCATGGGCAATACGGTTTTGCCATCGGTCAGGGCAATGAATGAGGCCTCTTCACCCTCAAGGCACTCCTCCACCACCACCAGGGACCCGGCATCTCCAAATATACCGTCTTTCATCATGGCATCCAGGGCACTTAAGGCCTCATCTTCAGTGGCGCACACAAACACCCCCTTGCCGGCGGCCAGGCCGTCGGCCTTCACCACCAGGGGGGCACCCATGCTGCGAATATAATCCCGGGCCTTGCCCACGTCGGTGAAAGCCCTGCCCCGGGCCGTGGGAATTCCGTATTTTTCCATGATATTTTTGGCAAATATCTTACTGGCTTCCAGCTGGGCACCTTTTCTGGAAGCACCAAAGGCCTTAAGACCCTTTTCTTCAAACAGATCCACAATGCCCATGGCCAGTGGCGCTTCTGGCCCCACAACTGTGAGATCAATGTCATTATCTCCGGCAAAGGCGACCAGTGCATCAATGTCTTCTGCGCTGATGGCCACATTTTCTGCGGCAATGGCCGTACCGGCATTGCCCGGTGCACAATAAATTTTATCCACCAGAGGGCTCTGGGCAATCTTCCACACAAGGGCATGCTCTCTGCCGCCACTTCCCACCACAAGAATCTTCATTTTTTATTTTCTCCTGATCTGTTATTTTTTAAAAACTATTCCATGGCCAGCTCGATCAAACGATCCAGAAGCGCAGGAAAGGAATAACCGGCCTCCCGGGCCGCCTGGGGATAAAGGCTGGTGGCGGTCATGCCGGGAATGGTGTTAGTTTCCAGGACAAACAGTCCTCCATGGGACAATATCATATCCGTACGGCTGTATCCCTTTAGAAACAATGCCCTGTGGGCAGCCATGGCATGGGCCTGGGCCTGATCCCGGATGACATCATCTATACGGGCCGGGCAGATTTCTTCGGTGGCACCGGCCGTGTATTTGGCGGTGTAGTCAAAAAATTCAAACCCTTCACCGGGCAAAATCTCAATGATGGGCAGGGCTTCGAGGGTATCATTTCCCAGTACCCCACAGGTGAGTTCCACTCCATCTACATAGGCTTCAACCATCACCAACGCATCAAATGCCAGGGCCTTTTGAACGGCTGATACAAAATCACCGGCATCCCTTACAATGGACATGCCCACACTGGAACCGGCACACACGGGTTTCACCACCAGGGGCAGCCCCAGTTGTTCAACATACCATGCCGTATCCCGGGTCATTTTTTGATAAATCACCCGGTGATCCGGCACGGGAATACCAGATTGAATGTACATCTGCTTGGCGGCCAGCTTGTTCATGGCAAGGGAACTGCCAAGCACCCCGGCTCCCTGATAGGGGATTTTCAGCAGATCCAGAAGTCCCTGCACAGTTCCATCCTCACCGTTGGGACCGTGGAGAATCAACAGAGCCACATCTATGGTGGCGGCATTTGCAACAAGCTGTGCCAGATCTGTTTTAGGATCAAACCTGATAACCTCATATTTATTCTTATTCAGGGCTGCATACACCTGTTCACCACTGTTAAGTGAGACATCCCGTTCCGGGGTATCTCCTCCAGACAAAAGTGCCAGCCTTATTTTCTGCATCACATTCCCCCTGCATCTTTGTTCAGATGAATGGTTTCATCATGGATGGTTTCGTCATTATCCTTATTATCAAAAATCTCCTGCTTGGCCAGATCAAACTCCTCTCTGGTAATAAGATCACTGAGATAGAGCTGGGCCAGATCAGATAGGCGTTTATCCGTTGATTCTGATCCCATTTCAAGCATGGGAAGAGCATTCCCATGGGATTGTGAGGTGTGGTCAAGGGCCATCATATCCGAAGATCCGGGGGTGCCACCACCGATTTTCACCGAGGCCATGCCCCCAAGCAGGCGGATTTCAACATTGCGACCCTGAAACTGGGGGAAGGCAAGAATATCCTTGATTTCCCGGGTGCTTTTTTTCATGCGCAGATAAAAAATCCAGAAAAGGGCAATAATCAGCAGGGCAAGGCCGGCCATGATCCAGGGAAGATAATGGTACACACCCTTGAAAAGCACAACGGTGATGCCGGTGCCTGCCAGGAGAAACACATGGAGAAGCAGGACAAAATAGGCGGCAAAAAGGCTTTTAAAAATACCTTCTTTATCTCGTTTTTTAAAATTCATAATATCCTTGATTGACGGTTTCACACGATAATTCTGCATTCCGGGTTTTACTCAGATCCGGCTGTGAAGGACTCTTTTAAAGATTAAAACTATCACAGTTCATGAAATTTTTTTAATCACACGCTGCACATAGGTTCCGGGGATATGACATTTTCGGTGGGTTCCCCGGGAAAGATTCAACCGGGTCAGCATAAAGTTTAATTTTTTCTCCAGGGCCTGTCGTTCCGGTGCATCCCATGACATATCTGCCAGGACTGATTCCACATTTTCAATCTCCTTTCTTAATTTCACCTCCGGCGGCAAAAAACCTGCATTTTTAAGCACCCGATAGGCCATGCGGAAATCCTCTGGCACGGTCATATCTTCCAGGTTTAGGGGTTTACCCTCACCGGGCAGATTATCCAGCTCTCCCCTCTGCCGGGCTGCAGCAATTCGCTGCTCCACCAATTTTTCAAATCCGGGTATCATGCCGGCTCCCACGTTTTTAATAACCAGCGCCTGATTACAACACCTGCCCATTGAAAATGGGGAGCAGTACGTCATAATCAAACCTGTTAATTGTGATTGATAATTAAATTGTTAATCTTATAGAAAACAGGCTTTATTTGCAAGACAAAAGCCCTTTAAATGTTTATTTTCTTGACACTTTTTCTCCATTGCTGTATCCAATACCATTTAATCAAATTAAATATTTTGATGATCCGGTTTTTGAATAAGTAAAGCGCATCACCCTGCAAAATAAGGGCGATGAACAATCAAGCCCGATTCCTTTGATGTAATCCCTCAAATATTCAAGCAGGCAGGAACCATGAGTAAAAAAACACCTATTTCCCAAATACGAAACATTGGCATCATGGCCCACATTGATGCTGGTAAAACCACTGTCACAGAACGCATCCTTTACTACACCGGGAAATCCCATAAAATTGGAGAAGTCCACGACGGTGAGGCCATCATGGACTGGATGGAAGATGAACAGAACCGGGGTATAACCATCACCTCCGCCGTCACCACCTGCCAGTGGAACAGATCCCTGATCCAGATCATCGACACCCCGGGCCATGTGGACTTTACCATTGAAGTGGAGCGGGCGTTAAGGGTCCTTGATGGTGCCGTAGGGGTTTTCTGTGCCGTGGGTGGTGTGGAACCCCAGTCAGAAACCGTATGGCGCCAGGCAGACAAATACAAGGTTCCCCGCATTGCCTTCATAAATAAAATGGATCGCATCGGTGCCAATTTTTTCAATGTGATTGATATGATTAAAGATAGACTCCATGCCACCCCGCTGATTATCCAGATCCCCGTGGGGGCTGAAGATCAATTTTCAGGGGTCATTGATCTCATCGCCATGGAGCAGATCACCTGGAACGATGAAACCCAGGGAGCAGAGTTCACCAAGGGTCCCATTGACCCGGACATGGAAGATGCCGCACAAAAATACCGGGAAATCCTTCTGGAATCTCTGTCCGAAGTAAACGATACCATCATGGAAAAATACCTGGGTGAAGAGGAAATTTCTTTACAGGAACTCAAGGAGGCAGTCCGTGCAGCCACCATTGCAAGGCACCTGGTACCGGTTATGTGTGGTACCGCCTTGAAAAATAAGGGCATACAACCCCTTCTGGATGCCATTGAAAGTTTCCTGCCAAGCCCCAAGGATATTCCACCGGTGAAGGGTATCCATCCCCATACGGAAAAAATTGTGGAATATCCCCCCCACAAAACGGCCCCCCTGGCGGCACTTATTTTCAAGGTATCCATGATTGAAGGGCGCAAACTGTCCTTTGTCAGAATTTACAGCGGCACCCTCAAGGCTGGCGAAGACATATTTAATCCAACCTTGAACAAAAAGGAAAAAATTTCCCGAATTCTGAAAATGCACGCCAACAAGCGTGAACGTGTGGAAGAAGCATATGCAGGAGACATTGTGGGCGTTCTGGGCCTGAAAAACAGCTCCACCGGAGAAACGCTTTGCTCTTCCAAAGACCAGGTGCTCCTGGAAAAAATGGAATTTGATAAACCAGTTATTTCCATTGCCATAGAACCCAGAACCCATGCAGACCAGGAAAAACTTGAAGAGGTGCTGGAAAAATTCACCATTGAAGATCCCACCCTCAAGGTCACCACCGACAATGATACCGGCCAGACCCTTCTTTCCGGCATGGGAGAACTCCACCTGGAAATAATCATCAGCCGCATGAAAAGAGAATTTAACACCGATGTCAATGTGGGAAGCCCCCAGGTGGTGTACCGGGAAAGCATGGATACGCCTTCCACTGGTCATGCCGTTTTTGACAGGGAAATTGCCGGAAAACACCATTTTGCGGAAATCAGTCTGGAACTGTCGCCCCTGGAACGGGACAAGGGCATTGAATTTGTGTACAATGCTCCTGCAGAATCCATTCCGGAAGCCCATATCCCGGCCATTGAAAAGGGTGCAAAGGAGGCCCTTGAAAGTGGTTTTATCAAAGGCTATCCCATGGTGGACACCCGGATAACCATCAATGGTGGTTCCTGTCGAGAATCCCAGAGTTCTGATCTTGGCTTTTCCGTTTGTGCCTCCATGGCCTGCAGAAACGCCATGGAAGAAGGGGCTGTTTATCTGCTCCAGCCCATCATGGATGTGGAGGTGCTGGTACCTGACAATTTCATGGGAGAGGCCATTGCCGATCTCAACACCAGGGGAGGACGCATCGAGTCCATCCAGCCCAAGCAGAACATCCAGATTGTCAAGGCCACTGTCCCGCTATCAAAAATGTTCGGATACTCCACGGCATTGAGATCCGCCACCCAGGGCAGGGGTACCTTTACCATGAAATTCTCCCGGTTTGACAAGGAATAATCACAAACATTTGACCAGCATCCCGGATTCACCTGTTTTGGGCCTGCTCACATGGAATTAAATGCAAAATTTCATCGATATAACGTACATGTCCCAACGCACAACGAATATTAAAAAGGCTATCATGCCCCCCCGAGGGGCAATGGACCCGGCCCGGAACCGTAGACGGCTCAATTGGCCTGTTCCTATTGCCCCCAAGGGCCACCCGGACAATCAGCCCCTGTTTTTTTTCTTCTGTTTTTCCATTTCTCCAAGCAAATCCAGCGCCTGAGTTTTCATGGCACCGTCAGAAAGCAGTTCAACACTTTTTCTCAAGTGAAACATTGCATTTTTAAATGATTTTATTTCATGGTAATAGCGCCCCAAATAGTAGTGACTCTCATCGGTGCGGCCCTTCTGCCGGGCCACATCCGCCATGAAATAAAATGACCTGGGAAAGGCATCCCCTGCGGTCTGGGTGGTTTTTAAAAGCCCCCGTTCCGCCTGGGCTGCATCCCCCATCAACCACCGGGCCCAGGCCTGATAATAAGTGGCCTGGACAGCCACCGCAGGTATTTTTTCAAGCCCGTTCATCAGGCTGAAGGCTTTTTTTCCATCTTCAGCCAGCAGATGAATGTGTCCAGCTTCCAGAAGCAGATAGGGATCAAATACCTGTTTTTCCAGGGCCAGACGAACATGATTAAGGGCTTCCTCCAGGCGGGACACCCGGGATAATAAAATGGCCATGCCGTAATGAAGTGCAGGATCCTCCGGTGTTTTATCCAGAAGGCGCATGAATTTTTTTTCTGTTTCATCCACAGGGCCATACAGGGCTGCCAGACGATATTTCACCAGGTCAAACCGGAAATCGTCAATGCCGTTATCGATGATCACATCATTTTTATGATTATCCAGCCAGGAGGAAATATAAATAATCCGCTCACCGGAACCGGGATGGGTTTTAAGATATCCGGGGATTTTTTCTGTGCCATACCAGTCTGTGGAACGAATTTTTTCAAGGCCGGTGAGCAACCCCCGGGGGGAAAACCCCGCATCCCGGGTGATCAACAGCCCCTTTTGATCCGCTTCAGTTTCATTTTCTCTGCTGTAGGCCAGCATGGAGGTCTGACCCACAGCCATGGACCCCATCACCACTGCCTGGGCCGCATCACCACCACCGCTGGCCCCCACCAGGACACCGGCCAGAACCCCTGCCAGGGTACCGATATTCACCACCTTTGATCTGTCAATCATCTGGGAGACATGCCGACATACGGCATGGGCCGACTCATGGCCCAGAATACCGGCCAGTTCATCCACATTGTCAAGGGCTGTGATCAGACCCCGATGTACAAAAATATTGCCCCCGGGGCTGGCAAAGGCATTAAACTGACCATCATCCACAATATAAAAAGAAAAAGGAAACGGCTGGGGGGGCAGCTGATCCACAATGCGTTTTCCCACCTCGGTAACCAGTGCAACCGCCATGGGATCTTTAATTAATTGATTCTGCATGCGAATAGCTTCCATGAATTCCCCAGCTATCTTTTTTTCCTCGGGAATGGAAATGGCCCCTGCCGGGCAATTGAGTATCAACACCAACATCAGGGCGAACACCCATGTTTTTTTTCGGTTAAACATTTATTTAACTCCTTTTTTTATCCTGGGCCGGGGGGTTGATCACAAATGTTATGACCAAGCCATTCAAATGGGAATATGCTCCTTCAATCTTTAATGGGATATTATCCAACAGAGCCTGTCTAAGATCAACCTGATTCATCATTTTTATCGGGTAATGATCCGTTTTCAGGGCAGTTGTTTCAATCAGGTAACATCGGCCATCCCCATAAATATCAATACATTTTTTTTTGACAAGCCTGCTTTTTTTCAATATAAATGAATCTTTTTAGTTTTCAACCCCCACAAGGAGGAACAATGCAAACCGGAAAAGTGAGCCAGCGCATCACATATTTCATGGAAAAAAGAGGCATCGATCTGGAAAACCTGTCCCAGCTCACAGGACTTGAGACCGCATTTTTAAAAACAATGCTCACCGATAATGTCTACCCGCCCCTTGGGCCCCTGATGAAAATTGCAAGGGCACTGGGGGTACGCCTTGGTACCTTTCTCGATGATCAGGACAGCACTGATCCCTTTATTGTCCGCCGGGCGGACCGGGAATCTGAAATCAGCGTCCTTGGGGGCAAGGGCAAACCCACAGCCCTAAAATTTTACTCCCTTGGCAGGGGAAAGACCGATCGCCATATGGAACCTTTTTTTGTGGAAATACTGCCCGAATCCGCCAGGGACAAAACCCTGTCCTCCCATGAGGGAGAAGAGTTTATTGTGGTGGAAAAGGGATGTATTGAAATCATTTACGGCAAAGAAACCTATCAGCTTAACCAGGGTGACAGTGTCTATTACAACTCCGTGGTACCACACTATGTCAGCTGTGTGGGGGATGAGAACGCGGAAATTTACGCGGTTATTTATATTCCCAAATAAAATTCAAATTAAAATGGGAATGTACCCGATCATAACACCAGCCATGGAGAAGACAAAATGGAAATGCACAACGGCTTAAGGGAGCGCACCCTGGGCCAGATTCTTGATGAAACCGTCAGTAAATATCCGGACAACGAAGCCATTGTCTATGTGGACAGAGATTTTCGGCTCACCTACCGGCAATTTGCCAACGGGGTGGATGAGATTGCCAGAGGACTCATGGCCCTGGGGGTTCAAAGGGGTGAAAAAGTAGCTGTCTGGGCCACCAACATTCCCTATTGGGTCACCCTGCAGTTTGCAACGGCCAAGATTGGTGCCATTCTTCTAACGGTGAACACCAATTATAAAAAAGCAGAACTTTCCTACCTTCTGGAGCAGTCGGAAACCGAAAATATTTTTCTCATTGATGGCTTCCAGGACACCGATTACATAAACACCATTTACGAACTGGTACCCGAATTGAAAACCCAGCAACGGGGAAGCCTTTGTTCAGAAAAATATCCCCACCTGAAACGGGTATGCTTTCTGGGCCATGAAAAACATCGGGGCATGTACTCCATCCCGGAAATCCGGGGACTTCACTCCATTGTTTCTCCGGAAAGATACCAGGAAAGACAGGACAGTTTAACCCCCCATGATGTGGTAAACATGCAATACACCTCCGGCACCACGGGATTTCCCAAGGGGGTGATGCTCACCCATTACAACATCGGCAACAACGGCTTCTGGATCGGTGAAAATCAAAATTTTTCCGAGAAGGACCGGCTGTGTCTGCCCGTACCCCTGTTTCACTGCTTTGGCTGTGTACTCGGGGTACTTGCCTCCGTTACCCACGGCACATCCATGGTGATCCTGGAGGGATTTGATCCTTTGCTTGTCATGGGATCAGTGGAACAGGAGGGCTGCACCGCCCTTTACGGGGTACCCACCATGTTCATTGCCCTGCTGGAACATCCCCTGTTTTCCAAATTTAATTTTTCCACCCTCAGAACCGGCATCATGGCAGGCTCCAACTGCCCCGTGGAGGTCATGAAGCAGGTAATTGAAAAGATGAACATGTCCGAGATCACCATCTGTTACGGACTCACAGAAGGTTCTCCGGTTATGACCTACACCCGCATCCATGATGCCCTGGAAAAACGGGTGAAAACCGTGGGACAGGCCCTGCCTCACATTGAGGTAAAGATCATTGATGTGGAAACCGGAGCCACCCTGCCCCCCGGTGCCCAGGGAGAGGTTTGCTGCAGGGGATACAACGTCATGAAAGGCTATTATAATAATCCCCAGGCCACGGCAGATGCCATTGACGGTGACGGATGGCTTCACTCCGGAGATCTGGGCGTAATGGACAAGGATGGATTTCTTTCCATCACCGGTCGATATAAAGACATGATTATCCGGGGGGGGGAAAATATCTATCCCAAGGAAATTGAAGAGTTTCTTTACCGCATGGAAGGAGTCCAGGACATTCAGGTGGCTGCGGTTCCAAGCCAGAAGTATGGCGAAGAGGTGGGAGCCTTTATTATTCGTAAAAAAGATGCGGATATTGAAGAAAGCGATGTAAAGGATTTCTGCAGGGGAAATATCAGCCGGCACAAAATTCCCCGGTATGTGACCTTTGTGGAAGGGTATCCCATGACCGCCAGCGGTAAAATTCAGAAATACAAATTATCAGAAATGTCAGAAAACATCTGGCCGGATCGACGATAATCAAGGACTGGTAGCCATCTTTTTTAAATGGATGAGACGGTTTCCATGGGAAGATATTTGGCGGCCCACAGGGCCGCCTGGAGCCTTCCGGTGACATCAATTTTCTGGAAAATATTGTGCAAATGGCTTTTCACTGTGTGGGGGCTGATATAAAGGCCCTCGGCGATCTGGCGATTGGAAGCCCCCTGGGCAATCTGTTCCAGGATTTCCCGTTCCCGGGGGGTCAGCTGGGCGTTTGGTGGGGAAAAATTTTCTTTTTCAGCCTCATACTCAAAGTTTGCCTCTCCCTGGAAGGAAAATGCAGCCCCCGTTTCCGTACATCGCACCACCTTTCCACGCACCGACACCCGGGCACGACGTCCCTCACCCTGCCCCAGATACCCCAGGGGAATATCAAGGTTAAGCTCCATCACCGTTCCCACCGCCAGACCAGAAGTAGAATCAACCAGGGCACCGGTGGAAGAAATATCCTTACTGCGAAGATTTATGGTACCCTGGGGATCGGTATCTCCCTCCACAAATTTCAATTGAACCGGAATTTCAAGTTCAAACCGTTCAACGGCTCTTTTATTATTACTAATGGATTCCATGAAGTCTGCCCCCTGTTTTATATCTCCCACCCGTTTTCATGTAACGTCAGTATATCTTAAAGAACTCCCTCATACCTGTCAATGCATGGAAAGAGATTTTCCTATGCCCTGCCATACTGCTTGAGTTTCTTCAACAGGGTTTTTCTGGTAATCCCCAGTCTCCTTGCCGCTTCACTGCGATTTCCCTGCGCTGACTCCAGGGTCTGAAGCACGGCTTCCCGCTCCACCTCCGAAAGAGGGATATCCCTGACAGTTGAAATATCCCCTTGACCCACCTCTCCGGTTTTACCCTCATCCACCGGGGCAAAGGGAAGATCCGCAAGGGTGATATATTGAGACCTGGCAAGAACCACACATCGTTCCACGCAGTTCATGAGTTCCCTGACATTTCCCGGCCATGCATAACGGATCATGGCATCCATGGCCTCCGGGGTGAAACCGGTGATGTCCCGGTGATTTTTTTCAGAAAACCGCTGCAGAAAATAAAGGGCCAGCTCCGGTACATCCTCTTGACGTTCACTTAAGGGGGGGATGGACAGGGCCACAACATTGAGCCTGAAAAAGAGATCCTCTCGAAATGTTCCCTCGGCCACCATTTGTTCCGGATCCCTGTTTGTGGCGGCGATTACCCG
This sequence comes from uncultured Desulfobacterium sp., assembly GCA_963675955.2. Lineage (GTDB taxonomy): Bacteria > Desulfobacterota > Desulfobacteria > Desulfobacterales > Desulfobacteraceae > Desulfocicer. The sequence continues at coordinate 886,362 of CAXXVR010000002.1, read as the reverse complement.
GACATCGACCTTGATGCTTTTATCCCCCCCCACGGGGGTGACTTCCTTTTCCTGGAGCACCCGCAGGAGTTTCACCTGCATGGCAAGGTTCATCTCTCCGATTTCATCCAATAGAATACTGCCGCCATGGGCCTCCCGGAACTTGCCCTTTCGCTGACGTTCCGCCCCGGTGAAGGCACCCCGCTCATGGCCGAACAATTCTGATTCCAAAAGGCTTTCCGTTATGGCGGCACAGTTAATGCGCACAAAGGGGGCATTTTTTCTGGGACTATTATAATGAACTGCCCCGGCAATGAGTTCTTTGCCGGTGCCAGACGGGCCTGTGATAAGAATGCTGGCATCGGAAGATGCCACCATTTCAACGGTGTCAAGCAAGGCAGTCATGGCAGGACTGCGCCCAATGATCCGCTCCCGCTGAAACCCCTTTCCCAGGCGCTGTTTCAGGCTCTCATTTTCCTGTTTCAGGTAAATGGTTTCCAGTATCCGAGCCATGGTCAATTTTAATTTTTCAAAATCCAGGGGTTTGGTCAGATAATCACAGGCTCCCTGTTTCAGGGCATCCACCGCCGTCTCCACCGATGAATAGGCCGTCATGATCACCACCGGCAGGGAGGGATTATGGCGATGAATGGCCCCAAGGGCCTCCATGCCAGACATTTTGACCATACGCATGTCCATGAGTACAATGTCAAAAGTTTCTTCCTGGACAATCTGTACCCCTGTCATGCCGTCATCGGCCAGGGCAATGTCGTATCCCCACCCGGTGAGAAGGGTTTTTAACATGCTTCTGTGTCCGGCATCATCATCCACCACCAGCACCCGTTTTCTTTCTTTCATATCCGCCCTTATTCTCTGTATTACAGTTAAAACATTTAGATCTACAAGCACCAGCCACAACAAAATTCTAAAGTCCTTTGATTTCAGCTCGTTGGTGGGACTTTCATATAAACCACCATGTCAGCCCGCCGATACTTCAGAGAGTAAAAATGGCATAATACCGCCCCCCCCGAAGGGCAATGGGTCCGGCCCGGAACCGTAGACGGCTAAATTGGCCGGTTTCTATTGCCCCTCGGGGGGGGGCTCTCTGCAGAGGTGGCCCGAAAGTTTCATTTTCCAATAAAAACAGTCATGTCCTGACGGACACAACAACCTTTGAAAAATAAGTCTGTATTAGTACCTAGTACCCAGTACCTAGTACCTAGTACCTAGTACCCAGTACCCAGTACCTACTCTTTCATATAAACATCATGCAGCTCAAGAAAAAAACATGTACCGGAACCGGGTGTGCTTTCCACCCGGATATCCCCGCCGAGGGCTTCCACGGCACGATATACCATGGCAAGCCCCAGGCCGGTGCCATCGGGCCGAGTGGTAAAATAGGGATCAAAAATTTTATCTATATCCCCTTGGGGGATACCCCGACCGGTATCTGCAACTTCAATGACAATGGTCCCCCGTTGACGCCCATCTGTTACCGTGACGCAAAGGCGACCCATGGTGTCCATGGCCTGGAGGGCATTCAGGTAAAGGTTCAACAAAATCTGGTTGAGCCTGTCCGGATCGGTGTACAGCCACACTACACCTGTGTCAACACAGGTCTCCAGTGAAACCTGCTTTTTTTTCACATCCGGTGCAATCAGACGCAAAGAGTGTTCAATTATTTCAGAAATCTTCACCCGTTTTTTAACCACCGGCATGGGTCTGGCAAATTCCAGGAGCTGGGTCACTGCCCGGTTCAAGCGCTCCACCTCCTGGATCATGATACCTGCCACCTCCCGGTCTTCGGGAATCTGTTCATACCGCTCAAGAAACCAGGTGGCAAATCCCTTGATGGAACTCAAGGGATTTCTGATTTCATGGGCCACACCGGCGGCCAGTTTTCCCACTGCTGCAAGGCGGCGGTTTCGGTCCACCTCGTTCTTCATGGCTTTAAATTGTGTTAAATCATGGAAGAGAAATAGATATCCTGATAACACATCCTCCCCACTTAAAATCGATGACACCGTGACATCCAGCAGCAGTTGATGCTCTCCATGCACGGTACAGGCAATCTCACCGACCGCCTTTGGGGGACTTCCCTTGATCTTGTCCACCAGCGCTTTCATTTCAGGGGGCAATTGCATGGGGGAAGTCTGTTTTTCATAACCCAGAATTTCCCGGGCTGCCCCATTGCAGGAGGTGATTTCCATTTTTCTGTCTACAGTTATCAGTCCTGCCGGCATGTTGGCAATGACATCATCAGAGAATGCCTTGATCCGTGAAAGGGAATTTTTGGCAGATTGATATCCCTGCAGCGCAACCACACACACGACCCCCACCACTCCCAGGGCAAGGAACAGACCGCCCATAAAAATAGCATGGGTCACCGCCCGTTGTTTGATCTGTTCAATTTCCTTCATATTTATGGCCGCAAATATCACCTGTTCACGGCTGTCTTCCCCGCCGTCATCCGGTGAAAAATGGGATTGAAACCAGTCTTTATCCGGAGACCGAGAAGGATGTTTTTTCCGAATGTCATCCATGGATGGTAAAGGCGCACAGCGCCAGGCATTGCCCTTTACATCAAAGGCGCACCCCGGGGGCGGAGGGTGCTTTTCTGACATGAATCGTCTTCGTGCCGGTGTAAATTCCTTATACAGCTCAAAAACCTTTACCCCCCGGGGGGACATAACCTCCCGATGAAAAAGCGGAGAAACCCCTTGTTCAAAAACCATATCGGGCATCCCTTCATAAAGCTTACCCACTTGATTCTCATCGCTGTGGGCCAGGATATGGCCTTTACGGTCGGTGATCATCATGTATTCAATCTCCGGCTGTTCCGCCGTTTCAGCAAGCAGCCGCTGCACACGCTTCCCCCCCCACCGGGTAGTGATCATTCCGGTTCTGGTACCCGCCTCAAAGGCCCGGATGAGCAGCAGGCCCTTTCCCGTAAGCTTTTCCTTTATTCTGCCGTTCTGTTCCCGGATATTGTCAACGGTCATCAATACAAAAATAGGAACAAGTATGGCAAATATACCAATAATTAACAGTGGGGACAGTCCAGGCAATCCCTTTATTTTTTTAAATTTTAACATCATGCCTTATAAATATTTGGGTTTATATTGTAAATATTTGGGCAATGCCCCATATTCACCTGTCTGGGACTGCATAGCACATGAATACTATGTGAGCGGACCCAAACAGATGAAAATAAAGTGCTGAATGCATATATAGCATGGGTTTGTGTCAATCTATGATCAAGGCCTCCGTTTTTTACCAGCAGGTCAGCTGGGTATTTTTTACGCTATTGGATATATCAAGATGGGTAATAAATATCCAATTATTTAAAATTTTCCCACCTAACCCCACCCGAGAGGCCCCCGCTGCATGTTTCATATTCCTGATATTATCATATTACAGGCCGGTTCGGATGAGGTCAGTTTTTTACCCTCCTGTACGAATTGGCAAATATTCATATTGGCAATACAATTGCTCATTTATCACGTTGAATACAAATGGTTATATAAAAAAGATTACTATCATATCAGCTCCATTTCAGCACTTGCCATGACGGGTTCAGATACCAATCAATATCCTTTTTTTCGAACATTCCAGGATAAAAAACGAAACTGGCACGCTATTTGCTTTAATAATCACCAGAAGAAAAAATATTTTTTCCCGTAAGATAACTGCTCAACTTCCGGTGTTTGCTGGTTTTGAACATAGTAAAGCAATACCAATGCCAGAGATTGAGAAAAAAATTGTTTAAAACTATAATTACAAGGAGATATACCATGAAAAAACAGGCATTGATCTTCACAGCCATCGTCGTCATCCTTATGACCCTCACCAGTTTCGCCTTTGCTGGTAACTGCAATGGCAAGAGAAACCGGGGTAACAGGGATTGCCCACGCTACATGAATGGTCCAGGTCAGCAATGGGCAGCCTTAACCCAGGAACAGAAAACCCAAATCATGAATCTGCGACAGGAATTTGTTGATGAAACCGCCCCACAGCGCGTTATCATGGTCTCAAAGCACGAAGCTATCCGTATTCTCATGGAAACCACCTCACCAGATCAGGATCAGCTGCTTTCCCTGGCAGCCGAGCTTGCAGATGCCCAGAAAATCATGATGACCAAGGGCATTGAATTTGCGCTGAAAGTTAAGGCCATTGCACCGGAACTGAAGGTCCCCATGATGTTCAACGGCATGGGAAAAGGAATGGGAATGTTTGAAGGCAGGGGCAAATTTCATGGTCCCCAAAAGGGCCGTCACCATTACGCTCCCAGGGCAAATTGTCCCCGGCTGCTGGAAACACCGGCAGTGTACTCCGGCGATGAAAAAATCCCTGCAGATGAGGCCACACCCGCCGCTGAATAAGGTTTAACAAAGTACTTCTCCATTAAACCCATCCACTTATGAATAAAAGCGGGCTTCCCCCGGCCCGCTTTTATTATGACCCACCAGGCTTTTCCCGTACCCGCTTTTTTCTCTGCCCTGCCAGGGTTCTCTCCATCCTCTCGACTTTTTCCTTGATCCCATGGATATTCTTTTGTACAGTCTTTGTCCTTTGTTCTGATATTTCGGGCAAGGCAATTTTACACATGACAACAAAAAAAACAGACACACGATGGGGGGACAGGAATGCGGCTATTTGACAGCCATGCACACATAGATGATATAAGCTTTAAGAAAGATTTTCCCGAAACCCTTTTGCGGGCGCAGGAGGCAGGGGTAGAAGCCATCATGGTGGCGGGTATCGACCTTGAGACATCACAGAAGGCCGTAAAGATGGTGGAAAAATACCCGCACATCTTCACATCCGTGGGGGTACATCCCCATGACGTAAAGCATTGTTCCGAGGAGGTAATGAAAGCACTTACCAGCCTTGCAACCCATGAAAAGGTAAAGGCCTGGGGGGAAACCGGACTTGATTTCAACCGCATGCATTCACCCATGGAAGACCAGGAAAAATGGTTTATCCGTCAGATTGAAGCCGCCGATGAACTGGGGCTTCCCATGATTTTCCACGAGCGGGACTCCGGGGGAAGACTGCTTGAAATCCTGACGGACATGGACAATCAGAAACGCCAGGGTGTGGTCCACTGTTTCAGCGGTACCAGGGAAGAGATGTTTAAATACCTTGATCTGGGATATCACATTGGCGTCACCGGAATTGTCACCCTTCAACAGCGCGGGGCGTTTTTAAGACAATTGATTCCCCTCATCCCGGAAGAACGACTGCTCATTGAAACCGACGCCCCCTATCTGACCCCGGCCCCCATGAAAAATAAAACCCGAAGAAACGAACCTGCCTTTGTGGCAGCTGTGCTTCATAAAATTGCCGATATTACCGGGAAAGATCCCCAGGAACTTTCAGAAACTATCTGGCACAACACCCTGAAGCTTTACAATATTTCCCATAATTTCTGTAAGTATTCCGGTTAATGTGTAAGGTTTGGTCAGTGCTCTATATTCACCTGTTCGGGACTGCACTCGACTCAGGACATCATATGGGCCACCGCCTTTTCAAGTCCGTCAAGGGAAAGTTCAAACATGGGGAAAATAGACGCAATGGTCATGATCGAATGCGTATAACCCCACATCCGGCTGGGCACAGGATTGAGCCATACGGCATGGGGAAAGGTATCGGCAATGAATTTAAGCCGTTCAATACTTGGCTTTCCGCTGCGCTCCTGGATATGAATGGAGCCATCCCGGGCCATGAGTTCATAGGGTGCCATACTGGCATCCCCCACCACAATAAAACGGGTTTCAGGGTCCATCTTTAAAAATCCATCAATGGCCCGGGGCTTCCTATACCGGGCCGGATCATCCCAGACACAATCATAAATGGTATTATGAAAAAAACAGGTCCTGACCTCCTTGAACTGGGATCTGGCATAATCAAACAGGGTCTGAACCACGGGAATATGAGGGTCCATGGACCATCCACCGTTATCAATGGCCAGCATCACCTTAAGTCGATCCCTTAACGAACGATCAAAGACCAGCTCAATCTCCCCCCCGTTTTTCATGGTCTGGTAAATGGTTTCATCCACATTCACCTGATCCCTGGGACCACTGGGCACCAGATTACGGAGGCGTTTCAAGGCTTCTCCCATCATGGCCTGGGTCAAGGGTCCCCTGCCGGAGTAATCTTTGTACCGCCTTTCCCCGGCCACTTTCAGGGCTGATTTATTCCTGGATTCTCCTGCCACCCGCATGCCTCCGGGATGATACCCAGAATGCCCCACCGGGGAGGTACCACCGGTGCCAATCCACTTGTTTCCACCCTGGTGCCTGCCCTTCTGATCTTTTAAGCGCTCTTTAAAATAATCAATGAGTTCTTCAGGGGTAAGATTTTTCAAGGTGGCTGGATCAATTCCCAGGGCATCACTTAATTGCTTTGGATCCTTCAACCATTCATCCAGCATGGCCTGGGCCAATTCATCAATTTCAAACCCCTGATTTTCCGGCAGGGGCACCCCCTCAAAACAAAAGGAAAACACCTGGTCATAGAGATCAAAATAACGCTCACTCTTGATAAGAATGGCCCGGGCACAGGTATAAAAGTCATCCAGAGATTTTACAAGCCCCCGGTTCAATGCCCGTTGAAGCGTCAGAAATGAAGTGGGGGTAACGGGTATCCCCACTTCCTTTAATTTATAAAAAAAAGAGATAAACATGGTATTTGCATCCCTGCCCCCATCAAAACGGGCCGCCCCACCTGAAAAGGTGAGGGCCTGAAAAATGTAAGCATCCAATCGCACAGGCCCGACTCCACCAGTGATGATGGCTGACCGATGGTATGATCAAGGCCCAAACAAGTAACAGCTGCTAGAAAAATCGACGTCTGGTGGAAAGACTCTGCACCTTTTCATAATCCGGGCTTTTTTTGAACAATACCCCAAGAAAGGGCACAGCCCCCTTTACCAGATCCCTGGCCCGGAAATCCGGATCCGCATCCAGGGCCCGAATCCAGTTAATAAGCTCCCTGGTGGCTGGTTTTTTCTCAATGCCGTCCACATCCCGGAGAGTATAAAAAGATGAAATGGCATGCTCTGCCAGTGTGGTATCAATGTCCGGAAAATGAACAGATATAATTTTTCGCATCATTTTAGGGTCGGGAAAGGCAATGTGATGAAAATTGCACCGGCCCAGAAAAGGATCTGACAGATCTTTCTTGGCATTGGAGGTAATAATGATCACAGGTCGGTGTCGGGCCTGGATCGTGCGATCGGTTTCTATGATGTCAAACTGCATCTGATCCAGCACATCGAGCATATCGTCCTGGAAATCGGTATCAGCCTTGTCGATCTCATCGATGAGCAGCACAGTTCGTTTCTCCGCCATGAATGCCTGGCCGATTTTTCCCATTTTAATGTAGGCGTCAATGTCACTGACATCGCGTTGTGAATCCCCAAACCGGCTGTCATTCAGGCGGGTAAGGGTGTCGTACTGGTAAAGAGCCTCAATGAGTTTCATGCTCGATTTTACATTGAGAACCATGAGAGGCATGCCAAGGCTCTCTGCAATGGCGTGGGCCAGCATGGTTTTACCGGTGCCGGGTTCTCCTTTAAGGAGCAGGGGCATTTCCAGGGCCATGGAAATATTCACGATGCTGGCAAGTTCGGGATCAAGGACATATTTATGGGCGCCTGAAAACTGCAATTTCTTTTCTCTTTTGGGTGTCATGGCAACTCCTGGTATGGGTTCATTGGTTTATTGGTCTATGTCTTTACGTTTCTTTTGCCTTATGGGTCCATGGTCATATTTTGTGGCAGGATAAAGCATCTTTCAATACCACTCAAGGATTTTATTGCACGGATGCTGTCCAAAAAAGTTTCTCAACTGCCCGAATCTGTTGAGAACTTACCGATCCACCTCCCAAGTCCTTTAAATGATTGACACCGAACACACCGAATGCTATAAATTTTCGCTATACGTTATAATTATACTTTGCTATGTTTACAGGCTTCCAGGGCAAGAATTGTGGGTACCTGTCACAAAAAGTCTTTTTACTGTATTTTCGTTTTTACATAAAACCTGATGAGGCACATCAGATACAGGAGTGCACTATGATTGGTGGAATTGGCATGCCGGAACTGATAATTATCCTTGTAATTATTCTTATTATTTTTGGTGCAGGGAAACTTCCAGAAATCGGTTCTGGCATTGGAAAGGGCATTAAAAATTTTAAGAAAGCCACAAAAGAAGTGGAAACCGAAGACAAAGAACCTGAAAAACTGGAGAACGACAAAAAATAATTACCATCACATCCACTGTTTCCAACCGTTTAACAACTTCATGGGCTGCCATGTCACGCAACACATGAAATTCACGTCGTCATAACATCAACGCGGAAAAATTGGGTTTAGTCATAATGGAATCCACCTCCGAAGAGATCGTCGGGGGTGGACAGGTATATTCTTTTTGCACCGCCCACCGTCCCTGGTGGCTATCATCATACAGGGGTGTCCAGGCACCGATTCAACGTCACTGCCCGGCAGATTCACAAAACATTTTTGCAATTTACCACGAAAAACGCATGACAAATTTGCAATAAATACCCGGTACCCAATGGCTCAAGCCCCTGAATACCGGCCTCTTCACCCCCCATATACCCGTGGCATTTTCTTTGCATAGCAAATCACTAACCGAAAAACTATTACAGAGCAGCGAACGCCATGAAAAACAAGACAGACGCCACCATACTGATAGAGAACCGGGACCGGCTGATTAAAAACTTCCTGAAACAGAAAGAACCCCGGTTTCTGGAATCCTTTTCCAGAATTCTGGATGAATATTTTCAGTCCGCCCTTGGAAAAAGTCAGGCTGCAGCTGCCATGACTTTCCAGGGCAATCCAGTGGTCCTGGTGGCATTGGGTGGATATGGTCGCCAGGAACAATGCGTCCATTCCGATGTGGACCTGTTGCTGCTGTTTGAAAAAAAAGTCCCCCGGGAAACGGAACAGCTGGTAAAGGAAATCCTATACCCCCTGTGGGACATCCACCTTGAAACCGGATACGCAATCAGAACTGTCAAGGAATGTCTTTCCATGGCCTGGAAGCAGTTTGACATTCTCACCACCATGCTTGATGTGCGATTCATCTGTGGATCATCCCCCATCTATTTTAAACTCAGAGAACAATTTCGAAAAAAATTGTCCGCCCGATACCAGGAAAAAAGTCTGAACCGCCTCATTGATAACGGCAGACAGCGCCATCGGGATTTTGGTGATTCCACCTACCTTCTGGAACCCAATCTTAAATCCGGTCATGGCGGGTTAAGAGACTATCACACCCTGTTATGGTATGCCCGCATCAAAGCAGATATTCGCTGCAGAAGGGACCTGGAACGCAATGGTTTTTTATCCCATGAAGAGTATGAAACCCTTGAAGAAGCCCTGGCCTTTATCTGGAGTATCCGCAATCGACTCCATTACATAACCGGCAGAAAATGTGATCAACTCCATTTTGAACACCAGGTAGAGATGGCAAAACTACTTGGATTTAAAGGCCGATACCGCCACCAGGCAGTGGAAAATTTCATGGGAGAACTCCATGCCAGGATGGATTTTTTAAAAGAGACAAACCAGCGGGTCACTGAAACCATTTTGCTGGACAAACGGGGAAAACGATTCTCCTTTCCCGCCCGCCCCACCTCCACACGGGGGATCCAAATCCAACGCCGCCGCCTGGAATTTTCATCCATCAGTAACATCCCCAGGAATCCCCGGCTGCTGTTGAAAATATTTGTGGAAAGTGGTAGATTAAAAACTCCTCTTTCCATTGAATCCAGACGAATCGTCGGGGAATTTGTTCATCTGGTGGACGAGAAATTCCGAAAAAATCCCTCCCATGTCAAAGACTTTGAGAAGATACTGGCCACATCCTTCTGGGAATTCAATGTGCTCAACGTCATGCTCACCACCGGTCTTCTGGTGAAATTCATTCCAGAATTTTCTCGGCTTGTACACAAAATTCAATACAATCAGTACCATCTTTTTCCCGTGGACAAGCACTCAATTCGGTGTGTTCAGGAAATCAACGGTCTAAAAAAAGAGACCGAAGGCAGAAACAAAAGTGCATTTTACCATGCCATATACAAAGAGGTTCGGAACCGAAAAAACCTCTTGATGGCAGCCCTGCTCCACGACATCGGAAAAGGAGACCCAGCCCTGGAACACTCGGCCAGAGGGGCCGAAATTGCCGCAAAAATTCTTAAAAGATTTGGGTATGCCCAGGCGGATATCGACGAAACCTGTTTTCTCATTGAAAATCATCTGTTTCTCATCAAGGCAGCCACCCGCCGGGATATCAGTGATGAGGAAACCATTGTTCTATGCGCCAACCGAATCAACCGCGTGGGGCGACTGCGGATGCTATACCTTCTCACCGTGGCCGATTCCCGGGCCACCGGTCCCAAAGCCTGGAACGACTGGACGGAAAATCTGCTCAAAGAGCTGTTTTTAAAAATTCTGGGCATCCTTAAAAAAGGCGAACTTGCCTCCCGGAAAGCCACGAAGATCATACAAAAGAAAAAAACAGATGTGCTGGCACTTAAGAAGCCCTCATGGAATAAAACGGAACTGACCCGGGCACTGGATTCCATGGCCCACCGGTACCTGCTCTATGTGCCCCCGGAAGAAATCATTGAACATCTTGACCTTCATAAAAAACTCGGTAATAATGATTTTCTGTGGACGGTCAAGCAGGAAGCAGACACCGAAATTCGAACCATTGCAATCTGCGGAAAAGACACACCGGGATTTTTTTTCAAACTGGCGGGTGTGTTTTTCCTGAACGGTCTTAACATCGTGGGATCCCAGGCCTATGCCTGGGGGAACAATACCGCCCTTGATATTTTCAAGGTAATGCCCCCCCGGGACCGGCTCTTTGAAACAGAAAAATGGGAAAAAGCAGAAAAGGATCTGCATCTTGCCATTGCCGACGACTGCTTTCTTGATCGATTAAAAAAGAAACTGCCCAGAACTCTGACCCTTTCATCGGGCCAGACTGCCAGACCCAACCGGGTGGAGATCGACAATGCAAGCTCCAGTTTTTTCACCATAATTGAGGTATTTACCTATGATTTTCCCGGCCTGTTGTTTGCCATCACCCATATCCTTTACCTCCAGGGCATTGATGTGAGAATTGCCATGGCAGCCACCAAGGTGGATCAGGTGGTAGATATATTTTATGTCAAGACCCTGCACAATGAGAAACTGTCAGACCCCCAGGATGTGAAAGCCACCAGACTTGCCATCCTAAATGCACTTCCACAAATTATTCTTGAAAAAAAGCCCCGTTGAACGCCCCGCAAGGGCTGGCACAGGACAAGGCCCAGAAAAGGAGATATCAAATGAAAAAGATAGAAGCTATTATTAAGCCATTTAAACTCGATGATGTCAAAGAATCCCTCAATGAAATCGGCATTCAGGGAATGACCATCTCCGAGGTCAAAGGATATGGCCGCCAGAAAGGTCACAAAGAGATTTATCGGGGGGCCGAATATGTGGTAGATTTTGTCCCCAAAATTAAAATTGAAATCCTCGTGGACAAGGAACGGGCAGAGGAAGTGGTGGAAACCATCTGTAAAGCCGCCAACACAGGAAAAATCGGTGACGGCAAGATTTTTGTACTTCCCGTTGACCAGGTTATCCGGGTCCGCACCGGAGAACGGGGCACCCAGGCGCTATAATAATACCTTTATTGGGAATTGATCAAAATACCATCTTTGCCAACTGAGAGTATAACCGGAAGGCAGCGGCTGTGTGATCAACGCCCATCATTTCAAGGAGATGAAAAATGACACCGGAACAGATTATTTCCAGAATCAAAAATGAAAACATCAGGGTCATTGATATCCGCTACATGGATTTCCCCGGCACCTGGCAGCACTTCACCGTACCGGCCTGTGAGGTTACGGAATCCTCATTTGAAGATGGATTCGGATTTGACGGCTCCAGCATGCGGGCATGGCAAAACATCGATAACAGTGACATGGTGGTGGTGCCGGACCCTTCAACGGCAAAGACAGACCCTTTTTTTGAAGAACCAACTCTGGTTCTTTTAGGGGATATAAAAGACCCTATCACTGGCGAACCCTACAGCCGGGACCCCCGTTACATTGCTCGAAAGACCGAACAATACATCAAAAGCACCGGCATCGGAGATACCATCTTTGTGGGACCGGAACCGGAATTTTTTATTTTCAACAATATCAGGTTTGCATCGGAAAATAATGCTGCCTTCTATGAAATTGATTCCGATGAGGGCATCTGGAATTCCAGCCGGGAAGAGATTCCCAACACCGGATATAAAATCCGCCATAAACAGGGATATTTCCCCCTTCCCCCCGCAGATAAATACCAGGACATGCGAACGGAAATGATGCTGACCCTGGAAGATATGGGCATTGAGATAGAGTGCCAGCACCACGAGGTGGCCACGGCGGGTCAGTCAGAAATTGACCTGAAGTACAGCACCCTTCTGAACATGGGAGATACCCTGGCCTGGTTTAAATATGTACTTAAAAATGTTGCCGCAAAATATGACCACACCGTCACCTTCATGCCCAAGCCCCTCTATGAAGACAACGGCACGGGCATGCACACCCATCTGAGCATCTGGAAAGAGGGAAAACCCATGTTTGCCGGCAACAAGTATGCAGGTGTTTCCCAGGAGGCCCTTTGGGCCATCGGCGGGATTATCAAACACTGCAAGGCCCTTTGTGCCATCACCAACCCCACCACCAACTCGTATAAACGCCTGGTACCCGGATTTGAAGCTCCCATCAACCTCGCATACTCCAGCAGAAACCGCAGTGCATCCATCCGGATTCCCATGTACTCCAGTGCTCCTGCGGCCAAACGCATTGAGTTCAGAACTCCGGACCCCTCCTGCAACGGATATCTGGCATTTTCCGCCATGACCATGGCCATGCTGGACGGTATTCAAAACAAAATTGATCCCGGTGATCCCATGGATAAAAACATCTATGACCTTCCCCCGGAGGAACTGGCGGAAATGGCCTCGGCCCCGGGTTCCCTGGGAGAGGCTCTGGATGCCCTGGAAGCAGACCACGATTTTCTGCTCAAAGGGGATGTATTTACCAAAGATGTTATTGAAAAATGGATCACTTATAAACGGGAAAATGAGGTAACGCCGGTGAACAGTCGGCCCCATCCCCATGAATTTTTCCTTTACTATGATATTTAGCACCCCAACCCAAAACGGGGTCAGGCCCGGCTTATGGGCGTTATTGATTCGAACCCATGCAGGCCTGCCCTCTATAACACAACGAAGATATAAAATGGCATTATGCCGCCCCTCCCCCGACGGGCAATGGGCCCGGACCGGAACTGTAGACAGCTCGATTGTCCGCTTCCTATTGCCCATCGGGGGGGAGCGGTTCTGCTGAGGTAAACTTGAAGGCTATCCTTTCATATAAACTGACTTCCCTGGGGATGCATGCATCTTCATAAGGACCTTTCTCCATGGTTCTCCATGAAAAAAAATTTCACACCCAGCACGTTCTGCTGCTGTCCTTTTCCCATTTCATCCATGATATATATACAAGCTTTCTGGCCCCGGTACTGCCCCTGATCATTGAAAAGCTTTCCATCTCCCTGTTCCAGGCAGGTTTATTGTCAACTGTCATGCAGATACCAGCCCTGATGAACCCTTTTATCGGTGCCCTGGCCGACCGCAGAGGCCTTGCCCGGTGGGCCATTATTCTGGCCCCCAGCCTGACGGCCATTCCCATGTGCCTGATCGGCATGGCATCTTCCTACTGGATGCTGCTGGTGATGTTTTTTTTGTCAGGTATCAGTGTGGCTTTCTACCATGTCCCGGCCCCTGGCGTAATTGCCCGGGTATCTGGCAACAAGAAAGGTCGGGGAATGAGTTTTTTACATGACGGGGGGAGAAGCCGCACGCATGGCAGGCCCCCTCGTTGCCGTGGGTGTTGTATCCATGGGTGGGCTTGCCGGATTTTATCCCACGATGATTTTCGCCCTGATCACATCGGTAATGCTATATATCAAACTTGCCCCCCTGGACATGGACACCGGTAATTCTCCCAGAAAAGCGTCCCTTTTTACCACCACCAGGGACATCGGGCATGTGCTGTTTCCCCTTGCCGGTATTCTCACGGCCAGGGCCTTCATGCACTCTGCCATGGGGGTATTTCTTCCGGTGTTCATCGAACACCAGACGGGAAATCTCTGGCTTGCCGGCAGTGCCCTTGCCCTGTACGAGGCCTTCGGGGTTGCCGGGGTGTTGAGTGCTGGAATTTTAAGTGACACCCTGGGAAGAAAAAAAAATTCTCTGTGTGGCTGTTCTGCTGGCACCGGCAAGTCTTTTTCTATTCATCACCACCACCGGAGCAGTTAAAGCCATATTCCTTTGCCTCACCGGGTTCAGCATCCTTTCCACCACCCCGGTGATGCTGGCCATCATCCAGGAACAATCCATGGGAAATCCGTCGGCGGCCAACGGTCTTTTCATGATGATTTCATTTATCACCCGCTCCATTGCCATCGTGATGGTGGGGTGGATTGCAGACCTCATCGGACTTGAGAACATGTACCTGCTCTGTGCCTTAATAGGACTCATGGGGCTGCCGTTTATTTTAAAGCTTAAGGATTGACACCGGCATCATCCCATGGTATTTCTTCCATCCAATTTAACACTGTATCGAGCGGCACCATGCCTTAATAGGGAATCCGGTTAAAATCCGGAACGGTCCCGCCGCTGTGAACGGGGAGAAACCTGCACCCATGTCACTGCAGCGTCATTAAAAAACGTTGTGGGAAGACGCAGGCAATTTCAATGATCCGTCAGTCAGAAGACCTGCCCGATACGGTAATGAACCCCCTTTGGTGAAATGGTAAATCCCAGGGCTGACACCACAGTCAGTTCCGGGAAACTGTCCGGAACATGACCAGGAAAGGACAGATACCAAATGAAGACCCAGCTTGAAATTGCCAGGGACGGGATCATCTCTGCGCAAATGACCCAGGTAGCCACCGACGAAAACATCTCCCCCGAACTTATCCGCGACCTCGTAGCCCGGGGTGAAATTGTCATCCCCTGCAATCCCGCAAGAAAAACCCAGAGAGCCGTGGGCATTGGTACCGGGCTTCGCACAAAAATCAATGCATCCATCGGCACCTCTTCAGATATCTGCAATATTGAAGCAGAGGTCAGAAAGGCCCTCATCGCCCAGGAAGAAGGGGCAGATACCCTCATGGAACTCTCCGCCGGAGGAAATCTGGATGCCATCCGCCAGGAAGTCTTAAAGGCCGTGGATCTGCCCGTGGGTAATGTTCCACTGTACCAGGCCTTTAAAGAAACCGGCCGAAAATATAAAGACCCCTCCAAACTGGACCCGGAATTTCTCTTTGACCTCATCGAAAGACAGCTGGCCGACGGCTTGAGCTTCATGGCCATCCACTGCGGCATCAACCAGTACACCATTGAGCGGTTAAGAAAACAGGGTTTCCGATATGGCGGGCTGGCCTCCAAGGGCGGCACCTTCATGGTGGCCTGGATGGATGCCACCGGCAAGGAAAATCCCCTGTACGAACAATTTGACCGGGTGTGTGATCTCATGAAAAAATACGATGCCGTTCTGTCCCTTGGAAATGGCATACGGGCAGGCGCCATCCATGACAGCCACGATCGTGCCCAGATGGCCGAAATGATCATCAACTGTGAACTGGCAGAACTGGGAAGGGAACGAGGATGTCAGATGATGGTGGAAGGTCCCGGCCATGTACCCCTGGATGAGATACAGGGCAATATCATGCTGGAAAAAAGAATGAGCGGCAATGCCCCTTACTATGTGCTGGGTCCATTGCCGGCAGATACCGGCGCCGGTTATGACCACATCACCTCGGCCATTGGCGCTGCCACATCCTCCTGGCACGGGGCAGATCTGGTGTGCTACATCACACCTGCCGAACACCTTGCCCTTCCCACTGAAGCTGATGTAAGAGAAGGGGTTCGGGCCACCCGTCTGGCCGTGAGAATCGGTGATATTGCCAAATACCCGGACAGAAGGGAAAACGAGAAACTGGCCTCCATGGCCCGACGGGACATGCGCTGGGGTGATCTTGAAAAATATCTTCTCTTTCCTGAAGTTGCCAGACAGATGCGCCAGGAACGCTGTCCCCAGGAAGAGAAAACCTGCACCATGTGCGGGGACTTCTGTGCCATGAAAAAGGGAATGGAAGTGTTTGCCAATGACATCAAAAACGATAAAATAAGCAGATAATTTAAAGCCTGATCATGGCATTATGAAGGACAAAAAAATGGAAAAGCTGACCCAGACATTAAACAAAATCAAATCCTCTGATTTAAAAATAAAAAAAAAGGCACTCAATCGACTGGCAGAACAGGCAAGGCCCGCTGGAAGCCTTGGTATTCTGGAGGGGGCAGGTGCCAAACTTGCCGCCATTGCCGGAACCCTTGATGTGTCTTTCAAGAAAAAAATGATCATCACCTGTGCCGGAGATCATGGGGTGGTTGAAGAAGGTGTCAGCCTTTTCCCCCAGGAGGTCACCCCCCAGATGGTGGATAATTTTGTAAATCAGGGTGCCTCCATCAATGTTCTTGCAAAACATGTGGGTGCCGGGGTAAGAGTGGCGGATCTGGGGGTGAATTTTGACTTCAGCCCCACACTTCCCATCTTTCACAAAAAGGTGAAAAAAGGCACCGCCAATTTCACAAAAACCCCTGCCATGACAAGACAGGAAGCCATTGCAAGCATCACCGCCGGAATTGAAATAGTTGATGAACTGGTGGAAAAAGAAGGGGTAGATCTTCTGGGTACCGGAGACATGGGTATCGGCAATACCACTCCATCTGCAGCCATCATTGCGGCTTTTTCCGGGATCAGTGCTTCAAAACTCACCGGCCGGGGAACCGGCATTGATGATGAAATGCTGAACAACAAAATTGCCGTCATTGAAAAGGGGCTTGCCCTGCACACTCCGGATCCCAAAGATCCCATTGATGTGCTGGCCAAGGTGGGCGGCCTTGAAATAGGAGGGCTTGCGGGCCTGGTGCTGGGGGCTGCGGCCCATGGCATCCCCGTGGTGTGTGATGGCATTATTTCAACGGCAGGTGCTTTAATTGCCTGCGAACTTGCACCCCATGCAAAGGACTATCTCTTTGCCGGTCATCGGTCCGTTGAAGTGGGACATGCCTTCATGCACAACAGAATGAAGCTTGAACCCCTGCTGGATCTGAAGTTCAGGCTGGGTGAGGGCACCGGTGCGGCCCTGGCCTTTCAGCTGCTGGAAGCGGCCACCCGGATTCTGGCGGAGATCAAAACATTTGAAGAGGTGGCCATCAAAAACGCCCAGGCCGAATAACAATCAATCCCAAACACAGACTCATTAAAAAGCCCCCCCTTTACAAAGAAGGGGGGCTTTGTTTAGAGTCAGGTTGTGATCAGGTGATTGAAATATTTAATCAAAGTTCCATCTGCAGCACATCTTTTCCGTGAAAATCATGCTCTTTTTCAAGGCGCAGCACCCGCCTTTCCAGAGTTAAGAGATAGGTTTCCATCATTTCAATGTATTCTGAGAATTCAGGGGAAATCCCCAGTTCCTCACTTCGATCTTTTAAACGAATTTTCAGCTTCTTCTTTGTTTCAGCTTTTCTTTCTTCCAGTGTGGGCATCTAAAAAATCTCCTGTTACATTCCCGAATTCATTTTAATGTTTATTGGTTTTTAATATAATTCAACCAGCCTGATTTATAAAAAAAATAAAAAAAAAATCAAGTAAAATATCCATCTCATCGATTGAAGGCCCTTAAAAGATGAAGGCTCTTAAATGAAGGTGCCTAAAAATCAATGCTTCCCGGGGTTCGGGGAAAGGGCACCACGTCCCGGATATTTGTTATACCTGTGATGAGCATGAGAAACCGCTCAAATCCCATGCCGAACCCGGCATGGGGAACAGACCCGAACCGCCGGGAATCCAGGTACCACCAATACGCCTGACCGGACATATTCATTTCCGCCATGCGTTCCTCCAGCACGTTCAGACGTTCCTCACGCTGGCTGCCACCAATGATTTCCCCGATGCGGGGAACCAGAAGATCCACGGCGGCCACCGTCTCACCATCGTCATTCAAGCGCATGTAAAACGGCTTGATGGTTTTAGGATAATTGGTGAGAAACACCGGTTTTTTAAAATAGTCTTCGGCAAGGAAACGCTCATGTTCAGACTGAAGATCCATGCCCTTTGCCACTTTGTATTCAAATTGCCTGCCGGATTTTAACAAAATGGACACCGCATCGGCATAACTGATCCGCTCATAGGGCTCCCGGACAAGGACATCAAGCATTTTCTGCAACCCTTTATCCACGAACTTGGTAAACAAGGAAAGGTCTTCTCCACAGTGCTCCATGGCATGACAGGTCAGATATTTAATGAGTTCTTCCCCATGATCCATGTTGCCATCGAGATCACAAAAGGCCATTTCCGGCTCCAGCATCCAGAATTCAGCCACATGACGACTGGTGTTGGAGTTCTCAGCCCGGAAGGTGGGACCAAAGGTATAAACATCCCCCAGGGCCATGGCAAACATCTCCGCAGACAGCTGACCGGACACCGTCAGGTTGGATTCCTGGCCGAAAAAGTCCTCCGCCGCATTCATCTTCCCAGATTGCACCACCTGATCAAGATCCAGGCTGGTGACCCGGAACATTTCTCCGGCACCTTCACAATCAGAACCAGTTATTACCGGGGCATGGAGGTAGGAAAATCCCCTGTCCCGATAAAACTGATGAATTGCAAAGGCCATTTCTGAGCGAATCCGAAACATGGCACCATATTTATTGGTCCGGGGTCGCAGGTGGGCAATGGATCTTAAAAATTCATCAGAATGACGTTTCTTCTGAAGGGGGTAGTCTTCAGGGGCCAGGCTGACAATTTCCAGATTATCCGCATGGATTTCCCATTTCTGGCCCTTGCCAGGAGAGGGCAGCAATCGCCCTTCAACACACAGGGCAGAGCCCGTGGTGATTTTTACAATTCTGTCGTAATTATCGAGGGATTGATCTGCTATCACCTGGATATTCTGCAGACAGGACCCATCGTTTAACTCCATAAACGAAAAGGTCTTTGCATCACGCTTGGTTCGCACCCAGCCTTTTACCAGCACATGATCCATGGCGGTTGTTACACCAAGTAGCTGTTTTACCTTCAGTCTCTGCATTGTATCTCCTTAATATGATAAATCAGCCAGACAATTGTAATGCCGACTGTCCAGAAAGAGCCGGGGAGGAATCAACATCACAATTGCGGCATTCAGCCGGAACTTACCATTTTACCATTGCTTTATCCAAGATAAAATGTAATAATTCTTATTCACACTAAACAATCAAACAATATGGATTTATTAAAAGTTCTCTATCATGAACCAACAAAATATACAAGCCATCCTCCCCTTTGTGGAGATGCCCAGCAGATATTTAGGATCTGAGGTCAACACCGTTAAAAAAGATCTCAGCCACATGGACCTGACCTTTGCCCTGGCATTTCCAGATCTCTATGAAATCGGTACCTCCCATTTCGGCATGCAGATTCTCTACACCATTTTAAATCAGCAGGAAAACATTGCCGCCGAACGATTTTTCACCCCGGCTCCGGACATGGAACGGCAACTTCTGGACAAAGGCCTGCCCCTTTTTTCCCTGGAATCGGGAATCAGCTTAAAGGATTTTCACATCATTGGCTTCAGCCTGCTGTACGAACTCAACTTCACCAATATCCTGACCATGCTCCATGTATCAGGAATTCCCTTTTATGCCAAAGACAGAAACGACACCTTCCCCCTGGTCATTGGCGGTGGTCCCTGTGCCTTTAACCCGGAACCCCTGGCTGATTTTTTCGATGCCTTTGTAATCGGGGACGGTGAAGAAATTATTGTGGAACTGTCCCGGGTGGTGATCCAGTGGAAAAAGCAGGGAAGCACAGACAAACAGGCGCTCTTAAAAGAACTTTCCACCCTCCAGGGCGTTTATGTACCCTCTTTTTTCAAGGTGGATTACGACGACAGCGGCATTCAGCAGATGACGCCCATTTATGCCGATTACCAGAGAATAAAAAGAGCCATTCTTCCCGATCTTGCCGATGTTGCCTTTCCCACAGCACCCGTAGTCCCCTTTGGAAAGCCGGTGCATGACCGGTTGCGCCTGGAGATTGCCCGGGGCTGCTCCCGGGGATGCCGGTTCTGCCAGGCGGGGATGATCTACCGCCCGGTGAGGGAACGCACCACGTCGGACCTGCTTGACATCACCCGCAAGTCCTTAAAAGAAACCGGGTACAGTGATGTCTCTCTGCTCTCTCTAAGCACCGGAGATTATGGGGATCTGGCCAATCTAATGGAAAACCTTCTCAGCATAAATGCCAATCACTGTACGGCCATCTCTCTTCCCTCGGTACGGGCCGGTCGATTAACACCAGAGCTGATGAAAATTATTAAAAAAGTGAAAAAAACCGGATTCACAATTGCCCCGGAGGCCGGTACCCAGCGACTGCGGGATGTGATCAACAAAAACATCACAGAAGAAGATATTTTTAACACCGTGAACAGCGCCTTTGAGCTTGGATGGAGACGCATCAAGCTCTACTTCATGAACGGGCTGCCAACGGAAACCCCGGAAGATATAAAAGGTATCTGTGACATGGCAAGAACACTTGCCGCCATTAAGGTCAAGGGCAAAAGTCAGATCAATGTCAGTTTTGCCACATTTATTCCCAAGGCACACACCCCCTTCCAGCGCTGCAGCCAGATCCCGGCAGAAAAATCCCGGGAAAATCTTCTGTATCTGAAAGAACACCTGCGCCACCCCGGCATCAACCTTAAATGGCAGGATCCCAACATGAGCGTACTTGAAGGGGTGTGGGCCAGGGGGGATAGAAAGCTTTCCAGGTTACTTGTCACGGCATGGAAAATGGGATGCCGTCTGGACGGCTGGTCCGACAGCTTTAACTTTGACACCTGGCAGGCAGCCTTTGAAAGGGAAGGAATAGACCCGCTGTTTTATACAACCCGGGAACGCAGTTCTGAAGAACGCCTGCCCTGGGCCCACATTGACTGTGGTGTTTCAGATAAATTCATGGAAAAGGAATACCAGAAAGCTCTTGTTCCCCAGCTGACCCCGGACTGCCGGGAAGACGGGTGCATGAGCTGCGGTATCTGTGATTTTAAAAAAATCCAGCCGGTGCTCCATCCCCCGGCAGACATTTTGCCATTGACAGATGCCAGGCCCCCGGTGATGGACAGCACCCCCGAGCATTTTACCCAATTTCGCTGTTTTTATACCCGTCTTGACAATGCCAGACATTTCGGTCATCTGGAGCTTGCCAAAATCATTCGACGAGCCATACGCCGCATCGGTATTACGGTGAAATACTCCAAAGGGTTTTCACCATCCATGAAGCTGTCCTTTGATAACCCCCTGCCCGTGGGCATGGAAAGTGAAGAAGAATTTTTTAATATCCATGCACACATTAAAACAGATCCCATGGAGATCATGGAAAAACTCAACCGGATACTTCCCCGGGGCCTTGCCATCACCCGATGCGTTCCAGTGGCGCTTGTTAACAAAAAAGCAGGGGACCTGCCCACCACCTACCGAGTATTTCTTCCTGACTACACCATTGACGCCACCCGGGTTGAAAACTTTCTGGAGGCACAGCAGTTCATTGTGGAAAGGCGTAATTTCAAGGGAAAAACCCGAACCACTGATCTCCGGAAGGTCACAGATGAGTTAAAAATAATTGACAGCTCTCACCTTGAAATTGTATTAAAAAAAGATCAAAATCGAATCATCAGACCGGCGGAGATATTGCAGGACGCGCTTGACATTCCAGAGGACATTCTCCACACGGCCCGGATTCTAAAAATAAGGCAGGATACCCCCCCATGCTGAAAGAACTCGTAGTTAATGCCGCCGAACATGAAACCCGGGTTGCCGTGCTTGAAAATGGCAACATCGTGGAATTGTTCATGGAGCGGGGAGATGAGTCCAATATCACAGGAAATATTTACAAAGGCCGGGTACAGCGGGTGCTGCCGGGCATGCAGGCGGCATTTGTGGACATCGGCCTGAACCAGGCGGCATTTCTCTATGTCGATGATATCCTCGATGACACCACGGCGGACCTGGCCCAGAGATTTGAACAGGAAAACGATACCGACGCAGATGGGGATGTCGATGCCTCGGACCTTAAAGAAGAAGAGATTTCCCCCCCTGTGAACTGGAGATCCAACCGAACAACCGACTGCCCCATTGAAGACCTCATCACAGAGGGGCAGGAAATCCTGGTGCAGATATCAAAATCACCCATCGGGACCAAGGGTCCCCGGGTCACCACCCATATTTCCCTGCCCGGTCGATTCATGGTCTTAATGCCCACGGTGGATCACATCGGCATCTCCAAGCGCATTGTGGATGAGAGGGAACGCGCCCGGCTCAAAGAACTTTTACTTTCCCTGAGAAAAGATAATTTCGGGTATATTTTCAGAACCGCTGCCCAGGGCATCCAGGAAAGAAAACTAAAAAAAGAAATTTCCTTTCTCAATAAAACCTGGGAGGATATCCAGAAAAAAAACAAAACCGTTTCTGCACCCTGCCTGGTTTACCGGGATCTCACCGTCACCTTCCGGGCAGTGCGGGATCTTTTAAACGATGAGGCTGACAAACTCATCATAGATTCCCAGGAAGGCTATGACAATGTATTAACTTTCCTGGAAAAACTCATGCCGGATCTCAAGGTGTCCGTAGAACATTACACAGGGGTGGAACCCATTTTTGATGCCTACAACATTGAAGGGGACATCGCACGGGCACTTAAAAAAAAGGTATGGCTTAAATCCGGGGGATATATCATCATTGAGCAGACCGAAGCCCTGGTGGCCATTGATGTGAACACAGGACGCTATGTGGGAAAACACAATTTTGAAGAAACCATTGTCAAAACCAACCTTGAAGCCGTCAAAGAAATCGCCTATCAGATTCGGTTAAGAAACATCGGGGGCATCATCATCATTGATTTTATTGACATGAAAAAAAGTCAGCACAGGGAAAAGGTCATGTCACACCTCAATGATGCCCTGAAAAAAGACAAAAGCCAGACCAATGTGCTGCCCCTGTCAGAACTTGGGCTGGTGCAGATGACACGCAAAAGGGTGCGTAAAAACCTCACCCGGACCCTGTGTGAACCCTGTTTTTATTGCAATGGTGACGGCATGCTGTTGTCGGGAAAATCCATCTGCTACAAGATTTACCGGGATCTGCTCAATGAAGCCACGGACATGATGGGCAACCGGTTCACGGTGAAGGTGCACCCGGAAATTGCCCAGCTGCTACACGGAGAGGAAAAGCACCTTATATCTTCTCTGGAGGTCAAGGTTAAAAGTCCCATTGCCATCTATCCGGAACCCCATTACCACATTGAGGAATATCACATTTTTGAAACCCTGGTAAAATAGCCCTGCCCTTCCGGCATCCACAGTCAGACAACCAGAAAATCGGGTTCATGCCTCCGGATACATTCGTATAAATATCAGGATCAGGGCGGTTGTCAAATCATATCAGGGGGGTCTGCCGTGGCTGCCACAGCAATTTTTTTACCACCTTTCGATACATGCCGCTGCCTGCCCCACCGGCATTCATTTCTCCTGCTCCCTGTCCCGGGGAAGAAGCAACAGGGATTTTATTCTGTTTTTTGATAAAATGAAGCAATCGGGGTCCCTTATCAACCACCCCAGGGGTTGTGGCCTTCAATGATCGTTCCTGTACAAGAAGCTCCACCACAATTTCCAGTTCATCGGCCTTCTTATGAAGCACCAGATCCGCAAAGGGAGAAATGGTCAGGGTTCGGGCCTGTTTCATGGCACCTTTCATGAAATCAACAAAACGATCCCGTTCACCCGTGGATTCAGGGTCCTGCATCTGTCCAGGGAGATTTGTCTGGTACGTATTAAAAAAACGAACCAGGCTGTCCATGGTATTCTCCATGGCTGAAATATCCAGGGATACCCGGCACAACTCACCGTTCCTTTTCTTGATGGCCGCAGGTTCATCCTTTTCATCGGCTTTATCCGCATCCACTACACCGGAAAGGCTGCCCGGTGCGGGCAGGGGTACCGGTCCCTGGGCCATGGCAATAATCTCATCTGCCGAACGCAGCACATCATCTTCGGTGTCCTGCCAGGGAAGTACCCGGGAGATCTCGTCAAAGGAGGTTATCCCGTTCATCAATTTATAGAAGCCGTCCTCCCGCATGGTCATCAGGCCCGCTTTGGCTCTTGCCACCCGTCGTATATCACTTACGGTACTGTGGCGCAGCAACACATTCCTGATTTGATCGTTCATGCACAGCAGTTCGTGGATGCCGGTTCGCCCCCGGTAACCCATGTGGTCACAGAAATTGCACCCCACGGCTTTATAAAAGGTTATTTTTTCTGAAACAGTGGGGTCCACCCCAAGTATGGCCAGCTGGGCAGCGTCCGGCGTATAGGCCTTTCTACAGCGTGGGCAAAGCACTCGAACCAGTCGCTGGGCCATGACCGCCGTCACCGTGGACGTGATGAGAAAGGCATCAATACCCATGTCCATCAAACGCAAAAGCCCCCCTGTGGCATCTTCGGTGTGCAGGGTGGTCAGCACCTTATGTCCGGTGAGGGAAGCCTGAATCACCGCCTCGGCGGAAAGGGGATCTCGGACCTCCCCCACCATGATCACATCGGGGTCCTGGCGCATCATGGATTTGATGAAATCCACATAGGTATGGCCAAGCTTATGATTGAGCTGTCCCTGGACCACACCTTCCATGACATATTCCACCGGATCTTCCACGGTGATGATGGATTTAGATCCGTCATTGATGTGATTTATGGCAGAGTAAAGGGTGGTTGTCTTACCACTGCCGGTGGGACCTGTCACAAGAATAATTCCGGAGGGCAACGCCATGAATTCAAGGAATTTTCGCTTATTTGCCGGGGTGATACCCAGCTGATCAATATCAATAAAGTTGCTCTGACGATAAAGTATCCGAATGACAATATTTTCACCAAATGCTGCCGCATACACCGACACCCGCATATCCACATCCCGTTCCATGACCTGAGCACGAAGCCTGCCATCCTGGTGTTTCCGTTTTTCAGAAATATCAAGCTTGCACAGGATTTTAATGCGGGAACTCAGAGCCGGTGCCATGGAAACGGGCAGGTCTGTTTTATGGTGCAGCATCCCGTCAATGCGGTAGCGCACCTGTAGGCTGGACTCCTTGGGCTCTATGTGGACATCGCTTGCCCCTTCTGCGATGGCATTGCTGATGATGAAATCAAGAACCCCCACCACCCCCTCCTGATTACCAAAGGAAAGGCCCTTGTCTCCCACCACCAGGTCTTTATCATCCACCGATTTAACTGACATGCGGGGCATTACATCCAGGGAAACCTTCTGGAAATGCTGCTGCAGCGCCCGTTTGATATCCATGGAGGTGGCTATGGCAGGACGTATTTTGCATTGAAACATGCGGCCCACATCCTGGATGAGATCATTGTTAAAGGGGTCTGCCATGATGACGGTGACCTCCCCCTTTTCCTTAAATGCCGGCAGCACCAGATTTTTCTTAAGGAAATCCTCGCTCCATCCCTTTAAAAGCATGCGGTCAATGATATGAAAATCCGGAAATATTTTTAAAATTCCCATCTGGGTAGCCAGGGTATCCACCAGGACTTTTTCATTGATGAATCCTCTTTTGAGGAAAATCGTTCCGATTTTTTCACCGGTTTGTTTCTGTTCCTGAAGGACATCCTTGAGTTGATGGCTGGTGATCATGCCAAGATTCATCAAAAGCATACCAAGGGGAATACGTTTATGATACTTGGCCAGCACCCGATTGAGATCCCGACGGGAGAGAAATTTTTCCTCCAGACAGATTTCACCCAGGGTTTTGTATATGGGAAGAGATTTTTGAATGGCCAGGGCCTGGTCTCTGTGTGCTTCAGAAAGAATGCCTTCCTTAACCAGAAGTTCTCCCAGGCGAAGTTTATTTGCTTTACGCTCGCTTTTTTTATTTTCCATATTTTCTGTCAACCTGGGTCACGGTGATGGTGTTATGAGCAGATATTCCTGAACATTGATGGTGGGGTCAGGAATTTTTTTTCTTCTTCCGGGGCATGGCATTTTTAAGAAACAGTTCTGCGGTTTTATCACGATTGGCATTAAACTGGCAAATGCCAAAATCCAGCTGAAGCTGTCGCACTTCCATCCCCAGAACGGATAGATCTTTTAAAAGATTTTTTTTCACCCGCACAATGGCCTCCCGTGAGCCCTCCAGGGCTGTATGGGTCAATAAAAATGCAAAGTTGGCTTGATTCCACCGGGCCACCACATCGGTTTTACGCATACTTCTTAGAATAGAGGTCTGCACGGCCCTGATCAGAATTTTGAGTTGTTCGGTGTCCATGCCCTTTGTAACAGCTGCAAAATTAGCAAACAGCAGGGTAAAAAGCGTAATAACATAATTATGCCGTGTGGCATTCTCCATTTCCCGGCCCAGAACTTCCATGAAAAAAGTAATAGAATACCCCTGAGTGGCAATGTCAATTAAAGACAGCTCCTGATTCATCCGGAAAAAAATCTTTTTTTCAATGACTCCCCGGGCAAGATCCAGGGCCACATGGAATATGGATTTTTCTTCCCGATTATACCCTTCCAGATGAATATTTTCAAATGCCAGGGCCGTCTGTACCGGTCCCTGGGGTTCACCTATGTGAAGATACACGTCTTCGTTGTCATCGGATGCCGGTCCAGAAATTTCTGATTCAAGGAAAATATTAACAACCTTTTCAGGATCAATGTACACATCCTGGCGACGCTTTAACTGATCAAGAATCAAGGATTTAATCTCAGTGGCACGGCTGCCCCCGGAGGTCCCCTTTCTGCAAAAATAAAAGTCAATGTGATCCTCATAAATCAAAAGCGCCGATCCTGAAGAAAAGGGATAAAGTGAATTAATGATGGCAAACAGAGAAGAAACCAGCTCTCCGGGAGTACTGGAAATGGTGTCCACCATACTAATCTCTTTTAAAATATTAAGCCTCAGCAGATCCTGCTCAAGGATATTGGTGGCAAGCCCCAGAATCGCCTGATCGCTCATTTCAGGAATAATATTGGCGGAGGTAACTGGTCGGGAACGCTTGCCAGAATCTGACACCAGAGAACCGATGGCGGTTTCCAGAACCCCCGGCCCAAGAGGCAGGTCAAGGAACAGATCCCCTCCACACACCTTGCTCCAGTAATGATCCACAGGACTTGCCCCCATCCCAAAATGAATAATCGGTGTATTACAGGTGACGGGATCATATTTCAACAATCTTGCACATTGATACCCATTCAGACGGGCAAGGGACACATCAACAAGAATAATATCTGGATTTTTTAAAATTGCCCGTCGGACCAGGTCAATACCATTGGTACAGGTAAGGCACCGCATACCATTTTTTTCCAGCAGTGTTAGAAGAGATCCATCAATTTCAGTTGAATCTTCCCCAAGGAGTACCGTTATTTTCTGAGTCATTTAATTCATTTTCCTATGTTGAACGATGTGATGACCATCCCCGACATACAGGTACTGGATTAAATCAGTATACAGAAAATTAATTTTCCGGCAAGTGCAATCATGGAAAGAAGAACAAGAAACATGCCACAAACCTCTCAACGCTTCTGACAAACAGCCACTCGACCACTTTCAGATGGCTGGCTCTGTCCGGAAAAATCAATTGATTCTTGACACTTGAAGAATAATGATTTAATATTTCATGTTTATGGCAGCAGGGAATTTACCAAAACTGGAGCCCCCTCCCTGCGGCAACACCATGATTAAACAAAAACGAAACATAAGGATTTACAGATGAAAAGAACCTTCCAGCCCAGCAGAATCAAACGTGCCAGAAAACATGGCTTCCTGAAAAGAATGTCCACCGCTGCCGGACGACGCATTGTGAACAGTAGAAGGGCCAAGGGCCGCAAAAAGCTGTCGGCCTGATAGAGCACACTTGACCATTGGGCAAGTATCTATTTACAAAAGACCAGCGGCTCCTGAAAAGAGCTCAATTTTTACTTTTATCCAGACATGGGAAAAGGATACAGACACGTTTCTTCCTGGCCAACTATAAGGAAAATGACCTGGGAAGAAGTCGCATCGGGATAACTGTATCCAAAAAAGTGGGAAACGCGGTGGCACGGAATAGAATCAAACGGCTGGTCAGAGAATTTTACAGACTAAACAAAAATTTTCTGCCGGGGAAATGGGATATCAATATTATTGCAAGGAAATATGCGGCCCATCTGACCAACCAACAGATTCCCAACGAACTTGACAGACTTTTTAAAAAAATTAAAGGTCCCTCTGAATGATCCAGCAGGTAATCCTATTCTTTATAAAAGTTTATCAGTGCTTGATATCTCCCCTGACAGGACCAGTATGCCGTTTCTATCCGACATGTTCAGAATATGCGTTTGAGGCTGTCAAAAAGCATGGCAGCCTTAAAGGCAGCTTTCTTGCTGTAAAGCGGATACTCAAATGCCACCCTTTTCACCCGGGAGGGGTTGATCCTGTCCCCTGAAGACACGTATATCATGATCTCTTCCCCATTTTCCCTTTCATTCCAAAACACATACCATAATATTCATCACGCATTGCGGGAGACAAGATGGAAGAGCAAAAACGGTTATTCATTGCCATTATTCTTTCTATAGTTATTATCGTCGGCTGGAACACCCTCTTTGTTAACAATGAAGAGGGAATTGATCCGTCGTCCGGCACCGTGCAGGAAACCGGGAAAACGACCGTTGCCCCCCTGACTGTAACGTCACAGACACCCTCCACCGAAACCGGGATTCAAAACGGCCAAGGTGCTTTGGCAGCAATGGATGCCACCCTGAGGAAAAATGCCAGAACCCTGACAGTGGAAACCCCCCTTTACAACATCGACATATCTGAGTTCGGGGCGGCAGTAACAAGCTTCACCCTGAATGACTACCGGGAACGTGTTGAATCTGACTCCCCTTTAAAACAGATGGTCCCCGACGATCTTGCCACTGGCATATTCACCGTAAATCTTGAAGGCAAAACCATCCCCGGGCTTGATACCGCTGTTTTTACCGCCCGCACAGATACCTTGACAAACCGAGTGGGCAGCGGAGAAAAAACCATTGCTTTTTCATGGACATCCCCCCATGGCATCACCGTGGAAAAGGTATTCACATTTTCCGCTGATACCTACCTCATCAACATGGATGTCATCGTTAAGAACAGTTCTGCATTGCCCATGAAAGATGCCCTGGAAATCATTCTCCCATATCGTCTGAACAAAGACAAATCCAGCACAGACCGTTTTGGTGCCCATGGTCCCATGGGTCTAATCAACACCAAGCTTCAGGAAGTTGACATTGACGACCTTGCTGAAAAAGACACGTTTTCAGGTACCATTGAGTGGATCGGTAACAGTGCCAGGTATTTCATTACCGCCTTGGTACCGGCGAGTCCCATCGACGCCAGGCTTAAACTTGCCCTGAATGGAGACATTGTCAACACCACCTATATCCAGTCCATGGATCGCATTGATCCGGGACACCAGGCAACCCTTGCCTTCCAGCTGTACATGGGACCCAAAAGTCTTAAAATTCTCAGCGCCTACGATAACAACCTGAAAAAATCTATTAATTTCGGATGGTTTGACATTTTGGCAAAACCCTGCCTCATCGGCATGAATCTGATCCACGACATCATTCCCAATTACGGCGTTGCCATCATTTTGCTCACCCTTCTAATTAAAATCATATTTTGGCCCCTTGGCAGCAAAAGCTACAAGTCCATGAGTGATATGAAACGGTTGCAGCCCCTGATGATGGAACTGCGGGAAAAATACAAGGATGACAAACAGCGCATGAACCAGGAGGTGATGGGCCTTTATAAAACTTACAAGGTCAATCCCATGAGCGGCTGCCTTCCCATGATTGTTCAGATGCCCATTTTCTTTGCCCTTTATCGCATGCTGTACCAGGCCATTGAATTACGCCATGCCCCTTTCATGGGATGGATTGTGGATCTTTCTGCCCCAGACCGCCTGTTTACCTTTGATCTTGCCATTCCATTCATGCAGGCACCCTATGGTATTCCGGTGCTCACCATCATCATGGGTGCGTCCATGTTTCTGCAGCAGAAGATGTCACCCACCACCGGTGATCCCACCCAGGCCAAGATGATGATGCTGATGCCCATATTCATGACCGTTATTTTTGTGAACTTTCCTGCCGGACTTGTACTTTACTGGCTTGTTAATAACGTTCTCTCCATTGGCCAGCAATATTATATTCAAAAGAAATTTGCCTAACCCGGAGGTGTAATGAAACAGACCCAGGAATTTAATGGAAAAAATATTGACGCGGCCATTGAAAAGGCCTGCTCCGAATTAAATGTATCCAAAAAACAGCTGGTTTATGATGTAATTTCTTCTGGTTCCTCTGGAATTTTCGGCATAGTCGGTGTAAAGAAAGCCAGAATCCGGGTCACCCTGCCGGAAAAAAAGGTAGAAATGCCTTCCTCTGCATCCGAGACAAACGATCCCGATCTTCAGGGGATCATGTCCATTGTGGATGAGGCCTTTGCTGAAGAACCACCCCCAGCGACAGACCCGGAACCCGTTGCTCCTGCCGGAAAAAAATTCAAGGCATCTGGAGCCAAGAAAAAAACGCCCAGAAAACCCGCGCCCAGGTCTGAAAAAAACGCCGGTACAACCCCACCTACACGGAAAAAGACCACGCCGGCCCCCAGGGCAAAACGCCCTGCCCCAAAAGTTCCGGCCCAGACGCTGCCGCCGGAAACACCACCGGCCCTGCCTGAAACTGATGACACACCTATGGTGAACGATCAGAATAAAGGCATCCCCACCAAAAAAAATAACACGCCCGTGGTGGATGATCGGGATGAAGGCTTTCCCCCGAAATACGTTGATGAAATTGCGGTGGATGTGTCTGAAACCGCCATGGAGCTGGGCCGGGAAACCCTCCAGAAAATGGTGGACCTCATGACTTCCGATGCCACTGTAGTGGCCCTGCGGGACGAAGACAGGCTGCTTTTAAGGGTGGAAGGCGGTAACTCCGGAGTTCTCATCGGCAGAAGGGGGCAGACCCTGGAAGCCATGCAGTTTCTCACCGATAAGATCATCAATCGGTACAGTGAATCCCGGGTACGCCTCAAGGTTGACATAGAAGGATACATGGAAACCCGGAAGGAGAACCTGAGAACCCTGGCCCATAAAATGGCTGACAAGGCACATAAAACGGGAAAACCTGCCACTATTAATCAAATGACAGCCCAGGACCGCCGCATTGTACACCTGTCCTTAAAGGACGATGCCCGGGTGAGAACCCAGAGCATGGGAGACGGGTATTACCGAAGGCTGGTTATTTTCCCCAAGAAAAGGGGCTACAAAAAAAGAAAGAACACTCAGAAATAGTTCCATGATTCAAGATACCATTGCAGCCATTGCCACCCCCCCCGGAATGGGGGGGATCGGCATCATCCGCATTTCCGGCCCCCTGGCCCTGTCCATCATATCCGAACTGTTCGGAACAACCCTCCAGGGCCCCATGGATTGTCACCATCTGAAATCACATCGGGTGATCCACGGCTATATTTTTAATCCCGAAAACCACCGTCCTCTGGATGAGGTCCTGCTGATTCCCATGAGGGCCCCGAAATCCTATACCCGGGAAGATGTGGTGGAAATTCATGCCCATGCCGGCCCCATGGTGATGCGCGCCATTCTGGAATGCCTTACCACTGCGGGTGCCCGCCTTGCTGAACCCGGTGAGTTCACCAAACGAGCATTCTTAAACGGACGCATAGATCTCACCCAGGCCGAGGCCATATGTGACATCATATCCGCCAGATCCACCGCCTCCATGAAAATAGCAGCAACCCAGGCCACAGGCCAACTCAAAGAGACCATTAATGATGGACGGGAACACCTCCTTGGTATGTTGACCCTCATTGAGGCTGCCATTGATTTTCCGGATGAAGGCACAGAACTCATCCAGGAAAAACCCTTTCTGGCACATATGGATGCGGTGATTGCCATCTGCAATGAGGGCATCAATGCCTATGAAAACAGCCATTTTTTAAGGGATGGCATCAAACTTGTCATCTGTGGTGCCCCGAATGTGGGAAAATCCAGCCTCATGAACTGCCTTCTGGAATCCGAACGATCCATTGTCACCGCCATACCGGGAACCACCCGGGATCTCATTGAGGAGGGACTCAACATTGACGGGGTGCCCTTTGTGGTTTCAGACACAGCAGGCATGCACAACACAACGGACCCGGTGGAACAGATCGGCATTAAAAAAGCAAAGGAGCACATTGCACGGGCGGACATGGTTATTTTCATGACAACCGCCGGGGAGGACACAGATACCCAGGCACTCAAAGGCATTTCGGCCACCCATGACAAGATCATTATTGTCTTTAACAAAATAGATCTCATGCCCCCGGACTTTACCCCACAACTGCCCCATGCCCTAAGTCATCTGCCCCATGTACTGATATCCGCCCGCACCGGCAGGGGAATAAATGATCTAAAAAAACAGATTCTGGAAATTTCAGCGGCGGAGAAAGCTGACCCCACCAGCGTGGTCCCTAACCTGAGGCACAAACTTGCCCTTGAAAAAACCAGAACAGCCCTTTACTGTGCCAGACAGAACTTAAAACGGCACAAAGAAGAGGAAACCCTTGCCATTGACATCCGAATGGCAGCGGCCTCACTTGGAGAAATAACCGGAGATACCGCAGATATTGACATCCTGGACAGGATTTTCAATCAATTCTGCATCGGAAAATAAAGGATTAACTTTCATGGATTTTAAAGAACATTTTGCAAAGTATGAAGCACTGGTGTCCATCATTGACGGCATTTTTGAAAAGGTAAAATCTGAATATCCCAGGGAGGTGACCTGCCGGGAAAAGTGCTGCGACTGCTGTTATGCCATTTTTGATATCCCACTTATTGAAGCCATTTATCTCAATCATAAATTCCGGGAAAAATTTTCAGGCAGGGAAAAAAGTGCTCTCATTGACCAGGCAGCCAAAGTTGACAGGGCATTATTTAAAATGAAGCGAGATGCCCATAAAGCGGTTCGAGCAGGCGGAGAAGAGCTGGAAGTTCTGGCCACCATGTCCCAGGAACGCATGCGCTGCCCACTGTTAGGGGAGGATAACCTTTGTATTCTCTATGAATCCAGGCCCATCACCTGCAGAATTTATGGCATTCCCACGGCAACGGCGGGAAAAAGTCACATCTGCGGAAGCACCAACTTCGAACAGGGTGGCAAGTACCCCACATTAAACATGGACGCACTCTACGCCCAGCTCCAGCTGATATCAGCCGAGCTCACCGCCGCTGTAAAGGCCAAAAACGTAAAGGTCTGTGAAATGCTTATACCGGTATCCATGGCCTTGATCACTGATTTCAATGAAGAATTTTTTGGGGTGGGAAAAAATGGATAAATTTACCGAAGAAGAATTAGCAGCCCGTAAAAAGGCCATTTTTGATGCCATGGGCAAACGGGGTCAAAAACAGATCATGAATAAAATCGGGTATGATAAATGGGACCCCATTCAGACCCCAAAAGACCCCATTGACATCAGAATGGACGGAACCAAGCGCACTTCCCAGATGCTGATAAGCGAGTTTCTCCAGCAGAGCAGCCACGACGACTATTCCAACTCCTTTGCCCAGGGAGCTTTTGAAATGTGTCTTGGGATCATCAACAATGATGAAAAAATCAGAGGGATGTTTGAATTTTCCAACTGGTACAGTCAATTGCTGGAAAAAGAAGGACAAACGCTTAAATAAGAGATTTCATTGAATACATCTTCTCTTCCTGACTATATTCTGACCACGGTCACTGATGCTGAAATCCGGCTGACCCCCCAGGCGCTGATTTTGCAGACCTGCCAAAAACGGGGGGCCACCCCCGGTGAGGTAAAATCCGCCATCCGGACACTTTTCGACAAGGGTGACTTAAGCTACAGCTACGTATTTGGTGCCACCTGCATTGAACCCTCTTTTTCAAAGCCAGTTCGGATAACCGACCACTTCATACTGTCCCCACCGGGGTTTCCCACTACCCAGGAAAAAGATGCCTTTGAAATCAGCATCCGGCCGGGGATTTCCTTTGGGTCCGGTCGGCACCCCACCACACGGTTATGTCTTCGGGCCATGGAATATGCCCTAATTAAACATTCATTTCTGCCTTCGGCGAACAAGTCTTCCAGGGCCGTGGATGTAGGCACAGGCTCCGGGGTTCTGGCCATTGCTGCCGTCAAGGCAGGCATGGGCCACTGCCTTGCCCTGGACAATGATCCAGTGGCCGCAACCGAAGCTGAAAAAAATATTGCCTTCAACCATTTAAGTGATCAGATAACGGTGTCCCACCGGGAACTAAGTCCGACTTCCACAGTATTTTCCCTGGTATGTGCCAACCTGCGCTTCCCCACCCTGACGTCCCTGTCAGAACTTTTCAACACCATCACAAAAAAAGGGGCTGTGCTGATTTTTTCCGGTATCCGCCCGGAAGAGGCCGCCTCCCTGATTCAAACCTATAGATCAATGGGATTTAACAAAAAATGGCAGGCCGATGAAAAAAACTGGACCGGGTTAGTCCTTATTAAATCATGAGCCCGTTGAGCTACAGTTATGAGTTATGACG
This sequence comes from uncultured Desulfobacterium sp., assembly GCA_963675955.2. GTDB lineage: Bacteria > Desulfobacterota > Desulfobacteria > Desulfobacterales > Desulfobacteraceae > Desulfocicer. The sequence continues at coordinate 851,557 of CAXXVR010000002.1, read as the reverse complement.
AGAGACCCATGCTATGACCAGACCTGATTTTTAAAGAATGTAACGTCAACTTTGGATACTGAATTTTCAATAAAACAAACGAAGAATTCCTGTCATGCTGATTTTCCTGCTGAAATAACACGAAAATAATTAGAGATAAAGCAAATATTCGAGTTTGACAGTGAAAATGTCTGGCCATTGCCCCATATTCGCGTATTTGGCTCTGCGTATAGCATACTGATGCTATGTGAGTAGGCCAAAACAGGGGAGAATATGGGGTGCTGGCCGAATATTTACGAGATAAAAATCTAACGGTTTCCCCGTTTATAGGGTTCCCCCAGCTGGGCCGGAGCACTTAATTTTCGCTTGTCACCCAGACCGATGAGAATCAAAATCAACAAGGTGGCAACATAGGGAAGCATGGCCAGAAAATTAGGAGAAATGCCAAGGGGCTGCAACAGATACTGGAGCACAAAAATGCCACCGAACAAAAAAGCACCGCCAATGGCCTTGCCGGGATTCCACAGGGCAAATATGGTCAGGGCAATGACTATCCAGCCACGGCCAGCTGTCATTCCCTCAATCCACGATTTACTGTAAGAGGTGGACAGATGCGCCCCGGCCATGGCGGAAAACCCACCGCCGATCATCACACAGAAATACCGGATCAGGGTGACATTCACCCCCTGGGTTTCTGCGGCCCGGGGATGTTCGCCAGTGGCCCGCACCTTGATGCCCAACCTGGTCCGCTCAAGAAAAAACCAGGCCACCAGGGCCAGCAAGACCGCCATGTAGAAAAAGGGAGTCTGCCGGAAAAACACCGCCCCCACAACAGGAATATCGCACAAAAAAGGAATGGCCACATCATTCATCTTCACGGCCAGGGGCTTTCCCACATAGGCTTTACCGAGCATACCGGATAATCCCAGTCCGATCATGGTAAGGGCAAGTCCCGATACCACCTGATTGGCCTGGAGGGTAACCGATGCAAAGGCATGAATAAGAGAAATCGCCATGCCCACACAAATGGCGGCAATGAGGCCCAGCCAGGGGTTACCTGTGGTGTAGGTCACAATAAAAGCCACCACTGCTCCCAGTGACATCACCCCTTCCACCCCCAGATTCAGTATCCCGGACCGTTCGCAGATCACCTCACCCACCGTGCCCAGAAGCAGGGGCGTCCCCGCCACCATGGTACGCTGGAGCACTGAAATCATTACATCATCCATACAGAATCCTATATTTTATCTAACATTTAACCGCTGTGCTTGGGTGAAATGTCAATTTGTTTTTGATGAAGAAATCCCCCATGATGAGAAACACCAGAAGGGTTCCATTGACAATCTGAACCGTGGCCGCCGGCAGCCCGAGGGACATCTGGATGGCATCTCCTCCAACCAGAATACCTGCAAAAAAGACCCCGGACACAATGGCGTAAAGGGGATTGAGTTTGGCAAGCCAGGCCACAATAATGGCCGTAAATCCATACCCGGATGAGATGGCCGACGGGTACCCGAGATAGTGATGGATACCGGCCACCTCCCCCACCCCGGCAAAACCGGCAAGACCACCACTGATGAGCATGATCACCATGCTGGTCCTGAAAAAATTAATGCCAGCATAGCGCCCGGCTTCAGGGTTTTCTCCGATAACACGCACCTCATAGCCGAACCGGCTGCGATACACAATAATGGTTAAGATCACCACACAGATAATGGCAAGGGCCAGGGTGATATAATGAATTCTGGAGCCGGAAATCACCCCAAGGATTGCGGCATCGGGCAGATTATCCGTGCCGGGGAATCCAAATCGGGTCTTTCCCTTCCAGGGGCCCACAATGAGAAGGGTAAGAAACTCAGCACAGATATAGTTCAGCATCAAAGTGGAAATCACCTCATTGATGGCAAACTTTATCTTGAGAAATGCTGGAATCAGTCCACACAATGCCCCCCCCAGAAAACCGGCGGCAAACATCAGGGGTATAATAACAAAAGACGGCAGATACGCCCCCCAGGTCAGCCCCACCCACGAACCACAGATGGCCCCCATGAGCAGCTGGCCTTCGGCTCCGATGTTCCAGAACTTGGCCCGGAAAGCCAAGGTAAGCCCCCCCCCGATGAGCACCAGGGGAATGGCCTTGGTCACGGTCTCCTTAAAACCGTACATTGAACCGAATGAGCCCATGAAAATCTTTGAAATGGCAAAGAAAGGATTCACCCCGCACACCATAAAAATGATGCCCACGGCCACCAGGGCCGCCACCAGGGAGAGAATATTTGTCACAAGGGATTGAATCGGGGTAATGCGATCCCTATCACTTATTTTAATTCTAAGCATAATATCTTGATCCAGAACCGCCCAGGGCATTTATCTGTGGGGCCTTCATCATACCCTCACACATCAATTTACTGGAACAGTGGTTAAAATCGTAGAGAACCCGCCATCATCAATCCGATGTCAGAGGCTCGTTTATCATCTGCCGAATCCAAAATTCCGGTGAATTCTCCCTGGAACATCACGGCGATGCGGTCACACAGTTCAAAAATCTCTTCCAGATCCTCGGAAAACAAGAGCACCGCCCCTCCTTCCTTACGCCGTTTAAGCAGCTGTTCCCTCAAGTATTCCGTGGCCCCCACATCCAGCCCATAGGTAGGATGAGATGCCACCAGAAGGGCCGGGGCCTCACTGATTTCACGTCCCAGTATTAATTTTTGAATATTTCCGCCGGAAAGGTTCTTTATTTCCACATCAATGGAAGGCGTTGCTACCCGGTAATCATCCACCAGGGCACTTGTGTGCTGTTTAATGCGATCATATTCCAGAAACATGTTTCTGGAAAATTTCTTTAGATGATGCTGCTTTAAAATGGCATTATCGTAAAGGTAGAGTCCTGGGGCAATGCCAAATTTTATGCGTTCTTCCGGTACATGGCTCACACCGCTGTCATAAATACGCCGGGGGGACATATTGGTTATGTCCACCTTCTGGGAAAACACCTTTCCAGAAGTAATCTGACGGATGCCGGTGATGGCTTCGGCCAGTTCCCGCTGCCCATTACCGGATACTCCGGCCACCCCAAAAATCTCATTACGATGGATGTCAAAGGAAACATCCTTCACACAGGGAAGCCCCTTGTCACCAAGTACGTGAAGGTGTTGAACACAAAGCACCTTTTCCCCTGGGGCTATCTTTTCTCTGTGCACATTAAAAAGCACCTCTCTGCCGATCATCATACGGGCAAGGGAGTGCTTGTCCATGCCTTTTGTATCGGCATTTCCCACAATTTTTCCCTTCTGAAGCACCGTTACACGATCGCATACATCCATGATTTCATCGAGCTTGTGGCTGATCAGGATCACCATGTGCCCCTGGGCCTTCATGTCCTTTAAAATGCTAAACAGCTCTTCAATTTCCTGGGGGGTCAGCACAGAAGTGGGTTCATCCAGTATCAACAGATCCGCGCCGTTTAAAAGGGCCTTGATGATCTCCACCCGCTGCTGCTCCCCTGCGGAAAGCTGCCAGACTTTTTTTGTGGGATCAATGGTAAAATTAAATTTTTCAGCAAAGGCCACCACCTGCTCCCGAATGCGGATCTTGGGAAAAAAAAAGGGAGTATTTTTATATCCCAGGGCAATATTTTCAATCACCGAATGATTCTGCACCAGCATAAAGTGCTGATGAACCATGCCAATGCCATGGGCAATGGAGGACGTGGGAGAGTCTATCTTAACCGGCTTTCCATTGATTATGATATCCCCCCCGTCAGGCTGGTACAGTCCATAGAGGATATTCATCAATGTTGTCTTACCGGCACCGTTTTCCCCCAACAGTCCCAGAATTTCTCCGGACTTCACCCGGAGATTGATTCCCTGGTTGGCGGGGACGCCCTGAAATGACTTTGAAATATCCCGCATTTCAAGCGTATCTATTTTTTTCATATATCTCCTGAAACAACAGGGATTGGTTCTAAATTTCTTCCACCCTGGACAGGTTACCCCAAAAAGCAGGACCGAATGGCCTGTGGTGCGGATGATTCCGGGCAGATAAAACCACCCTGTGCTTTCACCCGGCACCTGCCACCCGGTCCTTTTTTTCAAAAAAATACCACGGATGCCCGGAAACGAAAATTTCAGCATCCGGTTCCGGGCAGCCGCACGGCATGGTTATTGGGGAACAGATCCTTTGACATTGTCCACATAGTACATGATGCTAAGGAGGTCTTCCTTGGAGGCACGATCACCTTCTTTTACCTTGACAGCACCGGTATTATCCACGATGGGGCCGTCAAAAGGATCAAATACATCAACGCCTTCCTTCATCTGGGCATACCGTTTCATCACAAGATCATACACGGACAGCTTCCCCAGATCCGGGGTCTCCACCTCTACTTTTTTCAGATCATCCACAAATTTTGCATTGATGATCTCATCCTCACTGCCGCCAAGAAGGGCTGCACCTTCGGCCGTAAGCCACCACATGTCTTCATTGGTCCATGTACCATCATAAACGTCCTGAAGAATTCTGGCATACATGCCACTCCAGTTCATGAGCTGGCCGGATACCACAGAATCTTTTCCATAGGGCTGCATGGGACTGTAATGGCTAAAGGTGTAAATCTGTTCGCCCTTTTCACTGTGATCCTGGCCCACCTCAATGACAGCGGGGGTATCTTCGGTGAAGGCAATGGCATCACAGCCGGAAGCAATGAGGGATTCCGTGGCCTCCTTGGCCTTATCCGGCCCATACCATGCGTAGATCCAGCGCACATCCACCCTTGCAGCGGGATTCACCGCCTTTACACCCAGGGCAAAGGCATTTATATGTCGTACCACTTCGGGAATGGGAAAGGCTCCCACATACCCCACTTTGTCACTTTTGGTCAACGCACCGGCCATGAGGCCGTTGAGGTAATACATCTGATAGAGATCACCGAAATAGGTACCTACATTGTCACCTCTTTTAAAGCCAGAACAATGCATGAAAACCTTATCAGGATATTTTTTTCCTGCCGCCACGGTGTCATCCATGTACCCAAAACTGGTGGTAAACACCACGTCACACTTCTGCTCCTGAATAAACCGGTCAATGATACGGGCAGAATCCGATTCAGGTACGGATTCTATGTAAACGGTTTCAAGCCAGGGGAATTTATTCTGCACAAACTGCCTTCCCTGGTCGTGGCCATAGGAGAAACCATAATCTCCCACCGGTCCCACATAAATAAAACCGGCTTTTATTTTCTTATCTGCTGCAAAGGCGCTTCCTGCCGCAAAAATCAGGCAAAGACACAATAGCAGTATCCGTCGAGTCAAATCCATATTATGCTCCTGTTGTTGAAATGAACGATTCAAATGTTGGGGTGACACATCCATGTACCCTGCTGTCCTATAAGTAGATACTGGGTACTGGACTCCAGAGACTGAGTACTAACAGCAACTACTTTTTCATAATTCATTGTGTCCATCGGGACATGGCTGTTTATATAAATTTGGGCATTTTACGATATTTTTTCCAATGCCGTCAACCATTATGATCCAAAAAACACAGCCTGTGAAATTCTACACCCACTACACGGGTTTCACATGCAAAAAGCGGTCATGGGTTTGCATATTTTATCCCGGGATTAAAAATTTTATCGACAGATGCCCTGTTTTGTGGTTATTTAATTAATTTGTATTAAATTAATCCCCCCCACGAAATTGAATGAGGAGAGAATGGAAAGCGCAATCAACATCCTTAAAAAAAGTGAACTCTTCAGTAATCTTGCAGAAAATGACCTTGCCGAACTCAGGGAAGTCATGGAAACAAGAACTGTGCAGGCAGGAGAAACCCTCACAAGCCTGGGCGACACCGCCACCTTCTTTTTTGTGCTGCACACAGGAACCATTCTTGTTGCATTGCAAGATGGAAAATCCATTGTAATGAAAAACTCAGGGGATTTCATCGGCCTGGAACTGTTATCATCAAAGGGGATATACACAGCCACCCTCACAGCCCTGACTCCCTGCGAAATTGCCGTAATCCCCAGAGATGCCTTCCTGGCCTTCATCCAGGAGAACTCACCGGCGGCGGAAATGTTCATGCAGTCCTGGGACAGACATCACTCCCTTATGTATCCCTTTATTACAGAACAAAATCTCACCGATAAAGATTACCACTATTAACATGGAGGCTAATGTGTACGGTTTAAATGCTATCAATGCACACAATGGGTGGGCCATCTCCGTTGTGGGCGTAACCATTGTATTTACGGGTCTGGTGATGTTATCCATGGCCATCGCCCAGATTCATAAACTGCTGGATCTGTGGGAAAACAGAAATGAACTGTCCCTGTTCCGGAAAAAAGAATCCGTTAATGTACAACCCCAGGTTCAGCTCACCCCCGGACAAAAGGAAAGCGCACGGCAGTTTAAACTTCTGGCCGAGACCCTCGATGAGCATTTTTCCCTGCCACGCCTGTTAAGCCTGGCCCGGGTCAGTGGCATTGATCATCCCCATACGACCCTTGCAGTTCTCCTTGAAACAAATATCATTGTGGACGATACCCAGGGCTATCATGTCTGGGACATTTCTCAATTTAAGATCCTGGTTTCATAACAAACCCTAACCATCCACGCAGAGGCATACGCTATGGAGCACCTATTTGTAGATTTCTTTCAAAATACCGGTTTTTATCTTTGCGACTACCGCAACATTGTCATGATCCTTGTGGGAATGACGTTTATATACCTTGGTATTGCCAAGCATTACGAACCCCTCTTACTGGTTCCCATCGGATTTGGCATGCTCATGGGCAACATCCCTGTATTCCAGGGGTTGGGATTGGGGATTTATGAAGAAAACAGTGTCCTTCACTATCTCTATTTCGGGGTTACCCAGGGAATTTATCCACCCTTGATCTTCCTTGGCATCGGGGCCATGACAGATTTTTCAACCCTGCTGGCCCGGCCGGTGCTGATGCTACTTGGTGCCGCAGCCCAGGCGGGTATTTTTATCACATTCCTTGGAGCCCTGGCACTGGGATTTGCCCCCAATGAGGCGGCATCCATAGGCATCATCGGGGGTGCCGACGGTCCTACGGCCATCTTCCTCACCGCCAAACTGGCACCCACACTCATCGGTCCCATTGCCGTTGCTGCGTACTCTTATATGGCCCTGGTACCGGTAATCCAACCCCCCATCATGAAACTGTTCACCACCCGAAAAGAACGTCTCATACGCATGGAAGAGCCCCGGGAAGTCTCCAAAAGAGAAAAAATGCTTTTTCCCATTGCTGCGTTTCTGCTGTGCTGCTTTCTGGCCCCTGCTGCCCTGCCCCTGCTTGGCATGCTGTGCTTTGGTAATCTCTTGAAAGAAGCCGTGGTAACCGAACGTCTGGCAGTTGCTGCAAGAAATGCCATCATTGACTCCGTCACTATTTTGCTTGGGGTCACCGTGGGTGCCAGTACCCAGGGCAATGTGTTTCTCACCAGCCAGTCCGTGGGTATATTTGTACTTGGAGCACTGTCCTTCTGCGTTGCCACAGCCTGCGGTCTGCTGTTTGCCAAATTCATGAACCTGTTTTTAAAAACCAAAATAAACCCGCTCCTGGGCGCTGCCGGCGTCTCCGCCGTTCCCGACTCGGCACGGGTGGTGCAAATCGTGGGGCAGAAGGAAGATCCCACCAATTTTCTGCTCATGCATGCCATGGCACCCAACATATCCGGTGTCATCGGCTCCGCTGTGGCCGCCGGTGTTCTGTGGAGTTTCATGTCATAGCCCCCAAAGGCCTGACCATCAAGATTTAAGGAATTATATCCATGCTAAAAACCCACATTGAAGACAAAATTCTCATCGCACAACTGGCACTTGGAAAAACCAGCGCCATGGATCTGCAGACCCTGAAAGACCTTCTGCAGGCCGTGGAGCAAGTGAACACCAGCTCTGACATCAAAGGAATTATTCTCACCGGACAGAGCCGCTTTTTTTCCACCGGCTTTGATCTGAACACCTTCATCTCCTTTGAAACCCTGGAAGAAGCCGGAGGATTCATCGCCCTCGCAGATCAGGTATTTTTAAAGGTATTCACCTGCGCCAAACCCGTTGTGTGTGCCATGAACGGCCATGCCGTCGCCGGCGGCCTGATCATCGGCATGGCAGCGGATTACCGCCTTTTATCCAACCATCCCAAAACCAGGGTAGGCATGTCGGAAATCAACATCGGGGTGCCGTTATCAGCGGTACAGACCGCCATCATGAGATTCGGTCTTGATGCCGATACCACCTATCGGGATCTTATTTACTTTGGTGAACTCATGGGCCCGGAGGATGCCTTAAAAAAGAAAGTCGTTGATGAACTTCTTGTCCCGGAGGCACTCATGGACCGTGCAAAAACCATTGTCTCCTCATGGATGGATACCCCGGGAAACCCCTTCATACGATTAAAACAGGAATTCAGACGGGATGCCGCAGCGGACATGGAAAAAAAGAGGTTGGATAAAGAACGGTATCAGAAGCTTGATTTCTTTCTGAATAAGGATGTCAAGGAGGCCCTGATAAAGGTCCAGGCATCCATGGCATAAAGATACCTAAGGTATGTATTAAGTTTTTGGCATCCTTCATTCTTAAATTTACACTTTCACGGGATGAATGCCACATTTACCGGTGATCTAAAAAAACGCCGATCCATTGTTCAATGGAGACGGCGTTTTGCTTTCAGCTCATGTTGTTTGGTATGGCCATAACATCCACCAGCCATCACACCTGGACAACCGGCCCCGTTACCAGACCCTTTTGTTTTATGCCATAGGAGGAATGTAGGTGGCACAGGCATCCGCAGATTCCCAGGCCGACACCCGGGACACCCGCACATCAAGTTTATCCGCTTCCAGGCAGGCCTGCAGCCTTCCGGCAATGTAGATGGCGATCTGCTCTGATGACGGCTGAATCCGCTTGAAGGCGTCCAGCTCATTGAGGAACTTGTGATCAAGTTCCTTCATTATGGCCCGCACATGTTTTTTTATATCCCCGAAATCCACCAGTACACCGGCCGCATTGAGCTTTTCTCCAGTGACATACACCTCCACAATCCAGTTGTGTCCATGAAGATTTTCACACTTTTCTCCCACCATGGTAAGCTGATGGGCAGCGGCAAAATCGGTTTTTACCTTTAATTCAAACATCTGTCTCTCCCCTGGATGACCACTGCATCCACATAACCGCCATGTCAGGCCGACACAACGAAGAATAAAAATGGCAATACGCCGTCCCTGTCACATGCCCTTGAAAAGTCGCTTCAACTTATTTGAAATTTTATCCGAATCCAGTTTATCAAATTCACGCAGGAGTTTTTCCTGTTTCTTGGACAATCGGGTGGGGGTCTTGATGTCCACCTGGATAATCTGATCTCCGCGTCTGCCAGACCTAAGGGATGGAATACCCTCTCCCTTGAAGCGGAAGGTTTCTCCATACTGGGTCCCCTTGGGAATCTTAAGCTCTTTTTCACTTTCAAGGGTGGGGATGGTAATTTCATCACCCAAGGCCGCCTGGACAAAGGAGATCTCCACAAGACAAATAATATCTGTGCCATCTCGTTTAAACAGCTTGTGGGGTTTTACGCTGACAAACACATAAAGATCTCCGGAAGGCCCGCCAGAAGCACTGCTTTCACCTTCACCCGTCAAACGCAGTTTGGCCCCGGTATCCACTCCGGCAGGTACTTTAACCGACACCTTTTTAGAAATTTCCATGCGACCACTACCCACGCATTTGGGACAGGGATGGGGAATGGACTTACCTTTGCCCCGGCAATAGGGACAGGTAGTTTTCACCTTGAAAAAGCCCTGACTCTGGATAAACTGTCCGGTACCATTACAATGACTGCAAGTTTCAGAGGTGGTCCCCTCCTTGCATCCACTGCCCCCGCACATATCACAATGATCCAACTTCTTAACGTCAATGATCTTTTCAACGCCAAAGGCGGCTTCCATGAAGTCAAGGGTCATATCATAACGAAGATCAGCACCCCGCTGCACCCGGGAACCACCCCGCCCTCCCCGGCCGCCACCGAAACCAAAAAAGTCTTCAAAAACATCTCCAAAACTGGAAAAGACATCTTCAAAACCGCCACCACCCGAGGAGCCGGCACCTTCAAGCCCCTGGTGCCCGAATTGATCATAAATCTGGCGTTTCTGATCATCGGAAAGTACACCATATGCCTCAGAGGCTTCCTTAAATTTCTCTTCGGCCACCTTATCACCGGGATTTTTATCCGGGTGAAATTTTATGGCAAGTTTTCGATACTTAGACTTGAGTTCATCCTTTGAGGCATCTCTGGAAGCCCCAAGAATTTCATAATAATCACGTTTATCTGACATATAATCCCTGTTTCAGCTGCTCAAATTAACGGGCATTTTAACAACTTCGGCTGCTCTGGGGGCGGGGTCCGCTTTTCGTTATTGCACGGTTATTGATCCTTGTGCTTTCTATAAACCAGATGTTGTCAAAAGCACACCAAACACATAACAGCTCAGTGATCGGCCCACTGCCCCGGGCCACCGATGTTGATATCATACCCAAATTAACGCATGGGAATCCCAAGAGATTAACACCATGCCTGCAACGGTACGTATAATGATTGATAAATTAAATCGATTGTGTTACTCGATGATCCAGTTTTTTTATTTTGATACTACCCGGGGGGGATCAAAGCACCCTACCCTTTTTCATGTACTTCAGGCAATGTATGCCAAAACACACACCGGCCTGTCCCGGATCTATTCCCAATAAACATTTAAAACTAAAACATAAATCTGGAATGTCAACAATGAGTATGGAACTTGATTTTATTAAAGGAATGTTTGACAGTATTGCGCCCAAATATGATTTTCTGAACCGGTTTTTAAGCCTTCGTCAGGATGTCATGTGGCGGCGGCAGATGGTGAAGGCCGCACAAATACCCAATGGTGGGGTGGTGCTGGATGTCGCCTGCGGCACCTGTGATGTGGGCCTGGAAATAAAAAGGCAAAAAGGAGGCCATGTATCTGTCTTTGGCACAGACTTTTCTCCGGGCATGCTGTTTCTGGGAAAACAAAAAATTCTTTCCTGTTACGGGGCCATGGAAATCGGCCTGGCCGCTGGCAATGCCCTTGCCCTGCCCTTTAAGAATAACAGCGTTGATGCTGTTCTCATTGCCTTTGGCATTCGAAACATCATGGATCGGCAACGGGCACTTGTGGCCTTTCACCGGGCACTTAAAAAAAACGGAAAGGTGGTAATTCTGGAACTTTCCGCTCCGGGACAGGGGGGGGGTAGACGGTTATATCTCACCTATTTTGAAAAAATACTGCCATTAATCGGCGGACTGTTTTCAAAAAATAAAAACGCCTATCATTACCTGCCTGCATCGGTATTAAGATTTCCGGATGCTTCCACCTTTGCCGACACCATGAAAGCTGCAGGATTTAAAAATATAAAATGGAAACAGATGACACTGGGCATTGTCACCCTGTTTGTGGGAACCAGGTAAAAAAAGGGGCTGACACAAAGCCCCATGCCAGCCCAAATAAGATGCACCATGGTTAAATGCTATAAACGGGAACGCGTTTTTTTCCTGCTGCTCACCCCCAGAAGAAGACCCACCACAAGGACACCGGCACCGCTTAAAAACCACTTGATATCTTCTTTGTTCAATCGACTTTCCAGCAGAAGCACCCTTTCTTTCTGTCGGGTAAACGCCTGGGTCATCTCTTCATGGGCTGCCTCCAGGGCGAGAAGATCTGCAGATTTCTGCTTTAATTCATTGTATGCATTTTCAATGAATTCAAGTTTTTTCCGGGTGGCTTCAACATCTTTGTTCTCTTCCCTGATTTTTTCCACCTGAGCTGTCAGTGCCCTGTTTTTTGCCTCCAGTTCATCCACCTGACGTTTCAGGGGCACCTCCCGTGTGGTGAAGCGGGTCAAAACCCAACCCTCCTGTCCAGCGGAGTTACGCACCCGGGTCCAGTCCCTGCCCTTCTCAAGGATCTCCAGACTGTCTCCGGTGGCCACCATGGCAAGAATCTTATGTTTGGTACCTGGACCGGTTCTAAGGGTAATTTTCATTACCCCTCCCACATAAACGGTTTCTGCCAAGGCACTGCCCGCAAAAAGAACAAGGCACAACACCAGTACCCGGAAACCATTTTTTGCAAACCTCGTCATCCATCTCCTCCATTTTTTTCGACCTGTGCGGTTACGTTTACATGGGAGGGGTCCATCCCACACCCATATCCCCCGGGAAGTCTACACCGTGGCGGCTGTTACTGCTTTTTCACCCAGATGAAATGCATTGAGGTTCATCTCCACAAAGGCTTTTTTTGTGCGAAGTGCAATGGCTTTTTCAATACTTTCCCGGGATAATGCCAGGGCCCCGGAGGCAATCAGCGCCCCCAGAAGCACGATATTCATGGTCATGGGACTTCCCGCCTGCCGTGCCAGGGTCAAGGCATCAATGGCGATAAGGTCTGCCACCCGCCCCCGCACCAGGGACATCATCTCATCCACATCGGGATAGACTCCCTGGCCAATGGCCACCGTAAAGGGGCGAAGGGGAGCCGTGTTGGTGATCACCCGGGTTCGGGCGTTGCACCGCCCCATGGCCCGCACCACCTCGGAGGGCTCAAACCCCAGAAGGATATCCGCCTCTCCATCTGAAATAATAGTACTCTTGGCGTCTCCGAACACAACGGCTGACTCCACCACCCCTCCCCGCTGGGCCATGCCGTGTATTTCACTCATACGCACCGGCACCCCATCAAGGAGGGCCGCCTCTCCCAGCACCTTGGATGCCAGAAGATTTCCCTGACCACCAACGGCAACAACAATCAATCTTGTAATTTCCATATGTTTGTTTATCCTAATTTTTTTTCAAGGGCATGATGGCATTTTCAGGACAGATCTGGGCGCAAACCGCACAGCCCACACAGGTATCAGCGTCAATGCGCACCCGTCCACCGTCCAAATAAAAAGAAGGACAGGCAATATCATTGATGCAGTCCCGGTGATCCAGGCACTTATCCGTTACGGTAAAGGCCCGGGGTTTTAAAAGCTTTAACCCTTTGGCGTGCAGGGCACAGGGCTCCTGGGAGATAATCACAGACACCCCTTTAAAATCAAGGGCTTCCCTGATGGCTTCAATGCTTTTCTTTACCTTAAAAGGTTTTATCAGGGTCACATGCCCCACCCCGAGGGATCTCACCAGCTTTTCAATGGAAATGGGGGTGTACCCCGGAAAATTCATCTGGTCCATATCCGCCCCGGGATTGGGCTGGTGTCCAGTCATGGCTGTGATGCCGTTGTCCAGAATGACCAGGGTGAAGTTATGATTGTTGAATACGGCATTCACAAGCCCGGTGATACCAGAATGAAAAAAGGTGGAATCTCCGATAAAAGCCACCACTTTTTTGTTTGTGGCCTTGGAAAATCCACAGGCGCTGCTCACCGAAGCACCCATGCACAGAACAAAGTCCCCCATGGAAAGCGGTGGCAAAAAGCCCAGTGTATAGCAACCGATATCAGAGGGAAACATGGCATCCATGCCTTCGGCTGCCTTTTTAATCTCATAAAAGGTGGCCCGGTGGGAACAGCCGGAACACAGATTAGGGGGACGCTGGGGAATCTCTGGCAGCCCATTGGTATCTATGGACACTGCCAATGGCACATCAAGTCCAAAAAAACGGGCCATATTGGTACGCACCATGGCGGGATCAAACTCGGAAAGCCTTGAAAAAAGATCGTCTGCTTTTCCCTGAATGGAAAGGGTTTGTCCGGCTTCCTGGGCCAAGGCCTTAACAGCCTCCTCCATGAAGGGTTCCCCCTCTTCTATTACAAGCACCTTGCGGCAGTCTTTGATAAAATCCTTAATCCTGGTTGCCGGCATGGGATTAGAAAAACCGATACGCAATATTTTTACCTGATTCTCAAGACCCAGATCCCTTACCGCATCGCTGGCATAAAGATAACTTACACCGTTACAGATCACCCCCAGGTTGCCCTCCCCGGTGATGAAATTATAGTCAGAGGTATCGGAAAGCGCCACTGCCTTTTTCAGATTCTCCAGCAATTTTACATGGAGTTTTCTGGACACCGCAGGCACCGTGACATACCCCATGGGATTGGGTATAAATGTCCCGGTGGAGACAATTTTTTTCATCTCTTTAAAGGTGACAAAGGCACTGGAGTGATTGATGCGCGTGGTGGTGCGAAGCAGCACGGGTTCCCCAAGGGTTTCAGACAGTTCAAAGGCACTCTGTGTCATCTCCTTTGCCTCTTCCACGGAAGAAGGTTCCAGCACCGGAAGACCGGCAAGCTTACCGTAATAACGATTGTCCTGTTCATTCTGGCTGGAAAACATGGCCGGATCATCGGCGGTGAGTATTACAAGACCTGCCGTAACGCCAATATATGCCAGGGTCACCAGGGGATCGGCCGCCACATTCAGCCCCACATGCTTCATCATGCACATGGTTCTCACCCCACAATTGGCAGCCGCTGCGGCAACCTCCAGGGCCACTTTTTCATTGGTGCTGTATTCAAAGTAGAGATCTGTTTCCCGGGAAATCTGAAACAGATTCAGCGACAATTCAGATGAAGGGGTTCCCGGATAGGTGGTGGCAAACCCCACCCCGGCCTCAATTGCTCCCCGGGCAATGGCTTCATTACCCAGGAGCAGCACCGCCTCATCGGTTTTTTCACTTAAAAGCTTATGCATATTTTTTTGCTTCCTCAACGATTTTTAAATTTAAGTTTTTTATTTGCCGTACATTTTTTCAGCATGGGCAAGGGAGCAGGCATAGCCCTTAAACCCCTCAATATCTTCACATGATTGAACAGAGCTGGAGGCAAAAAAACCTTCCACCATCGTCTTTTCCCCATGCCGGATCAGCCCCATAAAAAGGACAGGTATTAAGCCAATGCCCCCCGCACCGGTTTCCACGGCATGCAAAGAAGCACCCTCTCCCTGATACACGGCATAAAGGGGCTGCTGGGCCGGTATGATCTGCACAATTTCAGGATGATGGTGGTGGTGATGGTCATGGCTGTGGTCACTGCAACTATTACACATGATAAACTCCTCAAAATTAATGGTGGTCAAAGGTTTAATTAAACCCTTACATATCGGGGTTCAACACTGCCCTGGCCACCATCCCAGATGATGTATTTTGCACGGTCATCTTCATCCCTGGACTGACCGACACTCCCTGCATTGATAATATATCTGCACGCTTTGTCAAGAAATAGAATTTTTTTTCCCATGTAAAACCGATTGATGACAGTGTTTTTCATTTCCACAATTCCCAGAAGATGGGTGTGCCCCACAAAGGAAATTTTCTGGTCAAGCAATGCCATAATTCGGCCCAGCCGCTGATCCGATGTCCGGGACAGATATCCCATGACAGAATCCGGAGGAAGCCCATGGACAAACCGGGCACCCTCTTCAACCAGAAAAAAGGGCCAGCTGGCAATGAAATCAACATCCTTCCGGGGCATCAGGATCTGTGTATATTTTATGGCCTTAAGCGCCACCCCCCGGAACCGCTGTCGATAATCCGGGTCCAGCAGGGCCATTTCATGATTTCCCAGGGTGGATGTAATCTCCCTGTCTTTGAGCAGCTGAATCACCCCGCAGGGATCGGGTCCGTATCCGATATTGTCTCCCAGGGAGATAATACGATCCACACAATTTTGCCCCATGTCCTCCAGCACACGACAAAGGGCATTATAATTGCTGTGCACATCAGAGATGACGGCAATTCTCACCGCCGAAACTCCAGTACATCAGAACGGCTGAACCCGTAAGTGGTATTACAATTATGACATCGTATTTCCAATGGGAAGGGTCCATTTTCAAGGATATCATCAATGTCCTTGGCCGGCAGCCGAGAAAGATAGCCCCGCATGCGATCCTCGGTGCACCGGCAGAAGAACTCCACCCGATGATTGCCAAGAAAAATGGGCATCATATTTTTAAAATGCGCCATGACAAGCTTCTGGGCTCCGGCATCGTCGGCAAAGGCCTCTCCCAGGGATGGCAGGCCGGACACCGCCTTTTCAACATCGGCAATCACGGCATCTCCGGCACCGGGCATGGCCTGGAGAAAGAGCCCACCGGCACCGGTCATCATACCCTTGGCATCAAAGTGAACACTGAGGTTAAAAGCGGTGGGGGTCTGTTCGGACTGGAGAAAATAATTGGCCAGATCCTGGGCCAGGGTACCAAATTCCATCATCACCTGCCCGGAATAGGGTTTTCCTGCATCTTCAAGGTATTTGGTCACCGTCAGAAAGCCGGCACCAAAAAGTGCAGAAAGCCCGGCATCGGCAGGCAGTTCTTCCATGGAAAAAACATTGTTTTTCAGGCAGCCCCGCACCTCACCAAATACATTGGATTCAACATCCAAACCCTTCACCGGTCCAGAGCACTGGATATGAATGCTGATCCGGTCCCTGGATTTAAGATTGGCCGTGAGCAATGCCGCAGCAATATAGGCCTGACCCAGTATCAGGGTCTCCATGCCCCCAAGCTCATGGTTGGCCTGCATCTCTTTTACCATACGGGTGCCGTTAACCACGGCACCCCTTATCATTCCGTCGGCCATCATGAAACGATGGAGCCGATCACTGGCAGCCGCCTTAAGCTGTGCCTTTACATCACCGTCGAACACATCTTTTTTTATCATAGGTATTTTTATCCAAATTTATCGTTTTTTCAGAGGCTGACTCAAGAGCCATTGTTTCTATCCAGGGTTCGATACTGAATTGCCTCGGCAATATGCTGCTGGCGGATTTTCCGGGAGTGTTGAAGATCCGCGATGGTTCTGGCTATCTTGAGGATACGGCTGTACGCCCTGGCAGAAAACCCCAGTTGATTTATTGCCTTCTCAAGTAATCCGGCTGCGTTGTCATCCAGAAGACAAAACGCTTTAATGTGCCGGGAATCCATGGCCGCATTGCAGAAAATATTTTCTCCGGAGAATCTACGTAATTGAATCTTACGTGCCGATTCAACTCTTTCCCGAATCACCGAAGATGTTTCAGGCAAAGCTTTGTTTGAAAGCTCCTGGTAGGGCACAGCAGGAACATTGATGTGAATGTCGATCCTGTCAAGCAGGGGTCCTGAAATTCTGGAGCGGTACCGCTGTATCTGTGAATGGGTGCACACACATTCCCGCCGGGTATCCCCATCATACCCGCAGGGGCATGGGTTCATGGCGGCAATAAGCATGAACGCCGCCGGAAAATTAAGATGGTTTCCGGCCCGGGAAATGGTCACCCTGCCGTCCTCCATTGGCTGGCGCAGCACCTCCAGCACATTGC
Source organism: uncultured Desulfobacterium sp. (assembly GCA_963675955.2). Classification (GTDB taxonomy): domain Bacteria; phylum Desulfobacterota; class Desulfobacteria; order Desulfobacterales; family Desulfobacteraceae; genus Desulfocicer. Next base: position 834,244 of record CAXXVR010000002.1, on the reverse strand, counting down.
GCCTGAATTCAGGAAGTTCATCCAGAAAGAGCACACCATTGTGCGCCAGGGTCACCTCTCCTGGCTGTGGGCGAAGACCTCCCCCCACAAGCCCCGGTGCAGAAATGGTATGATGGGGAGAACGAAAAGGCCGGGTGCTCACAAAGGGGCGATTTTCCCGGAGAAGCCCGGCAGCAGAATAAATCCGGGTGGTTTCCATGGCCTCATCATAACTCAGACCCGGCAAAATGGAAGGAAGACGTTTGGCCATCATGCTTTTTCCAGAGCCAGGAGGCCCGGTCATAAGAAGATTATGTCTTCCAGTTGCCGCAATTTCCAGGGCTCTTTTCACATGGTTCTGCCCCATGACATGGCAAAAATCCAATCCTTCAGCCCCATGAATTTCACCCAGGATACCGGCCAGATCACAGGTTAACGGCACGATGCTTTCAAATCCTAAAAAAAAATTAACCGCCCGGGTTAAGGAATCCACGGGCAATATCTCAAGCCCCTGGACCACGGAGGCCTCCTTGCCGTTCTCCCGGGGAACAAGAATACCCTGAAGTCCCTTTTCTCTTGCGGCCAGAGCCGCAGCCATCACCCCTGCCACCGGTTTAACTCTCCCATCCAGGGACAGTTCCCCAACCATGCTGTACCGGGCGCAAAGATCTGCAGAAACAATATCCGATGCCGCAAGGATACCCATGGCCACGGGCAGGTCAAACCCTGTTCCTTCCTTCCGGATATCCGCCGGTGCCAGGTTTACGGTGATTCTATCCATGGGGAAGGTGTATCCCGAGTTTTTAACCGCCGCCTTTACCCGTTCACGGCTTTCCCGCACCGAGGTTTCCGGCAGCCCCACAATATTAAACACCGGCAACCCATAGGAAATATCCACCTCCACCTCAACAAAACAGGCGTCCACTCCGGAAACAACGCTGCAGTTTATCCGTGCAAGCACACCGCCTCCTTTCATTTCCTGCAAATATATCTTCAGGCTGATTCATATCAGGATCTTCCTGAATGCCACCAAGGCAAATCTGCCAGTTACCCGATGCAACATAAGCCTGCCCCCATTGGCCCACCAGCTATGGCGGGTGCCCCATGTTGTGCCCAAAGCAATAATAACCATAACACATTCATTTTAAAATAAGAACATAAGGAGATTATTTTGCCAATTATTTTGCCTTCATCAATGAAATCAGGTATAAGCAAGTCTTAAGATGAATTTTTAATCACACGACACTTTTGTCATCTGTTTTTACAGGGTTTTTCATATGAAACTCAGCCCCAAATTTTGGAATAATTAGAGTTTCAATTTTCGTTATGACTGGTAGTAGCAGCCATGTATGTTTTTTTATATGAAAAGGTAGCCTTCAAGTCTACCTCAGCAGAGCCCCTCCCCCGATGGGCAATAGGAACCGGACAATCGAGCTGTCTAAAGTTCCGGTCCGGGACCATTGCCCGTCGGGGGAGGGGCGGCATAATGCCATTTGGCTCCGCGTCTACGACCCTATCTTCGTTGTGTCCGACAGGTCATGACCATTTTTATATGAAACTTGGAGATTGATCATAACATCCGCCACCTATGGGGGAAGTCAGGTACAATCAAGTAGAAAAGTAACGCTGAACATAAAGGAGCAGTCCAGGAGGCACCATATATCCTGATTTTCAATAAAATGACCACTTACTATCCACAACAGACCCTGGCCCGAAAAGTCACCTGTAAAGGCATAGGTGTCCACTCCGGCAAACAGGCCACCATCACCATTCACCCGGCCCCGGAGAACCACGGCATCCGGTTTAAACGGGTGGATCTGCCCGGTACTCCTGATATTCCGGCACTGTTTAAAATGGTGGTGGATACAAGCCTTGCCACAGTGGTGGGCAATGAAGGGGCCATCGTATCCACCATTGAACATATCATGGCCAGTTTTTCCGGACTTGGCATTGACAATGCCCTGGTGGAGATAGACGGATATGAAATGCCTATTATGGACGGCAGTGCTGCGGTTTTCACAGATAAGCTCATCCAGGCAGGGGTAAAATCCCAGGACAAACCCCGATGGTTTTTTGTTGCCACCCGGCCCATTGAGATAAGACAGGATGATAAATTTGTATCCATCACCCCCGCCCGGGGACTCACCATCACCTGCTCAATCACCTTTGACTCCCCCCTGATCGGTACCCAGAAGCGAACATTTCGCCTGTCTACCCAGGCGTTTAAAGAAGAAATCAGCCCGGCCAGAACCTTTGGGTTCACAAGGGATCTCATCTATCTTAAAAAGTTCAGCCTGGGACGCGGCGGCAGCCTTGATAATGCCGTGGTCATTGACCATGACAAAGTTTTAAATGACGGAGGTCTCCGGTTCCCGGATGAATTTGTCAGGCATAAACTGCTTGACTGTCTCGGTGATTTTTCCCTGCTGGGCATGCCCATCCAGGGTCACGTTATCACCCACAAGTCCGGGCATGCCCTGAACCATGCATTTATCCACAAATTTCTCGGGACCACCGATGCCTGGGAAACACGCCCCGTTGAAATAATTAACTGACCATGAAAATTCCCAGATATCTCCAAGTTCACCCAGGGTTTGCCTTTATCCTCTTTTTTATCAGCCTGCTCTATGCCACCAATGCCCTGGCAGAAAAGGCTTTTCTGGACAATATTACCCTCACCAACACCCGGGATCATCTGGTGGCCTACTTTAATGTGGAAAATGCCTTTACCCCCAAAATAAATGAGGCAGTACTCAACGGCATCCCCACCACATTTACCTTCTACATCTGCCTGTACCAGGCCAGGGCAAGCTGGTTTGACAAAAAAATTACCACCCATAAAATATCCAACACACTCAAATACAACGCCATCAGAGAAAATTTTTCCCTGACAAGACCATGGAAATCACAAGACCCCCTTGTAATTAAAACCCTGAATGCCGCAGAAAAACAGATGACGGACATCTCTGGATTCATTGTCATCCCAATTGATCAGCTGACTCCCGGAAAAAAATATCAGATCCGTATAAAAGCGGAGATGAAAAAAATAAAACTGCCTCTGTACCTGCACCATATTTTCTTTTTTCTGTCCCTCTGGAATTTTGAAACAGACTGGTACACCATGGATTTCATATACTGACGAGCCACCCCATGACACATCCCCACACATTTTCCCCACCGCCTGCCACGGACAACACCCCGGGCAAGTCCAGATTTAGAAAAGAGGGGCTTGTCATGCTCACGATCCTTTTACTTGTGGGTATATTGACATTTGCAGAAACAAGGATCACCGATCTAGGGGATCAGTTTCCCATCTCCAATGCCGTTCTGGTCTTTATTCTCATCAACACCAACCTGTTGCTGTTGCTCTCCCTGATTCTGCTGGTGTTTAGAAATCTTGTAAAACTCTACTACGAAAAAAAAAACAAGCAGTTCGGCACCCGGTTTAAAACAAAACTGGTTATGGCTTTTGTGGCCCTGGCCCTTTTGCCCACCACCGTACTGTTTTACTTTTCCATCCACTTCATTTCTCGAAGCCTCACCTTCTGGTTCGATGCCCCGGTGGAACAGACCCTGGAAAACGCCCTCACCCTGGGCCGGGAGGTCTATGATTTTGTGGAAGACCGCAACCTGTTTTTTGCCAGACGGGCCATTTACCACATCGAATCCCAGGAATTACTCTCCCCGGATAACAGCCAGGACCTCACCCGTTATATCCAGGTGGTCCAGCGGGCGTTCAACCTGCATGGGGTGGAGATTTATACCCCCAATGCCAAACGCCTCACCATGTCCCTCACCCATGAACTGGGACAGCAGCCCTTTGGCATACTGACAAGCAATGAACTTTTAGATTTCCATGAAAATCAAACAGCTCGATCCGTAATACAAAATATCAGTGCCGGAGAAATTGTCAGAACCATCACCCGGATTCCCCTGGATGCCGCATTGGACAAAACCATGGGATTTCTGGTGACCACCACTCTGCTGCCCAGAAAAATTTCCGGGCACCTTGTATCCATTTCCCAGGGGACAGAAACCTATCGGCAGCTCAAAATGCTGAAAAAACCCATCCAGTGGTCCAATTATATGGCCCTTTCCATTGTGGCGCTGCTGGCGGTGTTCTGCGCCGTGTGGTTCGGATTTTACCTGGCAAAATACATTACCATCCCCCTGATGAAATTTGCAGAAGGTACAGAAAGGGTCACCCGGGGAGATTTAAACTATCAAATTGATTTTATTGCAGACGATGAAATCGGCACTCTCATAAACTCCTTTAATTCCATGACTCGGGAGCTGGCCACCGGTCGTGAGAAGCTTGCCCTGTCTGAAAAAAAAATGAGACAGCAGAACAGGGAAATGGAAAAAAGCCGCCAGTACATGGAAGTTGTTTTAAAAAACATCTCCGCAGGGGTGATCTCCGTTGATGCCCAGGGCACCATCACCACCATCAACAAAGCAGCCGAGGCCATGTTAAACATTTCCGCCAGTCAAATTATGGGAAAGAATTTCAGGGAAACCCTTGGCAGAGATCATCTTGAACTGGCGGATAAGATCAGCCGTCAGATTCCCCACTCCCTTGCCAGCGTGGCCTTTCCCCTGTCCATCACCATCAATGGAAGTCCCCGGCATTTTGCCGCACACTTTAACGCCCTGCACAACGAAGACAGGGAGAACATGGGGGCGGTCATGGTTTTTGATGACCTCACGGAACTGGAAAAAGCCCAGCGCATGGCGGCCTGGCGGGAGGTGGCAAGACGCATCGCCCATGAAGTAAAAAATCCTCTGACTCCCATAAAGCTGTCAGCCCAGCGCCTGAAACGCAAATACTCAAAACAGATCAATGAAACCGTATTTGACCAGTGCACCGAAATGATTGTGGAACATGTGGATCTCATCCGAAACCTGGTAAATGAATTTGCCACCTTTGCCAGATTCCCCGACACCCTGATGAAACCTTGCGGTCTTAAAAAAATCATCACGGAAACCATGGCTCTTTACAGTGAAGGTCTGACCCATGTGTCCTTACAACTTTCCATCCCCCCGGATCTGCCCCTGTTGAACCTGGATCGTCAACAGATCAAACAGGCCTTTATAAATCTCATTGACAATGCCGTATCCGCCATTCATAAAAACGGCACCATCTCCATAGATGTCTCCCAGGATACCATCTTAAAACGGGTGAGAATTGAGGTATCTGACACCGGCAAAGGCCTTTCCGACGAAGAAAAAACTCGATTGTTTGAACCCTATTTTTCCACCAAAAAATCGGGCATGGGTCTGGGGCTTGCCATTGTCAACTCCATCATCTCCGACCATGGGGGAATGATCCGGGTCCAGGATAACAAGCCCAGAGGTGCCAAATTTATTATTGAGCTCCCTGTTTAAACATACCAATTCAGGGTCCCGGAGACCCTTAAACCCTTACCCCCATAGGTGATATCATGTTTCCTGCAATCTTAATAGTCGATGACAACGAATCCATCATTGACTCCCTTGAAGGCATTCTTTCCGATGAAGGGTTTGAAGTCTTTCATGCATTTAACGGATATGAAGCATTAAAAAAAATTCATACAGAATCACCGGACATTGTACTTTTAGACATCTGGATGCCCGGCATGGACGGCATTGAAACCCTGAAAGAAATCAAAAAAGAATACCCCCACCTTCCGGTGATCATGATCACAGGCCATGGCACCATTGAGGCCGCCGTAGATGCCACCAAATCCGGGGCCTTTGATTTCCTTGAAAAACCCCTGTCCATTGACCGGGTCATCGTGACCATCAATAACGCCCTGAATTTCCGACGTCTGGAAGAGGAAAATCGGTATCTGAGGAAAAAAAGCATTGAAAAACATTCGGTGAATGGATTCAGCAAGGCTATAAAGACCCTGAATCTGGAAATCATGAATGCAGCCCCATCTGATGCCTCCATTCTCATCACAGGGGAAAACGGCACCGGCAAAGAACTGGTTGCCAGAACCATTCATCATTTCAGTTCCCGGCCAGAAGGTCCTTTCATTATTGTAAATTGTGCAGCCATACCCGAAGAAACAATTAACAGTGAACTGTTCGGTCATGAAAAAGGTGCATTTCCCGAAGCCGTTGCCAAAAACAAAGGCAAATTTGAACTGGCCTCAGGGGGAACCCTGTTTCTGGATGAAATCGGTGACATGAACCTTGCCACCCAGGCCATGATGCTTAGAACCATTGAGACCAAAACCTTCCAGAGAATCGGGGGGGGAAGAACCATCCACACCGACGTGAGAATCATCGCCGCCTCCAATAAAAACCTGGCATCAGAGATCCGGAAAGGCCATTTTAGAGAAGATCTTTTTTATCGACTCAATGTGGTTCCCGTCCATGTTCCACCCCTGCGGGAAAGAAAAGAAGATATTCCCATCCTCACCAAAATTTTTCTTGCAGGATGCGCCAGGGACGCAAGGAATTCTACCAAAACCATTCACAAAGACGTCATGGCCCTTTTGAATAATTACGACTGGCCGGGGAATGTACGGGAGTTGAAAAACCTGGTGGAGCGGCTCCACATCATGGTATCCGGAGACATCATCACCCCCGGGGATATTCCGGCACCATACAATGGTGCAGATACCATGGAAAAACCCGGGCTGTTCGCCATTGAAAGCCTAAAGGATGCCACCCGGCAATTTGAAATTGAATTTTTAAGGCAAAAGCTATCCCTTGAAAACGGCGACATTAACGCCGCTGCAAAGAGATCCGGCATTGATCCCGGCTATCTTGAGACAACCATTAAAAAAAACAATGAAAAAAACAGGATATAAAATGAGAATTATTGCCGGACAATATAAAGGCAGACGGCTTGAAGCGGTTACTACCCAAGGTATTAGGCCCACATCGGACCGGGTCCGGGAAGCTGTTTTCAGTATTATTGCAGGCAGAATTTCCGGGGCACGGGTACTTGATATCTTTGCTGGCACCGGGGCACTGGGGCTTGAGGCATTAAGCCGAGGGGCAAGCCATACAACCTTCATAGACGTCTCTCCCCAGGCCTGTGAACTTATTAAAAAAAACGTTCAACGTTGTGCCATCCATGACAAGGCCAGTATTATCTGTCATGACATGTCCCGGGGCATCCTGCCTGAACACATTAAGGGGGAACCTTTTTCAATTATTTTCATGGACCCCCCCTATGGCACACCCCTTCTTGAAACTGCCTTGAGCAGCGGTATCCTCAACCAGGTCCTGGCCCGGGACGGCATACTCATTGCCGAACATTCCATCAAGGTGAGTCTGCCCCATCCCATAACAGGCCTTGACATTCATGATCAAAGGAAATATGGAAAAACCCTGATTTCATTTTTAACACCCGCCCCATCCATGGCGGGAATCCCTTGACTCTTAACCATGATTCCCCTCTTTAAGGAGGTACCGTTATATCCCTCCCATCGGCGGATCTTAGCATCACATCCCAACCTTGCGTTTACAAGGAACTTCACATTATGACTAAAATTGACAGAATCGCCATCTACCCCGGCTCCTTTGATCCCCTGACCAACGGACACATGGACATCATACAGCGGGCTTTACACCTTTTTGACAAGGTCATTGTCGCCATATTGCACAATCCCAATAAAAAGGCCTTATTTTCCGTGGAAGAACGGATTGAGATGATAGAAAAAAGCCTTCCCAACGAACCGGGCCTCAAGGTAGACGCCTTTGATGGCCTCCTTGTGGATTATGCCAAACAGCAGAACGCCGTTGCCATTATCCGGGGGATGCGGGCCATATCAGATTTTGAAAATGAATTTCAGATGGCATTGATGAACCGTCGGCTTAACCGGGATGTACAGACCATTTTTCTAATGACCGGGCTTCGATGGATTTTTACAAGCTCTTCCATCATTAAGGAGGTAGCGGCCTTTGGTGGTGATATCACGGGTATGGCACCGGGACCGGTGAAAGTAAAAATGAAAGAAAAATTCAATTCAACGGGGATCTGAACCCATGGATCTGTGGCAACTGAAAGTATTTACCAGCGTGGTAAAGGAAAAAAGCTTTTCCCGGGCCGGAGAAGCCATATTTCTCTCCCAGCCCACCGTCAGCAGCCACATTAAAGATCTGGAAACCCATTTCGGCTGCCAGCTCATTGACAGGTTGGGAAGGGAAGCCGTCCCCACAAAAGCCGGTGAACTGCTTTATGGGTATGCCCTTAAAATGCTCCAGCTCAAGGCGGAAACAGAGGCCGGACTCTCCCATTTCCTGGGACATGCCAAAGGTCATCTCTCCATGGGTGGCAGCACCATACCGGCGGGATATATTATCCCCAGAATCATCGGCCCCTTTAATGCCCGCTATCCTGACATTTCCCTGTCAGTGCTGACCAGGGACAGTGCTGAGATCATTGAAAAGGTGATCAACGGAGAGGTTGAGCTGGGCATTGTGGGGGCAAAGGCAAACACAGCCCAGATTCAGCAGGAAAAAATATTAGGGGATGACATGCGCCTGATTGTACCGGCTGACCATCCCTGGGCTGAACAGAAAAGTATCCCTTATACCCGGCTGCCAGGGAAGCCATTTCTGGCAAGGGAAGAGGGATCTGGCACCTGGGAGGCCATCACTCACAGCATGAAAAAAACCGGCATCCATCCGGACCAGTTAAACATTGTCGCCCACCTTGGCAGTACAACTGCCGTGGTTCAGGCTATTTTAAACCATGCCGGCATTTCCATTTTATCCCCCATAGCCGTGGCAGATGAGATTCAGCAGAAACGGCTTTTTGCCATAAGAATAGAGGGCATGGATCTGACCCGGCACTTTTTCATGACCACCCATGGTAAGCGCACCATCTCCCCCCTTGCCCAGCTTTTTATACAATTTATCAAAGACTGGTATCTTGTCCCTGGGCAGAAGCAATAACAATACCCGGGCATTCCTTTTCGGGGTTAACCACATTTTCTTTTAAATGGGACCAGAAGGGAAATCGACGACACTGCAGGGGGCGCACCGGATAGATACCGCATTTTGTACCGGACTCCAGAAAAATACAATGCCACTCCCCTGCCAGATTTTTTTCCCTGATTGAAAAGCGATTCTGGCGTTTGATGAAATACGCATCAAGCCCGTCGATGATATTGCTACCTGAAAAATGACAGATGGCTGCCATCTCCCGGGAGGTCACCCAGATATTTCCAGACCTGCCCCGGCAACACCGGCTGTTGCAGGTATTGCAGGCAGCAGGATTAAACCCGAATGAAAAACCCTCATGATATACCAGCTGTTGCTTCATGGATACTTAGCCTCCTCACAGATTTCCATCAGAACAGATAACCAATGGCCAGAAAACCCAGCACCAGAAGAATGGTAAACACCGTGGCAATGAGATTAAAATAACGTTCAATGAACTGCTGAATACCCGGCCCGAAAAAGGCGATTAACCCCCCCACCAGGAAAAACCGCAAACTCCTTGAAAGGGCAGAAGACACCAGAAAAACGGGGAAATTCACCCCAAAGGCCCCGGCAGAAATGGTGAACAACTTATAGGGAAGAGGGGTAAAACCGGCAATAGCAACCGCCCATGCATCCCATGTCCGATAAAGAGAGGCAATATAATCTGCCTTGTCGGCCAGACCATAAAAGGCAATGATACCGTTACCCGCAACTTCCATGAACTGCCATCCGATGACGTAGCCCAGACATCCCCCCAGAAGGGAACCTGCACTGCAGATCAGGGCAAATCGCCAGGCTTTTTCAGGCGCCCCCACGGCAAGGGCAATGAGCAGCACATCCGGGGGAATGGGAAAAAAAGAAGATTCGCAGAAGGCAAGAACAAAAAGAGCCCAGGCCCCGCCGGGTCGCTGTGCCCAGCCCAATACCCAATCATACGCTTTTTTTAACATGTTTATGCCTTCCATCCGTGCTGACCGATGAGCTTTACAAAGCGGCAGCCGCCCAGATTGTTAATGGAGATACCCTGTTTGTGTTTTGTGACCAGTAACAGCTCCTGAGTCATCAGACCTCCCACGGGCATTATCAATTTCCCCCCCATGGCCAGCTGATCCAGCAGGGGCGGTGGAATCTGTTCCCCCCCTGCTGTGACTATGACGGCATCAAAGGGACTTTCATCTTTCCAGCCCTGTGTACCGTCCCCATAATGGGTCACAATGTTATGATATCTCAATTGATCAAACAGTTTACGCGTCCGCATGAACAGCGTATTATTACGTTCAATGGTGTACACCCGAAAAACAATTTGGGCCAGTATTGCCGCCTGGAATCCCGAACCTGTACCGATCTCCAGAACCCTTTCATCCCCTGTGAGTTCAAGGGCCTGGGTCATCTCAGAAATAATATATGGTTGAGAAATGGTCTGTCCCTCACCGATGGGCAGGGGGAAATCGCCATAGGCACTGTCTGCAAGGGCTTCATTGACAAATAGATGCCTTGGAACCGTGGACATGGCCCGGATGACCGCCGCATCGGTAATCCCCCTGGCAATGATCTGTTTTTCCACCATCTGCTGCCTGAGCATATCAAATTTTCTATGCGCCGTATTCATGGTCCTTTTCCTGTCTTAACTTTTGGGGGTGGGCAGTTTCATGGCCTGGCCCTGACGTTCAGGGATGACTGATATCAGGGCTATAATCCGAGCCTCCTGGAGAGGATCAAGATTAAATCTGGAAAATTGATTTATTATCAGCCCCCCGGTTGGCCGTCAAGCAGAAGCCTTAGTTTACGCATGGTTTTTTTATTAGAAAATAAAACTTTCGAGCAACCTATGCAGAGCCCCCCAGGGGCACTAGGAACTGGCCAATTGAGCCGTCGGCCCATTACCCCTCGGAGGAGTGGCATAATACCATTTTCTTTCTTTGTTATGTCCACATCAGAACGTGGCAAATATACAAAACCATGCGAATCAAATGGACTATTGATTTTTATTTTGGTAACCGCTATAAAACCCAAACCATGACAAAAGTTCAACAAATAACTCTGGCATTTATCTTTTCTTCCATAATAGTCATTATCGGCATCGTCGGATATATGACCATTGAGAAATGGAGTTTCATTGACGCCGCCTACATGACCGCCATTACCTTGAGCACTGTGGGTTTTTCCGAAGTAAACGGCATCAGTACCGCCGGTCGTATTTTTACCATCTTTCTGATTTTTACAGGCGTGGGTTATTTTCTATATCTTGCAGGTGTGATCATGCAGTTTGTGGTTGAAGGAGAAATAAAATCCATCCTCGGGAGGAGAAAATTGGACACCAATATCAGCAAACTAAAAAATCATTACATTGTCTGCGGCTATGGCCGTATCGGCAGAATCCTCTGTGATCAGCTGCGGGATGATGTGCCCAATCTCGTGGTACTGGAAAAGGATGAATCCTTAAATCACATCATGGACAAGGACCGGGTGCTCTACCTCAATGGGGACGCTTCGGAGGAAGGGTTGCTGATCAAAGCAGGTATTCACAAGGCAAAACATTTAATTGCCGCCCTGGCAACGGATATGGACAATGTATTTCTGGTATTAACGGCACGCCAGCTCAATCCCGGTATACATATCATGGCCCGTGCTGGCAGCAATAATGTCAAAAGCAAACTGCTGGCTGCCGGGGCCAACCGGGTGGAATCGCCCTATGACATCGGGGCTGTATCCATGGGTCTTAAACTCCTGAGACCCAGCGTGAGCAGCTTTCTGGACATTGCTTTGTCCCGCAAAAAAAAAGCCATCCAGATTGAAGAAACCACTGTTTCTGAAAATGCCCCCCTGGCAAATATCATGCTCAAAGACTCCGGCATCCGTCAGAACTTTGATCTCATCATCATTGCCATTCGCAAAAAAGACGGTGAGATGATCTTCAACCCCTCATTTGATACCCGGATGGAATGCGGAGACACCGTCATTGTTATGGGACAGCCCGATAATCTGGCCCGATTCAATGTGGCCTTGAATCCAAAATAAAAACCATATCCACCCGGGATCAGGGTTGACAGAATCAAAGATAAAACCCAGCCTTAAATTTTATAGATGGTACGCTGATCCGTGATAATGATATCCAGATTATGTTTTCTGGAATCCATGGGCACATGCTCCACAATTTGCTCCTCAAAGGCAATGGCAATTTTTCTGGTGGTCTCCGGCAGTTTTGCAATCAATCGATTGTAAAAGCCCTCTCCAAATCCAATCCGGCCTCCTTTTTCATCAAAGGCAAGCCCTGGAATCACGGCAATATCAATCTGATCCAAAGCCACTTTTTTGCAGGAATCCGGATTGGGCTCCATGCGATCCAAGCTGCTCTTTTTCAAATCAGCATCCAGGTCATTAATCCTAAACAATGAAATGGCATGCTTTGATTCAGAAAAGGATGGCAACACAATGCCTTTTCTTGCAGCAAGGCTGATTCGAAGAATTTTGTCTGTGGCCATTTCACTGGCCCGCTGCACATAAAGAAGTGCAAGCTCTGCTTCCAGAAAGTTGGCAAATTCCAGCAGCTTATTCTCAATAATTTCCTGCTTTTTTGCCATCTCCTCAGGAGAAAAACCGGCCAGCCGCTCTGCTATCCCGGTCAAAATACTTTTCTTGCTATCTCTGGTCTCATGCATATAAGAACTCTCCCCGCTCAAAACAGTTTCCTGGAATATTATACACCGCGAAACAATTGTCAATATTCAATAATGATTGACGGATCTCCACCGCCATGATATTTTTTCCGAATTGATTCAATTAACTAATAATAATTAACAGTTCTCACATATCACATACAGGGATTGAAATGCTGGAAATAAAATATGTTAGAGAGAATATTCAAGAAGTGAGAAATGCACTGGGCAAAAGGGCGGCAGCCCTTGATTTTGATGGGTTCACCCAGGCGGAAAAAAAAAGAAGACGGCTTCTACAGGAGATTGAAACCTTACGGCACCAGCGCAATGTGGTCTCAGACACCATTGCCGTCATGAAAAAATCAGGCCAGGATGCCGATGAAAGCATCCAGGAGATGCGCAAAGTTGCAGACACCATCAAGTCTCTGGACTATGAACTTGCAGCAACTGACCAAATCATCAACCAGTTCATGATCTCCATGCCAAATATTCCCCACCCGGATGTTCCCCAGGGACTCACCGAAGACGACAATCGTCTGGAAAGACAGGTGGGAATCCCACGAACCTTTGATTTTCCCATCCAGGCCCACTGGGATATTGGAGAATCACTGGGAATCCTGGATTTTGCAAGGGCCGCCAAGATCACCGGAGCCAGATTCCCACTGTATCTGGGCGCAGGTGCCCGGCTGGAACGCGCTCTGATCAACTTCATGCTGGACATCCACATCAATGAGCATGGCTACACCGAGGTGCTGCCCCCCTTTATTGTGAGCAGAAAAAGTCTCACCGGCACCGGCCAGCTGCCCAAGTTTGAAGAGGATCTGTTCAAACTTGAAAACAGTGATTACTTCATGATTCCCACATCGGAAGTCCCCCTGACCAATATTTACAGTGCGGAGATCCTTGACGAGGAAAAACTGCCCATTAAATTTACGGCCTATACGCCCTGTTTCAGGTCCGAAGCCGGTTCCCACGGCAGAGACACCCGGGGACTTATCCGTCAGCATCAGTTCAACAAGGTGGAGATGGTCAAATACACCACTCCTGAAACCAGCTTTGATGAACTTGAAAGCCTTGTGGCAAATGCAGAGACCATTTTAAAGCGCCTGGGCCTGCCCTATCAGGTCGTGACACTTTGCACTGGCGATCTGGGCTTTTCAGCGGCAAAGACATATGACCTTGAGGTGTGGATGCCAGGCCAGGACACCTACCGGGAAATCTCTTCGTGCAGCAATTGCGTGGACTTCCAGGCCCGCCGGGCTGGCATTAAATTTCGACGCCCCGGGGCAAAAAAACCCGAACTGGTGCACACACTCAATGGCTCCGGCCTTGCCGTGGGTCGATGCGTGGCCGCCATCCTTGAAAACTATCAACAACCCGACGGCTCCGTGGAAATTCCCGAAGCCCTTATCCCCTATATGGGAGGCAAAAAGGTAATCACCCATGAGACCCGATAATTTTCCAGAAGCCATTCAACCCTTTCTTGTGCCAAAGCCCACCGGTACCCTTTATTATCAGTGCCTTGGATGTTCGGCTCAGTTTTCCATGGAAAAACTTTTGTATGTCTGTCCCCAGTGCGGGCAGGTACTGCTCATTGAGAACAAAAACGCCGAGGACCTGAAAAAAATCCCCGGCACCACCTGGCAGCAGATTTTTGATTATCGGCGCATGCTCAATATTCCGGCCCTGAAGGGCATCTACCGGTTCCATGAGTTCATCGGTCCCACCCTGCCTCTGGAGTCCGTTGTATACCTTGGAGAAGGACATACCCCGGTGGTGGAAGCCAATGCCCTGTTGCAGGAAAAGGCGGGGGTTCGATTTTACTACAAAAACGACGGGCAGAATCCCAGTGCCTCCTTTAAAGACCGCGGCATGGCAAGCGCCCTGTCCTATATCAAATATCTCCTGGATCAGAACCTTGCATCCGATATCATTGCCGTGTGTGCCTCCACCGGGGATACATCTGCGGCAGCTGCCCTTTATGCCGCCTATCTCCAGCCCCACATCAAGTCCGCCGTGCTGCTGCCCCATAAGAAAGTCACCCCCCAGCAGCTGTCCCAGCCTCTGGGAAGTGGTGCCAGGGTATTTGAAGTCCCCGGAGTCTTTGACGACTGCATGAAGATTGTTGAAAAACTTTCCGAGGAATATCCGGTGGCTTTGCTAAACTCCAAGAACGCCTGGCGGATTCTGGGACAGGAATCCTATTCCTATGAAATTGCCCAGGAATTTGAGTATGAAATGAAAAACAAGGTGGTGGTGGTGCCCATCGGCAATGCCGGAAACATCTCTGCCGTGATGAACGGCTTTTTGAAATTCCATGCTGCTGGCATCATTGACACCCTTCCCAAAATCATCGGGGTCCAGTCAGAACACGCCGATCCTGTGTATCAGTACTATCTGGAGCCGGACCCGGCAAAAAGACAATTCAAACCCGTCACCGTTCAGGCAAGTGTGGCCCAGGCCGCCATGATCGGTAATCCTGTTTCCATGCCCCGGGTGATGCAGCTGGTGGAAAAATACAATGCCACCGCCGGTGAAAAAAGGGTTTTCTTCACCCAGGTCTCCGAGCAGGAAATCATGGACTGGGGCCTTGAGGCCAACCGCAACGGACACATTGCCTGCACCCAGGGGGGCGAATGTCTGGCAGGTCTTGTCCGGGCCATAAAGCTGGGCATCGTAGGCCCTGATGAAACCGCCATTGTGGATGCCACGGCCCATGCCATGAAATTTTCCGGCTTTCAGGATCTTTACTACAATAACAAGATGCCAGCAGATTACGGCATCACCTCAAAACCCGAACTGATAAACGCCCCCCGGCTTGTACTTCCCAAAAATCCGGAAAAAGTCCCGGCCCAGGGAGCGCCATTGAGTGATGAAGAGTTTAAAGTGTTTGCAGAAGATATTGCCGGTCGCATTGCATCGGAACTGGATCTGTAAAACATCCGGGGCTTTAGATAAGCTGCAGGGCAGTTAACTTCTGCCATAAGGGAGTCAGATTTTATTGATTTACCATTTGTCAAGTCCATGTTGCGCTATCCATGTATGGCGCTCATGGGAAAACGATAAATTGAAAACTGCTGACGCCCTAACAGAGAATGGAAATGGCATGATGCCGCTTCCCCGAGGGGCAATGAATGGGTCCGGCCCGGAACCATAGACGGCTCAATTGGCCGGTTCCTATTGCCCATCGGGGGGGCGGCTCTGCTGAGGTTGCCTTGGAGGCTGCCTTTTCATATAAAAAAAGTGAAATTGGTCACAGCAGGGGCCAGTCAGGCTTGCCTTATTGACATTATCGGTGCTTTTGACCTTTGCACAGGCGGTGGTCGATAACGCCAATAACACGAGCCTTACCCCGTTGACCCAATACTTATGACAAGTGGCCCATGCTGTGACCAACCCCTAAAAAATCTTAACCCCCAGTTAAAAATCCACAAGGTGATAATGAAACGATCAGGGTTACTGATTGCCATATGTTTGTTAGCAGGCATGGTGCTATACCCTGATCGGTGCCGTTCGACCACCAGAATTCTCAAAAAAGCTTACAAAACCTATACACTTGGCTCCTGGCAGGGACAGGATATATTTTGTGAGCCCTATCAGGTGAAAGCGGGGGACTGGCTCCTTAAAATATTCAAGCAAAAGGGAAATCTATCGGAAATGA
Source organism: uncultured Desulfobacterium sp. (assembly GCA_963675955.2). GTDB lineage: Bacteria > Desulfobacterota > Desulfobacteria > Desulfobacterales > Desulfobacteraceae > Desulfocicer. The sequence continues at coordinate 818,023 of CAXXVR010000002.1, read as the reverse complement.
ATTTCCCCCTGTTTCTGAGCATTTTTAAACACCTCAATCCTCACATATCCAATCCGGACCATATCCGTCCCGGGCAGCAGATCACCATTCCCCTGAAGAAGATAAAACCCAGAGATTTCCATTCAAGCACTAAGGGAAGGGTGATTGTTCCCATTCTTCAAATGAGTGAAGTTTCAGATAAGATAGACAGACTCACCAGACAAAGCAGCACACAGCAAATGGAGACTTCTCCAGCACACAATTCTGATTTCCAGAGTATAGATATGGAAAACATCCGCCGCTATGCAGCCATGAAAGGTGGAAATGTTCTGAGCACGGGAACCTACTATTTCCCTGGCCCTGGACAGAAAGATATCGACCTTGATCTGGCCGCTACTCCCATGGTTCAACTGAAAGATAATTCTAAAATTATTATCCTGCCCCATGGCCTTGCCAACAAGAACTTTCTCCAAAGTCTTCAGAATTTTCAACAAAACATATCCATCATGAACATGGAAATGCTGGAAAAAGAGTTGCCGGATATACCACAGAATATTTCCCAGGCAAATACTCTTCCATCAAACAGACAGGCAGCCCTGGAAATGCTGCTGGACAAGACTGGCTTTGAATTTAGGCCCTATGAAACAAGTATTCGCATGGAAGGGGGAATTAAAATTCCCGTCAACGCACAATTAGTACCGCTACAGCCGAAACAGCCGGATCTGCTGATTTTCCAGGGCAGCATATATGGTCAGGCGTTGACACTTCTGACCTACCAGGGTTATGCTATTGTCTCCATCCTGCCGGGGGATCATGTCATGGCCATGGCTAAAAAGCTGTTTAAGGCCATGGGAATTTCCACCATGGAAAACCCGGTTTTCATGAACCCATCCAGTGGACAATCCATTTCCATTCCCGGGCTTTTTATTGGCGATGAAAAAAATGTTTTTCTTTCTCCCCGTCCAGTTGGCCCTGCCCTTCTGCATTTTTTTAACAGAAACAAGGTGGAGGTTCTCCAGATTAATCATCAGGGTAATGTCAGCAGTCAAAAAACTTATGGAAGATTGAACCATTAACTTTTTATGAATCTCTTTATAAGGGAGTCAGATCTTATTGATTTACCATTTATAAAGTTCGGGTTACTACACTATATAGATACAGCCCCGGGAATACGGTAAATTAACAACTGCTGACTCCCTAACAACATAACATCTACCACACCGGCAGAATTCTTACCCAAAACCAAAGGCCTTTCCATGAATAAAAAAATACAAAATTTCATACTGGCACTTCTTATCATTTCCGGATGTGCCACACACACAAAAGACCAATTGAAAATTGCCGCATCCACCCGGTCCCTGGGGGAAGCCTACCTGGCCCAGGGTAACCCCATCGCCGCCCTTAAAGAATTCACAACCGCTATTAAAATAACCCCGGATGATCCCTATCTTCACTATGACCTGGGGCTGACCTACCTGGCCCGGGAAAAGTATGAGCTCGCAAAAGTGCATCTTCAAAAAGCCATTGGCCTTAAGGATAATTACACCGCCGCCATGAACAGTCTGGGTGTTGTACTGATGAAGCAGAAAAAATGGGATGGGGCCATTGCATTGTTTTCCGAAACTGCCGATAATCTTCTGTACACCACCCCCCATTATCCACTTTCCAATATGGGATGGGCATTTCTGGGCAAGGGTGATCTGAAAGCGGCTGAATCAAGTTTTAAAAAGGCGTTAAAGGCCAGACCGGACTTTATAAATGCCATCCATGGGCTGGCCACCACCTATCTGACCGGGGGACAGACCAACGCAGCCCAGCAGCTGCTGGACAGAGCCATCTTGAAATACCCCGATGCCCCCATTCTTCATGCCGATCTTGCCAGAACGCTGGAGGCCCAGGGATTTTACAAGGAGGCTAGTCAATCCTGGCGACAGGTGATGCGCCTTGCGCCTGAGGGTGAGCTTGGTGAAGAGGCAACAAATCAGCTCAGGAAATTCTCCCTTAAAGAAGGCACTGACAGCTACTAAAAAAAATTTAACCCACCCTCTGTTTGTAGCCCCACACAAAAAAAATAAAAGAGTAGTCATATACACTGGCTACTTCCCCAGATTGGATGAGCTTGTACTCAGGCCCGAACAGAGACTGGCACTTACATCCTCTATTCCTGTATTTTCTGTTCCAGCTGAACAATGGTGGGGGTCAAAAAAATAAGTAATTCATTTTTATTGTCCATTTTTGAATCCGAACGGAACAAGTGTCCCAGAATGGGAATGCCGGACAAGAATGGAAATCCCTCACGGCCTTCGGTTGTGGTACGTTTTACGACTCCACCGATTACGATGGTATTGCCATCATTGACCAGAAGATCCGTTGTGGCTTCATTGCTTGAAATCACAGGTTCACCGGTGACGGCAAAATCGGTGATATCATTTTTTTCTATAAACACCTGCATGCTGATCCGATGGTCCGGGGTCACGTGGGGGGTAACTTCCAGCTTGAGATCAATGTCTTTAAATTCCGTCTCCACCTGGCCGTCCTTGTCCACAGTCTGATAGGGATATTCCAACCCCTGGGTGATAGTGGCCTTTTTATTGTCAAGGGTTAATATCCGAGGGGACGATACGATCTTAACATCACCCTTGGCCTCGGCGGCTGTCAGGGTTGCGTTGATTGAGAATGGGGTACCGACAATGCGGTTAAACGTATAACTCAGACTGGAATCCGAAGCCGCAGGATAGTTCATGGCCACATCAAATCCATAGGTACCGCCAAGATCGCTTCGATACACATCCTGGCTGGATGCCCCCCAGGCAATACCCAATTCCCGGGAGAAATTCTTGCTGACTTCCACCACCCTGGCCGCAATCATTATCTGGGGGGTGACGGTATCCAGACGATTAATCAACACCTTTGCCTGGTCAATTTTGTCCTGAACATCGGTGAGAATAATCATATTGGTACGAGAATCCACACTGAGCTGCCCTCTTTTCGGGGTAAGCAGTTTTTCCAGGTGGGGCTTGATATCTGTTTCTGCACTGGAGTAATTAATGGGAAGATATGACGTGACCAGGGGTTTCAACTCTTCTTTCTTGGCCATGGCCTGCTGCCGGGCAGCCAGGGTTTTCTGCTCTCCTTCAAATTCTTTTTTCAGGGTATTCTGTGTAGCAATACGGATGATATTGCCCTCCCTTACCTTGCCAAGGGCATTCATTTTCAAAACGAGATCCAGTACCTGATCCCATGGCACCGGCTGATCAAGTGCAAGGGTTACATTACCGGTGACATCTTTATCTATGGCAAAATTTTCACCACTGATGGTCCTGAGGATTCGAAATACATTTTTAATATCGGTTTCATAGAAATCCAAGCTGATTTTTTCACCGGTATATGTAGGTTGTTTTTTCGCATATGCAGCCGAGTCCAACGCAGAAGAGTCCTCTTCGGGATTGGTAATCCCTGCGGACAATGGCAATGGATCACTGATTAATCCATTGGTCTCCTGCTTTTTAAACTGCATTTCTGATAAAGAAGATCCATCATCGCCAGATACCCTCTTTGGCATGTCTGGATTCAGAACCACCCTTGCCTGTTTAAATTCAGGAACCATAACCGGTGCAGGATCAAAGACAAGCGTCAGACGATTTGCCTCCTGGAGAATTCGGTAGGGGGTCTTATGTCGCAGGTGAATCGATATATGAGAATCTTTTTCATCGCCTCCGGCCTGAACGGGAAGCACCCGCTCCACCGCAGAATTAAAATAGGTTGTAATCAAAGGTCGTTGATGATGGGCCGGAATTGTTGTATTTTTAAGAAAGAGCGTTATCTCATTATCCCCATTGCGCTTAATATCATATTCAACGGGACGGCCAGTTTCAAGAATAAGCGTGGAATAGCCTGTTTCCGTTGCAGTAAAGCGGATATCCATCAAGGCAGATTTCTCAGCGGAAACCATGGGCACGTTCAAAGGGGATGCCGTCAACCCGGCTTTTTCATCTGCCGGGGTCCCAGACATGGAAGTTGCAGTACCGCTAAAATCAGTGGGAAGAGTCTCCTGGGTAAAAATAACCGTATTTCCCTGGGGATCTTTACCCATTACAAGTCCTTCATCCCCACCTGCAGGTGCACCTGGCATGCCATCATCGGACACGGTCTGAAGTGTCGGGCGCTCAAAGGAAAAAAGAACCTGGAGTTCTTTTCCAGCCTCAAACACCTCATACTGAAAATCCCGGTTCACAAGAATCTCAACTTTCACGGTGCCGCTGTTCTGGGCCACAGGACGTGCTGAGACAAAGGTAATGGGTCCGGATTGAAGCACCAGGTCTTTCACACCATCACCGATAACGGTTTGGGGAAAGTATAAAACCACCCCCCGGGGGACCGACTGGCGAATGGCCGTGTACACCGGCTTTTCATTTCCAACCAAGTGTACACCGGTTTGTTCGGGCATGGAAGCAATAGATATCAGAGATCTTTCCATCAATTTATGCTCAGGTTGAACAGTGGAATTAACCTGTTGTTGTCCAGAAACACATCCCCATAAAAAAAGCACACAGATCAGCAAAATCCCGGTTTTAACCCGCCATGCCCATGGTATCATGGAAGTATCCGACATCATACCTCCTTACCTTCCGTTTTGTTGAGTTTTATTTCCTGGGTATGCGTAATCATATCACCTTTAAAATCCTTTTTCCGTTCATGCACAATGACCCGATCTTTCCGAATTTCCGATACTACCCCACCATTTCGACCAATATAGGTACCAACCAATACAATATATCCCTTTCCACCGGTTTCCTCCACCATGGCCACACGTTGTACACCTCTGGATACAATGGCCACAAGTTTCATCTGACTGTAATCAAGCATCTCAAGGGGGGTTCGGGGTCTTTCCGGTTCCTTTGCTCTGACAGGTTCATTTTTTATCAAAGGCATGAATGGATCTATTTTCCCGTTCCCGGTGTATTCCGGGATTTCAGATTCCTTAGCAACGATTTCTGGCAGGGCCACAGCCATTGCTGACGATGGCACCACAGAAACCGAAACTGCCGGGGAAGTCTTATTTTTATCTTGAGATACGGCAGATACGGCAGGTGTCTTTTTCGCTGAATCCGACGATTCCGGCCCCTTATCCACCCTTGCAGGCATTTTAAAGGCAACGGTGATGGCCTGCTGTTCAACCACCGGTTCTGCTACCTTGTCCCTGCAGCCGGGCAGTAGAATGAACAATATCAATAAACCGGTAACGCCCACTTTCTTTTTGACCATAGTCATCATCTATTTTTTCTTCTTTTTACCCTTGGTTTCTTCCTGTTCCACAAACATATAAGTCACCGCCGTACAGGAGGTAAACAAAAGGCCTTCCTGTTTTGCCGGCATCATAGTGATGTCCTTTATGTTCACAATACGATGAAGCCTTGAAACCTTGTCAAAAAAAGTGCCCACCTGGTGATATCCCCCCTGTACCTTTATATCCACAGGAATTTCAATATAATATTGGGTTTTCACCTCTGCCCGGGGTTGAAACAGGATAAATTCCAGTCCGGCATCCCGGCCTGAGTTTGAAATCTCCGTGAGCAGGGCGGGAATCTCTTTTTTATCCGGTAATGCCGTCATGGCAGAGTCAAAAGCCATCTGGGCTTGTGCCATTTTTTTCTTAAATTTCGTCAAAAGAGCTGCTTTGATTCTATACGTATCCAGCCGTCCTTTTAACTGAATATGCTCTTCCTCCAGCCGCTTCATTTCTTCATATCGTGACATATAGAAAAAATAATAAAAAATTCCTGCCACCACGACAAAGGTGAAAACACATATCAATATCCGATGCAGCCGGGATAACTCTCCCACCTTCAGGAAAAACGGTGCGGTGCGCTGCCGGATGAGATCTAGCCCTGCTCTTATTCTTTCTTTCGGATTCATTTAGCTGCAGATGTTCCTTATTTGGGATTAACCGTATTGTTCTCGTTTGTTTCTCTCCAGCAGGATACCTCAAAGGACTTGAGCCTGGCATCTCCCTTGATCTGTTTCATCTGAAGGGTTTTAAGATCAACACTGGAAAAAAGAGAAGACATTTCCACACGGGTCATGAAATCGGCAACGGTTTTATTGTCATAGGCAAGACCCTGGAGTACCACACTTTTTTCATCTGCTTTCAGACTGGTTATCCACATTCTCTCCGGCACCATCAATTGGGTAAAGGCTTCAATGAGCTGAACAGGTGCTTTTCGCTTTGCCTCCAGAGAATGAACAATATCAAGCTTCTGTTCAAGAATTTTCAGTTTTTTCTTAATGGATGTGACCTGGTCCGCCTTGTTTTTATATAAGGCGATCTGCCCTTTTAATTGAGTGATGCCACTGTTCAGATGATCAATTTTACGGTCCACCCAGGTGACATAGTACACAAGAATAAGAATCACCAGCACCAGCATCAGACTGAAAATGGACACCTGACGTCGTATATTTTCTTTTTTCCGGGCGGCCCGAAAGGGCAGAAGATTTATTCGTATCATTTATCATCCATCTTTCTCAGGGAAAGCCCCATGGCAATGGGTGCCTGAGCACTGATACCGGCAAGAAATGCGGGAGAGAAGGCCTTGGGATCCACAGTTATTCCCTGGAAGGGATCGATGATGGAAACCGGTGCAGATAATTCTGATGCCAGAAATTCAACAAACCCCTCCAAAAAGGATCCACCGCCAGAAACAATGACTTTATTAATTTCTCCATCATTGGATTTACTCAAATGGGTTTTAACTATGGCCTGAATTTCCGAGCACCACATTTGAACGACATCAAGGCAGATCTCTTTGAGTCTTACCTCGGACATCTCACCTGCAGAGGTTCCCCTAAGAATTTGTTCCGCCCTGTCCGATGAGCAGTCAATCTCCGCCATGATCTCATCCCGGATCTGAACGGTTCCGGATGCATTGTCCCGCATCATCAGAGAATGTTTTCCCTTGAGGATATTCATGGAAGTTTTGGAAGCACCCACATCCACCAGCAGCACCATCTCCTCATCCACCGGTTGATAAATGGTCTCATAGATATTTTGCAGGGCAAAACTGTCAACATCAATGATACAGGGATTCAAGCCAGCCTGGTTGATGAGGTCAATATATTCGGCCACCAGATCTTTTTTTACGGCCACAAGCAATACATTCATCTGATCATCGGAAAATTCACTGGGTCCCAGTATCTGAAAATCAAGATTCACATCCTCAATATCATAGGGAATGTACTGCTCTGCTTCTGTGCGGATGGAACTCACCAGTTCCTTTTCCGAAGTAGTAGGCACCACAATGGTTTTAATGACCACGGAATATCCACCCGTGGAGATGGCCACATTTTTATGCTTTATACCATTGGTTCTAAAGAGTGTACGAATAATCTGTGCCAGAGCATCGGGATCCATGATACGACCTTCATCAATGATTCCCACTGGTATGGCAGTCATCCCCAGTTTCTGGAGAACATATCCCTTGCCAGCCTCCTTGAGAACGGCCACTTTAATCTGGGAGGAGCCGATGTCGAGCCCCACCAGTTGGTCTTTTTTTCTAAAAATCATAACGACCGGATTTATCCTGTAATAAATTCACATCGCCGGATCAGAACCCGATCCTGCCTTCAGTGATGCCGATGATGAATTGCAGTGAATCGCTGAGAAAAACAAGCACCTCACCAGTCAAAGACCAAGGTGCCGCATTTTTTTATTGATATGCCCTTCTATTGTAACTATACTCTACAGCTTGAATAACATTATCGGATATACATTTTAAGTCAAGCACAATTGTTCCTGGAAACACTTTTTTTTAATGAAACCAAACCACAGCACAGAAAAAAGACCCTTCCGCCTGGTAAAATTTTTCACATTTTCCAGCCTGGTGGTGATGTTCACGGCAACCATTGCCCTGTCCGCTATCAATACCCACTGGGTAAAACGCATCCTCCAGCAGAAAAATGAAGAATATGCCCACCTATTGGTGGAAAATCTCAATCACCAGATATTTATGCAGTTTATCATCCCTGTGGTATTAAAATACGGCAAAGTACAGCTCAGGGAAAAAAAGCAGTACACCCGCATGGACAGGGTCATCCGGTCCACCATTCACAGCTTTAATGTAGAAATGGTCAACATTTATGACCTGAAGAACATCATTTCTTATAGTCTGGATAAAGAAAAAATTGGAAAACAGGAAGCCGGGGGCACCGCCTATGACAGGGCCATAGACAATCAGTCTTCATCAAGCCTGGTACGCACCGGTAATTTTTTTCAACTGTTTTTAGGAATTCCCAGCACCACGCGCATTGTCACCTTTGCCCCGCTCCGGGCAGAAAAACCACTGTCGGCAATTTCCGGACCTGTTTTAGGGGTGGTGGAAATTATACAGGATGTCTCCAGGGACTATGAAAAGATTTTCAAACTCCAACTTCTCATCATCATCTCCTGCACCTTTATAATGGCTTCCCTTTTTATTGTACTGAGATTTGTGGTGAAACAGGGAGAAATTATCATTGAAAAAAGAGCGGCGGAGCGCCTGAAACTGGAAGAAAAACTGCAGCGGGCCGAACATCTTTCCGCCATCGGAGAAATGACAGCCGGGGTATCCCATGAAATACGCAATCCCCTGGGCATCATTAAAAGCTCAGCGGAACTGCTTAGCAAAAAAATGAAAAAATTAAATGAATCCACCACCATTGTGGACATCATCCTTGAAGAGTCCATTCGATTGAACAATATCATCCGGGATTTTCTGGACTTTGCCCGTCCCATGACCCCGGATCTGAAACCCTGTGCCATGGAGGAGATCATTGAAAAAAATATTCATTTTCTAAAACCCCAGGCCCAGGAAAAAAATATTCTTATTCAGAAGGAAATCAAGGGCTCTATCCCCCTCATCATGGGGGATGCCAACCGTCTATACCAGGCACTTTTAAATATACTGCTCAATGCACTGCAGGCCATGGAGGACGGACAGCACATTCTGATATGCCTTGCTGCGGACAAAACCCATGTACACCTCACCATCCAGGATGATGGCAGTGGTATAGATCCGGAACAGCTCAAAAAGATATGGACTCCTTTTTTTACCACCAAAGAACTTGGCACCGGACTGGGGCTTGGCATTGTAAAAAACATCATTGAATCCCACAGGGGAAGTATTCACATTGAAAATGTGCTCCCCACCGGAACCAGGGTCAGCATTGCCCTGCCCATAACGGAGGAATAAGATATGGACAAAATTCTAATTGTGGATGATGAAAAAAATTATCCCACCATTCTTGGAGAGGTCCTCAAAGAAGAAGGCTTTGAACCCGTCACCGCCGCCAGCGGCCTCATGGCCCTTGAAATCTTGAAAAGTGAAGCCATTGACCTGGTGTTAACCGATGTGATGATGCCCGGAATGGACGGTATTGAACTGCTGGATCAAATCAAGGAGTTCAATGCCACACTCCCTGTGATTGTGATGACGGCCCACGGCAGTGTGGAAAGAGCCGTGGAAGCCATGCAGAAAGGTGCTTTTACCTATATTTTAAAACCCTTTGACAATGATACTCTGGTGGCACATATCACCAAGGCCCTTGCCATCCATGAAATTGTTAAAGAAAACTCCCGGCTCCGGGAAGAAATTTCTATCCGGTACAACTTTGATAACATCATCGGAAAAAGCAAACCCATGAAGGAGCTGTACAATGTAATCCAGAAGGTGGCTCCCACCAATGCCAGTGTCCTCATCGAAGGGGAAAGCGGCACTGGAAAGGAGCTGGCTGCCCGATCCATTCATTACAACAGCCTTAGGAGTGAATTTCCCCTGGTGGCGGTGAACTGCACGGCCTTTGCCGAATCCCTCCTGGAAAGTGAGCTGTTCGGGCATGAAAAAGGAGCCTTCACAGGGGCTGCCGGTATGAGAAAAGGTCGCTTTGAGCTGGCAAGTCAGGGTACCCTGTTTCTTGATGAAATTGGAGAACTCCCCACCAGCATCCAGGTAAAACTGCTGCGGGTACTCCAGGAAAAAACCATTGAACGGGTGGGGGGCACCACACCATTGCCCGTGGATTTCAGACTCATCGCAGCCACCAACAAAAACCTTGAAAAAGAAGTTGAGCGGGGACATTTCAGGGAGGATCTTTACTATCGCCTCAACGTTGTCAAGGCAGTGATGCCCCCCTTGAGGGATCGTGACGGAGATATTCCGTTGCTGGTGAACCACTTTATCCAGAAGTATGCCCATGAACGCAAGAGCACCCAGACTCTGAATGGTGTGGATCCCCAGGCTGCACGCCTTTTGTTTGAGTACGCCTGGCCCGGTAATGTAAGAGAGCTTGAAAATATCATTGAACGGGCGGTGATTCTTGCCACGGGAGACAGCATCACCATGGACGACCTTCCCATGAAATTGAGATCCCAATCTGGCACACCATCTTCTCTGCAACTGGATGATATACCTGAAAATGCAGGGCTTTCAGAAACCCTCATGGCGGTGGAAAAACGCATGATCAAAAGAGCCATGGCACTTTCCGGTAATGTCCAGACCCGGGCTGCTGAAATTCTGGGAATCGGGAAAAGCGGGCTGAATCAGAAATTAAAGAAATATGGAATGTAAGGCGGGCGCACTTGCATTTTCCGGCTCGGGAGCTTCATTAATGACCAGTGTCCCCTGTTAAGATCAAGCCCCCCTTTCCTTAGCCGGGAAGCGGTTTAATTTTTTGAACCCGACACTCAAAAGTTTAGGATTATGAATCCGGGCAAAAAGCAGCACAATCGCTATTGATATCAAATAGTTATATTAAAAAATAAGAAAGGTCTATTCCTTTCAAGTTCAAAATTTTAAACTTTTAGAAGATTCAATTCAACTCGTATACTCAATGATCGGTTATCGCTCCATTATGGAGGCTGCTTGCAACCTATTGATTTTAAAAGCTTTTAATGAAAAATATAATTTTAATGAAAAATAATTTATTTTTTTTCAAACATGGCATGTGATGTGCATTATATAAAATCAAACTAACCGATAAAGTTGGTTTTTCATCTTTTTCCTCCTTTAAAAAAGGCCGTCACGTTGAAACGTGACGGCCTTTTTTAATGGGGCTTGATCACACACCATCGACCAGGCATGAGCCTGACCCCATTGCCCACCATAATGATGACTGCACCATATTGTCTGCAAGACCTTTTAGATGAAAATGCCGACAGCAGAACCCCCGGCGGACCATCGGGCCGGTCCGATGGTCCGTCGGGGGCGGTTTAATACCATTTGGCTCCGCGTCTACGACCCTAAATTTGTTGTATCCGACAGGACATGACCGTTATTTCTAAATTCGGGCCAACTGAACTGTGAATTGCAGACAGCAGCGTCTCTTAGGACCGCAGAATCATGTGGCGGTTTTAGCCACCCGGGACTGGGCAATGGAACTGTAAATGGACTGGGCATGATCGGACACAATTTGATTAAAATAACTCAGCCCTTTGTCCCCCTCCCCGGTCTTTTCCGCCAGAAGTCCCAGATTAAACAAGGCCTCATCCTTTAAAAAGTCAGTCTTGCCCTGGGCCACAGCTTTAAAAAGAGAAACTGCCCTGTCATCCTTTTCAAGCATCTGACAGGTATGTCCCAGGGCCACCTGTATGAGGTTTGTCATGACAGGATCGTTGGAAAACTCCTCCAATATGCCTTCATAGAGGGTCAGCGCTTGGTCATATCTACCTGCATCATAACAGATCTGGGCAAACCGGACCTGCCCCATTTTACCGGCACCCGTATTGGGATATTCAGAAATCAGCCGGGTCAAACTTTCCTGAACCGCATCATAGCCTTCCTCAGGCTCCAGAGTGCCATAGGTCTCAAGGGCCTGGGCCAGAAGACTGACTGCCTTATCGTCGGAGGATCGGATGCTGTACAAGGTCCCGGAAACAATCAAAATCACCGCCACAAGGATACCCCCTGCCAAGAGCAGTTGTTTCTGATGGTCTCGTGCAAGGGCCATCCCCCTGTACAGAGATTCTATGAACGGATCAGGTTGTTCTAACTCTTTTTTGCGTGCATTGGAAATTTTGTCTGACATTCTAACCCCTTTAATTTCAATTTATATGTATTTAATGTTAGTTTCTACCACACAAGTGTTTTAAAAATCCACCCACGGTCTCCGTCAGCATGCTCAATATTTAACCAGTCTCCCCGGGTTTGAAGAAGCTTGAATGGCACCCCTTTTTCCACAGTAAATACAATTGCGGCGTCTGTGGTAGGTTCTGCGCGAACATTGCAATTATCCTTGAGACTTATAACCGAAGGCACATTACCCACAAGGGAGTTGTGAATCCAGGCTTTATCTCCCTCAAAATCCTTAAAATGCACCCAGCCCTCCTTTTTCTCCAGTACAATCAAAGGGTTATACTTTTCCACCTGCCACAGGATATCGTATCCGGTACCAGGTCCTGATCGAACATTGGCAATCTTTGAAATAACTGTGAGTCGCTCCTGTGCCAAAGATACCGTGGGCAGTACTATGAACTGCAACAGCAGCATTGTAAAAAGAAAAATTTGCAGAAAGCCCTGGCCTGTAAGTTTTTTGAATATAAATTCAGAAACCTTCATTCTTGTCTCCCACCCGTTGTCATGGCCGCAAATACAGCCTTATAAAAAATTTTTATTAAAATCCCAGAAACACTCCACCCTGGTAAACCAGAAAAGAAAACCCCCATGCAATGGTTGTGGTGTACAACAGATTAAACCAGGCCCAACCGGCCGAAGTCTCCCGCCATATGGTAAAAATAGTGGCAAGACAGGGAACATATAACAGCACAAATACCATCATGGACAGTGCCGATAATGGGGTCATACCTGATTTTTTCAAAGCCGCCTTTAATGCATCGGACTCACCGTCGCCGATGCCGTACAATACCCCCATGGTGCTCACCACCACCTCCTTTGCCACCAGACCTGTAATCAGTGCAACCCCGCATCTCCAGTCAATGCCAAGGGGACTGAACAACGGCTCCATGGCTTTACCAAGGGTGCCAATGAAAGAATGGGCCACCTGTTCCTGATTTTTCATTTTTTCCAGATCCGAAATTTTCTCAGCCATATCAGGGAGGATCTCCACACCCGGGATATCCTGCTCTCCGGCAGATGCAGGGCCGGTGGCCTGGGCCGTCATCCTCTCAATTTCACCGGCGTAATCCATGGAGTAATTTTCCAGGCGGGGAAAGGTGGACAATGCCCAGATGATAATGGATCCCACCAGAATCACCCCCCCCATCTTTTTAAGGAACATCTTACTTCTGTCCCACATATGAATCATAAGGCTTTTTGCCATGGGAACCCGATAGGGGGGCAGTTCCATGACAAAGGGCGCATCCTGCCCTTTCAAAAGGGTGGAACGAAACAGCCTTCCTGATAAAATAGCAACTACAATACCGGTGAAATAAAGGGCAAAAATCACGGTGCCGGCCCGGGCTCCAAAAAAAGTCCCAGCCAGGATAATATACACCGGAAGCCGGGCCGAGCAGGACATAAAAGGGGTGATAAGAATGGTAAGAATTCGATCTTTTCGATTTTCCAGGGAACGGGTGGCCATGATGGCAGGTACATTACACCCGAATCCCATGAGCATGGGAATAAAGGACTTTCCATGAAGCCCCACCATGTGCATGACCCGATCCATTAGAAAGGCCGTCCGAGCCATGTAACCGGTGTCCTCAAACAGGGCAATACAGAAAAAAAGAATGAGAATATTAGGCAAAAAAACAATGACACTGCCGATACCGGCCACAATCCCATCCAGAAACAGATCTTTTAACAGGCTGGGTGGCAGCAATACATCCAGTCGGGCAGATAAAAATCCAACCCCGGTCTCAATCCATTCCATGGGATGCGCCCCCAGGGAAAATGTCAGCTGGAACATGGCCCAGATGAAAAAGATAAAAATGGGAAATCCCAGGAAACGGTTGGTCAGCACCAGATCAATGTTTCTGGACATGTCCGCCCGTTTCCGGGGGGACAGAGTAACCACCTCCTTGACAATGCCGGCAATAAATCCGTAACGATCGTCGGTGAGTACAATTTCCGGATCATCATGGAAAATATTTTCAAGACGGGACCGACTCCGGGCCGCCATCTGGTTTATTTTTTCCTCCAACTCCGGCGAAAGCTCCTCCAGGCTTTTTTTTACCATCTGATCTGATTCCAGCAACTTGATGGCCGTCCAGCGCACCGGATGGGGATGATGATCATGGAATTGGGCCTCCAGCACCTGGGTCAATTCTGAAATCAGAGATTCAATGTCCCGGTTATACTTGACCTTTCGGCCGGATTTTCCTCCGGAAGAGGACCGGGCCGCATGGATGGCGGTTTCCACCAGGGTATCCATGCCCTGGTCCCGGTTACCCACTGTGAAAATCACCGGAACATCCAGAAGCATGGATAAACGCTCTGCATCAATGGTAATGCCTTTGGACCGGGCAAGATCGGCCATGTTCAGGACAAACATAACCGGTCGATCCAACTCCATAATCTGCATGGCAAGATAGAGACTTCTCTCAAGATTAGCCGCATCAATGATGTTCACCACAACATCGGGCTTTTCCTCCAGAATAAAATCCCGGGCTGCAATCTCCTCAATGGAAAAAGGGGTCAGGCTGTAGGTACCCGGTAAATCCACAATCTTTAAGTGATGATCTCTCCATTTCAGCGTGCCCTCTTTTTTTTCCACCGTCACACCGGGCCAGTTTCCCACCTTCTGTCGGGCCCCGGTGAGGTTATTAAAAATGGTGGTCTTGCCGGAATTGGGATTACCGGCCAGGGCTATGGTCAGTTTTTTCATGGATGTTTCACCAATTTCACATGTTCAACCAGAATATTAGCCGCCTCTTCCACCCGAAGCGAGACGTGGTACCCCTTGACAATCAATTCCAGTGGATCTTTCAAGGGGGCATATTTTTCAACATAAATACGGCTTCCCCGATTAAGCCCCATCTCCATGAGCCGACGGCGAAGAACAGATTCCCCACCCACCCGGACAATAATGCCTTCCTGGCCCTGCTTCATGGCACTTAAGGAGATTTTCTCCTCCGGTTCCACTGGATCATAACCGGCAATTCGGGGGGTGTTCGAATCTATTTCAGACGGGGCATGGTGGACAAAAATTTTTTCTGCAAGCCCATGGCAGATGGCAAAACGACTGTCACCGGTGGCCACCACCATCTGACCACCGCCCTGGGAGGCCACCACTTCAATGCTGTCTCCACACCTGAGTCCCATGGAAGACAGCCTCATCTGGGCCCGGCATCCCCCTTCAAAAGATTTAATAATACAGGTTTCTCCCTGCCTGGCACGGCAAAGTGGCATGAGCAGTTCCCGGGTACTGAGGCACTTTGAACAGATACCATAAATTTCCATGCGATGCTGGAGCATATGAAAGCCATAGGCAGCTGCCACATGGGCCTGTTTTTGTTCCAGCACCTCATCCTTAAATTCAAGAATATCCCCGCACTTTACACAGATCATATGATCATGGTGCATCCCCAGATGCCGATGTTCATAACGCCTGGGACCGGACTCAAACTGCACCCTGTCGGCAAACCCGAACCGACACAGCAATTCCATGGTTTCTTCCACAAAATCAATGTCCATGTCATTGCCATCCTTTTTAAGAAGCGCTTTGATTTCCTGGCAGGTGAGATGCTGTTCTGTTTTTAAAAAACAATCCAGCACCTTAAAACGTTTCTCAAAGGCATCAACACCTTCTTTGTGAAACAACTGCTTAAATTGTTTTTTTTCATGTTCATGTCTGCTATTCATAGACCCGGTCCTGTTGTTAATTCAGATATTGGGAAGGCCGTTTGTAGAAACCACCGATGTTTTGCCCAAGCCCAGTAGATCCGTTCCAATATAAATGTCTGGCAAAAATGGTCCATACTCGTTTATTTAGATTGCTTAGCATACAAATGCTATTGTAATATTCCAGGCACATGGACTGAAGTTTCATCCCGCTCCAACCTTGAAAATGGCCCCAGAATCAGGTAAATTTAAAGCACAAACAAAGAGAAAAAAATTATGTCCGAGCACTTAAACAGCCCCAAATAGCGTACTGGCCGAATATTTACCATATAAAATGCGTTTTTAAATTATTACAGGCATGAACAGATGTCAACATGCGCCTTCCAATGATGGCCCAATATACGGAAATACACTTTCAATGACAGCATCAACAGATTTTACCTCTTTTCTTAACAGCCCCGTTACCATCAGGGACTGTCGTCTTCCCAACCGACTGTTACTGGCCCCCATGGCAGGACTCGGTCACATGGCCTTCAGGGAACTTGTATCTGAATTTGGAGGATATGGACTGCTTTTCACCGGCATGTGCAGTGCCAAGGCAGTCCCCCATGAAAATCCTTCCGTCTCCCAGGTGTTTACCTGGAGAAAGGCAGAACTGCCCCGTCTGGTGTGCCAGATTTTCGGCCCTGACCCCATCAGTATGGCCCGGGCGGCCGAACGCATCGAAAAAGAGGGTTTTTTTGGAGTGGATCTCAATTTCGGGTGTGCCGTGTCCGCCATCTGCAAAAAAGGAAGCGGTGCCATCCTTTTAAAAACCCCAAACCGGGCAGTTGAAATTGTCCGGCAGGTACGGCAAACGGTGAGTTTTCCTGTCTTTGTCAAATTTCGTACCGGCTGGAAAAACAATGTTTCAGCAGCGGCAGATCTGGCCCGGCGGTTTGAAGATGCCGGGGCTGATGCCCTGGTATTCCATCCCAGAATCGCCCCGGACAGACGCTCCCGCCCCCCGTTGTGGGATCACATCACCCAGATAAAACAGGCGGTGTCCATTCCTGTATTTGGCAACGGCAACCTGTTTGAAAGAACTGACTGTGAGACCATGCATCAGCGCACCGGGTGCGACGGTTTTTCCATCGGCCGCATGGCCGTGGCCCGGCCGTGGCTGTTTGCCCAATGGTCCAAGGGGTTTGTTCCCGATGAACACACCGACTTTAATACGGCCCTCAGGATGGCCCAGCTGTTGATGCAATACCACGGGGAAAGAACCGCCGTGAAATTGTTCAAAAAATATGTACCCTATTTTGCCGCTGGATTCAAATTTGGCCATGCCATCTGCAAAGAAATATTAAAAGGAGAAAGTATGACAGATATCCAGGAAATCATTGCCCGTATTGCCGAGAAAAATCCGGAAATTTCCCTGCGACCCAATCTTCATCTTTTCTGCTGATCGGCCATGAAACTGGACAATTTCACCATTAATGGACCCAGTTCTTCCCTGTGTTCCGGTGGTACCATGAACACCGGTGCCCTGGAATTGTTTATCAGATGTGCCGAAAGGGGGGCAACATATCCAGAACCTTCATTTTCCAGCTGTGAATGCCACAAAATCATGTCCGTCAAATTCCCGGATATTCCCTGGGAATCAAGGTGTTCCACCACCTGCATGAACAGGTTATTCAAGGTAAGAACAAGGGGTGGCATCTGTGCATATCCCAGCTGACGGCACTGGACCTGGGACAAAAGCATGCGGCAGGCCAAGGGCCTTGTTTCATAAATGGTGCAAATGTCCTCTAGAAGCAGGGGGCAGGTTCCCCAGGCGGGATCATTTTCTTCCTCCGGGGGTTCCTGCCCGTCAAGGCACAGGGCAGCCATTTTATTAATGGTATATCCCGGTTGAAATCGTTTGCCGGCACGCATCTTTAATGCCCTTTCCCCCAGGACTTTTTTTGCTTGTTCACCCATACCGTTAACCATAAAGGCATACTCCAGGGAGGTCAGGGTGACATTACAGGTGCAGCAGGCAGAACACCCTTTTTCACACACCATTCCATGTCCACGGGTATATTGTTCATGGAGCAGATAAATCCGCCCCAGCACTTCAGCTTTATCTTCCAAAATCATCTCCCTTTCCTGGCGTGGTCATAAACCACTATCGGCTTATTTTTTTATAAAGGGGCAGTCTTGCTCACAATATGGGGCACTTTGGGGTGGAGTCAGGCCCGAAAGACATATCTACTTACCGATAAAACAAAGGGCCTGGGTCACAACACAAGCCTGACCCCGTTGACTCAACAATAATGACCAGTGGCCCTATGACCAAGCCCCAACAAACATAGGACATGGCAGGGTACCGCTCCCAACCGATGTGAAGATCCTGCCTCGGATCGTCGGTTGACTTTTCACCCTTTTTTTACCATACTTATTTTCTGGAATAAACAATGAAAAAATAGATTCTGGGTATTTGGGTGGTGGGTATTGGGTGCTGGGTGTCGGCAGGCAGACATGATCGTTTTATATGAAAAGGCAGCCTCCAAGGCAACTTCAGCAGAGCCGCCCCCCCGACGGGCAATAGGAACCGGACAATTGAGCTGTCTACAGTTCCGGTCCGGGACCATTGCCCGTCGGGGGGGGGTGGCGGTATAATACCATTTGGCTCCACGTTTACGACCCTATATTTGTTGTATCCGTCAGGACATGGCAGTTATTAGAAAATAAAACTTTCGGGCAACCTCACCAGAGCCCTCATTTTCACGATTCGTTGTGGCAGGTACGTACTGCCATGTATGTTTATATATTAAAGGAGATTTTCGATGACAAGCACCGTTTACATAACCGACTTCAAGGCAACCTCCAGGGAAAATCTTCCTGAAAAGCTCACAAGGCTGCTACAGGAAGCAGGCATTGACGGAATATTGAACAAAGATGACTTAACAGCCATCAAACTTCACTTTGGAGAAAAAGGAAACACAGCCTTTATCCGCCCCCCCTACATCAGAAGCATCGTTAAGGCCGTAAGGCAAAGAAAGGCTATCCCCTTTCTTACAGACGCCAACACCCTTTATGCCGGGGCGCGCAGTGACACCCCCACCCACATCAAGACCGCAATTGAAAATGGCTTTTCCTTCTCCAGCATGGACGGTGCCCCCATTATTATTGCCGACGGTTTGCGGGGAAAAAGTGACAAGGCCGTTCAAATCAACCAGAAACATTGCAGACAGGTGTACATTGGCAGTGAAATTTTAGCCGCCGATGCCCTGATATCCGTGGCTCACTTTAAAGGCCACGAATTGTCTGGTTTTGGGGGTACCTTGAAAAACCTTGGCATGGGATGCGCTTCCCGGCGGGGAAAGCTTGATCAACACTCCACGGTGAGTCCCAAGGTGAAACGAAAAACATGTATCGGGTGTGGGGAATGTGCGGCCCATTGTCCGGTTGAGGCCATTATCATTGAGGAAAAAATTGCGGCCATTAATCCGGAGAAATGCATCGGATGCGGAGAATGCATTATCCGCTGTCCCACAAATTCAGTGAGCATTCGCTGGAACCAGACCATACCGGTTTTTCTGGAAAAAATGATGGAATACACGCTGGGGGTTCTGAAAAATAAACAGGAAAAAACCCTTTTTATAAACTTTATTTCAGACATTTCCCCAGCCTGTGACTGCCTGCCATACAATGATGCTCCCATTGTGAGGGATATCGGCATTGCAACGTCCACCGACCCCGTTGCCCTGGATCAGGCATCGGCGGACCTTGTGAATGCTGAAGCTGCCCTTCCCGGATGCTGTCTGAAGCACAACCTTCTGCCGGGGGAGGATAAGTTCAAGGGGCTTTATCCCGAGGTACCCTGGGAACTTCAACTGAACTATGCTGAAACCATTGGGCTGGGCTCTCGGAAATATAATTTAAAGCGCCTGAAAACATTATCCTGGGAAAAATGAGGGGGGAACTGACACCAGGGTACCCGGGGCATGGGGCATGGCCACCTCCACTGGAAAATTCGGGGTATTCAGGCGTTCCTGGAAGGTCTGAAGGGCCTGTTCGGGGGTATTGTTTTCGTGACTCAGATGGGCTAGAATCACATGACACAGGCTGTCATCCCGGATATCATTGACCAGATCACCTGCAGCGGCGTTGGAAAGGTGGCCCAGACGGCTTCTAACCCGCTGCTTTAAATACCAGGGATAGGGTCCCCGGCTGAGCATATCCGGATCATGGTTGGCCTCCACATACAGAAGGGAACACCCTTTTAAATGATTTTTCACCAGATGGGTGGCCACCCCCAGATCCGTGGCAAGGCCAAACTTCACACCCCCATGCTCCAGGGTAAACCCCGATGGGTCTGCAGCATCGTGGGAGATGGAAAAAGGATTTATTTTCAGATCACCGATATGAAAACAGACCCCGCATTTGAAATTCTGAACATCATGGAGGATGCCAAGTTTTTGTGAAGCCGCCTGGAGGGTCTGCCGGTTAATGTAAAGCGGAATATTATACCGGCGACTCAAGACCCCCGCACCCCGGATATGATCGGTGTGCTCGTGGGTAATCACCACGGCGGAAAGCATCTCCGGGGAAAGGCCTTTTTCAGCCATACGCCGTTCCAGCTCAATACCGGACAGACCGGCATCCACCAAAACGGCGCTGTCTCCACCGGAGACAAAAACAGCATTGCCCTTGCTGCCACTTGCAAGGGAACAGACACTGAGCCCCGGGGTATTCATTATTCCGTGGCAGTAACGGCTTTGTGGCTCAAACGAATCTTGCCGTCCCGGGTAATATCAAGCACTTTTACCTTGATAATATCCCCTTCTTTTACCACATCAGTGACCTTTTTCACCCGGTGGTCAGCCAGCTCAGAAATGTGTACCAGTCCATCGGTACCGGTTTTAATGCGCACAAAGGCACCAAAATCCATGGTTTTAACCACTTCACCCTCATAAATACCGCCGATTTCAGGATCCATGCCGATGTCATTTACTATCTTACATGCGGCTTCACCATCTTCCTGATTGGTGGCGGCAATCTTTACAAGCCCTGTATCATCCACTTCAATGACGGTGTTGGTGTCCGCCTGAATAGAGCGAATCATTTTACCACCAGGGCCGATGATTTCACGGATCTTGTCAGGATTAATCTTAACCACAATAATCTTGGGGGCGTGGGGAGACATTTCCGTTCTGGCCGCATCCAGGGTGGTCAACATGCGATCCAGGATATGAATCCGTCCTTCCCTTGCCTGGGTCAATGCCTTTATCAGTACATCCCGTGACAGTTCCCGGATTTTAATATCCATTTGAAGGGCGGTGATACCGGTACGGGTACCGGCCACTTTAAAATCCATGTCCCCAAAATGATCTTCATCCCCAAGGATATCAGACAATACCACTGTCTTGTCACCGTCCTTTACAAGACCCATGGCAATACCGGATACCGGTTCTTTTATGGGAACCCCACCGTCCATCAGGGCCAGGGTACCGGCACACACCGTTCCCATGGAAGAGCTGCCATTGGATTCCATGACTTCGCCCACAAGACGGATGGTGTATTCAAAATCTTCGGTGTCTGGTAATACCCGCTCCAATGCCCGGGTGGCCAGATTCCCGTGGCCCACATCCCGTCTGCTGGGACCGCCGGGGCGTTTACACTCTCCCACGGAATAGGGAGGAAAATTGTAATGAAGCATAAAAGACCGGGTTTCTTCTCCACCAAGGGTTTCCACCCGCTGTTCATCCCGGCCGGAACCCAGGGTCAAGGTGCCAAGTACCTGGGTTTCTCCTCTGGTAAATAAGGCGCTGCCATGGGGCCGGGGCAGATTACCCACCTCACAGGTAATTTCTCTGACCTCATTAAAGGGACGGCCATCAATGCGCTTATTTTCATTGAGCACAATGTCCCTGCAGGTGGATTTCACAAGACCGGAAAACAGATCTTTAATGTCACGAACCCTGTCGGCATAATCCGGTCCCAGGGCATCAATCAGATCGGTTTTAACGATATCAAGGGCCCTGTTACGTGCCATCTTTCCCTCGGTCTGAACCGCTGTATGAATTTTATCACCAGCCAGGGTTTTAATTTTTTCAAGAAGGGCCTCGTCCACCTCGGGAGGGGCAATTACCCGTTTCTCTTTACCCAGGGCTGCCTGGAGGGCTTCCTGGATATCAATGAGGGGCTGCATGGCCTGGTGACCAAAGAAAATGGCATCCAGCATCTCTTCTTCAGACACCATGGCAGCACCACCTTCCACCATGATCACACCGGTTCTGGAACCTGCAACCACAAGCTCTATGTCACTTTCTGCCAGCTGTTCCACGGTGGGATTGGCCACAAACTCACCGTTAATGCGACCCACACGAACCCCTGCGATGGGTCCGGCAAAGGGAATATCAGAAAGGCCAAGGGCAGCCGATGCACCGATAAGCGCAAGGGTGTCTGGCTCATTCTCCTTGTCCATGGACAACACTGTGGCAATAACCTGGGTTTCATAATTATACCCTTTATCAAACAGGGGGCGAATGGGACGGTCAATGAGGCGGCAGGTCAGGGTCTCTTTTTCACTGGGACGACCGATTTCCCGACGGAAATAATTGCCAGGAATTCTACCTGCTGCATATATTTTTTCCTGGTACTCCACGGTGAGGGGCAAAAAACTTGCATCTGGCTTGGGATCTTTGGCACTCACTGCCGTTACCAGCACCATGGTATCACCATACTGAACTACCACAGAGCCCGATGCCTGTTTGGCCATTTTTCCTGATCGAATACTTAATTCTTTGTCATTTAGTTGGGTTTTGAATACTTGTTCCATAAATTACTCCTGTAAAAAAGGGCGGTTCTAAAAGCATCTTTATACAGAATAAACCCGCACATCCACCATCAGGAAGCCCTGTATAGTGCATGTGCGAACTTATTCAGGCATCTGCCAAAGAATTACCGCCCGTTAATATAAATCATGCCAACACCTGGATATCAGGTGCCGGCGTTTTGTTCTTCAGGGACCTGTTTTACAAAAATGATCCCTTGTTTTTTTATCTTCTCAGACCCAGTCTTTCAATGAGGCTTCTATATCTTTCAACATTTTTTTTCTTAACATAGTCCAGAAGACGACGTCTGCGACCAACCAGAATCAAGAGACCCCTTCTTGAATGATGATCTTTTTTGTGTATTTTAAGATGCTCCGTAAGGTAACTGATACGGTGGGTCAAAAGTGCCACCTGCACCTCCGGTGAACCGGTATCGGAATCATGGAGCTTAAAGCCTGCAATCATTTCTTCTTTGTTCTCTGCCAGTAAAACCACGGTAATACTCCTTATCTGGAATAAATTAATACGGGGCATTCAACCCAACACATGGTCCTTTGTTGGTTTTCTGTTATCCAATATTCCATTCAGAAAAACAGATAAACGGACATCGCTGGAATACCCCTGCCATTGCATTTGTCTCCGGTCATATGTTTCCGGAACAAAAACAGTTTATACTATCGATTAATCCATAAAAACACAACAATAATTATATGTCTGAGCACTGACATCATACGCGACAATGGCGGCAAGACGCCCTTTGGAATCAAGTATTCGAAGAAAATTATCCTCACCTGCGGCATGTGCCCAGAAAGATGGCCCGGGAAGTAAATCTCCCAAAGGTTGGCCAAAACCAATTTTTTTCAACATGGGTTCATCGGCAGGAATACCGGGCAAACCGGAAACGGCTTGGGCCATGGGAATTATATGTTGATTAAAGGCGTTATCATCCATCTGTTCAAGGCTGGAAAGAGAAATGGTTTTATCAAGGGGTATTCCACAACAAGATGTCCGACACAAACTTGCCAGATGAGCGCCGCAACCAAGCTGGACACCGATATCCCTTGCCAGGCTCCGAATATAAGTTCCGGAAGAACAATGGACGTTGATTTCAACCATGGGCAGCTCCACGGCTGTGATATCAATATTATATATTTCAATTTCCCTGGCTGGCTTTTCAACGGGCCTGCCCTGACGGGCCAGGCGGTAAAGGGGAACACCCTGGTGTTTTAATGCAGAATAAATCGGGGGGATCTGTTTTTGAGGCCCCTTAAACCGTGCCACCACCTCTGCCAGTCGAGTTCTGGAGATGCCATTCACAACAACATCTTCCACCGATGCCGTAATTTCACCCTCGGTATCAAGGGTGTCAGTTTCCACACCAAGACAGACCCCGGCCCGGTAAGATTTTTCTCCACCCAAAAGGAAGCGTGAAAGCCGGGTGCCCTTGTTTATGCCACACAATATCACGCCGGTGGCAAAGGGATCCAGGGTACCGGTGTGTCCTATTTTGTTCACCCCGGATCGTTTTTTCAAGCGGGCAACCACCCGGGCCGAAGACATGCCAGCAGGCTTATTCACGGCAATAATACCGTCCATCACTGGGGTCAATGGTCATCCTTTAAGGCATCACCAGAAAGACTTTCCTTGAGTAGAATGTCAATGCGACTGCCCCGATCAAAGGAGGCGTCATGGATGAATTTCAAATCAGGCATGTAGCGCAGGCCAAGCTTGGGCGCAAGGCTTTTTTTGATAAATCCACAGGAACTTTTAAATCCTTCCAGGGCCTCCTGGACTCGTTTTTCATCCCCGAAAACAGAGAAGTAAACATAGGCAATCCGTAGATCCGGCGTCAGCTTAACTCCACTGATGGTGGCCATCTCAATCCGTGGATCCTGTATTTTTTTGATCATAAGCTCGGTGAGGGATGACTGAATCTGCACCCCCACCCGATCCGCCCTTGGATATGGTTTCATTTATTTTATCTGCTCCAGCGTGGCTTTTCGTTCTTCGATCTCGTAACACTCAAAAATATCGCCCATTTTGACATCATTGTATTTATCAAGGCCAATACCGCACTCATAGCCCTGGGCAACCTCTTTAACATCATCTTTAAAGCGCCGCAGGGAAGCCACTGTGGATTTACACTTAACCACTCCATCGCGCAACAGGCGGATCTTATCCCCCCTTGTAATCTTTCCTTCAAGCACAAAGGAACCGGCCACTGTGCCCTTATTGGGAATGACAAAGGTTTCTCTGACCTCGGCACGTCCCAGGATATTCTCATGGAATGTGGAAGGCATCAAACCGGTGAGAGCTGCCTTGATATCATTTATGACATTATAAATAATGTCATAAAAGCGCATATCAATGTTCTCTTCTTTGGCAAGATCTCTCACCTTAGGGGTGGGTCGCACATTAAATCCAATGATTATGGCATCGGAAACCGCTGCAAGGGAAACATCAGACTCGTTAATGGCACCGGTACCAGAATGGACAATCTTTATATCCACCTCTTCCTGGGTCAATTTCATCACCGAATCATTCAGGGCTTCAAGGGAACCATGAACATCCGCCTTGATAATGAGTTTGAGTTCTCGAATCTCATCGGCACCCATGTTGGCAAACAGTTTTTCAAGGTTAGCCCGACTTTTCTTGGCAAGTTCTTTGGCACGTTCTTTTTGCATGCGGTGTTCACTGATCTGTTTGGCATCCTTTTCAGATGAAAGGGCGATAAATTCATCCCCGGCCTCGGGTACACCACTTAATCCCACAATTTCCACCGGGGTACTCGGACCTGCCTCGGTGACAGTCTGGCCCACATCTCCAATCATGGTACGAATTTTTCCAGAATGCAGACCACACACCAGGGGAGCACCCGCCATCAGGGTTCCCTGTTCCACCAGCACTGTGGCCACAGGTCCTCTACCGGCATCCAGCCGTGCCTCCACCACATGGCCCATGGCTGGTCGGGTGGGATTAGCTTTAAGCTCAAGGACTTCAGCCTGAAGAAGTATCATTTCAAGGAGTTCATCAATGCCGGTTTCCGCCTTGGCAGACACCTTGGCAAAAATAACATCCCCACCCCAGTCCTCAGATACCAGGCCGTGCTCCGATAATTCACGCATGACCCGGTCGGGGTCGGCATCGGGCTTATCCATCTTATTTACGGCCACAATCACAGGAACCTTGGCTGCTTTGGAGTGATTGATGGCCTCTATGGTCTGGGGCATAACCCCATCATCGGCCGCCACCACAAGTACCACAAGGTCCGTCACCTGGGCACCCCTGGATCGCATGGCCGTAAAAGCCGCATGGCCCGGAGTATCAAGAAAGGTAATCACCCCCTTGGGGGTCTCCACACTGTAAGCACCGATATGCTGGGTAATACCACCTGCCTCACCGGTGGTAATTTTGGATTTCCGGATGACATCCAGCAATGAGGTTTTACCATGATCCACATGACCCATAATGGTCACCACCGGCGAGCGGCTGATGAGATCATCGGGATTTTCATCCACATGAAGATCCATGAGCAGATCCTCTTCAAAGGATGCTCTTTCAACCTCATAATCAAACTCTGCGGCCACCAGGGCTGCGGTATCATAGTCAATGGTCTGGTTCACCGTTGCCATAACACCCATTCCCATGAGCTTGACGATCATCTCATTGGCTTTGATCCCCATACGTTTGGCAAGTTCTGAAAGCTCAATGGTGTCATCAATCTTAACCCGGCGTTTAATGGCCTTGGGGATGGTAATCTGAGTTTTCTGGGCTTTTACCCGCTGTTTCCGGGCATCTTTCCTTCGACCTTTCTTTCCACCACGACCACCATCGTAAAGATCTTTTCCTTCAACCACAGATCTTTTTTTACGGGGATTTACCTTGGGTGCATTTCCTCCCGGGCCATCGGTCTGATTCCATTTTTTGCGTTTGTCCTTTTTGGGTCTGGTCTTACCCGAGACATCTCCTCCCACGGGCATTCCACCGGGATCCACACGTGATGTAACGCTCCTGGCATTGGGATTGGATTCGAAAGTCCTTGTATCCGAAGGCTTGTTTATCCTTTTTCGATGCCTTGGGGCATCCGCTGCCACCGTCTTGGTTGCCTCCTTTTTTCGAGCAGGTCTAATGACAGGAGGTACGGCAAGTTTAATAATTTTTGCCGGTTCAGATTTTTTTATTTTCTTTTTTCGACGGCGTTTCTTCTCACCGGCATCAGAAGTATCGTTATTGTCTTCAGTCTCAGAATCATTGTCGGCGTCAACTATATCCAGGGCATCGCCCTCCTCTTTGGTATTATCCATCGTGGACGTTTTTTCTTTATCAGCTAAGGTTGTTTCCTCCACCGGAAGCTGATCCTTCTTGACGGTTTTAACCGTATCATCAGGAGCAGATGGTCCAGGCTCAGGTTTCACCACTTCAGAAACCTCGGGAACCGGGGGTGCCGGCGTATCTTCAGCGGTATCCACAGCCGGGGACTGTGGTTCATTTACCTCTTTGGCAACGACTTCAGCTGGTTTCGCAGGAACAGAAATGACTCTGGCAGGGGTGGATCTCTTCTTGGGTCTGGAGTTTTTAGAGCCCGGGGAATCGCTTTTCTTTGATGAGGGGCCTGCAGCATTTCCATTTTCTGCTTCAGCAGAAGATTTTGTTAATCTTTCTTCTGCCTGGACTTCAGGGGAAAGGGAAGGTGACTTTTCAGCCCCATGGGCATCCGCAGACACACCTGAATTAAGGGCCGCGTCTTTCCGGGAACCTGTGTCCCCGGAGGTGGCAGTTTTTTGCTGTACCCGATCGGATGCCGGTTGTGAAATGGCTTCGGAAGAAGCCGAATTTGATTTCAAAGCACTTTTATCAGCTTCGGAATCGTCGGTGCCTTTTCCTTTAACAGCCGCCGGTGTCTCTTTTTTCATGGGTTTGCGTCTTCGAATAACAGAAGGTTTCACCCTGGTCTCTGCCCGTTTGTTCTTTTGACCGAACATGCTTGCCTTAACTTTGCTGACGTCCTCATCTTCCAGAGAACTCATATGGCTTTTCACTTCAATATCCAACGCCTTCAGCTTTGTAAGGAGGGCTCTGTTCGTCAAATTAAGCTTTTTGGCCAGCTCATATACCCTGATTTTTGCCATCCGTTCCCCCAAGTATTCTCTCTTTTTATTCTGTTTATAAGGCTTATTTTACTCAACTTTCCAGATTTAAGCCTGCAAAAGGTTGAGCCCGCGGGGTCAGGCTTGTATTATGATCCTTTTTAGCGGTGAGCATGTGCTGCCGAAAAAAACTGCCATAATACAAGCCTGACCTGACCCCGTTTATATCAACCGGGAAAGTTGAGTTATTCTACGTCATCTGCTTCATCGATTGATTCGGAAACAGGAACTTCATCATCATTTTCCAAAATCTCCTGCTCAATGTCATCCGGAGAAGGGATCTCAACGGGCACCACTTTTCCTCCAGAAGCAATTATCTTTGCATCTTCAATCAGCTGTATTACGTCTGCTTCTGGTATATCAAGAATAGGAACAAGGATTTCTTTTCCGGCAGATGCAACATCTGCAGATGAGCAGAACCCATTTTTATACAATGCCTCCGCCATGGACAGTGTGACATGGGGGATATCCATTAATGAATCATATCCCTTTTTAAGGCTGCGGCTGTACTCATCTTCGCTCATCACTTCAAGGTGCCAGCCGGTAAGACGGCAGGCAAGACGGACATTCTGACCGTTTTTCCCAATGGCAATGGAAAGATAATCATCAACAACGATAATCTCCATGTTCTTGTTATCTTCATCGATGATAACCCGTGCAACTTCAGCAGGAGCCAGAGCGTTACACACAAATTTGGCCACATCGGGATTCCATTGAACAATGTCAATTTTCTCCCCCCGGAGTTCCTGAACAATGCTCTGGACACGGTTACCCTTCATACCTACGCAGGCACCCACTGGATCCACATCGGAATCCGTGGAACTCACAGCAATCTTCGAACGGACGCCGGCCTCTCTGGCCGCACCCCGTATGGTCACAATGGACTCAGCGATCTCCGGTACCTCAGTGGCAAACAATTTCACCAGAAATTCCGGATGGGTCCTGGACAAAAGGATCTGGGAACCCCTGGCATCTTCGAGGACATCCAGCACATAGGCTCGGATACGATCCCCCCGCCGATACATTTCCCGGGGAATCTGTTCCCGGGATGTCAATATGGCCTCGGCCTGACCAAGATTTACAATAATATTGCCCCGATCCACCCGCTGGACAATACCATTTATAATTTCACCCTTTTTGTGGATAAAGTTCTCATAAACCGCACTTTTTTCGGCTTCTTTCATCTTCTGAATGATGACCTGCTTTGCCGACTGGGCCGCAATACGCCCAAAAGAAGATGTATCCACCTTGATTCCCAGGCTGTCCCCGACTTCACATTCCGCATCATAGCCAAGACCCTCTTCATAGGTCAATTCAATATCGGGATCCTGAACATTTTCAACAACTTCTTTAAATTGGAAAACATCGACTTCACCGGTTTTATCATCATAATGAACCTCAACATCCGCCCGCGGCCCCAGTTTCTTTCTGGCAGCAGATTCAATGGCTTCTTTCAGAGTAACAACAAGTACCTCCCTGCTGATTCCCTTTTCCCGGCTAACCTGATCTATGACCCGCTTAATATCTGTAATTAACATCATGACTCCCCGTGTGAACCAGCCAGTCTTGCCTTGCCGATCTGTTCATATCGAATCTCCACCGCTTCCTGATTCACCTCAATGGTGACAATATCATCACAGATCCCTTTAAGAATACCGGTGAATTTCCGCCTGCCCTGAATCGGATCTTTGACTTCTATCTTAATTCGATGGCCTGAAAAACGATCAAAATCGGTGGATTTTCTTAAAATTCTCTTGGGCCCAGGAGAAGATACTTCAAGGCGATATGCGCCCATCTCTTCAAAATGCACATCCATCAAATCCCCAATCTGCCGACTCATATGAGCACAATCACTGATATTCACCCCACCAGGTTTATCAATGCATACTCTCAAAATAGCCCCACCCCTGTCCGACAGAAATTCAAGACTCACAAACTCAATATTTTCTGCTGTACACAACGGGTCCAGCAGTGCTTCCACCCTCCCGGCAACCGATTGTGTTTCCTGCTGTTTTTGTGTCACCATACCTTTATCATCCGCCTTTTTCCACACTGACACCATTTTTTTCATTTAACAAATTTCATGGTAGACAGCTGTGTATCATTAATCTTCCAGAACGGAAGGAACCGTGTGTCGCAGCCGACAAATTTTGTTCTGGCCACCACGATAGTATGCGTCACTCATATCCCAAAAAAAAAACGGGCTAACGCCCGTTCCCTGATACCCTGTAAATCCGTGCCGACACGATTTATCAGCCACCCACCGCAAATTCCCATTGATGGAAGCTCTGCAATGGATATTTCTGCTTCATTGAGGACAAAAAATGCCAGAGGCATTACCGTTCATGCCTGTTCAACGGCAAATGACGTCAGATAAAACGTCTTTACCGTTACGAACACCGGGCTTGAAACAGGCAAACACCCATTAAGAACAAGGATAATTCTCAGTCCCATTTCAAGCATAAAAGTCTGGAGTTTTACGACCTGAAGGCAGGATCATACCCCATGGCGTCTGAACATCCAAAAAAATATTGGTGTGTTCAAAAAAATGGAGCGGGCAACGAGATTCGAACTCGCGACACCAAGCTTGGGAAGCTTGTACTCTACCAACTGAGCTATGCCCGCTAACAATGTGCAACTTTAAAGCAAAAAAAGAAAATTGTCAACCATAAGTCATTTATTTTTTCTTACACACCGGGGCAAAAAGTGTATGTCCCGGTATGTTTTGCTGTCATTTCATGCAGGCAGATCAGCATCATATTTGTCAATAAGCCATTTGGAAATGGTGGTATGAAGCCCTTTAACTTTTTTCTCCTTCAATGTTTTTTCCAAAGACCTGTAAACGATGCGGAAAGAAAGAGACTTTTTCCCCTCGTCCAGGGGAGCGCCCTGGTATACATCAAACAAAAACACATCTTCCACCAGGGAGATGGTTTGGGTATGACGGGTAAGATCATCCCAGATGCCCCCGGCGGCCACATCATTGTCCACAATCAGGGTCAAATCCCTCTCCACGGAAGGATACCGGGGTAATGGCACAGAAACAATGGATCGGGGTGCTGCCGAAAGAAGGGCCGCCATATCCAGCTCAAAGACAAAGGCCTCTGACTTGAGTCCCCAGCAGGATCGAACCACCTGGGAAACCTCTCCCAGACTTCCCACACAGACCCCCTTAATTTCCACAATAGCACCGGATCCTTTCTTGAAATAAGGATAAAGGCCCTCAGATGCCCTGGAAAAAACCATCTCTTTTTCAGATATCCCCACACCGGCAAAAAGCCCTTCCACAACACCTTTGAGGTCAAAGAAATCACAGGGGACCTCTTTTTCGTGCCATGAAAGCCTGGAGCGATTGCCCGCCCAGATGCCCGCCAGCATTTCTTTTTCCCGGGGCTGAACGCCCTTTTGGGTGGCCATAAAAATCTTGCCAATCTCAAAAAGCTTCAGCGAACTGACCTGCTTGGCAATATTACGTCCCAGGTTTTCAAAAAGTCCCGGCAAAAGAGAGGTGCGAAGCACGGACATGTCTTCTGAAATTGGATTGAGAATATATTCCAGCGCCCATCGCTCATCATCGGGGGACAATTGAAGTTTCTCACAGATCCCGGCATCGGTGAAACTGTAATTCACGGCCTCGGAAAAACCAAATCCGTTCATCATATCTTTAATTGATTCTCGAAAGGCAATCTCAGGCGCCGGTTGACGCCTCAGGGAGGGCACCATGGGGAAACTGGTTTTGATATTATCGTAGCCCCAGAGCCTTGCCACCTCTTCTGACAGATCTTCAGGACGACTGACATCCACACGGAAACCGGGAACATTTACCTTAAGTTTTCCCCGGTCCAGACAGGTCACCCCAAATCCCACAGACATGAGCATTTTCTGGATTCGCTCATCATCCAGATCCGTCCCCAGACGACGGTTCAAGGCAGCGGTATCAACTTCAATGACACGGGGAATAAAGGGGGTGGGATGTACATCCACAAAACCAGGAACAAGGGTACCGCCGGAAATTTCAACCATCAGTGAAATGGCACGACTCAATGCAGCAAAACAGCCCTCCGGATCAATGCCCCGCTCAAATCGATGGGAGGCATCACTGTTGATTCCACAAAGTTTTGCCGTTCGACGAACAGAAACCGGATCAAAATAGGCACTCTCCACAAGAACACGTGTGGTTTTGGGAATAATTTCAGAATTCTCTCCACCCATAACACCGGCAATACCCACGGGCCGACCGCCATCACAGATCATGAGCATATCCGGATCAAGGGTATGGGTCTTGCTGTCAAGGGTGACAAACTCCTGTTTAGAGCCAGCCCTGCCAACTTCAATACGCGCATGGGTCAAGAAATCATAGTCAAAGGCATGGAGGGGTTGCCCCATTTCCATCATGACAAAATTGGTCACATCAACGATGTTATTTATGGGAGTAAGCCCCACCGATTCAAGGCGGTCCTGCAACCAGTAAGGAGATGGTCCCACAGTGACATCCACCACCATGGCGGCCATGTAACGATGGCACAGCTCAGGATCATGGATCAGCACCTCTATATACTTAGAAATTCCTGAATCCTGTGAAGATGGCATTAAAAGATCCGGCGAAACCGGGGTAAAGGGCTTGCCGGTGAAAGCCGCCACTTCCCTTGCCACCCCGATGACACTGAGGCAGTCAGGGCGATTGGGGGTCAAATCAATTTCAAAAACGGCGTCAGATAGATCAAGGGCATCGGCAAGGGGTGTCCCGGGAATTAAATCCGGTGCCAGCTCCATGATACCGGAACCGTCAAGGCCCAGCTTCAATTCGGTTTTACTGCACAGCATCCCCTGGGATACCTGTCCCCGCAGCTTGCTTTTTTTAATCTCAAGCCCTCCGGGAAGCACTGCCCCCACCAGGGCACAGGCAACCATCATGCCGGACTTAACATTGGGTGCCCCACAGACAATACTGAGGATTTCATCACCGACATCCACCCGACAGCAGCTGAGCCTATCCGCCTTTGGATGTTTCTCCACGGCGTCCACTCTACCAACCACCACGTTATCCAGAAAGGCGTATCGATTTTCAACGGCCTCAACTTCAAGACCTGCCATGGTGAGCTTTGCCGCAATCTCTGCCGGGTCGTCCGTCACCGATGTATATTCTTTTAACCAACTTAAACTGACTTTCATATCAAAACTGCCTTAAAAAGCGCATATCATTTTCAAAAAATTTCCTGAGATCATCAATCCCATATTTGAGCATCGCAAGGCGCTCAATCCCCATGCCAAAGGCAAAACCGGAATACTTTTCCGTGTCATAGCCCACGTTTTCAAACACCGCCGGATGAACCATTCCACTGCCCAGCACCTCAAGCCACCCGGTTCGAGAGCAAATTCTGCACCCCTTTCCCCGGCACATGACGCACTGGATATCCACTTCAGCGCTAGGCTCAGTAAAGGGAAAAAAGCTGGGGCGAAAACGAACGGCAATATCTGGATCAAACAATTGATGAATAAAGGTCGTAATGGTTCCTTTAAGATCTCCGAAGGAAACATTTTCATCCACCATCAACCCCTCCACCTGGTGAAACATGGGTGTATGGGTAAGATCTGAATCACATCGGTACACCTTCCCCGGTGCAATGATTCTCACCGGTGGATCGGTTTTTTCCATCACCCTGGGCTGGGTGGGAGACGTATGGGTTCTGAGCACTATATTATCAGACACATAAAAAGTATCCTGCATATCCCTGGCAGGGTGATACTTGGGTATATTGAGCGCCTCAAAATTATAATAATCCGTCTCAATTTCGGGTCCCTCCACCACATCAAATCCCAGCCTTGAAAAAATACCAACAATCTCCCTGGAAATTTTTGTTACAGGGTGGAGAGAGCCCCTTAAAGTTGGTCGGCCAGGCAGAGTTACGTCAACGTACTCCCCGGTATCTTGCTCTTCAAAACGCCTGCCAATTTCTTTAAAAGCCTCTTCAAGCTTAATTTTCAATGCATTTGCATCTTTACCCGCACCCGGCCGATCTTCAACAGGGAGTTTTGAAATATTTCTCAAAAATGCGGTCAGAACTCCCTTGCGTCCGAGATACCTTGTCTCAAGGCTGTTTACATCCTCTCCGGATACCGCCTTTTTAAGGTCAGTCAGGGCATCCTGTTCAATTTTTTGCAAACTTTTTTCCACAGCAATCTCCACCTTTCAATAAAGACCGGTCAACGGCAGCCTAAAGTTGGGCTGCGGCAGCTGCGGCAACCTGGGTAAATCCCTTGGGGTCACACACGGCAAGTTCAGCCAGCACCTTTCTGTCCAGCTCAATCCCGGCCAACTTAAGTCCGTGCATGAAATTGCTGTAAGAAAGATCGTTCATACGCGCTGCGGCATTAATTCTGGCAATCCACAATTTTCGATATTCTCTTTTACGCACCCTGCGGTCACGGTAGGCATACATCAATGCCTTGTCAACGGCATCTGCCGCCGTGCGGTACAACTTGCTGCGCCCACCCCGAAAACCCTTGGCAAGCTTTAAAACCTTATTTCTGCGTCTTCTTGCTTTAAATCCTCTTTTTACTCTCATTTCATATGCTCCTTATATCCTGATCAGCCATTGGGCAGCAGGCGTTTAACCTCTTTGATATCACTTTTACCAATGATCTGGTCCAGCCGAAGAGACCGTTTCCGCTTTGTGGTTTTTTTGGTCAGGATATGACTGGCATGTGATTTCCTGAACTTATATTTCCCCGTTCCTGTCTTTTTAAACCGCTTGGCAGCCGCCCTGTTGGTTTTTATCTTAGGCATTTCATTATCTCCCTGGTACGCATTTAACTCAAAAAAAGATATGGCAGCAAAGTAACGCCCTCGGGCGCACCACGCCACCATACAGGTTCAAACACATTTTGATTCCATCCTGAAATCCCGGCAGCATGGCGCAAAAACTTCCCTACCGGTGATTCAGAATAAAAGTTATTTTTCAGCAGATATCCTGGATATCCCGACAAAAACAAAAATTTTGAGCAATTTTCGTCGACCTCAAATCATTTCGGTGACAAAATCATGGTCATGGTTCGCCCTTCAAACTTAGGATGCTGCTCCACCTGAGCAAATTTTTCCGTCATCTGCGCCACTTTTTCAAGGACAAGCCTGGCCTGCTTGGCAAGGGTTATTTCACGCCCCCGAAAAACCAGCGTCACCTTCACCTTATCATTGTTGCCGATGAACTTTTCAATATGCTTGACTTTGGTCTCAAGATCGTGGGTATCTGTCTTGGGCCTAACCTTGATCTCCTTAATCTGGGATGTTTTCTGCTTTTTCCTGGCCTCCTGCAATTTCTTGGTCAGCTCGTATTTATAACGGCCGTAATCCATTATTTTGCAGACAGGCGGCGTTGCATTGGGTGAGACTTCCACGAGATCCAGTGCATGCTCAGCAGCCTTTTCAAGGGCATTCCGTATGGGCATGACGCCTATCTGCTCTCCATCAGCGCCGATAACTCGAACCTCTTCAGCCCTGATACCCCTGTTTATATTTATCCTGTCCCGATTGCTCTGCCTGGCTATCCCACACCTCCTCTGTTTTTTGTCGTATCCACATATATCCACAATAATTCCATATTAATCAACGGGTAATTATATAAAGTTTATCGAAAATTGCAAGAACTATTTCTTTTTTCCCTGTCTACCCGGAGTTTGGCAGCACAATCCAACGTATATCTTTCCAGTAGACTTCCCTTCCAGTAACGATTATCCGGCCGGTTAAAAAACTGATAAAAGAGTAAAAGACTTTCCCGACGCAGTACCCCAGGTACCACCTCAATATCGGCATCTCGATACAGGGGGGGCAGAGATTTCCGATCACAACCGGTCCCCCCACCCATGGCGTCCTCATAGGCGAAGACCACCTTTCTGATACCCGAAAGCATAATGGCGGCAAAACACATAAGACAGGGCTCCATGGTGCAGTACAATGTCAACCCCTGCCTGTCCACATCCCTTGCCTCCAGCTGATGCAGGGCCAGAATTTCAGCATGATCAAGCTCCCCAGCCCTTTTCTTCATCCCCCCGGTGCCCTGCCTTGCACCGGCGGCCACCACCTTTGTCCCCTGCATCACAACACAACCCACTGGAAACTCACCCAGCACCAGGGCAGACTCAGCCTCTTTCAGAGCCAGAGCCATATATTTTTCATCATTTGACATGTATTCACTCCCTGTTCCGGTGCATCCGCCCGGACAGTTTGAAAAGTTTTCTCTTTACAAACAGTTCACAATATGTGCAGTTCTTAAAGTGCCTTGTCAGAACAGGATGCTGAGTCAAGCATCGACAGGCATCCGGGACATACAAATAAAAACATCACCACTTGACCTGAAAATGACATGAAAGCGACAAAAAAACAACTGATAGACCAGAAACCATCCTGTCCTGAAAACAACCATGGATCAGAACCTCCGCCGGGCCTTTCCATCAGGGAAACCTATCAGGCAAGAGAAAATAATTTTCTTTCCCCCTTCGGATGTCCCAGCGCCATGGCCGGAGAACGGGCAAGACAGGAAACTCCCTGCAGCATACGCACCCCCTTTCAGATGGACAGAGATAGAATTGTCTATTCAAATGCGTTTCGAAGACTCAAACATAAAACCCAGGTATTTCTCTCCCCCCTGGGAGACCACTACAGAACCAGAATGACACATACTCTGGAGGTGTCTGAAACCGCAAGAAACATTGCAAGAGCCATGCGACTCAACGAAGATTTGGCAGAAGCCATTTCACTGGGGCACGATCTGGGGCACACCCCCTTTGGCCACGGCGGAGAAACGGCATTAAAGGAAATCTATCAGCCCGGATTCTCCCACAACGAACAAAGCCTTCGTGTGGTGGATACCCTTGAAAACAGAGGTGCAGGCCTGAACCTGACCCTGGAAACAAGAGATGGTATACTGAAACACTCCAAAGGATTTGGAGACATCATGCCCTCCACCCCCGGAGCCACAGCCGCCACCATGGAAGGCAAAATTGTCCGCATTGCAGATATCATTGCGTACTTAAATCACGACCTTGATGACGCCTTGAGA
The DNA here is from genome assembly GCA_963675955.2 of uncultured Desulfobacterium sp. GTDB lineage: Bacteria > Desulfobacterota > Desulfobacteria > Desulfobacterales > Desulfobacteraceae > Desulfocicer. Next base: position 781,271 of record CAXXVR010000002.1, on the reverse strand, counting down.
AGCGGTGTCATCAAGAGAAATGAAATTCCCACCATATGCACCATGGAGCTGGGAGAAAACCATCCCCAGCGAGCCAGGGCCATGATTGAATCCCTTGTATATTCAAGCGGTCCCCATGAAAACGAATTTCGACTCTGCATGGGAGAAAAAACATACACAGCCATGACCACCTTAAGAGGATTCCTTTACGAGAACGTGTATCGATCCCCTTCTGTTCACAAGGAATTTATCAAAGCCAAAAAGATTTTAAAAGAACTGTACCGTTACTTTATCAAAAACCCCGATGCCATGCAGGCGGAGCTGGAAAAAATGGAAATGGCCCCCTGGGATGAAGATCCTGGCCTGCTGGAACGCACCGCCTGTGATATCATTGCCAGCATGACAGATCGATATGCGCTGGAGCTTTATTCCAAGCTGTTTTTCCCCCATCCCCATGTATAGCATGGGCCAAACCGTCACCGTTGGCGGGTCAACGGAGCCGGCGAAGCCAGGCTTGTATTATTGACAACAGCCTGTGCAAACACCAAAGCCAACGACAATGTCAACACCCCAAGCCTGGCCCCACCCCGAAGTGGACCATGTTGTTACCAAGCCCTGTAGTGATAACCCACCATGCCTTGACACCCTGTGAGATACCATGACAAAAATCAACACTTTTTCCAGTCTCATTGACCTGTATGAAAAAATGGATGCCGCCTGGAACGCCACCGCAGCAAAATACGGATTCACCTGCAATGGGTGCCAGGACAACTGCTGTGCCACCCTGTTTTTTCACCACACCCACATGGAACGTGCCTATCTTCGCCATGGATTTAAAACCCTGGGCCCTGTCCTGAAAAAAGAAATCCGAAAAAATGCAAAGCAATTCATCCAGGCCATGGCGGAGGCAAAAAACAACACAGAACCCATTCGCATCATGTGTCCAGCCAATAAAGACGGTCGGTGCACACTGTACCCATATCGCCCCATGATTTGCCGCCTCCACGGCATTCCCCACCAATTAACAAAACCAGGCGGCCCCATGGTAAAAGCTCCGGGATGCCATGCGGGGGAAAATCTTTTCAATGCGGCGTACCACCCCTTTGACCGCACCCCCTTTTACAAAGAGATGAGCCTTGCTGAAATGCAGTTTTGCAGAACCCACGGCAAAAATCAGCGCATCAGACAAACCATTGCCCAGATGCTGGTTTAATCCATCTGTGATGGTTATAAAACACCGGGGGGCATGGAGGGCACGCCTTCGCCCCCCAGAAGATAACCGCCATCCAGGCGCAGAACAGAGCCGGTCATATAAGGCGCATCCTTCACCATGAATAGTACGGCTTTAACCACATCTTCAATGGTTCCGGTCCTTTTAAGCAGGGTATGTTCGATGATGGCCGCCTGTTCCCCGGGGGTCAATACCGTCTCCCATCCCCGGGTTCCCCTGGCATGACGGGTATCCACAATCCCCAGCATGATCTCATTGACACGAACATGGGGCGCCCCCATGCGGGCCCAGGTTTCCGTCAACAGAGAAATCCCCCGACTGGCGGCCGCATACCCATCATTAAACACCACCGCCGCAGGACCCGAACGTCCACACACACCGGCAATGGATGAAAAGTTAATCACCACCGCATCTTTGCTGCATTTAAGCAGGGGTAATGCAAGATCAAACACCCAGCGTTTAGCTCTGAGGGTGGTTGCCATCTCAAGATCCCACTGATCCTGAACATAAGGTCCATGCACCACAGGCCACCCCCCCCGTTCAATATTGTTGATTAAAATATCCAGCCGTCCGAACCGCTCCCGGACATCTTCCATCAGACGCTCAATGGAAGCAGTTTCCAGAAGATCCACATCAAAAACGACATGTTCCACACCGGTTTCCTCAAAGGCGGATTCCATCTTTGAAAAACTCTCTGGCCAGTCATGCCGGGTCAAAGCAAGACGGACCCCCTGGCGGGCCAGGGCCAGCCCGACACCACGTCCAATACCTTTTACTGCCCCTAGAACAAGGGCCACCTTTCCGTTGAGCATCATTTTTTGTCTCCCTGGATCATATTCCCTCTCTCCAATGCATCATCAAGCTGTCCGGCCAATATTTTTTCATATAGAACACCATGGTGATGCCGGGCAAGTGAAAATACACCCCGTTGATAGAGGCTTGGCATCATTTCATGCCCCATGGACCGGCACGCCAAACAACACATACTTCACCCACATCATACCCAGTTCCAGCAATGTCACATCATCTGTCATTGCCTCCTCTATCTGTGCCGCAGAAAAGGGAATCCCAGATAACAGACCATCTTCTCGAACATTGGCCCGAAAGATGTCCAGATCATAACAGGCCAAATAGAAACGATCGGCATCCGCGCCATCCAGAGGACCTGGAAGGATACGGTTTTTAAGCCCGATCACCTCCAGCAGCTGATCATTTATTTTATTGTAAAGCGCCACATCCTGCCCCGCCAGCCATTGCTCCACTGTCTGTCCTGATTGTCGATTAAATCCGTGACAATGAGGTTCCTCAATCAAGGCAAAATACTCTTCCATGCGCCCGGTCTGGCGGGATCTCACCACAGCCCTTGCAAGGGGATACATCCGGCACGACGCCGGACGGTCCGCGTAAACGGTACACCCGTTTTCCGCCACAAAGGGGCAGGCATACCCGGTGCTTGGGTCCATTTTAAAGGTCACCACCGGCAACCCCGATTCCGGTCCGTTATGCCGCAGGGTGTATTTCTTAAGAAAATCATGGGAAGATATTCCCATTGCGTTTTTCAAACGAAGTACATCATAGGGGGTCAAAAACTGGTTCAGATCTCGACAGCATTGATTAAAACAGGACACATCTGGGGAACAGACAAACGTAAAATCATCTTTCAGGGAAACCGGAATCATCTCATCACTCATATTTCAAACACCTTTATCTTAAAAATTATTCAGCGTCGAGCGTCTGCAGATCAGGGCACATGAAAATGCCCTGTCAAACCGTGTCCACGGCAGATCAGATCGACTCAACAGGACGTCAAACCCCAGTGGGGAAGGGGATACATTATCACATCTTTCAAAAAAAGAAACCCACTGCCCCTCAAAGGATACTACCCGAAAATGAATTTAACGAGCAGCCCTTTCAAAAATGCTTGACAAGGATATTAGCTGGTGCTACGTTTTCAATCGTTTTATGAAATAAGACAATATACCTCTTATTTCAACACGCCGTTAGAGACTTTCAAAATCTGGATGAATAGGTCCTGTCAAGTGAGACCTACTTTTATATTGAAGTGCGACACAACGTGTTTGAATGTCGCAATATGATTAACAGCAGTGCATGTGTCCGGATGGGCCTTGCACCAAAGTGTAACGGAGGTATTTTTAATGCCATCTTTTGTAATCGCTGAGAAATGCGACGGCTGCAAGGGCGGGGATAAAACAGCATGTATGTACATCTGCCCCAATGACCTGATGGTTCTTGATCCCAACGCAATGAAAGCTTACAACCAGGAGCCCGATCAGTGCTGGGAATGCTATTCCTGCGTTAAAATCTGTCCGTCCCAGGCCATCGAAGTAAGAGGATACTCTGACTTTGTACCCATGGGAGCAAGCGTAGTTCCCATGATGGGTACAGAAGACATCATGTGGACCTGTAAGTTCAGAAATGGCGTTGTAAAACGTTTCAAGTTCCCCATCAGAACCACTCCCGAAGGCGAGGCCAATGCCTACCTTGATCTTAAGGGCAAAGACCTGAACAGCGGTCTTCTTTCTACACAAGAAGCTGACGGTTATGTACTAAAGACTCCCCAGGAGTTGGCATAATCACCAGGTAATTAATTTGATTATTAATTTTTTTTAAGATTATTCGGAGGTATATATAAATGGCATTACCTAATAAGCCTGTTGGTGAGCTAAAGGCAGTAAGGGATCCGGAAGTTGACAAAAGAGATGTTGACGTTCTGATTATCGGCGGCGGTATGGCTGCCTGTGGAACAGCATTTGAGATTAAAAAATGGGCCAGCGATGACACAAAAATTCTTCTTTGTGATAAAGCAGCTCTGGAGAGAAGTGGTGCGGTTGCCCAGGGTCTTTCCGCCATCAACACTTACATTGGTGAAAACAAGGTTGAAGATTATGTCCGCATGGTCCGTAATGACCTTATGGGTATTGTTCGTGAAGATTTGATCTACGACCTGGGTCGTCATGTTGATGATTCTGTTCATCTGTTTGAGGAATGGGGACTGCCCATCTGGAAAAAAACCGATGATGGAAAAAACCTTGACGGTAAAAAAGGCCAGAAAGCCGGGACACTTAAGGGCGGCGCAACGCCTGTACGTACTGGTAAATGGCAGATCATGATCAATGGTGAGTCCTACAAGAGAATCGTTGCAGAGGCCGGTAAGTTGGCTCTGGGCGAAGACAACATCATTGAAAGATGCTTCATTGTTGAACTTCTCAACGATAAAGACGATCCCAATAGAGTTGCCGGTGCCGTAGGTTTCTCTCTGCGTGAAAACAAAGTTTACATCATTACCGCCAAGGTTATGATGGTTGCCTGCGGTGGCGCGGTAAATATTTATCAGCCCCGTTCAGTTGGTGAGGGAAAAGGTCGTGCATGGTATCCCGTATGGAATGCCGGTTCCACTTACACCATGGCTCTTCGTGCCGGTGCTGAACTTTCCATGATGGAAAACCGTTTCACCCCTGCCCGTTTTAAAGATGGATACGGTCCTGTAGGTGCATGGTTCCTTCTGTTTAAAGCCAAAACGGTCAACGGTCTCGGTGAAAATTATGCCGCCAGTGACGAAGCTAAGGCTGAGCTTGAAAAATATGCTCCTTATGGAACTGCTGCTGTAACTCCCACATGCCTGAGAAACCATCTCATGATGAAAGAGTACAAAGAAGGCCGTGGTCCCATTATCATGGAAACCTCCAAGGCACTCGCAGTGCTTGGTGAGACCATGAGCAAAAAAGAACTCAAACATCTTGAGTCAGAAGCATGGGAAGACTTCCTTGACATGTCAGTTGGTCAGGCTGGTCTCTGGTGCGCCACAAATACAGAGCCTGAGAAAAAAGACTCTGAGGTTATGCCCACCGAACCGTATCTCCTGGGTTCACACTCTGGTTGCTGTGGTATCTGGTGCTCCGGTCCCGAAGAAGACTGGGTTCCTGAAAGCTACAAATGGGGCTATAACAGAATGACCACAGTTAAGGGTCTGTTTACAGCTGGTGACGGTGTTGGTTGCTCCGGCCATAAATTTTCTTCCGGTTCCCATGCAGAAGGTCGTATTATTGCCAAGTCCATGCTGCAGTATCTTGCTGCTGAAGGTGACAAGGTTTCCGGTATCAAAGAAACTGATCAAGAATTGGTAGACATGGTTTACAAACCTGTCAGAAACTACCTTGATCACTGTGAATATTCCACTGCTGTGGATGTTAACCCCAATTACTGCAAACCTGCCGGCATGGCCATGCGCCTGATGAAGATGACCAGTGAATACGGTGCAGGTACCGGTACATTCTACATGACTTCCGGCAAGAGCCTTGAAGTTCTCATGGATCTGTTTGAAATGTTCCGTGAAGACCTTGATAAAATTGCAGCTGGCGATCTGCATGAGCTGCTCAGAGCATGGGAAATTTTCCATCGTCTCTTCACTGTACAGGCTCATACCCGTCATATTCAGTTCCGTGAAGAAACTCGCTTCCCCGGCTTCTACTACAGAGGCGACTTCATGGGTCAGAATGATGAAGAATGGTTCTGCTTTGTTAACTCTACATACAACAAAGAGACCAACGAATGGTCTTTGAAAAAAGTACCCTACCACAAGATCATTGCTGATTAATCAAGGATGCTTGTAGTACGTTTCGTTAAGTAAGACAATAACCTCCAGGTGCATTCTGTATTATGTGCCTGGGGGTTTTTTCAGATTCTGATACATGGGAATTTCACGCCTGTGTCCTTTCGTAAAAAAACTGGCAAAAGGGAACTGACAGCGGGTGAGCTCCCCTTTGCGAATTTAATTTCCAAAGGACACAGGATTCCGGATTACACGCCTTGGTTCCCGGGATTCTCAGTCAAATCATATTATTTTTACATATGCACGGAGGAATAGCATGACAACAGACAAATCAGCCCCGGCCGGCGGAAGTATCATGGTTGTTGGCGGCGGTATCAGTGGCCTGACAACGGCTCTGGAAGCTGCGGAAGTGGGGTATGAGGTGTTCCTGATTGAAAAGGAACCTTCCCTGGGCGGTAGAGTTTCACAATTGAAACAATATTTTCCCAAACTTTGCCCCCCCACCTGTGGGCTTGAAATCAACTACCGGAGAATCAAAGATAATCCAAAAATCAAGGTCATGACCATGGCCGAGGTTGAAAAGGTGGACGGCACCCCCGGCGATTACACAGTAAAAGTAAAAATCAGCCCGAGATATGTCAACGAAAACTGCACGGCCTGCGGTGAATGCGCCAAGGTATGTGAATCTGAGATCTCCAATGAGTTCAACTTCGGCATGGACAGACGAAAAGCGGCCTACCTGCCCCATAACATGGCCTTTCCTTCACGCTACGTCATTGCGCCTTCCATGAGTGCCGATGATCGGGAAAAATGTAAAGAAGCCTGTAAATTTGATGCCATTGATTTTGACATGCAGGAAAAAACCCTGGATTTCAAAGTGGGTGCCATTGTATGGGCCACCGGCTGGAAACCCTATGATGCCGCACGCATCGATAACCTGGGATTCGGCAGATACCAGAACATCATCACCAACATGATGCTGGAACGTCTTGCATCCAGCAACGGTCCCACCCAGGGCAAAATTCTTCGCCCCTCAGATGACAAGGCACCGGAAACCATCGGATTTGTTCAGTGTGCCGGTTCCAGAGATGAAAATCATCTCCCCTATTGTTCCTATATCTGCTGCATGGCATCCCTGAAACATGCCACCTACCTGAGAGCCCAGTACCCGGATGCAAAAATCTACATCTATTATATTGACCTGAGAACTCCGGGCAGAAAATACGAAAACTTTTATAAAAAACTCAAAGAAGATAAGAATATCTTTTTTGTAAAAGGCAAGGTTGCCGAAGTGGGTGAGGACAGCGCCACCGGTAACGTAACCCTTGTTGCTGAAGACACCATTTCCGGTGAAAAAATCCGCCAGACCGTGGATCTGCTTGTCCTTGCAACGGGCATGCAGCCCAACACGTCTGTGGATAAACCCAATGCAGACCTGCAATTCAATGCAGACGGTTTTATCATAAATGACTTTAAAAAAGGCGGCATGTTCGGTGCCGGGTGTGCCAATAAACCCGCTGATGTTGTAACATCCAACCAGAATGCAACCGGCATGGCATTAAAGGCCATTCAGACGCTGGTGAGGAGGTAAGGGATAACCATGGATAAGAAATACGGAGTATATATCTGCACTGGCTGCGGCATTGGCGATGTCCTTGACATGGAAGACCTTGTTGACGTTCCCGATGAAGAGGGTGTCAACTGTACGACCCACCCGTTTCTGTGCAGCAAAGAAGGCGTTGCCATGATCCAGAAGGATGTGGATGATGGTAAAGTAAATGCCATGGTCATTGGGGCTTGTTCCCGCCGGGTCAACTTTGATGTGTTCAACTTTGACGGCTGTATTGTGGAACGAACCAATCTCAGAGAGGGTGTTGTATGGCCCCACTCCCGGGAAAAATATCCGGCACTCACCGAAGATCAAAAGGACGATGAAGAGCATTTTGATCAAATCCAGATGAAGGCCGAAGATTACATAAAAATGGGCATGATTCGTGTTGAAAAAGTAAAATTGCCCGAGCCTTATAAAACAGAAACATTTTCCAAGAAAATTTTGGTTTTGGGTGGTGGAATCACGGGTATTTCAGCGGCCCTTGATGCGGCCAAAGCCGGTTTTGAAGTCACCATTGTGGAAAAAACCAACGCATTGGGTGGATATGCGGCCAAGATGCGCAGTCAGATGCCCGTTGTGGAGCCCTTTGATGCCCTCGTCCCCACAGTGATCCAGGACAAACTGGCCGAGCTGGAACAATATCCCAACATTGAGGTAAAAACCGGTACGGAAGTTGCCCGTATTGCCGGACAACCCGGAGAGTTCACCGTTACATTTAAAAAACCCGGGGAAAAAATTCCCTTTGATGTTCCCTTTCCGTTGCCGGAAGAGATGACCTTGGATGAAAAAGGTGATGAGCTGGATGCTGAAACCCTGCATGCCAAGTACCTTGAGTACAATGAAGGCCGGGAAGACATTCTTCAACTGGACCCCAAAGGTGAACTTTACGGTGCTGTGATTCTGGCTGCCGGATGGCGTCCGGACAAACTTGAAGGAGAGGCTTACGCTCATCTGGGCATTGACCTTCCCGACGTTATCACCAATGATGAATTTGAAAAAATTGCCGCCAAGGGTAAAATAGTAAGACCCTCCGATGGCAAAGAGGCAAAATCTGTTGTCTTTATCCAGTCCCCTGGAAAAGATGAGGATGACGCAGACTTTCCCTATTGTGGTGCCGTCACCAGCCAGGTAGCCCTGAAACAGGCAAAATATGTACGCAACGACTACCCCGATGGCAAGGCATACATTATCTACCAGCACATGAGAACCCCGGGCCTCCAGGAAAACTTTTACAAGGGCATGCAGCAGGACCGTGGTATTTTCATGAGCAAGGGTGCCGTCACCGAAGTCAGCAAGAGTGGCGACAGTCTCATTGTGGAAGCCACCAACACCCTGTTGGGAGACAACCTGAATCTCAAGGCTGATCTGGTGGTTCTGGCCTCTGGTATGGTTCCAGCCACGGTGGATGATCCCGTTATCAACCTGGCCTATCGCCAGGGTCCGGGCTTCCGGGATAATGACATCTTTGGGGGATATGCCGATTCCAACTACATCTGTTTCCCCTATGAGACCCAGAGAACTGGTGTTTATGCAGCCGGTGCCGTCCGCCGAAGCATGACCATTGAAGAATCCATGGAAGATGCCACCGGTGCGGCCCTCAAGGCCATCCAGTGTATCTCATCCGCCGATCGCGGTGTGGCGGTTCATCCCCGCTCCGGTGACCAGACATATCCGGAATTTTTCTTCCAGAGATGTACCCAGTGCAAACGCTGCACCGTGGAATGCCCCTTTGGTGCCTTGGATGATGATGCAAAGGGAACGCCCAAGATCAATCCCACCCGCTGCAGAAGATGCGGTACCTGCATGGGTGCATGTCCGGAACGAATCATCAGCTTTGCCGATTACACCATTGACAGCATCGGTTCCCAGATCAAGGCCATTGGCGTACCCTCCGAAGATGATTTTGATGAACCTCCCTTCCGAATCCTGGCCCTGGTATGCGAAAATGATGCCTATCCGGCCCTTGATATGGTGGGTATGAATCGGGTCGATTATTCTCCCGATGTTCGGGTAATCCCCGTGAGGTGCCTGGGTTCTGTTAACACCATCTGGATTAAAGATGCCCTGGCCCAGGGTATGGACGGTGTTATTCTCGTAGGTTGTAAACATGGTGATGACTACCAGTGCCATTTCATGAAAGGCAGCGAACTTGCCGAAGTAAGGGTCAAAAAGATCGGAGACGCCCTGGCAAGTCTGGCACTGGAAGAAGAACGTGTCAGATTTGAAGAGATTGCCATTGATGAATATGATAAACTTCCCGGGCTCCTGAGTGATTTTGTGGAAGAAATAGAAGCTCTGGGTCCCAACCCGTTCAAGGGATTCTGATCCCGTCATGTACCTTGCCCGTCACCATTTTAACTTGTGGCGGGCTTTTCTCAATTTTCATGACAGAAAAATGCTATTATATACCGAAATTTTAGGAGGTATCGCAGTATGAGTGAAAAATACCTTGCCCAACCGGATCTTGCCTTCATTGACGAGGTTGTGGGTTTTGGCGCAGAGGATCTCAAAAAATGCTATCAATGCGCCACCTGTTCTGTGGCTTGCCCAATTGCACCAGATAACAGCCCTTTCCCCAGAAAAGAGATGATCGCCGCCTCCTGGGGTCTTAAGGATAAACTGATTTCCAATGGAGATATCTGGCTGTGCCATCAGTGTGGTGACTGCTCTGATCTGTGCCCCCGGGGTGCCAAACCCGGTGATGTGCTGGCAGCTGTCCGATATGCCGCAATCAACGAATATGCCCAGCCCAAATTCCTGGCAAATGCCGTAAAAGATCAGAAAAAGTTGCCCTTTCTTCTGGGTATTCCTGCCATCTGGTTTGCAATTCTTGCCTATATCACCCTCACCGGCGGTGAGAGCATGACAAAACTGTTTCACAGCTTTGGTCTGGAATGGTCCCATGGTGGACATGATGTCATTGCCCATGCAAATTTCATCTCCACCTGGTTTGTAGATCTAACCTTTGTACCCCTTGCGGCCTTTGTTGTGATTGTTTTTGGTCTAGGTCTGAAACGCTTTATTACAGATATCCATGCCAATGCCGTAGCAGAAGGAAAAACAGACAAGGAAAAAATTGATCCCAAAGGCTTTTTACAGGCCATCATAAAGGTGATCCCCAAGGTACTCAAACATGACAAATTTAACGAATGCACCACCAACCAGGATCGTGCTACCCCACATATGATGGTGCTTTATGCCTTTATTGGGCTGTTTATTGTCACCAATATCTTTTTTGTGGTGCTTTATGTATTCCACATTCCTGGTCCCTATTCACAGCTTAACCCGGTTAAATGGCTGGCAAATATCTGTGGTGCTTCCCTTGTCATCGGCAGTGTGCTCATGATCAAAAACCGTATGGACAAAAAAGACCAGGTTTCATCCTACAAGGACTGGTATATCCTGGGTCTGGTGCTTGCATTGGGTGTGACCGGCCTACTTTCTGAAATGAGCCGCCTTGCAGGTGCAGAGTACATTTCTTATTTCATTTACTACCTGCATCTCATCGCCATCTTCAATCTGTTTGCCTTTCTGCCGTTTTCTAAAATGGCCCATCTGGTTTACCGATTGACGGCCATGTCCTATGCCGAATATGGAAATCGCAAATAACCGGTTGTAACCCATCTGTAACTTACAATCAGGTGTATCTAGTTAAGGTCTGCTTTTATTTTTTAAAGCAGGCCTTTTTTTTACACAAACAGATATTTCAAAGCTTGATCACAGCGCCGACCAGCTGGGTCAAAATCAGGCTTGTTTTATTTGCATTTGTACAGGCTGTGATCAATAACACCATCTTTTAATTTTGAGTCAATAATCACAATTGACGTTTTTTTACTTGATTTTTTCTTCTAGTATGGATAATCCTATTCTATAAGGATTCATCATCATCGGTCACATTGCTCATGAAATAAACGATTCCATATGGAGACTCAGAATGTGCAGGCAGCAGACCAGCATAGCAATACCTCACCTTCTCTTATAAAAGAGATTTTAATGATCCAGAAAGGTGGGTTCGTACATGCGGGTTAACCGCCCTTCACTGCAGAACAATGTACACAGATGATTGTTAAATCCAATGGGAGCCGCCCTGGTGTCCCAGGGCAACCGGCCTGACAGCCACATGTTGATATTTTTTAAGGAGGAAAACGGTTTGGCACAAGGAACAGTAAAATGGTTTAGCGACAAGAAGGGGTTCGGATTCATTGAGCAGGATGAGGGAAGTGACGTGTTTGTCCACCATACGGCCATTGATATGCCAGGATTTAAAACCCTTTCCGAAGGAGAACGGGTAACCTTTGACATTGAAGAAAATGACAGGGGGCCTGCTGCCAGAAATGTTGTCAAGCAGTAACTAACTCCTCCAATAATATCCTACTAAAACATGAAAGGGTGGATGCCACATGGCACCCACCCTTTTTTTACCCGTTTTAGAATCATCACCCGTTATTACTGCAAATTTTGGGCTTATTCATACATCTCTGTCAGTCTTTAGTTGTAAACCTTTAGGTATTTATTACAACGGCCTCTGGCTTTTATTATCGAAGTCTGTCCCAACCCAAGGTTGACCGACCCTGTGAGCAATACAAAAATTTCTGACGTCCTGCAGATCTAACGTTCTATACCATCCCGGGCCAGAACCCCCTCGCTATAATAATGCTTTATCTCTCTCATCTCCGTCACCAGATCGGCGGTGTCTATCAGTTCTTTAGGTGCCCTTCTACCGGTTAAAACCAATTCAATCTCATCTGGTTTTTTTCCTATCACAGCCATGACCTCAGCCAGGGTAAGAATACCAAACCACAAGGTAACGCAAATTTCATCCATGATGACAAGCTTGTGTTCTCTCCGAGCCATGATCTGCTCAATCACTTTAAGACCCCGGCGGGCATGTTCTCTGTGCATCTCAGTGACATCTTCTCTACGTATGCACACCTCATCCCCAAACTGTTCTATGTCAATGCATGGAATGTGGGAAAGGGCATGGATCTCACCATATTGAATGCCTTTCATGAACTGACCTATGAACACCCCCATGCCATGACCTGCACTTCTCAGGGCAAGTCCCAATGCTGCTGTGGTTTTGCCTTTTCCATCCCCAGTGTACACGTGAATATATCCCTTTGACGCCATATAAAATCCTCCGGAATGCTTCCTGGTTAAATTCCCAACGGAAATCAGATACCCAACTCTCCAGACTTTATAGATTAGCGCATAACAAAAAAGCAACAAAAGATTTACGCCGGGGTGTACCAGCATACTCCTGTTTTTTTATTTGCCTGAACCAAAGCGAAAGGTTTGATCAGGATCGAGTACGGCAAGCACGCGAACAATACATCCGTCGCCACCGGTCCAACGCCATGGAAATGCCATAAAAAAGCACCGCTTACCCGTTACTTCATCAATATCTCCACCAATATTTTCAATGCCGGGAATTCCACCCTTGACCATCAGGGTTTTGTGTGCCGGTTCCCAATCGGGGAAATCTTCCTTGGGATCACGCCCCGTGACTTGTTTGTATTCCTCAATGAGATGGGGCTGGGAGGGTCCAAGACCATGATCCACCAGTTTAGTTGCAAGGGGATGATCATTGGCCTGGCAGCCATATCCCACGCACTTTACTTTTTTATCCACCAGCCACTGGGCACCAGCTCCGGAAATTCCACACCCATAGGCAAAATAATCGTCACAGTCAGCCCATTTATGATGAAAGCCGGTGTTGATCATGACCATGTCACCCTCTTGAATGGCAGGTGTGGCTTTTTCAAGATCTTCGGGGGTAATTACCCCCCATTTTTCCTTGGGAATGGAAACAGCAACACCGGTGCCGCACAGGCGCCACAGGGGATAATCACTGATACCAGGTGTATTTTCTGTTACATGAATGGGGGCATCCATGTGGGTACCCCGGTGCATGATACCCTCCCAGTTGACCTGGTAAACACCATCCTTGGCATGAAATTTATTAACGGTGACATTGACACCCGGAGTGGATGGCCATTCCGGCATATGTTGGTGGAAGGCATGACTTAAATTATATATTTTCAGGCTCATTTTCCTTATTCCATATTTAAAGTTTTTTGAAAAACCCAGATTAAAAATTCCATGGGAATAAGATTTTTAATCTTTTTTTTACCAGATGATTCAGCTGAGGCTCTCAATTCCCCGCATCAATACGGCAATTACCGGAGGGATCAATCATGGCTACAAAGCGAACCGGGCAGGCATCTCCATGTTTAAATTTCCATGGAGTGGCGACAAAAGTGGCCCGCATGCCTGCAACAATATCTACATTGCCCCCCACCTGTTCAATGGTGGGAATACCGGCTGCCAATATGGTTTTGTGGGCGATATTCCATTCTGGATGTTCTTTTTCAGGATCAAGCCCGGTGCCTTCTCTGTACGCGGCCACCAGCCTGTTCATTGTGGGACCACCACGATGGGGGGCCAGTGAAGTTGCCAGGGGATGATCAATCTGGGGCGTGTCCACTGCCACCATTCTGCACTCTTTATCCACAAGCCACTTTGCCGCATCTTTGGATAATCCCGGAGAAGCACCATAGTATTCAAGACCATCGGAGTATTGATGGTGCCAGCCTGTAACAATAACCACGACGTCTCCCCTCTGAACTTCCGGGGTGGCTGCAGCAAGATCCCTGGCAGTAATTACCTCAAATCTTTTTTTGGGAATACTCAAAACAACCCCATTGCCAAAGAGACGATCAACGGGTACCTCGGCCAGATCCGCCGCACGCTGTACCAGGTGCAACGGTGCGTTCATATGAGTACCAGTGTGCATAACAGTGTTAATTTTCCATGCAAGCACACCGTGCTGGGCGTGTTTTACCCCCCTGACCATTTTCACATCTTCCTGTCCGGGGTAAGATGGAACACCATGACCCCATTCATGGCTTAATTCAACCAGTTGCAGCCCTGAATAAGGGTCTGTTGTCGTTGTCATAATCACCTCTGCTTTTATGGGTTTACGTTTGTTGCAATCAAAAAATGCCTGCACCAGTGCCCGGGACTGACCGCGGACCGGCTCATCTTTCATGTTATATTACATGCAATTAAAAATAAAAAAAAGTTTTTTTATTTTTTCTACCTAATGATCGTGGGGATTGATAATAAGATCAACTGGTCGTCACAATTATCTTGCTCAACGAAATCAGGTCTATCTCTAAAACGATAGGCCGTTTTCAACCTATGATCATCCAGTTAACGATCTGTATTATTTAATATTTCAAACATTTTCAGTCGAACCAATATCCGACTTGTGCCAGCATCACTGGACAGCATTTTCAATGCCTTTGCTTTCAATAGACGATATTCTGAAGGAAAAAGTGTATCCAAGGTGTCTTGAACATTGTTCTGCAGATCAAAAATGCCCTTACTTTCTCCATTTGATTTGAAAAAAAAAGGAAATTCCGGTTGCAACCAAAGCTGAAATGGCCGACATCTACGACGAAACGGACATGTCCTGCAGAGGATTTCCCGGGTGATTCGCTTTGATTTTCTAAAACAATAAATATCCAATAGCCCCTACCCCATCATGACACAAGCCCATTACCCCCTACCTAAAATGGCCGATGTTGTACTCAATCCAAATTTATGCAATGGTAATTGTACGTGCTTACATGAATATCTGTCAAGGCAGATATCTATTTTTGGCAATTCTAATTTTGTCTGGCAAAAAGAGTTCATGGTTTACAGGGGGTAAAAGCAATGATTATTACCCACCAATACTCACCATTTTTGTTTTAAGGGCATCTGCTCCATGAAAATTCAATCCATGCTCTCCTTTCTTCATTGACAATGCCCTGCAAAACAGATTCTTAAGCGTTTCATCACAATCTGCTCTGCGCAAACTGCTCCCCAAATCCACTTGATCATCGGCCAGAAGACAGGGCCTTAAAAATCCCCTGGCGGTGAGACGCATACGATTGCATCTATCACAAAAATGATCGCTCATGGAACTGATGAACCCAATCTCTCCGGGCGCATCCGCAAATCTGAAACGTCTGGCCGGACCGTCATTCTCTCCCCTGACCAGGGGGATCAGTTCTCCCACCTTCATAAGCCGCTTTTTCAGGGACTGCCCTGAAACAAAGTACCCCTGTGCACCACGGGGATCTGTTCCAATGGGCATATACTCAATGAATCTGACATGAAAGGGATATTTCAGCGTCAAGCGAGCCAGATCAACCACCTCATCGTCATTGACGTCCCTCATCACCACCGTGTTTATCTTTATGGGTGCAAATCCAAGATCATGTGCCGTCATGATGCCATTCCAGACCTTATCCCAATAATTCTTTCCGGTTATTCGTTCAAATTTCGCAGCATCCAGGGTATCCAGGCTGATATTTATACGTTTCATTCCGGCCTGTTTTAACCCGGCTGCCATACGTTGCAGGTTAACCCCGTTGGTTGTCAATCCCACGTCTTTCAGCTGGGGGATGCGGCATAACTGAGCCACAAAGGAGATGATATCCTGACGACAAAGGGGTTCTCCCCCTGTGAGGCGGACCTTGGTAATCCCCAGTTCTACACCGATCTTCACCACACGAAGCATCTCTTCAAAGGACATTAATCCATCCAGGGGAACCAATTTGGGCCTTGAAGGAGCACAATAACAACAATTCAAGTTACACCGATCCGTCACAGAGAGCCGAAGATAAGTTACCCTTCGGTTAAAGGCATCCATCAGACAATCTTGATTCAGTTTATTCATATTTCATACCTCAACTTAAAAGGATAACACCTGTATGTCCATCATCGTTCCCTGGGAAATCCCCGTTATTCCTTCGGGAATTGAAGCAATGGCCGTTGCCTTTGCCATGGATTGAAGCCGACCTTTCTGTCCCAGGGAACGAAACAGCGGCGTATCCCCATCCAAATCAATCATTCCAAAAACAAACTGGGTCCAGTCCCTGTCTCGCCCGTGTAAATCAGATGCCAGGACAGCCCGCATGGTTGGAAGATTCGGATGTTGATACCCTGCAAGGGCACGAAGCCCCGGAAAGGCAATCTGAAGAAATCCCATGAGATTTGACGGAGGGCCTCCGGGTAATATAAAAACAGGAATATGACCAAGCATACCAAACCCCACGGCCTTACCGGGTCCAATGCGGATGCGGTGAAAGGCCCTGTGCCATCCCAGTTCCAGAAGAATTTTTGCCACAAGATCTCTGTCTCCGGTCCAGGCCCCTCCACTTGTAATAATGGCATCACTTTGATCCATGGCATTTTCCAGCACATTACGTATTTCCCGGGGATCATCCTTGGCTGTAAACAGCAGGGTCTCCATACCCCATTGTCGGCAAAATGCACTCAAGGTCACCATGTTACTGGCATAAAGTTTTCCCTGGGGAAGCGGTTTCCCCGGCGCCACCACCTCATCCCCCGTGGCAATAATGGCCACCCGGGGCTGTTTAAAAACAGGCAATTCACTGAATCCTGACGCGGCAATGATACCAGCCAGCCCCGGGATAACGGCATCCCCTTTCCGGGCAATACATTGTCCTTTCTCCACATCGGTTCCCCTTGGCATGATGTTACGCCCCACCCCGGCATTGTTCATGACC
This sequence comes from uncultured Desulfobacterium sp., assembly GCA_963675955.2. Taxonomy (GTDB): domain Bacteria; phylum Desulfobacterota; class Desulfobacteria; order Desulfobacterales; family Desulfobacteraceae; genus Desulfocicer. The sequence continues at coordinate 764,295 of CAXXVR010000002.1, read as the reverse complement.
GAAAGGGTATTTCCGGAAACATCCGTAAATTCTTCGGCCACCACCGCATCTGCACCCCGGGGGATTTCAGCTCCTGTTAAAATTCGCATGGCCGTCCCGGGAAGAAGATGCTGGGTCTGCCCCCCCCCTGCAGCGGCCACCGTTTCAACAAGTGTCAAATTGACGGGTGCCTCGGGGCAGGCAGAAACCAGATCGGCAGACACAACCGCGTATCCATCCTTAAGGGAAGCATCAATGGATGGAGAATGAATGCTTGAAGTCAATGTTTGTGCCAGAATTCGACCCGTGGCTTGTGACAGAGAAATCGTCTCTTTACCCAACGGGCTGATGGTCCCAAGGGTAATGCGCAGGGCTTCTTGAAACCCCATGGGCAGCCATGAAATCATATGCGGCTCCTTTTATTTTCCGAATGCACAATGGGGATAGGTGCAGTGTTTACATCCAAGACACAGTCCTCCATGCCCCTTTGCAGCAATATCCGAACGTGAAATTTTGTTCCCTGCCAGTACCCGGGGATAAATGAGATCAAACATGGTGGTGGTGGAAAAGAGACCACATGCAGGAATACCCAATACCGGCACATCCTTTAGATATGCGATCATGAACATGGCACCTGGCAGTACGGGGGTACCATAAACCATATTACAGGCCCCAGCCTCCTTTAGAGCGAAACGGGTGCGATCATCAGGGTCCACAGACATGCCACCGGTGGTAATAAGAACATTGGCCCCTTTTTCCACCAGGTCAAGTGCTGCGGCTGCAATCATCTTATCATCATCTGGAAGGAAAACTACCTCCAGCACACTTCCCCCAAGGGCCATCACTTTTTTCCGGATAATGTCTTCAAACTTATCCTCTATGCGACCATAATATACTTCACTGCCCGTAATCATCACCCCGACTCTGGCTGTCATCATGGGCTGTACCTGCAAAATAGCCTCCGGTGCACTTTTAGCAATGGCAACTGCGGCATCCACATAATCCCTTGCAATTAAAAGGGGAATGGCTCGGGTGGCCGCCACCTGATCACCCTTTTTAACAATGCTGTTGGTGTGGCGTGTGGCACACATGACAATGCCCAGTTCATTGAACTGCTCCAGGGCATCCACATTTATTTTAAGTAAACCATCCTGTGTGGCCTTTAAGGAAATTTTACCCTCCCGGGGAGCTTCATCCCATGCCACACCGGCACCACAAAGAGAATCCGCCATGGCAATGGCGGCATCATCTTCGTGCATTTCATCAACTTCAGGCTTGATGATATAGAGGTGATCCTTTCCCAGTCGTCTCAAATGATCCAGATCCCGGCAGGTCAACATATGCCCTTTTTTAAAAGCCGGTCCCTTAAATTCACCTGCTCTGATTTCCGTTATATCATGGGCCAACGGGTATCCCACAGCATCTTCTATGTTTACAACTTGAATCATCAGAATCCTCCCTGTCCCAAACAATTTTGTTTAAAAAATTTTAGCATTTAATTATCTCATGAGTCCGAATCTCTCATTTTTGATACCACATGTATTATTTTCAACTTTCAAGAAAGGACCTACTCACAAACTCGGCCACCTTGGGGTGGGGCACAAGGTCTATAAAGTCACCTGCCCCACTGGTTTAAAGTACCCTTTACCAGCACAAATTCTGCACAGGATCTCCCCCTCCACCACCACCTCCCTGGAATCCCTGACCACCTGACCACATCGGCTGCACGTTGCATGGGTCCGGGGGGGACCTGGCATATCTTGATCCGGTAAATCCACCGTCACCCACTGAACATCAAACAGCTCACTCTCCGGCATGATTTTATACCCTTTGAGTTGCTGCTGATAATGATGGGTCTCTTCGGGAGCATACCGTTTCACAAGTTCCCTGGATTCTTCTGTTGAAACAATACGAACGGCCTTTCGGGTTTCCAGATTAACAAAGGTTGCTGCGTTAATTCCATAATCTTTAAATTTCATGGTGCGTTTGCCAAGGCGACAACCTGTGACGCTGCCAATGGCATCGGTGGCACATCGGTCCATCTCCACATATACGATCAATTTTTTCTTAAACTCCGGTGATGTAGGATCTTCTATCCCCACCAGGCGACATCCCAGCATGGCCATACGTACCCCGATAACCTGTCCGGCACACAAATGGCCATGGGCGGTGGCAGACGCTTCCAACAAGAATTTAAAAGATTTCATTGAGCTCTCCTTAGCCTTCCAAAGCCACCGAATGGCAAAATCTGCCATTCGGTGGTAAATTTTTTTTGTTAGCAGATTTCAGTTCAACGGAGGCAACTTCCCGACACACCCTGACATAGTTTTCCACAAGTGCGTAGGCATGGGGGGTCAAACAAGCACCACCACCATGTCCACCACCTCTATGCGTTTTTACCAGAGATTTTCCAACGGAGGCTTCCATATCGGCAATGGCACCTCGAATCTTGCGATAGGACATTCCCAAAGTTCTTGCAGCCTCAATGATAGAGCCATTATCATCAATGGCATTCAGCATGGTCACCCGGCCCTCTCCAATAACTGGACGACCATCAATCTCAAGCCAAACCTTAAGTCGAACGCTCCAACGATCAGATTCATTGTCAGTCATGGTTTATTTTTTCCTAAATTTCACTTTTAATACTATATTACATGCAATTCTCTGCTTGTCAAATTAATTTTAACGCTGCACCTGAAAATAACACATGTGGCTTGATCATAACATGGGACACTTGTCATAAATGCCGGATCAACGGAGTTTGACCTGTATTATTGGCGTTATAAAGCACGGCATGTACAAAAGCCAAAAACAATGATAATGCCAATAACGCAAACCTGATTCCTTCCCAAAATGGCCCATGTTGTGAACATGGACCCGATTATGATCAATTGATATCCTTTACGTCAACCCCAAAGTACCTTCTTCCCGGGAAATGGAATTCTTGCCACAAGAAGTGTAAACCGGCAAAGAAAAGGTGCCGATTAATTTCTCATTTTCAAATTGTTTTTGCAAGGTAAATAAAAAATTTTAATATAAAAATGGGGGCTTGGTCAAAGCATGGGTCATCAGTTGATTCTAAATTCAATATAATAATTTGACATTTGTGTATTAATTTTGTATTCAAACAGGGTTTAAGGAAAAACGTTAATTTAGATGTTAATTTTTTTACATGTAAAATCAGGTTTTCTTTTTAAATGCAATATTAATCATACCCGGAATTAATTTTAATTAATGATCTCTTTAAATAGACTTTTAGACTTTCAAAAGGTGTTATATATAATACAACACCTCGCAGGTTTAAAAATCATTAAAAGGCCCCAAGGGCATGAAATACATTCTGGTTCAGGAGGTTATAAGTGGCCGAACAAAAAAACCTGACATTACGAGTATATGACAATATCAAACAAATGATGTTAAATTATGATATTGTTCCCGGTCAACGTCTGGTATTTGTTGATCTGGCAAAAGAACTAGGTGTCAGTCGCACCCCTGTAAACAATGCGCTGTCCATCCTTGCCAAGGAAGGATATCTTGATTTTATCCCCAACCAAGGATACTCAGTTCATAAGCTGACAAGGGAGGAGGCAGAATCGCTCTATGAAATAAAACTGCTCATGGAGCTTGGGTGCATTGAAAAAGCCATCAAGCTGGCAACGCCTAAAAAGCTGGCAACCCTTGAAGAAAAAAAGAACAGGCATGCTTCATCGGTAAAAAGCCATGTATATCGCCATCTTTTCATTCTTGATATGGAATTCCATGCTGCCATCGGAGAAATGATGGAAAATGCATATTTTGTGGATATATACAAGGATATTTACCAGCGTATTTTTCTGCGTTTCCGCACCGAACATCTTGAAACACCCAGGTTGTTTGAGATCATTGAAGAACACGAAAATCTCTACAACGCCATTGCCACCAAGAACATAAAGGCAGCCCAGGCATTAATAAGAGAGCACAGCGCACTTTCCATGGCCAATCTGTTTCCCATCATTTTTGATTGAACTCTGCTGCAGAGTGTAAAATGTGCTGTCGGAAAGTCAACGTATCCCTGTGACGATGTTATTGGATTTCAGACACAGCCTGATGGTATTGCAAGCCTGACACATCCCCGGGATGGCCCATTTTATGACCAGGCCTGAATCAAAGCAAAAAACAGGCGCAGAAAAGGGCGTTTAAGACAGCCCAATCAGGCCCATCAAACACCCCGTTGGAAACCTAAATTAAAATCGCCTGGGGGAAAATCTAACAGCCCCCAGGTGATGTAAAAACAACTCAGAATTAAAGGGCCATGGGAATATCCCCAAGGCTTAAATCCTTATCTGTTATAATACCGTCCACAATCTTTTGCTTTCCATCCTTGTCAATGGTCAGGGTAAAGGTGCGATCATCGGCAAGTTTCCGGAACCAGAAATCCCCGAAATTGTCCGTGGTGGCCGTGAATATTTCGCCACTGTCATCATCCTTCAGGCTGCATCTAGCCCCGATGATCACCTCTTTTTCCACGGGATCATAAACGGTGCCACCCACAAATTTTTTGGGTAAATTCTTATAAAACACCCGTGATTTGGTACCGGCTTCGGGATTCAAAAATTCTGCATCCTTGATGAAATCTGCAAAGTCAGCCTCTTCTCCAAATTTCAGCGCTTCGGTGGGACACTGGTCCACGCACCGGGGAACTGTCCACTCGGCATCGTTGTCCAGAAGATGGGCACATCCCGTACACTTCTGGGCAATGTTAAGATTCTCGTTAAAGAAGATGGCATCGTGGGGACAGGTATCCTTGCACAGTTTACACCCGGTGCATTTGTCCGGATGAATGATCACAAGGCCGTCGTCTCTTTTTTCTATGGCGTCAAACTGGCACTGCTCAATGCAGGGAGCATCGTCACAATGCTGACACATCTTGGGAATATAGGTGACTTTTACCTTGGGCACCTGACCCCGTACCAGTTCGGTGATGCCGATCCAGAACTGACCGGTGTCCGGCTGGGGTTTGGCATAGGGGGTCCAGTCATTTGCCACATGTTCGTCCTTGCAGGCAATCTGGCAGCAGTAGCACCCATTACAAATCGATAAATCCAGAAAAAAAGCTTTCATTATTTTTTACCTCCCACAACCCATGCATCAAATCTCAAGCCTGCATCGGGATCATATTCTCTCTCAAAGGCCTCGGGGTGATCTTTTTTCCATTGATCCATTTCTTTTCCCGTCACCCGCTGTACGTCTATCAGGTACCCCTGGACCACATTGCCCACACAGTTCTTTGATGTGATGGGACCAGGAGAAATGGTATTAATGGCCCCCCCCCTTTCAATTTCACCTGTCTTTAGCGGGTCATGACGTGCACCATGGTCAATGGAAACAACACCGGGACGAATTCGTTCCGTTACATAGGCACCGGCAAGAACGATCCCCCGTTCATTGAAAATCTTAACGATATCGCCGTTTTTAATTCCCCGTTTTTCCGCTTCAGACGTATGCATCCACACCGGCTCATATTTATAGCCATCGTAGCCCAGCACCTTGCAGGTGGGCGCTTCTCTGGTCCAGGTAATATCGTCACACTGGGCATGAACACGCCATCTGCCGTGGTTGGACATCAACAGCATGGGAAACATCTTTGCCCTGTGGCTGGACATTCTTTCATCATGGTTTTCGCTTTTTTCAATCCACTTGGGGATGGGCGGACGTTCCATGTCATCGGGAAAGGCTTTTTCCAGACTTTCGGAATAAAATTCCAACTTTCCGGTGGGCGTTCCCAGGGGAGATTTCACCGGATCATCATAAAATTTTCTGAAACCCGGGGTATCTTCTTCCCAATCCTCTGCGGTGTTGTATATCCAGTATTTCTTCTCAGAAAGCTGTTCCCAGGTAACCAGTTTTTCACCACCCATGTACTCCCACACTTTTTTTTGCATGTCGGCAATGGTCTTATTGTCGGTGAGGGCTTCTTCCATATCAAACTGTTTACCGATCTCCACAACAATTTCAAAATCGCTCATGGATTCCCCGATGGGTTCAATGGCTTTATCAGCTATCATGATGTTGGGCTGCTGGGTGCCCTGACGGATATTGGTCAAAATATCATCCACTTCCATGAAGGTATTGGCCGGAAGAATAATGTCCGCATAAAGACAGTCATTTTCAAGCCAGGGATGCTGGGCCACAATGCATTCAATCTGGGAACTCTGCATGGCAAGTTCTGTCTCATGTCCATAGTTCCAGCAGGTGATGCGACAGGGGGTATCTGTCCAGATCATGTGAATATCCACCCCACCTTTTTCTTTTGCAATGGGATAGGTATATTCATTGAACTGATCCGCCACCAGGGCATTCTGGGCACCGGTTCCCCGGAAGGTGATGGGTCCATCCCGATTAATGACATGCTGAATCAAGGTTTTTGGAATCACCTGTTCCTGCCAGGCCGTTACCGATGAAAAAACTGGAATGGAGAGGCGTTCTTCAATTTCTGGATTCCAGAAAAAGGTGCCGCCCAGACCTTCGGCCCGGGGCATGCCAAAATAGGTCAACTGATGCTGATGCACCCCGGGACCGCCAAGACCCTGCATGCCTAAGAGCACGCATTCCAGGCGGGCCGGCTCATGGGCAAAGGCACCCCGGATCATACCGCCGCCAAAGTAATGGGCAATGGATGTGGTTTTGTCGGCAAACTCCCTGGCAAGGGCCTTGATGGTCCATTCAGGGACACCGCACTTTTTAGATGCCCAGGCAGGGGTTTTAGGTACGCCATCCTCTGCTCCCATGACATAGGACTCTATTTTGTCCATGCCAACGGCATGGGTGGCCACATATTCTTTGTCATAGGCATCTTCTTTAATCCACATGTAGATGATGGCCAGCTGCAGGGCGGCATCGGTGTTGGGAAGCACGGGAATCCACTTGTCTGCATGTACGGCGGCACCATAGTTGAGATCTGGACAGATATAAATCTGTTTAATGTTGGCCTCTGTCCAGAAATAACAAAGTCTGCTGGCAAACTGTCCGGTGAATCCCCAGGGGGTTGTTTCTGGATCACATCCCCAGAAAAGCACCATGTCCGCATGCTCAGTGGTATCTTTGACGATATTGGCCGCCGGATACATGATACCCTGGGCACCTTGACCCCAGACATGTTTGGCTCCCCAGTACCAGCCCTCCCATGAATCCGGATTACGCACCTGAAGGGTAAACCCACCGAGGTTGTCCAGCAGAACCCCTGCATGACCATGTGGGGTATTGATGGTCTTGCATTCACCATGACCATCGCCCTGGAGCAGAACGGCATTGTGACCATAGGTTTTGTGAACACGCTTGATTTCGTCTGCCACAATCTTTGCGGCTTCATCCCATGAAATACGTTCATATTTACTCTTACCACGATTCTGGGGATTACGATCTCCATTGGGATCCCAGTCAACTCGTTTCAGTGGGTATTTAATTCTATTGGGAGAATAAACCCGTTTTTTATATGCCAGGGAAAAAGGCCCGGGAAGGGATTTCCAGGACGGTTTGATGGTCTTGCCATTTCGTTTCATCTCCCACTGACGAACATCTTTCTGGTCATATTTCCAACCATATTGCATGGGACGAACACGTACAATTTTACCATCCTTCACATCCACCATACCCTCAGCACCGCCGCCAAAATATCCGCCGAGCCCAAGGGATCGTAAAACTGTCTTGTCTTTCGTTTTTATGGGTTCCATTGAAAATTGCCTCCTCATTATTGACCGTGTACTGTCCGGTTCAAGCATTCATTCTTGAACATCACGAATCATTCATATTTTGAAGATTTATTGATTATTCTAATTTAAAGAAGTCACGATAAACCCTCCACGACAAATGACAGTGGAAATTCAAAAAACCAGCGGCTTGTTCCAACACTTGACATAACTTATAGCACGTTAAATATTTATGCAATATTACATGCAATAAAATCCGTGTCAACTTCTTTTTATGTAATGGGTGGAATTCATAGAACTTGATCCTTACATCTGCATTCATTATAATTTTACTGAACCAGCAGGGGCAGGCGATATGATATTAACGACTAAAATGTTTAACGGGCACTATGAAAAATCTAATTTTTAAGAAAATTTCAAATAAAATCGTCAACAATAAAAGTCTGAGCTCATCCCAGAGTGGCCGTTCTTGTGACTAATCTTGATAACGCACACCTAATTCCGTTGATTCCCCATGATTCCGTTGATTCTCCCAATTATGATGACTGCCCAATGTCATGCCTAATCCCCTTTTATTACCCGTTTTGTTATCTATTCCCAATGAACACGGTTCAATCCCTATATTATTTTTTTCTTGACATCCAATTATATTACGAATATTTATAAAATCTATTTAGGCGCGGTTCGCATGACGTAAATGCAACAGGGCATTATATCACAGCACCACAACATGCCCCGGCCGAATGTCAAAGACTTGACATTCCTAGTCATTGGCCCCAAAAAGGAACCAAAGCATTGATCTAATCATAAAAATTACATGAAATATTACATTTAAATATTGAACTGTTCGCAAAACGTCAAATTGTTTTCTCCAGTAAAGCAACTCATTTGATCCACATCAAAATGGGCCACTTTGCTTTTTCTCTAATCCGGGGAAACGGGCAGCAGGTAAAAAACTGACCCAGAATACCCAAATAGAACAACGGGAGGTTTACACATGCAGGCGAAAAAACTTATCACTTTTCTGTCATTGGCTATTATTCCGCTCCTCATACTGGGGGGCACCGGCCCGGTTCATGCAAAACCCATGAAGTTGACCTATGCCAGTTTTTTCCCACCGTTTCATGGACAGTCACAACTTGGCGAATCCTGGTGCAAAGAAGTGGAGAAACGCACCAACGGTGATATCTCCATTGACTTTTACCCGGGCAGCACCCTGGCCAAGGCCCCCCAGACATACGATGCCGTTGAACAGGGCATGGCAGACATCGGCATGACGGTACTGGCCTATTCCAGGGGTAGATTCCCCGTATTGGGTGCAGTTGATCTTCCCATGGGATATCCTGACGGTGTAACTGCCACCAAGGTGGCCAATGCCGTACTTGAAAAATTCGACCCCAAAGAATTCCATGACACAAAAGTAATGTACCTGCACGCCCATGGTCCCGGATACATCCACACCATCAAAGAACCGGTTCGTACCCTTGAGGATTTAAAGGGTAAGAAAATCAGATCCACCGGCATGAGCACCATCCTCGTAAAAGCCCTAGGCGCATCCCCTGTGGCCCAAAGCATGAGGGATGCCTACCAGAGTCTGCAAAAAGGCGTTGTAGACGGGTGTGCACATCCCATGGAAGCCAACAAAGGTTGGAAGCTTGGAGAAGTTGTAGATTATTGCATTGCGGAAAATTCCGTGGCTTACACCACAGCCATGATCGTTACCATGAACAAAGACAAATGGGCCGCCATTTCTCCTGAAAATCAGAAAATCATTCTGGATATTAACAAAGAATGGGCCGTAAAGCATGGCCAGGCCTGGGACGATATTGACGCAGAGGGAAAAGCCTTTTTTCTTGAAAAAGGTCATGAAATCATAACCCTTTCACCTGAGGAATCTGCAAGATGGAAAGCAACCGTTCGTCCAGAACTTTTCAACTATGCGAAAAAACTTGACGAAAAAGGAATTAACGGAACAGACGTGGTTAATTTCATCATAGACAGCTTGAAATAAAAATAATTAATACCCTGGACAATCAACATATAAGAAAAATCGAATCGTCTTCGGTTCGGTTTTTCTTAAGGTTTAAAGGCTCCTTATGAAATCATTCTGGTCGCTCCTGGATAAGCTTCAGGAAAAAATGAAAATGCTTGGCGCCATCTGCCTGATGGGGATGTGTTCGGTGACCTGTGCCGACGTATTTCTAAGGGGGGCATTTAATATGCCCATCTATGGCTCCGAAGAAATTGTAACCATTTTCGCAACACTTACCATTGCGTTTTCGCTTCCATATTCACACATCAAGGACGTACACATCGGTGTTGAAATACTGGTGAGACTGCTATCAAAAAACGTACAGAGCATCATTCGTGTCATAACACAATTTTTTGCCCTCATACTCATGGCAATTATCACCTGGCGTATGTCCTTTTATGCCGGCACAATGTCGGACTCAGGGGTTCTATCCATGAACCTGGAACTTCCCATGTACTATCTTGTTTATGTGCTCTCCTTCTGCTTTTTAATTTTCTCATTGATGATATTTAAAGATATCATAACGTTTTTCAAAGGAGTGAAAAAAAAGATATGAGTCCCACCGCAATTGGTATTATCGGCATCCTGATCATGCTGGCCATATTCATGACAAAAATGCCTGTGGCCTATGTGATGACCCTGGTTGGATTTGTTGGTTTTGGGATTCTCATATCATTTCCCGCAGCTCTGGCCCTCTTACCCCGCAATTTCTACGATTCATTTTCTTCCTACGAACTGACCACCATTCCCCTTTTTGTACTCATGGGTCAATTGGCATTCAACGGGGGTATCAGCAGAAAACTGTACAACACCGCATATAGCTTTATGGGAAATATCAAGGGCGGGCTGGCCATGGCAACGGTGTCCACCTGCACAGCTTTTGGCGCAGTATGCGGATCAAGCCCTGCCACTGCTGCCACCATGGCAACGGTGGGTATGCCGGAGATGAAACGATTTGGGTATGCCGATTCCCTATCCGCCGGTTCCGTTGCCTCGGGGGGAGGGCTTGGAATGATCATGCCCCCCAGTGTGGTACTGATCATTTACGGAATCCTCACCGAACAATCCATTGGTGCCTTGTTTGTATCAGGGATTCTTCCGGCATTTCTCATGACCTTTCTATTTATTATCTGCGTCTATATAACTTGCAGAATTGACCCAGCACAGGGCCCAAGGGGTGAGAAATTCACACTGGTACAAAAAATGAAATCACTCTTGGGGCTTGCAGATACCCTGGCGGTTTTCGCGTTGGTTATGAGTGGCCTCTTTTACGGTTTTTTCACACCCACTGAATCGGCTGCTGTTGGGGTTTTCGGTGTTTTGATCGTATCTATCATCCGTCGACAGCTTACCTGGAAGGCCTTTGTAAAATCACTGTACGAGACCCTCCAGACATCCACCATGATTCTTTTTCTCATCGCAGGTGCCGTGGTTTTTGGAAAATTTCTTGCAGTCACCCGGATTCCCTTTGAAGTGGCCACCTGGGTCAGCGGTCTGGATCTCCCCTCTTTTATCATCATGGGAATTATTATTCTTATCTACTTCATTGGTGGATGCTTCATGGACTCCCTGGGCCTTATCATGTTGACTATTCCCATATTTTACCCCATTGTTACCAATCTTGGCTATGACCCCATCTGGTTTGGTGTTATTATCGTACTGGTAACAGAAATGGGGGTAATCACCCCTCCTGTGGGCATAAATGTCTATGTTGTTTACGGCGTTTCAAGGGGGGTGGTGGGAGATATTTCTCTGGAAGATATTTTCCGCGGAATCCTACCCTTTCTGATGGCAACCGTGGTAGGTATCATCATATTGATGATCTTTCCCATCATTATTTTATTTCTGCCAAACCTTATGTATTAAAAACACGAAAGTATGATTCAGTGCAGTAAACCTGATCTTTATCTGCTTTAAAATCCGCTACATTTTCCATGGCGTAATACAGCTCGCTATGATATTAACTTTCAGGAACGAGCAGGGACAATGTAAAAAACAATAACAGGTTTTTCATTTTTTTAATATTGTACCTGCTGTTTTTTCTTTGATATTTTTTTTTGTTCATGGCATCAACTTTACTTCAGATTTATCAGGTCAGGTTACTCACTATGAAATATCCCTATACCGGTATCATTCTTTCAGGGGGTCTGAGCACACGGCTTTCAGGAAAAAACAAGGCATTTATTGAGATAAATGGCCAAAAAATAATCGAAAACACATATAAGATTTTCAAACGTCTCTTTAAAGAGATCATCCTTGTAACCAACAAACCAGAACTTTACCAGCAATGGGATTTTAAAATAGTCTCTGATATTTTCCAGGTAAGAAGTTCCATGACCGGGCTGCACGCAGGGCTTTATCATGCAAAATATCCCTTTGCCTTTGCCGTTGCCTGCGATTCTCCCTTTCTAAATGAGGCACTCATTGAAACGGTGCTGGCACACGTAACGGAAAACAGTTATGTGGTGGTCCCCAAAATGGACCGCGGATATGAACCATTGTGTGCGGTGTATTCCAAAAGATGCCTGGGAGAACTTGAAACATGCATTCTTAATGAAAATTATCGCATCATAGAAATTTTTGACAAGGGTCCCACCACACGGTTATCTGAAACCGTTTTACGTAAATCTGACCCCCATCTTCTCTCCTTTTTCAATATCAACACCCCTGATGACATGGAAAAAGCAAAAACAAGACTGGCAGGTTTATACCACCAGTAAGTCACCTCTGCAAACAAGAAACCATTTATAATGAGAAATGGACCACGCGGTTGTGATCAAACACTGAAAGGAAAAGCAGCATGAGTATTTTTTCAACTATTTTTCAATCCGTGGGGATGCTTCTTGGATTGGGGGTGCTGGGATTTTATATCATCGGCAGACGCATCATACCGGGAAACATTCTTATATTTCTATCGCCGCTGGCCCTGGATATCGCATTGCCCTGCCTGATCTTTATCAGTATCATTAAAAATTTTTCTCTGGAAAAATTTCCCGACTGGTGGACCATCCCTCTGTGGTGGATAATCTTTACGTTAATGGCCCTGTTACTTACATTTGTGAGCATGTTCATTTCCCGAAAAAAAACACGCAGAGAATTCGGTATAAGCCTGTTCTATCAAAACGGCATCTTTTTCCCACTTGCCATTATCTCCGGGCTGTACGGGGAAAACAGCCCATATCTGGTAATATTATTCTTATTTATTTCATTTCATCCAGCCATGTTTTTCAGTACCTACAGATTCTTTTTTAACAATCAAAAAAACGAAGCCATAAACTGGCAAAGAGTCGTTCATCCCGCACTGATCATGACGTTGGTTGCCCTTTGTCTTCGCCTTACGGGCGTACAGCATTTTATACCGGGAATCATAACTACGCAGCTTTCCCTCATCGGTGCCATGGCATTGCCCCTGGTAATGATTATACTGGGCGGTAATATTTTTATGGATTTCAAGGCAAAAGGAAAATTCCAAACCATGGAGGTCATAAAATTTGTACTGGTAAAAAATTTTCTTTTTCCAATGGTTTTTCTTGGAATACTGCTGCTGGTACGCCCCAGCTATCCCATTGCGCTGATCATTTTTTTACAGAGTACTGTTCCACCCATCACCGCCGTTCCCATCGTCACCCAGCGCCAGGGGGGTAATTTTACCATAACCAACCAGTTTATTGTGGCAAGTTATATTTCCCTTTTGATTTCCATCCCCACAATGTTTTCTCTTTTCGCCATTTATTTTCCAGGAAAATAAATGGAAAACTGATCACACAACACCCAATTCAGGAAGGCAGAATGAAAAATCATATCCAGTGTTCTCATGGCACCGGGAACAATGGATATTGACGATGAGGCGCTCACATTTAATTCCCTTTTCACGTTCAAAGGAAATGGCAAGTGGGCCATAGCAGTGCTCACAAAACCGAGGTAAGACAAGAATCAGGGGAATGATATCATCGGGACCTTTACAACAATTGATCTCCATTTCCTTTATCTCGTAATCGGAAATAGCTGTTTCCCTCAACTCTTCCAGGTAATTTCTAAAAAGAGATACCGTAATAGCTGCCTTTTTCCGGGCCATTTTTTTCCCAGTTGGGGTAAACATATTGCTCTCCAAGGACGCCGCATAGGTCAGTTCCTTGCTCATGGCCTTAAGAATACTGTTGCGAATAACCATCCCCCGGAGAACGGATTTTTCAAAAAAATTGGCAAACCCCATATGTCCAAATTTAATAAGAAAATCTGAATCATGGACGATGCGGGTATTGATGTTATCCACCTTGTTTTCATTGTAGAGTGCCAGCAGGCTTTCCCTCACCAGATATTGATCCAACTCAGAAAACCCAGCCTTTTCGAGCAGCCGTGATGCAATTTCAGCACCTGCCTCCTCTTCGGGCTTCTCCCCTTCATGGTATTTGCCATTTTCAAATTTACCGCAATCATGAAACAATGCCGTCACCACCGGCAATACAGGGTCAAGACCTTCGGCATAGGCAATTTTCATGGCCATGGATGCCACATAAACCGTGTGCTGCCAGAGAAAACTCTCGCTGCGACTCCCCTTGCAGTATTTGAACTCAGAATCTTCAATAACCTCTTTTATGTCCCCTATCAATCCAGGATACCGATCATTGAATAATTCATATATATTTCTTTTCTGTTCCATCGGTTTTACCGCTGAATACCCATGGGAATGGAGATTCCCGGAAACCGGCATACCATCATTTAAAATTAACATTACCGTCACTTCATCCATGTAAAAAACCGAGAAAAAATATCTGCCATGGCCAGGACTCTTCAAAAAAGAAGCATCACAGGCCACGGCAATGAATGGACACTCGATGGAAACGTTTTAAATCTTGTCAATTCCTGGGAAGGGGAATCGACTAATTAACGCACCAAGGTTTAACGTCCCGGTATGATTTTTGATTTATTTCCCATTTTTGCCTGGTTCTGCATCTGTTTTACCTTTTCCACAAGCGAGGCAAGGGCCTTTTCCATGGCTGCAGGAAATTCATCTATGGCTTCTTCAAGTGAGGTGGCAGACAGCATGGAGCGAACGGGGATGGGACCCTCTGGAGAAACCATCTGGGTCTCACCGAAATAGCGTTTTGTTCGTGTCTCATCGTCGGTTCCATCCAGGTTAACAGGACACAACACTTTGATGGTGGCAATTTTGAAATCCGTAAGGGTTTCCTCACGATATAAGTTTTTTTTGTCCACAGTAAAGTCATCGTGCTTGATCTGATCGTTCATTAAAAGCCATCCTTATTTTTTTCGTTTCTTACCGAAAAACACCGATAAAAAAGGGTTAATTATCTTTCAGGTACAAAACGTCTCCCCACATGCACAAAACGTCAGCCCCAAAATATGTCCTGTCTTTCAATGATCAAGTTCTTTTATGTTGGCAGATTTGAGACGGGTCAAGCTTGCATTGTGGGCATTATCAATAATATTCCGGGTTTGCACCGGCTTTGGGCGATAATGCCAATAGCACAAGTCTGGCACCACCCTCATAAGACCGGCCAGGAAAAACGTGAACATCTAATGCATGGTAAGAACCATTGGCATCCAGAGAACAGGATAAAGGTTTAATTTATATGTCAATCCCATAAAAAGAACAAGGATTAAACACCCGGCATCGGTAAAGACACATCATCCATTCATTAAATTGGGCAAAAATAAAATAATTTGTGGAAAAGCTATCATCAGAATAATCTGAATGAGATCCGCAATAAGAAACGGAAAAACCCCTTTAAAAACAGTTTCCATGGGAACATTGGTGATGCCCTTTATGACAAACACATTAAGGCCCACAGGTGGAGTTATCAGTCCCATTTCCGTTACCCGCACCACCAGGATACCAAACCATATGGGATTAAATCCCAGATCAATGATTAACGGATAAAACACCGGCACCGTCAACAGCACAATGGCCAGTGAATCCATAAGACATCCCAGCACCAGAACCACAACAAGTATCAAAGCCAGTATAATGTAGCGGTTCACGGGTAAAGCAGATACTGCAGAAGATAATTCAAAGGGCAGGCGGGTGATGGAGAAAAAATATCCCAGAATCATGGCACCCAAAACAATGAGAAACAGCATTCCCGAAGTCTGCATGGTACTGCTAAGGCTTTCCGTGAAATTTTGCCAGTTCATTTTTTTTCGAAACAGGGCAAACAGAAACGTGCAGAAGGCACCGATACCCGCAGCTTCTGTGGGGGTAAATAATCCGGTATAAATCCCTCCGATGACCAGCAGAAAAAGGACAATTACCTCCCATGTTTTTAACAGAGCCATCAATTTTTCACTGGTCGTGGTTCTAGGCCCCGGAGGCCCCAGTTCGGGGTTGAAGCGGGTCAGTACCATAATGGTGATGATATAAAAAATGGCTTCAAGTATCCCAGGAACAAAGCCTGCCAGGAACAATTTACCAATGGACTGTTCCGTCAATATCCCGTAGATGATTAAAATAACGCTGGGTGGAATCAAAATCCCGATGCTGCCGCCTGCAGCAATGGAACCCGTTGCCAGGGTATCATCGTACTTGTATTTTTTCATTTCCGGCATGGCCACCCGGCCCAGGGTAGCCGCCGTGGCAAGACTGGAACCGCTAATGGCGGCAAAGCACGCACAGGCTGCCACGGTTGCCATGGCAAGGCCACCCCGGAGACTTCCAAACAGCTTATGTACAGCCCGGTAAAGGTCCTCGCTCATGCCGGCGGCAAAGGCAAAGGACCCCATGAGGATGAACAGCGGAATAACACTCATGCCATGACTTGCAAAGGTGGTATACGGCACTGTTTTAAGAATACCCAGAGCCGGTTCCATACCCGTTATGCATGCAAACCCCACAAAGCCTACAAGCCCCATGCAGATACCGATATGCATGCGAAATAAGATCAATACAATCAGCACGCATATTCCGATAAAACCAATGGTGGTCGGATTCATTTTCGCCCCCTTTTCAACGCGTTTTTAATCAGATCATTTAATATTACCAGAGAAAAAACCGCCATACCCAGGGCAATGGGAATCACAAAGGGATAAGCAACGATAAGCAAGACCGAAGAGGTTAATCTGGATTCAAATGTTTCCACAACATAAAGACAGGTTTGCCATGTGATCACCATCAAAAAAATCAGGGTGAGGATGCTCATGAAAACGTCAATAAAGCGTTGAAGATTTCTTGGGAATTGATCCATAATAAATTCAACGGCAACATGGGATTTACAAAAAGCACAATAGGCTACACTGAAGGGAATCAAAATAGCCATCATGTATTCCACCAGTTCCAGGGCACCGGCAATGGGACTGTTAAACAAATATCGGCAGGCCACATCCACCGCCGTGAGAAACATCATCAGGGCCAGAAACAATGAACCAACCCATTTTAATAAGACAATGATCCCGGCAATAATCTTTTCCAGCATATTTTGGGGATAATCTGTATCCAAAATCTTACACTCCTGTCCAGCAAGATATCTACATATAGGGGGTACGCCCAAGTCCAAATAGACTACGGACGGCTAAGTTATTAAATTTAAAAGTGCTTTCATAATTCTTATTGCGGCATATCAAAAAATTAAAATTTAAAAAAATGTAAGGCGTATCATGGTGAGACAATGCATTTAACTGCCCCACCATGAGTTAATGATTATTTTCCGGACTCCAAAACGAAATTGAGAATCTCACGGGCATTTTTATGGCCCTGCCCTTCCATTTTTGTTACCCAGTTCTCCCAGATCGGCTCACCGCCCACCTTGAGCCACCGTTTCTTTTCCTCGGCTGTCAAGGTATAGATATTATCACCATGTCCCTGTTCCTTAACTTTATTTATCCCCTCTTCTTTCATTTTATCAAAAAAATTCCGGCCCCAGTAGCGTGAGCCATATTCACCGGAAACCTTTGTGATGGCATCTTTCACATCTGCAGGAAGGCTGTCCCATTTACGTTTATTCATGGAAATGGAGAAATAAACAGCCGGAAAGGGAACCTGGGTATAGTAATTCACCACCTCATAGAACCGCCACACATTAATGGCTTCCCAGGGTGCCCCCATACCGTCAATGACACCCTTTTGCAGGGAAATATAATTATCTGGCATGGGAATTAACATGGGGATGCCGCCAATGGCCTGCATCATCTCAGTTGGCGGCCCACCGGACATTCTGATTTTCATGCCCTTGATGTCCTCAAGGGTTTTCACCGGTTTGCCAACGGTGATCAGAGAATAGGGTTCACTGGTATAAAAAAGCAGCACCTTGACATCTTTATATTCATTTTGAACTTCAGGAAATTTTTCATACAGCTTCCAGAGCATTGCACTGCCCTCTTCGGCACTTTCAAAGGGCATGGCAGGCAAACTGATAACGTCAGACAGGGGCGTCATTCCAGGCCAATATCCATGGAAACACCAGCCAATATCGGTGATACCCATTTTAGTGGCATTCCAGATGTCTTTACCCTTGGACAGGGTCTGACCATAATACCGTTCAATCTTGACCTTTCCACCTGTCGCCTCTTCCACCTTATCCAGCCAGGGATCTACACAGTTAATGGAACTCAAGCCCGTGGCAGGGTTCTGGTGAGCAAACCGCAACGTAATCGGTTTTGCTGAGCAGAGCCCTGAAACAAAAAGAACCATGACACCGGCAGCAAGAATACTTAATATCTGCTTTTTCATGTTTTTCTCCTCATAAGTAAATGCTTTAGAATATTTTATAGATATTGAGAACCATGGACAGGTGAACTTTTTACATGAAAAAGCAGGGCTGGGGTTGTCAGTAACTGCTTTTTCATTTTTTATTGCGGCACACCGATCGACCAGACAGATTAAATAGACAAAATAGTGGTACCACTGTTGCCCATGAGCCCATAGGTCTGTGCCATTCCTACTTTTGCACCTTCTACCTGACGCTGGCCACATCTTCCTCTTAGCTGATTGGCAACCTCAATAACCTGCCAGAGTGCCTGGGCCGAAAGCGCCTCTCCATGTGAAGAAAAACCACCACTTGGATTCACGGGCAATTTCCCACCGATTTTCGTCTGGCCGTCGCGCAGCATTTTATCGGCTTCTCCCTCTTTACAGAATCCGCAGGTTTCCAGATACACCAGATAATGCCAGGAGCTGTTGTCCGGCAATTCAAGAATATCGATATCCTCAGGCCCAATACCTGCTTTTTTATAAGCCTGCTGGGAAGCGGAATAACTTTCACTGAGCATGGGTGCTTCGGCAACGGCCGGACAGGACAGAGCAGAAATTCTTATGGTGGGATCTCCATAAATGGAGCTTCCCATGGTGGTGGCGTTAATCTTCACCGGATTGTCAGCTTTTGCGATCAGTTCCTCATCGGCTGTCACAATAACCGCCGCACCACCTGTACTCACAGGACAAATTTCATAAAGTCTCAGCGGATCACACACATAGACGGAATTCAGGACCTCTTCCATGGTATAGGCCTTTTTAAAGCGAGCGTCTGGATTTTTGGAACCATACTCACTCATCAACACCTTGACCCTTGCAAGATCCTCCTCAGTAGTATCGTATTTTTCCATTCTTTTCCGGCATTCCAGTGCCCAGTAAATGGGATTCGGCAAACCACCCATTTTCCATCGGATAACGTCCCTGTCCTGTACGGCGTTATCTGATTTAGCTGTGAGGAACCCCTTGGGCGATACATCTGCACCAAAAGCCAGGGTTGTATCTGTCTCACCTGCGGCAACACTGTTATAGGCCATTCTCATGGAGGCAGATCCGGTGGCGCATGCGTTGTATACGTTGACCACCGGAATACCGGTTTCACCAAAAATGCTTTCCAGGTATTGACCGGAGAGGTGACCGGCATTACCACCATAAATAAAAATGCCTGCCATGATGGCTTCAATTTTTTTCCATTCTATGTTAGCGTCTTTTAAAGCATTATTAACAGCAACATCTGCAAAATCGGTGAATACTTTTTCAGAAAAACCCATCCACGGGTGAATTCCTGTTCCAATTATATATACGTCCCTCATTGTAATTATCCCCTATTATGTTTATTGGTCATAATCCCTTAATTCTCGTTTTTTATGCTTCCTGTACAGTTTTTAATTTTAAATAGACACATTTTGTACCTTCAAAGCGGAGAACTTAAGACTGACACATATAGCGTATGATACCAGTTTATTTAACCGCTCGAAATGCCCAGGTTACAACCTGCTGTTTTTCCTCATTAGTAAACATCTCAAGAAGGGTGGTTTCCATTTTCATCCCGATCTTGAGAGATTTCAGATCGGTTTCCGTTATGATACCGGTGACCTGTATTTTTTCATCTTCAAACTCGACCAGACCAATACCGTATGGGGTAATTTTTCTATCTGTTTTAAATGGTGCGGGACATGGATAGTACTGAATGGTATAACTTGCAAGTTTCCCCTTGTTGGGAAGCAGAACATCTTCCACACCCTCCCTTGAACACCCGGGGCGATGCTGATAATGTTCTTTTGGGAAAAAGTAAGTATCACAGGAGTTGCATTTTGCACTCATTAATCTTACTTCACCTGTGGACCAGTCTACTAAATTCGGAATTCGGGCTACTTTATTTGCCATGTTTTCCATCATCATGTTCCTCATTACACTATGGTTGATATCCTGAATGTATACGAAATCACTTGAATGTACTGCCATAAAAGTGATTTCAACTTTTTCTATGGTGGATTAACCGCCAGGGCCATCAACAAAATAGTTGTCGGCCACCTACAAAAGAGGGTCGGCGACTGAAAAAATGTTATCAGCGACCGATAAACCTGGGTTCTCTTTTTTCAAGAAATGAATTTACACCTTCGACTTTATCCTCCAGAGATAAAGACAGGGCATACATTTCATATTCGTAGTCAAGTCCATCCTGCAAACTGGTCTGCATACCCTTGTTGATAGCCTGTTTGGCCAGTTTCAATGCGGCTGAACTCTTGGTGGCGATCTTTGCTGCGATTTCTTTTGCCGTGGGTATTAGTTCATCCATGGCCACCACACGGTTAACAAGGCCAATTCTATCCGCCTCATCCGCCCGGATGATATCTCCGGTAAAAATGAGTTCCTTGGCCCTGCACGGCCCTATCAATCGCTGCAGACGCTGGGTGCCGCCACCGCCTGGAATGATGCCAAGTTTTATTTCCGGTTGACCGAATTTTGCCTTTTCAGAGGCAATGATCAGATCACAGGCCATGGCAATCTCACAGCCACCGCCAAGACAGAAACCATTAACTGCCGCAATGACAGGTTTGCCAAGCTTTTCCACAATGGAACCCAGACGTACAATATTATGGGCTGCATAGGAGGTCGTGGCATGAAACTCTTTAATATCGGAACCGGCAACAAAGGCCTTTCCGGCACCTGTCAAAATCAGCACTTTAATGGCATCATCTTCTTCGACATCCCTGACCGCTGCCGTAAATTCGGCCCGTGTCTGGATATTGAGAGAATTCATCGCCTTGGGACGGTTAAAGGTAATAACTGCAATATTATCTTCTTTTTCTAAAATTATGTTCTCGTAACCCATTTGATCCCCCATCAGGATGACATCTTTTGTTTACGGATACCGTATTCACACAATTTGCTCAGGGCTTTTACCCCTGAAATCAAGGAGGGAAATACCGGCAGCTCTTTCCCCATTTCGTCCATGATGACGTTTTTATATTTATTGTATCCTACGATCATACATACAACCACGGGTTTACCGACATCTTTAACGATTTTCTGAATGATTTTTTTCTGAACCGCCTCCTGGGTATATTCAAACCCTGCCAGAATCAGCACGGCAGCGTCAATATTAGGATCTCTGAAGGCATCGGGGAAGGTGGTTTCCAGGGTTTTTGTAAAACCGATTTTGGTGACGGAAAAATACAGATCAACGGGATTTCCCACAGGTGTGTCAAACATGTCCTTCAATTTTTCTGTGGTTTCAGAGGTCAATTTGGGAAGTTCCAGACCATGGGCAGCACATAGATCAGAAACGTTCACACCAACGCTTCCGGCCAGGGTGATCACAGCCACGCGATTGCCTCTGGGAAGGGGCTGGGTGGAAAACACCTTGGCAAAATCCTTGAGTTCCGTAAAATCATCGGCCATGATCATACCGGTCTGTTTCACTGCCGCTTCCACAATCTTGGCATTGCTGGCAATACTTCCCGTATGACTCATGGCCGCTTTGGCTCCAGCTTCCGTACGGCCTCCACTTAGAAAAATAACCGGTTTTCTGGCAGCCACTTTTTTGGCAATGCGGGTCAGGTTTCTTCCATCGGAAACCGTCTCCAGATACATTGAAATAACATCAACATCCGCCTCATTACCAAAATATTCCAAAAGGTCATTTTCATTGACATCACATTTATTGCCGAATGAACATACCTTGCTGATATTTAGACTTTCATTTTCTACGATATCAGAGGCCATTCCAGCGGCTAAAAGACCAGACTGTCCGATGAGGACCACATTCCCCTCGGGCACTTTCCTGGTCATGGGATAAATGGATGTGACAATATTTTTCGAGACAATACCAGAGCAGTTGGGTCCCATGACCCGGATATTATTTTTTTTGGCAATATCCACAATCTGCTGCTGGTAAACCTTGCCCTCACCACCCATTTCAGCAAATCCAGCAGACTCAATAATAACGGCTTTTACGCCTTTTTTACCACATTCTTCCAGGGTTGCCACCGTCATTTTCGGTGTTGGAAGGGCAGTGACCACCAGATCAACTTCACCGGGAATTTCCGTTACTGAACGATATACCTTATATCCCAATATCTCATCTGATTTCGGATTTACCGGATACACCTCTCCTGCAAAATCACTATCGGCGATATTTTTTACAATGACATACCCCAGTTTTCCAGGTTTTCCGCTGGCTCCGATGACTGCAACCGATTTCGGTTTAAAAAATAATTCTATCATGGACGTACCATCCTTTATGTCCTTTCGTTTGACTCATTGGTGTTGGTTCATTGGATTTCGAGAAAAACCCTGCCTCATTCGGCAGTGAGAATGATCCGTGCGTCCACCACCGCTGCGCCCTCTTTGTAGGCAAACACAGGATTCATATCAATCTCTTCGATTCCAGGTGTCTTATCAACAAAATCGGAGAGTTTGACCAGCATGTCCTGCAAATACACAAGATCTGCCGGATCCTGTCCACGGTATCCTTCGAGCATCTTCTTTCCTTGAATTTCATCGATCATCTCAACGGCATCATTTTTCTCAATGGGAACAATACGAAAGGAAACATCTTTGAGAATTTCCACCAGCACACCGCCAAGACCAAACATCACCACAGGACCGAAGCTTGGGTCTTTAATCATACCCATGATAATCTCCGTTCCCATCCTAGCCATGCCCTGAACGGCGATGCCTTCGATATTGGCATCGGGGCATGCGGCCCTGCATGATGTCATGATCTCATCGTAGGCGTTTTCCATTTCTTCCCGACTTTTAAGATTTACCTTGACCCCGCCGGCATCACTTTTATGGGTGATATCCACGGAAGAGATTTTCAACACGATGGGATACCCCATTTTTTCAGCCAGACTAACGGCCTCTTCTTTGGTGGTGGCAAGTTTTGTTTCCGTACAGCTTATGCCGATTTCTCCCAGGATCTCTTTGGCCTCAATCTCGGTGAGCACCGTTCTTTTTTCTTTTCTGGCCTTTTTAATTATATCCAATCCACTCATGGATTCTCCTTCATCAACTGCTTAGGTTATGGATCACCGAAGTCTGGATGCCTGCCTCTTAAAATTGTTAGGTATCTGTGCCAATAAGCATCGGTTGGGCACAGCATCCCTTACCCCGGGACATACAGGACATCATATACCGTGCGGCCTGATGGCTTACTGGGCCGTCAAACCACCGTCAACGTAGATGGTTTGACCGGAAATAAACCCGGCAGCCGCTGAAGCCAGAAACACACAGGCTCCGGCAAGGTCCTCGGGAAGACCAATACGTCCCATGGGTACGGCAGCGGCATATTTTTTGGCAAGTTCAGGATTTTCAGCAATGTGTTTGGTACCCGGCGTAATGATCAACGCAGGGCCAATGGCGTTGACACGAATCCCCAGGGACGCCCATTCCAATGCCAGGGCCTTGGTGATCAGTTCCACTGCTCCTTTGGTGGCGCAATACCCGGAATTTCCGCCGGTATATCCCCGGATTCCCCGCACCGATGAGAGATTGATGATGGATCCACAATTTTGATTTTTCATGGCTTTACCAGCTGCCTTACAGGCAATCATGGTCCCCTTGACATTGACATCAAACAGCTTGTCCCAGTCTTCCACGGGATATTCCAAGGCGGCATGCTTGATGTTCATGCCCATGGCATTTACCAGAATATCCAGTTTACCATATTTTTTGACTACGGTATCCACAAGGGCTGCCATGCTCTCTTCACTTGTCACATCACAGGTAAGGGCAATGGCCTCATTTCCCGATGCCTTGGTAATATTGGCAGCCACTTTGTCTATGGCTTCCTGTCTCCGACTGGCTACAATGACTGTGGCACCATGAATACCAAGACCCATGGCAAGTGCTTCCCCGATACCGCCTGCACCACCAGTAACGATGGCAACCTTTCCGTCCAACTTAAAAAATTCTCTCATATTTTCGCCTTCTCCCTTTTTATTCACCTGTCTGACTTATATATTTTAATTATTCTAATTAACGGGGTCCTAATTAACGGGGTCAGGGTTGTTTTATCAGCGCCTGACGGGTTCGTTCATATCTGAGGATTCTCTGTTCCGGGTATTTTTTATAATAAGAATGCAATTTTACATACCTTAATCCATACAGCAAAAGATATTTCAAAGCCTTTTTCCCGTATCCACCCAAGGGTTTGATCACGGCAAGGATACTGCCATCATATGAAATCACGATATCATGAACAGTAAATATTCGGGCTGGTATTGTAAATGTTTGGACAGTGCTCCATATTCGTATCTTTAGGGCTGCATAGCATACTTATACTATGTGAGCAGACCCAAACAGGTAAAGACTGGGTGCTGACCGAATATTTACCCCCAACATTAAGGAGTCACGATAAAAACGAGCACCTCCGCAGGTTTGCCATTATTGATAATCATATCCCGCTCTTCACCGGGGGCAATGTATATCATGCCCCCCTCATCCACCACATGGGTTTCGCCGTCTTTGCCATTGACCGTGATGGAACCCTTGGTGACATAATAAACTCTTTCCTTGGGAGATGGACACATTTCAGCGCCGCCATCCGGCTGAAAATAAGAATAACAAACTGTAATCCTTTTTGAATCAGCCTCGGTCAATTTTTGCAGGCCATACACGCCGGAATGTCTGGCGGCATCATAGGGTACACCCTTTGCATCTTTGACACTTATCATTATGGGGTTCTCCTTGAAGTTCCCTGAACGATACATAAGGGAACTTTTATTGATATTTAAAAAGCCAGGGAGAGATCAGGCATGGGTTAGCGGCACTTATCGTGATTTTTAACCAAAAACAAAAATCACGGTACCTGTTAAAAATTTTAAAACAACACAAGCCTGAGCCCGTTTTTTACAAAATCGCTCAAAAAAAATGGGATTATCAAATAAAAATAAATCCTGGGTCAGCCGTATCCGACAAACAGGTGGACAGATGCTCTTTTCCCCCCAACAGACAGGAACTCCTGCCTTTCAGATACGGCTGTACTTTTATTGAAAATAACTGGTCTAAACCGGTGTAATCACAATTTCACCCAGATTCACGTCGGTTCTGGTAAAAAATTCCGTACTATAAGTGGCATAACCTTCTTTTTCAACGATGAGTGTATACGCCGTATTTTTCTCAAGCCCCTCAAATTCAAAATCACCATAGGCATCGGAGAAAATCTGCCGTTTCTCACCATTTCCACCCAGCACCAACTTAACACCCTCGGCAGATTCACCGGGATTATCGGCCAGAACCACTTCCCCTGCCACAAATTTTTTGGGAATACCGGCATAAAGAACAGACGGATTCGTGTTATATTCGGGATGAAAGGCACCCGCGTTCAATTCCCTTGCCTTGATGGAAATCGGACTTGTTTCATCATCCAGATCACCAAAATACATGGCACCGGTTGGACAGGATTCCACACACCGGGGTCTTCTTTCGCCCTCGTCCAGACGGTGGGCACAAAGGGTGCATTTCTGGGCAATTTGTCGTTCATCATCCCAGAAAATGGCCCGATAAGGGCAGGCATTGACAACGTCTTTCTGTCCCTTTATTTTTTCCGGATCAATGACCACAACGCCGTCGTCTCGTCGATATATGGCACCATTTTGCGCCGCGTCAATGCAGGGGGCATCTTTACACTGCATGCATGGGACGGGAATATAGGACAATTTGGGATGGGGAAATTTTCCCCGTTCAATTTCCTTGATCTGCATCCAGAACTGACCGTTCAACGGCTGGGCCGCAGACAAAGGGAAATAATCATTTCCAAAATGTTCATCCCTGCAGGCAAGAAAGCAGTTGTAGCAACCATTACATCTGTTTACATCAATTAAAATACCTTTACGTGCCATCTTATATCAACCCTCCCACTTTTCAATTTCAATGAGGCAGGAATTCGGTGTCATCCCGGGTGCATGTTTTGATACCATGCGTGACGGTGTCAAAATGTTCACACATCCGCCCCTGTCCACGGAATCTGCATTACCCGGAGAAATAGGATCGTACTTCGCCGATGAGGCATAACTGTGAATAACCCCCGGCTTAACTCTCTCTGTGACAACTGCACAGCACAGAACCCCACCACGGTCATTGTAGAGCTTTACAATGTCGCCACTGTTAATATTACGAAGAGCCGCATCTGTGGGATGAATCCGTGCCGGCCACCAGGCATAGCCATCTTTTTTAATTCGATGGATGGGAATATCATCCAGCCAGTCCGTGTGTTTGTCATAGTGGCAATGGAATGAAAATCGTGGATGGGGGCTGAGCAATTGCAGACCATATTTTTTAAATTTTTCGGAACGATGCCCTTCAAAACTTACGATATAACGGGGAGATACCGGCCGCTCTTCATCATCAGGGAAATGTTTACGCAGACTTTCCGATGCAAATTCAATCTTACCGGAATAGGTACCGAGTTCTTTGGCCTTATCAGTTCCCCGTTTGGCATTGTTTGGATCAGGAGTGTCACAATCCCTTCCTTCGGCAAACCATCTCAGGGCCGGCGTGGGCTTGTAGTCTTTCTTTATATTGATAATGTGGTAGCCTTTTTTATTAAAGGTCTCCCAATCAATTACCTTGGGCAGATCTGAATGGTTGAAAAAGGTCTCCACCCACTCAAGCTCTGTCTTACCGTCGGTGAACTCCTCTTTTCTTCCCAGTTTGTCCGCAATCAGTGTAAAAATTTCAAAGTCAGACTTGGATTCCCACATGGGCTCCAGACATTTCTGCTGGCGCACTACAATGCGAAAATTGCATCCGCTGCTGGCATGACAGGTATAGCCGCCACAGGCGCCCCATTCCCCCACATCATCGCGTTCAAAATTGGTGCAGGCTGGCAAAATGATATCTGCCATGCGGGTCTCACTGTTGTACCAGACATCCTGATTCACCACAAACTCAAGCTTGGGGCTCTGGTACATGCGCACCCATTTAGAAGTATCGCTTAAGGTGCCCATGAAGGAACCACCGTAACGATAAAACATTTTGATCTCGGAATACCCCTTCATGGGATATTCAAAGTGGGTGAACTGCTGATCCAGGGACTGGCCACAGAAACCTTCACCGTACCAGCTCACCGGCGGGTTTAACACGGCATCGGGAAGGGTCAATCGCCACAGTCTCTGTTTAGTGGGGTTAAAGGGCAGAAAACCGGCCACGCTGGAGGTGGCAATTCTGCCTTCGGGATCGGCGTAGGCCGGAAACCAGATATCCACATCCGAAGGCGCACCCATGGTGGTACCCCAGATGCTGCGACCGGGTTTACCAAGGCCCTGCATGGCCTGGAGCAATACCATCATCCGGGCCCACTCAGTGCCGAAAGCCGTACGACAGGCACCGCCTTCACCGCCTCTGGAGCCACCGGAAAGAATGGTTCGTTTGGCAGCCCATTTACGGGCCAGGGTTCTTATGGTTCGGGCCTTGATGCCGGACTCTTCCTCTGCCCATTCCGGGTTCTTGGGAACACCGTCGGTTTCTCCCAGCACATAGGGTTTAAACTCGTCAAAACCGATGGTGCGATCCTTAACATACTCCTTATCGTACAGATCCTCGGTTATCCACACATGGGCTATGGCCATGGCGATAGCAGTGTCTGTTCCCATGCGGGGGGCCAGCCATTTACAGTCCATGGCACCGGCGGTATAGTTATGAAAGGGATCAATAACGATCATCTCCACCCCTTTCTCCTTAAGCCAGGTTCGCCACAGAGCGGAATCCTGACCGGTGTAAGTGCCCCGGGTGGAATCTGGATCGTTGGACCAGAACACTATCATTTCAGCATTCTGAAGGGCATCCCCAAGCATATCGTAGGGTTCGGGCATGCCAAGACGCCAGTAAAAGCCATAGGTATGGGTGGCACCCCAGTGCCAGCCTTCCCAGGAGTCTGGATTATCAAGCACCGGTGTGAACTCAAGCATATTCATGAAACGTGGAAATGGCCCCATCTTATAACCGACGATCCCCCAGTTATGATGGGAGGATGTCATGCCGCTGATGGCAGATCCACCATAGGTATCCTTTACCCGGGTAATCTCTTTTGCCACGATGTTTATGGCTTCATCCCAGGAAATACGCTCGTATGCAGATTTGCCCCTGTTCTGGGGATTTCTCTCACCATCTGGATCAAAATCCACCCTCTTCATGGGATATTTAATGCGTTCTTCGGAATAAAGGCGCCGCCTCTCGCCATGGACATAGGGGGCAATGTTGAATTTCTTTTTAGGCGAATATTTCTTTCCATCCGCCTCAATCACCCAGGGCTTGAAATCTTTGTCATCCGCCACCAGGGGGCGGATTCTCTGAACTTTACCGTCCTTTACGTACACACTGACGGGTCCTGCATTGGTGCAATTGGTAAAAACTTGTTCTGTCATCATTAACCTCCCGGCTTTCCCGGTATTAATCGTTAACCTTCCGGCATTATACGCGCGGCATTTTCGCTGGATGATCACAGCGTCGGACTTGATACGATCAAATGATGTACTACACTCATAAGGATCTCTGATTTTGCCAGTCGCAAACTTTCATACTATATTACATGCAATTTAAAATAAAAAAAAGATATTTTTTATTTTTTAACAGAAAACACAATATATAGCGTCAAAACGCATACATATCACAAAATAATGGAATACAACCCTCAATCGAAACCCTATCAAGGTTATCCTTGTCAATAAAAGAAAAAATTATTACCCAACCAACTAACTATTTTAAGAAAAGAAGTCAAGCGCAAACTTGGCAGCACCAATATCTGCCTGTACCTGATAAAAGGAATATGATATGCATCCTTGGTCCTGAAGGCTTGATCACAACACCAAAAAAACTGAGGTAAAAATGAATACAAAAAAAAAACGTCCCCCGGTAGTATCCATTGTAAGCAAAAAAGATTCCGGTAAAACTACCCTTCTTGTAAAAGTTATTCCCGAACTGAAAAAAAGGGGGTACACCGTGGGCACATTAAAGCATGATACACATGGCTTTGATATCGACCACGAGGGGAAAGATACCTGGAAACATAAAAAGGCTGGTTCAGATGTGGTTGTCATTTCCTGTCCCTGGAAGATCTCCCTTATTAAGGATGTCGAAAAGGAGCTCTCCATTGATGAACTGGTGGAAAATTTTTTCATGGACGCAGACATTGTCATCACAGAAGGATATAAACGCGCAGATAAACCCAAAATTGAACTGTTCAGAAGAGCGGCCCACGACACCCCTGTATATTCAAGCGGCAAAGAATCCACTCTGATCGCGATGATTTCAGATGTTGATATAGCCATTGATGTTCCACTGTTTCACATCGATGACATCAAAGGCATTGTCGATTTTATTGAAAACACATTTCTCATACGTCACCATGAAAGGGAATCCTGACACTACGAATGAAAAACTTTTCATTTACCACTCAATATAGAATACTATATTACATGCAAAAAAAGCTTGACTTTCCCCTTTAAGGAACTATAAAGTCTCTATTTAAGGGTACCATATTTAAGCACCATAATTACCCGGGTCACATTGAATTGACAAATTTAACAAGGCTCTGGGGAAAACCCCACCACAATTTAACTGTTTTATATTACAGGACATGACATTTTTTTATAAAAAAATATTTTAAATACCTTTTATCAAGGATGGCTTTTAAATCGCGTGATCACAACATGAATTGAATCCCTCCGGCCATAAACCGCCGGAGGGTTTCATGTTCTTTTCATCCACAGCTGAAAAAGGAGAGCAGCCTTGTGCACTTCTCCATTTGAGCAAAGCGAAACCCATCCCCCACTGCTTCTACGATAACTTTTTCGCAAAGGAGGTTTTCAAAGTATGGCGGACATTAAGACAAAAGATAAAACAGTTCTGCGAAGTCTTGGACTTGGTGGTTTCTTCGGCGGCGGTGCCGAAGGAATGATTGATGTCAAAGATGGCAAAATTGTTCGTATTCGTCCCATGAGGTATGGCTGGAAGTACAAAAAAGAAGATGTCAGACAATGGAAAATGGAACGTAACGGGAAATCCATTTCTCCGGCATGGAAATCGCTCCCAGGCCCCTTCTCCCTTGCTTATAAAAAGAGGGTATATTCTCCCAACCGCATCAAATACCCATTAAAACGGGTGGATTGGGATCCCAACGGAGAACGTAACCCCCAGAATCGTGGTAAAAGCAAATATGTCCGCATTTCCTGGGATGAAGCCACCGATATTATTGCATCCGAAATCAAACGAATTCATAAAACCTACGGATATCATGGGATTCTGATGCAGGGGGATGGTCACGGTGAATGCAAGACCATCAACACCCCCCACGGACATTCCGGTACCTTACTGGACAATATGGGTGGATTTACCATCCAGGTACGGAACCCCGACTCATGGGAAGGATGGTATTGGGGAGCCAAACATGTGTGGGGTCAGGGAGTACAGGGCAACATGTGGCCTGCTGCCAACATCGTCAACGATACCACCAAACACTCAGAACAGGTTCTTTTCTGGGGATGTGACCCGGAAACCACACCCTGGGGATTCACAGGGCAGTTCCCTTCCCTTTTGACCTATTTCTGGGCAGAGGTGGGTATTAAACAGATCTACATCTGTCCCGATCTCAATTACGGTGCCGCCGTCCATGCCGACAAATGGATACCCGTCCTTCCCAACACCGATGCCGCCCTGCAGCTTGCCATCGCCTATGTATGGCTCACTGAAGACCTTTACGACAAAGAGTATGTCGCCACCCATGTTGTGGGCCTGGAACAATTCTCCGAATATGTCCTGGGCGATGAAGATGGCGTTCCCAAAACACCGGCCTGGGCATCAAAGAAATGTGGTGTCCCCGAATGGACCATCAAGGCGTTGGCCCGGGAATTTGCAGCAAAAGTCACCTCCATTGCTCACTATTTTGGCGGTGGATTTATCAGAGGGCCCTTTTCCCATGAAAATGCAAGGCTTGAAGTCATTCTCCTTGGCATGCAGGGACTTGGCAAACCAGGGGTTCATCACCACCAGCTCACCTATTTTGGCATGCCTCGAAAAGAGGGGTTAGGGGGAACCTTTTTCTGGAATCCGGAAATCGAAGAGCGCCTTTCCATACCGGTCATGTCTTCGGTTACCGCATGGCAGGAGCAGGTAATTCCCAAAACCCTTATTCATAAAGCTATTGAATCCGACGAACCCATTACCTTCATGGGCACCGGTGCCATTGAGGCCCTGGCCATGGACCAGTTCAACGAGTATACCTACCCCATCCCCGCAGATGAGGGTGGAACGGAAATCCATATGATGTGGACTGATACCCCCTGCCGCATCACCTGCTGGAACGGTGGCAATGAAACCCAGCTGGCCCTTCGAAATCCAAAGATAGAAACCATCGTATCCCAACATCCCTGGTTGGAAAACGATTGTATTTATTCTGATATTATCCTGCCTGCCAACACCTACATGGAGGTGGATGATATTATCACCAATATCCGTCAGGGTACCCAGCAGCCCAATATCATGATCGCCGATAAGGCCATTGAACCCATTGGGGAATCCAAGAGCGATTTTGACATCGTTGTTGAAATTGCAAAAAAACTGGGTTTTGAACATGAGGTTACAGGGGGACAGTCCACCCAGGATATGCAAAAAAAAGTCTGGGGATACATGGACGGAGAAAAACTGGTTCCCTTTGAAGAACTCATGGAAAAGAAATATTGGATTTATAATACGGCTGAAGATTGGGAAGATGATCCCGCAGGTTTTGAAAGATTTGCCAAAGATCCAGAAAAAAATAAACTGCCTACCCCTTCGGGAAAACTTGAATTCTATTCTGCAGCACTGGCAGAAAATTTTCCCCATGACATGGAAAGACCGCCAATACCCAAATGGATCGAAAAAAGTGCCATGCACGATGAACGGCTTTCCAGCCACCGGGCAAAAATGTTTCCGCTGCTGTTGATGTCCAACCATGGTCGCTGGCGGGTTCACTCCCAGTGCGATGATATCACCTGGACCAGAGAGGCCCCCACATGCAAGGTCATGGGACCTGACGGATATAAATATGAACCGCTGTGGCTTCACCCTTCAGAAGCTGAAAAACGGGGCATTAAAAATGGCGATATTGTCAAAATTTTCAATGAACGGGGCATTGTTCTGGCAGGTGCCTATGTAACAGAACGCCTTCGCCCTGGAGTGGTCTACATCGACCATGGGGCAAGACACGATCCCATCATCGTGGGTGAGGTGGAGCGTGGCGGTAACATCAACTGCATATCTCCGGCGGGTATTACATCGGCAAATTGTGTGGGCCAGGCCACCAGCGGCTATCTGGTACAGGTGGAACGTTTAAAAGGTGAAGAGATGGACAAATGGAGAAGAGAGCATCCCGACGCATTTGCAAGAGAATATAACTCCGATGCAGGCTTAAGATTTGATGCATGGGTTGTAGGAGGTGAAAAATAATGAAAGCATTTTTTCTGGATCTATCAATTTGCAATGGGTGCTACTGCTGCCAGATTGCCTGCAAGGACGAACATGTGGCAAATGACTGGACCCCCTATGCTAAACCCCAGCCGGACACCGGTCAGTTCTGGATCGGCATCACCGAACTGGTACGGGGTCAGGTGCCCAAGGTAAAAGTAACCTATATTCCCAAGATGTGTCAGCATTGTGACGATGCTCCCTGCATTGAGCAGTGCCAGTTTGACGCCATAGAAAAAAGAGACGATGGTCTGGTGATCATTCATCCGGACAAATGCACCGGGTGTAAATTGTGCAAGGACGCCTGTCCCCATGATGCCATCTTCTTTAACGAGAATCTTAACATTGCCCAGAAGTGTACGGGATGTGCCCATCTTCTGGACAACGATGCCGAGTGGACGGTTCCCCGGTGCGTGGACCAGTGTCCCACCGAAGCGCTGAAATTTGGAGAAGAGGCTGACTTTGTAGATTTCATCAAGGATGCAGAATTTTTAAATCCCGAAGCCGGTACCAAATCACGAGTATTTTATAAGAATTTACCCAAGAAATTTGTGGGCGGTACCGTTTATGATCCCGTGGAAAAAGAGGTGATCATCGGGGCTACATGCAGCCTGAAGGATGATGACAGTGGCGAAATATTCACGGCCACCACGGACAATTTCGGAGATTTCTGGTTCCGGAAACTTGCCGATGATCGTAAATTTACCTTAACCATTGAGAAAGATGGGAAACAAAAGATCGTGGACGGTATTGTAACAGACAAGGATTTGAGTCTCGGGGATATCCCCATGACGTTATAAGAAAAGAGGCAAGGCGTTTTCACAACCGTTCGGAAATGAAATATTTCTCCCGAACGGTTGTGAAATTTAATGGAAAAACAGAAGATATCTTCTAATCCAGATCACCGGCGCAGTCAATGATATATTCCGCCATCTGTTTTTTATTTTTGGGAAGATTTTCTTCGCTTTCAATGGCCGCCTTAAGTTGCTCTTTAAGGTTACCGACTTTTTCGCGATTTTTCCATTTTGCCCCAAAAATACGGCCGGCTTCAAATTCAATCTGTTTGGCTGTCATTCTTTTCATCTGATCCTCCTTTGACGATTATATGTTCCGGGGGTGATTATATATGCCATCGCTGCATACCTTACGTGTGATGATCATAGACGATTTATTACATGTAATAATTCATTTATTCAATGAAATAGCAAGTTCTCCAGTGTAATGTCAAGGACATTGTCAATTAATGGAATAAATAAACCGATCGTCAGATCCGGGCATTATCCAACAGGATCAGACTGATTTTTTTAACAGGCTCCATGATTTTCTAATGAATCAAAAATGCTTAGATATCCTATCACATAGATGCTCTCAATTTTAAGGGTTTACATCGTGTGGTGGTAAATTAAAAAACGTATGACTGACAAGATAAGATAATTTTTTAAAAGGCAAAAAGTGCAGTAATGCAGCCCAGCCCCCGAAAGTTTAAATAGGAGATATCCCAATATGAAAATTATGGTTTATTGTAAAAACGTCAAAACGATATCAAAGGCCCTTGACATTGCACTGGAACATGCCAAAGCCTTTAATGCTTCCGTGGATCTAATAAGCACCTTCGAGGATCGAACAGACCTTCCTGACGAAGTCATTGAAAAAACCACAGAAGAATTAAAACAAATTGCCACAGAAATGTTCACCAATGAAGGTATCAACTGCATTTCCCAGGTCATCGTCAGCACCCTATCCACCGGGGAAGCCGTGGTTCAATATGCCGAAAAAAATGAAATCACTGAAATTATCATGGCACTTAAAAAACGCTCAAAGGTGGGGAAACTCTTTTTTGGCTCCAATACCCAGTACATTATACTGGAAGCGCCGTGCAGGGTTGTCACCATTAAGGAGTAGCTGCAGGCCGAATTTCTGGCGTCTTTGCATCAAAAGCCATTCGGATCTCAATATCACTGGTGTGGGTGGTAGTTTGTGCATGGGGGTAATACTTGGAAAACACATGGAACATGGCACGATTCTCAGGGAGAACAGAGGCAATAAACCCAATGTATCCGTTGGCTCTTGCGATTTTTTCAAGGGATTGCAGAAGATGACCTGCAATGCCCTGGCCATGGAAATCTTCCCGGACCACAAATGCCACCTCTGCCCAGTCTTTATCCAGCTCCGCATAGGTGCCGATGGCCATCACCTCTTTATTTCCTTTATTTCTCACCATGCCGATGAGGGAAATAAAACTGCGATAATCCATGTTGGCCCAATGGGCCTGGGCCATTTTTCTGGAAAAAATAGTGATGGAATGGAAAAAACGCAAAAAGACAGTTTCTTCTTTCAAGGAGTAAAAGAAATTGCGGTAGGCAATTTCATCCGATGGCAACAGGGGCCTCACAGCCATGGATTTTCCATTTTTCAACTTAAGTCTACTCTTATATTCCTCCAGAAAAATAAGATCCTCGGCCGGAAGGGGCATTTGATCGGCAAAAATATAATGATTTTTCTTGGCCGCATCCATGAGTCCCGCTCTAAAATCAGGATGGGCAATCTGGGTAAGTTCAATGACCCGCTGGTAAATACTTTTTCCCTTTAACTGGGCAATGCCGTATTCGGTGACCACAAAATTGACATCTGCCCGCAGGGTGGCCACACCGGCGCCGGCACTTAAAGTTGGAACAATGCGCGATCTTTTACCATTGTTTGCCGTTGAGGCCAGCACAATAATGGAAAACCCCCCCTTGGACAGGGTTGCCCCCCGGACAAAATTAGATTGGTCACCGGTACCGCTGAAAAACTGCCGCCCAACCGAATCAGAACACACCTGCCCGGTGAGGTCCACCTCCAGGGCCGAACTGATGGAAACAAAATTATCGTTTCTACTGATAATTCCCGGTGTGTTCACAAAATCCGCCGTACCAAAATAAAATTGAATATTATTATCAATGTAATCATAGGCAATACGTGAACCCATGCAGAAGGTTGCAACCGCACGGTCTTTCATGAAATTCTTTTTCTTATTGTTGATAATCCCCTTTTCAAACAGTGGAATAAAGGCATCAGAAATCATGTGGGTATGAATACCCAGATCATTTTTATTGTCAATGTACTTTAAAAGTGCATAGGGCATATGCCCATACCCCACCTGGAGTGTACACCCATCATCTATAAGTTCCTTGACATAGCCTGCAATACGTTCAGCGGTGTTTTCATTGACATCTTCCCTGTTGTTATGCAACAGCTCTTCTTCAAAGGGAACCAGATAATCAATATCATCCACATGAATAAAGCCATCTCCGTGGGTCCGGGGCATACGCGGATTTACCTGGGCAATAACCAGACGGGCACTTTTCACCGCTTCCAGGGTAACATCCACAGAAATCCCCAGGCTGGCTATACCAAAGCGATCCGGCGGGCTTATCTGTACCAGCACGGCATCAATGCCGATCTGATTACTCTTGAAAAAATTGGGAATCTGGGACAGATAGGTGGGAATGTAATCAATTTTGCCTTCAAAGGCCGCCTTCTGCATGGGGCTCGTGACAAAAAACAGCTTCACGGCAAACCGATCAAGAAAATCCCGGTCCTCCAGATACTGCCCCAAGGTAAAGGCAAGCATCTGAAAGAGCATGGCATCCTGGATATTGTGATTTTTCACCATTTCATGGATCAGATGCTGGGGTTCTCCACATGCGGACCCGATGTAAATTCGACTGCCGTTTCTAATTTTTGAGGTAGCCTCTGCCCCTGTCACTACCTTATTCTGGTACGCCTTGGTATGCACTGACATCAGGTCTCCTTTCCCGGTTCACCCGGAATCCAATGGTGTGTTGTTTCTGCCAGTGAATGATTATTTCATCATCCAATCCTTTATCTTGAGCCGTTTCGCCAGCACAATGAGCATGAAAAATGAATCCGCAAATAATATCATACGAATGGGCCTTTGTATACGAGGAGAATCCTACTTGAAAGAATGTACATTTTTTTTTCGACGATAGGCCCTGCCATAGATAATATCAAGTTTTTTCATTCTATTTCTCAGGGTATTGGGATGAATACCCAATATGGCTGCTGCCCCGTCCGGACCATTAATTTTACCCTGGGTCATTGTGACTACCTTTTCAATATAGCGTTTAATCATATGGTCCAGGGTAGCCTCCTTTGATTTTCTTTTCAACGGCACATAAAGTTCATGACCTTCATTTTCAATGGTGGTATCCAAAAAATGCAAGGGTCCCTGCCGGTGCTGAATAATTGCCCGTTCAACAGTATTTTCAAGCTCCCGCACATTTCCCGGCCAATCCCACTCAATTAATTGAGCCAAATCATCCGGTGAAATTTCAGGAATTTTATGAATTCCCATTTCCCGGGATTTCTTTTCCAAAAAATGGTTCACCAGAAGGGGAATGTCTGATCGTCGGTGCCGCAACGGAGGAATCACAATGGGAAATGCATTGATGCGAAACCAGAGATCTTCCCGAAATGTGCCCTCTTCCACCATGTGCTTGAGATTCCGATGGGTGGCAACAATCACCCGGATGTCAAGCTGGATGGCCGGGGAGCCACCCACCCGCTCAATCTCCTGGGTCTGAAGTACCCGGAGCAAACGGATCTGTGCCCAGGGGGGCAGTTCTCCAATCTCATCTAAAAAAATGGTTCCCCGGTGGGCCCGCTCAAAACGCCCCTTTTTCTGGGATACGGCACCGGTGAAGGCACCTTTTTCATGGCCAAACAGCTCGCTGTCAATGAGATTTTCTGGTATGGCACCGCAATTTACTTTTATAAAAGGTTTATCCCGCCGGGGAGACAGGCGATGAATGGCATTGGCAATCACCTCTTTGCCCACCCCGGTTTCACCCAGAATCAGCACGGTATTTTTAAGATAAGCCACCTGATCCACTTTTTTAAACACTCCCTGGAGTCCATGGTCAGCCCCCACAACCTCATGTCCTGCCCGGGAAAAAAGCTCACTGTTAAGATATCGGTTATCGGCGAGCAGCTGTTCCTGAAGTCTTACCAGTTCCTGGTGCTTCAAGGCATTGGCCATGGCAATGGCAAAGGGCTCTTTTAAAAGGGAAAAAAGTTTTAAATGAGATTGTGTAAATCGATCAACCCCTTTGGCAAAAAGATCAATCACCCCCAGACGTTCCACTTCAATATGCAGGCGCAATGCAATAAATGAGTATTCCCCAAGATTCAATTCCCTGGTGATGATACGTCCCATGGGGTCCAGCTCCGGTCGATTTATGATCATGGCACTTGTCAGGCGTTCACCGCTCTCGATGGAATGAATCAGGTCCCGGGGAAGTTGTATGGTGGTTTCCATCTTTTCTCCCCCACTGGCATCTGCCTTTGCCACATACCGCAGCTGCCCCTGACCGGGTTCATAGATATTGAGATATATCTTATCTGCGGGCAGATATTGGGAAATATAGGATCTGCAGCGGCTTAATGCGACTTCAATATCAAGACTGCTGCAGATCAATAACGTGGCTTTTCGAAAAAAAATATCTTTATCCATTTAAAAAACATCCTGAGCGTTGATACGAAGATTCCAGGGGAGGCATTGAATTTTCACCATATATGGAGATACTAGTTCAAAATCACCATATATGGAAATATAAATAACCAAATACGGTTATTTATGTCAATGTTTTTTATAACTATCTGTTTTTACAAATTCAAAAATAATGGCATGACATTTGCTGTGTTAAATATTACCATTTATTTTTAAAATAATTCATACATCCCCAGGAAGGAGATTTACCATGGGAATATTAACGAAATCAATACAGTCCCTGCTTGATGTCACAGGTCCCCATATTTTAAGACTGATGCTTTTCAGCCTCGGGCTGATACTGAAAACCAGGAGCATTCTGGACCCTGCCTTCAGAAAACGACTGAAGAAAAAAAATTTTGCGGCACAGATAAAAATCAAGGACAAAACCATTGGACGTACCTTTTATCTGAAAAATGGAAGCATTTCCAGCACCCGTATCCTTTCCCGGGAAGTGGATGTCACCATGACCTTCCGGGATGCCCCCACAGCCGTATACCTGATGCTTCGCCGAAACAACCTCCATGTGCAGATCCACGCCATGAAAAATTTTCACATAGAGGTGGAAGGTCCCGATGAATTGACCATCTGGTTCATGCAGACCCTTACCATGGTGGAAAGATTTGATTCACCAAAGGATTTCGGCACCCCCCTTAAAAACGGGGTCATGCGCTACACCAGCAACACCAACGGCGGACCGGTGTTTGTCCATGTCAAAGACGATAAAATCATCCGGATCACCCCCATTGAATTTGATGAACAAGATGCAAAACCCTGGACCATCTCTGCCCGGGGCCGACAGTTCACCCCCCCCCGCAGGGGCACCCTGAGCCCCTATGTTCTTGCACTGAAATCGCTTATCTACTCTCCGGACCGCCTGCTGTATCCCATGAAGCGGGTGGATTTCAATCCCCATGGAGACCGCAACTGCCGGAACAGAGGCATTTCCGGATACCAGCGCATCAGCTGGGAGGAAGCCCTGGACATTGTGGCCGGTGAAATCCAGAGAGTCAAACAAACCCACGGCCCCGGTTCCATCATGAACGGCAGTGGTTCCCACCACACCTGGGGAAACCTGGGCTATTGGTTGAGCAGCCGCAATCGTTTCATGAACACCATCGGGTACACCCCGGTGGCCCATAACCCCGACTCCTGGGAAGGCTGGTACTGGGGCGCCATGCACCATTGGGGCAACAGCATGCGAAACGGAGGCTCCGACACCTATGGTACAGTGGAAGATTGCCTGAAAGAAGCAGAGATGATCGTCTTCTGGTCCAGTGACCCCGAAAGCACCAGCGGCGTTTACGGGGCCTTTGAAGGCACCATCCGACGTCAATGGGCCAAGGAACTGGGGATAAAAATGGTACACATAGATCCCTATTACAATCACACCGCAGCCCTTCTGGGTGGCAAATGGCTGGCCCCCCTGCCGGATACGGGCAATGCCATGGCGCTTGCCATTGCCCATGTGTGGATAACCGAAGATCTCTACGACAAAGATTATGTGGCCAGCCGCACCAATGGATTTGAGATCTGGCGGGATTACATTCTGGGTAAAGAAGACGGCATTGAAAAAACCCCGGAATGGCAGGAACTGGAAACCCATGTACCGGCCAAGGATGTCAGAGCCCTTGCAAGGCAATGGGGCAACAAAAAAACCTACCTGTCCCCGGGGGGCCTTGTGGGCTTCGGGGGGGCCTGCAGAAGTGCCACCGGCATTGAATGGGCACGATCCATGGTGTGTCTCATGGCCATGCAGGGCCTTGGCAAACCCGGTGTAAATCTGGGATGCCTCCAGCAGGGCACCCCGGTGGATACCCATTTTTTCTTTCCCGGATATGCCGAAGGTGGACTGTCCGGCGATATTTACGGCACGGCTCTGAGCATGAATCTATACCAGAGAATGCCCCAGCTGCCCACCATGAACACCGTGGCCCAGCTCATCCCACGCCTTCGCATCCCGGAGGTGTTTCTCAACGGCAGCTGCGAAGGCTATCCCACGGACCCCAAAAGCATTGAGGGACAATTTAAAAACTTTAAATACCCGGCACCGGGGTATTCCCCCGTCAAGATGTACTACAAATATGGTGGCTCTCATTTCGGCACAATGCCCGAATCCAACCGCTATGCCAGGGCCTATAAAAGTGATAACCTTGAATTTGTGGTAAATCAGTCCATCTGGTTTGAAGGGGAGGCCAAATTTGCCGATATCATCCTGCCTGCCTGCACCAATTTTGAACGCTATGACATCGGAGAAACCGCCAATTCCGGGGGCTACAGCCATCAGCAATACACCCAGTGGAACCACCGGGTGATCACATTTCAGCACAAATGCATTGAACCATTAGGGGAATCGAAATCCGATTACCAGATTTTTCTGGAACTGGCCCAGCGCATGGACCTGGGTGCTCCTTTTTCCGAAGGCAAAACCGAGCTTGAATGGTGCAAACGGCTTTTTGATGCCAGTGACATGCCCACCGTAATGACCTGGAAAAAATTTCTTAAAAAAGGCTATTATGTGGTGCCAGCCCCCAAAGAAGAACTCCGGGCACCGGTGTCCTATCGCTGGTTTGCCGAAGGACGTAAAAAGGATGTGCCGGAACTTTCTCCACTGCCATCGGATTACAGCGGAAAATGGAGAGAAGGCCTTCAGACCCAGTCCGGCAAGCTGGAATTTGAATGTTCAAGCCTTAAACGGTTCGCACCGGATGATCCCGAACGACCTGTTATCTCAAAATATATTCCCTCCTGGGAAGGCCCACACTCCACCGAAATTTTAAAAAAATATCCATTACAGATGATTTCACCCCATCCCCGGTACAGCTTTCACACCATGTTTGACGCCAAGGACGGATACATCAATGATGTAAAAGATCATCGGGTCTTCATTGATGGACACTATTACTGGATTGTGCGTATAAACTCCCTGGACGCCCGGTCCCGGAACATTAAAAATAACCAGCTGGTGGAAATGTTCAACGACCGGGGCAGTGTGGTCTGTGCAGCCCACATAACTGAACGGATTCCACCGGGAGTGGTGCACTCCTGTGAAGGATCTGCCCGGTACAATCCGCTGGGAGAACCGGGAAATTCCACGGACATCGGAGGCTGCATCAACCTTTTGACACCGGGAAAGGGTATTATCAAAAAATCCCATTCATCTGCACCTAACTCCTGTCTTATTGAAATAAAACCATGGGATAAAGAAATATCAAAAAAATCACACACTCAGTGTTCAAAGCATGGGGAGGAAAAATAAAATGAAACAATGGTGCATGGTCATCGACGTTGAGAAATGTGAAAACTGCAACAACTGCTTTCTTGCATGCAAGGATGAGCACGTGGACAACGACTGGGAGGGCGTTACCCTGGCCCAGCCCACCCACGGTCATCGCTGGATGAATATCCTGAGAAAAGAGCAGGGAACCTTTCCCAATATCAGCGTGGCCTACCTGCCCAAACCCTGTTATCATTGCACCGATGCCCCCTGTGTGCAAAAGAGCACAAATGGAGAAATCACCAGGAGAGAGGATGGCATCGTGCTCATTGATCCCCACCGGGCCAGGGGAAAAAAAGAACTGGTAAAGGCCTGCCCCCATGGTGCCATATTCTGGAATGAAACCACCCAGACTCCACAGAAATGTACCCTGTGCGCCCATCTTCTGGATGATGGGTGGAAGGTCCCCCGGTGTGTCCAGGCCTGCCCCACCGGTGCGCTGACCTTTTATTGTCTGGAAACAGAAAAAATGGCGGCCTTTATTGCAGACAATGATCTGGAAACTCCGGCAGGCATCACCAATAGGGAGGGGGGGGTTGTCTATTATAAAAACACCCACCTTTATTATAAAGGTTTCATTGCCGGCAGTGTGGCCACCCGAAAAAAGGGATTTGAGGAATGTGTACCGGGTATCACAGTAACCCTCTTCAAAGATGGAAAAAAACTGGCACGAACCACCACCGACGGATTTGGTGACTATCGGTTCAGCAATATTGAACTTGACAGCGGTGTCTATACCATGGTGATTGCCAGGAAAGATGCACCATTAAAAGAAATCAGCTACACAATGGGACAAAGCGGGTTTGCTGAGACCAGCTGGATATAATCACCCCGGACAAACCTCAATTTGG
This sequence comes from uncultured Desulfobacterium sp., assembly GCA_963675955.2. Classification (GTDB taxonomy): domain Bacteria; phylum Desulfobacterota; class Desulfobacteria; order Desulfobacterales; family Desulfobacteraceae; genus Desulfocicer. Next base: position 721,771 of record CAXXVR010000002.1, on the reverse strand, counting down.
GGGCTTGATCACAGCAGGTGCCACTCGTCAGATTTAGTGGACCAACGGGGTCAGGCTTGTGTATTGGCGTTACCTTGTCACAGCCGGTGCAAAAGCCAAAATCGACGATAATGCCAATAATACAAGCCTGACCCCACCACACTGACCACCTCAAAGTAGCCCATGCTGTGATCAAGCCCGAATAGGGGAATGATGATGTACATACTGACCGTCCAGGCGCAGTCTGCAGACCGTATCCTGGCACCCCTCCACACCAGATGCAGTGCCACCTGAATATTTACACTATTTTGATTTTTTTCACTATCCCCACAACATTTGTGTAACTCCTTATTTACAGATCCCCATCCCTGCAAAGTTGCACATAGAGAGTTGCAGTCCCCGTTTCCCCTGCGCACAATGACTCTAAAGCCATTTTTATGTGCACACATAATTTTAAACAAACATCTTGACAGGAATCATACCTATTGATATGTCATGGTCATGTTTTAGATGTTCTTGTGGTATACTAGCGATATTCTCCGGTGATCAGTATTTCATACATATCGCTTTTACACACGGACACGCCAACACCAATGGCAGCCGGCATGTTTCACATGCAAAAGGTATTAACGAAATAAAAGAAAAAGGATGCGGTTATGTTTTTCGACGTTTTGTTTATCGGAATCATGGTTGGGGCTATTTATACCTTGGTTACCATCGGGTACAGCATGGTGTACAGCATATTAAAATTGATGAATTTTGCCCACGGAGATGTTTACATCTTTGGAACCTTCATCTGCTACACCCTGCTTTCCAAATACAACCTTAATCCCTTCGTTGCCATTCTCATCTCAGCTGCCCTTGGCGGTCTTCTGGCATCCATTGTGGAAATCGTTGCTTACAGGCGGCTTCGATCGGACCAGCATCGCATGATATCCATGATCACTGCACTGGGAGCAGCCTATGTCATCCAGAACAGTAACGAGCTGCAATGGGGTAATCAGGTATTGTCCTTTCCCTCCATCCTGAGCAGTAAAGCCATTCATTTTCTAGGAATGAACATTCCCATGACCCAGATTGTCACCCTGGGCATCGCCGTGGGTATTATCCTTTTATTTACTCTCTTTTTAAAGTATCACCCCTATGGGAAAGCCATACTCTGTGTTTCGGAAGATATACCCACGGCAAGCCTCATGGGGATACCCATCAACAAAACCATCACCATGGTATACTTCATCGGTGGCATGCTCGGGGTTCTCGGCGGAATATTATATTCAACTTCCTACAACGCTGTATCACTTGCCATGGGCTTTAGAGGCACGATCATTGCGTTTACCGCAGCGGTCATCGGTGGCATCGGCAGCTTGAGCGGGGCACTTGTAGGCGGTATGTTCCTTGGCATATGCGAAAACTTCATTGGCGTTTATGTTTCCTCCTCCTACCGGGATCCCATTACCTTTTTACTGCTGATCGTTGTCCTTCTGGTGAAACCAACAGGAATAATGGGTGTGGTTGAGCAAAGCAAAGTATAAATCCAACGCATTTCAATGGACCGGATACACAAAGAAATCATCAATCATTCAATGCCGAAACAGAGAGGGAAAATGGCTATGGAAAAAACAAAAGGGGAGCAGGTAAACGCAACTGCCAGTCCCGGGGATCAAAAATCCCAATATATATTAAACTTATTGAAATCCAAGAAACTTATCTTCATCTTTATTCCATTGATCTGTCTTGCAATTCCCCATGTGATGACCAACATGTACTATCTGGGAATTGTCAACTATATGATCCTCTACGCCATTCTATGCATGGGCCTTAATTTGATTCTGGGATATACCGGGCTGCTGTCACTTGGCCATGCTGCCTTTTACGGTTTGGGAGGATACACCACGGCAATTCTCATCACCCGGTATGGTTTTGGTTTTCTACCATGCCTTATCATTTCAGGCATCATCGCGCTGCTGTTCGGAATGTTGTTAGGCCTGCCCACACGGAAAGTCCGGGGGGATTATTTCTGTCTCTTAACCATCGCCTTTGGTGAGATCTTCAGGCTGGTGGTCCAGGCATGGATAGAGTTTACCAATGGCGCCATGGGCATCGTTGGCATCCCCATCCCCAGCATATTGGGCTGGTCCATCCGCACCGAGATGGATTTTTACTATCTAGGTCTGATACTTCTGGCCTTCACCTATGTTACTCTTTATCTTCTCATCCATTCCCGATTTGGTCGAGCCTTCGTGGCCATAAGAGAAGATGAACTGGCCGCTTCAGTGATGGGAATAAACACGGCGATATATAAAATAATCGTATTTGGGATTGGTTGTTTTTACGCCGGGCTTGCCGGAAGTTATCTGGCCGTATATCAGACCACCGTAACACCTTCAAACTTCAGGCTGGAAGAATCATGTCTCATGATTATAATGGTCATCGTCGGTGGCATGGGTTCTCTTCTGGCACCCATTGCAGGGGTGATCTTAATGACCCTTGCCACGGAGTATTTTCGAAGCATTTCCGAATATAGAATGCTGATCATAGGGGGCATCATGGTACTTGTACTTCTTTTCAGACCCCAGGGCATCTTTGGAACCTCTGCATTCAGAGACTGATAATACCCAATATCGACTAAAAAGATAACCATCGCGTATTAAGGGAGCTACTGGATGAGCCTTTTAACTGCCACAAAGATTGGAAAAAGATTTGGCGGCGTAATTGCCTTAAATGATGTCAGCCTCAACGTTGACAAGGGGGAAATCGTTGGGATGATCGGTCCCAATGGATCTGGCAAAACAACATTTATTAACAATCTGTCCGGTATCTATTCTCCCTCCGCCGGACAGTTCCTATTTAATGGTGAAGATATCACAGGGCTTGAAGCCCATGTAATAACCAACAAGGGTATTTCGAGAACCTTCCAGAATTTGAGGGTATTTCCCAATATTTCCGTCCTGGAAAATATACTCATCGGACTTCATTGCCGGATAGAAACCTCCCTGTGGGATGTTTATATCCGTTTCATGAAAACCAGAAAAATAGAGGCACAGGCCCGGGAAAAAGCCATGGCCGTCCTTGAAACCGCCAAACTGGCCGACAAAGCCAACACCCTGGTGAAAAATCTGCCCTATGGCAAACAAAGACTGGTTGAAGTCTGCCGGGCCATTGTATCCGGACCCCATCTGCTGCTTCTGGACGAACCTTGCGCAGGGATGAATCCAGTGGAAATGGATGCCCTGGCCGATTATATCCGAATTGTACAGAAAAATGGCATCACCGTATTCGTCATTGAGCATAATATGCGGTTCATCATGGCCGTAGCAGAACGGCTTATCGTACTGGCAAACGGTTCCAAATTCACAGAGGGAACCCCCACGGAAATTCAAAAGGATAAAAAGGTCCAAGCGATTTACCTTGGCGATGAAGGAGACCTTTAATGCTCACAGTTAAATCCCTGGAATCTGGTTATGGTAAAATCAAGGCACTTTTCGGGATAGATCTTGAAATCAACTCCGGTGAGATTGTGGCTCTCATCGGAGCCAATGGTGCGGGAAAGACAACGTTTCTCAAGACGGTTTCCGGTCTGATTCCGGTTACCAATGGCAATATTTCCTTTATGGGGGAGACACTTAACAACCTTGCCCCGGAAAAAATCGTTCACAAGGGTATATCCCATGTGCCGGAAGGTCGTATGGTTTTCACCCAGCGCTCCGTTGAGACCAACCTGCAGATGGGAGCCTTCGGGCGAAAAGATAAAAAAGAAATCCAACGGGACATGGAGAAATATTATGAGATGTTTCCCATTCTTGGAGATCGCAGAAAGCAGAAGGCCGGTACCTTGAGTGGCGGCGAACAGCAGATGCTTGCCATGGCAAGGGGGTTGATGAAACGCCCGAAATTACTCTTCCTTGACGAACCCTCCATGGGCCTTGCCCCGTTGCTGGTAAATCAGATTTTTAAAATCGTCAAAGAACTCAACAAAACCGGTTTATCCATTTTGCTGGTGGAACAGAATGTTAAAAAAGCCTTGAAAATAACCCAACGGGCCTATGTGATAGAACTTGGTAAGATTGTTCATCAGGGCAAGTCGTCGGACCTGCTGAATTCCGATGAAATCCGGAAGAGTTATCTGGGAGAAGCTTAGGCCTGACAGGCTTAATCACTTCAGGATGATCAAGTCCGTCGTAGCTGTTGATATCCGGAATCTGTATTCCGGAAAAACTAATTTTGATCACCCCCTTTCAAAGGGGAGGATCACAAACATGGAGGAAAATAAAAATGAAAAAAGTTTGGGTGGGGCTTACTTGTTTAATTTTTACAATGATATTGAGTTCTTCGATCTGCATGGCCAAAGTCTCAAGTGACGGCATAGATGAGAAGAACAAAATTATCCACATCGCTGGCTATGATGCCTGTACTGGCAAATACGGAGATTATGGTCTGGACGACAAACGGGGGCAGGAAATTGCCGTCAAGGAAATCAATGATGCCGGCGGTATCGCTGGTGGCCCCCTGAAAGGATATCAGTTAAAGCTGGAGTTCTTTGATGATCGTGGCGATCCAAAAGAATCTGCCAATGTGGCCAAAAAAATCGCAGCCAGCAAATACCTGGTAGCCCTTGGGCCAACAATGAGCAGCTGTGCCCTGGCTGCCACACCCATTTTCAATAGGTATGGTATTGCCGATATTATTACCTATGCAAATGCCAGTACCATCACGGAACAGGGCTTTAACAATGTGGCCCGCCTGACCTACACCACCAAAAGTATTTCCGACTTCATGGTCTCCACCAGCATGGAAAAATTCAAGGCAAAATCCATTGCCATCATCAGTGAAAATGCCGATTATGGTCAGCAGCTGCGAAAATATGCCAAGGCCAAAGCCGAGGCATTGGGATTGTCCATCGTGACAGATGATGTCATCACACCCGGTCAGGATGTGGATTTTTCTTCAATTCTTTTACAGGCAAAAAATCAAAACCCTGATGTTCTGCTTCTTTTTGTCACCTACAATGAAGGCGGTATGATCGCAAAACAGGTACGTAAAATGGATTGGGACATCACCCTGTATGGTCCGGATGCATTGACATCTCCCAAGTTTTTTGAACTTGCCGGAAGCCTGGATAATATTTTCATATCCTCCCTCATGTCCCTGGATATAAAAAAACCGGTGGCACAGCATCTGGCAACTGAATTCCAGAAAAATTACAATGTATTACCTCCCCTTGCTGCCATCTATGGGTATGATGCAGTGAAGGTGGCTGCCAAGGCCATTGAACTCGGAGGTGTGGATCGTGCCTCTTTTATCTCCAAATTAAAGGATGTAAAAATTCCGGGAGTGGGTTCCCCCATGTACCAGTTTGATGATAAAGGTGAAGGCCTTGCACCTCCACTGGTAATCAAAACTGCTCAATGGCACAAAGATCAGCAGAAGTGACGACTCACCATCTAAGCCGAAGCTATAGAAAGGGCTTCTTGGAGTATTAGCTCCTGAGACTGTAGCCCCATATATTTATTGCCGCATTGTGGTCCCTGTTTAGAACAAGACCACAATGCGGACACTTATGAGTTCTAACTGAAAGGCTTTTTTTAACAATCTGGCCACAAGCAGGATTTGAGCATTTCTGAGACGTATATACAAAATTTACAAAAATCACCTGCTTACCCAAAGCCTTTGCCTTGTATTAAACCAGGAAAATGCATTTACTCCGCTTGCGTCAGCAATTGGTGAGTTCATTTATCTGCTCAAAGCAGCTGATAATCACACCATGGTTCTAATAAAGCCAGATCCTGTTAGCTAAAGCCCAGTTATACAAGTACCGACACATAGAGAACTGATTTTCCAGGCAGGTGTTCTGAGATCTGCTTGGATATATTCTGTATTTATGATTCTTTATCATTTTTAGCCCTTGGCAGATAAATTTAGCCCTTGGCAGATAAAAAAAACAAAAAAACCAGCCCCCCCTGATTATCCACTCAGATGCAGAGAAAATATTCCCCGCCCGCATAGACAAATCTCCACCAAATAATTCGTGTAGACCAGAAAGTGCAAATATTTCCCGCCCGCATAGACAAATCCCCAAAAATCTCTGGCCCCCAAAGAGCTGTTTACAGACCCTCAGCATTTAGAATGACCCATTGAAAATACTAACTCCAAAAGACCATTTAATTCTACTCATTTAATCAAGATGCACTCGCCCCCATTTTTTTTAAAAAGATCTTGACAAGGCAATAAGTTGTTATGTAAGTACTTATATAACTAATAAATAAAACATTAATTCCTTTTGTTTTATATCTTTTTCTTGGAGGCAGAGATGACCCTTTTGCAGTCAGCAGATCAATTGGAAGCCCTCAGAATGGAAATCCGGCAGTTTGCACAAAAAGAGCTGGCACCATTTGAGCAGGATGTTGAAACCAACAACAAAATTCCCGAACATATCCTGGCCAGAATGCGGGAACAGGGGTATTTTGGACTGACCATCCCCAAAGAATATGGAGGTATGGGTATGGGCAAAACCGCCTTTTGCACAGTGGAAGAGGAACTGGCCAAGACCCATTTTGCCTTCATGGACATCATCAGTCTCAACAACGGCTTAGGTTCCAGAAGCATTGTGTTGGACGGTGACAAAGAGCAGAAGAAAAAATATTTACCCAAGCTTGCCAGCGGCGAATGGATCTCTGCCTTCACCCTCACCGAGCCCAATGCCGGATCAGATGCCGCCAGCATCACCACCACGGCCGAAAAAAAAGGGGATGTCTATCTTCTAAACGGCATGAAGCATTTTATCACTAATGCTCCCATTGCCGATATATTCATCGTCATTGCCGTCACAGATCCGGAAAAAGGTGCCAAGGGAGGGATTTCTGCCTTTATCGTCGAAAAGGATTATCCCGGCATTTCCATCGGTAATATCCATCAATCCATGGGTATGCAGGGCTCTCATAAAAGCGAGGTGATTTTCAAGGACACCCCGGTGCCAGTCAAAAACCTCATTGGAACCGAGGGCAAAGGATTGAGTGTAGCCCTGAAAACCGTTGATGAAGGCCGGATGGGAGTTGCCGCTACCTCGGTGGGAATGGCCACAAGACTTTTAGACATGTCCGTGGAATATGCGTCTTCTGAAAAATTCAATGATAAACCCCTGGCAAGGTACCAGTCCTTTGAATGGCTTCTGGCCGATATGGCCACAGAACTCTACGCCGCAAGGACCATGCTCTACAAAACCGCAGCAAAAATGGACCGCAAGGAAGATGCCCAGCTGGAAGTTGCCATGTGCAAACTCTACGGGTCCGAGATGGTGGGCCGGGTCGCGGAAAAGGCCATGGAAATTTTTGGGAAAGATAGTTGCCTTTTTGAAAACGTGGTGGAGCGGATCATGCGGGATGCAAGGATCTTACGAATTTTCGAAGGAACTGCAGAAATACACCGCATTATCATTGGACGTAAACTGCTCGCCGGCCAACGCCCCGCATAAAAGAAAGGAGACCAATCCATGACATTCCAACTCACAGAAGAACAGACCTTTATACAAAAAGCAGCCCGGGATTTTGCCCGGGGAGAATTTGATGACGACCATATTCTGGACCTCATTGAAAGACAGCAGTTTCCCCAAAAGACTCTCAAAACCGCATGTAAACTGGATCTCATCGGCCTGACCTGGCCGGAATCCGCAGGGGGCCAGGAATGTGGAATCATGGACAACGTCCTGGTAACGGAACAGCTCTGCCGCAGGGACTCCAGCATGGGCCTGGCCCTGGCCTTTGCCGACATGGGGGCGGAAATTGTGGCCCAATTTGGCACCCCGGACCAAATCAAAGCCTGTAACGCACCCCTGTTAAAGGGAAAAGCAGTCACAGCCCTGATCTGCCCGGAATTAGGTCAGGAGCAGGGAACTATCTGTTACCGCAAAACCGACAATACCCTTGTTCTAACCGGAGCAGCCTCCATAGTGGTCAATGCTGGCATTGCCGATTTTCTTCTGGTTGTTGCCCATCCCGAAGAGGGCCAGGGGGAACCAATTATGGCCCTATTACCCAAAAACATGCCCGGAATAACTATTTCTGAACCCAGAAAAAAACTGGGTATGGACATGATGCCCTGGAATACAGTGAATTTTAAGTCCACAGAGATCTCAACGGGAACCATGATTACCTGCGATAAAAAAGGGATCAACCCGGTCAATATCCTTGAGCAAAATCTTTTGCTCAAAACAGCAGCCATGTTTCTGGGCATGGCCCAGGGAGCCTTTGACCTGGCTCTGGGGTATGCCAAAGAAAGAGAGCAGTTTCGCCGTAAAATCGCTGCCTTCCAGGGTATCAGCCAAAAAATCGCAACCATGTACACAAGACTTCGGGAGGGTAGGGCGTCGGTCTACGCTGCAGCCCGGGCCTGTGACGAAAAAAGTATTGGATTAACGGATTTGACAGCAGCCCAACTCTCTGCCCAGGCCATGGCCGAATTCCTTACCGATGAGGCCCTGCAGATCCACGGGGGCGTAGGATATATGATCGAATTTCCCGTGGAGCACTTTTTCAGAGATGTGAAATGTTTAAGAACACTGCTGGGCAGAAAAATCACCCGGATGGATGTGATCAGCCAACGGGTCATCGGTCGGCTCAATTAAGCCGCAACTTAGGGAAAATTGATTATGAGTGCATTAAAAAATATTAAAGTTCTGGATCTGACCCGGGTATTAAGTGGTCCCTTTTGCACGGCTATGCTGGCAGATATGGGCGCAGAGGTCATCAAAGTGGAACATCCCATGGGCGGAGACGGGGCAAGGGAACCCTCGGCTGCCATCAACGGGGAAAGCCTCTACTTCATGTCCCTGAATCGAGGGAAAAAAGGCATCACCTTAAACCTTAAAGAAAAAAAAGGCCTTGAGATTCTCAAATCCCTGATCAAAAAGTCAGACGTGATTGTGGAAAATTTTCGCCCCGGAGTCATGGAGAAACTGGGCCTGTCCTACCTTGAAGTCAAAAAAATGAACCCTGGAATCATATACGCTTCCATCTCCGGATTCGGCCAGGACAGCCCCATGAAACATCTGCCCGCTTTTGACCTGGTGGCCCAGGCCATGGGGGGCATCATGAGCGTCAACGGTCAAAAAGGGGCTCCCCCCACACGGGTGGGTGTTTCCCTGGGAGATACCTCCACAGCATTGTACACGGCCTTTGCCATTGTCACTGCCCTGTTTAACAGGGAAAAAACCGGACAGGGCCAGTCCATTGACGTCTCCATGGTGGATTCAATATTCTCTCTTTTGGAAATGTCCCTGTTCTCATATCTGGGAGACGACAAAAAAATTCTGGAACGTATGGGTTCCCGCCACCCCACAAGTTACCCCTATGATGTATTTGAGGCCAAAGACGGGTATTTTACCATTGCCACCTTTGACAATACAGGCTTTTCCCGACTCTGTGAAGCCATGGGCCGATTGGAGCTCATGGAAGACGAACGGTTTTTGACGGACACCATCAGAGGAAAAAACGATACAGCACTCAAGGAAATTATCCACTCCTGGTCAAAGGAGCTGACCGTTGAACAGGTCCTGGAGATCCTTGAGCAGGCAAGGGTTCCCTCATCTCCCATTTACAATATCCAGCAAATTGCTGAAAGTGATCACATCAAAGCCAGACAAATGCTGGTCCATGTGGACCACCCCGTTGCCGGTCCCACAAGAATTCCAGCCATGCCTGTGAAATTTTCTCACACAAAGGCAAACATTCAGGGTCCATCTCCTCTGCTGGGTGAGCATACCAAAGAGGTGTTGAAAAACAAACTCGGATTTGACGATCAGACCATTAACGAACTGGCAGACAAAAAAATCATATAACCTACATGGCAGTAACCACCTGCCACAACAAGGAACAATAAACGCCATGAAAAATATTGATGTTTCCAATGCAATGACCATAAGCATCCAAGACATTTTCACAGAACTCCCCCAGATGCCTGAATTTGAACCCGGTATCCGAAGAGCACCCAAACGTCCCTTGCACCTGAATAAGGAAGAGATTGCCCTGGCCCTTAAAAATGCTTTGAGATATCTGCCCGGAGAATGGCATGAAAAAATGGCGCCAGAATTTTTAGATGAACTTATGACATTTGGCAGGATCTACGGATATAGGTTCAGACCCAGCGGCCGTATCAGAGGTCTTTCCATTGACGAGTACAAGGGAAAATGCACTGAGGGTAAGGCCTTTCAGGTTATGATCGACAACAACCTGGACTTTGAAACCGCACTTTACCCCTACGAGATGGTCACATACGGAGAAACCGGCCAGGTCTGCCAGAACTGGATGCAATACCACGTTATTAAAAAATACCTGGAAAATCTCACCGAAGATCAGACCTTGGTGGTGGAGTCCGGGCATCCTCTGGGGCTGTTCAAATCCTCTCCCTACTCTCCCAGAACCATTATAACCAACGCCATGATGGTGGGACTGTTCAATGATCAGGAGAACTGGGAACGAGCCATATCCCTGGGAGTTGCAAACTATGGTCAGATGACCGCAGGTGGCTGGATGTACATTGGTCCCCAAGGCATTGTCCACGGCACCTACGGCACCCTTCTAAATGCCGCTCGCCTGGAAATTGGAGTTCCTGAAGACGGGGATCTTACCGGAAAATTTTTTGTCACCTCTGGTCTGGGGGGTATGAGCGGTGCCCAGGGCAAGGCCATTGAGATTGCCAACGGTGTGGGCATTATCGCAGAAGTGGATGATTCCAGGATAAAGACCCGGTTTGACCAGGGTTGGGTCAGCAAAGTAACAAAGAGTCCAGCGGAAAGTTTTGAGATGGCAAAGGCGGCAATAGAGGCAAAAAAGGCCCTGGCCATTGCCTTTCACGGCAATGTGGTGGATTTGCTGGAATATGCCGTGGATAACGACATTCACATTGAACTGCTCTCCGATCAGACTTCCTGCCACGTGGCCCACGGCGGCGGATACTGTCCCCAGGGTCTGACCTTTGAGCAGAGGACCAAGATGCTCAGGGATGATCCAGAAGGGTTCATCAAAAAAGTGGATGAATCCCTGATCCGCCACTATGAACTGATCAAGACCCTGGTTGACCGGGGTACTTACTTCTTTGACTACGGCAATGCCTTTATGCGTGCTGTGTTTGACGCCGGGGTCACCGAGATCTGCAAAAACGGTAAAAACACCATGGACGGCTTCATTTTCCCCTCCTATGTGGAAGACATCATGGGACCTTTGATGTTTGACTACGGCTACGGTCCTTTCAGATGGGTCTGCCTGTCCGGTAAGGAAGAGGATCTGCTCAAGACAGACAGGGCTGCCATGGAATGCATTGATCCTGACCGCAGATTCCAGGACAGGGACAATTATATATGGATCCGGGATGCCCACAAGAATAAGCTCGTTGTCGGAACCCAGGCCAGAATTCTCTACCAAGACGCCATGGGACGTGTAAACATTGCCCTGAAGTTTAACGACATGGTCAGAAAAGGAGAAATCGGGCCTGTCATGCTGGGCCGGGACCATCATGACACCGGCGGCACTGATTCACCCTTCCGGGAAACCGCTAACATCAAGGACGGCTCCAACATCATGGCCGATATGGCAGTTCAGTGTTTTGCCGGTAACTGTGCCAGGGGCATGAGCCTTGTGGCACTCCACAATGGCGGCGGAGTCGGCATCGGCAAAGCCGTTAACGGAGGCTTTGGCCTGGTCCTGGACGGCAGTGCAAGGATCGACGAAATCATCAAACAGGCCATGCTCTGGGATGTCATGGGCGGGGTAGCCCGGCGATCCTGGGCCAGGAATGAACATTCCATGGAAACCTGCGTGGCCTTTAACGACATGTGCCAGGGACAGGCCCACATCACCATCCCCTTTCTCACCGATGAGAAGATGATCACCGACCTGGTGGAGAAAAAAATAGAAAAATAATAAGTCAATACCCTTGTGAGGGCCTGCAGAAACAAAGCCCTCACAAATAATGGAGATGGCAATTGAGATCAAAAAGGGAATCGGCAAGGCCATATTCGACCTTGCCTTTTTCCTGTCTCCGGATACCAGTGTCAGTTCCATTATGTATATCTTCAAGTATGCTTTTCCATATGAATTGATTTAAAGGAGGTCGTAATGAGTTCGGATGGCAACCCCATTTACCTGAAAAACGTTTCTGGTTTAATGGCGCTGCTCATATTATTATTAATAATATAAAAAATAAAGGAATTAACAAAACATGGAAGACGCTTTGAAAAACGATGAGGCCAGGGTTCAGACCAGCAAAGCACTCTCAGCTGTCAAATCAATTATAGGAAGTCTGATAGGGATTATTCTGTTCTTTATACCCTTTTCCACAGCATCGGGAGAATCAAAAATTCCGCTGATACTGATCATTGATTTTATCAAGAAGTACCTGGGCAAAGGCCTGGATTACCTTACGCTTGGCATTGTATTGCTATTGTTTGTTACCTGGATACTTTCCCGAGTTACCAAAATTTCCCTATTCAAAAAATATCATGCAAAGGATGGGACCATCAATGGACTTTTCTTTGGATTGGCAGCTATTTTCAGCACCATGGTCGTTTTTGGGATAGGACCTGAATGGCTTCTCAATAAGGATATCGGTGGGCTTGCTTTCAGCATTGGAAAAAGCGTACTGATCACGGTTTCACTTGCTGGCACCCTGGTGATATTTTTGACCGAATTCGGATTTCTGGAGTTCATAGGAGCACTGATGGCACCTTTGATGCGGCCCATATACCGTCTTCCCGGCCGGTCTGCCGTGGATGCTGTAACCTCTTTTGTAGCAGATCCTGCCGTTGGTATTTTTATCACCAATAAAATATATAAGGCCGGGTATTACACCCAACGGGAATCCGCCAGCATTGCCACCAATTTCAGTATCTGCTCCCTTGGTTTTTTTGCCCTGCTCACCTCCATCGGCGGAATCATGGAATACCTTCCCCATGTGATCATTAGCTCATTTATAATTACCTTTATACTGGCGGCCATTGTAACAAGAATTCCACCTCTGTCTTTGAAAAAAGACATCTATATTGATGGCCACGAACAGACAAAAGAGATGAGAAAACCCGACCCATTAAGCCTTAAAATTATTTCCGAAGCCGTTGATATTGCCTTTGCAAAAGCTGCTACCACCCATCTCCAGATGTTTACAAAAGGGGCTTTTGATGCCGTAAAATTTGCCCAAAAAATTGTTGGATATGTGGTCTCCATTGCCACCCTTGCCCTTATTATTGCCACTTACACACCTATGTTTGACTGGCTGGGCGTACCGGTCACCCCATTGCTCAACTTAATGGGGCTTCCCGATGCAGAGGCCATTGGATCAACGGTTCTGGTTGCCATTACTGAAATTGCCCTGCCCATCATCATTGCCTCTGGGGCAAAGGTATCCACCATGAGCCTGTTTTTTGTCTGCACTCTGTCCACGGTTCAGGTCATCTTCTTTACAGAAAGCGCCAATGCCATGCTGGAAGCAGATATCCCCTTAAAGGTATGGGAACTTATCGCCATTTTCTTTATCCGGACCATCATTGCCGTTCCCCTGGTGGCCATTGCAGCCCACATAATTTTTTAATACAGCCCTTTTCCAAGATATTTAAATTCTGTGTGAAGGCGTTTACTGGTAAACCCATTCAAAAGGTTGAGTGGGGTACCAGGAACAGAGTAGTTTCAGCTTTCATACCTATTAATGCCTTAAAACGGCGTGAACAGACACTATGAGGAGTGTATGGCAAGGCTTAAACTAAAGGAACATGTGATAAACAGAGACTGGTGCAAGGGCTGTGGAATCTGCGTGGATTTCTGCCCCAGACAGGTTCTTGAACTTGATTCCAAGGAAAAAGTTATTGCAGCAAGACCAGAGGATTGCATCTGCTGTAAATTATGTGAATTAAGGTGCCCTGATCTTGCAATTGAGGTGCTTACAGACCAGGATGATAAAAAATGACTGAAAAAATAAAATTTGTCCAGGGAAATGAGGCATGTGTTGAAGGGGCGCTGTATGCAGGTGTGGATTTTTTTGCAGGCTACCCCATTACCCCGTCCACGGAAATTGCAGAGGTGTTGTCCAAACGTCTGCCGGAAAGAGGTGGAAAATTTATCCAGATGGAGGATGAAATAGCCTCCATGTGCGCTATCATCGGAGCATCATTAACCGGTCATAAGGTGATGACTGCCACCAGTGGTCCGGGATTTTCCCTGAAGCAGGAGGCACTCGGGTACGCCTGCATGGCCGAGATTCCCTGTGTAATCGTCAATGTCCAGCGTGGGGGACCATCCACAGGTAATCCCACCCATGTCAGCCAGGGGGACATCAACCAGGCCAGGTGGGGAACCCACGGGGATCATTCCATCATTGCCCTGACCGCCTCAAATCACCAGGATGTGTTTGCCATGACCGTGGATGCCTTTAACATGGCAGAAACCTATCGCACCCCGGTGGTACTCCTCTTTGATGAAGCCGTGGGTCACATGCGTGAAAAGCTGACGATTCCCGAAGCCGGAGAAATTCCCCGGGTGGATCGTTTAAGAACATCTCTCGGTAAAGGGGTTGATTATCATCCCTACCTGCCAAGGGAGGACGGTCGTCTTCCCATGTCCGATTTTGGTGGGGATCATCGCTATAATGTAACGGGTCTGTTCCATGATATGTGGGGATTTCCTTCCAACAATCCCAAGGTGGTCAGCGGACTGCTCCACCATCTCAACGATAAAATTGAAAATAATGTGCACAATATTACCCGGTATAAAGAACATTTCATGGATGATGCCGAGTATGTCCTCATCTCCTATGGTGCCTCTGCCCGATCCGCCATCCACATTGCCACCAACCGGCGGGCCCGGGGAGAAAAAATGGGGGTTCTGGAGTTACAGTCCATCTGGCCCTTTCCCGAAGCCATGGTCCGGGAAAAATGCGCCAATGCCAAAGCCGTTCTGGTGGTGGAGATGAACATGGGGCAGGTGATGCGCCATGTAAAGGCTGCCGTGGATAGACCGGAAAATGTATTTCTTGTGAACCGTATAGATGGAAAATTGATCACACCGACGGATATTAAGTCGCTCCTTCGGGTCATCCAGGGAAGGGGGGTGTAACATGAGTGTAAAAGATTATATCAGGGAACGGTTTTTTCCCCACATGTGGTGCCCGGGATGTGGGCATGGAACCATCTTGAATTGCCTTTTGCGGGCCGTTGATCAGCTGCAGCTGGACAAAAAAGATCTTGTTATGACCTCTGGTATCGGTTGTTCCGCCCGAATTTCAGGATATGTGGATTTTCATTCCCTTCACACCATCCACGGCAGGGCACTTGCCTTTGCCACTGGAGTAAAGCTCAGCAAGCCCGAACTTAAACTCATCGTTCCCATGGGGGACGGCGATGCACTTGCCATTGGAGGTAATCATTTCATCCATGCGGCAAGGCGAAATATCGACATGACCGCCATTGTCATGAACAATCGGATTTACGGCATGACCGGTGGACAGTTCTCTCCCCTGTCAGGTCCCGGTAAAAAAGCTACCACTGCTCCCTATTCCACCATTGATAGTGCCTTTGATGTGGTCAAGCTGGCCACGGCTGCCGGCGCTTCTTTTGTGGCCCGGGCAACAACATACCATGTTCTTGAGACCGTTGATATCCTGAAAAAAGCCATTGAACACAAAGGCTTTTCCGTTGTGGAAATTCTCTCCCAGTGCCCCACCCATTATGGGCGGAAAAACAAGGAGGGCAACGCCTCCCAGATGCTGGAATTCCAGAAAAATACAACGGCAAAGATCGGTTCCAAGGCCCTTGATGCCAATCCCTTACTCATTCCCCGGGGCATATTTGTGGATACGGATGCACCTGAGTATTGCCAGGAGTATGATAAAGTGATTGAAAGGGCCATGAAGGGGAGGAAACAATGAAAAGAAGCAGATTGATTTTTTCAGGTTCCGGGGGCCAGGGTGTTATCACCGCCGCCATTATTCTGGCCGAAGCCGCCGTGATCCATGAAGGGAAAAATGCCACCCAGTCCCAGACCTATGGGGCCGCAGCCCGGGGAGGTTCCACCCGCAGTGATGTAATCATCTCCGATGGTGAAATCATGTTTCCCGAGGTCAACCAGGCCAATGTTCTGGTGTGTCTCACCCAGGAAGCTTACGCTACATATAAGGATATGGTGCGCCCCGGAGGTATAGTTATCACCGATTCCCGGTTTGTGACCATCACCAAAAAAGTGGATGCCAGGCAGATTGAACTGCCCATGTATGAGACGGTGATGAAAGAAATCGGAAAACCCATTGTGTTTAATGTATGCATGCTTGGTGCCGTCCTTGGTGTGACAGAGATTTTGAAGCCACCGTCAGTGATGGCTGTTCTGAAAACAAGGGTACCTGCAGATTTTATTGAAATGAACCAGAAAGCCCTGGATCTTGGCATGGATCTTGGTGCCCTGCGCGTAAATTGAACCCTTTGAAATTAATACTGGGGTCCCATTATTTTGTTTATTTTGGGACCCTTGGCATTTTCCTTCCCTATTTTAACCTGTTTTGCCACCATCTGGGTTTTTCAGGAATGCGGTTTTCCCCTGTTGAAGCCTTTGCCATGGATATTCTGGGGGCGGAAAAAATGCGAAAAGGTCCTTCCAGATTTAGCTTGGGTACTTTCTCCCATTAATATCTCATGAGTCCTAAGTTTTATAAAAATATAACTACTTGTTTTAATTAATATCATTATTTTTTTAAAAATATTCTAACGTTTTTGTTTGTAAATTTGGTACAAAGTTGCCAGAAAAGGCCAAAAAAATCATTTTAGGAAATATTAGAAATGAATTACTCACTGAAAACAAAGGATATTTTTTGTAAAAAAACTTAGGACTCACATGAGGTTTAATATGTCCCTTTATAAAAGAACAGGCTCTCTCCTGTTTGGTACACGGCTGAAACGATTGAGCGACAATTTTTTCAATGATCTTTCAAAAATTTATACAGGCCAGGGTATTCGGTTCGAGGCCAGCTGGTTTCCGGTATTTTATCTTCTGGGCAGTCAGAAAGAGGTAACTATCTCCAAGATTGCCAAGGAATTAGAAATTACCCACCCAGGGGCCAGTCAAATCGTTACATCTCTCAAAAAAAAAGGATTTGTCCAGATCGCCCCAAACGAGGAAGACAAGCGGGTCAAAAAAGTTATCTTCACGAATTCTGGGAAAGAAAAACTCCGCGAAATCCGGCCTGTATGGCAGGCCCTTCAGGAAACCATGCATCAATTGCCCGGAATTGACGGAAAATCATCCAGGGTCCTTGAGCTGCTGGAAGAACTGGAAAAGGAAATGGCACGTATTGACCTTGTGGGACTGGTTGAAAAGAAGCTACAGTTCAACAGGTTCATCGAAAAAATTCAGATCAGGCTCTATACAAAAGCCCATTATGATGGATTCATGTCTCTGGTCCTTAACTGGATCGCAGAAAACCCAACCACCCTTCCTGGAAATGTGGACTGGATCAACCAGACCAATGAGGCTGTATATGAAACCCAAACCGCCATAATCTTCCTGGCAGTTCATCTGGACCGGATCATCAGCGCCTGTGTGGCGGGTATTGATACGGACACCAAAACTGCCCGGTTGACATTTGTATTTGAAAAAAACCAGGTATCCGACCACATCATCCAGGCATTGTTGGAGAAGACTGGCCTTGAGCTGGAAAAAAAAGGAATCTCAAAAATAACGACAGACGTGGAACTTGCCAACTCCAATCTTTTGAAATTATTTCAAAAAAATAATTTTAAGCTCAAGGAAATAGAAAACAGCCCTGACTCACCCTTTGCCCGACTTTACAGACCCATAGATAGTAGCCCATGGCAGGAGATAAAATGAACTATACTATTATTCCACCCCATGATTTTCTAAATATGCCCTGGAAAAACGGCCAGGGCGTGACCCGGGAACTCAGGATCAGGCAGATAGAAAAAAACAAACCCTTTGACTGGCGCATCAGCCGAGCCGTGGTAGATCAGGACGGTTCTTTTTCAAATTTTTCAGGGTATGATCGCATACTGGTCATGCTGGAGGGAAAGGGCATGGACCTGTTCCATGCCGATGGCCAGATTCATCAATTCAGGACCCCCTATGACATGGCTGAATTTTCAGGGGAACCGGGAACCCGTGCCTCCTTGGTCAATGGCCCGATCCAGGATTTCAACATCATGACCCGAAAGGATCGGTGTTCCGCTTGTGTGGATCTGTTCAAGGCTAAAGGAACCTATGACCTGGACGTTGATGCCACAGATTTTCTGGTTTATGCCCCGGAACAGGATATCATCCTGAAGCGGTCTGAAAAGGATACAATCAGCCTGCCCGCCGGTCATCTCTTTCACCAGGCAGGTAAACCTAAATTGAACCTGTCCTGGCAACTCCAGGGCAAAAATATGATCTGCATACAGATTAAAGAATCTTTTTGAGCGCCTCATAGGGTTGAGCCCCCACAAGCCTATTCGTCCCCATGAAAAACGTTGGGACAGCGGTAACGTTCTTTGCCTTTGAAAGCGCCCAGTCCGCATCCACAGCATCTGCAAATGCTCTGGTTTCAATGATTTGCATCCCCTCTTCCTGATCCAGGCCGGACCGATCTATCAGATCTGACAATACGTCCTGGTCCGCAAGGTTTCGTCCTTGTGCAAAATAGGCCTTGAAGGCTTCCATGTGGAACTGATGACCTCTTTTTTTTGTCTCTGCCCACAGGCCTACCTCCTGGGCGAGTCGACTGTTATAAGTCATATTTCTATCACCCAGCTCAAGACCTAATTTTGCGGCTGTACGTTTCAGATGGGCCATTACTTCATCCACATTCACCTGTAATCCCTTTTTTCGGAACAGAGATTCCAGGGTGCAACCCTGTTGTGGGGTATCTGGATGAAGGGGAAAAGCCCGCCATTTAACATGGATTGCATACTCATTTTTTAATCTTTCAACACTCCCGGTGATGAAGTAACACCAAGGTCATACATAGTCTGAAAATATCTCAAGCGCCAGGGATGGTGCCATGTTTAATCTCCTTTTATATTTTTTTTTTAATATCCTGCACAGCGTCTTTCAAAATCTCCAACACATTGCCACCGGTTTTTTTTGCTATAATATGGGCATCATCGACAATTTTTACGGCATGGGCGGATATGGTCTTCTCATCGGGTAACACCATACCCGATTTCTCATATTTCCAGGCAAGAAGCCTCTTTGCGAAAGCAACCTCTTGTTTTCTAACGAATCCGTTCTCTCCAAAAATGGCCATGGGCTTAATCCTTTTCAGGGCTTGGTCACAACAGCATGGGCCACTCGTCACATTTGGTGGATCAAAGGGGTCAGGCTTGTGTTATTGGCGTTATCTTTTCACAGCCTGTGCAAAGGCCAAAAGCACCGATAATGCCAATAACGCAAGCCTGACCCCACCCCACTGACCCCACCCCAAAAGTGGCCCATGTTGTGACCAAGCCCCCTTTTTATGTTATCAGAGGCAAGGGCTTTAATGGTCTTTTCCTTTAAATAGATTAGTGTAGCAATTTCCCTCTGTAAGTCACGCATTTATTTTAATCCACGTTCACCGGGGTGATCAAGCCAAATATTTACGATATGGATCAGGCAAAACAAAGGATGCCAAAAAATTCTGGAAAATTTCAGCAATAACACCTATGTTGAGTAATAACACCTGCTATGCAACAGGAGCATCATTTATGGCAGCCTGAGCTGCCATGCACTTCAACTTCATTATTTAGGAGCTTCAATTATGCATGACATTGATGTTTTTTCCACTGTCACCTGGTCCGCCGGTCCGGGCTGCCACGGTGGTTGTGGGCAAAAGCTGTACATAAAAGACGATAAGCTGATTAAAATAGAGGGGGATGAGAATCACCCCTTTAATCAAGGACGATCCTGTCCCCGTGTACTTGCCATGACCCAGTACATGTATCACCCCGACCGTATTACCCAGCCGCTCAAACGTGTGGGAAAAAGAGGGGAAGGTAAATTTGAACCCATCTCCTGGGACGAGGCCTTTGATATCTGTGAACAACGAATGCAGGGAATCAAGGATGAATTTGGTGCAGAGGCGGTGATTTTTGCCCAGGGAACCGGCCGGGACATTGGTGGCCCCATCTCTTTTTTGACCTATAGTTTCGGCAGCCCCAACTGGGCACAACTGGGACTTTCCGGCCAGTCCTGCTACACGCCGCGTCTGGGAGCCATGAAATCGGTGATGGGGGATTTCACCGTTGCAGATTGCTCGCAATTCCTTGAAAAACGCTATGAAGACCCCGCCTGGAAACGTCCGGAAGTCATTCTGGTATGGGGACAGAATCCACCCAATGGGTGCCCGGACGCTTTCATGGGCCACTGGGTGGTGGACTGCATGAAGATGGGAACCAAAATCATCACGGTGGATCCCCGACACACCTGGATGACCACCCGGTCCCAGCACCACCTCCAGCTCCGAGCCGGCACCGACGGTGCCATGGCCATGGGCATGCTCAACGTAATCATCAACCAGGATCTTTATGACAAGGCCTTTGTGGAAAAATGGACCTCGGGTTTTGATAAGCTCAAGGAAAGAGTACAGGATTACCCCTTGGACAAAGTGTCTGCCATCACCGGCGTTGCCGCCCAGACCATTGAAGCTGCGGCAACCCTCTATGCCAAAAGTAAACCGGCGGCCCTTCATTGGGGACTTCCCATTGATATGGCCCCGGACGGTACATCGGTGGCCCATGCCCTTATCTGCCTCTGGACCATCACCGGCAACATCGATGTTCCCGGCGGGAATGTCATTGCACGGCCCTCCCATGGTGTCTCCTCCTACCCCTATTCCACCGAGGAACTGGTGGACCTTTATGGGGAAGAGCTGGTAAAAAAGCTCACAAAAAAACGTATTGGGGCTGATGTCTATCCCATGGTGAAAAACTTCAGGGGATGGGCCCATCCTGACATGGCCATTGATCAGATCAATACGGGAAAACCCTATCCCATCAAGGGGGCATGGATTCAGACGGCCAACATTTTAGGAGGCCAGGCGGCCCGGGCCAGGTTACACTACGATGCGTTGAAAAAACTCGATTTTGTGGCGGTGGTGGATCTATTTCACAATCCCACCACCATGGCCCTTGCAGATATTGTGCTTCCGGCAGCGACCTTTGCCGAAAAAGACAGCTTCCGGGCCTGGTGGGCACCTTTGTCCATCATCAAAAAACGGGTTCAGGTGGGGGAGTGCCGATCCGACTGGGAAATCAACTTTGAAATGGCCAAACGCTTCAACCCCGAAGGAATGAAAAAATGGAACAGCGTGGAGGACCTTTTCAATGAACGCCTGGCATCTTCCGGCATGACCTTCAAAGAAATCCAGGAGAGAGGCGGTTGGGTCATGCCAGAAGAAGGCCCTTTTAAACCCTATCTTCGCCATGAAAAAGGAACCCTTAGAAAGGATGGGCAACCGGGTTTTGAAACACCCACCGGTAAGGTAGAACTCCATTGCAAGGCATATGAATCCTGGGATCTGGATCCCCTGCCCCATTATACAGAGCCACCCCAAAGTCCCACATCCACGCCAGAGCTGTTTAAAAAATATCCCTTGATCATGATCACCGGTGCCCGAAGCCAGCTTTTTTTCCACTCTGAACACCGGGGTATTCCCTGGCTGCGGGAAAAACAACCAGATCCCCTGGTGGAAATTCATCCGGAAACAGCCGGGAAATTCCAGATTTACGACGGGGAATGGATTTATATCAAAAATGATATGGGCCGGGTCAAACGCAAGGCAAAGATTACCCGTCGGGTTCGTGAGGATCACATTCAAACACTCCACGGCTGGTGGATGCCGGAACTTAAAGGCCCTGAACCGGATCTGTTCGGCGTTTGGGACTATCAGATTAACCAGTTGATTCCCGGTCCCCAATGCAGCAAATCAGGATTTGGCGGCGGTCAATACAAAACAACCTTGGTGACCCTTGAAAAAATAGCAAATTCAGGAGTAAAAAATGTCTAAAGTCGGATTATTGATTGACTACAATTATTGTACAGGATGCCACGCCTGCGAGGTGGCCTGTCAGCAGGAGCACGGATTCCCGGCAGGTAAGAATGGAATCATCATCAAAGAACTGGAGTATGAGACCTTAACGGGGGGGATTGCCATTGATTATTTACCGTATCCAACGGATCTTTGCGACCTTTGTATTGCCCGGCACAATGAAGGGGAAAAACCCACTTGTGTTAAGCATTGTCAATCCCAATGCATGGCTTTCGGATTCTTGAAAGACCTGGTCAAAGAGATGGAAAAACGGCCTAAAATGGTGCTCTTTGCCCCCCGGTAATCATATTTGTATTGTGCGACAACTACCTTGGCCGATGACGACAATTATTTTGTCCGGTTAAAGATGTGATAAAACCCCCGACATTTAACCTTCACTTTAAGGAGAGATAATTGTCGGGAGTACCCATCAATGAAACCCAAAGAAGGAAGCCATGGCCATCATAGAGCAGGGTATCTGTAGCCCTCTGGCTGTCCGAACCGGCAAAAAGATCACCCCTGCAGCCATTGGCCCACTTCTCATCAGCATGATGACCTCCCGTTTCCTCTTTGCCCCCATTCTGGACAAAGTTCAACCACCGGGGTATGGAGACGCCTTTTTTGCTGAATATCCAGATCTCATTACAACCATTTTCCTCCATGGAATCAATGGGTTTGACCAAGCCCCATGTTCAATCCAAGCCACAGGACTCCGTAGCTTTTAAAAAAGCCCTTGGAAACCAACATACGCCTTAATTTTTTTTATATGAAAAGGTAGCCTCCAAGGCAACCTCAGCAAAGCCGCCCCCCCCGATGGGCAATAGGAACCGGACAATTGAACTGTCTACAGTTCCGGTCCGGGACCATTGCCCGTCGGGAGGGCGGCGGTATAATACCATTTGGCTCCGCGTCTACGACCCTAAATTTGTTGTGTCTGACAGGACATGCCCGTTATATAATAAAGTAAAATCAAAAATAAGCAGGAGAAAGGATGAGCCCTTCCGGAAAAACCTCGGAACGTTTTTTTAACCGCATGGCAGAATTGGTAATTCGATTCCGACTGCCAGTGATTCTTGTGATAATTGTTTTCACAGTGATTCTGGGTTCCCAGATACGATTTTTAACCATTAACACCTCCAACGAGGGCCTTTTACGAGAGAGTGATCCCACGCTGGGCATCTACAATGAATTCCGGCACCAGTTTGGCCGGGACGATATGATGGCCATTGTCATTCATAGCAAAGACATCTTTTCAGACGATTTTCTCACCCGGCTCAAGGCATTGCACGAGGCTGTGGAACAAGAGATCCCCCATGTCAAGGAAATTACCTCCATGGTCAATGCCAGAAACACCCGGGGAGAGAAAGATACCCTTCTGGTGGACGATCTGTTGGCAAAATTCCCTGAAGATGCAAAGGCCTTTATGGCGTTGAAAAAAAGGGTCATGGAAAACCCCTTGTACCGTAACCAGCTCATCTCCGCAGATGGTACCTTCACCGCCATGGTGGTGGAGAGCCTTGTGTACAGTGACACCGGCGCTGAAATGGATCTATTGTCAGGGTTTGATGAACCCGATGCAGGCGATGGTGACACGGCCCCCCTGCAATACCTCACCGACAAAGAAAATGGAGAGATGGTCATCCAGACAAGGGAACTCATCCAACGCTTTAAAGACAAGGATTTTGATATTCACCTGGCTGGAACGCCGGTGGTGACCCACATCGTAAAACAGTTCATGATGAAAGACATGAAACAATTTCTCCGCCTTGCGGTCCTGGTCATCTCCATCTGTCTCTTTTTAATGTTTAGACGCATAAGTGGGGTGGTGTTGCCCCTTGTGGTGGTGGCTTTTTCCCTTATCTCCACCCTGGGCACCATGGCCCTTTTTTCCATTGAGTTTAAAACCCCCACCATTATTCTCCCCTCTTTTCTGCTTGCGGTGGGGGTGGGGGCCAGCGTCCATGTCCTATCCCTTGTGTTTCAAGAACTGCGGAGGGGCACAGACAAAGACACGGCCATCAAAGTAAGCTATGCCCACTCGGGCCTTGCCATTGTCATGACATCCCTGACCACGGCTGCGGGTCTTGCCTCATTCAGCACAGCCAAGGTGGCTCCCATTGGTGATCTGGGTATTTTTTCCGCCCTGGGAGTACTTTTTTCCCTTGGGTATACCCTGATGCTGCTGCCGGCGCTGTTGTCATTGATGCCCCTGAAAGAGAAAAAAGAGACGCATCACAGCCAGCCCTCCAGGATGGATCGACTAATCGACTGGATCATCGCAACGTCCATGAAACGAAGTAAATTCATTGTTACGGTGACTATCATCCTGATCCTTGCCGGTGTATCCGGGGTTGCGCAGTTGCGATTTTCCCATAACCTTTTAAACTGGCTGCCGGCGGAGCTGGATGTTCGAAAAGACACCGAGTTGATTGATGTAAACCTCAAGGGAAGCGTGGTCCTTGAAGTCGTTGTGGACACGGGCAAAGAGAACGGGGTGTATGATCAACAATTTTTAAAAGATCTGGATAAACTGGCTGGAGAACTTGAGCAGTATGACGTCAATGGGCTGTTTATTGGCAAGGTGATGTCGGTGACCACCATATTAAAAGAGATCCACCAGGCCCTGCATGGCAATGATCCTGCCTTCTATAAAATCCCTGACAATGGAAAACTGATTCCCCAGGAATTTCTGCTCTTTGAGAATTCCGGTTCCGACGATCTTGAAGATGTGGTGGATTCACAGTTTCGCCTGACCCGGATCACCTTAAAGGTTCCCTGGCGGGATGCCCTTGCCTATGTGCCCTTTATGGAAGAAATGAACCAGCGATTTAACGCTGTTTTCAAGGATCGTCAGCTCCAAAGCGGTGCGCCCATGTCCGTGCAGATCACCGGCATCATGGCCCTTTTCGGGCGTGTACTCCATGCGGCCATCCATGCCGCAGCCCAGAGTTATCTCATTGCCATGGGGGTGATCACCCTGATGATGATTTTACTCATCGGGGAGCTGCGATTGGGTTTAATCAGCATGATCCCCAATCTGGGGCCCATTCTGGTGGTGCTGGGAATCATGGGCTGGCTTGACATCCCCCTTGATATGTTCACAATGCTCATCGCCTCCATTGCCATGGGCCTGGCTGTGGATGACACGGTGCATTTTATGTACCATTTTAAACAATATTTCAATAAAACAGGCAGCGTAAAAGACGCGGTGACGCACACCCTGCACACGGCCGGACGGGCCATGCTCACCACCAGTATCGTACTTTCTGCGGGCTTTTTCATCTTTATGTTTGCGTCCATGAATAATGTCTTTTTCTTTGGGGCAATGACGGGGTTGGCCATTCTTCTGGCCCTGGCCGGGGATCTCTTTCTGGCCCCGGCCCTCATGACCCTGGTGATCCGCGAAGACCCGAAATGATTGCATTAATGTTCTTATACAACTTGGCTGGGTTACCCCCAAGCCTGAAATTTTAAAGGAGATCCCATGACCATGAAATCGATATTTCCATTTTCAAAGATACCATCTTTTTCCAACGCTCCCAGGCAAGATGTGCCGGGGTGTTTTTCATCTCTAATGAGATACGCCATGCTACTTGTCCTGGTGGGAACCGTTCTTGCCGCGGCCCCCTCCCCTACCCTGGCCGAAGATTCGGCACGCGCCATCATGGAAAAGGTGGATGCCAGGGACGACGGAGACAACATGACCGCCGATGTGGACATGATCCTCATTGATAAAAACAACAATGAACGTCGGCGGGAAATGAAAATATTCACCAAGGACAAGGGGGTGGACACCCTTAAACTTCAATTTTTCATCTCTCCTGCGGATGTAAAGGATACCGGGTTTCTCACCGTTGATTATTATGCCGGAGAAAAGGATGATGATCAGTGGCTCTATCTGCCGGATCTGCACAAAACCAAGCGCATTGCCACCTCGGATAAATCTTCTTCCTTCATGGGGTCGGACTTTTCCTATGCAGACATGACGGACCGGGTGCTTGATGAGTGGACCTATACGCTTTTAAAAGAAGATGACATCGACGGTGACAAGGTCTGGCTCATCCAGGCCCTTCCTGCATCAAAGGCTGTGAAAGATCGATATGGCTATAAAAAATCCATCCTCTTTGTGCGCCAGGATATTTTCCTGGTTGCCCGGGCCATCCATCTGTTAAACGAGGGTCAAAAGATCAAATATATGGAATCAAAGAAAATAGAACAAATTGACGGCATCTGGGTGGCCACGGAGCGCTGGATGAAGACCACCGTCAACAAGCGGACCACCCATCGGACCATTCTCAAATGGAATAACGTTAAGTTTAATACCCCCCTTGATGAAGCGTATTTTTCCATTCGTCAGTTGGAAAAAGGCTTGTAACCCACATCTCTTGGTGAACACAACGAAGATAGGGTCATAGACGCGGAGCCAAATGACATTATGCCGCCCCTCCCCCGACGGGCAATGGTCCCGGACCGGAACTGTAGACAGCTCAATTGTCCGGTTCTTATTGCCCATCGGGGGAGGGGCTCTGCTGAGGTAGGCTTGAAGACTGCCTTTTCATATAACCGCCACGGGCGGACCGTATTCTGATCCGGTTCTGCCCACAACAAAGATAGAAATACGCCTCAAATTTGCGGAGTATTTCATATAAAAAAAAATATATATAGAACGTACATCTAACTTGGGCAAACCAAAATCAAAAAGAATTTCTGATTCTCTTGCCAACACAACACGAAAATCAGAGATAATAATCTAAGGTGACCATGCGAATTATCATTTTATTGCTCTTAACCTGGATGACATGCCTGGGAACATCTATTTGTCATGGGGATGAGATGGCGGATCTGCTCACAGGATTCGATGACGAAGCAGCCGTTGTTGAAGAAACAGGAGAGCTGGATCAGCTCCTCGATGGATTTGATGACACGCCCGGGCAGCAAGAAAAAGAGAACATCTCCATCCCGTTGCTGCCCGGTTGGCTGGAACTCCAGGGAAGTCTCAGCCTCCAGACGGCAGTGGGTTTTGCCCACAATTCCCCCCCGGAAAACACCCCGGATTACCGGGGGCTATCCATGCTCAGAATCCGGGGGGAGCTCATAGGGGAT
Source organism: uncultured Desulfobacterium sp. (assembly GCA_963675955.2). Taxonomy (GTDB): domain Bacteria; phylum Desulfobacterota; class Desulfobacteria; order Desulfobacterales; family Desulfobacteraceae; genus Desulfocicer. The sequence goes on along the minus strand of CAXXVR010000002.1, from coordinate 694,669 downwards.
ATCAACTTTGACACCTGGCAGGCAAGGATCGGTACCCGGGGGTTTTACGATGCGGCCTATTCATTGGATGACCGATCAGACTACACCCATAAAATGCTGAACGAGTATGAACAGGAACTGGAGATCACCGAAGCCTGGATACAGACGGCCCTGGGCGCTCACCTTGATTTTAAGACAGGGCGACAGATTGTGGTGTGGGGTAAATCAGACAATATTCGCATTACAGATATCCTCAACCCCCTGGATAGCCGTCAACCGGGTATGCTGGACATCCGAGATCTGCGACTGCCCGTGGCCATGTCAAAGTTGGATTTTTACACGGGCAACTGGAACATCAGCACCCTGGTGATCCATGAACCCAGGTTTAACAAGACCCCTGTTTACAACGGCGAATTTTATCCTGGGACCGCACCGGCCCCACCAGAAGATGATCCCTCCATAGGCCTTGAAAATCAACAGTTTGCGGCGGCCATCAATGGGGTTTTCAGTGGCTGGGACCTCTCCCTTTACGCAGCTTACGTGTTTGATAACCAGGCCCATGTGGATGCCACAGAAACCAGTGGACTTATCCGCAGATACAGCCGGATAAGAATGGGGGGCGTAAGTTCCGATATTGCCCTTGGCAACTGGCTTTTTAAAACCGAAGCTGCGTTGTTGCATGGACTTAACTTTTACGCTGTGCCGGACAAAGATTATGCTCGATTTGATTTTCTCATGGCCATGGAATACAGCGGTTTTACAGAAATGAGCATCTCCATTGAGCTTGCCAATCGCCATTTGTTTGATTTTGATCCCCGGTTGGAAGCGCTGCCCGATGGTCAGATGCAAAATCTTTTTCAATCGGTCCTGCGCCTGAACCGGGACTTTATGCACGACACCCTTCACCTGACACTGCTTCTGTCTGCATATGGATTAGCCGGATCGGATGGCGCCTTTGAAAGATACCAGCTGGAATACGACGTAAGGGACAATGTCATGGTAAAGGGCGGTGTTGTGTTTTATCAATCCGGGGATGCTGTGGCCTTTCAAAATATTGGTGACAATGACCGGCTCTTTTTTGAACTTGAATATCGGTTTTAGTTTCAACAAATTCCCAACTGCACCGGCGGAGCAAATCCCGTTATTCCAGTAAGCCGAAAATATACGACATATGGGCCTCTTTTTCCTTCGGGTTGAGTTTCCGGAAGGTCAACGCATCCCCGGGGCAAGTGGCAACGCAGGGCGGGCCGGACTCCCCCACAGCCTGATCCAGACAAAGATCACACTTTTTCATCACATCATCCGATCCAAAACAGGGAACCCCATAGGGACAGGCATCCAGACACGCCTTGCAGCCGATGCAAAGCGATTCATCCACCTCCACCACACCATCATTTTCACGTTTTATGATGGCTTCCACCGGACACACCGCAGCACACGCCGGCTCAACACAGTGAAGACAGGAAACTGACACCGAGTGATTTTTAGCATCCGGGTAATTCCCTCTCCAGACGTTGATGACGCTTCGAAACAAAAGCCCCTGCCCTTCCAGTCCCCGCCATGATCGACAGGCCACTTCACAGCCATGGCATTGGGTGCATTTTTCATGATTAAACCAGATCACGTATTCGTTGTTCATGCGCATTATTTCTCCGCCCCATTTTGAATTTTTGTCACCTGTACCAGGGTCTGGCTGGTCATGGCCGTGATCAATGGATCATAGGCTTTGTCCCCATCCACACTGTACATCAGGTTTACATTGGCTCCCCCATCCAGAAGGGGGGTATCCGCCATCCCCAGCTCCTTACACCCCTGCCACCAGCCATGCAGCAGCATCACGGTATCCGGTCGAATCCCCGGATAAATTTCAGCTTTTATTTTAATCCAGCCATGGGGAGATTTTACCTTCACCCAGTCACCATCTTCGATGTTTCGAACTGCAGCTGTGTCTGGATGGATATGCAGCATGGGATGGGGTTGAATCTCCCTGAGATATGGCAGATTTCGCTGCCACGCGGCTGAAAAGTTTTTGGAGGTGTGATAATCGGACAGTATCAAAGGATAGTTTGTTGACAGCTCCGGTGTTCCAGTGATGCTCTCGGGCGGTTCACACCACTGTGGCAATCCATTGAAACCGGCTTCGGCAAAGGCCGTATTGAATATCGCAACCTTGCCATGGGGTAAAAACGGTGCCCCATTCAGACGCGGACTGACACGGTTAAACACAGACTGATATTTTTCATAGGTCCTGGGTCCAGGCGAAAAGGTCATCCCGGTATTCTTTTGCCTTAACCGGTCCATGGTAACTCCCAGGGGCTTGAGTTGATCATCCATGGCTTTTGATATGCTGCCATCCCAGAAATCTGCTCCAAACCCCATGGCCACACTTAGATCAAAGAAGAGATCAAAGATGGACTTGGGGGAGTGTATGGGTGAAATCACGGGATTGGTAGCCATGAGCCATCCGGGAACCATCTGAAATGAGTGATCCACCTCATAGCTGGTGGCAAGTGGCATGACGATGTCGGCATAGGGCATATCTGCGGTGCGTGCCACATCGGCCACAACAAAAAAATCAAGTTTCTCCAGTGCCGCCGCCACATTCCTGGAACCCCTTGTACTGACGATGGCCTGGGTGCCCGGAGCGATAATGCCCCGAACCGCATAGGGCTTTTTTGTCAGCACACTTTCTAAGATTCGGTAATAGGCCGAAGAGGTGCCTTCATAAAAGGGTTGAAATTGTTTTGGAAATTCAGGTCCCACCAGTTTATCCACCATCTCCTGGGTGATCCGCTCCTTCAGGGTGATGGATTTTATGCCATTTTTGGGTGGGGTGACAAACAGGTTGCCCCCCGGACGATCCAGATGACCGGTGATGGCCATGAGAATGGACACGGCCCGGATGGCATCGTTAGCGGAAGGGGCATGCTCCACGCCGTTTCCCAGATCTATGGTGGCCCGCTGGGTCGTTGCATACAATCTTGCCACCGTTTCAATTTGTTCGGTGGAAACACCGGTGATCGTCTCGGCCCATTCAGGCGGGTATTGTTGGATATGTGCTTTAAGCCGTTTAAAGCCACTGCACCACTCATCAATAAACTTATGGTCTAATAGATCTTCCCGGATAACCACATGCAGCATGGCCAGTGCCAGGGCCGCGTCGGTTCCCGGCCTTAAAGGAACCCAGATATCAGCCATGCCCACATCCGGCTCCACCGACGGCTTGATGGCGACGATCTTGACCCCGCGCTGTTTAGCCGCCAGAAAAGACTTGGCAGGCCGTGCCACAGGCCCGGAATAAATCGGCTGACGGCCCCAGTAAATGATCAACTCGCTCTCCTGGTAATCGGGGCGGGGATAGTCCCCCAAGGTATAACAAAAAGTAAAGGCCCGCTGCATGGCACAAATGCCGCTGTGGCCGTAATTGGGGCTGCCGTGGGCCACCAGGAACCGCTGTATGTACTCACTGTAAGAGCGTCTGGCAGGACTCAAGATGGCAAGGGATTCAGCTCCATAGGTTTTTTTCTGCCGGATGAGGGTCTCTGCGATCTGTTCGATGGCCTGGTCCCAGGTTATCTTTTCAAATTTCCCTTCCCCTTTTTTTCCGATGCGGCGTAACGGATGAGTCAGTCGGTCAGGAGAATAGACCCATTGGGGGGCGGCGTGGGCCTTGGCACACAGCGAACCCCGATTGACCGGGGATTCGTCCATTCCGGCCACCTTAATAAATCTACCCGCTTTGACAAAGGCATAAATACCGCATCCCCCACCCGGGCCTCCCGGTCCGCACATGCCACACACTGTGGGTACCACCTGTTCACCATTTTTTTGTGCAATTTCCTGGGCTTCTTGATAGTTCATCAACACCTCGTAGATCGAATTTTTAGCAATACACAACCAAAGCAAATCTGTTTTTTTATCATGCCTCTAATAGTTCTTCACTATTTACTATTTAGGGGAGGTCTATTGAAAGGAATTATTTTAGAAAGAGTTTTTTTGCTTTTCCTTTTGCTAAATCCCAATCATATCTTGACTGTATATTTAAAATGTTTTTATCATGTTTTAATATTATCGCCCCTCGATACCACTGTCAATCGATACTATCTCTATCACCAAATTACCAAATTACGCGAGCGAGGAAATGGGGTCACATCTTGATTAATGATTAACATATTTAACATATCTCATTTACTAACACTACTAACACTACAGCGATATTTTGGATTTTTACATTAAAACTCTGTATTTAAAAGGTGTTATGCGTTATGTGTTATGTGAAAATACCACACAACATCTACTATCGAAATTCTATCGAAATTCAGTGCTTTTCATGTGCTTTTCATGAAAAAGCACGGAATTTCTGAAAAAGGGGTTACAATTTATTTCATGAAAAGGCACTCAAATAGGGGTTCCTCAAATAGGGGTTCTGTGAGGTGTCACTGTAGTGCTAATCAATAATCAAGATGTGACCCCTGCTGTATTTCACTGAAGATGTGCCCCCTGTGCCTGTATCTGCCTGTATCTGCAACGCCTATAATCATAAAAATTCACAAGAAGAAGATTGACAAATCAAAGCGTTACAGTGTAAATTAAATATAAAAAAGTTTTCTGTATACAGAATTTTAAAAACCCTATATCTAATCCCCGGCAATCTACCAACTAAGGAACCAGAATGGAAAAAGAAATCTTCACCACCCCTGAATCCCGAAAAAAAGTATACCAGAATCTCTTTCATCCCAAAAGCATCGCCGTTATAGGCGCTTCCAACGATGGCCTGAAACCTGGTGGCCGGGTAATCGAAAAAATAAAAGAGCATGGCTATGAAGGGACCCTGTGGCCTGTGAACCCCAAATCACCGGAAATCCTGAACAGCAAAGCATATCCATCCATTTCAGAGCTGCCGGCGACTCCGGACCTTGCAATTATTGCCATTCCATCCAGATTTGTTCTGCCCGCCATCCAGGAACTGGCAACCATGGGAGCAGGCGCCGTCATCGTTCTCACCGCCGGATTCGGGGAAAAGGATAAAGCGGGAAAAAAGATAGAACAGGAGATGCTCAAAATCGCAGCCTCTGCCAGGCATGGCCCTCATCGGCCCCAACTGCTCCGGATTCCTGACAAAATGCTATAAAGGCAAATTTGCCGGGATTGTTCCCCATCTCCCAGGCGGGGTGGTTGATGTCATCAGCGGCTCTGGAGCCACAGTGGACTATGTCATGGAGATGGGGCTTAACCGGGGTCTGTCCTTTGGCAACGTGGTAAACCTTGGCAACTCCATCCAAATGGGCGTGGAAGACCTTCTGGAGCTTTACAATGAAAACTATGGGCCGGACAATGCCAGAATATTAATGATTTACATGGAGACGGTGAAAAAACCGGCCAAGCTGCTTTACCACGCCAGAGGCCTTGTTAAAAAGGGGTGTGCCATTGTGGGAATCAAATCCGGTGCCACCAAAGCAGGTGAACGGGCCGCTGCCAGCCACACCGGGGCCATTGCCAACAGCGACACGGCGGTGGCCGCGTTATTTGAAAAAGCCGGGATTATAAGGGTGGAAGGGCGTTCACTCATGGTGAATGTGGCCTGCGCACTGGCCGCGGCCAAGGGTCCCCTCAAAGGAGGTCGAGCCTGTATTCTCACCGATGCCGGAGGTCCGGGTGTAATGATGTCCGATGAGCTGTATCGTCAGGGAATGGAACTTGCTCAATTAAAGGAAAAAACCGTTTCCCTCCTGGCCCAGGTGCTGCCGGCTGAAAGTTCCCTCATAAATCCCATTGATACCCTGCCCTCCAGAACCCCCGAACAGATGAAGGCGATCTTTGAAATCCTGGCCAGGGAGGAGGGTGATAATGTTGATGTCATTGCCGTTCTGCTGGGCAACTCCGGCATGTCCCCCAACAGCGAGATCTATCGTGAAATCGCCAAAGCCATGGACACCTGCCCCATTCCCATCATGCCCATGTTGAGCAGTATCACCTCCTGTAGAGAAGAGATTAAAGAAATGATAGATCTTGGCAAAATTTACATGCCCGATGAGGTCCCCCTGGCCCAGGCCCTGGCCAGAATCGCTGGATGGAAAGCCCCCCAGGAGAATCTGCCCGACCTTTATGGGTATGATAAAGCCGCCATTGCCAAGGCCCTTGAGGGGCAGACAGATATTCTGTCACCGGAAACAGTGGAACAGGTGATAAAGGGATGTGGGTTTAAATTACCGGAACAATGCGAGGTCAGGGATGATAAAAAACTTGCCGCTTCCTGCGAGGTCGTTGGGTTTCCCCTGGTGATGAAAGTCATCGGCCCATTGCACAAAAGTGATGTGGGCGGTGTTAAGGTGGGCATACAGAACATGGCACAAGCCAAAGAGGCCTGGGATGCACTCATGGAAATACCCGATGCTGAAGGTGCCCTGCTCCAGACAATGGTGCAGGGAACCGAAGTCATCGCAGGTGCAAGCCGGGAAGGAGATTTCGGGCATCTTATCATGTTTGGTCTGGGCGGCATTTATGTGGAGGTGTTAAAGGATGTTCAGTTTGGCCTGGCGCCCCTATCCCCTAAAGAGAGCATGAATCTGATCCAGGGCATCAACAGCTATGCCGTACTTGAAGGTGTTCGTGGAGAAGCTGGCATGGACATCGCCATGCTCTGTGATTATCTCCAGCGACTGGGCCGCCTTGTCACAGACTTTCCCCAGATCAGAGAGATTGACTTAAATCCCATCAAAGGAACCGGAAAAGCCCTCTATGCCGTGGATGCAAGGATAATTATCTCGTAAAACAGATGCCGGGAGTCCTCTTGTTCATAAAACGGGTAAAGCGTACTCAAGTCATCATTGATTTTATTAGAAAATAAATTTGTCAATAAAATAATCTTTTTTAAATCGATAACTACGGAGAAATATTTTGAGAAAAATTATCATTCAGGATGAAATTTTTGACATGTTTCCAGACTTTTATCGCGGCATCATAGTGGTAAATGGGATCACCAATCACCCCTCGTTGAAACGGGTCAAGAAAACCCTGAAAAAGGCAATGACTGAACATGGCAATGTGGATATTGAAACCGATGAACGGCTGCTGGCCTGGGACCAGGCCCACCAGAAGTTTGGTTCCAACCCCGAAAAATTCCCCCCATCCATCAAATCGCTTTTAAAACGGATTCAAAAGAACCCTGCCCTGCCCTACATCAATTCCGTGGTGGCATTGTTCAATCTGATCTCCATCAAATACTGTCTGCCCTGTGGCGGTGATAACATGGAAAAAGTGGAAGGTGATTTTATTCTGGGCCTTGCCAGGGGTACAGAAAACTTTGTGGCACTGGGATCGGACAAGGTGGAATCCCCGAAAGAGGGAGAGGTAATCTACGTTGATGGTTACAACAACAATGTCATGTGCCGTCGCTGGAACTGGCGCAACGGAGACATAACCAAAATTGAAACTTCCACACAACAGATCCTTATCAACATTGACTGCCTTCCCCCCCAGTCCCGCCAGGTGGCCATTAAGGCAAGAGATGAGCTTGCAGAACTCCTTCAGCAGCATTGCGATGCCACACTTTTTACCGGAGAGCTGCATGGGGATTGCCGGGAAGTACAGCTTGGTATATAATTAACCGTGGGCAAAGTGACCATGAAAAAAAAAACAGAAAAAGAGAAAAAATCCAGCTACAAGTCCACAGTCCCGGCAGTGGACCAGGCCATGCAATTGTTAAACTGCCTGGCAGATTCCCCCAACCCGCAATTGACCCTGACAGAAATATGCAATCAGCTGGAAATACATAAGAGTAAAGCATACACCATATTAAATACCCTTATGAAATATGACTTCATTGAAAAAAATCCCCAGACCAAAACCTACCGCCTGGGGTTGGGGATTGTGGGTCTTGCCAGAAATATCTTAAATAACATCGACATCCGGGATCTGGTCCTCCCCCATTTACAGACCCTGGCTGAAAAAACAGGACTTTCCACCCATTTTGGCCAGATTACGGGATCACAATATTATATCATCGCCAAAGCGGAGAGTAACCAGGATTTCGGATACCGCATCCGCGTGGGTGCCCATCACCATATCACCCATGGTGCCCATGGTAAGGCCATAGTAGCCTTCATGCCCCAGGCCCGGCAACAGGAGATCCTTTCCCAGGATTACCTGTGTTTTTATGGTGACGGGGAGCCTGTGGACATGGATTATCTTCTGGAAGAGCTTGCCCTCTGTCGAAAAGAGGGCTACTCAATGGATCTTGGCACCACCAATCCCAACATAAACGTCCTTGCAGCTCCGGTTATGGACAACAAAAACGAGGTGATCGGCTGTGTTATTCTGGTGGGGGCGTTTCGCCGGTCCGAGGTTAAGAAATTCGGTGCCATGGTTTCCAATAGCGCCATGAAAATTTCCCACATTCTGGGATACCGGAGGGGCGGCTGATCCGCCTCTAACATGCCAATTCACAAAGGTGTGTTAGAAGCCCAGCCAATGAGGTGAAAAAAAAATATCCAAGTTGGTAATGCAACTGTTTGAGCAATGCACCACATTCGGCTATTTGGGACTGCGTAGGATGCGAATGCTATGTGAGCAGGCCAAAACAGATGAATATGAGCTGCTGACCGAATATTTAACCTAAAAACGCCAGCATACTTCATTTTGCCCTAAAAGTACTTTACACTTTCCAAGGATGACCACCCCCAAATGGGTATTCATCACATGAAAGTGTAAAGTAGAAATGAAGGATGCCAAAACGCCTGACCTTTTTATATGAAAAAGAAAGCCTCCACGGTTACCTCAGCAGAGCCGCCCCCCCGATGAGTAATAGGAACCGGACAATTGAGCTGTCTAACAGTTCCGGTCCGGGCACGTTGCCCATCGGGGGGGGGGCGGTATAAGACCATTTTTTATCTTCGTTGTGTCCGACAGGACATGCCCGTTATATGAAACTCCGTCCAAAGGTCTGGAATCATAAGAGTTTCATTTTTCGTTGTGGCTGGTGGTTACAGCCATGTATGTTATAAAAAGGCCAGGCGTTTTTATTGTGTCGGCAATGGCATCGCCTTTTTGATCCTTAACGCAATGCCGCCGCAAAGATAGAAATGGGATGCTGTGCCCTTTGACTTGTACCATCCTTGATCTGCTCACGACACGAAGTGCCAGGGGCCGCAATCATCACCCCGGGAGCAACACCCCTCACCGCTGGAAACAAAGACAGCTCGCCAATAGCCATGGAGGTATCGTAATGCTCCTTTTCATACCCAAAGGAGCCGGCCATGCCACAGCACCCGCTATCAATCATGGTTACCTCGGTTTCCGGAAGGGCTTCAAGCATGGTTATAACGGGATCAGAGGTTCCCAATGCCTTTTGATAGCAGTGGGTGTGCACCATCACCGTCTGTTTGTCCACTGGGGGTTTAAAGGCAAATTTAACGCCACCCTCGGACATCAGATCGGCAATGAACTCTTCAATGAAAAAACTGTTCTGTGCCACCAGGCGGGCATCCTGATTTTTAAGAAGATCCGGGTATTCGTCTCTGAAACAGGCAATGCAGCTGGGTTCCACACCCACGATGGGGGTTCCCCGGCGGGCATGGGGCAAAAGCTTTGCCACATTGTGCCTGGCATTTTCTGTGGCCTTGTCAAGCATTCCCTTGGAAATCAGGGGACGACCGCAACACCGGCGATCCGCCACCAGTAAAACTTCAAAACCGGCGGCTTCCAGGATGCGTACGGCATCTTTGCCAAGCTCTGGCTGGTGATAACTGATGTGGCAGTCATCCCACAGCACCACAGGCCCCCGGGGGGATGAAGAAGTTTTTTTTCGATGGTTAAACCAATGCTGAAAGGGCACCGATGCAATGGCCGGCAGTGTTCGCCGCCGGTCAATCTTAACGGTTTTCTCAAGCAGTTCCCGGAACAGGCTATTTTTATAAAAATAATTCACCAGCCCCGGCATGAGACTTCCCAGACGGCTGGACAGATCCATGTGCCCCACCATACGACTTCGCAGCGGCACCCCATGCTGGGCCTGGTACTGGGCAAGAAACTCAAACTTCAATTTGGCCATGTCCACCCGTGTGGAACATTCGTTGCGACAGGCCTTGCATGCCACACACAGATCCATCACCTCGTAGAGTTCTTTGCTGCCAAGGCCTTCGGTGCCGAACTTGCCGATGATGGCGGCCCTCAGGGCATTGGCCCGTCCCCTTGTGGAATCCATCTCTTCACCGGTGACCCGGAAGGAAGGACACATGGTTCCTCTTACCCTGGAGCGACATTCACCCTGGCCGTTGCACATCTCCACCAGGCCTTGGAATCCGTTGTGGGATGAAAAATCAAGAAATGTTTTTTCAGGGGACAGGGGGGTCGCATATCCCGGTTTATACTTTAACCAATCCGGATCCCAGGGCTTTGGTGCATCAATCATCTTGTGAGGGTTAAATACATTGTCGGGATCAAACAGGTCCTTAACTTCCCTAAAGGCCTGGTGAAGACGTTCTCCATAAAGCTGCTCATTAAAATAGGAACGGGCCAGCCCCTCTCCATGCTCACCGGTGGTGGTACCCCTGTGTGCAATGGCAATGTCCATGATCTTTTGGGCCAACCGCTCCAGGGAGGCAAGACCCTCCACTGTTTTCAGATTGATTTCCGGGCCCATGTGAAGACACCCCGCCGAGGCATGGGCATCAAAATTAAGCTCAAATCCCAGCTCCCTTCCCGCCTCAAGGATATCCTGGGTGAAGCTCACCATACGTTCCACAGGAACGGTGGCATCATCAATGATCCAGATCCGCCGGTTGTTGTCTCCGGGTTTACTCATCAACAGTCCCAGTACGGATTTCCGGACCCACCACACCCGGCCCATTTCTTCAGATGTAACGCAATGGGTCATGGGGGTATCATAGCCTGTGTCCATCAAGGCCTGTTCAAGTCCTTCAACACTTTTTACAATGGAGGATTCGTCTTCTCCGGCAAATTCCACAACAAGAACGGCTCCGGGGAGCCCATGGACAAAGCGATGTAATGTGTCTCGATAGGCACTGTTTTCATGGGCCAGTTTAAGAATGGGCCGGCTCATAAGCTCCACCGCCGACGGATCATGTTCCAGGATAAAGGGCACCCGCTCCAGGGCCGTTTTCAGATCATTAAAATGAAGCACCATGAGACGAACCACCCGGGGCCGGGGGACCAGCCCCACACGAATGCGGGTAATGGCGGCCAGGGTCCCTTCTGCCCCCACCACCAGAGGCATTAGGTTCAAAGGCTTCCCGGCCTCTTGATCCTCCAGCAGGCGTTTTAGATTATATCCGGCCACGTTACGCCAGGTATCCGGGTACCCCGTTTCAATGTCGGTTTTATACTCTCTTAATATCTCACGCATTCCCCGGTACAAGGTTCCCTCTGCCGTGGACTGTTCCAGCAATTCTGCCACCTCTTCAGGGGTTTTGGGTCCCAGGGTGGCTTTAGTGCCATCGGAGAGCACCACATCCACCTCATGGATGTGGTCCACAATCATGCGATATTTTATGGAGTGTGATCCGGTGGAGTTATTACCGGTCATGCCCCCAAGGGTGGCAACAGCACTGGAGGAGGGATCAGGACCCACCATGAGCCCATGGGACATAAGGGCTGCATTCAACACATCCAGCACCACCCCACTTTCCACATCAGCCCATTGTTCTTGAACATTGATGTCAAGAATATGATTAAGATATTTTGAAAGATCAAGGACAATCCCCGGCCCCACTGTCTGGCCTGAAAGACTGGAGCCACCCCCCCGGGGAATAATGGAAACATCGTATCTTGCGGCGATGTCCACAACTGCACAGACATCATCTATGGTGGCGGGAACCACCACCCCCAGAGGAAGTTTCTGATAATCCGAGGCATCGGTACTGTAAAGCTGTCGTGAGATCCCATCAAAACGGACCTCTCCTTGAATTGCTGCTCCCAACGCCTGGAGCAGCCCTTGTCTTAATTGTTCATCTTTCATATTCATAGAATTTGTGGCAAGGAAACCCCCGAATCTTTAGCTCAGGGGAGGAATTGCCACCTCCTGTTTAAGTGTAGTGGTTCTTGCTGTTAATCTCTGACAATTTTTTTTAACATCAACTGAAGCAGTCAGTTTGTTTATATGAAAAAGCAGGTACTGGGTTCTAGGTACTTGGTACTGGGCATTAACAGCAACTGCTTTTTCATAATTCGTTGTGTCCGTCAGGACATGCCCGTTATTAAAGCAAACAATTTGAGAGAGATTCCCCCCAAAATTTAGCCATCCTGTATATCACGGCATCATCATTTTTGGTAGCAACATGGAAATGGGGGGGATATATGTAATCAGCAAAAGTCCAATGAACAAAATGATCAGAAAGGGAAATACGGCCCGACCCACCTGGGTAAGGGACTTCCCTGTTATGCCCATGGCCACAAAGAGATTCAGTCCAAAGGGAAAGGTTAGAAACCCAAGTTCAATATTCACAATCATGATAATGCCATAGTGGATCAAATCGATATCAAAGGCCTGCAGTGCCAGCATTAAAATGGGGGAGATAACAATGATGGCGGACACGATATCCATCACACATCCCACCAGGAGCATGAAGATATTTATGATAAATAAAAACAAATATTTATTGTGAATATGGCTTACCAGAAATTCCGCTGCTATGGCGGGCATTTTCTCCCGGGTTAACAGCCAGATAAAGGTCATGGCACAGGAAATGATAAACAAAAGGGCAGAGGAAAGTACCACAGACTCTTTTAAAATGTGGTGAAACTGTTCCAGTTTTAAATCCTTATAGATGAACAATTCAACAAGCAGTGCATACACCACAGACACGGCCGCTGCCTCGGTGGGGGTGAAAATGCCAAGATAAATGCCACCCAAAACAATAATGGGCATGGCAATTCCCCAGGAAGCGGTTTTAACAAGTTGAATGGTCTCGGCACGATCGATGTCCATGGGCGTATCCCACTTGTTCTTTTTTGCCTTGAAAATGGAATAAGAGATCAAAAGGCCACCGATGACGATACCCGGTAGAACACCAGCAAGAAACATCCGTCCAACGGACACATTCATCACAAGTGCATAAAGCACCATGGGTATGGAGGGGGGAATTAAAATTCCCATGGACCCGGAAGCCGTGAGCAGCCCTATACTGAACTCTTCATCATACCCATACTTCACAAGAGCCGGTATCATAATGGAACCAATGGCAATAACCGTGGCCGGACTGGAGCCGGAGATGGCGGCAAAAAAAATACATGCAAGAATGGAAGATATAGCCATGCCACCTGGCATGTTCCCTACAATAAGCTGCATGAACTTCACCAGGTGTTTGGAAATGGACCCCTGGGCCATGATATTTCCGGCCAGGATAAAAAAAGGAATGGACAGCAAAATGAAGTTATCCATACCGTTAAACAATTGCTGAATCAGGGCCTGGAGTGGAATGTGGAGAAAAAATTGCAGTGTGGCACCGGTCACTGTCAACAAAATGATGGCAATGGGCGTTGAAATCACAAGCAAACCAATAAACAGAAAGACCATGAATGCAATCATCAGTGAACTCCCATCGTTGTTTCAAAGGGGGAATTATTTACCATGCTGCGACCGTGTTTAAAGGCCTGGATCAAAAATCGAATGGCAATGACAAGGGTAAAAATACCGATGGGCAGATAGGGGATATACATGGGTATCTGAAGGGAGGGCGTTGTGGCACCAAACCGACTCAATTTCCAGATCTGTATCCAGCTGTAATAAAATATCACAAACATGGAAAAGGCGGAAACCAGATTAGCAATGACCTTAAGGAGGTGTTTCACCCGATTGGGAACGTATTGCACCAGGGCATCCATGCCAAAGTGGGTGCCATATTTCACACACACGGCCGCACCCATAAATGTGATCAAAATGATCATGTACCGGGAACCTTCATCCACCCAGTCATAGGCAATTCCAAAAGTATACCGTAACACCACCTGTAGGGTTGCAATGATGGCAAGGCCCAACAGGGCATACCCGATGAAAAGCTCCTCTATGTTACTGAGGACCTTGAACAATTTTTCCATCTTCCACATCTCCTTGAGTTAACGTCTTTAACGACAGAGAGCGGCATTCCGGCATCGTCACCGCTCTCTGTCTCTGTTCAGATTCTAATTATTGATATTGTTTGATCAGTTCTTCGGCCATTTTAAGATAACTCATGCCTGCAAATTGCCCATATTCTTCTTTGTTGGGAATATTTCCCAATTTTTTTTCAAATTTATCGTAAACAGGCTGAACCGCCTGGCGAAAGGCATCTCGCTCTTCCGGGGTCAGACGGGCTACCTTAACTTTGCCCTTAGCTTCAAGTTCTCTGGTCAATTTACCCATGGTTTTCAGCGTCGCTTCACGGTTGGATTTGATGGCAATCTGGGCACCATCTCTAAAAATTTGCTGCTGTTCCGGGGTCAGACGATTCCACACATCCACATTAACCATTTTAATGGTTTCGGTAAGGCTGTACTGCAATACCGTTGCATAGGGGCAAACTTCCGTAAACTTCATCAAAATAGAAGTTAATATGGGATTCTCCTGGGCATCAATAACACCTGTCTGCAGCGCATTGTAAGTCTCGGGAAATGGCATTGGAACAGGACTGGCTCCCAGGGCACTCCAGGTCTCAAGGAAAACCGGACTCTCCTGCACACGAATTTTTAATCCTTTTACGTCAGCAGGTGTTCTTATTTCCTGCTTGGTATTGGTCAAATCCCGGAATTCATTCTGTCCATATCCAAATGCCACCATTCCCTTTGCAGGAAAAAGATCGGACATGATTTTCCAGAATTCTGAGTCTGCCAGAACAGCGTAGGCAACACCCCTTGAGGGCCATAAAAAGGGAAGGTCTATCAGGGCTGTCTGGGGTACAAAATTTGACAATACCGCTGTTGTAATATCAGCCATATCCAACGTCCCCATCTGCACCTGTTCTACCATGGAACGCTCACCACCCAGTTGCCCCATGGGGAACACATCAATGGTAATCTCGCCATTGGTTTTGGCTTTGACATAATCGGCAAATGCCTGGTCGGCAATGGCATGGGGATGACTGGGGGGGGGCACCAATCCGAACTTCAGGTTCATCTTGGCTGATGCCGTACTGCAAAAAGTTAAAGCAACTGCACAGGTAATGATCATGAATACACATTTTTTCATTTTTTTTCCTTTCTATAAGGGTTATATGAAATCGCCCTGATGGGGGCATTTACAAGAAATCGAGGATGCAAATACCTGCGATTGCCTTATTGTGCTATTGGTGTTGGAGACCACTGCCTGTGAAAACGCCAAAAGCACCGATAATGCAAATAACGCAAGTCTGACCACATCGCTACGACAACTGAGAAAATGGGAATGCGCCCACAGTCATAACCTGGGGCAGTTTTAATCATTGGCTTATTTCAAGGCCAATTTCATAGGCCTTTCCAGAATCGCATGTTAAAAAAGTATTTCGCTTCATGTTGGTACCCGACATGATTGATGCTGAAAATCATTTAACCCCGACAATACTATATGTCTTACGTTTGACATTTTATAAGCACTATGGTATAAACTTGTCAAGTTCTTTTAAAAAAATAAAATTCCGATTTGAAAAACCATACAGGCCGGAAGGAATGGAAACACCCAACTAAGCGGCAATGTCAAAAAGAGTAAAAAAGAAAAATGATGACAAATAAAATCAAAAGCCTGGCACGACCCGGCAACCTTTATACTGAAGTGATCAGCTCTCTTAAAAAATTAATTTTCTCAGGTAAACTTAAACCCGGAGAATCCCTTCCCAATGAAAATTTACTCTCAAGTCAAATGGGGGTAAGTCGACCGGTGATCAGGGAGGCACTGCGGGTGCTTCAAATGCAGGGTTTTCTTGAAATCAGGCGGGGAAGCCGAGGGGGAACCTACGTAACGGATCTTAAAACCATATCGCTTTCTGACAATCTGGAAGATCTTATCCTCATGGGAAAAATATCCATAAAAGATCTCACCCAGGTACGGCTGTTCATGGAACCAGAAATTTTCAGGCTGGCTGCAGTTAATGGAACAAAAGGTCAAATAGAAATGCTGGGACAAATATTGAGCGAAACCCAATCCACCCGGAATCACCATCGCCGAATAGAGCTGAATGTGGAGTTTCACCAGGAAATTGTGGAAATGGCCAATAATCCGTTGTACACAAGATTCATGGAAACCATCCTGGATTTTACCAGAAATTTCATCAAAACTTTTAAACCTTCTGATCGTCGCATTCACGACGACCAGGACCATGCAGCTATTTACGCTGCCATAAAAGAAAAAGATGAAAAAAAAGTGGTTGAGCTGACCCGAAGTCATGTCAACCACGTCTGTACTGCCATGCTCATGCTTGAAAAAGAATGGCTTTCAACACTTGCCGTAAAGGAAGCAGTCGGGGAATAACCCTTTACCTTTCAATAATTAAAGATACATATTTATCGTTTCTGATTTTTATTTCAGCAACGGGGCTATATGATATTAGAGCTTGATTTTTTTTAACAGGCTCTATACTTTTCATCCGTACCATGACCCTCATCAGGGATTTCCTTGAAAATTTTATCTTCTTATACCGAAATACCTCTTCCATAGCAAAGCTTGGTGGGGGATGGATAGGTATCAACCTTTTCCTTGATTTTCCCATCTGGTCAAATTCATTCCTCAGTTTACATTGCTTTGCAGTTTTGGTTTGGTTGTTTTTAACTATTACTCATAACGATTTTAAAATATTCGATATTCTCATATTTTTTTATTACAACTCTATCAAATTTGGGTAAGCTGGAAACAATAAGTGAACGTGGTCAGCTTCTCCATTAAATTCAATTAACTTGATATCCCATTTTTTACAGAGATCTTTGAATGTAACTTTTGCGAATTTAAGAACCTCATCTGAAAAGCATTTTTTTCGATATTTACTGACTAACACCAAATGGTATATCAGTTCATATACGCAGTGGCTATATGTATATAATTTCGATTCAATTCTCACCTTATATCTTCAAAATTTATCTTGATACTAAGCAAGATATATGATACACTCGAAGTTAAAAAAGTCAATAAAATAAGGAGCTAATTTGATACTAACCCATAAATACAGAATCTATCCAACGAAAGCCCAAATATCTCGCTTGGAGAACCAGTTCTCTATGTGTCGGCATTTGTATAACTGGGCTTTGGATGACAGGATCTGGCTTTATGAGAACCATGGTGTCCCAATTAGCAAGTTTGATCAGATAAACGAACTAACGCTTTTAAAAGAAGAAAGACCATGGTTTAAATCGGTACACTCTCAAGTTCTCCAGAATATTCTTGCAAGGCTTGATTTAGCATATAAATCTTTTATATCCCTGAAAGCGGATGTATTAAGACCCTGATCGTTTCAAAGGAAGCCGGTAAATGGTTTGTCTGTTTCTCCTTCGAAGACAATATTGAAGTAGAGATTAAACAGAACCCAACCACCTTCCTTGGGATTGACCTTGGCCTGAACGACTTCTACTATGATTCAGAAGGTAACTCTGTTAAACCACCAAAGATTTTCCGGGCCAATGAAAAGAAACTTGGGAAATTACAAAAAAGATTGTAAAGAAAAGTCTTTCCATTCGTACCCACAGATGTTCTAATTGTGGTCTTGTTTTAAACAGAGACCACAATGCTGCTATTAATATATTGAGACTGGGGCTACAGTCTCAGGAGTTAGTTCTCCAAGATGCCACAACTATAGCTTTTGCTTAGTTGGGGAGTAGTCACCAGAAGTGTTAAATCTACAGGAATTTACATCGAAAATAATTATGAATATGTGGACATTTATGATGCCATATCAGGAGAAGGGCCGGATCTGGCAATTCACTTGTCAAAATAACTTGTTGAAGAAATGCAGGATGCATTGGTTCTTAAATATTCGGATTGGCAATGTAAATATTTGGCCAGCATCCATGAAACCAGCACCTGCTTTTTCATACACAAAAACACCATTTTAATTAAGGTTTTCACCCCGATGAAACACCCCACACAATCAGCACATGCTGACAGTTCCCCCGGCGCAGTACTATTCATCGTTGCCAGCGTTCAGTTTCTCACCCCCTTCATGTCCTCTTCCGTGGGCATTGCCCTGCCGGTGATCGGTCATGAGTTCCAGGCCAGTGCCATGCAGCTGGGATTAATACAGATGATGTACATCCTGGCCGTTTCCATAACCATGCTCCCTGCAGGCCGATTTGCCGACATCCATGGCCGGAAACGTATATTCATTGCCGGCACAGTGGTGTCCATCCTTTCCACCCTGGCAATTCCCCTTTGCATGGGGATAAGCACCTTTATTTTATTTCGACTGTTCCAGGGTATCGGGGCTGCCATGATCACCGCCACCAGCTTTGCCATCCTCACCTCCGTATTTCCCGAATCAAAACGGGGAAGGGCCATGGGCATAGTAGTGGCCTTCATCTATCTGGGTCTTGCAGCAGGTCCCACCCTTGCCGGGGTCATGGTCACCCACATGGGATGGCGCTGGATTTTTTATTTCATGCTGCCGGTGCAGATTACAGCACTGATGCTCACACTGACCCGTCTGCACGGAGAATGGGCTGATTCAAAGGGCGATACTTTTGACTGGCAGGGTTCTGTTGTATTTACCCTGGCCCTGTCCATTCTCATCGCGGGAATGACCCAGATAAATAAAATGCAGGGGGCCTGGATTGTAATTCTGGTGGGGCTGTTGGGGCTGGTACTATTTTTTCAGATTCAGAAAAAAACAAAGTTCCCCCTCATAGATGTACATCTGCTCACCCACAACCTGACGTTCACCCTGAGCAATATTGCAACTCTGATCAACTATGCCGCTTCCTTTGGCATTATCTTTTTATTCTCACTTTATCTGCAGTATACAAAGGGATTTTCTGCCCAGACCGCAGGCTTTATCATGATGGTGCAGCCACTGACCCAGGCCATGCTCTCTCCCCTGGCCGGTCGACTTTCAGACGTATATCCCGCAACATGGATTGCCACTCTTGGCATGGCCACGTGCACAGTGGGGCTTTTCCTGGCATCCTTTATGGGAATGACAACCTCCATTGCCGTCATTCTTATCATGCTCATTCTTCAAGGGATCGGATTCGGACTTTTTTCCACTCCCAACATGAACGCCATCATGTCCAGTGTCCAACCCCGATATTATGGCACCGCCTCCAGCATGGTGGGAACCATGCGCACCCAGGGCATGCTGGTGAGCATGGCCATCGTTACGGTGATCATCACCCATTATCTGGGGGATCAGGCGGTAAACCAGGAGAATATGGAACAGTTCATAAAAAGCATGCAAATATCATTGCAAATTTACACGGTAATGGGGATTGTAGGTATCATTTTCTCGCTGGGTAGACGGATTGGGCGTAGATAATTCCATTAGGATCTACCCATCAAAATTATCCCTGCAACCGCTGGGTGTTGATAGTTAGGAACTCCTTTTCAAGATCACAGAAGCGCTGCTTCATGGTCACCACATGGCTATACATGGTTTCAAAAGCACGCTGGTGATCCCGGGAAGAGATGGCATCGTAGAGGATGCTGTGGCTGTTCTCATCGTGGAGATAGCTGTCCCTGTGATCCAGTACTTCAAGAAACTGCTGGAGAAAGCCCATCATGCTGCGCATGAGAAGTGAAAAAAATGGATTTCCACTCAACTCACAGATCTGATTATGAAACTCCACATCAAGGGCTATGCGCTCTTTAAGATCCGTTGCATTCAAGCCCTTGAAAACAAAATCCCCAAGATGCTGCAACTGAGCAGGGGATGCCTCAAGGGCAGCCATTCGAGCGGCCTCGGGCTCAATGAGAATCCGAACGTCACACAAATGTTTGATACTCATGGAACGCATTACCACAAGATCTGCCAGTAACGTGGTCATCCCCTGGGATTGAAGCAAATCACACACAAAGGTACCACCGCTACTGCCCCGCCTGGCCTCAAGATATCCCTGGGCCTTAAGCACCCCAAGGGATTCCCGGATCAGGGAGCGACCCACACCAAAATCCTTTGCCAGATCATCCTCCCGTGGAAGGGCATCACCTGGACGATACCGCTGGAGCAGAATGTCTTTCTTTATGGTGTTGACAATCTCCTGAAACCGGGAGGGGGAGCCTTTTATCTCTTTTTGTTTATCCATCATATATAATTATCCTGATCAATTCACATTTTATATAAAACATACATGGCTGTAACCATATGCCACAACAAACAATGAAAAAGCAGCTACTGTCAGAAGCAAGTACTCAACACCAAGTACCCAGTTCCTGTTTTTTCATATAAACGGGCATGTCCCAGCGGACACAACAAATATTTAAAATGCTATCATGCCGCCCCCCCAAGGGGCAATGGACCCGGCCCAAAACCGTAGACGGCTCAATTGGCAGGTTCCTATTGCTCCTTGGGGGGGCTCCGCTGAGGTTTTAAAGTCAGACAATACTATAAAGTACATGGTGAGGTCCAGAATATTCTGTAAATTGTGGTGTAGCAAAGGATATTTACAAAGGCCATTAACTCTTATATAACCGTAGCCTCAAGACAAAAAGTGCCCCCTTCCATACAGATGGCAAAACAACGTCTTTAAAATCATACTTTTAAAATTACATTTACATCTTAACTGTCTCTTTTAGACTAACTCCACACACCCACAGATAACATATACATACTACTATATAAACAAATAGTTGGAACACACCATGCCTACAAAACCCCCTATTTTTTCATAAAAAGAATATTTTCTTCAACTTATTTTAATGCATATTTATTGACAAAAGGTGTTTATATTTGTTAAAAGGTCATACTTTTAAAATCAACTGTGATGGAAAATTCATGTTTGACTATAACACCAGATACTTGGGGGCGAGATCAAGCACGAAATTTCAACGACATCATTCTTAATAGACAAAAAAAGGAGCAGTGAAATGAACCCCATCAAACAGATGTGTACAGACGAATCCGGTAAAACACATGTACTTCAGGGCAACATTGCCTTTGCCGTGGGATGCGTTAGGGCAGGTATCCATGCCGTGGACGGATACCCCGGCACCCCCAGCACCGAGGTAATAGACAAGGGGCTTTCCCACGTAAAAGATCTGATCAGTGCCAACTGGTCCGTCAATGAGGCCGTATCCGCCGGCGTGGGTCACGGCCATTCCCTGGCCGGTCAAGACTGCGTGGTCACCATGAAAATCCCGGGATTTTTCCAGGCCGGAGACGTGGTGACCAGTGTCTCTCATTTCACCCAGCCCCGGGGGGCATTGATCTATTTCCTGGCAAGCGATTTTGCCCCCAGCTCCACCCAGCATGTCATTGATCCCAAATATACCTTGAAGAGCTGTTTTGTACCGGTGTTTGAACCCCGGAACCACCAGGAAATGCACCAGGCAGCGTCCATTGCCGTAAAAATCGGCAGGGAGTTCAACACCTCCACGGTGATCCTGGCCAGCGGCATCCTGTGCCACAGTGAAGGCCTGATCTCCCTCATGGAAAAAGAACAACGGGAACCCGTTGTCATGGAAGACATCCACAATTATAACTGTCTTCCCAACCTCACCCGTCCCAATTACAACAAAATCCATGCAGAGCGTCTCCCGGGGCTGCAGAAAATGGTGGAAGAATCCCCCCTGAATCTGTGGACAAAAGGGGCGGGCAAACGGGGCGTCATTACCCACGGGGTAAACACCTTATTCCTGGAAGAGTACAAAAAACAGTTTGAACCGGATCTCGACATCCTGTCCCTTGCCTTTACCAATCCCCTTCCCATGGGGCTTATCAAACAATTTTATGACAGCATTGATGGAGAGATTTTTGTCATTGAAGACGGGTATCGATTCATCCAGGAGGCCTGTCTCCAGGATGGCCTTGACGTCAAGGGCAAAGCCATTAATAGCTCTGTAACCGAATGGACACCGGAAACCATTGCCGACCTCCTGGGCCACAGGATTGATGCACTGGCCGTGGCAGCTGTCCCGGTTCCCCGCCCCCCCATGATCTGTGCCGGATGCCCCTATGCCCTGTTTGCCAATGTGGTGGGAAAAATGAAAAAACGCGGAGCCCTGGAAGCCATCTTCGGAGACATTGGATGCAACTCCCTTCTCTATTTTCTCAATGCCCTGGACACCGGTGTGGCAATGGGTGCCAGTGAAAGTAAACGCACCGGGTACGTCACCTCTAAACCCGAATCCGTCAGCAAATGCTTAAGCGTTCTGGGAGATTCCACGGAATGCCATTCCGGCATGGATGCCACCCGCAATGCCATTTACCGAAATATCCCCGGTGTAAAGGTGGTGCTGGACAATGAATGGACCGCCATGACCGGTGGCCAGAATTCCCCGGCATCTCCGGTGAATTACCAGGGCCGGCCCAACAAATTTGATTTGGTTGCCTCCCTGAAAGGAGAAGGTGCCCCGGTTGTAGTGGTGAATGCCTATGATTTAAAGGCCATTCGAACGGCCCTGAAAAGTGCCTTGAAGCAAGCAGAAGAAGGCGTTTTCACCATCATCGTCATCAAGGGAACCTGTATCCGAAAGGTTCCCAAAAGTGACTACGGCCAGAAACTGGTGGTTGATGTGGATAAATGCAAAGAGTGCGGCACCTGCAACATCTGCTCCGGAATTGAGTATGACGAAAATGATCACCCGGTCTGGAACAACCTGTGCTCGGGATGTGTTTCCAAAACCCCGGCCTGTCTGCAGATGTGCCCTACAGGTGCCATTTCCATTGCCACCGAAGCCCCATCGACACGCATGTCAAAAGACAAAAATGCACCGGAAGCGGCCCCGGAATCCATTGAAATCCCTGACTTTGATAAAACGACCATTCCCGGGCGATTATCCCTTGCCATCCGCGGCGTGGGCGGCCAGGGAAATCTCTTTTTCGGTAAGGTGCTGGCCCAGATGGCCTTCCTGGCCGGATATGACAAAGACAATATTCTCAAAGGAGAAACCCATGGCATGGCCCAGATGGGAGGCCCCGTCATCAGCACCTTTGGCTGTGGCTCTGTTTTCAGCCCCCAAATTCTTCCGGGAACCGCCGACAGTCTCATTGTCATGGAAAAAAGTGAATCGTTGAGGCCCGGTTTTATCTCGGCACTCAAACCCGGCGGAGTGGTGCTCATGGCAGACACCCGGGTGATTCCCCAGGGATTTGCTGCCACCGATTATCCCACCGATGAGATGATCAACCAGCAATTGGAAGGATTCAATGTGATCAAGGTTAATATTTTAGACATCGCCATTGGCCTGGGAGATTCCACCGGTAAAAGCGCCAATGTGGTAATGCTGGGAGCCCTCAGTGCCCTTGAGCCCTTTAATACCATCCCCCGGGAAGTATGGCTCCAGGCCCTGAAAAATGTCAGCCCCAAACCGGGCATCTGGAACAGCAATTTTGCTGCCTTCAATGCCGGTGCAAAACTGGTGTAATACGTCAACACCCCCTGAACTAAATGCTCAGGGGGTGTCTTGCAGTTCTTTTATATGAAAAAGAAGGTGCTGGGTTTTGGGTACTTGGTACTGGATTTTAACAGCAACTACTTTTTCATTATTCGTTGTGGCTGGTGATTAGTGCCATGTGGGTTTTATATGAAAAGGTAGCCTTCAAGTCTACCTCAGCAGAGCCCCTCCCTCGACGGGCAATAGGATCCGGACAATCGAGCTATCTACAGTTCCGGTCCGGGCCCACTGCCCGTCGGGGGAGGAGCGGCATAATGCCATTTGGCTCTGCGTCTACGACCCTATCTTCGTTGTGTCCGATAAGACATGCCCATTGTAAAAAATGGTAAATAATAGCATAAATTATGGGGCACTGACCAAACATTTACATTACCAGCCCAAACATTGACATCAAACGCATTTCTGTGATCACCTGAAATAATATGAGATATGGAGAGTCCCATGAACGTTCCTATAGATTTTGACAGTATTAGCCAGATGCTCATCCAGGCGGACCAGGAAGACCGGAATTTTCTATATGAGTATGAAGTCTACTCTCTCCTGTCCCGCTCCGGTTCGGAAACGCCGCCCAAGTGCAATTTCATTCCCCGGGGGGCACGCCCCTCCGACGAAGAGCTTTGTGCCTTTCCCGGAGAAAAAACCGTTCTGAAAATCGTCTCCCCCACCATCATCCACAAGACCGAAGTGGGAGGGGTACGCATCGTCAAGAAGGAAAGCAATGCCATTCGATCCGCCGTCCGCCGCATGCTCTATGAAGTGCCGGAGAACTACACCGCCTGGATCCAGGCCCAGCCCCATGCAGCCCCTGCCCCGTACAAAGGGCTGTCTGGAGAGGCACTGACGGCAGCCATCAGCCGGGATCTCAAGGGGATTCTCCAGGTGCAGTTCATGCCACCGGACTCCTCTGCCTTTGGCAATGAACTCATTGTAGGACTGCGACATTCCCGGGAATTTGGCACCGTAATCAGCGCAGGACTTGGGGGGACCGACACGGAACTCTATGCCCAACGATTCCGAAAAGGCCAGGCCATTATGGCTGCCTCCACGGCCATGAACGACGGACAGTCATTCTTCCAGCTGTTTAAACAGACCATCTCCTATCGTAAAATGGCAGGTCTAACAAGGGGACAGCGGCGCATTGTCACCGACGAGCAGCTCATCGAATGCTTTGAAAGTTTCATCCAGATGGGCAATTTCTACTCCCAGGCAAACCCCGAGGCTCCTTTTGTCATTGAAGAACTGGAAATTAACCCCTTTGCCTTCACCGACTATCTCATGGTACCGTTGGATGGCATGTGTCGCTTCACCAGGGCATCAAACATCAAAACCGCCCGTCCCATCGCCAAAATCCATCAGCTGCTCCATCCGAAAACCATCGGTATCATTGGGGTTTCTGCCACCCGAAAGAACTTCGGACGCATCATTCTTGATAATATCCTGGCCGAAGGATTCCCCCGGAAAAACATTGTGATTCTACGCGAAGGGGTAAAGGACATTGACGGCATTACCTGCATACCCGATCTTGGCGTCCTGGATAAAAAACTGGATCTCTTCATCGTTGCCGTGGGGGCCTCCCAGGTACCACATCTGGTGGATAAGATCATCCGTCTGGACGCCGCAAATGGTGTCATGCTCATCCCCGGGGGCATGGGGGAAACCCAGGACAGTAAAGAGATAGCCCTTGAAGTGATGTCAAAAATCAATGAGATCCACGGCACCAAAAAAGGAGGACCAGTGTTTCTGGGGGCCAACTGCATGGGGGTTGTGTCCGGTCCCGGGGGATATGACACCTGGTTCATCCCCGAAGAAAAACTGCCCAAGGATCGAACCCGAAAATATCGCCGGGCCGCCCTCATCAGCCAGAGCGGGGCCTTCATGCTCCACAGAAGCAACCAATGCCCGGAATTAAAACCAGGATACATGATCTCCATGGGCAACCAGACCGATCTGACACTGGGGGACATGGTTCAGTACTTTAAAACATCTGAAGAAATCGATGTCATTGCCGTGTACGCAGAAGGCTTTAATGATCTTGACGGCCTTGAATTCTGTAAAGCCGTACGAGAGGCCGTCCTTCAAGGTAAAGAGGTGATCTTTTACAAAGCCGGACGGACCCTGGAGGGAAAGGCTGCCACCAGTGGTCATACCGCTTCTCTTGCCGGCGATTACATGGTGTGCGAAAGCTGTGTTCGCCAGGCCGGTGCCATTGTGGCCAGAAACTTTTCTGAATTTCAGGAACTCTTACTCTTATCTGAAAATCTCAGCCACAAAGCCGTCAACGGTAATCGCCTGGCCGCGGTGAGTGGTGCCGGATTTGAAGCCGTGGGCATGGCGGACTCCATCCAGTCCGATGATTTTCACATGACCCTGGCCCGGTTTGAAGACAGCACCCGGCACACCATTATCACCCTTCTTGCAAAAAAAAATCTCTCCACCTTTGTCACCCTGTCCAACCCCCTGGATATCAACCCCGCCGCCGATGATGAGACCCACACTCTGGTGGCAAGAGCCCTGGCCGATGATCCCAACGTGGATGCCGTTGTGGTGAGCCTGGACCCCATGTCTCCTGCCATGAAAACCCTGGCAGTCACCGATCTGCCCCACTATGACATGAACCATGAAAAGGGGATCAAGAACTTGATGATCCAGCTCACCCAGGAGGTGAATATCCCCATTGTGGCCGTGGTAGATGGCGGACGACTTTATGATCCGTTACGGGATGCACTCATGGATAACGGGGTGCCTGTGTTCACCGTATGCGATAAGGCCATTGCAGCCCTTTCCCTTTATATCCAAGGACGTCTGGCCGCCGATGCCATCCGGGGTACCCATGGGTTTCAAGATTAAAAAAAATGAGATTGGTCACAGCATGGGCCACCCGTCACATTTAATGAGTTGATCTGAATCTGGTACAAAATCTCCTGCTTGTGGGGAGATGAGAAGGATGTCTGAAAAACAAAAAATCCGCTTGTGGAATAGATGGCACCCGTGTTAAACAGGGGTTTTTTATTTTGCTCATGTGGGATGTCAGGGCTTTGTCGTGTGATGTCAAAATATCAACATGACAATAACACTCTGAAATCCCCCATGAGCTTTTTTTTTGTAAATATTTGTTTTTTAGCCATAAACCAGGATTGATTTAATATGCATCACAGCAATACACACATTACCATCTCCTTTTCCAGGGGATGGGTGGTTACCTTTGCCGCAGCCGGCCTGGGTCTTGTTTTTGGTATTCTTTATGTATGGAGTGTCATCAAAGGCGGTATTCCCGACGTATGGGGCTGGTCCAATGCAGACAAAGCCCTGCCCTACTCCACCATGGCCGTTATTTTTTCCTTTATCATGGTGCCTGCCGGACAGTTTCAGGACCGATTCGGCCCCCGTCCAGCCATCATGCTGGGGGGATTGCTGGGAGGTGCAGGATGCATTGTTGCCGGTTTGGGTGGATCTTCTTTACCCGCCTTTGTTATCGGCTTCGGTATCATCACCGGAAGCGGTGTGGGCCTTGCCTACGCCTCTTTAACCCCGGCTGCCATGAAGTGGTTTCCCCCTGAAAAAACAGGTATCACCGTGGGAATGGTGGTTGCAGGTTCGGGGCTGGCCCCCCTGCCCCTGGCCCCTTTCACGGCCTGGCTGTTAAACTTTTTTTCCACCACCACCGCCCAGGGCGTGGTTATGCCCGGAATCAGTGCCACCATGATCACCCTTGGCATCACCATATGGATTGCTGTTCTATGCCTGTCATGGTTTGTCTACAATCCCCCCCCGGGATTTGTGCCCATGTCCCGGTATTCTAAGACAAGTGTCCCCACACTCCAGGAGTTCAACTGGAAACAGATGATGGCCACACCCCAGTTCTGGTTGTTATTTTTCATGTACTTTTCCGGGGCATCGGCAGGCCTGGTTTTCATCAGTGTGGCTGCAGATTTTGGCCGACAGGCCCTGGGCCAATGGGCCTTTCTGGCAGTGGTAGTGCTTTCCCTTGGCAATACGTTTGGCCGTATTATTGGAGGTCTTCTCTCAGACAAAATAGGTCGTCCACTCACCCTTTGCGGTGCATTTCTCTGCCAGGCCTCGGTCATCGGTATCCTGTACGGATTGACCCGGAACGGCGGGGCTTCATGGCCCGTAATACTCATGGTAGTCTTCATGATCGGATTAAATTACGGCGCAAACTTGACGATTTTTCCAGCAGCATGTAAAGATCATTTCGGGATAAGAAATTTCGGACTCAACTATGGATGGCTTTTCACCGCATTTGGTAGCGCCGGTTTAATCATGCCCTGGGTCAACGGTCTGATCCGGGACATCACCGGTAAACCAGACATCTCTTATCTTCTGATCATATCCATGCTGACATTGTCAGCCGTACTGGCACTTATCATCCGACAGATAGGTTTACCTGCTCTCCAAACCCAAAGAGGAAATCAATAAAATGGCAATCATCACCATTTCAAGGGGTACCTTCGGCGGTGGTAAAGCCGTTGCCGAAGCCCTTGCAAAACATATGAACTACATCTGTGTCAGCCGTGAAATGCTGATTAAACGGGCAGCAGAAATATTTGATGTAAGCGAAGAAAAACTGAGAAACTCCATTCTGCATGCTCCGGGCCCCCTGGGACTCAACGCAAAACAAAATATAATAAATGTTAAATATGTAAGAGCCGCCATTCTGGAACTGGGCCGTGAAAATAATTATGATATGGTTTACCATGGATTTGCAGGACAACTTCTCTTGCAGGATATCCCCCGCCTGCTTCGGGTAAAAGTCATTGCCGGCATGGAATATCGCATTGAACATGCCATGAATAATAAAGGGCTGTCCCGGGAACAGGCCATTGATCATATCCAGGAAATGGACAACGACAGGGCACACTGGGGTCGTACGGTATGGGGAGTGGAAGTCAACGATCCTGCAAGTTTTGATCTGGTGATCAATCTGGATAATATTACCATCAATGGAGCAGCGGAAATTATTGCCAAAACCTTGGAACAGGACGCCTTTCAAAACAGAGAAGAAGATAATGAGGTGTCTGGAGATGAACTTACCATCGCCAGGGTGTGGGCCGCACTTACGCACAACAAGCCCACTCGGTCAGTGCGTGTTCAAGTCTCCTGCTGCAGGGGCCATGTCAGCATCAGCGGCGATGTGGCCTCCCATAAGATGATGAACGCCGTTGCCGCTATCACGGAACAGGTTGAAGGGGTTCAATCCGTTACCAACACCATGAGTGTGGGCTCCAACTGGTTATGGTGAAATATCCCCAATTAAAAAAAATTCGGGGTTGGTCATAACCTAAAGCCTAACCCCAGCACACCAAGGCAAAAGTGCAGAATCCTTTTGAAAAAAATTTCACGATAACCTCATACCATTACCGGCTCCTCCACCACGAATTCCTTTATTTGCCAGCTGACACCCCTGCGACTGTTTGATCTTTGAATATATTCTTCCGCCGCTTCTTTTTCTGTAAAAATCTTATCAAGATGTCCATTCCCACATGCACCACACTGCATGGGATCAAATCTCATTACGACAAATACGTTCATTTTATCTGTCCTTATTAAATTTATAAATTTATCGCGATATCAATGTAATATTACATGTATTATAACACGCAATAAGAAAACGGCAATATGTTTTTGTGCTTAATCACAAAATCAACCACTTTGGGGTGGAATCAGCCCTGCCCCAGGTGAACCATCAGGACCAAAGCCCAATTGCACCAGGGTTACCGGCCATGGGGAATTTGAATAGCAGATGGGATACCCAAGCAATGATTTTCTTCAATATCCCGGAAATGCTGTGGTTATATTCCGAAGATACAAACAATACGCCATCACAGGCAAATATTCCCATTTCAACTCCCGGAGGAAACATTTTCTCAATGGCTCTGAACAATGCAGGATTGTATAACCTCTTACGAAAACTGTCAGTGATTCCGATAAGTTTTACCACAATATATCCTCACATGATTGTTTTCGTTTTTGGTTGCAAAAATTTATTTAGAATCGGAAAAAGGCAGTGTGAGTTTATCTGCAGGCAACTTGTCCAAAATTTCCCTGCTGATTCCCATCTCCTGTGAAAGAAAAAGATGATGTGCTTCAGGAGACATGGGCGTTCGTTTTATATTGCCCCGAAAGTCAAAGAAAAGCCTGTCTCCAAAGGATATACCGGTAACGGTATCCCCCTGATTAATGCGAAAATAAAGGGAGTAATTAAAGGGTCCCCATTTTCGTGTCTCCTCATTTAAGGCCATAAAGGTGTTATGAGAGGCAATTGCATCATTAATACGGCAGGTGCATCCATCCAGCATATGAAACGCTCTCCACCGAACATACCAGTTATTTTTGTCCGGATAACCATCAATGCCCCAGGCCGGATGATCAATTTTTGTGGGCAGTTTATCGTCTATTTTAATGGGAGTAGAGTGCAGTATGGAGGTATCTGCCAGAAAACGTTCTCCATCACAATTCACAATAACACTTCCATGATTGGGGGGTGCTCCCGATCCTATCAACATGGTCCCAGTCACCCTGCAAACCTCGAAACCAAGGGATAAAAGAAGGCTGTAAAGGGCATTGCTGCCGGCCCAGCAGGTACCACCCGTTCCGAATCGAAGCCATCCTTCAAAAAAAACCATGGGATCATTCCCGGGAAGCGGAGCCAGACTCCCGGACTCAAGATGAATAAGTTTTTGTATATTATCGAATGGTATTTTTTTGCACCATGCCCCATAAATAGCCTTTAATCCCTCCAAATCATTGGACAGAGATAACCCGTCTAAACCCAGCTTTGACAACACAGCCCCGACAAGTTTTCTGTCAAGACCCTTTTCTTTTATTGTCATTGAAATCTCCTTGAAATATGTAATGGTTTGACAGTTAACAATTTTTCAATAGACAGTTGCAAAACCAGGACTCTCTTCACAGAGAGTCAGTATATATTACATATTAAAATATATTAAACCACTATATGGCATACATTCATCTATGAAATCAACCAATTCATAACAATCTGTGGACATCAAAATTCAAAAAAAGTAGTCTAATTCCGTCACCTATGTCAAATTACCTCAATAATGGAAAACGATAAATGCACTCTGAACTTACATCGGGTCCCCTGAAAATTCTGGGGTTAATCAGTTCCTGCGGAGGGGGCGACTGGCCCCCACTTCTTTCCCTGGCACTTGGCATGAAAAATAGGGGGCATGATGTGTTGATGGTGTGTGATGGAGGTACCAAAGCCGCAGTAGTTTCAGCCGGGCTTTCCACTTTATGTCTTCCTGCCCAGCTTGATCTGTCCGTTTTTTTCAACCCGGTACTTCAAGAGATCTTTTCCACGGGGGAACCCCTCACCCCCATGACACCTAACCCACTGCAGGAATGGGCCATAAAAACGGCAAGGTATGTGGAAAAAAAGTTGAAATGGAGACCGGACTGGATACTCGGATCTCTATTATGCATAGAGTTGGGACGAGTGATGGCCGAAACATTAAAATGCCCTTGGTGTTTTGTCAATCCCGGCTTTCATTTTGGAGACACAAACACCCTTCCCCGGAGGAAAGATTTCTCTTTTATCGGGGCATTAATGTATGAACACTGGTTGCTTCCCCCCCTCCAGAAAGCAACACTGGTCCTCCATGCCACGGATCCGATATTTGACCGAGATCATGGTGTTCTTCCGTCAAACCATTTTTATACCGGACCACTGTTCTGGGAAATGCCAGGCCGGATTCCGTCATATCTTCATGAACCCGGCCCCCCATGGATTTTAATATCTATCAGCACGGCCCCACAGTTGGAAGAGATAAAAATTGTACAGGCCAGCCTGGATGCACTTGAAAATCAAGCGCTGAGGGTGCTTGTAACACTTCCCCCCGGGCATGGACAGCTCCCGTTTACAAAACAACCCGACAATGTCTTCATGGAATCTTATGTTCCCCACAGTATTGCCCTGCAAGTCAGCAGTCTTGTCATCTGCCATGCCGGACACGGCATTGTCATAAAATCCATTTACCATGGCACCCCAATGGTTCTGGTGCCCTGGGGAAGGGATCAGCCGGGGGTTGCATCCCGGGCCAAAGACATGGGGGTTGCATCTGTGATCCATCGAAAGAACTGCAACACTTCCAGCCTTCGAATGGTAATACAAAAGACCATGACATCACCTGGAATGATTTTACAGTCCCTGTCTGAATCACGTCGCCTGAAAAAAATTGATTCCCTTACATCTGCCTGTAACAAACTGGAGACTATCTTAATTCCTCGCTATCAATCATTCATGCTCTAATAAGCAACCAGTAAATATTCAACCGGATAGTCTATAAATATTTGGCCAGCGCCCCATAAGGTGCGTCTGATATTTTTCTGAACGGCATGCAAAAAAAACAGCAGACGACCCTTATATGGGGCGGTCTACTGTCAATATTTAAAATAAAGGGTACAAATTTACCGGGTCTTGATATCATACACCGGAAATTTCACCACCGTGGCGGTACACATACCCTCCCGGTTGCTTGATTTTACCTTTACTTTGGCCTTCATTTCGGCTATCTCTTTATATTTTTTTGCAGGAAATGCCGAGATATCAGCTGTTTTATGTCAGGCTTTTTCTATGTAAACTTATAGATTAAGATCTTTAAAATAAACGGATAAATATACAGGTGTTGACTTATCCGGAAATAAATTTTTCAAAAATAATAATAAGCCAAGGGCTAACGTTATGGATAATCACGAGGGGATGAAAAAATTTTGGATAGAATGTTTCCTTTTATTCTTTTGTTTAATAGGAGGCACTACATCCGTAGCTGCTGGACTATCCTTGACTGAAGAAGAAATGGTATATTTAGATAAAAAAATAATAATAAAGGCAAGCTCCATTAATGGAGGGGCTCCTCTTCACTATATAAACTCAAAAGGTGAAATAGTAGGAATTGCTGTAAGCATACTTGATAATATAGGCGAGATGACGGGACTTCAATTTGAATATCAGCTTTACGAGTCAATCGAGGATGTTTTTGCGAGTAATTGTGATATAATCTTTGGAATAACCTCTCAGTATGCTCCCCAGGGCATGATTTTATCACGTCCTTATTTAAAATCCGAAACAATAATATTTTTAAATTCTTCTGTGGATTCAAATAACTTAGAAGACAAAACGTACGCATCTATAAAAGGCGCCAGCTTACCAGATGGAATAAAAGAAAAAAACACTATTTATTACAATTCAAGAGAGGCTACATTAAATGCAGTAGAAAGGGGCGATGCCGATTATGGCTATGGAAATGAATATTCCCTTGCATTTTATATGTTGCAAAATGGTTATAAAAACATAATTACAATCCCAAAAAGAAAAGAGAGCAGAGAGTATTCTATAGGATTTATCGAGGAAAATCCTATATTACTTTCTATTATAAATAAATCCATTGACTCAATTGAGGACAGCCAATTGAGTCACTTAGTTTTAAATATATCCTCTCAAATTGAAAGAAAAATAACATTTTCAATGATTATAGACGCTTATGGTAAAACAATTATTAGCATATTTGTTATAGTAATTAGTTTGTTGCTATTTGGTCTTGTTTTAAATATTCGTGGCAAAAAGAACTTAAGTCTACAAAACGCCAAATATGAGCTATTATCTCAAATTTCCGATGAATATCTGTTTGAATACAATGTAAAAACTGATCACTTAAAATTGTCCGAAAAATCTGTGTCTTTATTTGGATCAAAAGAAAATCTCGATAAAGTAATCAAGATATTAAAGAACATCGTATTAGATAATAATTCTGATGAAATATCTACTACAAGAAGACTTCCCGTTGACAATGAGAAGTCAGGTGTCTTTAAAATTATTAATTCGACTATGTATGATGAAAAAAGAAAAAGATACTATATAATTGGCAAACTAATTAACGTTAGTAAGGAAATCTCTGAAAAAGAAAAACTTATTATCAAAGCCCAAACGGATGGATTAACGGGGCTATACAATGCTACAACTACTAAAAATTTAATAGAACAAAGCATAAAAAATAAAAAAAGCGGCGTAACCGATACTCTTTTAATCATAGATTGTGATAAATTTAAAAATATCAACGACACCTTTGGCCATTTAGCAGGAGACCAGGCATTAAAAAATGTAAGTGAAGCTTTGAAAAATACCTTTAGAGAAACAGACATTATAGGGAGGATAGGGGGAGATGAATTTTGTGTATATATCAAAAATATTTCTTCAATTGCCTTCATTCGGTCGAAATGTGAGAGGCTAATTGAACTTGTTCAAAAGATGGATAGAAATTTGGATCTCACGTTAAGCATTGGTATAACACTTTTAAAAGAAAAAAAGACACATGAGAATCTGTTTAAACAGGCAGATGATGCTCTATATAATGCCAAAAGATCTGGAGCAGGAAAAATAGTTATAGGATAGAAAAAAAGAGTGTAATGGTCAATATTTCAGTCTGTCGCAACAAAGTTAAAATTCATGAAACTATTTGAGATTAAAGCTTATTATGCAAAATTTCATTTTAGAATTACCTTGAAAGCAATATCTTTTATCTGATATGGTGATAACTTACACAATAACATTTCACCATTCATGCCGGGACATGCCTGAAATGGCAAAGTCCCCACCACATAAAGGATTTATGCGAATTGGAAAAAAATATTGCCCTGCTGCCTGGAGATGGAATCGGACCAGAAGTGATGAAAGAAGCGGTAAAGGTACTGGACGCCGCCTCAAAAAAATTTGGATTCAAACTCAACTATCAGGAAGCCGATGTGGGCGGATGTGCCATTGACAATCATGGCGAGGCCCTCCCCGCCTCCACCCTTGAAATCTGTGAAAAAAACGATGCCATCCTATTTGGCTCCGTGGGCGGTCCCAAATGGGAAAGCCTGCCCCCAGCCCAGCAACCAGAACGAGCCGCCCTTCTTCCCTTACGAAAACACTTTAGCCTTTACTGCAATTTAAGGCCTGCAAAGGTGTTTAAATCACTGGCATCGGCATCTCCATTGAAACCTGAAATCGTAAAAGATGGCTTTGACATCCTCTGTGTCCGGGAACTGACCGGAGGCATCTATTTTGGCCAGCCCAAAGGCAGAGAGGGCCAAGGTCCCGAAGAAAAAGCCTTTGATACCCTTGTCTATTCCCGGTTTGAGATTGAGCGCATTGCCAGAAAAGCCTTTGAGGCGGCCAGGAAAAGGAGAGGGATCGTCACATCCGTGGACAAGGCAAATGTACTTTTTTCCATGGTGCTGTGGCGGGAAGTGGTCATTGAAATAGCAAAAGACTACCCAGATGTGACCCTGAACCACATTTACGTGGACAACGCCACCATGCAGCTGGTGAAGGACCCCCATCAATTTGACGTCATGTTATGCGGCAACATGTTTGGTGACATTATCTCCGACGAATGCGCCATGATCACCGGCTCCATGGGACTTCTGGCATCGGCCAGCCTGAATGAAGATAATTTCGGTCTGTTTGAGCCTGCCGGTGGATCGGCCCCGGATATTGCAGGTAAAGGCATAGCCAATCCCATTGCCCAGATTTTGTCTGCTGCCATGATGCTTCGATACAGTCTGGACCTTCCAGCGGCAGCCGATGCCATTGTCAATGCCGTGGCTGATGTTCTGGACCAGAGAATCCTCACGGCAGACCTCACCCAGAATGCTGCATCCGCTGTAAGCACCACTGCCATGGGCGATGCCATTGCACAGCGTCTGGCCTGATTGGGATCAATCACAATACTTATAACTCACTTTGATGTGTGGCCCGTCTTATAATCAAGCTTGTCTGAACCCATAACTGCCGGTGCCGGCACCAGATATCATATAATTCACATGGCAGTAAGCACCTGCCACAACGAATAATAAAAAACAGTTGCTGTTAACACCCAGTACCCAAAAATCAGTACCTTCTTTTGCATATAAAAAACCCGGAACACCCCCCAACAGGGGGGATCTTCCGGGAAAAGGAAACAGCTTGAACCGTCCAAACCAACGGCTCAAGCCATTTAAAGGACATGATAAAAAACTATTTCCAGAATTTTTCCATTCGTTTTTTCAAGCCTTCACGGTAGGCATCCCAATCCTTGATGGGATTGGTGGCAAGCCCCTCATCCATGGCAGCCTTGGCAACGGCCACGGCTTCATACTCAATGACCCGGGAATCAAAGGGTTTGGGCACAATGTATTGTCTTCCATAGGAAAAGGATTTCCCGCCATAGGCTTTTGCCACAGACTCGGGAACAGGTTCTCTGGCAAGCTCTGCCAATGCCTTGGCCGCAGCAATCTTCATGCCTTCAGAAATCTTGGTGGCACCCACATCCAGGGCTCCACGGAAAATAAATGGAAAACCAAGAACATTATTGATCTGGTTGGGATAATCAGACCGACCGGTAGCCATTATGAGATCCTCTCTTGCAGCAATGGCATCTTCGTAGGCGATTTCAGGATCAGGGTTGGCCATGGCAAAAACGATGGGGTCTTTAGCCATGCTCTTAAGCATATCCTGGCTAACTACATCTTTCTGGGAAACACCAATAAAAACATCGGCATCCACCATGGCTTCAGCCAGGGTTCTGGCCTCAGTATCCACAGCAAAAATTTCCTTGTATTTGTTCATGCCAGCTTCCCGGCCCTTATAAATCACACCACGGGAGTCACACATGGTGAGATTTTCATATTTTACACCCATGGAAACAAACAGTTTTGCACAGGAAATACCTGCAGCACCGGCACCATTGAAAACAACCTTCAACTCATCCATTTTTTTACCGGTGATATCAACGGCACTGATGAGTCCGGCGGTACAGATAATGGCTGTTCCATGCTGATCATCATGAAAAACAGGGATATTACAAAGATCAATCAAGGTTTCTTCAATTTCAAAACATTCCGGGGCTTTAATATCTTCCAGGTTAATCCCCCCAAAGGTGGGCTCCATGGTTTTGACAATATCAATGATTTTCTTAGGATCTTCGGTGTCAAGCTCAATATCAAACACGTCCACATCGGCAAACCGTTTGAACAATACCCCTTTACCTTCCATAACCGGTTTGCTTGCCAGAGCACCCAGATTACCAAGACCCAGGATCGCCGTTCCATTGGAGATAACACCCACCAGATTCTGTCGGCTGGTGAAGGTTTTGGCACATTCAGAATTCTCTGCAATGGCTTTCACTGGAAGTGCCACCCCCGGGGTGTAGGCCATGGAAAGATCATCTGCTGTCTGGCAGGGTTTTGTGGGCATTACCTCGATTTTTCCTGGAGTCGGATAAGAATGATAACTGAACACATCGTCTTTGAAATTTGTAACAGGACACGCTTCCTTATACATGATAGAGACTTCCTTGTAAAAATTAATTATGGTTATGAGGAAAAAGGCACCCGGCAAAAGAACATGCAACCATGGCTGGCAGCCTGCCCGTCGAACACCTGTTCTTCTATTTTTTTCAAGGGAAGGAACCCAATGTATTTTTGATTCCCTGGCAGGGAAGCATACAACCTCCCCCGGCACCCTCAATACAATTTTAATAAAAGCCCGTCAATATATGAACGAGCAACAGACCATACCAGCTTTCTATTAAATATTCCATGGAATATTTCATGGAAATGAAAATTTATTGCCTGTTTTTTTACTGGACCGTAACAAGTGCCCACTGGGGAATGATGCCGGGATCAATGGCAAACACCGTAACTCCAAATACCAGAAACACAGCGGTTATAACAACCACACCGATGAAGTTAATAAGAATACCGGCCCGTACCATTTCAATCATCTTGATACGCCCGCTGCTGAATACAATGGCATTGGGAGGGGTTGCAATGGGCATCATGAAGGCACAGGAGGCGGACAGGGTTGCGGGAATCAACAACATCAGCGGATTGATCTTCATGGCCACGGCAATGGAGGAGAGGATGGGCAGAATCATCTGGGTGGTTGCCGTATTGGAGGTCAACTCGGTTAAAAAGGTCAAGGTACCGCAGATACTGGAAATCATGGCCACGGTACTGGTGCCTTCCAAAATTTGAAGCTTCTGACCAATGAATACGGAAAGCCCGGAGGTCTGAAACCCCTTGGCCAGGGCAAATCCACCACCGAACAAAAGAATAATTCCCCAGGGCAGTTTGGTAAACACGTCGGCATCCAGCAGAGTAGGGGTGTCTGCATCCTTTCTGGTGGTGGGCATAAAAAACAGGGTAATGGCCATGGTAATGGCAACGGTGCCATCATCCACCATACCTTTAAAGGGGAGCAGAGATGACCACCCAGGAACCACGACAAACCCAAGGTTCAGATCTTTTCTGAAAATCCATAAAATGGCGGTCATGGCAAAAACAATCAGCACCTTTTTTTCTTCTGCAGATATGGGTCCAAGATCGGCATATTCTTTATGCACAACACCCTGATCCACCCTGACATGGGCCGGGGTTCTATAAAACACCTGGGTAAGTAACAGCCAGATAATCAGGATCATTACAGCGGTCAACGGCAACGCCATGATCATCCAGGTACCAAAGGATATGGCAGGTGCCGTGGGAAACAACTGCTCAAAGGTACGGGTCAAAACCAGGTTGGGCGGTGTCCCCACCAGGGTTGCAGCCCCTCCCATGGATGCGGCATAGGCAATTCCTAAAAGCAATGGCAATGCAAAGGTTTTGGCGTCCTCTTTTCCAAACTGCTCTTCCATTTTTAATACAATGGAAAGGGCAATGGGAAGCATCATCACAGCCGTTGCCGTATTGGAGATCCACATGGAAAGAAAGGCTGATGCCATCATAAACCCGAAAACAATGCGGGCGGGGCCGCCACCAATGGTTTTTACCACAAAAAGGGCGATACGCTTGTGCAGATTCCATTTTTCCATGGCAAGGGCAATGAGAAATCCCCCCATGAATAAAAAGATGGTGCTGTTAAAATAAACCGCCGCTGCACCTTTACCCTTCATGATGCCCAGAATCGGATAACAGATCACCGGCAGGAGGGATGTGGCTGCAAGGGGAATGGCCTCTGTGACCCACATAACGGCCATGA
Organism: uncultured Desulfobacterium sp.; assembly: GCA_963675955.2. Taxonomy (GTDB): domain Bacteria; phylum Desulfobacterota; class Desulfobacteria; order Desulfobacterales; family Desulfobacteraceae; genus Desulfocicer. Next base: position 656,153 of record CAXXVR010000002.1, on the reverse strand, counting down.
ACACGGCAACGGCGGCCATTCGGGTTACTTCCGGATGGGCAGGATCAAGGTCCATCATCCATACCAGTAAGAAGAGTAATGGCCCAAGGACAAGGCCACTGATTTGCAGTTTTGATCGATTATTAAGTACATAAGGTGCCATGGATAATCTCCGATTCCAGATGGTGGGTAATAGACTTATTTCATAATTTCTGTTTATGAACCATCTGCAAAGGCTGTACCATTCTCCATTTATGGAAATAAAATAATGAAACTCAAACCCATGGATAGGTTGTATTTAAAGGGTTTTCAGATATAAAAGAGAGAAAAAGAAAAGGGGCTGAAAAAATATTCAGGCAATGGATGGCTTTTTAAAAGACCAAAATCCACCGACCAGGGGCGGATTTCCGCCGTCTTAAAAAACCTTTTTTAAAAAGGCTTTGTGGATATTGCACAAACATATTAATGTAGCCTCATAGGGTTTTCAGCGGGAAACAACTTCAGAAGGGTTGGCGTATGGGCGTGATCGGTGATATTTGGGTTTGCACAGGCTTTGGTCAATAATGTCAGTAACACAACCCCGACCCCGTTCTCGCAAAACAGGATAAAAAAAGTTTAGAAATTAAGCGATCCAAAATTCAAAGGCTGACAACAGACATGATCACGCAGCCTGCACTTACTCTCACAGTGGTATTTTTTTTGCATCACCCCATGTCATGGAAAATGATAACAAAACAATGCGAAAGATGAAGTTCGGCATATTAAAAAAATTTCTGGCAGGTTTTCTGATACTTTCCCTGGTACCCATGATGGTTCTGGGCCTTTATACTTGGGTGCGCATGAACCATGTGGTGGAACTTCTTGTGGACAGCAGTCGCACGGCCCTGACACAGACATCCATGTCCCTGCTCCAGGCCCGGGCCGGTGCCATTGCCACCCAGGTGGAACAGTTTCTGAACGCCGCCGTAGCGGACCTGAACATGCTGGCCACCCTGCCCCCGGATCCTGAAATCTATACCGGTTTTTTTAAAGTACACCAGCGAAACATCTGGGAGCCTGCAGAGGACTCACTGAACACCAGGGGCATTGAAAAATCGGTACCCATTTACACTGAGATTTCCTTTGTGGACCTTACTGGGAACGAACAGATTCTCATCCGGGAAGGCCAGCCCATTTCTTCCCGGCGAAATGTGGCCAGCCCTTTTTTAAGCTCCTATGGCCGGGAAGATTTCTTTGAAAAAACAATGGCCATGGTGGGGGACGCCCCCCATGTATCCCACCTGCTGGGATTCCATGTACCGCGTCCAGAACCGCCCCCCGGGGTAAATCAGATTTCAGACCCGGAGATTCCCCCATTGTCCTGGAAATACCGCCCCTTTTCCGGCATCATCCGGTTTTCCAGGAAAGTCTATGATCATGGCACCCCTGTGGGGGTGGTATCCATTGCCCTGGATCACCGGCATCTCATGGAGTTTACCCAGCATGTTCAGCCCTTCGGCAACGATAAAGTACTATCTCCCAATTATTTCAGTGGCGATTATGCCTTTATATTTGATGACCAGGGTTGGATGATCACCCATCCCAAACCCTGGGATATCCGGGGGGTTGATTCCATGGGTATCCTGGTGAACCCCGCCACAGCTGCCTACCGGGAAAAAGAGATACAGGCGGGGAAGTTGCCCTTTAACCTGCTCCATGTCCCCTTTGTCCACGAAAATTACAACACCATTGCAAGTCAGGTGATACAGGGTCTTTCCGGAGTACAGCAGACCGCCAGCGTGGGGGGCATTCCCCGGATTCTGGCCTATGCCCCCATCAAGTTTAATCTGGGGGAATACCGCAACACCGGGTGTTTCGGAGGGGTCACCCTGGGGGTGCAGACCGGCCGGTTTCATAACACCGTCAACGGCACCTCCATCACCATCCGTGCCATCCTTAAAAAGATTGCCCACAACTATCTTCTTCTGGTTGTTTTCACAGCCATTGTGGTGGCCGCCATTGCCGTGTTTCTCTCCCGCACCTTTACCCGACCCATCCGCCTGCTGTCCAGCCACATGGGCGAAATCAGCCGGGGAAACTATGATGTCAACATCGCCATAAACAGCGGTGATGAGCTGGAAATCCTGGTCCAGGAATTCCGATCCATGGGCTGCAAGTTAAAGCAGAACGAAGAAAACCTTGTCAAATCCCTCAAGGATCTGGAAAAGCAGGCCCACATGCTCAACAGCATTTTTTCCAACATGCTTTCAGGGCTAATGGTATTTGACAAAGACGGTATTATCCTTTCCGCCAACCCCAAGGCCACCCGATTTTTCAGACAATCAAAGGAGAAAATCACCGGCCGGAATATCCATGATCTTCTTGAACCCTACCCTGCCTGGCTGGAGCTGATTAAGGACAATACCCCGGACATAAGGCGTCAGGCCCTGCCCCTTGATATCAAGCGTCCGGACAACACCCACCTGCACCTGGAAACCGCCATGGCATCATTATTAAATGGAGATAGCGACAGCGGCAGTTCCACCCTGCTGATCTTCCGGGATATCACCCGGCGCAAAAATATGGAAAAACACATTGCCCGTTCGGATAAACTGGTGTCCCTTGGCATCCTGGCTGCGGGCATTGCCCATGAGATCCGCAATCCCCTGACGGGTATCACCCTGATGCTGGACGATCTCCACGACCGCATTGCCAACCGCACCAGTGACCGACTTTTAATCCAGAGAGCCCTGGAAGAAATTGAAAAGCTGGAAAACATTGTCAACCGCCTGCTGGACTTTGCCGCCAAACCCGGCCATACCCCCACCCTGGAGAATATAAATCATGTTATTGATGACACCATGTTCTTTGTTTCCAAACAGTGCAGAAAACAGGGGGTTATTCTCAACCGGGAGCCCGGAGAAAACCTGCCCCGCATCCACATGGACAGGGAACGCATCCGCCAGGCCATCATAAATATTATATTAAACGCCCTGAATGTGCTGGAACAGGGTGGCAGTATCACCATCACCACCACTCTGTCCCGGGAAGAATCAGAGCCCTTTATTCTGCTTGCCATTGCCGATGACGGTCCGGGCATTGCAAAGGAAGACATGGAACTTATCTTTGACCCGTTTTTCAGCCACAACCCCGAAGGGTTTGGCCTGGGCTTGTCCATCACCCACACCATTGTGGAGGAACACGGCGGCAAAATCACCGTGGAGAGCACCCCGGACCAGGGCACCTGTTTCAGTATCTATCTGCCGGTGGCATGAAATGGGCTTTATTGATGATAATTCTTGGGCTTGGTCACAATATGGGCCATTTTGGTGAGGGGACTCTTTTGGAGAGGGGTCATGTCGGTGGCTCAACACAACAAATAATGAAAATGGAGGTGGCAAGCCTTCCCTGGGCTAAAACCAGAAAGTTCCTTGCCAATATTTTATGAAAAAAATTCTTGTTGTGGATGATGAAGCCATCATCCGGGAAAATTTAAGCCGTATCCTTTCAGAAGAAGGGTATGATGTCTCCACCGAAGCCTCGGGCCAGGCAGGCCTGGATTTCATGGCGGCTAATGACGTTGACATTGTGCTCTTGGATCTTAATCTGCCTGATATCCACGGTCTGGATGTACTCAAACAGGCAAAAACCCTGGAACCGGATCTTCTGGTGATCATCATCACCGGGTACGCTTCCATTGAATCGGCGGTGAAAGCCCTGAAAATGGGGGCCTATGACTACATCAAAAAACCCTTCAAGGCCGATGCCATCAAGCTGATCCTGCGCCTTGCCATGGAAACCAGTCACCTGAAACAACAGGTGGGAATCTTAAAAAAGACCCTGAACCTGCCGGATAAAACAGGTATTGTGGCCCAGAGCGAGCAGATGCAGTACATTGTAGCCCAGTCCCGGGAGGTGGCCCAGCACGAAAGTGCCAATGTACTCATCACCGGGGAAAGTGGCTGCGGCAAGGAGGTGGTGGCCCAGACCATCCACCATGCAAGCCCCCGCCATGGCATGCCCATGGTGATCATCAACTGTGCAGCCCTGCCGGAAAATTTACTGGAAAGTGAATTGTTCGGCCATGAAAAGGGGGCGTTCACCGATGCGGTAAAAAAAACCAAGGGGCTTTTTGAAATGGCCGAAGGCGGCACGGTGTTTCTCGATGAAATCGGGGAGATGCCCATTCAGCTCCAGGCAAAATTGCTGGGTGTGCTGGAGCGAAGGTTGTTCCGACGCATCGGTGGCAACCGGGACATCAAAACCGATGTGAAAATCATTGCCGCCACCAACATTGACCTCAAGCAGGCCATTGCGGAAAAAAAGTTCCGCCAGGATCTTTATTATCGCCTCAGCGTGTTTCCCATTCACATTCCTCCCCTGCGGGAGAGACCCGAGGATATTGCAGCCCTTGCCGTGCTGTTCCTGGAAAAATTTGCCCGGCAGTTTCACAAAAAGTTCACCCGCATTGATGACAAGGCCATGGACCGACTTCTAAAGTATCCTTGGCCCGGTAATGTCCGGGAACTTAAAAATGTCTTTGAACGTATCTGCATCATGCACAACAATGATATTCTGGCATTGCAACACCTTCCTTCGGAAATTGAAGATGCCCCCCCCACACCTGATGCCTTTGTGGAAATTCCCGAGGAACTCTACGACCTGGAATCCGTGCTGGAAGAGGTAACCATCCGCATGGTGCATAAAGCCCTGAAAAAAAGTGAAGGCAACACCACAAAGGCGGCCCAACTGCTGGGAATTCCCCGGGGAACGTTGCGTTACAAAATCGACAAACTTAAAATCCAATAACTGCCATGGGCAGCCCTTATTTTAATTTAGATATATAGAACAATGCATAAAAAGTATACTCTACCGAAAAAACTGCTTGCGTTCAATACCATACTTTTTCATCTTATAATGAAATGACTGGGGAGATATTCCAAGATTTCTGGCTGCCTTGGCTGCATTGCCCCGGCTCTTGGTCAACGCATTAACGATGATTTTGAGCTCATTGGCTGTCTGGTTTTCGACAAGATTCAATCCTTCCGGGCAGGAATAAGAACTCGAATCTTCAAAGGGTTGGGGGTTCAACAATGCCTCTTGTACACCTAAAGACACATCCGGGGCCGAATCCGTGTTGCTGCCAAAACGCACATGGGAAGGCAGATGTTTACGCTCGATGATTCTTGAGCCGTTAATAAGATTCATGGCGCCTTCAATGACATGCTCAAGTTCTCTTACATTGCCGGGCCATTCATATTCATTAAACAGGGCGGTAACCTTTGAAGAAATACCATTTACCCGCTCACCGAAGATCTCGTTGAATTTGGTAATAAACCGATCTACCAAGGGCTGGATATCATTTCTGCGATGCCGTAAAGGCGGTATTGTCACCAGAACAACACCCATACGGTAAAATAGATCCTGACGAAGCAATTCACGCTTTATGATCTGATGGGGATGCTGGCTCACGGTGCTGATGATCTTCAAATTAAGATCAATTTCATTGATGGAGCCAAGCCTTCTAACCTTTTTCTCCTGGACGACCCGGAGCAGTTTTGCCTGAAGTGAAAAAGGCATGGAATCAAGTTCGTCCAGAAACAATGTTCCATGATTCGCCTGTTCAAAAAGACCGGATTTATCCACAGATCCGGTAAAGGCACCCTTTGAAGTACCAAATAATATTCCCTCTAAAAGATTTTCAGGAATGGCGGCGCAGTTAACGGGAATAAATTTTTCCCGGCCAAAGGAACTGTAATTATGAATGGACTGGGCAAACAGCTCCTTTCCTGTCCCTGTTTCACCGGAGAGCATGATTGCCGATGGTGAATCTGAAGCAAGTTTAGCTATTTTCACGGACTTAAGAAGGGCATGGTCCGAGCCGATAATATCCTCAAAGGTAAACCGAGTGCCGTTGCTGAATCGCTGGGAGGCCTTAATGGGAACACCCCGTTCAAGGATACTTTCCAGCATCTGATAATCCTTGGTAAAACTGATGGCACCAAACACCTCTTTTTCTTTATTAAACAGGGGAAAAACATTGCTGATGGTGTTGGCAATCTTGCCAAGTCGTGTACGATAAACCATCATCTTGTTTTTTACAGGCATGCCTGTCCGGATACACTGCATTGTGGTGCTGGTGTTCTCACTGAGTTTGTAAAGTGAAGTTATTTTTTTACCCGTGGCATACTTCCGGTCAATATCATCAATCCTGGCTTGGGTGGCATTGTAATATAAAACAGTTCCTGTCACATCGGCTATGATGACCCCCTCATGCAAGTCATCATAAAAATTGAACATATCAACACCAAGATGCTCTACCAAATCCGATAGTCCACCCTTTATTTTTCTTTCCGACATAATCCCCCGTTCAGAATGATTTTACCAACCGACCTCAAGCCAAACTTTTTATATTTTTACGTATCAGGGTAAAATCCGGAAAAAAGGCGGATCAGCCCAGCATAAAAAAATTTTGATAAGACTTTTTTGAGGTTATATCCTTGTTAGTAATAAAGTTTTTTTGATATTTTTTCAATCATCTTTATTTCCACCCCCTTGTTCTGCAAAAAACATCCATACATAACCAACTGAAAAACATATTAATTATTTATAATAATGCAACATTTTATAAACAAATAAATTGTTTGGCAACCTCTTTGCATAAGTGCATAAGTAATGGATGTCATTTTAAATGAAGCTGAAATTATCAGCTCACCCGGCGTATTTTTGTGAATAGAGGAGAGTAATATTAATGAATAAAAATTCGGCAAGCAGTAAATCCAGAAATATAGAGCTGGACAAGGCTGTATTCTGGCCATCTGTTCTCATTCTTTGCCTGATCATGGTCCCCTGCTTTATCTTTCCTGAAGCAGGTTCCAACTGGGGCAAGAAAATTTTCCATTTCATAAGTTTTGATTTTGACTCGATTTTTGAATGGTTCACCCTTATCATGTTTATCCTGGGTCTTGGGATTTCCTTTTCAAGATACGGTAGCATAAAGATGGGACTTCCCGAGGAAACACCGGACTACTCCACTGGCACCTGGGCCTTCATGCTGATCACCGGCTGTTCAAGTGCCGGTCTCTTCTACTGGGGAATGGTGGAGCCTATGTACCACATCACAGCCCCGCCCTTCGGCATTGAACCCAACTCTGCTGCAGCCGCCACCTGGGGGGTCACCTACGCCATGTTCCACTGGGGTCCTGCTCCCTGGGCCTACTACGGCTTTACCGGAGCCTTGGTGGCCTACTTCTATTATGTCAGAAGGGAACCACAGCTCAAGGGCAGCCTTGCATGTGAAGGTTTCTTAGGCAAACGGGCCAGGGGCCCCCTGGGCAACATGATCGACACCATCGTCATCATCAGCCTTGCTGCCGGCACCGCTGCCTCCCTTGCCATACTTGTCCCCATGATCGCAGTCTGGGCTGAAAAACTCCTGGGCATTCCCCGGGGACTCCCCCTGAACATCGGCATCATCGTCTGCTGGGTCGCACTTTTTGCCTATTCGGTTCTTTCCGGAATCAACAAGGGGATGAAATGGCTCAGCGACATCAATGTATGGGCGGTCTTCGGCCTGGTGGCCTTTCTGCTCATCTTTGGACCAGGGGTCTATATTCTCTCATTTACCACCGAAAGTCTGGGGCAGATGTTTCAGAATTTTATCAAAATGAGCACCTGGACGGATCCTGTGGGCAAGAGCGGTTTTCCCCAGAACTGGACTGTCTTCTGGTGGGCGTTCTGGGCGGTATATGCCGTGTTCCTTGGAATCTTTGTCGCCAGGATATCCAAGGCCAGAACCTTTCGCCAGATATACCTCATGGTTGTGGGCTGCGGCACCATCGGAAGTGTTCTCATGTGCGGGCTTCTGGGCAGCTATACCATGTATCTCACCACGGAAAACATTATTCCCATGGTGGAAATATTCACCACCAAGGGGCCGGAATACATGATCTACGAACTCTTTTGCACTCTTCCCCATCAATGGCTTGTCTGGCCATTAGTTATCATTGTGGGTTTCTTGAGTACGGCCACACTGTACCAGTCCTGTGCCTGGACCCTGGCATCCACCTGTTCCAAAAATCTCTACCAGGATGAAGAGCCACCCAAATGGCATCGGCTGTTCTGGGCCGTCCTCCTTGGGGCCCTTGCGGTAATGCTCACAGTGCTCGGCGGATTGAGTGCCGTACAGGCAGCCGCTGTAATCTTTGCCCTTCCCGTTCTCCTGGTATTGATATTCATGCTTCTGTCTTTTTTCAAATGGACCAAGGAAGATTTTGGAAGCCAGCTGGACTCCCCGGTATTAAGCGTATTTAAAGAAACTATTAATACAAATTAACGAGACAGCAAAGACTTTCGCCACCTTAGGTTCAGCCTATATTTAAAATAATTTAAACATCTTGCAAATACAAAACATAATATTGAGATGGACAAATTTTAAATATGGCGAAGGCGCTGACTACTAACAATGGAGGTTTATTATGGGTTATTTTGAGTATTTTTCAGCTACTGAGATGGATGAGATCCACGCTGCAACAATGCGGGTTCTTGAAGAAGTGGGAGTTGATTTTAACTATGAACCGGCACGGAACATACTGGCAAAGGCCGGTTGCAAGGTGGATGGTAAACGGGTCTTTTTCAAACCGGGGCTTGTTGAAACCATGGTTAAAAAAGCGCCTTCCGAGTTTACCCTCTATGCCAGGGACCCGGAAAAGAATGTCACCATTGGCGGCGATAACATCGCCTACATGCCCTGTTACGGCTCCCCCTTTGTTCTTGATCTTGACAAGGGAAGGCGAAAATCCACCCTCACGGATTATGAAAATTTTGCCAAACTTGCCTACTGCCTTGATCCCATGGATATCACCGGCGGCATGATGGCAGAGCCCAACGACATTGACGTCAATGAGCGCAATGCAAGAATGATGTATGCATCCATGCGCTATTCGGACAAGCCCTTCATGGGTGCCGGCACCGGACCCGAGGCGGCAAAGGAAACCATCAAGATGGCTTCCATGGTATTTGGCAGTGAGGAAGATATGGCCAAACGTCCTCCCTTTGTCAGCATTCTTTGTTCCCTGACCCCCTTGGGGTACGATGACAAGATGGCCGGGGCCATCATGGAGTACGCCAGGGCTGGCATGCCCCAACTCATCTCCTCCCTCTCCATTGCCGGGGCTACCACCCCTGTGACCATGGAAGGCACACTGGTGGTCCAGAACGCCGAGATTCTGGCAGGTATCACCCTGGCCCAGCTGGTGCGGGAAGGCACCCCTGTTGTCTTTGCCGGTTCTTCCTCCTGTGCAGCCATGCGCTATGGCACATTGAGCATTGGCGCACCGGAAATGGCGGTCAACACTGCGGCCACGGCCCAGATGGCCCGATACTATAGTCTTCCCTGCCGGGGCGGTGGTGCCCTTTCCGATGCCAAGATGATGGATTCCCAGGCCGCCTATGAATCCATGATGAGTCTTCAAATGGCCACCTTGAGCGGCGTCAACTTTGTTCTCCACTCCGCAGGTATCCTTGAAGGATATATTGTCAGCTCCTATGAAAAAATCATCATCGACTCCGAGATCTGCGGCATGTGCAGACGCATCAAACGAGGTGAAACCATCACCCAGGAGAAAATTGCCTTTGATATGATCAAACAGGTGGGTCCCGGAGGTGAATACCTCACCAACATGCACACCTTTCAAAATTTCAAAAAAGAATTCTATAGTCCGATCCTGGAAGAACGCAACAACTTTGAAAACTGGACACAGAAGGGTGCCCTGTCCATGGAGCAGCGCGCCAATGCCAAATGGAAGGAACTCCTTGAGAATTACCAGGAGCCAAGCCTGCCGTCAGATGCAGACAAGGCATTGAACCGCTATATCGACTCAATCAATAAATAACTCAACTTTCAGGCCTTTTTTTTGATAAATCGGATCAGGCACGAATAGGTGATAATGGCCCTGGGTTTTTTCATGGGAACCCCAGGGCCAAAAATTCCGTTACTTATTCTGGTAGAGAAGTTTACCCTTACTGTCTTTAATATCAACACTGATAACCGGCTTGCCATCCAGGCAATGCGTGGCGCAGCTGATTCAGGGGTCGTAGGCGCGCACCGCCATCTCTATCTTGTTTAACGAGCCCTCGTCGTACTCCCCTTTTTTGATCAAAAGCCGGGCAGCCTGGTTGACACTCATGTTGATGGGACCAAGGTTATGGGTGGTGCCCACAATCATGTTGGCCCGGGTAATAAGCCCATTGTCATCGGTGGAGTAGTCGTGGATCAAGGTACCCCGGGGAGCTTCGACGCATCCCACACCCCGCCCGGCTTTAGGTTCCACCTTTGCCCTTACATTTGGATCGGTAATGTCCGGGTGTTCCAGGATTTCAATGGCCCGCTCACAGGCATAGATCTCCTCAATGAGCCTTGCATAGTGATAGAGCAGAGTGGCCTGGGCCGGTCTGCCAAACTGAGCCCGGAATTCCTCAAGTTCAGCCTGGGCTCTTGGGGTGGGAATGCTGTCCACAACATTGATGCGGGCCAGGGTGTTGGCCCGGTACATCCCTTTGGGATTGTCCAGGTCCATGGAAAAGCCTTCATCCCACACCTTGGCATAGGGAAATTTTCCATAGGAGTGATCCACCACCTTTTCGGCAATGTAATCGGCGTAATCCGCTGGATCAAACTCCACATATGAGGTATCTGCCTTCATGAGCCGAAGCTTGCCGTCGTAAAGATTTAAGGCCCCCTCATCATCCACGGTGCCGATGAATCCCGTGTTGATCACCCCAAGAGAGGTGATGGTATCAATGTACTTGGGGAAAATATCCTTTTTGGCAAAATCCATGGTGAACAAGGCAAAATCAAGGATCTGGCGCATTTTCCCCAGGATATCCTTTCTCTCTTCTTCCAGCAGGGGTTTGGCAAAGCCACCTGGAACCCCGGCCACGGGGTGGATGGTTTTCTTGGAAAACTTATCCAGTATCATCTTTGCCATCTGCCGCATTTTCACCACCTGGCCTGCCAGTTCCGGGTTGGCTTTTACAATGCCGATGACATTACGAACGGCATAGTCACTGTCCGGGCCGATGACAAAGTCAGCGGCTGCCAGAAAAAAGAAATGCAGCAGCTTGTCTTCGGCATGGGAAATGGTCTGCATCAACTCCCGCAGTTTATGACCCGTGGGGGTGGGGGTAACCCCAAAGCAGCCATCCACGGCCTTGTTGGAGGCCAGATGATGCATCCAGGGACAGATGCCACAGATGCGGTTTACAATGCGGGGAAGCTCTTCGGCGGGCTTTCCCTCCACAAATTTTTCAAATCCCCTCAGGGACATGATATTCACCCTTGCATCTGCCACATCCCCCTGATCATCCAGCTCAATGCTGATGGAGGCATGGCCTTCAATGCGGGTGACAGGTTGTATATTGATCACTTTACCCATGGATCAACTCTCCTTTTTTTTAAAACCCGGACGGAGCATGCCATGCCCCCCGGAAAATCTCAGTAAGGATACACTTTCCGGCAGTGATCCAATATCAATACCGTTGGATGCCAGGGCATTTAGCATGTCAAGGCGCTGGTTGCCGTTGTGCTGCACCGGGCCATAACATCCCCGGCAGGGAACCCGGGCCGATATGCACCGGGGCAGGACCTTATCACCACCGCATCCCCCCCTGGTGACCGGTCCCATGCACAGATACCCCTGTTCCAGCAGACATCTCATCTTATCCAGGGGCTCGTCGGCCCCGCCATATTCCGGGGCTTCAAGAAACCGTTTCATTTGGGTTATTTTGCCCTTGCCGCTGCGGATGGTGGGACAGGTGTCGCACACGGATTTGTCCGGCAATTTAAGCTCATCACCCTGCACCAGGGCCACCAGGGCCTTGAAAATATGATCCGGGTGGGGGGGGCAGCCGGGAAGGTAGATATCCACCTTTATTTTTTCATCCACGGCATAACAGGCATCCAGCAATGCCGGGATATTTTTATCCGGATATTTTTGCCCGTCATCATCCGTGGTTTCCGTGTGGTAATAGCGGTCCATGAGGGCGTCATTGGTGTAGGAGTTGGAAAGGGCCGGGATACCGCCATGGGTGGCACAGGTGCCAAGGGCGATGATGATATCACAGCGTTCCCGCATCTTTTTTGCCACTTCCAGATGTTCTTCATTGCGGATACTGCCGCTGATGATGCCCACATCGGCCTTGGGAATATCCAGATGTGTGCCGTCCCCCATCTGACCAAAATACTTGCTGTCCATGAGGGCGGGAAGGTGAACAATATCGGCCACCTTGAGCACATCCAGCAGCCGTTCTCCCATGTCAATGATGGAGATCTCACACCCTGAACATGAGTTGAGCCATTCGCTTGCAACTTTTACAGTCATTTTATATCTCCTGCTTTATACGCGTACTCGATGATCACATTTTTTTTATATGAAAAAGTGGGTGCTGGGTTTTGGGTACTGGGTACTGGATTCGGTGCACCTTGGTTTTTCATTTTTTGCTGTGGCAAGGGATCTTGCCATGGTCGTTTATATTGGGACATACCCAGAAATGTCCGTCTCATAAAACGCAATCATGGAGCTATATGTTCACCCGGACAGGCCGTTTCTGCATGTCATATCTTGCATGCCGTGCTTTTTTCTTTTTTTCGGCGGATGCCCGTCTCACGGCCTGCAGTGCCCTGGTGGCAAATTCGCCATCGTCCTTAAGGCTGTATTGATCCAGGACACTGGCATCCCTGGCATCGGCCAGAATTGCCCGGCCAAGGGGGGTGCGGGTGATTACCGTGGTCCATCCCTTCTGGGCACCAAGGCCCCCAAAGGAAATATCTGCATATTCCGCAGAATAATCATTGCAATAGGTGCAGGCATATCGCTTAATGGCGGCCATCTCCTCCATGGAAATGGTTTTTTCCTCACCGGATTTCAGGGTCACCATCAACTGGTCTTTAAGATTGATTTTAACGGCATCTTCCCAGGAAAACTGTCCGGCTTGCGCCAGCTGCTGCCGCTCTTGTTCGCCAAAGGTGAAATTCCCCGAGCAGAAAAGCCCAAAGCAGAACTTGATGGCATCGGAAGGCACCAGATCCATCACCTGCATTTTACGTATGGACTTAACCTGGCAGGGGGTTCCCACCAGGGCCACCCGGTTGAGCTTTTTTTTGATCATGGGATCAAATTCCTGGATACTGGCATAGGTCATGTACTGGTCGCTGAACTGCTGCATGCCGTGGGAGGTGTCAAAAAAGAGTCCGGCGGAATTAAGGATCTCCTCCCGGGTGGTGGCAAGGTGGGGTTCTCTCTGGAAGGTTCCCACGGGTCGGGTGACAATGGCACCATCTATGCGATTGCGATCAAAAAGGTGGAGTAACAGCGCGGTGACCGCACCGCCGTCTGTGGCTTTTTCCCGCACAGTGGGCACGGATGCCCGCAACACCGTGGTCTCAATGACCCGGCCCATGGGTTCGCTCCAGGCGGCCTTGCGACGGGTCTCTTCTTCAAGATCATTTATTTCCGGGCATATGGAATAACACAGCCCGCATTCAATGCACTTTTCCATGTCGTCGTACACGGGTTTGCCGTCATTGTTGATTTTCAGTGCGCCATAGTTGATGGCCGTACAGAAGGTTGCACAACCGCCACAACGATGACACAGCCCTTTTTTCTGCACATCCTGGACAAGATTGAAAAAAGTTTTCATGTTGTCTCCTTGGGTTCAGGGGTCATCGTTAACTTACCTTATTCTGGGCACTTTTATCAAGCACCGGGGCCTGGGCCCCCAAATCTCTGATGCGTTCAGTGAAGTTGGTGACAAGTTCTGCAAATCGCGGGGCTTCCGCAGAGGAGACCCACTCCAGGGCAAAACGCCGGGGATCAATGCCGCTGTCTTCCAGAACGGTTCTGATGACATGGGCTCTGGCTGCTGCTTTGGTATTACCATCCAGGTAATGACATTCGCCCAGATGTCAGCCCATGACAATGACGCCATCGGCTCCCTTGTTAAAGGCATCCGCCACCAGGTTGGGGTGAACCATGCCGGAACACATCACCCGCACCGGGCGCATGTTGGGGGGATACTGCAGCCGGGATACCCCTGCCAGATCTCCTCCGGCATAGGCACACCAGTTGCACAGAAAACCGATAATCACCGGTTCAAAGGGTTTGTTCATTGTTATCTCCTGTATATGAAAAAGCAGGTACTGGGTATTGGGTACTGGGTACTGGGTATTGGTATTGGTATTGGGTACTTAACATCATCAGCAACTGCTTTTTCACTCTTCATTGTGGCAAGTTTTCACTGCCATGTGGGTTATATTACTGACGACGGGGCTTTTAGCCCCACCGTTTTTTTGTATATTGTCCAGCTATGCCGGAACCATCTCTTCAATGGCCGCAGACACCTGGGCCTTGAGCTCATCCATGGTAAATCCGTGCACCATGATCCCCTCCTTGGGACAGGTGGCAAAACAGATGCCACACCCCTTGCAGAGGGCTGAATCCGTCACCACCCGCTTTGTGATTTCCCCATTTTCCATGGGGATCTCTTTAAGGGAGATGGCATCATAGGGACATACATCCAGACACAGGGCACACCCATCACATCTGTCGGTGACAAAGGACTTGATGGCATCCAGCTCCATGTATTCCCGGGAGAGCAACACACCGGCCCGGGAGGCTGCCGCCGTTGCCTGCTCTATGGATTCATCCAGGGGTTTGGGATAATTGCACATGCCAGCCAGGAACAGCCCGTTGACGGACATATCCACCGGACGCAGCTTGGGATGGGCTTCGTTTAAGAAACCGTCACTGTCCACATTGCATTTAAAAAGCCCTGTGAGCCTGCTGTTGTCATGGGCCACCACCCCCGATGCCAGCACCAGGTAATCGGCCTGAATCGCCAGGGGCATCCCTATGATGGGATCAGTGATTTGTACCTGAATCACCTCCTGGTCCAGGGCCACCTCAGGTTTTGAATCCAGATCATAGCGAATAAAAATAACGCCCAGTTCCCGGGCATTCTGGTAATATTTTTCCCATACCCCATAGGTTCTCATATCTCTGTAAAGGATAAATACCTGGGCGTCGGGCTTCCGGGTTTTAATCTCAATGGCCGTTTTAACGGAGTGAACACAGCAGATGCGGCTGCAATAGGGACGTTCCGGCTCCCGGGAGCCCACGCACTGGATAAAGACAACGGTGTCATCGCCATTGGTTTTATTGTCTGCCATAACCTTGCGATCAAATTCCAAGTGAGTCATTACATGGGGATGCTGGCCGTAACCATAGCTTTGGGGAATGGCCTCTTTTGCCCCGGTTGCCAGAATAGCCCCACCAAAATCAATATCCATGGGGGTATTGTTTACAAGGATGGAACCTTTGAAATTCCCCACAGATCCGGAAACCGCATCCAATGTTCCCTGTTTATACACAATAATATTTTCATGGGACTGCACCTTATCAATCAGATCTATCATCATGGGCCTGACCGGTTCCCCTTTGAAGGCAACATTCAACTGATTGGCATTGCCGCCCAGGGTATCGGTTTTTTCCAGAAGCATGGTCTTAAATCCCTGATCGGCCATGGCCAGGGCAGATGTCATGCCTGCCACCCCGCCGCCAATGACCAGGACCTTTTGATTCACCTTGAGCCTTCCCTGGGAAAGGGGGGTGCTGAAGGTGATCTTGGCAACGGCCATGCGCACCTGATCCATGGCTTTTTGGGTGGCCATTTTCGGTTCCCGCTGGTGGACCCAGGCGTTCTGGTTACGGATGTTGGCCATTTCTACCATAAACCCGTTCAGGCTTGCATCCTTCAAGGTTTCCTGGAACAGGGGTTCATGGGTTCTGGGGGTGCATGCGGCAATGACAACCCGATTGAGACCATGTTCCCGGATTTTTTCCGCAATGAGTTCCTGGGTGTCTGCGGAGCAGGTGAACAGGTTATTTTCCACATACACCACATGGGGAAGGGTTTTTGCATAGGCTGCCACAGCCCTTACATCCACCACGTTGGAGATGTTAATACCGCAGGCACAGACAAAAACACCTATGGCCGGGGCCTGACCGCTGATATCCACGGTATCGGGATATGTTTTGGTTTTTGTGAGGGTTCCCCGGGCATCCACCAACAGGGTGGCCGCCGATGCTGCCGCCGCCGAGGCCTGGGCCACGGAGCGGGGAATGGCCTTGGGGGCCTGAAAAGCACCGGTGACAAGAACACCGGGACGACTGCTCTCCACGGGCGTAAAACTTGTGGTGGCGGCAAAATGATGGGCATCCAGATCAATGGCAAAGGCCTTTGCAAGGGAAATATTATCAGCTGATGCCTCAAGTCCTATGGACAATACGGCCATATCAAAATCTTCATCAACGGTTTCGCCAAGCTCTGTGATATATCGCATGGAAACACCGTTGCCGTTTTTCCCTGGATCTATGGTGTGGGGCCTTGCCCGGATAAATCGCACCCCCTTTTCCATGGCGGTATTGTAATATCGCTCAAAATCCTTGCCATGGCTTCTTAAATCCATGAAAAAGATGGTCTGGGAAATATCATCGCCGGAAAGGTGTTCCGCAGTGACAAGGGATTGTTTGATGGCATACATGCAGCACACGCTGGAACAGAAGGTATTGTCACAGCGGTTGTGGCTTCTGGAACCGATGCATTGAATCCAGGCAATTTTTTTGGGTTCCTGGTTGTCCGACGGACGAATGAGATGTCCCATGTTAGGGCCGCTGGCCGACAGCAACCGCTCATAGTCCAGGCTGGTGACCACATCTTTAAGCTTTGTGTAGCCATACACATCGTAAATGGAGGGATCAAAGGGTTTAAATCCCGGTGCCAGGATCACGGCCCCCACATGGATGGTGAGGATCTCTTCCTTGTCTTCAAAATTAATGGCCCCGGTGGGACAGAATTTTTCACAGGCCCGGCATTTTCCCCGGGTGAGATAAATGCACTGTTCCGGATCAATGGCATATTTCAGCGGAACTGACTGGCCATATTTAATGTAAGCCGCCTTTCGCTTGTTTATGCCCATATTGAACTCATCATCTACTTTTTTGGGGCATTTCTCCGCGCATACGCCGCAGGCGATGCATTTATCCATATCAATGTAGCGGGGTTGTTTTTTTATTTTTACCGTGAAATTTCCCACATCCCCGTCCACATGATCCACCTGGGACAGGGTTAACAGCTCAACGTTTAAGTGCCGACCGCACTCAACCAACTTGGGCGCAATAATTCACATGGAACAGTCATTGGTGGGGAAGGTTTTGTCCAGCTGGGCCATGGCACCGCCAATGCCCGCTGTTTTTTCTATCATGTAGACATAATATCCGGCTTCGGCAAGATCAAGGGTGGCCTGGATGCCGGCAATGCCGCCCCCCACCACCATGACGGAACCCAGTTTTTTACCGGAGTTAAATTGATGTGCGGATAGGTCCGGTTTTTCTTTTGTTTCGGCGATGCCGGGCAGGTGCTCAACGGCAGGTGCCTGGTCCAGGATGGACTGGCTCATCGTATCAGGAATATTTTCTTTCCGGCAGAAAGCAATGAAATCCTGGCTTGAAATGGCGTATTGTTTGGCCGCCGTTGGCGTTGCTTTGAGTTTCTCTGTTTTGATCCAGTTGCTGATGGTATTTCTATGAACACCCAGCAACTGTGCCAGTTTACCCACCTTAAACACGAACATGATCTTTTCCTCCCTGTTCATCTGCAATGGTTGTTAAAATTTTATCGCACATGCCGGGAATGGCCTTTTCCACAGCATCGCTCAGGCCCGGAGCCACCTCATCTGGCAGGGGCTGTGTCTGCACCACAAACACCCGGACATCAATTTCTGTCCCCTCGTTTAACTCTCTTAACATATTGGTGGTGGGAAACTGGTGCAGGGAAAAATCTGATGTCTTGTTCTGTGGAATATCGTTGACATGGATTTCAAAAATTTCTCCGGCAGGATGTTCTTCAAAGTTCACCGCATCCACAATGATAATTTTTTTGGGACGTCGGGGTAACAACAGCATGTCAAACAAGATATCTCTTATGGAGGTCCCGGCGTCCAGGATTTCGCAATTTTCAGGGATGGCGTGGTGCTCTTCCAGATGGGCGATAACAGCAGGGCCAAAACCATCATCTCCGAACAACGGATTCCCGCATCCAAATACCAATACCTCTTTTTCAAACAATGTCTGATACATAAAGGGGATCCTTTTTGTATTTGTGCAAAATGTGCATGTGCAAAATGTGCAAATTATTCAATGTAAGAAGGCAGTGTTATAGATGAATTTTATGTTTGTCAAGCAAAAAAAGGCCTTTGTCGCAAAATGGGCCACTCGTCATAACTATTGAGTCAACTGGGTCAGGCTTGTGAGTCAACGGGGTAAGGTATCAATTAAAGTCACCCTCAAGTTTCAGGAGTTTTGGGCCGATAATATATAAAATTGCAAAGGAGGTAAATATGCATTTTGTCATCGGTGCCCCCCAACGTATCGGTCCCCCCTCACAAAAACAGGAAACAAAGAACGGACAGCTTGAAGCACGTATCCTGAACGTTCGTTCTCCCCGAAAACGTCCAAGACGAAAATCATTCCGACCCCAGGACAGGAGATATAGAAGTCCAGAGCATGACACTGCCTCGGGACGAGTCATGGTCTTGCTGGTACCGGAAGGTTATCAGATTCCAAGGGATATCAATTCCGGAGAGTACCGGGTTTTTGTAAGATTTGCACGACGTCGCAAGGGATAGGCCGTTTGTATTATTCTGAAAGAGTATTTTAAAAGTTCTGGGAAAATTCTGCCTGATTCTGTATAACTCACATGTCCTGTCGGACACAACGAAGCATGAAACGCGATAACAGAGGCGACCGGGGCAGGTATTGCCCGGAGCGGATTAAATGGCAGCTTTTAGCATGGACGCTGAAAAAGCTGCCATTTCCCTCGGAGCAGCCCATGGACGGGCTGCGAGGCTCGAAGAGATGCGCATGCATACATGAGCGGAGGGTAATACCTGCCCCGGTCGCCGGAATGGTACAAGTTTCATATAAACCCACACGGCAGTAAGCACCTGCCACAACAAATAATGAAAAAGTAGTTGCTGTTAAACACCCAGCACCCAGTACCCAAAACCCAGCACCTTCTCTTTCATATAAAGTGAGTTAAAAAATAAAAAAAGGATGCACAAAAATGCCCATTATCCCAGGCCAGGATTCCATAAACAGTCTTCCCTTGGGGACCTCACTGTATGCAACATTTCTGTGTATTCTATTTGGAGCCAACCCAACGGCAATTAAAATAAGTCTGAACGGATTTAGTATCTTCACCGTGGCAGGGCTCAGATTCTCCATTGCCGCACTGGCCCTTATCCTGTGGGCGACAATGACCCAAAGACCCCTGACACTGAAAAACCGCAAACAGGCTTTGCAGATGGGGATCCTTGCCCTGATTTTTTTCAACCAGATCACCTGTTTTTATATTGGGTTAAGCAAAACAACGGCATCCCATGGCACCCTGATCGCCAATCTGCTGCCCTTTATTGTGTTGATTCTGGCCCACTTTTATATTCCCGGAGATCACATTACCCTGAAAAAAACCGTTGGCATTGTGTTTGGCTTCAGTGGCGTATTATGCCTGTTGCTGGATAAGGGAGGACTTTCCGGAGAAATTCACAAGGGCGATCTTTTTGTGCTTGTGGCGGTTTTTATGTGGGGATGTAATGCCATCTACCTCAAACGAATTATTGCCGACTTTCATGCGGTTCAGGTTACGGTCTACCCCATGCTTTTCTCCATTCCCTTCTTTTTTATGGCGGGGTGGTTCTGGGATGATCCCATGGTGGGCAATCTGGATATGTCTGTTTTTCTATCCATGCTGTATCAGTCGCTGATCACCGCAGCTTATGGATTTATTTCCTGGAACCTGATGCTCCAGAAATTCGGGGCAACGGCTGTGCACACCTTTGTTTTTATCATGCCCGTCTCCGGTGTTTTCTTTGGGGTATCTCTTCTGGGAGAACCCCTGTCTGTGGCGTTGCTCATGTCCATTACCCTGATTGTCACCGGCATCCTGGTGGTACACTGCCATTGGCCCCGGCAGAAGAAACAGAGTCTGCCCATTATAAATCAGTGACTTTCCTCATTATAAAATTTCAAGAGGATCGAAATAAATATGTCAGCATCCATACTTTATATTCCCCACGGCGGTGGTCCGCTCCCCCTCATGGGGCACCCGGGACATACAGCCCTGACAGAATTTCTTAAAACCATTCCCACCCGGATTCCCCAACCCGAAGCCATTAATGTGGTTTACCTGGATGCCAAATCATGCCTGATCAATATAGAAATTATGCTCAATTAAGCCAAAATGAAAGACAGGATGTGGATTACACCATCTTCCATCGTGAGGGTCCTTCCTCCATTGCTGTAATGGCCCCCCATGGTGGAGGCATAGAGCCGGGCACCATAGATATTGCTGATTCCATGGCCGGATGTGATCATACCTTTTATGCATTCAAGGGGCTGAAAAAAACAAAGTCTTGCACATAAGCAGCAACCGATTTGATGAGGCCCTGGGAATCGAGATTTCAGAAAATGCTCTCATGGTCATTTCTGTTCACGGGTCCAGATTCAGGACAGAGACAGTTCATGTCGGCGGGAAGAATCAAAGATTAAAACAAAAAATTACCCATGCACTCACAGCAGCCGGATTTCATGCCGAAATCAGTAAAATTCCGGGACTTAAAGGCATCAGCCCCGAGAACATATGCAACAGATGCAAAAGCAAGGAAGGTGTGCAACTGGAAATATCAAGGGGATTAAGAGAAAAAATGTTTCACAACCTTGATCACCGTAATTTGAGACAGCGGACGATTTATTTTTATAAGTTTGTCAATACGCTGAAAGAGGTGCTGTCAACATTTTCAGCCCTGGAGACAAATAATAATACAGCACCAGAAAGGAGGGGTAGCAGATAGTGGAGACGCAAAATCAAACCCAAAGGCCTTCTTACACGGGAATCAACCATCTGGCCATGGCCACGGCAGACATTGACATGACCATCGCCTTCTGGAGAGATCTTCTGGGGATGCGTCTTGTGGCGGGCCTTGGGCATCCGGGATACCGCCACTATTTTTTTGAAATTTCACCACAGGATATGATCGCTTTTTTTGAATGGCCGGAGGTAAAAAAAATCCCTGAAAAAGACCATGGTGCTCCGGTGAAAACCCCATTGGCCTTTGACCATGTTTCCATTGGCGTTGAATCAGAGGAAGATCTCTGGTTGTTAAAGCAAAAACTTGAAGCCGCAGATTTCTGGGTGTCTGAGGTGATTGATCATGGGTTTATATATTCCATCTACTCCTTTGATCCCAACCATATTCCCATTGAATTCAGTTATGCCATTGCAGGGGTGGATCTTCGAAAGCATCCAAAGATGGCAGACGATACGCCATCGCTCCTTGCCCTTGAAGGGTCTGAGCCACAGGAAAACAGATGGCCGGAAGTAAAAAAATCCATTCCAGATACAGACAGACGCATTTATCCGGGAGAGGGAATCTCTTTAAGGGAAAACAAAAACGTATAATTTTCTCACCCATGCCGAAACAAGAGCATGGGAATTTACCAGTGCTTTGTAAAGCAAATCCGGTTTTTCTGCGGACGACCACTGATTCTGTTTATACAGCTCCATGAGCTGGTCTTTTGGGATTTCACGTACTTCTTTGATGACAACTTCCATTTTTACTCCTGCTAAGATTTTGCATTCCTACCTCAAGTTCTTGATGATTTTGCCACAATGCATATATTTTTACCGTTTTACAATAAAAATATGCCACCCCCCAACAAATCCCTTATGTCAAACAAGGCACGTGAAACTGTTTGACAAACTTGATCAGCCTACACTAAAAAGACAAGGAATTTTAGGCACCCTTCATATCACATCAAAAACACTTTACACTTTTCAGGGACGAGCAGCACAAAATGACCATTCACCAAATGAAAGTGTAATGCGGGAATGAAGGATGCCGATTTTTTTTACAAATTTATTAATACATCTCAAAGATGTTCTGCCAATTTTTTTAAAAGAAAATAAAGATAGCCCAAAAAGGAGCCTGATATGGCAAAGGTTACAAAATCAGAGAAAATCCCAAAATCCATGCAACTAATCTATAGCCAGATTGTGGCCATTACGGATAAATTCTCCAAGGATTATCTTAATGAGGAATATGCACAATTAATTCGCTATGCCACAGCAGCTCTGTGTCGAAAGCGTCCCTCTCCCCTCAACAAAGGCAAGGTATCAAGCTGGGCCTGCGGCATCACATATGCCATTGGCTCTGTCAATTTTTTGTTTGATCTCAGTCAGAATCCCTCCATGCGAGCTGCCGATCTGTGCGCCGCATTTCGAGTGAGCACAAGTACTGGTGGAACGAAGTCAAAAGCAGTGCGTGACGTCTTGGGGATGCATCAGCTTGATCCCAATTGGTTCCTTCCAAGTAAACTCGACAATAATCCAATGGCCTGGATGATTATGCTTGATGGCTTCATTGTTGATGTGCGTCATGCCTCCCGAGAGATCCAGGAAATTGCATATAAAAAGGGGATTATCCCCTATATTCCAGCGGATGGGCCCGATAAGTAAACTGTGTCCCCTAAAGGAGACTTTACACCAGCGACCTGGACGTTGAATGTTTGTGGGATAGCGTATTTTCATGTACTATGACTACTTTCCGTTCTTTTGATCTTGATAACGGTAAAATATCCACCGCTATCTGTGCCGTTCCATGATCAAAAGCTGATTTTGAATCATAACAGTCAACAACATGAAAAAAGGAAAAATGCAAATGAGATTTCAAAAGGTAAATCCATGGCAAACGTATCTTCCAATGATTAAAAAGCAGGTGTTATTCTCCACATTGGTCATGCTTATGCTGATGTATTGGGGTTGTGTAATCACTGCCGGGGCTGCAACAATTCCCGAAGAGCACCCCCCAAGCCCCGATTATGACAAGGCATCTTCCTGGGTATTCCAGGCACCAGTGGCGGACAAACCGGTGGATGTCTTTTACATTTATCCCACGATTTATGGTGATGCATCTCCGGCGAACATGGACATAAACAATGCTGCCTTGAGAAAAACCGCTGAGCATCTCATGGATGCCCAGGCCGGTGCCTATTCAAAAACGGCCAATCTGTTTGCACCCTACTATCGTCAGATGTCATTTGCAAAACTGGATCCCAAGACAGACATGTTCCAGAATACATATTTTAAACTGGGTTATGCCGACGTCTCCCGGGCCTTTGAATATTATCTTAAACACCTCAACCAGGGACGTCCTTTCATCCTTGCCGGTCACAGCCAGGGGGCCATGGTGCTGATGACCCTGATGCGGGAGCAGTTCAACAATCCTCAATTGCAAAAAAAGCTGGTGGCAGCCTATTTGATCGGATATTCCGTGACCCAGAAAGATTTCATCACTTATCCCTGGATGAAACCCGCCACCGGTGCCACAGACACCGGGGTGATTATCTCCTATAATACCCAGTCCCCCGATGCCACAGATTCTCCGGTATTACTGCCGGGAGCATACTGCATTAACCCCTTGAACTGGACAACAGACGGAACACCGGCGGACAAAAGCCTAAACCTTGGTGCCGTGTTCTTCAATGAGACCACCAGCCACATTGACCGGGAAGTTGTCCATTATGTCGGTGCCAGGGTGGACCCCAAAACAGGTGCGCTTATCGCCACCCCTCCGGATACCTTGAACGTTGGAGACTTCCCTCCAGGGGTATACCACCGGTTTGATTATGCTTTGTGGTATCGAAACCTTCAGGCCAATGTGGCCCTTCGGTGCCAGCTCTATATCGATCAAAGTAAATAACAAACGTTAATACCTGCAAAAATCTCACGTAAATATTCGGTCAGCACCCTATCTTCCCCTGTTTTGGACTGCTCATATAGAATTCCTATGCTACGCAGTCCCAAACAGGTAAATATGGGGCTTTGTTCAAACATTTACAATACCAACCCGAATATTTACAATTTCGGCCTTGGTCATAATTGTTGGCCAACGGGGGCAGACTTGTGTTGTGATCAAGGGCATAATTCACAAGCCTCTCATCAATAAAAGGTGTAATTTAACCGCTGATTTGGGTATAAGGCAACCCATGCATAAACTTTTAAACGCCTTTTATCTAAAATATGTCCGGCCGGCAGACCCCGGTTTTTTCATTACAAAGTATGCTGCAAAAGCCGCAATGTCATGCCTGGTATCCTTTTTTGCCGCGCTTCTTATCGGTTTGAAAGGGGAAAGTTTTTTCTGGTGTATGGCAGGGGCTGTGTGCACAGTCCTGTTCCGTACGGGCAGCACATTAAAAAGACGGAAAATATATGCCCTGATTCTACTGGCATTGATAGCCGTTCTAGTTCCGGTTGCCGCAATGGTGGGCCAGCATGATTACCTGAGCCTGGGATTCATTTTTATTTTATCCTTTGCATGTTTTTTTATCTCCTCGGCCGGGGTATCCGCTTCCACCATCGGCCATGGCTGTCTCCTTGTCTCCCTTCTTTCGCTTTTTTCACCGGCAGGGGCTGTCCAGGGAATCATCCGCTCCATCAGTCTTCTTTTCGGGGGACTTATATCCTATGTCACCAACTTTTATCTATGGCCCTTTGATCCTGAAAAAATTTTATTTTCATCTGCAAAGCTTGCCATTGAAGACATGGGATTTCTTTTGGAAGGGGTTTGTCTCAGGATTAAAAATCCCAATGTTTCCGAGGAACAACTGGCTTTTTTAAGCAAGGAAGCCATCAACTCCGTCAAGAGATACAGAACCTTTATGGAAAGCTTTAATATTGACCCTTTAAAAGGTTCCGGTGCATCCGGGGGGCCAGGCCTTTTTTATTTTGCTTTAATCAGAATGTTTGAATCCATTGTCGGCCTGTCCAATCACATTCATTTTGCCGACAATCAACCGGAATTAAATCAGATCAGGGACGATTTCTACGAGGCCGCCGCTGAGATCTCCCATGAGTTTGACAAATTTTCTAAAATTGAACGTAAGCAAGCCGTTTATCACGCCACCGACTTTGATGAAATAAATGATAAAATCAGTCAACTCCAGATATTTCTCTTAAACATGGGGGGATATAAACAAGGCGATGAGGTCCAGGATAAATTTCTGGAAGTCTGGGCGGCCATATATGAACTGAAAACAGTTGTAAACGAATTCAGGGAAATGACACATCTGGCCAAAGCAAAATTCAAATTAAGGAAAGAATAAGTGGCTTTTATACACGCATCCAGTTTGACCCGTGAATTCAAATTCGCCTCTCCGGTTTTTCACCATGCATTAAGGGCGGCCATCGCCATCACCGTTGCCATAGCTGCTGCAAAAATTCTGGCACTTTCCCACTCCGTCTGGGTTCCCATCAGTGTCATGGTGGTGATGCGCCCCTCCCTGGGTGGAACCCTACAGATCAGCTGGAAACGACTTACTGGAAGCGTTGTTGGTGCCGTCACCAGCATTATACTGATATACATGAATCCGTCAATTGTTACTGTTTTTATCCTTGTATCCGTACTCTCTTTTATCATGCTGTATTATAAGGGCAAAAACTACATCATTTTTACCTGCAGCCTGACCATATCGGTGGTTTTGATTTTAGGCACATTGTTCTCCCATCCCTGGCAAAATGGCATGGAAAGGGTTCTTGATACGTTCTTAGGGATATCCATCGGGCTGGGTGCTTCTTTATGCATCTGGCCCAATTTTGCCCGGAAAAACCTGAGAAAAGAGATGGGCGACTTAATCCATTCCCAGCACGAACACTTCAAACAATTACGCGCGGCATATTTTAACCACACGGTAAAAAAACCGGTGTTGCTGGGAGGACGGTTAAAAGCATCAGAAAAACTTGAATCCTGCACGGAAAAATTTAAGGATGCAAGCATAGAACCCGGATTAAGAACGGCCCAGCGACAGGAACTGGTCAATTTGATAGATATTTTTACCAGAATTCATAGAACATTGACGGCCCTGTCTTCCATTGTCAGTAAATCCACCGGGGTATTCCACGGAAGTATTCGCCCGAGATTTGAGGATTTAATGGATGCCGTGGAAGAGCAGTTTCAAATCCTGGAAACCTATGCTAGAACAGGCCGGTTTTTAACAAACAGGAAAAAATTCAATACCACCTTCAATACATTTATGGTTTTTGTCGGCAAAATGCGTTCCCAAGGGAATTTTGAAAATTTCACCCTGGACAGCCGCAACAACGCATCGGCTTTTATCCGCCAGATCAATCGCCTTGGTGTTGAATTGACACGGGCCAGAGAAGGCATTGAAGCGTTGAGGAAACCTGATTAAAATCACCCTCTTTCTTTATTATCCCCCGCAGGAATGAAGATTAAACAAACCAGACTGAAAGGAGATGATTTATGACAACGGATACACCCATCCCTGACCAGAAGACTCCTCAATTAAGCACCCCGCTACCCATTCCTGGATGTGAAGATCTAACCCATGCCATGCCACCTTTAAGAAGGATGGAAATGAACAAAATAAAATTGTTTCAACGGAAGAAGCAGTTCGAATTATCCACAATAATGAAACGGTTGCCTTTGGCGGATTTGTGGGAATTGGCTTTGCAGAAGATGTGGCGTTTCTGGGAATGGCAGAGGTTGACGCAGAGGGCAATATAAATGTCAGTAAATTCGGTCCCAAACTGGCAGGTGCCGGTGGATTTAGCAATATCAGCCAGAATGCACAAAAGTTCAGACGTAAACATCATGTTTGCCAACATTGCCGGATATGCCGTTAAGATCCAGGCAGACATTGATATTATCAAAACAACCATTGTAAAAGATAAAGATTAATCAATACATTTGGGCTTGATAACAACAATGGCAACGCTGGGGTGGAATCAGGCTTGTGTTATTGGCGTTATCGGAGGGCGCAGCCTGTGCAAAGGCCAAAAACCAATAACGCAAGCCTGATCCCTCTCTCATTGGATCACAAATGTGATGGATGACCGATCTTGTGATCAAGCCCGTAATTTTTAAATCAATTTACTTCTGATTATTTCATGGTATAGTTCTTCTTTTTTTATGCTTGCCCTGCATGGGCACAAAGAACAGGAGTATACTACTATTTTCATCAATCCAAGCCCCGCAACAGCCCTGTATAACAACCCGATAACACCCCATCCCATAAAAAGGAATATGGAACTCCTGGCACCAGGCGGAGATGTGGATTCAATAAAGGCAGCCATAACAGCAGGGGCGGATGCCGTGTACTGTGGGCTGAATAAATTCAATGCCCGGGATCGTGCTACCAATATTGATTTTGAAGAGTTAAACGGGATATTAAATTTTGCCCATCGAAATACCTGCAAGGTGTTTCTCACCCTTAATATCATGGTGGTGGGAAGTGAAATTCCCCTGCTCATCAGTTTACTGAACAAGCTTGTCAACACCTCAATAGATGGGATCATTGTCCAGGATCTGGGATTGTTTTATCTGTTATCAACATATTTTAAAACCCTTGAAATCCATGCCTCCACCCAGTTGACAACCCACAATGAAGGCCAGATCCTTTTTTTAAGCAGTCTGGCTGCAACCCGGGTGAATCTATCCAGGGAATTAAGCTTAAAGGAAATCAAGGACCTTACCACCAGGGCCAATGAACACAATATCCAGACCGAAGTCTTTGTCCATGGTTCCCAGTGCATCTCCTTTTCCGGTATCTGTTATATGAGCTCTGTGATGGGCGGTAACTCGGGGAATCGCGGCAGGTGCAGTCAACCCTGCAGAGACAGATATATAACCACCCCCCAGGGCAAGAAT
Source organism: uncultured Desulfobacterium sp. (assembly GCA_963675955.2). Taxonomy (GTDB): domain Bacteria; phylum Desulfobacterota; class Desulfobacteria; order Desulfobacterales; family Desulfobacteraceae; genus Desulfocicer. The sequence goes on along the minus strand of CAXXVR010000002.1, from coordinate 628,357 downwards.
TTCCCCCTCAATCTCAAAGACAATTGTGCATACCAGGATTTAAGGCAGATATACGATGCAGGGGTTACCTCATTAAAAATTGAGGGACGGATAAAGAAGTCTGACTATGTATACACGGTGGTCAATGCCTGGAGAAAACAACTTCAGGAATTTTACACCAGAGATACCCTGAGCCATGACACAAGTGATCTTTATAGTGTGTTTAACCGTGATTTTTCAGACGGGTATCTGAAAGGCAATATTAACCAGTCCATGTTCATTGATAATCCCCGGGATAATTCCATCAGACATCTTATTGAAGTTAACACTCTTTCCAGGAACAGAAAATGGGTAAAAGGCCAGAAAGATATTTTTGATGAAAAAGCAGAAATAAAAACCGTTGTGAGCAATGAAATCAAATCTGTAACCATCTCAAAATCACCTTTAACCCTGACGGTTTCGGGAAGACGGGGAACCCCTTTAAAAATATCTGTCAGGACACCAGAAACTTCCTTTGAAGTGATTTCAAAAACTCCTCTGGTCAGTGCAGTCAATACCGCTCCGGAAAGGCCCGACTGCCAGCCATCGCCTGAAACCGTTGCCCATGAAAAACACTCCAAAAAAAAGAAAAGTGCCTTTAACACCCTGAATCACGATGATTTATCTGTCCGCCTTAGTGCCATAAACGATACGGAATATTACATTGAGAATTTGAACACAGTCGGACTTGAAAGGGGTCTGTTCATATCTTTTAATGAATTCTCCGCACTAAAGAAAAAAATTCTATTTTATCTCAATGGTTCAAGACAGATCATTGACCCCGTTGAAATGCCCTTCTTAAAAAAACAACCAAAGCTGGAAGACAAGCCTTCCCTTTGCGTACTGATTTCATCCCGGAAAGATGTGTATCTTGCCAATGAGACCTCAGCTGACATCTATTTTCAACTGCCCAATGGTTTCAAACGGGAACAGGCAAGATGCACGGACCTTTTCCTGAAAAACAAAAAACTGATTCCCTGGTTTCCTTCCATTCTAATTGGAGAGGACTACAGGGCTGCAGTGTCATTTCTTGAACAGCTGCACCCCCGGCTCATCGTGACAAACAACACCGGCATCGCCCATGAGGCATGGAAAAAGGAAATTGCCTGGATAGCGGGACCTCATCTTAATATTGTAAATTCTTTCAGTCTTTTGTGCCTAAAAGAGAAGTTTAACTGCCATGGATCTTTTATTTCCAATGAGCTGAACAAGTTTCAGATAAAACGCATGATTCAACCCGAAAATTTCACACTTTATTACAGTATCTATCATCCGATTCTGCTTATGACCAGCAGACAATGCCTGATTCACCAGATCACCGGATGTGAAAAAAAGTGTATAGATGAAGACTGCATTCAAAATTGTCATAGATCTTCAACCCTGACAAATTTAAAGAACAATCCGTTTTTTATTAAAAAGACAAGGGGAAATTATCATTCCATCTATCATCGGAACAACTTCCTGAATACAGACATCCTCTCGGATATACCTGGAATTTTTTCCAGTTTTTTCATAGATCTAAGGAATATAAAAACAGAAACAAAAATTGAAACTGACAAAGCCGGAGTGATTGATCTTTTTGAGAATTTTCTAAGGGGTTCCCCGGGTTCAGAAGAGATGCTCAAATACAACCTGCATCCAACGACTTGCACCCAATATAAAAAAGGAGTGTGAACCCATTGGGGGAATCAAATCTTATTGGTATACCATTTCAAAGGGAAAAACTCCTCAAATAGCCAGGGGTAAATAGATTAAAAGGTAAATCAAAAAGGGCCCATTCCCATTTTCCCGGTTCGACGATTAATCAAAGAGGGGTCAGGCTTGCGTTATTGGCATCATCGTTGGTGTTGCGTTTGCACAGGCTGTGAGCAGATAACGCCAATAACACAAGCCAGACCCCGTTGGCCCCGCCAATCATGGCGGCTGGCCGATGTTGTGACCAAAACAAAAACAATAAATGCAGATAATATGAAAAAATATATCGGATGGATCATCGTTGGCACCCTTGTCTTGTATCTCTTGAGCGTTTCTTTTCCCTTTATGCGGGCATTACCCACACTGTTTGCATGGCTTGTGCCCATGATCATGTGGGACAGCCTTGGCAAAAGCGCGCGCAACCAGACCTTACTGCTAATGGCAATCGGCTCCATGCTCCTGATTTTTGCAGCCTGGCAGGGTGTTTTTACCGGTTGGCAGCAGATTTTTTCACCCAATCTGCCTGTGCTTGGCATGTTCGTTGCCGTATCTTTTCTTGGCCTGACTAATACTGATATGGAAGATAACACCCTGCCCAGGGGAAAAAAAGCCGTCATCATAACTGCCTTTGGTACACATCTGCTCGCAGCTGTGATTAATTTATCTGTGCTGTTTGTGTTTGGAGATCGGCTCCAGAAAAACGGTACTCTGACCCGGCCCCAGCTGATTATCCTTGCCCGCTCGTTCTGCGCTGCGGCATGGTGGTCACCTTTTTTTGTGGCCACCGGTGTTGCCCTGACCTATGCACCGGGGATGCTGTGGCAGGAGACATTAATCCCTGGTGTTTTAATGAGTCTGATTGCCATTGGTTACTCCATTGTTGACGTGAACTGTTTCAGAAAAGAAGCATTTTCCGGTTATCCCATCAAGGTGGAAAGCCTTACCATTCCGGTATTCTTTGCCGTTGCCGTTATTGTTGCCCATTACTTTCGGCCGGATATCAGTATTTTGAATCTCATCTGCCTGCTTTCTCCCCTGGGCGCAATTGTCTTCATGAAATCAAGACCACGCCTGTCAATCCTGCACAATTTTATAAATACTCGGCTGACCTCTGTGACCAGTCAGTTTGCCCTGTTTCTTGCCGCCGGGGTTTTTTCCACCGGTATCAAGGCGATCACCCATGTATATCCAACTGTGTTCAGCCTGGAAGGCGCAGCCTTTACCGGCACCATGTTCTCTGCAATTCTGGGTGTGATGATCCTTATTGGCATCATAGGGGTACACCCCATTGTCAGCATATCAGTGCTAAGCCCCCTGCTTTTACCCCTTCATCCGGGCAATTCCCAACTTGGCTTTTTGTTTCTCAGCAGTTGGGCCATATCAACGGGCTGCAGTCCCCTGTCAGGGGTGGGGCTGGCGCTGGTGAGCCGATACCGGGCATCAGCCCAGGGCATCATCCAGAGCAACTGGCATTATGCCGTTGTGATGTGGGGTATTGCCTCTGTGGTAAATGTGATTTTCTTTGGCGAGGTGTAAGATTCTCCCTTCACCGCCAGAACCGGGAAATACCCAGAACACTAAAGTCTTTGGCCAGGCATCACTGTCCAGAACCTCAACGCCTGAACCGGGAGATATCCATATTCAGGCGTTTGATAATTTTCTGGATGGAGGCCCGTTCAAGCCCACTCAACCGGGAGCTTTCAGAGATATTGCCGTGGGTTTTCATTAAAAGCTGGGTCAGATAATTTTTTGAAAAGATGTCCAGAGCTTCTTTTTTAGCATCCTTGTATAACATGGCGGTTTCAGACAGGGTGGGCTTTTCAAGATCTCCCTGGACAAAATTAATCAGGGGGATGTCGATGGTCTTTCCATTGGAAAAGACGGCCAGCCGCCGGACATAATTAAGTAACTCCCGAACATTCCCGGGCCAGGGCTGACGGGAAAGGAATCCCAGGGCCGACGGATCAATGGCCATGGGCGGCAGCCCCATTTCCTGGCAGGTTTTTACAATAAAGTCCCTGACCAGCAGCGGAATATCCTCCCGCCTTTCCCGGAGCGGAGGAACGCGTACAGAAAGCACGTTTAAACGATAGTAGAGATCTTCCCGAAAGGTATTGTCCAGAATTTTCTGCTCCAGATTCTGGTTAGTCAGGGCAATTATGCGGACATCAGTTTTTTTGGAAAGACTGCTTCCCACAGGCTTCACCTCCTTATCCTGCAGAAATTTCAACAGTTTGCTCTGGATGGCAAGACTGATATCTCCTATTTCATCAAGGATAAGCGTCCCTTTATCTGCCATCATGAAAAATCCTTCACGGTTTCGTTCCGCCCCGGTGAAGGCACCCTTCGCGTGTCCAAACAACTCACTTTCAAGGAGGGGTTCCGGTATGGCAGGACAATTAAGGGCATGGCAGGCATCCTGTTTTCTTTTGGACAATTTATGGATATCCCTTGCAATCCACTCTTTACCACACCCCGACTCCCCGGTAATAAGAACCGTGTAATCAGTGACGGCAATGGCACTTATCTTCTCCTGGAGCGTCTTCATTGCCCGGCTTTCCCACTCCACACTCCCCCCGGGACGCAGGCGGTTGATGATCTCATGCAGATGTTTATTTTCAGTGGCAAGAGTATAATGCTCCATGGCCTTTTCAACCACATGGTACAGGGTATCTCTTTCCACAGGTTTGGTAATAAAATCCCATGCCCCTTTTTTATCATCATTGACCCGAAAGAATTTCAATCGGCTTTCATTAACTGGGTGAATTCTATGCGGAAATCACTTCCGGAGACTGTCATCGCTGTGGATGGAAAGACACTGAGGCGGTCCCATCAATGCCATGACAGCGTTTTCCACGGTGCCGTACCCGGTGATCATGATGACACAGAGGTTCGGATTGAATTCCAGCCCTTTTATAAGAAGTTCATGGCCGGAAATTCCCGGCATTCTCAAATCCGATAACATCACCCCGATGTCTTTTTCAGCAAGGATATTCATGGCCTCACTGCCGGAGGCGGCACCCAAGATTTGAATTTGAGTGAATTTTTTGCTAAGGTTTCTGATAATTCCCCTCAAAAAATCCGTGTCATCGTCCACCACCAGTATGGAAAAATCGTTCATGGGCCTTATTCCTTAAGTTGATGCGTTGTTAGGTCCTGATCACAAAATGAGCCACTTTGGGGAGGTATCATGGGAAAGTGAATGCAAAACCGGGTTCCACCATTACTTTTCACATCAATGTGCCCCCCCAGCTCATTGACGAATCCATACACCACGGAAAGCCCAAGTCCAGTGCCCTTACCTATTTCCTTGGTGGTGTAGAAGGGGTCAAATATATGGGGAATCACCGCTTCGGGAATCCCCTGGCCGTTATCTTCCATGGACAGCTCCACCTGTTTTCCAGGGAACAATCGCGTGGCGATGCCTATCTGTCCATCTGTTTGAGCCAGGGCATCAAAGGCGTTTAACCACAGGTTGGTCAATATCTGCTCAAGAATAGCGGCATCACATTTAATATCCGGAAGATTCTCTGCCAGGTCCAGGGAGATCAGGACATTTTTGGAGGCCCCCTGGGCCTTAAACACCTCCACCAGAGACCTGACAACACCATTGACATTGCATCTGCCCGACAGCACTTTCTTGGGTCTGGATAAATTCAGGAGATTCTGAATAATTTTCTGCACCGATCGCGTATGTTTTGAAATAATATCAATATCATCATGAACATCTACATCATTCACCGCATCTTTAACAAGATCTGTATAAAGTTGAATAACTCCCAGGGGATTGTTTATTTCATGGGCAATACCTGCGGCAAGTTTACCAATGGAGCTTAACCGCTCGGTTTGCTGCATTTTTTCAATTATTTTTTTTTCGTGGGTTATGTCCCTGATATATACCACAATACGCAACCCCAATTGATCCTGCCGGGGCAGCGGATAAAGATCCACGGAAAGATACCGGTTATCCCGAATTTTGACCTCTTCTGTCACCGGTTTTTCCCGTTTTATCACCTGGTCCAGAATGCTGCCCGTGTCATGGGCCATGGATTTTTCCCCAAGCAGTTTTTTTAATGATGTTTCCTGGACACTTCGCCGGGAATCCGGAAAAATCCGGTTACAGCCCCTGTTGGCAATGATAATATGACAGTCAAGGTCAATGAGCAGCAGGGGATCACAAATTCCTTCAAAAACCGATTGCAGCATGTCATTTTGAAACCGAATGTTTGAAAAGGCATGAATATTTTCAATAAGAATGGCGATCTGATGCCCCAGGGCCAGAAGAACCGCCGAATCAAGCTCCTGAATATCAGGTGCCGTTGTCCAGTAAATGGACAGGATACCCCAGTGGGTTTCCGGTGATTTAATGGGAATATGCAGATGATTATTTTGAAATAGTATCTCATCGGTCCACAAAAGATTCTGGATCTTTTTATCCGGCATTTCCACGGGGAAATCTTTCTTCCAGGTATAATAGTTTTCCGAAGCCACCGTACAGAAATATGCCACCTGGGCAGCACAAAACCGTTTGCCAACACTTTCCACCACCCCGGAAATAAGCTGGGCTGTGTTTTGAAAACCGCTGAATCCAGACAGCAGACGGACAAACAGATGAACATCGGCCAGATGTCTTTTGGATTCAATGTGCAGTTTCTGTGTCCGGTCTTCCACCCTTTTTTCAAGATTTTGGGCATATCCTTCCAGCTCAATCCTCGCCGTTGAAAGACACACGGCAAGTTCATCCACCCCCTCAATGAGTCCTTCAATTTCATCTTTCTGACTGAGACGGTGGATAATGCCCTGTTCCTGTTCCCCGGAAAAACGGACCTTGAAAATCCCGGAAAGTGCATGAAGATTTTTCATCACAAGACGATCAAATAAAATACTGATCATACTTGCAAACAAGAGGATGCCAAGAAGATAAAGACTCAGGTAATGCAGGGTCAGATCCAGGGCCGGTCCCCGGATCATATCCACAGGGAAACCCGCCACCACCAGCCCTGCAAGATCCCCCACGGCATAATTAAAGCCATTGGTATTTCCATAAATTTCAATCATCTCTCGGGGGGCGTCCCCGGGGTCTCCATGGCACTGCATGCATGACGCAGTGAAAACAACGGGCCTTGCCACCATATGATAGGCCTTATCATTGACCATGGTGTTGTCTTCCCAGATTTCCAGGTATGGCTTTTTGTGAAATATTTTGATGATCCGGGTCTCAAAGGTGTTGGCCCTGGAATCGGGGTTCCTGGGGTTAATGGACACCCGCCGATAATGATATTCCAGCGCATCCGGGGTATTCATACTTCCCATGATCTGTCTTGAAATATGGGAAGAAGACATGGCTTGAAGAATAAATCTGCCCTCGGGCAATATTTTAAACATTTCCGGCCGTAGAACGGTTTTGACATAATTTTGAATGGCATTTGACTGGGCCAGAAGCATCCTGGCACGCTGACTGATTTCCGATTCCAGGATGGAGTTAAAATGAAAATACATGATAACGGAAATACAAAGCCCAAGGGCCAAGGCAAACAGAACAACACCGGTAATGAACTTGAATCTCAAGTTAAATGAAGACAGCCCCATCCCCCCTTCTCCTTTTGAAACGGCACCAACGGGTGACCGGCATTATTATCAAGACCTTCAAAATAAAAGATCTGGAATCAAATTGCAAGCCATCCCAAAAAGGGTGTATCCCCGGGAACAGCATGGTGCATTCTCAAGTTTACAGTTTTCTCCGATGATGTGATGGCAATCCCGAACAGATTCGGTCTTATTGTTTTTTTTAGCCCTTTATAATTTTTAAAAAATCCCTTGGCAGCAAGGAGAATAAGGATTTATTGGCTTCAAAAACCGATCCATGCCAAGGACAATTTCTTATAATATGGCATGGGTTTTGCTATACAACCGGATACGCAAATTTCAAAATATTGAACCATTGCCAGGATACAAAAACAGATAAGGCTAAAGAACCCGTTGGTCCAACAATTATGAGGCGTGGCCCATGTTATGACCAAGCCCTGGGTTTATAATCACACCCAACTTTTTATGAAAACAGGAGAGAAACACCATGACGGAGGAAAGTAATGTAGTTGTGGACCACGGACAGAGTCAGTGGTCGGATTTGTGGAAAAAAGAAGATTTTCTGGCCATATGGCTTGGATTTGCCATCATTGCCGTATGTATGATCGCATACTTTAATTTTGGTCCAAAAGCAGATTTTGAACAGAAAATTGAGATGGCTAACCAGATCCAGATGGCAGAATCCGCCCAAACCCCTTTTAAAACCACTGCCTGGTACAAAGCTCAGGATGATAAAAAAAAATTAAAGGCGTCTGGCTCATCGGCCTTTGGTAAATTCATCGCCCATTGGACAAAAAAACCTGGATCATGGAAAACCAATCCCATGGATGCCTTTATCCGCACCGAGGCCCAGGCCAGAGCATTGAATGAAAAGGGAATGCCAAAGTATGAAAATGCAAAAATGGCAATGGATGCCGCCCTTAAAACAGCCATAATTGCAGAAAAAGCAGCGGCTGAGGCATCCTTTAAAAACGAAGCCCTCAACGATGCTGCCAAGGCCCGAATTTCAGACTGGCGTAATGCTCACAGGGAGACCAGTGCAGCCAAAAAGAAAATCGGGAATAAGGCATACAACTATTTTCCCAGCCTTATCGGGCTTTGTATTTTCATGGCACTGGCCTTTGGGCTGGGTATTAAAATGATGGGAGAAAATTTTCTAAGCTTTATCAAAGGATTTATCATGGTCTTTCTGGTGTCAGTGCTGGCCTATATGCTGGGGGGACAGTCCATTTCCAAACAGTATGGCATCGGTGCTGAAGCCTGGGGAGTATTACTGGGCATGATCATAGCCAACACCCTTGGTACACCAAAATGGGTGCTGCCTTCGTGTAAGGTGGAATTTTTCATCAAAACCGGACTGGTGCTGCTGGGGGCGGAAGTTTTGTTCAATAAGATCATTGCCATCGGCCTTCCCGGTATTTTTGTGGCCTGGGTGGTCACCCCCATTGTATTGATCAGTACCTACATTTTCGGTCAGAAGGTATTGAAAATACCCTCCAAAACCTTAAATATGGTCATATCTGCCGATATGTCAGTGTGCGGCACATCTGCTGCCATTGCCACCGCAGCGGCATGCCGGGCCAAGAAAGAAGAGCTCACCCTGTCCATCGGTCTGTCCCTGGTGTTCACTGCCATCATGATGATTGCCATGCCGGCGGTGATCAAAGGTCTTGGCCTCCCTGAAATTCTGGGTGGTGCATGGATGGGCGGTACCATTGACGCCACAGGAGCGGTGGCCGCAGCCGGTGCTTTTCTGGGTGAAAAGGCCATGTACGTGGCGGCAACCATCAAGATGATTCAAAATGTGCTCATTGGCGTTACCGCCTTTTGTGTGGCCCTGTACTGGACCATGAAGGTGGAGCGCGAAGCTGGCAGAGAAGTAGGCACCATGGAAATCTGGAACCGTTTCCCAAAATTCGTATTGGGATTTCTTGCGGCATCCATTATATTTTCAATTCTTGACGGCAGTCTTGGCAAGGATCTGGGGACTGCCATGCTGGATCAGGGTGTGGTCCGCGGGGGCACCCGTCTCATGCGGGGCTGGTTCTTTGCACTTTCCTTTGCCGCCATTGGTCTGTCCACCAATTTCCGTGAACTTGCCAAGTATTTTAAGGGTGGAAAGCCCCTGATTCTCTATGTCTGCGGCCAGAGTCTCAATCTGATTCTGACCCTGACCATGGCGTATATCATGTTTTACCTGGTATTCCCGGAAATCACTGCAAAAATTTAATGGATCGTACCACTTGATGATCAGTTTTTTTACTGGTACAGTTTTTTAAGTTAACAAATCTAAACGGGGTCAGGCTTATGGCCAAAAACCACAGGCCTGACCCCGTTGACCTGATTAACAAACTGATGACGCCACCCTCATCTTATAGCATAAAGGATGTAATCCATGATTGAAAAAGATCTGCCCCACCGTATAACCGGCTTTATCTTTGTTTTTGGACTGACCCTTGCCATTGTATATGGTCTGCTTCCCTGGATGACCGGCTCGTTTGATGTGCTCAACCGCATGTCACAATCCCTTGAAGAGACCGGCATAAACCCCAGCAGTTATTATTACACGGATGTGGAACAGGTCATAGAATCTGAGCAGTATCTTCGTAATGTTCTTTTTGAAAAATAATTCTTTATTAAAATTGGCAACTTGTTCAGGCTGCCTTTCCAACGCAGCCCCCCCTGTCATCCACAGGGATAATGATGGGAAAGCCATTGTGGTTTATGATATCCACCTGAACACCATACACATCTGCCACCATTTCCGGGGTGATCTCCCGTATATTCCCGGCAGAATAGATGGTGGTGTCCTTTAAAAAAATATACTTGTCCGCATACCTCATGGCCGCATTGAGATCATGCATGGTCATCACCGCCGCCATGTTATGATCTTTTATGATGTGCCGAATCAGCCCCAATATATGGGTCTGATTTTTCAGATCCAGGCTGGCCGTGGGTTCATCCAGAAGCAACAGATCTGTCTGCTGCACCAATGCCCTCGCAATGCAGACCTTCTGCAGTTCACCACCACTCATCTCATTGAGATACTTCAGACTTAAATGAGAAAGATTCAGATGCCGGATCACCGCATCCACCTTTTTTAAGTCGTCCTTTGACACCCGATAATTAATATGGGGTCTTCGGCCCATCAAAACAGCATCAAATACCGTTATCCTGGCAGATTCACTTTGCTGGGCCACATAGGAGATCTGTGTGGCAATCTCCTTGATATTCATGGACCTTATGTTTTCTCCCTTGACAAAGATCTCACCATTTTGGGGAGACAAAATGCCATTGAGGCACTTTAACAGGGTGGTCTTACCCACCCCGTTGGGTCCAAGAATTACGGTGAGTTCTCCCTGGTTTACGGAAAAATTGATATGTTTCAGGGTATCTCTGCTCTTATAGGTAAAGGACACATCGTTTACATTGAGAATCATTTTCGACTTCCTTTATAAATATCAGGTTTGGTTCTGTAAATGTTTGGCCAGTGCCCCATATTCACCTGTTTGGGACTGCGTAGCATACTCATGCTATGTGAGCAGGCCAAAACAGCTGACGATGGGGTGCTGCTGATGGAATATTTTGTAAATGTTTGGCCAGTGCCCCATATTCACCTGTTTGGGACTGCGTAGCATACTCATGCTATGTGAGCAGGCCAAAACAGCTGACGATGGGGTGCTGGTCAAATATTTACTTTCCTTTTATGATGAGATAGATAAACACAGGTGCTCCCAAAAATGAGGTAAAGATGGACACGGGCAGTACATGGGGTAAAAGCACCAGCCGGGCCACAATATCCGATGCCAGAAGAATCAAGGCTCCGGCAAAGATGGATGCCGGCATGAGAAAACGGTGATCGTCCCCGATGACCCGCCGGACAATGTGGGGGGCCACAAGACCGATAAACCCAATGATACCGGCAAAGGAAATGATTACAGAGGTAACCAGAGAGGCTGCCATCATGCCCGACAATCTCACCCATTCCACCCGAACCCCCAGGCCTCTGGCGGTTTCATCCCCGATGTCCATGGCATTGTAATTCCAGGAATTAAACAAAAAATAACAGAGGGCCAGGATGGTTATCACCGATAAAAAGGCCAGGTCCTGCCAATCGGTGCGGGCCACATCTCCAAAGGTCCAGAACACCATGGCCGCCAGCTGCACATCATCGGCAAAAAACTGAAGCGTCATGGTCCCCGCCGTGAACAATGCCCCCAGAGCCACCCCGGTGAGCACCATAACCTCCGGAGATGATCCTCTTATCTTTGCAATATAGGTGATAAGGCAGGCCGTTCCCATGGAAAAAATAAAGGCAGACATCAGGGTAATCATGGGATGGGAGATGGTGATGGCATCCCCCAGGCTGCTTGCCATGACGCCTGATCCCAGAATCATGACAGAAAAGGCGGCCCCGAAGGCCGCGGCATGGGCAATACCAAGGGTAAAGGGGGAGGCCAAAGGATTTCTTAACACTGACTGCATCACCGTACCTGCCCCGGCAAGGCCAGCCCCTGCCACCACCGCCGTCAGGGTCTGGGGTAAACGGATGTTCCAAATAATAAGATCCAGCCGGCGGATCACATCCGTTTTCAACAGGGTTTTAAACACATCCATAAACCTGATGTGAACGGCCCCCAATGAAATACTTGCCACAATGGTGAAAACAAGTGAAATCACAATGAGACCTATAAACAAAGACTTTCCCAGGGTATAACGTGCATAATCCTTTGGCACAACCCCGTCTTCAAAATGCATACTGCCTCCCTGACTGATGCGCCCCAAATACGCGAATATGAGGCATTACTGTAACAACCCTTAAAACCCTTAATTCAAACTTATGCGCTTAAACGCCATGTTTTTAAACGCTTCATCCATCTGCTGAAACAGCGGCTTTGACAAAAGAAAACCATAGATTTCATCTGCTTTTGCTTCAGGCACAATATCTGCAAACTGGTCGGGATAAAGTATTTTCCCCATGAACCAGGCATCGGCAAGGATGGAACCAAAATTCTGGGTATACCAGTTGTAGGGCAGCACACCGTACACTTCTCCATTTTTAACGGCGGTGAGATCCTGGTACACCGGATCATATTTAAGTTCGTATAGACCGCCCTGGTCATCCCCCATCTGAAGGGTGGAAAGATCCAAAAAAAGGGCCTCGGGGTCCATGGTGAGTATTTTTTCCTTGGAAAAATTGCTTTGGCGGACCTTTGTTTCATTGCTGCCGGGCCGGGCGATGTTTCTTGCATTGATGAATTCAAAAGGCGGATACCCGGGTTCCGTGGAGCTGAACCCATGGGGTCCTTTAAACGCGATGCCTCCCACAAAGCAGGTTTTCTTCCTGGCATTGGGGATATCCCTTGTTCTGTGTTGCAGTTCACTGATCTCCCGCTCAAAAAACGAGATCAATTCCCCGGCCCTTTCCTTACGATCCAGCACCTTTCCCATGAGGGTCAAGGCATTGTAAAAGTTCTGACGATTATCAAGGAGATCTCCATATTCCAGGCTGATTACGGGAATTCCGGTTTTCTGGGAAAGCTTTACGGGATCATAACCTGCAGAACCATTGGTTTTAAAGATAACCTGTGGCAATGTGGGCATAGTGATGATTTTTTCAGGAATATCCCGCCCCCGGAATCCGCCAAAAACCGGAAGGGTTTTAAATTGCGGGTTGGCAAAGGCATAGGGTCGGGCATCAAATTGGCTGTTTCGTTTTTCAATATCATCCACCCCCACCACAAGACCCTGGGCACCAAGATAGGTGGCAAGCCGGAGACATCCGGAGCCGGAACAGATGATATGTTCTACCTTGCCCGGTATGTCAATGGTTCTGCCTGTGGCATCTGTTATCTGCCTTGTATCCCGAGCAAAAGCGGCGCTGTTAAAAATAAAAAACAGCATACAAAGCCATATTCCTGATGTGAATCGAATCATTTACCCTCCATACAAAAAAAAGCCACAAAGACACCTGTTTCCCCAAAATAAAGGAAATACAAGGCCTTCGTGGCTTTATAATTAATTAAATATCTCTGTTGTCTTTTTTTCTGCCTTCAGACAGAATTTATTTATACCTAATCCATTATCCTTATGCTGTCAAGAGAATTAGAGGGTTTTGTCACAATGGGCCACTTTGGAGTGTCAACGGGGTCAGGTTTGTGTTATTGGCGTTATAGACCACAACCTTTGCAAACGCCAGAAACAACGATAATGTCAATAATGAAAAAGGCTGTGCAAAGCATGTTTGCCCGGCTTACACAGACAAAACTTTTTTAAGATCTATACCATATTTTTTCATGCGATTCCAGATTGTTACCCTGTTTACACCAAGGAGTTGGGCCGCCTTTGTCTGGTTGCCTTCTGTCTGTCGAAGTGCCTTGATCAACTGGTCTCTTTCACTTGAAAAGGTTGTCTCTTCCATTATTTTCTCCTGCCTCGTTCCTACTCCAGTATGGGGAGAATTTATTTTTCTGGGCAGATGTTCCAAATGAATGACCGTACCGTCGGTGGTGACAAAAGCATATTCCATGGCATTTTTCAGCTCCCGGACATTGCCCGGCCAGTTGTAATCCATGATGGTTTCCATGGCATTATGGCTCAACCCGGAGATGGATTTGCCGGTTGATTTGTTCAACCTGCGAATAAAAGTGCTGATCAAAAGGGGAATATCCTGTTTTCTATCCCGCAATGGGGGCAGATGTATGGGGATGACATTGATCCTAAAAAACAGATCCTGACGAAATTCATTTTTTTCAATCAATTCCTCAAGATCCCGGTTTGTGGCGGTGATGATGCGTACGTCAACCTTTAACGGGGAAATATCCCCCACCCGTTCAAATTCTCCGGATTCAAGGACCCGGAGCAGCTTGGTCTGAATGGACAAGGGAACATCACCGATCTCATCCAGAAAAAAGTCCCCGTGATTGGCTGCCTGGAATCGACCAATACGATGGGTATACGCCCCGGTAAAGGCTCCCTTGGCATGGCCAAAAAGTTCACTTTCAAGGACAGCCTCATTCAATGCCGCGCAGTTCAACTGAATAAAAGGGGCATTTTTTCTAGCCCCACACAGATGAATGGCGTTTGCCACCAGTTCTTTGCCGGTACCGCTTTCTCCAAGGATAATGACAGGTGCACTGCTTAAAGCGGCTTTTCGAATCATCTCAAACACCTTTTCCATCTCCGGAGACCTGCCAATAAGCCCCCAAAACCCACCGTCACTGTCCCATTGCCTGGAAAGAATCTGTATTTTTTCATCCAGCCGGGTGAGTTCTGAAATATCGGTGAGAGTTTCCACCACCCCCACCACTCGGGTTCTGTTTTCATCCCACAGGATGGAGGCATTTTTCAGTACCGGTAAAAACTTACCGTCTTTGCATTTTAAAAGGCAACGGCATTTTTTCATGTCCTGTTCACCCGGTTCAAACATCTTGCACCACGCCGACTGTTTGCGTGTCTCCATGGTCTTTTCACAGGCATCACATCCAAGCAGGGTACAGGACATGCCAACGGCCTCTTTTGCACTGTACCCGGTGAGGGTCTCAAATGCCCTGTTAACCATTAAAATGGACCCATCGGGATTGATGACCATAAGCCCATCATTAATGGTGTTTACAATTTTTTTCCAGAATGCGTTTATTTCATGTTCATCCATAAGCAGGTTTCCTTACACTCGATGTTCAAATTTCTTTAAAAAAATTGCTCACAAGGGAAGCGATTTTTCCCTCATGGAATCCCGGAGAAGGGATGTGGAGCATTTGAACAATAAAACCGATTACATTAATTTCTCAAGACTCCTGAGATCTCATATCACATTTGTTGATTCCAATTTTAACGAAACACATTACCATGAATGTCTGACATTGTTAACAGATGCCCATGGCACAGGCCTGTCCCTGCTGCCTCAATAATTGAAAACAGTTCATCTTTCCTTTGCATCATTCAAAAGATATGATATATTCATTCTCATCATTTTTTCACATTGCCGTTGGGATATTAACGCAGCCTCCTTAGCCTGATTACATCCGTAAACACGAAAGGTTGCCTTAAAAGAAACGGGATCGTCGCATGTTTAGTTATGCAGGACCTGGTCACAACACTGGCCAATCCCGGAAGAACCCATAAACAGACCGGGGGACCAAGATCGAAACCACGCCCTCAAAAAATGTAAAGGGACTTATTGAACATGGAAATCAGACATTACGAATTTGAGTATGGACAGTACGGCGATACCATTGGCGTCACCATTAATTTGAGGGGATATCACGTTCTGCGTTATAATTACATCAGTAAAGGCACCGCCTTTACCCTTGATGAACGTGCAAAACTGAAGTTGAACGGGTATCTGCCCCCACGGGTGAAAAGCCTGGCAGAACAGGTTCAGTCAAGCCTTAATATCATTGACAAAAAAGATTCTGACATTGAAAAATTCATTTACATCAGAAGCCTTTACGACAGAAATGTGGTGCTGGCCCATGCTGTCATCGCAAGCGATGTGATTCGCTTTCTGCCCATTATATACACCCCCACCGTTGGTCTTGCCTGTCAGCTGTATTCCACCATGTTCCGAAAAGCCAATGGGATTCATCTGTATCCCGGCAATATTGATCAGGCAGAAGATATTCTTCGCAACTACACTTCCCATGATATCCGTGTGGCGGTTATCACCGACAACCAGGGAATTCTTGGTATCGGTGATCAAGGTGCAGGCGGCATGCCCATCTGCCTTGGCAAGCTTATGCTTTACACCCAGGGTGCCGGTATTGCGCCATGGCATTGCCTGCCCATCTCCCTTGATGTGGGCACAAACAACAAAGAGCTGCTCGATGATCCAGATTATCTGGGATACCGTGAGAAAAGGCTCACCGGCGAGGCCTATAACCTTTTTATTGAAAAATTCGTCAAGGCTTTTAAACGCATATTCCCCACGGCCCTGTGCCAGTGGGAAGATTTTTCCAAACAGACAGCCTTTGATGTCCGGGACAAATACATTGACAGTGTTCTTTCCTTTAACGACGATATCCAGGGAACCGGTTCCGTTGCACTGGCCGGCATCCTTGCCGCCATGAGAGTCAAAAAAGAAAAAATGACCGATCAGGTGTATCTGGTAAACGGGGCCGGGGCTGGTGGCATTGGTATTGCAGAACAGATTCTCACGGAACTCACAGAACAGGGCATGGACGATGCAGCTGCCCGGGCAAGGATTTTTACCCTGGATTCCAGGGGAGTTGTCACCTCCGACAGAGATCTTGAACCCTACAAGCTTAAATTTGCCCATGATCCCAAAACCCTTGAGTGGTTAAAGACCCCGGCAGACAACACTCTTATCAATACTATTAAAAATGAAAAGGTCACTGTTCTCATTGGTACCTCTGGCCAGCCCGGATGCTTTACAAGAGAAGTTGTTGACGCGGTGGGACAAAACACAGAAACCCCTGTCATTCTACCCCTGAGCAATCCCACCACAAAGGCTGAAGCACTTCCGGCTGACATCTATCAGTGGACCGACGGCAAAGCCCTTGTTGCCACAGGATCTCCCTTTGATCCGGTGACCCACAACGGCAAAACCCTCCGCATTGGCCAGATGAACAATGCCTTTGTGTTCCCCGGTGTAGGGCTTGGGATTCTGGCATCCGGGGCCACCACCGTACTGCCGGTATTTTTCTCCGCAGCGGCCCATGCCGTGGCAGACTACATCACCGAAGCCGATATCAATGACGGCATTCTGTGTCCGCCCCTGGATCAACTTAAAAAAGTGTCCCTTGAAGTGGCCCGGCGGGTGGGAGCAGAAGCCATTAAAGCTGGTGTTACTGAAAATGATTGCCCCTTTTCCAGTTTTAAACATAAAAATGACCCGGAACGACTTAATCTGCTCATTGAAAAGATGCGCTGGAATCCAGAGTACTTATAAGCAAAGTGCATAAGTGCTCAATTGGAACGAAAAGGATATTCATGAGACCGTTAACGCTATTTGCAATTATTTTGTTTGCAGTACTCATTTTCTTTGGATGTGGAATTCCCGATCTTCCAGGTCCCATCGGCATTCCAGGGCTTTAAAAAGGGGAATGCAAAAAAAGACTTGACCCACCGGAAAGAATCATCTATACAGATGATCAGCTGAACGGGCGATTAACTCAGCGGGAGAGTGCTACCTTCACACGGTAGAAGTCACTGGTTCAATCCCAGTATCGCCCACCATATAAAATCAAGGGCTTACAGAATTTTTCTGTAAGCCCTTTTTTGATTTAATGCCAATAAGGCAGGCCTGAACCCATCAATATGGGAATGCACCCTTTTGTTTTAACAGCATGAGGGCCAGATCCTTCTCACCATCATCCGAAAAAATCAGAAAAATCTGCAGGCTGTCTCGTATCGTTTCACCAGCACGGCAGCACCCGCCAGCAATCTTCTGGATTCGGGGGTGCTGATGAGGGAGGCAGCTCGTTTTGCATGGTCAAACATTTCTGAAAAGGCCTGCCGCTGAAAAGCCTCCATGGCCTTGTGCCTGAGTTCCGCTGCCTGATCTTCCATTTGCAACAAAACTGAAAGATCCGTCCGGCACCTGCGACACCTTGTCTGATCGCCCACAACGGCCCTGCACACCGGGCATTTTTCCATGAAATTTCCTCATTTTTTTATTCAAGATAAAAAAGAATATCCTCAAGGGCCTCAACAGATTCACCGGCCCCGTCCATATCTCCATCCGCCACCTGGGTCTTGATGTCTTCAATTAGATTGATAATCTCCTCCTGATCTTCCGAGGCGGCATCGTTCAGAACCGCTCTGGCCGTGGCAATAACAATTTCAAAGGCCTCCGGCATATCGGATGGACCAATGTCAGCCCCATTGTCTGAATCATTATCTGAGACATCGGCAGGGGCTTCCTGTGCTTCCCACACCCCGTCAATCTTGCTTTTTGACAACACCACACTGTCTTCGGAAAGCTGGGAAAAGGCATTTTCAATCACACCGGTGATTTGTTTCCCCGTGTTCTTCTCAATGGCGGTTATCTTCAATATGCCGTTGAGATCCAGCTCATATTTTAAAATCAGCGGGCTCTGGGCTGGCTGGTGGGGACTCAGTTCAAGTTTATACGTTCCAATGAGAATATTGCCCAGGGCATTGCGCTCCTCCCCCTGATACACCTCCACCTGGACCATTTCCTGATTGGGTACGACAGACCAGAACACCTCACTTTTAATGGCGGGAAGTTTTGAGTTTCTGCGAATCAGTGGAACAAACAGCGTCTCGGTCATCACCCCATCCAGTTCACCCATGGCAGAGGTGCCAAAGGTATAAGGGGTGATATCCAGCAATACCGTGGAAGAATCCAGGCCCATTTCCCGTCCAGCCTGGATGGCAGCCCCCATGGCAACACACAGGTCCGGATCAATTTCCTGATGGGGCAGAATCCCAAAAGTTTCTTCCAGCATGTCGGAAAGCTTTGGGATTCTTGTGGAACCGCCCACAAGAATGATTTTTTCCAGGGCCGAGGGGAGCATGCTGGCGTCTTTCAATGCCTTATTAACACTGTCCATGGTTTTTGTAAGATAAGGCTCAATGGCCGCTTCAAATGCCAACCGGGACAATTCATAGGACAGATGCACATCTGTATTACCGCTTCTGGCAATGTGATCTTCTTCAATGGCGGCATAGGGGGCGCTTGAAAGTTCAATTTTGGCTTTTTCTGCAGCCCGTCTAAGCCGTGCCCTTGCAATGGTGTCTTCTGCAAGGTCTACATCAAACTCGCTTTTAATATGTTCCAGAAGCATTTTCTCAATCTCAATATCAAAATCATCCCCTCCCAGATGATTGTCCCCCGTGGATGACAAAACCTCCACCACACCATCCTCGATTTTGACAATGGAGACATCAAAGGTGCCGCCGCCAAGGTCATACACCATGATGGTTCTGGCCACGGCGTCGGCGGATTCATAGGCAAGGGCGGCCGCCGTGGGTTCATTGAGTATCCGCACCACGCTGAGTCCTGCAATTTCACCGGCTTCCCGGGTTGCCTGGCGCTGGGCATCCGTGAAATAGGCCGGAGTGGTGATGACGGCCTTTGTGATGGTTTGACCCGTCACCCGCCAGGCCCGTTCCTTGAGCTCTTTCAAAATAAAGGCAGAAATTTCCGACGGTGTATAATGGGTGTCGCCTAGGCGAACCTGCTCATGGGAACCCATGAGGCGCTTGATGGAAAGCACTGTCTTTTCTGGATACAATGTTGCCTGATTTCTGGCCGGAGTTCCCACAATAACCGTTCCAGATTCGGTCAGTCCCACGCAGGAGGGTACTATACCGTTGTCGTTTTCCGTCAGAATACGGGCCTTGCCATCCATAATAAAGGCCACTTCAGAATTCGTTGTTCCAAGATCTATCCCGATAATCGGTTCCATATACAACTTCCTTTTCGATTATAAAATAATCATGGCAGGCTCCTCTGCCACAATAAAAATAAGTATCATTTCAATATGTTGGACGGATTTTTATATAAAAAATATCAGCCGGCCACGATCACCTGGGCATGGCGTAACACAACATTGCCCCTTTTAAATCCACCGGATACGGTTTCCACCACAATTCCTTTGTCCATGCCTGGAACCGGGGTTGCTTCCAGGGCCTTCATGGTCATGGGGTCAAAGGCGACACCATCTGTGTCCATGGGATAAATGTCGAGCAGGGCAAGGGATGCATCAAATTTTCGAATGGCCATGTCATAACTGCCACGGATATTGTCCATATCTTTTGGTGGACGTCGAAAAAAACCTTTTTTTCTGGAGGCTGCCTCACAGACCTTACTGCCACGGATCAGGGTGTCACGTATATCCAAAAAATATAACACCGTTCTTTTTTCCGTCTCCCTGCGAATATTTTGTTCCAGGGTGGCAATGCTTTTTGTTTTGTCATTGAAATGGTCCATGACATCTTTATACGCATCGGTCATGGACTGAATTTCAGTAAGAGCCTTTACTGTCCGGAGCTGTTCCCGGTTCTGCATTTTAATTTCCTGCTTCAGGCTCGTGAATTCAGAAAGCAGGGTATACAGATCACAGGTATCCGGGGTGGCAGACAGGCTCGAAGGTGCCTCTGCCGGGATGTCCGAAAGCCAGGATTTAAAATCCGCCAGTACCTGTTCTTTCCACTGATCCGTTTCATCAGCTTCCGACACTGGCACTTGAGTTCCCTTACCATGGAAAGCCTTTGAAACCCTGTCAAAGGCATTTTTGCAGGAAAACCAGATGTTGTTTTTCATTTTAACCATGGCAGCACCGGTTTTCTGAAAAAAGCCCACCGCCTGTGTTCCGGAACAAACACCCATATCTTTTGACGATTTCATTTGTTTATTATCCATATGCCTTTTTTAAATGGTTTTTAAAAGTTCCCGCAGGCCCGGATTGCGCCGATTAACTTTAACTGAAGCGGCAAGGGTTCTAATGGTTTCTGAAGAATCCATACTTTTCAATGCAGAAAATAATTCCGTTGTCATCCGGGTTCTTTTATCTTTAATGGACTCATAGGCAATTGTTATTTTTTGAAATTCTTCAGGTGTTTTTTCCGGGCTGTAAATTTTAACAAGCTGAAGATATTTTTTTCTGATGTCCTGATCCGTTGCGTCCAGTGGCAAATCAAGAACAAGATAAGATTTGAGCATATTTTTCTTCCTGATAGTCTATTGCATCATTGGTGATTTTCTGAGCTTAGGGAGTCAGAAGTTTTCAATTTACCATTTTGCAAAGGTGGTATCCATCGATTGCAGCACTTAGAATTTGACAAATGCTAAATCCATAAGCTCTGGCTCCCTTATTCTTCTCAATAAAGAAATACAGCTTTGGCTTCCTGTGACAGGTGTTTCTGGGCATCTTTAAAAAAAAGAAGATTCAATAAGCCAATGGGTACCTTGCTTCCCCTATCTTTTTTGAACCGTGATTTGGCTTTTTTCAATTCAGGGGTGGAAGCCCCCCGTAAACATTCCTTGTCAATAATATCTTCCACATCTTTACAAATCGTTTCAAACATTGCCTGGAAATCATGGGGGGAAGACGACTTCATGTCTTTTGCCATTTCTGAAAAAAGTTTTTTCACAAGGGGATCTTTGAAGTCTTTGATATCCGGAATAAAATCCTGAAACAGATCAAATGGGTTTATATCATCATCAAACGCATCATAATCGTCATCAAAATCATCGTAGTCATCATCAAATTCATCATCAGCAAAGATGTTGCCCATGAACAAATCTTCCAGAAATTCAAAATCAAGGGTCTGAAGTGCATGGCGATAGGGACCATCAACACGCAGAGAAAGCCGTTTACCGGCAGCCTTGATTTTTTCTTCCATTTCAGGCGCTAAATCCTCTAATAAATCCATGAATTCATCTATATCCCAGTCATTGTCTTGAATGCCATCAATGACAAGAGAATAAAACATCACCAGTTCATCCCCTGATTTCCTCTTACGGGTCCGACGATCCAGCTCTTTTTGAAAGGCAAGGGCATTTTCAGGACAAAAAATCCGGTCCAAAAGCGTTATGAGGTCCGTGTCATCCAAATGCCTTAACACCTTGTCTGTTGTCTGAAAAAACAGTCGATGGATGTCAAGGCTCTTAAAAACATACTCCCACTGCCGAGGAAAGGGTGTCATAAGGCCCAGCACCTCCTTGGAGGTCAAGCCACTGAGACCTTTAATCTCATGATCAAAAAAGGATTTGATTTTACGTAATATCTTTGGTCTGTTGTGTTTGGGTTTTGATTCAATATCCATGCGCAGCATGGAAACAAGTTTCAGGCGCTCAAGGGGGGGCAGATCATCAAGCTGTATCCCGATGACTTTCTCAGGCATTTCCGGTTTTTCACATATTTTATAAAACAGTTTTTTTTCCCGGAGCAGCAGGGCATTGGCACCGGTGTCGATGCGCTGGGCTTTTTCCACATTCTTCCAGACCAGGGGGAAATTATTTTTATTGAGACATTTATCCGCAGAAATGAGAAGGGAAATAACATGCTGATCCTGAACTCGACTGTCGTATGGTGCCCGTTCCATGGCTTCTTTCAGGATGTTCTCGGCTTTTCTGAAGGCATTTTTACCATGATATAAAGAGGCAAGCTCAATGCAAGGATAAGGGTCATCAGGATAAACCTCATACATGGCAAGGAGCAGTTGCTCCTTGATTTTTTTTGCCTCTCTTGAACCTGTGGGACAGCCGGCCACCAATTCATAAAGCCGTCTGTTGCCAGGATCGCATTTAAGCCCCCGGGCGGCACACTGCATTAAAATTGTATCAAAATCAGCCTTGGGAGAAAGGCCAAATCGTCTGGCAGTCTTTGCACTGAGATCTAAAAAATAATCCCGACTTCCACCGGAAGTAGCAAACCTGCACACATGCAAAATAATGATAGATTCCAACATAGCAAGGGTTTCAGGATCACTACCCAAGCCTTTCAGTGCATCCATGTACAAGACCCCATTTTCAAGGGGTTCATCCAGAAAAACGATCCCCCTTTTGGCCTTGATCATCTCGGCTTTCCGGGGAAGCAGGCCCATTTCAAAGGCATTGAATTTGCTGTCCATGGTAAAATTCATCTGCCACAGGGTCTCCAGAAGGTACTGGATGGCATACCCTGGATCATCCGGTAAAATCTGTTTGGAAAAGGTTGTAATCAATTTTTTCAGCCTGGCATTAAACTGTTGCGTTTCTGCCATTTCAATGATCTGTTCTGCCGTTTCCCAGACACTGGCAGGACCGTCCCATAGACAGGCCACAAGTGCCTTATCCCCCTTGATGCGGGTACGCGCTTCAAGGCTTTTAATACCGGCTTCAATGGTATCTGTGATTTTTTTAAACACCGACACTTCGGGAATCAAAGAAATCGCCTTCAGCATATTTTTATCATCCCCGGCATAAAACAGAGCCATGGCCCGACAAAACATGCGGATATGTGCAAAAAAAGATTTTCTGGGCAGGGATTTCATGCCCTCATCTGCCTGCTGCCATTGTCCATCATCCATCAATGGTACACAGGATTTAACAACTGCCGCATCCCGGGAAAGCAGAAAGATGTCGTTTTTATTGTCCAGAAGATGCCAGGCGTTTTCCGTAAGCACTCTATCTGCAAGGAGAACACCCAATGCCGTTTCCATACCATTTTGCATAACGTACTTTTTACAATGATCAAAGGCTTGCCTGATATCAGACATACCGATGACAAGAATCAGTGTTGCCTGATCCATGGATGCGGGATCGGGCATATATTCCATGGCCTGTTTCTGAAGGGATTCAGCCTCCACCATCATATTTTTCGCATTGAGTTCCTTTATCCGATCCAGATATGCCAGGAACATTTTATGGTGCACCCTTTGGCTCTGTTCCGGTGATTTGAAATCCTTTATGGCTATTTTATAAAGCTTGATGGCTTCACGCGGTTTACCGGAAGCTGTGGCGGTATCTCCTTTCTGCATCAGTTCATCAAAGGACAACGCCATGACGCGTTGCTGTTTTTTCCTTTTCAATTTTTTATTTAAATTCTTTTTTTTTGCCATTCACTTTACCTTGAATGCGCCCCTTACATGGGACAAATCACTTTCCTTGGGGATTAAATATAGTTTCGTGTGATTGATAAGGGGCATCAAAATGAGGGTTTAATTTAAGGGATTTATATTAAAAAAGGCTCATGTTGTGTTTCAGGATCTTATTTCTTATAAACAATGATAACTGATCGAATTTAAAACAAATACTCCATAGTCTGGATCATTGCAATATCTTTAGTTCATTCTAAACAATTTCAAGGTCTTTTATATGAAAATGCCGACAGCAGAACCCCCGGCAGGCGATCCGATTGCCCGTCGGGGGTGGCATGATAGCATTTTCAATATTCGTTGTGTTCGCTGGGACATGCCCGTTATTAAAAATAACTGTCAAATATGGTTTTGGTGGTCTGCCCTCCTGCATCATGGCCTGCAGGGTGCCAGCATCGTGGTCGGCATGGCAATGAGTGAGGATTACACTGTCTATCAATTTGGGGGTTTACCCCCAGATGCAGGAATTTATCCGTTGAATCCACAACAATTCCCCACCGATTAATCCAGATAATAATCTCCTATGTTGTGGGCTCTGGATCAAACCCGTGTCCTGCCCCCATGCGTTAATGACATGACATCAAACGCGCTAAAGATCAAGTCTGCATATTCAATTTCAATTATTTTTCAAATGTGTTAAAAAATTGGAGTAGAAGTTACTGGCAGACGTGGTCTGTCGGAAAAAGCCACAAAAAAAGGCTTGATAAAAACATCTGTCACTTACGGGGAGCGCATTCCCATTTTCCCCATCGAAGGCTTGCTTAGCGATAGGGGGACAGGCCCGTAAATATTCGGGTTGGTAATGTAAAGGTTTGGACAGTGCCAGATAAAAAACATAGATTATCCAGTGGAAGGAATTCGTTATTACTATGGAACCCACCCATGCTGTTGAAATAAAGAACATGTCCTTTGCCTACCAGAACAGGAATGTGTTAAAGGACGTCAATCTCACCGTTCCCCGGGGGGATTTTGCCACCATTGTCGGTCCCAACGGCGGGGGCAAAACCACCCTTTTAAAATTGCTGTTAGGATTGTTAAAACCCAGCACCGGCAGCATACAGATTTTTGGCACCGCACCTGCAAAAAGCCGCATTAAAATCGGATATATGCCCCAATATTCTCATCTGGACATGCAGTTCCCCGTCACGGTGATGGATGTGGCTCTCATGGGAAGGCTGGGTAAGGGTGGCTGGGGCCGTTATTCGGCAAAGGATACAACGTGTGCTGCAACTGCCCTTGAAGAAGTAAAAATGGATACCTTTAAAGACAACCACTTCAATGCCCTGTCCGGGGGCCAGAAGCAACGGGTATTAATTGCCCGGGCCCTCTGCAGTGAGCCTGAACTTCTGCTGCTGGATGAACCCACCTCCAATATCGACCAGGAATCAGAACAGGATCTGTTTAAAATTCTGAGCCGCCTTAACCAGCGTATGACCATCCTTCTGGTGTCCCATGATCTGGGATTCACCTCCCAGGTGGTTAAAAGCGTTATCTGCGTAAACCGCCAGGTGGTCATCCATCCCACCACCACCATGGACGGGACCATGATCAAAGATATTTACGGCGGGGATCTGAAAATGATACGTCACGACCACCGCTGCTGTGAAATGGGACATATACATGACTGATTTTATTCATATTCTGACCCAGCCGGACTTTCAGTTTTTAAGGAATGCCATCATAGTAGGACTCCTGGCCAGTATTTCCTTTGGCATCATTGGCACCTATGTGGTAACACGACGCATAAGCTACCTTGCCGGTGCCATCTCCCATTCTGCCTTCGGTGGTATCGGTGCAGCGCTTTACCTTAACCGCACCTTTGGTTTATCCTGGCTGTCCCCAATAATGGGTGCTGTGACATCTGCCCTGGCCGCCGCCATCATCACAGGGCTTGTATCTCTTTATGCCCGGGAAAGGGAAGACACCGTCATCGGTGCCATCTGGTCCGTGGGAATGGCAGCGGGGCTTATTTTCATTGATCTCACCCCCGGTTATTTTGAAATTTCAAGTTTTCTGTTCGGGGATATCCTGCTCATTTCAAGCAGTGATATCACCCTGGTACTGGTACTGGATATCTTTATTGTAACGGCGGTAGTTCTTTTTTATAACCGGCTTCTTGCCGTGTGTTTTGATGAAGAGTTTGCCACCTTGAGGGGAGTCAATGCCCATGGATACTATATTTTTCTATTATGTCTTACTGCCCTGACCATTGTACTACTGGTAAGGATTGTGGGTATTGTCATGGTGATTGCACTTTTGACCCTGCCGGCAGCGGTAGCCGGAAAATTCACCACCCGCATGGGGCAGATGATGCTCCTGTCCATTTTTTTCTGCATGGCTTTTAACACTGCAGGTCTTGCATTCAGTTTTTATAAGGGGTTGACCTCCGGTCCTTCCATTATTCTAATTGCCGGGCTGACCTATCTTATGATCCTTTTCCTGCAAAAGATAAAAGCCATCATTAAAAACAGACAGGTGTAATCTGGAAAGGGCCTGATCTGGATTATGGGTTCCTTTGTTGAGATGAACATATGCACCACTGATAATGACGCAAAGGCAAAGCTGCGATCAATCTCAAATCTCAAACAAAGTCCAGAAACTTAATCATGAAGTAAAAGGAGACAAGTATGGGCAGTCAATGCATTGCCGGCTTAATTTTATTTGTGATCTTGTCCTGGGCGGTAAGTGAAAACCGTACTGCAGTAAAGGCAAAAACCATATTCACCGGACTTATTGCCCAGATTATGCTAGCAGTGATCCTGCTTAAACTACCCTTTTTCAGACATGTATTCATGGCCTTGAACGGTGCGGTCATGGGTCTGGTACAGGCATGCCGTACCGGAACGTCCATGGTATTCGGGTATCTTGGGGGCGGGCCCCTGCCCTTTCCCGAATCCTTCCCGGGTGCTTCCTATATTCTGGCCTTCCAGGCCTTGCCCCTTCTGATCCTCGTGAGTGCCATTTCTTCTCTGCTTTTTTACTGGAAAATCCTGCCAGCCCTGGTTAGAGTATTTTCATGGGCATTAAAGAAAAGTTT
Organism: uncultured Desulfobacterium sp.; assembly: GCA_963675955.2. GTDB lineage: Bacteria > Desulfobacterota > Desulfobacteria > Desulfobacterales > Desulfobacteraceae > Desulfocicer. The sequence continues at coordinate 601,452 of CAXXVR010000002.1, read as the reverse complement.
TGGCCTGGGGGGAGCAGAAGGGGTGGGGGTAAGTGCCAATATTTTTGTGGGCATGGTGGAATCACCCCTGTTTATACGTCCTTATTTTCCGGACCTGACCAGAAGTGAACTCTTTTCACTCATGACCACTGGCATGTCCACCATTGCCGGAACGGTAATGATACTCTATGCCACCCTTTTAAAAGACACCATTCCCGACGTACTGGGTCATATTTTGGTGGCCTCCATAATCAGTGCACCTGCGGCCATCACTGTTGCGAAAATCATGATCCCGGAAACCCAACTCGTCACCTCAGGGGATGCAACTCCACCGGAAACCGCATCCAGTTCCATGGATGCCATCACCCAGGGCACCATGCAGGGAGTCACACTTTTCATCAACATTGTTGCCATGCTGGTGGTGCTGGTGGCCCTTGTTCACATTGTGGACCTGTTTCTGGGTCTACTGCCCCATTTCCAGGGAGATGCCCTTACCCTGAAACGGTTTCTAGGATGGATCATGGCCCCGGTGGCCTGGCTCATGGGAATTCCCTGGCAGGAGTCGCACACCGCAGGAACACTGATGGGAACCAAAACCGTTTTAAATGAATTTTTGGCCTACATGGAACTTGGTAAGCTTCCCAAAGAGGCTTTAAGCCAGAACAGTCGTCTGATCCTCACCTATGCCATGTGCGGATTTGCCAACCCCGGCAGCCTTGGTATAATGATCGGCGGCATGGGGACAATGGCCCCGGATCGTAGAAGTGAAATTGCATCACTGGGATTGCGCGCCATCCTGGCCGGCACCATTGCCACCTGTATGACCGGGGCTGTTGTGGGGCTAATCACCACCATGACATGACTTAAACGGCGATGCTTGACACCAGCAGACAACATGGCCATTATTCAAAATAGGGAGTTTGCTCACGATATCAGTCATTCTGGAAAGGGGTCCAACACTTATGACCAGTGACCCATCTTATGATCAAACCCCAAATAGGCTTGAAGGAGGTGCTGTAAATGTGAATCCGTGAATCTTGTCTGATCATGCTAATTCATGCATCTTCCACCCCCTTGAACCCCGGGGATAGCCTTCAGCCGTCCCCTCAACCCACCCAAAGGAGATAAAACAAATGGGATGTACCATAGACAAAAAAACCATAGAAAAAACAATTGCCTTTCACGGACACACCTGCCCGGGGCTAGCCATCGGTATCCGCCTCTCCGAACTTGCCATCCAGAAACTTGAAATTCATAAAGCAAAAAAACCGGTGTGCGTGGCGGAAACGGACATGTGTGCCCTGGATGCCGTGCAGTTTCTGACGGGATGCAGCTTTGGCAAGGGTAATCTCGTGCACAAAGATTATGGAAAATCGGGATTTACTTTTTTTGACAGGGATGCAGAGAAAGGCTTCCGGGCACTTTTTCAGGAAAGCTTCAGAAACAATGATCCCGACAGGGAAACCCTTGGCAAACTCATGGGGAAAATAACGGCGGGAACAGCCACACCAGAAGAGGAAGCCCAATGCACATCCCTGCGGGAATCTGCCATAACTCGTATCATGGATGCTGATCTGGACGAACTGTTTAGCGTACAAGAAGTCTCCACCCCACCGGTACGACCAGCTCAGATCCTTGAAAGTATTACATGTGATGTCTGCGGTGAGACCACCATGGAATCCAGAATAAGACGGTATGGGGGACAGTATATGTGTATCCCCTGCTTCATGCAGCACGAACAGAAAATATAGACGGATATACCAAGCGCTGGTTCTGTTCCCACAAGCATCTGCGGGACAGACCAGTGGGAGCAGCTGCCATTTGAAGGGCTGAACCATGGGGTTTTGCCACACCATCAGCCCAGCACCCAGCACCCAGCACCCAGCACCCAGCACCAAAAAAACCACAAAAAAAAGGGAATGCCAACGAACTTACGTTGGAATTCCCTTTTTTTTGATCTTTTTAATGGCGGGAGCGACCGGACTCGAACCGGCGACCTCCTGCGTGACAGGCAGGCGTTCTAACCAAACTGAACTACGCCCCCGCAAAGACCATTTTTTGAGGTGGTGGGCGAAACAGGGCTCGAACCTGTGACTTCAACCTTGTAAGGGTTGCACTCTACCAACTGAGTTATTCGCCCCCTCAAAAACGAAACAATATATATAGTTATTCGCTCCGGGTGTCAAGCAAAAAAAACAGGGCACTTATTTTTTATTCACCAGGGCCAGGCCCAACACCTCGTCCATCTCCTCCACCAGCACAATATCCAGCTGTTTTCGGATGGAAGCGGGCAGTTCCGTGATATCCTTCTCATTTTCACGGGAAATAATTACCCGCTTGATGCCACTGGCATGAGCGGCCAGCAGCTTTTCTTTAAGGCCTCCAATGGGCAGTACCCGTCCCCTCAGGGTAATCTCCCCGGTCATGGCTGTTTTTCGATCCACGGCCCTTCCGGACAATACGGACACCACCGCCGTACAGATGGCAATACCCGCCGATGGCCCGTCTTTTGGAATGGCCCCTTCGGGCACATGGATATGAATATCGAGTTTTTTATAAAAATCATCCGGAATATCCAGGGACTGACTCCGGGATCTGACATAGCTCACCGCTGCAGAGGCAGACTCCTGCATCACTTCCCCAAGTTTTCCGGTAACCTTTACATTACCTTTACCCGGCATGGTAACCGTTTCTATGGTTAACAGCTGGCCTCCTGCCTGGGTCCAGGCAAGGCCGGTAACAATACCGATGCCATCTTTTTTTTCAAGAACTCCGTTTCTGAAACGGGGCTGTCCCAAATGCTTTGCAACGGTTCTGGCAGTGATATTTTTCAGTTTATCATCACCGGTCTGGACAATGTGCCGGGCAATCTTTCGAAGCACCGATGATATTTCCCGTTCAAGGTTTCGAACCCCGGCCTCTCTTGTGTATTCCTTGATGATGGACAAGACTGCATTGGAAGAAAAAACCACACGTTTTGCATCCAGCCCATTGAGTTCCAGCTGTTTGGGAATGAGAAAACCATTGGCAATCTTTTCTTTTTCATACTCGGTATAGCCGGAGATGCGGATCACCTCCATGCGATCCTGCAGGGGTGCCGGGATATCATGGAGGGTATTGGCCGTTGTTATAAACAAAATATCAGACAGATCATAGTCCACATCCAGATAATGATCATTAAAGGTCTGATTCTGTTCCGGGTCCAGCACCTCCAGAAGGGCGGAAGAGGGGTCACCCCTGAAATCAGTGCTCATTTTATCCACCTCATCCAGGCAGAACACCGGATTGCTGTAACCGGTTTTCTTCAAGGTCTGGATGATCTTGCCGGGCATGGCGCCGATATAGGTACGACGGTGTCCCCGGATCTCTGCTTCATCCCGGACCCCACCAAGGGAAATCCGGGCAAAAGAACGGCCCATGGCCCGGGCTACAGATCGGGCAAGGGAGGTTTTCCCCACACCGGGAGGTCCCACCAGGCACAAAATGGGACCCCGAATTTTTTTCACCAGCACCTGGACAGCCAAAAACTCAAGAATCCGCTCCTTGGGTTTTTCAAGGCCATAGTGGTCTTGATCCAGGATGGTTTCCGCCAGGGCAATATCGGTTTTCACACGACTTTTTCGATACCAGGGCAAAGAGAGAATCCACTCAATATAATTTCTTACCACGGTGGCCTCAGAGGACATGGGAGACATCATTTTAAGCTTTTCAAATTCCCGTCTCACAACGGCTGCAGCCTCTTTTGGTAACCGCTTTTTCTTGATATCCCGCTCAAGATCCTGGTATTCCTGCTGGGCAGCTCCCTCATCCCCCATTTCTTTCTGAATGGCCCGCATCTGCTCATTGAGGTAGTGTTTTTTCTGGAGCGCTTCCATCTGCTCCTTGACCCGGCCCTTGATCTTCTCGGACATGGCCACCACTTCAGTTTCTTCTTCAATGAGCTTCAGAAGCAGAACAAACCGGTCCTCAAGTCTGGACGTATCCAGAAGCATCTGTTTATCCGCAACTTTCAGGGGAATCTGGGTTGCCATGGTGTCCACCAATCTCCCGGGATCCTTGGAAATTTCGGTCAGACTCTGGAGAAAGCTTTTGCCGATGGTACCTGAAATCCGGGCATATTTTTCAAAGGCCTCTATCAGGGTGCGCACCGATGCCTTGGTAAGGGGCAAAGGCATGGGCTCATCTGGCAGGGGTGAAAACTCAGCAGATAGATATCCGTCCATATTCCGCAGCCGGGAGATTTTCCCCCGACGCTGTCCTTCCACAAGCACCTTAACCGTACCATCGGGAAGTCGAAGCAATTGATTGATCTTTGCCTGGGTTCCCACAGAATAAATATCATTCATTTTGGGCTTAAGGGTTTCAGGGACCTGCTGTGTGACCAGGAATATCATTTTGTCCCTGGCCATGGCTTCGGATAATGCCTTTATGGAGGATTCCCTTCCCACAAACACCGGGGAAATCATATGGGGAAACACAACCATATCCCGCAAGGGCACCATGGGCAATTCCATGGGATCGGCCTCGGAACCATCGGGATTAAACAATTTGGTAATATTGATCATTCTTATCTCTATTCCCTGTGGTGTTGTTAGGCTTTTTTCTGAGTCTGCTCATCAAACAGGAGGATGGGTTTTTCCTTTTTCAACACCACCTCTTCCCCCACAATACACTCCTTTACATCCTTCATGGAGGGCAGCTCATACATAATATCAAGCATGGTCTCTTCCATGATGGCCCGAAGTCCCCGGGCACCGGCCTTTCGACCCACTGCTTCTTTTGCCATGGCCACCAGGGCTTCATCGGTAAATTTAAGGTCAACCCCCTCATACTCCATCAATCTCTGGTATTGTTTTACCAGGGCATTTTTGGGTTCTTTTAAAATCTTAATCAGGGAAGACTCATTGAGTTCTCCAAGGGACGTAACGATGGGAAGTCGCCCGAGGAATTCAGGAATCAGCCCGAATTTAATGAGATCTTCGGGTTTCAGCTGTTCCAGAAGTTCTCCAATGGGCCGCTCCTTTTTATAGGTCATTTCAGCACCAAATCCCATGGATTTTGTACTGATACGGCGCTGTACAACCTTTTCAAGACCGGTAAATGTTCCCCCGCAGATGAACAGAATATTGGAGGTATCCACCTTTACAAAATCCTGCTGGGGATGCTTTCTTCCACCCTTGGGGGGAATACTTGCCGTGGTCCCTTCAATGATCTTCAACAGGGCCTGCTGCACACCTTCACCTGACACATCCCGGGTGATGGACGGATTATCTCCCCGCTGGGAGATCTTGTCCACCTCATCAATGTAAATGATGCCCCGCTGGGCCTTTTCAATATCATAATCAGCGTTCTGCACCAGGGCCAGGACAATATTTTCCACATCCTCTCCCACATAACCGGCCTCGGTGAGGGCCGTGGCATCGGCCAGGGCAAAGGGCACATCCAGAAAACGGGCCAGGGTCTGGGCCAGCAGGGTTTTACCGCAGCCCGTGGGTCCAATGAGCAAAATATTGCTCTTCTGGATCTCCACATCATCACGCTGGTTGTCTGCATCAAGGCGCTTGTAATGGTTATAAACCGCCACGGAAAGCACCTTTTTGGCCTGGTCCTGCTCAATGACATAGGTGTCCAGCAGATCCTTGATTTCCCGGGGGGCCAGACGTTTTGACACAGCGTCTTTCTTGCCGGTGGTATCTTCTTCCCTGCCGTCATCCTCAATGATCTCACCGCAGAGTCCCACGCACTCATCACAGATATAAACACCTGGACCTGCAATGAGCTTTTTTACATCTTTTTGATGTTTCCCGCAGAATGAACAATGCAGTTTATCATCTTTATCTTCTTTTTTGGCCATATTACTTCTCCTTTGGCGCGTCTTCCTTTCCCACGTCCGAGCGGTTTACCACCACATGGTCCACAAGGCCATAGGCCTTTGCTTCCTCACCTGACATGAAAAAATCGCGATCCGTATCCACAGCAACCTTTTCAATGGATTGACCGGTGTGTCTGGCCAGAATACCATTGAGAGACTCCTTCATGCGAAGAATCTCGTTGGCCTGGATCTGAATATCAGACGCCTGCCCCTGGGCGCCTCCCAGGGGCTGATGGATCATAATTCTTGAATTGGGAAGAGAATATCGTTTACCATTGGCTCCGGCAGCAAGGAGAAGTGCTCCCATACTGGCAGCCTGACCAATGCACACGGTTACCACATCGGGCTTAATATACTGCATGGTATCATATATGGCCATACCGGCAGTGACAACGCCTCCCGGGGAATTTACATAGAAGTTGATATCCTTTTCAGGGTCTTCTGATTCCAGAAACAGAAGCTGGGCCACAATGAGATTGGCAATCTCATCATTAATAGCTGACCCAAGAAAAATAATCCGGTCTTTCAGAAGCCTTGAGTAGATATCATAGGCACGCTCTCCCCTGTTACTCTGTTCAACTACCATTGGAACTAAAGGCACTTTTCTCTCCTTGTATCTTTACTGATTGGCATCATGGAAGCATCAAACACAAAAATTATGCCGTGGTATCAGGTGCCGGAGTTTCCGCCACAGGTTCTGCTGTTTCAGCGGGGGCATCGGCCGGTATTTCGGCATTTGCACTGGCTGCTTCGGCAGCCTTTGCAACTTCGGCATCCTTTGCTGCCTGGGCTTCTTCCGGTGTAATTTCTGTTATGTTTCCACTTTCTATAATAATGTCAGCTGCCTTTTTTTCAAGCTGGTTGTGCTTAAAATAGTCCAGTTGTCGATTATCCATTTTAAAGAAATTTTTGACGGCATCCACAGAGGCGTTCATGCCCAGGGCCATTTCTTCAAAACCTTTCTCCAGTTCTTCATCTGTCAATTCCAGGTTTTCCTGTTCAATGATTTTGGCAAGCAAAAGATGTCTTCTGGCCTGTTTTTCCGCGACATGACGATACTGAGTCTTCAGAAAATCCTTACCAAGGCCAACGGCTTCCAGATCCACATTGTTCTGGGCATAAGCCTGCTCAGCTTCTGCCACAATGCCGTCAAGTTCAGCATCCACCATGACATCGGGCACCTCAAACTGATTTTTTTCAAGAAGCGCAGAAAATACCTGTTCGGAAAGCTCATGTTTGATACGCTGGGCATAGCCTTTTTCCAGATTATCACGAATGGCTGCCTTGACGGCGTCCAGATCCTTGTAATCTCCAAGCTTTACTGCCAGGGAATCATCTTCGGGGGGCAGCTCTTCCTTCTGGATTTCCTTGAGTTTAACCTTGTAAAGAATAGTTTTACCGGCAAGCTCTTTATCTTTGGCGTCTTCACCATAAACGGCTTCAATCTCAAGCTTCTGGCCTGGGAAGGTGCCCATGAGTTTTTCAGAAAACGCTTCATGAATCACGTTTCCACCGATGGCCATGACATAATTTTCCACCAGAGGAGTCTTATCAAAGGGCTGTCCATCTACAAATCCCTGGTAATCAATGAGCACAAAATCATCTGCCGCCACTGCCCGTTCTTCTGTAACGGTCTCTTTGGTGGCCATGGTTTTGCGGATCATCTGAATCTGGGCATCAATCTCGTCTTCAGAGACTTCATACATGGTCTTTTTCAGTTCAAGACCCTTGAAATCAACGTCGGCAAGTTCAGGCTTAACTTCCACAGTCATATCAAAAACATAGGGCTGACCCGGTACCAGATCCGGGGGATCCAGTTGGGGACCACCGGCCAGATTAAGTTTGTGCTCTTCCACAATTTCAGCAAAGGCATTTTGAATCAAACGGGGGGTGATATCGGCATGGACATCTTTGGAAAATTTAGCCTCCAGAACCTTGCGGGGCGCTTTTCCCTTTCTAAATCCCTTAATGTCCGCCGTTTTTTTCAATTCTTTGTAGGCGTCATTGAGTTCCTTTGACACCTGCTCTTCAGGGATTTCAATATGAATCACTTTCTTAACTGTACTTTTATCTTCAATACTTACCTGCATTTGTTTCCTTTCTGTAACCCAAAAGATTTAAAGCTCAGATTGCTTTGAATCCGCATGCTTCTTGATCTTCATGAATGAATTTTTACTGTTTTTTCAAGGCATTTCCATGGGGACATCTGCCCAATGAAGCCGAAAATGCAAAGAATGTTCATACGCCAAATAAAATGTAATAAGTTAATCTTTAAATGGGATGGTGTCAAGATAATTGCGCCAAGGTTTTTTTTCATGGAATTTAATTTTAGTCTTGCATAAATTTAAAGACAATGCTAATTTACCGTTCTGTGTTTGGCGGGGCGTAGCGCAGCCTGGTAGCGCGCCTGCTTTGGGAGCAGGATGTCGGAGGTTCGAATCCTCTCGCCCCGACCAATAAGACCAAGGACTTATGGGAATTTCTCATAGGTCTTTTTTTATTTTATGTGGATCAACTATGTGGTTTTGTTAAAATTATGTGTTTTTACCCCAGTTCTCTCAACGGTTTGGATACACTCAGGATGCAAGGACTTTTTCTAAGATGATGATTGATGATGATAACCCCAACCGGGATGAGATACTAAACCATATGGCCGAAACATCCCAATACGTTCAAGTCTGACATGTCGTTTTTAAGTTGAAAATAGCGAAACACTCCCGGCTCGTTTTATCCATGACATATTAATGAACGAATGAGGGTGTCAGAAATCCTCCATGAGACGTCGAAGCTTGAAATAACTGCCAAACACTTCGGTGTGGGCTGTCACCTGGTTAAATCTTGCCCGGGACAGATTAAAAATAGCGTCCAGCACATCCGATGAGGTGCCGATGCCCTGGCCGAATGCAAGATCAGTGATTCTCATATTTTCCAGAGCTTCGGCTGTTCCCGTTTTTGCCACGGCCAGGTTATCAAAGGCCACGTCCAGATCAAGCAGAGTATTTTTAAGATCTGTTTTCAACGTTTCTTCAAGCTCTCTGATATCAAAGCGGATTTTCTGCTGCTCAAGCCGGGCCTGTCTGGTGACCGCATACTTTTTCATGCCGTCAAAGAGATTCATGGAGATCACAGCCTGGCAGCGCACCTCGTCATCGGAATTCTCAAAGGAGGTGGGGAAAAAATCATCCCGGGTATGGGAACTGTAACCGAGGGTAAGATCAGCCCGGGGGTACAGGGATGCCCGGGAGGCGGCAACGTTCATCTCTGCAGCATCAAAGGACATCTTCAGAGCCTTGAGATCACTTCTATTTGCCAGCAGAAGTGCCTCACATTCTCCGGGGGATTTTTTTTCAGGCAGCTGATCAAAAAGGTGAAAATCAAGCTGGCTGCTTTCAATGGGTTCACCAATGTCAAAGCTAAGTCGATTAAGCCCTGAAGCCACCGCCGCCTCCACCCGTCGCCGGGTCTGCACCGCATTGTCAAGCTCCACCTTTACCTTGAGAAAATCGGTCTGTTTCAACACCCCCACCTTTACCTTGAGTGAAATTTGCCGCAAACGGTCTCCATAGAGCTTAACGGCAGCCTCGGATACTTTGAGGTTCTCCAGGGAGCGATAAATACCAAGAAAATCCATGGCAACGGCAAGACGAATATCCTGCTCAATGAGATCCAGCCGGGATTGCCCTGCCCGGGTCATAATCCGGGCCGCCTTCAGGCTGTAATAATCTTTGAAACCGGCAAACAGGTTCCAGGAAATCGCCCCGGAAAAGGTATCGTTTTCACTGCCTTCACCAGTGACGGTATCATGGTTCAACTGATTTAAGGTGTATCCCAGGTCCAGTGAGGGCAAAAATTCACCCCGAACCTTTTTTTCCTGCTCCAAAAGGATATCCAAGTCAGCCTGGTAGCGTCTTACCAGATCTCGATTTTCACAGGCCTGTTTCTGCAAGGTTTCGAGGTTTTTAAGGTTCTGAGCTCCCAAAGGCATGGATACCAAGGACATCACCACTGTTAAAATCAAGGTGCAACTCAGGATACGAAATGTTGTTTTCATAGATTTTCAGCTCCCATATCACTTAGGGACTCAGGCATTTTCAATCCACCGTTTAACCAGGGTAACAGGGAAAAAACATCCATCGTCAAGGCGGGCATAAACGGTATATCAATCAACGCTGAGTCCTTTTAAAATCTCATCAGCCACAGGTTCTCCAATTTGCCGACACAGAATATACTGCTTTAAAATTTAAACCAGCACATGTGACAGACAAAATGAGAACCCATGACTTGTGAGTAAAAATAATGATCACATTTAATGGACTTGATAACAGCATTGGCACACGGGGTAAGAGGTATAACCCCGGAGGCCTGGCCGGAAAAAAAGATCACCGAACGCTCAGCTGCGCTGGACCACCTGCTTTTCCAGCCCGATGAAAAAGGCAAGCAAGGCAGGTATCACAAAAAGGGTGAACACCGTTGACACGGCAAGCCCCCCGAGAATCACACTGCCGATGCCCCGGTATAACTCACTGCCCGAACCCGTGGCAACCACCAGGGGCATCAGGGCAAAAATACTGGTGCAGGCACTCATGAATATCGGCCGGATACGGGTTCTCACCGCTTCAGAAATGGCCGCCAGCCCCACCATATCATTGTATCTGACATTGTTCAGGGACTGGTGAACAATAAGAATGGCGTTGTTGACCACCGTGCCCACCAGAATAATAAACCCTAACATGGTCAGCACATCCAGGGGCTGGGACGCAATAAAAATATTTACCAGACGAAGGCCCATAAGCCCTCCCACCGCCGCCAGGGGCACACTGAACATGATAATCAACGGATACAAGAAATTTTCAAACAGAGCTGCCATGAGAAGATATGTGATCATAAGGGCCAGCAGCAAATTCCACTTCAAGGCGTCAAAAGTCTCTTCCAGTTTGTCTGCATTGCCCCCCAGATCCAGGGAGACGTCCTTTATCGTACCCGATGCAAGCAGTCCATCACAGGTGGCCTTGATCGTTTCAATGGCCGTCTGCAGGGGCACTTCGACAGGTGGTGTGATCTCCAGACGGATGTTTCGTTTTTTTTCCAGGCGGTCGATCTGGGTCATCCCTGAATCATAAACAATACTGGCCACATCCCCCACCCGGACCTGACGGCCGATATTGCTCACAATGGGGGCATTTAAAATATCCTCCGGGGTTTTAAACCGCTCCTTGGCCCCCCGGACCACCAGATCAATGCGATCCTTGCCCTCAGGTCCGAATTCATCCACCTTTCTGCCGTTCATCAAGACATCCACATACACTCCGAGCTCCCGTTCGGTGAGGCCGTTGGCGGCAAGTTTCATCTTGTCTGCCACCACCCTGCCCTCGGGGTAAGAAATCTCCATGGACGGTACCGGGCGGATCTGGGAAGCGGGAATGGCCTTGCCCACGGCCCCAAACAGTATCCGGGCAGAGTTAACTATGGTATTCATGTCCTCCCCGGAAATATTTAAATCCACGGTGCGCCCTTTTCCTATGCCATGCTCAAAGATACCGGGTTGGATACTGATACCAAACATGCCCGGCAGGGAATTGATCAACCGGGTAAGCATAGGAATAAATCGGCCAGCCTGGGTCTCATATTCATCCGTGGCGGACAGGCCGAACCCCGAAAGGAAATCTGAAGAGAAATAGAACATGTTTTTAATCAGGGGGAGATCATGATCACCGGGCTGTCTGTATTTATCGGTGTGGGCAAAGAGATATTCCCCCACCTCCCGGCGTTTTTCAGCAGAATACCCCGGGGGCGGCACCAGAATGTTCATGATAAAATTCTGATTTCCCTGGGGCAGGTATTCGGCCTTGGGCATCAGGCTGACGGCCCCGGCAACGGAAAGGCAGGTAAATACCAAAATGCATAGCAGCCGGGTCAGCGCATTTTTCTGAAAAAAACCCGATATCCCCATAATTATGTTAACAAAAAAGCCCCCCACATATGCAGACAAACCTTTTTTAGCGGTTCCCACCTGAACAGCTGGACGATTACGGTAAATAAAATGCATGAATGACGGAATCACTGTGACCGACACCAGAAGACTGAGGGCAATGGAGGCGGTAATGGCAATGGCGATGTCCTTAAACAACTGCCCGGCTTCCTGGCGGATAAAAATAACCGGCAGAAACACCGCCACCGTGGTGAGTGTGGATGCCACCACGGCCCCGAACACCTCACTTGCCCCCTGGTAAACGGCATCAAAGATCTGCTTGCCCATCTGACGGTGACGGTCAATATTTTCCAGCACTACAATGGCATTATCCACCAGCATGCCCACAGCAAATGAAATACCGGCAAGACTTACCACATTAAGATTTCTATCCAGAAGCCACAAAAAAATAAAGGTGCCAATGGCGGAGATGGGAATGGCAAGACTGATGGTAAGGGTGGAACGAAGGCTGCCAAGGAAAATCAGCAGAACAATAACGGCAAGAACAGCCCCAATGATCACATTGGTTTTCATGTTGTCAATGGATGTCAAAATATAAGGGGCTTCGTCATGGGCCCAGCTGATATACAGATTCTTTGGGGCCAGAACATCCTTGTTCAGGCGATCAACTTCTGCCCTTACCCGTTGCACAATATCAATAACATTGCCGCCCTTCTCTTTTTTTACCCCCACCACAATCCCCTCCCGGCCATTTTCCATGACCGAAACAAACTGGGGCTCGTATCCTATGGCGGTGGTGGCCACATCCCTTAAAAACACCCGGTTGATGCCGTCATCATAGATCACCACATCCAGGGGATCTGACACTGTTTGAAACTTTGCCACGGTACGTATCCGGTAATTTTTGCGATCAATGCCCAGAACCCCGGCGGAAATGTCGGCGTTGGCTGCCACCAGCCTGGAAATAACCTGGTTGATGGTTATGCCCCGGCGGGTCATTTTTTCAGGATCAATGATGATTTCCAGCTGATCTTCGGTACCACCGAAAACCAGCAGTGAGGCAACGCCCTCAATGCGTTCCAGATACTGACGAATCTCATTTTCAAAAAAACTTTTGTACTTTAAAACCTCTGTATCCAGACCATCCCTGGTTTTTAAAAGCATCCAGATGATGGGCTGGGAAGAACCTCCGGAACTGGATAAGATCGGCTGCATGACATTGTCGGGATATTCAGAAACCTCATTGAGCTTGTTTGAAACCCGAAAAAGGGCGGTATCGATGTCGATACCAAGATCAAAGGTCAGTGTAATGGTGGCATAATCATTGTAGGAAGAACTCTCCATTTTCTGGAGGTTCTGAAGACTTTTGAGCTTATCTTCCTGGCGCTCAACCACTTCACTTTCCATCTCCGTGGGACTTGCACCAGACCACACGGTTCGCACTTCAATTTCAGGCAGATCCGTGTCCGGGGCCAGCTGAACCGGCAGCCGGGTAAGACCTATGGTACCGAACAATACAATGAGTATAACCATGACCGCCATGGTAACCGGCCTGGCAATGGCAGTTTTAATGACATTCATATCACATCACCCTTTAACGATATTATTTTTTTGAATTTCATTTTTTGCCTTTCCAAGGGATTATGTTGAACATCCTGGGATGATGGAGGATTTTTGGGTTCTGGGTCTTGGATTATGAGTTCTGGATTCAGACTGAACGGCATTCCACCCCTCGTTGGGGACAAATCCGTGCGTCATGGGTGTTATTTCACAGCCGTAATCACCTCAACGCCCTGGCCGGGCCGGAGGCGATCATTACCATCCACCACCACGGGCATCCCCTTTTTAAGACCCCCGGGACCAATGGCAACCGCATCTCCCACATAGGATACAATGGTCACAGGAATGGGAGCAGCCTTGGCCTGATCCACTGTATATACCATGTGTTGACCATTGTAACTGACCAGGGCATCCCGTGGAATGAGCAGCATGTTCTTCTTCTGGCCCACGGGCATGGATACCGTGGCAGACATATTCAACACCGGGTGCTCTATCTCCGGCAGTCTAACTTTAACAAACACACTTCGGGTCTGGGGATCAGCCACAGGAATAATGCCATCAATGGTTCCCGCCACGTTAACACCCAGGGCCTCAATGGACACCGACACCATTTTTCCAGGCCGGGCAAAGGTAAGAAAGGTCTCTGACAGAGGCACCTTAACAAAAAGATCAGACAAAGACCCCACAATACACAGACGGGAACCCGGGGATACCCAGTTGCCCACATCGGCATTTTTTTCTATGACCACCCCGTCAAAGGGTGCCCGGATAAGGCTTTTACGTTTTTTCAGCTGGGCAAGGGCAAACTGTTTTTCAAGGATTACGATCTGCCTGACAAGGTCCTCCCGGGACAGGACGATGTCATCATATTCAGATTCACTGACCGCATTTTGCTTAAAGAGGGTTTTGTATCGCTTAAGCCCCTTTTCGGCCCGGGCAAGACGCACCTTTACCTGCTCCATAGCCGCCTGGACCGAGGCAATTTCATTGTCAATAAAATCGGTGCTCAACCCGAACATCAGGTCCCCTTTTTTCACCCGGTCTCCCTCCCGGACATGCACCGCATTGACAAGCCCCCCCACTTCAGAGGAAAGATTGCTCATGCGATCAAAAAAAAGCGTCCCCAGCACCTGTGTGGTTTCCGCCACATTCTCCTCCACCACCAGAGCTGTAACCACCCGGGTCAATGGTGGCCCTTGTGCTGCGGCCATCAAAGGTCCGGTCATCATCAGGGCAATTCCCAGCCATAATACCAGTGTTATCTTCATGGTTTTCATATTGCAGCCTCAACCGTGAAGCGTCGATTCAATCGCATGGTGCTGAAAAGTCCAAAAACATGGCGACTCACATTGATCACCTTAAGATCCCTTGCCGCCCGGGCCAACTTGTTATGAACGGAAATAATGACACCAATGCCAATGGAGTCAACCATTTCCACACCCTTGAGATCAATAACAAGATCTCCAGGATTGGCCTCAATGGTCAACATCAGTTCGGTTTTAAAATCTTCTGCCATGGAAGCCACAATATCCATATTCGGCCTCACAACCGTCCGGTTTTCCTCGATGATAATTTCGCTCATCCCTGCCTCCTGGATAATTTTTTAAGTTTTTTTTCACACAGGCCAGAGCAGTGCCGCCGCATTTTCCCCACTGACCATGGCCCGCTGTTCCGGGGACATACCCGAAGTTTCAAAATCCTTATAATACCTTGCGGGTTTCAGCAGGGGAAAATCAGTACCGAAAAGCACCTTGTCAATGACCCCGAGTTCCCCAGCCACCCTGTATATATCAGGATCATAGAGATAAGGGGATGCTGCCGTATCATACCATATATTTTTGAGTACTTTTTTGGCATCTTTTTTTAAAAGATGATAAAAAAGCACCCCACCGCCCCAGTGGGCCAGGACAATCCTGTTTTCAGGAAATCGCTGGGCCAGGGCGTAAATTTGCTCTATTGTCACCGGGGTTTTACCAGGATACACATGCCCCACAGGCTCATTGGTATGAATCATCACCGGCAGATTTCCCGCAGCAAGACAGATCTCCATGACCGGTTCAAGTCTGTCCAGGGCCTCTTTATCTATGCCCGAAAGATAAAAAGCAAGCTCTCCCACCCCGGAAAGTCCGGCATCTATACAGCGTTTTGCCTCTCCAGCTGCTCCGTTCCAGGACATATCAAAACATGCAAACCCCTTTAATCGTTTCGGATAACGAGCCACCGCCTCCAGAATATAATCATTGTTCAAACGGGCAGTATCACCGTTTATCCAGGGAAATCCAAAAACTGCTGCAAAATCCACCCCCTGATCATCCATGGTTTTTATGAGGGTATCAACCCCCACCAGACTGGATGTGGGCATGTCATAAAGAAGTTTAAAGGCCGGTTCATTGTCAAAAAAGTTCTCCCGGGCCGTACGGATCTCGCCCGGAAAGATATGGGTGTGAAAGTCAATGATCATAACAAGAAATTCTCCACTTCATGGTTTGAAAATATTTTCGTATTGAGTTAAACATTGAAAATTCAAAACAGTTTACATATAATGACCCTCTTTTGCAAACAAGGAGCGTTTCCATTGAGTGATATTCCATACTATCCTGTTCATCTCAACGTCAAGGGAAAAACCTGTCTTGTGGTGGGTGGGGGCAAGGTTGGCATAAGAAAGGCCAGATCCCTCTTAAAGAGTGGTGCCCGGGTAAACATGATCAGCCCCCGGATCACTGCCGATCAGACAGGAGATCTCACAGATAAGATCACCTGGATATCCGTACCCTATGCCCCCCATCATCTAAAAGGCATGTGCCTTGTTTTTGCTGCCACAGACCAGAAGGCACTGAACCGGCAGATTGCAAAGGATGCAAAAAAAGCGGGCATCCCCTGCAACATTGCAGATGATCCACCTGCATCGGATTTTATTGTACCTGCCATTGTTCACCGGGGAGATCTCATCCTCACTATATCAACATCAGGGACCAGCCCGGCCTTTGCAAAAAAACTGCGCCGGGATCTGGAAGCCCAGTTTGGTGAAGGGTATGCTGAATTTTTATTCCTCATGGGCCGGATTCGCTGCCGTCTGCTGGCCCAGGGACACGACCCGGAAAAACACAAAACGCTTTTTTCCACCCTGATCCAGGAAGATCTGCCTGGCATGGTCATGGAAAAAGATATTGAACGTATCAACCATCTGCTGGGTATTACCCTTGGCAGTACCTATACCTATCAGAACCTGATTGCCGGAGGCCCGTCATGACCCTGGAAACCATAAGCACCGGACTGTTTTTTATAACCACAGTCCTGTACACCGCCAGTACCGTGGGCTATGCCCTCTACCTTTTCATGCAGAAAGAAAGAATGCAGCATGTGGCATTCTCCCTTGTTTTTGCTGGATGTATTTTTCACTTCTTTGCCACGCTGATGCTCACCATTAATCTGGGAACCCTGCCCATACATAATTTAAGGGAAACCCTGTCCATTGCAGCCTTGGCCCTGGCCGGGATGTTTCTGGTACTCAAGGGGAAATTTAACCTGAAAATACTGGGAGTTTTTGCGGTCCCCCTCATCACGGTGATGATGGTGGCCATGATGGCACTTCCCCAGACCCTGGCCCCGGGCAACTCTTTTTTAAAAGGATTCTGGCTGGTCTCCCACATCGTGCTCATCTTTTCAGGAGAGGCAGCCCTGGCCCTGGCATGCGGTGCCGGGATTCTCTATATTCTACAGGAAAATGCCATTAAAGACAAAAAAAGAGGTTTTTTCTTCAAACGGCTGCCCTCCCTGGATCTCCTGGACACCACCAGTTACACCTGCGTGATCACAGGATTTGCCATGCTCACCGCAGGCCTTATCACCGGTCTTGTCTATGCAAAGGCCATCTGGGGCAGCTTCTGGAACTGGGATCCCAAAGAAATCTGGTCGGCAGTGACCTGGCTTGTCTATGCTGCCCTCCTGCACGGCCGACTCACCGCCGGATGGCAGGGCAGAAGATCTGCCATCATGACCATCATCGGCTTTGCCGCCCTTGTATTCACCTTTCTGGGTGTTAACTTTCTCATTGGTGGTCATCACCGGGGATTTACCATGTGATGCAACGGCATACCCTTTTTGATCTTAACGGCATTTTAACCTGGCCTGCCGGACGGGGCAGCTATATAAATAACCGAGCCGCTCATGATTACAACCCTCTGATCGGAGTTTCATATAACCTGTTACGACAGCAAATGCCTGCTGCAATAAAGGTTGGAACTTCAGTTATTGCAGTTTTTTAGACGGAGTTTCATATAAAAAATGAATATAGACTCATCCCATGCGTTGGCCTGTGAACCAGGGCCTGCCCCCCAGGACACCCCATGTATAAATAAAGACAAGATGTCCAACATAACACTTATTGGTATCAATCACAAAACAGCCCCCGTGGCCCTGAGGGAAATTCTTTCCCTCACCGGAGATGAGGCGGACATTGCCTTAAAAGAACTGTTTAAACTGCCTGATATTGGTGAAGTGGTACTTCTTTCCACCTGTAACAGGATGGAAATACTTTTTATCCCGGCCCAGGGTGATGGCATAGATTGCGTTAAAACTTTTATTTCCCGGTTTAAATCCGTTCCCGTGGAACGTTTCCAGGAGTCCCTTTATATTTATACCGGGGATGAGGCCATTCGCCACCTTTTTCGGGTGGCCTGCAGCCTGGACTCCATGATGGTAGGCGAACCCCAGATTCTGGGCCAGGTAAAAAAAGCCTATCGAAGCAGTGTAACGGCAAATACCTCCGGTGTAATTTTAAACCGTCTTATGCACAAGGCCTTCAACATTGCCAAAAAAGTCCGAAGAGAAACCGGTATCGGTGACAATGCCGTATCCATAAGTTATGCCGCAACGGAACTTGCCAACAAGATATTCAGTGATATAAGCACCCGGAGCGTCATGCTTTTGGGAGCCGGAGAAATGGCAGAACTGGCCGTGGAGCATCTCATATCCAGCGGGGTAACAAAAATCGTAGTGGCCAACCGTACCTTCTGTAATGCCGTTGCCCTTTCTAAAAAATTCAATGGTCAACCCGTTAAATTTGAAGAAATGGAAAACTTTTTAAAAGAGGTGGACATCATCATAAGTTCCACCGGTGCCACCGAGTTTATCCTCACCGCCCCCCAGATTAAAAAGATCATGCGCTCCCGAAAAAACCGCCCCCTGTTTTTCATCGACATTGCCGTTCCCCGGGATCTGGACCCGAATATCAACAAAATAAGCAATTGTTTTCTTTATGATATTGATGATCTCCAGGACATTGTCAACGACAACATTGATGAACGAAACAAGGAAGCTGTCAAGGGAGAACGCCTGGTGGATGAGGCCGTGGTCAAATTCATTAACTGGATGGAATGCCTTGACATGGTCCCCACCATTGTGGCCATTAGAAAGAAAATAGACGCCATTGCCGATGCTGAACTCAGAAAAACTCTGGGTTCCATGCATCATCTTTCCTGTGAAGACCATAAGGCCATAAAACGCATGACCCGCTCCATTGCCGACAAACTCATGCATGATCCCATCCGGTTTTTAAAACACATGGGTAACCACAGAGATGATGCACGATATTTAAATGCCGCCAGACATTTGTTTAACCTTGATGACCTTGACGGGCAATGATAAAATTAGTTTATGGTAACAGCATCATCCCCTTAAAGGGTCTGACCAGATCTCCAATTTTACACTTTACTTTGAAATTTAAAAACATTACAATATTGAATTCAACTTTAAGAGTTGATTATACTCGATGGTCAGATCTTTATGTTGACGAATATAAGGTAGGGAGTCAGGCTTGCATTATGGGCATTATCGGTGGCGTTTCAGGTTCATCGGCTTTGGTCGATAAAGTCAATAACACAGGCCTGACCCCGTTCTCGTAAAACCGGTATAAAGAACTTGATCATCAAGTGATAACGTATCAAATATACAATACAACAGGCATAGTCCAGCCACAGACTGGCAGCCTTTTGACCAAACACGGCACTTGACATTTTGATTTTTAATCTGATCGGAAGCAACCCCAAAGTTGAAGGATAGAACCATGGAAGAAAAAGAGATACAGTTTTTTAAAACCCTTTTGACCGAAAGACTCAATGATCTACTTTCCCATGCCGACAGCACTGTAAACGGAATGACTCTTCCCAAAGACAATTTTGCAGATCCCACGGACCGTGCCTCCCACGAAGCGGAACGTAACTTTGAACTCAGGATCAGAGATCGGGAACATAAGCTGATTAAAAAGGTAAAAAAGGCCTTAATGCGCATTGAAAACAATACGTTTGGCATCTGTGAGACCTGCGGAGATGACATCTCTTCGGCACGTTTGAAGGCGCGTCCGGTGACCACCCAGTGCATTGAGTGTAAAACCAGAGAAGAAATGATGGAAAAAGCCCTTGGTATTTAAGGCCCCCACCCCTGTGATTGATCTTCATATCCATTCCACGGCCTCGGACGGGACCTGTGCGCCCGAAGAAATTGTCCAGCAGGCCCAGAACTTAGGCCTTACGGCCATTGCCATTGCCGACCATGATACCATTGACGGGGTATGCCAGGCCATTGACGCCGGTATCCCCCATTGTCTGGAATTCATGACCGGCATTGAAATCAGTGCCCAGCCCCTTCCCCGCATGAACGGAGGGGGCAGTTTTCATATTCTGGGATATGGGTTCAGTATTTATGATAATTTTCTGCACAAAACATTAAAAACCCTCCAGCAGGCCCGGGAGGACAGAAACCCCAAGATCATTGAAAAACTGCGGCAGGCAGGCATTGATATTTCCATGGAAGATGTCCGGAAACATAGTGGCACCGGTCAACCGGGCCGCCCCCACATTGCCCTGGCACTCATGGAAAAAAAAGCGGTGGCCACCTTTGACGAAGCCTTTGATCGCTACCTGGCCACAGGCCGTCCGGCCCATGTGGACAAAGCCCGTCTGTCATGTCAAGAAGCTATCCAGCTCATCAACCGGGCCGGTGGCATTGCCGTTCTGGCCCATCCCGGACTCATTGAAACCACCGAAGACTATCCCATGACAGAGATTATTGACACCCTTACGGCCATGGGACTCAACGGCATTGAAGCCTATCACACCGATCATTCACCGGAACAGACCCGGTACTTTGAGAAGATGGCCCAGAATCGGGGCCTGCTTGTCACCGGTGGATCTGATTTTCATGGAGATATGAAACCCGAGGTGCAGATGGGAAAAGGAGCCGGAGATCTCCATGTTCCCTGTCATCTGTTTGAAGCGCTTTCCAATGCGGTGACAGATCTTCACAGATCCCCCGCCCCCATTGACATCCTTGAAGAAAATCTCGGCCATGCGTTCCAGGACAAAGAACTGATCACAACGGCCCTGCGACACAGCTCCTATGTTAATGAGGCCCAGAGTCCGGATTTTACGGACAACCAGCGGCTGGAATTTCTGGGCGATGCCGTTCTGGGGCTGGTCATCGGGGAATTTCTCATGGAACAGTCACCGGACATGAAAGAAGGCGAACTTTCCAAAATGCGTGCCGGCCTTGTCAGTGAGCCCGGCCTTGCAGCCATGGCCAGAAAAATTGACCTGGGACGATTCATTTACCTGGGAAAGGGAGAGTATCTGTCCGGTGGAGCAGAAAAAAACTCCATTCTTTCCGATACCTTTGAGGCGGTGATGGCCGCCATCTATCTGGATATGGGATTCAGCAAAGCCGCAGATCTTATAAAAGGCCTTTTTCAGGAACAGATGGATTACATCACCAGCAGTACCACCCTTGTGGATGATTATAAGAGTCTTTTGCAGGAGTATGTCCAGGAAATGGGGCACAGGGCACCCCTTTACACCGTGTGCGGCGAACGGGGACCGGATCATGCCAAGGTATTCGAAATAAAGCTAAAGGTGTGCAACATCCAGACCACCGGGGCCGGGAGAAGCAAAAAGGCCGCAGAACAGGATGCTGCAGAAAATGCCCTGAAACGTCTGGAAAAAGAAAAAGCCCTGGAAATGAAAAAACAGAAAATCGAGCAGAATGTTCAGGATCAAACGAACCTGGCAAATGGCCATAATGGCGAAACCATGGAAAACCAGTGCCTTCAGGCAGATCCTGACCATCAGAACAGTCAGGATCACAAAGGAAATCAGGTTCACCACGGCAGTCAGGATCATCAGAGATGAGCTCGGAAAAACCGATAATCCCGGAAAAACCCCTGGTCATTCCCATTTTCATTCCCCAGTCCGGATGCCCCCACCAATGTGCCTTCTGTAATCAATCCATCATCACCAGTGAAACCCACCCCCTGCCCGATGAAAAAGCTATCCGGGCGGTGGTGGATCAGTTTCTGTCCTTCAAGGGCAGCCGCAGCAAGGTTCAGTTAGCCTTTTTCGGCGGTAATTTTCTGGGGCTGGATAAAAAGATCATTGTTGATCTTCTGGGGGTGGCCCGGGAACTGGTACGGGAAAACAAGATTGATGATGTTCGGTGTTCCACCCGGCCGGACACCATTTCTGAATCTATTTTAGAAGCCATAAAAGCATATCCGCTGAACACCGTGGAACTTGGGGTTCAGTCCATGGATGACGCCGTGCTCCAACGGGCCAGAAGGGGTCATACAAGAGAAGATACAAAGAAAGCGGCCCATCTTCTGAAAGCCCATGGCATGGAATTGGGCATGCAGATGATGGTGGGCCTGCCCGGGGATACCCCGGACACGGCCCTTGAAACAGCGGCGGCCATGTGCCGATTAAAGCCCGATTTCGTGCGCATTTATCCGTTGCTTGTGCTGGCGGGAAGTCCCCTTGCCAGATGGTATGACCAGGGCAGATATA
This sequence comes from uncultured Desulfobacterium sp., assembly GCA_963675955.2. GTDB lineage: Bacteria > Desulfobacterota > Desulfobacteria > Desulfobacterales > Desulfobacteraceae > Desulfocicer. Next base: position 579,281 of record CAXXVR010000002.1, on the reverse strand, counting down.
CGCCCATGAAACTGTCTGAAAGCGTTACCCTGGTCAAGGAACTGTACAAAATATTTGATAAAAATGATATTCCGGTGATCCGCATGGGACTGCAGGCATCGGATCTTCTCCAGGATCCGGATTCCATGGTGGCCGGTCCCTGGCATCCGGCCTTCGGGCATCTGGTGTTTTCTGAGCTATTTCTTGATAAGACCCTGGATGAAATTGAAAAAAATTACCCCATGGGTATGCCCGGGATGAATATGCCTGATCAGATAACCCTCACCGTGCATCCGGCGGCTCTGTCCCGCATGCGGGGGGACAAAAATCATAACATGGCAGTTCTTCAGGCTCGGTATCCCCACACCACCTTCATGGTGAAAAGCAATGGAAAAATGCCCAGGGATGAAATTTTGATCCATAGCAGCATATAAATCATCACTTCCGATGTCGTATCCCAAGCCCCTTCAAAAAATTACGCAAAAACTGATCCTGGCAGGGCCTGTAATTCTTGTGCCCCTCTTTTCGAAACAACGCCGTCAACTCACCCTTTGAAACTTTCACCCCGGCCAGGGAAAAAATCTCCATGAGATCTTCCTGGCGAAGATCCAGGGCAATCTTAAGTTTCTTTAGTATGAGATTATTGTTTAAAATTTGGCTCTTTGGCGACAAAGAGGACTCTGTCCCGTCACGGGGTCCCCGGTTATAGATGATAAGACCCTCCAGAAACAACTCCAGCACATCATCTTTACAAATTCTGTAGCCTGGTTCATCTTCCTTTTTAAGCAGGGCCTTTAAACTATCAAGATCCACATTACATTTGCCCATTTCAAAAATTTTCACCATGGTGGTATCTTTCACATCCAGGGCATAGCGAAACCGGCGCAGCACATCATTATTATCCATCAAATCATCTCCCAGTTTTCTTCAACTCCATGGCAGGCCACAAAGGTCCCGGCGCCCAGGGATAAAAGTTTGGGCACCTCACTAACGCATTTCTCCCGGGCATAGACGCACCGGCCATGGAAAACGCAACCCGTGGGCAGTTTCACCGGGGTAGGCACCTCTCCCTTTAATTTAATGTGCTTGGCCTTTTTTTCACCCACCCGGGGAATGGCACTGAGCAATGCCCGGGTATAGGGATGCCGGGCCGTGGCAAACAGCGCATCAGCCCTTGCCACCTCACAAAGGGTACCCAGATACATCACCGCCACACGACTGCTGATATGCTGCACCACGGACAGATCATGGGTAATAAAAAGATAGGTCAGGCCCCGCTCCCTTCCCGCCTCCATGAGCAGGTTCAGAATCTGGGCCTGGATGGAAACATCCAGTGCAGACACCGGCTCATCGGCCACAATGAATTCCGGATCAAGAATCAGCGCCCTGGCAATACTGATACGCTGGCGCTGGCCCCCGGAAAATTCATGGGGATACCGAGCCTTCCAGGCGGGATTCACCCCCACCTGATCCATCACCGAGGCAATTTTATCCTCCACCGCCGAGGTGGCAATGCCCGGATTATGGAACCGCAGGGGTTCAGCCAGGGTCTGCCACACGGTTTTTCTGGGATTTAAAGAGGCATAGGGGTCCTGGAAAATCATCTGTAGTTTTTTACGGAAGGGCAGCATTTTTTCATGGGTCAGGTGATCAATGCGCTCTCCCCTATAAAGCACCTGTCCGGAATTGGGGGGATAAAGCCCCATGACCACCCGGGCCAGGGTGGATTTACCGCATCCGCTTTCCCCCACCACGCTGAGGGTTTCGCCTTTGTCAATGTCAAGGCTGACATCATTCACAGCCTTCACCGTGGTTTTCTTTCTGACAAATTTTCCGCTCTCAAAGCTCAACTGATCCAGCAGGCCCCCGGAGATGTCAAAATGTTTAACAATATTTTTTATGGTAAGAATTGAATTTTTGGTGTCCATAATATCCTTAACTCAATTTTCAAACGTCCGCTTTCATCTAAGGTGTGTGGCCAGATTCAGGGCATCTGCCAATTTCTGGATGGAGCAGGGTTTTGATTCCAGAGTTTTTTATATGAAATCGTTAACAACTGCTTATTTATTCACCATGTGGCATGCAGCCAGAACCCTTCGATCCCCAGGAATAAGCGGTGGTTCCTTTTCCAGGCAAACGGCCTCTTTAATGGGGCACCGGGGATTAAAGGCACATCCCGGCGGAATATCCGTAAGATTGGGCATCATGCCGGGAATCTGGTACAGATCTTCACCTGGCCTGATCATGCCGGGCAAGGATTTAATAAGCCCTTTGGTATAGGGGTGGGTGGGGTGCATCACCACGTCATCTGTGGGACCTGATTCTATGATCTTGCCGGCATACATCACCGCCATTTTTTCCGTCACCTGGGAGACAACCCCCAGATCATGGGTGATGAGGATCAACCCCATCTCATCGGTGTCACAAAGCTCCTGCAAAAGATCCATAATCTCGGCCTGGATGGTGACATCAAGGGCCGTGGTGGGTTCATCGGCAATGATCAGAGCCGGATCGGTGAGCAGCGACATGGCAATGATGATGCGCTGACGCATACCGCCGGAAAACTCGTGTGGATATTGGGAAAGGCGCTTTTCCGGTGAGGGAATATAGACCTTCTTTAATTTTTCAAGGACAATTTTTTCGGCATCATGGCGGGAAATGTTTCGATGGGCCTTCAGGGTTTCCACCATCTGAGTTCCAATGGTAAACACGGGATTTAAGGTCATCATGGGGTCCTGAAAAATCATACTGATACGGTTACCCCGGATTTTTCGCATCTTTTCATCGGAAAAGGAGCTGATCTCCTCCCCGTTGAACAATATCCTGCCTCCGGAGATGAATCCAGGTTTGGAAATCAGATTTATGATGGCGAACCCGGTGACGGATTTTCCGGCACCACTTTCACCCACAATGCCCATTTTTTCTCCCCGGTCCAGGGTGAAGCTTGCCCCGTTAATGGCGGTGAGATCCCCACCCCTCAAGGCAAATTTAACTTCCAGATCCTCTACTTCCAAAAGATGAGACATGAGAAAATACTATCCTTTATACAGTTTCGGGTTAAGGACATCGCGCATCCAGTCACCCAGAAGATTGATCACCAGCACAAACACAATGAGAAAAATACCTGGGAAAATGGTGATCCACCAGACACCGGAGAAAATATATTCAAACCCGGATTTAATCAAAGACCCAAGGGAGGGCATGGTAACGGGCATGCCAAGACCCAGAAACGAAAGTGCAGCCTCACTCATAACAGCATTGGCCACCTGGATGGTGGAAATAACCATCACCGAAGTCAGTGTATTTGGCAGAACATGGCGCACCATGATCACCGGACGGGACAGGCCAATGACCCTTGCCGCTTCCACGTATTCCTTGTTTTTTTCTCCCATCACCGATGCCCTTATGGTTCTGGCATACACCGGCCATTCAGACAAACCGATAATGACAATCAAAAGCGGAATGGCAAGTTTCTCATAACTGCCGATGCCAAACAGTATCTGAAATACGGCACTGATAAATATGGCCACCATGAGATAGGGAAAGGAAAACTGAATATCTGCCACCCGCATGAGCAGCGCATCCACCTTGCCTCCCACATATCCTGCGGTAAGCCCCACCAGAATGCCGATGAACGCCTGGAGAAATACGGCTCCAAGGCCGATCATCACCGAGATCCGCAATCCATATATCATGGTGGACAATAGATCCCGTCCCATGTTGTCCGTGCCCAGAAGAAAATCTGATGTGCCCTCTTCATACCAGGCCGGAGGTATTTCAGAATTCATGATATCAATGCTGGCGGAATCATAGGGATTATAGGGTGAAACCAGGGGAGCCACAAGGCTTAACACAAGGAATACCACCAGAATGATAAAGCTGACCATGGCAACCTTATCCCGCTTGAAACTGTAATAGAAATAGGATGATTTAAATCGTTTAAGTGATGCTTTCATTTGCGACCTGCTATTCTCACCGTGGGGTTAATAAAACCATACAAAATGTCCACCAGAGTATTTACCATCACAAACACCGACCCCACCACAATGAGATAGGCAATGAGCAGGGAAATATCCGATCGTTCCACCGCCTCCAGGAACATATATCCCATGCCCTGCCATTGGAAAACAGTTTCTGTCAGGATGGTGAAGGCAAACATGATGCCAATCTGTACACCAAACACCGTGACAACGGGGAGCAGGGTATTTTTAAAGGCATGAACCAGCCAAATGCGCATGGGGCTCAATCCCTTGGCCCAGGCATACTTGATATATTCGGTTTCCAGCACCTCCATCATCTCCGAACGGATGAGACGAATAAACAGGGGTAGCATGATGGACGCAAGGGAAATACACGGCAATATCAGATGTATTAAACCGTCTGTGGTTAAAAAACCGGTCTGCCACCAGCCATTGCCGAACAGATCCACGGTTTCTCCCCGACCATAGGAGGGAAGCCAGTGAAGGTTTACCCCAAAAATATAGATGAGCATGATGGCGGTGAGAAACACCGGCATGGAAACACCCAGAGTACTGAATCCCATGACAAACCGGGACATAAAACTTCTGGGTTTCAGGGCAGTGTAAACCCCGAGGGGCATGGACACCAGCACAATAATAAGAGCTGCGCCAAATACCAGTTCCAGGGTGGCCGGGGCCTTGCCAACAATTACGTCAAGGGCGGGTTTTTTATAAAAAAAAGACTGGCCCAGATCCCCCTTGGCCACATTGCCCAGAAAACGTACATATTGGGCGGTAAAGGAGTCATTGAGTCCCAGTCGATCCCGGATAATAGCTCGCTCTTCAGCCGTCACCCGTTCACCCACCAGATCACGCACCGGATCTCCGATCTTGTTTTTAATGGCAAATCCCACCATGCTGATAATCAGCATGACAAAGATGGCCTGGGTAATTCTTCTGATAATAAATGCAAACATAGAAAGTCTTCTTCATGTGTGGATGCAACCCCACCGGGCAATGGGTTCAGCAACTGGCCCGGTGGGGTGATCATGGATTATTCAACGACCATATCGCCAAAGTAAGGAAAGTTCATGGAGTTGATCACTGGCGCAATGCCAAGTTCTTTTTTGCCCGCATAGGAATGGTTCTGCCAATGGAAGGGGATAAATGCAGCTTCATCATAAAGAATCTGTTCAATCTCCTTTAAAAGATCCGCTCGTTTTACGAGATCCACCTCAGACTGGGCAGCAAGGGTAAGCTCATCCACTCTTTTATTACAATAAAGCCCACTGTTGTACTGGCCATACCCGGTGGCCTTGTCGGCACACATCATAAGAAATTCCGTAAAATTGCCGGAATCTTCGGTATCTGAATGCCATCCGATCATCTGGATATCAGCAGCCCGGGCATCAAACTCATCCCAGTACTGGGCCTTGGGCATGGTTTTCAGGTTCACTTTAATATTGATTTTAGCCAGCATCTGAACGGTGGCTTCTGCAATTTTTTCATCATTTACATAACGGTTGTTGGGGGCGATCATGGTACATTCAAAGCCCTTTTCAAGACCGGCTTCTTTCATCAAGGCCTTGGCTTTGGCAAGGTCATATCTCGGAGTGAGTTCAGGTTTATAACCGGCATAGCCTTCAGGTCCCTGCTGTGCTGCCACAGTTGCCGTTCCCTTCATGATCTTGGAAACGATACCGGCGTTATTGATGGCATATACCATGGCCTGACGAACCCTTACATCCTTGAATTCAGGTCGTCTTTCCTGATTCATCTGCAAGGTAATAATACGACCGCCGTTGCAGGTAACCAGTTTTACATTGGGATCAGATTCAATTCGTTTGAAATCCTGGGGGGGCACTGGAGTAATAAAATCCACATCACCGGACAGGAGTGCTGCCACACGGGTGGCATCTTCTTTAATGGGGGTGATCACCATTTTGTCCACATTGCCGGGGGAGTTTGTATCCCAGTAATCTTTAAATCGCTCAAACACAACTTTAACGCCATGTTCCCTTGATGTCACAGTAAAGGGACCGGTACCAGATGCATTGTTCAAAGCAAAGGAGGGGCCTATCTTGACAATGGCATCCTTGGGCTGGCCGTTTTCATCCATGCCGGTGTAGAAAGCACTGTCCATGGCAAAGAAATAGGTGGCCATGTTCAAAAGAAGAGCATATGGTTTTGCCGTTATGATGTCAACGGTGTAATCGTCAACGATGGCAATCCCCACAAAGGGTTCAATGAGTCCCTTATAATCCACACTGTTTCGCATGCGGTCAAAGGTCCATTTCACATCCTTGGCGGTAAAGGTGTTGCCGCTGTGGAATTTTACGCCTTTACGCAGATGAAACCGCATGCGATACTCGTTGATACGCTCCCAGCTGGTGGCAAGCCTGGGTTCAAAGGTCATTTCCTTTGTCCAGCGAACCAGGGGATCAAAGCACCAGTGGGACAACTGAAGCATACCACCGGATAGTTGAACATGGATATCCAGGGAAACCGGATCTGCATCCAGACCCACTGTGATGGTTTTAGCGTTAGCGGAAAAGCCCACGGACATGACCATAAAAAGTCCCAGGACCAGCATCATCATTTTTTTCATTAGTAACCTCCTTTTTTTGAATAACCCAGATGGCTGCAAACACCAGCCATCACTAAAGATAAAATTTTCATTATTTCAACCTACACAAATAACATGGGGCTAAATATATTGAATTTTATGTATTTTATCCAGTTCTTTTTGGAAAACAGGGCGTTTCCACACAACATTTTTATTTTTTAATACTCCCCCATGACAGGCTATTGTGTCACAACAAATAATGAAAAAGCAGTTGGTATCAACACCCAGCACCAGCACCCAGCACCCAATACCCTCAAATCCTCCCAAAAAATTCAAATGCAGTCCCAATTTCCTTTTCACTGAAAACAGACACACCGTTTCTTATTAGAAGAGCCGCCGTCACCCCCAGGCCGGGAATCAGCCGACGACTGAAAGTGCCGTCATAAATAAAATGGGAACCGCATGAGGGACTTTTCTCCTTTAATATGGCCATGCGGATGTGAAACCGTTGCACCAGATCCAGAGCTGCCTGGGCACCTGTGATGAATGCCTGGGTCACATCTCCCCCCGCCGAATTGTGGATACAGGCATTACCGCTGAGAACATCTTCACCTGAACCTCCCATAATTTCTGCAGGCGGTCTTGGGGTGGGAAGACCACCTTTAACCTCTGGACACACAATAATAAAACGTCCTTCCTTGTGCCATTTCTGAATATATTTATTTTCAACAGGCTGTATTTTATTGTCATACCGCACAGGTAACCCCAAAAGACACCCACTGATCAGAATTTTTTCCATAAGTTTTTTTTCCCGAAGAAATAAAATTTTTGTTGACTATCCATTCCGTGCATGTAATGAATAGATATTCATTTTTTATTTTAAAGGTAAGATACCATTATACTCCAAAGACATTTTATGACTTTAGAGTTAAAAAACGATGTTTATACAAACAATTACAATAAAAAAGACGCCATGTCCACAGAAAATCCAATAAGAAAAGAAACATAAATATTAAAATGAAGATATATTCAATTATCATTTAATTAATTTTGAACAGCTGCCCGAACCCATCCCCCAAGGACAGCCACCATAAGGAGAACTTCACCATGGCACAATTTATTTCCGATCGAAGGGAGATCGACTTTTTATTACATGAAATACTCAATGCTGAATCCCTTGCCAAAAAAAGCGAAGACTTTGCTGAGTTCAACAAAAAAACCATCGACCTCATTGTGTCCGAGGCAAGAAATCTGGCCATAAAAGAAATTCTGCCCACCCAGCAGGAAGGTGATCAGGAGGGCTGCACCTTAAAAGACGGTGTGGTGAGCACACCAAAATCCTTCAAACGCCTCTATGATCTGTTTAATGAAGGCGAATGGCTGGCCATGACCGAAGACCCGGAATGGGGTGGACAGGGCATGCCAAGAACCATTGCCTCGGCTGCCATGGAATATTTCAACGGAGCCAACTATCCATTCATGATGTACCCCGGCCTTACCCATGGTGCCGGCAAGCTGGTGGAAGAGTTTGGGACCGATGAACAAAAAAAAGTGTTCCTGAAAAACATGTACTCCGGTAAATGGGCAGGCACCATGCTCTTAACCGAACCCGGTGCCGGTTCCGATGTGGGTGCCTTGACCACCTCCGCAAAGAAAAATGATGACGGTACTTACAGCATCACCGGTGAAAAAATATTCATCTCCGGTGGGGAGCATGATCTCACAGAAAACATCATTCATCCCGTACTGGCCCGCATTGAAGGTGCCCCTGAAGGCACCAAGGGCATCTCTTTATTTCTGGTACCCAAGTTCCGGGTCAACGAGGACGGTACCCCGGGTGAATTCAATGATGTGATCTGCACCGGCATTGAGCATAAACTTGGCATCCACGGCAACAGCACCTGCTCTCTTGCCCTTGGTAGCAACGGCAATTGCGTGGGTACCCTGTTGGGTGAAGAAAACAAGGGCATGAAGGCCATGTTTGTCATGATGAACGAGGCAAGGCTACTGGTGGGATATCAGGGATTTGCCTGTGCCACCTCTGCCTACATGTATGCACTGAACTATGCCAGGGAAAGAATCCAGGGGAAAAATCTTCTGGAGATGATGAACCCCGATGCCAAATCCGTTGCCATCATCAATCATCCCGATGTCCGCAGGCAGTTAATGAAAATGAAGGTGTTTGTAGAGGGCATGCGAAGTATCCTCTATTATGTGAACTACTGTGCAGATATGGCGGCCATCGGTGAAACCGACGAAGAAAGAGCCAAATACCAGGGAATGGTGGAAATCCTCACCCCCATTGCCAAGGGCTATGTTACGGACCGGGCCTTTGAGGTGTGCAGCCAGGGTATGCAGGTGTATGGCGGATATGGTTTCATTGAAGAGTATCCCATGGCCCAGCTGTTACGGGATTGTCGTATTACCCTGATCTATGAAGGCACAAACGGTATTCAGGCCATGGATCTTCTGGGCCGGAAACTTGGCATGAACAAGGGCAAGCCCGTCATGGATCTCTTTGGTGAGATGCAAAAAGCCGTGGTAGCAGCCAAGGAAATAGAGACCCTGAAAGACCAGGCAGAAAAAGTGGAAACAGCCCTGAACAGCCTGGGCGAAGTGGCCCTGCACATGGGTCAGACCGCCATGTCCGCCAAGGTTCTCAGCGCCTTTGCCAATGCCCATCCCTTCCAGGATGCCGTGGGTGATGTGGTGGTGGCCTGGATGCTTCTGTGGAGAGCTTCCGTTGCTGCTCCCAAGGTTGAAAAGGCTAAAAAGAAGGACAAACCCTTTTATGAGGGTGTTGTTAAATCCCTGCAGTTCTTTGTGGAAACCCAGCTGCCCATCACCATGGGTAATCTTGCGGCACTTAAAACTACAAGTTCCGTGGCTGTGGACATGGATGATGCTTCCTTTGGGGGGTAAAGTTTAAAGCCAGGTTCAATTTCAGATAACGGGCATGTCCTGGCGGACACAACGAATATTGGGTCGTAGACGCGGAGCCAAATGGCATTATGCCGCCGCCGCCCCGACGGGCAATGGTCCCGGACCGGAACTGTAGACAGCTCAATTGTCCGGTGCCTATTGCCCATCGGGGGGGGCGGCTTTGCCGAGGTTGCCTTGGAGGCTGCCTTTTCATATAAAAAAAGATTGTAAGACGCAAAAATCCCCTGACCGGTGAAAATCGGTCAGGGGATTTTTTTATGCTAAATTAAAGCCAAGTCCCAGTTTTAACGTTTAAACAAAGACAGGGGGGAGGGACAGATGCCATCCATGACAGCCAGATCTCCGGCCGTGCAATACCCTTTTGATACCCATCCCTGTTCATACCCTTTCTGGGTAATCACCTGGAGATGAGTATGGTAAAACCAGTTACCGTTTTCATGGAAATCACCAATCACGGCAAAGGTATCCCCTGCCCCGAAAGCGTCTCCCACCGAGGGCAACTGTTTCCGGTTTAGATGACCATAAAGGGAATAGAAAGTCTCAAAACCCTCACCCTCATGGCGAAGCAGCACATTGCCACCATAGTTACCGTCACCTGCTTCATAATCACTGTGCACCACAGTGGCATCAAGGGGCGCATGCAGCGGGGTATCCACCCCCACAATAATATCCAGCCCCAGATGATAATAACGCTGTTCTTTACGCATCTGGGGATAGGTGAGCAGGGGTTCCCGGTTTTCCAGATAGGAGGCCACGCCCCAGGTGTATTGACCATCGTCCATAGTGCGGTCAAGCCATGCCTGAAACGCCTTTTGATCCTGGAGATCAACTTTGTCATACACCGGGGCTCCGGCACCGAGATCCAGCACCAGGGGATCACCGGTGAGATCTTTAAAAATCGGACAGATTGTCACCCGATCACAGTAGTCAATATAGGGATATCTCATCATGCCTCCGGATCAGGAAATTGGAAAGTCATTGGTTTTAACAAGCCCTGGAAGTGCCAGGACAGGCCATCCATGGGAATCCACTTCAACACCGGCGGGAAAGACAAAATCCGGATACATGGATCGGTAATAAGCCACATCATAACAGGTAAGCGCCACCTTCACGGCATCACCCTCCCGGATAAAGGCCGAGGTCAGGCCATAATCCACCTCCCCCAGGGGAGTTGCAATTATGTATCTTGGGATTTCCCGTCCGGAGCCTTCTCTTCTCACCATGGTACCGATTTCAATGACATCATATGAATCCACGGGATGCCCGACATTCCATTGTCTCTGGAGGGGCAGTCCAGCCACATAGAGATGATGGAACTCAATACCGAATTCTCGAAGGGAATAAGCCAGATCATGGATGGCGATATCACTGTCATTCACCCCGCCAAGCAACGGCACATTGGCGTAAACGGTGATGCCTTTATTATTAAGACGCCTTGCCACAGCCCCATGAACCGGGGTAAGTTCGCTGTCCTGTACAAACCAGGTTTCAATCTCCAGGCGCAGGGGATCGGCCACCGACAACCGATTGAGGTCCCCCAGGGTGTTAATCACCCCCAGGGTATACGCTTCAGGGGTTGCAGCAAAGGCCATGGAACAAAGGCGCACTGCATTGACATGGGAAATATCCTGCAGATGCCTGACAATTCGGGAAATATCATACAGATGATCCAGGATATCCCCCGTGGCCGTGATCACCACATCGGTGATGCGAAAATCAGCTTTAATATAATCCAGCTGGTCGGTCCCTGCCTGCTCTGCCACCAGCAGAACCCTTGTTTCATGAAGCCGTGCGATGCCTTCAACTCCGGTGTCCACCATGGAAAAACAGGTCTGGCAGGTATCGGCCAGATCCTCTTTCAATGTTCGGATCGCCTCTGCAGATACCGGGACATTTTTGGGAGCCACCCGGGAAGGACGATTCCCAAGGAGCAGGTTGTCATCTCCTATCTTTGCCAGGTATTGGATATCGATGGTACCCTCGGCATTGGGACGAATATTGGTCAATTTTTCAGTCAGGGGGGCAAAGGCTTTGAAATATGCCGGGGTATAGGGAGTTCTTATCCAGATAAAATTCTCATTGTCCACCACCCGTTCCACGGCCCAGCCACTGGTGTGCCAGTCCATCTTGCCGATGGGGGTGGCCGTGCAGATCCGGGGCATGACTCGGTCCGACAGATGCGCCCTAAGATGCCGGGCCATGTAGATACCATCTGACAGGGGGGTCCAGTAAATGGAATTCCCGTGGATGGGGCTGCAGGGAATATAGATATAGTGCAGTTCAGCACCGGCCCCCCGCAGGAGATGGAACAGTTTGACAAGCTCCGGACCCGTATCATTGCAGTCACTTAAAAACGGGGTCTGAACATAGACGGCAATGCCGTTTTTAACGAGATCAGTTATAATATCAAGGCTTTCAGGAGAAATTTCATCGGGGTGGATAAAGTGGGTGGCCACCTCCATGCGCTTGCCGTTCTGCTGAAGCTCCAGGCTTTTTTGTTTAAGGTATTTAAGATAGGCCCCCTCGTTCTCTAAAAACAGATCCGGATAATAGGCCACTGACCGCGTGGCAAGACGCAGTGTCTGGACATGATTCACGGTCATGAGTCCATCAATGGTGGCGGCCATGTTCTCCCGATTCATGAAGGGATCTCCTCCGGTGACCACAATCTCTTTAATGGACGGCGAATTTCTCACATGATCAACTGCCGCCCTGACATCTTTCACCGTGGGATTGCTCTCATTTCTGGACTCCTTATGTTTCCTAAAACAGAACCTGCAGTACACAGGGCAGCTCATGTTGATCAGGAAAATCACCCGATTCTGATACATCTGCTCCAGCAGCCCTTCGTGGAACTGGCCGATCCAGGTATTCTCATGCCCCACTTCATCAAGCTCCTCCACAAAGGGCATGTATTGATCGGCCACATTCCGGGAGACCATCATCTGCCGGATGGTATGCCGGGAAAGGCGCACCGGATACTTATCCATAACCTTCTGCAGATCCCCCCGCTGGTCATCGGGGATGTCCAGGTTGGTGCTCTCTTCCAGTCGGCCGGGTTCCTTAAGGGAGAGATAGCCATGCCCGGGAATCACCTGCTCCAGCAGCCCCACCAGCAACATATGAGGCAACATCACCCCATTTAGAACCAGATGCTGGGCCTTTGCAATACCAATGGCATCAAACACCGCCGTGAAAAAACCCAAGGCATTGTATTCATACCCCGTGGCCCGCAAAAGAGCGGCAAATTTTGTTCTGCCATCCTTTTCACCCACAATGTCAACAAATTCCCGACCACAGAACTGGGCATTCCCGTAAAAATCCAGAAAATTTTCCGCCCCATCCACCAACGTGGACAATGGCACATCTGCCTCTTTTTTTGAATGCTCAAAGCGGATTTTCAGCCGCCCATCCAGATTCTCTTTCATTTTAATTTCTCTTCAGCTTTGTATAAATAATACACTGTATTTTCGGGGAAACCAAAGCCCATGATCCTGCCAAGGAGTTTATCCTCATCCTCCGGCGGAATCCGGATCACCAGGTATTCCCTGAAAACATCCATGTCGATGACCTGTTGCCAGGCATACTTCTCTTTTTTTAAACAGGTGTAAGCCGTATGGTCCATCTTAAGCAGGGACGATTCCTGAAGATTGCCATCATTTTCAATGATGATATAACTCCAGGATGGATCCAGATGCTGCTTGATCCACAGAAAACTCTTTTTCAAGGGTCCGGAACCCAAAAAATCTGCCACGCTGTTTTCACCTTTGCCTTTGTCAACACACAACACTCCTGTAAAAAATAAATATTCGGTCAGCGCCCCATCTTCACCTGTTTTGGACGGCTCACATAACATTAGTATGCTACACTGCCCCAGACAGGCCAATATGGGGCACTGTCCAAACATTTAGTCACGATTGCAGCAAGCGGCAATGAAACGGATCCACCTTCACAAACACATTCTCCCCCCGACGATAGATAAAACGTTTCACAAAATTAATGATATGCAGCACCTGTTTGCCGGGCAGTTCCACAAAATAACTCACCTCACCTCCCATGTAGCTGCGATCCACAATGGTACCATGAAAAAAATTCATGTTTTCTTCCGGGGCATGATCCGCCGTATATCCCAGCTTCATTTTCTGGGCACGGATCACGATTTCAGCCTTGTCACCTTTTTCAAAATTGCCCACCGGACTTACCAGACAACTGCTTTTATCATCCAGGCGGACCTTGAGGAAATCATTGTACTTTTCTTCCACCACCGCATTTAAAAAATTAGAATGGCCCAGAAAATCAGCCACAAAATGGTTGACAGAGTTGTTATACACCTCTTCGGGAGTTCCCTCCTGTTGGATAAATCCATCCTTCATCACCACCACCTTGTCCGACATGGAAAGGGCTTCACGCTGATCATGGGTGACAAAAATGGTGGTCACCCCCAGTTCCTGCTGGAGGTTATCAATTTCACGGCGCATGTCTTCTCTCAAATTTTCATCCAGAGCGGACAGTGGTTCGTCCATCAAAAGGACATCTGGCTCAATGACAATGGCCCGGGCCAGGGCAATGCGCTGCTGCTGCCCCCCGGAAAGCTGGGATGGATTTCTGTCCCCCACCCCGGGCAGGCGCACGGTTTCCAATGCTTTTTCAACTCTGCCCTTTATTTCAGATTTGGGGACATCTCGATATTTCAGCCCGAAGGCCACGTTATCAAAGATGCTTTTATGGGGAAACAGGGCATAATTTTGAAAGATCATCCCCAGGTTACGTTTATGGATGGGGGTATCATTGATCCTTTTTCCCTTGACAGAAATATCACCGCTGGTGGGTGTCTCAAGGCCCGCCAGCATACGCAGCAGGGTGGTTTTTCCACACCCCGAAGGCCCCAGCAGGGTCACAAATGCACCTTCGGGTATCTCCAGATCCATTTTCTTTACGGCCACCACGCTGCCGAACCGTTTTTCAATTCCCTGAAACCTGACAAAGGCCGGATTCTTTTCTTGAGTCACACCAATCTCTCCCACTTGGTACTATCTCCCTGTGTTGCAGATAACCGTTACGGGCAGACCGGGACTTGAAACCCGGGTTTGCCCCCAACGAATCATAAAAGTAATGTCAGGCATGCCTACACTTTCATATAAAAATACCCCCGATATTCCATTTTACTCATGACAAATGCCGGGGGTGACATCCTGTTAAAACCACGCCTGATCCCATTGACCCGGCAATGGTAACCGACATGGCAGATATGGATCAACCGGCCATGATCCGATCCCATTTTTCAGCCCAGTCCAGCTGATGGGCATTCCAGTATGCCGGGTCAGCAAACAGGTATCCATCAAGTTTCCCGGTGGGATCAAAGGCAGGCAGTTTTTTCACTTCATCGGGCATTTCAACCTTGGTGGGGTCCAGGCTGGTGGGATAATTTTGACCCTTGGCCACGGCAATGGCCGCATCCGGTTCCAGCATGAAATTGAGCAGCTGCTGGGCCACATCAAGATCAGTGCCCTTGAGCACATACATATACTCCATCCAGGAATAGGTGCCGTCCGGGGCCAGATATCCAATGGGATGTCCCTGTTTCTGCAGGGCAGCCACCCGGCCGGACCATGCAACCGTGGCATAGATGTCACCGTTGGCCAGAAGACTCATGAGCTCTGATCCCGATGCCCAGTATTTTTTGATGAGTTCCCGTTGTTCGGTGAGGACCTTCCATACAGCCTTCTCATCGGTGATGTTATTGGGACTCTGGCCGGTGTGCAGGGCCGCATACCACATGTTGGTCCTGAAATCGCCACCCCAGGACCCGATTTTCCCCTTCAGCTCTTTGTCGTACAGGAGGGATGCCCCCAGCTTTTCAGCTTTTTCCCTGGATATTTTATCTGTGTTGTAGGCAATACCGGTCTGGCCCAGATCGTAGGGCACGGCGGACAGGGTGCCCTTGGAAATTTTACGCAAGGTTTCCGTCATCTTTGTCATGACATTTTTTAAATTAGGAATTTTGGCCTCATCCAGGGCCACCCCGAATCCCAGATCGGTGTACCGGGCGTAATCATACACGGCACTTAAGTGGGCGATGTTAAACTCTCCTCCCGGTGGAATGGAGGCTTTTACCTGGGTTAAAAAGGCATCCATGCCGGTGAAGGCCGCATCAACGACCTTAATACCCGTGGCTTTTGTAAAGGGATCAAAGGCAAATTTTCTCAATGCTTCGGAGGTGGTGCCACCCCAGGAGTGGCAGGTAATGGATTTATCAGCGGCAAAGGCCTGGCTCATGAGACCGGTGGGACCGGCCATGATACC
The DNA here is from genome assembly GCA_963675955.2 of uncultured Desulfobacterium sp. GTDB lineage: Bacteria > Desulfobacterota > Desulfobacteria > Desulfobacterales > Desulfobacteraceae > Desulfocicer. The sequence continues at coordinate 563,531 of CAXXVR010000002.1, read as the reverse complement.
AAGGGATGCACCGGCAATACCGACGAATTTAACAAAATCCCTCCGGGAGATGTTGCCGTTTTTGTAATTTTCATACACGTCGTTAATTTGTTTTTCCAAATCTTTTCCCATTCTTTTCTCCTTATTATTTCAGGTTAAACACCAGGTACATCCTATGGAAATTTGGGACTTGATCATAAACATTGGGTCAACGGGGTCAGGCCAATAACACCAATAAGCCAAGCCTGACCCCGTTTTTTTTCAGACGGATTTGCTGCCCTTGGCAAAACGTCTGGTGACGTAACCTGCCGCAAGGGGGATGGATACGGTAAGAACGATCATCACTGCACCCAGGGCATTGATTTCCGGGCTGATGGAATTTCTCAACATGCCAAATATTTTCACGGGCACCGTCTGATTCTGGGCAGTTGCCCAGAAAAGGGTGGCCGTTACATCATCAAAGGAAATGGTAAAGGAAAACAGCATTCCTGCAAAAATGGCAGGTGCCAGCAAAGGGAAGGTGATCTCCCGGAAAGTCTGAAAGGGACTGGCGCCCAGGGACAAGGCCGCTTCCTCATATTCTCTTTTTATCCCCACAAGCCTTGCCTGGACAATGAGCAGCACATAGGGCAAGGTGAGCACCACATGCCCGATGAGCAGCAAGGCAAAACTTTTGGGCTGCTGCAACCACCGGATAAACAAAAGCAGGGCCACCCCGAGCACCACCTCCGGGATCATGATGGGGGCAATGAGCAAGGTATTTAAAAACTCTTTGCCCTTGAACTCATATCGAATGAACGCCATGGCCGCAGGCACCCCGATGGCCGTGGAAAACACCGCAGTGAAACCACCCAGCACCAGGGAATTTTTAAAGGCATCCAGAATGGTGGCATTGTGGGACAGCTTGACAAACCACTTAAAACTGAACCCTTCCATGGGAAAGGTCCCAAACTGCTGGGGATTAAATGCCAGAATCACCACCGCCACAATGGGGGTAAACATCCACACATAAACCAGCAGGGTGTATAATTTTATCAATGTCCATCCGGAAATAAATTTTCGCATATTACATATCCTTACGCATCAGGTGTTACTCATGGATTTGAAAATCTGATTGATACCCAGGTACCGGTTATAGGTGTAAACAATGAGAATCAGCAGCAATAGCAAAATGGTGCTGATGGCCGACCCAAAGGGCCAGTCCAGGGTGCCGATGACCCGCTTGAAAATCAGATTGGCAATCATGCCGTTTCCCGGCCCGCCAAGGATCATGGGGGGCAGATAGGTACCGCAGGTGAGCACAAACACCAGAAGACATCCGGCACTCACCCCGGGCAGACTCAAGGGCAGGGTCACCTCCCGGAAGGCCTGCCATTCGGTGCACCCCAGGCTCTTGGCTGCTTCTGTCAGGCTCTTATCAATACCGTCCAGGCTCACATAGATATTCATGATCATGAAGGGTAAAAGATATTGTAAAAGCCCCATGATCACGGCCCCCTCATTGTACAGCATGGCAAAGGGTGTGCCGATGATCCCCATCTTGAGAAGGACGTGATTGATCAGACCGGAATCCCCCAGGATATTAATCCAGCTAAGGGTTCGGATGATGAAACTGATCCAGAAGGGAAGCATGACCAGAACCATCAGGTAGGGCTTGAACCGGGATTCGGTTTTATAAAAAAAATACGCCGGGATATAGCCCATGATCAGGCACAGAATCACAGTTTCCAGGGCCACCCGCAGGGTCTTTAAAAGAACGGAGGGATAAAAGAAATCCGCAAAAAATTTGGCGTAATTTCCCATCTGAAACGCAGGGATATCCTGCCCACTGGGTGCTCTTAACCAGAAACTGTACACAATGACAAAACACACTGGAACCACAAGAAGTAAAAATACCGCTGCCAGTGATGGGGATAATAATAACCACGGTTTCCATGTTTTTTCTTTCATGATCTGCATCCTGTGTTTTGTATTTCACCCGGAAGCGACATCCATGGCATTGCCGGGGCCGGAAACCCCGGCATCAGCAATACGAAACCATGGCATGTCGCAGCACCAGGTGTGATTCTTAAAGGAATAAAATATTACAAATACCATGCCTCCGGCATTTTGTTTTTGATAACATTCTGATTTAAAAGCATAATCAACACAAAAACCGCCTGACAAAAAGAAGACAAACTAGCAGGATCAATTCATTAATGAATCAAAAATAGAACTCTAACCATCTGATTTAATAGAGATACTTAAAAAGATTCAATACCGTATCAGAAATATTTGTTTCAAAAACAGGTTGAAGAGGAATTCGCATTTTCCCGGTGGTCGTGGCGATGAAGTAATGACGACGGTGTGGCTATGGGCTCTGTCTTGCGTTATTGTCATTATCAGTGCTTTTGGCGTTTGCACAGGCTAATGCAGATAACGCCAATATCATAAGCCTGACCCCAGCCCATGATCCCAGCCCACAAGTCCGGTGCCACCCCATGGGGGACCTGATGCGGCTCAATCCCATCAAAGAGGGTCCGCCGCATTTGATTTATAAGTGAATCAAACTTATAAAATTTTCGTTAACGTATCATGGAGCCAATTGTTTTTTCAACCGGCCCATGCCATGTTTTTTTAACTTTCTGACCACTGTGGGCTGGCTGATGCCGAGAAAGGCCGCAGCTTCCCGGGTGGTGCGACAGTGCTGCACCGCCTTAAGCAGCATTTCATGCTCCACAGCCATGAGTTTACCGGGCAGATCGGTGGGCTTTGTGGCTGCCTCCACCGCCGAGCTGCATGTTTCCGGAGGCCTTGTGACATGAATGATATAATCATCCAGGGACCTTTGATCGCTCATGACCACAGCCTGCTTGACGATATTGATCAACTCCCGGACATTCCCGGGAAAGGCATATGATTTCAGGGCATCAAAGGCCTTATACCCCATATGTGTCCGCCGATTATATTTTTTATTACACTTTTTAAGACACAGGGTCACCAGTTCCAGAATATCCTCGGGCCGTTCCCGCAAAGGCGGAATTGACAGGGGAAAGGTGTTCAGGCGATGGAGCAGGTCCAGCCGGAACTGTTTGTTTATCACCCGCTGATTGAGATTCCGGTTAGTGGCAGCGATGATGGAGCAGTCAATTTTTTCTCCCTTAGTTCCCCCGATGGGCATGATTTCATGGTCATCCAGGCATTTCAACAATTTTGCCTGTACCCCGGGGGGCATTTCTCCGATCTCATCCAGAAACAAGGTACCCCCGGATGCCAGGGTAAACAGACCTGGTTTACCCGTTTCCTTTGCCCCTGTGAAGGCCCCTTTTTCATAGCCAAAGAGCTCTGCCTCCAGAAGGTTTTCCGGCAGGGCCGCACAATTGATCTGGATAAAGGTTTTTTTTCGCCGGGAACTGTGGGCATGGATAAATTTTGCCAGCAACCCCTTGCCCGTTCCGGACTCACCCTGAATCAGAATACCCGATGCATCAATGCCGGAGAGCTTCAGGGCCAGGTGAAGTGTCTGTTTCATTGGATCACTCTGGGCCACAATATTGTTTTCTTTCAGTTCCAGCAGGTTCAATTCGGTGAGTTCATTGCGAATTTTTTCCGATTCCTGGAGGGTCCGGGTCAGCTCTTGCTTCATGTTTTCAATCAGGGAAATATCTCTCTCATTGACCACCACAAAGGCAAGATCATGAGAGTCATCAAACACCGGGGTTCCTGTAACCAGCAGGGTATATCCCGATTTAGGGGTGACCTGAACCAGACTGACCTGACGTTGGGTTTCCAGCACCTCCTGGGTGGCGGAACGGTTCAGCTGTCCTTCCTTTATCAAGGTGGCCACCTCCCTTCCCAGCACATCTCCAGCAGTGATTCCATTGAGTCTTGCAGAACTGCCATTGAGTTTGAGTATCCGTCCCCTTGCATCACAGATCATCAAGCCATCGGCCGAGCGATCAAAGATGGTTTCCAGGTACTGAAGGGTGTGCTGCCTGTCATCCATGGACCACCTGACCGTTGAAAAGGGTCATGACCACACGGGTGTCAATGATCTCTTCCGGGGGGATGTCAAACACATTCCGGTCCGTCACCACCATGTCCGCCAGTTTTCCCGGGGAGATAGACCCCAGAACATCTCCACACCCGGAAGCCCGGGCCGGTGTAAGGGTATATGCCTCCACTGCCTCGGCCACATCAAGGGCCTGGTCCATGTACCATCCCTGCCGGGGGGTTTGGTCCATGCGTTTGCGGTTTACCGCCGCATAAATGCCGGCAAAGGGATTGGGATCAGCCACCGGGGCATCGGAGCTGAGCATCATGGGAGTCCCGGTGTTTAAAATATCTTTCAGGGCATAGGCGTACCTGCCCCGCTTTCCGGCACACTGGTCAATCATGGAAATATCAAGGCTTAAATTTGCGGGCTGGCAGGACACCGCAACGTTATTCAATGCGGCCAGGCGTTTAAGATCGTCGGGCAAAATCATCTGCACATGCTCCACGCGATGGGGAATGCGGCACCTGCTTTTTCCCCGGGCTTCAACCCTTGCATACATGGCGATGATTTCATGGCAGGCCCGATCACCCACGGCATGGACCATGCTTGAAAGTCCGGCACTGTCGGCCAGGGTAACAGCTGCTTCAATTTCATCCACCGACGTCAATGCCATGCCGTAATCAGCATCCAGATATTTTTCCGTGACCCATGCGGTGCGGGCACCCATGCCGCCATCGGCAAAGAATTTCAGATGGCCGATTTGCAGCAACTCATCTCCAAATCCGGTGTGAAGCCCCAGATCCACGGCCTGTTTGGTCATTTCTCCGGGAAGGGAGACATGGCAGCGAAGCCTTAATTTTCCATTGGCATTCAGGGTCTGCCAGGCCCCAAGGGCAATGGCACCTTCTTTACCGCCCATGAGACGAATATCATGCACCCCGGTCAACCCCAGGGCATGGGCCCGGGACATGCATTTTTCCATATTGACAAGCAGATCTGCTTCGGACAGCTCCGGCAGGGCCCCCCGCACCAGGTTGGGGGCCAGCTCTTTGAGTACACCGGTGGGATTCCCGGCGGCATCCCTTTCAATCACCCCATCTGCCGGGTCCGGGGTATGCCTGTCAATGCCAGCCAGTTCCAGGGCCTTGGAATTGGCCACAGCCAGGTGAAGATCACACCGCCAGATGCACACCGGATGATGGGGGGCCACCCGGTCAAGGTCATGACAATGGGGCATTTTGTTTTCCGGCCAGTCGGATTCGTTGAACCCCTGCCCCAGTATCCACCGGCCCGGTGGCAGCATGGCCGCCCTTTTTCCGATGGCCGTTTCCATGTCTGCAAAACTGAAAACCGTTGAAAAATCAATGCTGTCCACATTTAATGCCCACTCGTAAAAATGGAAATGGGTATCGGTGAATCCGGGCAGCACCAGCTTTTTTTTAAGATCAATCTTCCGGGTATTCGGGCCGGCCAGGCCAAGGATATCAGCGTCTTGCCCCACGGCGTGTATGTGATGGGCGCATATGGCCACAGCCGTGGCCCGGGGCATGTCGTCGTCCAGGGTATGAACGGTGCCATTGAAAAGAATCAGATCAGGACAAGATGACATCAGATGATAAATCCTTCTTTAAAGGGGTCTGTTTTATCAAGGACAAAATGGTGAATACCGGTAACCCAGGCCCGGCCCTTGATCCGGGTGATCATGGCATTGAATTCCCCGATCCTGGTTTTACCCACCAGGGCGGCCTCAAAGGTGGTGCCAAGGGGGCTTGCATTCACATAGGGCTGGTGCATGCCGATTTTACCATAATGATGCAGCAAGGTGAGTTTAGCGGCTGTGCCCGTGCCGCAGGGGGATTGATCCATGTGGCTTTCGCCATAGATCACCATGCCCCTGCCACCGGTTAGCGGGATGTCATCCGTGCAATCATAAAACTCCGTGACATCCACGGTGTTTACATCCGGCCGGAGGGGATGGATCACCTCCAGTTGTTCATTGGCGGCATCTATTATCTTCATGCCAAGGTCCACCAGCATGTTTTTATTTTCAAGTACCGGAGAAATGCCCAGCTGATCGGTGTTGACCATGGCAAAAAATCCTCCGGTGCACACCAGATCAACGGAAAGTTTACCAAATCCCTTCACCGTGATTTCCTTTGCAGTATCGTACACAAAGGAAGGCACCATGTCCATGGCCACCGTTCCCACCTCCCCTTCCCGGTAATCCACAGACACTGTCATGACACCCGACGGGGTATCCACCGGTACCTTGTTCTGGCCTTCCTTCAGGGCGAGATAACCGCACTGGGCAAGGGTTACCACGGCTCCGATGGTGGCATGGCCGCACAGATAAGGGTATCTTTTCGCGTCCATGTACACGAGACCAAAGGCGGCATCCTCGGTGACATTGTCCGTGACCATGGCCGCCAGAAGCTCTCCCCCTCGAGGGGGCCTGGTTAACAGGCATCGCACATCATCATGGTGGGTTTTAAAATAATCCAGCTTGTCCATCATGGTGCTGCCGGGAATTTCCGGCAGGCCATCCACAATTAATCGGGTTCCCTCCCCTTCTGTATGAGAATCAATGGTGGTAATGACATCATCAAAACGGTCATCTTTTTCTGGACGGTGTTTGGAAGAAAACATAGAAAACCTCAAAATTAACTCTGGACGTTAAAATTAAAAAATCTTTGTATCGATAAACAATTTACGACACCCGTCCAATGGCGGCATGAAGATCCAGCCCCCCATGGAACAGCGGCACCCATCGACAATGAAAGGAAAACGATTCCGCCAGATCCCGATCCGGCATGATAATCACAACCGTCCATCCTTTAAAGTCAGAGGAAAGTTTTTCACCAATGCGCTTAAATAAGGCCTGGATGGTTTCAGAATCTCCAATTCTTTTGCCATAGGGAGGATTTAAGACCACCACCCCCCGGGGCAGGGATGTCAGCGAGGAGGGAATCAGATCAAAGAAATCCCTTTGAAACACCTCAATGGTGGATGAAAGATCAAAGGTTTTTACTGTTTTTTCCAGGGAATCCACACAGCCAGAATCAAGGTCCGACGCAAAGATAACCGGCCGCAGGGGTGAAACCGTTTCTTTTACCGCCTCATTTTTCAGATATTGCCACTGTTTTTCGCTGAAGCAGGGCCAGTGTTCAAAGGCAAAGGAGCGAAAAATCCCCGGGGGCGTATGCCGGGTGATCATGGCCGCCTCCAGGGAAAAGGTACCGGACCCGCACATGCCGTCAATGAGGGGCTGGCCAGGGGAGTACCCCACAGCAGACAGCAGAGCAAAGGCCAGGGTTTCCCTCAGGGGGGCGGCCCCCACATTCTTTTTCATCCCCCGTTTGTAGAGTCCGTCTCCACTGCTGTCCAGGGAGATCTCAAACCGGTCATCCACCCCCCGGATTAAAATCCGCTGCCCCACATCAGGCAGACGGTGGGCCACCACGGCCCCCTGCTCCTGGGGCAATCTTTCAAAATAATCAACAATGCACTTTTCCACCCGCTCGACAATGGCGCCGCTGTGGTATAATCGGCAATGGCTTGTACTCACATCGCAGGAGAAGGGCACCCCTTTTTTCAGAAAAAGCTCCCATTCCATTTCCAGTAGTCGTTTTTCAAGGGTTCGAAAATTTTCTGCCTTGATGCTCCCCATGCGCATAATAATCCGGGAAGGACTTCTAAGATGGAGATTGGTCTTATAGCAATCTTCAACACTGCCGGTGAACTCAACCCCGCCGGGAATCATGGTGATACCTTCCCGGCCTGGCATCAGTTCTGTAAGTTCTCGATGGCACAATCTCTGCATGCCCGGTGCACAGGCGGCAAAGAAAACATGCTCCCGGGCGGTGATTCGCCTTTTGATTCTTTTTTCCAAAGCTGTTTTTTTCATCTATTTTATATATCCCGGCTTTTGTGCCATGTAAACAGTAAATTAATGTGCAGCATATCATAAGAAGTCATGCCCATATTTCCATTTAACGGGCTTGATCACAAGATCGGCCACCAGATCATGACAGCTGGGCCATGTTATGCCCAAGCCTCATTTCACCAATTGACGGATCTTCCAGATTAAGGTACAAAAACACAAGCAGAATAAACTCTAACCATTAATGTATAGGAGCATTTCATGGCAGGCGTCAATAAAGCAATTATTGTTGGAAGACTTGGGCGAGACCCGGAAATCCGATATTCCCCCCAGGGAATGGCCGTGGTAAAATTGGCCGTTGCCACCAGTGAAAACTGGACAGATAAGACTACTGGTCAGAAGCAGGAAAAAACAGAATGGCATAGAATCACCGTGTTTGGCAAACAGGGTGAAAACTGTGAACGGTATCTTTCCAAGGGCAGCCAGGTTTATGTGGAGGGAAGGCTCCAGACATCAAGCTACGAAAAGGAAGGACAGACCCACTATTCAACTGATATTATTGCCAACGTTGTTCAATTTCTTGGCAGCCCAGGTGGTGCCGGTGGCGGTGCTCCCGGTGGATATCAGGGGGGACAGGGCGGTGGCGGTGGATATCAACCCCAGGGCGGTGGTGGTGGATATCAAGGCGGTGGACAGGGTGGTGGTTATCAGCCCCCGAAACCACCCCAGGGCGGTGCCCCTGCCGCTGGTGGATATCAGGGGGGACCAGGACCTGGTGCCAGCCCGGCAGATCCGGGTATGACTGGGCCCCAGGGTGGGGATGATGATATTCCGTTCTAACCATTACCAGTATTAAAGTTGTAAACTTTCAGGGTGTAAAATGTTTATTTTACACCCTTTTTTTGTTGTTTAATGTAAAATTTTGACAATATATTTAAATGGACACATTCTCCCTGGGAACTCCTGGGCGTTAGGCTGTATTTTACAGAGTCAGAATTTTCGAGAATAGGAGCACTGGCGCTTAATATATTACTTCTCCCAAACGAATTTTTTTATCAAATCCTGATACCAGGACCATTTACCTGTAAGAAATTGATATTGCCCCGCAACAATGCCAGGACTTAAAGCTATTTTTTCAGCAAAGCTTTTTATTTGCACCTTGGTACGAAGGGAGCGTATTTGCTCCCTACAGCCATCGGGAAAGAGCATGTTTGTAGCAAACTCATCGGCTTTTTTTTCAACAGGATCATCGCTGTGATCATTTATGTAGAGAGACTTTTTATTATCATTTATCACATGGCCAGCTTCATGAAAAAAAGAAAACCAGAATTTGTCTTCACGTTTTCCCCTCAGGTTAATTATTATCATTGCTTTTTTAGGGGTTAACCATTTAGTCGCACCGCTCCACGGTACTTTTGGCATCTCCGGTACTAATGAAATTACGACTCCTGCCTGTGCACAGATTTGAATCATCTGAGGAATGAACTCTTGAGGAGACTTGAGAGTTAAGGCCCGTATGGTTTGCAACGCCTGTTTAAAAAGGGCCTTATCAAAAGGTTTACACTCGATATCCATCGCAAGAAGCTCTCCAATGCGAATCCAAGTAGCAGCATGTCCTGGTATAGATTCAAAACATTGAGACCTCCTTGCTGCAACTTTTGGTTCAACCCATATTTCTTCCCACGACGAGACACTACTCACTCCAAAAAATTTTAATGTTTCCCTTAATTGCAGCGCTTTGTTGTCTGATTTCTGAATCAACCCTCTCTTTATTAGTTCAGAAACCGGTATGGATTTAAGCCAACCAATATCTGCATTTAAACGTTTTAGCTCTTTAACCTTTTCCAGCTGTTCTCGATATTTTGATTCTAAATTATTCCAAAATCTTGCAGGAACACCTGTGACAAGTTCAAGTTTGTTTGCAGTTTCATAGTTGATAGGTTGATCACCGTTATATATTCGATTTAGAGACTGAACTGTTAAACCTGTTCTCTTAGACAATTCTTTCTGAGTCATGCCTTGAAATTCGACAGTTTCTTTCAAAGTTTCTCCGGGTGGGACAGCATAATCAGGGCTAAAACCATATTATTTTTTTGCTTTTACCTTACATTTCGCACGAACAAAAATATTTTTATGATTTATATTCGAAACACGAATAAAGACGTAATAGGCTGTTTATTATACAAATAAAAACGTACTGGATTTTATCCTCAAATTGTTCTATAAATTCCCACAAACGCAATGAGAGGGAGCTTAATGGAGCAATTTGAAACACGGTTTAAACAAGTTGATGTATTTCCAATGGTCAAACATTACATGGATCAGCTTGACTTGGTCAATCTTTTTACAAAATATGTTCCTGCAACAGACAATAGTCTTGCGGATCATGCTGAAAGTTTATGCATGTTAACAGCCAATATTATATGTGAGAACAAACCGTTATACAAGGTTCAAGAATGGCTTGCTCAGTACTCTGACGATCTTGGAGGGCTGGCGGTTAATGCCAGCCTTTATAATGATGACCGACTCGCCAGAGCCCTATCTGCGCTTTTTAATTCAGACCGCCATTCCATGATGACCGAGCTTTCCAGTAAAGCTATTTCTGTGCACCACTTGTTGACTGATGAAATCCATAATGACAGCACTACGGTGACTTTTATAGGTAAATACGACACCCCAGATTCAGAAGCGGTTAAGCTCAAGCATGGTCACAATAAGGATTTTCGGCCAGATTGCAAACAAATCGTATTCGGGCTGAATATCACTTCCGATGGTCATGTGCCTTTGAGCTACAAGCTATTTGACGGAAATACAACGGATGATGTCACGCACATACCGAACTGGAACGCCCTACGCATTTTGCTTGAAAAAGAGGACTTTATTTATGTCGCTGATTGCAAATTATGCAGCAAAAAAAATCTGGAGCATATTGCGGAAAATGGTGGTTTTTTTATTACCATCATTCCAAAGGGCCGAAAGGAAGTAAAACAATTTAAAAAGCGTTTGAAAAATAACGACGTTGAATGGAAAGATGCCTTTGAAGTAGAAAGTTCACGCAAAAAAGGCCAAAAAAATATTTACAAAACATATGAGCCTAAAAAGACTGGAAAAGGGTTTCGAACAATTTATATCCACAGCAGTTCAAAACAAGAAGATGATGAAGCAAAAAGACGAAAAAAGATAGAGAAGTCAATTGCACAATTAAAAGATTTGTCTCCAAAATTGAATGCATATCATCTGAAGACCAACAAGGAAATCAAGGCCGCTGTTGATGGTATTTGCAAACCGGTTAAGGGGCTTGTTAACGTTAAGATATTAAGCGAACGTAAGCAAATTAAAGTGAAAACATCACCCGGTCGGCCTTCCCTGACAAAAAGCGTCTATAAAAACAAATGGGAATTTACATACAAAATACAATGGACTGTAGACGAACAAGCCGTTGCCGATGCAGCCAAAACGGATGGAATTTTTCCATTGATTACAAATACGACTCTGGAAGCCAGTGATGTATTAAAAAGATATAAAAGACAGCCATTTCTCGAGAAACGAATGTATACAAAAAAAACGGTCCTGGAAGTGGCTCCGGTTTTTCTGAAAAAAGAAAAACGCATTGAAGCCATGCTTTTTCTTTATTTCATAGCGTTGATGATTGTATCCCTCATCGAACGAAAGATACGCATAAACATGATAAATGAAAATATCGAAAAGCTGCCGATCTTGCCGCAGGGTATGAACTCTAAAAAGCCAACATGGAACAATATTCGATATTTTTTTCGAAATGTCCATTACTCAGAAATAATACGAAATGGCAAATGTATACAAGCAGCAGTAAAAGGGATCAGTGCTTTGCATGAACAGATCAACAGACTATTAGACCTTCCCGAATCAGTATATCAAAACCTCCAAGGTAGCTGGTGGCAGTTTAAGGGGACATGATTAATGCTTCACTTATACTTGGCTGGAATATTTTGAAAATATTTTTAGATAGTGCGAAATGTAAGTTTTACCATATTTTCACCTTTCAATGGGTGTCTTCAATCTCAGTAATTTAAATTTGGTCAATTTTATCTTTATTCATCCCACCATCCGCCCTCATCGGAATGGGTTCATTCGCTGGGATAAATAACAACCGGTATGGATGGTCAAGGTCTACAGGAAATTGTCCTTTCCGATTTCCTGACAGTTCATGAAGGCGGGGAGGTGGAAGGAATGAAATATCGCTTAATGTTGCAGCGGCACTTAACTCTGACAGTCTTTGCATAAGCTTTTGCCCCCCCTTTGGTCCAAGCGCTTTAACTGCCGCTCTCTTTGTCGAGCAGATTTTTTGCAACTTTTTTGTCTTAAAATATATATCCACAGAGCACCCGTAGCCAATGGAAAAGATTAACATTATGCGTTAATCTTTTTATATTAATCCTTCTACTTCAACATCATAAGCTCATCATCCAGACCATCGCGACAACCATCAAGGCTTTAATTTTTGAAATTTTTGCAGCTTTTTAATTTTAGTTCTTTGATCATGGAGCCTCCTTGTTTTTCCCTGCTTATTAGAAATATGATTTATCAGAATTAATTTTTGCAGGAAAGAATTTTATATTCCAAAAAAATAACGAAATTGATCCACATCAAACAATCCATCCTCGGTACATGATTGCCTGATATGATATCAATACGAAAAGCGTCTACACTCGCAAAAAAATATTAAAACAACCTTGCAAAAAAGAAAATATGCTGCTACAGGTATAAAAAAGCAACGGAGATTTGGCTCAATTGAAAACCATCCACGTCCCACCCCAAAAAATGGATAAACAAGATGACTGGCGACCAGCAATATATTTATCTGGTGGCGCCATCTTGCGTGGAATGGGTGCGGAATGGCCAACCCTTGGAGATCTGGCTAAAAACTGCATCGAAGGTTGGCGGGTAAGTCGCAACCCGGCTGCCTTGAATTTTGACCCCATGGTAAAGACAACCCCGGTCTATCGACTACGAAATATCCAGCCCCACCGGATAGCAACGGAACCGGACCATTTAAGTTCCCCCAGGATCAAAGCCCAGCCCTTTTGCGTGGAGCCCCTGGATCTCATCATCCGGAAAGTCGGCAACGCCTGTGCGGCAATGGTCACCGCCTCCCATGGACGTCATCCCGTTGATGCAAACCTTGGCATCATTCGCGGGCTGTCACAGGCCCAGGCTGTGTGGGTCTGTTTTTGTCTGAATCAGCCCCTGTATCAAGACTATCTCAACGAATCCGACGTCATCGGCACCCTGGTTCGTCTGGGGCTCAAAAAGATAAAACAAATGCCGGTTTGTTCAGTACCCGATGCGGCCCAAAAACTGGCCCCCCTCTATGTGGCCGCCTATACAAGCCTGGTGGATACCCAGCAGATGCTCGCCGCCATAAGGCAACAGGTAAAAACGTGGTGCAGTGACCAACTTGCAGGCTTTGACGAATTATTCCGGAAATATTCAAACAAATGCCGGGGACATTTTTTTAACCCGCGATACATTTCCCACACCCTCCATGTCCAGAAGGTTGAACAGGAATTCCTGCGCATCCAGCTGATGGAACAATACGGTCTCAAATCCATTTCAGACCTTGCCGTTATCAATCCCGTCAATGACACCGTCAACACCAGACAAACTTTTACAGACAACAGCAAGGTTCTTCAAATTACCAATATTTCTGAACATCTGACCCTGAAATTTCCCCTTCAGGAGCGCACCCATAACACCTGGCGCACCCAGAACAGGGCGGTTTGTCAACGTGATGTCCTGATGTCCACTTTTGCAGAAAATGCCCGTGTGGCTTACCTGGATGCCCCCCCCCGGGAATTGATTTATCCCAGCGGCCAGATCGCAGCACTCCGGTTTCACAACCATCCAGGGGCCTATGCCCTGCTCATGGAATCACCCATTGTCAGAATGCAACTTGAAAGACTTGCCTCCAGCGGCGGTCTTCGATTTATTCCGTCAGGACAACTTGATAAAGTCGTACTGCCCCAACCCGATCCGGCCACGGCAAATGTCTGGCATGAAAAGGTGGTGATGCACCATGAAAAATCCCGGGATGCCGAAAAACAGCTGGATGACATATTGCAGCAAATGGGGACTATTTTTAATGCGGCCCACAGCATCAGCCAGAACACAATCAACCCAAATTCAATCCACCGGCTCCCAGGAAAAGGAGATTCAGGAACATGAGCGATCTTTCCCACAAGCTGAACCACATCAAACGCAGCCTCACCCATTCCCAACACCTGTCTGAAATATGGCAGGCATCCCCCCTGTTATGGCAGGAGATGGGGTGGCAGCCGGCACAATTACGCCTGTGGCTGGCGGCATTACCGGACATTGTGGTCCGCAACGGTGAAACGGACGACCCGGTTTATCAGATCCCTGAAGATCGCCAGGAAGGCGATGATCTGGCAGGGGTGATCTGGCGCATTGTCAGCACATCAAACATTCCCATGCCCGTGGCACAGGTGAAAAGCAAACTCCCCCCGGGCATGGTGGCAACGGAACCCATGATTCTTGCCGCAGTCCGGGAACACCCCAAATTGACCCAAATGGGGCCGGTTATCAAGACCCTGGCATGACCATATCATCATCCGCTTCCCCCAAAAGGCTGAAAACATAAAAACAGGAACAAAAATGGCAAAAAAGAAAGTGACCGAGCAAAACCTTGAAGCAGATTTCCAAAAAATGTGCACGCCATACCGTGATTTTAACAGCCGGGAATTGATCGAGAGTGATCTTGATTTTGTATATGCCGGCACCATCCACGGTCAATATGATGGCAAAGATACCCCCCGAATTTTGGTAATGGCACTGGAACAGGGCAATTGGAACTATTCAGACCCCTCCAGACTGCTGGAGCTTGTGTATCAATTGCTTGAAGGTCTTGCTGCCGATCATTGGCCGGTGTTTGCCCTCCTTGGGGACGGTAAAAACCAACGCTGCTATGAACTCTTTACGGCCCGGGGCATTGACGCCATTGATGAAATCCCCTCCATTGAGGTCATCCATGAGTACCAGCGCCTGAAGACCGATCCCACCCTGAAATGGTCATTAAAAATTTACACCAAACTCATGCATGATCTGGACGGGTTCCATGAGCAGGTGTACCAGACCGTAAAAGACAAGGTAAACGATAAGAACGATATCATCGAAGAGGTGGCCAAATTTTTATTTCTGGAATCCTTTCGGGTCCAGCATGATGAAGTGATCACCTTTCCATATAAAGAGGAAAGTCTTGATTTCAGGACCGTGTTTGACTACCACTATGTGAAAGAACATGGCAGCATTGCGGTGGATCAAATCAAGGCAGCTTTTGAAGCCTTGAAGGGTCATGAAGCGTATGTGACAACAGATGATCAGGGGCAAAACCATCCCATTTTTGATGCCAATACCCACCTGCGCCTGGAAAAACCCCGCAATTACGAGACTTTGCTTGAAGCCATGCAAAACCTGGGGCCGGTCACCGACAACCATGACAGGCCCGTGGCAGGTAAAGGCCAAGGCACCCTGAAGGATGTATCAGGGGATGTGCTGGGCCGGGTATTTGATGTGTTTCTAAGGGCCAATTTTGAATCCAAAGGGGGCTTAGGCGTTTACCTGACCCCCAACCCGGTGAAACAGGCCATGCTCAGCATGGCCTTCCACGATATTGTCCAGGATGCCGAAACCGTGGGACAGCTCACCACCCGGGATGCGAACAACCGCCCGGTGTTTCGTTTCTGCGACCCCACCTGCGGCTCCTACGGGTTTGGTTCCGTGGCCTTGACCCACCTGAAAGCGGCCCTTGATGATATCCCCATGGCCGATTCCGCCAGGGATGCCCTGTTCAATGACATGATGGAGTACAGCTTTGTGGGAGCAGACTCCGCCCCCCGCATGGTGATGCTGGCCAGGGTGAACATGGCATTGCAGGGAGCCAATAAAGCCAGAATATTTTACACGGACAACTCGTTGACCACGCCGTCCCTTAAACCCAACAGCGTTGATCTGATCTGCACCAATCCCCCCTTTGGTACGCCCAAGTTCGGCAAGGGGAAGGCCACACAGAAAAAGCAGTACCAGAAAGATATGGATCTTATCCTGGAGACCTTCAGGTCTGATCTGGTGAATGTTTCCACCACCGGCAAGGAGAAGATGGAGTGCCGACCCACAACCGGCGGCCTGGCCCTGGGCAGTAAACCCAATAATAAAGGGGAGTGGAAACCGGTCAAGGGCGGTTCCATTGACCCGGCGGTGCTCTTTATTGACCGGTGCCTGCAGCTCCTTAAACCCGGTGGCCGGTTGTTGATTGTGCTGCCCGACGGGGTGCTTTGCAACTCTTCGGACCGCTATGTCCGCGAGTATATGATGGGCACCAAGGATGCCGACGGGCAGTTTGTGGGGGGCAAGGCCATTGTCAAGGCCGTGGTGAGCCTGCCTGCGGATACCTTCAAGTTATCGGGTACCGGGGCAAAGACTTCGGTGCTCTATCTTCAGAAGCGTAAGGCAAGCCCCGATAATCCGGAACAATTCCTGCCTGAACCCCAGACGGATGTGTTCATGGCCGTGGCCGACACCTTGGGGTATGTGGTGAAAAATAATATTGAGGATTATGATGCCGGGGTGCCCAATGATCTGGATAAGATTGTTGGGGCTTATAAAAGAGGTGATTAATGTTTACCGCAAAAATTTCAGATGAACTTGATGCACGAATAGATGCAGAATTTTATTCCCCTGAAGCTATAGATGCATTAAAAAAAGTTAAGTTGATTAGCGCTGGTGTTGCTTTTGGATCGTTAATAAAAGATGGATATCGAGTTGTTTATCATGGAATAGACAATGTTCCAGGATTAAACAAAAATGATTTGATTCCATTTTTATCACCTGCCAATATTGATCATAATGGTGGTATTGACTTTTTAAATTTGGATTATGTGCCTAAATATTACCTTCAAGATTATAAAAAGGGTAAAGCAAAAATTAATGAATTGTTGATTGAAGTTAAAGGCAATACAACCAAAGTTTCAGTTGTGCCTAAAATTTTTCCTGAGAACATGATGATAAGTGGTTCTCTTTACAAAGCTGAGTTAAATTCAGGAGTAGATCCATATTTTGTATTAAGCTTTTTTAAATCTTATTATGGTGTTTTACTCAGAAAAAGATTAACAAGTAACACAATCATAAGTTATATTGACAAAACGTCTTTATACAGTATTCCTATTCCTACTTTAAAACAAAAGGTGTCTAAATATATCGGCAACAAAGTCCGTCAAGCAGAAACATTAAGAGCATGGGGAAAAATGCTTGAAGTAGAGATCAATCAATCTTCGTCGTATGAAATTGACTCTGCCCTTAAATTAAATGGAAAATCCGTAAACAAAGCGAAAGTAAAAGAGCTTACCGATCGTTTAGATCCAAAATATTATTCTTTTAGGGCCTGTTGCGTGCTGGATGCTGTAAAAGCAGCTTCTAAAACCTTGAATACTATAGTTAAATCATATTCAAATGGTTTTGAAAAAAGAGATTTTGTTGAAAACGGTATTCCCTATATTACGGTATCTGAAGTATCCTCTGGAAGATTAAATATTGAATCTGCCCCCAAAATTTCAAAATTCATTAGTATTCCAACAAAAGCAACAATAAATGAAAATTGCGTTCTTGTCGTTCGTACTGGATCAATCGGTACAGCAGTAAAAGTTGATGAACGAGATAAAAATGCAGTTATCAGCAGCCATCTAATAAAACTTGAGTTTGAAAATGAAGAGCTGGCAGCGGCAGTTGCTGTTTTTTTAAATTCATCTGCTGGAAAAGTTTTACTGCATAAAATAAGTTATGGTGCGGTTCAACCTCAGATTGGACAAGAAGAACTGATCAAACTACCTATCCCAGAATTTATTTTAGCAAACGCCAGCACAATACGGGTATTATTAAAACAGTATGAATCCTCAATAAGAACATCAGGAACATTAGTTAATGCTGCCAAGAAACTTGTAGAAGCCCTCATCGAAAACAAACTCACCGAACAGGAACTCATCAACGCACAACAAGCCCTGGAAAGAGGCGACACCACCCTTGATCGTCAAATCCTAAGTCGTTTAAGCACAAAGGGCATTGACGATGAAGGCAGCCCTCCCCTATTCCCGAATCTGGATCAACTCTATGAACTCCTGGATAAGGCGGAAGAACAATTGGAGGTAACCCCATGACCCTTGACCTTGACACCCTCCGGGAAGGGTGGGATTTTGAAGCCAAGCTGGCCACGGGCAGGGATGGTAAAGGAGCCTTGCCCAAATCCCTGTGGGAAACCTACAGCGCCATGGCCAATACCCATGGTGGCCTGATCCTCCTGGGCGTAAAGGAGAACGAGGACGGCAGTCTTGAAGTAAAGGGCCTGGACAATGTGGAAAAAGTCCAACGGGATCTGTGGAACTGCCTGGCCAACCGGGAAAAAGTAAGCTGCGATCTTTTGGACCGGGACCGTGTGGAAGAGCACAAAATAGAAGGAAAAACCCTACTGCTGCTGCGAATTCCCCGGGCCGACCGACGACAACGCCCGGTTTATATCAATAACAATCCCCTCCGGGGGACCTATGTCCGCACCCATGAAGGCGACCGCCACGCCACGGAAGGCCGAGTCAGGCGGATGTTTTCCGACGCTTCCGAACGACCTCCCGACAGTGAGATTCTTAAATATTTCACCCTCAATGACCTGGATACGGACAGCCTTGCAGGCTTTCGGAATCTGTTTAAAACCAATCTGCCGGGCCATCCCTTCCTGACCGGAGACGATAAGGAGATGCTGCAACAGTTGGGGGGCTGGGCCATGGATCGTGCCACGGGGGATGAAGGGTTGACCCTGGCAGGCCTTCTCATGTTCGGCCGTCAGCGAAGTATCCTTGATCATCTCCCCTACTTTCATCTTGATTACCGCCATCTTCCCTCTGCAGATCTCTCCAATGCCCCCCGGTGGCTGGACCGGGTGACCCTTGACGGCATCTGGCCCGGAAATCTTTTTGAATTCTATCGCCGGGTGATCCCCAAATTGAGGGATGGCCTGAAGATTCCTTTCCAGATGGGGCCTGACCTGTTTCGCAGGGACGAAACCCCTCAGCACGAGGCCCTGCGCGAGGCCACGGTCAACACCCTGATTCACGCCGATTACATGGGACGGGGCGGCATCCGGATTTTTCGTTTACCACACGTGTTTGAATTTCATAATCCCGGACGTCTTCGTATGCCGGCTGAACAGGTGCGAGCCGGAGGTAAAAGCGACTGCCGCAATCCCTCCCTGCAGAAGATGTTCCAGATGATCGGTGCCGGTGAAAAGGCAGGGTCCGGGTTCCCCAAAATCCTTCAGGCCTGGCGGGATCAGGACTGGCGGGCACCGGCCCTGGAAGAAGATATTGAACAGGAAGAGGTCTGCCTGCGCCTTACCACCATCAGTCTTTTCCCCCCAGAGGTGACAGAAGAGATGGAACGCCGATTTCCAAAGACAATGCATTCTCTTGATGAAAACGGACGTCTGGCCCTGGCCACAGCCATTCTTGAAGGAAGGGTTACCAATGAACGGTTACAGGAACTGACGGGTCAGCATCCCCGGGACCTGACATTTCTCCTTAAAAACCTTGTTAAAAATGGTTTTCTCACCGTCAGGGAGAAAAGACGGTGGAGTTCCTATACATTGGCACCGGAAAATACAGCCAGCTTACCACATAAGCCGGGGAGCTTACCACATAAGGACGTGAGCTTACCACATAAGCGGGAGAGCTTACCACACAAGGACGGAAGCTTACCACATAAGCCCACTATCTCCCAACATAAGAAGATAGATTCCCAACAGGATGAAAAACGCCTGCACGACAAAATTCCGGCAACCCAGACCGACAGCGCATTACCAGATCTTGTCCGGGAGATCCAAACTCAGCAACGCACCAATCCCGGTAAAATGGAGAAGGCGATTCTGATTCTGTGTAAAGACAGGTATGTAACGCCCCAGGAACTTGCTGATGTGCTGAAACGAAATATGAGAACCCTTAAAAACTCATATCTCTCAAAACTTGTACGCCAAAACAAACTGGTGTTACGTTTTCCAGATCAGCCCACCCATCCGTCCCAGGCCTACCAGGCAGCCGTAACGACAGACAAAGGAGAAACCCATGAAAGCTGAACCGGAACCGTGGCTTGCCACGGTGCCGATATTAAAGCAATTGTTCATAAAAGGGGCATGTCATCTGGGAAATAATCCCCTGGGGGAGGAGCTAAAAACACTTCTCTGCGGTATTGCCGCCCCGGCTGATACTGCGCCCAGTGAAGAAAATCCCCCCTACCCTGTCCAGTGGATCGCAGCCCAACCCCTGTTGGAATTACGCCAACGGGTGGCAACTGACAACGAGGCCGTGGCTGCCATTCTGGCAACGCTTGATGAAATCCGCTTCCCATGGCTCTCCATCATTGCAGCCCGTGTGAAAGAGGCGGCCGGGATGAAAACTCCCGAAGCACTGGTGCAGCTGGTGACCCAATTGGGTGATGCCGCACCCTGGGTGGAGGTCTCTTTACCCGGGGCAAAATTGACGGCCACACCCTGGGAGTCCCTGGAGCGAGCACTCTTTGGTACAATGGCGGAACTTGCTCCGGCAACACCTGTTCTATGCCGGGTGTTGTCTGCGGCGGCCTGGTTAACTCCTTTTCGATATACCCCACTTACGGCGCTGAAACCGGTGGATCACACAGGGCTGCGGCCGGACATCAACTGGTGCAGGGGACGGTTACTGGGACTGCCCGAGATGGATTCCGGCCATACATTTCGGGGTGGTGCCCTTTCCAATCGCGCCATTGACGAAAATTTCCTGCTCACCGGTGTTATTAAAAACAAAAATAAAATCCAGGAAACCGACGAAGCCGCATCCCTTGCCTGGGTGCTGGAAACGCCCTGGGCATTTCTGCTCACCTGCCTGATCTATGCCCAGGACAGCTGGGCCGCAGAACATCAGGGCGGCATCTTGCTGGAACTTTCCGGCGGTCAGAGTCCTTTTTTACCCGGCAGAATTGAAATCCTTGTGGTGGATAAAGACGAAAATGAGGTGCTGTGCGGCACCCTTTCCGAACTGATTCTTCGATTTCTGGAGAATCGTTCCATGCATCTTTTCCCGACACCCCCCGGGCCGGAGAACCTCGACAGGCTTTTGGGGCCTGTGGTGCAGGCACTCTTGACAAAGCGGGTGTGGCGCTATTACGACGGCCTGTCCCAAGCCCAGGGACAGTATCGCATTGACCCTGATTTTGCGGATCTGTGCTACCGGCGGCTGGGCAGCCGGATATTCCAGCGTTACGGCAGAACCGTCTGGCAGACGTTCAGACTGCTGGCACAGGAGTGGCGACGGGAAAAGAGTGGCAACGCCATGAACGAGCAAACATTAACCTTGATCCGAGGCGGTGTACGATGAACGAGATAAAAGAGGCGGCTGTTTCCTATGAAGCAATTAATCTTGCCATTAAGCAACATAACTGGGCCGCCACCGGCGTGTCGGATTATCCCCCCCGGGATCCCCTGGTGGGCCAAAGCCGTTTTTTTCATCAATACCGCCAGTTCATCCGCACCGTTGATCAGGATGCCGACAATTTTGCCCATGTTTTTGCCGTCATTGGGGAGTGGGGACGGGGAAAATCCCGCCTGGGACACGAGCTTGTCTCCCAGACCAACGACTGCTCCCAGGGCTGGTATGTGCGAAACAGTGACCGAAATCTTGAAGATGCCTCCCTGTTTGATGATGACACCGGCAGGGATGGCTACCTGGCCCTTTATATTCGGTACTCCCAGGTGGCATCGGATTATCAGAACTCGGACAACTGGTTCGGGTTTGGCCTGTACAAAGCACTTTTGCCCCTTGCCACAAAAAAATTTAACGATTCCATCCAGAGTGAGATCGCCAAACAGGCCCTGCGCCGATTAAGTCCCATGGGCTTTGAGCCGGAAACCCTTGCCCGTGTAATGCAACTTGATGCCGGTCACAGTGAAGAGACCCTTTACTATGATGCCAATCTGGTGACCGAACTGGTCCAGGCCGCATACGCTTACCTGCAGGAATTTGGCATTCACTACATTCTGGTGGTCCTGGATGAGCTTGAAACCGTGGCCGAGGCTGCCACCTTCGGCCTAGAGCAGGATGAGGCCAAACGGCTGGACGGACAGGCCATCCGCCTCATCGGCAAGGCCATCAAAGAAGAAGACCCAAGGCGTAAACTTCCCTGGCTTCGGTATGTGGCCCTGTGTTCCCCCCTGTTGGGTCGGCAGCTGCGGGAGATTCAGTCCACGGCAAGGCGCTTTGAACTGGTGGAGCTTGAAAACAACGCATTTGCCGATGTGGCCGATTATGTCAAAAAGCTGGGAGAACAACGAAAGTTAAGGCACGCCTACCCTCCAGGACTGGTGGAGGCCGCCTATGCCATGAGCGGGGCAAATTTCGGCTGGTTCAATGTGATCATGGCCAATGTGGATATTCTGCTGGATGATTACGTCAATTCAGGCAAACCCGTGCCCGGGGTGGGAGCGTTGTTTGATGCCCTGATTAAAAGCAGTGGACGGGTGGCCCGTTATGTGCTGGACCACAACGCCATTGAAGGTATCAACACCGGTGACCGTGCCCTGCTTGAAGCGGCCCGCAACCTCCTGTTCGGCCAGCTTCCCATACCTCTTACCAAGGCCGATGATTTGACACGCAAACTGACGGATCACCACAACGAATATGACGAGCCCGTGGCAAGCCTGTACCGTAAAGTCACCTGGGATCATCTTGAGTGCAGAAATGCCCTTGTGGCGGCAAAATTTCTGCGGGATCAGGCGGAGTGGTTTTATCCCAGCGTGGATCAGGGATTAAGCCTTGAAGGATTGCTGGAAAATCTGCACACCTTTGCCATCCATGAACAGGAGTCAGATGTACTGCTGGTCCCCCTGGAACAGGCAGAATTCAAACATCTGGTGCAGCTTTTATACAACCACCCCGCAGCAGAGTATGCCGCCGATGCCCTGTGGCAGAAGTTTTTCGGTGCGGAAAAACAACTGGAGGTCAGTGAAGCCACCCACATCGGTCCCAGTGTGGCCATGCTGCTGCGCCTGAATCTGCGGTATCGCAATCAACAGCAAAATTCAATGATCTTCAGAGATCCGGCCCATTCCGACAGCCACAGCCAGGCAATGAAAGCCTATAAAAAAGAGGCCAAAAGCGTCGGGGCCACCCGGAACATGATTTACCGCACCCGCTTAACCGGCCTTTACCGCCTGCTGGACCGAAACTGGAAATATGCGGATCAGCCATGGCCGAACAAGGCCGGATTGACCATACTGACATCCCCCCGGGCCAGCGGTAAAAACGGCGGACTCATGCATTGCGACGGGCTGAAACTCCATCCCAAAAGACAGGCCTGGTTTGCCTGGGTGGATACCAAGGATCAGCTGGACGAACTGCATAATCAGGTAGCGCATATCAAGGGGGAAGCCGGTCGTATTCCGGTCATGGCGTTTACGGCATCCATCGGTGTGAATGACTATTATGTAAAGGGCTTGAGCAATGAAAGTCTCAAGGATGATATTTTACTCTATCATTTGAACAGCAGCGAAGTGGATGTGGTGGAACGCATCGGGCTGTTACCTGAACACATGGCGGGATTTGAGTTAAAAGAGAGCGTCTTTACCAGCAAGTTTAAAAACCGCTTGAACAACATTCGTGATTTTGCATACAAGGCCATTCATCAGTGGCGGCAGGACTTGTCCCGGCGGGGTCTGATCGCATGGCCGTTGCGCCCCACCGCCAAAATAAATGCCAATGATCGTCGGCTGCTCACCGATGCATGGAAACTGATGTGCATTGAAGAGCCAAAACTGGGCGGCCTGTATGGACTCACCGCTGATCATGGAAAACAGGGAGTTGATGCCGAGGCGTTAAGTGCGTTACTGGGCCGGTTGCACATCGACCCGACCCTGCAGGCCCAGGGGTATGAACCCCATGAGCAGGCAGGTCTGTTCCACCATCTGGCCTCACCGGCCCAGGCCCAGGCCCGTTTTCCCACCTTTCTTGCCCGCATTGCCAATCCGGCCAGACCCCAGCGCTGGGATTATCAAAAGGCACAGCAGAAATGGTATTGGGGATATTTGTGGTCTGCAACGGGATTAAATGCAAAAAATGTGTTTGATGACTGGATGTGGCTAGCCTCGGAAATCCATCTGCTCAAACCCCAGGCCAACGCAGCAAAAGAAGGTGAGTGGGTAACGGTGAACCGGGCAGGTCTTGAGAATGCCGTGACTGAAGCAAAAAACTGGCTGGACGGAGATGGCAGCGATGGATACCGGGCCATTGTAAACCAGCTGGAGAAGGTTTACGGCAGCGATCGCATTTACGGGCTGTTTGCGCCCAGGGGTTCCCAGCAGGAAGGCACCCAGACCACCCACGCCCTTAGAGATCTGAACCGTGCACAGCAGGAGTTTGATCGCTTAAAGTGCCTGGAAGAGCAGGAGCTTGGCAGTTTATCCCCGGACAAAGCGGCAGAACCCCTGGCCAAGGTGGTTAAAGCCCGGGGCATTGTGTTAAAATATGCCGCATCTGTTTACAGTCGCGACTTGCCCCGGGTGAATCTGGATAATTTTAAAACAGTGCAACTGGAGGATCGCACCCAGCCCCTTCACCATCGTATTGAAAAGGCACGGCTCTTTGCCCAACGGGTGGAACGCTGTGATCAACGGGTAAGAGAACAGGTAGAGGCATTGACCCGGGAGATTCACAATGATCCGGAGGCTGCCCTGCCCTTTCCCCAACGTCTGTTTACCCTCTCCCTTGCAGGGATTACCCATATTTTTGACGGTGTCCTGGGAAAGGCCACGGATGGGGAAACCGCCAGGGGCGAAAGCGGCTCCGGTAGTGATACCCTTTTACACTATTTGCGGGATCTTCGCATAGATAAGGCCACCGAACGTCTGGAGCTGTTAAGCCATGAAGTGGGGTATGATCCAGCCACCGATCAGATGAAGCCCATTGCTGAAATTGATGGATATATCATCTCCTCTTTCCGGAACTTCAAGCAGCGTTACCAGATACAACGCGCCTCCCTTGAAAAGGCAAATGACAAGGTAAGCGATCTGTCAAGGAGGATTGATCCCCCCCCTTGCGATTATCTCTACCCGGAACAGATGGAAGAACTGGCTCAATTAAAAAACAAGCTGATGTTGGTTGATGACAGTTTCAAGGATCTTGATGAAAAGGTAGATGAAGAGCGCGGCAGGTTTAATACCCAGGCACGGAAGGGAAATTTCTCCGCCATCAAGGATATTCCAGATCGATTGATGAAACCCATTCAGTCCTCTCTGGCAGGCATATCGGGCCAGATCAACACCATTAAATTAAAGGCAGATGCCTGGCAACGGGAACAGATTAAGCGGGCCAACAGCGAATTTGTGGAGCTGCTGAAACCGCTTTTCAAGGCTTCCCACAATAGGGATATCCCATTGATGCAGGATTATGGAATCGCCGGTTTGACTCTTCTGGAAATTGAAATGGCGGTGAATGCACGGCTGGAAAACCTGCATCAACAGGCTTCTGAAATACTGAAAGGTACCGGGGTCACGGTTGAGCGCTGGGTGGAGATTGCCGGTTTGCTGTCAGGCGATAAAGATCCTGGATTGAGCATTGAAGAACAGACCGCCCTGGTAAACAGAGGACTTCTTCGCGTAAAAGTGGCCTTTGGAGGCTGATAATGAAAGATCCCATATATCTTACCGGTTTACTTGCCGCACACCGGCGAAGTCGCATCCTGATACAATTGGTTGGGGCCGGAATCGCCGGGGATGACCTGCCGGAAAAAGGCCTGTGTATGATGTTCGGACAGGAGTATCAGCAGGCAATGGAAGAAAAACAGAAAAAATGGCAGGCGTGGTGCAGATACCCCGGAAGAACCCTCTTGTTGATACCGCCTTTCCAGGCAGGCGAGGTGGGAGAGGGGGTGGACTGGTCCCTTTCTTTTGCCGGAGAAGGTCTTAAAGCGGAAAAAAACAGTATTGCCCGGATGCTGGCAAGTGAGGTGACGTTTTCATTATTGAGTCAATCCCCGGTTTTTGATCGCACCCCGGGCAA
This sequence comes from uncultured Desulfobacterium sp., assembly GCA_963675955.2. Taxonomy (GTDB): domain Bacteria; phylum Desulfobacterota; class Desulfobacteria; order Desulfobacterales; family Desulfobacteraceae; genus Desulfocicer. The sequence goes on along the minus strand of CAXXVR010000002.1, from coordinate 537,580 downwards.
TCATCTAAACCATCAATGGATGGATTACACCTTTAATACCCTTTTTAACAAGCAACATTCTGGAGCAGGGGTATTTTGTGCAACCACATTGCCCCTGTGGTCCATCTCTTTAATGGACGCTGGGGATAAATTGAAAGAATGGCTGGGGCGATTGCATGAACATGCAGGAAGGGCCTTGGAAACCAGCGACGTTATTGAAGACAAAACGATTTGGGATATTCTGGAACCCTTGGATTACACAGTATTGTCCTGCATTTACGCATGGCAGACCACAACCCCGAAAGCCCTCACGGAAAAACTTAACAGCCAGGAGGTTCCTCTGTTTTCCTTTGATTTGGACTGGTTGACCACAAGCTACAACCGTTTGGAAAAAACCGGAGCACTTGAAACAGGAACGCTCACGGCACCTGGGCTGGCCCACTTACAAGAATGTCCCTGGTGGGGCCATGCCCGGCAGATGAAGGAGATTTGTCAATGAAATCAGCTAAACTTGCACAAACCCTTGCCATTGAAAGCCAGATCAGACTGCCGGGCAGTGCCGGACGGTTATTAAAACAGATACGGGACATTGAATCTGTTGCACCTGTGTTTAAACGGGCAGGACTTGTTAAAGCGGTGGAACGTCCGGCCATCATGGATTTAAGTGTGTCCGGCATCACCACACTCTCATCGGTTATCAAAGCGTTGGGAGGCTTTATTTTCGGTTCTGCGGCGGTGCGTACGGATATGTTGATCCAACACAATCAAGTCTCCACCTGCGGCTCGGATTCCGTATCCGAGCTGGATGATATCGATTTTGAGGCCCAGAGAAAACGGCTGGATCTGGTGGAGATGCGCCAGGCCTATGCCCTGGTTGAAAAGATGCTGAAAAATGAGTCTCCGTCCCAGCTGATTCTGCTGGATACGCCCCTATTTATAAGCCGTGAGATGATCCCGTTAAAGCGAAATGTGAAACACTGTGCCGAGTATGAAAAAACCAAACAGACCATTGAAAGCTTTTGGGATGATTATCGGGAGATGCTGTTTCCTTGGAGCGCTGACGGCCCCGTACTTGCGAGTATTTTAGCCGAACGTTTCAGTGCAGTTGTCAGCATTGCAAGGCAGGATCTAAGAAGCGATGAAGGGCGTAAATATCTGCTGCAAAGTGACGGGTTTGATCCTGATCAAGTTGCCCTTTTGAAAGGCCTGGATGAAAAACTCGCAGGGATTGGTGACACCCGGTTCATTAACGGCATTTTAACTGGATTTACCCGAACCATTGCCTTTAGAATGACGGAAAATCGTTCCCGAATGGAACCGTCAGGCGCTGTGGACCATGGAGTTATCGGGTTTCATTATAAGGGTGGGCAGAACAGCCAGATTAAGATGGTACAGCTTGCCGGTGACGAACCGGAATGGTCAGGGACTCTGCTTGACAGTGTGGCATGGAAGCTGATGGTCCTGGATATGCAGAACAGAAGCAAGGCTCTGCCACTGCCCCAGTTACTGGGGCAACAACAGCTGAAACTGCTAAATGATTTCGTCAAGTATTATCGCCGGGGAATTACGGATGCCCTGAAAAGAAACGACATTGAAGAAACCTGGATATCGGGTTTAGATGGGGAATAAAATTATGAAATATCAGGTTTTAGGTAAACTGGTGGGAAATACGGGCGACTCACATAAACTGTCCATGGTCATAAATAACTCATTCTCCGTCCGCAGGGGTGAATTTGTAAGGATTATGCACAAGGAGCGCATTGACGAGCCTGATGTTGCCGTGCTTGGACGTGTAACAGGGATTCACCGCTCCAACATGCTTTACAATGCAGGATTCGGGGAGGGGGTAACAGAGCTGGAACTGATGCCCGGTGCCAATGTCTCAGGGGAAAACCTCATGGCACAGATTGAGCTTGTGGGGTATCGAGATCCTGTGTCCAGACAGATCAAAATACCCCGCAGACCTCTGGACCCGGGTGCCCGGGTTGAAACGGTGGATTTTCAATTTTTGTCTGATTTCTATGAATTTAATGAACAGACCAGTCTGCACCTTGGCAATCTGGTGGGGTATGAGCGTGGTGAGAATACCGTGCCCGTTTTTCTTGATATAAACAAGATGGTCACTGAACATTTGGCCGTATTGGCCATGACCGGTTCCGGAAAATCATACACCGTTGGCCGGATCATTGAGCGCCTGGTGGCCCTTAATAACGGATCGGTTGTTGTTTTTGATCCCCATGGAGAATACGGTAAGGCCATGGCCAAGGGACAACTTCATTTCTCCGACGATGTGGAACAGGTGGAAGATCTGCGGGATCAAAAAACATTGCCCCAGATAAAAAACATGATTGAACGATTGCAGAAGGCCGGCGCAGGAATCCAGGTGTACACCCCTCAGCACGACTCATTCAGACACAAATATGCCGGTAAAAATCATTGTCTGGCCCTGCAGTTTGATCGTTTTGAAATGGATGATGTGGCTGAAATTTTACCAGGCCTGACAGAACCCCAGCAACGGGTATTGGACGTTGCCATTCGCTACTGGCGCCATGCAGATAGAAAGGAACCCCGGGACATCAACCGGTTACGTTATTTCCTGGGGGATGGACTGGAAGAAATTAAAGAGTGGGATGATCTTTCAGATGCCGAAGCAAAGGCATTGAACGGCCGAAGTGCGGCGGTTGCATCCATGAAACTGAGCCGGGTATTGAACGAGGCCCAGAGCTTTTATTCTGCGACCATGGCGGAACCCACCGATATTTACCAGATGGTTGGACGGCCGGGCAATAAAAAAGGACGGTTGGTGGTGGTGGATCTTCAAGGGCTTTCCGACACCGCAAAACAGGTGGTGTGCGGGCTTCTTTCCAGTGAAATCCTGGGTGCAGCATCCAGCAAAACAGATCCGTTGCGACCCTGTTTTCTGATTTATGAGGAAGGGCACAGCTTTGCACCGGCCGGAGGAAAGGCGGTGAGTCATCGCATCATAAAAAAGATAGCCGGGGAGGGACGAAAATTTGGTGTCGGGTTTGGAATCGTCAGCCAGCGTCCCTCAAAACTTGATGCCGATGTGACCTCACAATGCAATACCTTGATCACCATGCGATTAAAAAACCCGGATGATCAGCGTTTTATTGCCAAGGCATCTGATATGGTCAGTAAGGCGGATCTGGATGAGCTGCCCAATCTATCAACGGGTGAGGCCCTTGTGTGTGGCCGTTCCATACCGGCACCGTTATTGGTCAAAGTGGGTGTTAAGGCCCTGGTGCATGGCGGTGAATCACCGGAAGTGCTGAAGGTCTGGGATTGTTTTAATGAATAAACTGGCTTTGTTGATCCAGGATAAAATGTCCATTGACAATTTTATTTCAAACGCGTTTCCCATGCTTTGTGAGTGGGGTGTTAAAGATCAGGATGTCATGGTTCACAGCCTGGGCGTAAGCGCATGGAACACCCTGGGCCATGAACTGGGATTTATGGCTGTGGCCGAATGCCCTGCCCCCCCTTCAATGGTAGCTGGTGATGACATTCGCTCAGATTCCGTCTGGTTTGATAAAACCACGAGAATGCCGGTTGTTGTGATTGAGTTTGAACGGTATGACGGAACGACGAAGGCCATGCAAAAAATGGCTGAAAAAGCGGAGCACCTGCTTGAAGCCAACCAACGATGGGGGGGAGCACCCCAGGTGCTGATATTGGCATCATGGAGTAAGGCAATGGTGTCTGTCCCGGATCACAGGACATTGACCACAACGATTCATCAGGGGTTTAAAAACCTGAAAGGCACCATGGTACATGGCAATCCGGCTGCAAAGTTTCTCTTTTCACGTTTCTGCTTTCAACAACACGAACAGCACAAAAAACTTAAATTAAACCGCATTTTGTTTGAGGGATAATATGAATATACATTCTGCACATTATCTGCCTGGAACCAACAAAACACTGGGCAACCGTTATCTGTTACTGGAGTGTCTGGGGGATGGCAGCCATGGTTGGGTATGGCGTGCTGAACGTCTGGACGACGGAGCCACCGTTGCGGTTAAAATTCCCAAACAGACTGTAAAAGAGGATCGCCTGCTGGTGGAGGGTAAGGAATTGATCGGCACAAAACCCCATAAAAACATCATTCAAATTTTTGATATGGGAAGAGTGCCGCCGGAAAAAGAGTGGTTTGCCATAGAGATGGAGTATTTCCCCAGTGAAAGCCTTGCCCAGAAACTGGAACATCGGGCTCGACATTTCAGTGGCACCTATGAACGCTTGTTGAATATTTTCAGCCAGGTTTTAAATGCCGTGGGGCACCTTGCCTCGTTGGACCCCCCTGTTTCCCATGGTGATATTAAACCGCACAACATTCTGATTGGTCAGGCGGACCTTGTCAAGTTGACGGATTTCGGCAGCTCGGCATTGCCTGAAGAAATTTATGTCCGTACCCGGGAAAACGGCGGAACCGTGCTGTATGCAGCACCTGAATATGCGGACTGTATAAGCCGGAAAGGCAACTTTGAAGAGCTGCTCAAGGGGGATATTTATAGTCTGGGGGTACTGCTTTATCAGTTGATGACGGCAAAATTGCCCCATAACACCCAAAATCAGGCAAGGACATACGCACCTTTTCCAAAACCAAGAGAGGTAAATTCCGGTATCTGCCCGGCATTGGAAGATGTCATTCTCAACGCTTTGGCAAAAAAACCTGAAGATCGTTTCAAATCCATTGATAATTTCAAAGTGGCGTTTAACACCGCCAAGGTTTCTCAGTTGGAATATTCGCCGGAACGGGTTATCCAGTGTCAATATCAGACAGAAACGGACAGGACTGCCGAAATTGTGAAGCACTTAGCTGAAGGAGCTTATGAAAAGGCTGTCAAAACTGCCCGGCAGAATTATCAGAATATCCCTGAAGTCACAGAACTCGTACAATTAATAGATGTGCTTTATCAAGTGGAACGGTTTTATGATTTACAGCAAGAGCTTTCCAATAATTTAGATATGTTAAATATTGACAGTGAAGATGGCAAAAAGATTCGTCTCATTGCACTTAAGACCATGTTAAAACTTCACCAGGTGGATGAAATACAACCTTTGCTGGATAAAGCCTTAGAGCTGGATGGTAACGATTTTCAATTGAGTTTGATTTATGCATCAACCTTGGGAATGCAGGCGCAGTATGAAAAAGCCAAAGGTGTGCTGGAGGCCATGAATAAAAAGTATATCGGTCGGATTCAAATTTTTAAGCGACTCATACAGGTATGTGAACAGCTTCGGGATTATGAAGGGGCATCCGGCTATCTTCGGGCGGCACTGAGATTTGTAAAAAAGGATGAAGAACTAAATAAAAAAAGGGTTAAGTATGAGGCTTTGGGGCTTTGGTAAAATTCTATAACTTTATGGAGAATCTAAATGAGTGAGGATTCTGTTCATGAACAGCTGTATCTTTTTGATTTACCTCCTTTAAAAAAGAAAGCATCAAACGAATTAAAAAAGTATACCGACAAGCAGGTTAATGAAAGAGATATAACAAACTTTATCATTAACATTTTAGAAAAGCGCCAAAAACCATCTGCTTTTGAATTGTTAAAAAAGATAGAAGAAAAGTTTGGTATAACAGCCCTGATGCGTCTTAATTCAGCTCTACACAGCATTGCATTTTCAAAAAGTAATGATTTTAACCTTATTGCAGCAGATAGAAGATACTGCCAATCGTTGATTGAAGATGGATCCCTTGAGAAAGCATCCAAGGTAAATATTGCGCCTAAAAATGAAATAATCTCCACAATTGATGATTTACTTACTCAAGCAAGTTCTCAATAAGTCCGGGCAAAAACGGTAAAAGACCGTGAAATCAAGTCACAGCTCAACAGACAATTGCAACGCTTTCATGGTAATGATATCAGAAAGATCAGGAATCTCATTTGTTCCGGACAATCGATCTTTGAGATATTCCCAGAAAGAGATTGTGAGCTTGCGGCAAGTTTTTTTCAAACTTGTGAACGTATCTCTGCATTGTCGTCCCAGATCACTTCTGGTCGACCCGCTGATTTTTCGGCGTTTGACATATTCTCGTATGTCATTTTCACTGAGATTATTATGAAGAGGCGTGTCCGGGAAATCCAGCACCCTGAGTAATTCCCGCTTATTCCGGTGAATGCGCTTCAAAGCATTGTTCAAGGAGGCAAAACACGTCTTTTTAGCGAAAATTTCATCGAATTTAGCCTGAATGCTGGCTTTTTTCTCATTACCCGGCTGTGCTTTGAATTCTTTGAGAGAGGCATATAATTCCCATATTTCAGCCCGAATGTCCTGTACAGCCTGTTTTTGTTTTTCTGTGAGGCCAATGAGTTTGTTGATGAGACGTTCGGTATGGACCCAGCAAAGCGCATGATTCAGTACATTGAATTGGCCGGCATCATCGCTGACAATGACCATGTCGAGATTGAAACTATGCGCGACCAGACTGCCGATCAATGCACCTTCAGTAATAATTCTGATATGACGTACCTTTTTAATACCGAGTGTCTTGAGGAAGTCCAGCCAGGCATCATCATTTTCAAATACACTCAAAAATTGAGTGGTGATAAGGATGAGGGGTTCCTTGGGTAACCCCTGGGAGATCATATATGACAGAGCACTTGCATTGATGACATATTCTGTACGCCCGGCCTGCAATATTTTGAGAAAATTGATCCTGGTTTTGGTCTCAGTGCTGTGAAAGGTGGCAAAAAAATCGTTTCCAACATGGGTGCAATAACCGTTTTTGGCCTTATGCCGTGCAGCGGTATCATCGACATTGATATGTGAGGATACAGAAAGGCCTGTATCAAGGATGTCGTTTTTCTCATCATGAAAGGGTTCATGTCCTTCAATGAGAATATTGCTCAATTGCCCTGCGGAAATCTCAAAGCCCATATCATGCAATGCTTCCAGTAATATGGGCTGTGTCACATGGCAGTGATAATGCTGGTAAAGGACAAATCGTTTGAATTCCAAATCGAAATGCCCGCCGTTCAAATTTTCTGGGAGTTTTCCGGTGAATGAACGGCCATCCGGGGAAACCCATCTTTCCAGTCGATATTTGATATTGAAAGGTTCAAGGCGAAGTCCCTGGACCACAAAATCATTATATCCTTTAAAGATGCTGCCAAGGGGGAGATCTTCAGGTGCAATTTTGATGGTCTCATGTATTTTCAGATCTTTTGTTTTATGACGCTTGGCAGAGCCAGGCCGCTTGCCTTGTGTTTCAGATTTGTTTTTGCGTCGGGATTCGAGGCCGGAAGGCTCTTAATTTTCGGTTTGGGTTTTTGTCCTTTAAGGCGTGCAATTTCATCACGGAGAGCTTGGTTTTCCTCAGCAAGCAGATTGAGATATTCCAGGAGCATCAAAACCAGAGGGGTTTGCTCTTCTACAGGAATGTCTTCAATTTTAGGAATTTTGATAACCATGGGAACCCCCGATGAAATTTTAGAATCGCTATTTAATACAAATAATAAGAACGAATCGTCTTCGTTTCAAGTTTTTGTGCTTGTAAAAAATCAGTTATTGCCCGGACTTATTGAGAACTTACATATTCATAGGATAGCAATTTAACTTGGATTGATAAATGGTAAATCAATAAGCTTTGACTCCCTTAGTTTTGCTAACCTAAAATTGCCCCCAAAAAATCATCGTTCCAGTGCTATAGGGTCTGTTTATTGACCAATCAGGCTGGAGGATTAGGAGGGAGAGTGTTAAAGGTGGAGCAATATACGCTATATCCGGGCAACACACTGTAGTTCAGAAATTTTTGTGAAAAGAAAAAAGCGTGTAAAGATATTATTTATATAGAGCTGTTATCTTGTATAAAGTTTACAGAATTATATTAAATTAGTCTGTTTTTCATATTTGTTATTGTCATTATAGTCTAAATTCTTAGTTTACATTTTTTCGGTCATCTTAACTGTTCTGAAAATGACCTAATGTGAATTAGTAAACAAAATGGCGTAATTTATTAAAATAACGCTAACGGTATAAAATAAAATTTAAAAACCCCAGTATTTACTGGGGTTCATTTATTTAAAATAAAAAATCATTCTTGATCTCTTTGTATGCGGTTGTTCATACCCATGCTTGACCTTCCAAATAGACAATAAACAATCTTGCTTGACTAAAAGCATCTTCTTATCTATTCTTTCTACAGTATCCCATACGGGATGATATATCGGCAGCACCATTTGTCAAAATTTCTACCATTTCCGGAAGTTTTTCATCCGTAAAGCGCACACATGGAGCGGTAATACTCAAGCCTGCGATCACCTTGCCTTCATGATTGAATATGGCTGCACCAATGCATCGGAGTCCTAATGCATATTCTTCGGTTTCTATACCATACCCCTGAATTCTGGTCTGTTCCACATGTTTTAGCAGCTCTTTCATTCCTGAGATGGAATTAGGCGTTTGAGGCTCAAATTTATGATTAGTAAAAAGATTAAAAATTTCTTCGTTAGTCATTTGCGCCAGAACTGCTTTACCGGTACCGGAGCAGTAACCTAAATATCTGCCCCCCAGGGGGGTATCCTCTTTCAAGGCATAATCACTTTCCGCTTTGTCCAACACAATCATATGGATGCCATCCGGAACTGAAAGGTTTACAGTTTCCTTTGTGCGAGAAAGGATTTCTTCCATGATGGGCTTTGCGGCACGTAAGACACTTTTTTTCTTGATTACCGCACATCCAAGTTCAAATATTTTAGTGGTGGCAGTATAGCGGCGACTACCGGGAATCTGATCAACATAGCCAAGCTTTTGCATGTTAAGAAGCATCCGATGAACAGTAGTTTTGGGAAGTTCAGTGAACTGAACCAATTCACTAAGTTCCCATTCATCACGCATTACCATTGCCTCTAGTATATTAAATAATTTTACGATCGAGTTTATTTGAAAATAATTTTCTTTCTTCATAGGAATCGATCTTTGCTTTTTTTTCAATATAGACCTTGCATTACAAGTAACGATTATATTCAAATATATCTGCTTTTTCCATTAAAATAACGCAACACACCATGCCGGACCACTTCCAACATCATCTCAATTTCAAGAGATGGGTTCCAATGAACCCACAGACATTGGTTATCAATTGACAGAGCGATCCTTCATGGTGTATTTTGCTACCATGCCAGGGCATATCGACCTTGAGAGGCTATATATCACACATAAAACCAAGGTTAAAGTTTAATTTTTAAGGTTCTTCCAGTAATCGTGTACTCTTTGCTCCTAACGCAGGTTTAAAGTTCTCTATTACACCTTGAAAAGGTTAGATTGACAGCCCCAGTTGACGGCCTTCATAAAAGGCCATGCTGGCGCGTCGCGGTGCAACACAGTCACCTATGCAATGGGGCTCTACCCCAGCATTACGCAATTCTTTTTCCAACCTGTTTTCTACTTGATTGATGGTTGCCAATACCAGGGCGTCATATTTCTCCTTGTATTGATTTTCGTGAACGGTCGAACCGAAGTGAGCTTCAATTCCATCCCATTTCAGCAACAAGGTTGACGTTTTACATTCAACATTAAGTTTTATATATTCCTTACGTAATACCCCATCCGTACAACAGGGAACAAGTTCCTGGCCGATCATGGCATCGGAGGTTACAACAGTCACCTTATGACCGCGCTGAGCAAGGTAAAGAGCTGTACCGCTTGCCGGCCACCAGCCGCTGAGACCATCCAGAAGTAAGACCCGTAAATTCTGGCCTTGCTCTTCCAACTTTTCGGCACCGGTAAGGATCTCATTGATGGAGTAAACATTCTCAAGCTCACAACCGGGCAACTGTTTCTGTTCGGGCATAGCACGCTGAAAACCATTCATAGCCGGTTTAGATCCAGTTGCGATGATGATCTCATCGGCCCCAAAGGCAAGCACTTCCTCAACGCCGTATTCTGTTTTTAGATGCAGATCAACCTGTAGACGCTCAAGTTGCCGGAGATAATACCAGTAATCAACATGTGCGATCTCGCCCCGCATCGGTTGAGATCCGGCAAGACGAAATTGTCCTCCAATATGCTTTTCCTTTTCTATCAGAGTAACCTGATGACCTCGCTCTGCGGCAACTCGTGCAGCCTCTAAACCTGCCGGGCCAGCACCGATGATAAGAACCTTCTTGGACGTATCTGACTTGGAGATGATTTCAGTTTCCCCCAAAAACTCTCTGCCCGCAGATGGATTGAGGAGGCAAGAAATCCATAAATCATGGTAGCGACGTCCCCAGCAGTGCTGATTGCAAGAAATACAGGGACGGATGTCATCAAGTCGTCCCTCCATGGTCTTTTTTACAAGGTGGGGATCTGCTATCTGGGCTCTAACCAGACTCACCATATCTGCCTGCCCCTTTGCAATCACCTGTTCAGCCCGTATCGCTGTTTTGATACGACTCTCTGCCTGCAGTACAGCATGTTTGAGGTGCTTCTTAATTTTTTCTGCAAGTGGAGGTCCCTGTAGATCACCATATAAAAAGCTTGGTATCAGTATGGAAAAATCGAAATATCCTCCTGACCCCACCGTAACGTAATCCATAAGCTTTCGCTGATCATGCCAGCCTACAATTTTGCAGATTGCCTCATTATCCAACCCTTCCGGGAACATATCATCGCCGCTGACACCCAGGCCGATAATAAATTGATCTCCAACTTTATCGCGAATTCTACGGGTGATCTGTTCAGAAAAGCGCATCCGATTTTCAAAGCTGCCACCCCATTCATCTTTTCTGCTATTATTAATGGGCGACCAGAATTGTTCAATCAAGGCGTTATACATGGCATATAGCTCAATACCATCAAAACCCGCTTGATAGGCACGCCAGGCCGCTTGCACGTAACCATCAATCAATATCTCTATTTCGTCTTCGGTAACCATTTTTGATCCATCCCCATCGTGGTAGGATGGAAATCCTGCAGAAGACCAATTTGGAGACCAGGAGTTGGCGACCTCACCGTGTCCACCGACATGATAGAGCTGATGGATCATGACCGTATCATAAACATGACAGGCATCAGTGATACGTCGAAATGCCGGTATGATGGAATCATCTTGATTACGAAAATTACCCCTGGTCAGAATACCAGTCGCATGAATCGGGACAGGTTCAACCACAATCATGGCAGCACCACCCCTGGCACGTTCTTCATAGTATGCAAGATGACGTTCAGTTGGCAGACCCTGCTCAGCGCAATTAACCGTATGTGCCCCAAAGTTAATTCTGTTCTTCAACGTCTTGTGACGAAGTTTCAGTGGCTGGAATACATGTTTAAATTCATCAGTCATGGTTTATCACCTCCATTTTGGACATAGCTTCAGGCAATGGACCGCCGGTTGCCCAATCAAGTAATTCTACAGTGTGAACCATAGGAATTTTCAGATGTTCAAAAAGCTGAACAATACAACCGATATTGCCACCAGCCACCAGATCTGGTTTGATACTCTGAATTCGTTTAACTTTTCGATCTCGCAGTTTTGCAGCCATCTCTGCCTGAAATATATTATAGGTTCCGGCAGAACCACAGCAGAGATACCCTTCGGGAACATCTAATACTTTGAAACCTACTTTTTCCAGCAGAGACTTGGGCTCTTCTATCACTTTCTGAGCGTGCTGCAACGAACAGGCAGAGTGATACGCCACTCGAAGTTTTGGTAACGGTCGTGGCTTGAGATCAACCTTCATTAAAAATTCGGTGATGTCTTTGGCAATGGCAGCGACTTTGGCGGCTCGAGGACCCCAGACAGGATTATCCTTCAAAATATGACCGTAGTCTTTTACTGTAGTACCACATCCCGATGCATTAATAATGATGGCATCCAATCCACCTTTTTCCATCTCTTTCCACCAGGCAGCGACATTTGTTATTGCCTGGGCCTGAGCCTTTTCCTCCTTTCCCAAATGATCGTATATAGCACCGCAACATTTGCTTTTATGGGCCACCACAACCTCACAATGATGACGGTTCAGCACACGGATTGTGGCTTCATTTATTTCCGGTCTCAACACTGGCTGAACACATCCTGCCAGCATTGAAACTCGAAATTTTCGGGTGCCCTCCGCCGGAAAGACCTTGTACTGCACTCCGGTAGTCAATGCAGTATGACCCTTTGGAACCAAATCAAGCATCGGTTGAACAGATTCCGGCAACAGAGAATTAATGGGTTTCATCAGGGGAGCCATTTTTAAACTTAGACTAAATAGTGCGGTGTTTGGAAGCACTTTAAGAACTACCTTCCGTTGAACACCATCAATCCAGGAGCGTTTGTAGTCCTGATCAATGCGGAATCGTGCCCAGTCTATCAAATTTTTATAGCCCACTCTTGAAGGACAGGTGGTGGTGCATGAGAAACAGGATAGACAGCGTTCAAGATGGTAGGTCTGTTTTTCAGTCGGGGCCTGACCTGATTCTAAAATTTCCCGAACGAGATTATTTCGTCCCCTGGGACTGTCATTCTCATCATTGCTCAACAGGTAGGTCGGGCAAGTCGCCGTGCACGTACCACAATTTGTGCAACGACGCAACATTTCAGAAACATCGGCCAGAGATTTTTCCGAGGGTTTATTTGATATTACCGTTGTTAGCATTTGTGCCCCTCCCAGGTATTTCTATTATGGTTTTGCGTCCTTCATAAATCGCCATATGGGCTTTTCGTGCTCCTTGACAGTCCCCTGCCAGCGAAAAAGGAAAATGATGCCGGATCACCTCATTTTCAAGCTCCTGATTGGCATCATTGGTGGTTGCAAGAACAAGGAAGTCAAACCGGCTCTTAACTGCAGTGGCATCAGCGCTGCTGGAATGCTCTGCCACGCCATGGGACCAGGACAACAGGACCGAATCCGTAAGTACCTTAATCCCAAGGGCATGGAGTTGAACTAAAAGTTGATCATAGCCTCCCAAGGTCTGGAGGTCTGGAGCCGGAAGGGGATGTCGGGTCAACAGAGTAACCTTATGCCCTTTTTGTGCCAAAAATATTGCTGTGCCAATTCCCTGCTGAAAACCTTGGTCATCCAGAAGTAAAACATTAGCGTTATCCCGCTCGGTAAGAGGTGTTATTCCTTCCAGGACCGCTTCCACGGGAAAAACATCGTCACTTTCAACACCGGGGAGCTTGGGATGATTGGGCAAGAGGCGCTGGAAACCTGTTTTGGTGGGACCTGCACCGGTAGCCAGAATCAAATGATCAAATTCTGCCCCTTTCAGCTTATCCACCGTTATCTCCTCCTCCATTCGGAGATCAACCTTAAGGGTTTCCAGTTGATGTTGATACCACTTGAGTAATTCTCCGTAGGGTTCACGTCCCGGCAAGCGGCTTGCCAGTCGCCATTGCCCACCAAGGTGTTTTTTTCGCTCCACAAGAGTGACCAGATGCCCCGCTTCAGCCGCACTTCGCGCAGCCTCCATTCCAGCAAGCCCACCGCCGACTACCATAATTTTTAAAGCGGCTTCGGTTTTTGGAAAAGTGGCTGGAAACAGCATTTCACGCCCAGCGCTGGGGTTGGCCAAACAGGCAACCGTAAAATCACGAGCCCGTCGCTGCAGGCACATGTTGCATTGAACACAGGGACGAATTGCCCACTTTTCTCCCCCTTGATGTTTTTCCATCAAAAATGGGTCGGCAATCAGAGCTCGCCTCATTCCTATCCAATCACCAGCACCACTTTCTATAATTTTTTCCGCTACCTCAGCGGTGCTCACATTTCCGTCTACGCGTAACGAAGCGTTTTTAAGAAGATTACGAAATTCTTTCAGTTCATTGATTGCCTGTTCAATTCCGGAAGATTTTACCGTGTCAAGACAAAAACTAAAATAATCAACACAACACAACGAGTCATGCCACAAAAGAATTTCCTTAAGATCTTCATTTTTCAGGGTATTTTCAAATTCTTGATTGGTTGTCATCACAAGGCCTATCAAAAAATTTGCCCCCAACTCCGCCCGGATTCGCCTTATAACCTCTCCGCTGAAAGCCATTCGGCCTTCAAAGCTCCCTCCCCATTTATCTTGGCGCTGGTTGCTGTGCACAGACCAAAATTGTTCCATCAGCATATTGCCTCCGGCAATAATTTCGATGCCGTCAAACCCCGCATTCTTTGCCCTGTGGGCATGATCAATAAATTTTTCAATAAGGATATCAATCTCAGCAGATAGCATCTCATGGCTGCCATCCTGATCGCGAAGAGAGTAGCCCCCGCTGGGGGACCAGGCTGGTGCAAATGCTGTTTTAGCCCATCCATGGGCACCCACATGACACAGCTGCATGACAACTGGAACGTCCTTCTCGTGACACGCCCGGGTGAGATCTTCAAAACTTTTTTGTGTATCTGCATTTAAAGACAGCTTCGTTCTTAGTATCTCACTTGATTGATGAACTGGGAGAGGATCACTAACCAGTAGACCGATGCCACCTGATATACGCTCTTTCAAATAGGTAAGATGTCGATCAGTTAAATGTGGACCATCGGAAAGATTGCTGACATGGCCGGAAAAACAAAGCCGATTTTTTAATTGAAATTTCCCCAATAATAATGGCGATCCTAAATGTAATCTACTCATAGTCGAACCCTTTTGGGTGATAAATTGTTATTTGGTGGGAGCCCCAAAAGCTAAACAGATAGATAAAAATAATGAAGCGTTATTACCTGGCCTTACAGACGTCCATATAACCAGCGTTACTTTCTGATTCCTGAAATTATTTTTCAGGCTTTTGGTATTTCCTAACCGTCTTCAAAGGCGTTGTTCTTGGTTGTTTCCCATAGCCCCATGCAACGTCCTATATTTTGGAATCTGATTTTCGTTTACTCAAAGCATATACGAAAGACACCAAGGCAAACATTTCAAGGAGAACAATGGGCAGACCCGCCACAATACTAGTGACTTGGAGTGCTTTTGTCCCGGTTGTCCCGGCAATCATAAGAAAAAGAAGCGTCATGCAGCCCATGATAATGCCCCAGAATATTTTCAGAGAACTAGGCGGTTCAATACCATCCATTTTTTTCGTACAAATTTCCGATACCGCAGATGTAGCAGAGTCTGCCAGTGTAATAAAGGAAATACAAATCGTGATAAACGTCAGCGGAACTGAGATGCTGGCCAGGGGATATTTTTCCAGCAGTGCATACAAGGAAAATTCTACGCCTTTCTGGTTAACAACCTCCATCAATCCAGCACCCATTCTTTCCAGGTGAATGGCACCGCCACCGAATGTGACAAACCAAAAGAGACCGAACAGGGCAGGAGCCAGGACATTAACAAGTATGAATTCCCGGATCGTTCTGCCATAGGAAATCTTGGCAAGAAACACTCCCAGGATAGGAGCAAGAGACAGCCACCAGGCCCAATAAAAGATTGTCCAGCTACCGTTCCAGCCACCTCCTGTTTTAAAGGTATCTGTCCATAGAGAAATGGATACAAAATCGTTCAGAAAACCGCCAAAGGATTCTACACCCAGATTCAGGAAGTATTTTGTGGGACCTGCCAAGAAAATAAATAGGGCAAGACCTATGAAAATTTTTGCATTTTGACTACTCAGGAATCGGATTCCTTTCTGAAGCCCAGTATAACTGGAAAGGGTATATGCTGCCGTCATCAAAACAATAATTATGGCATAAATCACGTTACTCTTAGGGATTCCCAGTAAATATTCCAGCCCACCCGCAAGCTGCATGGTACCAAACCCCATGGAGGTAACAACACACCCCACAGTTGCAAAAATGCAAAAACCGTTTACGATATCCCCAATGGGTCCATTGGCTCTATCGCCCATAATTGGGTAAAGGGCCGAGCTGACCCGAAGAGGCTGTTTCATATTATGGGCAGCGTAGGCAATGGGTAACCCGATTACAGCATATATGGAATAGGGATGAAACGACCAGTGAAGAAAAGAAATTTTCATCGCCGCCAGGGCTGACTCTGGAGTCAGGGGCTGAGCACCGCTGATTGTCGGAGGACCGTAGTAATGATAGAGCGGTTCGGCCACTCCCCAGAAGGCAATACCCGTACCTATACCAGCGCAAAGAGCTATGGCCCACCAATTCCAGATGCTGAGCACCGGTTCAGCATCCGGTCCACCCAGTCGGATGCTGCCAGCGGCAGTAAAGGGAAGAATGATGGCAAAGGTTACAAAAATAAAAATAAAAGATAGATACATCCAACCGAAGTATTCAATGGTGAATTTAAGACATGCATCGGCTCCTGACATAAACAAATCTCTGTTTACGATGCCGATTATCAAGAGTACTATTAATAGAATAGTAGGAGGCCAGAATATAAGTTTTTTAATGTTAAAATCAAAAATACCGCTGTCCTTTTTAATTTCGTTAGCCTTTAGCAAATTTTCTGCGTTAAGGTTGGCTTCGACCATACAAATACACTCCTTTAGTTAAAATTATAAAATTACCTATCCCCTATTTTGTGACGATTTAAAACAGTACCTGTACGATACTTAAAACCCTTTGCGCCGGTTGACATATGTCGTCAAAGATTTTTTAATTTCAGGATCAATATCAGGAGTTTCGTAATCTGAAAGCCTTTGCTCCACAGATTTTCGTGCAACATCATCAATTCCATGACTGCCGTTTTGTTTCCAGGCAGAATGGCTTTCATGGCTGAACAGTTCATTCTGAAAATATTCCGAACGGCACAGCTTAAGGGTCTTGGGATGCGCAAGATAATGGCCGCCGATTCCAATTTCCTTTATGATGTCAACATCCAAATTCTCTTCGGTAATTTTCATGGGTTGAATAAGTTTTCGCAACATTCCACAGAACTCTTCGTCAATAAGGAATTTTTCGAAACTCATGGAGATGTGGCCCGCCATCTGGCCACAGGCGTGGAGGATGAAGTTGACGCCGCTTTGCACGCTCATCAAAAGGTTCATGGCACTTTCGTAGCCCGTCTGGGCATCCGTAGTCTGAGCGTCGCAGAGTCCCCCGCCACTGCGGCATGGTAGCTGATAAAATCGGGCCATTTGTGCCGTGGCAGAGATCAACGATGCCTGCTCCATACTGCCGACCAGAGCCGCACCGGTCTTGAAGTTTGTAACGGTAGAAGTCGATCCATAGATCACCGGGGTACCGGGATTGACAAGCTGGGCCAGTGTGATTCCAGCCAATACCTCGGCATTAATGAGGGCCAGAATACCGGGAAGTGGAACAGGTCCAGATGTACCTCCGATGACCATGTTTGCAATACAAACGGCTTGGCCGTACTTTGCCAATTCCATCAGCGCCCCGGTCATTTCCTCAGTATACTGGAGAGGAGTCAATGCATTGATAAGGGATACTGAGTATGCCTTATCAAGCAATTTTTCTTTGTTGTTATCACAGAAGGCCATAGCCGACATCTCTATCATGTCGTTGGCAATTTCCCGGTTCGTCTGGCAGCCCATAAAGGCTTTATCACATAATAAAATATTTGAGAGAACCATGTCTAAGCCAGCGGTTCCCGAAGGCACATCGGAAACTTCTACCATGAGGTAACCGTTCATATCTATGTGCCTGGAGGTCTGGACCAGTTTACAGAAATTCTGATAGTCTTCAAGGGTACCGAGACGTTGTGTTCCATCAGGCATTGCAATAAATGGCGCACCATATGCCGGAGCAAACACAAAATCGTCTTCTCCGATGGCTACGTTATGTTCAGGGTTTCTGGCATGGAGAATAAATCGAGATGGTGCATGACCAATGGCAGTTTGGATCTGTTGCTCGTCAAAAAACACAATGTTGTTTTCAACCTTGAATCCCCTGTTTTTAAAAAGTGTCAGTGCATGGGGTTCCTTGAAGGCAATGCCGGTCTCTTTTAATATCTCCATGGATGCGTCATGAATCCTGTTCAAATCTTCACTGGACAATGACTGTATTCTATTGTGCATGGTATTTTCCTTATACTGATGTGCGTAGGTAATTAATTTATAACGTTTACTTTACATATGCGATGGCATCCATTTCTACGTCCAGATCACCGAAAATCTTTTGAGCCACAACGGTAATCCGTGCCGGAGGCTGGTCACTAAAATACTCTCCATAAACGGTATTAAAGCTATCAAAGGCATCGGTTGAAGAAAGAAACACTGTGCATTTAAGCACTTGATCCAGTCCGGAACCGGCATCTTCCAGCAACATTTTTATATTTTCCATGATACGACGGGTTTGTTCGCCCACATTGCCCTTCACAATGTCTCCTGTTTTCGCATCAATTGAAATCTGTCCGGACAGGTAAAGCAGCCCATTATAACAAACAGCCTGAGAGTATGGCCCGACGGGTGCTGGTAACCTATTGCTTTTAATGCATTTTTTCATAAATATCCCCTTTTGAAAAAAATTTACGATTCGTTTTTTTATTTATTCGCTCACCATGGGCAATTGTAAAAATCATGATGAAAAAACTGATAACACTTATCCTTTTAACGGCATATCAGGCATCTTGGGGATTTAGTATTATACGTGCATCTACTATACTGAGGCCTTTTTCATGGGCAAATATCGGATTCAAATCAATTTCAGCGATTTCCGGGTTTGCAACCATCAACTGGGATAGTCGCTGCAAGGTCTCTGCCAGCGCATCCACATCTACTCCGGCCTGCCCTCTGGCCCCCTTGAGCATGGGATATCCCTTAATCTCTTCGATCATCTCCCGAGCAGTGGGTAAGGTAATGGGAGCGACCCGAAAGGACACATCTTTTAAGATTTCAACGAAAATGCCTCCCAGACCAAACATGACCGTCGGCCCGAACGTGCTGTCACGTGTTGCCCCTACGATACACTCTACTCCGTCCGGCGCCATAGGCATTACCAGGACACCGGTCAGTTCGGCACAGGCATCATATCTTAGTGCCGCATCCATGATCCGGGTGAAGCCAATTTTTATTTCTTCGGGGCTGTTGAGTTTCAAAACCACACCGCCAGCATCACTTTTATGAATGATCTGGGGGGATACAATCTTCAGGGCAACCGGGGTCTTGATTTCCTGCCAGAAGGACACCGCCTCATCTGCCGTCCTGGCCAGCCGGTACGGGGGTTGAGCAAAACCGTAGGCCGCTAAAAGATCTCTTGCTTCATTTTCCAGAATCACATCCCGGTTTTTTGAACGTGCTTTTCTAATCAGATCTGCGGCAGTTTCGGTGCCAAGGGCAGGAAGTTCAATAGCTGAACCCTTTTGTGCATTGGCAACTCTTTCCTTGATTCCGGTATACTGCCATAGCTTCCCCATGGCCATTACTGCAGGCTCTACGGATTGATATATGGGGATGCCGCCATCCCTGAATACTTTCAGGCAGTCGGGCATGGCATATCGATAAATGGAGTGCATGGTAACCGTTTTGCCGCTTTTTTTGATACGTTCCACCATGGATCTGGATATGGCCATTTCCAGTTCGGCGAATTCTTCGGACAGGTCGGCATA
The DNA here is from genome assembly GCA_963675955.2 of uncultured Desulfobacterium sp. Classification (GTDB taxonomy): domain Bacteria; phylum Desulfobacterota; class Desulfobacteria; order Desulfobacterales; family Desulfobacteraceae; genus Desulfocicer. The sequence continues at coordinate 518,197 of CAXXVR010000002.1, read as the reverse complement.
GCCACCTAAAAGTCCTACTATCACCAAACCGTCAATGTCTGGATCTTCAAGAAGTATCCTGGTGACATGATCAAAACCCCACAGATCCCGTTCAGGACCAGCCAGGTCAACGGGATTTTTCATGGGGCAGTAGGAAGGCAGTACTTCTCCCAATTTAGCACGTGTTTTTTCAGATAAAATCGGCACTTCCAAACCGTATTGTTCTGCGGCATCGGTTGCCATGACCCCGTGCCCCCCTCCATCGGTCAAAATGGCAATGCGATTGCCTCTGGGAAGAGGGCAACGTGCAAATGCTTCAGCGACATTAAGAAAGTCCTGAGACTTGTTAAGGCGAATGACCCCGCATTGTTTAAGAGCAGCATCAAATACAGCCTCACTGCCAGCCAGAGAGCCGGTATGACTGGCAGCGGCTCTGGCGCCAGCTTGAGATCGGCCGATTTTTAAGGCACATATGGGTTTTTTCTGGATGGCCTCTCTGCAGCTTCCATAAACTTGCGGCCATCGGCGGCGCTGTCAATCCGTAACCCCTCCATATAGAGCATCAGCACCTTGGTGGCTTCATCGTCTTTGATATGCCTGATAAATTCATGAAACCGAAGGTCCCGCTGATTGCCGATGGTTGCCCATTGACTGTAGCCGAGATTTCTGGTTTTCGTATCATTATTTAAATCAATGGCAAGGTTGCCACTTTGCAGAACCAGACCCAGTATACCAGGGTTCAGTTCAATAATGCTGGTGTTAAGCCTTACCGCAGCGCTATAGTGGCCCATACAATTTGGCCCCATGAGGCGGAGATTGTATTTTTTTGCCATGGCCACTACCTGGCGTTCAATTTCTTTACCCTCTTCACCCGTTTCACCAAATCCAGTGGTAACAATAATCGCCGCTTTAACCCCTTTTTTACCGCATTGCTCAATGGTTTCGCAGCAGGCCGGAATGGGAACCGCCACCAGGGCCAGATCCACCGGATCTGGAATATCCAGGATACTGGGGTAGGTTTTTACACCAAAAATGGTGTCAAGCTTACTCCTGGTAACAAAATACAATTTGCCGGTATAGCCATGGTCAACCATATTTTTGGCTGTCCATCCGCCATATTTTTTGGTATTTGATGAGGCACCAATTAACGCCACCGAACTAGGATTAAATAGGAAATCAAGATTACCCATATTAACCCTCCATCACTTTAATGGCTACATCAGGGCAGATCGTCTGGCAAATGCCACACTTCACACACTTGTCATCATCTACAAGTACAAAATTGTAACCCATTTCATTAAACTCGTTACCAAGGGTAAGGGCCTCTTTGGGACAAAAATATACGCACAGCCCGCATGCCTTGCAGCGATCAGTATTTATAACATGTTTTTTCTCAGCCATTTTGACCTCCTGCATAGCCTGTCAGCAGTGCTTTTTGATTAATTTCCACCAATGCCTTCTTCTTCTCACCTAGCATTTTTACCAAGGCCGCAGAAAGGGCATCTATGGGAATAAAGCCGGTTTCAGCACAGAGTTTGCCCATGGCAATCATGTTGGCGGAACGACGCTCTCCAAGCTTCTGGGCCATATCTGTGGCAGGCACAGCCAGAAACTCAACGTCACTGCGGGTGGGTTGGTCTTTAACTAATGAGCTGTTAAATAATATGATACTGCCGGGGGCAGCATCGCCCATGTGGCTGTCTACAATCATGGGGTGCATGAGACAACAGATATCAGCATCTTCTTCGATCATGGGGGATCCGATCGGTTCATCGGAGATAACTACAAACCCAACGGCGGTGCCGCCCCGTTGCTCTATACCATAAGTCTGACTCATAACCGCCTTCCAGTTACACTCAATTGCGGCTAAACAGGTAATCGTTGCCATGGAGATAACACCCTGTCCACCTGAACCGGCAAATACTAACTTCTTTTTCACGCAGCACCCCCTACCTTGTTAATGAATTCTTTTACGGGAAAAACCTCCGCCATATCATGGGCAAGGCGCTCGTAGGCGTCAACTACCCCCATTTTCCATCCAGTAGGACAGGGGCTTAAGATCTCCACAAAGGAAAAACCAGTCTTATTCAGCTGAGCCTTAAAAGCAGTCGCTAAGCCTTTTTTTGCCTTGCGGACCAGGGCCGGTGTCGCCACAGAAAGACGGGCCAGATATGCCACACTATCCATGTCCTGCATCATCTCCGGTACTTTTAAAGGATTCCCGTGTAGTTTCGGATCACGACCAAAAGGACAAGTGGGGGTCTTTTGTTTCAGCAGTGTGCCCGGTGACATCTGGCCACCGGTCATGCCGAACACCCCATTGTTGACCATAATTACGGTGATTGGTGTGCCACGGTTGGCACTGTGGATAAGTTCTAACAGGCCAATGGACGCACAGTCACCATCACCCTGCAATGTATAAACAAAATTTTCAGGCAGCCCCATTTTATATCCGGTGGCGACGGCAACAGAACGACCGTGCATGGCCTCCAGAGCGTCGATCTCCATATAATGATGATGGAAACCACCGCATCCAATACCCACCACACAGCAGGTACGTTCGCGCAGGCCCATCTCCTCGATAAGTTCAGAACAGAGGCGGGTCACTATTCCATGCCCACACCCAGGGCACCAACTAAAATTTTTATCCTCAAGAAAAGTTTTCATTTTATGCCTTTTTAAAACTTTTTATTTACGTTTGCTTGCCATATCACATGCCATCTGCCAGCAGAGAGGTAGTCAATTATCAATCAGCCTTGAAAGTTTCATCCAAGCGTTTACGTATTTCTTTGGCTTTGACCATGGGTTGATCCCCACCTACGTGGCCGTAGTGGGAGACTTTACAGGCACCGTTCATAGCAAGACGAACATCCTGAATCATCTGCCCGTAGTTCATTTCTACAACGAGGATTTCTTTTACTGATTTTGGAATGTTGGCAAAACCTTTTTCAGGGAAAGGGAATAAGGTTATGGGGCGGATAAAACCCAATTTACGGCCTTGTTTACGGCCTTCCTGGACAATTTCCCGACACATGGAGCCCGGCAAACCAAAACCGGTTATGACCACCTCGGCATCTTCCAGGCCATATTCTTCCCATAATTGTTCGTTCTCTTTTATTTTTTCAGCTTTAGCCATAAGATGTTTGACCATTTTTTCGCCATCAGAGTGGACATAAGAACCGGTGATAAGGGCGCGTTTACCTCTGTCTTTGGCTCCAGTATAAGCCCAATCGCCTGTGTCATACGTCTCAACAATATTTTTGGCCGGTGGCATTTTAACCGTCTCGTTCATTTGGGCCATGACGCCGTCCATGACAAACAGTACAGGTGTCCGGTATTTATAGGCACGGTCAATGGCAATGGGCATAAGTTCAACGATTTCCTGACCTGAAGAGGGCGCATACACCGGCAAATAGTAATCACCATGCCCACCACCTCGGGTTGCCATAAAATAATCCTGCTGGGAACCGATGATATCACCGTCACCGGGTCCGACCCGCATATTATCCAACAACAGGCAGGGTAATTCGGCCGCCGTCATAAACCCGATGCCTTCCTGCATAAGGTCAAAACCGGGTCCAGAGGTGGATACACATCCCAGTTTGCCCGTGGCGGCAAGTCCGGCCAGGCAATTGATAACCGTCAACTCACTTTCAGGCTGAAACATCTGCCCCCCCACCTCATGCATATGGGCGGCGGTATATTTCATTACATCGGTTGCAGGTGTAATGGGGTAGGCAAAGTGATGATGAACGCCATAGCGCATCATGACCTCGGCAAAAATCTCCGAGTTTTTCATAAATAGGATGCTGTTTTCCATAAGGTTGTCCTTTTTATCTTTGAGTCCGGTGTCAGGTTCTTTATGTTAATGCAACATGTTTCCTTTAAAGATAAAACGGTATAACGCCCTGATTATATATTGTCAAGGTTGAAAAATAATTTTTTTTAATATTTTTGACTATTAATTTGTATTCATATCACAATGTTTTTACTGGATAATTCTTACAAATTGAAATAAAATCTATTATATTCAGTAAGATAAATTTTTTAGATGCAGCAAATTAATTTTGGGAATACATCGCAAAATCATTTAAAATAACGATATGGCGTAACTCATTATGAAACGCAATTTGCATATTTTATCCAAAGATCAAATCTCTATGTACTGATTTATATGTGATAATGAAAAATACGAATTAATCAGCCCGTTGTCCGGAGACATCTATACAACATGACCGCGAATCGCGTGATAAATTGCAAAGATAAAATAAAGGAAGTTGCGATGCCTTTAATTTAAAATTAAACACCTTAATTTATTAAAAATAATTAGTATTTTGAATTATAAAATCACAAATTCAGGAGGCGCTTCATGAATTTTAAAGGCGGGTTTGAAAAATATTTGCAGTTGGCGAACTCTGGGGAAAATATTCTGAGTGGGAGGGCATTTATTGCCGGGCAAGCCGGGTATTGGAGAAATGAATTTCACGACTGGAACGGCAGGGGTTAATATCAAGACCACCCCGCCGGGTGAATCGGGCCTGCACGGAGAGAGAATCCGGTGTACATCGGTTTAAAATATCCATGAATATAAGCTCAACACAGTTTTCATGGAAACCTTCGTGTTGCCGCAAGGAGATAATATAACGAAGCAGGCCTTCGTGGTCAATGGCATTGCCCGTGTAATTAATAATCACAGTTGCCCAGTCCGGCTGTCCGGTCACCGGGCAATTGGTCCTTAAGAGATTTGAAAAAAGCGTTTCCTCAACCTTGCAGGAGCCGACCTTCAAGCAAGAAGGATTTAAATTATATGTGTTAATTTCATCTTTGATATCAATAAGATCAAGACATATTCCCCGGGGCGCTTTGATATCCAGCATGGCAAAGGCTTCGGGCATAAAAAGATTCAGTTCCACATCTGCCCCGGCCCCCAGGCTTAAATCCCTTACGATGGTTTCTTTCACTTTTTCAGGGGATTCAAACCGGGTGAAGTTAAATGAATTGAGGTAGAGCTTAAGGGATTTAGACTCAATAATGTTTTGGCTGGTACAGGGGAACAAAATCTCAGCTGCTGCGACACATGGTTTTCCCCTTTTGTCCAGCCAGGATAATTCATAGGCATTCCAGATATCAACCCCGAAAAAGGGAAGCATCGCCGTAATACCCAGGGTTTTTCTGGCATCTTTTCGCAGTACACAAAAAAGTTGTGAGGGATCGTAGGTTTCACTGTGGCCCACCTGTCTGCCAAGGGGGATCTCTTTTATTTTCTGCATGGAATCCTCTGTCATTTTTCCATCTTGTCCATTTTTTTATATGAAAAAGTAGGTACTGGGTTCTGGGTTCTGGGTACTAACAGCGACTGCTTTTTCATGCTTCGTTGTGTCCGACAGGACATGTGGGTTATATGAAAACGCTGCCTCAAAATAGCGACAGCAGAACCCCCAACGGTCCGGGTCCGGGTCCGGATCGGGTGAGCGTTGGGGGCGGCATCATGCCATCTTCATGGTTTGTCGTGTTCGCCAGGGCATGTGGATTATAAACAAATAAGCATCCATTTACACAAGATATTTTGTAACATCCAGCCCTTCTTCATGTCGCAGGGCATATTTTCGCTCATCACAGGCCCCACAGGTACCGCAGTGAATCTCACCACCCCTGTAACAGGTCCAGGTGCGGCTGAAATCAAGCCCCAGGGTTCTGCCAAGATCCCCAATATCCCTTTTATCTAAATGCGAAAATGGAAAACAGATCTGAACTTTTCCGTCGGTGCCGAGATGAACGGCATCGGCAAAGGCGCTGTTAAATTCCGGGCGGCAGTCCGGATAAATATGATGATCCCCGGAATGGGAGCCCAGAAGCACCTCTGAAGCCTCCACCGATTCTGCATACCCGGCGGCAATGGAAAGCATGATCCCGTTTCGGAAGGGAACAACGGTGCTCTTCATATTGGATGCCGTATAGGTTCCATTCGGAATCGCTTCGCCACTTGACAGGAGGCTGGAGGAAAAAAGCTCATTTATGAAGGGCAGTGGAATAATTTGATGGCGCACGTTAAATTTTTCGCACAGTTCCCGGGCCATGGGAAGTTCCCGGCCATTGTGTTTTGAACCATAGTCAAAGCTGATGGCCTCAACCATTTTTCCCTGTTTCAAGGTATCTGCCAGAAGCACCGCTGAATCCATGCCGCCGGACAGGACAATTATTGAATCAACCATATCAGACTCCTTGCTGGTTGTTAAAAATCAACGTATGAAGACGCGGAGAAAAATTATAATGATTTTTCACACAAAAATCCCAGATGGCAGAGGCACGCTCCAGCTGTTCATTTCTGTGGACACCCATGGGCATGATCCACACATCGTTTGCAGGAATATGCTGCTCTTTAATAAATGACTTCACCTGTGTAAAGTCATCCTTGACAACAAATTTAAAACATTGTGCAAGGGCTGTGTTTTCGGGGATGTAATGCCAGGCACCGGAAAGATACTTGGGCGAGCAGACCTTGAATCCTCTGGAATCCGATGGGATTAAAAACTTACCACTGGTCTCATATTGAACGGTCAGGCCCTTTTCAATGAGATATGTTTCCAGAAAATTCAAACCGGATTCCCACTGAAGATAGGGTTCTCCTCCCGTGATCACACAAAGGGTATTACCCGTTGACATTATCCTGTCTGCCAGAACCTTGATGGATAGCCACTGCCCGGACTCCCAGGCGTACTTGGTATCACACCAGGGACAAAGGGGGGACAAACATTTACTCAGCCGCACAAAACAGGCTGGCTGCCCCATGAAGGGCCCTTCTCCCTGGATGGATGTAAAAATTTCAGAGACTTCAAGGGTCATGTCAGGCAGGGGGGATGTAAAAGGGACGTTTTCAGACATCCGGGGTCACCGTTGCCCAGGAATCCGGGGTTTCATAAAGCTCAACGCAGACCAGAGTTAAATCCCTGGCTTTAAGGCATGCAGATAATTCCTTAAAAATGTAAAGGGCCATGTTCTCTGCCGTGGTGGGCAAATCCTTATACTCATCAAGGTCGTTGAGAAAACAATGATCGTAACGGGATAGAATCCGGGTTTCAACAATTTTTTTAAGATCTGTGAAGTTGAGAACCATCCCTGTGGGCTGAACGGGTCCGGAAATGGAGATCTTTAAACAATAGGTGTGCCCATGAACCTTGCTGCACTTGCCGAAGATATCATGGTTTTCCTGGTCGGTGAGATTTTTCAGACACAGCCGATGGGCCGCATCAAACTTAAACTGTCTGGTAATTGTAAGCATAGCCACCTTTACATGTTGCCCCTGGCATCTGCCGCAACATGATCTAATTATCATTAGTGAGGGAGAATTTATTAGGCGGGATTCCACTCGTCCGCCATAAAAATAAAAACCTGCAAAAAAACAAAAGGGGATTATACACGTTTTCAGGAATGGATCAACTCTATTTTTTCAATCGTTGATCTAATTTCAGCCCTTACAGTTTCAGGGCTTGACCATACCATCAACCGGGGCTCATAAGGCGTGGCGGGATTTGGCACAAGGTCGGCCAGCTTGGGGTGGGGTCAGAACCAGCGAAAGAGATAAGACATCATGGCACCCAGGCGGCCATGTTTTTTTAATGTTGCCGATGGGTCCAAGTTTTCCAGCAATTCAGGTCGTTTGTTTAAAATCAAAAGGGCTGCCATCTCAGTGGCATCCGCCGTCAAACCGGCACACTGCCTGAAATGCGCTTTTTTATCATGCTTGACTTTTTTGGACAATACCCGGCAACAGGTGGCACCATTGGCGGCCTTAAAGGCATTATGAAGTGCAAGGCCACTTTCTCTCATCTCCCGGCGATGGGCATAGGGATGGCTGTTTCCGATAAAAAGACCAGCCCCAAGCACCGCGCCACTCAAGGCACCGCACAGACAGCCGCTGTCTCCCATGGCCACGCAGAAAGGCGCAGCCATGGCAACGGCCTGCTGTTCGGTCAGTCCCCCGTTCAATCCCCTGTTCAAGGCCACAAGCACCGCCTCCGAGCATAAGAGCTGCCGGGTCTCATACAGATTTCTGGCATATTCCTTTAGGGAAACGGCAAGGTGCCTGGCATCTGGACTGCTGTCATCTTTCATTGGTTTGATTATCGGGGATTTCATGACAGTTATTCCACACTTTCTGCAGGGAAACCCGCACCCTTCCAGGCAAAAATACCTCCGGTGTATCGATAGACATGTTTATATCCCAATTTGGCGGCCCAGGCGGCACCGTTGTGGCTCCGGGTGCATTTGACAAACCCGCAGTAAATCACAAGGACCTTGTCCTTGTCATTGCCCAGCAGGTTAACATAATCGGCCTGGGATTTTCCGTCGGTTTCGTTGGCATCCCACTGATTCATGTCCGGAATGGGAAACAAAAACTGAACAGCACCGGGCACATGATTTTTTTTGTAGCTGGCCTCATAGGGCATGGTGTCCACGATGACCATATCTTTACCCTCATCAATCCATTTTTTCAGCTCAGCGGTTGTCACCACATCATAATTGCCCCGCTGGATTTCACGCACCAGCTTCACTGCGTCTGCTTCTTTTTCCAATTCTTTTTCAAACTTATTGCCCAGAAAGGCAGATGCAGGCGAGGCAACGCTCACCACAAGACATGCCAGCAGTATCCATTTAGTAAAGCGTTTCACATTTTTCATCTTTTTTTCTCCTGTTAATTGAATTTTTAGGGTTGGTTATAAGAACTGATATCATGGTTCGAGGATGAATGCATTGATACCTGCGCCAGATGTAAAGAAATATAATATCTGCAAGCATCACACTGTCCCGGATAAATGCCTGTCTCAACCCATGAAAGGCGATGGCTTCGGGTTCTTCTGGACCAAAACAGCCGCAGTCCACATCCAGCCCCATGTGGATGCCATACCCGAGAATTATCATAAAGAAAATTGTCAATCCGCAGATGATGGCAAGGCTGCCCCTGATATCCATAAGAATAAAGGCTCCTGCCACCACCTCAAGAAGGGGCAGAAAAACAGCCACAGGATAAATAAGGACATCCGGAACAATGCCATAGGCTTCAATTAGAACGGCAAAAACCCGTGGATCCAGAAGCTTGGTGACGCCGGCATAAATAAAAATAATGCCCAGCGTCCACCTGCTCCATCCGTAAATTTGATTCATGATTTTCATTGTTAGTGGGGTTACCACGGATACGCATCCTGGTCCAATTGATAATCCTGATGTACATTCAGATTAAAAATTGAGACGGTCTATTGCTGAACAATAGCGATGGGGTTCAGGCTGAAAAAGAATATTCATCCAATTTCAGTTGATGGGTAAGGCATTCCAGGTGATCCCGGGGATCATGGCTCACAAAGAGAATATGGGTATTGCTGTTGTGGCTGATATAATCAATCAAGGCAAGCACCCGGGCACGATTGATATTGTCAAGTCCCTGGCAGGGTTCATCCAGAATAAGGATCAACGGCAGCTTCACCACGGCCCGGGCAATGAGGGCCAGGCGCTGTTCCCCATAGGAGAGGTTAGAAAAATATGTCTGTTCCTTGTCTCCCAGGTCCAGCAGCTGAATCCACTGTTTTGCCACGGCAATCTGGCTGGGTGTGGGTGTGTCATAAAGGCCGATGCTGTCGAAAAACCCTGACACCACGGCCCCTAAAAGGGTCACACCGGCCCGGTAATCCCGGTGGAGTTCCGCCCCCACAATACCATAGTGCCGCTTGATGTCCCAGATGCTTTCCCCACTGCCCCGCTTGATGCCAAACAGGGTCAGATCTTGACCATAGGCCTTGGTACTGTCTCCGGAGATGAGCTTTAACAGGGTGGACTTGCCGCAACCATTGGCTCCCAGGATGTGCCAGTTTTCCCCGGGCCTGAACGTCCAGTTTAAATTTGTAAAAACCGGGATATCATTAAAGGAAACAGAAAGATTTCTTGCCCGGACAAAGGGGGCTTCCGGGTCCAGGTGATCATAGGTGAAACAGTCGGGCAGATGGTGGGGCAAACGAATATCATGGGTGTTCAGCTCCTGCCATTGCCGGGAACCCACCACGGCATCACGCTTTCCATCCAGGGCGATTTTCCCTTTTTCAAGATAAATTATGTTTTCAATGGCGCAGGGCAGATCCGGATGATAGAAATCCACCAGAATCACCGCCGTTCCCTGGCCGATGATGGTATTGATGATGTGGGTGAGCTGCTCCCGGGACTGTATATCCAGACCGGCATAGGGGGCATCCAGTATGAGCAGATCTGGATCAGATGCCAGGGCCCGGGCCATGAGAACCTTTCGAATTTCACCGGTGGACAAAATTTTAAATGGTTTTTCCAGAAGATTATCTATACCCGACAGCTCAATGGCCGCCGTGCGGTTAGGGCCATCTCCGATGATTTCTTCGGCGGTACGGCCCCAGTCAATGCCCCCTTCCATCTCTTCACTGCGGTCATTTTTTCGATCCGTTTCCAAAATCTGGGCCTCCAGATCAAATCCCAGACAGGACAGCCGGGACGGAAGATCTACAACCCCCTGATCCGGGATAATGTTGTCTGTAAGCACCCCTACCAGAAGGGATTTACCGCTGCCGTTTCTGCCGCATACCAGGAGGGATTCTCCCCGGGGCAACTCAAAGTGATCAATGGTAAGGGTGAGATTGTTTTTTCCGGTATGGCTTAGATTTTGGATCTTCAAACGATTTTTTCTCCTGATTAATACGGATAGTCAATCAATATGCCCCCCGGGACCGGGGTTAAGGAAGGGTTAAAACAGGTCGGTGTCATGGGACATGATTTCAGCATGCATTCCACATTTCATCGGTGCGGGCATACAGCTGTTTCAAGGTTGCTTCCACGCTCTGCCTCTTTATCTCAAATTCATCCGGGGTAAGACCCCGGGGTATAAAAACAGGCGTGCCGAAACGAATGATCACCCGGGAAAAAGGCCGGGGCACCATAAATCGATCCCAGCTGTTAAATACAAAGGGCCGGGGGGAAGAGGTGATGGTGGGAATAATGGGCAGACCCGATGCCTGGGCAATGCGAAGCAGCCCCGGCTTTACAACCCCGAAGGGTCCCCGGGGACCGTCAACAATATGACCGATGTTAAAGCCTTGCCTTGCAAGATCTTTTATCTCCTGAAGGGCCCGGGAGCCGCCCCGGGAAGAAGATCCCCGCACCGGCAGCCACCCCAGGATATCCACCACCCGGGAGATCATTTCCCCGTCCCGGCTCTGGCTTATCATAATGGCAATGGGCCGTCGCCGGGAAAAAAAGGTGATACCGGGAAAGAATCGCTGGTGCCAGGAGGCATACACAAGCCCTGCCCCCCCGGTTCCGGATGCGGGACTCATTGTCTGCATCAACGAGCCTTACCCGGTAGGTAAGGGACAGCAAGCGGACCAGTATCAACCCGGCATAGGGGAAAAAGTAATGGTATAAAAACGAATTGCGTTTCTTGCTCATGGATTTTTTATAACCGCCACGGGCGGACCGGATTCTGATCCGGCTCTGCCCACAACAAAGTTTGAAATACTCCCTGGGGTTACGGAGTATTTCATATAGAAAGACTCCGTCCATCATGCTCTAATCATAGATGATTTGTGTGATTTAGAGTAATTTTAATCCCCAGGGCCTTGATTACGCACCCACAGCGCCCTTTTCCCAGTTGCGGATCAAATCAATGAAAGTGCGAACGCCCATACCTGAAGGCCCTTTGGGAATATAGGATTTCTCAGTAAAGTCCCAGGCGGTTCCGGCAATGTCCAGGTGGGCCCAGGGGGTTTTTCCCACAAAATGTTCCAGATAGGCCGCCGCCGTGATGGTACCGGCGGATTTACCACCGACATTTTTAATGTCTGCCACCCTGGATTCGATCTGTTTGGTATACTCCTTGCCAAGGGGCAGTCGCCACATGGGTTCCCCGGCTCGATTCCCAGCGGCTTCCAGGCGCTGAACCAGAGCATCATTATTGCTTAACAGACAGGAATAATGGTGACCCAGACCCACAATGGCGGCACCTGTCAAGGTGGCGATATCCACCACACAGGTGGGCGCATAGGTCTTGATACCATAGGCCAGGGCATCGGCCAGGATCATACGTCCCTCGGCATCTGTGTTGATGATCTCCGAGGTGGTACCATCATAATGCCGGATGATATCACCGGGTTTTACGGCACCGCCACCTGCCATGTTATCGGTGGTGGGGATAATGGCCACCACGCCCAGTTTTGGTTTTTCACGACCCACGGCTTCCATGGCGGCAAGCACTGCTGCTCCCCCGCACATATCATATTTCATATCCTCCATGCCCGGGGCCTGTTTCAGGCTGACACCTCCGGAATCAAAGGTAATACCCTTGCCCACCAGAAGTAGGGTGTCACATTTTCCTGTGGGGCGATATTCCAGAACCACCATCTTGGCAGGTTCTATGGAGCCCTGGTTCACCGCCAGGATCCCCCCCATGCCCAGCTGTTCCATATCCACACGGTTGAGCACGCTGATCTTGAACATAAATTGTTCAGCCAGTTTGCTGGCATAGGTGGCAAAATCAGAGGCAGTCCAGCCATTGCCGGGTTCATTGGCCATATTTCTTGCCGAGCAGGCCGCCCGGGCAGCTATGCCCCCTTTTTTAACGCCTTTTCTAAGGAGTTCCGGGGATTGATCTGTAAAAAATCTGATATCCTGAATACCAGCAAACACCTTTTCTTCGGGCTTGTCTTTTTTATACCGGTTAAAGCGATAATCTCCCAGCACAATACCCTCGGCCAGGCATTCACCCATATCTTCAAGGGGACAGATGGCAAGAGCAGGAATCCGCACCATGATGGAACTGGACTTTGTTTTCTCCGCAATTTTGGCAATCCCTCCGCCAAACTTTCGAAGCGCATCCCTCACGGCTTTATCATCCATCACCTCTTTTTCTTCACCAAGGCCCAGGACTAATACCCGTCTGGCCGGAAAGGCAGGGCTGAGACTGCTCTGCTCCGGATAGTATAAAAGGGTTTGTTCTGCCTTGCCTGAAAAATCTCCCAGCTCATGGGCATGGGTCACCATAGGCATGATCTCTTCATCACACCAGGGGGTATTATTTTCCCGTTTCAGCGCACAAAACACAAGCAGGTCCCCTTTGAACTCAAAGATATCTTTCTGGACCACCATTAATCGGGTTGATTTCATTGTTTTTTGATTCCCTGAAAGGCAATGTGCATAAAATGGCAGCATCATTGCACGGTTATGGTTTTATATTATTACCATCACGACTCGTCTGTCATAGGATCTCCGATTTACGAGCACATCATCTGCTCCTTGAACTTTTCGGGCCTGGTCGTAACATGGGCCACTTATCATAAGTATTGTTGGGGTCAAGGGCCAGGCTTGTGTTATTGGAGTTATCTTTTCACAGCATGTGCAAACACCAAAAACACCTATAATGCCAATAACTCAAGCCTGAACCCGCCACAGGTGTGGGAGATGTTATGACCAGCCCGACTATTTACACGGGCAGGTAAGAATAAAAGAACAATGGGGATGGGGTCAACCCTTATTTTAATTTGATGATCTTCCACAATCGAGGCGCCCAATAGGGATTTTTAAGACTTGACACAATGACCCCCATTTTAGCAGAGGCATGTAAAAACTCATTATTCCCCAGATAGATACCCACATGCCGCGATCTGGCACCGGTTTTAAAAAAAAGCAGATTACCTGGTTGAATATTTTCCTTGCTGATTTTTTGGCCCATCCGGGCCTGATACTTCACAGTTCGTGGCAATTCAATACCGAACTGGTGAGAAAAAATCATGCGCACCAGGCCGGAACAGTCCACACCTCTCCGGCTCATCCCCCCACTTCTATATGGGGTTTTTGCCCATTTTTTGTACTGGTTTATAAGTAATTGCCTGATATGGCCGGGATGCTCTATCTGTGTTGTGGCCGCTGCAACTTCAAAGCCCGGATTTTCATCGGCACATCCGGTGGAATCTCCAATGCAGATAAAAACAATTACCATCAGTGCCATCAACGGTATTGTTCTCATGGTTTAACCAATCTCCTGTGATTTTGGGTTAAAATTTCTGGGTCCGGGCCATCCTTCATATGACCATCAAAATCAAACAATCGGTTGGCATTTAAAAACGTGGCATTGGCCAGCACATCAAGGGGTTCCTGCCGCAAAAAAGCCAGAGTTTTTAAAATCAGATGCACATGGGTCGGTTCATTAAGGCCTTCCGGTGCGCCGGTGGGCAAAATATCCGGGGTGTCCGTCTCAATGAGAAGGCGTTCCAGGCTGACAGCCCGGGCCGCCAGCCGGGCCTTTTTATTCCGGGGCCGGGTCACAGACCCTGAAAAAGAAATATATGCCCCGAATTTTTCAAAAACCTTTACCATTTCCGCCGACCCTGAATAGGAATGAATCACCCCTCCATGGGGAAACCCGCCATTTTTTTCAAGAAAATCCGCCAGCAGCCCGAATGCATTTCTGCAGTGAAGATTCACTGGCCTTTCATATTTTTCAGCAAGCTTTAGCTGGGAGATAAATACAGCCATCTGATCTGGATCATTCCGGGGAGAAATCGCCCTGTCCAGACCAATTTCTCCCACAGCTGCGTTTTTTTTTTGCAAAAAAGCTTCAAGGAGATCCAACCAGTCCTGGGACCTTGATTCAATAAACCAGGGATGAAGTCCAAAGGCCGGCAAAATACCGGTATACCGATCTGCCAAAGTGGCAACCCGGAACCAGTCACTCTCCTGCACCCCGCAGCACACCATACGGGTTACCCCCGCCGCCGTGCTCCGCTGAATCACCTGATCAATGGTGCCGGAAAGACGCAGATCCTGAAGATGGGTATGCACATCACATAGATTCACTGTGACATCCTTATTAATCGTCAGTTATAAGTTTTCCAAATATTATAACACCCATGCCCTGGCGGCACAACAAATATAGGGTCATAGACGCGGAGCCAAATGGTATTATACCGCCGCCCCCCCAAACATCACATTAAACATGGACATTGGCAAAGCCAATATTTACCATCCGCAGCCCACATCCGCCATTCTCATTTTATAAAAGGATTCTAAAGCGGGAGATATTGCTTTAAATCCTAGGAGGAGTCAAGGGGTTTCGTGCCAACAATGATTTTTTCTCAATTAAATCTAATTTTATTTCGTTTGACGTCCCTGGCTGGATCATGGTTTAATTATCCTTATTCAGAATATTTTAAAGAGGCATAATAACACAAGCCTGACCCCGTTGACCCAATGACCCAATACTTATGACAAGTGGCCCATGTCACGATAAAGTATTATATGCATATCAACCTGAATATTTACATTTTGAATAAGGAAAGGCCCATGAATACAAAAGAATACATTGAGCTTGAAGACAAACTTGGTGCCCACAACTACAAACCCCTGGATGTGGTATTGTGCCGGGGAGAAGGAATCTGGGTATGGGATGTGGACGGCAACCGCTATCTGGATTGCCTGTCTGCCTATTCGGCGGTAAACCAGGGCCACGCCCACCCGAAAATTCGCCAGGCCCTGCTGGACCAGTCCGAACGTCTGACCCTGACCTCCCGGGCCTTTAGAAATGACCAGCTGGCACTGTTATACCAGGAACTATGCACCCTTACCCGGACCCACAAGGTGCTGCCCATGAATTCCGGTGCCGAAGCTGTGGAAACCGCCATTAAATGCGTTCGAAAATGGGGCTATGAATCCAAGGGTGTTGAAAAAAACAAGGCCGAAGTCATAGTATGTAATAATAATTTCCACGGCAGAACCCTGGCCATCATCGGATTCAGCACCGATGACAACGCCCGAAAAAATTTCGGACCCTTTGCGCCGGGATTTAAAACCATTCCCTTTGGGGATACAGATGCCCTGGAAGCCGCCATTACCCCCAATACCGTTGCCTTTATGGTGGAACCCATTCAGGGCGAGGCCGGGGTCATCATTCCCCCGGACGGCTATCTCAAAAAAGTCAGGGAAATCTGCACCAAAAACAATGTGATCCTCATCCTGGATGAAATCCAGACGGGCCTTGGCCGCACTGGAAAATTCCTGGCAGAAGAACACGAGGGTATTGAAGCGGATCTCACCCTCATCGGCAAGGCCCTTTCCGGCGGATTCTACCCAGTATCGGCGGTGCTTTCCAATGAGGCCGTTCTGGGACTTCTGCAGCCAGGGCAACACGGCAGTACCTTTGGTGGCAACCCGCTTGCCTGTGCCGTGGCAAGGCAAGCCCTAAAGGTGCTGGTGGAAGAGAATATGGTTGAAAATGCAGCGACCATGGGTACCTATTTCCTTGATCAGCTCAAACAGATTGATCACCCATCCATCAAAGAGATCCGGGGCCGTGGATTAATGATTGCCGTTGAACTGCTTGAAGGCACACCGGGCGGTGCCAGGGCCATCTGTGAAAAACTCATGAAAATGGGCATTTTATGCAAGGAAACACATACACATACAATCCGGTTTGCCCCCCCGCTTGTTATCA
The DNA here is from genome assembly GCA_963675955.2 of uncultured Desulfobacterium sp. Taxonomy (GTDB): domain Bacteria; phylum Desulfobacterota; class Desulfobacteria; order Desulfobacterales; family Desulfobacteraceae; genus Desulfocicer. Next base: position 501,726 of record CAXXVR010000002.1, on the reverse strand, counting down.
CCAAGACAGATATTGACTGGGCCATGGATAAAATCAAAATGGCTTTTTCCGCCTGAACACGGACAAGCTTTTCACGGATATGCTCAACAGTGCCGGATTTCTAAAGAACTACGAAATGTCCAATGGAAATTAGGTGGGCACTGGCTTCTGCTACTATAGCCAGATATTTCATATTTCCCCGGGGAGAATTTTTTTAACTCCAGTTATCTCATTTTTCCCCGGGAAAAAATCGCTGACCGTTATCGCAAAACTCATCTTTTTGTATTAATTCAAAAAATTGTTAAATAAGCTAACCGAAATGGTCTCGTGATCATCGGCAGCATCAGGTCCATTTGAACAAGCCAAATGGGCTAACTGGTCTGAAAAAATATTGAGTATATACAGTCGGGCTAATACATTATACACAAATTAGGGTTGTGAAACTGAGTGTTGTCGGCTATACTTGGATAAAATCGAAACAAAAATAAGGTGGAGAGGTGAACTATATGACAGCTACGACAGAAGGGCGCATCCCATCCCCTCGGTTTGGTCACAACATGGTTTATCTATCATAATTATTGGCTCAACTGGATCAGGCCTGTATTCCATAGTCTGCACAGACGCCTAAATCATCGATAATACAAACAAATCAAGCCTGACCCTGCTCTGATTAATCGTCGAATCGGGAAGAATAATAGTGTACCCCAACAAAAAAAGATCAGGCCCGTCAACACACAACACTTTACTAAATTTATGGATCTCAATGCCCCTTAATATAACAGCTCCCCATGCGGAACGGCCCATCCGATTCAAGGACATCAGAAGAATTTTTCTGATCTATTTCAGCACCTGTCTTCTTCTGTCCCTTGTAATCTTTGTCCCCCGGCACCTGGCCCAGCGCCGGTCATTTTTCCTTCAGTTAGAAGCCATGCAGAAGGAAGAGGTGAATATCCACTACACAGTCATGACTGATATGTTCAATTCCATCACTTCAGATCTCATGGTACTGGCCCACCAGGATAATCTGAAACGTTTTGTTGAAAATGGTGATCCTGCGGATCTGGAAGCCTTCAGCACCCTGGCCCTGTCCATGAACCAGTACAAAAATATATATTATACAATCCGATTCATCGATCACCATGACATGGAACGAATCCGTATACAGAACACAGATGGCACCGTGTTCCAGGTTTCTCCAAAGGACCTGCAGAACAAGAGTCACCGCTATTATGTGCAGGAAACCCGAAAGCTGCCCCCGAATAACATTTTCATGTCTCCCCTGGACCTGAACAAGGAAAATAATGTCATTGAACTCCCCTTCAAACCCATGCTCCGCATCGCCACCCCCATTTACAATACCAGCGGCCAATACCGAGGCATGGTCATTCTTAATTACATAGGCAAACGTTTCCTTGAACGTATGCAACAAACCACCCCCGATAGACACTTTACCATCATACCACACTTGATCAACCGGAAAGGGTACTGGTTTCTCAACGACAAACCGGAAACGCAATGGGGTTTCATGTTCAAAGAACGGTCAAAGTTCACCTTTCAAAACCGTTTCCCCCAGGCATGGGAAAAAGCCATTGGCCACCAGGAGAAAGGACATGTGATGACCTCAGATGGTCTTTTTTCTTTTGCCACCTTTTATCCGATACAGGAATGCCGCACCTTCTTGAAACAAAACGCTCCCAACACTAAAGCGACATTGACGGATAAGCCTGACCCACTGGCCTGGAAGATCATTTTTCACACCCCCCAAAAACAGATACAGGCCCACCTGCGTTCCCAAAATCTGCGCCTTGTGTTCATGCTGGTCCTGTTCATCGGGATCGGTGTCCTGGCGTCATGGAACAGGGCACGGCACATGGTAATACGCCAAAGACACAGGCAACTCCACAAGAATTTGCTCACCATGAAAGACGGGCTTTTCCAGTCCACAAGTCTTCTCTCCGGCAGTCTGGATCTGGAAAAAATGCTCACCCAGGCCCTGGCATCGACCAAGGATCTGATCAAGGCCCGGTACGCTGCCATAGGTCTGGCCGACGAGGATGGAGAAATTGCCGAATTCTTTTCCGTGGGGTTCTCCCAGGAAGTCCACCGGGCCATTCCCCGCTGCCCACCCCGATCCGGACTGATCCGGACAATGCTCCAGGAAAAGAAGAGCCTCCTGATTGAGGACATGAACCAGGATCACCGATTCCAGGGGTTTCCCCATGGACACCCCCCCATGAGCTCTTTTCTTGGCACCCCCATCCTTTATAAAAATCAGCTGTTAGGTGCCATTTATCTCAGTGACAGTGAGCACTCCAAAGGATTTACCATAGAAGATCTCCAACTTATGGAGGTATTTGCCACCCACATTGCCGCAGAAATCAACACCAAACAGCTATATCAGCAAATTCAGCAGACCAATGAAGTGCTCGAAGAACAGGTGGAACAGCGGACACAATCCCTTTCAAAGGCCAATAATCGGCTGAAAAAAGAAATCCAGAGCCGGGAAAAGGTAGCCGAGGCCCTGCGCAAATCCGAAATCCGTTTCCGAAGCACCTTTGAGCAGGCGGCCGTGGGTATCGCCCATGTATCCCCCGAAGGGAAGCCGCTCCGAGTTAATAAACGCCTCTGCCATATCTTGGGCTATGACCAGAGTGAACTATTACAAATGACCGTCCAGGAACTCACTCATCCCAATGATTTGAGAGCGGATCTGGACCTGATTCAGGAGGTGCTTGACACTAAGGTTCTCCAGGGCACCATGGAAAAACGCTACATCCATAAAAACGGTTATCCCGTCTGGTGTAATGTTACCATATCCCTGCTGTGCAACTCCGACGGTACCCCTCACTACTTCATCTCCATAGTGGAGGATATTACCCAGCGCAAAAAGGCTGAAGCACAGCTGAATGCCGCCAGAATAGAAGCAGAAAAGGCCAACATGGCCAAAAATAATTTCCTTGCCAGTATCAGCCATGAGTTGCGGACACCCCTAAACGCCGTCATTGGATTTTCTGAGGTATTGCTGGATCAGTTTTTTGGTCCATTGAACAAACAACAGGTGGAGTACATAAACGACATCCTTCAATCGGGGCGTCATCTGCTGACCATGATCAACGACATCCTGGATCTTTCCAAGGTTGAGACAAAACAGATATCTTTTTCCCCCGTTCCCACAGCCCTTGAACCGGTGATGGACGAATCGCTGAAAACCACCGAGCCAATGGTTAAGGAAAAACAGATCCAGGTGATCCACAACCTGCCGGAAGAACTCAGTAAAGTTCACCTCTATTCCGATCCAGCCAAACTCAAGCAGATCTTCAATAATTTGATTTCCAACGCCGTAAAATTTACATCCAAAGGCGGCTCCATCACCATCTCCGGTAAAATACTACCGGATATCTCGCCCCCGTCAGAGGCTTCCCAAAAGGACACTGTACCGCCGGACACCTCACAACCCAGCACCCCTCTGGCTGTACCTGTACCGGGTGTTGAAATCTGTATCCAGGACACGGGTATCGGTCTGGCCCCCCGGCATGTGGATAAAATTTTTGAGAGCTTTTTTCAAGTGGAAAGCGGCATTTCCAGCAAAACCCCGGGCACCGGCCTGGGTCTTCCATTGGTCAAACGTCTTGTGGAACTACATAACGGACGTATATGGGTCAGCAGCGACGGTTTGGGAAAGGGCAGCTGTATCTGCTTTACCATTCCCCTGGCCCGGGATGAAGACCCCAGTACCTTTGTGGCTGTAATCGGACAGGAGGCTGAGATCCAACCCGAAGATCAATACAAATAAAATCGTTCATGAAAACAATATAGAAAAAATAAACAACATATGATAGGTTTAGACCTTGAATTTAATTTTTCAATGGAGCATATCCCACTTATGAAATCCATCTGCATTTTCTTAGGGTCCAACGGCGGTGCCAATCCAATTTATGGGCAGACGGCCCGGGACATGGGACGAGAACTGGCTCGTCGGGACATCACCTGCGTGTACGGCGGCTCCAATACCGGACTGATGAAAGAACTGGCCAGTGCCGCACTGTCAGCCGGAGGCCGGGTGGTGGGCGTCACCATAAAGGCCCTGAAGGAAAAAGAAAATTTCCATCCAGATCTGACAAAACTCCATGTGGTCGACACCATACAGGATCGCAAGCGTCTAATGACCGAGCTTTCAGACGCCTTCATAGCCCTGCCCGGGGGAATCGGTACCCTGGAAGAGCTGTTTGAGGTACTCACCCTCAACGTCATGGAATTCCATAAAAAACCCTGTGCACTTTTAAACATCAATCATTATTGGGATCGCCTCACCGGCTTTCTGGAACATGCCATGGCTCAGGGATTCATGAAAACTTCGGGGGAGGACCTGCTGATCCAGGCAGATACACCATCGGGTGTTCTGGATCTTCTCTGCACCGCCTCCAAAGAGAACGCCTGCCCGCCAGTGCCCCGGAAAGCCTCACAACCAGCGGTAAGCTGTTCCTGTACCCAGTGCACCATTGAAGAGACGGCAGAGGCTTCGGCTGACAACTCAGCCCCCTCCTTTTTTATGAACGGCCACCCCGAAGAGGAGATCAGAAAACTCCTCCGGGCCGTGGAAGAGAGTCCCTCTTCTGTGGTGATCACCGACGACACTGGCACCATTGAATATGTCAATACCAAATTCTGTAAAGTTACCGGATATACCTTGTCTGAGGTCATAGGGCAAAACCCCCGGGTTCTCAATGCCGAAATTCAACCTAAAGCCTTTTACCAGGAGATGTGGGAAACCCTGTCCCAGGGAAAAGAATGGCGGGGAGAATTCTGCAATAAAAAGAAAGACGGCACCCTGTACTGGGAACATGCATCCATTTCTCCCCTGTGTGACAACCGGGGAAACATCACCCATTATGTGGCGGTGAAGGAAGACATCACCGAAACCAAACGAATCCTTCAGGAGCTGGAAAAAGCCCGGGAAGCTGCAGAGGCGTCCAACATCGCCAAAAGTGACTTTCTGGCTGGCATGTCCCATGAACTTCGAACCCCCCTGAACTCCATCATCGGATTCTCAGAGGTGCTGCAGGACAAATTTTTCGGCCCTCTGAACGACAAACAGAACGAATACCTCACCGACATTCTCGACGCTGGCCACCATCTGTTGTCCCTGATCAACGATATCCTGGATCTGTCCAAGGTAGAGGCCGGCAAGATGACGCTGGAGATTAAATCGGTCAAGATAACCGATGTAATTGAAACCGGCCTGGTCATGCTAAAGGAAAAAATAGCCCATCATGGCATCGCAGTAAAAACCGATTTTAGCGAGGCGTGTTACAAACTTTCCCTGCCCGCCGATGAACGCAAGCTCAAACAAATTTTCTTTAATATTCTTTCCAATGCCGTTAAATTCACGCCGGATGGCGGTGCTATCAACATTGATATGAGGGTATTGGATCCAACCCTTATCCCTTACCATGACACCCTTCCGGAATGGATACAGCCAATAGTCAGCCAGATCGGGCAACAACCGCACCTGCTCATCAGCATCAAAGATACCGGTATCGGTATTTCCTCCGAAGACCTGCCCAATGTGTTTGATGAATTTTACCAGACCCGGGCGGGCATCGGGGTCAACACTCCGGGTACGGGCCTGGGGCTGCCCCTGAGTAAAAAAATGGCTCAACTCCACGGAGGTAACATCACGGCCCACAGTGATGGACCAGACAAGGGCAGCCGATTTACCCTCCAGCTGCCCCTCATAACCGTCTCGGGTGGCACCCCATCAACCTTTTCCGCTTCTGCAGACCAGGAACAATGGGAACAGCTCTCTCCGGACAGTGAACTACTGACGCACCTCCAGCGCATCCACTCCGTGTCCCGTCGCCACAAGCGCTGTTACAGCATCTGCCGGGCCTGGCTCCGGCAGAATATATATCATCCGGAATTTAATGACCTGCGCACGGCCCTGCAAAAGACCATCCGCACCCATGACTATGCAGAATTCGAGCTCAAGGACAGCGTTGTCTTTGTCCTCCAGGAAACAGATACCTCCGGAGGCACCCGATTTTGTGAACGCATTAATCAGATCATAAACTCCTTTTCCACCCGACGATCCCCTCCGCTGCGGGTTGCCGGATTTTCTGGACAGGAGACCACCACCCTGGACAACATTCTGGCACAAATACTGCTGTTACAGAAAACATCCAAAACACTGCCAAAAGACCAGTGATGTAAGACAGTCTTCCTCCATACATCAAGGAGAATTAATAGATGAACAAAAACTTAATTTTGATCATAGAAGATAACGAAAAAAATACCAAACTGGTAAAGGATCTGCTTCAGTACAAGGGATACCGCACCGTGGAAGCGGTCAATGGCCTTGAAGGCATTGAAGCTGCCATAAAATATCAACCCCAGCTGATTCTCATGGATATTCAAATGCCGGTGATGGACGGACTTCAAGCCACTCGAAGGCTTAAAGAATTGCCAGAGACTTGTTCCATCCCGGTGGTGGCCCTTACATCATGGGCCATGAAGGGTGATGAAAAAACCATCAAGGAAGCCGGGTGTGACGATTATATGAGCAAACCCATTAACACACGACTCTTTATTAAACTTGTGGATCGTTACTTCAATGCCTTTTAACATTACTGCATCTCAGATGGAACAGCCTATCAGATTCAAGGAGATCCGCAGATCTTTCCTGATCTACTTCAGCATCTGCCTTTTTTTGGCCCTGATACTCTTTGTTCCCCAGCACCTGACCCAACGCCGATCTTTTCTCCGTCAGTTGGAAACCATACAGCAGGAAGAGGTGAAAATTCACTACACCGCCATGGTCGATATTTTCAGTTCCATCTCTTCGGATCTCATGATGCTGGCCCAGCAGGAAAACCTGGAACGATTTATTGAAAATGGTGATTCATCGGATTTACTTCCCTTCAGCAGCCTGGCCCTGTCCATGGCCCGGAACAAAAGGTCATATGATCAGATCAGATTCATCGACCACCGGGGCATGGAACGAATCCGTATCCAGAGCACAGGTGACACGGTACTCCAGGTCCCTTCGCTGGACCTACAGAACAAGGCGGACCGTTATTATGTGAAAGAGACCCAAAAACTGCCCCCAAATTCCTTTTTCATGTCTCCCCTGGACCTGAACGTGGAAGAAAGCCTCATTGAACGCCCCTTCAAACCCATGCTCCGCATCGCCACACCCCTTTACAATACCGATGGACAATACCGTGGTATGGTCATTCTTAATTACAAAGGTAAACATTTCCTTGAACGGATGCAGCACTCCTACCCCAAGAGGCAACTTTCCATGAATCCCCACTTGATCAACCGGGAAGGCTACTGGCTTCTCAGCGATCGGCCGGAAACAGAATGGGGGTTTATGTTCAAAGAACGGTCAAAATTCACCTTTCAAAACCGTTTCCCCCAGGCATGGAAAAAAGCCATTGGCCACCAGGAAAAAGGGCAGGTGATGACCCCCAATGGTCTCTTTTCCTTTGACACCCTTTATCCGGTACGAGAATGCCACACCTGCCTGAAACAAAACAATCCCAATATCAAAATAACATTTCCAGACAGCTCTGACTCGTTGGCCTGGAAGGTCATCTACCATACCCCCATGGAGCAGATCCAGGCCAACCTGCACTCCCAGAACCTGCGCCTTATTTTAATACTGCTCCTATTCACCGGAATTGGTGCCCTGGTGTCCTGGGGCACGGCCCGGCAAATGATCGTACGCAAAAAAAACAGCCGACTCCATCAGAATCTCCTCACCATGAAAGACGGTCTTCTCCAGTCCACAAGTCTTCTCTCCGGCAGGCTAGAGCTGGAAAAAATGCTCACCCAGGCCCTGGCATCAACCAAGGGTCTCATCAAGGCCCGGTACGCTGCCATCGGTCTGGCCGACGAGGATGGAGAAATTGCCGAATTTTTTTCCGTGGGGTTCTCCCAGGAGGTTCACCGGGCCATTCCCCGCTGTCCACCCCGATCCGGACTGGTCCGGGTCCTGCTCCAGGAAAAGAAAAGCCTTCTGATTGAAGATATAAATCAGGACCCCCGATTCGAAGGATTTCCCAGTGGACACCCCCCCATGGGTTCTTTCCTTGGTACCCCCATTATTTATAGAGACAAGCTGTTAGGCGCCATTTATATTACTAACTGTGAGCATCCCAAAGGGTTCAGCCATTCAGACCTCCAACTCATGGAGGTGTTTGCCACCCACATTGCCGCAGAAATCAACACCAGGCAGTTGTATCAGCAAATTCAGCAGGCCAATGACGTGCTTGAAGAACAGGTGACACAGCGGACCCGGGGTCTTTCCCAGGCCAATGACCGGTTGAAAAAGGAAATCCATCGCCGGGAAAAGGTGGCCACGGCCCTGCAAAAATCAGAAGCCCGCTTCCGCAGCACCTTTGAGCAGGCGGCCGTGGGTATCGCCCATGTCTCCCCTGAAGGAGCGTTCATCCGAGCCAATGAACGGATCTGCCATATCTTGGGGTATGACCGCGGTGAACTGCTGAAGATGGACTTTCAGGCACTCACCCATCCCGACGATCTGAATGTGGATCTGGACCTGCTTCACCAGGTAATTGACGGTAAAATTCCCCGGTACACCATGGAAAAACGCTACATCCGCAAAAACGGTTATCCCATCTGGTGCAACCTCACCGTATCCCTGCTGCGTAATCCCGACGGCACCCCCCGCTACTTCATCTCCGTGGTGGAGGATATTACCCAGCGCAAGAAAGCAGAAGAACAGCTGCGTACCGCAAAAATCGAAGCAGAAAAGGCCAACATCGCCAAAAGTAACTTTCTGGCCAGCATGAGTCATGAGTTGCGAACCCCCCTGAACGCCGTCATCGGATTTTCTGAGGTATTATTGGATGAATTTTTCGGACCATTAAACCCGCAACAGGCGGAGTACGTGGACGACATCCTCCAATCGGGTCAACACCTGCTGACCCTGATCAACGATATCCTGGATCTCTCCAAGGTGGAGGCTGGACAAATGACTTTTTCAGCAGTCCCCACGGCCCTTGATCCGGTTATGGACGAATCACTGAGAATAACTGAACCGATGATGAAAGGAAAAAATATCCAACTGATCCGGGATCTACCCGAAGAAGTCAGTAAAACCTACCTTCATGCCGATCCTGTTAAACTTAAACAGATATTCAATAATCTGCTTTCCAACGCCGCAAAATTTACCCCCGAGGGCGGCACCATCACCATCACCGGTAAAACCGTGCCCGATGCCTGTCTCCTGTCCGAGGTATCGGGAAAGAGAAAGGACAACACAACACCGAAGGCCCCAAAAACCTGCACCCCGCCGGGTCCACCGGGTGTTGAAATCTGCATCCGGGACACGGGTCTGGGTCTGGCCCCCCAGCATCTGGATAAAATTTTTGAAAGTTTTTTCCAGGTGGAAAACGGCATTGCCGACAAAAGCCCGGGCACCGGCCTGGGGCTTCCCCTGGTCAGACGATTTGTGGAGATGCACAAAGGACATATATGGGTGCAAAGCGATGGTTTGGGAAAGGGTAGCAGCTTCTGCTTTACTATTCCTCTGGACCCGAATGAAGCAAACCCGTACCCCGAAGAACAACTTTCAGAGACACAGAAGGAACATATAAAATAATGAATACTCCAGATTCACCCACCATACTGGTAGTTGACGATGAACCCCGCAACCTGCGTCTCATGGCGGCCCTGCTTATCCCCATGGGGTGTCAGGTACAAATGGCGGAAAACGGTGAAAAGACCCTGGAAATGCTGAATGAAATCTCTCCGGACGTGATCCTGCTGGATGTGATGATGCCCGGCATGGACGGATATGAGGTGGCCCGGCAGGTGAAAGCCCAGGAAAAAACCAGATCCATTCCCATTGTCATGGTCACTGCCCTGCAAGGGGTGACAGACAGGGTGAAAGCCCTGGAAGCCGGAGCCGATGACTTTTTGACCAAACCCGTGGACAAAACTGAGTTGACAGCCCGGGTTCGTTCCCTGGTAAAGGTCAAAGCCTACCACGATCATATGAAGAACTATCAAAAGGAGCTGGAATCTGCGGTGGCACAGCGGACCAAGGAGCTTGAGATCGCCATTGCCCAGTTGGAAAAAGCCTCTCTGGATACGGTGTACCGCCTCTCAACGGCCGCAGAATACAAGGACGAAGACACCGGAGCCCACATCAAGCGCATGAGTAACTATTCAGCGATCGTAGCTCGCCAGTTGGGCTTCAAAGAGGATCTCTGCATCCGTACCCTCCACGCCGCCCCCATGCACGATGTGGGTAAAATAGGTATTCCCGACCGAATTCTGCTCAAACCGGGGAAACTCACCCCGGAAGAATGGATCATAATGAAACAGCACACCACCATGGGTGGCCGCATCCTGGAAAAGGCAGAAAGCCCCCATCTTCGTCTGGCCGAGGTCATCGCCCTTACCCACCATGAAAAATGGGACGGCAGTGGTTACCCCCGTGGACTTGCAGGTAAAAAAATTCCCCTGGTGGGACAGATCGTGGCCATTTCCGACGTATTCGATGCCTTAACCTCTCGACGACCGTATAAAGAACCGTTTTCACTGGAGAAATCCTTTGCCATCATCCGTGAGGGACGGGGCAATCACTTTGCCCCCCACGTGGTGGACGCTTTTTTTGCCGTGGAAAAAGAAATTCTGGAAATCAAGGCAAAGTTTCAGGATGAAGATCCCAGCGCCTTTGTGAGCATGGCCAGACAGGACTTGGGGATGTGACCCAGGGGTTCAGTTCGGTGCCGCCATCCCTGATCCAAAGCTGCTCCCCGCTGGAAAGCTGAACAGAATGCTTTCAACGGAAAGCAGAAAATTCCAGGAAGAAAGTGTGGGCTACGCCATGCCACCGGGCAATATCCGGCTTCGCACCCAGATCGCCAAACGGATGATAAAGGCAGGATGCACGCTTGTTCCCGACGATATTATCATCACCACCGGGGCAGCAGATGCCGTATTTATGGCCCTGTGCAAACCCGGCGATACCCTTGCCATTGGCGCACCGCTTTATTTTAATTTTCTGCAGCTGATCCAGAACTTGGGCCTGAAGATACTAGAAATTCCCATGCCTCCTTTAACGGGCATTCATCTAACCCATCAATTATCACGGGTGGCCCATGTTATGACCAGCCCCAACTTATCCATGACGAGGGAGAAAAACAAAATGAAAATTGCCTCAATTCAGATGTCGGTTATTGAAGGTGACAAAACGGCAACCATTGAAAAAGCGGCAGCCACGATTCAAACCTGTGCCGATGCCGACCTGATCATGCTGCCGGAGATGTGGAATCTGGGCTTTTTAAGCTTTGAGCAATATGCAACAGAAGCTGAAAAAAAAGACGGTCCCACCCTTACCATGCTCAGAACCATGGCAGAAAAAACCAATTCCTGGCTCCATTCCGGCAGTTTTGTAGAAAAAGAGGGAACCCAGCTTTTCAACTCCAGCTATCTCATATCTCCCAAAGGAGAGATTGCTGGCAGTTATCGCAAAATTCATCTATTTGGATTCAATTCAAAAGAAAATCAGATTATAACCCCTGGCGATGCCGTTTCCGTGGTGGATACCCCCCTTGGAAAAATCGGCATGGCTACCTGCTTTGATCTGCGATTTCCCGAACTGTTTCGAAAAATGGTGGACAAAGGCGCTCAAATATTTCTGATCTGCTCGGCATGGCCCTATCCGAGGCTGGAAGCCTGGCAGCTGTTCAATCGGGTCCGGGCCATGGAAAACCAGTGTTTTCTTATATCTTCCAATGCCGTGGGCATGAACCAGGGGGTGCAGTTTGTGGGCCACAGCATGGTAGTGGATCCATGGGGAACTGTCATGGCCGGTGGTGGAGATGAAGAAACCGTTGTCCGCACCGATATTGATATTAAAAAGGTTGCAGCAGCCAGAGAAATATTTCCCGGCCTTACGGGCAGGGTGGACTGGCTCAATTGATGTAAAGGGCAAGGCCTGCCAAGTAAAGCAAGTCCTAAAAGCCATTGAGCATTTTGGGGTGAAACATGTCAATAAAATACAACATGCAACCTGATGACACCACTGATAAAATTGCAAATATGATACAAGGGCAATGCTGCCGGGACAGGATTCCCACTGAGGAATCCTTCCATGCTATCCGGAATACGAATCACGTATCAAGGTGGATCGCCGATGACACAGGCATAAATCTGCCCAGATAAATCAATTCCACCCTTAAAAATAATTTTCAAACAGGCTCACAGGGGAGATCAAGGTCTCCATTTTCATCAAAATTCAGGGCTACCTTTTCCAGAATATCGGCATGATCCATGCCTTCAATCTCGGCCAAAAGGGCCTGACTTGCCCAAAGGTTCTGGACATGAAGAGTATCCTTAATAATAACGGCTCTCACCCTTGAAGCTTCCAGGGGTCCAAGCGTGGTAAAAGCGGCCTGGATGGCCTTTTTATCATTGGGCAGGCGGATGGGAATAAATGCCTTTCGTAAAGACATGCTGGTCATGGCATTCATGAGAGTGGTTTCATAATTGAGTTCTTTAAACACCTTTTCGGTGATGATATCAGCATTGCCAAGCCCGATACCATTGCCTTGTGTATTTTCAGAAAGGTTAAGAATGGCAACGCGGCCTGCCCTCATACTTTTTGAAAAATCGTCCTCCATCAAATCAAATGTCCTACCAGTGACATTGGGGTCCATCCCCGAACCGCTGATCTCTTTACCGATCTGTTGAATGACCAGGACATCCAGCGATTTAAAAGGAAGATGGGGAAACTGTTCCCGAGCCCTGGTAAGAAGCTCAGTCTCCCTTAAAAAAATATCCTCTGCCATGATGGGTTCAATGTCCATGGTGTTATCAAAAAAATCCTCCACAACGGCAATCCCGAATCTGAAATTGGTCTTTTGGATAACCTCATCTCCCATGGCCTTAAGCAGGGGAAAAAACCCATGTTTCAAGGCCATGTTGTGATAAGCCAATGCTCCTTTATGCTTTCCCATGCCAATGCACAGCATCTTGTAAAGGCCGCTTTCCACCGGCCCTTTGAATTTTGTATGGGGCTTTATGCGATTGATGCAGATGGCATGATCCATGGCAAGGGCATCCCTGGAAAAATAGACGGGCACCCCGTCCAGGGCCGCTCCCACCTGCTCAACCGCCATGGAAGAGATAATGGGTGCATCACACATCGCCTCTGTAATGCCAAGCTTTTCAAGAACCTTTACCTGACCGTCTGCTGTGGCACCACCGTGGCTGCCCATGGCGGGGATAATAAATGGGTCTGCCCCCATTTCCCGGATGCTCCGGCAAAGCGTTGTAATGAACAAAGAGATATTGGCAATTCCCCGGCTTCCCACACCAATGGCAACGCTGTCACCGGATTTTATCCCCGACCGGGGAAGAAACAATCTCAATCTATCATTTAAAATCATTGAGGGCTCTTTCAGGCCCTGGGGGGGATGGTTTATCTGTACACGATAAAAATCGGGGAAAATATAATCGTCTTCAATATATTGGGGATATCGCATGAAAACTCCTGGAAAACAGGTTAGATATTTTATGTTGACACGCATCGAATTATCTGCATATAAAGTCACATCAGATGTCAGACATCTTACTGATTTAATAGCACTGAGTCCCTTCAGTGTAAAGTATAAAGATAAACTTTCAAGGTTAATGATCTCACAAAACATTCGAGATCTGATTTTTAACCACAGTGCATTGTGGATAAATAAGGCTTAAGCCCATGCTGTGAACAAGCCGTGAAAAATTAATGGGCAGCCTTTTTACAGGTTTATGCGGGAGTTTCACGCATAATACCGACATGTGAATTTAAAAGTTCTACCCAGGCCCTGAAAAGTATTTTACTCATTATTTTTTATCTTTAAGGAGGTATTGATGTTAAAAAAAACCATAATCTCATTGGTCACTTTGACCCTTGCATTGACATTCCAGGTTGAAAAATCCACCGCTGGAGAAAGCCTGATCCTTGCCACCGCCACCACGGGGGGTACCTATTATCCCGTAGGCGTTGCCATTGGTACCCTTGTAAGCATCAAGCTTGCCCAAAAGCATCAGATCACCGCCACGGCCATCAACTCCGCAGGCTCCGGAGAAAATGTCCAGATGCTAAAAAACAAGGAAGCCCACATGGCAATCCTGCAATCTTTGTATGGACTCAACGCTTACAGAGGTGAAGGTCCCTATGCTGGTAAACCCATGAAAGATTTTCGTTCGGTTACCATGCTGTGGGAAAATGTAGAGCACTTTCCCCTGCTCAAGAAATTTGCACCCACTGGCACCATCAGCGATCTTGCCGGCATCCAGGGCAAAAAGTTCTCCATTGGTAAAAGGGGCAGTGGCACCGAAGGGTCCGGTCGGACCATCCTGGGTGCCCTGGGCATTGATCCAGATAAAGACATGACCTTGGAATTTCTGGGGTATAATCCCACAACCCAGGCCATGATGGACGGTCGAATTGTCGGTGGTAATATCCCCGCCGGACCTCCTGTGGCATCAATTACCCAGTTGTTTGCCCAACTGGGGAATAAAAAGGTGACAATTCTTGACTTCACCGATGATCAACTCCAGACCATCCAGACAAAATTTCCCATCTGGAACCGATTTGTGATTAAAGCCGGAACATACCCCGGTCAGAAGAAAGACATCAACACCATTTCCCAGCCTAACTTTCTGGCAGCTCACCCCGATGTTTCCGAAGAAACTATTTACCTTATCACCAAAACAATTTATGAGAATCTGCCATTCCTTGGAAATATCCACAAGGCCACCAAGGCGATGAAGCTTGAAAAAGCCATAAGTGGACTGCCGGTTCCCCTGCATCCGGGTGCAATAAAATACTATAAGGAAATGGGAATTAAGATTCCGTCCACACTTTTATAAGTCCGTCCACACTTTTATAAAAGAGGACAGCATTAAAGCACCGACAGCAGATCTTCCAGGGGGTAAGTTTTTAAAGAAAAAACTTTAAAACTTATCCCCTCGGAAGAATCTGTCCTACTGAAAGGGCATGCTGGAACGGCAAAAATACCCCCAATGTTTCCGTTCCTGTCAGGGCAGTCTTTGGAAGCGGCATAAGACCATTTTCAATATTCGTTGCCCGTTATAAAATAATGAAACAGATCATTTAACCTGAAAAAAAATAAGCGTGACAGCGCCTGACCCCATTGTTTCGGAGCCTGCCACGACACATACCTGGAGTATCTCATGTCCGAACAATCCAAAGATATCATTGAAGATAGCAGCGGCGAAGTGGTGGTGACCCAAAAAAAACTTTCACCGGGGCTGACCACCACCCTTTACTGGACCGGTGTTGCCATGTCCCTGTTTCACATTTGGGTGAACACCATGGGAATCATGCCGGAAATACAACGAAATGCCGTGCATTTTGGATTTATTTTATTCATGGGGTATATTATTTATCCCTTCAATGTCAGGACCGCCATAAAACTCAAGTGGGTGGATCTGGCCCTCGCCATTTTATCCGTTGCCACGGCGGCCTATCTGGTATTGTTTGAAGATGCGCTGCATGCCCGCAACGAGGTTCCCATATTGATGGATCTGATCTTTGCAGGTATCGCAATTGTTCTCATGCTGGAGGTAACCCGGAGAACAGCGGGGTACATAATTCCATCCATTGCACTTTTTTTCCTGGGGTATGCCCTGTGGTTCGGTAAATACATGGGTGGGATGTGGAACTTTCCCGGTGTGAATGTCCATCGGATGCTCTACCGGATGTATTTTGCTCCAGATGGCATCTTTGGCACCATTGCCACCATATCATCCACCTTTGTTTTTCTTTTTGTATTGTTTGCCGCGTTTTTATTGAAATCCGGAGCCGGGGATTTTATCATCCGGCTTTCCATTGCCATGATGGGTAAAATGATCGGAGGACCTGCCAAGATGGCCGTATTTGCCAGCGGACTCATGGGTTCCATCTCCGGAAGTGCCGTGGCCAATACCGTGGGTACGGGCTCTATCACCATCCCGTTGATGAAACGGGTGGGATTCAGTGCCCAATTTTCCGGTGCCGTGGAGGCAGCAGCATCCACCGGGGGTCAACTCATGCCCCCCATCATGGGGGCAGGTGCATTTATCATGAGTCAGTGGACCCAGATTCCCTACCTTAAAATCGTGGGGGTGGCCATTATTCCATCCCTCATGTATTTCTTAAGTGTTGCCTTTTTCGTCCACCTGCGGGCCAAAAAACTGGGCCTAAAACCCATGGAAGATGCGGATATCCCCAAAATAATGGATGTATTAAAAGAGGGGTGGAATTTTTTCATCCCCATTGCCGTCCTCATCGGACTGTTGATGAGTGGCTTTACCCCCACCTATTCTGCCTGTGCCGGCATCGCATCCATAGTGGTGTCAAGCTGGCTGAACAAAAACACCCGAATGGGATTTAAAGATGTCCTGGATGCCCTGGCAGAGGGAGCCAGGGGCATGGTCACCACCGGGGTCATCCTGCTATGCTCGGGCATTGTCATTGGTGTCGTCCTCATGGTGGGAGCGGGCATTAAATTTTCCATCATGATTTCCTCTGTGGCCGGAGGCAGTCTCTTTGTCACCATCGTTTTAATCTCCCTTGCATCCCTGGTACTTGGCATGGGGCTTCCTGTAACTGCTTCTTACATTGTGCTGGCAGTGCTGGCAGCACCCTCCATGGAAATGCTTGGGGCCTCTCTTATCAGCGCACACATGCTCATATTCTGGTACTCCCAAGATGCCAATGTAACCCCTCCCGTATGCCTTGCAGCCTATTCTGCCGCAGGCATTGCAGACAGTCCTCCCCTGGCCACGGGGTTTGAATCCTGGAAGCTTGCCAAGGGTCTTTACATTATACCACTTTTATTTGTTTACACGCCCATCCTGTTTGAAGGTCCCACATGGCAGGTGGCGGAAACCGCCCTGTGCGGACTTACCGGTCTTTTCTGCTTTGCTGTATTTTTCGAAGGTTTTCACAGAACCCACCTGAACTGGGGAATGAGATTTTTTTATATTGTGGCGGCAATACTATTTTTATGGCCCATGATCTATCTCCACCTTGTGGCAACGATCTTATTTATCTTTTTATACATTCTGCAAAAAAAGCATATACTGCTGGAGGCTTGAGCCTGATCGGCAGAAAACCGGATGCGGGGTCATGCTTGACCCCGTTACCACGCCCACTGTGACGGGAGGCCAATGTTCCGACCAAACCCTTAATGCAAATGGCCCATGGTACGATAAAATCCCCACAGGCTGACTTAAAAAGATAACGGATCTCATGAAAAACGATAAAAATATTCAGCGGCTGATCAAAAAAATTCCCCGGCAAAAAGTCAGTGATAAAGTGTTTGAACAAGTCAAAGATTTAATCACCACGGGCAAACTTCTACCCGGGCAGAAGATACCAGGAGAACTGGAGTTGACATCTCTGTTTAACGTTAGCAGATCCTCGGTACGGGAGGCAATACTCAAACTGGAATGTCTCGGATTTGTTGAACAGAAAAGGGGGGATGGTACCTTTGTTAAATCCGTTACCCAGGCTCCCATACAAGATTACATGGAAGAGATGTTCAGCGACAAACCGTTTCTATCCGGGTTCATGGAAATCCGAAATGTCCTTGAAACCTGGGCTGCTGCCACCGCTGCCACCCGGGCAGACCCGGAAGATATTGAGACGCTCATGGCCATTATCCAGGAGATGCGCAGCAATGAGACCCAGAAAATAGGATATGAACTCAATGTCAAACTTCACAGCCAGATAGCCGCCGCCACCCATAACCCTTTTCTCATTCACATGATGGGATCCATACTGAGCTGGTTGGGGACCATCACATCCAAAATATATACCAAGGTTCCAAAGGATCTGGAACTCCATCATCAAATTACAGATCAGCACCATCGCATAGTCCTTGCCATTGCCTCACGCAACAGCCAGAACGCCTCTGATGCCATGGCAGATCATCTTAATTTTGCATACGAAAGAGCCAGAAAAAATCATGATTTATAAAGCACTGCAAGGGTCTATTGAAGGTGATGTTCATAAGGATCTTTTCCGACGTCACATGCTTTCCACGGACGGCAGCATTTTTCGCTGTCTGCCCGCCTGTGTGGTATACCCCAGAAACAGCCGGGATGTTGTAAAAATAGCCACCTTGGCCCAGAAGCATGGGATACCTGTCCACTCCCGGGGGGCCGGCAGTGGGGTGTGCGGTGCCTCCGTTGGAAGTGGCATTGTTATGGACTTCACAAAATACATGAATCGACTGTTGGCATTGGATATTAAAAACAGATATTTTGAGTGCCAGCCAGGATACCGCATGGGAGAACTGGATCAGATTCTAAAGGGAACTGGACTCTTTTTTCCTCCTGATCCCTCCAGCGGTGAATATGCAAGTTTCGGAGGCATGTTTGCCACCAACGCAAGTGGTGCCCACTCTGCCAAGTATGGCAATGTGGGAGATTATTGCGTGGACGCCGATATCGTCACCGCCACCGGTGAAAAAATAACCCTGTCTCGAATCATGTCAACACCTCCGAATGAGCTGACGGCTCCATTCAAAGAGCTGTATGACATGTATAAAATTCATGGGAAGGAGATAGAAGCCGCATACCCTCCGGTGCGGTACAATACCACAGGCTACAATCTCCGGGGATTGGTAAAAGCGGATCGACTGGATTTAAAAAATCTATTTGCCGGATCAGAAGGCACCCTTGGCATGGTGACCCGTTTAAAATTCAAACTTATACCCCGTCCCGCCCACGACAGCCTGGTGGTGGCATATTTTAAAGATATCGTATCCTCGGCAAAGGCGGTGGAAAAGATTCTGCCCATGGTGCCCTGTGGCATTGAGGTGATGGATAAGTCCCTGCTCAATCTGGCCCGGGAAAATGATCCGGCCCTGGATGCGGCCATTCCCAATGATATTGACAATCTGCTGCTCATAGGGTTTGATGAAGACAGTGCTGAAACCTGCATAAAAAAGGCAAAAGATGTGGGTAAAATATTAACGGTAAACGGCTATTCAGACGTATTTCATATTGCCATTTCCCCGGAAGAACAGGCAAAATTCTGGGCAATCAGAAAGGCTGCCGTACCCATTCTTTACCGCCTCAAGGGTGAAAAAAAGGTGCTGGCCCTTATTGAAGATGCCACGGTTCCCACAAGCCGGTTAGTGGAATATTTCCAGGGACTTTACAAAATCCTCAACGATCTTGATGTGCAATTTGTACTTTTTGGTCACATTGCCAAGGGCCTTATGCACACCCGGCCCATGCTGAATCTAAAAGATCCCATTGATGTCAAAAAATTAAAGACAATTGCCGATGCCGTGTTTAACCTGGTGAATTCATTGGGGGGGGCCATTTCCGGCGAACATGGTGACGGACGGCTTAGAAGCCCTTACATCCAGGCCCAGTATCCAGACATTTACCCCCTTTTTGAGCAGGTCAAAGAAAAGCCTTGATCCCCAGGAATCTTTTAAATCCGGACATCATCACCGGGGCCTGTGACGACCTGATGACCCAATGCCTGCGATATGGTGCAGACTATTCAGCCCATGCCATCTACAAAGACAGACTCTTTAAAAACAATGGCTTTATAGAGGAGGTGGAAAAATGCCACGGCTGCTCCAAGTGTACCACCGTCACCACGGCCACACGCATGTGCCCGGTATACAAGTTCACCAGGGATGAGGCCGCCGCCCCCAAGGCCAAGGCCAACATATTAAGGGCATTGATCAGTGGGGCCATTGCAGAGGAGGAGGCCTTTTCCCAGGGACTTTTCCATGTAATCAACCAGTGCATCAACTGCGGCAGCTGCTATAATGAATGCCCATCGGGGGTCAATATTCCCCGAATGGTCATGGCGGCCAAGGCCGCTTATACAGCAAAATTTGGACCGACTGCTGTGAACAGGATACTCACCTCCCTGGAACCTGCTGCAAGACACCTGGGCCGGTTCTCAAACCTTATGGTCCCTCTGATGGAATGGCCCATCACCAGACAGATGGGGGAAAAGATCCTGGGGATTTCATCCAGAAGGGCCATGATTCCATTTGCCGAGAAATCCCTTGAAACCCTTCTTTTCCCTGTAACCTCCGGGGAAAAAAAGGGGGCTGATATTCTTGATCGCCATGACCGGCATCAAGGCATCATTCAACCGTCAGGAAAAAAAAGACAAAGCCGGAAGCCTGGTTCCCAAGGTCCCAGCGTTCTATTTTTCACGGGCTGTTATGCCGGTTATATCCGCCCCCGCATAGGCATGGCATGCATTAACACCCTCACCGCCATGGGTATGAATGTTCATGTACCAGCCCAGCACTGCTGCGGCCTTCCCATGCTCTCCAAGGGAATGACGGACAGGGCTCAGAGCACCATCAAAAAGAACTTGAACCAATGGGGAGAATACCTTCACAGGGTGGATTACATTGTGGTCACCTGTTCATCCTGCTGCCTGGCCCTTAAAGAGGAATGGGGATATCTTATGGACTCTGCTGCTGTCCATGGGGTGGCAGCCAAAACAATACATGTGAGCCAATTGATCATGGAGCATCAGGATCGCTTACCCCTGGAACAAGAAATCCCCTTTCATATTGCCTATCACACCCCATGCCACCTGAAGGTACAAGAGGCAGCCGGCTGCTCCATTGAACTGTTGTCTGCCATTCCCGGCATGACGGTGGATGTATTAAACTCCCACTGCTGCGGCATGGCCGGCACCTGGGGTATGATGGCTGAAAATTATAATCTCAGCAAACAAATAGGATTAGATCTTATCCAACGCCTGGAAAATTCCCCAGCCACCACAGGCGTCACAGATTGCCCCACCTGCACCATGCAGATGGAAGCATTCTGCGACAAACCCATCTGCCATCCTGTGGAAATTGTATGGCAGTCACTGGAAGGATGCCTGGACAACGGCGGACTTAACCGGCAGCCGGGGGGCCACCAGAAACGGTGACGGTTTCATCCTTATCAAGGATGGTGTGCAGGGGAATCCTTTCAATTGCTTATTTCTGTTCTTTAAATTCAGCCGTTATGGAGCGTAGAAATGACCAGATCATAAAAAGCATCAATATCATAAACGGCAGAGAGAAAATAAATGAAACCGTTTGCACTGCCTTTAATCCCCCCGTTAAAAGCAACATGGCAGCAATGATACTGCAGAGGATACCCCAGCCCACCTTAAGGGAATTTTTGGGATTGATATTGCCACCGGAACTCATCACGCCAATTACATAGGTAGCCGAATCCGCAGAGGTGATAAAAAAGATACATACAATAATCATGGTGATCAGAGAAAGAATCTCGCTCATGGGAAGATAATCGTAAAGCTTGAAAATGGCGGCTGTTGGATCTGCAAGGGCTGCCGCTGCAATACCGGGGCTTTCTGCCATGGTCATTTCCAGATTCAAGGCTGTACCACCAAGAATACTGAACCAGATGGCGCACAGCAAAGTAGGGGCAAGCAATGATCCAAACACAAATTCACGGATGGTGCGTCCCTTGGATATCCGGGCAATGAACGCCCCTACAAAAGGAGCCCACACTAACCACCATGCCCAGTAAAAAAGGGTCCAGCTGCCCATCCAGTCATAACCCACATGATTTTCCACCACCTTGGTGGTATCCAGAAAAAAACTAAATTTAATAATATTTTGGAAATAATCTCCCAGACCTTGGATCAATGACTCAAGAATAAAGATGGTGGGACCGCAAAAAAGAACCAGTGCCATGAGACCAAAGGCCATGACCATGTTTATGGAACTCAAGATTTTAATGCCTTTATCAACCCCTGTTACCGCAGAAAAAATATAGAGTACGGTTACTACGGTAATAATGAGAATTGACGCGGTGGTGCTGTTGGGAATTCCGTATAGTTTATTTAAACCTGTACATACCTGCAAAGCGCCCAAACCCAGGGAGTTGGCCACCCCGAAAAGTGTTACAACCACAGCTAGGGCGTCAATGGTTTTACCCTGCCATCCCTGTACCCGCTCCTTGCCCATGAGGGGTTCAAGTGTCCAGCTCAACAGCCCTGGTTTTCCTTTTCTAAATTGAAAATAAGCCAATACAAGGGCCACCACAGCATAGCCTGCCCAGGGGTGAAGTCCCCAGTGGAAAAAGACAATACGCATGGCATCGGCAGCTGCCTGGGGAGATTTTACATCGGCAAAGGGAGGGGTTGAATAATGAAACATGGGCTCTGCCACTCCCCAGAAAACCAATCCAATACCCATACCTGCAGCAAACAGCATGGAAAACCATGCAGGAAGACTGAACTCTGCAGATTCATTGTCCTTTCCAAGTCGGATATCACCAAATTTACTCAGGGCCATGGTAAAACAAAAGAGCACAAATCCAGCCACAATCAACAAATAGGCCCATCCAAAATTACTGATGAAAAATTTGAAAACTTTATCAAATACTTCTTTGACCATATCCGCTGAAATCAGTGTTGCCACAATGAAAATTGAACAGACAACCACCGCTCCTATGGTAATTGTTTTATCAATTCCGCCTTTGGTTTCTTCCATTTTGTGCTCCTTAAAGGTTTAATCAATTAATAATCAGTGGGGTATCTGTTCTCCACAACCACAAAATAACATGGCGTAATAAAATTATCTGGCAGACATTATTTCCGTTGATCCATTGGCATTTGGTCTGGCATCTTATATTCTCCATGTAAATATCCGGATTGGAGCGTAAATATCGAACTGTGGCCCATATTCGCCCGGGACTGCGTTGCACATAAATAATATGTGAACAGGCCCCAAATAGGTGAAGATGGGATATTGGCCGAATATTTACGTCTCACCTCCACAGTTAGCACTCAAAAATCATGTTTTCTAGCATTGTTATTCACAAAAAAACATGTCAGATATTTATCAACAAATAAAAACATGATTCCTGGGTATCCGCATAATTGTTAATGTGTTCATGATTGATGCATTCATGAACTTCCAAACGGCTATATATTACATGCAGAAAAAAATCAACCTCCGGCCAGCGGACCAGAAGTGTTCACGGTCAAAGATCTGTCTTTTATTGAACATGTGGCTGATATGCCATATCTATTCTAAAAACAGCAGCAAATCTTTGTCAAAATTCACTTTTTCAACCGTGACGTGGTGGTAAATATTTTCATAATACGTGGTCTTAAAACTGATTTTCATGTACTGAAATCGTCAGGATATTTATTTTTAATCAGGATAAAAGAGGGAGAAAAAGGGGAAAAATGCCAAAGGGGCCATGTTATATTGCCAGCCAACGCAACAAAGATTCAGGAATCGCAGCATGGCATCATCGGATTTTCTTAATCCATGCTCATTTAACAGGACCTGGAAATATGAATTAAAAACAAAGGATGTCAAAAAAATTTAACAGGGCTGATCAGGTATTAATCATCAAGGCCAGACTCACAAAGCGAGTGATCAATGGATATCTTCATTTTTTCTCCCAAAAACCGTACATGGGGTTCCTGAAGCATACCTAAATGACTGCTGGGAGTTTCAATTACGTCAATACCACCTCCCACCAAGGTCCCCCATCCCAATTGAGGGTCCACTTGTGTACCAACACCTAAAATACGTTCCTGACTGCGAAATAAAATCGTATGTCCATCATAGGGTTTGGGCACATACTGATTCATGGCTATCTGGTTTTCCCACCTGGCTTTGAAATCTCGCTGTTTTGCATTTAGAGGATGTCCGATTTTTTCGCAGCAGTCCACATAAAATTTTTGACCATTGGCCACCGTCCGTTGACAGAATCTTCTGAATCGTTTTATCCGCCATCCAAGTTTTGTAAGCACATATGAAAGCCCCTGCTTTTTAAACATTTGCCAATGGATTGAAGCGCGATTTCCTGTCGAAGCAAACTGAATGGCATCAGGGGCAGGCGTGTCCAAAAGGGCCAGAAAAACAGGACGTTCACCTATTTTTAATAATTGCCGAGCCATTTCATAGGCCACCATTCCGCCAAATGAAACACCGGCCAGAAGATATGGGCCGCAGGGTTGCACCATCCGCATCTCATTAATGTAGTGGGCTGCCAGATCTTCCACCCGATTGTTAACCGAAGATTGTTCGTTGGAGAAATGGACGGACAAACCGTAAATCGGCTGATCTTTATCCAGATATGGCAGCATGGGTTTCCAGAAATGAAGTCCTGAACCCAACACATGAATCAGAAACAGGGGCGGCTTATGCCCTCCTGCCTGGATTTCAACCAGGGAATGAAAGTTTTTTTGTGTCCTAGACTCAGAAAGGGTTTTACACAACTTGGAAATGGTGGGTGCCTGAAACAGGTTCTGCACCGGAACCCGTTTTCCCAGGCGTTTCTCCAATTCCGAACAGAGGCGGACTGCCAGAAGGGAGTGTCCCCCCAATTCAAAAAAATTATCATGGATTCCAATTGATGAAATGCCCAGTATCTCTTCCCAGATGCTCTCCATATCTTTCTCAAAAGATGTCAGGCAACACATCTGTGCGTCTTTTTTTGCAATTGTTGTCAATTTTGGATATGGGAGGGAAGCCCGGTCCACTTTTCCATTGGGAAACCGGGGCAGTGAGTTCAACTGAACCAGTATTACAGGTACGAGGTAAGGCGGAAGATGTTGTTTCAAGAAATTTAAAATATCCGATGATTCCCAGGCCATGCCGCTTCGGAGAACCACATACCCCACCAGGAACTTGTCTTTCTGTGGATTTGTTTGAACCGTTACGGCTCCCTGGCCCACAGCTGGATGTTTGGCAAGCAGCGCCTCCACCTCCCCGGGTTCAATCCTGAATCCACGAATTTTAACCTGACCGTCCAGACGTCCCAGGAAATCAATCTGCCCGTCGTGGCGGTACCGTACCCGGTCCCCGGTGCGATAAACAGTTCTGCCCTTTTCAAAGGGATCTGGAATGAATTTTTGCAAGGTGAGTTCCGGTCGATGGAGATAGCCCCGGGCCACACCAGCACCGCCAATGAGCATCTCTCCAGGGATTCCCACGGGCACCGGTTGAAGGTGTGCGTCCACCACGTAAATCCGCGTGTTGGCAATGGGACGTCCAATGGACAGGCAGCTCCCCGTTTTTTTACAATGCCCCGGGTTCGCTTCCAGAAGCGTGGATATCACTGTGGTTTCAGTGGGACCATAGGTATTAAACCACCGAACCTGTCCATTGGTATGCTTGACCCATATGGCAAAAGCAGATTCTGATGCCTGTTCTCCGCCCACGATCACAACCCGAAGGCCCCGGGGAACAGGAACGTTTGCATCTGCAAGCCAGTGCATCCATTCGTGCCAGAAGGCACTGGGAAGATCCAGAACCGTGATGCCTGAAGTTTTGACCCACTCCATGAACACCTCCATGGATGGAAGTGGTGCAAAGGGAAGCAGCACAAGGGATGCACCCTGGATCAGGGTCATAAAAAGTTCCTCCACCGCTCCGTCAAAACTGATGGAAAAAAACTGGGCCACCCGGTCGTCGGGGCTGATCCCAAATCGTTCAGCCACTGCCATGGCGTGATTGGCCACCCCGCCGTGCATTACCATGACCCCCTTGGGTGTTCCGGTGGAGCCAGATGTATAAATCACATATGCCAGATCCCCGGGCCGGGTGTCATAATCAAGATTTTCAGACGATTCATTTTTTGAAATTTCAGATACGTTTTCCATGGCCAGCATTTGGATGTTGAACGGCTCAAGCTCGGGGACAAGGATTTGCTGGGTAAGCACTGTCTGCACGCCGGAATCTTTGAGCATCAGGGCAATGCGATCGGCGGGATACTGGGGATCCAGAGGAAGATAGGCTCCTCCGGCCTTTAATATGCCCAAAACAGCGGTGATCATATGAACCGATCGTTTCATGAAGATTCCAACCGGCACATCCTGCTTAACTCCCTTTTGTTGAAGGGTTCGGGCCAGGCGGTTGGCCCGACTATTCAGCTCACCATAGGTTATTTTTTCTTCACCATGGAGCACCGCAAGTGCGTTGGGCATCTGTTTTGCCCGAATTTCAAATCGTTGATGCACAAATGGTTTTTCGGGCAACGATATTTCAGTTTCATTCCATGTCGTAATCTGCTGGCGATACTCTTCACCGGTAATCAGGGGGATACTGGAGACCGGATCTTCACCTGCCTCTATCAATCCGGTCAAAAATATGCTGAAACGACGAATCAATTCCTGAATTTCTACAGGGTTCAAAACAGTGGCATCATAATAAATACGGCACTCTTTTTCCTTTACCGAAGCCACGAACACCATATCAGTACCAGGAGCCATTACATACCCGGCAAAGGTTTCCACCGTTTCAAGGGCCAGGGCATATGCGTATGCGCTTTGTATGAATTCATTTTTTGTCAACACCGGATATCGTAAGGTGATATCTTGCAAAAACGTCTGATGTTGAATTGTCTGATGAATTTTACTCCCCAGGCGTTTGCTGAAATCGGAATAGGTCTGGTCCGTATCCACCTGCACAGGCAGGGGAACGTAGGATGCAAAACAATCCGGCATTCCAGAGGCTTGTCTGCAAATACCGGGGTGTCGGAAACCCAGATCAAATTCATCTGCCTGGCAATACCGGGCGAGAAAAACCGCAAAGGCGGCCAGTAGTGGCCCATTTTCTTTCTCTTGGTCCCCAGACCATAAAACATCTCCGGCATGGGAAACTGCCACCGGCAGAAAGGTGGTACAGGCAATATTTGTATTTGTTTTTTTTGAGGGTTTGATGGGAAGATCAAGGGGGGTGAGAGCCGACAGCCTCTGAACCCAGAACGCCTCATGGCGGCAGATTTCAAGGTAATAGCCCTCAAAGGCCTTCACAACTTCCTTTTGGGCAGGTGGCAGGCGGTCACCGGGGGCAACGCCCAGGTCCTGGGCCCATTGACTCATCGTCAAAGGCGTTCCGCTCATGGTTTTAATGGATCCTATGGTCAGATCCCCGGAACCCGTTGCCACCCTCAACGACTCGTCATCCAGCTTCACAATGGTTCCGGGCGGCTTTTTTGACCCGGTTTCCATGGGAGAGGTTTCTGCCACGATAAACATCCGGTTGCCAAGCAACAGTTTTGGCAGGCACAGTGGATTGTCATAGGGACCGAAATTCAGGGCACGCACCATGGCATGAATTTTTTTGGCACCATGGTCCCACATAACCACACCGGCTGATGGCGGTTTCCGGTACAGGCTGTAACAGGTTCTTAGATTTAAATTCTGGGGTTGCAGAATCGCTTTATCTTTCCCCAGTTTATCAACAAGAATTTCAAATGCTTGAAGCGCAGCCCCGTAACATTTGCCGTTCAGCGTGAGGGAGGTTTCATCCTGATCCAGTGTCACCATCTGCTGTTCAAGAATATCACCGGCATCCACGCTTTCTACCATTTTGTGCCAGGAGATGCCGTGGGCTTTTTCATTGTTCATGATGGCCCAGGCGGTGCTGTACATACCGGCATAGCGCGGCAGGGGCGCATCATGGTAGTTGATGGCGTAACGCCGGGGAAGCTTCAAGATATCAGGGCCCAATACACAACTGTTGACAATGCTGAACAGGTAATCAAAAGAAACTCTTTGTAACAGGTCGTTAATATCTGATTGTGTCCCAAATGCAGAGATTCCGTTGTTTTTTGCCCAACGGCGGTTCTCTTCATCTGGAGAAATTATGCCGTAAAGGGTCCAGCCTTTTTTTAAAAGGAGTTCCGCACACATACGGGGCAACGAGCCCTCCCCAATGATAAATGCGCTGAATTTTTTTTCCATCTGTGCCGGGTATAAGGTTTTAAGACGTGACCGGATGGGCTTTTCAATCTCGGACAGGGCAGCATCCGTATCTGTTGATACATGGTCTAAAAGGGCTTTAAAATCCAGTGTCATCTGTGTGATGGTATTTTCATCAAAAAGGTCCCGGTTGTATTCAAACCAGCCCTCCAGATGGTCTGTCTTCTCTTCCAGGTTCAGCAAAATATCCAGTTTTGCGGTTCGGTTTCCCACTTCTTCGTAGGTGCAGCTGATATCTTTGAGAGTCAGGTGGGATGACGGCGTATTCTGTAAAATAAACAGCACCCGGAATATGGGGATTCCCCCCCCTTCCTGTCCGGCGTTGAGTGTTTTTGTAACAAGGTCAAAAGAGACATCCTGGTGGTCATAGGCCTCAAGGGCAGTGCGTCGAACCCGCTTTACCAGTTCCCGAAAGCTGGGGTTTCCAGATAGATCCGTTCGCATGGCCAGGGAATTGATTAACGCACCGATTACCTTTTCCAGTTGGGGATGATTCCGGTTGGCAACGGTGGCACCCACAATGATATCTGTCTCACCGGAATAACTGAAAAGTAATCCCTTGAATGCCGCCAGCAGCACCATGAAAAGGGTTGCATTCTCTTGGCTGGCCAGGGTTTTTAATGCTTTGGTAATGTCCCGGTCCAGGATAATGGGATGACGATCCCCTTTAAAAGATGCAACCCGGGGACGTGGTTTTGCCACAAACAGGTTCAACGGTAACCGAGGCTCTCTGAGTTGATATATCCAATAATCCAGGTGGGAGGTTACGGCATCCTGCTTCCGCCTTTTTTCCTGCCACAGCACGACCTCTCCGTACTGAAACGACGGGGGGGGGCATAAAAGGGGTTCATGCCGGGTCAGGGCTTCATATACCTTGAACAACTCCCCGAAAAAAATGCCGGCACCCCACCCGTCAATGATGATGTGGTGGATACAAAATAGCAGTCTGAAATCTTCCCGGGCCATTTTTAATAGAACCATCTTCATGAGCGGAAGGCAGGAAAGATCAAATGGGGTTTCACCGGTGTCGACCAGGATGCGTTTCCATTGGGCGTTACGCTCGGGCTCCGTCATATGGGACAGATCCAGGACCGGCATATCCACGGAGAGTTCTGAATGAACTTTTTGAGTCACTCCTTGTTCGGAAATGGCAAAGCCGGTTCGCAGGATTTCGTATCGGCGCACCATATAGTCAACGGCCTGGTGAAGGCACCCCGAATCAAGAGATCCTTTGATCGTCAGGATCAGAGGAATATTATAAACCATACTCCTGGGGTCCATTTGATGCAGCAGCCAGATCCCCTTTTGCGTGGAGGATGCCGGGAACTGACGAGGTTCTACCTGAACGGGCAAGATAACATCTGCCGGTTCTGTGGGGAGCGATTCCCGGGAAAGATGTAATTTCTGTGCAATATCTCTTATTGTGGGTCCTTGAAAAAATTCGGTCAGGGCCAGCGGCTCCTTTAAATCATTGAGAATGGCCGAGCATACACGGGTGGCCAAAAGGGAATCTCCCCCCAGATCAAAGAAATCATCGTGAATGCCCACCCCTCTCAGGTGCAGGATTTTTTCAAAAATGGCACTCAATTTTTTTTCCATATCAGATGCGGGCACCTCATGAACGGTGTTCATCTGTTTTTTAACCGAGTCCGGATCAGGGGCGGGCAAAGCATTACGATCTGTTTTGCCATTTGGGGTGACTGGCATTCTGTCCAGAAAAACATACACCGATGGATGCATGTACCGGGGAAGATTCTCTTTTAAAAATTGTTTCAATTCACTGACTGGAACCGGCTCTTTTATTTTGCAAACGAGGTAGGCTGTCAGCTGTTTACGTCCAGGCTCATCTTCCCGGAGCAGTACGGAGGTTTCCCGGATATTGGGATGTTGACGCAGTACCGCCTCGATTTCACCCAGTTCAATACGATGGCCGTGAAATTTGACCTGAAAATCCTCACGGCCCACAAACATAAAGTTGCCGTCTGACAGCTTAAAGGCCATATCACCGGTTCGATACAGACGGGCTGTGGGATCTTTTGAAAAGGGATCTGGTCGAAACCGCTCGGCGGTCAGCTCTGGCCGGTTTAAATAGCCATGTGCCACTCCTGTGCCGCCAATCCAAACTTCCCCTGTTTTTCCATCCGGCACCGGTTGTTCCCGGGGGTCCAGCAGGTGCAGATGCATGTTGCGTACCGGTTTGCCAATGGGAACGGTTTTATGGGAGAGATTTTCAGGACCGACATTATACAGCGTTGCGCATACAGTGGTTTCTGTGGGGCCATAACCGTTGATGATAAGAAGATGCGGTACCTGGGTGTCAATGGCATTTAACAGATCTTCTGACAGGGGCTCCACCCCCAGCAGTAAACGTCTTAACGTACATTGACCGGGATGATGGCGAACCCAGTTTTCCAGATCCGCCACCATCATGGGGGGCAGGTATGCACTGGTGACATCTCTTTTGAAAAGCCAGTCCATGAGGGCGGGTGGATCCACACGAACAGCCTCTGGCACCATAAGAAGGGTTGCTCCTGAAGTCAGCGGTGCAAAAATTTCATAGACTGAAACATCAAAATTGAGGCTGGTCCACCAGCTTCCTCGATCTCCCGCACCAATGGGTTGACGGCTCTGAAAATCCGCCAGCAGATTTATCACGCCTTTATGATGGCAGCACACCCCTTTGGGACGTCCTGTGGAACCGGAGGTATAGATCACATAGGCTGTATCCTCACCGGTAACCATTACAGAAGGTGGGGCCACAGCCTCCTCATCGATTTCCTTTTTATTTGTATCCAGGAACAGGCAGCGGATTTTCAAATGGTCGAGTGTGGGTAATTGCTCAGAGACGCTGAGCACCAATGACATGCCGCTGTCCTTGACAAGAAAATCCAGGCGCTCCTTAGGATAGGAGGGATCCAGGGGCATGTAGGTTTTACCAGCCTTAAGTACCCCCATGATGGCGATGGCCAGGTCCAGGGTTCGTCCCATGGCAATGCCCACCGGTCCCTTGATTTCTTCTTTATGCAAAAGATAGCGGGCCAATTTATTGGACAGATGATCCAATTCACGATAGGTAAGCACATCTTTGCCACAGATAACAGCTTTTTCCTGGGGATAACGTCGAGCACAATCAGAGAAATATTTGTGAATAAGTGGTTCTTTATCCGTAGTCTTCTTGATATCTTCGGTCATGGTATAATATGCTTCCTCAGCTCCAGTTTTGATTTTTTTAATTCCGGCAATTCAATTCCGGGAATACCCCGGCCCAGGTCAATACACCACTGGAGACTGTCAATATCTCCTTTGATCTCCTCCTCAAACCAAAGCTGAATCTGAGTCCGGATATAGGCCAAGGGATACTGCCCCAGCTCCAGGGCCTGAATTTTCCCGGACATGTGCCACTTGTAATAAGTATCTGGGTCAACGGGCTCAGGCCCTGGCCCGATGAATTTCTGGGAAGCCGGGTTCCCATGCGGACATGATCATGGCATTTTGTAAAATGTTGACCTTTAAAAAGAGTGCCCCTTACGCTTTAGTTGCTCCCTTTTTTTCTTTTACCTGAAGATCTTCAAATTTTTCCAGCTTTTTTTCCAGGGCATGTATACGCGCGTTCAATTCTGAAATATGATCTTTTGTGGCAAGATTTGTTACAGATAAAACTTCCTTCAATCGCCTATCAATGGCATCTGAGATCCAGCATTTTAAGGATGTCGTAAAACCCATGATCTCTTTTTTTAAACGGGTCCCCTCGGATGTTGATATTTCTTTACTTTTCACAAGTTTCTTGACCATGTCATCAATTTCATCTTCCGCCATGGTAAATGATCGCTGCCAGAAGGAGACATACTTTTTCGCATAATCTGTCAGGGCGTTTCCACCTTTTCTAAACAACTGAATTAAAACGCCCGATGACACGGTATCACCGGCTTTTCCCATTGTTGTTGCAATGAGGCTTGACACAATTGAAGCGGTGATATCTTCTCCGGTTTCATTATCAATGATAATGATCTCCTTGTCTTGCCTGATCAACTCTGAAAGACCTTTTCTAGAGATATATTTTTTATCTGTGGTGTCATACAGCTTTCTATTTGCATATTTTTTGATACGGTGCATCTAATTCTCCCAAAGGGTATGGTTTATGGGCGTACACCCTGGTTTATCTGTCTGCCAGGCCATGTTTCCTGTGGACTGGCAGACCTTGTCAATATGCAGTATCAATGATGCCCCCCATGCTATTTTTATTTCAGACTTTTTCCACTGGCAGATGTGGTTTACACCGGTTTTTTATCTTCTGTGACGGGTGAAGTTGAAGCCGTTTTTTTATCCCCGGCAACGGATCGGGCCGAAGCTGCTTTTTTATTTCTGTCAGCGGGCGGGATTGAGTTCGATTTCTTTTTCCCGGGACCTTTTGTTTTGGAAGCAGTGTTCCTGGAGGAACCAGTATTTTTTTTTGAAGCTGCAGTGCTTGCAGTTGTGGCGCTGTCCCGGGATAATGTTAGTGCATCAATTTTT
Organism: uncultured Desulfobacterium sp.; assembly: GCA_963675955.2. Lineage (GTDB taxonomy): Bacteria > Desulfobacterota > Desulfobacteria > Desulfobacterales > Desulfobacteraceae > Desulfocicer. The sequence continues at coordinate 469,460 of CAXXVR010000002.1, read as the reverse complement.
TTATTCAGTTCCTTTATATTTTTATCCAAGTTGGCAACCTGTTCTCTGGTGGGCAATTTAACAACGTTCATCACCTGTTCAATTTTTGTATCAATAACTTCTCCCAACCAGTTTACCAGTTTATCGGTTGCAAGAAAGGAGCTTTCTTTTTTCTGCTCTTTTTTTTTCAAAAACGGTCCAATCACGGCATCCGTGATATCTTTTCCTGTTTTGGCCAGAGTGACTTGAATTTCTTCACCCTTTTTAATCAACTCTGCCAGTTTTTCCGGCTTAATATACTCTTTTGCGACAGTATCAAAAAATCTTCCATTTGAGTATTTTTTTATATTTAACATTTTATTCTCCTGGGTTTCATTTTCTGAGTTTGGTCATAATATGGGCAATTTGTCTTGGGTCAACGGAATCAACTTTAAGCTCCAAGATAAACTCCCTGTCATTTTCAAGTTGCTTTTTAACATAGTTTTATTAGTATATTTTGATTTTTTTCTCAACGTTTAACCTTTAATCCATTCATGATTTCTGCAATGTAAAAGCTGAATCGGCCTTTAGTTGTTTCTGCAATTTTTTCTTTGGTCATCTTTAGCATCTCCCATAAAACTATATTTAAAAAAAATGAATTCCAGATAACGCATTGCGTCATTAACATATAAGATGATGCAATGCGTCATAGATGTCAAGTACATTCTTTTAAAACCCAAACACTTAAAACTTATCATCCTCATCTAGAAATATTAAAAAAAACAATGTTTTATATCATATTCAAACCTTGCCCCATACCCGCCACCATTCCTTTTTTCCAAAGACATCTCCATATTACATTTCTGGGGTACCAAGGACTGCCTTGCCCCCCTTGAAAATATACGCTATAGTTCATTTTATCCTCACAAACACAAAAAAGTGTACCGGCTTGACCGGGTGAAGAATTTGAAAGAGACTAAAGATCTTGCCGGAACAGACCCAGCTGATCGATTTTATTATTTACGGAGTCCATCATCTTGATCTGCTTTATGAAAAAAAAAACCAGGAACTTGTTTATCCGCTGTTTAAGCAGACCATTGAAAAACTCTGATCAGACTGATCATATGAGGGCAATGGGAACAGCAATCCCCATGTGGCAGAATGCATCTCAAACATTGGGAAAAAATACGGACAACAAATTTTTAGGGCTTGATGAAAAACGGTATCTTTTATGCTGACCCTGAGAGATTTTGATGTTGTAGGACGAACTTACAGAAACATCACCCGTTACCGTCAGATATTAACCATTCTGTTCAAGTATGGATTCGGCCATATTATTGAGGCCTTAAATATTGACCAATATCTTGAGATTGGTCTAAAAATGATTTCTAAGGCCAAACCCGCACAGGTTGAACGGTTAACCCCACCCCAACGTACAAGGCTTCTATTTGAAGAGCTTGGTCCAACCTTTATTAAATTCGGACAAATTCTTTCCACCCGCCCCGATCTGATTCCCCTGGAGTTTATCTTTGAACTTGAAAAACTCCAGGACAATGTACCAGAGTTTCCCTTTTCAGATGTTGAAAAAACCGTGGCCAAGGCCTTTGGCGATGATAACAATCCCTTTGCTTCCATGGAAAGAGAGCCCATTGCCTCTGCATCCATCGGACAGGTTCATCTGGCAAAATTAAAAACCGGTGAACAGGTTGCCGTAAAAATCCAGCGCCCGGATATCAGAAAGAATATCACGGTGGATCTTGAAATTATGAACCATCTGGCCACCTTGATAGAACGTCATATCGAAGATCTGTCCTTTTTCCGACCCGTAAAAATCGTTGAAGAATTTGCCGAAACCCTGGACAAAGAGATGACTTACACCCTGGAAGCATCCAATATGGAGCGGGTGGCCCGGCAGTTTATGTTTGATTCCACCATTCATATCCCCAAGGTCTATCTAGATAAAACCACAGATACCGTGTTGACCATGGAATATATCCAGGGAATCAAAATTTCAGAGATAGACCTCCTTGATGAACACGGTATGGATCGAAAAATATTGACCCGGCGGGGGGCAGACCTGATCTTAAAACAGGTGTTTGAATACGGTTTTTTCCATGCCGATCTTCACCCGGGTAATCTCTTTGTACTGCCCGATAATGTACTGGGACCCGTTGATTTCGGGATGATGGGATTCATGGATCGCCGGGCCAGAGAGGTGTTTATTGACCTGATCGCAAGTGTTGTGACGGAAAATCCCTCGGCAACCTGCCACTACCTGCTGGAACTCACCGAATATGACGATGAACCGGACATGCGTTTTCTGGAACGGGATATATCCACATTCACCGCCCAATATCTGACCAAGGCATTAAAACATATCAATATGGGACGGTTGCTGCAGGATCTTTTAAAGATTACGGCCAGACACAAGCTCCGACTCTATCCGGATACGTTTTTGATGATGAAGTCCTTTGCAGCGGTGGAAGGGGTTGCCCAGAAACTTGACCCAGATTTTGACATGGTTGGCTATGCAGCACCCTTTATCAAGAAAAAAAAGATGGAGCGGATGTCCCTGTCGCGTATTTCCGAAGATCTTTCCAGACTTTCCGTTGAATCCCTTCAATTGCTCCAGGAAATTCCCCGGGACAGCATTGCCATCATCCGCCAGGCAAGAAAGGGTAAATTTGTCCTGGGATTTGATATCCAAAAGCTGGACAAAATTCTGGGGGCTTATTCCCGGGAGAGCCACAAACGCTCGGTGGCCATGATTATTTCTGCCCTTATTATTGCATCTGCTCTTCTCTTAAGCTTTAAGGCGTCTCCCCAGATCTTCGGTGTATCTGTGTTTGGGATAGGCTCCATTGCCTGTGCAGTTGTCCTCTGGCTGTTTGTCAAACCCGGGAAATAAGTAAAAAAACATGGGGGTAAAATTATCGCTTGTGGCTATCAAAGACTTTTACCAGCCTGGGCCTGTATGGCGGTTATGGCAACGGTGTTGACAATGTCCGGAATGGTACATCCCCGGCTGAGATCATTTATGGGTTTGTTCAAACCCTGGAGTATCGGTCCGATGGCCACAACCTTTTCCGATGTCCGCTGAACCGCTTTGTAGGTATTATTACCCGCATTCAAATCCGGAAAGATAAACACCGTAGCCCGACCCGCCACACTGGAATCGGGTAATTTTGTTTTTGCCACTTCAGGATCAATGGCCGCATCGTACTGCAGGGGACCTTCAAGCAACAATGAAGGATCCATCTCCCTGGCTATGCGAGTGGCCTTGATAACCTTGTCCACATCCACCCCGGTGCCCGAAGAACCGGTGGAGTAAGACAGCATGGCAACCCGGGGCTCAATGCCGAACACGGCTGCTGTCTTTGCCGAAATAACGGCTATTTCAGCCAGTTGCTCGGCTGTGGGATTTGGATTTATGGCACAATCGCCGAACACCAGCACCCGATCTTTAAGGCACATGAGAAACACCGACGATACAATGGAAATACCGGGACGGGTTTTGATAATTTGAAATCCCGGCAAAATAGTGTGGGCAGTGGTATTCATGGAGCCGGACACCATACCGTCAGCATGTCCCTTATGGACCATCATGGTACCAAAATAGGTGGGGTCCATCATCGTATCCCTGGCCACTTCCATGGTGACCCCCTTTGCCTTTCTTAACCCGTAGTAAGTATTAATATAGTCTTCCAGAAAAAGGCTTTTATCCGGCTGTATGATGGTTGCCCTGGAGAGATTCAACCCCAGTTCCTTGATCTTTTTATGTACCGCATCCTCTTTCCCAAGCAGGGTAATATCGCAAAATGAACGTCGCAGGAGAATATCCGCAGCCCTCAGAATTCTTTCTCCAATACCCTCCGGCAACACGATATGCTGTCGCTTCTTTTTTGCCTTTTCAATGAGGCTGTATTCAAACATCTGGGGGGTAATCCGGATAGATTTTCTGGCAGACAGTTTATGTCTCAACGCCTCTGCATCCACATGGGCCTCAAAAGTTCCCAGAGCCAGGGCAATCTTTCTGGGGTCTTCCGGAGATATCCTTCCATATAGATGATTCAGCTCCATGGCCGTGCAATAGCTGGTACCCCGGGTCTGAATAATGGGCACGGGAACCCCTTTCCAGCCATCTATCAGGCGTACAATAGTATCCGGTATGGGTATACCCCCGGTGATCATAATGCCGGAAATATCGGGATAGGCGGAAGAATATCTGGAGGCAAGGCTTGTTAAAACAATGCTGGAACGATCACCAGAGCTTACCACAAGGCTGTCCTTTTTAATGTGATTAAGAAAATTGGGGGCAAGCATTGCGGCAATGATGTAATCTGAAATCTGGTTGTCCATGGCCTCCTTGCCATAAAGAATCTCGGCATCAAAATATTTTTGAACATCCCACATGCTTGGTCGGCTAAGGGTATCGAGTTCCGGAATGGCATAAATAAGGCAGTCAGACAAATGGGAGGCACCTTTAAAGCCCTCCTTTAAAGATGTAAGACAATTGGGGGCCACCCGGTTCACAACAAGGCTCAGCACGTCCACCCCTTTTGCTTGAAGGCTTTCTATGGACAACTGGTTGGAGCTGATCAGCTCGTCCATGGATTTTTGATACCCATTTGAAATTACGATGGCAGGGGTGCCAAGGTCAGCCATGATATCTGCGTTGATGTCAAACTCAAAGGCCTCATTACCCACCGCAAAGTCCGTTCCCTCACAAAGCACAAATCGGGATTTTTCTTCAAGTTGCTTGTATTTATTTAATATTGTCTCCATCATTTCCGACTGCCGTCCGGCGTTGATCATTTTTTTTGCCTCTTCCATGGTATAGGCATAGGTCTCTTCATAGCGAAGCCCGAGATAAAAATAGGATAACACAAGATCTATATCGTAATCTTTACCATTGCTGACAGGAGGATTAATGATGGGGCGGAAAAACCCAACCTTACGAATGTCTTTTAACAGAAGCTGCATGATACCAATTACGATCAGGGATTTACCACACCGGGTTTCCGTGGGAGTTATGTACAAACTGTTTGCCATGTTCTGTCCTTTCAAATAGATGTGGAATGAATCTGATATTTCTTTACATTGTCCATATCCTTAAGCAAAACAGATGCCAGAGGAGCAAAACAGATGCCCCGCATCAGGGCAGATAAGAGATAAAGAGGCAGCTTATGGGAGGGGGGCGTAACCGTTGCTGGAGCAACGGGGGCATGCATTATTTTTTACGGGCTTGGGTACGAGATGGATCGTGCCGGGAAGGAAGCAGACATTACTTTTTACAAAGTGTAAAAAAAAATGACAAAGCAGATCCCTCTTAAAAGAGGTCCATGTTGTGACCAAGCCCCTTATTTTTTTAACAACCGGGAGGGGTGAGGACCATATTATCAATGAGTCTGGTTTTACCAAGGGTAACGGCAATGGCCATTAATACCGGACCTGTGATGCTCCCCACCTCATCCAGGGTGTCTGGATCGCAGACAGAGACATAATCAATGGTGATATCCGGGCAAGACGTCAGCAATTTTTTCGCCTGGTCTGACACCACACCGGCATCGGTTTCTCCCCGTGCTATCATTCCCTGGGATGTCACAAGCGCACGATGCAGCAACAGTGCATTGGGACGCTGGGTCTCCGTGAGATACTTATTACGGGAACTCATGGCAAGCCCGTCATCTTCCCGGACAATGGGGACCCCCACGATATCAATATCAAAGCTTAAATCCTTTACCATCTGCCTGATAATTGTCAACTGCTGGAAATCCTTCTGACCAAACACCGCAATGTGGGGTTTTACAATATTAAACAGCTTGGAAACCACCGTTGCAATACCCCTGAAAAATACAGGCCGGGAAAGACCGCAAAGATGTAGAGGCAATTTTTCCAGGGCCACATAGGTCTGGAAATCCTGGGGATATATTTCCGAAACCTCCGGTGTAAAAACAGCCGATACCCCCATCTCCCGACACAGCTCCAGGTCTTTTTTTAAAGCTCTGGGGTAGGTGGCCAGGTCTTCGTTGGGGCCAAATTGGGCCGGATTGACAAAAATACTCACCACCAGATCATCGGCGTGCTTCTTTGCCGTCTCCATTAATGTCAGATGACCCCTGTGAAGAAATCCCATGGTGGGAACAAATGCAATGGTACGTTTATTCTGACGCTGGGTATCGGCATACCGCATCATCTCTTTAACTGTATGAATCTGTTGAATGATATCACCTCAATATTTTAAAATCATATTTTTTCCCAAAACTGACACCACCTGTGTAAAATTGATCGAGTCCGTTGTCAATACGATTTTAAAATCTTGATAAATATTTAGGAACCGCTCCATGGTCAGGGCGTGGTCACAACATGGGCAACTTAGGGAAAATGGGAATGGGTCCACGTCAGGTTTGAGGCATGGAAGCTTTTTGCGATCATCAAGCGCTGCCATAGGACAATGAAAGCTGATGATAGGCTTCAAGCCGTTCCTGAACCTTTCCAAATACCGTATCTTTGGGATATTGACAATCCTTGTCTGCCAGGCCTGCCGGCATACCGGTGAGCAGCTCAATGCCCTCTTCAATACGGCTGATCTTGTAAATGTGAAACCGATTTTCCTTTATGGCCCGGAGTACATCCTGTCTCAGCACCAGATTATTGACATTGGCCGCCGGAATCATCACACCCTGGGTATCCTGCCTGCCTTTTTTTGCACAGACATCAAAAAAACCTTCAATTTTTTCATTCACTCCGCCAATTGCCTGGATTTCGCCCTTCTGGTTCACTGAACCCGTTACGGCAATATCCTGGCGGATGGGAATACCGGAAAGGCTTGACAACACAGCGTACAATTCCGTGGAAGAGGCACTGTCCCCGTCAATGCCGTCATAGCTTTGTTCAAAGGTGATGGAGATACTCACACTCAAGGGATATTTTCTGGCAAACATCCGTCCCAGATAACCGGACACAATCATCATGCCCTTGTCATGGGTTTCACCGGAAAGGCTGGCCTCACGTTCCACATTGATGATACCGGGGGTGCCCATGTAAGATTCCGCCGTGATGCGGGTGGGTCTGCCAAAGGCGATGTCCCCCATGTCATAGACGGCAAGGGCATTAACCTGTCCGATCTCCTTTCCCACCACATCCATCAAAACGGATTGATCATCAAACTGTTCCAGCATTTTATCTTCATATAGGTTGTAGCGGAAACGATGCTGGGAAACGGCCTTGTAAACATGATCTGCAGATATTTTTTCCGCCTTATCCTGCCTGGCCCAGTAATCGGCCTCTTTCAACATGCCAAGAATCATACCAAATCGAAGGGACAGTTTTCGCCGGTCAGCCACAAGGCGTTTGGCATATTCAATGCTTGCCCACACCCCGTCCCGGGTAAACGGACTTAAATTGTTTTTCCGGCAGGCTCCGGCGATGAACCGGGCATAGAGCAAAAGAGTTTCATCCGTGCACCAGGCCTCGTGATCAAAATCCGCTCGGACCTTGAAAATCTTATTAAACCGGGAATCAGCACTCTGAAGCAGCTGGAAGGGCGCATAACCGCCCACCAGGATCACCTTGAGATCAATCTTAACGGGCTCGGGCTTCAGGGAGGCCATACCCTGGGCGGACTGTTCCGGTCCGTCTTCAATCCGTAAGGAACTGTTTCGAAGGGTGGTTTTCAGGGTTTCCCAGATATAGGGAGATGTCAGCAACGGTTCAATCTGGATGACCAAATATCCCCCGTTGGCGTGCAGTACAGATCCCGCCTGAACCATGGTAAAATCCGCAACAATAGAACCCATCACCGGTTTTTTCTCAATGGAACCGAACAGATTTTTAAAGGTGGGATGGGACTCAAATACCACAGGGGCACCTTTTTCTCGCCTGCGATCCACCAGCACATTCACTTCGTATTTTTTAACGATGGCTTCGGCCATCTCCTTGAAATTAGAGCCGGTTTCCGTGTCAGCCTCAGGATTTCTGATGCCCGGAAACATGGCAATATGTTCTATAATATCTTCCTTGACCCTTTCGAGATAGGTCAAAACCGCCTGGCATTCCTTGAAATGATCCCGAATGGGGTCAATCTCTTCTGAAATGAGACGCTCCACTTCCTCTGATATTATTTTCTTAACGGTGAGTTTTATCTGTTCGTTGTTTTTACTGACCTCATGCAGAGCCTCATTCAGGGCAGTGGTCACCTGGCGGGTATTATCTTCTATCTGTTTTATTTTTTCCGCATCAAATCCTTCATAAGTTTCATCCGAAATCTGTTTTCCCCCTTCCACAGGCACAATCTCATATCCATCTTCGATTTTGACAATATCAAGGGATAAAGAGGTGGCAAGGGCGTCCACCTTTTCAAACACCTGGTCCTGGGCTTGGATGTGCTCCTGCTCAATGAGCTTCTGTTTTTCCTGGAAGATATCGCTTTCAAAAAGAAGCGGAATTTTCACCCTCAGCGACTGGATAAATCGCTTCATGTTTCTACGGAACTGCAGGGCCGTGCCCGGTGGTATCTCCATGACAATGGGGCAATAGGGATCCTCAAAATTGTTAACCATGCAAAGATCCGGCGGGGTATCAAACTGTGCGGCATGCTCATTTAAGATACGCTGGAGGATGGTGGTTTTTCCAGTTCCTTCAAGACCTGTGACAAAAATATTGTACTCACACCCCTTCATGTTCAGGCCAAAGGAAATGGCTTCCACCGCCCGTCGCTGGCCAATCACCTGATCCAGGGGGGACAATTCGGACGTGTCTTTAAAGGGCATCTGCTCCGGGGTGTATTCCATGATTAACGCTTCTGGAAGAATTCTATTTTTTTGGTGCATGCTTGTCTCCTTGTGCACATGGCGTGTCAGCTTAAGTTGCGTGGACCAATCAATATCATGCCTTCAAAGCACTATCACTATCACCATGCATTGGCAACGCATTAATCTATGAATTTGCGGGCTTGATCTCCATTGAACTTTCTGATTTAAGCATTGTGGGCTTGCTCATAAGATGGGACACTCGTCAGAATTGTTGGGTCAAGGGGATCAGGCTTTTTTCAAAAATCGCTTTTTCAAACGGCTAAAAAGCGCAATAATGGAAAACGGAACCATCAAATTCAGGGAATTGAGGAACTTACCTCAACAAATCGTTAACACCTACATTAAAGGATAAGAGGCATCTATGTTTGGAAAAAAAACAAGCCTGGGCTACACAGAAGTAATTCCTGGAATCAAAGTCAAAACAATTTGTTATGGAAAGGACACGTTAATGACAGAATTTGTGCTGGAAAAAAATGCTCAACTCATTGAGCACCAGCATGAACATGAACAGACCGGATATTTAGTATCCGGAAAAATACGCTTATTTATTGGGGAAAATTCAAAAGAATTGCATCCAGGAGACAGCTGGAATATAGCATCAAATATAAAACATAAAGCAGAAATACTTGAAAATTCAGTGGCCATTGAAGTATTTTCACCCTGTAGAGAGGATTATTTAAAATTTTTAAACACAGCTGATATCAGCCAATAGCCCCAGAATAAAACGCGAACAAATAAACGTTCCTGTTCCACTCCTGGCATATGTTAGAATCGGATCAAAATCTTCCACTTGACTGGGCTGCTGCCAGGCGGGAATCTGGGCCAATCGTCTTACATCGATTTCAGTAAAGGTTTGATGAATGTGGTCTGCTGCCTGCCTTGCCCATTGCAGTCCCTCCAGGAGGGAGGTGGAGGTCAGGCGGTTGGCCCACATTGCACACCGGACCGTTAGGCCATGCTCAGCAAAAGATAACTATCTGAACAGGTCAGCTTCTTCAAATTTCGGCAACCCGTTGACCCGACTGATCAAGTCGGATTCTCCGGTGTCGATGGGAGAAGGACGCATCTCCCGATCCAATGGAGGCACCACATCATTGGATTTCATAAATTCTCGCTCTAATTCCATGCAATAATCAAGACGAAGCTGTAAAAACCCATCTGCATCATTGTCTGGATGTCGTAAATTAAGGGCTTACTTCAGGGAGGGGCCAGGCCTTTTGAATTAATACTTGCTTCACATGAAGCGCCCATTTATGATAGTCTCAAATGAATGCATTACGGGCTTGATCACAACATTGGCCACTTTTGGGGCGGGGTCAGGCTTAGGTTATTGGCATTATCGATATATTTGGGCTTTGCGCAGGCTGTGAAAAGATAACGCCAATAACACAAGTCTGACCCCGTTGACCCATTATGAGCAAGCCCGAATGCTTATTTTCGATGTTTAAGTTATAACTCACAAAAGCTGGAGGGAAAAATCTATGAGACTTAAAATTATCACCTGTTTTTTATTCCTGCTTTTATCAAACCTGTCCCATGCAGACACGTATAAACTAGCGATCTACCCATCCAATCATCCCCAAAAGCTGATCATCCCCATGAAGCTCATGGCTGAATATCTCACCCAGGAAAGTGGTGATAAATTCATTGCGGTTGTAACAAGAGATTATGCTGAATTATCCGAACGTCTTAAAAACAAATATGTCCAACTGGCATGGATAAACCCCATTAATTACATCAAAATGAAGGCAGAAAATCCGACGTTACAATATGTCGCCACCTATATGGAAAAAAACAATGAAACCGGAAAAGTTACCCCATATTACGAATCTCTCATTATCTCATTGAAATCCTCCCATATCAAAACGATTTTTGATGCAGAAAATAAAAAATTCGCATTCACAAATCAGGGATCTACTTCTGGATATGCCTTTCCCCAGATGATGCTCCTCAATAAAAAAATAATTCCAGATACATTTTTCCAGAAAGTCTTTTTTCTTAAAAAACATGATCGAGTTATTGAGGCTCTGGTGAAAGGATCAATAGATATAGGTGCTGTTTCAGACGGCACTTATTTCTCTGCAATAAAAAAACATGGTAATATCTTTACGATTATTGAAAAATCAAAACCCATTCCCCTTGATCCTATTATGGCATCAGATAGTGTTTCCATAAAAAAAATTCTCTTGTACCAACAGATATTAAAGGCCATGCCTGAAAATCACCCATTTAATCAGTCCATGAAGGAAAACCTTGGTTGGAATGCAGCCGGGTTTGATGTAAAAGATGATCAATTCTATGATTCTATAAGGCGGGCACTAAATTAAATTATGTCTTTATACACCAAAATACTGGCAGTTGCCTTACTACCTTTAATTATGCTTTTCAGTATTGGTCTACTCCAGATACAAAGCACCGTTGAAAATTATAGTTCAGCTCTGAACCATAATTATGAACTCAAAACCACAGGGGTTCAAAAAACTATTAATCAAATCATTTCCCAAATGGAAACAGCTGCATCTGTCCTCTCAGAATCAGAAGAGGTATCCAGAGCACTGGAAAAGGCGGACAATGAGACGCTTTTTGATATGAGTAATAATTTTATCAATCCCATTGATTCAGTTATATTTGCAGATACTTCGGGACTGGTAATTGCCAGGGCACCAGATGAATATCGCTTTGGGGACAGTATCGCCCCGGAAAATTACTTTAATGAGACCATGGGCAAAAAAAAATTTTTCGGTGTTGTGAAGGTTGATGGACTGCCAAGCTTTGTCCTTTCACGAACCATTCAGCAATACGATAATATTGACGTTGGTATGATCTGTATTACCGTTCATATCACGCCTGACCTCTTAAAGTCTTTTTCCGATACTCCGGAAATCATCGTGGAAGCAGAAGTCAATGACCAGATCATCAGAAGCACTGATCAAAACACACCTTTTGTCCATAGAACCTCCATGGAAGATATTTTTCCAATTGACTCAGACAACAAGATCAAAATAAATCTTTTTTTTGGTGAAGATTACTACTATTCTGAACTGTTGAGTATGAGAAAATATCTTTACACCAGCAGTGTCTTTGCTGTGTTAATTTTAAGCGTCTGTCTGGTTCTGACTTTAAATAATCAATTAAAGCCCTACTCAACAATTGTTGGATTGATATACAGTCATGCTGACAAAGGAATTGAATCCCAGACGCTGAAAACTCGACTGTTCCAGATCAAACAGGCCACAGGAGAACCCGTTTCAAAAATTGCCGATTCACTCATTAAAATGCTGGATGTCATTGATAAAAATTTCAAAAGGTATAAAAGTGCACAGAGAATGGGTCGAGTAGGCAACTGGGAATATAATATGAGAACAAAAAAATTCTGGGGTTCGGATGAAACCAGACGAATTTATGGATTTGATTCCGAAAGCAAGCATTTTACGACAGATGAAGTGGAAAGATGTATCCCGGAACGAAAACTGGTTCATCAGGCACTTGTTAAGCTTATAGAGGAAAACCAGCCCTATGATCTTGAATTTGAAATTCATCCGGCCAGCGGCCCAAAACGAAGAATCATCAAATCAATTGCAGAACTTGAGCTCGATGACGCAGGTCTGCCATGTAAAGTGGTGGGTGTGATACAGGATATCACCCAACGCAAAGCAGAAGAACTGGAAAAACAACACCTTGAAGTAAAACTACTTCAAGCCCAGAAAATCAAGGCCATCGGTACCCTTGCAGGCGGTATCGCCCATGATTTCAATAATATTTTATATCCCATTATTGGTTTTACGGAAATGTCCATGCAGGATCTGCCGAAAAAACACCCAGTTCAGGAAAACCTGCGAAATATTCTTCAGGGGGGCAAAAGGGCTGCTGAGCTGGTAAAACAGATCCTTGCTTTCAGTAATCAGAGGGATCTGGAACAGAAACCAATGGCACTGCAAAGTATTATCACAGAGACGTTAAAACTGTTACGATCAATTATTCCATCCAGTATCCTCATTGAAAAGAGCCTTCCGGAAAATGATATTTATATTTTTGCCAACAGCACTGAAGTTCAAGAAGTTATCATGAATGTTTGCACCAATGCCTATCATGCCATGGAAGAAACCGGGGGTGTCCTCAGCCTGCGTTTGGAAAAGGTATTGCCTGGGAATAAATTGCCATCTGAAAACGGCAGATATTGCTGCTTGACCATAGGTGATACCGGCACTGGCATTCCACCGGAAATAATTGATAATATTTATGATCCATACTTCACCACAAAAAAACAGGGAAAGGGCTCTGGACTGGGATTATCTGTTGTTCATGGTATTGTAAAAAGCTATAAAGGAACCATTGATATAACAAGTGAGCCAGGGAAAGGCACCGCCGTAAAAATATATTTTCCAATAATCTCCAAACCCGATGTACCCAATCTCTCCCCCAAAGATCAAGCCATTAAATCTGGAAATGAAAATATTTTATTGGTGGATGATGAACCAGATATCGTCAATTTAGGCATCCTTATGCTTGAGCGATCCGGGTACAAAGTCACCGGAAAAACCGACAGCACCCAGGCCCTTGAGTTGTTTAGATCCAACCCCCATGCATTTGATCTTGTAATATCGGACATGACAATGCCGTTATTGGTTGGAACGGATCTTGCCAGGGAAATGACAAAAATTCGCAAGGATATTCCCATATTAATATGCACAGGATTCAGTGAAAGGCTTGATAAAGAGACTCCTGAAAATCTGGGCATTAAAGGCTATATCAACAAACCGGTTTTGATGAAAGAATTAACCTCAGCGGTTAGAAAGATTCTTGATGAGGCATCAGCCTGAAAATCCGGCCAAGTGGCACAGCCACATGCGTGGTCCTCAGGTTCCTGAGCACTGTGCCCCTGCATACATCGTCCATACCGGGGAATGGACATAAGCCCCGAACCTGAACTGCTCGGCCACCCGGGATGCCGTATACAACCCCAGCCCCACGATGCCTCACCAATGCGCATAGTCAGGCACATTATCATAACGCCATGACTGACCGGTACTAGGCAGTACAAAGGGGGGGCTGTAAAATACCAGAAAAAAGCTGGACCAGATCAGAAGACAACTTGCCTGACATCTTCCAAATTTCAAGTAAGAGTGAACAAAATCATCTTAATAGACTTCAAAAATCCCGGTATGTATTTTCCAGACAATGGCCTTATTTTCCTGACGTTAAAAGTTCCTTGTAAGGCCAACCGGATATACCGCCCTTAAGGATCAGCAATTTGTCTTCGGGCACATTTTGGGATTTCATGTAATCATAGCAGCGCTTGGCTCCACCTTTGCCCCGGGGACAGACCACTATAACAGGTGCCCCTTTGGATATGGAAATTGCTACAGCATCATTGATCAGGGCCTTTTCCGCATCACTTTTGACCGGATAGGCATAGGTAGGTATAGAACCGGGCAGATGATGGGACTCAAATTCTTCCTTGACCTGGATATCCACAATGGTGACCGGAACTTGGGTTTCAATCCAGTTTTTTGTCTTTTCCGGGGATATAAAATTGTAATCTGAAGCCAGGGCCGCCGCCGCAATGAGAAAGAAAGCTGCGATGGTCAAGATAAATGTTTTCATGTGAATTTCTCCTTATTCTTGATTTTTAAAAGAGGTGCTTTCAGAAGGTGACATCGTTCAGCATACTACCTGGGGGAGAATCATTATGGCAAATCGTTAGTTCTCATTAATTCTATGGCTGATATAGAAATGCTCAATAGCCGGAGCAGGTGAACCGGGATTGCATCCCAGGGCAGCCCGTTACACGGCATGGAAAAAATGTGAAAGGTCCGTGTTCTTCCATCGGAGTACAGTCAAAATCACTCAGAAAAAAAAGCCCACCAAAGTTATTTCAAGATATTATTCCACGACCTTTACCCATGAAGAAAATTAAGTTATAGATAGAGCCAATGCCACAGAATGACAGGGTGTTGTCGTTCTGTACAGTTCATATTTTCAATTTGAAGGTAATGATAGAAGAAGGCCTGATGGTGAAACAAATAAAAGAAAAAAATCATAAAAAACAGACATGCCTTATCTGTATGCTTGCCATACTTTTTTCACTGGCTGCCGGAATGGTTTCAGCGGAGACCATTCGAATGGGGATTTTGCCCGTAATTGACACATTACCCCTGCAGGTAGGTGTTGCAGAGGGTTATTTCAAGGCAGAAAATCTTGACGTTCAGCTGATCAATTTTTCCAGTGCCATGGAAAGAAATACAGCCATGCAAAGCGGGCAACTGGACGGATTTTTTGGAGATATGCCGGCAACCTTACTCCTGGTCAAAAATAAAATCCCGGTACGATTCTTAACCATTTCCTACGCCACCGATAAAAACCAGCGAATGTTCGGGTTAATGTTGGCTCCTGAATTACCCGTGGCCCGGGAAAAAGATAAACTCACGGTGGCTATTTCCAAAGCATCCATTATTGAATATCTGCTTGATCATTTAAAACAGCT
The DNA here is from genome assembly GCA_963675955.2 of uncultured Desulfobacterium sp. Lineage (GTDB taxonomy): Bacteria > Desulfobacterota > Desulfobacteria > Desulfobacterales > Desulfobacteraceae > Desulfocicer. Next base: position 454,205 of record CAXXVR010000002.1, on the reverse strand, counting down.
CCCGGAAACACATTCAATGCAATGGGAAGCCGTTGAAATCAAACAGATGCCCCTTCGCGTACAGATGCTGTTGACTGGCAAGATTGATGCGGCACTGTTAGCCGAACCCATGGCCTCACTGGCTGAAAGCAGAGGTGCCAGGCTGATTGTAACCGACCAGCCCCTTAATATGCCGCTAACCGTCCTGAATATACACAGCGATAAACGTCATCTGGCAGGCTCTTTTATAAAAGCCTATGCCAGATCGGTGAAGATTCTCAACCAGAGTCCGGAAAAGTATCGTGCACTGATGAAAAAAACCTGCCGAATCCCCGGGAATCTGGCGGATAATTTTCCCATGTACCGATATCCGGTACCCCGGATACCCACCCAGCCTGAAGTACAACAGGTTCAGGACTGGATGATAAAAAAAGGGCTGTTAAACGAATCAATACCCTATCAGCAATTGATTCCATAGACCGGAAGACTCCCATGCTAACCGTCAATAATCTATACAAAACATTTGGTTCCAAGACAGTTCTAAGGGACATCTCTTTTCATCTGAATGCCCGGGAAACGCTTGTTATTCTGGGACCTTCCGGATGTGGGAAAACAACTCTGCTCCATCTCATCAGCGGTCTTGAAAAAATAGAAAACGGTCAAATTCTCATTGATGGTCTTCCCATATCCAAACCCATGCCGGATGTAGCTTTGATCCTGCAAAATTATGGCCTGCTGCCCTGGAAAACCAATTTGCAGAATGTTGCCCTGGGATTAAAAATCCAGGGTTTCCCCAGAAAAGAACGAAATGCCAGGGCCCGTAAAATTTTAGATGAACTTGGACTGGCGGATCGAGAAAACGACTTTCCTTCGGTCATGAGCGGTGGAGAACAACAGCGGGTGGCCATTGCCAGGGCCTATGCCTCCAGCCCCCGTTTACTGCTCATGGATGAACCGTTTTCATCATTGGATGCCATCACCCGGGAAACCCTCCAGGACACTCTGCTGACCACCTGGCTTGCAACCTCAGTTCCTTACCTTTTGGTCACTCACAGTGTGGAAGAGGCAGTTTTCCTGGGCAAGCGGATTCTGGTGCTTTCCGGCTCTCCTGCATCCGTACATGAGATATTCAACAATCCAGGATTTGGAGATATCTCCTATCGGCGATCCAGTGCATATTATGAGTTAATCCAATCCATCCGACATAAAATAGGGGAATACTGGTGAAATTTATAAAACCCATCCTCATTCCATATTCAATGACGATTCTGGTGGGTTGCCTGGCATGGAAAATTCTGGCAATGCTGCTGTCCCAAAATGTCCTGCCCTATCCAGAAGACGCTATATATGCATTCCTTACCGCCCTTATAACGTCTGAATTCTGGCACCATTTTGCAGCCAGTACTTTCAGGGCAGTTATGGCGATGATCATCGGCTGGGGATTAGCATTTCCCATGGGAATACTCATGGGCAGTTCCCGGCAGTTTGACAAGATCTTCTCCCCGTTTGTATCCATGACCTACCCCATCCCCAAGGTGGTTTTACTGCCGGTGGTTCTGCTGTTGTTCGGGCTGGGGGATATTTCCAAAATCACCATCATCAGCCTGATTCTGGGATATCAGGTGCTGGTGGCAACCAGAGATGGGGTCCGGGGGATTCAACCGCAACTTCTTGATTCCATTCGGTCTCTTGGAGCCAATAAATGGCAATTATTTTGGGAAGGATATCTTCCTGCCGCACTTCCCCACGGTTTTACTGCCCTTCGCCTGAATTCAGGGGTCAGTGTAGCTGTCCTGTTTTTTGTTGAATCATTTGCCACCAATGAAGGGCTGGGATATTTAATCATGGATGCCTGGGGTCAGTTGAATTTCAACGCCATGTTTGTGGGAATATTTGGCATGAGCCTGCTGGGAGTAATGCTCAATGAAGGCAGCAATTTCCTGGAAAAGATATGCTGTTCCTGGAATTAATTGAAAATTTGAAATAAACTATTTAACCAGGCCTACAAATTGCATTACAATTCCCGGAAGCCTTATAGCTAAGAAGTTGTTGACTTCTCCGGGGAACGGGATTTTAAATAATAATACCAGAGATTCTTCAACACGGTCAGCCATTCTTTTTTTCGAATGCCGTCAAAGGACCCGTCCATAAGGCCCCGGGCATGGGCCGCCACCCGTTCTGCCAGCTCAAACTTGGCAACACCTCCCACATAAAAGGTGTGCTTTGTCCCCTGAAGCCCCTGCAGGGTCTGGTAAAGATCGGCATGCTTGAACCGGGGAAAATAATTCCATTTCTTGATGGCATGCACTTTTATGAGACCGACATTGATCTCTTTTAAATCTCCCTCCAGGCCGGTTATAATCTCTTCATGGGATCTGTCCGGGCGCTTTTCCGGGATGTAACAGACACAAAATCCCCGGGTGCCTTCCACGGTCTCTTCAATCAAGGCCACATGTCCCGGTGCATGAACCCGATGCCGCACCAAAAGACACTGATCATTCACCCCCTTAATTTCACAGGCCACAATGGTATAAGGGCTGAGATGAATTTGCCGGGCCAGAAATTGTTCTGTTTCACTGAAATCCAGCACCCCCTTTAAAAGCGGCAGAGGCACGGACAAAACCAGGGCATCAAAATCAAATTGCAACGGCCTTGTCTCCCCTGCCCTTTTAACAAAAACCCGAACCCCATTACTGCGATCAATACCCACCACCTCGTGCCGGGTGCGAACATCCAGATGAGCTCCCATGCGCATCACCAGATCTCCATACCCCTGATCCAGACGACGTACCGGGGGCCACCCTGCCAGGATGAGAAAAAAGGCAATGCCAAGGAAATTCACCGCCGTGATATAGTTGAACACAAACCAGGTCTCAATCTCATCAAGGGTTCCATATCCAAAGGAGACCACCGGCAGTTCCAGCCACTGGGGGATATAAACCAGATCATGCCTGCGACAAAACTCCGCAAAGGAGACCCGCCATTGTTCGGGGATGTTACCATATGCCGTCTTGCCATCGCAACGCCTGGCAAAGGAAAGGACATGGCGCAGATAAACGGCCATTTCCCTGATAATGGAAAAGGTCGCCCGGGCCGGCCAGTAAACAGACCGGAAGGAATGACGTCCCCCCCCGGGAACCACCACCCGGAAGGGCATGCGTTTCCGGAGAGGTGCCCCATATTTCCGGGCCATCTCAAGGATGGTGGAAAACCCCGGCGCACAGGAGCAGGCCCCCATTTCATAGGCTTTACCGTTAATTTTTGGGGAATAACATTTACCGCCAATGCCATGATCAAACTGGGGAGGTGTTACGCGTTGCCCTTTTGTAAAGGTGATGGAACGGCCCCGCTCAAACACCGTGACACGGTGTCCCTTTTCATGCAGGGTGTGGGCGGCGGTCATGCCACTGATGCCACCGCCTACGATGCAGACATGTTTCTTTTCGGTGTTTTCTTTCAATGTTCGAATGATCCTCCTTCTCAATCCCTGACATACTTGACCAGGGTAAAATCTTCGCCCTGCAACTCCTGGTCTATTATTTCGGAAATAACCTGCCAGTCTCCCCCGGCCAGGCCCGCGCCAATCAGGGGAAACCCAAAACGCTTTCCGGGAAATTGGGATTTTAATTTTTTAAAGACGCTTCTAATGGCATCATAGTCGGCAAGAACCCCTTTGCCACTGTAATGGAACTGGGTATAGGCATTGATGACGGTGATATCATGTCCATTTCGCACAAAGGTTGCATGGGAAAAATCACCCAATTTGGACCGGTCTCCTTTTTCAGTGGCCAGATCTGCCTGAAAGGCTTCTGGAAATTGCGTTTTTATGGATCTGGCAATGCCTGCACCCATGGCACAAAAACAGTTACAGCCGTGGATGATGACATCGAAATGACCTTCCATGGCCAGTTTGATTAAATCGCCGTTTACAATTTTCATGGATTTTCCTCCAAAGGCGCTTTTATTAAAGAATGTTGTGAAATTTTACGTCTGATGCGTGGCATGTGGATGGCTTAAAAATGATATTATTATGTCATATATATGCGCCATAGGTCAATATTAAGTACTGAAATTACATGATTTGTTTTCAAATTCCAAAAAATTTGTTTCAACTGGCCGAAGTTTTGGACAAAGCTGTTGGGCCTTCTGACATGGTATGAGATCTCCCAGCATCACCATCTTCTTGTAACATCCTTAAGGTAAAATTGTATTTTTTTACTTGAAAAAAACAAAAATCAGAGTAGTGTATCTTGAGTAATAAAGAAAAATAGGTCTCTTTTTATATTGGATGATTTGTTTTTTTCCGAGGATTGGGGCGGGGAAGGAGAGGATGATTTGTTTTTTATTTCCTTCGGAAAGTCAATGGAATATGCATTGTTTCTTGTTTTCCATGAAGGCTATTTAAATATCATAATAAGTGGAAAAAATAAGCAGAAAAAAGCATAAGTGGAAAAGTTTTCCAGTTTTTTGACTTAATATCGTGATAGGTGGAAAAGTATAGTTTCTATTACAGTCAATAGCATGGAAAGTTTCCACTTATTAACACTGATGGGGTGGACCGCTCCGCGTTCCACCCCATCGGGCCGGGCTGATCAACACCGTGGACAGGTTCCGCGCTGCGCGCTCCACCCATCCACGGCGTTGAAGCCGACTGCGATTCTCACCCTTGAAAAGAAATAAAAAACCATTTCTTTTCAAGGCCTCCGAGTCTCGCGGCTTAACAGCCCGGCCCGTTCTGGCTCGGAGATAATCTTAAAATTATGAACTTTAAAAAACACATAGAGTTGATTATAAGCCCATCAGATATTTGTAATTTAAATTGCCGTTATTGCTATATACCGGACACCCGAAAATCATATCCCCAGATGTCATATAATACCCTTTTCAGCATTATCGATCGAGCATCAAATTATATAAAAAATGGCGGAAGTGTAGTCTTTATTTGGCATGGGAATGAGCCCTTGACTGTTGGAATAGATTTCTTTATGGAAGCTGTTAAATACCAAAAGGAAAAATTACCTAAAAAATCATACAAGAACGGAATTCAAACAAATGGGCTGCTTTTGGATGAGGAATTTATTTCGTTTTTTAAAAAGGAAAATTTTGATATAGGCATTAGCATTGATGGTCCTAAACAGGTGCATGATCAAAATAGGTTATCTGTAAGGGGTAAAGAATCATTCTTCCAAGTTGTTAATGCTATTAAGCGATGTCATATTTCTGGATTATCGTTTGGTGCAATTGCCGTTCTATCAAAAAGTTCACTTAACTATCTCAAAGAAATATATGAGTTTTTCAAAGATATCAATGCTGATTGGAAATTCAATCCAATAGCTCCAGTAGAAAAATGCAACCATAATAATCGTGTCGATTTATCCATATCGCCCAAAGAATTTGGTGAGGCCTCATCTTATCTTTTTGATTTGTGGTACACCGATCCAGAAAGAATAAATACCATTTGGACATTTGATCAAATCGTTCACAATATCCTATTTCATGATAAGAGGTCTCCGGCGGGATGTAATTATTCAGAATCTTGTCAATCATGTTTTCTTTCCATAGAAAGTGATGGGAGTATTTTCCCTTGTAGTAGGCTTCAGGGTGTCGAAAAGCTTTACCTCGGAAATATTGTTAATGAATCTATTCAGGATATATTTTTATCTGACATTAAAAATGAACTCAATGGACGTGTGTACCAAAATATGTTAGTGTAAAATCTTTTCTGTAAATTCGAAATTCAGCATGGGGCAAGGATTTTAAAATCCTTGGGTTGAAAATGCTGGGTCGAAACTTAATGTTCCTTTTTTGTTCAACGACCAAATCAAACAGAAAGGATAAGCATGACCCAGCAGAATCAGAATACAGGAATTGAATCGATTTTGGAAATTATTAATGAATTTGGCATGGATGGATTGGAAGACGCCATATCTATCCTTATAAATGAGGCCATGAAGGCAGAAAGATCCTATGCCCTCAAAGCCCGGCCTTGGGAAAGGACAGAATCCCGTGCCGGTTATGCCAATGGTTTTAAAGATAGAAGTGTCGCCACTCGCCTTGGGAGCTTGAACCTGAAAGTGCCTCAGGTGAGAGGGGACGTAAATTTTTACCCTTCCGCTCTGGAGAAAGGGCTCCGGTCAGAAAGGGCACTGACAGTGTCTCTGGCTGAGATGTATGTTCAAGGGGTATCCACCCGTAAGGTATCTGCAATCTTAGAAAAAATGTGCGGCCTAAAAGTAAGCAGCACCCAGGTTAGCAATGCCGCAAAGCAATTGGATGAAGAGTTGGAGAAATGGAGGGCTCGGCCGCTTGGTAGCATTCCGTTTCTCCAATTGGATGCCAGGTATGAAAAGGTCCGGCAAGATGGAGTCGTTAGATCCTGTGCGGTCCTCATTGCCACAGGAATAATGGATGATGGCAAAAGAACCGTATTGGGAGTCAGCGTCTCGCTGAGTGAGGCCGAAGTGCATTGGCGTGAATTTTTATTGTCTTTGAAATCCAGGGGAATGCATGGTGTAAGATTGATAACCAGTGATGACCACACAGGATTAAAAGCAGCCTTGAATTCCGTATACCCGAGTATCCCCTGGCAACGGTGCCAAGTTCATCTGCAAAGAAATGCGACAGCATATGTCCCAAAGGTGGCCATGCGGGAAGAGGTGGCCAGAGATATCAGAACAATATTTAATGCACCTGATAAAGCAGAAGCAGAAAGGTTTTTGGAAATCGCAGTTGAAAAGTACAGCAAAACAGCCTCAAAATTATCAGGGTGGCTTGAGCAAAATATACCAGAAGGGCTTACAGTCTTTTCGCTGCCGGATAATCAAAGGAAACGGTTGAGATCCACGAATATGGTCGAACGTTTAAATCGGGAAATCAAGCGCAGGACCAGGGTTGCAAGCCTTTTCCCAAATGAAGCGTCACTATTGAGGTTAGTAACTGCCATTTTGGTGGAAACCAGTGAAGAATGGGAAACTGGTAAAAGGTACTTGTCGGTAACGAAATAGGCAAACACACATATCATGTTCCTTCCGGCCCCACCAAAAAACAAATGGAGTGGTGAGATCAGTCAAGAAAAAAATCGGAGGGACCCCGCAGGGGAAACCGATTTTTTTCTTGACTTATCTCACCACGGAATTACAAATTTTGGGGCCGGAGGGCAACAGGCAAACTTTTGAAATAAAAAAGGAACTGACTCAGACAGAATTTACAGAAAAAAACTTGCATTATCCAAAATATTGATTGTTTAAATTGTGCTTTCCTCTCTGTTTGTCATTCTGGTTGTATGCACAATGGCCTATTGATGAATGGCAATTACATGAAAAAAGATGGATATTGTTTGGGATATAGATTCTTATTCAAACACATATCATCTACGCTTCATAAAGATTTAAGTAAAACAATAGGAGAACAAAATGAAAGAGTTTGAAGAAATACCAGGGTTGATAGAGAAAGTTGATTTTGGGAAAATCAAGAACGGCCGCTTACGCGAGATTTTGGTAAAATATGCAGATGATGGTTTTGTTTTTTCTGGGCGACACATAGATAGGATTCATACAGATCTTGGAATGAAGCACCAAGACTCTGGGAATAGACATACGGATTTTGGTCTGAAACATACAGACTTTGGAATGAAAGGGACACATACGGATTTTGGAATGAAAGGAACGCATACGGATTTTCCAGGGAATCATACTGATTTTGGATATGGGATAACGCATAAGGACTTTGGCTCACGGCATTCTGATATAGGTTTTCGTGGAACCCACACTGACACAGGTTTTTTTGGAAACCATACTGATATTATAGGCAATCATACTGACATTGCAGGTTTTCACATTGATACACCTGGTAATCATACTGATTTTTAAATGCCAGAATCGGGTAGCCGGGGGTTTTAATCCCCCAGCCCCCACACCACCCCACAAGCGGGTCCGCATAGGGCGGTTCATTAAATTTACCGGGCCGTGGCCGGGTAATGAATTTTCACCCACTGTTCTTTGACAGATATCAGTCCTTGCTCAGACAGCCAATTATTGGTCATACCGGCTTGTGTCGCCATGGTTCTGGACAAATGCCATGGCCCTTTGCGGCTGAGCGATGTCAAGATGGCCTCTTTCTTGAAAGTACCCAGTTTGAGAAGATTTCGAACTTTGGTACGGGTATACCGCCACTGTTTCCAGTAGCACATCCGTATCCGTCGACGGAGCCATTCATCTATTCCCGGAATGGGTCGGTAATACTCCGAGATTCCGTAATAGTTCATCCAGCCCCTTATATACTCTGCCATCTTCTTATATCGGTACTCCATGGAGACAAACCAACTCCTTCCGGTAAACTGACGTAACCGCCGCTTAAATTCCAAAAAGGATTTCTCACTCCACCTGATTTTGCCGCGTACAAACACAAAACCAAGAAAACCGCATTCTCCCACCGGTGCTACTTTGCTTTTCTTTTCGTTGACCTGAAGCCGAAGTTTACGCTCAAGGAATCTTTTGATGCTGGCCATTACCCGATTTCCGGCCCTCAGACTCTTCACCATAATGATAAAGTCATCTGCGTAGCGGACAAAACGGTGACCACGTCTTTCCAACTCCTTGTCAAGGTCATCAAGAAGGATATTCGCAAGCAGCGGTGACAACGGGCCTCCTTGGGGCACGCCTGTTGGCGTAGCCTGGAGACGGTTGTTAACCATGACACCGGCCCTGAGGTATTTACCGATAAGTTTAAGCACTCGCTTATCATTTATCTGGCGGGAAACTCTACACATAAGGACATCATGATTTACTTTATCAAAAAACTTTGATAAATCAGTATCAATGGCTACATTGAAGCCTTGCCCTATGTACTGTTTAACCTGCCGGACACCATCATGGGCCGATCTACCAGGTCTAAAGCCGCAACTTGATTCCGAAAACAAGGGATCAAATATTAGCCCCATGACCTGGGCTATTGATTGCTGGATGACTCTATCCAGCACTGTTGGAATACCAAGAGGACGCTTACTGCCATCGGGTTTTGGTATTTCCACCCTGAGAACAGGAGAAGGAACATATGCCCCTTCAAATAAATCTGAGCGTATCTGCGGCCACAACTGGCGGAAACTGTCTGGAAATTGTTCAACAGTTACACCGTCGATTCCAGGAGCTCCTTTATTGGACCGCACCTGTTTCCAGGCCTGGCGGACATTTTCCGTAGAAAGAATACATTCCAGTAGATGATCCTTTGAAAATGGTTCTTTCATGACGCGCCTGTTTACTACTCCCCCAGTCGAGATCGCTGTATAAACAAAGCTCATGAACACCTCCTTTTCATTTTAATGTTCAGTCCTTCACCCTGTCCGGGGCATTACTCCCGGCATTTGGCTACTATGACTTCTGCTGACTTCTGCCCTGTCACCAGACAAGTTACCTTGAAAGGCGCAATGAAGTTTCTTTTGCAGGTGCTGCCCGTTGTTTGTATCTCATCACCGTCGGCAACAGTCGGTGATGCCTGGACCTTGGTATCCCGGTATGGTCCTGCCCGGGAGTTATTGCAAAGGAAAATCAATGCATGCAAGACAGATCTCCCCGGATAAGAACGTGAACTTTCACTACACAACCGCAGCATTTACCCTGTCTCCTGAATCCTGGGCTTTGACATGTTGTGCTGGCTTACCCGGAGACCAGGCCTTATATGCTGTTTCTGTTCGTCGGCTCATAGTTTTGCACTCCAACTTCCTTCAGACGGTTCCTCACGGTTCCGCCCTTGTTTTCGGCTAATACTTGTGTTAACAGTAACTTTGTTAACAGGATTCACGTATAGGGGACTTGCACCCCATAAGTTCACGCCCATGCCGGGCGTACACCAATCGCTCAACCGGATTTTCAAAACGTTTCGCTACGCTTCACGTTTTGAAAACCGGTTAGCTCAATCGATGGGGTGGACCGCTCCGCGTTCCACCCCATCGGGCCGGGCTGATCAACACCGTGGACAGGTTCCGCGCTGCGCGCTCCACCCATCCACGGCGTTGAAGCCGACTGCGATTCTCACCCTTGAAAAGAAATAAACAACCATTTCCTTTCAAGGCCTCCGAGTCTCGCGGCTTAACAGCCCGGCCCGTTATGCAAGGATATAATATCGTGGATGATAATTACCTGAAAGATTTTAATATAGACTTAAAAAAAGTCAAAAAGCACTATCTGAAAAGAAAAGATGTATCTAATGAATTAATTGAGTTGTTAAAAAACGAAGAAAAAGAAGCTTATGTTAATCTTGCTGTTGGGGTTACTAATCACCGAGGTAACTATAGCGCAGACGAGCATAAACTAGGACCAAGAATATTACAGTCAAATTCAATTGATAGTTTGTTTGATTTTGCTAAAAAAATATATTCTAAAGAATTGAAGGTTACTCACTTACCAAAGACAATATATCAATCAAACCTACCTTATCTTAAAATTGGTGTAGGTTCAGAAATGGCTACACTATTACGTCCAAAGAAATTCTGGGTTGGTAATGTTAGAACAATTTGGTCTCACTTGGTAATAAAACACGAAGGTAGTCTTAAAAGAGCAAATGAAGAACTTCAACTATATAGAGTTGATGATTTGTCTTCAGAAATGGCATATCATATTTGGCGTGATATTTATTTATCAATGGAGTCAAGCTTGATGACCATTTTAGAAATTGCTGGTATTTGGGCTGATGAGCAGAATGTAAAGCCAGGGAAGAAAAAGTTTATCTGGATTGACGCCATCTGCAGTGAACTGTTTAATTGCAAAAATGCATAACATTTTGCTGCACCGGAGCGCAAAAAGCCGCGCCCGGTGAGCAATGCGTTATGTGCTGAACAGGAAATGAATTATGTCGTTCTTAAAAAATCGTAGATAGCTTTTTGTGGCACCTGATGTACCTGTAAAAAAGAGGAATAACTGGTGGTTGTTTACCCATATTACGATAGATCCATTCAAGATGAGCCTGCTGATACATTGAATCCAACGATTAACGCTGAAACAAATAAAGCTAAAACATTTATTATCTCTTTTAAATTTTCGGAGTATTATCTTCAAATTAGCCACAAGCATATAGATGATATAGGAAAATTTGCTATTTTCTGCCTGAGAGCTTTCCGAGATACTTACTCAATTAATCAAATTTCTCAAATAACGAGTATAGATTCTGATACTATTGAAAGGCAACTCAATTTTTTAATTGAAAAATCATATATCAATAATAATTTTGAACTGTGTGATAACGGGAAACAACTATTAAAAATATATGATTTAATAGATAAAAATAACAATATCATTAAGCCTATAATTTCTTTTGATCATTATATTAGAAATGTTGAGTATAAAAAAATTTATTCATATAGTTTATCTGTCAACAGCGACACCTCAATAGCAAATGAACCTACAGGGACTGTAGTTGAACCTCTTATTTACCCATATAAGATTGAATCACTTTTCGAGAAAATTGCAACGGAGACAGATCAAATAATATCATATTTATCTTCAATTTTCCCAGACTATGAAGAACTTATTCAGGAAAATTCAGATGAGTTTAATTTCAAACTATTACGGACAGGAAGAACATTTTATTATAATAAAAAAACAAATATTGAAGAATTTAAGGAATTATTGACAGACAAGAATGATACTTTTAATTTCGCAATTCCAATACGAGAATATAAAACTTCAATTTCTTCAATAGACGAATTGAATGAAGATGAAAAAAGCAATATTGAGAAATGGATTAGAAATACTGAACAGCTTTTGAATTATTCAGTATCTCTTTTTGATGACAGCAAGATTGATACAAGTTCTATTGACATATGCAGTAACACAGATAAGGCATTTGAGTTACCAAAAATATTTGATGGTTCAAGTTATTTAGAAAGAGATATAACTATGCCATTGTCAATTTTTTTTCATACAACACTTAATAAGTCTTTCAAGGATAGCTATTATTTTATGAGTATGAATAACAAAAATTTTAATAAATTGCTTGGAGAACAGGCATGAAGCCTATTGATATTTACAACTCTTTTGAACTTGACCAAGCCAAAAGAATCGGACGAAATGCCAAGTTAATATACAATGTTGTAAAATTCGGTAGAAAAGGAATTTCTAAAGTTAATCCTACAACTGTATATATTGATGCCGTTATTTCAGTTGGAGAATCCATTGTTTCTTTTTACCAGTATCAAAAAGCCAAAGAGATAACAAAGCAACTAAGAATTGATTTGGACAGAATAAAACACGAATTTGAGAATAAAAAAAAGGAACTTGAAAAAAGAGAATATGCAATAAAACAGGATGTTGAGTCAAACATAAAATTAACACAAAAAGAGCTTGAAAATGCAAAAGAAAAATGGAAAACAATTCTAAAGCCTGTCTATGAGCATAGTAAAAAATATCTCTATAATTGCAAAGCAAGATTAGAAATTATCAAAACTGAGTACCCTGCATCGGAAAGGGTTCAAAAAATTGAAAAAAAATATAAAGAAGCAGTAGAGGCATATATCAGTGCAACTTTAAGTATCATTGGAGGTTGAAATGAAAAAGCACAGAATTAAAATAGATGGCGACATTGGCAAATCCGATTGTGGCATTACCTTTAGTAAAACTAAGCAAGGAATGACTGGAACTGAAAAAACAGAAATTGTTATCAGTAGTATTCAATCTTTAAGTACCATAATTGATGGTATTAAAGATTTATCTAAAGAAAAAGAATTAACCAAAAGAAAAAAACTCGAATTTGAAACCGACATCAAAAAACTTGATAATGAGTTGGAAGAAATTTTATCAAAAGAAAGAATTCAATTAACAAAAATCCACAGTGAATTTGAACTTAATTATAAACAACTTGAAAATGAATCTGAAAAAAACAAATTACAAGCAAAAATTATTGAAAAGATGTTAGATATGATTGAGCGTTTGAATAATAGGGTTGATGATTATGAACGAAAATTCGGAATCGCACATGAAACAGTTATTGCTTTAGATAATAAGCTCCATGAATTAAGTATGAATTTAACAAGCCAACTTCAGCTACAGAGTTAGTGCGATATGATACCATTCGTTATAGGTGCGGCAGCAATAGCTGTAACAGCAAGTACCGCTTGCTGGATTTTCAATTCTATGACAGAAGAAGAGGAAAGACGGCATACAAAAATTAAGAATAAAATCAAGGAATATGGAAATAAATATGAGACACTCTATGAACAAAATAGGGAGAACCAACAAAAAATAGAGCAAGAAGCTTTTTGCGCAGTAAAAAAGGAATTTCTTGATCAAATCAATTTTTTTAAAAAAGAAAAGAGACCAATAAAAGATGACTTGGAAAAATTGAAACAAGTAATTGAAAATGAGATCAATAACGAATCAATTTCTCCATATGTAAAAAAGTCATTGTTATTTGAAAAAAACCGTATAGAAGATGCCTTTAAAAGATTAGATGCATATTGGAATTATTTAAAATGGTATGAACGACAAATTCAAGACTGGGAACAAAATAAAGAATATACTGAAATATTTAATAATGATCAGCCAGATGCATTGCTACCTAATGACTTTTTATATGTTGGTAAATTGGCAAAAATTAATGAAAATGAACTAAATCAATGGAATGATTATGGACAAAAGCTCGAACTATCATCTCAAAAAATAGCTGATAAAGTATCTCAAAAGCAAGAAATAGAAAATCTTCAGTATTATACTCAAAATAATATAACAGAAGTTCCTATATTTATTAATTATGTAAATAAAACTAATAAATTTTTTAAGGCATCTATTGCAAAAGCAGAATTGTGGCAAAGCCTTCTAACAGGCTCACAAATAGAAGCAAAGCCAATTTATGATGAACGACCCAATAGTAATCAAATCATAGTTGATTATAAAGGAGTCCGTGGTTTCCTACCTCGTAAAGACAAATTATTTCCTTTAAAGAATTATCGGAAAACATTTCCTTTAAAATTAAAAATTTTTGAAAATGATTTTTTACTCAGAAAGATTGTTTTTACCGAGAAACTTGAGATCGAAAAAAACAAACGGAATCATAATGACATAATTATTGTTTTCAATAAAAATACCATTGATGAAGAGCTTGATAAGTTCAGCAAGCGTTTACAAGACTTTAATTTATCCGTTGCTCAAATTGATATTGAAAAAGCAATAATTTCGTTTAAATTGTCTGATCTAAATATTATTTGCAAAATTGAAAAAGCTGAAGGATATTTAAAAATCATCAAGATTGATAGTGTGCAGATAGATTCCTCTAAATCATTTGAGCCACCTTATAATTTTTTATTTATCCCAATTGAAACATTTGATCCTGGTTTATATCCTTCATTAGATGCGACACTATCAAATTTCATTGAATTCGTTAATAATCAATTTTTGTATATAGAATATTCACGAAAAAATAATGCTGAAGACTATAATTTTTTCAGAAAATGGAATAAAGCATTAGATTATCAAATTGATGCAAAGAGCTTTGCGGAAGAGCCGTATCAATGTGAAGATATTAAGTCTGATAATGGTTATGTTTACTTTGATTTACCTGAAGATCAATTCAAAAACATCTATGATAGAATAAGTAAATTACAAAATAGTAAAAACAGACCGATTGTGAGTGTTGAATGTCGCCTAAGTAATTCAGATTATTTTGAATGTATTGATATAGGGAAAATTGATGATATTAATGAAGAAGAAAATAAAATATCAGTAAAGGTAAATATTCCAAGTAATGATAATATTCATTTTAATAGTCGAATGGAATTCATCCTTAAAATACCAACTTTCCAGAGTGCGTTATTACGTCAACGGAATGCACTTAAAGATTTTGGTATTGGAAAGATAGTCAACTCCGATCTTAAAACAGAATTAATATCTCCCCAATTAATAAATAGTACCATCGATAGTAATTGGGATGCTATATTTACCAAAAATATTAAATGGCAAAATGTTGATTTAACAGAAAATCAGAAAAGAACAATTACAAAAGTTTTATCAGAAAAAAACATTTCATTGGTACAAGGCCCTCCGGGAACAGGAAAAACAACAATAATTAAAGAAATTGCATATCAACAACTTAAAAATAGACCTGGTGAAAAGATTCTAATAGTGTCTCAACAAAATGTTGCTGTCGATAACGCACTGTCACGAATTTATCAGGAAAACAAAAAATGGTTTGATGGCTCAATATATAGTTTCGTAAGAATCGCTCCAAGTGAAGATAAAGTAAACGAAGAGTTAAAACCATTTACTATAGATAATTGGTTCAAGGATTATCAAGTAAAGGTAAAAAATAATTATAAACAATTACTTTATGAAACTCCATCAATGGAAGAATATTGCAAAGAATGGTGGGGGTTAATTGATAAAAAAGAATTACGTGAAGTGGATAATGAAATCATTGAAATACTAGTTAATTCGCACAATATAATTGGTGCTACTTGTGTCGGATTAGCTAATAGGAGTATCGGACTTGATCTTATTGAATTTGATATTGCTATTATTGATGAAGCCGGTCGAGCTACACCGCCGGAGCTACTAATACCTATTCTTAGGGCAAAAAAAATTGTCCTAATAGGTGATCATTATCAATTGCCTCCTCAGTATGACAGGAAGTTGTTAGATGCTATAGAAAATGACGATGATGATAACTTAAATTCTTTCGATAAAGAATTTTTTGAAAAAAGTTTTTTTGAACGGCTTTATGATAGTTTGCCTGATACAAACAAAAGCATGCTAACGGATCAATTTAGAATGCCTAAAGAAGTAGGCAGCTTAGTAAGCAAAATATTTTATAATGAAACTCTTCAAAACGGCTTAGAAAAACAGACTACTAATTTCTATAATCCAGATCGAATAATTGAATGGGTTGATGTTCAAGGAAGACAAGAATATGATGGAACAAGTTCATATAATGAAAAAGAAGTTAAAGATATATCGTTATTAATAGATGATATTGAATCACATTTAGTTGAAAATAAAACGGTAGCAATAATTACACCCTATTCTGCACAAAAGAGAAGACTCAGAAAAAAAATTTCAAAACTAAAATTAAAACAAATTTATAATATTAAAATCGATACAATTGATTCTTTCCAAGGAGAAGAGGCCCAAATTGTAATTTATTCTACAGTTAGAACAAAGGGAAATCTATCTTTTTTGATTGATCGAAAACGATTGAATGTAGCAATATCTCGAACGCAAGAGAATCTAATATTTGTCGGCCATAAGAATTTTTTGAAAAATGCAAAAGTAAAAGGGAAAACAAATTTATTTAATAAAATAATCAGCTATATTGATAATATAAACGGCACATAATCGGGTAAAGGCGGGTTTTTCTCCCGCCCTCCCCACAACACCCCGCATGCGGGTCCGCACAGGGCGTTTCACCAAGTGCACCGGGCCGTAGCCGGGTAATGACTTGAGAATGGTTCTTCCAGAAAGTGCCTGTGTGCTACTCCCCCATTCGGGTTCTCTGTACACACAAAACTCATGGATACCTTTTCTCTACTTGATATTCAGCCCTTCACCATGTCCGAGGCATTACCCCCCCCCTGTGGCAGGATAGTTGTCGCATGAATTAAAAAGCATTATTATTGGGGCTCAGGAGGAAATTAGTCATGCGATATTCACCCGAACGAAAGGAAGCCGTTTTAAAAAAGATGATGCCTCCGCATGCACGGCCAGTCAGCCAATTGGCAATAGAGGAAGGCATCAGCGAAGCCACATTATATAAATGGCGCCAGGAAGCACGCCAGAAGGGCATCTTGCTACCAGATGCCAGCAGGGAGCCCAATGGTTGGAGTGCACAGGATAAATTTTCAGCCGTCATGGAAACCGCTGCAATGAACGAATCCGAGCTGGCAGAATACTGCCGCAAAAAGGGGATATATCCTGAGCAGGTGATCCAATGGCGGCAGGCATGTGAAAATGCCAATGACTGGGACAGACAGGTTGCCAATAAGCTCAAAGCCGGCCAAAAACAGGACCAGAAGCGAATCAAACAGCTTGAAAAAGAGCTCAAGCGCAAGGAGAAAGCCCTTGCAGAAGCAGCTGCCCTGTTGGTGCTGCAAAAAAAAGCCCAGGCGATCTGGGGGGACCCAGAGGACGAATGATCAGCGCCCCGGATCGCCGCAAAACTGTAGAGCTGATCAATGAGGCCAGGGACACCGGAGCACGCCTCGAACCTGCTTGTAGGGTCGTTGGTATCTGCTCCCGTACATATCAACGGTGGACCTGGGAAGGTGAGATTAAAACGGATGGACGTCCCACAGCCAAAAGGCCTGAGCCATCCAACAAGCTGACAAAAAAGGAAATCGACCAGGTGCTTTCGGTTTGCCATGATCCCAAATATGGAAGCCTTCCCCCGGGCCAGATCGTACCGAGACTGGCGGACCAGGGGGTGTATATTGCCTCTGAATCCAGTTTTACCGGCTTCTGCACAAAGCAGGAGAACAAAACCACAGGGGCCGCAGTCGATCTCCCAGAAAACATACGCCGCCTCAGTGATTTTGCGCCGCAGGTCCGAATCAGGTTTGGACCTGGGACATCACATGGCTCCCTTCCCAGATCCGTGGCATGTATTTTTATCTGTACATGATCGTGGATGTATACAGCAGGATGATTGTCGGCTGGGAGATTCATCCCACAGAGAGCGCTGAACTGGGTGCGAATCTGGTCCATAAAGCTGTGTTGGCCCAGAACTGTATTCTCAATCCACCGGTTCTTCATGCAGACAACGGCGGACCCCAGAAGGGATATACCATGAGGGCCAAGCTGGATGCTCTGGGAGTAACCAAATCCTACAGCCGTCCGCGGGTCAGCAATGATAACCCATACTCGGAATCGTTGTTCAGGACATGCAAGTATAGGCCTGATTACCCCGGCATCCCGTTCCCTTCTATTGAAGCAGCCCGGAAATGGGTGGCTGGATTTGTCCATTGGTATAATCATGAGCATCTGCATAGTGTCATTCAGTATGTCAGACCGGTGGACCGCCATACGGGCAAAGACCGGGAGATCCTTAAGAAACGGAAAATCGTTTATTCGTCTGCCAGATCCAGGAATCCGGAACGCTGGAGCCGGGATACCCGGAACTGGGATCCTATAGGCTCTGTATGGTTAAACCCGCCCAGGGAGGCGACTGGCCCCAATTGCCACGAGAATGGGTACCGGATGACTGGTTGATCTATGGATTAAAAATAATTTTTTAATCGAGATGATCCCAATCATCTCTTGATAACCACACAGCCCCCTCGTCATGCCCCTGTCAAGGGCGCGGTAGCGTTCATCTCGACCCTTGACAGGGGCATGACGAGGGGGCTACCCCGGACGCTACAAAGAACTGGAATTGATAGAACAAGTAACTAAAAAATGCGACAGAATCCTTGACAGACAGCGATATTGTGCTTGACAAAAGTGCATACAAATAGTTCGATTCATACGGGGGGTGGTATCTGAAGCTGGAGTCATCATAAATCCTTTTGTTAAAAGTTGTCTTTGGCGATTCAACTTTATCACAAAAGATAGATCTTTCCAGCCTATTTTACTGCCCCCGGCATCAGCCCCCCAAATCCGTTATAATCAGTATATTTCATTTCAAGGCTGAGAATCGCAGTCGGCTTCAACGCCGTGGATGGGTGGAGCGCGCAGCGCGGAACCTGTCCACGGTGTTGATCAGCCCGGCCCGATGGGGTGGAACGCGGAGCGGTCCACCCCATCGCCGAGGTAACCTGCCGCGCCAACAGCCTTCGCGGAAAACGACTCCCGTTCACGCGGTCAGGTTGACCGAAATGTTATACTAAATTTTCCACACCCATTGAAATTGGTTGCAACTGCATAATCTCGACAGCTTTTGGACTATTCATTGCGTGCCACAAGTCCCAATCCTGCTGTAAACCAAGCCAGAAATCTGCTGACATTCCTAAAACTTGAGACAGCCTCAATGCAGTATCAGGTGTTACTGACCTACGACCTTTGATAATTTCATTAAGACGTGGGTACGAGACACCTAACTTTTGAGCAAGTTTTGTCTGGGTAATATTGAGAGGCTTCACGAACTCTTCCAAAAGCATTTCTCCGGGGTGGGTCGGAGGACGATTTTTTGGGAGCTTCCTCGAAATATTATTAGTGATAGTCTGTAATTTCAACTTCATATGCCTGACCTCCCTCCCAAATAAAACAAACACGGTACTGCTGGTTTATTCGGATACTGAATTGATTTTCTCGGTCACCTTTTAATTGTTCAAGTCGGTTCCCTGGCGGAATCAGAAGCTCAGTGATTTCTTGCACACGGTTAATTTGATCCAATTTACGTTGAGCTACGATCTTAATCAACCAACAATAGCTTAAAGCACTTTTGACTCAACAATAAAGTATCTTTTGGAATTTTTAATTCAAAAAATATCATAAGGCCAAACGCGAAAATCACCGGTTTATCCGGTGCGTTTTCTAGTCCTAAAACAAGCGTGTTTTGAATAGAAGAAAATCAAAAAAACTCGAAATACCCTTAATTACAGTGTATATTGTAATTTACAACAAAAACATTAACACATAAAAAGGGGGTTGACCCATCTTTTTTAAATTGGGTTGTGTAATGAATGTTCAACTGTCAAGCGCCTGGAATAATTCATCGACTGAATCCACATTATGAATATTCTTCCCATTTTCCGAGTCTTTTAAGGTTGAGGCCGTAACTTTATTTGGAATTTTTATCTCAAAGGGTATTCCATTGTGCAGGGTTATTTGTGAAAGATAGATTGAAATTGCTTCAGACATTGATATGTTAAGTTTTTTCAATATCATTTGGGCATTATTTTTTATCACTGGATCAACACGGGTTTGAATTATTGCAGTTTTTGCCATGGTGACTTCCTTTAATTTAAAATATTTGTATTTACAATGTCACTACATATATTATAGGCAATATCATAAAATTAGCAAGGTGCATTTTAAAATAAAACAAAGCGAACGAACAAGGATAGATCGTGTGAGCGCAGCGAACCACGATCTTATCCTGTTGTTGAACAAGCCCTATGATTATTGGGGTGATGGCTATAAGAAAATATCTTTTTTCAAGGAGGGGGCAGGGATTTTTTTATGCGCCCCCATATTGGAGAGAGGGTACAGGTCGGTCACAGCTATAGCGGAGCTCTTTTGATGAGCTTATTTGAAAATAATTATAAAATTAGCACCTTAGCTTTTTTGATTGTTAATATTTAACTTTGATCCTGGTCAATTAAGTTACTTTAACCCGGGTTCAAAGTTGCCGTTCGTACACCAAGTACAACCATGGGGGTATTGCAACATGGGCATTTAAACACAGGTCTTGGCCGCAAGGACGGTGCTTTGATTTGAACATGCAAAGTAAGCTGCACCAGAAAAAGCATTTTTTTCGCATTCCCATGGAGATTTGCTGGATGGAACCTTGGTGCCATGAATTCTTGAAGATAATGCAAGTATGTGTAACTGTTAGCCTGCGCTAACACTGAGCACTGGAAGATTAAATAATGGGGGAAAAATCAATTTTCAGTACCCCATAATTATAGACATAATGTGGAGGTTCCGTTTACTTCAATAATTTACTAAAAATTATTTTTGTTTTATCTGAATGGACAAGGATTCCCTCGCCCATTCTATCAATTTCTCCGGTGTCTCTAAAATATCCGGCGGGACCTCATAATATGACAAGATTGTTGGCCTGCTCGGAAATGGTTTCAGAGGTGATGAGCCTGCCTCTATAAATTTATTTCTGTTTGACTCATCAACCTTCAAATAAACTACATTATCCGAAACAAGCCCAAACATGATACTGTCACGAAAAAGCCCAGCACCACCGAACATTCGTTTTGGCCGAACGCCTTCCCACTCTGAAAATTGATCAATTACGTATTCAAGAAAGTCTTTTGATACAACCATTATGTATAGCCTTGGCCACTCTGTCGTAAATACAATCTTGATGCGATATAAGATGCCACCAAAGTTTCGAGTAACGCCATCGGCAGAACCACCAGAAGATCACTCCAGTCAGCAAGCAACATATTGGCTGTGCCAACCCAATATAACACAAAGAAAAATGCCCAAGACATCACTCCGCTGATCACGATTGATTTCCAGGTGTTGCCAAAAACCTGGGCACATAACCAAAACAAAAACACATAGAGAACGGTAATCAAACTATCCCAAAATCCCCAGACAGCCAGAATCTGTATATCCAAAATTTTGCCCATTTCAGGGATATAAGGGAAAAAAGCCTGCATCTTAGGGCGAACATAGCTAAAATACCTGACAAGTTCAGAAGCATTCACCCAGATACTGGTAATGAGCGCAATCAGTATAAACTCTTTCAATATAAATTCTTTTTTCATCTCTATTCTCTATGACTTATTTCAAATTGTACTGACGGGATACGCTCTGTTTCTTCTCCTCAGGAAGGGCTTTGAAATATCTTTTCCACCCAGGGCAAAAACCGATATGCCATCTCCAGAAACGCCCAATCAGTGATTTTGAATTTTTATCATATGCTGAACGCATTTTACAGTTTTCACAACCCATTGTTATTCTCCTTTAATTAGCTTTTCACCAAATCTTTTTTTGTATTATTACGATTTCTCCTCAAAAGCAGGACCGGTTCCGTAGACAAATTTTCCATTGAAATATCTTTGTTGAATCATCGGAGCTTCTTCTGCCCATGCGTCAAGTCCGATTAATTTGATCCTGCTTAGATTATAGACCTTGGTGTTATGTGGCGCACTGTCTGCATTTTCTACAACCGGCATCAGGTTTTCACAAGGAAACTCATTGCATTCAGAACAGTTATGCAGGCCTTTGTCTGCAACACAATTTTTAGTGGGACACCCTTTACCACCTGTTAACGGGCCTTCAAAAGAACAGCCTTTTGCACTTCTGCATCCACCGCAGTACATATCCTTGGTCTCGATTCCGATCTGCCCAGCAATTATCTGGGCAAGTTCATCTGTAATATTTTCTTCATAATAGGCACAGGCCCAACATGCCAATCCACATGGTGCAGTCATTTTTTTTATGTCCATGGTATTTCTCCTTATCCTTAAAAAAATTAATTAAATTAAATATTTTCTATGGTTTCTTAAATTATATCTCCGGCGAAAAAACCGGATGGGAACCAAATTGATTTCGTTCAACCTGCTTACCGGTTTCGGCACAAGATACAAATCCAGGCATGGAAAGGGTCAGGTATTCTTTGAAAAGAGGCTTGATTTTGAATTTGAGCAGTACCCATCGGATAGGGAAAGGTAGATTTCTAATAAATTGAATTCGTACTGTCACTTTAAACCGGCACCTGTTTGCATTGATCGGTCTTATCCGATACTCAGCCAAGGCTTCATTATTTCCGTTTTCGGTAAGTTTTAAATCATAGCCGGTACCTTCCATCCAATGGACGATTTCTCTTTCAAATGAACGGCCGCTGAAATAGACCACACGATCCTTTGAACCAATGCCATTCCAATCATCGGTTGTGTTTTCTTTAACAAACGGATGCCACCTAACGACACCGCCTGGGTTTGTGATCTGTTCCCATACCGTTGATGCTGGGGCCGCAATTTCACTGTGGGCAGAAATGCTCTCATCGTATTTAAACATTGTTTATTAATCTTCTTAACCGGACTTGAGCTTTATTTAGAAAACATGGGATGAGGTCCGAATTGATCGCGTTTCACCTTTGTTCCTGTTTCTGCATAAAAGGCAAAACCTTCCAGAATTTGGAAAAGATACTGGCTGAACACCGGTTTCATCTTAAATTTAATCAAGGCCCAACGAATAGGAAACGGAAGTTTTTTAATAAATTCAACCCGACCGGTAATTCTAAGAATGCAGCTTTGGTCATCAATCGGCGTTATTCTCCAAATCGCTGTATTTTCACGCTTACCGTTCTCGGTTACTCTTAAATCATAACCCGTTCCGTCGATCCATTTGACCACCTCCCTGTCAAATTCAAATCCGCTGTAATATGTCAGGTGATCCTTTGATCCAACACCATCCCAGCTCTCGGCAACGTGCTTCTCCATGAAGGGATGCCAAAGCGTGAGATTGCCCGGCATAGAAATGGTCTCCCAGGCTTTTTGTGCTGAAACACCCACCTTTTTTTCCACAAAAAAACTTTCTTCAAAATTAAACATATTTTGTAAACTCTCTTTAGGTTAACGATTAATAAAAAAATCAGAACAATCGGTTTGAAAAAGGGCAAAAAAATATCACCCTGCTTTAAGGGATGATATAATAAAGTCCAGTTGCTTTTTTGCCTCAGCTTTTCCTTTTTTCGGTTTTCCCATGACCAGCATTCCAACGAGAAAATGAAACAAGTAATCGGTTAAAAATTCAGGATCGGAAGTTTCAGGGATCTCTCCTGAATCCGCAGCCGCTTTGAGACAGTCGGCGAAGGCTCCCGTATATACTCGATTTTTCTTTTGTATATGCTCAAGAGCTCTGTCCTCAACGAGGTCATGTTCTATGGTTGCCTTAACAAACAGACAGCTTTTAAACTCTTTTGAACATATATATTCAATTCGATCCTCAAAAAAGGCAATAATATTTGAAAGCCCTAATGGTTTCTGTCTTAGCAACGATAGCGGTTCCCCTAAAGCCTTCATCCAATAATGCTCAATACATTCCTCAAATATTCCGGCTTTACTGCCGAACTCTTTATACATACTGTGTTTGTTTAGTCCGGTGACGGCAACCAGTTCACTTAAAGGCGTGCCGTGATATCCTTTTTGCCAAAAAAGTTGCATAGCATCATTAAGGACTTTTTCTCTGTCATATGCTTTATGTCTTCCCATAACGAATCTTTTTAAACCAATCGGTTTAAAAAATCAAGATATTATTTCAACCTGAAAAAATATTATGCTTGAATGAGTAATCTCAAACCCCACAATCATGGTATGAAGTGTCAGATTTCTCTTTCAGTTTTGAGAATTAACTGGCAGATCAATTAATCGCTGATTTTTATAAAATAAAACTCAAGTATCATTATCCTATGCATAAGTTTCAACGGTACAGCAAAAGATAACAATACTGGAGCAATGTTGCACTTTATGAAAAACAGTCGCCCTTTACGGCTGATCGCTGTCATGATATCCTGTCTTTTAGAAGTTCCAAGCTTTAGAAGATTGCGGACTTTTGTCCGGGCATAGCGCTACTGTTAGAACATCATGATTGACTGTGTCGAAAAATTTCGACAGACCCATATCAACGGCTACACTGTAGCCTGTCCTATGCATGGAGATCCAAATAATGGACATATCAGAAAAAATCTGGATTGAATATCATTCAAGGCTTCGTGCTTTTATCAAAAGCAGAATTTCAGATGCAACGGCAACCGACGACATTCTTCAAAACGTATTTATGAAGATGCAAACCGGATTGGATACCTTGAAAGACGAGACAAGGATGAAAAGCTGGCTCTACCAAATTACAAGAAACACTATCGTCGATTATTTCCGGTCGCAAAAGCCCAGCATAGATATTCCTGACTGGTTACCACAGCCAGAAACCGACCCCAGAGAAAAGGTCACTCAAGAGTTGTCAGAATGCCTGCACCCCATGATACAACTGCTACCTAAAAATTATCGGGAGGCAGTCATTCTGTCAGAATTAAAAGGATTGACGCAGAAGGAAGTTGCCAAAGTGCAGGGCCTTTCGCTTTCCGGAGCCAAATCCCGAGTACAACGGGGGCGTGCCCTTTTGAAAAATATGCTGAACGACTGCTGTAGGCTGGAGTTCGATCATAGTGGGAATCTCTGTGATTATGAACGAAAGGGCGGCGCCTGTGAAGCTTGTTGACAATTGCACACTGATCATTTGCGTCTATTTTGAACTTTTTCCGTCTATGGGGTGAGCGTTGTAAAATTTAACCCTGTAGAAAGAGGAGATTCAAATGGAAAACCAAAAGAATGACGAGATTCGTAGTGCGGTTAGGAAGAATTACGGAAAGGTTGCTGCATCAGGAAAGACCGGCTGCGGTTGCTCCCCCTCATCCTGTTGTGGTAATCCCAAGGATGTAAAGGCAGCGGATATTTCGCTTGGTTTGGGTTACTCCAGCGAGGATGTGACTGCTGTGCCGGAAGGAGCAAACATGGGGCTTGGGTGTGGCAATCCACAGGCCATAGCCTCCCTGCAGTCCGGCGAAGTAGTGCTTGACTTAGGCAGCGGCGGAGGATTCGACTGTTTCCTTGCGGCGCGGGCCGTGGGGGAAAATGGATATGTTATCGGCGTTGATATGACCCCGGAGATGATCACCAAGGCGCGCAGGAACGTGGAGAAAGCGGGTCTCGGGAATGTCGATTTTCGGCTGGGAGAACTCGAAAACCTGCCGGTTGCCGATGGAATTGTTGACGTTATCATTTCCAATTGTGTAATCAACCTTTCTCCTGAGAAAGAAAAGGTATTCAGCGAGGTTTTCCGTGTATTGAAGCCGGGTGGACGGCTGGCAATTTCCGATGTTGTAGCTACCGCTGAAATGCCCGACGATATAAAGAATAATATGGCATTCCACACCGGATGCATAGCGGGCGCATCTCCTGTCGGAGCGCTTGAATCCATGTTGCATCGAACCGGTTTTAAGAACATTCAAATCAAGCCAAAAGCTGAAAGCAAAACCTTCATCCGTGACTGGATGCCGGGCAGCAAGATTGAGGATTACGTTGTTTCGGCAACCATTGAGGCAGTAAAACCATAGATAGCCCCAACGAACAAGGATAGATCGTGTGAGCGCAGCGAACCACGATCTTATCCTTGTCTCCTGCTTCGACCCGTCATATGTATAAATTTAGCAGGTGTTGGGACATTTTTTGTTCAGGGTGTAAGACCAGGAACATCGATCTCAATCAACCGCCATAAACCATCCGGGGAAGCCAGGTAACAAGGGCCGGAAAAAAAGCAATAATGGCAAGCCCGATGATCTGGATAATCACAAAGGGAATAATCCCCCTGTAAAGATCCATGGTCGTGATTTCCGGAGGGCACACACCCTTTAGATAAAACAGCGATGGGCCAAAGGGCGGAGTCATAAAGGATGTCTGAAGATTCACGGCAAACATAATTCCGAACCACAGTGGATCATACCCATAATCAATGACAATGGGGGCAATGATGGGAATATGAATATAGGTGATCTCAATGAAATCCAGAAAAAATCCCAGCACAAAAATAAAAATCATGACCATGGTCACCAGCTGCCAGCCACTTAAATGCATGCTGTCAATAAATTCCCGCAGCAGATCATCACCGCCAAGACCCCGGAACACAAGGGCAAAACAGGTGGCCCCCATGATGATGATAAACACCATGCAGGTCATCTTTATGGTGCCTTTGGCCACCTTATGGAGCAGCTTGAACGAAAGGTTCCCGTTAAGGGCAGTTAAAATCACCGCCCCAACGGCTCCCATGGCCCCGGATTCTGTGGGGGTGGCAATGCCGGCAAAGATGGTACCAAGTACGGCAAGGATTAAAAACAGCGGCGGTACCAGGGCTTTTAGAAGCTTCAGGATAAAGGACATGTCAAAATCCGGCCCGTCGTGATGAACTTTAGGCACATGTCCGGAGGCAAAGAAGGTTGAAAAAAAGATAAACAGGCAATAAAGCCCCACCAGAAGCAGCCCCGGCAATACGGCACCCATGAACATGTCACCAATGGGCACATCCATCACCGGTCCCAGAAGTAAAAGCACAAGACTTGGGGGTATGATCTGACCAAGGGTACCAGAGGCAGCCACCGTTCCCGATGCAAAGGACCGAGAGTAATTGTATTTAAGCATGGTGGGCAGAGACATCAAGCCCATGGTCACCACCGTTGCCCCCACAATACCCGTGGAGGCACCAAGCAAGGCACCCACCACAATCACAGAAATGGCAAGCCCCCCCCGGACATTTCTAAAAAGGCTCTCCATGGCTTCAAGGAGCTCCCGGGCCAGGCCCGATCGTTCCAGAGCAAGACCCATGAAGATAAACAGCGGAACGGCCATGAGCATGGTATTGCCCATGATACCCCACATGCGAAGGGGTAAAAGATCAAAAAAGGTGGGGGGCAGCCCAATGAGTCCAAATAGAAAAGAGGTTCCCATCATGGTAAAGGTGACGGGAAAACCCACCATCAGGGCAATGGTCAACACCAGAAACAGCCAGGCCGCCAGATAATCGGCCATCCAGAACGGTAAAAATTCAATCAACATGTATTTGGTTCATCCCTGTATCTTCCAGGGGATTACCTGAAAGGAACAATGCACTTTTTATCCCAAGCAGCAGGCCCTGAAATAACATTAAAAAATACCCTGCCGGTAGGGCTGCCTTGATGATAAACCGCGCGGGAATCCCCCCGGGATCTATGGAGACTTCTCCCACCTCATAGGCAACCACCACCCAGGGAATGGTGGTTTTCAACACCAGATAACAGGAGGGGATCAAAAACACAATAACCCCCACCAGATTAATCAGGGCCTGTCTTTTCCCGTCCATGAGGGAATAGAGCACATCCACCCGGACATGGGCGTCATGGAGCAGGGTAAACCCTGCCCCCATGAGAAACACAAAGGCGAACAAATGCCATTCCAGTTCCGCCATAAAGACAAAACTTGTGTTAAACACATAGCGCATTACCACATTCCCGGCAATGACCAGTATGAAGGCAAACAATACGGTGGAGACCACCACACTGCCGATCCACTGGTTGACTCCATCGCAGGCTTTTACAATTTTTTTAATAGTTTCAATCATTTAGGCCATCGTATTCCAATATACCTTTTCCGACATATTTCCCCACACCGCAGTTTTGGCCTGGAAGGCTTTATAATCCTTATGGACCTTCAGGGTAAAGGGGTCTTTCTGGGCCTCGGCCTCAATGACATCTTTGGAAATGGTTTTAATCTTTGCCATGACATCATCTGGATATACCTGGACATCCACGCCATGCTCTTTTACCAGTTTGTCCAGGGCGGCACCGCTCTGGGCATCAAAGGCGGCCAGGGTCCGGATATTAATATTGGCAGCGGCCGTGTCCAGAATGCGCTGATAATGCACGGGCAGCTCATTGTAGGCTTTTTTGTTAAAGAAAAGTTCCAGCACAGGTCCGGGCTCATGCCATCCCGGGGTGTAATAATATTTGGCAACCTTGTAAAGTCCCAGCAAAATATCATGAACCGGACCCACAAACTCAGCAGCATCCACCACACCTCTTTCCAGGGAGGGGAAGATTTCCGCAGGGGGTACCATCACCGTGGTGACGCCAATTTCAGAAAACACCTTACCGGCAATACTGCCGATTCTCATTTTCAGGCCCTTGAAATCCTCCAGAGAATTGATTTTCTTTTTGTACCAGCCCCCCATCTGCACACCGGAGTTGCCCACCACCCGGGGTACCAGATCGAATTGATCATAGAGTTCATTCATCAGCGTCTGACCATTACCTTCATAGAACCAGGCATTAATAGACTGGGCATTCATGCCAAAGGGAATGGAGCCAAACCAGTTAAAGGCATTGGATTTACCGACCCAGAAATAGGGAGATCCTGAACCCATCTGTACGGTACCTTTGGACACGGCATCAAAGGCACCAAAGGGAGGCACCAGCTCTCCACCACCATAGAGTTTGATTTTAAAATTCCCATCGGTCATCTCTTCCACATTTTTGCAGAAGGCCTTAATGCCGTCAAACATGATTTTTACTTTGGGATTCCAGAAAGAGGTGGCCTGCCAGCGGATTTTCTTAGGACCGGCAATTACGGCCGGAGCACCAACGGTCAAGGCTGCTGCAGCGGCTGCCGTGCCAGCGCCTGCTTTTTTTAAAAATGATCGTCTCTCCATGGGGACTCCTTACACTTTAAATGTGGGCAAATTTATCTTCTATTAAAGCATAAACGAGTACCTTGATCATACGATTTTGTCAACTGCTATTCATTGTGCAACAAGGGACATAAAAGTATTTTTATTTTTTATTTAAGATAGTTAAACTATTTTTCTTTTAATAGAAACAACAGGAAGAGAAATGGGCATGGATGAATTGAGGAAGGGCATTGCCATTTTCCAGGTTAAACACTTAATCAGAAAGGGATCAGGCTTGGGGCAATAAAAATTCCCGCATCCAGCCCCCCAAAGGAGGCCCGGATGCGGGAAGGTTAATATCAGGCGGCGTTAATCTCGATGCGCCGCGGTTTGGCTGCTTCAGACTTGGGCAGATGCAGTTTGAGGACTCCATCGATGAGATCAGCACTTACCTTGGCCACATCTATGGTCTGGGGCACTGAAAATGTCCTTGTGTATTCGAGATCTCCAAACTCTTCCCAGTTAACTGCACCGACTTTTTCCATGTGACGAATACCGGAAAGATATAGTTTCCCATTGTCCATGTTAATGGAAATATCTTCTTTCACAACCCCCGGCATATCTGCATGGAGCAAAATTTCAGAGTCATTTTCAAAAATATCCACCAGAGGTCTTACAGATGGAAGTTCACGGGTTTTTTCCAGCTCTTTATTTTCACTTGCGACAAGTTCTTTATTTTCACTCATGACAATTCTCCTTTTTATCCATCTAAAATTATTTACAGATGAAAAAGCAATTAGTGGTTACGATCTGTCCCCACTTCTGGCCCAATAATTGCCAATACCGGCATTAATTTACAGTAATCATTTTTGGTTTTGCAGCCTCAGCCTTGGGCAATGTGAGGTCAAGTACTCCATCTTTCAAAGTTGCAGTCACCTTGCTGCTATCCACATCTGAAGGCAGGGTCATGCTCCTGGAAAAATTAAGGGTGCCACGTTCGGCCCGATGAACGGAATAGCCTTCGGGTACATCGGAATTTCGCTTGCCGCTGATCTCAAGATAATTACCCTGAATCTTAATGCTCAGGTCGTCTTTACTAAACCCCGGCACCTCTGCGCGAATAGTAAAATTTTCCCCTTTATCGTAAAAATTAATACGGGGAACACCATCGCCAACTATCCAGTTAGAACCATGGGATCTATTATAATTTGAAGACAGTTTATCAAAATTTTCCCGCATAAGGTCCATCACACTGAACATCCTGTCAATATCGCTCCATCTTGTAAACATAAGTCATCCTCCCTTTTACATTTGATTATTAATGGTCATAAAATCCCGAGGGGTGAACATTAATTTTGGAACTCTTTTTAATATGCTTGCTCCATTCAATAGCAATGAGAATCTGTTCCCGGCGGGTTTGTTTTGTTATCCCAGCCATTTGAATAAATAATAAGACCATCGGACTTTAAGTCAATATAGTTTTAATTATTTTTTATAAAAAAATCGTATTTATTACTTTTTAATTTAATCGAATAAAGTAATGAAAATTAATTTTTTAGAAAAAAATCCGTCCAGGTGACTTCAGTAAATAAATTCTCAGTAAATCGAGACATTCAATGAACCTTTTTAAATAGCACCCAATGCATAGAATGCGACACCTAAGTCCCGGAAAACCATCCAAGCACCCAGTTCAGGCCCAAAGGTGGTCAGATCTCTTGCACTGCCGGACGTTAAGACGCACAAATTGTTTGAGGAGGGAAAAGAAGGAGGAAAAGGCGCAGAAGCGATGGACCACTGCGCCGTAAAAACATTCAAGCTATTTGAATAACTCCAAATATTGACCATACCCCTGTTTTTCAAGATCTTTTAAGGGGATAAAGCGCATAGCAGCAGAATTGATACAGTATCGCAACCCCGTGGGGGCAGGACCATCGTCAAAAACATGCCCCAGATGGGAATCGGCCCGGGGGCTTCGCACCTCTGTCCTGGCAGCAAAGAGCAGACGATTATCCGTCTTTTCCACCAGTGAAATGCCCTGGATGGGACGAATGAAACTCGGCCAGCCGGTGCCGGATTCAAACTTGTCCGTGGAACTGAAAAGGGGTTCTCCGGAGACGATATCCACATAGATCCCCGGGGCCTTGTTGTCCCAGTATTCATTGTTAAAGGCCCGTTCTGTACCCTCTTTTTGGGTGACATCATACTGCAGAGACGTCAGGCGTTTTTTTAACTGCTCATCCGGGGGCTTCACAAATGGAGCATCCTCTTTTGATTGAGAAACCGCTGATGCAGACACCTCTACAGGGGAGATTGCTGTATTTATTTTCAATTGTGCTTCAAATTTTTCAAGGGCACGCTGATCCCAGTTTTTCTTGATAAAAATGTCGCGACCCGAGCCCCCCCGGTAAAATTTATATCGCAGGGGGTTTTTTTTGTAATAATCCTGATGATAGGTTTCTGCCGGATAAAAGGCCTCAAGGGGACGTATGACAGTGGCAACAGGGTCTTTGAAAATCCCTGACCGATTAAGGGCATCTCTGGCGTTCTTTGCCAGTTGCTGCTGTGTTTCATTCTGGTAAAAAATAGCAGAGCCATACTGCTGACCCCGATCCACAAAGGAACCGCCGTCGTCGGTGGGATCAATCTGCTGCCAGAATATTTTTAAAAGTGCATCATAACTGATTTTGGCAGGATCAAAGGTAATCTGCACCACCTCAAGATGACCGCTGGTGCCGGAAGAAACATCTTCGTAAGTGGGATTTTCCAGATGACCACCGGCATAGCCTGAAACAACTGAGTGTACACCATCCATTTTTTCAAAGGGGTGCTCCATGCACCAAAAACATCCTCCGGCAAAGGTGGCCTTTTCCAAGGTCTGCTGAGTGTCGTTCATGGCATTCACCTCCTGTTCAATAAATGTATTCTGAATCAGGTAAGCCACGACAATCAAACCAGTCAGCAGGGTAATATTATATATAGTTTTCATGGTGGCACCTCCTGTTTTATGGAAAACCGGCAAGCTTGATCACAACATGGGCCAGCCAAAATCGGCAAGCCCCCCTGGTTATTAAAAGCAGGGGGACAAGGAATTTACAATTTTTTCAGGGCAGCCAGGGCAGCATCATAATCGGGTTCCTGGGCGATCTCCGGTACCTGCTCAGTATAGGCGACCTTTCCATCGGCATCCACAATGACAATGGCCCTGGCAAACAGAGATGCCAGGGGACCTGTGGTAATTCTAACGCCATAATCCTTACCGAAATCATGATCCCGGAATACGGAAAGGGGGATAACGTTCTTTAAGCCTTCGGCTTCACAAAATCGGCTGTGAGCAAAGGGAAGATCCCTGGAGATACAGAGAACAACACTGTTATCAACGTCCCCCGCCACCTGGTTAAATCGTCTTAAAGAGGCGGCACATACCGGCGTATCAATGCTGGGGAAAATATTGAGAACAACTTTTTTTCCAGCATAATCGCTAAGTTTCACATCTGCAAGATCCGTTCCCACAAGGGAAAACTCGGCGGCTTTTGTTCCTATGGCCGGCAGCGGACCGTTGGTTTCAATGGGATTTCCCTTTAATGTAATCTGTGTCATGGCAGTCTCCTTTTTTGTATGGTTGTTGTGTTTTAAAGGCTTGGTCATAAAATGGGCCACTCGTCTTGGCTCAACGGGGGTCAGGCCTGGGCTAGAAAGGGGTTAACTTCTGATAGTTAAGTCTATAAAATAAGTCATATCACTTGATGTTCAAGTTTTTTCTCGCCGATTTTGCAACAACGACATCAGGCGTGTGCCATCCACAAGACCTGGTGCAAGCCTGGAACACCCCGGATAAGGAGCCCATCATCCTGGGGTAACGGGATCATCGAATAAACTCATCCACAATCTAATTTATATTCAGTGGAGATTCTTATGGTAATTGCCATATTGATATGATACACATCTGTATCTCTTAATGAGCATTATTCATGCCGGAAATCATAGGGCAGCAGGAGAAAAAATAAAGAAAATGGAAAACTTCATATTTGACAAAGAAAATCTGATACTGGTTCTGGATCATCTAAAAGA
The DNA here is from genome assembly GCA_963675955.2 of uncultured Desulfobacterium sp. Lineage (GTDB taxonomy): Bacteria > Desulfobacterota > Desulfobacteria > Desulfobacterales > Desulfobacteraceae > Desulfocicer. The sequence continues at coordinate 421,371 of CAXXVR010000002.1, read as the reverse complement.
TGGCATCATTGCCCATGACATGAATCGTAAAATTCTCTTTTTCAATAAAGCCGCTGAAAATATAACCGGATATTCCAGACAGGAAGCCCTGGGAAATGACTGTCACCAGGTTTTTGATGCCCCTTTCTGCGGAGAACGGTGCTCCTTTTGCAGCACAGAGCTGATTCCGGATTTCAAGAACAAAATTGAATACCCCATAAACATCACCACCAAGGACGGTGAGACCCGACACGTTGAAATGAGTATCACCGGCATCATGGACAAGGGGGTTTTAAAAGGGGTAATCGCCTCCTTCCGGGATACTACAGAGCATGATGCACTGGCAGCCAAAGCAGAAGAACTCACCTCCTTTTCCGGTATCATCGGCAAAGACAGGGAAATGCTGCAACTGTTCCAGCAAATAAGAGATGTAGCATCATACGACTATCCCGTTCATATCTGCGGAGAAACCGGAACCGGAAAAGAACGGGTGGCAGAGGCCCTTCACAATGAAAGCAAGCGGGCCGGGGCGCTTTTTGTACCGGTGAACTGTGGTGCCATCCCCGAAGGGCTTGTGGAAAGTGAGCTTTTCGGGCATGTTAAGGGTGCTTTTTCCGGGGCAGTCAGAGAGAGAAAAGGCCGGTGCGAGCTTGCCCATAAAGGCACCCTGTTTCTGGATGAGGTGGCGGAACTGCCCAAACAGATCCAGGTAAAGCTGCTGCGATTTCTCCAGGAAGGCACCATTGAAAGAGTGGGTGGAGAAAAAAGCATCCAGGTGGACGTAAGAATCATCAGTGCCACGAATAAAGATCTTGCAAAGGAGGTCGAACTTGGTAATTTCCGCAAAGATCTTTTCTACAGACTCAGCGTGATTCCCATTGAACTGCCACCATTGAGGAATCGGCGCAACGACATCCCCCTTCTGATCTCCCATTTTCTTGAAAGGGCAAAAAAAGAAAACGCCGGTGACATCCCCGAATTTTCCAAGGATGCCGTGCGGGTGATGATGGATTATACCTGGCCAGGTAATGTCCGGGAACTTCAGAATGCCGTACAATTTGCCATTGTTCGATGCAAACAAAACGAGGTGTTGCCCATGGATCTTCCCATGGAATTAAGAAATATGGTCCCGGATGCCTGCCTGGAACCTGAACAGCCCGTTTCCAGACCCGGGAAATCATCCAAGCTCAATATCACATCGGTACAAGAGGCGCTGAAGCTCACCGGAGGCAACAAGGCAAAAGCTGCCCGATACCTCAGCGTTGGCCGAGCCACCCTTTATCGTTTCCTGGACAGATTTCCCCAGGCACTGGACGGGATAAACACCTTTAAGTGAACCATTGCATTTCGCCGTCCCAGCATGTTGCCACATTGTGGTAATTATGCGTTGACAATGACAGATTTATGACATATAAAGATCAATCATGGAAAGTATTGAGTTTAAGAAAATAAGATCCAGACTGGGCAAGACCCAGAAAGAAATGGCCCAGCTCATCGGCACGTCCATCAAAGCCGTACACAGTTATGAGCAGGGATGGCGAAAGATCCCCCACCACGTTGAACGGCAGATGCTGTTCATTGTTTTCAGATCCATCCACGGTGAAACAAAAGGAATTGACTGCTGGGACAAATTAAACTGCCCTGATAAGCGGCGAAACAACTGCCCGGCCTGGGAATTTAAATCCGGGGATCTGTGCTGGTTTATTAACGGTACCATCTGCAGTGGCCAGGTCCATGAGAACTGGCAGGACAAAATAGCTGAATGCAAAAAATGTCCTATATTCAAAAAACTTTTCCAGGACACGGTCACCCCCGCAAACCCACAGGACACCTGAAAATGAATGATCTAAAGAAAAATATTATCACCTGCAGAACCGATAACCAAAGGATTTTCGAACAGCGTAAAAACCTTCCAGGTGTTATTGACAACATTCTGGCAAGCCTGGATGATACCCAGTGCTTTGCCCACATCGGAGACGAGCCCATTAACTTTGGCACCTCGGTCCAGGTGATGATTGACAAGTTCAGGGAAATTTTATTTCCCGGCTACTTCTCCCGGGAAAAACTGGATGGGGCCAATTTGAGATACAGCATCGGCCAGAGCATTTCCCAGCTCCATGATATCCTTGCCGAACAGATCACCCATGTGCTGCGTCATGATTGTTTACGTTATGGACAGGCCTGTGTTGAATGTGAAAACAAGGGATATCAGACGGCACTGAAGGTTATTGAAGAGATTCCAGCCCTCAGACGCTGCCTTGCACAGGATGTGGTGGGCGCCTATGAGGGAGATCCGGCTGCAAAAAGCCATGATGAGGTTATTTTCAGTTACCCGGGACTTTATGCCATCACCGTATACAGGATTGCCAACATGCTGTATCGGCTGGAAATTCCCCAGCTGCCCCGCATCATGTCCGAGCACGCCCACAGCATCACCGGTATTGATATTCACCCCGGGGCCACCATCGGCAGTCGATTTGTCATTGATCATGGCACGGGCATTGTCATCGGCGAAACAAGCGTCATCGGAGATAACGTGCGGATTTACCAGAACGTCACCATCGGAGCGCTGTCCCTTCCTCCGGGAGCCGGGGAAAAATTGCGGGGCGCCAAGCGCCATCCCACCATAGAAAATGATGTTATTGTTTATTCCGGTGCCACCATTCTTGGCGGGGAAACCCTCATCGGAAAGAGGTCTGTCATTGGGGGCAATGTCTGGCTGACCCGTTCTGTTCCCCCGGATACCAAGGTGTTTATTGAACCCCCAAGGCTGATTTATAAATATCAGGAAAACCCGGAGTAAGGAGCCAAAAACGTCAACGCCTCCCCACTACCGGAAAAAGATCAAAAAAAACGAGCCTCGGGCAAATATTGCAGCCGTTTGCCCGAAAGCCAGCTTTCGGTTATGGCCAAAAGAGGCCATGTTCAGATAATTCGCAGTCATTTTCCCAAACCCACGAGACTACGCCTGTGTTTTCTTCCAGAAGGGAGACATATCCCGCAACCGCTGAATAATTCCCGGCATCGTCGAAATAATATGATCCATTTCCGCCATGGTATTGTAAGTGGAAAGGGAAAACCGGATGGTGCCGTGGGCAGATTCAAAGGGAACTTTCATGGCCATGAGGACATGGGAAGGGTCCAGGGAGCCTGAGGTACAGGCAGATCCGGACGAGGCGCAGATGCCGGTCTGATCCATCAAAAGCAGAATGGATTCGCCTTCCACGGCATCAAAGCCGATGCTCAGGGTATTGGGCAGCCGGTGCTCTTGTTCGCCGTTCACCGAGGAGGCCGGAATATTTTCAAGCAGACCCGCTTCCAGGTGATCCCGCATGGCTTTCACCCGGGTATCCATTTCTTTCAGATGCTCTCCCGCAAGCTCACATGCCTTTCCAATGCCGATGATGGATGCCGTGTTTTCGGTTCCAGCCCGGCGGCCGCCCTCCTGGTGTCCACCCTTGAGAAAGGGATGGAACTTCACCCCTTTTTTAACATACAGAACCCCGATACCCTTGGGCGCATGAATCTTATGCCCGGACAAAGAGAGCATGTCAATTGGTGCCCGGCTCACATCAATGGGTACCTTGCCCGCGGCCTGTACTGCATCGGTGTGGAACAAAATTCCCTTTTCCGAAGCCTTTTGGGCAATCTCTTCCACGGGGAAAATCACCCCGGTTTCATTATTGGCCCACATGAGGGTAACAAGGGCCGTGTCATCTGCCATGCTGCTGTAAAGCAGATCTGTGTCCAGACGTCCCATGCGGTCAACGGGAACAAACGTGATGCGATAACCCTCTTTTTCCAGGAACTCACACAGATTTTTCACCGCCGGATGTTCCACCACCGAGGTGATAATATGCTTTTTATCCGGATTAACTGCCAGGGCCGATAAAATGGCGGCGTTATCACTTTCACTGCCGCAGCTGGTAAAGATAATTTCTTCAGGTGTCGCATGAATAAGATCAGCTACCTTTTGTCTGGCATCCTTTAACTTCAACCCCACATTGCCCCCAAAGGAGTGCATGCTGGAGGGATTACCGTACATCTCTGAAAAATAGGGAAGCATCTCTTCCAATACTTCAGGAGCTACCTTTGTGGTGGCATTGTTATCCGTATATATTGTCGTCATGGGTTCCTCCCGGTTTATGCTTCCATCTTGGCCGTGGCCACGATTTCTGTAATTTTCTCCACACATTTACCGCAGCCGCCACCGGCTTTGAGGTAACAGGTGACATCTTCGGCAGAGTCCAAATTGTTCGTCTTAACAGCTTCAATGATTTCAAGGTCGGTCACGCCAAAGCACTCACATACCACATTGCCCGGTTTTTCCTGGATCTGGATGCCACGATAGGAATTAATGGCCTTTCTTAATGCATCCTGTCCCATGACGGAGCAATGCATTTTTTCTTTGGGCAGTCCATCCAGATAATCGGCAATGTCGTCGTTAGTCAACTTTGCGGCATCATCCAGGGTCAATCCCTTTACCATCTCCGTCAATGCAGAAGAAGAGGCAACGGCACTGGCACAGCCAAAGGTCATGAATTTTGCATCGGTGATTCTGCCATTGGCATTGACTTTAAGAAAAAGCTTTAATGCATCCCCACAGGAAAGAGAACCGGTCTCTCCCACAGCGTCGGGACTGTCCATGACACCGGAATTTCGTGGATTGAGAAAATGATCTTTTACCTTATCTGAATATTCCCACATAGTTATTCCTCCTGATCAATAATAATATTTTAACAAATTCATGGAAATACCTGCTGGAAAACGTCTCATTGTCTGTGTGATCCTGGTCTGTGTGATCCTGATACCCAGGTTTAAGGGTGTTTCCAGATTCCATTTATTTGAAATGGTTTCGTTGATTCCGGGATTAAACATACTACATTGTAATATCTTGTCAATCCTCTTGTGTAAATTTCAGGCAATTGAGAATACACCCCCGTGATCTGTCCTCATTTTTTCAAGTTGATCTTTTCTTTTGACATGTGTAATTTGAATTGTAAATATTTTGGTCAGCAGAACAAAAAAACAATGCCTTTCAAACCACGGAGGATCTTAATGAAAAAAATATTTATAAGCGTTCTGGTACTTTTAAGCTTTACCCTGGGTTTGTGCCCGGGAGTATTTGCCGGAGAAAAGACATTGACCATCGGCATTTCCAAAGAACCAGCCAAGCTTAACCCGGTGTTAATTCCCGGTATTTACGGCGAAGCCCTGGCCGGAAACATTTTTGACACCCTCATTTCCTTTAAAGAAAGCGCATCCACCCCCGCCCCCGGTCTGGCCAAAAGCTGGGAAATCACCGAAAATGGAAAGCAATACACCTTTCATTTAAGAAAAGGGGTCAAATTTCATAATGGACAACCCTTTACCGCCGCCGATGTAAAGTTCACCATTGAAGCCACCATGAATCCGGCCAATGCCTCTCCAAGCAAAGAATTCTTTGCCCCGGTGGACCGGGTGGAAATCGTGGATGACTACACGGTAACCCTGTTTTTAAAAGATGCCTATGCACCCCTTCTCCTGGCACTTGGGAATCCCACCTCGGGCATTCTTCCCAAAGATCTGGTCTCCAAGGTGGGCATGGATGAATTTGACCGCCACCCCGTGGGTACCGGACCCTTCATGTTTGTGGAGTGGCTGCCCGACGAGCGCATTGTACTGAAAAAAAATCCTGATTATTTCCTGGGAGTGCCCAACCTTGACAAGGTTGTTTTCCGACCCGTTCCCAAACCTGAAGTCATGGCAGCTGAGATTGAATCCGGAGGCATTGACATTGCCCATCAGATGCTGCCCCAGGATATCAGTCGCCTTGCCAAGGATGATCGCCTCAAGGTGATGACCATCCCCGGTCTTGGCAACTCCTACATTGGTTTTTCCTACAAAAAAATGCCCTTTGCCGATGTTCGCTTCCGCAAGGCCATTTACCACAGTGTCCCCTTTGATGCCGCCATCAAGGGCATCTGGCGGGGGGTGGGGGAAAGAGCTTACTCCTGGATTCCCCCGGGAGTTTTCCCCGAAGATACGGAATACATGAAGAAAAGTGCCCTGGCTCATGATCCAGAAAAGGCCAAGGCCTACTTTGATGAATTAAAAAAAGAGGGCATTCTTAAAGATGATTTTGAATTCCCCATCTACACCTCCCAGAACCCCTACCGGGTGAAAATGGCCACCGCCGTTGCCACGGAGCTGAGAAAGTATGGTCTTAAGGCCCGGGTCGAATCCCTGGAATGGGGCACATTGTTTCCCATTTTAAAGGCAGATTCCGGTTTTTACATCATGGGCTGGGGTTCTGTACCTGATCCCGATCGCTGGACCTACAAGATTTTCCACAGCGGATCTTCCATGAACTTTTCCATGTATGAACTGCCGGAAATTGACCAGGCACTGGACCTTGGCAGAGTTCTGGTGGGTGTGGACAAACGCGGCGAACAGTATAAAAAGGTCATGAGAAAGGCCCTGACCCAGGATTATATCCACATTCCACTGGTGTTTAAAAGCGTCACGGCCATCTGCAGTACCCGGGTAAAAGATTTTAAACCATCCGCCCAGGATTATTTCCATCTGGTCACAGAAAAACGAAATGTCACTGTGGAATAATCCATGCTCAATTACACCCTGCGACGACTGATGCTCCTGGTACCACTACTGTTTTTCATATCGGTGATGATCTTTGGTATTTTAAAGCTCACACCGGGTGATCCGGCAGTGGTACTCTTAGGTGAACGGGCCACCACAGAAGCCCTTGAACTCACAAGGGAAAAGTACGCCCTGAACAAGCCCGTTCATATCCAGTATGTTAAAATGATGACCCATTTGTTTACCGGAGAGTTAAAGTCGATATATTACCGGGAAAATGTGATCATGGTGGTGCTCAAAAAAATGAAACCCACCCTGGAGCTGGGGGGGGCTGCCATGGTGCTGGCCATCCTGGTATCCATCCCAGCCGGGATCATCTCGGCGGTGAAACGCAACTCCTTTTTTGATTATGCCTCCATGACCACGGCACTTTTTGGTATTTCCATCCCGGTGTTTTTCACGGGGATTCTGCTGATATATTTTTTTGCAGTAAAGATGCGATTGCTGCCCGCATCGGGTTACGGCGGGGGGATATTCACCATGGATGGCATACGCCATCTGATCATGCCGGCCTTTGTGCTCTCCTTTACCATGATGGCTTCCACCACCCGCATCACCCGTGCCTCCATGCTGGATGTCATCAAAGAAGATTATATTCGCACGGCAAGGGCCAAGGGGGTCCGGGAGTTTACGGTAATCATGGTCCACGCCTTTAAAAATGCCCTGATGCCCGTCACTACCAACCTTGGTAACCAGATTGCCCGACTCTTTGCCGGGGCAGTTCTTACGGAGACGGTGTTTGCCTGGCCCGGGGTGGGACGACTGGCCGTGAATGCAATTTTCAGACGGGATGAACCCCTGGTATTTGGGTGCGTACTGATCTTGTCTTTTATCTATGTAGTGGTGAACCTTCTGGTGGATCTTTTTTACGGTGTTATCAATCCCCAGATCCGCTACGAGTAAATATTCGACCAGCACCTCATCTTCACCTATTTTGGCCTGATCACATGGCATTCGTATGCTACGCAGTTCTAATATTTACCGTTACGAGTAGGGAAAAATATGGTTCGGTTGAAATCTTTTTATCTGTTTATGCTCTCCATACTTCTCCAGGTGTGGTGGTTTCCCATGGCATCCCTGGACTGGATTTCCTACGGGCTTTTCACCTCGATGACCCTGGGACTGGGTCTCTTTACCATTGCCATGGCCAGAAATAAAAAACGTCAAACCGCCAACACCATGAAGGGAAGCCGGGAGCTCATGTGGTTACGGCTTAAAAAAAATAAAACCGCCATGGTGGCCATGGGTGTGCTGATATTCCTTTCATACCTAACTGTACTGGCCCCTTTTATCACCCCCCAGAGTCCCCTGGACACCGACTGGGGGGCACTGTCCCAGGGCATATCTTCCACCCACTGGCTGGGCACCGATGACATGGGCCGGGATATTTTTGCCAGAGCACTGTTTGGCATCCGTGTGGCCATGGGTATCGGAGTCACCGCCGTGGTGTTAAACACCCTCATCGGCACCTTTCTTGGGCTTCTGGCCGGTTACTACGGTGGCAAAACAGATACACTTATCATGCGACTTTTAGAGGTGTGGAACGCCATTCCTTTTATTTTACTGGCCATTGCCATCATGGCGGCCCTGGGAACGGGCATTGGAAAATTGATTCTCATCGTGAGCCTTTCCAACCTCATGGCCTTTGCAAGGATCATCAGAGGATCGGTACTCACCGTAAAAGAGCATGACTACATTGCCGCAGCCCGGGTCATCGGTATTTCAGACACCAGCATCATTCTTCGCCATGTACTGCCCAACTGTATCTCCCCTATTCTGGTACTGGCAAGCCTCAGCATCGGAGAAACCATCCTGGTCATTGCAGGCCTTTCCTTTCTGGGCCTTGGCATCCAGCCCCCCATGCCAAGCCTTGGGGGCATGCTGGCCAATGGACAGCAGTTTCTCCATGAAAATTTTCTCATGTCCCTGGTGCCCGGGGTGACCATTTTACTCATCGTTCTCTCCTTTAACCTCTTTGGAGATGGGGTCCGGGATGCCCTGGACAGTCGACTCAATGATTAAAGGAAAGAGACCATGACCCAAGAACCTCTGCTGGAAATTAAAAATCTGGAAACCGTTTTTTTCACCGATGACGGTATTATAAAAGGGTGTGACAAGGTCAGCCTGAAGGTAAATCCCGGGGAAACCCTTGCCGTGGTGGGGGAATCGGGATCAGGCAAGTCGGTGACAGCCATGTCCATTTTAAATCTCATCCCCGACCCACCCGGACGAGTCATGGGGGGAGAAATTCTGTTCCAGGGTCAGAATCTGGTGAGTCTGCGGCAAGAAGAGATGCGCAAAATAAGGGGCAATCACATCGCCATGATCTTCCAGGAACCCATGACCTCGTTAAACCCCGCCATGACCGTGGGGGATCAGATTGCAGAAAGTGTGATTCTCCACCAGCACCTGGGAAAAAAGGCAGCCATGAAAAAAGCTGAAGAAATGCTCCAGCTCGTGGGCATACCGGCCCCGACCCAGCGCCTGAAAGAATACCCCCACCAGATGAGCGGCGGCATGCGCCAGCGGGTGATGATTGCAATTGCCCTTGCATGCAGCCCCAGCCTTCTCATTGCCGATGAGCCCACCAGTGCCCTGGATGTCACCATCCAGTCCCAGATCCTGAAGTTGATGAAAAAATTACAGGAACAGATGGGCATGGCCGTGATTCTTATCACCCACGATATGGGGGTGGTGGCCGAAACCGCAGACAAGGTGGCCGTGATGTACTGCGGCAGCATTGTGGAGTATGGCGAAAGCCACGATATCTTCTTTAATTCAAAACACCCCTATTTACAGGGTTTAAAGCAATCGGTGCTCTCCATTGATGACATGGTGGATGAACTGCCGGTGATCAAAGGCAATATTCCCGATCCCCTGCACCTGCCCCAGGGCTGCCGGTTTGAACCCAGATGCCCCCGGGCCATGGACATCTGCAAAAAAGAACGCCCCCGGCCCGTTTACTTCAATGATAAACACCATGCCTGCTGCTGGCTCCATGGAGGCGACCATGACACCCGGTCCTGAAACCAGAATTACCGATCCCTGTCCTGACCCGGAAACGGTCCTGAAAAAGGCTTCAACTGACACCCCCATGGACACAGAACTTGAAACGGTGCTTTCCGTAAAGGATCTCAAGGTCTACTTTCCCGTTAAAAAGGGAATTTTTAAGAAAACCGTGGGTCATGTAAAGGCCGTGGACGGAATTTCCTTTGATCTTTTTAAAGGCAGAACCCTGGGTCTTGTGGGGGAATCCGGCTGCGGGAAAACCACCGTGGCAAAGGCACTGGTAAAACTGGTCTCCGCCCACCAGGGTCAGGTGATCTGTCAGGGCCAGGATCTGTTGACAGCCCCGCCTCAGCAACTGAGAAAACTGAGAAAAAATATCCAGATGATCTTCCAGGACCCGTTTTCTTCCCTGGACCCCAAGATGACCGTGGGCAATATTATTGGAGAGGCCGTAAAATTCCACAGACCTGGAGAGAATGTCAAAAAACAGGTGCAGGACTGCATGGAAATTACGGGCTTAAGACGGGAATATGATACTCGGTACCCCCATGAGTTTTCCGGGGGCCAGCGCCAGCGCATCGGCATTGCAAGGGCATTGGCCACGGAACCGGCCATTGTCATTGCCGATGAACCGGTGTCTGCCCTGGATGTATCAGTGCAGGCCCGGGTACTGAATCTCATGAAATCCCTGCAGCAGCGATTGAACATTGCCTATCTTTTTATCACCCACGACCTTTCCGTGGTGAAGCACATCTCCCATGACATTGCAGTGATGTACCTTGGCAGCATTGTGGAAATTTTCAACTCAAATGATTTAAAAAACGGCACGGTGCACCCCTACACCCGGGCATTGATCTCCAGCATTCCGTCGCACCTGCCGGGACAGAAAAAAAACCAGATTGAACTTACAGGGGAAATCCCCTCCCCCATGGATGCCCCCCCGGGCTGCCGGTTCCATACCCGGTGCCCCCATGTAAAACCCATCTGTGAACAGCAGCGTCCCGTTCTTGAACCGGTGAAACCTGGGCACACGGTGGCCTGCCACCGCTGGCGGAAAATATGGCTTCAGCCATGACAAGAGACCTTCCATTGTCTTTTCTGCCGGCACCACCGGATTTCAACCTTTGTGATCCGTCCGGGCTTTATTATCAGACACCTGGCCCCCATTGACCTGATATCCATGACAAATATCCCAAATTATAACCAGGCCCAGAAACTATTTGCATCATTTCATTAATCAAAAGGCATTCGTATATGAAACCCATCATTGGCATCACCACCTTTTATGATAGAAAACCCCAGAAAATTTACACCGCCGTGAGTGACAGCTATGTCAGATCTGTTATCCTGGCCGGGGGTATCCCCATTCTCCTGCCGGTGGTGGAGGAAGTAGAACTGGCAGATGAATACCTGGATGCCATTGACGGCCTGCTGCTCTCCGGCGGGGAAGATGTGTGCACCATGCGCTATGGTGAAAATCCCATCAAGGAAGTGGAACTGTTCTGCCCCCAGCGCGATGATTTTGAAATCAACCTCTTTATTGAGGCACTGAGCCGGGACATGCCCGTACTGGGTATCTGCCGGGGACTCCAGGTGATGAATGCCGCACTGGGAGGCTCTTTGTACCAGGATATCTTCACCCAGGTGGACAATGTACTGGGCCACCTACCCAAAAAGATGCCTGTGGATACTTTATTTCACTGCATCAACATCATGGAAGGCTCCCGACTGGAGGGGATCTTCAATACCCGGAACCTACGAGTTAATTCTTACCACCATCAGGCTGTCCGACAGGTGGCAGATGCCTTCATGGCCACGGCCTTTTCCACGGACAATATAATTGAAGCCATTGAGCACAAAGATAAATATTTTGCCGTGGGGGTACAATGGCACCCCGAGGACCTTACCATCAAATATCCCCATTTTATAAAACTGTTTAAAGCCCTTGTAATGGCCTCGGGTCGGAATAAACACCAGTTGTCATAACTGCCAAAACCCCACAGCAATTGGGATTGGATAAGTCAAAAAGTATCAATCCCCATTTTCCATGAATTCAACCATTAATGGATGATGAAAGACATGCATATTCCTTTACTGAATATAACCCCACTTAATTATTGATAAGTATTAATCTGGTCAATACCTGTAGAGTTATCCGGTATGCGGTAATGCTGTTATCGGTTTTTCCATTCCGTGGTGGTTTTGTTTAAAAAGGCTTTAATGCCGTTTTCTGCATCGTCAGAGCAGTTGTTCATAACAATGGTGCTTTTGGCATAATGAAAGGCCTGGGCATCGGTCATATCCGCCTGGGCATAGAACCCCTGCTTGCCCACGGACAGGGCAAAACCACTGGCCCCGGATATGTCTGTTGCCAGCGCAAAGGTTTCCGCGTCAAGGGATTCAAGGGGAACCACCCGGTTTACAAGCCCCAGGGCCTTTGCCTCGGTTGCAGGAAACTCCCGACCGGTCAACAGCATCTCCATGGCCGCTTTTCTGCCGATGGCACGGGTGATGGCCACCATGGGCGTGGTGCAGAAAAGACCGATCTTCACTCCGGGGGTTGAAAAGCGTGCGTTGTCCGCCGCCACCACCAGATCACACCAGGCAGCCAGCTGACACCCGGCCGCCGTTGCAATGCCCTGGACCTGGGCAATCACCGGTTGTGGGATCTCATGGAGCATCATCATCATGCGGGTGCACATGTCAAAGATCTCCCGATACTCTTTTACCCCTTCATCCACCATCTCGGCAAGGTAATGACCGGCACAAAAATGTGCTCCCGCAGCCTTGATCACCAACACCTTGATGGATTCATCCGTAGAGATTTCGGTTAACACATGGGTAATCTCCTTGATCATATGCCTTGAAAGTGCATTGATTTTGGAAGGATTGTTGAGGGTTAAAACTCCCACCGCATCTTTTCTTGAAAATAGAATCTCTTCATAATCCATATAACTTACCTCCTGGGTATTAAAAAATGATGGGGTGATCACAAGGTCCGCCCCGTCTCCATTTGTGGACAAAGGGCGCAAATCCTGTCCCCATGGCCGATGTTGTCAGTAAGCCCGAAGTGATTCATCGGTTTTGAGGCCTGCTGATACCACGGGAAAAACCATGGCGGGCTCACCCCCCTTGTTTAATTTTGAGTGTATCAATCAGCAGATGTATAAATTTTAAATTTGCCTTGGGGAAAGGATATCGCTCAATTTCTGAAGGAAATATCCAGCGATGATCCACAGGTCCGTTAAGCTTAACCCGGTTTGCCACATAATGGCAACAATACACATCCATCTTAATCCTGAAGTGGGTGTAGGCGTGGGTTATCCGGGTAAGATGACTGTCAACGGAAACCACCAGACCCGTTTCCTCCAGAAGTTCCCGGATACAGGCTGCCTCGGGTGTTTCACCCTTTTCCACCTTACCGCCGGGAAACTCCCACAGCCCACCCAGCACCCCTTCCTGCTTTCTCCGGGTGATCAGCAGTCGATCCCCCTTTTTCACCACTCCAACGGCGATATGATGGGTGGGAACCGGCTTTGTTTTATTCCGTCGGGGATAATGGGGTACCGCATCTGTCTTAAGGGATCTGGCCAGCAGCACACTGCACACAAGACAGATCACCGCCGAGATAAGCACAAAGATAAACACACCATGCACCCCGTCAAGCACCGCCGACTGCACTGCCTGCCTTGCATGGTCGGGAATAAGGGCCTGTACCTCCGGACGGAACAGATTTTCGCTGCCCTCCCGCAGCTGATCCAGCAATACCGCAGGAAATCCGTGGGAGACCTTCTCCAGACGTCCCACAAGCCCCGATGTCACAAGCCCGCCACATACCCCCACCCCGATGGTACCGCCCAGGGTCCGTGCAAACTGACTGGAAGCCGTTGCCACCCCCAGGTGGATTTCCGGCAAAGATTTCTGCACCTGCACCATGGTGGAAAGGGAGACAAATCCCATGCCAAGCCCCACCACCATGAACACCCAGAACAATTGGGCAGCGGTGGTATCAAGGCTGAAATTCAGAACAAAAACGGCCCCCACCACCATGAAAAGCCCCCCCATAACAGAGATGGTACGACCACCGGTTCGATCCATGATCCGACCAATGGCCATGGCCCCCACGGACCACCCCAGACTTAACGACAGCATGGCCATGCCCACCTGCATGGGGGTCTGATTCAATGCGCCCTGGATAAAGAGAGGGGCATAGGCAAAAAGGGCAAAGATGGTGCAGCTGGCAAAAAAAGTGGCACCATTGCCCAGTGAAAACCGGGAATTTCTAAAAAATCGCAGATCAAGGATGGGATCTTTGGCCCGGTGTTCCGCCATTATAAAAGCAACCCCAAAGGCCACTGTGGTGCAAAGCATCAGTCCCATTTCAACTGCGCCACCCCCGTGGGCCTTGCCCCCTGTCATGAAAAGGGAGATAAACCCCAGGATAAACCCGGTGAGACACACCACCCCGGCATAGTCCAGTTCCACCGTCTTTTTCTTTTCCCGGAACTCGGACAGATAGCGACCGATACCCACCAGGGAGATAATCCCCAGGGGTACGTTGATGTAAAAAATCCACCGCCATGAAAACCAGGTGACAATGACACCGCCAAGGGTGGGACCAATAATACTTGATATGCCCCACACCGAACTTGCAAGGGAAAGGGTTCTGGCCCGGGCACCCGGTGCTGCCACTTCTGACAGCACAATGTACACAAGGGCAAAGCAGGCCCCGGCCCCGATACCCTGGAACACACGGGCAAAAACCAGAAATGCCATGGAACGGGAAGCCCCGGCCGCAATGGAGGCACAAAGGAACAAAGAGATGGCAAACAAAAAAAGTTTTCGGGTATTAAACAGATCGGCCAGCTTGCCAAACACCGGCAGGGCCACGGCCCGGGCCAAAAAATAGGCAGAATAGACCCAGGAGTAGAGGTGCAGCCCCCCCAGATCGGCAATGATGGTAGGAGCGGCGGCCGTCATGACAAGGGCATCCATGGCCCCCAGAAAAAGGGCCAGCAGGGCCGATGCAATGATGTAAAACCGGCCCTGCCGGCCGATGGGGTCTTCAACAATTGTTGTCTGCAATAATTTTCTCCATAAAGGGCATGTGATATCGAGGAAATGGGGCGCTTTTCACTTCGGGTGCACTGATGAACAAATTCAATGTTTGCCTGCTTGAACTGCACGCCGTCACCCGGTAACCGAAACGTTCCAAAGCCGTCCGTTCAATGTTTAAGTGTGTTCTGTAGAATGAATGCGGGCTGTTTAGAATCACACTGTTGGCAGGAAGCTTTGCTCTGGAAATCCCCCATATTTCAAGCTCTTTGTGAGCAAAGACATATGAGTTGGGACTCTGGGAGACCACCTTTATATTTTCTGGCAATGTACCGGATAAAATCTGAAGTACCATGTCGGCAGCTGTTTTGGCCTGCTCAAGGTGGCTGATGACCTTACCTCCCAATATCCCCCGGCCTATTCCGTGATACCAGAGATGATACAAGGGAAGATTAAGATTTTCTTTGATAATGGAGAGTGCCTCATAAAACTGCAGTGTTCTGCCGGTTTCATCCCTGTACGCCGAAAGCAGCAGAACCGCACTTTCCTTTTCAACCCCTTTCAGCTTCTGCTCAAATTGCTTCCAGGTCAATTCTCCCAGAGGGATATGGGAAAAGGTTACCCCGGGAAAGGCCCTGGCCAGGTGATAAAAGATATGAAGATCCCCCTGGGAACCGGGAAGATCATCGGCAATGGCCGAATACGATGACAGGCGTTTCAATTTCCATGTCAGGTAATCGGTAAACGTCTCACGGTCCAGGGGGGCAGGAAACCGTTTGGAATCCATGAATTCAATGTCAAATTCGATCCTTTGAAGAGCAAAAGAAGCCCTCAACCCTTCAGTCTGTTGAAAAAAAGTGGGAAAAGAGGAATAATAGGCACTTATAAACAAAATCCGGCGGGTGGTCATCCCCCCAGGCCCGTTGACAGATGCATTGGCAGACGAAATAAACAAGCCGACAATCAGGAAAAAAATCACTCCCGGAAGCAATCCAGGCCATCTGGTCCCATTCCATTTAGCATTGCGTTTCACATCCATGCTCCCATAAAAACAATTTATCGACAAAACAACAAGGCCTGATCACATAGTATTTGTATGCTACGCAGCCTCAACCAGGTGAAAGTGGGCACTGTCCAAACATTTACATGAGTAACGCAAATATTTACTATTTTTAAGCATAAAAGACAAGGATTGCATGAAGATATGATAATTTATAACCCACATGACAGACGATCCTGTCACAACGAATAATGGATCGTAGACGCAAAGCCAAATGGTATTATGCTGCCCCCCCCACAGCCCAGAAAAATTGGGCTTGGTCACAGCATGGGCCACTTTAGATGCAAAAAGCAGCAATGCGGAGGTGGATTTTCTTGCGGTGTGCAACGGCAATATCTATCCCATTGAAATTAAATCCGGTGCCGGTGGCAGCTTGAAAAGCCTTCATCTCATGCTGAAAACATTTCCAGACTGCCCCGGTGGCATCATTTTGATTACATTGTCATGGATGAATTTCACCATGCCCAGGCATCAGGATATCGTGCCGTCTTGAACTATTTTAAACCCAAGTTTTTTTCTGGGACTTACGGCCACACCGGAACGAATGGACGGCAGGGATGTACTGAAACTATGTGATTATAACATTGCCTATGAGGTACGCCTGCTTGACGCAGTGGCCAGAGACTGGCTGACCCCTTTTCAATATTTCGCCGTTTACGACAAAACCGATTATGAGCAGATAAAATGGTCCGGCACCAGATACGATGAGAACCAGCTGACAATGGCGCTGAACAATGCTGCCCGCATGGAGGTTGTCGCTAAGAACCTGCAGAAATATCTGCCCTCCCGGGGAAAAATAAAAGCCGTTGCCTTCTGCAGTTCCGTTGCCCACGCAGGCTATGCGGCAAAGCAATTGACTGAACACCATCAAATTCCGGCCATTGCCCTGACAGGCAGCCATTCAAATCAGGAAAGATTAAAAGCCATTGGACGTCTGCAAAACGAACATGACAATCTGCAGATCATCTGTACTGTGGATATTTTCAATGAAGGCATTGATATTCCAGAACTGACCCATGTGCTGCTTTTACGCCCCACCCAGTCTTTTACCGTATTTCTCCAGCAACTGGGCAGGGGACTTCGAAAAGCACCGGACAAGGAATATCTTGTGGTGATTGATTTTGTGGGAAATTTTAAAAAAGTCCATGTGGCACCCCTTGCACTTGCCGGTTACAATTCAACAGAAGCCTTTCGGCAAACTTCCGGTACAACATCGCTGAATTTGATTTTAAAAAACCTTCCAGATAATTGTTATCTCAATCCGGACATTGAAGTTCAGCGGATATGGGACAGGGAAATAAAACAGCTCATGGCCCCTGCCACCACTGAAGCCCGCCTGAAATTTCTATACCTTGAAATTAAAGAAAATCTCGGCATCGATGATCCGAGCCTCTATAGTTTCTTCCAGGAAATGCCGAGATATCAGCTGTTTTTTTGTCAGGCTGTTTCCTGTCTTTTTCGGGCTTGGTCACAATATGGGCCACCGGTAACAGTTGGTGGGCCAATGGGGTCAGGCTTGTGTTATTGTGCTTTTGACAACCATCTGTGTTTCAAGGTGAATTTCAACAAAAGCGCCAATAACGCAAGCCTGACCCCTCCCCAAAGTGGCCCATGCTGTGACCAAGCCCTCTTTTTCTATGTAAACTTATAGACTAAGACACTTACCCCAAAAAAACTTAATCATCGAAGATCAGGAAAGCCAAGAACGAATTTCATCCTTTGAGGGAATCTTGCCGGCACACTTCACTTCGCCGTCCACCACCACCGACGGGGTGGCAATAACGCCAAAACCCGCGATTTCCATCATGTCGGTGACTTTTTCAACAGTGGCATCACTGCCTGCTTCAGCCAACACTTCTTTAACAATTTTTTCTGCTTTCTTACATTTTGCACAACCGGGTCCCAATACTTTGATTTCCATGTTTCTCTCCTGTAATGGGGCATGCTTCTCATTTCATTCACCATGCAATGGTCTACGAAATTTGAATCAAGCCTCTGATTTTTTTATAAGAAACTCCGCCTAAGATGCTCCAATAATTGGAGTTTCATTTTTCGTTGTGGCAGGTGCTTACTGCCATGTGGGTTTATATGAAAAGGCACCCTCCAAGGCAACCTCAGCAGAGCCGCCCCCCCGATGGGCAATAGGAACCGGGCAATTGAACTGTCTACAGTTCCGGTCCGGGACCATTGCCCGTCGGGAGGGCGGCGGTATTATGCCATTTGGCTCCACGTCTACGAGCCTATATTCATTGTGTCCGGCAGAACATACCCGTTAGATGATAACGTTAAACAGATATCCCACCATCAGAATACCAAAACCCACCACACCGATAAACACAGCGATGAGCCGGGGTTTCAACACCTTTCGTAAAATCACCATCTCAGGCAGAGACAGGGCAATGACACTCATCATGAACGCCAACACCGTTCCAAGGGCTGCCCCTTTTCCCAGCAATGCCTCCACCACGGGAATAATCCCGGCGGCATTGGAATACATGGGGACCCCAATGGTCACAGCCAGGGGCACGGACCACCAAGAACCCTTGCCCATGATGGAAGCCATGAGATCCTGGGGAACAAAGCCATGGATGCCCGCCCCTACACCAATACCGATGATAACATAAATCCACACCCGGCCGATAATCTCCTTCACTGCTTCCCATCCATAGACAAAGCGGTCAGGCCAGGTCAACTTTTCGTCCTCCACCGTTCCATCCTGAGCTTTCACAGCAGTAACCCAGTCCTCAATGTGGTTTTCAAGCTTCATGCGTCCAATGGCCCAACCGGCACCAATGGCGACAAACAAGCCGGTACCCATGTAAATGGCCGCCACCTTCCAGCCCAGAAGGCCATAAAGCAATCCCAGGGCAATCTCATTGACCATGGGAGCCGCAATAAGAAAGGAAAAGGTCACTCCCAGGGGCACCCCGGCTGTGACAAATCCGATGAACAAAGGCACAGCGGAACAGGAACAGAACGGCGTGACAATGCCCAAAAGGGCCGCCAGGACATTACCGGCAAACTCACTGCGACCGGACAGCAGTGCCCGGGTCTTTTCCGGAGTAAAAAAACTTCGGATGATGCCCACACCGAACACCACCAGAAAGAGCAGCATCATCACCTTGGGGGTATCATAAAAAAAGAACTCAATGGATGCACCCAAATGGGAGCCTCGTTCAATGCCGAAAATGCTATAGGTAAGCCATGCGGACACGGATGCCAGCTTGCCATAAATAAACCACCAGAGATAAATACCAGCGGCTGCGGCGACTGCATAAAAATACAATAAATACTTTGATCTCCCAGAGGGGACCATGGGGGTTTCATTGGCTGTAACTTGATCTGTCATATTGTTCTCCAAAATTTAAATTTGGCCATATACGTCTCCATTTTCAAAAGGCGCATATAGGAATTATATCTATATCTGTTTCCACGCAGCCTATCAAATATACAAATAGTCATAAGACTATTTGACTATCAAGAAAAAAACTGATCACAACTTGGGCTACTTCAGGCTGGCTCAAGACCTTTTATCTTAATATTATGATGGAAAATCAGGGCTGCTGGCATTGCAGATAGAAACAAAATCAGCAGATATTTTCCCGCCGGATAAGGTGCAGAGACGATATTAGCACCTTTATTTCCGGGTCATCTTCCATCCAGTGGCGCAGATTCCCAAGAAAAGTGGCCGCATAGGGGCTGTAACTCCCATCAGCCAGGGCATAATTGACCCATTTTTCATCCCGGGAAGAGTTCACAAGCCCTGCTCCTTCCAGTACTTTCAAGTGTTTTGACACTGTGGGCTGGGCAAGTCCCAGAGCGCGGGTGATCTCACACACACACATGACCTTGTGTTGGAGCATTTTTAAAATTTTTACCCGGTTGGGGTCAGACATTGCCTTACATACATTAACAAATAATTTCATATCCTCCTCTCATATTCTTTTTTTGGAATATAGGTCTTCAAAGAAGCCCTGTCAACACAAGATCATAAAAAGGGACATTTTTTCAGAGAGTGTGCCGGGAGTGTACCGGCTTTTCAAATGGTGTCAAAATGCAAAAAATAAATACCTAGGCGCTTATACAAGACTTTGTTCCACTTAATTCATGGATGGCATCATGCAAGTTAAGGTCAAAATCTCTTAATTTTAGATTCATTGGGAGAGGATTGGGGGGTGTGCCCCAACTTCGTTATAATCAGAATCAAGACTCTCAGATTACCCCCACGGATGTGGGGAAAAGGTCGTCAATCACATTAAACAGCATGGCAATATCGGATCATCCCCACGGATGTGGGGAAAAGCTCCATGCAATAGCCGTCTTTTTTTGCGTCTTCGGATCATCCCCACGGATGTGGGGAAAAGGGTATTTCAAGGGAGACCATTGAAGATACTGCCGGATCATCCCCACGGATGTGGGGAAAAGACGTAAACACTACAACGACCAACACGACATCAAGGATCATCCCCACGGATGTGGGGAAAAGGGGATTCTTGCCCCGGGCCGACCCGCCGAAATCGGATCATCCCCACGGATGTGGGGAAAAGTTCTAAAATCTAAAATCTAAAATCAAATAGCCCGGATCATCCCCACGGATGTGGGGAAAAGCCCGATTGCAAAACAACCCATTGGGCACTCATCGGATCATCCCCACGGATGTGGGGAAAAGTGCATGTTTCGCATGGGGGGAGTTGAGGCGGTCGGATCATCCCCACGGATGTGGGGAAAAGGTTTATGGTTTTAATTTCCTGGCCTGCCTGGCCGGATCATCCCCACGGATGTGGGGAAAAGGGAAGTCAAAGAAATTTATCAGAAAGTATAGCCGGATCATCCCCACGGATGTGGGGAAAAGCAACCAGAGCTGTTTCAATTTTTTCCAGATCTCGGATCATCCCCACGGATGTGGGGAAAAGTTCATGATCACAAATTCAGGATCTTTCTTTTTCGGATCATCCCCACGGATGTGGGGAAAAGTCTTTGACAATTTCGAAATACGTGTCAAAATCCGGATCATCCCCACGGATGTGGGGAAAAGGTTCCACATTGCATCGACCCGAGTTTGCAACACGGATCATCCCCACGGATGTGGGGAAAAGAATAATTTCATTTTTTTCTTTCAATGTGATTTCGGATCATCCCCACGGATGTGGGGAAAAGTAAGCAAGAAAAAAAGATAATAAAATCAACAACGGATCATCCCCACGGATGTGGGGAAAAGTTGTGGAATGTGCCGATCACCTCATGGTGAATCGGATCATCCCCACGGATGTGGGGAAAAGTTTGCCCAGATCAAGAGAAAGTGATCACCCGGCGGATCATCCCCACGGATGTGGGGAAAAGGCGTGAAAGCGTATGTTGACTCGCAAACAAAACGGATCATCCCCACGGATGTGGGGAAAAGTGGATCTTTGAAGTCAACGGGTGCGTTCCTGCCGGATCATCCCCACGGATGTGGGGAAAAGTCGCAGTAAAAACATTTTGCATTGTTGAGTTTCGGATCATCCCCACGGATGTGGGGAAAAGAAGCCTTGACTCCTCGTGAACGCCGGTTCGTTCGGATCATCCCCACGGATGTGGGGAAAAGCGGATGCTTGGCCACCAGCCCCCAACTAACCGCGGATCATCCCCACGGATGTGGGGAAAAGTATTCCCAGGCCAAGCAATTGACATCCCACGGCGGATCATCCCCACGGATGTGGGGAAAAGGTATGCGACAGCTATATCCATGTCTAAAAATCCGGATCATCCCCACGGATGTGGGGAAAAGATCAGTATTTTCCACACAGGAACGCCATAATACGGATCATCCCCACGGATGTGGGGAAAAGAAGAACAAAAATATTTCATAGAATCGGAATGCCGGATCATCCCCACGGATGTGGGGAAAAGTTCTTATTCATCTTTTTTCTTTATGTCAATACCGGATCATCCCCACGGATGTGGGGAAAAGGCCACCAGCAGCACTACCAGCCACATCTGTGGCGGATCATCCCCACGGATGTGGGGAAAAGGGGTGGGAAATCAGATTTTTGTTTTCCCCTGGCGGATCATCCCCACGGATGTGGGGAAAAGAATCCAATCAGCCTGAACTGATCTGTAACTGCGGATCATCCCCACGGATGTGGGGAAAAGTTACATAGCCATGCAGGAAGACCTCCCGACCACGGATCATCCCCACGGATGTGGGGAAAAGAGAAATTAAGCGAGGCTGCCAAGAAATATGGGCGGATCATCCCCACGGATGTGGGGAAAAGGCGAACCGGTTGACCGAATGGTGCGACAATATCGGATCATCCCCACGGATGTGGGGAAAAGTTTACCCAAGCCCCAAGGCAACCCGTTCAAGTCGGATCATCCCCACGGATGTGGGGAAAAGCTCAGAACTCCGGATATTACTGCCTGTTTGGGCGGATCATCCCCACGGATGTGGGGAAAAGTGATACTCTGCAATCAGTCCCGGTTCATCCTCTGGATCATCCCCACGGATGTGGGGAAAAGAAATAGGGAATATGTGTTCCGGAGTATCCCCCCGGATCATCCCCACGGATGTGGGGAAAAGCGCCTGTGTTCATCAACGGTGTTACGATATTCCGGATCATCCCCACGGATGTGGGGAAAAGGTTCTCCTCCCCCGGGTGACCCGCCGGAACGTCGGATCATCCCCACGGATGTGGGGAAAAGTCAACCAAACCAGATTTGTCTCGTCGCATATCCGGATCATCCCCACGGATGTGGGGAAAAGAGGTTATGTTCGAGCGCTCATTGAGCAGGACAGGGATCATCCCCACGGATGTGGGGAAAAGCCTCAAATGGTAGAAAAATGGAAACATATACTCGGATCATCCCCACGGATGTGGGGAAAAGGTGCTTCCTGGCATAGTTTTCATTACGATCTCCGGATCATCCCCACGGATGTGGGGAAAAGATACCGGATCTTGAAGCCGGGCCGTTTGGTGTCGGATCATCCCCACGGATGTGGGGAAAAGTCTACGCTTTAAAAGAAACCCCGTTGATACCTCGGATCATCCCCACGGATGTGGGGAAAAGTGTTCCAGGCACTCATTCCTGTGGTCCATGGCCGGATCATCCCCACGGATGTGGGGAAAAGTTGCCGAGCGTGACCGGCTTTGGAATGAGGCCCGGATCATCCCCACGGATGTGGGGAAAAGCCATCAACCATGCTCAATCTGTGCGAAAATGCTGGATCATCCCCACGGATGTGGGGAAAAGCGCAGCATAAAACAGGAGAATCAAAATAATGACGGATCATCCCCACGGATGTGGGGAAAAGAATCCTGGCCGGTGACAGTGATTGCGTAAAAGCGGATCATCCCCACGGATGTGGGGAAAAGACACAAGAAACAATGTTGAAGTTTGGCGAATGCGGATCATCCCCACGGATGTGGGGAAAAGGCCGCTGCTGAATCCTCAAGAGCCCATATTCTCGGATCATCCCCACGGATGTGGGGAAAAGTTTACAGACCTTGCTAGCGCTCAACGGATTTACGGATCATCCCCACGGATGTGGGGAAAAGCAACGCCTCTGCTGCCATTTCAATGAGAGCATCGGATCATCCCCACGGATGTGGGGAAAAGAGATACAACATCAATAGAAGTGGTTGTGGATGCGGATCATCCCCACGGATGTGGGGAAAAGTGGGCCTGTTTAACTGCATTGTCAGACATGATCGGATCATCCCCACGGATGTGGGGAAAAGGGAATCCCTACCCCGAGTTTAAAATTATTTGGCGGATCATCCCCACGGATGTGGGGAAAAGGATTGAAGGCTTTCAAAGAAATCCAGACTGAACGGATCATCCCCACGGATGTGGGGAAAAGGGATTCTCCATGAAATCAAACCGGTGCTCTTTCGGATCATCCCCACGGATGTGGGGAAAAGTGACCCGGGCAAGGCTGATGGATGCCGTTGCGCGGATCATCCCCACGGATGTGGGGAAAAGTTGCCAAGGTTATTTTTTTCAAAAACGATTGACGGATCATCCCCACGGATGTGGGGAAAAGTTGACAGAGTTGAAAATATAGGAGCCAGTATGCGGATCATCCCCACGGATGTGGGGAAAAGTGCCGTTGCTGCTGTTTGAGCTGCAGCAAGGTCGGATCATCCCCACGGATGTGGGGAAAAGTAAGAATCCTGTCAGTGTTGATTTCCAAAGAACGGATCATCCCCACGGATGTGGGGAAAAGCAAACAGGGTGCCACCTTTTGCGGATTGAAGGCGGATCATCCCCACGGATGTGGGGAAAAGCAGCCCACTTTTCTCAAAAAATAGAGAGTTAACGGATCATCCCCACGGATGTGGGGAAAAGTTATTGATTCGTCTGGAGCTGATGTTATTGGGCGGATCATCCCCACGGATGTGGGGAAAAGTGCAACCACGGTATCGGCGGTCTGGCCGGATTCGGATCATCCCCACGGATGTGGGGAAAAGTATGGATACGCTGCGCCTGTGGGTGCCTTCCCCGGATCATCCCCACGGATGTGGGGAAAAGTGTTGCTGAGCCGTAATGATGAATATAAACATCGGATCATCCCCACGGATGTGGGGAAAAGGCCAATATATTGTATTGATATTCAAAATACAACTCAATATATAGCATACAAATAAATTATCAAAGAACATTGCAATCAATTAAGTCCAAAGATAATGATTGCCTATTAGTAATGCTATTTAACAAAATTTCCATGGGGTATGTTTGCATTACTCGATTGTATGCCATTACTGCAAGTTTTTCCAGCATGAAAACATCTTCTGCATTATAAATTACCAATTTTTGCAATGCGTTAAGATTTTTTTCTATCTCCCATTTCTTCCACAGATATATAGCATCCTTACCCGAATTCCCCTGGGAAAAAATGCGATGCATTCGAGCAAGTTTTTCACATTTTTTTTGTCCTCCCTTGTAACCCAATGCATTCATAATAGGCATCAAATCAAGATGTGGTAAACTCAAATCAATAGAGAAATATCTTCTTAGAAAAGGCAAATCAAAACGAGTTCCATTGAATGTAATCAACAAATGAATACCCTTCAGCATGGATAAAAAATTATCAATATCAATACCATTAATAAACACATGAATGACACCATTTTTTAACAAGGCAATTGTGGTAATCCTATCCTTTTTGCTTAGTCCAGTTGTTTCAATATCAATCACAGCAGATTGATATTGGAAATCTCTCAATACCCTAATTTTATCTGCCCTTTTAAATCGCTGTATAAAATAATCAGGTAGTTCCGCTTGATAGGCAATATTTGCTCGATTGATTTCAGCTTCCAGAAGGCGTGTTTTAGCAGATGAAAATGTGCCCGCAGGTAAATATGAAATATGTTTCCATGCAAGACACCCCAACTGCCATATCTTTTGTTCTGCAGAATTACTAAAGCCTTTAAAACAAGAAAATGATGCCTCTAACACTGCTTTTCACTCTCCCATTTTTCTGCCACAAGATAGTGTCCGCCATATTGAACAGGAGATCTCTTGGTATCACCGTAAGCTGTAATGGAAAAACCCTGAGAATTAGAAGCAGAAGAAAGAACCAACATACCAAGTTGAGGGGCATTTCGAAGAATATACTGGATAGTTTTTTCCCGGGTCCGCTTGTTCACTGTCCCCACAAAAACATTTGGTTTCGGTTCAACAAACCACCTTTTTAACATCCCCCTGATTGCTGGTGGTGTATCATTGCAGACAATAACGGTCATTTTACCTCCTTTCTTGCAAAGAAGTTATTAATATCTGAAGGAATACGACGTAACAACCGTTTTTGCTCTATGATTTGTTTAAGCCGCGTCAACACATCTTTTTCCGTTGCATTCGGATTAACACCAATAGTTTGAAATGCCGCTTCCAGTGTGGATTCCGGCTTATAAATATCCGCAATATCAAAAACAAAAGGCAGTGTCCCTGCGGAATGAATAAACCCCAGCTGGGGAAGATATCCCATGCTGGTTACAATGGCAGTTACCAGAGCATAAAGAGATGCATTCGCAGCAGATACAGCTTTATTCAATTCATCTGCAAGCATCCAGTTGGAAGGATTATAATTCCGGCCTTTCCAGGTAACACCATATTTATTACCCATATCCACATACATGGCTTTAACACGTTGCCCCTCCATCCCCATCAATGCTTTCACTGTTTTTCCCTGTACAAGTTCTTCTTCCCCAAACCGCATGACGAACATCATACGTGCTATCCTTTCACGTTCTTTTTTAGAGGCATGGCTTTTTGCCTGCAACCTTGCCCGGGAATTATCATGAGTCGGAGTTACACCAAAAGCATAATATCGCATTCCCTGGGCACCTACCCAGCATACTGGGGTATTGCAATCAGCACAGGCTTTTATAGCAGCGTGGGTAATGGTCGTTCCAGGTCCCAACAACAATGCACTGACAGTGGCCACGGGTATGCGCAGAACCGTTCTATCTGCCCCGATCCATTTGACACTGGAATCATCCACTTCAAGTCTGCCGTGTTCCAGGTAAATGGGTGTCCATCTTTCTTTGGCAGGAGTGAGAGTTTCCAGTGGTGGTTTTTCAAATATCGGCATAGATCATGTCCGTATTCTTCTGGGTGCAAATTGACGTGTATGAAAATTAAGCGGGATATCGTTAAGCGTATCTGAGCCATCTTCAAAGGACGTAACTTCTTCAACCATTCTTTCCACACTTGTGCCGCTAAGTTCCATCAAGTGCGCTATGGCTTCATCTGTGGATGAAAAAATTCCCTGAAATACCGGTGATGCCGGTATGCAGGATTTTCTTCCCAACCAAATTCCCCAGCGTGGATTTTTCAAGGCTTCGGCAATTTCATGGAGTATTTCTTCTGAACCCTGAATAAGCACACCAAATTTTGACCATTGAAGATATTCCCGGCGGGTTATTTTAGTTTGTCCTGGTTTACCCTCTGCTGTTGGAATAAGATTGTTGGGATTTATTTTTTTATCCCACCCTCCTCCGATGGTATGAAAATCAATGAGGCGCACATGTTGCTTCAATGCAAGGCATGTCAACTTTAATGCAATAAATTGTTCCAGCGTCTTACTATCTGTACGATCTATTCCCATAGCAGCACAAATCATGCCCAGGATACCGCTTCTGGTGGGCATGGAAAAAGTTGTTCTTCTGTCAAACCTGCTCTGGTATCCCCAGCTCTGTAAGGGAGCATCCAGATAAAGTGTCAGCGTGCTGAACGAATTTTTCATGGCTCAACTCCTCTTGTCCTACAGCAAGTTCTGAATAAATTCTTCCAGGTTATTATCCGGCATGGATGTGGAAACATCCACGTCTTTTTCAAGACAATAGGTATTCATTAATGAAGCCCAATGATCCATCATTAATTTTGAACTCTCCTGAATATACCCCTTGGAACTTCGGACAGGTATTTCAAATGCATTTACAAGTGAAATTGGCTGTCCGTTTCGCCGTAAACCCATTACAAAGGCCGGTGGGTTAAAGCCAAACATGGAATTTTTTCTGGCAGAAGGTACCGCCATGAGTGCGGCATGAAGAAAACTGGACACAACCTCTTTTTTTTCTTCCTCACTGTAATGTGCCAGGTGATCTGAATCATCTAAAAGATCCATGTTAAGTCCAATATATCTGTAATAACAGGCGGAATTATATTCAAGGGTACCAATATGGCCAGCACCCTCATCCCCGATGGTATTATTATCATCTACAGCTGAAAAAAAATCGATTTCATTGGATACGGAGTGGGTTGACAAGGCATGACTAAAAAGACCGGCCCCTTCCATCATCAAAGAATGATCATCTGCAACCATGCGACCAAAGATAGCAATATCAGCATTGTCTTTTACTTTACCCTTCATTGCCTTAACTGCCTTATCAGTCAATTTTTTTAATGCTTTTTCAGCGTTTTCTTTATTTTTCTTTGTTTCCTGGTCAGTAAGAATCACTTGGAGAAATACATCATACTCTGTCTGTAAAACCGCAGTGACTACATTTTCGAGTTCCTGTGGAGAAAAAAACAGTAGTGTCTTGACATTTCCCTTTTCCAGACTGTCAAGTTTTCCAAGGGAATCTGCTGTTATTTCCGCCAGTTTTTGTGCAATTTCTTTGTCCAATTCTTTATTTATAAAAGCCTCTTCAAGGGCACGAAGTAAAAATCGGGTGCGTTGTCCTGCAAAAAGCGCCGGTGTTTTTTCCTTTGCCAGTGTCCTGATGGCACGCTTCCATGACTGACTGGAAACTCTGGCACGCTGACATCCTCCAAACCATGCAGTTTTAGGTGCTCCAAGATCATCGCGGTTCAGACAGGTTACAGGAAAAGATTGAAGAATGTGCAGTTCAATAAGATTCATGGCCTTTAACTCCCTTATTTCAATTATTTATTTTTTTTGTATTCGTCTGGATATTTTATTGAATGGGTTGCAGCATAAGCATGCCAAAACCAAAAGACTTACCAGTACCAATACCTTTCTCAAAGGCGTTTTTAAAGGTAGATGGTGTTGACACGGTTATTGCCCCACTGAACTCAACACCAACGTGTTTACCACGTCGATTCTGCCGGACAAAAATTTCGTCCATGGGGGCACCAATATGAAGAGAATTATTGATAATTGAAAAACCATTTTGTTCCGCTTTTCGGGAGAACCATTCATGGAGTTGTTTTTCACCATAAATCCCAAGACGTCTGCGATCTTGACATCTTCGCATGGTGGGGTTGGCCTTCAATTGAAATGCATAGGCTGGATGTTGAAGAAAGGATGGCGCAATGGTTTTAGTTTGCCAACGTCCCCAGTCCTGATTTTCCGGAAGCGTTGAAGAGAGAGTTAGTACCCTAAAATTTTGGTGCATGTCATCAATCCGAAATAAAAAGGGCCTTTTCTTCTCTTCATAACCGGAATAGCTTTTCCATAACATCTGATGCCAGGTATAAGCATCCCGAATATTTCGTCGAGCAGCATCTGTTTTGTTCACAATAATTTGTGTTAAAAAGCGCATTCATTTTACCTTTTTTCAGTTTCTGTCACATGTTCTTCCCAATAGGCAGCGGCCCAGCGAAGTTTTACTCTTTCACCCCAGTAATGTAGATCATTAAAGAGAGTTGCATAATTAATGGGAATATTATTTTTATTTTTGGCTGCCCGTATAATTCCGGGCAAATGAAGACAGACCTCCGTTGCCATGGTACAGGTAAGCAATCGACGAAAACGTGTGTCAAAGCTGGCCAACGCATCTTCAGGCTTTCCACTGGAACCTTCCAGTGCCAGTCGTCTCATGGTGGTGCCGAAATTTCCTGTTTCGCAAGTGCTGCCATGGGTGGCAAACCCCGCAGCAATGGTTTGCCAGACAATTCTTTCATGATTTTTTCTAAGGTCACAATATCTTGAAATATAAGGCCAACAGCGATGCGCTGTTCCGCTGCTGAATCCGCGCCTTAAGTTGGCAAAGGTGCCACGGTCCTGTTTTTCTGCCCAATCCAGGAAACGTTCAATTTTTGTCCGGGAAGTTTTTGTCATGGATTTTCCTCCATTCCTGGTAGTTTAAATGGTTGAGAGCTTACGCTTCCGTTTTTTTCAGCCAGAGTTGTTTTTTAGCCCGGGCAAATGCCCTGATTTGCCGTGGAGTGCTGTGAGAACAAGCATGAAAAAAAGCACTTTCCATGGCTTTGCGCACCAAGCCATACCATTTTTCATTCAAGGATTTTTCTTGTGTAACAGTGTCGATTAAAACCTGATGACAATTGTCCAGCTGTGACCAGTAATAATTCAATGCGCCTGCATCCAGGTTTTTCTTTTTTGACACATCAACTTTCATATCTTTAAACCATTCCTTCACCGCATTTTTAAGGTGATATTCGCCAGCCTGGGAAAGTTTAACCCCAGTTTCATAAACTGACAAAATGCTTTGATTGCATAATGAAAGAGGGAGGGAAAAATTCCATTCCAGCATATCACTCAATTTTGCCGCAGAGGCTCCTGTTTCAAGCCCCCCCACCCATATATCAACCCTTTCATCAGGAAATGTACTACTGTAATGTCGGACTCTTTTAATCGCCAGGGCACTCTGAACCGAAGTGGAGGATGTGGCCTGTGCCAGTATTCCACCAAGTTCTCGCCACATGTGTTTATTTGAGGATACTGCAAAATAGTACGGTTCATTCTTTTTATTTACCGAAATGGTTGTGGAAGGCTCTCTGAATTCAGGCAAGTGGGTCAGCTTATAATTTGAAGGTAGAGGCCCCATGATGCATTTTCCAGGGTAGGCAGTAAGATTCACCAGACGGGCAAGCGGTACCAAACGTCCCAGATAACTCTCATGGGCATTTTTGAATCCAGCAGCATCTTCATCAGAATTTGGAAATTTTTCCCACACAGGACGTCCCCACTGACCATTGGGCAAATTATCCACTCCGCCGATCAAACCTGTTTTACAAATCAAATTCCAATGAAGTGTTTCAAGGATATTTTTTCCTATAATGAAGGTGTGCAGAGCCTTGATACATGGCGCTGCAAAGGTTGCATGGTTATACTGCTTTTTATTCCACATGGCCTGGCCGACCTTGCCACCGGTGGAAAAATTTTGAAGCGTTAAAAGATTGATGACAGTTTTTTCATCTGGGATGTCCAACTTAGGATCAATGCTGACATGATCAAACAAAGGAGTAGAACTGCCGCCCAAAGGAGAACAAAAATCCAGAGAACCCAAGCCCTTGATTGCTTTTTTTTCATTTCCTTCTTTTACCGATAAATTTTTTATCTGGAGAAAAGGCATTTTACCGCCCAAATGAAATGCAGCTTGCCATTTCTCAAGATAAATATTCACCCGGGCGGGAATGTCGTTTTTACATTCTGACCATTCTTTTTCATCGGCAGGGCCGTCAAGGGCAGCCTGCACAATGCATATCAAAAATCGCATGAGGGCGATACGCTGGGGCGGATTAACTGCAAGATCCCGAATGTTTCGGGACTGCTGAAACAGCTCTCCAAGACTTATCGTTTCTTTTACACCGTTTTCTTTTACTATGGGTAGCCAGGGGGTGGTTATTAGATTCATATACTGCTCCAATCGTTACCAGTCAAACCGTGATTTATCAAATACATCAATTTCTTCCCATTCTGATGAATAGCTGACACAGTTATTGTCTGAAGATGGGAAGGCCTTTGTCCGAAAAAGTCCTTTTTGATGGGAATAATGAAAATCTGTTTCATGCCCGTCAATGGATATTTCGCCTCCGGGTTCGTCCCATTCAAGAACAGGGGTTTGTTCATAAAAATACTTCTCAAGATATTTGGGTGTCCGAAGAGCTGCCCCGGTCTTTGCAACCAGATAAGTGGCAATGCTGATAAGATTCCGGTGTAATTCAACCATGGTGTGGAAATCATGTTGAAAGGTGTTCACAGCCACTTTTTCGCAGTTAGCAAGCTCCAGGCTGGCACTTTTTTCAGTATTATCACTTATATTTTTGACAAGTAAAACCTGTGTGGTGGGAAGATCACTGTAACGTGTGGCACAGCCTTCCAGATCATCGGATGTTGGCATGAGAGTAACACCAGAAAGCATCCCCTGGGCCTTTCGTTTCAATGCGCTGCTCATGGTTTCAAAGGCTTCACGAAGATCTTTCATCAGGGTTGAGGCTGATTCCGGGTGCCAGGTGTAAGTGTCTTCCAGCAATGTTCTTATGTCATCCGGCAATCTGATCTCATGATATTTTTCCCATATAAACCGTGTCTGGCAGAGCACCCATGGTGCATATACCTTGCAGTTGGAAACTCCCAAAATTTCATAAAGGCTTTCCAAATCTGATGCATTTCCAGGATCACCCGAAACAATAACAGTTTCGGGATAAGTGCAGGCTCTTTTTGTTTGAGCATGTCGCCATTGTCTTCCCATACGTTGCAAAAGCATATCCGTAGGAGCCAGCTCAGTGATTAGAAAATCAACGTCAATATCGACACTTTGCTCCACCACCTGGGTGGCAATAAGAATACACCCTTGTGGTCTTTTTCCGTTTTTTCCAAGAATATTCAACCAATACTCTTCAATTTTAGCCCTTCGAAAACCCGGAAATTTTGAATGAAGTAGACCCACTTCAAATTCACAAGAATGCATTTCCGTTAAAACTTTGTCATACCAATCCTGGGCTTGGGAAACAGTATTTGCAATGCAGAGTACACAATCTTTTTTACGTGCTCTGGAAATAGCAAGTTCAGCGACACCCGTTCCTGTCAAATCCTGAATAGAGACAGAATATATTTTTGTTTCCGGTGGTTTGGATGTTCTGTAGTTACTCTCCCCGGTAATTAACGGATATGCAGATGTTGAAGATAGGATTGCCCTTTTAAAAAAAGCAGCCCGTCTTTCCGCTGTCAAAGTTGCCGATAAAATAATGACAGAACAGTGCAACTCAGACAGGCGATGAACTAACTCGTCCAAAAGTGTGCCCGTATAACCATCATAGCTGTGGACTTCATCCAGAATAACGACCTTACCAGCCAGGGCAAAAGTTCTGACAAAATGATGTTTAACCCGAAGCACTGCCATTAGAGCCTGATCAATAGTGCCCACCACAAAAGGGTGAAGAAGTGCTCGTTTCCGGGGAGAAAACCATGAATTCCCCGGTGCCATCTCCTCTGCTCCTTTTTTAAATTCACGTAACCAAGCTGTGCCGTGGGCCAATTTCGGGATAATGGCATCTGTACATATTTTTTCAATAAAGCACTGAACACGCTCATGAATTCTATCACTGGTAAGACGTGTGGGAAGACCAAAGAACAGGCCTGTATTACATCCACTTGCCATGAGTTGGTAGGCTGCGTAAAGTGCTGCTTCCGTTTTACCCATTCCCATGGGAGCTTCAAGAATATACACTCCGGGTACGGTGGCAATGGCCCCCATCTGTTCCTGAATATCAAAGGGCATGAAATCAAAAATATCTCTGAAGGACATGGACTGCTTGATTACTGGTGCCTCTAATCCACAGTTTTTAATGGCAGACTCGGCAATCTTTCGGATGGATTCATTATTAAATCTTCCATCTGGAGGAAAGAATTCTTCATCTGAACCGATCCAGTCAGAAATAGTTACCATCCCCGCCATACAGTCCCGCTCAGTTGGGGAAAAAGATTCCAATCTCTGAGAACTAAATTGTTTCTCCATTTTTTCAATCAACAAACAACGCTGTAAACTCCAATGAGATCCACCAAAAATTTCTCCGATGTCCGTCGGCAGAGGATCTTTTCGGATACTACCATGATGCATGGCTGCTATTTGAGCGACTACAGGAGGATCAGAAAAGGGATCACCTTGTTGAGCCCATAAAGCACATGCCCCGGTATGACTGTGATCTGTGCAAAAATGATTTATGCTAATTGATGCCAGTTCTGGAACCAGCTCCGCTATCATTTCCCGAAAATATTTTAATTGAAATCCAGGCGAAATTTTTCCTATATCATGTAGAGCTGCAGCATAAATTGCGAACAGGATAAGTCTGTAAAGGGATTTAGGACGTTGTCGGCCAAGTATTGAAC
Source organism: uncultured Desulfobacterium sp. (assembly GCA_963675955.2). Classification (GTDB taxonomy): domain Bacteria; phylum Desulfobacterota; class Desulfobacteria; order Desulfobacterales; family Desulfobacteraceae; genus Desulfocicer. The sequence continues at coordinate 388,111 of CAXXVR010000002.1, read as the reverse complement.
AAACTTCAGAAACAATCAACAAGTGTTGTTCAACTGTCATGCCAGGATTATTGTTTTTGTCTGTTTTTGCGCAACATTTGGAAAAATGAATTGCAGGAATCTCTACATTTTCTCTCTTATTGCAAAGCATTTAATAATCTCGGGAATTTTTATATTTTTACATAACGCACACAATTAAATTAACTTTACTTAAATAGTAAACAATATTTATACTGTCAAGATCGTATTCATAAATATGTCCCACTTTCTACACATATTCACTTACATTCAAATGTCTGAAAATAAATAACAGCTTTATTCACAAGCCTTTATCTGTTACAATGCATATTCAATTTTCGGGCTTGATCGCACAATAGTCCACATACTAAGTGGCTGTCCGTGCGCTCAAGCCCTTTTTTTAAGGGCAGATCTGCCCGACACTTTTAAATTCAGGAGACCAACGAAATGACTGAAGCAGTCAAATCAGGAGATACCATCAGGGTAGGATATACAGGCAAATTTGAAGACGGAAAAGTATTTGACACATCAGAGGGACGGGAAGGATTGAAATTCACAGTGGGAACAGGACAGCTGATCAAGGGATTTGATCAAGCGGTCATGGGGATGAAGATTGGAGAAGAAAAAAGCGTAACCATTCCCCCGGAAGAGGGCTATGGTCCCCGTCATGAAGACAGAATGGTTGACATCCCCGCCAATGCCATACCCGAAGAAATGGCCCTGGAAGTGGGAATGGCACTGGAACTGACAGATCCCAACGGGAATCCGGCCATGGCCACCGTGGCGAAAATCGGGCAAGAGGCAATCACCATGGACCTCAACCACTTCCTTGCCGGTAAAACCTTGATGTTTGATATTAAAATAGAAGAGATGGGTCTGGAACCCGATGCACAGCATCACTGCGGAGAAGGATGTGACAGTAGTTGCGGCACCGACAGTGGATGTGGTTGCGGTTGCGGCGACTGATATAATGGCCACAGGCCAACATGACCGTTATTAAAAAAAATGCCCCTGCACGCATGCGGACAGGGGCACTATCAGTTAGTGCTGAAAACGCTGGCGGTTACGGGATGTATCCCGCGGAGTTCTTCTCCGATGGGCGTTGGCCGGTGCAGCGTTTTCCCGGGCCGGCGTTGCTCCAGGCCGTTCCAGCTCAAATCCCTCCATGGTTTTAACGGGGATATCGTGCTTTAAAAGGCGCTGAATACCTTTAAGCAGTTTCTGCTCATCCCGGCACACCAGGGAATGGGCGACACCGCTGGCACCTGCCCGACCCGTACGGCCAATACGATGGACATAATCTTCCGGCACATTGGGCAGATCAAAATTCACCACATGGGGCAGCATGTCAATGTCAAGTCCGCGGGCAGCAATATCCGTTGCCACAAGGGTTCTTATTTTTTCGCTCTTAAAATCAGCCAGTGCCCGGGTTCGGGCAGTCTGACTCTTATTACCATGTATGGCAGCCGCACCGATGCCGTCCTGGATTAACTGCTTTGTCAAGCGGTTGGCACCGTGTTTGGTACGGGTAAATACAAGTACCTTGTTCCATTCACCGTTTCTGATGAGGCTGGACAGAAGCTGACGTTTCTGGGTCCGGGCAACGGGATACACCGCCTGGGAGACGCCGTCGGCAGCCTTGTTGGAAGCTGAAACTTCAATGATTTTCGGCGCATTTAAAAGGGTGTCTGCAAGGCGCTTGATATCCGAAGAATAAGTGGCGGAAAACAGCATGTTCTGACGTCGTGTCGGTAAAAGCTTCAGCACCTTACGGATGTCATGGATAAAACCCATGTCCAGCATGCGATCGGCTTCGTCCAGCACAAGAATTTCAATGTGGGACAAATCCAGGGTTTTTCGTCCGGCATGGTCCAGAAGTCGTCCCGGTGTCGCCACCAGAATATCTATCCCCCGGCGCAGCTTATCAATCTGGGGGTTGATGCCCACCCCGCCAAACACCACAGCTGACTTAAGGGTCATGCCACGACCCATGCTTTCAATGCTTTCATGGACCTGGGCCGCCAGTTCCCTGGTGGGTGCCAGTACCAGACATCTCGGGGCACAGCCTCTGCCCTTTGTGCGATCCAGCATCTGCAGTATGGGCAAGCCGAATGCAGCGGTTTTACCGGTGCCTGTCTGGGCACCTGCAAGTACGTCCTGTTTCTGGAGAATGACCGGAATAGCCTGGTCCTGAATGGGGGTGGGAATTTTGTAGCCTTCGGCGGCAACGGCACGTAACAGTTCGGCCCTGAGACCAAATTTTTCAAATGACATATATAATATAATCCTGAATCCGCCCACCCACCAATGTGGGCCAGTCCAGGCGAAATAAATGTTATTGCATGAATTGGGGTTGAGATAACCGCGATACAGCAGGCACTGACTGGAGGGTGCTAAGTAAAAGAGGAAGCCTACCACGCTTGAAAATAAAAAACAATATTATTTTTACAAATATATCTCTTTATGATAAAATTTCTGAAATAAGATCTTAATTATTGGCATTTTTATGAAAAAGGACTAAACGCAATGGCACTCCCCTGGAAGACCCTGGACTGTTTTACCACTGACACGGAAACACTGGAGCTGCGCCAGCGGGGTCCGCGTGATTTCATCATCACATTAGATTCCCAGGTATTAATAAACAGCATGGCCCAGCGTTCAGAAGTGGCCCTGGGGCGTATGGGCTGCCGTGGCATCTGCCAACGCACATCTCCCCGTGTACTGGTGGGAGGGCTTGGCATGGGATTTTTGCCGTCTCTTGATTCTGCGAACATAAGGGAGTAAGCAGTTCCTAATTTACCGTTGTCCCGGGGCTGTATCCATATATTGCAGCAATCCGGACTTTATAGCGGACTTTATAAATGATAAATCAATAGAATATGACTCCCTGAGTTCGTCCAACTTGCCGACTGGCTGACATTATCTTGGTACAGCAACTTTAAGGGATTAATCATAGGATAACCAGAAAAGGATACCATGGGGATATTAAAATTTTCCGTGCCTGAAATTTTTTTGGGCCGTGACAGCATGAAATATACAGGCGTATGTGCAAAACGCCTGGGGGCAAAAAAAATTTTCTTTGTATCAGACCCGGGCCTTGAAAGTTCGGGATGGGTGGATGCTGTTTTTGACATTCTCGACCATGAAAAACTAAAATGGGTATATTTCTCCAACATTTCATCCAATCCCCGGGACTGGCAGGTGGAAGAAGGTGCCAGACTCTATGAAAAAAACGGGTGTGATGTGATCTTTGCCCTGGGGGGGGGGAGTCCCATGGATGCGGCCAAGGGCATTGCACTTGTCACCAGCAATGGCGGCCGGGTCAATGACTATGAAGGTGCCAATCGCATCCAAAAACCCCTGCCGCCCATGGTGTTCATGCCCTCCACTGCCAGCAGCGGTTCAGATATTTCTCAGTTCACCATCATCACCGACATGGAACGCCAGGTGAAGATGTCCATCATCAGCCGGACCCTGGTACCCAATGTTTCGATCATTGACCCCACCCTTCTGACCACCAAACCGAGGAATCTCATCATTGCCGCCGCCGTGGATGCCCTGTCCCATGCCGTGGAAGCCCACGTGTCCCGGCTGGCCTTTCCCCTTACAGAGGTGCATTCCCTCCGGGCCATCAAGCTGATCATGAAATATCTGCCCCTGACCCTGGAAAACAACAGCCTGGACAACCTGGAACAACTCAGCATTGCCGGCACATCTGCTGCCATGGCCTTCAGCAATGCCAGTCTTGGGCTTGACCATGCCCTGGCCCACACCCTGGGGGGGGTATTGGATGTTCTGCACGGCATTATTCATCCCATCCTGCTGCCAAGTGTCATGCGCTACAACCTCCCCAACTGTGTGGAGAAACTGGCGGAAATCGGCAAGTTGATGATAGGCGGATCCCTTGGCTCCCCGGAAGCCACGGCCTTGGCAGGCATTTCAACCCTTGAAACCTATTTTAAAAGCCTTGGGGTCACCACGCGGCTGCGGGATATTATCCCGGATCGATCAAAGTTGCCCCAGATATGTGAAATGGCCACCTTTGATTCCTGTCTGCTTAGTAATCCCCGGGACGCAGATGTGGAAGACATGATGAACATCTGCAACGATGCATGGTAATTAATTATGAGAAAACCAACAACACTTGAAGATATCATCGGGCTTGAGTACACCAAGCTCGGTTTTTTTGGCGAAGTCAAAAAAAACATGGCCAAACTCCAGGCAACCAACCGGCAACTGGAGCGCAAGCAAAGAAAACTTGAGGCCATTTTTGACGGAATATCTGATGTCATGCTCATTCTTTCGGCCAATTTCACCATCATTTCGGTGAACCGGCTCTTTTCCACCTTTTTCAAGCATGCCTCCCCCAAGGGAAATTTCTGCTATGAAATTTTAAAAAAAAGACACCAGCCCTGCATGGACTGCCCCGTCATGAAAGCCCGGTTAACCAACAAGGTCTGCCGTAAAATGATGGGCTTTGACATAGATGGCAAACATTATCAGTTTGATATCACCGTATCCCCTCTGCGGGATGCCCGGCAGCAGCCCTTTCGGTTTCTTGTTTTAATGCGGGATGTCACCAGGGAAAAGGAATACCAGGCCAAATATAATTATTCCAAAAAAATGGCCACTGTGGGGGCACTGGCAGCCGGGGTGGCCCACGAAATCAACAATCCCCTGACATCCATCAGTGGATTTACCAAAGGGCTTCAAAGAAGACTTCCCAGGCTGAACGCCAACCTGCCCGATAATGAAGAAACCCGTGCTCTGATGGCGGATTTTACGGAATACATTGATACTATCCTCACCGAATGCGACCGGTGCCGGGATATTGTCCAGGGACTTTTGACCTTCAGCCCCAGAAAAAAGGTGGATTTTACTCCCCTGAACTTTAAACGACTGGTTACCGGGGTATTGAAACTGTTGCACCACCGATTCAAGGAAACTCCCCAGGTAATCATTACCCTGGAATCCGAACCCAACCTTCCCCACATCATGGGAAACGCCGCAGAACTGAAACAGGTGGTTTTAAACCTCATCTGTAATGCGCTGGATGCCGTCAATGAAAAGGGATCTCTGCAACTGTTTCTCGGGTACAAAGACAATCACATCCTCTTTTCCATCCAAGACGATGGCTACGGCATTACCCCGGAAAACATGGAACGGCTCTTTGACCCGTTTTTCACCACCAAACCCATCGGACAGGGGATTGGTATTGGCCTTTCCACCTGCTATAATATCATCCATCAACACCATGGAGAAATCCTTGTGAAAAGTAATGAAAATAAAGGCAGCACCTTCACAGTGGCCTTGCCCCACCCCGATGAGGCAATGTCATGACATCCATAAACGGTACCATGAAAATTTTGGTGGTGGATGATGAAAAATCCATCCGAAGACTGATGCAAAAGGAAATTGCCTCCCCACGGCGCATCATCACCACAGCGGGCAGCGCAGCCGAAGCTATGTCGGCCATTGCAAAGGATGCCTTTGATGTCATCATCCTGGACATAAACCTGCCGGACGCCAACGGCATTGAGCTGTTAAGCCGTTTCCAGGAGGCCATTCTGGCTGTTCAGATCATTCTGATAACCGGTTACGCCGATGTGGACGATGCCGTCAACGCCATGAAAATCGGTGCCTACGATTATATTACCAAACCCTTTGACCTGGACCGCCTGGAACTGGTGGTGGAAAAGGCATATCAAAAGGTAATTCTCCAAAGGGAAAAAGTGCTCAAACGCCAGGGCAAGAAAAAACATATTCCCCGACTCATTGTAGGGCATTCCGCCGCCACGGACCGGATACGATATCTCATCGACAAGGTGGCACCCACATCGGTACCGGTACTGATAACCGGAGAAAGCGGTACAGGAAAAAATGTTGTGGCCCGGCAGCTTCATTCCCAGAGCCTCCGGGCGGATCAACCCCTTATCACCAAAAACTGTGCCACCCTCCAGGAAGAGTTGATCCGAAGTGAATTGTTCGGGTATTGCAAGGGCGCCTTCACCGGGGCGGAAACATCCCGCAACGGTCTTTTGGCCATGTCGGATAAGGGAACGCTTTTTCTGGATGAAATCGGGGAACTTTCCGTGGGGGTACAGGCATCTCTTCTGCGGGTCATGGAAAATCAGACCTTTCGGCCAGTGGGGGATAAAAATGAAATCAAGGTGGACATCCGGTTCATCTTTGCCACCAATAGAAACCTGAAGGAAGAGGTAGCCGAAGGCCGCTTCAACGAAGCTCTTTTCCATAGACTCAACGTTTTTACCCTGCAGATTCTGCCCCTGCGTCAACGCAAGGAAGAGCTGCCTGTTCTGGTGGATTATTTTCTGGGCCAGCTCAGCCCCGGGGATGACCCGTATAAAATTTCACCCAACGCCATGGCCTGTCTCATGGCCTATGACTGGCCCGGCAACGTCCGGGAACTGAGAAATGTCATGGAAAGGGGGGGCATTCTGGCAGAAAACAACACCATCACCGAACATGGTCTGCCATTGGAACTGCTTGAAAAAATGACAGATTTTTCGGCAACATCACCTTTTTTACCCCTTAAAGAGGTGGAAAAACAACACATATTAAAGGTCATGCACCACGTAAAAAACAACAGATCCCTGGCCGCAGAGATGCTCGGTATCGGCAGGAAAACCCTGTATCGAAAACTGCAGAGTTTTGAAGAATAAACAGGGCTTGGTCATAAGACTGGCCATGCTGGGAAGGGGTCAGCAATTGTGACGGGTGCCCCATCTTATGATCAGGCCGGAAATAGGAATGGGGACAGGAAAATATTCCCGTCCCCACTCTTCCCCTTAACCATGGCAACTATCTAACTTATCAAACTGATATGTGATGTTCCGAATTTTTCATATTAAGCTATGTCAGGTTTAAGCTTGTCAGGTTTTGAAAACAAACCGGAACATCGGGCCATATCAACCCATAAAAAAATCAAATTTTTCAGTTCACGTATAACGCAAACGAGATCAGAGAGAACAGGATTCAAACATAAATTTTTAAATGAACAGACAGATACCAGGTACCTGCCTGCCCATCACTATGGAGAGAACATCCATAATATTAAAATCAGAGCCCATAACCGCCAATGTTATGCATGGCAGCCATGAATCAAATCAGGAAAAAACGTATTACAATGCCGCTTTATAAATATTTACGACATCGTCAAGAGAAGGTCGTCTCGGATTTGTAGCACCACAGGCATCTTTCTGAGCATTTTCAGCCATGGTAACAAGATCTTCTTCTTTAACGCCCAGTTCTGTAAGGTTAGCAGGAATTCCCACATCAGCAGACAGGGTCTGAATGGCGGTCAATGCTTTTTCAGCAGCTTCACGGGTGGAAAGGCCTGTGATATTTTCGCCCAATGCCACGGCGATGTCAGCAAATCGATCCAGTTTGGCGATCAGGTTGAAACGGGATACATGGGGCAGCAAAATAGCGTTGCATACACCATGGGGAAGATCATAGAAACCACCCAGCTGATGGGCCATGGCATGAACATGCCCAAGGCTTGCATTGTTGAATGCCATACCTGCAAGATATTCTGCATAGGCCATTTTGTCCCGTGCTGCCAGGTCTTCACCATTGGCAACAGCCTGACGCAGGTTGCCGGCAACCAGCTCAATGGCTTTAAGGGCACAGGCATCTGTAACAGGGGTGGCAATGGTGGACACATAGGCTTCAACTGAATGGGTCAGCGCATCCATTCCGGTGGCTGCAGTCAGGAATGAAGGCATGCCAAGCATCAGAAGGGGATCATTGATGGCGATGGTGGGGGTTACCCGCCAGTCAACAATGGCCATTTTTACTTTTCTGCTGGTGTCGGTGATGATGCAGAAGCGGGTCATCTCGCTGCCGGTACCGGCTGTTGTATTGATGGCGATGAAGGGAGGCATTGCCTTTGTGGACTGATCAACACCTTCATAGTCATGGATGGTTCCGCCGTTTGTGGCAACAATACCAACACCCTTACCACAGTCATGGGCACTACCGCCACCCAGGGTGATGATCATGTCGCAGCCACTTTCCTGATAGAGTTTCAAACCTTCGGCAACATTGTTATCTGTGGGGTTGGGAATGGTATCATCATATACAACCGCATCTACACCCACATCTGCTTTGATCATATCGCAGATCTGCTGGGTCAGGCCACAGGCAGTGATGCCCTTATCTGCCACCAGAAACGGTTTTGTCACGCCAAGAGTTTTCATCTGTGCGCCCAGCTGCTTGTGAGACCCAATACCCATAAGAGTTACTGTAGGAATAAAAAATCCGTATACTGCTTCGCCGTTTGACATGTTAAAGCTCCTTTTGCTGTCACCGTCCGTTTGCTGAACGATGCGGTGCATTACATTAAATGGATTTAATAAGGTACGCCCGGAGGCGGCCCCCATGTGAATGTACGTTTTATATTTATGTTGCAATTAAAGGACCAGGCATGCTTTTTTTGCATAAAAAAATACAGATATATGGATATGAATTTATAAAGCCCTGTTTTAAAAAGATAAAAAATTTCAGAGGACCGAATGCAGGGATTTGTACAATGGGGAAATCATGGCATCCACCAGACCCAGACAAGGGCAAAATGACCCATGCAAATATTTCATTGGGGCATTTTTATCTTTACCCTCTGGGAAAGGGTCCAGGAATCCGGGCACGGCTTATTGACGATGTGAACCTTGTCTGGCATTATACTTTGGTGATTAACGGTACGGTGCATAAGGCACCATCAGAATTGACAGGATATGCACATTGAAAAATAAAAATAATATAGCTGCAATTATACCAGCTGCAGGTCTTTCTTCCCGAATGAAGGGCTTTAAACCGCTGTTGCCCATGGGAAGCCAATCCATCCTTGAAACAACCATTGATCTATTTAAGCAGAATGGAATAAATGATATTTTTGTGGTCACGGGCCACAGATCAGAAGAACTTGAAGCAATTATCACAAACAAAGCTGCAACCCCGGTCCATAACCAAACGTTTCGCCAGGGTATGTTTTCCACCATTTTAACCGGCGTTAGACAGTTAAAAACAGATTGTCATGCCTTTTTTCTGCTTCCGGCAGATATTCCGGCCATCCGGCCCCATACCATAAAAAAGATTCTCAGGGCTTATTATAGTGATAATGGGAAAATCATTTACCCGGTATTTAAAGGGCACAGGGGGCATCCCCCTCTTATCTCCACCCAGTTTTTACCTGCCATCATCCATTTCAACCAGGGGGGAGGATTAAGGGCCTGTCTTGCAGATTTTGAAAAAGAATCCATGGATCTTGACGTGTGTGACAGAGGAATTCTCATGGATGCAGATACCCGGGAAGATTACCAGGCGGTTTTAGAAAAACATCAAAGCATTACCGTGCCGGAAGTTGAAGAGTGTGTCTGTCTTCTGGAAAACAGCCCCCTGGCAGATGAAAAAATCATAGCCCATTGCATAAAAGTGGCAGAAACAGCCGTTAGAATTGCCACAGCTATGGATCAAAATGCCCCGGTGCTTGATATCCCCCGCATTGAGGCGGCAGCCCTGCTCCATGATATTGCAAGAAAGGCCCCCAATCATGCCAGAAAGGGAGCAGATATGCTCAAAGATATGGGATTTACAGACATTGCAGATATCGTTTCTTCCCACATGAATTTAAAAACTACCCCGGATACCCCTTTAAATGAAAGAGAAATTGTCTACTTTGCCGACAAACTGGTGAGGGGGGATCAGGTGGTCATGAATTTTAAGAAAAGATTCAAGGAAAAACTTGATGCCTTTAAAGGAAATCCTGATGCCGTTAAAAACATCCAGGCCAGGCTTGAAACCGTCGGTATAATAGAGGATAAACTTTCAAGATACCTTAAAAACGATATCTTGACTGATTAGAGAATTCAACTATGAAACGATCTGAACATGTTGATAAACTCTGCAATCGGATGGCTGCACTACACGCTTCCAATACTCCAGAAAGGTTTTGTTGTAATTATGATCTATCTATTAAGACATGGTGAAATAAAAGGCGCTTCAACAAAACGCTTCATTGGCCAGACCGATGTGGGGTTAAGTCAGGCAGGGCTTGACCAGGCAGTATCCTGGCAGAAATATTTTTCACATATCCATCTTGACCATGTTTTTGCAAGCCCCCTTTCAAGGACCGTTGACACCGCAAAAATCGTATCCGGGCGTACCGGCAATGCACTTATGAGGGTCAATGCATTTAAGGAGATACATCTCGGAGAATGGGACGGCAGAACCTTTGCAGAAATAAAAAGGAATTTTCCGAACCAGTGGGAAATAAGGGGCAAGGATCTCACAGGATACCGCCCCCCCGGGGGAGAAAGTTTTCATGATCTTTCCCGGCGGGTATTGCCTGATTTTAATAAGATATCATTGGAAAATTCAGGAAATATTCTCATGGTTGCCCATGCAGGGGTCAACCGGATGATCCTCTGTCACCTGTTGGGTAAGGCAATAAAAGATCTTTTCAGCATTCCCCAGGCGTATGGATGCTTGAATATCATTGATAATCAGGGAAAACGACTTCTGGTTCAAACGATGAATATAAGCCCTGAACACGAATGTGGGTTTATTAGAAAATAAAACTTTCAGGCCACCCCAGCAGAGTCCCCCGAGGGGCAATGGGAACCGGCCAATTGTGCCGTCTACTGTTCCGGGCCGGGTCCATTGCCCCTCGGGGGGTGGCATGATAGCATTTTCAATATTCGCTGTGTCCACTGGGTCATGTCCGTTTATATGAAAAAAAGGTGCTGGGTGCCGGGTGTTAACACCAACTACTTTTTCATTATTCGTTGTGCCAGGCGGTTACTGCCATGTGGATTTTATATGAAAGTCCCATGATATGTCTATGAAACTATGAAACGTGGATATGACCCATTTCATACCCACGACGAATTTTCTCACCTGTATCGCAAAAAATCGTTGGATCAAATTTATAAAAAAGCTCTTCCACCATTAACCTGTCACTTTTTTCCAGTGAGGATTTCCACGCTTCAATAGTTATTTCTCTGGGTATATTTGCCATGGATAAATGGCTGAGAAGTTCAATTATCATATTCATCTGGTTCTTAACACCGCCTATGTATTCCCTGGAACAGCCTGTTTTTTCCAGTAGATTGATTAAATGCGGTAGAATCGGTTCTTTAACTGTTTCAAGTATGGTATTGCCTTTAAACCACTCGATGACGGAACAGTTCTCAGTGGCCCTGTCCTTAAACTGTACTGACAGACGTGTATGCCGCTCTTTCTTAACAGGAAATGGTTCCCCTTTGATATGAACAAGAATAAGGCGGGGATTAATCATAAAGTCTCCAACCTCGGTAATGCAATTGTTGTTTGCATAATTACCTGCACAAGACAGGGTCAATTCCGTCAACCTGATCAAAGAGTACCTTTCAATACTGTCAGAAGCAGACAGGATAGATTCTAACTCTTCCAGTTTTGATTCAAGGAACTTCTCGTTAAGATGGATAACATTCATCTGCTCATCTAACGATTTATTATATCTGAGAAGCCTTTTGATTCTATAACTATCCTGGGAACCTGATTCAATCATATCAGTTACATTTTCAGTGGGAAGTTTATTTAATATATCCGTTTCCATGTTCCTGTATACAGTAGACTCACTCTCAGATACCCGCATGTATTTTCCCTTTTCCTTGTGGTTTTCATTCAAATGGCCCCACCTACACGAAACGGCAATATATTAAAAATAGTCAAAAACTCAATCTCTCCGCTGGCATGCCTCCCGCACCTGAATAAGTTCTGCCACAATGCTAACTGCAATCTCCTCCGGGGTCTGGGCTCCGATGGAAAGCCCTATGGGGGAATAAATTCCATCCAGGGTTTCCTGGGAGACACCCCGGGTTAACAAATACTGATAGATCATCTGTCTTTTAGATTTACTGCCGATCATGCCAACATAGGTGGCCTGGGTATTAAGGGCCTGCTCCAGCACATCTCGATCGTAAATATGTCCCCGGGTCATGATGACAATATAGCTTCCAGGACCCATGGCAAATCCATCGAAACAATTTTCAAGCTTGTCCACCACATGCACCTCTGCCATGGGAAAACGTTCTTCATTGGCAAACTCTTTACGATCATCCATGACAATGACCCTGAACCCTGTCCTGTGGGCAAGGTGGGCAGTTTGGGTTCCCAAATGCCCCGCACCAATGATATAAAGGGTTCCGTTAAACTGGGCCGGTTCCACAAAAAAACGTTCTTTGCCAACATGGAGAAGACCGGGTGAACGCATTTTACCTGCCTGCTCTGACAGTACTTTCAGGGTCTGTTCATCAAGTTGAAACCCACCCGTCTGGGACTTACCTGAAATAATGCAGCGCTTCATTGAAAAGTCTTTATTGCTGTCCAAAGGCAATTGGCTGACCATGAACCCATTCTGATTTTGCTCAAGCATTTCCAGTAATTTTGTGAAAATATTGATATTATCTTCCGTGGCAGGCAGATATTCCAGAAGCAGGCTCACACTTCCTCCGCAAACCATGTCCATGTCTGCATAGGCCTTGGAATCCAAAGTAAATTCCCGGATACATGCCCCTTTTTCTGCTTCAAAAAAATCCCGGGCCAGTTTTTGAACCTGGGCTTCCACCCATCCCCCGCCAATGGTGCCACTGATATCACCGTTTTCATGCACAATCATCCGGGTGCCAGGAGATCGGGGGGCTGACCCCTGCTTGCTTAAAATGGCGGCCATGACCACCGCTCTGCCCTGTTGTAAACTGTTGTGCAATGCTTTTATGGTTTTATTCATTTTTTGATCTCTTTAATTTTACGTTTTCTGGGGTTGAAAAAAAGATTTTTACGAGAAAGGAATACACGGTTTACGCTTAAAATTCCATGATTTATCAGTGAAGCCAAAACAGGAATCTTATGGAGACACTGCCGGATATCAAGGTCAAGATCAGGCTTTCCCCCGGGAATGGTCCAGAACTCAAGGTTCAACAGATATTTGTTTTCTTGTCTTTCCATGCTGACCCCAAAATCCACAATATCATCCAGTGCAAACAAAGCCTCATCCATATCTTCCAGGGGAAGCTCAATACCGTTGGCTCTGTATACACTGCGACCCTGCAACCTGTCCAGACGTTTAAGGTTTGATCCACAGGCACATCTGGAGGTTAAAAAACGGGAAAAATCCCCGGTTCGGTACCGAATCAAGGGCATCCCGGTTCGGGTAAGGGTAGTTAAAACAATTTCTCCGGGATGACCTTCCGGTACCGATCTTCCCTTTTTATCCACGATCTCCAGAAAAAGATCCGCCTCCCGCAGGTGGCATCCCTGAAGGGCATTGCACTCCACTCCTCCACCAAGCCCTGTTTCTGTCATGCCATAATGGTTGAACACCGGGCAATCCCAGGTCCTTTTTATGGCTCCGGTTATGGATCTGGGCAGATAATCCCCACTTAACAGCACACTTTTAATGCGGCCAGGGGCAATTTTATCCGGCCAGCGGGCAAGGCTCAATACCTGAACCGGAAGCCCAACAAGACAATCTACGCCAAGGTCATTGATTTTTTCAATCACCTGTCCGGGATCATCCACAAATCCATGAACCACTGTCTTGCACCTGATTCGCTCAAGTCCTGTGGTGAGTCTTTCCCCCACAGAGCCAAAATTAGGGCCGGGCATGAGTACCATGACCTTCTGACCCGATTTTACAAGGGCTTTCATGCCATGGGCAAAGAAATCCGCCGTCAGTTCCAGATCCTTCGGGGTAAAATAGATCCTTTTGGGGCTACCTGTTGTACCTGAAGTCTGAAGGGTAACCACCCTTGCAATTTCACTCTGGGAAACACAAAGCATTTGAAGACCTGAATCTGCAAGATCCCGGGGAGAAGTGAATGGCAGGGTTACAATGTCTGCCATGGATGTCACCCCCTGAACAGGAACATCCCTTAAATGTGTCTGATAAAAAGGGCTGTTCTTTTTTGCAAACTCAAGGGTTTTTTGCAAATACTTCAGTTGATGGGCGTGCAGAGTCTCACAGTCCAGATCACCACCCGGGGGAACACCGATTTTACGGGCAATCCATTCCTGCAGCGGTGTCATTTCCATATTTTTATCATATCCTCCAAGAAAATCAGATCAGGGTTGTGGGGTCAGGCTTGGCTTATTGGTATTATTGATGGAGCACCCACGATGGATATTGTTATCTGGCATGGATTTTCGATACAGGCTTCTACCCTGCACATCGGTGAGGTTATACATGCAAAACGGAATTAATTTCCCCCCGGGTGACAGCACATGGATGCAGCAGTCCCGAACCCGTTCCAAGTCCACATTCCATGCATCCTGAAAAGCCATGCAGGAAATGGAAAACATATGGGTTTTCAATCGACTCAAAAACATGTCCAGATCCAGGGGCTGCTCCCCGGGTGAACCACAGCTGTTGATAATTGTGGCGCTTTTTTCAAAGGCACCAGGCGGTGTTGCCGTTTGGCCCGAATTTATGGGCAGAGGTGAAAACACAGCCCCGTCAGTTCCCCTGTTTTCCACGCCTGGCCGGGGCGTATCTTTTATTTTCATAAAATCTTGATTTTCTGTCTCCTTCACCGAAGGAGATCCCCATTGTCTGGCAATAAAACCCATGGTTTTACTTGCGCCCCTGTGGCCGTTTTCAACCATGAAATCGGGTTTATGACGGGTTAAGGGCTTAAGATCACCATGGGGCATCAACACAAAATTGCCATGGAATGAGCAAAGGGCGTTCTCTCAGCCCGGGGGCTTAAAATATGAAGCATCTATACCAGTCTGAATCTCAACAGCCTGCATCACCTGGGGCAGGGTCATCCTGTCATTATCACCGGGGGAAATCGGGAAACGACCAAAATAACTGACCGGCTGAAAATGCACCCCCCGCACATGGGGAGCACGTGCCAGGCCAAAGCGGATGATATCCCCCACCTGGTGGTCATTAACCCCCGGAACCAGGGTGGGTACCAGTACCATGCCAAGCCCCTGTTCACTGCAGTGGGCAATGGCCTGTTCTTTTATCTCCTGAAGCGGCTTGCCCCGAAGTTTTAAATGAACCCTGTCATCCACACCGTCAAACTGAAGAAACACACTGTCAAGCCCTGCCTGCTTGAGCTGTTTAACAAACTTTTTATCCCCTGCAAGGCGAAGCCCATTGGTATTCAGCTGGATAAAGGAAAAGCCCATCTCCTTTCCCATGCGGATAATTTCCGGCAGATCATCGCGCACCGTGGGCTCTCCTCCGGACAATTGAATATTGCACCCCCCACCGGTCTGACGTTTGATCTGCTCATACCAGATTCTTACCTGATGCATTGCAGGATCAGCCACCGTGGCCCCGCTGTCGGCAAAACACACCGGACAGTGAAGGTTACAGCGCCAGGTAATCTCCAAAAGGGCGGTGCAGGTGCGCTGCCGGTGCTGGGGACAGATACCGCAGTCAAAGGGACAGCCCTGGCGGGTTTCTGTGCCGCACATTGCAGGTCCAGCCGGAGTTTTGGTGCGAACCCAGGTGTTTATATCCGGTGGGCCTTTCCATATGAGGGTGCGCATGGGTCCATGGTCTGGACAGGTTTTAACCAGAAAAACCCTGCCTTGTTTTTGTATCCGCTGGGCCTGAAGTTTTTTAAGACAATGGGGACACAAACTCTGGGTGTGGGCCAGAACCTGATTTTTTTCAGTCATCATCCCTGGAAAACCCCGGATCTATGCCATTATCCACAAGAATCTGCATGACTTTGTCATAGGTTTCGGCAATGAGTTGCCCGCAACGGGTGGCCATCTGGGGTGAGCCTGCCTGTTCCTCTGTGATATCCCGGCAGAGGCTGCCCCCATGGGTCCTGGTTCTTTCTTCAAACCATTCATTTAATTCTGCCAGCATGGGGTTAAAGGATGTCATCTCCCGTTCCTCATCATCCCCTTTGGCTGCATAAAGGGCAAGAATACAGGCACCGGCACCCAGGGCACCACAAGAGCCCGAACCCAGGCCCAGGCCATTGGCAAGTCCGGCCATGGCCCTCACCAATGGGGGATTGTCCCGCCCCTGCTCTTCCAGGGCCATGATCATCATCATCTGACTGCAGGGATACCCCTTGGCTTTCAGGGATATCATACGCATCATTGTATCACTCATGTTTTACCTCAATTTGGCATGTGAGTTTTATATGAAAAAGTGGGTACTGGGTTTTGGGTTCTAGGTACTGGGTTCTAACAGCAACTACTTTTTCATTGTTCGTTGTGGCTGGTGGTTACAGCCATGTATGTTATATGAAAAAGACGGTGCTGGGTTTTGGGTACTGGATGCCTACAGCGACTGCTTTTTCAATATTCGTTGTGTCCGTTAGGACATGTGCTTTGTTAGAAAATAAAATTTTTGGGCAACCTCAGCAGAGCCGCCCCCCCGATGGGCAATAGGAACCGGACAATTGAGCTGTCTACAGTTCCGGTCCGGGACATTGCCCGTCGGGGGGGCGGCGGTATAATACCATTTGGCTCCGCGTCTACGACCCTATATTTGTTGTGACAGGCAGATCTGTCACAGGAGCTATAAGTTTTTTTTCCGGGCAATGAGTCTAAAATACCCCGGACGACTGGCACGGATAGCATCACAGGCCCGGCGGGAAGCCCCGCATTCTCCGCCAAAAACATCGGCCCAGAAATGTTGAAGGGAACCATGTTCAAAAATGGCCTGGCCTGCCAGCTGGCTTAACAACAAAGAAAGATCCTCCCAGCAAATATTATCAAACCCGCCACCGGACACATATTTATGGATATCTTTTTCCCCCAGCCCCCTTCTAAAACCACATGCCAGGGGCATTTGTTTTAATTCCTGCCAATGGGTCTTGTTACGTAAATAGACATCACATAAAATCAATTGCCCTCCAGGTGCAAGCACCCGGTAAAATTCTCCAAGGGTTGTACCCATGTCCGGGGTCAGGGAGAGCACACATTCACAAAAGACAGCCTTAAAGCTGTCTGATTTAAAAGGAAGTTGCTGGGCAGCAGCCTCAGCCACAGAAAGTCCGGTGCCGGAACCAAGCCCCCCCAGATCCACATCAATGCCAACACAATCAAGGAAGAATTCCCCTTTGAGCACCTCCCCGGCAGCACCGGAGCCACACCCCACATCAAGCACCCTGTCTCCGGGTTTAAGATCCGATTTCATCACCGATTCCCGGGTCAGGTCAAGCCCTCCGGGACGCAGTACAGGTCCGGTGAGCCTTTTTAAAGCCGGGGTTTGATAAAGCGCTGTTGGCATTGATCACACCTTTTTCCATAAATAAAATCCGAATTATTTATCTTCCAGTAATTTTTCCACTTCCAGCATTTTACCAAGGGCAATTTCTTCCGGTACCAGGGCCATGCCACACATCGGACAACAGGGCAGCATCACCGTGAAACTGCCGTTCATATAATCAATCCGAACCTTGTCAAGCTTTAACAACTCATCACAGGCAAGGCATTTCCACTCTTTATTTTCCTCTATTCCCAGATTGGTGATCATGATTTTTCCCCCATAATCTGCATGCGGTGGCAATAGCTGTTATGAATGGTATACCCCGTATCTGCCGGGGTATATTCCACCCAGAAGGTAACCATAAATGGCCGATGACAGGCCAGAAAATGGCCGGTGACGGTACTTTGCATTTGTCTTCCCGACTGGTTTGCATGGGCAATGGTGGCCCTTATATCCTGGTGCAGAATACGCCTTTGATCCAGTTTTTCCTGGACATCAGGGGAGATAAACAAGGTGGGCTCTGATCTTGTCTTTAAGGTCTCCTTCCAGATCTCTTCCAGAATCGTTTCTTTAAGGCGGACTCTATTGTCCCGGCTGTGGGAAAGCCCGACCTTTTCTCTGGCCCCGGGAGCGTCCCTGTCGGTTTCCCGGGGAAAAATGTAATCCAGCAGATGGGCCGTGGACTTTCCTGCTCCCCTCAGACTTTCCCGGCACATGGCACAGTAAGTCAAAAAATCAAGCTGGCTTTCATTGACCCTCTGTTCAAGCTGTTTTCTGGCCATGGCAGGGTTGGCGTTTTCCATGAGTCCCCCAAATCCACAGCATTGTGTCTTTTCCCGGCTGAGTTCAAGCTCTTTAATAGGTAGCTCCAGTTTTAATGCAATACTTCTCACCGCATCCTGTATTCCGGATTCATGCCGGGTGGTGCAGGGGTCATGGATGACCATGGGATGTCCCGCTTTTTTACAGGCTGTGTCAGGAAGCTGACATTGATCCATGATTTCCCACAGGGAAGACACCGTTATCTGGGGAAGATATCTCTTAAACATATCCATACACGAAGAGCAGGCCAGAATCATATGCGGTCTGCCCATTTTCTGCCAGCTTTCCTCAAGAAGGAGTATGGCTTCACGGTTTTTTTCTTCATTTCCGGACCAGTGGGCCGGGGCAGCGCAGCACTGGAGCATCAGCCCTGTGTCTTTTTCCCAGTTATTCATTAAAAACAAATAGGTCTGGATCACATGTTCCGGATTGGACCCGGCAAGCTGACATCCGGGGAAAAAGGCAAACCGGCTTTTTTCCCGATCCGGGGCATGGCGTAAAAGCATAAATTGGTCAGAATTGCTGAAGGCCATGTCCTGCAGGGCAAATTCATGGGCAGAAGGGGGCATTTTTTTCCGCTGCACCAGATCCCTGCGGGCATCCAGGCACAGGTCCGCCATGGAAAAATCTCCCGGGCAGATCTCCTGGCACAAACCGCAGAGGCTGCAGGAGTTGAGCATGGCATTGGCCGTGTGATTACCCATGACAATGGTGGCATTGTTATAGATTTCCCGGGCATATTTTTTGGGATATCCATTGTAATGTACAAGATAGGGACAGACTTTCAGGCACTCCAGACATTGGCAGTTAATACAGCGCAGGGCTTCTTTCCTGGCTTCGTCAATGGTATATCCTTCTTTCGCATTGGCGGGCACCACCCTGGGCAGGGGGGCAATGTCTGCCGTATTGGTAAAGAGACGGGTGGGGTATGGTCCCTCATCCTGCCGGCCTTCTGCCAGACTTACTCCCTGCACAAATCTTTCCATGGAAAGTGCTGCTGCCCGGCCCTGGAATGCCTGGTGTAAAGGCAATACCCTGCCTGTTTCATCGGGAATGCCACCTGCAAACACACCCCTTTGAGAAAGGGTAAATGTTTTTAAATCAGGAGCTTCATTTAAAACAAGGGCTTCACAATCCCGGGTATCCAGGCCTATGTACACCGCTGAAAAACCATTTTCCAGAAGCCCTGAAATATCCAGGCTGTCTTGTTTTTTTTCCACTTTCAGCCCCAAGTTATCAAGTACTCCAAGCTCTTTTTCAATGATTTCTCCGGAAAGGGCCCGCATATCCCAAAGGCTTCCCCCCAGGCGGTCCCGGAAGGTGAACACCGTGACCCCATACCCTTTACGCAAAAGTTCCAGAGCAGCCACAAGGGAGCTTAAATTTTCCCCCATAACAGCCATGGAATAATCTTTTTTTGGCATGGGAATGGTACGAATTCTGGGTTTTGGCTGATTTACACACATTTTTTCAAGTGCCCCCATGGCGATGGAACCGCCAAAATCCTTTCTCAGGCAGGCATCTTCACAGGGGTGATGACAGATGCGTCCCAGAATACCTGGGAAAGGCAGGGTTTTATCCAGGATCTTCCAGGCATCGTTCCATTTCCCCTGCCCCGCCTTCTGTACAAAGGTTCGTACATCCACATGTAAAGGACAGGCGGACCGGCAGGCCGGGGCCTCCTCTTGAATGCACTGTTTTTCCACCTGGCGCAATGTTTGTTGATCCATCTCTCCTCCATGGAACAGGGGCGGTTCCGCCATATGCCGGAGCCGCCCCTGTTGGTTATTTTATCTTCCGGGAACAGCTATGATACAATTCCCATATTTTTTTTATCATGTGTAATCAGAGATTACGATAACACCTATTTGGGCATTGCAGCCAGCACTTTTTCAGGACGGGCAGGCAGATGTCTGACCCTGGCACCACAGGCATTATAAATGGCATTAATGATGGAGGCATGGGGGGTTGTCAAGGGCATTTCTCCCACACCCGATGCACCAAAGGGACCTCGCTCACGAGGTGTCTCTATGTACATGATCTCAAGGTTATCCGGAATCTGTTTGATATAAGGAAACCCTGCACCGGCAAGGGTGGCATGCTTTTTAATATCTTCATAATCTTCAGTGAGGGCAAGGCCGATGCCCTGGGCCACACCACCGTAGATCTGTCCATCCACGGTGAGCTTGTTGTTGATCACACCCACGTCGGCAGCAATGGTCATACCCTCTACCTTGGTTTTACCGGTGGCTGTTTCAACTGCAACCTCTGACATAAAAACCCCATACATGTATCCTGCCAGGGGATCACCCTGGGCATTTTCATCACAGTCTGTACAGGGGGCAGACCATTTGCCATGGAACTTGGTTTCAAGGCCATCTGCCTTCATTCCTTCATAATCCCGGAAACTGCCATCGTCCTTCTGGGCCGCAGCAACCAGGGCCTGACATCCGTTGAGGATGGCCTGTCCCACAACCATCTGGGATCGGCTTCCACCTGCAGGACCCGCATTGGGGCATTGGCTCGTGTCATTTAAAACAAGTTTAATCTGATCCGGGGTGATTTTCATGGGGCGAAGGGCCTCATGGGCACATCCCAGGGTTCCACTGTCAGCCCCCTGACCATGATCATGCCAGGTGGCAAAAACCGTAACCGTATTGTCTTCATTGAGCTCAACATCAATTTCAGCGGTATCCGGGCCGTCCAGACCACAGCCATAGACACCGATACTGATTCCCACACCTTTCTTGATCTCCGGTGTGGAATCTGCTGCAGCTTTCTTTTTGGCTGCCTCGTACTTCGGACGAACCAGATCCAGGAGTGCTGGCAGAGAATATGCATCAGGGGCACACCCCGTGGGGGTTGTGGCACCTTCACGATACACGTTCTTATAGCGCAATTCCAGGGGGTCCATACCGATTTTTTCGGCAAGCTCATCCATGAGCACCTCGGGACCAAACTCTATCTCCGGGGCTCCATATCCACGGAAGGCAGATCCCCAGCAGTGATTGGTGCATACCGTTCTACCCTCCCCCCGGATATTGGCAATGTCGTATCCGGCTCCTGCAAACTGTGCACCCCTCAGGGTCAGCAGGTCACCGAACTCTGAATAGGGACCATGGTCCACGGACCAGTCCGTTTCCATGGCCTTTAGTTTTCCATCTTTATCGGCAGCCAGGCGTACGTTGGTGAAGAAAGGAGAACGCTTGCCGGTGTACTGCTGCTGCTGTTTATAGGTATACTGGAGAAAACAGGGGCGACCGGTGGCAAGGGCCGCCACACCCACAAGGGCTTCCATGGTGGGGCTGAACTTGTAACCAAAGGTGCCACCTGTGGGGTTCTGAATCATGATCATGTTTTCCGGCTCAACACCCAGACCCGGGGCGATCATGTACATGTGCAGATGAAGCCCGATGGACTTGGACTGAATCACCAGCTTACCATCCTCATTAATATAGGCAAATCCCACATCCGGCTCAATGGGCAGATGGGGTTGACGTCCCACATAGTAGTCCCCTTCTATCACATGATCAGCCGTGTCAAAAATGGGGGCGGTCTCTTCACCCTTGGCAATCTTCTGGGTGTAATAAATATTGGGGGTGCCGGGGTGAATCTCAATGGCATCTTCGGCCATGGCAGCCGGTGCATTCATATATTCGGGCAATTGTTCAAGCTCAACTTTTACCTTTGCGGCAGCTGCATCTGCATTTTTCTTGGTGTCCGCACATACAAGGGCAATGGCATCACCATACTGGAAAATCTTTTCATCACACAGAATGGGCCGATCCCAGCCATCTCCCTTATTGCTGGGAAAGGTTATCAGTCCTGAGATGCGGTTCTTGCCCTTAACATCCTTGTGGGTGAGCACCTTGACCACACCCGGCATTTTTTCGGCTTCAGATGTGTCTATGGAGAGGATATTGGCATGGGAAACCTCGGCTTGAACCATGGCCATCTGCAGTGCATCTTCAGGCATGAGAAGGCCTTGATCTGCACCAAACATCCAGGTACCAGTCACCTTGGCAACGGCTGTGGGACGAGGCATGCTGGAACCCCAGACGCGTCCATCTTCAGGAATTTTATAGGCAAGTTCTTCCTTGGTGATCTCTCCGTTGATCACCCTTGCCGCATCCATGACGGAATCCACAAGCTGTTTGTAACCGGTACAGCGGCAGGCATTTCTATATTTCTGGAACCAGTCCCGGATATCGTCACGGGTGGGATTGGGGTTGGAATCGAGAAGGGCCTTGGTGGAAACAATAAATCCCGGTGTGCAGAATCCACACTGGGCACCGCCATGAAGTATCCAGGCAACCTGAATTGGATGCAGGTTATCAGGGGTACCAATGCCCTCAATAGTGGTGATTTCAGCTCCTTCGGGAACCCGGGTCATCTTGGTAATACAGGAGCGGATGAGTTTGCCGTTCATGATGACATTACAGGCACCACATTGACCTTCATCACAACCGACCTTGACGCCAAGAACCAGCAATTGCTTACGAAGCACGGTGGACAACGTGTCTGTGGGATTAACCAGAACCGTTCTGGACATGCCATTCACATTAATGGTTTTTTTTAACATTTTATCTCTCTCCTTTTTTTATATGAAAAAGTGGGTACTGGGTTTTGGGTTCTAGGTACTGGGTTCTAACAGCAACTACTTTTTCATTGTTCGTTGTAGCTGGTGGTTACAGCCATGTATGTTTATATGAAACTCGTACCATTCCGGCGACCGGGGCAGGTATTACCCTCCGCTCATGTATGCATGCGCATCTCTTCGAGCCTCGCAGCCCGTCCATGGGCTGCTCCGAGGGAAATGGCAGTTTTTTCAGCGTCCATGCTAAAAGCTGCCATTTAATCCGCTCCGGGCAATACCTGCCCCGGTCGCCTCTGTTATCGCGTTTCATGCTTCGTTGTGTCCGCTAGGACATATGGATTTATTAAAAAGATGATACCTGAGCCACCGACATGACCCTTATATTTACGGATCAACTCTTTCCAAAGGGGCAGGCAGGATACCTGCACTCCGGACAACTCTCGCAGAATCCACCATGACCCAAGGCCACGATATCTTCACGGGTCACCCGCTCCCCTGCCATGAGCCTGGGAATAACCAATTCAAATATGGTGGCTTTGTAATACATGACACAACCGGGAAGACCCACCACAGGTAAATCCCCGAGATAGGCAAGCATGAACATGGCTCCGGGAAAAACCGGTGAGCCATAGGTCTCAATGTCGGCACCCGTGGCACGGATGGCAGCCGGGGTCTGATCATCTGGGTCAACGGACATGCCCCCTGTGACCACAACCATGTCCGCCCCTTCGTCCACCAGTTCTTTGATGGCATTGGTGGTCATTTCAACGTCGTCGGAGGTCAGAATCTGTCTGGTGATGGAACCGTTGAGCTCGCCGAATTTTTCCCTTAAAACCGGACCGAAGCGATCCTCTATGCGACCCGTGTAAATTTCACTGCCGGTGGTGACAATACCTATTCGGGCGGCACTGAAAGGTTTTACCTGCACCACGGGAAATCCCTGTCTGCAGATATTTTCCACCTGTTCAATTTTTTTTTCATCTATGACAAGGGGAACCACCCTGGTTCCTGCTACTGCACGCCTTTTAACCACCTGCTGATCGGTGTGTACCGTTCCAAATACCATCTGATCAATGGCGTTGATGCGGTTCAGAGCCTGGACATTAATTTTTAAAAGTCCGGTTCTATCGGCGATGAAATTAATACGCCCTTCACTGGGTTCGGTCAGTCTTATTCCAGGACCGGCAGCGGCAACGGCAATACGCCTGGCGGCTTCATTTTCATGAAGAAGCCCCTCCTCTACCTCCCAGACATAGAGATTGGCCTTACCCATTTTCAGGAGTTCCTCAACATCCTCTTTTTTGACTACATGGCCTTTCTTAAAGGCCCTTCCCTTAAATTCCCCTGGTACAATACGTGTCATGTCCTGACATAAAATCATACCAACAGCGTCCTGGACTGGAACGGTTTTCATGTGCTCTCCTGTAAAAAATGGCAAACGGGCCAGATTTTAATCTCGCATTCAATACCTTGATAACGATCATAATGCGAATCTGACACCGTTCTTGCAAAAACGGCCAACAAAAATTTGAACATCGAGTGTTCACCATGGATTTTTTTTGTATATCAAAGGCATTATAAAACTTTTAAAATATTAATAAAGAAAATAAAAACCCAAAACGACATAATTTGAATAATAACAACTTTATGGCTAAGCAATTAAGGGGCCATCATATCCACCCTGAAGGCACAAAAGGAATTATAAAAACAAAATTTTTAACTTAAATAATTAAATTTATATAAACAAATTCAATAAAAATAAAAAAAGGCATATCATGGAAACCTTAAACAGATAAATTTTTACTGGGTTTGAACGTGCAAAAACGACCCTGGAATCCACAACAGGAAAGGGCCAATATGACCCATTAGAAATCTAAAAAAATCATTTTACATAAAAACAATTCTTAAAAAACCCATAAACAACAATTAACAACAATCAAAAAATCAAGCAGCTCACTTACCCATCATAATCTTGGGGCAAAATGACCGATCAATCCACAAAGCACATAACTGCTTGATTTTAGAAATCAAGAAATATAGAATAAAAAGCTGTATTTTTTTTACCACTTCAAGGCTTGATCACCGGGAAACCAGATATTATGAAAGAAATTCTTATTGTCGATGATGATGCTGTTCTGCTTAAACTGATCAGTACGATATTGCAGAATGAAAATTACAAGTGTTCAGAGGCATCCAATGCCACCAGGGCAAGGCAATTGCTTGAGAAACACCCATTTGATCTGATCTTGAGTGATATCAATCTGCCGGGGGAATCCGGCCTTGATTTCGTACGTTTCAGTCTGGACCGATATCCGGATACGGCGGTGATCATGGTGTCAGGTATCGGAGATCGAAAAACAGCGGCAGAGGCCTTATCCATAGGCTCTTACGGTTATCTGATCAAACCCTTTGGCAGAACCCAGCTGCTCATCGCCATGGACAATGCCTTTCGACGACTCAACGTTGAAAAGGAACGAAGAAATCACATAGAAAAACTGGATATGCTCGTCCGGGAACAAACCAAAGAGCTGCGGGAAAATATCCAGGAAATGAAACACAGTGAAGAACAACTCAAAACCGTCATGGCAAAATATCTCAAGGAGAACAATGAAAAAAAGCAGTTAATGGAAGCCATTCCTTCCATTCTGATAGGCATTTCCCGGGAAGACCGCATTATTCAGTGGAACCTTTCCGCAGAAAAAACCCTTGGACTCAAAGCCATGGATGTCATGGGAAAGCCCTTCAGACAATGCGGAATTTCATGGGATTGGTCCCGGCTGGAAAAGGGAATCTTTTTTTGCAGAAAAGAGAAAAATCAGGTCCGCCTGGACAATCTATCCTTTACCAGACCGGACGGCAGCGAAGGCTTTCTTGGAATTACCCTGGCCCCCATGGCATCCGACACAACAGACGACTCTCAAACCATTGGATTTATTTTTATTGCAGCGGATATCACGGCTCTCAAACAGGCCAGAGCAGACCTGCACAAAAGTGAAATTCGCCATCGAATTCTTTTTGAGAGTTCCCAGGACGCTATTTTGACCATGGAGCCACCGGACTGGAACTTCACATCATGTAATCAGGCAACATTAAAACTGTTCAATGTAAAAAGTAAAGAGGATTTCACTGAACTGCACCCCTGGGATGTTTCCCCCGAATATCAACCGGACGGCACCTCGTCCAGGGATTCTTCATTGAAACAGATCCACGCTGCCATGATCCATGGTTCTGCATTTTATGAACATATGCATAAAAAATACGGTGGAGACATTTTCCCAGCTACCGTGCTTCTGACCAGGATGGAATTAACGGGAAAGGTGCTTCTTCAGGGTACCGTAAGGGACATCACCGAACAAAAATCCCTTGAACTTCAACTCACCCAGGCTCGAAAACTGGAGGCTGTGGGCCAGCTGGCTGCGGGCATCGCCCATGAAATCAACACCCCCATACAATATGTGGGAGACAACAACCAGTTCATGTCCGAAGCCTTTGGACATTTCATGAAACTGATTCAATTATATGAGCAACTGGCAGAGCGCACCACATCCGGGCAGAACTGTGACGATCTTATTCAAACCATCAACACCGCCATTGAAGATGCCGATTTTGAGTATCTGAAAGAAGAGATACCCCAGGCCATTGAACAAACCATTGAGGGCGTAAATCGCATTTCAGAAATTGTACGATCCATGAAGGAATTTTCCCATCCGGGGGTCAAAGAAAAAATTGCCGTGGATATTAACCGGGCCATTGAAAACACCCTTACCGTGTCACGCAATGAATGGAAATATCTGGCGGAAATTGAAACGGATCTGGACCCGTCCCTGCCCCTGATTCTCTGCTTTCCCGGAGAGCTGAACCAGGTATTTCTCAACATTATTATCAACGCAGCCCAGGCAATTGCAGAAAAACATGACTCCCCCACCACCGAAAAAGGGATCATCCGGATCATCACACGCGTCCATAACAAGCACATGGAAATCCGCATCAGCGACACAGGACCTGGCATTCCTGAAGCGATTCAACCACGAATTTTTGACCCCTTCTTCACCACCAAAGAGGTCGGCAAGGGCACAGGCCAGGGACTGGCCATTTCCCGATCTATTATTGTGGAAAAACACCAGGGGAAGCTGGATTTTAAGACAGATCCCCGGAAGGGTACCACCTTTATCATACAGCTTCCCATACATGAGACGGTGGCATGACGCACAGAAAGGCAAAAAAACAAATTCTATTTGTGGATGATGAACCCAACATCCTTAAGGGGTTAAAAAGAATGCTCAGGTCCATGCGCAAAGAATGGGACATGGCATTTGCAGAAAGTGGGGCCCAGGCCCTGGAAATGCTTTCCCAAAGGGCATTTGATGTCATTGTTTCCGATATGCGAATGCCCCATATGGATGGACTGGCATTATTGACAACGGTAAAACAACGCTATCCCATGATCGTGCGCATTATTCTCTCCGGGCATTCAGACCAGGAAATGATTTTAAAATCGGTCAAATCTGTCCATCAGTACCTCTCCAAACCATGTGATTACCAGGAGCTGATATCCACCGTTACCCGATCTTGCGCCCTGAATGATTTTCTCAACCATGAAAATTTGAGACAGATCATCTCAAAAACAGACACCATACCGAGTCTGCCTTCACTTTACATGGATATTATGGATGAGCTTCAGTCTCCGGCTGCATCCGTGGAACGGCTGGGAAAAATCATAGAAAAAGACCTGGGTATGACTGCAAAAATTTTCCAGCTGGTAAATTCTTCCTTTTTCGGCAGTTCCCGGCATATTTCAAATCTCTCCCAGGCTGTCATCATGCTGGGCCTTGACACCATCTGTTCACTGGTACTCACCATTGGCATTTTTTCAAAACTGGATGCCCTCACAATGACGACATTGCACCTTGAAAAAATCTATGAACACAGCATCAAAACCGGCACCATTGCCCAGAAAATTGCCATACACGAAAATGCCGACAGAGAAACGGTTGCCAACGCATTCATAACCGGTCTGCTGCACGATCTTGGTAAAATTATCTTTGCCGTGAACTTGCCGGAAACCTATAAAACGGTATTTAAATTGTCACAGGATGGGGACATGCCCTTTATGGATGCTGAATTTCAGTTAATGGGGGCCACACATGCCCAGGTGGGAGCCTATCTCCTGGGGCTGTGGGGTCTGCCCGATGTCATTGTTGAGGGTGTTGCCTTTCACCATAGCCCGGATAACTGCCAGGACAAGACCTTCAGCCCCCTGGTTGCCGTACATGTTGCCAACATTTTTGAAAATAATACCCGGGTATCCAGCAATGAAATGGCCCGGGTATTTGATGCGGCCCCCATGATGCAATCCCGATTTCATGAAAAAATACCCATATGGAAACCAATTGCCGATGAGGTCAGTTCCAATAGAAAATAACCCCCTACTCTCCACCACAGACACAAATACAGGAATCAGAGGCACTGGCCAGACATTTAC
Organism: uncultured Desulfobacterium sp.; assembly: GCA_963675955.2. GTDB lineage: Bacteria > Desulfobacterota > Desulfobacteria > Desulfobacterales > Desulfobacteraceae > Desulfocicer. The sequence goes on along the minus strand of CAXXVR010000002.1, from coordinate 359,965 downwards.
ATTACCAACCCGAATATTTATAAGGGTTGATGAGATAACAAGGGAAATCCAACAAATATGAACAGACGCATACTGATAGTGGATGACGAACAAAATCTGCTTAATTCTCTAAAACGCCAGTTACGAAAACATTTTCATATTGAAACCGCCCTGGGACCGGAACAGGGGCTGAACTGCATCAAAACCCAGCCCCCCTTTGCCGTCATTGTTTCAGATCTTCGCATGCCCGTCATGGACGGCATTGAATTCCTGGCCCAGGCTGCCAAACTCAAACCCAACAGTGTGCGGATCATGCTCACCGGAAATGCAGATCTGCAAAATGCCATAAAAGCCGTAAATGAGGGCAATATTTACCGATTTCTGACCAAGCCCTGTGCCATTGATCTGCTGGCAAACGTGCTGAATCAAGCAGTGGAACAATACCGCCTGATCACCGCAGAAAAAGAACTTTTAAACCAGACCCTCAAGGGCAGCATCAAGGTCATGAGTGAGCTTTTGTCACTGGTGAATCCCGAAGCTCTGGGCCGATCCTCCCGGATCAGAAGATATGCCACCGACATTTCAAGACAAATGGGTATCAGTAATTTATGGCTCATAGAAACAGCAGCCATGCTGTCCCAGATCGGGTGTGTGCTGCTGCCCGAAGAAACCATAAAAAAACTGTATCAGGGACAGCAACTGACCCCGGATGAAAGCCAGCTTTTTGACATGCACCCCGGCATTGCAGCAAACCTGATAGCCAAAATTCCACGCATGCAGCCTGTGGCCGACATAATTGCCCTTCAGGATAAACGATTTGATGGCTCAGACCAGCCTGAGGGTGGCCGAAAGGGTAAAGATATTCCCCTCGGAGCACGTATCCTGAAGGTTATCCTTGATTTTGACATGCTTGAGTCAAAGGGTTTTTCCCAGGATAAGGCATTGGCACAACTCAAAAAACAGTGGAAATGGTACGACCCTTCAGTTCTGAAAGCACTGGAAAGGTTTCTTGGGGGAAAAAGCCGGTATGTAGAGAAAAAAATACCCCTGGCATCCCTGAAGGCCGGGATGTTGCTGTCAGAAGATATCACCACCATCAAGGGCCAGTTGCTCATATCAAGGGGAGAGGAGGTCAGCCCCATACTGATCAAACGATTGAAAAACTTTGCAGTTAAAACAAAAATTAAAGAGCCCATATGCGTTTCAGTTTCCTTGAATCAAACAGCGTTGGTGAAGGGAGGACTCTAAATGGTTGCTAAAGAAATAATCACAAATAAAAATGTCCTGGTAGTGGATGATCAGGAGGAAATATGCAATATGCAGGCAATGATTCTGAGGCGGAATGGATACAAAAACGTTTATCTTGCCCACACCGGGAAAAGAGCCCTTGCCATGCTCAAAAGAGTTCCCATCCATTTCATTATTACTGACTGGCATATGCCCCACATGAGCGGCATCGAATTGTTGATTGCAATAAGGCACAATCCACAATATCAGGACATACCGGTTTTAATGGTTACAGAAGAAATGTCAGAAGAAAAGGTGCTATACGCCATTGAAGAGGGCGTGGATGGGTATCAGGAGAAACCGTTTACCGAAAAAAATTTCCTCAACGCCATTGAAACTATTTTTCATAAAAGACTGTATCGGAATGAGTTGGAACAAAAACTGCAGAAATTATCTTCTTTAAAGCTGCAGAAAAAATACGACGATGCTCTGATATTTGGACAGATACTTTTAACCCAGTATGAAAGTCCGGAAGCATTATTTATTTTAAGTGAATGTTATCTCAAGAAAAAAAACTATGAAAGCGCAAAAATATATATTCAGAAGGCATTAAAGCTAAAAAAAGACAGTAAATTCATGAATTTACTTGGAGAAATCTACATGGCCGAAGGAGAGTTTGAAAAGGCCGTGGAACAGCTCAAAGAATCAAGTTCCATGAATCCATTAAATCTCAATCGGAAAATAGAACTGGGAAACGCCTACCTCCAGTTAGGATTACTGGATGACGCCTCTGAAACCTTTTCCAATGTAAAGGCTTCCGCTCCCACTGATCTTAACTACATTAAGATGGGGTCCGCCTATCTTGAGGCTGGAGATATTAAAAAAGCAGGAGAATTTATCAGGCAGGCCGTTGATCCACTTCCAGAAACCATTGCAACATTTAATAATTATGCCATTGAATTAAGAAAACTCGGGGAAGTTGAAGAGGCCGTGAATCAGTACAAGAAGTGTCTTTCAATTTATCCCAATAACTATATCATTTTATATAACCTGGGAAAGGCCTATTCTGATATGGGAAAATATAAAGAGGCAAAAAAGGTCCTGGAAAAATCCATAGCATCAAAGCCCATTAATGAGGTCAAAAAATTTTTGGCCCATGTGCAATCCAAAATTGATGGTCTGTTATAAAGAATACCCGCAACTCATTGATTGATCAGTTTCTATGACGTTCAAACCCCGGAATGGCAAAACGCTCCTCCAGAAAATTCAAGGCCCAGGTAGCCACGGAAACAAGCAGCAGATACACCGCCCCCACAATGGAAAAAACCTCCACGTACTTAAAAGATGCCGATGCCAGAATTTTTCCCTGGCCGGTGAGTTCAATGCAGGTTACCATGTAAGCCAGAGACGAGTATTTGATAAGATAGATAATCTCATTGCCGCATCCAGGAAGGGCCCGACGCAATGCCTGGGGCAATACCACATAGATGACGGTCTGCAGTTGGGTGAAACCTATGGATCTGGCAGCATAAAGCTGCCCCCTGCGGATGGAAATAAGCGCCCCCCGGATGTATTCCGACTGATAGGCACCACTGCAGAGGGCAAATGTAACCACCGATGCCCAGTAAGGACTCAGGTAAATACCCATGCGGGGCAGGCCAAAATACCAGATATACAGCTGGATCAACAGAGGAAATCCCCGAAAAATAAGAACATACCCATCTCCCATAAATTTAATAACAGGGTGTCCATAAACCCGCAAGGTTGCGGAAAGCACCCCCATGCATACCCCGAAAATGGCCGATGGAATGATCAGAAGAATACTGATCCAGGTGCCCTGGATCAGCGCCGGCATGACATCCCTCTGGATATATAAAAGCTCATTCATGATCATTCACCGCCAATCTCAGCAATTCTGGAACAAAAATCCCGGGTTCGGGTGGCAGCACCCGAGGCCAGCAGCACATCCGGGGCCCCCTGCTCCACAATAACCCCTTTTTCCATGAAGATAATTTCATCGGCCAGAGATCTTGCAAATCCGATCTGGTGGGTGGCCATGATCATGGTCATTCCCCCTTTACCCAGATCCCGGATGACGGCCTGCACCTCCCCGATGAGTTCCGGGTCCAATGCCGAGGTAGGTTCATCCAGAAGCATCACCTTGGGATCCATGGCCAAAGCCCTGGCAATGGAAACCCGCTGTTTCTGGCCACCGGAAAGCTGGGCCGGGTATTGATGAGCCTGGTCTTTAAGTCCCACACGGTCAAGCTCCGCCATGGCCCGCTCTTTTGCCAGGCTTTTTTTCATGCCCAGCACCTTCACCATGCCGATTTCCACATTGGCAAGGGCCGTAAGGTGGTCAAACAGATTAAAATCCTGAAATATCATACCCACCTGACGTCGATAGGTGCAAAGTCCTCGTTTATCAGACTTGTCAACGGTGTGTCCTTCCAGGGAAATGGTGCCCTCATCGGGCATGACCAGAAAGTTAATGGACTGCAGAAAGGTGCTTTTGCCCCCACCTGACGGGCCGATGATCACCTTTATTTCTCCCTTTTGAATGGAAAGGGACACATCCTTCAAGATGGTATTTTCCCCAAAACGCTTGGTGATATGATCTATTTTAAGGACGGGGCCGGAATCTGTGTTCATAAAATATCCTTATCGGGAATACCCGGGAATACTGACTTTCTTATGCAGCATATTCAGCAACTTGGTGCCGATATAGGTAAAAATCAAAAAAATAAATCCCGCTGCCAGGTAAATGGCAAGGTGCTGGTAGGTACGCGAGGCAATGTGGTGTGCCCGGGACATGAGTTCTGTCACCCCCAGGGCATAGGTCACGGCGGAATCCTTGAGTAAAATAGCATATTCATTGGTCCAGCCGGGAATGGAAAGCCGGAAGGCCTGGGGCAGAATAATAAAAACAATGGCCTTGGTATCACTCATTCCCAGTGCCCGGGCCGCCTTCATCTGCCCCTGGGGCAATGAAGCCATGGCCCCCCTCAGAATCTGGGACTGATAGGCGGAGCTGATTAACCCCAGCACAATAGTGGCAACCATAAAGGCCGACATATTTATATTGAGCCAGGTAAACAGCCCGAAATAAAAAAGGAACAGAAAAACCAGCAGGGGGATACCACGGAAAAACCAGACGTAAATGCCGATAATTCTGCGGATTAGCCGATTGCCATATACCTGCCCCACTGCCAGGGGAAGGCCCAGGAGAAAACCAAACAGCATGGCCGAAAGCACCACAATGACGTTGACCACTGCCCCCTGGAGCATATAGGGCAGCCCCTGTTCAATCACAAGCAGACTTTTTATCATAAGATCATTCCCGGAATTACGTATGCATAAATGATATTTTTATAACCCATGGCAGTAAGCACCTGCCATAATAAACAATAAAAAAGCAGTTGCTGTCAGCACCCAGCACCCAGCACCCAGCACCCAAAACCCAGTAGCTGTTTTTTCATATAAACTGCCATGTCCCAGCGAACACAACGAATATTGAAAATGGCACCCCCCTGAAGCTTTGCCCAGGGGGGTGCCTATGGTTTTGGTCACACCCTTATTGATCAATGAACTTTATATTTCTCGTTCAACTCTTTCCAGTAAGGGTCTGCCATGAGTTTTGTCAATCCCTCGTTGAGCATTTTGAGAAGATCGGTATCTTCCTTTCGAACCGCGTAAGCGGTTTCATCATCGGGCTGTCCATAACGGCCAATGGTCTTGATGGGCAGGCCTTTATCCATGGCTTCCTTTGCTGAAATCTCAGAAGCCACGGTACATTGAATCCGACCATTGACAAGATCTTCCATGGCAAGGGGAGCAGAATCATAGTGATGCAATGTAAATTTTTTCCCGGCCTTGATCAGGTTTTCCTCAACCCACTGGGCCTCTGAGGTACCACGCTGGATCCCCCACTGGATTTCACCATCCTTGCATGCATCCACTGTCAGATCAGAATCAGCCTTGACCACCAGCATCATCACCGTCTTGTGGTAAGACTTGGTAAAATTAACTTCATTGAGGCGCTCCGGGGTGACGCTCATGCCAGATGCAATAAAATCAATTTTTTTGGCCTTGAGGCTGGGAATAATGGCAGCCCAGTCCGTCGGCTGGTGTTTTACCGTAAAACCCATTTCTTTGGCAATCCATTCCACAGCTTTCACATCCATGCCATCGGGCTTACCAGTTTCATCAATGTAGGAAAAGGGGGGATAGTTGGCATCAATTCCGTTTATAAACACCTTTTCTCCGGCAAAGGCAGCCCCAGCAGCGCCAATACCCACAGCCACCATGGCCACAGTCATTAACACAGTCAAAAGAATTCTTTTTTTCATCTTTTTCTCCTCATGGAATACATTCATGGTTGGGCCGGGTTATGATCATTTTATCAGGTTATGATCGTTCTATTAGAATGATCCGTTGCGATCTGGCCCCCGGCCGATATTGTAAATCAATCATCATCTTCATATGCCACAAAAAACAGGTTTATGACACAAAATTCAGGTAAACACCACACCATCATTTTAATTTCGAAGATTTCTGATCAATTCAACCACTTCAGTATTCTCTGGAAATCGTTTTTCCTGTCGTCTTGAAAAAAGAGTCTTGCCATTCACCGTGATCTCATACACCCCGCCGGAACCTGGAACAAGTTCCGGAGAAATATCAAAATTTTCTTTAATAACAGCTGCCAGACCGGCAGCCCGGGGTTCATAGTTTCAGGCCGTACAATACATAATTTTAATGTCCATGTTTCCTCCTTGTCATTCTTCTGATATAGTCATTGCGACCCCGGCACTTGCCAAGGACAACTCTGGGGAACGATAAAAAATACTGATTATAACGGATTTGGGGGACCTGCTCTCAAACCTCCCAATGAAGCTGAAATTAAAAGGTTTTGGAGCCAGTTTTCATGGTACTGAAATCCGTTAAGTTTTTGAAACGAACTGATATGGCCTTTTTGCTTAACCGTCCATGGATTAAGTGGGGCGAAGTTTTGAATAAGTGCCCAGGCACGTATGCTGAGATTGGCAGATTCTATAGTACCATGAAAATACTGTGTGCTGAATAAATGTCGGTCCATCCGCTGCATCAACCTGTCAATCATGTTACTCGTTCGATGTGCGCCAGGAAAATCATAGGCTTGGGAAAACTGTGGCAAATTTTCCCTAAGCTTCTTGATTTTATCAGAAATAACCTCTGGAATTTCATTTTTTGTATTTTGACACCTTTCGAAAAGCCTCCGCACTCGCTGTGAGAATGCCCCTTTGGACTCTGCCTTGAAGCAATCCCATAACCTGGTAGCCACATCCAGAAAATGCTCCTTGTGTTTTTTGCGTGAGCGATCACGGATGCCAATGAAAATGTGTAGAAAGCATAATATCACGGCTATTCCTGGGAATAACTTTTTCCAGGCATTTTGAGTGGATAGCCACCCATCAGTATTGACTGTCTCTGGCCGATATTCTGGATTAACGCATGTCGCTTCATCCTTAAAAACACGGTATGCCTTTTGAAGGTCTTTTTCAGAGGCACTTGCGGAAACATTGGCTCCCAAAATACAGTCACTCCCGGCGGTCGTAGCAATGTAGGTTTTGTTCCCCAGAAGCCGGGTGTGCTTTTCATCAACGGAAAGGTGCTGGGGTAATTGTTCTGCTGATTTGATGGTGGTTCCCACAAGGCTGTTCCTGCCAATGGATGCTTCAAGTCGATACCAAAACATGGGATCTTTGCCAAAGCAGTGACTCAAGGCCCAAAATGGAACTGCAAATTTACGTAAAAACAACGGTTTTTCAACATCTTCTACAAACCCAGTCATATATGGCATGACAAAAGACGGCCTGATGGTATAGCTGACACCGGCTACCAATATTCTTCTGATTTTAATCTTCATTTTTTTGGAGAATCGGATCTCTTTCATTTGGTACCCAGAAGTGATTTTAGCCGGGAAAAGCTCGGGGTTATCCTTGATTGCCAAGTCTACTATCATCCGGAATTGCATGGAATGTTGGATAAGGATGTAATATTGTGCTTGACAAAAGTGCATACAAATAGTTCGATTCATACGGGGGGTGGTATCTGAAGCTGGAGTCATCATAAATCCTTTTGTTAAAAGTTGTCTTTGGCGATTCAACTTTATCACAAAAGATAGATCTTTCCAGCCTATTTTACTGCCCCCGGCATCAGCCCCCCAAATCCGTTATAATCAGAAAAAATAAAACCTCAAAACACATCAGGAAGGCAGCCAATGACCATCACATCCACACCGACCGACACCATGTTTTCCATCAGCCCCGTGGGGTACGTTGAAAACACCATCAACCAGATGACCTTCAGCCCCCATGGGAAAGATACCCCGGAAGAAAGACGAAAACAAGTTCAAAAACACAGGGATGAAACCCAAAATACCATCAGTACCCTTACCCTTCTGCCACAATTTAAAGAACTTCTGGACGGTATTGAAGACTTTTCCCATATTGTGGTCATTTACTGGCCACACCGGCTTGCCCCGGAGGAGCGTGAAATAAAAAAAGTCCATCCCATGGGACGAAAGGACATCCCCCTCAAGGGTATTTTTGCCACCCGGAGCCCTGCCCGCCCCAATCCATTGCTGATCTCCACGGTTCGTCTGCTGGAAAGAAAAGAAAATAAACTCCGGGTCCAGGGCCTTGAAGCCCTGAACAAAAGCCCCATCATGGATATCAAACCTTTAACAAGGCACTTTGATGACAGTGAAGGGCATCATTTTCCAGACTGGATCAATGAGCTCAACAAAGATCTTGATAATCGGAAATGAATCACGCGAACATGAATATGAAACAGATACTGCCGGTGGCGGCACTGCTGGCAGCGGTTCTGCTGTGGGGTGCGTCTTTTTCCACCATGCGCACCGCCCTGATGACGCTTGATCCCTGGGCCGTAATCTGGCTGAGAATGATCATCGGCCTTGTATGTATCCTGCCCATGGTACCAAAACTTCTGCCCAAAGCATACCAGAAGGGGGACTGGAAAATTCTAATTCCCACCGTACTGCTCCAGCCCTGCCTTTATTTCTTTCTGGAATCCCGGGCCCTGATGCTCACCACCTCTTCCCAGGCTGGCATCATATCTTCTTTTAATCCCCTCATGGTCACCTTCGGAGCCTGGATGTTTCTTTCTGAAAAAATCACCTGGCAGAACTGGGCAGGCCTGTGTCTGTCCATGGCCGGGGTGGCGGCATTGACTTTTTTTGAAGGTTCCCAAAATCATGCCGTAAACCCCGTTCTGGGCAATTTTCTGGAAATATGTGCCATGACCTCGGCGGCGGCCAACATGATTTTGATCAAACAACTCTCCAGCCGCTACAACCCATGGAGCCTCACCGCCATGCAGCTCATGGCGGGCACCGTATTTTTCCTGCCGGGGCTGTCACACATAATACAGTCCCCCCCGGAAATCTGGACACTGAAACTGATTCTGATCCTGTTTTTTCTCGGGGCCTGTGTTTCCCTTGGTGCCTTTGGTCTTTACAATTGGGGGATGAGCAAGAGCACCGCCTCCCGGGCAGCTTCATTTATCAATCTGATCCCCGTTACGGCCATTATAATGGGGTGGAGTCTGCTGGGAGAATCGTTGAACCTTATCCAGTGTGTCGGGGCAGGAATTGTCATTGCTGGGGTTATTCTGGGACAACGCCGGGGAACAGGCGCCATTCAAAAAAAAAGGTTTGCTGTCACACGGGGATCATAAATCAGAAGCACATCAAAATAAATGCCGGGGAAGGATTCCCATGGTCTTGAGCATATAAATAGAACTGACCATTAAAATACCATATATCAGCAGGGTGGAAAGAATGGAGGAAGAGGTAAATTTAAATGCAGTTCCTGAGGCTCTATTACGACGGGGCATCCCCCAAGACCAGGACAGGGAATGAAATTCATCCATGATCAGATGGGTGATCCCCCCAGCTGACACGGCAATTCCCACGGCCAGGGCCATTTTTTCTCCAGATGGGCTGAAAAGGAAAAAGGCACATATCCCGCACAGCAGAACAAAGGGAATGCTGTGCATGATCCCCCTGTGGATGGTTATTTTTTTAATAAATCCCCGGGCAACATAATTGATCATAAAATAGCCCACGGCAAAATAACATATCAAGAATTCAGGACTCAGGTCATGATATTGGGACACGGGTTTCAACATGACCGCGGGTACAATCAGAGCAAGCAGCCCAAACAAAATGGTCAGGGGCTTTCCCGTGTCACTGTCCAGGTCCGGCAGCACCCCTCCGATGATGGTCATGAGACAGACCGCTCCAAGCTGAACATAGTCCAGAGTCCCCGGAAGAAAAAAAGCATGGGCACCTGACACCGTGGCGCCGGTTACAAGACCACCATATACATGGGTCTTAAAATCTGACATATGTTATCTTATCCTTGCTCAAAACTTTAAAAACGGCCCGTAAACGGCATCCATCAGGAGATCCCATGAGCACATCAGACACCCTCACCGCAAGTCTGGAAGATTATCTTGAAACCATTTATCATATCATTAATGAAAAACAGGCTGCAAGGGTCAAGGATATTGCCACACGCCTGGGCGTACAAAATTCCTCCGTCACCGGTGCCTTAAAAAACCTCACCAAAAAAGGCCATATCAATTATGCCCCCTATGATGTTATCACCCTGACAGACAAAGGGAAAAAAACAGCCCTTGATGTCATTCGTCGACACGAGGTGATGAAAACATTCATCGTTGATATTCTCTGCCTGGACAACAATGAGGCGGCAGAAAAAGCAGCCTGTCAAATGGAGCATTCCGTGCCACCGGAGGTGCTGGAACGAATTATCCGTTTTGTGGAGTTTACACAGATCTGCCCCCGCAGCGGAACACAGTGGCTGTCGGGGTTCAAACGCTTCTGTGAAAGCAATTTCTCCGGCACCCTTTGCCAGGATGAAAAAGAACAGTGCAATGGCCGTTTCGGCCAGGACCCCGGCCCCTGTACCATGCTTTCACGGACCACCCTGCCCCTTACACACATCAAAGAAAACCAGAAGGCAAGACTGGTTGAGGTGATAGACAAAACAGACATTTACCACCAGCTTGATAAAATGGGGGTCACACCGGGAAGCCTGTTCCAGGTGGAAGGCATCCATCCCCACACCGGGGATATGGACGTGGCTGTTCGGGGATATCATCTGACCCTTAGAAAACACGAGGCAACCGCCATTATAGTGAGTCTCTGCTGAGCCTCCACCCAGAGTAGGCTATTCTATGATCAGGCCCGTAAATGCTCTTTTTGAAGTTATGATTCAGAAAAAAACATTCAGAATAATACCCTGCCCACCTGATAAACCCCTGCAGCAAGGGTAAATGCAAGGCTTGTGTTAAATATCACACTGAACGCAGCCCACTTCCAGGAAGTTTCCCGGCTGATAACGGCCACGGTTACAAAACACGGTGCATACAAGAGGACAAAAACCATGAGACTCAATGCCGTCACCGGGGACCACAGGGAATCTGCAGCAAGACGCGAACCAAGGCTGTCCGATGCCTGTGCATCCACCGCCCCCAGAGAATAGGCAGTACCAAGAGAAGACACAATCACCTCTTTGGCGGCAAAGCCCCCCAGAAGGGCAATATTGGTCCGCCAGTCAAAACCGGCCAGGCGGGTTACGGGTTCAAAAAAAGACCCCAGACGACCGGCAAAGGAATACCTCAATGCGGTCTGGGCACGCTGATTTTCAATGGAAACCAGTTCTTCATGAAGCTGCAGTTGGATTTCAGATTTGTCTGCCACAGCTGCCATACGGGCTTCAACAGCTGTCTGACGGGCCTGGAGCTGTGAAGACAAATCCTCCGGAATTCCCGGAAAGGTCATGGCTGCCCAGATGAGGATGGATATCCCCAGAATCACGGTACCTGCCTTTTTCATGTATTGCCACGCACGCTCCCAGGTGTGCATTAAAACCCCTCGAAAGGTGGGCATGCGGTAGGGGGGCAGCTCCATGACAAAGGGGGTAGCCTCTCCCCGGATCACGGTGGAACGCAGCAACTTTGCCACCAGCAGCACCACCACCCAGCTGAGAATCGTCATGCCAAACATCACACCAGCTGCGTTTTCAGGAAAAAATGCCGCAGCAAGCAGCAGAAATACGGGAACCTTGGCCCCGCAGTTCATGAAGGGTGCAGTTAAAATGGTGGCCAGCTTTTCCTTGGGGCTTCTAAGGGTCCTTGCCGCCATCACCCCGGGCACGGCACAGCCCCCGGGAATCCCGCCGGAAACAATAAAGGGCATGAGAGATGCCCCATGAAGGCCAAACATCCGAAACACTCGATCCATCATGTACGCCATGCGGGCCATGTATCCCAGATCCTCAAGGATGGTTATGGCCATGAACATCACCATGATCAAGGGCACAAATCCCATGACACCGCCCACACCACCAATAACACCATCCACCACCAAGGATTGAACAAAGCCCGGGGGGATCGACACCAGGGCCATGGCTGCCAGCCACTCAAAAAACGCCTCCACCCATCCCATGGGAATCTCACCAATGGGGAAGGTCACCTGAAAAATACCGTAAAGGGTGGCCAGCATGATGAACGGCCCCAGAAACTGATTGGTCACCACCCGATCAATGGTGTCCGACAGATGAATACGCTGACGGGTGATATCCCGTTTTACCACGCCCCGCTTCATCATGGCGGCAATATGTCCATATCTGTAATCGGCAATGATGGCGTCAGGTTCCACCTCCAGGGTCTGCATGCACCTGTCAGAAATTTCTTTCACAAGAGCCGTCAATCGGCCATGGACATCCCCCCCAGATTGTTGTCCCATGGCCATGATCTGCTCGTCAAACTCAAGATACTTCAATGCAGTCCAGCGAACCGGGAAGCGATCGGTCAAAAACTTTTGCTCCTGGATAATTTTTTCCATCTCCCCAAGTGCTGGGTCCAGAAAAGGTCCATAGGAAATATGTAAGGGCGTCCAATCTTCTTTTTTTTCCCGGATAAATGAAATGGTGCGTTGGATCAATTCATGCTTACCGGCACCGGTGCGGGCAATGGTTTCCACCACGGGAACCCCCAGAAGGGAGGACAAAAGGTCCACATCTATGGTTTTACCCTGTTTTTTAACCGCATCCATCATGTTCAGGGCAAGCACCATGGGTGCCCCCAACTCCATAAACTGAATGGTGAGGTAAAGATTTCTTTCAAGGCTTGTGGCATCAATGATGTTAATGACCACCTGGGGACGTTCATCCACAATGAAATCCCTTGCCACCAGCTCCTCCGGAGAGTAGGCGGTGAGGGAATAGGTGCCAGGGAGATCCACAACATCCATGAGCGTTTCACCTGATTTCACCGTTCCGGACCGTTTTTCCACGGTGACCCCCGGATAATTTCCCACATGCTGCCTGGCACCGGTGAGGGCATTAAACAGGGTGGTTTTTCCACAATTTGGATTTCCAGCCAATGCTGCCGTGATGTGCTGTACCATTTTTAATCCTCCTTGATCTCCACGGTGATGTAGTCTGCCTCGTTGTTTCTCAGGGTGATGGTGAAATCCATAATTCGCAGGGCCACCGGATCTTTTAACGGTGCCCGCCCAACCACCTGGACCTCGGTATTGGGAACCAGGCCCATATCTCTGATTCTTCGTCCCAGTTCTCCAGTTGCCTTTACCGACCGGATAACACCGGTCTGATGTATCTGCATTTTTCTTAAGTTAATCCTGGCTGACATTGACTGTTTCCCATCCTTGATGCGTGTATGATTTAATGTTTGCCCTCCGGGGCGTCTTGAATCTCAATCAATGAAGACCGGCAGGTCCCCGACTTAGAGCAGCCTGTGCACGAAGAACAATTGTTTTTCTTACCCACAAAATGGCGAATCATAAAAATAAATGCCCCCCCGACAATGAATGCCGTCAACCCTATATCAATAAATTCCATATAGCCCTCCCCTGCATGGCACACAGATGTGCCGTTACTTTACATGCGACAATCTTTTTAATACCACAATGTAAGACTAAACCATTGATTCGGCAATCATACAGGAAAAAAAATCAATGTCAACGAAAAAAGTTAGGCTTGCCTAACAACCTCTTCTTTCATTGTCTGGAAGGTATATGGGGGATTTAGTTGAATGTTGTGAGCAGGCCAAAACAGGTAAAGATAGGGATGCTTACCAAATATTTATTTAAAGTCAGGACTTATAAATATTCGGACAGTGCACCATATTCGCCTGTTTGGGGCTGCGTAGCATACTAATGCTATGTGAGCAGGCCAAAACAGGTGAAGATGGCGTGCTGGCCGAATATTTACCGCGATTTGATGCCATTTAAAATTAAATAACTTACCTGTTCCGCAGTTTCATCTATGGATACCTTTTCATTGAAAATTACCCGATTGAGACAGGCATGCTCAATGGTGCCGAATATGGCATGGCGGGCAAAAGAAGGCGAAATATCCCCTCGGATTTCCCCGGAGTCCATGCCCTCTTTAATGATATCCAGAAGCAGTCTGTTAAATTGTCGAACCAGCTCATAGGCCTCACTGTGGAAATATTCCTCTGCATTTCGAACCTCAAGCAATATAATTCTGGCAAAAACCCGGTGGGTGGCATATCGATCTATGCTGATCCAGATTACCTTGCGAAGCTTATTCAAGGCCCCGGAAACCCCCTTAAGGTCATGATCAATCCCAAGCAGAAAATATTCATAATATTCCTTGAGCACATGATGGAGCAACTGACGTTTATCTTTAAAATACTTATAGATCAGTCCCTCTGTAACCCCTGCAGTGGCGGCTATATCAGAAATGGTAATAGAGGAAAAATTACGATCCTCAAGCAGGGTTCGCATGGCATTGATAATTTTTGTCTTGCCGGGGGGGGTGCTTTTCTTTTCCATAAACTCTTTTCAGGTCTGGTTTAATATCGGCGGGCTTGGTCACAACATCTGCCAAAGTGATCATCAAGTATCAGGTAAACAATATTTACCTGATCATATCTCTTAAAGTCAAGGCCCAATATCTCCACCAAGGATGCACTTGATTTGGAATTGCTGATAAAAAAAGCTCTATACAGAAAAAAATTCCGTTATCACATCCATACTCAACCAAAGTATCCGCACAATTTTATTGACAGCCAATGTGCTCTGTGAGCATGTTAGTTAATATAGATTCTAAAGATTTAATCACAAATTTAGCGTAAATATTCAGCCAGTCTGAAGAAAGTTCAGGCTGTTAATAAAATCATAGATGGACATATTCCCATTTTCCAGGTTGCAATCGTCATAGTGATGGGGGGACAGGCCTGCCATCATTGGCCCATCTTATGGTCATCCCCCGATATGAAAACCATATCAACAAATCATTAAAGACAGAGAGCATAACAGATAACGGTAAGCATATGAAATTTTTCTTTGGCACGATTCGTCATCAGATAATGGCAGGCACATTGATCCTGTGCATTATCATGATTGCCGTGGGATTTTCCACCATTCGATATGTAAAGCAGGTCTCCAATCAGGTCAGCAAACTGACGGACAACCTGTCTTTACAGATGGCCCTTTCCAGGGATATTGCAGCAAAAACGATTCTGAGTCGGATACATGCAAATGCCTATGTGAGGGAACAATCCCAGCAGTATCTCAATGAATTTATCCAAAATTACGGGGACCTCAATATCTTAATTGACACCCTGGAACCCATGGCCCGTTCTTCAAATCGCGGCCCGATCCTGGAAGACATAAGAACCTCTGTTCTGGCATATGGCAAGACCTTTGGGCAGATGGTACAGCTAATACACTTACAACAAAACATTCTGAACAGTGAAATGATCCCCAGCCAATATCGTATCGACAGCCGATTCAGTGCCCTTCGCACGGGCATCCCCGGCAAAGATAACCTGCAGCAGTGTCTGGCTCTGGGTAACATCCAGATGGCATGGATGCAAATGGTGAACCACAGCATTCAGTATTCACAAAATAAAAATGAACGCCATGCCGTTCTCTTCAATAAATACTTTGTCTCGGCAAAAAAAAATCTGTCAAGCCTTATACCCCTTTTCCATAAAGATTCCCTGGAACAAAAAAATGCCAGAGAAGCCCATAAAGCCATGGATAGATTTTCCACCGGATTTGAAAAGGTTCATATTGCATCCATTGAATTAAAGCAGCTTTTAAAAACCAGCTGCAAGGACCTGGAATCCAAAATAAATGAAGCCGTTGAAGCCAGTGTAAAAAGCATTGAAACAGAGTACAAAGCCCAGAACATTACATCAAAAGAGATATTAACCAAAAGCTGGTTTCTTCTATTTTCCGCCATCGTGGTTTCCCTTGTGGTGGGCGCCCTTATCAGCTTTTTTATTGCCTCAAAAATCACCACCCCCATCCACCGGCTCATGCACGCTTCCAGAAACATCGCAGACAGGGATCTCCGACAACTGGCAGGACACCTCACTGCACTTTCCAAAGGGGAGCTGGAGCAGGATTTTCATATCTCGGCCAAACCCCTGAACCTGCGTCAAAGTAATGAAGTCGGCCAGATGGCAGATGCCTTTGATGACATTGTTCGTCAGCTGGCGCATACAGAAAAAGCCTTTTCACGGATGAAAGCATATTTGAGATATATGGCAGATACGTCCACCAGTGTTGCCAATGGGGATCTGTCCGTAGAAACGGTTGTAATTTCAGAAAAAGATGAGCTGGGAAACGCCATTGCCACCATGGTGAACAATTTGAGAGCCTCCCACACCAAAGTTCAGCAGTATCAAAATCACCAGCAGGAACTTGTGGAAAAGAAAACTGCCCAGTTAAAAGCCACCAACAGTCAGCTTCAAAAATTCAACCGGGAACTGAACCGGGAGATTGAAGAACGAAAGGAAGCACAAGATGCCCTCCAGAAGAACAAGCAACAGCTGAATCTAGCGCTCCAGGCAGCGGTCATGGGCATATGGCAGTGGGAACCGTCCACGGGGACAATGGCCCTCTCCGGCGAACATCCCGCACTTCTGGGGATTGGCAGGAATATGTTCAAAAACACCCTTGAAGACTTTAAAACATATATTCATCCGGAAGACAGGAAAGGGGCCAGCCTTTTCTTCAAAGCCATTGCATCGGAGAAAACCGCCGATTCCTTCACGTACAGGGTAGTATGGTCCGACGGGACCATCAAATGGATGCAGTCCCACGGAAAAGCCATCTGGGATGACACCGCACGTATCCACCGCATTGTGGGGATTACCCAGGATATCACCCAGCGTATTTTAGCTGATCAGGAACACAGTGAGAAAAAAAAGCTTGCTACGGTGATGGAAACCGCCGGTGCCGTATGCCATGAGCTGAACCAGCCCCTGCAGATCATATCCGGATGCTGTGAGCTTTTAAATGAAACCCCGGATCTGAGCCCGGGAACTGCCCGGAAACTGGCCATGATTGATCAGCAGGTGAAGCGGATGACCACTTTGAACCATAATCTGATGAATATCACAAGTTACCGTACAAAAGCATACCTGACATCCACCATTATTGACATAAGTGAAGCCTCCAGAAAAAAAGAGACGGAAGAAACCTGATCATCCAGTGTCAACAGTTCAAAAGCCTATCATAGTCGGAAAGGAATTATTCATGCATCTAAAATCTGTTCCCACCCGTGGCAGAACCCTTGATTATGCCGCAGGGATTTATGATATTTGTGAACCCATGTGTTTACTGGGCAGAGAAAACGAGATTAACAACCGCTTGATTGAACTGCTTGAAATCAAGGCGTGCCATAAAATTCTGGACATTGGATGTGGTACGGGGGTGATCACCCGAAAGATTGCAGACCACCTCTGCGCCGCAACAGGTGGCTTTGCCATGGGCATTGATGCTGCTGGCATGATGATCCAGGGTGCCAGAGAAAAACGGGAAGGCAGTACCTGCCGTTTTGAGGTGGCAGCAGCAGAAAACCTCCCCTTTGAAAACGAATCCTTTGATTCCGTCATATCAACACTATTTTTCCATCACATTCAGCTGGATCTGAAAAAGAAAGCTTTTTCAGAGGCCTTCCGGGTGCTCAAACCCGGAGGAAAATTCATTATATCAGACATGCACATCCCCACAACATTCATGGGATATGTGATCTCCCATGCCTCCCGCTGGCTTCTGTTTCAGCCCCAGATCGGAGAAAATATCCGGGGGGTTCTGCCGAATCTCATGGTGAAAAGTGGTTTTGATACACCCAGAATCATATCCACCTACTTTGGGTACATTGCCGTTTTTTCAACCCGGAAACCCGAGTGATACACGCATGGAAATGAAACACATCAATAATGCTGCAGACATAGAAACAGGTGAGGCCACCTTCCGGACCTTAACCCATGAACTCAACCAGGCGCTGTCCCTTTACTGGCGCATTGCCACCCGGATGCTGCACAATAGCGGCATTGAGGTACTTCCCCCGGAATCAGACTATTATTCCATTGAAAAAAATTTCTTTTCAGCAATTTTTTTATATTCCTATTTCAGAATGGACATCCCCAGATCCAGAAGAATTTTATATGCAGCTGCCAACCAATGTTTACGGGGAATGGTGACGGGCTGTGATAATATTCTCGACAATGAATATAAAAAAACCCTGGAAACCAACCTTCCAAAGCAGGCAACACGATTTCGTTCGGTCTTGGATATCATGATTTCCGACCGTGTTCTCTTTGACATCCTCCAGGAAGGGTATCTGGCCCGGGATTTAACCTTTAAACAGATACAGCAGGCAAGCGTTGCATCCCTGCGTGCCCTGGCCAAAAGTGGTGCCCAGGAAGCCTCGGAGGCCTGCGGTATTGACGGTATACTGCCCCCCGATGCAATCTTAAGCAAAGTCCATCATTACAAGACAGGTATTCTGTTTCAATCGCCATGGGCACTGCCCGATGTCATTGATACTCCTTTTTTAAAGGATACCGCCCCCATAAAAAAGGCCCTGTTTCACATCGGCATGGGCTGTCAGATTCTTGATGATATGGTGGATATGTCCATGGATCTTGGGATGCATCGTCACAATTATGTAGTTTCATTGATACATCATGGAACAGATCCGCTGGAAAAAAAAGCCCTTAACACGCTTCGCAGAAAAATTGACAAACCCAGAGAGAACAGATTCCTTCTCCTTGACTTTCCCCATGCCGAAAAAAAAGCTGCTGCCGCTGCACTATCCTTTCTTGAAGACGGCACCCGGGCACTTTTTGCAAAAGAGCATCAGTTCATGACACAGATCGCCATTTCCATGATCACACGGCAAATTGGAACGGATATTTTTTTTGACCCTGAATCACAAAAAATGTGATTATCATGTTTTTCTGGATTAGAATGGCAAGCTGTTTTCTGATTCGCTCATGGCGTTCCACCCTTGTGCTGACACTTATGGTGGTCAGCGCCGTGTCGGCCCTTATCTTTCTTTCAGCCCTTGCAGTAGGTGTAAATGATGCCATGATTAACAATGCTGTCAGTCTTTTTTCCGGACATATTTCAGGCATGAATATTCCGGAAGACATCACTGAAAAAGACCTTTTACAAAATGGGGTGGCAGGGGTTCTCAAACGTGTTCCCGTTGCAGGGTTTCTTCTTAATAAAGAACACATGGCCATGGTTACATTGATCTGCATCTCACCGGAAAAAGAAAAAAAGTTCACCGCTCTCTGGAAAAAAAAACGAAAAGGAAGATACCTTGAACCAGGCAAAAACGAAGTTTTTTTAAGCCAGTCCATTGCGGATCAACTACATTGTCAGCCCGGAGATACACTTGAATTTTCCCCTGGGAAAAATACCACAGCGGTCACACTGACGGTGTGCGGCACATACACAACCGGTGTGGATCAATTTGACAGGGGACTATCTTTTTTTACCATGGGAGCAACCGTCCTCCCGGAAAAAACAGGCCCATGGAATGCGGCCATCTTTCTGGAGCATGGGGTGGATGAAAAAGCCATGACACATCGGTATAAAAATGGAAAGACGGCGGGCATCCCCTTTAAAACCTGGACAGATCTCATGCCCGATCTGAAACAGCTCATTGAGCTGAATTATCTGTCCATGGGCATTGTTATCCTCATTGTATTCATGGTGGTATCCTCCGGCATTGCCTGTGCCTTTTCCATCTTTATCTTAAGGGACATAAGAGAATATGGTATCATGAAGGTCATGGGAATCACCCCCCTTGAAACTGCTTTGCTGATTTTTTCAGAAGTGATTCTCATTAATCTGGCAGCCTCGGCCATGGGGGTAACGGTGGGGGTGGTCGGGGTATCTGTTTTTCAAAACATCGGCATTGACCTGAGTGATTACACCTCACACAATCAATACTTTGTTGTATCAGGAATAATCTTTCCTCGATTAACCGCCTTTTCAATATGGCTTCCACCGGTTTCCGCACTGGTATTCAGCATCCCGTCAGCTATATGGCCCACGGTGTCAGTCATCAGAAAAAATGCGGCTGACATTTTAAGGAGCATCTGACACGATGATACAGGCGTGCAGCATATCCAAAAGCCATCAATCCGGAAGGGGAACCAAAAAGGTTCTGCACGATATCTCCTTTTCTGTTCCCCGGGGGAGCACCCTGGCGATCATTGGTAAATCCGGCTCCGGAAAAACCACATTGCTAAACTGCATGGGTGGCCTTGAAAGACCCGACACAGGCAGCATTCATTGTCTGGGGGTTGACCTGCTGGGTCTTTCCAAGAGAGAACTATCCCGATTCCAGCGTACAAAGATGGGATTTATCTTTCAATCGGGGAATCTTCTGTCTTATCTTACCGTCTTTGAAAATATCGCCTTTCCCCTGGCACTCAACCGTCTGGAAAAAGAAAGACGTACAACTGAACTCCTTGAAAAAACAGGCCTTTTAGAACTAAAATCAGCCATGCCCCACGAGCTTTCGGGTGGAGAAACCCAGAGAATCGCCTTTGCAAGGGCCATTGCCCACGCCCCCCAAATGCTCCTTGCCGATGAACCCACCGCAAACCTTGATAGCCAGACAGGAGAAATGCTGGTGAAATCCATGTTCACCATGTGTCGAAAGGAAGGATGCGCCATCATACTTTCCACCCACGACCATAACCTTGTCAGCCTTTCAGATAAAACCATAACCATATTAGACGGAAAGATAAGCCATGAAAAAAAACATCAAAACACATAGCCTCTTTTTTTTATTAATGATTTGATTTTTATTACAATCATGATAAAAACACGGCACTCAAAATAATATTTAACGAAACTTTTCAGTTTGGCGGATCTCATGGAGCCCAAACAAAAGTTCAAAAAAATCCGTGAGCCACAATGAAAACTGATCAAAGCATCTTGCCCGAAAACGATTCTCCATTATCCCAGTTCTTTAAAGGGGCAAAGGACACCTTTCCTTTAATTGTGGGTGCCGTTCCCTTTGGCATCATTTTTGGCACCCTGGCCACCACGGCTGGCCTTTCCTTTGCCGCCACCATGGGCATGTCTCTGTTTGTTTTTGCCGGTTCCTCACAGTTTGTCTGTGTGAGCCTGGTGACGGCGGGCACGGCATGGCCCATGATCGTCTTGACCACCTTTGTGGTGAACCTGCGCCATATGCTCTATGGTGCCACCATGGTGCCATTTTATAAAAAATTGCATCCCCTGTGGAAAATGGTTCTGGCCTTTGGTCTCACCGATGAAACCTTTGCCGTGGCAGTCACCCGGTATATGCAGAAAGATGATACCTCCAACAGGCAATACTACAATCTGGGTTCCATGGTATTCATGTATACCAACTGGAATCTTTGCACCCTCATTGGACTCACGGCAGGTAAAACCTTCCCGGGAATCTCTGAATGGGGACTTGATTTTGCCATGCCCGCCACCTTCATCGGCATTGTTATTCCCTATCTTGTTTCAAAACCCATGTGGGCATCGGTGATCACTGCCGGAACAGTATCCATTGTGGCTGGCGGACTTCCCCATAAATTTGGACTCATGGTGGCGGCCATCGCCGGTGTTACAGTAGGCCTGGTATGTGAGAAATTCTTTTCCAGCAAAAAGGAGGCGGCATGAATCTCTTTGGCATGGACGTTCAAGTATATGAAATTTATATGGTTGCAGGAATGGCACTGGTAACCTTTGGTATACGATATATCATGTTTCCCATTTCCGGACGTTTTCAATTCCCGAAACTGTTTGAGCAGGGTCTGTCATATGTCCCGCCGGTGGTGCTCACCGCCATTATTGTCCCGGCTGTTCTCATGCCCACAGGGGATACCCTGAATTTAAAATTGTCCAACCCCTATCTTATAGGGGCACTTGCCGCCTGTGTCGTCGGGGGCCTGCTTAAAAATCTGCTGTTGACCATTGTGGTGAGCATGGCCGTTTTTCTGGGGTTTCAATGGGTGTTTGCCATGGGGTAATTTCAGGCACTTGATAAATCGGGCTTGCTCACAATGCGCCACTTTGGGGAGGGGTCCCTCACTGATTTTCATCTACACAGTCCGACAAACGCCAGTCGATGGCCTGCTTTCCCCGGGCTGTCAGGTATTGATTGGTCTGGGAAAAATGGGCGTTTCCGAAGAATCCCCGGTGAGCAGAAAACGGAGAGGGATGGGCGGACTTGAGGACCAAGTGACGGCTCCCGTCAAGAACCTGTCCTTTTTTCTGGGCATAGCTTCCCCACAGTAGAAAGACAAGCCCCTCATGCCTGTCGTTCAAAAGCTGCACAGCCCGGTCTGTAAACCGTTCCCACCCACGGTTCTGGTGGGAGGCCGGTCTCTTTTTCTCAACAGTTAACACACTGTTCAAAAGCAATACCCCCTGCCTGGCCCAGGAGATCAGGTGTCCATGACGGGGGGGAAGAATCCCCAAATCTCTGTGGAGTTCCTTGTAAATGTTTATCAATGAAGGAGGGACCGTCACCCCGGGCTGAACGGAAAAGCACAGGCCATGTGCCTGTCCGGGACCATGATAAGGATCCTGCCCCAAGATCACCACCTTCACCCTGTCAAAGGGGGTGAGATTAAAGGCATTGAACATGTCAACACCTCTGGGATAAATTTCCTTTCCCCGCCTTTTTTCTTCCGCCAGAAAGGCTCTCAGATCCTGCATATAAGGCGCTTGAAACTCCGACAGAAGTTCTTTTTTCCATGATGGTTCCAACTTGATTGGGTCTTGGGATTCAAACATTTCTGAAAATATCCTTTTGCTCAATGCGCCAATTTTTCAGGCTTTATCAGAACATGGGCCATTTCATTTATCCCTTGGAGAGGAGATTCTGGGGTTGGCCTTACAACTTTATTGGGAATCGACGGTCTTTATTCCACCCGGCATCATTCCAACAATACATATTTATTTCCATTTTAGTTCACAAAATAAAGTTTGAATCCATTTCTTTGTATCTTCTTTACAATTAATTTCGATGGCTGTTTCCATGATCAAATCAATAAACTGCTGTTTATCTGCAATGTCGGTTTTAAAAATCATCATGCGTGAATATGAATTTATATCTTCAAGAAGAACCATGAAACCATTTTTCTCAAAATCTAAAATTTTTGTAGCAATCAGACTATGATCATAATTTACATTAGGACCAAAAATAAATTGTCCTTGTGTCGCTCCATTTTTCTGCATCTTTTTAAATGCGTGCTCCAAATCATACTCACTAAAATCTTTATCTTTTATTTCTATTGAATAGAAGAAACTATTTTTCCTTAGGATATCAATGTCGCCAACTTCTTTGGAAGACGCACCACTTTGATTTACTTTATGGACAATTACTTTGTAATCCTCTGATATGTTGTTGTAATAATTTTTTTCTAATGCACCAACTATGATTACTAAGGACTCACCCTCAAAAGACTTTTCTAAAAATCTCAAGATAAACTCATAGATTTCTATTAGTGTAGGATTGTAATTTATTGAACTATCCTTGAGATTTTTGTTTGCCTCTACCTTTTTACACAATATATCTAAAGCACAGGACAAATACTGTTTTGCATCACGTGAGGATCTTATTCGGCGGAAAATTTTAATCAACAGGTTTAACGCCTTTTGGTCTTTTCCTTTCCGCACTGCATTGTTAACGCTTAAATGAGTAAACCTTGCAGGTTTGTTTAAAAAGGGTTCGTTTGATCCGCCAAGTGCATTTTCTAAAAAGTCTCTTTCGAATGGGACAAGAACTTTATGGCATAAACTTCTTGCGTCGAATGAATTTTTAAATTTTGCACCTGCTTGGAGGGCGAGTGCATTTATTTTGCTGTTTGTTGATTTTGCAAGCAGCCCATTGACTAAAATATATTTATATGTTTTATGGCTGCCCAACAATATCGTTGCTATGTCTTCTGATATTTCATCTATTTTTAAGCATTTATTTCGAAAGGCTGCAAGCAAGATTTTTTCGGCTGAATTATGGTTAATGCTTTCAGCCATTTATATTGCCAGTTTCATTTGATAAGGTAGTCTAATGATAGAATTTTCTATTTTTTCATTTTCCAAACAATCCATTAACATTCTTCCAACACTTTGACCTAAATTACAAGGGACGGCATTCCCAATTTGCTTAAATATTGATGATTGTGACCCTGAAAACTTATAGTCTATAGGAAATGTTTGCAATAAAGCCGACTCTTCAACAGTTAACCGACGTAATCTTTTGGGTGCCACTTGGTACTCCATGGGAGATTTTCCCTGTAACAGCCCAGAGTGATATTTTAATATCCATCCCTCTTTATTATTATAAAGCTCTTCTTCGTCAATAATAGGAGTTTTGTTTCCTCCCATTGAGGCAGGCAATGTAGCACAATATCCATCAATTTTTACAGGCCGTCCAAGACCATTAAACATCATACCTGCATATGGAGATTTTCTCATTACTGGATTTTGTGTGAAAGTTATTTTTGCCTTACAAATACTCTTATTATTTCCAGTTCCTGCCCTATCAAGAACTGATAATGCCTCCCTCACAGTGGGAGCCATTTTTCGGTATGTCTTAAACATCGCACCCAAGTCAGGTATTATTTTTTCATTCCCTTTAAACCCTATAAAAAAAACTCTTTCTCTTGCTTGTGGGACATTAAATTCTGTTGCATTCAATATTACAAAATTGGTTGAATATCCCAATGATCTAAACTGAGATAAAAGTTCATTTCTTAAAGGTTCCCATTTCGATAATTTTCCGAGAGCCTTTACATTTTCCATTACAAACACTCTAGGCTTTAGCCGTTTAATAACATCAACATAATTCCAAACATGCTCACTTCTTGGGTCATGTGGATCCATTTTCCCAGCAACTGAAAAACCTTGACATGGTGGTCCTCCAATAACAACATCAACATTCGTCAATTCTGACAACTCAGAAAGAAATGACTTTATGTCTCCACATTTAATGTGGTTCCCAATATTTGTTGAATAAGTCTTGCAAGCGTCCTTATCATAATCGTTTGCCCATATAATATTAAATCCTGCTTTCTTAAAGCCAACATCTAAGCCACCAGCCCCCGAAAACAATGATACTGTATTCATGTGAACTCCTTTTTTAAGTATCACAGGCAAAGATAATGCCCCACATATCATTCCAAATTGAATAAATATACTTCAAAATCCAATTGTATTAAAGACAAATTCTCTTCAAACTTTGATATCTTTACAAAAATTATTCCCAACAAGTTTGACAAAATTTATATTTGAATTTTTTTTATCATCAATTCTTCTTTATAATTTTATATAAAAGAGTAAGCATGTCTAATATTCTTTCAAGATTCGTTGTGGTATGTGCATACTGCCATGTGGTTTATAGAAAAACGCTAAGTCTTTAGCTCAGGGGATAAATGGACGGACAGGGAGAACCTGGCGTATAAGAAGAATTTTCAGGGATATCATAAAAGACACCGCCCAGATACAGGCACAGACGATCATCTTTTTCTTCCAGAAAGGGGGATAATTTGACAAGCGCCCTGGGGGTAAATTTAATGCAGTGATCCGGAGTTCGGAGATAGAGGTTGTCATCGCAGGTGAATAATTGCCCGGGGTCCAATATCAAGTCTTTTCGGGTATTCAAAACCAGGGTCAGACCCTGCTCTTCCCTGACATCTATGACAAAAAGGGCAGTGTCTTCATAGGAGAAATACACCTTTTCAAGGAGTCCTTCCCGGGTCTGGCAAAGATGATACCCCATTTCATCCTTTTGAATGGATTCATTGAAATGGCGGATAATTTTCGGATGCTCAAATTTGCCGGTTTCAGTGTACCAGACTCCGTTTTTATCCATCCGAAAAAGCGCCTCCTCTCTGGGGATAATCATCTCTTTTGATTTTAATTCCATTATGTTTAATTCCTGTGCACAAAGTTTATACCTGTTATCCGAATATTGAATGTGAACATTAATATTTAACAGCAGCGCTCATATAAGGCAAGTACACATTGAAACACCTGCATAGCAAAGACAACAGCAAAAAAATAAGGGGTCAGACTTTCGTTATGGGCATTATCCGTGACGGTTAAAATCCTCATCCGCCTTGATCGATAGCGCAAATAACTTCAATCTGACCCCTTTTTTATATGAAAAAGCAGCCCCCAAGGCAGCCTCAGCAGAGCCGCCCCCCCGATGGGCAATAGGAACCGGACAATTGAGCTGTCTACAGTTCCGGTCCGGGACCATTGCCCGTCGGGGGGGCGGCGGGATAATACCATTTGGCTCCGCGTCTACGACCCTATATTTGTTGTGTTCGACAGGACATGACCGTTATAAAAAAAGATCATCACTTGTAAAAAGAGGCCGTGATCACAACAGGCGGAACCCTGGGGAGAGTTTTCTCAGCTGAGTTTCACAGCGGCATTTTCAGCGGCCAGCATGACATGGTAATTCAGGGGAGATGCCGTTAAAAGAGGATGGGTGGCATACTGCATCACCGCCAGCTGTTCCGCAGTTAAATGTGCCTGAATACCTGCGGCAATGATGTTAACCATATCAGAAACAGCTTCACCGCCACTGACATGCCCACCTATGACCTGACCGTTATCCCGACGAAAGAGAAGCTTGATTTTCATGTTGGGCACAGAACCCGGCAGGTGCCCTGGATGACGGTTGGGAGCAGTGACCTCACCTTCAACAAATTCAATACCCTCATCTTTGGCACTTTTGGTTGTCAAGCCTGCAGCCGCAACAGAACGTCCCCCGACCATGGTACTGAAGGCACCAAGGGCTCCCATGGTCTCACGGCTCTTTTCACGGCAAAGATTCGTGGCCGCAATCATGCCTTCACTGCAGGCCACGGAAGCCAGACGAATGCCGCTTGGTTTACCGGTAATACAGGAAAATTTGCTGGCACAATCACCCGCAGCCAGAATATCCGGGTCTTGGGTCTGCATGTATTTATCAACTTTGATACCATTGCGGGGATCGGCATCAAGGCCGCATTTTACAGCCAGATCAATATTGGGCTGGGCGCCAATGCCAATGATAACCGCATCTGCCGGTATGACTTCTCCATCGGCAAGCTTAACACCTTCAACCTTCTCCTGTCCGACTACTTCTCCGGCCTGGCAATTGGTCTTAACCATGACACCAATTTTTTTAAGTTCTTCCTCTATTTCAACACAAAAATCCTCTTCACAGGCAAGCATCAGGCAATGTGGCATCATTTCCACAACGGTGACGGTTTTGTCAAGCCCGGCTTTCTGACCCATCAAGGCAATCTGCTCTGCCATCTCAACTCCAATGAAGCCACCACCAATGACAACCACATTTCGGGCCGGTTCCAATGCAGCATAAACCTCTTTTAAATAATTCGGGTCTTTACGAACGGTGAACACATTGGGTTTATCAATACCGGGAAGCGGTGGTATAAAGGGCTTGGAGCCTGTGCTGATGAGAAGTTTACCGTAGGAGAGCCGCTCACCATCGGCAAAGATAACCTCCTTTTTGGCTCGATCTATATCTGCAACATTTTTTTGCAGAATTTCAATACCCTGATCTATAAAGCCCTGGTCAGGGATCAGGTTTTTGTCAACCTGACCCATAATTCCATAGATGTAGGGAATCCCGCAGGGAATGGGTGTATTCACAACATTTCTGATAAGGGTAACTGTTTTTTCTGCTGCTCTCTTTTTCAAGGTTATGGCTGCCATGAGGCCCGCTGCCGAACCACCAATAATGACTACATCACTTCGCATGTTTTAATTTTCCTTTTTTGAGATATATCCACAAATAACGGTTGTTTTTTTAAAATAAAAGCAACTTTCTTATGTCGACTTGGGCACAACGACTATTAAAAATGCATTATGCCACCCGCAACGGTCACCCAACTCGGGCCTGGACCGTCGGTGAGCCTTCTAACCTGCCGATCTAAAGCACAGGGTCTGCAGGCAGATTTGCCATCAGACAGTCTGCACTTTACTGCAATAAGCAGGCCACCTTTGGATCTAAATGGGCCGAATAGTATGCCCGTTGAAGCATCTGCTGTGAACATCTTGATATAAACCTTAAAACTGGAATACTGCAAATAGCAATATACATACCAAACGATTTAAAATTGACAAAAAAATATTTTAAAAATACATAACTAATTGAAATAGAAAACATGAAAAACTTCAGCAGCCATTAAAATCTCTTTTTTTTTTAATCTAAACTCATTAAACACATGTTAACTCTAGATATTAACAGGTGTTTATTTTTTTAATAACTAATCCAACGCCGGCGTACAGACCTTAAAAAACAAAAAAAGATCTCCACAACTCAAAAGTCATGGAGATCTTTACTTATCTCTCAATGGTCAAACTGCTTTCTCTGAACTCAACTTTCTGGCTTCAATGCGAATGAACGGAGTCAGGTCCGTTTTGCCTGATCATCAAACAACAGATCCAAACTGGGAAATCCAGTCTGGACGGATCTGGCATGGTTATACTACGAATGAATCCTCTATTTTGCCTCTTCTTCGGCACGCAAATCTTTTCTCAAAACTTTGCCCACATTGGACTTGGGCAACGTTTCCCTGAACTCCACTTCCACTGGCAATTTATACTTGGCAAGCTTTGTGGCACAATAATCTATCACTTCCTGGGAAGTCATTTTCTGGCCTTGTTTAAGGATGACAAAGGCCTTTATAGCCTCTCCACGCTTGTGATGGGGAATGCCGATGGTGCAGGCCTCCAGGATTTTAGGATGTTCAAACAAGACCTCATCGATATCCCGTGGATACACATTATACCCTCCGGAAAGAATCATATCTTTAATCCGGTCAACAATATAAAAATATCCATCCTCATCCATAGTGGCAACATCACCGGTTAAGAGAAAACCATCCTCGGTGATGGTTTCCTTTGTGGCGTCGGGTCTGCCAAGATACCCCTTCATAACCTGGGGACCCCGGATGAGTAATTCCCCGGGTTCACCCAAAGGCACTTCTTTGGTCTTATCATCAAGATCTACGATCTTAGCTTCCGTGTTGGAAATGGGAATACCGATACTGCCCTGTTTCCGGGTGCCGTGGAAAGGATTTATAAAGGCAACCGGGGTTGATTCCGTTAATCCGAAGCCCTCCACAATAATGGAGCCTGTTTTTTTCTGAAAATTGGTAATTACATCCAGGGGCAGGGGTGCACTTCCGGAAAAGCATCCCTTAATTGAAGTCAAATCTGTTTTATCCATATCCGGGTGATCCAGCATGCCGATATACATGGTGGGAACCAGGGGGGCAAAGGTGACCTTAAATTTACTGATGGATTCAAGCAATGGTTCCGGCTGGGGTTTGGGAACCAGAACATTCGTCCAGGCCATGCGAATGGCAAGGTTCATGGACACGGACATGCCAAACACATGAAAGAAAGGAAGGGCACCCAGCATGACCTCAGCCCCTTCCTCAAATCCGGGAAACCAGGCTTCCAATTGCTGAATCTGGCATGAAAGGTTTCTGTGGGTGAGCATCACGCCCTTGGATACGCCAGTGGTGCCCCCGGTATACTGATACATGGCAACATCGTCCACTTTAAGATCCGCCTGGGTATAATCCGGGGCACATCCGGCAATAAAATCTTTAAATTTATAAAGGTTTTTTGCAGGGGAGACATCGGCTGCAAGCCCTCTTTTTTTCGCAACCAGAGGAAATAAAAGGCGTTTGGCAAAGGGGAGATAATCACCAATGGACGTGTAGACAATGGTTTTTATACTTGTTTTTTCCCTGAGTTTAACCATCCGGGCGGCCAAAAGATCAAGGGTGATTAAAAATTTAGAGTTTGAATCTGTAAATTGATGTTCAAGTTCCCTGTCAGAATAAAGCGGGTTGTTAAACACGGCAATTGCACCGATTTTAAGGGTCGCATAATAGGCCACCACACAGGGAATGACATTGGGGAGCAGGATGGCAACGCTATCTCCTTTCTGTATCCCCTCATTCTTAAGTGCGGCTGCAAACCTTGCCACCATTTCACTGAGTTCCATAAAGGTCAGGGTATACCCCTGGAAATTCAGGGCCGGATTGTCCGGGAATTTCTTTGTGGATGCTTCCAGGTATTGGGGAACCAGGATATCCTTGAATTCCACATTTTCCGGAATTCCCTTATCATAGGACTTAAGCCAGTTTTTTTGGGAATACACACTTTGATCAGACAACTTCATCTCCTTTCTTCGCTTCACGGTTAAAAGAGAGGCCTCTGCTGGATTTCAGATCTTTATAAATTGAAGCAAAAGGCAATGTCCCTTAGTGCCGGTCTTGTATCCATTTGCTCCTGAGAAAGACTACAGCACATACATGAACACCATCAAAAGTGCAGCAACATAAGCCTGAAACAGCTCACCCAGAAATCAGCCAAAAGATTTGATCCTCAAGTGATAGAGGGAAAAACAGATTCCTGTCAAGCAAAAAAAGCAAATAAGCAAACATTGTTCATCCAATCGAATGGAACTTTTCAGGATTAAATTCAAATCCATTCTTTTCAAGAATCTCATGAATGGCCTCGTAACTTTCACACCAATTCAGGGTATCCCTGAATCAGGCCCAGGATATTTCAGAATTGAGCAGATGGAGACGGCTACACGCACCAATATCATCTTTTCACGCCTGGCCCCCAAGATGTCTTCCAAGGTCCCTGCTCTGGCAGAAAAATTGTGGCGCAATAATGAAGAATGTGCCATACAAAAAAGTAATCTGCCCATCAATCAATTGATTACCGTGGGGAAACCGTCTTGCAATCATGACAAAACATTTTGAAAGGAAAATATCAGCGTGGAAAAGAAATGGGAAATGACATACCTGATGTCATAGCTCAGGCCAGCACCTTACAATAGATATAATCAATATTAACGAATCTGGTTACTGATGCTGTTTAGGTAATAGCAGGCAGGCTGGCAATGACAAAACAATCGGAACGGAACGGCCGGGGCCAACTACGGCGGTCAGCCACACCGCATAATTTTAACGCTGATTTAGGAGACATAATCTGGAGACACACAAGCCCTATGAAATTATCATGTAAAAGGTTAGCTTGGATTTTAACCCCTGCATTGTTACTGATATTGACCATCTCAACCCATGCCATTGGTATAGAAAGTCCACACGAAAGAAACATTGAAAATATCGGCACTGATGTCCTGCTTCTGATAACCTATATGTTGATGGCATTAATTTTTTCATTTCTTTGTTCAGTGGCGGAATCGGTACTTTTAAGTATTACCCCTTCATACATTGAAGGACAAAAAAAAAAGAGACCTAAACATGCAGCACTTTTGAAACGACTGAAACAAGACAATGTGGACCGATCCCTTGCGGCCATCTTAACACTGAACACGATTGCGCATACGGTTGGGGCAATCGGTGCCGGGGCCAAAGCGACTATTGTATTTGGAAGCACCTGGTTTGGTCTATTTTCAGCGGTCATGACGTTTTTGATCCTTTTCTTTTCCGAGATTATTCCTAAAACCATAGGTGCTGTCTACTGGTCAAAGCTTGTAGTTCCAATGGCATTTTTTGTTAACAGCCTGATAGTTATGCTTTACCCAATCGTATGGATCTCCGAAAAATTGACAAAATTTATCTCCTACGGAAAGGAGATAAACATCTTCAGCAGAGCCGAATTCATCGCCATGGCTCAGGTCGGTGTAGAGGCCGGACATATTCGTGATAAAGAATCAAAACTTATACAGAATATATTCCAATTCGAGTCGCTGAAAGTATCTGACATCATGACACCACGTGTTGTAATTTCAGCATTACCCGAGGACATGAAAATCATTGATTCAATGGAATACATAACTCAAACCCCTTTTTCACGTCTGCCAATCTACAGGAAGGATACTGATGACATAACCGGCTTTGTTCTTAAGGAGGATATTCTGATTAATGCGACGCAGAGGCGAGGTGATGAAAAACTTAAAGCATTTAAACGTGACATACTTGTTGTTCCGAATTCAGTATCGTTGATAGCATTGTTCAAGAGCTTCCTTAAGGACCGCCAGCACATAGCCATAATCATCAATGAACATGGAGAGACTGATGGACTAGTGACATTGGAAGATTTAATTGAAACACTTCTCGGTATGGAAATTATGGATGAAACAGATGATGTTGAAGACATGCGTGCTCTAGCTCATAAGCAATGGATGAAACGTGCCATGTCCATGGGTATTGAAGCTGATATGTTTGATCAAAAAAAGACCGAACATAACGAGTGAATCCTTTCTCTACTCCAGTAATTTTCCGGCCTTTCCTGACCTGGTTGCAAAAAACATTGATAAAACCGGTTCCTCAAATCCGTTATAATCAGGACCAGAACTCAAGCCTGTTTCCTTCTGGATCGTAAAGATAAAAGACCATGGAACCCCATAAGGGACGAATTGGGGTGGGGTTCAGATTCTTTTTTTGAAATTTGGTATATGTGGCTTGAATGTCATCTACTTTCAAACTGATGGTAACCCCCTTGCCATTATTACTTTTAACACTGGCCCGGGCAGTATCTGCAATGCTCAGCCGGGTCGAATCCGTCAGACTGAATTCCACAAACCATTCCCGGGATGAATGAATGCTAAAGTTCAAAGCATTTGAATAAAAATCAACGGTTTCCTTCCACCTGTTACAATATAAAATAATATTGGTTAATTTTATTTTCATGTTGCTATTTACCCCTCTTTATTTATAATCGCCCCCGGATTCCTCAGCCCTGCTGGGCAATATACTGTACCGTCTCAAAGTAGGTTGAACACTCCCCCATGGTGATGCTATTGATTGAATTACATTTAATTCTTGTTAAATCTGTGTTAATCATAATCAATTTTCGGCGATCCTTCATATTGCATCAGAAGTAATTTACACTTTTCAGAAACGGGCACCAGGAAATGCTCATTCATCTAATGAAAGTGTAAAGTCAGGATAAAGGATACCCAATTTCCATCATAACTTTTTATTTTGTGAGCGTACATGCCTAATTTTGATTATTGGAAACTGCTGGCTGGCTTGGGCATATTCCTTTTTGGAATGCAGCTTCTCGAAACTTCAATCAAAGATCTGTCAGGAAAAGCCTTCAGGAGAATTATTCGAGATTACACCAACACCCGACTAAAGGCCATTGCAAACGGCACACTGGTTACCGCTCTTTTACAGAGCAGTTCTGCTGTTTCTCTCATGGTTCTTGCCTTTGTCGGTGCCGGAATCATGAGTATGGAAAACGCGATCGGCGTTATCCTTGGCTCCAATATTGGAACGACACTGACAGCCTGGATTGTTGCGACATTAGGCTTTAAAATTAAAATTGAGACCTTTGCCCTGCCCTTCCTTGGTTTTGGTGCTGCTGGATTGATATTGTTCAAACCTGGCAGAAAACTCTACCATATCAATCGCCTGATGATTGGGTTCGGATTCCTATTTCTCGGCCTGGACTATATGAAGACAAGCGTGGAGACCTTTTCACAAAACTTTAATCCAGGACAATTCCAAAATCTTGCTCTGTGGATGTGTCTGGTTATCGGAACCGTCATCACTGCACTCATGCAGGCCAGTGCTGCAACCATTGCCATCACTCTGGCAGCATTAAACAGCCAGCTGATGACCTTTGAAATGGCTGCAGCCATGGTCATCGGCTCCAATATCGGCACCACGGCCACGGTGCTTTTAGGAGCCATTGGAGGAACACCTCCCAAAAAGAGAGTGGCCGCAAGCCACCTGTTCTTCAACCTGGTGACTGGGCTCATCGCCTTTCTGGCCTTGCCAGTGATGATTATGGTCGTTAAATTATTTGTAGATGTCTCAACCAATGGTCTGGTCGGGATTGCCCTGTTCCACACCGTTTTTAATATTACCGGGGTTCTGATTTTTCTGCCAATTGTGGGAGTGATGACGACTTACCTTGTCAAACTTTTCCCTGAACATAAAGAACAATTGTGTGTTCATATCGCCAATACACCCATAGAGGAAGTTGAATCGGCCGTCATCGCCCTTAAAAACGAAATTATTCATCTGCTTCAGGAGTGTCAGCTTTACACGTTACGATCACTTCATATTGATAAAACACTTGTGTTTGAAGAACCCCTGCCCTTTGAAAAAAATAAAAAAAAACGATTGGCGACTGAAGACCTTTACGGCGATATCAAGGACCTGCATTCCTCCATTATTGCCTATTACTCGCTTATTCAGACCCAACAACTTGATAAGGCTGTCTCCCTGGATCTGGAAAGAGCGATTCTTGCATCAAGAAACATTATGAATTCTGCAAAGAATTTTAAGGGTATTCGGCCGGATTTTGATGAGTTTGAATCGTCTGACTCTGCTTTTCTCAACCGCCAGTACGACCGATTCAGAAAAAGGCTGGTTGTTCTATATCATGAAACAAATGACGTGCTTTCTGTAAATGATCCTCAATTACAGTACGATACCATCATAAAGGCTTTTACCAATGTTGAACAGGAAGATGATCGGTTCATCCAAAGCATCGTCCAGACATCCTGCAGCAATAAAAACGAACATCTGGATCTGTCCACCCTGTTTCTGGTAAACCGTCTTTTTACTCAGGCCTGCAGAATGATGATTTTCAGCATCAAAGATTTAAAACTCACACAGGAAAAGGCCAATCATTTTGACAAAGCCATTGAACCTGGATTAAAATCATGACCGGCAGTGCTTTCTGAGGTCTTCCGGAGAGGTCATTCGTTTTGAATCCAGGGCAGCAACACCAAGACTCAACGTTACAACTTTACAAGACAAGGAGTTTTCATGTGGAATTTTTAGATTTTCCACTGCTGAATGTACTTGCTCTGCCATATAGATAGCCCCTTCTAAAGGAGTAGCAGGCAACACTATGATAAACTCCTCTCCTCCGAATCGAGCACATGAATCCAATGGCCGTTTCAGAGAGAATTTGATTGCCCCAGCAACATTTTTCAGGCACTTGTCACCCCCATTGTGACCGTAGGTATCGTTAAAGGCTTTAAAAAAATCAATATCATACATGACCAGGGACATCCGCGGGAGCGGACTGGACAATTCACCCCCACTGGCCTGTCAACAAGCCGCTTCACGTAGGTGAGCTAGTGAGATTCATATTATCTTTGATAATAAATTCACCTTTATCAACAACGTCTTGCTCAAATGATTCCAGATATCGTTTTTCACGCTCGGTAGGTCTGTTTTATGGGCGAATAGGTTTGATGCTCGTAAGTCTGAACTGGACACCATTTATGATGCTTGGCCCGTGTTATGACCAAGCCCTAAAAAAGATTTTCTTTTATTGATCTATATCAAGGAAAATTTTTTATATATCTGATATTGACGTCTTTAATGGGCATCCTTCAAAAATACTTTACACTTTTTCAGGGCATCCCCCATTTACCATGGAGTTTCATCTAAAGACTGTACTCTATCATTGCATAAATAAAGAAGGAATACAGTAGTAAAAAAACTTGAAGAGCCCCATGAATAAAGGTTATAATAAGTTTCCGAGACAAAAAACAACCTTATTCAGGAGGCCACTCCAAGTGAAGTCCAGTAAAGCACAAATTCATGCCAAATTCCACAAAATTCCTGAGCTTCGATTCGAAGATCAACAACTGACATCTTTTTCGGGAATTATCATTTTCCAATTGTTATTTAAGCGCCTTGACTTGAAGGCCAAAATGAAGAAATGCTTTTCACATTTAGATGTTTCGCCTATATTTGGGCACCATTTGGTTGTGATTTTGATTATAACCCATTTAATTCTGGGATTTAAAAGACTACGAGAAATTAAATATTACAAAGATGATCCCATGGTACTACGCCTGATGGGATTGAGGAAACTTCCTGATGTTTCGACTATCTCAAGAGGGTTGGCTCAATTGGATGATAAAAGCGTTGATAATATTCAAAATTTATCCCGATCCTTCGTTGTGGACGGATTACAACGGGAACAATTTCCCAGGCTAACCCTGGATTTCGATGGCTCTGTGCTATCTACAAAAGGCCATGCCGAAGGTTCTGCCATTGGCTTCAACAAAAAGAAAAAGGGTGCCAGGAGTTATTATCCTCTTTTTTGTACCATTTCCCAGACTGGCCAGTTTTTTGACATGCTCCACCGACCAGGCAATGTTCATGATTCCAATGGAGCACCAGATTTCATGATAAAGTGTTTTGACAAAATTAAATCGGAACTACCCGGAACCATAATTGAATCCCGTATGGATGCAGCTTTCTTCAATCAAGAGATCATTTTTTTGATGTCGGACAGGCGAATACAATTTACAGCATCTGTACCTTTTTCCAGATTTACAGAACTCAAAAGCATGATTGAGGCATGTGACTCATGGTCTACCATTGATGAAACTTGGTCTTATTTTGAAACTCAGTGGAAACCGAAATCATGGAAGGATGAATACCGATTTGTATTCACCAGAAAGAAAGTAAAAAAACCACAAAAAGGCCCCATTCAGTTGGATCTCTTTAAACCGGTCTGCCGGGAATATCAATATAAGGTCATTGTGACCAACAAAAAAGTATCAGCAAATGCGGTCGTATTGTTTCATAATGGCCGTGGGTCCCAGGAATTATTGTTCGGTAATGCCAAGAACGACACAGCCCTCAGTGCAATTCCATGTAAAAGACTCAATGCCAATCAAGTTTTCACAGTGGCATCAATGATGGCCCACAATTTTTCAAGGGAAATGCAAATGATCGCCCACCCGGCTGCAAGCAGGGCAAAAGCAAAACGCCCTGCAGCATGGACTTTCAAGAAACTTGATACAATACGCCATCAGATCATACAAAGAGCTGGTCGTTTTATCTGTCCCCAGAGAAAACTGACCCTTACAATGAGTGCGAATCCTGCAGTTAAGAAGGATTTACTATTTTTCATAGAGGCGTTGCAAAAAGCCGCGTAAAATTCTCGAATTATCGTAAAATTTTATGCAACGCTAAGGTGTAAACTACTTTGTAGCAGATATGAAGCATGCCCTTTAATGATTCAATTTGGTGGTCGTGGTTGATTTTTTTTAGAAAATCAGGCATGCTTTATTTCTGCTTTACACCTTTCAGACTAATGGCCCCATATTTCAGGATAAGCTTTCAAAAAAGTGTAAACTACTTTTGGGGTTTGATGAAAGATGCCGAAAATCAGGAGCAAACCATATGAAAATCAAAGAAAAAAGGAGAGCATCATCAAAACCAATTCACCCCCATGCATTGATCGATACCGCCTGTATTTTTCTTTTTACTTTAATCTTTGCCATTGATCTGTTTATCCCCTTTGTACAGCGCGGCACAAGTTGTGTTAAATTTAACAGGGACGCATTCTCCATGCTTGCCAGTGGAATTCTGTAGAAAAAACTCTCCGCCGTATTGGAACTTTCATCACTTCAATTGTGGCGGCACTCTATCTCTTTGTCAAATATAAATACAAAGAGGACCATTGGCGCATTTACCACTCCGGGGGACCTATTGGTCATGGGACCCCAAGGAGACCTGGTCGCTTATTACATGGTTGGTCTACGCCATTCTACTCCATTTACGTATGATGAGGGGATGGCATGGCAGGCGAATTTCCTGGATTTCCATTATCGGATTCATGGCCGTGCTCTTCACCTATTTCGGGGTCAATCTGCTTCCCGGTCTCCACAGTTATGCATGATCAGAATCTAATGAACTGAATCGAAATAATTTACCCGAACTCCCCCTCTCCACAGATTTAGAGGAAGCTGGGGGTGAGGTAAATGGGAAAATTATTAGTCCTCATTACTAAGCAGTCTTATACCCTCGATATGTCCGGGATCGGGCGAATCCCGATCAAGGAAACAATTTGACTTTCTCTTGAAAGACTTCACCACGAACACGAAGAAATCGGTGATGCCGTTCATGAAATTCGCCGTTTTTCCAATGACTATTCAATAAAGGAGGTATTAAGATGATTGACCTTTCAACCAACTACCTTGGATTAACCCTTAGAAATCCGATCATTGTCGGCAGCTCTGGTTTAACCGATTCTGTTGAAAAAATTAAAGAAATCGAAGAATCCGGTGCAGGAGCAGTGGTATTAAAATCAATCTTTGAAGAAGAAATTGCATTTGAGTACGACGCTGTTATCAAGGATGCACAAACTGCCGGCGTTAACCTGGAGCAGTTTGATTATTACGATTTCCACCTAAGAGGGAAAAAGTTGAGTAATTATATTCACCTGATTCAAGGTGCAAAAGAAAAAGTATCCATCCCGATTATCGCCAGTATCAACTGTGTTTATTCCCATGAGTGGGTAGCTTTTGCCAAAGAAATTCAAAATGCAGGAGCTGATGCAATTGAATTAAATATGTTTATTTTGCCATCAGATTTTAAAATAGAAGCCCGGGAACAGAATGATATTTATTTTAAAATAGTAGAGAAGCTTGTCAATACGATTTCAATACCGGTATCTCTTAAAATCAGCTATTATTTTTCAAACCTTGGCAACATGATTCAAAGGCTGTCAGAATCGGGGGTTTCCGGTATTGTTCTTTTCAACCGATTTTTCAGCCCTGATATTGATATTGAAAAATTAGAGGTAAAGCCCTCTTTTATTTTCAGTTCCCCTTCAGATTTAGCCCAATCATTGAGATGGATCGCCATTATGTCCCAAAGAGTTAACTGTGATCTGGCCGCTTCAACAGGGGTTCATGATGGTGAAAGCGTTATCAAACAAATATTGGCAGGAGCACAAGCCGTACAGATGGTGTCTGCACTATACCAAAAAAAAATTGGATATCTTCAAGAGGTAACCGATACTCTTAAAAATTGGATGAGTGCACATAATTATAATAACCTCCAAGACTTCAGGGGAAAATTGAGTCAGTCTAAGACTGATGATCCAGCAGTTTATGAACGAGTACAATTTATGAAATATTTTGGCTGATCATTTAACACAAGAGGTGTTCTATGCTTAAGGAATCGTTTCTGAACCGGCTGCGGTTTTTTCGATCAAAAGCCGGCACACGTGGTTGCCGGGAGGAAAAAACCGCTGATAATTGGACTGAGAGTCGCTGTGGTCAGCGGGAGTGGGAGGATTTTTACCGGCGACGCTGGCAGTACGATAAAAAAGTCCGTTCCACCCATGGCGTCAACTGCACCGGGTCCTGTTCCTGGGATGTCTATGTTAAAAACGGCATCCTGGTTTGGGAAACACAGAATACGGATTATCCGGATTGCGGCGTCGGTTATCCAAACCACGAGCCCCGAGGATGCCCGCGGGGAGCGACCTATTCATGGTACACCTATAGTCCAGTGCGGTTAAAATATCCTTTGATAAGATCCAGCCTGATGGAAATGTGGCGGGATGCGCTGGAGCGATCTGAAGATCCGGTCAAGGCATGGCTAAGCATCATTGATGATCCTGAAAAACGCCATCGGTTTCAAAAGGATCGGGGAAAAGGCGGGTTTGTCAGGGCCTCCTGGGATGAGGCATCCTTGATGATTGCTGCATCCTTGATTCACACCATCAAGGCCTACGGTCCAGACCGGATTTTCGGATTCACCCCGATTCCTGCCATGTCCATGGTATCTTATACCTCTGGCGCACGTTTTCTTTCACTTATCGGTGCATCCATGATCAGTTTTTACGATTGGTACTGTGATCTGCCCCCCGCTTCACCCCAGATTTGGGGGGAGCAGACCGATGTACCTGAAAGTGCAGACTGGTATGAATCCACATATCTGATCGTGTGGGGGACAAATGTGCCCATGACCCGCACACCGGATGCCCATTTTTTTACGGAAGTCCGCTACAGGGGTGCCAGGGTAACCGCAGTTGCACCGGACTATGCAGAGTATGTTAAATTTGCCGATACCTGGCTGCCTGCTAAAGCAGGCACAGATGGTGCACTTGCAATGGCCATGACCCACGTCATCTTTAAAGAATTTTACATCGACCGCCAGGTTGAATACTTCATGGATTATGCAAAGACCTACACCGATCTTCCCTTTATTGTAGTGCTTGATCCAAACGGTGACACCTGGACTCCCGGGCGATTTTTGCGTGCCTCAGACCTGGATATTTCATCCAAAAATTCCCAGTGGAAAACAATGCTGTACAATAGCACAGATTCGTCTTTTTGTGTTCCCAACGGCAGCATCGGTTTCAGGTGGAGTGAGGAGGGCCTCTGGAATCTGAAGCTGGAAGAAAACGCTAAACCAATCAGTCCGCTGCTCAGTTTTGCATTAGAGGCAGAAGCCTGGAAGACAATCTCCTTTCCTGTCTTTGAATTCCACCAGACATCATCCAAAACCGGCATTACACCCGTTAAAAAATTATTAACCCCATCGGGAGAAATATACGTCACCACTGTTTTTGACCTCATGGCAGCCCACCTGGGGATTCTTCCCAAAGAAGCGCCTGGGACAACGGCAGATTATCCGTCAGGGTATGAAGACCTTAAACCCTATACGCCTGCCTGGCAGGAAAGTATAACAGGTGTACCGCCGGTGGATGTCATTCGCGTGGCCCGGGAGTTCGCTGACAACGCTGAAAAAACCCGAGGAAAATCCATGATTTTATTGGGGGCTGGTAGCAATCACTGGTACCACAGCGATATGATTTACAGAACTATTGTCGGGATGACCACCTTATGCGGTTGTCAGGGAGTCAATGGCGGTGGCTGGGCACATTATGTCGGTCAAGAGAAAGTCCGCCCCCAGGCATCCTGGTCCCAGGCGGCATTTGGATTGGACTGGCTCCGTCCCCCCCGTCAGCAGAACGGCACCTCGTTTTTTTATTTTGCCACCGACCAGTGGCGTTACGATAACTTTAACCCCGGTGCTATTCAGTCTCCGTTAACCCAAACAGTATCTGCCCGTCATATGGCCGATTACAATGCGATTGCAGCCCGTCTGGGATGGCTGCCATCCTATCCGCAGTTCAATCGCAATCCCATAGAGCTGTGCAAAGAGGCAATGGATCAGGGAGCTACAACCGATGAAGAAATAGTGGCCTATGCAGTTAAACAACTTAAAAACGGCAAACTTCAATTTGCCATAGAAGATCCGGATAACCCGGTAAATTTTCCACGGATACTGTTTCTTTGGCGGGCCAATCTGCTGGGTGCCAGTGGAAAAGGGCATGAGTATTTCCTGAAACATCTGCTTGGGGTTGAAAATGCGGTCTTGAACACAGACACAAGCCTGCGACCCGAAGAAATCAAATGGAGAGAACCGGCTCCGGAGGGTAAATTGGATCTGCTGGTAACTCTGGAATTGCGCATGTCCACCAGTGCGCTTTATGCCGACATCGCCCTGCCGGCTGCCGGCTGGTATGAAATGCATGATTTAAGTACTACGGATATGCATCCATTCATTCATCCATTCAATCCTGCCATTGATCCACCCTGGGAAACACGAACCAACTGGGATCAGTTTAAAACCATTGCAGAAAAGTTTTCCGAACTGGCGGCTGATCATCTTGGAAAGGCTCAGGATCTGGTGGCATCTCCGTTGATGCACGACAGTCCTGGCGAGCTCGCCCAGCCAGAGGTCAAGGACTGGCGCAAAGGACAAACAGAGGCGATTCCAGGAAAAACACTTCCCAACCTGTCGGTGATCCAGCGTGATTTTCCCAATACCTACAAGATGATGACGGCCCTGGGACCATTGGCCGCAACAGCCGGTATCGGATCAAAAGGGGTTACGTGGAATGCATCCGATGAATACGAATCCTTGAAAAAAATTGTGGGAATAATAGACAAGGAGGGTGTCAGCAAGGGAATGCCTTCCCTGGAAAAGGCAAAAGATGTTGCTGAAATGATTCTTGCCCTTGCACCGGAAACAAATGGAGAAACTGCTGTAAAGTCCTGGGAAGGGGTTGAAAAAAAGACAGGAATAAGCCTTCAACACTTGAGCAACCGCCGTCAAGCCGAAAAGATACGATTCGATGATCTTACGGTTCAGCCTCGAAAAATAATCACTTCACCCATCTGGAGCGGCATTGAATCTGAAGAGAGACGCTATTCACCGTTTGTTATTAATATTGAAGAAAAAATCCCGTTCCGGACCCTCACCGGCCGGGCCCAGTTTTATCAGGATCATCAATGGATGCGGGATTTTGGAGAACACCTGCCGCTGTATCGTCCTCCCCTGGATATGCTTAGCCTTGACTCAACCAATGTCAAACGGCATCCAGGCAAAGAGCTGATACTCAATTATCTGACCCCTCATTCAAAGTGGTCCATCCACAGCACCTATGCCGATACACTGATCATGCTGACGCTCTTTCGGGGGGGAGAAGCCATCTGGATCAGCGATACGGATGCAAAAAAAATTAATGTCAAAGACAACGACTGGTTAGAATGTTTTAACGTCAACGGTGTGGTTATGGCCAAGGCTGTAGTCAGTCCAAGGATTCCTGAAGGAAAAACATTCATGTATCATGCCCAGGAACGCCTGATAAACACGCCGGGATCAAAACTTTCCGGTCAGCGGGGGGGGTCCCACAACAGTGTCACCCGGATTATGGTCAAACCAACTCATATGATTGGCGGCTATGCACAGCTCAGTTACGGGTTTAATTATTATGGACCGGTGGGGTCCCAACGGGATGAGATCATTGTGATCCGAAAAGCAGGGGAGATCGATTGGTATGAAGATTAAAGTTCAATATGCAATGGTGTTGAATCTGGACAAGTGTCTCGGCTGCCATACCTGCAGTATTCCTTGCAAAAATGTATGGACCAATCGTAAAGGTGCCGAATACATGTGGCTTAATAATGTTGAGACCAAGCCCGGCATCGGATACCCCAAACGCTGGGAAAATCAGAGTATTCATAAAGGAGGCTGGCACCTTAAGGATGGACAACTGGAGTTAACGTCAGGAGGCCGCCTGGCCAAAGGGCTGAATATTTTCCACAACCCTGATTTACCCACCATTGATGACTATTACGAGCCATGGAGTTACGACTATGAACGCCTGGTGAAAAGCCCCCACCAAAAGCATCAGCCTTCTGTCCGGCCACGATCCCAGCTGACCGGTGATCCGATTAAGCTTAAATGGGGACCGAACTGGGAAGATGACCTGGCCGGTCTGGGAGAGAACGCTCCGGGGGATGTCAATTTTAAAGACCTGGATTACTCGGTATATCTACAGTTTCGTAATATTTTCATGTTCTATCTGCCTCGATTATGCGAGCACTGCCTGAACCCTGCCTGCGTTGCGTCCTGCCCTTCAGGAGCTCTTTACAAGCGGGATGAGGACGGCATTGTGCTGGTTGATCAGGAGCGCTGTCGTGGCTGGCGTTACTGCGTATCCGGATGCCCCTATAAAAAAGTGTACTTTAACTGGAAAACCGGGCGTGCAGAGAAATGCATCTTCTGCTACCCACGTATTGAAGCCGGTTTGACAACCCTGTGCGCGCACAGTTGTGTCGGCCGTATCCGGTACGTCGGCCTGTTGCTTTACGATGCCGACCGGATCTCAGAAGCAGCTTCTGCTGTATCTGACCAGGAGGTGTATCCGGCCCATCTGGGGATTCTGCTTGATCCTGAAGATCCTGAAATCCAAAAAGCAGCAGCAGCGGAAGGTATTGCGGACTCTGTCCTCAGTGCGGCCGCCCGTTCCCCTGTCTACAAATTAATTAAAAAATGGAACCTGGCATTGCCTCTGCATCCGGAATTTAGAACACTTCCCATGGTCTGGTATATTCCCCCCCTGAGCCCGGTTAAATATCATACAGAATCTTCCAAGGAACAGGATTTTATTGATACGCT
Organism: uncultured Desulfobacterium sp.; assembly: GCA_963675955.2. Taxonomy (GTDB): domain Bacteria; phylum Desulfobacterota; class Desulfobacteria; order Desulfobacterales; family Desulfobacteraceae; genus Desulfocicer. Next base: position 316,603 of record CAXXVR010000002.1, on the reverse strand, counting down.
CCGAATTCCGATCACCTATCTTGCAAACCTGCTTACGGCAGGGGATCAGGCACCTGTCCGTCAGGCACTCAAACGTTTATCTGCAGTCCGCCATTTCATGAGATCCAAACGAATTGAGAATAAGGTTGATCAGACAGTGCTTGACAGCGTTGGTCTATCAGAAAAAACCATTGAGGAGATTTACAATCTCCTATCCCTGGCACATCTTGAGGATCGAACCGTCCTGCCCAAAGCACCACCCAAGAATGATGATCTGTTCACCGGCCAGGGATCCTGCGGCTTTGGAGACGGCGTATAAATATTTTCGGGGCATATGAAGATTTTCGGAAGGAATGATCAATATAATGAAACAAGACCTTAAAATACAGTTTAAAGCACTCTCTGTTTTGCTGCACTATCCTGGTAAAGACTATTTCAGGCAAATCAGCGAGGTGGAATCCATTTTGTCAGACATGCCCCCTGATGAATTTAAAAACAGCATAAATGAGTTCATAATTCATATCAGAAAACAATCATTAATTCATCTCCAGGAAACCTACACGGCAGCGTTTGACATAAGCACAGACACTTCCATGAACCTTACGTATCATATCTGGGGAGACAATGAAAAACGGGCCGGTTTGTTGACCCGGATACAACAGGTTTATCAGGATTTCGGTTATGAACGAATAACAGGAGAACTGCCAGACTACCTTCCGTTAATGCTTGAATTTCTTTGTCTCTGCCAAGAGGGAAAAGCGGAGAAGGTGATCTGGGAATGTTTTCAGAATTTTGACACATACATCACACGCCTTCGGCCAATAGCGCCACTTTATTCGAGTCTTCTTCAGCCCCTTGCTGATTTGGCTGTTAAGCACTTTGAGTCAAAAAGGCATTCTCCACAACCACAGGCTGAACAGAAAAGACAAATTTAAATACAAGGCTACCCACCTAAGGCGGATAACCCTTAAAATCAAGGTTCTTGGGATTCCTTAAATTGGAGGGGCTTCAAACAATTTTTTCACATAAAGAATCTTGAAATTATCCCGGCTTAAGCGGGTAGCCGAATACAGGTTGGATTAAAAGGAGAGAATCATGGATTTAATATATGAACTTTTATTTACGGTTTTTCCCTATCTGTGTTTAACCACGTTCCTGGTGGGACATGGGTTCCGGTATGTCACCGATCGTTTTCACTGGAATGCCAGATCCAGTGAATTTCTGGAAAAAAAATCCCTGTTTTACGGATCTGTTTTGTTTCACTGGGGTATCGTGTTTACGTTTCTGGGGCATGCAGGTGGTCTCTTGATGCCCCAGCGCTATCTGGATGTGTTAGGTATCAGCGCTGAATTTCACATGTTTATGGCTTACTGGTCCGGTTTGGCGGTGGGCCTGGCCGCTTTATTCGGCGCCTTGCTGCTGCTCTGGCGGCGGATAACTGTTCCACGTATTCAGGCAGCAGGTACACTGAACGATATTATTACCATCTGCGGCGTCGTTTTTGTTACTGGAGCCGGGATTTACAACGTCATCTTCGGCCACTATAACGTGCTCTATACCGTAGCACCATGGATCAGGGGAATTGTTTTTTTCTCTCCTGATCCGAGCCTGATGTTTGGTGTGCCTGTCAGCTATAAGGTTCACATTTTGAGTGCCTTTGCCCTGCTTGCCTTCTCTCCCTTCAGCCGTTTGGTTCATATATGGAGCGCCCCATTCAGCTATGCCTTCAGACGTCATCTGGTGTTTAGAAAGTTACCCGGGAAAGCCAATGGTGAAATCTGACAACCAGCCCATACCAATTTGGAATACGCTTCAATCTGCCGTTGCTAATCTTCCCCCGGCTTATTTTGCCATGGTTATGGCCACAGGCATAGTCTCAATTGCCTGTCACTTGGTGGGAATTCAGTTCATTGATCATATTCTGCTTTGGCTCAATGTTGTTTTTTATGCAGTTCTGTGGGGTTTTACCATTGCACGGGTGCTTTTTTATCCGAAACGAATCCTGTCAGACCTGGGTGACCATTCTGTTGGGGTTGGCTTTTTTACAATTATTGCGGCAACTTGTGTTCTGGGCAGTCAATGTATCCTTCTTAAACAGGCTTACATGCTAAGCTCTGTTTTACTGGCAGTGGGTGCTTTTCTCTGGGTGGTGATTATTTATTCAGTTTTCACGGCCTTTACGATCCGTTACCGAAAACCACCTCTGGAAAAAGGCATCAATGGCGTCTGGCTTGTTGCCGTGGTTGCCACGCAGTCCATATCCATATTAAGTACCCTGGTCTCTTCAGGCACTGTCCTTTATCACGAAGTATTATTATTTGTTTCAATGTGTCTGTTTTTACTTGGCGGCCTGTTCTACATGCTCATCATTATTTTAATTTTTTATCGCTTTATGTTTTTTCCAATGTTGCCAAAAGCCCTTGGCCCCACCTACTGGATCAACATGGGGGCGGTGGCCATTTCCACCCTGGCAGGGGCAACACTTATAGTAAACAGTTCTCAAGTTCAATTATTAGAACAGCTCTTGCCGTTTACTATTGGCGTCAGCCTTTTTTTCTGGTCAACGGCAACATGGTGGATTCCGTTTTTACTTGTTCTTGAGATCTGGAGGCTGGTTGTCCGGCATGTGCCGATCAAGTATGAACCTCAATATTGGGGGATGGTCTTCCCGTTAGGGATGTACACGACCTGTACCTATCAGCTTGCCAGATCCATAGATCTCAAATTTTTAATTGTAATTCCCCATTATTTTATCTATTTTGCACTTTTAGCCTGGATGCTTACATTCACCGGACTGCTAAGGATGTTGTTTCAATCACTTTTCTCAAAAAAATTACCATAGGAAACAAAACAGAAAATACTTGATTCCATGCCAAAATGTAAAAATCAATGGATTTTTCCGATAACCACAGTGGCATTATCTTTACCGCCTGCATTAAGAGACAACTTGATTAATGCATCAACTGCCTGGTCAGGCTTTGGGAACCGGTTAATTACCTGGCAGATTTCTTCTTCAGTTATAGACCTGTAAAGCCCGTCTGAAGCTAAAATGAGCATGTCATCCGGTTCAAGATGAATCTTTCCAGATTCAGGAGTTAAATCCAGGCAACCGATATATTGATCTACTACATCCTTTGAATAATGATGTTTCGCCTGCTGTTTTGTCAACTCTCCTTCCTCCATTAAAAATCGGGCAAGCGTTTGGTCCTGTGTAACCTGCCGTATTCGATTTTTTCTTAGATGATACAGACGGCTGTCTCCTGAATGACACCATGATGCAACATGATCTTTAATAAATATGGATATAAGCGTGGTTGCCATCCCATCCAATTCATAATTTTTTTCTGCAAGAGTACAAAGTTTTAGATCCATTTTTTTAAAAAAAGAGGATGTATCCTTAAATACTCTGGTATAACCTACGCCTGTCAATTGTTTGAACTCTTCCATGACATAGTCAGATGCTATTTCTCCTCCTGGTTCACCTCCAAGGCCATCTGCTATCACCATCAAAATGGTATTATCTGAAAAACAACACATGGCATACCGGTCTTGGTTGGTTTTTCGTTTTTTTCCGATATCTGTTTGTGCGGCTATTTCTATCTTTCCAGTTTGCAGAACATCCTGTTTTTGTTTCCACAAAAGATTTTTTTCAGTTGTGATAATCTTCTCCTCCGTTGTCAATCAAGGAAATTCCATCTGTTTTTTTGACAAGCTTGCCTATCTTTTTTTGTAAAATCAAAAAGTCATTTTCTCCTTCCAAATCAAGTTCAAAATGAATTGTTCGGATATTTTTCCTTTTCCACCCTGAAGATATCGATTTCCAGTCTGGAAATGTCAAACCGAGAAAGTCTCGTACTTGATCAGGGGTTTGAAACCGATCTTTTGGATCTTTTTCACATGCCTTTAACACAAATGATCTCAAAGTCTCAGGTAAATTCTCAACTATCTTCCCAGGGTCAGGTATGGGCGTTGTTATCATCCTCTTCATTAATATTGCCTGATTATCAGATGAAAAGGGGAGTTGGCCTGTAATCATGTGAAAAGCAGTAACACCCAGAGAGTATATATCGCTTCTGAAATCAGACGGCTCTCCATCTATTTGTTCCGGTGCAAGGTAGTTAAAATTTCCTCCCATCAAAAAATCATCTGTACCCAGGGGACACGCCAAACCGAAATCAATCAATTTGATTTGATCATTGGGCAACACGATGACATTGGAAGGATTGATATCTCGATGGATAAGGCCTTTTTGACCGGCAAAAGCCATGGCAGAGGCCAGTTGGCGCAAAAAATGTAATGCCTGATCAGGCGGAATGGTTTTCAACCTTTTTATCATGTCCTCTAAGGACTCCCCTTCAAGGTACTCGTACATGATAAACAGGGTCTTATACCTGAGTTCAACATCAAAAATAGTGACGATGTTGGGATGATTCAGCCGGGCAATCAACTTGGCTTCATTTTGAAAATTCTGCATGAAATCTTGTTGCATGGACAGATGATGACGCATCATTTTTATGGCAGCCGGTCTTTCCAGCTCAGAGTGAAGCCCCTTGTAGACAATACTGTATCCTCCTTTCCCGAGAATATCAGTGACCAGGTATTTACCAATGGTTCTTTCTGCAATGGGGCCTTTGCGGTCAAAGCGGTCGGCAACAAGTTCTGTTAAAAAGGCAAACAGATCCGGATCTTGCTTGGGGATGCGATTAAAGTCTTTTTTTTTAATTACCCACACCTTCATTTCAGTTTCTGCTTCTACGTGAAATCCCATTGATTCTCCGGTAACAAGAGAAATCATTCCGACAATATCACCTTCACTTCGATGCCCCACCGGATAAAAGGCTCCTTTTTTCTCAACAATCTCCATACAAGAACCCTGTTGGATGATATAGGCGGTCTGTGTTTTTTCACCTTGATGGATAAATCGTTCCCCCTGGTGGATCTGTCTGAGGGTTAAATTTTTCAGTATGGATGATGGTGAACAGGGTTGGACAAACCGTAAAAATTTCGTCCGTATGTTCAGACTTCCTTCCTGGGCTCTGACTTCATTGTAAAAATGACATTGGGTGCAGGTTTTTCTTTTTTCCGCAAAGTTTCCCTGTACACTTCCGTCACACATGGTGCCAGTCACCGCCCAGCAAAACCTGCCGGCATTGCTGCCTGAGTTTATCCCCTCATGGGATGTGTCCACGGCAGCCGGACAAATTCCCAGTTCCAAAGCATTCTCACCACCAGGTTCACGTCCGCACTGCATATATTCCCAACAATTTTTCTTTTGCACCATAACACTCACCTTGATCGCATTATCCGTTCAAGATCGTCAACAATGGTTTGATTTCTGGCAAAGATGATCTCCCTTGTTCCCAACCGGTTTTCTTCATCTGAAAATTGCTTTATTAAGGAATCCTTTTCTTCTTGTGACAGAGCTTTTTCTGCCATGGGAAAAAATATCTGCTCTTCCAAATGAATATGACGACCCAGGAGTGACACATAAATAGACAAACTTTCCAGGAGAAATGTGACAGACATCTCTTCTTTATTTTTATACCCATTAAGAGCTTTTTTCATCTGGTTAATACAGTTTTTGCAACGCTCATGCTGATACCGCAGCGTACCCATGGCTGAATCCAGTGCACCTTGTTTTTTATACGATAAAAGGCCAAACAGTAAAAATTCTTCTTTAAAATGATGAAACTTATCCGTAAAATCAAAATCAAAAATAATTGCCTTCTCATAAAATTCACTCGGTATTAATTTGCCATGTTCAAGCTGTTTTCTGGATTGATTGAGTAAGTGAATAACTTTCAGCATTAAGTGGTGTTCATCGGTTAAGATCTGGGTTACTTTCATCGTTTCTTCCCCTTGTAAAACGTTAAAGCCAAAACTCAGGGTACTTTCTTGGAATGGCCAGATTATTGAGTATCAGGGCCTGCTTAGGGCTTGGTCACAGCGTCGAACACCTCGGGCCAAGCGTCCGGCTTGAGTTATTAACGTTTTTGCTGAAAAAATTTCTTATATCCAAGCCTTTGCCACAAAGCATGGAACCTGATAAGAGCCTCAATATCCGATAACACAGACCTGATCCCATTAATCCGCCAATTATGACTACCGGTCCATATTATGACTAAGCCCAGACGTTAATATATTAACATATAATAAAAAAATGAAACATTGACTTATATCAAATAAATTCACCTTTTTTACAAAAGTCAAATTGATTACTGAATTTAATCTGAATCAATTTGATTGGAGTCCTGCATAAAGAGCAAGCGGATTTTGTCTGGAATCATTCATTGCTTAATGTAAGTTCTCATAGAGTAAAAGGAATCTTCCCCAAATATGCAAAGATTTGGATTGATCATATCAATGTCTGGACAGTGCCCCATATTCACCTGTTTGGGGATATCCAGCATACTGACGTCATGTGAGCGGGCCAAAACAGGTGACGCCGGGGTGCTCACCAAAATATTTACCCAAATACCTTTGGACAGGTGTACGAAATGACAGGCGATAATTTAAGTGATATTTTATAATGGATTTCTTGATAATTTTATGCTAACTAATCTTTTATCATAGAAAAGTAAAATTGTAACATCGACTATATTTCAAATTATAATGTTTCGCAAAAAAGAAATGGGCATTGCATATGAAAAAATATCTTAAGGGCATTTTGCTTGTCACGGTGGGTTTTGTTATTGCATTTCCCGTTTTTATCATGACAAATTTTGCGATGCTCAAGACCTCAACCCCTGAATTCTGCTCAAGCTGTCACGAAATTCAACCCGCATATCACGAGTGGAAAACCTCCAGCCACGCCAACAACAGACGAGGGGTAGTTGCAGTCTGCATGGATTGCCATCTTCCGCCGCCAGAGCAAACCATCAAGTTTCTCTATGGCAAAACCTACCATGGACTTAAAGATGTTGTAGGGCATTTCCTTGGCGGTGAGTATGACCGCCTTGAAACCAGGAAAGCCGCATCTCTGAGCATGGATAACAGCAATTGTCTGACCTGTCATCAGAATCTTCTTTATATCTCCAATCGGAGGGGGGGCATGCTGGCCCACAGATCGGTCTTGTATCCAAGGCGGGGATATGAAAAAAGATGCACCGAATGCCATGAAAACCTTGTACACAACAGGGCAGCAGTTTATCAGTACAAAACGTATTAAAGTAAAATCAATATAAGTGCCCAAGCATATATTCTTCAAAACAAAACATTGAAATATCAATGACCTATATCCATGGAATGCGGAAAAACATATGTGTGGATACTTAAAATATAATCATGAAAAAAAGGAACACGAATTATGAAAAAAACTGTACGGCTCGCATTGCTTGGTTGCACCATAATGACGTTGTCTGTATTATGGCTTGCAGAAGGGAACACTTTTGCTGAAGACCTCCTGAAAGAAAAAGAATTCAGAATTGAAAGGAGCATGCCCAAGGAAGCTATGGCCTGCATCCAGTGCCATAAGCAGGAAAACCCGGGCCTGTTTGCCGATTGGGCACACAGCCGCCATGCCAGTGCCAACATCACCTGCTACGACTGCCACAAGGCAGATGAACGGGACCCGGACGTGAGTCAGGAACATTACAAACAATACGAACGTTCTGACAGGGGTATATATGGAACCAAAGAGTACCGGACACCCGTGGCTGCAGCCGTGACCCCCAAAGACTGCTCCCGCTGCCATCCAGATGAGGCAAAGCAGTACAGCCTGAGTAAACACGCCAACACCCTGGATCTAATCTGGAAAATTGATCCATGGCTGAATTCCGGCATGAACAGCGAAATTGAAAGAAATTCCGGCTGCTACTACTGCCACGGCACCATTCTGGAAATGAAGGATGGGAAACTCAACCCCAATACATGGCCCAATACGGGCGTTGGACGTGTCAACATGGACGGAAGCAAGGGAAGCTGCACCAGTTGCCACACCCGTCATCGATTTTCAGTTATGGAAGCCAGAAAGCCTGAAGCCTGCGGTCAGTGCCATCTGGGTCCGGATCATCCCCAGATCGAGATCTACACCGAGTCCAAACATGGCGATATTTATAACTCCTTTGGCGATGAATTCAATTTTAATGCCGCCCCCGGAACCTGGACCCCGGGTGTCGACTACCGCGCCCCCACCTGCGCCGCATGCCATATGTCAGGTTCAGGAACTGTCATGACAACCCACGATACAACGGAAAGACTCTCCTGGGAACTCCAGGCTCCCCTTACCGTTCGTCCCGCAGATTTTGCCGCATTCCCGGCCAACAACAGCTGGGAGGGGGAACGGAACAAGATGAAAACTGTCTGTATCCAGTGCCACGGCAACAAATGGGTGGACGACCACTACACAAAACTCGACAATGTGGTTCAGGAATACAATGATGTTTACTATAAACCTGCAAAGAAAATGTTAGATACCCTCTACCAAAAGGATCTTATCACAAAGGATCGGTATTTTGATGAGGACCCTGAACTTGAGTTCTACGAACTATGGCACTATCCGGGACGCCGGGCGAGAATGGGAACTGCCATGATGGCACCGGATTATGCATGGTGGCACGGGTTCTATGAATGCAAGGGCATGTACAACAAATTCATGGAAAACAGCAATGAACTGATCAAGCACAATAAAAAAGCTTACAAGCATACGGATTATCCCAATGCAAACGGGGCCAGGGAACAGCGTCCGGTGACCATGCCCGAGTAGTTCAACGTAAAGGACTAAAAAAAACAGATAAATCCCGTCTGCCTTTATGGACGGGATTTATGTTTTTCATGAACCGTATGGGCTTGATCACAACATCGGCCACTTTGGGGTGGAGTCAGACCTGACCCCGTAATCCCATCTATTATGGATTATGGTGGCTGGCCGATACAATGACCAAGCCCAAAAAAGGTTTGAGCATAACCATAAAGAGGAGGACCACATGAAAGCACGAAAAATTAAAGAAGGTATCTATTGGATGGGGTCTGTGGACTGGGACAGCCGTTTATTCGACGCTCTGGTTCCCCTTCCGGACGGAACCAGCTATAACGCCTACCTCATTGAAGGAAGTGAAAAAACGGCATTAATCGACACGGTGGATCCACCCATGGCCGAAGAGTTCATGGCACAGCTTGAGGGAGTTCAGAATATTGATTACATTATCTCAAGCCATGCAGAACAGGACCATTCCGGAACCATTATGCAGGTCCTTGATAAATATCCCGGCGCAAAACTTATATCCACCCCCAAGGCCAAAGGGCTGCTCATGGATCATTTGAACATTCCCGAGGACTTTTTCATCTCCATAGCCGATGGGGAGACCATCTCCCTGGGGGGTAAAACCCTGAAATTCATTTATACTCCCTGGGTTCACTGGCCCGAGACCATGGTCACTTACCTGGAAGAAGACAAGATCCTGTTCAGCTGCGATTTTTTCGGTTCCCACATTGCTTCAAGCGAACTTTTTGTTACGGATAATGGTCGGGTCTACGAGGCGGCCAAGCGTTATTTTGCCGAAATCATGATGCCCTTCAGAAGCATCATTAAAAAGAACCTGGAAAAGCTGGCACCCTACGAAATTGAAATGATCGCCCCGGGCCATGGACAAATATTTCCCGAACCCTCCTTTATATTGGATGCCTATAATGAATGGACACTGGGAACCCCTCGCAACACCGTGGTGATTCCCTATGTATCCATGCACGAAAGCACCAGAGTGATGGTGGAGCATCTTGTGGCAGCTCTGGTGGATAAAGGGGTCCGGGTAGAGCAGTTCAACCTGGCCGTAACCGATATAGGTAAACTGGCCATGGCCTTGGTGGATGCGGCCACCATTGTTGTGGGAACCCCCACCATCCTGGCCGGACCTCATCCCTATGCCGCCTATGCCACATTTCTGGCAAACGCCCTGCGGCCCAACGCCAAATTTCTTTCCGTTGTCGGCTCCTATGGATGGGGCGGCAAGACCGTGGAAACCCTTGCCGGTATGATTCCCAATCTCAAAGTAGAGGTCGTACCTCCAGTTCTCTGCAAAGGCAAACCCACAAAAGAGGTGTTTAAGGCATTGGACGATCTGGCAGATGCCATTGCAGAAAAACACAAAGAACAAGGCTTCAAATAACCCAAAAATATAGAACCTAAACCCCAAAAAAATAATTCCTGCATTGCCCTGATCCAGGGCAATGCCGATTTTTCTGTCCTTAATTTAAAATCAGGCAAGAAGATTGATGAAACCCGTAAAAACACGAAACGGTTAAATCACAGGTTTTAACCAATAGAGTTGATCTCACTCAAATTGCACCTGATTCCTGCCGTTATTTTTTGCCTTGTACAAAGCCTTGTCAGCCTTCTTAATGAGGTCTTCCGGATTTGTCATGCGTTTTGAATCCAGGACGGCAACACCAAGACTTAACGTTACAACTTTGCAAACCGAGGAGTGTTTATGTGGTATTTTCAAGTTTTCCACTGCCGAACGTACTTGTTCTGCCATATTGACACCACCTTCTAAAGGAGTAGCAGGCAACACTATGATAAACTCCTCTCCTCCAAATCGAGCGCATGAATCCAATGGCCGTTTCAGAGAGGATTTAATTGCTCCAGCAACATTTTTCAGGCAATTGTCACCCTCATTGTGACCGTAGGTATCGTTAAAGGCTTTAAAAAAATCAATATCACACATGATCAGGGACATCGGAAGGTTCTCTCTCAGGCATCGTTTATATTCCATATCCATGGTCTTGTTAAAATTCCGTCGGTTAGGGATCTTTGTCAGATCATCAATGGTTGCCTGAAGCTCTATTGTCTCATAGGCTTTTCCAAGTTTGTTTGACCCCAGACAGATCAGCATTATTCCCCCTACTGCAAACAAGAAATGCCAAAATAGCAGTGAAAAAACAGGAACGTTCATGACAAAGGGCAACAGGATACTTATACCGCCCCTGATGTCTCCTTCCATGTAACCCTGTTTTGCATGGCACTCCAGGCATGATTTAGAGGTCACAAGAGGGGCCATATAAAAATAACAGGTCTCATCATTTTTAAGTATAAACTCACCTTTATCAACAGCATCGTTTTCAAATGCTTCCAGATATCGTTTTTCACGCTCGGTTGGTCTGTTTTGTGGACGAATAGGCCTGAGGCTCGTAAGCCTGAACTGGACACCATTCTTTTCTTCAGCTATTTCTGAGAGCTGCCGGGTCATAAAAGACGGGTTGATTTTAGTGAGCAGCAGATGGTCATCCACTTCAATATCTCTCATCTGGTCATCAAGATATGGATTGGGTTGTAATTGTTCCGTTACCGGGGCGTACAAACCACCATGCATAGCATTCCAGGCGCGGGCTATGGAGATTATGCCAAACAGGTTTCTTGATGAAACCAGGGCGAGATTTTCACGCTCTTTTTTAAAATTTGAATAGTTCATTAAAAAGGAAAGCAGGACCAGCACTGTCCATATCAAGCAAATTGGGATGGTATATTTTTTGAATATCATAACCGTATTATAAACAAATATACTGTTTAGTCCATTCCTTTTTTATATGAAATACTCCGCAAATCAGGGGCGTATTTCAAGCTTCGTTGTTGGCAGAGCCGGATCAGAATACGGTCTGCCCGTGGCAGTTATATGAAATTATCATGGGGATTCCAATGGTCAGACTGCCCTGAAAAGAAAATTTTTTACTACCAAAGGCCATTATCAGGTCAGCCGCAAGTTGAGCGAACATGATATAGAAAAGAACCTAAATTGTTAATAAAAATGGCGATAAAACAGATCAAAAAATATTTTAAATAACAAATCACCAAGCTTAACCCCCTTAATATATAGAAATAGGAGCTATTATGACAGAATCTAAACTTCCACAAAAAAAAGAGAATTTTCAAAAAAAAATAGGCGAGATAGTTGCCGAAGATTACAGGACTGCAAGTGTCTTTGACAAATATGGAATAGATTTCTGTTGCGGGGGCCAGGTGTCCCTCACCACAGCCTGCCAGGAAAGAAACCTTGATTTTGACGTAATCCAACAGGAAATTAAGGCGATAAAGAGTGAGCCACTAAAACGGAGCCGGAATTACGCGACATGGAGTTTGTCCTTTCTTGCCGACTATATCGTTAACACTCACCATGCTTACCTGAATGAGGAAATGGACCCAATAGCCTCATACATACATAAAATAGTTGATGTCCACGGTACCAATCACCCAGAGTTGACCAAGATCATAACTATTTTTGATAAAATAACATCGGATATGAAGGGACATCTCCGTGAAGAAGAAGAAATTCTTTTTCCGGCGATCAAGCAAGTCGAGGCCGATAAAGGCAACGGTTCACCATCTAAGAGTATAGATTTTGAGGTGATCAGAGTTTCTCTTGACAAACTTCACAACGAACACGAAGAAATCGGTGATGCCGTTCATGAAATTCGCCGTCTTTCCAATGACTACTCAATCCCGGAAGATGCCTGTAATACCTTTAATATTACCTACAAAAAACTCAAAGAGTTCGAAGATGACCTTCACAGGCATGTTCATCTCGAAAATAACATCCTATTTTTGAAAGCAAACCAGACTTTACAATCCATGGAGTTACGACTATGAACGTCCGGTGAAAAGACCCCACAAAAGGCATCAGCCTTCTATCCGGTCCAGATACCAGTTTACCGGTGATCCTATTTAAGCTTAAATGGGAACCGAATTTTAAGAAGGAGCTGCCCGGTGTGGGAAAGGCAGGTCTGGGGGGATGTCCATTTTAAAAAAACAGACAGTCCCCCCTGTAAAGCGTTAAAACCAAAACTCAGGGTACTTTCTTGAGGTTGCCAGATTATTGACGATCAAGGCAACAATCAGCATGATCAAAACCCCGACCCCAACTGGAATGACCGCATAAAAGAACCCAAGGTCATGGATTTTTTCACTGCCGATAACAGCAATCAAGGCAGTTGCCCCTCCGGGAGGGTGCAGTGTTCTGGTTGCATGCATGACGGCAATGGCTGTGGCCACGGCAATTGAGGACGCAAGCCAGGGAAATGGATAAAGTAATTTATAGGCAATGACCCCGATAACCGCAGATATAACATGCCCGCCCAATAAATTTCTGGGTTGCGCCAAAGGGCTCCTGACCGCACCGTATATTAATACGGCTGAAGCCCCGAAAGATCCGATAATATAAACCAGATCATCACCGCTGAAAAGATTATAATTTAAAAAAGCCACCGGTGTTATCCCCAGGAAAGCACCCACCCATGACCAGACAATCTCTGAAAATCTAACCGCCGGCGGGCTCTGCCCTCCCCCTCTCATTTTGCTGAAAAACGACATTAAATTACATTTCCTATTTTTTTATTTCCATTAACATATAGTCTGTACAATGTCTGATCGGGCAATAATCCCCAGCAGTTTTGATTGATCATCAATAACCGGGACCCTGTTGATATTCTTTTGATCCATAAGGTTGGCAATTTCCATCAAAGGGGTTTGTGGCACAATGGTGATACAGGGAGAAGACATGATATCTGCCGCCACAAGTTTTTTAAAACCAGCTGCAATACAGCCTGTGGTTCCAAGGCATTGTAAAACAACACGCATGAAAGACGGAGCATGGTCATCGTTCATCCGCTTTAAAAAATCTTTGTCAGATATGACACCTGCAACGCTAAGATCATCCCTGACAACCGGAAGACCGGAAATCTTGTTGTCGGCCATTTTTTTTGCCACTTCCATAAGCGAGGTATTTTCGCTTGCTGTAATGACATCTCGGGTCATGATCTGATCTGCGGTAATGGCATTTTTCACACGGGACATGGCCTGAGCAAAGGCCACAAGGTAAACTTCCCTGAAATCCGAGGGTGTAATATCCAGATACCCTGGTATTTGTTTCATGGCTTGAAAAATATCTTCGTCTGAAATTGGCAGGGTACATTCGTTGAGTGAGCTAAATTTCATATCATCCCCTCATTGTAATAAGATTCGGATAAAATGGCTATCCTTTACAGGCAAACTGCTTTATAAAAATATTTCACTGGATGCCTCAGCGACAGTCGCCATAAAAATAATAAATTTTTCTAATTAAATCATTGACTCAGATCAAGTTTTTCCAGTTGATTGGTAAATATTTGATCAGCACCCCATCTTAGCCTGTTTCATTCTGCTCACATAGCATCAGTATGCTACACAGCCCCAAACAGGTAAATTTGGGATACTGTCCAGACATTTATATGATCAAGCCAAATATTTACATTGATTGATCTAAATCAAGTTCCTTTTTTGATAAATAAGCTATAAGAGCAGGTAATATTTAAACAGGCTCTAAAAGGAAAAATGGGATGGGGATGGAGCAGACTTGTGTTATTGATATTATCGTTGATTTCAGCGTTTACACAGGCTGTTGTCCTATAACGCCAATAACACCAGCCTGAACCAATTGACCTGCCAGCGATGACGGCCGGCCGTTGTGACCAAGCCCGAAAAAATCTCAGGGAGAAGGGACGCTATCATGGAAAAATTCTTTAAAAATCACAAAATGAAAATGTGGATTTTCTCAATAAGACGTCTGACTCAAGTGTTGTCATTCATTATCGTCATAATCATTGGAATCAAATTTTACACATTTGTCGACCAACTTGAAAGCGGAAACATCCCAAGCTTTGAAAGACCACCCGGTGTCGAGGCCTTTCTGCCGATCAGCGCCCTGGTCAGCCTGAAACATTTTTTCATTACCGGAAAAATAAACACCATCCATCCATCGGGAATGGTAATCTTTTCAATCATCTGTTTAACAGCTTTAATCTTAAAAAAAGGGTTTTGCAGCTGGGTTTGCCCCATAGGTCTGCTTTCTGATATTTTTGCAAAATTAAATGCCCTATCCTTTAAACATAAACTGGCTCTGCCGATTTGGACGGACATGGTACTGAGAGGCATCAAATATACCCTGGCCGGCTTTTTTATCTGGTCCATTTTTTATAAAATGTCCATACAAAGCATTGAGATGTTTATTCAAAGCCCTTACAATCAATTTGCAGATATAAAAATGCTGCATTTTTTTACCCATATTTCAAATACCGCCTTGATCGTTATCTTTACATTGTTCTTATTGTCATTTATTATTCCTTATTTCTGGTGCAGATATCTATGTCCTTACGGTGCTGTTCTGGGAGTTTTCAGCTTTTTGAGTATCGGGAAAATCAAACGGAATCCATCCACTTGTACCAATTGCGGCATATGCGAAAAAAAATGCCCCAGCCGCATAAAGATCAGGGAGAAAAAAAGCATTCAATCTTCAGAGTGTACGGCATGTATGACTTGCGTGAAAAATTGTCCTGAAAAACGAACCCTGGGCTTTTTCCTGTTGCCCGGGAATGTACAACTTGGACAAGCCGGAATTGCCCTGATATTAATTTTCATATTTTCCATGGGTATATCCATGGCCAAAATATCGGGTAACTGGCAAAACGAAATTACAAAATCGGCCTATCTCAGATATGTAATACAGAACAGTCTGCCATGGAGTTCTAACGGATCGGCTGACCCCAAAAAAATGGAAAAAATGATAAAGGCAATGAAAAACATTCAAACACAAAGAGGTCAGATAATCCAATAATTTAAAGCAAAAGGGAAATAAAAATGACCATACCCGGCAATCTAATGACCACGGCAATGGCAGTCATGCCACACACGAATGTGGATCAGGCACTTAAAACCGCATTAAGTCTTGACATTCCATTCTGGCCCCAGTTACCGAACTACAGCTATTATGAAGATATGTATGTTCAGGCAGGAGAACATTTTCCGGGGATAGTGCTTGATATGGACAAAAAGACTCTGAGATTTTCCATGGATAAATTCATAGAAGAGTTTGAAGAAACGATGTCTCATTTTGAAGACCCTGAATATTTTGATGTCAGCCCAACCTATTCTGCAGTATACCATAAATTTCTGGACATGGATCTTACGAACAGGCCGGCAATACGGGGGCAGCTTGAGGGCCCTGTCAGTTTTGGCTTTAATGTTCTGGATCAGGATGATCGCCCCATCTTGTTTGACGATACCATCAGACCGTTTATGTTTGAAATCATGGCAAAACGGATAAATATTCAGCTTAAAAGGTTGAAAGAAAAAAATGCCAACGCATTCATGTTTATTGACGAACCCGGTATGCAGTTCATTTTTTCGGCCATGTCCGGATACGGAGAACAAAAAGCCAAAAAGGATCTGGATCTGTTTTTTTCCACAATTGATTCCCCCAAGGGGATACATCTTTGCGGCAACCCGGATTGGGATTTCCTTTTAGGGATAGATATGGATGTGTTATCATTTGATGTTTATACCAATGCCGAGATCTTTTCATCCTGTTCCCGTTCCATTAAAAATTTTTTGGACAGAAACGGAATATTGGTCTGGGGAATCGTTCCAACTGGTATTGAAACATTTGAAAAAGAAAACCTTGAGTTGCTTGCCTTTAAACTGAAGACCATCTGGAAGGCGTTAACCCAAAAAGGTATTCCATTGGATCAGATTTTAAATCAAAGCCAGATATCTCCTGCCACCTGCTGTCTTGTCAACCAGGATAAAGAGAGAACCGTTGAAAAGGCATTCCTGTTAACTCAAAAACTTTCTGAAAATCTCAGGGAAACGTACAGGTTAATATGAAAAGTGGCAGATCTTGTGAGCAAGCCCAAAATATCTTTAAAAGACAAGTTTAACCGTCACTATATAAGAGAAGGCCTGAAATGATGCCCATAAAAAGCAACCCCATGACCATAAAAAACATCACAACAAAGATATTCAAGGGGATATTGACCATCCTGCCAGTTGCTGCCGCTGTTCTGGCGGTGGGGTATCTGGTCATGCACAGGTCCGGTCCCACCAAAAAACCAGAAACAGAATCCGTCACCCCGCTCCGGGTCATCAGAACCTCTTACGTGGGACTGGTTCCCCGGGCCATTGGATTCGGTGTGGCTCAACCCGGCAAAGTCTGGGAGGCCGTCTCAGAGGTTCAGGGAACGGTTTTGTCCATAAATCCGCAATTGAAATCCGGAGAAATGATCCCGGCCCACACGGTATTGGTCCAGATAGATCCAAGGGAGTACCATCTGACCATCGACCGACTGGAGGCCAATATTCAAGAGATCAGGGCCAATCTTCAACAGCTTGCTGAAACCAGGCAAAACACAAAAAAATTAATAGCCATTGAAGAGGCCTCTCTGGCGCTGGCAACCAAATCCTTTGAACGAACAAGACAGTTATTGAAAGACAACGCCACCTCCCGGGACACGGTGGACCGGGAACAACGCACATTGCTTCAACAACAGCAGGCGGTTCAACAATTAAAAAACAGTCTGGCCCTGATCCCATCAAAGGAAAAGGCCCTGAAGTCAGCTCTCATCGTGCATGAGACCCATCTCAAGCAGGCCGAAATTGATCTGGCCAAAACCACCATCAAGGCCCCCATGGACTGCCGGCTGGATGATGTAAACATGGATGCCGGCCAGTTTGTGCGGGCCGGTCAATTACTTTTCAAGGCCAACGCCACCCGACTCACTGAAATTGAGGCCCGATTTTCATTGGACACCTTTCGAACCCTGTTGGATAAGAAAAAAACCAGACAGGTCCAGTCCGGGATAACCCCGGATACCTTTAAAACTCTGTTTCAGAAAATGACAGTCCTGGTCAGTCTCCAGAGCGGTGACTGGTCCGTCCAATGGCATGGACGAATAGACCGATGGCGGGAGGCACTGGATTATCAGACCCGGGAAATCCGGGTGGTGGTTGCAGTTGACAATCCCTATGAAAAAGCAATTCCCGGCATCCGTCCACCTTTGACCGGAGGCATGTTCTGCCGGGTTGAACTTCAAGGGCCGGTGCAAAAAGACCGTCTGGTCATTCCCAGATCGGCTGTCCACAATAAAAGCGTTTTTATTGTGGATTCAGACAATCGGCTTCAAAAGAGAGAAGTTCAGGTGGATTTTGTCCAATCGGATGTGGCCGTAATCCAATCCGGCCTGTCACCGGGGGAGATGGTTGTGGTCTCAGATCCCACGCCTGCCATCATCGGGATGAAAGTCACCCCCATGATTGATGCGCCCCTGGAACAAGATGTAAAGGCCCAAAGCCAGGCCGGGAGGATGGACCAATGATTCGTTTTTTTACCCGGCACCCCACGGCGGCCAACCTGTTAATGGCAGCATTCCTCATTGCCGGTGCCCTGTCCGCCCCCCGGATACTGAGGGAAACCCAGCCCCATTTTGCCCCCAGCGAAGTTGAGATCCGCATCCGCTATGTCGGTGCCACGGCCCAGGAGGTGGAAGAGGTGATCGGCCGCCGCGTGGAAGACGCCATTGACGGGATCAGTTTTGTAAAAGAGATCCGGGTGGATGCCAGGGAAGGAATGGCCGCAATTGTGGTTGAAATGGATATAAAAGGCGATATCCAGACCTTTTTGCGGGACATTGAAACGGGAATTGACTCAATTGATGATTTCCCACCACAGGTTGAAGCCCCCGTCATAACTGAGTTAGGTCGGACCGATCCGGTACTGTCATTGCTGGTTTCAGGCCCCATGGACCTGACGGGTCTCAAGGCCTATGCCGAAGATCTCAAGGACCGGTTAAAGGAGGCCGGAATTTCCCTGATCAATATAGAGGGGTTTTCCGATCACCAGATCCGGGTTTCCCTTTACGAGGGGGCACTGCAAAGCCTGGGACTCAGTGCAGCCCAGGTGGCAGATCGCATTGCCTCCCGGAACCGGGATATTCCCCTGGGAATCCTGGAAACCCGTGAACGGGACATTATCCTGCGCCTTGTGGATCAACGACGCACCCCCGATACCCTTGAAAATCTGATCATCCTTGACACCGAAAAGGGCGGTATAATCCGTCTGGGAGACATTGCCGACATCCAGGATCTGTTTGAACATGATGAAGATAAAATCATGTCCGGAGACAGACAGATTGCCCTCTTGAAAATTGAAAAATCAAATACGCAGGATGCCATCCGGGTGGCCGAAAAGGTAAAAGCCTTTGTGGAGGATGAAAAAATACGTCACCCCCAGATGGAATTGACCATTACCCAGGATGAGACAACTATTTTAAAAGACCGCCTCAATATGCTCATCATCAACGGAATCCAGGGATTGGTGCTGGTATTTGCAACCATGTGGCTCTTTTTTAATATTCGTATTTCTTTCTGGGTGGCCATGGGTTTGCCCGTCTCTTTTTTGGGGGCTTTTTTTCTTATTCCCTTTACCGGGTTGAGCATAAACATGTTCACCATGGTGGGAATGCTCATGGCCCTGGGATTGATCATGGATGACGCCATTGTCATTGCCGAAAATATCATGGTTCACCGGCGCAACGGGAAATCGCCCCTTGCGGCGGCAACGGACGGAACCCAAGAAGTGGCGGCGGGGGTTATCTCCTCTTTTATCTCCACCCTCTGTATTCTGGGTCCTCTGGCCTTTATCCATGGTCAGATTGGAAATGTCCTCAAGGTGGTTCCCCTGATGCTCATCCTGGTCATGACCGTCAGCCTGGTTGAGGCGTTCTGGATTTTACCTGCCCATCTCCACCATGCCATGAACCGGCCTGATTCTGACACACAAAACGCGTTACGGGACCGGTTTGATCTCTTTTTCAACTGGATGAGGGATCGCCTTCTGGGCCGGAGCATCGACTTTTTATTGAAATGGAGATACCCCTTTCTGGGTTTTATCCTGGGGCTGTTTATTCTTTCCATTGGAATGCTGGCATCTGGAAAAATAAAATTCCAGGGCTTTCCAGAGATGGAGGGAGATGTGGTGGTGGCCCGGTTGCTGATGCCCCAGGGCACCCCCCTGAAACGCACACAAACCGTGGTGGACCAGATTCTGGCAGCCCTTGATCGGACAAACCTGAAATTCAAGACAATTCAGCCGGAAACCCGGGACCTGGTCCGAAACACCTATGTTCAGTACAACCAAAATACAGACAGCTTTGAAAATGGACCCCATGTGGCCACCATCACCGTTGATCTGCTCACCGCCGAACAACGATCCGGCAGCATCGACGAATATCTTGCCTTCTGGCGAAGCGAAATTGGAAGCCTGCCCGATGTATTGAGCCTGAACTTGAGCAAACCGTGGTTTGGTCCGGGGGGGCAGCCCATTGAATTACGACTGCGGGGCAAAGATCTTGATCAAATGAAGCAGGCCGTAACCGATTTAAAAACCTGGTTTGCTCAGTTCCAGGGCGTGGTCAACCTGGCCGATGATTTGCGACCCGGAAAACCTGAACTGCGCATGAAGATACGAAAAGAGGCCCATGGCATCGGCATTGATGCCACTGAAACCGCAAACCAGCTCCGGGCGGCCTTCCAGGGTCTTGAGGCCGATGAAATCCAAGTGGGAGCGGAAGCCTATGAAATCCAGGTGAGGCTGGCCGGAGTGAACCGCAACAGCCTCCATGACATAGAAAACTTCAAGCTTGTCACGGCCCATGGACGACAGGTCCCCCTGGGGGCAGTGGTGGAGTGGAAAGAGGAAAAGGGATGGGCAAGGATCGCCCGCCACAACGGCATGCGGGCCGTTACCCTGCGCGGGGATGTGGATACCCGCCAACTCAACACCAATGAACTCATCGCCCTTTTTAACAAAACATATCTCAATGAATTTCATGAAACATATCCGGATTTAAAACTCACCATCGACGGCTCATTAAAGGAAACCAACACCGCCCGGATGTCCATGCTGGGATCCATGGGGGTGGGGTTCATCGGTATTTTTTTACTGCTCAGTTTTCAGTTCAGGACATACACGGAACCCCTCATCGTCATGATGGCCATTCCCTTTTCCCTCATCGGGGTTATCTGGGGCCACGCTTTGATGGGAATTGCCTTCAGCATGCCCAGCCTGCTGGGATTTATTGCACTTGGAGGGGTGGTGGTCAATGATTCCATCCTGCTTGTCATCTTCCTGAAACAGGCAGGCAAAGAGGGGATGTCCCTTCACACCGCTGCTGCCCGGGCAAGCCGGGAAAGATTCAGGGCGGTGATTTTGACATCATCCACCACCATTGCCGGTCTTCTGCCATTGTTGTTTGAAACGAGCTTGCAGGCCCAGATATTGATTCCCCTTGTGGTGAGTGCCACCTTCGGACTCATGGCCAGTACGGTCATGGTACTCCTGGTAATCCCCTGCATGTATCTGATCATGGGGGATTTGGGCCTTATAGAAAAAACAGATGATCAGGCTCTGATTTTACCAGCATCATGAACAGCCCATAGTTATTGTGCAACTCAGAACACATTCTACACTAATTTCATTGACATGGATCACTTTTTATGGATTATCCTTTTGTTTAAATATTCTCGTCCATCAATACTAAATACGGGGTTGGGCACAAAATACCACAGACAACGGGAAAATAATTTTATGAACACCCATGATCATATGATTGATAATTTCAGTAAATCTGAACTTTTTAAGAATTTACCTGCCGATCAAATCAATGAAATCATCTGTATCGGTTCCACACAACCTCTTAAACCCAAGGCGATTTTATTCTACCAGGGAGATCCTGCAAAAAACTACTTCTGGGTAAAACAGGGAACACTTAAGCTGAGTCAGGTCACCGAAGATGGGAAAGAGATTACCCTTCGTTATATTTCTCCGGGAGATATGACAGCAGCCCTTGCCATCATGAAACAAAAGGAATACCCAGTTACTGCCCAGGCCATGGAACCATCCACGGTCGTGGCCTGGAACCGCTCTCAAATTTTAAAAATAATGGAAAAATTCCCACGTGTCACAATAAATGCATTATCCATTGTATTGGAACAACTGGATGATATGCAGATTCGATATATGGAATTGTGCACCCAACAGGTGGAACAGAGGGTCGCAAGAACTTTAATGCGTTTTGTTCGAACTTCAGGAAAAAAAAATAATAATGGTATCTGTATTGATATTCCGTTAAGCCGAAAGGACATTGCCGAATATATCGGCACAACACTGTTTACGGTCAGCCGGGTTCTAAGCATGTGGGAAAAAAAAGGGTGGTTGAAAACCAGTAAGGGACAGATTATTATCCTTGAACCGCATAAAATAGTAGAATTTTCAGAAGAAATTTAGATTTTTATCTTTTATTTTCGTGTTATTTTGGCAAGAGAAGGGAAAAAACTTTCCAGTTCTAACTTGTCCAGGCCAGGAGCCTTACTATATTTTTATTTTTTAAAATAGCCTTTGATACATCATTTCATTTGCGATAGCGCAAATCAATTTGTCCTAAATTCTATTATTGTGATCTGTAATATTAAAGTTATGAATCGGGATTTTAAAATGGCAAAAAAATGAAATGAGAAGAATTGTCAACATATCAAAAGAAACAACGGTTAAAGAAATTTTAGAACGTTATCCCCAAGTTCTAACTATTTTTATTAAATTAAAACTCAAATGTTTTGGCTGTCCCATGGAAGAACTACATACATTGGAAGATATTTCGATTCAAAACAGGATCGACCTGGCACAATTACTGATTGACTTTAACAATAAAATTAATGAACATGAAATGGCTCCGGCAAAAGACAACACAAAAGGTTAACCTGAAGTTTTCCAGATATCCCCAAAACTATCAATGGCGATATGTCTCATTGCCGGTGCCCTGTCAACCTTCAGATACCGAGGTAAACCCCGTCTGATAGTGATAGGGGTGTATTCCCCGTTTTCCCGGTTTAACGTTTCATTTCTGCCCCTGATGATCCCTGTTCAAATGAAAATTAATCCACGAAGAAGTACGATTTAAGGCCCATAATCGCGGCGAAACAAACGTACATGACAATTGGCTTTCATCCCCTTGCCGTTTATATCGTCGATGGGCACGAACCCAGATGCACCATTTTTCAGGATTGACCTCACAGTACCCGTCCCGGGAACCACCACAGGCACCGTTTCTCGTGTGCTTTGGACACCCCGATTCCGGACACTGAAATCCAATGTGCTGGATGCCACAATCACCACAGCTCTGGCAGGAGAGAAACATTTTTTTTAAGGGGTCTTCCAGAACCAATTTTACCAGCCATGAGAGATTATTCTGATCAAAAAAACCGGCCATGCGGAAGTAAAGCGGAGCAGCCAGAGAATTTCGGGTGAAAAAGATTCCATGGGCGCTTTTTAAGATAAAATAGGGAATATGATCGGTGAGGACCGCCATCGTTTTCTGTTTTACGGTGGAGGGTTTTACCTTATTTCTTTCCCGGGCAAAAAGGTAATAATAACCATGATTATGGTCTTTAAACTCCGCCAGGTAATCCTGCCAGTTATGCTCAATTTCATCCATCCGGTTCAGTATGTTCCCCACTGTATTAAAACTTTTGTGAACCCCACCGATGTGAATGCCCCGATAACCCAGCCCCTTTAAGATTACCCCTAGCTTTGCCGTTCTTTCAATGGCCATTTTCAAACCATCCCGGGAAATTTCCCACTCCTTCACAACGGTGTTAAAAAGGTCATCTGAGACATGGACACCGGGCACCCGGCCTCGGTTCATGGCCCTTGCGGCCCGGGGGCTTAAAAGATAAACAGAGGCCATGGTGGGAAGATTGATGCCTTTATTCTGATTATTGATGAGAAGCTCTTCAAATTTATCGGCATTATACCCCAGCTGGGTGATGATAAAAGAGGCCCCGGCCTGGACTTTGAGGTCAAGTTTGCGGTACTGGGCCTCACATTCGGACAGGGTTGTTTTAAAGGGTGAAATGGCACATCCTGTGAAAAAACCATCGGGATCACCACTGGCCTCCAGGCGTTCGTTGAGTTTTTTCAACATGGCTGTCAGGATTACTGAATCAAAATCAAATACCGGCTTTCCCTGTCCACCGTATCCCTTTCCGGCATAATCACCGGTAACGGCCAGTATATTTTTCATACCCATACGTGCCAGCTGCAAGGCACGGCTCTCCATGCCCACCCGGTTCATATCCCGACAGGCAAAATGAACAATGACATCCATGCCATATCGAAAAATCTCATGGCCAAGAACGTCCGGGCTCAGGGAGGGGTTGCCACCGGGATTATCTGTGATGGAAACCGCTGAAATCCGCCCATCATCAAATGCATCCCTGGCAATACCCACAATGGTGTCAACGGATCTTCCTGTGGACTGACGTCCTGGAACCAGTTCCAGGGTAACGACAAATTGATCTGGAGTAACAATGGCCTGGTCAAATACGCGAAGCATTTTTTCCCTCCATTAAGAAAATGATTTGTAAAGCAACTTAAATTAGAATCCACACGAATGTCATTGACATAGATCAATTTTATGAGTTGCAATGTAAATATTCGGTTTGCTAATGTAAATGTTTGGCCAGTATCCCATATTCGCCTGTTTGGGGTCGCTTAGCATACCAATGCTATGTGAGCAGACCCAAAAAGGTGGGAATGGGATGCTGGGCGAATATTTACGTACTACCCATAAATACAGACCTGATACCGTGCCACCGTCAAAAAAAATTTCCAATGAAGCACATAAGGATTATGTCCAGTAAGGCACATATTTAGCATGTTTTTTTGATAAATTGTCAAGGTTATGTCGCTTTAGCATTTTTTATCAATGGCATCGGCAATGATTCTTGATGCCATTGAATAGTTTTTGCTGGAATTGCAAATCGCCCCCGCAGGGATGTGTTGGTCAGAAAGTCATTTGAAACAAATCGAAGACAGGCATGCTAATAACGCGCCCGAATACGGTCTGACTTATCCATCTGGGCAAATGATTTGTGTGCATACAAAATTACTTTTGTATGGTCTCTCTTATACTATTTTGCTCATCTCATTCACGGTAAAGCTCTCAACAGCACCTTCCGTTGCAGCCAAATAGGCCGCCAGGTGTTCATTGGCCATGTGGCTCTGCCATAATTCACGGGATTCCCAGTTTTCATAGAACAGAAAGTGAGCCGGGTTTTCATTATCCTGATGCAGATCATAATTGATACACCCCTCTTCAGCCCGGGTGATATCAATCAGTTTTTCAAGCTCCGCCTTTACCAGATCAATCTTGTCAGCTTTGGTGATGATATTTGCGACGATGGTTAATTTAGCCATTTTTTCTCTCCTTTATTTGCTGAAATAATTTTCATGGGTAAAATCACTTATTTGCCTTCTTTCCGGAGAACTTCCCTTGTGATCAGGATAACCCGCAGGAATTAAGCAGACAAGTTCATACCCTTCCGGTACCTTAAGGATTTGTGCCGCCTTGGCGTGATCAAACCAGCCCACAACAACTGTGCCAAGCCCAAGTGAATGGGCGGCATTGCATAGGTTCTGCGTTGCAAGCCCAAGATCATACATCATCCAGTCGCCAAGCCTGGAACCGGGTTCTCCGTCAAAATAGCCCGATGTTTTTGTTTTTCCACACAGCGCAAAAAGAACAGGTGCTTTTTCAACGGCTGCAAATGAAGGGTTCTTCCCTGGAACGGTTTCTCTTATCTTAGACTTCACTCCAGGATCTTTAATAACAATCAGTTCCCATACCTGGCTATTTGCCCAGGACTGTGAGCATTGCACGGCTTCAAGCAGCTGATTCAAGTGATCCTCGGAAAGATTCTCTGACTTGTACCTTCTTATACTTCTTCTGTCTTTTAAAGTATCTATAAAATTCGTCATGGGTTCTCCTCTTAATTGTTTAATAGACCGATTGTCTATTATAAATATTGCTATTTAATTGAGCTTCAAATCAATATCCCGTCATAATTGCGATTAAAAATAGACCGATTGACTACACTTGTCAACATTTTTTATCTGCCGGATCATTGGGGTTCAAGCTATTTCAGCATAAAAAATGGGAATAGAAGACGTATGTTTAAAATATTTCAGATATTTTATATGAAAAGGCAGACTCCAAGGCAACCTCAGCAGAGCCGCCCCCCCGATGGGCAATAGGAACCGGACAATTGAGCTGTCTACAGTTCCGGTCCGGGCCCATTGTCCATCGGGAGGGCGGCGGTATAATACCATTTGGCTCCGCGTCTACGACCCTATATTTCTTGACCGTTATTAAAAATAAAAACAAAAAATTGTGGATAAATCACTGGCAATGAAACAGATAATTTGTTTGACGACTTGAAATATATAGACGACAGGTCTATAATCATCATTATGAAAAAAGATACTAAGCAGAAACTGATCCGGGCCGGTATGGAGGCCATGCTGAAAAAAAGCTATCACTCTGTGGGGATTAAAGAGATTCTTGATTCTGTGGGTGTTCCCAAGGGGTCCTTCTATTATTATTTCAAATCAAAAGAAGATTTCGGGATTGCAGTGATTGATGCCTTTGCCCATGAGCATGCAGCAACCATTCAAATTTTCCTTGAAGACAGATCAAAAACGCCTCTGGAAAGATTAAAGGCAAGCTTTACCTCATGCCTCGAATTTTATCCGGAACAAACCTTCGGAAGCGGGTGTCTTGTTGCCAAATTAAGCCATGAAGTCTTGAACCACAGCCCTGACATGGGCGCGGCCATACGAAATGCCTTTGATATGTGGCAAACCCTTTACGCCAGAATGATTCGTGAAGCTCAAAATTGTGGAGAAATTGATCCTGAAATTGACCCTGAAGGACTTGCAGCCTTTATTCAGAATTCATGGGAAGGGGCGATTATGATGATGCAGGTTCATAAAAGCTATGAGCCTGTCAAAAACAATATTGAATTTATATTTGACAGGCTCCTTGGTAAACCCTCTTGAGGTCAAACCATTCGAATATATCAATCGATCAAAATGTCTGATTCACCAAATCGAACACCACCCGTGCAAAACCAGCGGCTTTTTCAGGATCAGACAATAATTGCATCATCTGATTCTGATGGTCCGGTGCAAAAAAGTTGGCACAATTTTTCAACCTTGGGAAAAGTATGATAAGTGACTATGATTGGAATCCGTCAGAAAAACGGGGAAAACGCCGTCTTACACCTGAAATGGCCAAACGAATTGCACAGACCCTTAACATTAAAGTTGAAAGAATATCTTAATGTGAACCAGAACTCTGTCATGATTATAAGTACAAAAAAAGGAACCATCAGGGGTGCCTGCCCGTCTTGATCACAAAATTCCTGAAGTTAAATCTGCCCACCCCCAAGCACCTTATACAGATGAACAAGATTACTAAGGTAAGATTGACGCACCGTAATGGCTGACTGCTCGGCGGCAAAAAGAGATCGTTGGGAGTCCAGCACCGACAAGAAATCGTCAATCCCGTTCTGGTACCTGGCCCGGGAAAGAATATAGGTTTTCCGGGTTTCATCCACCAGGGCATTCTGGGCCGTCATCTGATCCCCATAGGTCTTTCTTGCGGCCAATTGATCGGCCACTTCTTTAAATGCCGCCTGAACCGCAGCTTCATATTCGGCAGCAGCGATTTTTTCATTCACCGAGGCCTTTTCAAGGTTTGCCTTGAGTCCCTCCCGGTTGAAAATGGGGATGGACAACGAGGGGGCAAAGTTCCATGCATAGGCAGCCCCCGACCCCAGCAAAGAAGACAGATCATCGCTAGCAAGCCCCATCGCACCGGTGAGAGTGATACGGGGATACAGTGCAGCCCGGGCTGCCCCGATATCTGCATTTGCCGCCTTTAAACGGTGTTCTGCCGCCATGATATCAGGACGCTTCAAAAGCACCATAGAGGGCAGATCAATGGGAAGTTTTTCCATGAATTTCAAAGTGTCAATGGTATCGCCGCTGTCCAGAATATCGACCACCGAGGTACCGGCCAAAAGCGTTACCGCATTGACGGCCTGGGCCACCAGCCTCTTGTACCGGGCAATGGAAACCTTTGCACTTTCAACGGATGTGGCGGCCTGGGCCAGATCCAGCTGTGAGGCAGATCCCACTTCGTATCTGCCCTTGATGACGGCATAGGTTTCTTCCTGGGCCTTGAAGGTATCCTGTGCAAGATCAAGCAGTTTCCTGTTGGCAAGACAATTCAGATAAGCATCTGCCATGGAAGCAATCAGGGCAATGCGCACGTTAACGGCAGCTTCCTCTGTGGCCAGGTAGGTTTCAAGGGCCTCCTTGTTCAGGCTTTTTACCCGGCCGAAAAAATCCAGTTCATAGGCGGTGAGCCCCACATTGACCCCAAGGGTGGAGCTAACATAAGAGCTGCCCGTGGAACTGACATCTTCAGGCACCCCCTGGCGGGTAAAGGAGGTTCCCCCGGAGACCACGGGCAGGCTGTCAGACCGGGTGATACGGTATGCAGCCCTGGCCTGTTCAATGGTCAGCAGGGCTATTTTCAAGTCCCTGTTATGGTTCAGGGCCCTTGAAATCAACTCCCTTAAAGCAGGTGATTCAAAATAGGACTTCCAGGCGATGTCCGCAACCGGGGGGGTGATACGGGTGATAGGTTCCCCGGCGCTCCCCGCTCCGGGCTGGCCCGGCATTTCCATGGGCCAGCTATCAGCCACCGGCAGGGCGGGTTGTCTGTATTTCGGTACCATGGCGCACCCGGCTGTCATCATCATCAAGACGGCCATGATGGCCGCCCGCATATTTTTATTGGACATAACTGACCTCTTTAGGGACCTGTCCGGCCTTTTTTCGGTTTTCGGTCATCCTCTCCAGAATCACGAAGAAGAGGGGAACAAAGATAAGGGCAAGGGATGTGGCCGCAAGCATTCCACCGATCACCCCAATGCCAATGGCATTCTGGCTGGCAGAACCGGCACCGTCGGCCACGGCAAGGGGGGTAACCCCCAGGATAAACGCAAAGGAGGTCATGAGAATGGGCCGCAGACGCTGCTCCGAGGCAACCATGGCCGCGGTGATAAGATCCGCCCCCTTTTCATGGAGATCCTTGGCAAACTCCACGATGAGAATGGCATTTTTTGCAGCAAGCCCAATGGTAGTCAGGAGGGCAATCTGAAAATAAACATCATTGGAAAGTCCGGCCCAGAGGGTTGCCCCCACAGATCCTATAACCCCCAAGGGCACCACCAGCATCACCGCCAGGGGGATAGTCCAGCTCTCATAAAGGGCCGCAAGACAGAGGAACACAAAAAGAAGGGAAATGGCGTACAAAAGCGTTGTCTGGGATCCTGCTGTCCGCTCTTCATAGGAGATGCCGGTCCACTCAAGCCCGATCCCCGTGGGCAGTTTTTGTGCAATATCCTCTATGATCTTCATGGCCTCACCCGAGCTGACCCCGGGGGCAGGTGCACCCAGTATTTCCTGGGAAGCACTGCCGTTGTAGCGTTCCAGTTTAGGAGAGCCATAGCTCCACCTTGCTGTGGCAAATGAGGAGAAGGGGACCATTTCCCCGTTTAAATTTCTGACATACCAGTTATTTACATCTTCCGGTAGCATTCTGAACTGTGCATCCCCCTGCATGTAAACCTTTTTTACCCGGCCCTTGTCCATAAAGTCATTGACATAGGATGAACCCCAGGCAGTGGACAGGACAGAAATAATATTCGAGGTGGAGATTCCCAGGGCTTCGGCTTTTTCATAGTCAATATCGAGTTTATACTGGGGAACATCGGACAACCCATTTGGCCGGACCCCAACGAGTTCAGGGTTCTGGGAGGCCATACCCAGCATCTGGTTCCTGGCCGCAACCAGGGTGTCGTGCCCCACTCCGGCCCGGTCCACGAGCTGAAAATCAAATCCGGTGGCATTTCCCAGTTCATTGATGGGCGGGGGAATAAAGGCATACACCATGGCATCCTTGATACCATACAGATTTTTCATGGCCCGCTGGGCAATGGCGGTAGATTTCTGGTCGGGGCGGTGGCGCTCTTCCCAGTCCTTTAACTGAACAAATCCCAGCCCCACATTCTGACCATTTCCGGCAAAACTGAATCCCGTTACCGTAAACAGCCCCTCAACATTTTCTGCCTCCTCATTAAGAAAATAATTCTCCACCTGTTTAATACTCTCCAGGGTTCGTTCCATGGTGGCCCCCGGAGGAGCAGAGACCATCAACATCATGGTACCCTGGTCTTCATCGGGCAGAAATGAGGTGGGCAACTCCCTGAACATGTACACCAGCCCGACCACAATGAGAAGATAAACAATGAAGAACCTGAACCCTCTGGATGCGGTGTATCCCACACTCTTGCGGTAGACGGACTTTCCGGCATCAAAGCTTTTGTTGAACCAGCCAAAAAATCCACTTTTGCCCTGGTGATGACCCTTTTCCACCGGTTTGAGAAGGGTACTGCACAGAGCAGGGGTCAACACCAGGGCCACGATAACGGACAGGGCCATGGCAGACACAATGGTAATGGAAAACTGGCGGTAGATGGCACCGGTGGCTCCGCTGAAAAATGCCATGGGAATAAACACGGCGGACAGAACCATGGCAATGCCCACAAGGGCACCGGTGATCTGGGACATGGACTGCCGAGTCGCCTCTTTGGGGGACAGACCGGTTTCTCCCATGACCCGTTCCACGTTTTCCACCACCACAATGGCGTCGTCCACCAGAAGGCCGATGGCAAGAACCATGGCAAACATGGTAAGCACATTGATGCTGAACCCAAAGGCAGACAACACCCCAAAGGTGCCAAGGAGCACCACGGGAACGGCAATGGTGGGAATCAGAGTGGCCCTGAAGTTCTGTAAAAACAGGTACATGACAAAGAAAACCAGGAAGACTGCCTCAATCAGGGTTTTTACCACCTCTTCAATGGAAAGCTTGACAAAGGGGGTGGTATCGTAGGGATAGGATACTTTCAGGCCTTGGGGCATGAAGGCAGACAGCTCCTTGATCTTATCCTTGACCCGCTGGGCTGTATCCAGGGCATTGGCCCCGGTGGAGAGGCTGACGGCCATGGCCGAGGCCTCCATGCCCTTGTACCTGGCAATGCGGTTATAGGATTGAACCCCCAGTTCCACCCGGGCCAGATCCCTTAATCGAACCTGGGAGCCGTCTTTGTTCACCTTGATCAGGATATTTTCAAAATCTTCAACCGTGCTCAGCTTGGACTGGACTGAGATGGAGGCGTTGAGCTGCTGGCCGACAACGGAGGGAGAGCCCCCCAGCTGGCCCGCGGTGACGTCCACATTTCTGGCCTTGATGGCCGCCTTTATATCCGAAGGCATGAGGCTTAAGGCGTGGAGCTTTTCCGGGTTGAGCCAGATCCGCATGGCATGCTGCTCGCCGAACACGTTCAGATCTCCAACGCCCTGGACCCGACTGATGGTTTCAGCCAGATTGGATTTGATATAATCGGAAATATCATTGCCGCTCATCCGGCCATCTTCAGAATAAATTCCAGCCACCAGCAAAAAACTTTTGGAGGCTTTTCTCACCGTAACTCCTTGGGTCTGGACCTCCTGGGGAAGCAGGCTCATGATGGTCTGAACCTTGTTCTGGACCTGCACCTGGGCAATATCCGGATCTGCCTCGGGCTCAAAGGTAAGGGTAATGCTCAACTGGCCGCTGGAGTCGCTGGCAGAGGAGAAATATCTTAGGTAATCAATTCCGGTCAAGTTCTGTTCAATCACCTGGGTAACGCTGTTTTCCACTACCTGGGCCGATGCACCGGGATAGGCGGTGGTGATGCTGATGCTGGGAGGGGCAATTTTAGGGTACTGTTCCACCGGCAAGGTCAGTACGGCAAATAGTCCGGCCAGCATGATGACGATGGCAATCACCCATGCAAAGATGGGCCTTTCTATAAAAAACCTGGACATTCTTTTTTCCTGTTATTAACTATGATTAACCTTTCAAAGGTTGATGGGCCTGTAAAAAGCTGGCCCATGGAAATTTTAACTACAATGGATTGCAGTAAAAAATTAAACTTCAGCTTTTTTAAGCGCATCAACCATTGGAGGGTTGGTTTCCACAGGGGTAACCTTTGCCATGGGACGAATTTTCTGCAATCCTGCTGTGACAATCCGGTCGCCCGGCGTAAGTCCTGTGGTGACCAGCCATTTATCGCCAATGGCCTTTGAGAGGGTGACATTTCGGGTTCGTACCGTATTGTCGGCATCAACGGCCCACACAAAAGTGGAACCGTCGGCATTTCTGACCACAGACTGTTGGGGAATGGTTATGGCACTGTCCTGGCGGGCCTGTTCCACCCTGGCCCTGACAAAAAGCCCCGGCAAAAGTTCTCTGTCTGGATTAGGAAACAGAATACGAAGTTGAACCATGCCCGTACCCGGGTCCACAGTTACATCAGAAAACATGATTGTCCCCTTAACGGTGAAGGGCTGGATTTCATTGTCCAGAATCAGCATTGCCTCGGGATTCCTGTCCCGGTATTTCATCTGACGTCGCAGTTTCATGAGTTCCCCACTGGACTGATTCACATCCACGTAAATCTGGTTGAGATTTTGAACGGTGGCAAGGGCCGTTGTCTGGTTGGCCGTAACCAGGGCACCTTTGGTGACAGAGGATCTGCCGATCTGTCCGGAGATGGGAGCAAACACCTTTGTGTAATCCAGGTTGATTTTGGCAGTTGCCAGATTGGCCTTGGCAACGGCAACCCCTGCCCGGGCCTGGGCAAGTCGGGCCACGGCATCATCATATTCTTGCTGGCTGACCCCGCCCATTTTAACCAGTTTTGCATACCGTTTTGCCTTGGGCTCCACGGCTTTAAGATCTGCCCGGGCTTCGGTGAGGCCGGCTGCTGCAGAATCATATGCGGCCTTATAGGTGGCCGGGTCAATCTGGTACAACTGCTGCCCTTTTTCAACGTAACTTCCCTCGGTGAAAAGACGCTTGAGAATAATCCCGGTAACCTGGGGCCGAATCTCTGCAACCTGAAAGGCGGATGTCCGACCAGGCAAATCCCTGGTAAACACCAGATCTTCTGCTTTCACAGTGTAAATATTTACCTCCACAGGCGGGGGGGCAGGGGTGGCTTTGGAATTTTCAATCCGGGCCTGGGCCATGGAGTTGTGGTCTGCAATCCAAAAACAGCAAAGGCCGATAAGAACCACTGCAATGATACCTGAAAAAAATCTTACTTTCATACTTTCTCCTGTTGCTTCACAATCATTCTGTCCAGAAGACAGATGACATCTTTTTTTATTTTTTCCATATCCCAGTCACTATATTTCCGATTCTGGAGGGTCTCCAACGGGCCTATTATCGTGCCGAAAATCATTGAGGCCATTACAAACGGATCAAGGTCAACAAATATTCCTTTTTGAGTTCCTTCCCTGCAAAGTCTGACCAGGGGATGGATGACCGTTTCAAATTTTTCTTTGCCAAATTCAGATGCGGTTCTCTGGCTCTGAATAAATTGAAAGTAGAGGGGATAGGCATCATGGAAATTGAACACAGAGTCAATAAAATCATACAGTTTCACCTCTGGCGAATTTTCTGACTCAAAGATGACCCGGTTGTTTTCCAGCTTGGGCTTTATAATGGCCTTGTGTACATGGTTGATCAGCATCTTTTTACTCGTAAAATAATTGTACAGGGTGCCTTTTGCCACCCCGCACCGTGCGGCAATAACACTCATTGTAACCGGTTGATTTCTGGAAATAAGATCCAGAACCGCTGTTGTTATTTCTTCCTTGATCATGCTGTCCAGCAACTCTTTTTTCCTGCTGATCTTCGCCATGGGTACCGTCCCTGTTTTTGAATACCAAGGGCCATTTCAGCTGGAGAAGTGACCACTAAGTAAATATATTGAACTACAGGGTCATAAAATGACCGCAGGGTCATATACATGACCTGACAGTCTAATGTCAATCTATTTTTTAACAGTGATGTCCGGTTATCTTTTTGCAAGTGATTCCGATGCAAAAAAAATTATAAATTTTTTCAGTAGTGTCCGGTTAGGTTCTTGCGTGCAAAAACAAAGGTGAATTCAACCAGTGGTGAACTTGGCCCCTGACATCCCTATACTTGAGTTCAGTGGAGACAGACCACTTAAAATAACCTTCCAGGAACAACTCAAAATTCTGGTTTTCTATCACCTCGAAGAGCATGTCTCAGCTCGTCATATGCTTCAGATCCTTAAGCAGGATGACTTTACCCGTGATAACATTGCTCCGGAAGGCGGTATAAAAAAAACAGCAAGGGATCTACGCAAAAAACCTAACCGGACATTAACTAATTTTATGTCAAACGATACCTGGATCTGCTGGGATCATTGTACAAGTGGGTCTTGAGGTGGGAGATATGTAAAATTGTATCCCATTTAAATTTCCTGGGACATGGTTCCTCCGGCTTTGGGGGGAGGTCGCTGATCCAAAACAGGCCGTTCAAAAGCGATTCAGCAGTTCCCACCACATCCGCAGATCATTGAATTCGTCATGGCATTCTTTTGTCTGTGAGTTGGCCACTTCACTGTTCCAGGCGTCAACAAACTCATCCGAATTAAATTTAAGCCCATTTCCCCCAAGAAGCGCCTGAATTTCTTCGTAATTTTCACACCGATTCAGCATAGTCCTGAGCCCATGATTCCCTGGAATTAAGTGAATGAATCTCCTTGCATCATTTACCGACATTGTCTTACCCTCCTTTATTTTAAATGTGAACAACTTGATATGCACGCTGGATGCCACCAGATCATACGGCTAAAAAAGACATCATAAAATCCTGATATTAGAAACAATTATCTCACAATAACCACAACAATAGAACAACGGCAATCATAAAATAATTACATTTTCGAATTAATATATAAAACTAATTTCAATTTCGAACTAAATAATTAAAGATTAGTAAATATTCGGGTTCGTAATATAAATATTTGGCCAGTGCCCCATATTCGAGTATTGGGGACTGCGTAGCATACGAATGCTATGTGAGCAGGGCAAGATAGGTGCATATGGGGTGCTGACCAAATATTTACAAAAATTATTGTCCGGAATATGGGGCATGGCTGAAGTTAAAACAAATTCCAATGTGTGTAGTGTAAGTGGGGGAAGATGTATTTTAGGATCTACAATAACAGGGCGGTCTGTTTTTTGCTTATTGGTTCAGCAAGATAAAAACAAAAAACCAATAGATAAGCCATCAAAGCGCAAAAGGAGAAAAACACAGTGGGAAAAACCACGCTCCCCACCTCAAAGGCAGGAGAAACAGCACCCCAGGGGTCTGAAATAGAACAAGACATTTCCCATTGTCAATTCAGCCTGTGCAATGTACCGCCATGGATTATTGGTTCCAGAGCCTTCAATGACAACCCGCAACAACTGCATATTCAAGGCGTTCGCACCACCCATTCTCATTTTTTCAAGCAGCTGGACCAATTGTCCACCTGGGAAGAAAGGGCCAGGATATTTCAGGATTACATGGAAGTTGCCTTTCATCTTCACCAATGGCGTAAAGCAGATGCCCCCGATGATCATGTCAGTCTCAAACACAGTTATCTGAGATTTCTCAGGGGATGGCTGTTCAATGCAAGTTCCGTTGAAGGCGCCGTAATAAAAGGATGGGTGGAGAGCAGAATGGGGCTGCAACCCACCTATCATCGCGGCCATATCCCGGGAAAGGACAGTGATGAATATCTTGCCTACCTGACAGACCGCATGGAGGCGGCCGCCCGAACCAATGCCATTTTTTCACAACTGGATCTTCTCTATGAATTTGTACAATACGAGATGGAACGTCGAGATCCCAGCACCACCCACATCACCCTGTTCCGGGGCATCTACGATTTTGATGAACATGAAATCCTTGATCAGAAGGATGATCAAAGGGCCGTGGTCCGGCTCAACAGCCTGAATTCATTTACCCATGATTTTGAGCGGGCGTGGGAGTTTGGCACTTTTGTGTTCGAAGCAAGGGTGCCTGTTTCAAAAATTTTCTTTGATGGTTCTTTTCTCCACGCAGGAATCCTAAGGGGCGAAGAAGAGGTGCTGGTCATCGGGGGAATCTATGACATCACCAGACGGTTGGTATAATCCACAACGAATAATGGGTCGTAGACGCGGAGCCAAATGGTATTATTCCGCCGCTCCCCCGACGGGCAATGGACCCGAACCGGAACTGTAGACAGCTCGATTGTCCGGTTCCTATTGCCCATCGGGGGGGGCGGCTCTGCTGAGGTTGCCTTGGAGGCTGCTTTTTCATATAAAAAAAACTTGATAATCCAATAACCATGGGCAAATAAGGAATCTGTAATCCAAATGAAAAACAGTGAACCACCTGACTGGAAGGAAGTTGTGGACAAAGCCAAGGCAGCATTCATGGGGGTTGCCCTGGGAGATGCCCTGGGAGCCACCACAGAATTCATGACCTCCCGGGAAATTAAAGTTAAATTTGGCGTACACAACCAGATTATCGGGAAAGGATGGCTCTATCTCAAGCCCGGGCAAGTGACCGACGATACTGAAATGTCCATCTGGATGGGGCGGGTCATTCAAAATTCCGACGGCTGGAATTTATCAGCCATTGCTGAAGGTTTTGCCCAATGGATGAGAAGTCGCCCGGTTGACATCGGTTCCACCTGTTCCAGGGGCATCAAAAACTACATTGTACATCACCGTCTTGAGGTCCCGCCAAGCCAGTGGGATGCAGGCAACGGTGCATTGATGCGCATGATTCCCGTGGCCCTTTACAGCCTGGGAGATGAAGAACGTCTTGCTCGTTATGCCGTGGAGCAGGCCCACCTTACCCACAACAACCCCCTGTCCGATGCGGCATGTATATTTTTTGGCCGCCTGGTTCATCACGCCATTATGGGAGCCACACAGAACCAGCTTCGTGACCTTGTCGACGAGTTTGTCATTGCACACCCGAAGTTTCGCTATCATCCCTATCCCAAAAACAGCTCGGCCTATGTTGTGGATACCGTGCAGACCGTATTTCATTTTCTATTTTCAACACAGACCTTTGAAGAGTGCCTTGTGGGTACAGTGAACCAGGGAGGAGATGCAGACACCACCGGGGCCCTGGCCGGTATGCTTGCCGGCGCACTTTACGGGGGCTGTCAAATCCCCAAACGCTGGTTGAAACGCCTGGACCCCAAGGTATCTTCCGAGGTTCCCTCACTGGCAGAACACCTTGTCAACCACTCTCCCCTGTCCCGGATATAATGACGGGCGTATGCCCGGCGCAAAGAATTGCTGTATAAAAAATTGTGACGCAATAATAAAGAATGTGCCATACAAAAAAACAAATTTTCTGTACACGCAATTTTATTTTACACCTGAAAATAACCTGTTTCTTTCCGGTATTTTAAACGGAGCACTAGTATGACTGTTCAATTAATTCTGCTGCTGGCAATTGTCCTCATGGCCCTCATCGTCTTCATCGGAGGATGGTTGTCCGTGGATCTTGTCGGCCTGCTCGTGCTTTCGGCCCTGGCACTGCTTGAGTTCCTCAGCCCGGAAGAAGCCCTGGCAGGATTCAGCAGCCCGGCGGTGGTCACGGTGTGGGCGATGTTCATCCTTTCCGCAGGGCTGACCCGCACCGGTATCGCCTATCGCATAGGACAGCCACTCCAGCGGTTTTCCAAGGGAAGCGAAGTGGTGCTCATGGTGGTTTTGATGGTCACGGCAAGCCTTTTTTCAGCCCTCATCAACACCACGACGGTTGCTGCAATTCTTTTGCCCACGGCCATGGATCTGGCCCGGCGCAGCGGTCGTCAACCTGCACGGCTGTTGATGCCCTTTTCCCTCGGATGTCTTCTTGGGGGCCCGTTTACCGGGATCTCCACCGCTCCCAATATCATTGCCACCGATATCCTGCACAGGGCCGGCTTTGAGGCCTTCAAAATCTTTGATTTTACCCCCATTACGGGGGCAATTGTGGTGGCCGGTATTTTATTTATGGTAACGGTGGGACGCTTTTTGCTGCCTGCAGGTTCCCAAAAGACCTCCGACAGCAGCGGCCTTCCAAATGCAGCCCCCTACGGGCTGGACGCGCATCTTGTTACCACCCGGATTCGGCCCGGATCACCCCTGGCGGGTCGGACCCTGGCCGAGAGCCGTTTTGGTTCGGCCCTTTTTGTCACCGTGGTGGCGCTGCAGCGAAAAGGGGTGCTGATCCTTGCCCCTCCCCCCACAGAAATTCTGCAACGGGGTGATGAACTTATCATGCACGGCCAGGCTGACATTGTTCAGCAATTCAACGGCAGTCAGCATCTTCAGATAGAATCCTTTGATTCAGCCCAAGAGATGATTTTCCAGCAAATGATCATTGCCCATTGCAGCGTGTCTGAGGACTCCTCTCTTTTGGGTGCCACTCTGGCCGAAAGCGAATTGCGACGTCTGCACCAGGTCCATGTGCTGGCCCTGCAAGACCCCGAGGGCAAGGCCATCCGGGATGCCCGGAACCATCGCTTTGCTGCAGGGGATCGTCTGCTGCTCCAGGGCGAAAAGAAAGGATTGGAAGCCTTGGTTCAAAAGGCTCTTGTGACCGAACCGCAGATTGTCACCCGGGATGAGATGGATCTGTTGACCCACGGCCGTGCCAAATTATTGCCCGTACGCATTCCTCCGGGCTCGGTACTGGCGGATCGCAGTCTGCTTGAAAGCCGTCTGGGAAATGTTTTCGGGCTCACCGTGGTGGGAACACAGGTGATTCCCACGGCGGCCCTGGTGGTACTCATGGCCCCAGTGGCGCTGAGTGCTGCATCCAGTCTTGGCATCTCCCCTCAACTGTTGATGATGACCGTTGCCATCTCTGCTTCAGCAAGCTTTGCAAGTCCACTGTCCCATCCCGCCCACCTGCTTGTCATGGGACCCGGGGGATATCGATTCATGGATTATGTCAAGCTGGGCATACCGCTTACGGCCATTATTTTTGCGATTTCGGTGTGGCTGCTGCCGATATTGTGGCCCCCTTATTAATTTCGTAAATATTCGGCCAGCACCCCATGCTCACCTGTTCTGGCCTGATCACATAGCATTGGTTGCCGCCAAATAGGCTGCCAGGTGTTTATTGGCCATGTGGCTATGCCATAATTCACGGGAGTCCCAGTTTTCATAGAAGAGGAAGTGAGCCAGGTTTTCATTATCCTGATGCAGATCGTAATTGATACACCCCTCTTCAGCCCGGGTGATATCAATCAGTTTTTCAAGCTCCGCCTTTACCAGATCAATCTTGTCAGCTTTGGTGATGAGATTTGCAACGATGGTTAGTTTAGCCATCTTTTCTCTCCTTTATTTTCTGAAATAATTTTCATGGGTAAAATCATTTATTTGTCTTCTTTCTGGAGAACTTCCCTTGTGATCAGGATAACCCGCAGGAATTAAGCAAACAAGCTCATATCCTTCCGGCACCTTAAGGATTTGTGGCGCCTTGGCTTCAATTTTTCCTTGAAGACAGATCAAAAACGCCTCTGGAAAGATTAAAGGCAAGTTTTACCTCATGCCTCGAATTCTATCCGGAACAAACCTTCGGAAGCGGGTGTCTTGTTGCCAAATTAAGCCATGAAGTCTTGAATCACAGCCCTGACATGGGCGCGGCCATACGAAATGCCTTTGATATGTGGCAGACCCTTTACGCCAGAATGATTCGTGAAGCTCAAAATTGTGGAGAAATTGACCCTGAAGAACTTGCAGCCTTTATTCAAAATTCATGGGAAGGGGCGATTATGATGATGCAGGTTCATAAAAGCTATGAGCCTGTCAAAAACAATATTGAATTTATATTTGACAGGCTCCTTGGTAAACCGTCTTGAGGTCAAACCATTCGAACATATCAATCGATCAAAATGTCTGATTCACCAAATTAAACACCACCCGTGCAAAACCAGCGGCTTTTTCAGGATCAGACAATAATTGCACCATCTGATTCTGATGGTCCGGTACAAAAAAGTTGGCACAATTTTTCAACCTTTGGAAAGGATAGATAACATTGCCATTTAAATTATCGATATGTGGCATGTTGGACTTTCCGGCAAGGGCAAATAGAAATGGAGGTGTATTATGTTGGCTCTCGTGAAAAAGCCCCGTATTGAAATCTCTCTTCAAGGCGAAAATGTAGGCGAATTTATCACAATCACAACTGGCTGAAAAACTTGGAATCCGTCAGAATATGATAGCACCGACAAGAAATCGTCAATCCCGTTCTGGTACCTGGCCCGGGAAAGAATATAGGTTTTCCGGGTTTCATCCACCAGGGCATTCTGGGCCATCATCTGATCCCCATAGGTCTTTCTTGCGGCCAATTGATCGGCCACTTCTTTAAATGCCGCCTGAACCGCAGCTTCATATTCGGCAGCAGCGATTTTTTCATTCACCGAGGCCTTTTCAAGGTTTGCCTTGAGTCCCTCCCGGTTGAAAATGGGGATGGACAACGAGGGGGCAAAGTTCCATGCATAGGCAGCCCCCGACCCCAGCAGAGAAGACAGATCATCGTTGGCAAGCCCCATCGCACCGGTGAGAGTGATACGGGGATACAGTGCAGCCCGGGCTGCCCCGATATCTGCATTTGCCGCCTTTAAACGGTGTTCTGCAGCCATGATATCAGGACGCTTCAAAAGCACCATAGAGGGCAGATCAATGGGAAGTTTTTCCATGAATTTCACAGTGTCAATGGTATCGCCACTGTCCAGAATGTCTACCACCGAGGTACCGGCCAAAAGCGTTACCGCATTGACGGCCTGGGCCACCAGCCTCTTGTACCGGGCAATGGAAACCTTTGCACTTTCAACGGATGTGGCGGCCTGGGCCAGATCCAGCTGTGAGGCAGATCCCACTTCGTATCTGCCCTTGATGACGGCATAGGTTTCTTCCTGGGCCTTGAAGGTATCCTGTGCAAGATCAAGCAGTTTCCTGTTGGCAAGACAATTCAGATAAGCATCTGCCATGGAAGCAATCAGGGCAATGCGCACGTTAACGGCAGCTTCCTCTGTGGCCAGGTAGGTTTCAAGGGACTCCTTGTTCAGGCTTTTTACCCGGCCGAAAAAATCCAGTTCATAGGCGGTGAGCCCCACATTGACCCCAAGGGTGGAGCTAACATAAGAGCTGCCCGTGGAACTGACATCTTCAGGCACCCCCTGGCGGGTAAAGGAGGTTCCCCCGGAGACCACGGGCAGGCTGTCAGACCGGGTGATACGGTATGCAGCCCTGGCCTGTTCAATGGTCAGCAGGGCTATTTTCAAGTCCCTGTTATGGTCCAGGGCCCTTGAAATCAACTCCCTTAAAGCAGGTGATTCAAAATAGGACTTCCAGGCGATGTCCGCAACCGGGGGGGGTGATACGGGTGATAGGTTCCCCGGCGCTCCCCGCCCCGGGCTGGCCTGGCATTTCCATGGGCCAGCTTTTTGTAGCACAGTCTCGACGGCTTTGACCAACTCTTTGTGTCTTCTTTGATGACGTCGGGTTGGCTGTTGGCCGCGACATGATCGAAGGAGCCGGATTTAAAGTGGTGGATCTTGGGGGGGATGTGGATCTCATTCGTCCAGGCATAAAAAAATTCGATGATCAAGCCTTTTCTCCCGGCATACACTTAACCTTAATCTGGTAACAAAAGCCTGGGGAACTTGATCATCGAATTAAAGGAATTTGCTGACATGATACTCCTTAGAATTTGGCATCCTTTATTTGTAAATTGGGGATGATTATAAAATGGGCCGCATGGGGAGAGCTGTAATCTAAATGAAAAGCATTGAATCACCTGCTTGGGAAGAAATTATGGACAAGGCCAAGGCAGCATTCATGGGAGATGCCCTGGGAGCCACGACAGAATTCATGACCTCCCGGGAAATTAAAGTTAAATTCGGCGTACACAACCAGATTATCGGGAAAGGATGGCTCTATCTCAAGCCCGGGCAAGTGACCGACGGTTCTGATGAATATCATTGTACGTCCCATATTTTTCTCCATCTTTCATATTCAGCGGGACGCAATCTGTAACGGGCAATATTCCCAATATGCAGACTCATCAATTCCGTTTCTACAGCTTCAACAAAACGCTTCTGCTCCTTTGACTCAATTTTTTCAACGGCATTATGCTTTATGAAAGACACTGCCATCTTTTTACTCATAACACCAATCACAACATTATTTACAACATTAAAAATGAGTACGCGGTGGTGAAGCCTGAAGGGGTCAGGCTCTCCAAGAGAACTGCGTACAGCTGAATAGCGGGTGCAAGAACGTTCATATGCCCATACAAAAACGTCCCTGAACAGCGCAATTTTATTCAGTTCATATATGCCCATCAGCCCATCAATATAGGCTTGGTCAGGTACATCAACAAATGAAAGGGGACATAAATTGTCTCGAATAAGGGGGATATTTGCAGATAGACGCGAAACCCCCTTGTTTACATCTTCAAAGGGCTGGAGGTAAGGCAAATGAACCATTACAAAAAAAGCCTGTTCAAATGGGTTTTCAATTGCAGTGGCTTTTTCAAGCACTTTCAAAAAAGACTCTTGTATCAATTGAGGTACTTCCAAAGGTATATAAACTGTCCCGCTTATGCCAACCGGGATAATACGCAACTTCCCACAAGCCCTTGAATCGGCCAGCAAGTTGTCTGATAGCAGTGCATGAAGATTGCAGATTGTATAGCTGTTGAATCCAACTTCCCGGGCCTGTTCCACTAAGAGTTCGATGGCAGCCTTGTGGTTTAGAATCATTTGTGATTCTTTTGCCTGCTTTCCCTCAGCAGCCTCACCAAATTCCAGCAAACGATCTGTTTCAAGTAAGGAATACGTATTTCCCTCCAGACGGCTTGAATTCCATGACAGGTCAATCAAAATACGATTAAATATCTGGCGTGCATATGTTCCGGCAGGTCGGTGATCATCCAAAGATTGCCCAATTTCATAAAGATGCTGCCGAATCTCAAAAGAAAGGTAGAAGGTCGTATTGGGGATATAATCATCAATAAAATTTTTATTATATCCCACTGGCTGGCGATTCTGAACCGGTCCCCGAATTATCTGCTTAATCTGATTTCCTTCCTGAGAAATCGGAATATATATCTCGGCATGGGCCTCAGCTTTAAAAACTGGGAGTGTAGACTCTATTACAGCTTTTTGTTTCTTAAGATATTTGCTGCCTCGGCCCCTGCCTTGTAAGATTAGCTTCTTCTGGGCTACAAGTTGTCCCAGACGTCGCTGAAGCGTCCTACGTGGCAACAAATTTTTCATGATGGCACTGATATCTTTAACGGACGCGCCTTCAGTAAATTGGTCGACGGCTCTCAGAACAGCATCTAACTCATTTTGCGGTATATGTTTTGGCATGATAATTATATGGCACATTTTCCATTATTGCGCCATATAAAAAAGAACTATGGCGCAATAATGGAAAATGTGCCATATAAAAACTGTAGAAGCGGCTTTACCATGGCATTAA
The DNA here is from genome assembly GCA_963675955.2 of uncultured Desulfobacterium sp. Lineage (GTDB taxonomy): Bacteria > Desulfobacterota > Desulfobacteria > Desulfobacterales > Desulfobacteraceae > Desulfocicer. The sequence continues at coordinate 273,458 of CAXXVR010000002.1, read as the reverse complement.
AGCGTATAATCAGATAAACTATTAATTGACTATGACTGTCATTTTTTTGAGCCGGGGCATTGCAACGCCCAAACCGGATATGGAAATAATCAAATCCCGTTTAAAATCCTTGGAAACAAAATTGAAGAAACCAGAACAAAATGATAATGAAGCTGGCAGTGCTGTGTCAAATACTGATTCAGGTGATGAAAAATAATTCAGTTAGATTTAAAACGATTTTCGAGGTTAAGACCTGAATGGATAAAAAATTTTCAACCATTGGATATGGTTTTCTTTTAGAGGAAACATTGACCCTCCTTGACTTTGCTTTGGAGAATAAAAATCAGAAGGCGGTGCGCAATTCCTGCATCCAAAGTTGGCCGCAAAAGTCAGAGTCCAATAAAGAAAAACTCTGGCAACACATGAAATTTAGATTTTTGGAAATTGAGAACGGCACCATTGTTAATACACCATTCCTGAGAATGTTTAAAAAGATAAGAAATGAAGACAACGCCGTACAGGATTTGATCTTTTTCCAGCTGTGCATGACAACTCCCATTCTCTATGAAATCCTCTCTCTTCTTGCTACGGACAGCTTTCTCAATACCGGTGAAGCGGTCTTTTCCAAATACCATCTTGACCAACTTTTAGAGAAAAAATACCAGCGGATGCCTCAATCGACGCGAGACCGAGTGAGGTCGATACTGGTCAAGTCAGGAAAGCTGAAGTTATCAAAATCAAATTATAAGGTAAAAACATATCTGCCAACGGAATCTATTCTTGGATATGCAATTTATTTCGACTGCCTTCGCAATGGATGGCGAGCCCCTTCTACGGCAACACTGATGAACCAGAGCATTATTGCACCAGTATTTTTATGCAACAGATCTCTCTTAATAGCCGGGGTAAACAATCTCTCAGCCAAAGGGCATTGTGAATATCACCGCCATGGGCAAACAGATCAGATACTGCTGACGTATCAAACCTTGGAGAAATATGTCAATGCCTGGTAATAACACACCAACCCCAGCTCAATCCAGAGCAATAGAACAGTTGAAAGGTCTGATAAACACAGGTAACACCGGTGGGCGGACCTTATGCTGTCTGGTGGGCCGTCAAGGTTCAGGTAAATCATGGCTGGCCAAATGTATTGCCGACGCATCAGAATTTGGCACGACCCATTACATTGCGGTGAACACCATCATTCTTGACCTCATAGATGAAGACCCTTTGCTCAAAGAGATATACGACTTCCATCCGGACACTTTGAATAGTGATTTGAAACGCTTCGGGAGCCGTTTGCGGCAAGCGGTGCATGACAGCGTTGCAGAACAGTTTCAGCCGGAAGGACTGACGGTTCTTGATCATATGGAGCTTGTTTTTGCGCTGGGGATGGACCCGGTCACGACGTGGTACAACCATGCTGTGGGGAATAAGAGAATTTTGATGGTCTTAACGGGGCGAATGGCCGGTCAGATGTGCAGATGCGGAGAGCACACATTAACCCGTGGAGATCAACCCATAGTGGAACTGGAGGCCTGATATGCCGTTAATGAAAGATATGTTTGATTTTACACCGGTCAAAAGCTGGGTTGAAAATTTCAACGAATCAACTCAGGATGCACCCAGTCGGGTTAGAATATTTAACAGTTTTGTCATGCTTCCCGAGGTGGAAGAATCCTCCAGGATTATTCTGGACAGAATTCACCGTAAACAGGGTCGGGGTTTTTTTGTCACAGGATTGTATGGTTCAGGCAAAACCATATTTATGGCATGGCTCTCTGCTATTCTTAGCGAACCGATGCTCAGAAAGCAGTTTCTGGATGAAAAACCGGAGTGGAGGATGGATGATCTCACGCCACGGGAATTTTTGATCATCAACTTTACAGCTATTGAGAATCAGGATCTCACTCTTGAGGAAGCGCTGTGGCAGGCTGTGACGAAAAAACTTCGTTCATTAAAGCCACCGGTCACAGACACCCTTTCAAATACCGAAGCCTACTTGAATCGTTTCAGTCAGTTGGCTCCCGGGATAAAAGAGGAGGTGAATAACTGGCTGCAGGACAATCAGTCCATGTCATTGGCAAAAATCGAGGGGTACGACAGGACATACCAGAAAAGTGTCATTGAAGATGCAGCCGTTTCGCTTGGGATATCAATTGAAGATTCACAAACCACCATTGTTGAAAAGGTGAAAAAATTGGTTGGTATTGCAAGACGTCAAGGATATGAAGGCGTTATTATTTTCATTGACGAGCTCTACCTTCACCTTATTCAAAGCGACGAGCATTTTAATCGAGGCACTGCTTTTCTTGGCCAGCTGGCGGAAGCCGGTCTGGCAGGAGATCAGCCATTCTGGGTATTCGGTGCTATTCAGGAAGAGATCCAGAATATTGCCCGTCAAGCAGGCAGAACTTACGACGCGGAGTTAATGGGTAAATTGTCGGGGCAATCCGGCAGGTTTCAATCCATAAACATACCGGTGACCCAGTTTCATCGCATCTATAACCACAGGCTCTTTAGAGATAAATCAAAATGTATTCATAAGCTTGCAGATCTATTCAAGGATGAACTGCAGCCTCATTTCCGGGGAACGTTTACCGGCTTTTTTAAACGATACTTCCGTGAGCGCGAACCAGTCACGGATGAGTCAAAGCATTTTGCGGATGTATATCCCATGCATCCTTTCGCTCTTTACTGCCTCACCGTCATTACCAACAGAGGCGGTCGGTCACGTGGGGCGCTGGGGTTCGTTCAGGAATTCATTGAAAGAAACACATCTGCAGACACAGACTGGAAACGTGTTGCAGTGTTGGATGATGTTTTTAATTACGAAGACCTCCGAAACAAGATCATCAGTGATGATTCGGAGATGCAGAAATACTACGCCTTGTTTGAACGATTCTGCAGCAATGTCCGTGATGAAGTTCTGGGCCGAGCGCCCTACAGAAGGTGGGATGATAAAGCCAAGGAATTTGCCAGGGATGCCGGCGAACGGCTGATCAAGGCGTTGATTGTTCTTTCAATGGTTAAAGAGGAACTGGATATATCCAGGCTCAATGATGCACTTCTACTCAGGTGGCCGGGCCATGAGTCCAATCCTGCCGGCAGTGATACGGAAACAATCAACCTGCTGGACAAAATTACCAACTCCTTTAGTGCGCTGCGCCGAAAAGGTGCCGATAACAATCCGACATTCTTCCTTTCAATAGAAGGTGACGGCGGTGAACGCGAAGAACTTCTTGTTGAGATTGACAGGGTACGAAACGGCTTCGGAGACGACATTCAGACCGAAAGCGCCTACCGTTCCCACTTGGAACTGTTTTTCCGATTTCCGGGAAGCCCCTTAGGTGGAACAATCCCTCCGGGTCACAGCTTTGCCACACAGCTTGATATTGACTGGCAGAGAACGCGCCGTTCCGTTGATTACCGCCTTGAATCCATAAAAACAGTCATAAGCGACCACCAGACGGCCGGATTCATAAAAGACGTCCCGCCGGTAAAAGCCCTGCACGCTCTCATTCTCTTTCCATCGGCATCACCACTTGATGTTGAAATGGACCAAATTCAACACGGTAACGGTCGCACCTTAATCTGGTTGCCGGCCACGCTGCCTGTTCAGGATGTTGATGAGATCAAGCACAGCATGGCACTGGTAAAACTCTATGGGGACTATCAAGCACAGATCAACGCCGGTGGTGCAACACAATCAACCCGCCGAAAATATGATTTGTTGAAAGAGATGCTGGATATCCCCGCCGGTCAAACTGACGTACAGCCGAAAAAATCGGTGATTGAACGTCTGCAGGCCGCCTTTGTCGAGGGTGAAATCCGTCAATGGGATGCAAAAGATCAAGTTTGGTCCATCCTGTGTGAACCGGCAGAGTTGCTTTCATTATACAACAGTATACCTCAAAGTGAGAGAGCGCTGAGCACCTTATTCGAAAAGATTGGAGGCATGGCGCTTTTCAACGCATTTGAGCTGCATCCTGATTTTAGAACCCTCTACTCTTTTACCGCCGATCTTTCATCAGCCATGAGAAAAAGAATTCTCGATGCCACCTGGAAGGGACTTGTGACGGATGGAGATGGAACCGGCAAAGCCGATCTGGAAAAATTTCTTGCGCCATTGGGGATTCTGAACACCTCAGTATCAGGGGAAGCAGCAGTCACCTTGTCGGCGGGAAGCGTTGAAGCCTTCCGAAAAGCCAAAGACCGGATCAAAGACAATATCCGTAAATCCGGGACCGGGTCTACATCCATGGCAGATACCCGAAAGCGCTTAAAGACCACCGATCTCGGCCTTACCGACGTATGGGTGGATATCCTTGTCACTCTGTTGATCAGTATTGGTGAAATCAGCGGTTATACCATTGACGGTAAGGTGGTCTCTCAGGATGACCGCAGCTCTGTGGGCAGCCCCAATGACTGGCTGCAAAAGCTGGATGAACTGCGTCCGGGAACCAGACCGGATGAAACCCTGTGGTATGATTTGACCCAATCGCTTTATGTGCTTGATCTTTGGAAAGAAGGCAACAGCTATACCCCGGCATCGGCTGAGAGGTTGCTCGACACACTAAAACAAGCCGAATCTGATTCCGACCGGGAATTTAACACCGCCAAACAGGCCCTCTCTGCCTGGCCAGAATCAGATGTCCCGGAAGCAATTGGTGAATGGGCAGATCTGTTTTCCCTCCCGAAAGATACGCGTGAAAGCCGTATCTCCTGCTTCAATGCGGTACGGAATGCCATGAAGGATATGTTCGGATTGGCAGATGATGACGATATCGATGCTCCGAACCGTTATACCTGCATTGAAGCGTTTGCCAACCGCCTGCGGGAAGCCCGTGACTTTATCGACCGTATCGATGAACTCAGCACCATTACCTCACGATTGAGAGAGCTGAGAGCGCTGGGATTGCCGAAAACAATCGACACGACCTGTGGGGCGCTTCTGAACAACGTGGAGAGCTATGTTCTTTCCTCAGGTGCAGATGGTGAGTTAAGCGCCATCATCGCCCAGTGGAAAGACCTGCAGGAAGATTATGTCAATCAGTACATCAGTGAACACACCGGCTTGCATAAAAACCTGAAGAAACTGCGGGATACTGTGCTGACCTCTGAGGACTATAGCTTCCTCCATAATCTGTCACAGGTGAATGGATTGAGTGCTCACTACAGTCCGGCCGAAATTGAGCGACAGCTGGGACAATTGCTGGAAAAAGTACAGGTATCAAACGTCTGTGAACGTGAACCGGCCGATGTGCAGGCAGATCTTCAGAATGGCTGGATCTGCTCAGAATGTGGTTACAAGCCGGGTAAGACAACAAATTTCAAACCGGAAAAATACCTGAAACTGATTCAGCGGGGCATCAATGAGTGTCTTGATTACCTGCGCGGCTGTGTGGATGACGTCAAGGATTATGTCGCAGACCACAGTGCTGCGAATCCGCTTCTCGGACTGTTGGAACCCTCTGTAACCGATGAAGCCAAAGAAGGCTTGGCGGATGAAAACATGCGAACTCATCTTGCCGAAGCGCTGGCTGATACATCCGTAGAAAAAATTATAATTGATGATTTGCTCATTAAATTGAAGCCTCATTTGCTCGGCTACTATCGAACCGGTCAACAGGAATTTGAGAAAAAAATTACTTCAGCTTTGAAAGCGGAGCTCGCATCATATGGTTCAGACACCATTAAAAAAGATAAACCCTGGAAGGTGGAGTGATTATGATCAAGGAGATTACTGTTGAAAACTGGAAAAGTTTCGAAACGGCAACATTTTATATTGATCCCCTGACGATACTGATTGGAGCAAATGCCAGCGGTAAGTCCAATTTACTGGATACATTTCTTTTTTTAATGAGGATTGCCTCCAATTTTTCCATTTCACAAGCCATTAATGGAGACGTCAATCTGTTGCCAATTCGGGGCGGTTTTGAATGGGTTTGCCGCAAGCCGTATGATAAATTTACAATTACGGTGATTGCTGAAAAATCAGAAAAACAGGATTATCAATATGTAATTAGCTGTAAAGTGAACGATACAAAAGTAGAGGTTTCTTATGAGGCACTGTCAATCCTGACACAATCCGGAAAAGACAAGCCGATCAAAGAGAAATTTCTATTCAAAACAGCAGAAGATGAATCAGATTCACCGGGCTTGCCCACGTATTTTAACACGGGCACACAAGGCCGAGGAAAAAGAGTCGACCTGAATCGCTCACACGCCATTTTATCCCAGGCGGAAACGCATCATCTCCGAAAAGAGGTCGTGGACGCGGTCAAAAAAATATTGAATGAATTGCGGGCAATATTTGTTTTTGATCCGATTCCAAGCCACATGCGGGATTACAAGCCTTTGTCCGATACGCTCCAATCCGACGGTTCCAATATTGCCGGCGTCCTTGCGGGTTTGGAGAGTCAGAGGAAAGAAGACGTAGAAAAAGTCTTGACACATTATCTGAAAGACTTGCCGGAAAAAGATGTCAAGCGGGTATGGACGGAACCGGTGGGTAAATTTAAAACCGATGCCATGCTTTACTGCGAAGAAGGCTGGGGAATTCAAAAATATGAAGTCGATGCCCGGGGCATGTCTGACGGCACGTTGCGGTACCTGGCCATTGTTACTGCCCTTTTGACTCGAAAAGAACATAGTTTGCTGATTATTGAAGAGATCGACAACGGCCTGCATCCATCAAGGGCCAGAATTTTGATTGATATGTTAAAAACACTGGGACAAAAGCGGGATATTGATATTGTTGTAACAACGCACAACCCCGCTCTTCTGGATGCATTGGGCAACACAATGGTTCCTTTCATCACCGTTGCCCATCGTGATGACCAAACGGGTTCCAGCCTTCTCAGGCAGCTTGAAGATATTGAACAATTACCCAAACTGATGGCAGGCGGTACCATCGGCAGGTTGTCAACCGAGGGGAAGATTGAACAAGCACTGAAGACGGAGGATGCAAAATGAGAAAAGTGTTGATCATTGACACCAGCATTCTTTGTGTATGGCTCGATGTTCCCGATATGGATACCTGCGGCCCTGATGATGACCAGTGGGACAAAGACAGGGTTCAGCAAAAAATTGAAGAGGAACAGCAAAACAGATCCACCTTTGTTTTACCGTTGGCAACCATCATTGAAACCGGTAATCATATCGCCCAGGCATCTCACAGCCGAAAAGAACGGGCCGATGCATTGGCTGACTTGATGACAAAGAGTGCTGACGAACAAACACCCTGGGCAGCCTTTTCAGAACAGAGTACCTTATGGACACCGGAAAAACTGAAAGCCCTCGCCGATATCTGGCCGAACCTTGCCGCCGGTAAATTATCCATCGGAGATGCCACCATAAAGGATGTGGCGGATTACTATGCACGAATGGGGTTCAATGTTGAAATACTTACCGGAGATCGTGGGTTGAAGTCTTATGAACCGGCACAACCTGTAGAAGTACCGCGACGGAGAAAAAGACGATGATGACAATAAAGAATCTCGGTGTTTCAAAGGGTGATTGGCGGGATTTTGAATCCTATATGGCCGATACAATGGCTGATCTGCTAAAAATTGAGCAGGTTGCGGAAGACGATCAACCATGGAAGGTGGAGTAAAGGATATGCAGGTTATAAATGAAAAACCATTGATATTTATAGATAAATCTTATATTGATGAGGTTTCCATTGAATATCGGCGCGTCTACAAATTGCTTAGTGATGCTATGAAAATTTCTCATAGTGACTTCGCTACATTGCAAGATTTTATTGATGACGATTCAACGATTACTTACGGGATAGTTCAACCTGGGCCTGAAGTACCAAAAGGAATCCCTCTTATCCAAGTTGAAAATATGAATTTAGATCGCTCTATAAATATAGACGATCTTGGAACCACATCTAACGAAATTTCCAATAAGCACAAAAGAACAATCCTTAAAAATGGTGATATCTTAGTATCGATACGGGCAACTATAGGTAGAGTTGTTGAAGTCCCAAAAGAACTTGAAGATGCTAATATAACAAGAGGATCTGCTTTGATCCGTCTGTCAGATAAGTCGAACAATGAATTTATAATGCTCTATTTGGAATCAGATCTTGGCCAACTTCAAATGACCTTGAATACAAGGGGAGCAGCAATTAGGTCGATAAACTTGTCTGACTTGAGAAAAGTAAAAGTTCCAAATATTTCTATAGACAATCAGAATATTGTCATCTCAAGGTATGCAATTTTAAAAAAACTTTCAAATGATGTAGCAGAGAAGTCCTTAATAATAGGCGAAAAAAAATCAAGTCTGCTTGATCAAATTGTAGATTTAATAGCTACCGAAATCGGATTAACTAAATTTCCGCGTCCTTGGTTTGGCCGGTTGTACTTCCAAAAAGCAGAGTCGGGAATAGATCGTATCGATGTACTTGGTGCAAACCCACAATTTGAAGATGAATGCTGGAAATCAGGTAAATTTGTACCCTTATCTGATACCTGTGAAGTAGATGGTTCCAATGAAAAAATTCCATTAGGCACTCAAAGATATATCTCAATCGACAGTCTGCCCGGAAATTATTGGGCAGACATTGACCTGCCTGAAATGGAAATTGAAAAGCAAACTGGTCGAACACATTTTTATCCCGGAGATATTGCCTGGGCTCACCTTAAACCATCTATCCTTAAAGGAAAGGCCTACATCATACATGACGAATGCTGGGGATCGCATCATTTCCTCAAACTCACTACATCCAAAGTCTCTGAGGATCTTAGAACCATAATCTGGGCCTATCTTAAAACTGGCCCTATCAAGAGGCATCTGGCCAACAAATGCACTGGTAAAAGTGAAAGTCAAAAAGATGTCAGTGACAAGGCTCTTGGGATGCTTCCTTTCCCAAAACTGGATGATGATCAAATCAAAAGAGTGGCATCTGCTATTCGAGATACTATTGAGAAGTCTCACGAGCTTGAAGCTCAGGAAAATGCATACAAAGAAAAAGCCAATGACCTTCTGAAGAAAGCAAAATCAAACATTTTCAATCTTCTGGATGATGATTGGTTTAATGAGCTGGTTTCTGAAGCCAAGGAGACGCTGCAATGATGGCAATGAAACAAGCATTGACCGGCTTGTGGCGCAATCGGAAAAATGCAGACCGCCCCTATCTGCTGATAAACGATGTGCGTGGCTATTTTAACGACGCATCGGAATCGGTATCCATAGACGGCACCTCAATCCCGGTGCATGTGTGTGCCAATGAGTTTGCCCTCCGATCCTGTTCTGAAGCGGAACGAAATAGCGGCAAGGCCACTCCGAAAATCATTGTCTCCAGAAAGCAATTACAGCCGGATCATCTGCCCGACCTTCAGGCAAGATCAAGTATCTCGGCCCGTACCGTAACCGGATGTGATGTGGCAAAGGCATTGGGCGTGACAAATCCCCGGGCATTGTTGGATCGTATCCCGGTCACTGCATTCTGGAACCTTGCCCCGTATCTCCCGCAATTGGAATCCTACACTCTTGAGCGGGTGATACTGGCTTCCCTGTTGAATGACACCGACATTCTCTCATCCGGTTGGAGCGCTGACGGCATCCTGGACAAGCTGTGGTATGAAGACACCCTGCCACGCGTGCGCGAAGTGCTGGACGCTGTTGAAGCGGATGAACGTAAACAGCTGGAAAGCGAATTTTTGGATGTCGTGAAAACCTGGCTGGATAAACCACGCTTTGCTCTTGTTGAAGCGGCAGTAATTGAAAATGATCCGCCTCCGGTTTTACCTCTCTGTCTGCTGGCCTCCATTCTGGAAGGCTGGCAAATGCTATCTGCGGAACGGATGCGCTCTTTTCTTGAAGGCACCGAACTTGGCGATCTGTTTGTGGACATCTTTAATGATGGTGCCGACCTGAATGGATTGGCTGAATGGGGCTACAGAATTACGGCAAAAGACAATCTGCCGTGTGAACAGGCATTGAATTACCTGCAAAAAGAGGTGTTCCCCAAACACCCGAGTGCCATGACGGAATCCCTTGCAACGGTGGTGAAAGCGGTTGATGGCGCCGGAGCGGAACGCCTGTTGAATCAGCTGATCAGGTTGCTTGAAGCCGATGGTGGAATTCTGGCCCAGGGCTTGGCTGTGACGCTGCATGCGCTGCTTGATGTGGTGGTTAATGGCGAACGTGCCGACACACTGCCTCTTGAAAAAGCCTCCTGTAAATTAACCGACACCCTTGATGTGCCGGATTCTCCGCAATGGCAGAGCCTGCTGGAGGCGCTTAAAAAGCACCAGGCCCGTGAGAAATATGAGGACCATGTATCGCTGCTCGAAGCCATGGTAACGATTCACCGGCTGACTGATCGGGCTGAAGATGCGGCCAATACCCTTACTCAGCTGGATTGGAAAAAATGGCTTGAGCTGATCGATAAAGTATATCTGCCTCTATCTGCCATGGCGCTGGAGGCCGAACGCCGTTCAGCCCAGCTTCCTGAAAAGGTCAATGTATTCAGGATCACCCAGCGTGCCAAAAAAGCCTGTGACAAGATCCGCGTGACTTGGGCTGACTTTTATACCAATCCAAGTCGTGGCCTTCCTAAATGGATCAATGAAATAAGTTATTCAGCCGGCACCTGTCGCCCATGGCTGAACAGTGATGTGGTGGAAGCCGCTGTAAAACCGTTGCTGCAGGATTCCGGTATTGAGCAGGTTTATCTCATCGTATTTGATGGCATGAGTGTGGCCAACTGGTCACTGCTGCGAGACCGCTTCCTTATGGTTCCCGGGCGGGAAATGTTCCGCTCCTATGAAGGACTGGAAAAGGAGTACCGGGCATGCACCTATCTACCAAGCATTACCGAATATTGTAGACAGGCCATTTTTGCCGGTAGCTATCCCGGAGAATTCAGAACATGGCCGAAGGGTCGAAGCGAACCGGATCTGCTCGAAAGATGCCTTCAAAATAACAGCATTGCCCCAGCAGGTTGGGATAAAGAGAAAAATTATCTCTGCTACAACGAGAAAGAAAACAACCCCGATACCCTGAACCGAAAGGTTCGGGACCTTGTGGACAGCAATAGCCGTTTCAAGGCGATTGTTTTCAACCTTCAGGATCGTCTTCTGCAAAAAGGGATGTCCAGCCTGCAGGAAATTATGCTGGCCTATGTCAAAGAGGTGGCTCTACCGCACCTGCGCCGAATATCCGGACAACAGAAAACGGCTGTGGTAATAACAGCGGATCACGGTTTTGCCCACTACAACAAGCAGTATGTGATAGATGATTTGAAGTCTAAGCAACCTGGGCGAGAAGTTTTCATTCATAACCGATGCCTGGATTATAAAACGACGGCCCGCACATCCGTGGGGCCGGCTGATGTTAAAGTGATTTCACCTGCAACGGATTATGGACTCCCTTCTGCATTGGATGCTGTTGAGGTTCCCTTTGGATACGACAGCTACGGCTGGCCGGGAAAAATTCACAATTCCTATGGTAATCCTCACAACGTACAAGGGAATGATCATGGCGGACTGACTCCGGAAGAGACCGTCGTACCGGTAGCAATTTATGCAACAATAGGGAATTGACAGATATGGCAACATTAGAACATTTCAGGCACATTCTGGTAAAAACACTCGGGTTCAAATCGCACCAGATCAATAGTGGTGAGGGTAATGGCGTCGCATCCACTGTTGAATGGCTTGATGATAAGGCGGAATTTGTTGTTACAACGAGTGTGGGTAACTGCTATGCAGCCTTTACACACAATGGCGCAACGCTGAGTGAAGCCGAGGCCAATCGGTATAAAGCCTTGAGTATTCTCATGCCCAACGGCCCGGCGGCATACTGTGTTGTGCAGACCGGAGAGCACCTTCGTCTCTTTTATGTGGAAAAAGGAAATGAACTGCACGATGCCATTGAAGAATGGGATACCGTCCGGGATGCCGAGGACATGGTCAAGGAACTCAAGCCGGATATTGTAGACAGTCTTGAGCAATGGGCACGTAAAACACTGCACACCGAAAACAGCCTCTCCCGCTTTGTACAGCTAATGAAAGGGTGTTGGCAGGATATCTGGGATATTGAAAACAAGCGAAATGATTGGATTTTCGATGAGTTTACCCGGTTTTTATTTATCAAACTGAATGAAGATGCAAAACCCAATGGGGCGTTTACCACTGCCAAATTTAAGTCCTATTGTGCGGAGAACAAGCACATGGGAGATAAGGCCGGGCAGAATTTCATCAACAATCTGTTTGACGATCTAAAAGGCCGTCACCCTGAGGTCTTCACTGATGAGAACGAACGGGTTCTGAGTAAGTCAGAGACCGTAAGCCGGGTGATCGCTCGATTGGAAGATATCAACTTGAAAGATACACAGGGTGATGTTCTCGGTAGAGCTTTTGAGATTATGTTGTCTGACACCTTTAAAGGTAAGGACCTGGGGCAGTTCTTTACCCCGAGGGAAATTGTTTCCTTTATGCTGGATCTGGCAAGGGAAGCGCCTGAAGCATCAGCGCTTGATATTGAAAGCAATCAGCGCTTCTTGGATGCCTGTGCTGGTTCTGGTGGCTTTTTAATCGCCACATATGAAGATGTGTACAAACACACACTGTCCAACGGCATTGATCCAGCCAAGAAAGAGAAGTTGCTTAAACGTCTCGGTCAGAATACGTTCTTTGCTGCTGAGATTGAAGAGAAAGCCGCCCGTCTTGGTAAATTGAACATGATCATCCATGCGGTGGATCAGCGCAACGCCAATTGGCTTCACCAGAATTATACATACAATGAGGATTTCGGTGGGCTGAAACCCCAGATTGAATATGAAGTTGACTTCGGAAATGGAAAACGTAAACAGCAAATCGGCCCAAACAGTATTGACCTTATCTTGACCAATCCGCCCTTTGGTAAATCTGTGAAGAGTAAAGATATCCTTCTGGATTATCAATTTGGCCATGAGGTTAAGGTATTCAAAACCAAAGGCCGCCCGCCTGAGAAGCGCCCGAGAAACAGTCAGGACAGTGAAGTTCTGTTTATTGAGCATTACCTGCGGGTATTGAAGCCCGGAGGCAAGCTATTGATCGTTTTACCGGATGGTGTGCTTTCAAATGCAACGGCCAAACCGGTTCGGGATTACATCAGGGAAAATGCACTGATCAAGGCTGTAATTTCTCTGCCGAGTGAGACCTTTGCGTCCACTGGCACAAGTATTCCAACCAATGTGGTTTACCTCCAGAAAAAGAAGCCGGGGGATGCCCAAGGCGACATTTTCATGGCCCGGGCAGATTACGTCGGGCGGAGAGCAAATGGTGAGCCTCACAAGGAAAATGACCTTCCATTCATTCTGGAAAAATTCCGTGAATGGCAATCCGGAACACTGCAAATGCCGGAGGAGGATAAATAGTGAGCGAACTCTATCTGGGAAAACGAATGGACCCAAGCGGTCAGCCCGGTGAACGATATCACCACCGTATCAGCGACCTGATCACGCATACCTTTATTTGCGGCGGATCAGGGTCAGGCAAGACGGTTATGGGAAAGGCAATCATTGAGGAAGCTGCGCTTCGCGGCGTTCCTTCCATCATGGTTGATCTTAAAGGTGATCTCTCTTCGATGGCCTTATCTTTCCCGGAAATATCACCCAATGCCCTCACTCCATGGCTTGAGGTCGAAGACAAAGCCACTCTGGGACGTGCAGCTCTTGCTGAATCGAATTCTCTTAGAAAGCGCCTTTGGGACTGGGGCCTGGCCGAGTCCAATATGCGGGAGTTTTCTGAAAAGATCGCCGTTGAAGTGTTCACGCCACGCAGTGAACTTGGCCGCCGTGTTGCCATTCCGCTCATCTCGTCACCACCACCGGACATTAACAATCTTTTTGAGAAGGACCCGGATACCGCATCTGTGATGGTATCCAGCATGGCCGAGGCACTGGTAAGACGCGTTATTCCATCCGGACAAAGAGACCGTGAAACCGACTTTGTGACTGCGATTATTGAACATGCATGGAGAAATGGTACCGACCTGGTTGGGGAAGAGGGTCTGGGACAGTTGGTGTCCATGATTTTAGAGCCACCGTTTTCAACCATTGGTGTGCTCAGTATTGATGACCACATTCCGGAAAAACGCCGCCAGAAGCTTGCACAGGCAGTAAATGGCCAACTGGTGGGCGCTGCGGCCAATTGGGTTCGTGGCGAGGAAATGAGCATTGACAAACTGGTTGGAGCTAACCGGTTGGACGATAAAATTCAAATCAGCGTTATCAACCTGTCGCATATCACTGACTTTGAAGACCAGAGTTTTGTTGTTGCTCAACTGGCCTTTGCAATCAATACCTGGATGCGTCAACAAGGTAGCGCACCCGGTGGTAACCGTCCGCGCCTTTTGTTCTTTCTGGACGAAATCGGAGGCGGAGGCGGCAAAACAGCTTTTTACCCAACTTATCCGTACACCTCAACCTGTAAGCCTGCTCTAAATATCCTTGTTAAACAGGCTCGGGCTTTTGGCGTGGGCTGTATTCTGGCCACACAGAATCCGGGGGATATTGATTACAAGGGATTGTCGAACTGTGCGACATGGATTGTCGGGAAGCTACAGACGAAACGGGACCGGGATAAAGTCCGTGAAGGTCTGGCCGATGCCGAATTTTCACCTGCGGATCTGGCCAAAAAACTGGCCAGACCCAAAACGGGTGAATTCATGGTTTTGAATAAAGAAGGTGATGTCCTCTTTGTTAAAGAACGCTGGCTGCTTTCATATCACTGTACATTAAGTCCGGATCAACTAAAACGTTATAAGAACAAGGGGCTCACTCCGCTGGAAGGTGCTTTAGAAACTGGGATCTTGCTCAATAATCTCTCAACAAAAGAAACAACATCTGAGCAGGATAAAATTCAAGATCTTTGGAATGATGCTCACAACACTCTTGGAAAAGCTTGCCGCTTAATTGAGAAAATTATCGATATTGAACCCGACAATAGCAAAGCCAGAACATGGCTGAATGTCTTGCGTGATCCGGAAGGCATTCAAAACAGGCTTGAACAGGCTCAGAAAAAAGCATTGAAAAAAAGTGAACCGGCAGCAAGTAGTCAACCCTCAAAAAAAAAAGACAGCTTGATGACACTGCTCTCCCAGCAGAAACCTCAGTCTACCTCAACAATCATGGCCTCAAGTTCACCTTCGACGGCAAATGAAACTCAGGCGGTGAACAACCAAACAAGCGACATGGTTTCAGATGATGGCTCAATAACTTTCAAAGGTAAGACCTACAAGCTTTACCGTCGTTATGCTGGAAAGGCTGTTACTTTTATCGAAAAAAATGGTGACCTCAGATTTTCAATTGAAGGGCGAGTATTGTCAAAAAGTTACAAAATTAAATAACCCTGGACGTTTCCGGATATTTGCCCAAGCAAAAAATGTTATTCTTTCGCTTCCGCCATCTTCATGTATCACACAGACGCCTCGTTTTGTTGATGGCAGGTAAAATCGATACTGTTTAATCTCCACTTCACCCAGGTGCCGGACCTTCACTATCCCAAAAATAGTTCTGCCTATGTTGTGGATACCGTGCAGACCGTATTTCATTTTCTGTTTTCAACTTGGGCTTTTACAAGCCCCTTCTGAATCTCTGATTCAGGAGGGGTAGTTGACGCACTTTTATTGATGAACCCATGCGGAGAAGATAGAGTTCCTTAAGCGCTTCAGGGGTCAACGGTGCTTTTTGTTCAAAGGCGTGTTCCCTCACCATGGGGATCAATTCACTTGCCCCTTTTTTATCAATAAAAATGCCCTGTTGTTCAAGCACATGAGCAATGCCAGCTGATCCGGAATGATACCCGATCACATATTCACTGGCTTTTCTACCCACACATTCAGGTTCAAAGAGCTGATACGAGGATTCATCCTTTAAAAGACCCGAACAATGGATCCCGGATTCATGGCGAAAAACATTTTTCCCGACAATGGGTTTTGATTCATGGATCACCCGGCCCGAAGCCCCGGCAACCAGATGGCACAGATCCGCCATGAGACGGCTGTTGAGGTCACTTTGATATCCCCCCACTTCAAAAAGGGCCATGGCCACCTCTTCCAGGGGCGCATTGCCGGCCCGTTCACCCAGACCGTTCACCGTAACACTCAAAGCAGAGGCCCCGGCCTCCACGGCGGTGACGGCGTTGGCGGTGGCCATGCCAAGATCGTTATGGCCGTGGAATTCAAGTTCAAGACTCGGCACCCTGCGGGAAAGGCCTGTGATGGTTTTCATCACCATAGAAGGACTGATCATCCCCACGGTATCCGCCAGGCGAAGACGGTCTGCCCCCACATCAGCGGCCAGGTGGGCAAATTCATATAAAAATGTCTGCCGGGTCCGGGTGGCATCCTGTGCCCCCACGGAAACTCTGTCAAAATATTTTTTCGCCACCCCCACCAGATGCACCAGGGTATTCATCACCCAGGCCTCGTCCCGGTCAAAGGTTTTAAGAAGGACAGAGGAGGTGGGAAAACTGATATGCACTCCCGGGGTATGACAGTGGGCCGCCGCCTCTATATCTTTTTCATCTGCCCTGCACCAGCTGGAAAGGAGGCAGGTCGGATGCAATCGGACAATTTTTTTGATATCCCGGCAGGCCTGATCCCCCATGGCGGGAATGCCCACCTCAATTTCGTCGATGCCCATGCGGTCCAGGGCCATGGCAATTTCAAGTCTTTTCATGGGTGCTGAACACCACTCCGGGGGCCTGTTCACCATCGCGCAGGGTGGTGTCCACCATCCATATTTTTCGTTTATCATTTAACTTGAGCATGATGAATTCCTTAGGCCCATGTTTCTTATAAGAGATATTCAGTTGCGGTTTCCCCGTCTTCAAGGGCATCAAGAATTTCGTCAATGGCATCTTCGGAGGCCACATTACCATACCACAGATTCTCCGGATAAATCACCATTACCGGTCCTTCATCGCAGAGCTTCAGGCAACAGGTGGACGAGACAATGACATTTTCAAGTCCCCGGTCAATGATCTCATTTTCAATGTAGGGAAGAAAATCCAGAGAATTTTTACGATGGCATTTTCCTTTGGGTTCTCCGTTGGGTCTGAAGCTTGCACATACCAGTATGTGGTGGCTTGGTTTTTCCATTTTTTTATCCTTTTTATTATTTCTTTACATGCATCCCATTCCCGATCCGGAACACGCTGCCTGGCACTCCCGGGGGGCTCTTTTAATCAAATGGGTAATATTTTGTTTGTTTTTCACGCCATCAACCACTTCCTGGATCAGGCCGTTGACCATGAGGATGTCAAATCCATGCTCCACCAGCACCTCTTTCGGGGCCTCCCCCACCCCCCCCACCAGGATAAGATGACAATCCTTGAGACATTCTGCCACGGCATGCCATCTGGCGTTCCCCCCCCCTGGTTGTGGAAGGGGTCTTTTTTCCACCAAAAGCAGCTTTTCCTTGCGGGGATCATAAATGGACAGTTCCGTTGCCTCCCCCAGGTGCTGGTTCACCAGAACCCCTTCCCGGGTTCCCACGGCAACATACGGCCGCGTCAACGTGTTGATATCAATTTCAGGGAACTCCTCAAGGGATGCGCATTCTATAAGGCTCTCTTCCAACACCTTATCCGGTGCTTCACCCAGGATACCAACGGCATCGGCCCGGCACCGCCTGCAGTGCTTCATCTGGGGGATATATTCCTGGGCCTCTTTCTGGATTGTTGCGATCTCCTCCTTAGAGGGTTCGCCAAGATGGGAAAAATTAGAACCCTCATTGGGATAATAGGGCATGCAATTGAGCAGATCCACGCCCATCACGGACATTTCCCGGGCAATATCAACAACATGATGATCGTTTATGCCGGGCAGAACAATGGTATTGACCTTAACAATAATCCCTCGTTCTTTTAATCCTACCACCGATTCCATCTGTTTTTCCAGCAGCAGCTTGACGCCCTTTTTAGGGTTCAGGGATTTTTTACCAAACCGCACCCAGGAATAGATTTTTTCACTGATGGCAAGATCAATGGCGTTGATGGTGATGCTCACATGGCTGACATTAAATTTTGCAATATCATCCAGGTAATCGGGAAGATTCAGGCCATTGCTTGCAAGGCAAAGGAGCATGTCAGGATATTCCCGGTTGATCATCTCAATGGTCTGCAGGGTCTCTTCGGGGTTGGCAAAGGGATCACCTGGGCCTGCGATACCCACCACGGAAATATTTTTTTTCCGCTCCACCACCCGTTTGAGATATTCCATGGCCTGGAAAGGAGAAAGGATACCGCTGCTGACACCGGGCCTGCTTTCATTGACACAATCAAACTTTCGATTACAGAAATTGCACTGGATATTACAGCGAGGGGCAACGGGGAGATGAACCCGTCCCCAATTTTTACAGGCATTTGCGTTAAAGCAGGGGTGATTGTTAACATTCATTTTTTTATCCTTTCTCATTCCTTTATAAAAAACAGATACTGGGTATTGGGTGCTGGGTATTGGGTTTTGCCAGCAACTGCTTTTTCGATCTTCGTTGTGGCAGGTGCTTTTTGCCATGTATGTTTTTTATATGAAAAGGCAGCCTACAAGGCAACCTCAGCAGAGCCGCCCCCCCGATGGGTAATAGGAACCGGACAATTGAGCTGTCTACAGTTCCGGTCCGGAACCATTGCCCGTCGGAGGGGCGGCGGCATGATCTCATTTTCATTTACATCTCGTCAGTCATAAGTTCTCCAATTTGCCACCACATAATCTCTTTCTTTAAAATTAAAACCAACACATGTGGTATGACAAATGAGAGATTTGGACTCGTGAGTTTACATGTAGGCGTAACCTATTTTTGAAGTATCCTGACGATGCTGAAGCAGGGTGTTGACGATGGTATCAAACAACTCCTGTGTCCCTTTATAGCCGATATGAAGAACCCGGGGACCTCCCATGCGGTCATGGATGGGGAACCCCACCCTGACCAGGGGAATATTGAGATGACGGGACATGGTGTATCCCTTACTGTTGCCCATCACAAAATCTGGGTCGAGCACCCTTGCCGCCGCCTCCATCTGGGTAAAGTCCATCCCCTGGTGGATCGTCACCTGTTTCAGGATGTTCGGTGAAAGGATTTTCTTCAGGGCTTTGACAAGCAGGCCGCTTTTCCCGCCGGAAGCGCAGAGAACCGGTATGATGCCCACCTCGGCCAGAAACCCTGCCATGGCCACCACAAAATCCTCCTCTCCATAGACAACGGCTCTTTTCCTGGAGACATACTTGTTCCCGTCCACATAGGCATCAATCAATCGTCCTCGCTGTTTTTTATATTTTTCCGGGATGGGGGTTGCGGTCAAACCTTCCAGGTGTGAAAAGAAAAGGTCTGTTGCCTTTACGCCCACGGGGATACCCAGGGAAGTTAGGGGAACCTCAAATCGCTCTTTTAAAAGTAATCCAGCACTTTGTCCCTCCTTTTGAGCCACCATCTCACCCAGAATGGATCCAAATTCAATGCTGGCAGAGGAGCTGTGCATGGCCTTAATCTCAGTGATGGGCGTTCCGCCGCTCTGGATAGCCTGGTACTCCTCCCAGGAGGGGCCTTCCAGCCGTTCTGAATAATCCGGTAAAATCGTAAAGTCCGTGGAAACATCCGCGAAAATCTCCTTCAAATGCCGAAGGTCTTCATTGGAAAGCATGCCCGGAAAAACGTTGATTTTTTTTCGCTTTAACGCATCGTATGCCAGTTGAGGGGTCAGGGGATTGCAACGGTCCACAACGGCGCGAACGGCTCCGTGAAATCCATCCACATGGGTTCCGGTATAACTCGGGGTTGACACATGCACCAGAAGGGTGTCACCCACGGTGCTGCCCATGCCCTTTAAAATCATGGCCACGTCATCCCCAATGGTTTCCGAAAGGCAGGTGGTGGCAATGCCGATCATTTCCGGGGTGTATTGCCGGGCCACATTTTCAATGGCAAGTTCAAGATTTTTCCGGCCACCGAAGATGGCCGTATCTTCGGTGAAATTTGACGAGGCAATATCAACGGGTTCCCTGAAATGGCTGATCAGATATCTTCTCATATAGGTGGAGCACCCCTGGGAACCGTGTAAAAGGGGGATGGTTCCCTGGATGCCGTGGAAAACCAGTGTGGCGCCCAGGGGGGTGCACATTTTACAGGCGTTCCGGGTGGCGGTATATGGTTTTGGTTTTGTTTTGATCATGGGGTTCACCCTTCCTTTAAGATAGCCTGGTTAAATGCTTTTCTCGGGACAAGATCCCACACGGGACTTGTCACGGTTTCATGGACTTCCCTGGCGAAATTGACCATGCCTTCAAATCCCACCAGGGGAATCTTTCGTTCATGGTTATGATCGCAGAAGCCAATGCCCAGCTTATAGGCAATGGGCCGTTCCTTGACCCCGCCGATGAAAAGATGTGCATCCTTTTCCATGACATATTTGGCAAGCTCCAGGGGATTGGCATCATCCAGAATCACCGTTCCCGGATCGCACATCTCTTTTAAAAGCGCATAGTCCTCCTGATTTCCGGTCTGCGAGCCCACAAGCACCACCTCCATGCCCAGGTGTTTCAGGGCCTTGATCAATGAAAAGGCCTTGAAGGCACCTCCCACATAAATGGCTGCCCGTTTTCCCGCCAGATCCGTTTTAAACTGCAAAAGCTCGGGGATAAGGGTTCCCACCTCCTCCTGCACCAGGGATTTTGTCCGCTCCATGATCTGTGGGGTATCTTTAAAAAACGAGGCCACATCATAAAGGGCATCCGAGGTGTCTTCAATGCCGAAATAAGAGACCCGGATATAGGGGATGCCATAGGCGTTTTCCATGTCTTTGGCAAGATAGGTCAGAGAGCCGGAACACTGGACCACATTCAGGCAGGCCCGGTGGGCCGATTGAACATCTGCCACCCGGCCGTCCCCGGTCATCACAGAGACGACCTCGATGCCCATCCTGCGATAGTACTCTTTGATCATCCAGGTCTCTCCGCCAATATTAAATTCTCCCAGAATATTGATGCTCAGGGGGATTTTTTCCTGGAGTGTCCGGTTCATATCAATGAGTTTAAACAGGGCATCGCAGGCCGCCTTGTAGCCGTCCTTTTTTGTCCCCTTGAACCCTTCGGAATGCACCGGCAGCACAGGGATATTCACTTTGGCCGCCACCTTTTTACACACCGCTTCCACATCATCGCCAATGATACCCACAATACAGGTACAATAAACAAAGGCGGCCTTTGGTTCGTATGCCTCGATGAGTTCCAACAGGGCTTTTTCAAGCTTTTTTTCACCGCCAAAAACGATATCCGTTTCGGAAAGATCAGTGGAAAAACTCATTCGGTGAAGCTCAGGCCCCGATGACAATGCCCCCCGGATGTCCCAGGTATAAGAGGCGCAGCCAATGGGTCCGTGTATCAGGTGCAGGGCATCGGCAATGGGATAAAGTACCACCCGTGATCCGCAGAAGACACATGCCCGCTGGCTCACAGCGCCTGCCAGACTCTTTTTTTCACAGGAGATATCAAACGCATCCTGCCCTTTCTGGTAAATTTGTTCTTTTCTGTCTTCCAATACGGATATGGTTTCCATCTTTACATTTCCTTAAATCCGGTTGTAAATATTCGGGTTGATCATATAAATGTTTGGCCAGTGCCCTATATTCGTTTATTTGGGACTGCGTAGCATACTAATGCTATGTGAGCAGGCCAAAATAGGCGGATATGGGGTGCTGGGCGAATATTTACATCACCAGTTCAAAGGACTCTTCAAGGGAATCCCTGTCAATACGGCCCATAAGCAGGTCCAGGATTTTTTCCAGAAGCCGCATGCCGCCCTTGTAGCCCACCGATGGAAAATAGGAGTGTCCCACCCGATCCAGTATGGGGAATCCGTATCGCAGAAACGGGATATCTTCGTCCCTTGCGATATATTTGCCATAGGTGTTGGCGATGAGCAGATCCACGGGCTCGTTCTGAATCCACTGATGGAGCAGAAACATATCCGCACCGCCACCGGCTTTAACGTTCACCTTGTACGGCAGGTCCGCCGTCAACTCCTCAATACGCTTCAAAAAAGCCTGACCCGGTGTGCCGGTGACAATATGAACCGGCATCATGTCAAGGCTGATGAGAAACTCCACCAGGGGGATCAGTTGATCGGGATCACCTGCCAGGGCCACTTTTTTATGATAAAAGTAAGCGTGCATGTCTGTGATAATATCCAGAAGCTGTCCCCGTTCCAGGTTGATGGTCTCTGGAACATTCACCCCGGCAACCCGCCTTAAGGTATCCACAAATCGATCCGTTGCCGCCAGACCAATGGGAAGATCCAGTACCTGGCAGGGCACTTTCAATTTGGTATCAAGGCTCCTTGCCGCATCTGCCGAGGCCGTTTCTCCCAAGGCAATGGTACCGATGCTGTCCCCGGCGCTGGTCAGCTCTGTGCTTGTCACGCCCCCATCGGGGTACATTTTAAATTTTCCCGTCTGGGGTCCATTTAAAACATTTGATGTGTCCGGAAATACAATGGAATTGACATCCAGCGCCGTCACCATCCGTTTGATTTCAGCCATGTCCGAAGGCTCAACAAACCCGGGAATAATATTAATCTTTCCGTTGGAAGTCCCGGAGGATTTGGCAAAGGACATGACCATACTCTTTGTCATATTGGAAAAACCGGTGACATGGGATCCCACATAACTGGGGGTGCTGGCATGGATGACCCGTTTACCCGCAGGAATTTTTCCATCCTTTTCCGCCTTGATGGCGATCTGGTTCACATCATCCCCAATGGTTTCCGACAGACAGGTGGTATGAACGGCAATGATTTCCGGCTCGTAAGTGGTAAACATGGTGTCAATGGCCTGGACCAGGTTGGCCTGGCCGCCGAAAACAGAAGATCCTTCGGTGAAAGAACTGGTGGCGGCCATGACCGGTTCCCGGAAATGACGGGTCAGGGTACTTCTGTGGTAGGCGCAGCATCCCTGGGAGCCATGGCTGTGGGGCAGACAATTATGAATACCAAGGGATGCATACATGGCACCGATGGGCTGGCAGGTTTTCGCCGGATTGATGGTTAACGACTCCCTGGGTTTTATCTCTTTATGGGTGTGTCTGAGCAACATTTGTGAACGTCTCCTGTGTTCGCTTGAATTTGTATCGTGATATGGATCAGCTTAGAACGATATCCAACATTATTCCCATCCATATTTGGCTGAGAGTTCAGGGATTTCCTGCCACGGGGGGGTCAGATAACTCCAGACCTTGGAATTGACCATGCGGTCGATCTCTTTGTAAAAGTTAATCGCCCCTTTAAATCCGGCATAGGGTCCGCCAGAATCGTATGAATGGAGCTGTTTCATGGGAATACCGCTTTTCTGGACGGCATATTTTTCCTTGATGCCGGCGCAATAGATGTCCGGTTTATAAATTTCAATAAGCTTTTCGGTTTCATACTGGCTGATATCATCAATGATAAGGGCATCCGTGCCCATGTCCGGCATCATGCCATCGTATTTTTTGAATGGCACCCCTTTGGCCGCCAGTTCTTCCATTTCAGCCTCGGTTTTTCTGGGCTTATACCTGGTTTCATCCTTCTTTATCTCAAGCTCTTCAATATTTCTTGAATCGGCATCCACCTTGATGCTGTCAAGGACATTTCTGCCTTCGTAATCATCTCTATGGGCAAACTCGTATCCGGCAGAGATGGTTTCCATGCCGATCTCTTTGAAAATACCCTGGTAACTGTGGGCCCGGGAACCGCCCACAAACATCATGGCAAGCTTGCCATCGCATCTTTTCTTGACGTCGTTCCTCACCGCTTCAACTTCAATCAATTCCGAGGCAATGACCCCTTCCACCCGTTCAATGAGTTCGGGTTCATCAAAATACTGGGCTATTTTTCGCAGGGATTTTGCGGTGGCCTCGGCCCCGATGAAATTGATCTTGATCCATGGGATACCGTATTTGATCTCCAGCATATCTGCCACATAGTTGATGGATCGATGGCACATGACCACATTCAGATCCGCCGTATGACAATTGGCAAACTGATCATAGGTTGAATTCCCGCTGAAGGTGGACACAAGAGAAATGCCGCAAAGCTCCAGGATGCGATCAATCTCAAAGCCGTCCCCGCCGATGTTGTATTCCCCCAGAAGATTGATCTTATAGTCGGCATCCATGATGGTGTCATTTTCACCCACCACATGTTTGAAGATACCGTTATTGGCAATGTGATGGCCGGCGGACTGGCTGACCCCCTTATACCCTTCACAGGAAAAACCAAAAATATTGATCCCGAGTTTCTCTTTCATTTCCCTGGCAACAGCATGCACATCATCGCCGATAAGCCCCACGGGACAGGTGGAAAAAATACTGATGGCCTTAGGTTTAAAAAGGTCATAGGCTTCCTGGATGGCGGCCTTCAGCTTTTTTTCACCGCCAAACACAATATCCTGGTCCTGCATGTCCGTGGAAAAACAATAGGTCATATAATTGTCATCCTGATCCGAAGAAGGACGGGTCTGGTTCCGCCTTGTCAACCAGGCGTAAAAACTGCACCCGATGGGTCCATGGACGAGATTGACGATGTCCCGGGTGGGTCCCAGGATCACCCCTTTACAACCGGCATAACAGCAGCCCCTCTGGGTGATGATGCCAGGAACCGTCCTGACATTGGCCCCCATTGTGGGTGGCGTGCCCGCCTCATCCTTTGCATTGGGCATGATCTGTTTGGATCGTTTTCTGGCAACCTTCACCGGATATTTGGCCAGAAGCTCTTTTTTCACCGCTTCAGGATCTGGAATTTCTGCGCTGGTTGATCTTTTTGTTTCTGGCTCTTTGATGGTAACGCTCATTTTTATTTTTCCATTTTTTAATTTGGGTTAAAACGTGTCCAGGACCTTGTCATCCACAACGGTGATGAGCATCTCCCTGGGGATTTCATCGTAGGTGATTTCACCAATTTTGATCCCCCGATTTTGGCCTTCTCTCATCAGGAAGCGATGCCGTAAGTCACCAGCAGTTCCTCAAGCTCTTCAATTTCAATGGGGGTTGGAATCACATACTTTTTATTTTCATCAATTTTCTTTGCAAGCATGCGATATTCATCTGCCTGGGAGTGTTCCGACTCATACTCAATCACGGTTTTTCGATTGATTTCAGCTCTCTGCACAACGTTTTCCCTGGGGATAAAGTGTATCATCTGGGTGCCGAGTTTTTCAGCAAGGGCCTCTATCATCTCCTTTTCAAAATCCACTGCCCTGGAGTTACAGATAAGTCCACCCAAACGAATACCACCGGATTCGGCAAACTTTACAATACCCTTGCAGATATTATTGGCCGCATACATGGCCATCATCTCGCCGGAGACCACTATATATATCTCCTGGGCCTTGCCTTCGCGCATGGGCATGGCAAAACCGCCACACACCACATCACCCAGGACGTCATAAAACACATAGTCAAGCTCTTCATTCTCGTAGGCGCCCAACTGTTCCAGAAGATTAATGGAGGTGATGATCCCCCTTCCGGCACACCCAACCCCCGGTTCGGGTCCACCTGATTCCGTGCACATGGTTCCGCCGTATCCCAGTTTCAAGACATCTTCCAGCAGGACATCTTCTCCTTCTTCTCTTAAGGTATCCAAAACCGTTTTCTGGGCCAGACCGTTGAGCAGAAGTCGTGTGGAGTCAGCTTTTGGATCACAGCCAACCACCATTATTTTTTTGCCTGCCTCCACAAGTCCTGCAACGGTATTCTGGGTTGTGGTTGATTTGCCGATGCCGCCTTTTCCGTAAATGGCTACTTTCCTCATTTTTCTTTTCCTTTGTTTTCAAATCAATTTAAAAAAACATGACTCCCGATTGCTTAGAAATGTTAGTCTGCAAAGGAAGGACCAAGATTCAAAAAAAATGAATTTATGCGGAAAATAATAGATAACACTTTGATATTAAATAACATTTTTTTTAAACCCGTTCTGCGCGATTTTACAAACAAATTCATAAAAATACAAAAGAGGATCTTTAACAATCACCAATTACAAAATTGAATTATAACTCCACAAAGATTTCAAAATTGAACCAAACAACAAACAGCTTGATTTTTACGCACAGCAAGAAAGAATTCAGGGGAGGAGGCAGGTTTATGTAAACATGGTGTCACCTTTTCTGCCGATGGGGTTGCAATCCTTCTCACAAGGAAATGTGTATTGCCCACAAAATATTGCCACGATTATGGCCGCAGCACACAGGAATGGATTGAATGGGGTATATGGGGATGAAAAACAAATAACAGAATTGAAGGAAAGGATATCTGGGGTAGAAGCGCTTTGAAATCATTTTGGGTAGGGCTGCCCCCGTTGGACCCACCAACGATGCCCGATAAACCATATTGTGAGCAAACCGGGAAAATGGAAATGCCCCCGTCAGAGGATGCCGGATTAAGCGCCGGCACCATCCTCTTAAGGATTCACACCGGGCCAAGGCAATTAAAATCTGCCAGGCCATAGGTTTCCCCGGACACCAGATCACTGCCATCAAGCCCCCGCAGAAGGCAGGCCGCAACAATATCCGGATCCATTAACACCTGATTCTTATGAAGATCCACAAACCGCTGCCGGGTCGGAAATTGCTCATGGGATGTCTCCCGGATGATGGCCTGCATGTCGGTATCCATGACCCCGGGATTAAAATTAATGATCAATACACCGGAACCGGCCCTTTGCTGCTCCTTTGCCACACACCGGGTAAACTGTTCAACACCGGCTTTGGAGGCGCAATAGAGACTCCAGCCCTCGTAGGCCGTCCTGGCAGCCCCCGATGAAATGTTCACCACCCGTTTGTCACCCGGGAATTCCTGGAACTCCCGGAGAAAAAGGGATGTAAGCAGCATGGGGGTGATGAAGTTTATACTGGCATTAAATATCATCGCCCCCTGTTCCAGACCCTGCACAGGCCCAATAGGCGGAAGGGTTCCTGCATTGTTGATCAGGGTCACCGATGACACCCCGGCAAAATCGGTCTCTTTAAATATAGAGGCCATAACCTCGCTGAGAAGCTCGGGCCGGGACAGATCCACAGGCTTATGAATACAGCGGCCCGATGGTTTTGTCCGTGACAGGGAAATTACCAGCGCATCGGTGGATTCCAGATACCTTACAAAAGAGGCTCCAAGCCCCCTGGACCCGCCTGTAATGATATACATATCCATACGTGATCTCCTTTGGTTTTTTAGGACTTAGTCACACACAACATGGGCCTGACCCCGTTGGTCCACTGACAAGTGGTCCATGCTGCTACCAAGCCCGATTTTTACGCAATGATCAAGTGGGGAAAGGCCTGCACACCCCGGTATATTCTTTTCCATCAATGGCCTTAAGTTATCTTATTCTATCGTCGGATTTCAATGCCCCCCTGTTGTGCAGTATCCATTGGGATGTATCCAAGGGATTCCCCCCCCCCTTGAAATCTCTGATTTTTTCTTCTGTGGTTTCACAGGATTGATACCCACCGATCTTTAACGTCAATCGCCCCTTACCAAAACAGCAGGCATTGAATTTAATACTGTAATCCATTGGCTGGGGCACCGCAACATTTCCTTTCAAAGAAAACATATTGTCATCAAAGCGGGCCACTCCCAGTCCACCATTATCAAGGATTATTTGCGCTTCAGTCAAGGTTGCTGTATGGTTGAATGCTCAAAAATCCGAGGATTTGCATGGGAAATGCAATGGCCCGAACTTCAGCCACCGTTTCCCGCTGCATAGAACTATTTGCATTCATTTTTGTCAATTGGAATATGACAGGAGATCATCTCACAACAAAATTTAAAAATGACATGATGCCGCCCCCAACGGGCAGCCGATCCGGCCCCGGACCTATGGCGGCAAAAAAACAAAAGAGTATTATAGAGACATGAGCAAAAACACAGGCAGTGTACAATTTAAAATAGAGGGTTTATTAAAGCTTAAAAAAGTGGAAGATTTTCTTAAGCTGCGGGATAAAAGAATTAAACTCATACTTAAAAAAAAAGAAGCAGCACTTAAAACCAGAAAAATTTCAGCTGCTTACGTTGTCGATTTATCAGACATGGGAAGTCACCTGATATTGAAAAATGTGCGGATAAAAAAATATTTTTTCTTTGCAAGCCAGGTGGAAGCATACAATTTACCGATTAATAATATTTTAACCATACAGATATTGAACAGTTAAAAAAGAAGGGATTTTATGAAAGAATTGTTTATAGTGGATGAAGAAAAATGCAGCAAAGACGGAATCTGTGCCACCGAATGCCCCCTTGCCATTATTGATTTTTCAGATAACCGGCAGGTACCACGCCCAAAGGCCCATGCCGCCGATCTCTGCATTAACTGCGGACACTGTGTTGCCGTATGTCCCCACGGGGCGTTGACCCATAGGTATCTGTCCCCGGCAGACTGTCTTGCCGTGGACAAAAATATGATAGCCAATGAGGAGCAGACCGAACATTTTCTGCGTCACAGACGTTCCATCCGCACTTATAAAAGCAAACCGGTTGAAAAAGAAAAACTTGAAAAATTAATTACCATCGCGTCATACGCACCCTCCGGACATAACAGCCAGCCCATCCACTGGCAGGTAATCAACGGAAAGGAAAAAGTATCTGAACTCAGTGCCCATGTCATCGACTGGATGCGGCATATCCTAAAAGAACAACCCGATTTTGGGAAAATGATGCATTTTGACATCATCTCCAACGCCTGGGAATTCGGAGTGGATGTGGTCTCCCGGGGATGCCCGGCACTGGTTCTAACCAATGGCGGTGTCCAGGATCCCTTTGCCGATTCCGCCTGTAAAATCGCCATGACATTCTTTGACCTTGCGGCCCCTTCCCAGGGACTTGGATCCTGCTGGAATGGATATTTTAACCGGGCCGTGCTGGCATGGGCACCCCTTAGAAAGGCCCTGGGGCTTTCGGATCAAATGACAAACTATGGAGCCATGATGGTGGGGTATCCAAAATTTAAATATCCCCGCATGCCGGCCCGCAATGCACCGCAGATTTCCTGGATGGAGTAAGCCTTGTAATTAAGGGGGTCAGGGGCAGACTTGACCCCCTCACATAAAATCCACGCCGGGACGATCACCTGCCAGCCATTGGAATTTCATGACCAGATGATCAACGGGATACACCCACTCACCCCCCTGACGGTTCAACACATTCTTTAAATACCCTTCAATCACAGAAAATAATTCCGGGTCCGTTACACAAAATTTTTCAGCATGGTGCCTCACTGCTGCGTCAAGGGATGCAAACCGCTCTTCAAACCGGCACGGCAACACCTCCACCCGGGGATATATGCCCATTTCATAAAGCACCAGGAAGAGCAGGTCACTTTTTGGCCCACCATGGTACTCCCTTTTAAAAAGGGTGGGCCACAGCATCCGGGGCATTTTTTCCCAACCCGGGGTTCCGGCATGCCAGTAAATCACTATATTTCCACATGCCACGGCCTCCATTTTTCCTATGGCCTCTTTGATATCCGACATCCCCAGGGACAGGGATGCCACCACCACATCATAGGGCGGCGTGAGGCGATCCATAATGTCCGGGTCTTCCCAGGCCCCTTGAATACAAGAAATGTTTGTGATTCCCTGGTCCATCACATAATCGCTTAAAACCCTGTGCATGGTCGTTGAGGGGTCCAGTGCCGTAACCTGGCGGACCTTTTCAGCCATGGGCAGGGCAAGGGTGCCTGCACCTGCACCAATGTCCAGAATGCGGAAAGGGGGTTCAAGGTCAAGGCCTTTAAGCATTGCCGCCACCCGTGGGGCATGGCGGATACAATTTTTTTCAACATACCCCGGTGCCGGTTTTTTCCTGGAAGCGGTCTCTTTGCAGCTTTGACCCTGATTTTTTCCCCAGGCCAGCATCTGTAATCTCCAAAGCTCTTCAGGATTCATGGTGATGTCCGTGCACACATCTGCTTTCATCAGCCCCCCTTTGAATCAAAATTTCCTTAAGAACTAGATACTTATTCCAAAATATGTAAGCTGACAAATGAAAGGATGTCTGATTTTCTTACCGGATATCCGGTGTATTACCATCTTTGAGGTCATGCCACTGACAAAGCAATCTAAAAAATGGCCCGGCAAGCCGGACCACCAAAACCAATCACAACAATTTACGAAGGTATTCAAACCCCGGTGTCAGTTCGCCATTATAGACAATCACTGCTTTTTTAATCTCGGGACAAAGCCCGGAAGCATCCAGGCTGGTTTTATAATCGGCTTTAAGGATATTGCCCACAAAGGGCCTGAGCTGATTGCTGAAAAAAGTGGACGAATCATTGGGAATTTCGCAGGGCAGATTGTCCACGGCCAGTACCACGATGCCGTCACCCTTATGTCCATCGGTGACGGCGCGGCTAAGGGGGTCCACCAGATAGGCGGGCATGCCGGAATCGGTGGATTTCACATTGCATTCAATGGAGCCGTGGGTATCGCAGGTGATGTCGGCGATGCCGCAGAACCGGGGGTCAGGATGTGTTTCATACAGGCGCTGAAGATTCTCCCAGGTCACAAACCGGGGATATCGCTTCTCCCAGTACACGGCGTTGACCAGCACGCTGATGGAGGGCATATATTGCTCAAATATGCTTTCAAACCGCTCGGGATGGTCATAATATTCCTGGAGTTCAAAGGCCCTGCCCTCTTTGTTTTTCACCAGATCTTCTTCTTTAAACACAGAAACATAAACGGTTTTGGAATCAAACTGCCCCTTTTCCACAAAGGCATTGAGATCACAGGGCGCAATGCGCTGGGTGGGAAGGCAATCTAAAATCTGCTGGGCACCGCCCGAGACATTACCGTATCCCAGTACCCCGATGACCATGGGGACGAGTTTTTCCGGCAACCCCTGCTTTTTGATGGTTTCGCCGATTTTAGAAATATGCTCTTTGGCATCGGCCACAGAAGCGTACTGGTGGGCCGCCCTGCATGCCTTGAAAGGGGTATCAATGCCGTGGTGGTCCCAGTACTCCCCCATCAGGTGCAGAATATCAATGGCACCGGCATCCCCGGCATAACGACCGAAATAGATGAGCCGTCGATTTTTATCGTCGGTGATTTTTTCGTAATCAATGAGGGTGGCGTTGGCTGCCATGATTTTTCTCAAAAGCGGCATGCCCGACGGCTGCCCCTTGATGGTGTGGGAAAAAAAGATGTAGGTTTTGTCATCAAGGATCTTTTCTTCGGGGATTTCCTTTACACCAAAAATAACATCCCCTTGTTCCATGCCTTCACAGGCCTTTGCGCCAGCGGTTTCATAGCTGGCTCCGGTGAAAAAACGCTTTTCACTTTTTTCAATGTAAGCCTGGGCACCGGTTTCTTCCAGAATTAATTGAAGATCGTCCGGCACGATGGCTGCCCTTTTTTCCCAGATATTTTTATCTTCTGCCCGAATGAGTAATGAGTTCATATCCTCTCCCTGATACCCGATGCTCCGGTTAAAGTGTTGTTTTGCGCTCAACAAACTTGATGTTCAACGCTTCAAGCTCCGCCAGCACCGGTTTATATATCTGGGAATGCACCGGAATGCAAACCCCTTTTAGATCAATTTTATCCTCGGCAATGAGACGGGCAGAAATGGCGGCGGGCAATCCAACGGTTTTTGACATGGAGCTGTCCCCCCCCGGGGTGCCGGTGTCCACAAGGGTGGACATGGTCATCTCCTGTCTGCCGTCGGGGTAACGGCCCACAAATTCGTGGTGCTGGAGCAACAGATCCACCTCACCGTCGTTATAGGTCAGTTTTTCCTTTAAAATATGGGCAAACATGTCAAATACCGATACCGTTCCCAGATCCAGAAAATCATTGCTGAACATGCCCAGCCACTCCAGTTTTTTCAGGGTCAGGGAGTGCCGTGGAATTTTAAGATAGGCGGCGACATCGCCCTTAACATCATTTCCATTACTGTGAATCATATTGGTGATGACCTGACAGGGGCTGGTCTCATGCATGTCAAACTTCATTTTACGATTCATGAGTCCGAGTTTCTTTAAGAATCCCCAAGTCTCACAGTATCCAATGTTTCTCAGGGTACCGCGGTAAATATTTTTGGCGGTGGGGATATCGTACAATTTAAGATAGGGAAGCGAATCCCGATTCACATAGGCTTCAAACACCCCGGAACCGGGTATATCGGTGAGCCAGTAATGTTCAAACAGCTCACAGCCGGGAACATCCACCACCACACCGTCATCGAGATAACGACCGTCATTACCGGCAGCAAGCAGAGCGCCCTCGGGACTCCACGAAAATTTATACCCCAGCGGGTTGTTATTGTTGGCCATGGCCGGCAACCCGCCGCAATAGGAATGAAAGGTGGTGACTTCACCACCGGCGGCCTTGATTTCATTGATGATTTTCATGGCAGCCATGTGATCAATACCCGGGTCCACCCCCACCTCGTTGAGAAAAATCAACCCTTTTTCCCGGGCCGCAGCGTCAAGGGCCTGCATCTCCTCTTTGACGTAGGAGGCCGTCACCAGATGTTTTTTATGCTCCAGACAAAGGGCCGCTATTTGGGGATGAAACATCCAGGGAAGCAGACTGATAACAATATCTGCCCTGGAGACGGCGTCATTTAATTGTGCCGTGTCCCGAACATCCATGGCAATGGCGCTTCCCGAAGGGTGGCCGTCAATCAGTGTCTCAGCCCTGCTTTGTAATTGATCTGCAAGGACGATTTGGATATCGTCCTGGGCCAACAAATATCGCACAAGGGGCCGGGCCACAAGGCCTGCGCCCAATACCAGAATCCGTTTCATCATGCCTCCATATTTTATTGTTGCTACTGACGAGGCAACACTAATATGCAAAAAAGCATGTGTCAACTGTTTTTTGGATTTGCACTTAGTTTCGTCCACCTGGTGATGGCATCATCCATCCCATATGGTAATGTGCCGCCCCCAACGGAAAAACATTACTGCCCCACCACGTTTCATTCAAAATAACGGCCATGCCCTGTGGGACAATGCTATTGAGGTATCTATCATCCAAATGCCGCCATTTACAAACTTATTGCCATCAAAACAAGCAGACGGAAGCCCATTATAATTCCATATTTTTTAACAGAGAGTATCTGGTGACCCAATTAATAATTGTTTGAAGAGCTGGTACTTTGCTTATTCCGAGACATGTCTGTAAAATGCCCAACATTCTGGATATTGCTCTGAATCCAATCCTGTTGTTATGCTGCTTCCAAATTTAAATGAAAAGCTTGGAGGTGGTTGAATGACATATGATAGACTCAAAGCCAAAATAATTCCTGGAGCACATTGTCGTTTTTGTGGAAACGACAATGTGCCCTTGGTAAAAACAAAGTGCTGTAACCAGTGGATCTGCTGTGATACTTCTTTTGTATCTATAGAAGGTAGAGGCTATTGCCAATATCATCACGAACACGAAAGCATCTGTCATTTCCATTACAATGACGGTCATTCAGGCATATGGCAGGAATGTGAAGAGTGCCGGGATCTGGTTAGAGACGATAACTTTAAGGGTTATTTTCATGATCCCAATAATATACCAAAATACTAACCGTTTTCTCGTGATAGGTCCAAAAGTTATACAAAAACAATAGCCTTAATACCGCATTTTTGGACACCCCAGACATGAATGTTTATCATATATTGGAATTGCTTGCCCATGGTCTTTAAAAACCCCGTCTGCGTTGCTCCCCCGGAGCAGCACATCACAACGGCACCAAAAAAAACTTTAACATCGAGTCACACATCTTTTTGAATCAAACGATAAAGTTTCTTGTCCGCCTCGGACAGGGGCTGGTTCAGGCTCTCAACCTTGTGGAGAAAATAATGATAAAAATCGTGGCGAAGACTGTCCCGGCCGGAGATGACAAACCATTCATTTTTGCCCCAGTTGAGAACAGAATTGGCCTCATCCCCTGCCACAAACATGCCGCAAAGCATCTCCTTTCTGTCCACAACGATATCAAAATAGCGATGCTTGGGACCGGGTTTATCCAATGCAGACTGGGGATGGTTTACCTGGATGTCAAACATCTTCTCCATGGGAACAAGGGAGATGAACTTTACCTGGACACCGCGCTGCTCCGCCGCTTTCAAAGGTGCATTGAGATACACTCCCTCCTCAGGGGAGAGGCGGACATAGATCTCCTCCTGTGCCGCATCTATCATCTCTTTGGCCTTACCCATGGCCGCTACATGGCCTTTAATCCGCCAGATGACGTCACTGCCTGCTTCCTGTTCAGCATCCTTGAATTCGGTTTCCAGAAGCGTCAATGCCGCCTCATGATCATGGCGCAACCGCTGAATCAGCTCCCCGGAAGGGATGGGGGTATACATGCCCTGGCTGGACTCCACCACAAATCCCTTGTCCTTAAGCGTTCTAAGCACATCATAAATTCTGGCCCTGGGAATTCCGGAGTTGCGGCTCAGCTGGGATCCGTTCACCGGATGGTTGGCCAGCAAAGATTTATATGCCGTGATAACGTACTTGGAAAGTCCCACATTCAGCTCTGTTATGTCTTTAATCATTTTCCCCCGGACATTTTTTCATTTTAAAGGTTATCGGGTGAGTAGTAACATTTTTTTAATATCGGTTCAACACCGTACACGGGTTTGCAGCAATGTTGGTTTGTCTCCTGCAACCAAAGCAACAACATCATTGCCGGTCAGGATCAACAAAAAATGACTTTATTTACAAGGAAACTATTCCCTTGACAAGGAAACTCAAGCGTTGATATAGAAATGTTGTCCTTATAGTGGCAACATCCATAAAAATGCGCTCGGATCGCCGATAAAACTTATAAAGGGGAACACTACCCATGGCTATTGCAGTACCTTCACTTCATCTTTTAACACCGGATCAAATCCAGCAGGTCCATGAACACTCCCTGGCAATTTTATCCACCACCGGTATCCGGGTGGACTGTCCCGAAGCAGTTGCACTTTTTGCCGACCACTCCTGCCGTATTGAAAAAGATCATCAGGTTTATATTAAAGAGGAATTGGTTCAGTGGGCACTGAATGCTGCCCCATCCAGCGTTGCCGTTCACAACCGCACCGGGGAACAAAGGTTTACCCTGGGTGGTCCCTCCCAGGAATCCACCCGATTCGGCGTGGGAGTGACCAACCTGCACTACCAGGACCCGTTGACAGATCGCACCTGCCCCTTTTCCATTCAACACATGGAAACCGCTGTGCGCCTGGGAAATACCCTGGAACAATTTGATGTGATATCCACCCCGGGCATTGCCCAGGATCTGGATCCCAGGAATGCCGATCTACACGCCAGTCTGTCCATGGTGGCCAACACCACCAAACCGCTGGTGCTGCTGATCTCGGAAAACAGCTGCTTTAAACCGGCCCTGGACATGATTGAATCCCTCCACGGGAACTTAAGTGAAAAGCCCTTTGTAATCCCCTACTTTAATCCCATCACGCCCCTGGTACTCAATGAAGAGACCGCCGAAAAAATATTGATCACCGCCCGCCGGGGTCTGCCTTTCATTTATAACAACTACGGCATGTCCGGTGCCACGGCTCCCATTACACCCGGGGGCACACTGGCCCTTCTCAATGCCGAACTTCTGGCCGGTATTGTGTTTGCCCAGATTGCAAAAGAAGGAACACCCGTCATTGCCGGCAGTCTGCCGGCTGGCTTTGACATGAAAAATATGATGAGCGTCTACACCCCCCACACCATGCTCATCAACCTTGCCTGTGCTGAGATGATGGCCCATTACAATATCCCCCACTCCGGAACTTCCGGCAGCGGAACCGGCTGGGGTCCGGATCTTTTGGCCAGCGGAACCTTCTGGATGAATCATCTCACAAGCACCATGGGCAAAGCAGGCTTGGCTCCCTTTGTGGGAGGCAATTTTGACTCCATGGCCTTCAGTCCGGCGGCTGTGGTATATGCCAACGAAGTGATTCGCCTCTCCCGCATGTTCAACCAGGGATTCTCCATTGACGCTGAAACGGTGGGCCTGGATGAAATCAATACCATGGGCTCCGCCGGAAATTATCTGGCCGCGCCATCAACCGGAAAAAGATTCCGAGAGTTTCGGTTTGAAAGCCCCATATGGCCGGGTTACACCCTGGAGCAGTGGCAGACCCACCAATGCCCGGATGCCGGAAAACTGTTGCGGGAATATACCCATCAAATGATTGAAACCCTGGTGCCCCCCGATGATCATGCCCAACTCATGGAAAAAGGCACTCAATTCATTGCAAATTTCATATAACGGATATGTCCCGGCAGACACAACGAAAATTGAAACTCTTATTATCGCAGTATGTTGGACGGAGTTTCCTATAAAAAAGAAGAAAAAAATTTATCTGAATAGCAAATTTAACTAAGGAATAATTTTTTATGAAACGAAACCTACACGCCGGAAGACTTTTGGGTTCCGGGTTGAGTCTCAACATCCTCACCGAGGATGAGCTGGAAGAGATTCATCTGGGAACCCTGGAGGTTCTGGCCGAAACCGGTATCTTTGTGGAGGACCACGAAGCCCTGGACCGCTTTGAACAAGGCGGAGCCATGGTGAACCGGGACACCCGCATCGTCAAAATCCCCCCCCATGTGGTGGAAGATGCCATCCGATGGGCACCGTCCAAGGTGATACTCCACGGCAGGGACCCAAAGCATGACATCGTCCTTGAAAGCACAAGGGTCCATTTCACCAACTTCAGTGAAGGGGTGATGATCAATGATCCCTACACCGGAGAGAACCGTCCCCCAATGAAAAAAGATGTGGTGGAATCCGCCCGGGTCATTGATTTTTTAGACGAGATTGATTTTTGTGAAAAGGCCCTGGGTGCCCATGATGTCAACCAGGACACCGTGGCCCTTCACAATGCAGAAGCCTATCTCACCAACACCACCAAACACTGTGCCTTTGGGCCGGTGAACGGCAAATTCCTAAACAAGATCATTGACATGGGAAAGGCTATTGCCGGCGGAGAAGAGGCCTTTGAAAAACGGCGGCTGGTCTCCTTTACCACCTGCCCGGTGAGCCCTTTGAAACTCATTGCAGACTGCTGTGAGATCATCATGGAGTCGGCCAAAAACAACGTGGTCTGCAATATTTTATCCATGGCCATGGCCGGCGGCACCTCTCCGGTGACCCTGGCCGGAACCCTGGTGAACCACAACGCCGAAATCCTAGCCGGCATCACACTGGCCCAGCTGACCCGGCGGGGTACCCCGGTGATCTACGGCAGTTCCACAACGGCCATGGATTTAAAGCTTGCCGCCGCCACAGTGGGAACACCGGAGTGTGCCCTCATCAGCGGAGCCGTGGCAAGACTTGCCAGGTACTATGCCCTGCCGAGCTACGTCGCCGGTGGTTAGGGCGACAGCAAAATATCTGATACCCAGACAGGCCATGAAAAGACATTAACCGGACTGATACCCGCATTGGCAGGTGCCAATATGATATACGGTCTGGGGATGCTGGAAAGCGGCATCACCTTTGATTATGGCCAGCTGGTTCTGGACTGTGAGTTTGCACGGATGATCAAACATACGGTGATGGGTATACCGGTGAATGATGAAACACTTGCCATAGATGCTGTCAAGGAGACAGGTCCCGGCGGTGATTACCTCATGAACCCCCACACCTTTAAATGGATGAGATCCCAGTCAAGACCTGAAATCATGGACCGTAAAATGAGAGGGGCCTGGGAAAAAGCAGGTGCCACAACAGCCTATGAACGGGCTATGGTCAAGGTAAAAACAATACTTGAAAATCATCAACCCACCCCCCTGCCAGAGGATGTACTTGCCACCATCAGATCCATTGTGGCCGATACGGAACAGGAGATGGGTATTTTTAATGGAGACAACACATGAGCAACCAGATTTTAACCCGCATGGGGGATGGTGAACGGCTCTGGATGGATGTCGAAGATGTCATGGAAGACATCCAGGACGGCTCTGCCAATGCGGCAAAACGCATGGGTGTGCCGGAGCTGAGCAAAGAGGATCAAAAGAAACTCTTTGACATCCTGGCCGAACCCTCCCGCATTGTCAGTGTCAACCCCGGTGAAGAGGTGGTGGTGTCCGATGACGGTACCACCATGAGCTTCTACTCCGGCCAGGACGGCGGCGGCGTGGGTACCCCCCTGAGCCGCCAGCAGGCGGTCTTGACCTATGAACGTGCCTGCGGCGCAGACACCACCTCCCTTGGCCACAGTGATTACTCTTACAAACCCGTCAAGAGTATCATTAACTTTGAGGCCAACGACTATTACAATATTTCCCAGGCCACCACAGCCCCCTTCTTTTACGGTGCCCAGCCCAACATGGGCCTGTATTTTCAGCCCGATGGACCCTGCCCCAATGCGGCGGAGCTGATGCCCCTTGGTAAAATAGAAGAGGCCAGACGTGCCCAGGAACAGGCCTGCGAATACCTGGCCGATGATCTGGTGTTTGTGGGCTCAAAGCTTGCCGAAGTGGGACTTGAAGGCTTGAACTTTGACACTTCAGGTTCCGCCGGAGATGCCGACTTTCTGGCGGCCCTTCAAGGCGTTGAGCGGCTCAAGGCAAAATTTCCCGACCTGCCCATCCTCATGGGCGGGGCCGGCGAATTTATTCTGGGCATGCACGGTCAGCTCACCTACGACGATAAACGTATCGCCGGCATGTACACCATCGACCAGGTCAAGGCCGTTGAAAACGCCGGGGCCAATATCTACGGCATGGCGGTGAATACCGCCACCACGGAATCTGTTCCCTGGAACCTTGCCCGGGCCGTGACCTTTTTAAAGGCCACCACCGATGCTGCCTCCATACCGGTTCACGCCAACGTTGGCATGGGGGTATGCGGCGTACCCATGATGGAACAGCCCCCCATTGACTGTGTCACCCGGGTGTCCAAATCCCTGGTGCAGATCGGCAAGGCCGACGGACTGTAGATTGGCGTCGGCGATCCAATGGGAATGGCCATTGCACATATCATGGCATCATGCATGGGCGGTATGCGGACAGCCGGAGATCTGGTTGCCTGGATGCAGATGACCCGCAAGATGAAAATCAATGATGCCAAGGCATATGTTGCACAAAAACTGGGGATTGATGTTTTTGACCTGACCAATGAAGAGGTGATGCGCGAACTCAGGAAGGACCTGGGACTCGGCACCGTCACATCCATTGCAGGCGGTCCCAAGGGCATTCGCGCAAAGATGAAAATTGCGGAACTGTTAGACATTAAAATTCGGTCGGTGGAATTGTTCAAGGCCCAGCTGGGCCTTTAATCCACGCGGCAAAAAAAATCACCGCCCTGATGCAAATCCGGGCGGTGAATTAATTTCATATAACATACATGGCTGTAAGCACCAGCCACGACGAAGAACGAAAACCATTTAATTCCAAAATCTTAAAGGAACTTTCTTATAAAAAATGAAAAAGCATTTGCTGTTAATGCCCAGAACCCAGAACCCAGTACCCAGAACCTAGTACCTGCTTTTTCATATAGAAAAAGAATCAAACGCCAGATAGCCATATTATAAATTCAGGAGATAAAAAATGACCATTGAGATATTTGAACAGGCCATGGAATCCATCATCAAAGGGGATGCCGCGCTTGCAGAGGAGGCGGCCCGAAAGGGTCTGGGAGAAGGTATTGACCCCATTGAACTCATCAACAACGGGTTCATCCCCGGTATCAACAAGGTAGGAGAACTCTTTGGCATGGGCACCCTCTTCCTGCCCGAACTGATACAGTCTGCAACGGCCATGCAGACGGCCACGGATCTGATCAACGAAGCCATTCCGGAAAAGGACTCCAACGCAGGTGGCCGCATCATCATCGGCACCGTGGCCGGAGATGTCCACGACATCGGCAAAACCATTGTGGTGTCTTTGTTCAAGGCCAACGGCTTTGAGGTAAAGGATCTTGGCCGGGATGTGTCCGTTGAAAAATTCATTGAATGGGCCGACAAATTCAATGCCGACATCATCGGCACTAGCGCCCTTTTGACCACCACCATGCCCGAACAGAAAAAACTGGAAGAAGAGCTGACAAAGGCCGGATTGAAAGGCCGCTTTAAAACCATGGTGGGCGGCGCACCGGTCACCCGAAGATGGGCCAAACGCATTGGCGCGGACGCCTTTGCCGAAAATGCCGGAGATGGGGTTAGAATCGCCAGGGACCTGCTGGCCGGGTGAAAAAGGGTCCCCTTAACGAACCGGGGCCGGAGGTGTCACATAAACTGAATCCGAAAGGGCACATTACCCTTTTCCGGCAGGGCATCACAGGTCAGGGATTCACGGGTACTTGTGACCTTTGCAGAACCAGAAACCCGCTGTACTTTAACCATTGAAACATCCATCAAAAAAACGATTGACCATTGAGACATCCATAAAAATCAATGTGTTGTTATGAATTTTTCCCATTTTTTAAATGGAACCACAACTGCTTCCATGTTATACTCTGTCGTCTATGATGAAAAGGGTTTCTGAAATGAAAACGCCTGTTCATTAAGTCAGACCGTTTTTTCCATTGGGGGAGAATACATATTTTATGTTCCCCTGGGGACACATTATTATTTCAGGGCTCGGTCACAACATCGACCATTTTGGGGAGGGGTTAGGCTTTACCCGACATTTATAACGAGTGGCCCATGTTATGACCAGACCTTTATTTTAACATTAAGGAGGAGTGGAATGAAACGAAACGTGCTTTTAGGATTACTTATGGCAGGACTGCTGATTTTTTCTGTACAAAGCACCATGGCTGCAGGAACGGTTCTTGATGAAATCATGGCCGCAGGCGTCATCAAGGTCTCCACCGACGCCAACTATGCCCCCCAAAGTTTTCTAAATGAAAAAGGGGAACTGGAAGGTTTTGATATCAGCGTTGCCACAGAAATTGCCAAGCGGCTGGGAGTTGAAGTTAAATTTATCACCCCGGACTGGGATCTGATCACCGCTGGTAAATGGGGTAAGCGATGGGATATATCTGTTGGTTCCATGACCCCCACCAAAGAACGTAAAAACGCCCTGCTGTTTTCCATGCCCTACTACAGCTCTCCGGCCCAGTTTGCCATCCACAAAGACAACACCACCATCAAGACCATTGATGATTTGAAGGATAAAAGAATCGGTGTTGCCTCTGAAACCACCAACGAAAGGTTCCTGCAGCAGGACCTTGACATCCAGGATACTAAAATCACCTATCTTTCCTGGAAACCCACCCAGGCAAATTTAAAAACCTATCCCACCGATGCCAATCAGATCGAAGACCTGGCACTGGGTGATGGTGCCCGCCTGGATGCTGTTTTCACCTCCCGTCAGACCTTGGCGCAATCCATCAAAAGCGGATGCGGCACCGGATGCCCCATGAAAATGCTGGGTGACCCCACTTATTATGAACCCTTAAGTGTGGCCCTGGACAAGAGCCGTGCGAACAGCGAATCATTGCTTGCAAAACTCAATGAAATCATTGAATCCATGTACAAAGACGGAACACTTGTGAAACTGTCCATGGATTTTTACGGAACAGATCTGATTCCCAAACTGTAGATATAACGGG
Organism: uncultured Desulfobacterium sp.; assembly: GCA_963675955.2. GTDB lineage: Bacteria > Desulfobacterota > Desulfobacteria > Desulfobacterales > Desulfobacteraceae > Desulfocicer. The sequence continues at coordinate 231,947 of CAXXVR010000002.1, read as the reverse complement.
GATCAGTGCCTTGCTGCTTCTCTGCCTGCCACGACTGCAATGGGGGGCAGAAAAGCAAAGCACGTTTCCGATTGATCTTGCCGTAGTTATGATCAAGCCCGGAAAAGACTTCAGTCCAGGTGCTTATTGATTGAAAGCGTCGCCAGTGAGATAAAGAGGCTGGGAAACCGAAGAAGTCAAAAGGCATATATAGACGTTTAAGACCTGTCCCTTTATTAAATTTGGGCTTGGTCACAGCATGGGCCACTCGTCACATTTGCTAGACCAAAGTGGCCCAGGTTGTGACCCATCCCTAAAATTTTAATGCTTCCCACGTGATTCTAAGGAGTTTCCCCATGAGTGATACCCAAAAGACAGGTGGCAGTACCATCCCCCCTGAAGCCTATGTGGTGCTTGAAGAGATCGAAAACAGACAGGCACGCTTTAAACGCAATACCACCATTGCGCTGCTGGCCCTGACCGCTTTTATTTTCTTTCTTTTTTTCATCATCAAACTTGATTTCAAATTCATGGCCAACTGGGTGGGATTCATCCTCACCGGTATGGGCTTTACCCTGATGGTCTCTTTTCTTGCCATCTCCCTTGCCTGCATTCTGTCAATCCTTGGTGCCCTTGGAAGACTCTCCCGCAATCCCATTGCCAACAGTATTGCCACGGCCTATGTCTCCCTGATCCGTGGCACGCCCCTCCTGGTGCAGGTGTACATGTGGTATCTTGCCCTGCCCCAGTTGGGTAAAGCCCTGGAGGATCTGGGGCTTCCCGGCATTCAAAATGCGCTGACACTGCCAGCCATTCCGGCGGGCATTCTGGCTCTGGGGGTGTGCTATGGGGCCTACATGACCGAGACCGTCCGGGCTGGCATTCAATCCATCACCATCGGCCAGAGAGAAGCGGCCAAGGCCCTTGGCATGACCGAATCCCAGGCCATGCGCCGGATCATCTTTCCCCAGGCGCTGCGAATCATCATCCCCCCCATATCCAATGAGTTCATTGCCATGATCAAAGACTCGTCCCTGGTGTCTCTTATGGGCGTGTGGGAATTGAGTTACCGGGCCATCAAAATCGGCAGACGGTATTTTCAGTCTCTGGAAATGCTGATCATGGTGGCATTCATCTATTGGATCATGTGCGTGATCCTGCAATATGCCCAGGAAAAAATTGAAACCCACATGGCCCGGGGCGACAGGAGGGTACATTGATGAACGAGAAAAAAACAATGGTGAAAATCGAAAATCTCCATAAGGTGTTCGGCAGGGACAGTCACGTACTCCAGGGCATCAACCTTGAGGTGAAAGCAGGAGAAGTGGTGGTAATCCTGGGACCTTCCGGCTCCGGAAAAAGCACATTGCTTCGCTGTATCAACTTCCTTGAAACGCCCACGGCTGGAACCATCACCGTGGATGGACTCACCGTGAATGCTGGCAAAGCCACCAAAGAAGAGGAGAAAAAAATCCTTCAAATCCGCAAGAAAACCGGCATGTGTTTTCAGTCCTTCAACCTGTTTCCCCATATGACGGCCATTGAAAACGTCATTGAAGGGCCGGTGACGGTGCTGGGGCAGTCCAAAAGCGAGGCCATCCCCTATGCCGAGGAACTCCTTGACTGGGTGGGGCTTTCGGACAAACGCGATGTTCATCCCTCCCGCCTTTCCGGTGGGCAGCAACAGCGGGTGGCCATTGCCAGAAGCCTTGCCATGAAACCCGATGTCATGCTGTTTGACGAACCCACGTCAGCCCTGGACCCCGAACTTGTGGGGGAAGTGGTGGATGTCATGGAGCGACTGGCAGAAGAAGGCATGACCATCCTGGCCGTCACCCACGAGATGCACTTTGCAAGAGATGTGGCCCACCGGGTATTGATCATGGATGGCGGCAACTGGATTGAGCAGGGACCGCCGGAAGAGATCTTCACCAATCCCAAAGAGCTTCGAAGCAAGCAGTTTCTGGCCCACATTCTCAATTGATCGGCGCTGCGTCGTCAGATTTGATATAACAGCCATGGAGTCTGGTCACAGCCATCTCCTGACGGACACAACGAATATAAGGTCGTAGACGCGGAGCCAAATGGTATTATACCACCGCCCCCCCGACGGGCAATGGGCCCGGACCAGAACTGTAAACAGCTCAATTGTCCGGTTCCTATCGCCCATCGGGGGGGCGGGCTCTGCTGTCGCTATGAATTACTACAGCGCAATTTTCTTTTCCACGAAACAGATACCCATGTTCTCAAGTTCCGCCAGCACCGGGGTATAGATCTCGGGCAGCACCGGAATACACACCCCTTTTACATCAATTTTGCCCTCCACAATCAGACGGGCCGCAATGGCTGCAGGCAGTCCAACGGTTCTGGCCATGGAGCTGTCTCCACCGGGAATCCCCGTATCCACCATGGTGGAAAAAATCTTCTCCTGTCTGCCGTCGGGATATCTGCCGATGAACTCATGGTGCTGGAGCAGCAGATCCACTTCTCCGGGATAATACACCAGCTTCTCTTTTAAAATATGGACGAACATGTCAAACAGAGAAACCCGTCCAATGGAAAGCTTGTCATCACTCAACAATCCCAGCCATTCAAGTTTTTTCACGGTGACGGAATACAACGGTACACCCAGAAATGTACACAGATCCTTTTCAAGATCCTTGCCGTCACTGTCGATGAGCTGAGCCATCACCTGGGCCGGAGAGAATATTGAAAAATCAAACAATTTTTCTCTGCTGAACAGATCCAGCTTTTTAAAATAGGTCCAGGTTTCACAATGACTGATATTTCTAAGGGTTCCCCGGTATATGCTGGTTACATTGGGAATATTGTAAATATCTTTGTATTGAATGGAATCCCGATTTACATAGGCCTCAAACACACCGGCACCGGGGACATCCTGTAGCCAGTAATGCTCGAACAATTGGTCTCCTGAGACCTCAATAACTTTCCCATCCCTGAGATACCGGCCATCATTTCCAGCGGCCATCAAGGCCCCTTCCGGACTCCAGGAAAATTTATATCCCAGGGGATTGTTATTATCGGCCATGGCAGGCAAACCACCACAATAGGAATAAAAAGAAGTGACTTCTCCTCCTGCCGCCTTAATCTCATTAATGGTTTTCATGGCAGCCATGTGGTCGATGCCGGGGTCTACACCAATCTCGTTTAAGAAGGTAAGCCCCCTTTCTTTCACCTTTGCATCCAGGGCCTGCATCTCCGGTTTAACATAGGAGGCGGTTAGAAAATTGGTATTCAAGTCAAGGCAAAGATTGGCAACCACAGGATGAAAGGTCCAGGGAAGAAGACTGATTACCAGATCCACGCCATTGATCATTTCCTTGAGAGAAGGCACATCTTCCATATTCAAAGAAACGGTGGTTCCAGAGGGATGGTCCCCCACCAGAAGCCCCGCTTTTTTCTGATCCCGTGCTGCCAGAACCACTTTAATTTCCGGGGAATCCATCAAATAATTTACCAATGGCCCTGCCACCAGCCCTGCGCCCAACACCAGAATTTTTTTCATATTTTCTCCAGATTTAAAATTTTCCTATTTCTCCACATCAAGATAAATTAAAATGTTTTTTTAAAACCCAATTGTCAAGTCTTTTATAATGTAGAGGGTAAAAGGTGTTGCTTTCATTGGTGGTCAAATGCAATGGAAATAATATCCTTATTTTGCATAAGTATCCTGCCAGCACCCTACCTTGACCTATTTTGGCATGCATCAATTCGTATGCGGCAATTCCAATCGTATGCGGCAATTCCAAACAAACCAACGGGGTTTCCTTAGCAAACATTTACATCTTTACAGGTATTTTTTCCCTGAAACCAATGGAACTGGCTGATTTCCTCTTGCCTTCCTACCGCGACATGCTATCCTGTGCAAGAATTTTTCTTTACCCATAATCAGAAAAGGAGCCACACATGATCCCAAATGAGATTTTAATTCTATCGGCAACGGATGTGGCCACTTGCCTTGACATGGCATCGGCCATTGAGGCCATGAAAGGAGCCTTTACCCAGCTGTCCTCCCATGAGGCCCAGGTGCCTCTAAGAACACAAATGCCAATTTCACAAGCCCATGGCACCGCATTGTTTATGCCGGTTTACCTTCCCCGAAATCAGCAGATCGGCCTTAAAACCGTCACTGTTTTTGAAGATAATCCACAGAACAACCTGCCCCTGATCCATGCCATGGTGCAGATACTGGATGCCACCACGGGAAAACCCCTGGCCATTATGGACGGCGAGTACCTGACCGCCATGCGCACGGGGGCTGCAAGCGGTCTTGCAACGGATCTTCTGGCCCATGAAGATGCCCACACCGTCACCATCATTGGTGCCGGCATACAGGGACGCACCCAGCTGGAGGCGGTGTGTGCCGTAAGACCCATCAAAACGGCCCACATCATCAGTCGATCCAGTGAAAATGCCCAAGCCTTTGCAAGACAAATGTCAGAAAGACTGTCCATCGAGGTGCTGGTGAGTAAACCTGAAATGGCCATGGCCGTCTCCCAGGTGGTCTGCACGGCCACAACATCTTTAACCCCCGTGTTTGAAGATCCCATGATCAAACCAGGCACCCACATCAACGGGGTAGGCTCCTACCGCCCGGACATGTGTGAAGTACCGCCGGAAACGGTGAAACGTGCCCGGATATTTGTGGATCAGAAAACAGGATGTTGCGCCGAAGCAGGAGATCTTATCCAGCCCATCTCCGCAGGGATCATTACCCAGGACCATATCATTGCAGAACTGGGGGAAGTGGTGGCGGGAAAAAAACAGGGCAGATTGAATACCAGTGATATAACTTTCTTTAAATCCGTGGGCAACGCCGTACAGGATCTTGCCGTGGGTACCCTTATCCTTAAAAAGGCCAAAAACATGGGGCTTGGAAAGACCGTGCCCCTTTAGCCAGAGGCCCTGCTCAACTGTCCTACGATTCAGTACCCTGAATTCCTCCCGGATAAAAGTTATTTCTGGTTATTATCGGTAACCCATAAATAAAAAAATTTTAAAAATTGAATTTCTCTTGACTTCAATCTGGACAATCATTAAACAAAATGGGTATATACTCATTTTGTCTAACTCAAAGGAAATTCATATGAAATCAAACAACTCCATCCAGCTATTCGTTTTAAAAACAGCCATCGCCCTGCTGCTGATACTTCAGACAGTATCTATCCAGGCTGCCCCCAGCGGTAAGCTTATCATGTTCCATGCAGGCAGCCTTTCCGTACCCTTTGCCGCCATGGAAAAGGCCTTTGAAGCCAAATACCCTGCTGTTGACATCCTGCGGGAAGCGGGCGGCAGCACAAAAATGGCCCGTCTCATCTCCGAGGTTGGCAAACCTGCGGACATAATGGCATCTGCGGATTACAAGGTCATTGATAACGCCCTGATTCCCAACTTTGCCGACTGGAACATACGATTTGCCACCAATCAACTGGTGCTCTGTTACACGGACCAGAGCCGTCACAGTGACACCATTACAGCGGACAACTGGTACGAAATTCTCCAGAGAAAAGATGTTGTGTGGGGACATTCCGATCCCAACCTTGACCCCTGCGGATATCGAAGCCTGATGGTACTGCAGCTGGCGGAAAAATTTTATAACACCCCGGGACTTTACGAAGCCCTGCTTGCCAACCGCCCCATGAAAAATGTCCGCACCAAATCCGTGGAACTGGTGAATCTTTTAAAAACCGGCAACATGGACTATGCCTGGGAATATCTTTCAGTGGCTGTACAGCATGGCCTGAAATATGTAAAACTGAACGATCACATTAACCTTGGCAACTATAAATACGATGATTTCTACAAACAGGCAGAGGTAAAGGTCACCGGTAAAAAACCGGGCACCTGGAAAGTCATGAAAGGAAAATCCTGTACCTACGGCATCACCATGATTCAGTCCTGCCCCAACCCCGAAGCAGCCGAGGCCTTTCTTAACTACCTGCTGTCTCCAGAGGGTGGACTTAAGATCTTAAAAGATATGGGTCAGCCCCCCTTTCTCCCTGCAAGGGTAACCACCGAGGAAGTAAAAACCAATCTGCCTGCATCTTTACAGGATCTTGTTGAGGTCAAAAATTAAGTCTTCACAAAAATTACCTTCCCATGCCGGGGATTCCGATGCCTTCTGGTTTTTCACCATCCTTTTAAGCATCCCCCTGGTTCTATTGATCATCCTGCCCCTGGGCAGGATGATCACCACACCGGAAATGGCAGACCTTGTCTTCACCATAAAGGAAAAAACCGTTCAGGCGGCCCTGGCTCGAAGCCTTTTTACCGCCCTCATGGCCACCATGGCCGCCATGGTGTTTGGCACCCCCCTTGCCTATATCCTGGCCCGGAAATCCTTTAGAGGCAAGAACATCATTGAAGGACTGGTGGACCTGCCCATCATGATCCCCCACCCGGTCATCGGCATTGCCATATTAAGTTTGTTCGGCAGAAATACCCTGCCGGGAAAAGTCCTGGCTTTTTTAAATGTGGAAATCATGGGGTCCCTCACGGGCATCGTCATGGTGCTTATTTTTGTGGGGGCACCTTTTTATGTAAACAGTGTCAAATCGGGGTTTGAAACCATCCCCGTGCGCCTGGAAAACGCATCCCGCAGTCTGGGGGCGGGCATGACCTCCACCTTTTTCCGGGTCACCTTTCCCATGGTGCGACGTCACATGATGCTGGGGGCAGTGCTGTGCACGGCCCGGGCCATCAGCGAATTCGGAGCCGTTGTCATTGTGGCCTACCATCCCATGACCGCCCCGGTGCTCATCTACGAACGGTTCACCGCCTATGGCCTGAAATACTCCCAGTGCGTTGCCTTCTGGCTTATCCTCATCTCTTTACTGCTCTTTATCTCCATGCGCCTGCTGTCCCGGGAAAGGAAGGATCGATAAATGATAAGTCTTTGCGATGTCTGTCTGGACCTGCCGGGTTTTTCCCTGAAGCACATTGATCTGTCCATCCCCACCAATGATTTTTTTGCCATCCTTGGTCCCACGGGATCGGGAAAATCCCTGCTTCTTGAAGCCATCATGGGACTAATGCCCATCACCTCCGGCACCATTTCCATTGACAATAAAGATATGGGTACCCTGCCCCCGGAAAAAAGAAACATGGGAATTGTATACCAGGATTTTGCTCTGTTTCCCCACATGACCGTGAAACAAAATATCCTCTATGGGGTCCGGTACCATGCTCTTCCCCGGGCAGGGACAACAAAACGATTTGATCAGCTGGTGGATCAGATGAATTTGTCTCACTTGCTTGGAAGATACCCAAAAACCCTGAGCGGTGGGGAAAAACAGCGAACGGCTCTGGCCCGGGCACTGATCCTTAATCCTGGGATACTGCTTTTAGATGAGCCGCTGTCCGCCCTTGACCCCATGCTCCAGGATGATCTAAAACAATTGCTCAAATCCCTGCATCAGGAATTCTCCACCACCTTTGTCATGGTATCACACAGCTTTTCCGATGTGATGTTTCTGGCAGATAATGGTGCCATCATCCGAAACGGAACCATAGAACAGACCGGCACCATAAAAAGCTTATTTGAAAAACCCAATTCTCCATTCACCGCACAGTTCACCGGAATGAAGAATATCTATACCCGCCCGGCTGCCATTCCAGCCCTGGTCCCTTTATTTCAACATAACGGTCATGGTCCCCGGCCGGACCACGCTCATATGGCCCTGAGACCGGAAGCCATTCTACATGATAATCCCGGGGAAAAGGAGACCTGCTGCGCCATGGAGGGCGTTGTTACCCGACTCATATCCAGGGGATTTTTCTATGATGTTATCATCAAGATGGACACCGTGAAACTCACGGCCCAGTGGACCCGCCATGCTGTTCTGGTAAAGCAGATTCAGCCGGGACGACGCATCTCCTTTTTCATCCCTTTCAGCAGTATTCATACCTTTTAACCAAAGATCCCCTTTTTTCTGCCGGTTTTGCAAGAAGATGGCAAGCCATGAAAGACGAGTATACACACAATAATAACAAACGTTGACAAAAAACGTATACAGTTATAATATCTCACCCATGAATGAAAAATCATCAAACCGCTCCAGACAGACGGGCAACACCTCAGAATTCATTGCCGACACCTTAAGAGAAGCCATCTTCCAGGGTGAGTACAAGGTCAATCAACCCCTGCGTCAGGATCAGATTGCCAAAAAACTAAAGGTCAGCAAAATCCCCCTGCGTGAAGCCCTGGTCCAACTGAAATCAGAGGGACTGGTGGAATTCATGCCCAACCGGGGGGCCGTGGTGTCGAGTCTGTCCCTGGCAGAAGTCAAGGAAATTTTTCTCATGCGCATTGCCCTGGAGAACCTTGCCATTGCCAATGCCATCCCTGTCATCCCGGTGCGGGATATTATCAGGGCACAGAGTGTCCTTGAAATCATTGACAATGAAAACGACAAAAGCCAGTGGACCGATCTCAACTGGGAATTTCATAAAACCCTGTATCAGTCCGCAGATATGCCCCTGCTGGTGAACACCGTTCATACCCTGCATAACAATGTATCCCGATTTTTGATCATCTATTATGACACCCTGGCAGGTTCCGACGTCTCCCAGAAGGATCACTGGGACCTTCTGGCAGCATTCAAGGCAAAGGATATTCCCAAGGCCCAGGAAATTCTGGAAAGACATTTAAGCACTGCAGAACAAAAATTAAGAAAATTCCTGTCCTGAAACCCGATATTTTCCGGTATGCGATGCCCCGCCAATGATGACGATTGGCGGGCTTGGTCACAGCATGGGCTACTTAAGAAAAAAAGAAACACCAAAACCAGGCCCATTGATGCCAACCCAAAACCACGGGAGAGCTCATCATGAACCATCGCATTGTATGGATTGACACCCTGAAAGCCATGGCCATTTTCATGGTAATCATCGGCCACACCATCGGCCTTCCCAAACCGGTGGAACAGATGATTTTTTCCTTTCACATGCCCATTTTTTTCTGGCTGTCAGGACTTCTTGTCAAAGAGAGTATTAAAGAGATTCCATTGGGAACATATGTGAGGAAAAAGGCCATAAGTCGCCTGATTCCCTACCTCAACTTCTCCATATTAAGTTATATTTTATGGTTTTTTCTCTTTCGTCACTTCGGTACCCAGGCCCAGCTCAACATAAGCCCCCTTCGAACCTTCACCGGCATTTTCTATGGTAACGGTATCAACCACTGGATGGATCACAACACCGTCCTGTGGTTTTTTCTGTGTCTCTTTGTCACGGAAATCCTGTTTTTCTTCATCATAAAAATACCGTCCAGATTCTGGTTTATTGTTACGTTACTGCTGTTTTCCATGGGTGGATACATGGATACCAGATTGAATCCACCAGATGGTTTCAGGCTTCCCTGGAACACCGATATTGCCCTGTCCATGGTGGTCTTTTACGGTGCAGGCTATCTGTGCCGGGGACTCCTCAAAGGTAAATGGCCAAAACACCCTGCCCTGCAATGGAGCCTTGCCACCATCTGTCTGGCCTGTTATCTTCCATGCAGCCTTATTAATGGCAAGGTGGCCGTGGTGGCGGGAAACTATGGAAACTATTTTTATTTTTATGCCGGGGCACTGTCTGGCATCTTCTTCTGGACCCTCATGGCCATGCAGATCCCCTCCAGCCGTCTGGTGTCAAAAATCGGAGACAGCACCCTGATTATCTTTCCCCTGCATCTGCTGGTGTTTCCCTTTTTAACGGCAATCCTGGTGTATGGATTTAAAATACCATCAAATATCAGGGGAAATTCCATCCTGCTCTCCATTGCCTATGCCGTTGTAAGCATTCTGGTTTTACTTCCCGTGGCCGATGTGATTAAAAAATATTTTCCACTTTTAATCGGTCTTCCAGGTAAAAAGATAGAGAGCTGAGAGGTTGCCCCCAACATGGGGGGGCAGCCTCGCATTAAATATGCCCAATCAAATATCAAATTTAATGCCCTGGGCCAGGGGAAGGCTTCTGCCATAATTAATGGTGGTTGTCTGCCGTCGCATGTACCCCTTCCAGGCATCGGACCCGGATTCCCGGCCACCGCCGGTTTCTTTTTCACCGCCAAAGGCCCCTCCAATCTCGGCCCCGGAGGTGCCGATGTTGACATTGGCAATGCCACAGTCAGAACCGGCAGCGGAAAGAAATGTCTCTGATTCCTGAAGACTGTCCGTAAAAATAGCTGAGGAAAGCCCCTGATCCACGTCATTGTTCAGGGCAATGGCAACGTCCACATCTCCGGTATATTTGATGAGGTACAGTATCGGCACAAAGGTCTCTTCCCTGACGATGTCATAATGATTTTCAGCTTCAGCAATCACCGGGGTCACATAGCAGCCCGATTCAAACCCCTTCCCCTGCAGCACAGAACCGCCGGTAAGGACGGTTCCACCGGCTTCTTTCAGACGATCCAGGGCCTTAAGATAATCGGCCACAGCTCCGGTATCGATGAGTGGGCCCATGTGGTTGGCTTCGTCCATGGGGGTGCCAATCTTCACAGATTCATAGGCCTTGACCAGAAGATTCTTCACATTGTCATAGATGGACTCATGAACAATAACCCGGCGGGTGGTGGTGCATCTCTGCCCGGCAGTACCCACGGCGGAAAAAACAATGCCCGGCACCGCCAGCTTCAGGTTGGCGGCTGGTGTCAGGATAATGGCATTATTTCCCCCCAGTTCCAGAATGGATTTCCCGAACCGTCCGGCAATGCGCTGGGCCCCATGACGTCCCACCCGGGTGGAACCGGTGATGGATATCAGCGGCACCCGTTTATCGTCCAGCATACGCTCACCCACATCTGCACCCCGCCCGATAATGACGTTGAAAAGGCCTTCTGGCAGATCATTTTCCCGGATCACCGGCTTTAAGATGTTCTGAACGGCAATGGCCGTCAAAGGTGTCTTGGAAGAAGGTTTCCACACACTGGTATCCCCGCACACCGACGCCATCATGGCGTTCCAGGACCATACGGCCACAGGGAAATTAAAGGCGGAAATAATTCCCACAATGCCAAGCGGATGATAGTGATCATAGAGCCGATGCTCCGGCCGTTCTGAATGCATGGTGAACCCATACAGCTGGCGGGACTGACCCACGGCAAAATCACAGATATCGATCATTTCCTGGACTTCCCCCAGCCCTTCCTGGAGAGATTTGCCCATTTCACAGGAAACAAGAGCACCCAGATCGGCTTTGTTTTCCCGCAGGGCATTCCCGATCTGACGTACCACCTCCCCCCTCTGGGGAGCCGGAACCTTTCGCCACTGGATAAAGGCCTTTGCCGCCTGTTCAATAATATTGTCATAATCGGCCTGGGAGGCCAGATACACAGACGCAAGCTTTCTTCCATCCGCCGGGGATACAATATCAAGGGTTCCCTGATCCCGGGTGTTGTTCCAGTTCAAACCCGTGGAGGCGCCCTGATTCATATCCGTTAATCCCAGTTTTTCCATGAATGTCATTTCATTTCTCCCTTGGTAAGGCATCGTCGATACGGTATCTCATCCCTTCCCGGTGTCCCACCCACCGGAGCAGATAAAAGGTGTATTCACGCGGAACGTTCATCTTCCGACGGTGCTCTTTTTTTTCTGTTGTTAATTTCTTCAATAATATGGGACAATTTTATTTTTTTCATTTTCGCCTCAATTTCCACCTGGATATCGGCAAACAGATCCAGAAAGTAACCGTTCACAAGGGTAGTTTCCTGCTTATCATTTTCAGGATCAGCGGTGACATCCAGATGAAAGGCCTTTCGATCCTCCAGTGCGCAATAAATCTCCTGAAGATCGATTTCCATGGGATCTTTCAAAAACATAAATCCTCCGGAAGGCCCCTGAATGGTTTTGAGCAGGCCCCCTTTGGCAAGGGCGGACAAAAGCATTCGAACTTTGGATGCATTAATCCCGGTGTAGCTGGAAATAGCACTGCTGGTTTGTGGTTCCGGCCAGGTGCGGGCCATGAAGCACAACGCTTTCACTGAATTTGATAATTTTGTTGATGCAGACATATATCTCCCCTGTTAATGTTACACTGACTGAAACATACACCTTTAATAAAGTTATTTCAAGTCAATTATGAGCAGTGGCATCAGGGCAGATCCAGGCGAATCGACTGGGAAGTTATCATAAATCAAAACGGGAACAGGATTACCCTTCACAACAGCAGGTTAAAAGCCCCTATCGTATCGAAAAAAACGTTTGCAGGAACTCGCATAAAGTTGAAGGATATGAAAAAGAAAGGTCTACAAATGCGTTAAACCTCTTTATTTTGCCTGTTAAACGGAAACGGCTATATCCTTTAAAGCTATTTATAAAGTCCGGGGGCACCTCTCTTGTTTTTTCAAAGGAGACTTCAGCCTTGAATGATTACAGCACCAATATCCTTTCCTGTAGTGTGGTATTATACAAAATATTTACCTGAAACCTGCATCCCCAATTAATAGTAAAATCCCGATGATAAAAAATATAAAGGGCTTGACAGCGATAAATCCGACTGGTATATCTTTGTCTAATTTGTGATGCTTCTATGGTATACCACAAAACAAACAACGCTCTCAGATCCGTTTCCGGAGAGAAAGAGCATTGTGATTCCAACGGCAATGGGGGTTCTGAATTTGTTGTAATTATGTATTCGCAACGGCATGGGCGCGCCCGAAGAGGATCGATGAAAAAACAATACACTTTAGATCCCATGGCACCCCATGACTCCATTATTGATCAGGGAAATTCCGGAGAAAGGAAATAAAAAATGACGGATAAAAATTTAGATCATGGTTTATGGGCAGCCACGGCACCGGCAGCCCCTGTACTAACCCGTTTTGAAGGAGATAAAGATACGGATGTAGCCATCATCGGCGGTGGATATACCGGTCTTTCTGCGGCCCTTTACCTGGCCGAATCGGGCACAGATGCACTGCTTCTGGAAGGCAGACATGTGGGATACGGCGGTTCCGGTCGAAATGTGGGACTTGTGAATGCAGGCCTGTGGCTAATGCCCGAAGATGTAATTAAAATTGTGGGCAACGAACATGGTGAAACCCTCATTGATCTTCTGGGAAAATCACCGGATCTGGTCTACGGACTCATAAAAAAACATAATATATCCTGTGAGGCAAAACGGGTGGGCACTCTGCACTGCGGTCACTCCCCCGCAGGTCTGAAAGCGCTTCAACAAAGAGAGGCGCAATGGCAAAAGCGTGGTGCACCGGTGACACTTCTCAGCCAGGAAGAAACGGCGAAAAAAACAGGAAGCACTAAATTTCACGGGGCTCTTCTGGATAAAAGAGCAGGAACAGTACAACCCCTTGCCTATGTCCGTGGACTTGCAGATGCGGCCCTGGCAGCCGGAGCAAAACTCTTTGACAATTCACCGGTAACAGGACTGAAAAAAGAAAATGGGCGATGGATACTCACCACACCGGGGGGAACCGTCAGGGCAAAATCAGTTATTCTGGCGGTTCAGGGATATCCCGAAAAGGCATTTAAAGATAAAATAAATGCCCTGATCCCCTTTAATTATTTCCAGTTTGCCACCAAACCCCTTTCCAATGATATCCGCAAAAAAATATTGTGTGAAGGACATGCGGCCTGGGATACGGCACTGATTCTGTCCTCTTACCGATTTGATGATGCCAACCGCTTCATCGTGGGCAGTGTGGGCCAGGTAATCAATGGTGGATATGCTACCCACGAAGCCTGGGCCATGCGAAGCATAAAGAAGGTCTTTCCTGAAATCCCAACCACGGAGCTGGAATATGCCTGGGGTGGACGTATTGCCATGACCACGGATCATATTCCCCGGTTTCACATGCCCGACGAAAACTTCATCACTGTGACCAGCTACAACGGCAGGGGCATCGGTCCTGGAACGGTTTTTGGCAAACTCATGGCACAGGTGCTGCTGGGTGAAGCTGACAAAAAAGATATCGCCCTGCCCCTGCAAAAGGAAAAGTCCATTTTCATGAGAAACCTCCGGGGCCTCTTCTACGAGACCGGCGCCCGGCTTTATCATACGGCCCAGCGTCGAATTTAATACCTTCATTTATTTCGATGAGCACACTTGGCCACATGACTTTCTGAGTCGATTTACCAGGGGAAATGCCGCCATGGGCATTTCCCCAGAAAACGAATACCTCCAATCTCCCCTTCCTTTTTTTTGACAAATCCCTTCCTGAACAGTATCTTGAATACATTTTATGTGAGTGCCATGTCCGGGCCTGATAACAAATTCGACCACGTTGATCAGTTCAGGTCTGCTCATAACAGGTCTTTTTCAATTAAAAAACCACAGAAATTAGTCATAACACACGCTATAATCATCAGAAAATAAGGAGATTACATGAAAGTTTTAACACTGCAAGGCGGTGCCAGAAAAAAAGGTAACACAGCAACGATTCTTGGCTGGGTGGAGGCAGAACTCACCGCCATGGGGCATGAGGTGGAATCGGTCTATCTGCAGAACAAAAATATCAAAGGATGTCTTGCCTGTGGTAAATGCAAGGAGACCATGGAAGAAGTGGGTTGCATTCAAAAAGATGATGGCATTGAGATCCTTGAAAAGATGGTGGACTCAGATCTTGTTATCTTTACCTCTCCCCTGTACTTCTGGGGGATTGCCGGACCGTTGAAATCCCTTATAGATCGCACCTACAGCTTTTATGTGGATTATCATCAACCCACACATGCGTCCCTTGTAAAAGGCCAGCGTCAGGCCCTGCTGGTCACCGGTGCCGGTCCCTGGGAAAACAATGCAGAGGCCACCTTCACCGCCTTTGAGCGCCTGCAAAATCCCCACATGGCCATTGCTGTTGGCAACCTTTACATCAGCAAATGCACTACCCCGGATCAGCTGGATGACAGTGTAAGAGAGCAGGCCAAGGCCTTTGCAAAACAAATTACGCAATAACCCTTTCGGTAAATATGGGGCAGTGGGCAGACATTTAGATCAGCACCCCCAATATTTATACATTACGACACCCGGGAAAACCGCTCACGGTACTCCCGGGGGGACAACCCGGTGAATTTTTTAAACAACCGGCGGAAGGAATTACTGTCCTCATATCCCACCTGCCAGGTAATTTCGGTGATGTTCTCCCTTGTGGTCTCCAGTTTCTGCTTGGCCGCTTCAATGCGGACCCGCTGAAGATAGGTCAGGGGAGAATCCCCCGTGGCATTTTTAAACCGCCGCTTGAAATGGCGGGAGCTGATCCCCAGCTCTTCGGCCAGGGTATCCAGGGACATACTCTGGTCAAAACATTCCTCCATACGCTCCTGGGCCGCCAGTACCTTTTCATCGCAATGACTCTTCTGGTAATCAAACACCACGTAGGGGGACTGATTCCGTCGATGGGGTTCCACCAGTAACGCCTTGGCACAATGACCGGCAAGTTCGGCAGATCCGAACTTTTCAATGAGAAAAAGGGAAAGATCCAGAAAAGAAGTGGTGGCACCGGTGCACAGTATCCCCCCATCCTGAGTGAGTATTCGCTCGGGCTTCAGTGTGACTTGAGGGTAACACCGCTGAAAATACCGGGCAAAGGCCCAGTTGGTGGTGGCTACCTTTCCATCCAGCAGACCGGTTTCCGCCAGAAAAAAGGTGCCGGTGCAACTGGCACCGATCATGGCATCCCTGTCGTGCCAGTCCCGGAACCAGTTGATCAAAGTTAACGGAATGTTACCCATGAAATCCAATGGCGGCAAAAACCCCGGGATGAGAATAAAATCGGTTTCATGGACTTCATGGATGGCTTTGTGGGGCTGCAGCAGAATTCGCCCCTCACCCTGAACAGGTTCACCATCCAGGGAAACAATATCCCAGGAGAACAGTGTCCCTTCGGCCATTTCCGGCTTCCGGCTGCGCTGGTACCAGATGTTGGCCATGGCCAGGGCATCAACGGGTCCAATTATACTGGACATGGAACAATGGGGGTAAGCAAGCAATGTGATATGAGCCATATTTATTCTCCTTTATTCGGGCCTGGTTGCAGCATCGGCCAGTTGTCATGATCTGGTAAGCAGGTCCCTTTTATTCTCCCGGAGGTGGGTATCTGTCTTTTTCAGCATGTTTAAAGTCATATATGCCTCTTTTCACATCCATCGTCAACGCATAATATGAGTAAGGGGTCAGGCTTGTGTTATTGACATTATAGTTGGTTTTGGCATTTGCACATGGCATGGTCGATAAGGTCAATAACACAAGCCTGACAACTTTGACTCAACACTTATGACGAGCGGCCATGTTATGATCAATCTCAAAACAACTAAAATCAAACATGGACAGGCCAGAACCCAAAATTTTTTCTGATCAACCCCAAATACACTAACATCCGGAGGCCCCATGAAAGATCCTTTACTTCAATCCATTTGCATCAACACACTTGAAATTAAAAACAGAATTTATCTCCCGGCCATGCACCTTGGCATGGCGGAAAATTTTCTGGTAACCGACCAGATCATAGACTTTTATGCCGAACGTGCCCGGGGCGGGGCCGGGATGATCTGTGTGGGTTTTGCCACGGTGAATGAACTGGCGGGCAACACCCAGAACATCGGTGCCCACAAAGATGAATTCCTGCCGGGCCTGACACGGCTGTCAGATGCCATCAAAAACAATGGTTCACAATCCTGTGTGCAGCTCAACCATGCAGGCCGATACAATTTTTCTTTTTTTCTGGAGGGAAAACAGCCGGTGGCCCCCTCGGCCATTGCCTCCCGCATGACAAGGGAAACTCCCAAAGCACTGGAGACAAAGGAAATTAATGAAATCATTGAGGACTTTGCCCAGGCAGCCCTGCGGGTAAAAAAAGCAGGCTTCAGTGCCGTTGAGGTATTAAGCGGCACCGGCTATCTTATCAGCGAGTTTCTATCTCCCCTGACCAACCAGCGCACCGACGAATACGGCGGAAGCCTTGAAAACCGAATGAGATTCGGCCTTGAGATCATGCAAGCCATCCGTAAAGCCGTGGGTCCTGATTTCCCCATGATGGTGAGAATGAACGGCAATGATTTCATGCCAGGGGGCCAGGGACGGGATGAACTGCGCCAATATGCAAAGGCCCTGGTGAACGACGCCGGGGTGGATGCCCTTTGCATCAACGTGGGCTGGCACGAGGCAAGGGTTCCCCAGATCACGGCAGCGGTCCCCCGGGGGGCCTTTGCCTATCTGGCAAGGGGCATCAAAGAGGTGGTAAATGTGCCTGTCATTGCAAGCCATCGCATCAATGATCCGGAAATAGCCCGGGAACTCATTGCCGACAGCATGTGCGACATGGTGGCCATGGGCCGAAGCCTCATTGCCGATCCCTTTCTGCCCCAAAAGGTGGAACAGGGCCGAGAAGATGAAATTCTCCACTGCATTGCCTGTGCCCAGGGGTGCTTTGATAATCTGTTTAAACTCAAACATGTGGAATGCCTTTGTAACCCCCGGGCCGGTTACGAGTGCAAAAAAACATGTAACATGGCAGAAACCCCCAAAAAAGTCATGGTCATCGGTGGCGGTGCCGCCGGTATGAGCGCCGCCCTTGCAGCCCGGCAGCGGGGCCACGAGGTCACCCTTTATGAAAAAGAAGGGGGCATGGGGGGCCAACTGTTCCTTGCCGCCTGCCCGCCGGGCCGGGAGGAGTTTGCGGAACTGGCATGGGATCTGGGCAACCAGGTCTATGACAATGATATCCATGTGGAGCTGGATCAGATGGTGGATGGGGATCTCATTGACGAGGAAAAGCCCGATCACATCATCCTGGCCACCGGCGCCCTTCCCCTGACACCTCCCATCCCCGGCGCAGACCTGCCCCATGTGGTCCAGGCCTGGGATGTGCTGTCCCACCAGGCCTTCACCGGAAAACGAGTGGTCATCATCGGCGGCGGAGCTGTGGGGGTGGAAACGGCTTTGTTCTTGGCGGAAAAAGGGACCCTGTCCGCAGAAGCCTTGAAATTTCTCTTTGTCAACAGAGCAGAATCCCCGGAAGTATTGTACGAAATGGTCACCCGGGGCACCAAGGAGATCACCATCATTGAAATGCTTGAAAGCATCGGAAAGGATTTTGGCAAATCCACCCGCTGGGGCATGCTCCAGGATGTCAAACGCCATAACATCACTGCCATGCCCGGTGCCAAAGCCCTTGAAATCACGCCCTCAGGCATCAAGATAGAAGGCCCCCAGGGCATTGAAACCCTTCCGGCGGACACCGTTGTCCTGGCCGCGGGTTCCCGATGTGAAAACCGTCTGGCCGACATCATCAAAGCTAAAAACATCCCCTTTGATGTGGTGGGGGATGCCGACACCATCGGCATGGCCTTTGACGCCGTCCACAAGGGATATGCCACTGGAATGAAAATCTAAAAAGGGAGGACCAGGGCTTGGTTTGTTTGGGGCTTAGCCACAACATCGCCCATTTCAGGGAGGGGTCAGAGCTTGGTCAATGTCCCCAGCAGCCCAGCCCCGGACCACTTCTCGCATATTTTTAATTTCAACCGATGTGGGGGTATTTCAGACCCGCAAATTTAAGGAGGAAGGCATGGGACAATGGCATAAAACAGGATGCGTGCTGTGTGCACAGAACTGCGGACTGGAAATCCTGGTGGAGGACAACCGCATGGTCAAGGTGCGACCGGACAAGTCAAATCCCCGCAGCCAGGGATATGCCTGCCGCAAGGGGTTAAACATTATTTATCACCAATACCCCAAAGATCGCATCACAACCCCCCTGAAGCGCGTGGGTAAAACCTTTGAACCCATCTCCTGGGACCGGGCCATGGCGGAAATCACCGAAAAGATGAAAGCGCTGGTGAACACCCACGGCCCCAGATCCCTGGCCTACATGGGGGCAAGTTCCCAGGGAGGCCATTTTGAAGGAGCCTTTGGCCTGTCAATATTAAGGGGCATGGGCTCCCGGAACTTTTATTCCTCCGCCGGCCAGGAGTTCTCCGGCTCCTGGTGGCTATTTGGCCGCATGCTGGGAAAACAATACAATGTGGCCATCCCCGACGAACACGGGTGCGACATGCTGGTGGGCTGGGGATGGAACGGCATGGAAAGCCATCAGATGCCAAGGGCCCCCCGGGTGCTGTCACAAATGAGCAAAGATCCGGAAAAAATCCTGGTCATCATTGACCCCAGAAAAAGTGAAACCGCCGCCATTGCGGATATGCATCTTTCCCTCCGGCCCGGCACAGATGCCCTGTTAATCAAGGCCATGATCTCCATTATCATTGATCAGCAATGGGAGCATACAGCCTACCTTGACACCCATGTGGACAACTGGGAACATGTCCGCCCCTGGTTTGAAAATTTTGATGCCAGAGCCGCCATTGAGCTGTGTGAACTGCCCTATGATCAGGTGTTTGAGCTGTGCCGTCTCATGACCACCAAAAAATGGTGCGTACATCCGGACCTTGGGATCTACATGGGGCGAAAAAGCACGCTGAACTCCTATCTCATGAACATTTTGGGGGCCATCTGCGGCATTTTCTGTGTACCCGGCGGCAATGTCATCCCCGGCATGGTGGTGCCCATGGGTTTCCATGCCGATGAACGGGATGCCAAGACATGGCGCACCGTCATCACCAACATGCCGCCGGCAGCGGCCGGGGCCTTTCCCCCGGCGGTGATCCCCGAAGAGATATTAAATGATCACCCCCAGCGGCTGCGGGCCATCTTTGTCAGTGCCTGTAATCCGTTACGCTCCTACCCGGACACAAAGGCCTTTGAAAAAGCCTTTAAGGCCCTGGATCTCTTGGTAGTCAATGACATTGTCCTGAGTGAAACCGCCCGTCTGGCCCACTATGTGCTGCCCTGCCGCACCTATTATGAATCCTGGGACGGCACCTTTTTTCCCTGGAGCTTTCCCAAGGTGTTTTTCCAGATGCGGCGGCCCATTGTCCCGGCCCCGGAAAATTGCCGGGAAGCCACCCAGATTTTCACCATGATGGCTGAAAAACTGGGACTGATTCCCGATATTCCAAAGAAATTGAAGGAAGCTGCCGGGGATGAACGGATGAACTTTGGTGCGGCCCTCATGACCTGGGCCGCCACCGAACCCCGGGCCATGGCAGCCATGCCCTTTGTTCTGGCCAAAACCCTGGGCAAAGCCTGGGACAGTGCTTCCCTTGCGGCCCTGTGGGGGGTGCTCATGACGGCCCCCAAAACCTTTGGAAAAAATGCGGCCCGGGCCGGTTTTGAACCTGAGATTGACCAGGGAGACCGAATTTTCCAGGCAATTTTAGATCACCCCGAAGGACTCTGGGTAGGTGAAGTAAACCCCGAAGACAATTTTAAAGCCATCAAAACCCCGTCGGAAAAGATTGAACTTTATGTACCTGAACTGGAAAAAGAGGCTAGAGAACTAACCGCGGCAACCGAGGCCAGGGACCTGGCACTGCCAACGGAATACCCCCTGATATTGAATGCCGGTCGGCACATGAAATACAACATGAATACCCTCATGCGAAACCCGGAGTGGAACCGGGGAAAACGGGCCTGCACCGTGGCCGTAAATCCCGCAGATGCCACCAGCCTGGGGATAACAGACGGCCAGCAGGTAAAGGTGTTCACCGAGGCCGGCAGTGAGATAGGAGAGCTGCAGGTGTCAGACCAGATTCGTAAGGGAACAGTGCTAATTCCCCATGGATTTGGCCTGATTTATGATGGAAACACCTACGGCATCAACGTCAACCAACTGACCCGCAACACCCATAGGGATTTTCTGGGGACACCGCTTCATCGGTTTGTGCCCTGCCGCATTGAGACCGTTTAAGTTGATGTGTCCGTTCAGAATGCATTATTTCAGTGGGGGGCTTTCACCGTAATGGGAGCTCCCCCTTTCACACCGGCATAAAACACAATGATCTCGGCAGGAGTATCCCCGTTATTTCTCCCATAATGCCAGGTGTCCACCACCTCCACAATGGGATCTCCGGCCTTGAGATGAAGTGTTTTCTTATCCTCCGTCACAACGGTTAACTGCCCCTTCAACAATACCCCGGCATTGATCACGGGGTGCTGATGCAGGGGCAGTTCCGTTTTCGGCGCAATGGTGATTTTCAGAATCGTCACCTCGGGAATTCCCTGATCATAGCCAGGCAAGGCGGCTCCATTCCAGCTGAAAGATGTTTTTGCCAGTGCATCAACGGTGATACCGGTGCCGCCATCATGGGCCCATGCCGTGGTTGTCAGCACCAGGGCCAAAAGTATTGCGTTCATTATTTTTTTCATTTTATTCCTTTTTGTTCATTTATTCACGATTCCATGAGCCTCTCACCCTTGCGAATTCAGAGGGCTTCACTGGTATTTTAAGCATGATCATCCTCAATTTATGTGCTTGGTCACAGCCTGGTGCACTTTATTCATCGAATACGTTTTGAAATATGCTGTGTCATGGTCCGGATCAGTCGCACTTCACCGGCCCGCAGTTCAAAGCGATTAAAAAAACGGCGCAGATGATTGAGCCAATAATCTGATTTTTCAGGGTTCACCAATGAAATTGCATTGAAAAACACCTCCAGCTCATCATACATTAGGTCCAACTCATGGCACCCGGCAAGCCTGGGAGTTTTGGACACCGAGGTTTTCCGGGCAGCAGAAAAAAGTTCATAGCACAACACCATAACCGCATGGGAAAGATTGAGGGAAGAAAAACCCGATGTGGGGATGTGAACCAGGGAATGACATTGCTTGAGCGCCTCATTGGAAAGGCCGGAGTCCTCCCGGCCAAAAAGCAATGCCACACGGTTATTGGTGGAAATATCCAACAAATGCCCAGCCACCTGCCGAGGGGTTTTCACCTGGCGCTCCCCCCCAAGTCTGGCGGTTGTACCCACCACATATTGAAAAGAGTTCAACGCCTGGGAAAGGCTGGTATGATGACAAAGTGTATCTATAATGTGGCGAGCGGAATGGGTGGCCAGCTTTTCTGCGGACTCCCTCTTAAAGGCCCTTGCAGACACCACATGAAATTCGGTTATTCCCATGTTACACATGGCCCGTGCCGCCGCACCGATGTTTTCAGAATATCCAGGTTGATCAAGAACCACTGCAATGTTTTTCAAATCAGCAATTTTATCCATAACGCCTTGTGAATCAAGAGAAAAAAAATGCCACAAATGCCATAGCCACACCGGCCCACTGCGGAGATTTTTGCCGGAAAAACGGCATGCGTACCACCTTTCATCCGGATCAGTTCATCATCCTGTCCTCCCCGGACCATGGGGTAATCAGACGATCCATTGCCGATCTGGCCTACCAGGCCCAGGTGGCCCAATGGGTAAATGCAGATGTAATCAACATCCATGGCGGCGGTGTGTATGGAGATAAACCCTCGGCCCTGAAGCGTCTTCGACAAACCATTGAGGCACTGCCCGAAAACATCCGAAAAAGCGCAGGCTGTTTGAGGATAAACCTGCCTGAAATTCCCTGCGCTTTAGACCGGCAGGGCAAACGAGCCGATTATAATTCGGCAACCCCAGCAGGAATTAAACAGACAAACACCAGGGGAGATGCTCCGGCGTTTCTGATCTGGTGCTCCTCATTTCCCGGGATAAAAATGGCCGTTCCCGATGAAATGGAAACCCATTTACCGTCACAGAACACCTCTCCTTTTCCGGAATGGACAAAAATCTCATGCTCCCAGGCATGGGTATGGCGCGGCGTATGGCCGTCTTTATCAAGTTCAAATACCCGCATGCAGAAATTCTCAGCACCATCGGCCTTTCCAATGGCAACGACACCGGTGACGCCTTTTGCCGGTTCAGCATCAAATCGTGTGGGTTCAATTTCTTTGTAATTTATTATTTTCATGACCAACTTTCCTTATATTTGAAGGTATAACAAAAAAATCCCGAACATGTGCAAAAACACACATACCCGGGATTCTTTTATGATGCAAGTTCAATCTCAGGGTGCTTTAAAGAGAAAAAGCTGCAAAACACCCGATATGAATGGAAATACTACCCCTTAATAATCCGGGGCAAAATCATCTGATGCTGGGGACAGATGGACTTGGGATTCTGATAGGCAGAGCCCGTAAAGGCCTTCATGTAGTTTCTGATCTCGGTCACATTAACGATCTCATCCACATACCCCACCTTGGCGCAATATTTTGGCCGGGAAAAGGTCTTGTAATCTTCCACCACCTGGTTCATTTTTTCAATGATCGGCTCCAGGGGATTGCCCGCATCCTTTTCTTTCACCAGACGACGGGAATACATGGCCACAGCAGCGGTTTCGCCGTGCATGACATACACCTCACTTGCCGCTGTACCGATGGAAAAGGCGTTGGTGTCATTGCCCTGGGGTCCACCTAAAAGATAATGTGCTGCGGCAGATCCCTTGCGCAGCAACACCAGCATCAGGGGAATATCCGTCTGCTGGAAGGAATCCATTTAAACGCCTTAAATATAGGCAAAAATAGAACTCCAGCAGATACTAAATAGGCATGTATCACACCTGATTATTGAGGACTTACCATGTCAAACTTGGGTTCTGCCGGTTCCGCCACCCGGAAAAACTTGGGGTTATAGGCCGGAATATCCTTCATGTAGTCTTTGGGGCCATCCAGCACCCCTTTTCTTATCAGTTTTCATTAATTGACTTTATTTGCCTTAAAGACTATAATTATAGACATTAATAATATTTATGACTACAAAAATGGGCATTAAAATGAAAATCAGATCACCTCTGGCCGTGAAACGTGGCCTTAAAAATCTTGGAAGAGACCTTGAAAAAGCCCGCCTTAGACGCAGACTTAAAATGAGTATCGTCGCAGACAGAGCCGGAATAAGCCGTGAAACTTTGGCAAAAATACAGAAAGGCGATCCTGGTGTAAGCATGGGCAGGTATGCTGCTGTAATCTATGCAATAGGTTTAGGAATTGATTGGATGAACCTTGCCGATATTGAAAATGATAAAATAGGAAGGAGTTTGGATGAAGACCGAATACCTAAACGAGCAAGGTCTTAAAACCGAACGATGACTATGGATAAAAAAATTTTTGTTCATATTGAACTAACCGGTATAACGCATCCAGTTGGAACTCTCTGGATATCAGAAAAAAAAGGAGAAGAAAGCTCTACTTTTGAATATTTTCCTGAGTGGTATTCTTCTAAAGCAGCTTTCTCTTTAGAGCCAGCATTGCATTTAGGCGAGGGCAAATACCATAAAGAGAAAAGACTCTTCGGATCTATTGGTGATTCTGCTCCGGATCGCTGGGGAAGTTTTTTAATGCTGAGGCAAGAATCACGATTGGCGAAACTTGAAAATCGGCAAGCAAGAACATTAAAGATGTCCGACTTCTTGCTCATGGTAAATGATTTCACAAGGCAAGGCGCATTGCGGTTTTCTGAAAATCTTGAAAATCCCTCATTTCTCACGACTTACTCAAAAGAGCATATTCCTCCATTAATAAAGCTTCGAAGTCTTTTAGAAGCGTCCAACAGAATCATTGAAGGCAAAGCATTACCCGAAGATATTAAGGATCTTTTTGAGCCCGGATCGTCTCTTGGAGGCGCCCGCCCCAAAGCCGTAGTTTTGAATCCTGATAATGCTTTATTGATTGCAAAATTTCCAAGTCCAGAGGACAAATGGGATGTTGAAACCTGGGAATATTTATCATTGAGAATGGCCAATAGAGCTGGCATCAATACCCCTAAATTTTGGATTCATAAAGTATTAGACAAAAACGTGTTGCTTCTGAAAAAATTTGATCGTGACAAAAATCAATACCGAATTCCATTTTTATCAGCCATGAGTCTGTTAGATGCCTCCGATGGAAAACAGGAAGAAAAAACAAGCTACCTTGATATTGCAGATGCATTGATGGAACATGGTTCTAAAACTTCTCAGGATTTAAGGGAATTGTGGCGTCGGATTGTTTTGAATGTTTTAATTTCAAATGTTGACGATCATTTAAGAAATCACGCTTTCCTTTATGACGGCAGTGATGGATGGCGATTATCTCCAATATATGATTTGGAGCCTACACCAGTTGAGATAAAATCCCGTTTCCTGCGAACCAGTATCAATGAAGCAGACCACACGGCTTCTTTGGAATTAGCATATGAGGTAGCAGAATTATTTGAATTTAAACCGACTGAAGCAAGGAAAGAAGCCAAAAAAATAGCTGACGTTATAAAATATTGGAATAAAGATGCCGCTGAATTGGGAATATGCAGGCAGGAAATTGAATTAATGAGCTCAGCCTTTGAACATCATGATTTGAAACTTGCCCTAAAAAATCCAACAATCAGCCCGGGATCTGGTACCGCTTCGAAAAACGATGAGTCCTAAAGGAAGGTAGATGTGCCAAATCATGAGTAAGAAAATTATGAAATTTAGACACCTCAAAATTGGTGCTTATGGGGGAGCGCTTACCTTAGAACAAAAAAATCCCTGGTGTATGCACAAGGCACACACCAGGGATTTTTTATTATAACAAGTCCAATTTTACACCGGACACAGCCTGGAAGATACTACCCCTTAATAATCCGGGGCAAAATCATCTGATGCTGGGGACAGATGGACTTGGGATTCTGATAGGCAGAGCCCGTAAAGGCCTTCATGTAGTTTCTGATCTCGGTCACATTAACGATCTCATCCACATACCCCACCTTGGCGCAATATTTTGGCCGGGAAAAGGTCTTGTAATCTTCCACCACCTGGTTCATTTTTTCAATGATCGGCTCCAGGGGATTGCCCGCATCCTTTTCTTTCACCAGACGACGGGAATACATGGCCACAGCAGCGGTTTCGCCGTGCATGACATACACCTCACTTGCCGCTGTACCGATGGAAAAGGCGTTGGTGTCATTGCCCTGGGGTCCACCTAAAAGATAATGTGCTGCGGCAGATCCCTTGCGCAGCAGCACCATCATTTGAGGAACATCCGATTGCTGAATGGAGTAAATAAGGCTCTGTCCGATACCCAGGAGTTCGGCCTTTTCAGCAATGTCACCCACATCAATGCCTGAAGTATCCTGGAACCAGATCAGAGGGATACGATCCCGTCCGGCCAGGGTTACAAACTCGTTCATCTTGATCATGCCCTGGCGATAGAGCTTGCCGCCGATGCCGGGGTAGTCAGCATACTCTGGATAATCCTTGCCAAGATATCCCTGACGGTTGCCGATGATGCCCACCAGATACCCATCCACCTTGCAAAGACCGGTGTACACTTCCGGACCATAATCGGGGCGGAACTCCATGCTCTCACTGTTGTCCACCAGCCTGGCCAGAATTTCTTCAAAATCATAGACTTTCTTCTGGTCAATGGGGAGCAGCTTGTAAATATCTTCTATGTCAAACTTGGGTTCTGCCGGCTCCGCCACCCGGAAAAATTTGGGGTTATAGGCAGGAATATCCTTCATGTAGTCTTTAAGACCATCCAGCACACCCTTTTCTTCTTCATAGACATATCTGAAGAAACCGGTCTCATCATAATGGATTTTGGGGGTTCCCGGAGGGTTATTCTTGAAATGCCGGGTGGATTCTATGAGCTGCTCGGCGGACTCCACATCAAAACCGCCCTTGGGGGCCATACCGCTGACAATACCAGCACCGCCCACGGCAATGTTGCAGTCTTTATGGGCAAACAAAATGGTTGGGCTGATACTCTGGTATCCACCACCGGCAGGATTGGTACCGTAGATACCTGCAAGGACAGGGATACCCATCTGGTTGAGCTCTGCGTGCCTGTAAAAAGGAGCACCAGCTCCCCTTCTATTGGCATAAAACTGTTCCTGCTCGGTGAGCTTGGCACCGGAACAGTTCACCAGCCATACCAGGGGCACATTAAGTCGTTTGGCAAGGTCGGTGACCCGTAAAATATTTTCAGACTGACCGGCCAGCCAGGCCCCGGCCATCACCTTGTTATCAAAACCGATGATCACAGCCCATTTACCAGAAATTTTCCCCAGACCATCAATGACATTAGTGGTGCCTTCAGAGTTATCGGCGGGGTTGTAAAGCATGTGAAGGGGAGACCAGGTACCCGGATCAACCAGATACTCCAGTCGCTGCCACACGGTCATAACACCCCTTGCATTTATTTTGGCTTCGGGCAGGCCGGCGTTTTTGATGACATCCACTGCTGCAGCTATTTCGCCTTCCACCTCTTTGAGAAGATTTGTATTTTCTTCTCCTCTTTTGATCTGACCTTTTTTCAGCGCCGTGCCGAATTCAGGCATTTTTTCAAAATATGGTCTCATTTTTTCTCCGAAAATATTTCAATTTAACCCGGATTAACAGAAGGCAATGATCCGGCTTCCGGGAGGGGGAACACTTGAAGCTGACAGGTAAAACCGGATCATCGTGGACAGGCCTTATTCAACGATGAGAAGGACATCATCCTCCTCAACCTCATCACCTTTTTTAACATTAATTTTGGCAACGGTGCCGTCACAGGGGATATAGACGGGGGTTTCCATCTTCATGGCCTCAATGACCAGGGCATCATCGTCTTCTTCCACACTGTCACCGACTTTTACATCAATTTGAACAATTTTTCCGGCCAGTGGGGCCAATAATTCTTTACTCATGGGAATCTCCTTTGTTTTGTGTCTGGTATTGGGTATTAGGTTCTGGGTACTGGGTTTTGGGTACTGGGTACTGGGTATTAAGTTATGCTCTCCAAATGCGGCCCAAGGGTTAAAACCGGTCTGAACAAACGTGATCATCTGGTTTCAGTGGCTTGGGCTCAAGATCGGTTTTAAATTACGGCTGCAGCAGGGTCAGAAAAATACCGGCGGCAATGACCGTGCCGATGACTCCGGCCACATTGGGTCCCATGGCGTACATGAGCAGATAATTCTTTTTATCAGCCTCCTGGCCCACCTTGTGAACCACACGGGCTGCCATGGGAACCGCAGACACACCGGCGGCACCCAAAAGCGGGTTGATCTTATCTTTTCTGAATAGATTCATAATCTTGGCAATGCACACCCCCACCGCCGTACTCAGAATAAAGGCACAAAGACCTAGAATAAAGATAAAAATCACCTTCCACTGCAAAAAATTTTCAGCGTTCATGGTGGCTCCCACGGGAAGTCCCAGAAAAATGGTGGCGATATTAAGAAGTTCCTCCTGGGAGGCTTTGGTCAAACGCTCCACCACCTTGGATTCCCGGAACAGATTACCCACCATGAACATGGAAATCAGCGGAGCCGATGCCGGCACAATGAGAATGATAACAAAGGTGGCAATAACGGGAAAGAACAGTTTTTCAAGCCTATTAATCTTACGGCCCTTTTTCATGCGGATCTTACGTTCTTTTTCACTGGTCAACGCCCTCATCACCGGCGGCTGAATAATGGGCACCAGAGCCATATAGGAGTAAGCAGCCACGGCGCAGATGCCAAGCATGTGGGGGGCCAGCTTGGATGCCAGAAAAATGGTGGTGGGACCGTCTGCACCACCGATGATACCGATGGTGGCCGATTCCATGAGATCAAACCCAAGTAAACTGTTGGCAATGAAAAAAGTCAGATAGACACCGCCCTGGGCTGCGGCCCCCAGGAAAATAAGAGAGGGCATGGACAAAAGGGGGCCAAAATCGGTGAGGGCGCCCAGTCCCAGAAAAATCAGGGGTGGAATGATCTCCCAGTGGATACCGTATTCATAAAATTTCCATAACAGGCCCTCTTCAGGGGTCATGAGCCCTGCCAGGGGAAGGTTAGCAAGGATAATACCAAACCCGATGGGAAGCAGCAAAAGCGGTTCATACTGTTTGGAGATGGCCAGATAGATCAACCCAAGGCCAATGACCCACATGAACATCATGCCGGGGGTAAGGTGCCAGAAACCGGTGGTCGTTGTCAAAAACTGCAAGCTGTTAAACATTTTAAAAATCCTTTAAAAACATAGCAAAGATTCGGCTTGGTCATGTAAATGTCTGGGCAGAACCTTATATTCACCTGTTTGGGGCTGCGTAGAATACTAAACTATGTGAGCAGCAGGCCAGGGGCAGGGGGAAATAGGGTGCTGACCGAATATTTACGAAACAGATACACCATGGTACTTAAGTGCGTTGCTATTTCTTATCGGCACCGGATGCCGTCAATTTATCCGTAATAAACGAGGTAATCTTCAGGGAAAAATAAAGCAGGGCCATCCCAGCAAAAACCCCTGTAATACCTGAAATAAATACAGTTACCGCATTACTCATGAGTTGTTCTCCATTTTTTTATTTTTCCCGGGAACAGGAGCGTTTCCGGGAAAAATGTGAATTTAGGGCAATGATATGTAAATATTCGGATTGGAATGTAAAGGTTTGGCAAATGCCTTTAAGTCATCCACATGGGTATGTTGCTGGTACCACGGAGTCGGGCATCGTCAAGATTAAAAAGGCTGCATCCCGTATCACACGCCTGACCCCATTACCTTTCCCGACAGACAACTTATCTGTTTGCCTTTTTTACACCCAGGGCATCCAGTGCAATTATCATCTTGCAAATGTTGGCAGAACCTTCCACCATGCTGTAGGTGGGGGCATCCCTGTAAAAACGGGCCACGGGATACTCGGTGGAGTAGCCATAGGCACCCAGAATTCTCATGGCAAAGTTGGATGCTTTTGTGGCCACTTCACCGGCCAGATATTTGGCCTTGGCCACATCCAGGCCATTGTTGAGATTGCCCTTGTCCTTTTCTGCTGCAGCACGATACACCATGAAACGGGCGGCGTCGATTTCAGCCGCCATCTGGGCGATCATATCCTGATTCATCTGGAAGGTACCGATGGTTTTACCAAACTGTTTTCTGGTATTGCAGTATTTAACGGCCTCATCCAGACATCCCTGGGCAAGTCCCACACCACCGGCTGCGGCGGAAAGGCGGGTATGATTCAGGGAACTGAAAAGAATTCTGGCACCGTCACCGGGTTTTCCCAGGAGGTTTTCCTTGGGTACCTTTACGTTATCAAGAAACACCTCACCGGTGGGAGAAGAGTGGGAACCCAGTTTATCGAGACCGGAGGTTTTTATTCCTGCAAAGTTCTTGGGCTCAATGACAAAGGCAGAAAGGCCCTTGCTGCCCTTGTCCTTATCTGTATAGGCATAACAGATCAGGACATCGGCAATGTCAGCATTGGAGATCCAGGTTTTAGATCCGTTCAGGAGATAATGATCTTCTTTTTCTTCGGCCACCGTGGACATGGCCATGACATCGGAACCGGCATCGGCTTCTGTAATACCAAAGCCGCCCAGATATTCTGCTGTGCACAGTTTTTCAATATATTCTTTCTTGGCGGCTTCCGTACCATATTTAAAAATGGTAAAGGCGCATCCCAGGACCTGCATGTTTACCTGTACCCGCAGGGAGCTTGAACATCTGGCAATCTCTTCGGTGACGATCATGGCCGCAAGCCAACCCATGTCCTCTCCACCATATTCCTCGGGAATCACCGTGCCGTAAAATCCCAGTTCACCCATGGGAAGAACCGCTTCTTTGTAGGGGAAATAATCCTTTGCATCCCATTCATCGGCATTGGGAGCGATTTTTTTCTTGGCAAATTCCCTGACGGCTTTCTGCAACATGGTAAGTTCTTTTGACAGTTCAAAATCCATTGTTTACTACTCCTCTAAAATGATTGTGTGGGCTTGATCCCTATATCAGTTCCTGAAAAATCAGGTCCGGCTATTACTAAATCAAATCCGATTATTATATTTAACACTTAATTTTTAAGATTCAGTCTCGATCACAACATGGGCCAGCTGTCACCGTTGGCGGGTCCATTGGGTTCAGGCTTATGTTACCGGCATTATCAACCACACCCAGCGTAACATCAGCCCCTCAAGGTTTTGTC
The DNA here is from genome assembly GCA_963675955.2 of uncultured Desulfobacterium sp. GTDB lineage: Bacteria > Desulfobacterota > Desulfobacteria > Desulfobacterales > Desulfobacteraceae > Desulfocicer. The sequence goes on along the minus strand of CAXXVR010000002.1, from coordinate 201,172 downwards.
AACGGTTTCCATGGCCATGGCGAACACCTTTTGATTAAACCTGGTTTTGAGAGCAGGGATCAGCATCTCTTCTGTGATACCTCTGCCCAGTTTGGCCAGAACACCCAGGGATGCCAGTGCCCAGTCATGGCGTTTTATCTTCAATTCCTTGAAATCCACAGTCATTACCTCGGCCTTGGTTTCTGGAATTTCCACGCTGGCCTCCCGGATCACCAGGGTATCTGATCCCAGCTTTGCAAAGATTTTTTTACGGCGCTGTACACCTTCGTCACTCAGGGCCAGCACAATGGAGGGGGCTTCAAGACCAGCATACCCGATGGGTTCCGGAGATAGAATTAATTCACTTACGGACTGACCCCGGAGAACGGTGATATTATAATCATTTTTCATGGAGGCATTGAGTCCTGCCACCATGCCTGCAAAGCAGACAATGTCTCCGGCGGTGACAATGCGCATACCGGCACTTCCCAGGATAACGATTTCTTCGCGTTTGGGATGTTCCAAAGTCACCTGCTGTTCCACGGTCATCGCTTCTGGGTACACGGTTTTTTCAGCGGCAATGGCCCGGTAACGCTCCCCATATTCAGGGCGCTGGTTGTTTTTCACCAGACCTGTTTTGGTGGGTTTTTCTTCAATCATGGCATCAATGGCTGCAATGTTTAACTTATTGCGTTTGGTATAGCGCCCGGTACACATTCCAAGGGTTTCCACCATGGAAAAACCTTTGTGCTGCATGGCGGATACAAAATGGTCCGACAGATTGGCATCATGGCCGGAATAACGGCTCACCCAGGTGGCACCGGCACTTTCGGCCACTTCACAGATATCAATGGGGATTTCTGCCTGATTCAGGAACTCCGAACCCACAACGGCATCACTGGGGGTGGTGGCAGAATACTGGCCACCTGTCATACCAAAGTTAAAATTATTCAAAATGATCAAGGTGATATCCATATTCTTTCTGCAGGCTGACAGGACATGGGCAGCACCGATACCAAGGCCACCATCACCCATGGTGACAATGACATTAAGTTCAGGGTCGGCAAGTTTCAATCCCTGGGCATAGGTCAATGCCCGGCCATGGAGACCGTGCAGAGCATGGACGTTAAAAAAGGTGTCAAACAGGCCCGAGCATCCGATATCAGTTACAATAACGGTTTTTTCAGCGGAGATACCCATTTTTATCAGGGCCTTGTCCAGTTCTTTGGTGATTCTTTCATGGGTACAGCCAGGGCAGAACACCGGGGGACGGCTGTTATTCAATAAACTACTCATTTTCAATCACCTCCATTATTTTACCAGGTGCAATCAGGGTGCCATCCATCTGACCGTAGAAATCAACGGTCTTACCTGCCACAACCCGCCGGATTTCATTGACGTACTGGCCCAGATTCATTTCAATAACCACAATACGTTTGTATGCGGCAGCTTTTTCCTTGATGAGTTTTTCAGGAACGGGCCACACTGTTTTCAAGTTAAGCGTGGAAACAGGTTTTCCTTTTTCTGCCAGATGATCACAGGCATCTGTGACGGCCCGGGAGCTTACCCCATAGCTGATCACCAGGGTATCTGCCCCCTCTCTTTTCTTTTCTTCATAAAGGGAGATCCGCTCTTCCGCCGCCATGATTTTGTTCTGCAAACGCTTCTGGGAGGCGCTGATCACTTCGGGATCAATGGTGATGTACCCGTCAGGTCCATGGGTGGAAGAGGTTTGGCGCACCAGAATTTTTCCGCCAATGGGCAGAAAATCCGGGGCTTTATCAGGGTCAGCTTCAAAGGGAATATAGGTTTCGCCGGTGAAGGGTTTTCTTTCCACCAGGGGGGGCAATGTAATGGCATCAAGGTCCAGGCTCTCCCGGGTCATGCCGATCTCCTTATTGGAGGCGATAAACACCGGGCAACGGAACTCTTCGGCATAGTTGAAGGCATGCACCGTCAATTCATAGCAGTCCTTTGCGTCTTTGGGTACCAGCACAATCACCGGCACACCACCGGTGTTTCCCCATCTTAAAAACTGGATATCACTGTCTGCCCCCCTTGTGGCGGAACCGGTGGATGGACCCAGTCGCTGTACATCCACAATAACCATAGGAATTTCACTGCCAACGGCAAAGGAAAGCTGTTCGCTGTAAAGGCTGATTCCAGGACCGGATGTGGCCGTGAGTACCTTTTTCCCTGCCATGGAAGCGCCAATACAATACCCCATGGAGGCAATTTCATCCTCGCCCTGAACACAGATCCCACCTTTTGGGGGTAAAAGCTTAAGCATATTGGCAAAAACCGTGGTAGCCGGGGTAATCGGATACCCTGCAAAAAAGGAACAACCGGCAGCCATGGCACCCCGTGCAACTGCCTCATTTCCTTCCATGAATGATAAAGCCATTTTTTTCTCCCGTTGTATTTAAGAGACGTGATCACAACACTGGCAACTTGTGACTGGGATACTGGGCTGTCCAGGTAGTCCGTGCTGTGCTCAGGCCCTGTTTAACGCCTTATAGACCATTAAAAAAGACATCCATTCAACCAACAATTTGATTAGATATTTGATTGAATAATCCACTCACTAACAGAGACCTGCGGTGTAGTCAAGGAATTTAATCAAATAAAAAATCATATCGAAAATCAAATGTGAATTTTCTATTGCATTTTCAGTTTCTTTGGTATAATCATCCACATGAAAATGTTAAAATAAAATTAAAAATATAATCAAATTAAAATGACTGTTACATCAGGCGTTTTTTGAGAGTACCCAATATGAGCCCTAAGAAAACACGTAAAAGAAAAGAAGATTTTACCCAGGAAGCGTACATGGGTATCCGCCGGATGTTTTTTAATAATGAAATCATCCCGGGCCAGAAAATATCCTACCGGGATCTGGCAGAACGACTGGGGATGAGTCCCACCCCCATTATCCAGGCGTTAAAACGACTGGAATTCCAGGGACTGGTGCGCCATGAACCCAATTGTGGATATTACACGGAAAAAACAAGCCTTGAAGAAATCACGGAAATTTATGATTTCAGAAAAATAATTGAGGTTTCCCTGCTTGAAAGCACCATTAAGAAAATCAATGCAACAAAGTTAAAAAAGCTCCAGAAAGCCCTGGACAATCATCTTTCTGCCGTGCGGGATATTTATCTAAAGGACCGACTGCTACGGGACAGAGAATTTCACATGACCCTGGCCGAGCTTTCGGAGTGCAATCTTCAGATCAACACCTTAAGGCATCTGTTCGATCTGCTCTATCTCAAATACCGGGGGAATATTTTATTTGTCACCCCCATGGACACGGTGGATGACCAGCACATCAGAATATATGAGCACATCACCTTAAAGGATATTGAGGGGGCACAACGCATCCTGGGACAACACATTTTAAATGTCAAAAAACATGCTCTTATCAGCATCAACCGTGTGGTGAACGGCAACACCAGTCCCATGATTTGATTTTTTCCTGCTTCTTATACCCCCCATGACAGGCTATCCTGTCACAACAAATAATGAAAAAGCAGTTGCTGTTAGTTCCCAGCACCCAGCACCTAAAACCCAGTACCTACACCTTCTCCCAGATACCGGATGTTTTAATTCACCGCCCAAAAACGACTTGACTTTTGCGACTTTTTAGTATTTCATGAGCAGCACTCAGGTGCTTGAAATCAAGCTTAAAGGGAACCCTGTTAGATTCAGGGACGGGCCCGCCGCTGTAACCGGGGACGAACGCTGCACAAATGCCACTGATGTTAAATCGGGAAGGCGCAGTTATCAGATTGATCCGGAAGTCAGAAGACCTGCCTGACGGTTTATTTTTAATGATCCCCGTGGACAAGGGATCATTGCAGAGACGAGGACAAAAAGGGCATCCCCGGATCAATTTTTTAATTGTGGTCCGGGGTTTTTTATTTTCCGGACCGAAATCCAAGTGATTTGTCAGGAGAATAACTCATGAAAAAAACTATTCAGAGCATCACCATTGCAGCTTTATTTCTCGTGATCAGTGCAGCAGGCGTCTTTGCCTCCGGGGGCATGGGCACTTCCGGCCCTGGAAAAAACGCCATTGTACTGGCAAGTTTCGGCACCACCGTCCCATCGGCTGTAAAGGCCATCATCAATATCGCCAATGTTGTGAAAGAAGCCTATCCCGAAACCGAAGTTCGCATCACCTTTACCTCCAATATCATCCGTTCCGTGTGGAAAAAACGCCAGGCAAATCCCAAAGAGTGGCTTGATCATGGCATTCCCAAAGAGGTGCTTTATGTAAAAAACTTCATTGCCACCGTGGGAGATCTGCTGGAAGACGGCTACACCAACATCGTTGTCCAGCCCACTCACATGTTCTTCATGGAACAGGCCCATGACCTTCAGCAATATGTCAATGCCCTTTCCTCCATTCACACCATGAAAGCCAAATGGAAACCCATTAAGAATATTGTCATGGGTCGCCCGGCCCTTGGCATGCCAGGAGACCGATATCTCTACCACGACGATGTGGATGCAGTTATAAAAACCCTGGCCGATGATGTGGCCATGGCCAAGAAAGAAGGTGCTCACCTGGTTTACATGGGCCATGGCAATGAGCACTGGTCCACGGGCATTTATGCCGAGACCCAGAAGAAAATGCGGAAAGTTTATCCAGATGTGAAGACCTTCATCGGTGTGGTGGAGGGGGCTCCCGGCATTGATGATCTGCTCATTGCCCTGAATCATTCCAAAAACAAAAAAATTGTCTTAAAGCCCTTCATGATTGTTGCAGGGGATCATGCCACCAATGATATGGCTGGCCCGGAAGTGGATTCCTGGAAATCCATCCTTACGGCAGAGGGGTATGATATAAAACCTGTTCTTGCCGGAATGGGCTCCAACAATGCCTTTGCAAAGATTTTTGTGGATCACATTGCCGATGCTGCAAGGGAACGGGGTATTGAATTGAAGTAATGCACTGTTAAAGCTTAATTTCAGGGTGGCCGATTTTCAGATATGTCATGTTGCAATAGTCTGCGGTATGTACAGCCCTCAATCTTAGCCTTGACCATGAGTGGTCTTACCCCAAAAAGATACAGACACCACAAAACGTTGCCGGTTAAGGGGGCTTATGGGGTGGGATCACTTCAGGCTCCACCCCATAGGGCCGGACTCTTAACAGCCCGACCCGTTATCCGCCATCACCGCACATTGGCAACGGCCACGCCCCCACGGCCACAAAATTAAAAAAATTGATCCGCACTCACCATTCGGCACCCATCTCAGATGCCCAGAAATTTTGTTTTAATACGTTCAAAATGATCCACCAGCAATGATTTCTTCAAGTCATAGGCTTTCTGCCCATCCCCAGTGATGAGCACTTCATTAATGATGCTAAACTCCTGAATCAGAGATGCAATTTCATTGAGCCAGTTCCCGCTGTCCAGGGTAATGAACCACAACCGAAAGGTCTGTTCATAAAGCCCCCGGGACAGTTCTGTCACCACTGGATTATTCACAGCATCATAGAGAATTGCCCTGTAGGCATGATCCAGCAAGACCAGCTTTTTTTTATCTTTTTCCCGGTCATTGTTCTTTTCAAGTATGGCACACTCTGATTTAAGCTTTTCGATTCCCTCAACATGCTTTCGAGAAAACCTTTCTGCCGCAAGTCGTCCGGCAAGACCCTCAATTTCAAACCGGGCACGGTAGATATTCATCATCTGCTGGAATTCAATTTCCGTGATCATGGTTCCGGTACGGGCAATCACCCGGACCAGTTTTTCCCACTCCAGACGATTAAGAATTTCCCGCATGGGGGTCCGGCTGACCCCGAACTCCTTGGCCAGCACATTCTCATTGAGAATCTGACCTGGTTTATATTCCAGGAACAAAATTCTTTCTTTGATCACAGTATAAATAGGCTCATTCATAAACGCATTCTCCTGATATATTTTTTATTTCACTTGTATACTATAAAAACATCACTGCAAAACACAAAACATACCAGCCGTTTCATAGAACTGTCAACATATTTAGCACCAAAATCAGGGTAAACGCATTTAAATTGCATTGACTCCAAGTAATGAGGTAAGTATTATCCCAATTTAACATTTATGCTCTTTTTCATACTGTTTTCTTTTTTTAGTAGATTTAAGGCAATATGGCGCACCATTGCCAGCAGCATGGCCAGCTCGGCGACATTCATCTTCCCTAAACGAGACATCAAGCACCCAGTGCACGACTCCCCAGTGGTCTCGTATCCTTTTAGCAAAGTCTTCACCATTCAATTTGTCGCTGAGCAAGTAATAACTGGTCTCGCAGAAATTTTGTCCTTAATATGGCGTTCTCTTTCATGCCAATGCTTTGAAGGCCTGCCCAAAGTTTTATCCACTATCCAGTCAGTATCGGATGTAATCCAATGACGCCTTATTTCAACGGATCACCATCAACGCTTTCAAAATAGTTTTCGGACAATTCCTTAACGTCTGTCTTTTTGATGTTTTGAAAAAAAAGATCAACGTCGTCATTAGATCTCCATGGTTTTGCTTCAGCCAAAGCATTTTGCATTATTGTCGATTATTTTTTCTGCGATCTTTTTCTGAAACCCATGGCGTCTATTGATAGTGCTTCCTGAAATATCCAGTAAATCAAGCAATTCCGGGATTGCAGTAATTTCATTTGATTTCTCATTCGGTCCCAGGACCATATTCAATTGATGCCCATGCACTCACCATATGAATTGCTGACTTTCCATTTGGTTTATCATGGGACCGCCTCAGTGTCTTTCCATCCACAGCGATGACAGTCTCCGGAAGTGATTTCCGCATAGAATTCACCCAGTTAATGAAAGCCGATTGAAATTCTTTCGGGTCAATGATGATAAATACTCGCCTTATTGTATCGTGTGATGGTATTCCATTGGGTAACTTCAAAAATGTTTTTAACCAGTCATGTTTGGATTCGCCATATTGTGCAATTTCATTCCATGTATTTGCCCCGCAAATAACAGCGCATATTGTAATTGCAAATATGTCTGGTGTCAGTCGAATTTATCTCTGCAAGTTCTGACAAAGCGATATCAGACTCAATCATTATTGGACTCCTTTAGAATTTCAAAGAAGTTCAAATACAAAAATTCCCAATATTGAAAACTCATTTACATAGCTACATGAGGCTTCATTTGTTTTATTTTAATGCGTTTGCCCTGGCACCAAAATCAAGTCCAGCACAAGGCGATAGACATACAAAAATAACAGACAATAGCAGGCAGCCATCATATTCGTTAACGGGTAGTTTACAGTTTTTAAAGAGAGTCAAACAAAAAAACGGTGCCACGCTTCTGCAATTACCGGCATGGGCTGTGCCCCCTTGACAAAAGCAAAGAATGACATAATTTTGATAAATTATTTTTTTTCATATAGAGTTCATACCACCATAAAATTTTAAGGATTACAAAATGCCCATATTTGAATTCAAATGTTCAGATTGTGGAGAGTTTTTTGAAATGCTCTTCATGTCCGGTGACGACGAGAAAGAGATTAAATGCCCCAAATGCAGCAGCTGTGCCGTGGAGCGGGTTGTCAGTTCCACCAATTATGCCATGGGCCAAAGCTCAACATCCCGTCAGCAGAAAGCCAGCGCCCAGACCCGAAACTGTTCCAGTGGCTCCTGCACCACCTACACCGTTCCAGGTGACAGCAGAGGATAATTTGTTTAAAGGAGATAAAGATGACCCAGTTTGCCACACTGATCCTTGATGGCAAAACCTATGAGATACCTGTTATTGAAGGAACCGAGGGTGAAAGAGCCATTGATATCAGACAATTGCGCCAGGACACCGGCCTGATCACGTTTGATCCCGGCTTTGGTAACACCGGCAGTTGTAAAAGTGCCATCACTTTCATGAACGGTGAAAAGGGAATTCTGCGCTACCGGGGTATTCCCATTGAGCAACTGGCAAAACACTCTACCTTTGTGGAGACGGCCTATCTTCTGATCAACGGAAACCTGCCGGATAGAAAAACCCTCACCCGTACCAGCGTCATGCTCAATGACTTTTCCATTCTCCATGAAGATATGAAATTCTTTTACCAGAATTTTCCCAGAAAGGCCCACCCCATGGGCATTCTATCTGCCATGGTCAATGCACTGAGAAGTTTTTACCCGGAACTTATGGATCTGGATGAAGACCTTAACTACACCTTCCTTCGCCTCATCTCCAAGGTAAGAACCATGGCCGCCATGGCGTACAAGATCTCCCGGGGACACAAGGTGGTTTATCCCCGTCCGGACTACTCTTATTGTGCCAATTTCCTTCACATGATGTTTGACAGCCCGGTGATTCCCTACCGCATGGACGATGATCTGGTGGATGCCCTGAATGTGTTCTGGATCCTCCACGCCGACCATGAGCAGAACTGCTCCACCGCAGCGGTGCGGGTGGTGGGCAGCGGAAAGGTCAACATCTATGCAGCCCTGTCTGCGGGCATTTCTGCACTGTGGGGACCGCTTCACGGCGGGGCAAATCAGGCGGTGATTCAGATGCTGGAATCCATTCGGCAGGAGGGCTTGACAATACCCCAGGTCATTGAAAAGGCAAAGGACAAAAAAGATCCATTCCGACTCATGGGATTTGGTCATCGGGTATATAAAACATATGATCCCCGGGCCAAAATCATGAAGACTATATGCGATAAGGTGCTCTCAAAATGCAAACACCTTGATACACTTCTCAACACCGCCATGGAACTGGAAGCGGCGGCCCTTTCCGATCCCTATTTTCAGGAAAAAAACCTTTATCCCAATGTGGATTTCTACAGTGGCATTGTGCTACGTGCCATGGGCATTCCCACCAATATGTTCACCGTGATGTTTGCCATTGGTCGTCTACCGGGCTGGATTGCCCAGTGGCGGGAAGACATGCTTGATGCCAACCAGAAGATCAGCCGTCCCCGGCAGATTTACATCGGAAAAACCACCAGAAATTATGTCCCCATAGATGACCGCCCCCCCACGCTCCATCCGGAAAGCGGTCTTTTTACCGGACAATAAGGTTTCACAGTCTTTAAACGGATCAGCATTGTGGGGCCTGGTCATAACTGTTGCACTTTATAATAATAAAAAAACCCATTGTCCTGGGCAGTAAGACCCGGACAATGGGTTTTTTTATTTAAGAATGGACAGTTGTTCTCCCCATCGGCAGGAACAGTATCCCAATATGTGCATCATTGGTTGTGGAGGATGGTTACTGCCATATATTCTATTTTATTCCTCTTTACGACGGGGCAGAACCAGATTCATCACCACCCCAAGAATACCGGCAAGGCCGATGCCCTGGAGGGAAAATTCCCCGGCGGAAAAGGTCATGCCGCCAATACCAAAAACCAGAATCAAGGCCACAATGGAAAGATTTCTGGCCTCGGTGAGATCCTCACCGGACTTTACCAGGGTATTGAGTCCAATGACCATGATGGCACCAAAAAGCAGCAGCATGATACCCCCCATAACCGGAGTTGGCACCGTCTGAAGCAAAGCCCCCATCTTACCCACAAAGGCCAGCAGAATGGCGCTAATGGCAGCCCATGTCATGACACCGGGATTAAATACCCGGGTCAGAGCAACTGCACCGGTGACCTCAGAATAGGTGGTGTTGGGTGGTCCCCCCAGAAAAGAGGCAAATGAGGTGGCAAGACCATCTCCCAGCATGGTATTCTCTATGCCCGGATCCTTGACATAGTCCTTGCCGGTGACACCACCAATGGCAAGCACGTCACCAAAATGCTCTATGGCCGGGGCAATGGCAATGGGTACAATGTAAAAAACCGCCTGGATATTCCATTCCGGAAACACAAAATTGGGTATAGCAAACCAGGCTGCCTTGGATACAGGGGTAAAATCAACTATACCGAATAAAAGACTCAGAACATAGCCGGTTACAATACCGCATAAAATGGGAATAAGGCGAAGGATTCCCCTACCTAGAATGGACACAAGCACCGTGGCGGTAAGGGACAGCAAAGAGATGAACATGGCGGTTCTCTCTGGAAAAAGTACAAAGGAACCATCCCCGGTCTTGCCCATGGCCATATTAACGGCAACGGGGGCAAGAATAAGCCCGATGACCATAATCACCGGCCCGGTCACCACCGGTGGAAGTACTTTTTTTATAACTCCACTTCCCTGCCACCGGATGAGAAAGCTTAAAATAACATAAACAAAACCTGCGGCACATAACCCGCACATGGTACCGGGAATACCCCAGGTTTTAACGCCATACATGATGGGGGGCAGAAAGGCAAAGGAAGACGCCAGAAAAATAGGAATCTTTCCCCGGGTCACAACCTGAAAAATAAGGGTACCTGCACCCGCTGTAAAAAGTGCCACATTGGGATCAAGCCCCGTTAAAAGGGGAACCAGCACCAAGGCACCAAAGGCCACAAAGAGCATCTGGGCGCCCAGGAGACAATCTTTGGACTTGAAATTATAATCGGACGATGAAGTAGAATTCTGGACCATCATGCCTCCTATTTGGTTCCAAATATTTTATCACCGGCATCCCCGAGGCCCGGCAGAATATAACCCACTTCATTGAGGCGGTCATCAATGGCAGCCACATAAATATCCACATCCGGATGGGTCTCCTGCACCTTTGCAATGCCTTCCGGTGCAGCCACCAGAAAAAGACCCATAATTTTGGTGCAGCCCGATTCTTTCAAAAGGGCAATGGTGGCCATGAGGGTACCCCCGGTGGCCAGCATGGGATCCAGAATCAATGCGGTTCTCTCCTCCATGGCACTGGCGGTTTTAACATAGTACTGCACCGGCTGGAGGGTCTCTTCATTGCGATAAAACCCCACCACACTGACCTTGGCAGAGGGAATCATGTCAATGACCCCGTCCATCATGCCAAGACCTGCCCGGAGAATGGGAACAATGGTGATTTTCTTACCCTTGATCTGCTCCACGGTGACTTCTCCGGCCCATCCCTGAATAGTCTGGGGTTCTGTTTCAAGATGTTTGGTGGCCTCATAGGTAAGAAGCCGGGCTACCTCTGATGATAAATCTCTGAAATCCTTTGTAGAAATGTCTTTTTCCCGCATCAGACCCAGTTTGTGCCTGATAAGGGGATGGTCCGCAACATGGACTGCCATGGAAAGTCTCCTTGTGCTGAATTTTTAAATTATGTGTTGAAGTATCAAAGCAATTGATAAATCTTTTAAAGATAGAAAAAATCAGGCCTTTTAGTCAAGGAAAATGATCAAAAAAATATCCATTCTGGGTAAATATTCGGATTGCCCATGTAAATGTCTGGACAGTGCCCCATATTCATCATCTTGATTTTAAATGTCCAGGACTGGACTGTATCCGGGAACAGCCATAAGAATTTTTAAATAAAAATGAAATAACAGAACCCCAGGCAGGCCATCAGCCACCCTGTTCAAAATGACAATAACAACCCATGTATTGAATTTTTTCCTGTTTTGTGGTCAAACAGAACCATGGAAATGCCAACCTATATTGATGTGGCCGTGGCCCTGCCCATGGACAACACCTATGTTTACAAAGTGCCAGAGCACCTGAAACATGCAGCCCGGACGGGCATGCGGGTGCTGGTGCCCTTTGGCAGGCGCAGAGTCACCGGCTATATAATCGGTTTCAGAAAGGACAGCGGCGGATACCAGGCCAGGCTGATCCTGGATCTCCCCGATGCTGTTCCCCTTTTCCATCCGGGTATGATCCCGTTTTTCAAATGGATATCAAGCTATTACATTCATCCCCTGGGGGAAGTGATCAAAACTGCCCTGCCCGTGGGACTCAATCGATACGATGTGTCCATACTGAGCATCACCCCGGCAGGGCTTGAGGCCCTTGCCACGAATCCCATCACCCCCCGTGAACGCGATATTCTTGGATCCCTGCAGGAAAAGGGTCCCCTTCCCGTCAAGACATTCACCGCCATGAAAAACAGCACCGGCATCCATGCCCTGGTGAAAAAAATGGTCAATCAGGGCCTTGTTCTCCTTTCATCCTCGCTGAAAAAAGATCAGATTCACATGAAAAAGGAGGTCTTTTTCAGCCATGTCAAAGGAGTCCCTTCCACCGTCAAGCTGTCCACCAAACGGCAACTGCTGCTTGACATGGTAAAAAAAGACGGTGACATTGCCCTTTCAAAATTAAAAAAAGCAATCCCCACAGCCCCGAAACTTGCCAGAATCCTGGAAGAACAGGGCTATATCAAGCGCTTTGAAAAACAGGTGTTTCGAGATCCCTTAGGAGAACCCGTAATTCCGGACATACCGCCGTCCCTCACCCAGGAACAGCAGGCGGTGGTAAACCAGGTCCAGGATAAAATAAGTCTGGGCTTTCACGCCTATCTCCTGTCCGGGGTGACGGGCAGCGGAAAGACAGAAGTCTACATGCGCCTTGTCAGCCTGGCGGAGGAAAAGGGAAAAGGGGCCATTGTACTGGTGCCGGAAATTTCCCTGATTTCCCAGACAGAACGAAGGTTCAGGGCACGGTTCGGCAATCGCATTGCCGTACTTCACAGTGCCTTGACCAAGGGTGAACTTCTGGACCAGTGGCATAGAATACTGAAGGGGGATGTTTCCATTGTCATTGGTGCACGGTCCGCGATTTTTGCCCCCCTTGCCTCCATAGGTATCATCATTGTGGACGAGGAGCATGACAGCTCCTATAAGCAGGAGTCAGGCCTTCGCTACAATGCCAGAGATCTTGCCGTGGTGCGTGGCAAAATGTGTGGCATCCCCGTGGTACTGGGTTCCGCCACCCCCTCCATGCAGTCCTATTATAATGCCTGTCAGGGAAAATTTACGGAACTTCTGCTGAAAAAAAGGGTCAACCAGCGCCCCCTGCCGGAGATTCATATGGTGGATCTGAGAAAATACAAGGACTTCCGGGGAAGGGAGAAAATTATCACCCCGGAGCTTTCCCGGGAAATCCACGCATGCCTCACCCGGGGTGAACAGGCCCTGATCTTTTTGAATCGACGGGGGTTTGCCACCTTTCCCGTGTGTGAATCCTGCGGGGAAACCATCAAGTGCCAGTTCTGCGATGTCACCATGACCCTGCACAAGGATACCGATGAATTCAGATGTCACCTGTGCGGATTTGCCACCACCATTTTCAAAAAATGCACCCACTGCGGTGCCTCCCGGGTGAAGCCACTGGGCTTCGGCACGGAAAAAATTGAAGCCATGCTCAAAGAGATGTTCCCCGAAGCCCGGGTGGCACGGCTGGACCAGGACACGGGCAGCAAAAAAGGGTCCACCATCAGCATCCTCAAGCAGGTACAGAACCGCACCATTGACATAATTGTGGGCACCCAGATGCTGGCCAAGGGCCATGATTTCCCCGCCATCACTTTGGTGGGCATTATCTGTGCAGACATGTCCCTGAATTTTCCCGATTTTCGATCCGGGGAGAGAACCTTTCAACTGCTGGCCCAGGTGGCGGGCCGTGCCGGTAGAGGTGATCTGCCCGGTAAAGTGATCATGCAGACATATACCCCGGATCATTTCAGCATTGAAGCCTCAAAAAATCAGGATTTCATGGAATTTTACGCCCAGGAATTCCCCTTTCGCCAGGCCCTTTCCTACCCTCCGGTTTCCCGGATCATCCAGTTGAAAATCTCCGGTATCAACAAGGAAAAAGTGGAAAAACACGCCCTCATGGTGGGAGCGCTTTGCCAGGGCATGATCCCGGAAAATCTACCCCCCTCCCATGCGGTTCAGATGCTGGGTCCCATTGAGGCGGGTATCCCCAAAATTGCCCTGCGATACCGCTGGCAGCTCCTGGTGAAAAGCCCTTCGGCAACCACTCTGAATCAGCTGATCACCCGGATGATCGCAGATAAGAAAGCCTTTGCATCCAAAGAGGTAAAGGTTTCCATTGATGTAGACCCCTATTTCATGTTGTAGGAAAAATGATGCCTGACAGCCCTTCAAAATCCCATAATTCATTCCCCAGACTGCTCGTGATTGACAACTATGACTCCTTCACATACAATCTAGTGCAGATGTTTACCCGGTTTCACCTTGACATTGTTGTGAAGCGATCAGATAAGATAAGCACATCAGATGCAGCGGCCATGGCTCCGGATTATCTTCTCATCAGCCCCGGTCCCAAGGATCCCGCCCATGCCGGTGTGTCCATGGACATGATCCGTGCCTTTTACAGCACCTGTCCAATTCTGGGCGTGTGTCTTGGCATGCAGTGTTTAAACGAAGTTTTTGGCGGCAGTACCCGGCGGGCACCTGTGCCGGTGCATGGCAAGACAGACACCATTTTTCACCATGACACGGATATCTTCAAGGGTATGCCATTACCTTTTGCTGCGGCCAGGTACCACTCGCTGGTCATTGCACCGGCAAACTCAGATGTAATCACCACTGCCTGGAATGATAAAAACATCATCATGGGCATCAAACTTCGGGATCATCCTGTATTTGGTGTCCAGTTTCATCCAGAAAGTTTTTTAACTGAAAGGGGCGATATCCTGATAGAAAATTTTCTAAAAACCGGTGTTCCAGTGGAAGAAAAATATCCACTGACACAAACCTGACCCATTGCCCCGCCAATTGTGACAGTTGGCCCATGTTATGCACGACCCCTTTCAACGCAAGTTAAGTACCTTTGCACGGCCTGAAGGAGAGCCTCATGAAAATATCAAGCAATATCAAAAACCTCCACCGGGTCAGGGAATATGTCAGAAAATTTTGCATGGCCCTTGCCCCCCCACTCCCGGAAGAGACACTGGACATGCTTGAACTTGCTGCCAATGAAGTGGCTGCAAACATCATTCGCCATGGGTATAAAGACGTCAAGATGGGTGAATTTGAGATCATTGCCCTTCAGGAAACCAGCGGTATTTCCATACAGTTTCTGGACCAGGGGCATCCGTTCCACCGGGAAGATGCCACCCTGTTTAATCCTGAAACAGACGAAATTGAAGATAAAGAGGGGGGATTTGGTCTTTTCATCATCGAAAAGATAATGGACAGGGTAACCTATGACAAGGATGAAAATGGCAACAATCGCACACAATTATTTATAAAGACCCCTGGGGTTTGAACTGATAAAATTTTTAAAAAAAAGGCAATCCACATGAACATTGAAAAAACCACTGAAAATGATGTATTGATTATCAAAATCTGCGCCAACATGCTGGATATTTCCAAGGTATCTCAATTCAAAGAAACCACCCTGCCCCTGTTAAAAAACCAGAAAAAGGTAATCTTTGATCTTGGAGAACTACCCTTTGTGGACAGCTCCGGCTGCGGGGCCATCCTCTCCTGCATCCGCCAGGTAAGTGCCGAGGATGGGGAACTGAAAATATGCAACACCAACAAACGGGTCCGCACACTATTTGAGCTGATCCGAATGCATAAAATCGTTGATATCCACAATACCCGGCAAGAGGCCATGGACAGTTTTTAAATAATAGCAGGTAAAAACGGGATCATCGCATATCAGGAAAAAACCATGAAAAACTATACACGAAAAGCACTTCTTGAGGAACTGACCCGTCGATATGACCGTTCCGGTTCCCGGGGGTCATTGAACTACCTGAGAAAAAAATATGCCTGGCTCATCGTCACCCGGACCACCAGCCTGATAAAGCGCACCATGGATATCATGGTAGCGGTGATCTTTCTTGTGATCCTGTCCCCCCTGCTTCTTCTGGTAGCCCTTATCATCTATTTAACCGACCGGGGACCTGTGATCTATACCCAGAAACGGGTGGGAAAGTGGGGCCGGGAATTTTCCTTTCCCAAATTCAGATCCATGGTGATCAATGCCGATGAAATCCGCCAGGAAATCCTGGACCAGAGCCACCACACCGACAGTTTAACATTTAAAATGGCAAAGGATCCACGAATCACATGGATCGGCGGCATCATCCGCAAGTTAAGTATTGATGAACTGCCCCAGCTATGGAATGTTCTCAAAGGAGACATGTCCCTTGTGGGTCCCCGTCCGCCCCTTCCCGAAGAGGTGGCAAGATATACCCTGAAAGACCGGCGCAGACTGGATGTCACCCCAGGTCTTACCTGCACCTGGCAGGTGTCCGGACGTTCGGATATCCCCTTTGATGAACAGGTAAAACTGGATGTGGCCTACATTGAGAGTAAAAGCATCATGACAGACATCCGCATTCTATTTAAGACCATTCCTGCGGTACTTTCCGGGAAAGGGGCTTATTAATTTTTTTATATGAAAAAGCAGGGACTGGGTTTTGGGTACTGGGTACTGGGTGATCGCTTTTTCATTATTCGTTGTGACAGGATAGCCTGTCATGTGGATTTTTATTAGAAAATAAAGCTTCCGGACAACCTTCGAAGAGCCCCGAAGGGCAATAGGAACCGGCCAATTGAGCCATCTACGGTTCCGGGCCGGATCAGGTGCCCGCTGGGGGGGGAGTGACTTTATACCATTGGAATTTTTTATTGTGGTAAGTTACTTACTGCCATTTGAATTTATTTAAGGTAACTGAAAAAACGGTTTTCAATGCCTGCTGAGTCAAAAAGTTGAGTAATCCATTCAGAAAGGAAAATGAGATATGAGAGCCATCATCGACGCAAGCATGTCCTTTAAAGCCCATGAACTGCTGGGCAGTCGCATACCCAGCTGTCTGGCATTTGTGCTGGATCGCCCCTTTCTGCAGCACGTCATTGAAATGTGTGTCAATGGCGGCATTGAAACCTTTGATATTCTGCTATCCGCCCATCCCGAAAAAATAGAGGCAGCACTTGGAAATGGTGACCGGTGGGGGGTTAAAATCACCTACCATCTCCTGAAGGATCAGTCTCAGTTTCCCCGGATCTTTGACACCCTGAAGGCAGACAACTTCTTTTTGTTTGCCCGGGGGGATCGTCTGCCTGCACTGCCCGGTGACCAGCTCCCAGAACTTGCTTCCCGGCATGCATTGACCGCCATCAGCACACAAAAAGATGATCAGCCCCCCTGCTGGTCGGGCTGGGCAATCCTTTCTGCCCATCTGCACCCTGTGCTTTCAACGGATCATGGCTATGAGGAATTTTTCACCTGGCTCATGAAGAACAATGCCCACATCCTGTCCACCCCGGAGGTACTGTCATGTGATTCCTGCGAAGACGTTCTTAAAGCCAATAAAACGGTTCTCTCCCAGGATAATTTTAATTTTCTCATGCGCACCGCCACCGAGGTGGAAGAGGGCATCTGGATCGCAAGGGACGTGGCCCTTCATCCCGATGCTCAACTCATTGCACCGGTTTATCTGGATGAACAGATCCGCATAGAGGTCGGGGTAACCCTTGGCCCCAACGTGGTCCTGGGAAAAGGAACCATGGTGGCACAGGACTCCAGCCTTAAAAATACCGTGGTATTTCCAGGCACCTATGTGGGAGAGGGGCTGGAACTCACCAATGCCGTCCTTGACCGAAACTGCCTTGTGAACACTGAATTTAATTCAGAAAGTTTTATTTCAGAACAGTTCATCCTTGGGGACATGGCCGAACAGAATATTAAAAAATGGCTTTCCTCCCAAATTTCCCGTCTGATCGCCCTTTTTCTGACAATACTTTTTCTTCCCCTGACAGCAGCCACAGCCATTATCTTAAAACTGTTCAGAAAGGGCACACTCTTTAAGACGACCCAGGCCATCCGACTGCCCACAGCAACAGATGCCTTTTCCTGGACCACTGTGAATCTTTGTTTTTTTTCCCTGCCCCCACAAACCGCATCCCGGGGGGCTGGATTCTGGTGGAAGGATTTTTTATTACGATTTCTCCCCGGCCTTTTCAATGTGATCAAAGGCAAAATGGCCATCACCGGGGTGTCTCCCCGGACCCGGGAAGATCTCGAAACCCTGGATCAGGACTGGCGGGAGATATACATCCGGGGCCAACTGGGGCTTATCACCGAATCCCTGATCCATTTTGGCTCACATCCCACTGCCGATGAACGCTACTCCGCCGAGGCCATTTATATTGCATCTCCCTCTATTTTGCGTGATATCATGCTGGTAATAAAATACTTTAGCCGCCTGTTCCTTCCTGGGACACTCTTTAACTAAGGAGCCTGGCAAGATACTTGACACACATGGCCTTTTTCCCAGTCGGGGACATTATGACCCATGGGAATCAGGCTCCAGAAAACAATTCGGGAAATAAGACTTATGAACATTGATTGCGTGATTATCGGTATCAATACGGAAAAAACCATTGAACAATGCATCCGCAACCTCCTGGCCAGTCATTACTCCCGGGGAACAGTCAACATCTATTACGTGGATGGGGGATCAAAGGACCAAAGCATAAACAAGGCCAGGGCCTTTGAGGGGGTAAACGTCATCGCCCTTAATCCCCGATACCCCACTCCGGGCCTGGGCAGAAACAACGGCTGGAAGGCCGGCACCTCACCGCTGGTACAGTTTCTGGATTCCGATGCCATGGTGGAACCCCAGTGGCTTAACACCGCCGTTGATGCTCTGATAAAAGACGACACCGTCGGTGCCGTGCGGGGCAACCGCTATGAACTGCACCCCATGTCATCGGTATTCAACTGGATCGGAGATATGGAATGGAACGCGGCCCCAGGATTCTGTGACGCCTTTGGAGGAGACGTGATGGTCCGACGCAGCATCCTGGAAGATACCGGGGGCTATGACGAGGTGCTGGTGGCCGGAGAAGACCCGGAATTGAGCCGTCGCATCCAGCAACGGGGATGGAAAATTCTGCAGATTGATGCCCCCATGTGCGGCCATGACCTTGCCATGATGCACCTTTCCCAGTACTGGAAACGGGGCCATCGCACAGGGTATGGCTATGCTGCGGTCACGGCCCGGCATGGCCTTTCCGACGGAGGTTTCTGGATTCGGGAGCTGATTCGCATCTGCGTACGGGGAGGCGGATTTGTGGGATCTGCCCTGGCGGGCATCCTCCTTGCCTTTGTACACCCCTTGTTTCTGCTGCTTTTTTTTCCCGGACTGATACTGCTGTTTTCCCCGTTTTTATTTAAAGTTTCCTGGTTCATGGAAAACAAACACCTGAAACACAAACCGGCCATGGTCTATGCCCTGCACTGCTCCTTTGTGGTGATTCCCCAGTTTTTCGGGGTAAAACGGTTTTTCTGGGGAAAACTGTTCCACCACCCGCTGCGGAACAAACCTGCAAAATTAAAAACAGGAGTTTCCCAATAACCGCCATGTCCTGACGGACAATGGGCCCGGACCGGAACTGTAGACAGCTCAATTGTCCGGTTCCTATTGCCCATCGGGGGGGCGGCTCTGGTGAAGTTGCCTTGGAGGCTGCCTTTTCATATGGACCAACGGGGTCAGGCTTGAAAGCAATATTGTTTTATGAAACTGCCAGGGGGCAGAGATTTTACCCCCTTAAAAATTTTTAATTATACTGCCCGAGGAGCTCATGAATATGTCATTGAAAATTGCCTATCTGGCCAGTGAATATCCCGGAATATCCCATACCTTCATCTTCCGGGAAATTGCCGCCCTGCGGGAACTGGGCATAAAGGTTGTCACCGCCTCCATCCGAAGGCCTGCCCACCTGGACAAGATGACGGTACCTGAAAAAGCCGATGCCGATGCCACCTTTTACATTAAAACCAGCTCAATAAAACACATTGTCACTGCCCACCTGTCCCTGTTGAAACGATCTCCGGGCAGATACCTTTCCATGCTGGGCCAGGCCATATCCCTGTCACGCCAGGGTCCCCGCAGCCTGTTCAAAGGAATTGCCTATTTTGCCGAAGCAGGTCTGCTGGTGAAATGGATGCAGGACAGTCACACCAACCATGTCCATGTCCACTTTGCCAACCCTGCTGCCACAGTGGCCATGATTGCCACCGTTTACGGCAGCATAAGCTTCAGCATGAGTGTCCATGGTCCCGATGTTTTTTACAATGTGGACACGGGACTCCTGGCGGAAAAAGTCATTCGGGCCAGGGCAGTACGCTGCATCAGCCACTACTGCACAAGCCAGCTCATGCGCCTTGTTCCCCATGAACTGTGGTCTAAATTTACCATTGTGCGCTGTGGCATTGACAAAGAAAAATTTTCACCCCGGCCGGAACCCGGTAACACCGTACCGGAAATCCTGTGCGTGGGAAGACTGGTCCCGGCCAAGGGACAGCATGTTCTCCTTGATGCATGTGGTATTTTAAAGGAAAGGGGTGTAAACTTTACCCTAACCTTTGTGGGAGATGGAGAGGACAGATCCACCCTGGAAAGCCTGTCCCAGACCCTGGACATCGCCGACCGGGTCACCTTCACCGGGGCCATCGGTCAAGACGAGGTCCCGGGCTATTATGACCGAGCCGATATTTTTGCAATTGCAAGCTTTGCCGAAGGGGTCCCCGTGGTACTCATGGAGGCCATGGCCAAAGAAATCCCATCAGTGTCCACACGCATCACGGGCATCCCGGAACTCATTGAGGATGGAAGAAACGGGGTACTCACAGCCCCATCCGACACAAAGGATCTGGCGGATCGACTGCAGCAGCTGATCAACGACCCGACCCTTAGAACCACCTTGGGCAAAAAAGGACGTCAACAGGTTCTGAAACACTATGATCTCAATGAAAACTGTGCACAAATGGCCAAGTTTTTCAAAGGATTCCTATGATACTTATTAACATATTTTTTTACGCCCTTGGGGCTTACATTGTGCTGACAACGATGTACCTGTTTTTTCTCACCGTGGCCGCCTGGTTTTTCAATAAGAAAACCGCACCAGACAAGAGCCCTTTAACGCTCACCGTGGTGATTCCAGCCCACAACGAGGCACTTGGCATCGCCCAGACCCTTGCCAGCATAAAAAAGGTAGATTTCCCCGATGATCAATACCGCATGGTGGTCATTGCCGATAATTGTGACGATGACACAGCAACGGTGGCAAGGGATGCCGGTGCCACGGTTCTGGAAAGATCAGATTCCCTGAACAGGGGCAAGGGGCAGGCCCTGGACTGGTTCTTTAAAACCCACACCGATCAGTATTCCCCCAGAGATGCCGTGGCCATCATTGATGCCGACACCCTGGTCCACCCACGGTTTTTTCTGGAAATCTGTTACTCCCTTTCCCAGCCTTCAGTGCAGGTAGTCCAGGGTTTTTACGGAGTATCCAACCCCGAAGTTAACTGGCGAACGGCCCTTTCCGCTGCGGCTCTATGCGTTTTTCACCACATCCGGCCCGCCGGTCGCAATGTCATCCATGCCACTGCAGGATTAAAGGGAAATGGCATGGCCTTTAAGACACACATCATGGAAAAATTCGGCTGGCCTGCATTTTCCATTGTTGAGGACATTGAATTTTCCCTGCATCTGCTTTTGAAAAATATCCTTGTGCACTATAATCCCCATGCCATTGTTTATGGGGAGATGGCCTCAAAATCACAGCAGGCCCAGACCCAGCGTAAACGATGGGAGGGAGGGCGCATGCAGCTGTTAAAACAATACACAGCTCCACTTCTGAGGGAATTTATGAGGCGCCCGAAAATTATGTTTCTGGATGCCTTCATGGAGCTTTTTACCCCACCGCTCTCCCTTGTGATGGCAGGACAGGTGCTGTTATTTATGCTGTCATGTTTCTTTTATCCCCAAACCACACTTGTGTGGGGGCTTTGTCTCTATGCCACCGTGCTCTACGTATTCTCCGGGTTGATACTGAAAAAAGCCCCCTTTTATGTATGGCGATCCCTTTTTTGTGCACCTTTTTTTATTTTATGGAAAGTCCCTGTATATGTTAAACTGGCGGGGAAAAAAGGGATCCCCGGGTGGGAAAGAACCAGAAGAGCCTCAGAAATAAAAAGGGAAACCGACAAACAGTGAGCCTTGTACACCATCTGTCCCATTTTAAGTTGTACGCCCCTGGGCGCATATTCCATAAACACCATTGCCTTGTTTTTCTGGTGGCAATGGTGTTTTTATGCACAGCATGCGCTGATATTAAACCCCAGGTCCAGTCTCCGGCGCCCCCTGATCCTGTATTTGAGGTGGATGATATTCAGGCACGCACAAAATTTGCCACCCCCGATGAGGTAAAGCAATTTTCCCATGACTCCACCTATCATACAGATGATGCCATGATTTTATCAGCCCCGGAGAATCCTCCCTTTTCCACTCCCCTGCTGCATGTATCCATGATTAAAAAAAATCAGTACATCATCGGGCCAGGAGATGTGTTAAGCCTTACTGTATGGGGACGTCCTGAGGCATCAGCCCTCCGGATGATCGTTGGTCCCGACGGCATTATTTCCGTTCCCAGAATCGGATTCATAAACACCAAAGGACGCACAAGAGAAAGTGTTGCAGAGGAAATTAAAGCTAAATTTCTGGAATACTACAGTAATCCGGAAATCAGTTTTGCCATTGATGAATACCACAACAACAAAGCCTTTGTGCTGGGCCGGGTGGAAAATCCCGGTGTGGTCACCTTCCCCGGAGAGGGAACCTTACTTGAGGCCCTGTCCATTGCCGGCGGCTATTCCACAGAAGCCGAAGACACCTACCTGACCAAGTGCTCCATCATCCGGGGTAATGACACCATTATCTGGATTGATCTCAACGAACTGCTCCAAAACGGTAATATGGCTTTAAACGCCCGCATCATGAATAATGACGTCATCTTCATACCGGAAAGCCAGTCAGAACTGGTATATGTAATGGGAGAGGTTATGACCCCCGGGGCCTATAATATGACCGGACGACTCACCTTACTTGACAGCCTCATGATGGCTGGCGGTCCCACAGAAGACGCTAAGAAATCAAAACTATACCTTATCCGGAAGACAACAGACAATAAGGGAGAGGTAAGGGAGATTGACCTGCAGCACATCCTGACATCCGCAGATTTCAGCCAGAATTACATAATGAAAGATAATGATATCCTCTATGTGTCAGAAAAAAGTATCAGTCGATTTAACTATGCCCTCCAGAAAATCTTTCCATCCCTGGAGATTATTGAGCTTGGTACCAATGTAATGGAAAATTTTGGTGCCATGCAAAAGGTACGAGACAAAATATGGGGAAAGGACAACTAGAAAATGGCCGATAAAAAACAGGACAGCTTGTCACAGGTGGGGAAAAAGGCCGGAAAAAATGCCCTGGCAGGCATGGGTGCCACGGCCATTTATTTTTTAAGCCGCATTGCCCTGACCCCCATTGTTTTAACCTATATATCCCTGAGTGAATTTGGCCTGTGGTCCATCTGCTTTGTAATCCTTTCCTATGCCGCTGTGGGGGCGGTGGGTATCAACAACGCCTATGTAAAATTCACGGCCCAGTTCCAGGCAGCTGATGATATCAACGGCATCAATACCATCTTTTCCACAGGTCTGGTATTCATGCTGCTTTTTGCCGTCTTATTTTATACCAGCCTTTATTTTCTTCATCCGTGGCTGTTAACCCTTTTCCATGTCGAACAAGAATCCTTTGCCATGGCAAGCTTCATGGTCATGGGAACCACCCTTGTGTTCTGTATTGATTTCACCATGGGCGGCTTTCGATCCATCCTCAACGGTTTACAGGAAATTGCCTTTACCAAAAGTGTGAATGTGGCGGCATCTGTGTTCGAGGTGGTGCTGATCCTGCTCTTTCTTCACCTGGGCATGGGCATTAAGGGTCTTCTCTATGCCTACGGTATTAAAACCGTAGCCGAAATGCTCATTTGCACAGTGTATGTGTTTAAAAAACTACCGGGATTTGCCATTAATTTAAAACTCATCAACCGGGCTGCTTTTAAAGAGCTGTTCATCTATGTGGGGAAAATACAGGTACTGGGGGGGCTGTCCATACTGAACGCCTCCCTTGCCAGGTTTGTCGTTGCAGCCTTTACGGGTCTTGCCGACGCCGGTTTCTTTGAAATCGGACGTAAATTTCCCTACACCGGCAGAAATATCTCAAGTGCCGCTTTTATCCCGTTTTTCCCCGCCGCTTCCTACATAGGTGGGCAATGGAAAATCGGTGAAATTCCCCCCGTTGCACTGCGGGTTAAAAAATACTTCTTTTTGTTCATCGTGTCTGTCTGTGCAGGCTTGGTGCCAGCACTCCTGGTTACCCTTGTCAAACCATGGCATCAGCTGTTCCTGCCCACAGGCACAGTTATCTCTTTGATTGTCCTTGCCACCGTCATGTTCATTCCTCTTGTCAAGACACTTCATGGCATGTTCAAAGACGAAGACAAACTGCTTGGAACCGAGCTGCAGACATTCTACCTCAAAGGCCTGAGATTCCTTGCCATGCTCAATTCAACGGTGTTCGGCTTCTTAATGGCCATTGCCTCCCCCTTGATCTTCTGCTGGGTGGGCCGGGAATACCTGGGTGCAGTGGAAGTGATGATGATAATCAGCCTGTCCAACATGATTCATCTTTGTACCGGCCCTGCAAGCCTGGTGTTCCGGGGCATCAACCGGGCAGGACGGGAATTTGAATATCTCATCATTCAGCTGACCACGGCATTGATGTGGATACCTGTGGGAACCCATGCCATGGGCATCACCGGGGCTGCCCTGGGAGTTCTGGGAAGCTCCACCCTGGGAAGTATCTTTTTATTTCTCAGGACCAACCAGGCCTTTGGCATCAGCACCCGCAATTTTATTCAAACAGCATCTCTGCCCGTTCTTGCTCCAATGGCTGCTGCCGGAATGGTGTATGCCATTACCCGAATGCTGCCCCTGGAATCACGCATAACCACAGGTATCTGGATCATAGGGCTGGGGGCCTTCCATGTGGGATTAAGTCTTTTACTGCTGTGGAACTGCTTTCTCACCACAGACGAAATAAAACATCTTAAAGGCGTAATGAACCGATTCCTTCCCAAAAAACGTCGGGGATAAAAAAGGTATATGGAAACTGCTTCAAAAGAACTGTTACCGGGTACAAAAAAAAATAAACCCCTAGATATTTTCAGATTTCTGAAAAAATACACTGTCCTGATCATCGTGCTGGGCAATTTTATTTTCACCCTGCTCATTCCCTTTGCCCTTATGGCCATTAAACCATATTACATGGCCTCAGCCAAACTGCAGATTGACCCCGTGGTCCAGACCATCATCGGGAGTGGTCAGGATACCTCCATTCTTCAGCAGTACTCGGATTATTCCAGAACCCAGGCCACACGGCTGAGGGGTTATGATGTACTGGCAGATGCCATCCAGCGACTGACAACGGAACAAAAAGATGCCCTTTTCCCCCCCGGGGTACCCCTGGGAAGATGTGTTGATATGCTCTACACGCGTATGTCAGTTAAAACCATACGCAATACCCACCTCATTGAACTTGAAATTCAGGGAGAACATCGCACCGGTATTGCCGAGATTCTGAACCACGTCATGGACGCATACAAGGAAAGCACAGATGCCCAGCAGAAACAACAAAACCAGAATCGCCTCCAGTATCTTAAATCAGAACATGACAGCATGAGAAGGGAAATTGATGAAAAAATTATCAAATTGAAACAGATTGCCCAAAAAACTCACACCAGTGAATTCAGTGAAATGTACAATTTTTACTACAAACGCGCAGAGCAGCTCCAGCAGGCAAAGGTTAAAATTGATCTCATGCTCATGGACCTGGAAACAGCCTATAAGCAAAAACTCCAGGAAAAAAAGAAAATTTCCAAACTGGACATGGAGCCATTTGTGGAAGAGGTGGTTGCCAACGACTGGGGGCTCGATTCCACCCAGTCCTGGACCTATCAACAGCTCCAGGAACTGAGAACCAAACTCGATGGCTTGAGTGAGAAAAGTTCAGACAGATCCTACATTGAAGAACGCATGAGGGCCATGAGCCGGTATGAAAAAAAAATGACCGAAGAGGTACGGAAACTGGCCCAGATGACGGTGTATGGGAAACGTGATTATGAACTCACCACAAATCTGATAAAAGAACAAAGTAAATATGATGCCCTCAAAGAAGCTTCCAAAAATATTTCCATCCAGCTGTTAGAAGCAAGGTCAGAAGCCAATGTTAATTCAGAACGCCTCATCACCGGAGAACAGACCCAGGCAGAACTGCGTCACATGCGCGAACTCTTGTTTAAATATGAATCCAGAATTAACGAACTGGGAGTTCAATCCAATGCCCCCAGCAGGATTTCCATTGCCCTGCGAGCCCATACCCCCCTGTCCCCTGCCGGAAACAATGCCAAAAAACTGATCATGGTATGCCTGGTGGTACCCTTCGGATTCATCGGTTTTATATGTCTGGTACTGGAATTTTTAGACAACCGCATCACAAATCCCATGAATATCACCCATGCCCTGGGACACCCGTCCACCTGGCCCATATCACGATCCAGGGCCACCACTCCCTTCTTCAGGGAAACCCTTGAAGCCCCCGATTCGGTGACATCCAAGGCATTGAGAAGCCTGGCCCTGAGGATATACAAGGAAAACCAGACCAACGATGCCCATATTTTTCTCTTCAACAGTGTGGATGAAACGTCCGGTACATCCAGCATCATCCTCAACGTGGCCCATCTGCTGGGACAGATCCACCCCAACATTCTAATCATTGAGGCGGTTACGGCCAATCCGGCCATGAGAAAACGATTAAACATTGCGCCTTCCCACCCGGGTATGGCGGAGATGCTCAACGGCACTGCAGATTTCAACCAAGCCATATACACCGATGAAGAACGAAACGTGGACATTCTACCTGCCAGCGGAAAACAGGAATTTAAAAATTCCACACTGGTACACGCCATGATTATCACCATGGCCAAAAAAAATTACGACATCATACTCATTGACTCAAGCCCGGTGATGCAAAATGATTTCACTGAATATCTGACAGTTTTTTCCGATGTACTGCTTCTGGTAGTACAGGGGAACAGATCCCTGTACACCGATCTGAGACGAGTGGCTGAACTTTTTATAAGACAGGAAGTGCCTGCCATCATTCCAGTTCTCAACTGGGGCGGTACCGGTTACACCAGCAAACTGGAAAGAAAACTGCAAAATACATTTTTAGGCCCGCTACTGGCCCGCATCAGAGGAGCTCTGAGATAAAAGGCCATGAAAGGAAATTTTCTATGCCTGATCAGTCTTGTGATGATTATTCCGGCCACCTTCTATATTTTTAAAACTTACGGCGCTGGGCGGGGCAGCATCATCTGTTTTTTCGGCGCTGTTTTGTTTCTTCCCATGGAACAGCTGCATGTACCTCTGATTTTATACAATAAAATGACGGCAACGGGCATTGGGGTCATACTTGCCATTAAAGTCACCGATGGGGAAAGCCTGGAACAGTTTTCCCCGCATCCCCTGGATATCCCCATGATCATCTGGCTGTTTTCCGTAATATTATCGTCCATCCTCAACGGACTTGGTTTAAAGGACGGACTCCAGGAAAGTTTTAATACCTTTACCCTGTGGGGGGTGCCCTACCTGACAGGACGTCTTTATTTTACCAGTTCTGCAGGACATACCCTGCTGTGTAATGCCCTTTTTATCTGTGGAATTGTCTATATTCCCTTTGTGGTGTTTGAACTGGTGATGAGTCCCCAGGCCCACAACATAGTCTATGGCTATATGCAGCACTCCTTTGCCCAGGTGATCCGAGGCGGGGGATATCGGCCCATGGTGTTCATGCAGCACGGCATCATGCTTGGCACCTTCATGTGCATGGCAGCTCTGGTGGGGGTGTGGTGTACGGCCACAGGGGTGTTTCCCAAAAAAAGATGGAATGTACCGTCCTGGGCACTGGCCCTTCTCATGGTCTTTTCCGCCATTATCTGCAAATCCTCGGGGGCCATTGGCCTGATGCTGCTTGGCATGATGGCCCTTTTTATCTCTGCCCGACTGAAAATCAGCCTGGTCATCTGGGTAATGCTCCTGATTCCCCCGGCCTATATCTCCACCCGGGCCACAGGCTACTGGGACGGACAGAATGCCGTGGATTTCATCACGGAAAAATTCAGTGCCGATCGGGCTGCATCTTTGGCTTTCCGGTTTGACAATGAAAATATTCTGGTGGAGAAGGCCCTGGAAAAACAATTGTTTGGATGGGGGGGCTGGGGCCGCTCCCGGGTATATGATCCGGATACAGGAGAAGATTTAAGTACCACCGACGGCTTCTGGGTGATTATTCTGGGCAGTCGGGGATTTATGGGACTTACCTCGGTATCCCTGGTATTGTTGCTGCCAATGCTGTTGTTTACCCTTCGGCATCATCCCAAAACCTGGAGTCAAAAAGAGATCGCTCCCACCGCTGTGATTGCCATTATCCCTCTGCTGTTTCTCATTGACTGCACCCTTAACGCCATGGTCAATCAGATGTATATTATATTTGCAGGGGGGGTCACCGGCATGCTTTCCCAGAAAAAATCCGATGTCGCGCCTTACAATGCCATGGAAACCATCCCCCTGGATAACAAAATACCAGATAAGGAAACACAAAAAATGACCACCTCACCCCCTTTCCTGTCACGGCCCACTCACCGTGTCAGAAAAGAAGGATTGTGGTCAGGAAAAACAAGATTCGTGTTAAAGCCGGACTATGACGGTCCCCGGTTTCAACTGAAAAAATCTGCATCAACTGCGGACAAGCACAAACAAAAGGACCGTGGAACCCGAAAAGAAAGGAAGATCGGCCATGAATCTGTCTCTGAAATTAAATAAAAAAAAACTGTGGCAGAATCTCATCTCCCGCCCCCTTATTGTTGCATGGGTGGCAGGCCTTGTATTTATGGTGGTATCCTCCCTGATTCCCCAGGCAAGCCTGACCTCCGACAATTCCAACATGGGCATTGATAAGCTTGCACGCATCATCACCTTTGGATTTCTGGCTTTCTTTCCCATTGCCTTTTTTGCGTCCATCAAACTTGGATTCTGTGTGGCATCTTCCATGCCCGCCCTGGGGTTTATACTGGAACTCATGCAAAAATATGTACCGGGGAGACACTTTTCACCCGAAGATATTATTGCCAATAATCTGGGTGCCATTGCGGGTATGGTTATGGGAGTGCTCATCCGGATCATTTTTCACACGGGAAACCTTACAAAGAAAAAAAAGGGGGCTTCCCCTGCACTACCCTCAGTTGACCAAAAGGATCCAGTTCAACCCCAGGACTCCAAAACCCCTGACAAGGAAAATGCACATGAACAATGAACCCATAAAAATTTTAATGGTGATTGAGCAATGTAATCCGGAATGGGCATCGGTACCCCTGCTGTCCTATAACTTTTACCATGAAATCCGGAAACGGGCACAGGTAACCCTGGTCACCCATGAACGCAATCAACGTGCCCTGGAAAAGGTGCAGGAGAACCACACCATTGATTACATCCGGGAGTCCACCCTGCTTAAACGTTATTATAAACTTATCAAGCACATCACCGACCGGGGTGCCGTTAACTGGCCCTTGCAGCACGCCCTTTCCTACCCCATCTATGGAGAATTCAATCACCGGGTGAGCCAGAAATATGGCCCGGCCATCCGTTCCGGGACATATGATCTGGTGCATGTCATGACTCCCATTCTGCCACGATACCCGGTGAAACTCATCGATCACTGCCAAAACACCCCTTTTCTGCTGGGACCTGTGAACGGTGGAGTACCATTTCCCCCGGGATTTGACACCGTGGCCCGAAAGGAATTTGCCCGGTTTAATTTTCTCAGGATGTTCACTCGCCTCATCCCGGGGTACAGAAAAACATACCAGGGTGCAGACAAAGTTCTTTCCGGCTCCCTGTACACCCGAAACATGTTGATGAACCTGTTTGATCTGGCGGATAACCGCATTGATCTTTTCCATGAAAATGGTATTCTGAATTCCTTTATCGGCAAACCTAAAGAACATACATCAAAAACCATGAAGCTGCTTTTTGTTGGACGTCTGGTGGCCTACAAGGGTGCGGACATGGCCATAAAGGCTGTTTCCATACTTCCAGAAACGGTGCGGCAGCGTGTCAGTCTTACCATTGTGGGCGATGGCCCTGAAAAAACGGCCCTGGAAAAGCTTGCCCACACCACCGGAGTGGAAGACCGGGTACAGTTCACCGGATGGATACCCCAGAAAGAGACCCTGATTCACTATGAAAAAAGCGATGTG
Organism: uncultured Desulfobacterium sp.; assembly: GCA_963675955.2. Lineage (GTDB taxonomy): Bacteria > Desulfobacterota > Desulfobacteria > Desulfobacterales > Desulfobacteraceae > Desulfocicer. Next base: position 171,146 of record CAXXVR010000002.1, on the reverse strand, counting down.
TTCTGTTTTCCATCGGTGCGGGAATTTGGGGGGGCCGTGGCCCTGGAGGCCATGGGTTGCGGACTTGTCTGCATTGTACCTGATTATGCAGGTCTCGGGGAATATGTAACGGACGAGACCGGCATCAAAATCAAGCCGCTGTCCCGGGAATATCTTGTGGCTGAGTTTGCCGAAAAGATTGCATTTCTCCTGGAGCATCCGGAGATAAGGCAAGCCATGTCGGCAAGCGCCATTGAGCGGGTCAAAAATTATGAATGGGGGGAAAAGGCCGCTGCAATGGTAGATCTTTATAAAAAAATGATGGGTTAACGCACAGAACCAAGAAAGGCACAAGGAGAAGCATATGATCCAGCACCCCATAGACCTTGAAATGTTAAACGACCTGGCAAAGGCTGCCGGAAAAGGCATCATGGAGATTTATGCCACGGATTTCAAGGTGGACATCAAATCCGACGATTCCCCCCTCACCAGGGCGGACACCCGATCCCATGAAATTATTTCTGCAGGCCTTCAGAAAGCCACGCCTGATATTCCCATTTTGTCGGAAGAAGGAAAAACCATTTCCTTTGAAGAAAGGAAAAAATGGCATCGGTTCTGGCTGGTGGACCCCCTGGACGGCACCAAGGAATTTGTCAAAAAAAATGATGAATTCACCGTGAATATTGCCATGATTGAAAACCATATTCCTGTGGCAGGTGTCATCTATGCCCCGGCCCTTGATCTGATGTATCTGGCAGAACTGGAAAGCGGCTGCTGGGAGATTGCCGAAGGCAAACAGAGAAAACTTGAAATCATCCCCCCCGTTGACGGGGATGTGATCCGGGTGGTTCAGAGCCGCTCCCACCCATCGGAAGCCCTGACAAAATGCCTGAACACCCTGCCTGCCCATAAAGCGGTGAGCCGGGGGAGTTCTTTAAAATTCTGCCTGATTGCTGCCGGAAAAGCCGATCTGTATCCCCGTCTTGGTCCCACCTGGGAATGGGACACCGGGGCCGGGCAGGCCGTGGTCACCGCCGCTGGCGGCATTGTCACAGATACCAAAGGGGTACCTTTTACATACAACAAACCAGATCTGCTGAATGGCCCTTTTTTTGTGGGACCGGACAGGGATTTCATGGAAAGCTTGTCTCTTTTTTCAAGCTGATTCACAAAACAGATATAGAGGTCAACGCCGATGCTCAATGATTAAAGCGCGTGTTCAGTCTTATTTTTTAAGACAGTTCTTGCCACCAAATTTCAGGAACTGCCGGGTGCCGCCATGGTTTTTTATGACATCCAGCACCCGTGTATCCTTTTTTTCAAATGTGGCACCAAAAATCATTTTAATATTCTTATACTGCAGCAGTTCCGGCACCATGATGGAGGAAGGTCCCAGCAGATAGACATGGCATCCTTCCGGGGTGGCATTGACGGTGTCAAGGAATGTTTTGTTAAACACAGAAGTGGAAGTTAAAATCACCGCATCTGCCTGTTTTAAAATTTCTTTCTGGCGATTCATCTCCGTCAGACGGTTATCTGCCTTGATCATATCAAAAATTTCCAGAGGTACCCCGGCGTCTTCAAATTTACGCACGATGGGCTTGAACAGTCCCACCATGACAATGCGCTGCTCTTTGGTAAAGTCCAGCACATCCCAGATATCATCTTTACTGGAATCAAAACCATGGTAGTTATGGCAGGCATTGAGATAGGCGGTGTAAATGATGCGATGGGGAATCTTTGAAAGATCCGGTGGTGCACTTTTAAGATCGGAAATGGCCGGAGAAACTTTGTTGGTGAGGTTGGCACAGACCCCGATATTACCGTTGGTAAGAAGGACAGCGGTGTATCTGTTACCGGAAATAATGTGTTCAATGGCCTGGCCGTCATAGCCATACGTATCCATGAGCAGCGCCAGGGGTTCTTGGTCAAGGGGCATGGGCACCTCCTGTTAAATGGATTCATCCATGGAAAGAAATTCTCATTGGATAGAATGTTCTTTCCATGGGAAAAATTTCCTCTTTTTTGTATGCCCCTGAAACCTATAAAGCAAGCTTTTTCATGGCCTGGTTCAGCATGGGCAGTATCATAAAAAGAAAGGGCACACCTGTCTGAACAAGACGTCACCATATCTGGATATTATTTTTATTCATTTCGGTCCTGATATGAAACCGTTTAGTCTCTTGTGTCCCATTATCACTCCATGGAAATAGCAAGGATTGGAAATTTGGCATCTTTCTTGGTCAGCTTGCACTTCTTGTTTTAACAAACCCGTTGGCCGGGAATTATTCCCAAAAAGTGTAAAGTCCTTTTGTGGTGATATGAAGGATGTCGAAAATTGTAAATATTCAGTTTGCTCATGTAAATGTTTGGTCAGTGCCCCATATTCGCCTGTTTGGGGCTGCGTAGCATACTGATTGCTATGTGAGCAGACCAAAACGGGTGAAGATGGGGTGCTGACCGAATATTTACCGAAAATTTTCCGTTTCATGAACTGTACCCTGGCTTTACGACCCGTTGATTTCAGAAGAAGGATTTAGCCGGGACGAACAAAACTTGCAGAACACGGCATCATGGTCGTGTCCCTCAGCCATGCACACAGGACAGCTCTGGGTGGAGACAGGGTTTCTGGAAACCCGGCTGAGCTCCGATGTCACAATTCCCGTGGGCACTGCGATAATACCATAGCCCAGTATCATGATCATGGCGGCGATGAATTGCCCCAGGGGGGTTTGGGGAGAAATATCCCCATAGCCCACGGTGGTCATGGTCACAATGGCCCAGTAGATGCTCTTGGGTATGCTGGTAAATCCGTTGTCCATTCCTTCAATCAGATACATCAGGGAACCGAAAATAACCACCAGGGTCATGACGGTGACCAGAAAAACAACAATTTTGTGCCTGCTTGATTTCAAGGCACTTGCAAGCACCCTGGCCTCTCCCAGGTAGGATGCCAGTTTCAGCACCCGGAATACCCTTAATACACGGAGTACCCGGATAACCACCATATATTGACTGCCCGACACGATCAGAGATATATAAGTGGGAAGAATGGCCAGAAGATCCACCAGACCCAGGGGACTTGCAGCATACCGGAAGGGTTTTTTCACACAGATCAGCCGCAACACATATTCCAGGGTGAATAAAAGGGTAAACCCCCATTCCAAAATCAACAACCAGGTTCCGTGGGCATGGCTTATGGTGGCCACACTGTCAAGCATCACCACCAGCACGCTCAGTAAAATCGCCAGAATCAGGAAAATATCAAACAATTTTCCGGCCCGGGTGTCTGCCTCAAAAATAATTTCGTGTAGTCGATACTGCCAATGGGAGTATGGTGTATCCGGGTTCATTTTTTCCTTTGTGATGAATCACTTTTTATAAGAATATGGCCGTTATAACAAAATTCGGCCTTGGTCACAAGATGGGTCACCCTGGGGAGGGGTCAAGCTTGCGTTATTGACACTTTTGTTGAAAATTATCTTTATACACAGTTGCTTGTCAAAAGCATAGATCCTGATAAAAACCCAGGATCTAATACCACATAGCCTGACCCCGTTGGCCCACCAACAGTGACCGGTGGCCCATGCTGTGACCAAGCCCGCAAAATTCCGGCAAATCTGGAAAAACTTTTGTAAATATTGGGCGTGTTCATATAAATGTTTGGGCAGTGATCCATACTCGCCTGTTTGGGGCTGGGTAGCGTACGAACGCTATGTGAGCAACCCCAAACAGGTGAAGATGGGGCGCTGACCGAATATTAACAAACTTTTAATCTTTGTGGGGACAGGAGCATGTCAACGAAACCGGGCCTGGAAAAACGCAGTGCGGCTGGCAGGTGCTGTGGACCCCCTGATCCTTGACCATCACCTGATGAGAAGCCATGAAGGGCTTCAATGGCTGGAGGGGCTTTCCGCCGAATCCGGTGGGCGGGTTATCTGTGCGGCTGATTTCATGGAATCCCCCCGTCGCCTTCTTGAGGCTGAAAGAGAAAGGCTTTACGACGAAATTCCCGTTCCCCCGGGGTGGCACCGGGATTATGGCGAAGGCAGTAAAAAGGGAGACAGACCACTATTTTAAAATTTAACCTGGTCTGTCTTTTTCCCGGACATGGCCCTGAACCTCTGTTTCCGATAAATGAAGCAGGCCATGGCATGCCATTAAAGACTGGGATCAGACATCTTTGCGCAATGTTCTTTTGTGGTATCATTCATCCAGAGCACTGCGAACAGAGTGGGCCATGCATGATTGAGTCACGGGTTTGATCAACAATTTTTTCACGCCCATTTTTTCGGCCTTTTGATGATCAATCCGGAAAGAAAAACCTGTGCAGAGAATAACCGGAAAATCCGGGTACCGATCCAGGATTTTCTGGGCCAGTATATCGCCGGTCATGTCGGGCTGGGAACCTGCTGCCTCTTTTCCGGTGGTATTAACACTATCCCCATGCACACGCTCAGGGAAACATACTTGCCAAGCATTGTCTGATGTGGGAAAATATCTATTAATGGAGTGGCTACCGGTTTTTCACCATGAATCCAGGAAAAGACCATTGGTAAACCAGCGCCTTACCGGTGTTGGCACAGGCATCCACACAATCTCCACAATTGGTGCACTGAGCCAGGTACCAGCCATCCATCTCTTTGGGGTCCAGGTGCAGTGAACAGGCTTGGTGGCAGGGAAATGGCGCAACATGCGAGATACAATTATTTGCTTTAAAAACAATTTTAAGCCCAAAGGGATTGAGCCGCTTAGCAACGATTAAAAGAACAGATTGCGGGCAAATCCAACGACACCAAAAACGGTTCTGAAACAAAAATTCTGCCCATAGAAGAGCGCCCATAAACCAAAAGGCCGGAGCAATGTATTTTTGCATAACGAGATATTGAAAAACCGTGGAATATTGAAATGGCATTGATACCTGATTTAAAACAGGTGTGTTAAAAAAAAGCCAGAACACCATAAAAACGGTGCAAAAAACAGCGGCCTTTACGGCAAAGCCTCTTGTTTCAATTTTTCTGTTTCTGAGTTTTTGGGGCCATACCCTGGAAGAACAAGAGTTCACGAGTTCTGATAACAATCCAAAGGGACAAATCCAGGAACAAAAAACGGTACCCAATAAAAACGCAATGGCCAAAACCATTGCGGCACCCATCAAAAGTCCAATGGGCAGGTAATGATTTTTCAGGGCTACCTGGAAAACGGCCAGGGGATCTGAAAATGTTAAACAACCCACGTGCATGTTTAAAAAATTTCCCCAGATAAAGTTAAACCCGGTCTGGTTCAGTATGGGAAGTATAATAAAAAGGACAGCAACCCCTGTCTGAACAGCCCGTCGCCAGATATGGATTTTTATATTTTTCATATTATTCTTAAGATCTCATGAGTCCTAAGTTCTCATTTTCATACCACATGTGTTTATTCTAACTTTAACAGAACACCTTATGTGGTGAGAAATTGGAGAACTTATGACTGACGAGTTAAGATCAACTTCCCTTTTTTATTGTGGCTTATTGCTCAAAGGCCAGAATTCTCTCCAGAGCATTGGCTTTCAGGTTTTCATAAAAAAGTGAATAATCATCCCGGTGATAAATTCCCTCGGGCATGGCAGAAGGGCTTATCAACCCTGGATCTGCCACATCGCATACCAGCCCGGAATCCTTGATTTGCGCAGATGTGAAATAAGGATAGTATACGGGATCTTCTCCCTCTGGAAAAAACACGGCCCCAAGATTCTCATCCGCCGGCACCACTTCACCGTTTTCAGTACGGCTTTCCCAGGAAAGGGGATTGGTCACCCAGGTGCCTTCGACGATCTGGATGGATTGATCCTGGACCCCGTCTTTCATGGAGTTATACGCAATAAAGCAATTGATGTCTGTGGGACTTTCACACATGCGAATGAGGGGGTTCGCCGCAATGTCCAGAGGAGTGATGGACCAGCCGATGAGATAGGCTGCCACCAGCAGCTCTTCTTTACCGGTGCTTCCCCAGTTTGCTTTTAAAATTTCCAGCAGGTTGCTTGACCCCTGGCTGTGACCGGCAATGATAAAAGGTTTGCCGTTATTGTAATTGTCCAGATAGTATTCAATGGCCCGCCACATGTCATCCTGGCCATAGGCCAGCAGTTCATTTACCTTGGACTCTTCCAGACTGAAACCGCTGATGCTGAGCTGGCGGTAGAAAGGGGCATACAGATTGGCATTGCCCGTGAAAACGCTGGCCTGGTGATCAATGGTCTCCTGGGCTGCCAGCTGCAGTTCAGGATCGGTGATATCCATCAGCATGTTACCCTCTTCCAGCACGGTGGGATAAAACCACAGGATATCCACAGAGTGTTCATCCGGGTTATCCGGAAGGGCAAGCTAAGATGCATTGTCAGAATAGATTGGCGTTGGAATACCAGCGGTGGGGTTTTCCGCAGTGGATGTGGGAGAAGTGCCGGAACCACTGGAATTGTTAAAATCGCAACCGAAGATGGCGCACAACAATAAGAAGCTGACAAGGATTGGAATCAAAGAGAAAGGAGCTTTTTTTGGCATTTTTAAGACCTCGTGATTGGATTATGTTGGCATCTGGGATGCTGTACCAAACAATAACAACGCGTGTCAATGGATATATCGCAACATCGTATTTGGAGAATTTGATTTAATTCAGCATAATTTATAAGTTCAGGGGAGACCATACTTATCTTCCTTTAAAGAAAAAATTAAGTATGGTGTCCGAAATTATGAAGCAAGGGCAATGTCATCCGCATAACGGAACATGCTGAAGCGGTATAATTTAATTCTTGACAAAGTCACTTTTGTTTTTCATGATAAAATGTTTTTTTGTCCCTGATTTAAAATACAAAATTCATGAATGGAGGCAAGCAATTCCCCCTTGGATGATACCCTGCTCAACAAAATCAACACCCGCCTGAAAACCGGCAGAAACACAACCGTCAATATCATCAACGACAAGCTGACCCTGGCGGTGTTTTCCATGCTCCGGGACAATCTAAAAAACGTAGCCACCATCAACTTCATCATCCGGGATCCAAGAACCCTCCCCGCCAGTCATGAAGTCACCCGGGAATTTGACATCTCTCCCCAGGAGGCCCTGTTCAACACATACGACATCATGGAAAAAAACAAGCTCCACCATTTTGAACAGGCCCGGACCATGTACGATTTCATTAAAAAACATGTCATTATAAAGCGTACCACCGAAGCCTGCCGCATCAAGGGTAACCTCCTGCTCATTGATGACACTTTCATGCTCCAGGGCTCCTCTTCCCTGGAATTCGCTCCCAAGCCCTTAAAGAATGCCATCAACCACATCAATTTTGATACTGTCATTTACCAGAACATGGATCCGGCCCAGATATCCCAGGCCCGGAAAATCTTTCAACGCATCTGGAATCAGCCGGATCTCACCCGGTATTACAAGGATGAAATATTAAACAGCCTGGCATCGGTGTACAAAGACCAGTCCCCGGATATGCCGACATTGCCAATGTACGGGAAGGCTATTTTGCCCGGGACAGGAAACGGTGATTGCCAATGACAATTACGACCACTTTGCAGATACCCTGCAAAAGGATTTCAATGATACCATGGCCTTTAACCGGGACGAGGTGACTGCGGAGATCCTTACCACAACCCTTGAAAAATCAGGGGTTCCGGTGGAAGAAATCACCCCTGAGCTGTATAAATTTGATCTGGATCAGGAATCTTTTATCCGGGAATGCATTGTGGCGGTAAATGAAGATCTGAGCCACAGGAGTGATACCCTGAGCTATGAAGTCACCACCGGCACCAGCGGCTTTGATGAGGTCCAGAAATTTGCCCTGAAAAACCAGGGCAACAAGATCATGGAGGTCTATGGAGGTCTCCCCGGGGGGAATCAAAAAGCAGTTTCAACGCACCCCGCTGGAGATCATGGATGATATCATGTATCATACCATGCTGCCGAGCCTTGCCATCATGAAGATCATCCGGGGTCTGGAAAAGCCGGACATGCTCCAGAATCAGGATATTCTGGAGCGGGTGACCCGGCAGATCTCCCGGATGCTGAAGGAAGAAAAGGCACGGAATATCAAAGCCTATGAGGTGGTAGAGGGGAAAATTGCGTGTGGAAAACTCCATTTCAAGGCGATTTCTAATGATATTCGGTTTGATTAGGTGAGCAGTTACAATGATTTCAAGAATAAATTTGGGGTTTTGGATGGTTAGGATTTTATCTCCAATAAATTTTAATTTTAAAGATATCCGGAAACACACATACCTATCTTCCTGCGAACATGAAAATTAAGTATGGTGTCCCCAGATCTACAGATCTCAAAGTATGGTGTCCCCAGATCTCAAAAAGGACTGACAATGAAAAAATTCCATGAAATGCTCCGATGGTATATATTTTTATGCTGTACACTGGCATGGCATATTGGTGTGGTAAATACTGTCAATGCATGGGAAAATGACAATTCCCCCCTTGGCATAAATCTCTCCCGGGTGTGTTACTGGTCCACGGAAATTCCCTTCAAGGACCTTTTTAAACAATCCCAGCCCTGGCAATCCCAGATAAAAGGGCAAGCCTATGGCCAGGGCCCCCCCCTGGTACTGTCTCCCCTTGGGTGGGTGCGGTGGCTGCGTCCCGGTCAAAGCGCAGATACCCTCATCATTCGCACCAACGGGGATTACCCGCCGGGGGAATATATCTGCCAGTACGAGGGCAGCGGTACCCTTCGACTGCACAACGATGCCATGGAAATTCAGCGCTCCCCCGGTCGGATTCTGGTCAAGGTCCACCCCTCATCCAGAGGAATTTCTCTCTCCCTTGAAAAAACGGATGATCTGGACCCCATCAAAAATATTCAACTCGTTCCCAAGGCCATGGCAAAAAGTGCCACCACACAACCTTTTCATCCCCAATTTCTCAAAAACTGGGCACCATTTAAAGTCATTCGGTTTATGGACTGGATGGGTACCAACGGCTCCCCGGTAAAACACTGGTTCCAACGTACCCTGCCCACCATGCAGACCCAAGATGCTAAAAACGGTGTGGCCCTGGAATACATGGTGGCTCTGGCCAACACCCTCCATGCGGACCCCTGGTTCTGCATGCCCCACATGGCCGATGATGCCTACATTGAAAAATTTGCACAAATGGTGAAAGAGACCCTGGACCCGGACCTGAAAATCTACATTGAATACACCAATGAGGCCTGGAATGAACAGTTTTCCCAGGCAAAATACTGCAGGGAACAGGGCCTTAACCTCGGGTTGAGCCAGGACCCCGTCAAGGCCCGCATGTACTATTATACCCGGCGGGCCCTGGATATTTTTCATATCTGGGAAGAGCAATTTAAGTCAAGTAAACGACTGGTAAGGGTACTGGCCTCCCAATTTGCCAATCCCTGGACCAGCCGCCAGATACTGGAATATCTGGATGCCGGACATAGAGTGGATGCCCTGGCCATTGCCCCCTACTTTGGCAATGCGTTGGGTAATCCTGCAAAATCTCTGCCCACCCTTCAAATGACCCAGGAACAGCTGTTTGATATTTGCGAAAAAGACATTGAAAATAATCACAAAGTAGTGGCCACCCATGCTGGCACGGCCGCCAGTTTTGGTCTGGAACTGCTGGCCTACGAAGGCGGCCAACATCTGGTGGGCTCCCGGGGGGCAGAAAACAATGAAACGCTGACCTTTCTTTTCCATACCATGAATCGTGATCCCAGAATGAAAAAACTGTATCTCAAAGATCTTAACGGGTGGCACCGGGCCGGTGGCGGCCTTTTTGTTGCCTTTGCTTCCACGGGGACCTATAACAAATGGGGCAGCTGGGGACTGTTGGAACAGGCATTTCAAAATCATGACACTGCGCCTAAATACCAGGCAGTACGGGAATATATCAGAAAAAATCAAACCCCTTAAAGCCAGACCTATTGCCGGTATCCATTGGTTAATATTCGGCAAGCACTCCAACTTCACCAACTTGGGCCTGGTCACACATTTGTATGATACACCGTCCCAAATAGGCAAATATGGGGCAATGGCCAAGCCCTTGCATTATCAACCCAGATACTTACATCCATTAGGGGGAAAGAAACAACAATTCCATGGAGAACAACACCCCTGTAATTTCCATCTTGACACCGTAATATCTGCATACTAAGGTAATATCTTTACAAAACACCTTAAAATTGAAGGTGAATCACAATCCTGATCCTGTTGGCACACCAGCGGTCAGAAATGACCGATACGCTTGCGTTAATAAAAAAGGGACATATCCTCCATGAATGATTTTTCAGAAAGCCTGATGGTCCACTTCAGAAGAGTGGAGCGTCTGAAACAAGAGGCCCTGAGCCTGACGAAATTCAATCTCAACGAACGGCAGCTATACGACCTGGAACTTCTGTGCAACCGTGCGTTTTATCCACTGAACGGGTTCATGGTCCGGGAAGATTATGAATCGGTGCTGGCCAACAGCCGTCTTGCCAATGGAACGGTGTGGCCCCTTCCCATCTGCCTTGATATTCCTGAAGCCCTGGCCACCTCCCTGGAACCGGGAAAAGATCTGGGTTTATGTGATTCCGAAGGATTTCTTCTGGCCATTTTACACATAAAGGACATCTGGAAACCCGACAAACGCCTGGAAGCCCAGGCCATCTATGGCACAGAGGACGAACATCTCCACCCCTCGGTGTTCAATATGTTCAACAAAATAGAATCCTGGTACATCGGCGGCATTATTGAAGGTCTTCATCACCCGCTTCATTTTGATTTCATGGACCTGAGAACCCCCCCCTCTGAAACCCATCGCAGGTTTACCCAGAACGGATGGCGTAACGTCATCGGATTTCACACGGAAAAACTGCTGCACTGTGCCCATAAAGAGATGGTCATGCAGGCGGCCAGGGACGCCCGGGCACATATCTTTCTCCAGCCTGTGGCTGGCCTTCCGGCCCCGGGGGATCTGGACCATTTCACCACGGTGTACTGTTACAAGGCCTTTGTGCACCAGTTTCCCAAGACCATGATCATGCTGGGACTTTTACCCTTTGCCACCAGAAAGGCCGGTCCCAAAGAGGCGGTACTCCAGGCCATTATCAAGAAAAATTTCGGGTGTACCCATTTCATGGTGGCCCCGGACCAGGCAGACCCCTTCATGCATGAAAGTGGCGATAAGCTGTTCTATCCCCCGGGACAAGCCCAGGAAGAGGTAAAAGCCCATGGCCCGGCCATCGGTATTGAAATGGTACCCCTGAACCCCATGGCCTATGTCCCGGCTCAGAAACGGTATCTGTTCCGCGACGAAATTGAACCAGATGTGGAAACACGGGACATAGGCTCTTCAGAATTGCGGCGGTGCCTGGAGTTTGACGAGGAGATCCCGGAATGGTTTGCCTTTCCCGAGGTGGTGGCAGAACTTAAAAAAACCCACCCGCCCCGGCACAAACAGGGGTTTACTCTGTTCATGACAGGCCTGTCCGGGGCCGGGAAATCCACCCTTGCAAAGGTATTGTACGTGAAATTCATGGAAATGCGGGACCGGCCCGTGACCCTGCTTGACGGTGACATTGTACGAAGCAATCTTTCCAAGGAACTCAATTTCTCCAAGGAGCACCGGGAGATCAACGTACGGCGCATCGGATTTGTGGCAAGCGAAATCACCAAAAACAGGGGCATTGCCATCTGCGCCCCCATTGCCCCCTATGAAGAGTCCCGACGATTCAACAGAGATCTCATCAGCCAGTATGGCGGATATGTGGAAATCCACATGAGTACCCCCCTTGATGTGTGTGAACTCCGGGATAGAAAAGGACTTTATGCCAAGGCTAAACAGGGTAAAATAAAAGGGGTCACCGGCGTGGATGACCCCTATATTGTACCCACCAGTGCCGAACTGACCATAGACACCTCCAACACCACCCAGGCAGAGGCCGCCCAAATGGTGATGCTGTTCCTGGAGAAACAGGGATATATAAAACATGACAAACGCCCCGACATCTTTTGATCCAAAGCTGTTTCCCCCTGTCCTGGCGGCACTGAAGCAGTCGCTGTCAGGACTGGATGAGATCCGTAAACGGAACCTAGACATTGACAATATGGCCCTGGACCCTGGTCCCATGAAAAACAACTATTACCCCGTTGATGTAACCTACAAAGGACTGATCCGGGACATGGCTGGCAGTCCTGGGGCCTTTATCCTCTGCGCCAACCCCGTGGGGAAAACCCTGGTACGGGACAACGTGGAAAAAGCCCGGGCCGCAAAGGCCCTGCTGTCTCCCCCGCATAACCAGATAATTGATCTGCCCTTTCTATCCGGTGATGTTCAGGAGGTTTCCTGGGCCATCTATGATCTCAACATTGCCCTAAGCCAGGATCGATGGGCATGGCAGGCCCAAAAACGTCTGCTAACCCCCGTGGTGGGCAGATGGTTGACAGAGGTGCTGAAAACCACCGGAAAACCTGTCTCCCACACGGATCTTTATTCCATGATAGTTTCTCCCCTGGAGGCCTTATGCCGTGAAAAGGCCTTTTCAGGAGAGATGACAAAAGCTGCCACAGATGCGTTAAAGCGCATTGAATCTGGTACCTGGAAGCCCTGTACAGCCCTTGCCCACAATGATCTGTGGCGGGGAAATATCATGCGGCCTCCCCACACCCCTGTTTTTACAAGACAATTCAGAGTCATTGACTGGGCCGGGTCAGAGGTCTGCGGCATTCCCTTTTTTGATCTTTTTAAATTTCTCCAAAGCTTCACGGTACCCCGGGGAACTGGACAGAAACTGATCCAAACCCATTGTAATCTTCTGGAATGCAGCCCCATGGATATCACCGGTTATCTACTCACCGCCCTGGGGGTACTGGGCCAGAATTTAAATCAGTTCCCCCACCACGCCTATATAAATCTGGCCAGGGGGCTTTATGCACTACATAAAAAATATTAACCAAGGAAACCCCATGGGCTACCGTTTATCTGTTGTAATTATCAATTACTGCTCCTTTGATCTGACCATGCAGTGTCTTACCTCCCTGGAAGATGAAATAGATCCCGCCGGGGATATTGTGGTACTGGTGGATAACAACTCCCCCGACGGTTCAGGAAAGGTCATTGAAAAGGCCATTCTTGAAAACAAGTGGGGATCATGGATCACCGTGGTCCACTCCCCGGTGAACGGCGGATTTTCCTGGGGCAACAACGTTGGCATTCAAGCAGCAGATGCCAATTTTTATCTGTTGTTAAACAGCGATACCATTGTCCGGCCAGGGGCATTGGCCCATTTGCTCAAAGCCATGGAAGTACACCCCGAGGCAGGGCTTATAAGTCCCCGCCTGGAGTGGCCCGATGCCACGCCCCAGATCAGCTGCTTTAACAACCACACACCGTTGAGCCAGACCATTGATGCAGCAGGCACCGGCCCTGTCACCCGTCTTTTAAAAGCCTATAATGTACCCGTCAAAGTTTCTGAAGTATCCATGTATCCCGCCTGGACGAGCTTTGCCTGCGTGATGATCCGTCACACTGTTATACAGGAAGTAGGACCCATGGATGATGATTATTTCATGTATTTTGAAGACAATGATTATTGCCGCCGGGTGTGGGACAAGGGCTGGCAGATTCTCCACTGGCCCACGGCCCGGGTGGTGCATCTGCGAGGGGGCAGTTCTTCTGTTAAATCCTCTCTGGCCCGGCGTCATCGGCTGCCCCGTTATTTTTATGCATCCAGAACCCGGTACTTTGCCAAATTTTACGGTACCCCAGGATTAATGGTAGCCAATTTAATGTGGGCCGCTGGCTGGCTGATTGCAAAACTCCGGGAGGCCACAGGCAATAAACAGCCCCACAACTGTGAATACAGCGTAAGGGATGCCTGGATACAGTTCCTCAGACCCTTGGAAAAAAACACCAGAAAAGATACAGCCCTCAGCCAACCCGAAGCTGCTAACCCAAAGAGTTGACATGGCTCACAACATCGGCCACCGCCCAGACATTACAGGGGACAACATATGAGAAATACACCAGATTTTATCATCATCGGTGCCATGAAATGCGCCACCAGCACCCTCCACGACCAACTGGCCGTCCAACCGGGCATTTTAATGAGTGAACCCAAGGAACCCAATTTTTTCAGTAACGAGGAGATCTACGCAAAGGGTCTTGACTGGTACGGCGATCTGTTCAAAGAGGCAGATGACACCACACTGTGCGGAGAATCCAGCACCCATTACACCAAATTGCCCACCTATCCGGATACCATTTCCCGGATGCAGGCTGCAATGCCATGTCTTAAACTGATCTATGTCATGCGACACCCCATAGATCGCCTGGTCTCCCAGTACATCCATCACTGGACGGAAAAAGAGGTGTTTGTGGACATCAACCGTGCGGTTACCACCCTTCCCATACTCATTGCCTACAGCATGTACACAAAACAGTTAACCCCCTTCATAAAAACCTATGGAAAGGAGAACATTCTGCCTGTATTTTTCGATTCCCTGGTTTCCCGACCCCAGCACGAACTTGAAAGGGTCTGTAAATTCCTGGGGTATAGCCAGAAACCCCAATGGGACTTTAACCTCCAGGCATCCAATGTGTCAAAACAACGCCTGCAGGTTAATCCACTTAGGGATGCCATTGTGGATAATCCGCTGGTCACCTTCATACGGAGAACATTTATTCCCCAAACCGTACGAGACATCATCAAAAAACCCTGGCAGATGGAAAAACGTCCGGAGCTTACACCGGAGACTACGGCCTATCTGAAAACACAGTTTAATGAAGATCTAAGCACCCTGGGTGACTGGATGGGCATAGAACTGAACTGCGATAATTTCAAGGAGATCGGCCGCACGCTTTCCGATCCCCGTATCAATCCTGCAGGGGAGTAAAGCATATGAAACAGGAAACCGGATTAATCCTGGGCATCCCCGTTGATAACTTAAGCTTTGACCAGGCCATTGAGGCTATTTTTGAGCTGATTGAGCGCTTCAACAGGGACCACCAGGCCAAATATGTGGCCACGGTGAATGTAGATTTCATTGTAAATACAGTGTCCTGGCTGCCCAACCGCTTTCGGCACCCGGAGCTTATCACCATACTGAGAAAAGCCGATCTGGTGACAGCGGACGGCATGCCTGTGGTGTGGGCTGCCCGGCTTCTGGGAACCCGGCTTAAGGAACGGGTTACCGGTGCGGATCTGGTTCCGGCCCTGGCCGCGGCCTGTGCCCAGCGGGGAAACTCCATCTATCTTCTGGGAGGGGCCGGAGATGTGGCCTGGAAAACCGCAGAAATCTTCCAGAAAAAGCATCCAGATCTGCACATTGCCGGTATCAGTTCTCCCTTTGTCCATGTGGAGGGCGAAGAAATCCTTGACGAGGAAACAGTGGACCAACAGATTCTGGAGGCGATCAATGCGGCCCGGCCAGATATTCTTTTTGTGGGATTCGGCAATCCCAAACAGGAGATGTGGTTTGAACGCAATCGCTCCAAACTCAAGGCCGCGGTGACCATTGGCATTGGCGGTACCTTTGAATTCATCACCGGCCGGGTAAAAAGGGCCCCGGTCTGGGTACAGAAAAGTGGTCTGGAGTGGATATACCGCATCGCCCAGGACCCAGTGAGACTGTTCAAGCGTTATTTCATAGGCTTCTTTAAGTTCGGTATCCTGATCCTTCCCCCCATTCTCTACATGAAATATCAGAAACTGTTTTTCAGACTTAAGGCAAAACAAACAGGGGATGTCTTACCCCCTGCCACCAGGAAAACAAACCAGGAGACTCCCCTGGCCATGGATGTCATTGTCCTTGAAAATCCCCTGGATGCCAACAGGATCATCAACCATGGAGAGACCATCCTCCAGGGAGTCAACGGCAAAAACACCGTCCTCATGGACCTGTCCCCGGTCACCTTCATGGATTCTTCAGGTATCGGATTTCTGGTAAAACTGTATACAAGATCCCAGAAAGAAAAATTTCAGCTGGCCTTTTGCGGCATCCAGCCCCCGGTGATGCGTTCCTTGAAGGTGAGCAGAATATACGATCTTTTTAAAAACGCCATATTTGAGACCCGGGAAAGTGCCATTGATTCACTTCTGGAAAATGTGGGTCACAAGGAGTTTTCCTATTTTAAGGATGACACGGCCCGCATGGTAATCCTCCATCTGTTCGGACAGCTGGATGCAGATAAAATTTCTAAAATGGATATTCCCGAGTTCACCAGGGGAATTGAGGGAAAACACTGCCTGATGAACTTAAGGGGGATGTCCTTTGCGGACAGTTCGGCCATCATGCTGTTTCTGAAAGTACGAAAATTAACCTTCCAGGCGGGAAAAGCCTGTTTCTTATGCGAACCCCCGGACAATGTCAGGCAAATGCTGAAAATCACCCGGGTGGACAAATTATTTAACATTCAAAAGGATCTTACGTCGGCCCTGAAGGTACTTGGGCAGGGGCAACGGGGTCAGGATATATAGTATTAAATGCTGCAATTCTTAACAGGCTCTTTGATTTTGTCAAGAGCCTGTTTTTGCATCTCATATCATCTTGATTCCGCACAGAATCGAGTCAAACCCAAGGCATGGGCGGGGCCTGCAATGGAGGTACCGTAAAAAATCACAGGTTTATCTCCGACAAATCGTCCAGCCGTACCATTAACAATGGTGGATCCAGTCACCAGCAGCAGATCACACCAGCTGATGGCATCATCGGTGGCTTCGGGTCCTTCTATCTTTATCTGATACTTGGTCTGGCCGATATTTTCCGGATCCAGGTCTATGAGCCGCATGTCAAAGAAAGGGGACAGTTTTTCCGTCATCCGGGGCTGCAATCCAATCTGTGTAATGCGTAACCGCCTTTCTTCCGGCCCGGGATGCTTTTCCTGGATATAAGCCAGGAGCTTGTCTGCACAGACCACGGGTTCCTCATCTTTACAATGAATCGTTCCCCCCACCAATCCCAGATAACGATACACCGCATTAAAGGCAGCAACAAATATGGAGCGCCGATAATTATTGTGAAGGGGCATGTCCAGAATTTCCCCAAGGGTACCGTTAAAGTCGGCATAATGATCGGTGAATGCCTGTCCCAGGGCACCCTTGAAATCGGCCTGCATGAGCTTTTCTTTCCCCTTCTGAATGGGATAATCATCTGCCTCTGGGTTTCCAATGGCTTCATGGGTGGAAAGCGCCCGAGCCGTTACCCGTATAGATTCTTCCAGCAGTCCATGCTGCTGCCACAAGGCCTGGGCTTTGATCTTTAAGTCGTCATAAATATCTGTCATATTTTTCCTTCTTTCCATTCGTTCATGAGTCTGTTGATTCAGTTACAATCTTCATATTTTAAGCACCACCATCGTCTACATAATCTATTTCAGCTCAGATGATCAAGTATATTTTGTAACAATAAAATTGAATCAGGCTGAAATCACATTTAAATCAACATACCCACCCACTTTCACTCATAAAGTCTGAACTGGCCACAAATGCCAACGTTCCATACAAAATTAATTATACGCTGCACGCATTTTTTCATCGGCCATGGTGGGTGTAATCAGCGGCTTCCAGGAAGCATCTTTCCAGGTACCCAGGTGTGTGTGCATATCAAGATAACTGGTGGGAATGGGATGAGTACCCACCACCACTTTTACCCCAAAACGTTTTTCAAGAAAAAGTTTAAAAGTATCAATATAAGGACAGGGGGGATAGCCCACCACCAGTCCTGTGGCCAGATGAATCACCTGTGCCCCATTTTTCACCATCTCTGCACCGGCATACTCTATATTTCCCCCGGGACAACCATCACAGGTCGTAAACCCCACCAGCTCCGGTGGCGTGGCATAAACACTGAACGCCCCCTCCATATTACGCATGGAGCGGAAACACTTTCCACCGGCACAGCGACGATAACGATGGCAAATAATAATACCGACTTTTGTTTTTGAATCCATTTGATATTCTCCCTTGATCATCACGCAACGATTATTTTCAGAGAAAAAGGCCGTGAAATCTCAGATAAGGCAATCCCCTGAAGCACCCACTCAAAAATAATGAGCAATATCGCATAACTATGTATATGGGGCAAGCAATTTATTTAAATCCATACGAGATGGGTAACCAAAGATGTGTCACCAACTATGACAAATAAACCATATTGTGACCAAATCGGAAAAATGAGAATGCACCCATCAGCCGTCTCAGGGAACACATCCTAAAACCAGGCCCGGAAATTGCTGGCGGCAACGGTCTGAAACTGCATTTTATCAAGCAGTTCATTTAATCCGTTAAACAGGCTCTGCACATCCTTTGATACATCCGTCCCGGTGCAGCGACGCATGATATCGCCATTTTGATGGGCAGAGATCACCGCCTCTATTTCCCCCAGGGGGTCCATCAGATGAGTTTTAAGACTTCGCTTGAACAGCATGCCCGCCATAAAAACAATAACCGCCATAAAAACAATTGCCCAGGCCCCGGCATATCCAAACTGCCTGGCATGGATATCTGCTTTTATCATGGCTTCTCTATTGGTTTTTGCAAGTAGTGCTATGGCGGAAACAAGTGCCCGGCGGGCGTCCATATCTCCCAGAAAAGCCTTGTGCAACCCGGCATTGATGGACTTCAGGGGCAGGTGTTCCTCCGCTTCTGTAATATTTTTCTCAGCCCGTTTGAATGAGGCGACAAACAAAGATTCCAAGGCTTCGTTGTTCCTGGTGTCCGGCCCTATCAACGCAAGGGATGTCAGCATTTCTTCACATGCCTCAAGGGAGCGTTCATTTCTGTCGATGATAACCTCAATGGCCGGTGCCATACGCATAAAAATCCAGATAGAACCCAGTGCCATCAGCAGGTTAAATCCCATCATCAGCCACAGACCTATGCGCACCGCATATGAGTTTCTCATGATCAGACCCCCTTTATAAATTTTGAAATGGCCGTTTCATTGCAGACAATCATGAGATTATCCTCGGCCTGCAGGGGCTCATGGGGGGAAGGCTGTATGATGCGGTCTGGAGATCCCCGGCGGATGGCCGCCACCAGTATGCCAAAGCGTCTGGGCAATGCCAGTTCTATGAGATTCTTTCCCACCATGGAGGGTTGTATGCGAATTTCGGTGAGATTCAGGTCCTCTCCGATGGCCGTATCAGCAATGACATGACGATACAGCAAACGATTCGCAAACCGCATCCCAAATTCCTGTTCGGGATTGACTATCTTATGTGCCCCCACCAGGTGCAGAATGCGCTGGTGCATTTTGTCATTGGCCCGGGCAACGATAAAAGGCGCCCCCATCTGCCGGAGCAATGCCGTACAGATAATGGATTGCTCTTTGGAATCATCACCTATGGCACACACCACGGCATCGCGTTTTTCCGGATGCAGCCGGGTAAGCTCCACCTCGTCTGTGGCATCCATGGCCAGGGCCTCTGTGACAAACAAAGAGGCCTCCTGCACCAGTTGCTTCTGGGGATCAACGGCCAGAACTTCAGCACCCTTCTGGGACAGGGTCCGGGCAAGCGACATGCCAAACTGGCCCAGGCCGATGATTAATATCTGTTGAATCATAGTGAAACGCCTTTTATGTAAGGGTTATTTTTGCATCGGGACAACGTGAAACCGGGGGAAGAGAGGCATCACTTAACAGCATGAAAAGCGTCACCGGCCCAATACGCCCAATGAACATGGCAAGTATGATAATAAGCTTTCCAATCTGATCAAACTGCGCCGTGGCACCAATGGAAAGCCCCACCGTGGCAATGGCTGAAGTAGCTTCAAAGATAATGCTCCGGGCGGGAATCTGCTGGGTGATTTCCAGTATCAATACCACCACAAACCAGATCACCCCCCCTGAAATCACAATGGTGATGGCACGGGAAATCGTCACCGGACGAATATTTCTGTTCTGTAAGGTCACCCCGTTACGATGTGTGATGTTGGCCCAGAAGGTCATTGCCAGAATGCCCATGGTGGTGGCTTTTATACCACCGGCGGTGCCTCCGGGACACCCCCCGATGAACATCAGACAAAGCATGACAAGAAAAGTAGGACTCATAACCCCGACAAGATCCACAGAATTAAATCCGGCTGTGCGGAGGGTGGCCGATTGAAACCAGGCATTGTGGATCTTATCGAAAAAAGACAGACCCGACAGCACACCATTCCACTCCAAGGCAAGCATGAAAAATGCCCCGGAAATCAACAGCACAAACGTGCTCACAAGATCAATGCGCACCGTCACCGGGACACTCTTTTTCTGTATCCACCGGGGAATCAGTAAACTGGTGGCAGGTGCCATACCCCCACAGATTATTAATGAGGCAACCATGTGCAGCACCAGAGGCGCATTCTGATAGGGAATCAGACTCTGTGTCTGCAGGGAAAAACCGGCATTGCAAAAGGCGGATATTGCCGTAAATCCTCCCCGCCAGGCGGCCTGGCCGGGGCTGTCACCCATGGCATAGAACACCCCCCCAAGGAAAAGTGCACCCACAGCCTCCACCAGAAATGTGAATTTAAGAATCAGCACAAGGGATGCCAGCAGATCCTTGCGATCGGCATCCATTAAAGAGGTCATGAGGCGTTCCTGACGCAGACTTAATCGTCGCCCCATGGCATGCATGGCAACGGTTGTAATGCCCATGATGCCAAGCCCCCCGAACTGAATAAGAATGAGAATGACTCCCTGCCCTGCCAGGGAAAAATCTGTGGGAGTATCCAGCACCACCAGGCCCGTGACACACACCGCACTCACCGAGGTAAAGGCGGCATCCACAAGGGCAATGGGGTCATGGTTCATGATACCTGGCAGGAGAAGCATTAAGGTACCGACAAGACACAATCCCAAAAATGTAAAAAATACAATTGTAGCGGGACGGTTAAAAAGATCCTCCCAAACGCCCCTCCGGACAGCGTGAACCCCGGGAAGAGTTTCCTTATCATGACCGAGGCCAGGGTTGAAATCCAGCAGCATAAAGCCCCCGGTGATCAAGGCCACCGCCCCCAACAAAGCCATAAAGGGATTTTCCACAAGACAGGGCAGAGCCGCCACAAAGGTCGCAGCACCAGATACCCCACCGAAAAATTTGCCGGGGCCAGGCCATCGGAACAGGGTAAGTGCACAAACAAAGGCGGTGATGGATGCCAGGCAGGCAATGGCCAGACGCCACACCGGCGGCAAAGGATCTTGTATTCCCAGAACCAGCAAAAACGGCAGGGGAGATACGATAACACCTCCCCATTGCACAGCCCGCTTTGCCAGCCATGGATTTAAAATGTGCACACCTTTCATCCTGAAATTTTCACCATCACAATCTATTTTTTTCATATAAAAAAAATCAGCAAGTCCCCCTGGATCTTTATCTGCAGTACGCGATAATCCCGTTCTCTCAGACATCCATCTGAAAAAACGGGATTATCACATAACAGCCACTCTCGATTGATAAAACAGAAAGGTGGCATAATCAATATGAAAATACTCGTTCAGCACCCCATTTTCACCTGTTTTGGTCTGCTAACATAGCATTCCAAACGATAATGCACCCCTCGGGGCATGTCTTAAAGATGAAAGGAGAGATGATCCGGAAAGGTCACCACCGGCAGGGTCACCATAAAGCTTGATCCACTGCCCTCTTTACTCTTAACCTTAATGGTGCCGCCGTGCTTGGCCACAATCCCCTGGGATACACTTAGCCCTAACCCGGTTCCCTTACCCTTGGGTTTAGTGGTGAAAAACGGGTCAAACACCGATGAAACAATGTGATGGGGGATGCCTTCACCATAATCAATGACGGTGACATTCACGGCATCGGCCTTTTCTCCCAGACACCCCATGACCTGTATTCTTCCACCTTTTTTTGAGGCGTCCATGGCGTTGAGCAACAGGTTGACAAACACCTGCTGGAGCTTCTGGGCATCCCCATGTATCCGGGGAAGATCATCGGTGAACTTAATGTCCACGGTGATACCAGACAGCCGGATCTGATTTTCCAGCAGGGTGATGGTTTCCTTCAACAGCTTGTAAAGATCCACAGATTCCATGGCAGAAGAACTCTCCCGGGCAAAATCCAAAAGATTGCGGATGATTTTCCGGGCACGATCTGTTTCTTCGGTCACATCCCTCAGCATCTCCTTACGTTCGTCATCGGACAGGTCTTGATAGTCCTCTAAAATCATGTGGGCTGTGAGCATGATATTGTTCAATGGGTTGTTCAGCTCATGGGCCACCCCAGAGGTCAGTGTTCCCACGGCTCTCATCTTATGGCTCTGGATAAGAACAGCTTCTCTGGTATCGATCTCCTTTATCATTTCATTGATGGCCACGGCCAAATCTGTAAACTCATCCCGGAACTTTCGTTTGGGCAGGATGGGCCTGAAATCCCCGGAGGCAATGCGCTGGGCATAGGAGGAAAAGCGACTCAGGGTGGAATATATCCTTCCCACCAGCAACCAGGCGTTCATGGTAAGCAGCACCAACAATACCAGAATGGAATAGATATGAAAATCCCGGGATTGATCAAGTGATTTTTCAAGGGCACGCTTTTCAACGGTCATCATGCTCTGGGCCGAAACAAGAATATCCTGACCATATTCACGAAGGTGGGTTTCTATCTCTTTAGAAAATGGTGTTTTGTGAAGGTCCATCACATTCTGCTGCTGCTTCTGGTACAACTGCCCCAGAAACGACTCGTAGGACTCAATCTTTTTGAGGATGGTCTGCCGGGTCATTTGATCCTGCAGCTCGGAAAAAGTATCAAGTTTACTGATAAATATGGATCGGGCAAGATGAATGTTTTCAATGGCATCACCTAAATTGGTTCCATAGAGAAAATAATTCTTCTCAAATCTACGGGCCTGCTGAACCTCAGCTGAAAATTCATTAACAAATTCAAGGAATTTCAGCCGGGTCTGTACCTTTTCGTTGTTGAGAATCAGCACCACGGCAATGATCAGCACAAACAGAAACACCAGAACATTTCCCAGATAAATCTGTTTTCTCACACTGAAATGTCGCCGTGACAATAAAGTCTGCTGGGCTTCACGAATATCGGCTATGTGACCATACAGATGTCTCACGGTATTGTCGAGCCCCCCTTCTTTGCCAGAATTTTCTGGAGTATGTTGTAGTGTTTCCATGTTTTATCCATTTAAATCAGTTCACAGGTGCATTGAAATTCAGGGGAGATCCCAGGGCTTCAGCCGCTTTGGCGATGACCTTTCTCAGATCATCTGGCTTAAAGGGTTTGGCAATGAAATCAAAAGCACCCTTTTCCATGGCATCCCTTGCAAGGGATATCATGGCATATCCGGTGATCATGATAATCTTTGTCCTAGGCCATTGATCATGGACCATTTCAAGCACCTGCATGCCATCCATCTCTTCCATGTATATGTCCGTGACCACAATATCAAACTCTTTTTCTCCGATACGTTTCATGGCTTCCCGGGGATCCTGGAAGACCTCCACACGGCATCCGATTTTTTCCAGGGCCGGTTTCAGTCGTTTTCCCACGATCAATTCATCATCTAACAGCAAAATTTCAAGTTGCTTTGACATCAGTGTCTCCTTGGTTACAAATATTTTTGTAAAACAATTCAGGGTATGAGTCACAGGGGTTTGTCAGCGGCATCAACGATTACCTATGGCAGCCTCATTGACCCGGTCAACATTCCAGTGCACCTCCAGATATCCCAACCCCTCCACCTGACCGGCGATTTCTTTGATGGCGGCAATTTTTTTTGCTTTTTCCCGCTTCAGGCATGTGGTTGTCACGACAACCGTACCGTTCTGGGCATGAACCTGAATATCGGTCAATGTTTTCAGCAAAATATTTTTAACCTTTGCTGCCAGGGCGCGATCCGCCAGATTGTTTATGGAATAGGTCATGGGTTTAAACCGTGGATATCCCACAGTGGTGGCAACGGTGTTCACCGCCTCATCGGGCTTGATCTGATCCAGATTGATCACCAGATCATAAAGTCTTGGATCTGCTTCCTTTCTCTGCCAGGCCATCATGGACCATTTTTCCCGCTGACGTTCCTTTTTGGAATCCGTCACTGCGGCAGACCCGTCACCACCGACCAGGCGGACCTTCAGGACATGGGACACCACCAGAACATACAGATGTGCCCCCAGTCCCCAGCAGACAATATCATCTTCCAGCAACCGATCCAACACCGCTGTTTCCACACAGGAAAGGGAATAGTGCCAGAGTTTGGAAGGCATTCGCTTTAATATGGAGGGGGTTGTCGTCATTACCTCCCTCAATTTGGAAGGATCCAGTGAATACTGTTGAGCAATTTCATCAAGGAATGTATGGTTCAGGGTTTTATAGCCCAGATGCTGTGCGGTCTCCCGGGCGATATTATCTTCAAATTCCTGATTATCCGACGTAAATATTAGAACGGACATGATTTCCTCCTTATGGTCTAATCGTTATCCTTAGCGGGTTACTGGACTTTTTTTAAACAGCATCCAGGGGAACGGGAACCCCTGCATGAACTTCAAGATTAAAAATTCCCGGTGTATCCTGCTTAATTGAATCCAGAATTTTTTTAAATTTTCCATTATGGGCAATCTTATCCGTTGTATATAGCAGCATATTTCCATATTCACAGGTAATCCCCACCTCCGGAAATTCCGTTACCAGAGCTGCCTTAACATTACAGGCAAGGCTTAAGTCCCGGGCTTTTCTAAGGCAAGCCTCCGTTGAGCGAAAGGCCGTTGAACTGGCAGCACCACATATAAATTGTGCGGCATCGTCCACAGAAAGCTTGTCAATACAGATAACCATGTCGTACAGGGTATTGTCCGCAGGATCGACACCATAAATCTGACGGGTCCATTTTTTACGCTGGGCATCATCGGCAAGAATAAGTGATTGTGCCTCATGATGTGCAATGCCATCTTCCCTCATTTTTCGCATCACACGATTCTCAAGATTTCCAATAATACGAATTTTGAGCACATGATCAAGTTCCTTCAAGAGAAGATGACCTGCCAGACCATGATAAACAACATTGTCTCCGGCCACCATTTCCAATAAAGTTGCCCGTACATAGGCAATGTAAATCTGCTTTGTATTTTTATACCGATCCTTCAAGCCCGGAGCATCATGGAGTGCCTGGAGCAGGGTCTGCTGGGAGACATGAAATTTATCACTGGCATTGAGCAGCAGGTCTCGACTGAGCACCTGGTAACCAAGGGTTGCTGCCACTTTTTCCGCAACTGCCTTACCCATGGAAGATGATCCCCGGGAAATAGTTATAATTGACATATATATAACACTCCTTGTTTTTAGATGCCGTAAATTAAACTGATCATTGCAATCATTACCACCAGAAAAACCACACTGACCAGACTGCCCGCTTTTATAAAATCCACGGTGCGATACCGGCCCGGTCCCATGTAAAGGGCATTTACCTGATGGGTTGGCAGCATAAAAGAATTACTTGTGGCAAGCCCCACCACCAGAGCCGCCATTCTCGGGTCTACATTGGCAGCAATGGCCATATTCACCACAAGGGGTACCAGAAGCACCGTGGCCCCCACATTGGAGATCACCAGGGTAAACATGGTGGAGAGAATACCGATCACCGTAAGAAGAACGATGGGAGAAACATCCCCGATAATACTGAGAATAGAACCGGCAATCCACTCGGCAGTACCTGTTTTCTGGGTGGCAATGCCAAGGGGAATCAGCCCGGCCAGTAGAAATATGGTACGCCAGTCCACGGACTGGTACGCCTCATCAATGCTGATAACCCGGGTGATCACCATGCCAAGTGCACCGGTCATCAAGGCCACAGAAAGCTGAATATCAAACCCCATGATCATCACCAGGGAAAGCACCAGCCAACCGCCAGCCCAAAGAGCCTTTTCCGGCCGCATATCCTCCAGATCCGAAGGCATGCTGAACAAAAGGCCACCTTCCCGGTGCAGGGATTCCAGGCGTTTCCAGGTACCGTAAAATCGAATGACATCTCCGGTTTGAAGTGCGATGGAATCAATATTCGCCCGGTAGGTTTCCTCCTGGCGATGAATTTCCAGGGGTGTTACACGGAAGCGATCCTGAACGCGTATTTCTGCCAGGGTCAGCCCTGCAAATTGTGATCGGGGAGAAACAACAGCCTCCACCGTTCCTGAAATTGATGTGTCAAATTCGCTGCTGTAACAATCAATGGTCTCCTTAAGAACCATCTCTTCGGTAAGGGCCATACGTTCCACATCTTTTTTCCTGCCGCAGACCACAAGATCCACACCTGCACGGATTTCCGATTCCGGAGACGGAGAAAGAGTTTTAAAATCAGGTGGTTCCGTTAATGCAAGTACATTAACAAGATAACGACGACGCAGATCATCCACATGCACCGGATCACGATAATCCATGAAATCATCGGCCGTGGTAAGCTCATAATGGGAATTTACTTCCTCCTCATTTGCCACAAGACCATCTATGGTACAGAAGGCCTCGTTATCCTCTGTGCCCTGACACTCCCCCTGGGGAAGGATAAACCGCCCCAGGAGTATAAAACAGGCAATTCCGGAGACCATCAGGGCAAGGCCGATGGGGGTAACATCAAAAAGCCCGAAAGGCTCCAGATTAAAGGGAAGCAGAAGATCGTTAAGCAGAATCAGCGGAGAGCAGCCCACCAGAGTAATGGTACCCCCCAGGATGGCACTGAATCCCACCGGCATGAGCAGGCGACTTAAGGGAATCTTCTGCATTTTACTGATACGCTGAATGGCTGGCAGAAACAGGGCAGCTGCCCCGATATTCTGCATGAAACTTGAAATAAAGGCCACGGTGACGGAAATGGCCACAATAATCCGGGAGGTGCTGGTTCCTGCCACCGCTAAAACAGGTTTCACCAGTTTGTTGATCATACCGGTTTTATCAAGACCGGCACCGATGATGATAACGGCAATGATAGACACCACTGCGTTACTGCTCAGGCCCACAAAGGCCTCTTTGGGTGTTACCAGGTGCAAAAGTGGCAAGGCAACCATCATCAGGATGGCCACCACATCCACCCTGACCCATTCCACAATGAATAGAAAAATAGCCAAGGCTATCATAATCAAGACCAAAATCATGTCCGGCGTCAATTGTCCCATAAATTCTCCATTGTCATCTGTTAATTTCCTGTTATTCGTTTTTGGGGCTTATTTTTGGGATACCCCTGCCCATATCATCTGTGTTTTATTTTTTGGGTATTCGCTTTTTAACCGTCACAAGCGGACATTCCAGGCTCTTGGTTATACGCCCAAGCCAATGTTTTCCCGAAGATTTGAATGCAAAGGGTAAATCCTGGCTGCTTCCCCAGATAATGACCTTAAATGGTGGCCTGTCCGCCAAAAATTTCAACAATTCGTGGGCAGGATCACCAATGCGTACGGCCGAAGTTATTTTAAGTCCGCTTGCAATGAACGGGACAGAATATTCCTCCAGCAGGCGGTTAACCCGTAGACCTGTTTTTTTCAGATCATGACGTTTAACGCCCAGAAGGTTAGAGCCGGAAAAGGACATCTGAACCAGCATGAGTAAGGTAACTCCGGCATTAATTCGCAAGGCAAACTCCCTGGCGTAGTGCAAGGCCTCAGAAAAAACCTGCTCCTTTTCAAAAATGACCAACAAATCAGAATTCATCCCGGTATTCCTCCTGGCATTGGAGTACTACAAATACTGTGCCAGAAAAATTCCAGGGGCACACAAATGCATAACCAACTGATTTAAATGGCAATTAAAAAGAATGGCAGATGTGTTAAAAACTTTCTTATAAAAAAAATGGAAACAAGGGGTTGCAAAATGCAACGAAAGCGGCAGGGAGACACACAATATCTCCCGGGCAAAGAGAAAGGAAGGGGATGTTGCAAAAACGAACGCGGGTGTTTTAAAAAAGAACGTACTTGATCATAAAGGAAATCGTATCTTAAAAATCTATCGTTCCAAATCAAATTTTTTAATTTTGCGCCATAAAGAGGCACGGTCAATGCCCAAAATTTCTGCAGTCTTTGTTTTTGCATTGTGGTTGATCGTTAAGAGGTGGGCAATATAATCCCTTTCCAGTTCTGCCAGGGTCATCATGTCCTTTTCAGGCCTCTGATAGGTATGAAGTTCCAGCTCTTTAAGATCCACCGGAAGATCACAGGCTCTGATTTCATTGGACCTACTGATGGCAACGGCCCGTTCCAGGATATTTTCAAGCTCTCTGACATTTCCCGGAAAGGCATACCCTTTAAGTAAAGACATGGCCCGGGAAGAGATGGCCCGTATCTGTTTTAAGCCTTTCCGGTTCAAACAATCCAGAATGTGGTAGGCCAACAGGGGAATATCTTCACTGCGCCTGTTCAGGGCCGGCAGTTTTATGTTAACGACATTGATGCGGTAATACATGTCTTTACGAAACGCACCGGTCTCAACCTCGGCCTTCAGATCCTTGGCCGTGGCAGACAGCACCCGAATATCCACGGGGATGGGCTGGGAGCCCCCCACCCGGACCAACTCTCCCTCCTGAAGCACCCGCAGGAGTTTTACCTGCATGGAATGGGGCATTTCACCGATCTCATCGAGGAAAACAGTACCCATGTGTGCAGTTTCCAAAAGCCCGGCCCGGGTTTTGGCAGCACCGGTAAAGGCACCCTTCTCATGTCCAAAAAGCTCACTTGCCAGAAGGGTTTCAGTGAAAGCACCGCAGTTCACCGCCACAAAAGGTCCCCGGGATCGTGTGCTTGCAAGATGAATGCTCCTGGCCACCAGTTCCTTTCCGGTACCCGAATCCCCGGTGATCAAAACACTGCAATCCGTGGGGGCAATCTGATGAATCAATGTCTGTATTTCTCTGATTTTTGGGCTGTTTCCAATGATCACAGGCGGTGAAAAGCTGCATTCGGTGTCCTCTTGAACCTTGGGGACCAGTGCAGCCTGGGTTCTAAGTCTCAGGCGATTCAGGGCCTTTTCAACAATATCCAGAAACTGTTCGGGGGTAAATGGTTTTTGCAGGTAGTGAAAGGCCCCCTCCCGGGTGGCTTCAATGGCATTGTCAATGCTTGCATAACCGGTCATGAAAATGACCTCCATGGCAGGGAAACGGGATTTAATGGCAATCATCAATTCCATACCATCCATACCGGGCATTTTCATGTCTGTTACAACAAGGTCATACGGGGTGTCTTCCATGCGCTTGAGGGCCCCTGCAGGATGGGTATAGGAGGAGACTAGATACCCTTGCTTCTCCAGAATCCGTCTCAATCGTTTGAGGGTAATCGTTTCATCGTCCACCAGCATAATTCTGGCCTTTATGGTCATTGTACAATATCCTTTGGCTCATGTCGAAATTTAACATTCAGGGCTCATTGATATTTTGGGCTTTCTTAAGCCAGTTCAATATCATAAATCAGACGTGCTCACAACATCGGGTGCATGGGGTTGAACTCAGGCCCATGTGAGGACTGGCCAGCGTTGTTAGCAAGCCTGGATGGTCACACAAGCAGGTTGACAAATGGCTATCAAATATATAATAATTTCATGTTTTTAATGGCCATGCAATTTACCCGGCAGAAACATGAATAAAAAAGGTGAGCATTATCTGTACTGATTCCAACACCGATACCCCCGAAGATACCCTGGCAGACATTCGTGCCTGTATTCCCATACTTGAACAGATTGTGGAAAGATCTGAACTTCTAGCCCATCTTACCGAAACCGAGCGCATCGCTCTGGTTAAGGCAGCGGGAAAAATATCCCGCCCCGATCGAAAGGAGATAAAAAAACGCAATAAAGAAAAAAAACGACAGCAGAGACAGGCCATCGTTAAGACGGAACGCCACCTCAGGGCCGCCACAGGCATCAGAAAGGCACGGGAAACCGACGTTTTTAAAGCCCCGGAACAAATTCCCTTTACGGGAAATGACCCGGAATGGAAAAATTTTGAACAAACCCTGGAAACGCCTCGAAACTGCTATGTGTGCAAAGCCGAATTCACCAAGCTCCACCATTTCTATGATGCCATGTGCCCGGCCTGTGCGGAATTTAATTACCAGAAGCGCTTCCAGACAGCATCCTTAAAGGGACAGGTGGCTCTTATCACCGGTTCCCGGCTTAAAATCGGCTACCAGGCCACTTTAATGATGCTCCGGGCCGGGGCCAGGGTCATTGCCACCACACGTTTTCCCAAAGATTCAGCACTGCGTTTTTCCCGGGAAACGGATTTTCCCCAATGGGGCCACCGTCTCCAGATTTATGGTCTGGATCTGCGCCATACCCCCAGTGTGGAATTATTCACCGACCACATCAAAGACACCTACCAGCGCCTGGATATATTAATTAACAATGCCGCCCAGACCGTGCGCCGTCCCCCGGGATTTTATGCCCACCTCATGGAAAATGAAACAAAGGACATGACGCTGCTGCCCCGGGAGGCCCAGTCGCTTCTACAACAGCACCAGACCTGTATTTCTCAGCTGGAATATGGAAACACAGACAATGTGGCCAGGGAAAAAGCCCTGCCCGTCACCTGGAACGGTGCTGCACCCGGGGTGGGACTGCGCCTGTCTGCTCAGCTGTCCCAGATCCCTTACGCCTATGATCACTCCCTGGATGTACCAGAAGTGTTTCCGACCGGACAACTGGATGCAGATCTCCAGCAGGTGGACCTTAGAAAAACAAATTCCTGGCGGCTGCGACTGGGAGAGGTTCCCACCGCTGAAATGCTTGAAATACAGCTGGTCAATGCCGTGGCCCCCTTTGTGCTGTGCAACCGGCTGACAGAACTGATGAAGCAGGACAATACCGGGCAGAAGCACATTGTCAACGTGTCTGCCATGGAGGGCAAATTTTTAAGATTTAAAAAGGGAAGCCGCCATCCCCATACCAATATGGCCAAAGCTGCCCTGAACATGCTTACCCACACGGCAGCCAGTGATCTGGCCCGCTACGGGATTTTCATGAATGCCGTGGACACGGGCTGGGTGACAGATGAAGATCCCGCAATCCTGGCCCGATTAAAAGAAGAACACCATGATTTTCAGCCACCCCTTGATATTGTGGATGGTGCAGCCCGGATCTGTGATCCCTTTTTTAACGGCATCCTTACCGGCAAGCACTGGTGCGGTAAATTTTTAAAGGATTATTTTCCCATTGACTGGTAATCAATAATCATCTTGGTGGAATTGATCGTAACCCTGGCCTCCCTGGGGTGTGTTCAGGCTTTTGTTATAATCAACCCCACTTTTTTAGACCGGCAGGGCAAATGGAGCGCCAACGGTCCGGGGTCATATTGGACCGCCAGAGGGGATGGCATTTTTATTATTTGTTGTATCTATGGTTTATGCCCGTTATACGGACATAAACCGGGCCGGGAAATTGGTAAATACCCCGTCAACCCCCATCTCTTCCAAACGATTTTTATCTTCCAGATCATTGACCGTGTAAACCAGAAACCGATATCCTTTTTCATGGGCCGACCGGACATATTCTGGGCTGGTGTTGTCTATATCCAGGTTCAAAGACCAGAGTTGCAGTGAGTCTTTTTCAATGATATCCGCGTAATTCAAAGGGGTGTGGGCCATCAGGGCGGCCATACGGCATTCTTTGTTAAATTTCCTGAAATTCAACAGTTCATGGTGATTGAACGAACTGATCACAAACCGGTCAAAGGTGTACCTGCCCTCTTTGACATACCGGTTTAAAAGGCAGGCCGTTTTTTCACTGGTTCCGGCACTTTTCAGCTCCACATGAATTTCAATGCGGTTGTCCACCAGGTCCAGGACCTCCTGGAGAGTGGGAATTCTTTCTTTTTCTCCGGCGTCGAGACGGAGCAGCTCAGCAAAACTCAATGCAGAAACCAGCCCCTTGCCGTCGGTGGTGCGATCCACCCGCATGTCATGTATGACCACAATCTCCCCTGTACGGCAGACCTGCACATCCAGCTCCAGAGCATCGGCCCCGGCCTGCACGGCTTCTTCAAATGATTTAAGAGTGTTTTCCGGGGATGTCCCAGCAGACCCTCTATGACCGATTATCAACATCTAATATCCCTTTCTCTCATGAATTAAATTTTCCAGACTTGATCACAACATGGTGTATCTGTAACCGTTGGCGGGCCAATGGGAGTCATTTTTTTTTATTGGATTTACCGACCACAATGCCAAAAGCATCGATAATCCCAATAAGGCAAGCCTGCCACCTCCCCTACGAACCTGAACAAACCAAAAGCAAAAAAATTTTCTGATTTTCTTGCCCAAATAACACAAAAACCAGAGATAAAAATCTAATTGTCCAGAATTTCCCGCACTTTAATGGCCAGTTCTTTCTGGGAAAATGGTTTCGCAATAAAATTAACACCCTTATCCAATACACCCCGGTGACCAATGACATTGGCGGTATAGCCGGACATGAAAAGTATTTTAAGGTCCGCATTTATGGCCAGAAACTCACCGGCCAGATCCCGGCCGTTCATGTACGGCATCACCACATCGGTAATGAGCAGCTCAATCTGATGGGCGATGTCTCCGGCCATGGCCAGGGCTGCCCCCGGCGAGTCGGCTGTCCATACTGTATAACCCATGTTCTCAAGCATTTGTTTGCACAGATCCAGAATGGCACCATCATCCTCAACAAGCAGCACCTTCTCCCCTTGACTCAACGGCATTTCCACGGCAGGTGCAGGCATTTTCCCGGAGACCCCATCCAGATGCCGGGGAAGGTAAATCCTGATGGTGGAACCCTTTTCCAGCTCACTGTAAACATTGATAAATCCCTGGTTTTGCTTGACAATACCATACACTGTGGCAAGGCCCAGTCCGGTGCCCTTACCTGGATCCTTGGTGGTAAAGAAAGGTTCAAAGATATTTTCCACCGTATCCGGGGACATCCCCGTTCCATCGTCGCTCACGGCAAGCAGAATATACTCACCCGGAATAAACCCCGCATGGTCCCGGCAATAGGCTCCGTCAAAAGAGACATTTTTTGTTTCTATTGTGATTTTACCCACACCGGCAATGGCATCCCGGGCATTTACGCATAAATTCACCAGAATCTGATCCACCTGGGAAGGATCCATTTTAACCGGCCACACTCCGGTCCCCGGTCGCCAGGCCAGATCAATATCCTCACCGATGAGACGTCTAACCATCTTGAGCATGCTTTCAAGCGTATCATTTAGATCCAGCACCTTGGGGACAATGGTCTGCTTGCGGGCAAAGGCCAGTAACTGCCGGGTAATGTCCGTTGAACGCCTGGCAGCGGTAAGAATTGCCTCAAAATAGTCGTACAACAGATCATTGGAGGAGACAGTTCTCTGCCCCATTTCGGCATACCCAATGATTATACTGAGCATATTGTTATAATCGTGGGCCACCCCCCCGGCCAGACGACCCACGGACTCCATTTTCCGGGCCTGGGCCAGCTGGGTTTCCAGTAAATGGTGCTTTTCCTCAGAGGCTTTTCGTTCAGAAACATCCCGGGCAACCCCCTGGAGCCCCACCGGTGTATCCGCCTCGTCATAAATAATTCTGCCATGAATTTCCACCCATATCACCCCCCCATCTTTTTTCAATATCCCAACGTCAAAAATTGTACCTGTATCCCTTTTCCCCCGGGACATTGCATGGGAGATCACCCGGGTTATTCGGATAAAATTATCCTGATCACAATGGTCCGACAGACGGCTGCCGATCCATTCTCCAGGGGAATAGCCCGTTAAGGCAGTAACGGCAGGATTAACATAGGTAAACTCAAAATCAAGGTTCGTGGTCCAGATCACATCAAGGGTATTGTCTGCCAGGAGGCGGTATTGTTTTTCCCGCCTGCCAAGGGCCAGAGTTCTGTTTGCCACCTGCTTTCGTAAAGACCATGACCAGAGGAAAAAAAGCAGGGCCAGCAGTATCAGGGGAACCGCAACCATGACAACATAGCCCAAAATGGTTGAGAAATCGGGATATGGGGCCTGATAGATTCCCAACCACTTCTCATAGATACGTCGATATTCACCATTTTCTTCAATTATATTAAGTCCTTCACTAAACTGGGCCAGAAGTGCCTTATGATTATCAGGAACGGCATAGCAGTACTGGGTGGTCAAAATTGGTTTTTTACCCAGGTCAAAATCATCCCAGCCATTTTTATGTATGAGATAAAGTGTAGGGACTCTGGCCATCAGTGCACAATCGTACCTGCCACCGGCGAGTTTACTAAGCGCACACTGTGGATTATCCACCACTGAAAGCGGATGTCCCAGTTTGTTTTTTATGGCAAATTCATGCATGATGTCGCTCTTTTGAACGACAATGTGGAGATCCTTCAATTCCGACAGGCCCGAGGGAATCTTTCTTTCACCTTTGCGCACCACCACCACATAATTATTCACCGAATGAGCCTGGGTAAAATCATATTTCATATCCCGATCAGAAGAATAAAACATTCCCTGGAGCACATTAACACGGCCGGTTTCCAGATCATCTAAAACCTTAACCCAGGAATCCAGTCGAAAGGTGATATCAAGCCCCACTTCCCGAGCAATGGCACAGCTGATGTCCACAATAAAACCAGCCGGTTGCCCCGCATCATCCAGATATTCAAAGGGAGGATAATCAGCATCTCCACCAATAACTATATTGCCACGAATGGGACGTTGTCGATCTACACCAGCAGCCTCTCCGGGAAGCCCTGTGATGAAAATCATAATCAGCAGTACAAATAAAAACCGATGAAATCGAATCTGATGGTCTTGGTCTATGTGCATGATCTTGATTCCATGGATGCAAAATCTCTTTTCTGCGTTAAGAGGCACCCATCTCCCTCGGTAAGACGTGATGATCCGGTTTTCCTGCAGCTGGAGCAACCGGTGTCAGGCTTGTATTTTAAATCATCCCAATGCCTGAAAAACCAAATCCGGGTGAACATCGGATTTTTCCACCATTTCCGCGGTGGTCACCCCGGTGAGGACCAAAGCCGAACGATAGCCGAAATTCAAGGCTCCCTGCACATCCGATTTGATGAAATCACCGGTCATTAATACCCGATCCCGGGCAATCTGTCTGCCATACCGCTGTTCAAGCAGGGTATGAGTTTTCTTAAATATAGGGGCAAAGGGTTTTCCAAGATAAAGAGGATCCACCTTTATCCCATAGCTTTCCAGCACATGGGAGATAAATCGCCCCACCCCGCCGGCACCGATGCACAGCTGCCCGGCATTGCCCGGGTAATACTCATCGGGATTGGGAACAATCAGGGGAGATTGGGGATTTTTCACAAAAAAATTCACTGCGGCATTGATGGCGGGTTCCCAGTCATAGCCCTTTTCCCCCACGATAATACCCTGACACTGGTGAATTTTATCAAGATCCCTTGTGGTGGACAGACCCGCTTTTTCGGCAAAACAGGGAGTGCCAAGATTGCCCATGATAAAAAAAGGGGCCAAAGAAGGCTTTTTTTTACGAAACAGTTCCACCAGGCCGTCGGCACAGGAGACAATTTCCCGGGGATGAACATCAATGCCCGAGTCATTTAAAATCTCTGATTTTTCCTGTGTGGAATGATCTCCATCGTTGGTGAGCAGGTAAAAGGGGATTTTTTCCTTTCGGAGCAGTGCCAGAAGATCTTTGCTGCCCGGGGCGGCCCGACCTTTGACAAGCAGTACCCCATCAATGTCAAACACAAGGGCATCCAGCTCAACACGGTGGGAGGTAAGCCAGTGCTTCAGGGTGGGTATGATATTTGTTTTTTGCGGCATTATTTAAAGATCCTGGTTGGGTATATAGTTTTGGATTCTGGGTTTTGAGTTCTGGGTTTTAAATTTTCAAGCATAAACCCCGTTAATAATGGTTCAGTCGTTGGCATGCTTCATATCAGCTCCAGCGAACTTTACACTTTGGAGGCAATACCCCCAGAAAAAAGGGATTATTGCTCCAGGAGGAGTCAACTGGCAAAGGTAAAAATGCCCAGTATTTAATACCATAACCTTTAGCTACTGGTCCACTAATTGTGGCAGATGAGGGGTGTTATAGTCAATCCTGACAATTCAACAGGGTGCATCCCCATTTTCCCGGTTTGGTAAAGATATGTCAGTCGATGGGGTCAGGCTGAAAATCAGCATAAAAGGCTATGACGCAGACGAAATGGAAAGATACCCATTCAAAACGACAGATGGTTCTTGTGTTTCCGGTACAGACCCCGGAGTTGATCATAGGAAATGCCCAGCCGTTTTGCCGCTTGTTTTTGATTATAACGGGAGCTTTCAAGAGCCGTTTTCAACATAGAAATTTCCAGGGCATCTCTGGCTGCCGGCAATGATCTTTCCGGAATGTTGTTGACAGTACTGTTGACGATTGCCGTTTCTGAAAGTGCCCTTGACAGGGATGCCTGTTTTCGCCCCGGCACTTCATAGGGGGAAATAAAAGGATCAAAAACAATCTGGTGAATCACCCGGCCCCGGGCCCTGTAAACGGCCCGCTCCACCACATTTTTCAACTCCCGGACATTGCCATGCCAGGGATGACTTTCCAGATGTTTCATAGCCTGACAGCTGAATTCGGGGATATGATCCCTGCCAAGCTCATAGGACATGCGCACGGCAAAATGCCGGGCCAGCAAGGCCACATCCCCCTTTCGTTCCCGCAGGGGGGGCACAAACAATACCTCAAAGGAGAGGCGATCCAGCAGATCTTCTTTAAACCGGCCCTGCCGGGCCATAGTCGGAAGATCAGCATTGGTGGCGCTGACAATGCGGACATCAACCTCTAAAGGTGCGGAACCGCCCACCCGTTCAAACTCACCATATTCCACCACCCGTAAAATTTTTTCCTGGACTTCCATGGGTACGGTACCGATTTCATCCAGAAACAGGGTACCCTTGTGCGCGGCCTCAAACCGACCGGTGCGGCGCTGGAGTGCCCCGGTAAAGGCACCTTTTTCATGGCCGAACAATTCTGTTTCCACAAGGGATGGGGCAAGAGATGCACAATTTAATGTCACCCGGGGTCCCTGCCAGCGCCGGGATAAAAAATGGAGTCGGGCTGCGGCCAGCTCCTTACCAGTTCCCCTTTCCCCAAGGATGAGCACAGGCCGGTCTATGGGGGCCACCCGGGACAAGCGCTCCTGGAAATCCAGAAAGGCCTCGGACTGCCCCAGGGCCTCGGTGGGGGTCGATTGCTGGGTATAGGGATGAGAGTTCATGGTTTTTTTACCATAATATGGTTAATATCCAAAACTTTATGGATTATCACTAACAATCTCCTTTTACATGGTCAAGGCATTTTTGCCCTGTGGCGTTTCTTTATAACGGGCAATGGGCCCGGACCGGAACTATAGACAGCTCAATGGTCCGGTTCCTATTGCCCGTCGGGGGGGGCGACTCTGCTGAAGTTGCCTTGGAGGCTGCCTTTTCATATAAAAAATCCACATGGCTGTAACCACCAGGCACAACGAACAATGAAAAAGTAGTTGCTGTTAGAACCCAGTACCTAGAACCCAAAACCCAGTACCCACTGTTTCATATAAAAAAATATGCATGACAGTAACCACCTACCACAACGAAAATTGAAACGCTCATCATTGCATTTTTTGTCGGCCTGGCACGGTTTCTGCTACTAATCAAGCCAGGAGAACAAAATGGGGTCAGGCTTGGCTTATGGGTGTTATTGCCCTGCAACAAAAAGCCAAAGGGATTGACCCCAAAGGAATTAACCATAGAATGGAGAATTTATCATGGGTATATTCACAAGATTCAAAGATATTATCACCGCCAACATGAATTCCATGCTGGACAAGGCAGAAGATCCGGAGAAAATGATCAAAATGATGATCCGGGAGATTGAAGACACACTGGTGGAGCTGAAAACTTCCTGTGCCGGGGCCATTGCCAGCAAAAAAAAGGTTCAACGCAACCTGGACAGTGTCCGGGAACGCCTGGATCAGTGGAACACCAGAGCGGAACTTGCCGTCGTCAAGGGGCGAGATGATCTTGCCCGGGAAGCCCTGCTTGAGAAACGCCGATTCGCAACCAAAATTGACAACCTGGAGCAGGAATTCACCCAGCACGCCTCTCTGGTGGATCAGTACCAGGAAGAAATCCGACAACTGGAA
The DNA here is from genome assembly GCA_963675955.2 of uncultured Desulfobacterium sp. Classification (GTDB taxonomy): domain Bacteria; phylum Desulfobacterota; class Desulfobacteria; order Desulfobacterales; family Desulfobacteraceae; genus Desulfocicer. The sequence goes on along the minus strand of CAXXVR010000002.1, from coordinate 133,103 downwards.
GACAAACTCAAAACCTCCAGGGAAAAACAGCGCATGCTCGTGCAACGGCACATTCACGCCCAACGTAAAAAAAAGGCCCAGGAAGATATCCGGCGCATGGATAACCACGAAACCATGGCCCGATTCGATCAGATGGAAAGCCGCATCGAACAGATGGAGGCCGAAGCTGATCTGGTAAACTATGGAACCAAATCAAGTCTTGACGAGAAATTTGAAGAGATTATCATGGACGATGACATTGAAAAGGAACTTAACCGCCTGAAAGCTGCCCGCTCCAAGGAAACACCCCGGCAGAACTGATTCCAGGAACACATGGTGAATTTTTCACCGGGCATGAACCCCACAGGAGATAACTTTTATGCATCATGTTTTAACCACAGGCATTGTATTCAGCGGTATCATTCTGTGCCTGCTCATTATTGCCGGTACCCTTTTGATGATCTTTCGCATGCGCCAGACCGGCACCTTCAGCAGGGACAAAAAAACACAGAATGAAGAGGCCGCCATGATTCAGGAAATATACAACGGATTATCCCGAATGGAACAACGGGTGGAGGCCCTTGAAACCATTCTTATGGAATACAAGGCAAAGGAGACAAAATGAGGAGAGGACATCAACAACAAAAATGGCATCACAGGGCATCTCCCCGTGGTTTTGGCATGAGGAGGGCATTTGGTCCCAGAAATTCCGGGGGCATATTCCGCTCCCGGAACGGCATCATCATGGGGGTGTGCAAGGGTATCAGTGAGCATTTTCAGGTGTCTGTGGTGTGGGTACGCATTATCTTTGTAGTAACCCTGTTTTTCAGCGGGCTGTGGCCCGTCATCGGCATCTATATTGCGGCCTCTTTTCTCATGAAACCAAGGCCGGTGAAACCCCTTGAAACCGATGGAGAAAAGGACTTTTATGACACTTATATAAATTCAAGAACCGGGGCCATCCGCACCTTGAAGACACGATTTGAATCCCTGGAAAGGCGCATCCGTCGCATGGAAGATACGGTGACGACAAGTGAATTTGAGTGGGACCGGAAAATAAACGGCTGACGGGTTCCCTTTACAAAGACAGGACACTGATAGCTGAAGATCTAAAACAAAGCATTGACACCGATACTGTATTGACCCGGATGAATGGCAAGTATACCACCGCCAAGGCCACTTTTTCCGGGCAATCCCACCATCACCCGTTTTCATGAAAGCATATTTTTTAGAAGGTAGAAGCCTTCCACGATCACCCGCTACTCATGGCATATGGACGGTATTCTGAAATTATCATCCGAGAAAAAGGAAGCATATGTTTAAATTTGAAATCATGCAGGCCGCCCTGGAAAATCGGATGAAATATCTGCTCTGGGAACAAAATCCGGCAGCTCTGCCCCTGTTCCAGCGCATTGTACTGCAACTTGTTCAAACTATTATCCTTGTCATTCAAGATTTCACAACAAACCAGTGCCTGCTGCGGGCATCGGCCCTGACCTATTACACCATGCTCTCCCTGGTTCCCCTTTTAGGGCTTACCTTTGCCCTGCTCAAGGCCTTTGGAGTTCAAAATCTCTTACAGCCCTGGATCATCGAAAAACTCAATGTGGGGGATGGCCAGGTGGCCGAAGCAATTCTGGGGTATATCAACAACACCCAGATGACCCAGCTGGGGGCCTATGGCCTTGTGTTTCTCATCATTGCGGTGGTGTCTCTTTTGACCAATGTGGAAAAGACCTTCAACCATATCTGGGGGGTTGAAGGGGTGCGGCCCCTGCTGAGACGTTTTTCTGACTACCTGTCTGTAATTCTCATCGCTCCGGTATTAATTATCAGCGCCATCTCCATGACATCCACCCTGGCCAGCAACAAAGTGGTTCAGCAACTCATGAGCCTCCAGCTGGTGGGGGACTCCATCTTGTTTTTCTTCAAGGTGGTACCATTTATTTTCATGTGGCTGGCATTTACGGGGCTCTATGTGTTCATGTCCAATATCAAGGTGGAATGGCACGCCGCTTTTGTGGGCGGCATCGTGGGGGGCACCCTGTGGCAACTGGCCCAGGTGGGATATGTCCATTTCCAGGTGGGGGTGGGTAAATACAATGCCATTTACGGCACCATGGCGGCCCTGCCGATTTTCATGGTATGGCTGTATATTTCCTGGGTAATCGTACTGTTAGGCCTGGAGGTCTCTTATGCCCGCCAGAACCTGCGGGCCAATGGACGAAATCTACGACGATTCCAGGTCAGCCACAACAATTTTGAACAGATAGCCCTGGCCCTGCTGATCATCCTGGCAGATGATTTTTCCAGGGGAGATCCTCCATTAAGCCATGAACAGCTCTCCCGCCAACTTGGCATTCCTCCCCGGCTTTGCGGACGGATCATTCACCTGCTGAAAAAAATTGGCTTTGTATCGGAGCCCTGCAACACTGGCAACCTTCCCACCTGTCAGCCAGCTCGTTCCCCGGAAACCCTCACCATCGCCGAAATCTTTACCAGAATACGCCATGCCGGAGAGGTATCATGTCCAGTCCTCCCCCTCACCCACACCAGCGTGGCGGTGGAGACCTGCCAACAGATTGAAACCATAATGAAAAAAGGATTAAAAGAAATGACCCTCAAGGATCTGGTATTACGCTGTCGGGAACCTGAACCCACCCCAGAATGGCCCAGATTATAACAAACCCCCATTTTGGGGTTGACATGAAGGATGCCAAAACACTAAAGGTTTTTATGCACATACTAAAAATATTCAAACAATGTTCCTTCAATAGTCTGACCAGAGCATATCTGATTCTGTCCCTGTTTTCTTTTTCATCCGTTTTTGCAGGGGAACCCGCCCTGCAAAAACCCCAGGCCTATTCCCATCAGGAAAATATCACCGGATGGATGATGAGTGAAAAACTGGACGGTATCAGGGGATATTGGGATGGTACTCGGATGTATACCCGGAAAGGCCTCCCCTTGAATCCACCAGCATGGTTCACTCAGAACTTTCCGCCCTTTCCCCTTGACGGTGAACTCTGGAGCAAAAGAAGCGACTTTGAATTTATCCAGTCCGTGGTGATGGACCAGACTCCGGGAAAAGGATGGAAACATATCACCTATAATATTTTTGAAGTCCCCACGGAAAAAGGCGATTTTCTCTCCCGGCTCAAACGGGCACGCACATGGTTTGAAGCCCATAAAAATGCCCATGCCCGGATGATCCCTCAAATTCGGATTAAAGAAAAAGCAGATATGGAAGATTTTTTAAAAAATGTGGAGTCCGTGGGAGGTGAGGGTGTAATTGTTAAAAACCCAGACGTTCCCTACCACACCGGGCGCAGCCCCCATATCCTTAAAGTAAAAAATTTTCAGGATATGGAGGGAATTGTTGTCAGCATCAACAAGGGTCAGGGGAAATACGAAAATGTAATGGGATCACTGACTGTAAAACTTGGAAACGGTATCACCTTCAAAATCGGTACAGGTTTTTCCGATGAAATCAGACAGACGCCTCCGCAACCCGGTTCAACGGTGACATTTAAATATCATGGATTGACCAAAAACGGCATTCCCAGATTTGCTTCTTTTTTAAGAATGCGGCAGGATTGAGTACCATTATTCCGTATATATGAAAAAGCAGGTGCTGGGTATTGGGTACTGGGTGCTGGGTATTGGGTATTGGGTGCTGGGTGTTGGGTGCTGGGTGTTGGGTGCTGGGTATTGGGTATTGGGTATTGGGTGTTGGGTGTTGGGTGTTGACAGAAACTGCTTTTTCATTATTCGTTGTGTTCGTAAGGAGATGGGCGTTATACGTCAAGGATTGATCACGACATCGGCCAAAGTGTCAAAATAATATTTTCCACCTTTTCAGGCCTTTCCCAAGAATAATATCCCCCTGATTTATCTGAATCACCGTATACTGTTGGATGCAATCCTCCTTTGAATAATATCCCAGATTTTTTCAGGCTGGGTATCACCAATGATTTTTTCTCTTTATAGATCGCAATTTTAGTCATGGAACCAACCACACCGTCAATGGGCAAACCATATCGGCGCTGGATCTGGGTAATTGCATTCCGGGTGTTCCCGTCATACTCTGGTGGTTTCCAGGTTGGAGATCAATCGAATCTGTTCCAACTCGTTGCGGGTGAGGATCTGGGCCTCATCAATGACCAGAATCCCCTCCCTGGCATGTGCTTTTTTTTCAATCAAAAAGGCATTCAGGGAATTGATCAACTCTCTTGTGTTCTGTCCATCATCGCTGATACCAAATTCTGTATTCACTGCCCGAAGCAGTTCCACCGGGTCAAGCACTGGATTGAAAATGTACGCAACTTCGGTATTCTTATCCAAACCTTCTATAAACGAGCGGCAAAGGGTGGTTTTACCGGTACCCACCTCTCCGGTGATTTCAACAAAGCCGTCCTCGGAGTCCAGGGCATAAACCAGGTGGGGCATGGTCTCCTGGTGACTGTGATTCATATACAGATAGGCAGGGTTGGGCACCAGCTTAAATGGTCTTTCATTGAATCCGAAAAAAACGACTATACATTATTTGCCTCAGATAGCTCTCGTTTTATTTCAATCCTTGCACGACAGACTCCTATGTATAGCCGAAAATCTTCAATAAAGGCAAAAAAATCAAGAATGTAATGGGATCACAGCAGACAAAAAATGAAGGATGCCGAGCTAATGAGGATAAATTCCAGTGCATGCTCTGAATTCCCCTTTACACCTCCTTCAGGGGCTGATATTTTTCCAGACATGATTATCACACACCTGTTACTGGCTGTCCTGTGGATCATCTGGTGTACACTGCACAGCGCCATGATCTCCCTCACCGTCACCAATTACCTGGAACACCGTCTGGGTCAGACGTACCGATTTTATCGCCTGTTTTTCAATGCCGTGGCCATGGTCACCCTTTTACCGGTTTATCTATACGGCCGGGGGATCGACAGCCCCGTGTGCCTTATTGCGCAAGGCCCCTTGCAGACCATCCGAATCGCTTTATTGCTCACCTCACTGATGCTGTTCGTCATGGGTGCCAGGGTGTACGATCTGAAGCATTTCACAGGTCTACGCCAAATCCGCCAAAGGCCGTTTTCATCATCCAACGATACCATCCCCTTTAAAACCAGAGGAATCCTCACAGTCACCCGCCATCCCTGGTACCTGGGCGGCATTTTTCTAATCTGGACTTACCAGGCCCGGATGACCATTGCCGATGTCATGGTCAATACCATTTTAAGCATTTACTTTGTGGTAGGGGCCATGCTGGAGGACAGAAAACTCAAAAAAACCATGAAAGGGACCTATGATCAATATGCTGCCACGGTGTCCATGCTTTTTCCGGTCAAATGGTTACGGTACCTGCTGAAACATCGCCGTCTGCCCGTCAGCACCCGGCTGTATCCGGCCCACCCAGTGCTGGCCGTGGGAGCTATTGTTTTCAAGGATGATCATGTATTGCTGGTCAAGCGGAAGAATCCCCCGTCACAAGGGGTCTGGGCCATCCCCGGCGGACGAGTACGACTGGGTGAAACCATTCAGGAGGCAGCCCAACGGGAAGTCATGGAAGAGACCGGGGTGATCATCACCCCCCGGGAGACGGTATTTGCCTTTGATTCCATTGAAAGGGATCACCTTCACAAGGTCCGATATCACTACCATATTGTTGATGTGGCAGGAGACTACCTCAGTGGCGAACCCGTGGCAGGAGATGATGCGCTGGATGCCCGGTGGGTATCCCGACAGGCCCTTGCCACACTTCCGGTGAATGAAAAAACAAGGATCCTGCTGAAAACAAAATTTGATTTTCGATGAGGAGGATCTGTGCAAGGGAAAAAATTCCATGCCAGCGTTCCGGAAATGGCAGTTGTTGATTCACTATTTTTCGAGCTACGGCAAATTGTAAAAATTTTTTGTCACTCACAGCTACGCTTTGTGTCCAATGGTTTTCACGTCTTAAACTGTCATTTCCAAAGCCTCATTAATCCATTTCTGATGAGATTCCTTCATGTGATTTAAATCTGAAAAACCGAATCAATTCTTCATGGACTCATAATCAATAATCCGGTATCTCTGGCGCGAATTCTGAATTTCATTATACCCGCTGAATTCCCACTCTGAAGTGCTGGTCTGCAATACCGGTTCTGACCATATTTAAATCAATATATATCAAACATTTAATCAGATGGTCGTCCTGTTCAACAGCAGTTGCATAATACCGATCTTCCCAGAATACCCCATTTCTTTTCTTTCGCCGATTATATTCCTGTGCCGTCCTTCCGGCAATGAGCCTTATTGATTCAGGTATGACATGACGCCGACGCCCATCAACAAGCAGGTGAATATGATTTGATGTCACAATATAATTGAGAATCTTCAATCCATATCGTTTTCTTGCCTCAAACAACCACTCAACCCATCGGCGCCTGTCCCTGACAAATTTTAAAAGAAATTCTTTTTTGTGACATCGATGATGCGATATGCCCTGGTAAATAATGTCTTTTTGCTCGTGCCATTTTAAAAACCTTCAGAGATTTTAAGCAGTCCTTAAACCACCAATTTTGGGGGTAAAAATGACCGTTTAAGACTTAAAAACGGCCAAAAAATAAAGATTATCGCTTTAATATTTAACCAGCACTTTATTATCCGCACACACCCGTTTAAGGCGGCAGATGGCAACGGCTTTTTCTTCCACCCGTCCCCTTCTACAGGCAGGTTCGCAGGGCCTGTCACACACCCGGCCTAAAATTCCGGGGAAAACATTGGATTCCCAGTTGATCATATAGGCTTGGGCATATTTTTTTCAGCAATAAGTCTGATGTATTCGGGTACCGGGGTATGGGCCGGACATGCGAACTGGCAATCGATTATGCGATGGAAATATTCAGGGTCATTAATATCCGTTGGCTTCAATCCTTTTCTCCAGCTTTTGCATAGGTGTTTGAATCAGTCCATAAACCTGGTGTCAGATTTCATGTTCTGGGCTTTTGCCTGGGTCTTTTCCAGCCAGCCTGTGGAGGTGACAGTTTTGGTGTCAAATCCAGGTACATAGGGTTTAATATCAAGGAGGGGGGTATTGTCAAGTACATCAATATCCTGTATTTCCAAAATATTACCTGTCCTGGACATGAGTCTGACGATGGACAGGCCGATGGCGTTGGGGCGCCTTGGTGCCCGGGTGGCAAACACCCCCCTCTGGGTCTTGTCAAGAAAAGGGGTGACCATGAGGTCAAAGCCTTTTGACTTGTGGAAATGGTAAAGAAGAATAAGGTGGGAAAATCCGTCGATGTCTGCCAGCCCCTCTTCATAGGCCGGATTAATATAAATCTTGCCCTTGATGCCTTTGGCCCCCGAGGACTGAATGGGCATGCCTTCCCTATCTTTAAACGGTGTTTCAATGGTGCCTATGGGTAAAAATTCCATGATAATCTCCAATTTTTTTTTTGGTATCCTTCATATCACCTCCAAAGTAGTTTACAGTCTTTTGAGAAAAAGCCCCTATAAATGGGTCATGATCAAAAAAAGTGTAAAACATTTTTGAAGGATGCCAAAATTTTTTTGCCCTTCAAAAATGCATTATTATTTCACAAACTGTAAAGCGGAAAATGAAGGATGGCAAAATTTAGAAGCGCCCAGTACATGGTGGGCACCCCGACAAAAAGAATACGCTTGGGAAGAGATTTGATTTTTTCCATTCCAAGTTGAATTAATTTTTAGCTCATAACCTTGGATAGGTCAATAGCAATAATGATTCTTATCATAGGCCTGCTTCTGAAGATCCCCTTGCCACTATAGGTCATTTTGGAGATTCCCATCTCTTTCATGGGCGACCTGTTTAGGAATGAGTCCGCAATAACATCCCCATTTAAAAATTGGGAAGCGCTATCCTTCAACGATAGTGCGTTTTAAAAAGGGCAAGTTATTTAAGACCGATTCCTTATTGTTGAAATTTTATTTTTACCCTTCAGGTATCATACAGCAGACTTGCCCTTTACCTGAAAAAGCTTTGCAACTGAACGATGTTTGATTTTATCGTGCTTATTCAATTCGTTCTTGTAGAAATGCAGATGGTCGACACCGTTGATTATCCTGACGTCATGCTTATGGAATATGGCTGCCCACTGCATGGGGGCACCGTGCAATTTTTTGCAAACCTGACAATGGCATATCTTTGCATCAACAGGATCCGCGCACACTTCGTATTGGACTGTCTTGCAGTAACAGCTCGCTCGGTATTTGATTTTAAACGTGTCATCCCCAACGGATGCATATTCGGGGCCGAATTCATTTTCCTTTTGAATCATACGGGTCTCTCATATTTGCGTTAAGTGGCTTGTTGTATTTTTACATATATTCAGCGTTGAAAAAATGTGTTAACTTTTCATTTTTTACTTGACCGAGTCTTGAGGTCTTTCTATGCATATTGAGTCAATTCATCCATTTTTTAAAAAAAAGAGTAGCAGATTTTCTCCATTTTCTGGTGGGGCTGAAATCCAGTATCCCAGTTGTTCCTGGCAAAAAATATAGTGTACTTGTCCCATCCCAAAAAACTTATACACTTTGATTTTGTTACTGATAAAGGTTTCTGGGTCATGGAATGGTGAACGAGGATTACTCACCATTTTATCTGCCATGACCTCAGCCTGCTCTCTGGTCAGATCCGCGGTTTTGCTGCGTGATATCCAGATCATGGCAGGGCGTTTTCCCGTTAGCTGGTAGGTGCCGATGGCCCCAGCTTCTACGATAATATCTTTGCCATGCAGGCTGTTGATTTGTTCCAGGGCTTCGGTGCCGGTGACCAGCTGAACCTGCTGCCATTCGCCGATACTTTCCGGTAATAATGAACCGAGGTTCTGTTGTTTTTTAGCTTGCTGGCTGCAGGCACATAGCAAGGCGAACAGCAGGAGTGACAAGCCAATTATGATTGTCCGTTTCATAACAAAAAAAGTCTCCATTTCTTTTTTTACTTCCAAGAACACTGCTCTTGCTATATCTAGATGTCAATGCGCTTTTCTTCGGCAAGGACAGTATTGACCACTTGGTGAACCTGGGCCATCTGATTGACATCCAGGGACAGGGTTTTTATTCCCTTATCCCGGAGATCGGCAATGGATTCTACATTTCTGGCCGTGGCAACGACGCACATTCCCGATTTGTGAAATTCCTCAGCAAGGGCACGCCCGATACCAGTTGACCACCCAGTGATCAGCACCAATTTTTTATCCATAATCGCTCCTGTTTGTGGTTTTATCTTTGTAGTATTATTGCTGATTATAACGGATTCTGGAGTCTATCGATAACCTTTTGAAATCATGTTTTTTACACAGGATGGATCAGGCAAACTTAAGCTCAAGTCTCAGTTTAATTCTTCCAAAATGCCCTGTTCTTTAAAGCTAAAATATGTTTTTTTATTGAAAATCACATGATCCAGCAATCGAATACCAAGGATATTTCCAGCATCGATGAGCCGTAGTGTCAAAGCAATATCTTCTTTACTGGGGGCTAAATCTCCAGAAGGGTGGTTATGGGCCACAATGACTGCGGATGCCCTGTCCACAATGGGGTCCGCAAAAACCTCCCTGGGATGAACCGGGGTGGTATTGACCAGACCGATGGAGACCACCCGGATATTCATCACCTCATTGGCCCCATTGATGGAAGCACATAAAAAATGTTCTTGTTTTCTATCTGCATAATGCCGGATATGGGGAAGAATATCTTCCGGTGCATTGATTTTAAATCCTTCCGGCTTAATACGCCGCCGTGTAAACTCTATGGCTGCCAAAACAATGGCCGCCTTTGCATCTCCAACACCCTTAAATTGTTTCAGATCTTCCGCCGTCAACCGAAATCCTTTTTTATCAATCACAGGTATCAATTTTTCTGCCAGGGTCATCACATCCTGGTCTTGGCTCCCCTTACCCAGAAGAATTGCCAGAAGTTCTTTATCCATAAGGATGCGAGCACCCTTTTCCAAAAGTTTTTCCCTGGGTCTTTCTTCAGGGGGGATCTGCTGTATTTTTTTTCTCATTGAGATCTATTCCGCCATGACGGCCTGCAACCCGCTTTCTATAACGGTATAGGCCATGATATCAAAGATTGCCCCGTCATCCATATATTTAGGGTCAAATAATTTTTCATACCGGTTCCGATCCTCATAGGCCTGCTGTATCTGTCGATCAATTTCTTCTTTGTAAGTATCCCGGATATAATATTCATCTTCCCTATGAATGCGGATGGTATTTAAAATCGTTTTATCCTGCATTTTTTCCTCGGTCACTTCCCGGATGATAATGGCTTCCTCATCTGAGATGGTGAATTTCATTCGGATTTTATCAATGGCGTCCTGGAGAGTCACCTTTTTAATGGGCACACCTGCCCCTTTGCGACCTTTCTTCACCAATTTCTCCGGCCCTCCGCTCCGGACCTCCTCAACAAATTCCACATTGGCTTTGATCACCTTTGTTTTCCGAATCAATTTCATCAAATCAGAAACCGCCCCCTTTTTAATCAGCTGGGGTCCGACAATCTCGGCAAAGGAAACAAAGACGGGGATATGTGTTGGGTATTGGAAAAAACCGGCCATAAAATAATAGACTTTTACAAATTTTTCCAACAGATAGACAAAGGATTTTCGTTCATCCGGATCAAACAGGCATTCCTGGAAGCGCCCCCGCAGCTTTGCCACCCATTCCTGCACACGGGGATCATCGTTCTGGGACACCAGCTCAGCCATTTGATCCGCATGGGTCTGATCAAATATCTTTTTTGAAAGAATGGCTTCATACAGATCAAGGCAATCCTTCTTGTCCGGCTCCTCCAGCTCAAATGGGGTGGATTTACGATATTTTTGAAAGGCCTTTAGAATGCTTTTTGCATTGTTGGTAAAATCCACCACCACCACCTCGACCTTGTCCTTGTGACATCGGTTCAGGCGGGATACCGTCTGGACTGCATTCCGATCCACCACAGCCTTGTCCAGAAACATCCCTGCCAAAAGCGGCTGGTCAAACCCTTCCTGGAACTTATTAGCCACCACCAGCAACCGATACTCTTCTCCTTCAAACCGGTCTTCAATGGCTTCTTCAGGATTCAGATGATTCACCCCGGCCTCGGTAATCACTTGATTGGTGTCAGGATGGACAAAGGGTGAAAAGGCATACAAAACCTTACAGTCACTTTTTCTCTCCAGCAGTTTCTCCCTGAGAAGATTAAAATACCGAAGACCTGCAATCCTGGAGGTTGCAACAACCATGGCCTTTGCCCTTCCATTAATCAGCCCCATCACCCGCTCCTCAAAGATCCTGAGCATCACCTCGGCTTTGTACTGTATCAGCCCATCATCCTGGAATGCCACATTTTTAAGGGCTTTGGTTACCACACCGGCGGGATAAAAAGTTTCCTCATCCGGCTTGGGGATCACAGGGCAATGAAGATGGTACAGAGTCTTGTAGGAAATGATGCCCGTGGCCACATCCAGAATATACCCCTCCTGGATGGCTTCATCCTCGGTATAGATATCAAAGGGTTCCCCGAAAAGGGTCAAGGTAGACCTGGAAGGGGTGGCGGTAAAGGCAACAAAAATCTGATTTTTATCATTGGCCCGGATGATCCTGGACAGCTCTTTTTGGGGATCTTTTTCACCCAAATCCTCCGGGTCGGCATCGGGGAGTTCCGGATCACGAAAGGGCAACTTCACAGCCATGGCCATCTTGCCTTCCTGGGATCTGTGGGCCTCGTCAATGAGAAAGGCCACCCGAAGCTTTTTTAAGGTCTCATCTCCCTGGATCTGATCTAGAATATACTTAAATTTCTGCTGGGTGGTGACGATGATCCGTGCCCTTCCCTTGCGGATAAACCGTTTCAAATCCTCGGATTTTTTGGCGATGCCCACCACATCTTTAAGATGAACCAGTTTCTCCATATCCGCCTTGATATTTTTATCCAGGGATTTCCGGTCGGTGAGAATAAAGATCAACTGAACGATTTTTTCATTGGTGCCAGGCCTGAAAAGGCTGTGGAGACGATCGGCCAGCCAGCAGATGGACAGGGTTTTCCCGGACCCGGCTGAATGATGGATCAAATATTTTCTACCCAAATGCCGGTTGTCTGCAAAATACGTTTCAAGATCCAGGGATAATGCTTCCACCATCCTGGACTGGTGAAACCGGGGAAAAATGGTCTGGGCAGGTTGTTCCGGTTTATCCGCCCCAGCCTCCCTAAGGGGAACATAAATCAGATAAAAAGAGAGTGCCTTGAGGATGGATTCCTTTGACAGCACATCTGTGTACAAAAATTCCACGGGATATTCTCCCGTGGTATCCGGGGTATTTTTCAGCCCGGTATTGTGCCACCTGAAATAATGTTCCCGGGAAGGGTCTGTGGCCACCATGACATCCGAGGTATCAGCGGCAATGTGGAGAAAGGGAAGCTGGAAAATCCGGTCCCCATGATCCCGGTTCACATACTGGGCTACGGCATCATGGACGGTCTGGTTTTTCTCATGTTTCAACTCCAGGGTGATGATGGGCAGGCCATTGAGAAAGAAGACAAAATCAGGCCGTTTTCCCTTCTTGATCACCATTTCTTCTTTAAAGCAAATGCGATTCTCACCAAAATATCTGGCGGCCTCACTCTGTTTTGACCGGGGAATGGGATAATAAAGTTGAAAGGCAAGGCCCCGGACCATGAGGCCCTTTCGAATCACCAGCCACAGGGGAACGGTTTTCAGCTCCTTTTTCAAGGCCCGGAGGATTTCATCGCCGGTATCGCTGCCGTAATTTTCTGCCAGCTTTTGAAAGGTTTCCTTCTGGGTGGCCCGGATAAAGGCCAGAAGATGATCTTCAAGAAAATACCAGTCCGAATCAGGGGTATCAGAGGAGGTAAGGGGGATATACCCGTGAACCTTTTCAAGGAATGATGCAATATGCTTCTGAAATTTTTTTTCCGGGCCGTCCGCCATGGCTTTATGGCTCCTTTAGATCCTTTTCCGTTATCCTTCTTTTTCCGGTTACACATTCATGTATGATGGATCTGCGATAAAGTTCAAGGGTTTCTATCTGTTTTACGATATTTTTCTTCAATTTCTCTATTTGGGTGGTTTTTTGCTTCAGGTGGCTTGAGATACAAACTTGTTCACTTAAAGGTGGAGATAAATAAATCAATTTTTCCAATTTTTCAGCAGTTAAATGAGCGATCGTTATTCGGCTGACAATCGCATCAATATAGCCATTATGCTTCAGCGTGTATAACCAATAGTATAAAAATAGATTTGAACTCTGTCCTAATCTTGGACGTATCCTATTGATCGCATTTTGAATATAACAATCTTGCAATTCTTCATTCCAAATAGAACTCCTCCCCACATCACCCCCCTCACTTACAAGGAGATCTTCAGATTCCAGTTTTAATTTTTCTTTTTCCATTGGAGAGAACCACATTTTTTTCACATTGGAAATATCAACACCATCCCATTTGATATTTGCTGAACGTAAATAATATTCCTCTGTTTCCAATTCATTTTTTGGTTGTGATTGAAGCATTTTTCCCAAAGTTACTTGAAAATCCCTTTTTAATATTTTTACTTTCCAATGCTTTGGAATTTTCCCAAGCCATGCCACCCCGGAATCCTTCATACCAACCCCATCATCCAGCCCCTGGGTCACAGCTTTATGGATAATGGATTTTTTCAGGGCCTCCAGCGTTTTTAGTTGTTTTTGTTTTATGCTGATGGTGGTGTCGATGGACGCACAGTTTTTATTAAGGTATCTTGCAATAGATTTCTGTTCTTTAATTTCTGGTAAGCATAAAGAATGATTCATAAAATCTTTATCATCAACAGCAGGATAACCCACCCCTTTTGCAACAGATTCAAAGAATTGTTTTGATTTTTCTGATACAAAAAAATAGTATGCATATTCTGAAAAAAGCTTACTTTTGTTTGGTGACACAACATAAAATCCAGTTGATGCAATCAAATTGTCGAAAGCCGAAGAAATCAAGGCAATCGCTTGCAAATTTGGCCGCACAGATGAGATCACTATATCACCATCTCTAACTATTCGCCTGGCCCTTGAGGGAGCACTCGAAAAATGAATTCTTTGTATTTTGTGTTCTGAAATAATTCCATTGTAATTAACATTTGATATTTCTAAATATCTCAAAACAAACTCAGGGAATGTTGATGCAGCAAGAGAAGCATGGTTTATCTTGGCGACATTCTTTAATCTCGTTTTTTGCCATCTATTTTTCTTTAAAACATCAATCATTTTAACCCTTTCATCATTTCTTCTGCCTCTTTCTCCAATTCCCAAAATTCTTTAAGCAACTCCTCCGCCGGTTTAGGGGGCTCATATTTATAAAAATATTTGTTGGGCAAAATCTCATACCCAAGCTGGGGACTGTCATTCCATCGGATAACGGGTTTATCTATTTCCCGTTTCAAAAATTTTTCAATATCTTGTCCAAAGGGAATATATTCGGTGTCAGACACATAGTGCCGGTGGGTAAAGGTCACGCTTACGTCCAGCTCCCGGATAAAGCGCTTAATGACTTTATTTTTTTCCGGAGCGGTCTTTAATTCCTTTGTGAGGGCCTTGATCTCCGCTTTAAAGGCCGCCTTGACCTCCCTTTCATATCGTTTGGAAAACAGTTCATCCGGTGCCAGGGTAAAGTTTATTTCTGTTTCCCGGACTTTCAATGTCAGACCCGATTTTAAATCTGATCCCAGGCTTGATCTTACAACAAAGGAAAAATCCAGATCACTCTCGTAAAAGGTCTGTTCCTTTTTAATATTGGCCGAGGTAAGGGCCTTGGTATAGGGCTCGGTAACAAACTCCGGGTCATCATTTTCATCGGTCTGCCAGAAAACCACGGACACCTTGTGAAAGGCAAAATCCGTGGTGTTGAAAAGCTTGACATGGTCATCTTCAAACCCTTTTTTCCATCCCCTTTGATAATAGTTTTTGAGGGCTGCCATGTGGGCAGCAGATATGCGATGACGCTTGTTGCCAAAGGATTTGGGCTCTTTTTCAAAAAAGGGGCGGCCGTCCAGGAGCATGACTTTGTTTTTATGGGTTTTGGGCTTGTTATTGGACAGCAGCCAGATGTAGGTAAAGATGCCTGTATTATAAAAAAGCTGGTCCGGCAGCATAACAATGGCATCCAGCCAGTCGTTTTCCAGTATCCACCGCCGGATCTCGCTTTCCCCGGACCCACAGTCACCGTTACTCAGGGGAGAACCATTAAAAATGATGGCAATTTTACTGCCCCCGATTTTTGAGGGCTTCATTTTAGCCAACATGGTCTGGAGAAAGAGAAAGGCCCCGTCATTGGTCCGGGGCATGCCGGCGGCGTACCGGGTGGTTTTAAATTTTCTGGCCTCCCTTTCATACCCGTCCTTGCCCCCCCAGGTGACCCCAAAGGGGGGATTTGATAACATATAGTCAAACTTATCTTTGGCCGTGGCCAATTGGTCTCCGGGTTCCGGGCTGTTCTGGGCATCGGGTATCAGGGAGTTGCCAAAAAAGATCTTTGCCGCCTCTTCTTTGATGAGCATGTCAGATTTACAGATGGCATAGTTGCCGGGCTGGAGCTCGTGGCCATGGAGGGTGACAAGCTGCTGAACATTTCTTTTTTCCACATCGGTTTTGGCCCTGTCATAGAGATACTCCTTGGCAACTGTTAGCATACCGCCGGTGCCGCAGGCAGGATCATAAATAGATATATGTTTTTTTGGCAAGGGGATCTCAAGGAGTTCGACCATGAGACGAATCACCTCCCGGGGGGTAAAATGCTCTCCCGCCTCCTCCCCACTCTGCTCTGAAAACCGCCGCAGCAACTCTTCATAGACATACCCCATTTCAAGGTTGGTCAGCTCTTCCGGACCCAGGGGCTCCCTGGCATACTGATTCAGGATGGGAGAAAGCCGGGAATTTTTAACCATGCGGCCGATGACTTCCCTGTAATTGAAATGGTCGATGATTTCCTGAACATTTTCAGAAAACCCTTTGATATAGGCCCTGAAATTTTTTTCCATGAGGGTGGGGTCTTCGGCACAGATTTTTTCCAGGGTCCAGGTGGTGGTATTATAAAAAGGGGCTTTTTTCGAATTGAGCTCTAACTTTTTGACCAGGTCCTGGATCTCTTTTTCCTTCATATCCGGCCGTTTGAGGCTGAGCTCTGCGGCCTGGTTTTCCCGCCACTGGATAAGGACGCACTCCAGACGACGGATAACGATGATGGGAAGGATAACCGCCTGGTATTCATAGGCCTTGAATTTTCCCCTCAGTCTTTCGGCAGATTTCCATATTTCATTGGTGAGATTGTTTAGCTTGTCTTTATCAACGATTGGTTTCATCTATTTTATTTTTCTTTCCTGGTTTCAGTTGGACAGCCATTCAGGTTTAACATAATTTTCTCTGGTTTGACTCCCTGTCAACCCGGGACTATATCAAATTTGTTAAAAATGAAAAGAGAGGAATGGAAACGGGTTTTGTAGTACAACATTTTTTACTTTGGGGCGGGTTCGTTAAACAACTTTTTATAACTTTTCCGAAAGGATTTGGGCGTATCATTCAAATATACCCAAAATTCAGCAATGGCGTGAATCTGGCTCATGGTTATTGCACCGCAATCATACAAGACTTTCATGATTTGAAGAGAGGTATACGTGTGAATATCATATTCTTTGGCAAGCATCAGCATATCCGTATCGTCTGTTACAATGGAGATACCAAGAACCTCGGAATATGAAAGGGCTGTCAGATCAACCTTTGACACACCATATCCCTCTTCCCTTGCCGTTTCTCTCAAAAAAAAGAATGTGTTGTTAATATCAGATTTTTGTTGAACAGACAGACTGAAACACCGCTTTCGGTTTTCGACAAACTCAGCTTCATTCACCCAAAAAAATTTATGTTTCAGGGATGGATTTTTATTGTACTCCAGGTTGAGTTCTTTGATGACACCCAACACATGCTTTTCTTCACAAAAAGGTTTCTTCAACAAGGGGTTGATGCTTTGAGCCAGTCGGAAATATGAACAGGTGTCAACCAGAATTGTAGCCTTCATGAAAATAAACCTTCATACAGGGCATGGGCATCGGGAGGAATGAGATTCAAAATCGCCTGTAGAAAGCCTATGGATTTTTTTTGGTCTATAACCAATTGTTTGAGCGCTTCAAAAAAAGGACTTTCAAAATATTCCAGAGCTGACTTGATATAGTCTCCGGCATGGGGTGGCAGGGTGTCGAACAAATGCTCTGCAACATTTTTATACTGGTTGCAAAATGCGGTATTCACTTTAAAAATTGCATTATTGTTTTCAAGATCAAACATGGGTTGTTCCGTATATTCAGCATATCTATTGATCTCATAGTAGATGGTCAATGGTGATATGGTCAACTCTTCCGCTCGATCCTTGATCCTTGCAACCTGATAACTCTTTTTTGGAAGGCGTCTTAACGCATCATATTCTTGTTTTGCCAGTTCCTGATTGACGAGGAGGGCACCGGCAAACAGATCTGCAAAATCCTCCGCTGCTTCATTTTCCAGGCCAGGTGCTTTGACATGTCCGAGTTCATGGGCCATCCAAAATTTAAAGTCGTGCACTTTGCTGTCAAGATTCAGGTAAATCCATGTTGTCCTGGATCGGGGCAGATAGATATGCAGTGCATTTTCATGATTGCTTTTATTGCCCCAAAAGACGGGAATAATCACTGCGTGGTGTTTGTTAAAAAAATTGATCAAGTCCTTAAAATCTATTTTAGGACTGTTTTCCTTGCCTATGGCTGTTCTCACTTCTTTTGCCGCCGCCTGGACATATTCGTAATTCAACCGGGGTTCTATTAAAACAGGAGGTGCAGATAGTTTTTCATAGGGCAGGTAGGGAACAAGTTGCTCTAAAAGGAAGCCTTTGTCCTTTGCATCTTCTACATATTCCGTTGATATTTTATGGTGGCCCTTCTTTCTGAAGGCGACAACCGGTTCATTTGACATATCTATTTTTAAAACGATTTCATCAAATGAGAGGTCCAAAATTTTTGCCAGCTTCAAAAGAACACCCGGCCTGGGAAATTTTTTCTCCTGCATCCAGTTTGTCACACTCTGCCGTGTCACACCCAGTTTCTCAGCTATATTTGCTTGGGACAAACCAAGGGCATCAAGTTGAGATCTTATTTTTATAATATTCAAGGATTTATTTGATATCGTCTTCATAGCATGAAGATAAAAGTCCTGTCAACTTTTGTCAACTTTAAAAATAAGATTTAGTCGACTTTTTTTAATTACAGGCCAAAGAATGCTCCTGAGATCCCATATTTAAATATTGTTTCTTTGAATTTCAGTAAAATCTAATTTGTTGGAAATTTGGAAATAGACCGTTGAAATCTGAATACCAATAACGCAAGCCTGCCCCCTCTCTGATTAAGCGTCAAACCGGGAAAATGGGAATGCACCCCTTTTTTCATTAACTGGGAAATCTGCAATTCAATCCCTGAGTTGTTCAACGGAAAGTCCCATGGCCAGAGCCAGTTTTTCAAGGGTTGCGGTTCTTTTTTCCTGCTCGGTTCTTTCCATCTGGGACAAGGCTGCCTGTGTGATCCCTGCCTTGTCTGCCACCTGTTTCTGAGTCATTCCCAAATGAATCCGCCAGGCTTTAATCAGGTTATAGCCTTTTTTGATAATAAGGCCAACAACCTCATGGGGTACGGTATCGTCTTCCGTTCCAATTTCTGGAAAGACTTTCAGGTATTCATCATATGGGATAACGGCAAAAGCCGGTACGCCGTTTTGTTCTATAATCTGTACATTAGTAGGTCTTTTCATTTCTTCTTTTTACCTCTTCAATGAAGATAATTTCTAATTCAGGGGTAAAAATTACCCGCCAGTTGCCAACTCTCAGCCGGTAATGCTCTGTGATTTTTACCTTTTTAACATTCTGGCAATTTGGAAACTCCTTAAGCACTCCCACAGCATCGAAGATTGTCTCCCGTGTACGGGCCTCTTTAATTTTGCGAAGCTGTTTTAATGCTTTCTTCTTCCATTTGATTTCATGCATAACTTATATATTACCTTATATTATAAGTTTGTCAATCTGAAAAATAAGGGGCACCTTCACTCCTACTTTACACTTTTATTGGATGAATGGCCATTTTGTGCGGGAGCATTCCTATTTTCCCAGATCCATCTCTTCCATGAACCGGTAATCGGTAATATCGCACTGCAGGGGGGTAATGGAGATAAAGCCTTCGTTGATGGCAGCGTCATCAGAGGTTTTCATTCTGCCGGCCGGGGGCATGTTACCGTACCAGAAATACGATCGTCCCCGGGGATCTTCCCGTTTATCAAATTGGGTGGAGATGTTCTCCATGGTCTGACAGGTCAACCGCACCCCCTTGGTCGCCCGGATGAGCCCCGACGGGGCATTAATATTCAAAAACGTGTGGCGGGGAAGCCCCTTTTGAAGCACCTTTGCGGCAACGGTTTCGGTGTAAGCGGCCATGCCATCAAAATCCATCACAGCCCCAATCTTTATGGAAACCGCCAGGGCGGGCAGACCGTTTAATGCGGCTTCCCTTGCGGCCCCTGCCGTTCCGGAGTAATGAATATTCACACCGGTGTTGGACCCGGCATTAATACCGGATATCACCAGATCCGGCGGCGTATCATAGATGTCAAACAAAGACAGCTTTACACAGTCCGCCGGTTTTCCATCCACAGCATAAATAACGCTTTGGCCATCCTGGCGGATCTGTCTCATGCGCAGGGGTTCATTGATGGTGATGCCGTGACCCACGGCGCTTCGCTCACCATTGGGGGCCACCATGATCACCTCATGGTGTAGTCGAAACCGATCATAAAGAGCCTTAATTCCGGGGGCTTTATAGCCATCATCATTGGTCAGTAATATTCTCATCAGCCATACCTTGTTGTTTTTTTTGTCAAATCGTTTAATGAACAAACAGGGTATGCCACAGCCCGTAATTTGTCAAAAAAATAAACAACCCGGGACTGAACCCTGGCCAGAATGGGCCCTGGGGCCAGGCCCAAACGTGAACATTAAGGAATGGGTTTCAAATAATGTGCCCACCATTTTTCTGAAAATATTGCCCAGCTTGGTAACTCTGGGAGCGCGGTCGTCCCGTCCGCCTCGCTTTAAGTTTTTGCAGAGCGGGCGAGACGCCCGCGCTCCCGGGTTAGAAAAGTTATTTAGGACTCATTCCTAACCTGGACAAGCCAGAACCAAAAAGGTTTTTTGATTCATTTGCCAAAATAACACAAAAATCGAAGATAAGAGTCTTAGGGGATACCCCCATATTCATTTTATCCGGTAGGTATAGGCAATCATCATCTGATTTCTGTCTTCAATGTTCAAGGCCGCCTCAAGCCCGGCACAATCCAGATTCACGTTGATGGCCTCCTTGGTCATGCGAAGGCCCATGGGATTTTTTTCCACCATGGTTCTGGCCAGCCCTTCCGCTGTTTTCAGCATCCCCTCCTTATTAACCACCCGGGAGGCAAACCCCAGGTCCATGGCCGTTGAGGCATCCATCCAATTGCCGGTGAGAAGGTATTCATAGGCCCTTCCCGCTCCGATGAGACGGGGCAGAAAATAAGAAGAGGCCATGTCCGCCCCGCCAAGACCAATATTGATATACGCCGCTGAAAACCGGGCATCCTCGGCCAGTATCCGGATATCTGAGGCCATGGCCAGGGAAAACCCGATGCCGGCGGCAGCCCCGTGGATACAGGCAATGATGGGCTGGGGCAGCTGACGCATGGCAAGGAACAGCCGGCTCATACGGGCCTGGGCATCATAGGCCTTCACCGGTGACATGGCAAAAATTTCCGGGGCATATCCCTTGGTGTCAAGGCCGGCACAAAAGCCCTTGGCACTGCCGCCATCAAGGATGATCACCCGGGTGGTCTCATCGTATCTTCGCTCCCTTAAAAAGGTTTCGAAGGCTTCCACCATGGGAAGATCAAAGGCATTATAGGTTTCCGGGCGATTCAAGGTCAGGTATCCGATCCCATCGTTTACTTTAAATTCCAGGGGATTGGTGGATTTTTCTTCGTTCATTTTGTTTTTCCTTCCTTTTGGGTTCCTAAGCGGTGAAACAGGCCTCTGGCATATCCAGGGTCACCCCATTGCTGTGGGTCAGGGTATGGGACAAGGCTTTTATTTTGGGCACTTCATGGGAAAAATAGTACCTTGCCACATGGATTTTACCCTCGTAAAACAATACGTCTGATTTTTTAAGGGAGGATATCTCTAAAGCGTTTGCCGCAGCCCCGGCCATATCCAGCCACTGCCAGGCAATAACAAGGATGCCGAACATTTCAAGATACAGGGTGGCATCGGCCAGATAGGCCCCGGCCCCCTTTTCCATGGCCAGAGCACCCAGGGCCATGGTGGTTTCTTCAAGGACGGTTATCCCCCGGGACAACTCCCCTGCCATCTTTTCAAGGGATTTATGTTGCTTGACCCTTTCCATGCAGGCTTCCATTTCCTGTTTCAACAATACCAGAGCCTTGCCGTTTTCCATGACCACCTTCCGGCCCAGCAGATCCATGGCCTGGATACCCGTGGTGCCCTCGTGGATGGGATGAATACGCATGTCCCGGAAATGCTGCTCCACAGGGAAATCCTCGCAATACCCATATCCACCAAAACATTGAAGGCTCTGGCTGACACTGTGGATGCCCATCTCCGACGGAAATGACTTGGCCACCGGGGTGAGCAATTCCAGGAGCAGGTGATACTGCTTCTTATCCGGATACCGGGTTAAAATATCCTCCCAGATACCACACTGCAGAATCAGGGCCAGTGCCCCTTCAGATATGGCTCTCTGGAACAAAAGCATGCGTTTCACATCCGGATGTCCAATGATGGGGCGCTGGGGGGCATCCCGGGGATCGGTAAGTGCCCTGCCCTGCTTCCGGGTCCGGCAATAGTCAAGGGCCGCGTGGTAGGCCGCCGTGGCTATGGCCGTGGCCCCCATGCCCACTTCCAGGCGTGCACTGTTCATCATCTTGAACATGCAGGAAAGGCCCCGGTGGGGTTCACCCACCAGATATCCCCGGCAATTGTTTTTCTCACCCAGACGAAGCCCTGTGATGGGGGTGCCCCGGTATCCCAGCTTATGGAACACCTGGGTAACAACGACATCGTTGTCCACCAGTTTCCCCTGGTCATCGGGCCTTAATTTGGGAACCACAAACAAAGAAATTCCCTTGGGACCCGGAGGGGCATCCTTGATCCGTGCCAGCATCAGATGCACCACATTGTCCACCCCGTCATGATCCCCGGCAGAAATAAACACCTTTTCACCGGAAATGGCATAATCTCCCCCGGCAAGGGGTACTGCCATGGTGGACAGATCCCCAAGGGAACTGCCCGCCTCGGGTTCTGTCAGCGCCATGGTTCCCTGCCATTTCCCGGACAGCATGGGGGGCAGGTAAATCTCCTGGAGGATGCTGGAACCAAAGGTTAGAATCAGCCGGGCCGCACCAATGGTGAGTCCGGAATAGGCGGATGCCGAGTAGTTAGCTGAGGCAAAAATAAAATTAATACAGTGCAGCAGCGTTGCCGGCATGTTTTCGCCGTCCCATTGTTCCGGGAGTACGGCAGAGATCCATCCATCATGGCCCAGGGTTGTCAGAATACTGCGGACATCCGGGTGAACCTGCACCTGTCCCCCGGAAAGTGTGGGCGGTTTTCTGTCCATGTCTTCAAAAATCGGGTGCAACGCCTTTGTGGCAAACTCCAGGGCCGCCGCAAGCACCATATCCATGGATTTTTCATCATGGCCGTTTAATGCCTGGGCATCTGACTTGTCCATGGCCGCCACGGTGGTGTGAAGGGTAAACTGTAAATTTTTCATGCTCATGAATTTGTCTGCCATGAATCATCCTCAAATTGGGTAGTATGTTTTGGGTACTGGGTTCTTTCAATATTCGTTGTGTCCGACAGGACATGTGGGGTTTATATGAAAATGGCGACAGCAGAGCCCGCGGCGGACGAGCGGTCCGGCCATGGGGAGGCAACGCCGGGCTGTTATACCAGCATCCCCCCATCACAGATAAGGCTTGCGCCCGTGGTAAAAGAAGCGGCATCGGACACCAGATACAAAACAGCTCCGGCCATCTCCTCCGGTGCAGCATAGCGTCCCAGGGGAATCTGGGCCAAAGCATGTTTACAGATTTCGTCGGAAGAGATAATGGCGCTGGCAAATTTGGTGTCGGTGAGGCCCGGCAGCAGGGCATTTATCCGGATGCCTTTGGGGGCAAGTTCCCGTGCCAGGGTCTGAGTCATATTCACAAGGGCCGCCTTGGTGGCGGAATAAACCCCCTGGAACATCCCCGGCTTTACAGCATTCACCGAGGCCACATTCACAATTGCTCCCTTATCCTTCATCAGGGGTACGGCGTGCTTGATCATGAAAAAAGGCCCTTTAACATTCACATCAAGGGTTTTATTCCAGACATTTTCATCGGCGGTGATCATCTCACCAAAGTGGGGATTTGTGGCGGCATTGTTCACCAGAATATCCAGAGAACCGTATGTGTCCACGATTTTTTCATACATGGTTTTTATCTGATCCGGGTATCCCGTGTGACAGGCCATGGCTTCGGCCTTAAAACCCTCTTCCCGAATTTGGGCAGCAGCCTTTTCCAGGGATTCCAGTTTCCGGCTTACCAATATGCATCGTGCCCCGTTCCGGGCAAGCTTCTGTGCAACTGCAAATCCGATCCCCCTGCTTGCACCAGTGATAACCGCAACTCTTTTGTCCAGATTAAAGTCCTTCATCTCCTGCACACCTCCATTTAAGATAAAATCAACAGGGACACTTGGAGTACTGCCTTCGGGCATCCCCCCCCTGGTGGCCAAAATCGTCAACTCCCCACAGGATAATTATCCGGAAAGTTCACACCTCTGCCATCTTTTTTATCCATTTGACATACCCCATGCAAGAGAACAAATCAAGGCAAAAATTGAACGAACGTTCGTGATTTAACCAGCAAATAGAAAACAGATGATTTTTCTTTACAGCAGTAATTACAAAAGATTTTGCATTGGTAATTGTGGAGGGTCTTCAGAACAGAAAAAGCTTGGGTTGTGGGGGGCTTTGGCATCGTATGGCCCACTCACCGTAATTGTTGGATAAACGGGGTCAGCCTTGGGATCAACGGGGGCAGGCTTGTACTGTTGACGTTATCGACCACGGCCTGTACAAACGCCAAAACCAGCGATAATGCCAATAACACAAACCTGAACCCCACAAAAAATGACCAATATTGTGAGCAATCCCCCAGATATTAAAGCGGAATACCCCAGATATCCCTGGCATAATCACGGATGGTACGATCCGTGGAAAACTTGCCCATGCCAGCGACATTTAAAATCGCACGTCTGCGCCATTCAGCACGGTCTTCGTAGACCTGACTGACCATATCCTGGCACCGAATATAATCCTGGAAATCCATAAGGTGGAGATAGGGATCCTTGTGATGATTCAAAAGATCGGCCACAATGCGTTTAAACATGGATCTGTCCCCCCCGCTGAAGCCACCGTTGCCAATGGCATCAATGGCAGTATGAAGTTCAGGATTTTCCTCATAGATCTGCCAGGGGGTTTTACGGGGAAACTTTTTTTCCCACTGGGCTTCTTCTGCGGTCATGCCGAACAAAAAGAAATTTTCCGGCCCAACTTCCTCCCGGATTTCAATGTTGGCACCATCCAGGGTACCGATGGTCAGGGCTCCGTTCAGGGCAAATTTCATATTGCCGGTACCAGAGGCCTCCGTACCAGCCGTTGAGATCTGTTCGGACAGATCAGCCGCCGGAATTATTTTTTCCGCCAGGGAAACGCCATAATTGGGAATAAAAACCACTTTCAGCTGGTCCCCCACCCGGGGATCATTATTAATTACATCAGCAACGGAGTGGATCAGCTTGATGATGAGTTTGGCCTTCTGATAGGAGGGAGCAGCCTTACCTGCAAACACCACTGTTCTGGGATTATATCTTACCTCCGGATGGGTCAAAATCCTGTGATACACCGTAATAACATGCAGCAGGTTCAAAACCTGACGTTTATACTCATGGATACGTTTTACCTGAATATCAAACAGGGAATCCGGACTGACATTAACGCCACAGCTCTCCCGGATAATTCTGGTAAGGGCCACCTTGTTCTGGCGCTTTACCTCTGCAAACTGCTCCTGAAAATCCAGGTCATCGGCAAGGGGAATAAGCTGTCTTAACTGTTCCAGATCCGTGACCCAGCCATCCCCGATTTTACCGGAGATGAGAGAGGCAAGGCCTGGATTACACTTTAAAAGCCAGCGCCTCGGGGTGATTCCGTTAGTCTTGTTATTTAGCTTTCCGGGATAAAACGCATGAAAGTCCTTGAAAAGACCGTTTTTTAAAAGTTCGGTATGCAGGGCTGCCACACCGTTCACCGAATGGCTGCCCACAATGGCCAGATGAGCCATGCGTATCTTTTTTGGGGGGCCTTCATCAATGATGGACATTTCCCGCAATTTTCTCTGGTCACCTGGATAACGCCGGGCCACCTGGGCCAGGAACCGGCTGTTAATTTCATAAATAATCTCAAGGTGGCGGGGCAATACCCTGCCCATGAGATCCACAGGCCAGGTCTCCAGGGCTTCGGGCATCAATGTATGATTGGTATAGGCAAAGGTTTTTTCGCAGATGCGAAAGGCCCGTTCCCATTGAAGGCCGTAAACATCCATCAAAAGGCGCATGAGTTCAGGGATACCAATGGCGGGGTGGGTATCATTGAGCTGCACTGCCACCTTATCAGAAAAGGTATCTATATCGTCACTTCTCTTGTTGAAACGCCGGAAAATATCCTGGAAAGTTGCCGCCACAAAGAAATACTGCTGCTTGAGCCTCAGCTCCCGACCTGCATAGGCCTCATCCGCAGGATACAACAGTTTTGAAATAGTTTCAGACTTGACCTTGTATTCCACGGCCCCGATATAATCACCCCGGTTGAAATCAACAAGATCCAGCTCCCTGGAACCCTTTGCCTTCCAGAGCCTCATATTGATAACATTATCATTCTTATATCCGGGAATGAGCACATCACAGGCATTGGCCATGACCACTTCAGTATCCACCCACTGGCAGCGGTACCGGCCCTGATCATCATAATAGGCATGAACCTTTCCGTAAAACGATACCGGATACAGGGGCATGGATCGCTCAAACTGCCAGGGCGTGCCGAACCGGAGCCAGTTATCTGGACTTTCCACCTGATATCCATCAATGATCCGCTGATTAAACAGGCCATACTCATAATTGATACCATACCCATAGGCGGGGATCTTAAGGGTGGCGATGGAATCCATAAAACAGGCTGCCAGACGGCCAAGGCCACCATTGCCCAGGGCAGCATCCTCCTCTTTTTCCCGGATGGCATCCATGTCATAGCCCATTTTACCCAGGACGCTGGACACGGCATCAAAAAATCCGAGGTTGATAAGACTGTTGCCAAGGGATCGCCCAATGAGAAACTCCATGGATAGATAATACACCCGTTTCTGATGTTTGGCGTAATACCCTTTTTGGGTATTGATCCATTTTTTAACCATGAGATCACGCATGGTGTATGCCAGGGACATGTACATGTCCTCGTTGCCGGCCCGTTCCGGGTCCCTTCCCTGGAAACTCAACAAATGACTCAAAAGCGCTTTTTGAATGCCGGATTCGTCATCCTGGGTCAGTGGCTCACAGCGTGATTCGTCTTTTTTTTCCGGTGATGCAGTATCCATGATATGCCCCCATATATATGTGGTTTTGGGAAATTTTACGAAGGGTTCGGGTGAAATGCCAGGGTCTTTTGTAAAATTATTTATGTTCACATGCACTTGTTGGACGACGTTCAAAGATTTGAAAATGTAAAATTATACTATAACACATCAAGAAGCCAGAATCCAAATAGAAACAATCCCCATAGTCATTCTTAACGTACGGCTCAAACCATCAAGCCACCCTTCAAACTGGCAATTTCCAAAACAACTCCAATGCAGACCTAAGAATAATGTTTGTATAAGTAATTCTTTGACGTTCAAGTCATTTATTGTCTTTATTTGTGTTTTTAATTCATAATATATTGACAATAAAGATTTTGATATCTAATATCGACAAAAATTAACACATACCACCTGTACTAATATTAAAAAGATCAGGAGCGTTTACAAAAAAAGAATAATCAAGATAGTTGAGTGCTATAGATCGTTTATTAATGGAAGGTGCTTGGATGCGGCAAGCTTTGCTTAAGCTTACCTTGGAACACAGGTGGTTATAAAAAACTAAGAACACAAGCCTGACCCCGTTAGTTCACCAAATGTGACGGGTGCTGTGCTCCATGCTGTGATCAAGCACTGAGACTGAAAAACCATGGTATGGGATCTTAAAGTAACTTCTCAGTATTTTTATAAAATAACGGCAGTGAGAATAAAATTTTAAAAAAGGAGTTGGCAGTGGTTGAACCCATTATTACCATAAATGGCATGGCCTGCATCTTTAAACCCGGCGAAACCATTCTGGAGATTGCAACCCGAAACCGCCATGAAATACCCACACTTTGCTATTTAAAGGGAACCACCCCCACAGGGACCTGTGGCATCTGTGTAGTGGAAATTGAGGGGCATCGGGATCTTAAACCCGCCTGTTCCACCCCGGCAGAAGATCAAATGGTGGTAAAAACCGCCTCCCCCAGGGTGGTGGCACAGAGAAAAACAGTTCTGGAAAAAATGCTCTCCTCGGGGAATCATAACTGCACCATCGGGTCTTCCGGAGATAATGCATGGACCCAGTTTCAGATGGAGGTTGTCTCCAATGATGGCTATGAAGATCTCTGCCCTGCCTGGGGTGACTGTAAACTCCAGGAACTGGCTTATAAGTATCAAGTCCAGGGAAAACATACTGCTGCCCCGGCAAGGGAAATTCCCCTGAAGATGAACAATCCCATGATCATACGGGACAGCTCCCGGTGCATCATGTGCGGCCGATGCGTGGCAGCCTGCAATGAGGTACAGGGGAACCGGGCCATTGCATTCGGCTATGAGGGTGATCAACCTAAAATTGTTGCCGGAAAGGATGATTCTCTATTGACATCGGACTGCGTTTTCTGCGGGGAATGTGTCCAGGTCTGTCCAGTGGGGGCACTGGTGGAAAAAAAGGCCCTCAATGCCATTCGGCCCTGGGAAACAGAAAAGATCAGAACCACCTGTCCCTATTGCGGTGTGGGGTGCCAGCAGTGGCTCCATGTAAAAGAGGGGAAAATCATAAAGGTAACCGGTGTGGAAGAGGGAAATCCCAACCAGGGTAGACTGTGTGTAAAGGGTCGTTTTGGTTATGACTTCATCTATTCCGAAGACAGACTCAAGACACCGCTGATCCGGGAAAACGGGGAACTCAGAAAGGCCACCTGGGATGAAGCTCTGGACCTTGTGGCTTCAAAATTTAAACAGATCATTGCAGAGGATGGCCCAGATGCCCTGGCAGGTGTCAGCTGTGCCCGAAGCATCAACGAAGATTCTTACCAGATGCAAAAGCTGTTCCGGGCGGTGTTTAAAACCAATAACATAGACCATTGCGCCCGCACCTGACATGCCCCCACCGTTGCCGGGCTGGCAACATCATTTGGTTCAGGTGCCATGACCAACTCCTTTGGGGAGTTTGCCAAGGCAAAAATGTTTCTTGTGATTGGGTCAAACATGACCGAGGCCCATCCTGTGGCCGCAACCTTTTTAAAAAATGCCGTGGAAAAAGGGGCTCGTCTCATCGTCATTGATCCCCGGCGGCATCGCCTGGTGGATTTTGCCGAGCTGCATCTGCCCTTGAAGGTGGGAAGTGATATTGCCCTCTTAAACGGGATCATGAATGTGCTCATTGAGGAAGATCTCTATGACAAAGAATTTGTCTCCTCCTGTTGTGTGGGATTTGACGAATTAAAAGCAAGCGTAAATAAATATCCCCCGGAAAGGGCGGCTGAAATATCGGGTATTGATGCCGATACCATTCGAAAGACGGCACGTATGCTGGCATCGGTGAAGCCCGTGATGCTGTGTTACACACTTGGCATCACCGAGCACACCTGCGGTAAAAACAATGTCATGGACACCGCCAATCTTCAGATGCTTCTGGGCAATATGGGAAAGGAATGTGGCGGGGTGAACCCTCTGAGGGGACAAAATAACGTTCAGGGGGCCTGTGACTGCGGTGCACTTCCCAATGTGTTTCCTGGATACCAGGCGGTTACGGACAGTTCTGCCCGGAAAAAATTCGAAAAATTCTGGGGCGTATCCAACCTTCCATCCCAAAACGGCTTGATGATTCCCCAGATGATGGATGGCCTTGTGGATGGGAAAGTGCGGGCCTTTTATATCTTTGGGGAAAACCTTGCCAACACGGAACCTGATATCCGCAAGGTGGAACATGAACTGGCATCGGCGGAATTCATCGTGTGCCAGGATATCTTTGAAAATGAAACCACTCGCTTTGCCCATGTAGTGTTTCCAGCCGCGGCCTGGAGTGAGAACGACGGCACCTTCACCAACAGTGAGCGAAGGGTAAGCCGGGTCCGTACGGCCAGTGTCCCCCCTGGTTATGCAAAACCCAATTGGTGGATTTTTAAGCAACTTGCCCGGCGCATGGGACATGAATGGAGCTCTAACAGTGCCCGGGAAATCTGGGATAATGAGATTTCCGTGGTGGCCCCCAATCTTGGGGGAATCAAATATGATCGTATTGAAAATGACGGGCTCCAATGGCCCTGTCCTGATACGGCTCATCCCGGTACCTGCGTGCTTCACCAGAACGGTGAATTCTCCTGTGGTCTGGGAATATTTAATCCCGTGGAATGGACTCCACCCGCAGAAGTGACTGATAAAGATTATCCCTTTGTGCTCAGCACAGGGCGACGACTTTACCACTACCACACCCGAACCCAGACAGGCCGGTGTGAAGGATTGAACACGCTTCTGGGGGAAGAAACCGCAGACATTTCACCCGTGGATGCCGAAAAAATGGGCATTGCATTCAATGATTTTGTCAAAGTAAGATCCCGGCGGGGCGAGGTATGTGTCAGGGCCAGGGTAACCCCCGAAGTACCAGAAGGCATGGTGTGGATGGCCTTTCACTTCAGAAAGGGTAACGCCAACTGGTTGACCAACCCAGCATTTGACCCGGACACGTTGACCGCTGAATATAAAGCCTGTGCCGTGGCACTGGAAAAAGTATAACCCCCTACCAATACCCTCTTCTATTTACCTCCTCTTCAATTTCCAGGGAGCCGGGATCCCGGCTCCCTGGCCTTTCCTGCAGTTGTAATAAACAAATGGGCCGCCGACGGTCCGGGACCGGTCCGATGGTTACTGCCATGTGGATTATATAAAACTGAAAGAAGAATTAAAGGAAACCAAAAGGGCGGCAAAATTATCAATACAGGTCAACCCCAGGTACGATCTTTAATTAAAACTATGGCCTTCAGCACTGAAATCAAGTAATATTGTGGCCATGACTGAACTGATCCTGACAGAGAAATTTTCCGTGGCAGCTGATTTTGCAAAGGCTCTGGGAATCAAAAAAAAGGGGGATGGTTTCTTTGAAGGAGAAACCCATGTCATCACCTGGGCCGTGGGTCATCTGGTGGAGCTGTTTGCCCCCGACGATTATGATCCGGATCTTAAAAAATGGCGGCTGAACACCCTGCCCCTGATTCCCGATACCTTTCAATACAAGCCCATCCGGCAAAGTCATGAACAGCTGAAAACCATTAAATCCCTTGTAAAACAACCCCGCTTTTCCCGGATCATCATTGCCACCGATGCTGGAAGAGAAGGCGAAGTCATTGCCCGCACCATCCTTTTTCAATCGGGATTTAAAGACAAAGGCCGCCTCATGCGCTTCTGGACCAGCCAGGCCCTGGTACCCCATGTGGTACGGGCCACACTGGAGCAGTTAAAGCCCATCACCGACTATGACCGGCTATGGCGGGCCGGATATTACCGCCAGGTATCCGACTGGCTGGTGGGCATGAACCTCACCCGGGTCCTCACCGTACGCCTGGGCGATCTCTTTTCCGTGGGCCGAGTGCAGACCGCCGTGCTGGCCCTTCTGGTGGATCGAAAAAAAGAACGCGAAAACTTTGTACCGGAAACCTTCTGGCTTCTAAAGATATTGTTTAAGGGCGACAAGGGGGAATGGACCGGCCAGTGGTTCAAAAACAAACAGACCCGTATCACTGAAAAAGTCAAGGCAGAGGCACTTCACAGACAAATGAAGGGAGAAACTGCCCCCGGCACCGTCCTGTCCATGAAGAAAGAGAAAAAAACAGAACCGCCCCCACTGCTTTTTTCCCTCACCGATCTTCAGCAGGAGGCCAACACCCGCCTGGGTTTTCCGGCAAAGAAAACCCTGGCCATTGCCCAGACCCTTTACCAGGATAAAAAATGTCTATCCTATCCCAGAACCGATTCCCGGGTGCTTGGCACCACCAGCCTGGAACTGGTAAGGGCTATTATTGAGAAACTGTCCCCGGCCCATCCGGACATTTTTAATACCGTGGATCATCGTCTGGTGTCGCTGTCCAACAAGCGGGTGTTCAACGATGCAAAGCTCACCGATCACCATGCCCTGATCCCCTTTAAACCCCTCCCCGGGGGAGCAAGTCCCGACGAAAAAAATCTGTTTGATCTGGTGACCCGTCGATTTGCCGCCGCATTCCATCCCCATTGCCGGTTTGAAAACACCCATGTAATCACCCTTTTTTCCAACGAGACCTTCCAGACCCGGGGAAAAGTCATTCTGGAACCCGGCTGGCGCACCGTCTATCAAACCGGATTCGGCACCAAAGAAGAGGCCCAGCCCATCCCTGCCCTTTCCCAGGGGGATACCGGTATGGCCAAGAAAATAAACTGCGAAAAAAAACAGACCACTCCGCCCCCGGACTATTCCGATTCCCTGCTTTTAAAGGATATGACCAACCCCGGCAGGTATGTGACTGAAGAGAACATCAAAAAATTCTATCGGGGGGACATCGGCATCGGCACCCAGTCCACCCGGGCCCAGATCATGGAGACCCTGATACAGAGAAACTACGTAGAGCGATCCGGAAAACGCCTGATAGCAACGGATAAGGGCTGTTATCTCATTGAACAATTAAAAAAATGTCCGATATCAGGGATTCTGACTTCCCCTGAAGAAACGGCAAGATGGGAAATGGCCTTAAATGCCATTGCCCTGGGAGAAACTGCCGATGGCCGATTCCTGGCCCACATCAAACAGTTTATCACCGATGCTGTCACCGAACTTAAAAGCGCTCCCTTTGAACCCAAACAATTTGCCTCTGCCTCCACCGAAAAACAGGTGGTGGGGACCTGCCCCGCCTGCGGCAGTCATGTGGTGGAACATAAAAAACTATTTGCCTGTGCTGCAACCGGATGTGAATTTGTTATCTGGAAACGCATGGCCGGGAAAACCATTTCGGCAAAAATGGCAGCCAATCTTCTGACCTACAGGAAATCCGGCCCCTTCAACGGTTTTATTTCCAAAAAGAAAAAGAAATTCTCGGCCAGCCTTGTCATCGGTCCCCAGGAGGGTAAATGGCAGGTCCGTTTCAATTTTGATACAGTGTCCGGCGCAAACCCGGAAAACCAGTCGAAGAGATCTCAAATCCGTACCACACCAGCTGGCACCTCTACTGCAGATAAAGACTTCTGCTGCCCCATGTGCAGGGGTAAAATTATTGAAGGAAAGACAGCTTTTGGTTGTGCCAACTGGCGACCTGAAGCAGGAAACTGCCGATTTGTAATCTGGAAAGAAATTTTGGGCCGACGTCTCACAGAAAAAAACGTCCAGACCCTTGTTCAGGGTAAAAAAACACGGCCATGGGTTTTAAAATCCCCTGACGGTGATACATTCAAGGCTTCTCTTAAAATGATTTCAACCAACGACAATACCTTTGGCCTTCAGATAATACCCAAGGGTAATGATGTCGATGTCAGCGGCATTGAAAAAATCATTTTATGTTTACGATAGCAGGTGCATAAAAAGGGACTCTGGGCTTGATCACAACATGGGACAATTGGGAGAGGGATCAGGTTTGCACTATTGACATTATCGTTAATTTTGGCGTTTACACCGGCTGTGAAAAGATAACGCCAATAACGCAAGCCTGACCCCGTTGACCCAACTCTTATGACGAGTGTCCCATGTTATGACCAGGCCCCACATTGATGCTATGATCAAGTACGAAATCTTCATAAAAAGGCCATGCATATGACCATTGAACACGTTTCAAATAAAATTCTGAACCATCTCTATGAAATTTACAAGACGGATTTTTCCGGGTACCGACCATCCATAATCCAGGATCGTATTCACCAGCGATGTAGCCGCCACCCAGAGTAAAGACAGTGATGATTATTTCATATACCTTCAACAAAATTCCCATGAATCCCATGTATTGCTTGATTCTCTGACCATCAATGTAAGCCGTTTCTTTCGAAACTCCTTAATCTTTGAATACATTGCAGCGCACATCCTGCCGCTCCTTATTCATGAAAAACCAGCTGAAGAAGCCCTGTCCCTTCGCATCTGGTCCAACGGCTGTGCCATGGGAGAAGAGCCCTACTCCATGGCCATTTTGATTAATGAATTATGTAAAAACACCCAAAAAAGAATAAAGACCAGCCTCTTTGCCACTGACATTGACCGGACGGCTTTACAAAAAGCCCGGCAGGGCATCTATAACTTTGAAAGCATCAAAGACGTTAAATACAGACTGTTAAAAAAGTATTTTGACATTCAGGGAGATGATTTTTACTTGGATGCAAAGATAAAAAGCAAGGTGTCCTTTTCAGTCTATGATATTCTGGATAAGAACAGTTACGCACCACCGGAAAGCGTATTCGGTGGATTTGATATTGTTTTATGCCGAAATCTCATGATTTATTTCAACTCTGCCTGCCAGGGAATAATATGTGACAAATTGTATAAATCATTGACTAAAAATGGATATCTGATATTAGGAGAAGCAGAGATACCTGCTGGAACATACCGGAAATATTTTAAAAAGGTAAATGAATGCTGTCATATTTATCAAAAAGTTCAGTAAATCCATTCAGATTCAAAAGCATTAGAACAAAGCTGCTTTTCTGGTTTCTCGTTCTGGGTATGCTGCCCTTGATCATCGGCATCAGCATCACCTGGAATCAGCAGACTCGATACATAAAAAAAGAAACCATTAATAAGCTTGTGGCCATCAGGAACCTTAAGACCAGACAGGTGGAAGCCTGGCTGGAAACGAGAATCGCAGACATTAAGACAGCATCCTGTAACAATGATCTGGGTCCACTGGAAGACATCCTGTCAAAAGAAAAAAAAGACCCGGAAGACATAGAAATTCTTCATAATATCAGATACAGACTCATCAGGTTCATTGAAAACTATGATGCTTATGAAGAACTATTCATCCTCAATCCCCACACCGGCATGGTTGAAATTTCCACAAGTCACGATACCCAAAACATAGACGAATCCCGGGAAGAATACTTCACCAAACCCATGGCCACCCGGGAATTATTCATCAAAGACATACATGTTACCAGATTATCAGGAAAAAAAAACCTGACCTTTTCCATACCCATCTTCTGTACAAAACATAATCAGGAGCACATTGTGGGTATAATGGTGGCAAGGATAGATCTGAAAAATTCCCTTTATGCCCTTCTGGGTGACCGGGTGGGACTTGGAAGAACCGGAGAGTCTTTAATCATAAATGAGGACAGCATGGCCTTAAGCGAATTACGCTGGATTAAAGATGCCCCCCTGAACCTTAAAATCCAGGCAAGCCCGGCACACAACGCCGCCCATGGGAAAATCGGTATTATTGAGAGCCTGGACTATCGCGGAGAACCGGTACTGGCATCCTACAGCTATATACCCAAAATGGGCTGGGGACTTGTGGTAAAACAGGATCTGGCAGAACTCCACGCCCCCATCAGGGAATTAATGATCGATTTCATCCTTCTTAGCATGGGGGCTTTGATGGCCATCCTCATCATTGCCATTGTAACGGCAAGAGCCATTGCCGCTCCCATCATCGAAATGGCTGCAACCGCTGAAAAGATTAAAAAGGGAGATCTCTCCGCCAGAAACCATGTTTGTTCCAGGTCCAATGAACTTACCACACTTTCAGAGACACTGAACACCATGGCAATGTCCCTGGAATCCCAGATGGAACTACGACAGATCAACGATGATATAACCCATGTCATTGTGGGGGCTCAAGATCTGAATAGCTTCAGATTCAATATATTAAAAAAATTGATCACCGTCACGGAATCCCAGATGGGGGTTTATTTTTTGCTGAACCAGAGAACCCGCCAATATGAACCTGTTGTCAACATCGGTATCATCCCGGAACGTTTAAAACCCTTTGATGCAGACAGCCTTGAAGGAGAGATCGGCTGGATTATCAATGAAGGAAAGATCAGCTTTTTAAGAGACATTCCCCAGGACAGCATCTTTCAATTCCGAACCTTCACAGGTACCCTGCTTCCCAGGGAGATCATCACCATCCCCATAGTAATAAACGGCACAGTCGCCAGTATTATCTCCCTTGCCAGCATCAAACCCTATGGCAATCAAGCCACGGCTGTTATGCGACAACCCTGGATCACAGGCCTGTCAACGGCATTATCCAACATGATTGCCAATGCCGAAACCGCAAGACTTGCCGATGAACTCCAGTCATCCAATCAGGAACTCCAGGCCCAGGCCCAAGAAATGGCTCTCCAGGCCCGGGAACTCCAGCAAACCACCGAAGAATTACAGCAGCAAAACCAGGTTCTGGAGATACAAAAAGAAAAAGTTCAGGAGGCCAACAGGCTTAAAAGCGAATTTTTGTCCAACATGAGCCATGAACTAAGAACCCCGCTGAACTCGGTAATGGCACTTTCCCGGGTACTCCTGATGCAGACAAAGGACACCCTTTCTGCAGAAGAGTTAAGTTATCTTGAAATCATAGAACGAAACGGTAAAAATCTTCTGTCATTGATCAATGATATCCTTGATCTGGCCAAGATTGAATCCGGCAAAATGGAAGTCATTTCCAGGCGCATTCACATCGAAGAAACCATTGAGAATATCATGGAAAGACTGGAGCCCCTTGCCCGGGAAAAAGGCATACAGCTTGAGAAAAATATTGCCCAGAACCTTCCCGCTATTAACTGTGATGGAAACAGGCTACACCAGATTCTCCAGAATATAATGGGCAATGCCGTAAAATTCACCTCCCGGGGAGGTGTAACCGTATCCGCCCGACATGACCAGGACACCATAAAAATAGAGGTGTCAGACACCGGTATTGGCATTGCCCCCAAACATCTGCCCCATATATTTGAAGAATTTCGTCAGGTGGACGGCACTGCATCCAGATCCTATGAAGGCACGGGCCTGGGACTTGCAATTGCCTATAAAACCGTTCAGTTGCTGGGGGGGGATATCTCGGTGGAAAGCACCCCGGGAAAGGGCTCCATCTTTACACTGCATCTTCCTGTTAACAACAATAAAGCACCAGAACCGGCCCAGGTGTCTCCCCGACCAGGGGTAGAAAAACAAGGGGTTCCGAAACTGAAAGCACCCCCTCCCTTTGCCCCTCTGCCCCCTGTGAACAATACGAAAAGACTTCTGGTAGTGGAGGACAATGAAGCCGCTGTCATTCAAATAAAAATGATTCTTGAAAATGCCGGATATCATGTGGACATTGCCACCAGTGGTCAACAGGCTTTGAACTACATCGCCGGCACCATCCCGGATGGTATTGTACTGGATCTTATGATGCCGGGTATTGACGGATTTGAAGTGCTGGAAAAAATGAGAAGCACCCAGGCCACCGCCGGTATTCCAGTTCTCATACTGACGGCAAGGGATCTGACCCCCGAAGACCTGAACAAATTAACCTCCAATAATGTCCAGCAGCTGGTACAGAAAGGAGACATCGACATCCAGGGACTGCTTGGAAAAATAAAGGACATGCTTGGTCCACCAAAAAAAGAATCTTCCAGAGATGTCATGGAGCCTGTCCCAGATCCGCCATCTCTGTCTTTGGAAAAAACCTCCAGACCCACGACCTTACCGGACATAAAAAAACAAAAATCCCTTGGAAAAAAAACCAGGATTCTCATTGTGGAAGACAATCCCGACAACATGATCACCCTGAAAGCGATTCTTGGAAAACAGTATTACATACAGGAGGCCATAAACGGTAAACAGGGTCTGAATCTGGCCCTGGCCACCCTGCCGGACATAATTTTGCTGGATATCTCCCTGCCGGAAATGGACGGCTATGGTGTTGTTGAGGTATTAAAAAAACAAGACCAGACCAGACACATTCCCGTCATTGCCCTGACAGCCCACGCCATGAAGGGTGACAGACAAAAAATAATGGATGCCGGTTGTGACGATTACATTTCCAAACCTGTAGATCCGGAAACCCTCATATCACGCATCGAAAAAGAGATGAACCATGCCCAGAATATTAGCCATTGATGACAAAACAGATAACCTGATCAGCCTTTCTGCCGTGTTAAAATTTATGATTACCGGATGTGAGGTTATAACGGCAACCTCCGGGCCTGAAGGCATCCGACAAGCAGAAATACAGCAGCCGGACACCATCCTGCTGGACATTAAAATGCCGGACATGGACGGGTATGAAGTGTGTCGAATTTTAAAAAACAACCCAGCCACAAACCATATTCCCGTTATCATGATTTCCGCCATCTGCACAGAATCCAAGGATCTTGTCAAGGGGCTGGATTCCGGTGCGGATGTGTATCTGGCCAAACCCATCGATGAGTACGTGCTAACGGCCCAGGTGAAAACCGCCCTTAGAGTAAAGGCGGCAGAGGACAGTCTTCGGCGCCAGAAACAGGATCTGGAGGCCGTGATACAGAACCGGACCATAGAACTGATCCAGGCCAACCAGCAGCTGCGCAAAGAAATTGAACAGCACGAACAGGAAAAGGAAAAAAACCGAAAGCTTGAATCACAACTGCGGCAATCCCAGAAGATGGAGGCCATCGGCACCCTGGCCGGGGGTATTGCCCATGATTTTAACAACATCCTTTTTCCAGTTTTCGGCTACACCGAGATGCTGCTCGAAGATACTCCGGAAGAGGGACCTCTGCGCCACGGGTTGACCCAGATCATGGCCGGGGCGGAACGAGCCCGGAATCTGGTCCAGCAGATCCTCACCGTCAGCCGTCGTCAGGAGCAGGTCACAAGGCCGCTGCAACCCCACCTCATCATCAAGGAAGTGCTGAACCTGACCCGCTCTTCCCTGCCCGCCACCATCAAGATAAACCAGGATATTGATTCCCAAAGCGGCATGATCATGGCTGATCCCACCCAGATTCACCAGATTGCCATGAACCTTATCACCAATGCCTTCCAGGCCATGGCAGACACCGGGGGTGAACTTTACATCACCTTAAAACCCGTTGAACTAAAACACTCTGAACTCAAACCCGTTGAGTTCAACCCCGCAGGCATGACACCGGGCTCCTACATCTGCCTGACGATTAAAGACACTGGCCCCGGCATAGATAAAGATATACAGGAACGCATATTTGATCCCTACTTCACCACCAAAGAAAAAGGACGGGGGACTGGGCTTGGCTTATCCATTGTCAACGGCATCGTCCAGAGTCACAGAGGGCAGATACAGGTCTTCAGTCAGCCGGGAAAGGGCACAGAATTCAAGGTTTTCCTGCCTTCCATCAAAAAGGCCATTGCCGATCCTGCCAAACCCCACGCCACACTGCAGCGGGGAAATGAAAGGATACTGCTTGTGGATGACCAGGAGATGATCATTGTTGTCGAGGAACAGATGCTTACCCATCTGGGATATCAGGTGACCACATGTAAAACTCCTGCAGATGCCCTGAAGGTGTTTTCCACCAACCCATATGACTTTGATCTGGTGATGACGGACCTGACCATGCCCGGCATGACCGGCGATAAAATGGCATCTAAAATGCTTGACATCAGAGGAGATCTTCCCATTATTCTCAACACAGGATTCAGCGAATCCATGACCCGGGAAAAGGCAAAAAAGCTGGGTATAAAAGCATTATTAATCAAACCGGTACCCATAGATTTGCTGGCAAGAACCATTCGAAACGTCCTTGACAACTCTTTTTCAGGAGGTACGGCCCCATGAACCACACGTGCATCATTTATGAAAAAAAAGAAAACATCGGAGTCATCAAACTAAACAGACCCCGGGTACTCAATGCCATGAACCGGCAACTCTGGCTGGAAATGCTGGAGGTGCTGGAAGCTGCCCGGCAGGACAAGGCGGTGAAGGCACTTGTCTTTACCGGGGAAGGTCGTGCCTTTTCCACTGGAGCCGATCTAAAGGATTCCAAAGACAGAAGCATTGCAGATTACAGAATCTACCTGGAATCCCTCCAGGAGGCCTCCCGGAAAATCATCCGATTTGAAAAGCCCACCATTGCCGCCATCAACGGGTATGCACTGGGGTCCGGATACGAGCTGGCCCTGGCTTGCGATATCCGCATCGCAGCAAAGGATGCCCTCATCGGATCACCCGAAGCCCGGGTGACATCTTCGGTGACCGGCGGTGCCTTCCGACTGGTGCAGGATCTGGTGGGACCGGGAAAGGCCCGGGAACTTCTTTTCACCGCCGAAAATATCACCGGTGAAGAGGCCGCAAGGATCGGTCTTGTGAACAAATCCGTTAATCCCGAAGACCTGATGAATGAGGCCTTTAACATGGCCACAAAAATTGTTGCCAATTCAGCATTTTCCCTGAAGTTAATTAAAAAAGGCTTTCTCATGGCCCAGGGAGAAACCAGCCTTGAGGCCCTCATGGATTACGAGGTGGAAGCCTGCCTGGCCTGCGTTTCCACCCGGGAACGAAATCAATCATTGGAAAATTTTGAACAACGCAAAAAAGATTAAGGGGCAGCACTAAAATCCGCCTGCAAACCCTGGCCCATCAATTATGATGGCTGGCCGATGTTATGACCAAGGCCTAAAAACGTGAACCATCACGAAAAAAGGACATGCATATGCTTGACAATGTACTCAACGCCAAATCCGTTGCCATCGTCGGTGCTTCCAAGAATAAAACCAAAAGGGGATTCCAGGCCATTAAAACCCTTCAACGGGAAGGCTTTGAAGGCGAAATTTATCCCATAAATCCCAAAGAAGACATGATTTCCGGTCTCAAATGTTATAAAAGCGTCACAGAGATTGATGGACCCGTTGATCTGGCTCTGATTACCACCCCGGCCCGCACCATTCCCGATATCTTAAAACAGTGCGGGGAGAAAAACGTGGCAGGGGCCGTGATCATCGCCGGCGGTTTTCGGGAGCTTGGCGATAAAGGCAGGGCTCTGGAAGAAAAAATGGTAAAAACCGCCAGGGAAACCGGTGTCAGATTGATCGGCCCGAATACCTCCGGTATCATCAATCTTAAAACCCATATGAATCTTGCGGGCATTCCCAATGTTCCCGGCGGGAAAATCGCCCTGGTATGCCAGAGTGGTAACATGGCACTGACCCTGATCACCGAAGCAACTGTACGAAAACATGAAGGATTCACCTACTATGTGGGGGTGGGCAATGAATCGGATATCAAGTTCCATGAATACCTTGAATTTTTCCGCAATGATCCGGCAACCAAAGCCATTCTCATGTATGTTGAGGGCATGAGTGAAGGGCGAAAATTTCTCCAGGAAGCCCATAAAACAAGCATTCACAAACCGATTATTCTCTTAAAGAGCGGCAGATCCGCCAGCGGAAAAAAATCCGCCGGCTCCCACACCGGGTCCCTGGCCGGAATGAATGAGGTGGCAAAACCTGCCTATGAGCGGGCTGGCATAATCGTCATTGAAAATTCCGATGAGCTCTTTCCCGTAGCCAACACCCTGGCCAGTCAACCTGCCATTAAAAATAACGCCATTGCCATTCTTGCCGACGGCGGTGGTCATGCCACCATCGGGGCAGATCTGTTGTCAGATTACGGTATTGATCTGCCGGAACTCACCGATCACACAATGAACCGACTGCGGGCCATCCTGCCCGAAGCCGCATCGGTGGTTAATCCTGTGGATGTGGCAGGCGGCACCGACTCAGATCCCAGTCTGTTTGCCGATTGCGCCAGAATCATTTTAAATGATCCCAATGTGGGAGGCCTACTCATTGTGGGCCTTTTTGGCGGATACGGCATCCGCTTTGAAGAAAGCCTTGCCATCGGCGAAGAGGCCGCGGCACACCAGCTGGGAGTCATGGTGAAAAAAAAGAAAAAACCCATCATTGTCCATTCTCTTTACAGTGCCTACGACTCCCATGCCCTGGACCTCCTGCGCCACTATAATATTCCTGTACACGATTCTCTGGACATATCCTGTAAATGTGTGGCCTGCCTGTGTAAATATGGTAATTATTTAAAATCCTACCATGCCATCACCAGTTTTGAATTAAACTGGCATTCCAAAGCCAAAAAAACCGGGCAGCAGATCATTGCCAATGCCCTGAAAGAGGGCAGAACGGCCCTCCTGGAAAACGAGGCAAAACGACTGATTAAACTCCATGGGGCACCCACATCTGTGGGACATGTTGCAAAAACAGAAACAGAGGCATGGGATATCGCACGTCGGATACCGGGCAAGGTGGTGATGAAAATCGTTTCACCGGATATTCTCCATAAAAGTGATGCCT
Source organism: uncultured Desulfobacterium sp. (assembly GCA_963675955.2). Lineage (GTDB taxonomy): Bacteria > Desulfobacterota > Desulfobacteria > Desulfobacterales > Desulfobacteraceae > Desulfocicer. The sequence goes on along the minus strand of CAXXVR010000002.1, from coordinate 91,328 downwards.
GCGGCGTAAAATTGAACCTCAAATCCGAAGAAGAGGTAAAAAATGCCTTCCGGGACATCATGGACAATGCAGAAAAATATCGCCTCGGTGCCGATATACGGGGGATACTTGTAACTCCCATGGCCCAGAAAGGTCTTGAAATAATCATAGGCACCAAGATTGACGAACAGTTCGGCCCCGTTATCATGTACGGTCTTGGGGGTATCATGGTGGAAATCATGAAAGATGTAACCTTCTGGGTGCTGCCCGTGTCCCCCACCTCATGTAAGAAAATGATAGAAGACACCCGCTCAGCCGTACTTCTAGACGGTGTCCGGGGGCAAAAGGGCTACGATAAAAAATCCTTAAAAAAACTGATATCCATGTGTTCCGAACTCATTGAAGCTTATCCGGAAATAGAAGAAATGGATCTAAACCCGGTCATTCTCCATGAAAAAGGACTGGATGTGGTGGATGCCAGAATTATTTTAAAACAATCAAAAATTCCATTGACTTACCCCACGGTGGCCGAAGTTAAACCTGCCACCTGAATTAACCCTTGGGCTTGATAACAACATCAGCCATTCTGGGAAGGGATCAGCCAATACTTAGGGAGTCAGAAATTACTGATTTACCGTTATTCCGGGGTTGTATCCATATATTTCAGTGACCGGAATTATCATAAATGGTAAATAAATAAAATCTGACGCCCTTATGACGGGTGACCCATGTTATGATCAAGCCCTAACCTTTAAACAGGAGGTCAAAATGAAAAAAGCATTACTGTTAATCTCTGCGGTTTTGTTTGCAGTGACAATTTCCCTGGGAACCGGCATCACCGAAACCCAGGCAAAGACTACCTTTGTCACCATAGGCACCGGTGGCATCACCGGTGTATATTATCCCACCGGCGGTGCCATAGCCAAAATCGTTAACAAAAAAAGAAAAGAGTATGGTATCAGATGCACTGTGGAGTCCACCGGCGGATCTGTTTTTAACATAAACTCAATCCTCTCGGGGGATCTTGACTTTGGTATTGCCCAATCCGATCGCCAGTACCAGGCAGTAAAGGGCATTGCCGACTGGAAAGAAAAAGGCCCCCAGAAAAATCTGCGGGCGGTGTTTTCCATCCATGCAGAAACCGTGGACCTCATTGCCGCTGTGGATGCCAATATAAACAGCTTTGCAGACCTGAAAGGCAAACGTGTAAATCTTGGAAACATTGGTTCTGGGCAGCGTCAAAATGCCATTGACGCCCTAACCGCCAACGGCCTGAACTGGGAAACAGATTTCCATGCAGAAAGCCTTAAAGCCGCCGAAGCCCCAGGTCTGATCCAGGACGGCAGAATTGATGCGGCGTTCTACACAGTGGGACATCCTTCAGGATACTACAAAGAGGCCACTTCCGGTGTGCGCAAGGTTAAGTTTATCCCCATTTTAAACGTTGAAAAGCTGCTTGAAAAATATCCTTATTATGCCAAAGCAGCCACGTTGATGAAAAACTATCCAGGGGCTGCCAACAAAGAAATATCCGTTCCCACCTTCGGCGTCAAAGCAACCTTTGTAACATCATCCACTGTTTCCGATGATGTGGTTTATGCCATCACCAAAGAGGTTTTTGAGAATTTTGAAACCTTTACAAAACTGCACCCCGCCTATACAGGGCTCACCAAAGAGGCCATGCTGACGGGGCTTTCTGCACCCCTTCACCCGGGTGCCATGAAGTATTACAAAGAGGTCGGTCTGAAATAACATATTCATAAAAACCACCATGGCAGTTGGCCTCATTTCATTGGGGTACAACTGCCGGATGGAAGAAAAAAATATGAACGATATTGATATTAAGGAAAAAGAAGAAGGTCTGAAACTGGCCAGAAGAATGGCCGAAAAAGAGGAGGGTATCACCAGAAGACCCAAAGGTATTGAAAAATGGGTCATCCCCACCATCGCCGTCGCCTGGAGCCTGTTTCAACTGTCCATCGCCAGCTGGCTCATCCTTGACTCCACCTATATCCGGGCCATTCATCTGGGATTTGCCCTGCTGATCGTTTTTTTGAATTATCCTGTTTTCAGGAAAAAAAGACTGGGATTGCGATTTTTGTCCGCCACCCGCAAAATCCCGTTGTTTGATTACCTCACTGCCATTACGGCATGCCTTGCCGCCCTTTACATTGTCCTTGATTTTGAAGGCATCACCCTTAGATATGGGGCACCGATTCAACGCGATATCGTTGTGGGCATCGCGCTGACAATCATGCTTTTAGAGGCGGCCCGACGGGTTATAGGCCCGGCCCTTCCCGTCATTGCCATATGTTTTTGCGTGTATGCCTTTTTCGGACCCTACATGCCCGACCTCATCGCCTTTAAGGGAACCTCCTTAAATCGCTTTGTGGGCCAGATGACCATGTCCACCGAAGGCATCTATGGCATTCCCCTGGATGTTTCCGCCACCATTGTGTTTCTCTTTGTTCTGTTTGGTGCCATGCTGGACAAGGCCGGGGCCGGTCATTATTTTATTCAGCTGGCCTTAAGTCTTCTGGGTGGATTCAAAGGGGGACCTGCCAAGGCTGCTGTGCTTGGCAGCGGACTCACCGGCATGGTATCGGGTTCCAGTATCGCCAACATTGTCACCACCGGTACTTTCACCATCCCCATGATGAAAAAAGTGGGATATCCCCCCACCAAGGCAGCGGCCATTGAAGTGGCTGCAAGCACCGACGGCCAACTGGCTCCCCCCATCATGGGAGCCGCCGCTTTTATCATTGCAGAGTATGTCAATGTTCCCTATGTGGAAGTGATCAAAGCTGCTGCCATTCCGGCCTTTGCCTCCTATGCAGCTCTTTTTTACATCACCCACATTGAAGCGTCCAAACTGGGTTTAAAGGGCATGCCACGGGAGGAACTGCCCTCCTTTTTAAAAACCCTGGTTGCAGGCCTGCATTTCATGCTGCCCATTGCACTTCTGCTCTATGAGCTGGTGGTGGTACGGCATTCCCCTGAACTTGCGGCATTCCATGCCATCTGGGTCATGGCGTTGATAATGCTTTTTCAAGAACCTCTTAAGGCATACCTGACCAAAAAGCCCATGATGCCCGCCATACAGCAGGCTATCAATAACATCTTTGCCGCCCTGGCCTCGGGGGCAAGGAACATGGTGTCCGTGGCACTGGCAACGGCGGCGGCCGGGATCATCGTGGGTGTGGTAGCCCTGGGACTGGGGGGACTGATCACGGAAATCATTGATGTCATCTCCATGGGCAATATTTACATCATGCTCATCATAACGGCCTTTGCAAGTCTGATCATTGGCATGGGACTTCCCACAACGGCAACCTACATTGTCATGGCCTCTTTAACTGCCCCTGCCATTGTCGCCATTGCCGGTTACCAGGAGTGGTTTGTACCGCTGATGTCGGCCCATCTTTTCTGTTTTTATTTCGGTATCCTGGCAGATGATACACCGCCTGTGGGCCTTGCAGCCTATGCAGCGGCGGCCATTGCCAAATCACCGCCCATTGCCACGGGACTTCAAGGGTTCATGTATGATATCAGAACTGCCATTCTGCCGTTCATGTTTATTTTTAATTCAGATCTTATACTGCATGAAATTTCGTCATGGCCCCAGGGTCTTTTAATTTTTTTCATGGCCTGCGTGGGCAATTTTGCCTTTGCCTCAGCCACACAGGGATGGTTTCTGGCAAAAAATAAAATATGGGAAATCCCATTGTTTTTAAGTGTCACCATCTGTGCCATGCGCCCCGATGCCATTGCCTCCCTGGTGGGATTGCACCATGACCAGCGTTATTATATCTATCCCGTTGCCCTGGTTGTTTTCGGCATCCTTTATCTGTTACAGAAACCCCGGATGCCCCGGGAAAATGGGAATGCACCCAAATGGGAATGAACACCCCGGCGGCTTCTTCATGGCTCCAAAAGATACAGGACAGATTGGGCGCAATGACATCAACCAATCAAAAAGGAGGCGTGGTCACAAGATGGGCCACCCCGTTGGACCGCCAATTGAGATGAATGGCCCACCTTATGACCAAACTCCAAAAAGGGAATGATTGGAAAAATTTTTAATTTTATAATATAACCAGCCAATGTGTACTTGATCTGAAACTGAAAAAGGTATTCAAAGGCTTGGTTTATGAAAAAAATCGGATTGTTTTATATATCTATTTTTGCCTGCAGTGTGGTCTTAATGGGCTGCGGCAGAAAAATACCCCATGAAATGGCCCCGTGGTCCCCCCCCATGGCGTCATATGTTCTGCAGTCTCATTTTTCCATGCCCGGTCCTGCATTTATCTTCGATGTGCTTCCTGACGGGCGGTTAATGGGTGTTTCCCGCAATGACATCTTCATGGAAACGGGACCGGGTAGCCGGGTTTTTAATAATATGGGCACCCTTTCCGGGCTGAAGGCCAGTCCCTTTGGAGCCTCATTTTTCAAGGTGTCCCCCGATGGCAGTCGGTTTGCCGTGGGAGACGGTAAAGGCAAAACAGGCATTTTCAACATGGCCGACCGGTCAGGACACTGGTTTACCATACCCCACTTTGATGCCCAATGGGCCGATAACACCACACTGGCCATTACCCATGGACAATTCGGGGAACCCAGCCAGGTCTCCTTTATAAATGTTGAAAATAAGACTCCAAAACCGGAAATTCTCATCCGGAACATCGGCGGTGCTCCGGCTGGTATTGCCTTTGACAGCCAGGGAAATCTGTTTACCGGGAATGGTTTCAAAACCACAGGACCCAGCGGCACGGGAACCGTCAAATACTTTCCCCGGAGCCTGTGGCAATCGGCCATGACATCGCACACCCCACTGGACTTTGAAACCCAGGGACAGGTTATTTTGGATATTTTATCCGCATCTTCCCTGGGATTTGATGATCAGGGAAATCTTCACGTGGGGGGAAGCGATGCCTTTGCGGAGGGAAAGGATGTCAACTTTGCCGCCATTATCACCCATGGGGCACTAAAAGATGCCATCCTCAATAACATTCCCATAGATCCGGCCAATGCCCGGGCTGTTCGTCGTCTCGACCCGGACACAGAAAATGCCACCAGCCGTTACGACCTTAAATTCAATCCTGTAAGCCATGAACTGTATCTTTTAAGTGATGCCACCATTTATGTCTGTCAGCCCGGAAATCTCTCCAGTATCAAGGCGTCCTCTGCCTCTGTTCCTCCAAAGAAACAGATTTCCTCCAAACGGACCTTACATTCCGGATTTCCCGGGACCATCCGCCTGATGACCTACAATGTCGGTGGTAATTTCATGGCCAATTCCCGGTTGGATGATACCTTTGCAAGAATATTTGCCCATGTTTCCCCGGACATCCTCATTTTTCAGGAATTCACCAGCACCATGGCCTTTCTATTACCCGGTCGACTGGAGAGTATCCTCGGAGGAACCTGGTATATTTTCGGGGGCATGAAATCCGGAATTTATCAAACCATGATCGCATCACGGTATCCCCTTACGCTCACCTCCCAGGATACGCTGCCATCATCGGATATCAGGGGCATCACCGCTGCCCTGGTAAATCTGCCCCGGGAAGAATTTTCCACGGACATCTATCTTATGGGGTTTCATCTGCAATGCTGTGATTCCAAAGAATTCCTGGCCCAGCGCCAGCGCACTGCAGATGCCGCCATGGCCCGGGTGCGGGATGCAAAGACAATGGGAGGACAAATTTCTCTGCCCCTGCAGACCCCCATTATCCTGGCCGGGGATTTCAACTTTGTCGGGAAGTCTGGCCCTGAAACCACTTTTATCACAGGAAATATCAACAATGAATCCCTGTTTGGACCGGATATAAAGCCGGACTGGGACAATTCAGACTTAACAGATCTGCTTCCCAAAGATCCCCATACGGGCAAAATCAACACCTGGCCGGGTTCCACAAAAAATCCAGATATCCGCTATGACCGCTTTTATTATACGGACAGTGCGCTTCCCTCTGTGCGGGGTTTTGTGTTGAACACCCTCAATTTCACGGACGAACAGCTGACTCAGGCCGGAGTCCAGAAAGGGGATACGGTTTTTGCATCGGATCATCTGCCCGTTGTCATGGAAATTCAATTCCCATAACCAACTTATTTTATTAATAAAACCCTAAATACAGGAAAATTCCAGCAAACACAAAACAGGGGTTTAGTCACAACATGGGCCACTTTAGGGGTGGGGTCCATCAAATGTGACGAGTGGCACATGGTGCGACCAAACACCAAAAGCTGGCGTGATCACAACATGAAGGATTTTGGGGTGTCAAAACCCTCTCCAAAGGATAAGGACACATGAAAAATGGGATATAAAGGCCGGGATGTTGAGGTAAACATGCTGGAACAGGGGCTTTGCCTTGTGGTGGCCTGTGATTCCTGCGGCGGCATTGGAGAAAAGGACCTGGATCTTTTAAAGGTACCACATCGGCTGGTGGGACAATTGACGGCCCGGGTGGCCCTCATGGAGATACTCTGCACCGGGGCTGTTCCCAGAATCATGACCGTGGCAATATCATCGGAGCCCGAGCCCACTGGCAGGCACATTCTTAACGGGGTGCGGGACGAACTTGAACGGGCCGGATTTAAAGATCTTTCCCTGGCCATCAGCACGGAAAAAAATTTTGTCCCCTCCCAGACCGGCCTGGGCATCGGCCTTACCGGTACCTGCTTGATTGAAAATTTAAAAATTGCGGTGTCCAGGCCCGGGGACCGGGTCTACTGCCTGGGCATGCCCCGGGTGGGACAAGAGGTGGCCCAGGCCCCGGCATCCAGCATCATCGGGACAGATCAAATCCGGGAGCTTTTGGCCTGTCACGACATCCACGACATTGTCCCCATTGGATCACGGGGTATTCTGGCCGAAGCCGAAGAACTGGCCAGGCATACCGGTTCACGGTTTTTACCTGACCCGGTGACAGAACCGGATCTGAATAAATCTGCCGGACCTTCCACCTGTGCTCTGTTTACCTGTGCACCGGATGTGCAGCCCCAAATCCAGGGCAACCTGCCCTTGACCCGGGTGGGAATCCTGGCTGCCCTTGAAACTGAAAACGGACCTGTCAGCCAGCAACACAACAAATCATGAAATAGCCTTTTAAAAGTACCCTGCGGGATGGAGAGTTCCAGAACCAAGACACCTGATGTCCCGTACCTATTAACTGTTTTTCCATAAACCATTAAGGAAGTTTACATGTCAACAACCATACCGGATCGAAAAGGCGATCTGAACACCCATACCCTGCCAGTTAAACGCATTGCCTATATGGCGGTTTTCATTGCTCTGAGTGCCGTTGGCGCCATGATAAAGATCCCAAGCCCCGTGGGGACCATCGGGCTGGACTCGGCACCGGGATATTTCTGCGGCCTGGCATTTGGCTATGTGGAAGGCATCTGCGTCATTTTCATGGGGCATCTCATCACCTCCGGGGTGATGGGATTTCCCCTGGGAATTTTTCTTCATTTTTTCATTGCCCTGCAGCTGGCGGTGTGGGTGACGGCCTTTGCCTGGGTGAGCCGCCGATTTGGTGCTGTTCCAGGTGCTGTCATTGCCGTGTTATTAAATGGGGTTGTCTCTGCCTTTACCATGGTTTTGGTCGGGGGTATGGGAGCGATTCTGGGCACCATGCCGTTCTTGATTGTCGGGTCCCTTGTCAATGTAGCCATTGCCGTTATTTCTCACCGGATGGTTCATGCCGGAAAACTGGTATAGCAAATCTCTGCCACAACAAAGGTTGAAACGCTCATAATTACAACCTTTTGGACAAAGTTTCATATAAACCCACATGGCTGTGATTAACAGCCACAACGAATAATGACAAAGTAGTTGCTGTTAACACCCAGCACCCAGTACCCAAAACCCAGCACCTTCTTTTTCATATAAACGGTCATGTCCTATCGGACACAACAAATATAGGGTTGCACACGCGGAGCCCAATGGTATTATACCACCCCAACGGGCAACCGATCCGGCCCCGGACCGTCGGCGGTCCGTTTGGGGCCGAATGGGCCGGACCGGGTGCCCGTTGGGGGCGCTGCTGTGGCATCTTCATATGAAAAAAATGGAAATTCAATGCACAAGTCCATAGCCCTTTCCCACCTGTCTTTTAAATACAAAGGCGCAGATACCTTTGCCCTGACGGATGTTTCATGGTCTCTGAACCCCGGGGACTGCGCAGTGATCATGGGGCCGTCGGCCTCGGGTAAAACCACACTGTGCAGATGTCTTAACGGCTTGATTCCCCAGGCAATGGAAGGTACCCTCACCGGCGATGTCATTGTGGCAGGAAAGGATGTTTCCCGTTTCAGAACCCAGACCCTGGCAAAGGATATCGGGTTTGTCATGCAAGACCCGGAGGGACAAATTGTGGGAAGAACGGTATTTGAAGACCTGGCATTCGGTCCCAGAAACCTGCTGGTCCCTGCCCGGGAAATTGAACAAAAAATCCCTGAGGTCCTTTCCCAGATAGGCCTTGCCGGTTACGAAAACCGTTTTACAGCAGACCTGTCAGGGGGAGAAAAACAGCGCCTGGCCATTGCCGGAATTCTGGCCATGGAACCTTCGATTCTGATCCTTGACGAACCGGCATCGGAACTGGACCCTGCCGGACGTGACAGGCTTTATCTTCATCTGAATCGACTCCGGCAATCAAAGGGATTAACCCTGGTAATTGTGGAGCAGAAAATAGAAGGCATCCAATCCATGGTGGATCAGGTTTTGATTTTAAACAAGGGCCGGATTGTGGAACAGGGAAGGCCAGAACAGGCGAAATCCACATGGACACCCCCCCATCCCCCAGCATCAAACCGCATACAAACAATGAATGTTTCGACCTCGCCCCCCCCGGCATGCCTTGAGATCAAGCATCTCAATTTCAGCTACACCCCGAAGGCCCCGGTTCTAAAGAATATCAATTTTTCTGTGTACCCAGGGGATTTCATGGCCCTGATGGGACACAACGGGGCGGGGAAAACCACCCTGGTCAAGCATCTGAACGGACTTATCCCCTGCCATGCCAGCACCATCCTTGTTAAGGGTAAAGACATCAACACATTCAAGGTCAAAGAGCTTGCCCGGTCCGTGGGATTCATTTTTCAGAACCCTGACCACCAGATTTTTGAAAACTCCGTGGAAAAAGAGATCGCATTTGGTCTGACAAATATGGGCTATTCACAAAAAGAAATTGTCCGGACAGTGGACGAAACCCTTGAAAGGACAGGGCTTGAACCCTTTCGACACCGTCATCCTTTTACCCTGGGAAAGGGGATGCGCCAGATGATTGCTGTGGCCTCCATTGTGGCCTCAAAGCCCAGTGTTCTGGTGGTGGATGAGCCCACAACCGGCCTGGATGACACCGGCACCAGCCTGATCATGGATCTTATCCAGAAGCTTCACTGCAACGGCACCACCATTGTCCTCATCACCCATGATCTTGCCCTGGCCGCCCGATATGCCAGTCGTCTGGTGGTCATGGGACAGGGGGAAATACTGCTGGATGGATCCATGGAAAAGGGACTGGGAAAAACCGATGTGCTACAGCAGGCAGGGCTGATCCCAAACAAGCTGGAATCTTTTTGTTCAACAACAGGGAACGCCAATGATTGACAAACACCCATCCCCGGAAACGTGGGGGCTTGATATTCGTAGTAAATGCGCCCTTCTTGTGCAATTCATGGCCTGGACCATCCTGTACGATCACCCGGCCTGCCACGGAATCATATTTCTTATAATCATTGGGGCAGGCCTTTATGCAGGCCTTTCCATAAAGCAGATGATTGCTAAACTGGTTCCCCTGATCCCTCTTTTTTTCATGATCATGCTGTTCACGGGTTTTAACAGCGGTGCTGGTTTTATCCATCCGGAAAACCAGATGCACATGCTGACTTTGTGGCCGGGTGCAGTGCTCACCCGGGGCGGACTCATGCTGGGGGCCACGTTTCTGCTTCGGCTGGTAAACATGGTTATCGTGACCCAGATCATCCTTTTCAGCACGCCATTGGATGACTTCATCAATCTTTTCGTCAAACTCAGACTCCCCCCTGCCCTTTCTTTTCTCATCACCACAGCCATTCGATTTATACCGGCCCTGGATAAAAAAAGGCAGTTGATCCTTACGGCCCAGCGGGCCCGGGGGGTTGATCTGGATGAAGGAAATGTGTTCAGGCAATTCAAAGCCCGGGGGGCCATCATGATCCCCTTGATGGTCAACGCCATTGTCATTGCTGATCAGCTGTCTATGGCCTTGATGAACCGCGGATTTGGGTACCGGAAAACCTGGACCATCATGAACAGACTGCAATTTCGTACGGCAGACTATCTTATCGTGTCTCTGAGCCTGCTCAGCCTGATTTCAGCCATTGTCATTGGATATCCGGGAGCCCTTGGAAAAATCCTGGACATCCAGCGTCTGTCTGCCTTTTTTCAACTTTGACATTTCCTGGAGATGCGCTTCTATCAATCCACCTATTCAGGGGTTGATCATAACATCGGCTCCTCTGGAAAGAGAGGTCAAGGGGCATCTGTGTTCAGAAGAAACCCGGTTTTAAAGGGATCTTTGGTTTCAGCCACAAACTGATGGAAACCGGTTATATGGGCGCTGCCGGTGATTTCAGGCACAATGGCCACCTTGTCTCCCACCCGGGTCTCCGCCGCAATTTTTCCTGCAAACCGTGAATTCAAGATACTTTCATGGTGATAAACCTGTCCAACATCCAGACGACCCATTTTATAAAGCCAGGCCATCTTGGCGCAGGTACCCGTGCCGCAGGGGGAACGATCCACCTGGCCATTGCCGAAGATCACCATATTTTTAACGGGATCACCATCCTGATATATTTCAGTCAGGTCCACCCGGGCAGGTTTCCCGGTACCGGGATGCAAAATGGAAACGGCCTCGTTCACCAGATCTCGAATTTCAAGTCCCAGGGTCTTGAGTTTATCCATAGGCCCCGTGTCAAGGGAAAGGCCAAGTTGATTCACATTGACAAGGGCAAAGAAATTCCCGCCATAGGAGATGTCCACCTTGATTTTTCCAAGACCAGGAAGTTCAATGTCAACGGATTCATAGTAAAAGGCCGGGACATTGCGAAGGGTCACCGGCCCTGCCCCTCCATCTTGAATTTCCACCCGGGCTGTGATTTTTCCGGCAGGAGTGTCCAGAATAATTTCTTTTTCCATGCCGTCTTCAAGGTTATCCACAGACACCATGCCCGTGTCCACCAGCACCGTGGCCGCCCCCATGGAGCCATGTCCACACATATCCAGATACCCACCGGAATCCATGAAAACGATCCCTGTATGGGCATCCGCTGAGGCAGGTGCCGTTAAAATGGCACCAAACATATCCTGGTGGCCCCGGGGTTCCCACATGAGCATTTTGCGAAGATCGTCCAGATGCGTCTGTATCCAGACTTTTTTCTCCACCATGGTGGTGCCGGGTACATGGGGGACACCCCCTGTGATAATGCGCGTGGCCTCCCCTGCGGTGTGGGCATCCACAGTGGTTACTGTTTTTTTAATATTCATTTATTATATCCCCAGCGTTTGTTGTTATTACGGTTTCGGGCCGGGCCCATTGCCCCTCAGGGGGGGCTGCATGATGGCATTTTCAATCTTCATTGTGTCGACAGGCAGGCATGGCCTTTATTTCAAGCCCTCTTCGCCACCAAAATCACGGTACAGGGAGAATTCGTCAATGACAACTTCATCCCTTTTGCTGACATCTCCTGTGATCATGCGTGCGACTATCTCTCCCACCCCCGGCCCCAGCATATACCCCTGGCCACACATACCAGTGGCATGGAGCAACCCACCCACATCCCGGTTCCAGCCGACAATGGGACTTCCGTCTGGAGTCATGGGATAAAGCCCTCTCCACACCCGGCGTACCCGGATATTTTTCAAACGGGGCAACAGATCCACCATACGGGCCGCCACCTGGGGAAGAAATCGCGATGTTTCCCGCTTATCAATGCCTGAAATGGGGGGATCAGGGGTGATGCAGAAGATAATATGGCCATGGGAATTCTGATAAAAATAATAATTCCGGGACCCCGGACCAAGTCGAAGATCCACCAGCATGGCCTTGAAAAAAGGTGCCACAGGCTCTGATACGCCCCCCTCATGACTGTCGGGGAACACCGGAATATCCTGATCAACAAGGGCTCCAATCTTCCGGGAAAAGGGACCTGCCGCATCTATGATCACCGGGGTATCGTAACGATCCTTGTTGGTTGATAACCCACACACCCGATTCTGTTTCCGGTGTATTTCCATGACCATTTCATTAAAATGAAAATCCACATTTCCGGTGGCCACAGCCTTTCTGAAAAAAGCACTGCCGGTGATCAGGGGAGAAGCAGAACCGTCATCGGGGGAAAAGGTACCCCCCAGGAGACCACGGCGATTGATGCCCGGGGCCACCGCTGCCACGGTGTCTGCATCCACGTAATCAATGTTGAGTCCATGGTTCTTCTGGATGGGCAGAAAACTCTTTAAAAGTACCTCCTCCTCCGGACGGTATACCGGAAAAAGATAGCCGCCTTTTAGCCACTCAATGTCATCTCCATGGGTCTGCTGCCAGGTGGAAAAAATTTCAAGGGATCGCATGCAGGCAATGATTTTTCCCGGATCGGAATGTGTAGCCCGGATGCCGCCGATGGCATGCTTGTTTTCTCCCTGGCCCGGGGAGGCCATCTTATCTATCACACAGACCTTGACCCCCAGATCTCCCAGGGCCATGGCAGTAGGAACCCCCACAGAACCCGCACCAATGAGAATCACATCATATGTTTTTGTCATCATTCACCCCCCTTGATGCCGGCCAGAGTGCCAAAGGGCACCTCCACAAACAACGGTCGATCGGTTCTATCGGTTACTTCTTTCAGATCAATGCCCTCATCCCGGAACAGACCCAGCACCATGGGACGACAGGTTTTAGATCCACAGGCACCCATGCCCGTACGATTCAAGCCCTTGAGCTGGTTCATATCCCTTACCCCCTCCCGGATGGCGGCCCGTATATCCCCTGCCGTGATGCGTTCACACCGGCACACAATGGCGTCATCGGGACAGGCGGAAACATCTGCAATTTCAATGGATTTCAGGGGATTTTTCTGTTCTTTGATACCAATGGCCCTGGGGGCAAGGAGCGCTTCCATCTTGACCTGTACCATAAGGGTGCCTGGAAATTTCTTTTTGTTGACCACAACCCGTTGCACGGGATAGTCCCCGATGACGTTTCCATCCACATCGGTAACCGTGATCAGTTTACCCTTTTCAACGGCATCCCGGGCCATCTCATAGGGAAGGGTCACCGTGGGAAATTGCCTGTCCTTACGATAATCCACCACACTCACGGCAAGTCCCGGGCAGATGGCCACGCAATTAAGGCAGCCCTTGCATTTATCCAGGGACGCCACATGGGGAAGTCCGGTGATGAGATCTTTTTCCGTTGTAATGATGTTTTCAGGACAGATGGAGGTGCAGGGATTACAGGGGATTTCCTGGGTACAGTGAAACACCGGCCCAACCCCCTCGGGTGCAGGCAACGGCGGGGTATCCTTTTTTACCTTACCGGGCCGGGATTTAAGGATCTCTGCCTTGTCCAGCCATTCCTGGGGAATTTCTTCATTATATAAACCCAGAGATTTTCCAATTTTAACCCCTTCAATTTTTCCCGTGAACATGGCAGCCGAGGCTTCGGCGATTTCCTGGGCATCGCCGGCGGAATAGACATCCATGCCCCATTGCTTTGCTTTGAGAAAAAACTCGTTCACCGGAGAAAGGCCAACGGCAATGAGCAGGGTATCGACTTCAACGGTTTTTTCCGTGCCGGGGATAACCTTCCAGTTATCATCCAGACGGGCCATGGTCACCGATTCCAGATGATCCGTGCCATTGGCCGACACAACCGTATGCCGTGTGAAAATGGGTACTCCCAGACGCTTGAGTTTGTCCGCGTGCACCTTGTAGCCCCCCACTTCGGGAAGCCCCTCAATGACGGCCACCACTTCAATGCCCGCCTGAAGCGCATGGTATCCGGCAATGATCCCCACATTCCCGCCACCAACGATGAGTACCCGATGGGCGGCTTTTATCAGATCCCGGTTCACCAGGGTTTGAAAGGCCCCGGCCCCATAAACCCCGGGCAGGGTATTGCCGGGAAAGGCCAGCATTTTTTCCCGGGCACCGGTGGCTACAAGCAATTTTTCCGGACGGATCATCACATAACGCCCCCTTTGCACCACCCCCACTACGCCATCGGAGAAGACCCCCACAGCTGTGGTTTCAAGCCAGGTTTCCACCGAAGGAAAAACGGCCACTTCCTGCTCCAGAATATGGCCGATCTCAAAGCCCCTGGTACCGGCCCAGGAATCTTCCACAGAACCAAAAAATTTATGGGTCTGGAGCACCAGTTTTCCCCCCAGGCGATCCTTGTCATCAATAATAAGGGTATCGACTCCCAGCTTACCCAGCTCAACGGCGGCAGAGAGTCCAGCAGGCCCCCCACCAATGATCAAGACCTGCACCGTTCGGGTGACCACCTCTTCCAGCTCAACCGGCTCATCTGCGGCAGGAACCCGGGGAAGGGTCTCCATGGAGGCAATCACCATGCCCTGCTTCAATGGGGTCATGCAGGATTTAACGGGCAAACCATCGGCCACCACAAGGCACTGGGAACACTGGCCATTGGCACAGAACATGCCCTGGGGACTGTAATCTTTACTGTGGTGCCCAAACACCTGAATTCCATTGGCAAACAGGGCGGAAGAGATCATCTCCCCCTTTATTCCCTGCAATGGTTTTTCATTCCATGAAAAGGTCACCGTTTCCCCCTGGCTTACGTCCAGGACAGGATGCGTTGTCAATCTTCGATCAGACATCGGGGTTCCTCCAAATATTGTTATGTGAAAAAGCAGGTGCTGGGTTTTGGGTGCTGGGTATTGGCTACTGGGTTCTAACAGCAACTGTTTTTTCATTATTCGTTGTGGCTGGTACTCACAGCCATGTGGGTTTATATGAAAAGGCAGCCTCCAAGGCAACTTCAGCAGAGCCGCCCCCCCGATGGGCAATAGGAACCGGCCCGGGATTCTTTCTCCTGCATTCGCAGGTTAAATCGGTGTACATGCTGCTCGGCCAGGGAAGCAGCATCCTGGTGACGCTGTTCCCGGATGGCGGCAACAATGCCCTTGAGATCCAGAAGATTTTCATCCATTCGTTCCTGGGTAAACTCCAGAAAATCATCATAATATTTACGGATATTATCATGAACCACCTGGGCAGCATATCGATACAGAGCATTTCCTGCAATGCGTCCGATCTCCTTGTGAATGGCCTGATCTGTATCAAGAAAAGCTTCCACTGCACCCTTATCGGTCATGGCTGCAGCTTTATCCACAAGACATTCCAGACGGACAATGTCATCAGCCGTTGCCCGCTGGGCTGCAAGACGGGCAATCTGTCCTTCCATTCCCTGTCTGAACTCACCGATGTCCTGAACAGACAGGGTGCCAGAGCGAATCATGAGCCCCAGGGTTTCCGTCAATTGTTCGGTGCCGGCATTTTTAACAACGGCTCCACCGCCAGTACCCAGACGAATCTCAATGAGTCCCTTCTGCTCAAGAACCCTCAAAGATTCTCGCAGGGTTCCACGACTTATATTAAAGGTCTCCCGCAGCTCCCGTTCTGGCGGAAGCATATCTCCGGGTTGAAGAGTACGGTTAAGAATCGCCTCCTGGATCTGATTTACAACATCCTGAAATATTCTACTTTTCTTAACCTGCTGAAAATCGGCGCTTTTTTTTGGGGACATATCTACGGATTCCTTGTTGAATGGTTAAACCATTCTTATGGTATATCTATTTACTTGTCAATGATTCTTTCCATAGTACATTTATTTCCCGGACAGCGTCTATGTTGTAACCCTCCCGGAGATCAGGCAAGATCGGTGAGTGGGCATGACATGGGCCACGGGTGCATTGCGCTGGGGCCACAACTCTTCCCGGTGTTGAAAAGGTTGAAAAATCTTGACATTTAGACGTTAAATATCATATTCCTTTCATAATCTATCTTTTTCAGTTGAAACACATAAAACCAGGTTATTACAAAGGAGAGAATTCAATATAAATGTTTATCCTTGGAAATTTTTTTGAGGCCATTGCCGTTGTGCTGGACTATGCGTTGAGCATATTCATGTGGATTATAATTGCCAGAGCGGTTCTGTCCTGGGTCAATCCCGACCCATATAACAACATTGTCCGATTTATTAACAATATCACTGACCCGGTTCTCTACCAGATCAGAAAAAACCTGCCAGTAACCTTTGGCGGGCTGGACATTTCCCCCATTATTGCCATGCTGGGTATTATTTTCATACAGAGATTTGTGGTGGGAAGCCTTCATCGTCTGGCCATTACCCTGTCTTAATCCAAAGCCCTGAAAAAACCATAGGGAGTAAAAATGGGAATCACACCAGCAGTTATTCAGCAAAAGGAATTCTCCACCCGTTTCCGGGGGTTTGATATTCGAGAGGTGGATGGATTTCTTGAAGAGGTTGCCCATGAGATGACAAAGCTAAATGACACCATAAAAGCCATGGGCGCAGAAAATCATCGTCTTAATATGGAAAACAACGGATATCGAGAACGGGAGAACACCATGAAGCATATCATGGTCAAATCCCAGACGGTGCTGGATCAAATGAAGATAAATGCCAGCAAATCCGCTGAATCCATTATTGCCGATGCGGAAACCCAGGCGGAAAAGATATTGAACCGGGCACACCAGCGCCTGTCCCAGCTTTACAGTGACATCACTGAGCTGAAACGTCAGCGCATGCAGATTGAGGTTCAAATCGGTGCAGTCATTGAAAATCACTCCAAACTCCTTGAAATGAGCAAAGAAGAAAACAAATCCGCCGATGAAGCAGACCCGGCCCTCAAATTCATGAAACATGCCAATGGGTAATCTTCAGGGACTAGGCAGATTACAATTGAATGTCTGAAAGGGCAGCCCCGCTTGGAAATAAAACCAAACATCACCAGGAGAAGTCATGGCAAAAATTGACGCGTTTTTCAAGTTAATGAACGAACAGGGGGCTTCTGACCTTCACCTTGTTTCAGGGCAGCCACCAGCATTGAGGCTCCATGGTGATATTGAACGTATCCGATACAATATACTTTCCAACGATGATCTGAGAAGCCTGTTGTACGAGATCACCCCCGAAGAGAAAATAAAGGTGTTTGAGGAAACCGGGGATGTGGATTTTGGCTATGAAATCCCCGGCCTTGCCCGGTACAGAGCCAATTATTTCATGCAGAAATACGGCATTGCCGCCGTCTTTCGTGAAATTCCCTCGGATATCCTGACAGCCGAACAGCTGGGGCTTCCCCCGGTGATATCAAAGCTTGCCAACCTTCCCCGGGGACTCGTGCTGGTCACCGGCCCCACGGGCAGTGGTAAATCCACCACCCTTGCCGCCATCATTGATCAGGCCAATAAAACCCGCAAAGATCATATCATCACCGTGGAAGACCCCATTGAATTTGTCCATAAAAGTCAAGGATGTATTATCAATCACCGGGAAGTTGGCATGCACACCAAAACCTTTTCATCCGCATTGAGAGGGGCTCTTCGTGAGGATCCAGACATTATCCTGGTGGGGGAAATGAGGGATCTTGAAACCATTTCCCTGGCCATTGAAGCGGCATCCACAGGTCATCTTGTTTTTGGTACCCTGCATACCTCGTCAGCGGCTAAGACCATTGACCGTGTCATTGAGGTCTTTCCATCATCTCAACAGGCCCAGATCCGTTCCACCCTGTCCGATGGCCTCCGGGCCGTGGTGGCCCAGGTCCTTTTTAAACGCGTTGACAAAAAAGGCAGGTGTGCTGCCATGGAGATCATGCTGGCCACCCCAGCAGTTCGAAACCTGGTCCGGGAATCTAAAACTCACCAGATTCCAAGCAGTATCCAGACGGGTAAGCAGTATGGCATGCAGCTGCTGGACGATGCCATCATGCAGCTGTACCAGAAAGGATGGATCAGCCCGGATGAAGCCTATGCCAAGGCCAATACCAAAGCATTGTTCAGGCCCTTTCTTAAAAATCCTCCGACAGATTTTACGGACGCGTAAACAAAGGTCTTACAGTCATAAGATTAAAATTTTGGATTTGTCAGCATATAATGTGTTCTTTGTGATTTCTCAACATCATATACACTATAAAATATGAGAACTTACAATTCATGAACAAATATTATCATCAAGTATCAGGAATCGACCATGCAAAGACAAGAGATGGACCACATTCTCTCAAAAATGCTCGAATCTCACAGCAATGTTTCCGATCTGAACATTACCCCGGGAAAACCGTTGCAGGTGGAAAGTTCCGGCGAACTGGTTCCCGTTCACATGGAGCCGGAATTTAATTTATTAACCCCCTTTCAGACAGAGGCCATGGCTCTGAATCTCATACATGACGATCGGCGCCTCACCGAAACCCTGTTACGGGAAGGTTCCTGCGATCTGTCCTATGCCCTGGGAGACAGGGCACGTTTCCGGGTGAACATTTTTTCCAGGTCTGGAAAATACGCCATTATCTTAAGAAAACTGGAAACCCAGATTCCCACCGTAAAGCAACTGAACCTGCCCCCAGCCTTTGATAAAATGGTTCATGAAAAAAACGGCATCATCTTTGTCACCGGCTCCACCGGCAGTGGTAAAAGTACCTCCCTTGCTGCCCTTCTGGACGAATTCAACGAAACCCGGTCCGTTCATATCATCACCCTGGAAGATCCCATAGAATTCCAGCACCCCCAGAAAAAAGCCACCTTTAACCAGCGGGAACTGGGGGGGGATTTTGACACCTTTGCAAGTGGCCTGCGGGCTGCCCTGCGCCAGGCCCCCAAAATAATTCTGGTGGGGGAAATGCGGGACAGAGAGACTGTGGAAATTGGACTTTCCGCAGCAGAAACAGGACATCTGGTGCTGTCCACACTGCACACTGTGGATGCCGGGCAGACCATCAACCGTATCATCGGCATGTTTTCATCGGATGAAGAAAAACAGATCCGCATTCGCCTTGCCGATACCGTCAGATGGATCGTATGCCAGCGACTTCTACCCAAAACCGGTGGGGGACGGGTGGCTGCATTTGAAATCATGGGTAACAATCTAAGAATAAAAGATGCCATCACCAACGGCGAATCAGAAGACAAAACCTTTTATCAGATCATCAAGGACGGCACAGCCTTTGGCATGACTACCTTTGATGATTTTATCTTAGGACTCTACCAGAGAGGATTGATCACCGAGGAGGTCGCCATGGCCTACGCCTCCAGAAAACCCGTGGTAGGCAGGGGACTTGACTCCATTAAAAGTGCCAGGGGGGAAAAGACCACTGAAATTGAAAACCTGGAACTGGATCATGACTACGAAGGAGCGTAAAAGCCGTGGAAATTATCTGCACTGCCTGCAGCACTAAAATAAACATACCGGACCACAAGATCCCCAAAGGGAAAAAATCCTCGTTTCTATGCCCCAAATGCAAACACCGTCTCTACATCAACCCGGACCAGCCTGGAGATACCAGGCCAGCGGCTTCTCCAGATGGAGAAGGGGCAGCCACATCAGGAAAGGGGGCAGTTCCTGCAGGCCAGAAGGCACCTGCCACACCAGATTACGATGTGACGGAAAGGCCCTTTGATTATCTGGATGACGATGCCGAAACCGCGCTGATCTGCCTTGGCAACCAAGGGTCTGCCAGCCATGCCCGGGCCGCCCTGGAACAGATGAAATATCACATTGAGGCGGTGGAGGATGTTAAAACAGCACTCACTCGGATGAAGTATCACCTGTTCAACATCATCCTGGTGGATGAAATCTTTGACCAAACCTGTAAGGGAGCTGGCATTCTTCTCCAGAACCTGAAAGATCTTGACATGGGTCTGAGAAGAAAGATCGTTGTCATTCTCATCTCAGATACGCTGCGCACCCAGGATAATATGGCAGCCCTGAACAAAAGCGTAAACCTGATCATCAACCAGAAAGAAATGGCATCCAAGGCGCTGAACCTTCTGCAAAAGAGCCTGAAAGACCATGAGCAGTTTTACGCCATATTCAATGAGACCCTTAAAAAAATGGGCAAAGGTTAACAAGGAAAGAGGGAATGCCCATCTCCAGAGCAGCCGGGGTTTTGATCAGACACGTGAATCCAGTTCCCGACTGATAATGCGAAGTCCTTCCAGGGTGAGATTATTGTCCACCACTTCAATGGCATCGGTGAGTCCGGCAATGAGTACGGCAAGTCCCCCCGTGGCAATGACCCGAGGCGTGGTTGTCATCTCTTTTTTCATCCGGGCCACCATGCCGTCCACAAGGGCGGCATTGCCATGCATGAGTCCTGATTTGATACTGTCAATGGTATCTCTTCCGATCACCGAATCCGGGGGCATGAAAATCTCCACCCGGGGAAGCCGTGAGGCCTTTTGAAACAGGGCTTCGGCTGAAATCATGATACCCGGGATGATGGCCCCCCCGAGATATTCTCCATCTTCGGTGATCACATCAAAGGTGGTGGCCGTGCCAAAGTCAATGATGATGAGACTCTGTTTATATTTTTCATAGGCGGCAATGGCATTGACCACCCGATCCGCGCCCACTTCAGCGGGATTGTTATAAAGAATGGGCATCAGCTGCCTCACCGCATCGGGATTCACCCACAGCGGGGCCTGGCCAAGATATTTATGACAGAAATTATCCAGAATTCTCACCGCAGGCGGAACCACACAGGAGATCACCGTTTTTTCAATGTCGGAAAATTTAATCTCCTTGTCATTGAAAAGCCCCCTGGCAAGCAGATTAAATTCATCTGCAGTTGTATCTCTGACGGTACGGATTCGCCAGTCGCTGATCAAACAATCCTTGTCAAATACCCCCAGCACCGTATTGGTGTTTCCCACATCAATTACCAGCAGCATATTTTTCCCCTGTGTTCCCGCCCTGTATAGCAGGAGAGCTGTCCGGATACGGCAATGTCCGAATCCGAAAGTTAGATTATTTAATTTTAACCGTGAAATTTTCCGGCTTTGCTTCCACAAGAACCAGCCCCACCGGTACCGCTATAACTGCCGGACGAACATACACCCCAGCAGGCAAATCCTCCAAGTCAATATACACCTGAAAATCAGGAAGGTCACTGTTATTTTTAAACACATTCAAGGGACCTTTTAAGGTAATTTCAATATCATGGGGAGTTATTTCAACATCTGAAGGACCGTTGTGAATGGCGACAGGCACCGCTGCATAGGTATGGGTAACGATCTTTTTCCGGATGGCCACAGTTACAGTTACCAGGGTATCGGGCATGGAGAAACCCAGGGCATCAAGGGCCACCGCCCCCGGTTTCTGAAGGGTGTTGTCAGCTCCGGTGATATCCACGGGCTTTGTCTGGATAACGGTAATTTTTTTTAACACCGATTCCGGTCCGGTGAGGACCAGTATTTCCGGGTCCGCCTTTGTATGGGCCACTTCATACCCCATGGCAGGCTGTCCGGTAAGCACCACCTCCACCGGCACTTTGCGGCTTTCTTTACGGTCCAGCTGTACCGTAATAAAGGCCGGGGTAATCTGGGTAATCTTCACTCCCGGAGGAATGGCCAGGCGGTCTTTAATCACAGGAATGGCATAAAAGGAAGGAGATATAAATGCGGTACCATCTGCGGGGTCTGATGTCAAATCCGCATAAAGGTCCACAAGATAGGTTAAATTAAGGGTCTCCACCCGATGAATCTGCCGCAGAGATCCTTTCACCCGAACCTCAATGCTGTGGGTATGGAAACTGGTTTTGGCAAGCCCTGAAGGCATGGCGGAAAACTGCACGGGGACCAGCAGATCTGTCTCCACTGATTCCGGGGTACATCCCGCAACCAGCAAAAACAGTAAACAAATCATATAATGCAATGGTTTCACAAAATGATCCCCAGAAAGCCAACGGGGACAAGAGCATCCCTCAGATCATACGTTCTGTATGGCGTTTATAATGCGGGTTAAGGGTTGCACCGCATTTACATCATGCACCCTGATAATCTGTGCACCGTTCATAATACAGGCAGCAACAGCACCAAGATTGCCCAGTTCAACCCGGGACATATCCACCTCCGTTCCAGCATTTTTCTCGGCCAGAAGTGTCCGGATAAAGGATTTTCGAGAGGGTCCCATCAACACCGGATAGCCCAGTGAGTGAATCTGATCAAGATGTTTGATGAGCATCAGATTATGATCCAGAGTTTTACCAAACCCTATACCCGGATCTACAATAATATGGGTCTTCTTGATTCCGGCCCCAAGGGCAAAGGCAATGCGCTGATTCAGGTAATCGGTGATCTCTTTCATGAAATCATCATACCGGGGGTTGACCTGCATGGTTTCTGGTGTACCCTTCATGTGCATGAGCATCACCGGCACTCTTTTCTCTGCGGCAAGGGCTGCCATGCCGGGGTCCCTTTCCAGGGCCGTGATATCATTGATGATGGCAGCACCGGCATTCAGAGCTTCTCTTGCCACATTTGCCTTCACAGTATCAACGGAAATGGGGACTGCAATTTCCCGGGACAAACGCTCAATAACCGGTACCACCCGATCCATTTCTTCCTGGGCAGATACCCCCTTGGAAAAGGGACGGGATGATTCACCGCCAATGTCAAGAATACCTGCACCAGCTTCAACCAGAGCCCGGCCCTGGGCCAGGGCCGCGTCAAAGGTCAAAAATTTTCCCCCATCAGAAAAAGAGTCCGGGGTGGTATTGAGAATACCCATGATACAGGTTTTTCCGGGAGCCAAGTCAAGACAGTAGCGACCTCCCCATTCAATGGTAAAGGAAGGCATCATTCTTTTTTCTCTCCATCATCCCCAGTGTTTTCTTTACCTGCATCTTCATCTGCCTGGGTTGAGGCATTGGTTTCGTTTTCCCCTTCGTCGTCAGAATTTCCTTCGGAATCCTCATCATCTTTCTCAACTTCTGCCAGAAGCTCTTCATCTTTAAAGAGATTTTCCGGCTTGGGCGGATTAAAATCAGGCTTCATGGATTTAATCAGCTCATCAAGTTCTGCACCCATGACCGTTTCTTTTTCCAGAAGAAGTTCTGCAAGCTTATGAAGAATATCAATGTTTTCTTCGAGAACCGCCTTGGCCTTATTATAGTTTCGGTTGATGATGGCTGACACTTCGGCATCAATCTGTCTTGCGGTATCTTCGGAATATTCCTTGGCATGGCCGATTTCCCGGCCGATAAAAATCTGCTCGTCACCGGAATCATAGGCCATGGGGCCAAGTTTCTCACTCATGCCCCAGATACGCACCATGCGGTTGGCCACGGCTGTGGCCTGCTTGATATCATTGGATGCCCCTGTACTGATGCGTTTAAAAATCAACTCTTCAGCCACCCTGCCGCCAAAGGCCACGGCCAGGTCATTTTCCAGCTGATCCTTGTATTTAAATCCACTCTCTTCAGGGAGGAACCAGGTCACACCGGCAGCCCGTCCCCGGGGTATGATGGTGACCTTGTTTACGGCATCGGTATTGGGAAGTAAACGAGCCACCAGAGCATGGCCACCTTCATGATAGGCAGTGGTGCGCTTTTCATCCTTGCGGATAACTTTGGATTTACGTTCAAGGCCCATGTAGACCTTATCTTTTGAATTTTCAAAATCCATCATGGTTAATTTTTCATGATTCAGTTTTGCCGCCAGCAAGGCCGCCTCATTTACAAGGTTTTCCAGATCTGCTCCGGAAAAACCAGGGGTTCCCTTGGCCAGATTCACCACATCCACGTCTTTATCAAGGGGAGTTTTTTTCATGTGTACCTTAAGGATACCGATACGGCCCTTGATGTCGGGCATATCCACCACCACCTGACGATCAAACCGACCGGGACGAAGCAATGCCGGGTCCAGCACATCTGCCCGGTTGGTGGCTGCCATAAGTATAACACCCTCGTTGGATTCAAAGCCATCCATCTCCACCAGAAGCTGGTTCAGGGTCTGTTCCCGCTCATCGTGACCACCACCCATGCCGGCCCCGCGCTGGCGACCTACGGCGTCAATCTCATCAATAAAAATAATACAAGGCGCATTTTTTTTACCCTGGGCAAACAGATCTCTTACCCGGGAAGCACCCACACCCACAAACATCTCAACAAAATCGGAGCCACTTATGGTGAAAAAAGGCACTCCAGCCTCCCCGGCCACGGCCCGGGACAACAGGGTCTTCCCTGTACCGGGAGAGCCCACCAGCAGAACCCCTTTGGGTATACGACCACCCAGGCGGGTGAATTTTTCCGGTTCCCGGAGGAACTCCACCACTTCGGTGAGTTCTTCCTTGGCCTCATCAATACCGGCCACATCTTTAAAGGTAATCTTGCCCCCTTTGTCAGACATGAGTCTGGCCCGGCTTTTTCCAAAGGACATGGCCTTGCCTCCGCCACCACCACCCTGCATCTGACGCATGAAAAAAATCCATACACCAATGAGTACAATCATGGGCAGCCAGGAAATAATAATGGACATGAACCATGAAGATTCCGTGGGAGGTTTGGCCTTTATGGAGACGCCTTTACTGCGGAGGGTACGGATCAGGTCCCCATCCCCGGGGGAATAGGTTTTGTATCTGGCGCCGTTATTATCTGTTATGTATAGATCCTGACCCTGAATAACAACATTCTGAACCCGTTCAGAGTCAACCATGGCCAGGAAATCCGAATATCCAAGACTGTTTTCGCCAACCTGCTGCTGGTTGAAAATATTATACAGCATCACCATCATCAGCACGATAACAAGCCACAGAGACAAATTCTTATAAAACTGATTCAAGGGTCATTCCTTTCTGAGTCTGTTATTGATCCCAGTTAAGTGGGGGTTATTTTAAACAACTGCAATAATAAAAAAACACAAAAAATATTTATTTTCAATAATAAACATCAATTTACATTAGGCAAGTTTCATCGGGCAAGAAAAACCGCTGGTTCAGATCAGATTTATGAGAATGCGACCTGAATATTTGACAGAAAATATCACCGGGCCGATGAGGATGTGTGCAGTGGCCCCAGCTGGCGCAACGGCCTGGAAGACCGGGTAACATAAATCCAGTGCCTTGTCAGAGTTATCCGGATGCCATGGGGCAGATCCAGGCTTTTTTCACCGGCATGGATGGCCAGAAGTGCCAGGACATCATCAATGTGTCCCAATGTAATGCGTTTCAAATCCCCCTTGACCGCCTGAATGGCTCCTCTTATCAGCCGTCGTGCCGGGGCCGGCATAAGGGCTGAAAATACCTCCCTGGAGCAACGTACCTCATCTTTATGCATGCGTTCCAGGTGTTCGGTGATCATGACCTGAATCTGATGGTCCATCCATGCCTCCTCTTCACTGACCAGAAGACTTAAGCGGTTCAGGGCTGATTTGATTTCCGGGTTGTATTCTTTCATCAGACAGGGCAGGAGTTCATGCCGAACCCGGTTTCTCAGATAGCGGGTATCTTCATTGGAGCTGTCCAGAACAAAAGACTGGCAACGATGGGCCAGAAAGGCCAGGATTTCCTGCCTGGATATCCGGATCAGGGGGCGGATAATCCAGCCATCCCGGGTGGGGGGTATTCCCATGAGTCCCCGGGAACCGGTACCCCGCAAAAGATTCATCAGCACCTGCTCGGCATTGTCGTCACTGTTGTGCCCCAGGGCAACCCGATTGTATCCATATTTAGAGACAAGTTCCCGGTAAAAATCATACCTGGCATCCCTTGCAGCCTCTTCAATGGATTTCTTATTTTCACGGGCCAGGGCAGTCACATCCTTTTGCAGCACATGAAGTGGTAATCCCCGGGAAGCGGCCAGCTCTCTGACAAAGGCCTCATCCCTGTCTGATTCTCTGCCCCGAAGGCAATGATTCAGATGCGCCACGGCGATCTTCCAAGACATTTGCACGGCCAAGTCATTTAAAATACCAAGCAGCGCCACGGAATCCGGCCCACCGGACACCCCCACCAGCACCGCATCACCCGGTAAAAGCATGGCATGGGCCTGCAGGGTCTCTTTTACCCGGGCCATAATGCCAAGGCTTTGTTGGTGTTTTACAGCCATTAAATTTTAATATTCCTTCCCTGGGATAAACAAAAGATGACAATATTTCTTAAACAAAGGCTAAAACTAATCCGTCAAAGCACATTGAGTCTATAATTGAGTATTTTGGGAGATTTTGAAAGAAGATCCAGAAGAACCTTGGTAGCTCCAGTCGGCTGTCTTTTGCCCTGTTCCCATTGTCGGACAGAAGAAGGGCTTACGTTTAGTAATTTTGCAAATACCGTCTGACTCAGTTTCATTTGTTCCCGGATTTCCCTGATTTGCATTTTTGTTATATCAATCTCAGGGATTTCGACACCAAGTTCATTAAGTTCTTTTTTAGTAAATGAAGGTTTGAATCCTGAATTGATCAAATCCTGTACTGTTTCACCAACGGCATTTTTGACTGAGTCTCCCATTTCCGAACCTCCAGACCGTGTAATATCTTTCTTTCAATAGCTTGTAGAAATTCAAGGCGGCTCAGACTCGTTTTCTTACACCGTTTTTTGAACCACTTGGTTGGCCATTTTTTCATGAACCCAATTATAACTCATTGTGATATAGTTATCAATATGAAAATTAACCATATTTTTCACCATGGAGTCATCGTCAAATCGCAAATCCGGGGACACCATACTAAATCCTAAATCCCTAAATCCGGGGACACCATACTTAATTATTGACAAATAACAATAATTCTGGTTGTTTTTAACTATGGCACGTATAGCAAGAGCAATTGCTCCGGGATATCCACATCATATCACCCAGCGAGGTAATCGCCGTCAGCAGACATTTTTCTGTGATGAGGATTATCTTACCTATCTTCAATTGATGTCTGAATGGTGTTTGAAGCGCAAAGTTGAATGCTGGGCATATTGCTTGATGCCCAATCATGTTCATCTGATTCTTGTTCCATCTGATAAGGAAGGAATAAAGCTTGCCGTTGGGGAAGCACATAGACGTTATACTCGAATGATTAACTTCCGTGAAGGGTGGCGGGGTCACCTTTGGCAGGGTCGGTTTGCATCATTCATCATGGATGAAAAGCATCTTTTAGCCTGTACGAAATATATAGAGTTAAATCCTGTTCAAGCAGGATTGGTCAAAAATCCTTATGATTGGAAATGGAGCAGCGCTCGTTACCATTTGGAAGGCAAAGATGATATTCTGGTAAAAACAGAACCTTTACTGACAATGATTCAAAAATCCTGGGAATCTTATTTAAATGATGATGTAATGGGCGATGAAATAGAATTGTTCAGAAAACATGAAAGAACAGGTCGTCCTATTGGTAGTTCGTCATTTGTTGACACACTTGAACAACTGTTGGATAGAAAATTGAGGCCCCAAAAACCAGGGCCAAAGGTTGTTGACGAATAATTAAGTATGGTGTCCCCGGAATTATGTCCCCGGAATTAAGGCATTTAATTCATTCAAAAAATTTGCGATTAGATGCCATTTGTTCTCATAGATTTCATAGTCTGGACTTTTCTTTAAATTTCATTATGCATCATCGCCCGGACAGGTGTTTACTATTTGCTTTAATTTTTGTATCGAATACGGTGGTTTTCTTTTATGAAGCATAGCATGACAGTTAGGACACACAGGCCGTAAATCTTGAACCGGATCCAGTTTATAGTTTTCGCCTATTTCTGAAAGCGGTTTTAAATGATGAGCATGAATAAACCCTTTTCCTATCTCCCCGTATTTTTTTTCAAAATCAAACCCGCAAACAAAACAAGTGGTTCCGTAGCATTCTATGCATTTCTGCCTTGCTTCGGGATTGCGCTCATAAATGTTTACGGTGATTTTTTTTGTAGCGCCTTCAAAATATTCTTCATTATCCAGAATTTCTTCTGGAAAAAGAGAACCGTCTAAATTCTCTTCATAAACAGGTGCCGGGACAGATTGCTTAAGCTCATTTCTGATATAGCTTAATAATTCCGGAGAATGATAAATCTGACTTCTTTTATTTAATCGCTTATATTTCTTAGTAACCTTTTTAATAAATTCGAGATGCAACTTTTTTATTATTAACCATGCATCAGAATCAGATGAAAGGTAGTAGCCATTTCTTGACGGAACCTGTTTGTAAGCTGGATAATCTTTTTCATCCCATTTCCAACTCCCGTAGCTTTCCAGCAGTGCCAGTTCTTTCTCAAATGAAATGGCAAGATTTTTATCTAAAGCAAGCCATATGCACTCTTTTTCAATAGCGAAAACAATAATATTGCCGACCAGCAATCTTATTGTATTGTTACGGCAATGAACGCCCCACTTGCTTTTTCCAAAACTGTCAGTTTTTGTGATAATTTCCGATAGTATAAGAAGGAAATTTTGTCTTTTTTCTTTGTCAGATATCAAAAATTTGATTACATCTTCGGGTGAATCAAGTTTTGTAAAATCGAAATTCAGGGCAAATTGTTCGTACGCAGAATATAACTCATCAGACGTTTTTTCACCAAAGGCAACTCCCATACGATAACCTAAATTTTGCCATGTAAGTCGCTTTAACGTTTTTTCCTCATATATTTTTTCTCGTATTGTAAAGTCTTCCCACCCATTCCTGAATTTTTCTCTGCGGAAACCATCCGGCGTTTTGCGAGCATCAATATCATATATGAATTCAGATAACAGGGTTTTACAATCGTATTTTTGCATTTTTTTTAATACCTTTCCTTTGGGAATGCGTTGAACTGTGGGGGCTGTCTCAACTCACAAAACTGTATATCATTACAAGATAAAGGATAGACTACCAATATTCCCCTTTAGTTGGAGACAAATTCATATTTTATACTCTCAACAAAAAAATACGTCAATGAAATCAGAATGCTATAGATTACTCAAAAAGTTTGGGTTCCAGAAGCCTCCGCTGGATCTGACGTCTTGTGACAGGAAATTTTTTTAACAATTTTTCCAGGGTTTTGCGTGATACCATCTGAACGCCATAAACTTCAGCTTCCTTCAAAACTCTTTTTGAATACCCATTGGCATTGGTCGCAGCTATCAATGTCTGGAAACTTTTATTCATTTTCTCTTCGTATCCGGGTTTTGAAAAATAGACATCTTTAAGGGAATCGAGACTATTATATTTTTTCTGGGAGGTTGATTTGCATTGAATCAGCACATTCTCCCGCCCCAGAACAACCACATCCGCACCATGATCTTTTGGGGGAGTCAATGCTGCGGTTCCTTCATAATATTGCTGGTATAATTCTGCACAAAAGGCTTCAAATTCCTGCCAGCTCAAAAGTTTCAGGCTGTTTCCGTCCAGAGGCTCATCACTGCCCGAATCTACGCCGTCAAAATTGATAAAATTAAAGTTGCACATCTCTTCCCCGCTGACTTCCTCGGGGGTTACCACGGCATCTTTTAAAATCGTTTTTTTGGACAATAACCCATGCAGATTGACATCAAAGGAATTGATGTGAGGGTGTTTCAAGATGGGCAGGTAAACGTTCACATCTCGTTGCTGTCCGATCCTGTACACACGATCTGTGGCCTGATCTTCCTTGGCTGGATTCCAATGCCGTTCCAGATGAATCACATTGTTGGCGGAAACGATGGTAAAGCCGGTCCCGGCAGCAATGGGTGACATGATCAATATGCCAAACCCTGGCTGGGATTCAAAGTTCTGGATAAAAGCCTTTCTGGTCTTATTTTGACCCTTTTTTGATTTGGCAACGGCCTTTGTATCCCCATTAATGATATTGATGTTGAGTTTGTAAATCCTGTCCAATGAGGTCTTAAGATAGCTTTGGAGTCTTTTGTTGATGAGGAAAATGATCACCTTCTCACCAAGGAGTTTCTTTTCATCCAGGATGGATAAAAGGGAATGCAATTTTCCGGAAAGCTTAAAAGTATCCCGGGCTTTCTCACTATTTTCAGGAGCGTTAAGGGTGCCCTGGTTCAGCAACAGCGGATGCAAAGAAATTTCCCTTAACCGATGAAGACCGGAAAGCGTCTGACCCCGGGAATCCTCCTGTTCTTTTGATTCCAGGACAACATCAATGATGGTATTATATCGCTGGAGTTGCTCTCCTTGCATGGTTGTATCCAATGCAGCATGGTATGCATAATGATCGTCATCAATTTTAATGCCCAAATGAAAAGTTTTGGAGGGAAGCCCCTCAATGTTATCCTCTTTCAGTCTTCGCAGCATCAAAGCGCCTGTTTCTTTTCTCAACTGTCTTCCCACATCAAGCCGTACCTGGGAAACCTCTGAAGCAGCTGCTTGGCGGATGGGTGCAATATAGGTTTTGCGAAAAAATTGATAGGCACCCAGGGTTCCAGGGCTTGCCGTATCCATGAGGCACCAGAAGTCGCCCAGATGATTTTCAACAGGCGTACCAGTGGCCAGCAATTTAAACTGCGCTTTCAATCCCTTGGCCGCCCGGGTGGCCAAGGTGTTGGGATTTTTGATATGCTGCGCTTCATCAAAGATCACAAAGGACCAGTCAATGCGACATAAAGAAAATTGATAATCCCTCAATGTCTGGTAGGTGGTGATAACAAGACGTCTGTCCATATCCAGTCTATGAGTACCAAAGGTTTTTCCCACTTTCAGGGCATATCGGATGCCATTGTTATCCTCGTCTTTTTTATCATTGATACTTTCAGAAGAATCCGGAGCTTCCACCAGCAGGGGTGCCCCGGCATTTTGTCGAATTTCAATGCCACCCCCTTGTAACTTGAATTTTTGAAGATCTCCTGCGGCCTGTAAAATGACAATATCCCGAAAAGGGCTTTCAATAAATGTTTCATGGACCTCATCCTGCCAGTTTTCCAGAATACTTAACGGGGCAACCACCAGCACCGGCCGCTCCAGAATTTCTTTTTCCCTGCAGGCGTTGTAATATTCGGCAACCGATACCAATGCCATGTAAGTTTTCCCAAGCCCCATGTCATCGGCCAGAAGAGCGCCATGGGTACTGTCGGCACTGTTTTGTGCATCATTGTTATTCAACGTTTTCAGGGCGAGTCCAAGTAACCACCGGATACCCTCTTGTTGATGGGGAAAGGGGGAGCGTTTGTATACTGTAAAATCAAGTTCCCCTTTATAGGAAACATTCTTGATGAGGCGCTGAATTTCCCGGGCTCTGTATTCCACGGTTTCGTCATTTTCAATGACATCCACCACCCAGGGTTCTTCAGGAGAGGGTTCTGTATCTGTTTTTTCCTCTTCATCCTCAACGTCAGCATCTCCTGCATCAGAAGAGGGTAACTCCAACTTTTCCTTGATATTGCGCAGGGCTTCTCCGGTTTGCTGTGAATCTGAAATATCAAAAGTCAGCCCCTTGATCTCAACGACGTCAGCCCCTGTTTTTTTCGCGTCTTTGATCTGCTTTTCCACATCCTGCCATGTTTCCAGATCTGGAATGACTTTTTTTAGATTTGCAACGGGCTGGATGCTTTGTTCCTGTAAGGCACTTTCAAACCAGCTGATCTCAGAGGCATCGGTTTCTCCGAAGTACGCATGTTTAAAAGGGGTTGCACCCCGCACCCGAAGGGAAAAGCCAAGGTCAAGATCCACAAGATTTGCATCCAGAAAGGCCGTGGGGGTCTTGAAAAAGTCTTTTATCTGGTTTTTGGGAATCTTTCGGTTGGTGAGGATTTCATGGACGGCATTTAATTTGTTTTCATCGAGCAAAATAAATGTATTCTCCACACGGAGACTTTGAATATGATTCCCGGGCTCAAGCTGATGCAGGCGGACTTCAATCTCATCCGGTTCGGCAATGTCATCAAACTGGGGAGACAGAAGCATGTCTCCTGTTTCTAATATACGCCCGGTCACCGTTATATTTTCAGGTGTTTTGGTTTGGAATTTTTCAAAATGATGCAGGGCAATGTTACAGCCTTGCTCCTGTGCTGTTTTTAATTGATGAATGGCTTTCAGGTTCTGGTATTCGTTTCTTTGGTCAGCCTTGAGATGTTTATGATCCTCAACGGTTTTCAACACCACCCACTGTTCCGGAGAAGGGAGGTAAATTTCTGTGTCAGTCAACTTAAGCAGGGGACCTTGAAGATCATAGTGCAGGACCGATTCATGCTGAAGTGTTTTGAGAAGCAAATTTAGACGAAAGGAAGCCTGCTGGGTGTGATGCTCAAAGGTAATGTCAAATGAGCCGGGCCAGGGCATGGGTAATTCCAGGAGCTGACGGGTTTCTTCATCAAGCCTTACCGCATTTTCATTTTCCAGGCAAAATCCGTTGGCAATTTGCGTTGCCATCCCCTGTTCCGCCAACATTTGCAGGGCAATGAACTGATGAAGGGCAGCTTGTGATACTTCACCCCCTTCCATACCTGCACTGCATTTTTGAAATAGTTTATGGGGTAACACAAAATTCAAACTGTTGATGTCTGGAATATGTTTGAACTTGAGATCATCCTTGCTGAAAATGTTGGAGATACGTTCAGTTATTTTCATTTATTACAACCCATGGTGAATTTTATAATAAAGATAATCGTCAGTGGAAAAAACCTTTTCCGGTTGGATTTGAATTCCCTGTTCATAAAAAGCCTGGATGGCCCGTCTCTGCCATCCCAATCCATTGGGATTATGGGTAATTTGATGTGGAAAATATGTTGCTGTCCCGAATTGATTTTCATATTGCTCTTTCATGCTCAAACCCAGTTCACGAACGGCAAATTCATTGATGGAATAGTTTAAAAGATTTGACTCAGGCAGTTTGTCATAAATCCAGAGGTAAGAACTATGACTGCCTTCAATCATATGTAAATGCCCTACCTGAAGATAAATAATGCTTTTATTGGCATCCCTTAAATCTGCAAATCGGGGAAGTTCTTTTGCATCATAGGTGCTTTGCAGGAAAGATTTTGCACCTCGTCCAATAAACAAGCGGGTTTTCCCAACCAGACCTAACTCAAAAAGACCTTCCAGAAATTTTTTTCTGGAAGGAAACATTCGCTCTAATTGATAATTGTTGTTTCGCTTGGCAAATTCATCCAGTGCTTCCAGAAACAATTTAAGATCAAAGCGGGACAGCACCCGGAGCACACAGTCCATGCACTCCTTTTCCAATTGACTCCACCAGACGCGATAACTGCTGGAAGATGGCGGAACTCGGGGATCACCGGCGATATTCAAAACGATTTTCAGCCAGTTTTCTGGAAGTTCAACTCCCTTTGCAATGGCCTTCTCCGTCAATATCCGTATCACCTCATGCCCGATGGCCGGACCATCCTTGTACTGACTCATGGCGACATCTGTTTTTGTCAATTCACCAAAAACAACACTGTCCTCTCCCAGGGAAAGACTTCTTAAGGTTTCAAGATAATAAAATTCTGTGCATTTATCCTGAAACCGTCCTTTCCGGAAAAGTGGGACACCAAAAGTTTCCATGATCAACTGCAGATCCATGGATTCCTGAATAGATTTCCGGGCCAACGTATGCGGTGCGTCAACATGAAATAAAACGTCTTTGTTGCTTTGAATTTTCCCCAATTCACTGTCAACGGTGGGGGCCGGTCTTTGTTCGTATTCTGCCAGCAAAAACAGTGCAAGGGATTGAAAATCACCACATTTATCAAAATATTTAAAAAAAACCTGGGTCAGATTATACAGGGCAAGGTGACTTTGGGTTTCTCTGATTTGAGTAAAACGCTGCAATATGGATTTAGAAACTTGAACCCTGGATAAAAAATGCTCATGGGTAAGCCACAGGTAAACCATGGCCCGAATATCCCTGCCGTTTTGCAGTTTTTCTGCGATGGAATCTGGGTGGTAGGCACTGCTTTTCAACTCTTGAATTTTTTGTTGAAATGCCCTGGAACCCATCCCTGCCTTCCGGGTCATCTCTTTTAATTGCACCGTGGCTTTTTCAATGGCTTCAAGGGATTTCCGAAAAGGAAACTCAAGCAATTGACATCCCGGCACTTTCAGAGTTAACGGTTTCATATTACAATCCAATGCTGTCTTTAATATTGCTTAAATCTTTTATATTCGGTTGCTTCACAGTAAAGCGGATATCAATCCGCCGATTATGCCGCCTTTTTTCATCGGTATCATCATCTATGATAAACCGCCGGGTGGCAGCATAGCCACTCACGGAAAACATCAAATTGC
The DNA here is from genome assembly GCA_963675955.2 of uncultured Desulfobacterium sp. GTDB lineage: Bacteria > Desulfobacterota > Desulfobacteria > Desulfobacterales > Desulfobacteraceae > Desulfocicer. Next base: position 57,139 of record CAXXVR010000002.1, on the reverse strand, counting down.
CGGAACTGTTTTTTATGCTGCTGATGGCTTTACCGATATCTGCATCATTTTTCCAATGATTCCATACTTCTATGGCCCGGTACGTGGACAGCCCCCAGTTACCCATGCCATGGTTCATGGGCTGGCTGTCCGTATGCCCTTCAATAAAAATGGTGTCAAGATACTGATTCCGGGCATCCCGGGTGATGGTGTCATATAATATTTTTCCAATGGTGGTCACGGCATAGGCTTTGTCATCTGGGATCTGATATTCGTTGCTTTTAAAATAGAGCTGATCCGCAGGCACCCGGAGAATGGAATCATTGTCCACGATCTCCACGGTGATGCCTTTCTTATCAAGCTCTTTTTTCATTTCAACCAGAATCTGGGCCTTTACCTGGTTGGCTTTGGCAAGAAGTTCTATTTGCTGATCCACCTTGTTTCTGGTTTCCGTCAAATCAAGGATGAGCTTCATGGATGCCAGTATAAAAATAACAAGCAGGGCAGACATAATATCGGAAAAAGAGATCCAATAGGGGTTTTCTTCATCAACACGTCTGCCTTTGCTTCGACTGATACCTATTCTCATGATCTAAATCCAATTATTTTAACGTGCATTTTGTGTGTCCATATCATCCACAAGGGCTTCCATTGCCTGGACAACACCCAGCATGGCAGAGGTGTAATTCTGGGTTTCCTTATCCCATGCCTGCATTCGGGCGTGGGTTTGGCCTTCCACATGTTTTCCATAGGTGACCAACGCGTCGTTGAGTTGTTCTGCATAGCCGGTAAGAGCCTCATCCATTTGCTCAGCATAATTTTTCATCAAATGATCCACCTGCTCCATTGTGTCATCAATATGCTTTTTGAGTGACACCCTATAGGATTCCTGGTGGTTGGAGAGGTGATCAAAGGTTGATTCCGCATTCTCTGCAGCCTGTTTTAATAAATCCGTGGTGTGGGTATAATCCTCTTTAAGGGATATGATCGATGTCAGCAGGTTTTTCACTTCAGTGGCGACATCTTTATTCTGGTTGGACAGGTAAGTGTTGCTCCGGGTGGCATCCAGGATGGCACCGGTGAGGGCGGCATTGGACTTGTTCACATTTTCCGTGGTTTCCTGCAGTGCCATTGCCGCCTGGTGAAGATTCTCTCCGGCAGATTCCATCTGGGTGGATACCGTTTTTAATGAGGTTTGAATACCTACCACCCCCTTACCCAGACTCACCCCCTGGGCGATTACTGATTTTGATGCAATAGTATGCTTGCCGATCAACTCCTCCATTGAGGTCATCATTGTACTCTGGTTTTCATTCAGCTTGTCGACTTGTTCTTCAAATGCCTTCTGCCGCATAGAGTCGGTTTGGGTCATGTTTTCGTGTTTCTGTTCCAGATCCGTGGCATAGCGGGTCATGATATCACCCAATTGTGTGGTTAATTTTTCTGCATTTTCCTTTTGGGAATGAGAATTATGGCGTAACTGTTCTTCAACCAAAACGTTTCGCTTTCGGCTTTCCTCTTCTATGGCGGAAAACTGGCTCTCAAGCCGGGCAAGAAAGGAGTTCATGTCATTTCCCCAGGCACTCATGGCTTGCTTGACTTCCCCTGATGTTGAGGCCATCAGTTCCTGCTGTCTCTTTCCTTCAGCTCCAAGCCCTTCTGTAAATTTACCAATCAAATCATGTAAGATTTGCTGGGAACCGTCTGCCTGTTTTTTCGCCAGATCCTCGGAGGCATCTACAAGCCGTTCAATACCAGGCCCCATGACTTCCCTCATACTTTTTTCCATGCCCGTCTGGACATGTACTCCCATTTCAGATACGGCCTTTTGCATGGTATTTCCGATTTTTTCAGCAAGGCCCATGAGGACTTCTTCCGAGATTTTGCTGGAGTTGGAAATGTCGATGAGGGACTGCTCCGCGTTTATTCTTGGAAACAGATGATCTATTTTTTCCTGGAGTTTTGTAATACGGTTTTGAAGGCCTGCTTCAAGGCCTTTTTCTATAAAATTAAACAGCAGGCTCAGGAAAACACCCCAGACAGAGGTGGTAAACGCAATGGATGCACCGTGTACAACCGAGGCAATTCCATGTTTAAGGATTTCGGTATTCTGGGTGTCCAGATCCAGACCGCCGATACCAAGCTGTAAACCGGTGAAGGTACCAAGAACGCCTATGGCAGTTAAAAAACTGGGAACTGCCGCCATCATCCGACTGTTAGAAATACCATTGGCAAGGGTAGTTGTATTAAAGAAATAATCCGCATCCACTGTGTTGAATAATTTGTTTTCTTTGGTGGAATATACCAGGGTCTCATCAAACTCTTTCCACAGAGCCCCGCAGGATTTGTTTTTAGACGCATCCTGTTTGATTTGCTCTCTTTTGCTGACAAGGTTTTCCTTTGTGATATTCTTCAAAATTTTGAAATAGAAAAGTATTTTGTGGAGGCTTTTGCCTGCACTGAGAAATGCAAATAAAAGGAACAACGCAAACACAAAAATCAGGATGGAACAAAACAACGCGCTGATACCTTCTGATGATGATATGTTCCCATTTGACAAAAGGCCAAAATCAGGGACCAAATTCCAAAAACTAAAACTCTGATCATTCATTATTTATCCGTAAAATTAAAATTTTCCATCAATAAATGATTGCAGGGTAGTTGCACCGGTTGGGGTAAAAAGCCAGACAAACGCACCACAATTGACCAAAACCGTTATCCAGAAAATGAAACGAAAAGGTTGCTTCTGGGATTTATGGCGAAGTTTTTGTTGGGCAAGGAGCGCACCGGGCCATCCTCCGATCAGTGACAATAAATGAAGTGTATTTTCTGGAGTGCGCCAAGCTCCTTTTTGGGCAGCTGATTTGTCCCTTGCATATATGATAAAAGTGAGCAGGCTGACGACCAGGTAAAACCCCAGGATCACAGGGGGGATTTTTTCTACAAAAACAGAAATACAAACGGCAGCAATAAACAATGCAGCCGCAATGAGTGCAATACCCCCTTTATTTTTTTTGTTCTTCAGAGGGATTTCATCATGGGGCAGGATTACTTTGGTGGCGCATGTTCGGCCTTGTTTGTCAACGGATAAAGAATAAGTCACGGACTGGTTGATTTCTGGACGGTGGTTATGGGTGATGCAGGATTTGATATGGAAAAAAAGCTTGTCGCCTCCGGCGTTGGGGGTAATAAATCCGAATCCCTTTTTATCGTTCCAGATTGTAATGTTTCCTCTTCTTAACAAGTTTTTTGCCTTTTTGTGTTATAAAGAATTGTTAGATATGCGATTAAGTTTAAGATTTGTTTAACGCCACACTTCACCCATCGGGCGCTGAATTACAGTAACGTTTGATACTTGATAACCACGGGGCAACGAACAGGTACGAAAAGCTGTACTTGCACCCGGTCGGCGTGCAAGAGCTCACTAATTTGTAATCAAGTCTAACTCATCTTTGAGGGGTAGAATTGGTTCATAGAGTTGTGTGTGAGCACGACCTATTGCTCCACTAAACAATTTTAATTCTGGTCTATGAGTCCCGCTACTTAAGATGCGCTGTCTGTCAAGGATTCTGTAGCATTTTTTAGTTACTTGTTCTATGAGCCTATCCCAAAAATCCCGTGAGAGGATTAACCCAGAGGAGACAGACAGCAAACATAATAAAACCTTTCCAATATTTGTTACGGCGTTCCCATCGAGCAACCAGCCTTCTGTACTTTCGCTGTAGCCATGCGAAAGTTCTCTCGACCTTCCAACGATCAACTGGCTTATTGGGAGGTCTGCCTTTGGGCGGTTTTCGATTTTGCCATGACCGACGGGGGATCATGGGGGTAATTCCTCGGTGCCTGATATGATCCCTCAATGTACGAGAGTCATATCCCTTGTCCCCCTATTTTTTAATTTATCCCCTATTATTTACATTTACATGACACCAGTTACTGCGAAAACGCCGATCAGTAAAGCCGGAGCCTCTCAAGCGTTTGGTTGGGCAACATGCCCAGACCAAGGCCTGATTTTTATGATGACATCATGTAGAGTGCGCTCGGCTATTTCCGTATCGTGAGCAGCCTGAGCTCGCAGCCAGTAACCATTGGATAAACCAAAAAATCGGCATAACCGTAAATCTGTATCCGCTGTGACCGAGCGCTTCCCGGCAACGATTTCACTAATGCGCTGAGCAGGAACATCAATCTCCTTGGCTAAACGATATTGGCTGATACCCATAGGCTTGAGAAATTCTTCCAAAAGAATCTCACCCGGTGTGATCGGTTTAAGCTCATTCATTATAAATCCTCCTCAGTGGTAGTCAACTATCTCCACGTTTTCCGCACCGGCATCCGTCCAACAGAAGCAAACGCGCCACTGATTGTTAATTCGAATGCTGTGTTGGCCGGAACGGCCACCTTTGAGTGCTTCAAGGTGATTTCCGGGTGGAACTCTCAAATCTTCAATTCGACGAGCAATTTCAAGTTGTCTAAGTTTACGCCGTACAATATTTTCAATATTTACAAACTGCTTAACGCGCTGGCCTTTCGAAAGTGCTTTTGTATGTTTGCATTTGAAAGAGTTTATCATGCGCATATATTAACGCGTTGCGTGATTAACGTCAAGCGTGATTACGGATACAAAAAGCATAAAATCATAAAATAGGGGACAAAGGTTGTTGATAAATAATTAAGTATGGTGTCCCCGGAATGTGTCCCCGGAATGCGGGCCGCTTTTTTTCAGTCCCTCCCGGGTGTTTCTGGCAAAAGCTCACTTGATCTCTGGAGATTGTGTCCTATATTTATCATTTAGCAGACATTTAGAAAGGCCAAAACACAAGAGGGAGTTGCCCATGCTGCACATCACCGAGGATATTTATATCCTTGATTCTGAAATACAACTCAATGCCATCCGGGCCCAGGGTGCCGGTGGACAGAATGTAAACAAGGTGTCTTCGGCGATTCATCTCCGGTTTGATATTTTAAAATCAAGCCTTCCGGACAGCGTAAAGGAAAGATTGCTCCGTCTCAACGATCGGCGCATCTCAAACGACGGCATTATTGTAATAAAAGCCCAGCTGTTTCGCACCCGGGAAAAAAACATCGGCAACGCCCTGAACCGGCTGACCCAACTTGTTCAAAAGGCACTGATTCCCATTGCAAAAAGGAAACCCACAAAGCCCACCCGGGGGGCAAAGCAACGCCGCCTGGACAACAAGGCCAGATGCAGTGAGAAAAAGAAACTGCGGAAAAAAATTAATTTTTCCGACTGATTTTTTTAAAAAAATGCTGATTTTTCATGGCTACGGGGGTAAAAAACAGGCCAAATTAAAAGGCATGTCTTTTACCTGATTTATGATATATTACTTATCACATAATAAAAAGGAGCATTTCATGGCAAAAATGACGGAACGGATGAAAGAGCTGTTCGCTAAGGTTCCCACTGCGGTTTTGACAACAGCAACAATAGATGGCGTACCCAATGCGGTTCCAGTGGGTGCAAAAAAAATCATTGATGATGAAACCATCCTTATTTCAGATCAGTACTTCAACAAAACCCTTGCCAACCTCAAAAGCAATCCCCAGGCAGCCGTTACCTTCTGGGAAGGCCGTGAAGGGTATCAGTTGAAATGCAGCATCACCATTGAAACCCAGGGCGAACGATACGAAGAAACAGCCAAATGGATTGAAGCTTTAGGCAACAAGGCGGGGCATCCCTTAAAGTCCAAGGGAGCTGTGATACTCAACATTAAAGAGATTTATGGAGTATCACCAGGACCTGGTGCCGGTAAGCAACTGGTATAAGGAAAAAAATGGATTCAGGAAGGCAAATATTCAGGTTGGTATTGTAAATATTCGGACAGTACCCCATATTCGTATGTCTGGGACTGGGACTGCGTCGCATACGAATGCTATACAAGCAGGCTAAAACAGCTGAAAATGGGGTGGAGACCGAATATTTACTCAAAAAATTTCCTTTAAATCTCTCCTGAATCCATTCTCATCAAAGGGGGTCGCTATGATTGTCTATGATGGCATTTACAAATGGGATGGTAAACAGAGGAAGGGGCAGGCCCCCGTATGCTGGTGGCCAGGAGAATATCGTATCCGTATCATTAAGCTGAAATCAGGAACCTCTAAAATCCACTTCCTTAAAGAGCATGCCGTGTTATGTCGAAATATGGGCAAGGGAACCTCCATACAAAACTATGTCCAGAACTTTGCCCGCCTCATCTCGGCACAACATAACCTTCAAATGGAAAAAACCCTGTGGGTGGAATTTCTGAAATATCCCCGGAAAGAAATAGTGGTGGCAAATATGAATCGGGTGGCGGGCATGTCTGGAGAAGGCCTTTTCAAACATACCTGGCGTCCCATTCTTCCCAATGAAAAAAAAATTCTTTCCCCTTATCTTGATGACTTTGAAGAAAAATATCCGGATGGATCGTAAATATTCGGGTTGGTACTGTAAACGTTTGGGCTGCCCCATCTTCGCCTGTTTGGGGTTGGTAGCATATGAATGCTATATGAGCAGGCCCAAACAGGTGAAGATGGGGTGTTGACCACATATTTATGATGAATCTTAAGGGCTTGATTCACTCTTTCTGGACGGAGTCACAAGATGGACCACCCTGCTGGGGAGGGATCAGGCTTGCGTTATTGACATTTTCATTTAAATTTAGCTTTATTCTTAGATACTTGCCAAAAACATAGATCCTGATAAAAAGCTCAAAATCTAATACCATATAGCCTGACCCCGCTGGTCCGTCAATTGGGATGAATGGCCCATATTATGACAAAGTCCCCATTCCATGAATGAGAAATGGCCATGCCATTTTTTATTGCGCTATTATCAGGTCTCTACAAAATAATATTCAACATCCGACGCAAAGGCTCAGCAGCCCCCCACAACAGCTGATCTCCCACAGAAAAAGCCGTGAGATAATCATCCCCCAGAATCATTTTTCGGATACGACCCACCGGAACGGTGAGAGTGCCGGTGACAGCCGCCGGAGTCAAGTCCGTAATGGACTGTTCTTTGCTGTTGGGAACCACCTTGACCCAATCATTGTTTCCGGCCAGCATGGCATTAATATCATCAAGGGGGACATTTTTTTTCAGCTTGATGGTAAATGCCTGGCTGTGGCACCGCATGGAGCCGATCCTGACACACTGACCGTCAATGAGAACCGGACGGTCTGATCGCCCCAGAATTTTATTGGTTTCAACTCCACCCTTCCATTCTTCCCGGGTCTGGCCATTGTCCATGGCCCGATCAATCCAGGGGATGAGGCTGGCGGCCAGGGGTACGCCCCAGTTGTCCGTAGGAAACTCGTCAGATCTCAGGGTATCGGTGACGTTTCGGTCAAGTTCCAGGGCCGCCACCGGGGATTGCTTCAGGATGTCTGATGCCACATCGCCGATGGTCTTCATCTGGGCCACCAGTTCCTGCATGTTTTTGGCACCGGCACCGGAGGCAGCCTGATAGGTCATGGAGGTGACCCATTCCACCAGATCATCTTCAAACAATCCCCCCAGGGCCATGAGCATGAGAGAAACCGTGCAGTTACCACCGATATAATTTTTGATACCATCATTCAGTGCCTGATCAATAACCTTTCGATTCACCGGATCCAGGACAATAATACTTTTATCATCCATTCTCAGGGTGGAAGCAGCATCAATCCAGTAACCACTCCAGTTTCTGGCTTCCAGTTCCGGTCGTACAGCTTCGGTGTAGGAACCACCCTGGCAGGATACAATAATATCCATGGCCATCAAGGCATCTATATTATGGGCGTTGACCAGGGGTGGTGTTTCCATGCCTACGTCCGGACCCTTCTCTCCCTCCTGGGAGGTGGTGAAAAAAAGAGGGGTAAATCCCTTGAAATCATTTTCTGCAATCATCCGCTCCATGAGAACGGATCCCACCATTCCCCGCCATCCGACAAACCCTACTTTTTTCATTTTATGTACCTCGTTTTTATTTTTTTTCAGCCCTGTTTCAGTAAATATTCGGGTTGGTATTGTAAATGTTTGGACAGTGGCCCATATTGTGACCAAGCCCCCATTTAAGCATCATGAATAGATACCCATTTACCACACATTAATACCACATGGCAATTTTCAAATAATGGCACTAAACAAAACCCTGTGAGCAAGTTAATGAAAACTCAAGTCATTGACATTCACTTGAAAACATGTGCAATAAATAAGCAGGGTATCAGAAAGATATACTTCAGACGACAATATCATTCTGGATTGGTTGCATATTCGGAAGTAGTAATAACATCGGCCATTCTGGGAAGGGGTCAGGATTGCGTTTTGGGCCCACCAGTCATAATAGCTGACCGATGTTATGGCCATGGCCAAACCTGATATTTTTTTTCACACGCGCACAGATTGAGGTTCCTATGACAATATCTTCCACCCCAAAAAGCAATCCACCACCTATCTTCTGTAACATACTCAAGCTCATGGTTTCAACAATGGTGATATTATTTTTGTTGTGTCAATTTGCCAGCATCGCATGGGGGGAGGAAAATAACCCATGGTCCCACAGTTTTTATTTTGAAAATGACCTTTTCACAGGAACCGACAGCAATTATACCAATGGTGTGAAATACGCTCTGATCTCTCCAGAGTTATCCCCCAAGACAAAAAAAATGGGAAAAATCCCCCAAAAAGTACTGGGTTACATCCATAAGATTCCCTTTATCAAGAACACCCCTCCCCAGACATCCCACAAGGTGGAATTCGCCTTTGGACAGAACATGTATACACCGTCCGATATCAGCATACATAAACTCATTGAAGAGGACAGACCCTATGCCGGATGGAGCTATTTTGCAACGGCCTATCATAACAAAAGTGAACTGTCTCATCGACGCTCTGTCATGGACACAGTGGAACTCCAGCTGGGCATGATAGGCCCTGCTTCCATGGCCGAAGAAAGCCAGAAGCTCATCCACAGGCTCCGGGGTATTGGTATGCCAGAAGGCTGGGATAATCAACTATCCAACGAACCCGGCCTTGTCATGGCCTGGGAAAGGAAATGGCTCTATCATCCAGTGTCACAGGGCTTTGGATGGGATACTATTTTTCATTCAGGCTTTACCCTTGGCAATGTGTCCACCTATGTCAATGGAGGAATAGAACTCCGGCTGGGGTGGAACATCCCAAGAACCTTCGGTGTATCCCTCATCCGACCCGGTGGAAGTACCCGGATGAATCAAAGCCGGTATCCTGGGGTCTATCTGCTGGGAGCAGTGGACGGCCGCTGGGTGGCAAGAGATATTTTTCTGGATGGGAACACCTTTACAGACAGTCACAGCGTGGACAAAAAACCCTGGGTGGCTGATTTTGCCTTTGGCGTGGCATTGAACTACAATCGATTCATGGTCACACTGACCCAGGTGCTGCGAACCCGCCGGTTTGAAACCCAGCCCGGCAGCCACTCCTTTGGCGCCATCTCCATTTCATGGTTCTTTTAAACCTATGGTGAATACCCTCTCCAGAAATATTTTTTTTCATCCCCTGTCAGATGACAGACTGTCGGCCTACCTGGATCGAATCGCCTATAAGGGAGCCCTTTCACCCACTCTTAAGGTTCTTGACGATCTTCACCTCGCCCATGTCACTGCCATCTGCTTTGAAAATATTAATCCCTTTTTGAAACATCCCCTGTCCGTGACCCTGGATGATATTTTCAATAAAATGATCCTTGAAAAAAGAGGCGGTTATTGTTTTGAGCACAACCTGCTGTTTGCTTCGGTGCTACTGAAAATCGGCTTTCAACTGGACATGCTCACGGCCAGGGTTGTCTTTAATACCACACCGGTATCTCCCCGTACCCACATGCTGCTACGGATTTACCAGGATAACAGCACATGGCTTGCAGATGTGGGGTTCGGCACCAAGGGCATCCTGCTGCCCCTGTCAATGGAACCTGGGTTTTGCCCACGTCAGTTTGCAGGAAGAAGTTTCAGGGTCAAGTCCCAGGGACGATTTCGGGTGCTTCAGTCCATGATCCAAAACACCTGGACAGACCTGTACATCTTTTCCCTGGAACCCCAGGAATGGGTGGATTACAAGATGGCCAACCACTACGTTTCCACCCATCCGGATTCCAAATTCACCCGGATGCTGATCCTGCAGATCCACACAGACAACACACAGATCACCCTTAAAGGAAAGGACATTATTGAAACCAGGGCCGGAAAACTGATAAAAAAAACCGTAGTGGAAAAAAAGACCATGGTCGATCTGTTCAGAGAAATATTTCATCTCCACCTTGCTCCGGAAATGGTTGAACCGTTACAACATCAAATTTTTCAATCCTGAACATCCATGGAATATGATTATTTTTTTCCGCTTGGGAAAAACTGGCAGAAGCACTTATCCCGTGGGAATGAATCCTGCGGGCAGATCAGGGCTAATCACAGTGTCGGTCATTGCATAAATTGGATATTGTCCGGATACCAGGGCTCAATTTTATCCAACCAGCTTTTTCACCGCTGCCATATACGCCTTAAACCCCCGCATGAAAATATCATTATGATTGGCCCCTGGAATCTTTAAAAGGGTTTTTCTGGAAGCAGGACAGGCATCATAAAGGTCCTGTCCATCGGAAAAAGGAATGATATGATCATGCTGGGCGTGAATAATCAGGGTAGGACCGGTCCAGGCCTTTATCTTCTCTGCATTTCCAAACCCCTGTTCTTCATTAAATCCAATGGCATGGGGCTCGACACCCAGAACCCTTAACAATTTTCCGGCATGGGCAAACCCGCTTTCAATGATAAGGCTGTCAACATCGGGGGAGGGCCGGGAGATAAGTTCCAGTACAGATGCACTGCCAAGGGATCGACCCATGAGGGTCAGCGTGCCGGTAAAATCGTTTTCTCTGAGATAATTTTGAACAAAGTCCAGAATCACATGGCAATCTGTCATCATGGCTGTAACGGAAGGTTTCCCTGTGGATCGGCCATACCCTCTGTAATCCACCACCAGAAAGTTTATTCCCATTTGTCTATAGATCTCTCCAAGATCATCATAATCGGAAACGATCTCTCCATTGCCATGGAAAAAGAGAATGGTGGGCCGGTTTTTTCCTGACACATGGAAACAGGCCCCGATCTCAACATCAGCTGCCACGGGTATGAACAGATCTCTGTCCGTGACAGAACGAAGGGCATCTTCCCTGCGGGGATGAAAAATATGGGTCAGCACCATGGGGTGGTCCAGAACCGAATAATCAGGATTGTATTGGTAACTCATGAGCACCTCCTTCATTGATATCTCATTATGAGTCTTGACTTTCTGGAATCATTCCCGTATCAAGACGCCAAAACATTGGAATAATCGTGCCTGAGAATATAAGGAGTATAAACCATGCATGCCTCCCAGATGGCACAATTAATAACCATCCTGGAAAAAGCCTCCATTTCATGGCCGGTCCCGGCCGTCACCGGAGTGGCCAGGAACGGTGCATCCCCCTTCCAGATCCTGGTGGCAACCCTCATTTCCCTGAGAACCCGGGATGCAGTCACTGGAAACGCATGTCATAAATTATTTCAGCATGCCAGTTCACCCCGGCAGATGCTTGCGCTTGGCAGCCCACGCATTGCCCGATTGATTCATCCGGCTTCTTTTTCCCCCACAAAGGCAAAACGCTTGGTTGATATCAGTCACATTCTCCTTGAAAAACACGAGGCAGCGGTACCGGACACCATGGAAGCACTTCTGCTGCTGCCTGGAGTTGGCAGAAAAACAGCCAATCTGGTGCTGGTGGAGGCCTTTGGCAAACCGGGACTCTGCGTTGATACCCATGTCCACAGAATCAGTAATCGACTGGGGCTGGTCACCACCTGCTCCGCTGAACACACGGAAACAGTCCTTCGCACCACCGTGCCACAACAATATTGGAAACCCTATTCAGAACTCCTGGCCGTATTTGGTCAGAAAATCTGCACACCTCGGTCTCCCCTGTGTTCTGACTGTCCTGCTGCCAGCCTATGCAACACCTGGGATATCCGGAAAAACAAGGCCATCCCCGGAAAATCGTGATGAAAACTATTCTTCAAAATAAAAATCTGACCATTCTATTTGCATCCACGTTTCTGTTTTTCTGTAACGAGGCCATGTTTCTGCCCACCCTGCCCCTTCATCTGTTAAAAGCCGGGTACACCAATATGGAAATAGGCTTTGTCCAGGGCTTTTTTGCCTTGGGCGTACTTTTATTTCGCCCCCTTTCCGGTTTCATCACAGACCATAAAAGCAGGAAACTCTCCCTGGTACTGGGAGTAATCATTTTTTGCATTGCCCCCATTTTTTATCTGTTCACCACCCGATTCATCTGGCTTCTGATGATCCGGTTCTTCCACGGCATGGGTATCACCTTTTACACAACGGCATTTCCCACCCTGGTCACCGATATTACCCCGGAAAACCGATGGGGACGGGTACTCGGGCATATGGCTACAGCGACCACCCTTGCCTTTACCCTGTCTCCCCTTATAGGCGTAATGCTTTATAACGGGCCGGGATTTTCTTCAATGATCACCGCATGTGTGGTTATCGGACTGATCAATTTGGTTGTGATTCTGCAGATCAAAGAAAATAAGATCGAAATAAGATCAACACAGGCAAGCTCTTACCGAATGCTGATTACCAGCCGCAGTGTGCTGGTTGCATCGGCCATTCAAATCGTCAATGCCATGATATTCGGGGGTATGATGACCTTTCTTCCGATTTTATTGACAAAAAACGGACTCAATGCCGGCATGTTTTTTTTAGTCGAATCCATTGCCATCATTACGTGCAGATTCCTTGCGGCCCGTCTTTCCGATGAGCTGGGAAGAGGTCCAGTCTTTTTTTATTCCTTTGTCATTGTCCTTTTATCCCTGTGCCTGGTATCCAGGATCACCACCGTTCATCTGATGATCACGGCAGCAGCTCTTTTCGGTACTGGATCAGCCCTGGTAACCCCCTCGTTATCCAGGGTAAACGCATTTAAATTGCATTGACTCCAAGTACTTTCATGAGGTAAGTATTATCCCATCCTGCTTGCAGGCGTTTAACATTTATGCTCTTTTTCATACTGTTTTCTTTTTTTAGTAGATTTAAGGCAATATGGCGCACCATTGCAAAATTTTCAGCAGCATGGCCAGCTCGCTTGCGACATTCATCTTCCCTAAACGAGACATCAAGCACCCAGTGCAATTTATTTTCGACTCCCCAGTGGTCTCGTATCCTTTTAGCAAAGTCTTCACCATTCCATTTGTCGCTGAGCAAGTAATAACTGGTCTCGCATGAAATTTTGTCCTTAATATGGCGTTCTCTTTCAACCATGCCAATGCTTTGAAGGCCTGCCCAAAGTGGTTTATCCACGATCCAGTCAGTATCGGATGTAATCCAATGACGCCTTATTTCAACTCGTCCATGATCACCATCAACGCTTTCAAAATAGTTTTCGGACAATTCCTTAACGTCTGTCTTTTTGATGTTTTGAAAAAAAAGATCAACGTCGTCATATAGATCTCCATGGTTTTGCTTCAAAGCCAAAGCATAGTTTGCATTATTGTCGATTATTTTTTCTGCAATCTTTTTCTGACAACCCATGGCGTCTATTGTGATAGTGCTTCCTGAAATATCCAGTAAATCAAGCAATTCCGGGATTGCAGTAATTTCATTTGATTTCTCATTCGTTTTAATTTGTCCCAGGACCATATTCATATCTGATGCCCATGCACTCACCATATGAATTGCTGACTTTCCATTTGATTTATCATGGGACCGCCTCAGTGTCTTTCCATCCACAGCGATGACAGTCTCCGGAAGTGATTTCCGCATAGAATTCACCCAGTTAATGAAAGCCGATTGAAATTCTTTCGGGTCAATGATGATAAATACTCGCCTTATTGTATCGTGTGATGGTATTCCATTGGGTAACTTCAAAAATGTTTTTAACCAGTCATGTTTGGATTCGCCATATTGTGCAATTTCATTCCATGTATTTGCCCCGCAAATAACAGCGCATATTGTAATTGCAAATATGTCTATCAACAGGTGTCGTTTCTGTCTTTCCAGTCGAGGGTCATTTATCTCTGCAAGTTCTGACAACAGCGAACTATCAGACTCAATCATTATTGGACTCCTTTAGAATAAATTTATAGCAAAGAAGTTCAAATAACAAAAATTCCCAATATTGAAAACTCTCATTTACCCAAGTGAGCTACATGAGGCTTCATTTGTTTTATTTTAATGCGTTTGCCCTGCCTCGTTATCGGCTTTTATTGCCGATGAAACCGACCCGTCTGTACGGGGAATGGTCTATGGTATTTTCTATGGCGCTTTTGATGTGGGGGTCATCATCGCAGGCACCATCATGGGCTACATCGCCGATATCAGCTCCATAGAAAGCATGTATCTTTTCACCGCCGCTTCAGGGGCAGTCTGCCTTATCCTTTTTGCCATGTTCATTCGGCACGGCATCTTGGCATCCCTTCACTGGACCCTTTTGGGAAATCGGCGAAAAAACATATGGCCGACCTGATGACTGGATTTTCGGTGGCCATTTAACGGGGAAGAAATCCTCCTGTCTTTATAAAGTAAATGGACTAAAGTTTCTTGTTCCAACGTTTAATATGACCCCAGAATAAGGTAGATTCAAAACC
>CAXXVR010000002.1:0-37500 GCA_963675955.2 uncultured Desulfobacterium sp. | reverse complement strand
CCACTGCTTGTAAGCAAACGGTTTCAGGTACTATTTCACTCCCCTCACAGGGGTTCTTTTCACCTTTCCCTCACGGTACTGGTACGCTATCGGTTGCCGGGTAGTATTTAGCCTTACGAGATGGTCCTCGCTAATTCCCACAGAATTTCTCGTGTTCCGCGGTACTTGGGTGTCTGTATAAGAGATCAATTACTTTCACATACGGGGCTGTCACCCTCTATCGCCGCACTTTCCAGAGCGTTCTGCTAATAATTGATTTTCTAACTCTTTGTGCCTTCCGAAACAGACACACTACAGATCCCACGACCCCTGACATGCAACGCCTTCGGGCTATCACACATGACAGGTTTGGGCTGTTTCCCGTTCGCTCGCCGCTACTTGGAAAATCGTTTTTACTTTCTCTTCCTGGGGGTACTAAGATGTTTCAGTTCTCCCCGTTAGCCCCCTTCTGCTATGTATTCACAAAAGAGTATCACGGCATTAACCATGATGGGTTGCCCCATTCAGAAATCTCCGGATCAAAGCTTGTTTAGCAGCTCCCCGAAGCTTTTCGCAGCTTACCACGTCTTTCTTCGCCTCCCGGCACCAAGGCATCCACCGTTTGCCCTTTATAGCTTAGCCACTATAAAACCACAAATAAGTTTAAACGCTTTAGTGCAAATATATTTTACGAAATGGGTTGCCGGCTTTACAGATTTAAGGTCTATTTAAAAACCATCATCTGATCCACCTGCTTTTTTCCATTTCACAACAAATCAACCCATCATTAAAATCGATGCAGCTGATTTGATTTTTGATAATTTACCACAACAAATTTTCAAAGAGCATAAAAAGATCTGGTGGGCCTGGATGGATTTGAACCATCGACCTCACGCTTATCAGGCGTGCGCTCTAACCAACTGAGCTACAGGCCCAACACTTTGATCTCTCAAAGCTGGTCAGTGAACTTACTATTCATTTAAGATGTCTTTTTGTTTCTTTCCTTAGAAAGGAGGTGATCCAGCCGCTGGTTCCCCAACGGCTACCTTGTTACGACTTCACCCTAATTATCAACCATACCTTAGGCACCTGCCCCCCCGAAGGGTTGGCCCAGTGACGTCGGGTACAATCAACTCTCATGGTGTGACGGGCGGTGTGTACAAGGCCCGGGAACGTATTCACCGTGGCATGCTGATCCACGATTACTAGCGATTCCAACTTCATGGAGTCGAGTTGCAGACTCCAATCCGGACTGGGATATGCTTTAAGGGATTTGCTTGGCATCGCTGCCTTGCTGCCCGTTGTACATACCATTGTAGCACGTGTGTAGCCCCAGACATAAGGGCCATGAGGACTTGACGTCATCCCCACCTTCCTCCCCGTTAACCGGGGCAGTCTCTTCAGAGTTCCCGCCATTACGCGCTGGCAACTGAAGACAAGGGTTGCGCTCGTTGCTGGACTTAACCAAACATCTCACGACACGAGCTGACGACAGCCATGCAGCACCTGTCTTTGAGCTCCCGAAGGCACTCCTAAATTTCTAAAGGATTCTCAAGATGTCAAGTCTGGGTAAGGTTCTTCGCGTTGCGTCGAATTAAACCACATGCTCCACCGCTTGTGCGGGCCCCCGTCAATTTCTTTGAGTTTTAGTCTTGCGACCGTACTCCCCAGGCGGTATGCTTAATGTGTTAACTGCGGCACAGCAGGGGTCAATACCCGCTACACCTAGCATACAACGTTTACTGCGTGGACTACCGGGGTATCTAATCCCGTTCGCTACCCACGCCTTCGCACCTCAGCGTCAGTATCGGTCCAGAAAGGCGCCTTCGCCACCGGTGTTCCTCCTGATATCTACGAATTTCACCTCTACACCAGGAATTCCCCTTTCCTCTCCCGTACTCAAGTCCTGCTGTTTCAAATGCACGTCCAGGGTTGAGCCCTGGGCTTTCACATCTGACTGACAGGACCGCCTGCGTGCCCTTTACGCCCAATAATTCCGAATAACGCTTGCACCCCCCGTATTACCGCGGCTGCTGGCACGGAGTTAGCCGGTGCTTCCTTCATGGGTACCGTCAATACCAGGCACTATTAATACCAGGTAACTTCTTCCCCATTGACAGAGCTTTACGACCCAAGGGCCTTCTTCACTCACGCGGCGTTGCTGCGTCAGGGTTTCCCCCATTGCGCAAAATTCCTCACTGCTGCCTCCCGTAGGAGTCTGGACCGTGTGTCAGTTCCAGTGTGGCTGATCATCCTCTCAGACCAGCTAACCATCGCAGTCTTGGTAGGCCGTTACCCCACCAACAAACTAATGGTGCGCGGACTCATCTTCAAACAGATGCTTTAATCAGAGGCACCCTTTCATCAAAAAATCCAAAGACTTTCTGACTTTATCCGGCATTAGCCACCCTTTCGAATGGTTATTCCCGATTTGAAGGTAGATTATCCACGTGTTACTCACCCGTGCGCCACTCTACTCGTTCCTGCAAGCAGGAACTTTCTCGTTCGACTTGCATGTGTTAAGCACGCCGCCAGCGTTCATTCTGAGCCAGAATCAAACTCTCCAGTTATAATTCTTTTAAAATGTTTTTTAATGTGCTTTGCTGCACTTTAAAACATCTTTAACTCTTAATTCATTCACTAACCAGTTTTCAAAGATCAAATATTTCAGATCCAACTTCCTAAATAAAAAATCCTGCCGAAACCCACCGCGCTGTTTGCAAGCGGCGTTGCCGTCTCAACAAGACCCAGCGAAACTACATGCAAACCGGCTCCTTGTCAAATACTTTTTTTGTTTATTTTTCATTAAAACCATAACTAGCTATAATAGCAGAATATTTAACGCTTAAAAAACTACATTTTTTTCTTCTTTACATTTTTAAACCCATAAAACATCACCGCCGGGGGTAACCAAAATCTTATTTTCAGGCTATATCGGGCTTCCCCAATGAAGTCAAGGGATGCTCCAATGGAGTCAAACCTGACCCCGTTGGCTCAATGTGACCAGTGGCCCACGTTATGATGATCAAAACCCAAATTTTTTTCCGGGCTGAGCCTGTTTTCGGCCATTTGTTCTTTTGTCCTAGAAATGATATGAAAAGCCAATGTTAAAATTGCAGGTGTTTTTAAATTCAAAAACTGAGATTATAACCAGGCCCAAACAAGTTTAGGCCTTGCTCATAACATGGGCCATCCTTGGAATGGGTAAAAGGGGGTCAGGCTTGCATTATTGGCATTATCGCTGGTTGCGGTGTTTGTACAGGCCGAGGCCTATACCCCCAGTAACACAGGCCCGGTCCCATCGACTCCATTTTATAACCAAACCCAGAGTTTACACTCAATGTTCAATTTTTTATGCATTGCATCACAGGGATATAAGACCATGTTCCCCCATATAATCAACAGAAAATACACATTTACACTGGATCTTATTAAATTTATTTCCGCGTCTGCATTTATCATCTGGCTGATTTATGCCAGTGGCAGTCATTCCAATTACAACTGGCAATGGTACCGAGTTCCCCAGTATTTTGGAAAATTCAGCAATGGTTCATTTATACAGGGGCCTCTTTTGCGAGGCCTGATGGTTACCCTCCAGGTTTCCATAATCAGTTTTGTTTTATCCAGCCTGATGGGGCTTGTTACAGCATTGTGCCGTCTTTCAAATTTAATATCTCTTCGTATTATTGCAAGGACTTATCTGGAGTTAATTAGAAATACACCCCTACTGGTTCAATTGTTTTTCATATATTTTGTCATTGCACCGGTAATGGATCTGAGTCGATTTGCATCTGCGGTTCTGGCTCTGTCTCTGTTTGAGGGTGCATACGCCTCAGAAATCATACGGGCAGGTATCATTGCTATTTCCAAGGGTCAATGGGAGGCCTCGGCAGCTCTTGGTTTGAGCAGGTATCGTATTTACAGACATATTATTCTGCCCCAGGCCATGACCCAGATGATTCCACCCCTGGCAGGACAGACCATTTCTCTTGTAAAGGACTCAGCACTTGTCAGCACCATTGCATTATATGACCTGACCATGGAAGGCCAGATGATCATTGCAGAAACATATATGGTTTTTGAATTATGGTTTACCATTGCCGGGGTTTATTTAGTGCTTACCATTGCTCTGTCTCTTCTGACCCGGCAAATGGAAAAACATTTTGCCATTACCCCGATGTAAGGAACTCATGGGTACTGAGTTCTCATTTATCAGACCACCTGTGTTGATTTCAATTTTAACAAAACACATTATGTAGTTTTAAATTGGACGACTAATGATTGACGAGTAAGGAATATAAACAAGCAAAAAAAGGGCATCCTTCATTTGCCATTTTACATTTCTTGGAGTAAGAATCCCATGTCTCAATAAATATTGTTCCAAAACTGTAAAGTACTTTGGGGCTGATATGAAGGATGCCAAAAAAGGAGGCTTTTCATGTATTATTTGCGTAATCTTAAACAAACATGCATCTTTTTCACCGTGGTCATGGCATTGGTCTTTATCACTGCTTCCGGTTCTGCCACGGCATCATCCAACCAGGACAGCATCATTGAAAAAATAATGCAGCGGGGGGTACTCCGGGTGGGGATGTCCACCTTTGTCCCCTGGGCCATGAAGGATAAAACCGGAGAGCTCATCGGATTTGAAATTGATGTGGCACGCCGCCTTGCCAAAGATATGGGAGTAAAAATTGAATTTGTGCCCACCAAATGGTCCGGCATCATCCCGGCACTGCTCATGGGAAAATTTGACGTGGTCATCGGCGGCATGGGGATTCAACCCATGAGAAATCTCAAGGTCAATTTTTCCATCCCCTATGACTACACCGGCATGTCCATGGTGGCCAGTAAGAAACTGGCAGAGGGCTTCAATTCCCTGGAAGATTTCAATAAGCCTGAAGTCATCGTTGCAGCAAGACTTGGTTCCACCGCTGTAACTGCCACGAAAAAATATCTGCCCAATGCCCAGATCCGCATGTTTGATGATGAATCACAGGCCTACCAGGAAGTGATCAATGGCAGAGCACATGCCGTAGTGGGTTCTGCACCCACCCCGGCATTCCAGGCCATCAAAAACCCCGACCGGCTTTTTCTGCCCCTGAAGGGAAATTTTACCCAGGAACCCATCGGGTTTGCCCTGCAAAAAGGGGATGTGGACACATTAAATTTTTTCAATAACTGGATCATTTATGTGGCAGCAGAAGGGTGGTTCAAAGAAAGAAAGGCCCACTGGTTTGAAACAAAAGACTGGGAAAGCCAAATCCAGTGATACAAAACCGTCTGAAATTCACCTGGATTGATATCGTGGTGCTGGGGATCTTTTTTTCCATCATTGCCGTTTTTTTCACCCTGGCAGGCATGGACTTCCATTACAAATGGAACTGGAAGGCCATTCCCCAGTATCTTTTCAGGTGGGATGCCCCATTAAACCAATGGGTTCCCGGTATGCTGATGCAGGGGGTTTTTACCACCCTTCGCATCAGCATCTGGTCCACCCTTCTGGCACTGATTCTTGGCACCATTGCAGGCCTTGCACGAACGGGAAACAGTTCCTTTTTGAAACTGATGGGAACGGGGTATGTAGAACTCATCCGTAATATCCCCATCCTGGTATGGATCTTCATTGCCTATTATTTCATCGGGGACAGAGTGATTCCCCTTTTGGGCATTGAACATCTTGCAAACATGGAAGACGGTCTGTTAAAAGGTAGCATTACCTTTTTGATAGCTCCAGTGTCCAGGGTACCAGTTTTTCTTTCCGCTGTGGTGGCCCTGGCCGTTTATGAAGGTGCTTATATAACCGAGATCATCCGGGCTGGCATTCAATCTGTTGAAAAAGGGCAATGGGAGGCTTCCCGGGCTTTGGGATTTTCACAGTTCCAGCTCATGAAGCACGTAATTCTTCCCCAGGCATTAAAAAAAATGCTGCCCCCCCTGGCAGGTCAAATCATCTCCACCATAAAGGATTCCGCCATTGTTTCAGTGATTTCCATCCCGGAACTCACCTTCCAGGGCATGGAACTCATGTCTGCCACCTTTCTTACCTTTGAGGTATGGATTGTCATTTTACTGATTTACTTTGCCGGCTGCTTCTGCTGCTCCATGGCCGTGGCCAGGCTGGAATTTATCCTTAACAGATCCCATTTACACGACACAGATAATGAAGGTTAAACCCGTCATGAGCCATTTCCTGCACATCAACCCCATCAAAGCCCGCTTCCTTTAACAGCGCTTCTGCCCGTTGCCGTCCCCACATCATGCCAAGCCCGGCGCCATTGTCGTTCAGCCCCACGGGCATGCAATGCATGAGACTGACCGTGTACAGAAATGGCCCCATGGGATGGGCCATATTTCCGGCATGACTTGAGTCTGCAGCAATATCCACCATGGAAAAAAGCCCCCCCGGTGCCAGCATGGACCGGATGCCTTTCAATGCAGAAAGGGGCTTTGACTGGTCATGAATGGCGTCAAAAGCGCAGATATAGTCAAACCGCCCGGCAAAGCTCGGATCATTCACCAGCCGGGCTGCATCTTTCATATAATAGGTCACGTTATCCAGCCCCATTTTTGCTGCATCTTCCTTTGCCGTTTCCAAGGCTTTTTCATGGTTATCAATGCCTGCAAATCGTGATTGGGGAAAGGCACGGGCCATGAGATTCAGAGCCACCCCTTCCCCACATCCCAGATCACACACGGCAATGCCCTTTTCTAATCTTTTAATCAACCTGCCATCATCCACCTGGGGCAAAAACTGCTCCACCAACACCTGGCGATGCTTGGCATTGGACAGCTCCGCCATAAAGGATTGAAACCGGGGATACATTGAAAAAGGCACCCCCTGGCCGGAATCAAATCCCGCCACCACGGCCTCCATGGCGCAATGGGTCAATAACGGGATCTCCTGGGTATACACCCCCAGATTATTATTACCGGCATTTCGCGTTAAAAAGGCGGCGTGTTCCGGGGGAAGATGATACAGCGTTGTTCCAGAGTCATCCGTGGATACCTCAACCACGCCCCCGGTGACCATCACCCCCAGCCACTCCTGGATATAACGCTGATTTTTTTTGCTTTTCAACGCAATATCTTCAATGGTGGAGGGTTTTTCCAGCATTTCCATGGCATCAAATAACTTTTGCCGATATCCCAGGGCCATGGCCAGATTCAGGGAGCCATGGTTTAAAATATCCGCCATTTTTTTGCCAAAGGCCGCTTTCTTTTCATTATCCTGCTCGGGCATATTTCACCTCAAATAATATAAAATCATTGTCAAAGCCTGTTTGAAGGGGCTATATTTTCTTTCTTATAACCCACATGTCCTGTCAAGCACAACGAAGATAGGGTCGTAAATGCGGAACCAAATGGCATTATGCCGCCCCTCCCCCGACGGGCAATGGTCCCGGACCGGAACTGTAGACAGATCGATTGTCCGGTTCCTATTGCCCATCGGGGGAGGGGCTCTGCTGAGGTAGACTTGAAGGCTACCTTTTCATACAAACCCACATGGCTGTGATTACCAGCCACAATGAAAAACGAAAGTCTTTTAATTCCAGCACATTGGTAAGACTTTCATATAAAAAAAATATGTTGTCAATACGTGAATGTTTGGACAATGCCCCAAATAGGTAAAGATGGGATGTTGGCCGAATATTTAAGTCAATACTTCACCCGAGACGCAGCAAATAACAGAGGAATTTATTTATGGACTTTTTTTTCAATCCCAGGGGCATCGCACTCATCGGGGCCACATCAAACCCCCTCAAGGGGGGTAATGCCATTTTAAAAAACCTCATCAAGGGATTCAAAGGCGATATTTATCCGGTGAACCCCAGGTATGATGAAATCCTTGAAATCACCTGCTACAAAGATATCGCAGATGTCCCTGATCCCGTGGATCTGGCCATTGTTTTTATCCCGGGTAAACGGGTCCCTGAAATTATAGAAGCCTGTGCAAAACGTGGCATAAAAGGAGTAATGATTGAATCCAGCGGATTTGCCGAAAGCGGGGCAGAGGGCCTGAAGATGCAAAAAGACCTTGCCGCCTTTGCACAAGAAGCAGGTATTCGCCTGTGGGGTCCCAACTGCATGGGTCTTGTGGATGCGGTGAATAGAAATGTATTTTCCTTTGTTTCCCCGGAGCTGTGGAATACCCTGCTGCCTGGAGAGGTTTCTCTTATTGTCCAGAGCGGCATGCTGTCCGGGGCCTTTCTCATTGACTGCATGTCCCACGGTACCATGGGGGTCAGCAAGGTCTGTTCCATCGGCAATAAAATGGATGTGGATGAATGTGAAATCCTTGAATACATGCTCACAGATCCCCACACCCGGGTCATAGGCCTTTATCTTGAATCCATCTCCCATGGCAACAGATTTATGGAAATCTGTCGTCGATCCACCAAACCCATCGTCCTTTTAAAGGGTGGAAAGAGTGCCATGGGGGCAAAGGCGGCCATGGGCCACACGGCCAGCATGGCCGGAAACGGTGCCGTCATCCGTGGTGCCATGGCCCAGGCTGGCGTAATTGAAGCAACGGATTTTCAGCAGATGATGGATCTGTGCCGCTCCCTTGCCGCATATCCCGACATCAAACCATCTGCTCCCAGGGGACGGGTGGCCATTCTCACCTACAGTGGCGGTGCCGGTATTGTCTCCTCGGACTTCATGGAAAAATTCAATCTAGAACCAGGTACCCTCAGCAATCAAACCCGGGAAAAATTAAAAACCATCTTTCCCGATTGGATGCCCCCGTCCAACCCCATAGATTTATGGCCTGCCGTGGAGCAGCATGGTGCGGAAAAAGCCTATGGCATTGCCATTGAAACCGCCTGTGAAGACCCCGGCATAGATGCCATTTTCATCCACTCTTTTGCCGGTGGTTTTGCCCTGAGTTTTGATCTGGAACCCCATATCCGCAAGGCAAAAAACATGGGAAAACCGGTCTTCTGCTGGCTCATCGGCAAGCAGGATGAGGCCCGGACATTCCAGATGCAGACCCAGGCCCAGGGTATCCCCGTTTTCCGGGAACTGTATCGTGCCGTTGAATGCATGGATGCCGTGTTTACCCATGGAAAAAGGTCGGCGAACCGGGAAAAGACCCTAAACCATGAAATCCCCATGCTCTCCCACGACACCATCAAGGCAAATCTGAAATCAACGGAAACGGCCCTGGATGAGCAGGTTTCCAAAGCCATTCTGGCGGCATGCAATATCCCTGTAACCCGTGAAATAACCGTAACCAGTCCCGAACAGGCCTGCCACGAAGCCGCACACACCCTGACATTTCCCGTGGTAATGAAAGGCCTTATTCCAGGGGAAGTACACAAAACCGAAGCCGGACGGGTGAAGTTGAACCTTGAAACTCCGGAGCAGGTGGAAAAAGCCTTCAATGAGCTGAGCCGGGACATGAAAGGCCAGGGAAAAATCTTACTTCAGCAGCAGATCAAGGGAGATCTGGAACTCATTGCCGGGGTGGTAAAAGATCCTCAGTTCGGTGCGTGTGTCATGGTGGGGTTGGGGGGTGTCATGGCGGAAATTTTAGATGATGCAGTTTTCGGGGTGGCGCCCCTGGACCATGACGATGCCCTGGACCTCATGGGGCGACTTAAACATCAGAAACTTCTGGATGGTTTCCGGGGGGCCAACGGTGTGGACCGGGATGCCCTGGCAGAGATTCTTTCGGCCCTGGGACAGCTGGCCCTGGCATACCCCCAGATTAAAGAAATTGATGTCAATCCCCTGATCATTGAGCGGGGAAACCCCATTGCCGTGGATGCATCCATCATGATTTGTTAAAACTATCCGTCACAGCATGCTCACCAAGGGCCATGCGCACATCATCTGGAATAGAACTTGATTTTTTAAGGCTATAATCAAAATGCACCATGGTCACCTGGGAAACGGCTGCTGTTTTTTCATTTTGAATCAATTGCTGCTCAAGCGTAAAGGACGAGTTCCCCAGACGTGCCACACCGGTTTTAATGGTTACCACACCCTGAGCATACACTTCTGCCAGATAATTCACTTCAAGGCGGGCCACAATGACGGCTGCCTGCTTGTTTTTACCTGTGTTAACAATTTTATAAATTCCCTCAAATCCCTTTTCAAACCACAGAGGGAGGACTGAAAAGCCCACATGTCCTGCACCATTAACATCTCCGGAATCGGGTTGAATCTGTGTGTAAAACATAGTGAAAATATATCCTTTCTTTAAAAAATATTCCAAACCAAACAACGCTGCCACCGCCGGTCCCATCACCCGGCGGAGGCGGTGTATTAGCATTTGGCTCCGCGTCTACGACCCATTCTTCGTTGTATCGGCAGGCCGACATGGCGGGTATTAAGGATGTCGTCCGCTGCCTGCAGGGTTGACATACCATCAATGCAAGGGTACAAAAAAGCATTATTTTACCTGTGACAGACAAACGGGTCAACACGGAAAAAGAAGACCTTTTGCGATGGGGATCCATAATCAAGGAGAGTTCACATGAAAAGATTATCACCACTGCCCCGGCTCATATTGGTCATGGCACTTATTTTCTCCGTGGGACTTATCAACGGATGTTCCCAGGCCTATTATGGGGCCATGGAGAAGGTAGGAATTCACAAGCGTGACATTCTGGTGGATCGGGTGGAAAAGGCAAGAGATGCCCAGGAAACTGCCCAGGAGGAATTTAAGTCTGCCCTGGAACAATTTGAATCGGTGGTGCGCCTGGAAAATACCGATCTTAAAATGGCCTACGAACAAACCAATGCGGCCTATGAAGACAGCGAAAAAGCTGCTGAAGCCGTATCTGATAGAATTGCCCGGGTGGAAGATGTGGCTGAAGCCCTGTTTCTGGAATGGGAAGCGGAGCTGGAACAATACAGCAATGCAGAGTTAAAACGCCTCAGCCAGCAGAAAATCACAGAAACCCGGACCCGGTATCACAAAATGCTGAAGGTAATGCACCAGGCCGAACAATCCATGGTCCCGGTACTCACCACTTTCCATGACAATGTCCTGTTCTTAAAGCACAACCTCAATGCCCAGGCCATTGGATCCCTCAAGGGAGAATTCTCCCAGCTTCAGGGGCAGATCCAGTCACTCATCGGAGAAATGAATCGCGCCATTGCCTCTTCCAACGACTTCCTGGCTAAGCTGCAGCAATAGCCACCGCCCTGAGCTAGAGACTCAGGGGGTTTCTCACCGGTTTTCTATAACAGCCATGCCCTGACGTACACAACGAATAATAAAAATGCCATTATGCCGCCCCCGACAAGCCATCGGACCGGCCCCGGACCGTCGGCCATATCAGACATTGATTTCGGTGAGCCAGAAATCATGCTTGTTGCAAAAACTGGTTACGAAAATTTTTCCCCTGTATCCTTCAGGTAATTCATACCGTGATTCAGGTTTATCTTCAGGGCTAAAGGTTTTTGCCCCCTGGTAAGTCCCGTCTTCAAGAATCAAGGTATGTCTTACAATGAAATGCGCATTGGACATGGAATGTTTGGTGGCAACCCGAACCGTGGTCCCATTTACGGTCACCTGGGGGGCATGGCTGTCCACTTTACTTGCCCATTTACCAGGGTTAGCCCTGGTATAGACGATATTGGTGTACATGGCGGTGCTGCTGGTGCTGGCAAGGGCTGGTAGGGCTGAACCTGCCACCATAATGGATGCAGCTGCGGCAGTGGTTGTCTTGAAAAAATCTCGTCTGTCATACATGGTAGACCTCCTGACTGATGTGTTAATGAAAAGGCGATGATACTTGAACTAGTGTATAGTCAAGGCTAAAAATTAAAAAATCAGGGTTGGGCAGTCTATAAAGGATTACCCGGGATCAACTATCCTAAGGTTAAACTATGACATTACACTATTGGTAAAAAATTAATGAGTCGACTGCTTACAGGTTTATCAAGACTGGATTTAAAGTATTATTAATTAACATAACCCAATTTGAGTAGATGCACAAAATGTGAGGATTGTCTACAGAATTGACTTATAATTTTTTCTCATGGGTAAAAATCTATCAGACTTAACTTCTGGCAGCAATATTAAGTATTCCCCATAAACAAACCGCTAACCTTAAACAGTGTGGCCGATAAACCAAGTCTAATATCACCAATTGTCCAGGCAACACGACCACAATCAAAATAGAAAAACACAGATCACATCCGCTTCTGCACCAACCCAATTTTCACAGGTACCCCCACCTGCTCGGCCAGGGTCTCTTCGGTGCGAACCATTAATTTTTCCAGATTCTTGATCTCATCGGAAAAAAGCACATCATCCATTACAAGTGATATTCCAAGCGTTTCCGTGCCGCCCTGGCGAATCCGCTCCACGGTGCAATCCGGGCACTGCATGCCCAGCGCCTGCCCAAGATAAACCTTCACCTGATCCAGAGAAACCTTGATGCCGGAGATGATGATCATATTACCCACCCGTTCCTTTAGCCACTCCATCTTCATCAACGGAGAACTGCAGCCGCAGGGCTCGGTGACAAACCGTGCCATGTCACCGGTGCGAAAACGGATCAGGGGAAAGGCCCTGGCAGACAACGTGGTCAGCACCAGTTCACCCTTTTCTCCCATGGGCACCGGCATGCCCGTGGCCGGGTCAATGATTTCCGGCAGGATGTGATCATCATTGATGTGAAGGCCGCAATGACTGCCGCAGGCATGGGTATCGCAACGGCTGCCGCATTCATGGGCAATGGCTGGGCCGGGGATTTCACTCAGCCCGTAATTGAGCCACACATCCACATGCAGTCGTTCTTCCAGGTCGGCCACGGATTTTTCATCCACAGGTTCACCCACCAGAATCACCCTTTTCAGGTTCAGCTCATTGGGGTTTCGCTCCTGGTCAAACATATGTTCCATGAGCTGCTCGGCAAAGGCCGGCGTGGTCACCAGGGTGGTGGTTTTATAATCCCGCAGCACCATGAGGGTTTTGGCAAGGGAAAGAGGCGAATTGGGAATCACACCGGCCCCCATGGCCTCACCGCCATCCTTATAATCCCGGCCCCAGTTGGCAAGTCCCGGTGGCAGATGAATCTGGATGATATCAAGGCTTGTGACCCCGGCAGCCTCAAAACTTCTGGCCACCAGTTTTTTCCAGATCAAGAGATCCGCCCTTGTGTAGCCGCTGATGGAAGGGCTGGCACCGGTACCGGGTGCGGTATGAATCCTGACAATGTCCCTGAGGGGTACAGCAAAAAGACCGTAAGGATAATGGGTTCCAAGATGGGTGCGATCCATGAAGGGCAATTTTTCCAGATCTTTGAGCGATACAATATCCTGGGGAAGAATGTTCAGTTCCAGGAGCCGGTTACGATGAAAGGGCACATTTTTGCACGCCCGGTTTAAAGTGCTCTGCAGTCGCTCCAGTTTGAGTTGCTCTTTTTCTTCCACCGTTACATCCAGCATCACTGATCCCTCCCGTCATAAAAATCACCATAATCCTGGCCCAGGTAGGCCCGCTTTACATCATCATCCAGTAAAAGCTCATCGGCACTTCCCTGGAGCACCATTTTCCCGGTCTCCAGTACGTATCCCCTGTCGGCAATCTTCAGGGCGGCCCTTGCATTTTGCTCCACCAGAAGGATGGTGACCCCCTGGCTTCGTAAAGTGGTAATCACCCCGAAAATCATATCCACAATTTTAGGAGCAAGTCCCATGGAGGGTTCATCCAAAACCAGCAGACGGGGCCTTGCCATCAGTGCCCGACCAATGGCCAGCATCTGCTGTTCCCCCCCGGACAGGGTGCCTGCCAGCTGATCCGCTCGTTCCCGGAGAATGGGAAACATATCCATTATCATTTTAAGATCATCTTCCACCTGGGATTTCAATCCCTTGCGATACATGGTGTAGGCACCCATTTTCAGGTTATCCATGACGCTTAAAGGAGAAAAAATCTGCCGCCCTTCGGGAACCATGCTGATCCCGGCCCGGACAATGGCCGGCGGAGACATGCCCTTAAGGTCGCTGTCCTGGAAAAGGATTTCCCCGTCCCAGGTTTTCAGAAGACCACAGATAGCCAGCAGCAATGTACTCTTGCCTGCTCCATTGGCACCGATAATGGAAATAAGTTCTCCTTCCTTCACCGAAAGGCTGACCCCATGCACCGCAACAATACTGCCATAACTGCATTTTAAATTTTTGATTCTCAGCATATATTTATTTTATTCCTGCAAAGCAATCCCGCCCTGATTATCCCTGGCCCAGATAGGCCTCCATCACCGCCTGATTATTCTGAATCTCCCGGGGGGTACCTTCGGCCAGTTTTCTGCCCCGGTCAAGGACAATGAGTTTATCGGAAATCCCCATGGCAAGGCTCATGTCATGCTCCACCAGCATCATGGTCACGCCCTTTTTTTTCACCTTCTCGATCAATCGCCCCAGGGCATCGGTTTCCACAGCGTTCAAGCCGGCGGCGGGCTCATCCAGCAACAGCAACCGGGGATCCGAAGCCAGGGCCCGGGCGATTTCCGCCATTTTCTGACGTCCCACAGGAAGATCTCCGGCCGGTCGATGGGCATAATCAGCCAGTCCTGTAAAATCGAGTAATCCAAGGGCTTTTTCCCGGGCATCTCGTTCTTCTTTCATCACCCACGGCATACGGGTCACCGCCCCCCAAAACCCACTTTTGGTTCTGACATGCATGCCCACCAGCACATTTTCAAGCAGGGTCATGGAACCGAACAATTCCACATGTTGAAAGGTCCGGGCAATGCCCGCCTTTACCAGTTGATATACGGCCATTTTCCGGGTGGATTTGCCGTTAAAGAGCACCTGACCACTGTCTGGCTTATAAATCCCGGTGATCATGTTAAACAAGGTGGTCTTTCCCGCACCATTGGGACCGATGAGTCCGCACACGATTCCCGGTTCAATGGCAAATGAGATATTGTCCTGGGCAGTCACTCCACCAAACCGTTTGGTCAGTGAACTTACTTCCAGCATGGCCCGGGCAGTCTCACTCCCGGAGGAAGATACAAGGGCTGACTCATTATTTTCCCGGGCAGGGGGTGTCTCAAGATCTGTCATCATGATTTCTGTCTATACCTCTATCTTTTTTAAAAGGGTCATCCCCTTTCTGTAACTATTCGGTTTGGGATTGTAAATGTTTAGAGCCCCATATTCACCTGGCTGGAACTGCGTAGCATAACAAATGCTATGTGAGCAGGCCTAATCAGGTGAAGATGGGTTTCTGGCCGAATATTTACCCCTTTTTTTCCTGGAATGCAGATAGATATCCAAAAGCCCCCGGGTGAGTCCCTGGGGCATGAAAATCATGACAAGCATGAGAATCATCCCGAAAATAATCATTTCATACTCGGCAAAACCGTGAAGCACTTCGGGCAGAAGCGTAAGCACCGATGCACCCAGCAGGGCTCCCCAGACACTTGCCATGCCCCCAATGACCACCATGGTCACCATCTTCACCGATACCATGAACCCAAATGATTCCGGGCTGATGAACATGACAAAATGGGCATAGAGAAATCCGGCAATGGCACCCAGGGCCGCACTGAACATGAAAATCTGCAATTTAAGGAAATGGGTATTGACCCCCACGGCCAGGGAGGCGTTCTCGCCATCATGGATGGATCGCAGCGCCCGTCCCATGCGTGAAGAAAGAATTCTGCGGCACAGAAGAATGGCCACCAGGACCACCATCCACACCAGAAAGAAATAATTTCGGCCCGACATGAAAGAAATGGAACCCGCCGTCAGCATGGGGATACCCACAAACCCAGAAGAACCGCCAGTGACAGTACTCCACTCCCGGAAAAGGATATTAACAATCATGCCAAATCCCAATGTACCCATACCCAGATAGTAACCGGAAAGCTTAAGGGTGGGAAGCCCCACCACAAGGGCAATGAATACGGCACAGGCCACGGCACACACCAGGGCAAGCCAGGGAGACATGCCATATGTTCCCGAAAGAATAGCCGTGGTATAAGCGCCGATGCCGTAAAAGGCAGCATGTCCCAACGATACCTGACCGGCATATCCCATGAGCATGTTAAGGCCCAGGGCAAGCAGGGTATTGATGCCGATGAAGGTCATAATCTGCAGATAATAGGTATTTTTAATCCAAATCCCGCAGAACAGGATCATCACCAGAAACGCTATATTTTCCACCAGGGTCTTTTTTTTATTATCGTCCATAATTTAAAACCGTTTTGCCTCTTTTGCTGAAAACAGCCCCCCGGGACAGATGTAAAGAATTAACAAGAGCAAAATAAAGGCAATGGCATCCTTGGAACCCGATGAAATCAGCCCGGCCCCCAGGGATTCCAGCACCCCCAGAAGAATGCCCCCTGCAAAGGCCCCCCACAGGCTGCCAAGTCCGCCAATCATGGCAGCACAGAACCCTTTAAGTACCAGCATGGTGCCCATGTCATAACTGCTCATGGTAATTGGGGCAATGAACACACCGGCAATGGCCCCGGAACCCGTGCTCATGGCAAAGGCAAGAACCCCCATCCGTTCCGATGGAATTCCCGACAGCCAGGCCGCTTTTTTATTCACGGCACAGGCCACCATGGCCTTGCCCGTCAGTGTTTTTTTAAAGAAGAAATGAATGCCTCCGGCCAGAATCACCGCCGCCGCCACAATCCAGATGCTCTGGGGAAGCAAGGCTGCCCCGGCGATTTCTATGGATTCATGGCTGGAAAAGGAGGGAACACTGAAGGGATCCTTTCCCCATACGATCATGGCCACCCCCCGCAGAAAAATAGAAGCCCCCACCGTGATGATCACCAGCACAATGGGCTGAGGATTTCCGGCGGTGCGGATGGCAAATCGTTCAAATAAAAGCCCCATGCAGCACCCCACGGCAACGGCACCGACAAAGGCCACCGGAAGGGGCAGAGACATGTGCACCCACAGGGTCACAATGGCCATGGCCCCGAGCATGACAAATTCACCATGGGCAAAATTGATCAATTCCGTGGAGCTGTACAGCATGGACAGCCCCACGGCAATCACCGCATAGATGGCACCGGTGGTAACACCTGAAAAAAGATATTGAATAATCTCCTGCATGGATTTTCCTGTTCTCTGGGGTTAATCACAAACATTGACACCATTACGCCACCGACTGCCAAAAGCAGCATATGTTCAAATCAAGCCCTGTTTTTTATGATCCATGTCGGATTCCAGAAAAAATCCTGTAATCCAACATAAATCTTTATTTTTATATGAAAAGGCAGTCTCCAAGGCAAATTCAGCAGAGCCGCCTCCCCGATGGGCAATAGGAACCGGACAATTGAGCTGTCTACAGTTCCGGTCCGGACCCATTGCCCGTCGGGGGGGGCGGCGGTATAATACCATTTGGCTCAACATCTACGAGCCTCTATTTGTTGTGTCCGACAGGATATGCCCGTTATTTAGTGAATATTCGGGTGCTGGCCGAATATTTACGTTATTTAATTAACGACCAGGTACCCCCCTTGATCTCCACCATAACAAAGGCCTCCGGAGAAAGCCCGTTATGGTCTTCATCAGAAAAATTAAACTCACCCGTGGCACCCACATACTTTTTTGTGGATTCCAGAGCCTGGCGAATCTTTTTTCTATCTCCATCACTGCCCTTTAATGCCTGTGCAAGAATATTCACCGCATCAAAGGCATATCCTCCAAATCCAGAAACATTACCCTTATATCTAGCACTGTAATCCACTTGATAATCTTCCAGAATTTTCTTTTGGACATCATCGGCTGCCAGCAGCCCAGTAACAAGAATCTTACCCGTGGGCAAGGTAATGCCTTCGGCGGCGTCACCGGCAAGCTCAATGAATTTGGGGGAGGCCACACCATGGCTCTGGTAAAGGGGAATCTCAATTTTCAATTGTTTAACATTTTTTGCCACCACAGCAGGACCGGGGTTGGTTCCCCAGCACACAATGGCATCGGGGAGGGCAGATTTAATCTTAGTCAGCTGGGCCGTGGTATCAGTATCCTTGGCACCAAAACTTTCGACCTGCACCACTTCAAGGTCGAAATCGGCAGCCTGGGCCAGAAGTTGTGCCTTACCGCTTTCTCCAAAGGAATTAGAAACGGTGATGATGCCGATTTTTTTAATGCCCCGGGCCCGCATATGTTTATACACGGCAGCCACGGCCAGAAGATCACTCTGGGCGGTCTTGAACACCCAAGGTTTTACAGGAGAGGTGATGGCCACACCGGCCGCACAGCTGATGAGAGGCACCTGGGCACGCTCCACAAAATTAACGATGGCAAGGGTAGTAGGTGTGGTGGATGGACCGATGATGGCAAGAACATTATCCTTGTGAATCAGTTTGTTCACGGCACTTACAGCCTTGGCAGGATCACCCTCGGAATCGTAGATAACAGCTTCCAGAAGATGCCCGTCAATGCCACCTGCAGCATTGATCTTTTCAACCATCATTTCCATGGTTTTTTTTTCCGGATCTCCCAGAAAGGATGCCCTTCCGGTGGAAGAAAAAATCCCCCCCACCTTGTACACGGAACTGGCCAGTAAAATCGCCGGGGAAAGACAAAGCAACGTGACAAGGATGCCGAGTGTGGTTTTTCGCAACAACATTTGAATAATCTCCTCTGTTCAGGGTGTATTAAAATGTGAAATAAAACCAGGGCACTCAATCACCACCGAATTTATTCTGATCCACAAAAACAGTCCGCATCGCCACAAGGGCAGTTCGTCCATAGGTTCAAGCTTAAGACCAGACAACATTCGGCACATATTAAAAAAGGCTGAGAGTATACACCCACAGCCTTAAAAACAAAAAAACCATGGGATTACTGAAGCTCAGTCTGCCCATGGTTTGAATTCACGTGTAATCTTTCGATACTTTACATAAACTCCCCATCAGCAGACCTTGTAAAATAAAAGCCGCTGAAGCAGGTAAATATAAAAAAATAGAAATATCGATGTGTCATCAAATCCTCGTTTAAAAAATATATTAATATATCGATTATTAATCAACCTCCCCCAAAGAGTCAAGCTTTTTTTAAAGAAAAAATGCGATTCTGCGCATGGAAAGATTCCGGGGCCGGGGAAGGGGCGGCATAATGCCATTTGGCCCCGCGTCTACGACCCTATCTTAGTTGTGTCAGACAGGACATGTGGGTTTATAAGAAAAAACCCATGCGATGACCAATCCCTCAACGCTCAATAAATTTTTTGTATTTATAGGTGTCCTGCTTTCCCATCCAAGCTTTGAGCACCGCATGCACCAGTGTGGCAAGTGGAATGGCAAGAAACAATCCCCATGCCCCCCACAACCCCCCAAAGACCAGTACCGCCATGATAATGGCCACAGGATGCAGGCTCACCACCCCGGACAGGAGCAAAGGCACCAGAAGATTACCGTCCAGGGCTTGGATAATACCGTAGGAAAGCATGAGCCAGGCAGTTTTAGAAACAAAGCCCCACTGAAAAAAAGCAACCAGCGTAACGGGTAAAAAAATCACGGCCGCACCAATATAAGGAATCAATACAGACAGCCCCACCAGAAGGGAGAGCAGCAGAGAAAATTTTAAATGAAACGATATAAAGGTGATATAACTCACCGCCCAGACGATGAGAATCTCCCATATTTTTCCCCGGATATAATTGGTAATTTCAAGGTTTACCTCATGCCAAACCATTTTTGAGAGATCCCGGTTATCTGGCAGGAATCCTTTGAGCCAGTCCAGAATCACCTGCTTGTCCTTCAGGAAAAAAAAGATCAGCAAAGGAACGAGCACCAGATAAACAATAATCACAATAACGTTTTTTAATGATGCCAGGGAAAACGACAAAATCTGTTGCACCTGGTTATAGATTTCCGATGCAATGGAGGTGATCAATTCATTAATCTGTGCCCGGCTGATGAGATCCGGATATTGTTCCAGCAGGGCCTGAAGCCCTTTTTGCCCTTTGCTGAGCATGGAAGGTAATTCCTGGACAAACTGTACCACCTGTCGGGACAGCAGGGGAAACAATCCCACCACAGTAATCACAAAGCAGGTAATAAAAAGAATAAACACTATGAGAATGGCAGCTTTTCTGGGCACCTTAAAAGAATGAAGCCACTGAACAATTCCCTCCAGAAGGTATGCGATGATAATGCCCATAAAAACCGGCATCAGCATACTTCCCAGAAAATAAACCGTTAAAAATCCCACCAGCAGCATGGCTCCCAGAATAATAAGCTGGGGATCTGAAAAATACCGGTGAAACCAGGAACGAAACATCTCTATCATTTTTCCCTCGACACACTCCGGCCTTTTTTTATCAGACCGGTTCTAAACGTTGTTTTATTGAATTGAAGGGGCATGATGAACACTATTGCCCCATTTACACGCGATGATCCTGCAAATCAACTATACACCCAAATGATTAAAAAACAATTAGTTTTTAATCCAGAAACACACATCAGATACCCCCTTGATTCTGATGCAGAATACTGATAAATCTGGCTTATCAGAAATCTCGAACCTGGATTTCCCAGCCCCAATTAAGGTCTAACAAGGAGCAGGACATGTCTCTGGCAAATAAACAAAACTGGAAATCACAACTGGTTTCTCCGGCAACTGTTTTTTCCATGATCAAGCCCGGTATGACCATTTTTATAGGTACCGGGCCAGCAGCACCCAGAACACTTATGAAAATCCTGCTGGATGCCGATGAAAGAAATATCCGGGACATCGAACTTATCCAGCTGGCCGTACAGGGAGATGTCATTCTTTCCATTGATAAAATCCATGCCCGGAACTACAGGTTAAAAAGTTTTTTTTCAGGATTTGTCTCCTCAAACACCATTTCGTCGGGCCAGATAGATCTTATTCCAGCCTATGCATCCCAGATACCGAAAATTTTAAAATCGGGAAAAATTCCCATTGACGTGGCCTTCATCCAGATTACACCACCCAATGAGGCCGGATACTGCAGCCTGGGTCCAGCGGTTGATGTGGCAAGAGAGGTAATGGAACAGGCAAAAATTGTGGTTGGAGAAATCAATGAAGAGGTCCCGTTTACCTTTGGTGATACATTTGTGTCCATAAAGGATTTCGATCTTCTGGTCCGATCCACCCGGGCACCGGTGATCTACGAACGCTTCCGAGTCACCGAAGAAATGGACAAGATGGCTGCCAATGTGGCCTCAATTATCAGGGATGGCGACTGCTTGAGTTTTTCCCACAGTCCCCTTTTTGAAGCCCTTGCCCCCCATCTGACCACCAAGAAGGATCTGGGAATACATTCTTTATATTTCACCGATGCCCTGGCCGAACTGGTGAAAAGCGGCGCCGTTACCAACTACCGGAAATCTCCCTTCCGGGGAAAATCCCTGGCATCCTACGCGCTTGGTTCCCGGGAACTGTTCAAATGGCTGGATCGTAACCCCCTGGTGGATTTCCAGGGAACCGACTATGTTTGCAATCCACAGCTTATTGCGGCAAACCCTCAATTTACAGCTATATATGAGGCCAGTAAGGTGGATCTTCTGGGGGGCGTTGCCTTTCCCCTCAAAGGGGCGGTGATGACCGGCCCCGGTGAAGCGGTGGACTTCCTGACGGGGGCTGAAGCCTCCAGGGACGGGTGTACCATCATCGGGCTTCCCAGCCGCAATCGCAAGGGGGAATCCAATGTAATGGTCACATTGATGGATTATCCCAATCAACTCAGACTCCGGGAATCTGTTCATATGATTGCCACAGAATATGGCGTGGCCAACCTGAAATGGCGAAGCATCCGGGAACGCGCCCAGGCCATGATCGAAATTGCCCACCCCGACGATCGAGAGTACCTCGTTGAACAGGCAAGACAGAAAAAAATCATCTATCCCAACCAGATATTCATCAAGGCCTCCGCCCATCTCTATCCCTCTCACATCTCCACCACCGAAGAATTTAAAGGTGGAATTTCAGTGAAGTTCAGGGCCATCAAGCCATCGGACGAAGAGGGTATGCGACGTTTTTTCTATCGATTCTCCGACCAGATGATTTTTTATCGTTTTTTTTATCTGGTACAGACCATGACCCACGATCAGATGCAGGAGTATGTAAATGTAGATTATAGCAAAGAAATGTCCATCGTTGGGCTGGTGGGCACATGCGACAATGAAAAAATCATTGCCGAAGCACGGTTCGTAAAAGATGAGTCCTCCAATTATGGGGACGTGGCATTTCTCATAGACGAGAGTTACCAGGGCATGGGTGTGGGAACTTATATGCTCCATCTCCTGATCAAGCTGGCCCAGACCCAGGGACTTGATGGCTTTACGGCGGAGGTGCTCCCGGAAAATCAGCCCATGATGAAATTATTTGAAAAAGCGGAGCATCCCCTGGAAAAATGCATCTCCAATGGTGCCTGTTATGTGAAGATGCATTTTAAGGGCAAACCCATTTCCTGAAAGGAACGTCAGCATCAAATCAAAAAGTTAAATTACAATAAATCACTGAGCCTTTACCTCATACAAAAATTCATCCACAAGCTTATTCTTTTCAGCAAGGGCTTTGACTTTTATGGTGTAGGTTCCCACCTGACTTAAATCAACATCCGCCCC
This sequence comes from uncultured Desulfobacterium sp., assembly GCA_963675955.2. Lineage (GTDB taxonomy): Bacteria > Desulfobacterota > Desulfobacteria > Desulfobacterales > Desulfobacteraceae > Desulfocicer. The sequence continues at coordinate 14,989 of CAXXVR010000002.1, read as the reverse complement.
ATACCCACCGGACATCCCCATGCTCATGGCCTTTTGCAGGGTGCCATCAGGATTTTTAACCAGATATCCCACCATGGCATCGGTGACGGCTGCCCCTTCGTGTTTTTTAACAAACATCATCAGGTGATGGGTGGCCTTCATCTCCGGCATATCTTTCATGCCTTTCATCACCTTCATTTTCTCTTTCATGTCGATGAGCTCATATGTCAAGGTATAGCCGTTGATCATGGATGAGTGAAGCACCATTCTTCCATGGGCGGATATGTCCATTTCGTGGGAAGACATATCATGGCCAGCCATGGTTTCAACGGTTTTGCCCCCGTCCATGGCATCCATGGTTTTATTTCCGGTATCAGTTCCCATGCTGTGTCCTGAATGGGAGGATGATGCGGCAAAGGTGACACCTTGCAAGGCAATGAGCATGCAAAGACAAATAGCAGGTATTATTACTGATTTTTTCATAGTGATTCTCCTTATTATTACGACGTTGTTGACGACTTCTCATGTTTAATCTCCCACTGTTTCCAGATAAAATAAACAGCGGGGATGATGATAAGGGTTAATATGGTGGAAGAGATCAATCCCCCCACCATGGGGGCGGCAATGCGCTTCATCACCTGGGAACCGGTGGCATTGCCCCACATCACCGGCAACAGGCCGATGAGGGTGGTGGCAACGGTCATAATCTTGGGCCGCACCCGCTCGGCTGCCCCCTCAATAATGGCTGCCCGCAGATCCGTTACAGTGTTCATATTTCCTTTTGCCCTCTGGCTATGGAACACATCATCAAGATACACCAGCATCACCACCCCGGTTTCTGCGGCAAGCCCTGCCAGGGCAATAAAACCTACTACCACCGCCACCGAGACGTTATATCCCAGGAGATAAATCAACCAGATCCCCCCCACCATGGCAAAGGGAAGGGTTCCCATGACGATTGTGGCCTCAATAATGCTTTGAAAGTGAAGGAAGAGCAGAATAAAAATAATCATCAAAGTGACAGGCACAATGACATTCAATGTTTTTCGGGCCTTTTCCATGTATTCATACTGCCCAGACCACACCATGGAGTACCCCGATGGCATATCAATATGCTGTGACACAATTCTTTTGGCATCTTTGACATAGGTTCCCAGGTCCACACCCCGGATATCCACATAGATCCAGGCGGTTCTCCGGGAGTTTTCACTCTTGATACCGGCGGGCCCCTTGTGAATGGAAAAATCCACCAGCTGGGCCAGAGGCACCTGGGCACCGGCAGAGGTGGGAACCAGCACGCGCTTGAGACGCTCCGGGTCATCCCGGAGTTCTCGATTGTACCGCAGGTTTACGGGATACCGCTCCAGCCCCTCAATGGAATATGTGACGTTCATACCACCAATGGCTATCATGATCACATCCTGCACGTCCCCCACGGTGAGTCCATACCGGGCAATCTGATCCCGACGGATATCAAGATCCATATAATTGCCACCGGTAACCCGCTCGGCAAAGGCAGATAAGGTCCCCGGAATATCCCGGACCACAGCCTCAATTTTCGAACCCAGCTCACTTAAAACGGAAAGATCCGGTCCCATTAGCTTGATACCCACCGGGGTTTTAATGCCCGTTGACATCATGTCAATGCGGGTTTTGATGGGCATGGTCCAGGCGTTGGTCAAGCCGGGGAACTCAATGGCACTGTCCAGATCGGCGATCAATTCATCACTTGTGATATACCGCTCTTCCGGCCACACCTTTGCCAGAGGGTATTTAACCCATTGGGGCCAGTTTGAAAAAAAACGTGTCACCTCTTTTTTGCGCCATTCATGTAGAATATTTCCTTTTATTTCTTCGGGCCACACCCAGGCAAAGGGGGCTTTCAGCCACTGGGGCCAGTGGGAAAAGAATCGCTCCACAGTAATTTTTTCGTATTCCACCTCGGGTCTTAACATGATGGTGGTTTCAATCATGCTTAAAGGGGCCGGATCGGTGGGGGTCTCCGCCCGGCCAATTTTTCCCATGGTGTGGTGCACCTCCGGAAACCGCTGGATGATTTTATCCGTCTGCTGCAACAGCTCCCGAGCCTTGGTGATGGATATGCCAGGCAAAGTTGTGGGCATGTACAAAAGGTCGCCTTCGTCAAGGGGCGGCATGAACTCGCTGCCCAGCCGGGCAAGGGGATACCATGTCAACAGCACAAGAACAAGAGCCATCAAGGTGGTTATCTTTCTCCAGTTCAACACCCATTTAATCAGGGGCAGATACATTTTTACGAAAAAACGGCTGATGGGATTCTGGATTTCCGGGAAAATCTTCTGGGGAATCAGGCACATCACCATAAACAAAGACAGCAGCAAGGCTCCGGCAAGACTCCAGGAGGGCAGATGAACCCCGACGGCTCCGGCAAAAAGAACCCCCACAACGGGGAGAAGGGGAAGTCCGAAATAGATCAAACGTTTTCTTGCCATAGGTAAGTCCCGGGGAACCGGTCTTTCCACCACAAAAAAAGTCATCAAAACGGGGATCACCGTCACGGCAAGCACCGACGATGCGGCCATGGCAAATGTTTTGGTGAAGGCCAGGGGTTTAAACATGCGACCGGACTGTTCCCCCAGGGTAAACACCGGCAAAAAGGAGACGGTGATAATCAAAAGGCTGTAGAACAGTGCCGGTCCCACCTCTTTGGAAGCGTCTATGATGATCTGACTGTGGGATTTGGTGCCGGCATCCCGCTCCAGGTGCTTATGGGCGTTTTCCACCATCACCACCGAGGCATCCACCATCACCCCTATGGCAATGGCAATTCCCCCGAGACTCATGATGTTGGCATTAATACCCAGGGGATAAATAATCATGAACGAAATGAGAATCCCCACGGGAAGGGTGAATATGGCCACAAATGCCGATCTGAAATGCATTAAAAAAATAATGCAGATCAGGGCCACCACCAGCATCTCCTCCAGTAACTTGCCCCTGAGGGTCTCCACTGCCCTTTCAATGAGACCGGAACGGTCATATCCCGTTTCAATGACAATGCCTTCGGGCAGTCCCTTTTCAAGATTTTTAAGTTTCTCCTTGACCCCATGGATGACATCAAGGGCATTCTCTCCATAGCGCATCACCACAATGCCCCCCACGGCCTCACCTTCACCGTTGGACTCCAGAATCCCGCGACGCAGCTCCGGACCGAGCTGAACATTGGCGATGTTCTTCATGAGAATGGGGGTGCCGTAAGCATCCACGCCCACAGCGATGTTTTCAATGTCTTCCATGGATTTTATATAGCCAAGTCCCCGGACCATGAATTCGGTTTCACCCATCTCAACAAGCTTGCCGCCCACATCATTGTTGGAGCGCTGGATGGCCATTTTCACCTTCTGGATGGGAAGCTTATAGGCCAGGAGTTTATTTGGATCCACTTCGATCTGATACTGCTTAACAAAACCACCGATGCTTGCCACTTCAGACACCCCGGGCACTGCTGTGAGTTCATATCTGAGGTACCAGTCCTGGAGGCTTCTCAGCTCCTGGAGGTCATGTTTACCGGAGGTGTCTTTCAGCACATACTCATACACCCAGCCGACTCCTGTGGCATCGGGTCCCAGACTGGGTGTCACCCCGGCGGGGAGACGTCCGGACACAAAGTTAAGATATTCCAGCACCCGGGAACGTGCCCAGTAAAGATCCGTTCCGTCTTCAAAAATAATATAGACAAAGGAGTAGCCAAAAAAAGAGTAGCCCCGGACCACCTTGGCAAAGGGCACGCTGAGCATGGCGGTGGTCAAGGGGTAGGTCACCTGATCTTCCACCACCTGGGGTGCCTGACCGGAAAACTCCGTATAGACAATGACCTGAACATCGGACAGGTCGGGGATGGCATCCACGGGAATGTTGACCACGGCAAAAACGCCTCCCAGGATGGCAAACAGGGTGACAAGCATCACCATGAATCTGTTGTTCACCGACCATTCAATTATTTTTTCAATCATTTTATATGTCCTTTCCGATGGGGCGCATTCCCATTGTGACGCAACCAGGGCAGATTATTCCATGTCCTTGAAAAAATCATCATCAGCCGGATCAGCCCCGGATGATGGCGCTTCAACAGAACCATGGGTGGCCGTCCCCTCATCCGGGGAGGCGTTGTTTGAAATATCCATCATCTTTTTCACGGCCTCCTGGAGTTTTGATTCCGAATCCAGGAGAAACTGCCCCGATGTCACCACCTGCTCCCCCGGTGCAAGGCCCGTTAACACCTGGATCATATTATCATCCAATGCCATGCCAAGCCCCACTTCTCTGGGGGTAAACTTGCCCCCCTGCCGGGAGACAAACACCACATTACGCTCACCGGATCGAAGCACCGCTTCCGAGGGGATGAGGACTCCGCTTTCTGTCCCACCGGTTTGGATCAGAACGTCCCCGTACATCTGGGGTTTCAACTCCATATCCGGGTTGTCAAATTCCAGACGTATCACCACATCCCGTGTTTTTTCCTGGAGATAGGGATAGACAAAGGTGACATTACCCCGGTACACCTTGCCCGGCAGATAGGGAAGGGACATTTCAGCCTCCTGTCCCACCTTTACCTGGCCAAGCTCATACTCATAAATGTGGACTTCCACCCACACCCGGGAAAGATCGGCAATGTTGTAGAGAATGGTTCCCGCCTTGACAAATCCCCCCTGAACCGCCCGGTTCAAGGTTACAACACCGGAAAAGGGGGACCTCATCCGCACAGTTTTGTTCACCGTTCCTGAAACCTCCATGGCCTGGATCTCTTCCTCTGCCACATCAAAATAGCTAAGACGCCGCCGGGAGGATTTCAGAAGGGATGTGGTCCGGGAACCCCGATTTTCCTTCAGGGAATGATACAGCAAAAGGTATTCCTCCTGGGCGGAAAGGAGCTGGGGAGAATAGATCTCCAGCAGCGGATCCCCGGCTTTGACCCCTTCTCCAGTGAAATTCACATGAAGGGTTTCAATCCATCCATCCACCTTGGGACTTACCTGGGCTGTACGGGTCTCATCGTAGGTAATATGCCCATAGGCCCGGATGGTATAATTTAAGACTCCTTTTTCAACGGGAGCTGTACGAACCCCCATGTTCTGACGGGTCACCGGGTCCACATGGACGTCAACGCCCCCCACCAGCTCATCTTCATACACAGGGATCAGATCCATGCCCATCCCGCTTTTGCCCGGGGCCTCATAGATTTCCAGGGGATCCATGGGAGCTCGCCAGTAAACGAGCTTTCTTTTCTTGCTCCCCTCTTCGTTTCTGCCTTCATCCTGGGCTTTCAACACCAGATCCATACCGCAGATGGGGCATTGACCGGATTCTTTGGTGATAATCCAGGGATGCATGCCGCAGGTCCACAGCTGCTGCTGGTCAAAATCATCCAGGGAAACTGCCCCCTGGGGAACCGGATTATGGTGGGGAAAGTGCCCCCCTGTCACATAAAATCCGATTCCCATGACCACCGCCGTCAAAAAGGCGGTGATAAAAACAGTTTTCATGGGAAATGACGCTTTTTTATTTTCATCCATATCAACTCCCTGTTCCAGTTACACGGGCCAGCTGAGCCCTGGAGATACCTATATCACTCAATGCCCTGGCGTGTTCCAGCCGGGTCTGAAGCCAATCTGAGTATGCCCCTGCCACATCGGCAAAGGCAATTTTCCCCGACTCATACTCCCGGGTGGAGACATCAAGGGCCGTTGCGGAAAGGCTGACCACCTTCTCCCCGTACAATCTGGATCTCCTCACGGCACGGTCCATCTCATACCATGCCATCCGCACCATTTTTCGGGTATCTGCCTCCATCCCACGCAAGCCTTCCCTTGCGGCAGCCAGGCGCTTCCTGGTTTCCATGAGCCAGGAAGCACCGGTACTATACCAGATTTTTTTAGGAAGCCCCTTTCCCATGGACGACGGAATGTTTTCGGCAAAGGAAGGGGTCATGGCCTCAGATCCCACCTGCACGATGGCAGCCTCCCGGTAGCGGGATAACCCCAGATCAAAGCCGGGCAGAATCATGGTTTCCGCCAGCTCCACCATCCGTTCCATTTTACCGATGACGGCCCGGAGCTGTTTTAATTCCTGACGATTCTGATGGGCCATGGCGTACAGGATTTCAATTTTCGGCACGACCCGGGAGGGAGTTACCTTTGCCAGGGGTCCCAGAAATGTCTTAGGGGGCAGGTTCAACAACGAGAGGATAACCGCCTGTATATTTTTCTCTTTTTCCTCCAGAGTTAACAAGGCCTCTTCCAGAATATAAATCTTCACCGTCACCCGGGTCACGTCCTGGAAACCGGTTTTTCCGGACCTATAAAGGCTGTCTGCCACCTCGTGGAGATTCTTGAATAGCACCAGGGTTTCCCGGGTGATTTCCTGGGCACTGGCCAGATATACCAGATCCCAGAAGGCCTTTTGCACATCGGTTACGGCGTTTCGCTCCACCATGGTCAAGGCTTCCCGGGCAGCCGCCACCGACTGGGCCACCACCTGAGCTTTCAACGCGGTGACCCCGGGAAAGGGAAACCCCATTTCACTGGACGAAGAACCCCTGGACGATCCCACACCGTTCATCAATCCTTTTGTGAAGGCGGCATACTGCGCAAGCACAAGATCCAGATCTTCCACCTGGCTGTAGCTTGCTATCTGTGCATCCACCAGATCACGGGCCCGGGCAATGCCCGGATATCTTAAAAGCACCATTGCCGCCAGCAGCTCAGGAGAAATCTTTTTTTTAAGCAGGAAGACGGCTTTATCTTCGTCCCGATCCACATCGGACAGGGTGGTGGCAAGGGAAGCCGGCATCACAAAAAAAGGAATCTTTTCTTCAGATTTCCTGGGAATTGAAACACCTTGAAGTGTTATCACGTCAATGGATTGAACCGCCCCCCGGTCTGGCCCGTTTAGAGAAATCCCTGTGTCCCTGGATACGGATTTTTGCTGGGGATCAAAGGAAGCATCATCTCCATGAATTTTTTGCCCATTCCCTGTAACCGCTGGTGCCAATCGAGACACCGAGGGCGGTTCGTAATTTTCCAGGGTGGACATCATCAAAGAATAGTTGCACCATCCAGAGAGGGGGAAAGCAAACAAAAACAAAATTACCGTTATGGGTTTAATCATCACTTGCCTCCTTTACCTCTTTGTCCGGGGTAATCCGGGATAATCCTGCACACTGATAAAGGCCGCCACCCACAAGCCGATCAAGCTCTGCAAGGGTACCACCATGATCGGCCCTGGCCCTGGCAAGGGAGAGCTGAAAATTATAAATGGCGGCCTGGGCTTCCAGCACATCGGAAAAACTGCCCTGCCCCTGGCGAAACCACTCCCGGGACAGCTCCATGGCCTTCATTGCCTGGGGAAGCAGATCTTCCCGGTAAAGGATAACCAGGCGATTTGAATTGTTCAGCTTGAAATAAAGGGATCGTATGGTGCTGTGGGTCTGGTTAACAGTTTGGGCTTTCATGGCCTTCTGCCGGGCAATTGCTGCCCTTGCCATGTGAATCTGCCCCTGATTTTTTCCGGACCACAGGGGAATATTTATGCCAAATTGTATCCCCAGGGCATCATCTCCGGCATCCCTTGGGGGGGATGGCACATCTGGCTGGCCAATTGCGGCATAAAAGACTCCCAGCTTAAAATCAGGCTTGTTTGAATAGTTTGACAGGACCACATTGTGCTCTGCCCTTTCAATTTCAAGTGCTGAAATCCTTATCCCCTCCTGATTGGCATCTGCCATGGCATACAGGGTGTTAAGGGGACAGGATAATGAAACCATGCCAACATCCATCAACTTAATTATGGCGGCATCGGGTGGGCGGTTTAAAAGACTGTTCAACGCTGCTTTTTCCGTCTCTTTCAGCCCCTCCAGCAGGAGCATGTCATACCGGAGCTGTCCCACCTGGGACTGGGCCTTGACCACATCCATCAGGGTGGTACGATCATCGGCATGGGCGGCTTCGGCCATCAATCGCAGTTGATCCAGCAGTGTGGCATTGCTGCGGGCAATGGCAAGGGCTTTTTGAATGTAGAGCAATTCATGGAAGGAACGGGTCACCCGGGCACGGATCTCCCTTACGCGGGCATCTGTGGACAGTTTTGCCATGGCAGATTCAGTCTTGATCATGTTGCCTGATGCCGTAAGTTTTCCGGGAAAGGGGATGGTCTGGGATAGCGAGGCATTCCAGTCCTGGGGTCCCAGCCGAGTCTCAATGGGGCTGGGAAACCAGGTAACCATGAGCTGGGGATCGGGATAGGCCGTTGCCAAACGATATTTTTCCACCACTCCCCGCCATTTTTCAAGGGCCACCTGGATGGAGGGATTATGTGCCACGGCATAGGCCAGCACCTGATCCAGGGAGACCTTTTCAGTGAAAAAATCTTCCCCAGGCGTTATGTTACCATCCTCCCCGGCACAAAGCATCCCTGGAAGCAGCAACACCATCAATACCAGGGAAAAGATCCAGCTCTTATCATTCATAAATTTATTCATCAGTTCACCTGTCACATGGAAAATCAGATGCCACCATTGCTGCCCGTTCCAGGCCCCACGCCTGGAATGAAGTTCAACGGAAAGTCTGATTTTAATTAAAGCAAAAGGCGTGCCGGGCTTGGAAACAACTGTAGTCACTGGCTGCGGACTCAAATATTCATTCGTAAGTGATAAAATATTACGCAGCAATCGGGTGGGTGCGTTAAAATTTCGCACCCGTGAAAATATCAAAAAATACCGGTTATGGCAGATGAATCAGATTTAAAAATCAATTATTACGCAAAATAGTCATAAACCAGGGGATTTGTACAGACCTCATAGAAGAATTTATCTGTGCTGGTGATCAAGGAAAGATCCTGTTTCCGAATATGGGAAATGCGCCCCTGGCGGATAATGATGCGCTGATATCGTCCCGTGACGGTGGGAAATGTCCCCGTAAAAAAACGCATTTTTTCCGATTGAATTCCAGGGATAATACATTCAACGGACTTAAGACGAATCTCCCTGGACAATTTTTCAAATGCCAGGGGGTGGAGTTCTATACCGTTAACATTATAACGGGTCAAAATATCATCGGCGGTGGCTGCAATCTCTTCATCTGATACCGTCTGAAAAACATAATTGTTAAAGGGAAACCTCCCGGTATCCATTTGTTTTCGTATGATCTTGGAACAGCCGGACAGCCGATCTGCCAGATTAATGGCAGAAGAAATCATGATTTCAAAGTCTTCATCAAAGAAAAGAGTGGGGGCCTCATCTGCAAAGGTAATCCCAATACCGATCTCCAGAAGCGGAAGATGGTATTCTTGATTTTTTTCATTGTAACGCTGTATGATCTGCAGAATCTGCACAGCAAGCCCACTGGCTCTGGCAACACTGTACCATCCCTCCGGCATATCCTGCCTCTCATAGATGCCAAGTATCATGGCATCCCCTTCAATGAACACTTTAAACGCTCCATACTCTGCAAGCAGCTCAGTGATGGGCTCAAACATATTCAAACTAAAGTAAGATGCCGGATTCAATCCCTTTTCCTTCATCCGGCACACAATATCCGTGGACCCTCTGACATCGGCTTTAAGTATGGTGTGAGTGATCACCGGCTTTTCCTGGATACTGACCTCGTGGGGAAGGAGAAATTCATAAAGAGTATTGTTCACCCGGGAGAGCCTGAGATGGTTATCATCCTCCGTCAGATAAACCCGATCCATGGCCTCTTTAAGGATTATGAAATTTTGAAAATCCCTATGGTACCGAAAAAAACCCTGAAAAAATCGAACCAGATAAGCCTCTTTTTTCCCAGTACCAAGATATTTAATCCTCCGTTGACACCGTTTAAGGGGTCCTATGGGAAAGGGAACATGATTGATCTTTGACAGTCGTTTGAGACGATTGATAATCATTTTTCGGGAACTGGAAACCAGCATGAATTGCAAGAGCACCTGGGGTACCAGCGGAGGGCAGTAAACAGAACATATGGGGCGAATTTCAAAGGAGGCACAGATTCTTTTGATTACCCCGACCCTTTGAAATTTTTTTAAAAAAAATCGCAACATGCGATGCTGTTGTCTGGCCAGCTGGCTTAACTTTTTTATCCTTTCCTTTTTTTCACCCTGTTGCCTTAAAAACTTACAATGCTCCCGGGTGGAAATAAAATCAAAAAGGATACGGGCATTTTCCACCTGCTGTATCCACCCATCCACCGTTTTTTCCCACATGTCCTTTCCGTACATGGGCAGATCTTTATTCTGCCCTTCCTGTCCCGAGTGCTCCCGGTCTTTCTGCTGCCCGGAAACATCTGCTCCCCCCTTCGGGAGCATCTCCATGAATCGATGGTGAATGGTGGAAAGCAAAACATCATACCGATCGGCATCGTCAATTCGCTGACCAGGCAGGATATCATAGGTATCCAGCATGAATTCGTCATCAATTTTACCGCCGTAAAGAAAGGGATTCAGGAAAAAGTCTTCCGGCAATAATGCATCGGTGCCAAAATTAGATTCCCGGATACCGTTGAGATGGCGCTGATCCACATGATGGAGTTGAGTGAACACATAATTTCCCACCCTGCGAATTAATTGTTTTTTATTCAATAAAATTTCAGAAAGCGTCGCCTTAAGAACCAGGGGATCATCTTCGGTGCCCCTTCGTTCCATTTCTTTTTTCTGGATCATTTGCCGAAGATTAGACACGAAGGTACCAAAACCGGTGTTGATTTCCCGGATGACACGGGCTGCAACGGCGGTGCTGGCAATATAATCCACCTGAACCTGCCGCCTTAGCTTTGCCTGATTAATGGCAGTGGTCATCAATTCCCGATAGGCTGTTTTAAACTGATCCTCTACAGCCATATCATCCATGGCCTTTTCACCTCGACCGTTATCCTTATCGGGCATACCCATTTCTTCCATGAGACAAAGGATAGATTCCTCCAGGCTTCTGCAAAATGCTGGGCTTAAACATACATCATATCGGTTATTATCCACCCCCGGCGTTAACCTGTCCAGGCGGAAAGGCACGGTGTATTCCGTAAGATGGAAATCATCAAGATTGGGGGGGCTGGAAAAAAAAAGGCCCATTCAATTTACTCCATATTTTTTCAGTTTCAGCTGAAGCGTTCTTCTGGAAATACCCAAAATATCAGAGGTCTTTGTTCTGTTGCCTTGGGTTTCTTCCAGAGTTTTTAATATCATTTTTTTTTCCATCTCTTTCAGTGAGGTCTCCGAATTTTCCATGGCAAATCCATGGTCTGGCCTGGGGAGGTCCGGCACGATGGATGCCGGAAGATCTTCCGGGGTAATTTGTGGACCCCGGGTAAGAATGACGGCCCGCTCCACGGCGTTTTCCAGTTCACGGATATTGCCAGGCCAGGGGTATGCAGAAAACAGATCCATCACCGAGGTGCTACACCCGGTGATGTGTCGCTGGTTTGCCCGGCTGTATTTTTCGATGAAAAATCGGGTAAGAAGGACGATATCTTCCGCTCTGTCCCGAAGGGGTGGCAGCGCAATACTGACAACGTTCAACCTGTAGAAAAGATCTTCTCGAAATCGGTTTTCCTCAATTTCAGCGGCCAGTACTCTATTGGTGGCTGAAATCACCCGAATATCCACACGAACGGTTTTTCCGGAGCCAAGGGGTTCAAAGGTTTTTTCCTGGAGCACCCGGAGCAGTTTGGCCTGTACGGGCACAGCCATCTCTGCAATTTCATCCAGAAAGATGGTACCCTTGTCCGCCATGTGAAACCGACCCTGACGACTTTTTAAGGCACCGGTAAAAGCCCCTTTTTCATGTCCAAAAAGTTCACTTTCCAGGAGCGACTCCGGTATGGAGGCACAGTTGACCTTTATAAAAGGCTTCTGATCTCTATGGCTTACAGCATGTATGGCACTGGCAATAAGCTCCTTGCCCGTTCCGCTTTCTCCGGTAATCAACACAGATGCCTCCGAAGGGGCTACCCTTGCCACCAGATCAAACACAATCTGCATGGCCGGACTATCTCCTATGATCCCGGAAAAACCATGGGGCTTTTCAATGGCTTCTTTTGGAAAATCCCCGGGCAAATTTTTTTTTCCCCGCAAGAGGATATTGTCCACAAGCGGTATCAGCACGTCAATATCAATGGGTTTTGTAATATAATCCCTTGCTCCGATTTTCATGGCATCCACCGCCGCATCAATGGAACCAAAGGCTGTCATGAGCACAATTGGAATTCCCGGTCGCAGGGCAATCATGCGGTTCATGGCCGCCATGCCATCCATGCCGTCCATCTTCACATCCATAAGCACCAGGTCAAAGGCTTCATTGGCCACCTTTTCCACCGCCGTCTCCCCGGAGTCCGCCGTGTACGCCTGGTATCCCTGGCGGGTCAACACCGCCATGAGCATTTTTAAATGGGAGGCATCATCATCCACCACCAGCAGTTTCATGTGTGTCATCTCTCCTGCCCTTGCGTTGTCATGGGAAGGGTAATGGTGAAGCGGCATCCCTTCTTTTTCCCCGGTACCGGACTTTCCACGGCCAGGATTCCACCGTGATTTTCTACTATTTTACGGGCAATGGCAAGACCCAGCCCAGAGCCTTTATTTCCCCCACTGAAAAAGGGATTGAAAATTTGCTGATGATCCCCGGAGACAATGCCCGGACCTTCATCTTCCACCCAGAGATATCCCCAGGCATCCCCGCTTTTGCCCCGCCCCCCCAGGGTGATGTGCTGCCCTGGTACGAGGACATTAAGGGCATTGATCACCAGATTGAGCAGCACCTGCTTCATCTGATCCTCATCCACAATCAATGGGGGCATGCTCTTTTCAATGGCCATGAAGATCCCAACCCCCCTGGAGCCAGCATCCCCCTCCATGAGGCGGAAGATATGGCGCACAAGATCCGCTGCAAGCACCGTTTTCAATTTCAGCTTCAAGGGCCTTGCAAAGGTGATGAGATCGGTGATAACCCCATTGATGCGGTCAAGCTCCTTGACCATGATCATGGCATATTCCCGGTGCTCCTCATGTTCTTTAAACAGATGAACAAAAAACTGGGCAAACCCCCGGATGGAACTCAAGGGATTTCTAATCTCATGGGCCACACTGGCACTGAGCTGGCCGATGGCGGCAAATTTCTCATTTTTTTGCACCTGGCGCTGGAGATGCTGCATGTGCGCCAAGTCTTTAAGGTAATTTCTGATTACAAAAACAAAAAATACCGCCCCGGCCCCCAGGGCCAGAAGAATGGCAATCATGATGCCTGCATGGTGAAGATCTGCCTGCCTGGCCTCCTGATAAAGGTCCATGTTCAGTCCCATGACCACGTAAAGATCTTCTCTGCCATCAACTCCCGGGGAAATAACCGCCAGACTCTGATCCATGCCTGTGGTCTCGCCAGGCCATTGTGAAGGCGTGTCTGACAACAAAAGTTTTCTTGTCAAATGCAGAATGGGTATGCTTCCTTTGATTTCCCTTATGATATGGCTCTCCTGGAGCGGAACCATGTCATGGAATTTCATCATTTCAAAGGGGGTACTCTGCCCACCGGAAGGGAGATAAACCTCCCCGGTGCGAACATTCATGCAGTACAGATATGCTATATTTTCCGTTGCCCCAATGGTAACCATGATCTGTTCCACGGTCTTTTTAAACGATTGTCCAATTTTTATCCCGGCTCTGGCATCGGTGTGCATGACATGGATGAGGGCATCGGCTTCCCGGAGAAGCCACTTAACGGTATTGTGCCGATCTCTATCAAAATTCTGCCACGTGGACCAGGCAATAAAAAAGCACATCAGCACCACAACCAACAGAATAAAAATTGCCGGCAGAAACAATTTGACGGGAACATCGAAGTTTTCATCGGATAACTGCATACTTGGATTTATATCACACCACCGGAAAAAACTTTGAATATTTTTTGAAAAAAGCATAGCGTTTTAGACATCATGATCCTGTTTTTCTATCACTTTTAAGATCAGGAGGCAGACAATGACAAGCGAATCCATTCATCCAGGAAAACTTCTCAGCCTTTCGGGTGCCTATTGGGAAACCTGTGCCCTGCATGGGGCTGTAAAGGCGGAAAAGACCATAAAAAAGTTTGACATGAGTCATCGGATTAATTTTCAGGAAGGAAACTTCCTTGAGACACAGATTGAGGGAACATACGATGTGGTGTGGATTTCACACATATTACATGGGGATTCACCGGAAGATTGTAAGCGCATCGTGAAAAAGGCCGCCCGGGTACTGGAACCGGGGGCATGATGATCATACATGATTTTATTTTAAACAATGAAAAGGATGGCCCGCTGTTCCCTGCCCTTTTTTCCCTGAACATGCTCCTTGGTACCCAGGGGGGCAGGCCTATTCCGAGGATGAAATTCAAGAGATGATGCGTCTGGCGGGCATGGAAAATATTTATCGCACCCCCTATGTGGGGTCCATGACCTCGGGGATTATGGTGGGAACAAGGAATGCGCCCCTGCCTAAACAGTTTCATTTGGGGCATTCTCCAGGCATGGTAAAGGCCACCCAGGCCAAATTTTTTCTTCCCAGGGTAAAGGTTTCGACTTTTCCAATATCTTTGACATAAGGTTTCAGAAGATCAAGATCGTTCATTGAAAAAACCAATACCCCCTTGCCTGCCTTTTCCAGGGCTGTCATCAACACAGATATCTCATCCAGGCGTTGACCCTGCCGCCCGGCATAAAGAGAGATAATCTCACCATTTATACCGTAGTACACAATAGGTTGATCTTCCGGCAACAGCTGTGCAATCTGCCGGGAGGTCACCTCCGGTGTTTTAACCGGGTTCAATGCCGGAAAGACAGCTGTACCAATGTAAAACTGCAGGAGGACCAGAAAGACAATAAAGGTGCCAAACCAGGCCTTTTCCATGGGCACATACCGATGCAGGCGTCCCAGAATCAACGATCCTGCAATCAACAGGGCAGATCCCCCGGCAATGACAATTCCGGGAAGGAGCAATGGGAAAAAAAGGGCGATG
>CAXXVR010000001.1:0-10433 GCA_963675955.2 uncultured Desulfobacterium sp. | reverse complement strand
GCTGAAGGCTGAACAAATCAGAAACGGCGAGCACGCGGTCTTGCGGGTTGCAAAACACCTGACAAAGCGTATGCGCAATCGTACGATTGTGGTTGAGATCAACGGCAGAGAAGTCCTTCGCGAGTTGATCCCCGAAGATATGGATAAAGCCTTTAAACGGAAGATACCGCTTGGCGAATAACGAACGAGCAGAGAAAAAGCGGAGCGTATGAAATCGCTCCGCTTTTATGTTGCTCACCAGAGAAAAAATGTTTTTTCTTGACAAACATATAACACGTTGAAGATAATTTGAAGAATGCGTGGTACGATTTAGATGTTCAATCCAGATGGATTGCAAACCGGCAGACCGGGTCGCCTTTAAGAACAGACTGGAGGAGTTTAACGCGTAGCGGCCGTTCAAACAACACTTCGAAAGGATGTTTGGCAAACCCGGCGCTGCAATAACACCAGTTTGGTGAAATGTCCGGTGAGCCAGCCTTGATCGCTTCGCGCGCGAACGGACAGTGACAGGCATAGTAACGCCTCATTGTAGGATCGGTTTCCGTCAGGTATTTTTCCGGATCGTATGGAATTTTGGTGATATAGAGCGCATCCCCGTCTTTTACGGCGGACAGGATCTCCTGATTGGCGGCGACGAAATCTACGACGTCCTGCGTAATGGTTTGTTCGAACCAAACCGCGTTACTGTCACAGTGCTGCTGGAGTTCGAAAACGTTCCGCTTATGGCGACCGCGCAGGTATTCTTCCAGCGAGGCGGCGTTTTCAAAATGTTCCTTTTCCGTGGCAAACGCGGAAGGCGGGATTTGGTGGTTGTTGCCTGCAAGTACGCGTTGCACCGTTTCCAATGGCAGCTCCGCTTCCAGACGTTCCATTAGCCGCTTTGTAAACGCGGGGAAGTCTGTTGGATCGGAGCCAAGCGGCGGCCTTGCAGTGCTCCCCAGAAGGCGCTCGGAAGTGTCTGCGTCCGTGGCTTCCGTTAGTCGCGTCGCAATGTTTTCAATCACGCCGTCACCACCGAGCAGCGATGTGAAATAGATGTAGGTTTCGTTGCGGCCGGTCAGATAGAAATATCGCGCCATGGCAAGAAGCGCTTCCATGGTATTGCGTTTCTGATCGATCAGCAGGCGGATGTAGCTGCGGATGAGTTCTGGTGTGGCGGTTTCGAGGGTGCCATTATTGACGGACAACCAATCTTCCAGGGCGTGCACCGCGGCAACGGCTTCATCGGTCTGTTCGGTGGAGAATTTTCGCTTTTGGTAATGCTCTTTCAATATTGTTTCGTTCATGTTTTTCCTCCGTTAAGAGTTTTGAAAACGTGGCGAAGAGATGATAACACCGGATTGGTGACAAACCTTATTATATACGAACAGTTGTTTTACTTGCAACGGATCAAGCTAAATCAACGCAAGCAAAGGCGAAAGACAGCGGTTTTCATAAAGAATTCGTAAAGGTGTCGATAAATTGTCGGTTTTTCGTTATAGCTGCGTAACAATCCATCCGTAAGATGGTATACATAGAAAGCGAGGCAAAATCCATATGAAACGCGTTTATATCATTACGGAATCGGGGGGCATCTCGGAATACGGTTGCCAGGGAGCTACTGGCAGACGGTGAGACAGTGCGTGGCTTTGCGCAACCCGACGAAGACGTCACCATGCTATATGGCGATCAAGTGTCCATCGTTCGTGGGATGTGCGCGAAAAGACGTCGCTGGAGCCGCTGTTTTTCGGCTTGAAGGACGATGACGAAGTGTATGTGATCCATTGTGCAGGCATTGTATCCGTCGCGTCAAAATATGACCAACGCGTCGTTGACGTTAATGTAAAAGGCACGGAGAACATCGTAAACCTCTGCAAAAAGCATAATGCGAAAAAACTTGTTTACATCAGTTCCGTTCACGCTCTACCGGAACTGCCACAGGGCAAGGTCATGCATGAAATCGTTGACGGCTTCCAGCCGGAGTCGGTCATTGGACTTTATGCAAAGACGAAAGCCGCGGCGACGCAGATTGTGCTTGACGCCGCGAAGGACGGGTTGGATGCGACAGTGATTCATCCTTCCGGCATTATCGGGCCGAACGACTACGGCAATGGACACCTGACGCAAATGATTATCAACTATCTCAACGGAACGCTGACAGCCTGTGTTGAAGGCGGATATGATTTTGTTGACGTGCGAGACGTTGCGGACGGCGTTATCGCCGCAACGGAAAAGGGCAGAAAAGGCGAGTGCTATATCCTCTCCAACCGCTATATCCCTGTGAGAGAACTGCTGAACACACTTTCGCGCGTAACCGGTGGGAAGACGATCAAAACCGTGCTTCCGTTGTGGTTTGCAAAACTCACGGCACCGCTTGCAGAGCTTTATTACAAGATTCGCCATGAATCGCCGTTGTTTACACGCTACACACTCTACACGTTGACCAGCAACGCTCGCTTCACCTATGAAAAAGCTCGCAACGACCTTGGCTACAGGCCGCGCGATATTAGCACAACTATTAAAGATACGGTATCGTTCCTAAAAGTGGAGCGCAAAAATTTATTCCGAAAGCGCCGCGCACCGCGCACCGTACCGGCCATGTAACAATAAATCCCGTGCAGTTTCAATTGCACGGGATTTTTATGTCTATTCAATCGTCTTTGCTTTATCATATACCAGGTACGGATGATCCAAGTGGTACCCAAGCTTTTCCGCCAGCGCAACCGAGCGCAAATCATATGCATCCCAACTGGGGTAGAGGCCTCTTTTCAGACTTTCTAGTATGAGTTGCGCTCCACAGGCGGTTGCAAGTCCGCGTTGACGGAATTCCGGCTTTGTGTCGATTTCGATCTCAATGCCCCCATTGTAGATGAGATAGGAGCCTGCTCCTGCAACCGGGCGTCCTTGATGCAAAACGGCAACGCCCAGGCCGCGGGCAACGAAATCCGACGGACCGCGAAACAACGAACAAAAGTCACGCGACCAAGATTCCTCATTTGCCATGCGACAAATCGCCTCGTCGAACAGCGCAAGCGAAAATCCGCTTGGAAGCGCTTGTGCATAGGTGATGAGTTTCGCATGGTCGAAGACATCGCCTTCTTTTTTGATAGCATAGCGAAAACGTTGCTTGACTTTGTTACCCAGCACTCGTTCGATTGCACAGCACCATGCGTCGTTTTGCGGAACGATTTCCGGTGCGGCAGCTTGCTCAATCAGCGCGTCGTTCGGTATGCCTGCGAAAAAGCATATGTCGCCTGTTACGATTTGTGCGCTCATCGGGGCGGCTTCGTCGTCGACCAGCGCATAACCCATGTATCCTTGCAGGTATGACCAGATCATTGTTTCGTTCCACCCCGCAAACAATGGGGCAAGTTTGTTTCGGTCAACCATATTGCGTTTCCTCCATAAAAAAAACAAGCGCCGCTGCCAGACCAAGCGGCGCAGTATGCTGAAAAAAGTACTATTGCATCCGGCGGATGATCTGGTTGGCCTGTGCATAGATGCGCTCCGGGTCGTCCCCGATAAAAAACTCTCCGTTTTCATAGAGCACCTTGCCCGCAACCATGGTCAGTGACACGTTTTTCTTACTGCCGCTGTAAACGATATTTTTTTCAATATTGTTGAGCGGCTGCATGTTTGGCTGATGCAGATCGATCATGATGAGATCCGCCTGCTTGCCTACGGCAAAACAATCGCAGTCGTTAAATCCGCAGGCATGTGCACCGTTACGACAGGCCATGTTCAGCACGTCCAGTGCGTTCACGACTTCCGCACCATGCCGAAGCTTTTGCAGCCCGGTGACAAGGAACATTTCGCGAAACATATCGAGGCAGTTGTTGCTGGCTGGCCCATCGGTGCCGATGGCGACCGGTATACCGCGCTGAAGATATTCAAAAACAGGCGCAACACCGCTTGCAAGCTTTGTGTTTGAACCGGGGCACGTCACCACGGTCATGTTTCGTTCCTTCAAAATCTCCAACTCACGTTCGGAAACATGCACGCAATGGTACCCGCCTCCACCGTAATTAAACATACCGAGCGAATCGAGATATTCGATCGGGGCATGCCGTTATGTTCAACGCAAGAATCCACCTCGGCCTGCGTCTCGCAAAGATGCGTATAAAACGGCTGCTTGAGCGATTGCACCATGTCTGCCAAATCTTTTAGCAGCGGGTATGACGTTGTGTATTCCGCGTGGAAGCCAAGCCGATAAGTGATGAGCGGATCGAGTTTTGAAAAATGTTCATACTCATCAATGGTTTGCCGTGCCGTTCCACCGAAGTCGTTGGCGCAGCCGACAAGCGCTGCACGAAACCCTGTGTCGATAGAAGCCTGTGCAATGCTGTCGCGCGCAAAATACATATCGAACATTGTTGTGATACCGCTGGTGAGATATTCGAGAATGGCGAGTTTGCTTAGCACGTACACGTCGTCCGGCGTAAGCTGCGCTTCCTTTGGAAACACTTGCTCGGTCAACCAACTCTGCAACGGCATGTCGTCCGCCAGAGAACGCAAAAACGTCATCGCTGAATGCGTGTGTGCGTTTTTAAAGCCCGGCATGAGCAAATTGCCACGGCAGTCGATCTCGCGGTGCGGTCAAACGGGCCGAAATTGGAGCCGTCCTCGCCAAGATAGGAAATGGTGCTGCCGTTTGTGGCAAGCTCGCCTGAAAAAAGCGGTGTACATTCGTCAAGCGGGAGAATTTTTGCATTAAAAAATCGTATTTTCATGCGTCCATTTTAGCACACGAATACGTTGTTGACCACCATAGATGGTGGAACTTGCAAAATTCGCTTTAAGTGCTATGATGAGAACGATGGTGCGAACAGAGCGAAACGAAAATCGGCTCGTTTGTGCCTGAAATTCTATTATAAGCGGTGGAAACAGCATGGAAGAAGCATTATCTGAACAGATATCAAAGCTCAAAGGAATACTGGACAAATCGAACCGCACAGTGTTTTTCGGCGGAGCGGGAACGTCCACTGAAAGCGGCATACCGGACTTTCGTTCTGGCGACGGCGTGTTCCAGGCGATCAAACAGTTCGGATTCGAACCGGAAGTACTCATCAGCCATGATTTTTTCCTGCGGCACACGGAAACGTTCTACGATTATTTTAAAAAATTCCTGCTGTTTCCAAATGCAGAGCCGAACGATGCGCATCACGCGTTGGTAAAGCTTGAGCAGCGCGGATCGCTGACGGCGGTGATTACGCAGAACATCGACAACCTGCATCAAAAGGCGGGAAGCAAAAATGTTCTGGAACTGCATGGCAGTGTGTACCGCAACTATTGTATGCGCTGTCATAAGGCCTATTCGCTGGATGAAATAATTGCGCAGAGTGGCGTGCCAAAGTGTACCTGTGGTGGAACCATAAAGCCGGACGTCGTGCTTTATGGTGAAGGATTGGACGAACGTATAGTAAATGAATCCGTCCGACAAATATCGCGGGCAGACACGCTGGTCATCGGTGGGACGTCGTTGGTCGTCTATCCTGCGGCCGGGCTTGCGGATTATTTTAACGGGGACAATCTTATTGTGATCAACATGAGCCGAACCAGTCGGGATAAGGGTGCAACGCTCACCATTTCCGCGCCGATCGGTGAGGTTTTTAAAGCCGCCGTACAATGATGCAGGTGAAGAGTTGCAACAATCTATGGAGAACAACCGAGAATAAATAAGCCGCAAACTGCGGCTCGTTCATCTGCCGTTCACACTTTGTTTGGTTGTCCGGCAATGTTTTGCATGATAAAATCAATTGATATTATAGGCTTTATATGTCCGATTGATTTTCGGAAGGCGGGTTAGGAAATGGGTTTATTTGACACCTCAGACATCGGGATCGACCTTGGTACTTCGTCGACCCTGGTATACGTAAAAAACAAGGGTATTGTGCTCAAAGAGCCATCCGTTGTTGCGGTGGAGCGTATTACCGGACGCATTGTCGCCATCGGTGAAGAAGCGCGAAAGATGATGGGCCGCGCCCCGGCCAACATCATCGTGATTCGACCGCTGCGGGACGGCGTTATTTCGAATTTTGACGTTACCGCACGTATGCTTCGCTACTTCTTCCGCAAAGTTGTCGGCACACGGTTATTGTATAGGCCGCGTGCCGTCGTTTGCGTGCCGTCCGGCGTTACGGAAGCGGAAAAGCGCTATGTCATTGAAGCATCCGATGAAGCAGGCGCAAGGTACAGTTACCTGATCGAAGAACCGATCGCCGCCGCAATCGGCGCGGGCATCGACATCAACGAACCCAAAGGACATATGGTGCTCGATATCGGCGGTGGCACGACGGACATAGCGGTGATTGCTTACGGTGCAATCGTATTGTCCGACTCCATCAAGATGGCGGGCGATAAGTTTAACGAGGCATTGCGCCGCTATATGAAGCGCAAGCACAGTCTGTATATTGGTGAGCGAAACGCCGAGGATATCAAGATTGCATACGGACGTGCGCATATTGAAAAAGAACAGCGCATCATCGAAGTGCGGGGAAGAAACCTTACCTCCGGCCTGCCGGAGGCTGTGCCGATCGGTACCAATGAAATGGTCGACGCCCTTTCGGAACCGCTTTCTGCCATTATGGAACGCGTGCGCGGGCTGTTCGAGCGAACTCCACCGGAGCTTGCGACGGACATCGCCGAAACAGGCATTGTGGTTACGGGCGGCGGCGCACTGCTGACCGGCCTTGACCGTTATGTTACGGAACGTACAAACGTACCCTGCCGCATTGCGGAAGATCCGATCTCCTGCGTTGCACTCGGCACGGGAAAAGTTCTGGAAGACTTCAAAAAATACAACGCCGCAATTTTTGATTACCGACGCGGTGAGTATTACGACGGTTGACGATTGCACACCGGTGCATCGATTCGTTATCTATTCGTTTAAAAAATGTTCAACCCAATGTCACGATTCGTTGCTATAATCGGCAAGAGAATATGACTTGGGTACCAGGCAAAGGATATGATCATCCTTTGCCGAAAGGAGTCGGAACGTGGCGACAGGACACTACTATACGCAACATACGACGCATAGCAAAACAGCTTATAGCCATGCAAACAGCGGCGCTTCTTCGCAGGGTCGAGGACAGGGTCCGCGCACTGCAAGTGGCAAAAAGAAGTCGAAATTCAAGCGATTTTGGAGAAAATTTATAAAAGTTATCCGACAGGATGTGCAGAACCTTCGAAATACGCGGCAAACGTCACAAAACACAGGCGATGGAAAACGACCTTTCTCGTTTAAGCAATTTTGGGATAAAACGAAAAAAGCGGCTGTTTCCGTTGCGCGGATTGTCGCGCGCGGAATTTATCTTGGTGTGCGCTCTGTTTATGCGTATTTGGTGAAGCTACCGCGGCGTACGCTGCTTATTGGAAGCAGCGCGCTTGGTGTTTTTCTGATTACTGTCATCATTCTGGCGATTGCGTTGCCAGGGAAGGAATCTACCGCGGATGCTACGGAAATGCTTGCGGCATATGCCACAGAGCAGGAGGCGGTCTTTGACAGCAGCGGAACGACCGATTCCGACGAAGGCGACGGAGCAAATGAAGGAACCGTCGTTGCGCTTGAAACAACGCAAGAAGAGACAGTGGTAGAAAATACGGAAGCGGAAACGACGCAAGAAATCATTTTTACAAGCGAACTGAATGAAGGTGACGATGGTGCGATCATCGCATCGCTTCAGGCGCGGCTGATGGAACTTGGCTATATGGACTCAGATGAACCGACGGAGCATTTCGGTCCACTGACTGAGGATGCAATTAAGCGGTTTCAGCGGCATAACGAACTGGATGACGACGGCATTTGTGGTGAATCCACCTATAATGCGCTGATGAGTGACGATGCCAAAATTTACGTTATGCAAAACGGTGATTCCGGTGAGGACGTTAAAGGCATACAGCATAGACTCTACGAGCTCGGCTATTTTGATAATAAGGCAAATATTGAAGGATACTTCGGCGACAAAACCGAAGAGACCGTTGTAGCGTTTCAAAAGAAGAACGACCTTACGGCTGATGGTAAAGTTGGCTCCAAAACGCTGGAAATGCTCTATGGCGAAGACGTCGTGAGCAACGCCTACACGCTTGGTGATGAAAACCAGGTGATTAAAGACTGCCAGACGGCGCTGAAGAAGCTAGGCTACCTTACATTCAAACCGGACGGCATCATGGGACGCGCTACGGTTTCTGCAGTCAAGGCGTTCCAGCAGGCGAACGGCCTAACACGCGACGGCTGCCTCGGACCTGTCACACGGGACCTGCTCCTTTCCGGTGAAGCGCAGTCCATGGTCATTCAACTTGGCGATTACGGTACCGCGGTTAAGAATATTCAAAAACGTTTGTCCGAGTTGAATTACATGACCAGCGCGAATGCTACGGGATATTTCGGTGAGATCACGCAGGATGCGGTAAAGGCGTTTCAGAAGAGAAGCGGGCTCACGCAGGACGGCAAGGTTGGCGCAGTAACGCTGACGATGTTGAATTCTTCCAACGCAAAGAAATCAACAACGACACCTTCAAGCTCCAAAGAGTCTTCGTCGAGCAGTAGCTCGTCGTCAAGCAGCAGCTCTTCGAGCAGCGGTTCATCGAGCAGTAGCTCGTCGAGTGCTTCCAGCAAGACCGGTGTGGAAAAACTCATTGCACTGGCCGAAAGCAAGATCGGTTCGAAGTATGTACGCGGAGGCAAAGGCCCGAATACCTTCGATTGTTCCGGCTTCGTATACTGGTGCATCAAGAATTCCGGCGTGAGCACGAGTTACATGACGTCGATTGCATGGCGGTCGACCTCGCGGTTCCAGAAAATATCCAGCATACGTTCGATTGAACGCGGGGATATCCTGGTGTTTTCGGGAAGCACGTCTTCTACCGGACACGTTGGTATTTATTTGGGCGGTGGAAAAATGATCGACGCGAGCTCATCACAAGGTCAGGTTCGGACGTCGTCCACTGTGCTTAAGAGTGGCGGATACTGGCAGGAGCACTTCATCTGTGCCTACCGCATCTTCTAGTTAAAACAATCTGGCGGGCGTGATTCAATATCACGCCCGCATATATATTTTGGAAGGGGAAATCCACGTGCGTCGAATCGGGGTCTTCATGCTCGTCTTCATATTTTTTTTAGTCGCGTTGCTGCCGCCTGCAAATGCGCGCGCTATGGACGAACTGAAAAATGATGACCCGGACAAATACTATATCCTTTTGGATTTGCGCAACCATATCGTTACCGTCTTCGAACAGGACGAGAACGGAGAATATACAAAGGTCATTCGACGGTTTCTTTGTGCATCCGGCCGGACCGAAGTGGACGAAAACGACCCGGAGGACGAAGCGACACCGACGCCACGCGGTATATGGAAGATCGGTGGGCGTGAACGCTTCGGCAAATTTGCAGATTTTAACGGTGAATATGCACGTTATTGGGTACAGATTGTAGGGAGTATTTTTTTTCATTCCATTATGTACGGCAAACGCTCCGTAAACGCGCTCAAGCGATCGCCGTATTACAACATGGGGCAAAGTGTGTCCCACGGCTGTGTGCGGCTGTATATTGAGGACGCAAAGTGGCTTTATTATTACGCATGTCCGGGTACAAAAGTTGAAATCAGCACAAGTGAACCGCGAGATAATACGCTGCGGCGTGCACTGAAGAGCAAGCTGTCGTTTAACGAGTACAATGCGTTTCAAAAGACGATTGTTGATGACAATGAGGAACAGCCGAACCCTAAAGCATGGGTCATGGTAGAAGGTGCGCGTATGCGAAAAGGCTGCGGCTCCTCCTTCGATTCTGTGAAACGGCTGAGCACTGGGGACGAACTTGAAGTGCTCCTGGAAGGCGAAGTCTGGGTCAAGGTCCGATACGAAAAACGTGAGGGGTATATTCGGCGCGGTTATATATCCTTTGTGGAAGGGAAGATGGATACCGGCGAGAATGCAACGCTTTTGCGTTCTACGCAATGGCTCTATACGGAGCCGGATACGGAATCCGAACAGATATGCAAAATGCCTTCACGCGTATCGGTGAAGGTTCTGGAAACCACAGAGGACGGATGGACAAAACTACAGTACCAAAATGAAATAGGATATGTTCGTTCCAACCGGCTGACTACCGGATGGGGCGTGATTCAGAACTAATGAGGCCACAATACCGGAGCATCCATTACAAAAGGAGACGCTGTAAAGCGTCTCCTTTTGTAATGGATTGGAAATCATGATAATCAGGGTTCCGCAGAATAATGAAAAAACACTGGAAGCAGACTGCCGCCCTTGGCCTCCTCGTCGTACAGGAGTGCTTCTGCGCCTGCACAGCAGAGTTCTCCTGCACGATGCAGATCGGCGCCTGTGACGGCTACCAGCACGGGTGATAGCGCACGGTCCGCGTCTGCGTCCGTCGCAGCCGAAAAGACTTCCAGATCGTTTCGCCCGAGGGCGATCAACGCGTCTGCGGCGGCAACGGCGAA